>NZ_KB903813.1:0-138266 GCF_000379825.1 Longispora albida DSM 44784
ATACCGGTCGGACCGAGACGGCAAACGCGCGGCCGCCCGCGCGGTATGCGCGGGCGGCCGAAACGGCTTCTTCCGTCCTTCCGGGCGCCCGTTGCTCCACTCCTGCCCGGTCCGCCTGTTGACGCCGACGATCCGGCACGCCTCTCGAACGCTGAAGCCCTGCTGCATGAGCCGGAAGTATTCCTCCCGCTCCGCGACCAGCTTCTTGCGTCCCTGAGGCACCCGACCCTCACGAACCTCGAAATCCATCGCATCCCCTGAACTGGGGTGTTGCGACGACCACTAGAACTCAAGTGTACTCCGGGGCGGGGCTTCCGTGTGAGCCGCGCTCGTCCTACTTCTTGGCCGGCTTGAGGCAGAGCACCTTCTCCGGCTTGTTCTTGGTCTCCAGGATGACGACCGGCTGCTGCGGGTCGCACTTGTCCTGCGCGTCCACCGACTTGGTGATCACGTAGGCACCCTTGGCGTCACAGCTCGACGGCTCGGCCTTCTCGCCCTTCTGCACGATGCACGACTCGACCTCGTACTTCTTACCGCCAAAGGCGAAGTACCCGATGCCGGCCGCGCCCACGCCCGCCAGCACGACGGCGACGAGCAGCAGCGCGATGATCAGGCCCTTGCGGGACTTCTTCGCCGGAGCGGCACCCGGGAACGGCGGCAGCGAAGCCCCGCCACCCTCCGGCGTGACCGGAACCGGGGGCACCGGCGGGCCAGCCGGCGGCGGCACCTGGGCGTGACCGGTCGGCACGGGCGCTGTCGGCGTCCCGTACACGGCGGGGATCGCCGGAGCGGGCACGACAGCAGTGGCGTCCTCGACCGGAGGCTGCATGACCGGGGCCTGCGGAGCCGGGGTCACCGGAGCAGCGGGCGGCGCCGGAACGTACGGCGGCGGGGTCGGAGGCATCGCGACCTGAGACGTCACGGTCTCGGGCTCGGCAGGAGCCGCAGGAACGACCGGCGGAGCAGGAGCAACCGGCGGCACCGGAGCAGCAGCGTCGACAACCGGAGCGACCGGAGCCGGAGCAGCGGGCGGTACCGGCGCGGGAGCAACGGGCTCTGTGGACACTGCCGGGGCAGCGGGGGCAGCCGGAACGACCTCGGTGACCGGCTCGGCAACCGCTTCCGTGACAGGCTCGGCCGGGGCCGGAGCGGCGGCAGACGCAGATTCCGTCGCCGGCTCGACGGCGGCCGGCGCCGCGACAGGCTCGGCGACCGGGGCAGTGACGGGCTCGGCAGCTGCGACCGCCTCGGTCGCGGGCTCTGCCGCCGGCGCCGGTTCCGCTGCGGGGGCCGGGACCGCTGCCGGCTGCACCGCTGTCGGTTCCTCAGTGGACGCCGCGGGCACAGCAGGCTGGGGGGTGACCGGCTGGGCTGGGGCCGTCGCGGGCTCGTCCGCGGCCGGCGCCTTGGCCGAGGCGGGGTCCTCGGACGTCATGAAAGTCTCCTTGAGTCGGCGGTCCGGTCGCACCGGCAGGTCCGCCGATGACAGTAGCCGAGAGCAGGACGCTGCGAGATCGCGAAACCGGATACCTCGCTTTATACACTGCGAAGCCCCGGCGGGCTGTGCCTGCCGGGGCTTGCGAAGTGTGGAGCCGGGGATCCGGCTGGGAGATTAGTAGCGGTTCGCGATGGTCAGCAGCTCGTCGCGGAGGGACTGCGACGGGCAGTTCTGCAGTGCACGCTCGATGGCCCGAGCCCGCCGGTGCGCGGCGCGCCGGTTACGGAACTTGTCCATGAGGTTGCTCATCTTCACTCGCCTCTTCTGCGTAGCGCGTCTTTGTTGTATCTCTATTTAACTCCCTCAGACCCCCTCTTCGCCAGCGAATCAAAGGTGTGCTCCCTCACGCTGCCTACGAATCGGAGGTGTCGCGCAGGCGACAGAGTGGTTTCGAAAGGGGCTAGCGTTGGCTGGCATGGCCGCACTGCTGATGCTTCTCGCGTACCCGCTGATCGCGGCCGCCGCGTTTCCCGGGCCGGGGCGGCAGGCTCCGGTGCGGCTGGCGCTGCTGCGCGCGGCCGTGATCACGGGTGGCTACGCCGTGCTCAGCACCGAACTGCTCTCCTGGTACAAGATGATAGGCCTTCTGGGGTTTTGCCTGGTTTGGCTGGTGGCTATCGTGATCGCGGCAGCCGTGCTCGCCTGGCGTCGTCAGAAGATCAATATCGTCGTGTACTGGCGGCATCCTGTGGTCTGGGCGCTCGGGGCGCTCGCGCTCGGCACGTTCGTGCTCGCGATCGGGTACCGGCCGAACAACTTCGACTCCATGACCTACCACCTGCCCAGGATCGAGCACTGGCTGCGGCAGGGCACTGTGGACCTGTTCGCCGTGCGGATCCACAGGCAGGTGACGTTCCCGCCCGGGGCGGAGTACGTGCTGCTTCACCTGCGTGTGCTCAGCGGAGGCGACGCGCTGCTGAACCTGCCGCAGTGGTTCGCGGCTGTCGGGTGCGTGCTCGCCGCCAGCCGGATCACCCTGCAACTCGGCGGCGGCCGGACAGCGCAGCTCCTCACAGCCGTCGTGGCCGGCAGCGCGCCGATCGTGCTCCTGGAGGCCAGCAGCACGCAGAACGACCTGATCACCGCCCTGTGGGTGGCCTCGCTGGCCACGATCCTGCTCGACTTCCGGCTGGCCGACGCGCCACTGCTGGGCCTGGCAACCGGCCTGATCGCCGTCACCAAGATGACCGCGCTGTTCGCCGCCGCGCCGCTGCTGCTGTGGTGGGGAATCCGGCTGGTACGCGAGCGGCCGTGGTGGACCGTCGCGGCCACGGGCGGGCTGCTCGGGCTGGCCGCCTCGCTGTGCACACCGTTCCTGCTGCGGATCTACGCGGAGTGGGGGAACCCGCTCGGGCCGGAGTACCTGGGCGACTCCGTCACCATGCAACGCCACGACCCGGCCGCGATCCTGGTGAACGGGC
Source organism: Longispora albida DSM 44784 (assembly GCF_000379825.1). Lineage (GTDB taxonomy): Bacteria > Actinomycetota > Actinomycetes > Mycobacteriales > Micromonosporaceae > Longispora > Longispora albida. The sequence goes on from NZ_KB903813.1 coordinate 2,920, forward strand.
TCAAGATCGGGCAGGGCATCTTCGACCTTCCCGTACTCGGGCCGCTGGCCGCAGCAGCCGTCCGGGGCGTGGCGGGCCTGCTCGGAGTGGGCATGAACGACCCGGCCGCGAACTTCGGGCCGGCCTTCCCGCAGACCCTCTGGTACCCGGACGAGGACCGCGCCTCCTACCCCCTCCAGGCCGCGCTGATCCTGGCCGGCCTCGCCTACTGCGTCCTCCGCCGCCGGATCCACCTCTACCCCGCCTGCTTCGCCGGGGCGATCCTCCTGCACGTCTCCATGCTCAAGTGGCAGATGTGGGGCAACAGGCTGACCGTGTACCTGCTGATCCTCGGCGCTCCGCTGGCCGGTCTCCTCCTCGCAGCCCTCGCCCGGAGATGGCGGCGCACCACGGCTGCCCTGGTGGCGGTGATGCTGCTGGTCGGCGGGGCGACCGTCGCGTACGGCTGGCCGCGCCGGCTGGCCGGGCCGCAGTCACTGTTCACACTGGACGAGATGGGCGAGCGCTTCGCCCGGCGGCCAGCGTGGGAGGCCGACTTCCGCTGGGCGGCCGGTGCGGTCGGCGGGGCACGGAAGATCGGGCTGGCGCAGGCGAACGACTCGTGGGAGTACCCGTGGTGGGTGCTGCTGGGCGACCGCGACTGGTACGCGCTCCAGACGATGGTCGCCAGCCGCCCGGCGGCCGACCCGCTGAGCATGGACGCGATCGTGTGCATGGTGGAACCAGTCACCGCGTGCGCCAACTACCAGCCGCCGGGGTGGAGCCGGCAGACACACGGCAGGGTGGCGGTGATACTGCCACCGGGCCTCGCTCGTTGAGCCTGCGGCGGCGCTTCGCGGTCACTTGAACCAGGGTGTGGCTTCCGGGTCGAGGGCGAGAGCCACGTACCGGGCATGACGCGATGGCAGCTCGGGCATCGCCTCCGGCGCGAACCACGCGACTTCCAGGGACTCGTCGTCGCCGACCCGCGCGGCACCGCCAGCGGCCCGGCAACGGAATGCCGTGTCGAGCCAGTAGACCTGGTCGCCGTTGGGGCACACCACCAGGTCGAGTGCCTCCACGCCGAGCAGGCTCTCCACGACAGCCTCGACGGCCGTCTCCTCGGCGATCTCGCGCAGCGCCCCGGCCGCGGGCTGCTCACCCGGCTCCAGGCACCCGGTGACCAGCGCCCACTGGCCATTGTCGGACCGGCGGACCAGCAGCACCCGGTCATCGTCGTCGAGCACCACCGCCGTCACACCCGGCAACGGCAGCGGATCACGACCAACTTTCGCCCGCAGGGCGAGCACGAACTCCGGGATAGCCATCCGGCGACACTACTCGGGCGGGCGGCTCACCCGGGTACCCACAAATGATCTTGATCTTGGTTCTTGATCTAACGCGCGGTGGCCCGCTGAGGGCGGATCTGGCAAGCATCAGGGCTTCCCTCGTACCGGTGTTGTACGTGGGAAGCCCTGATGCGCAGTCCAGATTCGTTCTCAGCGGGTCGGCACTACCTACCAGCCGAGGAGAGCGGTTTCTGGGTCCTCGAGGAACGCGCCGATGTCGGCCAGGAACTTCGAGCCCAGCTCGCCATCGATGATCCGGTGGTCGAACGACAGGCCCAGCGTCGTGACCTGACGCGGCTTGACCTTGCCCTTGTGTACCCAGGCCTGCTCGCGGATCGCGCCGAACGCGAGGATCGCGGACTCGCCCGGAGGCAGGATCGGGGTACCGGTGTCGACGCCGTAGACGCCGACGTTGGTGATCGTGAACGTGCCGCCGGTCATGTCGGCCGGGGACGTCTTGCCGTCGCGTGCCGTGCCGACCAGCGTGGTGAGCGCGTCGGCCAGCTCACGGAACGACAGCGAGCCGGCGTCCTTGATGTTCGGCACGATCAGCCCGCGCGGGGTGGCGGCGGCGATGCCCAGGTTCACGTAGTCCTTGACCACGATCTCCTGAGCGGCCTCGTCCCAGGACGAGTTCACCATCGGGTGCCGCTTGAGGGCGGCGGTGGCCGCCTTCATCACCAGCAGCAGCGGGGAGATCCGCACGTCACGCCACTCGCGCTTCGCCTTCAGCCTGTCGAGGGCCTTGACGCCACGGGTCACGTCGATCGTCAGGAACTCGGTGACGTGCGGCGCGGTGAACGCCGACTGCACCATGTTCGCGGCGGTCAGCTTCCGCACACCCTTGATCGGGATGCGGGTCTCGCCACCGGTCGTGACGACGCGGACCGGCGCGGCAGCCGCCGGGGCCGCCACGGCCGCGTGCACGTCCTCGCGGGTGATCGAGCCCTGCGGGCCGGTACCGACGAGGCCGGCCAGCGAGACGCCGAGGTCCTTGGCGAGCTTGCGTACCGGCGGCTTCGCCAGCACGTGCGCCGCGACCGGGGCCACGGGCTCTGCCACCACGACGGGAGCCGGAGCAGCGACGACCGGAGCCGGAGCGGGGGCAGCGACGACCGGAGCCGGGGCACCGCCCTTGCGGGCCCGGCGGGTCGCCGTGCCCTGGCGGGGGCCGTAGCCGACCAGGTTCGCCTCGCGCTTCGGCGCCTCGGCCGAGGCCGGAGCGGCAGCCGGGGTCTCGACCGGCGAGGCCGGCAGCTCACCGGCCGTCGGGTCGGTGTCGTACTCGATGATCGGCGCGCCGACCTCGACCGTCGTGTTCGGCTCGAAGAACAGCTTCGTCACGACGCCGATGTACGGCGAGGGGATCTCGACGGCGGCCTTGGCCGTCTCGACCTCGACGATCGGCTGGTTGAGCTCGACGTGGTCGCCGACCTTGACCAGCCACTGCAGGATCTCGCCCTCGGTGAGGCCCTCGCCGAGGTCGGGGAGCTTGAACTGCTTGATCCGCGACATGCTCACCACCCGAAGGACTTGTCGACGGCGTCCAGGACCCGGTCGAGGTCCGGCAGGAACTCCTCCTCGACCCGGGAGGCCGGGTAGGGGATGTCGTAGCCGGTGACCCGCTGGACCGGGGCCTCCAGGGAGTAGAAGCACTCCTCGGTGACCCGGGCGGAGACCTCCGCGCCGATGCCGAGGTTCTTGGAGGCCTCGTGCACGACGACCAGGCGGCCGGTCTTGCGGACCGAGGCGAAGATCGGCGCGTAGTCCACCGGGGACAGGCTGCGCATGTCGATCACCTCGATCGAGCGGCCGTCCTCCTCCGCTGCCGCGGCGGACTCCAGCGCGACCTTGACCATCGGGCCGTAGGCCACGATCGTCGCGTCCGAGCCCTCACGGAGCACGGCGGACGTGAAGAGGCTGCCCGGCTTGACCGACAGGTCGACCGAGGCCTTCTCGTAGTAGCGCCGCTTGGGCTCCATGAAGACGATCGGGTCGTCGCTGGCGATCGCTTCCTGGATCATCCAGTACGCGTCGGCCGGGTTCGAGCAGGAGACGACCTTGAGGCCCGCGGTGTGCGCGAAGTACGCCTCCGGGGACTCCGAGTGGTGCTCGACCGCGCCGATGCCGCCGCCGAACGGGATCCGGATGACGACCGGCAGCTTCAGCTTGCCGCGCGAGCGGTAGTGCATCTTGGCGAGCTGGGAGACGATCTGGTCGTACGCCGGGTACACGAACCCGTCGAACTGGATCTCCACCACCGGCCGGTAGCCACGGATGGCCAGGCCGATCGCGGTGCCGACGATGCCGGACTCCGCGAGCGGGGTGTCGATGACCCGGTTCTCGCCGAAGTCCTTCTGGAGACCGTCGGTGATCCGGAAGACACCGCCGAGCTTGCCGATGTCCTCACCCATGAGCACGACCTTCGGGTCGTCCTCCATCGCCTTGCGAAGCCCGTTGTTGAGGGCCTTGGCCAGGGTCAGCGTTTCAGCGGCCATCAGTGGGCACCTCCCTCGAACGTTGCCTCGTACGCGACGAACTCCGCGCGCTGCGCGTCCAGGTGGTGCGAGCCACCCGCGTAGACGTGGTCGAACATGGACTCCGGTGCCGGGTTCGGCAGGGAGAGCACCCGCTCGCGCAGGCTCACGGCCTCGACGCCGGCCTGCTTCTCGACGTCGGCGAGGAACGTCTCGTCCGCCAGGCCCTGATTGTTGAGGTACGCGCCGAGCCGGGCGATCGGGTCCTTCGCCTTCCACTCCTCGACCTCGGCGGACTGCCGGTAGCGGGTCGGGTCGTCGGAGGTGGTGTGCGGGGCCATCCGGTACGTGTAGGCCTCGATCATCGTCGGGCCGTTGCCGCGCCGGGCGTTGTCCATCGCCGCCTTGGTCACGGCGTAGACGGCCAGCACGTCGTTGCCGTCCACCCGGATGCCGGGGAAGCCGAAGCCCTGCGCGCGCTGGTACAGCGGGACGCGGGTCTGGCGGGCCACGGGCTCGGAGATGGCGTACTGGTTGTTCTGGCAGAAGAACACGATCGGCGAGTTGTACGCGGCGGCGAACACCATCGACTCGTTCACGTCGCCCTGGCTGCTCGCGCCGTCACCGAAGAACGCGATCACGGCCTCGCCGTTGTCGTCGCCGACGGCGCCGTCGTTCTGGATGCCCATCGCGTACCCGGCGGCGTGCAGCGTCTGGGCGCCGATCACGATCGTGTACATGTTGAACTTGAACTCGTTCGGGTCCCACGCACCCTGGTCGACGCCCCGGAACAGGCCGAACGGCATGATCGGGTCGATGCCACGGGTGTAGAGGACGCCGTGCTCCCGGTACGTCGGGAATGCCATGTCCTGCGGGCGCAGTGCGCGGCCCGCGCCGACCTGGGCGGCCTCCTGGCCGAGCAGCCCTGCCCACAGCCCCAGCTCGCCCTGGCGCTGGAGGGCGGTGGCCTCGGCGTCCAGTCGGCGGACGGTGACCAGGTCGCGGTAGAGGCTCCGGAGCTCGTCGTCGGTGAAGCTGACCGAATACTCGGGATGCTCGACGCGGTCGCCTTCGGGGGTGAGCAGCTGGACGTACTCGGGCTGGCCGCCGGTCTTGCTGCGGCTGCCGGTCTTGGCCTTGGCCTTGGCCTTCTCGGCCATGCGGTTTCCCTTCTCCCTCATCGAGGTGCGCCAGCGCAGGGGTGACGCGCCGGAGCATGACGAAACTGTGCGGCATCCGCCCCGGGTCCGGGGCCTAGTCGCGGGAGCGCCGGCACCGGGAGTTCCCCTTCCGCACGGTAGTGCGGTCACGAACACCTGTGCCGTCGCTGTCCAGCATCGCATGACCGGTGAGAGCGGCCACACTCACGGGATCGGTGGTTTGGCCAGACTCGCCGGTGACTCACGGTTCGAATCCAACTTACGTCGGCAAAAGCCGCAAAATCTCAAGGTCTCGAATCGGCAACGCTCGCGGCCGGCAATTCGCTTCCTGCCTGGGTGACCGTTTCATCCTTGGTACCCGCAGCGCGGTGTTCACGAAGACTCGCCCGGCGGCGGGTCTCGCCTTGGCGCCAGTCATTCGGGCATCCTGGTTGTCCGGGGGATGCTAGGGAGGCTTGGGGATGAAGATCCGGCCACTCGCCGGGCTCGTGGTCGTGGCGTCGTTTGCCGCCGCCGTCCAGTTCAGCGCCGGCGAGGCCTCCCTGAACCAGGGCAGCAGGCCGAGCGTGTCGCTACCGCAGATCGCCGTGCTGCCGACCGGGCCGGTCGTGGTGACCGTGGAGCCCACAGCCCCGGCTGGTACCTCTGGTACCCGGCAGCCGTCGCCGCCCGCCCGCGAGGCCCAGCCCGTCCCGGCCGCACCTCCGCCCGCTCCGCCCCGGGCCCCGGCACCTCCGCCACAGCCGGTGGCTTCCCCGGTACCAGCAGCGCCAGCCCTCCCGGCCACCTGGCCGTCCCGGCGGCCCGAGGTCGTGCCGGTCCAGTCGCCGCCGGTCGTGAAGCCCCCGCCCGTCGTCCAGCCGGTACCGAGGCCGGGCCCTCCGGCTGGTGAGCCCGGCCCGTGCGTGCGGATCAAGGTGCCGTGGCTGGCTCCGCGCATCGCGGTCACCGAGGAGAACGTGCAGATCCGGGTACACCGCGTCACCCACCACAGAGGACGCCTGCCCCGGGTACCGTAGGGGCATGACATTCGTCGATGCCCTGATCGGGGCTGGCATCCTGCTCGTCATCGCCGCGTTCGCAGTCCTGGTACCCGCGACCCGGGGCCGGGGCTATCCGACACCGGGTCAGGCCCGGCGCGCCATGCGCGTCGCGACGCACTCCGGCCCGTGGATCGTCCGTAACTTCACCGACGGCCCCACCCAGAAGCCGGGAATCGACGTCGGCTGAGCCCTCAGGTCCTGGTGACCGCTCCGGTGGTCTCCAGGATCGTGCGGGTCACCAGTTCCGGGTCGTCGTACATCGGCAGGTGGCCGCAGCCCGGCAGCCAGACGTGCCTCGCCTCGGGCAGCCGCTCGCGGGCACGGTCGGCCTGACGGGGGCGCAGGATCCGGTCCTTCGTCCCCCAGGCGACCGTCACAGGGCTCGCCGGGCTCCCCGTGAACTGGTATCCGATCCCGGCCCTGGCCACGCGTGTGAAGGCCCGGCCGCTCCGCAGCGCCATCATGTCGCTGAACAGCACCTCCGGGTCGAGCTGGCCCGGCCTGCCGTAGAACAGCGCCGAGCTGATCCGGCGCAGTCGCGCGGTGCGCAGCGTCCGCCGGATCAGCGCACGCGGCGCGAAGCTCAGCATCCGGTAGCCGACGAGCACGCCAGCCGTGTACCCGAACTCGAGCCTGCTCCAGAAGCCCGCCGGGTCCAGCGCGGTCGCGCTCGCGACGTGGCCCGCGGCGGCGAGTTCGAGGGCGAGCGCCCCGCCGAGCGAGTTGCCGGCCACGTGCGGCCGCTCGACGCCGAGTTCCGTGAAGAACTCGGCGAGCCTGCCGACCACATGACTCATCTCGTACCGGTCGATGCCGGCCGAGGCCCCGAAGCCGGGCAGGTCGATGGCGATCACGTCGTGCCGGGCCGCGAGCCCGTCGAGCACGGGAGCCCAGGCCTGCCAGTGGTGCCCGATGCCGTGCAGGAGGACGAGCGGGCTGCCGGCGCCCCGCCGTTCGTACACAATCGCCATTACCCGAGAGTAGGGACTGGGGTTACTCAGCGGTAGACCTCGATATGCCAAAACCGGCCGGCTACCCGGATCAGTCGAGCGGCCAGGTGTGCACCGGGGCGTTCGTGACCGAGTGCCTCCGGTACCGGACCAGCATCTCGCGGAGCGCGTCCGGCCTGGTCAGGCCCGACTTCTCCAGCTTGGCCACCATCACGGTCTGCCAGGTCGCTCCCGTGCGGCGCAGGGCGCACCGGCGCTCGATGATGCCGAGCAGCCGGTCGCGGATCTCGGGCTCCACGCCGAACCGGTCGAGGCCCTCGTACGCCAGCGGCAGCAGCCGGTCGAGGATCAGGTCGGTGAACTTCAGCTCCGACTCGCCCGGCCACTGGCCGACGGCGTCGATCCCGCGCCGGGCCGCCGAGTAGAAGTTGGCCTCGGCCGCAGTGAAGGGCAGCTTGGTCCACACCGGACGGTCTTCCTCCGCGAGCGCGCGGACGAGGCCGTAGTAGAAAGCCGCGTTGGCCATCATGTCGACGACCGTCGGGCCTGCCGGGAGGACACGGTTCTCGACGCGCAGGTGCGGGCGGCCGCCCATGACGTCGTAGACCGGCCGGTTCCACCGGTACACGGTGCCGTTGTGGAGGCGCAGCTCGCCGAGGGTCGGCACGCCGCCGCCGCGCAGCACCTCCAGCGGGTCCTCGTCGTCGAGGAGGGGGAGCAGCGGCGGGAAGTAGCGGACGTTCTCCTCGAAGAGATCGAAGATCGAGGTGATCCAGCGCTCGCCGAACCACACGCGCGGCCGGACGCCCTGGACCTTGAGCTCCTCCGGACGCACGTCCGTGGCCTGCGTGAACAGCGCGATCCTCGTCTCGGACCACAGCCGCTTACCGAAGGCGAACGGCGAGTTGGCCCCGACCGCGATCTGGGCGGCGACGATGGCCTGCGAGGCGTTCCAGTAGGCCGGGAACTGCTCCGGCGACACCTGGAGGTGGAACTGGATGCTCGTGCACGCCGCCTCGGGCGCGATCGAGTCCATGTCGGCGGAGAACCGCTCCGCCCCCCGGATGTCGATCTCCATGTACTCGCCGCGCTCGGCCATGATCTGGCTGTTCAGCAGGCGGTACCTCGGGTTGGCCGAGAGGTTGTCCTCGATCATGTGCTCGGGCCCCAGGGTCGGCAGGATGCCGATCAGCGCGATCCCGGCGTCTGCCTTGGCCGCGCGGTCGCCGAGCTGGGCGAGGGTGGTCTTCAGCCCGTTCTCGTACGCCGAGAGGCCGTCAGCCCCGATCAGCCGGGGCGGCACGTTGATCTCCAGGTTGAACTGGCCGAGCTCGGTCTGGAGCAGCGGGCTGGCCATGTACGTGAGGATCTCGGCGTTCTTCATCGCCGGGGCCGCAGCGCCGTCAACAATGTTCAACTCGATCTCCAGCCCGGTGAGCGGGTGATCGGAGTCGAACCGCAGCTCGTCGAGCATCAGCGCGAAGACATCGAGGCAGCGCCTCACCTTCTGCCGGTACCGCTGGCGGTCCTCATGGGTGAACTCACGCTGCTGGACGTCCCTGCCCATCGACTCTCCTGGATGGTCGTTCGCGGCGGTGAGCTTCCTAGGTTAGGGGTACCGGGCACCCACGGCTAGTACCCAATCGCATAGCGTATTCACTCATGTCACTCATCGGACAGATCGGCACACCCGGAAACCAGTTCGGACACTGTGGAGCGTGACCGGTCGAGCGCCGGAAACCAGCACTAGGGGCGGTCGCGTGCGCGGTCCCCGGTACAGAATAGTGATGTTTGTCAATGCCGAGGGGCCGCACCTCACGGCACGGCCCCTCGCGGCAGAGTCTGGTCCTGCGGAGATCTACGCCTGGCGGATGGCCTCGGCCTCGATCTCGATCTTGATCTTCTTGCCGACCAGCACGCCGCCGGTCTCCAGCGCGGCGTTGAAGGTCATGCCGAAGTCCTCGCGGTCGATCTCGGTGCTCGCAGAGAAGCCGGCGACCTCCTGGCCCCACGGGCTCTTCGCGAGGCCCTCGAACTCGACGGCCAGCTCGACCTCGCGGGTCACGCCACGGATGGTCAGGTCACCGACCAGGACGAACTCGTTGCCGTCGACGTCCTTGACCGCCTTGGAGGCGAAGGTCACGACCGGGTGGTTCTCGATGTCGAGGAAGTCGCCGGCCTTGACGTGCGCGTCACGGTCGGCGTTGCCGGTGGTGAAGCTGGCCGCCTGGATCGTGACGTTCACGGCGGAGTCGAGCGGGTTCTCCCCGACGGTGATCTCCCCGGCGAACTCGCCGAACGAGCCGCGCACCTTGCTCACCATCATGTGGCGCGCGAGGAAGCCGACCCGGCTGTGCGCGACATCGAGGGCGAAGGTGCCGGCCGCCGGGATGGCAACGCCGTTGAACTCACGGGTGACGATGGAGGTCATGGCTCGTTCCTTTCAGGTTTTGTTGACGACGCAAATATACCCCACGCAACTATCCCGATGTCAACTACTGACTGATAGGGTTGTCACATGAAGGCGTACGAGGACCCGAGGATCACCGCATTCGGCCTGCTGACCGAGGTGCACAACGGCCTGGCCATCCGGCTGGGCCAGGCGAGCCCCAACGGGCTGTCCGCGCCAGAGTTCAGCGTGCTGATCCGGTTGGTACGCAGCCCCGGCTCCCGGCTGCGGCTGTCGGACCTGGCCACGCAGACCACCCTGTCCACCAGCGGCGTCACCCGGCTCGTCGACCGGCTGGAGCAGCAGGGCCTCGTCGAACGGGAGCCCTGCCCCACCGACCGGCGCAGCTCGTACGCGAAGATCACGGCAGCGGGCGCCGAGCTGATCGACAGCCTGGCCGCCGACAGCGTGAAGGTGATAGACCGCTGGTTCACCGGGCTGCTCAGCCCCGAGCGGCTGGACGAGTTCCTCGGCACCCTGCGGATCATCCGCGACGAGGTGCACCCGGGAGCGACCGCAGGCTCTTAGTCTCCGGTCAGCAGAACTCGTCGAGGAGCCGGAAGAAGGCGATCCTGCCCGGGTCCGGCTCCGCGCCGTACCGGCTGAGGAAGCGGGCGGCCAGCTCCGGCCCCCACTGCGCGTTCATGTCGCTGGTCAGCGAGCGGGTACAGATCGCGAGGTCGATCCAGCGGTCGCCGACTCCGAGCCGTTCCACGTCGATCAGCCCGGTCACCTCACACGTCTCCGGGTCGAACAGGACGTTCGGGACGCAGAGGTCGCCGTGCGTGACGACGAGATCCTCGGTACCCGGCCTTGTCCTGAGCAGCTCGGCCACCAGCTGGTCCCGGGTCCAGCCCGAGCGTTCGGCGTCGAGGTCTTCGAGGTCGACCTCGTTGCCGAGCGCCTCGGGGATGGTCACCGCGAGCGTCCGGTCGTACGGGCACCCGGCGACCGGCAGCGCGTGCAGCCGGACCAGCACCTCCGCCAGCGCGTCGATCACCTTCGGGCGCAGCTCGGCAGGCCAGGGCTCGGCGGCCGACCTGCCAGGCACCTCGGCGGTGACCAGCAGGCCGGGGCGGCAGTCCAGCACCTCGGGCGCCGGGATGCCCTGCCCGCGCAGCCAGGCCAGCCGGGAGCCCTCCGCGACCAGGTCGACGGCCCGGTCGTCGGGGTCGGCGGTCTTGCGGTAGACGCCACGGGAACGCGCGACGGCAGCACCCGACCTGCCGATCGTGACCTCTTCCCAGCTCACAGCGCTACCTCTTCTTCTTCCGCCCGTGGTCCTTGTCGCTGCCCGGCATGATCGCGGCGGCCAGGATCCAGGCGCCCCAGATGCCGAGCGGCCAGATCGGCCAGAAGTACCGGAACTCGCCGGACGCGAAGCTCGACACGCCCCAGATCGCGGTGAGGATGACGGCGGTGCCAGCCCAGGTACGCCACTCGTTCATCCAGGCCTTGCGGTCGCTCTCCTTGCGGGCGACCTCTGCGCTCACGACCGGGGCCGGCAGGTCGGCGGTCAGCGGCACGAGTTCGCTCTGGACAACCGCGCGCAGGCTCAGGTCGAACCGCCGCTCGTACTCGTTCAGATCCAGCCGGCCCTCCGACAGCGCGATCCGCAGCCGTTCCGCGACAGCAGACCGGTCCGCGTCGGAGACCCGGATATCGGGGGTGTTCTCGTGATCCACCCAGTGATTGTCACACCCTCGGGCTACGGTCCGGCCATGCGATATGGATTCGTTCTGCCTTATGGTGACGCGCGCCAGGCCGCGGAGCTGGCGGTGATCGCCGAACAGTCCGGATGGGACGGTTTCTTCGTCTGGGAGCCGGTGTGGGGTGTGGACGCCTGGGTGGCGCTCACCGCGGCCGCGATGCGCACCGAGCGCATCAGGCTCGGCACGATGCTCACTCCACTGCCGCGCAGGCGGCCGTGGGAGCTGGCCGGTCAGGTGTCCACTCTCGACAACCTGTCCGGAGGCCGGGTGATCCTGTCCGTCGGGCTGGGCGCCGTCCACGAGGGCTGGCGGGCCTTCGAGCGCGACGAGGGCCGCCGGGTCAGGGCCGGCAAGCTCGACGAGGGCCTGGACATCCTGGCTGGCCTGTGGTCAGGGCAGCCGTTCAGCTATCAGGGCGAGCACTACCAGGTCTCGGAAACAGACTTCTTCGTACCGGCGCCGCCGGTCCAGCGCCCGCGCGTGCCGGTCTGGGTCGTCGGGGCCTGGCCGCGTCCACAGTCGATGCGCCGCTCGGCCCGCTGGGACGGCTGGCTGCCCAACTACATCCCGAAGTCCGATGTGGAGCACACCGAGGGCGGCAGGCCGCCGGTGCCGGAGTTCGCGAAGGCCGTGGAGTGGCTGCGCAGGGAGCGGGGCGGGAGCCTCGACGGGTACGACGTCGTCATGGAGGGCTTCACACCCGCCGATGACCAGCAGGCCGCAGCCGACGAGGTCCGGCCGTGGGCCGAGGCCGGGGCGACCTGGTGGCTGGAGGCCAACTGGGGCCTGGCGAAGGACGAGGTCTACGCGGCGAGCGTGGCCCGGCTGGAGGCGGGGCCGCCCCAGCTCTGATCATCCGCTGGTGGTAACACATACACATGCGCGCACCGATCCCGTACGACTACCTGCCGCCCGTCCCGGCCTTCGCGCTGACCAGCGAGTCGATGGCCGACGGCGGCCGGGTGGCCGACGAGCAGGTCTACGACCGGGGCAACGTCTCGCCGCAGCTGTCCTGGTCCGGCTACCCGGCCCAGACGCTGAGCTTCGCCGTCACCTGCTTCGACCCGGACGCGCCGACCGGCAGCGGCTGGTGGCACTGGCTGGTGTTCAACCTGCCGGCCGATGTCACCTCGCTCGCGGCCGGAGCCGCGCTACCTGCCGGGGCGGTGACATCCCGCAATGACTATGCCGAGTACGGTTACGGCGGCCCGAATCCGCCGCACGGACCAGCACACCGGTACGTGTTCGCGGTGCACGCCCTGGACACCGCTCGCCTGGATCTCGATCCGGACGCGCCGGCCGCCCAGGTCGGCGGGAGTATCCGCAGGCACACCATCGCCCGCGCGGTACTGACCGCGGAGTTCGGCTACTAGGTTTCTCCGGCTTCGGCCCAGCACCACCCCGTCGGCTCGCGAGAAGAGCCACCAGTCGGCTGACGGGCCTGACCCGAGACCACAGGTACCAGCACATCCCTACGGGGATCGGGGATGGCCCGGAAGCTCCGGCTGGCCCTGGAGATGCCCCCAAGCCGTCTCCAGGACCAGCCAGCGGGCATTCCGGTCGGCGAGTGAAGCCCCCAGCGCTCGGCCGCCCGGCCCCATGTGCTTGCCCTGCCCCGGACACTAGCCGGGTGGTTTGCCGGATTCGCCGGTTAAGTTGCTGGTCACCGTGCGTCAGGCGGCAGTTCTGCCGCACGTTCTGCCGCTTTCCGGGGCTGCGTGCGCTGACCTGGTCGGCTAGCCGACTTTCACAGAAGTCCGGCCAGGAGCTTCTGCTCCCGTGGCATCAGGCTCATGCCCTGCCGGGCGCGGAGCCGGTCGAGCCTGGCCAGCGCGTCAGAGCGTTCCGCCGAGTCGTCCGTGCTGACCGCGAGGCCGACCAGGGCTTCGAGGGCGTCGCGGGCGTCGTGCTGCTCGGTCAGCTGCTCGACCGCCTTCGCGAAGCGTTCCGCCGCCCCGCGCCGGTCGCCGCGGGCCAGGGCGACGCTGGCCTCGATCGCGGTACACAGGCCCCGGACGGCTCGGTTCTTCTCGTAGCCGGGCCGGGCCCGCAGGTCGGCCAGGATCGCGGTCGCGTCGTCGAGCCGCGCGTCCTGGGCGTAGGCGTGGGCTGCCGTGCACAGCAGCCGCAGGTGCAGCCCGGGCTCGCCCAGCTCGACCAGGAGCGGCATGGCCTGGCGGGCCACCATGACCGCGTCGGCGTACCGGCAGTCCAGCCTGGCCACCTCGGCCAGGTTGAGCCGGACGACCACGGTCAGCCGGGTGTCCTCGATCTGCCGGGCGAGCCGTTCCGCGACCTCCAGCCGGTGCCGGGCTGCCGTGAGGTCGCCGACCCGGATGTCGTGCCAGATCAGGTTGTTCTGGGCGACGACCATGTCCCGTGGCCGTCCGCTGCGCTGGGCGACGGCGACCGCGCCCTGAGCGTGCCGCAGGCCGGTCTCGTAGTCGCCGAGGGCCTGGCAGAGCCCGGCGGCCATCCCGTGGGCCTGAAGCTCGCCGGAGCTGTCCCCTGCCGTGGCGAAGAGCGCGATGGCCTCGTCGAGCACGTGCAGCCCCGAGTCCTCCGGATCCTGCGCGCCGATCCGGCCCGGCTCGTGGGCCAGCATCACGACACCGAGGATCGCCCAGGCCTTCGTCAGTGGTTCCACTGTGGTGGCTGCCGGGTCGGCCATGAGCGCGCGGAGCAGCTGCTCGCCCTCCTCGCTGCGGCCACGGGCCCGCCAGTACCGGGGGAGCCGGGCGGCGATCCGCAGGGCTGCCGCCGGGTCGTGCTCGGAGCCCCAGACGAGGGCGTAGCGGATCTCGCTGTAGATCTCGGAGAGTCTGGCGATCGCCTGCTTCTGGCCGGCCCCGGTCAGCGCGGCCGAGATCACCGCGACCTGGTCGGCGACGAGCGCCGCGTGCCGGGCACGGAGCGCTGCGAGTTCCTCGGGGCCGGTGCGCTCGGCAGCGTAGTCGCGTACGACGTCGAGCAGGTGGAACCGCAGCTCGGCACCGGGCAGCAGCGTCACGAGCCCGAGAGAGACGAGCCGGTCGACGCTCGGGACGATGTCCTCTTCCGCGAGGGACTCGGCCAGTTCCATCGACCAGCGGCTCGCGAAGGTCGACAGGAGCCGGAGCACCTTGCGTTCGGTCTCGTCGAGCAGCTGGTAGCTGGAGGCGACGGCCGCGCGGAGGCCGGCACCGAGGTCCAGCACGCGGCCGCCGTACCTGGACAGGATCTCCACCACGCTCAGCACCCGGCCCCGCGCCGCGGCCAGTTCGAGGGCGAGCGGCAGGCCGCCGAGGCGTTCGACCAGTTCGGACAGTGCGTCGCGTTCGTCGTCGGAGACCTCGTGCGCGCGGACGCGGCGGAGCCGGTCGAGGAACAGTGTCGCGCCGGCTGTGGCGTCGAGGGGGAGCAGTGTGCGCTGGTACTCGCCCTCGATGCCGATCGGGTGCCTGCCGGTCGCGATGACGTGCAGCCCGGGCAGGCTGGCCCGCAGCTGCGACAGCGCGCCGGCCACGGCGGCGGGGGAGCGCTCGATCGCGTCGACGACGATGAGGGCTGGCTGGGTACGCAGGTGGTCGATCAGTCCCTCTATCCGCACCACCTGGAACGCCGCGGCGATCGCGCCGAGCAGGTCGGTCTCCCCGGCCGCGTCGGTGACCGGCACCGCGACGACGCCGCCCGGGTACCGGGACGCGACCTCGTGCGCGAGGGCGACCGCGAGGCTCGTCTTGCCCACGCCGGCCACGCCGACCAGCGTGATCAGCTCGGCGTCCGGCAGCAGGTCGCCGAGCTCGGCGAGGATCAGGTCCCGGCCGATGAGCTGCGGGGCCGGCGGGAGGTTGCGGATCGCGCCGTCACCGGGCGGGGTGACGACACCCCTGGCGGCGTTGTCGAACTCGACGCGGGTGTTCCCGTTCAGGTTCAGCGCGTCGGCGAGCAGCTCGACGGTGGCGCGCTGCGGGCGGGCGACGTGGCCGCGTTCGAGGTCGCGGAGGGTACGGATGCCGACGCCGGCCCGGCTGGCCAGTTCGCTCTGGGTCAGGCCGGACGCGCGGCGCAGCAGGCGGAGCCGTTCGGCGAAACTGATCACCGGGAACCCTCCAGTGTGGACGATGCCCGCGTGGTCGATGGCCACCAGTTCCACCGGCCGAGGACGGTCATCGAGGCGGGAAGCAGGAGCCCGCGCACGATCGTGACGTCGATCAGCACGGCGAGCAGCATGCCGACACCCAGCTCACGGACGGCGATCAGCTGCCCGGCGGCGAAGCCGGCGAAGACGAGGCAGATGCAGACCGCTGCGGCGGTGACGACGCGGCCGGTGCGGGTGATGCCGTCGAGCACGGCCCGGTCGTCGCTCAGGCCGTTCCGCCTGGCCTCGGTGATCCTGGCGAGCAGGAAGACCTCGTAGTCGGTGGACAGGCCGAAGACGAACACGAACAGCAGTACCGGCGTGGTCAGGTCGAGCGTCCCGAACAGCAGGCTGAGCAGCCCGAAGCTCGCCCCGGCCGTGAGCAGGTTGAAGACCAGCGCCTTGAGCGGGACGACGAGGGAGCGGGTCAGCCAGAAGAGCAGCGCGAACGTGGCCAGCAGCACGGCGAGGACCGCGATGGGCAGGCGCTTGGCGACCGAGGACCGGTAGTCGACGACCTCGGCGGCCTCTCCGCCCACGCGTACCAGGAAGGGGGTTGGCACTTCCCGCACGGCCGTGACGAGATCGCGTGCCTGTGCCCCCGTGGTCTCGCCCTTGGGGGTGAGCTGGATGATCGTCGTGCCTTCCGGCGCGTCGGAGTCGAGCGCGAGCCGATGCGCGCCGGGCAGCCGCAGCAGCTTGTTCATGTAATCGCGGACCTGCGGCGTCGCGTCGTCGGCCTCCACGATCACGTCCAGCGGCCGGGCCGCCGAGCCCGTCATCTTCTGGTACGCGTCGTAGGAGCGCCGGGCCTCCTGGCTGGCCGGGAGGGCACGCGCGTCGGAATTCTGGAGGTCGACGCCGAGGAACGGGACGCTGAGGAGCGCGAGCCCCAGCACCGTCCACAGTGTGACCTGGCCGGCGTTGCGCTGCGCGAAGCCGGCCAGTTTCGGCAGCAGCCGATCGCTGACCTTGGCCGGTTTGAGCCGGTGACCGGCGACGGCGAGGATCGCGGGCACGAGCGTCACCGCCACGGCCGCCGAGACCAGCACGACGACACAGCCGCCGAGCGCCATCGACACGAGCAGCGGCTCGTCGAAGAACAGCAGGCCGAGGAGGGACGCGGCGACCGTCAGGCCGGAGATCACGATGGTCCGGCGGGCCGACCGGCCGTCCTCCCGGAAGCGGGCGACGATCAGCAGCGAGTAGTCCACGGCCAGGCCCAGCCCGAGCAGCGTCACGATGTTGACCGTGTACTCGCTGACCGGCGCCACCCCGGCCAGCAGCCGCAACGCCAGCAGGCTGACGAGGATGGACACGACGGCCACGGCCAGCGGGATCGACGCGCCGAGTACCGAACCGAAGATCACGAAGAGCGCGACCAGCAGCAGCGCGAAGGCCACGCCCTCGCCGATCGCCAGGTCGCTCATCGCCTGCTCCTGGAACGCCCGCTCGGTCAGCTCCTTGCCGCCGACCAGTACCTCCGGCGCGCTGATCTGGTGCAGCAGCGTCTTCACCTGGTCCTCGGCGCCGTGCCGCTCGTCCTCGGACAGGCCGTCGACCAGCTTCACCCGGATGGTCATCGCCAGTTTGTCCCCGCTGACCTGGCCGCCGGGCGAGGAGTACAGGTCGTCGACCTTGGCGACCGGGCCGAGCTTGCGGACCTGCTCGACGATGCCGGAGACCTGGTCGACGAGCGCCTTGTCGTACACGTCCCGGCCCTTGACGACCGCGATCATCACCGGGCCGTCGGGCACGAGCTGGTGCAGCCGGTCCCCGGCCTGCTTCGACTCGGCCCGCGGGCTCAGGGTCGGCGTCTCGCCCAGCCGGTCGAAGACCCCGCCGCCGAGTACGCCACCGAGCACGGCGACCACCGCCCAGATGGCGAGAACGACGTACCGGAACTTGTACCCGAGGCCTGCTGACACCCCGGCACTAAAGCACACCTCAGCAGCACGGGAAACCCC
Source organism: Longispora albida DSM 44784 (assembly GCF_000379825.1). GTDB lineage: Bacteria > Actinomycetota > Actinomycetes > Mycobacteriales > Micromonosporaceae > Longispora > Longispora albida. Next base: position 20,126 of record NZ_KB903813.1, read on the forward strand.
TCGTCAGGTATAGGACAAGTGCGGCACGGCCGGATGCCGGTTCGCTGTTCCGGTACACGAATGATCTCCTTTGGATAGATTTGCCGGAATCACGTGTATGGAGGTGATCGTGAAGGTTCTCGTGTCCGCGCTGCTGCTCAGCGCCCTTCTCGTACCGGCCGGTACCGCAGCGGCCGGTCAGCCGCAGGCCACTCAGGACGGGGTCGTCGCGGCGGCCGCGCAGCAGCTCGCCGGGCCGCCGGTGACGCTGCACTACCCGGGCAGCCAGTACGTCATCGCCCAGCTCCTCGTGCCACCCGGCAGCTCGGTCGAGGTCACCGACGCGACCGGCAGGCAACGCCGGACCTACACCGCCTCCGGCTGGACCTACTCAGTCGAGGGCGACACCATGCTCCTGACCTCCAGCTCAGCCCGGATCGTGCGCACGGCACGCGGCTTCCGTCCCGGCGAGAAGCTCTGCGGCGACGAGGACTTCCGCAACGTCACCTGCTACGCGAAGTCCCATCCGTGGACCTACGAGCACAGCAAGGCCGTCGCCCGGCTCCGCATGGTCCGGCCGGAAGGCGTCTTCGTCTGCACGGCCTGGCGGATCGGCGAGGGCGACCGGATGCTCACCAACAACCACTGCTTCTCGACGGAAGACCAGGCCCAGGGCGTCGAGGTCCAGTTCAACTACCAGTGCGGCACGTGCGACAGCACGACCGTCGACACCGAACAGGTGATCAAGGTGCGTCCCGCCGGGATCCTCACCACCAGGACAAACCCCGACTTCACCTTGTACCGGGTGAGCGACCCCGGCACCATCGCCCACTTCGGATACCTCGAACTCGCCACCGGGGCCGCCGACGTCGGCGAACCCGTCTACATCCCCCAGCACCCGGCCGGGCGGCCCAAGCAGCTCGCGATCCACGACGACCAGCTCGGCGGGAACCGCTGCGAGATCGGCGGCCGGTCGGCGACCCGGCTCCACTACACGTGCGACACGCTCGGCGGCTCGTCAGGCAGCCCGGTACTGTCCCGCAACTCCCACAAGGTCATCGCCCTCCACGCCCTCGGCGCCACCTGCCTCGGCACCTCGGGCGGCAACTCCGGCTACCGGTCCGACCAGATCCACCCACTGATCGAGGAGTACCTGTAAGCAGGCTCTGCTGTGGATGAGCGAGCCCCAGCCCGGTGCCTCTGTCGTGACCGTTCAGCGGCCAGGGGCTGTCGGCAGCGCTGGCACTCGATTCCTGCCTACCCGACCGGACGGGGGACGCTCTAGACACAGAGTCACTGGTCAGCCACGATCACTGAAGCACCCAGCTGTCTTCTTCGTGCTTCTTTCTCTGGCATTGGGCGGGTTGGTGATCAACACTTGATCCCGATGGCTGACATGGATGGCGCATCGCTGCGCAGGGCTCGCGAGGAGGCCGGGCTCAGCCTGGCCGGGATGGCTCGCCGGGCCGGCTACAGCCGCAGCCACCTCGGCAACGTCGAGACCGGCGCGAAGCGAGTGACCACCGATGTCGTGCTGGCCTACGAGCGCGTACTGGGAGATGTGTTGGACCGCCGCGGAGTACTGACCGGCCTGGCCGCCGGGCTGATCGGACCGGGTGCCGCGTCTGAGCTGATCCGGCACGGGTTCACCTCGGCGCTCGACGGGCGGGGTTCGCCCGATGACTGGGAGCGGCAGGTCGCCGGGTACGGCCACGACTACATGGTTCTCGGAGCGAGCGAGTTGCAGGCCAAGCTCGCCGGGGACCTGGTCGTGCTCCAGCAGCACGTGGAAAGCCCGCACCTGTGGGGCCTGGCCGCCCGCGCCATGACCGTGTACGGCAAGACAACGAAGGAACCGGCTGAGGCCATCTCCTGGTACGCACTCGCAGGGAAGGCCGCTGACCGGTCCGGCGACGAATCCGTACAGGTATGGACGCGGGGCCGGGCCGCGCTGGCACTGGCCTACGAAGGCGCTGCTCTCAACGTCGCGAGCCAGCTCGCCGAACACGCGTTGCAACTCTCGGACAAGCCCTCACTGGGACGCCTGAACGCCCTGCTCGGGCAGGCCCACGTCCAGGGACTGCGCGGGCAGCGCAAGGAAGCACAGTCCTCGCTGGACACCGCCCGGCGGGTATTCGACCAGTGCGGTTCCGAGGAACAGATCTCGGACTTCGCCATCCCGGAATGGCGCATGGCGACGATCAGCAGCCTCCTGCTCTCCCGGGTCGGAGCAGAGGCCCAGGCCGTGAAGGCACAGGAGACAGCGGACACGACCCGCCCGGCCACACTCCCCCGGTTCGCGACCCACATCGAACTCCACAGAGGACTGATGCTGGCTCGCACGGGTGACCGGACCGGCGGGGCGACCTACGCCCGCGCCGCCCTGGCCAAGCTGCCAGCCGAGAAGCACAGCCAGTCGCTCCGGCTGATGCTCACCGAGATCGAGCGAACCGGTTCGTGACGCGGATGCCGATCGCGGCGGCCGTCGTCGTCTCGGACGGGCGGGTTCTGCTGGTCCGCAGGAAACAACGGGAAGGGCAGCTGTCGTGGCAGTTCCCAGCCGGCGAAGTCGAACCAGGGGAGACCGGCACCGACGCGGCAGTCCGCGAAGCCCACGAAGAAACGGACCTGATCGTCCGGGCGATCGGGACCCTGGGTAACCGGGCGCACCTCGCTACCGGCCGGACGATGATCTATGTGGCATGCGAAGTGCTGTCCGGTACGGCTCGCGTCGCCGACGAAGAGGAGCTCGCCGAGGTCGAGTGGTGCGACGGCACCCGGCTGGCCGAGTGCATCCCCTACCCGTTGTTCGGCCCGGTACGGGCCTACCTCGACGAACACCTCCGGAAATGCTGAGCCCGCGCGGGGAGCAGACCCCCGCGCGGGCGGCTTAGCAGGTACACCACAAGCTTGTGAACTTTGGTTTGGATCGCACCTGAAGTGGCCCGCTGAGGGCGGATCTGGCAAGCCTCGGGGTTCGCCACGTACCGGTGTTGTACGTGGCGAACCCCGAGGCGCAGTCCAGATTCGTCCTCAGCGGGTCCAAACGGTCAGGAGAGGAGGTCGCGGGCGATGAGCATGCGCTGGACCTCGCTGGTGCCCTCGCCGATCTCCAGGATCTTGGCGTCGCGGTAGAAGCGGCCAGCCGGGAACTCGTTCATGAAGCCGTAGCCACCGTGGATCTGGGCGCACTCGCGGGCGCTGGTGGTGGCGGCTTCCGACGAGTACAGCTTGGCGATGGCCGCCTGGCGCTTGAAGTCCTCGCCGGCCAGCATGCGGGCCGCAGCGTCGTAGTAGGCGAGGCGGGAGGTGTGGGCCCGCAGCTCCATGTCCGCGATCTTGAACTGGACGGCCTGGTAGTTCGCGATGGGCTGGCCGAAGGCGTGGCGTTCCTTCGCGTACTTCACCGACTCGTCCACGCAGCCCTGGGCGAGGCCGACCGCGAGCGCCGAGATCGCGATCCGGCCCTCGTCGAGGATCCGGAGGAACTGGGCGTAGCCACGGCCCTGCTCGCCGACCAGGTTGCCGACCGGCACCCGGACGTTGTCGAACGTCAGCTCGTGGGTGTCGGAGGCGCACCAGCCGACCTTCGAGTACCCGGGCGCGACGGTGAAGCCCGGCGTGCCGTGCGGGACGATGATCGAGGAGATCTCCTTCTTGCCGTTCTCCTTGATCCCGGTCACGGCCGTGACGGTCACCAGCGTCGAGATGTCGGTACCCGAGTTGGTGATGAACGCCTTCGAGCCGTTGATGATCCACTCGGTGCCGTCCTCCGACAGCTCCGCGCGGGTCATCGTGCCGCCGGCGTCTGAGCCCGTACCCGGCTCGGTGAGGCCGAAGGCTGCCAGCTTGCGGCCGGACAGCAGATCGGGGAGGTACTGCTTCTTCTGCTCCTCGGTACCGAACCGGTAGATCGGCATCGCGCCCAGGCTGATCGCGGCCTCCAGCGTGATCGACACGCTGGAGTCGACCCGGGCGATCTCCTCCAGGGCCAGGCAGAGGGCGAAGTAGTCGCCGCCCATGCCGCCGTACTCCTCCGGGAACGGCAGGCCGAACAGCCCCATCTCGCCCATCTTCGCGATGATCTCGTAGGGGAAGGCGTGCCGCTCGTAGTAGTCGCCGATGACGGGCGCGATCTCCTTCGCCGCGAACTCGCGGACGGTCTGGCGGAGCGCCTCGTGCTCGTCGCTGAGCTTGAAGTCAACCATGTCGCTGTGTCCTTTGGGGCGTCTCAGACGGGGGTCACGCCGTGGCGGCGGCGGGAGAAGGCACGGTCCTTGCCTGCGGCTGCCGCGTACCGGCGGATCAGCTCCGCCCGCAGGTCGGCCGGCTCCACGATGGAGTCGATGACCAGCTCGCTGGCGAGCCGGACGATGTCGATGTCCTCTTCGTACTCCGCGCGCCTGGCGGCGACGAAGTCCTCGCGCTCCTCGGCCGGGAGTGCCGCGATCTTGTTGGCGTACACCGCGTTGACCGCGGCTTCCGCTCCCATCACGGCGATCTTCGCGGTCGGCAGGGCGATCGTGGCCTCGGGCTCGAAGCCCGGGCCCGCCATCGCGTAGAGCCCGGCGCCGTACGCCTTGCGGACCACGACGCAGATCTTCGGCACGGTGGCCTCGCTGATCGCGGTGATCATCTTCGCGCCGTGCCGGATGATGCCCTGCTTCTCGACCTGCGTGCCGACCATGAAGCCCGGCACGTCCGACAGGAAGAGCAGCGGCACGTTGAACGCGTCGCACAGCTGCACGAACCGGCTCGCCTTGTCCGCGGAGTCGACGAACAGCACGCCGCCCTTGAACATCGAGTTGTTCGCGACGACGCCGATCACCTGGCCGTCGAGCCGGGCGAAGCCGACCGTCAGTTCCCTGGCCCACAGCGCCTGGATCTCGAAGAACGAGCCCTCGTCGACCAGCCCCTTGATGTACCGGCGCATGTCGAACGCCTGCCGCTCGCTCGGCGGCACCATCGCGGCGAGGTCCACACCGGAGGATTCGGCTGCCTCGGCGGCCGGGGGCTGCTGGGTCCAGTTGGACGGGAGGTACGACAGGTACCGGCGGATGGCCTCGATCGCCTCCTCCTCCGACTTGCAGAGGAAGTGGCCGACGCCGGACTCCTTGCAGTGCACCGAGGCACCGCCCATCGCCTCCAGCGTCGTCTTCTCCCCGGTCACCATCTCGACCATGCGGTCGGAGCCCAGGTACATGGAGGCGTTGCCGTCGACCATCGCGACCACGTCGCAGAAGGCCGGGATGTAGGCGCCACCGGCAGCCGACGGGCCGAACAGCGCGCAGGCCTGGGGGATCGAGCCGCTCGCCTTGACCTGGTTGTAGAAGATCTTGCCCGCGCCGCGGCGACCGGGGAACAGGTCGACCTGGTCGGTGATCCGGGCTCCGGCGGAGTCGACGAGATACACCATCGGCGTACCTGTCGCGTACGCCCGCTCGATGATCCGGATGATCTTCTCGACGGTCCGGGCGCCCCAGGAGCCGGCCTTCACCGTCGAGTCGTTGGCCATCAGGCACACCGGGCGGCCGTCGACCGTCGCCGTGCCGGTGACGACGCCGTCGGCGGGCAGGCCGTCGGCGAGCGCGTTGGCATACATGCCGTCCTCGGTGAAGCTGCCCTCGTCGACGAGGAGCGCCACCCGCTCGCGGGCGAAGAGCTTGCCCTTCGCGGCGTTCGCCGCGTGGTACTTCTCCGCGCCGCCCGCCTGGATCCGCTTCCGCAGATGCTCCAGACCTTCCACCACTGTCCTCCGCTGGCCCGACTGAACGATCGTTAGGGCCAGCCTACAACCACACACGCGAAAGCGGGCCTCCCGGAGGCCCGCTTTTTCCCACAGGGTGAACAGCACTCCGCCCCGGCTGGCTGCCGGGGCGGAAACCGTGCTGCTGGGTGAGATGGGTGAGACTGGGGTCAGTGCTGGACGCCGACCGCCACACAGTGGTTGGACGCGCCGATGCCCAGGCCGGCCACGCCGACGCCGTTGCCGCAGATGTTCCCGACGATCTGAATCGGGATCGCGATGTTGTTGCCGGTCAGGATGCCCGAGTTGCCGTGCGAGATCTGGACCCAGCCCTCGGTGCGCGGGTCTTCCGCCGGGCTGGCCTGTGCAGCGGCCCCCGTGACGGCGACAAGGCCGAGGGACAGGGCTCCAACGCTGATGGTCTTCTTGATCCACATGTTCATGACAGACACAGAACCTTTCTCGGAAGCTCGGACGGAAGGTGCTGAAACCGCTTGCCTTGTGAATTTTTACCCATCTAGCGGCAGTCTGCCCTGATTTCCCCAGAAAAAGCCCAGGACCTCCCTTTGGGAGGCCCTGGGTGAAAGATCTATGGATACACGCTCCGGGCTGGCGGTCCGGTCGCGAGAGTCTGCTCGGTCACGCGCAACTTCTTCGCTGGTACCGGGCGGGCGGGGCGCGGGCCACCACCCACCCGGTACTTCGTGCTTGGAGCTGTCTAGCCGTCTAGCTGCCTAGCGGAAGAGCTGGTTACGCCTGGTCGGCGACCGCGACACCGGTGTCGGACACGCCGCCACCCGCACCCAGGACGCCCACGCCGTTGCCGTTCACGTTCCCGGCGATGTTCAGCTTGGCGATGATGTTGTTGCCGGTCAGAACGCCGGAGTTGCTGTCGGAGATCTGCCAGGTCGGGCCGCCGTGACGCGCGGTGCCGGCCTTCGCGGCGGGCGCGGCCTTGGTCACCTTGGTGGCCTTGGCAGCCTTGGCGGGCTTGGCAGCCTTGGTGGCCTTGTGGCCCTTCTTCGCCTTCTTGCCCTCGGTCATCTCGTCGGCCGCGACGTCGCCGACGCCCAGGTCACCGACGGGCAGGCCGGCCACGTCCACGCCGTTCTGGCCGCTGTTCAGGTTCGCCGGAACCAGGCCGCCCACGACCGGGAGCTTCCCGACCATGTCACCGCCGGGCAGGCCACCGCCGGTCAGCCCGCCCAGGGGCAGGTCGCCCACCAGCGGCAGGGACTCGGTCTTCTTGGCGTAGTGGTGGCCACCGTTGCCGCCCTGGTCGGCGAAGGCACCGCAGAAGTCGCTGATGCCCAGGCCGAAGCCGCCGCCGCCGACGCCGTTGCCGCACACGTTCAGCGCGACGTTCACGGGGACGTACACGTTCTGGCCGGTGCCGACGCCCGAGTTGTCGGACGACATCTGGTTGACGCCGCCCTCCTGGTTGGCGACAGCCACGCAGGAGTCGCTGATGCCCACGCCGCCGCCGAGGATGCCGACGCCGTTGCCGCAGCCGTTCAGGGCCAGGTTGACCGGGATGTAGACGTTGTTGCCGGTCAGCAGGCCCGAGTTGCCGTGCGAGACCTGCATGCCGCCAGCGCCGTGGCCGTAGCCCTCGGTCGCCGACTCACGCTTGCCGGACTTGGCGGCCTTGGCCAGCTTCGCCGGGGAGATCTTGCCGTGCTTGGCGGTCTTGACCGGGGCTGCCATCGGCATGCCCATGTCCTCGCCCTGGTCGGCGCCAGCCGCGCACAGGTCGCTGACACCCACGCCAGCGCCGGCGATGCCGACCCCGTTGCCGCAGACGTTCGCCGCGATCTGGCCGACCGCCGCGCCCTGGTTGCCGCTCAGGATGCCCGAGTTGTTGTGCGTGGTCTGCACGACCGGGGTCACGTCCTGGTCGGCCCACGACACGCAGGTGTCGCTCACGCCGAGGCCGCCACCGAGGCCGCCCCCGCCGTTGCCGCAGAAGTTGCCGGAGAGCTGGCCGGCCGCGATCCCGTTGTTGCCGGTACCGACGCCGCTGTTGTCCGATGCGGACTGCACGCTGGCGGAGGCCGAGCCTGCGGTCAGGAGGATGGCGCCTGCGGCGAGCACACCCACGTTAATCGTCTTGCGAACCCACGTCTTCATGACAGGAGAAGAACCTTCCTGAAAGGTACTGGGAAAAAGAATTGGTTTTGCTATTGGGAATTGCATGGAATTGCTGGGAAATTCAGCCAAGAGAAATGAATTGCCCGCGCAGCCCTTACCGCGGAAAAGTCGAGCCGCGCGGGCAGTCCACTAGTCGGGCGAGACCATCGGGTCCGCGGCAGAGTCCCGCGAGATCCCGATGAAGGACGTCACCGGCAGGACACCAGAGATGGGTGCACTGTGGATGACGGAACCAGGAACCAGGGCGGCAGAGCCACTGTCCTGGTGGGAGCCGGGCAGGCTGCCCGTGCTTCCCGTGTTACCCGTGCCCGGGCCGGACGGAACCGGCGAGGCGGGCAGGGGCTTGCGCGGCGCCGCTGGAGTGCTGACGTCGCGAGCAGCCATGACCAGGTCGCGGTCGAAGCTGCTGCGCTCCGGGGAGACCTCTCCCGTCGGAGCGGCGGCCGGGGGGCCGCTCGTGACACGCGTGCTGCGCTCCTGCGCCTGCACCGTGCCGGGCACCGCGGTGACCTGCCGCGGTGATGGGGAACCGGTCCGGTCCACCATCCCGTTGCCCGAAGCCCGGAAAACCGGCTCGGTGAGCTGACGGAGGTCAGTCACCGGTGCGATTGCCTTGGCCAGCGGAGTGATGGCGGTGCCGGTCAGCTCGGCGGGAATGACGTCGGTGGCGACCACCGAAATCACGCTCTGCGTGGTCCGCGCGAGACCCGTTACCACCTGGCCGGTGGTTGCCGGGAGCACCCGATCGGGCACGCCCCCCTGCTCCAGTAGGCCGGACGTGACGCCCAGAACGGGGTCGGTGACCGCGTTCGTGGTTTGGGCGACCGGCGCCAGCCCGGCGGGAGAGCCGAGGTGCGAAGCCGTGTCGAGCAGACCGCCGAGCGGCGCGGTGGCAACGTCGGCCACCTGCGCCACGTTCAGCGCGTCCTCAGGAGAATCGCCGGCCTGAGCGGCCGAGCCGGACAGCAACCAGGCCGCCGCGGCGAAACCCGCGATCGTCAGGGCACGCAGCGCATGGGCACGCCAGGACCGCGCGGTGCGCGTGGTCTGTGACGTGTTCATGGCTGGATCGTCCCTTCGCGGTTTTCCTTGGACATATGGGTCAACGAAAGGTCTCTGCCGGCAGTCACGGCTATTGCCGGAGAAATCCGCCGAATTTATTTTCGTGTACCGGCTGACATAGTGAGCTGCCCGCCGGTGCGTGTATTCCACTGACACGAGGATGGCCGGGAGTACCGGAGGACCGGGATGGACGACGCAGCCGAGCGCGAGTTCCGTGAGTACGTCGCGGCGAGGCAGGGCGCGCACTACCGGACGGCGTACCTGCTGACCGGGCACCACGAGGACGCGCAGGACCTGGTGCAGGCCGCCCTGACCCGGCTCGCCGCGCACTGGCCCCGGGTGCAGCGCTCGGGCTCGCCCGACGCCTACGTCCGGCGGATCCTGTACCACCAGCGGGTCAGCTGGTGGCGCCTGCTCCGCAACCGGCGCGAGCACGCGGCCGCCGAGCTGCCCGACCAGCCGTCCATGGTGGACCCGGCTGCCGACAGCGCGGTCCGGGTGACCCTCGGCGCCGCACTCCGGCAGCTCACCCCGAAGCAGCGCGCCGTGATCGTCCTCCGGTACTACGAGGACCGGCCGGAAGCCGAGATCGCTGAGATCCTGGGCTGCTCGGTCGGCACGGTGCGCAGCCAGGTGCACCGGACTCTGGCCCGCCTTCGTGTGCTGTGCCCCGAACTCGCACTCACCCTGGAGACAGCATGACCATCGACGACGCGCGGCTCAGTTCCGCGCTGCACGAGCTGGCCGACACCCCGGCCCCGGCAGGCCTGGCCGACACCGCGCTGGCTGGCGCCCGGCGCAGGCGGCGGGTACGAGCCGCCGTGACCAGTACTTCCGCGCTGGCCGTGGCGGGGATCCTCGCCGTTCCTTTCCTGTTCAACAGCGGGGCGACGCCGGCCCCGGCCGGGTTCGGTGCCGCGCCGTCCCCGTCACCCACGAGCTCCCTGGTCCTGCCAGGTGAACCGGCGAAGTGCCAGCTTCCCATGATCAGGGTGGACGTGAAGGAGGTGCCGCAGGACAAGCGGCCGCCGTACCTGAAGGGCGTGCTGGAGGCGCTGCCACCGCGCTCCGACTACCAGGTGCAGTCGGGCACGCTGATCTGCGACTTCAACGAGGGCCGGGGCCTGGAGGCATACGCGGTGATCAACCTCGGCGGCATGACCCGCCCGGGCGGCCACCTCACCGTGTACCTGAACAAGCCGTCGGAGCGCCCGAAGACGTGCGCGGCGTTCGCAGCCAAGCACCAGTCCGAGAACGTCACGATCACGTCCTGCCAGGAGGCTGACGCCAGCAACCCGCTCCGGGTGACCACGCGCGAGACCCAGGGCACGGTGATGGCCTTCGCCGTCTACCCCGACCGGGCACTGTGGATGGAGTCACACCCGGCGAAGACCGGCGGGGTCCCGGTGACCAGCGCCGAGCAGCTCATGAAGGTCGTAACCAGCAAGAACCTGCACGACCAGCTAAACCAGTAGGAACTCCCGCACCGCCAGCTGCCACAGCTCCGGGCTGTCGAGGTGGACGTCGTGACCACCACCCGGGAAGGTCACGGCGCTCGCCAGCGGATGCGTGGCCATCCGCTCGAACTCGGCGGCGTCCAGGAAACCCTTCTCGCCCCTGACCAGCAGCATCGGGCAGGACACCGAGGCGAACTCCGTCCATCGTGGACCAGACGCCGCTGCGATCGTCGCGACCATGACGTCGGAGTCGAAGGCCGGACGGAGCCCGTCGTCGTGTACTTCGAGCCCGGCGGCCCACGCCGCCCCGGCCAGCCCGCCACCCAGATACTCGGCGGCCGTCGCCAGGTCAGGGAACGGCACCGGCCAGCCCGACAGCCAGCGGTCGATGCCAGCAGCGGTGTCGCCGTCCGGGCCGGCCGGGCCAGCCTCGGCGAGGACGAGCCGGTTCACGAGATCGGGCCGGGCGGCCGCCACCAGGAAAGCAGTGTGCCCGCCGAGCGACTGGCCGATCACGACGGCTGGGCCGATCTCCTCCAGCGCGAGGACGGCGTCGGCGACGTGCGCAGCACGGGACACGTCGGCCGGGCGGCGCTCGCTGGCACCGTGACCGCGCGGGTCGAGAGCGTGGACGTGATGCGTACCGGTCAGCCAGGAAGCGGTCGCCGCCCACTCCCGCGCGTTCCCGCACAACCCCGGCAGCAGGAGTGCCGGCGAACCGGTGCCGCCCAGGTCGTGGAGAGCCAGCCGGGTACCGTCAGCGGCCGTCAGCGTGATCATGGTTCGGAAACGTAGCAGCGGGCCGCCTGTGATGGCAGCCCGCTGGTACAAACAAGATCTAGACCCGAGGCCCCGCACGCAGGACGCCGGACGGCAGCTCACGGCCGACGATCTCCTGCGCCAGCTTCGCGACCTCGATCAGTGCCCGCAGGTCGATGCCGGTGTCGATGCCCATGTCTTCCAGCATGTGCACGACCTCCTCTGTCGCCACGTTGCCGGTCGCACCCGGGGCGTAGGGGCAGCCGCCGAGCCCGCCGACACTCGCGTCGTACTCGGTGATCCCCAGCTCCAGAGCCGTGAGGATGTTCGCCAGGGCCGTGCCGCGCGTGTTGTGGAAGTGCAGCAGCAGCGGCAGGTCGTGCTTCTCCCGGACCGGCCCGACCACCTCACGCACCCGGCGCGGCGTACCCATGCCGGTCGTGTCGCCGAAGGCCACCCGGTCCGCGCCGTCTGCGATCACCCGGTCCACAATGGCGTGCACGCGCAACGGGTCGACATCCCCCTCGTACGGGCAGCCGAACGAGGTCGAGATGATCACCTCGGCCGTCGCGCCGTTACGGTGCAGCAGGTCGATGAGCTGGGCGATGTCGTCCAGCGACTCGTCCGTGGACCGGTTGACGTTCTTCAGGTTGTGCGTGTTCGACGCGGAGACCACGACCTCGATCTCGGAGAAGCCGGCCGCGAGCGCGCGCTCGGCACCCTTCGAGTTCGGAATCAGCGCCGAGTAGCTGATCTCCGGGTTCTTGGCCGCTGCCGACCAGACCTCACCCGCGTCGGCCATCTGCGGGATGGCCTTCGGGTGCACGAAGCTGACCGCCTCGATGCGCTTCACTCCGGTACCCGACAGGGCGTCCAGCAGCCGCACCTTGGCCTCGGTCGAGACCACGGCCTCGTTCTGCAGGCCGTCGCGCGGTCCGACCTCGCGGATCGAAACAGAGCTGGGCAGGCTCACCTCATCCTCCCGACGATGCCGGTGTCGTAGTCCCCGCTCAGGAACTCCTCGTTCTCCAATAGTTCCGCGAAGAACGGCAGGTTGCACTTCGGGCCGACGATCGTGAACCCGGCAACGGCGGCCTTGGCCTTCTCGATCGCCTCGGCCCGGGTCGGGGCGTGCACGATCACCTTCGCCATCAGCGAGTCGTAGAACGGGGTCACGGTCGTGCCGGGGCCGTACCCGGAGTCGACACGCACGCCCTCCGGCTCCACCCACTCCTTGACGACGCCGGGGCCGGGCAGGAAGCGCTTGGGGTCCTCGGCGTTCACCCGCAGCTCGATCGCGTGGCCACTCGGCGTGGTGGGCACCTCGACCGGCAGGCCGGACGCGACCCGCAGCTGGGCCTCGACCAGGTCGATGCCGAACACGGACTCGGTGACCGGGTGCTCGACCTGGAGCCGCGTGTTCATCTCGAGGAAGTAGAAGTCGCCGGTCGACGGGTCGAGCAGGCACTCGACAGTGCCGGCGTTGCGGTAGTCCACGGCCTCGCCGGCTTTGACGGCTGCGGCGAGCATCCGCTGGCGGGTCTCCTCGGAGATGCCGGGGGACGGGGACTCCTCGACGAGCTTCTGGTTACGGCGCTGCACGGAGCACTCCCGCTCGCCGAGCGCGACGACGGTGCCGTCGGCCAGGCCGAGGATCTGCACCTCGACATGCCGGATCCGGGGGAAGTACCGCTCGACGAGCACGCTGCCGTCGCCGAACATCCGCTCGGCGAACCCACGAACCTTGTCGTACTCCTTGGCCAGGCTCTCCGGGTCGCCCGCCGGGGCCATGCCCATCCCGCCACCACCGGCCGAAGCCTTGATCATGACCGGGTACCCGATGCGCTCGGCGGCGGCCAGCGCCTCCTCGACGGTGTCCATCGGATCCGGGGTGCCCGGGGCGACCGGTACGCCGGCGGCGGCCATCAGGTTCCGTGCGTTGATCTTGTCGCCCATCGCGACGATCGCCTCGGAGGACGGACCGACCCAGATCAGCCCGTTGTCCACGACGGCCTTGGCGAAGTCGGCGTTCTCGGAGAGGAAGCCGTAGCCGGGGTGGATGGCCTGGGCGCCCGTCGCCTTGGCCGCGGCCAGGACAGCCTCGGTGTTCCGGTACGACTCGGCGGGGTTGGCCGGCCCGATCAGCACAGCCTCGTCGGCCTCGGTGACGAACGGCATGCCGACGTCGGCCTCGGAGTACACAGCGATGGCCCGGATGCCCAGTCGTTTCGCGGTGCGGATGACCCGGCGGGCGATCTCACCCCGGTTGGCGACCAGCAGCGACTCGATCAACGTCTTCCTCCGAACCATCACGAACCCACGAGCTGAACGATCGTTAGGTTATCTCAGCCAGCTATAGACCTGCTATACCCAAGGACATGATCTCGCCCTGCCCCGAGTGTGGCGGCCAGCGGGTGTCCGCGCCACTGTACGGCGACGCCGCGATCGGACGCGGCACCTGGGCCACCCGGCACGTCACCGACCTGCGCTGCCTGGCCTGCCTCGCCTGCGGATACACCGCCCTGTACGCCAAGGACCTCGACAAGCTCCGCAACGCGGCCCGCAAGCACCCGAAACAGTTCGGGCTGACCGAAGCCCCGGCCATCCCAGCCCAGCGCGAACCAGCCGGCGAGACCTCACCACCCGGGGCCTCGTCACGTGCGGCCTCGTCACCTGGGGACGAGGACACAGCCGAGCACCCGGTCGTGCCGTAGACCAGTTTCCGGCAACCGCCAGACGCCGCCGCCTTTGTCTGATATATCCACATAGTTGCGCTGAGGCCGCTTTGGGTGACCCGGCACTGGCGTGGCGCTCGTCTCTCAGGCAAAAAAGGGGCACACAGTGCACAAGACAATCGGCGTCCTCGTGGCGGCCGCCGCAGGGATGCTGCTGCTGGCCGGGCCGGCACACGCCGACACCAACGCCTACAACTCGGGGCTGCTCACCACAGCCGGCGTCGCCGTACTCCCGGTACAGGGCTGCATGAGCCCGATCACGGTACTCACGGCAGGCCTCCCGCTGGGCCCACCCAGCCAGGACCGCTGCGCCCAGTAAAACCGGTACTCCCGCCCTTGATCTCGATGATCTTGATCTAAGGCGAGGTGGCCCGCTGAGCGGAAATCTGACAAGCAACGCGAAAGCCCGTGTACTGGTTGTACACGGGCTTTTGCGTTGCGCAGCTCAGATTTTCGCTCAGCGGGTCGGCACGACAAAGCGGGTCGGCACTACGAAAGGGCGGAGAGGGCGGCTTTGCAGAGGAGCGCGGCCCGGCGGTCGCGGTCGACCTCCCCGCCCAGGAACGGCGTCGAGTTCATCAGGCCGAAGGCCGCGTGGGCCAGCACCCGGGCCTCGCTCGGCGCCAGCTGGGGCCGCAGCTTCGTCAGTACCCCGACCCACTCCTCCACGTACTGCCGCTGGAGCCTGCGGATCTCGCGGCGCGGCTCGGCTGGCAGCCGGTCCAGCTCGTGCAGGTGCACGGCGATCACGGCCGGATGCGCGAGCGCGAACTCGACGTGGAAGCTGACGAGGGCGGCGAGCGCCTTGGCCGGCTCGCCGGAGAACTCCAGAGCCCGCTCCTGACCACCGGCCAGCAGCTGCTCACTGACGGGGGTGAGCGCGGCGGCCAGCATGGCTTCCTTGCCGGCGAAGTGGTGGTACAGCGCCGGGCCGGTCACCCCGGCAGCCGCGCCGATGTCGTCCATCGAGACGCCGTGATAACCGCGTTCGGCGAAGAGCTGGACGGCGATGTCCAGGATCTCGTCGCGGCGGGTGCGGCGGCGAGGCGGGGCGGCGAGGTCTTCGGTCACCCGGACAGGGTAACTCGCGAGTAACCCTCACAGGCTGTGGAAGGCTGGCGGGATGCGGTTGGCGAACCTGACGATCTATCCCATCAAGTCCACTCGTGGCATCGATGTCGAAGCTGCGCCGGTCGAGCCGTGGGGCCTGGCCGGCGACCGCCGCTGGGTCGTGACCGACCCGGAAGGCGTGCAGGTCACGGCCCGAGAGGCTCACGCCTTGTTGCAGGTCAGCACGGCACTCGTGCCGGGCGGCCTAGAGATCGAAGGCCTGTTCGTGCCGGAGCCGGAGGGCGGCGAGCTCGTGCCGATCAGGGTCGGCAGGGACGACCTGACCGGCGTCGTGGCCTCGGCGGAGGCCGGCGACTGGTTCTCACGGCGGCTCGGCAGGCCCGGCCTCCGCCTCGTCTGGTGCGATGACCCGACCCGGCGGCGGCTCAAGCCGGCGTTCAGCCAGCCGGGCGACAGCAGCGCGCTGTCCGACGCCTATCCGCTGCTGCTCGCCACGACCGGATCGCTCCAGCAGCTCAACACGTGGATCGGGCCGGAGTCCGACCTGCCGATGACCCGCTTCCGGCCCAATGTCGTCGTCGACTCGGCCGAACCGTTCGCCGAGGACACCTGGAAGCGCATCCGGATCGGCGAGGTCGAGTTCCGCGCGGCTGAGCCGTGCAGCAGGTGCGTCATGACCACTGTGGACGCCGAGACGCTGACCACCGGCCCTGAGCCGATCCGCACCCTCGCGAAACACCGGAGGTGGGACGGCAAGACCTGGTTCGGCATGAACCTGATCCCCGACGGGACCGGCGAGCTGCGGCTCGGCGATCCCGTCGAGGTGCTCGCCTAGCCGGCTTCCGTTTCCTCTTTCGCCTCGGCCAGCAGGGCTTCGACCTGCGGGCGCTGCGGAGCCTCCGCTGGCAGCTCGGCCAGCGCGGCCTCCAGCACCCGCACGGCTTCATCCTGCTGGCCGCTCTGTAGCAGCAGGCGTCCGTGCAGTGTGGACGCCGTCGCCGCCTGGAAACTGGCCTCGATGCCACGGAACATGTCAGCCACCGGCTCGATCCGGGTCAGCGCGTCGGCCGCCCGGTCGTGGTTGGCCAGGATCCTGGCCGCGTCGTAGCCGAGCATGGCCAGCTCCCAGACCGCCTGCGGCTCAGCACTCTCCAGTGTGGATGCCGTCTCATCGGCCACACCCAGCACGGCCAGCGCCTGCCCCGGATCGCCTGCCCACTGCCACGACAGGGCCGAGCGGCGGCGCGCCCGCAGCTCGTCCAGATCAAGACCCATTTTCTTGTACGCGTCGGCAGCCAGACCGAACTGTGCGGCAGCCTCGGCGTCCCGGTCGACCATGTCCAGGTGCCCGGCAGCCTCCTCACGGAGCTGGCCCTCACCCGCGTGGTTCTCCTCGGCCGCGCACTCGGCGATCACGTCATCGAGCAGCGTGATCGCCTGGTCCGTCTGGCCGAGGTCCGCGTACGCCTTCGACAGGATGAACCGGCACCGGCCGGCCTCCTCGTCGCCGGTGGCGACCAGGATGGACAGTGCGTCCTCCGCGACCAGTGCTGCCTCGTCCGGCTTGCCGATGTGCAGGTAGATGCCGGCGAGCTCCATGCCGGCACTCGCGGCCTGCGGCGTACCGGGCAGGCCCGCCATCACCGCGCGATAGTCCGCAGTGGACTCGTCGAGCTCGCCGAAGCTCTGGTGCATCCGGCCACGGAACAGCCGGGCCAGGCTGAGGTCCTCACCGGCCAGGCCGGGCAGGGCGAGGCCCACCAGCCCGATCGCCTCCCGCAGCCCGTCCTCCGTACCGAGGGCGGCGTTCGCCTGGGCCAGCCGCATCCGGGCTCCCGCGATCTGCTGAGGCCTGCCCGCCTGCTCAGCCAGCTCCAGCGACCCCGTCAGCACCTCGACCGCCTCGGGAGCCCGGCCGCTGAGCAGGAACGCGAGGCCGTACCGCCCGCAGGCCGTCGAAGCCTGAGCCGGCGTGCCGTGCGCAGCCATGTACTCGGCTGCCGCCGCCAGCTCCGCCAGCTGCTCCTCCGACACGCCCCCGGCCTCGATCACCTCGATCGTGACCCGGCCCAGGCATTCCAGCCGTCGTACCTCGTCGCCGGCCTGCGCGAACAACTCCGCCGCCCGCGACCAGTGCTTCTGGGCTTCCGCCCGCTCGGCATACCCACGGGCGACGAGCCGCAGCGCCAGCAGCCGGCCCTCCGGCTCGGGGCAGACCTCGTCGAACCGGCGCCAGTACCCGGCTTCGAGCACCTCGTCATACGTGCCCTCGGCGAGGTCGGCCAGCTCGGCGGCGGTCAGGGAACTGTCCACTGTGGGTACAGGATCGGGCTCTGTGACCGGGGCAGGCGGGGCGAGCGGCTGAACGGCGGTGAGCGGCAGATAGTCGATCCACGGCTCTTCCACCAGGCGCTCCGCGACCCAGTCGCCCTGGTGACTCGTGCCGTTACGCGCGTCGAACCGCGCGCCCAGCGCCGTCGCACGCTCGGACAGCTCCTTGTGCAGCTCAGCCACCGACCGCTCCGACCGGCCGACGATCACCGCACCGTGACCGAGCCCGGCCAGCCGGCCCAGCAGCAGGCCAGCGGCAGCCGAGAAGGTCATCTCGGCCATCGGTGACGGCGCGGTCTCCAGCCAGTCGAGGTGGCGGCCGAGCAGTTCCAGCCCGCGCGCCTCGTTGCCGGTCAGGGCACAGAAGGCGATGTGGTCGGCGATGTCGTACAGCTCGGCACGGTTGGCCTGGATCAGCCGGTAGGCCTTGCGGTGCGCGTCGCGCGCCTCGGCCAGCCGTCCAGTGCGGACATACGGCTTGAGCAGCCGGGTCAGGATCGACTGCGGCTGCTCCGTGCAGTCCAGCTGGCCGTTGAGCACCGGCAGCGCCTGGGCGACGGCCTCCTCGTACTCCCCGCGCGAGCTCAGGTAGCCGACCTGCCCGGCCGGGTCGCAGCCGATGCAGTCGGACATCTCGACCCGCGGCGCGATCTGCCACTGCCGGTACTCCTCGGCAGAGGCTTCCTCGTCGCCGATGTGCCGGGCCAGCACGTGCTTGTACTTGTGGACGGGCTGCATGCCGTGCCCCGCCAGCTGGTACCGCCGCTCCATGTCGGCCAGCACCGCCCGCGTCCGGTCCAGCGGGATCTCCGGGAACCGGGTCAGGTTGCCGATCATCCACTTGAAGTGCCAGAACAGGCTGTGGTTGTACCGAGCCTCCGCCTCACCACGGTCGTAGGCTGCCAGGCACCAGGCGAACGTGACGAAGCTCTTGGACTCCTCCCCGCCGTACTGGTAGGCGTTGGTCGCCAGCATCCGCGCCGCGTACTGCACATCGGCGTGCCCGCCAGCGTCAGCGTGCCGGATGACCTCCTCGACGGCGGCGATCTGCGCCGAGCCGTACGGCATGCGCCACGCGTCACCCAGCATGTCCCGCAGTTCGTCGATCGTCCTCATGCGACACCCCCCATGGTGTTGCCGTCAGTGCCAGGGACGGCCTGGTTGAGCAGGCCGAGGAACGACCTGTTGAGCAGCGCGGCGTCGGCCGGCCGGATCGGGTGGTATCCGAGCAGCAGCGCCTGCCCGTACAGCGCCTCGACCGCCAGGCCGACCAGCTCGGCGCTCTCCAGGCTGGCGATCCGCCGGATGAGCGGGTTGCGGTAGTTGAGCACGAGCTGCGGCCGGTCCTCGGCCGGCTTGTCGAAGGCCGAGAGCACGCCAGCCCACAGCTCGTCGGCCCGATCCCGGGTCGCGCGCAGCTCGGCGGCGAAGGCCGCTGAACGGTCCAGCAGGTACAGGGCGGGAAGCGTGGCCGGCTCGAACGACCGGAGCACCAGCTCGCAGCCGAGCTTGTCCATGCTGCGCTGAGCCGCGTTCAGGAAGGGGCGCATGGCCAGCTCCACCGACGGCTCCACCGGGTCGAACCGGGTGGCCAGGTCGGTCGGGTCCAGCCGTTCGACCTTGATCTCCGGGTCAAGGGACGGCAGCCGCTCGATGATCTCGGAGTCGTACGTGTACCCGCCGTTGACCAGCGCGATGTCCTGCGCGGCGGCCACCGCGGCCAGCTGCCGGAACTCGTCGGCCGTCGCCGTGTACCGGATGACGCCGTACCGGGTGCGGAACTCCGCCAGAGTCATCCGCCCGACGTTGGTCTCCACCGGCCACCACTCGTCGACCAGCCGGAGCATGTCGTCGTCGTGCTGGGCGAGCGCCTTGACCCCGAGGTGGTGCACGCCGAGGAAGTCGCCGAGGCGGCGCGGGTCGGTGCGGGCCAGGCCGACCAGCCAGCCGCGGAGCTGGTCGCCGAGCGCCTCGCGGGTCTCGTCGAGCAGGCTGTCCGTGTACAGCGCCTCCCGGCTGGCCGTCGGGCGCAGCTCACCGGCGTCGACCACGCAGCGGGCGAAGAACGCCCAGTCGGGGAGCAGGCCCTCGATGCTCTCGCCGAGCAGCATCCGCTTGAGGTACACGCGGTGGCCGGAGCGCTCCGCCGGATTCGCAGGGAAGGGCAGCACGTACGCGACGCCGGAAAGGCCGGCCGCCGGGACCTTCAGCTCCACCGCGTCGAACGGCGTGAACCCGAGCGCGTCCTGCGCATACCCCACGAGGTCGGCCTTGCGCTGGTGCTGCTCCTCGGCAGCCCACGGGAGGCCGGAGCCGGTGACCTGCTCGCCGTTCACCAGGACCCGCAGCGGCAGCATCGAGCCGTACAACCGGGCGAGCTCGACGACAGTGGGCGCCTCGAACCACTGCCCGCCACCCGGCCGGGCCACGAGCGTCACGGTCGTGCCGATCTCCGGCCGCTCGGCGGCAGCGGCCCGCACCGAGTACGTACCGTCGGACCGGCCCAGCCACTCCACGGTCTGCGAGCCCTCGGCCCTGGTCAGCACGTGCACCTCGTCGGCGACCAGGAACGCGGACAGCAGCCCGATCCCGAACTGGCCCAGGAACTCGTGCCGGGCGAACCCGAGGTCGTCCCGCTTCGAACTGCGGCCGATCGTGGCCAGCAGCTCGTGCACCTGCGCCTCGGTCAGGCCGACGCCAGGGTCGGCGATCGTCAGCCGGGTGCCGTCCGTTGTGATCTCCACAGTGGACGGATCGGCCTGGGCGGCCAGGCCGCGGGCCGTGACGGCGTCCACGGCGTTCTGCAGCAGCTCACGGACATACACCCGCGGGCTGGAGTACAGATGGTGGCTGAGCAGGTCGACGATGCCCCGCAGATCTACCTGGAAAGTTCGCTCCACGGCAGCCACCGTACCGACCCGGTCCGACATTTGCCGTACCTGTTTCCCGCCACTCCGTGATCAACATCCGGCGGGCCCGGCCTGCGCAGAACAACCCGGTGTCAGCTCGCGCGCCAACCGGCCACATACCGGGCACAACAGGCGGCGAGGAAAGCCCCGGCGGCGTTCAGCAGGACGTCGT
Organism: Longispora albida DSM 44784; assembly: GCF_000379825.1. GTDB lineage: Bacteria > Actinomycetota > Actinomycetes > Mycobacteriales > Micromonosporaceae > Longispora > Longispora albida. The sequence goes on from NZ_KB903813.1 coordinate 40,498, forward strand.
CGATGGAGCTGTGCCTGCCGATCGCCAGCACGTACTGGACGATCTCCACCACGGCCGAACAGCCAGCCGCGATGGCAAGCACACGGAGCGGGGTCAGCGCGGGCCAGCGGATCGGCAGGCAGAAGCCCAGGGCTGCGAAGACAAGCAGGTTACCGCCGATCTGCTCCATCGGGGACGGACCGCCGAGCTGGTCGGCGAGGTCACGGAACGGTACGAGGTTCACGGAACGGCCATGCCCGGCCGGGGTGAGGATCATCCAGAGCCACGGCACCGTACCGGCCACCATCGCCACGTCGCACAGCGCGGTACGCCACGAGCCCCTGCGCCTGGCCAGCAGCCACACGACCAGCGCGCCCGCAGGTACCAGCGCGACGCTCGCCAGGATCACGCCGCCCCACACCCGCCAGGTCTCCGCCACCAGCACAGTGTGCCGGTGCCCGTGCCCCTTGTCGGAACAAGCCGGCCGGGGCAGTCTGGGGTAATGGCTCCCCCGAAGCACGCAGACGCGTGGCGCCACACGTTCGGTGCCTCTGTCGCCCTCGCTGGCCAGTTCGCCCCGCACGACTGGGGGCGGCCCACCGACTGCCCAGCGTGGACGGTGCACGACATCGTCGCCCACCTGATCGGCGCGGAACGGTGGACGATGGGCGAGCCGCTCCCGGACTACCAGCTGCCGGACCTGCCGCACGTCGGCAAGGACTTCGACCGGTGGACCGAGATCCCGGTGCAGCTCCGCAAGGGCCTGCCGCCAGCGGTGCTGGTCGCGGAGCTCAAGGAGGTGTACGAGCTGCGGTCAGCCCAGATCGGCACCCTCGACGGCACAGCGGAGACCTCCTCGCCCTGGGGCTACGACATGGCGGTCGACCAGGCCGTCGCGATCCGCGTGCTGGACTGCTGGGCACACGAGCAGGACCTGCGGCGCGCCGTGAACCGGCCGGGCAACCTGGACTCGCCCGCCGCCCGGGTGGCCCGCGCGACGTTCCTGCGTGCGCTGCCGAAGATCGTGGCCCGGGTCGGCGGGCCGGGTGACGTCGTGCGGTTCGACGTGACCGGCGCGCTGCCGTTCTCCACGGACATCGAGGTCGACGCCGACGGCATGGGCTTCGCACGGGGCGCGACGGGCCGGCCGGCGGTCACGCTGAGCATGGGCTGGGACACCTTCGCCCGGCTGTGCTGTGGCCGCGTACCGGCGAACCGGGCTCCCGTCACCTACACCGGCAACGCCGAGCTGGGCCTGCGGGTGGCGATGAAACTCGCCGTGACCCCGTAGTCCCTAGAACTCGTCCAGGATCAGCTTCGTCAGCTCGGGGCGCTTCGCGGTGAGCCCGTCGCCGGAGGAGCGGCCGGTGAGACGGCGGCCGACCCACGGTACGAGATGGTTCCTGGCCCACTGGGCGTCGGCGCGGCGGCGGGCCAGCCACGGCGCGGGCTCGGCTGGCGGCAGGTCGGCCGACCAGCTGGGCTCAGCCGGTACACCCAGAGCAGTGAGAACCTTGGCAGCGACCCGGCGGTGGCCGGCGGCGTTGAGGTGCAGCCGGTCGATGCTCCACAGCCGAGGGTCGTGGAACGCCTGGTCGTTGTAGAGGTCGATCAGGTAGGCGCCGTGCCGCTCCGCAGTCTCGGCGACCTTGATGTTCATGGCCTCTGTCCGGGCCTTGACCAGGGACTTCCCCGGCATCCGCGGCGTGATGTCGGCGAACTGGAACAGGACGACGTCAGCGCCGCTGGCCCGCAGCATCCGCACGATCTCGTCGAACCTGGCCACCAGCGCCGGCACGTCGACCTTGCGGCGCAGCACGTCGTTGCCCCCGGCCGCGAAGCTGACCAGGTCGGGAGCCATCCGCAGCGTCGCGGGCACCTGCTCCTCGACCACGGCGTCGAACTTCTTGCCGCGGATCGCGAGATTGGCGTAGCTGAGGGTGGCCTCGGCGGCGAGCCGGTTGGCGACCAGGTCGGCCCAGCCCCGGAAGACGCCGCTGGGCAGGGCGTCGTCCATGCCTTCCGTGAAACTGTCGCCGAGCGCGACGTAGCTGGACCAGCGCATAACGACAGTTGTACAACGAGCGTGCGCGCGCACGCTAATTCGCCCGGCATGACCTCGATTACAGCTCCGGCGCGCGCCGTCGGCCCGGCCGGTAACTCGGTCGCGGGCGGGCCCGGAACCAGCCCATACTCTCTGGGCATGGCGATACGAATGTCGACTTTGTTCCTCCGGACCCTGCGTGAAGACCCCGCGGATGCCGAGGTGCCCAGCCACCGGTTGCTGCTGCGTGGCGGCTACATCAGAAGGTCATCTCCCGGCGTCTACTCCTGGCTTCCGCTCGGCAGGCTGCTCCTCGACCAGGTCAACCGGGTGATCCGCGAGGAGATGGCCGCGACCGGCGCGCAGGAGGTCTCGCTGCCATCGCTGCTGCCCCGCGACGTGTTCGACGAGTCGGGCCGGTGGACGGAGTACGGCGAGGAGATGTTCCGCCTGCGGGACCGGCGCGGCGGCGACTACCTCCTCGGCCCCACCCACGAGGAGATGTTCACGCTGCTGGTGAAGGACCTCTACTCCTCGTACCGCGACTATCCCGTGACGCTGTTCCAGATCGGCACCAAGTTCCGCGACGAGAAGCGGCCCCGCGCCGGGCTGCTGCGCGGCCGCGAGTTCCTGATGAAGGACGCGTACTCCTTCGACCTGACGAGGGAGGGGCTGGACGCCTCCTACGCCGCCCAGCGCGCCGCCTACATCCGCGTCTTCGCCCGCCTCGGGCTGACCTACGAGATCGTCACGGCGGTCTCCGGCCCGATGGGCGGCTCGGCCTCTGAGGAGTTCCTGGCCAGGGCTGCCGTCGGCGAGGACACCTACGCCGGCTGCTCCGCCTGCGGCTACGCGGCGAACGTCGAAGCCGTCGTCACCCCCGCACCCGCAGCCCAGCCCGTCACCGCGCCCGCGATGACCGTGGTCGACACCCCCGACACCCCCACGATCGAGTCCCTGGTCAAGGTCATCGGTGAGCTCGGCCGCGACATCACCGCCGCTCAGACCCTGAAGAACGTCGTCTTTTTCGTACGGGAGCCCGACGGCACCGGTGCGCCCCTGATCGTCGGCGTCCCCGGAGACCGGGACGTCGACCAGAAGCGCCTCGAAGCCGTGCTCTACCCCGCCACGGTCAGCATCTTCGAGGACTTCGCCGCGTACCCCCAGCTCGTCCCCGGCTACATCGGGCCGCAGGGGCTCGAAGGCGTGCGGTACCTGGCCGACCCCCGCGTCACCGACGGGACGGCCTGGGTGACCGGGGCCAACGCCGAAGGCAAGCACGCCCTGGACGTCGTGTGCGGGCGGGACTTCACGCCCGACGGGACCATCGAGGCCGCCACGGTCCGCGAGGGCGACCCCTGCCCCGGCTGCGGGAACGGGCTGAGCATGGAACGCGGCATCGAGATCGCGCACATCTTCCAGCTCGGGACCCGGTACACGGACGTGTACGGGCTCGACGCCCTCGACGCCAGCGGCGAGCTGACCCGGATCCTCATGGGCTCCTACGGCATCGGCGTCTCCCGCGCGATCGCCTCGATCGCCGAGCAGCACCACGACGAGCACGGCCTGATGTGGCCTGCCGAGATCGCGCCGGCCCAGGTGCACGTGGTCGCGCTGGGCAATGTGGACGCCGCCCTCGACCTCGCCGCTTCCCTGGAATCCGCAGGGCTGCGCGTGATGGTCGACGACCGGGCGGGGATCTCGGCCGGGGTGAGGTTCGCCGACGCCGACCTGCTGGGCGCGCCGCACATCGTCGTGGTCGGCCGGCGCTACCCCGACGGCTACGTGGAACTGAAAACACGCGCCACCGGGAACCGTGAGGACGTACAGCTGGACGCGCTCACCTCCCGGCTCGCGCGCTGACCCCTCCGGTCGTCCTCCCGAGCCCTGCCGGGCTCACGGCCGCCCTCCGGGCTCACGGGTGGGGGCTCCCGGCGCTACCGCGCCACGCCCCCACCCTCCTCTGTCTCCGCTCGTCTCTGCTTTTTCTCCAGGTCCGTCCGCGTCCGACCGCGCTCGACCCGCAAACACCCGTACCCCTGAATACCCGGCTGACCTCGGGCTCCCGCATCTCGGGCACCGTCACGAACCGGCAGTACCTTCACGAGCCCAGAAAACTGCCCCGCGAGACGGCATAGCCCCGCCCCGCCATCCCTCGTTATCCACACGGCAGCGCCGAACCCGCGAACCCGCGCCTCACGTTCCGTGACTCCCATTCTCGACGCCCTGTGATCTTCGGCAAGTTATGCACAGGCTCGGCCCGGGGTTATACACAGCCCACAGGCCCCAGAGTTATCCACAGGCCGACCCGCCAACAGCGGGCAGGGCGCCCCACATCAGACACGAGATCCACAAGCTCACAATCGGCGAATTCCGGGCCGATGAGCTCAGCAGTCCCGTTGTTTCACGTGAAACCACCCCGCAGGACGGTCATATCTGCCTAAAGTGGTCAGGGCGGAGGCGACAAGCCGTCCCCAGAACTTATCCACAGCCTGTGGATAAGTATGTGTGTAAGAAGAAGCACCCTGGGTCTGTCCACAGGGTGCAGTGGAGTTATCCACAGGGTTGTCCACAGGCTGTGTGAAGTAACACCTCATGCGCCGCCGCCTCGGAACTCCCGCCGAAGACTCACTCACAGTGAGCCGGCTCGCGTGCCGAACCTCGGACTCGACCCACGTGCCGAAGATCGTCCTACCTGGTGGAGACGAGGGGAATCGAACCCCTAACCCCCGCCTTGCAAAGGCGACGGCAAAGCATACGACAGTGTCGGCTGGCGTCTGACGCTGGGGTACCGGCCTCGGTGATGCCGCTCGATGTCGGCCATTGTCGGATGCCTTGGCTACAGAATTGGCTACAGCTACCGGCCTGTCCAGTTTCGCTCTGCATCAAGATCGACCTGCGTTGCAGCCTGTGAGGTTCGCCCTCACGGGCCGCAACGGGTTTGATCTTTGCCCTGCACAAGGAGGGGCCTTTCAGCCATCCCGTCGCCTCGTCCCACACGTAGTGCGATCGGGCCTGCCCCTCCCTGGCGCAGGTGGAGCGCCCCACTGGACGAACGACCTGTGCCAGGGAGGGGCGGGTCTGATAGGGCTTTGCCTGGGTCGTGGCGTCGGGATGGCTGACAGAGCACCGACGACCGAGAGTCCACCGCTCTGCCCAGCCATCCCGGAGCTGAGGCCCCCGCCGGAGGCGTGCTCTTGACCTTCCCCGCTCACCACCAGGTCGTCACGCTCGATCGGTGCGAGGTCTGGCCTGAGCCACAACCAGACGACCCGGCACGNGCGGAGAGCTGGGCAGGCTGATCGAGTGTCACCGTGAGCGGGCAGGCGTCGCGACCACTCCACTTCGGTCTTCAAAAGTGCTGGACCACCTACCCGCCTCGCGGCTGGCTCTTGAGCGTGCCGGTCGTGGTCTCCGCCGGTTCTCGGCGGCTTCCCGTGCCCGCGGCCGACCGGAGGGAGAGCCGCGGGCACGGCGTGCCGCCGGGCGGCTGCCGCGACCGGCACGCGCGCCGCGAGGCGCGCCTTGATCCTGTAGAGAACAATTCGGCAACCACTCGGGGTGTGTGCCATCTGCTGCGTGTCCAGCACGTGCATAGGTCATGCGCGGTAGGATGTGCAGTATGGCTACTGAGCGGGTGAATCTGACGATGGATCAGACGGCTCTGGCTGCGGCGCGGTCGATGGCTGCGGCTGAGGGTCAGTCGTTGTCGGAGTGGCTGTCGAAGGCTGCGCTGGAGCGGGTGATGGCGCATGCTGCGCGGGTGTCTGCTGAGCAGGATCGGCTGATGCCGGAAGAGTTCGCGGGCTTCGACGCTGAGCGTGAGGCACGGATGTTCGGTGAGGCGGCGTGAGGCGTGGCGAGGTGTGGGCGATCAAGCGTGCCGGGCGTGAGCACCTGGTCGTCATCGTCGGGCATGACACCTTGACTGAGGCTCGTACCGGGGTGCTGTCTGTGCCGCTGTCAGACGTGCGGGCGTCGACGCTGATCGAGCCCGCGCTGTGGCTGGACGACGACACCCCGGCTGGTGTGGCGCTGACGCCCCGGGTCGGAGAAGTCACCAAGGACTACTTCTCCGAGTGCCGGGGCAAGCTGCGAGATGACAGCCTCAGCTCACTCGACATCGCGCTGAGGGCTGCGCTCGATCTTTAGCGGGTGAAGTCGGTGCAGTAGGCAACGGTTGCGTCGTCGCTGACTTTGCCCCTGTGCCAGCGCTCGCCGTGTGGGTCTGCGGCCTCGATGGCGCGAGTCTGGCGGAGGAGTTCGCTCGGTCCGTCTGCGGCGAGAAGGGCGAGCGTCTGGGGCCAGTTGGCTTCCTCGAAGACGTCAACGAACCGCGAAGCGCCGTCGGACAGCAGGGCTGCTGCTTTCACGGTGCTGGCCGGGACGCTGCCTCGGATCGCTTCCTTGGCAACCGTCGGGTCGGCTGCTGCGACCCAGAATCCGCCGGGGCTGTTGCGGTGCTTCTGCATCTGGACCATGAACCGGGCGCGAGCTTGCGCGTGCTCGGTTGTCCCGACAGGCAAGGATGCCATTTCAGCCCAGAGGTGCTGGGCAACGTCGTCATGCCGGTTGTCGCAAATGACTAGGGGCTCGTCGCCCTGGTCGAGGACGAGAGTCGAGTCGGCGAGGACGAGGTAGTCAAGATTCTCTAGGTGCTGGCGCAGGATGACGACCGTAGCTGAGGGCGTTCCGGGGTGCGTGGTGTCGCAGGTGTCGGCGTGGCTGGCTGCCACATCCCGGATGGCGTCTGCGAGCAGGACGTCTAGTCCGTGCCCGGGTCGCGTGCTCAGGTGATTGAGAAGTGTGCGGCCGAGCTGCCCGACGTACCAGGGCGCGTCGTGGATGCAGCCTGACTCGATACCAGTCGTTCCGACTCCGTCAATGACGATGACGGCGTCCTCGGTGGCCGCTACGAAGTCCTCGTTCGGGACGCCCGGCTGGGCTGGTTCGGTGGCGAACGTAACGCGCATGTCACACAGCCTCGTGTCGGTAGATCGGGCTCAGCAGCTCGACCCTGGTCGGGCTGTGAGTGTCAGGGTCATAGTCGGCGCCAACGATCACTGAGAAGCGGTCGGTCTTGGCCTGCCGGTACAGCTCGTCGATTCGGGTACTGATCAGGTGGGCCACGCCGAGGGAACCCTGGGGGTGAATGCCCGTGAAGATGATCAGGTCGCCCAGGCCGTCTGGCCTTCTCAACCGCCCGAGGTAAGCCGTGTCGTTCGGACGCGGAGGGTCCTGATCCTGGCCGGATCGGTACCGCTGGCCTGTCTGCCTGTCCACCAGGGTCCAGACCTGGTCGTGGTCACGCTCGAACCTGATGAACGGGTCCTGATCGAGGACTTCAGCGATGGCGGGGGAGATCCGGGGACCAGACACCACGATCAAGCCTGCGCGGTTGAGGTCGATCGCACCGCCGACCGGGATGCGCTCGGTCGAGCAGTCAAGGCCGAACGACTCGGCTAGGTCCTTGAGCTGGCTGGCTACGTCGGTATCCTCCACCGCAACCACCGGGCGGGATCGGATGGTTTCCCGCTTCACGGGGATGGCGACGGTGATCGAGCCAGAACCGAGGAAGGCCCCTTCGGCTGCGGGGCCGTCCTGCTTGATCTGGTGGATCCGCCCACGGCTCAGACCTACAGCCTTGGCAATGTCGCCGTAGGAGTGGCCTTCGTCGTGCAGCTCAGCGATCAGCAGCTTCCGAAGCCTGCCAAGCTCTGTGGCCTCCTGACGCGCTTCTGCCATCTTCTTCGTGGCGCGGCGTACCGCCTCGAAGCGATCCGGTAGCTCCCTAAGCTCTCGAACGCTGTCGATCATCGCCACGCACCCTTCCCTAGTCGGGTCGCATACCCGCTCAGCCCCCATGTCCAGGAGCACGTTCCGTTCCTTGCCTTCGCTCAATCCTAGATCCTTGTCTAGGCCCCTTGACGCCCGGCGAACGGATGAGTACTTTGGTGTCTAGCCCCCTAGACAGTGCCGGGAAGCCTCGGCGGTCAACTGTCTAGGGTACTAGACAGGAGATTGCGGTGGCGATTGCTGGTGGTTTCCGGTTCAAGGTCGACATGGCGGATGTGTTCCCGAAGGGGTGCGTGATGGGTGCGGATCCGGTGGTGGCGGTGACGGACTTCGAGAAGAAGGGGAAGAAGGCCGACGACCAGGAGCGTGACAAGCAGGATCCGGATCTGCGGGTGTGGGCGGTGCGGGTGACTGACCTGGACGAGGCGCTGGTGGGTAAGTCGCGTGAGGTGGTTGTGAAGATCTCGGCCACGGTGCAGCCGGTTCCGCCGGTGGGTGCGTTCCAGCAGGTGGAGTTCGAGGGGCTGACGATCACGCCGTGGGTGGAGGAGAAGTCGTTCGGCGGGGTGAGCCGGGGCGTTCAGAAGTTCTCGATCCGGGCGACCGGTTTCAAGATGTCGGGCAAGGCTGCTCCGGCGGCGGCCCCGAAGGCTGGCGCGTGATGCGGCGGTCGGCGCGGTCGAACCTGGACACGACGGTCAGCCAGCATGTCCGTGAGTACACCGAGTGTTCCTACGTGGTCTATGGCCATCAGAACCGGGTGACCGTGGACGTCGGCCAGGTGACGTTGTTCCTGCCCGCCTCCGAGCTGGCTGAGCTGATTGACGTGCTCGGTGAGGTTCAGGCGGAGCTGGCTTTGGCGGTCGTGCCGCCGGATGGTTCGTGATCGGTCTTGGTGGTGCTGGGCCGGTGTTCTTGGCGGAATCTGCGGCCCAGCACTCGTAGCAACTCCCTGATGAGCAGGAGGTGTGCTGTGGGCAAGCGTACGGCAACCAGCCTCGCGACGCCGGAGGGCAACCCGGTGGGCAAGTGCGAGGTGTGCCGGAAGAAGAAGACTCTCAGCAACGGCCGGTGTGAGGTCTGCGCCGGGCAGCTTGAGATCGCGTTCCCGGCGGTGCGGGACAGTTCGGGCCGGTTCGTGAAGGCGGGCTGGTGATGGCCGGGCTGATGGTGCGCACGTCGTATCCGTGCGGGTTGTGTGACGGTGCGGGTGAGGTTCCGGCTTCGTCCTTGGTGGACGGTGCGGCGCTGGTGATCTGCCCGGTGTGTGAGGGCTCGGGTTCAGACCCGGATGTGGTGGCTCGTGACCCCCTCGCGCCGGTGCGCCGGCCGGTTTCGCTGCTGGTGGTGGCCTGATGGCCCGGCGGAAACGGCGTAGCGGGCTGGTGCGGGCGTGGCGGCGGTCGAAGTCGGCGTACCGGACGGCGAAGAGGCGCTACCGGCAGGCGAAGAAGGTTGCGAGGGCTGCTGCGGCTGGTACGCGGCGGGTGTGGCGGAAGGTCACCTACCGGGAGCTGGGGGAGCGGATCGCAGCCGACACCCTGGCGCGGGCGGCGGCGCGGGAAGCCAGGCGGCGTGAGGGGTCTTCGCGGGTGCCGAAGGTCGCGGTGCATGAGCCGCCGGAAGTGGTCAAGGCAGTGATGGCAGCAAGGAAGACAACGGCAACGGCGGGACTGGGAGGTTCAGCGGTGGATGCGCTCGGGATGGTGGACGCGGCGGCTCGTGGGAAGTCGTCGGAGCATGAGCAGGCGATGGCGATCGTGAACAAGTGGCTGTACGTGGTGAACGAGGCGGCGGTGAACCTGGCGACGGTGCGGGGTGAGTCCTCGGAACTGTCGACGGATGTGCTGTCGCTACCGCTGGCTGGTGCGATGCGCAGGCTGGATGAGGCCATGCAGGTGCTCATGATGCTGCGCGGCCGTGTCGCGGAGATGGGTTAGAGGCGTGGCGGGCCAGATGGTGCTGCCGCCCGGGATGGATGCGGGCGAAGCCCTGGGTGTGCTGTACAGCGCGGGGCACAAGGTCGGGCAGGCGCATGCGGACCTCGAAGACGCCGCCGGGGACGTCGAGGACATCGGACTGGATGTCCTTGAGGGGTCCCTGGAGCGGGCGAAGAACGCAGCGTACGACGTCCTGGAAATGATCTCCGATCTCAAGACCGCTGCACGTCGCGGTATGTAGCAGCAAGAGGTAGCCCGGCCGTCAGGCGGCGTTCCCGGTTCGATCCCGGGGCGGGCACGAGGCAGGCCAGCCGGTGAGCTTGGCGGCGACCGGGCCTGTTCTCTTCCCTGATCTGTGACTCCGATGTGGAGGGTATGTCGTGACGAAGGAAGAAGAGCTGCGGTTCCTGCTCGCGGTTGGACGTCACGTCCGGCGGGCGCACGAAGAGATGGAACCGGCGGTGCGGCAGCTGAAGAAAGCCGAAGAGTTCGCCTACATCACCGAGCGTGCCGATGCCGCGCTCGTCCTGCTCGACTGCGTGCTTGACCTGCTGGCCGGATCGATGCCAGACCTCACCGAGGCGTAGCGGCACATGCAAGACGGAAGGCCACCGAGCTTGGCGGCAGATGGCCTCCCGATCTCCCCTGATCCGCAAAAACCTGGAGAGGACTCCATCCTAATGCGTACTTCCCTGGCTCCTTCGCGCCGTTCTGCGGCTGACGTCCTGGTCGGCACGCTGTTCCGCGCTGCGGGCATGCTCCTGGTCCTGCTCGGCAAAACCGCCTGGGCGCTCGTCAAGTTCCTGGCCCGTCACCCCCGCTCGACAGCGGTCCTGGCTGTCGCTGGGGCGCTCGTTCACAAGGCGGGCTGGCCTGCCCTCGCTGTGGTCCTGGCCCTGGCTGGAGGTGTCCTGGCCGGGTGGCGTGGCCTGCACCCGCGCTCGTTCCGCCGGACCGTGCAGCCGTGGATCGTGGCGTGGTGGCGGCGGTGGTCGTTCTACTCCCGCCAGTGGCCCGGCTGGGCGTACCGCTGCAAGCTGACCGTCCGCACCGAAGACGGCGGAGAAGAGGCCGCCCAGATCCGCAAGGTAACCGTGACGCCGGGTACCGATCGGCTTCTGGTCCGCATGCCGGTGGGCCTGCAACCCAAAGCGTTCGAGAACGCAGCCGACGCTCTCCAGCATGCCTCGGGGTCCCTCGATTGCCGGATCATCCCCGCTGGCAAACCGGCTCATGTGGTCATCGAGTTCCAGCGGCGTGACGTCCTGGCCGCCGTGGTCCCGGCCCTCCCGGTCCCCGCCGGACCCGCCAGCCAGGCACCACTGCCCCGCCCTATGGAGATCGCGCGTAAGTGGGCGGCTCCGGTCCTGCGGTATCTGCCTGGCGTGGTCCCGGCAGAGCAGTCCGAGTTGTCCCCGGTCGCCAAGCTCGGTATCGACCTGGGTGCCGTGCCGGTCGGGATCCGGGAAGACGGAAACCGCTGGGCGCTGCCCCTGCTGGGCCGTCACGTCCTCGTCGGTGGCATGTCCCGGTCGGGCAAGGGCAGCATCATCTGGTCCCTGATGCGGCATCTGGCTCCGGCGATCCGTGACGGCCTGGTCGTGGTCGACGGCATCGACCCGAAAGGCGGCCTGGAACTGGAGATCGGCAAGGCCATGTTCGCCCGGTACGAGGCTGACGACCTCGAAGCGATGGCCGACCTGATCGAAGCCGAAGCGGCTGACGCCGACCACCGCTCGAAGCTGCTGCGTGGCGGGGCTCGTAAGTTCACGCCGTCGGCGGAGTACCCGTTCCGGATCCTGCTCATTGACGAACTCGCCTCCCTGACCGCCTACGCCCCGATGGCCATCCGCATGCGCGTGGAGAAGGCCCTGGGGCTGCTGCTGACCAAAGGCGCAGCCCCCGGCTTCTGCGTGCTCGGCTTCGTCCAGGAACCCTCCAAGGACATCGTGCCCATGCGCGGCCTGTTCACCCACCGCGTCGCACTCGCCCTGGACACTCCGTCGCAGGTGGACATGGTGCTGGGTGACGGCATGCGTGACCGGGGCGCGTACGCAGACCAGATCAGCCTCGCGACACCCGGTGTCGGCTACGCCAAAGACGATGCCGAACGGCAGCCGTTGCGGGTCCGGGCCGCCTACGTCACCGACGACGAGATCCGCGACATGGCCGAGACCTACCCCGCACCCGGCATCACCCTGGCCGCTGTCCTCGGCGCGGGAGAACCGGCCTCCGCCCCGGCGACAGCCCCGGCCACGGTTCCGCTTCCGGCCAAAACGCAGCCTGGCCCGCTGCTGCCTCCGGCTCTGCTGGCCGTGCTCAACAAGGCCACCAAGCCCGAGCCTGACGCCAGCGACGGCAACGGCAACGGGCCTGCGGCCGGTGACAGCACGACCGGTGGTGGTACCCGATGACCCGCCGCTTCTACCGGCTGCGCACACCCGCCGAACCCGGTACCGGGCCGGTCGCGGTGTCCGTGCGGGTCGATGAGACCACAGGAGAGCTGTACCTCGCGGTCGGTGCCGGGCGTCGCCGGATGGGGCTCACACCTGATGAAGCCTGGGCGTTGTGGCGGTGCCTGTCGGAGGCCGTGTCCTCGGTCAGCGAGCCCCCGGCGTTCGTCATGACCCACATCAAAGCCTCCCGTCCCCGCAAGCAGAAAGGCGGCACATCATGACCGGCTACTACGACGACGGCGCGGGCGACGAGCCGCAATGCCAGCTCTGCGGGGCACCGTGGGGATTCCCGTACTGCTCCGACGCCTGTGCTGCGGCTGATGACAACGGCTACTACTTGTACCGCTGGCCGGACCCCGCTGACAACGAGGGGAAGGGCTCGCGATGAACCGGACCTCTGGCCCGTCGAAGGCTTTCACCCGGATCAGCCGGGGCTTCGCGCTCGACATCGACCGGCGCTGGCGCGACACAGAAGACGACCCCTACGCCGACTGGATCACCCGCCGTGCGACCCAGCTCCACGACGACCAGGCCGCCGAGTACACCGGATGGGAGGAACAGCCATGACCGCCACCGTGACCGCCCTCCCGCTCCCCGGCCTCGCCCCGGTGCAGGCTGAGCCGGAGGCCCCTCGTCCGGGATCGCGTGCTGCCCGTCAGACCGTGCCGCTGTCCAAGGCGGTCCTGAAAGAGATCGCGGCTGAGGCCGGGGTGTGCCTGCACCCGATCGCCCTGCGCCGCACCGACACCACCACCGGCCTGACCGAGATCACCGAAGTTCCGTGCGGTGCCCGGCTCGCGTCGAAGTGCGTGCCCTGCGCCGAGAAGAACCGCAAGCTGCGGGTCCAGCAGATCCGGGAGGGCTGGCACCGCGACACCGAACCCGACCCTGTGCCCCGCCAGTCCACAATGGAAGAACGCTGGCTCGTGACGCACCGCGCCGCCCTCGAATGGGAACGCGCCGCCCTCGCGACCGCCCAGCTCCACCCCGACGAACGCGCCCGCCAGCTCGCAGACCTCGACGCAGCCATCGAAGACATCGCCGCCGAGCTCGCGAACGCCGGCCTGCGCGGGTCACTGCCGTCCTCGGCGGACAAGGCCAAACCTGCCGTGAAACGCTCGACCAAGCGGCGTCAGGACGTACCGGACCTGCCGCGCATGAAGGTCGACCGGGGCCGCACAGTGGGGCGGGTGATCGCCGGGCGTGACGGATCGATGCACCGCGACTCGATGCTGCTCACCATCACGCTGCCGTCGTACGGCGACATCCACTCGCCCCGGAGGGCTGGGCGTCCGGTGTGCGCGTGCGGGTCATCGCATCACCCAGACGATCCGGTGGTGGGTACCCCGGTCGACCCTGCCTCGTACGACTACCGCCGTGCCGCCCTCGACAGCATTCACTTCTCCCGGCTGACCGACCGGCTTTGGCAGAACCTCCGCCGCGCGACCGGCATCAACATCCAGTACGCGGGCTGCGTCGAACTTCAGAAGCGGCTTGCCCCTCACGCGCACTTCGCCGTACGCGGCACCGTCCCCCGCGCCCTGGTCCGCCGGGTCGCTGAGGCCACCTACCACCAGGTGTGGTGGCCCGCCCACGACGAACTCGCCCACGACCCTGCCCGGCCACCCCGATACGACGCCGAGGCCGACTGCTGGATCGACCATGCTGGTACCCCGGTCGACCTGGTGCCGTGGGACGACGCGGTCGAGGCCATCGACCAGGACGACCAGCCCGAACCCGCTCACGTGATCCGTTGCGGCCGGATCGACCCGCGCGGCGTGAAGGGCGGAACGAAGGACGCTGAGCGCACGGTCCGGTACGTCACCAAGTATCTGACCAAAGACATCACCGACCACGTGAAACCCGAAGCCGCGGCTGCTGCTGCGCACTTCGACCGGCTCCACGCTGAGCTGTCGGTGCTGCCGTGCTCGGCGACGTGCGCGAACTGGATCCTCTACGGCATCGCACCCAAAGGCTGCTCGGGCAAGCTGAGGCCGGGCAACTGCCGGGGGAGTGTCCACCAGCGCGAATCACTCGGCTTCACCGGACGCCGGGTCCTCATCTCCCGCCAGTGGTCCGGCAAGACACTCACCGATCACCGGGCCGACAACGCCGCATGGGTCCGGGCGCTGCTGGCTCTCGGCAACGGCGACCAGGACGGCGAGCAGCAACCCGGCCAGCCACCGGCCCCGGCCCGCTACGCCTACGAACTCTGCCGGCCCGGAGACCCAGACCTACCCCCCGAATCCGTCCGCATCATGCGCGCCATCACGGTCCGGGCTCAATGGAAACACCAGGTCAGGCAAGCAACACAACGACTCGAAGAACTCTCGGCAACTGGCGTGCTGGCCCGAGCGGCATGAGGAGGTGGCGACCATGAGTGAAGTGCGAACCGTCACGACGGCTGCTGATCTGCTGACGATTGATGAAGTGATCGCGATTCTCCGCGTTCCCCGGTCGACGTTCTACTACTGGCGGCAGCGCAGGCGTGGCCCGGTTTCGATCAAGCTGCCCAACGGTGATGTCCGTATATCGCGTTCCGAGTTCGAGCAGTGGCTTGTCTCGCACCAGGAGGTGTGGACGTGACCACCAGTTACAAGGTGAAGTTCTGGAGCGTGCGTAAGCGGGCCGGGCGTGCTCAGCCGTGGGAGTTTCGCTGGGTGGTCGGAGGGAAGGAGCATTCTGAGTCGTTCCTGACGAAGCCGCTGGCGGAGAACTTCAAGTCGGACCTGATGCGGGCGGCTCGTGAGGGCGGGGCCTTCGACGTGGAGTCGGGCTTGCCAGAGACGATGGTCAAGAAGGTCTCCTGGTACGACCACTGTGTGTCCTATGCGGACATGAAGTGGCCCGGCTTCGCGGGGAAGTCCCGGCAGTCGATGTCGGAGGGGCTGACGGCGGTGACGGTCGCCCTGCTCGGCAAGAAGCCGGGGCGCCCGGACGGCAAGCAGATTCGCCACGCGCTGTACTCGTACGCGTTCAACCCGGTCAAGCGCTCTGAGGGTGTGCCGGAGGATGTGGCGGCGGTCCTGGCGTGGGTGGCGAAGGCTTCGCCGGTGGTGGATGTGCTGAAGGACCTGGGCGTGGTGCGGAGGGTCCTCGACGCGCTGACGGTGCGGCTCGACGGCAAGGCCGCTGCGGCTACCACGATCTACCGCAAGCGGTCGGTGTTCTACAACGCGCTGGGGTACGCGGTGGAACTGGGACTGCTGGCGTCCAACCCGGTCGACGCGATCCAGTGGAAGGCCCCGAAGGTCGCCGAAGCCGTTGACCGGAGGGTGGTCGCGAACCCGCCGCAGGTTGAGACCCTGCTGACGGGGGTATGGATGCAGGGCGGCGCGGGTGAGCACCTGGTCGCGTTCTTCGGCACGCTGTACTGGGCTGGGTGCCGTCCGGCTGAGGCGCTGGAACTCAAGCTCGCTGGCTGCTACCTCCCGGAGGAGGACGGCGAGTGGGGGCGGCTGGACTTCGAGATGTCGTCGCCCCGGTCCGGCGCCGACTGGACGGACGGCCGGACCGCCCGGGACTCGCGGGGGCTGAAGCACCGGAGCCGGAAGGACGTGCGGCCGGTTCCGCTCCCGCCCCCGGGTGTGCGGCTGCTGCGCTGGCACATCGCCAGGTTCGGGGTCGCTGCGGATGGCCGCCTGTTCCGGACTGCTTCGGGTGGCTATGTCACGGACGGCAACTATGCCTCGGTGTGGCGTGGTGCGCGGGAGCGGGCGCTGACTCCGGCGCAGGCTGCCTCCCCGCTGGCGGCCCGGCCGTATGACCTCCGTCATGGGTGCGCGTCGCTGATGCTGAATGCGGGCGTTCCGGCTACGGAGGTCGCGCGGCGGCTCGGGCAGGGGGTGGCGGTGCTGATGAAGGTGTACGCGAACTGTGTCGACGGCCAGGAGGAGATCGCCAACACGGCCATCATGGCGGCACTGACGGGCTGGTCGGGGTCTGGCACACTAGACGCCGGAGACAGCGGGTCCTAGGGCCTGGTTGTCGCCAGTGCGGGACATACGCGGGCCACGTACCAGCCAGGTACGGCATGATCGCCGCGTTTGCCCAGCTCAGGAGGGCTCGCCTAGTGGCCGATGGCGCCGGTCTTGAAAACCGGTAAGGGAAACCTTCGTGGGTTCGAATCCCACGCCCTCCGCTCTTTCTCCCCCGGATGAGGGAAGCCTGCCCGGTGGGCGCCCGCGAGGGTGGACGCATGACCACCTACGCCGCCGTTACCGCCCGCCCCGTGCCTGTCTGGGCCAACCGGGTCGCCCATGCCATCCCGCTCATCCTGCTGCCGCACTGCCTGTGGCGGCTGCCCTTCGCGTGGGGCTTCGAGATGGGCATGATCGGCGACGAGCAGGCCATGCCGTGGTGGGCCCCGGTGTACGTCGTCGCGCTCAGCGTCGTCAGCGAGGCGCTGGCCCTGCTCAGTTTCGGGCTGGTCCGGGTGTGGGGCGAGGTCGTGCCCGGGTGGGTGCCGCTGCTGGGCGGGCGCCGTATCCCGCCGTACGTGGCCGTCGTCCCGGCCGTTCTCGGCTCGCTGGCCGCGATCGCGCTCTGGGGCCAGGAAGTGCTGGCCTGGTTCGGGTTCGCGGAGGGGCTGGCCGGCTTCGAGAACATCTGGTGGCAGGTACTCGCTCAGGTGTGCATCACCCCCGGCATCCTGTGGGGGCCGCTGGTTCTGGCGCTGACCGTCGCGTACGTGATCCGCCGCAGGCGACAGGGATAACGAGAGAAGTGCCCCGGCCGGGTGGGCCGGGGCACTTCCTGGGGCGGTCAGCTCCAGAGGTCGAGGTGGTGGGTCCTGGCGAGGTCCGTGCGCGCTGAGCCGGTGGAGGCCAGGGCCTGGACGTACGGGGTACGCGTCGTGAAGCGGCACCAGCCGGGCTGCCCGGTACGGGCGAAGCCGGTCCAGGACGTGATCATGTGCTGGGCGAACGGCTTCTGGGCCTCGGTCAGCGGCTCCGTCCACGAGGTGTCGAAGAGGAACGGCAGCTCGGCCGTGTGGTACGCGCCCGGGGCGAAGCTGGGCTTGCCGAACCCGGCGAACCACGGGGTGTTCTGCTCGGAGAACTCGTACATGTGGACGGCGGTGTGGGCTGCGAGGGCCTTGGTGATGTCGTAGCTGGGCTTGACCCAGGCAGGGTCGGTCTGGACGGCCGAGAGAGCGGCGCCGGGGGTCGCGTAGCTGGTGAGCGGGTACCTGGCGAGGATCTCGGTTGCCTTCGCCGGGAACTGGGCCCGGATCGCCTGCTCGTACCCGGAGGCTGTCACGTGGTGCCCGGTGGCCGCTTCCGTGCCGCCGACCCGGAGCTGCTCCTCGTCACGGTTCACGCCGACCATGACGGGTACCCGGTTGAACCGGCCCGAGGCGAAGGTGCCGAGGTGCGGCCGGGCGGCGATGGTGGGCTGGGCGAAGCGGCCGGCCTTGGCGAGTACGAGATCAGTGGGTGTGGCTCGCAGGCAGGCCGCCTCGGAGCAGCCCAGTGTGGAGGCGAACGTCTGGCCCTGGGTTTCGGCCTCGGCCTGGGTGCGCGTCCAGTTGCAGGGCGCGCTCTGGATGATCGCTCGGTCGAACAGCCCGGCCGACGACGGCGAGGCGAGGTGGGAGCAGATGCTGTGCCCGCCGCCGGACTCGCCGAACACCGTCACGTTGCGGGCGTCGCCGCCGAAGGCCGTCGCGTTGGCCCGGACCCAGCGCAGCGCGGCCTGCTGGTCCTGGATGCCGTAGTTACCGGAACCGGGGCCGAGCGCCGGGTGGGCCAGGAAGCCGAACGCGCCGAGCCGGTAGTTGATCGTCACGACGACGGCGTTGCCCTGGCTGGCGAGCCGCCGGGCGTCGTACATCCGGCCGGAGCCGTAGGTCAGGCTGCCGCCGTGGACGAACACCATGACCGGGAGCCTGCGGGCGGTGGTGCGGGGCGTCGTGACGTTGAGGTACAGGCAGTCCTCGGTGGTGCTCGGGTCGGAGAGTTCCATGCTGACCTCCTGGGCGCAGGGCGCGCCGGGCTGGGTCGCGTCGCGGGTACCCGGCCACGGCCGCGCGGCCTGCGGGGCCGTCCAGCGCAGGTCACCGACGGGCGGCGCGGCGTAGGGGATGCCCTGGAACGAGCGGTGCGAGCTGGTGACGGTGCCCCGGAGCGTTCCGCCGCTGACGGCCACAGTGGACGGATCGGCGGCTGACGCGGCCGTCGCCGGGGCAGCGAGCAGGGCTGCGGTGATCGCCAGCGTGGCGAGAAGGGTGGTCTTCGCTGTCATGCCGGTACGGTCGCTGGCCCCGCTGACGAGCCGCGCACCAAGCGCTGACCGTCTCCGGAATCAGGCGCCGGCGGGCAGGCAGCAGGTGGAGCAGGTTTTCAGGCAGGAGACGGTGAAGGCCAGGCAGCAGGTACGCCGCTGGACGGCCAGCCCGCCCTCCCGCTTCCGCTCGACGTCGACCAGGTCGGACACGCCGAACGTGTCCAGCAGCTGGGTCGCGGTGGCGACGGCGTCGACGGGCAGCGTGTCGGCTGCCTTGGCCACGCCCTGCGCCACGGCCGACGCCAGCGAGCCCCACAGCGGGCGCTTGCCGACCCGGGCCTGCTGCCGGATCTGGTGCAGCACGGGCGCGAGGTGCTGGTCGACCAGCGTCTCGCGGAACACGTCGAGGAGGGCGTCCTCGTCGGGGAGCACGCGGACTCCTGGCTGGCCGGCCGCCGGGTCGTTGGGCAGTACGGCGAGGGCCAGGCGGCGGATGCCGATGGTCACGTATGGCTTGCCGGTGCTGAGGCGGACGACGACGTTGCCGGCGTGGAGCAGCGGGACGCGGCGGACGGCCGTGTAGCCGAGGACGGCGGGGAGCGCGAGCCAGTACGCGTACGCCTTCCAGGCCAGCGTCGCCGAGGCGTGCGGCAGGGCGTCCCAGCGGTGGCGCGGGCCGGCCAGCAGGTCGGCGATCGCCGTACCGTCCGCGAAGGCGGTGCCAGGGAGCCAGCCGTCGGCAGCCGGGGGAACGATCAGGCCGTCGGCGACGCCGAGCGGGGCGTCCTGCGCCTGGCGGATCGCGGCGAGCATCCCGAGGATCGGCTGGAGCGGGGAGACGAACGATGACGAGGCGGGAAGGGCATGGGCCGCAGGCGTCGCGGTGGTGACGCTCCCCGTGTCCACGTACCGGCCTCCCTGATCATCATTAGGGTCGCCTAACCTTATCTGCCCTCCGCGCGGTGCGCCATCACCCCTCTTACTCCTGGAGTGTCTATCAGGAGACTCGGCGTGTTGTCTGGAAAATTCACAATTATCCGAGATGATCTACTTATGCGTATTGGGCTCATCGGCACCGGCCGGGTCGGCGCCACCCTGGCCGGGCACCTGGTCGGCGTCGGGCACCAGGTGATCCTGGCCAACTCGCGCGGCCCGCAGTCCCTGGCGAGCTGGCTGCGCGTGCTCGGCCCGCTGACCTCCGCCGACACCGTCACCGGTGCGGCCGCGTCCGCCGAGCTGGTCATCCTGGCCGCGCCCTGGCGGGAGAAGACGGCGGTGCCCGCTCCGGCCAGTGTGGACGGCAAGGTCGTGGTCGACGTGATGAACGCCGAGCCGGAGGACGACCTCGGCGGCCAGGCCTCCAGCGCCTGGACGGCGCAGCGGCTGCCCGGAGCGCGGGTGGTCAAGGCCTTCAACGCGCTCTACTGGGAGCACCTGCGTGACCAGGCCGGCCGCCCCGACCGCCGCATGATCCCGCTGTGCGGCGACGACCAGGCAGCCAAGGAGACCGTCGCCGCGCTGATCAGGCAGATCGGCTTCGCGCCGGTCGACACCGGCGACCTGCTGACCGGCTCGCGGCTCCAGGAGCCCGGCGGGCAGCTCTTCCAGCAGGACCTGACAGCTTCTGGTGCTGCTGCGCTCCTGGCCCCAGCCGCGTAGAACCCTTATCTGGTACTGAGAAACCGGCCGCCACTCCCGTGAGGGTGTGACGGCCGGTCAGCTCTTTCCGGGGTGCTACAGCAGGGTCCGCGTCGTTCCGTACGTGGTGTCGTAGCGGAACTCGCGGGGCCCGTGGTGGCCCCCGGCCGGGTTCGGGCTGATGCCGAACAGCTTCACCGTGCTGCCGCCGTAGTTGTAGACGACGACGAGGTCCGCGCGGCCGGACTTGGTGGTGTGGTTGCCGGCCTGCACGAACTGCGTACCGTTGCCCCAGACCGGGCCGTCCCAGATCGTGCCGGCTGTCATCGCGCCGTCAGCTCCCGAGGTGAGGCTGAACGCGGTGACGTGGCCGTTGCCGTAGTCGTACCAGAGGGCCAGGTCGCTCCTGGCGTCGCCGGCGAAGTTCCCGGCCTGGACGAACTTGGTGCCGCCACCCCAGTACGGCGCGTTCCACCGGGTGACCGGCCCGCCGAGGACGCCGTTCTGGCCGGCCGTCAGCGTGAACGCCGCGACGTGGCTGCCGCCGTAGCTGTAGAACAGCGCGAGGTCGGCCTTGCCGTCGCTGTTGAAGTCCCCGGCTGTCATGGACGTGGTACCCGGGCCCCAGTACGGCGCACGCCACTGCTGGGCCAGGCCGCCGAGCGTGCCGTCCTGCCCGGCCGTGAGCGTGAAGACCGCCACGTCGGAGCCGCCGTACTGGTAGAACAGCGCCAGGTCGGAGCGCCCGTCGCCGTTGAAGTCCCCAGTGGACACGTGCCGGGTGGCGGTACCCCAGTACGGAGCCTCCCAGAGCCGCTTGGGCTCCGCGAACGTCGAGCCGTTGAGAGCGAGGGAGTAGAAGCCCACGAAGCCGTTCGCCTGCTGGTAGAACATCCCCAGCTCGGCCTTGCCGTCGCCGTTGAAGTCACCGGCCGTCACGTGCTTGACCCGGCTCTGCCAGGCAGCCCGGCTCCCGTCCCACGCCCGTACCGGGTCAGCCAGGCCGCCATCCTTGCCGAGCTGGAGGAACGCGCCCTCGTAGGACCAGTTCGACTTCCACGACACCAGATCGTCGTACCCGTCGCCGTTGAAGTCGGCCTTGAGCTGGCCGCCGTCGCCCTGCGGGCCTCCGGTGGGGTTGCTGACCTCCTGCGGGGCGTAGAACTTGGTGGTGCCACCCTGGAACTGCTCGGGGGTGCCATCCAGGGTGAGTGTCACGCCGACCGTCCGGTAACCGGGAGCCGTGTACCGGTGCGTCAGCAACGGCAGGAGTTCCTGGCGGGAGCCGTTCAGCAGCGGAGCCAGGTCAGCCTGCTGGGTGGACGTCGTGCCGTCGCCCCAGTCGTACGCCGCTGTGACCTTCGTGCCACCCCAGTAAGCCTCGAAACCGGCCCTGACCTCGACGGTCATGCCATCCGGGCTGTCGATGTAGCGGGTGACCCAGACGCCGCCCCTGTCGAGGATCGGCCTGCGCTCGAACGCACCACGGTCGTGGTAGGGCGCGGTCCCGCCGGCCTTGCTCGGGTTCCGGAGCCGGGCACCGCCGTGCATGTCGGTGTCCAGCTGGCCGGGCGCGGTCGCGTCCGCTGTGTCGATCAGTTCCGGGGCCAGGTACCAGTTGCTCGGCACCGTGTCGCTCGGGAAGTTCTCGGTCACGTCGGCTGTGCCCTGGCCGGTCGCGGACTGGAAGGCAGTGATGGCCGCGTAACTAGTGCCTGCCCAGCGGTACAGCACCGGCGGCTGGTCGGCCATGCTGAAGGCTGAGTAGCCGAGTTTCGTGCTGGGCGTGCTGGTGCCGTCGACCTCGATGACCGGCTTGGTCAGGTCGTAGGGCATCTGGACCGGCGAGTAAGGGGCCTTCGGCGGGAAGTGGTTGTTCGTGAGCCGCGTACCGGTGGCCGAGCCCGCGACGGAGACGCCGACGTGGTTGCGGTAGATGGTGTTGCTCGTGATCGCTGTGTCAGCGGCGCCGTCGACCGTGATGATCGGTTTGGTGCTCTGCCACTGGGATGTCATCTGGTTCGTGCTCAGGACGACGCCGGTGGCGCCAGGGCCGACCTTGACCGGGTTGAGGATCCTGCTGCGCTGGACGGTGGCCTTGGCGGCCCCGGTCAGGTCCAGGTAGGCGGAGATGTTGCTCTGGTCGATCCGGATGGACGAGGTGCCCGCCAGGCTGAGCGTGCCGGGCTGCCTATCGACGGCCGACCAGGCCCAGAGATGACTGATCTGCACGTCGTGCAGGCCCGGTGCGAAGCTGATCTCGTTGCCGGACTGGAAGTCGATCCGGTACTGCGCCTCCTTGTTGTATGACTCGATTCTGATCGGAGCTTCCGGCGTGCCCGACCTGGTCAGCCGCATGCTGGCGAACCCGGAGCCGAAGATCCGGATGGTCTGTCCGGGCTCGACGATGTCTGCGGCTTTCTGGATCGTGCAGAACGGCTGGGCCTCTGTGCCCGGGCCGAGATCCGAGCACATCCATTCCTGGTTGCTGACGTGCAGGATGCCGTCGGCCCCGGCGGCGTGCGCCGTTGCCGGGGCGAGCACCGCGCTAGTGGCAAGAATTGCGGACAGGGACAACCTGAGCGCGCGCATAACACCCCCGTGTCGAAACGTTGAGGGCTGACGATACGAAATCCGGGTCACGCGCCGGTAACGGTGCTGGTCAGGGTGTCGTAGCGGATGCGCTGGCGTGGGATGCCGAGCACGGAAAGGGTGGACAGGGTCGAGCGGACCATCGCCGGGGACCCCGAGACGAAGAAGTCGTGTTCCTGCCACGGGCCGCGCCGGGCCACCACCTCGGCCGCCGTGCCCTGTTCGCAGCCAGGTGCCCCCGGGTCCTCGCTCAGCGACGGCACGACGGACAGCCAGGAGTGCCGGCCGGCCAGCTGGTTCAGGGCACCCAGGTCGTAGAGGTCCGCCCGGGAGCGCACACCGAAGAAGAGGTGCACCCACCGCGTCCGGTTGAACGTGGCCAGCTCCTCGATCAGCGACTTGAGCGGGGCGAGCCCGGTACCGCCGGCCACGCAGACCACGTCCCTTGTGGACGTCCGGTCCAGGCTCATCGTGCCGATCGGCGCGCCCAGCCGCAGCATGTCGCCCGGCTTCGCCTTCCACACCAGTGCGCTGGACACGAACCCGGCCCCGACCGCGCGGACGTGGAACTGCATGAGGCCGTCGGCCCGGGGCGCGTTGGCGATCGAGAAGACCCGCCACAGCCTCGGGTGGTACTGGCACTCGACGCTCACGTACTGCCCGGCCCGGTACGGGTACGGCTGCAGCGGGCGGACGGTCAGCACCGCGATGTCCGGCGTACGGCGCTCGTGCTTCACGACCTCTGCGTGCCAGTACGGCGGGTTGTCGCGGTCGGCGGCCGCAGCCGTGATCATCTTGACGGAGATCGCCGCGTACGCGTCCTGCCACGCCTGCTCGTGCGCGATCGTCCACTGTGTACTGCATGCCTCACGCAGCGCGGCTATCAGGCACCGTCCCACCGTGATGTACTGCTCCGGCAGCACGTGGAACTTGCGGTGGTCGCGGCCGAGCGCGCCCAGGTACGCGCCGAATGCTTCTGGATCGTCGACGGTCTGGACCGCGTGCACGATCGCCTGGAGCAGTCGTGACCGCTGCACGTCCATCGTGATCGGGAAGAGATCGCGCAGAGCGGGGTCGGCGAGGAACATCCGGGCGTAGAAGTTCTCCGCCAGCCGGTCCGGACGCTCGACAAACGACCAGCTCTCTTTCAATAGCACGGACAGTGAGCCCACACCGCGCAGAGTTGCACTGGTGGTAATCGATGTGTCGGACAGTGTGTGCGACAGGGGCAAGCTTTACACCACTCATCCTTTCGGTGATTGTCGTTGATCAATGACGTCAATAGGCTGCCGTCGACATGCGTCGCTTTCGATCGACAGGTGGTTACGGCAGTGCAGGCGTACCGCAGAAAGCTCCTGATCTCACTGACTATCGGGGCCACGACCGTGGCGCTCGGCTCGATTCCCCCGCTGGCCGAAGCGGCCGGCTCGGGCCCGTCGAGTACCTATATCGTCCAGCTGACCAGCCAGCCGGTGGCGAGCTCCAAGCTGGACAGCCAGGCGCGGCTCGACGTGGGCTCTGCCGCGGCCAGGCAGCAGGGCGCGCAGCTGGCCCAGGACCGCAAGCAGATCCTCGCCACCGTGCCCGGCGCGAAGAAGATCTACGACTACCAGTACACGTTCAACGGGTTCGCGGCCCGGATGACCCCGGCGCAGGCCGCCAAGCTGGAGCGCACGCCCGGCGTCGCGGCCGTGTGGAAGGACGAGCTGCGCAAGCTCGACACCGTGTCCACCCCGAAGTTCCTCGGCCTGTCCGGGCCGGGTGGTACGTGGGAGAAGCAGTTCGGTGACCCGGCCAGGGCCGGTGAGGGCGTCATCGTCGGCATCGTGGACACCGGTATCTCGCCGGACAGCCCGAGCTTCGCCGCCCTGCCCGAGCCGCGTGCCGACCAGGCCACCATCAACGCGAAGTGGCGCGGCACGTGCGACCCCGGCATCACCTGCAACAACAAGCTGATCGGTGGCCGGTGGTTCAAGTCGACGGTCGCGATCCCGGACGAGTTCGACTCGCCGCGCGACTACGACGGGCACGGCTCGCACACCGCGAGCACCGCCGCCGGTAACCACGACGTGACGGCCGTCGTCAACGGCGTGCCGGTCGGCAAGGTGTCCGGCATGGCCCCGGCCGCCCGCGTCGCCGCGTACAAGGTCTGCTGGGAAGTGGACTACGCCGGCAACGCGAGCTGCTCGTCCGCCGACTCGATGGCCGCGATCGAGGCCGCGACGGCCGACGGCGTGGACGTCATCAACTTCTCGATCTCCGGATCACGGACCACCAACGTGGACCCGGTCGGCATCGCGTTCTTCAACGCGGCCCGGGCCGGCGTCTTCGTGGCGGCCTCGGCCGGTAACTCCGGCGCGGGCGGTGCGAGCACCAACGCGCACAACGCCCCGTGGATCACGACGGTCGCCGCCTCGACCCACGACCGGCTCTGGGAGGCCAAGACCACCCTGGGCAACGGCGCCACCTACACGGGCGTGGGCCTCGGCCCGGTCGTCGGGTCCGCCCCGCTGGTCGCGGCCTCGGCTGTCGGCAAGGACGGCGCGGACGCGGCGCAGGTCCGGCTGTGCTTCACCGGGACGCTCGACCCGGCGAAGGCCGCGGGCAAGATCGTTGTCTGTGACCGCGGCACGAACGCTCGTACCGACAAGAGCAACGCGGTCAAGCAGGCGGGTGGCGCGGCGATGCTGCTGCTCAACACCAGCCCCAGCTCGCTCAACGCTGACTTCCACTTCGTACCCACGGTTCACCTCGACCACGTCGCCGGTGCGGCCGTCCGGGCCTACCTGAACGCGGGTGGCAGCCCGGCAGCTTCCTTCGCCGCGGGTACCCCTGCGGTCGGCGCTGCCCCGTCGATGGCGGCGTTCTCCTCGATGGGCCCCGGCCTGGTCGCCAACGGTGACATCCTCAAGCCCGACGTGACCGCGCCGGGCGTGGACGTGCTGGCGGTCGTGTCGCCGTACACGAACGCCGGCAACACCTTCGGCACCCTGTCCGGCACGTCGATGTCCAGCCCGCACGTCGCCGGGCTCGGCGCGCTGCTGATGAGCAAGAACCCGGCGTGGGGCCCGATGGCCGTCAAGTCGGCCCTGATGACCACGGCCAGCCAGAAGGACAACCAGGGCAACCCGATCAAGCGCGAGGGTGAGGTGGCCAACGCGTTCAACTACGGCGCCGGCCACGTCGTCCCGGGCACTGCCTTCAACCCCGGCCTGGTGTACCTGTCCACGCACAACGACTGGAACCGGTTCATCTGCGCCACCGAGGACGCGCTCAAGCACGACTGTGACGGTGTCCCGCACCGCGACGCGAGCAGCCTCAACTACCCGTCCATCGCCATCGGTGACCTGCCGGGCGTGCAGACGGTGACCCGCAGGGTGACCAACGTGTCCGGCGTGAACTCGATCTACCACCTCGACGTCGAGGCCCCGCCCGGCTACACCGTGGAGGTCACGCCGACCAAGCTGGTCGTGGCCGCCGGGGACTACGCCGACTACAAGGTGAAGATCACCCGGACGACCGCGCCGTTCGGCGAGTTCAAGTTCGGCTCGATCACCTGGCACGACAAGCCCGGCCACAAGGTGCGCAGCCCCATCGCCGTCCGGGCGAGCGAGGTCACCGCGCCGAAGGAGATCGTGTCGTCCGCCCAGTCCGGCAGCCAGGGCATCGAGGTGGACACAGCTTTCGCCGGTACCGTCACCGCCACGGTGAACGGGCTGGCCGCAGCTGACATGTCGGCGCTGGCGCTGAAGAACCCGACCGGCGGGTCCTTCGACACCGACCACCCGGCGACCAGCGACCACACCGGCAAGGTCACCGTGACCGTCCCCGCCGGGGCCAACCTGGCCAAGTTCGCCACCTTCAACTCGGACTACCCGATGGAGGGCATGGACATCGACCTGTTCATGTACCGCAAGACGGACACCGGGCTCGTCCTGGTCGGCAACAGCGGCGGTCCCGACGCCGACGAGTCGATCACGCTGACCAACCCGGAGCCTGGCGAGTACGAGGTCTACGTCGACCTGTTCGGCCTGCCTGGCGGCCAGAGCTCCGCGACGATCTCCGCGTACTCGTGGGTGCTCACGGGCGGGGCCGGCAACGCTGCCGTCACCCCGGCCAGCCAGCGTGCCCGGGTCGCCGGCGAGGTCACCTTCCAGCTCGCCTGGTGGGGTCTCACGCCGGGCAAGCACTACCTCGGATTCGTCTCGTACGGCGACGGCACCAAGGTCGTCGGCGGAACGCAGGTCCGGATCGACACGTAGGAACACGTAGAAACGCGTAGTATCACAGGAAAATAAAGGGGATCCCTCCACAAGAGAGGGATCCCCTTTACCTTTCCCGACGCGTCATCGAATCAGCTGCAGATAGTGGAAGCCCGGCACGGCGACGGGCACCGGGTCCGGCGAGTCGATCCGCAGCCGGACCAGACCCTCCGGTCCCTTGACCAGCAGGCTCAGCTCGCCCTCCCACCCCAGGTCGTTGTACCTGCCGGTGAACGCCCGGATCGGGGCCCAGCCGCTCTGGAAAGCCTTGTCGATGTCGTACACGGCCAGCTGGTGCTCGCCGGTGCGGTCGGAACGGATCGTCACGCCCAGATGGCGGCCGCCGGGCGAGAGCCTGAGCTGGGCGGTGTAGGGCAGGTGCAGGTCGGTGCACCGGCTCGACCTGATGTTCATGGTGCTGGGATCCAGGCGGGACATGCAGAGCATCCCCTCGCCGTACTCCGGTGAGCGGCTCGGCACGTACGCACCCGGCGTCGGCGGGTTGGGATTGTGCGTCAGCGCCACGAACTCCCCGGACGGCGTCACCTCGGGCACGACGGCCACGTAGTACTTCGAGCCGGGCGTGTACCGGAACGGGCCGTCGGCTGGCCGCCACATGTCCGGCTCCAGCACCCGGCCGGCACCCGCGTCACGGCCCACGAACACGACCGTGCCGTTGTAGGCCAGCGGCCCGCCGACCGGAGGCGCGTCGGTCCTGGAATCCTGGATCAGCGCGCCGTCGGCTTCGACCCGTCCTGTGTACATGGACGAGCCCATCCGCCATGCGATCCGGCTACCGTCCGGTGCGACGGCCACATAGGACATCTTCTGTGGGAGGGACCCTGTCCGGCCGTCGAACGAGACGTACTCCGTCTGCTGGTCCGCCCCGGACGGGACGATCAGCCAGCCACTGGCGAGCTGCTTGACCTGCACGTCGGGGCCCTTGACCCGCGCGGTGTACGCCTGCTGCCGCTGGGGCAGCCAGATGCTGACCGTGCCGTCGGCCGCGAGGTTGCTGACCGGGGTGTCCGGGAGCCTCGGGGTCGTCGCCGCAGGCGGGCGCTCGGTCGGCGCCGCACTCGACCCGGGGGCCACGTTTCCGGTACCAGAAAAGAGGTTTGAAGAAACAGCGGCGAACGCGGTGCCGGACAGCAGGACGATGGCAGCGACGCCAGCGGTCAGGCGCCGGCGCCTGCGGATGGACCTGGCGGCGCCGATCGCGTGGTCAGCGAGACCCCCCGGCTGGGGCAGCCCGCTGGCCTGCGTCGTGAACGACCGCCGCAGGTCTTCCTCAAGGTCCGCCCGAGGATTCACCGGGCCGCTCCTTTCAGGTCGGGTAGGTCTGCCATCCCCGGGCTGAGCCGGGTGCGCAGCGTGCCCAGCGCGCGGGAGGTCTGGCTCTTGACGGTGCCGACGCTGACGCCGAGCAGCCGGGCGGTCTCCATCTCGGTCTGATCTTCGTAGTAACGCAATACGAGCACAGCTCTCTGCCTGATAGGTAGTTTCTGGACTTGCCGCCACAAGACATCCCTGACCAGGAGATCATCGGCATGGTCGGGACCCGGGCGGTCGGGCAGGTCAGCCGTCGGCCGCTCGCCGTGCCAGCGCCGCCGCCACCAGCTCGTCGCGGTGTTCACCAGCACCTTGCGGGTGTACGGCTCGACGGCCTCGATGGCACCGAGCTTCCGCCACGCCAGGTATGTCTTGGTCAGCGCGGTCTGCACCAGGTCCTCGGCCCGGTGCCAGTCACCGGTCAGCAGGTACGCGGTGCGGAGCAGGGCCGGCGACCGGGTGGCAACGAAGTCCCTGAAGTCGCCTTCGGTCATCGCGTCCTCTCTCGCAGGGTGGGTGAGCGAAGGGTGTCTGAGCTTGGGACGCGGTGGGCGGCTCGGAAGGTTGTCAGACATTTTTTGTGCGCGAAAGCTAAAGCCTTACTTAAATGGGTCACGGCTGTATCACGACCTCTTCACAACCATTCTCTTGACCGTGAACCTGGCCATAGGCTCCGCGCAGCGTGGACACCCATCCCCTTTGGTGTCCGAAGTACGGAGGCCCCGTGTCAAAGAAAAAGACAGCGGCTCTCGCGCTGCCCCTGGCGGCGCTGACAGCGTTCGCTCTGGGTGGTTCGAGCCCAGCCCTGGCTGACCCGGTGGAGGCAGGCGACTTCTCGCCGGGTCTCTACATCGTCCAGCTCGACGACAAGCCCCTCGCGTCCTACACGGGCGAGCTGCCGGGCCTGGCGGCCACCAAGCCAGCCGACGGCGCGAAGCTCGACGCGCGCAGCCCGCAGGCCCGCGAGTACATCGCGCACCTCGGCAAGCAGCGCGACTCGGTCGCCAAGTCGGCCGGCGTGAAGCAGGAAGTCACCTACGACACCGCGTTCAACGGCTTCGCGGCCAAGCTGACCGGCGCGCAGGCGGCCAAGCTGACCAAGACCCCTGGCGTCGCGAACGTCATCAAGAACGAGGTCCGCACCCTCGACACCTTCTCCACCCCGGACTTCCTCGGCCTGACCGGCAAGGGCGGCGCGTGGGAGAAGCAGTTCGGCGGCCAGGGCAAGGCCGGCGAGGGCGTCATCATCGGCGTCGTCGACTCCGGTTTCGCCCCGGAGAACCCGAGCTTCGGCCCGCTGTCCGAGCCCCGGCCGGACGCCGCCGACATCTCGGCGCAGTGGAAGGCCGGCGCCGTCTCCGGCAACACCGACACCCGTGACAACACGATCGTCTGTGACCCGGGTACGGATGCCCCGGCCAAGGCCGCCGCTGTCACCTGTAACAACAAGGTGCTCGGTGCCCGCTGGTACCGGACCGGCATCACCCAGATCCCGGACGAGTTCGACTCGCCGCGTGACTACACCAGCCACGGCAGCCACACCGCGTCGACGGCCGGCGGCAACGCCAACGTCACCGCGACCGCTGCTGGCGGCCACACGTACGGCAAGATCTCCGGCATGGCCCCGGCTGCCCGCCTGGCCATCTACAAGGTCTGCTGGGCGATCGACTACGTGGGCGGCAACTCCTGCGGCAACGTCGACTCCGTCAAGGCGATCGACCAGGCCGTGCTCGACGGCGTTGACGTCATCAACTACTCGATCTCCGGCTCGCGCACGTCCGTTGTGGACCCGGTCGAGCTCGCGTTCCTGAACGCCGCCCAGGCTGGCGTCTTCGTCGCGGCCTCCGCCGGCAACTCCGGCGACACCGTCGGCGTCTCCTCGGTCGCGCACAACAGCCCGTGGGTCACCACGGTCGCCGCGAGCACCCACGACCGGGCGTTCCGCAAGACCGTCACCCTCGGCAACGGCGTGACCTACACCGGCCAGGGCCTCGGCGCGGCTGTGCCGAACTCGGACCTCGTCGACTCGGTGAACGTCGGCCTGGCCGGCAAGAACCCGACCGAGGTCGAGCTGTGCTACCCGGGCAACCTGGACCCGGCAAAGGTCACCGGCAAGATCGTGCTGTGCAAGCGCGGTGTCAACAGCCGTACCGACAAGAGCCTCGCCGTCCAGCAGGCCGGCGGCGTCGGCATGGTGCTGTACAACCCGACCGCCAACTCGCTGGCCGCCGACCTGCACGCGGTCCCGACCGTCCACGTGAACAACGTGGAGGGTGCGGCGATCAAGGCGTACCTGGCGACCGGTACCCCGAAGGCCTCGCTGAGCGCCGGGGTGCAGTTCTCCAACCGCGCCCCGGAGATGGCCGGCTTCTCGTCCTACGGCCCGGCCCTGGCCGGCGGCGGTAGCCTGCTCAAGCCCGACATCACCGCCCCCGGTGTCGACATCGTCGCCGCCGTGGCCTCCGCCGGCACCACGCCGCAGTGGAGCTCGATGCAGGGCACCTCGATGTCGAGCCCGCACATCGCCGGTCTCGCCGCCCTGATCAAGTCGGCCCACCAGAACTGGGGCCCGATGACCATCAAGTCGGCCCTGATGACGACGGCCAGCCAGACCGACAACAACGGCAAGCCGATCCAGGCCCTCGGCAAGGACGCGACCCCGCTGAACTTCGGCGCCGGTCACGTCGTCCCGACCAAGGCCTTCGACCCGGGTCTCGTCTACGAGTCCGGCCTCGAGGACTGGCTGAGCTACATCTGCGCCCTCGGCCAGAAGCCCGCCGCCGACGTCATGGCGCTGGACTGCAGCGACTTCCCGAAGGTTGACGCCAGCGACCTCAACCAGCCGTCGATCGCGATCGGTGGCCTGGGTGGCTCGCAGACCATCACCCGTACGGTGAAGAACGTCTCCGACAAGACCGGCATGTACACCGCCCAGGTCCAGGCTCCGGCCGGCACGACCGTCACGGTCACGCCGTCCCGCCTCGTCGTGGCCCCGGGCAAGACCGCCACCTTCAAGGTGAAGATCACCTGGAACGGCGCGGCGTTCGGCAAGTACACCTTCGGCTCGCTGACCTGGAACGACCAGCGCGGCCACCTGGTGCGCAGCCCGATCGCGGTCCGTCCGCTCGGCCTGGTCGCCCCGGGCGAGATCACGGTCGAGGGCACCGACGGCTCCGCTGAGCTGGCCCTCAAGTCCGGCTTCACCGGCACGCTGAACACCACGGTCACCGGCCTCACCGCCTCGACCGTGAACGACCTGAACCTCAAGGTCGGCACGCACAGCTTCGACACCGACCACCCGGCCACGAGCGAGTTCGTGGGCTCCGTGGAGGTCACCGTCCCGGCGGGCAGCACCTACGCCCGGGTAGCCACCTTCAACAGTGACTACGCCGCCGGCACGGACATCGACCTGTACGCGTACAAGAAGAACGCCGACGGTTCGCTGACCCCGGCCGGTTCCTCGGGTGGTGGCTCCTCCGACGAGGTGATCAACCTCCCGAGCACCGGTACCTTCGTGGTCTTCGTCGACCTGTTCAGCGCGGCCAGCGGTACCGAGGTCGCCATCAAGCACCACTCGTGGGTCCTCAGCGCCGACGCCGGCAACCTGGCGGTCAGCCCCGCCACCCGCCCGGTCACCGCCGCTGGTACCTACACCTCCACCGCCGCGTGGAGTGGCCTTGAGGCCGGCAAGCACTACCTGGGCGAGATCCGGTACAACGACGGCACGACCGTCATCGGCCGGACCGTCGTGGGCGTGCACGCCTAGGGCGTAGCCGCTCGGCACGACGTGTCTCAGGGGGCGTACCCCAGGGTCCGTCCAGACAGGCCCCGCTGGGTGACCAGCGGGGCCTGTCCCTGTTTCCGGGACTTCCGGTTCGTGCTGGCTTTTGTCGGATTATTACCAGTTTCCAAGTTGGGGTTTGTGAGGTTGTACTCACTGTGACGCGCTCGGGTGCGTCACACCCCCCGCCGGGTCACGAGGATGGCCGCCGAAGGCCCGGCAACGTGCGGGCTGGTCCTGTGTACCGGCTCACACGCGGTGCCGTCGCCCGACTCGGCCCCCCGGCGGGCGTCGGCACCCCTTCGGCCCTTCTTCCCGGCCGTCCCATGCCTTCTGATGGGCTCGTTCTGCCCGTGTTTGCCCCGTCTTGGCGGCCTGGTTGTTCGTGGCCGGCGGCCCGGAGCGCACGGGCGGCGTACCGCTTTGCCACCTGCCCGGCCGACCCTGTATCCTCAACCGGCGGCTTGGTCTGACCGGGCCGCAGGGAGGCTTCGCCTAGTCCGGTCTATGGCGCCGCACTGCTAATGCGGTTTGGGTATTACGCCCATCCGGGGTTCAAATCCCCGAGCCTCCGCCCGAGAGCAGGACGCACACCACGGTGTGTAGACTGATCGAGGTTAAGCGCCCGTAGCTCAATGGATAGAGCATCTGACTACGGATCAGAAGGTTAGGGGTTCGAGTCCCTTCGGGCGCACAGATAGGCTGAGCTGGGCTCTTTCCTCCGAACGGAGGATGGGGCCCAGCCCCGTTTCCGGGGCATTTCTGCGTCTAACCTTCCCCCTGTTTTCCCTGGCTTTCCGCCGTGTTCCCGCGCATGACCGGAACACACGAGCAGCAACGGAGCAACACAGAGCCGCCGGATGCGGGGCTGAGTCTGGGCGCGGCGGGCCTGCTCATAGCTGATGAGTTCGCTGTCGAGGGTCGGCCGAATCAGGGGGTGGTGTGTGAGCAGGGAGCTCAAGGCCGGGATCAGGCGGCAGGGGCCGAGGCCGGGCCTTGGTGATGTTCCTGGTTTCGTGAAGCGTGACGACGGGTTCTCCGTTCTTCTGCATCCACCAGTGCGGGCTGCCCATCTTGCCGCGCTGGAACGGGGCGAGGGTGTTTTCGACGAGGCGGTCCTTGAGCGTGGTTGACGCGCTGTGCTGGGCATGCTCCGGTCGCCGGTGAGAAGCAGCGCATGACCAGGCAGACCCCTCGGCTAAATCTGCTTCACGGGCTGGATCCTGCATGAGCGCAGCGTTTCCGGGGAGAGTCCATGGATTACTTCGCCAGCCGCCAGCCGGAAGGCCTCGTCCTGATCCCCCTCTGCCCGGGGGTGAGGCAACGGCGCGGTGCCCGCTGGCGTTCTGGCGTGCGATCGGCTGCCTGCACTCCAGCGGGCGGGGCTGCTGCCTCCATCACCTGGATGTGCACATTCCTCAAGCATGTTTCCGGAGGTGCAGAGCTGTTACTGGGCTCAGGGTTTCAGCGCTTGCGGTGTATGGGTGTTCTGCGTTCACGCTGGAGGAGGTGGGGTGTGTAGCGCTGGGTGAGCTGGGTGGCGACGCCGGCTGCGCTGAGGCCGAGGTACTGGGCGAGGCGGGTGCGGGTCCAGGTGACGGTGACTTCGAGGAAGGCGGTGATGTCGGGGTGGCCAAGGTCGCGGGCTTTCTGGTCGTAGCGGGTGCGGTTGGCGGCCCGGATGGCTGCGGCCTTGGCCGTGCCGGCTGCGGCGGTTGTGGGCTTTGCTGGTGGCGGCTGTCTGCGAACACTTGCCGCGCCCGGTCGGGCGCCGTCTGTTGCTGGCCTTGCTAGCCGGAAATTCGCCACACAAGGTCAGAATCGATAATCTTCGCTGGCCTTGCGGGCATGCGGCGAGGGCTGGGTCGACGCGAGAACCCGGATCGAACGAGAAGCGACACTGTCCGTCCCATTGGCTCGCCCTTTCGCCCCGCAGGTGGCGGCCAAGGGTGAATTTTGCCCATTGTACGCCCTAGTTTCCTATCGTGACCTACGCTGCCTGTGGGCGTCGGCCTTTACTGCGATGGGGTCGGCGCCCTTGGGCTTGTCCTGGGCGGGCGTCGATCTGGTTGCCCTGTGGTCGGCAGTGCTCGATGTGGTCAGTGAGGTGCGACTCTGTCGCGAGCCGCGCATGGGGCGCGGGCAGCCATCCCTGCTTTCGTGCGGGATCACGGTGCAGGCGGGCGTGCCGGTGACGGGTCCTGTTCGGGACTGCATGGCGAGCGGCTCCCGAGGCATGGGCGCGAGTGGTCTGCGCTGGGTCGCAGGACATCGCGGCCTCTGTCGGCAGCCTGGATTCGCCCACTTCTTCCCAATATGGCGATTAATGGGCAGATCTCAATGATTCGGGCAAGTGCTAGTATAGGTGACTTTCGGCACTAAAAGTTATGTTAGTACTGTGGTGAATGAAGGTGGCTTTATAGGGTGGATAGCCCGTATATCACATAACTAAGGGTGCTTCCCCTATTCCCGGTGAAAGCCCACCTAACTATTGCAGTCATAACAGAATGGCCTCTGATTGCTATTGATGCACCTCATCGGGCAGAGCAGCGGGGAGAGGCCATGGGGCATCGCGGGGCTGAGGAAGCGCTTTCCGGCGACAAAACGGCTAAGTCGAGCCGGTGGCGACCGGACCGGCTGGTACGCGCCCTGGTTGCTCACCGCGATAGGTGGCGTCCTGCACGCGGGCGGGGTGCGCATCGCCTTATCCAGGACCATGGGGTGAGACGGCAGGTCATCGGGGCGGTGGTCGCGACGGCCGTGCTGTCGGCTGTGCTGCCGATGACGTTCGCGGTTGCCGCCGACGGCAAGGTGACCGGCTTCGTGTTCCGCGACTACAACTCCAACGGCACCAAGGACGCGGCGAGCACGACGAAGGGTACGGTGGCCGACCCGGGTGTGGCGGGAGTGACCGTCACGGCGTATGACTCGACGGGCAAGGCTGTAGGGGCGACGACGACGGGCGCGGACGGCAACTACAGCCTGTCGGTGGCCGGTGCGGCGACCGATGACGTGCGGGTGGAGTTCACGACCCTGCCCGGGGGGACTTTCGCGAGCTGGCGCGGCAAGGACAACGGGACGAGTGTCCAGTTCGTGAAGCTGTCGGCGTCGCCGAAGGCGAATTTCGGCCTCCTGTCGCCCCAGGACTACTGCCAGGACAACCCGGATCTGGCCTACGGCTGCCAGCGGTTCGGCGACCCGGTCAACGGCGTGAACGGCAAAGAACTGAGCATGCAGATCACCCCTTACGACGCGAAAGCCCACGACCAGGCCACAGCTCCCAGCAAGGTGATCGCGAAGTTCTCGGAGACGGGGTCCTACTGGGGGCTGACGTATCCGCGGGTTCCGAAGGGCGCGGACAAGTTCATCTACACCGCCGCATACTTCAGGACCTCCTCAGGCCTCGGTCCCGGCGGGACCGGCGCGATCTATCAGACGGCGGCTGACGGCAAGGGAACCAAGGTCTTCGCGGACCTGAACAAGCTTTTCGGCGCGGGAACGGCGGGCACGGATCCCCGGACGGGATACAAGACCAATACGGCACGGAACCTCGCCGGTGCCGGTGGGAACAAGCCGGGTACGTGGGCGGTCGACACCGCCTGGGACAGCACTGGCAAGGTGGCCCTTGGTGGTCTGACTACGGACGACACGAATCTCTACACGGTCAACCTCGCTGACAAGCAGCTCTACATCCTGCCGCTGTCCGGCCCGACGGCTGAGAACTCCAGCCGGGTCAAGATCCCGGTCGACCTGCCGGGAGCACAGAAGAGCTGCCCCGAATCTGACACGATCCCGTTCGCCGCGCAGTACAAGGATGGCAAGGTCTTCGTCGGCATCACCTGCAACGCGCGGAGCACCCAGAAGGCAGGCGACCTGCGCGCCTACGTCTACACCTATGACGTGGCTGCGAAGACCTGGAGCAGCAAACCGGCCTTCGAATGGGAACTCGTCCGGCCCGCCGCCGCCGAGGTGTCCTATCTGGGCATCAAGAACAATGGCCTGTGGAATCCGTGGGTCAACAAGGACCCGTGGGACGTCGCGAAGTCCGCCACCCACAAGACCTACCCGATGCCGCTGCTGGAGGGGATCACCTTCGACGGCGAGGACATGATCTTCGGTATCCGTGACATGTTCGGCGACATCAACCGGACCTACAACCCCGGTTCCACCCGGGTCGCCTCCGGTGGTGACCTGGTGCGGGCGTGCCTGGTCAGTGGCAGCTACCAGCTGGAGAACGCCGGCAAGTGCGGCAGCCGGGGGCCCAGCACGAGCGCGAAGAACGGGCAGGGGCCGGGTGGCGGTGAGTTCTACAACGACACCAAGGTGACCAGTGAGCACGAGGAGACGAGCCACGGCGGCGTCTGGGTGGTCCCGGGCCGGGACAAGCTCGCCTGGACCGGCATGGACTCGCGCAGGCTGTGGACCGGTGGTGTGACGCTCAGCTCGAACATCGATGGCTCGCAGACCGCCCAGAAGTGGCAGACCTATCCGAGCGTCGACTGGGACACGTTCCAGAAGTCTAACGGCATGACCGACATCGAGTCGCTGTGCGACGCGGCGCCGCTGGAGATCGGTAACTACGTCTGGATCGACGAGAACAAGGACGGTATCCAGGACCCGGGCGAGAAGCCGGTGCCGGGTGTGACTGTCCGGCTCTACGACGAGACCGGCAGGCTGGTGGCCACTCAGGTCACCGATGCCAAGGGTGAGTACTACTTCAATGACAACAACGTGACCGGTGGGCTCAAGCGGGAGGCGAAGTACACGATCAAGCTGGACAAGCCGGAGGACTACGCCGCCGGCGGCCCGCTGGACGGCTACAAGCTGACCACCACCGACGCCGGGACCAAGGACACCATCGACTCCGACGGTGTGATGAAGGACGGCTTCCCGGTCAAGGAGATCAGAACGGGGAAGTCCGGCGAGAACGACCACTCCTTCGACTTCGGCTTCAACAAGGGCAAGCCTGATGCCATCATCACCAAGCGTGACCAGGTGACGAAGGACGAGGCCGATACCGCAGCCACCGCGATCACCTTCGACGCCGGTGAGACGCGGACGATCGAGATGCCGGTGGACAACACTGGTACCGAGGACCTGGCTGAGGTGTCCGTCAGCGACAAGACGTTCGCCGGCGACGCGAAGGTCACCGACCTGCAGTGCGTCTTCCCCGGCGACACCACGGCCACGGCCGCCGTGGCCCAGGCGGACGGTTCCCAGATCGTCAAGTGGGCTCCGACGTTCAGCAAACCACCGACCAGGGTGTGGAAACCGGGGGAGAAATTCACCTGTACGGCCAAGCTGACCCTGCCCGCCGGCGCCAAGCCGCACGCCGACAAGATCACGCTGGACGCGAAGGCGGCAGCCGACGGCACCCCGATCAAGCGGGACAACGACTTCCACGCTGTCGTGCCCGGGATCGACATCGTGAAGTTCGACAAGCGGGACGCGACCAAGGTGCCGCCGAATCCGGTCGACGGCCCGGACGCGAAGGACGGGACTTACGGCGGGGCGACGAAGGGCGACTGGGACCCGAAGATCGACGCGGATACCGAACCCGATGCGGTGATCTACCCGCTGAACGGGGCCACCACGGGCAAGCAGCCGATCGGTTTCATCGTCACGAACACGGGCAAGACCAAGCTGACCAATGTGGTCGTGGACGACACGACGATCACCGGCCCCAAGGTCACTGACATCGTCTGTACCTTCCCCGACGGGAAGACGGGCACTACCTGGGCCGGGATGTTCGCGATCGGCGCGAGTTTCCCGTGTGCGGCGATGATCGAACTCAAGCCCGGTGACAAGTCGCACGACATCGCCGGAGTGGTCGCGGACGTCGTCGACCTGAAGACCGACAAGCCGAACGGCAAGACGGTCAACGACGAGGACCCGTACCACGCGAAGGTCCCCGGCAAGGAAGACATCGACATCACCAAGCGGGACAAGGAAACCGGCAAGGAGGCCGACACGGCCGACGACCCGCTGGTCTTCAACCCGGGTGAGACCCGGACCATCGAGATGCCCGTAACCAACACCGGCACGACAGACCTGGTCGAGGTGCTGATCACAGACCGGACGTTCGCCGGGGACGCGAAGGTGACCGACTTCGAGTGCATGTTCCCGGGTGCTACGGCTGCGACGAAGGCTTCTCCTGCTGCGGATGGTTCGCAGGTGGTGAAGTGGGATGCGACGTTTGCTACTCCGCCTACGGCGAAGTGGAAGCCGGGCGAGAAGTTCGTCTGTACGGCGAAGCTGACGCTGCCGGCTGGAGCGAAGCCCCACGGTGACAAGGTGCGGGTGGACGCCAAGGTGGACGGTACTGGCAAGCCGTTGAACAAGGACAACGACTTCAACGCTGTGGTGCCCGGTATCGACATCGTGAAGTTCGACAACCGGGACGCCACCAAGGTACCGCCGAACCCGGTCGACGGCCCGGACAAGAAGGACGGGACGTACAGCGGGGAGACCAAGGGCAGCTGGGACGCGAAGGTAGATGCGGACACCGCTGCGAACGCGGTGGAGTACCCGCTGAACGGTGCGAGCACCGGCAAGCAGCCGATCGGCTTCATCGTCACGAACACCGGTAAGACCAAGCTGACGAATGTGGTCGTTGACGACACCACGATCGCCGGCCCGAAGGTCACGGACATTGCCTGTACCTTCCCCGACAACACCAAGGGCACGACCTGGGCCGGGATGTTCGAGATCGGGGCGAGTTTCCCGTGTACGGCGATGATCGAGCTCAAGCCCGGTGACACCTCGCATGACATTGCCGGCGTGACGGCTGATGTGGTCGACCCGGAGACCGGCAAGCCGGACGGTAAGAAGGTCGATGACGAGGACCCGTTCCACGCGAAGGTGCCGGGCAACGACGAGCCGGTCATCACCAAGCGGGACAAGGAAACCGGTAAGGAAGCTGACACGGCCGACGACCCGATGGTCCTCAAGCCCGGTGAGACGCGGGTGATCGAGATGCCGGTGGAGAACCGCGGTACCGGAGACCTGGTCGAGGTTGCCGTCTCGGATCGGACCTTTGCTGGTGATGTGAAGGTGACGGACTTCGAGTGCACCTTCCCGGGTGCGACTGCCCCGACGAAGGCTGATGCTAACAACGTTGTGAAGTGGGCTGAGACTTTCGGTACTCCGGCCGCTCGGAAGTGGAAGCCGGGTGAGAAGTTCACCTGTACCGCGAAGCTGACGCTGCCTGCCGGTGCCAAACCGCACGGTGACAAGGTGCGCGTGGACGCGAAGTCTGACGCCACGGGCAAGCCGGTGTACCGGGACAACGACTTCCACGCGAAGGTCGGCGGTATCGACATCGTGAAGTTCGACGGTCGTGACGCCTCGAAGGTTCCGCCGAAGCCGGTGGACGGCCCGGACAAGAAGGACGGAAACTACGGCGGGGAGACCAAGGGCGCCTGGGATCCGAAGGTGGATGCCGACACCGAGCCCGATGGTGTGCTATACCCGCTGAACGGCGGGACGACGGGCGCGCAGAAGGTGAGCGCGATCGTCACGAACACCGGTCAGGTCGACCTGGCGAACGTCGTGGTCGACGACCTGACGAAGACTGGGCCGGACGTGAAGGGCTGGGTGTGTACGTTCCCGGATGGTTCGAAGGGCTTGACCTGGGCGGGCTTGTTCAAGGTCGGTGCGTCGTTCCCGTGTGAGGGGACGCTGGAGCTGAAAGCCGGCGAGAAGCATCACGACATCGCGGGTGTGATCGCTGAGACGACCGACAAGGACGGCAAGCCCGACGGTAAGAAGGTCGATGACGAGGACCCGTTCCACGTCAGGGTGCCTGACAAGGAAGAGCCGATTATCACCAAGCGGGACAAGGAAACGGGGAAGGAGGCCGACACGGCTGACGATCCGATGGTCCTGAAGCCGGGTGAGACGCGGGTGATCGAGATGCCCGTGGAGAACCGTGGCACTGGCGATCTGGTCGAGGTTGCCGTCTCGGATCGGACCTTTGCTGGTGATGTGAAGGTGACGGACTTCGAGTGCACGTTCCCTGGTGCGACCGCTCCGACGAAGGCCGACGCCAGCAACGTTGTGAAGTGGGCTGAGACTTTCGGTACTCCGCCGGACCGGAAGTGGAAAGCAGGGGAGAAGTTCACGTGTACGGCGAAGCTGACGCTGCCTGCCGGGGCCAAGCCGCACGGCGACAAGGTGCGTGTCGACGCGAAGTCTGACGCCACCGGGAAGCCGGTGTTCCACGAGAACGACTTCCACGCGAAGGTTCCCGGGATCGACATCGTGAAGTTCGATGGCCGTGACGCGTCGAAGATTCCGCCGAAGCCCGTGGATGGCCCGGACAAGAAGGACGGCGAGTACGGCGGGGCGACCAACGGCAGCTGGGACGCGAAGGTCGACGCCGACACCGAAGCCAACGGGGTGGTCTACCCGGTGAACGGTGCGACCACCGGCCCGCAGAAGGTCAGCGCGATCGTCACCAACACGGGCGAGGTCGCCCTGGCGAACGTCGTGGTGGACGACCTGACCAAGACCGGGCCGGAGGTCAAGGGCTGGACGTGTACGTTCCCGGACGGTTCGAAGGGTCTGACCTGGGCCGGGCTGTTCAAGGTCGGTGCGTCGTTCCCGTGTGAGGGGACGCTGGAGCTCAAGCCCGGGGAGAAGCATCACGACATCGCGGGTGTGATCGCTGAGACGACTGACAAGGACGGCAAGCCCGACGGCAAGAAGATCGACGACGAGGACCCGTTCCACGCGAAGGTCCCCGACAAGGAAGAACCCATCATCACCAAGCGGGACAAGGAAACCGGCAAGGAAGCCGACACCGCCGACGACCCGATGATCTTCAAGGCGGGCGAGACCCGGACCATCGAGATGCCGGTCGAGAATCGGGGTACCGGTGACCTGGTCGAGGTCGTGATCACTGACAGGACGTTCGCCGGTGATGTGAAGGTGACGGACCTGGAGTGCACGTTCCCAGGTGCGACGGCTCCGGCGAAGGCTGACGCCAGCAACGTTGTGAAGTGGGCTGAGACTTTCGGTACTCCGGCCGCCCGGAAGTGGAAGCCGGGTGAGAAGTTCACCTGTACGGCGAAGCTGACGCTTCCGGCTGGCTCGAAACTGCACGGCGACAAGGTGCGGGTGGACGCGAAGGTGGATGGCTCCGGCAAGCCGGTGTACAACGAGAACGACTTCCACGCGAAGGTTCCCGGGATCGACATCGTGAAGTTCGACGGCCGCGACGCCTCGAAGATCCCGCCGAAGCCGGTGGACGGCCCTGACAAGAAGGACGGGAACTATGGCGGGGAGACCAAGGGCGCCTGGGATCCGAAGGTCGACGCTGACACCGAACCCGATGGCGTGGTCTACCCGCTGAACGGCGGGACGACGGGCGCGCAGAAGGTCAGTGCGATCGTCACCAACACCGGCGAAGTTGACCTGGCGAACGTGGTCGTGGACGACCTGACCAAGACTGGTCCCGCAGTCAAGAACTGGGTCTGTACGTTCCCCGACGGTTCGAAGGGCCTGACTTGGCCTGGGCTGTTCAAGGTCGGTGCGTCGTTCCCGTGTGAGGGCACGCTGGAGCTGAAAGCCGGCGAGAAGCACCACGACATCGCGGGTGTGATCGCCGAGTCGACCGACAAGGACGGCAAGCCCGACGGTAAGAAGGTTGACGACGAGGACCCGTTCCACGCCAAGGTTCCCAACACGGAGGACGTGGAGATCACCAAGCGGGACAAGGAGACCGGCAAGGAAGCCGACACGGCCAATGACCCGCTGGTCTTCAATCCTGGTGAGACTCGGGTGATCGAGATGCCGGTGACGAACACTGGCACGGCGGAGCTGGTCGAGGTACTGATCACCGACAAGACGTTCGCTGGGGACGCGAAGGTGACGGACTTCGAGTGCACCTTCCCAGGTGCTGCCACTGCGACGAAGGCGTCTCCGGGCGCGGATGGTTCGCAGGTGGTGAAGTGGGATGCGACCTTTGCTAATCCGCCCACGCAGAAGTGGAAGCCGGGTGAGAAGTTCACCTGTACGGCGAAGCTGACGCTTCCGGCTGGTGCGAAGCCGCACGGCGACAAGGTCCGGGTCGATGCCAAGGTGGACGGCAGCGGGAAGCCGTTGAACAAGGACAACGACTTCCACGCGAAGGTTCCCGGGATCGACATCGTGAAATTCGACGGCCGCGACGCCAGCAAGATTCCGCCGAACCCGGTCGACGGCCCCGACAAGAAGGACGGGTACTACAACAACGCCACCGCGGGCAGCTGGGATCGGTTCGTTGACGCCGACTCGAGTGGAGGCGCCGCGACGTACCAGCTGAACGGTGCGACGACGGGTCCGCAGAAGGTCAGCGCGATTGTCACGAACACCGGTCAGGTCGACCTCGCGAATATTGTGGTGGACGACCTGACCAGGGAAGGCCCGGAGGTGAAGGGCTGGGTGTGTACGTTCCCGGATGGTTCGAAGGGCCTGACCTGGGCTGGGTTGTTCAAGGTCGGCGCGTCGTTCCCATGTGAGGGGACGCTGGAGCTCAAGCCCGGCGAGAAGCACCACGACATCGCGGGTGTGATCGCCGAGACGACCGACAAGGACGGCAAGCCCGACGGTAAGAAGGTC
Source organism: Longispora albida DSM 44784 (assembly GCF_000379825.1). Classification (GTDB taxonomy): domain Bacteria; phylum Actinomycetota; class Actinomycetes; order Mycobacteriales; family Micromonosporaceae; genus Longispora; species Longispora albida. The sequence continues at coordinate 83,148 of NZ_KB903813.1, forward strand.
GATGACGAGGACCCGTTCCACGTCAGGGTGCCTGACAAGGAAGAGCCGATTATCACCAAGCGGGACAAGGAAACNGGNAAGGAGGCCGACACGGCTGACGATCCGATGGTCCTGAAGCCGGGTGAGACGCGGGTGATCGAGATGCCCGTGGAGAACCGGGGTACGGCTGATCTGGTCGAGGTCGCGATCTCGGACCGGACGTTTGCCGGTGAGGCGAAGGTGAGCGACTTCGAGTGCACCTTCCCCGGCCAGACCACACCGACGAAGGCTGACGCCAGCAATGTCGTGAAGTGGGCTGAGACGTTCGGTTCGCCGCCGGCCAGGAAGTGGAAGACCGGCGAGAAGTTCAGCTGTACGGCGAAGCTGACGCTGCCGGCTGATGCGAAGCCGCACGCCGACAAGGTGCGCGTCGACGCGAAGGTCGACGGCTCTGGCAAGCCGGTGTACAACGAGAACGACTTCCACGCGAAGGTCGGCTCGATCGACATCGTGAAGTTCGACGGCCGTGATGGTAAGCCGAAGCCGCCGAACCCGGTGGACGGCGCGGACAAGAAGGACGGCACGTACGGGGGTGAGACGAAGGGCGGCTGGGACCCGAGGGTCGATGCCGACACCGAGGCCAACGCGGCCTCGTACGCGGTGAACGGTGCGACGACGGGCCCGCAGAAGATCAGCGCGATCGTCACCAACACCGGCCAGGTCGACCTGGCGAACGTGGTCGTGGACGACCTGACCAAGGCCGGCCCCGCGGTGAAGGGCTGGGTCTGCACGTTCCCGGACGGCTCGAAGGGCCTGACCTGGCCCGGTCTGCTGAAGGTCGGCGCGAGCTTCCCGTGTGAGGGAACGCTGGAGCTTAAGCCCGGCGAGAAGCACCACGACATTGGTGGTGTCATCGCGGAGACCACGGACAAGAACGGCAAGCCCGACGGCAAGAAGGTCGATGACGAAGACCCGTTCCACGTCCGCGTCGACGAGAAGATCATCGACAAGAAGGACAAGGAGACCGGGCAGCAGGCCGACACGGCGGATGACGCGATCGTCCTGAAGCCGGGTGAGGATCGGTACATCAGCTTCAAGGCGATCAATGTCCGGATGCGGGACATGAGCAAGGTCCAGATCACGGACAAGACGATCGCCGGGGATGTGAAGGTGACCGAGTTCGAGTGCGTCTTCCCCGGATCATCGACGCCGGTGAAGGCGACGGTGGCCGCTGACGGTACGCAGGTGGTGCGCTGGGAGGAAACCTTCGCGACGCCGCCGCGGCTGTGGAAGCCGAACGAGCAGATCGACTGCTCGGCGAAGCTGACGCTGCCTGCCGGTGCCAAGCTGCACACCGACGTCGCCCGGGTGAAGGCGGTGTTCGCCGACGACGGTACGCCCGTCGAGGACGAGGACCCGTACAACGCGAAGGTCGGCTCGATCGACATCGTGAAGTTCGACGCCCGTGACGGCAAGCCGAAGCCACCGAACCCGGTGGACGGCCCTGACAAGAAGGACGGCGAGTACGGCGGGGCGACCAGGGGCGGCTGGGATCTGAAGGTGGATGCCGACACCGATGCCGATGCCGCGGTCTATCCGGTGAACGGTGCGACGACAGGCCCGCAGAAGGTGATGGCCATCGTCACGAACACTGGCCAGGTCGACCTGGCGAACGTCGTGGTGGACGACCTGACGAAGGCCGGTCCTGCTGTGAAGGACTGGAAGTGCACGTTCCCGGACGGCTCGAAGGGCCTGGCCTGGGCTGGCCTGTTCAAGGTCGGTACCTCGTTCCCCTGTGAGGGCACGCTAGAGCTGAAGCCGGGCGAGAAGCACCACGACATCGGTGGCGTGGTGGCCGATCCGACCGACAAGAACGGGAAGCCGTACGGCAAGAAGGTCGACGACGAGGACCCGTTGCACGTGAAGGTTCCCGACAAGGAGGAGCCGATCATCACCAAGCGAGACAAGGAAACCGGCAAGGAAGCCGATGCCGCTGACGACCCGATGATCTTCAAGGCGGGCGAGACGCGGACGATCGAGATGCCGGTGGAGAACCGTGGTTCCGGTGACCTGGTCGAGGTTGTCATCTCGGACAAGACGTTCGCCGGTGAAGTCAAGGTCACTGACTTCGAGTGCACATTCCCGGGCCAGGCAGCCCCGACCAAGGCCGATGCGAACAATGCGGTGCGGTGGTCTGAGACCTTCGGTTCGCCGCCGGCGAGGAAGTGGAAGCAGGGTGAGAAGTTCACGTGTACGGCGAAGCTGACACTGCCGCCTGACGCGAAGCCGCACGGTGACAAGGTGCGCGTGGACGCGAAGGCGGACGGTTCCGGCAAGCCAGTGATCAATGAGAACGATTTCCACGCGAAGGTCGGCGGAATCGACATCGTGAAGTTCGACGGCCGCGATGGTAAACCGAAGCCGCCGAACCCGGTGGACGGCGCGGACAAGAAGGACGGCACCTACGGGGGCGAGACCAAGGGCGGCTGGGATCCGATCGTCGACGCCGACACGGAAGCGAACAGCGCGGTCTACCCGAGCGGTCCGCAGAAGGTGAGCGCGATCGTCACGAACACCGGTCAGATCGACCTGGCGAACATCGTGGTCGACGACATGACCAAGGCCGGCCCTGCGGTCAAGAACTGGGTCTGCACCTTCCCGGACGGCACGAAGGGCCTGACCTGGCCCGGTCTGCTGAAGGTCGGCGCGAGCTTCCCGTGTGAGGGAACGCTCGACGTGAAGCCCGGCGAGAAGCATCACGACATCGGTGGTGTCACCGCGGAGACGACGGACAAGAACGGTAAGCCGGACGGCAAGAAGGTCGACGACGAGGACCCGTTCCACGTGAGGGTCCCCGAGATCGCGCCGCCGCCGGAACCGGACATCACCAAGCGGGACAAGGAAACCAAGCAGGAGGCAGACACGGCCGCGGACGCGATGGCCTTCCGGCCCGGTGAGACCCGGACGATCGAGATGCCGGTGGAACACCGCAGCGGCTCGGACCTGGTCGAGGTGGTGATCAGCGACAAGACGATCGCCGGAGACGCGAAGGTGAGCGACTTCGAGTGCACCTTCCCGGGAGCCACCAGCCCGGCGAAGGCTGACGCGAACAACGTCGTCAAGTGGGATGCCACCTTCGGCACCCCGCCGGCCAGGAAGTGGAAGGCAGGCGAGAAGTTCACCTGTACCGCGAAGCTGACCCTGCCGCCCGGCGCGAAGCCGCACGCCGACAAGGTCCGGATCGACGGGAAGGCCGACGGCACCGGTGCTCCGGTGACGAAGGACAACGACTTCCACGCGAAGGTCGGCTCGATCGACATCGTGAAGTTCGACGGACGCGACGAGAAGAAGATCCCGGCGAACCCGGTGGACGGCCCGGACAAGAAGGACGGCAACTACGGCGGGCCGACCAGGGGCGACTGGGATCCGAAGACCGACGCGGACACCGAGGCCGACGCGGTGACGTACGAGGCCAAGGGCGGCAAGTCCGGCCCGCAGCCGGTCTGGGCGATCGTCACCAACACCGGTGACGTGCCGCTGGCCAACATCGCGATCGAGGACAAGACCGTGGCCGGGGAGAGCGTGAAGGACTGGGTCTGCGCGTTCCCGGACGGCAAGACCGGGATGAGCTGGGCCGGCCCGCTGGCTCCCAAGCAGTCCTTCCGCTGCAAGGGCACGCTCGGCATCCCGGCGGGTACCAAGCACCACGACATCGCGAGTGTCACCGCCGAGACCGTCGACAAGGACGGCAAGGCGGATGGCCGGAAGGTCGACGACGAGGACGCCTACCACGTCAGGACCGACGGCAAGGACGAGCCGATCATCTCCAAGCGGGACAAGGAGACCGGTAAGGAGGCCGACACCGCAGAGGACGCGATCGTCTTCACGTCGGGGGAGACCCGGACGATCGAGATGCCCGCTGAGAACCGGGGCACCTCGGACCTGGTCGAGGTCGTGATCACCGACAGGACGTTCGCCGGTGAGGCGAAGGTGACCAGCTTCGAGTGCACCTTCCCCGGGCAGACGTCGCCGACGAAGGCCGACGCCAGCAACGTCGTGCGGTGGGCCGAGTCGCTCGGTTCCCCGCCGTCCAGGAAGTGGAAGCCTGGTGAGAAGTTCACGTGTACCGCCCAGCTGACGCTGGCCGCCGGCGCGAAGCCGCACGCGGACAGGGTCAGGGTGGACGCGAAGGCCGACGGGACCGGCAAGCCGGTGTACAGCGACAACGACTTCCACGCGAAGGTCGGCGGGATCGACATCCAGAAGTACGACGCGGCGCTGGGCAGGCCGGAGCCGTACGACCCGTCGAAGGTCAACTCCGACGCGGCCCGGGACGCCGACACCACAGGCAACGCGGTGAAGTTCCAGGCTGGTCAGGAGCGGGAGATCCTGTTCGCGGTGAAGAACACCGGCGAGGAGTCGCTCAGGGACGTCACGGTCAGCGACCAGCGGACCGGGGGTACCGGGGACGTCACCGGCCTGACCTGTGACTTCTCCAAGCTGGGCGGGCCGGGCTCCGGTACGAGCTGGGCTGGTCCGTTCCTGCCGGGTACCTGGTTCTTCTGTACCGGCAAGCTCACCCTGCCTGCTGGAGCCGACCATGTCGACAAGGCCTCGGTGTCGGGCACCGGCACGATCAGCGGGGTCAAGTACGGGGCCGAGGACCCCTTGCACGCGAAGACCGATCCGGCACCGCCGGTCCCGCCGGCTCCGCCGAAGCCGGTGATCCCGATTATTCCGGTGACTGGTAGCGCTGTGACCGGGGTGATCGTGGTCGGCCTGCTGCTGGTGGGTGCCGGAGCGCTCCTGCTGCTCCGCCGCCCGAGGCGCCGGAACGTGAGCTGACGACCGGGGGCCGGTCAGCCAGGCCAGCCCCTCCTGACCACCTGCTGGCCGGGCTGCTCGTCAGCCCGGCCAGCAGCCGCATTCAGCGCCGGCGGCCCGCGCGCATCCGGCCACGCCTGCCCGGGATGTGCACACCGCCGAAAAACTGCTGGTGCCTGCCGCATATGCGGCAGGCACCAGCAGCTCACCAGGTACAAGCAAACGTTCTTGCGATCTTGCTCAGCTCAGGGACAGTGCCGCCCCGGCCGAGGTCGCCGACTCATGCACCATGATCCGGGTCAGCTTGGCTCCCGGCGGCAGGTCGTAGACAAGCCGCCCCGTGACCTCCTTGCCTGGCTGGATGGGGCTGAGGAAGCGCTGATGTTCGCCGGCGGGCTCGGCGAGCTGCCCGGCGACCAGGTCAGGCCGGTAGGACTTGCCAGCATCGTCGAAGGCGAGCTGCTCGAAGTCGAGCAGCCTGCGGGGCTCGCCGGCGTGATTGCGGACCTCGACAGTCACGGTGCAGTACTGCCCGCCAGGCGACCGGAATGAGCCATCCCTGCCCACTTTGGAGAGGCCACACCGGACGTCGGTCGCGGTCAGTTCCAGCCCGCCGTCCCGCGCGGCTGGGGCCGAGCCGAGCAGCAGATAGCCGCCCGTCCCAGCAGCGAGCAGCCCGACGGCAAGGGCAGGGATCAGGAGTTTGCCCGCCAGTCGCCGCCGCGGTCGCTCGACTTCCTGCGCGCGGCGCTGTTCGCGCCTGGCTTGCCTGGTCTGTGCTTCCATGGCCGGCCTCCACTCTAAGATACCCAAACAGGCGCATTCGGAGCATATAGCTGGTAAACCCAGGCCGCTGGCGCGTTTTACGAAACGACCCGCGGGTGATCTCCTCATAGCACATTTGCGAGAGCTATTACGATTTTTCATGCTAAATAGCTGTGATATGCGTAAGTCATAACACAATGGACTTTATATGAACGTGATGGACCTCATCGAGCAGAGCAGTGGGGGAGCGGTTAGCGCAACAGGCTGGGGCCGTCACTGTGGATCCGGCTCTTCTGCACGAAAGGGGAATTCATGTCTGCCCGAGTGAGATCAGTCCGGCTGGCCGTGTTGGCCGTGGTGGCCGCTGGCACACTGTTGTCCGCCCTGCCCAGTGCGGCTGTCCCGGTGAAACCAAAGCAGACCGGCACGGTTGTCGCCTGGGGTGACTCGCGCTACGGCCAGTCGGATATACCGCCCGGCCTCACCGACGTCATAGAGGTAGCGGACGCGTACCGATACAGTCTCGCCCTCAAGAGTGATGGCACCCTGGTGGCCTGGGGCGATCCGGAGGGCACGCCTCCGGCCGGCCTGTCGGGGGTCACGGCGATCTCTGCAAGCGGCCTGAGCAGCCTGGCGCTGAAGAGTGACGGCACTGTGGTTGCCTGGGGGAACGAAGGGAACCGGGATGCCTGGACCCCACCAGACGGGCTGTCAGGCGTCACGAAGATCTCTGCGGGTGGCATGTTCAACCTGGCCTTGAAGAGTGACGGCACCGTCGTGGCCTGGGGCGTCGACGGGGCGGTGTGGGATCCCCCGGCGACACTGTCTGATGTGGTCGAGATCTCGGCGGGTGTCGAGTTCGGGATGGCGCTGAAACGGGACGGCACCGTCGTGGCGTGGGGACAGAACTCGCACGGCGAGACCGACGTCCCCGTCGGCCTGAAGGACGTTGCCTCGATCGAGGCCGGCCTGGTCAACGGTGTGGCGGTCAAGACTGACGGGTCAGTGGTCGCCTGGGGCGCCAACGACTACCACCAGCTCGACATCGCCGCTGGCCTGCCGCCGGTTGCCGAGGTCGCGCTCGGGCTCACCTCCGCGGTCGCCCGGATGGTCGACGGGTCCGTGCTGAGCGGAGGGGTCGGATGTGATTCCGACAGCCTCGATGCACCGACGATCACGAATGCGCTTCAGGTCGACGCCGGCGAATGCCATTTCCTGGCGCTGGTCGCCGACTGACCGCATGTCTGTCCGACGGCGGGGCGGAAGCCTGCGCATTCTGAACTTCTGCGATACAGGGATGTCGCTACATGCTCAGCCCGGTTCGTCTAACAGTGGGCGGCTGCCTTCGGCGCGATGCTGGTGTGTGAACGGCCCGCAACCGGCACAAGATGCCGCGACCCCGGCCGCTGGAATACCAGGTGTTCGAGTCCCTTCGGGCGCACAGATAGGCTGAGCTGGGCTCTTTCCTCCGAATGGAGGATGGGGCCCAGCCTCGTTTCCGGGGCTTTTCTGCGTCTAACCTTCTCCTGGTTTTCCGTGGCTTTCCGCCGTGTTCCCGCGCATGACAGGAACACACGAGCAGCAACGGAGCAACACGGAGCCGCCGGATCGTGTGCTGATCCGGGCCTGGAGTCCGGGCACGGCGGCGCGGCGCGTTGCGGGTGCCGGTGGTGGTCGTTAATGGCTCGTGGCTGGTTTGCTGGTTCCTGTTGGTGAGTTGTGCAGGGTGCTGCCTGCGCGGGGTTGCTGCCGCCGTGCGGAGGCTGCTGCGGTGGCGCGGTGCGCGGGTGTGTGGGACGGCGTGGTGCTGGTGCGCTTGGAACTGGTGGACGCGGCGGTGGCGTGCCGGGCGGGGGTGCTGCTGGGCGCGTCGCGCGTGTACGCGTCTGGCCGGGTTTTAGTGGTGGAGGGTTTCGACGGTGTGGTGCTGGGCCGTCGTCTCGGGCTGACGGGGAGCAGGGGCCTGCCGGTCACGGGTCTTCCGGGGCCGGTTCTGCTCGGTGGGGTGTGCTGTGTGGCTGCTGCGCTGCGGGTTTGGTGCTGGCTTCTGGGTTTACGCATCAGGCTCGTTCTTCTCCCCGGATGTGCATCCGGGCTGTGAGCCCCGAGCACGCGGCTGCGATCGGTGGTCTTGCCCGGCGTCTGGGTGCCCGGCCTGCTGGTGTGAAGACCACGCCCGGGAATGTGGTGTTATTCGGCCGGGAGAGCTCCGCGGGGTTGCTGCTGAGGCTCGGGGCGCCGGACGCTGCCGCGCTGTGGGAGGCCTGGGTGCCTCCGCTGCCTGCGGACCCGGCGGGTTTCGCGTCGTTTTCTGTGGCGAACGTGAACCGTTCGCGGCAGGGCGCCGCCCGTCAGGTCGCCGCGGTGAGGGAGGCGCTGTCACGGCTCGGGGATCAAGCGCCCGCTGGTCTGGCTGCGGCGGGGCGGTTGCGGGTTGAGTTCCCGGATTTGTCTCTGGAGCAGCTGGGGGCGCGGCATTGCCCGCCGGTGTCGAAGGACACGATCGCGGGCCGGCTTCGCAGGCTCTGCGCCCACGGGCAGCGCATCACGGCGAGTGAGGTGGCGGGTTCCTGAGCCCGGCGTCCGCTGCGGAGGCGCTGGTGACAAGGCTGGGACCGGGGCGGGCGGTGCCTGCGGTGGTCTTTGGTTCCCTTTCCGTTTCGGTGCTTATGGATGGCTGGGTCTGCCGGATCATGCGGACTTTTCCGCCTGGAAAGGGCTGCACGCGGCGGGAGTGTTCTGCCTCGGGTGTGCTCCGGCCAGCGGATGCCTGCTGGCCGTTTCAGTCTCACGGGGGAGCAGCAAGGCTATGCGCTGGTATGTGAATGCTTGGAAGAATTGCGTGAATTTCCGGGGGCGGGCTCGCAGGCGGGAGTACTGGACGTTCCAGCTCGTCAATTGTGTCCTGGCTCTGGGGATGCTGGCCCTGGGCGGGGCTGCGGGCAGTGATGCGCCGTATTTCGCGTTCATCGCGGTGGTGCTGGTGCCGTCGATCGCGGCAGGCGTGCGCAGGCTGCATGACATTGGCCGGTCCGGGTGGTGGTACCTCCTGGCGTTCGTGCCGTTCGGCGGCCTGGTGGTGTTCGTGTGGTCGTTCATCGACAGCGACCCCCATGGCAACAAGTACGGCGATAATCCGAAGTCGCTGCCGGGACTCGCCTAGCAGCACGCGGCGCGGTGCCCGGCGTTTCATGCACGCGGCCGGGCGGCGGCTATGCCTCAGGCCCCCAGGCGATGACCGGGCAGGTACACCATGACGGATTGGCGAGATGCTCGTGTCTGGTCTGCAGCTGCCGCCCGGGGCCGCGTGATCTTTTCTTCCAGCCTGCCTATGCGCTCAAGCGCGGGGCAGCGGCTGCCTGTTCGCTCATTCCATCTAGGACACACCTGATGCTCAGTCATGCCTTGCGTTCGGCGGCGGGCTGGACCCTGCGCCTTGTGCGGCAGCAGGCCCGCCTGATCCGCGACCCGCTCACGCTGATCGGCCACCCTCCCGCAGACCCGGCCCCCGTCCCCGCCGCAGCCAGGCCACAGGCTGCCCGCAGCTATGCCCGCAAGCGCGGAGACACCGCGTGAGCGGGAACAGCCTGCCGGCTGCCCGCAGCGTCGCTGGCCGTGTCCTGCGGCAGGCCGGGGCTGCTGTCATGTGCCCGTTCCGGGGTGCGCTGTGCACGGGAGCCGGGGTGGCGGCGCTGATCTGGCTTATCCACCCCGAGATGCTCACCGGCCTGCTGTGATATCGACAGCTGCGAGCCTGCCGAGGCCAGGGGCTCGTGGCAGGAACCGTTCCAGCCGCAGCGGGCCTTACCAGGTCACCGGGCAGCCTGCCCGCTATGGCGTGTTCAGCGGCGGCCCGTTCTGGCTTCGCGGGTTAGAGGAGGCCAGCTGTTCCCCGAGACGGACGGCTGCGGCCAGCACCTGGGAGAGCCGCTGCTGCACGGTCGCAAGTACGTGGCGTATTCCACTATCGACCCGATGACCTGGACGGAGAGCCGCAGGCGCGGGTGCATGGACTCAATCATCTAGAGGGCGGGCGATGCCAGAATTCGTCGGCGGCACCTCAGCCACAGCGGATTCCGGCAGGCGAACTTCGTGCCGGATGGCAGCTAGTTCGCCCACCCGGCCACCAGCACCTCAGTCGCGCAGTTCTCTATTCAGTACATTTGGCGATCAAGGGGGGTCATCGTAGTCCGATCAGTGGATTCCTTTGCTCTCCAGCTTTTAGTACTTTTCCTCCGCGACCATGTCGCCGCCGCACACCCCTCTGTTGTGGCGAATACGGGGAGGATCACCAATTCATGCGTAAGCTCAACGCGCCCAGATACCTGGGGGCTGGCGTCGCCGCGGGCGCACTCGTTCTCGGCCTGGCTGCCCCGGTGAGCGCGGAACCAACCGGGGACATCCTCGGCGCCACCAGCGCCGGCGCGGTGCCCGGCAGCTACATCGTGGTCCTCAAGAACGACGGTACGAGCGCCGCTGAGCAGGCCAAGGGGCTCTCTGCCCGGCACGGCGGCAAGGTCGCCCAGGTGTACTCGACTGCCATCAAGGGCTACGCGGCCCAGATGTCGGAGCGCGATGCCAAGCGCGTGGCCGGCGACCCCTCGGTCGCGTACGTTCAGCAGAACAAAGTCTTTACCAGCGACGCGATCACGGTCGGCGAACCGCAGCTGATGCCCGGCAACCCGGCCGTCACCCCTGACGACGTGCTCATCGGGCCGCTGCCGATCGGGGACGAGGATGGTTCCTGGCCGCTGCCGTGGGGGCTGGACCGGACCGACCAGCGGCATTTGCCACTGGACAACCGCCAGCACTTCACCAACAGCGGATTCGGTTCCCCGCGTGAGGTCTACGTCCTTGACAGCGGAATGTGGCGGCACCAGGAGTTTCCAGGCCGGATCCGGGCTGGTGCGGACTTCGTCAACGACGGACGCTTTCAGATGGACTGCACAGGGCACGGTACCCACGTGGCCGGGACGATCGCCGGGAAGTACACCGGCGTCACAAAGAACGCGAGTATTGTCACCGTCCGCGTTCTCGACTGCTTTGGCAAAACCGACACCGCCAAGCTGATCGCCGGCATCGACTGGATCACGGCCAACGCGCCGCGGGACTACGCGGTAGTCAACGCCAGCCTCGGCGGCGAGGCCGACCAGGCCATCGACGACGCCGTGAACAGGTCGATCGACGCCGGGATCGTCTGGGTGGTCTCCGCGGGCAACGGGGGCGGTGACGCCTGTACCCGTTCGCCTGCCCGGGTGCCCCGGGCGATCACCGTTGGCGCGACCAACCCGGCCGACTACCGGGCCACGTTCACAGACCGCAGCGGCAAGATCATCGGCGCGTCCGGCTACGGCTCCTGCGTGGACATCTTCGCCCCTGGCGTGAATGTCTTGTCCAGTACGATCCCGCCGGCGGGCGCGCCCTACCCCACGGAAGAGCGCTGGTACGTGACGATGAGCGGCACCTCGATGGCCGTCCCGCACGTGGCTGCGGCCGCCGCGTACCTGCGTGGCCGTTACCAGCTCACCCCGGAGCAGACCCGTCAGGTCCTGGTCAGCGAGGCTGCCGCGGGCAAGGTCGTGGCTGCCGGTACCGGGTCGCCGAACCTGCTGCTCCAGGCGTACTTCGAGTGCCCGTCCTGCGAGTTCGCTGGCGCGGCCGACTGGGAGCTTGACGGTATGCGGGACCTGGTGGCACGCGACAACGCCACCGGCGACCTCTGGCTGTACCCGGGCACCGGCGCCGAGGGCATGCGGACCGCCCCGCGCAAGCGGATCGGCAGCGGCTTCGGTGGCGTGACCCTGGCCGGGATCGGCGACTGGGACCGCGACGGCTCCTGGGACGTCATGTACCGGGCAGACAGCGGCCCGCAGGCCGGCAACCTGTACTACTACGGCAAGAACGGCGTCCGGCACGCGGCTTCCGGCCTCGGCGGGGCGACCTTCGCCGGAGTCACCACCGTGCCGGGCGCACCGGGTGACGCGGGGACACGCCAGACTGCCGTGTACTACCGGATCGACGCGGGGCCCCTGTCCGGTGTCGTCTACAAGCTCAGCCAGGACGGGACGGCGCAGGTCGGCAGCGGATTCAACGGCGCGACCTTCGCCGGCATCTCCGACTGGGACTCCGACGGTACCGCCGACCTGGTCTACCGGATCGACGGCGGCCCGGAGTTCGGCAACCTCTACGCCTACGGCACCAGCCGCAAGCTGGTCGGCTCCGGCTTCGGCGGCGCGAACCTCGCCGACGTGGCCAAATGGGACGGCGACGAGATCAGCGACGTGATCTACACCGTGGGCGCGAGCCTGTGGGTGTACGGCGCGAAGAAGTATCTCGCGGACTACGGCATCTAGACAGACGCGCCCACTGAACGCAAAGCGATACGTGCGGGCCCCGCAGCTCCGGCGGGGGTCCGCACGTGCTTCCCGCGAAAAGCCATCTAGGCCAGCTTCATTGCCCGCAGAAGACGGTCCCGCCCCTGCCGAACTCGCCGAGGAACTCGCGGCCAGCACAGCCTGCAGGGCAGTCCTGATCTCGGCTGCTTCCCCCGCCCGGTCACCCGGACCAGAGCCAGCATCGCGGGATCCGAGGCCGGGTAGGGCTGATTCATCGGCCCTGGGTACCGGCACGACCAACCGCCAGCCAGGCCCGGCTGTGATCTGGCCTGCGAGCGCTACGGCCTGTTCGCGCGTCAGCGGGTCCTTCAGCGCCGACCCTTCGAGGAATCGGCCACCGGCCGATCATCCACTATGGCCGGCATACAGCATCCGGAAATCGACAGCTGGCTCCGGGGCGGGATCAGCGTCATCGGAGCCACCGAGTGAAGTACCTGCCTTGCCCAGGCTCAGCCGGCAAACCAGCGAACCGCTGGCGGCACAGCTCGGTTTACTCGGCTGCGCGGGTCGAAGCCGGTCCTGAAGGTCAGGCTGCCTGCCCTCTGGAGCAGTGCTGCTACGCGAAATCCACGCCGAGCATCCGCGGATCGCGGCGGATACGGTTGGCCGTCTGCACCGACACTCCCAGCAGGCCTGCGACCACACGATCCGGTTCGCCTTCGCACGCGGCCAGCAGGGCCGCGATGGTCGCGTACCCGGCGGCGCGGGCGCGCTGGTCATACAGCCGGCGCGTTGACCTCCGGGTCTGCTGCGCCCGCCGGGCCGCACCCGTCACTTCCCGCCCAGGCGCGTGACGGGCACGCAGATTACTCGCCGTGGTTTCCGATACCCCGAGCAGCATGCCTGCATGCCGGTCCGGGTACGCATCGAACGCGGCGAAAAACGCCGCGAGGCTGCCGTACCCGAGTTCACGGGCACGTTCCTCATGCCGTGCGGCAGCACGAGCTGCCTGCTGGCGGCCCCGCTGGGCGGCCTGCTCCTGCGCGAGTATCCGGGTCCCAGCCCGGCTCGCGCTTTCCCGTTTCGCTTTCCGCGCGTTCTCCAATCCCCGGGCACGAGCAGCCTCACCCGGCTGCAGCCGCTCACGCTTCGCCGGATACAGGGCGCGGGCACTGGACGCGTACGCGTCCCGCAGATCCCGGGCCGCCAGAGCCAGCCCCACAGGAAGCTCATGCCTGTACCGGTACTCCGCCGAATCCATCGCGTGCATCGCGTGCAGATGACTGCCCAGTGTCCGCAACCACCGGCCGCACTCCAGGCACATCACACGCCCGCCAGCCTCTGGCTGCACACCCCGCACCACGCCACCCCGAGCATCATTCCGGCCGAAGATCATCCAGATAGTGCGTGCCTCCCGGACTCGCCAGCGACTGAGCCAGTGGCAGCGGCCCCATCACAAACCTCCACACTGGAAATAGTTTAGAGAATGGCAGTTCTCGCCGCGTTTCGGCCGAGCCAGCAGACCCCGCGAGGCAATGGCGGAGCCATCGACTCTCAGCACCACCGCTGGCCGGAGGTGCGAACTTCTGCAATGGTCAGGCCGTGCAGCTGCTTGCTGCTCGTGGCCGCACCTTCTGCCAGGCGAACCGCCAGAAGCATCGCTGTCCGCAGGGCACCGGCGAACCACGATGATGCCCAGACACAGTTCACGGCGATGGACGGTGGGCATCACCCTTCCGTCGCCCCGCTGGTACTGCTCTGGTCCTGGAGGCTACTTCCACCTGCTGTGGCTAGCCCCCAGCCCCGATCCTCAACCTCGGGCCAGACCTGCCGCCGCAGCCCCTGCGGTGGCGGGACGGGTGGGGCTGCAAGGGGAGCGGCAGCTCGGCGGGCCGTCCACCTGACCCGCCGCAAGTTTTAGCCGGTGGCCATCGGACATTCTAACCACATCCTCTCCGTACATTACGGAGCCAATCTTGACTAAACGGCTGCTGTTTGCGAGCGAGTCCGGGGAGAGGCTGCACGGCTCCGGCTTCACGGTGAGTCTCTGGTCAGGACTCGCTGGAAGGCTGAACCGGTCACGGCGGCATTTGTACCGGAGGATGACAGTGGATAACACCAGCGACCGCGCTGCCCAGCTGTGCAAGGTCAGGGCAATCGTGTGCGAGATCCTTGAACTCGATGAGGATGAGGTCACGCCTACCAGCCACTTCAAGGATGAGCACGGCGCCGATTCCCTGAACGCCATCGAAATCCTGGCCCGGCTGGAAAAGGAGTTCGATATCGTCATTGGCCAGTCGAGTATCGCCAGGATGGTGAACCTGCAGGGGGTCAACGAAGTAGTCACCGAGGCGGTTTCCCAGGTGCGGATGCGATGAGCGTGCAGCACCGGGTCGTCCTTACTGGATTTGGCGTGCTCTCAAGCATTGGGCAGGGTGTCGCCGAATTCGCAGATGGACTGCGTCTTGGCCGTAGCGGGTCAGGGCCGATCACGGCTTTCGACACTGCTGGCTTTGAGCGCACCAATGGGTGTGAGGTCGCTGGGTTTGAGGCGGCGCGGTGGATTCAGCATGTTCCCGCCGAACAGCTCGGCCGGGCCGCTCAGTTTTCCGTCGCGGCTGCCAGGATGGCGATCCAGGATGCAGGCCTGACTGAAGACGCGCTCAGGGAGCCGCTGGGGCTGATATCGATTGGTACGACAGACGGCGAGTCCGCAGATCTGGAGTTCCTGGTTGAGCAGGACGTCCGCGGCGGGCCGTGGGCAATGGACCGGGTTCGGGCGGCCCGAGTGTCAGCTGGGCGGCTTTCTCTGGAGGTCGCCCAAGAGCTCGGGCTGTCTCGCGTTGAGGTTCCGACGATTGGGACGGCCTGTGCTGCGGGAAACTATGCCGTCGGGTACGGATTCGATGCCGTCCGCAGTGGGGAGGTCTCGTACGCGATCTGCGGCGGTGCCGATGCTATGAGCCGCAAGACGTTTCTCGGTTTCTACCGGCTGGGCACTATATCCCCTGATGTTCCCCGGCCGTTCGATGTCGGCCGGGAAGGCATCCTGACTGGTGAAGGTGCCGGGGCCATGGTGATGGAGACCCTGGAATCTGCTCTGAACAGAGGTGCACGGATCTATGCCGAAGTACTTGGTTACGCGCTCAACTGCGATGCGCATCACCCAGTCGCGCCCGATGAGGCCAGCATCGCCCGATGCATACAGCTCGCGTTGAAAGACGCCAACGTCAAGCCCAGCGAAGTCGACCTGATCTCTGCGCATGGGACTGGGACCAAGGCCAACGATGTTACTGAGGTTCGGGCGATCCGCTCTGTCTTCGGTGCTGACACACCGCGGACGGTCTCGTTGAAGTCCATGCTCGGGCACACTATGGGAGCGGCCTCGGCGCTGGCGACCATCGCGTCAGCATTAGCTATTACGCATGGGTTCATCCCGCCAACGATCAACCATCGTGAGACCGATCCCGAGTGTCCGATCGACTGCGTTCCAAACATCGCTGTGCCTGCGGATCTGCGGATAGTGCAGAACAATGGCCTGGCGTTCGGCGGCAACAACGCGATTCTCGTTCTCGGTCGTTATGAGGGGAAACCGCGATGACTGCTGGATATGGCAATTCTGAACGAGTGGTCATTACTGCTTGGTCTGCGATATCGCCGTTCGGGATCGGCCGCTCGCCCTTCTTGGATGGCCTGCGATCGGGCCGTCCAGTAGACGCGCCTCTGGACTCCGGAGATTGGCCGCAGGTTCCTTACTCACGCGCGTGCCTTGTTCCCGGATTCGTGCCCCGGGAGGTTCTCCAGCGCAAGGGCACACGCACTATGGACCGGATGACCGCCCTGGCGGTCGCCACGGTCGGCCAGGTTCTCCAGGAGGATCTCGCTCCGGTGCCCGGACAGGACACTGGCGTAGTTCTCGCTGTAACGAACGGGAGCGTGGAGTCCGTGATGGACTTCGTCCGGACCTCACTCACCGCGCGAAGCCCGCTTCACGTCAATCCGGGGATGGCACCTCGAGGAGTCATGAACTACGCGGCAGGGCAGTGCGCGATCTGGTACCAGCTCACCGGCCCGAACGCGACGATCGCAGGTGGCCGCACAGGTGGTCTGCTCGGACTCAACTACGCCCGGCGATTGCTTACCCGTGGACGGGCCAAGCGCGTGCTCTGCGGTGCGGCGGAGGAGTTCTCGTACGGCCGATCCTGGGTCGAGTTCCACAGCCGCGACGACCATACGCTCCTGCTTGGCGAGGGTGCTGCTGTCCTGTCTCTCGAGTCAGCGGCCACAGGCGGTCCGGAACTGGCCGAGATCCTTGCGGTCGAATCCCGTGTGGCCGTCAGCGGCGACTTCGCGACAGCAGTTGACACGAGTGTGGAAGCTGTTCTAGCCAGGTGCGGGATCAGGCCTGCGGATGTCTGGTCGGTAACCACGTGTGGCAGCCGCATCCCGGCCGTCACCGACATCCTCAACGCCAAGTTCACGCCCGCCGCACTTGCCGCCGTTCCTTCTGCTGACATCCTCGGCGACACTGGCGCCGTGTCTGGGGTTTTCCAGATCGCCGCCGTGCTGGCGACAGCAGAACAGAGTCCGGCAGACCTGGATCGCATCGCACTGGTTGTCGCCGTAGAGCGCGATGGAACGATTGCTTGCGTCGCCCTGCGGCTCCCTGGCTCCTCGACGGACTCCGGGCAGGCATCGTGATGGGAAGCAAGCGGGTAGCGCTCGTCAGCGGTGGCTCGCGTGGCATCGGTCGGGCGGCGGTACTGAGCCTCGCCGAGGCAGGATATGCCGTCAGCTTCTGCTACCGGTCCGATGCTGAGGCCGCACACTCACTGGTCGACATGATCAGGGCTCGGGGCCAGGAGGTACTCAGCGAGCAGGTCGATGTCACGGACGGACAGGCTGTTCACCGCTGGGTGTCCCGGACAGAACGAGAGCTCGGGCCAATCGATGCCGCAGTGATCTCCGCCGGCATCACACGCGACGGCCCGCTGGTCAGCATGAGCGATAGCGACTGGAACCAGGCCATCGCCACGAACCTCGGCGGTGCCTTCCATGTCAGCCGGGCGGCGATCTTCCCCATGTTGAAGCGTCGCAGCGGATCTATCACCGCAATCGCATCCGTCGCAGGCATGTACGGCAACGCCGGTCAGGTCAACTACTCCGCAGCCAAGGCCGGGCTGATCGGGTTCTGCCGGGCGCTGGCCAAGGAGGTCGGCCCGTATGGCGTCCGGGTGAACGTGGTGGTCCCGGGCTTCATCGACACCGACATGACCTCCGTACTTTCCGACCGGGTCCGGAAGGAGGCCGTTGACCACATCGCCCTGGGGCGCTTCGGCACGGCGGAAGAGGCAGCAGACCTTGTGGCGTACCTGGCCTCCGACAAGGCCACATACGTCACAGGCGCTGTCATGGAGGTGCATGGTGCGATCTCCATCTGACACCAGCGACCAGCGCTGGGACGCCATTGTTGTCGGGTCCGGGATGGGCGGCCTGGTGTGCGCCGCCTACTTGGCCGTCAGCGGTCTTCGCGTCCTTGTCACTGAACAGCACACCATTGCCGGGGGTAACAGCCATGTGTTCCGGCGGCACCGCCGGTACCAGTTCGATGTCGGCGTTCACTACATCGGCGACTGCGGGCCTGACGGCATGGTGACCTCGATCCTCCGTGGCCTGGGTCTGGAAGACCGGGTACGTTTTACCGAATTCAACCCGGATGGGTTCGACCGCATCGTCGTCCCCGGCGCGACCCTCGACGTTCCGACCGGCTGGACGCGATACCTAGCACGCCTGCAGGAAGCACTCCCAGCCGAACAAGGCCTTCCTGCGTTCGTGGAGATCTGCCGGGCTGTCTCCGGCATCGCGTACGATTCGCTCTCCAAACCTGAGTCTCTGCCGGATCTGGTCCGTGCTCGCACCTCGGAGCTGGCCTGGTCGCGCTGTACTCTTGCGGACCTCTTCGAACACTGCAGTCTTTCGCCAACGGCACGAGCGGTACTGGCTGCACAGTCGGCGAACTACGGCGCGTTCCCATCAGCAACTGCCGTTTCAACGCACGCCCGGATGCTCGATCACTACCTCCGGGGCACCTACTACCCCGTGGGCGGCGGACAGTCCATTGTGGCTGGTCTTGTCGAGGTGATCGAGGCACACGGCGGGCAGCTGCGCACAGGTACCCAGGTCGAGAAGATATTGGTGTCCGCAGGCGGCGTGTCCGGGGTCCGCGCCACGGACGGCAGTATCGAAAGCGCGCCGATCATCATCTCCAACGCCGACTACCGCAGGACTGTCCTGGAACTTATCGAACCAGAGCACCTGCCACCCAGTGTTATCGACAAGGCCCGAGCAGCAACCATGAGCCTGCCGATGGCGGTCACGTACGTAGCGCTCGACACTCAGCTTCCACAGCAGCTGGGCAACAACCTCTGGTGGCACGGCACCTGCGATACAGAAGCTGCCTACGACCGATGGAGCGCAGGTCGCACAGGTGACCTGCCCTTCGTTCTTGTTTCGTGCTCGTCAGGAAAGGACTCGGGTTCGTCCGCTGTTTGTCCCCCGGGCCAGACCATCCTTCAGCTCATGACGCTGTGTCCAGGTGACGACAGCCGGTGGAGCAGCGGCAGCGCCCTCACAACCGCCCGCCAGTACCGGCGCGATCCCGACTACGCCGTGTTCAAGAGCAACCTCACCGACTCGATGCTGTGTGCCGCGGAGGAGGCCATCGGCCCGTTCCGCAGCCACATAGTGCACCTCGAAACCGCCACGCCTCTCACTCACACGCGCTACACGCTGTCCAGCGGCGGCACCCCATATGGCCTGTTGAAGTGGGGCAACAGCATCACTGCACGTCCGGACATGCGGGGACCGATCTCCGGACTGCACTTCGTCGGGCAGAGCACCCGGACAGGCAGCGGGATCGGCGGTGTGATGGCGGGTGCCGTGTTGTGCGCGGGCCAGATTCTCGACACTGGCCTTCTCCGTGAAGTTTGCAGCGGACGGGTACTCGGAAGCCCCGGCATTCTTCCCGAGCGCCCACCCGGATGGGACCCCATGACCACTTCACGAGGATTCGGCCGGTACACGGCGCGGCCACAGACCCTGCATCGCGCATCCGAAGTACATCCTGCGACCACAATGAAGGTGGCCAGCTGAAGATGAAGAGATCTGATCGGCCCAAGCGGGCAGCCTTGATCACCGGAGCGTCTCGTGGTGTCGGCGCTGCCACCGCTCAGCTCCTCGCCGAGCGTGGTTTCGACATCGGAGCCGGCTATCGCAACAAGGAGCGGCGAGCGCTTCGTGTTTGCTCCGATCTTGCAAGACTGGGCGCACGTGGTGTTCCGCTGCAGGCCGACCTGACATCAGCCGCCGACGTCGACCGAATGTTCAGGACCTACGACTCGGCCTTCGATTCGCTGGACCTTCTTGTCCTCAATGCTTCCGGGGGTCTCGAACAGCACCACGACTCGCAGTACCCCCTGCGCGTCAACCGCGACGCCCAGCTCGCTGTTCTTGAGGCCGCCGCAGGCCGGATGCAACCCGGTGGCCGCATCCTCTACGTCACGAGTCACCTAGCCCACGACTACGGACGGACGCCTATGCCACCGGCATACGAGCCAGTGGCTCGGGCAAAACGCGCTGGTGAGGACGCGCTCAGAGAGCGCATCCCGGATCTACAGCACCGCGGCCTGCGTCTGTTCGTCATCTCCGGCGGACTCATCGCCGACACTGTTACCAGCAGGCTCCTCGAGTATCAGCTGAAGGGAATCACCGCAGCGCACCTGGCCGCAGCGGGCGAGTTGCTCACGATCGGCGCATTCGCCGAAGCAATAGCCAGCTGCGCGGACCTTGAGGCCGAATCAGGCCACACAGTGTACGCCGGTGCCCGCGAGTATGGCCCCGCCGCTGAGATTCTCGGGATACCAGATCCCCGCGCAGCTTCCCGCAAGGGCACGGCCACAACCTAAACCTGGCAGATGCACAAGTCAGCGCGGGTTGACAGTGAAGCCCCACCGCGCTGCGATCCGCAGGGGTGCTGTAGCTGTGCGGGATGCCACCACGATGATGGCGGACATCCACAGGGCTTGCAGGAGCAGCATTGGCATCGTCCCGCTCATCTGACCGAGGATCACCGCGCCGATTGCCACCACCACGGCCAGGCCGAAGGGAACATACCTCCAAGCCAGGCTGAAAGCTGTGGAAGAGGCAAGCCGGGATGGATCATCGGGCCACGACGCCAGGGCTCGCCGTACGAGAATCCCAAGTATCACCACCGTGGCGTGCGCGAGGAATGCGCAGGTACAGAAGAGCAGGAACAGCCAGGTGAACGCAGCTTTAGGCGCTTCCGGGTTCAGAGATCCGCCCGTTCCGGAAGCTACACAACTCGCAGCGATGACCAGAAGCACTGGGATGCTGGCAAGGAGTCCCGTAATCACGGCAATCTGATGCCTGACGGCTGCGACGGGGTAGCGCTCGGTGTTCATGCTGTTTTGATGTGCCAGTCGGTGGCGTCGCCGTCGGAGAGGCTGCCGTCCGACATGCTGCCGGTTGCCGAGGCCGGCCATTTGCCTCCGGGGAACGCCTCGTTGTCGGCGAGGCGCTGGGCGAGGTCTTTACACTGGGTGATCAGCGTTGAGATCACGGTGATCGCGCCAGCGATGAGTGCCGACCAGAGAGCGATCGTCTGAACCGTCGCGCCACCCGCCGCAGTAACACCTGCGGGAGCGCCGATGACGGTTGCCGTTGCGACAGCTGCTGCCTCGAGCTCAACGACGTAGGCGATGAGAGCGACGGCAGATCCGATCCAGAATCCGGCGATGCACATCGCCGCCGTCCACAACGCGTCGTCGATCTCGTCGGCCGCCTCCTTGATCGAGGTCAGGGCCTTGGCCTGCGCCTCGAGGGTGTCGGCGTAGGCGGTCGCCGCCATGCCTTCCCACACGTCGTCGATCTTCGTCTGGTCTTTGCCTGCCTTCCCGGCTAGGGAACTGGCTTTGGCTCCGACCTTGGCAGTCCAGTCCTGACCTGCGGAATACATCGCCGGTGGCCATCCCGGAGAACCGATGAGCTCGGCTATGAGACGGAAGAACTTCTTGACCAGCCCGGTGAAGTTGGTGGTCAGTGCCCGCAGGTCCTTAGTCATGGAAGCTGGCAGGACCTGGGCGATGGAGTTGATGTTGGCGCTGATGGAAACGGTCGTGTCGCTGACGCGGCCGAGTAGCCGCTGGACCTGCTGGAGGGTCTGCTCGAACTCTGATCGGCTGATGCCTGCGTGCTTGCCCACGGCTGATCGGCTCCGTTCACCAGGTCTCGTTCAGTGCGTGGACGTTGTTGTTCTCGTCATTCTCGTACGCCGTGGCGGATGTGGTCAGCGCCGCGGCGATGTTGTCGAGATTTGCCGCACCATCGTTCAGCAAGGCGACCATCTTGCGCTGGAGATCCTGATAGGCGTCCGTAAGCCCGCACAAATCCGATAGCGACGACATCTCGAAGGTATCGAGAAACAGGTCACTGGCGGCTTGCTTTGCGCCGCGGAGGGTCGTGGCGGCATCCTTCCACGTAGCGGCGTCGGCTCGCAGAGCCTCGATGGCGACCTTGATCTTCGCTTTGTCCGGTGGCGGCATGGTCGCTCTACCCTCTCAGGCCCAGTGCACGAGTCAGCGCCGCAGGGTCAGAGGCCAGGAAGATCAGGGCATCCAGGGCTGGAAGCGGCTGTGTGTGGCTCAGTGGGCGGACAGGCCCCGCTGGAAACACGGTGCGTGCTTCAGCGGCGATCTGCGCTGAGTGAGCCTTTGCTGCCCACTGGCCATCAAGGCGCAGGGCGATCACTTCGCCATTGCTGACCGTGGCGGTGACGTGCCCGTCCCTGGAGCTGACGGTGGATGGCTGGGCAGTGCGCTCCCGGGCTGCCTGCAGCGCCTGTTCCAGCTCGGTTTCGGCGTGCTGAACGAGGTCAGCCAGCGACCGAAGGGTTTCGGGCTCTGGTCCTGGGGCTGTTTCGGTGGGACGGGAACGGGACACTCTGGGCTGCGAGGCCGGGTTAGCGGAGCCGCGTTCGCTGACGTTCCAGCTCCAGGAAGCGATCCGGTGAAGGTGAGCGGCGGTCACCGCGCTGAGAATGGCACCTGCGAGCCCGTGCGGACTGTGTTGCTGCCGCCAGGTGGGAGTGATCGCCAGGCCGGCTATGCCTCCCTCAGCGTTGACCCGGGCGGTAACGGTCTCGGTCTCATCTGCACCTTCGAAGACTGTGCCCGCCGGCCAGTCCGTGCTGACCTGTGCCAGGAGCCGTTCTGCGTCTTGGCGGAGCTGGTCGAGCTCACCGATCAGCTCGTCCATACGTGCTGCGTGCACTGCTACTACCTCCCCGTGTGAACCTTGCGCCGTTTGCGCATGAAGATCGCCAGCGCGCCGCCAGCTAGCACCATGAGCGCTCCTGCCGCGATTGCTGCGGCCATAAGGGCCGGTGACTGTTCATTGCCGCCGCCTCTTGCAGCGTCGCTGCTGCTAGCAGGCCCCCCAGGCTCCCTGGCGGAGGCAGGCGCCGAAGGAGCTGGTGACGCTGCGGATGGAAGAAGCGGGTGGGTAGCAGCGGATGCCACGTCTGCCGTCAGCGCACGTACGGGGTTGACCAAGCCGTACCCGAATGAAGGATCTCTGCCAGGTTCGCCCTTGTCATCGGCTGTCTTGATCAGGCGGTTGATCACATTGGCCGCGTCGAGGCTTGGGAATTTCGCCCAGACCAGCGCCAGTACACCGGAGGTGATAGCTGCCGCATCGCTGGTACCCGCAGTGATCGAGTACCGGCCTCCGGGTTCGGCACCTGCGATCTCTGCCGCCGGGGCTGCTGCGACTACTTCACGGCCCCGGCCTGACTTCGGCCACAAGGAGCCGTCGCGGCCGGTGCCAGCGACGGCCACCACGCCCGGGTACATCGCCGGTGCCTCTACCGGGCCGCCGTCGTTTCCGGCTGCGGCCACCACGATGATGCCCTTGCCTATCGCGTACTCCACGGCGCTGCGAACTGCTGAAAGGTCAGCACCGCCAGCCGAGATATTGATGATCTTTGCGCCGTGGTCTGCGGCCCACCGGATGCCGTCACCGGTTCCCCGGCTACCGCCCGATGATCCCTGATCGCGGATAGGAAGGATGCGCGCGCCCGGTGCTACGCCGATCACGCCGTCGCCTCCGCCAGGTCCATGTCCCCTGGCCGCAATCGCTGACGCCATCGCCGTACCGTGACCCGCCGTGTCGGAGCGACCGTCACCAGCACTGCCTAGATCTGTCCCCGGCAGCACGCTTCCCGCCAGGTCCGGGTGGGCAGCATCGACGCCTGAGTCAACGACCGCGACGATGATCCCCTCTCCCCGGCTGATCTTGTGAGCCTCGGTAAGCCTCAGCGCCGAAACATGCCACTGACGGTCGCGAATGCTGTCCGCGAGGGCTGAACTAGGCACAGTCACGGAGGCAATCAGCCCCGCCGCAACAGCAGCCGCTCGCCAGGCCCGCGAGAATTCAGGACGCATGAGGCGGGCCGATCCTGATGCCGCTGGCTGCTGACCAGCGGGCCAGTTCGCTGGGGGTCATGCCCCGAACCTCATCCTCGCCGTCACGCCGGACGGCTCCCGGCTCGCCTGGTGGCAGTTCCCACCCGTCATCGAACGGATCATCACTGGGGACCTCGCTGTTCGATATGATCCCCGCCCCAGCATCAGGCACATCACCTTCCATCGGCGGGTCGTCGCTGGCCCACAGGTAGGACAGCGGGTCGGCCTCGTCGGCACTGATCTGACGGCCGCCAAGGACAGCCGGTGCTGCGGGCACCTCAACATTGAGCCAGTCAGCCTCGGTCCGGATTCCAGCTCGCCGCCGCGCGAGGTCATCGTTTCGTGGCACTGGCGAGGCTGGCATCGGCAGCATTCCGCCGGCTGGGCCTGCGATCGGCGTGGTACCTCTCCCACCGGGGACCCCTCCCGCAGCGCCAGGCCTGCCACCGCCACCGGGCACACCGCTATCTGTCATCCCAGGCATGCTGCCGCTTGTCGCACCCGGCATACCTCCTGTCAGCGGACCGGGCACAGTCCCAGTTCCGGGTGCGCTGACGGTGCCACCCAGCAAGCCGCTGCCCTCGGGAGCCGGGCCTCCAGTTTCGCCCGGCAGGCGCGGACCTCCCTCGACCGGAGGCCGTACCGGTGGCATCGGGGGTGCCGGGGGCATCGGGGGCGCCGGATCAGCACCATGACCGGGTGGCCGTGGCGGCTCGCCCCCGCCGCTTGGAGGCTGCGGCCCGGGACCAGAAGGCGGCGAGCCTGCGGCTGGAGGCGGCGAACCCATCGGCGGGGGCGGCTGGAACCCACCTGGTACTGGTACTCCGCCTGAACTGGAAGTGGCGGTGGTGCCGCTGCCGCCGAAGGATTCAGCCGGAAGCCGGACAGTACCTTCGCCGTCGAGTGGCGCGCTGGCGTCGAGGAGCCGGGGCAGTACTGGGCTCAGCAGCCGTGTCTGGCTGACCTGATACTCGCCGTCCAGCGATGACAGCAATCCCTGAGCGAGTTCTGCCTTTTCCTTCACCGGCACGGTACGTGCCTCGATCGCCTCAAGTTTGGACTGAGCACCGGCGAGTGCTGCTGCGGCACTCGTCATCGTCTCGTAATTGTGCGCATAGGCGGCGGCTTCGCTTTCCAGCGCCGCCGCGTGACTGTTGAGCGCGCCAGCCACAGAGATGCCCCGCTGGTCACGCCACACCAGTCCCAGGCGTCCCGCCTGGGTCCGGATCGCGCCAGCTCGCTCATACAGAGCCTGCGCCATGCTCAGCCACGCACTGGCGTTCTCCCGCAGATGTTCGGGATCATCCGCGCGGATCATCATGCTGATCTGCGCCAGCAGCGCCCGGTCGTCCAGGGCGTCGTCATGAAATGCCATCAGCGCATCACCACGGCCGCTGAGTCCGGTCGATCACGTCAGCCGACGACGTATCCGCTCCGCCAATCTGCCCAAGTTCAGCCCTGGCGCTTTCGATCACGCGCTCAAGGCCGCGAGAGAAAGCCTCGGCGACCTTGCCCGCATCGGCCAGCCCCGGATTACACCGGCCAGCAAGCTCCAGCGCGGACGTCAGCCCCGAAGCGCCGCGGAACTTACGGCCCTCAGCATCGAAGCGCCTGTTCCTCTTGCCCGTCTGCTCATCAACCACTCTGGACACCGTCATCAGCCCCGGCAGCCGGTCGAACTCGCCCAGCAGCTCCAGGACCGCAGCCGGATCAACACTGATATCGCCGCGCCCGCCGCTTCCCGTCATAACATGCCTCCCCGGCGCGAGCACACGATGCGTGCCCACAGCGCTGCTCACTGTATGAGGAACGTTCAACATGGACAACCGGCCACAACCACGCCTCCGCAGCACAGCCAGGCCTGACAGCCTGCGGCCGATGCCGCGCTTAGCGAATGTCCTCGATCCATGTGGTGATGATTTCGTCGAGGGTGTCCAGTGGTACTGAGCCGTGTCCGAGTACCTGGTGGTGGAATTCGGCCAGGTCGAACTTTGGCCCCAGTTCCTCGGCAGCGCGTGCGCGGAGGTCCTGGATACGCAGCTGGCCCAGCATGTAGCCGAGTGCCTGCGCTGGCATGGAGATGTAGCGGTCGACCTCGGCCTCGATGTTGATCTGGGACTGTGCGGTGTTGTCCCGCATGAAGACGATGGCCTGGTCTCTGGACCAGCCGTAGTGATGGAGCCCGGTGTCGACCACCAGCCGGCAGGCGCGGACAGCAGCCTCGGACAGCATGCCGATCCGGGCGGATTCGGAACTGTAGAGGCCCATCTCGTCTGCCAGCCGTTCGGCGTAGAGGCCCCAGCCTTCCGCGTGCGCCACCGACCGGCGGAACCGCCGGAAGTTCGGCAGGTCGGCTTCAGCGCCGAGTACCGCCTGGAGGTGGTGGCCGGGCACGGCCTCGTGGAACGCGAGTGACTCGAGCGTTGCGGTGGATCGCTGCTGCGGCTCGTGAGTGTTCACCAGCAGCACGCCTGGGCGGCTGCCGTCGGCAGCAGGCCAGATGTAGGCACCGGCCGGGCCGCCACGCGCCTGGTGCGGGCTCATCTCCCGGATCTCGCATGCGGGCACGGCATAGTCGCGGAACCAGCCAGTTACAGCTTCCCGCGCACGCTCGCAGGCATCCGTCACGTAGCTGACGATGTGCTCCGCCGAGGTGAAACGAAGCTCAGGGGCATCACGCAACCGGGACAGGACATCAGCTACGTCGCCCGTGCCGAACGCTGCGGCACCAGCCGCAGCGATCTCCGACTTGAGCTCGCCGAGAGCATCGAGGCCGATGCGGTGGATCTCTTCCGCGGTCAGGTCTGTCGTGGTGTACAGGCGAACCAGCGCCTGGTACCCGTCGCGCCCGCCCGGCACATACCGCAGCCCGACGTGCTCGTCGTCCCGGGCACCCGGCAGGAGCACCTCGGCCCAGACCTTGCCCAGCCGGCGGAGCGCCGGATGCACAACGCTGCCGAGGATGACCTGCGCCCGCCCTCTCCACTCTCCAGTGTCGACGCCCTCCGGGGGAACGGGACGCAGCAGCGGGTCAGCATCCCAGCCTCCGGCCAGGTAGCCCTCCAGCTGAGCCAGCGCCTGGCGCACCCCGGAAGCCGTCGGGAACTTCCCGTCAGCCGCGCTCTCCTGGTACCGCTCGGCGAGCAGGTCGTAGTAGGTGCCGAGGGCTTCGAGCCGCTTCAGATAGGACTCTGCTCCCGCCGCATCACGCAACGGCGCGTTCGGCATCAGGTGGAAGAGCATCGACAGGTCGCCGCTAACACTGCCGGAGACAGCCACCTCGTGCATCTCGGCCGCCAGCCACGCCTGCTCGTCCTTCAGACGCACCGCCATGATCGACCACGTCACGCGGTGCTGCCCTGCCAGCTCCGCCGGATCAATCGCGTGGAGCCTTGCCTCCAGCGCTGCCAGCTCAGCGACCTGACCGCGCCGCGCTGCGCGAGATGGATCGCCGACACCCCCGTCAAAACCGGGCAGGCCGAGGGAATGAGCAAACAGCGGGCTATGGACCAGGAAGCACTGAAAGTACTCCTCAGCCAGCGCGGCCAGCAGCACATCGGCGTTGTGCTCTTGTGAATCCCTCATGCCAGGAAACATACCCAGACACCCCAAACTCGGGAAGATGGTAAGAAGATCGCGGCTGGCGGCACCCTGCCCCGTCAAGTTGGGCGGGGTGCCGCAGGCCGGGGCGTTCAGTTTCGCGGGATCGAGACGGCCGCTTAGATCCAGATGCAGTCAGGATCGCAGGTGTGATTCGGCGTGGAGGACGCGGCGACTGGCACGGTGGGCGCCTGCTGGGGTACCGCGCCCGGGGTGACCGCGCCAAGCGTCAGTGCCAGTAGTGCACAAAGGGCAAAAATCCGGCGCTTCATGGTAACTCTCCCTTTGGTGTGGTGGGACCGGTCGGGGCCGTAGTGAAGCCACTTTCACCCGAAAACGACGCTACCGACAGGCGCTAACCAAACCCTCACCACTGGGACCGCAGGCCGGAACACTGCCGCCGATCAGGACCGGCCGCCGACGCAAACCTGACTGAGCCAGGTCTATCCACTCCAGAAGCCTCGTACTAGGTTAGCTGAGGCTGGCATCGATGGAAGGCAGCGAAAAGCGGGGGAATGGCGCGTGGTGGAGTTCAATGTACTGGGGCCAGTGGAGGTGTGGCACGAAGGCACGTCGCTGCGCTTCTCGCGGCGGCAGCAGCGGCTGATTGTTGGCATTCTGGCCCTCCAAGCCAACAATGTCGTTTCCCGCGAGCGGCTCATCGATCTGCTGTGGACCGACCAGCCTCCTCCGCAGGCTCGCGCCGTCGTGCACAGCCGGGTCTCTGAGATCCGCGGAGTCCTCGCCGACGCACTCGATTGTCACCCCGACGTGCAGCTGCTGACGCGAGGCAATGCGTACCTTCTGGAGGTCCCGCCGGAACTCGTTGACGTTCACCGGTTCAGAACCTCAGCCGCGAGATGGCGGAACGCGGAGTCAGATGACGAAGCACGCAAAATCTTGAGGCAAGCACTCGGATTATGGCGTGGCCCGGTCCTCGGCGGAGGGCTATCCGAGGAAACCTATGCGGCACTGGCTCAGGGATCCGAGGCAGCACGGCTCACCGCTGCCGAGGACCTGTTCGATGTCGAGCTTCGCCTGGCGAACCATGTCCAGGTCGTGGACGAGATCACGGAACTAGCAGCTGCGAACCCTACTCGTGAGCGGTTAGCTGCCCAGATGATGCTCGCGATGCATCGCTCGGGACGCACAGCTGATGCGCTCCTGGCGTATGACAGGTACCGCCGATGGTTGAGCGATCATCTCGGAGTCGATCCGGGCCAGGACATCCAGAGCCTGTACATGGCAATGCTGGACAACGAGTCGGCCCTGTTAGTACATCCTTCTCCGGTGCCCGGGCCAGCCGCCGGGCAGGTGACTGACCTGGCAGCTGGCGGCGCGGAGCTACTGCCAGCTGATTCCGGGGAGCGGTTCCATATTTCCGTACCCCGGATTCTGCCGCCTGGGATCGCTGACTTCACCGGCCGTGACACGGAGCTGGCGGAGGCGCGAAACCTGCTTACTAGTCCGCGGCGTACCGGCAGCCCCATTCTGGCCATCACAGGGCAGGCTGGCATCGGGAAAACGGCCTTCACCATCAAAGTCGCGCACGAGGTCCGGGAACACTTCCCTGATGGGCAGCTCTACATGGACCTCCGTGGGTTCGATAGCAGCGACCCAGCTTCCCCGCACGAGGCACTCGGCCGGTTCCTCCGGGTCCTGGGGGTGGACGGCGACGCAGTTCCCTCCTCGCTCGAGGATCGCATCGACCTGTATCGGGACCTGCTGGATTCCCGGAAGGTCCTCGTTGTCCTGGACAATGCCCGAAGCGATGACCAGGTCGCCCCTCTGGTCCCCGGGGGCGATGCGTGCGGTGTCCTCGTCAGCAGCCGGGCACGGCTGGGGTCCACCTTGGGGGCCAAGGTGATGAATCTGGATGTCCTAGACCCCGCTCAGTCACTTGCTCTTCTCTCGCGTATAGCCGGCCCGTCGCGGATAGCAAGCGAGGCAGGGGAAACCGAAGCTCTCATCAGCCAGTGCGGCCAGCTTCCCCTAGCGCTGCGGATCGTCGGCGCGAAGCTGGCGGCCAAGCCCCACTGGAGCGTCGCACGGCTGGTGGCGCTGCTCAATGACGGTCAACGGCAGCTTGACCTGCTCTCTCATGAGCATCTCGATGTGCGCGCCAGCATTGCGCTCAGCTATGAGGGGCTACGCCCAGACGTGCAGCGCCTGCTCCGCGGCCTCGGTGACATGGACAGCGCGGAGGTAACGGTCTGGGCGTCATCGGCGCTGCTCGGCGTTCGCAGTGAGGTAGCCGAGGACCTACTTGAGGAGCTTTTCGACGCTCAGCTTGTTGGGGTGGCCGGTTGTGACGCGACAGGCCATGCCCGCTACCGGATACACGACCTGGTACGCGCCTTCGCACTTGAACGGGCAGCCGTCGAGGATGACCTGCGGACGCTGGAAGAGGGTCGCATCCGAGTTCTGGGTGCCTGGCTGCATGTGGCCACAGCCGCGTACCGATCTATTCAGGGTGGCGACTACCAGAACATCAGAAGCGACGCACCCCGCTGGCCCGTCGAGGACGTTCTTGTGAACGCTCTGGTTGCGGAGCCATTTCGCTGGATCGAGGTGGAACGGCAGACCTTGGTCGCCCTGGCACGGCGAGCAGCGAGCGATGGTCACGCGACCGCCTGCTGGGAGCTGGCTTCGACGCTGACGCCTCTGCTTCACATGCGTCGTCACTATGACGAATGGCAGGCGATTCTCAGGTCAGCGCTGGACGCGGTGTCCCGCGCAGGTGACAATCGCGGCCGTGCCGCTCTGCTTTACCGGTCCGGCATGATCCATACGGATCATCAGGAGTTCGACCAGGCCTGGGCCGCCTTCCAGGAAGCAGCGGCGATCTTCGAAGAGGCCGGTGACAGGCATGGCTGGGCAACCGCGACCGTCTTCACCGCGATGGTGGACCGGCAGCGAGGAGAAAGCGACACCGCTCTGAGCCGCTACGAGAGCACTCTGCCGATACTTCGAGATTCCGGTGATATGGGTGGTCTTGCTTTTGCCCTCCGCAGCATCGGCCAGATCCACCTCTCCCGGCAGGAGTACGAGCTAGCCGACGACCACTTCGGGCAGGCAAAGACTCTTTATCAAGAGGCTGGCTCTGAGTACGGGCTCGCGACGGCCGAGTTCTGGCAGGGCATGCTGCGCGTGCGGCAAGAGGTTGCCGGCGAAGCACTCACCCTGTTCGAACGCGTCCTGAACAGGTGCAGGAAGCTAGGAGACCGGCCTGGTCAGGCCCAGTCGCTCCGGGGACTCGGCATCTGGCATCGCCGGTTCGGCGACAGCCAACAGGGAATGGCCCTCCTGCAGGAGGCGCTGAGCATCATCAAACAACCGCGCCCCACTGTGCTGGAAGCCCATATCCGGCAGACGATCGCTGACTTCAGCCAGCCCCAATGAGCTGCGGCCCGCACTTAGGTACACTGCCGGGCTTCCACTTCCCCTGCAGCCGCCAGCAAAGTCGTTCATTGGCGGCAGCTAGGGGATCAGCGCAGCGGAGCTATCACACCGCCGGCGGTGCCAGTTCCGGTTTCGGATCCTCGCTTCTGGAGGCGATGCGTGCCACAGGCCAGGCCGCTCCCAGGTATGCGGCAGCCGTTGCTCCCAGCGCTATCCACAGAGGAACAGCTTCCAGCGCGGCGCCGAAGGTCAGATTGCCCAGGGGAAGGGCGACCGAGACAGCCGCCATGATCGCACCGAGCACCCGGCCCCGAACATGAGGCACTGTGTTTTCGTTGACGATCTGGATCATGATCGGCAGGAACGGCCCCTGGGCGATGCCCGCCAGCATCATGCCGATCAGGGCAGCGGGTATTCCTGGCGCTGCGGCAAGCAGCAAGTAGGCGCATCCAGTAGCTGTCAGGCAACCGGCCAGAACCCACCGGATAGACAACCTGGGCAGGAAAAGCGTGTACAGCACGAGCCCAGCCAGGGATCCGGCCGTGTAAATTCCCACCACCCAGGCAAGAACAGTCGATGGCGCGCCGACACGGCTGAGGTACACGGGCGCGATGACACTGATGCGCGGAGCGTCGAACGCGCTCAGCACGAAGGCGGTGATGGTCATCAGCCGGACGGCCCGGATGCTCCACACCGCCTGCAGACCCTCTGCAAGATCGCGCATGTACGAGCTCGACGCCTGCTGGCCCGACATTGAGGGACGAGCACCCGCCACGCCCAGTATGAGGGCGGCCGAGATGACGAAGCTGGCTACGTCGAGCCAGATAACAGCGGTATTCCCCAGGCTGGCCAGGAGTGCGACCGCTAGCGGACCGCCGATGACCATGCCCAGCCGGGGAAAGATCCAGTACACCGAGCCCGCTCTGGCCTGACCCACTCCAGCTGTGGTCGCGGCAGCACCCAGAAGCATCTGTCTGCAGGTCAGGCCCGGCGAGGCGGCAAGTGCAGCAGCGGCACCGACAACCGCCAGAGTCCAGATCTCCATCTCGCCTAGCGAGGCAGTGATCGGGATGGCCGCGAGTACCGCCCCGGCAAGAAGACTTGACCAGATGGCCATCCTGCGGGGACCAACACGATCGATCAAGGGGCCGGACAGGAACATCCCCACCACGACAGCTGCGGTCTCGGCTGCACTGACTACACCAAGAGCCAGGGGCGAGCGGGTAACGGACAAGACAATCAGCGGTATCGCGACCAGCGTCATGGTGCTGCCGATCATGTTCACCAGCGCTGATGCGAGTAGCAGCAAGAACGGTCCTCTGCGGACCGCCGTTTCGCTGGCGAGAGGCTGGCTCTGATCAAGAGTCACTGGTCACCGTCATCGTCGATGTAAGCATCGGCCAGCACCACCATAGATGGGGATCAGAGAGAATGGTCTGCTCCAACCAGGAGAAAATCTTCAGGGACGCTGCCCGAGGATCATCTGCCACGGCATCGCTCTTCAGCGGCGGCTGGATGTCGAACACGACTTCGCGCCGACCTACCAGGCGTGTCGCAATCGGCAAGATGTCTACCGAGGCGAGACGGGCCAACCTTGCCGGGCCAGTCGGAATCCACGCCTCACGGCCGAGGAAGGGAGCACGAAGACTGCCCGCATTGCCCGACGTGCCCATCGAGAACTCCGGGTACATGATGACGGGCGTTCCGGCGTGCAGCGCCCTGGCCAGAGCAGGCAGTGTGGCTGGGTCCTTGACCTTGCGCGGCGTGAACTGCGTACTCAGGACCGGGGCGGTTGCGCGGAACACTGACGAGATGTCATCGAAACCGCCGTCATTGGCAAGGACGGTTGGGTGTGCGCCTCGTGAGGCCACGAACAGGGGCACGGCCTGGAACAGGCCAACGTGCGGGGTCACGATGACCACCCCGTCACCTGAAGCGAGCGCGGCGTCCAGGTGGTGAGCGCCTTCAACCCCAACCGTCAGCCCGCAGCGCTCTTTCCGTTCCAGCTGGGCCATCAGCGCATAGAGTTGCGCGTTTCCCGTAATCCTGAAGCGAGCCCATTCTGCGGCAATCTGCTCGGCCGTACTGGAAAGCTGAGGGACAGACTTCACGATGTCATGTACCGACACAGCATTTCGGTTGATCCTGTGCGCAACCGTGTTCCGGATCTCCCAATCATTGAGGGTTTCGAACATGCTAAGGACATCATCTAGCGGGAGATGCTGGTACAGGAGCTCGAACAGCCTGGCGTTAGAGGTGACCATGTCCATGTCGGTGACGCTGTCTTCTACCAGCACGGCACTTATCCCTTCTCGGCGGTGGCACAGCCACGACAACATTGGACGCGCTCGAACGTCCGCCACTGGATGGTGAGGGTCTGCGCGTCGAGTTCCCCAACGCGGTTCGCTAGAAGTGGCTCTCCAAGTCCGCCGAGGACCCGGAGCGCATCCCATGCCTGCAAGTTCGCAATGACAGCAGCCATCGGAGAAAAGGCACCCGCCCTGCGCCTGTCGCCCGCTATGTGTTCAAGCTGGTACCTGGGCTGTTCGTAGTAGGAGGCCTTATAGCACTCCCAGCAGGCGGTGGCTCCAGGAACGATTGTCGTGCCCACGAACCCGATGTGACCTGTATAGCCGCCGCCTGCGACGAAGGGAATACCCTGCGGCATGCAGGCTGCCGAGACCCAGTCCGTCGTCATATGAACGCTTGGTTCGTCGCTGCAGTTGATGACAAGGTCGGAACCAGAAAAGATGCCAGGCCCAGTTTCGGCGGAGAACGTCTCCAGGGCGACATCCACCCTGACCCTGCCGCCCGTCAGCGTCTGGATCTTATCGCGTACAACCAACGCTTTAGGCTGCCCGATGTCGGCCGGGCCGTACAACACCTGTCGCGAGAGATTGCCCGCAGATACTGTGTCTGGGTCAATCACGAGCACCTGGCCGACCCCCGTCATGGCCAGGGACTGGATGACCCACGATCCCATGCCACCCGCGCCAATCACTGTGACTTTGCCCTGACGCAGCCTCGACTGTACGGACCGTGCGGCAGCTGCTGTCCCGGCAAAGTCACGGAAGAAGCTGACCTGCTTCTCGTACACCGCCGTCTCGACATCCCCTGCAGGGGGGACTTCCGCGCGGGCCGCGACGTCAAGTGCATCTTCGGCCTCAAGGGTGTCCAAGATGGCTTCGAGACGGCTGGCCGTGAAGTCAGGATGCTTGACCTGGACGCCTTGCAAGACATCTTCCCAAGGCCGGGAGTCACCAAGTAACCTGACCGCTTCCAGCGCTTCGCCCTCTACCTCGTAGAGACAATGACGCCCGGTGCTGAGAAAGACAATGTGAAGCAGGCCGTCGCTGTCTTGGCTTGCGGTTACTCCCGAGCGCAAGCCAACTACTGATCCAGCCCGGCTCATCCGAGGCCCCCGACGATCATTCTGATTCCCTCCGTCAGCCAATCTGGAACTCGGTATCGCCGACCACGACATGAAAGGGTGCGGCACCCACCTTCGGTGGATGCCGCACAGGCCCGCGCATTACGCGCAAGAACCGTCCTTGCTGTCGTGCCGGATAACGACGTCAGCGACCTTCTGCATGCCAAACACCTCCCCTCGGGTTACCTCAGAGGTTGAAGCGGGCAGCGAGCGCCGCTCAACACCGACTACGCGCACGAGCCACCCGAGCTCTCCTGGGCAATCACGATCTCCTTGACCTTGGTCATGGCACACCTCCTTCCTTGAATAGGAACCCATTTTCAGGGCTCTTTCAGCGGTCATACGGAGCACCGGGGAAGGTTTCCCGTTTCCCGCTAAGACCATGCTGCCCGCAGCGTCTCACCGCGACCTGACCGCAGGCTAACCACTACTGGTTCGCAGTGATTGCTAGAAGCCCAGTTCGCCAGCCTCTTGCCGGCGTCCTTTCGGAGAGTTCCGGGCCCCAGCGATAGTTTCTCGGCGATAGGGAAGGACCTGACCATCGGCGGGGCGGCCGGCGGATGTTAGCTGCTGGATGATGTTGTCGGGCGTGCTGCGGCGCTTCGCGTTGTTCCTGGAGGAGGGTGGGGCCTGCCGCACACCAGCACCGCGCTCGCTGAGAGCTGCATGCGGCTCACAGCCGCGATGTGCGCCACGGACGCCGACGCGACCGTGACGGCCGCCCACTACTGCATCGGCCATGACGTCCTACCGCCGATCGGCCGGATGGGGGATATGGGCCTGGCCATCGGAACGTGCCGCTGAGCCCCGAGAAGGGCATGCTGATCCTGGACGTGGTGGGCGACCGGATCATGTCCGTCGAGGTGCTCGATCGGGAGGCAATGCGCGACAGCCGCTAGAGCATCACCAGGCCGGCGATCATGGACCACGCTGGCGGATGGCGGGAAGTGCGTTGCCGGTCGCATCCGCCGGGCGGGAAGATCGCGTTGTGGATGTGGTGGCGCAGTGGGTGCGGACGTCGTGGACAAAGCGGTCCCGGGGCGGGGCGGGAGCGACACTTCGTAGCGCAGCGCCGGTGGGGTTTGCGCTGCCTGCGGCTGAGCGGCCAGCGGTCCATGAGGTGCTGATGGACGAGCGGGACGGCTTCGCGCCGCAGGAATCGCTGCGTGCTGGGGAGCCGGACCGGGCGGGTGTGCTGCTCAAGGAAGCCGGCGGCAGGCTGCGGGTGGAGCTGGTGGTCTCCCTGTTCGGGATGCCTCGGCGGTGGCGCCGGCCGCCGTCGGTATGGCTGGAGCGCGGCGAGTGGGTGCGGTGGCAGGTCAACTATCGCTTCTCGTGGCCCGCACTAGCAGGCGGTGCCTGGAGCTACCGGCTGGACACCCTCAACCTGGCGTTCGGGCCGGTAGGTGCGGCGGCCTTTCTTGGAAGCCCCGATCGGCTGGTCGATGAACGCGATCACCTGCGTTAGCCGGGAGCGGCTGCTTGATCCAGTGGCTGTGGCAGGGTGAGGGCGTGTGGTGTCTTGATCCGGTCAACAGCGGTGAGCTGATCGCTGAGCTGCGTCCTCACGCACGTGACTATGAGTTCGAGGTCGCCTGGGTGGGCGAGGGCTGGCGGCCTCTGGTGCGGGAGTGCCATCGCCGCCTGTCGGCGACGTTTCCGGAGTACGAACTGCAGGCGATCGAGCAGTCGGGGGGCGTGCTCGCCTTCCGTGCGGTTCCTCTGCAGCCAGTCATCGGCGAGGTGCGATGGTCGCCGCAGGAGGCTGACGAGCTAGACGCGATCGTGGAGGAGTTCCGGGCGCGTTCGGCGACGGTGTGTGAATGGTGCGGGGCCGGCGCGCGGCTACGCGGCTGGCGGACGATCGAGCTGACGTTGTGCGATGGCTGCGACGCCCGGTTCCCTGATCCTCCAAGGCCAGCTCTCAGCGGTATCACTTGCCGCTGAATAGCAAGACCGGCTGAGCCAGGAAAGTCCCAGCTCAGCCGTCTCTGCGAACCGGCAGATTAGCTACGGGGAACGGCGGCTGCTAGGGAAAGCCGGGCCCTTCAGCGTGGCCGGGGCTCAGCGGGGAAAAAGCTCAGGCGGTTCGAAGGCAGCGGGGGTGTCTACATTCCGCTGGCCATCCGGGGCGCGGGCGCGGGGGTCTGAACTGCGTATGAGTTCAAGTGCCGGCCAACGCGGATGGCGGCACTTTGATTCCGACTCTGTCCGCTAACGGCTGCTCCGAGTCAGTGGCGTCGCAGGGTGTGCGATGAGAACCACGCGCTTGCATGGGAGCGGGATTCCGGCATGACCTCCCATGAGTCAGCCTTCAGTACCTGTCCTCGGCCTGTGCGACGCGGATCAGTCAGATTGTCCCGCTGGCCGGGTGTGCAACCCGGACGGCCCGGCTCGCCGAAAGCGAGCCGGGCCGGGTCCTTGTCAGGCCGCGCGCCGCTGGCGGGGGATGAGTCTGGCGGTCTGCTCGGCGCGTTCGCGTTCGGTTTCCTGGAGGATGCTGGTGTAGATGTCGCCGGTGGTCGCTACGTTGGCGTGCCCGAGGAGTTCCTGGATCTCTTTCAGGTCAGCGCCGGCGGCCTTGGCGAACGTCGCCGCCGCATGGCGGCCGTCGTGGATGCCGACGGGTGGCAGGCCGGAGTCGCGCACGTAGCGGTCCCAGCGTTCGGAAACCAGGTCCGGGTTCCAGGCTCGCCCGTCGGGGCGGCGGAAGAACAGGTCCACGTTGGCGTGCTGGACCGTTCCGTCGGGGGAGGGGATCCGCATTCTGATGGTCTTCGGCCATGCGGGTCCGGCGGCGAGTTTCTGGGCGGAGCGCCGTACCCAGTAGGCCTGCAGGTCGGCGCAGGTTTCGGTGTCGAGGCCGAAGGTCCGGTCCCCTGCCTGGGTCTTGACTGGCTTGTAGACGAGTTCGCTTCCGGCGTGCAGCGCGATCTGGCAGGTGATGGTCGCGGTGCGCTCGGTACGGTGGTCGAGCTGGTCGCAGGTGATGCCGATCGCCTCTCCCCGGCGTGGCCCGCGCCGCAGGATGAGGGCGAACACCGGGTACAGCTCCGGATCCCTCACCTCGACGTAGTCGAGGAACTCCCCGGCCTGTGCCGGGGTCCACACCATCACCGAGCTGGGGATGTGCCCGGTCTCCTGCCACGCCTTGACCCTGGGCGCGGTCCAGACCCGCGCGACGGGTTTCTCGGCTGCGGGGAGTTCGACGTGGGCTGCGGGGTTGTGCTCGATGAGCCGGTCCTTGCGCATCGCGTCGTTGAGCGCGGTCCGCAGCGTCGCACGGATCCGGTGCATCGAGGTCGCCGCCACGGTCTTCTTCCCCCGCACGCTGGCCCGGATCATGGGGTCGGTGTGCTGGCGGGCGGCGGTGATCTCGGTGTTGCGTTTGACGATCGCGGCGAACATGGCCTGGATGTGCGCCCTGGAGAGTTTGTCCAGGGCGATGTCCCCGAGGTTGGGGAGGAAGTAGTTGCGGATGTGCCCTGCGTAGTTGATCTTCGTTTTCTCGTCGATCTGGCGTTCGCCGATCCACTGGGTGAGGTATTCGCCGACGGTGATGCTGATCGCGGCGGGTACTCCGGCGCGGAGGCGGCGGGCGATGGCGTTGCGGTCGGGGAGTGGCTGGCCGGGGCGTACTCCTTTGAGGAGGGTGGCGATCTCATCGAGGAGTGCGGGGTCGCCGCTGGCGAGGCGGAGCAGGTCACGGGCGTGGTCGCGTTCGTCGCGCGCGGCGTTCTTCGAGTTGTCGGTGGCGGCGGGTTCGCGTTTGAGCTGGCGGCGTTTGCCGAGGAGGGTTTTGGGGAGTTCGAGCTGGTAGGCCCAGCGGCCGTGCTGGGGGTGCCAGTTGCCGTCGGCGCGGCGCAGGTCGGGGCATTGGGCGCCGAGGCGTTTGCCGGCGGGGGTTTTGCAGGTGCACCACTTGAAGATGGAGCCTTCGGAAGCCATGAGGGGTTGTTCGCTTTCGGGTTGTGCGGGGTGCCCGCCGCTGGGCGGGTGTCTGATCGGTGTGCAGTGACGCTCGGCTCCGCGCCCGGATCAAGTCGCCGTGCCGGATTCGGCAGCTGGCGGGGTGGTGTGGCGGGCGGCGGCGAGGATGGGTGCGACGGGTACTTTCCAGCGGCGTCCGGCGCGCAGGACTGGGACGGGGAATTCGCCTGCGGCGGCGAGGGCGTAGGCGTGGCTTTGGGACATGCCGAAGATCTGGCCTGCGATTTGCAGGGTGGTGAACGCGCCGAGCGCGGCGATGCTGTCGGCGGTCCAGACGACGGCGGGCTGGGTGCTGGTGGCGGGGTTGTTCATGAGGGGTCCTGGAACGAGATGAAGGGGGCCGTCCCGCGACGCGTCGCGGGACGGCCCCCTTCATGGGGAGGGCGGGGCTATGGAGTTGTGGGTGCCCAGCCCCGGTGAGGGGCGGGGCTGGGGCTCAGGTGCTGGTGGTGTCCCTGCAGGTTTCCCAGTTGTCGAATACGGCTTCGTCGTACTCGCGTTCGGGGTCCCAGATGGGGTGGCCGGGTAGCGGCGGCAGGTTCTGGGAGGGCTTGGCGCCCCACCAGGGGTGATCCGTGCGGTACGTGCCGGGCAGGGCGCTGAAGGGGATGAGCTGGCCTGCGGGGCTGGTGCGCCATTGCGGGATGCCGGGGCCTGTGGGGTGGCTGGTGGTGGTGGCGATGGTCAGGCCGGTGAGGTCGCAGGCGGCCAGGTTGTTCCAGAGCTGGTCTTCGGCTGCCTGGCTGGCAGCGGGGATGAGGACGGTGCTGGTGCCGGTCGCTGCGGCGAGTTCCTGGTATCCGCGGATAACGGCGGGCAGGGCGGCGGGTGCGGGGGCTGGGTGGTGGAGCCAGAAACCGATGTGGGTTCCGTGGCTGAAGTAGCTTCCGTATTCCAGCGGTCCCTTGCCCGCAGCTGCGGGTAGTGCGGCGCAGGAGCGCGGTCCCCACCAGAACCGCAGGTCGGTGAACGTGCCGGGGCGGGAGCCTTCGGCGAGCCGGGAGAAGAACTCCCCGATGGCCAGGGCGTGGTTGTTGCCTGGGTCTGCGGCCTG
This sequence comes from Longispora albida DSM 44784, assembly GCF_000379825.1. Classification (GTDB taxonomy): domain Bacteria; phylum Actinomycetota; class Actinomycetes; order Mycobacteriales; family Micromonosporaceae; genus Longispora; species Longispora albida. The sequence goes on from NZ_KB903813.1 coordinate 122,067, forward strand.
GTTCGTGACGAGCCGGGCGGCGTCGCCGTCTGCGGGGACGGCCTGGTCGTCCCACAGGGCGGTGAGCTGCCGGCCGCGCACGCCGAGGGTCCAGCACCGCTGGCGGGTCCCGGCGGGCGTGACGTGGTCGAAGCTGGCAGTGATTTGCCGGCTTCGCAGGACCCGCAGGCGCCTTCCGGCGTCGCGGGCCGTGGTGCGGAAGCCGAAGCGGACGAGCTGGCTGACGGTCAGCACGCGGTGCTCGTGGAGCAGGTCGAAGAGCCACCTGTCGGAGGCCATCAGCGAGCAGTTGACGTCGGCCAGCTCGTGGAGGAGCAGGCTGGAGGGTTGGGGGTTCGTGCTGTGGGTGCCGGTGCTGTGCAAGGTGGTGCCTTTCGGGATGGGTGTGCCCGCCGTGTGCGGCTGGGCGAGAGGGCTGGGTGAAGCAACGGCACCCGGGCCAAGTCCGGTGGCCTGGGTGCCGTGTGGCCGCAGGAGGCGGCCAGCCTTGTCCCCAGCGGTCAAGCTGGGGAGGGCGATCAGGAAAGCCCCGTGTGCCGGTTCTGGCCGGGACCACGGGGCTTAAAAGGAGGCGGGCCTCGGCGCCCGCGACCGGCAGTCAGGTTTGTGCGCCGAGGCGGGCGCGGATGACGTGCCAGTGATCGGCGGTGGTGCGGGCCTGGTGGCGGCTGGTGTGGCTGATCAGCTCACTGTGGCAGGTGCTGCACGGTGCGGGTTCCCGCTCGTGCGGGTAGCGCAGTGAGCAGCCGGCGCAGATGAGCAGATGCTCATCGTCGTAGGCAGCAGCGATGGCTTCGCGGTCGGCGCGGTGCCGGCGCAGGACGCCCATGTTCCGCAGAGTGGCCTCAACGTGCAGGGCACGCTGTTCTTCGTGGGCTTGCAGGAGCTGCTTCTGGACCTCGCCGATCGCGGGGCCGCCGGTGGTGGTGAGAACTGTGGCCTGGCTTTCGGTGAGGATGTTCCCGGCGCTCAGTTCCCGGGCTGCCGCAGCCAGGCTGGCCTGCTGCGGGTCGTGCTCGATGGCGGTGGCGAGCTGGGTGGCTTGTGCGGTCCAGATCCGGGCGTGCTCGGCGGACAGCAGCTCCCTCAGGGCGGCTGTCTCGGCGGTGCCGGGGCCGGGGGTGGTGTGCCAGGCGACCAGGGCCTCGGCGACGTCGGGGTACTCGCGGAGCACCCCTGCGGGGCCACCGAGATGGCTGGTGATGGCGGCGTCTTGCTCATCAAGCCGGCTGATGGCGGAGAGCGCGTCGCGGACGGCGTAGTACCGGTCGGCCGCGGCCTTGTCGGCGGCTTGTTCCCGTACGTCGGTGTCCTGGTCGTGCTGGGCGGTGGCGATCTGGGTGAGGAGCCCGGTGAGGGTGGCGGGTTCGTCGGCGATGTCGCCGTGCAGCCAGACCGCGTCGCGGAGGGCTGTGGCGGGGGTGCGGACGGTGCCGGTGGCGGCGATGTGCATGACGGCCGGGTAGTAAGTACGGCCGAGGATGGTGAACGGCTTGACGGTGCCGGCGCGGCGGCGGGCAGTGTCGGTGAGCTTGGCTGCGGGCCGCATGAAGTTTTCCGCCCGTACGCGGGAGGTGGTGAACAGCAGCATCGGCGGGCAGTGCGGCAGCACGCCGCGCCAGCCGCGTTCGGCCGCGTACAGCAGGTACCGTTCGGCTTTGACGCGCAGCTGGGTCTGGGTCATGGTGCCCATGTCGATCTCGGCGATCGCACACCCCGTCAGCCCGCCACCAAGATCGACGGTGAACATGGCGTCGGGGGTGAGCTGCCCGGTGCCGCCGTGCGGGCGTTCCCACCGCAGCCACCCGTCCCGGTCGGTACGCCACTCCAGCAGCCGCGGGCCGCCCGTCTCGCTGGCGGTGAGCATGCTGACCCACAGCTCGGTGATGGCCAGGGCGTGCGGGACTTCGGATGCGGCCCACGTGCCGGTGACGCCGCGGGCGGTCGACGCGGCCAGCCGCGCACCGGCCGGGGTCACCCACCAGTGCTGCGGTGCGGTACCGGCCCGCCGGCCGAGCCGGTCGTGGCGGACGAGGTGGTGGTCTTCGAGGCGCTGCAGGCACCGCAAGGTACTGCGGTCCAGGGCGCCGGTGGCCCGTGCCAGCTGCTGGGTGGTGGCGAGGCGCTGCTGCAGGAGGATTTCCAGCAGCCGCATTTCCGGGCCGCCATCGCTGCGGAGCCGGGTGAGGAAGGAACGGCCTGTAGGCATGAAGAACTCCAGGATTGGTGTGAGGGTTGTATGTGTGCCGTGGGGGGAGAAGAAGTCAGACTGCTGAAGCAGTCAGTCGCCGGCAGGACCAGAACGGGTAATCGCGCGGCGTGCTGCGCGGACGCCCCGCAGAAGGTGTCCGTTTGGGTCCAGGCCCAACGGACACCTTCTGCGGGGCGTGACCAGCCGCTGAAGCCGGGATACCCCGGCTGCCCGGTGGCGTGACGGCGGCAAGAGGCAAGGGCCCGGAAGCCGGCAGCTCCGGGGACGATCACCTGCCCTGGGCTGAGGACGGCTCCGGCGTGAACGCATCCAGCACAACAAGCGGTCACTGTTAGAGCTGGCGCACAAGCCCCGCTCTCACAAGCTGTCTCAAGCTCTCACAGCACCAGCCCCGTTCGGGTCAGACCGGGCAGCCGCGGCCGGCCTGCCGTGCATGACCGGCGCGGTCGTGCGTTCAGGGCACAGAGCCGGCAGGGCGTTCCTGCAACCCCTAACCCGGGTTTTTCAGATCCGGAAGACACCTTCGAATCTGAAACCATTCTGAAATAGCCTGTAAGCAATCTGAAACCGCAGGTCAGAGGCCTGCTGTGACATCAGGCTCTGCAGCCCGTCACGCGCCGTGGCGGGCCGGGCCAGCCTGTGCTTTCCCTGCATCTGGACATACGGGCTCTGTGAGAGCTGGCGAACAGGCTCTGCTCTCACAAGCTCTCACAGCAGCATCCCCTGCTCTAACAGCGCAGCTCAAGCCACTGAATCCATCGACATACCTCGAATAACGGCAATTCCGGGCATGCGGTGCTGTGAGAGCAGGAAACGGGAACGCGCCGGCCTCTCACAGCCGCAGGCCGGGCGCGCTGTGAGAGCTGAGAGACGGCCGGGGAGCGCCTGTGAAGCCACGCCGGCTCGGCCGCATGCCCGAAACGGGAAAGGGTGCGGGAGCCGCCCAGCCGGCCAAGCCAGCACGCGAAGCCTGCCGGGCGGCGCGCCTGCGGTGAGGTCGGAGCGCCGGTGAAGACCGGCGCGGCGGGACGGCAATAGTCCGCCTGGGACGCGCGGCACCGCCGGTTTCACTCCGGCTCGCGGGACGCCAGGTGGCGGGTTTCTGTGTCGCGGGCGGCTGGTTGATCATCCTGATCGAGGTCCCGGCAGCCCGGTTTCTGCCCGCCGGGCGAGTCAAAATCGGCGCCGTATTCGGCTGACCGCCGCCCGGCAACGGGGCATCACAGGTGTAGCCAGCGAACCGGTTCCGTGACCGTCGTGACGGTCAGCCGGCACCCGGCGCGCGGCCGATGATGACGGAAAGCTCGCCGCGATAGGTCGCCCCAAGCTTGGTCACGACGCCCTCGACGGGGCCTGGCCCGTGCTTCATCTGGCTGATCCAGTTCTCCGGAAGCAGCACCCGGTCGCCGACTTCCAGGCGGCCTAGGCCGGGCCAGCGGTAGGCGTACCGGCCGACTTCGACGACCTGATCCCCGCCGTACTCGTAATACCTGGACGCCTCATCGAGCTGCCGTTCAAGGTCAGCCACGCGCCGTTCCAGACGCTCTGCCCGCATGTTCTGGAGGCCTTCGCTGCTGCGGCTGGCGGCCTGAAAGCCCTCATTCCAGCCGCGCTGATACGCCTCCGCCAGCGTCCGGTCCTGCTCAGAAGCGTGCCTGGAACAGGCCAGATCCGCCCCATGCAGCCGCACCTTGCACGGGCTTCCGGAACGGGTCGCGCGCCCGCACGTACGCCCCTCCGCACGCTCCATCTGGCGGCTCCATCGCTCCAGTTCCAAATCAGACAGTCAACGCTAACCGCCCGCCCGGCAGCCGCGCTACCCCTGCCAAGCACCCGGTCAGCTTCGATCGGAGGCCACCTGCCAGCACCCCGGCAGACCCCTTCCTGTGATCCTGAGGGCTGGGATCAGGCGTTCTCAGCTCTCCGGAGTGCTCCAGGTTTCACAATGATCAGCAAGGGGATCGCGGGGAGCGGGAGGGTGTCATGGCGCGGCAACCGGATCTGGCGGCCAAGGTCAAGCAGCTCGTCAAAGCCGAGAACGCACGCAGGGAACGCCTCGTCGCTGATCTCGGACGCCAGCGCGAGGCTCACCGCGTTTCCGCAGCAAAAACCGACGAATATGCCGCTGCGTACAACGCCACCTACGAGACCGCGCTGCAGGCATGGGGCGCGCAGCTGCTAAAGGAATTCGGCTTCGGGCCACTGAAGCAGCCCTCTGGTACCACCGCGCCCCGGCGGCGTTCTGGTGCCGGCCGGGAGCCGGGCTGACCCCTTCCGGGGCTGCTCCAGTGGCTGTTACTGGCCGAAGCGGCGGCGCCTTCGGGCGTAGACGGCGAGCGTGTCGGTGAAGTCCTGATAGCTGAAGGCCGGGCCATGTGACGGCCGGAAGCAGAACTCGGCTTCGGCAGTCTGCCAGGGCATGAAGCCTGACAGGCGGTGCTCTCCGCCGGTGCGGATGAGGAAGCCGGGAGCGGGCTGGCCCGCTGTGGTGAGCTCGCGGCTGATGCCGCCGACGTGCAGGTTCCGCACTATGTCGCTGATGCTGGCCCCTGCGGCTGCTTGGCGGGCGAGGAGGGCGCGGACGGCTTCGGTGATCTCGTCGTGGCCGCTGTAGGCGATCAGCACGTTCACGATCGGGCCCCGATCCTGCCGGTCAGCCGCTTCGGCGGCGGTCGTCCGCAGTCGTCTGGCGGTGCCGGTGGGCAGTAGGTGGAACGAGCGAGCGAGGCGCAGCCGCCACGGCTGGTGGGGCCCGGCGAGACCGGTCACGAGGTCTTCGATGATGCTGAGAAGAGGCAGCAGTTCGGCTGCGGGGCGGTGCAGATTGCGCGCTGACAGCAGGTAGAACGCGACGACCTCGATACCCGCCTGAGCGCACCATCCGATCACTTCCGGGACCTTGCCCGCACCCGCCCGGTGGCCGTCGTGCGGGTCGGCAAACCCCTGCCGGGTTGCCCACCGGCGGTTGCCGTCTACGAGAACACCGAGATGGTGCGGCACGAGTGGTGGCTGTTCCTGGGCTGTCATGGCGTCCCCCGATCGCCTCAGCGGCAGTGCCACCGGCGATGCCGGCACCGTACCTGCATGATCAATGACCGGTCATGCTAGCTATAGCGGCCGTGCTTGGGCTCCTTCCCGGGTCGGTTGCACCGCTCGCGGCGGATCGACGCTGGGGCCGGCGTGCGGGGTGGCTGGGGTGCAGACTGTCGGGGTGCATGATGTGTCGGGCCTGCGGGGGCTGATCGGGGAGTACGGGCGGCTGCGTCGCCTGGAAGGGCACACGCCCCAGTCCCGGGGCATGCGTTTCAACGACCTGCTCGCGCAGATGCTGCGCTGTTACGGGCACCCGGCGCAGTCCTCGCTGCGTGCTGCCGGCGAGATCGATGTGGCGTTCACGGTCGGCGGTGTGCGCTACGTGCTTGAGGCGAAGTGGGAGCAGCAGAAGGCGGACACCGGGCACATCGCGAAGCTGCAGAAGCGGGTCCGCCAGCGCCTGGCGGGCACGTTCGGGGTGTTCGTGTCCATGTCCGGCTACAGCAGCGAGGCCCTCGCGGACCTCGCTCACGGGGAACGCCTGGAACTGCTGCTACTGGACTCCCAGCACGTCGAGGCAATGCTCGCCGGTCTCGTCGTCCCGCAGGAACTCATGGGCCTCGTGCACGACCAGGCCGCTTTCCGCGGCGAGGCATACACCCCGCTCACCGCGCTCCTCACGACCGGCGGGACACCACCCGGCCAGTTCCACAGTCCGGCTACACCGCTGATTCCGGGAACAGCGCAGCCTGTCCTGACGGTTCCGTGCGGCGCCCAGCCTGGCGTCGCCGCCGTCGGCGGGGACCGGGTCCTCGTCACGGCCAGCACGGGAATCATCGACGCCGACATCGCACGGCAGGCTATCTCCTGGGCCGCGCCGGTACCCGGCTGCCACGGAAACCCGCTGCCTGAGAACGGCGAGAGCCTCCTGTTCACCCGCGGCCACGGTGCCGCCCGGTACGGCGGCGGCCAGATCACCGTGCTCGGCGGCGGCTTCGCTACCCCCGCAGCCCTGATCCCCGGCCCGGGCGGCACCACATGGGTCCTCAGCGGCGGCACGCCCGGTACCGATGCCCCGTCAATCACCCGGCTCGGAGACAGGCTCGGCACCCAGGCAAGCCACCCGCTGCACTGCGTCAGTCCCCGCTCCGCAGCCTGGGCAGGACCGCAGACCCTGGTGATAGCGGCCTCGCCCGGGGCCATCGTCCAGGACTTCCAGACCGGGCCGGCTCGCCAGATCGCCATCGCCGGTGTGCCGATCACAGGGCTCATCCCGGCCGGTTCTGGCGCGGTCCTCACCACCAGCGGCGATGGGACTCTAGGTTTCCTGGACCTGGTGGCAGGGACCTGCACGCCGGTCATGAACGCCGCGAGCGGGCCGGGCGACACGCAGATCAGCGGCACCGGCACGACGATCTTCACCGCCCGCAGCACCGCCGCCGAAGGAACGGGGCAAGCCTGCGAGGTCATCCGGGCGCACCTGCCAGCCCCCGGAACAACGCCCGCCGTCCCGGAACCAGCACACCCCCGCACGCAGCCTGCCCCACTACCCGCCGCACCTCCATCACGGCCGCCCGCCACCCCTCCGCCAGCGCCTCAAGGCCAGCCGCAGCCACCCACCCCGGCGGGGGCAACTCCTGTTACACCGCCGCCGGACCCCCGCATCCCCTGGGACGTCCGGCGCCCAGACCGCGGCAACCCCGAAGGCCAGTACGCAGTCCTGGACGCCCACCGGGCCTACTACAAGGTCATCGTCGCCCTGCTCACCCTCCTCGTCGCACTGCTGATCGCGATGGTTTTCGCCCCGGAATTCTCCACGCTAGAGCGGGCGGGAGCCGGATGCCTGGCGGCTTTCTTCACCCTCATGATCATCGGCTTCGCGGGCATGGCCAGATCCCCGGTCCGCGTCGAAGTCGGCACCGAAGGCATCCAGGTCTACTCCCGCACCGAAACAGCGTGGATCCCCTGGACAGAGATCACCCGCATCGACGTCATCCGCGTACGCGGGCACCTGCACATCGTCGCCTGGACACCCCAGGCCGCCCTGTTCCCCGAGTACGACAACTTCGGCGGCGGACCCCAGTACGTCCCCAGCCTCGGCGCTGTCACCCTCGGCGCGGTCAACGTCCTCAAAGCCAAACGCCACGAGATCCTCCGCGTCCTCCGCCACTACGGCGGCGGCAAGGCACACCAGGGAGCCATATAGAACTCCGTGTGACTGGTCCCGTCAGCTGCAGGCACCAGGCGGTGTGCGCGGGCGGGATAGTCAGGCAATGACGCCGGGCACGACTTCCCGCAACAGATGTATGCAGGTTGTATGCTGCCGTTATGAGTGACACCAGCCTGCGGGTGGACTCCGCCGTGCGTGACCGCCTGGCCGAGATCGCCGACGACCAGGGCCTCAGCGTGAAGAAACTCCTGGCGAACTTCGCGGAAAACACCCTGACCCGCGCCGAGCGCCAGGCCCGCACCGAAGCCGCCTCCGCCTACACCGCACAGCACCTCGTCCCCGGCTTCGGCCCCGAGGACCTGGCCGCTGGCGAACGGCTCTGGGAGAACCTCGCCGCAGGCCATCTTGCCCTCGATGACACCGCGCGGCCGGGAGCGGCAGCCGCGTGATCCTCGGCTTCGTCCTGGACGCCTCAGCCCTCGCAGCACTCGGAGCAGGCAACCGCACCCTGTCCCGGCTTGTCGTGGTCGCCCACGCCCGCCCCGACCGGCACGTCTACGTGCCCGCCCTATGCCTGGCAGCCGCCACAGCCGAGCGCCCGCTGATCGCCGAGCACGTCGGGCACCTTCCCCAGCTTGAGGTCGCCGAACTCGACTACCCGGCAGCCAGCGCCGCAGGCCAGCTCATCAGCGAAGGCCACGACTGGCGGATCGCCCACGCCATCGTCCTGGGCCGTCCCACCCCGGACTGGCAGCACGGCCGCCCCGTCATCACCGCCAACCCGGCCGCATACGCCGGAACCGGCGCCGCCGTCGTACCCCTGAACTGACCGCCCAGGTCTTCATCAGGCAGAGCTCAAGGCCTGGATGTGTGGTTCAGCCGAGTGCCTGGCTTATCCGCTGTTCGGAACTGCTTACCCGTGCTGCGCAATGCGCGCTGCTGGTTGATGCTCCTCCCTGGCGCTAGGCGCCGCCTGTCGTACCTCTTGGCTACGGTGGCAGGCAGGCAGGCAGGCTGACGGGCGGGGGGTTCAGGTGTCGGGTGAGACGGGAAGTGGGATGGCGATATCGGGTGACGATCAGCGCCGCTTGCCAGTTGTCGTCGATCCGAAGCTTGCGGTGCTGCCCTTTGGTGACCTTTCCTGGGAAGGCTTCGAGTGCCTTGCGCGCAGCACGATCGAGGTGGCCGAAGGCATGACGGTGTCCCGTCTGTACGGAACACCTGGCCAGCGGCAAAAGGGTATTGACGCGTTCGCTCAGGACTCATCCGGTGAGTGGCACGTGTTTCAGTTCCGGCGCGTCAAGAGGTTCACGGTCAGTGATCTGCGGAAGATTCTCGACCCCTTCGTTGCGGGAAGCAGGCCTTTCGGCGCCAAGCGCCTGGCCGTTGTCACGTCTCTTCCGCGGATTTCGGCCAAGGTCCAGGATGCGATCTATGAGTATCAACTGGCCCACCCAGACTTCGTCATCGACCAGATCTGGGATGCCCACACGCTCGGCAGCAAGCTGCGCCGGCACCCGGACATCGTTGCCCAGTCGTTCGGCAGGGCCGTCGCAGAGCGATTCTGTGATGACGACGTCCTGGTAGAAGCTCGGCCTCGTCCCGGCAGGCCGATCGCAGAGTTCCAGGACCCCCTCGCGCTGGAGGTCCATGCCGCCATCCAGCCAGTCGCCCTGGCCCCTTCCGCGCCGCAGCTACCGACTTACGTCCCGCGCCAGCATGACGGCGAACTGGGAAAGGTCGTTGATCGCGCCATTGAGGGCATTGGCGGCATCGGGGTACTGCTGGGCAACTCCTCAACCGGGAAGACGCGCTCGGCATGGGAGCAGGTCCAGCGGCTTCCGGAAGACTGGTGGCTGTGGCATCCGGCGTCCCCGGACGAGCTTCTGGCTGGCCTGCCCGCGATTGCTCCGAACACCGTGCTGTGGCTGAACGAACTGCAACGCTACCTCTGCACCGACGACGTCCACCGCGACGAGAAGATCGCCGGACTGCTCATCGGAGCCCTCCGGGACGGCCGTTGCGCGCCCGTGCTGATACTTGGCACCCTCTGGCACGAGTACCGCCTCAAACTGGCACCTGCGGAAACCGAGGGTGATATAAGGCCTCAATGCCGGGCCCTGGTCACCGAGCGCTTCATCCTCGTGCCCGAAACCTTCACTCCGGCTGAGCTGGACCTTCTGGAGCGAGCTGCGGACGGCGACCAGCGTCTTGCTGAGGCCCGGGCCCAAGCAGAGGAAGGGCATATCACCCAGTACCTGGGCGGAGGGCCGGCCCAGATCGAACGGTACAAAACCGCGCCCCCGGCAGCACGGGCCGTACTGCACGCCGCCATGGATGCCCGCCGGCTGGGCTGGCAGCAGGCACTCCCCGCGGGTTTCCTGATGGACGCCGCGCAGGCGTACATGACCAGCCTCGAACGAGACCACCTCCCGGGTGACTGGTTCGAAGCCGCAGCTGAATACCTGCTGCCGCTCTGCAGGGGCGCCCGCGGCCCCCTTTCGCGCATCAGGCCGGGGACGGCGGCTGAATCACGTGTCACCTACCGGCTGGCCGACTATCTTGAGCAGCACGCGAAGCGGGCCCGTGCCCGTATCTGCCCGCCGGATATCTTCTGGCTCGCTTCGTTGCGCACGGACGTCGAGAGCGGGGACCTTTCCCGGCTCGCCCAGGCTGCCTACGCCCGCTCACGGATCGACATCGCCCACCAGCTGGCGCGGGAGGCTGCAGCCCGTGGCGAGGCCGCCGGAGTTTCAGCCTTCGCGACGCAGATCGACAATGCCGAGAATCGCGAAGCCGCGATGCCCTATTTCCGCCTCGCCGCAGACAACGGCGACTCCTGGTCCCAGACCATCCTCGGGGTGTGGCACGAGGACGAAGGTGAATGGGATCTCGCTGAGGCCTGGTACAGCAAGGCCGACAACGGGAGGGAGCCGTATCCGATGGTGGGACTGGCATCCGTGCGTGCACACCACGGTGACCTTGAGGAAGCTGACCGCCTCTACGAGAAAGCTCTCAAAGCCGGCGGCGCCCGAGCCGTGGAATACCAGGCCAGGCACCTGGCGGCGGAGGGTCAGCACGACGCTGCGCTGCATCTGGCCACCAGATCCTTTCAATGCGGCAACCGCGAAGCACTCACCGGACTCGCCTGGACCTATGGCCCAGAAGAACATGACCGGGCGCTGAGCGTGATGGAACACGCGGCGAAGCTCGGCTTTACGAAAGCCCTTTTCGAGCTGATCATGCTGTCCACGACCTACGGCGACGCCGATCAGACCCTGGCTTACTGCGAGCGGGCTGCGCAGGCTGGACAGCCCCAGGCGCTGCGTGTGGCTGCCTCGTTCTACGCGGGACGGGGCGACGAGCGCCAGGCCGCCGCTTTGCTGTGGCGGGCCAGCAACGCAGGATCTGCACCGGCGATGATGGAGCTGGCACAGCTCCGCGAGAAGCAAGGACGAGGCCGGGCCAGGCGCAAGATCTACGAGCGGGTGGTCCAGCAAGGCGAAGCCTTCGGTCTTGTGAAGCTTGCCGGAATCCGTGAACGCGCGGGCGACTCCGGCATGGCAGAACAGCTAGCGGCGCGCTATGAGCGCCTGTCCTCACTGGCACCAGGCAACGCCGCATGGTGCGAGATCGCCAGAGTGCGGGAGGGCAGAGGAGACATCGCCGGGGCGGAAGCCCTGCTATGGCGCATCGCGGAGGCCGGAGATCTTCAGATACTGACCAAAATCGCCGAACTGCGTGTGAGGTGCGGGGACCATGCCGGAGCCGTGCAAGTACTCCGTACAGCTGTCGACTGCGGAGTGGCAGGCGCGAGGCAAGCTCTGTTGAAGCTAGATACAGGCGCATCCGAAGCCGCAACCGCAGGCGGTCACCAGAGCTAACCCTCAGGCTTGCGCCTTTCGCTGACGGCCTTGCCGCGCAGACCTTCAGCCATGCGCACAGGCGCGTGCGGGGGTTACTCGAAGAAGTCCTCGTCGATCTCGATGAGTTCGACGGTCTCGACTACCTTCACGCCACATCGGTACTGAACCATCAGCGTGCCGAGGCGTGTTCCGTCGATCAGGACCACATGGCTGGCGACTTCCCTGGCGTACGCCACGGCACCGTCGCTGAAGCTGCTGGTGGTGATGAAGATGCCACGGTTGGCCTGCCTGCCGTGCATCGCTCCGACGAAAGCGTGTAACTCGGGCCGCTGCACGACGTTGCCGTTCCCGTACCGTTTTGCCTGGATGTACACCACGTCGAGTCCGAGCGCGTCCTGGCGGATCAGGCCGTCGATCCCACCGTCGTTGGATCCTCCGACATGACGGACTTCCCCTTCGCGTCCCCCGTAGCCCATGCTCCGCAGCAGATCCACCACGCAGCGTTCCATGAAGGCAGGGGGTTCCTTCTGAAGACGTGTGATTAGTTCTGCGGCTAGCGTGGCATTCGCCTCGGCAGCCAGGGCAGGGATGGCTTCCCGCGGAGATTCAGGGATCCCGGCATCTACCGCCACGCTGGGTTCTGCCGTAACTCGTTTGCGTGCCCGGAACTCGTTGTACTCGGGGAAACCCTTCAGGACCCTCATGTCAACACGCTCGGGCTGACCTGCCAAGACCTCTTCCCCGCGCGGAGTCAGGCGGGTACGGCCACGGCTCACCCGTTCCAAAAGTGCAGCCTGACAGAGATGCGTGACCGCCCACGCTGCCCGGTTGACCATGAGCGTCTGCCTGCCCGACGGAATCGTCGCAGCCCGGTCCTCAGCCGACAGGCCGAACACATCAGACAGCTCAGCCACCAAGTCACGCGCCGTGCACTCTCCAGCTTGGAGATGCGCGGCGAGGATCGGCAGCATCAACGCCTGGAAATCCGGTACCGCCACCAAAACTCCTACAACGACCGGCTCAAACATGAAGGCAACGCCCGGGCCAATCTACGCCACGCCGGACCGGCCAGCAGGCCTGTGTTGATCTTGGCTTTGTTCAGTCCCGGGTGCTGCCGGGCTCGATCGCGGCCTTGGTCAGGCCGCTGTCATTGACTGCGGGACGTCGCCGCTTTGATGGTGTCTCCGCTCGTGTTGTGGCGCCTGTCGTGTTGATGTCTGTGTGGCGGGGGCGCGGCTCTGTAGGGTTCTTGCGGTAGCCGTCCTGTTTGGGGGATTGATGGATACGGCGGATGGTTTCGTGAGCGTGGCCGTGGGTGATGCCCGGGCTGCCGGGTGGGCGCTGGTGTCGGCGATGGCGCGGCGTCTGCCTGCGCAGCTGCCGAGAGCTGCGTACCCGTTCACGAACCGGGTGGACACTCTCGCGCGGCTTGATGATCTTCTTATAGTCAATGGGCATGCCCCTCGCACGGGCCTGGTGTCGGGTGTCCCGGGGGTGGGTAAGAGCGCGGTGGTGGTGCAGTGGGCACGCGCGCAGCACGGCAGGTTCCTCGACGGGCAGCTGTATGCGCGGCTTGGGCCGCAGGGCTGCGGGGCGGGTGAGGCGCTGGAGGGGTTTCTCGCTGAGCTGGGCTGCCCTGCGGCGCTGATGCCGTCGACGGTGCAGGGGCGGCAGGCGATGTACCGGACCCTGACGGAGGACAAGGACCTGCTCGTCATGATTGATGACGCGCAGGGCGAGGCAGATATCGAGCTGCTGACGCCTTCTTCGCCGCAGGCCGTGGTGGTTGTGACGAGCCGCCAGGTGCTGCCCGAGGCGATCGCGGGCCTGGGTGCGGAGTACGTGGCGGTCAGCCCGATGCCGGTCGGTGAGTGCGTGGCGATGCTCAAGGAGCGGCTCAGCGGCCCGCGTTTCACCGGGCAGGCAGCCGGTTTCCGGGAGCTGGCTGTTTTGTGCCGGGGTCTTCCTCAGGCGATCCTGCTGTCGGCGGCGCGTTTGTCCACCAGCGATTCGCTGAGCGTCGCGTGGTTGTGCGCGGAGCTTCGTGAGGCTGGGGCGGGCGGGCCGGTCGGCCGGCTGCTGGATCTGAGCTGCGAGGCGCTGGCGGATGAGGCTGCGGCGGTGTACCGGATCGCGGGCCTGCTGGGCGGTGAGGACCTGCCCTCGGATTTGATCGAGGTGGCGGCTGGCAGGCCGGTGCTGCGGGATCTGCGGGAGCTCACCCGCTTGCACCTGGCCTGCGAGACCGAGCCCGGCAGGTTCACCATCCTGGAAGCAGCGCGTGAGCACGCGGCGGCAGCCGGGCACAACGACCCAGCCGCCGCACTGATCGCCTGCAGGGCCGCCGGCTGGGCCTGGCAGATGGCGGCGGCTGCGGACTATGCGACGACACCGGTACGGCTGAGGTATGCGCCGGAGCCTTCCTCGCGGCCGTTCTCGTCGAAGGGGCAGGCGCAGCGCTGGCTGGGCGCGCACCGCAAGCAGATGGTGCGTGTCGTTTCGTTGGGCGCCGCATACGGCTGTCATGAGCTGGTGTGGCAGCTCGCGGAGGCGATGTGGGCGCTGTTCGCGCACCGGCCGTTCCTGGAGGACTGGATTACCGTCCACGTCGCGGGGGCTGCGGCAGCGCAGGAGTCGGGCGCTGTTGCTGCTGAGGCGGCGATCCGGGCGCGGCTGGCCCGTGGATACGCCGAGCACGGGATGACCGCCCAGGCACATGAGCAGGCCGGATGGGCGGTCATGCTCGCGCAGGCGGCGTGGGACGACGGCGTGGAGCACCGCGAGCGGCTCATGGGGATGGCGTACGAGTTCCAGGGGATCGTTCACCTGCATGCCGGTGAGCCAGCCGCCGCCGAGGTCAGCTTCCGCAAGGCTCTTGAGTTCAACGAATCCGTCGAGTACGACCGGGGGATCGCTCTGCAAAGCCTGCATCTGGGCAGGGCCCTGCTCGCGCAGGGCAAGACCCGGGAAGCGGCCGGCAGCATGCGCCGTTCTGTCCGGCACGCCACTGATACCGGGTCCGAAGCCCGGGCGTGTGCAGGCCTCGGCGCAGTCCTCCACGTGGCCGGCGAAACCAGCGAGGCGGCACAGCAGCTGCAGCACGCGCTCGCGATCGCTGAGGAACACGCGCTCGTGCGCCACCAGGGCGACATCCTCGCCGTGCTTGCCGCCATCGCCGCCGACGGCGGCAGGTCCAGTGAGGCTGAAGGCCTGCGGGCCCGTGCTACCGCCGCGTACATCGAAGCGGGTGCCGCTCAGGCCGCGGATGCCTGAGTGTGCCCGGCTTGTGATTGCCCGCTCGCTTACTTGGCTGAGGAGGCGGCACCGGTCCACGGGGTGATGGTCAGGACAGCCTCGGCTTCTCCGGCGTGAAGAGCAGTGGTCGCCGGTCGCTGGCCGTTTCTCCACAACGCCAGCCATGCTGACGGGTGGCAGGTGGCGTCGGCCACTGCGCCTGCTGCTGTGCTGAGCCATGCGCTGCCGTCGCGTTCGAACAGGACGCACCGGGAGTCAGGCAGCGCGATGGCGGCGATGCGGGCGGCGGGCCAGGTAGCGAGCGTCTGCGCGGCCCACTGGTGTGGTGGCTGAGCTGGCCAGCCCGTGCGCCAGAGTACGGAGGCGGAGGCCAGGTACCGGGGAAGGGGCTCGCGGTCGGCGTCGGCGGCGAGGTGCCCTCCAGCGGTGTCCGGCGGGTACCTGTCCAGACGCACCAGGGTGCCTTCCACGCTGGAGTGGACCCGGAACGCCGTGGGTTCCGGGCAGGCATGTTCCGGCACGGGCACGGACCGGGATTCCGCCGGGTGGAGAGGTTCGGGCAGCTGCAGCAGCCGGTAGCACAGCGACCGCAGGACGCTGAGGGACCGGCCCGGCGGGGCGAACACGCCTGCGGGCAGGCTGGCGGGTCCTGCGCTGATCGCTTCATCGATCTGCGCCCGCAGGCCAGTCTCCGGGTTGAGGTGGCGGGCTGTGCCCGCGAACTGGTCAGCGGGCGATCCGGGGGCGACATGCCCGCTGCCGGATTCTGCCAGGAGGACCGGAACTCCCGCGCCCGCCGCGTACAGCGCGCACGAGCCGTAGTCGCCGATGAAAACGTCGGCAGCCGTGATGGCGGCACGCCACCCTTCGGCGGGAGGTATCAGGATCAGCCCAGCGCGTTCGGCACGCCGCAGCCACTGGCGGATCTGGAAACGTTGATACCGGGCCCACACATTCGGATGCATGATCATCGCTACCCGGTAGCCGTCGTACGGAAGCTCGTCCAGCAGTCGCCCGGCCAGATCCGGCTGCCGCTCAAACAGCGAATCGTTCTCCCATGTGGACGACAGCACCACCATGCGGGCACCCTCGGGAACGCCGAACGCCTGCCGGTACTCGCCGCGCCGGTGGGAACTGGCCATGATCCGGTCGAAGCACGGATCTCCGGCTACCACCGCCCGCTCCGCGGCCTGCGGGCATTCCTCCCGCAGCCGGCTGAGCTGCCCGTGGTGCGGGAGCACGATGGCGGCCGGGATCACCCTGCCGTGATGCATCAGCTGGCTGGCTGCCAGGCCCGAGATGCCGCCGCCGGGAAGCAGCTTGCTGAACCCGGCCCCGTGAGGCAGTACCACCACCGGCGCCCGCAACCGGTGCAGCGCGCCGTTCGCGCTCGCCGACAACGCCAGCTTGAAAGGCTCATCAACCGCCTTCTCCCATGGCAGCAGCCGCATCCCATGCACGTCCGCCAGCTCACGAGTGCCCGCCGCGTGCACCGAGCCCGGGGCGATTGTGAGCGAAACCGTGACCCGCGGATCGTCAGCGAAGATCGGCAGCACATCCAGCAGCCGGCCGACCGAGGTCACCGTGCGCGCGACGGCCAGGACCGGCTCCCGGCTCCCGGCTCCCGGCTCCCGGCTCCCGGCTCCCGGCTCCCGGCTCCCGGC
>NZ_KB903813.1:138291-913944 GCF_000379825.1 Longispora albida DSM 44784
CCGGCTCCCGGCTCCCGGCTCCCGGCTCCCGGCTCCCGGCTCCCGGCTCCCGGCTCCCGGCATCAACGATTGGGATACCTGCCGGTTATGGATGCGCCGAGCGGGGATGGCGCTCGCGGAAGCTGTGGCAAGGTCAAGACGGTGCACCCGATGACCGTATAGCCAGGAAGCGGTTCGGCGAAAAGCGGTCAGGCAAAGACACGCACTCTGGGATGAGGGTATCTGGGGTGAATCGACATAAGTCAACTAAAAGCCTCGCCAATTCGCCGGGCGGGTGTACATCCCCTCTGGGTGAGGCGGCGGCTGCTAGGGAAATCAGGAACGAGGTGCCATCAGCAAGCGGCGTATGTCGATGATCAATCGCTGGTCCGGGCGACTCGCGCGGCCTCCGCGTCGTTATACATGCAGACGATCGGGCCACCGCTTCAGGTGGCGGGAGGTGCTGGCATGGGCAGGCAGAAGCGTGGTGACGGCGCAAGCGATGCGGTAGTCGTCGAGGCTGATGGGATGTTGTGGAAGCCAAGGCCGGGAGCGCGGATCAGCGCAGAGGTGTTCCTGGCTGCGCGCAGGTTCTACTTCGGAACACTGGAAGCGGCTGAGTGGAATCCGTGGCTGAGGGAGGAGCGGGCTGCGGATTCCTCGCGCAACGGGCAGGCACCCCGCCGGTGAGCCTGGTCTACGAGCTAGAGCAGGCAGGGCTCATCCACGTTCCCGCCTGGACGGACAGCCAGGAAGGCCCTCACACCAGCCGACTTTCACGGTGACCATCACCGTCATACGCCGCGATGGCAGCGACTACCTCAGCGGCACGGGATCCGCGCCCGCCAAGAACGCGGCCCGCACCGCCGCCGCTCAGGAACTACTCCGCGAACTCGCCGCGCCACCGGTGCCCTGACCGCCACTCAACCCGCCCGCTCTCGCGCCGATCGGGCCTTTGCGGCGCGCCGCGCTGGGCCCGCAGCAAGTCGGTGCTGGGCTGTGGCGTCCAGCCCGGCGCCCTCCGCACCCGCTGGGCCGGGATAAGGCCGCACGTGAACGGGCCGCGCGGTTCCTCCACGATCGCTGCCGCCCTGGCGCAACTCGCCCCTCGGAGCCGGTCCATCTCCACCGCGACGGCATCGCTCCTGGCCCCCAGATGCGCCCCGAACCTAGGTTAGGAAAGCAATAATTGGTCTGTGTTTGATAATAATTGCTGCACCTTGGGTGAGCCTGGCCCAGGCGGATGGACTTTGACGCGCCGCACTGCAGACGTCCTTCACGCCTGCCTGCAATACCTCGCCGCAGGCCTTCGCTCCGACATCGAGGAACGCGGGGGCGAACCCGTGACAGACCCCGAAGACTGGAAAGTGATGGGATGCCTGCCGCGCATCACCTGGACAACGACCACAGCCTGGCGCCGCCGCCTTGCCCTGGCCGCCGACGATCTGATCTGTGACCTTGAAGAGGGGCGATGGCCGATTGCCCACTGCGCAGGCGAAGCCGCCGTGCTGTGGCTGGCCATCACTTACTCGCCACACCTGACGGACACTATCGCTGCCTTCGGCGATCACCAGGCACTCCCTGACCAAGAGGGCGACTACGACTGGCAGAAATGCGAAGAACTCATCCTCGCCAGCGACCACGACGACCGGCAGTGCTTCGACTACCGCGATCTCCCCGCCTGGTGGTTCGTGCCATTTAGCGGAGCCGAACCACGTGACCTCAGGCGCGAGCCGCAATCCTGAAGCTACCCATTAACGGTGTCGGTGACCTTGGTTTCCCCGCCCACCTGTCCAGGTCAGCCGAGGCCAGAGGCCGTCGTCGCCTGGCGCATCCACAAGGCGAAGATCTTTCGCGCTAGTTACCCGGAGAAAAATGTCATACCCGGGCAATACCGTCGCTCTGTGATCAATCTTGCTGACCTGGCCGCGTCCGTCGTCGACTTCGCGGCCAGCAATACTCTGACCATCATTCCGGCCGTTCCCGAGAAGGGCAGGGGGCCCGAGGTCCTGCTCACTCCCGGCAACCAGGCGCTCCCGCAGTTCCTCGAACTGGTGCTCGCTTGGGGTGGCGGGGCCGTTTACCTCCAGACGGTCATGTTCGATCCAGACGAGGAAGGCGACGCCGGTGAAGAGTTCGCCCGGCTGCGCAAGAAGGCGGGCCAGATCGGGGAGATCAACGTCGCCTTCGTCTCCGGCGGACTGGTGCACTTCTGGACGCAGGTCGAACCGTGGCTGGCGGAGTGGCGCGACGGCGCCGACGCCCGCCACCGCCAGCCAGCCCCATCGCAGCGCCAGGACGGCGGTGACCGGCCTGGCGAGGTCGATCAGGCCCGGTAGGTGAAGGAGATCGTGGAACGACTGCTTGCCGATCCAGAGTTCCGGGCAGCTAAACAGGGGGCGCGGCAGCGGATCGCCAAGCTCGCGGTCCCGGAGGAGGTCAGCCGGTGGGCGGGCTGGGAGGTGACCAGTCAGGCATGCGAGCGGGCCGAGCACCTCGCCGCCCGCGCCGATGGTTTCGCGCCCCCGGCTGGCGTGCGCGACGAGCTCTATGCCCAGGCCCAGAGGGTGACGAGGAACCCGCAGCGCACCAGCTTGCTTTGACGGGCTGGAGTCGCGGCGGCGGCCGGCGCGGTATTGCTGCGAGAGCAGGGTGGTCGGCTATCTCAGTGATGAGGCTGGTGCCGTCCTTCTCGCGTTGGCTTTAATTTGACCCCTCAAGCCTGTGCGCCGCTTGCGGGTGCCCGAGAGCGGCCGCACGACGCCAGCAGTTCTGGGCTCCGCCCAGATCGCCTCGTTGGTGGAGTAGGAACCCGAGGTTGTACATCGCGCGAGAGTGTCCGGCTTCGGCGGCCAGGTTGTACAGTTCCTCGGCCTTGGGCAGGTCACCTCGCCGGTGCAGCAGTACGCCGAGGTTGTACGTCGCGCCGATGTTCCCAGCATCTGCGGCGCGGCGGTACAGCTCCTCGGCTCCTGCCAGATCACCGCGTTTCTCTTTCAGCGCGCCGAGGTTGGTCATCGCGTTGGTGTTCCCGGCGTCTGCGGCGCGGGTATACAACTTCTCGGCCCCGTCCGCATCGCCCCGGTTCTCTACCAATACGCCAAGGTTGCTCATCGCATTGGTATCCCCGGCGTCGATGGCCCGGTTGTACAACGCTTCGGCTCCAGCCGGATCGCCGCGCTTTTCCGTCAGTACGGCGAGGTTCGTCATCGCGTTGGTGTTCCCGGCGTCGAGGGCCCGGTTGTACAGTTCCTCTGCTCCGGCCAGGTCACCCCGGTGCTCCACAAGTACGCCGAGGTTGTTGATCGCGTCAGCGTTGCCTGCGTCTGCGGCGCGGCGGTACAGCTCCTCCGCCCCAGCCAGATCACTTCGCCTCGCCAATAGCCTGCCTAGATTGTTCAACGCGGCGACGTTGCCTGCGTCAGCGGCGCGGCGGTGTAGTTGCTCAGCCCTGGCCAGCTCGCCACGCTTCACGAGCAGCAAGCCAAGATTGGTCATCGCGTTGGTGTCCCCTGCGCCGATAGCCCGGTTGAACAGCTCCTCAGCCCTGTCCAGGTCGCCACGCCTCTCCACCATTACGCCAAAATTGTTGAGTGCCGCGGTGGACCCGGCTTCGATAGCCCGGTTGTATAGATCCTCGGCCTTGGCCAGGTCGCCACGCCTCTCCATCAGCAGGGCAAGATTGTTCACTGCGCTGGCGGACCCGGCCTTGATAGCCCGCTTGTACTGTTCCTCGGCCCCGGCCAGGTCGCCACGCTTTCCCAGCAGCACCCCGAGGTTGCTCATCGCGTCTGCGTTCGCGGCGTCGATGGCCCGCTTGTACTGTTCCTCGGCCCCGGCCAGGTCACCACGCCTCTCCAACAGCACCCCGAGGTTGCACAACCCCTCAGCGCTCCCGGCGCCGATAGCCCGGTTGTACAGCTCCTCGGCCTTGGCCGGGTCGCCACGGTTTTCTAACAGCACACCCAGGTTGTTCAGCGCGTCGGTGGCCCCAGCGTCGGTGGCCCGGTTGTACAGTTCCTCGGCCCCGGCCGGATCACCCCACTCAGCCAGCATCACCCCGAGGTTGAACATCGCGAAGGTGTTTCCTGCGTCGGCTGCGCCTCGGAGGGCTGTCTCGGCGATGGTGTTCTCACCGGCGTAGTAGGCGGTGAGCCCGATATTTATCTGCTGTTCGGGACCGGCGAGGCCGAGTAACGCGTGCCATGTGGCGGCGCCAATGGGTGCTGCGGCTAGAGGGCTGGGTGGCTGGCCGGCCTGGTCGAGGAGGTAGTCGGCGGCCAGGTAGGTGTTCCCTGCCAGGGGTGTGAGGCAGGAACTGGTGTGAGTCCCCGCGAGTGGTCGGCTGGCACGGGAGAGTGCTTGGTCGATCGCGGGAAGGTCGGCGCGGCGAAAGGGGCCGGGCAGATAAACGGGTGCGAGGGTTTCCAGGACCCTGGCGGGAATGGGCAGGTGGAACCCGGCTCTGCGGCAGTCCACGGCGGCGCTGATCACCGCCCTGGCCAGGTGTGCTGCGGGCGTGTCGCCGTTGGCCCAGTGGTCCAGCATCGCTGGGCCGGCAATCAGGTACTCGCCAAATCCGGCCGCCGTGGCGACAGCGTCACGGATCCGGGTGTCTCCGGCCTGGGCCTGGGCCTGGGCGGTCATGGCACGCTCGCGTTCCGGGCCGCTGAGTGTCTTGTCAAGGACGATGAGACGGCCGTTCTGCTTGAGCTGGTGGATCAGGCGGGCACCTGGCCGCTGGATACCGCTGCTCTGGCGGTCTTGCCGGGAACTGGTCTCAGCGTCCAGGAGGGCGTCGAGTTCGTCCTGCCGGATCGTTGCCACCACAGCGACATCGGTACGGTCCGGCGGACAGAGCCTCTCCACCAGTGCTTCGTCAAGACCGGCGGGTACCAGGAAACGCTCCAGGTCGTCGAGCCACACGACCGCGTCACGTACCGTAAACCCTTCATCCAGCAACGCGCGCAGCGCCTCAGGTGCCGACGGCACCAGCAGCGACCGCCGCGCCAGAAGCGGTGCCCCCAGCAGCGCGGCTGCCGCCCGGGTCTTTCCAGCCGTGGCAGCACCATGCAGGACAACCATCCCGCCCCGGCTCGCTAGCCCGGCGAGTACCGCATCAACGTCACGGCCCACATATCCGGTCAGGCCGAACTGTGCGGTACCCAGAGGCTGCTTCACCCCCAGGTCCACCGGTGCCACCTCGCCCGCTCGAGGTGGCTTCCCGTTACTCGTGAACCGCAGGTACGCCGTCACGTCCACCGAGGCCCGTGCCGACGAAAGCTTCTGGCAGATCCACGCAAGAGCGGTACCCACCGCGACCAGCATCGACACTATTGAGGCGATCTCGTTGCCTAGCGTGGTGCCCTTCGCCAGCGCCAGCCACACAGTGCACCCCAGAACCATCACGGCCACTAGGCCGAACAGGACCTGCCATGCCGCACGCATCTCGCCATTGTGGACCACTGGTCCGCCCAGCAGCTCACCAGAGCATCGGCGGAGGTCAGATGATGGTCAAGCTGGCGGGCGTGCCTGCGGGCTGGGACCGGTACCAGGTGGCACGGTGGGGGTACGGGGGAAACAAGAAGACCGAGAAGGCTGGCGAGCGCCGCTACGAGGTTCTGGATAGGGCGCTGACCGCGTTGCGGGAAAGCGGGCTGCGGGGGGAACCTCCACGACCTGAACTACTGGCGCACGCTGGAACGCGGATGGGCGATCGAATGGCAGCAAGGCCCCATCGCGCATGAGGTCGCCGCCGAGCTTGTTCGCCAGAGCGTGACGCCGAACGAGTGGCCAGATGCCGTGCCTGGCCGTGTCGTGCCTGCCTGAGAAAAGGCCCAAGCCCCGCTCCCACGAGGCGCCTCGCCGCGGTGGTCGTGTGGGCCGCCGACAGCACGATCCACATGAGATGCTGGCTTGGTGAAGCAAGCTGAGCTGGTGGTCGGTGACGTCTACGCTTTCCCGACGTACAAGCCGTATGACGATGCTCCCTTGGTGGCGTGCGTCCGGGTGGTGTCCGTCGACGGGAACGGCAAGGTGACCGTGCGGGTGGTAGAGCCGGGCGCCATGCCCCCAAAGGGCGCGTGGGGTGCCCAGGCGGTCAAACGGAACGAGAAGCTGCAGGTCACTACGCGGTCGATCGTCTGCCCGTGGGATGAATGGCCGGTGCACGCTGAATCGATCAGGGCTGAGCAGCGGGCGGTCCAGGCGAAAAACGCAGCCCGGCGTCTTGAGGCGGAGGAGCGTCATGCGGATCGTGTCCTGGTCGATGGCGCGAGGGCACTGCCCGTCCGATACCGCGATGAACTGCTCGACGACCACGAGTACGACGGGGAGCGCGACGCGCTCGCCGAGGCGTACATCACGGCCCGGAAGTTAGGACCGTACGCGAAGGCCGAAGACGTCAAGGGGCTTCTCGAAGACTTTCCCTTGCTGGTGGCGCGGGACATCATCGCAGCCGACCCCCGGGACCAGGGTGCGCCCGGCACTGTCGGTGCCACCTTTATGCGGGCGGCCCGGGTGCTTGAGGCCGCCCAGTACCCCAGCGAAACGGTGCTGCACCCGGATGACCTGCTCGGCGAGTCCGATGTCGCGTTCGTCGAAGCGGTCTGCGGCAGCATCGCCGCCGCTGGGGGTGAGGTAGTGCTGCCTGTTGTGCCGCCCCTGCCGTCCTGGGTGGATGAGGAGCACCGCACCGTGGCGGGCTCCCTGGGCTGGTTGCGGGTGGCGATCGGAGACACCTACAGCGGGCAGCGTGTGCACGCAGTCGGATGCAGGAGGGTGCAGTCGCGGCCCGTATCGCAAGCCGACCACAAGCCTTGGTGGCTGCTCATGCTGGAGTCGCGGGACCGGTTGTGCGGCGTGTGCGATGGGCCGGGCGCGCGGGACCTCAAAGCGCTAGCCAGCTTCGTGGCCGCCGCCGACGTGTGGCGCGATCGCGAGGGCGGCGAGATTGAACCCTGGCAGCAAGTCGCGCTGTTGCGGCTCCTAGCTGCAGCCAGTGCGGCAAGGGCGGTGATCGCTGAACCTGATATCACCCTCGCGACCCGGATCACCACAGCCCTGGCTGACAATGCTCCCGGCGAACTGGGGTGGGCAGCCTATGCGCTGATGCGCGGAGCCTGGGGCCGCCGGGAACTGCAACGATTCACGCCGCAGGAGCAGGAATCGGCACTCGCCCTCGCACGTGATCGTCTCGCGACGGCAGAAGCAAGCCTGCCGGACTCGCAGCGGCCTATCCGGCTGCCACAGCGGGCAGACCCGGATCTAGTGCGCCAGCGGTACCAAAACCTCAAGACCCTCCTGGAGGACACTGTTCCGCAACTGGACCGCCTCCTGTTCACCCTCCCTGGCGCTGACTAACCCTGGACCAGGGTGCCGGGACACGGAAGCGCCTACCCCCCCGAATCAAGAGCTTTCCTGCCGGATGGAGCACTGACCGCAGTTTCGGCGCCCTGGCCTCGTGGCGGCCCGCCAGGTTAGCGAAACAGCGGAGCAGCAACGGAGCAACACGGCCTCAGAATATGGACAAAAGCCGCTCGATATCAATCTATATTGCCTGGTCGGGGTAATTTATAGTACATCTGACCTGGAATCCTACGGATCAGAAGGTTAGGGGTTCGAGTCCCTTCGGGCGCACAGTAAGACAGAGGGTCTGACCAGCGGAAACGCAGGTCAGGCCTTCTTCTTTTTCTTCCCCTTGCCCTTGCTGGTAGCAGAATCGCCGAGCAGCAGGTTCCCGACGCTGGCCGAGACCTCCTTCAGCATCTCGTCCCAAGGGCGGCCCAGTTGCGTGCGGGACGGTCGAAACGTCTGGCCAGCTGAGAGCGAGTCAGCGTTCCTTCTCTGCGGGTCGTCCTGAGCGGACGTTCGTGCAGGGTGATGGTGACAGGTGATCAGGGCAGGGATACCGAAGTGGTGTCTGCTTCGAAGTTGAGGTGGATGGCGCGGGTTTCGAAGCCGAGGGCGCGGTTGATGCGGAGCATCGCCTCGTTGTCTGAGGCGTTGGCGGTGTGGACGCGCTCGGCCTGCGGGTACTCGGCGGTGAGCCGGGCGAGCATCGCGGTCTTCATGGCGAGCCCGAGGCCGTGGCCCCGGTGGGCGGCCAGCACCGCGGTGTCGTCCTGCTGCGCGGTGGGGACGCCCTCACGGATGTTGACGATGGTGTGGCCGGCGACGGCGCCGGTGGCCTCGTGTACGGCTGCCACGACCAGGTGCGCGAGGCCCGCTTCGCGGCGGGTGGCTTCGTGGTCGCGGACCTTGCTGCCGGTCCAGCGGGGCGAGCGGTAGCTCATCTGGTGGTGGGGTGCGTCGTCGATGGCGCGGCGGGCGGCGGCGTAGGACTCCAGGAGTTCGTCCGGGGCGCTGCCGGTCCAGGTTTCCAGGCGGTACCCGGCTGCGACGGCGGACGGTGCGGGCTGGGTGCCGAGTTCGAGAAGCTGGACGTGGTGCCGGTACGCCTGCTGGAAGCCGCGGTGCCGCACCCAGGCGGGACCCGGGCTGGCCTCGTTGACGCAGGGGGTCAGCAGGCGGGGCCGGCCGGCGAGTTCGGCGGCGCGGACCGGTGGCGCGAGGAGGGCCGAGCCGATGCCCCGGTCGCGGTGGGCCGGGTGGACGTTGACGCAGATCGCGGCCAGCTGTTCGTTCGGGGATTCGAGCTCGCCCAGCCAGGACAGCCCGATGAGTTCGCCTTCGCCGGAGCGTGCCACCCAGAACTGGTACCGGCCCGGCCACGAGGGCTGTTCGCGCAGCAGAGCGTCCATCATGGCCCGCGGAGGCGGGGGGAACTGGGGAGCGTCGGCCGCTGTCGTCGCGGCGCGCAGCCGGTAGTGGGCGTCGTAGTCGGCTTCGGGAGCGGCGTGCGGATCGAACGATTCGACGATCATGACAGTGGAAACTACCCGGATCGATGCAGCTCCGCTGTCCCGTTCAATCCCGTCTCAGCGGCGCTTGCGGCGTTGCTGGGGGCCGGGTGGGGTGCGGCGGGGGCGTTTGGCCGGTTCGGGGTTCCGGGGCGGGGGTGGTGGCTGGGTGCGGCCGCGGGTGCTGTTCGCTGTCCGGCCCCGGACGACGCCGATCATCTCCTCGATCAGCTCGTCGTCCTCCTGGTCGCGTAGCCAGGCGAGCGCGACGGAGGACTGCGGGGCGTCGGTGACCACGCGGTAGGTGACGTCTTTGC
Source organism: Longispora albida DSM 44784 (assembly GCF_000379825.1). GTDB lineage: Bacteria > Actinomycetota > Actinomycetes > Mycobacteriales > Micromonosporaceae > Longispora > Longispora albida. The sequence goes on from NZ_KB903813.1 coordinate 147,449, forward strand.
GGTTGTGGAGCCGGGCGAGGGACTGCGGGACGAGGAGCACGCCGACGGTCGCCGCCACGAGCTCGACAGCGTCCGGGGTGGTGGCGGGGCGGTCCGTGGTCACCGTCAGGTCCGGTGAGCTGGTGAGCGCGAGTACGTCGTCCAGCGGCTGGGTGAGCGTGTAGCCGGCCAGATCAGCGACCGTCAGCTCGCCGGACGCGGCGAGCGCGTGATCGCGGGGCATCACGACGACGGTCGCCTCGGTGTACAGCGGGATGGCGTGGAACGTCTCCTGGTCGACGGGCAGCCGGACCAGGCCGGCGTCGGCGCCGCCATCGAGGAGGGGGCCGAGCTGGGCGTGCGCGGCCGGCACGATCCGCAGGGCGACGCCGGGTTGCCGCTCCGACCACACCCGGTTCCACTTGTCGACCGTGACGCCGGGGACGATCAGCAGGCGGAACGTCGCGGGCGGGCGATCGGCGGCGGGCATGCTGGTCAGGGTACTGGGGGAACCGCCCGCCCAGCGGCCGGCCCGCTAATCTGGCCAGGTGAGCAAGCCCAAGAAACCCCAGATGATGAAGCCCTCGACGGCAGCGTTGAAGCTCGAGGTGTACCTGCCGGCCACTCCACCGGAGTTCCAGGAAGGCATGGTGTCCCGGGAGGAGTTCGACGATCTCCAGCGCAACCCGCCGCCGTGGCTCGCCGAGCTGCGCAAGAACGGCCCGCACCCCCGGCACGTCGTCGCCGCCCGGCTGCGCGTGTCGAACAGCGGGCTGGCGCGCGGCGGTATCACGGAGCCGCTCACGACCGAGCAGATCGCGGCCCTGATCGCCGACCCGCCGGCCTGGCTGGTCCGTGAGCGCGAGACGTTCGCCGAGGTGCAGCGCGAGCAGCGGGAGCTCAAGGAACGGGAACGGCAGCAGTAAACACGTACTGACATGTGGTGTCAGCGGGGTCGGCGAGCCTTCCGGCATCAACTCGACGACGAAGATCTCCCGCCCCCGCAGCGTCACCCTGGCTGGCGTGCTCCAGTTTCTCTTCGCTTGCGCGTTCCTGATCGCTCCGGTGGCCGGGATGGTCTACGGGGCCGACGTGCAGGCCGCAGCGGAGGCCGAGCTGGCCAGGCAGGGCTTCTCCGGCTCGCTGCTGGCTGACAAGGCCATCCGGTTCGACGAGAGCGGCGTGGCCATGATCGTGCGGTCGGTACGGCGCTCGTCGTGGCGCTGCTCGGCTGGCTGAACCTGGCCGGGCGGCGGGCCGGGCGGATCACGACGCTGATCCTCCAGCCGCTGTTCCTGCTGCTCGACGTGTTCGTGCTGGCCAGCCAGCTCGGGCAGGCGAAGTACCTACGCCGTGTACCTCTCGTGGCTCCAGGCGCTCACGGATGGCCGGCTGGCACTCACCCCGGTGATCAGTGTGACCGTGATCGTCCTGCTTCTCCTGCCGCCGGCTCGCGCGTACTTCCGCCAGAAGTAGACAGACGGCGGCGCCCCGCCCGCGGGGAAGCTGGGCGGGGCGTGCGTGCCGGTGGTCTACCAGCCGTTGTCGATGCTGAGTGGCTTCGGGCCGTCGGCGGCCGCCTGCACGGACGGCGCGGTGGGTTCGGCCTGCTCCTCGGTCTCGTCGAGGGTCTCGAACTCGTCCTCGGTCAGGTCGGTGGTCTCGGTCATCGCCTCGCTCGCCTTCTGCGTTCCGCTGGTCTCCGTGCACGGAAGCCGTGCCGGAAAGTGCCTGCTCAGGCTATGGAGCGCCGGTCAACAAAACGTCAACGAAGGTCAACAGGCCGCAGGGGCGTCCAGGAGTGCTGCCAGGTGGGCCGCCGCCGGGTGGCCGGCCCGGCGGAGCAGGTCGTGGCCGTCGCGCCAGTAGCTGGCCGCGAGGTCCGGCTCGCCGGTGATGGCGTAGGCCGTGCCGGTCACGCCGAGGGCCTGGCCCAGCCCGGCCTCGTCGCCGACCAGGCCGAGGATCTGGGCGGCTTCCTCGGCGCAGGCCAGCGCCTCCTCCGACTGGCGGGCGTCCACATGCGCCTCTGCGAGGCGGATCAGCATCCAGCCCATCCCACGTCCGTGGTAACCCTCGGCGCGATAGATGGCCAGGCTTTCTTTGTGGTACCCGATGGCGAGCTCCAGGTCTCCCGACTGCCGGGCGACCCGGCCGAGCACGTGCAGCGCGTGACCCTCGCCCTCCACGCCACCCGCCTCGCGGTGCAGGTCCCTGGCCCGGCGGCCGGCGGCGAGCGCCTCCGGGTACCTGCCGAGTTCGCCGAGCGCCAGTGCCTGGTTGGCGAGCGCGTCGGCCTCGCCGGTCAGGTACCCGATGTCCTGGAAGAGCCGTTGCGCCTCGGCGCACAGATCGGCTGCCTCGGCCGGCCGGTTCATGGTCCAGGCGAGGGTGCCGGCGGACTTGCTGGCCCTGGCGAGGCTGACCGGGTCGCCGGCCTCCCGGCACAGCTCACGCAGGCCGGTCAGCCCGCCGAGGCCGGTCAGCTCGGTGTCGGCCTCCGCGACCCGGCCGCGCCCGGCGAGCAGCGTCCACGCCGCGTACCTGGCCCGCGCCTCGGCGATCGGCAGCCCGGCCTTCGCCGTCTCCGCCGCGACCTGCCGCGCGACCTGCTCGGCCTGTGACCAGCCCGGCTGCCAGTGCAGGGTGTCGATCAGGCCGAAGAGCAGGTCGGCGGCGAGCGCGCCCGGCTGCTGCCGGCAGGTGGCCAGCAGCCCGTCGTACTCCGTGGCCAGCCACTCGCGCGCAGCTCCCCGGTCGCCGATCGGGTCTCCGGGCTGACTGGTCGCCGCGAGCTGGCCGATCAGCGGGCTCGTGGCGGGGATCGCCGCCTGGAGCAGGTTCTTGACGGAGGCGAGCTGGTGGTCGAGCAGCCGGTGGAGTGCCGTCTCCCGTTCGCCGGCCCCGTCGAGTGCCTCGCTCGCCCGGCGGGCGGTGGCGCGGACCAGGTCGTGGTACTGGTACCTGCCGGGATGCGCCGAAGCCAGCAGGCTCGCGTCGACCAGTTCCTCGGCGATGGCTTCGGCCTGGCCGGGGTCGAGGCCGAGCACCGCAGCCGCGGCCCGTGCGGAGATGTCGGCGGCGTCCGGGGTGGCCAGCAGCCGGAAGGCGCGGGCGGCCTCCGGCTCCAGCTGCGCGTACCCGAGCCGGATCGAGGCCTCCACGGCCAGGTCCCCGACCCGCAGCACGTCGAGCCTGCTCCGTTCGTCGCGGAGCCGGCCGGCCATCGCTTCCAGCCGCCACGCTGGCCGGGTGGCGAGCCGGGCTGCGACGATGCGCAGCGCGAGCGGCAGGCGTCCGCACAGCTCGACGAGTTCGGTGGTGGCTTCGGGTTCCGCGTCGGCCCTGGCTGTACCGATCACGGCCCGGAGCAGGTCACGCGACTCGTCCAGGGTCAGCAGGTCCAGGTCGGCGGCGTGCGCGGGCAGGCCGGGCAGCCGGTGGCGTGCCGTGACGAGTACCGCGCACTCGGGCGTGCCCGGCAGCAGCGGTGTGACCTGCGCGAGGTCGGCGGCGTTGTCGAGGACGACGAGGATGCGGTGTCCGGCCACAGTGGAGCGGTACAGCGCGGCGCGGTCGGCCGGCTGGTCCGGGATCGCCTCCGCCGGTACGCCGAGGGCGCGCAGGAACCTGGTCAGCACCTCGGCCGGGTCCAGCGGCTCCGCCGCCATGCCGAGCAGGTCGACGTAGAGCTGGCCGCCGGCGAAGTCGTCGCGTACGAGATGAGCGAGGTGAACGGCGAGGGCGGTCTTGCCGGACCCGCCCGGCCCCGACAGCGCCACGACCGGCAGGCCCTTCCTGTGCCCAGCGGTACCGGTCAGCAGGCCGGCCAGTTCGGCTGTCAGCCCCGCCCGGCCGGTGAAGTCCGGGAGGTCGGCGGGCAGCTGGGCCGGCTGCGGTACGCGGTGCTGCGCAGGAACCGGCAGTTCGCCCGTGAGGATCTGCCGGTGGACCTCCTGGAGAGCCGGGCCCGGGTCGGCACCCAGCTCGTCGGCCAGCAGTTCCCTGACCTCCGCGTAGACCTGCAACGCTTCGGCGGCCCGGCCAGCCTGGTGCAGCGCTGTCATGTGCAGCTCGCGGAACCGTTCCCGGAGCGGGTGCGCGGCGGCCAGCGCGGCCAGTTCCCCGGCGACCTGCCCGGCCCGGCCGAGCCTCAGGTCCAGGTCGAGCCGGGTGTCGAGGATGCTGAGCCGCAGCTCGGCCAGCCGGTTGCGCTGGGCTGCGGCGTACGGGCCTGGCAGCCCGGCGAGCGGCTCGCCGTGCCAGGCGTCGAGGGCCTGGCGGAGCGAGGCCGACGCCGCCTGCTGGTCGGTGAGACCGGCGGCGTGCGCGACCGCGTGCTCCGCCGCCTCCAGGTCGAGGCTGCCGGGCGGGCGGCGGAGCAGGTAACCACGGCTGCCGGTCTGGAGCGCGTCACCGAGCACCTGGCGCAGCCGGGAGACGTACGTCCGGATCGTGCCGATCGCTCTGAGTGGTGGCTCCTCGCCCCACAGGCCGTCGATCAGTTCCTCGGCGGTGGCCAGCCGGCCGCCTCGCAGCAGCAGCGCGGCGAGCACCGCGCGCTGCTGCGGGGAGCCGAGATCCAGCTCGTGCCCGTCGTGCCAGGCGCGCACCGGGCCGAGCACGGCGAACCGTAAACCTGCTTTGTCCTGCGATGACACTGCCGCCCCCCTCAGGGCCACGAGACTGGGCCCTTGGTCCTGCCCGGTGGACAGGACTGCCGCCCCCACGGCAACCTGGGCAGTGTAAACAGGTTTCTTTCCTGACTGGATGATCAGCCGGCCCGAAGCCGCGAAGCCGACAGTCCACCATGTACTCCGCGTATGTGCCGACTACGTTCCGTGATCCTGGAGCAGTGCCGGCCACGCCTGCGGGCCGCAGGCCCCGCCCACCACGCGGAGCCACCTGAAATACCGGCAATTTCGGTAGTCCCAGCACTCCCAGCAATCCCGGCGCCGGCGAAGACCTGCTCCCAGCCGTCCGTGCAGTGGAGCAACGCAGCCATGGCCGTCCCCTCTGTGATCGCGCCAGTTGATCGCACGCCTCACGCCGATCCGTTGTGGATCGGGCGTGGTGTGTGATCAGCCTCGGAGATCCCGGTAGACAGCCGGTCAATAGCCGGTCAACGGCATCCTGCCGGGCGCGGAGTCACTCGTCGGGGAAGGTGGCCGGAGCCGGGGTGGGCTGTCCCGCCAGGATGGCGGCCAGGTCGGTGAGCAGCTGGCCGCCGGCGGCGATGCTGCCCGGCTCGGCTGGCATCGGGTACATCGCGGCGAGGACGTAGCGCTCGCCCGGGCCGAAGAATCCGACGGTGATCGTGTTCCAGCCGGAGACGTCGTCCCCCGCGTCCAGCCAGCCGTTCTTGACGCCCGGCCGCTGGGCGGGGCCCGCGCCCCACACCCCCCACCGCTGGACATCGCCGACCGAGCGCATCGCGGCCACCACCCAGGCCCGGTCCTCGGGGTGCAGCCGGTCCAGGACGTGGGTCATCAGGGCGACCAGGTCGGCGGGGCGGCAGGCGAGCGCACCCCAGTCGTTGTTGGTGCCTGCCATCTCCAGGCCCGTCATGCCGTACCGGTCGCGGAACACCTCGGTCAGGTCATCGGCGCCGTAGTGCTCCCAGACCCGGGTGGCCGCCTCGTCATCCGACACGTGCAGCATCAGCCCAAGGTCGTCACGGATGTCCGCTGTCAGCGGCTGGGCGCCCGACCTCGCCTCTTCGAGCGCGTAGGTGACGAGGGCGAGCTTGCTGGTCGAGCCCGTCCAGCTCACCCGGCCCGCCGGGCCTGCGGTGTGCCGGGCGCCGGTCCTGCGGTCGTACAGGATGAATGCAGGGTTTCCGGGGGCCGGGCCGACGAGAGCGCTGGCGGCAGCGAACCGGGGTGACCAGGAGCAATCCCACCCGCCGGCCACGCAGGACGCCGAGCCGTGAGCCGACTCCGGTGAAGGCGACCGCGCCGCCCGGCCTGCGGCATGCGTGACCGGCCCGGAGGTCAGCGGATAGGCCAGCCCCGCGCCCACCAGGACCGCGGACAGCGTCAGCAGCGCGACACGGGTCAGCAGTGCCGCGCGCGACGGCGAAGCCCCGGGGCTGCTGGCGGGGGATGCGCGACGTGGCGTGGTCACCAGGCCTCGCCTGCGGCCGACGCCAGAACCTCACATGAGTCATCGATGACGCCCAGCAAAGTCCACACTGTTCACATCCGGTCTGCCCGTGGCCACGGTGGCGTTTGCGCATGCGCATGGGAAAGGCCACCGGAGAAACTCTCTCCACTATCGACGGCAGGGCAGCCGCGTGCAACACGCGCCGCCGCCAGTCATTGAGTTAGGACCTCTCAGGCCTTGGGCATGACCGTGAAGATCTGCTTGGCCAGCTTGGCGGCCGCTTCCTTGAACTGGCTGCTCGGGCGCTCGTAACTGATCACGATGATGGACAGCGCCAGGTTGCCGCTGTAGGTGCACATGGTGAAACTGCTCATCACGTACCGCCCGGCCGACCCGCCCGGCAACGGCGACGTCCCCGAGGTGTCAGGGGTGTAGTTGTAGACGGCCTCCGTCCCGACGCCGGGAATCGTGCCCTTCTCGGTGGCCGGCTGCGCGGTCGTGGCGGAGCAGGTGCCCTTGGCGTTGGCCGCGTACTGGTGCGCCGTCGCGGTGACGCTGAAACTCGTGTACTGCGTGAGCGAGCCCGGCTGGGTCAGCGAGGCCGTGCAGGAGGTCACGCCGCCGTAGGTGCCGATGTCCGTGGGCTTGGTCGGGTACTGCTGCCGTGGCTCGCCGCCGAAGTCCTTGACCAGCGACCAGTCGGTCACAGCGCACAGGTCGACGTTGTACCCGTACCTCGGCCCGGAGGGCTGCTGCGCGCCCGTGGCCGACGGCAGCGGCCCGGGAGTACTGCCGTCGCCGCCTTTGTTGTCAGCGTGGGTGCCGCCGGGGGAGCGCTGGCTCGCCACGAGGTAGATCCCGCCCGCGACGAGTACTGCGAAGGCCAGCGCCCCGGCCGCGACGATCGCCGCGATCTTCCGTCCGCTGCGGGGCTTGGTCACGGCTCCGGGCGGCGGTCCAGCCATAGTGGACGGTTGCACAGGCACGAGGGGCGCCGTCGCGTGCAGGGCTCCCTCGGCGACGACCAGCTCGGGCTGTTCGAGGACGGTGGGCGCGATCCCGGTCGCCTGGTGCAGGGTCGTCGCCACGAGCGGTACCCGGGTCGAGCCTCCGACCAGGAACAACCCGGCCACCGTCGATGGGTCGAAACGGCGGAGCACGCTGGCGGTCAGCTCGGCCGCGCGGCTGAGCGGTACGCGGGCCGCCGCCGCGAACTCCTCCTGCCCGACCTGGAGATCGAGGCCGAGTACCTGAAGGGAGGCGTTGGGCTGGCGTGACAACGTCTCCTTGGCTGCCCGGGCGTCGTCCCACAGCTGCCGGGCGAGCCGGTGATCGTCCGCAATGGACGGTGTGGCGATCCGCGCCCACAGCGACGGGTCGACGGTGCGGTCCTCGACGGTCCGGCCGACGAGCCCGACGACGATCGCGTCCAGGTCCACGCCGCCGAAGTCCGGCATGCCCTCGACAGCCACGACCTCGAAGCCGTCCGCCGTGCGCCGTACCGCGCTGACGTCCAGCGTGCCGCCGCCGAGGTCGTAGACCACGACGATCTGCCCGGGGCCGACCCGGTGACCGAGGGCCGTCGCGAAGTACGCCGCGGCTGCCACGGGTTCGGGGACGAGGCGGGGCGCTGGCAGGCCTGCGGCCCGGGCTGCGTCGGCGAGGACGCTGCGGCGGACGGCGGCCCACGTCGCCGGGTACGTGATGGCGACGTCGCCGGGCATGACTCCGGCCACCCGCGTCGCCTCCTGCGCGACGGCCCGCAGCGTGGCGGCGATGAGCATGCCTGCGGGCAGCGAGTGCTCGCCGAGCAGCACGCCGCCGTCGATGATGTGCCGTTTGGGATTCGGCTCGTACCTGGCCGGCTCGGCCCGCCCGGCCCGCTCCGCGTCCCGGCCGATCAGCAGCCGGGCGTCGGGGGCCGCGAACACCGCCGACGGCAGCAGCGGCGAGGAGTCGAACAACAGCGGCCGGGTCCGGCCGTCCGGCCAGCGCAGCATGGCGACCGTGTTGGACGTTCCATAGTCGATGGTGAGCCGGAAACCATTCACGTCAGCGAGTGTATGGCCAGGGCAGGGATCACCTCCCGGGGGCGATCAGCCAGGAACGCGCATGTACCACTCGGTGAACTCCTCGCACTGGCCCTGCGCGTCGAGCCGGATCAGCCACAGGTTGCGGTACTCGCGCCGTTCGGCCTTGTACACCGTGTGGCCCTGCACCACCGCCAGCCCGTGCGACAGGCTGAGCAGGTCCCAGCTGAACTCGGTGTCGCCGGGCTCGTCGGCGTTCTCCAGCCACTGGCGGACGATGTCGGCGCGGCCGGTCCACGGCTCGGCGTACGGCGCGGTGAAGTAGCGGGCGTCCTCGGTGAACAGCACGCCGATGTCCTCGGCCCGGTTGCTGTTCCATGCCCGGACGTACCCGTCGATCCAGCCCGTCACCCGGGGATCCATGACCGCAGCGTAACCCCGCCCGGTGGCCGGCCGTGGCGGAACCACTGACGAAAGTCGGTATCGGCTCCCGCCCTTCGTGCACTGTCCTGACCTGCGGAAATTTCTACGGTTACCGGCATGATGATCAAGAGGATGGCCCTGGCGGGCGCAGCGGGCGCGATGGTCGCCGTGACCCTGGCGCCGGGGGCGGCGCTGGCGGAGACCGGCACGGCACCGGCCATGACCCCGGCCGCGATCGACGAGTACGTCTCCAGGTACGTGAACGAGACCGGCCTGCCGGGCGTCGCGGTGGCCGTGGTGAGGGACGGCCGGGTGCTGCACGCCGCCGGGTACGGGCGGGACGCGGAAGGCGCGCCGATGACCGCCTCGTCGCCGGTGTCGCTGGCCTCGCTGAGCAAGTCGTTCACGGCTGCCGCTGTGCTCCGGCTGGCCGATGACGGCAGGATCCGCCTCGACGAGCCGGTGGCCGCGCAGGTACCGGAGTTCCGGATGGCCGACGGGCGCGCGGGGCGGATCACCGTCCGCCAGCTCCTCAACCAGCGGTCGGGCATCTCCGACACCACAGTGGACATTCCGGCCGTGACGGGTTCGGGTTCGCTCCCGGAGGCTGTCGCGGCGCTGCGGAACGGGCGGCTCAGGGCCGATCCGGGTACGCGCTACGAGTACTCGAACCCGAACTACGTCCTCGCCGCCCGCCTGGTCGAGGTGGCCAGTGGTGAGCCGTTCCCCGTGTACCTCGACCGGGCCATCCTCCAGCCGCTCGGCATGACGGGCACTGCGGCGACGGGCGACCTGCCGCGCGGGCACATCGACGTGTTCGGCGTCTGGGTACCCAGGGCGGAGCTGGACGCCTTCGGCCTCGGGGCTGGCCGGATGGTGAGCAACGCCGGTGACATGGGCCGGTGGCTGGCTACTCAGCAGGACGGAGCCGGGGTGCTCAGCCCGGCAGCGAGGACCGCGATGCACACCCCGCCCGAAGGTGGTGAGTACGGCATGGGCTGGGCGCGCCGTACCGAGAACGGCAAACTCCGGATCGACCACGGCGGGAATCTGTTCACGGCCACCGGTTCGATGACGCTGGTTCCCGGTTCTGGCTACGGGTTCGCAGTGCTGTCGAACAGCGCTGGCATCACCGACGACGCGTACCCGATCGTGGATGGCCTGATCGCCCTGTCCGAGGGCCGCTCGCCGGGTGAGCCGGGCGCGGTGCTGCCCATTGTGGACGCTGTGCTCGCCGCGCTGACCGGGCTGGCTGCCGTCCTCGGTGTGCTCGGTTTCCGCCGGTCCCGCCGGTGGGCGCAGAAGCGCGCGGGTGCTCCCCGGTGGCGGGCGGGGCTGCGGATCGCGGGGGTGCTGGTGCCGGTCGCGTTGCTGGCCGGGTACATCCCCATGATCGAGTTTTTGATGGGTGGCAGGACGGTGACGCTGGGGCAGGTCGCCTACGCCTCGCCGGCCCTGCTGGTCCTGCTGAGCGTGGCGGCGGCAGCTGGGCTGGTCACGGCCATGATCAGGATTGTGCGGCTGCGGGTAGCCTTGCCGTGATGACGCAGGCACGATCCCTCCGCGCGGCCCTCGGACATGCCCTGGCGGCCCTCGCTCCGGTGATCGTCTGGAACTCGGTGGCTCTCGGGGCGTCCGTGCCCCCGGCCCGGGTGTTCCTGGCCGCGCTCCTGGCGGTGCCCGCCTATCTGGCCGGGCGCTGGCTGCCAGCCCTGGCCCCGCTGTGGCTCGCCGGCCTGGCGGGCGCGGTCAGTGTCCCGGTGTGGACGCGGGAGCCGTGGAGCGTGGCCGACGGCCTGATCGGGCTGGCGGTCACGCTGCTCTGCCCCTGGGCGATCGGCCGTTACCGCAGGCAGAACGCCGCTCTGCTCGCGGCGGCCGTCCAGCGCGCCGAGCAGGCCCGCCTCCTCGAACGCCACCGCATCGCCAGCGACATGCACGACTCGCTCGGCCACGGCCTGAGCCTCGTCGCCCTCCAGGCCGGCGCGCTCGAACTCGCCCCGGACCTCCCCGGACGGCACCGCGAGGCGGTCACGGCGCTGCGCGTCAACGCGGTCAGCGCCACGGAGCAGCTCCGCGAGATCCTGGGGCTGATGCGGGAGGAAGAGCAGCGTGCGCCGCTGGTCCCGGCAGGGGAGCCGGTCCGGGATCTCGTCGCCCGCGCCCAGTCTTCCGGTGTACCTGTGACGCTGTCCCCACCTGACGCCACCACCACTGACCGCACGGTGTACCGGGTGGTCCAGGAAGCCATCACGAACGCGGTGAAACACGCGCCCGGCGCGCCGATCACCGTCCAGCTGGCCGCCGGCGGTGTCACTGTCCGGAATGGACGGCCCCGAGCCGCGGCCTCCGGGGCTGGCGGTCCGGGGCAGGGCCTGGCCGGGCTGGCGGAGCGAGTACGCCTCGCGGGTGGCACGTTCCGTGCGGGTCCGCTACCGGACGGCGGGTTCGAGGTCGCTGCGGAGTTTCAGGTGGCCGCGATCTCATGATCTGCTGCGCCCCGCCGCCCCCGATGCTGGAGGAACGATGATCCGGGTACTGCTGGCCGACGACGAGCTGATGATCCGCGCCGGAGTGCGGGCGATCCTCACCACCGACCCCGGCATCGAGGTAGCCGCCGAGGCCGGCGACGGGCGCGAGGCGATCGACCTGGCCCTCGCGCACCGGCCCGGCGTCGCGGTACTAGACGTGCGGATGCCGAAGCTCGACGGCCTGGCCGCCGCAGCGGAGATCCGGCGCACGCTACCGGAGACGGCCGTCGTGATGCTGACGACGTTCGGAGAAGACGACTACGTGGCGCGGGCGCTGGCGGCTGGCGCGGCCGGCTTCCTCCTCAAGGCCGGCGACCCGCGCGAGCTGATCGCCGGAGTGCGGGCCGTCGCCGAGGGCGGAGCGTACCTGTCGCCGCGCATCGCGCACCGCGTCATCACCGAGCTCGGTGGCGCCCGGCTGGCCCGGACAGCCACGGCCCGCGAACGCTCGGCCTCGCTCACGCCCCGGGAGAAGGACGTACTGGCGCTGGTCGGGGCCGGGTTGTCCAACGCGGCCATCGGCCGTCAGCTGCACCTGGCCGAGGGCACGGTGAAGGCGTACATGACCACGATCATGGGGCGGCTCGAAGCCCGGAACCGCGTGCAGGCCGCGATCATCGCCTACGAGGCGGGGCTGGTACCGGGGCCGGGGAACGGTTAGCTTGCTGCGACGTGGCTGGAGACCGGGCACGGAGCTTTCCACGTCGAGGACCACGGCCCGCATGACGCGCCGGTCCTGCTGTTCGTCCACAGTGGACCAGGGGCGAGCTGTTACGAGTTCACGGAGTACCAGGCCGGGTACCTCGCGCGGTCGGTGCGGCTGATCGCGCTGGACCAGCGTGGCGTGCTGAGGCCGGCCCCGCTCCCGCCCGGCGGGCCGCTGTCCGAGGCCGATCTGGTGCGCGACCTGGAGACCGTGCGGCAGGCCCTCGGGGTGCGGAGCTGGTCGGTGCTGGGGCATTCGCATGGCGGGCGGGTGGCGCTGCGATACGCGCTGGCCTGCCCGGACGCGTGGACCGGGTCGTCTTCGAGTCGCCGGGCTGGGACGTCGCCGGATCAGCCGGCCGGCTGCGCGCCGCGGCCCGCGTGGACGCCCTCGCCGGAGCTTCGGGCCTCGCGGCCTGGGACGCCACAGTGGAGATTCTTGGCAGGCTGGGGACCAGGCGGAACGAGCTCTACGTCCGCGCCCCCGAGGCAGCCAGGAGGATGGCTGACTGTGTCGCCTCGGCACCGTTCCCGGCGGAGCTGTGGGCGCGCTGCGGCGAGCACGGTGCCGCGATCGCGAAGGACTCCGGACTGCACGAGTCGCTGCTCCCGTCGCTGGGTGCGCTCACGCAACCCGCGCTGCTGATCCTCGGCGGCCGGGACCCGGTCGCGGGGGAGGCGGAGCTGGCGGCGTTCGGCGCGGTACGCGACGGGCGGGCCGAGGTCTTCCCCGACGCCGGCCACTTCGTCCACCTGGAAGAACAGGCGCGATGCCTGACTGAGGACTTCTCGATCACTGAGTGACGGAACGGCCGCCCGGATGCCCCGAAGGCCCGGGCGGCCGTTCTGTGTCCGGTTCTGTGCTGTTTTCCTGGGGCGCTTCCGGGGCCGGGCCGGCGTTCGGTGTTTCGAGTCCGGGCGGAGTGGTCATTGATGTGTGATGGGAGGTGAGTCTCCGGGACGGAGCCGAAAGGGATGAAGCGGGCTGCGAAGGCGCAAAGTTCCGGCCTGGCGGAGTACCAGAGCCGCCGGGACTTCACCCGTACCCCGGAACCGGCGGCGGGCGGCGGCCCCTCGGGAACGGGGCGGAGGTTCGTGGTGCAGCGGCACCGGGCGCGCGCACTCCACTACGACTTCCGGCTGGAGATCGACGGAGTGCTCGTGAGCTGGGCCGTGCCGAAAGGGCCGACGCTCGACCCCGGCGTGCGGCGGGCAGCCATCCACGTCGAGGACCACCCGCTGTCGTACTACGACTTCGAGGGCGTCATCCCGGCCGGGCAGTACGGCGGCGGCGACGTGATCGTGTGGGACGCGGGCACGTGGCAGCCGTACCCGGCAGACGCCGACCCGGCGCGAGAGCTGGAGGCGGGCACCCTGCACCTCGACCTGGCCGGCGAGAAGCTGAAAGGGCGCTTCGTCCTGGTACTGACGAAGAAAGAAGCCGCGAAGAAGGAGCAGTGGCTGCTGTTCCACAAGCACGACGAGCAGGCCGTGGAGGGCTGGGACCCGGAGGACCATCCGGCATCCGTCCTGTCGGGACGGACCAACGAGGAGGTCAAGGCGCACCCCGAACGGGTATGGCAGTCCAACCGGGGGCCGGTGGGCGAGGCGCTGGACGCGCTCGGGCAGCTCGGCGGGGCCGGCCGGTGGGAGGCGTTCGGCCGCGAGGTGGCGGTGACCAACCTCGACAAGGTCCTGTTCAGCGGATCGGGGTCAGAGCCGGCTGTCACGAAGCGGGAACTGCTGGAGTACGCGGCGAGGATCGCGCCGGTCGTGCTGCCGTACCTCACCGGCCGGGCGATCAACCTCCACCGGTACCCGGACGGTGAGGCCACCCCCGGCTTCTGGCAACGCCACCTGCCCGCCCACGCCCCCGGCTGGCTGGAGCGCTGGGCCAGCCCCGACGGCGGAACCTCCCTCGTGATCAGCGAACCCGCCGCCCTCCTCTGGGCCGTGAACAACGGCGGAGTGGAGTGGCACGCGTGGACCTCGGCGACCGGCGCGCCGGACCTGCCGGGGTACGCGCTGATAGATCTTGATCCGGGGGAGGGCACGTCATGGGAGGACGTGCTCGTCCTCGCCCGCCTCCACCGGACAGCCCTGGAGCACCTGGGCCTGAGCGCCTGCGCGAAGACCACCGGCCGCCGAGGCATCCAGATCTGGGTACCGATCGCGCCCGGGCCGACATTCGACGAGGTCAGAGCATGGGTGGCCCAGCTGTCCACAGCCGTCGGCGCTGTCGTACCCGAACTGGTGAGCTGGCAGTGGCAGCGCGAGGACCGGGCAGGCCGCGCCAGGCTGGACTACACGCAGAACGCCCAGCACAAGACGCTCGTCGCCCCGTACAGCCCGCGAGCCGTGACCGGTGTGACCGTGTCGGCGCCGATCACGTGGGCCGAACTCGACGACCCGCACCTCGACCCCGGGCTCTTCACGATCCGGACCATGCCGGGGCGCGTCGAGGCCGCCGGGGACCTGTTCCGGCCGGTACAACGCCATGACCAGCAGCTACCCGAACTGTGAGCAGCAGAAGACAAGGATGTGGTGACAGTGGACGAATATGCCGAACAGCTGGGCATCGACCCGGCCGAGCTGAGTGAGGACGACGTGATCCGCGAACTGGAGAGCCTGCACCGGACCCGGCTGGACACCCTCCGGCACGGATCAGCGGCAGCACTCGACCACCACCTGCGCCGCACCGCCGAGCTGGAAACCGAGTACCTGGCCAGGCACCCCGGCCGCGAGGTCGACCCCAACCGGCTCCGCGGCTGACCCGCTCCACGGTTGTCATGGTTTGTTAAAGGGCCGAAACCCGACCGAATGACCGTACGCAGGTGGCGGGCTTGTCGCGTAGATTGACAAGCCGTGCGCATCGGGATCGATCTGGGTACCTCCAACACTGTCGCAGTGCTCCGCTGGCCAGATGGGCGCACCCGCAACCTGCTGTTCGACGGCGGCCCGCTGCTGCCCTCGGCCATCTTCCGTGACAACAGTGGCGTGCTGCACGTGGGCCGCGACGCGCTCCGGCTCGCAGCCCTCGAACCAGCCCAGTTCGAACCCAACCCCAAGCGGCTCATCGACCAGCGGACCGTCCTCCTCGGCGACCAGCCCATCCCCGTCGTCGACCTGCTCGCGGCGATCCTGAAGAAAGTCGCGGCCACCGCGCGCGAAGCAGCCGGAACGCTCCCCGAAGCCGTCCTCACCTACCCGGCAGCCTGGGGCCGGCCCCGCCGCGACGTCCTCGTCGCAGCCGCCGCCCAGGCCGGATGGCACCACCCCCAGCTCGTACCGGAACCGATCGCCGCCGCCCGGTACTTCACCTCCGTCCTCCGCCAGCCCGTGCCGCCCGGCGGAGCTGTCGCCGTCTTCGACGTCGGCGGCGGCACAGTGGACGTCGCGGTGATCGGCGCGGATGGCGACGGTACCGGCCTCACCGTGCTGGGCTCGGGCGGCGTCGCCGATGTCGGCGGCGTCGACATCGACCACGCGATCATCGAACACCTCGGACGGCTGCTGAGCCCGGCCCACCCGGAGGAGTGGAAACGCCTCATCGGCCCGCAGAACGAGACGGACAGGCGCAACCGCCGGTTCCTCTGGGAAGACGTCCGCGGCGCGAAGGAGATGCTGTCGCGGACCACCAGCGCACCCCTGCCAATCCCGAGCATCCCCGGTGCCGTCCACCTGACCAGGGACGAACTCGAACAGCTCGCCACGCCGCTGCTGCTGCCGGCCGTCGCCGCCGCCGAAGAAGTACTCGCGGCGAGCCGCATCCCGCGCGACCGGATCACGATCTTCCTCGTGGGCGGGGCGAGCCGCATGCCGGTCGTCGCCCGGCTCCTGCACACCCGCCTCGGCGTCGCGCCGACCGTCCTCGAACAGCCAGAATTCCCTGTGGCGGAAGGCGCGCTGATGGGCGGCGCGCCGAGCGGGGACCGGAGCCCGGTGCCCGTACTGGGCGCCGCGCCGGCAGCCGAGGAGCGGGAAACCGACCGGGAGCTGCCGATCTGGCCGGTCGAACCGCCGTTGGCTGTCGCGCCGGTTCCGGTTCCGGGTCCTGTCACTGGTGGGACGGTGCCTCTGCCCTCGGGAGGCGGCGCGCCGGTTTCTGGTACTGAGGTTCGCGGGTTTGCGCCGCCAGTGAGTCCGGAAGTCCTTGGTACTGGCGCTCCGGCGTCTTCGGTGACTGTGCCCGTGGTGGCTGGGGCGCAGACCTCAGCTCCGCCGGTTTCTTCAGTCCCGCCGGCTCAGCAGGTTCCGGGCGGTGGGCATGCCACGGGAACTCTTTATGGTGTACCGGCTCAGCAGTCCGGACATCCACAGTGGACTCCACCCGTCACGGGACCGCCAGCCCTTCCCGTACCGGGGCCGAGGAAGCGGAAAGGGCGCGTGGCGTACCCGGTGCTCGCCGGGCTGCTCGTCCTCGCACTGGTGGCAGCCGGAGCCTGGTGGCTCAACCGGGACAAGGCCAAGGACCAGGGCGACTCCGCCGGATCGGCGACAATCGCGTTCGAGCTGGCAGCGGAGGCGCCGCTCAAGGGCGCCGGCGGCAAGGCCACGAGGCTCGCCACGTACGGGGACATCCTGTACCTGGCCAGCCCGGTCGCCAGCGATGTCGAGGTCAGCGCGATCGACCTGCGTACCAGGAAAGAGAAGTGGACCAAGCGCGTCGGGGGCGGTACCGCGGCGCAGGAGCTGGTAGCGGGGCCGACCGGTGTGCTGGCCCGCGCGACGGACGGGCCGCTGGTGCACTTCGCCGCGGAGAACGGGCAGCCCACCAGGTACGCGGAAAAGATCGGTAAGGAGGCCGACACGCCGCGCCTGGCCAAGGACCGGGTGGTCCTGATCCGCCAGCAGAACATCACCGGCAGCTCCACAGCGAACAACGCGCAACTGTGGAGCCTGCCGTGGACACCCAACATCATCCGGCTGTACGCGGTCACCACCTGGGCGGAGGAAGGACGGCCGCTACAGCTGGACCAGTCGTACACGCAGCAGCCAGCCCACGAACGCCAGCAGCTGCTGATGCTCGACAAGGCGACCGGCGCTCGCCTGATCAACGTGGGGGATGGCACGTTCACGCCCTCACCATCCGAGGCCGGATGGTCGTACAGCGACACGTTCCTCGGGTACGGGGACCACATCTTCGTCACGTCGCCAGGTACCGGGAAGAAGCTGCGGGCCTACAAGACCACCGACCTGCGGAAACCGGTGTGGGAGGCGAGCATCCCGGCCGGCCAGCGGGCGCACTGGCTCAACATCTGCGGCGAGAACCTGGTCTGCCTGCTCAGCGGCGACGCCGACGCCAAGGGGAGCACGCAGCTCACCGCGTACGACGTGAAGGGCGGAACTGGGCCGCGCTGGTCCCGGTCGTTTCCGGCGCTCTCGTGGGTCGCGGCGATCGGCGGCCGGATCGGCGTGAACCACACCGGCGGCGCGGCACTCCTCAACCCGGCGGACGGTACTCCGGTGAAGTCCTTCCCCACATCGGTGATGATGCGCGCCGACGCCAAGACCGGGATCCTGTTCACGAACACGAACACGAACACGGCCATCAACACGGATGCGGTCGGCCCGACGACGATCAGCCAGGTTGCCGTGGACTCGCTCACGGTCACCGAGATCGGCAAGGGGAAGGTGCAGGCCAACTCCTGCCTGGCCACCGCCGCGTGGGTGACGTGCCTGGACAGCAGCAAGTACTACCTGTGGCAGCGCAAGAACTGACCCCGGTGTCAGCGGGGCTGCTCGCCGGCCGCGAACTCGTCGAGCCTGGCCAGCGCCGAGGCGTACTTGACGCGCAGCCGCTCCTGGGTGGCCGGGCCGAGCTGGGCCAGGCGCTCAGGGCTCGAGTTGTGCATGACGTCGGCGCGCTTGACAAGAGCCGCGCCGGGGACGGCGACCAGCCGGTCGAGATACTGCTCGTGCGTCTCAGCCCCGGAACGCTTCGTCAGCGCGTCCACCAGCGTCACGACCTCGGCAGGGATGCCGATCATGACGAGCTCGTCGAGGGTGACGTCGACATCCTCGACGGAGTCGTGGAGGAGCGCGGCGAGCTGCTGGGTGAGGCTGCCACCGAGTTCGGCGGTGATCACCGCTACGGCCCGGCAGTGCTGGATGTACGGCTGCCCGGACTTGTCGACCTGGCGGCGGTGCAGAGTGGTGGCGATCGCGTCTACGGCTTCGAGCGTGTCGAACACCCGGTGCACGGGCCTCTCCCATCGTCGGCGGCAACCCTGCTGCCGCCCAAGGTACCGGGACGGGGCAGGGCTCGGCTGACTGTGCTGGAAGCAGGCTGAGAAGCGGAGCTGTCGCGGGGTGGTCGCGGAGCTGGCCGGGAGGGGAGGCCTCCCGGCCAGCGGCGGGTAACTACCGGTATGGCCGGTGTTCGCTGGTGCTACTTGGAGACGTGAGCCAGGACGGTCGCCGGGCCGTTGTTCTCCTTCACGATGTGCAGCACGCCGTGCCAGGCCGCACCCGTGTGCGTGTTGTCCTGGGTCCACACCGTCCACGTCTCGCCGGCCTTCACGACCCGGGAACCCGACTCCGGCAGGTTCACCGACGTCTGGTTGTCGTACCAGAGCTGGGCGTCCACGTAGATCCGGGAATCTGCGGAGCAGGTCACGCCCCAGCTCGCCGAACGGTTCGCCAGATCCAGGTTGGCGTACGTGGCGGTGCAGACCGGGCTGTTGGCCTGGGCGGCAGCGGGGGCGGCGAGCAGGGCGGTGGCGGTGAGCGCTGCCGAGCCGAGCACGGCGGCAGCACGCTTCGCGGTCAGAAGAGCCATGATTCTCACTCCCGTATGCATGTCGTGTCCAAAAAGGACAGTGAGATTTCGCAGGTCAGGCGCGCCTTTGATCAAGCTACCTCAGGTTCTGGTAAATACAAACAAACTTTCCAGTAACTTGCGGTGTGACAATGTCCACTCAGGACTGTGATGGGGTGGGGGAATAGGAGGTGGTGGGGAGGGGTGGGGTGGTGGCCTGTTTGCTGGCCGGTTGGGGTGGTGGTGATACGGGCTCATTCCGGATCCGCTTCGCTTGCCTTGCCCCGCCTCACCCGGCCTGGTCTGGTCTGGTCTGGCCCGATCTGGTCACGTTGGTGGGGTGGGGCCCCCTCCCCCTCCCCCCACCCCGCCCTCCGCCCATCCCCAAGCCCCGCCGCCCCACGCGTCTACTCACGACGCAGGCTGACGCCCGCCCCGGTGACCAGGTGACTCACGTGCCAACCTGCCATCCGCAGCGCATCCGCTGACCGTGTCGACTCGGCCAGCGCGCAACAGCCCAAACCATCCGGGCGCCCATCAGGCGCGTGTTCGCCAGAAGCCCCGCCACCAGCCCATCAACGGGCGCCTTCGCCGCCCCAGCCCGGTCATAAGCTCGGCGACCTGCCCCTGCCTAGCCGCCGTATACCCACCGCCCCTTTCCGCCCGAACTCAGCTCCAGCCCCCGCCCACCTCCACCCCGCCCTCGAATCCCAGCAACCACCCACACCGGACCTTTCCCGCCTTAGCCCTCCCCACCCTGAGCCGCGTCACCCAGAGAACCCTCACCCTGACCTCCGCCACCCTGACCTCCACCACCCGGATCTCCGCCACCCCGGTTAACCCACCGCTGGGCGTATCCCGAGCTGCCCTCCGGAATAACGCCGAGCCGCTCCAGCCGGGCCGCGATCGCCCCCTTGCTCCGGCTGAACTCCTGAGCCAGATCCGGCAGCCCGGCTCCCTCCGCGTGCCGGGCCACGAGCCGCAGTTCCTCTGCCTCGGTCCAACGGGCGAATGCCTGGGGGCTCTTCTTCTTGCGGCGCTCGGCTGGCATCGCGACTCCGCTCGCCTGTGCCGGCCCGAACAGGCGCCCCACCGACCCCACCAGGTCCGCAGCGATCGGCAGGTCCCCGGGCGGTAGGACACCCTCCAGCCGGAGAACCTCATCGCCCCCCGGGCCTGCTCCCGTCAGCCTGATCTCCAGGCGTTCGTCCCCGGTGGACACGGCGACAACCTGAAACCGGCGCTCTCCGACCTGATGCTCTCGCCGGAACTCAAGCCGATCCGCGACCAGCACCTGCTGCGCCGAAGTCTGCGTCTGCATCCGTGTATGCGTCTCAGTCATGGCCGGAAATGTAGACGGCGCCTATGACATTTCTTCCTAGATCGCCATTACAACTTCAAAGCTAACGAAAAACGACACAATGCCAGCTCAAACAGCGATCACTACACCACCATCCGGCCACCTGGGCACCCTCCGCAGACCCTCTCCACTCAGGACTGTGACCTTCCGCCTTGTCCTGGCGTGTAGGTGCCATGACGATGACCCACGCACACGCACGCGACGGTACCCAAGCGGAGGAGGGCATGGACCACGGCTTCGCCGAGCTCTACCGGGCCAACTTCCGTGAACTCTCCGCCCAGCTCTACGTGTACCTGGGCGATCTGCCGGAAGCTCAGGACGCCGTGCAGGAAGCGTTCTGCCGGGCCTGGGTCAGGTGGGGGCGGATCTCCCGGTACGACGACCCGGTGACGTGGGTGCGCCGGGTCGCCTGGAACCTGGCCACCAGCCGGTTCCGCCGCCTGGTCACGGCCCGCCGGTACGCGCACCTGCACCGGGAGGAGCCGCACGCCGGCCCGGGTCCCGAACGGGTGGCCCTGATGACCGCGATGGCCGGGATCCCGGCGAATCACCGCAAGGCCCTGGTCCTGCACTACCTGGCCGGCTTGCCGGTGGCGGAGATCGCCGAGGCGTGCCGGGTTCGCGAGGGCACCGTCAAGACGTGGCTGTACCGCGGGCGCGCAGCGCTGGCCGAAAGGCTCCGCGGTGACGAGAAAGGCGTAAGCGCATGAAGGACGAGGACTTCGACATCCGGGCGGCGCTCGAATCCGCCCGCGACGACGTACTGGACGAACGCTCGCCCCACACCCTCGACGGCGTCTCGGCCGCGAAACAGCGGCACCGGACCCGGGTGGTCGCAGCGGCAGCCGTCGTTCCCATCGCCATCGTGGCTGCGGCCTTCGGTGCAGTGAACCTGCTCCCCGGCTCAGAGCCGACGCCCGGCACCGCTGGCCTCGCGGCCCCGCCCAGCGCCACCGCAGTCGTCAAGCCGAGCCCGACCCCACCCCCGTCACTGACCTCCACCGCGCCGACCGTGCAGACCACAGTGGACGGTCTGTCTGTGACGGCCCCCGACAAGGTCCGCGTCGAGCTCATTCTGGGATCCGGCCCCTACAGCGGGAAGCTTCCCGTCACCCTCAAGAACAACGGCTCGAAGCCAACCGGCGCGATGAAACTCCAGCTCACCAAGGAAACCCCGATCGAGGTCACAGCCAGCCCGGGGTGTACGCGCACCAAGGACTTCATCGAATGCGAGGTGGCCGACCTGCCGCCCGGCCAGGAACGCAAGCTTGACCTCAACGTCACCATCATGGGCCAGTTCTTCGGCCCGCTGCCGCTCACCGGGAAGGTCGGAGGCCAGTCCTTCGTCACCAAGTTCATCGGAGACAAGGGCGAAGCAGAGCGCGGCCAGCTCGACATTTCGCTCGCCGGTCCCAAGGAAGTCACGCTCATACCCAAGGACGGCGGATATGAGGGTGTGGTCCGCATGGAGGTATCCGGTATCGCGCCGCAGGCCAGCCCGTACAACGTGGGTTTCGGGGCTGGGGGCTCGTTCGGCTCGATCACTGTGACCACGATCAGTGGCCCGTTCCAGCTCGGCCGTAGTTACAAGACAAACAGCGAGCTCGGTGACGAAGTTGACGCATCCCAGCTGATCGGCACGGGGACCGTGGTCGTCGAGTTGAGGATCCGCGCGACAGGAAAGGTCCGGTACGACCTGGTCTTCCACGCCGGTCCGTCTGAGAAGGCGAACGGCGTCCTCCCGCAGGACACTGACTTCTCCAACAACGAACTACGGGTCGGGATCCGGTACAACTGACCAAGCCCGGTGTGCGTGCTCTGTGTTCAGTCCCCGAACCAGGTGAGGATGTCCCACCCCCACGGGCTCACCGAGGCGGCCACGACGCACGCGTTGGCCGCGACCCCAGCCACCAGCAGGTACCACCACCGGCCGCGCGCCGCACGTTCCGTGTCGAGAAGGGGTACCGCCGAGGAACCCATGAGGATCAGGCTGCCCAGCCACCCGCAGAGCAGGACGTAGACGTAGGCGGCCATGTCCACCGGTACGAGAAAGGGCAGGGAAAGGTCTTTCGGGTCGTGGAGCCCGCTGATCAGCTCGGCGTGACTCCCCGCCTCGGCCAGCCCCCGGACGTAACGCAGCACCACGCCCACCAGGTACACGAAAGCGATGGCCAGCAGCACAACGGCCCGCACCCGCCCACGCGGCCTGCCCCGAACACCACCCCGCGCCACGCCCGCGCTGTCATCGATGACGGTCATGTAGCGCACTCTAATCCGCTGGGCGGCCGGGATAGCCTGGCCGTATGTCACTACCCCTCATCGTCGCCAACGGCACCCCGGCCGAGATCGGGGCCAGTTACGGCTCGCAGGCCGCTACCCTCATCGCGGGCAATCTCGAGGACTACCGGGCCAAGTTCCGCAACCTCGCAGGCCTTGACTCCGCCGAAGTGACCAGGGCCGGCGAGGAGTTCCGGGAGACGACCCGGAAGTTCGTGCCCCGCACCGCCGAGACGCTCGACGCCATCGCCGACGCGGCCGGGATCGCTGTCGGTGACATCTACGCCCTCAACGCCCGTACGGAGCTGATGCTGGAGGGCAACAAGGTCACCGAGTGCACCGGCCTGGCTGTCCTCCCCGAGCACACGGCCAGCGGTCACACACTGCTCGGCCAGAACTGGGACTGGTACCCGACCCAGGCCCCCTACACGATTCTCCTCGCCACCCAGGACGAGCGCGGTCACGAGATCCTCACCCTCGCTGAGGCTGGCATGCTCGCGAAGGCCGGCCTGAACTCCGCCGGGGTCGGGGTGTGCGTCAACCTGCTGGGCAGCGACCGGGACACCCGTTCGGGCGGAGTGCCGTACCACGTCCTGATCCGTGCCCTGCTCGACCGTCCGGAAGGGATCTCGGCCGCCCTCACGGTGACCGCGCTACCACGCAGCGTGTCGATCAACATGCTGATCGCCACCGGCGGTCCGCACGGCGGCACAGCACTCGACCTCGAACTCGCCCCGGGCGCCGTCGGCCGCCTGTACCCGCGGGACGGCCTGCTCAGCCACGCGAACCACTTCTCGGCCGACCTCCCGCTGCGCGACCGGGTCGTCACCGACTACGGCGGCTCGACGCTGTTCCGCGAGTTCCGCGTCCGGCAGGTCACGGCCGACGCCGCGGCCGATCGCAGCGTGTCGGAGAAGGACCTCGTCACGGCGTTCACCGACCACGTCGGCTTCCCGCACTCCGTCTGCAGGCACGTGAATCCGTCGGACCCGGAGGAGCTGCACTCGCTGACGGCCAGCTCGGTAGTGATGGACCTCGATGAACGACGCCTCATGATCACGGACGGGCCGCCGTGTGAACGGGAGTACCGGACGTACTCGCTCGATGGCATCTTCCGGCCCGAGTTTGTTACCAAACCGTAATAACAGGGTTTCCGTCGCCGTGGGTGACCTGGATCACGGTTGTTTCATCCAGGTTTCCGGCGAATGTCGGGTGGGTTGATTACCGAGCGCTGGCCGGTAACGGGGCGAGGCTACCGGGGAGTGTTACTCGCTGGTAGCCCCGCCTCTTGTGGTGTGACGAGGATCGCGGCAGCATCGTCGTCACTGGTTGAGTGACCCTCATCACCACCAGACCCCCCGACCCCCACCGCGCCAGCCTGCCGCCGTGCCGGCGGCGCCATCGCGAGGAGGAAAACTCGTGAAGGAAACCCTGGTCGGCCGGACCCGCTGGCGGAAGTTCGCCTACGCGATGGTGCCGGCCACCGCTGCTGTGGTCGTGATGTTCACCGGGCTGAGCAACGGCGCCATCGCCGCGTCGTTCGCGGTGTCCGGTCACGACTTCCAGGTCTCGGCATCCTCCATGGACGTCGACGGCTTCGCCCAGTACGGCGGCGTGGACGTCGAGGTCAACGGTGCAGGAAACAAGGACAAGATGCACGCCGTCGCCATCGCGGCAGCCAAGTCGGCCAAGGTGCGCGACCTGTGCCAGTCCGTCATCCAGGAAGTACCGGTGATCGGCAAGGTCACCATCAAGATCACGGCCGGCAAGGACGCCGACGTCATCGCCGAGAACCTGTTCCTGGACATGACCCAGCTCAAGGGCGACGCGGTCTTCACCGACATCCAGATCGGCCAGGACGCCAGCACCCTGAGCAAGGGCGGCCCAACCGGCAAGGGCGCCGTGGGCGGCTTCGGCCAGCAGGCCACCAGGGCCCAGATCACCAATGTCAAGCAGGTCGCGTGGGGCGTCAACGCCGGTACCTTCAAGCTGACCGGCATGCACCTGCAGGTACTCAACGGCGTGCACCCCTGCTTCACGGAGTAGCACCCATCTTCACCGGGTAGCACCCCGTACATCCTGTAACACCCCTGTTCCACCCTCCGACGTGCACACATGACCCGGTACTCCGGGCGTGCACTCATCCGGATTCCAGGAGGCGGCGGGGCGGGCGGCACCCCGCCCCGCCGTCCCCTGTCCGCCCAGGCACCGGCAAGTACTCGCGGCAAGACCCAGGAGGCGTACGTGCGAGGGAAGTTGTGGCAATGGGAGCCCTGGCGTACGTGGCGCAAGAGCAGGCCGTTCTGGGGTGGCCTCCTGACCATGCTCGCCGGGTTCGAGATCATCGCGCTGCCCTGGGCGCCGATGGATCTGATCATCCGGGTCGGCATCGGCGCGCTGTCCGGCTTCATCATCGGCGGCGTGCTGATCCTGGCCGGCCTGCTGCTCTGGTTCCAGCCAGCGCAGCGGACGTTCCTCAGCATCGTGGCCATCCTGCTCGGCCTCGCGTCGTTCCCGTTCACGAACCTCGGCGGCTTCGTCATCGGCATGCTGATGGCGCTGATCGGCGGCTCGCTGGCCTTCGCGTGGGAGCCGGTGAATCCCGACGCGCAGGCCGCCAAGGGCAAGAAGAAGACCAGCGACGACGCTGACGACGACACGGCCACCCCGGCCGAGGCGAAGGACGAGACGGCGACAGCGGAACTGCCCGGCCTGCCGCTACAGCCCCACACCCCGGCCTCGGAAACCACAGAGCACAGTGGACGGCACTCGGCCAGGCCCGGAGCCGGTAACCCGGAATCCGCCAGCACCGAAACCGCGAACACCGAAGTCAGCGGCGGCACCACCAGCCCGCGCAAGATCGTGGCTGGCGCGATCCTGCCGCTCAGCCTGCTCGCAGCGGGCCTGATGGCTCCCGGGCTCGACATGCCGGCTTTCGCGGCTCCCGGCGACGGCGCGATCCCGTGCCCGCCCGGCGTCCAGGCCCCGGCGCAGCCCGGCGCACAACCAGCTCCGGCTCCAGCCCCCAACCCGAACCCGGCTCCCGCCCCTGTACCGGCCCCGAGCCAGGGCGTCCCGACCGTCCCGGCCCCGACGGCCCCGGCGACCACCCGGCCGGCCACGGCACAACCCCCGGCCTCGCCGACACCCAGCCCGAGCCCCGACAAGCCGTGGTGGTGGCCGTTCTCCCACAGCGCTCCGGAAGGCACAGGCAACACAGCCGGGCACCCGGCGGTCAAGGCCGCGCCCAACGCCGCACCAGCCAAGCCCTCGGCCACCACCAGCCCGCTCTGCCACCGCAAGGTCGCCGCAGCGGCCGCCCAGCCACCCGTCTCCTGGTACCCGTCGCGGATCAAGGCCTCGGTGCAGGAGATGACCGGGATGAAGTACGTCGGCGTGGTCGAGCTGCCCAGGCTGAACCAGGCGCCGATCAGGACGCTGTACTTCCAGATGAGCTCGTCGACCTCGACGCCGTTCGAGATGAACAGCCCCGACGAGGCGACCGGCAAGACGCTCAACCAGAAGTCCTCGCGGCTGCGGGTCAGCGGCGACGTGCACTTCTACGCCAGCAAGTTCCACGCGAAGCTGCTCGGCATCCCGGTGACCTTCACGCCGGACTCGCCCCCGCCGCTGGTCCTGCCGTGGATGATCTTCACGGACGCCGAGATCGATCTGGTCTTCCTCGACACGAACAAGCTCGAAGCACCGAACCTGATCGTCAAGTACGTCTGAGAAACACAGAAACGGCCGCGTACCCAGAAGGGTGCGCGGCCGTTTCCGCCGGTTCAGATCCGGGCCAGAGCTGCCCGCAGCGGGTCGAGGCCCAGTGCCCCGAGGTCCAGCGCGGCCCGGTGGAACTCCTTCAGGTTGAAGTCAGCGCCCTTGCGGGCCTGCGCGTCCGCCCTGGCCTGCAGCCAGATCCGCTCGCCGACCTTGTAGGACGGGGCCTGGCCCGGCCAGCCCAGGTACCGGTCGAGCTCGAACCGGAGGAACTCGTCCGGCATCCGGCAGTTGGCCCGCATGAACTCGTACCCGATCTCCGGCGTCCACTTCTGCCCGGCCCACTGGTCCCAGCCGGCCCCGCGCGGGATCTCGAGTTCGAGGTGCATGCCGATGTCGACCACCACGCGGGCGGCCCGGAACAGCTGGGCGTCGAGCATGCCCAGCCGGTCGCCCGGGTCGTCGAGGTAGCCGAGCTCCGCCATCAGCCGCTCGGAGTACAGCGCCCAGCCCTCGCCGTGACCCGAGCTCCAGCACAGCAGCCGCTGCCAGCGGTTGAGCAGCTCGCTGCGGTACTGGGTCTGCGCGACCTGGAGGTGGTGCCCCGGCACGCCCTCGTGGAACACCGTGGTCACCTCCCGCCACGTCGAGAACGTGGTGACGCCGTGCGGTACCGCCCACCACATCCGCCCCGGCCGGGAGAAGTCCTCGCTCGGGCCGGTGTAGTAGATGCCGCCGTCACTCGTCGGGGCGAGCATGCACTCGATCCGGCGTACCGGCTCGGGAATGTCGAAGTGCTTGCCGTGCATGTCGGCGATCGTCTTGTCCGCGAGCCCCTGCATCCAGTCGCGGAACTCCTCCTTGGACCCGATGTTGCGCGCCGGGTCGGCGTCGAGTGCCGCGACGGCAGCGTCGACCGAGCCGCCGGGGACGATCAGCTTCGCCGTCGCCTCCATGTCGGCCCGGAGCCGGGCGACCTCCTCGAAGCCCCACGCGTAGGTCTCGTCCAGGTCGACGGCCGCGCCCAGGAAGTAGCGGGAGTGCAGCTGGTACTGCTCGCGCCCGACAGCCTCCTTCTCGCGGCCCTTCGGGGCGAACTCACGCAGGAACGCGCCGAAATCGGCAGTCGCGGCGGCAGCGGCGGCAGCGCCGGCCTCCAGGTCCTTGCGGAGCGCCGGGGAGGCCTCCAGCCGGCCGGCCAGCGCCGGGTAGAAGTTGTCGCCGGCCGGGTCGACCCACACGTCGCACTGCGCGGCGACCTTCTCCATCTGCGCGCGGGCGCCGACGTTGCCCTTGGCCGCCTCGGCCAGCAGCGTCTCCTTGTACCCGGCGAGCGCCTGCGGCACCAGCGACATCCGCAGCGCGATGTTGCGGACGGCCTCCTCGCCCTCCGTCGGCATCATGTCGAAGGTCATCCGGACCTCGTGCGCCTGGCTCGCGATCACGTTGATCTGCGCGCGGCGCCCGGCCTCGTCCATCTCCACGGCCAGCCCGAGCCGCTCCTGCATGGCCTCCTTGGCGACCTGCTGGCGCTCGTCGCCCGGGGTCACAGCCGCGAGAGCCGCCAGCGTGCGCCGGTCCAGGTCGGCCAGCGCGTCCAGCCCGGCCGGGCTGAGGTCCGACATCTTGTCGTCAAAGCCTGCGATGCCGACCGAGGAGGCGCTCAGCGGGTCGAGTGGCGCCCATTCGTCGACATACCGGTTCGCGATGTCATCAACGTTTCCCATGCGCTCAGACCCTAGACGGTTGCGGCCCAGCTCACGTAACAGATTCGCCCCGGCGTCCCGCGGCGAGGAGACCAGCGCGGTCCGCCGGGATCTCCCGCGCCGTCTCGGCCCATGGCCATTTTTCCCGTACTCCGTTACCAGCGGACAGCCACGCCCTGAGCCCCGCCGGGTCGTCGAGCACGTCCCGCACAGCGAGGAGCGCGCCGATCAGCTCGTCGAGGGCTGGCCGGACAGCCTCGGCGTTGCCCCCGCACATCGCGGCCACGAGCGCCGGTGACGTGGCGGCCACCCGCGTACCGTCCCGGAACGACCCAGCCGCCAGCGCCAGCACGCCCGGGTCGGACGCTCCGGCGGCCAGCGCGCTCGCCACCAGGTGCGGTACGTGGCTGATCCGGGCGACGGCCGCGTCGTGCTCGTGGCTGGTGGACGGGATGACCCGGGCGCCGAGGCTCTCGCCGGCCAGCCTGGCCAGCAGCCACCAGTCGTCCACACTGGTCTCCTCGTCCAGGCACAGCACCCACGGCTGGCCACGGAACAGCCCGGGATCGCTCGCCTCGAAGCCGGACAGCTCCTTGCCCGCCATCGGGTGCCCGCCGACGAACCGCGCGAACCCAGCCTCCGCCAGCAGCTTCGCCATCGGCCCCTTCACCGAGGTCACGTCACTCAGCAGCCCGGGGTATCCGCCGAGCTCGGCGAGCAGTGCTGGCACCGCTGGCAGCGGTACACAGAGAAAGGTCAGCTCCGTGCCATCGATGGCCGCGGCAGCGGACCCGGCGGCACCTGCCAGCGCACGCACGCGCGGGTCGGTGTCATAGCCGGTGACCTCGTGGCCCGCGGCCCGCAGGGCGCGGAAGAGGGAACCGCCGATCAAGCCGAGGCCGAGCACCGCGATGCGCATCCGCCCATTGTCCCCGCAGGCCCTGGCCCTAAGCTAGGAGCTTATGCGCCTTTTGTGGGTATTAGCGGCACTCGTTCTGACCGCCGCCGCGAGCCCGGCCAGCCCTCCGCACGTCGTGTCCGACCTGCCCGACGACTCGGTGGGCTTCAACGCCCCGGTGCACGCGCTGGCCCGGGCCGGGGACGTCGTCTACGTCGGCGGTGAGTTCAGTCACGCCATAGTGGACGGTCAGCGGTACCGCAGAGCAGGCCTCGCCGCCGTCGACGCCCGCACCGGCGACCTCCTCGACTGGGCACCCACCGCCGACGGCCCGGTGTACGCGCTCGCGACCGCACCCTCCGGCCTGATCGTCGGCGGAGCCTTCGACGAGCTCAACGGCGAACCGCGCAGGCACATCGGCCGCATCGGGTACCGCGACGCCAGCCTCGACCCCGACCTCGCGCCGAAGGTGTACGGGGAGGTCAGGGCCCTCGCCGTCGGCCACGGCCGGGTCTACGCCGCCGGCGAGATCAAGGCCGTCGGCGCCGTCGAGCGCTCCAAGCTCGCCGCGTTCTGGCTGGACAACGGCGAACTCGACCAGGACTGGTACCCGCGAGCCGACCAGCAGGTCCACGCCCTCGCCGTCAGCGGCGGCCGGGTGTACGCGGGCGGGGCCTTCGAGACCCTGAACGGCTCGGCAGACTACGACCACTTCGCGGCCGTGCACCCCGTGACCGGCGAGATCGACACCAGCTTCGACCCGAAGGTCCACGTACTCGTCCGCAACGTCCACATTGGCGAGCACGGCATCTACGCGGCCCTCGGCGGCCAGGGCGGCCGGCTCGTCGCGTACACGAGCACGGGCGAGGAGCGCTGGCGGGTCACGGCGGACGGCGACATGCAGGCGATCGCCGAGTACAAGGGCGTCGTCTACGGCGGCGGCCACTTCGACGCTGTGTGCCGCTCCGACCGGACCGGCGACTTCGGGATGTGTCTCGACGGCAGCCAGGAACGGTACAAGCTGCTGGCGGCAGACCTCACAGGACAGTTGCTGCCCTGGGCGCCCGACGCCGACGGCGTGATCGGCGTGGCCGCACTGGCCGTGGCCGGCGGCAAGCTCGCGGCTGGCGGCACGTTCACCACCCTCGGCTCCGGCGAGATCCCCCAGCTCCGCTTCGCGACCTTCTCCCCGTAGTCTTCCTGGATTTCCGTACAGCCATCTCCGATACGCTCGGGCTGTGACGCCTTACTACCCGCGCTGGGAGCCCCGCCCCACGTACCGCGAGCCGCATCCGGTGCGCTGGCTGGGCGTGCTGGCGGGTGCCGGGGCCGCAGCGGCCTGGTACCTGCTGTTCGGCGTGTTCTGGTGGGGCAGCGCCGCCGGGTACGTCTGGCTGACGATCGTGGCGGGGATCATGGCCACGCTCGCGACCGCCCTGCTGATCGCCCGCGGCGACCGTGGCGTGGCGGTCGGCATCGCCCTGACCAGCAGTTTCGCCCTCATGGTCGCGGGGGTCGTGCTGACGGCCCAGTGGGTACGCGGCGACTGGCTGTTGTGGTGACATCACGCCATGTGATGGTTCATGCCCACTTTGCGAGCCATGCTTGACGCGGCCCGGCTTCCTCGGCACGGTGGGTACATGTCGATGAGGCTGGACCGGCTCGAACCAGATCGCCGCAGGCGCCGTCTGCAGCTCCTCGCGGAGCTTGCCGACATGAAGGCGCTGCGCGACCGGATGCAGCCCCGCCGAGCACGGACCGAGCGGCTCCGCGAGCTGATCGCGCTCCGCCGCCGCTGGGCAGCCTGAAGCCAGACAGCTCTACGTCACCAGACAGCTTCACGTCAGGCGGCCACTATGTGCCACCGCCAGACCGGTACCAGGAGTCACCGCTAGACCGGCCACCCTGCCTGACCTCGCAGGACCGCGCGCCGCTTGTTGCCATGACTATCAGCCGGGTACGCTCCGGCAGTCAACGACTTGGCCGGGGGGATCGTGTCGTACTTCGCAGCCGCCACCGTCCGGGGCAGTGCCGGATGGTCCGCATCGGACATTGACCTGCGCGGGATCACCGACGTCGAGGAAGCAGCCGACCGGCTGCGCGACCTCGCGGAGGGCGACCTCGGCCTGCTGTTCGTCGAGGCCGACGACGAGTATCTCGTCATCCTGCGCCTCGACGAGAACGACGACCTGCGCGTCTTCGGCTCCGACGCCGGATACGCCGAGGAGTCGGCCCTGGGCGCGGCCCTGCTGGGCGACCTGGAGCCCGAGCGGCTGCCAGACCTCGACGACGACGAGTCCGAGGACGACCGGCCGGCGGCTGACCCCGACTCCAACCCGGTCGGCGACGCCGACCTGCTCGGCGACCTGGGCATCCCGGCCGTCGCCCTGCTCAAGTTCTGCGCCCAGGAAGGCATGCTGCCCTCCGAGGTGACGGCGAAGATCTGCGAGACCCTCGGCTGCGCCGACGAGGTCGAAGAGCTCCGCTAGCCAGATGCTGCGGCCAGCCCATCCGGGCATGATCAGGCGCGCCCTGGAAGCCGCCAGCCAGGCCGACCCCCGGGACGTACCGGTCGGCGCGGTGATCTACGCCCCGGACGGCACCGAGCTGGCCACCGGATTCAACACCCGCGAGGCCACCGGCGACCCGACCGGCCACGCCGAGATCATCGCGCTGCGGGCGGCCGCCGACATCCTCGGTACCTGGCGCCTCGAAGGCTGCACGATCGCCATCACCCTCGAACCGTGCACGATGTGCGCCGGCGCCCTGGTCCTCGCCCGGATCGGCGCGGTCGTCTTCGGCGCCTGGGAGCCGAAGACCGGCGCGGCCGGCTCGCTCTGGGACGTGCTCCGCGACCAGCGGCTTAACCACCGGCCAGAGGTGTACGGCGGCGTGCTCGAAGCCGAGTGCGGCGACGTGCTCAGGGAATGGTTCCGCACCCAGCACCGCTGAACCGTGCGACAGTGGAGGACGTGGGCTTCACAGTCGAGACCCGGACAGTGGACGGGCGCACGACGGCGCTCGGCGCGGCCGGCCACTTCACGCTCGTCGTCGACCGCCCGGCCAAGGACGGTGGCGGCGGGCTCGGCTTCAACGGCGGCCAGCTCCTGTACCTCGCCGTCGCGGGCTGCGTCTCCAACGACCTGTTCCGGGAGGCCGCCGCGGCCGGGATCACGCTCGAACGGGTCCATGTCCGCGTGCACGGCGACTTCACGGGCGACCCGGCCGTGTCCGCACCCATCCAGTACGAGGTCGAACTCAGCGGCGACGCCCCAGCCGACCGGCTCCGCGAACTCGTGGACCACGTCGACGCCATCGCGGAGATCCCCAACTCGCTGCGCGGCGGCACCCGCGTACACCTGTCCGCGGTGACCGTCACGACATGAGAAAGAGCCGGCACCCAGTCGGGTACCGGCTCTTCGCTGGCGGTGGCGGCGGGATTCGAACCCGCGGAGGGCTTGCACCCTCACACGCTTTCGAGGCGTGCTCCTTAGGCCACTCGGACACGCCACCGCCGACGAGGTTACAGCACGGCGGGGGCCGGTGTCGTTCCGGGTGACCGCATATCGCCTCCGGCGGTGATCCGGGTGACCCGGACCGGGTGACCTGACCGGCCAGCGGGGCAGAGCCTGGCAGGATCAGGGACATGAGTACGCACATCGGAGCCAAGCCGGGCGAGATCGCTGAACGGGTCCTCATGCCCGGCGACCCCCTGCGGGCCAAGTGGATCGCCGAAACGTACCTCGAGGACGCCAAGTGCTACTCGACGGTGCGGAACATGTTCGGCTTCACCGGGAAGTACAAGGGCGTCGACGTCTCCATCCAGGGTTCTGGGATGGGCATGCCGTCCGCGTCGATCTACGTGCACGAGCTGCTCGACCAGTACGGCGTGAAGACCGTCATGCGCGTCGGCAGCTGTGGCTCGATCCAGGACGACCTCGACCTGCGTGACGTGGTCGCCGTGATCGGCGCGAGCACCGACTCCGCGATGAACCGGCAGCGCTTCGACAACTTCGTCGACTTCGCGCCGGTCGCCGACTTCGAGCTGCTGCGCACGGCCGTCGACACCGCCGCGGCCAAGGGGATCACCCTCCGGGTCGGCCAGGTGCTCGCCGCCGACGCGTTCTACGGCGACCAGCCGGACCTGTACCCGAAGCTGGCCAAGTACGGCGTGCTGGCCGTGGAGATGGAGACCGCCGCGCTGTACACGATCGCCGCGCGGTTCCGGGCGAAGGCCCTCACTCTCCTCACTGTGAGTGACCACATCTTCCAGGGCACGGCCATGCCGGCCGAGGACCGGGAGAAGACGTTCTCGCAGATGGCGGAGATCGCCCTGGAGACGATCATCGCGTAATCGGTGATTACTATCACCGAGTGGTTAAATTTGGACTTTTCCGTACAGTGAGGGCAATCCTCGCTGGTATAGCAGTAGCAGCCGTCATCGCACCCGGCCTCGCGTACGCCGACCACGGAGTACGCGGCCGGGTCGATTACGCAGCGTCGAAGATCGGTAAGCAGGAACTCCGGCTCACCCAGCGGCACGGCGGCGCGTACACGGCCGACACGGCCCTCTACGCCGTCAAGCTCGCCGACGGGGCCACCGTCCACGCCTACTGCCTCGACCTCGCCCAGAAGGCCGTCGACCGCGCGCCGATGGTCGAAGCCGGGTACGACGAGCACCCGACCGGCAACGACTTCCAGCGCAACAGCTCCCAGGTCAACTGGATCCTCCAGAACTCGTACCCGAAGATGGGCCTCGCGGCGTTCAGCGGCAAGGTCGGCAAGGGACTGACCCCGGACGACGCTGTCCGCGGTACCCAGGCAGCCATCTGGCACTACACCGACGGCATCACCATCGCGCCCCAGGACAACAACGCGGCCACCACCGCCGTGTACTCGTACCTCACCGGCGCGGCCAACACCGGCGTCCCGACCGAGCCGAAGGCCGCCCTGACGCTCGACACGCCGACCCGGCCGCAGGACGGCTCGCGGATCGGGCCGATCACGCTGCACACGACGTCTGAGGGCCCCGTACCGGTCACGCTGACCGAGGCCCCGGCCGGCGCCAAGCTCGTCGACGCCCAGGGCAAGCCGGTCACCGCCCTCAAGGACGGCCAGCAGGCCTTCGTGTCCATCCCGACCGGCGCGACCGCTGGCTCGGCGACGATCACGGCCCGCGGCAA
The DNA here is from genome assembly GCF_000379825.1 of Longispora albida DSM 44784. GTDB lineage: Bacteria > Actinomycetota > Actinomycetes > Mycobacteriales > Micromonosporaceae > Longispora > Longispora albida. Next base: position 181,126 of record NZ_KB903813.1, read on the forward strand.
GGCCGTACTCCCGGCAGGCCGCATGCTCGTCCAGCGCGACCAGAAGACCCAGACCCTCGCAGCGGCCTCCGACCAGGAGATCAACGCGGACACGGCCGCGAGCGTGAGCTGGACGGGCATGGCGGTGGCCAACATGTCCGGCACGTCGGCCAACACCGGCTCCGCCGACAACACGGGCTCCACCGGCACCACGACGACCCAGAACTCCGCCGGCGCCAGCTCCCTCCCCGTGACCGGCGTCGCCCTCTCCGTCGCCGCCACGGCCGGCGTCATCCTCCTCGCCCTCGGCGTCACGGCCATCATCGTGGTCCGCCGCCGCCGTCGCCTCTTCGTCAGCTAAACGATGCCGATGGCGCTGCCGCCCAAGTGGGCTCGGCAGCGCCATCGTGCTGTCCAGTACAAGATCAGTGTTTTGGCGCTGGAAGTGCTGAATTTCGTTCGTTTCGGGGCTGAAACAGCGATCAAGGAGACCTAGCCTGAGGAGATGCCACCCCCTGAGCTGACCGTTGACGGAGTGCTGTCTGCCATCGCCGCCTACGATGCCGAAGGCCGGCTGACCTTCATCAAGAACCGCAAACTTCCCAGGACGAAAACGCTGTTCGTGGATCTCGACGGGCGGCTGTACGACACGAAAGCTCTCGTCGCCTCGATCCTCGGACCGCTGGGCGTGCCGGTGCCCCTAGACCGGGAAACCGCGGCGACGTGGCTCGCTGAGCTGGGATTCCAGATTCGTGACATACCCGTGCCGGTCTGGAAGAAGGAAGAGATCATCCTGGCGTGTGAGCTGGTGAAGGCCAACGGTGGCCGGCCGCTCGACCATCATGACCCTCGGGTCGTCGCCCTTTCCCAGCTTCTCCAGTCCGGCCAGTGGTACCCCCATGACAAGCGCGGCCCGGACTTCCGTAACCCTGCCGGGGTAGCACGTAAGACCGCGAACATTGCAGCGAGCAGGTCGGCACAGCGGACGAACGACAACCGCCTGGATGGCGAGGTGTTCGACGAGTTCGAGGCCGACCCTGTCGGCATGCTGGCCAGAGCTGCCGGGATCCGGGCACTCCTGGTAGCCCGGGAAGCGGTGGAAACAGCGCAAGATCAGCATGGACCGACGGTGCGGGACGTCGCTGTCGAGGCCAGCCACACCAGCACTTTCACGTCCGCAGGGCGCGAGGCGATCATCGCCGAGCGACGTGAGTCGCTGCTGGTCCAGCGGTATCGTGCCTGGGTTGCCGAGCAGGGCGGCGACCTGACCAGCAAGGAAATCAGCCTCTCCGGCCAGAGCAAGCCGCTCAAGATCGACCTCTATCACGTACAGGACCAGGAACTGATCGAGGCAAAGGGCACGGTGGCCCGCGACAGCATCCGGCTCGCCCTCGGGCAGCTTCTCGACTACGGGCGTCACATCTCACACCAGGCGAAGGCTGTTCTGTTGCCGGCCCACCCGGGCGAGGACCTGATCAGTTACCTCCACGACCACCAGACGAGCTGCATCTACGAGGTACCTGGCAGCGGCTTCGAGCGGGTGTGAGCCCGGACATGCTCGAAGGGCCGGTACCCGATGGGTACCGGCCCTTCTATGTCGAGCGGAGGATAGGGGATTCGAACCCCTGAGGGGTTTCCCCCAACACGCTTTCCAAGCGTGCGCCCTAGGCCACTAGGCGAATCCTCCGCAGGAGAGGCTACAGGACGCACCCCGGGGTGCGCACGTCGGGAGGTCCAGCTAAGCTCAGAGCAGCTTCTCGTGCGGCGTTCATCTCGTGAACCTCCCCAGGGCCGGAAGGCAGCAAGGATAAGCGGGCTCTGACGGGTGCACGAGAAGCCCTTATTTTTTTCCCGGGCGTTTCGTACCCGAACCTCAGGGCACCAGGGCCAGCCACTTCTCGTGCGTGTCGTCGAAGGGCGCCTGGCGGGTGCGTACCGTGCCGAGCAGCCACTCCGCCGAGTCCACGGCCGCGGTGACCACGTCCGGCGGGTAGTGGTACTTGGCCTGGTGCTCCACGAACTCGTCCTCGTCGAGCAGGCTGACACTGCCGTCGCGGTACCGGGTGATGTCGAGGTCGAGGTCGACCATCGTCACCTCTCCGCCGTCGAAGACGGGGACGGTCGTCACGTCGCAGTACAGCTCGGTGCGGTTCGGCCGGGCGTTGAAGCTGGCTGTGTACCAGCCGTCGCGCGGGAAGAGCATCACGAACCGGTAGGTGAGCACCTTGGGTGTCGTGTCGCGGAGCAAGGTCTGACCGGCCGGTATTCCCAGCCACACCCCGTGCGAGTCCTCTCCCAGGTACATCGCCGGGTGGTTCCAGTGCAGACTCCCGTCGTATTTCGTGTATCGGACGAACGTTGTCTCCATCTCCAGAACACTAGCCCGCCCGGCGGAGTGTGTAGGGCTGGTGTCACGTTCCCGGCGGCTGTCTCGTCCATCTCCCAGTGCAGGCGACGGAGGAGGTAGGCGAGATGGCGAGGATTCCGCTGGTGGAGAAGCCGGGCGTGCTCGGGCGGCTGATGTACTGGTACGCGAGACGGCGGTTCGGTGCCGTCCCGGAGCCGTTCATGGCGAGCATGCACCACGCGAGGCTGACCCGGGCGAGCGCGATGCACGAGATGCTGGTCGAGAAGGCGTCGAGTGCCCTGCCGGCGGCCGTGCGGGAGCTGGCGGTGTACCGGGCGGCCACGCAGGTCGGCTGCTCGTGGTGCGTGGACTTCGGCACGATGCTCCAGCTGACCCACGGGCTGTCCGTGGACCGGCTGATCCGGATCGACCAGTACGAGACCTCGGACGAGTACAGCCACGAGGAGCGGCTGGCGCTGCGGTACGCGGACGCGATGACCGCCCAGCCGATGACGGTCACCGACGAGCAGGTCGCCGAGCTGCGCACCGTGTTCAGCGACGCGCAGCTCGTCGAGCTGACGTACCACATCGGACTGGAGAACCAGCGGGCCCGCGTGAACAAGGCGCTGGGGCTGACCGCCCAGGGGTACACCAGCGGGGACGCCTGCGCTATTCCTCCCCGGTAGCGCCGTCCTCGGGGTCTTCCCCGGTGAGGACGATCGCGTTCGCCGCGTCGATGGCCGGTACGTGCTGGAGCTTTTCTGGGTTGAGCTGGTCCCAGACGGCGCTGACCTGGCCGTCGGCGATGGCGAAGGACATCACGACCGTCCCGCCCGTCGGGCTGGTGGCCATCAGGCCCAGGTCGCCGTTGACCTCGACGATCTCGAAGCTGGTGTGCTGTTTGCGGGCCATCCTGGCGAGGCCGAGCATGAAGCGGGCGACGCGCAGCGCACCTGGGATCGGCGTCGCCGCCGCCGGCGCGAGGCCGTTGCTGTCTCCCGTGACGACGACGTCGGGCGCGAGGACGGCCAGCAGGCCCTCCAGGTCGCCGCGTTCGACGGCGCCGAGGAAGGCCGCGAGGACCTTCTGCTGCTCGGCGCGGTCGGCGGTGTGCCTGGCCTTGCCGTCGGCGACGGCCTTGCGGGCGCGGGAGGCGAGCTGGCGGGCGGCGGCGGTGGTGACGCCGAGCGTGGCGGCCAGGGTCTCGAAGGGCACGCCGAAGACGTCGTGCATGACGAAGGCCGCCCGCTGCTCGGGGCTCAGGGTCTCGAGCACGACGAGCAGCGCCATGCTGATGTCCTCGCCGGCCACGGCGCGGTCGGCCGGGTCCGGTTCGGACGATGGCTTGGTGACGAGGGGTTCGGGCAGCCACTGGCCGATGTAGGACTCACGGCGTACCCGGGCCGAGCGCAGCACGTCCAGGCAGATCCGGCCGGTCACAGTGGTCAGCCAGCCCCGCGCGTCGGCGATGACGGACTGGTCGGCTGCCGCGAACCGCAGCCACGCCTCCTGGACGGCGTCCTCGGCGTCGGCGCGGGTACCCAGGAGCCGGTACGCCACGCCGAACAGGTGGCCCCGGTGCTCTTCGAAAACGTCCACGCCGGACACGGTAGCGGGGCACGATGGGGGCATGCTGCTCAGTGACCTGCTCCGGGCCGGGCCGGGTACCAGCCTCGCCGGGATCGATCCGCGCTCCACGCCCGGGGTGAAGCCCGGCAGGAGCAAGGACGCGAAGGAGTGGTCGCGGCGGGAGGTCGCGAAGATCGGCGCCGATCTGGCCAGGTACCAGGAAATGCTCTTCGCGAATGCGAAAACGGCCGGTGACCTGCGCAGAGTGCTGCTGGTGCTCCAGGCGCCCGACTGCGGTGGCAAGGACGGCACGGTGAAGAACGTCGCCGGGCAGTTCAATCCGATCGGGCTGCGGATCGCCGGTTTCGGGGCGCCGACGAAGGAGGAGCTGGCGCATCCGTTCCTGTGGCGGATCCGCAACGCGCTGCCGCCCGCCGGATATGTCGGCGTGTTCAACAGATCACACTACGAGGACGTACTGGTCGTCCGGGTGCGCGGTCTCGTGCCGCGGCGGGTGTGGGCGCGGCGCTACGACACGATCAACAAATTCGAGGCCGAGCTGGCCGGTTCGGGCCTGACGCTGGTCAAGGTGATCCTGCACATCTCGTACGAGGAGCAGCGTGCCCGGCTCGCCGAGCGGCTGACCGACCCGGAGAAGTACTGGAAGTACAACCCGGGCGACATCGACGAGCGGGGCTACTGGCGGGACTACCAGGAGGCCTACGACGCGATCATCGAGAAGTGCTCGACGGAGGCCGCCCCGTTCCACGTGGTGCCCGCCGACCGCAAGTGGTACCGGAACTGGGCGGTCGCCAGCCTGCTCCGCGAGCATCTCGCCGGGCTGGGACTGAAGTACCCTGAACCGGACTTTGATCCGCAAAAGGAACTCGAACGCCTGGAGACTGCTACATGAACGCCAGGTGAACAAGATCTGAATCGACGTTAAATCGGGGTACTCGACTGTTTGGGCTGGTCAGTGGGTGCCTAGCATTGCCACCGGCCGGACGGAATCCGGCCGCATCGGAAGCGAAGACGAGGTTGCCGTGCCATTCAAGCTACGTCCCAGCGAGGACGCGTTCTACGTCCTGTTCAGCCGGGCCGCGCAGAACCTGGTCCGTGGCGCTGAGATCCTCAGCGAGCTCGGCCTGGCTGACGCGGACATCCCCTCGATCGCCGAGCGGCTGGTCGACGTCGAGCACGACAGCGACGCCATCACCCACGAGCTGTACAACAAGGTGAACTCCACGTTCATCACGCCCTTCGACCGGGAGGACATCTACCGGCTGGGCTCGCTGCTCGACGACTGCATGGACCACCTGGAGGCGGCGGGCAGCCTCGTGTACCTCTACGGCCTGACCAAGCTGCCGGTGCTCCCCCGGGAGATGCACGAGATGGTCGAGGTGCTCAACCAGCAGGCCAGGGTGACGGCCGAGGCGATGGGCCGGCTGAAGAGCATGAAGAACCTCAAGGACTACTGGGTCGAGATCAACCGGCTGGAGAACGGTGGCGACAAGGCCTACCGGATGCTGCTGGTCCGGCTGTTCTCCGGTGAGTACGACGCGCTCACCGTGCTGAAGATGAAGGAGGTCGCCGACGAGCTGGAAGCGGCCTGCGACGCCTTCGAGCACGTGGCGAACACCATCGAGACCATCGCGTCCAAGGAGTCCTGAGTGCGGCCCCAGCACGGCTCGGCCCCGGGTGAGGTGACCGCGTGAGTGAGGCACTCATCGCCGTCATCGCCGTGATCGTGGTCGCGATGATCTTCGACTACACCAACGGCTTCCACGACGCGGCGAACGCCATCGCCACCTCGGTGTCCACCCGGGCGCTCACCCCGCGTGCGGCTCTCGGCCTGGCCGCGATCGGCAACCTGATCGGCGCGTACTTCGGCGGCGAGGTGGCCAAGACCGTCGGCTCCGGCCTGGTCAAGCTGCCGGCCGGAGCGAACAGCCTGTGGCTGGTCTTCGCCGGCGTGGTCGGCGCGATCACCTGGAACCTGGTGACCTGGTACTTCGGCATCCCGTCCTCCTCCTCACACGCCCTGTTCGGCGGCCTGGTCGGCGCGGTGCTGTTCGCCTCGGGCGGTGAGGTGCTGTGGGGCGGGATCCTGGAGAAGGTCCTGATCCCGATGGTGCTGTCCCCGCTGGTCGGCCTGCTCCTCGGCTTCCTGGTCATGATCGCCGTGATGTGGATCTTCCGCAGGGGTAACCCTGGCAAGCTCAACAAGGGTTTCCGGCACGCGCAGACCGTCTCGGCGGCCGCGATGGCCGTCGGCCACGGCATGCAGGACGCGGCGAAGACGATGGGCATCGTCGTCCTGGCCCTGTACACCGGTGGTTTCCAGGACAGCAAGACGCACATCCCGTGGTGGGTGTTCCTGACCTCGGCCACCGTGCTCGCCCTGGGCACGTACGCCGGTGGCTGGCGGATCATCCGCACCCTCGGCCGCCGCGTGATCCACCTCGACCCGCCGCAGGGCTTCGCGGCCGAGACCGTGGCCAGCAGCGTGCTCTACTTCAACGCTCTGGTCCTGGGCGCGCCGATCTCGACGACGCACACGATCACCTCCGCGATCATGGGCGTGGGGGCGACGAAGCGGCTGCGCGCCGTGCGCTGGGGCGTGGCAGGCAACATCGTGACGGCCTGGGTGCTGACGTTCCCGGCGGCCGCGCTGGTCGCCATCGTCGTCCACTTCCTGCTCAAGCCGTTCGTGCACGTGTAACCAGTGTGCAGAAAGAAAGCCCCGGTCCGCTCGGACCGGGGCTTTCTCGTTCTCGGCGTTACCTGCGTTTGGCCTTGCGCGCCTTGCGGCCCTTGGTCAGGGCGAGACCCGCGCCGGCGATGGCCACAATCCCGGCCAGCACCGCGAGCTTCCTGCCCGCTCCCCGCCGCTTCGGTGCGTCCGCCGCGACCACCGGGTCCGTCGCGGACTCCCAGGCATCCTGCTTAGCCATGTCTGCCCCCTCGCCGACATCGTGACTATTACCGGGTAGCCTAAGTCACAAAGCAGTCATTACTGGTTAGTATCCATCCTCACCGGGCAGAACCATCCGCGCGCCGCCCTCGACCAGCACCGCGCGCGGCACGATCGCGGTGAGCGCGTCCCGGCCCGCGGCGGCAGCGAGCACCGCGGCGACGTCCGGGTAGCCCATGATCTGGCGCAGGGTCTCCACGGTCGGCGGGAGCATCGCGAGGGCGCCGGCGGCGTGCTGGGTGACGGCGTCCGCTGGCCGCAGCCAGACCACCTTGTCCGCTTCACCCCCTTCTGTGTACTGCGGTGAGGCGCCCTCCGGCAGCCGGGCCACGAAGAAGTCCGTGTCGTACCGGCGCGGCTCGAACTCCGGCGTGATCCACCGCGACCACGGGTACAGCTCGCCGAGCACCAGGCCGGTCTCCTCCTCGACCTCGCGCCGGGCCGTGGCCTCGATGTCAGCGTCGCCCGGCTCGGCCGCGCCGCCCGGGAAGGCGTGCATCGCGGCGGCGAAGGCCATCGTGGTGGCGCGGCGCAGCAGGTACACCTCGACGCCGGCCGGGGTGTCGCGGAGGATCAGCACGGTCGCGGCGCGCCGGGGCTCCACCGGGGTACCGGGCTCGGCGGCCCAGGCCCTGGCCCGCTCGACGAGCCACTCGGGGAGCACTCGCGCGGGGTCGGTCACGACGACACCTCAGGCGCGGCCGGCTCGGCGACCATGGCGGTGGCGACCTGGCGGTAGCCGAGGCTCTCGTACAGCCGGGCCACGTCCTCGTCGCCCGCCGACAGGAACACGACCTCCGCCCCGCCGGCCAGCGCGTCTGCGGTCAGCGCCCGGGTCAGGGCAGCGCCCAGGCCCCGGCGGCGCGCGGACGGCAGCGTGGCCACCCCGACGATCTCCGACACCGGGCCGATCGGCTGGTGCATGCCGGCCGCGACCGGCCCGCCGTCGGCGTCGAAGACGGCGTAGACGACGGTCAGGCCGTCCGCGATCCGCTTGCGCAGGTCGGCGAGGTCTTCCTCCGGGAGGGTGCCGGCGTCCCGTTCGGCCGGGCCTGCCACCCCGACGGCCGTGCCGCCGTTGCCGAAGCCCACGTTCTGGACGGCGCGGATCCGGCCCAGCTCCGGGTCGTCAGCCTCGACCTTGCGGATACCCGGCACGTCCCGCCCCCCGGTCAGCTCGCCGAGAACCAGGACCGGGTGCGAGTGCACGTGCAGCCCGGCCTCGGTGGCCGCGCCGGCCAGGCCCGGGGCCAGCTCGGCGACCCACTCGAAGGACTCGGGGATGCCCAGTTCGCGCTGCCGCTCGCGGACCTTGGTCACGTCGGCGGCCGTGATCTCGGCGGTGCCGCCCAGGGTGGGGCGGGCGTAGTACGGCCAGCCTGCGCCGGTCCTGACAAAAAGGGTCAACGGCCCGAACTCTTCGGTGCGGCTGCCGGGACGGGGTACGGCGTCGTAGAACGCCTCAAGCTGGAGAAGATCATTCACGCTGACCAGACTAGGCTTCCACCTTGTGGACGCCTACCTCATTGACGCGGTCAGGACCCCCTTCGGCAAGCACCGGGGCGGGCTCTCGCACATCCGCACCGACGATCTGGCCGCCGTGCCGCTCCGCGAGCTGATCGCCCGGCACCCCGGCCTGGACCCGGCCCGGATCGACGACATCATCCTCGGCGACACCAACGGGGCCGGCGAGGACAACCGCAACGTGGCCCGGATGGCCGGCCTGCTGGCCGGGCTGCCGGTGACGGTGCCGGGCGTGACGGTCAACCGGCTGTGCGCCTCGGGCGGCGAGGCGATCACGCAGGCGGCCCGGGCGATCGGCTCCGGGGACGCCTCCGTCATGGTCGCTGGTGGCGTGGAGAGCATGAGCCGCGCGCCGTTCGTGATCGGCAAGCCGGACAAGGGCCTGCCGCCGAGCCTGGAGCTCGTCCCGACGCAGGTCGGCTGGCGCATGGTCAACCCGCAGTTCCCGGCGGACTGGACCCGCTCGCTGGGTGCCTGCGCCGAGTCGGTGGCCGCGGAGCTGGGCATCTCCCGCGAGGAGCAGGACGAGTGGGCGGTGCGCTCGCACACCCTCGCCGCCGCGGCCTGGGACAGGGGCCTGCACGACGACTACGTCCTGGAGGTCGACGGCGTCAAGCGTGACGAGTCGATCCGGGTGTCCTCGATGGAGTCCCTGGCGAAGCTCAAGCCGGCCTTCACCAAGGACGGCACGGTCACGGCTGGCAACTCCTCGCCGATCAACGACGGCGCGATCTCCGTGCTGATGGGCAGCCGTGCGGTCGCCGACGAGTTCGGTGGCCCGCTCGGCCAGGTCGTCGCCTCCGCCACGGTCGCCGTCGACCCGGACAGGTTCTCCGTCGCCCCGGTACCGGCGATCCACAAGGCCCTCGCCAAGGCCGGCCTGGCCGCGAAGGACATCGCGGTCTGGGAGATCAACGAGGCCTTCGCCGCGATGGTGCTCTCCTGCCTCGCGCAGCTCGACATCGACCGTGACCTGGTCAACCCGAACGGCGGGGCCCTCGCGATCGGCCACCCGCTCGGCGCCTCAGCCCCGCGCGTCATCGTCGACCTCTGCCGCGAGCTGCGCCGCCGGGGTGGCGGTTACGGCGTCGCGGCCGCCTGCATCGGCGTCGGCCAGGGCACCGCGATGGTCGTGAAGGTCTAGTCGAAGGACAGATACGCCGGGGGCACGTGCTCGGTGAGCCACACCCCGTTCGCTGACTGGTAGAAGGCGTGCCCATCGGCGGCCATCCGGCCAGAGTGGACGGTGATGATCACCGGCCGTCCCCGGCGTGCGCCGACCCGCCGGGCGGTGTCCGTGTCGCCGGACAGGTGCACGTGGTGCCGCCCGCCCTTGCTGAGGCCGGTGGCCCGGATCGAGGCGATGTTGCCGATCGGCGTGCCGTGGTAGAGGACGACGGGCGGGTCCTTCGGCTCGTACCCGAGGTCGACGTCGATCGAGTGGCCCTGGCTGGCCCGGATGCGGGTGCCCTCGATGGCGAACCGCTGCTTGTCGTTCTCCGCGACGACCATGTCCAGCTCTTCGCGGCTGATGCCCAGCGCCGCCAGCAGGTCGGAGATCTCGGCCCAGCCGCCCTCGTCCAGCCTGAGGCCCAGCCGCTCTGGTGAGTGCCGCAGGGCGCGGGACATGCGCTTGCTGATTTTCACTACGTCCATAACAAGGGCACGATATCTGTGTACCGGCCGGCGCGGCCCCGATTTATCGCGATCCCCGCGTTATCGCAGCTCCCGCCGCATGACCACCCGCGTACCGAGGGCGTCGAGCCCCAGTTCGCCCTCGTGGGCCCGGAGTTCGCCGAGCCCAGGCGTCAGCTCGGTCAGTGGCTCGAAGCCGTGTCTGGCGTAGAACGGCGCGTTCCACGGCACGTCGGCGAACGTGATCAGCGTGATCGCCGGGAACCCTTCCGCCGCCGCCCAGGCACACGCGGCCTCGACGAGCGCCCCGCCAAGACCCCGGCGGCCGTGTTCAGGATGGACGGACAGCTGCTCCAGGTGCGCGAGCCCGTCCACGATCTCGACCCGGGCGAAGCCAGCCGGCGGATCACCGGCGACCAGGACGAGCCGGGCGGCGGCAAGCTCCCCGGCCGACCCGGCCGGCGGCAGGTCCATGCCGTCGAACATCTCGTCGGCGGCCGTCTCCACGGCGGGCAGCAGGGCAAGGTCCTCAGCGGACGCTACGCGGACCGTCATGGCGTGCAGTTCGCCACCGTCTGGCTCAGGGTCAGCTCGCCGCCGGAGGCGCTGACCACGATGGTGACGTCGCGTTCCCGGTACACGACCTTGTCGGGAGTGCTCAGCACCAGCGTCTTCCCGGCGAACTTCTCCGGCAGCGGCCCAGGGCTCGCACCCGGCGCTGACGCGGTGACCGTGGTGGCGCAGAGGACCTGGTGCACCTGCCGGTCAGCGGGCTGGACGGCGAGCAGGGCGAGGGCTTCGCCCAGTCCGCGATCGTCCGCCGCGGCCTTGAAGGTGGCGAGAGTGTCCTCCGGCCGGCACCCGGTGTAACTCGACACCCGTACCTGACCCGGGCCGGGCACCGTTCCCGTCACCCGGACGAACTCGCCGGCGTCGGCCCACAGCGTCCCGGCCTTGATCTGGGCGTCGTACGAGGCGGGCAGCCCGGCGCGCAGCTTCTCCAGCAGCGCCTTCTCCTCGCCCTGCTTGACGTACAGGTTCACGACGCGCTGGTAGTTGACGCCCGGCCTGGCCGCGCTGATCTTGCAGGGGGCGCGCAGCTCGTACCCGCTGATCTCGGCAGCCGTGTCAGGCCCCGCCGCACCGAGCACCACGCTGGTCGCCCGGTCCACGACGGGCTGCGCCTGGCTGATCGACCGCTGCTCCCGGACGGTGGCCTCGCCGTACCTGGCCATGTACACGGCCCCGGCGGCGAGCAGTACACCCCACGCCACTCCGAGCCCCAGCACCCATCGCCCTTGCTTAGTCACATCGGTATGGTACGACCCGCTGAGAACCAATCTGGACTGCGCATTCGGGGCTCCCACGTACAACACCGGTACGAGGGAGCCCCGAATGCTTGCCAGATTCGCCCTCAGCGGGCCACCGCGCGTCAGATCAAGAGCAAGATCAATGTCAAAGACTCAGTGGGCGTCTTCCCGTGGCTTGCGAGGGAGGAGGAAGACCAGGGCGAAGGTCAGGACGTAGAACCCGCCGGCCACCCAGATCATCTCCTGCGTGGCGTCGAGGAACGTGGCGGGCGAGGGCTGGCCCGCCACCCGGTCGAAGAACAGCGTGCCGACCAGAGCCACGCCGATCGCCGCACCGAGCTGCTGGAACGCAGTCAGGACCCCCGAGGCCGAGCCGGCCTCGTGCTCGCCGACCTCGCCGAGGGCGAAGCCGAAGAGCGGCACCATGCTGATGCCCATCCCGATCCCGCTGACCAGGCCAGCCGGGGCCAGTTCCCAGCCGGTGACGGCCGTGCCCTGCGCCGACAGCGTCCACCAGAGCCCGAGCATGCCCGCCGCCATCACCAGCAGGCCGAGCTGGACGACCTTGCGGCCCAGCTTCTGGGTGAGAACGGCGCCGGACAGTACGGCGCCGACGGCGATGCCGAGCGACCACGGTGCCTGGGTGAGGCCGGCCTCCATCGCCGAGTACCCGAGCCCGAGCTGGAGGAACAGCGTGAAGACCAGCAGGAATCCGGTCATCGCCGCGAAGAAGCCGAGCAGGACGGCCAGGCCGCCCGTGAACCCGCGCTGCCGGAGCAGGCTGGGCTCGATGAGCGGGGAGCCGGCGGTCCGCCGCTGGTACCAGACGAAGACAGCGAAGATCGGGACGGACAGCGCCATCAGGCCCCACATCCAGGCCGGCCAGCCCTCCTCGCGACCCTGGACGAGCGGGTAGATCAGGGCGAGCGAACCGGCGGTGACCAGCGCGGCCCCGAGCAGGTCGAGCCGGGGCCTGGCCGGCGAGGTGACCTCCGGCATGACCTTCCATGCCCCGAACAGGGCGAACAGGCCGACGGGCAGGTTGATCAGGAAGATCATGCGCCAGCCGGTACCGAACAGGTCGGCGCTGACCAGCGCGCCGCCGACGATCGGGCCGAGCACCGCTGACAGGCCCATGACCGGGCCGAACATGCCGAAGGCCTTGCCCATCTCCTTCGGCGGGAACACGTGCCGGATGATGCCGAGCCCCTGGGGGATCATGATCGCCCCGAGCGCGCCCTGGAGTACCCGGAAGGCGAGGAGCTGGCCCGGCGTCTGGGCCAGGGCGCAGGCGGCGGAGGCGAGGGTGAATCCGGCCGCGCCCACCAGAAACATCCGGCGGCGGCCGAAGATGTCGCCCAGCCGGCCGCCGGTGATCAGCATGACGGCGAAGGACAGGACGTAGCCGGCGGAGATCCACTGGAGGGTGGTGTCCGTGCCGCCGATGTCCGCCCGGATGGACGGCCCGGCGACGTTGACGATGGTCGCGTCGAGCAGGTCCATGACCTCCGCCGCGAGCACCAGCGCGAGGACGAGCCAGCGGCGCTGGTAGTGGCGCTGGTGCCCCGGCGCCTCGACGTGGGTGAGCATTCCGATCCCTTCCGAACAACGTTCGTAGCTGACGAACAATGTTCTACATGGCGAACGGAGTTCGAGTCAAGAACAATGTTCGTAAGCGTCGAACGTGGTTCGCTACGACGAACGCCGTTCGAGATCGGGTATGCTGGCCGCCATGAACCTCCCGGTACCGCCCTGGCAGACCCCGAAGAAGCGCCCGGCCAAGCAGCCGCTCAGCCGCGAGGCGATCGTCGCCGCCGCGCTCACCGTGCTGGACGCCGAGGGGCTCGACGCGCTCACCATGCGCAGGCTCGCCGAGGAGCTGGGTACCGGGCCCGCCTCGCTCTACGCCCACGTCAAGGACAAGGAAGAGCTGTACGACCTCCTGATCGACGCCGTGTGCGCCGAGGTCCGCGTGCCCGAGGCCTCGGCAGAGGACTGGGAGGAGCGGGTCAAGGACTTCGTGCGCGAGTCGGTGCGGGTGCTCACCTCGCACCGTGACATCGGGCGGATCGCGATGGCCCGCATCCCCACCGGGTTCAACGTGCTGCGGGTCGCCGACGGGATGCTCGGGGTCCTGAAGGCCGGCGGGCTGTCCGACCAGGACTGCGCGTGGGCCGTGGACATCCTCAGCCTGTACGCGAACGCCCACTCCTACGAGTCCTCGCTGTTCGAGCAGAAGCTGGCCTGGCAGGAGAACATGCTCGAGGTTCCGTTCTTCGAGCAGCTCGCCGAGTACTACAAGGCGCTCCCGGCCGACACGTTCCCGAACCTGGCTCCGATGGCGGCCGTCATGCTGACCGGGAACGGCGACGACCGGTTCGAGTTCGGGCTCGACCTCCTCGTCCGGGGCCTGGCGAGCCGGCGCCCCACGGTCAGCCCCGAGGTCAGGCCGGCGTAAAACGTAACGAGGCCCGGGCTGTCGCCGATGAGACGTATGGCCGGTGGGCTTGCCCGGGGTGCGTACTATTGCCCGGCAGCCGGTTGACGCCTGCCCGCGCTGAGCACGGATCCCGTTCCCCGTCAAGGGAAACGACGGCTACACGATCACGCCTTGCGCCGGGGTCGCGCCGGGCGATACATCTCCCTGCGAGTATTTCCGCTTCGAAGCTCCTGGGTGGGCCCTGGCTTCGCGGATCTCCAGCTCAGCCCCTCTATCGCAGGGAAGATGCATGCGCACTCGCTTCTTCAGGACCGCTGCCTTCGCAGCGGTCGCCGTCGCCGTCGCTGTCCCGGGCCAGGCTTTCGCCTCCGATGAGGACACGTACCACTACTCCGCCGACTCGCTGCTCGCCGCCGACATCGCACACGCCGACTCGGGTACCCCGGCTGAGGACGCACCGGCCGCGCCGCAGGGTTTCGGGGCCATGAGCGCCGGTGAGCTGTCCGCGCGGGCGGAGTTCCCGGCACAGTTCTGGTACAACGCCGGGTCGGTGTCGACCGGCATCCACGCCTCCAGCGGTAATCCGGCCGTCACCCGCTACTCGGCCGTCGTCTGCGGCATCCACTCCGCCGTGACGACCCCGCCGCCCGGCGGTGGCATCGCTGACCTGTTCACCGTGCCGACCACGCACACCCGGGCCGACCCGTGTGGCCCCGGTGGCCGCCGCGTCGGTTCGAGCCACATCACCAGCGGTTCCGAGACCGACCCGAGCAAGCCCGACGGCAACGTGCTGATGGCCTTCCCCGACAAGCCGGTCAACGGGCTGTGGGGCATCTACGCCGTAGCGATCGGCCCGAACGACACCGTGTCGGTCCTGCCGGCCAAGGTGGACGCCGTCCTCGGCCTCGACCGGGTCGCCCCGACCGTGGGCATCACCGCGCCGGCGGCCAACTTCCACGCCACCACTTCTCAGGTGACGCTCAGCTTCGACGCCGCCGACCAGGCCGGCCTGTCGGGCATCGCGAAGACCGAGTGCCGCAACGGCGGCGGCGAGTGGAAGGAATGCGTCAGCGGTCAGCCGTTCACGCTGTCGGAGGGCAACGGCGCCAAGAGCATCGAGGTCCGGGTGACCGACGGTGCGGGTAACACCGCTACAGCCGTCGTGAACGGTGACGCCGAGCTGAGCGCCGCGACCACCACCACCCTGACCGGTGCGTCCATCGTGTACGGCCAGTCCGCCGCGCTCACCGCGCAGGTGGCGAGCCCGGTTGGTACCCCGACCGGCACGGTGACGCTGTCCAACGGGCTGACCACCGTCGGTACCGCGACGCTCGAGGCGACCGGCAAGGCCGTCTTCACGGTCGGCGGGCTCGCGGCCGGCAGCCACCCGCTGACGGTCTCCTACGCCGGCGACGCCAGCCACACCGGCAGCACCGGCAGCTACACCCAGGTCGTGCTCAAGGCCGGCACGTCGATCGACGCGGACGGCGCGCACTTCCGGATCAGCCAGTGGACGGTGTACTTCTCCGCGAAGATCGTCGACGGCAGCGGCAAGCCGATCGCCGGCGCGACCGTGAACATGTCGCGCAACGGCATCGCCTACTGCTCTGGCGTGTCGAACGCGAGCGGTGTCGCCACGTGCGCCACGAACCGGCTGACCGTCGAGCTGCTGACCTGGGTGATCCTGGGCGGCAAGTACGAGGCCTCCTACGCCGGCAACGCGAACTACACGGCGACCGCAGATGTTTCCCGGCGTTCCTGGATCAGCTTCTGCTGACAGGTACAAAATCCAGGTTCTGATCCTGGGTTTGAACTGGTGGTGCCAGCAAACGAACGGCCCCGGGGACTCCAATCCCGGGGCCGTTCGTTTCTTGCTGTCTTGCTTGCGGAAGGGGGTCTCGGGCGCCGCCCGCGCCCGGGACCCCCTTCTTCTTTGGGAACCTGAACATCCCAAAGTCTTGTGTGTACCCGGTGTCGCTAGGCGACCTTGACGGTCACCTCGGAGATGCCCCGCTCGACGTTGACGACGGCGTCGCCGTTGCCGGCCCGGGACAGGGCACGCAGCGTCCAGTCACCCGGAGCGGCGAAGAATCGGAACACGCCCTCGGCGGAGGTGACGACCTCGGCGGTGAACTCGCCGGTCGCGTCGAGCAGGCGCACGTATGCGCCCGGCACGACCTGGTCACCCGCGAGCACCACTCCGGTGATCACGGTTTCCTTGGCGAGGTCGACGCTGGCCGGGATCGGGGCGGCCTGGTCGGGGGCCGCGCAGGAGGCGGCGTTCACAACGGTCGCAGTAGCCATGATCAGTTACCTCCAGGGGTGTCGCCCAGCGCGATCGGCACGCCGACAAGTGAGCCGTACTCAGTCCAGGAACCGTCGTAGTTCTTCACGTTCTCGCGCCCGAGGATCTCCTTGAGCACGAACCAGGTGTGCGAGGAACGCTCGCCGATCCGGCAGTAGGCGATGGTGTCGCGCTCGTCGAGGTCGGCGTAGAGGGCACGCAGCTCGTCGTCGGACTTGAAGGTGCCGTCCTCGTTCGCGGCCTTCGACCACGGGACGCTGATCGCGGTCGGCACGTGGCCGGCCCGCTGCGACTGCTCCTGCGGCAGGTGGGCCGGGGCGAGCAGGCGGCCGGCGTACTCGTCGGGGCTGCGCACGTCGACCAGGTTGGCCGTGCCGATCGCGGCGAGTACCTCGTCGCGGAAGGCGCGGATCGACAGGTCCTGCGGCTTGGCCTCGTAGGAGGTGGCGGCCCGCTCGGGAACCTCCGTCACCAGTGGACGGCCGTCGAGCTCCCACTTCTTGCGGCCACCGTCGAGCAGCTTGACATCGCCGTGGCCGTAGAGCTTGAAGTACCAGTAGGCGTACGCGGCGAACCAGTTGTTGTTGCCGCCGTACAGGATGACGGTGTCGCCGTTGCCGATGCCCTTGCTGGACAGCAGCGCGGAGAACTGCTCCTGGTCGACGAAGTCCCGGCGGACCTGGTCCTGGAGCTCGGTCTTCCAGTCGAGGCGCACGGCCCCCGGAATGTGGCCGGTGCCGTAGGCGGCGGTGTCTTCGTCGACCTCGACGAAGACGAGGCCCGGCTGGCTGAGGTTCTTCTCTGCCCACTCGGCAGAGACGAGCGCGGTGTCGCGGCTCATGGGTATACCCCTTTTGTGCTGGTTGAGGACGTGATGATGTGCGACGCCGCACCGAGCCCGGCCGGTTGGGGACGTGACTCAGCTACACAAACGGGAGCTACGCAAGAAGAAGAATGGTTGCGGTGCTCAGGGACGTCGCGTCAGAAGACGGTCGATCAGCCCTGGCGACACAGCGCGGTGGCGACTCGACAAAAGTCGATCGCCCGTCGCTTGGTGAGCCGCATAGCCATAGTTCGGGAGACTAGCAAAGACCCCGGGCATAGTTCCAGGGTGAGGAGGGTCTCAACCGGAGAGTGGCACGTTGCGTGCGCTCGCGGACACGCGGAGTCCACCGTCGGTGACCTCGAGTTTGTCCAGCGTGAGGCTGTACGGCAGGGCCGGCAGCGGCACTTCCTGCGAGAGCCTGCCGGTCAGTTCATTCACGAGCCGCTGGCTGCCGGCCGGGAACGTGCCAGATTCCGGGCGGGCGTCGGAGAGCACGAGCTTCAGTCGGCCGTTGCTGAGGGTCACGGCCCCGGTCGCGAGCACGACGACCGGCTGGCCGGCCACGCGGACGGTCGTGCGCAGCTTGAGCTTCCCGTTGTCGGCGGTCACGGTGAGATCCGGCTGCCCGAGCAGGCCAGCCACGGAGGCGTACGGCACGGTGCCCGTCGCGCTGACCACGCCGGCGGTCGCGGACTTGGCACTGAGGTCGGTCCTGACGCCGGTGGCCTTCACTTCGAGATCGGTGATCGCCACGCCGGTGGACCGCACCTCGCCGACCCCGATGGTCACCTCGTCGAACTCGCCCCCGACGACCTGCGTCAGGAACGGGAAGCCGCCGATCGCCACATCCGGCTCGCCCTTCGCCTCGATGCCCCGGCCCTTGAGCTGCGTGGACACCTGGTCGGTGAGCACATCCTCCGCGACGACGGCCAGCACGCGGTCGGCGGCGACCGTCAGGATGCCCAGCGTCAGGACGACAGCGATCGTGATCTTCCCGGCCTTGTTCACACCGCTCCTCACACCGTTCCTCAGACGGCGCCCAGGATCAGCACCCCTGCCACATAGGTCACCGGGATCGCCACAGCGAAGGCGAGCAGCGGCCCACGAGCCGAGGCTAGCCACGAACTCGCGTCGCTGCCACCCGGCCCGTCCGCGTCGTGGAAGCAGGCGACGAGATCAGCGAGAATCGCCGCACCCGCCACCAGGAGACCGATCAGCGCCGCCCGTGACACCGACAGGTCGGTGCGCAGGCCACCGGCCAGGACAGCGATGCCGGTACCGCCGGCGATGCCGATCAGCATGCCGAACAGCAGCCGCGGCACCTCGGGAGCCAGCCGGGGCCCGATCGGCACGATGTCGGCGACCCGGGCCAGCGCGACGGCCGCCCCGGCCGCGAGGAGGCCGATGGCGAGGATGCGGGTACCGGTGTCCTGGCGCACGAGGACGATCGCGACCGGGTAGCTGGCCACGACGACCGCGAGGAACACGGCGGCCCCGAACGCGTCGGTCAGCCCCTCGCGCCCCTTCCGCCGGGCGAGCTGGCCGAACATCGCGAAGAGGAAGCCGCTGGCGATCGCGTACCCGATCGGGATCAGCGAAGGCTCGTTCCACAGCACGGCACCGGCACTGGCCAGCACCGAAACGGCGGCGCCAGGTACGGCGACGAAAAGCCAGCCCTGCGGCCGGGCGGCGGCGATCCACGTCCGGATGTAGAAGAACTGGACGGCCAGCAGCACCCCGGCGTGCACCCAGTCACCGAGCCGCGCGGCCAGCAAGAGCAGCACGGTCAGCCCGGCGGCGAGCGCCGACAGCGTCAGCGAGCGGAACTTGGGAACCGGCGGATGGGCCAGCGTGCCCTCGGTCGCGGCCTGGCGGCGGGCAGCCCGGCGTCCGGAGTGCCGGCCGGCGCGGCTGGGCTCGCTGAAAGCTATCTCAGGGGCGGTCACCTTGTTATTCTCAGCCCAGCCAACCGTCACCGGCGCCGGGGTAGCGTTAACAAGCGCCCGGAGGTGAGCTTCTGTGGAAATTCTGGTCATGACGGCCGCGTCCAGCGGCGTCCTGCCCGCACTCGATCTCCTGCCGCACACCGTACGGGTCGCCGAGCGTGACGTGCGCGCGCTGATGTCCGGGCCGAGTCCCGACGTCGTGCTGGTCGACGCCCGCCGCGAGCTGGCCGACGCCAGAGCCACCTGCCGCCTCCTGCACGCGACCGGGATCGGCGTGCCGCTGTTCGCGGTCGTGGAGGAGTCGGGGCTGATCGCGGTGTCCGCCGACTGGGGGCTCGACGACCTGCTGCTCGCCACGGCCGGGCCCGCCGAGGTCGAGGCGCGGCTGCGGCTGGCCGTCGGGCGGGCCGGGGGCGGGGCGACGACCGAGGGCCTGATCAAGGCCGGTGAGCTGACGATCGACCCCGACACGTACGCGGCGAAGGTGAAGGGGCAGCCGCTCGACCTCACGTACAAGGAGTTCGAGCTGCTGAAGTTCCTCGCCCAGCATCCCGGGCGGGTGTTCACGCGTGACCAGCTCCTGCGGGAGGTCTGGGGCTACGACTACTTCGGCGGTACCCGGACTGTCGACGTGCACGTCCGGCGGCTGCGGGCCAAGCTCGGCAGCGAGTACGAGTCGATGATCGGGACCGTGCGGCAGGTCGGGTACAAGTTCGTCACCCCGCCGTCCAGCCGTGAGCCGGTGAGCGCGCCAGGGCCGGTTACCGTTGCCCGGTGACCTCCGTGACGGAAATCGCCGAGAAGCTGACCGCTGACCAGATTGACCGGGTACTCGCGCTGCTGCGCGTAGCCGGGGACGCCGACGGGGCCAACCCGGTGTCCGAGCATGCCGTGCTCCAGCTGAAGGACGGGCAGCCGGCGTTGCACGTGCTGGTGATGGCAGGGGACGAGCTGGCCGGGTACGCGAACGTCGACGTCTCCGATCCGGCGGGCGGGCCGGGCGCGGAGCTGGTGGTGCATCCGATGCTCCGCCGGCGCGGGTACGGGAGGCAGCTGGCCGAGGCCGTGGCGCGCATCGCCGAAGAGCGGGACGCGGACGGCCGCCTCAGGGTGTGGGCGCACGGCGACCACCCGGCGGCCAGCCTGATCGCGCTGCGGCTGGGCTTCGAGCGGCACAGGTCGCTGTGGCAGATGCGCCGGTCACTGCGCCGGCCGATCCCGCAGCCCGAGCTGCCCGGCGACGTGACCATCCGGCCGTTCGAGCCGGGCCGGGACGAGGACGCCTGGCTGCGGGTGAACGCCCGCGCGTTCGCCGACCACCCGGAGCAGGGGAAACTGACCCGCCGCGATCTGGATCTGCGGATCTCGGCCGCGTGGTTCGATCCGGCCGGTTTCCTGCTCGCCGAGCGGGACGGGGTCCTCGTCGGGTTCCACTGGACGAAGGTGCACCCGGACGGGGTCGGCGAGGTCTACGTCCTCGGGGTCGATCCGGAGCTGGGCGCTGGTCTCGGGCTCGGTACGAGCCTGACGCTCGCTGGCCTCCACCACCTGCGCGAACAGGGCATCGACGAGGTGAACCTGTACGTCGACGAGGGCAATCCGCGTGCCGTCTCGCTCTACAGCCGGCTCGGCTTCATGCGCTGGACGGCGGACATTGGTTTCCAGCGGATCACAAAGCGGTAATAGCCCGTTCGTAGCCCTTCCATGTGGGCGTGGCGGGGGTCACTATCAGTGCCATGCTGCGCGGTGGGTCGCCTCCCGAGGAGTACGTAGCCTTCGTGGTCGCGTACGCCGATGCGCTGCGTCGTGCCGCGACCCGGGCGGTCGGGCACGACCAGCAGACCGAGTCCGCGCTGCACGAGACGCTGAGCGCCCTGGCGCTGCGCTGGGGCCGGCTCGCCGAGGACAGGCGCCTGCCGTACGTGCTCAAGCGGCTCGACCAGAATCTGCGCGAATGGCGTGAGGGCGCCCATCCGGTACCGCTGAGCCTGGAAGACACCAACGGGACAGCTGGCGAGGCACTCTACGTCGGGACCCGCAGCGGCAAGCGCTGGGTGGCCGAGCCCGCCACCCTGGCGGAAGCCGCCTGGTCGGGCGCCGGGGTGATCCGGCGCCGGAGGTTCCTGATCGCTGGCGGCGGCGTGGCGCTGGCCGGGCTGTTCGCGCTGGGCAGCCAGGTCACGGCCGAGCCAGATCCGGACTCGACTGAGGAACCGCCGCCCGCCACCCTGCCCAGGGAAGTGCTGCTGCTTCCGGACCCTGGTGCCCTGGTCAAACTGCCGCAGCGCAGGATGGCACTCCCGGTCCAGATCGCGCCGCTCGACACTGCCCCGTCACTCAGTGCCTCCCCGGTACCCAAGGCGCTCGCGCTCCTGGAGACGTCGGAGGCCGTGTTCGTGCTCGGCTCCGACGGCCTGTACCGCAAGCTCCCCGACATCGTGGTCACGCTCAGGCCCTGGGTCACGCCGACCGCACTGACCAGGGACGGCACCCGGGCGGTCTTCGCCGGCAACAACGTCATCCACGTCGTCGACTTCCCGTCCGGGCAGACCAGGACCTTCCCGATCCGCGGCTTCCACGTGACGGGTTCCTGGCTGGCCGACGGGCGGGCGTTGATCGGGCAGGGTGCCAGGTCCTTCGTCGTCGACCCGGTGACCGGGCAGACCCGGCCCGTGCCGTACGAGCAGGAGGACATCGCGATCGGCCCCGGGCTGCTCCAGCTCACCGTGGCCAGGGAAGGCATGCCGGCCAAGCTCCAGCGCTGGCCGGACAGCGCGACGGACTCGGCTCCCGCCGGGCCGCCGACCGGTGCCGTACCGGACGGCACGCCAGCCACCCGGATCGAACTCCAGGCGTCGCCGGCCATGCGCTGGGTCGGTTTCTGGGACGGCGCGGCCTGGCTGTCCGGCGACCTGGTGGCCCGGGTGTGCTCGGCGAGCAGCCTGCGGATGCCGCGCGGGTACGGCAGGCCCCAGTGGGCTGTGGCCGTGGTGAACACGGCAGGGCAGGTCAAGCACGCTCTGGTCCAGCAGTCGGTGAACGGAGCCGTCGTATCGACTCCGGTGATCCTCGGCTGGCTCGACGCGCAGACGCTGCTCGTACGGGCGGGGGACTCCACGTATCGTCCGATCGTCGCGTGGACGCCGTCCACGGGCGCATTGGAGCTGGTCAGCGGGGTACACGCAGAGACAAAGGTCGCTGTGTCAAATCTGGCCTGACGAGCCAGTTCACGTGACATCCATCTCGCCCACAGTGTGTCGTCACCTGTGATGGCCGACGAGTTCACCGTTCGTTCATTCGACTCCGGGGAACCCGTCACCTGGCGCTCCTAACGTCCCAGACAACCGGTGAGCAGCACCGGCACCTGCTCTGAGAGGACCGAAGTGAAGCTCCAGCGACTCGGCATCATCGCCGGTGTGGGCCTGACGGCGACGCTAGCGCTGACGGCCTGCGGCTCCGACAACACCACGACGAAGCCCGGTGCCACCGGTGCAGCGGCTGCCAAGATCGAGTGCGCCGGCGGCACCCTGAACGTGGCCGGTTCCTCCGCGCAGAAGAACGCGATGCTGGAGTGGATCAAGGCGTACAAGGGAGCCTGCAAGGACGCGAAGATCGAGTACAACGCGAACGGCTCGGGCGCGGGCATCCAGGGCTTCACCGCGAAGACCGCTGACTTCGCCGGCTCGGACTCGGCGCTCAAGGACACCGAGCAGCCGGCCGCCGACGCCCGCTGCGCCACCGGCAAGGCCATCCACCTGCCGATGGTGACCGGCCCGATCGCCATCGTCTTCAAGGTCGACAACGTCGACAGCCTCCAGCTCAAGCCCGCGACGCTGGCCGGCATCTTCTCCGGCAAGATCACCAAGTGGAACGCCCCGGAGATCACCGCCGACAACCCCGGCGCCAAGCTCCCGGACGCCGCGATCCAGACGGTGCACCGCTCGGACAGCTCCGGCACCACCGAGAACTTCACCGACTACCTGACGGCCACCGCCAAGGACGCGTGGACGTTCGGCAAGGCCAAGGAGTGGAAGGCTCCGGGCGGCGTCGGCTCGAAGGGTTCCGACGGTGTCGCGGCCGACGTGGCCAAGACCTCCGGCTCGATCGGCTACGTCGAGATGTCCTTCGCCGAGACCGCCGGCCTGAAGAAGGCGAAGATCCAGAACGGCGCCGGCGAGTTCACCGAGCTGACCCCGGCCTCGGCCGCCAAGACGGTCGAGAGCGCCGAGGTCAAGGGCTCCGGCGACGACCTCAAGCTGAAGATCGACTACAACACCAAGGCCGCAGGCGCGTACCCGCTGGTCCTGGTCACGTACGAGATCGCCTGCTCGGCGGGTAACGGCGACAAGGCCGCGCTCATCAAGGGCTTCCTGACCTACACCTCGAGCACCGAGGGCCAGGCCCAGCTGACCAAGCTCGGCTACGCCCCGCTGGCCGAGTCGGTCCGGGTCAAGGTCGCAGCGGCCGCGGCGAAGATCGCAGCCTAATGACCAGCAGCACCACCACGAAGCCCGCTGCCGGGGCGATGCTCCCCCGGCGGCGGCGCTTCGGCGCGGAGACGATCTTCCGGTGGCTGACCACCGGCGCTGGCACGGCCGTCCTCGTGATCATCGTGGCCATCGCCACCTTCCTGATCGCCGAGGCCGTCCCGGCTCTGCGGGACAACAAGGAGAACTTCTTCACCTACAAGGAGTGGTTCACCGGACCGGCCGACCGTAAGTTCGGCATCGCCGCCCTTGCCTTCGGTACCGTGCTCAGTGCCACGATCGCCCTGCTCCTGGCAGTGCCGGTCGCGCTGGGCATCGCGTTGTTCCTCTCCCACTACGCGCCGCGCAGGATCAGTACGACTCTCGGCTTCCTGATCGACCTGCTCGCCGCGGTCCCCAGCATCGTCTTCGGGCTCTGGGGCCGCGACTACCTGGTCGATCCGGTCAAGGACCTGTCGGCCTGGCTGAACGAGTACATGGGCTGGCTCCCGCTGTTCGGCGGCGACGGCCCGTTCGGCAAGTCCGTGCTGCTCGGCTCGATCGTCCTCGCGATCATGGTGCTGCCCATCATCACCTCGCTGTCCCGCGAGGTGTTCATGCAGACTCCCAAGGCGAACGAGGAGGCGGCTCTCGCCCTCGGCGCCACCAAGT
This sequence comes from Longispora albida DSM 44784, assembly GCF_000379825.1. GTDB lineage: Bacteria > Actinomycetota > Actinomycetes > Mycobacteriales > Micromonosporaceae > Longispora > Longispora albida. The sequence continues at coordinate 205,119 of NZ_KB903813.1, forward strand.
GGGAAATGATCAGGACCTCGGTCCTGCCCTACGGCCGCCCCGGCATCATCGCCGCCGTCCTGCTCGGCCTCGGTCGCGCGCTCGGCGAGACGATCGCGCTGGCGATGACCCTGGGCACCACCTTCGTGATCTCGTTCAACCTGGTCGAGACCGGCGGTAACTCGATCGCCGCGAACATCGCGAACAAGTTCGGCGAGGCCGACGACTTCGGCCGGGGCGCACTGATCGCCTCCGGTCTCGTGCTGTTCACCATCACGCTGATCGTCAACATGACCGCCCGGGCGATCGTGTACCGGCGGAGGGAGTTCCGGTGATGGTTTCGCTGACCGCCCGCAGGCTGCCACGGTTCGCCCCGCTGGCGATCGGGGCCGGTGCGGTGGCCGTGGCTGCCGGGCTGAGCTTCGGGCTCGGCCTCGGTGGCCCGGTGATGACGGGCATCCTCGCCGCCCTGCTGTTCGTCGCCGCGCTGTTCGGTACCGCCTGGCGCGTCGAGGGCTCCCGTGCCGCACGCAACCGGGTGGCCTCCGCGCTGATCTACGGTGCCTTCGTCCTGGCGGTGATCCCGCTCGTCTCGGTGATGTTCACCGTGGTCGACAAGGGCTGGGCCCGGCTGGACGGCACGTTCTTCGGTACCTCGATGAACAACATCAGCGCCTTCGACGCGCACGGCGGCGCGTACCACGCGATCATCGGCACCCTGGAGCAGGTCGGCATCGCGGTCCTGATCACCGTGCCGCTGGGCATCCTCGGCGCCGTGTACATCGTGGAGTACGGCCGGGGGAAGCTCGCCTCCTGGATCCGCTTCTTCGTCGACGTGATGACAGGTATCCCGTCCATCGTGGCCGGTCTGTTCATCCTGGCCTTCTGGGTCATGGTGGTCTCGCCGATGTTCTCGGCGGACGGCGCGCCGACCCTCTCCGGGTTCGCGGCCTCGCTGGCCCTGTCGGTGCTGATGCTGCCGACCGTGGTCCGCTCGACCGAGGAGATGCTCCGCCTCGTGCCGAACGAGCTCCGCGAGGGCTCGTACGCGCTGGGCATCCCGAAGTGGAAGACGATCACCAAGATCGTGCTGCCGACGGCCGGCCCGGGCATCGTCACCGGTGTCATGCTGGCCATCGCCCGCGCGGCCGGCGAGACGGCACCGGTGATGCTGGTCGCCGGCGTGAACTCGGCGATCGCCTTCAACCCGTTCGAATCACAGTCCTCCCTCTCGTACTACGTGTTCGACCAGGCGACCGACTCCTCCAAGTACGCGGAACCGCGTGCGTGGGCCGGCGCGCTCACCCTGGTCGCGATCGTCCTGACCCTGACCGTCGTGGCCAAGCTCCTGGCCCGCCGCAGCAAGCTCTCGAGGTGACCTCGCATGGCCAAGCGAATTGAAGCATCGGGCGTCACGGCCTACTACGGGGCGTTCAAGGCGATCGACAGCGTCAGCATGACGATCGAGCCCAAGTCGGTGACGGCGCTGATCGGCCCGTCCGGCTGCGGCAAGTCGACCTTCCTCCGCTCGATCAACCGGATGCACGAGGTGCTGCCGGGCGCCAGGGTCGAAGGCAGGCTGACGGTCGACCACCAGGACATCTACGAGCGCGACGTCGACGTGACCGCCGTCCGCCGCATGATCGGCATGGTGTTCCAGCGGCCCAACCCGTTCCCGACCATGTCCATCTTCGACAACGTCGTGGCCGGCCTGCGGCTGAACGGCGTCCGGGGCAAGGCAGCCCTGGAGGAGGCCGCGGAGAAGGCCCTGCGCGGCGCCAACCTGTGGAACGAGGTCAAGGACCGGCTGAAGAAGCCCGGCGGCGGCCTGTCCGGCGGCCAGCAGCAGCGGCTGTGCATCGCCCGCACCATCGCCGTCGAACCGCAGATCGTGCTGATGGACGAGCCGTGTTCCGCGCTCGACCCGATCTCGACGCTGGCGATCGAGGACCTGATCTCGCAGCTCAAGGACAAGTACACGATCGTCATCGTCACGCACAACATGCAGCAGGCCGCGCGCGTCTCCGACCGGACGGCCTTCTTCTCGATCGAGAAGACCGGCGACCCGGGCCGCCTGGTGGAGTACGACGACACCCAGAAGATCTTCACCAACCCGGCGGAGCGCAAGACCGAGGACTACATCACGGGCCGCTTCGGCTGATTTTTCCTGGTACCAGTCAGCGAAAGTGCCCGGCACACCACGTGGTGTGCCGGGCACTTTCGCTGACTGGGATGCCGGGAAATTGTCAGATCTTGAGCAGAACATCCCTCGGGTGGCGATCTTGGTATGAAAGTCGAAGACTTGTTGCCTATGGGAAATGAGTGGCCTTCGGTGAAGGCCAGAGTGCTGCTTCGGCTGCTGGAACGGGAGTTGGGCTACTGTGAGGTGAGGCGTACAGGGAGCCACAGGAAGCTTCGTTCGCCGGGTTACCCAGACATCACGTTCGCGTTTCATGACGGTGTGACCGTGTCTCCGCGCCTCGTGCGCATCATACTTGTACAGCAGGTAGGGCTCTCCCTGGACAAGGCGAAGGAGTTGATCAAACGTGCCTGACGAGACAATTGATCTCATCGTCGTCGTGCCCAGCCAGGACGACGAAGGCTACGGGATCTACAGCCCTCAGATTCCCGGGTTGGTAGGCGGCCGGGCCTCGATGGGGGAACTCAGGGATGACCTCGGCGAGATCCTGACCTCAGCCGGGCTGTCCCCGCATGTTGGCGTGCGCATCCACACTGAACAGGTGTTTTTGGCTGGTGAGGCTGAGTATCTCGTCCGAGTGCTCAATGATGCGTGCCAGGAAGAGCGGCTGCATATCGCCGACCGGATCAACGCAGTAATGGCGGAGCCGGGTGAGCGGGATGCTCTCCTTGAAGGCCCGACAACTCGCACCGGTGAAGTGTTGTTTATCTGCGTAGTCGCTTCGGACAGGATTGGTGACGTCGCGGCTCAGCTGCACCCTCAGGGTGACGTGGCTGTCCTCGTTACCTCCGTTGCCGACAATTTCATCTGCTCTACCAGAATTTCCAACTCGCCGGATCTGCTGGAGAACGCTCAATCGGCTGAGGAACTGGGATTTTCCTCGGAACTGACGGTTGGTGAACTCATGAGGGCAGCGGCGTTGGGCCTGAAACCACGACACCTGCTGGTTGCGTAGGCGGTCGTTTCAGTACACCAGGGCCTGGGCGCCGTCGGTGAGGCATTCCTCGACGAAGACGGCGGCGCCGGCGATGCGCACCCCCGGCAGCACGTCACTCTCGGTGAGTTCCCGGCGGGCGGCGCACTGGGTGCAGAGCGTGACCGTGCCGGCGGCCAGGATCGCGTCGAGCAGCCCCGGCAGCGGGGCGGAGTGCGGCAGGTCGAACTCGGCTGCCTTGCCCGGTACGGCGAACCAGGACGCCTCGCCCGTCAGCCAGAGTGACACGGTGGCCCCGGCGGCGAGGGCGGTCGCGGCGACCGTGAAGGCCTGTGCGCAGCGTTCCGGCGCGTCGGCCCCGGCGGTGACCTTGACAATCAGTGAGCGCGGCATGCCGGGAGTCTAGCCCGGTCGTTAGACTCAGCCGGTGACCGAGATCGGGTTCGTCAGCCTCCTGGTGGCTGGGTTCGGCGCGCTGGCTGGCGGCCTGGGGTACCTGGCGCTGCGGGTCGCGCGCAGCCGCTGGTAGGCACACGCGCCCGGGCGGGCACAGCCGAAGCATCAGGCCATCAGGCACGAGTGACGTGGAGAAGGAGCAGCATGGAGACGCCGCCGTGGCTGAACGCGCCGCCGGTTGAGGAGTACCCGTACGAGGAGACCCACGATCTGCGGGTCGGCCCGGATCTGCACCCGGGGCTGCTGGGCCTGCTGCCCTATGTCGGGGTGTGGCGGGGCCGGGGTCGTGGTGGGTACCCGGACATCGAGGACTTCGACTTCGCGCAGGAGATCCGGTTCAGCCACGACGGCAGGCCGTTCCTGTTCTACGAGTCGCGTACGTGGCTGCTCGACGGCGACAGCAAGCCGATCCGCCCGGCGTCGCGTGAGGTCGGCTGGTGGCGGCCGGTGATGGTGAACGGGCAGGCCGGCGACGACGTCGAGGTGCTGCTGACGATGCCGACCGGGTTCCTGGAGCTGTACATGGGCCAGATCGACGGGCTGAAGGTCGAGATGTCGACCGACGCGCTGGTCCGCACGCCCACGGCCAAGGAGGTCACCGGCGGTCACCGGCTGTACGGGATCGTGGAGGGCGCGCTGCTCTACGCGTACGACATGGCTGCGATGGGCCACGGGCTCCAGCCGCACCTGTCGGCCCGCCTGATCCGGGTCGCCGGGTAGCGCCGGGAGTCTGACCAGCACGAACCGCCGCCGGGATAGTTCCCGGCGGCGGTTGTCGTTTCCCGCCACGTGAGGACCGGCCGGCGCGAGCGCTGGGAACCTACGTGAGGACCGGCCGGCGCGGGCGCGGGGAACGTGCACCCGGGACTGTGCACGTTTGCACAAAGGAGTGTGCACGTTTGCATGTGCACCTGTGCACACGTGCAAAAACTCACCTAGGGGTACCGGGCGGGAAAGCCCCGATGGTGATCAGCCTCCCCGGCCACCAAGCTATTGATCATGAAGTCGCTGAAGATCGTCCTCGCCGCCGGAGTCGCCGCCGCGGCCATCGCCACCACGGCCGGGCCGGCCGCCGCCGCTGCCACTCCGCTCAAGCCGCTCGACCCGGCGGCACTCCAGCAGGCGCTCACCATCGACCAGCCGGGAGCGGCGACCGCCGCCCTGCTCCGGGTCAGCGGTACGGCGGGGAGCTGGGCCGGTGCCTCGGGCGTCGCGGATCGGCGGACGGGCCGGCTGGCCTGCCCGGACGACCGGTTCCGGATCGGCAGCGTGACGAAGGTGTTCACGTCGGCTGTCACGCTCCAGCTGGCGGCCGAGGGGAAGATCGGGCTGGACAAGCCGGTGCAGTCCTACCTGCCGGGCCTGCTGCCAGCTGCCTTCGAGCCGATCAGCGTCGGCCAGCTGCTCAACCACACCAGCGGCCTGCCGTTCGAGGTGAAGCCGGACTACGACTTCGCCAGCACGGCCTGGCAGCTGGAGCACCGGTACGACGTCGCGGACCGGGAGGAGTTCATCCGGTACGTGACGCGGACGGGGCCGATGGCCAAGCCGGGTACCGCGCAGCAGTACAACGGGGCCAACTACATCCTCGCCGGGCTGCTGATCGAGCGGGTGACCGGGCACTCGTACGCGACCGAGGTGGAGCGCCGGATCAGCCGCCCGCTGGGCCTGCACCACACGTCCTCGCCGGTGAACGACACGCGGATCCGGGGGCACCACACGCACGGGTACCAGATCACTGACAACGGCCTGGTGGATGTGACCCGCTGGAACCAGTCGATGTTCGTCGGCGAGGGGAACATCGTGTCGACGACGGCGGACGTGGACCGGTTCGTGACGGCGCTCCTGAGTGGACGATTGCTGCCCGCCGAGTACCAGGCCAAGCTGTTCGAGCTGCCCGCTGTGCCTGGGGCGAAATTCAGCATGGGGCTCATGGCGTACCAGATCAACGGGGTGCTGTTGTGGGGCAAGACCGGCAGCCGGCCCGGGTACACGAACGGGGTTTTCGGGACCGCCGACGGTCAGCGAGTGATCACCTACTCGGTGAACACGACGGACATGCAGAGCACCACCATGCCGGTGATCGTGCAGAACATCGCGAAGGTGACCTTCTAGAAGGACACGAAGAAGCGGGTGCCACCTGGATGGTGGCACCCGCTTCCTGTTCTACGTGGTTACTGGAGTTGCGGGTCGCGGAACAGGCTGCCGCACGAGCTGACCGGCCGCAGCGAGAAGTCCGCAGTGGTCACCAGGCCTGCCGGGACCGACACGTCCCGCGCCTGCGGGATCCAGCCGTCCTTGGCCACGATGATCTGGTACTTGCCACGCGGCACCCAGTACGTGAACTTGCCGCCGGCCACCGAGGCCTTCAGCGTGAACTGGTTGCTGCCCGAGCCGTTGAGCTGCACGGTCGCCGGGACCGGTACCGGGGAGCCGCCGCACGGCGTCCCGGTCACTGTGCCCGTGATCTTGCCCCAGCCACTCGGCGGCTGGGCGTGCAGCAGGACGTCGGTCTTCGGCGCGGCGTACGGGGTGACGCCGCCGGCGCTCAGGGTCGCCGTGTAGTCGCCGGGCTGGTCGATCCCGTTCTCCGGCTTGGCCGTCATGGCGACCAGGACCGTCTGCGACTTGCCGGGCTGGAGGGTGAAGGTGGCCGGGGTGGTGGCGAGCCACGGTACGTCGCCGCCGCTGGCCGTTCCGCACTGGTCGAAGCCAGCCAGCGCCTCGACGCCGGCCGAAGGCGTGAACGGGCCGGTCCAGCCACCGATCTTGTAGGCACCGCAGGCACCAGCACCACGCGCGGTCGGTACCCGGGCCTCCGGCAGCTCGGCCCACGTGTTGCCGGCCGGGTCGTAGGCGAACGACCGGTTGGTCAGCATCGTGGAGTTGCCGGTGATGCCGCCCATGAGGACGAGCTGGCCGTTGGCTGCGGCGTCGCTCGAACCCCACAGGTCGATCGGCAGGTCGGCGATCGCGGTCCAGGCGTTGGCGCCCGGGTCGTAGGAGTAGCCGTCCTTGTAGGCGCTGTCGGCGGCGCCACCAGCGCAGACCGCCTTGCCGCCCAGCCCGGCGCAGCTGGTCCAGGAGACGCCGTGCGGGTACGCCGCAGCGGTGCCGAACGTGCCGGCCGCCGTGTCGAACACGACCACGTCGGACGTGTCGTCACAGGCGGAGTTGGCGCAGCCACCGACCAGGTAGATCTTGGTACCGATGACGGCGACACCGGCACCGGCCTTCGGAGCCGGGTTGGTCACGCCGAGCGTGCTCCACGTGTTGCTGGCCGCGTCGTAGACGTCCACGGAGGAGTTGTTACCGCTCGCGCCGAAGCCGCCGAAGGCGTACACCTTGCCGCCGACGTAGGCGACCTGCGGCTTGGAGCGGGCGGTCGGCATGTCGGCGCCGGCCGACCACGCGTTGGTCTCGCGGTCGTAGATGTAGATCTTGCGGGTGTTCGGCCCGTCGGAGTTACCGCCGACCGAGTACACCTTGCCGCCGCCGGCCGTCGCCGAGTTGTCGGAGATGGCTGACGGGTAGGACGCGACGTCCGACCAGCTGCCGTCGGCGACCGGGGCCAGCGAGGCCGGGGTGTGCGTGACGCCGGAGCGCTCCTTGTCGGCGTCGGCTGCGACGAACTTGCCGCTGCCGTCAGCCGCCACGAAGCCCTTGCTCACGCCACCGGCCACGACCACCGTGCGCACACCGGCGCCCGGCTTGTTCATGGTCGGGGTCACGGTGCCCGCCTGCTCGCCGAGCGTCACGTCGACCGGCGCGGAGCCGGTGTTCTTCACGCTGACGTAGGCGTTGCGGTTGCTGCCGACCGTCGTCCACGCCTCGATCAGCGGGGAGTCGAAGGCCAGGCGCGGGGCCTTGAGGGCCGAGTCGGACCGGACCGCGCCGTCGGCGGCCACGTTCACGACCGGCGTCTCCTTGACGTAGCCGGCCTTGGCGACGGAGAACTCGGTCGAGCCCGTAGCCGAGGAGAACAGCCAGAAGAAGCCGTCGGCCAGGTTCGGGTCGTCCGGCGTACCGGCGGTGGTGGCCTTCTCGGCCGGCTTGGCCACGCTGGCCACCGCCGCGCCGTTCACGGCCGAACCGGTGTTGACGTCGGAGACGTTACCGACGACGAGGCCACCGGCCACCGGGTCGCAGGACCGGTTCTGCACGGTGACGTTGTCGACCTGCCACCAGTAGTCGTACGTGCCGACGTACTTGAACCGCAGCTGCGCGGCAGGCTGCCCGCCGAAGTCGGCGAGCGAGACCTCGTTGACGACCGGGCCGCGCTGGCTCTGCCCGGCCTGCCGGTGCCAGAGGTTGACCCAGGTCGCGCCGCCGTCGGTGGTGATGTCGACGTCGACGGTGTCACGGGTGAAGGTCCGGTAGTCGCTGTTGAAGCGGAGTACCGGGGTCGCCGTGCTGGTCAGGTCGAACACCGGGGACAGCATGGACGTGTCCTGGTGCTTGCCGGAGCCGTAGAAGTCGCTGTCGGCGATGGCGAAGCCGCCGGTACCGCCGGTGAGGTTCCCCCGGGGCTTCGGGTCGTTGAAGACCCAGTTGCCCTGGGTGGTCTCCGCAGTCACGGTCCAGCCTGCCGGGGTCGTGCCGCCGTCGAAGGTCTCGCTGAGCACCGGTGCGCCCATGTTGACCTTGTACCCGGCGGCGGTGCACGCCCCGTCGACCTTCAGCGGCGCGTCCTGCACGATGTCGGCCTCTGAGCCGGGCATGGTGACGACGCGTTCGGAGTAGCCGCCGTACACCGGGGTGTACGCGATGATCGTCTTCACGCCCTTGGGCACGGACAGCGTGTACTCGCCGGTCGCCGGGTTGGTGTACGTCGCGGACGGCTGCCCGACGACCTGCACCTTGGCGTACAGCGGGTACCCGTGGCCGGAGGCGTCCTTGACGACACCGCTGAGCTTGACGCTCGGCGCCGGCGTCAGGTTCACGCTCTTGGTAACGGTGCCGTCCTCGGTGACGTCCACAGTGGTCGACAGCGGTGCGAAGCCGTACGCGGAGAATTCAATGGTCTGCGAGCCGGCCGCGGCCGTGAGTGAATACCTGCCGTCTGGCTGGGTGAGCACGGCGGTACCGTTGACCTCGACCCGCGCGCCGGAGATGGCCGCTCCGGACGAAGAGTTGTAGACGTAGCCGGACACAGTCCCGATGCCGGCGACGTTGAGGTTTGAGTTCTGGCTGGTGAGGGGAGTAGTGCCACCAGTGGCCGCGACTGCGGGCGCTGGGCTGGCGCCGAGCATCGCCAGCACGGTGGCTGCCGCGAGTGCCGGTGGAGCGAGGATGCGTCGTGCGTGGACTATCGCCACGTGTGACCTCCGGTTTCGCTGGTTCCTGACTGATCGATGCTCCCCACTGTGGAATCAGGCATTCAAGACCATGATTCTGGCAGTTTCTGGTCAGGTTCCTGTCAGTAGTAACGCCACTGTCCGTAGTGGGGTCTTGACGTCAGCCGGGCGGGTCGGATTGGCTATGAGACGAACGTCCCCCCGGAAGGTGGTACGACATGGTGGCTCCAGTCATCCGATTGGCCGAGGTCGAGCCGGCTGGGGCCGTGCGCCGCCGGACGAATCTCGGCCAGGCGCTCGAAGGCGAGCTGCCGCTGGTCGTCTGTGTCACGCCGGACGCGGGGCTGCGGCTGCGGCTCGCCAAGGAGCTCGACGGGGCCGGTGTCGTTCTCATGTGCCCTGACCTGGACACTCTCCGTTCCCTGCTCGCCACGCCCGTCCGGACTGGTCCGCCGGTCCTCACCGACCCCGGCGTCGTCGAGGTGGGGGAGCTGACGATGGACCGGCGGGCGGCCCAGGTCACCTGGCGGGGCAGCCCGGTCGAGCTGACCAGGATCGAGCGCGAGCTGCTCGACAGCCTGGCCACCCCGGCGGGCCGGGTCTGGAGCTACGAACGGTTGTACAGAAGGGTGTGGCGTTCCGCCTATCTCGGCGACGCCTCGGTGCTCCACTCCGCCGTGAAGCGCCTGCGCCGCAAGCTCCGGGAGGCCGGCGTCTCGGTCGGCGTGGAGACGGTGCGCGGGGTCGGCTACCGCCTACGGCAGGGGATACCCCGCGAGGTGCTGTAGTTCGGCCGTCGCGGCCGAGGGTTCCAGCGGCTGGCCGTCGATCGCGGTCACGGCCACCAGGCCACGCAGGGCCGAGGTCAGCCAGACCCCGTCCGAGGCCCGGAGGTCGTCCACTGTGGCATGCCCGGTCGCGGCCGCGAATCGCGAGTTCGCCAGGACAAAGGCCGATGTCGTACCCGCGAGCAGCGGCGCACTGTCCCCAGTGGTGTGCAGGGTGCCGCCCGCCAGCCAGAGCAGATTCGCGGTCGGGGCCTCCACGGCGTACCCCTCGGCGGAGATCCACAGCGCGTCGTCGTGGCCGGCGGCGGCTGCGGTCTTCAGTGCGGCGAGGTTCCCGGCGTACGAGAGAATCTTGGCGCGGGGGAACGGCAGGTCCGGGAGCGGCATTGTCATGATCGACACACCCGTGCGCCGGGCCAGTTTGCTCTTGTCCGGGACGGGGGCGACGGTGACGTACGCTGCGCCGCCGCGCGTCAGGACGATCCGGAGCGCTCCTTCGGCCTCCGGCCAGGCGGCTGCGGCCTCGAAGGCGAGTTCTCGCAGGCCAGAGGGCATGGTGAGACCAAGATCTGCGGTGCTCCGGGCGAGCCGGGCGAGGTGGTCATCGATCAGCCAGGGCTGCCCGGACCGGACATGCACGGTCTCGAAGGCACCATCACCCCGCAGGGCACCAGGGTCGTCCGCGCGCAGCACGGGCGTCTCCGGCGGGACAAGTCCCCGGCCGAGCACGGCGAGAAGGCGGCTCACCCCGCCATCTTAGATACCATCGAAAGGTGAACCGGGGAGTGATCATGAACGCGGTGATGGGTGAGGGACGAGACGCCGGGGTGCCGGTGCACTATGGCGACCCAGCCCGCGAGCAGCGGATCCTGGCGAATGAGGCCGGTCTGGTCGACCGCTCGCACCGCGGGGTGATCGCCGTTCCCGGCGAGGACAGGCTGAGCTGGCTGCACGACCTCACCACGCAGTACCTGCACGGTGACGTCTCGGGCACCGAGCTGCTCTTCCTCTCCCCGCACGGCCACGTCGAGCACCACGCCGTGCTCGCCGACGTCGACGGCACGGCCTGGCTCGACGTCGAGGGCGCCCCGAACGGCCTCCTCGAATACCTGCACCGCATGCGCTTCCTGCTCCGCGTCGAGCCGTGCGACATGAGCCAGGAGATGAGCCTGTACTCGCTCGTCGGCCCCGAAGCCGCCCTCGCCGGCATCGACCTCGGCCCCGTCGACGAGCTCCCGGTACCCGGCCCGAAGTTCGCCTCGGCCGACCTGCCCAAGCGCCCATCCGTCGCGTACCCGGTCGCGCCGCTGCCCGGTGGCGGGTTCGCCCGCCGCATGCCCTACGGCATCGACCTGATGCTCCCGCGCGGCTCGAAGTACCTCGACGAGATCGAGGTGCCCTGGTGCGGGCTGTGGGCCTTCGAGGCGATGCGCGTCGAGGCGCACCGGCCACGGCTGGGCTTCGAGACCGACCACAAGACCCTCCCCGCCGAGGTCGACTGGCTCGCCAGCGCCGTGCACCTCGACAAGGGCTGCTACCGGGGCCAGGAGACCATCGCCCGCGTGCACAACCTGGGCCGCCCGCCGCGCCGCCTGGTCCTGCTGCACCTCGACGGCGTGGACGAGGAACTGCCGGCCGTGGGCTCGGCTGTCGAGCTGGACGGCCGGGCCGTCGGCTTCGTCGGCACGACCGTGCGGCACCACGAGCTGGGCCAGGTCGCCCTCGCCGTCCTCAAGCGCTCGGTCGCCGACGACGCCAAACTCAAGATCGGCGCCAGGGCCGCAGCGATCGACTAGCTACGCGATCACCGTTCGTAGACTTCGCGGCGGTTGCCAACCCGGTAGACAGTTACTGTGCGGGGGCCATCGTCCACCACATAGATCACCCGATAGTCGCCGGCCCGAAGACGGTATGTGCCTGATGGCTCGCCGGTCATCGCCTTGATTCCGTGCGGCCTGGGTTCGGTGACCAGGCCGAGGATGGCTTTCAGCGCTTCCCCGAAAGCGGCACGTGGGAGTTTCTGGAGCTCGCGGAGCGCCGCTGGGTGGATGTCGACCTGATAGGTCATGCCGCATCGAGCTGGCGGAGAGCCTCATCCAGCGGGATTGGCTTCTGGCCGTCAGCCATGCGCTCACGGACCAGGGCCATGTCGGCCGCGTCGCGGAGGGCCTCCAGCTCCTGCCAATCCTCGAAGCCGATGATGACTGCCTCTGGGTGACCGTATCGGGTGATGACGGCGGGCTCACGTGTGCGCTGAACGTCCAGCACGATCGAACCGAGCTGATCTCGGGCGTCCTTGAGCGGGAACTCAGTCATGCAAACAGTGTACACACTGTGCCCTCTGTACCGTTGCCTTTGGTTTGCTGGCGACTACTGGCTGGCCTCCGTCCATGTCGCGACGGTCGCCGCCCGGTCGCGCCACTGCTGGACGCCGTCGCCGCCCGGTACCCAGCGCTCGCAGAAGTCCTCCAGTGCCCGGCACCTGGTGAGCATCGCCGCCTGGCGGAGTTCCCAGGCTGGGCGGCTGCCGTAGCCGGTGAAGAGCGCGCCGAGGGCGGTGACGCTCCCCAGGTGGTGCATCCGGACGACCCACTCGCACCAGGCGAGGTCCTCGATGCCGTCGCCGATGTGCGCCCACTCCCAGTCGAGGATGGCAGACACCTCCAGCGTGGCCGGGGCGAAGAGCAGGTTGTTCGGGCCGAAGTCGCCGTGCACGAGCCCGGGCTCGGCTGCCTGCAGCCGGGCGAGCATCCGCCCGCAGGCATCCAGGATCTCCGCCGGACGCTGGTCCAGCAGCTCCTGCCCGTGGACGCCCTCGACGAAGCCGAGCGTCGAGCTGGAGTCGTCCCCGTCCAGCACCGGCGGTACGGGAAGCAGGCCCCGCATCCGGCCCAGCCAGAGCCGCTCGGTCGCGGCCCGGTCCTGGGCGTCGGGCCCGGCGTAGCGCTTGACGACGATCCGGCCGTCCCCTGACGTGTCGTTCGTGTACCCGTGAGCCAGTCGCCGCATTCCGGCCACCCTAGAGATCAGCAGGTCGCCGCGCTGCCCCGTCGCCCGCAGGCCACCCGCAGGCACCGGTCAGACTATGCGTATGTACGTGCTCCTGAGTTGTGCCACTTCCGTCGACGGGTACCTCGACGACAGCTCCGACGCCCGGCTGCTGCTGTCCAACGCCGCGGACTTCGACCGGGTCGACGCCGTCCGGGCCACCTGCGACGCGATCATGGTCGGCGGGAACACGTACCGCAATGACCAGCCCCGGCTGCGCGTCCGCTCGGCCGAGCGCCGGGCGGCCCGGGTGGCAGCCGGGAAGCCGGAGAACCCGTACCGGGTCGTGATCAGCCGGACCGTCGAGCCGGTCGACGACTGGCTGGTGTACTCCGATGTCGACACCGCCCTCAAGGATCTCGCTGACAGGAACGTCACGCGGCTGATGGTCGAGGGCGGGGCTGCGCTGCTCGCGCAGTTCCTCTCCCGTGGCCTCGCCGACGAACTCCAGCTCGCCGTCGCCCCGCTCTTCGTCGGCGACCCCGGTGCGCCCCGGCTGCACGGCATCGCACACGCCACGCTGGCTGGCGTCGAGCGCCTCGACCAGGTCGTCGTGCTCCGCTACCACCTCCGCGACCACCACTACCTCCGCCAGGCGATCGAGCTGTCGAAGCTGTGCCCGCCGAGTGAGACGGCCTTCGCGGTCGGCGCTGTGGTGGTGCGTGACGGGGAGGTGCTCGCCACCGGGTACAGCAGAGAGAGCGACGAGCACATCCACGCGGAGGAAGCGGCACTCGCGAAAGTGGCAGACGCCCGGGGCGCGACCGTGTACAGCAGCCTGGAGCCGTGCAGTATCCGCAAGTCTGGCCGCAGGCCGTGCGCGCAGCGGATCATCGACGCCGGAATCGCCCGGGTCGTGTACGCCTGGCGGGAACCTCCGCTCTTCGTGCACGGCGAGGGCGCCGAGGTGCTGAAAAACGCCACGATCGAGGTCACAGAGCTGACCGAACTGGCGGCCGAGGCCCGCGCGGTGAATGCCATGATGGGCTCATGACGCTGATCACTGTGGCGCCGACCGGCGCGGAGTCGAGCAAAACTGACGTACCGGCCCTTCCGGTGACCCTTGCCGAGCTGGTTGGTACGGCGCAGGAGTGCGAGGCGCTCGGTGCGGCCGTCATCCACATCCACGTCCGGGACGCCGAGGCCAAGCCGACCCTGGACCCGGGCCTGCTCAAGGCGACCGTGGACGCCGTGCGGTCCGAGACGAAGCTGATCGTGCAGCTGTCGACGGGCGGGGCGGTGACCGACCCGGAGTCGGCCCGGCTGGCCGTCGTCGAGGCCGGGGCCGACATGGGCTCGTGTTCGATGGGCACCGTCAACTTCGGCGACGACGTCTTCATGAACCGCTGGGAGTTCATCGTCGCCCTGCACCAGAAGATGCAGGACCACGGCGTCGTGCCCGAGTACGAGATCTTCGACCTCGGCCACCTGTACTCGCTCGCCCGGCTGCTCAACAAGTACGGCATGCCGGCCGGCGGGCACGTGCACGTCGACTTCGTCCTCGGGGTGCCGGGTGGCGCGCCGGGCGACGCGGAGACCGTGATCGCGATGAAGCAGGCCATGCGGGACCTGCCGGAGGGCTCGACGTTCTCCGCGACCGGCGTCGGCCGCAACACGCTGCCGGTCATGCTCGCCGCGCTGTCGGCCGGCGGGCACCTGCGGGTCGGCATGGAGGACACGCTGACCTACGCGAAGGGCCAGCCGGTCGACGGGAACATGCAGCTCGTGGCGCGGGCCGCCGGGTTCGCCCGGCTCGCGCAGCGCCCGCCGCTCACTCCGGCCGAGGCCCGCACGATGCTGGGGATCCAGGCACGATGACCGCGTACCAGGGTGGCGAGGTCCTCGCCGAGGTCGTCCGTTCCGGTTTCGTCGAGGGCCTGCACCGGGGTTCCGTGGTGGTCCTCGGCGCCGATGGCTCCGTGGTCGCCTCCGCCGGTGACATCACCGGGGCGATCTTCCCGCGTTCGTCCAACAAGCCGATGCAGGCCGTCGGGATGCTCCGCGCCGGGCTGCGCTTCGAGGACTCCGCCGACCTGGCTCTCGGTTCGGCCAGCCACTACGGCGAGCCGGTGCACGTCGACCGGGCGCGCGCGATCCTCGCGGCCGGCGGGCTGGACGAGTCGGATCTGGCCTGCCCGCCGGACCTGCCCGTCCTGGCCAGCGCCCGCCGCGACGTCCTCGCTGCCGGTGGCGGCCCGGCCCGGCTGTTCATGAACTGCTCCGGCAAGCACAGCGCCATGCTGCGCACCTGCCAGGCGGCTGGCTGGCCGACGGAGGGGTACCGCGAGGCCGGCCACCCGCTCCAGAAGACCATCCAGGCCACTGTGGAGGACCTGATCGGCGGGCCGGTACCGGCGGCCGGAGTGGACGGTTGCGGCGCGCCGGTCTTCGCGCTGTCCCTGACCCAGCTCGCGAAGGTCTTCCTGAACCTCGTGCACGCCGAGCCGGGCACGCCGGAGCGGCTCGTGGCCGACGCGATGCGGGAGCACCCGCTGCTCGTCGCCGGTACCGGGGGCGACGACACACTGCTCATGCAGGGCATCCCGGGGCTGCTGTCCAAGGGCGGTGCCGAGGGTGTGGCCGCGGTGGCGATCCCGGGCGTGGGGGCGATCGCGGCGAAGATCGACGACGGGGCCTCGCGGGCGCGTACCCCTGTGACGGTCGCCGCACTCCGCAAGCTGAACGTGTCGGCCGGGGTCCTCGACGACCTCGCTGAGCAGGTACTCCTGGGTGGCGGCCACCCGGTCGGGGCGGTCCGTGCTGTCTGGTAGTTAGCGCTTGCTTGCAGTTGTTAGCACGCCGGGGTACCGTCGGGAGCATGACCAGTGCTCCCCGGGACCTCGGCGAATTCATTCGCGACCTGCGCCGCACCGCGCAGATCTCGCTGCGTGAACTCGCCGACCGCGCCGGGGTCAGCAATCCCTATCTGAGCCAGATCGAGCGCGGCCTGCGCAAGCCGAGCGCCGAGGTGCTCCAGCAGATCGCGGGCGCGCTGCGCGTCTCGTCCTCGATCCTCTACCACCGGGCCGGCCTCCTCGACCCGAGGGAAGGCACCCCCGACGTCCTGCTCGCGATCGCGGCGGACCCCGATCTGGACGGGTCGCAGAAGCAGACCCTGATCCAGATCTACGACTCCTTCCGCCAGCAGAACAAGCACGCGGCGAAGGAACCGGCACCGGAAACGGACCCAGAGACTTCCCGGCAGCCCGGCGGCGACGATGCGGCCGAGCCAGCCGTCCCCCCGGCCGAGCTGTGACCACGGCTGGCCGACGAAGCGACAAGGAGCAGACATGACCACGCAGAGCAAGCTGCCCACCGCCCTCTACGCCGCGGCCGGCGCCGCTGACCTCGCCCGCGAGCAGATCGAGAAGATCCCGGGCCAGGTGGAGAAGATCCCCGGTGCAGCGGCCAAGCTCTCCGAGCAGATCAAGAACGGCGAGCTGAAGGAGAAGGCCCTCGACGCGGGTGGCCGTGCGCTCGGCGACCTGGCCGGCTTCGGCGGCCGGGCGTACTTCGAGCTGGCCGGCCTGCGCCGCAAGGCCCGCAAGGGCCAGCTCAAGTCCAAGCTCGCCCAGGACGCGGCCAAGGCGGCCAGCGCGGCCCAGCGCGGCGCCGACAAGGTCGCCAAGCGGGCCGAGGAGGCCTTCGGCAAGCTGGTCGAGCGGGGCACCGTCGTGCTCGACGGCGAGCCGGAGCCGGCCCGCGAGCCGGTCAAGGCCCAGGTGACCATCGAGGCCACGGCCACAGAGACCGTCACCGAGCCGGTCGCCAAGCCCGCCACGGCTCCCAAGCCTGCCGCTGCCCCCAAGGCCGCCGAGCCCAAGGCCGCTACGGCCGAGGCCACGGCAGCCGGTGACAAGCCCGCAGCCCCGAAGAAGCGGGTCGCGAAGAAGGCCGTGAAGAAGGCAGCCCCGAAGGCAGCCGAGTAACACCGGCGACAACGCCTCCGTCCGAGGGTGCCCCGCTGCGGGTACCCTCGGATCATGTTCTCGATACCGGTCGACGGGCCCTGGGTGTTCGCCGTGATCGCGGTGATCGACTACCTGATCGCCATCTTCGCGCTGGTGATCTCCGTGGCGGCCTTCGTGCACTGTGTCCGGCAGCGCGCCGACGCGTTCGCGGCGATCGGCACGCTCGCCAAGGGGCCCTGGACGGCCCTGCTGGGCGGCGCGGTGCTGGTCTCCCTGCTCAGCGGGCTGGGCGGCGGGGGCCTGGGCATCTTCAGCATCCTGGCCATCACGGCTTCGGCGGTCTATCTGCTCGACGTCCGGCCCGGCCTGCGCGACGCCACCAACGGCCACTGGTGAACCGGCTCGTCATCGCCCCCGGCGTCGAGCTGGAGACACTGTCCACCGGGCACGGCCAGCCCACGACGGTCTTCGCGCACGGCCTGGGCGGGGGTATCGCCGACACGCGGGTGCTGGGCAGCGGGGTCCGGGGCACGAAGGTCTACTTCCAGTTCCGCGGGCACGGCGCGTCGATCGCTCCGCCCGGCGACTGGACCTACGAGCATCTGGCCGGTGACCTGCGCGGGGTCGCCGACGCGACCGGCGCGACCCGTGCGCTGGGGGTCAGCCTCGGTGCCGGAGCCATGCTGCGGATGCTCACCGAGACGCCCGACCGGTTCGACCGGGTGGTCTTCTTCCTGCCCGCGATCCTCGACCAGCCCCGCTCGGAGCCGGGAAAGAGCCGCCTGGCGGGCCTGCTCACGGCGATCGCCGCTGGCGACCAGCGGACCGTCGAGGAGTTCGCAGCATTGGATGTACCAGCTGAGCTGCGCGCCACCACGGCCGCCCGCGCCTTCATCGTCTCCCGTGCCCGCACCCTGATCGCCGGTGGCCTGGGCGAGTCGCTGGCCGGGCTGACCGGCCAGAGCGCGATCCCGGACCGCTCGGCCCTCGCGAAGGTAGCGGCGCAGGCTCTCGTGCTCGGCTGCCGTGGCGACGTCCTGCACCCGGCGGAGGTCGCCGAGGAACTGGCCGACTCCCTGCCCGCCGCGACCCTGCACGTCTACGACGAGCCGCAGCCGCTGTGGCGGCACCGTTCCGACATCCGTGACCGGATCAGCGGCTTCCTGAACGCCTAGCGGCGCAGCCGTACCCTGTGCCAGTGAAAACTGTGCGGGATTTCTTCGCGGGTGTCGGGTACCTGGGCAAGGGCATCGGGATGTGGTTCCGCTCGCCGGGGTTGCTGGCTCTGGGGCTGATTCCGGCGCTGATCGCCGCCGTGCTGCTCGGCGGGGTGCTGATCACGTTCTGGGTGAACCTGGGTGACATCTCCGAGGCGCTCACCGGGTACGCGGACGGCTGGTCGGAGGGCTGGCGGACGACGGTGCAGGTCGTGACCGGCGTGGCGCTGGCCGGGGCTTCGCTCTTCCTCGGCATGCTGCTGTACACGGCGCTCACGCTCGCGATCGGCGACCCGTTCTACGAGAAGATCTCCGAGAAGGTCGAGGCTCAGCTCGGTGGCGTGCGGGGTGAGGTCGAGGTGCCCTGGTACACCTCGCTCGGCCGGTCGATCGTGGACTCGCTGCGGCTGATCGCCATGTCGATCCTGTTCGGCATTCCGCTGTTCCTCTGTGGATTCATCCCGTTCGTCGGGCAGACCGTCGTGCCGGTGGTGGGGGCGCTGATCGGCGGCTGGTTCCTCGGGGTGGAGCTGGCGGGTGTGCCGTTCCAGCGGCGCGGGTTCCGGCTGAAGGGCCGGCGGGCGGTGCTGAAGCAGCGCCGGGCGATGGTGGTGGGCTTCGGCGCGACGGTGTTCGTGCTGTTCCTGATCCCCGGCGGGGCCGTGCTCGTGACGCCGGCTGCCGTGGCGGGCGCGACCCTGATGGCCCGCGACATTCTCGGCGAGTCATAGAGTCAGGCCATGAGTTTTGAGGAGATGTGGCGCGACCTGGCGCCGGTCGGCCGGTACGACGCGACGGGTGGTTACCGCCGTTACACCCTCGGGGCCGCCGAGCTGGAGTGCCGGGCGTGGTTCCGTGAGGAGGCCGCCAAGCGCGGGCTGACCCTCGAAACCGACCGCAACGGCAACCTGTGGGCCTGGTGGGGCGACCCGGCGGCCGGGGACGCGGTGGTGACCGGGAGCCATCTCGACTCGGTACCGGATGGGGGTGCCTTTGATGGCCCCCTGGGGGTCGTGAGTGCCTTCGCCGCCGTGGACCTGCTGCGGTCTGAGGGGTTCGTGCCCCGCAGGCCCATCGCCGTGACCGCTTTCGCCGAGGAGGAAGGCGCGCGGTTCGGCATCGCGTGCCTGGGGTCGCGGCTGCTGGCCGGTGCGATCTCCGCGGAGAAGGCCGCCGGGCTGACCGACGCGGCTGGCGTGCGGTTCGGGGATGTCATGGCAGAGGCGGGGTTCGACCCCGGGCCGGATCCGGCGCTGATGGCGAAGATCGGTGTCTACATCGAACTGCATGTCGAACAGGGCCGTGGCCTGATCGACATCGGCCGGTCTGTGGCTGTCGGCGAGGCGATCTGGCCGCACGGCCGGTGGCGGCTGGACTTCACCGGCGAGGCCAACCATGCGGGCACCACCCGGCTCGAAGACCGGCGTGACCCGATGCTGACCTACGCGAACACCGTCCTCGCCGCCCGGAAGAAGGCGGCGCAGGGCTCGGCCGTCGCGACGATCGGCAAGCTCGTCTGCGAGCCGAACGGCACGAACGCCGTGCCGTCGCGGGTCACGGCCTGGCTCGACGCCCGCGCGCCGAAGGAGACTGACCTGCACGCGGTCGTCGCCGAGATCGAGCGGGCGTCGGCCGAGCGCGCGGCGCGCGACGAGACCGGCTTCGCGATGGTCAACGAGTCGTACACGGGCGACACGCCCTTCGACCCCGTACTCCGCGACCGGCTCGCCCTGCTGCTGAACAACGCCCCGGTTCTGGGCACGGGCGCAGGCCACGACGCGGGCGTGCTGTCCGTGGCCGGCGTACCGACGGCGATGCTCTTCGTCCGCAACCCGACCGGGGTGTCGCACTCCCCGGCCGAGTACGCGGAGATCCCTGACTGCCTGGAGGGCGTGATCGCCCTGGCCGACGTGCTCAGGGAACTGGCGGCCTAGTCCTTCTTCCGCTCCGTGGTGAGCAGTGAGAACACCATCGTGTTCCGCCGCTCGCCACGGTAGAGGAACTCCTCGCGGAGCGTGCCCTCGTGCGTGAAGCCGAGGCGCTGGGCCGTGGCCTGGCTGCGCTCGTTGCGGTCCCAGCACTCCCACACGATCCGGTGCAGGCCACGGGTGTCGAAGGCCCAGTCCAGCAGGACGCGCATGGCGGCGGTGATCAGGCCGTGGCCCTGCCCGGCTTCCTCCAGCCAGCAGCCGGCCTCGGCGTGCCCGGACGCGGCGTCCATCCCGAACAACATCACGCCGCCGACCAGCGTGCCTTCCAGCCAGATGCCCGCGATCCGGCCGGTGTCGGCGGCCTGGAAGTTCGCGTACTTCTGGAGGGTCTTGCGGGCCGACTCCAGGTCCGGCGAGAACGTGCACCACGGGATGTAGGGGTCGACGTTGGGCCGGGCCCGGTCGATATGGGCCAGGAACTCCTCGGCCTGCCAGGGTTCGAGCGGGCGGAGCTGCGCGGTGGGGGAGAGGTCGATGGCGTACACCCGGTGACTCCACTCGTGATTCTGCATAACAAACGTTTGGCATGTACCGTAACACCATGCCGCCAGCCCGTGGAGATCACGATGCCCGCCGCCGCGACGTCTCGGCCGCCGTCTGGCGGGTGCTCGCGACCCAGGGCTTCGGCGGGCTGACCCTGCGTGCCGTGGCGGCCGAGATGGGCTCGTCCACCGGGCTGCTGACCCACTACTTCCCGAACAAGCGCGCCCTGGTCGCTCACGCGATCGACGTGCTGCACGACCACTCGGAGTACCGGCCGCGCCTGCAGCCCCCAGCCCCCGGCCTGGCCGCGCTCCGGACGGCGATCCTCGGGATCCTGCCCGCGACCGAGGGCGACGAGCCCGACAACCGGATCTGGGTCAGCTCGTGGGGAGCCGCGCTGGCCGACCCGGAGCTGCGGGCGGGGCAGGCAGCCCGGTACGCGACCTCGCGCGAACGGCTGCGCGTGCACATCGCCGCAGCCCAGGAACGGGGCGAGATTCCCGATTCGGCCAATGTGGACCTGCTGGCGGCCGGGGCGATGTCCTTCGCGCTCGGGCTGGTCGTGCAGACCCTGCTGGACCCCGAGGCGTTCCCGGCCAGCGAGCAGGTCGCGATCACCGACGAGTACGTGAAGACGCTCGCTAGCTGAGTAGCGATTCCGCTACCGTGCGAGCATGCGGATCGAGCTGGCGCAGGGCGACATCACCGAGTTCGAGGTCGACGCGATCGTGAACGCAGCCAACTCCTCGCTGCTCGGCGGGGGTGGCGTGGACGGGGCGATCCATCGCAAGGGCGGTCCGGACATCCTGGCCGAGTGCCGGGCGCTGCGGGCCGCGCACCTGGGCAAGGGGCTGCAGCCGGGTCAGGCGGTGGCGACCACGGCCGGGCGGCTGGCCGCCCGGTGGGTGATCCACACCGTCGGCCCGGTGTACTCGTCCTCCACCGACCGCTCCGCCACCCTCCGGTCCTGCTACACCAGCTCGCTGGAGGTCGCCGACGACCTGGGCGCGCAGACGGTCGCCTTCCCGCTGATCTCGGCTGGCGTGTTCCGCTGGCCACCCGAGGACGCGGTCAACCAGGCGCTGGTCGCGATGCAGCTGACCCAGACCCGGGTGACCGTGGCCACGCTCGTCCTCTTCACCCCCGATCTCTACGAACTGGCACGACGGGTCGCTGGGTAGGGCATGTCCTAGTCTGGTCGGCATGCAGCAGCGGCTAGACCAGTACACGACGCTCCGGCTCGGCGGCCCGGCCAGGGACCTGATCGAGGTACACAACGCGGCGGAGACGATCGCTGCCGTGAAGACCCCGGGCCGGCTCCTGCTGCTCGCCGGGGGCAGCAACGTGGTGATCGGCGACGCGGGCTTCGACGGCACCGTGGTCCTGCTGCGTTCCCGTGGCCTGTCGATGTCCGGTGGCGAGCTGACGGTCGAGGCCGGGCATCCGTGGGACGAGGTCGTCGAGTGGGCCGTGGCCAGCGGATACTCCGGGGTCGAGGCGCTGAGCGGCATCCCGGGCTCGGCCGGCGCGACGCCGATCCAGAACGTGGGGGCCTACGGGCAGGAGATCGCCGAGCGGGTCGTGTCCGTCGAGCTGTTCGACCGGCAGACCGGCCAGACCGAGGTGTGGGGGCCGGAGCGGTGCGGCTTCTCGTACCGTAACAGTGTCTTCAAGAATAATGAGCGGTTCGTCCTGCTCCGGGTCACGCTGCGGCTGGAGGAGTCGGCGGTGTCGGCGCCGATCCGGTACGCGGAGCTGGCCCGGGCGCTCGGCGTGGAGGCCGGCGAGCGGGTGCCGCTGGAGGCTGTCCGGCCGGCTGTGCTGAAACTGCGTGCTGGCAAGGGAATGGTGCTCGACCCGGCCGACCCGGACACGTACTCGGCCGGTTCCTTCTTCACCAATCCGATCGTCCACAGTGCACCGGAGGGTTCCCCGCACTGGCCGCACGATGGCGGCATGGTGAAGGTCAGCGCGGCGTGGCTGATCGAGAACGCTGGCTTTCCCAAGGGGTACAGGAAAGGCGGGGTTGGCATTTCCACGAAACACACCCTCGCGCTGACCAACCGGGGCGAGGGCACGGCGGCGGAATTGCTAGCGCTGGCCGAGGAGATCGAAGCGGGAGTCCGGGCGCGGTTCGGCATCGACCTCCATCCCGAACCCGTGCTGGTCTAGCGTCAGCTCGCCCAGCCGCCAGCGTCGTGGCCGGTCACGCACCGGCCACCCGGCGTCTTTCAGTGTGCGCACCGACCGCACCCATCGCTCTCTCGGCCCGAAAGCCTTGTAGGGGGCGGCATTCAGCCATGCATTGTCCAATGCGGACAGTAGTGCGTGCACGGGCTCGCCCGGCACATTGCGGTGAATGAGGGCCTTGGGAAGTCGTTCGGCGATGACGGCCGGGCGTTCGAGATGATTCAGGCTCACGGAAAACGTCACGGAAACCGGGCCGTCTTTCGTCACCGCGAACCACGAGCAGATGCGGCCGAGTTCGTCGCAGGTGCCCTCGACCAGAACCCCACCGGGCTGCAACGCGGACGTCATCGCGCCCCACGCTTCGACCACAGCACTTTCCTCGTACTGGCGCAGCACGTTGCACGCCCGGATCAGCGTCGGCCGCAACCCGGCCAGCTCGAAGCCGCCCCGCCGGAATTCCAGACCCTTTTCCGTGTACGGCCGCGCGGCCGCCACCCGCTCCGGATCGATCTCCAACCCGACCGTCCGGAGTGGACGGAGCCGGCGGTGCATCTCCACCGTGGTGATCGGCGAAGCCCCGTACCCGAGGTCGACGACCAGCCCGAGCAGCTCCGGATACGTGTGCGCGATCCACCGGTCGAAACGGCGCAGCCGATTCGGATTGGTCGTACCCCGGGTGATCGCGCCGACGGGCTTCACTACTGGACTCGGTGCACCTTGTGCTGGGCGGCCTGGGCGAGGGGCCGGAGCACGAGCCGGTCGACGTTGACGTGGTGCGGCCGGGTCGCGCACCAGGCGACCGTGTCCGCGACGTCGGCTGCGGTCAGCGGCTCGGCGACCCCGGCGTACACCGCCTCGGCCTTGGCGGCGTCGCCACCGAACCTGACCAGCGCGAACTCGTCCGTCTTCACCATGCCCGGGTCGATCTCGACCACCCGGACCGGGCGGCCGCACAGTTCGAGCCGGAGCGTCTCGGCCAGCGCGGTCTGCGCGTGCTTCGCCGCCGCGTACCCGCCGCCGCCCTCGTAGGCGATCAGACCGGCCGTCGACGAGATGATCACGATCGTGCCCCTGCCGCCGCGCTCGATGGCCGGCAGCAGCGCCTTGGTGACCCGCAGGGTACCGAGGACGTTGACGTCGTACATGCGCTGCCAGTCGGCGACGTCGGCGTTCTCCACGTAGTCCGAGCCGAACGCGCCGCCGGCGTTGTTGACGAGCAGCTCGCACTCCGGCACAGCTGCCGCGAGGGCTGCCACGTCCTCGTCCTTGGTGATGTCGCAGGTCACGGCCGTGCCG
Organism: Longispora albida DSM 44784; assembly: GCF_000379825.1. Lineage (GTDB taxonomy): Bacteria > Actinomycetota > Actinomycetes > Mycobacteriales > Micromonosporaceae > Longispora > Longispora albida. The sequence goes on from NZ_KB903813.1 coordinate 228,909, forward strand.
CCCAGCTCCTTCGCCAGTTCCTCGATCCGCTCGGCGCGCCGTGCGGCGAGGACCACATGGAAGCCCTCCCCCGCTAGGGCGCGGGCCGTGGCGGCCCCGATTCCGCTGGAAGCTCCGGTTACGACAGCGATGCGCATAGTTGTCGAGAGTACTGGTGTGACCCGCGACACGACGGGGAAGAGTGCTCGCGAGAGCAGAGTTAACCATCGCGTGGCATTCTCTTCTGACCTCCCCCGCCGGATCGCCACGCTTTCCGTGCACACCTCACCGCTGCATCAGCCGGGCACCGGTGACGCCGGCGGCATGAACGTGTACATCGTGGAAACCTCGCGCCGCCTGGCCCAGGCCGGGGTGGAGGTCGAGATCTTCACGAGGGCGACGTCCAGCGACCTGCCCCCGGTGGTCGAGATGGCGCCGGGGGTGAGCGTGCGGCACGTGCACGCCGGGCCCTTCCAGGGCCTGTCGAAAGAGGAACTGCCCGCACAGCTCTGCGCCTTCACCACCGGCGTGCTGCGCGCCGAGGCCGCCAGGACCCCCGGGTGGTACGACCTGGTGCACTCGCACTACTGGCTGTCCGGCCAGGCCGGCTGGCTGGCCAAGGACCGGTGGGGCGTGCCGCTCGTGCACACCGCGCACACCCTCGCCAAGGTCAAGAACGCCCAGCTCGCCGACGGCGACAACCCCGAGCCCAAGGCACGCGTGATCGGCGAGGAGCAGGTGGTCGCCGAGTCCGACCTGCTGGTCGCCAACACCGAGGCCGAGGCCCTCGAACTGATCAACCTGTACGAGGCAGACCCGTGCCGCGTGGACATCGTCCAGCCCGGCGTCGACCTGGACCGGTTCACGCCCGGGTCGCGGGAGGCTGGCCGGCGCAGGTTCGGGCTGCCCGCCGACGCGCACGTGCTGTTGTTCGTGGGCCGCATCCAGCCGCTCAAGGCCCCCGACCTGCTGGTCAAGGCCGTCGCCGAGCTCTCGCCAGCGGAGCGGGAGAAGCTGGTCGTCGTGATCGCCGGCGGTAACAGTGGCTCGGGGCTCGACCTGGGCGCGCTGGCGGGCCAGCTCGGCGTCACCGACAAGATCCGGTTCGTGGAGCCGCAGGGCGGTTCGGCGCTCGCCGACCTGTACCGGGCGGCCGACCTGGTCTGCGTGCCCAGCTACAACGAGTCGTTCGGGCTGGTGGCTCTGGAGGCGCAGGCCTGCGGTACGCCGGTCGTGGCCGCCAGGGTCGGCGGGCTCACCACCGCAGTCCGGGACGGGTTCAGCGGGATGCTGATCGACAGCCACGACCCGCACGACTGGGCGCGGGCGCTCGGCGGGCTGCTGCGGGCCCCGGCGCGCCGGTCGGCCCTTGCCGCCGGAGCCGTCCAGCATGCGCAAGACTTCTCCTGGGCACGCACGGCGGAGGGCCTGCTCGCCGGGTACCGGGACGCGCTGGGCAGGCACCGTTCCCGGCTGCTGGAGGTCGCCGGGCTGACCGGCATCTAGGAGGGGGCACGTGGTGGACGCGCACGCCGCGATCGAGGGCTTCCTGGCCGCCAGGGAGATCGAGTACGAGAAGACGGAGCGCGGGTACGCCGTCGTGCTGCCCGGCACCCACAAGCTCAAGACGGTGTGCAACCTGATCCCCGGCGCCCACGCCCTGCGGGTCGAGGCCTTCGTGATCCGCCAGCCCGACGAGAACCGCGAAGAGGTCTGGGCGTACCTGCTCCGCAAGAACGCCGGCATGTACGGCGTCTCGTTCGCGATCGACGCGGCCGGCGACGTGTACCTGACCGGCCGGATGCCGCTCGGCGTGCTCGACGAGGACGAGCTGGACCGGCTGCTCGGTGCCGTCCTCACCTACGCCGACGAGAACTTCGACCCGCTGCTGGAGCTGGGCTTCGCCTCGGCGATCCGGCGGGAGTGGGCGTGGCGGGTGTCGCGGGGGGAGTCCCTGGCGAATCTGGCGGCCTTCGAGCACCTGGTAGCCGAGCCGGGCGCGGCGGAGGGCCAGGTAGGCGACTCGGGCGCGAGTATTACCAGACAGTAACCATGTGAGCCAGCAGACAGTTTGCAACGCTTGCGTATCAATTTGTTGATCACTAGGGTTGGCCGTAGCTACGGGGGTAGCGGTATCGCGCTACGCCGGGTGTATGGCGGGGGGCTGTGCACCTGAAGCCGAGGCGCGGTACTGGCCGCAGAGCGCTGCCGGGGGGTGGCGGACGCCGCGGTGAAGGTTGGCGGGCGCGGAAGCGGAGTCGGGGGGCTCCTCCTTCCGCGCCCGCCCTTTTTGCTGTTCAGACCAGTGCAGGCTCGCGCTCCGGCTGCTCTGCCGCGCGGAGTTCGGCGGCGCGGCGGTCACGGCCGGGTGCCGTGCGCAGGTGACCGAGGGCCGCGCCGAGCCCGAGTACCAGGCAGATCGCCCAGTGCCAGTCGCCCAGGTACTCCAGGCTCAGGCCGCCAGCCGCCGGGGCCGCGAACGCCGCGAGCGCGAACGACAGGTTGAACACGCCCTGGTACTGGCCACGGAGCCGGCCCGGTGCCAGTTCTGCGATGATCGCGGCGTTCGGCGGGGCGGCGAGCATCTGCCCGGCCGTCCACACGGCGACGGTCACGGCGTACCCGGCGAGGCTGCCGGTGAGGGCTGTCGCGCCGAAGCCGACGCCGATCACGAGCAGGGCGAGCGCGAGCACCCGGCCCTTCGCCGAGCGGCTGATCAGCCTGGGCACGAAGAGCTGGCCGAGGACGACCATCGCGGCCGACAGGGCCATGACCAGGCCGTACTGCCCCGTGCTCAGCCCGTCGGCCTTCATCGCGAGCGGGAGCATCGTCGTCGACTGGGTCAGCAGCACTGCGAGGACGAAGGTGAGGCCGACGAAGCCGAGGTACGGGCGGTCGGTCAGGGCGAGCTTGAGGCCTCTGTTGCCGGTGGCGGGGTGCTTGACCAGCGTTTCCGGTACACGGAAATAGATCAGGACTGCGGCGGCCAGCGCGCTGGCGGCGTCGAGGCTGAACAGCAGCAGGTGGGAGACGTCGGCGAGGACGCCGACCAGGAGCGCGGCGATCGCGGCCCCGGCGAAGAACGCCCAGTACATGAAGTTGAAGGCGCGGAGCCTGGCCGGCTCGGGTACGACGTCCGTGATGGCCGCGACGCCGGCCGGGCCGCCGAGCATCACGGACACGCCGAGGAGGGCTGCCGACACTCCGATGAGGACGATGTGCTCCGACACCGCGACGGCCATCAGGAGGGCGGCGTTGGAGACGTACGCGAGGAGCATGGTCTTCCGGCGGCCCCAGCGGTCGGCCAGTACCCCGCCGGCCAGCACGCCGACCGCGCCCCCGGCGCCGTGCAGGCCGATGATCAGGCCGGTCGCCGAGGTGCTCAGCTCCCGGACGTCCTTGAGGTAGATGGCGAGGAAGATGATGGCGAAGCCACCCAGCCGGTTGATCAGGATGCCGGTCCAGATCGCCCAGTAGGTGCCGGAGAGGGCGCGCACTGTGCTCCTATGTCGCTGGCGTACGTGTCGAGGCTAGGTGCGGCAACGCGCGCCTGACATGGCCCGATCAGCCGTGCCGGGCCTGGCCCTTACGCGGCGACGGGCTCCTTCTTCCCGGCGGGCTCCGGGGCCGGCACGGCATGGGTGGCGCGGATGATCGCCGTACGCCGGGCCCGGGCCGGACCCGCCGCCAGGTTCGCGAGGGCGAGGAACAGGCCGAGCCCGAACACCGCGATCCACAGTGGAGCCGAGCCGAAGTGCGTCGCGACCAGCCCGCCGCCGACCGGCCCGAGGAACGTCGCGCCGGTGAAACCGAAGGACGCCACGCCCTGGTACCTGCCACGGGCGTCGGCCGGGGACAGCTCGGCGATCACCGCGGAGTTGGTCGTCACCATGAGCATCTCGCCGAACGTCCACACCGCGACGGTCAGCGCGTAGAACCACACGGAGTCGGCGAAGACCACCAGGCCGAAGCCGCCGCCGAGGAACAACGCCGACACGGCGAGCACCCGGGCCCGGGGGAACCGCGACACCAGCTTCGGCAGGAAGAGCTGACCGGCCACGATCATGATCATGTTGACGGAGATGATGGTGCCGAAGGACGTCGGGTCGAGCCCGTCCTCCTTCATCGCGACCGGCAGCATCTCCAGCGTCTCGATCATCGTCCACGCGACGAGGGTCAGGCCGACGAAGACCAGGAAGATCCGGTCCCGGAACACCACGCCCAGGCCGACGCTCTGCGCGCCACGGGCGGTCGGCGGTACGGCGGGGCGGGACTCGGGGACCTTGAGCGCGACCACAGCGGTCGACAGCAGCAGGGCGAACGCGTTGCCGGCGAACAGCAGCGTCGGCTCGGCCCTGGCCAGCCAGCCGGCCAGCAGCGCGGCGACCGAGCCACCCAGGTTGATCGCCCAGTAGTTGAGGTTCAGCGCGCGGATCCGGTCCTTGTCGCCGACGACGTCGATCATCGTCGCGCCGAAGGCCGGGCGGGCCAGGCCGAGGAACACGCCGAGGAGGAGCGACAGTCCCAGGATCGCGAGCTTGTTGTCGACCAGCCCCAGGCTGAGCATCGCGGTGGCGGCCGGCACGGCGGGCAGCAGCATCGCGGGCCGGCGGCCCCAGCGGTCGGCGATCACGCCGCCGGCCAGGGTACCGAGGGCGTTGCCGATGCCGCCGAGGCCGATGACGAGGCCGGCGTAGGACGGCTCCAGGCCGCGGATGGAGATCAGGTACACGCCGAGGTACAGCATGGTCATGTTGCCGACCCTGTTGATCAGGGTGGCTGACCACAGGTACCAGAAAGTGGTGGGGAGGCCCCCGGCAGTCTGCCGCAGCCAGCCTGTCATGCCTTGACCTCCGCAGGTGTCTGCGCGCGTAGCACCGCACCGCGCCGGGCCCAGGACGGACCGGCGACCACGCAGAACGCTGCGGTGAGAATGCCCAGCGCCAGGCAGCTCAGCCAGAGCGCGGCGCTACCGAAGTGCTGGAAGACGAAACCGCCGGCCAGCGGGGCCACGAACGCGGCGGCCGAGAAGGCCAGCGAGTACGCGCCCTGGTACCGGCCGCGCGCCGCGACCGGGGACAGGTCGGCGCTCAGGGTCGATGCCGCCGGGGCGTTCAGCATCTCGCCGAAGGTCCAGATCAGGATCGTGACCGCGTACGCCCAGGCGTCGTGCGCGAAGGCCGTCAGCCCGAAGCCGATGCCCATCACGAGCTGGGCGAGAGCGAGGACGCGCGCGGTGTCCCGGCCACGGACCAGCCGGGGAATGAACAGCTGCCCGACCACGATCATGATGCCGTTCAGCGAGGCGACCAGGCCGAACATCGTCGGCGAGAAGCCCTCACGCTCCATGGCGAGCGGCAGCGAGGAGACGTGCTGCATGAAGATCATGGCGGACATGAAGGTCAGGCCGACCAGGATCATGAACGCGGGATCGGTGAACGGGTTGGTGCCCGGAGCTTCCTCAGTCTTCCGCTGGACCACCGGCACGTCCTGTGGGCGGCTCTCCGGGACCAGGAAGAAGACCAGCAGCGCCGTGACCAGCATCGTCACCGCGTTGACCACGAAGATCAGCAGGTAGTCCAGCTCGGCGACCAGGCCGCCGAGGATCGCGGCGAACGAGAAGCCGAGGTTGATCGCCCAGTAGTTCAGGTTGAACCCGCGCATCCGGTCGGCGTCCGGGATGATGTCGGTCATCATCGCCGTGAAGGCAGGCCGGGACATGTTCTGCACCAGGCCCACCGCGAACGAGGCGACCAGGATCTCGGCCTTGGCGTGCGCCAGGCCCAGCAGGACCAGCGCCGCCGCCGTGCCGGTATTGGCCAGCAGCAGCGTCTTCCGGCGTCCCCAGCGGTCGGCCAGCTGGCCGCCGAGCAGGACGCCGATCGCGCCACCGCCACCCATCAGGCCGATCACGAGGCCGACGAACGTGGCGTCGAACCCGCGGTCCTTCTTCAGGTAGAAGGTGAGGAGCGTGATCACGAAAGCGCCGGACCGGCTGATCAGCGTCGCTGTCCACAGGAACCAGAAAGTCCGTGGCAGCCCCCCGGCCGTCTGCCGTAACCACCCGCTCAACTGCCACCTCCGTGTAAGGGTCGGTGCGTAGAGCATCGCTTACATGCCGGGGCCGGGTCACGCGGTTTCCGACGTGTCCTCGCTCACTGTGGGTAGCGTCCTTAGGATGAGCGGCATGACGACGGGAACCCTGGTACTGCTCCGCCACGGCGAGAGCGTCTGGAACGCCAAGAACCTCTTCACCGGCTGGGTGGACGTCGAGCTCAGCGCCAAGGGCGAGGCCGAGGCCAAGCGGGGCGGTGAGCTGCTGCGCGAGCACGGGCTGCTGCCGGACGTCCTGCACACCTCGCTGCTGCGCCGGGCGATCCGCACCGCCGAGCTGGCCCTCGACGCCGCCGACCGGCACTGGATCCCGGTGCACCGGCACTGGCGGCTCAACGAGCGCCACTACGGAGCGTTGCAGGGCAAGGACAAGAAGCAGACCCTGCAGGCGTACGGCGAGGAGCAGTTCATGCTCTGGCGCCGGTCGTACGACACCCCGCCGCCGCCGATCGACCCGGGCGACGAGTGGTCCCAGGCCGGCGACCCCCGGTACGCCGGCATCCCGGCCCCGCTCAGCGAGTGCCTGCTGGACGTGGTGGACCGGACCATGCCCTACTGGTGGGACGCCATCGTGCCCGACCTGCGGGCCGGCAAGACCGTGCTCGTCGCCGCGCACGGCAACACGCTCCGCGCGCTGGTCAAGCACCTCGACAACATCTCGGACACCGACATCGCCGGGCTGAACATCCCGACCGGTATCCCGCTGCGCTACACGCTCGACGCCGACCTCAACAAGGTCTCCTCGGCGTACCTGGACCCGGAGGCCGCCGAGATCGCCGCGGCGGCCGTGGCCAACCAGGGCCGGTAGTACTGACGAAGACGAGGAGCCGCTGCCATCCCCCCGGGTGACAGCGGCTCCTCGCGGTCTGCGGGTCCTTACAGCGCGGCGCCGTTGACCAGGTACACGACCTGCTGGCCGGCGTTGACGGCGTGGTCGGCGTAGCGCTCGTAGAACCGGGCCAGCAGGGCGACGTCCACGGCGGGCTCGACCCCGTGCTGCCAGTCGTCCCCGAGCAGCTTGGCGAACAGCGTGCGCTCCAGCGCGTCCATCTGGTCGTCGTCCTGCTCCAGCTCGGCGCCGGCGTCGGCGTCGCGCTCGGCCAGCACCGAGACGACCTTCTTCGCCATCCGGTCGGCGATCGTGCCCATCTCGCGGAAGATGTCGTGCAGCTCGGCGGGTACCGCGACGGCCGGGTGGCGGCGCAGCGAGGTCTTCGCGATGTGCTCGGCCAGGTCGCCCATCCGCTCCAGGTCGGTGGCGATGTGCAGGGCGGTGATCACCATGCGCAGGTCTCCGGCCACCGGGGACTGCCGGGCGAGCAGCTCGTACACGCTCTCCTCGACCTTGCGGTAGAGGGCGTTGATGCCCTCGTCGTCGGCGAGGACGTTCTCCGCGAGGACCTGGTCGGCCTCGAGAAGTGCCCTGGTCGCCTGCCGGAGGGCCCGGCGGACCTCACCGGCCATGGCCACGAGGGTGCCGGCGAGCTGGGCGAGGTCGGAACGGTATACGTCGCGCATGAAGCTCACCGTAGGTTCCTTGGGCTACCGGTGGATGAACCCCGGTGAACGAGGATGATCTGAAGGGTGAACATTGGGGGTAACCAGGCGATTCAGCTTTTCCTGGCTGGCGGATTCCGAGCACAGTCCCCCTACGATCGCCCTGTGAATGTGGTGCTGGCAGTTGTTGTGGGCGCCGCGGTGGGTGCCGGAGTTGCCGCGTGGCTGACCCGCCGCGCGACTCGGGGGAGACAGAAGAGCGTGCTCGTGGAGACCGACCTCGCCCGGACCAGCCTGGATGGGCTGCGTGCCGGGGTCATCGTCCTCGATCCCGGCGACCGGGTGGCCCTGGCCAACCCCGCCGCGATCGGAATGAAACTCCTCAAATCCGACGAGAGCGGCCTCTCGCACGCCGTGCTGCGCAGCCTGGTCGCCCAGGTCCGCCGCAACGGCGAGGCCCGGGACGTGGAGCTGGACCTGCCGCGCAGCGGCGGGCGTAACCCGCTCGGCGTCCGGGTCAGGGTGTCCGTCCTCGACGACGACCACGTCCACCTGGAAGTGGAGGACGTCACCGAGGCGCACCGCGTCGCGCGGGTCCGGCGGGACTTCGTGGCGAACGTCAGCCACGAGCTCAAGACCCCGGTCGGCGCGCTCCAGCTGCTCAGCGAGGCGCTGATCGAGGCGGTGGACGACCCGGAGACCGCGCGCAGGTTCACCGAGCGGATCCAGCACGAGTCGGCCCGGCTGGCCAGGCTGGTCAGCGAGCTGATCGAGCTGTCACGGCTCCAGGGCGCCGAGCCGCTGCCCGAGCCGGAGCCGGTGGGCGTCGACCGCATGATCAACGAGGTGCTGGACCGGAGCCGGACGGCTGCGGTGGCCAAGGAGATCACCGTCCGCTGGGAAGGCGAGCACGGGCTGACCGTCTACGGCCACGAGGGGCAGCTCGTCACCGCGCTGGCCAACCTGGTGGAGAACGCGATCGCGTACTCGCCGGAGAAGACCGCGATCACCATCGTGACCGAGAAGTCGGGCAAACGCGTGAAAATCGCCGTGGCGGACGAGGGGATCGGCATCGCGCCGGAGGACACCGACCGCATCTTCGAACGCTTCTACCGAGCCGACCAGGCCCGGTCCCGGGCGACCGGCGGAACAGGCCTCGGCCTGGCGATCGTCAAGCACATCGCCAGCAACCACGGCGGGCGGGTCGAGGTGAGCTCCGAGCTGGGCTCGGGGTCAACGTTCACCCTCCGGCTACCCTCCAGGCCCCCAGGCGCCGCCCGCGCGTCGAAAAGCCCGGCTCGGATGGCTGACATGAACACGAAAGGACGCTCGTGACCAGGGTACTTGTGGTGGAGGACGAGGAGTCCTTCTCGGACGCGCTGTCGTACATGCTGCGCAAGGAAGGCTTCGAGGTCTCGGTCGCCGCGACCGGCACGGCCGCGATCACGGAGTTCGACCGGGCCGGTGCCGACATCGTGCTCCTGGACCTGATGCTGCCGGAGATGTCGGGCAGCGAGGTCTGCCGCCAGCTCCGCACCCGGTCCAACGTGCCGATCATCATGGTCACCGCGCGGGACAGCGAGATCGACAAGGTGGTCGGCCTGGAGATCGGGGCCGACGACTACGTGACGAAGCCGTACTCCCCGCGTGAGCTGGTCGCCCGGATCCGTGCGGTCCTCCGCCGCCAGACCGAGCCCGCCGAGCTGCTCCCCGGCACGCTGGAAGCCGGCCCGGTCCGGATGGACGTCGACCGGCACACGGTCAGCGTCGGCGGGGCCAGCGTGCAGCTGCCGCTGAAGGAATTCGAGCTGCTGGAGCTGCTGCTCCGCAACGCCGGGCGGGTGCTGACCCGAGGCCAGCTCATCGACCGGGTCTGGGGCGCCGACTACGTGGGCGACACGAAGACGCTCGACGTGCACGTGAAACGGCTGCGGTCGAAGATCGAGCCGGAGCCGTCAACACCCCGCTACATCGTCACGGTCAGGGGCCTAGGCTACAAGTTCGAATCTTAAGACCGTTTGGACCCGGTGAGCGAAAATCTGAGCTGCGCAACGCAAAAGCCCGTGTACAACCAGTACACGGGCTTCCGCGTTGCTTGTCAGATTTCCGCTCACCGGGCCACTGCGCGTTAGATCAAGATCAAGGGGAGTAGGTCAAGATCCTTTTTGGGTACTGTCCGTGGCATGGCTTTGGATCCTGATGAGTTCTATGCGCTCGCGCTGGCTGCTGCTGATGGTGATGGGCGGTTGCCGTTGGCGCGGATGACGGGGTGGGAGGTCAGCCCGTTCGAGCAGGAGGGGCTGCGGGTGTCGCCGCTCCGGCCGCCGGTGGTGCCGGAGAAGGCCCGGCACGGCGAGGACCCGGCGGGCTGCGACATCTGCCGCGACCGCGACAAGGGCATCTGGTTCACGGGGAACTGGCGGCTGGAGCGGATCAGAGGAGTCGGTGTACCGCTGATCCTCATGCTCTACCCGCGCGAGCACTACGACATGGACGACCTGCCCGATGAGCTGGCCACCGAGATGGGCCTGCTCGGTACCCGCATCGTCCGCCACATGCAGGCCATCCCGAACATCTCCCGTGCGCACATGTACCGGATCGGCGACGGGGCCGTGCACCTGCACCTGTGGTTCTTCGCGCGGCCGGAGGGGCAGGCACAGTTCTTCGGCTCGTGGCTGCCGGTGTGGGACGACCTGCTGCCGGAGTACCCGGCGGATGTCGCGGACGCCGATGCCGAGGCCGTGGCGGACGCGCTGGTCGAGTCGTTCGGCGGCAGCCGGACTCCCTAGGGCCTGTCCGGTAGATCTTTGCCGGGCTGCGGCGGCCTCAGAAGCCGCCTGCCTGCGCCGTTTTCCTCCCGGAATACAACACCGGTATTCCGGGAGGAAAACGGCTTGTCAGCCGACTCCTGAGACTCGCCTCGCACCGGCAAGATCTACCGGACAGGCCCTAGTACGCGGCGGAGATGCGCTGGCGGGGGAAGGTGCCCGACTCGACGGTGTCGAGGACGGCCGAGGCCAGGTCGCCGACCGTGATCCTGCTGTCGCCGGTCGCGTCGAGCAGCGGGACGTCGGTGGCCTCGGCCCGGTACACGCCGGTCTTCTCGCCGGGGACGAGGTGCGCTGGCGGCGGGCTGACGAACGTCCAGTTGAGACCGGAGCCGGTCTCCCGGAACACGTCGAGTGCCGCAGCGGCGTCCAGCGCCTCCGGCTTGTACTGCTCGGGGAAGTGCGGCAGGTCGACCAGCCGCTCCCCGTCGGGCGTGCGCAGCGAGCCCCCGCCGCCGACGAACACGACACGGGCCGGGCCCGCCGCGACGAGCGCGCGGGCCGCCTCGGCCGCCGAGCCCTTCACAGCGGAGATCACCGCGTCGTACTCGCCGAGCGTGCCGGCGTCGCGGGTCACGTCGAACCCGCCGCTCCTGGTCAGCGGGGTCAGCTCGTGGCCGCGCGCCGTGACCTCGGCCGCGATGGCCGATCCGATGAAGCCGGTGGCGCCGATGACTGCGATCTTCATGACTCAGTTCCCTTCGATGAACTTGCTGATCAGTGCCGCGATGGCGTCGACGTCCTCGACGAGGGCGAAGTGGCCGGTGTCGAACAGGTGCAGCTCGGCGTCCGGCAGGTCGCGGAGGTAGGCGTGCGCGCCGGGGACGAGGAAGAACGGGTCTCCGGTGCCCCAGAGGACGAGCGCGGCCGGCTGGTGTTCGCGCAGCCAGGCCTGCCAGCGCGGGTACGCCTCGACGTTGCTGCCGTAGTCGAGCGCGAGGCTGACCTGGATGTCCTTGCGGCCCGGCAGGTCGAGGTAGTGCTGGTCGAGCAGCCAGCTGTCCGGGTCGACGGCCTCCGGGTCACGGGTACCGGTGAGGTACTGCATCCGGGTGCCGTCGGCTTCGAGGATCGGGCGGATCTGCTCGGGAGTGGCCGAGAGCAGGCCGCGGGCCACCTCGCTGAGCCCGTCGGTGTACGCGTTGCCGTTCTGGACGAACAGCCCGGCGAGGCGGGCGGGCTCGGCCTCGGCGATCCGCAGCCCGACCGGCAGGCCGTAGTCGAAGCCGTAGAGGTGGAAGCTCTCCAGGCCCAGGGCGCGGACGAAGCCGGTCATCGTGACGCCGAGCTGGTCGAACGTGAACGTGTACCCCTCCGGGGTCTCCGTCCGGCCGAAGCCCGGCAGGTCCGGCGCGATCACCCGGAACTGGCCGGCCAGCCGGTCGATCAGCCGCGCGTACTGGTGCGAGGCCGACGGGAAGCCGTGCAGCAGCAGGAGCACCGGGGCTCCCGCCGGGCCTGCCTCCCGGTAGAAGATCCGGGCTCCGTCGACCTCCGCGTACCGGTAAGCCACGCTCATCACATGCCTCCTTGGCTCGATGTGGCATTAGGCTAACACAACATTCGGGTGAGATACCATTAGGGCATGGCGACGCTCACTCCGATCACCGGCGAGCACCTCGCGCTGGACCTGCTGAACACGTGGCCCGAGGGCCAGGACCTGCTGGCCGACGCGGAAGGGCTCGGCCAGTGGCTCGCGCTCGAAACAGACCGGCTATCCGAGCCCGACCGGCCGCTGACCAGCGCAGATGTGGCCCGGGTCCGGGAGTTGCGCGCGGAGGTGTCCGAGGCGCTGGAGGCAGCACGGCAGGGCCGCGAGCCCGGCCTGCGCGGGATCAACGGGGCCCTGCGAGCAAGCGAGCTGTACTGGGACGGCGAGCGCGTCAGCGTGCGGCCGGCAGCCGGTGACTATCTCGACCGGCTGTGCGGCGTACTCGCCGCGGCCGCCGGGGACCTTCTGGCGAATGTGGATCTGGGGACGATCCGGGAGTGCGCCGGTCAGCACTGCACGGTGCTGTTCATCCCGGCACACCCGAAGCGGCAGTGGTGCTCCCCGGCGATCTGCGGGAACCGGGCGCGGGTAGCCCGCTACTACCTTCGGCACAAGGGGTAGTGCCGACCCGCTGAGGACGACGATGCGCGCGTTGTCGGGAACCCGCTCAGCGGGCCACCTCGCGTTAGATCAAGAGCGGAAGGTCAAAACCAGGGCCGGGATGCGAAAGTGTCGCGCCCCGGCCCCGGTACAAAATGGTGGGTTTTCTTGATCTTGATCTAAGGCGAGGTGGCCCGCTGAGCGGAAATCTGACAAGCGAAACGAAAGCCCGTGTACTGGTTGTACACGGGCTTTCGTTTCGCGCAGCTCAGATTTTCGCTCAGCGGGTCGGCAGAACCCGCTCTCGTAGGTACTGGGTGATGGCCTGCATGGCTACGGCGCCCTGGCCGACTGCTGAGCCGACGCGTTTCACTGAGCCCGCGCGGACGTCGCCGGCTGCGAAGACGCCCGGCATGCTGGTCTCCATCAGCATCGGCTCGCGGTCCTCCGGCCAGGGCGCGGGGAGGCGGTCGGCGCGGCCGGTGACGTCGGAGCCGGTCAGGATGAAGCCGAACTCGTCGAGCCCGACCTGCCCCGCCACCCAGCCGCTGCACGGGGTCGTGCCGATCAGGATATAGAGGGACGTGGCGGAGACCAGCTCGGTCTCGCCGGTCTGGTTGTCGCGCAGGGTGAGCTTGTCGAGCCTGCCGCTGCCGTGGGCCTCGGCCAGCTCGGTGTGCTCGCGGAGGATCACACGCTCGTGGGCTTCGAGGCGTTCGACCAGGTAGGCGGACGTCGCGCTGTCCTTGATGGACGTCTCGCGGATCAGCATCGTGACCGAGCGGGCGTGCTCGGCGAAGTACAGCGCGGCCTGGCCGGCCGAGTTGCCCGAGCCGAGGATGTAGACGTCCTCGCCCTCGGTCTGGATCGCCTCCGTGAGCGAGGCTCCATAGTAGACACCGGCGTTGAGCAGGTCGGCGACGCCGGGCGCGTCGAGCCGGCGGTAGGACATGCCGGTGGCGACGAGGACGACGCGGGCGGACAGCTCGGTGCCGTCGTCGAGGGTCACGTAGCGCATGCCGTGTTCCTCGCGGAGCCCGGTCGCGACCTTCGTGCACAGCCACTCGACGCCGAACCGCTTGGCCTGGGCCAGGGCGCGCTGCGCCAGGTCCGCGCCGGACAGGCCGGACGGGAAGCCGAGATAGTTCTCGATCTTCGAGGTCGTGCCGGCCTGGCCGCCGGGCGCGTCGTCCTCGATGATCAGGACACGGAAGCCCTCGCACGCGCCGTACACGGCAGCCGCCAGGCCGGCCGGGCCGCCGCCCGCGATGATCAGGTCGTAGCTGTCCGAGGTGGCCGGCTGGGTCAGGCCGAGTTCGAGGGCCAGCTCGGCGAGGCTCGGGCCGTACAGGGCGCGGCCGTCGCTGAGCAGGACCGTGGTCGGGTACGGCTCGGGCAGGCCGAGTTCCTGGGCGATCCGGCGCGGGCCGGCGTCGGCCAGGTCCAGCCACTCGAAGGGGATCACGTTGCGGGCCAGGAAGTCCTTGATCTCGTACGAGCGGGCCGCGAACCGCTCACCGAGCACCCGCACGCCGAGCGCGGCGGCCTTGTTGTTGGACTCCCAGTCGAAGAGCAGGTCGTCGAGGGCCGGGTAGAGCCGCTCCTCCGCCGGGACGCACGGCGAGATCAGGTACCGGTCGAGGTAGATCCGGTTGATGGCGTCGATCGCGGTCTCGGCGTCTGCCGCGGAGCACAGCAGCACGCGCTTGGCGCTCGGGTGGTCGAGCTGGATCCGGCTGAGCAGCTCGGTGCCGAGGCCGTCCCCGAGGTGCTGCTGGGCGACGACGAGTGCGATCGGTGAGCCGACGGCGGGCAGCTGTGCGGTGATCGCGGCGGTCTCGCCGCTGGTGGAGGCGCCGATCACCCGGTACCGCCCGGCGTAGCGCTCTCTTAAACCCTCGACGACGTCCTCGCGACTGACGACGTCGCCGTCCACGATGATGACTGCTGGTCTGGGCTTGCTGGGCATCAGTGCACCGCCAGTGTGATCGTGAAGTGGTTGAGGAAGTACGGCAGCGGGCGGTCTGGGTTGAGCGCCGGATGCCGCAGGGTGAGCCGCCTGCCGAGCAGGGTCCTGAGTGCCGCGACGGCCACGTCCAGCGCGAGACTCCTGCCCGTGCAGTACTGGGGGCCGTGGCTGAAGTGGTTGTATGCCCAGTCCTCGCCGGCCGGCTCGCCGTTGTCGTTCAGCCACTGGCTGGGGGTGAACTGGTTGGCGTGCGGGTGGCCCCGGCGGTCGCGGTGGTGGAAGCCGTTCGGGATGATCACGAGCGTGCCTTCCGGTACCTCGGTGCCGTCGATCGTGGTGTCGCGCACGGCCGTCCGGTAGTAGATGGGCGTGGTGGGGAACAGCCGCATGGCTTCCTGGAGAGCCGCCTCAGCATACGTCTCATTTGCCATCATATCGGACACATTTTCACGTGTCTGGGCCGACACGTTCGCGTGGGCGCGGATCAGGGCGAGAGCCCGGTACGTGTTGATCGCTGTCGTGTCCTGGATCGCGAAGAGGGCATGGGGCAGCTGGCCCGTCGCGCCGGGGATCGAGGCGGCCCGCCCGGCCAGGCTCCCCGGCTCGGCCTTCTTCACGTACTCGGCGATCCGTGCCATGAGCAGCGGGAACCTGTCGCCGTACGCGGGCAGCCGCCGGTCGGCGTCCTCCTGCAGCTGGGCCAGCCACTCGCTGACCTCGGCGTCGGCGGCCGCCGCGTCGCCGAGTACGAGGCGGCGTGCGATCCGCTCGAAGGCCTCGCCGAACGGCTGCCAGGTCAGCAACGGCCGGTCGAGCAACGTGGCGACCTCCTCCGCCACGACCTCGGCCACCGGCATGGGCTGCAGCAGTTCGTGATTGATGGCCGACTTGCGCTCCCAGTCCTCGCCGCGGGCGATCGTGGCCGCCTCCGGCTCGAAGTGCGACAGCCGGGACTTCTTGATCTCCGGGTCGGCCGCGAACGGGTCCGGCGAGCGCTCCAGCACGTACCGGACGTGTGCCACGGTCAGCAGGAGCAGGCTGCGCTGCCCGGCATAGGTGATCCACAGCGGCCCGGGCGCGTACTTGCGGGCCAGCCCCTCCACGAACCGGAAGCTGCGCCCGAAGATGTCGAAGCGCTCGGCCCAGGCGTAGCCGGCCTCCTTCGGCCGCACCGTGCCGAGCCGCAGCTGCGGCAGCGCCTGCACGGCGTTGTACGTGATCGTCTCCTTGAGCGTGGCCTGCACCAGCGTCCTCGTTCCCGGTTCATCTGCCTGCTTGTGTTCCCGTGATGGGTCCCTTCGTTCCTGCATATCCTGATACAAGACGTGTGGGGGGAATAATGACGAAAGCCAGGCCCCGGCCGGGCGATGCCCGGGTCGACGGCGACCAGCTCGTGTCCGCCAATCCCGTCAGCGGCGAGGAGATCGCCAGGTTCCGGATCTCGGACTCCGGGGATGTCGCGCGCGCCGTCGCCGTCGCCAGGGCAGCGCAGCCCTGGTGGCAGAGCCTCGGCTACGCCCGCCGCCGCACCGTGCTGCTGCGCTGGGCCGCGCTCCTGGCCAGGAAGCTGCCGGACTTCGCGCGGCTGCTGCACGTGGAGGGCGGCAAGCCGATGGCGGAGGCCGCGATGGAGATCGGCGGGGCGATCGACCAGGTCGGCTGGGCCGCCCGGCACGGACGGCGGGTGCTCGGGCCGCGCCGCGTGCGGAGCACGATCTTCCTGCTGGAGTACGCGACGCACCTCGAATACCAGCCCTACGGTGTCGTGGGCGTGATCGCGCCGTGGAACTACCCGGTCTTCACGCCGCTCGGCGCGCTCGCCCCGGCCCTGATCGCCGGGAACGCCGTCGTGCTGAAGCCCAGTGAGTACACCCCGGCGGCCGGCCAGTTCCTCGCCGACACGTTCTCGCAGGTCACGGGCGGGGCTCCGGTGTTCGGGATCGTGCACGGGCTGGGGGAGACCGGTGCGGCGCTGTGCTCGTCCGGAGTGGACAAGATCGCGTTCACCGGGTCGACGGCGACCGGGCGGAAGGTGATGGCCGCGTGCGCCGGGCGGCTGACCCCGCTCGTACTGGAGTGCGGCTCCAAGGACGCCATGATCGTCGACGCGGACGCCGACCCGGGTGCCGCCGCGGCTGCCTGCGTCTTCGGCGGGATGACGAACGCCGGGCAGACCTGCATCGGCACCGAGCGCGTGTACGTCCACGAGGACATCTACGACGCCTTCCTCCGCGAGCTCGTCCAGCGCGCCGCCCGGCTCAAGGTCGGCACGGAACCCGACTCCGACATCGGCCCGATCACCATGCCCGGCCAGCTCGACGTCATCCGCGAGCACATCGCCGACGCCCTCGCGCACGGCGGGCGGGCGGTCCTCGGCGGGCTGGAGGAGATCGAGCCGCCGTTCGTGCGGCCGACGATCCTGGTGGAGGTGGGGGAGGACTCGCGGGCGGTACAGGAGGAGACTTTCGGTCCTGTGCTCGTGGTGCGCAAGGTACCCACGATGGAGGAGGCACTGGCCCTGGCGAACGCCCTGCCCTACGGCCTGGGCGGCACGGTCTTCTCGCAGCGCAACGGTCTGGATCTGGCCCGCCGGATGCGGTCGGGCATGACAGCCGTCAACTCCGTCATGTCCTACGCCGCGATGTCCTCGGTGCCCTTCGGCGGCGTCGGCGCCTCCGGCTTCGGCCGGCTGCACGGGGACGACGGGCTGCGCGAGTTCGCCTGGGCCAAGACGATCACCAGGCGGCGGGCACCGTCACCGCTGCCGCTGCTCGCCTTCCCACGCGGGCCGCGATTCACCGAGCAGGTCCAGAAGCTGCTGCGGATCGTCTACAGATAGGGGAACGGCGTGCCAGGCTGGCTGCCTGGCACGCCCGAGCGTCATCGCGATGTCCGCTGTGTAGCTGGTCTAGCTGGGTACTGCTGGGTCTTGCCGCTATCTGGTCTTGCCGGATCTTGCCAGTGGTACTTCAGGCCTTACACGTGCTCAGTACAAAGTGCTTAGTGCTTAGTGCTTCTTCGCCTTCTTGACCGGCTTCACCTTGGTGGCCTTGGCGGGCTTCGCCTTCGGGGCCGTCTTGGTGACCTTCGCCGGCTTGGCCTTGGCAGCGGCCTTCACCGGGACCGGCTTGACGGCCGGAGCCGCCTTCTTGTACGCGTTGCCGTCGCCGGGGACGTGTGCCTTCGAGTTGACGCACTCGCCAACGGTCGAAGGCGAGCCCACCGGCACGGTCAGCGCGATACCGGCGTTGACCGGGTTGTTGCACAGCTGCCCGTTGGCCGCGGTGACGTCACCGGTGTTCAGCAGCAGGCCGTTGTTGCCGACGTTGGTGTTGCCCTGGGCAACCGTCCCGCCGACCTGGCCCTTGCTGTTCACGCAGTTGTCGATCGTCTGCGGCGAGACGAGCTGCGCCGTAGCCGCGATACCCGCGTTCACCGGGCTGTTGCAGAGCTGGACGTTGCCAGCCGTGACATCGGCCGTGTTGATGAGGCCGTTGTTACCGACGTTGTTGTCCCCGCCGCTGACTCCGCCGACCTGTCCATCGGCGTTGACACAGTTGCCAACAGTCTGCGGTGAGGCCAGCTGGCCGGTGACCCCGATGACCGCGTTCACCGGGCTGTTGCAGGCCTGGACGTTCCCGGCGGTCACGTCGCCGAGGTTCACCAGGCCGTTGTTGCCGACGTTGGTCGCGGCCGAAGCCACACCGCTGAAGGCCAGGACACCCACTGCGGCGGCGAGGGCGACGCCAACCGCGCGGACCTTGATACGCACGAATATTCCCCTTTAAACCAGTTTGGTGATGCACGATCGCCGGTCCTGGGGGCCGGGTCGCCCAACTACGGCCCGAACCGACAAAGTCTTTATATCAGACATATGAGGGCAAGTTTGCAGCCCCAATATGGGAAAACCATGAAAATCCATCTTGTACCCACAGCACAGCGGCCCGCCGCGCGACGGCGCGCCGGGCCGCAGCTGGGCCGGACCAGACCTGTACCTACGAGTTTTCTGGAGCCGCCGTCGCCGTTTCCTGAGCCGCCGTCGTCGCCGGGTGCACCGCGATCAGCCCGGTGCGTACCCGGGCCGCGCACAGCTCGGCCAGCCGCCCGTACGCCGCCTCGCCGATCAGGGCCGTCAGCTCGGGCCCGTACTCCAGGTACATGGGCTGGGTGCCGGTGTGGGCCTCGGCGGAGGAGGTGCACCACCAGTGCAGGTCGTGGCCGCCCTCGCCCCAGCCGCGCCGGTCGAACTCGGAGATCGTGTCCACCAGGACCTTCGTGTCGTCGGGCCGCTTCACCCACTCCTGCTCGCGCCGGATGGGGAGCTGCCAGCAGACGTCCGGCTTGTACTCCAGCGGGTGCACCCCGTCGCGCAGCGCCTGGGCGTGCAGCGCGCACCCGGCCCCGGCGCCGAAGCCCTCACGGTTGAGGAAGACGCAGGCCCCGTCGACGGTCGCCGTACGGCGAGCCGGCTTGTCGTCCAGCTCGTCGACCTCGGTGTACTTCTTGAAGCCCTTGCGGTGGTGCTGCCACGTCTCCGGGGTCAGCCGCTTCACCGCCTCCTTGAGCCGCTGCTCGTCATCGTCGTCCGTGAAGAACGCGCCGTGCGAGCAGCAGCCGTCGGCGGCCCGGCCGGGCACGATGCCGTGGCAGCCCCGCCCGAAGATGCACGCCCAGCGCGACAGCAGCCAGGTCAGGTCGGCCCGGACCATGTGCTCGGCGTCGGCCGGGTCGGCGAACTCGATCCACTCCCGGGGGAAGTCGATGTCCACCTCGGTGTCCCGGGGCAAGGTCAGTGCGACCTGTTTGCTCTGATTCGTACGCTGAGTCACCCGCCCAGCGTACGCCCGCTGGCATGATGAGGCCGTGACCGATGACGTGTACACCGTTGCTTCCCTGCGGAACCTGGCTCTCGAGCATGGCTGGCACTACCGCGAGGACGAGCCGTCCTTCGCCGACCGGTGGGGCGCGCCGCCCTTCGACACCTGGCGCGGCTCCAAGCGGGCGGCCGACGTGGTCTCCGGCAGCTACCGCGACCACGCCGTCGCCCTGTTCTGCCTGATGACCCACGACGAGAACTACCTGGTCGCCTCGCTGGCCCTGACCAGCCGCCTGCCCCGCTTCGCGCTCGTGCCGCTGGAGGGAGCGGTGGACGCCGACCCGTTCGGGCTCGCCTTCGAGGCCGAGGACCCTGGCCTGGCCAAGACCTACGAGGTGTACGCGATCGATGCCGACCTCGCGGCCACCGTCCTGCACATCGACGCCGTGAACGCCCTGCGCGGCCACCGGCAGATGGACTGGCGGATCGAGGGCCGGGACCTGCTGGCGATCGAACCGCTCGGCCGGGAGTTCTCCGAGGAGGACCTGACCGCGACGCTCGACGTGCTGGTCACCGTGGCCAACGGCATCCCGTCCGGGATCTACTCGCGGTACCCGGCCCCGATCGCCTACCCGGCGGCCTGACCCGTGCGCCTCGGAGTGCTCGACGTCGGCTCGAACACCGTGCACCTGCTCGTGGTCGACGCCTACCGCGGCGGGCACCCGTGGCCCGCGGCCACCGACAAGACCGTGCTCCGGCTCGCCGAGCAGCTCGACGCGAAGGGCGCGATCACCAGGGCCGGGGCCGACGCCCTGGTCGAGGCGGTCGGCCGGGCGCGCAAGGTCGCCGAGGAGTCCGAGGTCGAGGAGATGCTGGCGTTCGCCACGTCCGCCGTCCGGGACGCGGTCAACGGTCCGGCCGTCCTGGCGCGGGTGAAGGCGGAGACCGGCGTCCACCTCAGCGTGCTGGGCGGTGACGACGAGGCCCGGCTGACGTTCCTCGCCGCCCGGCGCTGGTTCGGCTGGTCTGCGGGCCGGCTGCTGCTGCTCGACATCGGCGGCGGCTCGCTCGAACTGGCGGCCGGCCGTGACGAGCTGCCCGACGCCGCCATGTCCGTACCCCTCGGGGCCGGCCGCCTCACCCGTAACTGGGCCGGTGACCTCGACGGGCTCACCGCGCACGTGGAGGAGACCCTGGCGCCGGTCACCTCGGTACTGAAGGAGGAGGGGTGGGACCGCGCCGCCGGTACCTCCAAGACCTTCAGGACCTTGGCACGGCTCGCAGGCGCGGCACCTTCCCGGGCCGGCCTGTGGGCGCCGCGCAGCCTCTCCCTGGAGGGCGTGCACCAGGTGCTCGGTTTCATCCGCAGGATGCCGGCCGACGCACTGGCCGAACTGGACGGTGTGAGCCCGCGCCGCGCCCACCAGCTGGTCGCCGGTGCCGTGGTCGCGGAGGTCGCGCTGCGCCAGCTCGGCGTGGAGCGGCTGGACATCTGCCCGTGGGCGCTGCGGGAAGGCATGATCCTGCGCTGGCTGGACCTGGCGGAAACCGGGGCTCCGTAAGGGAAAACTCAGGGTTTCCTCCGGGCAGGGCTGCCAGATTCCGGACCGCCGATCATGGATGGATGCGGCTACTGTGTCCGGTATGCAGCCGCATCACTTTCCCACCCGTGAATCCGCCGCGTTCCCCGTGCCCGCCGACGAGGTCACCGCGCTGATCGCCGCCCGCAGGGACCTCGGCCCCGAGGCCGAGGACGCGGTCGTCGCGATCTTCCTGGAGAAGGCCGGCCGGGCCATCGACGCCCGGGTCGAGCAGCGGGTCGCGGAGCTGCGCCGGGAGCGCAGCGGCCCGAGCTCGGGGCAGAGCCTGGCCCTGGCCATCGTGTCGATGGGCGTCGGCATCCCGGTCACGGCGATCGCACTGGGCCTGGACAGCGGCATCACCGCTGCCCTGGCCTGGGCCACCATCGCCGGGGTCAACTTCATCTTCAACCGTGGCAAGCGCTGACTGACCCCGGGATGAAACCGGCATACCCTTCAGATCCGGACCGGGCATGATCACCCGGCGCGGCTACCCTGGACAGGTGACGCCGCCAATCCCCGTCCTGCTGTCCAGCTCTTCCGTATACCCAGAAGCGACCCCCGCGGCCTTCGAGGTCGCCGCCAGCCTTGGTTACGACGGGGTCGAGGTCATGGTGTGGACCGACTCGGTCAGCCAGGACCCGGCAGCCCTGCGCGGGCTGTCAGCCCACTACGACGTGCCGGTCCTCGCGATCCACGCCCCCTGCCTGCTCGTCACCCAGCGGGTGTGGAGCCCCGACCCGTGGGAGCGGCTGCGCCGGGCGGCGGTCCTCGCCGAGGAGCTGGGCGCGCCGACCGTCGTCGTCCACCCGCCCTTCGCCTGGCAGCGCGACTACGCCCGGGCCTTTGTGGAGGGACTCGGCCGCCTCGGCCGCCAGCACCCGGACGTCAGGTTCGCCGTCGAGAACATGTACCCGCTGCGGATGGGCAAGCGCGAGTTCGTTCCCTACGCCCCGCACTGGGACCCGACAGCCGTCGGCTACGACGCCTACACCCTCGACCTCTCGCACTGCGCAGCCGCCAAGATGGACGGTCGCGACCTG
Source organism: Longispora albida DSM 44784 (assembly GCF_000379825.1). Taxonomy (GTDB): domain Bacteria; phylum Actinomycetota; class Actinomycetes; order Mycobacteriales; family Micromonosporaceae; genus Longispora; species Longispora albida. Next base: position 250,827 of record NZ_KB903813.1, read on the forward strand.
CTCGCCGCGATGGGCGACAGGATGGCGCACCTGCACCTCGGCGACGGCACGGGCAAGGCGACCGACGAGCACCTCGTCCCCGGCCGGGGCACGCAGCCGTGCGCAGAGGTGCTGACGGCGCTCGCCACGCTCCCGGCCGGTACGTGCCAGGTGTCGCTGGAGGTCAACACCCGTAAGGCCGGGTCGCGCGCCCAGCGTGAGGCCGACCTGGCCGAGTCGCTGGCCTACGCCCGCAAGTACCTGGCCAGCTCGCCGGTCACGACGCCCTAAGCGGCAGGCTGCGCGGCCGTTTCGGCCGTCTCGGCCTTCTTCCGGGCGCGGTGCGCGGCGACGTGTGACCGGGTCGCGCAGCGCTCGGAGCAGAAGCGGCGGCAGCAGTTCGACGAGGTGTCCAGGTAGACGTTGCCGCACCGCTCGTCGGCACACACCCCGAAGCGGGCACTGCCGTGGGTGCACAGCCACACGGCCAGCCCCCACACCGCGCCAGCCAGGTACTCGGCGCTGACGGCCGAGCCGCGCCCCGTGACGTGCATGTGCCAGTCTGTCGCGTCGTGCCCGGAGATCCGCGGCTGCATCGGGTGGGCGGCGAGCAGCAGGTTCAGCTCCTCGACCGCGCCGGGGTCGTCTCCTGCCGTACCGGCCTCGAAGACGCCCCGCAGCCGCTTCTGGGCCCGGCGCATCGCGACGAGATCCCGGTCGGCGAGCTTGCTCTGCCGCCACGGGTGCCCGTCGAAGAACGCCGTCAGGGCGTCCATGTCGTCCAGCCGCGCGTTGACAAGATCAACCGCTGTCTGGGCGTACGCGTCGAAATCCACGCCACAACGGTAGACAATGTTCCGCCGCGTAACCAGTCCGGCGCGTAACCGGCATCGGGCGGGCCAAGTCCTTACCGGTCAGAGGCGGCGGCCCAGCGTTCCGTCGATGCGAACCGACCGTTACGCTTCAAAACATGCTCCGTTCGGTAATTCTCGCCGCGGCCCGCAGCAAGCGGGTCGAGCGGCTGGTTGAGAAGGCCCCGGTCAGCCGGGACGTTGTCCGCCGGTTCGTCGCGGGCACCACCACCGAAGACGCGCTCGCCGTGACCACGAAGCTGGTCGCCGACGGTCTCGCCGTGACGCTCGACTTCCTCGGCGAGGACACCTTCACGGCGGAGCAGGCCATAGCGACCAAGGACGAGTACCTCCGGCTGCTCGCCGCGCTCGACGCCGCCGAGCTGACCCCGGCCGCCGAGGTCAGCCTCAAGCTGTCGGCCCTCGGCCAGCGCTTCGACGAGGAACTCGCCCTGGCCAACGCGCGGGAGATCTGCGCGGCGGCTGCCGCGGCCGGCACGACAGTGACCCTCGACATGGAGGATCACACCACCACCGACTCCACCCTCGACATGCTCGCCGAGCTGCGCAAGGACTTCCCGACGACGGGCGCTGTCCTCCAGTCGTACCTGCGGCGCACCGAGGCCGACTGCCGGGAGCTGGCCGGGTCCGGCTCGCGGGTCCGGCTGTGCAAGGGCGCGTACAAGGAGCCGGAGTCCGTCGCGTACCAGTCGGCGCTGGAGGTCGACAAGTCGTACGTGCGCTGCGTGAACACGCTGATGGCCGGCGAGGGGTACCCGATGCTCGCCACGCACGACCCGCGCCTGATCACGATCGGCGAGGACCGTTCGCGCTGGTTCGACCGCTCGCCGGACTCGTTCGAGTTCCAGATGCTGTACGGCGTGCGGCCGGAGGAGCAGAAGCGGCTGGCCAAGGACGGGTACACCGTCCGCGTCTACGTGCCGTACGGCGACGAGTGGTACGGCTACCTGATGCGCCGCCTGGCCGAGCGCCCGGCCAACCTGTCGTTCTTCGCCCGTTCGCTGGTGACGAAGAAGTAGGCCCGGTACGCCGACGAGGGGGTCCCACGATGGGGCTCCCTCTTTTTTTGTCAATCTACTTGTCGGATATTGGCTGAAATAGCCGCATAAGTGGCTGTTGACCTGCGGAAACAGCAGTTCGTGCAAGGATTCGATTACATAGAGCTATCGCGCCAGCCCCACCGGTCCCGCTACCGTACAAGGAGCACGTGCGTGACCCGCCGACTCAGGCAGCCGCCGTCGGCCGCACGGGCTGATGGGCCGGGGTGCGCGGCAGCAGCGGCCGGGCGCCGGGCCAGGAGGGCACGGTGCGGACATGTCTGTGGCACAGGGCGACAACCGGCTGGCGGAGGTGCGGTTCCTCACCGTGGCCGAGGTGGCACTGCTGATGCGGGTGTCGAAGATGACCGTGTACCGGCTGGTGCACTCCGGCGAGTTGCAGGCCGTCCGGGTCGGCAGGTCGTTCCGGGTGCCGGAGCAGGCCGTGCACGCCTACCTCAAAGGGGCCTTTTCGGACCACGGCCCTGGCTGACCCGGCGCCGTCGGCGCGCAGGACGTGGCCCGATTAGCTCCTCGTAAATGCTACGGCTACCCTGAACAGGTTCACCTACCAAACTTTGAGGGGTTGCCGTATGGGCTCCGTGGTCAAGAAGCGCCGCAAGCGCATGGCGAAGAAGAAGCACCGCAAGCTGCTGCGCAAGACCCGCGTCCAGCGTCGCCGTTTGGGCAAGTAGTGTTCCGCGCCCCCCGGCGCTGACACTTCTTGCCTCACCTGCGCTACCCCGGGCGCGGTGCCGCCCGGGCTTTCCGGCCTCGCGGCGTACAGCCGTCACCCCAGGGAGCCGCCCCATGACCGTCCTCGTGACCGGCGCGGGCCGGTACCTGGGGGCGCACACCGCGGCCACGCTCGCCGCGTCGGACACCGTGCACGCCGTCGACGTGGTGCCACCCACTCCCGAGCTGGCGGCCGTACTGGCCGCAGCCGGGGTGGAGTTCTCCACCGTCGACCCGTCCGACGGCCACGCGCTGGGTGCCCTGCTCGACGAGCACTCGGTGCGCACCGTCGTGCACATGGCCATCGCCGCGATGCCGTTCCGCGAGGGCGGCCGGGCTGCGATGAAGGAGCTGAACGTCATCGGGACGTTGCAGCTCCTCGGTGCCTGCCAGCGCTCCGGCACCGTCCGCAAGGTCGTCGTGCGTTCCTCCAGCGCCGCATACGGCGCCTCCTCCCGCGACCCCGCGATCTTCACCGAGGACACCGAGCTGCGCGCCGTGCCGCGCGGCGGGTTCGTCAAGGACATCCTCGACATCGAGGGTTACGTGCGCGGCTTCCGCCGCCGCCGGCCCGACGCGGTCGCCACAGTGCTCAGGTTCTCACCCTTCCTCGGGCCCGCCGCCGACACCGCGCTCGCCCGCTACTTCTCCCAGGCCCTGGTACCGACGGTGGCCGGCTTCGACCCCAGGCTCCAGTTCGTCCACGTCGACGACGCGCTCGAGGTGCTCCGCCGGGCCGTCAGCGAGGACCACCCCGGCGTGTACAACGTGGCCGGTCCCGGCGTGCTCGTGCTCTCCCAGGCCATCCGGCGGGCCGGGCGGACGGCGGTGCCCGTGCCGGGCCTGGCCATCCCGGTCTTCGCGAAGGCCTTCGCCAACCTCTCGATCGACCAGCTCGAGTACCTGATGCACGGCAAGGTGCTCGACGTGGCCCGGCTGATCAGCGAGTTCGGTTTCCGGCCGCGCTCGACGCCGGAGACGTTCAAGGAGTTCGTCAGTGCCGTCGGCTCACATGAATAAGTTCGGTGACTTCCTCCGCCGCCGGCTCGACGGCGACTACGAGGTGGACGAGTTCGGCTTCGACCCGGACATGACCGACAACGTCTTCCTGCCGATGCTCCGCCCGCTGTACCGGAAGTGGTTCCGGGCGGAGATGACCGGCGTGGAGAACATCCCCGCAGATGGCAAGGCGCTCGTGGTCGCCAACCACTCCGGCACCATCGCCGTCGACGCCGTCATGCTCGCGCTCGGCATCCACGACGAGCACCCGGCCAGCCGCCACCTCCGGCTGCTCGGCGCCGACTTCGTGTTCGACACCCCGATCCTCGGCGAGTACGCCCGGAAGTCCGGCGCCACCCTCGCCTGCAACCCGGACGCCGAGCGGCTGCTCAACGCCGGTGAGCTGGTCGGGGTGTTCCCCGAGGGCTTCAAGGGCGTGGGCAAGCCGTTCAGGGACCGGTACAAGCTCCAGCGCTTCGGGCGGGGCGGCTTCGTCTCGGCCGCGCTGCGGACCGGCGCGCCGATCATCCCGGTGTCCATCGTGGGCGCCGAGGAGATCTACCCGCTGATCGGCGACATCAAGCCGCTGGCCAGGCTGCTGAAGATCCCGTACTTCCCGGTCACCCCGACCTTCCCGTGGCTCGGCCCGCTGGGCGCAGTCCCGCTGCCGAGCAAGTGGCTGATCGAGGTGGGCAAGCCGATCGAGACCGCCGAGTACGCCGACGGCGCCGACGATCCCGCCGTGGTGTTCAACCTGGCAGACCAGGTACGCGAGACGATCCAGCAGACCCTCGGGGAACTGCTGCTCAAGCGCCCCGACCCCTTCGCCTAGAGCTTCCTCCGGCGGCTGTGCCGGATGGCCAGGGCGACGGCCGCCACGGCCACACCCGTGCCGAGGACGACGGGGAGGCTGATCCTGGCCGCCTTGCGGACGGTACGGAAGTCGCGGATCTCCCAGCCCTCCCGGCGGGCCACCCGGCGCAGCTCGGAGTCCGGGTTCACCGCGACGGCCTGGCCCACACAGGACAACATCGGCACGTCGTTGTGCGAGTCGGAGTACGCCGTGCAGTGGCTCAGGTCCAGCCCCTCGGCGGCGGCGAGCTTGGCGATCGCGAGCGGCTTGGCCGGGCCGTGCAGCAGGTCGGTGGTGAGCCGTCCGGTGTAGACGCCGTCGCGGACCTCGGCCTCCGTACCGAGCGCGCCGGTCAGCCCCAGCCGCCGCGAGATGATCGAGCCCAGCTCGGCAGGTGCCGCGGTGACGAGCCAGACGCGCTGGCCACGGTCGAGGTGGAGCTGGGCGAGCGCCCGGGTCCCCGACCAGATCCGGTGCGCCATCAGCTCGTCGAAGATCTCCTCGCAGATCGCGGTGAGCTCGTCGACCCGGCGCCCGGCGACGAAACCGAGGGCCGCCTGCTTGGCGCCCTCGATGTCCTCGTGGTCCTCGGTGCCGCCCACCCGGAACTTGAGCTGTCCCCACGCGAACCTGGCCAGGTCGCGGGCCGAGAAGAACCGCCGGGCCGCGAGGCCACGGGCGAAGTAGTAGATCGAGGCGCCGCGCATCATCGTGTTGTCCACATCGAAGAACGCGGCGCCCGTCGGGTCCTGCGGCACGGTCAGGGCTGTCTCTACCTCATAGGAGGCCCAGCCAGGACCAGGAAGAACGTTCACAGCATCGAGCGTAGACCGCCTCAGCCGAAAATCCCGCCGAGGATCTTCCCGACCGTGCCGAACAGGCCGTCGTCCGGCGCCTGGGACGCACCCGGGGCCGGGCTGCTGGCCTGGGCGGCCGGAGCCTTCGAGGCCGGCTGCGAGGCCTGGCCGGCCGCGCTCGGCGGGAGCACGCCGTTGACCTGCGGGGCGGCGGAGGGCACGACCGGCTGGCCGTTCGTGCCCGCTGGCTGCTGCACCGCACCCGTACCGGTGCCGTTCTTCTTCGCCGGCGTGTTCTTCCCGCCCGGCTGGGTGCCACCGGCCGGGTTACCGGCGGCGCACTTCTGCGGGATCGGGCCGAGGTCGTCGAGGACGCTGCTGCCCAGGTTCGCGCAGCCGAGCACCGGGCGCAGCCCGGACGAACGCTGCTGCACCTCGCTGAGCAGGCCGAGCGAGCCGACCGCGCGGCCCTTGTCGCCCTTGACCTTGTTCAGCAGGTCGGACACGCCCTTGCTCTGCTCGGCGGTGAAGGACTCGACGGCGTCGAGCGCCGCCGGATCCCGCCGGTCGAGCGCCGAGCTGGTCATCAGCCGCACGCCCTGCTTGGTCTCGGAGTCCATGTCGTTGAGCACGGAACCGAGCGCCTCGGGGTCACCGGCCACGGCCAGCGCCTCGGCGAGCCGGGTCTTGGCGAACTGGAGGAAGAGCTGGCCACGGCTCATGTCCGTGCCAGCCAGGGCGAGCTGGGCCCGCTCCGTGGAGCGTTTCATCCCGTACAGCGGGTCGCCGGGGTTGGCGTCGCCGCTGGCCATGCCCATGCTCGACACCGCGAGCGCTCCGGCTGCCAGGCCGGCCACCGCAGCGATCCGGATCCGCCGGCCACGCTGCGAGCGCTGTACGGGCTCCGGCTCGGCGGGGGCCTCGGCTGTGGCGCCGATGCCCTCCCGCTCGATGGTCGCCATGAGCATGGCGTGCAGGTCCCGCTTGAAGTCGGGTGCGGGGCCAGCCTCCTGCCCGCCGGCCTTCTCCAGTGCTCCGGTCAGGGCGAGCAGGTGCTCGAGGTCGGAGTCCTGGCTGGCCTGGACGTGGTGCCGTGGGGCTCCGTGCCGCTCGTCGAGCAACTGCGCGAAGCTGTCGGACTGGCGCCGCCGTAGGAGAAATGCGTTCACCGTGCGCACCCCCAATCATTCGTGTGCCGCACACGGGTCAACGCAAGGCCGTAGGCAGGGGTTACGGGCCAGCTCACGAGCGTGATTCGCATCATCTGAGCCTCTTCACAAATCGCCCTAAACAGAGCGGGTCTCACAGTGCTCACAGCGTGAAGCCCTCGGGGAGCAGCCTGGCGAGCGCGCGGACCGCCCGGTACTGCAGAGCCTTGATCGCGCCCTCGTTCTTTCCCATGGCGTTGGCGGTCTCGGCGACCGAGAAGCCCTGGAGGAACCGGAGCACGATGCATTCCTGCTGCTCGGGGTTGAGCTGCTTGACCGCGGTGAGCAGGGTGACGTTGGTCAGCTTGTCGATCACGGCGGCCTCGGGGCTGCCCTCCGGGCCGCGTTCCTCCCGGTCGGCGTCGAGGACGTCAGCCGTGGCGACCTCGAGCCGGTACCTGCCGGACTTGAAGTGGTCTGCCACCAGGTTCCGCGCGATGGTGACCAGCCAGGCACCCAGGTCGCGGCCCTGCCAGGTGAAGCTGGAGATCCGCTTGAGCGCACGCAGGAACGTGTCGGAGGTCAGGTCCTCGGCCAGCGGGCGGTTGCCGACCCGGAAGTAGATGTACCGGAACACCGTGTCGACGTAGCGCTCGTAGAGCAGCCCGAACGCCGCGGCCTCCCCGGCCTGCGCCCGCTCGACCAGCGCCCAGACCTCAGCCGCGGCGTCGGACGGGTCCGGGCGGCTGGGCTGCTGCGGTGGCGGGGGCGGAGTCTGGCTGGTGCGCTGTTCCTCGGTGACCGGGGTGACGTCGGCGTGCCGTGCGTTACGCGGGCGGCCGAGCAGGGTACCGATCGGGGTGCGGCCTGCCGGGCCAGCGTTCGGGCGCGGGCGCCGGACGGTGCCCTCCTCGCTGCGCAGCGTCCCCGCCAGGAAGATCCGGAGGGATTCGAGCCCAGCGGACAAGCCGAAGGCGTCTCCGCCGCTCAGAACGTTGCCGGTCACCGGTCACCCGCCTGGGGACAGCGGCGGGCAGATGGTGCTTCGACGGGCACAGGGGCCTCCTCAGGCGAGGGGTGTCGGGAGCTAAAGCACGCGCGTTTGGCCGACTCTGTGATGGTAGAGCGGTGTTTCTTCCACATGTCCGAACTCCGATACGCAGTGACACAGTATGCTGCCGCAGCGGGTAGTCGTCGCACTTACTGTCCGTCATTTGTGGCACGACACGCCGGTACCGGAATCCGACACGCCGTACGAAATGTCGGAATTGCAAGTTTGGGGCGTTTGAGTATCGCCCAAACGTCACATTGGGGGAAGAGTCGGGCAGGTCGCGATGTCGGACATCCGACGCCCCGCCGGACCCCTGGCGAACCCGGGCACCACGGAACGCCTGCCGTGGAAGAACGCGCACGAAACCGGCACGGCTCGCCCATCGGGTACGGCTGTGTGCCAGACTCGCGCCGTGGAGTCCCTCGAGTCAATGGCAGAGTCTTCGAGTCCCGCCGCGAACCTCGCGGACCTCGTCCGGCGGGCCGCCGCCCGCGCACCACAACAGCCGGCGCTGATCACCCGCCCGCGGACCGTCACCTGGGCCGAGCTCGACGAGCTGGCCGACAGGCACGCCCGTGGCCTGCTCGGTGCCGGGCTGCGTCCCGGCGACCGGGTCGCGATCGTCATGCCGAGCACCATCGAGGCCGCAGCGACCCTGATCGGGGCGTGGCGCGCAGGGCTGGTGGCTGTGCCGATCAACCCCGGGTACACCGAGCGGGAGCGCGAGCACGTGCTGTCCGACTCCGGTGCGACGCTGGTGGTGGAGCCGGACAGCGCCCCGGTCGCCGACGGCGGGCCGGTGGTGGACGCCGAGGGCGGGCTGGCACTGCTCCTCTACACCTCCGGCACGGCCGGGCTGCCGAAGGGCGCGATGCTCAGCCACGCCGCGCTGATCGCCAACCACGAGCAGCTCGCGCGGGTCGAGCCGCCGATCGTGCGGGACGACGACGTCGTGCTGCTCGGGGTGCCGCTGTTCCACGCGTACGGGCTCAACTCCGGCCTGGGAGCCGTGGCCTACCACGGTGCGACCGGGGTGCTGGTCGACCGGTTCGATCCGGTGGGGACGCTGGACCTGGTCCGCAGGTACCGGGTGACCGCGATCCTCGGGGTCCCGCCGATGTACGTCGCCTGGTCGCTGCTGCCCGACGTGCCGCTGTCGTGCGCGAGCGTGCGGATCGCGGTCAGCGGGGCCGCGCCGCTGGAGGCCAGCACCGCCGCCCGGTTCAAGGCCGCCTCCGATCACACGATCTTCGAGGGGTACGGGCTGACGGAGACCGCACCCGTCCTGACCAGCACCCTCGTCGGCGGTGTGCCCAAGCCCGGCTCGATCGGCAGGCCGATCCCCGGCGTCGAGCTGAAACTCGTGGACATCGACGGCGACGAGGCTGAACCCGGCGACCCCGGCGAGATCGTGGTCCGCGGCGCGAACCTGTTCAGCGGGTACTGGCCCGACGGCCGGGGCGGCCCGGACGCCGACGGCTGGTGGCCCACCGGCGACGTCGCGTACGCCGACCCCGAGGGCGACCTGTTCATTGTGGACCGGATGGGCGAGCTGATCCTGGTCTCCGGGTTCAACGTGTACCCGCACGAGGTCGAGCTGGTGCTCGCGAGCCACCCGGCCGTCGAGGAGGCGGCAGTGGTGGGCGTCCCCCACCCGTACACCGGGCAGACCGTGAAGGCGTATGTGGTCACGTCGGCCCCGGTGAGCGTGGAGGAGCTGATCCGGCACTGCGAGCGGGGTCTGGCCCGGTTCAAGTGCCCGACGGCTGTCGAGTTCGTGGACTCGCTGCCGCACTCGGTGACCGGCAAGGTCCGCAAGCGGGAGCTGGCATGAGTACCCGGGTCGTGCTGCTGACCAGGGAAGGCTGTCACCTCTGCCAGCAGGCCCGCGAGGCCCTCGACCGCGTCGGCGAACCGTGGGCGGAGCTGGACGTGAGTACCGACGCGGAGCTGGAGCGCGAGTACGGCGACCGGCTTCCGGTGATCATGCTCGATGGGAAGGAGCACGGTTACTGGGAGGTCGAGGAGGACCGGCTGCTCCGAGATCTCGGTCACTGACGCTGCGAGAATGTCGTACCCCGGCTTTAGCCTGCCGATGTGGGAAGACACCTGATCTGGGACTGGAACGGCACGCTGCTCGACGACATCACACTCGTGGTCGCGGCGTCGAACGAGGCCTTCGCGTCGGTCGGCGGGCCTGTGGTGGAGATCGAGGCGCACCGGCGGGGTTTCCGCCGCCCGATCAAGGACTATTACAGCGATGTGCTGGGCCGTCTGGTCGACGACGAGGAGTTCGCCCGGCTGGACAAGATCTTCCACGACTCCTACCGGGTCGCGCTGCCCGACTGCGAGCTGCGTGAGGGCGTCGTCGACGCGCTGACCGGCTGGCAGGGCGGCCAGTCGCTGCTGTCCATGTGGTTCCACGAGGAGCTGGTGCCCTGTGTGGACGGTTACGGGCTGACCGAGTTCTTCGCAGCGGTCAACGGGCTGCGCGCGGATGTCGGCGGGGCCGGCAAGGCCGCCTCGCTGGCCCAGCACCTGGGTCAGCTCGGCCTGAGCGGCCAGGATGTCGTCCTGGTTGGCGACTCGCTGGACGACGCGGAGGCCGCTGCCTCGCTGGGCGCGCCGGCCGTGCTGGTGACCGGCGGCTTCACGGACGCGGAGCGGCTGCGGGCGCACGGTGCGCCGTGCGCCGACTCCATCCTGGAAGCCGTGGCGATCGCCGCGCGGTTCTGAGTTTCTAGGACCTGAGGAAGGCCAGTACCGCGAGTACCCTGCGGTGCTGGTCGGAGTCCTGGGTCAGGTTGAGCTTCGTGAAGATGTTCCGCACGTGCTTCTCGACCGCGCCCTCGGTGACGACGAGCCGGCGGGCGATGGCCGTGTTGGAGGACCCCTCGGCCATCAGCTCCAGCACCTCGCGTTCGCGCGGGGTGAGGCCGGCCAGCGGGTCGCTGGCCCGGCGGCGCACCATCAGCTGGGAGACGACCTCCGGGTCGAGCACCGTGCCGCCCGAGGCCACCCGGCGCAGCCCGTCGAGGAAGTCGTCGACGTCGACCACCCGGTCCTTCAGCAGGTAGCCGATGGAGCCGCGCGCGTCGGCCAGCAGGTCGTCGGCATAGGACAGCTCCACGTACTGCGACAGCAGCAGGATCGGGCTGCCGGGTACCTTGGCCCGCGCCTCGACGGCGGCCCGCAGCCCCTCGTCGGAGTGTGAGGGCGGCATCCGTACGTCCACAACGGACACGTCCGGCTTGTGTGCCACCACCGCCCCGACCAGCGAGGGCCCGTCACCTACGGCGGCGACAACCTCGCACCCGGCTTCCGTCAGCAGTCGGACGAGGCCCTCCCGGAGGAGGACCGCGTCGTCAGCCACCACTATGCGCATCGCCATGTCTCCATTGTGGAGGTGTCAGGTCACGGGTACCTCGGCGACCAGGACGGTCGGGCCACCTGCCGGGCTGTCGACGACGAGCTGCCCGTCGACGGCCTTCAGCCGGTCGGCCAGCCCGGCCAGGCCGTGGCCCTTCGCGAGCTGTGCGCCACCCGTGCCGTTGTCCTGGACCACGAGGTACAGATGATCATCTTGCCGGGTGAGCGTGATGGCGGCTTCGGTGGCCCCGGAATGCTTGGCGATGTTGGCCAGTGCCTCGGCGGCGGTGAAGTAGAGGGCGTTCTCGATCGCGGCGTTCGGCCGGCCGTCCAGGGCGACCTCGACGGAGACGGGCACGGTGCTGCGGCTGGCCACTGTGGTGAGCGCGGCGGCCAGGCCCCGGTCGGCCAGTACCGGCGGCGCGATGCCCCGGGACAGCGCCCGCAGGTCGCCCAGCGCTTCCTTCGTCTGCGTGATCGCGGCGGTCAGCGTCTCCCTCGCGGCCTCGGGGTCGCTGGCGACCTGGCGCTGGGCGCGGGACAGGTCCATCGCGAGCCGGATGAGCTGCTGCTGCGGGCCGTCGTGGATGTCGCGTTCGAGCTTGCGCAGCGCCGTGGCCTCGGCGGACACCGCCGCCGCCCGGCTCTCGGTCAGGTCGGTGATCCGGCCCTGGAGCTGGGCGAGCTGGCAGAGCAGCGCGTGCGAGACGCCGGCCTGTACCGAGGCGATTCCCCGCTGGAGCAGCGGCGTCAGGAAGACGAAGAGGACGCCGAGGGTCGTGTTGAGGATGATCCGGTTCTGGAGGGAGTCCGAACCCATGATGGTTTCGGTGACGATGTCGTTGTTGGTCTCGTCGTAGGGCAGGAAGCGGCCCCAGATCCAGTACGTCAGCCCGCCCAGCGCGACAGCCCAGAACGACAGTGTCAGGGCGAAGGCCGCCACGGCCATCGGGAAGTTCACGATCGCGTGTAGCAGGTCCAGCCACGACTGCCCCTGCCTGAGCTGCGTGAGCTGCCTGCGGAAGAAGCCGGAACCCTCGGGAGCCTTCGCGTAGTGCGGCCGGCTCACCTGCCTGCCGAGCATGCTGCTCATCCGCGACCGCTCGACATCGGCGAACAGCCGCGCGGTGTGCACCGCGACCACCAGGATCGGCAGCCCGGCCACGATGACCAGGGTGCCCATCCCGAGCGCGAAGAACGTGATGACGAGGACGAACGCCGGGATGGCGACCGGCAGGCCGGTCAGCAGGTACCTGGCGTCGCGGCCGATGCGGCGGAGCGGGGTGGCTGTGCTCATGGCGGTAACGCTATTGATTCACACCGGTGCTGCCCATCCGGGCGGCTGGCGTCTGCGTGGTCGGGTTGTCCCTACCCCCGAAGATCAAAATCTTGATGGGTTACCCGGGGCGGGGGTGCTGGGGAGTCGGTGGAGTGGGGGCCGGGGCCCAACCCGGAGGACGGCCAGGCTCCCATGGGCCGGGCTTTGGGTGGCTTTCGGGCCTCCGGGGTGGGGGGCGGGCGGTGGGCTGCGCGCGGCGGGGGCCGCGTTCCGGGTAACGGATGATGGTTTTGATCTGTGGGGTTGGGGGTCTGCGGCGGGTGGTGTGCGCCACGTGTGACCAGCTCCGCACGCGCCACGCCGGCGGGGTGGGATCCGCCACGCCGATGCGCGCAATATGCCTGGTAAATCCACTCTTAGGTAATAATTGGGGCACAGCGCCCACCCGCCTTCCTGTGCGAGCCTGAGAATGGAGGGCCTAGTGCCGCGGGGGCATAACTCAAGCTCACGACGCGGGTGGGTGGGTGCTGGCCCGGGTTTGCCGCCCCAGGAGGCCGCATCGCGTGCGGGGCACGGAGAGTGTGGCCTCCGGCACATCGGGTCACCCATTGTCAAGATCGCGATTTGTGCACTCGTTCACAAGCGCATACGCTGTCTGCGCGAGGAACCCTGATAGCACAGCTCGCTACAGTGCTGTGTGCGGGGGTCACAGTCCCCGTCGTCACGGAGTCAGATGAGCCAGCAGCGTACCGGCGGCCCGGGTAACACCCCCGGCAGCCCGGACTTCCCGGACCTCCCGGAGGCGACAGTCGCGCGCCTGCCGGAGTATCTCCGGGCGCTGCACGCCCTGGCGGAGGCCGGGCACGACACCGCGTCGAGCGAGGCGCTGGCCGCCGCGGCGGGCGTCAACTCCGCGAAGCTCCGCAAGGACCTCTCCCACCTCGGCTCGAACGGCACGCGCGGCGTCGGCTACAACGTCGACCGCCTGATCCGGCAGATCGAGCACGTGCTCGGCCTGACCGTGCTGCGCGCCGTCGCCCTGGTCGGTATCGGTAACCTCGGCCACGCCCTCGCCGGATATGCCGGGTTCGCCAACCGTGGCTTCCACATCGCGGCGCTCTTCGACGCCGACCAGGAGCTCGTCGGGCGCCTGATCAACGGGCTGACCGTCCGGCACATTTCCGACCTGGCGGCCACGGTCGTCGAGGAGAAGATCGCCATCGGCGTGATCGCCACCCCGGCCCACGCGGCCCAGGCTGTCGCCGACATCCTGGTCACCTCTGGCGTGACCAGCATCCTGAACTTCGCACCGTGTGTCCTCTCGGTGCCGGAAGGCGTCGACGTCCGCAAGGTGGACGTGGCCGTCGAGCTCCAGATCCTCTCGTTCCACGAGCATCGGAAAGCAGCGGCGCTGACCGGGGCGGTGACCTTGTGAACCCACTGATCGTCGGGGTGTCCTACCGGACGGCCCCCGTGAGCCTGCTGGAGAAGGTCTCGGTGCCGCCGGGCGACGTGCCCGCGCTGCTCGCCGGCCTGCTCGCCCAGCACTCCGTCGGCGAGGCGATCGTGCTGTCCACCTGTAACCGGGTGGAGATCTACGCCGCCGTCTCCGCCTTCCACGCCGGGCTCTCCGAGGTGTCGGCGGTGCTCGCCGCACACGCCGGTGTCGAGCTCGACGACCTGGTGGACCACCTCTACGTCCGGTACGACGACGAGGCTGTCCGGCACGCGTACCGGCTCGCCTCCGGCCTCGACTCGATGGTCGTCGGCGAGGCGCAGATCCTCGGCCAGCTGCGCGACGCGTACGGGGTCGCGACGGCAGCCGACGCCCCCGGCCGGGTGCTGCACGAGCTGCTCCAGACCGCGCTGCGGGTCGGCAAGCGGGTGCACGCCGAGACCGGGATCGACCGGGCCGGGCAGAGTGTCGTCTCCGCCGCGCTCGAGATCGGTACCGAGGAGTCGGGCCTGTCCCTCGAAGACGCCCGGGTGCTGGTCATCGGGGCCGGCGCGATGGGTGCCCTGGCCTGCGCCACGCTCAACCGGCTCGGCGTCGGCCAGCTCATGGTCGCGAACCGGTCGATGCCCAAGGCGCTCCGGCTCGCCAAGGCGTACGGCGGCGCGGCGATCGACTTCTCCGCGGTGCCCGGTGCCATCGAGGGCGCGGACATCGTGATCAGCGCGACGGCCTCCTCCGGGTACGTGATCACCGAGCTTCCGGCTCGCGGTCACCGCCTGGTCCTCGACCTGGCCGTCCCGCGCGACGTGGACCCGGCCCTGGCCGACCAGCCCGGCGTGATCCTGCTCGACATCGAACGGCTCGGCGTCGCGCTGACCGGCGCCCAGAGCGCCTCCGACGTGGCGGCGGCCGAGGACATCGTGGCCGAGGAGGTCGGAGCGTACGCCGCCTGGCTGCGCGGCGCGGAGATCGCCCCGACCGTGGCGGCCCTCCGGGCGCGCGCCGACGACGTCGTGGCCTCTGAGCTGCGCAAACTCAGTCAGCGCCGGCCCGACCTGCCGGACGAGCTGCGGGCGGAGGTCGCGCGGACGGTGCACCGGGTCGTCCAGCAGCTCCTGCACCAGCCGACCGTGCGGGTGCGGCAGCTGGCGGCCGAGCCGGGCGGCGAGCAGTACGCGGCCCTGGTCAGGGAGCTGTTCGCCCTGGACGTGACCACCGACAGCGTCGCGCAGGCCCTGCCTGCCAGCGGCGGCTGCGGCCGGGAAGACAGCCATCAGGAGGGCAGCCGCCGGGAAGGCGGCCGCCGTGAGGAGGCTGGGCAGTGAGGCTCAGGTTGGGTACGCGGGGCAGCGCGCTGGCGATGGCCCAGTCCCGGATGGTCGCCGACGCGGTGGAACGCGCCACCGGCGCTACCGTGGAACTCGTGGAGATCGTGACAAAAGGTGACGTGTCCACGGCCCCGGTCCAGCAGCTCGGGGTCGGTGTGTTCGTCTCGGCACTCCGGGACGCGCTGACCGCCAAAGAGATCGACTTCGCGGTCCACTCGTACAAGGACCTGCCGACCGCCCCGGCTGACGGCCTGGTGATCGCGGCCATCCCGCCCCGGGAGGACCCGCGCGACGCCCTCGTGGCCCGCGACGGCCTCACCCTGACCGAGCTGCCGCCGGGCAGCCGGATCGGCACGGGCGCCGCCCGCCGGATGTCGCAGCTCGCGGCCCTGGGCCTCGGCCTGGAAGCCGTCCCGATCCGCGGCAACGTCGACACCCGGATCGGCAAGGTCACCTCCGGTGAACTCGACGCGGTCATCCTGGCCAGGGCCGGCATCGCCCGCCTCGGCCGGACGGCGGAGATCACCGAGACGCTCGACCCGATGCTTCTCCTGCCGGCCCCCGCCCAGGGCGCGCTGGCCGTGGAGTGCCGTACCGCAGACCTGGAGCTCGCCGAAGCGCTCCGGGCGCTGGACGATCCGTCCACCCGCGCGGCCGTGACGGCCGAGCGCGCCATGCTCGCCGCCCTCGAGGCCGGGTGCAGCGCGCCCGTCGCAGGCCTGGCCGAGGTGACGGAAGACGAAGAGATTTACCTGCGCGGTGCCGTGCTCAGCATGGACGGCTCGTTCGCCGTCAAGCTGTCCGGCACCGGGACGCTCACCGACGCCGAGGGAGTAGGCCGGCGGCTCGCCGCCGAACTGCTCGCCGAAGGCGCCAACACCGTACTGGGGAGTGCAGCATGACCCGCACCCGTAAGTCCGCCGGCCGGATCACCTTCGTCGGGGCTGGCCCCGGCGACCCCGGCCTGCTCACCCGCCGCGCGTGGGACGCGCTGACCGACGCGGACCACATCGTCTACGACCGCAGCGTCCCCGACGCCCTGCTGTCGGTGATCAAGGCGGCCGTGGAGCCGGAGGCCGAGGGCGTGCACGCGCCGGAGTTCTCCCCGGCGGAGGGCGTGCCCGGCGACGTGGCGAAGGTCCTGCTGTCGGCAGCCCGGTCCGGCCTGCGCGCCGTGCACCTGGTGATCGGTGACCCGTTCGGCCACGAGGCCGTGGTCAAGGAAGTGCAGTCGGTGGCGCGGACCGCCGTGCCGTTCGAGGTCGTTCCGGGCGTGGGCCAGGCGTCCGGCGTCGCGACCTACGCCGGCGTCCCGCTCGGTACCGCCCGCACGACGGTCGACGTCGACGACGTGGCGACGGTCGACTTCGAGGCACTGGCGGCAGCCGTGCACCGTGGCGGCTTCGCGATGGCCGTGGAAGCCGGGGATCTGGGCCAGGTTCGGGACGGGCTGCTCGCGGCCGGTGTCGACGGCGGCTCCCCGATCTCGGTGACCGGCGACGGCACGGGCGAGACGCAGTACACGACGTCGTCCAGTGTGGACAGCTTCGTCGAGGCGGCGCTCGGCTTCTCCGGCCGGGTCGTCCTCACCCTCGGCGCCGGCGTCAAGGAACGCGACAAGCTCGGCTGGTGGGAGAACCGCCCGCTGTACGGCTGGAAGGTCCTCGTCCCCCGGACGAAGGAGCAGGCCGGCGTGATGAGCGCCAAGCTGCGGACCTACGGCGCGATCCCGTGCGAGGTGCCGACGATCGCCGTCGAGCCGCCGCGCACCCCGGCCCAGATGGAACGGGCGATCAAGGGCCTGGTCGACGGCCGGTACGCCTGGGTGGTCTTCACCAGCGTCAACGCCGTCCGTGCCGTGTGGGAGAAGTTCGGCGAGCACGGCCTCGACGCCCGCCACTTCGGCGGCGTGAAGATCGCGTGCATCGGCGAGGCCACGGCCGACGCCGTCCGCGCCTTCGGTATCCAGCCCGAGCTGATCCCCGCCGACGAGCAGTCGAGCGAGGGCCTGCTGGCGGAGTTCGCGCCGTTCGACGAGGTCCTCGACCCGGTGGGCCGGGTGCTGCTACCCCGCGCCGACATCGCGACCGAGACCCTCGCCGCCGGGCTGACCGAGCGCGGCTGGGAGGTCGACGACGTCACGGCGTACCGGACCGTCCGGGCCGCCCCGCCGCCGGCCGACATCCGCGACGCCATCAAGTCGGGCGGTTTCGACGCGGTGCTGTTCACCTCGTCCTCGACGGTTCGGAACCTGGTGGGTATCGCCGGCAAGCCCCACGCGCGTACCGTGGTTGCTGTGATCGGCCCGAAGACCTCGGACACGGCAACGGAGTTCGGCCTGCGCGTGGACGTGCAGCCGGACCACGCCGCCGTGCCGGACCTGGTCGAGGCCCTCGCCCAGTACGCCGTCGAACTCCGCGAGAAGCTGGCGGCCATGCCGGCCAAGCAGCGCCGCGGCTCGAAGGTGCAGGGCCCGACAGCCCTGAGGTTCCGCTAGTCAGTGCACCGGGGTGTCCGCCAGGGCACCCCGGTTCTGGTTTCGGCAAGAGTCAGGAGGCCCGGATGAGCTACCCCATCGCCCGCCCCCGGCGGCTGCGCACCTCTCCCGCGATGCGCAGGCTGGTCGCGGAGACCCGGCTCAACCCGGCAGAGCTCGTCCTGCCGATGTTCGTCAAGGAAGGCCTGACCGAGCCCCGCCCGGTGCCTTCCCTTCCGGACGTGATGCAGCACTCCCGCGACTCTCTGCGCAAGGCAGCTGCCGAGGCCGTCCGGGCCGGAGTGGGTGGCCTGATGCTTTTCGGCGTACCCGAGAAGCGCGACGCCACGGGCACCGGCGGCATCGACCCGGGCGGCATCCTGAACGTGGCGATCCGCGACGTCATCCGCGAGGTCGGCGACTCCACAGTGGTCATGAGCGACCTGTGTCTCGACGAGTTCACGTCCCACGGCCACTGCGGCGTGCTCGACGCCAAGGGCGATGTGGACAACGACGCGACCCTGGCCCGGTACGCCGAGATGGCCGTGGCCCAGGCTGCGGCCGGCGTCCACGTCCTCGGCCCGTCCGGCATGATGGACGGCCAGGTCGGCGTGGTCCGCAAGGCCCTGGACTCCGCTGGCTACACCGACCGCTCGATCCTCGCGTACGCCGTCAAGTACGCCTCAGCCTTCTTCGGCCCGTTCCGCGATGCGGTGGAATCCCAGCTGGACGGCGACCGCCGCACGTACCAGCAGGACCCGGCCAACCTGCACGAGTCCCTCCGCGAGGTCGAACTCGACATCGCCGAGGGCGCCGACATGGTGATGGTGAAACCGGGCCTCCCGTACCTCGACGTCATCTCCGCGATCGCCTCGACGGTGAACGTCCCAGTCGCGGCGTACCAGGTCTCCGGCGAGTACGCGATGGTCGAAGCGGCAGCCGCGAACGGCTGGATCGACCGGGAGCGGGCGATTATGGAGTCGCTGACTTCGCTGCGCCGCGCCGGCGCCCAGATCATTCTTTCGTACTGGGCAACCGAAGCAGCGTTGAAACTGCGCGAGCAGTACTGATTCCGGGAAAATCTTCGACAGAGTTTCGGCCACTCGTCCTTGAGTGGTCCGGCTTCAGTGCTGAGCTGCTTAGGAGCTTTCCGCTGCCTGCAAGCAGTTAGTGCAAATCCCAATTGCGCCAACGGCTTACGAGCCATGCCCCAATCCTCGAAAGAGGATTGGGGCATGGGCATGAAATTACGTATCTTCGGGCTTTGCTAACGCCCTCAAGGAGTTCTCGATAAGTATCCGATAATCGAGCATCGAGGGCTGCTTCAATACCTGAGTCAGGTAGTAGATAGCCTGATTGCGGATCCGCTCAAGAAACACGCCGCTGGAGCAAATTAGGTCGATGCATATGGCTCTGGTGCTGGCATCAGTCTCTGAATCTAGAATTTCCACGTAGGCCGGGAAACCCAGTGCAACCGCTGACATGCAATCCGCATATCTTACTTTCCCAAGAAAGTCTGGATCGGCTTCGGTCACGCTCCCGTCGGCGATGTCGATCAAGATATTAAGGGCGAAAGGAATTGCGGCATCGGGGCACTTCCAGAGGGCATGCACCATGCATTCGGCCACTGCTAGCGACGCTTCGCAAAGAAGCCCATTGGCGAATAGTATATCTTCAATTCTGGCCCCGGCGGCCTCGGCTGACTCATGATTCTCTGAATTCAACAAATCTTGAATCAGATGGGGAATTAGAGAGGCATTACCTTTCGGGGTGCGCAGGGTCGGCCAGTTGTGCCGACTTAGCTGGAGCTCCATGTCACCTCAATTGTAAAGACTGGCTATTACGTCGCTGTCAAAGACGGTACCCGGCGGGAATGCAGATTTGGGTGATGTGGCGCTGCAGGAGAAGCAGATATTAATCAGCCTTCCGTTCCGTGGGCGAACGGCCATCGTGAACCGTATCTTACTGGCGTCGCCGCCTAGCTGGTTGATGACACAAACCTCTGCACAAGCTCCCCCGCCGTGTGAGGCGCCTACGGCTACCTGCTTAGTCTCGACGTTATAACCGGCGGTCACTACGGCTGGAGGGTTTTTGGTCTGGCGAACGGAAGCCGCAAACTCATCTCGCATGCCGTTGGCCATGTCAAGCAGTTCGGTATCCGAACGACCAGTGCCATCCTGGACTTCGTTGTCACAGTTGTGCACCAGAACCGGGGTTGTGCCCGTGACGACGTAGTAGGTGTGTACGTCGCCGACAGTGAGGTCGCGCATCTGCTTGCTGCCGGTGTGGTTGGCCACGAGTGTGACGTGCACGGTGCTGCCGTCGAGCGTGCGCAGTTCGTGCCCGGCTTGAAGTTCCCCGGCGTTGACCCATGTGCCGAGGGTTGCGTCCCAGAAGGGGTGGTGCTGGGTGGTGGACAGTGTCTCATTTGTGCCGTCGTTCTTGGTGACGGTGAGTTCGGTGAGATCGGTGTCCTGGTTGACGTGCAGGGCAGTCACGGCCTTGGGGCCGGTCTCGCCGGTGACGGGGTCGGTGGCTACGACCTCGTCACCAATCTCCACGTTGGAGATTGGTTTCTGACTGCCATCGGCCATTGCGACTTCCGTGGCAGGGGCGAAGCTGTGACACTTTCCAGAACCGGCCATTGCTTCACCGGTGTCGTCTGCCTTGGTGCTGGCGGCTGCAGTGTCGTCGGCTGCTTTGCCGCCGGTGGCTGCTGCGTTGTCTGCCTTTTTGGCTGCTGCTCCTGCTGGGACTTCACCCCTGCGGAGGACAGCCTTGGCTTTGGCTAGTTTCTCGCCGAAGGCTTTGAAGGCTTCGTAGGCACGTTCGAAGGCTTTGGCAATCTTGGGGAGTTTGAAGATTTTGCCCCAGGGGATGATGTTGGCGACGGTGCTGACGCAGGCCATCACGTCGCCCTTGGTGATGCAGTCGCGGATGTCGTTGATGCCGAGGACCTCCATGAGGATTTCCCCGCCGGCCTTGAGGACGACGTCGAGGATCGGCGTCTCCGCGGTCTTCTTGGCGTCCTCGTATTCCTTCCTGGCCGTTGCGGCCTGGTGTTCCTGGTAGAACTGTTCGCCTTCGGACTGCGCCGCTGCGCCGCATGCGGCGTCGCAGCCGCCTCCGCCTGCTTCGATTTCTTCCCGGAGCATGCCGGTGGGGTCGGACAGGGTGACCGGGTTGTTGTTGGCGTAGGCGTAGCCATGCATCTGCTGCGGATCGAGCGGATCCATGATCGGATCTGCGGAGATGAACCGTCCGATGAACGGGTCGTACTCGCGTGCGCCGAGGTGCGTCAGACCTGTGCGGTCCTTAGTGCCGCCGACGTAGCCCTTGTCATCCACCCATGAGGATGGGATGGTGCCGCGTTCGGTTCCGAACGGGGTGAGGTATCGGCGGCTGATGGCCTGGCCGTTTTCGGCGATCGTGACATCGCTGCTGCCGTTACGGTCAGACGACAGCCAGGTGAGGCCGGCGTCGGTGGTGCGGACCGCGACGACCTCGCCGCCGTGGCTGTAGTAGCGGCTGGCTTTGCCGTCGGAGCGGACTTCCATGCCGGGCAGGTACAGGGTCTTGGCTCCGCCGGCTTCCTTGCGGATCAGCCGACTACCAGAGGCGTCGTACAGGAATTCGGTGACCTGTGAGCCTTCGGTGACCTTGGACAGGCGTCCTTCGGCGTCCCAGGCGAGTGCCTGCCCGGTGCCGGACGGGCCGAGTCGGGTGAGGGTGTTGCCGGTGGCGTCGTATGTCCACTCTCGGCGTCCGAGCGTGGACGACAGGGAGGTGACGGTGTGCGGCTTGGTGACGCCGTTTTCCTTGTACCCGTAGTTTCGGGTTAGGTCACCGGTGGTCTTGTGCTGTGTTTCGGAAAGCCGGTTACCGATCTTGTCGTAGGTCCACGAGTGCCAGTACGGCGCCGGGCCGTTCAGGCTGCTGGCCGATCGGGTCGTGCCGCAGTCGCCGCTGGTGGGCGTCCACGCTTCAGTGATCCGGTCGTGGTGGTCGTAGCTGAAGCACTGGGTGTCTGCGGTGAGGCCTTCGGCATTGTTGACGACCTTGGTGACCGCGCCGCCTGGGGCGTAGGTGTAGTTCACATCGGACACCCGGTACGGGGCTCCGATCGTCCGCTCGGTGATGGAGCGGATGAGCCGGCGAGAGCCCTCCTCGTAGTGGAAGGTCTTGAACACCGGCCGGCGGTCGTTGGTTTCTGTTCCGTCGTAGTCAAGGTCGAGACGTTCGACCTCGCCGTACTTGGTGTAGTACGTCTCTGCGACGTAAGAGCCGAGCCCGGCCGTTCGCCTGGGCGCGCCGAGGTTGGTGTAGCTCGTGGAGACGACCTCGCCCGGCAGTCCGCCCCGGCTGGGGTAGGCGATGGACTCGGGTGAGCCGTCGACTTTGTAGGTGAAGCTGTAGCCGTAGTTGCCGCTGAGGCCCGTCTCGTTCGCTGGGATGGAGATGTTGAGCTCGAGGGGCCGGTACGCGGAGTCGAACTTGTCGATCATCGAGTAGTAGCCGTTGCCGGCGGCGTCATACTGCCCGGATGCCCACTGCAGGCCGAGCGCCCCGGCTTTGTCGTACCACCATTCCGAGCGCTTCTTGCCTGCGGTGGTGTTCTCGAAGACGCCGGTCTTGCGGCCGAGTTTGTCGTAGCCGTAGGCCAGGACGATGCCCCGGGCGTCCTTGGTGGAGGTGAGCTCGCCGGCGTCGTTGTAGGTCATCTCGGTCGGCCCCTTGTCGGGGTCGACGGTCTTGATGAGCCTGCCGCGCAGGTCGTACTCGTATGTCCACGCGTTGCCCGCCACGTCGGTGACGGAACTCAGCGCCCCGGCCTTGTTATAGGCGTACTTCGTCGCGTCGTAGGACGAGGTGCGGGAGCCGCTGTGGTACTGGCGGATCTCGGTGGTCTGGCCCTGGGCGTTCTTCACCGTCGTGCCCGCCGAGCCTGTGGGCGGGGTGACGTGGGTCAGGTCGCCGTCGTACTCGGTTTTGGTGCGGTGCTTTTCCACGCCGTTGACGTAGAAGATGTCCGCGGTGGCCCGGCCGGCTGCGTCGAACTCGGTGACGTTCATGCCGGGGATCTCGTTGTCGGCGAACGTCACCAGCGCATTACCGGGTGCGTCGGTGTTGTGCGTCGCACCAGCCTTCTTGTACGGCTGGCCGAGGGAGTTGTACCGCGTCTCGGTGACGATCCGCCCGCCCGTCGGCCCGGGAATCTGCGTCTGGCGCGGACGCAGCAGCCCGTCGTACAGCTCGTAGGTGGTGACGTAGTTGCCGTTGGGTTTCAGGGCCTTGGTGGTGGTGACCACCGGCCCGTCGGTACGGACCTGGTAGGTGAACTCCGTCGAAGCCTGGGCGAACAAGTTCTTGGGCCGGTCCGGTGTCCATGCGCGCAGGAGGCGGCCGAGGCCGTCGTACTCGAGGGTTCCGGTCTTGTTGTTGGCGTCGGTCTGCGCCGCCGCCGAGCCCCATGCAGGGATGAGGGTCATCGAGGTTTTGTGGCCGAGCGGGTTGGTGGTGTCGACCTTGGTGACCGGGCCGCCGGTGGCGGGGGTGTAGGTCGTGGTGGTCTTCTCGCCCTTGGCGTCGTAGGACTCGATGCCCCGGCCGTAGGAGTCGACGACGCTGCGGCTCATTTCCTTGTACTGCGGCTGCCCGTTGACATACCCGATCAGCTGCTCAACCCGGGTCGCAGTGCCCTTTGTGGGCACCGCGCCCCACGCCTGCCCGTCGTAGGAGGTCCGCACGTCCGACAGCACATCGGCCGGGCGGGAGACCGGCTTGTCGCACGCCACCGACACCTTCTCCTGCCGCGAGGGCAGGGTCAGGATGTTCAGCGTGGTGTTTCGCAGCAGGGTGGTGCGGGTGCAGGACTCATCGCCTGCCACGGCCAGGTCACCGAGGTCACTGACGTCGATCAGCTGGCCGGTGGCTGGGTCGAAGGTGCGGATGACTTCGGTCTCGCGCTGCCTGCCGCCGGAGATGGCGCTGCTGGTGCGGGTTCGTTCGGTGTCGCCGCGGCGCGCTTCGGCTGTGCCCCAGGTTTTCACCCGGGTCGCGGTGACGGGCCCCCGCCAGGGTGTGGTGAGCGAGGACGACAGGACGGGGCCGCCGAGGCCGAGGAACGTTTTCTCCTCGCGTGGCTGGCCGGCGAACTGGTCGTGGTCGGTGATGCCGTCGATCGCGGCTGAGCGGAGGCTGCCGTCGGCGAGCTTGTCGCCGTTCATGCCGCGGAAGAACCGCCGCTCGGTGACCTGCTGCGCGGTACCTGCCTGGCCCTTGGTGGTGCGGACCTTGCCGTAGCCGCGCCACTGCGACCAGGTCTTGTACTTCGGATCGACCAGGCCGTCGGCGTCATCGTGCCGCCACGCGGCACCGTCGAGGTAGTCGTAGGTGGTCTGGACGGCGGGGCTGCCGCCGGTGTTGTCGTTTTCCAGGATCCGGGTCACGACGTACTTGTGGAACCAGTCGTAGTCCACGGTGTCCGTGCCGGGCTTCGGCACGGCTGCGGGCATGCAGCGCATCGTGTTCGCGGCCGGGGACGCCGGCATGGTCCCGGTGTGGGAACACTCGGGGCCGGAGTAGTCGACGGTGAGGGTGCTGCCGGACTCGCTGTGGATGGACTTGATGCGCATCCAGTTCATCGGTGCCTGCGTGTCCAGGGGCTTCATCACCCGGTTGGACAGCTGCACCCAGTCGAAGTTCACCTCCGGCAGGGACACCGCTGTGCCGACGTGGCCGGTCTGCTGGATCGCCTCCAGCCACATCCCGGCCCGCGTCCCGTCACCAGGTGCCGGGAACTCATGCCGCAGGGTCCAGGAGTCCACATCCGTCAGGTTCGCGCCGTCGGACACCTGCGTGCGGACCTTCGCGATGCGCTTGGTCGTGAAGAACACCGGGGACCACTTGCCCTGGCAGTTCCCGCCGTCGCACTTCTGGTCGAGCGGGGTGTCCGGGTAGTTCTCCGGGTGCGACCAGTCGCACGTCGAGCCCGGCAGGCACCGCTCGGCCATCTCAAACACCACACGGCCGACCGGGACTGTGGAGTACACGGAGCCGTCGCGCTGGCCGTAGTCGATCCGGTCCAGCCACCCGCCACGCGTGTAGGGCTTCGGGGAGCCGGCGGTGAGGTTCAGCGCGTAGAAGTTCGTTTCCTTCTGGTAGTAGTACGACATCACGTTGCCGTGCGGGTCGACCACGTAGTCCAGCTGCCACCGGTAGGCCTGATCGCACCAGCTGCTGGCGAACGTCGCGCCGTAGCACGGCTCGCCGGAGTTGTTGCCGAACACCGGCGTCGTCCACGCCGAGTTCGTCTCCTGCTTCCCGGCAGCCCAGCCCGGCAGGCGGTTCAGGCCGAAGTAGTACTGGTTACCGTCACTGGTCGTGACTTTCCAGTGCTCACCGTTGTCGTCACCGTTGGTGACCCCGGACAGCCGCTCGATCTTCGAGCCGTCATCGCTGCGGAGCTTCCACGCGCCGGTGGCGTCGTCGAGGACGAGCTCGCCGCCGCGGCCGTTCAGCGACATCGTCGCGTTGTCCGTCGCCCAGCACTGGTCACCGGTCTGCGCGGTGCCCTGGTTACCGCCCTTGTCATCCGCGCACGGCTTGTACCGGCGCTCAATGAACCCCGGATGGAAATCGAAACCCTCACCCAGCTGCGAAGGCTGATTGTTCGTCGCGACCGTCCGGCCATCCACAGCCGACGAGGAGTACCCGAGAGCGATCTGCGGCACCGGCCCGCCCAGGCCCGGCGGTACCCGCAGCGGGTAACTCCAGGAGAAGTCACCTGTCGGGTTACCCGAGCTCCATGTCGCCGACGGCGACAGGGACGTCGCCGAGAACGAGCCGGACGGCCCGGACGGGCCGGCGGCTGCGGCGAACATGGCGCCGCTGCCGGCGGGCGCGGCCTGGCCGCTGCCCGCCGCCTTCTGCGGTGCGGTGGCGAACTCAAGCGTGGCGGACAGCTTGCCGACGGCCTGGTCGTTGCGGGTCGCAACCGGGGCGGGCTTGCACTCGGCACGTTCCGGTGTGCTCAGCGCGCAGTCGGGCAGGCGGAAGATCTGGAGCCGGCTGGCCCAGTCCGCGCCGTAGGCGTCACGGAAGGCGGAGTAGTCGAAGTCAGCGTCCAGCGATCCTGGCGCGCCGGTGACCTTCCACAGCACACCCGGGATCTGGGCCTTGTCCGCAGCCTTGCGGTCGAGGACTTCGACACGGACCTTCCCGCCGGCCGGTGCAGCGGATGCCGCCTGCGCTTGTGACGCCGGTGCGGCGGCCAGGCCGATCGACAGCGGAGTCTTGCCGGCTTTCGCCTTCCCGCCGCCCGCCGGTGCGCTGGCGGCGGCCTGCCCGGATGCGGCTGGAGTCAGATCCAGCTCGGCGACGGCCGCAGCGGGCCAGGTTGCGGGGCGGTTCCCTCGCAGCGCCGGCTGGTTCTCCTTGGGGCTGGTGGCCGGTACCGGCTTGCCCTTAACGGACTTGTCGGGTTTGGCTGCGGTGGGCACAAATGGCGCCGCGAGTACGGGTGATGGGCCTGCCGCAAGGGCGGCCATGGCCAGAACGAGGCCCGCGCCTATCGCGCGCGAGGTTCTCAGTAAAGCAGATGATTGTGTGGCACTCGCCACAATAGACCCCCATCGTCTCCCAATAGGACCGGCGGAGGCTACCAGGGGCCACCGACACCCTGCTGCCCGCTGCGGGGCTGGGAGGTGAGATGTATGGGACAGCCAGGCCGGCCTTGGCGGTGGCATACTTCGGGGCCGCAAAACCCTGGGGATAGGAGCTACATGCACACGCACAGTCACCGCTGGCGGCGATATGCCACAGCTGTCCTGATAGGTACCTCAGCACTGTCCACGATGGGCACACTTCCCGCAGCGGCTGAAACGGCGGGTGCCGGCCTGGCGGCGGTTACGGAACAGCCTTCAGCGCAGGCCGCCTCCGATGTGGCGCGCAAGGCGAAGCGCCGCATCGAGGTTTCTGGTCTGCGGTCGGCGACGGACCAGGTGTTCGCGAACCCGGAAGGGTCCTTCACCCACGAGCGCAGCCTCACCCCGGTACGGGCGCGTAAGGCTGACGGCTCGTGGGTGGCGATTGACACCACGCTGCGCCGGGAGGGCACCGCCCTGGCCACCACAGCGACACCGGCCACGCTCCAGCTGTCCGGCGGAGGGGACACCGCGCTGGCCACCATGACCGACGGCCCGTACAAGCTGACCCTGACGTGGCCCGCCGCGCTGCCCGCACCGCAGGTCGCAGGCGATGTGGCCACCTACCCCGAGGTGTACCCGGGCGTCGACCTGAAAGTGCGGCCGACCCGCTCGGGCGGCATCACGCACATGCTCGTCGTGAAAACCCGCGCCGCCGCGGCCGACCCGCGCCTGGCCTCCATCACCCTCGGCGTGAAGACCGAACGGCTCACGGTCGCCGTCGGCCGCGACGGCGGGATCACCGCGACCGCAGCTGACGGGCGGGTAGTGTTCGCCGCCGGGCAGCCCTGGATGTGGGACGGCAAGCAGCCCGACACCGCCTCCGGCGACGACCCGGCACGATACGGCTGGGCACCGAGCAACGGAGCCCGCAAAGCCAAGATCGCCGTCGCGTACTCGGCGGGCCAGCTGACCCTCCGGCCTGATGCTGCCCTGCTGGCCGATCCGCAGGCGGCGCTGCCGCTGTTCATCGACCCGAGATGGGACACCATCGGCTACCAGAACGGCGGCGGATGGGGCCTGGTCAACCCGGGCAACCCCGGAAACCCGCTGTGGGGCGGGGAAGCCGCCACCGGCGACATCCAGATCGGCAGCGACCCCTCGGACGCGGACCTGTGGCGGGCGTTCATGCAGATGAACACCTCATGGTTCAGCCACAAGCAGATCATCAGCGCGCACCTGAAAGTCCTCCAGACGCACTCCTGGGACGCCAACTGCACCACACCCTCGTGGAAGCCGTTCGAGCTGCACCTCGCCTCGACCTGGAACCCGCTGACCCTCACCGGCAAGATCGGCGAGAGCAACAGCACCTACGGCAACTCCGAGAAAGGCAGCAACGGCTGCCAGAACGACCAGGAAGTCTGGTTCGACGTCCAGAACGCCGCCCGGGCCTCGGCTGACAATGGCTGGTCGTTCCTGGTGTTCGCGCTGAAGATCGCCGACGGCCACGAGTACAACGAGCAGGCGTGGCGGCGCTTCGACCAGAACTCGCCCCTGCTGTCGGTGGTGTACAACGATCCGCCCGGCGCGCCGCAGAACCTCACCATCGACGGCAAGCCCTGCAACGGCGGCACCCTCCACCTGGGCGCAGCAGCCAGCTACACCTTCCGCTCCTACGCCATCGACCCGCAGGGCGATGCCGTCACCGGCGAGCTGCACATCTCACAGAACGGCCAGACCAAGCAGACCCACCCCATCAACGCCGGATCCGGCTCCCCGCTCGTGTGGATCAGGCCAGCGTCAGAACTGCCCAGCGACACGTACTGGATCAATGCGAGAGCGACCGACGGCTACGGCTGGTGGGGGCCATGGGCTCAGGGCTGCACCATCGTCGTCGACCAGAAACCGCCTGCCACCCTCAGCGTCTTCTCTCCTGAGTATCCGCAGGATGGGACGGTGAACGGCGGTGTCGGACAGACGGGTATGTTCACGTTCCGATCTGACAGCGACGTCGTGTGGTACTCGTACTCCATGACCGGTGCCGACGGCAAGGTGATCACCGGGCAGGCCGCCGCCCCCAGCCCTGGCGCCAGCACGCAGGTGGCGATCACCCCAGCCGTCGGCGGGACAAACACGCTCCACGTCACCGCTTATGACCTGGCGGGCAACTCCCTCACTAAGCCGTTCGCGTTCTCTGTCAAAACACCCGGACCGGCCGTGCATCACTGGCAGCTCAACGAATTGCCAGGCGCCGCGACGGCCAACGACAGCGGCAGCGGAGACAAGGACGCCACCCTCGCGGGCACCGCTGCCTGGGCGGCACCGGGCTCGGTCCCCGATCACCTGTACAGCCACACCACCTACCTGACGCTTGACGGCGCCGGGCACGCGGCTACGGCCGCGAAGGTCGACGTCACGAAGAACTACACCGTCAGCACGTGGGTGAACCTCACCGACCGCACCGGGCACCGCGACATCATTTCCCAGCCGGCCACCCGCAGCAGCTCCCTCATCCTCAAGTACAACGGCACGGCCAGCCGCTACGAAGTGCTGCTCACCCGCACCGACACCGACAACCCCACCACAGACGGCGCCGTAGGCGCGGCGAACCCGCCGCTGGGCTGGACACATGTCGCCGCCGTATACGACACCAGCACCAGGATCCTGTCGCTGTATGTCAACGGCGTCTTGCAAGGGCAGAGCAGCCAGATCGGCACCGTCAACACAGGCGGTACCGGGCTGAACTTCGGCCGGTCCCTGTGGAACGGCGCCTACGGCCAGTACGTCAAGGGCGGTATCGACGACACCCGCGTCTACGACCGGGTGCTGCCCGCCTGGGAGATCCGCGGCCTGGCCCGCAAACTCGAAGCCTGGTACCAGTACAACGCAACCGCAGACGCCGGAAGCTCCCCCGACAGCAGCGGCAACAACCGCACCCTCACTCTCAACACCGGCACCTACTCCGGCGTCTACCCCGTCCGTGACGGCTTCACCGGCGAAGGCGCCCGCTACACCGGCGGCAACGGCCTCAGCGCCGGATCATCCTCGACCGCCCCCGGGGCGGTACGGACCGGCGGCGACTACACCGTCGCCGCCTGGGTCAAGCTCGACCGCAGCGGCAACAACCAGGCGGTCATCAGCCAGGACGGAAACCGCGCCTCCGCGTTCATCCTTGGCTACCACGGCCCGGCGAAGACCTGGATGTTCACCGTCTGCGCCAGCGACACCGACAACACATCCTTCACCCGCGCCGAATCCACCGCACCGGCAGCCCTCGGTGTGTGGACACACCTGGCCGCACGCGTCGACCGGGGCGGCGGGAAGATCATCTTCTACGTCAACGGAGAACAGCAGGGCAACCCGGTAGACCTGCCATCCACATGGGACGCCAGCGGTAACCTCGCGATCGGCCGATCGAAGTGGAACGGCACCAGCGCCGACTGGTGGGAAGGCGGCATCGACGACGTGAAGGTCTTCACCGGCGCGCTCACCGGAGACGACATCCTCGCCCTCGTCAACCAGACCCGCAACACCCGCCGGGCCGCGCCCCAGCACCTCACCGGCGACTTCACCGGCGACACCAAACCCGACGTCCTCGTCATCACCGGCACCGCCGGACTGGAAAAAGACGTCGTGACCGACCTGCGGGTCCTGCCCGGCAACGGCACCGGCACCCTCGCCGCAGCCATCCCGTTCTGGTCCACGAGCACGGCGCGACCACCAGGCGTCGAAGCGCCGCCGATCAAATGGCACGACTCGGCCCGCTGGTACGCCGCCGACCACAACTACGACGGACGCACCGACCTCCTGCTCATCACCCGCAACGACGGCGACATGCCCGCAACCCGCGGCGTGCAGGCATGGGTCTTCACCTCCACCGGCACCGCCTTCAACCCACCGGCACTAGCCTGGACCAGCACCCAGGACGACACCTGGGCCATGGAAAACCTTCAGGTTGGCTTCGCCGACACCACCCACGACAACCGCGCCGACCTCGTGCTCATGCAAACCACAGGCCCAGGCCAGTACAAGCTGCACGTGGCTAAGGCATCCGCAGGCAGCACCGGCTTCGAACCGATCGCTCTCTGGCACACCAACCCGGTCGGCGACGCAGAACCCCGCCGTGTCATCCAGCAGGTCGCGGACGTCGATGGCGACAAGATGGCCGATGTTGTCCACCTCTACCAGTACGACAACCAGCAGGTGAAGATCTCGGTCAAATACTCCACCGGCAGCGGATTCACCCCGAACTCGCAATGGGCGACCGCCTGGGACAGCAGCGCAGGCAACGGCACCTTCGACCTCACGCGCGTGAAGGTCACCACCGGCAACATCGACGCCGATGGCAAGCAGGACATCATCTGCCTCTACGACCAGCCCGCAAGCACAAGCAACCAGGTCCGGGCCTTCACCTTCACCGGAACCAAACCAGCGGCGACCGCCACCAGCACCGTACGGCAGGAGACCCCTGGAGCCTGGCTCCAGCGATCCACCGCGGCGGCCGACCTCAACGGAGACGGCAAGACGGAGCTGATCACCCTCAACATCACCGGCCCCAGCACGTTCCTCATCGAGAAACACCACAACAACGGAACAACGCTGGACGCGCCAGTCGTACTGTTCAGCGGGGGATAAGGGCTCAGCTGGAAGGTCGGATGATTCGTGCGGGGGCTACGACTCGTCCTTGACGCCGACCTGGCCGCCGGCTGCGAACATGCCGCCGGAGGTCAGGTCGGGGTGCTCGACGGCGAGGGCTGCCGCGACAGCTTCCGTGAGGGGCATCGCGGCGCCCTCGGCGTACAGGGTGTCGAAGCGGAGGTCGCCTAGCCGGCTGCGGGTGCGGCTGTGCTGCTCGGCCCAGTAGGGGGCGTAGGCGCCCGCCGAGCAGCGGAGCCGGCCTCGCTCGGACTCGGCGGCGCCGAACAGTACTGCCGCGGTGTCGGGCTGGCCGCCGAGGTGGCAGCGGACGCCGATCGCGTTGAGGGTCTCCACCGCGCGGGCACCGAAGCCGTAGGCCATCCGGGAGCGCAGGGCGACCTGGAGGTGTTCGTGGGCCGCGACGAGGTCGCCGCGTTCGAGGGCGACGAGGCCGAGGAGCATGTCGACGGTGCGGCGGCCGCGTTCGGCGGGGCGGGCGGCTTCGAGGGGGCGGGCCGAGGCGAGGAGGTTGGCCGCCTCGTCGAGTTCGCCGCGGCGCCAGAGCAACTGGGCGAGGTAGAAGATCGCGAAGAGCGCGTCGGCTTCCACGTCCAGCTCCGCCGCGAGGCGCAACGTCTCCCAGCAGGAGCGTTCGGCTTCGGCGACGAGGCCGATGTCGACGAGGGGGCTGGCCCGGCCGGCGAGTACGCGGACGAGGAGGCCCGGGTCGCCGGCCTGGCGGGCTGCGGCCTCGGCTCGCTGGGAGAAGCGGAGGGCCTCGGCGTACTCGCCGTCCACCCCGGCGTGGGCGGCGTGCATGTTGTAGGCCAGCGCGAGCTCGCGGCTCGGTACCGGAGTGTCCGTCGTGGTCATGCGCTCGTAGAGCCGGTACAGCCAGACGCGGCCCTCGCGGGCCAGGCCGCGCTCGCGCCACCACTGGTCGAGGGCACCGGCCAGGCGGAGCCCCTCGCGGACGTCGCCTCCCGTCGTACTCCACCGCAGCGCCGTCCGCAGCTCCACCGACAGCGGGTCGAGGGCGTGCATGGACAGGGTGACCGCGCGGCCCTCGGCATCCCGGCCGGCCCGCTCGGCGGCGTGGCGGCACCAGGCGACGTGCCGGTCCCGTGCTGCTTCCTCCTCGCCGGACTGGAGGAGTTTGCGCTGGCCGTAGGCCCGGATCGGGTCGAGCATCCGGTAGGTGGTGCCCACGGCGGTGGGCTCGGCCTGGACCAGCGACTTGTCCACCAGTACAGCCAAAGGGTCTAGCGGGTCGTCGCCCAGCAGCCACTCGATCGCCTCCAGCTCCACCGGGCCGGCGAAGACCGAGAGGTGACGCAGGAGCTTGGCCGCGCGGGGCCCGAGGGTCCGGTAGGACCAGGACACGGTGGCGCTCAGGGTCTCGTGCCGGTTGGCGGACTCGCCGGGGCCGGCCAGCAGGAGGTCTTCGAGGCGTTCGGCGAGCTGGCCGGCCGCGAGGAGTCGCAGCCGGGCCGCCGCCAGTTCGAGAGCGAGGGGCAGGCCGTCGAGGCGGCGGGCGACCCGGTCGAGGTGCGGCAGCTCGGCGGGCTCGGCACGCCGGCCACCACGAGCAGCCGCCGCGCGGTCGAGCAGCAGAGCCACCGCGTCGGACGGGCCGCCGTCGGGCTGCGGGGTGACGGACAGCGACGGGATGCGCCAGACGGCCTCGCCGGGCAGGCCGATCGGCTCGCGGCTCGTGGCGAGGATCGTCAGGCCCGGGCAGCTCGCCAGCAGCCGCGTCACCAGGGGAGCGAGCGAGGTGAGCTGGTGGTCGCACGTGTCGAGGACCAGCAGGCACTGCCGCTGGGCTGCGTGCTCGACCAGGGTCTCCGGCATGGGGCGGCCCGGCTCGGGCCGGAGGCCGAAGGCACTCGCCACCCCAACGGCGATCAGCGCCGGATCCGTGACCGAGGCGAGGTCCGTGAACCAGACACCGTCCTGATAGGAGTCGACCAGGTCCGTGGCGACCGCCACCGCGAGCCTCGTCTTGCCGGCCCCGCCAGCTCCCACCACCGTCACGAGCCGCTGCTCGCAGACGAGCTGCCGCAGCTTGACCTGCTCGTCGAGGCGGCCGATGAAGCTGGTCGGCGCGGCCGGGAGATTGTGCGGGGTGGCGTCCATTGTGCGTGGTGGCGGAAAGCGGTACTCCAGGCCGGGGGCCGCGAGCTGGTACAGGCGCTCGCGGTCGTCGAAGCCGCGCAGCCGGTGCAGGCCGAGGTCTACAAGCGACAGTCCATCCGGGAGGTCGGTGACCCTGCGGGCAGTCGCGCCGGAGCAGAGGACCTGCCCGCCGTGCGCGGCCGCCGCCACCCGGGCCGCGCGGTGCACCTCGAAAGTGGCGTATTCGCCAGCATGTGGGACGGCGTACCCGGTGTGCAGGCCCATCCTGACCCGGGGCCTGGCCGCCGGGCTGGGCCAGCTGTGGTCGGCCAGGGCGCGCTGGGCGGTCACGCAGGCGATCAGGGCCGCGGTGGCGTCGGCAAAGGCGACGAAGAAAGAATCACCCTCCGTCAACAATTCCGCGCCGTCGCAGTCACCGAATGTGAGGCGCATCAGGCGGCGGTGGTCGTTGAGGACAGGTCGGTACCCGTCACCGAGGAGCTGCGCCAGCCGCGTCGAGCCCTCGATGTCAGTGAACAGGAATGTCACCTGCCCGCTCGGCAGGTGCATATGTGCCGCCAAGCCCTGACCTCCGCCCCATGCGAATGGACTCATCGTGCCGCATCCCGCAACTCTTCGCATCAGCAGAACGGCTGGTCGCCGCGCTGGGGCGGCCGCGGGGTGCGAATTGCCTTTCGCGTTATGACGCCTGGGGCAACGACGGTACGCCGCCCCGGTTGCGGGTGGAAGGCAAATCTTGATCTTCTTTCCGGCAATGCGGGATACTCTGCAGCGTGCTGCGCCGACTCGCTTATTCACTCATACATGCCGTGTGCTGGGCGGCCATGAAAGTGTACGGCTGGGCCGGTGGCCCGAGACTGCGACTGGCCTCGATGGCCGTCGTCGCCCTGACGGCCGTGATCTCCGTGCTGATAGTGGGAAATTTTCTTCTACCGGCTGGTAAACAACCGGCTGC
Source organism: Longispora albida DSM 44784 (assembly GCF_000379825.1). Classification (GTDB taxonomy): domain Bacteria; phylum Actinomycetota; class Actinomycetes; order Mycobacteriales; family Micromonosporaceae; genus Longispora; species Longispora albida. The sequence continues at coordinate 284,583 of NZ_KB903813.1, forward strand.
CGATTCGGCGGCCGTCACGCCGGACCCCAATACTCCTCAGTGGTCCGAACCGCCGTTGCCGTCAACCGGTTCTGCGACGCCGGGACCGCGACCCTCTGTTACGCCGAGTGCCCCGGCCACGCAGGGCACAGTCGCGCAGTGGGCCGCCGGGCTGGCGCCGAAAGTCGGCATTCCCGTTCCGGCTTTGCAGGCGTACGCGAGTGCCGAGCTGAAACTGGCAGCCAGCAAGCCCGGCTGCCATCTGGCATGGACGACGCTGGCCGGGCTGGGCCGGATCGAGTCCAACCACGGCCAGGAGGGCGGGGCGGTGCTGGGTGCGGACGGCAAGCCGAGCAAGACGATCGTCGGTATCCCATTGGATGGGAAGAACGGCACGAAGGTCATCACGGACACGGATGGCGGGCGGCTGGACGGTGACGCTCAGTACGACCGGGCGATCGGGCCGATGCAGTTCATCCCGACCACCTGGGGCAGCTGGGGGCGGGACGGCAACGGCGACGGGGCCGTCGACCCGCACAACATCTTCGACGCCGCGCTGGCCGCGGGGGAGTACCTGTGCTCCGGGTCCCGTGACCTGGGCCGGGCCGCCGACTGGCAGAGCGCCGTCCTGTCCTACAACGCCGTCGACGTGTACCTGAAGGATGTCTTCGCCCGGGCCGACGAGTACGGCAAACTCAGCCGTACACCGTAGATACTGAAGATACCGGTGCGTCCGGACACTGAGGAGAGACAGCGGCGCGCGGTTGGGAATGCGAACAGTAACCATGTGGACACGAGCAGTACGGATTTTGCCCGTTCGAGGGCTCGCGTTCACCGCCACAGTCAGGTAAGCAGAGATGGTGCGCGTACGCGAGTGGGAGCCAGCCAAGGCCCCAGGCCATGACCTGGAAGCGTGGCGGCGGCTGTACAACGAGATGCTCGCCGCTGATCTGCCCGGCGAGCCACACTGGCGGGCCGAGCGGCTCCGCGAGTACTTCGCCGTGACCATGCCGGGGGAGGCGCGGGCCGACTGGTTCCTGGAGGACGACTCCGGGGAGGTGATCGGGGTCGCCGGGCTGCGGTTGCTCGACGAGATCGGCGTCATGGAGATCTACGTCCACCCCGGACGCCGCCGGGCCGGTGCCGGGCGGACCCTGGCGGCAGCCTGCGTCCGGCGCGCGTACGAGTCCGGGCGGTCTGTGCTCGGTGCCGAGGTCGCGGCCGGTACCCCGGGCACGCTGTTCTACCCATCGCTCGGCTTCCGGCTGAGCAGTGTCGAGGAGCGCAACCTGCTCGACCTGGCCACTGTGGACTGGGGGCGGATGCGGGAGCACGCCACGCGGACCGGCTCCGGCTACACGATCGAGTACTTCCCTGGCGGCCCGCCGGACGACCTGCTGCCCGCGTACGCCCTGGCCAAGCAGGTCGTGCAGGGTGAGGACGACGATATCGAGCTGAGCCCCAGCTCGTACTCGGCCGGCCGGCTCGCCGACAGCCTCGCCGTCCTGCACGCCCGTGGCCTGACCCCGTACGTGGTGTGCGCCGTGCACAACCGCTCGGGTGCGATCGCCGGGCTGACCGAGGTCGTCGCGCCGGCCCAGCATCCCGAGCGGGCCGACCAGTACGACACGGTGGTCGTCCCGGCGCACCGTGGCTACGGGCTGGGCCTGGCGATGAAGGCCCGGATGCTGCTGGAGCTGCGCTCGGCGGTACCGGAGCTGCGGGACGTGCAGACCTGGACGGCGATGGAGAACGAGCCGATGGCCCGGGTCAACGCCGAGCTGGGCTTCCAGCCGGACCGGCAGTGGTACGAGTACGAGGCGGATGTCGCCGAACTTGCCAGGAGCCTGAGGATCGAGTGAAGTTCGACACTGTGTAGAGGGTGAAGATGATCTTCCTGGGGGCTCTGCCAGAATAGCTGGATTGTGACACCCTATTCCGCCGACGCACCGGCCTCCCAGGAGCTCTTCGACCGCGCGCAGGCCATCGTGCCGGGCGGGGTCAACTCGCCCGTCCGCGCCTTCCGCTCGGTCGGCGGCACGCCACGGTTCATGGTCTCCGGCACTGGTTGCCGGATGACGGACGCCGATGGCCGCGAGTACGTGGACCTGGTCGCCTCGTGGGGGCCGCTGCTGCACGGGCACGCGCATCCCGAGGTCGTCGCGGCGATCCGTGAGGCAGCAGGGCAGGGCACGAGCTTCGGTACGCCCACCCCGGGCGAGGTCGCGCTGGCCGAGGAGCTGGTCGCGCGGACGCCGGTCGAGCAGGTCCGGCTGGTGAGTTCCGGTACCGAGGCGACGATGTCGGCACTGCGGCTGGCTCGCGGGTACACCGGCCGGTCGAAGATCATCAAGTTCTCCGGCTGCTACCACGGGCACTCCGACGGCCTGCTGGCCGCCGCCGGCTCCGGCGTGGCGACGCTGTCGCTGCCCGACTCCCCGGGGGTCCCGGCTTCCAGTGCCGGCGAGACCATCGTGCTGCCGTACAACAACCTCGATGCCGTACGCGAGGCGTTCAGCGCGCACCCCGGCCAGATCGCGGCGATCATCACCGAGGCCGCGGCCGGCAACATGGGCGTGGTGGCTCCGCTGCCCGGGTTCAACCAGGGGCTGGCCGAGATCGCGCACGCCAACGGTGCCCTGCTCATCTCCGACGAGGTCATGACCGGCTTCCGGGTGAGCCGCAGCGGCTGGGCCGGGCTCGACCCGCACGACGCCGACCTCTACACCTACGGCAAGGTCATGGGCGGCGGCCTGCCAGCTGCCGCGTTCGGTGGCCGGGCCGAGATCATGGGCATGCTCGCCCCGGCCGGTCCGGTGTACCAGGCAGGCACCCTCTCCGGTAACCCCCTGGCCTGCGCTGCCGGGCTGGCCACGCTGCGCCTCGCGACCGACGAGGTCTACGCGCAGCTCGGCAAGCACTCGGCTTGGCTCCAGCAGGAGGCCAGCGCGGCGCTGACCAAGGCCGGCGTGCCGCACCGGGTGTCGACGGCCGGCAACATGTTCTCGATCTTCTTCACCGAGAACCAGGTCACCGACTACGACTCTGCCAAGACGCAGGATGTTGAGGCCTTCAAGCGGTTCTTCCATGCGATGCTGTCGCGCGGCGTCTACCTGCCGCCCAGCGCGTACGAGGCCTGGTTCGTGTCGGCGGCCCTCGACGAGGCCGCGTTCGAGACGATCTCTGGGGCGCTGACCTTCGCAGCTCAGGAGGCCGCGCATGTCTAGCGGTACCGAGACGATCGTGCACGTGGTCCGGCACGGCGAGGTACACAACCCGGAGAAGATCCTCTACGGCCGCCGCCCCGGGTACTACCTGTCGGACCTGGGTGTGCGGATGGCCGGCGCCGTCGCGGACTTCCTGGCGCCGCGCGACCTGACCTACATCGTGTCGAGCCCGCTCGAACGGGCCGTGCAGACCGCCGAGCCGATCGCCGCGAAGTTCGGCATGGACGTCGACATCGACGACCGGCTGCTGGAGAGCACCAACTACTTCGAGGGCATGCGGGTCAGCGTCGGCGACGGCGCGCTCCGCTCGCCCCGGCACTGGCCCGTCCTGTGGAACCCGTTCAAGCCGTCCTGGGGCGAGCCGTACCTGGAGATCGCGCACCGGATGTTCGACGCGCTGCTCGCGGCGCGTGAGGCGGCCGAGGGCCACGAGGCGGCCGTGGTCTCGCACCAGCTGCCGATCTGGACGCTGCGCCGGTACGCGCAGAAGGAACGGCTGTGGCACGACCCGCGCAAGCGCGAGTGCTCGCTGGCCAGCGTGACGAGCTTCCGGTTCGCTGGTTCCTCGCTGATCGGGGTCAAGTACGCCGAGCCGGCCGGGCACCTGATCAAGCTGTCGCCGACCGCGAAGGACGCCAAGGGCGCATGAAACGAGTCATCCCGCTCGTCGCCGTGGCCCTGCTGGCCCTGGCCGGCTGCGGGGACTCGGGTGACGCACAGAAGGTGACGGGGCAGCAACGTTTCGTCGCCGGTGACGGTACAACCTCGGTCTTTGGCGTGGCAGAACGCAAGAAGGCGCCGGCGGTGGCCGGGAAACTCCTGGACGACGCGGGTTACACCTTCACGCCGGGCAAGGTCACCGTGCTCAACTTCTGGGCTTCGTGGTGCGCGCCGTGCCGAGAGGAAGCTGACGACCTCGAAGCCGTCTATCAGGCCACCAAGGGGTCCGGCGTCGACTTCCTCGGCGTCGACATCCGCGACGGGCGCGACGAGGCGAAGAACTTCGTGGCCGGCCGGTTCACCTATCCCAGCCTGTTCGACCCGGCTGGCAAGGTCGCGCTGAAGTTCCGTGACGTGCCGCCGAACACGATCCCGGCCACGTTCGTCATCGACAGGCAGGGCCGGATCGCCGTCGTGATCCGCAAGTCCGTCGAGCGTGACGAGCTGCGCAAACTCCTCGACCCCATCGTGGCGGAGCAGTAACGATGGGCCAGAAGTTCGCCGACATCGCCAGCACCGGGCCGCTGATGCTGGCCGCGCTGGTCGCCGCGCTCGCCGGGCTGGTCAGCTTCCTGTCGCCGTGCATCCTCCCGCTCGTACCGGGATATCTGTCCTATGTGACCGGCCTCGCCGGCGCCGACATGGACTCCGGCAGCCGCAGGACCAGGATGCTGGCCGGGTCTGGCCTGTTCGTCGCCGGATTCACGGTCATTTTCGTCGGTACCGGGATCGTCTTCGCCGGCCTCGGCCGCGTCCTCGGCGAGCACCAGCGCACCGTCGAGATCGTCACGGGCGCGCTGATCATGCTGATGGGGCTGAGCTTCGCCGGGCTGGTCCCCGGGCTCCAGCGCGAGCTGCGGATCCGCAAGCTTCCCGCCGTCGGGCTGGCCGGCGCCCCGCTGCTCGGCGCGGTCTTCGCGCTCGGCTGGGTGCCGTGCGTGGGCCCGACGCTGGGTGCGGTGCTCGGGCTGGCCGCCGTCGAGGGCTCGGTCGGGCGCGGCGCGCTGCTGTCCGTGGCCTACTGCATCGGCCTCGGCCTGCCCTTCCTGGTGTTCAGCCTCGGGCTGCGCAAGGTGATGGGCCTGTTCACCGCCGTGCGCAAGCACAGCCGCTGGGTGACGCGGATCGGCGGCGCGTTGCTGGTCATCGTCGGCCTGGCCCTGGTGTCCGGGCTGTGGGGCGAGTTCATGAACTGGCTGCGGGCCACGGTCGGCCCCGGCACGGTGGGCATCTGATGGTCGCGATCGTGCGTAAGGCCTGGCGGCAGCTCACCAGCATGCGTACCGCGCTGGTGCTGCTGTTCCTGCTGGCCGTCGCCGCCGTACCCGGCTCGCTGCTGCCCCAGCGCGGCGTGGCGATCGAGAAGGTCAACGACTACCTGAAGAACAACCCCGGCGCCGGGCCCTGGCTCGACCGGTTCTACTTCTTCGACGTGTACTCCTCGCCGTGGTTCGCGGCGATCTACCTGCTGCTGTTCACCTCCCTCGTCGGCTGCATCCTGCCCAGGCTGCGCACGCAGGCCGAGGCGCTGTTCAGGCCGCTGCCCGACGCGCCGGCGCGGCCCGAGCGGCTGCCGGTGTCGAGGACGTTCGACGGTACGGCCGAGGACTTCGCCGCCCGGCTGAAGAAGGCCCGGTACCGGGTCGCCATCCGCGACGGTGCCGTCTCCGCCGAGAAGGGGTACCTGCGGGAGACGGGCAATCTCCTCTTCCACAGCGCCCTGATCGTGCTGCTGGTGGGCGTGGCGCTCGGGTCCTGGTACGGCTGGCACGGCAACCGGCTGATCGTCGCCGGGCCGGACGGCGAGTTCTGCAACACGCTGCAGCAGTACGACGAGTACGGGCTCGGCGCGCGCGTGGGAGCCTCCGATCTGCCCGAGTTCTGCGTCCGGCTCGACTCGTTCAAAGCGTCCTACCTGGACAGTGGCCAGCCGCTGTCGTTCACGGCCAACGTCGGGTACCTCGACGGTGCGAAGGAAGGCACCCACCGGCTCAAGGTCAACGAGCCGCTCCGGCTGAACGGGGCGAACGTCTACCTGCTGGCCAACGGGTACGCGCCGATCCTGGAGTACACCGACAAGTTCGGGCGGAAGCTGACGACGACGGTGCCGTTCCTCAACTCCGACCCCATGCTGACCAGCAGCGGCGTCGCGGTGTTCCCGGACGCGAACCTGGACCCGGCGACCGGCAAGCGTGAGTACGGCCAGCAGATCGGCTTCCAGGGCGTCTACCTGCCGACCAAGCCCGCTGACCCCTCCGTCGGCCGGTCGGCCTTCCCGACGGAGAAGGACCCGGCGCTGATGCTCGTCGCGTACCGGGGCGACCTCGGGCTCGACAACGGCATCCCGTCCTCCGTCTACAGCCTCAAGCAGTCCCAGATCGACTCGGGCAGGCTCAAGCCGGTCGGCGAGCCGCACATGCTGGTACCGGGCGGCGAGCCGTGGAAGCTCGACGACGGCACGACGGTCCGCTTCCTCGGGACGAAGTCGTGGGTGGCCGTGTCCGTCCGGCACGACCCGGGCGAGCCGATCATGCTGACCGGTGCCGTCCTGCTGCTCGCCGGCCTGCTGCCCTCGCTGGCGATCCGCCGCCGCCGGGTGTTCTACCGCGACGGGCAGGTCGGCGCGCTGGCGAAGAACGAGTACCCGGGGCTCGGTGCAGAGCTCGACCAGCTACTTCGAGACAAAGACGCTAGTGAGGTGCGCGTATGAGCGGGCTGTCGGACTCCCTGTTGCCGGTGGCGATCCTGGTCTACACGCTGGCGATGCTCGGCTACGCGGTCGAGTACGCCTTCAGCAGCAGCCGTGGCGCGCCGTCCCGCCAGCTGGTGACCGTTGGGGCCGGTGGGCCGCCGTCGCGGACCACTGAGGCTGAGCCCCGGAACCGGGCAGCGCTCGGTGGCAAGATCGCGCTGGTCCTGACCTGGCTCGGTGCGGCCGCCCACCTGGGCACGATCGTCACGCGCGGGATCGCCGCCGAGCGGATGCCGCTCGGGAACATGTACGAGTTCGTGGTCTTCGGCTGCTTCGTCGCCATCGCGAGCTGGCTGGGCATCGTCACCCGCCGGCCGAACCTGCGGCACCTGGGCCTCTACGCGACGCTCGTCGTTGTCCTGCTGCTCGGCATCGCGGCGACCACGCTCTTCACCCCGGTCGGGCCGCTGGTGCCTGCCCTGGACTCGTACTGGCTGGCCATCCACGTCACCGCGGCCTCGATCTCGTCCGGCGTGTTCCTGATCGGCTTCGTGCCCGCCGTGCTGTTCCTGATCCGGAACAAGTACGAGCGGCTGACGGCCGGGGTGCCGGAGCGCGAGGTGTACCTGAAGTTCCCGGTCTCGCTCGGCGCCAAGCTGCCGAGGTCCGAGGTGCTGGAACGGCTCACGTTCCGCATCCACGTCTTCGCGTTCCCGATCTGGACGTTCGCCGGGATCAGCGGCGCGATCTGGGCCGAGGCGGCGTGGGGCCGGTACTGGGGCTGGGACCCCAAGGAGGTGTGGCTGTTCATCTCCTGGGTCGTCTACGCCGGCTACCTGCACGCGCGGGCCACGCCCAGCGTCCGGCGCACCACGGCCATCTGGATCGCGATCATCGGCTGGGTGACCATGCTGGTGAACCTGTTCGGCATCAACTTCATGGTCGAGGGCCTGCACTCCTACGCAGGGCTCTAGGAGAGGTAAACCTGTGGCGTACACCGATCTCAAGGACTTCCTTCTCGCGCTGGAGAAGGCCGGTGAGCTGGTCAGAGTCACCGCGCCCGTCGATCCGGACCTGGAGATCAGCGAGATCGTCCAGCGGGTGGTGAAGGCAGGCGGCCCCGCGCTGCTGTTCGAGCGGCCGACCCGGGGCGACATGCCGCTGGCGATCAACATCTTCGGCACCGAGAAGCGGATGGCGATGGCCCTCGGGGTCAGTTCGCTGAACGAGATCGGTGACCGGATCGGCGCGATGGTCAAGCCGGAGCTGCCGGTCGGCTGGTCGGGCATCCGGGACGGCATCGGCAAGCTCATGCAGCTCAAGAGCGTGCCGCCGAAGCGGGTGAAGACCGCGCCGTGCCAGGAACTCGTGATGCGCGGCGACCAGGTCGACCTGAACAAGCTGCCGGCCCTGCAGACCTGGCCCGGTGACGGCGGCATCTTCCACAACTTCGGCCTCACGCACACCAAGCACCCGGAGACCGGCAAGCGCAATCTCGGCCTGTACCGGCTCCAGCAGCACTCGAAGAACTCGCTCGGCATGCACTGGCAGATCCACAAGGACTCGACGGCCCACCACGCCGTCGCCGAGCGGCTCGGCCAGCGGCTCCCGGTCGCGGTGGCCTTCGGCTGCGACCCGGCCGTCACGTACGCCGCGACGGCCCCGCTGCCCAGCGACATCGACGAGTACCTGTTCGCCGGGTTCCTGCGCGGTGAGCGGGTCGAGATGGTGGACTGCCTGACGGTGCCGCTGCAGGTACCGGCGCACGCGCAGGTCGTGCTGGAGGGCTACGTGGAGCCCGGTGAGCGGCTGCCCGAGGGCCCGTTCGGCGACCACACCGGCTTCTACACGCCGGTCGAACCGTTCCCCGTCCTGCACATCACCGCGATGACGATGCAGCGCGAGCCGGTCTACCACACGATCGTGACCTCGAAGCCGCCGCAGGAGGACGGGCCAATCGGCAAGGCGACCGAGCGGATCTTCCTGCCGCTGCTGAAGATCGTCGTGCCGGACATCGTGGACTACAACCTGCCCGAGGCAGGCGTGTTCCACAACTGCGTGATCGTCTCGATCAAGAAGCGGTACCCGAAGCACGCCCAGAAGGTCATGAATGCGATCTGGGGCGCGCACATGATGTCGCTGACCAAGCTCATCGTCGTGGTCGACGAGGACTGCGACGTGCACGACTACCACGAGGTCGCCTTCCGGGCCTTCGGCAACGTCGACTACTCGCGCGACGTGCTGATGACGGAGGGCCCGGTCGACCACCTCGACCACGCCTCCTACAACCAGTTCTGGGGCGGCAAGATGGGCATCGACGCCACCCGCAAGACCCCGGAGGAGGGTTACCACCGGGGCTGGCCGGAGGAGATGACGATGTCCGCCGACATTGTGGACAAAGTCACCCGCAGGTGGAAGGAATACGGCATCTCCTGAACCCCGGGTGCTTCCGGCTCTCGTACCGGGTGAATACTGAGCGGCCGTGAAGGCATTTCTGCGGCTCGTGAAGATCGAGCACTCGGTGTTCGCGCTGCCATTCGCGTACCTGGCCGCCCTGACCGCGATGCGGATCCACCACGGCGGCCGGGTCGCCTGGAAGGAACTCGTCCTGGTCACGGTGGCGATGGTCGGGGCGCGGACCTTCGCGATGGCCGCCAACCGGATCATCGACCGGAAGATCGACGCACAGAATCCGCGTACCGCCGACCGGGAACTCGTCACCGGCGTGGTCTCCGTGCGCAGCGCGTGGACGGGCGCCCTAGTCGCTCTGGCGGTGTTCCTTGGCGCCGCTGCCCTGCTCAACCCGCTGTGCCTCTACCTGTCGCCGCTGGCCGTCATCCCGCTCGTCGTGTACCCGTACGCGAAGCGCTTCACCGACTTCCCGCAGGCCGTCCTCGGCATCGCGCAGATGGTCGGCCCCGCCGGCGGCTGGCTGGCCGTGACCGGCAGCTTCGACGGGTTCTGGCCTGCCTTCGTGCTCAGCCTGGCCGTCGGGCTGTGGATCGGCGGCTTCGACCTGATCTACGCCTCACAGGACGCCGAGGTGGACCGGCGGATCGGCGTGCGGTCGGTACCGGCGAGGTTCGGTGTCGCCGCGGCCCTGCACGCGTCCTCTGTGGTGCATGCGGTGAGCTTCGGGCTCTTCGTGTGGTTCGGTGTGCTGACCGGCTTCGGCTGGCTGTGGTGGATCGGGCTGGCCCTGGCTGCGGTGGCCTTCGTCTACCAGCACGCGATCGTCTCGCCTGCCGACCTGTCCCGGGCCAACCGGGCGTTTTTCACCGCGAATGGGTTCGTGGGGATCGCCCTGTTTGTCCTCGCGCTCGCCGACCTGGTGTTTCTCCAGGGTCTGCGCGTGTAATTCATTCATTGTCGGGTACCTGTCACACTGAGAGTTCGCCACTCCGGTACGGAGGCGCTATGTACAGGTACCCGAACGACCCGCTGGACATGTGGGTCGACGACGACGAAACCGAGCCCTTCGAGACCGCCGTCGAGGACGAGGGCTAGCTAGGACTCCAGGTGCTGCGGTCGCCCCTCCCACTTGGTGGACAGGGCGACCGTGGTCCTGGTACGCGAGATGCCCGGGATCCGGTTCAGCCGGGCGATGACCTGCTCCAGCTGTGCGATCGTGCCCACCCTCGCCTTGCAGAGGAACGACTCCTCGCCGGCCATGAAGTAGCAGGACTCCAGCTCCGGTACCTCGTTGAGCGAGGCGGTGATCGCGTCGATCTCGCCCTCGTTGGTGATGATCCCGATCAGTGCCGTCACGCCGAGCCCGATCGCCTCGGGATTGACGGAAGCCGAGTAGCCGAGCAGTACCCCGCCGGCTTCGAGCTTGCCGACCCGTTCGTGCACGGCAGGTGCTGACAGGCCGACCTGGCGGGCGAGTTCCGCGTACGACAGCCGGGCGTTCTCCCGGAGCAACTGGACGAGGCGACGATCAATGGCATCCACATCGCAGACGATAGCGGCAGCGGTGCACGGTACTCCAAAAACCGCCCAGATGGGCAATGTTTTGGTGTTTCCGGGATGGGACACAACGATGGTGCTCTAATGGTCAGTACGTCCATTGCGACGTAAGGGGGGGTTGTGGACACAGGCGATCGTCTATTGACACCGGGCGAGGTGGCAGCGCTGTTCCGCGTGGACCCGAAGACCGTCACCCGATGGGCGGCGGCGGGGCGGATCGGCAGCATCCGCACGCCCGGGGGACACCGGAGATTCCGGGAGTCCGAGGTGAAGGAGCTGCTGGGCAGCGAAGGCCTGGCTGAGGAACCAGCCCCGCCATCTGCTGCACCGCCGACGCAACACCGGCCGGCGCACCACTAGGTACCGGCAGCTCAGCCCGGCCGGCCCGACCGTGGCCGGCCGTCGGCGTCCTCAGGGCCTCGCGGCTCCGAGTTCGCCGGACCAGCGCTGGTAGAGCGTGTGCTGCACGCCGACGGCGTCGAGGACCTTGCCAGCGACGAAGTCGACGAGCTGGCCGAGGCTCTGGGCGCCGGAGTAGAAGCCCGGGCTGGCCGGCAGGACCACGGCACCCGAGTCGTGCAGGCGCAGCAGGTGCTCGAGGTGGCTGCGCGAGACGGGCGTCTCCCGGGGTACGACGACGACCGGGCGGCGTTCCTTCAGGTTCACGTCGGCGGCGCGCTGGAGCAGGTCCTTGGAGAGCCCGAGGGCGATGCCGGCGCAGGCCGCCGTGCTGGCCGGGACGACGAGCATGCCGTGCACCGGGTACGAACCGCTGCTCGGCCCCGCGGCCAGGTCACCGGCCGGCCAGAACCGGACATCGGCCGGCTCCCGGCCGAGCCACAGCCCGAGGTCGTGCTCCCAGTGCGCGTCACGGAACGAGATGCCGGTCTCGTCGAGGATGGTCAGCCGGGCGGCCCGGGAGATCACCAGGTCGACGGGCAGGCCGGCGTCCATCAGCGCGGTCAGCACCGACCGGGCGTACGGCGTGCCCGAGGCGCCAGACACCCCGACCACCCACGGCACACGCTGAGTCATGGGGCAACGCTACCGTGATCTTCGCGTGGGGCTCTGCCGGGCTCGGGTAGCGTCAGGATCATGGAACAGCTAGACCGGTGCTGCAACGAGACCCGCGACTGGGTGACCGAGGCGATCGGCAAGGTGGCCGCCGACGCCAACCGCTCAGCCGACACGCATCTCCTGCCCTTCCCGCTCCCCGTGGAGTGGGGCATCGACCTCTACCTCAAGGACGAGTCGGTGCACCCCACCGGCTCGCTGAAGCACCGTCTGGCCAGGTCCCTTTTCCTGTACGCGCTGTGCAACGGCTGGATCGGCGAGCACACCACGATCGTGGAGGCCTCCTCCGGCTCGACGGCGGTGTCCGAGGCGTACTTCGCCCGGATGCTCGGCCTGCCCTTCGTCGCCGTCATGCCGGCCAGCACCTCGCACGAGAAGATCGCGCTGATCGAGTTCAACGGCGGCAAGTGCCACCTGGTGGACGATCCGGCGAAGGTGGTCATCGAGGCCAAGTGGCTCGCCGAGGACCTCGGCGGGCACTTCATGGACCAGTTCACCTACGCCGAACGGGCCACCGACTGGCGCGGCAACAACAACATCGCCGAGTCGATCCACGATCAGCTCCGCCTCGAACGCCATCCCGAACCGGCCTGGATCGTGGTCGGAGCCGGCACGGGTGGCACGAGCGCGACGATCGGCCGGTACCTGCGCTACCACCGCTACTGCACCAAGCTGGCCGTGGTCGACCCCGAGAACTCCGCCTTCTACCAGGCGTGGAAGACGCTCGACTTCACCGCGCGGACCGGCAAGGGCTCGCGGATCGAGGGGATCGGGCGTCCGAGCGTCGAGCCCTCGTTCCTGCCGAGCGTCGTGGACCGGATGATCTCGGTACCGGACGCCGCCTCCCTGGCCGCCATGCGCAAGGCGAGCGAGCTGCTGGGCCGGCGCGTGGGCGGCTCGACGGGTACCAACCTGTGGGGCGCGTTCTCCCTGATCGGCGAGATGCGCGCGGCCGGGCAGACCGGGTCCGTCGTCACGCTGCTGTGCGACGGCGGGGAACGCTACGCCGAGACGTACTACTCCGACGAGTGGGTGGCCAGGCAGGGCATGGACCTGGCCCCGCACACCCGGACGGTCGAGTCCTTCCTCAGCACCGGCACCTGGACCGGCTGACGGTAAACGAAACGGCCGTCACCCCAAGCCAGGGGTGACGGCCGTTTCAGTTGCTACTAGGAGGACGGACGGTGCTCGCGACGCGGGCCGCTGCTGCGGAAACCGCCCGGCTGGCCGCCGTCCCGGTACGGACGGTGCCCGCCGTCACGCGGTGCGCTGTCCCGCGAGCCCCGGTACTCGGTGCGGGGCCGGTCGTCGCGCGGACGGTCGTCCCGCGCGCCCCGGTATCCGCCACGCGGGCCGCCGTCGCGGTAACCGCCCTCACGGCGGAAACCACCCCGGCGCGGGCCACGCTGCTGGCGCTGCTCACGCGGGTCGGGGACGGTGGTCGGCTCGTAGCTGGGCTTGCTGGCCCCGGTGATCTCGGTCAGCTGGGCGTCGCCGGGGCGGACCCGGGTCTCGGTCGGCTTGACGCCGGCCTTGTCCATCAGCTGGCTGATCGACCGGCGCTGCTTCGGCAGGCCGAGCGTGACGACCCGGCCGGACTCGCCGGCCCGTGCCGTACGGCCGGCGCGGTGCAGGTAGTCCTTCGGGTCGTGCGGCGGGTCGACGTGCACGACGAGCGAGACGTTGTCGACGTGGATGCCCCGGGCCGCCACGTCGGTGGCGACGAGGACGTTCACGACGCCGTCCTTGAACTGGGCCAGCGTGCGGGTCCGCAGGCCCTGCGGCTTGCCGCCGTGCAGGCCGACAGCCTTGACGCCGGCCTGGAGGAGCTGGTCGGTGACCCGGTCGACAGCCATCTGGGTACGCACGAAGAGGATCGTGCGGCCCTCGCGGTTGGCGATCTCGGCGACCACGGAGAACTTCTCCTGCGGCGGGACCAGCAGGACGTGGTGGTCCATCGTGTCGACGGTGGCCACCGGCGGCGCGATCGAGTGCGTGACCGGGTCGACCATGTACTTCTTCACGATCCTGTCCACGTCACCGTCAAGGGTGGCGGAGAACAGCAGCCGCTGGCCATGCTTCGGGGTCTGGTCGAGCAGGGCCATGACGTCGTCCTGGAAGCCCATGTCGCACATCTGGTCGGCCTCGTCGAGGACGGAGATCTCGACCTCTGACAGGTCGCAGACACCCCGCTCGCACAGGTCGGACAGGCGGCCGGGCGTGGCGACCAGGACCTCGGTGCCCCGGCGGAGCGCGTCGATCTGCCGGTCGTACTTCACACCGCCGACGGCGGTGCGGACCCGCAGGCGCAGCGAACGACCCAGCGGCTCGAGCGCGTCGGCGACCTGCATCGCCAGCTCGCGGGTCGGGACCATGATCAGGGACAGGGGCTTGTGCGGCGTCGCGGTACGGCCGGCCAGCCGGGCCAGCACGGGCAGGCCGAAGGCCAGCGTCTTGCCGGAACCGGTGGAGGCGCGGCCCAGCACGTCGTAGCCGGACAAAGCGTCGGGAATAGCGACATTCTGGATAGCGAACGGCGCTTCGATGCCACGGGCAGCGAGCGCGGAGATCAGACTTGCGGGCAGGCCAAGTTCAGCGAAGGACAACGGAAACCTTCCGGATAACGGGCGCGTCACCCAGGAGAGACCTCCGTGTCCGGCTTCCGTGTGAAGGAACCAGGACTGCGAGCCCCTGCGACGCCTGAAATATGCGCCGGCTGGCAGACGAGCCAGGGCATGCGGACACGCACGCCGTCGACATGATGAACCAAGTCTAGCCGAACGCCCGGATAACCCGCTCCGCCCCGTGACGCAGGTGACTGTGACCTCGGTGACCACGGGGCAGGATGGCGGGATGAGCACCCCCTCGAACCCTCTCGCCCAGCACACCCTCGCCGAGTTACGGCAGCGGCGGAGCATCAAGTGGCGCGGGTACCCCGACGACGTCCTCCCGCTCTGGGTCGCCGAGATGGACACCTCGCCGGCCGAGCCGATCAGGGAGGCGCTGGCCGGGGCGCTGGCGCGCGGCGACCTCGGGTACTCGACCCGGGCCGGGGTGCCGGAGGCGTTCGCCGCGTTCGCGGAGAAGCGGTACGGCTGGGCCGTCGACCCGGGGCAGGTCTGGCTCACGCCCAACGTGATGCTGGGCGTCGCCGAGGTCCTGCGGCACGTCACAGAGCCGGGCGACGGCGTGGTCATCAACCCGCCGGTGTACCCGCCGTTCTTCCACTACATCCCCGACAGTGGCCGGCGGATCGTCGAGTCGCCGCTGACCTGTGTGGACGGCTGCTGGCAGATCGACATCGAGCGGCTCGAACGGGACTTCGCGGCCGGAGCCAAGGCGTACCTGCTGTGCAATCCGCAGAACCCGACCGGCGTCGCGTACAGCAGGGAGACGCTGATGGCGATCGCGGAGCTGGCTGACCGGTACAACATCAGGGTTCTGGTGGACGAGATCCACGCGCCCCTGACCTACGCGGAGACCCGGCACATTCCCTTCCGGAGCCTCGACGTGCCGGCGGCGCGGCGGGCCGTGGTCTTCCACTCGGCCTCGAAGGCGTGGAACCTGGCCGGGCTGACGGCCGCCCTGATCGTCGGCGAGGACCTGCCGATCGCGGAGAACTTCACCGACGCTGTCGGCCACCTCGGCGTGTTCGCGACGGAGGCGGCCTTCCTGCACGGCCTGCCCTGGCTGGAGTCGCTCGTCGACGGCCTCGACGCCAACCGGAAACTGCTCGCCGAGCTGCTCCCTGAGACCATCGGCTACACGATGCCGTCGGCGACCTACCTGGCCTGGCTGGACTGCTCGCGGCTCGGCCTGGCCGACCCGGCGGCGGTCTTCCTCGAACGCGGCCGGGTGGCCTTCAGCGGCGGCGCGGCCTTCGGCTCCGGCAGCCATGTCCGGCTCAACCTCGCCACGTCGCCGGAGATCCTCACCGAGGGCGTCCGCCGGCTGCGGAACGCCCTGACCGCTGGCTAGCGGAACAGGCTGTCGATCAGGCTCGGCAGGAAGAAGAACGCTGCCACACCCAGGCCGATCATGACCGACAGGACCGCTGCCAGAACCACGATCACCTTGCGGTTACTCGCGTTCTCCGGCTCGCTGGTCTGCCCAGCCCGCATGATCTGGCCGGTCAGCGAGTTGGTCATCTCCAGCGGGTCGGAGACCGGGATCGAAGAGCCATAGACGGTACCGCGCTGCGGTGCGCCCGGCTGCGCAGGCACGTTCGACAACGGCACCGAGGCCCGGCCGTACACCGTCCCCCTGGCCGGGGGCTCGGCTGGCGGCTTGGCATCAGAACCCCAGGCCGGAGCCCCCGGAGCGGCCGGTGCCGACATCGGCTCGGCTGACACCCGGGTGGTCGGGATCGCGTACTGCGCAGCGACCCGCGTCGTCGGGATGACCGGAGCCGGAGCGGCCTCGGCCTCCTGCGCGGCCGGACCGGCCGGACCACGCCGAGGCGGAGCCTCATGCCCGCGGTCCCCGCTGAACGAAGCCCCGCCGGGCGACTCCGGCGGCCACTCCTGCCCTGCGGCCCCGAACGACGAAGGCGTCTGGAACTGCTGCTGAGGCTGCTGCCCGGGCGGCGGAGGTGGCGTCCCCTGCTGCTGGGCGAAGTCATGCCAGGCCGGAGCCTGCGCCGGTGCTTGCGACGGCATGGCGTTGGGCGCCGGCCACTGGTCCTGTGCTGGTGGTGCTGAGGCTGGTGGTGCGCTGGGTGGTGCCCAGTGCTGCTGGGGCATGCCCTGGGGCGGGGTACCGGGAGCTTGCTGCCACTGCTGTGCCGGGGCCCCGGAGACGGGTGCTGGCGGGGCGCTCTGCGGGGTTGGGGCCGGCCACTGGTCCTGGGGGACTGGGACGGCGCCGTGGGCTGGCCACTGGTTCTGAGGCGCCGGGGCGCCGCCGGGGGCTGGCCACTGGTCCTGTGCTGGTGGTGCTGAGGCTGGTGGGGCGCTGGGTGGTGCCCAGTGCTGCTGGGGCATGCCCTGCGGCGGAGTTCCGGGAGCCTGCTGCCACTGCTGTGCCGGGGCTCCGGAAACGGGTGCAGGCGGGGCGCTGTTCGGCGCGGGCCACTGCTGCTGCGGCTGGGCGGCGGGCATGCCCTGCGGCGGAGTACCCGGGGCTGGCCACTGGTCGGCGGCCGGGGAGGTAGCCGGTTGCGCCCACTGCTGCTGGGGCATGCCCTGCGGCGGGGTACCGGGAGCCTGCTGCCACTGCTGCGCCGGGGCTCCGGAGTCGGGTGCAGGCTGGCCCTGCCAGTGGTCGGCGGGCGGCTGGGGCATCGGAGCTGGCGGCGGTGCGTACGCGGGCGGCGCGGACTGGACAGGCGGAGCCGAGTACACGGGCGGGGCCGAGATCGGGTCGGGTGCTGGCACGGCGGGCTGCTGCTCGGCTGCCCGGTACACCCGGGGCTGCGCGGCGATCGCCACAGCCAGTGCTTCCTCGGCCGAAACGGCGGCACCGGCAACGCGAGCCGAACCGCGAGCTGGGCTGGCGGTGGCTGGTACGGCGGGCTGTTCAGCCTCGGAAGGCATCGCGGCGGCGGGCGTCTCCGTACCCCACGGCTGAGCATCAGCAGCCGGGGCCGGGAGTCCACTGGGGACGGCTTGCTCGGCCTCGGCGGGGCTCGAACCATTCCACTGGCCGGCTGGTTCCGGATCGAGCGCCGACGGCTGCGACGGCCACTGCTCGGCGGCGGACTCGGATGCCGGAGCTTGCTGTGCGGCCGGCTCGGCCGGAGACCACGGCTCGGGCTGCGCGGTCTCCCACTGGCCGGACGACTGGGCGTGCGCCGACCCGGAAGCGGGCGGCCACTGGCTGTCGTCCTGCGTCACCACGGCAGGAGCGGGCTCCGGCTCCGCGAGGGCCTGCGGGGCATCAAGCTGCACCGGAGCACTGGCGAGCTGTGCGGGATCCGCGACAGCCGGAGGCTCGCCCGGCGGGTTGTGCAGCGGCCAGTCGGGCGGAGCCGGCAGGTTCTGCTCGGGCTGCTCGGACCCGGCGGGGTCATCCAGCGGCGAGCCGACCGAAGCAGGCTCCCAAGCGGGCGCGGCCGGAGGCGCGTCATCGAGCGGCGTGCTCACCGCGGCAGGCTCCCAGGCAGGCGCGGCCGGAGGCGCGTCATCGAGCGGAGTACTTGCTGCGGCAGGCTCCCAGGCGGGTGCGGCCGGAGGCACGTCGTCGAGCGGCATGGCGGCGCTGGCCGGGATCGGCTCACGCACAGGCAGCGGGCGAACGGGTGCAGCCGGGGCCGGATCATCCAGGGCGCTGACGGGTGCGGCGGGCTCCCACGGCTGGCTGGGCTGGTCGTCCACAGGGGACGCCGGCTCGGAGCCGGTCTCGGCTGTGCTCGGGCTCCACTTGGCGGCGAACGCTGCCCACGGTGTATCGGCCTGGGGCTGGTCGGCTGCGGGCTCCGGCTCTGGCGCTGGGTCCAAGATGGACGACGCGGCAGGCTCCCACGAGGCGGCCGGGGGCGCTTCTGGTACCGGAGGGGCGGAAACGGGCTGCTGCTCCAGCACCGGGGCGGGCTCGGGTGAGA
Organism: Longispora albida DSM 44784; assembly: GCF_000379825.1. Taxonomy (GTDB): domain Bacteria; phylum Actinomycetota; class Actinomycetes; order Mycobacteriales; family Micromonosporaceae; genus Longispora; species Longispora albida. The sequence goes on from NZ_KB903813.1 coordinate 302,785, forward strand.
ACGCGACCGGCTCCGGCAGGGGATCGGCAGGCTGGAGGGGCGGGACCTCGCCGGAACGGTACACAGTGGGCTGTCCCGGGACCGACGACATCGCGCCGTCGTGGATGATCGCGCCCGGCACCGTCGCCCGGCCCACGGCAGGCGCCGAATCCGGCACCTCGGCAGGCGAATGCGGAACGAACCGGTCGGCCGAGACGGACGTCAACGGCTTCGGCTCCGGTACCTCGGTGGCGACCGGCGGCTGATCGTCCCACCCGGCAGCCGGGCTCGCAGCAGGACTGGCCGAGGACCACGGCGACTCGTCGGCCGGGGGGAAACCAGCGCCGGAGACCGGGACCGGGGCCAGGTCTGCCGGGGGCGCCCACGGATCCCCGGCTGGGGCCGCGACGGCAGCCGGAGCAGGCTCGGGCTCGGCGGCGGGCGGGGTCGTGCTCGCAGCGGGGGCCGGATCCGGGTCGAAGCCCCAGATCGCATCGCCGTCGGCCGGGAGGTCGGGCAGCTCGTACGCCTCCGGCAGGTCGTCCTCGACCACGTCCGGGATCACCGTGCCGACCGGCGGCAGGTCCTCCATCGGCGGCAGGCCCGAGTCGCTGGCGGCCGAGCTGTCGACCTGCGGCCTGGCCAGCCCGGCGGCCGGCTGCTCGTCCTCCGAAGTGGACGGTGGTGGGGCGAAGCCCGGGTCGGGGCTGGCCGGCAACGGGGGGAACTGGTCGTCCACCGGGTCAGAACCAGCGGCCGGCGGCGGGAACTCGCCGGGGATGACGGCCATCGGGGAGGAGAAGGACTCCGCAGGTACAGAGGAGAAGTCACCTGACCCCGCAGGAACCGGCGGAAAATCCTCAGGCCGGGAGTGCGCAGACGCGGCGAACTCACCAGGCGCAGCCGGCCCGGCAGCGGAGAACTCACCCGGAACAGCCGAACTCGGAGCTGAGAAGTCCCCAGGGACAGCGGAGCTAGGAGCTGAGTACTCACCCGGAACAGTCGAACTTGGCGAAGAGAAGTCGCCCGGGGCAGCCGAACTCGGCGCCGAGAAGTCACCAGGGACAGCCGAACTCGGGGCGGAGTACTCACCCGGCACGTTCGAGTTGGGGGCCGAGTAGGAGCCGGGGGCGACGTGGCCCGGGGCCGAGAACTCGCCCGGGGCAGCGGAACCCGGGGCCGGGAACTCGCCGGGGACGACGGAGCCCGGGGCGGAGAATCCCTGTCCCGGGAACGAGTCCGGGGCTGGTGCGTAGGCCGGCGGGGGCGCGTAGTGGCCCGGGGCGCCGTCCACAGGGGACGTATGGCCGGGAGGCGGCGGGTAGTGGCCAGCCGGGTCTGGCCCACCGCGGAGCGGAGGCCAGGTCGGCGGGTTGCCCCGGCCGACCGGGCTGGCGCAGCGCGGGCAGGCGGTAGCTTCAGCCGAGATGACGGCTCCGCAGGCCAAGCACCGTTCGTCGTTCACTTCGAGCCCTCCCCGCAGCCGAGCGCTCGCCCATTCTGACACGGATCGACAATGCTCTTCGACGTTGTATCAGCGGCGATGTGACATGGCTGTGAATAACTACCCGGCGCTGGGTGAAACAGGCGCCGGGGCTGGCGTCGCAGACGGTACAGCAGGCGATCCACTCGGGGACGGGGCTGGGCTCGGCGAGGCCGGCCCGGAGGGCGACGGACTCGGCGAAGGCGACGGGGACGGGCTGGGCGACGGCGAGGGAGACGGGCTCGGGGAGGGGCTCGGGCTCGGCGACGGCGAGGGAGAAGGGCTGGGCGAAGGCGACGGGGAAGGCGAGGGGGACGGCGTCGGCGTCGGTACCGGGGTGGTCGGCGTGGGAGTGGGCTTCGGGGCCGGCGCCGGGTTGTGGTTCACGGCCGGGAGGACGCGGGTGATCGCGTACACGCTCGACGGGGAGAACTTCGACAGCCGGACGGTCGCGCCGGAGTACGGAGCCTCGATGATCCAGCCGTCGCCGACGTACATCACCACGTGGTGGATGAGGGCCGGGTCGACGGAGTTGTTGTAGAAGACCAGGTCGCCGGGCAGCGCGTTGCGCGTCGTGACCGGGCTGGTCTCCCGGTACTGGGTGGCGGCGAAGTGGGTCAGCACCGGGCCGCCGACCTCGCGGTACGCGTCGAGCACGAGACCGGAGCAGTCGTAGGTGTCCGGGCCCTGCGAGCCGAGCACGTACGGCTTGCCGAGCTGCTGGAGCGCGAAGTTCACCGCGGCCTTCGCCTTCGGGTTGGCCTCCAGCCCGTCGGTGTTGACGCCGGTGCGGGACAGGATCTCGATGGCCTGGTCGCGGAGCAGCTGGGCCTCGGTGCTGACCTGCTTCTTGGCCTCCTGCTCGGCCTTCCACTGCCTGTCCAGCTCGGCGAGCGTCGCGCTGTGCTCGTCGTACTGCTTCTTGAGCTCGGTGACGCGGGTGCGGGCCTGCTGGTCGGCCGACGCCGCCTCGGTCTTCGCTGTGCTGGTCTCGGTCGCCTTGCGCTGGGCCGCCTGGTACTCGCGGGCGGTGTTCGTGGCCCTGCTCTCGTGCTGCGGGCTGCCGCCGACGCCGGGGGCGAGCTTGCTCAGGTCGCGCAGGTCGCCGCTCAGCGGGCCGAAGGGCTGGTAGACCGTCGAGTCCTTGTACGTGTTGGCCGCGGCCTCCGAGGCCTGCTTCTCCAGCGTCTCCAGCTCGGCGGTCGCGGTGCGGTGGTCCTCGGTGGCGCTGATCAGGGTCGCGCCGGTGGTCTCCGCGTGGGCCTGGGCCTGGAGGAGCTGCTGGCCGAGGAGCTGCACGGTCGCGGTCTCCGCGTCGAGCCGGCTCTTGAGGTCCGAGGTGGCTGTCGTGGTGCCCGCTGCCACGCCGGGCGGGCGGGCGCCGGAGTCCGGAACGGAAAGTCCTGGCTCGGCTGCGGAGGGTGAACTAAATGCTAAGACCCCGAGAAGGGCGCAGGCCAGAAGATAGGCCGCTTTCCGGAGTCGCATGTGTCCCCCTGCATTTCCAGCACTGCCGACCTGAACACCTTACGGAAGGCGTACGTGCGGCACCAGACCCCGCAATCGGGCGGAAACAGCACCAGCCAGGGCGGAAGAGGCGGGGTACTGCGGAGAAGTCCACGAAGGTGCCACGCGGAGTTCACGGGACGGCCGCCCAACCCTGCGCGAACGGGCAACACCGGCAAAGCCCCGAGGCACCGGCCGATCCGCCCCGACGTACCCTCGGGGAATGGACGCCGGACTCAAGCGTGAACTGGAAGCCAAGGTCTATGCGGGGGAGCGCCTGTCCCGCGCCGACGGTGAGGCGCTGTACGCCTGCGACGACCTGGCCTGGCTGGGCCGTCTCGCGCACCACAGGCGGACGGAGCTCAACGGCGAGGACGTGATGTTCAATGTGAACCGTCACCTCAACCTGACGAACGTCTGCTCGGCGTCCTGCGCGTACTGCTCGTTCCAGCGCAAGCCTGGCGAGAAGGACGCGTACACGATGCGGGTCGAGGAAGCCGTCCGTCTCGCGAAGGAGATGGAGAACGAACAGCTCACCGAGCTGCACATCGTCAACGGCCTGCACCCGACGCTGCCGTGGAAGTACTACCCGCGGGTCCTGCGCGAGCTGAAGGCCGCGCTGCCCGGCGTGAAGCTCAAGGCCTTCACCGCGACCGAGGTGCAGTGGTTCGAGAAGATCTCCGGCCTGCCTGCCACCGAGATCCTGGACGAGCTGATGGACGCCGGCCTGGAGTCGCTGACCGGCGGTGGCGCCGAGATCTTCGACTGGGAGGTCCGCCAGCACATCGTCGACCACGACTGCCACTGGGAGGACTGGTCGCGGATCCACCGCCTCGCGCACGAGAAGGGCCTGAAGACCCCGGCGACCATGCTCTACGGGCACATCGAGGAGCCCAGGCACCGGGTCGACCACGTGATGCGGCTGCGTGAGCTGCAGGACGAGACCGGCGGCTTCGTCGTCTTCATCCCGCTGCGCTACCAGCACGACTTCGTGGACTCGAAGGACGGCATCATCCGCAACAAGCTCCAGGCCCGGACGACGATGGCCAGCCCGGCCGAGTCGCTGAAGACGTTCGCCGTGTCCCGGCTGATGTTCGACAACGTCCCGCACGTGAAGAACTTCTGGGTCATGCACGGGGTGTCGCTGGCCCAGCTCAGCCTCAACTACGGCGTGGACGACCTGGACGGCTCGGTGGTCGAGTACAAGATCACGCATGACGCCGACGACTACGGCACGCCGAACAAGATGAACCGCGAGGACCTGATGGAACTCATCAGGGACGCCGGGTTCCGCCCGGTGGAGCGCAACACCCGCTACGAGGTGGTCAGGACCTTCGACAAGGGCCCCAGCCTCGCCGAGCGCCGCTCCGAGCCCCAGCAGGTCTGGGCGTAAGCGAGATCGTGGGACCCCTCATGCTGCTATAGCAGCATGAGGGGTCCCACGACCAGCTAGAGCAACGCTGCTGCGACGAGTGCGAGCAGCGGAGGGACCGCCTGGATCAGCCCGGCGCGGACCAGCCGCTGCTCGCTCGCGATCAGCACGGTTCCGGCGCCGACCATGCACACGCAGGTGAAGATCACGAGTGCCTGGCCTGCCTGCTGGAGGCCGGTCTGGAGCAGCCCGACGCCGGTCAGGCAGCCGCCGGCGAACATCAGGTGGTAGAAGCCCTGGTTGAAGGCGAAGGGCCTGGCCACGTCGACCTCGCGGCTGGAGTAGAGCACCCATTCGTGGTAGACGCGCGGCCGGTCGAACCACAGGCTCTCGAACACGAAGAACGCCAGGTGGATCAGCGCGGCGATCACAGCAAGTGTCTGGCTGACTACTGACATTTCGTCATTATGCGCCGGTTTTCTGCCCCGCGTTCTGAGATGGGCACGCGGCCTGCGATGCCAGCCAGGCCTCGTGCTGCCCGGCGGCCTTGCCGTACAGCAGATCAAGATCAAGATCTTCATCTGGTACCCCGAGCGTCGCCATCGCCGCGCGGAAGTCACCGGCGGACTCCAGGACGGAGGACCGCTCGCTCGACGCCTCCCGGGTCAGCAGCGTGAGCCCGCGCAGGATGAGCGCCCGGTCGGCCAGCCGCCGCTGCACGATCAGGGTCTGCGCGAAGCCGGAGTCGCCCGTCCACTGGTGGACGTGGTGCGGGGCGAAGTCCGCCAGCCGCATCGGCGCCGGGTCGAGGTAGAAGCTGGGGACCGTGGCCGGGTTCAGCCCGACGGACCAGTACGGGCCGGACCGCTCCAGTGTGTACGTGAAGCCGTCCTGTTCGTAGCGGCCCTCACGGAACGGGACCGGCGAGAAGAAACCGTCGCCGTACCCGACGTCGGCCAGCCAGTCCTGCCCGTCCTCGCGGACGACGAGCGCGGCGTGCTGGCCCCAGAACCGGCGCGGGCCCTGTTCGAGGCTGAGCGTGGCCCGCAGGTACGTGACCTCGAAGCCCAGCGTTTCGAGGAGGGCGCCGAAGAGGCCGTTGAGCTCGTAGCAGTACCCGCCGCGCCCGCGCGTCACGATCTTGTCGAACAGTGCCGGGGCGGTCAGCGGGACGATCGGGCGGCCGAGCTGGATGTCGAGGTCCTCGTACGGGACGGCCGACAGGTGTGACCGGTGCAGGGCGGCCAGGGTCAGGGGTCCGCTGTGGCCGATCCGGCGCAGGTATGCGGCGACGTCGATCATCGGGCAAGGCTAACGGCTGGGCCGGGCTGCGGGGTGCCCTCGGACCTCCGGGGTGGGGGCGGGCGGGGCTGTACGGGTGCCGGGTGGGGCGGGTGCGGGTAACAGGGAATGATTTTGATCTTTGGTTGTGTGGGTTAGGTTGGCCACCGTGACTGTGCGGAAGGCGCTGGGGGCGCTGGCCTGGGCCGGTGTCGCGGTGATGGGCGCGTTCACGCTGGTCAGGCTGTTCGGCTGGGAGGCCGGCTGGCCGTTGCGGCCGCTGATGGCCTACACGCCGTACATCGCGCTGGGTGTGCTGGCGCCGCTGGCCCTCGCGCTCGCGCTGCGCAACTGGCGGGCGACGGCGGCGGCGCTGGTGGTGGCGGCGACCCTCGCCGTGCTGGTCGTGCCGCGCTGGCTGCCGGGCGGCGGCGGTGAGGCTGCCGGGCCGCGGCTCACCATCCTCAGCATGAACCTGCTCGCCGGGAGCGCCGACCTGGACACGGTCGCCGAGCTGGCGAAACGCGCCGACGTGCTGAGCGTGCAGGAACTCACCCCGCAGGCGGACGCCGTGATCGCCCCGCTCTTCCCCTACCGGGTCGCCCTGCCGGAGGAGCAGGTCAGCGGGACGGGCCTCTACGCCAAACACCCGCTGACCAGGCTGCCTGCCCTGGAACCGCCCGGTACGAGCTTCCGGATGCCCGCCGCGCGGCTCGACGTGCCAGGCGCGCCGCCTGTCGAGCTGCTCGCCGTGCACCCGATCGCCCCGATGCCGGACTACTTCGCGACGTGGGTCGCCGAGCTGGAGAAGCTCCCGGCCGCGACGCCGGACGGTGGCATCAGGATCCTCGCTGGCGACTTCAACGCCACCCTCGACCACGCCCTGCTGCGGGACCTGCTCGGCACCGGCTACCGCGACGCGGCGGCGGCCATCGGCCGGGGCTACGCCTGGACCTGGCCGAACCAGCCGGAGAAGCGGGGCGGCGTGCCGCTGCCGCCCGTGACCATCGACCACGTGCTCATCGACGAGCGCGTGGCCGTCGAGGCCATCGACGTGCTGGAACTCCCGGGCAGTGATCACCGGCCGGTGCTGGCCGGCCTCCGGCTGCCCCGCCGGGCCTGAGTACCCTGTAGCTCGTGTCTGAGCGGCCGGCCTTCCCGAAGCGTGACGACCGTGGTCGGATCACGGTCCTCACCGACATGCTCGCCGCCGTCACGGCCAGCCTGGTGCTCTCGCTCGCCGTCGTGCTGGTGATCGACCTGGTGGCCGTGGCCTTCGGGGCGGCGTTCGGGCAGTCCAGCGGCTGGCTGGGCGTCATCCTGCCTGCCTGGCTGTTCACCGAGGAGTTCCGGGCCTGGCGTGGTACGCCGGGCCGGGGAGCGCTCGCCGCCTTCGGGGTGGTGTTCTCGCTGGTCGCGGGGATGTCGGCCGGGTTCACCGCCGAATACCTGCCGGCCCTGGCCTCTGGTGCGATCGGCGCGGCGGTGTGCGTGCTGGCGTACCTGCTGATCTGGTTTTTCGGAATCCGGTGGCTGGCTCGCCGCGCCGGTGAATAGGGGATAAAGCACGTGAATCCGGTCGTCAAGTACACGCTCGCCCGGCTCGGGGTGTTCGCCGGCGCGTTCGCCGTCATGTTCGCCCTGCCGATCCCGGACAGCATCCTGCTCAAGGCGATGGTGGCCATCATCGTCTCGGTGTTCCTGTCCTTCTGGCTGCTGCGCGGCATGCGCGACGAGATGACCGACTTCATCAACGCGCGGGTCAACGAGCGGGCGGCCCAGAAGGAGCAGCTCCGCCGGGACCTCGCCGGTGAGGACACCACCGAGACCCCGGAAGACCCGAAGAAGGACTAGCAGCTCACCGAGCCCGTGCCGGGCGTCCCGTCCGGGTTGGTCACCACCTGGCCGGACGTGTCGCGGAACTCCCAGTGCAGCGCGCTGCCGGAGACCCGGACGTAGAGCGCGCCCGGTACTCCGCTCGCCTGCCACACGCCCGGCCACGGCATCGGGTCGTCGTGCGGGATGTGCCCGCCGCCGCCCGAGATGAGCTGGACCATGCCGTTGACCGGCTGGTACTCCTGCATGTCGTGCTGGTGGCCGTTGAGCACCAGGTCGCCACCGTTGTGGGCGAGCAGCTTCCACAGGTCGGTCATCGTCTCGTAGGCGATCGGCCCCATCAGTGGCCGGTGCCACGTGGCGACGACGCACTCCTCGGGGCTGGTCTCCAGGATCTTCTTCGCCCAGCGGTACTGCTCGCTGTTCGGCCCGCAGCCGTGGGCGACCTTCGTGCACTCCGAGTTGAGGACCAGGAACCGGACGCCGCCCCAGGAGAACGTCTCCCAGTTGGGCCGCTGGTGCCAGTAGTCGCGCCAGGCGTCCATGTGGTGCGCCTCGTGGTTGCCGAGCGTCGGCTTGGTGTACCGGGCGAGCCTGCCCCAGTTCCGCCCGCCGGCCGGGTCGTCGAAGCTGGCCCGGCCGTAGTTGTAGTCCCACTCGGCCGGGGTACCGCGCTCGTAGATGTCGCCGAGGAAGAGCAGCAGCCCGGCGTTGGAGTCGTGGATCGACTGGGCGACCTCCGCGCTCTCCTTCGTGCCGTCGCCGCCGTCCCCGACCGCTGCGAACACCGGGTCGCCGGAGAACTGCCGGGGCTGGAAGACCGAACCCCAGTCGGCCGGGCTGGCCGCGCGCGCCGGATTGTCGAGGGTGAGCCGGAGCAGCACGGCCTCGCCGAGCTCGCCGCCGCTCGGCTTCACGGACACGCCGAGCCTGCCGCTGCCGTTCGGGTACCGGCTCGTGGGCCACACGAACTCCCACGGCGGCTGGAAGTCGACGAGCAGGTCGTCGTCCTCCCAGGTGAACACCACGTCGAACGGCCGGGGCCCTTCGAGGCTCACCTTGACCGGCACGTCACCGGTCAGCGTGGTGCCCGGTACGGACACGCACACCCGGACGTCGGCGGACCAGCCGCACTTGGAGGTTTCGGGACCTGCGGCCGCGGCGGTGGCCGTGCAGGCGATCAGGAGCACGCCGGCCAGGAGTGCCCGGCGGAGATTCGTTGCTACCACGCCTGCCTAACGCGAGGCGGATCTTGCAGTTATGGCTTTTCTCCGGTTCTCGGCTGGTCTGTCCTGGCCGGACGCATCCGGTCGCCGAGTACCGCAGCGACCCAGCGCAGTGCGCCCGTGCAGGACCGCAGCGCGTGCAGCAGGGCCCGGACGAGCGCGACCGCAGCCCACACCACCCAGAAGATCGTGGCCCTGACCAGGCCGATCACCATCGACACCGTCGACTCGGTCGTCCGCCTGTTCTTCCCCGTGCTCGCCATGTGCTGCACGAACGACCACAGCCGGTCGGCACCACCCGTCAGCCCCGACAGCACCGCGTGCGCGATGAGTAAAGGAGCCGAGAGCCAGGTCAGGACGGCCAGCGGGCCAGCCGGCTCCGCGACCGGCGCCTCGTCGGCCGGGGTGGCCTTGCTGGGTGCCGCCTTGGCCAGGGCGCGCCGGGCGGCGGGGATCGCGAGGATCACCGCCGTCAGCGCCCAGCCTGCCCAGACAGTGAAGCCCGGCCACGTCGTGAACCGCCACACCACCCACACGAGCGGCAGCAGGCACACGAACGCGACCGGCAGCAGCACGACGAACGCGCCGATCAGCGGCAGGACCGGGCTGCGCCCGGCTGCTTCCTGCTCAGGCTCCGGGGCTGCTTTCCGCTCAGGCTCAGGGACCTCTGGGGGTGGTGGCGGGGTGAGTGTCGCGATGGCGGGAGCCGGGGACACCGGTACCGGAAGGGCGTCGGCGTCACCGGCTGGGGCCGGGCCGGCGTCGAGGAAGTCCAGCGGCGGCAGATCCTCTGTGGAGATCGGCCGGCTCCGGTCCGTCCAGTCAGCCCCGTCCCAGTACCGCATGGCTGCGTCGCCCTCAGGGTCGAGGTACCAGCCGGGCGCCCTGCTCATGCCACTGAGAGTACCGCCGGAAGTGGCTCGGAGTGGAGTACGTCCAGCCGGGATACCGCGCGGGTGAGCACGACGTAGAGCCGGTGCAAGCCACGGGGTTCCGCTGAGACGATCGCGGCGGGCTCCGGGACGATCACGTGGTCGTACTCCAGGCCCTTCGCGAGGGTGGCCGGCATGACCGTCACCCGCTCGCCGGCGCCGAGCCCGGCCAGCGCGTCCTCCAGTCCGGCCACTGTGGCGTCCGCGGCGATCACGCCGACCGAGCCCTCGAACTCCAGCGCGGCCTCGACCGCCGCCACGACGTCGGCCAGCAGGTCTTCGGACGGGGCGATCCGCAGCGCGCCGTCCCGGCGGAGCGACACCCCGGCCGGCACGTTGACGCCGAGCGAGGGCAGCAGCCGGTTGGCCAGCTCGATGATCGCCTCAGGTACGCGGAAGCCGATGGTCAGCGGCACCACTGCCGTCCCCGGCTTGCCCAGGTGCGCCAGCGAGTCGGCCCAGTCGGCGGCAGCCCACGGCGTCGTACCCTGCGCGAGGTCGCCGAGCACCGTGATCGACGCGTGCTCGCTGCGGCGGGCGATCGCCCGGCACTGCATCGGCGACAGGTCCTGCGCCTCGTCGAGCACGACGTGGCCGTAGCTGGGCAGCCGGTCGAGCAGCCCGGCCGCCTCGTCGAGCAGCACCAGGTCGGCGCTCGTCCACTTCGCCGACTTCGGGGACTTGGGCGGCTTGGCCCAGCGCAGCGCCTCGTACTCCTCCGGCGGGTCGGTCAGCAGCTCGGCGACCAGGCTCTCCGGCGTCACCTCGGGCCACATCTGCTCCAGGGCGGCCTTGACCTGGGGATGCTTGCCGATCCGGCGCTGCCACGCCTCGCTCGGCGACTCGCCGGACCGGGCCTCGGCCTGGCGGAGCAGCAGGTTGACGATGCGGGAGCGGAGGCGCTCCCGGCCGGTACCGTATGGCAGTTCTGCTCTTCTGACCTCGATGACCGCTGCCTTGAGGTCCTCGGCCGACACCCGCCACCGCCAGGAGCCGTCCGAGATGGTCAGCCCCTCCAGCGGTTTGGTGATCTTCGCGTGGAGCAGCTTCGCGAGCACGCCGGCGATCTCCTCGGAGTGCTTGAGGACCGCGGCCTCCGGCGTGTCCGTGGCCCTCACCGGGTGGCGGCCGATCAGGTCCTCGATCGTGTGCTGGTCGACGTCGACCTCGCCGAGGGCCGGCAGCACGGCGGCGATGTAGCCGAGGAAGGCCTGGTTGGGGCCGACGATCAGCACGCCGGCCCGCTTGAGCCGCTCGCGGTGCGCGTAGAGCAGGTAGGCGGCGCGGTGCAGGCCGACAGCTGTCTTCCCTGTACCCGGCGCGCCCTGCACGCAGATCGACTCGGCCAGCTCCGCCCGCACGAGCACGTCCTGCTCCGGCTGGATGGTGGCGACGATGTCACGCATCGGCCCGACGCGGGGGCGTTCGATCTCGGCGGTGAGCAGGGCCGAGGACGTGCCCAGCTCCTCGCCCTTGTTCAGGTGCTCGTCCTCGAAGCTGGTCAGCTCGCCGCCTGCGAAGCCGAACCGGCGGCGCAGGTCGACGCCCATCGGGTCGGCGGCGCTGGCCCGGTAGAAGGCGGTGGAGACCGGCGCGCGCCAGTCGAGCACCAGCGGCTCGGCCCCGGCCTGCTCGACCACGTGCCTGCGGCCGATGTGCCAGCGCTCGTCCGGCGTGTCCAGCCGGCCGAAGAACAACGGGGTACTCGGGTCGACGTGCAGGTCCTTGAGCCGGTCACGCAGGCTGCGGCCCAGGGTCTCCGCGGTGTAGGCGTCGCCGGCGACGTTCTCGCCGGCCGAGTAGAGCGCGACGGTGCCCTGCTGCATCCGGGCGAGCGCGGCGCGGGAACGGGTGAGGTGGTCTTGTTCGGCAACGAGTTCGTTGTGCATCGGCACGTGCATCGATATTCCTGTCGGTGGAGGCTTTCCCACTGCCCAAGGCCCGTTCCGCCTGTACTCGGCGGCGGGGCCCGGCTACGACGGGGCGCGGGTGGCGACGCGCAGACCGTCCAGCCTAGCTCGCCCAACGCCCGCCGGCTGCCCCTTTACGATCGTTCACCGGCGCGGCGTAGCGTGGGGATCATGGCGCTCTCGCGGCCCCGGGTGGGGCACATCCAGTTCCTGAACTGCCTGCCCCTGTACTGGGGCCTCGGCCGCACCGGCGCCCTCCTCGACATGGACCTGCACAAGGACAGCCCCGACCAGCTCAACGAGGCCCTGGTCGCCGGTCGGCTCGACCTCGGCCCGATCAGCGTCGTCGAGTACCTGCGGGCCGCCGACCAGCTCCTGCTGCTCCCCGGCCTCGCGGTCGGCAGCGACGGGCCGGTGCTGAGCGTGAACCTGGTCTCCCAGGTACCCCTGGCGGAGCTGGACGGCGCGCGCGTCGCTCTCGGCTCGACCAGCCGTACCGGCGTGATGCTGGCCCAGCTGCTGCTGGAGGGCCGGTACGGTGTCCGCCCCACCTACCACCGTTCGGCACCCGACCTGGGCGAGATGCTGCGCGAGGCCGAGGCTGCTGTCGTGATCGGTGACGTGGCGCTCCGGGCGCTGTACGAGGCGCCGTCGCTGGGCCTGCACGTCCACGACCTCGGCAAGGAGTGGCGCGACTGGACGGGCCTGCCGATGGTGTTCGCGGTGTGGGCGGCCCGGCGGGACTTCGCGGCGGCGCACCCGGGAGTGGTGAAGGACATACACGAGGCCTTCCTCCAGTCGCGTGACCTGTCGCTCACCGCGCTTGACGAGATCGCCGCCTCGGCCGCCCGCTGGGAGCCGTTCGACGCGCAGACGCTGGCCTCGTACTTCCGCGCGCTCGACTTCTCCTTCGGTGAGCGCCAGGTGGCCGGGCTGCGCGAGTTCGCGTCCCGGGTCGCGGCGCGCGGGGAGGCGCCGGAGCTGCCGGGCGGCTGGCCCGAGTTCGCATCCGTCTAAATATTCATGACGATTGATATGCGCTCTGATTACCGTTAAGTTACAGACAGTTTCCGGGACACTGCGGACGGCTCCGAATCCCTACTCTGCATCTCAACTCCTCAGTGCAGGGAAGGGTTTCCATGAGTACTCGAGTCGGTATTCGTCTGCGCCGCGCGGGGGCGGTCGCAGCCAGTGCCGTGGTCATCACCGGCGCGTTCGCGACGCCAGCGGTCGCGGCACCCGCCGGTTACCCCGTGCTGTCGCTCACCGGCGGCACGCAGTTCGTCGGGGTCACGGCAGGTTCGGCTGGGAAGGAAGTCAAGGTCCAGCTCTGGAACAAGGGCGGCGGTACCGCCACCGGGGTCAGGCTGGCCTTCGAGACCAAGGACCTGCGGTCAGAGACGGTCGAGTTCACCGCGCCGAAGGGCTGCACCCAGGCCGGGACGGTGTACACCTGCGACCGTAAGGACCTGCCGGCCGACGGCCACGACGCGGTGATCTACACGGTGAAGGCCAGGGACGGCGGGCAGGGCTCGTGGGGCGGGTTCATCCACTACACGCTCACCGCCGACAACCACGGCCAGGTGCCCAGCGGGGCCGGCGTCGCCGTCCAGCCGTCCGGTGTGGACCTCACGGTCGGCGGGGACCAGCGGTTCACCAAGGTCACGCCCGGTCGCGTGATCAAGCCGCTGATCTGGGTGAAGAACCAGGGCGACAGGGCCGCCCGCACCATCACGCTCGTGTTCAGCATGTACTCGCTGAACGCCGTCGAGAAGTACCAGAACTGCTCGGTCCGCCAGGCCAGCGGCGCGCACCTGCTCGACCGGTGGCAGTGCTCCTTCGACATCGACCTGGCTCCGGGCGAGACGGCCGTGCTCGACGAGAAGACCCCGATGACCTTCAAGGCGCGTGCCGACATCCCCGGCCCGGCCGAGATGTTCGAGAACGTGTTCGCGGAGGTGCTCCAGGCCGTCGAGCCGGCCGAGGCGCGCAGGACGGTGGACGTGCCCGCCGGTCAGGCCAGGCTGGTGAAGACCACCGCGGCGGCGCCGAAGGCCGAGGCCGTGCCGGGCAACGACGACCAGGACCAGTCGGACAACTCCGGGACCTACCGCCTGGCCACGACCACCAACCCGCTCGACCTCCAGGTCGGCGGGGTCGAGTTCACCGGCGCGGTCGGGAGCACCCACAAGTTCGCCGTCGCGGCGAAGAACAACGGCCCGGCCCGCCTCTTCCACATCGGGGACTTCGTCGGCGGACCCAACTACCGCGTGGTCGTCACAGCCCCGGACGGCACCGAGCTGACGACGAACGACGGCAGCTGCCACCGGATCGTGGACGGCGTGGTCGAGCCCGGCTACCCGGGCGGCAAGCCGGGCAAGGCGTTCGAGTGCACCGACCAGTACGCCTTCGCCGAGGTCGGCGCCGAGATTGGCCGCAAGTACCCGTTCGAGCTGAAGATCCTCTCCGCCACGGCCGGGAACCAGGGCCAGATCGTCGCGCACGTCGACGGCGGCACCGACCCGAAGCCGGAGAACAACACCGCAGCGATCAAGGTCTCGGTACCGGCTGCCCCGGCCCCGCAGCCCCCGGCCGCCGCGCAGCCGGGCGACAAGCAGCCGGACGGCACCCTGCCGGTCACCGGTTCGCCGGTCACGCTGGTCGCGGCCGGCGGGGCGCTGGCCGTCGCGGCCGGGACGGTGCTGTTCGTCCTGGCCCGCCGCCGTCGCCGGATGACGATCGTCGCCTGACCTGTTGCGCACCACATCGGGGCCGGAGGTGATCCTCCGGCCCCGATGTTGTTCGTCATGGCAAGGGTTACCGTCGGCTTACGGCTGCCTCGCAGGCTCACCATGGACGGTCCGGAGTTCCTACGCTGCGTTCAACTCCTCAACGTAGGGAAGATTCGCATGAGTAAACGAGCCGGTATCCGACTGCGCCGCGCGGGGGCGGTCGCAGCCAGTGCCGCAGTCAACGGCAGCGGGTTCGCGCCGTCACGTCACCTCGGGTTCGCAGGCGTGACGCTGGCGTTGCTGGCCGGGTTCACTGGCTGCACGTCGGCACCAGCGGCCTCGCCACACGCCGCGGCGGCGCAACCGTCACCAGCCGGCAGCGCGGGTGCCACCACCGGGGCGTTCTGCCGGACAGAGCTGCCGCAGTCCTGGAAAACCGTCATCGACGGGGCCGACGCCTCGGTGAAGAAGCTCGGCCAGCCGGGTGAGCAGCTGTCCATACAGACCGGCAGCGCTGATGGCTCGACACTCTTCGCGCAGGTCTCGGCGGGGAACGCCCGCAGTCTGGAGATGTTCCGCGACGGCAGGCGCACGCGTGTCACGGCGCTCGCCTCGTCTCCGGGCACTCAGGGCGCGGCCGACGAGGCCGTGCAGGAGGCGGCTTTCGACGGCCGCTGGCTGGCCTTCGCCGTGGCGCACAGCCCCAGCCGGGTCAACGACTGGACGCTGTACTTGTGGGACTCCCAGGGGCACGACGTGCCGAGCAAGATCGGCGACAGCGGCCCCGCCGGATCGTCGACATACTCTCCGTCGGTGTCGGTACGGGGCGGCAAGGTCGTGTGGCTCCAGAGCCGGCGGAACGGTGGCGCCGGGTCGGACCTGCACATCCATGACATCGCCGCTGGTATCGGCCGGGTCGCCTACAGCGGCGCCGCAGAGCACGCTGCCGTGATCGGCGACACGATCGTCCTCGATGGAGACTCCTCGGCCAGCGTTCCGCCAACCGGGCAGCCCGCCGACCCCGCCAAGCCCTTCCCGGTCACGACCCGGCTCGTCGCGCTGTCGCTGGCGACCGGGGCACCGGCTCCCCTGCCGCAGGGGCTCGTCGCGGACCGGCCGGTCTACTTCTCGGCTGGGGACTCGCTCGCGGCGTGGATGACCGGTGCCGACCGGGGCAACCTGATGGCCTGGTCCCGTGACAGCGGGGCGGTGGCACACGTGTACTCCGCTCCCGCTCGCAAGGCCCTCAACGCGTTCGACTGGCCGCGTGTCGCTGGCAAGTACCACGTCGCCTGGGAGGCTGCTGAGGGCGTGCACATCGCTGACCTGCGGTCCGGCAGTTACGTGGTCCTGGCCGACCGGGTCACCGCACGGACCTGGGGCCAGGTGATGGTCGTGGGCGACAAGGCCAGCCAGGCGGCGCTGAACACGAGCACGCTGCCAGCCCTGCCTGCGTGCACGCGCAAGTGAGCTGCCCGTAGTAGACGGGGCCGGAGTGATCGCTCCGGCCCCGTTGTCCGTTTCCACCCAGCCGGTTGTTACACCTGACTGGTGTTCTTGGTGGATGGGTGTAACACTGGGCTCGTGTACGGCAACGACTTCACCACCGAGCCCCCCGAGCAGCCGGGCGCCCGCAGCCTGCTCGACCAGGTGGCCGACGCTGAGCGCGACCTCCAGGACGCCGCCCGCTCCGACCGGGCCGGCCAGGCTGGCGACGACTACTTCATGTCCGTGATCAACGCCGATCAGAAGATCGAGCCGCGGGACTGGATGCCGGACAAGTACCGGAAGAACCTGATCCGGCAGATCGCCCAGCACGCGCACTCCGAGATCATCGGCATGCAGCCCGAGGGCAACTGGATCTCCCGGGCCCCGAGCCTCAAGCGCAAGGCGATCCTGCTCGCCAAGGTGCAGGACGAGGCCGGCCACGGGCTCTACCTGTACGCGGCGGCCGAGACGCTCGGCATCGACCGCGCCGAGCTGTCCGACATGCTGATCGACGGCAGGCAGAAGTACAGCTCGATCTTCAACTACCCGACCCTGACCTGGGCTGACGTCGGCGCGATCGGCTGGCTGGTCGACGGGGCCGCCATCGTCAACCAGGTGCCGCTGTGCCGGGCCTCGTACGGGCCGTACGCCCGGGCCATGATCCGGGTGTGCAAGGAGGAGTCCTTCCACCAGCGGCAGGGCTACGAGATCCTCTACACCCTCGCGCACGGCACCCCCGAGCAGAAGGCTATGGCGCAGGACGCCGTCGACCGCTGGTGGTACCCGTCGCTGGCCATGTTCGGCCCGCCGGACGGCGACTCGACCCACTCCGAGCAGTCGATGCTGTGGAAGATCAAGCGGTTCAGCAACGACGAGCTGCGCCAGCGTTTCGTGGACATGTGCGTCGGCCAGGCAGAGATCCTCGGGCTCGACCTCCCCGACCCCGGTCTGCGGTGGAACGAGGAGAAGCAGCAGCACGACTACACCCAGCCCGACTACGACGAGCTGTTCCGCGTGATCAAGGGCAACGGGCCGTGTAACCGGGACCGGATCGCCCACCGCCGCGCGGCGCACGAGGGCGGCCAGTGGGTGCGGGACGCCGCCGAGGCGTACGCGAAGAAGAAGACGGGAGTTGCAGCGGCATGAGCAAGACCGACTGGCCACTGTGGGAGGTCTTCATCCGGCCCCGCCGCGGGCTGGCGCACACCCACGCCGGCAGCCTGCACGCTCCGGACGCCGAGATGGCGCTGCGCAACGCCCGCGACCTCTACACCCGCCGTCAGGAGGGCGTGTCGATCTGGGTCGTGCCCGCAGCCGGCATCACCGCGAGCAGCCCCGACGAGAAGGACTCCTTCTTCGAGCCTGCCGCAGACAAGGTCTACCGGCACCCGACCTTCTACGACGTACCAGAAGGGGTGGCCCACCTGTGAGCAAGGCCGACCTCCACCACGGTGACGACGCGCTGATCGCCGCGCAGCGCCTCGCCGAGTGGACCTCGCGCGCCCCGGAGCTGGAAGAGGACGTCGCCCTGGCGAACATCGCCCTGGACCTCCTCGGCCAGGCCCGCATGTTCCTCAGCCGGGCCGGCGACGAGGACCAGCTGGCGTACCTGCGCACCGACCGCGAGTTCACGAACGTCCAGCTCGTCGAGCTGCCCAACGGCGACTTCGGGCACACGATCCTCCGGCTGCTGTTCTTCTCGGTGTACCAGCAGCAGCTGTTCGCGAGCATGCGCGGCGACGAGATCGCGGACAAGGCGGCCAAGGAGGTCGCGTACCACGTCGACCACGCCCGCATGTGGACGCTCCGGCTCGGCGACGGCACGGAGGAGTCCCACGGGCGGATGCAGCGCGCGCTGGACGAGCTGTGGCCGTTCACGCACGAGCTGTTCGAGGGCAACGACCTGCGGGCCGGCTGGCTGTCCGTCGTGGAGCCGATCCTGGCCGAGGCGACCCTGACCAGGCCGGAGGACGGCTGGGCGCCGACCGGCGGCCGGTCAGGCGTCCACACCCAGCACCTGAGCTACCTGCTGGCCGAGATGCAGGTCCTGCACCGGGCACACCCGGGGGCGCGCTGGTGACCAGAGGCGAGTACGAGGCTGTCGCGGCCGTTCCCGATCCGGAGATTCCGACGGTGACGATCGAGGACCTGGGCATCCTGCGGGATGTCGAGGTCGAGGGCAGCCGCGTGGTCGTCACGATCACCCCGACCTACTCCGGCTGCCCGGCGATGGACACGATCCGCACCGACATCCGCCGCGCCCTGCCCGGCCGTGACGTCGAGGTCCGCACGGTGCTGTCCCCGGCGTGGACGACCGACTGGATCACCGACGCCGGCCGCGAGAAGCTGGCCAAGGCGAGGATCGCGCCGCCTTGGCGAAGCGACCAGCGACTCAGCGCGCCGCCGGGCACGCTCATGTTGTCGATCTCGGTGCGCTGCCCGAACTGCGGCTCGCCGGACACCACCGAGCTGAGCCGGTTCGGCTCCACGGCCTGCAAGTCCCTCTGGCGGTGCCGCGCGTGCGGCGACCCGTTCGACCACTTTAAGGCGATTTAAGTGACCGTCACCCTGACCAAGCCCCAGCGCCGCCGCCCGACCTTCCACGAGCTGCCGGTGCAGGCCGTCGACCGGCTCACCGAAGAGGCGGTGGCGGTTTCCTTCCTGGTACCGCAGGAGCTGCGCGAGACCTTCGCGTTCAAGCCTGGCCAGCACCTGACCGTCCGGCTGGACCCGGACGGCGAGGACATCCGCCGGTCCTACTCGATCTCGTCCACTCCGGCCGAGCTGGCTGAGAGCGGGCTGCTCCGGGTCGGCGTCAAGCAGGTACCGGGCGGGGCCTTCTCCAGCTACGCCAACGAGGAACTGGCCGTCGGCCACGCGATCCACGTGATGCCGCCCCTCGGGCACTTCACCACGCCCTTCGAGCCCGGCCGCGCCCAGCACTACGTGGCCGTGGTGGCCGGCTCCGGCATCACGCCGGTCCTGTCGCTGCTCGCCACCGGCCTGGCCACCGAGCCGGAGAGCCAGTGGACGGTCCTCTACGGCAACCGGTACGTCCGCTCGGTCATGTTCCTCGACGAGCTGGCCGACCTGAAGGACCGGTACCCGCAGCGCCTGCACCTCGTGCACGTCCTGTCCCGCGAGCCGCAGGACTCCGAGCTGCTGACCGGCCGGATCGACGCCGACCGGCTGCCGAGGCTGCTGGCTGCCTTCGCGCCGGACGCCGACGAGTACTTCCTCTGCGGCCCGTACGGCATGGTCGTCGCCGCCGAGGACCTGCTGACCGGTGAGAAGGTCCACTCCGAGCTGTTCTTCGCCGAGGAGGCCCCCGCGGCCCCGGTGGAGGCCGACGCCCACGAGGCCGAGGTCACGATCATGCTCGACGGCCGGGCGTCGACGTTCGGCATGCGCAAGGACGAGCGGGTCCTCGACGCGGCCCTGAAGATCCGTGGCGAGCTGCCGTACGCCTGCAAGGGCGGTGTCTGCTCGACCTGCAAGGCCAAGGTCGTCACCGGCGAGGTCCGCATGGCGCGCAACTACGCGCTGGAGCCGGACGAGGTCGCGGCGGGCTTCGTCCTGACCTGCCAGTCCACTCCGGTGACCGACCAGGTGACTGTGGACTTCGACGCCTGATCACGTTCCTCGATCTTCGCGAAACAGCCCTGTGCTCTGGGAGAGCATGGGGCTGTTTGCTCTTTTAGCTCCAGATGCGAGGAAAGCGAGGCCGGGGATGCGATCACGGTGGATAGCCAGGGTGCTGGCCGCTGCGGGGCTGGTGGCCCTGCCGCTCACGGTTCTGCCCGCCTCGCCGGCCGCAGCCGTGCCACCAGCGTTCACCGGGTACGCGGTGGAGGGCCCGAACCTCGTCCGGTTCACCACGGCCAACCCGGCTACGACCACGCTGATCGGGCCGATCACCGGCCTGGCACCAGGCGAGCAGGTCGAGGGCATCGACTTCCGGCCGGCGACCGGCGGCCTCTACGCCCTGGGCGTGCGCGACACCCCGGACCCGATGAACCCGGACCGCGAGGGCAGGCTCTACCAGCTCAGCACGAACAACGCCGTGGCCACCCAGGTGGGATCGTTGTTCCCGCTGCTGCCCGCGACCTTCTTCGGCTTCGACGTGAGCCCCGCCGCCGACCTGATCCGGGTGGTGAGCAACGCCAAGCAGAACCTCCGGCTGAACCCTGTCACGGCGGCCGTCATCCCCGATACCCCGCTGAATCCAGGGGAGCCGTTCCTGGTGGGCAGCGCCTACGCGAACAACCACAAGGGTGCCGCAGCCACCACCCTCTTCGGAGTCGACTACAACTCCGACCAGCTGGTCCGCCAGGGCGGCGTGAACGGCAGCCCGTCACCGAACACCGGCATGCTGACGCCGATCGGCCCGCTGGGCGTGGACGCGTTCATCCTCGGCGGCTTCGACATCGCGTCGCCGCCGTCGGGTGACATCGGGTTCGTGAACATGACGCGGGCTCCCGTCCACGTGGACGAGCTGTTCGCCATCGACCTGGCCACCGGTACGGCGACGCTGCTCGGCCCGCTGGGCGACAGCCCGCACGGCGTCCGGGCGATCGCGATCCAGCTCCAGCCGGGCTGCACGATCACGGGCACGGGCGGCTCGGACTTCCTGACCGGTACCCCGGGCGACGACGTGATCTGCGGCCTGGGCGGCGACGACGTGCTCTCCGGGCTCGGCGGCGACGACCTGCTGCTCGGCGGCGACGGCCGGGACGTCCTGTACGGCGGAGCGGGCAACGACCAGCTCAGCGGCGAGGCCGGCAACGACGCACTGTACGGCCAGGACGGCACCGACTCCCTGACCGGCGGCGCGGGCGCCGATGCCCTCTATGGCAACGCGGGTCCCGACACCCTCCACACCCTCGACGGAGTGAACGGCAACGACTACGCCGACGGCGGCGCGGGCACCGACACCTGCACAACCGACCCCGGCGACCCCAAACTCAGCTGCTGACCGCCGTTTGTCTTGTATAGGTGTACTTATAATAAGTACACCTATACAAGAACCGCCCAGCTCGGCTAAGCCACCGCGTCCTCAAGATGGACCACACCATGAGCGACGGCAAGGTGAAACGTCAGGCCAGTCGCGGCGGTCACGCGTGCCAGGGTCTTCAGGGTCGGGGGCTCGTCGCCGCTCTCCAGCCGGGCGACCGCCGGCTGGGTCATACCGGTGAGCCGGCCGAGTTCCGCCTGCGTGAGGTTGTGCTCCGCCCGGTAGCGAACGATCTGCACTGCCACATCGCGGGCCAGAGTGCTGACCTCCCACAGCTTGCGGAAGTCAGGGTTGGTCCGCCGGGCGTTCTCGATCTCCTGGCCCAGCGGGATCATGTCGGACAGGTTCATGCGCCCTCCTCAAGCTCCTTGAGCCGATGCTCGGCAGTGTGCACTGCCTTGGCGAAACATGTCGCGCGCCGAAGATATACCAAAAAACATATAATGACTAGCCGCCCCAGCGGGACACCCGGGCGCGGTAGGTGTCGTACTCGGTGCCGAAAGCCGGCGCGAGGGCCTGTTCCTCCGCGCGGACCTCGCGGCTGATCCACCAGCACGAGGCTGGCAGGCCTGCGATGGTCCAGGTGGAGCCGGTGGCCAGGCCTGTCCCGAGGTGGATCAGCGCCCAGGCCAGGTACATCGGGTTGCGGCTGCGGGCGTAGGGGCCGGTGGTGACGAGGCGGTCAGGGGCGGCGAGGTGTACGCGGCCGGCGGTGACCCACGACCAGGTCGCCAGGCCGGCGCCGGCCGTGATCAGTGACCAGCCCGCCAGGCGGTGGAGGCGGCGGGAGCCGGGCAGGGGCAGCGGGCGCAGCCGGTGCAGTATGGCCCCGGCGGCGATGACCGCCAGGTTCTGTTCGGGCAACGGGAGGTTGCTGAGCCGTTCGCGCATCCTGTTTCCAGTGTGACCCTGGACCGGGGCGGTCGAGGCTGGGTGATCGTCCCCGTTAGCCTGGGGGGATGAGTACCCGGGACAGCAGCGAGATTCTCCAGCGTGCCGCGGACGGGGGCCGGATCAGCCCCGAGGAGGCGCTCTTCCTCTACACGGAGGCGCCCTTCCACGCGCTGGGTGAGGCGGCCGACACCGTGCGGCGGCGGCGGTACCCCGAGGGCATCGTCACGTACCTGATCGACCGGAACATCAACTACACGAACGTCTGCGTGACGGCGTGCAAGTTCTGCGCGTTCTACCGGGCTCCCAAGCACAAGGAAGGCTGGAGCCACGACACGGACGAGATCCTGCGCCGGTGTGCCGAGGCCGTCGAGCTGGGCGCGACGCAGGTGATGCTCCAGGGCGGGCACCACCCGGACTACGGCGTCGAGTACTACGAAAGCCTGTTCCGTGCCGTCTCGGAGAACTTCCCGCAGCTGGTCATCCACTCGATCGGCCCGTCGGAGATCCTGCACATGGCGAAGGTCTCCGGGGTGAGCCTGGAGGAGGCGGTCCGGCGGATCCACGCGGCTGGCCTGGCCTCGATCGCCGGTGCCGGTGCCGAGATGCTGCCGGCCCGGCCGCGTACGGCGATCGCCCCGCTGAAGGAGTCCGGCGAGCGCTGGCTCGAGGTGATGGGCATCGCGCACAAGCTGGGCGTGGAGTCCACGGCGACGATGATGATGGGTACCGGCGAGACGAACGCCGAGCGGATCGAGCACATGCGCATGGTCCGTGACCTGCAGGACGAGACGGGTGGCTTCCGCGCGTTCATCCCGTGGACGTACCAGCCGGAGAACAACCACCTCAAGGGCCGCACGCAGGCGACGCGGCTGGAGTACCTGCGGCTGATCGCCGTGGCCCGGCTGTTCTTCGACAACATCAACCACCTGCAGTCCTCGTGGCTGACGACCGGCAAGGACGTCGGGCAGCTGTCCCTGCACATGGGCGTGGACGACCTGGGTTCGATCATGCTGGAGGAGAACGTGATCTCCTCCGCCGGCGCCAAGCACCGGTCCAACCTGCACGATCTGGTGTGGATGATCCGTTCGGCAGGCCGGATCCCGGCGCAGCGGAACACGACCTACGAGCACCTCGCCGTGCACTGGACGCCGGAGGACGACCCGACGGATCTCCGGGTCACCTCGCACTTCTCCTCGATCACCAACAAGCGCAAGCCGTTACCGGTACTCGATAACGCTTAGGTAACACTTGTTCCCGCTCGTTCGGCTGTTTGGCCGAGCGGGCGGGACTTTCGGCTCTTCTGCCCGGTACCGGCCGCCGGTAGGGTCCACCGGAGTTTCGTCTATCACTACCCCTCCGGTGGACACATGAAGCGTTCTATCGCCGGCGCGGCCCTCACGGCGCTCGCAGCCAGCACCCTCTCTGCCGTTCTGGCCACTCCGGCCCTGGCAGAAACGCCCGCGGCTCCCGTTGACCTGGCTGTCGGCATCAAGGCCCGCCAGCTCGTCGTGGACTCCCAGGGCAAGACGTTCTTCCTTGAGGTGCAGAACAAGGGTGGCACCACCGCGAAGAACGTGAAGGTCGTCATCGACCTCAGCAAGCTCGGCGCGTACGTGGTCGCCGACCTCCCCGGTACCACCTGCAAGGGTGACCGGACCGCCTACGTCTGTGAGCTGGGCGAGCTGGAGCCCGGGTACCTCGACGGCAGCCTCGGCGTGAACCTCCGCCCGGTGTCGCCGGACGCCCCGCTCGGCCGGACCGGCAAGCTCACGGCCTCGATCAGCTCGGACTACCGCGAGGACGCCGCCCACAAGGGTGACAACTCGACGACGTACAGCGTGGACCTGGCCGCTCCCGGTATCGACTACGGGGTCCTGGCGGGCAACCTGACCGGCCTGGCTCCCGACACCGACACCGAGCTGTGGATCGCTGTCGACAACAACGGCTCCCAGACCGGTTCCGGCCTGTCGCTGGCGCTCACGCTGCCCGACCACGTCGTGTTCAGCGAGGAGGTGCAGGGCTGCTCGTACACGCAGATGCGCGCTGCGGTCTGCGAGTGGTCGTCCTACCTGGACACCGACGGGGTGGAGCGCCCGATCGTGCTGGACCCGGGCGCGAGCTTCGACACGCTGGTCTTCGGCCTGAAGGTCCGCGCGACCCCCGACGCCCCGTCGAACGCGAACCTCGGCGCGGCCACCGTCACCATCGGCACCTACGGTGACTACAAGCCGGACTACGTCCCGTCGAGCGAGACCGTGGTGCGCAAGGCGATGGTGTCCGGCCGCCAGGTCGACATGGACAAGGTCGACAATGCCGCCCGGTTCACGCTGACCACGGCCGCTGCCGCCGCTGACCTGACCGTCGCGGACGCCACGGTGACCGGCAAGGCCGGCGACGTGGTCAAGTTCAAGGTGACCGTGACCAACCAGGGTCCGTGGAACAGCGCCAAGGGTGCCAAGGTCACCGTGACCGCCCCGCAGGGCACGCAGCTGGTGAAGCCGCCGGGCGGCTGCCACGGCATCGTCAGCAAGGTGACCTACGAGTGCTCGCTGCCCGCGCTGGGCGTCGGCAAGAGCGCCGAGATCGAGATGTCGCTGCGGCTGGTCAAGGAGACCACTGTGGCTGGTTCGATGACGGTCAGCGGCGGTGCCAGGTCCGACGCCGTGGCCGGCAACAACGCCGCGGTGCTCGACGCCAAGGTCACGAAGAACTGACCATCTAGTACCTGGCAGGCGATCCGCCCCCGCAGCGCACCCGCTGCGGGGGCGTCGTGCTGTGACCGGGTGCATACTTGCGGGCATGATGTTCCGGGACGACCTGCTGATCGTCGACCACGAGCTGGAGAACAGGCGGCTTCGGCTGCGCGCAGACAAGGAGCGCGACATCTGCCTGACCTGCCTCGGTACCGGGACGATCGGTTACGTCGCCCGGACCGGCCCGTACAAGTCGCCGGGCGTGTGCTCGCCCTGCCACGGCGAGGGCTGGATCGCGGTCGCCGGGCTCAGCAAGGCCGACTGGACGATCCGGGAAGCCACGTGGCGTGGCCTCACGCAGTCCGTCCTGGGTGGACCGTGCCGGTCGTGCGGCGGGAGCGGCGCGCTCTTCGCCGAGGGCTCGTCCCGCCTCGACCCGCGCTTCGTGCCGTGTACCAGCTGCGAGTCGACCGGCCGCCGTGCCCTCGGGTAGCTACTGCAGCTTGGACAATGTGGCGGTGGCCGTCTCCAGCAGGGCGGCCTTGAGCTGGTCGAGTTCGGCCTGCGCCCAGTCCTTGTCCTCGCGGGAGACCCCGAGGTTGAAGTTCAGCATCACGTTGCCGCGGACGACGCTGAGCTGGAGGCTCGCCTGCTTGCCTGCCGGGGCGACCGCGATCGTGGCCTGGTCGCCGAGGTTGGGCAGGCCGGCCGCGCCGGGCAGCGGCTTCGCGCCGTACATCGCGTAGGCCTCGATCGAGGACGGGAAGTACTGGAGCGTGGAGCTGAGCTGACCGGCCCGGTTCAGCGAGACGGGCTTGGCCGTGCCCTGGGCGACCGGGGGAGTGGCGACCGGCGCCTTGTACTCCAGCGCCCAGGCGCAGCCGAGCGGCGGGGTCTGCACGCCGGCCGCGATGCCCGGGTAGAGCGCCCTGAACGGGGCCGGGTCGGACTTGCCGCAGATCTCGGCCAGGGTGACCCGCTGGACGGCCGGGGTGGCCGAGGCGGAGGCGGTGGCCGAGGGGCTGATCACCGACGACTCGGTGACGGCTGCGGCCTTGGGCTGGGTGTCCTTGGCCCCGCTCTTCTTGTCGTCGGCCGGGATCAGGAAGATCAGCGCGAGCACGCCCGCCACGATCAGCGCGATCACGCCGATGGCACTCAGGATCAGCCGGCCAGCGGACATGGTCTTGATCGCCCCGATCACGGGGAGGACCATCGTCGGGCTGTCGTCCGGCCGGGCCTGCGGCTGGGGTGCCGGTGCCGGTTCTGGTTCCGGCTGCGGGGCCGGGGCCTGCTCCTGCTCAGCCTGAGGGAACGGAGCCGCCGGGTACGGGCCGGCGCCGCCGAATGCAGCCTCCGACGTCCAGGCCGGGTCGTCCGTGACCGGCGGAACCGGGGAGGCGGACGGCTGCTCCGGTGCGGGAGCGACCGGTGCTTCCGGGGTGTGGGCCGGTGGCACGGCGGCCGACGCCGAGATCCGCCGCATGTCCGGCGGCAGCTCGGAGCCTTCCGCGTGAATGCCCCGCCGGTGCCTGCCCCCAGGCGGGGGCACGCTGGGGTCGTGAGCCGGCTGCGTCAAGGTCCGTCACTCTCCTTCTGCCCGATCCCCCGCATACCGTAGCCATTCTCGGCCATTGGCGGGATGTTCTCGCGAGCGGTGTACAGCCAATCACTGCTGAGTCACCGTGGACATCTCGCCCGGGAAGTGCGGCACGTTACGCAACCGCCAGCGCGCCGGTACCGGCGGGCGCACGTAGAGTGCCTAGACGTGACGCGTGCATCGCTTGACAAGCAGCCGCATGAGGTAGCCGCCATGTTCGATGGCGTGGCCCGGCGGTACGACCTGACGAACACCGTACTGTCCGCCGGCCAGGACCGTGGCTGGCGGAAGGCGACCCGCAACGCGCTCGGGTTGCAGCCGGGGGAGTTCTGCCTCGACCTCGGTGCCGGGACGGGCGTGTCGACCGAGGAGCTGGCCAAGTCCGGCGCGTACGTGGTCGGCTCGGACATCTCGATCGGCATGCTCCAGGTCGGCGCGCACCGGCAGGTACCGCTGATCGGCGGTGACGCCCTGGCCCTGCCGTTCGCCGACGAGACCTTCGACGCGGTGACGATCTCCTTCGCGATCCGCAACGTGCACGACCACGAGGCCGCGCTGCGCGAGATGGCCCGGGTGACGAAGCCGGGCGGGCGGCTGGTGGTGTGCGAGTTCAGCACCCCGACGAACGGGCTGTTCCGGACCGCGTACATGGAGTACCTGATGAAGGCGCTGCCGGCCGTCGCGAAGAAGGTGGCGAGCAACCCCGAGGCGTACGTGTACCTCGCGGAGTCGATCCGGGCCTGGCCTGCCCAGGCGGAGTGGGCGGAGAAGATCGCCGCGAACGGCTGGAAGAAGGTCGCGTGGCGGAACCTGTCCGGCGGGATCGCCGCCCTGCACCGGGGGTTCAAGCCCTGAGAAGTACTCAATGATCAACTGCGGAGCGCGCCGGGATTCGTTGTCCCGGCGCGCTTTCGCGTCGTGGTACCCGGAGCGGGGCCCGGGATCGCGCAGGCTCGATGCGCACTCTCCGTTACCACGACAGAGGGCCAGGCTGCCAATCCGGCAAAGGGTTCATTACGGGATAATGACCCCTGGATCAAAAGCCCCAATTCGCCTAGCCGACGGATAACCGGGCCGCGAAAACCATCCTTCCGACCGGCAAATCTCTACGAAAAGTACAAACGAAGTTAGGCTCGCCTAACCACCTGTGAGGAAGACAGCAGTTTTAGACTGACGACCGTTAGCGCTCGTGAAAGACTTCACAATCTTGGCGCAGGTACCGCGCCGAGGCTGGGAAGCATGCTCAGGGAGGCCGGGTCGTGACAGTGCCAGGCAGGTCAGACGACGCGGACGTCATTGTTGTGGGTGCCGGCCCTGGTGGCTCGGCCGCGGCGCATCACCTCGCCGCGCACGGGGCAAATGTCCTGTTGCTGGAGAAAACAGAATTCCCCCGGGAGAAGGTCTGTGGCGACGGCCTGACCCCCCGGGCGGTCAAGGAACTCATCCGGATGGGCGTGGACACCTCCGCCCCCGGCTGGGTGCGGAACAAGGGACTGCGGGTGATCGGCGGCGGCATGCGGCTGGAACTCGACTGGCCCGAGCTGGAGAGCTTCCCGGCATACGGGCTGACCCGTACCCGGATGGACTTCGACGACATCCTCGCCCAGCGCGCTGTCGCCGCCGGTGCCGTGCTCAGGACCAGCACGAACATCCAGGGTGCCGTGCTCAACGAGGCCGGCCGGGTGGTCGGGGTCAAGGGCACCGGGCCTGGCAGGGAGCCGGTCGAGTACCGCGCGCCGATCGTGATCGCCGCCGACGGCGTGTCCGGCCGCTTCCCGCTGTCGATGGGCCTGGCCAAGCGGGAGGACCGGCCGATCGGTGTCGCCGTCCGGCGGTACTACAAGTCGGCCGCCAAGCACGACGACGACTACCTGGAGTCGTGGCTGGAGCTGAAGTCCAAGGAGTCGGGCGACAAGCTGCTGCCCGGCTACGGGTGGATCTTCGGGATGGGCGACGGCCGGGTCAACGTCGGCCTCGGCGTGCTGAACAGCTCGGCGGCGTTCGGCAAGACCGACTACCGGCAGATGCTCACCGACTGGCTCGACAACACTCCCGAGGAGTGGGGCCTGCGCGAGGAGAACGCCGAGGGCAAGATCCTCGGCGCCGCGCTGCCGATGGGTTTCAACCGGGTACCCCACTACACCAGGGGCGTGATGCTCGTTGGTGACTCCGGTGGCATGGTCAACCCGTTCAACGGCGAGGGCATCGCGTACGCGATGGAGAGCGGAGCGCTCGCCGCCGAGATCGCGGTGCAGGCGCTCGGCCGGAGCACGACGGCGGAGCGCGAGCGGGCGCTGCGGGCCTATCCGCAGGAGCTCAAGCTGCGCTACGGCGGGTACTACCGGCTGGGCGGCATGTTCGTGAAGCTCATCGGCAACCCGAAGGTGATGCGGCTGGCCACCCGGCACGGCATGCCGCACCCGACGCTGATGCGGTTCGTGCTGAAGCTGCTGGCCAACCTGACCGACCCGCGTGGCGGGGACGCTATGGACAAGATCATCAATGGTTTGACCCGGATCGCGCCGGCGGTCTAGCGCCGCCCCGGCGCGAGATCGGCAATTCGGTCAATTAGGGTAAGTCGCTCGTCGCGGGGCACCAGTCCCGCCGAGAGTCCGAAGTACTAGAGCCTGAAGTCCGGAGAGAGGAACGCGGAGGCAGCAGATGTCGCTCTCCCCCTACGTCCCCATCGTGGGCCTGTTCGCCCTCGCGGCGGCCTTCGCGCTGTTCTCTGTCGCGGCGGCCCCGCTCACCGGGCCGCGCCGCTACAACCGGGCGAAGCTCGACGCTTACGAGTGCGGGATCGAGCCGACCCCGCAGGCAGCTGGCGGTGGAAAGTTCCCGGTCAAGTTCTACCTGACCGCGATGCTGTTCATCGTCTTCGACATCGAAATCATCTTCCTGTACCCGTGGGCGGTGTCCTTCAACGCGCTCGGGCTGTTCGGGTTCGTGGAGATGGTCCTGTTCATCGGCACCGTCTTCGTCGCGTACGCCTATGTCTGGCGGCGCGGCGGGCTGGATTGGGACTGACACATGGGTATCGAAGAGAAACTTCCCGCCGGGGTCCTCCTGACCTCTGTGGAGAAACTTGTCAACTGGACCCGCAAGTCGAGCTTCTGGCCCGCCACGTTCGGCCTGGCCTGCTGCGCGATCGAGATGATGGCCTCGGGTGGCGCCCGCTACGACCTCGGCCGGTTCGGCATGGAGGTCTTCCGGGCCAGCCCGCGCCAGGCGGACCTGATGATCGTGGCAGGCCGGGTGAGCCAGAAGATGGCCCCGGTCCTCCGCCAGATCTACGACCAGATGCCCGAGCCGCGCTGGGTCCTGTCGATGGGCGTGTGCGCCAGCTCCGGCGGCATGTTCAACAACTACGCGATCGTCCAGGGCGTCGACCACGTCGTGCCGGTCGACATGTACCTGCCCGGCTGCCCGCCGCGGCCGGAGATGCTGATGGACGCGATCCTCAAGCTGCACGAGAAGGTCATGCACGAGCCGCTCGGTGAGAAGCGGCGGCTGATCCTGGCCGAGCAGCCCGCCCCGCTCGTCAAGCCGGGTTCCATGCCGTCGAGCTACCGGTTCAACAAGGCCAAGAAGCGCCAGTGGACCGAGGCAGTGGAGCAGGGCACCGAAGAGCAGCTCCGGATCGAGAACTGGATGAAGGAGAGGGCCGGGCTGTGAGCAATCCAGAGCTTGGCACTTCCGGCAAGCAGCAGGGCATGTTCGGCGTCTCCGGTACCGGTGACGTCTCCGGCTACGGTGGCCTCGTCCGCCGCCGCCCGGCCCTGGTCGCGAGCCCGAAGCCCTACGGCGGGTACTTCGACGAGGTCACGGACGCGCTCGAAGAGGCGTACCCGGAGTTCGCCGACGCGATCGAGATGGTCGTCGTGGACCGGGGCGAGCTGACCCTGCACATCAAGCCGGCCCGGATCGCCGAGGTCTGCCAGGTGCTGCGGGACCACGAGGCGCTGCGGTTCGAGATGTGCTCCTCGGTGTCCGGTGTGGACTACCTGGGCTCGGCCGACGACCCGCGCCGCCTGCACGCCGTCTACCACCTGACGTCGATGACCTACCGCCGCCGGATCCGGCTGGAGTGCTCGGTGACAGCGGAGAACCCGCACCTGCCGAGCGTCACCCAGGTCTACCCGACCGCCGACTGGCAGGAGCGGGAGACCTTCGACATGTTCGGCATCGTCTTCGACGGCCACCCCGCACTGACCCGGATCCTCATGCCGGACGACTGGGAGGGCTTCCCGCAGCGGAAGGACTACCCGCTGGGCGGCGTGCCGGTCGAGTACAAGGGCGGCGCCGAGATTCCCCCACCAGACCAGCGGAGGGCGTACAAGTGACCGACACCTACGCACAGGCGCGCGAGACGACCGAGGGCCGGGTCTTCACCGTCACCGGCGGCGACTGGGACGCGGTGCTCGGCGGCGACGACCCGATCCACGACGAGAAGATCGTCGTCAACATGGGCCCGCAGCACCCGTCGACGCACGGCGTGCTCCGCCTGGTCCTGGAGCTGGAGGGCGAGACGGTCCGCGAGGCGCGGACGGTCATCGGCTACCTGCACACCGGGATCGAGAAGAACCTCGAGTACCGGACGTGGACGCAGGGCACCACGTTCGTCACCCGGATGGACTACCTCGCGCCGATCTTCAACGAGACCGGCTACTGCCTGGCCGTCGAGAAGCTGCTGGGCATCGAGGACCAGATCACGGAGCGGGCGAACACGATCCGGGTGCTCATGATGGAGCTGAACCGGATCTCCTCGCACCTGGTGTGGCTGGCGACGACGGGCATGGAGCTCGGCGCGCTGTCCATGATGATCTACGGGTTCCGCGAGCGTGAGTACATCCTGGACATCTTCGAGATGTGCTCCGGCCTGCGGATGAACATGGCGTACGTCCGGCCGGGCGGCCTCGCCCAGGACGTGCCGGACGAGGCGATCGCGAAGATCAGGGAATTCCTCGGCTGGATGCCCGACCGGATCGACATGTACGAGGACCTGCTGTCGGGCTCCCCGATCTGGCAGTCGCGTACCCAGGGCGTTGCCTACCTCAACGTCACCGGCTGCCTCGCGCTCGGCATCACCGGCCCGGTGCTGCGCAGTGCCGGCCTGCCGTGGGACCTGCGCAAGACCCAGCCGTACTGCGGGTACGAGACGTACGACTTCGACGTCCCGACCCACCCGGACGGCGACGTCTGGGGCCGGTACCAGGTCCGGCTGGCGGAGATGCGCGAGAGCCTGAAGATCATCGAGCAGGCGCTGGAGCGGCTCGAGCCCGGCCCGATCATGATCGCGGACCGCAAGATCGCCTGGCCGGCCCAGCTCGCGCTCGGCACCGACGGCCTGGGCAACTCGCTGGAGCACGTCGCGAAGATCATGGGTCAGTCGATGGAGTCGCTGATCCACCACTTCAAGCTGGTCACCGAGGGCTTCCGGGTCCCGCCGGGCCAGGTGTTCACCGAGATCGAGGCCCCGCGCGGCACGCTCGGCGTGCACGCGGTCTCCGACGGCGGCACGCGGCCGATGCGGGTGCACTTCCGCGAGCCGAGCTTCGTGAACCTCCAGGCGATCCCGGCGATGGCCGAAGGTGGCCTGCTGGCCGACGTGATCGCGGGCGGCGCTTCTCTCGACCCCGTGATGGGTGGGTGTGACAGGTAATGGCATTCAGCGAAGAGACCTACAACCGGGCGAAGGAGATCATCTCCCGGTACCCCGAGGGGCACTCCCGCTCGGCGCTGCTCCCGCTGCTGCACCTGGTGCAGGCTGAGGACGGGTATGTGACGCCGGAGGGCATCGCCTTCTGCGCCGAGCAGCTCGGGATCACGAAGGCCCAGGTCAACGCGGTCGCGACGTTCTACACCATGTACAAGCGCCGGCCGACCGGCGAGTGGCTGGTGTCGGTGTGCACGAACACGATGTGCGACCGGATGGGCGGGCAGAAGGCGTACGAGGCGCTCAGCGAGTACCTCGGCGTCGGGCACGAGGAGACCACGGCCGACGGCAGGATCACGCTGGAGCACGCCGAGTGCCTCGCAGCGTGTGACTACGCGCCGGTCATGACGGTCAACTACGACTTCTTCGACGGTACGCAGGCCACCGACGCCCTCCAGATCGTCAAGCAGCTCCAGGACGGGCAGACCCCGGTGCCGTCCCGCGCGCCGCGGCTGTGCTCGTTCCGCGAGGTGCAGCTCCAGCTGGCCGGGTTCCCCGACGAGCGGCCGGGTGCGGTCGCCGAGGGCGTGGCCGGTGACCCGACTCTCGCCGGGGCGCGCCTGGCTGCCGACAACGGCGTAGCGGTCCCGGGCTTCGACCCGAACACCCCGATCGCCCGGAAGGAGGCAACCGCATGAGCGGCCCCATCCACAAGCTCACCCCGGTGCTGACCAAGCGCTGGCTGTCGCCGGACGCGTGGAAGCTCGCGACCTACGAGCGGCTCGACGGCTACGCCGCGCTGCGCAAGGCGCTCAAGGCCCACCCGGACGACCTGATCCAGCTGGTCAAGGACTCCGGCCTGCGCGGGCGGGGTGGCGCGGGCTTCCCCACCGGCATGAAGTGGGGCTTCATCCCGCAGAACGACGGCAAGCCGCACTACCTCGTGGTCAACGCCGACGAGGGCGAGCCGGGTACCTGCAAGGACCTCCCGCTCATGACGCACGACCCGCACTCGCTGATCGAGGGCGTCATCATCGCCTCGTTCGCGATCCGGGCCAGCCACGCGTTCATCTACATCCGCGGTGAGGCTGTTCAGGCGGCGCGCCGGCTGCGCGCGGCCGTGAACGAGGCCTACAGCCGTGGCTACCTGGGGCGGAACATCCTCGGTTCCGGGTACAACCTGGATCTGGTTGTCCATTCTGGAGCCGGCGCCTACATCTGTGGTGAGGAAACGGCTCTGCTGGACTCGCTCGAAGGGTTCCGCGGGCAGCCCCGGCTGCGCCCGCCCTTCCCCGCGACCCACGGCCTCTACTCGCAGCCCACGGTCATCAACAACGTGGGCACCATCGCGAGCGTGCCGTACATCGTGCTCGGCGGGGCCGACTGGTGGAAGAGCATGGGCACGGAGAAGTCCTCCGGGCCGATGATCTACTCGCTGTCCGGCCGGATCAAGAACCCCGGTCAGTACGAGTGCGGCATGGGCATCACCCTCCGCGAGCTGATCGAGCTGGCCGGCGGCATGCAGGACGGCCACGAGCTGAGGTTCTGGACGCCGGGTGGCTCCTCGACCCCGCTGCTGACCCACGAGCACCTGGACATGCCGCTGGACTTCGAGGGTGTGGGCGCGGCGGGCTCGATGCTCGGCACGACGGCCACGCAGCTCTTCTCCCAGCAGGACTGCCCGGTCTACGCCACGTACCGCTGGATCAAGTTCTACGCGCACGAGTCGTGCGGCAAGTGCACGCCGTGCCGTGAGGGCAACTACTGGATGATCCAGGTCCTGCACCGGATCCTGGCCGGCCAGGGCGTCAAGGCCGACCTCGACACGCTGCTGGACGCCTGCGACAACCTGCTGGGCCGGTCGTTCTGTGGCCTGGGCGACGGCGCGACCAGCTCGGTCACGTCCTCGATCAAGTGGTTCGAGCAGGACTACCTCGACTACATCGAGGGCCGCAAGGCCCCGATGCTCAAGCCCGAGCTGGTGGGGGCGCACTAGTCATGACGGATAAAGTCACTCTCACGATCGACGGTATCGAGGTCAGTGTTCCGAAGGGGACGCTGGTCATCCGGGCCGCCGAGCAGCTCGGGATCGAGATCCCGAGGTTCTGTGACCACCCGCTGCTGGAGCCGGCCGGTGCCTGCCGCCAGTGCCTGGTCGACGTGGAGGGCCAGCGCAAGCCGGTCGCCTCGTGTACCCAGACCGTGGCCGAGGGCATGGTCGTCAAGACGCAGCACACCTCGCCGGTCGCCGAGAAGGCCCAGGCGGGGATCATGGAGTTCCTGCTGCTGAACCACCCGCTCGACTGCCCGGTGTGCGACAAGGGCGGCGAGTGCCCCCTGCAGAACCAGGCGATGTCGTCAGGCCGGACCGAGGCCAGGTTCCACGAGGTCAAGCGGGAGTTCCGCAAGCCGCTGCCGATCTCCTCGCAGGTGCTGCTCGACCGCGAGCGCTGCATCCTGTGCCAGCGGTGCACCCGGTTCTCCGAGGAGATCGCCGGTGACCCGTTCATCGACCTGATGGAGCGGGGGGCCGCCGAGCAGATCGGTACCGCCGAGGGCGAGCCGTTCAACTCCTACTTCTCCGGCAACACCGTGCAGATCTGCCCGGTGGGCGCGCTGACCGGTGCGCAGTACCGGTTCCGGGCCCGGCCGTTCGACCTGGTGTCGACGCCGAGCGCCTGCGAGCACTGCGCAGCGGGCTGTGACATGCGGACCGACTCCCGCCGCAACAAGGTGATGCGGCGGCTGGCCGGTGACGACCCGCAGGTCAACGAGGAGTGGAACTGCGACAAGGGCCGGTGGGGCTTCCAGTACGTGACAGCCTTCGACCGGCTCACCGACCCGCTGGTCCGCAGCAAGGAGACCGGCGAGTTCCGCAAGGCCTCCTGGTCGGAGGCGCTGCGGGTCGCGGCTGAGGGCCTGCGGGGCAAGAAGACCGGTGTGCTGACCGGTGGCAGGCTGACCGTCGAGGACGCCTACGCCTACGCGAAGTTCGCCCGGGTCGCCCTGCACACCAACGACATCGACTTCCGCTCCCGGCCGCACTCGGAGGAGGAGGCTCAGTTCCTCGCCGCGTCCGTCGCGGCGGAGGGCGGGGTCACCTACTCCGACATCGACACCGCTCCGGCGGTCGTCATCGCTGGCCTCGAGCCCGAGGAAGAGTGCCCCATCCTCTTCCTGCGCCTGCGCAAGGCCAGTGCCAAGAACAACCTCAAGGTGTACGCCGTCCAGCCGTTCACGACCGGCGTCGTCACCAAGACCGGCGGCACGCTGATCCCGGCGGCTCCCGGTACCGAGGGCGAGGTCCTCGACGCGCTGATCGGTGCCGAGCCGATCCTGCTCGCCGAGGCCGAGGCTGCGCGCGGGGCTCTCCGCCAGGAGGGCGCGATCCTGCTCGTCGGCGAGCGCCTGGCGACCGTGCCGGGCGCGCTGAGCGCCGCTGCGGCTCTGGCCGAGGCGACCGGGTGCAAGCTGGCCTGGGTACCGCGCCGGGCCGGCGACCGTGGCGCGATCGACGCCGGCTGCCTGCCGAACCTGCTGCCCGGTGGCCGCAGCGTCGACGACCTGTCGGCCCGCGCCGACCTGGCCTCGCGCTGGGGAGTCGAGGGGCTGCCGTCCACGCCGGGCCGCGACACGGCCGGGATCCTGGCGGCTGCCGCGAGTGGCGAGATCGAGGCCCTGGTGATCGGTGGCGTCGACCCGGCTGACCTGGCCGACGTACGGGCGGCAGAGGCCGCGCTGGACAACGCCGGGTTCGTCGTCTCGCTGGAGCTGCGGATGAGCGCGGTGTCCCGGCGGGCCGACGTGGTCTTCCCCGTCGCGGCCACGGCAGAGAAGGCCGGGTCCTTCCTGAACTGGGAGGGCCGGGTCCGGACCTTCGAGCAGGTGCTCAACCCCGGCACGATGCCCGACGCCCGCGTCCTGGGCGCCATCGCCGCCGAGCTGGGCGTGAGCCTGGGCGGCGACGTGGTGGCGCTGCGCCGCGAGCTGGGCCAGCTGCCGGCCGTCACGCACCGCCCCTCGGCCCCGGGCTACCAGATCGAGGAGCCGCTGTCGCCCGGCCGGGGCCAGGCGGTCCTCGCCAGCTGGCGTCAGCTCGTCGACCTGGGCTCCATGCTGGACGGTGACGAGTACCTGGGTGGCACGGCCCGCACCCCGGTCGCCCGGCTGTCCGCGGCCACGGCTGCCACGATCGGCGCGACCGACCGGGTGACGGTCGGTACCGCGACCGGCGCGCTCACCCTGCCGCTGGAAGTCACCGACATGCCCGACCACGTGGTCTGGCTGCCCACGAACTCACCCGGCTCCACAGTGCACCGCACGCTGGGCACGATCGCCGGGGATGTGGTCAACATCAGCGCCGGAGGGTCTGAGTGAACCTCGCAGAGAGCCCGAAGCTCGAAGACTTCGGCCACGACGTGTGGTGGATCATCCTGATCAAGGTGGTCGGGATCTTCGCCTTCCTGGTCGTGATGACGCTCTTCACGATCTGGTACGAGCGCAAGGTCGTCGGCCGGATGCAGCACCGGCCCGGCCCCAACCGGGTCGGCCCGATCGGCCTGCTCCAGTCCCTCGCCGACGGCCTCAAGCTGGCCTTCAAAGAGGACATCATGCCGAAGCTGGCCGACAAGGCGGTGTTCTTCATCGCCCCGGTCATCTCGACGGTGTGCGCCTTCACCGCGTTCTCGATCATGCCGCTCGGCGGGATGGTGAGCATCTTCGGCGAGCGCACCCCGCTCCAGCTCACCGACCTGCCGGTCGCCGTGCTGCTGGTGCTGGCCTGCGGCGGCCTCGGTATCTACGGCATCGTGCTCGGTGGCTGGGCCTCCGGCTCGACCTACCCGCTGCTCGGCGGCCTGCGGTCGGCCGCGCAGATGATCTCGTACGAGGTCGCGATGGGGCTGTCCATCGTGGCCGTGTTCATGACGGCCGGCTCGATGTCGACCAGCGAGATCGTCGCCGCCCAGGCCAACGGCAGCCAGCAGGAGATCTTCGGCAGCACGGTGACCCTGCCGGGCTGGTACTTCCTGATGCTGCTGCCCAGCTTCCTGATCTACTTCATCTCCGCCGTCGGTGAGACCAACCGGGCGCCGTTCGACCTCCCGGAGGCCGAGTCGGAGCTGGTCGGTGGCTTCCACACCGAGTACTCCTCGCTGAAGTTCGCGCTGTTCTTCCTCGCCGAGTACATCAACATGGTCACCGTCTCCGCGCTGTGCACCACGCTGTTCCTCGGCGGCTGGCGCGCCCCGGCGCCGATCACCACCTGGTGGGCCGGTGCCAACGAGGGCTGGTGGCCGCTGCTGTGGTTCACGGTCAAGGTGCTGATCCTGCTGTTCGTGTTCGTCTGGCTCCGTGGCACGCTGCCCCGGCTCCGGTACGACCAGTTCATGCGGTTCGGCTGGAAGGTGCTCGTCCCGATCAACCTGGTCTGGATCCTGCTCGTCGCGGGCGTCCGGGTCGCTGCGAACGCGGACAACACCGTGCGGTACGCCATCTACGGCGGCTTCGCTGTCCTCCTCGTCGGGATCATCATGTTCTGGCCGGCCAAGAAGCAGGTCGAGCCGGCCAGCATCGCGCCGGAGAAGCTGCCAGAGGGAAGCTTCCCGATCCCGCCGATGGACCTCGTCGTGCCACCGAGCCCGCGTACCAAGCGGATCGAGCACGCCGCCGCTGCCCCGTCCGCCACTCCGGAACAGGGAGAGTGACCCGATGTTGGAATCAGTGAAGGGTTTCGGCGTCACCTTCGCGCACATGTTCAAGCGAGTGGTGACCGAGGAGTACCCGGAGTACCGCAAGCCGACGGCGCCCCGCTACCACGGCCGCCACATCCTCAACCGGCACCCGGACGGGCTGGAGAAGTGCGTCGGCTGCGAGCTGTGCGCGTGGGCCTGCCCGGCGGACGCCATCTACGTGGAGGGCGCGGACAACACCGACGCCGAGCGGTACTCGCCCGGTGAGCGGTACGCCGGCGTCTACCAGATCAACTACGCGCGGTGCATCTTCTGCGGACTGTGCATCGAGGCCTGCCCGACCCGCTCGCTCACCATGAGCAACGAGTACGAGCTGGCCGCCGACTCCCGGCAGGACCTGATCTTCACGAAGGAACAGCTCCTCGCCCCGCTGCTGCCCGGCATGGAGCAGCCCCCGCACCCGATGCGGCTCGGCGAGACCGAGAAGGACTACTACGTTGGCGCGCTCACCAACCCCGGTACGAGTGCCGGGGCCGAGCGGGTCAAGCCGGGAGGTACGGCATGAGCACTGTTCTGGCCCTGGCTGGCGAGGTGACCACCGGTGAGGCGGCCACCTTCTACATCCTGGCCCCGATCGCGCTGATCGGCGCGATCGGCATGGTGTGGGCGCGCAACGCCGTGCACTCGGCGCTGTTCCTGGTGCTGACCATGCTCTCGCTCGGCGTGTTCTACATCCTGCAGGCCGGGCCGTTCATCGGCATGGTGCAGATCATCGTCTACACCGGCGCGATCATGATGCTGTTCCTGTTCGTGCTGATGCTGATCGGCCGGGACGCCTCGGACTCGCTGATCGAGACCCTGCGCGGCCAGCGCACGGTCGCCCTGCTGCTCGGCATCGGCTTCGCCGGCCTGCTGTGCACCGGCCTCGGCCGGGCGGTGGGCTCGATGACCTCTGTCGGTCTCGACGAGGCCAACGCCGCTGGCAACACGCAGGGCATCGCCAGGGACCTGTTCACCAAGTACGTCTTCGCCTTCGAGGTGACCAGCGCCCTGCTGATCACCGCGGCGGTCGGCGCGATGCTGCTGGCCCACGTGGAGAAGGTGAAGGCGGAGAAGGTCACCCAGCTCGAGATGATGCGGGCCAGGTTCGCGCCCGGCAACTACCCGGCGCCGAAGCCTGGCCCCGGCGTGTTCGCCGCGACGAACTCGGTGGCGGCCCCCGGGCTGCTGCCCGACCGCACGGTCGCAGGCCGCAGCCTCTCCGCGCTGGTCCCGACCCGTGAACTCACCGAGGCCGAGGCCGCGCCGAAGGGGACGGAGAAGTAATGGACCCGAGCTACTACATCGTGCTGTCCGCCGCGCTGTTCACGATCGGCGCCGTGGGCGTGCTGATCCGGCGGAACGCGATCGTCGTGTTCATGTGCATCGAGCTCATGCTGAACGCCGCCAACCTCGCGCTGATCACGTTCAGCCGGATGAACGGCTCGCTCGATGGGCAGATCATGGCGTTCTTCGTCATGGTGGTCGCTGCGGCCGAGGTCGTCATCGGCCTGGCCATCATCATGTCGATCTTCCGGACCCGCCGCTCGGCCTCGGTCGACGACGCCAACCTGCTGAAGTACTAAGAGGTACCGGTGGACAACATTCAGTACTCCGCGGCGGTCGAGTACGCGGCTGCCAGCGGGACGCTGTCGAGCATCTGGTTGCTCTTCGCGATCCCGCTGGCCAGCGCGGCCGTCCTGTTCCTGCTGGGCAGGCGGGCCGACAAGTGGGGACACCTGCTCGGTGTCGCCAGCGTCGTCGCGACCTTCGTCCTGGGCCTGGTGTACTTCTTCCAGCTCAAGGGCCTGTCGGGTAACCGCAGCGCCGAGGTCGACCTGTTCAGCTTCATGCCGGTCGGGTCGCTCAAGGTGGACTTCGGCCTGCTGCTCGACCCGCTCTCTGCGGTGTTCGTGCTGCTGATCACGGGCGTCGGCTCGCTGATCCACATCTACGCCGTCGGGTACATGGCCCACGACCCGGGCCGCCGGCGGTTCTTCGCGTTCTTCAACCTGTTCATCGCCGCGATGTTGCTGCTGGTCCTGGGCAACAACTACGTGATGCTGTACTTCGGCTGGGAAGGCGTCGGTCTCGCCTCGTACCTGCTGATCTCGTTCTTCTTCGACAAGCCTTCGGCGGCCACGGCCGGCA
This sequence comes from Longispora albida DSM 44784, assembly GCF_000379825.1. GTDB lineage: Bacteria > Actinomycetota > Actinomycetes > Mycobacteriales > Micromonosporaceae > Longispora > Longispora albida. The sequence goes on from NZ_KB903813.1 coordinate 342,267, forward strand.
AGAAGGCCTTCCTGATGAACCGGGTCGGCGACGCCGGCTTCGCGATCGCGATGTTCCTGATGTTCGCGCAGCTCGGCTCGGTCAACTACGACGACGTGTTCAACGGGGTCAACCAGCTCACCCAGGGCACCGTCCTGGTGATGGGGCTGCTGCTCCTGCTGGGCGCGTGCGGCAAGTCCGGCCAGTTCCCGCTCCAGGCCTGGCTCCCGGACGCGATGGAGGGCCCGACTCCCGTGTCGGCCCTCATCCACGCGGCCACGATGGTCACGGCCGGCGTGTACCTGATCGCCCGCTCCAACGCCGTCTTCTCCGCCAACGCCACGCTCCAGACGGTCGTGGTGAGCATCGGGGCGCTGACGCTGCTGATCGGGTGCGTCATCGGCTGCGCGAAGGACGACATCAAGCGGGTGCTCGCGTACTCGACGGTGTCCCAGATCGGCTACATGTTCCTGGGCGTCGGGCTGGGCGGGGCCGCGTACGCGCTGGCCATCATCCACCTGCTCGCGCACGGCTTCTTCAAGGCCGGCATGTTCCTCGGCGCGGGTTCCGTGATGCACGGCATGCAGGACCAGGTGGACATCCGCCGGTTCGGCGGGCTGTGGAAGTACATGAAGATCACGTGGATCACGTTCGGGCTCGGGTACGTCGCGATCATCGGCCTGCCGCCGCTGTCCGGCTTCTTCACCAAGGACCCGATCATCCTCGCCGCCTTCAACCGTCCCGGGTGGACGGGCTGGCTGTTCGGCGGGGCGGCGCTCCTCGGTGCCGGGCTGACCGCGTTCTACATGACGCGGCTGTTCGTGCTGACCTTCCACGGCCCCAAGCGGTGGACGGACGGCCAGCACCCGCACGAGTCCCCGGCCGTGATGACCGTGCCGCTGGTGCTGCTGGCGGTCGGCTCCGTGGCTTCCGGTTTCCTGATGTCCACCTCGGTGGTCGACTGGCTCACCCCGGTGCTCGGTAAGCACGCCGAGGAGCACGGCAGGCTCGGGCACTGGACGGTCACCGGCATGACGATGGCCGTGGTCGCCCTCGGCCTCGCAGCCGGTGTGCTGCTGTTCCGCAAGGGCACCGCTCTTGAGGAGCAGCCAGCCGGGCCGGTGGTCACCGCCGCGCGCAACAACCTGTACGCCGACACGTTCAACGAACTTGTCTTCGAGCTGCCGGGCAGGTACCTGACCCGGGCGCTGGTGTTCCTTGACAACCGGGGCATCGACGGCGTGGTCAACGGGCTGGCCGCGATGGTCGGGGGCGGCTCCGGCCGGCTCCGCCGCGCACAGACCGGCTACGTCCGCTCGTACGCCCTGTCGATGCTGGGAGGTGCGCTGCTCGTGGTAGCCGCGCTGATGGCGGTGACGCTCGGATGAGCAAGTTCCCGTTCCTGACTCTGCTGGTCACGCTGCCGCTGCTCGGCGCGCTGATCCTGGCGTTCTTCCCGCGCAGCGCTGGCGAGCTCGCCAAGCGGTTCGCGCTGGTGTGGACGCTGGTGGTCTTCGCGCTGACAGTGGGCGCGTGGCTGGCCTTCAAGGCCGGTGGCGACCGGTTCCAGCTCAAGGACGACTATCCGTGGATCCCGCAGTGGGGTGTGCGGTTCACGTTCGAGGTGGACGGCATCGCGCTGGTGATGGTGGCCCTGATCGGCCTGCTCGTCCCGCTGATCGTGGTGGCGAGCTGGAAGACGGTCGAGGCCCTCGACGGCAACCGGAGCGTCCCGGCGTACTTCGCACTGCTCCTCGCCCTGCAGGGCATGATGATCGGCGTCTTCGCCGCGAGCGACGTGCTGCTGTTCTACGTGTTCTTCGAGGCGATGCTCGTCCCGATGTACTTCCTGATCGGCTCGTACGGCAGCCACCAGCGCCGCCAGTACGCCGCCGTGAAGTTCTTCCTCTACTCCCTGGTCGGCGGCCTGTTCATGCTGGCGGCCGTGATCGGGCTGTGGGTGCTGGGCGGGAACACGTTCGACTGGCACACGCTGGTCGAGGCGGAGTTCACCACCTGGGCAGAGCGCTGGATGTTCCTCGGGTTCTTCGTGGCCTTCGCGATCAAGGCGCCGTTCTTCCCGTTCCACACCTGGCTGCCCGACGCCGGCAGCGCCGCTCCGGCTCCGGCCGCAGCCCTGCTGGTCGCGGTGATGGACAAGGTCGGGACGTTCGGCATCCTGCGGTACTGCCTGTCGCTCTTCCCGAACGCCTCGAAGTACTTCGCTCCGCTGGCGATCGCGCTGGCCCTGGTCGGGATCATCTACGGCGCGCTGCTGGCCGTGGGGCAGAACGACCTCAAGCGGCTGGTGTCCTACACCTCGATCGCCCACTTCGGGTTCATCGGGATCGGCATCTTCGCGTTCACCACCCAGGCCGGCAGTGGTGCCGTGCTGTACATGCTCAACCACGGCCTCGCGACCGGCCTGCTGTTCCTGGTGGTCGGTTTCCTGGTCGCCCGGCGGGGCAGCGCGTCCATCAAGGACTTCGGCGGGGCTGGCAAGCTCGTGCCGTGGCTGTCCGGCGTGTTCTTCATCGCGGGGATGGCCTCGCTGGCGCTGCCGGGTACCTCGCCGTTCGTCAGCGAGTTCCTGGTGCTGCTGGGCGTGTTCGCGGTGAACAAGACGGTCGCCGTGATCGCGACGCTGGGCATCGTCCTCGCCGCCGCGTACGTGCTGTGGATGTACCAGCGGACGATGCAGGGCACTCTCAACCCGGCACTGAACGAGGTGCCGGCGATGAAGAAGGACCTCAGCGTCCGTGAGCTCGCCGTGGTGGCCCCGCTGATCGGGCTGATCCTGTTCCTCGGGTTCTACCCGAAGCCGGTGCTCGACGTGATCAACCCGGCTGTGCAGGCCACGTTCACCCAGGACCTCGGGGTGAGCGACCCGGCTCCGAAATCGGAGGCAAAGAAGTGACCTTCAAGCTGCCGGCGATCGACTACCTCGCGCTGGCCCCGATGCTGGTGCTCTTCGGCGCGGCCTGCGCCGGGGTGCTGGTGGACGCGCTGGTGCCGCGGGAGTGGCGGTACCACGTGCAGGTGCCGCTGTCCCTCGTCGCCCTGCTGGCCTCCGGCGGTTTCGTGGTCGCGCTGGCCAACCGCAAGGAGCACGTGGTGACGGCCGGTTCGGCCGTGGTGATCGACGGCCCGGGGCTGTTCCTCCAGGGTTCGATCGTCGTGCTGGGCATCGTCGCCCTGTTCCTGGTCGCCGAGCGGCGGCTGGAGCCGGGTGGCGCGTTCGTGGCCCAGGCCGCGGTGGTCGCTGGCTCCGAGGCCGACCGCAAGCAGATGCGCAAGCCGGGTGTCACCGAGGTGTACCCGATGATGCTGTTCGCCCTGGCCGGCATGATGCTGTTCTGCTCGGCGAATGACCTGCTGACCATGTTCGTGGCGCTGGAGGTCTTCTCCCTCCCGCTGTACCTGCTGTGCGCGCTGGCCCGCCGCCGTCGTCTGCTCAGCCAGGAAGCGGCCGTGAAGTACTTCCTGCTCGGCGCGTTCGCCTCGGCGTTCTTCCTGTACGGCGTGGCCATGATCTACGGCTACGCGGGCAAGGTGGACTTCCGGGGCATCAACGAGGCGGTGCTCGGCTCGTCGAACAGCAAGACGCTGCTCCTGATCGGCCTGGCGATGCTGGCGATCGGCCTGCTGTTCAAGGTCGCCGCCGTGCCGTTCCACGTGTGGACGCCCGACGTGTACCAGGGCGCGCCGACCCCGATCACCGCGTTCATGGCCGCGTGCACGAAGGTCGCGGCCTTCGGCGGGCTGCTGCGGGTGCTGTACGTGGCCTTCGAGCGGTCGAGCTGGGACTTCCGGCCGACCCTCGGGGTGATCGCGGCGGCGACGATGATCGTGGGCGCGGTGCTGGCCGTGACGCAGACCGACATCAAGCGGCTGCTGGCCTACTCCTCGGTCGCGAACGCCGGCTACCTGCTGACCGGCACGCTGTCGATGAACCGCGACGGGCTCAAGTACACGATGTTCTACCTGGTGGCCTACGGCTTCACCGTGCTGGCCGCCTTCGCGATCGTGATGCTGGTCCGCGACTCGGACGGCGAGGCCACCCATCTGGCCCGCTGGGCCGGGCTGGGCCGCCGCTCGCCGGTGTTCGCCTCGCTGTTCACGTTCCTGATGCTCGCCTTCGCCGGTATCCCGCTGACCAGCGGTTTCACCGCGAAGTTCGGCGTGTTCGCCGCCGCGGTCGGCGGGAACATGACGTGGCTGGTGATCATCGGTGTGCTGAGCAGCATGATCCTGGCGTTCCCGTACCTGCGGGTCGTCGTGCTCATGTGGCTGTCGGTTCCGGGCGACGACACCCCGACGGTGTCGGTACCCGGCGCGTTCACCGCTGCGGCGCTCTTCGTGGGGGTGGCGATGACGCTGGTTCTCGGCGTCGCGCCCAACCAGGCGCTGGAGCTCGTGAACGACGCGGGCGCGTTCCTGAGATAAACGGGGGTATGGCATCGTGGGGGGCGTGGTGACGACGCAGAGCCTGACCAGTGCTATCGGGCTGGAGTTCGCCGACGAGGCGCTGGAGACGGCCGTGCTGGCCGGTCTGGAAGCCGTCGAGGGCGAGCTCCGGTCAGCGGTTGCCAGCGCCGACCCCTTCGTGACCGAGGCCGCCCGCCACCTGGTGGAGGCGGGCGGCAAGCGGGTGCGGCCGATGCTGACCCTGCTCGCCGCGCACTTCGGCGACCCGGAGGCTCCGCTGGTGGTGCCCAGTGCCGTGGTGCTGGAGCTGACCCACCTGGCGACGCTGTACCACGACGACGTGATGGACGAGGCGCTCGTCCGCCGGGGCGCGCCCAGCGCGAACTCCCGGTGGACGAACACGGTGGCCATCCTGACCGGCGACTACCTGTTCGCCAGGGCGGCGTCGATCTCGGCCGGGCTGGGTGTCGAGGCTGTCCGGATCCAGGCGGAGACCTTCGCCCGGCTGGTGCAGGGGCAGATCCGGGAGACGACCGGCCCCCGCGAGGGTGCCGACCCGGTGCAGCACTACCTCGAGGTGCTCGGGGACAAGACCGGTTCGCTGATCGCGACCTGCGCCAGGTTCGGTGCCATGTTCGGCGGGGCCGAGCAGAAGGTGGTCGAGACGATCACCGAGTTCGGCGAGGTGTTCGGGGTGGCCTTCCAGCTCTCCGACGACCTGCTGGACATCGCGTCCGAGTCGGAGTATTCGGGCAAGGTGCCCGGCACCGACCTGCGGGAGGGCATCGCCACCCTGCCGGTGCTGTACGCGCTGGACGGCCCGCCGTCGCGGCTGCGCGACCTGCTCGGCAAGGGCGCGCTGACCGACGACGCCGAGCACGCCGAGGCGCTGGGCCTGCTGCGTTCCTCGCAGGCGATGGCGCAGGCGCGGGCCACGCTCGACGAGTACGCGACCCAGGCTCGTGCCCTGCTGGCCACGCTGCCGGACGTGCCGGCCAGGGCCGCGCTGGAATCGATGTGTGACTTCGTGATCGCCCGGATGGGTTAGAGAAGCTCTTAACGTGGGACCCCTGAAGTCGCTATAGCGACTTCAGGGGTCCCACGTTTACGGAGCATCCGGTACCCGAGGAGCATCCCGCAGGCGGCCAGCCCCATCGAGCAGGCCGCGACGATCCACGCGACCCGGTACGAGGTGGCCGCGGCGACGGTACCGAGCACGACCGGCCCGACGAAGGCCCCGGCGTAGATGCCCATCTGCGTGATGGCGGTGGCCGAGGCTGGTGAGTCGGGGTTGAGCTGCACGACGGCCAGGTTCATCAGGCCGGGCCAGGCCCAGCCGAGGCCGAAGCCGAGCAGCGCGCCGGCGGCGAGCGGCAGCCAGCCCCGCACGGACAGCAGTGCCATGCCGGCGGAGCCGATCGCGAGCATCCCGGCGAGCAGGAAGATCGGCCGCCCGCCACCTGCCGAGGACCGCCGGTCGGCGAGCCAGCCGAGGAAAACGCGCGAGGTCATGCACAACGCGCTGCCTGCGGTGAGCGTGAGTCCTGCGGCTGCCGGGTCGATGCCCTGGTCCACACTGGACGAGACGAGGAACGTGCTCAGTGCGTTGCACGGCCCGGCGGCCAGCATCGCCGCCACCCCGATCACGACGAGCGGCACGGTCGCCGCCCGGGAACGCGGCGGGGCCGGGGTCACCGGCTCGGAAGGCTGCACCAGGAACCACGCGGACAACGCGAGCAGCCCTGCCGCACCCCAGGCCCAGCGCCAGCCGACCGTGAGCGCGAAGAGAGGCACGGCAGCCCCGGCCAGCAGCGTGGACATCGGCACGGCGCACTGCTTGAGGCCGAAGACGAGCCCCTGCCGCCGTTTCGGTACCCGCTGCGCCAGCGCAGTGTTCGCCGCGAGCTGCCCGATCGAGTTGGCCAGGCTGGCGAAGAGCAGGAGGGCGAGCATGTGCCAGTACGAGCGGGCGAACAGGGCCACGGCGAGCATCGAGCTGCCGGCGATCACGATCGCGAGCCGGCTGGCGAAGGCAGCCCCGAACCGTTCGACCAGGGCACCGGCCGGGATGGAGGCGAGCGCGCTGCCGCCGAAGTACGTGGCGACGATGACGCCGAGCCCTGCCGGGTCGAAGTGCAGCTCTGCGGCGAGCTGTACCGCGAGGGCACCCACGAAGAAAACCGGGATCACTGAGGCCACAGTGGTCGAAACAGCCCCGGTAGCGGCCGGTCCCCATCGCGTTGTCACCAGATTGACACTAGGCAGGCGTGTCCTGTTGCGCTGTGGCCCGCATCGCACTGCGTAGCAGCCCCGTTAATAGATAGTGGTGATGGGAGCGGGGACTGGGTGTTCCCCGCGGGTCTTTTGTTCCCTATCGTGGAGGGTGGCGAACCTCACCCTGGAGGCCGTCTGCGGAGGTTGTTGTGAGGGAACTTGGCGACAAGCAGCGGGAAGGACAGCAGGGGCTGACGGTGCCCGGCGAGCACCTTCCGGCCCGTGAAGCTGGCCGGGAGACGCTGCGCTACCACCGGGAGCCGTCCCGCGAGGCGGGCAGCGAGCCGCCGCCGGACCTGATCCGCAGCGTGTCGCGGGCCTTCCGGATCATCGAGGCGGTCGGCGACACCGAGAAGGGGCTGACGCCCAAGCAGATCGCCCGGCGGTGCGAGCTCAACCTCGCCACCGTGTACCACCTGGTGCGCACCCTGTCCTATGAGGGCTATCTGCACCGGCGGGAGAACGGCACCTTCGTGGCCGGGCTCAACTTCTCCGACCGGTACCGGGAGATGACGAAGGCGTTCAGCGCCCCGGCCAACGTCGCGGACGGGCTGCGCCGCGCGGCGGGCCGGACGGGGCACAGCCACTTCCTCGGCCAGTTCATCAACGGCCGGGTCGCGATCACCGGGGTGGCGGAGGGCGCGCGCTCGCCGCACATGGAGGACCTGATCGTCGGCTTCGACGACGGGGCGCACGCCACCGCGCTGGGCAAGGCGCTGCTGAGCTCGCTGTCGGCTCCGGCCCGTGGCCGGTACCTGCGGGAGTCCGGGATGCGCCGGTACACCGCGAAGACGATCACCGAGCACGACAAGCTGGAGTACGAGCTGTCGGTGCAGGGCGGGCGCGGCCTGTTCGTCGAGGTCGAGCAGTACCGGCGGGACGTCGCGTGCGCCGCGACCGTCGTCGCGTACGGGCCGGAGCCCGACCAGGTCGTGGTGCTCGCGACGACGCTGCCGTTGCAGGAGTTCGTCACGACGGCGTCGACGGTCAACCAGCGGATCCGGGCGGCGGCCCAGGGCCTGGCGTCGGCGTTGAGCACGGACGTGCCGGGGATCACCAGGTAGACGGCTGGGGTGTGGCGCCCCGCCGCAGGTACAAAGTCATGGTTTTGTGGCAGCAACGGCCAGAAAGAGTCAAACGGCCAAAGACGAGGCTGGCTGCAACCAGACGGCGTCCACAGTGGTGTCTACAGGTATGGGGTGTCGATGTGTGCCCGGCCGGCGTGTCGCGCGCGACGGCGCTCACACCTGGGCGTGCTCGCCAGCGGGCGGCCGGGCAGGGTGGCGGGCGGGCGCGATACTGTATCGGTTGGCTTTGCCTCCGGACGGGCCGCATAGGGAGAAGAAGTGTTAACGCGCATCAGCTACGTCATTGGCGCACACAACAGCGAAAGCGTCATCAAGGACACGCTGGGTGCGATCGCGGGCCGTCTCGCCGGAATCCCGTCGGAGATTATCATCGTGGAGAACGGCTCCACGGACCGGACACGCGAGGTCCTCGCGGATTTGCGGGCCTCGTGGCCGGAGGGCCCGGTCCAGCTGGTCTGCCTGACCGCGCCGAAGGGCCTCGGCCACGCCATCCGCACCGGCGTGCGCGCTTCGACCGGCGAGACGGTCGTCCTGACCGCTGACGATCTGCCGTTCGGCTTCGACGAGCTCGATGCCGCGGAGCAGGTCGACATCCGCGAGAAGAAGGTGCTGATCGGCTCGAAGGCCCACCCCGAGTCGGCCGTCGACCGTTCCTTCTTCCGGACGTTCATCAGCTTCGGCTACCTCGTGGTGCGCCGGCTGGCGATCGGCCTCAAGACCGGCGACCCGCAGGGCACGTACGTGCTGGACGGCGACTGGGCCCGCCGGGTCGAGCCGGCGCTGGTCGAGGGCGGCTTCCTGGTGACGACGGAGTTGTCGTACGCCGCGGAGCTTGCCGGAATCATGCCGATCGAGGTACCTGTCCGGCTTCGCCGGGCTTCTCACGCAACGCGCATCAGCTTCGCTGACCCGTTCAAGATGGCGCTGGGCCTGGTAGCGTTGCGAGGCCGGCGGAAGCGGCTGAAAGCAGCCGCTGTGACGCCGGACACAGCAGCACCCGGCGGGCGTGCGTCGCGGTCAGAGTGATATCTGGCGATGTTTCCCCGGTCGTGGTCTCCAGTGGCTGCCGGCCGTGAGATGAGGCCCCGAGAGATGGGGCCCATGAGGCGAGGCCCTGGTCCGACCGACAGAAAGTAGTGCCGTGAGTGGTGAGCAGTTAGTGATTGCCGAGACTCAGCAAGCCGCTCCTCCTGCCACGGGACTTCTGAACACCCTCCGTAACTGGGCTGTCACGTTCAAGCCGGTGCTGTCCGTCCTGCGCTACCTGGTGATCGTGGTCGTCGCGGTCGCCGTCGCCTATGCCACTGTCCGGCAGTGGCACGCGGTGAAGAGCACCTTCGGTTCCCTGTCACTCCAGGCGATCCTGCTGTCCTGCGGAGCTGCGGTCGTCGGCTCGGTCGCCAACATGATGGCCTGGCGGAGCATGCTCCGCGAGATGGGTCACCGGATCCCGGTGATCGCCGCGGGGCAGATCTCGTGCGTCGCGCAGCTCGGCAAGTACGTGCCTGGCAGCGTCTGGGCCTACGTCATGCAGACGGAGCTGGGCCGCAAGGCAGGCCTGCCCCGGGACCGCTCGCTGCTCGCCTCCCTGATCGTCGTCGGCCTCGGCATCACCTCCGGCCTGATGGCCGGCGTCCTCGCCGTCCCGGCACTCCGCGCCAACCACTCCGGTGACGCCGTCGTCAGCGTCGCGCTGTGGTCGCTGGCCCTGCTGCTGCCGATCGCCCTGGTCTGCTCGTACCCGCCGGTGCTCAACAAGCTCATCGGCGTGTTCCTCAAGCTCGTCCGCGCCGAGCCGCTGCCCAAGCCGCTGAGCTACGCAGGCGTCGGCCGCGCCTTCGCCTGGACCGCGCTCGCCTGGATCTCCTTCGGCCTGCACGTCTGGCTGCTGATCGGCGCGCTCGCCGACCCCGGCACCAAGGGCATCGGCCTGGCGATCGGCGCGATGTCGATCGCGATGGTGGTCAGCATCTTCGCCGTCATCCTGCCCTCGGGCATCGGCGTCCGCGAGGGCATCCTGGTCGCCTGCCTGATCCCGCTCTTCCCCGGCGACACGGCCACCGCGGCCGGCCTGGCCTTCGGCGTCGCCCTCGCCTCCCGCCTGATCAGCACGGTCAGCGACGTGATCGCGGCAGGCGGCTTCACCGGAGCGGCCCTGTGGCTGCGCCGGTCCATCTAAACCCTTCAGAACCATGATGGTTTACCTGCTGCCACGCTGACCTGATCAGCACCAGCGGCTCTGGCCGCCCCGGACCCTGGCTGCCGGCAGAAGCTATTTCGTCGCCGGGGCCGGCTCAGCCGCCCGGGCCGCGGCAGCCCGCCGGACGTGCCGGATGCCGTCCAAGGTGAACACCGCCAGCGCCAGCCACACCAGCGCGAAGCCGGCCAGCCGCAGCGGCGGCAGCGACTCCCCGAGCAGGAACACCCCGCAACTGAGCTGCAGGACCGGCGCGATGTACTGGAGCATCCCGATCGCGGACAACGGCAGCCGGTTCGCGGCCCCGGCGAACAGCATCAGCGGGACGGCCGTCGCCACGCCACTGCCGATCAGTAGAGCGGTGTGCGCGGCACCCTGGCCGAGCGTGCTCTCACCCTGGGCGCCGACCCAGGCCAGGTACGCGAGGGCCGGCAGGGCGACGACTGCCGACTCGATGAACAGGCCCTCGGCGGCCGGCAGCCCCAGCCGCTTCTTCAGCAGCCCGTACGAGCCGAAGGACACCGCGAGGATGATCGCGATGTACGGCGGGTGCCCGTAGTCGTACGTGAGCACCCCGACGGCGAGCGCCCCGACGCCGATCGCGAACCACTGCCACGGCCGGAGCCGCTCCGACAGCACCAGCACCCCGAGCAGCACGTTCACGAGCGGGGTGATGAAGTACCCGAGCGAGGTCTCGACGACCCGGTGCGTGTTCACGCCGTAGATGTAGAAGCCCCAGTTGGTGGTGAGGAGCAGCGCGCACAGCGTGATCCCGCCGAGGACGCGTGGCTGGAGCTTCCTCAGCCAGCCCCAGTGCCGGGTCACCAGCAGTACCAGGGTCACGAACGCCGCCGACCACACGACCCGGTGCGCGAGGATCTCCACCGGGCCGGCCTTGCTGAGCCACCGCCAGTACAGCGGGAAGGCGCCCCAGATGCCGTAGGCCAGCACCCCGAAGAGGTACCCGCGTCGCAGTTCGTCCACGAGGTCACGCTAGCCCCGCGAGGCCGGGCCGCCCCAGCCGTGTGACCACGGGCATAGCTCAGGCCCGCCCCCGGGGTACGGGAACGGGCCTGAGTCTGGCTCGGTCAGTCGTCGCCACCCGGCGTGACCAGGCTGAGGATCCAGCCCACGATCGCCACGATGATCGCGCCCCAGAAGGCCGGCCAGAAACCGGTCACCTCGAACGGCAGGTTGATCTTCTCGGCGATCCAGTCGGTCAGCAGGAACAGCAGCGCGTTCACCACGAGGCCGATCAGGCCGAGGGTGAGCACGTAGAACGCGCAGCCGATCGTCTTGATGATCGGCTTGAGCACAGCGTTGACGAGGCCGAAGATCAACGCAACGGCGAGCAGTGTGCCGATCTTCTTCGGGGTGGAGTCGCCGCCGACGGTGATCCCGTCGACCAGCCAGGCCGCGACGCCGACCGCGATGGCGGTGACGATGGTCCGGATGATGAATCCCATAGCAGCCATCCTGACACGATCACCCCACCTGGGGCTTCCCTTCCTGCCAACAGGATTCCGGCCGGTTGCCCGCACCGGCCAGCGGGCGCCAGCCAAAGAGGAGCGGGCGGGCCTCGCGGCCCGCCCGCTCCGGTACTAGCTCAGGGTCCACGTGTCGCCGGTGCGGAGCAGGGCGGCGAGGTCGCCGGGGCCTGCGGTCTGGGCCGCGGTGATCTGGTCGCGGACCATGTCGTCGTAGACGGGCCGGGTGACGTTGCGGAAGACGCCGATCGGGGTGTGGCTGAGGTCGGCTTCGGGGAGGCGGGACAGGGCGAAGGCGTACGCGGGCTCTGTGACCGTCTCGTCGTGCTGGATGATCTCGGAGGCGGCGACGGTGTCGGTGGGGACGACGCGGAGGCCGAAGCCGCGCGGGTCCTTCACGACGCACTTGTCGCCGAAGATCAGTGGCTGGCCGTGTTCGAGGCGGATGAGGGCCGCGTCGCGGGTCTCGGGTTCCTTGAGGATGTCGAAGGCGCCGTCGTTGAAGATGTTGCAGTTCTGGTAGATCTCGACGAAGGCTGATCCTCGGTGTTCGGCTGCGGCGCGCAGCACGCTGGTGAGGTGCTTGCGGTCGGAGTCGATGGTGCGGGCGACGAAGGAGGCTTCGGCGCCGAGGGCCAGGCTGATCGGGTTGAACGGCCAGTCGGCGGAGCCCGCGGGGGTGGACTTGGTGACCTTGCCGAGTTCCGACGTCGGGGAGTACTGGCCCTTGGTGAGGCCGTAGATCCGGTTGTTGAACAGCAGGATCTTCAGGTTGACGTTGCGCCGGAGGGCGTGGATGAGGTGGTTGCCGCCGATCGACAGGGCGTCGCCGTCGCCGGTCACGACCCACACGGACAGGTCCGGGCGGGACACCGACAGGCCGGTGGCGATCGCCGGGGCGCGGCCGTGGATGGAGTGCAGGCCGTAGGTCGACAGGTAGTACGGGAAGCGCGAGGAGCAGCCGATACCGGAGACGAAGACGGTGTTCTCGCAGGCGATGCCGAGCTCGGGGAGGAAGCCCTGCATCGCGGCGAGGATCGCGTAGTCACCGCAGCCCGGGCACCAGCGGACCTCCTGGTCGGACTTGAAGTCCTTGGCGGTGAGCCGCAGGGGGAGTTCAGTGCTGGTCATTGAGGACACGCTCCACCTCGGCTTCGAGTTCGTGCGAGGTGAACGGCAGGCCCCGCACCTTGTTGTATCCGACGACGTCGACGAGGTACCTGGCGCGGAGCACGTGGGCCAGCTGCCCCATGTTCATCTCCGGGACGATGACCGTGTCGTAGGCGGCGAGGACGTCGCCGAGGTTGGCCGGGAGCGGGGCGAGGTTGCGCAGGTGGGCGCTCGCCACGTCGAGGCCGCGCTTGCGGAGGGCACGGCAGGCCGCGCCGATCGGCCCGTACGTCGAGCCCCAGCCGAGGACGAGGACGCGGGCGTTGCCGGTCGGGTCGTCGACGGCGACGTCGGGTACCGGGATGCCGTCGATCTTGGCTTGCCGGGTGACGACCATGTGGTGGTGGTTGTCGGGGTCGTAGGAGATGTCGCCGGTACCGTCGGCCTTCTCGATGCCGCCGATCCGGTGCTCCAGCCCCGGTGTCCCGGGCACGGCCCACGGCCGGGCGAGGGTCTCGGGGTCGCGCTGGTACGGGAGGAAGCGGCCGTCGGGCGTGTTCGGCGCGGTCGCGAAGGACACCCGCAGGTCGGGCAGGGCTTCGACGTCGGGCAGCAGCCAGGGCTCGGAGCCGTTGGCCAGGTACCCGTCGGACAGCAGCAGCACCGGCGTCCGGTACGTGATGGCGATCTGCACCGCTTCCAGCGCCGCCATGAAGCAGTCGGCGGGGGACTGGGGCGCGATCACCGCGACCGGGGCCTCACCGTGGCGGCCGAACAGTGCCATGTTGAGGTCGGCCTGCTCGGTCTTCGTCGGCATGCCCGTCGACGGGCCTGCCCGCTGGACGTCCACGACGACGAGGGGCAGTTCGAGGGCGACGGCCAGGCTGATCGTCTCGCCCTTGAGCGCGACACCCGGGCCGGACGTCGTGGTCACGCCGATCGCCCCGCCGTAGGAGGCACCGAGCGCCAGGCCGATCGCGGCGATCTCGTCTTCGGCCTGCACCGTGGTGACGCCGAACTTCTTGTGCTTGGACAGCTCGTGCAGGATGTCGGAGGCCGGTGTGATCGGGTACGCGCCGAGGAACACCGGCAGTTCCGACCGCACCCCGGCCGCGACGAGCCCGTACGCGAGGGCCACGTTCCCGGTGATGTTGCGGTAGTCGCCCTTGGGCATCGGGGCCGGCTTGACCTCGTACTGGACGGTGAAGTCCTCTGTGGTCTCCCCGAACGCCCAGCCGGCCTTGAACGCCGCGATGTTGGCCGCCACCAGCTCCGGGCGCGAGGCGAACTTGCGCTCCAGGAAGGCCAGAGTGGACTCCGACGGCCGGTGGTAGAGCCAGGACAGCAGGCCGAGCGCGAACATGTTCTTCGCGCGCTCCGCGTCCTTCTTCGAGATCGTGTGACCCTCCAGTGCCCGGACCGTCAGCGACGTGAGCGGCACCGGATGCACCGAGTACCCGGCGAGGGAGGCGTCCTCCAGCGGCGAGACCGCGTACCCGACCTTCTGGAGGGCGCGTTTGCTGAACTCGTCGGTGTTCACGATGATCTCGGCACCCGGGGGCAGGTCACCCAGGTTCGCCTTGAGCGCCGCCGGGTTCATCGCGACCAGCACGTCCGGGGCGTCGCCCGGCGTGAGGATGTCGAAGCTGGCGAAGTGCACCTGGAAACTCGACACCCCGGGGAGGGTTCCGGCTGGTGCCCGGATCTCGGCGGGGAAATTGGGCAGTGTCGATAGATCGTTGCCGAACTGTGCCGTTTCGGACGTGAAGCGGTCGCCAGTGAGCTGCATGCCATCACCGGAGTCACCTGCGAAACGGATGACAACGCGATCGAGCTGCTGGAGCTGTTTCGTCACACTTCCTCCTTACCCCCGCTGCACTCGCGATGCTAGTCCTTACGGGGTGGTGACGGTGGGGCCGGTGGCGTGGAGATTCCGCGCAGACTGAGTGAATGAGAAGAGCCCGGGCAGTGGCGGTCGGCCTGGCTGCGGCCGCAGGTGCGCTGGCCATTGCCGAGTTGGTGGCTGTCTGGGTGCGGCCGGAGTCGTCTCCGGTGCTCGCCGCCGGCTCGGCTGTGATTGACGCCGCACCGCACTGGCTCAAGGACTTCGCGGTGCGCGCTTTCGGCACTGCCGACAAACCGGTCCTGCTCGGGGTCATTTATCTCGTACTGGCTGGCTACGCCGCCGCCGTCGGCCTGCTCGCTGCCCGCAGGCTGTGGCTCGGCCAGGCCGGCGTCGCGCTGCTCGGGCTGGCGGGTGTGCTGTTCGCGCTCGGCCGTCCGGGAGCCGGGCCCGCCGACGTGCTGCCCGCCGTCGCCGGGAGCGTCGCGGGGGCGTGGCTGCTGGCGGTGCTCGCGACCCGTACAAAGGAAATGGAGGGACGGCGCACCCTCCTGGTGGCCGGGGCGGTCGCTGGAGTGGCAGTGCTGACCGGAGCCGGCGCACGGGCCTGGTCGGGAGTGCGGTCGGCTGGAACGCGGTCCCGGGCGCAGGTGAAGCTGCCGTCCGGCGCGGCGATGCCCGCTGTCGAAGGCACGGATCTCAAGCTGCCGGGGCTGCCGTCGTTCGTCACGCCGAACGACGAGTTCTACCGGATCGACACGGCGCTGAGCATCCCGCAGGTCGACGCGGAGACCTGGCGGCTCAAGCTGCGCGGCATGGTCGACCGGCCGCGCACGATCACGTTCGCCGAGCTGCTGGCCATGCCGATGGTCGAACGGGACATCACGCTCACCTGTGTGTCCAATGAGGTCGGTGGGCCGCTCATCGGCAACGCCCGGTGGCTGGGCGTGCCGCTCGCCCCGCTGCTGCGCGAGGCAGGCATCCACCCGGCAGCCGACCAGCTGGTCATGCGGTCCTCGGACGGCTGGACCTGCGGCAGCCCCGTCGCGACCCTGCTCGACGGCCGCGACGCGCTGCTCGCCGTCGGGATGAACGGGCAGCCGCTGCCGATCGAGCACGGCTTCCCGGTCCGGGTCGTCGTGCCGGGGCTCTACGGCTACGTGTCGGCCTGCAAGTGGCTGGCGGAACTGGAGGTGTCATCGTTCGCGGAGTTCGACGCGTACTGGGTACGCCGTGGCTGGTCGGCACAGGGCCCGATCAAGACGTCCTCGCGGATCGACACACCGAGAGGCCGGGTACGAGCCGGGCCGGTGCAGGTCGCCGGCGTGGCGTGGGCCCAGCACCGGGGCATAGCCAAGGTCGAGGTACAGGTCGGCGACGGGCCCTGGCAGGAGGCGAGGCTGGCCGCCGTGCCCAGTTCCGACACGTGGCGGCAGTGGGTGCACACCTGGGAGGCGACGCCGGGGGAGCACCGGATCCGGGTACGGGCGACCGACGGGACCGGCCAGGTGCAGACGACGGCCCGCGCGCCGGTCGCCCCGGACGGAGCGACCGGGCTGCACGAGGTCAGCGTGCGCGTGGGATGAACGTGTGCCTGGCCTGGTCCCAGGCGAGCTGCTTTTCCGCCCCGGCGTAGAGGAGGGTCAGGTTCGGGTTCTTCAGGGTCCAGCCGCGCAGGCCCGCCGAGTCCCAGCCGTGCGGGGTGGCCAGCAGCGAGAAGCCGAGGCCGGTGTCGGACAGGTGCAGCAGGAACAGCGCCGTCTCACCGGAGCTGCGGCCCGCCGGCACGCACGTCACCGGGGTCAGCATCTCGCTCATCCCGTCGCCGTCGAGATCGGCGAACTCGGCGATGCCGTGAATGCTGCGGATCTCGTACCGGGCGGTGGCCGTCGTCGCCACGCCACTCGCGAACGTCAGGTCCCCGCCGGCGCAGGCAGCCGAGCCGGGCAGCGAGAGCGTGGTGTTGTTGGCGTCGGCGGTGCCCTGGTACCGCGTCACCTGGCTGAACTGACCATTGTGGAACTCGTAGACCCGCTGCTGCGTCGGGCTCAGCCCCAGCGGATCACCCGGATCGATGCCGACCCTGAGCCGGTGCCCCTCCACAGCCACGCTGTTGTACCGGACGGCGGGCCCCGGATCGAGCTGCCCGAGCCCGGCCACCTGCCCGTCGGCCGCGACCCGCACAGCCATCAGCGGCTGGGTGCTGCCACACGACACGGGCAGCACGGCGTCCGTGCGGCCATCGGCGTCGATGTCGCCGTACCCGAGCGGGCCGGAGCTGGGCCTGGCCACCCCGCCGGGGCAGGAGGCGAGCGGCACGGAGACGGCCTTCCAGTCCACGGCCGGCATGCTGGAGGCCCGGCCGGCCCGGTCGGCGTCGGACTGCCCGCCCGGCCAGTACCAGAACGCTGCCGAAGCGGCGAGCACCAGGCTGAGCATGCCAGCCGCCGCCTGGTACCTGCCGTGGCGCGCGCGGCGGTTGCCGAGCTGGCGGAGCTGGTCGGAGCCGGGACCGGGGACGTGCTCGCGGACCTCGGTACGCAGCGCGGCGAACGCGCCGGCCAGCGGGTCGCGCTCAGACTCCGTCACGAGCCGCCTCCTCGGTGAGCTGGGCTGCCAGTGCGGCCCGGCCACGGTACAGCCAGGACTTCACCGTGCCCTCCGCCGTGCCGAGCTGCCGCGCGATCTCCGCGACCGGCAGGTCGGCCAGGTAGTGCAGGACGAGGGCCTGGCGCTGGCCGGTGGGCAGCGTGCGCAGCGCGGTGACCAGCACGACGCGGTCCGGGCTCATCTCCGGCACGTGCTCGACCCGGCTGCGCTCCAGGAACCGGCGGGCCACCCCTTTGCGCCGCCACCGGCTCGTCGACAGGTTGACGGCCACCCGGCGCAGCCAGGCGACCGGGTCGTCGTAGGTGACCACAGAGGACCAGCGCTGCCAGGCGCGGGCGAAGGTCTCCTGCGCCATGTCCTGCGCGTCGCCGAGGTCTCCGGAGAGCGCGTACAGCATGGCCACCAGCTCACCGTAGTGGGCCGAGTACAAGGAGTGGAAGTCGGCGCCGGCTGCTGCGTCGGTCACCTCACGGCGGGAGCGAAACATCCGCTCCTCCGTGGGAATCAGGGGCAGGGCAGCGGGTACCGCCATCGTAGTCACGCCACAACAGACGCGCAGCCCCGCCCGCTGGTTGCAGTATCGTGTGCGGCGTGGACTACCTCGGCTCGTACCGGCTGCTCGGCCTGCTGCTGATCCTCGGCGCGGCCTTCTTCACGGTCGCCTTCACCGCGAACCGGCTGCTCAGCCGGCGCGCGCCGTCCGCAGGCAAGAACGCGACCTACGAGTGCGGCATCGACCCGGTCGGCGGCGACTGGGCGCAGGCCCAGGTCAGGTACTACGTCTACGCGTACCTCTACGTGCTGTTCGCCGTGGAGAGCGTCTTCCTCTTCCCCTGGGCCGTGACCTACGCGCTGGACGGCTTCGGCATGGTCACCGTCGTCGAGATGGCCATCTTCGTCGCCGTGCTGGCCCTCGGGCTGCTCTACGCCTGGCGCAAGCGCGTTCTCTCCTGGACGTAGGGTGGACTGATGGGTGTAGGTGGCGTACTCGGTGAGCCGATCCGGTTCGTGCTGAACTGGGGGCGGAAGTACTCCCTCTGGGTGTTCAACTTCGGCCTGGCCTGCTGTGCGATCGAGTTCATCGCCGCGTCGATGGGCCGTCACGACTTCATCCGGCTCGGCGTGATCCCCTTCGCGCACGGCCCGCGCCAGGCCGACCTGATGGTCGTGTCCGGCACGGTCACCGACAAGATGGCCCCGGCGATCAAGCGGCTGTACGACCAGATGCCCGAGCCGAAGTACGTGATCTCGTTCGGCGCGTGCTCCAACTCCGGCGGCCCGTACTGGGACTCGTACTCGGTGACCAAGGGCGTCGACCAGCTCATCCCGGTCGACGTCTACGTGCCGGGCTGCCCGCCGCGGCCCGAGGCGCTCCTGCACGGCATCCTGCGTCTCCAGGAGCAGATCGCCCGCGAGCAGGCCGGCTTCGGCGGCGTGAAACGGGACGCGGCGTCCCTGACCGCCCCGCTCGTGCGCAAGCCGTAGTTTCCCAGACTGGCCGACTCGCCGCTGAGCTGCGCATACCCTCAAGGTGAGGGGGCAGCCATGAGCACACCAGCAGGTGCGGGGGCGGAACCGGACAAGGCGGGCAAGAACCCTGAGGCTGAGGCGGAGCCTGGACCGCACGACCCGATCCAGGACGAGGAGCACGCCCCGAAGACGGAGAGCCTGCCCCCGCCTGCCCCGGCCATAGCTCGGGCGCCCGTTCCTGAGAAGAAGAGCAGGACCGGGCTGTACCTCGTCCTCGGCATCCTCGGCGGCCTGCTCGCGCTGCTGCTGATCTGCGCGGTCGCCGGCGTCGTGATCTGGCAGGTGGCCGACCGGGACGACGACAAGCGGTCCTCCGGCAGCCTGAACAACCCAATCGCCGACGAGGGCATGGAGTTCACCGTCACCAAGGTCGACTGCGGGGTGAACCGGGTCGGCAACGAGTACCTGAACCGGATGGCGCAGGGCCAGTTCTGCCTGGTCACCCTCGGCATCCGCAACGTCGGTAAGGACCCGCTGGTGTTCCACGGGCAGTTCCAGCTGGCGCACGGCCCCGGCGGGTACCGGTACGCGCCGGACGGCACGGCCAGCGTCCTCGCCAGCCTGGACACCGCAGCCCCCGGCACGACGGAGATCAACCCTGGCAACGGGATGGAGACCATGATCGCGTTCGACATCCCGAGGTCGGCGACCCTCTCGGAGCTGGAGCTGCACGAGTCGCGCTATTCGCCCGGCGTGCGCGTGAAGGTGACCTAGTGATCGTGGGACCCTTCACGTCGCCATGGCGACCTGAGGGGTCCCACGTTCTTTGAAAAAGGGCGTGTCAACTGCACTATCGAGGTCTGCGAAGTCTTAGAGTCACCAGGTGTGACTTTGATTGATGCCGATGTCGTGACCGGGCTGGCCCCCGCGGGGCTCCGGTTCGTCGAGTTCGATACCGCTGACGACCGGCTGCCGGTCGCGGCCGTCGACGCCGCCCAGAGCTGCCCCGGCAGCGAGGGCCGGATCGACGGCGAGGCTGTCGCCATCACCGACCCCGACCGGGCGGCCCGGCTGAACGCGAGCTGGCACCGGCTCGCGGCCGAGCACGGCCTCTTCGACGCCGAGGGCGAGTTCCTGCTGCTGCTCGCGGGGAGCTGGGCGCGCGTCCGGCTGCTGCCGGAGTGGGACCTCGCCGGAAGCCAGCTGCCGGCGCTCGGTGGCTACGGCGTACCGGAGTTCACGGCACTGTCCCTCGACGGCCGGGTACTCACCCGGGTCACCCGCTGGGCCAACGGGACCGTGGGGGTGCTCGTCATCCGGCGGCCGGGCACGGTGCCGACGATCCGCAGGTACGTGGAGTCGATGGGCCGCAACCGGTACCTGAGCGCTGACGAACGCGCCGCGGCACGCCGTTGGCTCGCCATGTGGTGACGTGACGTGGGCATGACACCGGCCGGCGGGCAGGCCCTAGGATCAGGGCCATGACAGCCGAGGAGTTCGCCGCGCGCTTCGGCGGGGAGGCCAGCGAGAGTGCTGGCGGGCCGTGGTCGAGGCCCGTCGCCGACGTGCCGGCCGAGCGCTGGGCCGAGGCGATGGCAGCAGCGAAGGCCGATGGCCTGACCTACTTCGACTGGCTCAGCGCTGTCGACGAGCTCGACGACGGTTTCCGGGTCGTGGTGCACCTCTGGTCGGTACCGGAGAAGAGGGGCCTGCTGATCCGGACGCTGGTGCCGCGCGACAACCCGGCGGTGGCATCGATCGTCGGCGTCTTCCCTGGTGCCGCGTGGCACGAGCGGGAGACGCACGAGATGTTCGGTGTGGACTTCCCCGGCAACGCGAACCTGGCCAGGCTGCTGCTGCCCGAGGAGTTCGAGGGCACGCCGCTGCGCAAGGAGTTCGTGCTGG
The DNA here is from genome assembly GCF_000379825.1 of Longispora albida DSM 44784. Lineage (GTDB taxonomy): Bacteria > Actinomycetota > Actinomycetes > Mycobacteriales > Micromonosporaceae > Longispora > Longispora albida. Next base: position 362,658 of record NZ_KB903813.1, read on the forward strand.
CCAGCCGGGTCGCGAAACCGTGGCCCGGCGCGAAGGAGCCAGGCGAGGGCGCTGAGGGCAGCGCCAAGCGCGCGCCCATGCGCCCGCCCGGCGTGCCCACCCCGGAGGAATGGGGGCCGCGCCGGTGATCCTCGACATCGCGATCCGGCTCGCGGCCGTGCTGGTGGCCTTCCTGACCCTCCCGCTGATCGTCGGCCAGATGGAACACAAGGTCATGGCGCACATGCAGGGCCGCCTCGGCCCGATGTACGCCGGTGCCTTCCACGGCTGGGCGCAGCTGATCGCCGACGGCGTCAAGTTCGTGCAGAAGGAGGAGATCGTGCCGGACGCCGCCGACCGGCGCGTCTTCCGGCTGGCCCCGATCCTGGCCCTCCTGCCGTACCTGCTGATCCTGATGGTCATCCCGCTCGGCCCGGACGGCCTGGTCGCGCAGGGCCTCGACATCGGACTGTTCTTCGTCCTCGCCGTCATGGGCGTCGGCGTGGTGGCCGTGCTGATGGCCGCCTGGTCGAGCGGCAGCAAGTACTCGCTGCTCGGCGGGCTGCGTGCCGCCGCACAGCTCCTCGGCTACGAGCTGCCGCTCGTGCTGTCCGCCGCGAGCGTGGCGATGGCCGCCGGCACCCTGTCGCTGAGCGGCATCGTGGAGGCCTGGCAGCCGTGGTGGCTGGCCTGGCAGCTCCCGGCGCTGTTCGTCTTCTTCACCGCCGGCCTCGCCGAGCTGCGCAGGCCGCCCTTCGACGCGCCGATCGCCGACTCGGAACTCGTGTTCGGGTACATGACCGAGTACACCGGGCTGCGGTTCGCGTTCTTCCTGCTCGCCGAGTACGTGGGCATCGTGGTCATCTCCGCCCTGACCACGGTGCTGTTCCTCGGCGGGTGGAAGGGTCCCTTCCTCGACGACTCGCTCGGCTGGGCCTGGACCCTCCTCAAGACGATGGCGGTCGCCTTCGTCATCATCTGGCTGCGCGTGGCGTACCCCCGGCTCCGGGAGGACCAGATCCAGCGGTTCTGCTGGCTGGGCCTCGTACCGCTCGCGCTCGCCCAACTCGTGCTGACGGCGGTGGTGAAGGTTGCCTGAGGATTCTGCGAAGAGTACTCCGGGTAAGGGTCTGCTCCAGGGGCTCGGTGTCACGCTCAAGACGATGCTGAAGCCGGCGCACACCGAGCAGTACCCGGACGTGCAGCCCAAGCTCCCGCCCCGCACGCGCGGCGTCATCGCGCTCCAGGAGGAGAACTGCACCTCCTGCATGCTGTGCGCCCGCGAGTGCCCCGACTGGTGCATCTACATCGACTCCCACAAGGAGACGGTGGAGGTGCCCGGTGCCGCCCGGCCCCGGCAGAAGAACGTGCTGGACCGCTTCGCCATCGACTTCTCGCTGTGCATGTACTGCGGGATCTGCATCGAGGTCTGCCCGTTCGACGCGCTGTACTGGTCGCCGGAGTTCGAGTACGCCGAGCACGACATCCGCAACCTGCTCCACGAGAAGGACCACCTGGGGCAGTGGATGGCCACCGTGCCGCCACCCCCGGCGCACGACCCGAACGGCGAGCCGGCCAAGGAGCAGACGGCGGCGGAGAAGAAGCGGTGACAGTTACCGACATCCTGCTGCTGGCGCTGGGCGCTGTCGCGGCCGGTTCCGCGCTGCGTGTGGTCACCACGACGCACATCGTCCGGGCCGGCCTGTGGCTCGTGGTCGCGCTCGGCGCGATGGCAGCCTGCTACCTGGTGCTCACCGCCGAACTCGTCGCCTGGGTCCAGGTCCTGATCTACGTGGGCGCCGTCGTCGTGCTGCTGCTGTTCGCCACCATGCTCACCCGCGCCCCGATCGGCCCCAGCCCAGAACTGGACCGGGCACGATTCCCCGCGGCGTTGATCGGCCTGGGCTCCGGCGGCGGACTGGCCGCGCTCTTCATTTTCGGTTACCGGTGGGGGAAGGCCGAACTGGCTGCTCCCGGTACGGCCGGCGTCCTCGGCAAGGAGATCTTCTCCGGCTGGGTGCTGCCCTTCGAGGTGCTGTCCATCCTGCTGCTGGCGGCCCTGGTCGGCGCGATTGTCGTATCGAGAGGGGAGCGGAGCTGATGCATCCCGTCATCCCCTACGTGATCGCCGCTGTGCTGTTCGGCATCGGCGTCTACGGCGTACTCGTCCGGCGGAACGCCGTGCTGGTGCTGATGGCCGTCGAGCTGATGCTCAACGCGGTGAACCTGGTGCTCGTGACGGCTGACGTGACGCTGCGCCAGTACACAGGACAGACTTTCGCTCTTTTCGTGATCGTCCTGGCGGCGGCGGAGATCGGCGTCGGCCTGGCACTGGTCCTCCAGCTCTACCGGCTGCGGCGCTCGATCGTCACCGACGACGTCGCTGTGGACTACGACGTGGCTGTGGACAACCCTGTGGATAACTCTGTGGACAACGCCGCCGACCGGGAGGCGGCCCGATGACGACCTTCGCCTGGCTGCTGCCACTGGCCCCGCTGGTGGCTGCGGCGATCGGGTTCTTCCTGCCCCGAGACACGATCAGGCCGGCCGCGATCGTCGGGTCCCTCGGCGCGCTCGTGGCCCTGGTCTCGGCGGTCGTGCTCGTGACGGGCGACGCGTCCGACGTGGTCAGATCCGGGCGGGAGCTGGGCCAGTTCGGCGGGCTGACCGTCCGGCTGGGTATCAGCGCCGGCTCGGTCGCGGCCCTGGTCGCGGTGGCCGTCGGCCTCGTCGCGCTCGCCGTCCAGGTCTACTCGTCGAGCTACCTGCATGGCGACGCGAACTACGCGCCGTACGCCGCGCAGATCAGCCTGTTCACGGCCGCGATGATGACCGTCGTCGTCGCCGACGACCTGCTGCTCCTGCTCATCGGCTGGGAAGTCATGGGCGCGTGCTCGTACCTCCTGATCGCCCACGACCGCAAGCTGCCCGAGGCACCCGGCGCGGCGGTGAAGGCCTTCCTGGTGACCCGGGTCGGTGACATCGGCTTCCTGGTCGGCATCGCGATCCTCGCCGTGCAGGCCGGGACGCTGGACATCGGTTCTGTGATCACGAAGGTGGTCGAGGGCGGGATCTCGGCCGGCTGGATCACGGCTGCCGCGTTGTGCCTGCTGGCTGGCGTGTTCGGCAAGAGCGCCCAGTTCCCGCTGCACTCCTGGCTGCCCGACGCGATGGCAGGCCCGACCCCGATCAGCGCCCTCATCCACGCCGCCACGATGGTCGCGGCCGGTGTCTATGTGGTCGCCAGGCTCAACCCGCTGTTCGCCGCCTCGCAGACGGCGCTGGCCGTCCTGGCGATCGCGGCCAGCATCACCATGCTCTGGGGCGCCTGCTGCGCGATGGCCGCCGAGGACATGAAGAAGGTGCTGGCCTGGTCGACGGTGAGCCAGCTCGGGTACATGACCGGGGCGCTCGCGATCGGATCGAGCAAGGCGGCACTGTTCCACCTGCTCAGCCACGCCGCCTTCAAGGCTCTGCTGTTCCTGTGCGCGGGTGCCGTGATCCACGCGATCAGCTCGAACCTGATCGCCGACGCCGGTGGCCTGCGCAAGCGGATGCCGGTGACGTTCTGGACCATGACGATCGGGCTCGCGGCGCTGGCCGGGCTCCCGCCGGTCAGCGGCTTCTGGAGCAAGGAACTCATCCTCGCCCAGGCCGAGCACGCCCACGGCTGGCAGGGCCGGGTGGTCCTGGTCGCCGGCCTGCTGACCGTCGTCCTCACCGCCTGGTACTCGACGCGGCTGTGGCTGCGCCTGTTCTTCGGCCACTACCGGGGCGAGGCGGCCAAGCCGCACGACCCGCCGGCCGCGATGAGCTGGCCGCTGATCGTCCTGTCAGTACTGGCAGCGGGCTTCGGCCTGTTCGGCGTGCTCAGCCCGGCGTTCCGCGCCCGGCTCGGCGGCGGCGAGCTGGCCAGCCTCGGCCTGCTGACGGCCGTCGTGCTGTTCGGCGTCGCGATCGGCGCGCTGACAGCCCGGCAGGGTGCGGCAGAGCGCGACCCGGCGGCCATGCTCGGCCCGCTGCGTACGGTCTTCGCGAACGGGTTCTACTTCGACGCCGTCCAGGACGCCCTGGTCACCCGGCCGGTCAAGGCTCTGGCCCGCGCGGTCAAGCGCGTGGACGTGTCCGGAGTGGACGGTGTGGTCGAGGGGCTCGGTACGGGTACGTCCTGGATCGCCAAGGGCGTCAACCGGGTGCACGCCGCCGGCCTGCCCCGCTACGCGACTGCCACCCTGGGCGGCGTGCTGCTGATCGCCATCGCGGCGCTGGCCACGGAGGTACTCCGATGATCATGATCGCGCTGCTGGTGGTGTCGGCGCTCGGCGCGCTGGCCGCCTTCCTGCCGGCCCAGTTCGCCCGGTTCGTGAGCACCGGCCTCGCGGCCCTCGCGTTCGGGCTGAGCCTGGCGATGTACGCGACCGGGGCCGGCTTCTGGCACGAGTACGACAAGCCCTGGGTGCCCGGCCTCAACCTCCGCTTCCACCTCGGAGTGGACGGCATCTCCTGGCCGCTGATCGTGCTGACCACGCTGCTGACCCTGCTGTGCTGCGGGTACTCGCTGTGGAAGACCCCGGACAGCCGGCTCATCGGCCTGCTCCTGGCGATGCAGACCGGCATCGTCGGCGCCTTCCTCGCGCTCGACCTCGTGCTGTTCTTCGTGTTCTTCGAGGTCATCCTGCTCCCGATGTACGCGGTCATCGCCGGCTGGGGCGGCCCGGCCAAGCGCGCCGCCGCCCGCAAGTTCGTGCTGTACACACTGTTCGGCTCGATGCTCCTGCTCCTCGGCGTGTACCTCGTCGTCGACCAGACCGGCTCCGCAGACCTCGCTGCCCCGAAGGGCACGGCGACGATGGCGGCCTTCGTCTTCCTCGCGCTGGGCTTCGCGGTCAAGGCTCCGCTGTGGCCGCTCCACACCTGGCTCCCCGACGCGCACAGCGAGGCGCCGACCGTCGGGTCGGTCATGCTGGCCGGGGTGCTGCTGAAGCTGGGCACGTACGGGCTGATCCGCGTCGCGATCCCGGTCGCGCCCGAAGCTGCGGCCAAGGCTGCCCCGGTCCTCGGCGGGCTGGCCGTCGCCGCGATCCTGATCGGTGGCCTGGTCTGCCTGGCGCAGACGGAGCTGAAACGGCTCATCGCGTACTCCTCCGTCGGCCACATGGGCTTCGTGCTGCTCGGCATCGCGACCATGAGCGCGACCGGCCTCCAGGCCGCCCTGATCGGCAACCTCGCACACGGCCTCATCACCGGCCTCCTGTTCTTCCTGGTCGGCGCGATCAAGGACCGCACGCACACCGGGGAGCTGTCCCAGCTCGGCGGGCTGCGGGACAGCTCGCCGTGGCTGGCGGGCATCCTCGGCTTCGCGGCCCTGGCCTCGCTCGGCCTGCCGGGCCTGGCCGGCTTCTGGGGTGAGGCGTTCGCGGTCATCGCTGCCGCCCAGCGCGGCTGGTGGCTCGGCGCGGCCCTGGCTGCCGTTGGCGGGGCGCTCGCCGCGGCGTACCTGCTCCGGATGCTCCGGAAGGTCACGCACGGCTCCTCGCCGCCCCGGCTCACTGGGCCGGCCGGCTACGAGCTGGCCGCCTGGGTACCCCTGGCCGTCCTGACCATCGCTGTCGGGCTCGCCCCGCTGCTGATCACCGACGTGACCGGTCCGGCCGTCGACGCGCTCGTGGAGGCGATCCAGCGATGACCCAGACGATCGACCACGTCGCGCTGCTGCCGCTGTACCTCGCGGCCGGCACGGCACTGCTGGTGTTCATCGCCGACCTCGTCGTACCGAACCGGACGGTGTCACTCGTGGCCGGTGCGGCCGGCTCGGTCGCGACGGCCGCCGGTGCGCTCCTCATCGAGAACAGGTCGTCCTTCTGCTCGGCCCAGGGCTGCTCCTACGTGTTCGACCAGCGGGCCCAGGTCTTCGCCGTGCTGTTCGCCGCCCTGACCGCCGTCGTGTACCTGCTGTCGGCCCGGGTGGAGGCCGAGCCGGGCGAGTACGCCTTCCTGCTCGCCTGCTCGATGGCCGGCGGCGTGACCCTGGGCGCGGCCCGCGACCTGATCACGTTGCTCGTCGCCCTCGAAACCCTGACCCTGCCCCTGTACGCGCTCGTCGCCCTCCGCCGGGGCCGCAAGAGCGCCGAGGGCGCCGTCACGTTCTTCGTCGTGTCGGTGATCGCCACAGCCGTGACGCTCCTCGGCGCGGCCCTCCTCTACGCGACCAGCGGCACGGTCTTCCTCTCCGGCCTCAACCAGCCGGTCACCGGCCAGCTGCTGCCCCTGGCGACCGTGGGCGGCGGGCTGTTCCTGGTCGGCCTGGCGTTCAAGGTCGCCGCGGTGCCGCTGCACGGCTGGGCGCCCCCGACCTACGACGGCGCCCCGCTGCCCGTCGCGCTCTACCTCTCCACAGCGTCCAAGCTGGGCGGCGTCGTAGCCCTGTTCTACGTCGCGCCGCTGCTGCGGGGGAGCGCGCCGCTGCTCGCCATCCTGGCCGTCGTCACGATGACCGTGGGGAACCTGGGGGCGCTCCGGCAGTCGAAGATGGTCCGGCTGCTCGCCTGGTCGTCCATCGCGCAGGCCGGCTACGTCCTGGCCGCGCTGGTCGTGTCGGGCCCGGCGGCCCTGGCCTACATGATCTTCTTCGTGCTGATGGAAGCCGTCGCGTTCGGTGCCGTCCTCGCGGCCCGGGGCAGCGCTGCCGACGGCGGGTCCCTCGACGCGTACCGGGGCCTCGGGCGGCGCTCGCCCTGGATCGCCGGGGCCCTCACCCTGGCCCTGGCCGGCCTGGCTGGCCTGCCGCCGGGCTTCGCCGGGCTGTTCGCGAAGATCACGGTCGTGAAGGCGCTGCTGGGCGGCCAGTACTCCTGGCTGGCCGTCGTCGTCGCCCTCAACGCCGTGGTGGCCCTGGCCTACTACGCCCGGGTCGGCGCGTCTCTCTTCGCCGTGGCCCCCGGCGAGCCGAAGCACCGGGTCGCCTGGCCGGTCGCGACGGGCCTGGCCCTCGCGACGATCGCCACGGTCGTCCTCGGCTTCGCCCCGCAACTGGTCCTCGACGCGGCTGGCCTCTGAGCAGGTACAAGATCAAGATCTTGATCTTGTGCCTGCAGCGCACAAGCCGGACTGCCCGCTACCCGGTCAGAGGCGGCCTCTCTTTCGTGGCATAGATCGCGGAAGGCCGGCCCCCGCCGTACGGTTGTATCAAGTAGCAGCCTGTCGACAGGGGGTTACTCGGTGCACAAGAACGGGCTCAAGACGGCAGTACTTCTCGGCGCCCTCACCGGCATGATCATCCTGGTCGGCGCGTGGCTGGGCGGCACCCGGGGCATCCTGATCGCCGGCGTGGTCTCGCTGGTCATGAACGGCGTGACCTACTTCTTCTCCGACAAGCTCGCGCTCAGGGCGATGCGCGCGGTACCCGTGACAGCCGAGCAGGCCCCCGAGCTGTACTCGATGGTCCGCGAGCTCGCCGACAAGGCAGGCCAGCCGATGCCGAGGCTGTACGTCAGCCCGGCGGCGCAGCCCAACGCCTTCGCGACCGGCCGCAACCCGCAGAACGCCGCCGTGTGCGCCACGCAGGGCATCCTCCAGCTGCTCGACCGGCGCGAGCTGCGCGGGGTGATCGGGCACGAGCTGTCCCACGTCTACAACCGGGACATCCTCATCTCCAGCGTGGCCGCCGCGCTCGCCGGGATCATCACGATGCTCGCCAACCTGGCGATCTTCATCCCGATCGGCCGCTCGGAGGACGACGACGGCCCGGGCATCCTCGGCCTGCTGCTGCTCATGATCCTCGGCCCGATCGCCGCGGCGCTGATCCAGCTCGCGATCAGCCGGAGCCGCGAGTACCAGGCCGACGCCTCCGGTGCCGCGCTCACCCAGGACCCGCTCGCCCTGGCCAGCGCGCTCCGCAAGATCGAAGCGGGGGCGAAGGCGCTGCCGCTGCCGCCGACCGGCCAGCTGGAGAGCACGGCGCACCTCATGATCGCGAACCCGTTCCGCCCCGGCGGCCTGGCCGGCCTGTTCTCGACCCACCCGCCGATGGCCGAACGCATCGCCCGCCTCGAAGCGATGGCCACGGGCACGTCGTACCGCTGACCAAGATCGTGGGACCCCTCACGTCGTCATAGCGACGTGAGGGGTCCCACGAGCCTCAGATCCGCTGCCACAGCGCCGGAGTGTTCGGCGGCTCCCAGCCTGTCATCGAGGTGTGCGCGATCGTGCACCGGTACGACAGCCCGCCGTACGTCACCACCGCGCCGACCTGGTAGTACACCCCGGCCCGCCACGTACCCGTGCTGGTACCGGTAGGTGTGGGCCGCGGGCTCGTCGTACCGGTGGTTGTCGGCGTCGGGCTGGGCGACTGCGGGATGTTCAGCACGAAGTCGAACGTCGCCTCCCGCCCGCCGCCGACGTTGCGCACGTTCATCAGCAGCCTCGGGTCGAACAGCGAGTCGGTGTTGTTGCGCGGCTCGCCGGGGAAGTACAGCTGCGTGGTGAGGATCGGCCGGTTGGGCGCCTGGACCTTCACGTGGATGTGCCGGGTCCGGCCAGGGTAGAGCCCCGGCACGATCGTCGTCAGGCTGAACGCGCCCTGGGCGTTCGTGAACTGGTGGCCGCGGAACCGGTACGTCGTGTTGTCGTAGTTCCCGCCGTTGTCGGCCATCCAGAAGTCCAGCAGCACGTTCGAGATGGCCCGGCAGCCCAGCCCGAACACCCACCCGGTGAGGGTCAGCCGGGTACCGGCCCCGTCCAGCATGGTCGTCCGCTGTGGGGAGTTGGGCTTGAAGTACGGGCCCTCCATCTGCGGGGGAGTGGGATCGTCCCCGTCGTCGCAGAACGGGGTGGGCTCCAGTTCCTGCCCGGCCATCGCCGGCCCGGTCATCGCGGCTGCCCCGACCAGGAACGGTGCCGGGATCGCCGCCGCTGCCGCCTTGAGGAGATTCTTACGGGTGATGGACACCTGTGGCCTCCTAGCTTCTCTCCGGCCGTCGCGGCCCGGCGGGAGGCCCCGCCAGCGCTGACCGGAGAACTCCGGAATACCGGAGGGAACTCCGGTGTACCGAAGCTAAGGCGGCTAATAACGCACGTCGATGGACTCCCCGGGGTAAACGTGGTGTTTTCCGCCGAGCTCCCGCCGGAAGTCCCCGGGGCTGCGGCCGGTCTCCCGCCGGAAGAACCGGCAGAAGTACGCGGGATCCGCGAAGCCCAGCTGCCTGGCCACCTGACCGACCGTCAGGCTCGTGCTGCCCAGCAGCCTGCGCGCCTCCAGCGCCTGGGCCTGCCGGATCAGCTTGCCCGGCGTCCGGCCGGTCACGGCCCGCACCACCTCCGTGAGGTAGCTGGCCGACACGCCCATCTCCGCCGCGAACTCCGGTACGCCCCGCCCGGACCAGCCCGGCTGGGCGAGCAGCCGCGTGAAGCCCTGCGCGACCAGCGTGGCCCGGTCGCCACCACCGGAGGGCAGGCCGTCGCCGGGGAGCCGGCAGGCGCGTACGAGAAAAATGTGCAGCAAGGCCTGCAGGACAGTGAGGAAACCGGCCTCCCGCCGGTCAAGCTCATCCTGCATCTGCTGCATCAATCCACTGAACAACAGGCACTGCTCGGACGTCAGTCCCAGCCAGGGCCGCAAGGCCTGCCAGGCATCCCGGTCCCTCGGGTGCCCGACGAGGAAGTCCTCAGTGAACAGCAGCACCCAGCCATCGAGATCCGTCACATCGTGCCAGTAGTGCACCTGCCCCGGCGTGATGAACCCGAGGTGCGGCGGATCGAGCGGATAACCGGCGAAGTCCAGGACGTGCGACCCGGAACCGCTCGTCACCAGCACGATCTCGTGGAACACGTGCCGATGTGGATGGTCCGCCCGCGACAGTGGCCCGATCGAGTCAAAAGTACCGATCGCGAACGGCACCCGCTCCGGCTCCGGCACGCACAACCGGTGCAGCGGGACGGCAGAGCTCGAGGTCATGGTTCATCATCGGTCATCACTGCCCGATCCGCCCGTGCCAAACCCCTCATACCACCGGCGGAACGGGCTCAGCTGCCCAGTTCCGCCGGTGGCGCGACCACCTACCGGTAGTTGGTGAACTGGAGGGCGATCTCGAAGTCCTTGCCCTTGAGCAGCGCGATCGTCGCCTGGAGATCGTCGAGCTTCTTTCCGGTCACCCGGAGCTGGTCGCCCTGGATCTGGGCCTGCACGCCCTTGGGGCCCTCGTCGCGGATCGCCTTGGAGATCTTCTTCGCCTTCTCCTGGTCGATCCCCTGGACGATCTTGCAGTCCAGCTTGTAGATCTTCCCGGACTGGCGCGGCTCGCCGGCGTCGAGCGCCTTGAGCGAGATCCCCCGCTTGATCAGCTTCTCCTTGAAGACGTCCAGCGCGGCGAGAAGCCGGTCCTCGGTCTCCGCCTGGAGCGCGATCGCGTCCTCACCCGACTTGGTGATCTCCGCGCCGGTACCCCGGAAGTCGAACCGCTGCGACAGCTCCTTGGCCGTCTGGTTCACCGCGTTGTCGACCTCCTGCTGGTCGGTCTTGCTGACGATGTCGAAGGAGGGATTTGCCAACGTTGCTCCCAAATATGCGTATAGCCGGCCGATGGACGAACCTTTAGAAGGTACCCGCTTGCGCGGCCCCCGGGGCTTATGGCTATCCTTGCTTCCGCTGCCTGCTGATGCCGGTAGCGAACACCCGGCGGGTTGCCCGAGCGGCCAATGGGAGCGGACTGTAAATCCGTCGCGAAAGCTACAGAGGTTCGAATCCTCTACCCGCCACGTGGTGTAAGGAAAGGCCCCTGACCTGGGGAAACTCAGGTCGGGGGCCCTTCTCGTGTCCTGGCGGGACAGTCCGGCTGATCATGGCTGTCCACGGCGGACCTGGCGCATGACGGGCAAAGATCGCAGTCTGGGCGCTGACGTCAGCGTGTCGAACGGCTGACTCCTGTGTGAACCGGACCACACAGCGGCTGTAGGGCTAGAGGCGTGAGCGGGTGTGCTGCCGTGGAAGCGGCGGCGACTCAATGTGGGTTGTAACTGTGGGCGGGGCACTCCGTCACGATCCTCAGGCTCTCCGGGTCGAAGCTGAAGGAGCGCGTCTCGCGCGACGACAGACCCCCCGTCACCCGCACTTTGCCCGGTTCGAGGAACACGGCTTTCTCCGGCAGGCGGCCGCAGTGCAGCCGCGTCTGACGGCTCCACCTCCCGGACCGCTCCCGGAGCGTCACCTGCCCGCCATCCACCAGCACCTCGTGCCGGCCGTCCGCCGACTGAGCCAGGACACGGCCGGTCGGCCCGGAGACCAGGTCCACCGTGATGAAGGACAGCGTCAGCAGGGCCAGGACGGCCATGCCCAGCGCCCAGCGCATCCAGCTACGGTCCCTGCGGTGATCGGACCAGCTCGGGCCGCGCCGCTCCCAGCGGAGCCGGAGCAGGTAGACGCCGAACGGTACGGCCAGCAGCACCGCCAGCGGCTGGTCGAGCCAGCGGTCCACCACGACCAGGCGCCAGGGGTTCCACGCGCCGACGACTCCGGTGACGGCGAGCACGGAGGCAGCCAGGAACAAACCCCAGGCGATCCGGCGATGGGCAGGGCTCACCGGCAGCGGGCCGGCGGGGTCATCAAGAGGGGTCATGTGCCGAAGTATCCGGCCCTGACCAGGCATTTGTCTGTCCCGTCGGCTGCGTTGCACGCCACAGAGCCGAGGTCATTGCAGCCGACTCGCAGCCCCGCCAGATGACGCACAGAAAGGCCCCAGCCAGGCAGGGCCTTTCCGGTACCCGGCCGCCTACCCCCGGTACGGCGGCACCGCCCACCGCCACCGCGGCATCGGAGCGTCCACCGAGCCCTCGGCCCCCGGCGCGGAGTAGATGACGGCCATCCGCGTCCCCCACTCCAGGTACCCGACCAGCGAAGCCCGGAACTCCGGGTCGTCCGGCAGCCCAGCCTCGTCGGCCGCGTCCATCATCCGGCCGACCCAGCGCCGGCGCTGTGCCTCGGTGATCCCCTTGCCGAGGTGGTGGCCCACCATGTCGGCGTGCCCGCCCCGTTCCTCGCTGTACCGGGCCGGCCCGCCCAGCACCTCACCCAGCCACATGGCCACGTACCGGGGGTGCGCCGGGTTCATGCTCGCGAACAGCGGCCCGATCAGGTCGTCCTCGCCGACGCTCGCGTAGAAGACGCCCGTCAGCCGTTCCAGGGCGTCCGCGCCGCCGGCCCACTGGTACAGGCTGGGCACGGCCCCGCCATCTCCGGTGACACCGGTGACGACCGCGTAGTGCCGCATCTCCTCGATCGCCTCGACGTACGGCCGGATCTCCGCGAAGAAGCCCGCGAAGTGCGGCCCGCCCCGGAACTTGCTGAGGTGCTCCTCCGCTGACGTCCAGGTGATCCGGAGGACGTACGCCGAGGGCTCGTCCGTGCTGCGGCTCAGCTCGTAGGCCTCGCACTCGGGCGCGGCGGCGAGGAAGGCTGCCGCCCTGCCGTACGCGGCCTCGAACTCCGCGGCGTCCCGGTCACCGAGCTGGTACCGGATGTACTCGACGATCATCCAACACTCTCCTCTGTGGACTGACTTGCAGGCGTAACAGTGTAATCACTGATGATCAGATGTGACCTACGATACAGAACGGTTCCGTATCGAAAACCTCCCCGCAGGCATACGCTGAGCCGTATTGTTTACGGAACAGACTCGTATCGAATAGCGGCCTGCCATGCACGCAGGACCGGATCGCCGGCCCTCCTGCCGGAGTAACGGAGCGAACGTCGTGACACAAACCCCCGCGCCGGCCGGGCACACCGGCCACCCGAAGCGGTGGAGCATCCTGGGCGTCCTCGTGGTCAGCCTGCTGGTCGTGGTGCTCGACAACACCATCCTCAACGTGGCGATGAAGACCATCGCCGACCCGGTCCACGGCCTGGGCGCGACCCAGAGCCAGCTCGAGTGGGCGATCAACTCCTACACGCTGGTCTTCGCCGGCCTGCTGTTCACCTTCGGCATCATCGGCGACCGGATCGGCCGCAAGAAGATGCTCCTGACCGGCCTGGTGCTGTTCGGGATCGCATCGCTGGCCTCTGCCTACGCCCAGGACCCCGGCCAGCTCATCGCGGCACGCGCGCTGATGGGCCTCGGCGGTGCGGCGATCATGCCAGCCACGCTGTCGATCATCTCCAACGTCTTCGACCCGAAGGAACGCCCCAAGGCCATCGGCATCTGGGCCGGGGCCGTGGGCCTCGCCGTCGCGATCGGCCCGGTCCTCGGCGGCCTGCTGCTCGAGAACTTCTGGTGGGGCTCGGTCTTCCTGATCAACGTCCCGATCATCGCCATCGGCCTGGTCGCGGTCTTTTCCCTGGTACCGGAGAGCAGGGACCCAGCCCCCGGCAAGATCGACTTTGTTGGCGTGCTGCTGTCCATCGTCGGCCTGGGGCTGTTCGTGTACGGCATCATCACCGGCGGCGAGTCCGGCGACTGGTCGCACCCCGAGGTCTGGGGCACGATCGCGCTCGGCGCGCTGGTCCTGGCGGCCTTCGTCTACTACGAGAGCCGCATCGACCACCCGGCCCTCGACGTACGCCTCTTCCGCGACCCCCGGTTCGCCGCGGCTGTCTCTGCCGTCGGCCTGGTGTTCTTCGCCGCGATGGGCGTGATGTTCTTCGGGGCGTTCTACCTGCAGATGGTCCGCGGCTTCAGCCCGATCGAGACCGGCCTGCTCTTCCTGCCCTTCGCCGCAGCGCAGCTCATCTTCGCTCCGCGCAGCGCCGGCCTGGTCAGGAAGTACGGCGCCAAGGCGGTCTGCGCCACCGGCATGTTCCTGGTGACCTTCGTCCTCGGCGCGTTCATGTTCGTCGGAGAGTCCACGCCGGTCTGGGTGCTCCTGGCCCTCTGGTTCATCCAGGGCGCCGGCATGGCCAACGTCATCCCGCCGACCACCGAGGCCGTCATGGCCTCGCTGCCCCGGGAGAAGGCCGGCGTCGGCTCCGCCGTCAACAACACGATCCGCCAGGTCGGCGGCGCGCTCGGCGTCGCGGTTCTCGGCTCGGTCCTCTCCCAGGTGTACCGGAGCGAGATGGACAGCCACCTGGCCACCTTTCCGGTCCCTGCGGCTGTCAAGGAACAGGCTTCGGAATCGATCGCAGCGACGTACTCGGTCGCGACCGAACTCGGGCAGGCCGGCCACGCGCTGATCGCCCCGGCCAACAGTTCCTTCGTCGAAGCGATGAACTGGACGGCCGCAGGCTCGGCCCTGGTGGCCCTCCTCGGCGCCCTGGCCGTGCTCCGCTGGCTCCCCGGCCGCCGCCCCGCAGCGGTACCGGAGGCCAAGAGTGAGCCCAGCAAGACGGCCCAGCCAGAACTCGCTGATGTCGGCTAATGTGACCGGCGATGACTGAGACAACGACGCAGAGTGCTCCGCGGCCGCCCGGCCGGCCGCGGAGTGCCCACGCTGACGGAGCGATCATCGACGCCGTCCTCGACCTGCTCGCCGAGGGCACCACGGTCGAGGCGCTGTCGATGGAGGCAGTGGCCGCGCGGGCCGGTGTGGGCAAGGCCACGGTCTACCGGCGGTGGCCGCACAAGGACGCGCTGCTCCTCGACGCGGTGGCCTCGCTCAAGCACCCGCTCGAGGAGCCGCCCGGCCGCAGCCTCCGCGAGGACTTGGTCCTTTTGATGAACAAGGCGTGGGAGGCCCACGACAGCCGGGCAGCGAAGATCATGCCTTGCCTCATTCCCGAACTTCAACGTGAGGGCGCACTCCGCACGCAGTTTCTGGAGTTCATGGACCGGAGGCGCGAAGTCATGCGTGACGTACTCCGCCGCGGCATGGCCTCGGGCGAGCTCCGTCCCGATCTGGAAATTGAGCTGGTGCTTGTACTCCTTTCAGCGCCTATGCTGATGGCTACCGTCGGCAACGCGCCGAAACTGAACGCTGAAGGGCTGGCCGAGCGAGTAGTCGATGCAGTACTAAAGGGCATCGCCTGCTAATTTTTCTGTATAAAACGGACAATGACCTCCCAGTTTCGCCGCGAGTACCGTAGTCTCTGGCTACCACCTCATACCCGCCGCGGCGACGGCTGCTGTGATCGAGCCGTTTCGTACTTCCGTGTGCGCTCTCCTGTATGGCAGGATGGGCAACAACTTCCCTGTCCTCAGGCCGGTCTAGAGGTGCTAGTAATGAAATCTGTGACGGTCGTCCGGCGGAAGGTCGCCGTAGCACTTGCTGGCGCTGCATGCGCCGTTATCGGAGTCCTTGGTGTCACGGCGAGCCCTGCATCGGCCGAGGACGTCATCTGGCTCTCGTCCCAGGACAGCGCGGCGACCTCCGTGTCGACGCCGTCGTTCAAGGACGTGATCTGGTTGTGACCGCGCCCGGCTGCCGCCGGCGCTCTACCGCTTGCCGTAGCTGAGGTCAGCAGTGCGCAACGCGGAGGCGAAGCGGGACACGAGTGAGGGTCGGCTGTGGCTCGCTACGGCCGCCGCGGTTCTGTGCGCTGTGGCGCTGATCCTCCCTGTCGCGTATCGCTCCGAACACGAGGTCGAACCGCTTCTCGCTGTTCTCTTTTTCGTTTTCTTCTCCGTCGCCGAGCGGACCTTCCTGACCGTCGAGTTCCGTCGTCAGGTCTACGGATACAACGCGGTCGAATTCCCCCTTCTGCTCGCGCTCTTCTATCTTCCGCCCATCTGGGTTGTCATCACCCGGGTGCTGGGCGTGGCCGTCTCCTACGGATATCGGCAGCAGCCAGTCAAAGCGCTATTCAACATCGCGCAGCGCGGCGCCGGCACCGCCGTCGCCGGCCTGGTCATCCTTCCGCTGGCAGGCAAACTCGATGTGACGAATCCGGTGCACTGGATCGTCCTGATCGGAGCGGCCGAAGCCGGCAGCCTGGTCAGCATGGCGGCCGTCGCCGGGGTCCTGACCATCGCGCAGGGCTGGATGGGGTTCCGTTCGCTGGCCCGGGTGACGCTGCGCAACCAGATGGTGTGCACGGTCAACGCCATCATCGGCCTGATCGTCCTCCTGGCGCTGAACACCTCGCTGTGGGCCATCGCCTGCCTGATAGTGCTCGGTGGCGTCGTCGGCGCCGCGTACAGGGCGTACCAGCGCTCGCTCCAGCAGCACAGGAGCCTGACAGAGCTGTACGACTTCACGCAGGCCGCCGCCCAGGCGCGCGAGTCCGGCAACCTCGCGGACGTCCTGCTCGTGCGGGCACGCAAACTCCTCAACGCCGAGTACGCGACACTGTGGTTGCCAGAGACCAAGCGGCACCCCGAGGTCCTGCTGACGGCCCGGATCGACGACAAGGGCCTCAGCGACCGGCCCGTCACGCCGACCTTGTTGCGTGCCAGGGCGATGGAGGTCGACAAGACTCTCGTGGTCGGCCCGAAGACCGGCGACGCCGACCTGCGCGCCCTGCTGGTCGAGAACGGCAAGAAGGACGTCATCGCGGTGCCGCTCCGCTCGGGTACGGCTGTGATCGGCACGCTCGAGGTCGTCGACCGGGTCGGTGACCTGAACACTTTCGACCCGCACGAGGTCCGTCTACTGGAGACGCTCGCTGCGCACGTCGCCGTCGCCGTCGAGAACTCGCGGCTCGTTGACCGGCTCCGGTTCGACGCGTACCACGACAGCCTGACCGGCCTGCCCAACCGGCGCCGCATGATCGCGATGCTCGAGGAGGCCGTGAAGATCAGTGCTCCCGACGTCGTGGCCGTCCTGCTGTTCGATGTGGACGGTATGCGCGACGTCAACGAGTCGATGGGCCACCAGGCCGGCGACAAACTGCTCGCCGAGGTGGCGCACCGGCTCCGGGAGCTGGCCCCGGCCGCGGCGCTCGTCGCCCGGGTCGGTGGCGACAAGTTCACCGTGATGCTGCGGGTCGAGACGACGGCCGAGGCTGTCGAGCTGGCCGGCAAGCTCCGGGCGGCTCTCCAGGAGCCCATGCGGCTCGGCACACTCAACCTGGACGTGGACACGGCCGTCGGCCTGGCCATGCACCCGGAGCACGGCAGCGAGCCAGAGGTGCTGCTCCGCCGGGCCGATCTCGCTGTCCACGCGGCCAAGCAGACCAACTCGCACATCCAGCCGTTCCACCTGGCGCTGGAGTCGGGTTCCACCCGGCGGATCGGCCTGGCCGGCGACCTGCGCCGCGCACTGGACTCCGGCGAGCTGGAGGTCTACTTCCAGCCCAAGGTGGCCCTCGCCGACCGCAGGCTGGTCGGCGTCGAGTGCCTGGCCCGCTGGGAGCATCCGGCGCACGGCTCGGTGAGTCCTGGTGACTTCATCGCGGTCGCCGAGCACACGGGCCAGCTCGGCCGCCTGACCGAGGTGGTGCTCCGCGAGGGGCTGCGCCGGTGCCGGGAGTGGGCTGACGAGGGCCGCCCGCTCACCGTCGCGGTGAACCTCTCTCCGCGTACCCTGATCGACCCCGACTTCCCCGCGCAGGTCGGCGAGCTGCTGACCGAGTACGGGGTGCCGCCGGAGCGGCTCACGCTGGAGATCACGGAAGACGGCATGGTGGCCGGCCCTGACCGGCCGATGCCGACCCTGCACCGCCTCCACGATCTCGGCGTCCGGCTCTCCGTCGACGACTTCGGCACCGGCTACTCGTCCCTGTCGTACCTGCGCCGGCTGCCCGTGCACGAGGTCAAGGTCGACCGGATGTTCGTGCAGGGCATGGCGACCGACCCGGGTGACCTGGCGATCGTCCGCGCCGTGGTCGACCTGAGCCGCCACTTCGGGCTCAGCGTCGTCGCCGAGGGTGTGGAGAGCGAGCTCACCCTGGCGCTGCTGGAGGAGATGGGCTGCGACGTCGGGCAGGGCTTCCTGTTCAGCCGTCCGCTGCCGTACGAGCGGCTGGAGACGTGGTTCGCCGCCCAGACCATCACCGAGGAGGCGTCGTTCGGCGGGGCCGTCCGGCGGCTCCGCGCGGTGCCGTAGCCCGCCCAGCCCGTCATAGCGCTCTGACCTGCGGTTTTACCGCGCGTGCCCCCTCGTTTTGCGCGGTGGCGGCGTGGTGTGTATGGTTACCCGTGTTCGCTTCACGAAGCGGAACGCCCCTTTAGCTCAGTCGGCAGAGCGTCTCCATGGTAAGGAGAAGGTCTACGGTTCGATTCCGTAAAGGGGCTCTTCGCTTGCCGGGGTAACCCGGGAAGTTGCAGGCAGGCTCGTTGGCCTGGCTTGGCGGTGTAGCTCAGATGGCAGAGCAAGCGGCTCATAATCGCTGTGTCGCCGGTTCAAGTCCGGCCACCGCTACTGCGGCGGGCGCCACAGGCGCCCGATTTTTATGTCCGCGAGTATGCGGGTAGGCTGTGATACCGGCTAACCCGTGATCCAAGCAGGAAAGGCACTCCCGTGGCCAAGGCGACCGACGTACGACCGAAGATCACTATGGCTTGCGTGGACTGCAAGGAGCGGAACTACATCACGAAGAAGAACC
The DNA here is from genome assembly GCF_000379825.1 of Longispora albida DSM 44784. GTDB lineage: Bacteria > Actinomycetota > Actinomycetes > Mycobacteriales > Micromonosporaceae > Longispora > Longispora albida. The sequence continues at coordinate 381,043 of NZ_KB903813.1, forward strand.
GGCGGAACGACCCCGACCGGATCGAGCTGAAGAAGTTCTGCCCGCGCTGCGGCAAGCACACCGCGCACCGCGAGACGCGCTAACTCTCAGCTCGTCAGCTCAAGCTTCTGGAAGCGCCGCCCACCGGCAAGGTGGGCGGCGCTTTCGCGTTGCCCCCAGTTCCCTAGGATGGTGTGCCATGCCACTCGACCAGTCCCTCGTGGGCACCACATACCCGCCGACCTCGCCGTACGAGGTGGGCCGGGAGAAGATCCGCGAGTTCGCCGACGCGATCGGCGACCCCAGCCCGGCCTTCCGCGAGCCGGAGGCCGCCCGCAAGCTCGGGTACCCGGATGTGATCGCCCCGCCGACCTTCCCGATCGTGCTGACCCTCGACGCCAGCATGGTCGTCCTTGAGCAGCTCGGCGTGCAGCTCCGTGAGGTACTGCACCGTGAGCAGCGCTTCGAGTACGCCCGCCCGGTGACGGCAGGGGACCAGCTGACCTGCGTGGTGGCGGTGGAGAGCATCAAGAGCCTGGCCGGTAACGACATCCTGACCACCCGCACGGACGTGCTGGCCGGCGAGGAGCGCGTCGTGGCGGTCTGGTCCACCCTGGTTGTGCGAGGAGAAGCGTGATGCTGGAGACCGGTGCCGTACTGCCCGAGCGGGCCTTCCGGATCACGCGTGCCGATCTGGTGCGCTACGCCGGCGCCTCTGGTGACTTCAACCCGATCCACTGGAGCGACCGGGTGGCCGCCGAGGCCGGACTGCCGGGTGTCATCGGGCACGGCATGCTGACGATGGCGCTCGCGGCGCGTGCGGTGACCGAGTGGACGGGTGATCCGGGGGCGCTCGTCGCGTACACGGTGAAGTTCACCAAGCCCGTCGAGGTGCCGGACGACGAGCAGGGCGCAGAGCTGGCAGTGTCCGGGGTCGTCAAGAAGGTCGAAGGCGGCGTCGCCCAGGTCGACCTGACTGTCTCCGCGGCTGGCGAGCGGGTCCTGACCGCAGCCCGCGCCCAGGTCAGAGCAGGTTAGTCAGCACACGTTGATCGACTGCTTGGCGCTGTTCAGCGTCCTGCCGTCGGGCAGCGTGGCCTCGACCCACCACAGGGTCGGGACGTAACCCCAGCTCGATTCGGCCCACTGACCGTTCGAGAAGGACATGCTTTCCCGGTACTTGCCGGAGCTGTCCTCCAGCCGCAGGTACATCCGGCTGGCCGTCCCGCCGCTGAGCGTGGCCGTCATGGTGAAGCTCTGCCAGCCGCCCTGGCACTTGCTGGCCGCGACACCCGCGTTCAGCACAGGCCCGGACACGGTGCTCGCCGAGGGTGTGGCGGATGGTGACGTGCCGCTGGGGGAGGCTGAGGGCGGCCTGGTGGCGCTGGGAGCCGCCGAGGGTGTCGCGGACTTCGACGGCGTGGGTTTGGCGCTCTTGCTCGGGCTGGCGCTGGCCCGTGCCGTACCGAGCGCGCCGCTCGGGCTCGGCGCCCGCTCCGGCAGGTAGTCCGGCATCGCCTCGGTGCTCCTGGGGCCGGGCGGCATCTCCTCGGCGGACCGGCTGGCGATCACAGCCCCGGTACCGAGCAGCAGCGTCGCCGCCACGCTCACCCCGATCGCCGTCCAGCGCACTCCTGACCGCCTGGGCCGGGCGCTGGGCTGGCGGGGATACCCGTTCTGGTCGAGCGGGCCGACCCGGCGCGCCACCTCGGCGAGCAGACCCGGCACGGTGTTGTCCCTGGTCCGGCGTAATCGGGTCCACAGTTCGCCGCTGGCTGCCGGGAACGGCAGCGCCGCCCACTCCCCGAACAGCCCGGCCGGCGCGCCCGTCCTGCGGATCTTGCCCATGACCCGGCTCAGCTTCGTACCGGCAGCCGACGGGCTCTGCCCCGTGATCAGGCCGATCTCCGCAGGGGTGAAGCCGTGCCGGACGCTGAGTTCCGCGAGCTCCTGCTCCTCGGCGTTCAGCCCGGCCATCGCCTCGTGCACGGCGGCTGTGACCGCCCCGGCGTGCAGTACCGAGCCGAGTTCAACGGTCGCGGTGCTCAGCCCGCCCGGCTCCCACGCCGCTGCGCGGTGCGGCCGGGCGAGGCACTCGTGCCTGCCGAGCGCGTACAGCCAGGGCCGCAGGTCGGCCGGCGGCTCCAGCTCACCGGCGATCACGAACGCGTCGTGGACGGCGTCGACAGCGGCGGCCGGGTCGGCGGCCACGGTCAGGCAGTACGCGTAGAGGCGGTCCGCGTGTTCCCGGAAGGCCCGTTCGAGGCCTACGGGGTCGGCGAGGTCGCTCATGGGCTCAGACCGTAGCCCGAGTCCGTGCTCAGAAGCCAGGCACGGCATCGTTTCGATCTCGGGTATGGCGGAGTGGCGACCCGAGTTGGGAGAATCGCCGCCGTACCCGTACACTGGTCGACCTAGGGGTGAGTGGCCCCTGCTCCAGCCTGTGCTGAGCAGGAAGATCTCGCCCTTAGACGCGGAGCACGAGTCTCGATGACTCGGGTGACGCGAAGGGGTGTGGCGCAATTGGCAGCGCAGCGGTCTCCAAAACCGCAGGTTGCAGGTTCGAGTCCTGTCGCCCCTGCGTCGAGCACTGTCCGGTGTTGCCTGAGATGGAAACAGCGCAGGCCATGTTGGCCGGCGTGGAGCGCAACGGAGAGAGCAGATGGCCGAGAGCAAGCGGCGCGACAACGACGCCGACCTCAGCGAGGACAACACCCTCGGCGAGACCGCTGAAGCTGAGGCTGCTGGCGAATCTCTCGACGAGAGCGCGGATTCCGGGGACAAGGCTCCCGCTGCCTCGGGCAAGGCGGACAAAGCTCGCAGCTCTTCGGATAAGGTGGACAAGAAGGCCACCGAAGGCCGGGGTAACCCGTTCAGCCGCCTGGGCCGCTTCATCCGTGAGGTCGTCGCCGAGCTGCGCAAGGTGATCTGGCCCACGCGCAAGGAGCTGCTGACCTACACCAGCGTCGTCGTCGTCTTCGTCGCTGTGATGCTGACGATCGTCGCGCTGCTGGACCTCGGCTTCGCCAAGGCCGTGCTGTGGGCCTTCGGCAACGGGACGAAGAAGTAACCGAGAAAGAAGAGAGCCAGCGTGCCTGAGTACGACGAGACCACCGAGATCGCTGCCGAGCAGGCGCCGGTCGAGGAGCCGTCCGAGACCGAAGAGGCCGACGAGGCTGCCGCCGAGCTGGCCGCGCCCGTCGTCTCGGACGACGAGGACGACGAGGACCCGGTCAAGGCGCTGCGCGAGGCTCTGCGGTACGCGCCCGGCGACTGGTATGTCGTGCACTCCTACGCCGGGTACGAGAACAAGGTCAAGACCAACCTCGAGACCCGCATCCAGTCGCTCGACATGGAGGAGTTCATCTTCCAGGTCGAGGTGCCGACCCGTGAAGAGGTCGAGGTCAAGAACGGCAAGCGCCAGCAGGTGATGTCGAAGGTCTTCCCCGGCTACATCCTCGTCCGGATGGAGCTGACGCCGGAGTCGTACTCCTGTGTGCGCAACACGCCTGGTGTGACTGGTTTCGTCGGCGCCACCGACCGGGCGGACCGCCCGGCCCCGCTGTCGCTCGACGAGGTCCTCAAGTGGCTCGCGCCCGCCGTGCAGGAAAAGAAGAAGAAGCCTGAGGTCAAGGTTCTCGACTTCGAGGTCGGTGACTCGGTCACCGTCACCGACGGCGCCTTCTCCTCGATGCCGGCCACGATCTCCGAGATCAACGCCGACCAGCAGAAGCTCAAGGTTCTGGTGTCCATCTTCGGCCGTGAGACCCCGGTCGAGCTGAACTTCAACCAGGTCGCGAAGATCTGACACCAGCTAAGGTAGATGTCCCCGGGCAGTTCAGCCCGGGGGTTATCACAAGCCCAGGAAGTAAGACATGCCTCCGAAGAAGAAGAAGCTCGTCACGACTTTCACGCTCCAGCTTCCCGCTGGCCAGGCCACCCCGGCCCCGCCGGTCGGCCCGGCGCTGGGTCAGCACGGCGTGAACATCATGGAGTTCTGCAAGGCGTACAACGCGCAGAGCGAGAGCCAGCGCGGCGACATCGTGCCCGCCGAGATCAGCGTCTACGAGGACCGGACCTTCTCGTTCGTCCTGAAGACGCCGCCGGCCGCGCGCCTGATCCTGAAGGCCGCCGGTGTGGCCAAGGGTTCCGGCGAGCCGCACAAGACCAAGGTCGCGCAGCTCACGCAGGCCCAGGTCCGGGACATCGCCGAGAAGAAGATGCCCGACCTGAACGCCAACGACATCGACGCCGCCATGAAGATCATCGCGGGCACCGCCCGTCAGATGGGCATCACGGTCGCCGAGTAGTACGCGTTACGTACCGCCCCGCAGTTCGTGGGAGGGCCTCGAAGGCCCGCCAGACACCACAGGAGTTTTGAGAAATGGCGCTTGGAAAGAACTACCGCAAGGCTGCCGAGCAGATCGACAGCTCGAAGCTGTACGTCCCCGCCGAGGCGATCAAGCTGGCCAAGGCTGTCAGCTCCGCCAAGTTCGACGAGACCGTCGAGGTCTCGATGCGGATCGGCGTCGACCCCCGCAAGGCGGACCAGATGGTCCGCGGCACGGTCAACCTGCCGCACGGCACGGGTAAGACCGCCCGCGTGATCGTGTTCGCCGCTGGCGCCAAGGCCGAAGAGGCTGTGGCTGCCGGTGCTGACGAGGTCGGCTCCGACGAGCTCGTCGCCCGGATCCAGGGTGGCTGGCTGGACTTCGACGCCGCGATCGCGACGCCGGACCAGATGGCCAAGATCGGCCGGATCGCGCGGATTCTGGGCCCGCGCGGCCTCATGCCGAACCCGAAGACCGGCACCGTGACGATGGACGTCACCAAGGCGATCAACGAGATCAAGGGTGGCAAGATCACCTTCCGGGTGGACAAGCACTCGAACCTGCACCTGATCATCGGCAAGGCGTCCTTCGACGAGGCCAAGCTCGTCGACAACTACGCCGCCGTGCTCGACGAGGTGCTGCGGGCCAAGCCGTCTGCCGCCAAGGGCAAGTACCTGAAGAAGGTCACCGTCTCCACGACGATGGGCCCGGGCGTTCAGATCGACCCGAACGTGACCCGCAACCTGCACGACGTTCCGGCTGAGGCGTAAGTCTCGCTGTAGCTAGAAAAGGCACCCTGGGCGACCAGGGTGCCTTTTTGGCGCTTGTGGCCTGAATTCTCCGCCCCGGGGGTTCCCTGTACGTGGTGTGATGTGGCACGCTGCCCGAGTGCTCCCGCTGGGTCGACAGTGGAGCGAGTGGTGCGGGAGGGCTGTGGCGGTGGCTCGGAGGCTGGCGGGTGGCGCGGTTCTCGCCGTGCTGATCTCCAGCCTGACGCCGACCCCGGCCGCGGCAGGCCCGATGCAGCCGCCCAACCTGCGTGAGCGCTCGTGGCACCTCGACGCGATGAACGTGACGGCGGCCCAGTCCTACGTCCGGGGCGAGGGTGTCACCGTCGCCGTCATCGACACCGGGGTCGACCCGGACAGCGAGGCGCTCGGCGGCCAGGTCCTGCCCGGTACGGAGATCACGCCCGAGGGCACGGCTGGCGACGGCCGCAAGGACTACGACGGCCACGGCACCGGCATGGCGAATCTGATCGCCGGCAAGGGCCTCCACGAGGACAGCCCGCTCGGCGTGGCCCCGGCAGCCAAGATCCTCCCTGTGAAGATCACCAGGGAGTACGACGGGGCGTTCAGCTCCGAGAGCGTCTACCGGGCGGTGGTCTGGGCCGTCGACCACGGCGCCAAGGTGATCAGCATGTCGCTGGGCGGCCCGCCGACCCCGGAGGCGGACTGGAAGCGCCGCATGGTGCAGTACGCGCTCGATCACGACGTGGTGCTGGTCGCGGCCGCGGGCAACATGATGCAGGGCCAGGACGGGCCGCGCGTCTCCGAACCAGCTGCCATCCCCGGTGTCATCGCGGTCAGCGCGCTGAACAAGCGCGGTGACGTGTGGGCGGGTTCCCAGACCGGGCCGGAGGTCGTGGTGTCCGCGCCGGGGGAGCTGCTGCCGCACACGACGAGCAAGAAGACGACGAACGCCTCGGGTACGTCGGGCGCCGCCGCTCTGGTGGCCGGAGTGGTCGCGCTGATCCGCGCGAGGTACCCGCAGTCGAGCGCCGCCGACGTGGTCAACCGGCTGATCCGCACGGCGAAGGACCGGGGGGAGCGTGGCCGCGACGTCCAGTACGGCTTCGGTACGGTCGACGCGCTGGCGGCCGTGATCGCCGAGGTGCCGAGGGTCGACCGGTACCCGCTGGCGACCACAGCCCAGGCCTCGGCCTCCCCGCAGCCGGAGGCGGCCCCGGAGGACCGGTCGGCACCGCTCGGGCCGTGGCTGGGGATCGGCGGCCTGCTCGCTGCGGTGCTCCTCGCGGGCCTGGTGGCCTGGAGGACGGGCGTCACACGCCCCCGATTTGGCGCCGGCGGGCCCGGGCGGCTAGCATCGGGGAAGTTCACCCAAAGACCGCTGGTCACCGTGCCTGATAACAGGCCGGTCGAAGGTCCCGCATCGAGCGGGCGACCCGCGCAGGATGACGGTTAGCCGACCGGACACTCGTGTCCCGCGACGCCCCGCGCCCTGCGCTGGGGCGTTTTCTCGTTGGTACCCGATTCAGTGGTCCTAGAGCAACGAGAGAGGAGGGACATGGCGGACAAGCCGGTCCGGGCCGACAAGGCCACTGCCGTCGCTGAGCTCGCGGACAAGTTCCGTAGCTCCTCGGCAACCGTTCTGACCGAGTACCGCGGCCTGAAGGTCTCGCAGCTCACCGAGCTGCGGCGGTCGCTCGGCCGTGACACGTCGTACACGGTCGCGAAGAACACCCTGGCGAAGCTTGCGGCGACCGAGGCGGGCCTTGAGGGGCTCGACGCGCTGTTCACCGGTCCTACCGCGCTCGCGTTCGTCGGCGGGGACCCCGTCGAGGCAGCCAAGGGCCTGCGTGACTTCACCAAGGCCAACCCGCTGCTCGTGATCAAGGGCGGCGTCTTCGAGGGCCGGGCCATTTCGGCCGCTGAGGTCCAGAAGCTCGCCGACCTGGAGTCGCGTGAGGTGCTGCTGGCCAAGCTGGCCGGTGCCATGAAGGGCAACCTGAGCAAGGCCGCGGCCGTGTTCCAGGCTCCGCTGTCCAAGATGGCGCGTACGGCTGCTGCTCTGCAGGACAAGAAGGCTTAAGCCTCAAGCGAGCGCCTAGGCGCCACCCGGGACTACGCGGTCTCGGTAACAAACCGATGTTTTGCACACCGAAAGGACGCCTATCATGGCGAAGCTCAGCACCGAGGAGCTGCTCGCGCAGTTCGAGACCATGACCCTGATCGAGCTCTCGGAGTTCGTGAAGGCGTTCGAGGACAAGTTCGAGGTCACCGCCGCTGCTCCGGTCGCCGTCGCCGTTGGTGGCGGGGCTGCCGCTCCGGCCGAGGCCGAGGCTGAGAAGGACGAGTTCACCGTCGTCCTCGAGAGCGCTGGCGAGAAGAAGATCGGCGTCATCAAGGAGGTGCGCGCGCTCACCAACCTCGGCCTGAAGGAGGCCAAGGACCTGGTTGAGGGTGCCCCGGCCAACATCCTCGAGAACGTCGCGAAGGACGTTGCCGAGAAGGCCAAGGCCCAGCTCGAGGGTGCTGGCGCCACCATCTCCCTCAAGTAGTTCTCTCGAACTGCCCGGCGGGGCGGTCACTCCTTGTGAGTGGCCGCCCCGCCGTCGTCTAGCCGACGTGATTGCGCACCGGCGGTGTGTGCCCCTTGACGGGGGCTGCCTGCTCCGGCACGCTATCTACAGCACCATTGCGTCCGTGAGAGCTGCTGCCAGATCCGACAGCCTCCGCGGGCGGGGCCCACACCGGCATTCCAGTCCGGGGGCTGCCGCCAGCGTCGAGGGGTTTCTGGCATCCGCCTGGACAGCCGTGGATCTGTCGGCTACAGTGTTAGTTTGCGCTGCCTTCTGACGTAGCACCCGCCAAGAATGTCCATTTATTGGGTATTTGACTCGGGTTCGTCGGGGTGCGCGAAAACGGCCGTTTGTAGCACAGGTCCTCGGAAGGACGCATCTTGGCAGCTTCCCGCCCTGCGAAGACCAGCTTCACGACGAGCGCATACGCTCCCCGCCGGGTCTCATTCGGCAGGATCACCGAACACCTTGAGGTGCCCAACCTCCTCGCCATCCAGACGGAGTCTTTCGACTGGCTGGTCGGCAACGAGGCGTGGCAGTACCGGACCGCGGACGACAAGGTCGCGCGTGCCGGGCTGGAGGAGATCCTTGAAGAGATCAGTCCGATCGAGGACTTCTCCGGCACGATGTCGCTGTCTTTCTCTTCGCCCCGCTTCGACGAGGTCAAGGCCTCGATCGAGGAGTGCAAGGAGAAGGACCTCACATACTGCGCTCCGCTCTTCGTAACCGCAGAGTTCACCAACCACGGCACTGGCGAGATCAAGAGCCAGACGGTGTTCATGGGTGACTTCCCGATGATGACCCCGAAGGGGACGTTCATCATCAACGGCACTGAGCGTGTCGTCGTCTCCCAGCTCGTCAGGTCTCCCGGTGTGTACTTCGACAAGCAGCCGGACAAGACGTCCGACCGTGACCTGTCCAGCGTCAAGGTGATCCCGAGCCGGGGTGCCTGGCTCGAGTTCGACATCGACAAGCGTGAGACTGTCGGTGTCCGGATCGACCGCAAGCGACGCCAGGCCGTCACCGTCCTCCTCAAGGCCATCGGCTGGTCCGACGAGCAGATCCGGGAGCGTTTCTCCTGGTCGGAGCTCATGATGACCACCCTGGAGAAGGACCACATCGCCACCCAGGACGAGGCGCTGCTCGACATCTACCGCAAGCTGCGGCCGGGCGAGCCGCCGACGCGGGAGAACGCCCAGAACCTCCTGGACAACCTCTTCTTCAACCCGAAGCGGTACGACCTCGCGAAGGTCGGCCGTTACAAGGTCAACAAGAAGCTGACCGTCAGCGAGCCGATCACCACCGGCGTGCTGACGGACGAGGACGTCGTCTCGACCATCGAGTACCTGTGCCGGCTGCACGCCGGTGAGGAGGGCTACGAGGCCGACGACATCGACCACTTCGGCAACCGGCGGCTGCGCACGGTCGGCGAGCTCATCCAGAACCAGGTCCGCGTTGGCCTGAGCCGGATGGAGCGCGTCGTCCGCGAGCGGATGACCACGCAGGACGTCGAGGCGATCACCCCGCAGACCCTGATCAACATCCGTCCCGTCGTGGCGGCGATCAAGGAGTTCTTCGGTACCTCGCAGCTGTCGCAGTTCATGGACCAGAACAACCCGCTGGCCGGCCTCACCCACCGGCGCCGTCTGTCGGCGCTCGGTCCCGGTGGTCTGTCGCGTGAGCGGGCCGGCTTCGAGGTCCGTGACGTGCACCCGTCCCACTACGGCCGGATGTGCCCGATCGAGACGCCCGAAGGCCCGAACATCGGCCTGATCGGCGCTCTGTCGACGTTCGCGCGGGTCAACCCGTTCGGCTTCATCGAGACGCCGTACCGGAAGGTCATCGACGGCCGGGTCACCGAGCAGGTGGACTACCTGACCGCCGACGAGGAGGACCGGCACGTCATCGCCCAGGCGAACGAGCCGCTGAAGTCCGACGGCAACTTCGCCGGTGAGCGCGTGCTCGTCCGGCGTAAGGGCGGCGAGGTCGACTACGTCGTTCCCGCCAGCGTCGACTACATGGACGTCTCGCCGCGCCAGATGACCTCTGTCGCGACCGCGATGATCCCGTTCCTCGAGCACGACGACGCGAACCGGGCACTCATGGGTGCCAACATGCAGCGTCAGGCCGTGCCGCTGATCAAGAGCGACGCGCCGCTGGTCGGTACGGGCATGGAGTACCGTGCCGCCGTCGACGCCGGTGACGTGGTCGTCGCCGAGGTGGCCGGTGTCGTCGAGGACGTGTGCGCCGACTACGTGACGGTGCACCAGGACGACGGCCACCGCCGGACCTACCTGCTGCACAAGTTCCGCCGGTCGAACTCTGGTTCCTGCGTGAACCAGAAGCCGGTGGTGCTGGAGGGCTCGCGGGTCGAGGCCGGTCAGGTCATCGCCGACGGTCCCTGCACCGACGAGGGCGAGATGGCCCTCGGCAAGAACCTGCTCGTGGCGTTCATGCCGTGGGAGGGTCACAACTACGAGGACGCGATCATCCTGTCGCAGCGCCTCGTCCAGGAGGACGTGCTCACCTCGATCCACATCGAGGAGCACGAGGTCGACGCTCGGGACACCAAGCTCGGCCCGGAGGAGATCACCCGCGACATCCCGAATGTCAGCGAGGAGATGCTCGCCGACCTCGACGAGCGCGGCATCATCCGGATCGGTGCCGAGGTCGTGCCGGGCGACATCCTGGTCGGGAAGGTCACGCCGAAGGGCGAGACCGAGCTGACCCCGGAGGAGCGCCTGCTCCGTGCGATCTTCGGTGAGAAGGCCCGTGAGGTCCGTGACACCTCGCTGAAGGTCCCGCACGGCGAGACCGGCACGGTGATCGGTGTCCGCACGTTCTCCCGCGAGGACGGCGACGAGCTGCCTCCGGGCGTGAACGAGCTGGTCCGGGTGTACGTGGCCCAGAAGCGGAAGATCCAGGACGGCGACAAGCTGGCCGGCCGTCACGGCAACAAGGGTGTCATCTCCAAGATCCTGCCCGTCGAGGACATGCCGTTCCTCGAGGACGGCACGCCGGTCGACATCGTGCTCAACCCGCTGGGTGTGCCGGGTCGAATGAACATCGGCCAGGTTCTTGAGATGCACCTGGGCTGGGTGGCCAAGACCGGCTGGAAGGTCGAGGGCGACGACGCCGAGTGGAAGAAGGCTCTCCACGCGATCGGCGCCACCGAGTCCGGCCCGAACACCAACGTTGGTACTCCGGTGTTCGACGGCGCCAAGGAAGAGGAGATCACCGGTCTCCTGTCCTCGACGCTGCGGACCCGCGACGGCCAGCAGCTGGTCGGCTCGAACGGTAAGGCGCAGCTCTTCGACGGTCGCTCCGGTGAGCCGCTGCCGCACCACATCGCCGTCGGGTACGTGTACATCCTGAAGCTGAACCACCTGGTGGATGACAAGATCCACGCGCGGTCGACGGGTCCGTACTCGATGATCACGCAGCAGCCCCTCGGTGGTAAGGCCCAGTTCGGTGGTCAGCGCTTCGGTGAGATGGAGTGCTGGGCCATGCAGGCGTACGGCGCTGCCTACGCCCTGCAGGAGTTGCTCACCATCAAGTCCGATGACGTCCTCGGCCGCGTCAAGGTGTACGAGGCGATCGTCAAGGGTGAGAACATCCCGGAGCCGGGTATCCCGGAGTCCTTCAAGGTGCTCCTCAAGGAACTCCAGTCGCTCTGCCTGAACGTCGAGGTTCTCTCGTCGGACGGCGTGCCGCTGGAGATGCGGGAGACGGACGACGAGGTCTTCCGTGCCGCGGAGGAGCTGGGGATCGACCTGTCGCGGCGCGAGCCGTCCAGCGTCGAAGAGGTCTGAGGTGTCGGGCGGCCCTCCCCGGAGGGCCGCCCAGCCCCGGACGACACTTTTTACCCGAGTCACTAAGTAAGGGACATAGACGAAGTGCTCGATGTCAACTTCTTCGACGAGCTGCGGATCGGCCTGGCGACGGCTGACGACATCCGTCAGTGGTCGCACGGCGAGGTCAAGAAGCCGGAGACCATCAACTACCGCACCCTCAAGCCCGAGAAGGACGGCCTCTTCTGCGAGAAGATCTTCGGCCCGACCCGGGACTGGGAGTGCTACTGCGGTAAGTACAAGCGGGTTCGCTTCAAGGGCATCATCTGTGAGCGCTGCGGCGTCGAGGTGACCCGGGCGAAGGTCCGCCGTGAGCGCATGGGCCACATCGAGCTGGCCGCGTCCGTGACGCACATCTGGTACTTCAAGGGTGTTCCGTCCCGGCTCGGCTACCTGCTGGACCTGGCGCCCAAGGACCTCGAGAAGATCATCTACTTCGCCTCCTACGTCGTCACCAGTGTCGACACCGAGGCTCGTCACCGCGACATGCAGACGATCGAGAACGAGATCCTCGCCGAGAAGCGCCAGCTGGAGAACCGGCGGGACGTCGACGTCGACGGCCGGGCCAAGAAGCTGGAGACCGACCTCGCTGAGCTCGAGGCCGAGGGTGCCAAGGCCGACGTCCGCCGCAAGGTGAAGGAGTCGGGCGAGCGGGAGATGCGCCAGATCCGTGACCGGATCCAGCGCGAGATCGACCGGCTCGACGAGGTGCTGGAGACGTTCCGCAAGCTGGAGCCGAAGCAGCTCGTCCCGGACGAGATGCTGTACCGCGAGCTGCGCGACCGGTTCGAGGACTACTTCACCGGCGGCATGGGTGCCGAGGCGATCAAGTCGCTGCTGGAGAACCTCGACCTGAACGACGAGGCCGAGCTGCTCCGCGAGACGATCCGCTCCGGCAAGGGCCAGCGCAAGATCCGTGCCCTCAAGCGGCTGAAGGTCGTCGCGGCGTTCCTGGCCACCGGCAACTCGCCGCTGGGCATGGTGCTCGACTGCGTGCCGGTGATCCCGCCGGACCTGCGGCCGATGGTGCAGCTCGACGGTGGCCGGTTCGCCACCTCCGACCTGAACGACCTCTACCGCCGGGTCATCAACCGGAACAACCGCCTCAAGCGGCTGATCGACCTCGGCGCGCCCGAGATCATCGTGAACAACGAGAAGCGGATGCTCCAGGAGGCCGTCGACGCGCTGTTCGACAACGGCCGTCGTGGCCGTCCGGTGACCGGTCCGGGTAACCGGCCGCTGAAGTCGCTGAGCGACATGCTGAAGGGTAAGCAGGGCCGGTTCCGCCAGAACCTGCTCGGTAAGCGTGTCGACTACTCCGGCCGTTCCGTGATCGTCGTCGGCCCCCGGCTGAAGCTGCACCAGTGCGGCCTGCCGAAGCAGATGGCGCTGGAGCTGTTCAAGCCGTTCGTGATGAAGCGCCTGGTCGACCTGAACCACGCGCAGAACATCAAGTCGGCCAAGCGGATGGTCGAGCGTCAGCGCCCGGTCGTGTGGGATGTCCTCGAAGAGGTCATCACCGAGCACCCGGTGCTGCTGAACCGTGCACCCACCCTGCACCGCCTGGGTATCCAGGCCTTCGAGCCGCAGCTGGTCGAGGGCAAGGCGATCCAGATCCACCCGCTGGTGTGTACCGCGTTCAACGCCGACTTCGACGGTGACCAGATGGCGGTGCACGTGCCGCTGTCCGCCGAGGCTCAGGCCGAGGCCCGGGTGCTGATGCTGTCCAGCAACAACATCCTCAAGCCGTCGGACGGCAAGCCGGTGACCATGCCCACCCAGGACATGATCATTGGTCTGTACCACCTGACCCACGTCTCGCCGAAGACGCAGCCGGACCCGCGGGTCTTCGCGTCCGACGCCGAGGCCCGGATGGCGTACGACGCCGGCGACCTGCACCTGCAGCAGCCGGTACGGATCCGCCTCGACGGCCTGGCCGGCGTGGACAACGGCGCGTTCCACCCCGCGTGGGAGGCTCCGGAGGGCTTCGAGCCGGGCGACACGGCGATCATCGAGACGACCCTGGGCCGGGTGCTGTTCAACGAGACGCTGCCGGTGGACTACCGGTTCGTGAACTACGAGGTCCGCAAGGGCCAGCTCTCCATGATCGTCAACGACCTGGCGGAGCGGTACCCGAAGGTGCAGCTGGCGGCGACGCTGGACGCGCTGAAGGAGTACGGCTTCCACTGGGCCACCTGGTCCGGCGTCACGATCTCCATCGAGGACGTCGTGCAGCCGCCTGCCAAGTGGGAGATCCTGGGCCGGTACGAGAAGGACGCCGACCGGATCGAGAAGCAGTACCAGCGTGGTCTGATGACCGCCGAGGAGCGGCGCGGCGAGCTGATCGAGATCTGGACCAAGGCGACCAACGAGGTCGCCAAGGAGATGGAGACGGCGCTCCCGCAGGAGAACCCGCTCTGGCAGATGATCCACTCGGGTGCCCGCGGTAACCTGCTGCAGCTGCGGCAGATCTCCGCGATCCGTGGTCTGGTGGCCAACCCGAAGGGCGAGATCATCCCGCGTCCGATCAAGTCCTCCTTCCGTGAGGGCCTGTCGGTGCTGGAGTACTTCATCGCCACCCACGGTGCCCGTAAGGGCCTCGCAGACACCGCCCTGCGTACCGCCGACTCGGGTTACCTGACCCGTCGTCTGGTGGACGTCTCGCAGGACGTGATCATCCGCGAGGAGGACTGCGGCACCGAGCGGGCGATCCGGATGGCGATCGGCCACAACGTGGACGGCGTCATGACGGTCGACGAGCACGCCGAGTCCGGTGTGCACGCCCGTACCCTCGGCGACGACGTCTTCGACGCGAAGGGTGTCCAGCTGGCGAAGGCCGGCCAGGACCTGAACACGCTGCTCACCGAGCAGCTCGTCGAGGCCGGCGTGCTGGAGCTGCGGCTGCGCTCCGTGCTCACCTGTGAGTCCAAGCTCGGCGTCTGCGCTGCCTGCTACGGCCGGTCGCTGCCGACGGGTAAGAGCGTGGACATCGGCGAGGCGGTCGGCATCATCGCCGCCCAGTCGATCGGTGAGCCGGGTACCCAGCTGACGATGCGTACCTTCCACACCGGTGGTGTGGCTGGTGAGGACATCACGCAGGGTCTGCCGCGTGTCCAGGAGATCTTCGAGGCCCGGGTTCCGAAGGGTAAGGCTCCGATCGCGGAGACCGCCGGCCGGATCCGGATCGAGGACGGCGAGCGGATGCGCAAGATCATCATCGTGCCGGACGACGGCAGCGACGAGATCGTGCACGACAAGCTCTCGAAGCGGTCGAAGCTCCGGGTGCACGACGGTGGTCGCGTCGAGGTCGGCGAGAAGCTGACCGAGGGCACCATCGACCCGCACGAGCTGCTGCGCATCATGGGCCCCCGCGCGGTTCAGGTTCACCTGACCGCCGAGGTCCAGAACGTGTACCGCTCGCAGGGTGTGCAGATCCACGACAAGCACATCGAGATCATCATCCGCCAGATGCTCAAGCGGGTCACGATCATCGATTCGGGTGCCACGGAGTTCCTGCCGGGCTCCGTTGTGGACCGTGCGCAGTTCGAGGCCGAGAACCGCCGTCTGGTCTCCGAGGGTGCCGAGCCGGCTTCCGGCCGTCCGGTCCTGATGGGTATCACGAAGGCCTCGCTGGCCACGGACTCGTGGCTGTCGGCTGCCTCCTTCCAGGAGACGACCCGGGTGCTCACCGACGCGGCGATCAACGCCAAGTCGGACTCCCTGATCGGCCTGAAGGAGAACGTCATCATCGGTAAGCTCATCCCGGCCGGTACCGGTATCTCCAAGTACCGCAACATCCGGGTGGAGCCGACCGAGGAGGCCAAGGCCCGCGTCTACTCGATGACCGGCTACACCGAGGTCGACTACGGCTTCGGTCCGGCGAGCGGCCAGGCCGTCCCGCTGGACGACTTCGATCTGGGGTCGTTCCGCTAAATAACATGCAGTTGCTCTGGCCGGGTCCCGCACGGGGCCCGGCCAGAGTGCATGATGGGAGGCGTGGCCTACCCGTTGATCACCGAACCGCCCCGGCATCCCAGGGATCCCGATCCGGCCAGGTCCAGCAAGGCGATGGCAGTGCTGGCCCTCGGGATCGCCGCTGTGGTGACCGGGCCGATGGTGGGTGGCCTGGTCCCGGCCCTGGCGGCCTTCCTGCTCGCCAGACAGGCCTACGCCGACATCGACGCCGCGGAAGGCTTCCTGACCGGCAGGCGGTACGTCAGGCTGGGTCTCGGGCTGGCCTGGGCCGGCGTGGTGCTCGCCGCGACGGCGATCGTGGCCGCCTCGGTGATCGGGCTGCTGCACCTGGCTCCGGTGGGCTCCGGGCCTGATTTCGACTCCAACACCGACTGAGGCGGGCAGGGATGACAGGTCAGCACGATCCTCGGCACTGGTCCAGCCCCACGCCCTGGTCGGTGCCCGCTCCAGGCCCCAAGACCCCCCATCCGGTACCCGCGGGGCACAGCGCCCAGCCCCGGCCTCCTCAGGGCGGCTGGTGGCCGGCCCAGCCGGTCCCCGCGACGGGTGGCATCGCGATGGCGGCCGTCACGCCGGGCCCTGGCGGCGACTTCATGCTGGGGTACCCGTCCATCCGCCCGATCCGCTCCGGCATGGCTGTCGGCAGCCTCGTAGCCGGTGTCGCCTCCTTACTGGCGGCCCTGGTGGCCTGCGGCTTCGGCCTGGTCGGCGGCCCCGAGGTGACCGGGGCCTTCACGCTGCTCGGCTGCCTGGCCGGTGCCGGGGGAGGCGCTGTGGGATTTCTCGCGTTACGTCAGGTCTCCCGGTCCACCGGCGAGCTCGCGGGACGTGGCCTGGCCCTGTCCGGGCTGATCTGCTCGGGGGTCGGATTCGCGTGGGCGGTGGCCAGTCTGGGGCTCGCGATAGTGCTTCCCGCCACGTAGCGGATACCGGCGCGTGCCTGCCCAGGCGACCAGGTACTCTGATATAGAGCATTCACCCGGGTGACCCAGGACTCTCGTTTTGACCTGCGATCCCGTAGTGGGTACTCTTTCCCCTTGTGCCTGGGCATCCCCAGGCCCGTTGTGTGCGCCCTGGCAGCCGCCCGGTCTGACACACAGCCCCCGACCAGGTCGGATTCGTCCGATCTGGTGAGCGCGCCAGGCGACACGCCCGAGCGCGGGGGTCGAAGACAGGGAATTAACTGACAGCGTTGCTTTCAGAGATGTGAACGGCCCGGCCGCGGCGCGCGGCGCCGAGGCCGGAGGGAGCGGAGAGACCCGGTGCCAACAATCCAGCAGCTGGTCCGCAAGGGCCGTCAGGCGAAGACGAGCAAGGTCAAGACGCCTGCGCTCAAGGGCAGCCCGCAGCGGCGTGGCGTGTGCACCCGTGTGTACACCACCACCCCCAAGAAGCCGAACTCGGCCCTGCGGAAGGTCGCCCGTGTGCGGCTCACCAGCGGTGTTGAGGTGACGGCCTACATCCCGGGCGTCGGCCACAACCTCCAGGAGCACTCGATCGTGCTCGTGCGTGGTGGCCGTGTGAAGGACCTTCCCGGTGTCCGTTACAAGATCATTCGCGGTTCGCTGGACACCCAGGGTGTCCGTAACCGTAAGCAGGCGCGTAGCCGCTACGGCGCGAAGAAGGAGAAGAGCTAATGCCGCGTAAGGGCCCCGCCCCGCGCCGGCCGCTGCACGCGGACCCGGTCTACGCCTCCACGCTCGTCACCCAGCTGGTCAACAAGATCCTGCTGGAAGGCAAGCGCGGTCTCGCCGAGCGCATCGTGTACGGCGCCCTCGAAGGTGCCAAGGAGAAGGCGGGCACCGACCCGGTCGTCATCCTGAAGCGCGCCCTGGACAACATCAAGCCGACCCTCGAGGTCCGCAGCCGCCGTGTTGGTGGCGCGACCTACCAGGTGCCGGTCGAGGTCCGTCCCGCCCGTGCGACCACCCTCGGCATGCGCTGGCTCGTCCAGTACAGCCGGGCCCGCCGGGAGAAGACGATGACCGAGCGGCTCATGAACGAGCTGCTGGACGCCAGCAACGGCCTGGGCGCCGCTGTGAAGCGTCGCGAGGACACGCACAAGATGGCCGAGTCGAACAAGGCCTTCGCGCACTACCGCTGGTAGTAGCGCCGCGGGTGCCGGCCTCACCGCCGGTACCCGCATCAGCGCAAGCTCCGCCCTTTACTAGAGACGAAGTAGGGATCACAGTGGCTGCCGCCGACAACGCGCTTGCCAAGGTTCGCAACATCGGGATCATGGCGCACATCGACGCCGGTAAGACGACGACGACTGAGCGCATCCTGTTCTACACCGGCATCACGTACAAGATCGGTGAGGTCCACGAGGGCGCCGCCGTCATGGACTGGATGGAGCAGGAGCAGGAACGCGGGATCACGATCACCTCCGCCGCCACCAAGTGCGAGTGGAAGGGTCACACGGTCCAGATCATCGACACCCCGGGTCACGTTGACTTCACCGTCGAGGTGGAGCGGTCCCTGCGGGTGCTCGACGGCGCTGTCGCGGTGTACGACGGCGTTGCCGGTGTCGAGCCGCAGACGGAGAACGTCTGGCGTCAGGCCGACAAGTACCACGTGCCCCGGATGTGCTTCGTCAACAAGCTCGACCGGACCGGTGCCGACTTCTTCCGCTGCGTCGACATGATGGTCGACCGGCTCAACGCCACCCCGCTGGTGCTCCAGATCCCGATCGGGCTCGAGGGCGACCACATCGGTGTCGTGGACCTCATCGGCATGCGGGCTCTGACCTGGCGTGGCGAGACCCAGAAGGGTGAGGACTACGCGATCGAGGAGATCCCGGCCGACCTCGCCGACCAGGCCGCCGAGTACCGGGAGAAGCTCCTGGAGACGCTCGCGGACGTCGACGACGAGATCGCCGAGAAGTACCTCGAGGGCGAGGAGCTGTCGGTCGAGGAGATCAAGACCGCCATCCGGCGCGTGACGATCGCCTCGAAGGCCAACCCGGTGCTGTGCGGCTCGGCGTTCAAGAACAAGGGCGTCCAGCCCATGCTCGACGCCGTGGTCGACTTCCTGCCGTCGCCGCTGGACATCCCGTCGATCGAGGGCACCGCCACCGACGGCGAGACCCCGGTCTCCCGGAAGCCGGACGAGAAGGAGCCCTTCTCGGCCCTGGCCTTCAAGATCCAGACCGACAAGCACCTCGGCAAGCTCACCTACGTCCGGGTGTACTCGGGCCGGGTCGAGTCCGGCGACCAGGTCAGCAACTCGACCAAGGAGCGCAAGGAGCGGATCGGCAAGATCTACCAGATGCACGCGAACAAGCGCGAGGAGCGCGGTTTCGCGATCGCTGGTGACATCATCGCCGTCCAGGGCCTGAAGCAGACCACCACCGGTGACACGCTCTGCGACGCGGCCAACCCTGTGATCCTCGAGTCGATGACCTTCCCGGCCCCGGTCATCTCGGTGGCCATCGAGCCGAAGTCGAAGGCCGACCAGGAGAAGCTGGGCACCGCGATCCAGCGCCTGGCCGAGGAGGACCCGACCTTCCAGGTGAAGACCGACGAGGAGACCGGCCAGACCGTCATCTCCGGCATGGGCGAGCTTCACCTCGACATCCTGGTCGACCGGATGCGCCGCGAGTTCAACGTCGAGGCGAACATCGGTAAGCCGCAGGTCGCGTACCGTGAGACGATCCGCAAGACCGTCGACAAGTACGAGTACGTGCACAAGAAGCAGACCGGTGGTTCCGGCCAGTACGCGAAGGTGCAGATCGGCCTCGAGCCGCTGCCCATCACCGCGGACGGCCCGACCTACGAGTTCGTGAACGCTGTCACCGGTGGCCGCGTGCCGAAGGAGTACATCCCTTCGGTCGACGCCGGTGCGCAGGACGCCATGCAGTACGGCATCCTCGCTGGTTACCCGCTGGTCGGCGTGAAGGTGACGCTGATCGACGGTGCGTACCACGAGGTTGACTCGTCCGAAATGGCATTCAAGATCGCCGGCTCGATGGCGATGAAGGAAGCGGCCCGCAAGGCCGATCCCGCTCTCCTCGAGCCGATGATGGCCGTCGAGGTCGTCACCCCGGAAGACAACATGGGTGACGTGATCGGCGACCTCAACTCCCGTCGTGGCATCATCCAGGCGATGGAAGAGCGCAGCGGCGCTCGCGTCGTCAAGGCTCTGGTGCCGCTGTCGGAGATGTTCGGCTACGTCGGCGACCTGCGGTCGAAGACCTCGGGCCGGGCTAGCTATTCGATGCAGTTCGACTCCTACGCCGAGGTTCCGGCCTCGGTCGCCAAGGAGATCATCGCGAAGGCCACCGGCGAGTAATCTCCGGTAGCCGCCGGCCCTCAAGGCCAGACCAGTCATACGACGTACCCAGTCCACAGGAGGACACCAGTGGCGAAGGCGAAGTTCGAGCGGACTAAGCCGCACGTCAACATCGGCACCATTGGTCACATTGACCACGGTAAGACGACGCTGACGGCGGCCATCACGAAGGTCCTGCACGACAAGTACCCGGACCTCAACCCGTACACGCCGTTCGACGAGATCGACAAGGCGCCCGAGGAGAAGGCTCGTGGTATCACGATCTCCATCGCGCACGTCGAGTACCAGACCGAGTCGCGGCACTACGCGCACGTTGACTGCCCCGGTCACGCTGACTACATCAAGAACATGATCACCGGTGCCGCCCAGATGGACGGCGCGATCCTGGTGGTTGCCGCGACCGACGGCCCGATGCCGCAGACCAAGGAGCACGTGCTCCTGGCCCGCCAGGTCGGCGTTCCGTACATCGTCGTGGCGCTCAACAAGTCCGACATGGTCGACGACCCGGACCTGCTCGAGCTTGTCGAGATGGAGGTGCGTGAGCTCCTCTCGCAGTACGAGTTCGACGGCGACAACGCCCCGGTCGTTCACGTCTCCGCGCTGAAGGCGCTGGAGGGTGACCCGGAGTGGGCCGGCAAGCTCCTCGAGCTGATGGACGCCGTTGACACGGCGATCCCGGAGCCGGAGCGCGAGGTCGACAAGCCGTTCCTCATGCCGGTCGAGGACGTGTTCACGATCACCGGTCGTGGCACCGTCGCCACCGGTCGTGTCGAGCGCGGCATCATCAAGGTCAACGAGACCGTCGACATCATCGGTATCAAGGAGGGCAAGCAGTCCACCACGGTTACCGGCGTCGAGATGTTCCGCAAGCTGCTCGACGAGGGTCGCGCTGGCGAGAACGTCGGCCTGCTGCTGCGTGGCATCAAGCGTGAGGACATCGAGCGCGGCCAGTGCATCATCAAGCCGGGTTCGACCACCCCGCACACCGACTTCGAGGCTGCTGTCTACATCCTCTCGAAGGACGAGGGCGGCCGTCACACGCCGTTCTTCAACAACTACCGTCCGCAGTTCTACTTCCGGACGACCGACGTGACCGGCGTTGTTACCCTGCCGGCCGGCACCGAGATGGTCATGCCCGGTGACAACACCGAGATGACCGTCGCGCTGATCCAGCCGATCGCGATGGAGGACGGTCTCCGTTTCGCCATCCGCGAGGGCTCCCGCACCGTGGGTGCGGGCCGGGTCACTAAGATTCTGAAGTAACCCGATTTCACTTTGCCGTACGTCGTACGGCATAATGAATAGGTTGTGCTTTGCGGGGCGGCAGGTCTGCCCGGTCTTCGGGTCAGGCCTTCCGCCCCGCACTGCAGTGTCCGGCTCCGCTCGGGCACACCGATTCCCGCGAAGCGGGGGTCCAGTCTTGACGTCCCACGGGGCGGAGCCTGGCCCTTAGGCGCGACACGCCCGAGCGCGGGGGTCGGAAGCAACACGAGGCATCAAGGCCTCGGCCAGCAGCGGCACGAGAGAAGGAAACAGAAGCCACCATGGCGGGACAGAAGATCCGCATCCGGCTCAAGGCCTACGACCACGAGGTCGTGGACTCTTCGGCCCGGAAGATCGTCGAGACCGTGACGCGTACCGGCGCTCAGGTCGCAGGCCCGGTGCCGCTGCCGACGGAGATCAACCGCTACTGCGTCATCCGCTCGCCGCACAAGTACAAGGACTCGCGCGAGCACTTCGAGATGCGCACGCACAAGCGTCTGATCGACATCATCGACCCGACCCCGAAGACGGTTGACTCGCTCATGCGGCTCGACCTTCCGGCGGGCGTCGACATCGAGATCAAGCTGTAGGGACCGGACAATGGACAGGCAAGTCAAGGGCATCCTGGGCGCCAAGCTCGGCATGACCCAGGTCTGGGACAACAATAAGGTTGTCCCGGTGACTGTGGTGCAGGCCGGCCCGTGCGTGGTCAGCCAGGTTCGCAGCACCGAAAAGGACGGCTACGCCGCCGTTCAGCTCGCGTACGGGGCGATCAGCCCGCGCAAGGTGAACAAGCCGCTGGCCGGTCACTACGAGAAGGCCGGGGTCGCGCCTCGCCGTCACATCGTCGAGATCCGGACGACTGACGCCGCTGAGTACGCGCTCGGCCAGGAGATCACCGCGGAAGAGTTCCCCGCTGGTGTGACCGTCGACGTGACGGGCAAGACCAAGGGTAAGGGCTACGCCGGTGTTATGAAGCGGCACGGCTTCCACGGTCTCCGCGCTTCGCACGGTGTGCAGCGTAAGCACCGCTCGCCCGGTTCCATCGGCGCCTGCGCGACCCCCGGTCGCGTCTTCAAGGGCGTCCGCATGGCCGGCCGGATGGGTGGCGTGCGCTTCACGGTGCAGAACCTCGCCGTTCAGGCGGTGGACACCGAGAACAACCTCATCCTGATCAAGGGTGCTGTTCCGGGGCCGAAGGGCGCAGTCGTGCTCATCCGCACCGCGGCCAAGACCACCCTGAAGAAGGGCGGTGTGAAGTAATGACCACCGTTGACATCCGCGACACCGCTGGCGCCACGACCGGTTCGGTCGAGCTGCCCGCCGCGATCTTCGACGTGCAGTCGAACATCCCGCTGATGCACCAGGTCGTCGTCGCCCAGCTCGCCGCGGCCCGCCAGGGTACGCACAAGGTGAAGACCCGTGGCGAGGTCCGTGGTGGCGGCAGGAAGCCGTACAAGCAGAAGGGCACCGGCCGCGCCCGTCAGGGCTCGACCCGCGCGCCTCAGTTCGCCGGTGGTGGCGTCGTGCACGGTCCCGTGCCGCGTGACTACTCGCAGCGGACCCCGAAGAAGATGAAGGCCGCCGCCCTGCGTGGTGCCCTCTCCGACCGGGCCCGCAACGGCCAGGTCTTCGTGGTGGAGTCCTTCGGCGCCGGCGAGAAGCCGTCGACGAAGACCGCCCTGGCGACCCTGAACAAGGTCTCCGAGGCCACCCGCGCGCTGATCGTGCTGAGCCGCAACGAGGAGATCTCGTGGCTGAGCCTGCGTAACGTGCCGACGGTGCACCTGATCGCCGTGGACCAGCTGAACACGTACGACGTGCTGGTCAACGACGACGTCGTCTTCACCGTCGAGGCCCTCAACGAGTTCCTCGGCCGTGGCGCTACCGAGACGGAGGAGGACAAGTGAGCGGCGTGAGCTTCAACGACCCGCGGGACGTCATCCTTCAGCCGGTCGTCTCTGAGAAGAGCTACGGCCTGCTGGACCAGAACAAGTACACGTTCCTGGTTCACCCCGACGCCAACAAGACGCACATCAAGATCGCTATCCAGCAGATCTTCAGCGTCAAGGTCGAGTCGGTGAACACGCTCAACCGCGAGGGTAAGCGCAAGCGCACCAAGTTCGGCTGGGGCAAGCGCAAGGACACCAAGCGCGCGATCGTGACGTTGGCCCCGGGCGACCGGATCGAGGCCTTCGGCGGCCCGGTCAGCTGACGAGGAGTAGGTAAATGGGCATCCGCAAGTACAAGCCGACGACCCCGGGTCGCCGTGGTTCCAGCGTCTCCGACTTCGCTGAGATCACGCGTAGCACCCCGGAGAAGTCGCTGCTGCGCCCCCTGCACTCGAAGGGTGGCCGCAACGCGCAGGGCCGGATCACGGTTCGGCACCAGGGCGGGGGGCACAAGCGCCAGTACCGTCTGATCGACTTCAAGCGGGCGGACAAGGATGGTGTGCCGGCCAAGGTCGCGCACATCGAGTACGACCCCAACCGCACCGCGCGCATCGCGCTCCTGCACTACGCCGACGGCGAGAAGCGTTACATCCTCGCGCCGAAGGACATCAAGCAGGGCGACCGGATCGAGGCCGGCGTCAACGCCGACATCAAGCCGGGTAACAACCTGCCGCTGCGCAACATCCCGACCGGTACCACGGTGCACGCCGTGGAGCTGCGTCCGGGCGGCGGCGCGAAGATGGCCCGCTCGGCCGGCGCTGGCATCCAGCTCCAGGGTAAGGACGGCGCCTACGCCATCCTGCGCCTTCCCTCGGGCGAGATGCGCCGGGTCGACCTGCGCTGCCGCGCGACGGTCGGCGAGATCGGCAACGCTGAGCAGTCCAACATCAACTGGGGTAAGGCCGGCCGTATGCGGTGGAAGGGCAAGCGCCCGACCGTCCGTGGTGTCGCGATGAACCCGGTTGACCACCCGCACGGTGGTGGTGAGGGTAAGACCTCGGGTGGTCGTCACCCGGTCAACCCCAACGGCAAGAAGGAAGGCCGCACCCGCCGTAAGGGCCTGGCCAGCGACAAGCTCATCATTCGTCGTCGCTACGCGACCCGCAAGCGCGGTTAGTCCGGGAGTAACGAGAGATGCCTCGCAGTCTCAAGAAGGGTCCCTTCGTGGACGACCACCTTCAGAAGAAGGTGGATGTCCAGAACGAAAAGGGCACCAAGAACGTGATCAAGACCTGGTCGCGGCGTTCGACCATCACCCCGGACTTCCTGGGTCACACGATCGCCGTGCACGACGGGCGCAAGCACGTGCCTGTTTTCATCTCGGAGGCGATGGTCGGGCACAAGCTCGGCGAGTTCGCCCTGACCCGCACGTTCAAGGGTCACGAGAAGGACGACCGCAAGAGCCGTCGGCGCTAACCGGCCGGGAATCGACGAGTAGGGGTTTACAGCGATGCCAGTTAAGGGCGACGCTCCAGCGCTTCCGGGCGCAAGGGCGGTTGCGCGCCACGTGCGCATCTCGCCGAGTAAGGCGCGGCGGGTGATCAACCTGGTCCGTGGCCTGCCTGCCAACCGGGCGCTCACGGTTCTCAAGTTCGCGCCGCAGGCTGCCAGCGAGCCGATCTACAAGGTGCTCGCCAGCGCGATCGCCAACGCCGAGAACAACGAGCGGCTTGACCCCGACTCGCTGCTCGTGGCTGAGGCTTTCGTGGACGAGGGTCCGACGCTGAAGCGGTTCCGGCCGCGGGCGCAGGGCCGGGCGTACCGGATCCGCAAGCGGACCTGCCACATCACGATCGTGGTGGAGAGCGTGCAGGCCGCGGCGCCGGTCAAGAAGGCCAAGGCCGCAGCGCCGGCTGCCGAGAAGGAGAGCGCGGAGTAATGGGTCAGAAGGTTCACCCGCACGGGTTCCGTCTCGGCATCAGCACCGAGTACAAGTCGCGCTGGTACGCCGACAAGCTCTACAAGGACTACGTCGCGGAGGATGTCAAGATCCGCCGGATGATGTCCAAGGGCCTCGAGCGCGCGGGTATCTCCAAGGTGGACATCGAGCGCACCCGTGACCGGGTCCGCATCGACATCCACACCGCCCGTCCGGGCATCGTCATCGGCCGTAAGGGTGCCGAGGCCGACCGGATCCGTGGCGAGCTCGAGAAGCTGACCGGCAAGCAGGTCCAGCTGAACATCCTCGAGGTGAAGAACCCCGAGTCGGACGCGCAGCTGGTTGCCCAGGGCGTTGCCGAGCAGCTGTCCAGCCGGGTCTCCTTCCGTCGCGCCATGCGCAAGTCGATGCAGTCGGCGATGAAGAACCCGATGGTCAAGGGCATCCGGGTTCAGGTCTCCGGCCGTCTCGGCGGCGCCGAGATGAGCCGCACGGAGTTCTACCGTGAGGGTCGCGTGCCGCTGCACACGCTGCGGGCCGGCATCGACTACGGCTTCTTCGAGGCCCGGACGACCTTCGGCCGGATCGGCGTGAAGGTCTGGATCTACAAGGGCGACCACATCGCCGGCCGCGAGCAGGTCGAGCAGGCGCCCACCGGCCGTCCGCGTCGCGAGCCCCGCTCGGACCGCCCCCGCCGGGGTGGCCGCTCGGGTGCGACCGGCACCACCGGGCACAGCACTGAGGCTGGCCGCGCTGTCGCAGCGGAGCTGGCCAGCGAGAACGCCGCCGGTGCCTCGGCACCGGTAGAGAACAAGGAGGGCTGAGCAGATGTTGATGCCGCGTAAGCCCCCGAAGGGCTTCCGTAAGCCGCACAAGCCGAGCCGTTCCGGCGCGGCCAAGGGTGGCACCCGCGTTGTCTTCGGTGAGTTCGGCATCCAGGCTCTCGAGCCGGCGTACGTGACCAACCGGCAGATCGAGTCCGCTCGTATCGCCATGACCCGTCACATCAAGCGTGGCGGCAAGGTCTGGATCACGATCTTCCCGGACCAGGCCATCACCAAGAAGCCTGCCGAGACCCGCATGGGTTCCGGTAAGGGTTCGCCGGAGTGGTGGGTCGCGAACGTCAAGCCGGGCCGGATCCTGTTCGAGATGGCGTTCCCGAACGAGGCGATCGCGCGTGAGGCCATGCGCCGCGCGATCCACAAGCTGCCGATGAAGTGCCGCATTGTTAAGCGCGAAGTGGGTGAGGCGTGATGACGGCGGTGACGAAGGCTGCCGAGGTGCGTGAGGTCTCCGACGAGGAGCTGAAGACGCGCCTGGCCGAGGCGAAGGCCGAGCTGTTCAACCTGCGGGTTCAGGCCGCGACGGGGCAGCTGGACAACAACCGGCGCCTGAAGGTGGTCCGGCAGGAGATTGCCCGGATCTACACGATCATGCGTGAGCGCGAGCTGGGTCTGAGCGCCGCGCCGACCGAGGTGGCGTCATGAGCGAGACCGTGAACGAGAACGTGGAGGCCGAGGCCCGCAACCGTCGCAAGACGCGTGAGGGCCTGGTCGTCAGCGACAAGATGGACAAGACCGTCACTGTGGCGGTCGAGGACCGCGTCAAGCACCCGCTGTACGGCAAGGTGCTGCGCCGGACCAGCAAGCTCAAGGCCCACGACGAGGCCAACGCCTGCGGCATCGGCGACCGTGTTCTCCTCATGGAGACCCGGCCGCTGTCCGCCACCAAGCGGTGGCGGGTCGTGGAGATCCTCGAGAAGGCCAAGTAAGTAACCGGCTAGTTCCGCCAGGCTCTAGCCCGAGCAGGGTAGAGAACCGGCGAGACAACAGGAGTTGACGTGATCCAGCAGGAGTCGCGACTGCGCGTCGCCGACAACACCGGTGCCAGGGAGATCCTGTGCATCCGTGTTCTCGGCGGCTCCGGTCGGCGCTACGCGAGCATCGGCGACGTCATCGTGGCCACCGTCAAGGACGCGATCCCCGCGGCCGGCGTGAAGAAGGGCGACGTCGTCAAGGCGGTCGTCGTTCGCACGGCCAAGGAGAGGCGCCGCCCGGACGGCTCGTACATCCGCTTCGACGAGAACGCGGCCGTCATCATCAAGGATGGTGGCGACCCCCGCGGTACGCGTATCTTCGGCCCGGTCGGCCGTGAGCTGCGCGACAAGCGGTTTATGAAGATCGTTAGCCTCGCACCGGAGGTGTTGTAGGCCATGAAGATCAAAAAGGGCGACAAGGTCATCGTTCTGGCCGGCAAGGACAAGGGCGTCACGGGCAAGGTCATCGCGGCCTACCCGAAGCTCGACAAGGTCCTGGTCGAGGGCGTGAACCGGGTCAAGAAGCACACCAGCATCCGCACCACCCAGCGTGGCGCGAAGACCGGTGGCATCATCACCCAGGAGGCCCCGATCCACGTGAGCAACGTGGCGGTGGTCGACAGCGACAACAAGCCGACCCGCATCGGTTACCGGATCGACGAGTCCGGTGCCAAGGTCCGGATCGCACGCAGCAACGGTAAGGACCTGTGATGACGACGGCTGAGAAGGTGGCGCCGCGCCTCAAGACGCGGTACCGCGAAGAGGTGAAGGCCGGGCTGCAGGAGCAGTTCAGCTACGCCAACCCGATGCTGATCCCCGGCCTGGTCAAGGTCGTCGTGAACATGGGTGTCGGCGACGCGGCCCGCGACGCCAAGCTCATCGAGGGCGCCCTGCGCGACCTCACCACGATCACCGGCCAGAAGCCGCAGGTTCGTAAGGCCACCAAGTCCATCGCGCAGTTCAAGCTGCGTGAGGGCATGCCGATCGGCGCCAAGGTGACCCTGCGCGGCGACCGGATGTGGGAGTTCCTGGACCGGCTGCTGTCCATCTCGCTGCCGCGTATCCGCGACTTCCGTGGCCTCGACGGCCGCAAGCTCGACGGTAACGGCAACTACACGTTCGGCCTGTCCGAGCAGTCGACCTTCCACGAGATCGACCAGGACAAGATCGACCGCGTCCGGGGTATGGACATCACCGTGGTCACCACCGCGAAGACCGACGACGAGGGCCGGGTGCTGCTCAAGCTCCTGGGCTTCCCGTTCAAGGAGAACTAATGGCTAAGAAGGCGCTGATTCTCAAGGCGGCGGCGAAGCCGAAGTTCGCGGTCCGCGCGTACACCCGCTGCCAGCGGTGCGGCCGGCCGAAGGCCGTGTACCGCAAGTTCGGCCTGTGCCGGGTGTGCATCCGGGAGATGGCCCACCGTGGCGAGCTCCCCGGCGTGACCAAGGCCTCCTGGTAACCGATCTACTTAGCCACTGCGCTTCGCCGTAGGCCCGGCAGGGGAGACCCGGTGGGAACCGCGGCGAGAAAGGCTGATTTAAACCGATGACGATGACCGACCCGATCGCAGACATGCTCACGCGTCTGCGCAACGCCAACCAGGCGTACCACGACCAGGTGAAAATGCCCTACTCGAAGATCAAGGCGAACATCGCCGAGGTCCTCAAGGCCGAGGGCTACATCACCGGTTGGGTCGTCGAGGAGCCCGCTGAGGGCGCCGTTGGCCGCACGCTCCTGGTGGAGCTGAAGTTCGGCCAGAACCGGGAGCGGAGCCTCGCAGGCATCCGCCGCGTGTCCAAGCCCGGTCTCCGGGTGTACGCCAAGTCCCCCGAGCTTCCTCGGGTGCTCGGCGGCCTGGGCGTTGCGATCATCTCGACGTCACAGGGACTGCTCACCGACCGGCAGGCCCGCAAGCGAGGGGTGGGCGGGGAAGTCCTCGCCTACGTCTGGTAAGGGGCACAGACAATGTCGCGTATTGGGCGTAAGCCGATTGACGTCCCCTCCGGGGTGGACATCACCATCGACGGTCAGACCGTCAAGGTGAAGGGCCCGAAGGGCTCACTGGAGCACACCCTCGCCGAGCCGATCACGGCTGAGCGCGAGGACAACGGCCAGATCTCGGTGATCCGGCCCAACGACGAGCGCAAGGCCAAGGAGCTGCACGGGCTGTCCCGTACGCTCGTGGCCAACATGATCGTCGGGGTCACCACCGGGTACAAGAAGACCCTGGAAATTCAGGGCACCGGTTACCGCGTGACGGCCAAGGGCTCGGACCTGGAGTTCGCTCTGGGCTTCTCGCACCCGGTCGTCGTCGCCGCACCGCAGGGGATCACCTTCGCGGTGGAGAAGCCGACCATCTTCTCTGTCGAGGGCATCGACAAGCAGCAGGTCGGCGAGGTGGCCGCGAACATCCGGAAGATCCGCCCGCCGGAGCCGTACAAGGGCAAGGGTGTGCGGTACCAGGGTGAGAACGTCCGCCGCAAGGCTGGAAAGGCAGGTAAGAAGTGACGGCCTCGCTGCTCAAGCGCCGCAACGGTGGTGGCATCAGTGCCACTCGCCGGGTCGCCCGCGCGCGCCGGCACTTCCGGGTGCGCAAGAACGTCAACGGCACCGCCGAGCGTCCTCGCCTGGTGGTCACCCGTTCGCTGCGGCACATCGTCGCCCAGATCGTCGACGACACCAAGGGTGTCACCGTGGCTTCGGCCTCGACGATCGAGGCTTCGCTGCGTACCGCTGAGGGCAGCAAGAGCGCCCTCGCCACCCAGGTCGGTACTCTGGTCGCCGAGCGCGCCAAGGCTGCCGGCATCACCAAGGTCGTCTTCGACCGCGGTGGCGACCGGTACACGGGCCGCATCGCGGCTCTGGCCGACGCCGCCCGTGAAGCCGGGCTCGAGTTCTAACTCGTCACGAGAGGTAGGAGAAGCTGATGGCAGGTCCACAGCGCCGTGGCGGGGGTTCGGGTACCGCTGGCACGGGTAACGAGGGTGGTGGCCAGGGCAACCGTCGTGACAATCGTCGCGAGGGTGGCCGGGGCCAGGCCCAGGAGAAGACGCCGCACCTGGAGCGCGTGGTTGCGATCAACCGCGTCGCGAAGGTTGTGAAGGGTGGTCGTCGGTTCAGCTTCACCGCGCTGGTCGTGGTGGGCGACGGCGACGGCACCGTTGGCGTCGGTTACGGCAAGGCCAAGGAGGTGCCCGCGGCGATCGCCAAGGGTGTCGAGGAGGCCAAGAAGCACTTCTTCAAGGTGCCGCGGATCGCTTCCACGATCCCGCACCCGGTCGAGGGCGAGGACGCCGCTGGTGTCGTGCTCCTGAAGCCGGCCAGCCCCGGTACCGGTGTTATCGCCGGTGGCCCGGTGCGTGCCGTGCTGGAGTGCGTCGGTATCCACGACGTGCTGTCCAAGAGCAAGGGCTCGTCGAACGCGATCAACATCGTGCACGCGACGGTCGCTGCTCTGAAGATGCTGGAATCGCCGGAGCAGGTCGCGGCTCGCCGTGGTCTTCCGGTCGAGGATGTCGCGCCGGCCGCCATGCTGCGGGCGCGTGCGGCTGTGGGGGCATGAGATGGCACGCCTGAAGGTCACCCAGCTCCGGTCCGGGATCGGTGGCAAGCAGAACCAGCGTGAGACGCTGCGGACGCTTGGCCTGAAGCGGATCAACGATGAGGTGGTCAAAGAGGATCGTCCCGAGATCCGGGGCATGATCAACACCGTCCGTCACCTCGTCAAGGTTGAGGAGGTCGAGTAACGATGACGATCAAGATCCACCACCTGCGCCCCGCTCCGGGTGCCAAGACCGACAAGACCCGTGTGGGTCGCGGTGAGGGCTCGAAGGGTAAGACCGCTGGTCGCGGTACGAAGGGCACCAAGGCCCGTCGTTCCATGCACGAGTGGTTCGAGTCCGGTAACGTCCCGCTGCACATGCGGCTGCCGAAGCTCAAGGGCTTCAAGAACAAGTTCCGGGTCGAGTTCCAGGTGGTCAACCTGGGCCGTCTCGCCGAGCTGTTCCCGAACGGCGGCAGCATCGGCCCGGTCGAGCTGGTCAAGGCCGGCGCGGTCCGCAAGGGCCAGCTCATCAAGGTGCTCGGCACCGGTGAGCTCGATGGCGTGAAGCTCGACGTCACGGCGAACGCGTTCAGCGGTTCCGCCAAGGCGAAGATCGAGGCCGCTGGCGGCTCGGTCACCGAGCTGTAACGAGTTGCGGCTGGGCCCTGTCCACAGTTCGCGTTTCCCAGCAAAATGGGGAACGTTCTGAGGACAGGGTCCGCTCTCGCTTGGGGGTCTTTCCGGCTCGCCGGACGGCCGCTGTTTCTCCCACCGCGTAACAGTTCTCTGGACGGCCCCCCTGACCGGAAGGGGCTTGTCCTGTTAGAGTCCGGTCGCAGCTAGGCTTTACACCTCAAAGGCTTTACACCCCCCAACCGGTGGTGCCCGCCCGGGTGCTACCTCACAGGCTTCAGGCCACCCCCCGTGGCCGTTGGCGCAGGAGGAAGTCGTTGCTCTCCGCATTTTTCAGTGCGTTCCGCACGCCTGACCTGCGCAAGAAGATCCTCTTCACGCTCTTCATCGTCGCGGTCTACCGCCTCGGTGCCACGATTCCGAGCCCCGGCGTCTCCTACGGGAACGTGCAGCGGTGCATGGACATCCTTCAGGGCGGCGAGAACAACCAGGTCTTCACCCTGCTGAACCTGTTCTCCGGGGGTGCTCTCCTCCAGCTCACCGTGTTCGCGCTGGGCATCATGCCCTACATCACGGCGAGCATCATCCTCCAGCTGCTCACCGTGGTCATCCCGCGGCTTGAGCAGCTGAAGAAGGAGGGGCAGGCCGGCCAGGCGAAGATCACGCAGTACACGCGGTACCTGACGCTGGGCCTCGCGGTCCTCCAGGCTTCCGGCTTCGTGGCCCTCGCCCGCTCCGGCCAGCTCTTCAACAACCAGTGCACCGCGCCGGACCAGCAGGCCATCCCGGAGAGCACGATGCTCCCGATGTGGCTGACGCTGACCGCGCTGGTGATCACCATGACCGCCGGTACCGGTGTGATCATGTGGCTGGGTGAGATGGTCACCGACCGCGGCGTCGGTAACGGCATGTCCGTCCTCATCTTCACCTCGATCGCTGCCCGGCTGCCCAGCGAGGGCTGGCAGATCTGGCAGAAGAGCAAGGGCATCTTCGCCCTGGTCATGATCATTGGTGTCGTCATCATCGGCCTGGTGGTCTTCATCGAGCAGGCGCAGCGTCGCGTCCCGGTGCAGTACGCCAAGCGGATGGTCGGCCGCCGGATGTACGGCGGTACCTCGACCTACATCCCGCTGAAGGTCAACCAGGCCGGCGTCATCCCGGTCATCTTCGCCTCCTCCCTGCTGTACCTGCCGACGCTCGGCCTGCAGCTGTTCGAGGCGGACAAGATGCCGAAGTGGGCCGTCTGGATCCAGAACAACATCGTGCAGCAGCAGAGCCCGTGGCACATCGGGATCTACTTCGCGATGATCATCTTCTTCACGTACTTCTACGTCGCGATCACGTTCAACCCGACCGAGGTCGCGGACAACATGAAGAAGTACGGCGGCTTCATCCCGGGTATCCGCCCGGGTAAGCCGACCGCCGAGTACCTGGACTTCATCCTGAGCCGGATCACGCTGCCGGGTGCGCTGTACCTGGGCATCATCGCGGTCCTGCCGAACCTGTTCATGGACCTGGTGGGCGGCAACCTGCAGAACTTCCCGTTCGGTGGTACAGCCGTGCTGATCATCGTCGGTGTGGGCCTGGAGACGGTCAAGCAGATCGAGAGCCAGCTCATGCAGCGCAACTACGAAGGATTCCTGCGGTAGTGGCGCGGGGTAAGTGCAGTGAGGTGGCAGTCGCGTGAGACTTGTACTAGTCGGGCCCCCGGGCGCCGGTAAGGGCACCCAGGCAGAGTTCATCGCGGCGCATCTGTCGGTGCCGAAGATCTCGACCGGGGACATCTTCCGGGCGAACGTCTCGCAGGGCACCCCGCTCGGTGTCGAGGCCAAGCGGTACATGGACGCTGGCGGCCTCGTCCCGGACGAGGTCACCATCAACATGGTCCGTGACCGGCTGGCCGAGGCGGACGCCGCGGACGGGTTCCTGCTCGACGGGTTCCCCCGGACGGTGCCGCAGGCCGTGGCGCTGGACAAGATCGTGGCCGACATGGGCGCAGCCCTGGACGTCGTGCTGGAGCTCGTCGTGGACAACGACGAGGTGGTCCGGCGGCTGGCTGGCCGGCGTAACTGCCGCAGCTGCAAGAAGATCTGGCACGTCGAGTTCGACGCGACGGTGAAGCCCGGTGTCTGCGACAACTGCGGCGGCGAGCTGTACCAGCGTGACGACGACAAGCCGGAGACGATCGAGGAGCGGCTGCGGGTGTACGCCCGGGACACCGCGCCACTGGTCGACTTCTACGGCGCGCAGGGCAAGCTGGTGGGCATCGACGCGACCGGCACCGTGGAGGACATCACGATCCGGGCGATCGACGCGCTGCGCTCCTACGGGAGCTAGTCCCCGCACACGACGGGGAGCAAGAGAGCCTAGGGAGCTGAGCAGGTTTGTACGGGGACGAGATCGAATACAAGACCCCGGAGCAGTTCCGCAAGATGCGGGTCGCGGGGCTGCTGGTGGCCGACACCCTGGCGAAGCTGCGGGCGGCGGTCCGGCCGGGCATCTCGACGGGTGAGCTCGACGAGCTGGCCGAGGAGAACATCCGCTCGCAGGGCGGCATCCCCTCGTTCAAGGGCTACCACGGTTTCCCGGCCACGATCTGCGCCTCGGTGAACGAGCAGGTCGTCCACGGCATCCCGCGCAAGACGCAGGTGCTGAAGGACGGCGACCTGATCTCGATCGACTGCGGCGCCATTGTGGACGGCTGGCACGGCGACTCGGCGATCACGGTCCCGGTCGGCGAGGTCCGGCCGGAGCTGCTCACCATGATCGAGGCCGCCGAGGCCGGCATGTGGGCTGGCATCGCCGCGGCGAAGGACGGTGGCCGGCTCTCCGACATCGGGCACGCCGTCGAGACGGGCGTCCGCACCGTCGGTAAGTACGGCACCGTGCGCGGTTACGGCGGCCACGGCATCGGCACCGAGATGCACCAGGACCCGCACGTGCACAACTACGGCCGTCCGGGCCGGGGTCCGGCGCTCAAGGCCGGGATGGCGCTGGCGATCGAGCCCATGATCACGGAGGGTTCGGCGAAGGTCGTCGAGCTGAACGACGGCTGGACCGTCGTCACCAAGGACGCCTCGATGGCCGTGCACGTCGAGCACAGCATCGCCATCCTCGAAGACGGCGTGTGGGTGCTGACGGCCGCTGACGGTGGCGCCAGCCGCCTGCCCGCCGAGCTGCTGAGTGCCGCGGCTCGCGCCTAACCCTCTTTCTCTGGTACCTGCGACGGTACCGGCTGCTGACGCATCGTGGGACCCCTCATGTCGTGATAGCAGCATGAGGGGTCCCACGATCATGGGGTGGCGGTAACCCGTCCCGCGCGGGCAGGATCGCGGGATGAGTGCGCTGACGAGCAGGGAACACAACGCCGCCCAGTACGCGACGAAGAACAACCTGGCCGCCCGCCAGTCGCTGTGGTCGCACTACGGCGGCCGGAGCGTCTTCGACGTGGCGCTCGACCTGGCTGAGCTGTCCGGGGACGAGCTGGTCATCGACGTGGGCTGCGGCAACGGCCGGTACCTGGAGAACCTGCGGGCTCGCGGGCACCGTGGCCTGGTGGCCGGGCTGGACTACTCGGCGGGGATGGCCCGGGCTGCCGGTGAGCACGGGCTGACCGGGGTGGCTGACGCCCAGCGGCTCCCCGTGGGTACCGGAAAATTTGATCTTGCTCTGTGCATGCACATGCTCTACCACGTGCCGGACGTGGACGCGGCGCTGCGCGAACTCCGCCGGGTCGTGAAGCCGGAGGGCCGGGTGCTCGTCGCGACGAACTCGCTGATCCACACCCAGGAGTTCCTGGACATCGTGCGGGAGGCGGCCGAGCGGCTGGACGTCGAGCACGTGCCGGTGTGGTCGCGGGAGTCCTTCACCGCAGAGGCAGCCCCGGCCCACCTGGAGCCGGTCTTCTCGTCGGTCACCGCGCACCACCAGCTGGACGAGGTGCGCGTCCCGGACCTGGAGCCTGTCCTGGCCTACGTCGGGAGCCTCAACTCGATCCAGGGTTACCAGGGCACCGGCGTCCTCGAACTGGCCGGTGACCTCGCGAAGGCGAAGTTCGACGAGCGTGGATACTTCCCGGTGACCCGCGCGATGACCGTTTTCGTGTGCCGTCCCTGACCGGGCGGGCTGTAAGCCCTGACACGCCCGACCGCGTGTACCGGGGGCCGGTTTGGTGTTCGCTCATCGGGTTGGCTAGACTCATCTATCGGCGCGCTGCGTCCACCCTTCCATGCCTTGGAGCGCTTCCCGGGTAGCGAGAATGGGCCGCGGCTGGCAGGACAATGCGTGCCTTGTTGTAACCCTACGTCACGTTAGCGGAGGACATGCCGAAGAAGGACGGGGCCATCGAGATCGAGGGCCGGGTCATCGAGCCACTGCCGAACGCCATGTTCCGGGTGGAGCTCGCGAACGGTCACCGTGTACTGGCTCACATCAGTGGCAAGATGCGGCAGCACTACATCCGTATCCTGCCGGAGGACCGGGTCGTCGTCGAGCTTTCGCCTTATGACCTCACCAGGGGTCGCATTGTCTACCGTTACAAGTGACGGCCTGGGTTGTTCCGTGTCCGTTTCATCAGTAAGGCGCAGCCGTGAAGGTTAAGCCGAGCGTTAAGAAGATCTGCAACAAGTGCCGCGTCATC
Organism: Longispora albida DSM 44784; assembly: GCF_000379825.1. Classification (GTDB taxonomy): domain Bacteria; phylum Actinomycetota; class Actinomycetes; order Mycobacteriales; family Micromonosporaceae; genus Longispora; species Longispora albida. Next base: position 416,517 of record NZ_KB903813.1, read on the forward strand.
CGGCGCCACGGCCGGGTCATGATCATCTGTGACGACCCGCGCCACAAGCAGCGCCAGGGTTAGGCACCGCAGAACTCCTACCGCATCAGGTAGTACAGGCTCGTCCCAGCCGCGGGGGACGCCGAAGCGCATCGCGTATCGGTTCCCATGTGGCCGAACCCCCGGTCGGAGGCCGGGGCCCTGTCTGGGCAGGCAGGGATGGGATGGGCGCAGACCTCCGAGACATTGACGAGGAGCACGCCCACACATGGCACGTCTAGTCGGCGTCGATCTCCCCCGCGAGAAGCGGCTTGAGATCGCGCTCACGTACATCTACGGGGTTGGCCGTACCCGCGCTGTCGAGCTCTGCTCGGCCACGGGCATCGACCCCAACAAGCGGACGAAGGACCTCACGGACGAAGAGGTTCTCCAGCTCCGTAACTACATCGAGGCCAACTTCAAGGTCGAGGGTGACCTGCGCCGCGAGGTCGCCGCCGACATCCGGCGCAAGATTGAGATCGGCTGCTACCAGGGCATCCGCCACCGCAAGGGCATGCCTGTGCGGGGTCAGCGGACCCGGACGAACGCGCGTACCCGCAAGGGTCCGAAGCGGACGATCGCGAACAAGAAGAAGCCGGGCAAGAAGTAGCAGCCGAGTTCTAGGAGCGCATAGCTAATGCCACCGAAGGCACGCGCCGGGGCCGCCAAGAAGGTCCGGCGTAAGGAAAAGAAGAACGTTGCCCACGGGCACGCTCACATCAAGAGCACGTTCAACAACACCATTGTCTCGATCACCGACCCGACCGGTGCCGTCATCTCCTGGGCCTCTTCCGGCCAGGTGGGCTTCAAGGGTTCGCGTAAGTCGACTCCGTTCGCCGCGCAGCTGGCCGCCGAGGCCGCCGCTCGCCGCGCGATGGAGCACGGCATGCGCAAGGTGGACGTGTTCGTCAAGGGTCCCGGCTCCGGCCGTGAGACGGCGATCCGGTCTCTGACCGCCGCCGGTCTCGAGGTCGGCACGATCTCCGACGTGACGCCGCAGCCGCACAACGGCTGCCGTCCGCCGAAGCGTCGTCGGGTCTAGGTAGCGGAGGATTTAGTCAACATGGCTCGTTACACAGGTGCCGACTGCCGCCGCTGCCGGCGCGAGAAGGTCAAGCTGTTCCTCAAGGGGAGCAAGTGCGATGGCCCGAAGTGCCCGCTGGAGTCCCGGCCTTACCCGCCCGGCCAGCACGGCCGTGGTCGTCCGAAGGAGACGGAGTACCTGCTCCAGCTTCGTGAGAAGCAGAAGGCCCGCCGTATCTACGGCGTGCTGGAGAAGCAGTTCGTCCGTTACTACGAGGAAGCCAACCGGCGCACCGGCAAGACCGGTGAGAACCTGCTGGTGATCCTCGAGACCCGCCTCGACAACGTCGTGTACCGCGCTGGCCTCGCCCAGTCGCGTGACATGGCCCGTCAGGTCGTCAAGCACGGTCACGTCCTCGTGAACGGCAAGAAGGTCGACATCCCGTCGTACCGGGTCGCCGAGCACGACATCGTCGAGATCCGTGAGAAGTCGCGGGCCCTGACGCCGTTCCAGATCGCCGCCGCCACGGCCGGCGCCCGGACGGTGCCGGCCTGGCTCGAGGTCATCCCGAGCCAGCTCAAGGTGCTCGTGCACAACCTCCCGGCCCGCCAGGTGATCGACACCCAGGTCCAGGAGCAGCTGATCGTCGAGCTCTACTCCAAGTAGTGCTCAACCGGCCGGCTCGGTAACCAGTTACCGGGCCGGCTACCCCAACATTCGGCGTCATATAGCGGACGCCCGTTTTGGAGGATATTGTGCTTATCACCCAGCGGCCGACCCTCTCCGAGGAGTCGATCACCGAGGCGCGGTCGAAGTTCACGATCGAGCCGCTCGAGCCGGGCTTCGGCTACACGCTCGGCAACTCGCTGCGGCGCACCCTGCTCAGCTCGATCCCCGGTGCTGCTGTTACCAGCATCAAGATCGACGGCGTGCTGCACGAGTTCACCACGATCCCCGGTGTCAAGGAGGACGTGGTCGAGCTGGTGCTCAACGTCAAGCAGCTCTGCGTGAGCTCCGAGCACGACGAGCCGGTGACCATGTACCTGCGCAAGCAGGGCCCCGGCCCGGTGACCGCTGGCGACATCCAGCCGCCGGCCGGCGTGTCGATCCACAACCCGGATCTGCACCTGGCCACCCTGAACGGCAAGGGCCGGCTCGACATCGAGCTGACCGTCGAGCGGGGCCGTGGCTACGTGAACGCCGCGCAGAACAAGCAGTCGGGCCAGGAGATCGGCCGGATTCCGGTCGACTCGATCTACACCCCGGTGCTCAAGGTCACCTACCGCGTCGAGGCCACGCGTGTCGAGCAGCGTACTGACTTCGACAAGCTGATCATCGACGTCGAGACCAAGAACTCGATCTCCCCCCGGACGGCGCTGGCCTCGGCCGGTTCCACCCTGGTCGAGCTGTTCGGCCTGTGCCGGGAGCTGGACGAGACCGCCGAGGGCATCGACATCGGCCCGTCGCCGCAGGACGCGCAGCTCGCTGCCGACCTGGCGCTGCCGATCGAGGAGCTGGACCTCACGGTCCGGTCCTACAACTGCCTCAAGCGCGAGGGCATCAACACGGTGGGTGAGCTGATCGGCCGCACTGAGGCTGACCTGCTCGACATCCGTAACTTCGGGCAGAAGTCCATCGACGAGGTCAAGCTGAAGCTGATCGGCATGGGCCTCGGCCTCAAGGACTCGGCGCCGAACTTCGACCCGTCGACGATCGTCGGGGACTACTCCGACGATGTTTACGACGAGTCCCTGGACGCCGCCGGCCCCGTGGCCACGGCGACCGGAGATGACGACGCCGACGACGACGGCGACAAGTACCGCGAAGACGAGCAGCTCTAAAGCGCTGCGGCTTACCTTCTGAGGAGCTATACCCATGCCTACGCCCACCAAGGGTGCCCGTCTTGGCGGCAGCCCGGCGCACCAGCGGCTGATCCTGGCGAACCTGGCCCAGTCCCTGTTCGAGCACGGCAAGATCACCACGACGGAGACCAAGGCCCGCCGGCTGCGTCCGTACGCGGAGAAGCTGATCACCAAGGCCAAGCGCGGTGACCTGCACGCCCGCCGCGAGGTCGCGAAGGTCATCCGCGACAAGGACGTCGTCTACCGCCTGTTCGACGAGCTGGCCCAGTACTGGACCGAGCGTCCCGGCGGCTACACCCGGATCACCAAGGCGGGCAACCGCAAGGGCGACAACGCTCCGATGGCGATCATCGAGCTGGTGACCGAGCCGGTCAGCAGCAACACCAGCAACAAGAAGACCGCGGCCCGCAAGGCCGCCAAGGCCGAGGCCGTCGCGGCTCTGGCCGGCGAGACCGAGGAGACCCCGGCCCCGGCCGAGGCCACCGACGTCGCGGTCGAGGAGAACGTGCAGCACGCTGACGACGCTCCGGCCGAGGAGAAGAAGGACGGCGACAAGTAGTCGTTGCCTTCCGGCACCTGGTTGCTAGACACAGCAGGCCCGTCTTCCCGCTTCGGGGAGGCGGGCCTGTTACTTATGGGGAGTGGGCTGACATGACTGCGGGTGAGCTGGTCCGGCTGCGGCTGGCCGTGGCGTACGACGGCACGGACTTCTCCGGCTGGGCCGCCCAGCCGGAACGCCGGACGGTGGCCGGCGTGCTGGGTACCGAGCTCGCCCGGGTGTTCCGCCACGTGGAGAACCTGACGGTCGCGGGGCGCACGGACGCCGGGGTGCACGCCACGGGGCAGGTCTGCCACATCGACGTACCGGCGGCGGCGTGGGCCGGGCTGGAGCCGACCATCGTGCGCCGGCTGGCCGGGCTGCTGCCGGGGGATGTCCGGGTCACCGAGGTCGTGGCCGCGCCCGAGCACTTCGACGCGCGGTTCGCGGCGCTGCGTCGGCGGTACGAGTACCGGATCTGCGACGCGCCGTCCGGGCCGGATCCGATGGCCCGGCGCAACACGATCGGCTGGCCCCGCAGGCTCGACGTGGAGGCGATGCGGGCCGCTTCGGTACTGCTGCTGGGCGAGCACGACTTCGCGGCGTTCTGCAAGCGCAGGGATGGCGCGACGACCGTCCGGTGCCTGCTGCGGCTCGACTGGCGCCAGGACGGCCCGGACACGCTGGTCGCGACCGTGGAGGCCGACGCGTTCTGTCACTCGATGGTGCGCAGCCTGATCGGTTCGCTGATCGCTGTCGGGGAGGGGCGCAAGCCCGCCGGGTGGCCGGGCGGGCTGCTGTCGAGCACGAGCCGGGCCAGTGGCGTGCTGGTCGCGCCGCCGCACGGGCTCACACTGGTCAATGTGGACTATCCGGAGCCGGGGGAGTACCTGGCGCGGGCCGAGGTGACGCGTAACGTCCGGACGCTGGGTGGCTAGGCTTCGCGCTTCTTGATCTGGCCGCGGAAGTACGTCTCGACGGTGTCGATGAGAAGCTGCTGGACGGCCGGGTCGGCGGGGTCCGGCTTCTTGCCGTCGGCGCGGGCTACGACGCAGTACGCGAGGTAGTGGCCGACGGGTAGCCAGGACAGGTACGTCTCCGAGGCCTCGATGATCGCCGTGGAGCCGCCGGTCGACCAGCCGGCGATCGAGCCCTTGCCCGAGCCCAGCAGGGTCTTCGTCTCGTTCTTCGCGGTGGTCGCCGAGGTGGCGTCCTTGAAGTTGAAGACGCCGATCGTCGCGATGTAGTCCTTCTTCTGCGAGACGACGGTGGCCCGGACGACCTGGGTGCAGCCGAGCTTCTGGTACGCCGGGCCGAGGTCGCTGGTCGTCGCGAGCCGGCAGTCGGTCAGCGACTGGGTCTTCTGCACTGCGTACTGGCGGGTGTCGATCGTGAGCGTAGCGGCGGGGAAGAGCTCGGCCTCGGTCAGCGGGGCCGCGTCGGTCGCCTGGGACGAGATGTCCTTCTTGCCCGCGGCCGTGGTGCCGGGTGGCGCGCCAGCTGGCGGGGCGGGAGCCGCCGAGCCGGAGCCCTGTGCGCCGGGTGCGCCGGCCGGGGCCTCGTCGATCAGGAAGTACGCGCCGACGCCGAAACCGATCAGCAGGAGGACGGCGAGGACGCCGGCCAGGGCACCCAGCCAGCCCTTCTGCGTACGGCGCCGGGGGCGGGCCGGCTCGGGGGCCGGGCTGTAGGGCGGTGGGGCGGAGACAGGGTCGTACTCGGGCTGCGGGTACGGCGTGGAGTCGTACGGCGGCTGCTGCTGCGGGAGCGGGGCGTACGGGTCGGCGGTGTGCTGCCCGAACGGCGTGCCACCCCGGGGCGGCTGAGGCTGCGCAGGTGGCTGTGGCTGGGCCGCCTGGTACCCGTGGGCAGGGTCAGGGGAATAGCCGCCGCGCTGGCCGTACTGGCCCGGGACGTATTCGGGATACTCGTCGTCGTCGCCCGAGTGCCGACCGTAGGTCATGGCCGCCAGACTACCTAAGCCTGGCCATTCGCAGAATCCGCCGAGGATGCCGATAAAGCGTTCCGGAACAATGTCGGGGTGGACCATTACTTCAGCGACGCGCCTGGCACCCCGGAGAAGCGAAGTTCCATTGAATTCACGGTGAATGACACCGGCTACCGGCTGGCCACGTCGTCTGGGGTGTTCTCGGCCGGGCGGCTCGACGCCGGCACGGCCGTGCTGCTGCGCAAGGCACCCCGGCCACGGCGCGGGGTGTACCTCGACCTCGGCTGCGGGTACGGCCCGATCACGTGCGTGCTGGCCAGCGAGGCTCCTGACGTGACGGTGTACGCGGTCGACGTGAACTCGCGCGCGCTGGCGCTGGTACAGGAAAACGCTCTTGCTCTCGGGGTTTCCGACCGGGTGATCGCCGCGAAACCGGAAGACGTGCCCGCCGACGTGGTTTTCGATGGGATCTTCAGTAATCCGGCGATCCGGATCGGCAAGCAGGCGCTGCACGAGATGCTGCTGACCTGGCTGCCCAGGCTGGGCCCGGACGGCGAGGCCTGGCTGGTGGTCGCCAAGCACCTCGGCGGCGACTCGCTGCGCGACTGGCTGGTCGGTCAGGGCTGGGCAGCCGAGAAGGAAGCCAGCCAGAAGGGTTACCGGATCCTGCGGGTCGGCCGGGGCGAGTAGGCCCGGACGGACCAGGGTCTGCGGTTCTGGACGAAAGTCAGTCGCGGCGGGCACGCCCGAGGGCAGAGGATGACTGCGTGGCTGGTTATGTCGATGTTGCAGGGGTTGGGCACACGCTTCCTGACGGGCGTGAGCTGTTCAAGGACGTCTCGTTCCGGGTCGGTGAGGGCGCGAAGGTCGCACTCGTCGGGCCGAACGGCGCGGGCAAGACCACCCTGCTGCGGATGGTGGCCGGTGACCTGCCGGTGAAGACGGGCGGCATCGCGCGGGCCGGCGGGCTCGGCGTGATGCGTCAGTTCTTCCGCCCGGTGACCTCCCGGTATGACGACGACGTGCCGTGGAGCATGGTCGACCGGGAGGAGGCGAGCCTCGCCGAGCTGGCCATGAATCTCGCCCCGGTGCACGTCCGGGCCGCCGGGCTGCGGCTGGCCAGGGCCGAGGCCGCGCTGTCCGGCGACGAGAGGTCCCAGATGCGCTACGCGGAGGCGCTGGCGGCCTGGGGCGAGGCCGGTGGCTACGACACCGAGGTCGTCTTCGACACCGCGAGCGTCGCCGTCCTGGGCCTGCCCTGGGAGCAGGCCAGGCACCGGGAGGTGCGCACGCTGTCCGGTGGCGAGCAGAAGCGCTTCGCACTGGAGCTGCTGCTGCGCGGCCCGGAGGAGGTCCTGCTCCTCGACGAGCCGGACAACTTCCTCGACGTACCGGCCAAGCGCTGGCTGGAGCAACGCCTCCGCGAGACCCCGAAGAGCGTCCTGTACGTCTCCCACGACCGCGAGCTGCTCGCCAACACCGCCGACCGGGTGGTGGCTGTCGAGGGTGGCTCGGCGTGGACGCATGCCGGGGGCTTCGCGAGCTGGCACGAGGCCCGGTACGCCCGCCACGACCGGCTCGAGGAGAACCGCAAGCGCTGGGACGAGGAGCGCGAGAAGCTCCGCCAGATGATGCTGATGTACAAGCAGAAGTCGGCCTACAACTCCGACATGGCCTCGCGGTACCGGGCCGCGCAGACCCGGCTCGCCAAGTTCGAGGCCGACGGCCCGCCCCCGCTGCCGCCGAAGGACCAGGACATCCGGGTCAAGCTCAGCGGCGGCCGGACGGCCAAGCGTGCTGTGGTGTGCACCGAGCTGGAGCTGGAGGATCTGACCTTCCCGTTCGACTTCGAGGTCTGGTACGGCGACCGGGTCGCGGTGCTCGGCGCGAACGGCACCGGCAAGTCCCACTTCCTCCGGCTGCTCGGCCGGGGCGGGACGGACCCGGAGGAGCAGGCGCTGGTCAAGCTCGCCCACGTCGCCCACAACGGCGTCGTGAAGCTCGGCGCCCGTGTGCGCCCCGGTCACTTCTCCCAGAACCACGACCACCCGGAGATGCACGACCGGACCCTGGTCGACCTGCTCTGGCACGGCGACGAGCACCGGCCGGGCAAGACCCGGCACGACGCGATGAAGGTACTGAACCGCTACGAGCTGGCGGCGCAGGGCGACCAGACGTTCGGGACGCTGTCCGGCGGGCAGCAGGCCCGGTTCCTGGTGCTGATGCTGGAGCTGTCCGGCGCCACGCTGCTGCTGCTCGACGAGCCGACCGACAACCTCGACCTGGCTTCGGCGGAGGCGCTGGAGGAGGGGCTGAAGGGCTTCGAGGGCACGGTGATCGCGGTGACCCACGACCGCTGGTTCACCCGGGGCTTCGACCGGTTCCTGCTGTTCAATGTGGACGGTGAGGTCGAGGAAGTGCCGGAGCCTGTCTGGGATGTCAGGTAGCACAGAGGACAGTGGTTTCCACGGCTGGCATCCGCCGAAAGGCGGGTTCCAGCCGTTGTTTTTTCTAGCCTGATGGCCGTGGCGTGTGATTGGCCCGAGCACTACCTTTGCGAACGATCCCGAACGTTTTAGTTTGTATGAACGATGGGATCCCCAGACCTGCCACGGGACGCGGAGGCCACAATGGACACTGTTCCTACCGAGCTCAGCGCGGGGCTGAACAAGCTGCGTGAGGCGGCTGGCGGGCCGTCGTTCACCGAGCTGGTCCGGCGGATCACCCGGGCCCGGGCCGCACGCGGCCTGCCCCGTTCGGAGTGCGAGCCGGGCCGGACCACTGTCTACGACTGCTTCCGCCCCGGCCGCCGCAGGCTCGACGGCGAGCTGGTCGCCGACATCATCCGCGCGCTGGGCGGTACGGATGCCGAGGCGGCGTACTGGCGGGAGTTCTGCCACCGCAGCCAGGTGCCCGCGCCCCGGTCCGGGACGCCCTTCCCCAGTGTCGAGCCCGGATCCTGCCCCGTCTCACGGGTCGTGGCCCAGCTGGCGACGGCGGTCATGAGCCTGCGGAAGGGCGGCCTGGTGAATCTGGTCGGCCCGGTCGGGTCCGGCAAGTCATGGATCATCGAGGCGAGTCAGCTGCCCTGGTACGTGACGGTGATCGACGACGCCGACGAGGTGCCGGCCGGCGTTCTGTGCGCGGAACTGGCCGCGAGCCCGCGCGAGGCTGGCAGTCTGGGCGGGCTCGGTTGCCGGGTGGTGGTCGCGGTGACCCGGTTCCCGGTGCGGGCCCGGCGGGACTGGCCGGTGGATGTGCCCACGGCTGTCGTACGGGTGCCGGCCTGGTCGGATCAGGAGGTCCGCGAGTTCGCCAGGAAGCAGGGCATCACCGAGCAGGAGCAGCTCGACGTCGTGGCGGGCCTGTCCGGTGGGGTTCCGCTGATCGCTGACCGGCTGTGCCGTTCACTCCATGCCGGACAGTCCGCCGAGCATCCGGGTGCGCTCGCTGATGCGGCGAGTACCGAGATTCTCCGCAGGCTCGGGCAGCAGCCGGGCCTGCTGGCCAGGCTGGCGACGATGGGTGCCGCCGACGCGGAGCTGCTGCCGCCGGGGGAGTACGAGGAGCTGGCCGCGCTCAGCATCGTCAGCCGCACGAGACTGGGCCTCGCCGTCCAGGAGCCGTACCGGACGCTGTTCGATCTGGTGCACCGCTGGCGTTCCCCGCAGAGTCACCGCCGGACGGTCGTCGCGACGCTCCGGCACCGCAGGGCGCTGCTGGTCACGAGCCCGCCCGGCGAGCCGCCGTCCGGGCTGGTCGAGCAGGCGCTGTGGCTGAGTGGTGATCCGGTGATCCGCGAGACGCTGTTCCCGGCGCGCGCCGCCCAGCCGCATGTCCGGGCCGCCGTGCCGTCGGACGCCGAGGACATCCTCCGTTTCACCCGCGACTGGGCCAACCGGGGCGGCCTGCATCTCCGGCGCAGTGAGCGGACCGTGGCGAGCTGGCTGGCCAGTGACCCGTCGGGCTTCCGGGTGGTGGTCAACGCGGACGGCCGCACGTCCGGCGCGATCTCCGCGCTGCCGCTGACCGGGCAGAACATCGGGGTGATCGAGCCGCTGCTCCAGCGGGGTGGTGACCGGTTCGCCGGTACGGGAGGGATCTTCGTGGGAATGTCCTATTGCGAGGAAGGGCCCGCGCACGCGGCCCTGCTTCGTGACCTGCTCGGGGTGGGCGTGGCGACGGGGCAGGTGGTGGCGTCGACGTTCTGGCCTGCGTACCAGCGGCTGTGCCGGGCCCTCGGTTTCCAGTACCACGGGGACAGTGTCGACAACGTCTACGGGTCGGCGCGGCCGCTGGAGGTGCACGCGCACAAGTTCACCCGGGCGGAGCTGCCGGGCTGGCTCGACCGGCTGGCGGGGCTCGGGCTCGACACCGGGCCTGACCAGTGGCTGGTCACGCACGTGCGCGACGCGCTCGACAGCATGCACGAGCCGGATCTGCTGGCCCGGAGCCCGCTGCTCGCCTCGCCGGCCACTCCGGTACCCGGGGCGCTCCGCCGCCGGCTCGTCGACGCGATCGGCTCGCTCGACGCCAGCCCGGTGACGGAGCTGGCCGAGGCTGGGCGGCTGCTGCGGCTGCGGTACCTCGACCGGCGGTGCAACGCCGCGGCGGCCCGGCTGCTGTGTGTCAGCCGGGCGACCTACTACCGCCGGCTGCGCCAGGCCGTCGCCGCCGTCGCCCGTGAGCTGCTCGTGGCCTGGTGAGGTGGGACGTGGTGGCGCGCGGTGGGTGCTGGGCAGCGGGTACAAAATAGATTTTCTGGTCTTGGTCTGCCCTTGCGGGCCTGGCATTCGCTGCCCCTGGAATCGGATGCTCGGGGTGGCGTATGGTGGCGGGCAGTAGGGAACGAGAACCCACGGGAGTCCGGTAGACCGGGCTGAGAGGGCGGATGTGAGCCGCCGACCGTTGAACCTGATCCGGATCATGCCGGCGCAGGGAGGAGATCACGGTGCTTGGCCGTCTGCATGTGCTCACCGACGCCCGTCCGGGGCGCGACGCGCTCGCCGTCACCCGCTCAGCTCTCGGGGCCGGTGCCCCGCTGATCCAGGTCAGGGTGGAGGACGGGACCGGCGACCGGCAGTTCCTGGCCTTCGCGGCCGAGGTCCTGGCGCTGTGCCGGGCGCACGGCGCGACCTGCCTGATCAACGACCGGGTCGACATCGCCCTCGCGCTCGGCGCTGACGGCGTGCATCTCGGGGCTGATGACCTGCCGGTGGCGCTCGCCCGGCGGATCCTCGGTCCGGCCGCGATCATCGGCGCCACCTCGAAGACCACAGTGGACGGTGCCGACTATCTCGGTGTCGGCCCGGTCTCCGCCACGGCGATCAAGCCGGAGAAGGCGCCGATCGGGATCGAGGGCATCGCGCGGTCAGCTGGTGAACTTCCGGTGATCGCGATCGGCGGGGTGACGGCCGAGAGTGTTCCGGGCCTGGTCACGGCCGGTGCGCATGGCGTGGCTGTTGTCGGTGCCGTGTCGGGGGCCGCGGATCCGGCTGAGGCGGTCCGCGCGTTCCTGAAGGCGCTCGCGTGAGTGGCGCGGGGGCTTCGCGGACCTCAGGCGCCGGCTCCGCACCCGTACCCGCCGGCCGGCCTCGCCGGAGGATCGCCGTGCACGGTGCCGGGATCATCGGGCTGTCGATCGCCTGGCGTGCGCTGTCCCGTGGCCTGGACGTCACCGTGTACGACCCGGATCCCGGTCGTGGCGCCTCGAACGTGGCGGCCGGCATGCTCGCGCCCGTCGCCGAGGCGTACTTCGGGGAAGCCAGCCTGCTCCAGCTCTCCCTCGCCAGCCTCTCCCGCTGGCCGGCCTTCGCCGCAGGGCTGGGCGATGTCGGGTACCGCACGGACGGCACGCTGCTCGTGGCCCGGACCGGCGACGACCTGCGCGAACTCGTCCGGCTCCGCCAGCTCTACACCGACTGGCGGCTGCCGGCGCACAAGGCGGACCCCCGCGAACTCGAACCCGGCCTGACGCCCAGGCTCCGGGCCGGCCTGCTGATGCCCGGCGATCACCAGGTCGACCCGCGCCGGGTGCTCGCGGCCCTTCGCGAACGGGTACCGGTCACCGGCCAGCTCCCGGACGCCGACGTGACCGTGCTGGCCGGCGGCTGCTGGACGCCGGGGATGCCGGTCCGGCCGGTGCACGGTGAGGTACTCCGGCTGCGCCCCGCCGAGCGAAGCGGCAAGCCGACGATCCGGCACGTCGTACGCGGGTTCCTCGACGGGAAGCATGTGTACGTCGTTCCCAGGTCGGACGGCGAGGTGGTCGTGGGGGCCACGTCGGCCGAGCGCGGTTTCAGCACGGCTGTCACGGCCGAGGGCGTGCGCGACCTGCTGGACACGGCGATCGAGCTGCTGCCGGAGCTGGGGGAGTTCGAGCTGACCGAGGCGCGGGCCGGGCTGCGGCCGGGTACGCCCGACAACGCCCCGCTGCTCGGCTGGCTCGACGAGAAGACGATCGCGGCCACCGGCCACTACCGCCACGGGGTGCTGCTGGCCCCCATCACCGCCGAGGTGATCACGGCACTGCTCCTGGACCAGGAGCCCGCCGTGGACCTCGCACCGTTTGCACCAGGGAGGTTCGAGTGCAGATCATCCTTAATGGACTGACGATGGAGTTCGAGGGCACGGTCTCGCAGCTCACCGGCGACCGGCGCGGGACGGCCGTCGCGGTGAACGGCACCGTCGTGCCACGCAGCGAGTGGCCGGTCACGGAGCTGCGGGACGGCGACTCCGTCGAGCTGCTGACGGCGGTGCAGGGTGGATAGCCTCGTCATCGCTGGTGAGGTGCTGTCCTCGCGGCTCATTCTCGGTACCGGTGGCGCGTCGAGTCACGCAGCGCTGCGGGGTGCGGTCGAGGCCTCGGGCACGGCGATGGTGACCATCGCGCTCCGGCGGCTCGACCCGGGTACGCCGGGCGGCCTGATGGAGATGCTGGACGAGACCGGTGTGCGGATCCTGCCGAACACGGCGGGCTGTTACACCGCCACGGAGGCGATCAAGCTCGCCCACCTGGCCCGCGAGGCCTTCGAGACCAACTGGGTGAAGCTGGAGGTCATCGGCGACGACCGGACCCTGCTGCCCGATGCCGTCGAGCTGGTCGCGGCGGCGGCGAAGCTGGTCGACGACGGTTTCGTGGTCCTGCCGTACACGACGGATGATCCGGTGCTCGCCCGGCGGCTGGCCGACGCCGGCTGTGCGGCGGTGATGCCCGCTGGTGCGCCGATCGGGTCGGGCGCGGGGATTCGCAACCCGTACAACATTGCTTTGATCAGGGAAAACGTGCCAGTGCCCGTCATCCTGGACGCCGGCATCGGCACCGCGTCGGACGCGGCACTGGCGATGGAGCTCGGCTGCGACGCCGTCCTGCTCGCCAGCGCTGTGACCAGGGCCGCCGACCCGATCGCGATGGCGACGGCCATGAAGCACGCGGTCATCGCCGGTCACCTCGCGGCGAACGCCGGCCGGATTCCCCGCCGCGACTACGCTCTCGCCTCGACGACCTTCGACGGCCTGCCGGAATGGTGAGGCTGATCGTGATCCTCGACCGCCCGTCGCTGGCCGCCCCGGTCATCGACGGCGGCGCGAGCCTGCTCGCGACCCTCGACTTCACCGGCGGCTACGCCCGCCACGTCACCTCGCTCGGCGCCCGGCTGCTCAATGTCTGCGATCCCGATTCCCCGCCGGACAATCGCGAAGGCGTGCTCTTCCGCGCGCACGCTCTCTCCGAAGTGGACCATTCTTTCGAGTTCGTTTCGCTGTCCCCGATTTTCGAGACGGAATCCAAGCCTGGATATGGTCCGCCGCTTGGTCTTTCTGGCCTCACCGGCCTCTACGCGCTCGGCGGAATCGACACTCCGGCCAAGGCCCAGCAATGCGTGGAAGCCGGTGCTGCCGGTGTCGTCGTCATGGGCGCGGTCACTCGGTCCGACAATCCAACAAGGACGGTCGCGTCGTTTGTCGAGGCCCTGTCATGACGCAACCTCCTATTGCACTCACCGTCGCCGGTTCTGATTCCGGTGGCGGTGCCGGATTGCAGGCCGACCTCAAGACTTTCGCTTCGCATGGCGTCTTCGGCACGTCGGTGGTCACCGCTCTCACAGCCCAGAACACTGTGGGTGTACGAGGTGTGAGTGTCACCCCCGCCGACTTCGTGGCCGCCCAGCTGGAAGCCGTGCTGAGTGATCTGCCGCCGAAAGCCGTGAAGACCGGCATGCTGGCCTCGGCGGAGACAATCGCCCTGCTCATGGGCTATGACCTGCCCCTGCTCGTCGTCGACCCGGTACTCGTCGCGACGTCGGGAGACGTGCTGTTCGACGGGGCGGCCGAATACTTCGCGTTGTTCGGCCGGGCGGCCGTGATCACGCCGAACATGAGCGAAGCCGCGACCCTTCTGAAAACTCGGATCTCCACTGTGGACGACATGGCGGACGCGGCCCGCGAGCTCGCGAAGAGCGGGCCGGAATGCGTCGTGGTGAAAGGCGGGCATCTCGACGGCGAAGCCATCGACGTCGTGTACCACGGAGGCCGGATCACTTTCCTGAGCGCTCCACGGATCAGTACCAGAAACAGTCACGGCACCGGCTGCACGTTCGCGGCTTCGGTGGCCGCGCAGTTAGCTCTCGGAGCCTCCATTCCGGACGCTCTCTCGCACGCGAAGCACTACGTCACCCGTGCACTGGCGGCCTCGGCAGGCTGGCGCCTGGGTAACGGGCACGGACCCCTCTCCTGGAAGGAAATCGAGAATGCGCCGCAAGGTTTACGTTGAGGGCTCCCGCCCGGACATTCAGGTACCGTTCGCGGAAGTCGACCTGACCAACGACGACGCGCCCGTCCGGCTCTACGACACCTCCGGCCCCGGCTCCGACCCCGAGGTCGGCCTCCCGCAGCTCCGCGCTCACTGGATCATGGAGCGCGGCGACGTCGAGGAGGTACCGGCCGAGGGCACGGCGACCATCGGCCAGACCGTCCGCAAGGCCAAGCCCGGCCACCGCCCGACGCAGCTCTACTACGCCCGGCAGGGCGTCGTCACGCCCGAGATGGAGTACGTGGCGATCCGGGAGGGCGTGGAGCCGGAGTTCGTCCGGGCCGAGATCGAGGCCGGCCGGGCCATCATCCCGAACAACGTGAACCACGCGGAGAGCGAGCCGATGATCATCGGTTCCGGCTTCCTGGTGAAGATCAACGCCAACATCGGTACCTCTGCGGTGTCCTCGTCCATCGCCGAGGAGGTCGACAAGCTCACCTGGGCCACCAAGTGGGGCGCCGACACCGTCATGGACCTGTCGACGGGCAAGCACATCCACGCCACCCGTGAGGCGATCGTCCGCAACTCGGCCGTCCCGATCGGTACCGTGCCGATCTACCAGGCCCTGGAGAAGTGCAACGGCGACCCGCTGGGCCTGACCTGGGAGCTGTACCGGGACACCATCATCGAGCAGGCCGAGCAGGGCGTGGACTACATGACCGTCCACGCGGGCGTGCTGTTGCGGTACGTCCCGCTGGCCGCCGACCGGGTCACCGGCATCGTCTCGCGCGGCGGGTCCATCATGGCGGCGTGGTGCCTCGCCGGGCACCGGGAGAACTTCCTCTACACCCGGTTCCGCGAGCTCTGTGAGATCTTCGCCCAGTACGACATCGCGTTCTCGCTCGGTGACGGCCTGCGGCCCGGCTCGATCGCCGACGCCAACGACGACGCCCAGTTCGGCGAGCTGCGCACCCTCGGCGAGCTGACGAAGATCGCGTGGGAGTACGACGTCCAGGTCATGATCGAGGGCCCCGGCCACGTGCCGATGCACAAGATCAAGGAGAACATGGACCTGCAGAAGGAGCTGTGCTTCGACGCGCCGTTCTACACGCTCGGCCCGCTGACCACCGACATCGCCCCCGGCTACGACCACATCACCTCGGCGATCGGCGCGGCCATCATCGGCAGCCTCGGCACCGCCATGCTCTGCTACGTCACTCCGAAGGAACACCTCGGCCTCCCCAACCGGGACGACGTGAAGGCCGGCGTGATCGCCTACAAGATCGCAGCGCACGCCGCCGACCTCGCCAAGGGCCACCCGACCGCGCAGGCCTGGGACGACGCGCTCAGCAAGGCCCGGTTCGAGTTCCGCTGGCAGGACCAGTTCAACCTGTCCCTCGACCCGGACACCGCCCGCGAGTACCACGACGAGACCCTGCCGGCCGAGCCAGCCAAGACGGCGCACTTCTGCTCGATGTGCGGCCCGAAGTTCTGCTCGATGAAGATCAGCCAGGAGCTCAAGGAATACGCGGCGAAGGGCATGGCCGACAAGTCGGAGGAATTCGTCAACAGCGGCGCACAAGTCTATCTGCCGGTCCTGCCGACCAGCTGAGAACGAATCTGGACGGCGCATCGGGACTTTCCGCGTACAACACCGGTACGAGGAAAGTCCCGATGCTTGCCAGATCCGCCCTCAGCTGGCCACCTCGCCTCAGATCAAAAACAAAGATCAAAAGCCTCTTCTCGTACCCGGTGAGGTTTGTGCTCCTGGCACGCTGGGGAATTCCTGACACGATCCCGCAACAACCCCCGGGCCGCGCGGGCGTTGGACTAGTGGCCGTGCCCATGTCCCGGGCACGGCCGCCCAGCCGGAGAGGGAGTCGGGTCATGGTGGAGCACCCGTTGAAGGGCACCTTCGACGAGAGCCAGGCGGTCTGGCGCTCGGCGACCCCCGGGAGCAGCGTGGGCGTCGCGTTCGTCGGCGACCTGATCGGGATGCGCAATCTCGCCGAGGACGACGGGCCGATCCTGGTGTTCACCCCCACGGAGTGGGAGGCTTTCCTGGCCGGGGTGCGCGACCGCGAGTTCGACCACGGGTAGACCTGGCCGGGGAGTGGCCACGGCTTTCCCGGCCGCTTGCGGTCACAGGCTGTCCTGGCCGTTCCTGTCAACGGTGCCGTGGCCGTTCCGGGCGCAGCTGGCGTGGCCGTAAACGGAACGCCCCAGCCCGGGTAGCGCCCGAACACGGCAGAGTAGTGCCTGTACACAGCAAACGCCCCGCCGAGGGGGCGGGGCGTTTGCTGTGTTGCGTTGTTACCTGACCACCGGGGGCGTGGCCGTTGGCCCGCCGCTCCGGTGGCGTCAGTCCCTGGAGTCCTGGAACAGGACGGTGTCCAGGGCCTCCTCCCGGGTCATGCCCTCCACGGTGTGGAGCCACACCCGGGTGAGGAAGTCGAGCCCGTAGTCCTGGTTCTCGTCACGTGCCGCGATCGCCAGCTTCTCCACGATGCCTCCTGATCGCTCCGCCGCTTGGCTAGGGGGCGCCTAGCGCCGTCACGACTCTCGCTGCCGCCTCCTCCAGGGTAGTGGGGGAAAGCCACTCCGTGGGGCGGGCGACCGGTTGATTCGCGTCACCCGAACAGACATTTCCGATCTGTCACCCACGAAGCGGCTCGTATGGTAAGCCCGGGTGGTAGCGGAGCGTGGTGGAAGCGAACTCGTGCACCAGCGCGCCGAACCCCGGATCCTGGTGGACACGGTGCCCGGCGGGCAGCGTCACGAGCCGGGCTCCCCGTACCAGGGCAGCCATCGCGGCCTGCTCGTCCTGCGGGAGATGGCTGGACGGGCCGCCCGCGACGACCAGCGCCGGGGCGGTGATCCGGCTCAGGGCTTCCGTCCAGGATGGAGCGGGCTGGTTCAGCTCGGCCAGGACGGCCAGCCGGGCGTCCCAGTCGTACCGGAGGCCCCCGGCGGGCCTGGCCGGCACCGGAAGGCCCAGCGGTACGGGCGGCGGGGTCTCGGCGAGCGCGAGGGCCGAGACCAGAGCCGGGTACGCAGCCGCGAAGAGGTACGCGACGACGCCACCCATCGAGTGGCCCACGACGACAGCCCGGGCGATGCCGAGCCCGCGCAGCAGCCCGCGGAGGTCCTCGGCCATCCCAGCCAGCGAGTACTCACCCGGCCGGTCACTCGCCCCGTGGCCGCGCAGGTCGGGCACGCAGACCCGCCAGGTACCGGCGAGGGCCGGAGCCAGCTCGTCCCAGGCGGAGCCGTCGGTGCCGCCACCATGCAGAAGCACGAGTACCGGGGCATCCACGGGCCCTGACATCCGGCAGGCGAGCCGCACGCCACCACCCACGTCGACGATCATCCGACCACCACCCCGCCGCTCCCCGTGTTAACGATCATGGATTCAGCCGGTCGGAGTGTCCCCGGGCCTGCCGGTCAGTGCGCTGTTGACGGGATCGCGGTGGCCGTCGATGTGAATCGCCTCTCGCGGGGCGGCGCGCCCGCGACTCGCCGGCCATACTTGCCCGAGCGGATGGGCACCCTCGTTTTGACCAGGGTACGACCCGCCCGTTATCCTCAACGACTGTTGTGCGACAGTTGCAGGGCGTACCTCCACGGGTACGCTTGTCGCCTATGCGCCGCCGCCGGGTCTCACGCCGGGTCAGCGGTACTCAGGCCCCAGACCGACGACGAGACAAGGTAGACCTGTGCGTACGTACAGCCCGAAGCCGGGTGAGATCGAGCGTCAGTGGCACGTCATTGACGCTACTGACATCGTGCTGGGCCGTCTGGCGACCCACGCGGCCACGCTGCTGCGCGGCAAGCACAAGCCGACTTTCGCCCCGCACGTCGACGGCGGTGACTTCGTGATCGTGATCAACGCCGCGAAGATCGCGCTGACCGGCAACAAGCGTGCCACCAAGATTGCATACCGGCACTCCGGCTACCCGGGCGGTCTGAAGAAGACCAGCTACGAGGAGCTGCTGACGAAGCGCCCCGACCGGGCCATCGAGCTCGCGGTCAAGGGCATGCTGCCGCACAACAAGCTGGGCGCGAAGTTGATCAAGAAGCTGAAGGTGTACGCGGGCGACAACCACCCGCACGCCTCGCAGCAGCCGGTGCCGTTCGAGATTAAGCAGATCGCCCAGTGACCGAGGAAATCATGACTGAGAGCGTCCCGACCCCGGCCGCCGTGGTGGCTGTTGTCGAGCCGGTGACCGAGTCCTTCGAGGCCGCCGTCACCGTCAAGCCGCTGCGCAGCGACCGCCCGGTGCAGACCGTCGGCCGCCGCAAGGAGGCCATCGTCCGCGTCCGCCTCGTGCCCGGCTCCGGCCAGGTCACCTGCAACGGCCGCGCGCTGGACAACTACTTCCCGAACAAGGTGCACCAGCAGCTCGTCAAGGAGCCCCTGGTGATCACCGAGCGCCTGGAGTCGTTCGACGTGTACGCCAACCTCAAGGGTGGCGGCACCAGCGGTCAGGCCGGCGCGCTGCGCCTGGCGATCGCCCGTGCGCTCTGCGAGGTCGAGGCTGACGACCGCCCGGCCCTGAAGAAGGCTGGCTTCCTGACCCGTGACGCCCGCGTCACCGAGCGGAAGAAGTACGGTCTCAAGAAGGCCCGTAAGGCTCCTCAGTACTCGAAGCGTTAATTCTTCTCACCGCGGCCGGGCCGCCCTTCGATGGGCAGCCCGGCCGCGGTGTCTATGCGTAGGGGGTTTCGTCTCCGATGGCACGCTTGTTCGGTACCGACGGGGTCCGTGGCCTCGCCAACGCCACGCTCACGCCGGATCTCGCGATGAAGCTGGCCGCCTCGGCCGCGCACATCCTCGCCGAGCGCGACCGTACCCACCCGCCGGTGGCGCTGGTCGGCCGCGACCCGCGGGCCAGCGGCGAGATGCTGGAGGCCGCGGTGGTGGCCGGGCTGACCAGCGCGGGCGCGACGGTCGTCCGGGTCGGCGTGCTGCCGACGCCGGCCGTGGCGTATCTCGTCGGGCAGACCAAGGCCGACCTCGGCGTGATGATCTCCGCCTCGCACAACCCGATGCCGGACAACGGGATCAAGTTCTTCGCGGCCGGCGGGCACAAGCTCGACGACGAGCTGGAGAACGCCATCGAGGCGCATCTCAGCGAGGACTGGGAGCGGCCGACCGGCCGGAACATCGGCCGGGTGCACGACCTGCTGGACGGCGCTGAGGCCTACATCGAGCACCTGGTGTCCTCGGTGGGCGGGCCGGACTCGCTGACCGGGCTCAAGGTCGTCATCGACTGCGCGAACGGCGCGGCCTTCGAGGTGGCGCCGGAGGCGTACCGGCGGGCCGGCGCAGAGGTCGTCGTGATCCACGGTGAGCCTGACGGGCTGAACATCAACGAGCAGTGCGGTTCGACGCACCTGGACGACCTGGCCGCCGCCGTCGTCGAGCACGGGGCCGACCTCGGGGTCGGGCTCGACGGGGACGCCGACCGGTGCCTGGCGATCGACGCGTCCGGCGAGGTCGTGGACGGCGACCAGCTGATGGCCATCATGGCGGTCGCGATGCGCGACGCTGGCAAGCTGGCCAGCGACACTCTCGTCGCGACGGTGATGAGCAACCTGGGCCTCAAGCTGGCCATGCGCGAGCACGGCATCACCCTGGTCGAGACGAAGGTCGGCGACCGGTACGTGCTGGAGGAGCTGCGCAACGGCGGCTACGCGCTCGGCGGGGAGCAGAGCGGGCACGTGGTGATGCCGGAGTACGCGACGACGGGCGACGGCTCGCTGACGCTGCTCCAGGTGATGGCCACCATGGCCCGGACCGGCAAGCCGCTGGCCCAGCTGGCCTCGATCGTGACCCGGCTGCCCCAGATCCTGATCAACGTGCCGGTGACCGACCGGACGGTGGCAGCCAGCGCGGCTTCCGTGCTCGCCGCCGTCGCCGAGGCGGAGACCGAGCTGGCCGGGGCCGGGCGGGTGCTGCTGCGCCCGTCGGGTACGGAGCAGCTGGTGCGGGTGATGGTGGAGGCGCCGAGCGCCGAGGTGGCCGAGTCGGTCGCCGAGCGGATCGCGGGTGTGGTGCGCGCCGCATAACTACAGCCGCACGGCTACGGACGAACGGAACCGCCCGGAGGGGATCCTCTGGGCGGTTCTTCGTTTTTTCTCAGGAGTTTGGCCACGGCGGCTCGTACAAAATGCGATCTTGATTGGACAGAGGGCTTTGCGAGCAGAAGCGTTGCTCAAAACTGCACCATTTGAGCATGCAATTTGCTTGAAACTCGGCTAGGCTTCTCGGCATGTGTGGCATTGTCGGGTATGCAGGGGGCCGTCAGGCCCTGGGAATCGTCGTGGACGGCCTTCGCCGTCTGGAGTACCGGGGCTATGACTCCGCAGGTGTGGCCATTGTGGACGAAGGTGAGCTGACCGCCCTGAAGAAGGCCGGCAAGCTGGCGAACCTGGAGAAGGTCCTGGCCGACGAGGCCGTGAAGGGCGTGACCGGCATCGGGCACACCCGCTGGGCGACGCACGGCGGCCCGACGGACCGCAACGCGCACCCGCACCTGTCGGTCGACGGCCGGATCGCGATCATCCACAACGGCATCATCGAGAACTTCTCCGCGCTGCGGGCCGAGCTGACCGCCGGGGGCATCGAGTTCGCCTCCGACACCGACTCCGAGGTCGTCGCGCACCTGATCGCCGCCCAGGGTGGCGACCTGACCCAGGCCATGCTGGCCGTCTGCCAGCGGCTCGAGGGCGCGTTCACGCTGCTCGCGGTGAGCGCCGACCAGCCGGGCGTCGTGGTGGGCGCCCGGCGGAACTCGCCGCTGGTCGTGGGCCGTGGCAAGGGCGAGAACTTCCTCGCCTCCGACGTCTCAGCCTTCATCGAGCACACCCGTGAGGCCGTCGAGCTGGGCCAGGACCAGATCGTCACCATCACCCCGGACAGCATCGACGTGATCGGCTTCGACGGTAAGGCGGCTGTCGGCCGCGACTACCACGTCGACTGGGACGCGAGCGCCGCCGAGAAGGGCGGCTACGACTGGTTCATGCTCAAGGAGATCGCCGAGCAGCCCGGCGTGCTCGCCGACACCCTGCGCGGCCGGCTCACCGAGGCCGGCGAGATCGCGCTGGACGAGGTGCGGCTGACCGACCAGGACCTGCGCGACGTCGACAAGATCTTCATCGTGGCGTGCGGGACGGCGTACCACGCCGGCCTCGTCACGAAGTACGCCATCGAGCACTGGACCCGGATCCCGTGCGAGGTCGAGCTGGCCAGCGAGTTCCGGTACCGCGACCCGGTGCTCGACCGCTCGACGCTGGTCATCGCGATCTCGCAGTCCGGCGAGACGATGGACACGATCATGGCGCTCCGGCACGCGAAGACCCAGAAGGCCCGCGTGCTGGCCATCTGCAACACCAACGGATCGACCATCCCGCGCGAGTCCGACGCCGTCCTCTACACCCGGGGCGGGCCGGAGGTGGCCGTCGCGTCCACCAAGGCGTTCCTGACCCAGGTCGCGGCTTGCTACCTGGTCGGCCTGCACCTCGCGCAGGTTCGTGGCATCAAGTTCACCGACGAGGTCGCGGCGATCGTCGCCGAGCTCCAGGCTATCCCGGCCAAGGTCGAGCAGGTGCTGTCCACGATGGAGCCCGTGCGTGAGCTGGCCCGCGAGCTGGCCGGCGCCCCGACCGTGCTGTTCATCGGCCGCCACGTCGGCTACCCGGTGGCACTGGAAGGCGCGCTCAAGCTCAAGGAGCTGGCCTACATCCACGCCGAGGGCTTCGCGGCCGGCGAGCTCAAGCACGGCCCGATCGCGCTGATCGACCAGGGCACGCCCGTCGTGTGCGTGGTGCCCTCGCCGCGCGGCCGGTCGATCCTGCACGACAAGGTCGTGTCGAACATCCAGGAAGTACGGGCGCGGGGCGCGCGGACCATCGTCATCGCCGAGGAGGGTGACGAGGCCGTCGCCCAGTTCGCCGACGACCTGATCTACGTGCCGCAGACCCCGACCCTGCTCGCGCCGCTGGTGACCACGGTGCCGATGCAGGTACTCGCGGCGGAGATGGCCCACACCCTCGGCCACGACGTCGACCAGCCCCGGAACCTGGCGAAGTCGGTGACGGTCGAGTAGTCCTGCACCCGGTTGACGGCGGTCCCTCGAGGCCGCCGTTTTCTTGTCAGCCCGTCACGGCCACGGCTCGCGGGTGAAGGTGAAGATCTCGTGCAGCCGGGCGGGGTCCGCGGCCGGCAGGTGCACGGCGATCAGGCCGTGCGTCTCGGTGACGAGTTCGCTGAGTAGAGCCGCGGCCTCGGCTGGCCGGGCGGTCGCCGCGCGGTTGAGCCGGTCGGCGGCCCGGTGCGGGGTGATGGTCAGGCCTGCGAGAGTCCGGTTCGGCCACTTCGGGCCGGGCCAGTAGCGCCGGTTGAGGCCGCAGAGCATGTGGATGACGGCGCGGGCCACGCTGGCGAAGTGGGCGCGGAGGCCGTGGGGGTCGTCGCGTTCGAGGTACATCCGCCAGCGCCAGAAGTGGTCGATCTGGCCGAGACTGCGGACGACGGCTGCGGCGAGCGCGTCGGGGTACGTGGCGACCCGGGTCGTCAGCGCCGAGAGGTCACCGGCGAGAAGCCGGCCCTGGGTGAGGGCTGCGGCGAAGGTCAGCAGGTCCGGGTCGGGAGTGGGGGAGAACAGCCGGTCGAGGCGGACGTGGGCAGCGGACAGCGGCAGATGGACAACCTCAACGAGGAGCCCTGGCTCGGGGAGGCCGGGTCCGAGGAGACCCGGCTCGGGGAGGCCGCATCCGAGGAGGCCAGGACTGGGGAGGCCGGGGTTCGGGAGGCCCCATCCACGGTGGTCTGGTTCGGGGTGGTCCGGTTGTGGGAGGGCCGGACCAGGGGAGCCGGCTCGGAGGTCGTCGTGCCAGGCGTCGTCCTCCCGGCCGTGGTCGCGGACGTGGCCTGGTACCTCGGTGCGGGCCGGCGGCGGGTCGGCGGGCCAGAAGACGCCCAGCTCCACATCGGACCAGCGGTCGGCGTGGCCCCGGCCGGTCGAGCCGCCGAGCAGCACGGCGGACGCGCCCAGCTCCGAGTACCAGGTGGCGTACTGCTTCGCGATCTCGTGCCGGGCGGCCATCATCTACGCAGAGTACGGGAGTGGTGATCCTAAGTGGAGGGTGTTTCTGCCGGGGGCTGGCCGGCGGGGCGGAGCCAGGCCTCCGAGCCGGCCGCGTGCGGGGCGGCCATCCACGCGATCAGGGCGTCGATGATCGGGGTGAAGTCGCGCCGGGTACGGCGGAAGGTGCGCGCCGACGTGTACAGCAGCCGGGCCTGGGGCAGGCCGGCCTGGGCAGCCTGGGCGTGGAGCCGGCGGAAGTCCTTCACGTTCTCCGTGACGACACACCGGTCCTGGGCGACGCCGTAGGCATACACCTCGGCGTCGGGCAGTGCGCGCAGGTCGGCGCGCTCGGCGACGGCCACCACGTCGTACTGGAGGGCGCGGAGGGCGCGGGCGATCACGGGGGAGTGCATCTCGTCGAGCAGCAGCCGGACTCCGGCGCGCAGCGGACGACTCGTCATCGCCCCGGCCCGCAGGTGTTGGCGTTACTCATGCGAGCAGCCGCTGCTCGGCTTCCCAGGCTGCCTGGGCCGCTTCCGACTCGGCGTCGGCCTCGGCGATCTCCGCGTCGATCTCAGCGGTGAAGTCCGCGTAGTACCGAATGGCGATCTTGATCTGGGGCACCGGCAGGGACAGGATGTCGGCGGTGGCCGCGATCGCTGCCGGGCCGCGCTCGTCGACCTCGCGCAGGACCGTGACGATCTCCCAGATGTCCGGCCCGGCGGCGAGGGCCGCGCGACGCCCGCTCGGCCCGTCCTTGAACACGACGCCCGGGTGCTCCACCAGGCGAAGGCCCTCGTCGACCAGCCGCTGGACCAGCCCGGACACGCTCGCACCCGGCGTGCCAGCCGCCCGGCGGCGCAGCCTGGTGAGCAGATGGTCCTCAAAACGGACAGAGACCGGCGTAGTCATCACTACAGCGTAGTGCAGTCACTACATGATCGGTAGGAGTCGGAAAGGCCCTAAGCTGAGGGCATGATTGTCGGGGTTGGCATAGATGTTGTGCTGGTTGAGCGGTTCACCCGGGCGGTCGCCCGGACCCCGCTGCTCGCCGAGCGGCTGTTCACCGAGGCTGAGCGGCTGACGCCCTCCGGCAACCCCCGTGCGCCGGAGTCGCTCGCCGCGCGGTTCGCCGCGAAGGAGGCCGTGGCCAAGGCCCTCGGCGCCCCGGCAGGCCTGCTCTGGCACGACTGCGAGATCGTCACCGACCCGGAGGGCCGGCCGTGGCTGACCGTCTCCGGCACCGTCGCCGCAGCGGCCAAGGAGCGCGGTATCGCCCGCTGGCACCTGTCCCTCTCCCACGACGGCGGGATCGCCTCGGCGATGGTGGTCGCTGAGGGATGAGAGGCGTGTGGACGGTCGCCGACATCCGGCAGGCCGAGCGGAAACAGGCCCACGAGCCGCTGATGGCCAGGGCGGCAACCGGCCTCGCGCGCCGTTGCACCACCATGCTTTCTTCCGTGTACGGCGCGCGCGTCCTGCTCCTGATCGGCAGCGGTGCCAACGGCGGCGACGCGCTCCTCGCCGGGGCACAGCTCGCCAGGCGCGGCGCCCAGTGCTCGGCGCTGCTCCTCTCCGAGCGGTACCACGCGGAGGGCATGGCGGCCTTCCGTGCGGCTGGCGGCCGGATCGTGTCCACTGTGGTCCCCGCCGACCTGGTCATCGACGGGATCGTGGGCATCGGCGGTACCGGCGGGCTGCGTTCCCCGCTGCCCGAGCTGCCCGAAGCCCCCGTCATCGCCGTCGACCTGCCGAGTGGCGTGGACGCCGACACCGGTGCCGTACCGGGGCTGGCGCTGAAGGCCGACGTCACGGTCACCTTCGGCTGCCTGAAGCCGGGGCTGGTGGCCGGGGAGGGCGCGCAGTACGCCGGGCAGGTCGACGTCGTGGACATCGGCTTCGAGCTGCCCGAGCCGAGGCTGTGGGTCGCGGACATCGGCGACGTCGCCGCGCGGTGGCCGTGGCCGAGGACGGGTGACGACAAGTACAGCCGGGGCGTGGTCGGGATCGCGGCCGGCTCGCGGCGGTACCCGGGGGCCGGCGTCCTCGCGGTCGGCGGAGCCTCGGCCGGGCCCGCCGGCTACATCCGGTACGCGGGCGCCGGGGCCTCGGCCGTCCGCGACCACCACCCGCACGTCGTGACCACCGACCGGCTGGCCGACGCCGGCCGGGTGCAGGCCTGGGTGGTCGGGCCAGGGCTCAGCCTCGACAGCCCGGGGCAGGCCGACCTGCGCACGGCGATCCTGGAACAGGTGCCGTTGTGCCTCGACGCCGACGCGCTCACCCTCATCGCCGCCCACCCGGGCTGGCTGGAAGGCCGGGAGAAGCCGCTGGTGCTCACGCCGCACGACGGGGAGTACGAACGGCTCGCCGGGCACCCACCCGGGCCGGACCGGGTCGCGGCCGCCCGCGACCTCGCCGCCCGCATGAACGCGACAGTCCTGCTGAAGGGACCCCGGACGGTGATCGCCGACCCGGACGGGACGGCGTTCGTCAACCCGACAGGGACGCCTGCGCTGGCCACCGCAGGTACCGGTGACGTGCTGGCCGGGCTCCTCGGCTCCCTGCTCGCCGGTGGAGTCGAGCCGATCTGGGCTGCGGTGTGCGCGGCGTACGTCCACGGCCTGGCTGGCCAGCACGCCGCCCGCTCCGGCCCGGTGACGGCATCGGACGTGGCGGCGGCACTCCGGCCGGTGGTCAGCTCGCTGCTCTCATGATCGTGGGACCCCTCATGCTGCTATAGCGACATGAGGGGTCCCACACCCAGTGGTTGGCGGGTGACACAAGGTCATCCAGTTAGGCTGGAGTGATGTGGCAGGCTGAGGCGAGTATCGAGCTGGATGCGATCACGGCTAACGTCGCCCGGTTGAAGGCAGCTACCTCGGCCGAGGTCATGGCAGTCCTGAAGGCCGACGGCTACGGCCACGGCGCGGTGCAGACCGCCCACGCAGCGCTCGCCGGCGGAGCCACCCGGTTCGGTGTGGCGACGATCGAGGAAGCCCTGAAGCTGCGGGCAGCCGGGATCACCGCGCCGGTCCTCGCCTGGCTCGCCGCGCCGGGCATGCCCCGTGAGCAGGCCATCGCCGCCGACATCGAACTTTCTGCCGCCTCGCTGACCGAGCTGGCCGAGGTGGCGGCCGGCGCGACGGTCGCCGGGAAGACCGCACGGGTGCACCTCAAGGTCGACACCGGGCTCGGCCGGGGTGGCGCGCAGCCGCACGACTGGCTGGAGCTGGTCGAGGCCGCGGCCAAGGCCCAGGCCGGCGGGCACGTCGACATCGTCGGCGTGTGGAGCCACCTGGTCTACGCCGACGTGCCGGACCACCCGACCAACGCCCGGCAGATCAAGGTCTTCGAGGAGGCCCTGGAGGTCGCGACCGCCGCCGGCCTCAAGCCGGCCCAGCGGCACATCGCCAACTCCGCCGCCACGCTCGCGCTGCCGTCTGCGCACTACGACGTGGTCCGGCCCGGCATCGCCGTCTACGGGCTGTCGCCGATCCCCGGCGTCGACTTCGGCCTCCGCCCGGCGATGACCGTGCGGGCCAGGGTGACGATCGCGAAGCGGGTGCCGGCCGGGCACGGCGTGTCCTACGGGCACATCTACGAGACGAAGAACGAGACGACGCTGGCCGTGGTGCCGATCGGGTACGCCGACGGCCTGTCCCGCGCCGCGTCGAACGTCGGCCCGCTGTGGCTGGGCAGCTCGCGCAAGACGATCTCCGGCCGGGTGTGCATGGACCAGGTGATCGTGGACTGCGGCGACGACCCGGTGCAGGCCGGCGACGTGGCGATCCTGTTCGGCCCCGGCGATGACGGGGAACCGACCGCCGACGACTGGGCAAAGGTGCTCGGCACCATCAACTATGAAGTGGTGACGAGTTTCGGAGGACAGGCTCGCATTCCGCGGGTGTACCGGTGACGGGTAAACCGACGAGCCGGAAGAAGAAGGCGACCCTCTTCGGGGCGATCGTCGGTGTGGCCGCGGCCGGGGTGGCTGCCGGGATCGCCGCCGAGCGCGTGCTCGTGGGGCGGACCCGGAAGGCCATCGCGGAGGACCCGCTGGCCGCCGAGCCGTTCGACAAGCTCCCGTACGACGAGCGGCGCATGGTCGTCACCGAGGACGACGTCGACGTCTACGCCGAGATCTGCCGTGGCGGGGACGGCACAGCTCCCACGCTCGTGTTCGTGCACGGGTTCTGCCTGGACATGGGCACGTTCCACTTCCAGCGGCGCGCTTTGCAGGGCACGTACGACATGGTCTTCTACGACCAGCCGGGGCACGGCAAGTCGGGGCGGCAGGCCGCAGGGGACTACGACCTGGCCAGCCTGGCGGCGACCCTGCGCAGAGTGATCGACGAGACCGTGCCGGACGGCCCGCTCGTCCTGGTCGGGCACTCGATGGGCGCGATGGCGATCATGTCCTTCGCCGAGCAGTGGCCTGCCCTGATCAAGAACCGGGTGGCCGGCGTCGCCCTGCTCAACACCTCGGCAGGCAAGCTGGACGAGGTCACGTTCGGCCTGCCGAGGGCCGTCAGCGGCATCCGCAAGCCGATCGTCCCCGTACTGGCCACGGCAGGCCGGCTCACCCCCGGCGTGATCGACAAGGCCCGCCGGGCGTCCTCGGACCTGTTCTGGCTGCTGACCCGGCGGTACGGCTTCGGGACGGCCAAGCCCAGTCCCGCGCTGGTGTCCTATGTGGAACGTATGATTTCCCGGACCTCTGTGGAGATCATGGCCGGGTACGTGAAGACGCTGATGACCCACTCGCGCTCGGCGGCGCTCGCCCGGCTGGTGAAGAAGGAAGTGCTGGTGGTGGCGGGCGACAAGGACCTGTTCACCCCGCCGGAGCACGCGGAGGAGATCTGCCGCATGCTGCCCTCCGCCGAGGTGCTGATCGTCCCCGACGCCGGCCACCTGGCCCTGCTGGAGCATCCCGAGCCGGTCAACCAGGCCCTGATCTCCCTGGTCCGCCGGGCCGCCGGCTGATGACCCAGCCGCCCGGCGAGGAGTGGCGGGAACTCGCCACCCGGATCAAGGGCTGCGTCCGCTGCCGGGAACTCGCCGCCGTCCGCAACACGGTCGTCGTCGGCGAGCACGGCCAGTTCACCCGGCGGCTCGCCCTGGTCGGGGAGGCGCCGGGCGCGCAGGAGGACGCCACCGGCAAGCCGTTCGTCGGCCGGTCAGGGCAGCTCCTCGACCAGCTGCTGTCCGACGCCGGCCTGTCGCGGTCCGAGACGGCGGTACTCGGCGTGATCAAGTGCCGCCCGCCCGGCAACCGCACTCCGAAAGCCCCGGAGATCGCCAACTGCCGGCCCTGGCTCGAGACCCAGCTGACCCTGCTCAACCCGCGGGTGATCGTCGCGCTCGGCCTGACGGCCGCCGCGTGGTTCCTCGGTACCCGGGTGACTTTGGCCCAGGTACGGGGTGCTGTGCACAATATTGGCGGGCGGGCCGTCGTCGTGACGTACCACCCGGCGGCAGCCGCTCGGTTCGGCCCGAACGGCAAGCCCCTCGCGGCGCTCCGCGACGACCTGGCACTCGCTGCCCGGCTGCTCGGCGAGGCCCTGCAACCGGACGGGCAGTAGTACAAGGGAGAGGTGCCTAGTGATCACCCTGCCGACCGTGGCAGACACCCGGGCGTTCGGCGCCCGGATCGCCGCCGTACTCCGGCCCGGGGACCTGGTGGTGCTCACCGGCCCCCTCGGCGCGGGCAAGACGGCCTTCGCGCAAGGCGTCGGGCACGGGCTGGCGGTGGCGGGCGAGGTCACCAGCCCGACCTTCGTGATCGCCCGCGTGCACCACGGCGAGCTGCCGCTCGTGCACGTCGACGCCTACCGGCTCGGGTCCGTCGGTGAGCTGGAGGACCTCGACCTGGAATACTCCCTCGACGAGTCGGTGACCCTCGTCGAATGGGGCCACGGGCTCGTCGGCCGGCTCGCCGAGTCGTACCTGGAGATCACGTTCGCCCGGCTGGACGACGACACCCGCACCGCCCGGCTCGAAGCGCACGGCGCGCAGTGGAAGGAAAGGCTGGCCCATGCTGACCTTGGTGATTGACACCGCGACCCCGTGCGTGACAGCCGGGCTGTACGACACGGCAGACGGCAAGACCGTCGCCAGCCGCACCGTGGTGAACCCGAGGGCGCACGGCGAGTCCCTCTCGCCCTTCGTCGCCGAGTGCCTGTCCGAGGCCGGTGCGGCACCCCGTGACCTCAAGGCGATCGTGGCCGGGGTCGGCCCGGGCCCGTACACGGGGCTGCGCGTCGGGCTGGTCACCGCGATGGCGATGGGCCACGCGCTCGGCATCCCGACCTACGGCGTGTGCACACTGGACGGCATCGCGTACGGCACGCGCGGCCGTCTCCTGATCGCGACCGACGCCCGCCGTAAGGAGCTGTACTACGGCGTGTACGCCGACGGCGTCCGCGTCTCGGGCCCCTCGGTCGGCCGCGCCGCCGACATCGAACCGGACTTCGAAGCGGCAGCCGGAGCCGGAGCCACCCTGTACCCGCTGCCAGTACCCGTCCTCGACGACCCGCTGTACCCGCCGGTCGAAGGCCACGCCGCCCTCGCCCTGCCCCGGATCTCCTCGGCAGCCCCGACCGAGATCCTGACCCCGCTGTACCTCCGCCGCCCCGACGCGGTACCGGCCAGCGAACGCAAGACGGTCAGCCAGTAACGGGCCATGGCCAAGGGAGACCGGCGCAGGTTCATGGCGAGCATGCTCGCCGCCGTGGATGCCTGGCCCGAACTGGCCGGGTGTCCACTGTGCGCGAAAGGGTCGGTCAAGTTCGTGTACTACGGCCATGCGGTGACCCGGATCGGGTACCTGTGGTCGTGGTGCGACGCGTGCCTGCGAGGCGTGTCGATCAGCCGGGCCGCTGCCCCGGAACACGTACCGCTGGTTCCGTTCGGCTCGGAATCTGGGGCCGGGGCACCTCGGTACGCCGAGATCAAGCGCTAGTAGTCCACCGGCGTGAAGTCCCACGCGTGCGGGGGCCGGGCCACGAGCCGGCCCGGTGGGGCCGGCAGCGGGGCTGGCAGGCCGCGCCACCGGGACAGCCAGACGATCCGGTCGTCGGTGGAGGAGAAGACCTCGCTGTCCAGGTGGGACGGATGATGCCGGACGTTGGGTATGGCGTACTCACAGACCCAGTCCAGCAGCTCGTCGAAGGTGTCCGGCTCGGCTCGGACCTCCCACATCCGCACCATCACATCGGCAGACATTAGTGCATCGGCTCCCTTGCGCGCTGATCGTGGACGTTACGGGAACCGGACAGGAGGCGGGGTCGGCACCGGGGACGGCCGGAGCATGACGAGGGCGTCCTTGTTGCTGGGCTGGTAGTAGCGCTTGCGGACGCCGACGATCTCGAAGCCGTACCGGAGGTAGAGCCGCTGGGCCGGGTTGTCCGTCGCCACCTCCAGCCCGACCGTGCGGTTGCCGGCCTCGCGGAGCAGGTCCTCCAGCAGGACGGCACCGATGCCCTTGCCCTGCTGGTCGCGCCGGACGGCGATGTTCTGCACCCAGGCTTCCTCGTCGTCGACGACCGCCAGGCCCGCGTACCCGACGAGCTCGCCGTCCTCNGTGGCCGCCCGGTAGTAGTGGCCGGCGTCGAGCTCGCTCTGGATCATCCAGCGGGTCCAGGCCTCGGAGCCGAACAGGTCGCGTTCGATGACGAGGAGCGCGGGCAGGTGCTCGCTGCCGAGCAACTCAAGGATCACGGCACATAACGTTACGCCCCGGACCGCAGGGAGGTTTCCGCCGCACTCCCGGTACGCCGTCCGTAACGACCCGATGCTAATTAACCCATTACCAGAGTCACCGGAAAAGCAGAGGCGATCACGGTACTGGCAGGCGTAGCGTCGGGGGCGCTATGCGACAACTTCCTGAGGCCGATCCCGGCACACCTGACACCCGGTCCCCGTCCCGCTACCTGGTCTGGGTGGCGCGGATGCAGGCCGGGCGGCTGACCATGCTCATCACGTTCGGCATCCTCTGGATGATCTCGCGGGCGCTGATGCCGTTCGCGGTCGGCAAGACCATCGACGAGGGCGTCGCGGCGAAGGACACCGGCGGGCTGCTGCTCTGGACGGGCGTGATCCTCGGCCTCGGTGCCGCGATCGCGCTGACCGGGCTGATCCGGCACCGGTACGCCGTGCAGAACTGGCTCGCCGCCGCGTACCGGACCATCCAGCTCACCGGCCGCAAGGCCACGGAGCTCGGCGCGACGCTGCCGAAGCGGCTCGCGACCGGCGAGGTGGTCGCGGTCGGCAACTCCGACGTGTCCCGGATCGGCGGGGCGCTGGACATCCTCGGCCGCGGTTCCGGCGCGATCCTGGCGATCATCGTGATCGCCGTGATCATGTTGAGCACGTCCGTGCAGCTCGGCCTGCTGATCCTGCTCGGCGTGCCGGCCGTGATGGCGCTGATCGCCCCGCTGTTCAAGCCGCTGCACCGCCGCCAGTCGGCGAAGCGTGAGCTGGTCGGCGCGCTGACCAGCCGGGCCAACGACATCGTCGCCGGGCTGCGGGTGCTGCGCGGGGTCGGCGGCGAGCAGTCGTTCTCCGAGACGTACCGGGCGGAGTCGCAGCGGGTCCGGCAGTCCGGCGTGCGCGTAGAGCGGGTGCAGTCGATCCTGGAAGCAGCCCAGTACTTCCTGCCGGGCATCTTCCTCGTCCTGGTCACCTGGGCCGCCGCCCGGCTCGCGCTGTCCGGTGAGGTGAGCCCCGGTGAGCTGGTGGCCTTCTACGGGTACGCCGTCTTCCTGGTCTCCCCGATGCGGACGCTGACCGAGATGGCCGACAAGCTGATCAAGGCGAACGTGGCCGCCAAGCGGGTGGTCCGCATCCTCACCCTGGAGCCGGAGATCTCCGGCGGCGGGCAGCCCGAGGCGCCGTCCGGCCCGATGCACGATCCCGAGTCGGGTACGACGATCACGCCGGGGCGGCTGACCGCGATCGCCGCAGCGACTCCCGAGGAGGCGGCTGAGATCGCCGACCGCCTCGGCAGGTACCAGATGAGCGAAGTGACCT
Organism: Longispora albida DSM 44784; assembly: GCF_000379825.1. Classification (GTDB taxonomy): domain Bacteria; phylum Actinomycetota; class Actinomycetes; order Mycobacteriales; family Micromonosporaceae; genus Longispora; species Longispora albida. The sequence goes on from NZ_KB903813.1 coordinate 448,781, forward strand.
GGGGCGGGATCGCCCTCAGGGACGTGGCGCTGGAAACGGTGCGGGAGAAGATCCTGGTGGCCGACAACGACGCCCGGATCTTCGCCGGTGAGCTGCGGCGGGAGCTGGACCCGGCAGGGCTCGCGACCGACGAGCAGATCAACGACGCGCTGTACGCGGCCAGCGCCGCCGACATCGTCGAGGCGCTGCCCGACGGCCTGGCCTCCCGGGTCGCCGAGCGGGGCCGGTCGTTCTCCGGCGGGCAGCAGCAGCGGCTGCGGCTGGTCCGCGCGCTCCTGATCGACCCGGAGGTGCTGGTGCTGGTCGAGCCGACCAGCGCGGTCGACGCGCACACCGAGGCGCGGATCGCCGAACGGCTGCGTGCCGCCCGCGACCAGCGGACCACCGTGGTCTGCACGACCAGCCCGCTGATGCTCGACCGGGCCGACCGGGTGCTCTACGTCGAGGACGGCAAGGTCATCGCGGAGGGCGGCCACCGTGAGCTGCTGGCTGCCGAGCCGCGCTATCTCGCGACCGTGACAAGGGGTGAGCAGTGAAGCAGATCCTGCCGATCGCCGACGGCCCGGCGGTCCGCCGCTATGCCCTGACCCTGCTGCGCAGGCATCCGGGTGCCCTGTCGCTGACGATCGGGCTGTACGCGGCGGCGGCCGTCTCCGGCCTGTTCGCCCCGGCCCTGCTCGGCAACCTGGTCGAGGAGGTGCGCAGCGGCGGGTCCTCGTGGACGGTGGACAAAATCGCACTGACGATCGCCGCCTTCCTGGTCGTCCAGACCCTCCTCATCCGGTACGCCCGGCTGGCGAGCGCCAAGTTCGGCGAGCAGATGCTGGCCGAGCTGCGCGAGGAGTTCATCGACCACACGCTCGCCCTGCCGTTGTCCACTGTGGAGAGCGCTGGCTCGGGTGACCTGCTGACCCGCAGCTCGCGGGACGTGGAGGAGATGTCGGAGGCCGTGCGGTACGCCGTCCCGGCCACCCTCGTCGCCGCCGTCACCGTCGTGCTCACGATCGGCGCGCTGGCACTGGTCAGCCCGATCCTGGCCCTGCCGTGGCTGATCACCGTGCCGCTGCTGTACTTCAGCACCCGCTGGTACCTCAAGCGGGCCACCGCTGGCTACCTCCGCGAGAACGCCAGCTACGCCGAGATCAACGACAGCCTGGCCGAGACGGTCGACGGGGCGCGTACGGTCGAGGCGCTGCGCCTGGCCGCGAGCCGCAAGGTCCGGCTCGACGAGGCGATCGGGGAGTCGTGGGCCGCCGAGCGGTACACGCTGTACCTGCGGTGCTGGTGGTTCCCGATCGTCGAGTTCGGGTACGTGCTGCCCGTGGCCGCCACAGCGTTCGCCGGTGGGCTCTTCTACACCAACGATCTCGTGACACTTGGCCAGGCGACCGCAGCCGTGCTGTACGTCCAGCAGCTCATCAACCCGCTCGACGAGCTGCTGAGCTGGCTCGACCGGCTGCAGGTCGGCGGCGTCTCGCTGGCCAGGCTGCTCGGTGTCGCCCAGGTGCCCGCCGATCGTGAGGCCAGCGGGCGCCAGCCGGCCGGCTCTGAGCTGGCGGCGCGCGACGTGCGGTACTCCTACGGCACCCGCGACGTCCTGCACGGCATCGACCTCGACGTGAGGCCCGGCGAGCGTCTGGCGATGGTCGGCCCGTCCGGGGCCGGCAAGTCCACGCTCGGCCGCCTCCTGGCCGGCATCCACGGGCCGCGCACGGGTTCCGTCGCCGTCGGCGAGGTACCCCTGATCGAGCTGCCGCTCGACGACCTGCGCGGCCAGGTCGCCCTGGTCACCCAGGAGCACCACGTCTTCCTCGGCACCCTGCACGAGAACGTGGTCCTGGCCCGGCCGGACGCGACCCGCGAGCAGGTCAGGGCAGCCCTGTCGGCCGTAGACGCCCTGACCTGGGCCGATGCGCTGCCGGACGGCCTGGACACCCTGGTCGGCTCGGGCGAGCACACGCTGTCCCCGGCGGAGGCCCAGCAGCTCGCGCTGGCCCGCCTCGTGCTGGCCGACCCGCACACGCTGGTCCTCGACGAGGCCACGTCACTGCTCGACCCGCGAGCGGCCCGCCACCTGGAGCGGTCCCTCGCGGCCGTCCTCGAAGGCCGCACGGTGATCGCCATCGCCCACCGGCTGCACACCGCGCACGACGCGGACCGGGTGGCTGTGGTCGAGGACGGCCAGATCGCCGAGCTGGGCAGCCACGCGGAGCTGGTCGCGGCCAAGGGCCCCTACTCGGCCCTCTGGTCCTCCTGGCACGGCGGCAAGTAGGTCCTACGCGGCAGGCGCCGGTTGCGTGATGAGCGCGACCGGCGCCCCAGCCACCCGGGTCAGGATCACCGTCGCCTCCTGCGAGCCCGACAGCCTGAGCTGCCTGCGCAGCGACTCCGGCTCCAGCGCCGAGCCCCGCTTCTTGATCGTCAGCCGCCCGACCTCGCGCTCCCGGAGCGCGGCGCGCAGCCGCTTCAGGGAAAAGGGCAAAACCTCTTCCACGGTGTACCCCCTGGCGAACGGCGTCGCCCGCAGCTCGTCGGCGTAGAGGTACGCGATCGTCGGGTCCGCGATGCGAGCCCCCAGCTCGTCGGCCAGCTCGGCCACGAGATGCGCCCGGATCACGGCACCGTCCGGGTCGTACACGTACCGGCCGACCTCACCGACCTCCGCTTCCCGGTCGCCGGCCCCGGTCATCTGGAGCTCGTCCACCGTGGCGCGCCGGGGTACCTCGGCGAGCCGGTCGCACCACAGGGCCGCCTCGACGACCTCGCCGCCGACGCTCACCCACTCGGCCTCGGCCGTGGCCGGCAGCAGGGCGTGGTCGATGCCCGGCCCGAGTTTGATCACGGCGGGCCGTGTGGTCAGGGAGACGATGAAGTCCCACGGCGGCGAGTAGGCCTTCGGGTCGAAGATCCGCCGGTTACCCGACCGGCGGGCCGGGTCGCAGAACACCGCGTCGTACCCGCTCAGGTCCACCTCGGTCGCGTCCCCGCAGGTCACCGTCACCGGCAGCCCGGCGGTGTTCGCCGTGGCGATCTCCGCTGTCGCCGGGTCGGCCTCGATCGCGTGCACCGTGATCCCGGCCCGGGCGAAGGCCCGCGAGTCGGCCCCGATCCCGCAGCCCAGATCCGCGACGCTGCGCACCCCGGCGGCGGCCAGCCGGGCGGCCCGCCGGGCCGAGACCGATGCCCGGGTGGCCTGCTCCAGGCCCGCCCGGGTGAAATACATCCCATCCGCGTCGGCGCCGAACTTCGCCCGGCCCTTGAGCCGCAGCGCCGCCTGGGTCAGGGCCTCCGAGGCCAGCTCGGGCGGGGTTCCGGCGGTGCGCAGCTGGGCGGCAGCCCGCAGCGGATCCCCTCCTGCCAGGGCCTCAGCCCGGGCCAGCAGGTCCTGTCCGGCGGGGCTGAGCAGGTCGGCGAGACTCACCGGCACAGTGTATGGCTAGCACTCTCCTTGACGGAGTGCCAGAGTCGGCATAACCTTCCGTTAGCACTCTCAGTCTGAGTGTGCCAGCACTCGGCGGTTCCGGACCCGCGACGACGGCGCCGTCGGTGGAGTAGACATACACACCGAGTACCCGCAGGAGGGTATGTCCATGAGCACCGCGACCAAGGTTGCGATCAAGCCTCTCGAGGACCGCATCGTGGTCCAGGCGAACGAGGCTGAGACCACCACCGCCTCCGGCCTCGTGATCCCCGACACCGCCAAGGAGAAGCCCCAGGAGGGCACCGTCCTGGCTGTCGGCCCGGGCCGCTTCGACGACAACGGCGCCCGCGTCCCGCTGGACGTCAAGGTCGGCGACGTGGTCATCTACTCGAAGTACGGCGGCACCGAGGTCAAGTACGCCGGTGAGGAGTACCTGATCCTGTCGGCCCGCGACGTTCTCGCGGTCGTCGAGAAGTAGTCATGAAGGATGGGTCACCCGCACCGGGTGGCCCATCCTTCTTTGCGCTAGCCGCGCGGAAAGGAACCGCAGATCATGGCGAAGATCCTCAGCTTCTCCGACGACGCCCGTCACCTGCTCGAGCACGGCGTGGACACCCTCGCCAACGCTGTCCGGGTGACCCTCGGCCCCAAGGGCCGCAACGTCGTGCTGGACAAGAAGTTCGGTGCCCCGCTCATCACCAACGACGGCGTGACCATCGCCAAGGAGATCGAGCTCACCAACCCGTACGAGAACCTTGGCGCGCAGCTCGCCAAGGAGGTCGCGACGAAGACCAACGACGTCGCGGGTGACGGCACGACCACCGCGACGGTGCTCGCCCAGGCGATGGTCCGCGAGGGCCTGCGCAACGTGGCGGCCGGCGCGAACCCCGGCGGCATCAAGCGCGGCGTCGACGCGGCTGTCGCTGCCGTCTCCAGCGCCCTGCTGGACCGCTCGGTCGAGGTCTCCACCAAGGAGGCCATCGCCAGCGTCGCCACCATCTCCGCCCAGGACTCCACGATCGGCGAGCTGCTGGCCGAGGGCATGGAGCGGGTCGGCCGCGACGGTGTCATCACCGTCGAGGAGGGCTCGACCCTGACCACCGAGCTGGAGGTCACCGAGGGTCTCCAGTTCGACAAGGGCTTCATCTCCCCGCACTTCGTGACGGACCCGGAGGCGGGCGAGGCGGTCCTGGAGGACCCCTACATCCTGCTCACCGGCCAGAAGATCTCCGCGCTGGAGGAACTGCTCCCGCTGCTGGAGAAGGTCATCGGCGCGAACAAGCAGCTCCTGATCGTCGCCGAGGACGTCGAGGGCCAGGCCCTGTCCACCCTCGTGGTGAACGCGGTCCGCAAGACCTTCAAGTCGGTCTCGGTCAAGGCTCCCGGCTTCGGCGACCGCCGCAAGGCGATGCTGGAGGACTTCGCCGTCCTCACCGGCGGCACCGTGATCACCGCCGACCTGGGCCACAAGCTGGACTCGGTCACCCTCGACATGCTGGGCACCGCCCGCCGCGTCGTGGTGACCAAGGACAACACCACGATCGTCGAGGGTGGCGGCACGGCTGAGGCCATCGCAGCGCAGGCCTCGAAGATCAAGGCCGAGATCGAGGCCTCCGACTCCGACTGGGACCGCGAGAAGCTGTCCGAGCGCCTGGCCAAGCTCGGCAAGGGCGTCGCGGTCATCAAGGTCGGTGCCGCGACCGAGGTCGAGATGAAGGAGAAGAAGCACCGGATCGAGGACGCCATCGCGGCGACCAAGGCAGCGGTCGAGGAGGGCATCGTCCCCGGCGGCGGCGCCGCGCTCGTCCAGGCTGCCGAGGTGCTGGAGAAGGACCTCGGCCTCACGGGCGAAGAGGCCATCGGCGTCCGGCTGGTCCGCAAGGCGCTCGACGAGCCGCTGCGCTGGATCGCGGAGAACGCCGGCCACGAGGGCTACGTGGTGGTCGGCAAGGTTCGCGCCCTGCCGTGGGGCCAGGGCCTCAACGCCGCGACCGGTGAGTACGTCGACCTGCTCGCCGCGGGCATCGTCGACCCGGTCAAGGTGACCCGCAGCGCCGTCGCCAACGCCGCCAGCATCGCCAGCCTCCTGATCACCACCGAAGCACTGGTGGTCGAGAAGCCGGCCGAGCAGGAGGCCGCAGCTCACGGGCACGGTCACCACGGCCACTCGCACTAAGAACCTGCCCGGCCGTACCGTCCGGTAACGCAAAGGCGAGGTAAGAAAAAGGGCACCGATCCGGTGCCCTTTTTCCTTGCCCGTACCTATCAGCGGATCAGTGGCACTTTTGCGCCTCGCCCGCGTTCGCTACGGTGCGAGGACATGCCTTGTGCCGGAGGCTGTGCGAGAGGCGCCCCGGCACGCCCGCTCAAGCCGTAACGAAGGGTCCGCTGCTGACGATGTTCGGAGAGGATGCGCTCACCGAGCTGGCCAGCCGTGCGGCAGCCGGGGACTCCCAGGCGACTGCGGACCTGCTCACCCAGTTACGGCCGATGATCGTGCGGTACTGCCGCGCGCGGCTGGGCCGGGTGGGCGGCGGGTTCGTGACCGCCGACGACGTCGCCCAGGAGGTCTGCCTGGCTGTGCTGGCCGCGCTGCCCCGGTACCGGGACATGGGCCGGCCGTTCGCGGCCTTCGTGTTCGGGATCGCCGGGCACAAGGTGACCGACGCGCACCGGGCCGCGACCCGGGCGCTGCAGGTCGCGCCGGTGGAGTCGGTACCGGAACGGCCGGACACCGACGTGGGCCCCGAGGGGCGCGCGCTGGCAGCCGACCTGTCCCGGCAGCTCACCGCGCTGCTGGACCGGCTCTCGCCAGCTCATCGGGAGATCATCCTGCTCCGGGTCGCCGTAGGGCTGACCGCGGAGGAGACGGGGGTGGCGCTCGGCATGAAGCCGGGTGCCGTCCGGGTGGCACAGCACCGGGCTCTGGCCCGGCTGCGGGCCTTCGCTGAGGAGGAGGTGACGGCATGAGCGCGTTCGACGAGGTCACAGCGGACGACTCCGCCCTCGACGCGCTCGGCCGTGGCGAGGCGGCCCCCGAGGGGGACCGGCTGCTCGGCATGCTCGCCACGTGGCGGGCCGACCTGGCCGAGGGCGAAGGAGCCCCGGCGATCCGCCCGGCCGTACCGGTCACGGAAGACGTGCCGGACGTGGCCGAGGTGCTGCCGCTGGCTCCCCGCCGGCACCGCCGCCGCCGGATGCTGGTGGCCGCCGCTGCCGCCGCCGTACTGGCGGCCGGGATCAGCGGGGTCGCAGCGGCAGGCAGCGCCCGGCCCGGCGACACACTCTGGCCCGTCACCAAGCTCGTGTACTCCGACCGGGCAGCCTCCGTGCAGGCCGAGATCGCCACGGAACGCGCCCTGCGCCGTGCGGAGACAGCGGCAGCCGAGGGCCGGACGGCCGAGGCCGCCGAGCACCTGGCCACCGCCGACGAGCAGCTGGGCCGGGTCACGTCCTCCGACGCGGCCAAGCGCCTGCGGGAGCGCGCCGACCGGCTCCGCGAGAACGACCAGCGCGTCGTGGTGCCCCCAGCTCCCGGTACCACGCCCAAGCCCCCGGCCGGCGGCACGGCACCGGCCAGGCCCACCCCCTCCGGGCCTGTGGATAACCCTGGGGACAACCCCGGTGACCCCGGCAACCAGGGCGGCGGCGACAAGGGCAAGGACAAGGGCCGCGACAAGGTGCCGGCCACCCGTACGGCCAGCGTGACGACCACCCCGGTCCTGCCAGGGAACGGCAACGGCAATGGTCACGGCCGCAACCGCGACCAGGACACCGCCCCGCTGGTCGAGCGCGCCAGCCCGGCCGCCACCGTGCTCACCACACCTGCCCAGCACGCCGTCACCAAGCCCCGCGGCCAGCGCCCAGCCTCACCCCGCCGCGCCACCCCACCCCTCACGATCCGCACCCTCGGCCACGCCCCCACCAGTACGCACACAAGCTTCTGATCTTCAGAATTTGATCTTGATCTGAGGCGCGGTGGCCCGGTGTGGGCAAGGAGGCGAAGGCGGATAGTCACCTGAATACCGGTGTTGTATTCAGGTGACTATCCAACGCGCGCATCGTTGCCCACACCGGGTCGGCACTATCCTGAAGGGGTGCATGATGAGCCGATGGACCCCTTCGCCGGCGATCCTGGGGACCCCTCAGCCGGGATGGACCCAGCCGATCCCGCCGACCCGTTGTCCGAGGACGAGAAGCAGGACGTCCTCGAGGACCTGGAGGACCTGGAGCTGTACCAGGCCCTGCTGGAGCCCTCTGGCATCCGGGGCCTGGTCGTCGACTGTGAGGACTGCCGGGAGCCCCACTACTTCGACTGGGAGCTGCTGCGGGCGAACCTGCGGCACCTCCTCGACGACGGCAGGCCACGGGTGCACGAGCCGGCCTTCAATCCGGATCCGGAGCACTACGTGACCTGGGACTACGCCCGGGGGTACGCGGACGGTGTGCAGGACGTCCTCGCCGACACGCCGGGGGACTGAGACCCCTGGCGTGCAGTGAGGGGGTCCACACCGAGCGCTGCCGTCACCCTGGGTACGATTGCGTATGCCGCAGCATCTGGAATCGGACACCTCCGCCATGACCGCTCTGCCACTGGGCCTGACGTTTGACGACGTCCTCCTCCTGCCGGCCGAAGCCGATATCGAACCCGGCTCGACCAGCACGAAGACCCGGCTCACCAAGAATATTTTCCTGGAGATCCCGCTGGTCTCCAGCGCCATGGACACGGTCACCGAGTCCCGGATGGCGATCGCGATGGCCCGCAACGGCGGCATCGGGGTCCTGCACCGCAACCTGTCGGTCGAGGACCAGGCCACCCAGGTCGATCTGGTGAAGCGCTCGGAATCCGGCATGATCACCAACCCGGTGACCTGTTCGCCGGACGACACCCTCCGCGACGTGGACACGCTGTGCGCCAAGTTCCGGATCTCGGGTGTGCCGGTCACCGACGCGAACGGCATCCTGGTTGGCATCGTTACCAACCGGGACATGCGGTTCGTGTCGGACGCGAGCACGCCGGTCCGCGAGATCATGACGAAGATGCCGCTGGTCACCGCGCCGGTCGGCGTGACGAAGGACGTGGCGCTCGGGCTGCTCCAGCAGCACAAGGTCGAGAAGCTCCCGCTGGTCGACGCCTCCGGCAAGCTCGGCGGCCTGATCACGGTCAAGGACTTCACGAAGAGCGAGCAGTACCCGAAGGCCACCAAGGACGACGCCGGCCGCCTGCGGGTCGCTGCGGCCGTCGGGGTCGGCGAGGACGGGTACAAGCGGGCGCGGGCCCTGATCGAGGCCGGCGTGGACGTGGTCATGATCGACGTGGCGCACGGGCACTCCCGGCCGCTGATCGACCTGGTCAAGCAGCTGAAGAAGGAGACGGCCGTCGACATCGTCGCCGGTAACGTCGCCACCTACGCCGGCGCCAAGGCGCTCGCCGAGGCCGGCGCCGACGCGGTGAAGGTCGGGGTCGGCCCCGGCTCGATCTGTACCACCCGGGTCGTGGCCGGCGTCGGTGTGCCGCAGGTCACCGCGATCATGGAGGCAGCCCGGGCCTGCCAGCCGCTCGGCGTGCCGGTGATCGGAGACGGCGGCATGCAGTACTCCGGTGACATCGCCAAGGCCATCGTGGCCGGTGCCGACACCGTGATGCTGGGCTCGCTGCTGGCTGGCTGCGAGGAGTCCCCCGGCGAGCTGATCTTCATCAACGGCAAGCAGTTCAAGTCGTACCGGGGCATGGGCTCGCTGGGCGCGATGCAGAGCCGTGGCGAGCGCCGGTCGTACTCGAAGGACCGTTACTTCCAGCAGGACGTGGCCGAGGACAAGCTGGTCCCGGAGGGTATCGAGGGCCAGGTTCCGTACCGTGGCCCGGTCGCCAGCGTGGCCCACCAGTTGGTTGGCGGGCTGGGGCAGGCCCTCTACTACTGCGGTGCCGTTAGCATCAGTGAGTTGCAGCGGCGGGGCAATCTCATCCGGATCACGTCGGCAGGGCTCAAGGAGTCCCACCCGCACGATATCCAGATGACCGTCGAGGCGCCCAACTACCACTCCCGCTAGAAGGAGCGCTAGCCGTGCGAGACGTCGTCGAGATTGGCCTGGGTAAGGCCGCCCGTCGTGGGTACCACCTGTCGGATGTCGCCATCGTGCCGAGCCGCCGTACCCGGGATGTCGACGACGTCTCCACAGCGTGGCAGCTGGACGCGTACCGGTTCGAGATCCCGTGTGTCGCCCACCCGTCGGACGCCACGATGAGCCCGGCGACCGTGGTGTCGCTGGGCCGCCTGGGCGGGCTGGGTGTGCTCAACGCCGAGGGCCTGTGGTGCCGGTACGAGGACCCGTCGAAGATCCTGGAGGAGCTGGGCGACCTGGACCAGCCGAGCACAGCCCGGCTCCAGGAGATCTACGCCGAGCCGATCAAGCCGGAGCTGATCGCCGAGCGCGTCCGGGAGATCCGGCTGGGCGGGGGCACCGTGGCGGTCCGGGTGTCGCCGCAGCACACCCTGGCCCTCGCGCCGGTCATCCTGGACGCCGGGGTCGACCTGCTGGTCATCCAGGGCACCATCGTGTCCGCCGAGCACGTGTCCACGATGGACGAGCCGCTGAACCTCAAGGAGTTCATCGCGGATCTCGACCTGCCGGTGATCGTGGGCGGCTGCACCAACTACCAGACGGCCCTGCACCTGATGCGGACCGGCGCGGCCGGCGTCATCGTCGGTACCGGTTCCGACGAGTGGTCCACGACGGACCAGGTGCTCGGTATCCGGGTGCCGATGGCCTCCGCGATCGCCGACGCCGCAGCGGCCCGCCGGGACTACCTGGACGAGACGGGTGGCCGGTACGTGCACCTGATCGCCGACGGGGACATCTCCACCTCCGGTGACGTCGCGCGGGCCCTGGCCTGTGGCGCCGACGCCGTGATGCTCGGCCAGCCGCTCTCGCACGCCGAGGGTTCCCCGGCGGGTGGGGCCTGGTGGCACGCCTCGGCCAGCCACCCGAAGCTGCCCCGTGGCATGTACGAGGCCGGGGACGAGCCGCTGGGCACGCTGGAGGAGGTCCTCTACGGCCCGGCCGACGACCCGACCGGCGTGCTGAACCTGTTCGGCGGGCTCAAGCGGGCGATGGCCAAGTGCGGCTACCGGGACGTGAAGGAGTTCCAGAAGGTCGAGCTGGTTCTCGACATCTGATCCGCGTCTGATCCGCCCGGAATATCGTTTCGCATAAATATTCCTTAAGTACGGCAACGAACGGCCGCTTCCTCGCGATGGGTGAGGGAGCGGCCGTTCGCTGTGGGTAGCCAGCTAACTACCCAAAGTGGACATATTGTTTGTATGCCATTAAACCGGCCCGGCTTCCGTTTACTCGGCGGTCGCCGGGCGGCAGCCTCAAGGGCATCCCCAGGCCCGCCTCCTCAGGCGTGCCGTCGTAGCCCCTGGATGGTTTAGATGCGCAGAACTACCGCAGCACTGTCCACAGTGGTCCTGTCAGCCGCGCTCGTGCCCCTGCTGAACGCCTCGCCGGTCCTCGCGGCCAGCGACCGGGTACCCAACGCGCTCGGCCTGCTCAAGTCGCACGCCGGGGAGGCGCGCGCCGACGCCGACCAGACCTTCCTCGTGAAGAACACCGTGGTCGACCCCGACGGGGCCAGCCACGTCCGGATGCACCGGTACTACCGCGGCCTGCCCGTGGTCGGCGGCGACTTCGTCCTGCACCAGGACCGGCGGGGCGGCTGGCGCGGCATCAGCCAGACCCTCAGCCACACCCCGAAGCTGAGCACCCAGCCGGGCATCGCGATCGAGGCCGCCGAGGCCAGGGCCGTCAGCGAGTCGACCGCGTCCGGCAGGCAGGCTGACGGCACGCAGCTCGTGGTGTTCGCGCCGGACGGTACGTCGAAGCTGGCCTACGAGGTCGTCGTGGGTGGCGTGCACGCCGACCAGACCCCGAGCGAGCTGCACGTGATCGTGGACGCGAACAGCGGCTCCGTCCTCGACTCCTGGGAGGGCATCGCGGCCGGTACCGGCCACGGCTACCACGTCGGTACCGTGCCGGTCGGCTCCACGGCGGCCGGCGGCACCTTCGAGCTGCGGGACGGCGCGCGGGGCGGCGGCTACACCACCAACCTGAACGGCGCCACGAACGGCAACGGCTCCATCTACACGTCGGCCAGCGACGTCTTCGGCGACGGCTCGACGACGCACCCGGCTGCCGTCGGTGTCGACGCTCACTACGGCGTGGCCATGACCTGGGACTACTACAAGAACGTGCACGGCCGTAACGGCATCCGCAACGACGGAGTCGGCGCGTACAGCCGGGTGCACTACGGTTCCAAGTACATCAACGCCTTCTGGTCGGACCAGTGCTTCTGCATGACCTACGGCGACGGTGACCTGGCCCAGGGCTGGCACCCACTGACCTCGATCGACGTGGCCGGCCACGAGATGAGCCACGGCGTCACCAGCAACTCGGCCGGCCTGGTCTACCGGGGCGAGCCGGGCGGGCTCAACGAGGCCACCTCCGACATCTTCGGCACGCTCGTCGAGTTCTACGCGAACAACCCGAACGACGCCCCCGACTACCTGATCGGCGAGATGCTGCGGACCAACGGGACCTCGCTGCGCTACATGGACCAGCCCTCGCGGGACGGCCGGTCGGCTGACTGCTGGTACAACAAGGTCGGGCGCCTCGACGTGCACCTGTCCTCCGGCGTGGCCAACCACTTCTTCTACCTGCTCGCGGTCGGCTCCGGCTCCTCGCAGTGGGGCAACAGCCCGACCTGCGACGGCTCGTCGGTCTCCGGGATCGGCAACGACAAGGCCGGCAAGATCTGGTACCGCGCGCTGACCGTGCACATGACCTCCCGCACGGACTACAAGGGTGCCCGCGTGGCGACCCTGAACGCGGCCACGGACCTGTACGGGGCCGGTAGCGCCGAGTACAACGCTGTGGCGGCCGCCTGGTCAGCCGTCAGCGTCAACTAGTACGCACGCTGCACTATCGCGGGGATGCTACCGATCGGTAGCATCCCCGTCATGGCGGAAAAGGCGCACTTCGATGTCGTGATCATCGGCTCGGGCTTCGGTGGCAGCGTCTCGGCGCTCCGGCTGGCAGAGAAGGGCTACTCGGTCGCGGTGCTGGAGGCCGGGCGGCGGTTCGCCGACCACGAGTTCCCGAAGACGTCCTGGCGGCTGCGGAGCTTCCTGTGGGCGCCGAAACTCCGCTTCTTCGGCATCCAGCGGATCAACCTGCTGCGCGACGCGCTGATCCTGTCCGGCTCCGGCGTCGGCGGGGGCAGCCTGGTCTACGCCAACACGCTGTACGAGCCGCTGCCGCAGTTCTTCGCGGACAGGCAGTGGGCTGGCATCACCGACTGGAAGGCCGAGCTGGCCCCGCACTACGACCAGGCCAAGCGGATGCTCGGCGTCACCACCTACGGCCGCCTGACCAGCGCCGACGTCCTGATCAAGGCCGTGGCCGAGGACATGGGCGTCGGGGAGACCTTCCACCCCACGCCGGTCGGCGTCTACTTCGGACAGCCCGGCATCGACCCCTTCTTCGGCGGCGAAGGACCCGCGCGGGACGCCTGCCGGGAGTGCGGCGCCTGCATGACCGGCTGCCGGTTCAACGCCAAGAACACCCTGGTCAAGAATTACCTGTACCTCGCTGAGAAGGCCGGCGTCGTCGTCCATCCCCTCACCACGGTCACCTCGGTGGCCCCGGGGGCCGGGGGCGGCTACACGATCGGGGCGCGGCGCACCGGAGGGTACAAGCGGAAGGGTTTCACCGCCGACCACGTCATCTTCGCCGCAGGGGCGCTGGGGACGCAGCGACTGCTGCACAAGCTGAAGAACAACGGTGAGCTGCCCGGCCTGTCGGACCGGCTCGGCTACCTGACCAGGACCAACTCGGAGTCGCTGATCGGCGCGCGGTCGTTCTCCAAGGACGCGGACTTCACGGACGGCGTGGCGATCACCAGTTCCTTCCACCCCGACGAGCACACGCACATCGAGCCGGTGCGCTACGGCAAGGGCTCCAACGCGATGGGCCTGCTCCAGACCGTGCTGACCGACGGCGGCTCACGCTGGCCGCGCTGGCTGGTCGGCATCGCCACCCTGATCCGCGAGCCGAGGACGCTGCGGGCGCTGTCGATCCGCAAGTGGTCGGAGCGGACCATCATCGCGCTGGTCATGCAGGCCCGGGACAACTCGCTGACCGTCCGGCAGAAGCGGACCTGGTACGGCCGCCGCAAGCTCACCAGCCGCCAGGGCCACGGCGAGCCGAACCCGAGCTGGATCCCGGCGGGCAACGAGGCCGTCCGGCGGCTCGCGGAGAAGATGGGCGGCGTGGCCGGCGGTACATGGAACGACCTGTTCAACATCCCGCTGACGGCGCACATCCTGGGCGGCTGCGCGATCGGGGCGACGGCTGCCGAGGGTGTCATCGACCCCTATCACCGCGTCCACGGCTACGAGGGCCTGCACGTCGTGGACGGCGCGGCCGTGAGCGCCAACCTCGGCGTCAACCCCTCGCTGACCATCGCGGCCCAGGCGGAACGGGCCATGTCCTTCTGGCCGAACAAGGGCGGCGCCGACCCGCGCCCGGAGCCCGGCTCCGCCTACGCGCAGGTGGCGGCGGTGGCCCCGGAGTCGCCGGTCGTGCCAGCCTCGGCCCCGGCCGCATTGAGGCTCATCAAGCGATAGCTTTCCGAGACTGGGGAGTCTAGTTTCTATTCCTAGACTCCTCGGTATCGGAAGTGAGGCGGCGATGGACGCTGCGGTCATCCACCGGCGGCGCTGGGCCACGCTCGGCGTGCTCTGCGTGTCCCTCCTGATCATCGGCCTGGACAACACCGTCCTGAACGTCGCGCTCGCCACCCTGCAACGCGAGCTGAACGCGACAGCCGGCGAGCTCCAGTGGATCGTCGACGCCTACACGCTGGCCTTCGCCGGGCTCCTGCTGCTGGCCGGTGCGTGGGGCGACAAGTACGGCCGCCGCAAGGCACTGGTCGGCGGCCTCCTGATCTTCGGGGCGGCCTCGGTGTGGGCAGCGCTGTGCACCAGTCCCGAGCAGCTCATCGCGGCCCGCACGGTGATGGGCGTCGGCGCGGCCCTGATCATGCCGAGCACCCTGTCCATCCTCACGAACTCCTTCACCGAGCCGAAGGAACGCAAGTCGGCCATCGGCATCTGGGCCGGCGTCTCCGGCCTGGGCATCGCCGCCGGGCCTGCCCTCGGCGGCTACCTGCTCGACCACTACTCCTGGGCCAGCGTCTTCGTCATCAACATCCCGGTCGTCGTGGTAGGCCTGATCGGGACGCTCCTGATCGTCCCCGAGTCGCGGGACGAGAACGCTCCGAAGCTCGACCTGGCCGGCGGCGCGCTGAGCGTCGTCGGGCTCGTCGCCCTCGTGTGGGCGATCATCGAGGCGCCCGGGCACGGCTGGGGCTCGGCGAAGGTCGTGACCGGGTTCGGTGTCGCTGTCGTCGTGCTGACCGCGTTCGCGGTGTGGGAGCTGCGGCACCCGAACCCGATGCTCGACATCCGCTTCTTCGGCAACCGCAGGTTCTCCGTACCGGCCGTGGCGATCACGCTGGTCTTCTTCGTGCTGATGGGCTCGGCGTTCTTCCTGTCGATCTACCTCCAGACCGTGATGGGGTACGACGCCTTCGAGGCCGGGATGCGGATCATGCCGATCGCCGCCGGGCTCGTGCTCGGCGCCCCGCTCGCGATGGCGATCGCCCAGCGGATCGGGGAGAAGATCCCTGCGGTGTTCGGGCTGGTGCTGCTCGGGGCCTCGTTCGTGGTGATCGCGGAGGGGACTGTCCACTCCGGATACGGCCGGGTGCTGGCCAGCGTGCTGCTGATGGGCTTCGGGATGTCGTTCGCGATGGGGCCGGCCACGGAGGCGGTGATGGGCTCGCTGCCCGTCGAGAAGGCCGGAGTCGGCTCCGCCGTCAACGACGCGGTACGCCAGGTCGGCGGGGCGCTCGGCGTCGCGGTCCTCGGCTCGATCATCAACTCCGTCTATCGCGGCGACATGGCCGGGGCAGTGCGGGGCCTGCCTCCCGAGGCCGCCGGGCCAGCCAAGGACAATGTCCAGGGCGCGATGCGGGTCGCGGACAGCCTGCCGGTCGGCGGCGGGCAGCTGCGTACCGTCGCGTTCCAGGCCTTCTTCGAAGGGTTGCAGGTCGTGAGCTGGGTGTCGGTCGGGTTGTGCGCGCTCGGTGCGCTCGTCGCCCTGATCTGGCTACCCCATCACGCGGTACCCGCTACGGAGCAGGCCCCAGCGGACAAGGCAGGCGCGGCGACAGGCGGGTGAACGTGACGGACGACGGAGTCCAGCGGGGGCGGCCCCGCGATCCGGAAGTGGCCGACCGGGTACGCAGGGCCGCGGCGGCACTCCTCTTCGAGGCCGGCTTCGAGGCCACCACGGTCGACGAGGTCGCCCGGCGGGCAGGCGTGGCCAAGGCGACCGTGTACCGCCGCTGGGCCAGCAAGGACGACCTGATCCTCGAAGCCTTCGCGCTCCTCCTCGACGACCAGGTACCCCTCCCCGGCAGCGGCTCGCTCGAAGCCGACCTGCGGGCCATCTACGCCTCGGCCGTCGCCATGATGATGAGCGAGGCCGGGATGGCCTGGGTACGCACCCTCGCGATGGAGTCGGCCCGCAACCCGCAGGTGGCAGCCCTGCTCCGTACCGGCATGGAACGCCGGGCCGAGGCCGCCCAGCGGATGCTCGACCGGGCCGTGGCCGACGGGCAGGCGCGATCAGGAGCCGACGCCCGGCTCCTGATCGAGCTGTTCAACGGGCTGCTGCTCACCAGGGCACTGGGCAGGCTGCCAGCCCCCACCCCCGAAGAGCTGGAGGAAGTCGTCCAGGTCACCCTGCGCGGGATCGGCGTGTGAAGATGCCGGACGCGAAAAACCACAGACTCCGGGGGAGCTGTCCGGCGGCCCGGCCCAGGTGACTAGGCTTTTGCCATGCAGCCCGTTCTCGTCGTTGATTTTGGGGCGCAGTACGCCCAGTTGATCGCCCGCCGGGTCCGCGAGGCCCGGGTGTACTCCGAGATCGTGCCGTCCTCGATGCCGGTCGCCGAGATGCTCGCCAAGAACCCGGCGGCCATCATCCTGTCCGGCGGCCCGTCGAGCGTGTACGAGCCCGGCGCCCCCCAGGTCGACGCCGCACTGTTCGAGGCCGGTACCCCGGTGTTCGGCATCTGCTACGGCTTCCAGGCGATGGCGCTGGCCCTCGGCGGCAAGGTCGCCAAGACCGGGCTGCGCGAGTTCGGCGGTACGCCGCTGGCCGTGACCACGCCCGGCACCCTGTTCGACGGCCTCCCGGCCGAGCTCTCCGTCTGGATGAGCCACGGCGACAGCGTGTCGGAGGCCCCGTCCGGCTTCACGGTCACCGCGACCTCCGACGGCGCGCCGGTCGCTGCCTTCGAGAACGTGGCGCGCGGCTTCGCCGGCGTCCAGTACCACCCGGAGGTCATGCACAGCGCACACGGCCAGACCGTGCTGGAGCACTTCCTCTACGACATCGCCGGCATCGCCCCCGAGTGGACCTCCGCGAACGTGATCGAGGAGCAGGTCGCCCGGATCCGCGAGCAGGTCGGCGACAAGCAGGTGCTGTGCGCGCTGTCCGGCGGCGTGGACTCCGCTGTGGCCGCAGCCCTCGTGCACAAGGCCGTCGGCGACCAGCTCACCTGCGTCTTCGTCGACCACGGGCTGCTGCGGGCCGGCGAGGCCGAGCAGGTCGAGAACGACTACGTGGCCGCCACCGGCATCAAGCTGCGGGTCTTCAACGCTCAGGACCAGTTCCTGGGTGCGCTGGCCGGGGTGACCGACCCCGAGGAGAAGCGCAAGATCATTGGCCGCGAGTTCATCCGGTGCTTCGAGCAGGCCGCACGCGAGCTGGCTGCCGAGGGCGTGGAGTTCCTGGTCCAGGGCACGCTCTACCCGGACGTGGTCGAGTCGGGCGGCGGCACCGGTACCGCGAACATCAAGTCGCACCACAACGTCGGCGGCCTGCCGGACGACCTCAAGTTCGCGCTGGTCGAGCCGCTGCGCACGCTGTTCAAGGACGAGGTCCGCACGATCGGCCTCGAACTGGGCCTGCCGCCGGAGATGATCTGGCGGCACCCGTTCCCGGGCCCCGGCCTGGCGATCCGGATCATCGGCGCCGTCGACCAGGAGCGCCTCGACATCCTGCGGGCCGCCGACCTGATCGCCCGCCAGGAGCTGACCAACGCCGGGCTGGACCGCGACGTGTGGCAGTTCCCCGTGGTGCTGCTCGCCGACGTCCGCTCGGTGGGCGTCCAGGGTGACGGCCGGACCTACGGCCACCCGGTCGTGCTCCGCCCGGTCTCCAGCGAGGACGCGATGACCGCCGACTGGTCGCGCCTGCCCTACGACCTGATCGCCCGGATCTCCACCCGGATCACCAACGAGGTGTCCGAGGTCAACCGGGTGACCCTCGACGTGACGAGCAAGCCGCCGGGCACCATCGAATGGGAGTAACCTGAAAGTCTGCGGAGCCCACCACGCTGCTGAATAGCCGTGGTGGGCTCCGCAGTTTCGGTGCGGGTTACTTCTTCTCGTCCTCCACCTGCGGAAGGACCTTGGTCTCGCTGGCCTCCGGTGTGCCAGCGGCGTTCGCCGGCACCTCCTCAGCCACCGGCTCGGCGGCGACCGGCTCCGGAACGTAGGGCTCCTCCACCACGGGCTCCGGCCTGACCGGCGCGCTCGGGGCGACCGGCTCGCCCGGGGCGAACGGGGCCGGCTGCGTGGCGTAGGCCGGCGGGACGTACGTGCCGGTCGGGTACCAGAGCGGGGCGGCCGCCGGGGCCGGCATGGCCGGCTCGTCGGGCATCACGATCCACGCGCCCAGGTACGCCAGGAGCGACCAGCCGCCGGTGAAGAACACCGAGACGATGAACAGGACGCGGACGGCGGTCGGGTCGATGTCGAAGTACTTGGCCACGCCCGCACAAACTCCGGTCAGTTTCCGGTCGGTGCGAGAGCGGCGGAGCTGCTTCACGGTAGTGGCTGTCATGCCACCAAGAATGCGGCTCTGACCTGCTGAGCTGCATCGGTGCTTGCCCTGAGATCGACCCTGAGCCCCAACCCTGACACCGCGAGTGACCCATCGGACAGCGCTCGGCGTACCGTGTAAGAAAACGGCAATCGCTGTCAAAAGTCCGCCAAACTCTTGACCTTGGGCCATCCGCTGTCGTCAGACTTGTCTTTCATGACCCCCGCGCTGGAGCCGCTGCGCCGCATCGCCGCGTACGGCATTTGCACAGATTCCGCAGGCAGTGTCCTGCTGGTCCGGGCCGCAGCCCACGCGGCGAACCCGGGTTCCTGGTCCCTGCCCGGCGGAGGGGTCGACCACGGCGAGCACCCCGAGGCCGCGGTGATCAGGGAGACCCTCGCCGAGACCGGGCTGGCCATCGCGGTCACCGGCCTCCGCGACGTCCTCTCCGACCTGCGTGCCCTGCCGCACCGCTCGCTCGCCCTGCACACCGACCGCCTGCTCTACGAGGTCAAGGTGACCGGCGGCGGCCTGCGCGACGCGATGGCCGGCGATACCGACCTGGCCCGCTGGGCGACGCCGTCCGAGGTGGAACAGCTGGCCCTGCGCCCCTTCACCGCGATGGCGCTCGGGCTGCCAGCCGCCCGGGCCGACCTCCGGCCGGACAACCCGCCCGAGCTGCCGTCTTTCCTTCTCGTACCCGGACCCGACGGCCGCCCCCGCGCCCAGCGCTTCGCCGCCTACGCCGTCGCCACCGACCCGGGCGGCCGTGTGCTGCTCACCCGGGTGTCCGAGGGGTACCCGGGAGCCGGCCGCTGGCACCTGCCGGGCGGCGGCATCGACTTCGGCGAGCAGCCCGGCCCGGCACTGATGCGTGAGCTGACCGAGGAGACCGGCCAGCGCGGGCGGCTGCTGGCGCTGCTCGGCGTGGCCAGCCACCGCGACGAGGCGCAGATCGGGCCCGAGGGGTACCCGATCGACTGGCACGGCGTCCGCGCCTTCTACCGGGTGATGGTGGACAACCCGGTCGCGCCGAGGGTGTACGACACGGCCGGCTCGACCTGCGAGGCGTGCTGGTTCACGCCCTCGGAGGTCACCGGGCTGCCGCTCACCGAGGTCACCTCGGAGGCGCTGGCTACGCTCTAACGCATGACCTTGCGGCGAGTGCGGCGGATAGCCGCGTACGGGGTGTGCCGGGACGACGACGGGCGGGTCCTGCTGACCCGGGCCTCGGACAAGTCCGACAACACGGGAACCTGGAACCTGCCCGGCGGCGGCATCGACCACGGGGAGGCGCCCGGCCTGGCCGTCGTGCGCGAGTACGCGGAGGAGAGCGGGCTCGTCGTCGAGGTGACTGGCCTGCGCGACGTCTGGTCGGAGTTCGCGGAGTCCGAGCACCGCGGCTTCGTGCAGCACCAGGACACCGTGGTCTACGACGTGCGGATCGTCGGCGGGGAGCTCACCCACGAGACGGAGGAGAGCTCCGACCGGGTCGAGTGGTTCACGCTCGCCGAGATCGAGACCCTGCCGCTCTTCGACCGGGTACGCCGCGCGCTCGGCGTCACCGGTCTGCCGGCCATCCACGCGCCCAGCCAGGCCCCGGACCGGCGGCACCCGGCCGCGAACCCGGATCGCGGCCAGCGGTTCAGCGCGTACGGCGTGGTCACCGACCCCGGCGGCCGGATCCTGTTGACTCTGATCTCTGACAACTACCCGGGGGCCGGCACGTGGCACCTGCCCGGCGGCGGTACCGACTGGGGCGAGGAGCCGGCCGAGGCCCTGGTCCGCGAGATCGCTGAGGAAACCGGACAAGAGGGCAAGGTCACCGAGCTGATTGCGGTCACCAACCAGCACAACCCGGCGGCGTGGGGGCCGGAGGGCCGCCCGATGGACTGGCACAGCGTCCGGGTCACCTACCGGGTCCGGGTGGACGCCCCGACCACCCCGGTTGTGGCGGAAGTCAACGGCTCGACGGCCGACGCCGCCTGGTACACCCCGGAGGAGGCCAGGAACCTGCGGCTCAACCGGCTCGCGAGCGAGACACTGCGCCGGGCCGGCCTGCTGTCAGCCTGACAGGCGGTACCCCTGATACTGGTGGGGACTAAGTGACCTTGGGCAGCCATCGACTACCGTGCGTAAGGTTAATAGCTAGGGGTCCATAAGTAGACACGCTGTGTCGCGGGAATTTATCACGCTTTGATACTTTTGTCCCTAATTCACAAGAAATTTGTGCCACTGGCCGTCGCCAAGCATGGCCTCGGTATGCCATCGTTTAACGCATTGGCTTGACGGCCGCCGTGGCGGCGGAGCAACCCGATCCGGCCCTTGGGAGGGACGCAGAGTGCCGAGAGCACCCTGGCAGAGACGCAGCGCGGACAGCCCGCGACCGGCAGGCCGCCGCTGGACCGGCGCCGTCCGGCGCAGTGGCACCCTGGCCCGCACCGTGCTCGTCCGCACCGCACTGGCCGCACGTCGCAAGCGTGACGACCTCACGGTGCCCGACAGCCCGGCTGGCCTGACCGGCGACCTCGCGCTGCTCGCACCGCGCAGCCCGGCCGTCTCCGCGCTGACGGAAGCGGCCTCGGCGGGCCCGAAGGCGATCCCGCTGCTGCCCGGCGAGCGCACCCTCGACCGGCGGATCAAGTTCGCCCTGGTCAACGCGTGCACGCTGGCGAGCATCATGCTCGGCATGTTCGCCGTGTTCCTCAGCCTGCACGGGCACGTGACCACCGCGGCGCTGTGCATCGTGGCGTGTGTCACATTCGACGGTCTCGACGGTGCGCTGGCCCGCAAGTTCGGGGTCGCCAGCCCGTTCGGCGCCCAGATGGACTCGATGGCTGACATGGCCTCCTTCGGCCTGGCCACCCCGGTCCTCGTCTACTCCTGGCTGAAGAGCGACGCGCCGATCTGGCTGCTCGCCCCGGCCTGCGCCCTCATCGCGGCCTGCGCGGCGATCCGGCTGGCCCGGTTCAACGTCTCGCCGAAGGACGGCCGGTTCTTCTGCGGCGTCCCGACCACGATGGCGGCGGCGATCCTCGCGCTCTCCGCGCTGATCATCGACCCGAAGGGCTGGCAGGCCCCGGTCGTGGCGGTGCTGGCCCTGCTGATGGTGAGCACCTTCCCGTACGCGAAGCTCGCCCGGGTGCTGCGCCTGCCGCGCTGGCTGCTCGTCGTGCCGATCCTCGGCGCGCTGGCCGACTGGCAGATCACCTTCATCGTGCTGATCGGCGCGTACCTGGTCTCCGGGCCCCTCCTCTGGGTCCGCCACCGGGCACTGGCCGTCTGACAGACGACAAAGAAGAACCCCGCCGGGTACGCCCGGCGGGGTTCTTCTTTGTGCTCGTTACAGCCAGCGGGCGATGACCGTGGAACCGCCGACCACCCGGTCGCCCGGGGCCACCAGCGGCTCAGCGGTGCCGGCCGGCAGGTACACGTCGGTGCGGGAACCGAAGCGGATCAGGCCGTAGCGCTCGCCCTTCGCCAGCATCGTGCCGACCGGGGCGCGCCGCACGATCCGCCGGGCGATCAGGCCGGTCCGCTGCGCGACGACCACGCGGCCGTTCACGGTGTCCAGCACGGTGTACGCGGAGACGTTGTGCTCGGCCTCCGGCTTCATCGCCGCGGCGAACCCGCCGTCCTCGATGAACGAGTCGGCGACCCGGCCGGCCACCGGAGCCCGGTTGACGTGCACGTCGAGCACCGACAGGAACACGGCGATCCGCAGCCACTCCGACTGCTCGCCGAACCGGTCGTCGGTCAGCCGCTCCACCGACAGCACCTTGCCGTCGGAGGCCGCGACCACGGAAGCCGGGTCGGTCGGGATGTCGCGCTCCGGGTCACGGAAGAACGCGGCGACCGGCACGGCGGCCAGGGCCGGTACCAGCCACAGCTTCGAGCGGGGCGCGACCTTCTTCGTGGCGAGCGCGAGGCCTGCGCAGATACCGAAGGCTGCGACGCCGTTGGAGTCGATGTTCATGCCGCCGGCCAGCGGGACGCTGCTCGGCCGGTACGCCGGCTGGAGGTCTGCGGCGGTGTCGATGCTGCCGGGGGAGAAGCGCAGCCGGTGCACGCGGACCGGCGGCTTCGAGCGCAGGACGAGGTCGCTGCCGGCCCCGTACGCTGTGACCTGCCGGTTCACCTCGTCGTCTGCGGCCGAGCCCATGCCGGGCAGCGCCGGAACGGCCAGCGACAGCACGCCGCCGGGCGCGACCAGCTCGCGGAGCGTGGACAGCGTGGCGTGCGCCTCGTCAGCCGTACCGGCGAGCGGGGCGCCGACGATCACGACATCAGCGGGCTTCGCCTCAGCCAGGCTGCGGATGAGCTGCACGCCGGGCGCTGCGAACGTGTCCTCGGTCAGCACCGTGAGGGTGTCGTCCGGGCCGAGGCCCTCCAGCACGGCGTCCAGCACGGGTGAGCCGGACTCCACGCCGATCAGCAGGCCGGACTTCGGGCCGGGGTGGCGGGTGAACTCAGCGGCCAGTGAACGGGCGGCGCGGCCACCCAGCCGGGCCGGGCCGAGTGCCAGGTCGGTGATCAGTGACTCGGTCATTCTGTACGGCTCTTCTCGCTTCGTCGCTCTTGCCGGGCTGCGGACGCACACACCACGTGCCGCCCTTTACGGGACCTTCGGTCCAGCATAGGCTCGCCGGCCCGGCAAGCGTTCGGAGGCGGGTCTGGCGGAAGGGGAGACGGCCGGGGACACCGGACCACCGCACCCGGCCGGGCCGGTGGTCACGGAGTACACACTAGGGATTTTGATCTTCGGGGTGGTCCTGGGGAACGGGCAGCGGCTGGCGGCGGCTGGTGGTGAGGGCCGTGACGATGCCGATCACGCCCAGCACCATCAGGGCGATCGCCGCGCACCAGCCGGCCACTGCCGGGCTCAGCTCGATCACCTGCGACAGCCACCACCAGGCGGCCACCCCGCTGAACAGCAGGCCGAAGACCAGGGAGATCGCGTCGGTGCGGTGCGGCTTCATCGGGTCACCTTCGCTCGGCCGTACTTCACGTCCAGGTTGATGGTCAGCTTGCCGCCGCCGGGGCCGTCGGTGCCGTTGTCGGAGATGGGGCCGACCGGGCCCATGCCGTCGGAGAACTTGCGGCCGAGGACGTCAGCCTCGCCGCTGCTCACCGACGGGTTGACCTCGACGTCCACTGTGGGCGGAAGCAGGACGGTCAGCTCGCCCCACTCGCTGTTGGCCGCGAGGACGACGTTCTGGTCGGCGAAGTTGACCTGCCGGAGATCCAGCGTCGCCACGCCGCACGAGGAGGTGTACGCCTTCTCGACCACGCCGGCGCTCTGCGGGATCCAGGTCTGCGAGCCGCTGCAGTGCGCGATGCCCGAGCGGATCGGGTCGGCCGCGACCGCGATGGCCAGGCCGAGGCAGAGCACCAGGCCGAGCAGGATCATCCGGTACGCGCGGCCGAACCACGTGCCCACGACCAGCCCGAGCCCGACAACGCCCAGAGCCGTCGCGAAGAACGCCGCCGGGGCCATGCCCTGCATCGCGGCAGCCGTGAGGCCGAGCGCGCCCATCGCGAACAGCAGCGTGAAGAAGATGAGCTTGCTGAGCTGTGACTTCTCCCGGGGCTTCTTCTGCTTCTTCTGCGGGGGTACTGGCATGGGTGGCTGCGGCACCGGCTGCGGCCACAGCGGCATCGTGGGGCTGGGCCCGGCCGGGTACGGAACTGTCGTCCGCGGCGCCTCGAACGGCCCGCGCGGCGCGAACGGCACCGGCCCCGCCGGCACCTGGAACGGCCCGTGCGGCGCGAACGGTACCTGCGTGCCGGCCTGCTGCGCCGGATCCGGCCCGGGCGGCGGTGGCGGGGGCGGCGGCACGTACGCCGGGGTGCCCCGCCGGTTCGACAGGGCGAAGATGACCGCGATCAGGACTCCGAGCAGGATCCCGAACCGGAAGTCGGTACCGAGGACGAACGTGCTCATCCCCAGCGCCCCGAACCCGACGAACAAGGTGACCAGCGGCGACGTGCTCGACTTGCCCTTGCCGAACAGCGCCTCGATCGGCGAGCCTGTGTCGCCCTCGGCGGGCAGGACGAGCCACGCGGCGGCGTACCCGACGAACCCCGCCCCGCCCACCAGCGCGAACACCGCGAACAGCACCCGCCACAGCACCGGATCGGTACCGGTGGCCCGGCCGATGGCGCCGCAGACCCCCGCGACCTTGCGGTCGGCGCGGGGCCGGGTGTAGCGGGCCTTGAAGTCCGCGTACGCCTGGTGGTGCTGTGGGGACGGGCTGGTCATGCCACCATCCTCACCTGCTGGGGAACCCCCGCGCGTCAGGGAGCGACCCTGACTTTTCTAGGGGTTACCAGGCCGGAAAGATCCGGTGGTCGCCACGCTGCCCGCCATGTGACGATCAACGGCATGGAGACGACGACGGCGCACCCGGCCACGAAGCTGTACCGCCGGGCTGACGGCCGGGTGGTGGCTGGCGTGGCCGGCGGCATCGCCGAGCACCTGCGGCTGCCGGCGGTCGCCGTGCGGGTCGCCTTCGTCGTGCTGCTGGCCTTCTCCGGGCTCGGCGCGATCCTCTACGTCGTGTTCTGGACCGTGCTCCCGCTGACCCCGCGCACGGCGGCCCAGCCGGTGAAGGCGAAGAAGGACACCACGCAGATGGTGGCTTTCGGCGCCCTGGCGCTCGGTGTCCTGCTCGTTGACGGCCTGATCGGCAGCGCGGGCGTGCGGAGCCTGATCGGCTGGCTGGTCGCGCTGGTCGCGCTCGGCGCAGGCATCATCTGGCACCAGGCCGAGCCGGAGCGCTGGCGCAAGTGGAACGGCGGCGGCGACCCGGACCTGCCGTGGCTGGCCGGATTCCTGACCACGAACGACCGGCGCTCGCTGTTCTTCCGCCTGGCCGGCGGCGGTGTGCTTGTCATCGGCGGCATCATCGGCGTCATCGCGATCACCAAGCCGCTGCCGGGCGCGAGCGCCGCCTCGCTGATCAGCGGCCTGCTGTTCGCGCTGATCGCCCTGGCCGGCCTGGCCCTGGCGCTCGGCCCGATGCTGTGGCGGATGTTCGTCCAGCTCCGCGACGAGCGTGAGGGCCGGATCCGGGAGACGGAACGGGCGGAGTTCGCCGCGATCGTCCACGACCAGGTCCTGCACACGCTCGCGCTCGTCCAGCGGCACGCAGAGGACCCGAAGATGGTGCTGCGGCTGGCCCGTGGCCAGGAGCGCACCCTGCGGAACTGGCTCTACAAGCCCTCCGGCTCGCCGGACGAGCGCTTCGCCGCGGCGCTGGAGGCGGCGGCCGCCGAGGTCGAGGACAGTTTCACGCTGAGCGTCGACCTGGTCGTCGTCGGCGACTGCGCGGTCGACGAGCACGTCCGCGCCCTCGTGCACGCCGCACGGGAGGCGATGGTCAACGCAGGCAAGCACGCAGGCGTCGAAACCATTTCCGTGTACGCCGAGGCCGAACCGGACGAGCTGAGCGTCTTCGTCCGCGACCGGGGCGTCGGCTTCGATCCGGACAAGGTGAACGGCGACCGGCACGGCGTACGGGGCTCCATCATCGCCCGGATGGAACGGCACGGCGGGCGGGCCGAGATCAGAAGCACACCGGGGGATGGCACAGAGGTGCGGTTGATCCTGGGCCGGAAGGACAAGGGAGAATAAGCGGATGGATGCGCTGCGGGTGTTCCTGGTCGACGATCACGCCATGTTCCGGGCCGGTGTCCGGGCTGAGCTGGGCAAACGCGTCACGGTGATCGGCGAGGCCGGTACGGTCGCCGACGCGGTCGCCGCGATCACCGCCGAGCTGCCCGACGTCGTCCTGCTCGACGTCCACATGCCCGACGGTGGCGGCCGGGCTGTGCTGGAGGCCGTCCGGCGCTCGCACCCGGACGTCAAGTTCCTCGCGCTGTCGG
Organism: Longispora albida DSM 44784; assembly: GCF_000379825.1. Classification (GTDB taxonomy): domain Bacteria; phylum Actinomycetota; class Actinomycetes; order Mycobacteriales; family Micromonosporaceae; genus Longispora; species Longispora albida. The sequence goes on from NZ_KB903813.1 coordinate 475,110, forward strand.
TCTCCGACGCCGCCGAGGACGTGATCGGGCTGATCCGGGCGGGTGCCCGGGGATACGTGACGAAGACGATCTCGCCGGACGAGCTGGCCGACGCCGTCCGCCGGGTCGCGGAGGGCGACGCGGTGTTCAGCCCGCGGCTGGCCGGGTTCGTGCTGGACGCCTTCGCGTCCCGTTCGCCGGACCCGGTGGCCGACCCGGAGCTCGACCAGCTGACCAACCGGGAGCGCGAGGTGCTGCGGCTGCTGGCCCGCGGGTACGCCTACAAGGAGATCGCGAAAGAGTTGTACATCTCGATCAAGACGGTCGAGACGCATGTGTCCAATGTGCTCCGGAAACTCCAGATGTCAAATCGGTATGAGTTGTCGCGTTGGGCAGCAGATCGGCGTCTCGTCTAGATTTTTTCGTTCGGCGCGTCACAGTGGACATTTCGGGAGAGTCTCGGGCGCTGTCGGATTCTGGTGTGCCAGAAGGGTCGCAATGATCTTCGGCGCGACCCCATAATGCTGCGTCGCCTTACCCTGAATCCGGGAAGGACTTCCCCGCAGTGCTCAACACCAGAATCCGGACCGCCGCGCTCCTGGCTGTGGCTGGTCTGACGACCCTCGCGCTCGCCGCGACTCCCGCTGCGGCAGCCGACCCGCAGCGCGGCAAGGTCGGTACCGTCTCGCACGACGGCGTGTACAAGAACGGCTACCTCAACGGCCAGGTCGCTGGCTCCGCCGCACAGGACTACCCGGTCGGCCTCAGTGGCATCACGCTCGACGGTGAGAAGGACCAGCGCCTCCTCTACTGCATCGACATCAAGCACCCGCTGAACGCCTCGCAGGGCCCGGTCTACGAAGAGGCCACCTGGGCTCGTGCCAAGCACGTCAGCGAGGCAGACCTGCTGAAGATCAACTGGATCCTGCACAACAGCTACCCGGTGAAGACCTCCGAGGAGGTCGTCGCCGCGGCCGACGCCGCGACCCCCGCGATGCGGCTGGCTGTCCCGCGCAAGGACTACGTGGTCTACGCGGCCACCCAGGCCGCGATCTGGCACTTCAGCGACGGCTTCGCCCTCAAGGGCAATGCCGCGACCCACCCGGACCGCAAGTTCACCGATGCCGAGTACAAGGACATCGAGAAGGTCTACAACTACCTCGTCAAGATCGGTGTCGAGGCTCCGAAGGCCCCGAGCCTGAAGATCACGCCCGACAAGGCTGCCGAGAGCAAGGCCGGCGCGAAGGCCGGCCCGTTCACGGTCGCCAGCACCGTCGGCGAGGTCACCGTCACGGCGGCCGGTGGCAAGGTCGTCGACGACAAGGGCACGGAGATCTCCAAGCTCCGTGACGGCTCGGTCTTCTACCTGACCAGCGACAAGCCCGGGCAGGTCACCGTGACCGCCAAGGGCACCGGCGTCGTCGACCTGGCCCGGGTGTTCATCAACACCGAGGGCGCGGACGACACCCAGAAGGTGATCATCCCGGGTACGAAGAAGCAGGACGTCGAGGCCAAGGCGAGCGCCACGTTCGTCGCGGTCCCGCCGGCCACGCCGACCCCGACCCCGTCGGCATCGCCGAAGCCGAGCCCGAGCACCAGCCCGTCGGGCAGCACCCCGGCCACCACGCCGAGCACCGCCCCGCCGGCCACGACGCCGGGAGGTGGCCTGCCGAAGACCGGTGTGGCCGCGCTGGGCATCGTGGGCGCCGGTGTGGTTCTCCTGGGTGCCGGTGGCGCTCTGGTGATGATCCGCCGCCGCAACAAGCTGCGCTTCGACGCGTAGTAGCGACATCCAGCTAGACGAAGCCAGACAATGGCGGGGCCGGGGAGTTGTCTCCCCGGCCCCGTTCGCCGTGTACCGAGAACTCGCTAGAGCCTGCCGCGCCCCGCACGCAGGATCAGCAGCGCGAGCTGGGTGCCATCCTCGCCGAGCTGTGCCTTGAAGTGCTCCAGGATCTCCCGCTCCCTGGCGAGCATCAGCCGGGTGCCGCCGGCCGCGACGCGGACGGTGCCGACCTCCTGGGAGAGTGCCGCGCGTTCGCGCCAGAGACTGATCAGCTGTTCGTCTATGGCGTTGATCCGGCCGCGCAGCTCCGTGATCCGGTCTGCGGAGTCCCCGGTGGCGCCGGTGTCGGTGTTGTCGGTGGGGGCGATGGTGGTGACGTTCATGATGCGTGCTCCTGGTCGGTGTGGGTGAGTTCTCGGCCCGGGAGACGCAAAAACGCCCCGGGCTTGTGAGCCCGGGGCGTTGGCAGGTCAGTTATGCGCGACCTACGGCTGCCGGACTCCCGGTGCCGTAGTAAAAAAATCGAGCGCAGTTCTGCATGGATCCGAGTATGCCACACCCCTGGAGCCCCGGACACCATCTGAGAAGTCGAAGACCACAAACCTTCAAGCCGATTTTGTACTCCGTTATCACCGCCCCCGGCTGCCGTGCGGCGATCCCCAGCCCCCAGCCCCGCTACCGGCACCCACGGTCCGCGCGGAGACGCCCTCACCGGCGCCGAGGGCACCAAAAAGCCCGGCCGGGCGGGAAGAACCCACCCGGCCGGGCCAGCTACCCCAGCTGCGTGCCCGGGGCTGCTAGACGGCCAGCGTCCAGCTGTCGATCTTGCCGGTGTCGTAGGAGTACATGTCCTGCGCCTTCAGCTTCCACGTCCCGTTGGCGGCCTGGGCCGACACGTTGACCGTGTACGTCGTGTTGACGTTCGCCGCGCTGTCGCTGGAGTTCTCGGTCTTCAGCCGGTACGTGGTGCCGTTCGGGCCGACCAGGTCGATCCGGAGGTCACCCCGGTAGGTGTGCGGGATGGTGACGGTCACCTTGGTCGTGGCCGAGGCGTTGCGGTTGCAGCCCGAGATGGTGATCGAGCTGGTCACCGCGGCACCCGCGTCCGGGATCGCCACGTCAGTACCGTTCGTCACGGCCTGGCACGTGCCCCCGGTCGGCGACGGCGTGGGCGAGGACGTCGGGGTACCTGTGCCTGTGCCGGTCGGCGTCGGGGTCGGCGTGCTGCCGGTACCGGTCAGGTTCCACAGGGCGTAGGAGATGACGTCCGCGTGCCGGTCGAGCGACGTGTCGTTGATGTTGTTCGAGTTGTCGCACGAACGGTGGTAACACGGGTCGAACGCGGCGTTGGCCGTCCCGCCCCACTTCGCGGCCTGTGCCGACGTCTTGTAACCCTCAGCTCCGGAGAAGGTACCGCCGGTCGGGATGCCCACGTTGTAGAACGAGCCGTGGTCGCTGCGCCCGTCCACGTCGACGTACTCGGTCTGCACGTTCAGCGCCGTGAAGCCCTGGACGAGCAGGTTCCGCAGGGCGATGCCGTTCGTGTCGTCGTTGTAGACGAAGTAGCCCGGGTTCGGCGAGCCGGTCATGTCGAAGTTCAGGTACGCCTTGATCCGGGTCTTCTCCGCCGAGGACAGCGAGCTGACGTAGGCGCGCGAGCCGAGGATGCCGAGTTCTTCGGCGCCCCACCAGCCGAAGCGGACGGTGACGCCCGGCGTCGGGCGGGCGGCCTTGAAGGCCTTCGCGACGGCGAGCAGCGAGGCGCTGCCGGTGCCGTTGTCGTTGATGCCGGGGCCGGACGACACGCTGTCGAGGTGGCCGCCGAGCATGATGACCTTGCTGGTGTCGGTGCCCGGCAGCTCGGCGAGCACGTTGTAGCTGGTGCCGGCCGAGGTCGAGAACGACTGCTCGCTGACCGTGAACCCGAGCGCGGTCATCTCGGACTTCACGTGGTCGACGGAGGCGCGGTAGCCGCTGCGGCCGGTGTACCGGTTGCCGCCGTTGTTGTTCGCGATGGTCTGCAGGTTGGCGAGCTGTGCCTTCACGTCGGCGACGGCGATGTCCGGTGCGCCGTTCGGCAACGTGGCGGCGGTGCTGGCACTGGCGAAGGGTGCGGCCGCGATGAGCCCGGCCGCGAGTAAGGCTGCCGCGATGGACGCGGTGAGGGGAGCCTTGCGCTTCATGGTGGTACCTCTCCCAGGTAGAGAAAGGGCCGGCCGCTCCAGTGTGGAGTGACCGGCCCCTCTGGTTCCGGTGAATCGCTACTTAGACCGTGAGGGTCCAGCTGTCGATCTTGCCGGTGTCGTACGAGTACAGGTCCTGGACCTTGAGCTTCCAGGCACCGTTGGCGGCGTGGGTCGACACGTTCACCGTGTAGGTGGTGTTGATGTTGGCCGCGCTGTCGTTGATGTTCTCGGTCTTCAGCCGGTACGAGGTGCCGTTCGGGGCGACCAGGTCGATGCGGACGTCACCGCGGTAGGTGTGCGGGATGACGACGGCGACCTTGGTGGTGGCCGAGGCGTTCCGGTTGCAGTTCGAGATCGTGATGGTGCTGGTGACAGCGGCGCCGGCGTCCGGGATCGTGACGTCGGTGCCGTTGGACACGGCCGAGCAGTTCGACGGCGTGGTCGTGCCGGTCGGGGTGCTGGTCGGCGTGCTGGTGGAGGTCGGGCCGGTGGTCGGCGTGGTGCACGGCGCGTCGTTACCGGCGACGTTCACGGCGGTCCAGGCAGCCTGAACCGTCTTGTACTCGGTGGAGCAGGTGCCGTACAGGTCCGTCGCGGCCTTGAGGGTGTAGGCACGCGAGGTGTTGGCCGGGTTCGAGGTGTTCACGTACGACGTGTTCGAGGTGAAGTAGTCGTTGAGCGCCTTGAACCAGATCTTCTCGGCCTTGTTGATGCCGATACCGGTCACGCCGGGAGCCGAGCCACAGACCGGCGAGTTGCCGTACGGGCCGGAGCCGGTGCCCTGCGCCAGGTTGTAGAAGAAGTGGTTACCCACACCCGACGAGTAGTGCACGTCGACGTTCTTGGTGCTGGTCGACCAGCAGCCGTGCGAGGAGCCGTCCTTGGTCGGGTCGTCCATGTACCGCAGCGGGGTGCCGTTGCCGTTGATGTCGATCTTCTCGCCGACCAGGTAGTCCGGGGCGTCGGCGGAGTTGTTCGCGTAGAACTCGACGCCGGCGGCGAAGATGTCGGAGGTCGCCTCGTTCAGGCCGCCGGACTCACCCGAGTAGGTGAGGCCACCGGAGACCACGTTCTCGGTGACGCCGTGCGCCATCTCGTGCGCGGCCACGTCCAGGGAGACCAGCGGGCGGCCCTGGCCGTCACCGTAGGTCATCTGCGAGCCGTCCCAGAACGCGTTCACGTAGTTCGAGCCGTAGTGCACCCGGCTCGGCACGCCGGTGCCGTTGCCGAAGATGCCGTTGCGGCCGTGAACGTTCTTGAAGTAGTCGAAGGTCATGGCCGCGCCGTAGTGGGCGTCCACGCCGGCCGACTGCCGGTTGCTGTTGGAGCCGGTGCCCCAGTTGTTGTCGGCGTCGGTGAAGGTGGTGCAGGTGCCGCTGGTCGAGTTGTTCATGTCGCAGGTACGGCCGTTGCCGTGCGACGGGTCGACCATCGAGTACGTGCTGCCCGACTGGGTGGTGTCGACGGAGACCGTGCCGACGTAGAGGCTCTGGCCGGAGCCGACGACGGTGTGGATCTCGTCGTGCTTGCCCAGGAGCTCACCGGAGTTGGCGTCGGTGATGACGTTCATCCGGACCGGGGTCTGACCCTCCCAGCCGCTGATCACGGTGTTGTAGGCCAGGCGAGGGGTGCCGGCGCTCACCGCGTCGATGAACAGCTGAGGAGCGGCGGTGTGGGTCAGCGCGGTGCCCTCGAAGTGCTTCGGGGCCGCGTCCCACGCCGTGTACTGGTCGATCTTCGGGGTGGTGTTCAGGCTGAGCGGCGCGGCGAGCGCGTTGCTCACACCGGCGTAGGCGCCACCGGGCGCGTTGTGCACGATGAAGTCGCCACCACGGACAGGAAGGCCGTTGTGGAACCGGTCGTACCGAACGTGGGTCGCGCCGCTGGCGTCGATCCGGGTGTTGTAGACCTTGAAGGTGTCGCCGGCGGTGGCGCGGATGGCCGCGCGGTTGCTGGCAAGAGCGGAGTCCGCCTGAGCGACAGCCTGGCGCTGGTTGGGCACGTCGTTGGACGCCGTGGCCATGTTGGCCACGCCCACCGCCAGACCGGCGATCAGCGCTACGGCACCAGCCGCAGCTAGAGACTTCTTCACCCTGAGCCTCCCATTTACTGAGGGGAATGTGACTGCTGTCACGAGGCCCATGTATAACAGGGCTAGTAACTCGAGTAAAGACCTCTGTAACACCTTGAGGGCAGTTGGCAGTGATGGGTTACCGTATGTGTTATGGCGGGTGCGGTTAGGAGTCATGAGTCGCTCGGTGCCCGGCTGCACCGGCTGCGCACCGATCGGGGTCTCACCCAGAAAGATCTCGCGGGTGAGCGCTACACGGCCGCGTACATCTCGACCGTCGAAGCCGAGCGGCGTACGCCGTCCACGGATGCGCTGAGTTACTTCGCGGAGCGACTCGGAGTTACACCAGCCGAGCTGTCCACCGGCCGGCCGAGCGAGCTGCCTGCCGACCTGCTGATCGCCCTGGCCGAGGCTGAGCTGTCGGGTGAGCTGGAACGATTCCGGAGAGTACGGACACTGGCCGCCGACGCGGGCCTGCGCAGGGCCGAGGCGGCCGCGCTGACCGGGCTCGGCCGGATACCCGAGGCCGAGGCGCTGCTGGCCGGCGAACCCCTCACCGTCCGTGTACCGCTGCTGATCGCGAAGGCCCGGCTGATCCCGGCCCGCGACGCCGCGTACCTGCTCGACGGGGCCGTCGCGCAGCTGGAGTCCTCCGGCCTGCCGGACCCGGAGGCCGAGGCGGCCCTGCGGTACGCGCTGGTGGAGATCTACGCCGACCTCGGGTACCCGGAGCGTGCCGTGAGCTCAGCGGAGGCCGCCGAGGCCCTGACCGGCCCGCCCGTCGACTCCAGCGCCCTGATCGAACGGCACCTGACCACGGCGAGGACCCTGCGCGAGCAGAGCCACTGGGCCGACGCCGAGGCGGCAGCCGAGCGGGCCAGGCTGGCGATCCGCCACCGCGGGTACCGGCGGGCCGCGGCGCTCGGCCGGTGGAGCCGTGGCCGGCTGCTCGTCCAGCGCGGGGAGGCCGAGGCGGCGCTCGCCGAGCTGACCGTCGCCCGCGAGGTGCTTGGCGAGATCGTCGCGGGGGAGCTGGCCGAGGTCCTGTGGCAGCTCGGGCGGGCCGCTGACGCGCTGGACGCGGCAGCGGAGGCCGAGCCTGCCACGGCGTACAAAATCCAGGGTCTGATCGCCCGTGAACGCGGTGACCTGGCGACGGCGGAGGAGCTGCTGCGCGCGGCCCTCGAAGCCGCGAGCGGGCTGGCGGCCTGCGCCATCGCCCGCGAGCTGGGCGACATCCTCCGGGCGAGCGGGCAGGAACTGGCGGCGATCGAGGTCTACCGCCGCGGCCTCGCAGAGATCGAAACCGGCCGGGCGTAGCTCGTATCGGGTTCTGTCGGTGGGGCCGCCTAGACTTGCAGGCGTGCAGGCGCTTTTTGAGACTTCTTCTCCCCTCCTTGACGGTTTGAACGAGCAGCAGCGCGCGGCCGTCGAGCATGCAGGCACTCCGCTGCTGATCGTCGCGGGTGCTGGTTCCGGCAAGACGCGGGTGCTGACGCACCGCATCGCGTACCTGCTGGCGCACCGCGACGTGCACCCCGGCGAGATCCTGGCGATCACCTTCACCAACAAGGCGGCCGGCGAGCTCAAGGAGCGGGTCGCGAAGCTGGTCGGCGGCCGGGCCCGGCTGATGTGGGTGTCGACCTTCCACTCGGCCTGCGTGCGGATCCTGCGTGCCGAGCACGCCAACGCCGGGCTCAAGTCGACCTTCTCGATCTACGACGCCGACGACTCGCGCCGCCTGATGGCCCTGGTCGTCCGCGAGCTGGATCTCGACCCGAAGCGCTACCCGGCCCGTGGCCTGGCAGCCCAGGTGTCGAACCTGAAGAACGAGCTGATCGACCCCGAGGACTTCGCGGCCAAGGCCGAGGGCCCGGCCCAGCGCACGCTCGCCGAGGTCTACGCCCTCTACCAGCGCCGGCTGCGCGAGGCCCACGCGCTCGACTTCGACGACCTGATCATGACGACCGTGCACCTGCTGCGTGCCTTCCCGGATGTCGCCGAGCACTATCGGCGGCGGTTCCGGCACGTGCTGGTCGACGAGTACCAGGACACCAACCACGCGCAGTACGCGCTGGTCAAGGAGATCGTGGGGGAGACCGGGGAGCTGTGCGTCGTCGGTGACGCCGACCAGTCGATCTACGCCTTCCGTGGCGCGACGATCCGCAACATCCTGGAGTTCGAGCGCGACTACCCGCAGGCGACCACGATCCTGCTCGAACAGAACTACCGCTCCACCCAGACGATCCTCTCGGCAGCCAACGCCGTCATCTCGCGCAACGCCGACCGCAAGCCCAAGCGGCTGTGGAGCGACGCCGGCGACGGCGAGCAGATCGTCGGCTACGTGGCCGACACCGAGCACGACGAGGCGAGCTGGGTCGCGCGGGAGATCGACAAGCTGGTCGACGCGGATGCCGCCCGGCCCGCCGACATCGCGCTGTTCTACCGGACCAACGCGCAGTCCCGCGTGTTCGAAGAGGTGTTCATCCGGGTCGGCCTGCCGTACAAGGTGGTCGGCGGCGTGCGGTTCTACGAGCGCAAGGAGGTCCGCGACGCCCTCGCGTACCTGCGGGCGCTGGCCAACCCCGACGACCTGGTCAGCCTGCGCCGCATCCTGAACACTCCCAAGCGCGGCATCGGCGAGCGGGCCGAGGCGTGTGTGGAGGCACTGTCCATTCGCGAGCGGATCTCGTTCGGCGCGGCACTGGAGCGCGCCGGTGACGCCCCGGGCATCGCTTCCCGGTCGGCCAACGCGATCGCCGGGTTCGTGGAGCTGATGGGCGAGCTGCGTGCCCTGGCGGCCGAGGCGCCGCCGGAGGAGATCCTGGAGGCCGTGCTCGCCAAGACGGGTTACCTGGAGGAGCTGGAGAACAGCGAGGACCACCAGGACGCCGGCCGAGTGGAGAACCTCCAGGAGCTGGTCAGCGTGGCCAGGGAGTACTCGGAGCGGGCGGAGACGCTGGAGGAGGAGGTCACCCTGGCGGGCTTCCTGGAGCAGGTCGCGCTGGTGGCCGACGCCGACCAGCTGCCCTCCGACGACCCGGAGGACGCTGGCGTGGTCACGCTGATGACCCTGCACACCGCCAAGGGCCTGGAGTTCCCGGTCGTGTTCCTCACCGGCCTCGAAGACGGCGTGTTCCCGCACCTGCGGGCGCTCGGCGACGTGAAGGAGCTGGAGGAGGAGCGGCGGCTCGCGTACGTGGGCATCACCCGGGCCAGGCAGCGGCTCTTCCTGTCGCGGGCGGTGACGCGGAGCGCGTGGGGGCAGCCGCAGTACAACCCGGCGTCCCGGTTCGTGGAGGAGCTGCCGCCGGACCTGCTGCGCTGGGAGCACGGGACGGCGCCGGTCGGCTCGGGGATCGGCTCCGGGTACGTGGAGCGGCCCTCGGCCTCAGGCGGGAACAACGGGCTGGTCTCGCGGCTGGGGCTCGACCCCCGGCTGGTGAAGACGGCTTCCTCGCTGCCGGCCAAGGTGCCGAACCTGGCGCCCGGCGATCGGGTCACCCACGACAAGTGGGGGCTGGGCCGGGTGGTCGTGGTCGAGGGCTCAGGCCCCGGCGCGAAGGCCCAGGTGGACTTCGGCGACCAGCTGCTGTGGCTGATGCTCCGGCACGCCCCGATCCAGAAGCTGTGAGGGACCGGCTGATCAAGGCGGTGCCGGGCCGCGGACGGCCGGGTGGCAGGATGACGGGCCCGGCTCCGGTCCCCAGGAGGAAGACGTGCGGCAGCGGCTCAACATGATCCTGCTCGGTGTGCGCGATGTCGCAGCCTCGGTCGCGTTCTACCAGGCACTGGGCTGGCGGCGGTCCGCTGCGGGCTCGGACGAGTTCGCGTTGTTCGAGCTGGGCGGGGTCGCGGTCGCGTTCCAGTCCCGGGCGGCGTTCGCGGCCGACGCCGGCCTGCCGGACCGGGAGCCGGGCGGTTTCGCTGGCTTCGCCCTGGCGTACGTGGCCCTCAGCGCCGAAGAGGTGTACGAGGTCATGGCCAAGGCGGCCGAGCTGGGCGCCACGGTCACCCGCCCGGCCGGCCAGAATCCGTGGGGACACAGCGGGTACTTCACCGACGCCGACGGGCATCTGTTCGAGGTGCTCTACGAGGACGGCTGGATCTTCGACGAGCAGGACGACCTGGTGCTCTGACCGATCGAGGCCCCGGGCACCGCTCAGGTCCTGCTCAGGCTCGCGATCGCCTCGGCGGCCCGGCCGAGTTCGTCCTCGGTGTTGTAGTAGTGCGGGGAGAGCCGCAGGCACCAGTCGACATCCTTGTCACCGAAGTCGAACTGCGCGAACTCCCGGAAGCTCAGCGCCGAGTTGACGCCCAGCCCGTCGAGCGCGGCCTTGAACGGCTCCGGCTGCCAGCCCCAGATCGTGAAGGTGACCAGCCCGCCCAGCTTCCTGCCCCGGTCGGCCACGCGCACGCCCGGGATCTCGCCCAGCAGGGTGCGCAGCCGGGCCGCGAGCGCGGGCGTCCGGCGTGCGATGGCCTCGATGCCAATCTTTCTCGCGTACCTGACGGCCTCGGCGCACCCCAGCACAGTGGAGTACGGGAACTCCCACTCCTCGAAGCGCGCCGCCGTCGCGGCAGGCTCGTACCGGCCCGGCGCCACCCAGCGCGCCCCGTGCATGTCGACGAACAGCGGCTCGTAGCCGGCGTCGAGCACCCGGTCGGAGACGTACAGGAACCCGGAGCCGCGCGGCCCGCGCAGGAACTTGCGGCAGGTGGCGGTGAGCAGGTCGCAGCCGATCTCGTGCACGTCGAGCGGGTAGTGGCCGGCCGACTGGCAGGCGTCGACCAGGTACAGCAGGCCGAGTTCGCGGCAGTGCGCGCCGATCTCGGCGACCGGCTGGACGAGGCCCGAGTTGGTCGGGATGTGGGTGGCGGCGACGAGGCGCGGCCGGTGCGTCCGCATCAGGGCAGCCATCGCGGCCACGTCCACGCCGCCCTCCGGCAGGTCGGGGGCGTGCACGACGACGACGCCGTACCGCTTCCGCAGTGACAGGAACGCGATCTGGTTGGAGATGAAGTCGTTGCGCGTGGTGAGGATGACGTCCCCTGGCTGGAAGGGGATCGCCGACAACGCTGTCGAGTACGCGTGCGTCGCGCTGCCAGCGAAGGCGATGTTGCGGGGTTCCGCCCCGATCAGCGCGGCGATCTCGGTGTAGAAGCCCTGGACGGCTCCGGCCTGGGCCGCGGCTGCCTCGTACCCGCCGATCGTCGCTTCGAGGTGCAGGTGGTCGACCATAGTGGTCAGTACCGGGGCGGGTAGCAGCCCGCAGCCAGCGTTGTTCAGGTGGATCACGCGCTCGCAGCCGGGCGTGTCGGCGCGCAGGGCGGTGAGGTCGAGTAGTGATTCGGCCAACGGCACAGTAGCGCTATCAAGTGGCTTCATATTGGACAGTAGCACTTGTGTGCTGTCACGGGCTCCGCTCGTAGACGGCTGTCATCGCCGCGTACGCGGGAATGCCCGGCCCCTCGTTGGTCATGGTGATCCGGAGCCCGGCCCCGGCCGGTTCGACGTGGATGGCCCAGCCCCAGTCGCCACCGCCGTACGTCGTGCGGAGGTGAGTACCAGAAGAATCGGCGGTACCGGTCAGCGTCGCAGCCTGCGGAGACTGGTGCCAGCTGTCCAGCCAGGTCGCGGCCGCCGATCCGTCCTCGGCATCGTGCAGGAGCGCGAAGCCCTCCTGAGGGCCGTCGGCCGGATGTGACCAGGTGTAGGCGAGGCTGACGCCGTTACGGGCCACGAGCGTGAGCTCAGCGGTGGTCGCCAGCCGCTCGGCCGGGTCGGCCGGCATCAGCCGGAACTCGTTCGTCCCGGCCCAGCGGCCGGCCAGCTCCCGGAGGGCCTCGATGACGGGCATGGCCTGATCGTAGAGCCGCCACGGGACGCCGGGGGCCTGGTCGCGGATACGGCAACGCCCCGGCCGCTGCGGGCCGGGGCGTTACGCCGTACTACGTGTGTCAGTCCTAGAGCTTCACGCCACGAGCGGCCATGAACGGGACCGGGTCGACCGCGTTGGCGTGCTCGATGCCGTTGCCGCCGACGTGCACCTCGAAGTGGCTGTGCGAGCCCTGCGAGTCGCCGGTGTTGCCCATCAGCGCGATGAGCTGGCCCACGTCCACCTTCTGCCCGACGCTCACCTTGATCGCCGAGTTGTGTGCGTAGAGCGTGCGGACGCCGCCGCCGTGGTTGACGACGACGGTGAAGCCGTAGCCACCCCAGTCGTACGTGGTCGCCAGCTCGACGGTGCCGGCCGCGACGGAACGGATCGGCGTGCCCTCGGGGCCAGCCAGGTCGACGCCCTCGTGCGCGGTACCCCAGCGCGGGCCGAAGGAGCTGGTGAAGTCGTAGTTCACGACGGGGGAGACCCACGCGGGCTTCGGCGGGGGCGGGGGAGCCTGGGTCACCGGCGGGGCGGCGGGAACGGCCGGAGCCGCGGGAGCTGCCGGGGCGGCGGGCGCGGTGGAGGGCGCGGCGGCCGGGACCGGAGCTGCGCTGCTCGGGGCAGCGGAAGGAGCTTCACGGTTGGAGCGGTCCGCGCGCGAGTCGACCTGACGTTCGTCGGCCTTCGCTGCGGCGGACACCGGGGCCGTGGACTCGGCACCGGGCTGGTTCACATATACGAGCGACGCGAGGGCGGCGAGCGTGACGGCGGCGACTCCAACGCCAGCGCCGGTGTACTTGCTGCGCAGCGCGCGGTGGTTTCCGATCGGGTGACGCTTCAGTTTGCCCAGTGTGGCACCGAGTACATTGCTGACTTGCTGGACCTTCGTCGCGAAGAGCGGCTTGTCGCCCTCTTCATCTTTTGTATGTCGCATCCGACAACCTCCGGTATCAGCGGGTGAGCCGTCGACGAGCTAACCCGCTGACATCGGTGACATCCAAGGTTGATCATGTCTTCGTGGCCTTTCGCTCAGCCTTCCTGGCCGACCGGACTAGGTTTGTTGCTGCTGTGACTACATCGCGTTATCGATCGATCACAGTGCAGCAGGCCGATGCGGTGTGGGTCACGCCCGGCGGCCGATGTACCGTCTCCGGCAGGAAAGCTTGACAAGGGAGTCTGCGATGAGCGCACGGATTCGGGTTGTCGTCGCCAAGCCGGGCCTCGACGGGCATGACCGGGGGGCCAAGGTCGTCGCCCGTGCCCTGCGGGACGCCGGCATGGAGGTCATCTACACCGGGCTGCACCAGACCCCGGAGCAGATCGTGGAGACCGCCATCCAGGAGGACGCCGACGTTGTCGGCCTGTCCGTGCTGTCCGGCGCGCACATGACCCTGTTCGCCAAGGTGATCGAGCTGCTCAAGTCGCGCGGCGCCGACGACATCGTCGTCTTCGGCGGCGGGATCATCCCCGACGGCGACATCCCCGAGCTCGAGGGCCTCGGCGTGGCCAAGATCTTCACCCCGGGCGCCACCACCCAGTCGATCGTCGACTGGGTCAAGGACCGCTTCGCGGCGAGCACCACCGCGTAACCAGTCGAGCGAGGAAGGGGCTGCCGGTTTCCCCGGGGCCCCGCCGCGGGTACAAAATCACGCTCTTGATCTTGGCTCTTCGCTCTTGATCTAACGCGAGGTGGCCCGGTGAGCGGAAATCTGACAAGCAGAAAAAACGCCCTAGTACTGATGTACTTGGGCGTTTTTTCTGCGCAGCTCAGATTTTCGCTCACCGGGCCGGCACAACCCATAGGTGAGGGACCGGATGCACCCCTCACACATCCGGTCCCTCTTCGCACGACACCCCGCCGCCACCCCTCGACCGACGAGGCATCGGCCGCTTGCATCAGACCTGTAGGGGAGTCCGTTTCCTGGTGTTTCGTCCCCCTCGTCTGACATCCAGTTCAACGAGGGCCGCTGGTGGGGGTAACGCCCTCGCCGGAAAGTTTTTCTGGCTGCATCCGCAAAAAGTTTGCGAATCAGGTTCGGGTGTGCTGTGGACTTCGGCACACCGTGTACCCGCGTGTTCACCCCTGTGCGGCGGGGCCACTAGTCTGCGACGTTAGGCCCGTCAATCGGCGGGCGCGTCAAGGACGACGGAACGGGACGCGCAAACGTGGACCTGTACGAGTACCAGGGGCGCGAGCTGTTCGAGCGGCACGGGTTGCCGGTTCTGAGCGGCGACGTAGCCACCACTCCGGAAGAAGCCCGCGCGATCGCCGAGAAGCTCGGCGTCGGGGTTGTAGTGAAGGCCCAGGTCAAGGTGGGCGGCCGGGGGAAGGCTGGCGGCGTCAAGCTCGCAGCTGACCCCGCTGAGGCTCAGGCTCGGGCGACGGACATCCTCGGGATGGACATCAAGGGCCACACGGTCCACAAGGTCATGGTGACCACCACGGCCCAGATCGAGGAGGAGTACTACTTCTCCTACCTGCTGGACCGGGCGAACCGTACCTTCCTCTGCATCGCCAGCGTCGCGGGCGGCATGGAGATCGAGACGGTCGCGCACGACGCGCCCGAGAAGGTCGCCAAGGTCGCGATCGACGCCAGCAAGGGTGTCGACCTGGCCCTGGCCCGGGAGATCGTGGCTCTGGCGCAGTTCCCGGCTGAGGTCGCCGATCAGGTGGCCGACATCGCCGTGAAGCTGTGGGCCGCCTTCGTGGCCGAGGACGCCACGCTGGTCGAGGTCAACCCGCTGGCCAAGCTCGACGACGGCCGGGTGCTGCTGCTGGACGCGAAGGTTACCTTCGACGCCAACGCCGACTTCCGCCAGGCCGGGCACGAGGCCTACGAGGACAAGAGCGCCGTGGACCCGCTGGAGCAGGCGGCCAAGGCCAAGGACCTCAACTACGTGAAGCTCGACGGTTCCGTCGGCATCATCGGCAACGGCGCTGGCCTGGTCATGTCCACCCTGGACGTGGTCTCCTACGCCGGTGAGGAGTTCGGCGGCGTCAAGCCGGCCAACTTCCTCGACATCGGCGGCGGCGCCTCGGCCGAGGTCATGGCCGACAGCCTGGAGATCGTCATGTCCGACGCTGACGTGAAGAGCATCTTCGTCAACGTCTTCGGTGGCATCACCGCGTGCGACGCTGTCGCCAACGGCATCGTCTCCGCGCTGCAGCTGCTGCACGACCGGGGCGAGGACGTCACCAAGCCGCTGGTCGTCCGGCTGGACGGCAACAACGCCGAAGAGGGTCGCCGCATCCTCGACACGGCGAACCACCCGCTGGTCCAGCGGGTGGACACTATGGACGGTGCCGCCCGCAAGGCGGCCGAGCTCGCGGCTGCGGGGGTCTGATCATGGCTATCTGGCTGACTGAGGACTCCAAGGTCATCGTGCAGGGCATGACCGGCTCCGAGGGTATGAAGCACACCCGGAAGATGCTGGCCGCCGGTACCAAGATCGTCGGCGGTGTGAACCCGCGCAAGGCCGGCACCACCGTGGACGTCGACGGCACCGAGCTGCCGGTGTTCGCGTCCGTCGCTGAGGCGATGGGCCAGACCGGTGCTGACGTCACCGTCATCTTCGTCCCGCCGGCGCACACCAAGAGCGCCGTTCTCGAGGCGATCGACGCTGGCATCGGCCTCGCCGTCGTGATCACCGAGGGCGTCCCGGTGCACGACACCGCGGAGTTCTGGGCGCACGCCGTCGCCACGGGCAACAAGACCCGGATCATCGGGCCGAACTGCCCCGGCATCGCCTCGCCCGGCAAGTCGAACGCCGGCATCATCCCGGCCTCGATCTCGGGCTCCGGCCGGATCGGTCTCGTGTCGAAGTCGGGCACGCTGACCTACCAGATGATGTACGAGCTGTCGGACATCGGTTTCACGACCGCTGTCGGCATCGGCGGCGACCCGATCATCGGTACCACGCACATCGACGCTCTCGCCGCGTTCCAGGAGGACCCGGAGACCGAGGCGATCGTGATGATCGGCGAGATCGGTGGCGACGCCGAGGAGCGCGCCGCGCTGTACATCAAGGAGCACGTGACCAAGCCGGTCGTCGCCTACATCGCGGGCTTCACCGCCCCCGAGGGCAAGACCATGGGTCACGCGGGCGCGATCATCTCCGGCTCGTCCGGGACGGCCGACGCCAAGAAGGTCGCGCTGGAGGCTGTCGGGGTCAAGGTCGGCAAGACGCCGTCGGAGACCGCGCGCCTGATGCGTGAGGTCATCGAGAGCCTGTAAGTCAGTTCTCCCAAGATCCGAACAGGGCGCTTGCACTGCTCAGCAGTGCGGGCGCCCTATTCGGTTAGACCTGTTCGCTTAGAGTGGACAGTGATGGAAGAGGAGACCTACACCGCCACCCAGCGCGAGACTGTGCTGATCCGGCCTGCCCCGCCGAAGGTGAAGAAGGCGCCGAAGGTCTCCGTGTTCTCCGCGGCACTCGTCACGAGTGGCTGGGCAGCGCTGATCTCCTTCGCCCCCGTGCTGGTGCTCGCTGCGGCTGCCTGGCTGTTCGAGGGGCGCAGCGCCGCTTCCGCCAGCGCCATCGGCCGGTTCAGCGCCGCTGCCTGGCTGCTGGGACACGGGGTGCCGATCTCGGCCGGGGACGTGCGGGTCAGTCTCGCGCCGCTGGCGCTGACAATCCTGATCGTGTACCGGCTGGTGCGAGCCGGCGCCCACACCGCGCGCGGCGTCGGGCTCGGACGGTCCATCGCGGACGCTCCGGCCGACCCCCGGCAGGTGGTGAAGCTGCTGGCTCCGGTGATCGGTGCCGTGGCCGGCGCGTACGGGCTGCTGGGCGGGCTGGCCGCCGTGCTGGCGAGTACGCCGGGCCTGACGATCTCCCCGATTCGCGCTCTGCTGACGACCGGCCTGCTCGCCGCCGCTTCCGCCGGTGCCGGGGCGCTGGCTGAGTCGGGACTGTTCGGCGGGGTGTGGCGTCGCGTACCCAGGCAGTCCCGGCACGCGCTGCGGACGGCCGTGGTCGGTGTGCTGGCCCTGGCCGGTGCTGGCGCGGGTGCCGTGGGCGTGTCCGTCGCGGTGAACGGCGGGGCGGTCGGCGGCGTTCTCCGCAGCTACGACACCGGGGTGCTCGGCCAGGCCGGCCTGACCCTCGTCTGCCTCGTCTACGCGCCGTCGTTGTCGGTCTGGGCCGCCAGTTACCTGGTCGGGCCCGGGTTCCTGCTCGGCGCCGGTACGAGCGTCAGCCTGCTCGACGTCCGGCTGGGCGCGATCCCGGCAGCCCCGGTCTTCGGCGCGCTGCCCGACCGGCCGGTGACGTGGCTGGGCGCGCTGGTGATGCTGGTGCCGCTGCTGGCCACGGCCCTGGCCGGCGCGCTGCTGGCCCGGCGCTCCGACCTGCGCACGCCGAGGCTGGCCAAGTCCGCGATGCTCGCCGGCCTGCCCGCCGGGGTGCTGTGCGCGCTGGCGGCGTTGTTCACCAGCGGCTCCCTCGGTACCGAGGAGATGGCAGACCTGGGCGCTGTGTGGTGGCAGTTCGGCCTCTTCGGCGGGCTCGCGGTGGCGGTGGGCGCCCCGCTCGGCGCCGTCGCGTACCGGCTCGGGCCTCGCCTCTTCCGCCGCTGACCTTCATGAACGTGGGACCCCTCACGTCGCCATAGCGACATGAGGGGTCCCAATGCCTAGCGGTTGTAGTCGTCCATCCGGTCGCGCAGGCCATCCCAGTCCGTCATGCCGCAGGCGATGCACGACGCCACGATGCCGACAGCGCCGAGGATCAGGCCGACGAGGGCGAGCGTCCGGTTGGTCGCCTGGCCCTGCTTGGCCTTCTGCATGCCGATGAAGCCGCACACCACGGCCGGAATGCCGAACAGCAGGCCGATACCGCAGCACCAGAACAGCACCAGGGCCGCGATACCGAAGCCGAGTGCCAGGTAACCCCAGATGTTGCCCTTGTCGCTGGGCTGGTCGCCCTGCATGGACCCGTAGGGCGGCATGCCGGGTGGCACCGCGCCGTACGGGTCGCCCGCGCCGGCGCCGTAGGTCGTTCCGCTGTAGGGCGGGCCGGACGGCGGTGGCGGTACGTATGGCTCGCCCGGCCCGTAGGGTCCGCCCGGCTCGTTCGGTACCGGCGGCGGCGGCGGGGGAGGCGGTGGTGGCGGCTGTGCGCCGTACGGCGGCACCGGCTCGGCACCCGGCCCCGTCATGCCGCCAGGGAACCCGCTCGGCGGCGGGGGTGGCGGTGGCGGCGGGTTGTGCGGGGTATGTGGCACGCCGCCGGGTGGCTCGGGTTGCTCCGGATAGTCCGGCCCGCCGGGTGGCGGGGGCGGTGGCATCGTCATCTGCTGCTCCCCTCAGCGCAGTAGCAGAGCTAGCTTCGGGGTCATCGTATGCCCGTTTCGCTCGTTTAGTGACACTTATCGAGGTCGAAACGGGTCCGAATACGAACCGGGGCCGGTCCTGAGTGGTCTCAGGCCCGGCCCCGGTGGTGGTCGCCGCTTCGGCTACCGCGCTGGCGCTACGCGTTGGCGATCAGCGGGAGGATGAAGAAGCAGACGCAGTTCAGCACGATCAGGATCGGGCCGATGATCGTGGCCAGCTTGGCCCACTTCTTGGCGGCCTCCGACGCGGTCTGCGCGTCGGCGTACCGGCCCTCGGCGATCGCCGGGTTGACCTTCTGCGCGTTGATGATCGCGGGGATCGCCAGCGGCCAGAACAGGAAGATCGAGATGATCGCCCAGGTCATGTAGTTCGGGATCTCACCGGCCGGCGCCTGGCCGTAGGGCTGCCCGTAGGCCGGCTGGCCGTAGCCGGCCGGCTGCTGGGCCTGCGGCTGGCCGTACGCCGGCTGCTGGCCGTAGCCTGCTGGCTGGCCGTACGGCTGCTGCGGCTGCTGGCCATAGGGCTGCTGGCCGTAGGGCTGGGCGGGCTGACCGTAGGGCTGCTGCGGCTGCTGGCCGTACGGCTGCTGCGGGTCCTGGTTCGGGTAACCCATCGGGGGTGACTCCAAGCTTGCAAGGGATGCGAACCCGCGTAGCGTACCGGGAACCACCAAGAAAGTGCCTGGCCCTGGCATGCGGCCGGAGGCGGCCCGATAGGGTTTGGCGCATGACAGCCCGTCTCGTTGTCCTCATCTCCGGCGGCGGCAGCAATCTGGCGGCCCTGATCGAGGCGTGCTCTGATCCCGGTTACGGCGCGCAGGTCGTGGCGGTCGGCGCGGACCGCGCCTCGGCCGGCGGGCTCGAACTCGCGAGGGCCGCGGGCATCCCCACGTTCGTCCAGTCGGTGAAGGCGCACCCGACCCGCGAGGAGTGGGACGTGGCGCTGGCCGCCGACATCGCCGAGCACCAGCCGGACCTGGTCATCTCCGCCGGGTTCCTGAAGCTGACCGGGCCGGCCTTCATGGAACGGTTCGGCGACCGGTACATCAACACGCACAACTCGCTGCTGCCGTCCTTCCCCGGCATCCACGGGCCGCGCGACGCGCTCGAGTACGGGGTGCGGATCACGGGCGCGACACTGTTCTTCGTGGACAGCGGTGTGGACACCGGCCAGATCATCGCGCAGGTCGCGGTGCCGGTCGAGCTGGACGACACCGAGGAGACCCTCACCGAGCGGATCAAGGTCGCCGAGCGGCGGCAGCTCGTTGAGTACACGGGCAGGCTGGTCCGTGAGGGCTGGACCATCTCCGCCCGCAAAGTCCTGATCGGGGTTGTGCCGACCCGGTGAGCGAAAATCTGAGCTGCGCAGAACAAAAGCCCACGTACAAACCAGTACGAGGGCTTTCGTTCTGCTTGTCAGATTTCCGCTCACCGGGCCACCTCGCCTTAGATCAAGAGCCAAAGCAAGAGCTCAAATAGCGTCAGTGCTAGGAAGGTTGGCAGCTGTGAAGAAGGCGATCCGCCGGGCGTTGATCTCCGTGTACGACAAGACCGGCCTCCCCGAGCTGGCCCGCGCGCTGGGCGCGGCCGGTGTGGAGATCGTCTCGACTGGTTCCACCGCTTCCGTGGTGGAGGCCGCCGGGGTCAAGGTGACCCGGGTGGAGGAGCTGACCGGCTTCCCCGAGTGCCTCGACGGCCGGGTGAAGACCCTGCACCCGAAGGTGCACGCCGGGCTGCTGGCCGACCTGCGGCTGGACACGCACACCGCGCAGCTCGCCGAGCTGGGCATCGAGCCGTTCGACCTGCTGGTCAGCAACCTGTACCCGTTCCAGCAGACCGTGGCCTCCGGCGCCGGCCCCGACGACTGCATCGAGCAGATCGACATCGGCGGCCCGGCGATGGTGCGGTCCTCGGCGAAGAACCACGCGAACGTGGCCGTCGTGACCAGCCCGTCCTTCTACCCCGAGCTCGTCGAGGCCATCAACTCCGGCGGCCTGACGCTGGAGCAGCGGCGCAAGCTCGCCACCGAGGCCTTCCGGCACACCGCGTCCTACGACGTGGCCGTCGCCTCCTGGCTGGGCGCGCTGGGCGCCGGGCAGGACTTCCCGGACTGGGCCGGCCGGACCTGGCAGAAGGCCGGCGACCTGCGCTACGGCGAGAACCCGCACCAGAAGGCCGCGCTGTACACGTCCGGCACCGGCGGGCTGGCCACGGCGGAGCAGCTGCACGGCAAGGAGATGTCGTACAACAACTACATCGACACCGACGCGGCGTGGCGGGCGGCCAACGACCACGAGGGCCCGTGCGTCGCGATCATCAAGCACCAGAACCCGTGCGGGATCGCCGTCGGTACCGACATCGCCGAGGCGCACGCGCGCGCCAACGCGTGTGACCCGCAGAGCGCGTACGGCGGCGTGGTCGCGGCGAACGGTACCGTGACGGCGCAGATGGCCCGGCAGATCAACGAGGGGTACACCGAGGTGCTGGTGGCTCCGGAGTTCGAGCCGGAGGCGCTGGAGATCCTGAAGGCCCGGAAGAACATCCGGCTGCTCGTGATCGGTACCGACCCGGCGGCGGAGGTCGAGCTGCGGCCGATCTCCGGCGGCCTGCTCGTGCAGACTCCCGACCACGTGGACGCGCCGGGGGACACCGCTGACGGCTGGCAGCTGGTGGCCGGGGAGGCGGCTGACGCCGGTACCCTCAAAGATCTTGAATTCGCGTGGCGTGCTGTCCGTGCCGTGAAGTCGAACGCCATCCTGCTCGCGAAGGACGGCGCTTCGGTGGGCGTCGGCATGGGCCAGGTCAACCGGGTCGACTCGGCGAAGCTGGCCGTGACCCGGGCCGGCGAGGAGCGCGCGACCGGCTCCGTCGCGGCCTCCGACGCGTACTTCCCGTTCGCTGACGGCCTCCAGGTCCTGATCGACGGCGGCGTGAAGGCTGTCGTGCAGCCGGGCGGCTCGATCCGCGACCCCGAGGTGATCGAGGCGGCCAACGCGGCCGGCATCACGATGTACCTCACCGGCACCCGGCACTTCTTCCACTAGATCGCCGTCTCCGGCGGCTCCTGTGTTGATCATGGAGCCGCCGGGACAGCCGGTCCACTAATCTCGATCATGTGCACGAGCTGGTAACTATCGTCGGCCTGGTCGCGACGGTTGTCGCGGTGGCCGCCCTCGCCCGGCGGCTGGGCGTCCTGGCGCCCATCCTGCTGCTGACGGTCGGCATCGGGATCTCCTACATCCCCGGTGTCCTCGACGTCAGGCTCTCCTCAGAGGTCGTCCTGGTCGGCATCCTGCCCCCGCTGCTGTACGTCGCCGCGGTGGAGACCTCGCTGCCAGCCTTCCTCCGCAACATCCGGCCGATCCTGATGCTCGCGGTCGGGCACGCCCTGTTCATCGCGGCAGCCGTCGGCTTCACCCTGCACTGGATCGTGCCTTCGGTGCCGCTCGCCGCCGCGTTCGCCCTGGGTGCCGTGGTCGCCCCGCCGGACGCCGTCGCCGCGACCTCGATCGCGAGCCGGATCGGCCTGCCCCGCCGGATGGTCACCATCCTCGAAGGCGAGAGCCTGGTCAACGACGCGACAGCCCTCGTCACCCTGCGCGTGGCGGTCGCAGCGGCCACCGGGCAGGCACTGTCCGGCCTCGACATCACCCGGACAGCGGCGATCGCGGTCCTCGGCGGCCTGGCCGTCGGCTTCGCCGGCGCTGCGGTCATCGGTTTCCTGCACCGCCGCACGACGAACCCGCTGCTCGACAACTCGCTGAGCCTGCTGACCCCGTTCCTGGTGTTCATCCCCGCAGAGCAGATCCACGCGTCCGGTGTGGTCGCTGTCGTGGTCAGCGGCCTGGTCCTCGGCCACCAGTGGCCCACGCTGATGTCCGCGGCCTCCCGCCTCCAGATGGAGGCATTCTGGAAGATGGTCCGCTTCCTGCTGGAAGGCTCGGTCTTCCTGCTCGTCGGCCTCCAGATCCGCTGGATCATCGCCGACCTCGACATGGACGTGGCCACCGTCGCCCGCGCGACCGTCGCCGTCGTCGCTGTGGTCATCATCGGGCGTTTCCTCTGGGTGTACCTGGGCACAGCGCTCACCAGCCTGCTCCCCGGCCACCGCCCCCGCGACCCGATCCCCGCAAAGTCCTTCCAGGCCGTGGTGTCGTGGGCTGGCATGCGCGGCGTGGTGACCCTGGCGGCCGCGTCCACGATCACGCTCGCCGAACGGCCACTGCTCGTCTGGCTCGCCTTCGCCGTGATCGTGGCGACCCTGCTGATCCAGGGCCTCACACTGCCCTGGGTCGTCCGCACGATGAAGCTCCCCAGGGACGACCCGCGCGCCGACGCCCTGGCCGAAGCCGGCGTCCAGCACGAGGCGGGCAAGGCAGGCCTCGACCGGCTCTACGAACTCGCCGACAGCGCCCCGGTCACCGTCGTCGAACAACTCCGCAAGGTCGTCGACTACCGCACCAACATCGCCTGGGAACGACTGGGCAAACAGGACGGCGAAACCCCCACCCAGGCGTACTCCCGGCTCCGCCGCGAGATGCTCGAAGCCGAACGCGAAGTCTTCCGGGTCGCCCGCAACACTGGCAGGCTCCCCGAGGAAGTCCTCCGTGCCGCCCAGCGCGACATGGACCTCGAAGAATCCCTCTTGGAACGGAGACACGATGAGTAGCAGCTGCGAGCACCTCGCAGTCGGCGGGGAACTCCCGGGCAACGAGGTCGACGTGTGCGGCGAGTGCGTCGCCGTTGGCCACCGCGACTGGGTACACCTGCGCCAGTGCCTGAGCTGCGGCCACGTGGCCTGCTGCGACTCGTCGCCGTACCGCCACGCCACCGGCCACTTCCACGCCACCAGGCACCCGGTGATGCGCTCAGCCGAACCAGGCGAAGCCTGGCGCTGGTGCTACGTCGACGAGGTATTGGGGTAGGCCAGTGGCGGGGCCGCTGCCCACAGCTCCCAGGCGGCGAGTGATGTCGCGTGGAGCTGGTAGACCGCCCAGCGGTCCAGTGGGTGGCCGCCGGTGATGGTGGGCAGCGATGTCACCGGGCCGCCAGGGCGGTGCAGGCGATAACTGTGGCCGGGCCTGGTCCATTGCCCTCCGGAGACAGTCCACGTCACCGAATCGTGGGCGAGGACGTAGATGTCCCCGTGCCGCATCCAGTGCGTGTGGACCTCGCCCGCGACGTCGTCATAGACCAGCCGCCACACCTCAAAACGGTCACGGGCATTGTTGGCAGGCCGAACGTCATCCGGAACGCCGACTTCATTCTGGTGATCGGCGGGGCCGGCGGCACGCTTCACGAGGTCGAGCTCGGCCTGGCCGCAGGGATGAGCGTGCTTCCCTTTCCTGCGTCCGGTGGTACGGCGCGGACCGCCTACGAGGTGATGGCTGGCCGGCCCGAGTCGCGTGCCTGGCTGTCCGAAGACGAGTTCCTGGCCCTTGGCCGTTGCGCCACCGCCGAGGAGTACACCAGTGTTGTCGATCGGCTACTGACAAGGAGCAAGTGATGACGGATCGGCCGTACGTGTTGCTGAGCTGCGCCATGTCGATCGACGGGCACATCGACGACAACACCGGAGAGCGGCTGCTGCTGTCGAACGCTGAGGACTTCGACCGCGTGGACGCGGTCCGCGCGACGTGTGACGCGATCCTGGTCGGGGCGAACACGATCCGGCGGGACAACCCCAGGCTGCTCGTGCGCTCGGCGGAACGGCGGGCCGCGCGGGTTCGTGACGGGAAGCCCGAGAGTCCGGTCAAGGTGACGATCTCGGCAAGCGGAAACCTCGATCCGGCCAGTAACTTCTTCGCGTCAGGGAACACCGGGAAGCTGGTCTACAGTGGACGACCCGTGCCTGCGCTGGAGGGCGTGGCCACGGTGGTCGAGACGATCGAGTTGCCGCGTATCCTCACTGATCTGGCCGGCCGGGGCGTCGAGCGGCTGATGGTCGAAGGCGGGAGCACGTTGCACACGCAGTTCCTGACCCAGGGGCTCGCTGACGAGGTGCACCTGGTGGTCGCGCCGTTCTTCGTCGGAGATGACGACGCGCCCACGTTTGTGAATCCGGGCAGGTATCCAGCCAGCCGGATGCGGCTTGCCGGGGTGGAGCAGCTGGGGGACTGCGCGCTGCTCCGATACCTGGTCCGGTGATCAGCTTGCTGCGGCCAGGGCTGCCTGGGCTGCTGGTTCGAGGACTCGGTAGCCGGTGGTGGTGATGATGGCCAGGGCTTCCTTGGCGGCGGTGACGGCGCCGGGGTGGTCGCCGAGGGCTGTGCGGGCTTCTGAGATGAGCGTGAGGGTGCGGGCCTCGGAGACGGCGACGCCGGCCTCTCTGGCCACGGCGAGGGCCTGGTCGAGCACAGTGGACGCCGCTGCGGGGTCGCCTTCGCTGAGGTCGAGCATGCCGAGGGTGGCCAGGGCTTCGGCCTTGGTGTAGCCGTTCTGGCTCTCTGTCGCGATGGTGAGTGCGAGTTCGGCCTGGGTGCGGGCTTCGGAGAGGCGGCCGAGGCCTGCGTAGGCCATCGCGAGGCTGTGCCGGGTCATGGCCTCGCCGCGCTGGGTGGCCTGGGCGGCTTGGGCGCCGACCGCCTGGCTCAGATGTTCCGCCGCCAGCTCGTAGTCGCCGCGGTAGATCAGGGTGGTGGCGAGATTGGACCGGCAGTGCGCCTCGCGGCCCTCGGCGCCGATCTCCTGATACCAGGCGAGCGCTGACTCGAAGCCCGCCACCGCCTCGTCGAGGTTGCCGAGCAGGGTGCTCGCGAGGGCCATGTTGTCCCAGTGGACCGTCTCGTAGTGCCGGGAACCGGCGGCCTGCCAGGCGGTCACGCCTTCGAGGTAGTACTGACGGGCCTGGCCGAGCTGGCCGTATACCAGGTGGGCGTTGGCGTAGCCGAGCAGGACGAAGCCCTCCGTGGCAGGGTTGCCGGACTGCCGCGCCGCGACCAGCGCCGGGGCATAGTGCTCGATCGCTTCGGCGTACTTGGCTCGGCTGTAGCGGAGCTGGGCCAGGCTGTTGTGCGCCTCGGCGATGGCTGTCTGGTTGCCGCTGGCCTGGGCGGAACGCAGCGCCGCCTGGCTGGTCAGTTCCCAGTCCTCGAAGGACAGCGAGCGGAACAGGTACGGGCGGACGACTTCGTTGAGCACGTGCACGAGGTCGTGCTGGTTCTCGTTCACGAGGTGGAGCAGGGCCGCTGCCAGGTTGGGGCGCTCGGCTTCGTACCAGGCCATGGCCTCGGGGAGCCCGCCGAGATCCGGCAGCGTCAGGCCGGCGACAGGCTCGGGCAGAGGCGGCAGGATCAGCTGGGAGTTGAGAATCCTGGCCGCCGTGTGGGTCGCGTGCAGGTACCAGCTGACCAGCCGCTCCCGCGCGGCCAGTGAGCCCTCGTCCTCCGCTGCCAGCTCGGCGGCGTAGAGCCGGAGCAGGTCGTGCGGCGCGTACCGGCCGGGCACCGTCTCCTCGACCAGGTGCGCGGTGGCGAGCTGGTCGAGGATCTCGGCAGCCTGGTCCTCGCCGGCCCCGGCCGCAGCGGCCAGAGCGCCGGCCGTGATGTCCGGGCCGGGGAACACCCCGCAGAGACGGAACATCCGGGCGGCCTCGGGGCTGAGTATCGCGTACGACCGCTCGAAGGCTGCCCGGACCGACGCGGCCGGGTCGTCCTCGATGTCGAGAGCGAGGAGGCGGTCGGAGCCGGCGAGTTCGGCGGCGTAACCGGCCAGGTCCCGCTCCGGCAGGTCGGCCAGCAGCGCGCCGGTGATCCGGATGGCGAGCGGCAGGTACCCGCAGAGCCGTGCGATCTCCCCGGCGGCCTCCGCCTCGGCGGCGACCCGGTCCTCGCCGAGCATCCTGGCCAGCAGGGCGGCCGATTCCTCCGGGGTCAGCAGGCCCAGGGTCAGCCGCTGCGCGCCGTCGATGGCGATCAGCCCGGCGAGCCGGTTGCGGCTGGTGATCAGGGTGAGGTTGCCCGGGCCAGCGGTCAGCAGCGGCCTGACCTGCTCGGCGCCGCCCACGTTGTCGAGCACGATCAGCATCCGCCGGCCGGTCGTCAGCTCGCGGAACTGCGCCGCCGCCTCGTCGAGCCCGTCCGGCACCCGCTGAGGCGGCACTCCGAGCGCCCGCAGGAACCGGCCCAGGGCCTCCAGCGGCGTGACCGGCGTGATCATCGAGAAGCCGTGCAGGTTGATGTGCAGCTGCCCGCCGGGGAAGTGCTCACGGGCCTGGTGCGCCCAGTGGATCGCGAGTGCCGTCTTGCCGACACCGCCACTGCCGTCGATCGCCGAGATCACGACCGGGGCAGTGCCATCCTGTACCGAGGGCAGCAGGCCGTCCAGCCAGGACAACGCCGCGACCCGGCCGGTGAAGTCCGCGCTGGACGGCGGGACCTGGTTGGGTACCGGGGACGGGGCCGGGGACGGCTGCGGCTCCGGCGTTCCCGTGCCGAGCTCGTCACGGAGGATCTGCTGTTCGAGGCGGACGAACTCGGGGCCGGGATCGAGCCCGTGTTCCTCGGCGAGCGCCGTCCGGAAGGCACGGGCGGTGGCGAGGGCTTCGGGTTGCCTGCCCGTGCGGTACAGGCTGATCATGAGCTGTTCGGTCAGCCGCGCCCGCAGCGGGTGCTCCGCAGTGAGCACGAAGAGCTCGCCGACCACGTCGGAGTGCCGGCCCAGGTCGAGATCGGCCGCGATCCGGTCCTCGGTGGCTGTCAGCAGCAGCTCGTCGAACTCCGGCCAGATCCGCTGCTTGATCGGCTCGGTGGCCCCGGTACCGAGTACCGGCCCGCGCCACAGGGCCAGCGCCGAGCCGAGCAGCGCGCGGCGCTCGGCCGGGTCGGACAGCCGGCGGCTCTCCTGGTACATCGCGCGGAAGCGCAGCGCGTCCACCTGCTCCGGCGAGCCGGTCAGCAGGTATCCGGAACTCTGGCTCACGATCGCCACACCGGACCGATCCGCGCCGGCGGCGGTGAGCTGTGCGCGCAGCCGGGACACCGCGACCTGGATCGCCGCCCTGGGCTGGCCGGGCAGGTCCTCGCCCCAGATCAGGTCGATCAGCCGGTCGGCTGACACCGGGCCGCCGATGCCGAGCAGGAGAACGCCCAGCACGCAGCGCTCGATCCGCCGGTTGCCGAGCGCGGTGACGACGTCGCCGTCGACCAGCTCGACCCCGCCCAGCACCCGGAACTCCATGCCGCGATCCTATGGGGCCTTACCTGCCCCTGACCTCAGGGTTACCTGCTGCTCTCCCCAAACGAAACGCCCCCGGTGAGTACTCACCGGGGGCGTTTCAACGCAGACCTCTACGCCACGACGTGGCGCAGCTCCGCGAAGTGGCACGCGCTCGGGTGTGCGTCGGCCGAGCGGTCGATCAGGGCCGGCTCCTCCGTCGCGCAGATGTCCTGAGCCTTCCAGCACCGGGTGCGGAAGCGGCAGCCCGACGGCGGGTTGGCCGGGCTGGGCACGTCACCCTCGAGCCGGATGATCTCCCGGTTGGCCCGGGCGGTCGGGTCGGCCACCGGCACCGCGGACAGCAGCGCCTGGGTGTACGGGTGGGTCGGCCGCTCGTAGATCTCCTGCTCGGTGCCGATCTCCACCATCTTGCCCAGGTACATCACGCCGACCCGGTCGGAGATGTGCCGGACGACCGAGAGGTCGTGGGCGATGAAGACGTACGACAGGCCCATCTCCTTCTGGAGACGGCCGAGCAGGTTGATCACCTGGGCCTGGATCGACACGTCGAGCGCCGAAACCGGCTCGTCGCAGACGATCACCTCTGGCCGCAGGGCCAGGGCGCGGGCGATGCCGATCCGCTGGCGCTGGCCGCCGGAGAACTGGTGCGGGTACCGGTTGATGTGCTCCGGGTTGAGGCCGACCAGTTCGAGCAGCTCCTGGACGCGGCGCTGCCGGTCGCCCTTCGGAGCCACCTCCGGGTGGATCTCGTACGGCTCGCCGATGATGTCGCCGACCGTCATCCTCGGGTTGAGCGAGGTGTACGGGTCCTGCATCACCATCTGGATGTTCCGCCGGGTCCTGCGGAGCTCGCCACCCGACTGGCCGAAGATCTGCTGGCCCTTGAAGGTGACGGAGCCGCTGGTCGGCCTCTCCAGCTGCATGATCAGCTTGGCCAGCGTGGACTTGCCACAGCCGGACTCGCCGACGATGCCCAGCGTCTCGCCCTTGTTCAGCTCGAAGGACACGCCGTCGACGGCCTTCACCGAGCCGACCTGGCTCTGGAACAGGATGCCCCGGGTGATCGGGAAGTGCTTCACCAGGTTGCTGACCTGGAGGATCGGCTCAGCCATGGAGGATCTCCTCTGCGAACAGGCAGGCGCTGGTCCGCCCGCCACCCAGGTTCAGCGACGGCGGCACCTTCTCCTGGCACACCTGCTGGGCCATCGGGCACCGCGGGTGGAACGCGCAGCCCGACGGCGGGCGGAGCAGGTTCGGCGGCAGGCCCTTGATGGTGGACAGTTCATGGCCCTTGCTGTCGAGCCGGGGGATCGAGTCGAGCAGGCCCTGGGTGTACGGGTGGGCCGGCTTGGCGTAGATCGAGTGCACGTCGGCGTGCTCGACGATCCGGCCCGCGTACATGACGGCGATCCGGTCGGCCACGTCGGCCACGACGCCCAGGTCGTGCGTGATCAGGATCAGGCCCATGTCGAGCTCGCGGCGCAGTTCGGCCAGGAGGTCCATGATCTGGGCCTGCACGGTCACGTCGAGCGCGGTGGTCGGCTCGTCGGCGATCAGCACCTTCGGGTTCTGGGCCAGCGACATCGCGATCATGACGCGCTGGCGCATGCCGCCGGAGAACTCGTGCGGGTAGTTCTTCAGCCGGTCCTTGGCCGCCGGGATCTTCACGAGATCCATCAGCTCGACGGCGCGCTTCATGGCGACGTCCTTGGCCACGCCCTCGTTCCTGCGGAGGGTCTCGGAGATCTGGAAGCCGACCGAGTACACCGGGTTGAGGGCGGACAGCGCGTCCTGGAAGATCATCGCGATCTCCTTGCCGCGCAGCCGGCGGCGTTCCTCCTCGGGCATGGTGAGGAGGTTGCGGCCCTCGTACCGGATCTCACCGTTGGTGATGACGCCGGGCGGCATGTCGAGGATGCCCATGATCGCCTGGGCGGTCACCGACTTGCCGGAGCCCGACTCGCCGAGGACGGCCAGGGTCTCGCCCGGGTCGAGGTGGTAGGACACCCCGTTGATCACCTTGGCGACGCCGTCGCGGGTGCGGAACTCGATGTGGAGGTTGTCAACCTCCAGCAGGTGGTTGCTCATGATCACCTCAGCCGGGGGTCGAAGGCCTCACGCACGGCGTCGCCGAGCATGATGAACGACAGGACGGTCAGGGACAGGAACGTCGACGGCACCAGCATCGGCACCGCGTTGTCACGGACGCGCTTGGCCGCCTCCGAGATGTCCTTGCCCCACGAGATGATCGGGTCCTGGAGGCCCACGCCGAGGAACGACAGGGTCGCCTCGGCCGTGATGAAGGCGCCCAGCGCGATGGTCAGCACGACGATCACCGGAGCCATCGCGTTCGGCAGGATGTGCCGGACCATGATCCGGCTGTTGGAGGCGCCGAGCATCTTGGCCGCGTGCACGTAGTCCTGCTGCTTCGCCGAGATCACGGAGGAGCGGACGATCCGCGCGGCTGTCGTCCAGCCGAAGATGCCCAGGATGAACACGATCAGCAGCAGCGGGCCCCAGTAACCCTCGCCCTTGCCTGCGCCCTTGAGCGCGACGATCGCGGCGAGCAGCAGCGGGATGCCCAGGATGATGTCGATGATCCGGGCGAGGATCGCGTCGAGGATGCCGCCGTAGAAGCCGGCCAGCATGCCGATCACCACGGCCAGCACGCCGGCCAGGATCGTCGAGTACAGGCCGACCTGGATCGAGGTGCTGGCACCGTGCACGGTACGGGCGAAGACGTCGCAGCCCTGCAGGTTGTAGCCGAAGATCGCGTCCCCGCTCGGGCCCTTCATCGACCGGCCGAGCTCACACGACCGCGGGTCTGCGGAGGTGAACAGCGTCGGGAAGGCCGCCATCACGACCATCACGAGGATGATCAGCGAGGAGATGATGAAGATCGGCTTTCGGCGCAGGTCGTGCCACGCGTCACCGGCCAGGCTGCGCACCTTGCTGGTGTTGTCGGGCTGGCCGGGCGCGCCGGGCTCGCCGGCCGGGCCGGGAGTTGCCGCGTGGTTCTCGGTCGCGGCGACGGTTTCAAAGTCAGACATCGTGAACCGCCCCTCCTACTCGTAACGGATTCGCGGGTCGAGGACGGCGTACAGGATGTCCACGAGCAGGTTGGCCAGCAGGTAGATCACCACGAGGATGCTGACGATCGAGACGACCATCGGGCCGTCCTCGATGTCGATGGCCTTCTTGAGCTCGAAGCCCACGCCCTGGACGTTGAAGATGCCCTCGGTGATGATCGCGCCGCCCATCAGGTTGCCGATCTCGATGCCGAGGAAGGTGACCACGGGGATCAGCGAGTTGCGCAGCACGTGGACGATGGTGATCCGGCGCTTCGCGAGGCCCTTGGCCTTCGCGGTGCGCACGTAGTCGGCGCGCAGGTTCTCGGCGACCGAGGTCCGGGTGAGCCGGACGGCTGTGGCCAGCGCGAGTGAGCCCAGGATGAAGCCGGGCAGGATCAGGCCGAACTGCCCGTCGCGTTCCTCCATGTACGTCACAGGGAAGATGCCGGCCTTCACGCCCAGGCCGAGCTGGAGGGTGAGGCCGAGGACGAAGCTCGGGATGCCGATCACGACGAGGGTGAGCAGCAGGGTGGTGTTGTCGAAGATCCCGCCGCGGCGGATACCGGCGATGACACCGGCCCCGACGCCGAGGATGACGACGAAGATGAAGGCGTACAGCGCCAGGTTGGCCGTGGTGGGCCAGCGCTCGGCGAGGACCTCGGCGATCGGGCGCCCGCCGGAGAGCGAGTTGCCGAGGTCGCCGGTGAGCAGGCCCTTGACGTAGTACCAGTACCGGACGAGGAACGGCTCGTCGAGGTGATACTCCGCGGTGAGCTTGGCCCGGACAGCCTCGTTGACCGGCTTCTCGCCGGCCAGAGCCTGGATCGGGTCACCGCTGGCCTGGAACATCATGTAGTACACGATGAGCGTGGTTCCGAAGAACGCCAGCACCATCTGCAGCAGACGGCGGATTATGTAGCGGAGCATCGTCCCTCCGACGGGAGCCGGGGCCGGTCTGGGCAACAACAAACGACGCTGCCCGGCAGCTCGCGGGGTACGCGAGCTGACCGGGCAGCGTCGGCGATCACTTGGTGTCGATCTTCAGGAGGTCAACCCGGCTGCGGGCGTCGACGAAGACGTCCTTCACCTTGGAGGAGTGACCGAAGACGTTCTGGCCGAAGAACAGCGGGGCGACCGGAACGTCCTTGACCAGGATCTGCTCGGCCTCCTGGTACTTCTTGACCGCGCCCTCGGAGGTGGCCTGCTGGTCACCGGCCGCGACGGTGCTGTCGAACGTCGGGTTGTCGTACCCGTAGTAGTTCGAGGAGCCCTTGGCGGAGTACAGCGGCTGGAGGTACGACTCCATCGACGGGTAGTCCATGGACCAGCCCATGCGGAAGGCACCGATGTCGGTCTTGGCCTGGGCCTTGGTCCGCAGGTCGGCGAACTTCGGCTCAGCGGCGCCGACGCACTTGATGCCCAGGTTCTTCACCAGCTGGTTGCAGATGGCGTCGACCCACTCCTTGTGGCCACCGTCCTGGTTGTACGTGATGGTCAGCGAGCCGGTCGGCAGGCCGCCAGCGGCGTCCAGGATCTCCTTGGCCTTCTTCGCGTCGTACTTGACCGCGTCGCCACCGGAGCCGGCCACGTAACCGGGCACGACCGGGGAGACGAACGAGTCAGCGGCCTTGCGGGTGCCCTTGAAGACGACGTCCACGATCTCCTGGCGGTTGATCGCCATCGAGATCGCCTTGCGGACCTCGGGGTTCGTGAACTTCGGGTTGTAGGCCGGCAGGGCCAGGAAGGTGAAGCTGGAGGACGGGCTCAGCTTGTACCGGTCGCCCAGGTCGCCCTTCGCCGAACCGAGGCTCTCGGTCGGGATGGCGGTCATGACGTCCACGTTGTTGGCCTGCAGGTCCGCGTACTGCGCGGTCGGCTGCTGGTACACGCGGAACTCGACGGTCTTGACCTTGGGCTTGGTGCCCTTGTAGCCGTCGTACGCCTCGACCGTGATCTTCTTGTCGTGCTCCCAGCTGCCCTTCATCTTGAAGGGGCCGTTGCCGATCGGAGCCTCGTTGTACTTCTTGATGTCCGCGAAGGCAGCCTTCGGCATCGGGTAGAAGACGTTGTAGCTCATGACGGCCTTCCACTCAGCGAACGGCTGAGAGAGGGTCACCGTGAAGGTCTTGTCGTCGACCTTCTTGAGCCCGGTCATCTCCTTGGCGGCCGGGGTGGCCTTCTTGTCCGCCGGGTTGAGGGCCTTGTAGCCATCGATCCGGCTGAAGAAGTTGTTGCCTTCCTGGCCGTTCGGCGCGTAGGCACCGAAGTTCCAGGAGTCGATGTAGTCCTGCGCGGTGACCTTGTCGCCGTTGTGGAAGGTGTAACCCTCCTTGAGCGTGATCGTCCACGTCTTGGAGTCCGTGGTGTCGATCTTCTCGGCCGCGTCCAGCACGATCTTGTTGTCGCCCGGGTTGACCTTGGTCAGACCAGCGAACAGCGAGTCGACGACCTGGCCACCGGAACTGTCGTTCACGTTGGTGGGGGTCAGGTGCTTCGGCTCGGCGATACCGATGCTGACGGTGCCGCCACCACCAGCGCCGCTGCCCTTGTCCTCGCCCTTGCCACAGGCAGCCAGTGCCGCGGTGGCAACGACGGGGATGGCAACCAGTGCGGCAATCTTGCGTACTCGCATGGATCCTCCTCGTCTCCCTCAGGCTGTGCACCGCGACGGGGGTCTGCCGGCGGACAGCGACGCAAAGGTATGGGTTGCGTCGCTGCGACAGCAAACCGAAACGGTTACGGGTCCGTAACGACTACTGGCTTAAGTTCTTGTCAATATGTGACCGCCGTGTTATTGAGTCACGCACGGAAATCGCGAACCTATTGCACTGTTCATGGCTTTTGAGCCTAGTCAGCTGAAGTGATGGGAGTCGCAACATCGAAGACTTTCCATCATCGGTAAGGCTGCTTTATCCGCTCATGTCACCACTGTGGGATGGTTTGTCCTGAGTGCGATTACACAGGGTGACCTTTACCACGGCCGCAGGCGAGCGGGGTTGCGACCGGTACGCCCGGAGGATCCCCCGCTCATCCATTGGTCTACCAGGCTCTAAGCCGTTTCGATCTTGATGAGGTCCACTCGGGTGAACGGGTTGATCTCCACGTTCTTCACCTTCGTCGAGTAACCGTAGACGTTCTGCCCGAAGAAGAGCGGAGCCACCGGGAGGTCCTTGGCGAGCATGTCCTCGGCCTCCTGGTACTTCTTGATCGCCGCGTCGGCGGTCGGCTCCCGGTTACCCGCTGCGACCGTCTGGTCGAACGTGGTGTTGGCGTAGCCGTAGTAGTTCGACGACCCGTTCGTGGTGTAGACCGGCGTCAGGTAGTTCTCCATCGACGGGTAGTCCATCGCCCAGCCGAGCCGGAAGGCCCCGATGTCCGTCTTGGCCTTCGCCTTGGTCCGCAGGTCGGCGAACTTCGGCTCACCGGCACCGACGCAGCCGACGCCCAGGTTCTTGATGAGCTGGTTGCAGATGGCGTCGACCCACTCCTTGTGCCCGCCGTCCACGTTGTACGTGATCAGGAGCTGCCCGCCTGGCAGGCCGCCCGCCGCGGTCAGCAGCTCCTTGGCCTTGGCCGGGTCGTACTTGCAGCCGTCGCCGCACGAGTCGGCCCGGTAGCCGGCCACGACGGGGGAGACGAAGGCGTACGCTGGCGAGCGCGAGTCCTTGAAGATCGTCTTCGTGATCTCCTCGCGGTCGATCGCCTTGGAGATCGCCCGCCGCACCTCGGGGTTCTTGAACTTGTCGTTGTACAGCGGCAGCGCGAGGAACGTGAAGGACGAGGACGGGCTGTTCTTGAACCGGTCGCCCAGGTCCTTCTTCGCCGACCCGAGGCTCTCGGTCGGGATGGTCGTCATGACGTCGACGTTGTTGGCCTGCAGGTCGGCGTACTCGGCCGTCGGCTGCTGGTACACCCGGAACTCGATGCCCTTGACCTTGGGCTTCTCGCCCTTGTACCCGTCGTATGCCGAGACGGTGATCTTCTTGTCGTGCTCCCAGGTGCCGTCCATCTTGAACGGTCCCTGGCCGACCGGCGCCTCCTTGTACTTGTTCATGTCGGCGAAGGCGGCCTTCGGCATCGGCACGAAGGTGCTGTAGCCGAGCTTCGCCCGGTACTCGGCGTACGGCGCGTCGAGCGTGACGGTGAACGTCGTGTCGTCCACCTTCTTCAGCCCGGTCAGCTCCTTGGCGGCCGGGGTCGCGCCCTGGAGTGCCGCGTAGCCCTCGATGCCCTCGAAGAAGCTGTTGTTCTCCTGCGCGTTGGGGGCGTATGCGCCGTAGTTCCAGGTGTCGATGTAGTCCTGGGCTGTCACCGGCGTGCCGTCGTGGAAGGTCCAGCCGCTCTTCAGCTTGATCGTCCAGACCTTGCTGTCGCTGGTGGTGATGTCCTCGGCCGCCGCGTTGACCGGCTTGTTGGCCTTGTCGAAGACCACCAGGTTCGTGAACAGCGCCTCGACCACCTGGCCGCCCGGGGTGTCGTTCGCGTTCGTCGGCACGATGTGCTTCGGCTCGCCGATCCCGATACTGATCTTGCCATCACTGCTGCCGCCCCCCGAGCCGCCGCACGCCGCCAGCGCCACCGTGGCGAGGACGGGCACGACGGCCAGCGCGGCAATTCTGCGTGCGCGCATGGCCCCCTCAATCACTAAGGCATGATTTGCCACATATCACCGTAATCCACAGGCCTCTGACCAGGACTTTCCCCCGCCGGCCCAGACCAAGATCAAGATCATGTTTTTCTGGTACCGGCTGTGAGGCCGCAACCGCCCAGCGTGGAACAATCAGCGCTGTGACGGCGAAGACTCTCGACGGCAAGGCCACGGCGGCGGCGATCAAGGAAGAGCTGCGGCAGCGGGTGGCGAAACTGGCCGAGCGGGGCATCGTGCCCGGCCTCGGCACGATCCTGGTCGGCGACGATCCGGGTTCGCACGCGTACGTGGCTGGCAAGCACCGGGACTGTGCCGAGGTGGGCATCGCCTCGATCGCCCGCGAGCTGCCGGCCGACGCCAGCCAGGAGCAGGTGGCCGCGGTGGTCGCGGAGCTGAACGCCGACCCGGCCTGCCACGGGTACATCGTGCAGCTGCCGCTGCCGTCCCAGGTGGACACCCAGGCGATCCTGGAGCTGATCGACCCGGGCAAGGACGCCGACGGGCTGCACCCGGTCAACCTGGGCCGGCTCGTGCTCGGCTTCGAGGCCCCGCTGCCGTGTACGCCGCGCGGGATCGTGGAGCTGCTCACCCGCTACGGCATCGGGCTGCGGGGCGCCGAGGTGACGGTGGTCGGCCGGGGTACGACGGTGGGCCGCCCGCTCGGCCTGCTGCTGACCCGGCGCTCGGAGAACGCGACGGTCACCCTGTGCCACACCGGTACCCGTGACCTGGCAGCCCACACCCGCGCCGCCGACATCGTGATCGTCGCGGCCGGCGTTCCGGGGCTGCTCACGGCGGACATGGTCCGGCCGGGTGCCGTGGTCGTGGACGTGGGCATCACCCGGGTGGTCGGCGAGGACGGCAAGGGCCGGTACACCGGTGACGTCGCCCCCGAGGTCAGCGAGGTGGCCGGCTGGCTGGCCCCGATGCCCGGCGGGATCGGCCCGATGACCCGCGCGATGCTCCTCGCGAACGTGGTGGAGACAGCGGAACGGATGTGACGAGAAGAGGCCCCCGTCCGGGGGCCTCTTCTCACAGCGATCAGGTACCGGAGACGTTCAGTTCCGCTACCGAGGTCCACGCCCCGCCGTTGACTTCGGTCAGCGTGCGCAGCTTCACGTACCGGCCGGTCCTTCCGGTCACGCACGCCGACTGCTCGGTCGCCGCGTTGGTCCACGTACCCGTCGCGGCGGCCGTGCCCCAGTTGGTGCCGTCGGCCGACACGTACACCTCGTAGTTCGCGATGCGGCCGTTGGTGCCGGTCTGCCGGGGCAGGTAGTACAGGCAGCTCACGGCGTAGGACCGGCCGAGGTCGAGAACGATCTCGTGCGGCGGTGGGGTGTCCGGGTCGACCTGCGACCACGCGGTGTGCCACAGGGTCGCGGTGTCGCCGTCGAGAACGTTCGCGCCCCCGCCACTGGTTGCCGTGTCTGCGCTGTCGACCGACACCACCGACATCGAGGACTGGCTGATCCGGGAGGCGGCGGCCACGCCGACGTTCAGCTCGGCGACGGAGGTCCACGCGTTGCCGCCGACCTCGCTCAGCGCGCGGAGCCGCACGTAACGCCCGCTCTTCGCGGTGAAGGAGACGGTCTGCTCGGCTGCCGCGTTCGGGAAGGTGCCGGTCGCGACCGCCGTTCCCCAGTTCGTCCCGTCCGCCGACACGTACACCTCGTAGTTCGCGATGCGGCCGTTGGACTGGGTCTGGCGGGGGAGGTAGTAGAGGTTGCTCACGGAGTACGTGCCGCCGAGGTCAAGCTGGATCTCGTGGGGCATCGGCGCGGTCGTGCCCGACCACTGGGTGTGCCAGATCGTCGACGAGTTGCCGTCGAGGACGTTCGCGCACGGCGCGTTCTCGCCGGAGAGTTCCTGGCTGTCGCAGTACTTGACGGACATAAGCGCCTGGTTGAGCCGGTTCGAGCCGCCACCGCCGCCCGGGCCGGCGTCGTCGATCACGAGGTCGTCGATGACCAGGTCGCGGTCCTGTCCGGAGGTGTTGCTGACCCGGCTCACCCCGATCCACGACTCGCCGGTAGACGACGCGTCGAAGGTCAGGGCGAAGGACTGAGGCGTACGTGCCTGCGCGAAGTTCGTCGTGGACACAGTGGACGAACCGTCGCCGACGACGAAGGCGTAGTCCCCGGCGTACGCCTGCTCGAACTTCAGGCTCACCGAGTACTTCCGCCCCGGCGTGAACCGCACTGTCTGCGGCAGCGTCCGGTACACCAGGCCTGCCGACTCCTCGTGCGTCTTGAGCGAGTTGCTGCCCCCGATCACGTCGTCGATCGGCTTGCCGTTCCAGCCGGCCTGCGTGTACGGGGCGTGCTTCTGGGCGATGTGGCTGCGCGGGTCCTTGTCGTGGCCCGGGCCGCCGGCGAAGGGTCCCCAGCCGCCGGTCGTGTTCTCGAAGTCCTCGACGAGGTGGTGGGTGCCCTGAGCCGTCCGGGCGCCGGCGAAGACGCGCACGTCGTCGAACAGCACGGCGCTGGTGCCCGCTGCGGCGGAGAGGGTGAGGGTGGGGCTTCCTCCGGCGGGTACATCGAAGAAGACCTGCATTTTCTGCATGGTGGAGCCGTATTTCTCGTCGCCACCGATGTTGTTCGTGAAAGTGGAAGAGGTCGTGTAGGCGGAAGTGCCGCCAACGTCCAGAGTGGCCTTCCGGCCGCCAGCGGTCTTCACGTTGACCGAGGCCGAGTAGCTGCCGGCCGGGAGCCCGGTCAGCGGCTGCGAAACCGAGCCCGCGCCGGAACCGAACGACAGCTCGCTCTGGCCGAGGGAGTTACGGACCACGGAGGCGGAGCCGCTGACCGTCCAGTTGTTCAGGTTGCCGGAGTAGAAACGCGGGTCCTTGAGCGGCTGGCCCTCGCCCCACTTCACGTCAGCCACGGCCGGAGCGGTGGTCGGGTAGACGACGTACGCGGTCCTGGCGGTCGCGGTGATCGAAACCTGGCCACCTGTGACCGCGAGATCCGAGACGAGGACGCGGCCCTGGTCGGTGAGCCGGTAGAGCTTCACAGTGGACGATCCGGCCCAGGAGGACGGCAGTGACCAGGTGGTCGTGCCGCCCTGGTCGTTCCAGTGGTAGAGCTTGGTCTCGGCGGCCTGGCTCCACGGCAGCAGGTAGTTCTTGCCGTCGAGGACCGGGTGGCCGTCCTTGCTGATCGTCCGCTTGCTGCCGGACATGGTCACGGAGACGCCGGAGGACAGGTCGATCCGGTTCGCCGCCCACTTCTGGATGGTGAAACCCTGGAGGTACTTGGTCGGCAGATCCGTGCCGAACGTGGTGTTGAGGAAGCTGCCGAAGTTGTTCTTCCCCTGCCAGCCCTCGTACGCCTCGATCTCAGCCCCGCCCAGCATCGGGTCCCGCGCGATCCAGTCGTCGCGCTGGTGGTTACGGATGAACCGCGTGATCTGCGAGTTGATGCCCTTGTAGTCGGAGCCGCCGTAGTTCACGTCGGTGGCCCAGTGGTTCCACAGGGTGTTCTCCTCGAACTTGTCGGGGAACTCGGTGGCGACCTGGTACCCCAGCCCGTTGATCTCCCGCGCGAGTTTCCGCGTCTCCCAGCCGTCCCGGTACCAGACGTCCACGTACAGGAACTTCAGGTCGGGCGCGGCGGTCTTCAGCTCCTGGAGCCGGGCCAGCCGGTTACCGGAGTTGGCGTCGTCGCGGTGCCGGATGACGTACGACTGGTCGAGCCAGTTCCAGCCCTTGGCATTGACGTCCACAAGGGACTCGGAGAACGAGCTGGCGACCGGGTACGACTCCTGAGCGTTGACGTGCACGCCGAAGTCCGCGTTGTACTGCGCCCCGGCCGTGGTCAGCGTCCGCAGGTCGCCGGCACCGCCCTGCCTCGGCCCGACGAAGCCGTAGTCGGGGTGCGCGGAGTCGTGCCCCTCCGACCCGTACCCCTTGAGCAGCACGAACTGCCCGAGCCCGTCCGTGGCCAGCGAGACCCGCTTCGTCTCGTCGAGCGTCTGGAGGAACGGGTGCGTGGCCTGCGAGGCGAAGTTGAACGGGATGCGCTGCACGACCCGGTCCTTCGTCTCCTCCCAGCCGAGCGGGTTCGTCATGATGTCCCGGAAGGCGATCGCCCCGTCCTGCCAGTCGGTGACCGCGTCGCCGTTGCGGTCCGGGGTGACGACGACCTTCGCGAACGGCAGCGGCTCGGTGGCCGGCGCGCCGGACGGGCGGTAGAGCCAGTCGCCGCTCCACAGGCCGGCCCGCCGGTACCCGGACTTGCTCACGACCTGCTTGTAGATGCGCGCGTTCTCGTTCGCCGTGGCCCCCGACGGCGTGTCGTAGTAGGAGTTCGTGGCGATCGACGCGGCGAGCTGGCCGGTGTTCACGATCGCGTACATCTGGCCCTGCGGTGCGGAGTCAGCCGCAGTGCTGGCCGTGAGCGAGGTGAACGTGTCGCCCGTGCCGGTCGTCGCGGTGTGCATGCGCGTCGTGGCCAGCGCGGTCCCGCCCTGCGTACTGCGCACGGAAACGAGATTGTGGCCCGGGATCGCGATCGTCCTGATGGCGGCGTTCGGGTCGGTGATCGAGGTGACCCGGAACTCCACAGTGGAATCCGCGACGGAGATCCGCGCGTGGATGGCCGCGCCGCCGCTCAGCGTGAGCGTGTAGTCGACCCGGTCGGCCGCCGTCGTGCTTGTGACCGCCGGCGTCTGCGTAGCGCCGTTGATGGTGACCTGGCTGAGTGCGTCCTCGTTGCCGTACAGCACATTGCCGGTACCGCGATGGGTGTAGTCGATGACCCGGGGGAAATCGCTGTCCACGCGCACCGACAGCGCGCCGGAGGAGATCGTGACCGGCGTACCGGCCTGGGCGGGAGAGGCCAGCAGGGGGACGGAGAGCGCGCCGCAGGCTAGTGCGGCTGCCATGAGGGGATGACCGCGCATCGAAGGGCTCCTGTGTCCGGGCGTGTCAGAGTGAGTCGAGTCTGAGCGTGTTCTAGCTCACAAGTCAACAGGTTCGATCAGATTTGCTCATGTCGGCGCATCGGAACCCGACACGCCGGGCGCGATCCCGGGGCGACTCGCCGGGATTGTCCATGATCTGACGATGCGGAGACGTATGGCTTTTGCGACGTTACTGATCCTCACCGGCACCCTGGGCGTTCCCGCGCACGCCGCCCCGGCCCCCGCCGCCGGACCCGCCGTCGAAGAGAGCGTGTCCCGGCAGGTCCGCGCGAAACTCCGGCTCGAGAAGACGCATCCGGTGAAGGTGTCCGTGCGGCGCGGCGACAGCGACTCGGGCGCATTCGGCACTGCGGTCGTCCCCGGCGGTACGGAACTCCCGCAAGGCTGGCTCTTCCTCTATTCGGACGGCCGGACGGCACTCGAAGGCGACCCCGACTTCGCGAAACTCGCAACGAAGGTGCCGTCCCTTTCGGACGACGAGAAACGAGTGTTCACGAGCCGCTCGGCACCCGACTACCGCACCGGGATGCGCCTGCCCTTCGCCCTCGGCCAGTCCTGGTACCTGACGGGCGGCCCGCACACGATGGCCGGCGGTCCGCGCAGCTCGATCGACCTGGCCGGCGGCGACGGCAGGGTACTCGCCGCGCGCGGCGGGCTGGCCTA
Source organism: Longispora albida DSM 44784 (assembly GCF_000379825.1). GTDB lineage: Bacteria > Actinomycetota > Actinomycetes > Mycobacteriales > Micromonosporaceae > Longispora > Longispora albida. The sequence continues at coordinate 515,836 of NZ_KB903813.1, forward strand.
CACGATGTGCAACTCGGGGAAGGGCTGGCTGCGCGTCGTCCACGACAACGGTTTCTCCACCGACTACTACCACCTCGAAGGAAACATCGCGGCGGACGGCAAGGCGCTCGCAGAGGGCGATTTTCTCGGCAACATCGGCAACGACGTCTCGTGCGGGGGCCGTAGTTCCGGGAAACACGTCCATTTCGCGCTCCGCCGCGACGGCGCGTACACGCCCATCGACCACTACGCGTTCGGCAAGTGGGTGATCCGCGCGTCGGGCTCAGACTACGACGGCTACGCCCTGCACGGCTCGACCCGCAGGGACGCCGGCCAGACCATCCAGAACCACGGCGTGCTCGGCCCCAGGCAGGGCATCGTGGACACCGACGGCGGCACGGCGCTCAACCGCCGCTCCGGGCCTGGTACCAGCAACCCGGTGGCCGGCACCGTCGCCGACGGGGAGACCGTGGACATCGTGTGCTCCGCGCCGGGCACCGAGCACGCCGGCCGCGACGGGTACCGCAGCAGCATGTGGGACAAGCTCGCCGACGGTACATGGGTGAGTGATGTTTATCTGTGGACGGGCACGGGCGAACCGGTGGCTGGCTACTGCTGATACCGTCCGAAGCTATGGGTAAAAAGGTCACCGTCGTCGGCGCCGGTTTCTACGGGTCCACGACCGCACAGCGACTCGCTGAGTACAACATCTTCGACACGGTCGTCCTGACCGACATCGTCGAGGGCAAGCCCGAGGGCCTGGCTCTCGACCTCAACCAGTCCCGGTCGATCGAGGGCTTCGAGACCAAGGTCGTCGGCCAGACCACCGGCCCGAACGGCGAGGGCTACGAGGCCATCTCTGGTTCCGACATCGTCGTGATCACCGCTGGCCTGCCCCGCAAGCCCGGCATGAGCCGGATGGACCTGATCGAGGTCAACGCCAAGATCGTGCGGAGCGTGGCGGAGAACGTCGCCAAGCACGCCCCCGAGGCCGTGATCATCGTCGTGTCCAACCCGCTGGACGAGATGACCGCCCTGGCCCAGATCGCCAGCCAGTTCCCGAAGAACCGGGTGCTCGGCCAGGCCGGCATGCTGGACACCGCCCGGTTCACGCACTTCGTGGCCGAGGAGCTGAAGGTCCCGGTCGCTTCGGTCAAGACCCTGACGCTCGGCTCGCACGGCGACACGATGGTGCCGGTGCCCTCGCACTGCACCGTCGACGGCAAGCCGCTCTCGGAGCTGCTCCCGGCTGACAAGATCGAGGAGCTGGTCGTCCGGACCCGTAACGGTGGCGCCGAGGTCGTGGCGCTGCTCAAGACCGGTTCGGCCTACTACGCCCCGTCGGCGGCTGCCGCCCGCATGGCCAAGGCCGTCGCCGAGGACTCCGGCGCGGTCATGCCGGTCTGCGCGTGGGTCGACGGCGAGTACGGCATCGAGGGTGTCTACCTCGGTGTCGAGGCCGAGATCGGCGCCGCCGGCGTCCGCAAGGTCGTCGAGACCAAGCTGACCGACGCCGAGGTCGCCGACCTCAAGGCCGCCTCCGAGGCCGTCCGCGCCAAGCAGGCGGACGTCGCCAGCCTCTAAGCACGCCTGACAACGGCCCCGGGAGTCCGCTCCCGGGGCCGTTCGCTGTCAGATCAAGATCATTACTTTGTACCCGCTGCCACCACCCGCCGCCCGCCGGCAGTCCGGCGAACCCGCCGCCGTGGTGCCGTCCGCTGCACCCGCCCCCGAGTCAGCGGTCTCCGGCCTCCTTCCTGTTCACCCGAGTGGCCCGCTCGCCGGGCGTGGCGGGTGTGCCCGGCCGCTCAGCTCCGCGCGGCCCGCTCGCACACGTCGCGGATCGCCTGGACCACGACGTCGGCCCGCTCGAAGATCAGCCGGCTGTGGTCGGTGTCGGTGAGGACGCGGTGCTCGCCGTGGGTGACGGAAGCCGCCATGTCCGCAGCCTGGCGGGTCTTGCCGTCGTGCAGGGCCTGGAGCTGCTCTTCCGGCATCAGCGCCTGCTGGTTGGGGTCGACGGCGAGCGGGGTGACCGTGATCAGCGGGACGTCGGGCAGGGCAGGACCGGCCTTCAGCTCCGCCGCGAGGACGTCCAGGCCGGTGCGCTCGGCGATGCCGGCACTGATCCACCTGTCGCTCACGTGGTACTCGGTCACGGCCTCACGTACGTCCTCGGGGAAGTCCACGAGCGCCAGGCTGACCATCGTGCGGATGAACGGCAGGGCCCCTTCGAGCTGTTCGCGGGTGGGTGCGATGGCCTCGCTCGCCGCCAGGCTGTTGCCGGCCGGCACGTAGTCGTCCCAGTCGTGGTGGAAGGCGTCCAGCCAGACGAACCCGGCCACGTCCTGCGGGTACAGCTGCGCGAACCGGTGGGCGTACGCCCCGCCGAGCGAGTGCGGCACCAGCACGTACGGCCCCGGAACGCCCTGGGCCTCCAGCAGCTCGCGCAGCTCCGTGGCCACCGCCTCGGCAGTACGCGGCAGCGGGACCTCGTCGCTGTACCCGGTGCCGCTGCGGTCGTACACCACGGCCGTGGCGAACTCCGCGACCTCCTGCTGGAGCCCGTAGTAGTCCAGGCCGATCGCGCTGGCACCGGGCAGGAACACGACGACCGGCCCGCCGCTGCCCGACCGGTGCACGAAGAGCCGCCGGCCGCCGACCTCCTGGAACTCGCCGACCGGAGGAGTGAGCTGGGCTGAGGTGGCGCTGGTGTAAGTCATGCGCCTACTCTCAGCGTCCAGCCTTTCACCGCCCTGTCACAGCCCTGACACGTTCCCTGACACCGTGTCCGTGTTCTGCCGCAGGGCCTTCCGGGTGAAGTCTGCGATGAAGTCCCGCAGGGCCAGCCGCCCCTCCTCCGTGCTGGACTCGCCGTTCGTGATCAGGCTGCCCATGACCGGCATCGCGTGCGGCCAGCCGGCCAGTCCGAAGAGGACGAAGAGCAGCCGGGAGGCCTCCGGGCCCGGCGGGATGCCGAGCGCGGCGGCGAGGGTCTCCATCCGTTCCTGGTACATCGCGCGGCGCTCGGCGGCGTCGGGGACGGTGTCCGGCGTGCACTGGAGCCCCTCCCAGACGAGCATCCGGATCAGGTGCGGGTGCCGGGCGTGGAAGTCGAAGATCTTGCCGACGTACGCACCGGGGTCGGAGGCGTCGTGCGGGGTCGCGGCCCTGATCTCGGTGACGCAGTCGGCGAACACCACCTCGTAGAGCCCGTCCTTGCTGCCGAAGTTGGCGTAGATCCGCTCCTTGTTGCAACCGGCGGCCGCCGCGATCCGGTCGACGCGGGCTCCGGCGAGGCCGTGCTCGGAGAACTCGGCCCGGGCGGCGGCGAGCAGTCGCTTGCGGGTGTCTGTGGTGGCGGGGCGCGGCATGGGTCACATCCTAGCCTATTGCCAACCAACTAGTTGGTTGGCTACGGTCACTCCCATGATCAACGTCCCGTTCGGCCGGACCCTCGCCGCCCTCATCGCCTCCGGCATGTTCGCCACCGGCCAGCTCTACCTGGCCATCCCGCTAGCCCCGGCCATGGCGGCCGACTGGGGGAGCCAACCCGGCGCCGTGATGGGCACCATCACGGCCTTCGGGCTCGCGTACGCCGCCGGGTTCCTCGTCTTCGGCCCGCTGTCCGACCGGATCGGCCGCCGCCGCGTGATGGTCTACGGCCTGCTCGGTACCGCGCTCACCACGCTCCTGGTCGCGACAGCCTCCAGCCTCGAGCTGGCGTACCCGCTGCGCATCCTCCAGGGCTTCGCGACAGCCTCCTTCGCCCCCGCCGCGCTCGCGTACCTCGGCGAGCGGATCGTCCCGCACCGCCGCGGTATCGCGATCGCCTCCCTGACCTCGTCGTTCATGGCCTCGGCCAGCCTGGCCCAGCTCGGCGGGCAGGCTCTCGCGGCCCACTGGCGGGCGGCGTTCGTGGCCGGCGGTATCGCGCTGGTCATCGCGGCCGGCATCGTCCGCCTCGTCCTCCAGCCCGACCCGGCGGAGCGGTCGGCGCTGCCCTCGCCGATCGCCGCGCTCGGCCGGCTGGCCCGCGACCGGCGGCTGGTCCTGCTCTACCTGGCGGCGCTCGCCCCGCTCGCCGGCTTCGTCGCGATCTTCACGGCCTTCCAGCTGTCCGGCGACTTCTCCTCCGGAGAGCTGTCCGCGCTCCGGGCCGGAGTCCTGCCAGCCGTCGTCGCCATCCCGTTCGCCGCGAGGTGGCTGGGCCGCATCCCTGCCGTCCGCCGGTACGCGTACCTGATGCTCGTCGCCGCCGTCCTCGCGATCTACCTGGCCGTCGTCCAGCCCGGCGTGGTGGTGACCGGGATCGTGATCGCCGGCTTCGTCTTCGCGATCGGCACGGCGTCCCCGGCCCTCGTCGAGGCGATCGGCGCCCGGGTACCGGAGATCCGTGGCACGGCCGTCTCGGTCTTCACCGCGATGCTCTTCGTCGGCGCGAGCGCTGGCGCCCCGCTGGCGAACGCCGCCGGTACCGGGGTCGGCATCGCTGTGGCCCTGCTCAGCGTGGCGGGGGCCGGCCTGGCGCTCGGATTCACCCGGCGGGCGGCAGTGCCATCCGTCACCCCGCCTGCCACGGCCTGACCGATGCCAGTACGCTCGTACTGTTAGAGGTCACCCATAGACGAGGAGTGCGCCGACGATGGCGAAGATCAAGGTAAAGAACCCGGTCGTCGAGCTCGACGGCGACGAGATGACCCGGATCATCTGGCAGAAGATCAAGGACACCCTGATCCTGCCCTACCTCGACGTGGAGCTGGACTACTACGACCTCGGCATCGAGCACCGTGACGCCACCGACGACCAGGTCACGATCGACGCCGCCAACGCCATCAAGCGGCACGGCGTCGGCGTCAAGTGCGCCACGATCACCCCGGACGAGGCGCGGGTCGAGGAGTTCGGCCTGAAGAAGATGTGGCGGTCCCCGAACGGGACGATCCGTAACATCCTCGGCGGCGTCGTCTTCCGTGAGCCGATCATCATGAGCAACGTGCCGCGGCTCGTCCCCGGCTGGACCAAGCCGATCATCATCGGCCGTCACGCCCACGGCGACCAGTACAAGGCCACCGACTTCGTCGTGCCCGGCCCGGGCAAGCTGACCCTGACCTTCCAGCCCGCCGACGGCGGCGAGCCGATCGAGCACGTCGTCGCCGACTACCCGGGCGGCGGCATCGCGATGGGCATGTACAACTACGACGAGTCGATCCGCGACTTCGCGCGCGCCTCGTTCTCCTACGGCCTGGCCCGCAACTACCCGGTCTACCTGTCGACCAAGAACACGATCCTGAAGGCCTACGACGGCCGGTTCAAGGACCTGTTCCAGGAGGTCTTCGACGCCGAGTTCAAGGCGGACTTCGACGCGGCCGGCCTGACCTACGAGCACCGGCTGATCGACGACATGGTCGCCGCAGCGCTCAAGTGGGAGGGTGGCTACGTCTGGGCCTGCAAGAACTACGACGGTGACGTCCAGTCCGACACCGTGGCCCAGGGCTTCGGCTCGCTCGGCCTGATGACCTCCGTGCTGCTCTCGCCCGACGGCAAGACCGTCGAGGCCGAGGCTGCCCACGGCACCGTCACCCGGCACTACCGCGCCCACCAGCGCGGCGAGAAGACCTCGACCAACCCGATCGCGTCGATCTACGCCTGGACCCAGGGCCTGGCCCACCGGGGCAAGCTGGACGGCACCCCCGAGGTCACCGAGTTCGCCAAGACCCTCGAGCAGGTCTGCGTCGAGACCGTCGAGGGTGGCCAGATGACCAAGGACCTCGCGCTCCTGATCTCCAAGGACGCCCCGTGGCTGAGCACGGACGAGTTCCTGGACGCCCTGGCGACCAACCTGGCGAAGAAGCTCGCCGCCTAAGCATTCCCTGAAAAGGCCCCCGCTCCGGCGGGGGCCTTTTTGTGCTATCAACCTTCACATGTCCACAAAGGAACCGGGCGAGCTGCGCATGCTCAGCATCCGGCACGCGATCGCGATCGGCGTCGGCACCGGAGTCGGCCTGATCGTGCTGCTGTCGGCCGCCGCCTGGGCCGCCGGTGGGTTCCCCTCGCTGCGCCGCGACAGCGAGTTCACGTCCGCGACACTGTTCGAGCTGCTCAAGCTGGTCTTCGCGGTCGTCGGCGGCATCGGGGGCGTCGTAGGGCTCGTCATGCTGTACCGCAAGCAGCGCATCGCCGAAGCCGCCGACGAACGCAGCCACGCGGCGAAACTGCTGGCCGACATCGCCGACGCCCGGGCGGCGCTCGCGGCCGAGCGCGACGTGGTCCGCCTGTTCAACGAACGCTTCGCCAAGGCAGCCGAGCAGCTCGGCTCCGACAAGGCCGCCATCCGCCTCTCCGGCGTGTACGCGATGGCCGGCCTCGCCGACGACTGGACCCACGGCCGCCAGACCTGCATCGAAGTCCTCTGCGCGTACCTGCGCCTGCCGTACACGACCCCGGACGGCGAAGGCGAAGAACAAGACAAAGCCAGAGCGGAACGCCAGGTCCGGTACACGGTGATCCGGATTCTCCGCGACCGGCTCCGCCCGGACGCGAAGGTGTCGTGGCAGGGCCACGACCTGAACTTCACGGGCGCGACCTTCGACGGCGGAGACTTCTCGGGAGCGGAGTTCTCCGCTGGCGATGTCACCTTCCGGGCCTGCCGCTTCGTGGCCGGGGTCGTGGACTTCACCCGGACCCGGTTCACAGGGGCGCGGGTGAGTTTCCTGGAAGCCACGTTCTCCGGAAGTGAGGTGTGGTTCCAGGGTTCGGAGTTCGACAGCGGCGTGGTGGACTTTTCTCTGACCAAAGTCCTGGAGGGGACGCTCGACTTCACTGATGCCAACCTCAGTGGTGGTGAGCTGCGCTGGGAACATGCCCGAATCGAGTCGCTGGTGGCTTTCCGGCGTACGGAGTTCGAGGGTGGGAAGCTGAACTTGGAGCATGCCACTATCACCGGGATGCTCGACTTCGACCAGGCCGCTGTCCACGGTACGGAAATGCGGCTGTCCAGGATCGTCATCACCGAGCAGGGCGGCCTGTTCTTCAATCGCTGCACAGACGTTCACGCTCGCCTGGATCTGAAGGCACTGAACCTGGAGGACGGCCGCCTCGTCTTCCGGGAGTGTGTTCTTGAGACGCAGATCGACTTCTTCGACGCACGGTTGATGGGCGGCAGAGTTGAGTTTCTCCGCTCGACGGTGGGAGAAGTGTTGTTCACCAGTACGCGGCTGCAGGGCGCGAGGCTTTCGTTCGAAGACAGCCAGATCCGTGGTCCGCTGGATTTCAGCCGTGCGGTTCTGAACTCAGGCGCGTTGAGTTTCGCGGGAGCCCGGTTCGACGGCGGACAGGCCACCTTCCACGCCGCTCGTGTTGGCCAGGTCGAACTCCGGGCCGAGGAAAACAGCAAGCTGGACCTCAGCGGAGCGCTGCTGACGCCGGCCGTGCTCAGCCAGCTGCGCGAGCGGAAGCTGCCTGGCGTCCTGCTGCCCTGACACGAACGTTCATGATCGGTTACGGTTGCCGCCATGTCGCAGCCGATCACCACTGTCCTGTTCGACTTCGCCTGGACGCTGTTCGGCCAGGACGCGGAGTTGTGGGTCCGCGAGGCCGCAGCGGTGGTCGGCCGTCCGGTCGCGCCGGGGGAGCCGGAGCGGATCGCCACCGAGTACGCGGACCTGTGCCGGGCGACGGCCACGGATCCGTACCACCGCCGCCGCGATCTGGACCCCGAGGTGTACCGGGAGTCCATTCCCGCGCTCATGGCCCAGGTGGCCGGGGTCGACGAGGTGTTCGCCGCCGCGCTGTACGCCACGCACCTCAGCGCCCTGCGCCCGTACCCGGACGCCGAGCCCACCCTCCGTGCCCTCCACGACCGGGGTGTGCGGATCGGCGTGGTCAGCAACGCCGGCGTGGACATCCGGCCGGCCTGCGTCGAGCACGGCCTCGACCGTTACGTCGACGCGTACGTGATCTCGTACGAGGTGGGACACGTGAAGCCGGACCTGCCGATCTGGGAGGCCGCGCTGAAGGCCCTCGACGCCGATCCGGCCAGCACCCTCATGATCGGTGACCACCCGGCGGGCGACGCGGGCTCGGTGGCGGCCGGGATCGCCGCGCTGATCCTGCCGCCCGTGCCGTCGCTGGCCGAGCGGGGTCTGTCCCGGGTACTGGCGCTCGTCTAGCGACGCTGTCAGACGAGCGCCGCTCCGCCTGAAGGGGTGGCCACGAAGGACACCGGGGCAGTGAAGCCCGCGCGGGCGAAGGCGTTCTCGACGGACTCCGCCACGTTGGCCACGTCGCGGGGTTCGACGAGGGCGATGACGCAGCCGCCGAAGCCGCCGCCGGTCATGCGCGCGCCGTACGCGCCGCCCTCCAGGGCCGCCGTGACGGCGATGTCCAGCTCGGGGACTGTGACCTCGAAGTCGTACCGGAGCGACATGTGCGAGTCCGTCATCAGCGGGCCGATCTCCCGGACCTGGCCGGCGCGCAGCAGCTCCGCGACGGCGAGTACGCGATCGTTCTCGGTCGTGACGTGGCGCGCTCTCCGGAGGAGTACACCATCGAGCTCTGAAAGGCCGGCAGCCTGCCGGAGTGAGGGCACTCCCAGGGCCGAAGCGGCGGCCTCGCAGGCCGAACGGCGCGCGGCGTACTCGCCGTCGACGAGCCGGTGCGGGGCCTTGGTGTCGATGACCAGCACCGTGCCGCCGAAGGGGATGTGCTCGGTCTCCAGCGAGGCGCAGTCGAGCAGCAGCGCGTGGCCGGGCTGGGCGAGGATGGAGGCCGACTGGTCCATGATGCCGCAGGGCACGCCGACGAAGGCGTTCTCGGCGCGCTGGGCCAGTGCTGGACGCGCGCCGAGCGGGATGCCGAGGCCGGCCAGCTCGATCGCGGCGGTGAGCGTGGCGCATTCGAGAGCGGCGGAGGACGACAGGCCCGAGCCGAGCGGTACGTCGGAGGAGACCTCCGCCGCGAACGGCCCGATCTCGTGCCCGGCCTCGTTCAGCGCCCACGCGACGCCCAGGACGTAGTCGGCCCACGTGCCGGTCGGCTCCAGGGCGCCGGCGGTGACCGTCTCGTGGGACGTGACCGACCAGCGGTCAGCCGGGGTCAGCGTGACCGTCGTGCGCTGGGGAAGGGCGAAGGGGAGCACGAAGCCGCCGTTGTAGTCGGTGTGCTCCCCGATCAGGTTGACCCGGCCTGGCGCGCTGGCCGTGACGCTTCTAGCCGCTGAGACGCGCACTGTAGAACTCCCACGCGCTGCGGATGATGTCGTGCAGATCCGGCCGCTGCGGCTCCCAGCCCAGCTCGCGGCGGGCCTTCTCCGAGGAAGCGATGCCGATGACGACGTCGCCGGGGCGGCGCGGCTGGAGGACCACCGGCACCGGGTGCCCGGTGACCGCGCGGACGGCCTCGATGACCTCCAGGTTGCTGAAACCGTTGCCGTTGCCCAGGTTGTACACCTCGTGGCGGCCCGGCTTGATCGTCTCCAGCGCGAGCATGTGCGCGCGGGCCAGGTCCTCGACGTGGATGTAGTCGCGGACGCAGGTGCCGTCGGGGGTGTCGTAGTCGTCGCCGTACAGGGCGAGGTTCTCGCGCTTGCCCGCCGCGACCTGGAGCACGATCGGGATCAGGTGGCTCTCGGGGTCGTGCCGCTCACCGAGACTGCCGGAAGCGCCGGCCGCGTTGAAGTAGCGCAGGCTGACGGCGCCGAGACCGTGGGCACGCGCCTCACCCTCCAGCATCTTGTCCACTGTGTACTTGGTGAGCGCGTAAGGGTTCATCGGCAGCACGGGCGTCTCTTCGGTGGACGGCTTGTCGCTGGCGACGTACAGCGAGCCGGTCGACGAGAAGATCAGCCGGGGCACCCTGGCGGCCCGCACCGCGTCCAGCAGCGCCATCGTGCCGCCGATGTTGTTCGCCCAGAACCGCTCCGGGTACAGGACGGACTCGCCGACCTCGATCTTCGCCGCGAAGTGCAGGACGCCGTCGAACCCGGCCTCCGGGGTCAGCACCGACGCCACGTCCCGCACGTCGAGCTTGTGGAACTCGACGCCCTCCGGCAGCACGTCAGCGTGCCCGCTCGACAGGTCGTCGACCACGACAACGGTGTGCCCGGCGGCGGCCAGCTGATGGACAACCACGCCGCCGATGTACCCAGCCCCGCCCGTGACCAGCAGTTTCATCCCGAAACCTCGACCTCTCGCAGCAGCCGCGCGGCGTCTTCCGGCCGCACGTCGTTGATGAACGCGCCCATGACGGACTCGGTGCCCGCCATGTACTTGAGCTTGCCAGGCGCCCGCAGGATCGTGATCACCTGGAGATGCAGGTACGCCAGGTCCCGGCCGGCCCGCACCGGAGCCTGGTGCCAGCCGGCCATGTACGGCATCGGCTGGCCGTGCAGCCCGTCGAGCCGGCGGAGCACGTCCAGGTACACCGGGCCGAAGGAGTCCCGCTCCTCGGCCGTCAGCGCCGGCAGGTCCGGTACGCGGCGGCGCGGCAGGAGGCGGACCTCGTACGGCCAGCGGCTCGCGTACGGCACGAACGCGACCCAGTGCTCGTTCTCCCCGAGGACCCGGTCGTCAGCGACAGCTGAGGCCAGCTCCTCGGCGTGCACGCCCGGGTTCCGCTCGGCGGCGGCCAGGTGCCTGCGGGTCACCGGGGTGACGAAGGGGAAGGCGTAGATCTGCCCGTGCGGATGGTGCAGCGTGACACCGACCTGCTCGCCACGGTTCTCGAAGACGAAGACCTGCTCGACGCCGGGCAGCGCGGACAGCTCGGCGGTGCGGTCAGCCCACGCCTCCATCACGATCCGCACCCGCTCGGGGTCGAGCCGGGTGAACGACGAGTTGTGCTGGTCGGTGAAGCAGACCACCTCGCACCGGCCGACCCCGGGATGCTCCATGCCCTCGGCCACCCGGTCACTCAGCGAGGGCGACTTGTTCTCGAAGACCGCGACCTCGTAGCTGGCCGCCGGGATCTCGGTCGCCCGTTCCGGGGTGGACGGGCACAGCGGGCACTCGGACGTCGGCGGCAGGAAGGCCCGGGTCTGCCGGTGCGCGGCGATGGCCACCCACTCGTCGAGCAGCGGGTCGTAGCGCAGCTCGGAGGCCGGAGGCAGGGCGGGAAGGTCCCGGGTGTCGGCGGCGTCGCGCACCGTCTCCGTACCGTCGAAGTAGAGCAGCTCCCGGCCGTCGGCCAGCTTGGTCACCGACTTGAAAATCGTCACGGCTCCACCACGACCAGCTCGCCGACCTCGCCAGCCAGGATCGCCTGCGCCTCGGCGGGCAGGCCGGCATCGGTGATCACCACGTCGGCCTCGCCGAGGGCGGCGATGGTGGCGATGCCGACCGTCTCCCACTTCGTGTGGTCGGCGAGGACGACGACCCGGCGGGCCGCTGCGACCAGCAGCCGGTTCGTCTCGGCCTCCATCAGGTTCGGCGTGGTCAGCCCGGCGCGGGCGCTCATGCCGTGGATGCCGAGGAAGAGCAGGTCGACGTTCAGCGAGCGGATCGCGCCGTCGGCGAACGGGCCGGCCAGCGCGTCGGACGGCGTCCGGATGCCGCCGGTCAGCACGACGGTCTGGTCCGGGCGGCCCGCCCGGTACAGCGCGTCGGCGACCGGCACCGAGTTCGTCACGACGGTCAGCCCCGCCACGTCCACCAGCCGCTCGGCCAGCGCCGCCGTCGTCGTACCCGCCGACAGCGCCAGCGCCATCCCCGGCTGCACCAGCTCGACGGCCCGCGCGGCGATGGCGGCCTTCTCTGCCTGCTGGCGGATCGACTTGGCGGCGAAGCCGGGCTCGTCGGTGGAGCCGGGGCCGATCAGCGTCGCCCCGCCGTGCACCTTGGCCAGCAGCCCCCGGTCGGCCAGGGTCTCCAGGTCACGGCGGATCGTCATGTCGGAGACGCCGAACTCGCGGACGAGCTCGCTGACCCGGACGCCGCCGTGCCGGCGGACCAGGTCGAGAATGGCAGCCTGACGTTGCTGGGCGAGCACTACCTGCTCCTGCTGTTCATGCCCTCATTTTCCATCACCAACCAACAAAGTCAAACAGTCGGCCAGTTCGGCCGCGACATCCCGCAGGAGCGTGGCCGGCTCGATCGGTACCCCGGCGAGCGCGGTGAACAGGCTCGGCAGGCCGGGCAGCGGGAAGCCGTCCTCGGTCATGATCGCTTTACCGGCACCGTTGCCGTTCGCGCTCAGCGACAGGGACTCCCGGGTCCGCGCCCAGGCCTCCAGGACCTCCTCCGGCGACGGTACCCCGAAACCGTGCCCGACCGGAGCCGCGTGCCGCAGCCGCACGACCGCCGAGTCGCCGAACTTGAGCGCCGCCGCCGACCGGCGCGCCAGCATCTCGTGCTGCTCCTTGGTCAGCCGCTCCGTCACCGCGCAGACGACCCGGCACTCGGCAGCGCACACCGCCACGGCGTGCGCGACGTTGCTGTGCTGCCGGTCGAGGTACGCCCGCCAGCCGGCCGGGGGCTCGCTGATGACCCGCAGCGCCCGGGCCGCCGAGGACTTCTCGGTCCGGTTGTGCGGGCACTCCCGGTCGTCGAGCTGGCCGAACCGGCTGTGCTGGAAGTGGGTCAGCCGGGCCGGGTCCCCGGCGTGGCCGAGCACCGGCTCCCAAATGAGCAGCGGCAGGTACTCGCTCGCGATGTGGATCGCGGCCACCAGCGCCGCCATCTCCCGCCGCTGCCAGCGCGCGGCGATGACCTCCAGCAGCAGCGAGTACGCAGGGCGCAGCGAGGCCAGCGCCCCGCGCGGCTGCTCCCTCGGCGACTGCGGCATCCGGGCTTCGAGCGCCCGCTGCTTCAGCCTCTCGCTGATCTCCAGCGAGCCGAAGTCCTCGGCGTCGAGCTCGAGCAACCCCTGCCCGAACTCGCAGATCCGCCCGACCTCAGCGTCGTTGACCAGCGCGGCGATGTCCCCGAACGCGTAACGCCGAGCCAACGCCACCAGCACCTCATGCCCCGTCTCCATGAAGGAGTTCTACCAGGACACGTACGCGCCGCCATTCACGTGCACGACAGAACCGGTCGTGTATCCCGCCGCGGGGCTGGCCAGATACTCGACAGCGGCCGCGATCTCGTCCGGCTGGCCCGGGCGTTTCACCATCGTTTCGGAGATCTTGCGCTCCAGGTCGTTCACCGGCCCGGCGAAGAAATCGGTGTCGGCGACGAAGCCGGGGGAGACCACATTGGACGTGATCCCGCGTGGCCCCTGCTCGCGGCCGACGTGAGCGCTCCACGAGGTCAGGGCGGCCTTCGCCGCGCCGTACGCCCCGTTGCCACGGTGTGCGGCGATCGATCCGATGTGGACCAGCCGGCCGCCGGGCGCGGTCACCTTCGGCAGCAGGGCCTCGGTGAGCAGGATCGCCGTCATCGCGTTCAGCTCGAAGACCCGGTGCCACAGGGCGCTCGTCGCGGCCAGCCCGGTGCCGAACTCGCGCCTGTCGAGCCCTCCGGCATTGTTGACCAGGACATCGACCCGGTCCAGCTGGGTCGCGAACGTCTCGATGGCTGCCGGATCCGAAAGATCGATCTGGTACCAGGCCCCGGAGCCGATCTCCTCCACCGCCCGGTTCAGCACCTCCGCCCGCCGGCCGAGCAGGATGACGTGCTCGCCAGCCTTGGCGAACCTGCGGGCGACGGCGAGCCCGATCCCCGTGCCTCCGCCACTGATGACCACTGTGCGCATGGCGCTAGCCTTACATGCATGGGGACCCCTGACGAAGAGCGGATCGTCGACTTCTCCGACGACGACGCGCCACTCCTGCCCGAGCAGACCTCCGACGACACCGACCGGGGGTGGGGCGACCGGCCGTCCCGCGACGCCAACGACTTCCGGCTGCTGGACGATCGCCCGCCGCACTGGGATTAGGGCAGTTTTCCCGTTTTCGGTACCCTGTGCTGATGCTCAAGGGCTTCAAGAACTTCATCATGCGTGGCAATGTCGTCGACCTCGCGGTCGCGGTGGTGATCGGCGCGGCCTTCACGGCCCTGGTCGGCCAGTTCACCAAGTCGTTCCTCGACCCGATGATCAAGGTGATCACCGGGGGTAACGAGATCGGCGGCAAGTTCACGATCAACGACGTCGACTTCGACTACGGCGCCTTCATCGGCGCGATCATCACGTTCCTGCTCACCGCCGCCGTGCTGTACTTCCTGGTCGTGCTCCCGCTGAACAAGTACAACGAGTACCGGCGGCGCAACGAGGAGGCCGCGGCCGAGAAGCTCAGCCACGAGGTCGAACTCCTCACCGAGATCCGCGACCTCCTCCGCCGGGGCTGATCAGACCTTCCCCGCCGGCACTACCCATTGCGTCGGCTGGCCGGTTGCGGCGGCGATGGTGTCGAAGTCATTGTCGTAGTGCAGCACGGTCAGCCGGGCGTGGTGGGCGGTGACCGCGACCACCAGGTCGGCGATCCCCGCCGAGCGGTGCTGCCCTCTGATGGTCAGTTTCTCCTGCACCTCGATGGCTCGCTCCCAGACGTCATCGGGTGTGTCGGTCCACTGCAGGGCCGCCAGGAGCGTTCGCTTGATCTTTGCCCGGTCTTCGAGGTTGCGTGCCGAGAACAGCAGCTCAAGCTCGGTCGGGCCGCAGATGGAGACCAGTCCACGTTCCATGAGGGGAACGAGGACGGCCCGGACGGGCTCAAGGTGAATCCGGGCGAGTGCACTCTTGTCGGCCAGATACTGGGCTACCCCCACATCTGCTCCTCGGCGTCCGGGTCGAGCAGGAACGAGAACGCTCCGTCCTCGGCGAGCGCCACCAGATCACGGACGGCGGCAACACGGATGACCTCTCGGAGGGCCGCGTCGATGGTGTCGCGAATCGTCTCGGTACCAAGGATTTCCTTGGCTTGAGTGAGCCGGTTCATGTCGATGTCAACGCTGGTTTTGGACATGGAACACCTCCGCAGTCTTCTCGCGAAGATATCAAATTTCGGCGAACCCGGATATCTTCAATATGACTACGGAGGTGTATGGGTAGGGCTGGTCAGCCGAACAGCTCGGCCAGCCGGGACCCGATCTCCTTGACGTCGGCCAGCTCGCCGCGCGCCACCGCCATGACCAGCTCGAAGGGCTCTTCCGGGCCCTCGTAACGCGCGGTCATGCCGTTGATCAGCAGGAACGTCTTCGCCGCGACCCAGCCGAGCCGCTTGTTGCCGTCCACGAGCGGATGGTTCGTGACGATCGAGTGCAGGAGCGCGGCGGCCTTGGTCAGCAGATCCGGGTACGCGTCCTCGCCGAACGCCGAGGCCTGCGGGCGCAGCGCGGCAGACTCCAGCAGGCCGGAGTCGCGGATGGCCGGCTCGCCGAGCATGACGGCGAGGTCGAGCAGGGAACGCGGCGACAGGTACCTGACGTCGCTCACGAGTTGCCCAGCCGGTGCAGCAGCTCGGCGTCCTCAGTGAGGATCTGCCCGGCGACGTGGCGGACCTCCTCTTCCTGCCGTTGCTCGATCCAGCTGGAGATCGCCGCCACGGCCGCCGAGTGCGCGGAGACGCCCTCCTGGGCCGCGTAGTGCTTGAGCAGTTCCTGGGTCGCCTCGGGGAGGCGCAGAGTCATCGCCATGCCCCGATGGTATCAACGGGTGATACCAGTTTTTGCCTCAGTGTGACCCGGATGCGGGCTACGCCGAGGCCGGTGTGGTGTGCCGCTGGCGGTAGGCGGTCAGGATCCGGCCGGTGATGGCGACCGGCACGAGGGCGATCGCGAGGATCATGCCCGTGACGCCGAAAAGCATGAGGAACTCTGAGCTGTTCCTGTTCGTCTCGCCGTCTGCGGTGGCGATCAGCGTCGGGTCCGTCGCGTCGACGTACACGATCATCATGTCGCCGGCTTTCGGGTCGCTGATCCGGAGTTTTCCTGACCGTGTGACCCCGCCGAACGTGTAGGAGACGTGAGCGGCGGGCCGTCCCTTGAGCGGGACGCTGACCTTGGTGACCGTCGCCGACACCGGGTGCCCCTGATCGATGATCCGCTGCGCCGAGTTCTGCCGGAGGCCGACGAGGCCGAGTGACGCGGCGAACAACACGACCGCGGCGAGCAGGGTCAGGCCCGTGCGCCGCCAGGTCCAGATGCGCCTGCCCTGGGCGTCACGCGACGGGAACTTGGGCACTGGCTACCCCCGTGGATGATCCAGCGGACCGGGTCCAGCGCTCATTTTCCACGGGACGCGCGGCTGGCGGGGCTGTTCCGCCCGTTCAGATCGCGAATGACGAAGCGCCCCGTCGGCCGGAGGGCACAGCGGGGCGCTGGTGGTGCTTTGGTCAGTGGGTCAGCTGGTGCTGGCCGAGGCGGCCGGGGCCGGGGTGTCCTTCTTGGCCGGCTGCTTGGGGGCCGGGCTGGCCGGGCTGGAGGACGAGGAGGAGCCCCGGGAGTCGGTGCGGTAGAAGCCGGAGCCCTTGAAGACCACGCCCACCGCGCCGAAGAGCTTGCGCAGCTTGCCTGCGCACTCCGGGCACACGGTCAAGGCGTCGTCGCTGAACGACTGCACGGCCTCAAGCTGGTGACCACACTCGGTGCACGCGTACTGGTAAGTGGGCACGTCCGCCTCCGACTTGGCACTCCGACACTGCGAGTGCCAATAGTGCTGTATCGGCGGTGCCTGCGTCTACCCGGGGTGGCGAGGAAGACATTCAAATCCCCCGGACGGGGTGATAACTCCGGTGACCGGCCGGTCGTGCGGCTCGGCGGGTACCGAGGGCAGCAGCTCGTTGTCGTAGACGATCGCCACGATGGGCACGCCGGGCGGGACGCGGGTGAGGGCGCGGTCGTAGGAGCCGCCGCCTTTGCCGAGGCGCGAGCCGTCCAGCCCGACCGCGAGCGCCGGGACGATCACCAGGTCGGCGGTCGCGATGGCGGAGGTACCGAGGCGGGGGCCGGAGGGTTCGAGGAGGCGCATCTGGCCGGCCACGAGGTCGCCGCCGGCCCAGTCGAGGGCGCGGTCGGGGAGCAGTACCGGGTACATCGCCGCGGGCAGCACCTTTTCCAGGCCCCGGCCCGGCTCCGAGCCGACGGGCACGTAGCTTGCGATGCGCTGCGGGCGTACCGTATCCAGAAGCTCAGCCACGGCGGCCAGGATGCGGCCAGCGGCGGCTGACCTGGCATCCGGCGTGGCCGCTTTCCTGGCCGCCAGCAAGGTGATGCGCAACTCAGCTTTTTCCGCCACCATGATGCCAAGCATCGCACCAGGGAGGACGGGTGACGTTACGTGCGCGGCTGACCGCGGCGTTCCTCGTCGTCGTCCTTGGGCCGCTGATCCTCGGCGCGGTGTTCGTCGGCGGGACCGTCTCCTCCGTTGGCCGGTCGCGGTCGGCTGAGCGGCTGGAGTTCGCCGAGTCGGCGGCACGGGTCACCCTCGACGCCCTCTGCCAGCGGTTACGGGCCACGGCCGAGGCGGCCGCCGCGCTCTCGCAGGGCGGCAGGAGCCTGGTCGCCCAGCGCCTGGTCATGGAGGGACGCGCGGCCGGTGTGCGGATCGTGGACGTCGGCGGCACCACGACCGACTCCGCCGGCAGCCTGCCGGAGCCGTGGGCATACTGCGGGGCCGAGTCCACCGGGCACGGCGAGATGAAGGCCCTCGTCGCCCGGGTGCCGGTGCTGGACCAGAGCGAGCAGCGGCTCGGGGAGGTCATCGCGGCCGAACCGCTGGACCTGGCCTTCCTCAACCGGTTCGGGAGAGCCACGGGTGCCGGCGTCACGCTGCTCGACGGGCGCGGGCTGAGCACCGTCCCCGAGCGGTTACGCGGCGAGGTCGCGCCAGCCGTCAGCCGGGCGGACGGCGACACGATCGAGACCGGCGGCGGGCTCTACGTCCGCATGATCCGCGATGCCCGGCCGCTCCCCTTAGTACTGTCCGTCGAGCATTCCGACCCGCACGGCCTCTACGCGGCCCTGCTCGCCGTCGTCATCTCCGCGGGCCTGGTGTCCGTCTTCGCCGCGTGGTCGCTGGCCAGGAGCACGACGCGGCCGGTGTCAGAGCTGGCACACGCCGCGGACCGGGTCGCAGCTGGCGACCTCGACGCCAGAGTGCCCGTCCGGGGCGGCGACGAGGTCGGGCGGCTGGCGGCGACGTTCAACCGGATGACCAAAGAGATGCAGGGTTACGTCACGGCCCTGACCGCCAGCCGCGACCAGTTACGTGAGGCGATGCGGCTGTCGAGAACCGACCCGCTGACCGGCCTCGCGAACTACCGGCACCTCGAAGAGTCCCTGCGTCTGGAAGTCGACAGGACCAGCCGGCTCGGCCTGCCACTCGTGATCGCGGTGCTGGACCTCGACCGGTTCAAGGAAGTCAACGACTCGCACGGGCACCCGGCTGGCGACGCCGTCCTCGTCGAGGTCGCCCGGCGGCTCGAACGCGAGATCCGCGAGGTCGACCGGGCCTTCCGCCAGGGCGGCGAGGAGTTCGTCCTGCTCCTGCCGGAGACGGATCTCGCAGGTGGCGTGGCGGTCGCCGAGCGGCTCGGTTCCGCGCTGCGCGACTCGGCCGTCCTCATCGAACCGAGCGGGATCGCCATCAAGGTCACCGTGTCGATCGGCCTCGCCGTGTACCCGGAGCACGGCGAGACCGGCACCAGTGTGCTGGCGGCGGCCGACGACGCGCTCTATGCCGCGAAAGCCGCAGGGCGTGACACATACGCAATCGCGCGTGGCGGTACGCCCGGCTGAGCCCGGGCCGATAGTCTCGGCACATGTCTGAGCAGCCGCACCATCCCTCCGCGCACCCGCGCGCCGTCAAGGCTGTCGTGCCAGCGGCGGGCCTGGCCACCCGCTTCCTCCCCGCCACCAAGGCCGTCCCCAAGGAACTCTTCCCCGTCGTCGACAAGCCGGTCCTGGAGTACATCGTCGGCGAGGCGGCCAGCGCCGGGCTGAAGGACGTCCTGCTCATCACCGGCAAGGGCAAGACCTCGATGGTCGACCACTTCGACCGGCGTCCCGACGCGGAGGCGCGGCTGGAGGCGAAGGGCGACCTGGTGCGGCTGGCGGCGGTGCGCCGCTCAGAGGAATTAGCCGACATCTATGCTTGCCGTCAGCACGAGCCGCTGGGCCTCGGCCACGCGGTCGGCTGCGCGGAGTCACACGTCGGTAACCAGCCCTTCGCCGTGCTGCTCGCCGACGAGTTCACCGACGAGGGCGACCCGCTGCTGTCGCAGATGCTCGACCTCCAGGCGCAGACCGGTGGCATCGTGCTCGCGTTCATCGAGGTGCCGTGGGAGGAGGTGAGCCGGTATGGGGTGGCCTCGGTGGAGCCGACCGGGACGGAGGACGTCGTCCGGGTCACCGGCCTCGTGGAGAAGCCCGCCAGGGATGAGGCTCCCAGCAACCTGATCGTGGTCGGCCGGTACGTGCTGCCGCCGACGATCTTCGAGGCGATCCGGAAGACCGAGCCCGGGGCCGGCGGCGAGATCCAGCTGACCGACGCGATGGTCCGGCTGATGAACGAGGGCACGCCGGTACACGGCATCATCTTCCGCCGGATCCGGCACGACACCGGCCAGCCGCTCGGCTACCTCCAGGCTCTCGTCCGGCTGGCCAGCCAGCGCGAGGACATCGGGCCGGAGCTACGGGCCTGGCTGAAGGAATTTGTGGAATCGGAGCTTGTATGACACGGACCGCAGAGCTGGTGCCGCTCGCCGACTACCTGTACGGCGTGATGGCCCGGCTCCGCCCGCTGCCGCCGCTGGAGGTCGACCTGACCAGCGCGTACGGCAACGTGCTCGCCGAGGACGTCACCGCGCCCGGGCCGCTGCCGGCCTTCGACCACGCCGCGATCGACGGTTACGCCGTGCGGGCGGAGGACCTGCTGGGCGCGAGCGCGACCAGACCGGTACGCCTGAACGTCGTCGGTGACCTGTCCGCGTCGAGCTGGCGGCCGGTCCGGCTGACCCCGCACACGTGCTTCTCGGTGGCGGCAGGCGCGCCTCTGCCCGCCGCGGCCGACGCCGTCGTGCCGCTGGACTGGACCGACCAGGGCATGGCGGTCGTCGAGGTGTACGACGCGGCCAAGCGCGGGCACGGCCTGCGGAAGACCGGCGAGGAGGTGGCCGCGGGATCTGTGGTGGCGATGGCCGGTACCCAGGTCACGCCGGCGATGGTCGCGCTGCTGGCCGCCTGCGGCATCGGGCACGTCGTGGTCCGCCCGTGCCCCCGGGTCGTGGTCGTGTCCACGGGGGACGAACTGGTCGAGGCCGGCCGGTCGAGCCAGGCTGGCCAGATCGTCGACGCCAACTCCCACGCGCTCACGTCGGCTGCCGCCGAGGCCGGGGCGCACGCGTACCGCGTCGGCATCTGCGACGACGACCCCGAGGCGCTCCGTGCCCTCGTGGACGACCAGATGCTCCGCGCCGACCTGATCATCACGACCGGCGGCACCGGTACCGGGCCGGGCGACATGGTCCGCCGCATCCTCGGCCGGGACGGCGTCGAGTTCTCCGACCTGTCGGTCTACCCGGCCGGCGTGCTCGGCTTCGGCACGATCGGCCCGGAGGAGGTACCGATCGTGTGCCTGCCCGGCGACCCGGGCAGCGCGCTGATGAGCTTCGAGATGCTGGCCCGGCCGGTGATCCGGCTGCTGGCCGGCGCGGAGCCGGTGTTCCGGCCGAGTATCAAGGCCAACCTGCTGGAGACCATCGCCTCCCCGGCCGGGCTGCGGGAGTTCCGCCCGGCGCACGTGGCGGAGCGGCGCGGCGGCGGGTACACGGTGCAGCCGCTGGCCGGCGGGCCCTACACCCTGTCGGGCCTGTCCGACGCCAACGGCATCCTGGTGCTGGGCGAGCGGGTCACCACGGCTGCGGCCGGGTCCACGGTGGACGTGCTGCTGATGGATCGGCGCCGTTGACATGTCCCCAGGCTGGCCAGCCGTCCTCGTCGACGGCGACGTGACGCTGCGCCCGTACAAGCGGGGGGACGCGAAAGCGTGGAGCGAGTCACGCAGGTACAACGAATCGTGGTTGAAGCCCTGGGAACCCACGCCGATCGGGCCGTGGCACGACGCCCACTCGACCGCCGGATTCCGCAACCTCCACCGCGCGCTGAAGCGGGCGGGTGACGCGGGGACCGCGATGCCCTTCGCCGTCTGCTTCCAGGGGCAGCTCGCCGGCCAGCTCACGGTCGGCAACATCGTCCGGGGGGCCTTCTGCTCCGCCTACGCCGGGTACTGGGTGGACTCCCGGTTCGCCGGGCGCGGCGTGACCCCCACGGCGCTCGCGCTCGCCGTCGACCACGCCTTCGGGCCGGGCGGGCTGCACCGGGTCGAGGTCAACATCCGGCCGGAGAACAAGCCGTCCCGCCGGGTCGTGGAGAAGCTGGGCTTCCGCGAGGAGGCGTTCCATCCGAAGTACCTGCACAGCGGTGGCGCGTGGCAGGACCACATCGGATACGCCCTGACCATTGAGGACGTGGCCGCCGAGGGCGGTCTGCTCGTACGCTGGCGCCGGCTCAGGACACGGTAGGCAGCCCCTCCTCCTGTCGATTACTTGACTTGTAGGTATAAGTACTTTGGCGTGGCGACCCCGTGACGTAGCGTCGGGAACTTAACCTTGGGGTAACCAGACGCGCGAGTGCAGGGGAGGGGAGAGGCAGTGCCGACATCGGTGCTCCTCGCTGTCCTCGCCGCGGCCGGGCTACTCGCACTCGCACCGGCGCTGGTCCGCCGGTACGACGCCACCGAGCGGCTGGTCGCGGAGAGGGCACAGTCCACCGCGCGGGTCGTCAGCAGGCGACGCCGCCGCCGCACCGTGCCCACGCGCCGGGGCTTCCCGTCACCCAGGCCTGCCGACGCCCCGCCGGTCACGGCCGGCCTCAGCCCGGCGCAGCTCGCCGCCCGCAAGGCGGAGAAGGCCCGGCTGTGGCGGTACCGCAGGCGCCGCCGCGTCCTCGCAGCCCTCATCCTGCTCAACGTCGTGGAGCTGGCCGGCGTCGCGGTCTTCGACCCGGGGCTGTGGATCGGCTTCGCGCTGTCCTTCACGCTGCTCGTCGCCTACGCGATCCGGCTGCGCAACCAGGTCATCTCGGAGCGGAAGCGCCGGCGCCGTGCCGCGTACCTGGCCCGGATGGCCGCCCAGCGTGAGGCCGCCCGGATCGAGCGCGAACGCGCGGAACTCCGTGCGGCCGCCGAGCAGGCTGCTGCCGCTGCCCGCCGGGGCGCGGCCGCCTACCGCTCCTACCGCCGCCGGGTCGCCCAGGCCACCCAGGAGCCGCGCCGGCTGCACCCGGTGCGGGGCGCGGCGTACGAGGCGCGGGCGGTGGGGTGGTAAGCCGGGTGTCCGGGTCGTGCTAAGGTAGCTCCGTTCTGCGGGGCTGTGGCGCAGTTGGTAGCGCGTCTCGTTCGCATCGAGAAGGCCAGGGGTTCGAATCCCCTCAGCTCCACCAAAGAACACAACCGCCTCCTGGGTTACCCGGGGGGCGGTTTTTGGTTTACCTGGGATCAGCCACGCAAAGCCCTGGCGGCTTCTGTCAGATACTTGTCTACGCCCTGCCAGTAGTGATGTCTAGTGTACATAGACTGCTTGTGTCTATACTGCATAGGCTGAGGCGCATGGTGTTCAAGTCCATGAAGCGTCGTGATGTCGAAGCCGCGCTCGCCAGGAACGGCTGTGTGATGGCCAGGTCAGGTGCCAGCCATGATGTGTGGAGATGCCCCTGCGGAGCGCACGCGACGACGGTTCCCGGCATGGCGCGATCTCGCCCGGCGTGGCCAGCAGTATCGAGCGGCACATCGGGTGCCTCGGGAAAGGGTGGCTGGCATGACGGAGACCTACCGGATCCGCGCCGAGCGGGAAGGAAAGTTCTGGCTGCTCAGGGTTCCGGAGCTGGACGTCGTGACCCAGGTGCGGCGGCTCACCGACGCTGAGGAGATGGTCAGGGATCTCATCGCGGTCTGGCTGGAGGTCGATCCCGGCTCTTTCGGCATCGAACTGGACGTCAGCCTCCCGGACGACCTTGCCTGTCGGCGTGAAAGGGCGATGCGGCTGCGTGCGCAGGCTGAGGAGCTGCGGTCAGAGTCCGCTGAGGAACTCAGGGCTGTCGCCCAGGGTGCTCGTGCCGCAGGGCTGACAGTCAGGGAACTGGCCATCGCCCTCGGTGTCTCGCACCAGCGGGCACAGCAGATTCTCTCCGAGGCCCCTGCGCGGCGCACGGCCTGAGGCGAGCTTCATGATCGGCTCCGGGGTGCCGACGGGGTTTGCGGGGTTCCCGTAAGGTGGGTCGGGATTCGACCACCCCTCGGAGTTGATCATGCGGACCCGACGCGACCAGGTGCAGGCGTACCGGTTCGTGACCCGCCGGCTCGTGTCGGCCATGTTGTCCGGCGAGCCGGAGACCACGAACCTGCCGCTGCGCCGCCTCTTCCTGTCCGCGGTCGGCAGCATCATGATCGCCACGCTGGTCGTCGCCGGGGTCGGCGTCTTCGGCCTGATGAACCCGGGCGGCAACGAGCGGTGGAAGAAAGACATGACGCTCGTGATCGAGAAGGAGAGCGGCGCGCGGTACATCTACGCGCAGGGCAAGCTCTTCCCGGTCGTCAACTACGCCTCCGCCCGCCTCATCGCCGGCAACGCCAAGCCGGTCCAGGAGTCGGCCTCGCGGAAGTCGCTGGAGGGCACGCCGCGTGGCCGCCCGGTCGGCATCGAGGGCGCGCCCGACGCGCTGCCCGACCCGAAGGCCCTGATGGGTCTGCCGTGGACGGTGTGCAGCGCCGCGAAGGTGGCCTCGACCGATCAGCAGGCCACGCACCTGGTGATCGGTTCCTCGCTGCCGGGCGGTTCGCCGCTCGGGGCTGAGGGGCTGCTCGTGACCAGCGGCTCGACCACGTACCTGCTGTGGGGCGACCGCCGCCTCCGCATCCCCGAGCGCTCGGCGCTCACCGCGCTCAACCTGAACGCCAGCGCGGCCATCCCGGTCGGCCCCGCGCTGATCGAGGGTGCGACGGCCGGCCCGGATCTGGCGGCGCTGGCCGTCCCCGGTGCCGGTACGGCCTCCGACAAGAAGCTCGGCGGCGCGGCGGCCACGGTCGGCAAGGTGTACCGCAGCGGTACGCAGCACTACGTCATGCTCCGCGAGGGCCTGGCCGGGATCTCCGAGGTCAGCGCCAAGCTGCTCGGGGCCGACGGCGTCAACCCGGTCGAGATCTCGGCTGCCGACGCCGCAGCCGTGCTCACCGACACCCGGATCGAGCCGGATGGCCTGCCGCAGACCCCGCCGAAGCAGCGTGTGCTGGAGGGCGGCCAGCCCGCCGTCTGCGCCGCGTACCGGGGCAACAAGGACAAGCCGGTGACCGTCGAGCTGTACGCGCAGGCGCCGGAGCAGTTCACGAGCCAGGCGCAGGACCAGGCTGTCGTCACCGGGCGGGACTCGGTGCGGACAGCCGACCGGATCGTCGTCCAGGGCGGACACGGCGCCCTGGTCCAGGAGCAGCCGGCCCCGGGCATCGCGGCTGGCGGCGGCACCCTGTACCTGATCACCGACCAGGGCATGAAGTTCGCGCTGGGCGACGGTGCCGTGGGCGCGCTGGGCTACGGCGACGCCAAGCCGGTACCGGTGCCGGCGTCGCTGCTGGCGCTCGTCCCGACCGGGCCGGCCCTCGACCCGGAGGCCGCGAAGGGCGCGGTCGGCGGCGGTACGCCGTCCAGCACGCCCGGCGTCGCGGTCCTGCCCTCGCCGTCCCAGATCCAGAGCGGGAAGCCGTCGCCGGGTACGAGCCCGGCCAAGCCCGGCACCGCCTCACCGAAGCGGAGCTAGGGATGTCGGCCCGATCCTCTGCGGCCCTGCTGACCGTCGCGCTGGCGACGAGCCTGATCGCCGTGCCGGCCACCCCGGCCTCGGCTGTCCCGCCGAACAAGGAGTGCGGGCGGGCGCAGCAGAAGGCGCATCCGCTGGCCCAGCAGCCGTGGGCGATGCAGCGGCTGCGCCCGCAGAACGTCTGGCCGCTCACCCGGGGCCAGGGCGTCATCGTCGCGGTGATCGACTCCGGCGTGAACGACGAGCACCCGAAGCTCGCGGGCAAGGTGCTGCCGGGTAACGACTTCACAGCCACCGGCGGCCAGTGCGACGCCTACTTCCACGGCACGTTCATCGCCGGGCTGATCGCCGGCCGGGACTCGAAGGAGAGCCCCTTCGCCGGCGTCGCGCCCGACGCGACGATCCTGCCGCTGCGCGTGATCCAGGACGGGTCCAAGGAGGACACCACCGACACCACCCCGAGCCGGATCGCCGACGCCATCGACATGGCCGTCGCGCAGAAGGCCAAGGTCATCAACCTTTCGCTGTACTCCAAGCCGACGCCGAAGCTCGTCGCCGCCATCGAGCGGGCCGTCAAGGCCGACGTCGTGCTGGTCGCCGCCGCCGGTAACGGCCGGGGCCAGACCGACGGGCGGTACTACCCGGCTTCAGCGCCCGGCGTGATCGCGGTGGCCGGCGTGGACCCGCAGGACAAGGTGGCCAGCAGTTCCAGCCCCGGTGACTACGTCGACGTCGCCGCGCCCGGTGTGAGCATCGACGGGCCGGCGCTGCGCGGGGACCTGTACATCACCGAGGAAGCGGGGACGAGCTACGCGACCGGCTTCGTGTCGGGGCTGGCCGCGCTGCTCCGGGCGTACTACAAGGACATGACCGCCGAGCAGGTCGCCGAGCGGATCATGAAGACCGCCGACCGGCCGCCGCGCTCGAAGGGCCGCGACGACAACGTCGGCTACGGGATCATCAATCCGTACCGGGCGCTGACCGCCCAGCTCGATCCGGCGATGGCGAAGAAGCAGCCGGTGGCCGGCGGCTTCACCGCTCCGGACCCGAAGGACGATCCGCTGTGGGCCGCCAAGACCTTCGGCCCGTGGATCATCGGCGGGCTGCTGGCGCTGGCCGGCCTGATCGGCACCCTGGCCTACGCGGTACCGCGCGGGCGCAGGCGCGGCTGGCGCCCCGGCCGGGCCGGCTCCAGGCTGTCCGACGAACGCCAGCCGGACCTCGTCGAGGACTAGGGCCTGTCCGGTAGATCTTTGCCGGACTTCTGAGACTCGCCTCGCACCGACAAGATCTACCGGACAGGCCCTTGGGCCTGTCAGCAGACGGGCAGGCGGCGCCAGGTCAGCCCGTCCGGGCTGTACACGGCCCACTGGCTGCCCAGCGCCTCGTAGGCCACGTATCCGGCCTGGGTCTTCTGGACCCGGCCGACCGTGCCGAGGCTGTTGATCCGGCTGTTGACCGGGGCGGACATCCACCAGCCGGACGGGTCGGTGTCCATCGCGGCGAGTAGCCGCCCGTCGGCGAGCGGCACGGCGTCCCCGGCCACCCCGGCCGGCAACCCGTCGGCGATGGTGAACGTGTAGCCGTTGTCGGAGGACCGTTCCAGCGCCAGGACCGGATTCGCGGCCTGGTCCACACCGGAGGCCTTGCCCTTGCCGGTGACGATGACGAAGACGTGCGGGCCGGTCGTCGCCACCTTGATCGAGACGACCTCGCCGGGCTGCTTGGACACCTGCTGCTGCTTCCAGCTGACGCCGTTGTCCCGGCTGACGGCCGTGGTGACCGTGCCGTTGTTCAGCCCGGTGACCCACCAGGAGCCGTCGGCGGCCGGTGCCGGGGCCGCCCACTTGAGCTGGAGGCCCTCGGGCTGGCTGGCGAGCCGGGCGGACTGGCCGCTGCCGGGCAGCCTGACCCGCAGGCCGTCAGGGCCGGCGTATGGACGGGCGCCGGGTGGGACGGCGGGCTGCGGCGGGGCGTCGGCCGCCGGGACCGGCTGCCACTTCCTGCCGCCGTCCGCGCTGTGCCAGGTTCCGCCGAGGACGAGCTCTGTGCCGTTCAGGATGATCAGGTCGGGCGGGGCCGTGTCCGCGGTGACCGTGATGGCTGGCAGCTGCACGGTGGCCCACGGCTCGTGGTTCTCGCTGCGGGCCATCGTGACGGTGCACGGGGCCGGCTTGCCGGGACAGTCCCGGAGCATCGCGTACGCGGCCTTCTCGGTGATCTCCGCGTCGTAGAGGGCACCGGGCAGGTCGACGGACTGGAGGTCGGAGACGATCTCGACGCCGTGGTCGGCCCACTTCATGCTGACCGTGGTCACGCTGGGCTGGTTCGGCTGGCCGAGCATCGGGGCCGGGCCGGGCTCGCGGGTACCCCCGGAGGCGATCTGGACGCCCGTGATGGCCAGGACGGCCGCAGCGGTACCTCCGGCGGCGGCGAAGAGCCTGCGGCGCTTGCGGGCGTGCACGCGGGCGGTGACGGAGCCGAGGGCCGGCTGGTCGATCCGGCCGAGCAGGTGCGCGCGGGAGTCGGCCAGCGCGCGCTCGATGCGGTCGTCCGGCTCGTAGGGGTCGAGTAACTCAGGCATGCTGCCGCACCTCGGCCGGGCGTAACCGGGTCGCCAGCGCTGTTCTGCCGCGCGACAGCCGGGACTTCACGGTGCCGATCGGCAGGCCGAGGGTGGTGGCCACCTCGTCGACGGGCAGGTCGGCCAGGTGGTGGAGGACGATCACCTCCCGGTACGACCTCGGGAGCTGCGAGAGCGCGGCCAGCAGGTCGGTGCGGTCCGGCTCGGGGCCTGGCTCGACGGAGGTGGTGACCGGCCGGGTACGCATCATGATGGTGTCGAAGAGCCGGCGGCGGCGCCAGCGGCGGCGGACCAGGTTGACCGCGACGGTGCGCAGCCAGGCCTCCGGGTTGTCGATGCCGGAGATGTGGTCGGGCCGGGCCAGGGCGCGGGCAAAGGCCTCCTGCACGGCGTCCTGCGCCTCTGCGAGGTCACCCGTGAACGCGTACAGCTGGGTGACCAGGCGGCGGTAGCAGTCGTCGTACAGGTTCGCGATCGCGACTTCGCTGGCCACGGACACCTCCTGGGTCGGCTCGAGAGTACAGAGTCGCCACCGGGTCGCGGGGTTCCCCGCTGGGCTGACAGAATTCCAGTTATGTCTCGTGTCCTGTCTGGTATCCAGCCGACCGCCTCCTCCTTCCACCTGGGTAACTACCTCGGTGCGGTGCGTAACTGGGTGGCCATGCAGGAGACGCACGACGCGTTCTACTGCGTGGTGGACCTGCACGCGATCACCGCCGGCCACGACCCGGCCCTGCTGCGCGAGCGGACCAGGGTCTCCGTGGCCCAGCTGCTCGCCGTGGGCATCGACCCGGAGCGGTCCACGCTGTTCGTCCAGTCGCACGTGCCGGAGCACGCCCAGCTCGGCTGGGTGATGGGCTGCATCACCGGCTTCGGCGAGGCCTCGCGGATGACCCAGTTCAAGGACAAGAGCGCCAAGCAGGGTGCCGAGCGGGCGAGCGTCGGCCTGTTCACCTACCCGATCCTCCAGGTCGCCGACATTCTGCTGTACCAGGCTGACCAGGTGCCGGTCGGCGAGGACCAGCGCCAGCACATCGAGCTGACCCGTGACCTGGCCCAGCGGTTCAACACGACGTTCGGCCAGACCTTCACCGTGCCGGCTCCGTACATCCTGAAGGAGACGGCGAAGATCACCGACCTCCAGGACCCGACCTCGAAGATGAGCAAGTCGGCGTCCACGCCGAACGGGATCATCGAGCTGCTGGACGACCCGGCGAAGTCGGCCAAGAAGATCCGCAGCGCCGTCACAGACACCGGCCGCGAGATCGTCTTCGACGCGGAGAACAAGCCCGGCGTGTCGAACCTGCTGACCATCTACTCCGCGCTGACCGGCGAGCCGATCTCCGCTCTGGAGTCGCGCTACGAGGGTCGCGGGTACGGTGACCTGAAGAAGGAGCTGGGCGAGGTGGTCGCCGACTTCGCCCGGCCGATTCAGGAACAGACCCGCAAGTATCTCGACAATCCTGGTGAACTTGATGAGATCCTGGCGACGGGCGCTCGCAAGGCCCGCGCCGTGGCCGAGGTGACCCTGGCGCAGGTGTACGACCGGATCGGCTTCCTGCCGGCCAAGCACTGAGCAGCCAGCCGAGCACGGGGAGGTGCGGTGATGCGGACCATCGGGGTCGCCTTCGCCGTACCCGAGCCGTGGGCAGCCCAGCTCTCCGAGGCCAGGGCGGCCGCTGGTGACCCGCTCGCCGGGTTCATCCCGCCGCACCTGACGCTCCTCGGCCCGGCTGAGGTCCCGGCGGAGCGTGCCGCGCAGGTCGACGAGCACCTGAGCCGGGTGGCGGCCGGCGCTGCGCCGTTCACGTTGCAGCTGCGCGGGACGGGTACGTTCCGGCCGGTCACCGACGTGGTGTTCGTGGCCGTCGCGCGCGGGATCAGCGAGTGCGAGCAGTTGCAGGCCGCGCTGCGTACCGGGCCGCTGGACCGCGAGCTGCGCTTCCCGTACCACCCGCACGTGACGGTGGCCCACGACGTGCCGGGCGAGGCGCTGGACCGGGCGTTCGACGAGCTGGCCGGGTTCGACGCGACCTTCGAGGTCAGGGCGTTCACGTTGTACGAGCACGGCGAGGACGGCACCTGGCGGCCACGGCGGGACTTCGCGCTGGCGGGCCGGTGAGGCTGGTCGACCAGGCGGTGTCCTGGTGGGACAAGTCGGTCGCGTGGGCCCGCCAGGTCAGCTGGTTCGACCACCTGTGGCGTACCAAGGAGAGGTTCGCCGACGTCCACGCCGGGCGGATGGCGGCTGCCATCTCGTACTACGGATTCTTCGCGACCTTCTCCCTGGCCCTGCTCGCCTTCTCGATCTTCGGTTTCGTCCTGGACAACCCGGACGTGGTGAAGGCTGTGGAGGAGTGGCTGGCGGAGAATCTGCCCTTCCTGGACGTCGCCAAGATCCAGGGCGCGCGGAACACGGTCGGTATCTTCGGCCTGGTCGGCTTCCTGCTCACCGGGATCGGCTGGGTGGAGGCGATGCGCGCCTCGATCCGCGCGGTGTGGCTGCTCGACCAGAACCCCGGCAACTACTTCATCCGGCGCGGCGTCGACATCGTCGTCCTGATCGGGCTGGGCCTGCTGCTGGCCGCGTCGATCGGCTTCTCCGTCGGCGCGCAGGCCGGGCTGGCCTGGCTGCGTGACCACGTGACCTTCGGCTGGCTGGCCCCGGTGTTCAGCGGCCTGTCCGTGCTCGTGGCCGTGGCGATCAACTGGTTCCTGGCCGCGGCGATGCTCACCATGCTGCCCCGGCTCAAGATGCCGCTGGCCCGCTGGCTGCCGGCCGGGCTGGTCGTCGCGGTCGGGCTGGAGCTGCTGAAGACCGTCGGCCAGTTCTACATCACCCGGGTCGGTGGCAACCCTGCCTACCAGGTCGTGGCCGGTACGGTCGGCCTGCTCGTCTTCCTGAACCTGTTCAGCCAGCTGCTGCTGTGGGGCTCCACGCTGGCCGCGACGTCCAGCCGTGGCGTGGTCCGTGACCTGGCGGCCGGGCCGGGCCAGGAGCCGATCGTCGCCTGATCAGGTGGTACGGAATGATGGCGGCATGGGAGCAATCGTGACGCCTGACCTGGCCGCCGACGCGCCAGAGCTGAACCTGCCGTGGATTATCACCTTCACCCCGATGGACGAGGAGGAGGTGTGGGAGCCGGTCGTGTGCGGGCCGTACTCCCGTGAGCACGCCCTCGGCCTCGCCAACGCCGTCGTGACCAGCGAGGAACTGGTGGCCGTCGTCGAGCCGCTCCAGCCGCTGACCGGGGTGGACGCGATCCTCTCCGAGATCACCCAGTCGAAGGACGCCGCCGAGGCGTACGACTTCGACGACGAGTCCGAAGAGGACGAGGAGGAGGAGCACGAGCACGGCGACGACTGCTACCACGGCGAGATCCTGCCGGCCCCGTCCACCGTGCCGACCGAGGCCGAGCTGAAGGCCGGCTTCGCGGCGATCGCTGGCAAGCTCTCTTCCTGACAACCGTTCCGACGGGGTGTCGGGAAACCGAACTTCGACGGTGCGTAGAATCCCGGCCGTGATGTTGTCGCGCCGCTGGTCGGCCTTCCTGATCCTGGTCGCGGCGTGGAGCTGGCTGATCTGGCCACGGTTCGCGCTGGCCATCTGGCGCGACGACCGGGCGTGGGACGGCGACACGCCGACGTCCTTCCTCTGGGTGCACGCGCTGCTGATCGGGGCCTCGCTCGCGATCGGGACGGCGGTCGGCGTGCTCGGGGTGCTGGGCTGGCGCCGGGCCCGGGCGCGTTAGGGCTCAGAGAGTAAAAGGAGTGGGCTGTGGAGGCTCTGCGGTTGGTCCTGCGGTACATCCACCTGGTCGGGTTCGCCCTGCTGCTGGGTGGCTTCGTCGTGCAGTACCTGTCGGCGAAGTTCCGGGTGAACGGCGCGATGCTGGCCGGTTCCGCGATCCAGGTGGTCACGGGGGTGGTGCTGTCCGCGCCGTTCCCCAAGGACGTCGAGCTCGACCACGCGAAGCTGGCCGTCAAGGGCGTGCTGGCCGTGCTGATCGCCGGCATGGTGTGGAGCGTGCGGAAGAAGGAGTCGGTGGCTGCCGGGCACTTCATCGCCATCGGCGGCATGACGCTGGTTAACGCTGCCGTCGCCACCTTCTGGAGATAGTGTTACTAATCGGGCAGCCGTCACGGGTTGCGTGGCGGCTGGACCGGATTCCGGTTCCGTGGGGAGACTCCGGGGTTCGTACGGGTTTTCTCACAGCTTAATGGGTGCTTTTCAGGGCAAAGGCGCCATGATCGCACAGTAAAGTCACAGTTGGTTTACGGCTGAGTAACGGCAGGTGCACCGCGCTGGCCGCAAGATGCGCTACCGGGCAGTAGAACCCGCTACTCTCCGTCCGTTGAGAACACCGCAGAACGCGGTGCCCTGTGGGAAGGAGACCGTCTTGCGCCGAGTGCGTGGGATGAGGATCGTCGCCGTTCTGGCGATCGGTGGACTCGCTCTGTCGGCCGCGGCTTGTGGTGACAAGCCGTCGAGCAACAACGGCTCGAGCGGCAACGGTAAGAAGTACAAGGCTTGCATGGTGACCGACGTCGGCGGCATCGACGACAAGTCGTTCAACACCTCTGCCTGGCAGGGTCTTCAGGACGCGAAGGCCGCCAACGGCAACATCGAGATCAAGTACTCGGCGTCGAAGGCCGAGACCGACTACCAGCCCAACCTGAACGCGCTGGTCACGGAGAAGTGCGACCTGATCCTCGCGGTCGGTGGCCTGATGACGGACGCGACGAAGGCCGCTGCCGCCGCGAACCCGGCCCAGAAGTTCGCGATCATCGACTCGAACATCCCGGCCGCGAACGTGTACTCGATGCAGTTCAACACGGCGCAGGCCGGCTTCCTGGCCGGTTACCTGGCCGCCGGCAGCTCCAAGAGCGGCAAGGTCGCGACCTGGGGCGGTCTCAAGATCCCGCCGGTGACCATCTTCATGGACGGGTTCGCCGAGGGCGTCGCCCACTACAACAAGGTGAAGAGCAAGACCGTCGCCGTGCTCGGCTGGGACAACAAGTCCCAGGAGGGCCTGTTCGCCGGCAGCTTCACCGACCAGAACAAGGGCAAGCAGCTCGCCGAGCAGCTCGTCGCGCAGGGCGCTGACGTGATCATGCCGGTCGCCGGTGGCGCCGGTCTCGGTACCGCCTCTGCCGCCCAGGCTTCCGGTGGCAAGACCTCGGTCATCTGGGTCGACGCTGACGGCTGCAAGTCCGCCGCGCAGTACTGCGACGTCTTCATGACCACGGTCGTGAAGAACATCGCGGGTGCCGTGAAGGACGCCGTGGTCGCCGGTGCCGACGGCAAGGCTCTCACCGGTGCCTTCACCGGCGTGCTGGGCAACAACGGCGTCTCGCTGGCCCCGTACAACAAGTTCGACAGCAAGGTCCCGGCCGAGCTGAAGACCGAGATCGACGCCCTGAAGAAGGACATCGTCGACGGCAAGATCAAGATCGAGTCCCCGGCTCAGCCGAAGTAATACCCGGCTGGCCGGCGGTCATACGAGAATGAGCATTACCGGGGGGCATCGGGGACAACCCGGTGCCCCCCACTCGGGTGCCTGCCCGGGAAACCGGGCCCGTGCCCGGGACAGTGGTACGGCGGTGCCCGGACGGGGTACGGCAGTGCCCGGGAAAGCAGGACAGCAGTCCGGCTGTGGCGAGGAGGACGATGAAACTCGAACTGCGCGGCATCACCAAACGCTTCGGTGACCTGGTCGCCAACGACCACATCGACCTCGTCGTCGAGCCGGGCGAGATCCACGCGCTGCTCGGCGAGAACGGGGCCGGCAAGTCCACCCTGATGAACGTCCTCTATGGCCTGCTGCGCCCGGACGAGGGCGAGATCCTGGTGAACGACGTTCCCCAGACCTTCCGCTCGCCGGGTGACGCCATCTCCGCCGGGATCGGCATGGTGCACCAGCACTTCATGCTCGTGCCGGTCTTCACCGTCGCCGAGAACATCATGCTCGGCGCGGAGGACACGAAGCTCGGCGTGCTCGACAAGAAGAAGGCCAGCGCGCACATCACCGAGGTGTCGCAGACGTACGGCCTGCCGGTCGACCCGGAAGCCGTCGTCGAGACCCTGCCGGTCGGCGTGCAGCAGCGGGTCGAGATCGTGAAGGCGCTGACCCGCGAGGTCGACCTCCTGATCCTCGACGAGCCGACGGCCGTCCTCACGCCACAGGAGACGGACGAGCTGCTGGAGGTGCTCCGGGGGCTCAAGGCGGCCGGCAAGTCCATCGTGCTGATCACGCACAAGCTCCGCGAGGTCAAGGCGATCGCTGACAAGATCACGGTTATCCGGCGTGGCAAGGTCGTCGGCACCGCCGACCCGGGCGAGTCCGAGGACGAGCTGGCGGCCATGATGGTCGGCCGGCACGTGCAGCTCGTCGTCGACAAGTCGGCGGCGGAGCCCGGCGCTCCGGTACTCACCGTCAAGGACCTCTCCGTCGTCGACGACCGCGGTCACAGGGCCGTCACCGACATCGACCTGGAGGTCCGGGCCGGCGAGGTGCTCGGCGTGGCCGGCGTGCAGGGCAACGGGCAGACCGAGCTGATCGAGGCCATCATGGGCCTCCGCCCGGCCGTGTCCGGCTCGGTGCTGCTCGGCGGCGCTGAGCTGCGCGGGCGCACCACGCGGCAGGTGCTCGACGCCGGCGTGGGATACGTGCCGGAGGACCGGAGTACCGACGGGCTCGTCAAGGAGTTCACCGTCGCGGAGAACCTGGTTCTCGACCTCTACAAGAGCGAGCCGTTCGGCTCGAAGCTCGTGTACCGGCCGGAAGCCGTCGCCCGTAACGCGAAGGACCGGATCGAGGAGTTCGACGTCCGTACCCAGTCGGCGGACGCGCCGGTCGGCTCGCTCTCCGGCGGTAACCAGCAGAAGGTGATCGTGGCCAGGGAGATGTCCCGGCCGCTCAAGCTGCTGATCGCCTCGCAGCCGGCCCGTGGCGTGGACGTGGGCTCGATCGAGTTCATCCACAAGCGGATCATCCGCGAGCGCGACCAGGGCGGGGCGGTGCTGCTGGTCTCGACGGAACTCGACGAGATCCTGGCGCTCGCCGACCGGATCGCCGTGATGTACCGCGGCGAGATCATTGCGACCCTGCCCGCCGCCGGGGCCACCTCGGAGAAGCTGGGCCTGCTGATGGCTGGAGTGACTGGTGACTGACGAAGCAAAGCCCCCGGCGGCCGAGCCCGAGCGGACGGTGCCGCCGGAGAAGGACGTCGCGCCGAGGCCGAACCGGCCGTTCCGGATCTTCATCGAGGAGCTGACGACGGCGAGCACCTTCATGGTGACCGTGCTGGCCGTGGTGCTCGCCCTCCTGGTCGGCTCGATCCTCGTCATCATCTCCAACGACTCGGCCCGCGAGGCCTGGGGCTACTTCTTCGCCGCTCCGCTCGACGCGTTCGAGATGAGCTGGTACGCGGTCCGCGACGCCTACGTCGCCCTCTTCCAGGGCGCGATCTACGACCCGGCCAAGCCGAGCGCGTGGGGCTCGATCTCCGAGACCCTGACCTACGCGGCCCCGCTCACCTTCACCGGCCTGTCGGTGGCGCTGGCCTTCCGGGCCGGCCTGTTCAACATCGGCGCGCAGGGCCAGGCGGTGTTCGGCGCGATCTTCGGGGTGCTCGCCGGTTTCCTCCTGCACCTCCCGCCGGTACTCCATATGCTTGTCGCCCTGGTCTGCGCACTGATCGGCGGTGCGCTGTGGGGCTTCATCCCCGGCATCCTGAAGGCGAAGACCGGCGCGCACGAGGTCATCACGACCATCATGCTGAACAACATCGCCGGCATCTTCCTGATCTGGCTGGTCGTGCAGAAGGGTTTCCAGAACCCGGAGCGCACCGACGCGATCAGCAAGAGCGCCGAGGAGAACGCCCGGTTGCCCAGGCTGCTCGGCTTCCTCGAAGGTGACCTGCGGGTCAACCTGGCGATCGTGCTGGCGGTGCTGGCGGCGGCAGGCGTGTCCTGGCTGCTGAACCGGTCCACGTTCGGCTTCGAGCTGCGCGCGGTCGGCGGCAACCCGGACGCGGCCAAGACGGCCGGCATGAACGTCGCCATGACGTACGCGCTGGTCATGGCGGTGGCCGGTGGCCTGGCGGGCCTCGGCGGCGCGTCGATGAGCCTCGGACTGCTGCCCTTCGCCCTGACCCCCGGCGTGATCGCCAACATCGGTTTCGACGGCATCACGGTCGCACTGCTCGGCCGGGCCAAGCCGTGGGGTGTGCTGGCCGGCGCGCTGCTGATGGGCGGCCTCCAGGCTGGCGCGGTGAAGATGAACGCTGTCGGCGGCGTCCCGACCGACATGGTGTACGTGCTCCAGGCCCTGATCGTGATCTTCATCGCGGCTCCGGCGCTGATCAAGACCGTGTTCCGGCTGCGTGACGGCAAGGCCAGCCGCAGCACCGCGACCCTGGCGAAGGGGTGGTGACGACCGTGGCCCAGTTCTGGAACCGCAACCGGATCGCCGGTGCCGTCTACGTGCTGCTCGGCCTGCTGGCCGTCCTCTACTTCGGGGTGAGCAACCCGGCGAAGAACGACGTGACGCTGCGGCTCACCGCCGACACGTCCCTCACCTTCGGCGCCCGGCCAGTGATCATCGTCCTCGGGCTGGTGACGGTCGCGGTGGGCGTGGCGCTCCTGGCCGTGCTGACAGCGCGCAGCCACTTCGCGTGGACGGCAGGGGTGGCGCTCGGTGCCCTGGTCCTCGCGTTCCTCTTCTGGGGAACGTCGCTGGCCAAGACCCTGCACACCATCCCGGTCGAGGCGCTGCTCTACGGCACCCTGATCGCCGCCACGCCGCTCATCTTCGGCGCGCTGGCTGGTGTCCTGTGTGAACGCTCCGGCGTCGTCAACATCAACATCGAGGGCCAGCTGCTCGTCGGCGCCTTCGCCGGCGCGCTGGTCGGCACGATGACGAAGAGCGTGTGGGCCGGCCTGATCGCGGCAGGCGTGTGCGGGGCACTCATGGCGGCGCTGCTCGCGGTGTTCGCCATCAAGTACCTGGTCGACCAGGTCGTCCTCGGCGTCGTCCTCAACGTGCTCGCCTTCGGTATCACCGGCGTGATCTACGAGCGCCTGATGCAGCCGAACGCGGCCGAGTACAACAACGCCGGTCAGTTCAAGCCCTGGGAGGTCCCGGGGCTGTCGGACATCCCGCTGCTCGGGCCGGTGCTCTTCCGGCACAACCTCTTCGTGTACCTCGCCCTCGCCCTCGTAGCCGCCATCACCTTCGCGCTGTTCTACACCCGGTGGGGCCTGCGGACCCGGGCCGTCGGCGAGCACCCGACCGCCGCCGACACGCTCGGCATCAAGGTGCGCCTCGTGCGGTACCGCAACACGATCATGGGTGGCTTCGTGGCCGGCCTGGGCGGCGCGATGCTCACCATCGGAGCCGGCGTCACGTTCAACAAGGAGATGACGGCAGGCAAGGGCTTCATCGCCCTCGCCGCGCTGATCTTCGGCCGGTGGAGCCCGGTCGGCGCGATGCTGGCGGCGCTGCTGTTCGGCTTCGCCGACGCGATGCAGCAGTTCCTGAGTTCCGTGATCTCGCCGGTGCCGTCCCAGTTCCTCCAGATGGCCCCGTACCTGGCGACGCTGTTCGCGGTGGCTGGTCTGGTCGGCAAGGTCCGGGCCCCGGCAGCCGACGGAAAACCGTACGTGAAGGGCTGACGCCCGCAGCATGTGCGAAGGCCGCCTGGATCACCTGTCCAGGCGGCCTTGGCTATTTCAAGATCAAATTCATCATCTTGTACCCGCGCCAGAGCCCCCGGCCGAGCGCAGCCATCCTCCGCGTCCCGTGACGCCACGGCAGGCGCACCGGTGATCGTGTCCCAGTTTCGTCACCACGCCCAGCCACCGGCCACGAGCGCAGAGGCGACCAGCAACCCGCACGCGAACGACACCAGGAACGCGGTCGCCGCCCAGCCTGCGAGTGCCCGGATCCGGCGCCAGTACCGGCCGTGACCGGTGCGGTGGCGGACATGTACCCGCCCTACGTGCATCGCGCAGTTCACGGGTACCCATTGCGCTGATCCCGCGAAGCCCCGTACGAGCGCCTCAGCGGCCTCCGCCGAGGTGTATGTCAGGCAACCAGCAGCACACAACCGGCAGTTCTCAAACAACGCGCCGGCCGCGGGATGTTGTCCATTCACGACGGTTCCGGTCCGCACAGCACGTTGAGAAAGTCGGAGAGCTGTTCCGGGTCGGTTTTCAAGCCCGCTGGCGAGAATTCCAGCACGATCATCAAGACGTCCAGCTCACCGCGCGTGGCGATCAGACGGCACCCGGCTGGAACGCTGGCTCCGTATCCGAAACCGCCCTCCTCATCAGCGAATATCACGGCACCCACATTGGATGGTGGATACGCGGATACGAACTCTGCGATGTGGGTGCCCAGGTTGGTGCGCTGTGCCGAAGTCAGGTGGAGCATGCGAGAGCCCCCTTTTGGAGCAGTGCCGAAACAAGGTGCAGCCCAGTCTCTTTCGCGCGTGGAGGCGATGACAGGGAAAGTGGGTCCTTGGTGAAGGTGCTGGATTGTGCGCCGTTGTGCAGGG
The DNA here is from genome assembly GCF_000379825.1 of Longispora albida DSM 44784. Lineage (GTDB taxonomy): Bacteria > Actinomycetota > Actinomycetes > Mycobacteriales > Micromonosporaceae > Longispora > Longispora albida. The sequence goes on from NZ_KB903813.1 coordinate 553,699, forward strand.
TTGTGCGTACGTCCCTTTCGGCGCTGTGTGCCGATACGATGACGTCCATCCGGGTTCGCTGCTCCTGCATGCGGCCGTAGGGCGGGGCGGTGAGGACTATGCGCGAATTCCAACGCTCGGTCAGCAACACAGTCCTGAGCGATCTGATCGGCGAAGCGCAGGTCAGCAACGCCGGCCTTGCCAGGAGGGTCAATCAGCTGGGCCGTTCTGCTCACGGACTGGATCTGAGGTATGACGCCAGTTCCGTCCACAGGTGGCTGCGCGGAGCCTCACCAGCGCACCCCGCACCACTCCTTATCGCTAACGTGCTAGCCGCACGGCTTGGCCGCCCGGTGAGTCCCGAGCTTCTCTTCACGGACGCGCGGCATGACTTCCTGAAGATGCCCGATACTGTGGCGGCAGCCGTCGAAACCGCGACAGCCCTGTGGAGGCTTCCCGTCCACCGGCGTGACAACACGGCCGAAACGTTGTCGTCGGCCGCCAGCGTGCAAGCTGGCTGGCGATGGACCTTCGACCCGTCGGCGTCCGCCCCGAGCCGTTCAGGCCTCGTGAGTGTCGGGACCGCCGATGTGGAACGCCTGCGATCAGACCGTCAATCGTTTGCGGACCTGGACAGTCGCCATGGCGGCGGCTACGCGCTGGCGCTGCTGGCGGACTACCTCACCCGCCAGGTCGGCCCCCTCCTGCACGGCAGTTACACCGGATCTGTGGGGCGCCTCCTTCTGTCTGCCGCCGCAGATCTGACCCAGGCGATGAGCTACATGTTGTTCGACGCCGGAGCCCTCGCTCTCGGCCAGCGGTACGCGATCCAGGCTCTTGCCTTGGCCAAGGAGGCAGGCGACGTCGTATTCGGCGCTTACGTGATGTCGAATCTCGCCAACCAGCACATCTTTCTCCGTGACGGCCGGACCGCAGCTCAGCTTGCACGCGCCGCCACCTCAGCGGTCGCACGCCGCGCTCCGGGTGCTCTGCTGGCACAGCTCGCCACGACCGAGGCTCGCGGGCACGCGCTGGCGGGCGATCCGAGGGCATGTCTCACCGCGATCAAGCGGGCCGAATGGCTGCTGGGGCGCACGCGACGGGACGACATTCCGGGGTGGCTGGGGGCAGGAAGTGCGGCGCACAGACATGGCGCGATCATGCATTGCCTGCTCGACCTCGGTGAGTATGAAGCCGCTGCCGAATACTCCGGGCCGGCGCTGGATTTGCCGGGGAGTTCGGTCAGGGCCACGGCGCTCCATCAGATAAGCGCCGCGTCTGTGCATGCCCGGCTCGGTGATTTCGGCCGTGCTCTTCATCTGGCTACTCCCGCCGTCCGGGCTGCGGCGACTCTTCGATCAGCCCGGCTGGTCTCCAGGTGCTCGGATTTCATGAGCCAGCTGTCGGTGTTCGAACAGCTGCCGGAAGTCAGAGGCTGGCTTGATGGGGCGCGGGCGGTGTGTGCACCTCGCGCCCATTGAACAAATACCTAGTCGTGCCGGCCGCCTTTGCCTGGAGTGCGGCACGGAGCCGGTTGGCCGTGTTCGTGGTCAGTCTCGTGGTTGCCTCATCTGCTGGCACGAACTCGTAGCCGTCGAGCTCGTCGGCCTGAAGCTCGATGCTCTGACCGGGCGGGAGCACGCCGCCGTCGAACACGAAGCCAAACCAGGCTTTGCGGTCTGCCGTAGGCGGGACCCAGTCGACTACCAGCAGCCCGCCCGTGACGATGTCGACACCGAGTTCCTCACGTACCTCACGGGTGCAGCAGGCGTGCGGTGGCTCGTCGCCGTGCAGGACGCCGCCCGGCAGATTCCAGTGGGGCCGGTAGTTCGGCTTGACCAGCAAGATCCGGCCTGCGTCATCGGTGAGCAAGGCGGTCGCCGAGGCGAGAAAGCTCGGGAGGCTCGCGTACCACTCGGCGGGCGGCAGATGCACACAGCAACGCTACTCCCTGCCGTGGCGGAGGGGCCTCGGCGGCAGTCCCAGAGTTCTGGCAGTGCTCAAGATCAGCCAGGTTATGGTGATCCTATGGACGTGAACTGGGATGAGTTGCGGGCTGCTGCGAAGGCGATGCTGCCGAGGTCGTACTCGCCGTACTCGAAGTTTCCGGTCGGGGCGGCGGCGCTCGTGGACGACGGCCGGGTCATCGCCGGTTGCAACGTGGAGAACGCCTCGTACGGCCTGGCCCTGTGTGCCGAGTGCAGCCTGGTCTCCCAGTTGCACTCGACGGGCGGGGGCAGGCTCGTCGCGATGGCCTGTGTGGACGGTGCTGGCGAGGCACTGATGCCGTGTGGCCGGTGCCGTCAGCTCCTGTGGGAGCACGGTGGCCCGGACTGCCTGATCGACCACCAGGACGGCCCGATCCCGATGCGGGACCTCCTGCCCCACGCCTTCGAGCTCTGAGGCTGTTTGGATCCGCTCTCACCGGGCCACTTCGGGCTTGGTCAAGAACACGAGGGACGAAGGTCATGATCGTCGGGGACTCGGCCCGTGGTCAGGCCCGGCGGGGCTAGGCTCAGTCCGTGATGAATGCAGTGGACGTGATCCGGGCCAAGCGCGACAAGGGTGCGCTGAGCGACGAGCAGATCGACTGGGTGATCGACGCCTACACCCGCGGGGTGGTCGCCGACGAGCAGATGTCGGCGCTGGCGATGGCCATCCTGCTCAACGGGATGACGCCCGGGGAGATCAGCCGGTGGACGAGCGCGATGATCGCCTCTGGTGAGCGGCTGGACCTGTCCGGCGTGCCCCGGCCCACGGTCGACAAGCACTCCACCGGTGGCGTCGGCGACAAGATCACGCTGCCGCTGACCCCGCTCGTCGCGGCCTGTGGTGCCGCGGTGCCGCAGCTGTCCGGCCGGGGGCTCGGGCACACGGGCGGCACGCTCGACAAGCTGGAGACCATCGCCGGCTGGCGGGCGAAGATCTCCAATGAGGAGTTCAGGCAGCAGCTCGCCACGACCGGCGCGGTGATCTGCGCGGCAGGCGACGAGCTGGCGCCCGCCGACCGCAAGCTGTACGCGCTGCGCGACGTCACCGGTACCGTCGAGGCCATTCCGCTGATCGCCAGTTCGATCATGAGCAAGAAGATCGCGGAGGGTACGTCGGCGCTGGTGCTGGACGTGAAGGTCGGCTCCGGCGCGTTCATGAAGGAGCTGGCCACGGCCCGGGAGCTCGCCCGGACGATGGTCGGGCTGGGGACGGCGCACGGGGTGAAGACGATCGCGCTGCTGACCGACATGGACACGCCGCTCGGGCTCAAGATCGGTAACGCGCTGGAGGTCGAGGAGTCCCTGGAGGTGCTGGCCGGTGGCGGCCCCGCCGACGTCGTGGAGCTGACCCTGGCCCTGGCCCGGGAGATGCTGGCCGCCGCAGGGATCGACGCCGACCCCGAGGCCGCCCTCAAGGACGGCCGGGCGATGGACGCGTGGCGGACGATGATCGCGGCCCAGGGTGGCGACCCGGACGCCCCGCTCGCCCAGGCTCCGATCGTCGAGGAGATCCGCGCGGAGTCCAGCGGTGTCCTGACCACGCTCGACGCGTACCAGGTCGGGGTCGCGGCCTGGCGGCTCGGTGCCGGCCGGGCGCGCAAGGAGGACCCGGTGTCGGCCTCCGCCGGTATCGTGCTGCACCGCAAGCCTGGTGAGCAGGTGCGGGCCGGCGACGTGCTGATGGAGCTGCGTGCCGAGGACGAGAGCCGGCTGGCCGGTGCCCGCCAGTCGCTGGCCGGCGCGTGGGAGATCGGCTCGGCAGGGCAGGCCCGCGACCTTATCCTCGAACGCGTCGAAGCCTAGAACAGGGGAGTGGCATGCCTGAGCTGATCGCCAAGCCGACCCGGATCCCGGTGCCCGGCGGGAAGACCATCGACGAGTTCGTCGGCCGGGTCAACACCGGCTCCGCCGCGGTGTCCGTCGCGCGGATGGCCGCGCCCGGTGGCTGGGAGGAGCCGGCCCAGACGCCGGAGTTCGACGAGATCACTGTGGTGCTGACCGGTACGGTGCGGGTCGAGCACGACGGCGGGGCGCTGGACGTGAAGGCCGGGCAGGCCGTGCTGACCAGGGCCGGGGAGCGGGTCAGGTACACGACGCCGGGGGCTGAGGGCGCGGAGTACATCGCGATCTGCCTGCCGGCGTTCGGCCCGGATCTCGTGAACCGCGAAGAGTAGAAGAGCAGGAAGAATAAGCTGTCGCAGTGAACGATCGGGTGTCCACGCTGGAGCTGTTCTTCGACCTGGTGTTCGTCTTCACGATCACGCAGCTCACCACGAGCCTGGTCGAGGGGATGAACGCGGCAGGGCTGCTCCGGGTGCTGCTGATGCTGGCGGTGATCTGGTGGATGTACGCCGGGTACGCCTGGGTCACCAACACCGTCGTCATCGACAACACGCTGCGCCGGTTCATGCTGATCATCGGGATGAGCGGGTTCCTGCTGATCGGGCTGGCGATCCCGAAGGCGTTCGGTGACGCCGGTGTGGCCTTCGGCGTCGGGTACCTGGTCGTCAACCTGGTACACACGTTCCTGCTGGCCAAGGGGCAGGGGCCGAGACTGAAGCAGGTGATGCTCCGGCTCGCCCCGCTGAATCTCGCCTCTGCGCTGCTGGTCCTGGCCGGCGGCCTGCTCCCGGCGGAGCCGTGGCGGTACGTGCTGTGGCTGGCGGCCGTGGTTCTCCAGATGTCCACTCCCTACCTGCACCGGGTCGAGCAGGGTTTCGCGATCCGCTCCGAGCACTTCGTCGAGCGGCATGGGCTGGTCGTCATCATCGCGCTCGGCGAGTCAGTGATCGCGATCGGCGTGGGCGCGGCCGGGCTGCCGATCAACGTTCCGCTGGTCGCCGCGGCTGTCCTCGGCCTGACGCTCGCCTACCACCTCTGGTGGGCGTACTTCGGTGGCGACGACACGGCGGCCGAGCACGCGATGGAGCACCTGACGAACCCGGCGACCAGGGCACGGGCCGCGCTCAACGGGTTCGGCTACGCGCATCTGCCGATGCTGCTGGGCATCGTCTGCATGTCCGCCGGGGTCAAGAAGGCGATCGGCCACCCGACCGACCACGCCTACCTGTCCGGCGCGCTGGCGCTGGCCGGCGGCGTGGCGTTGTTCCTGCTCGGCGAGGTCTGGTTCCGCCGGGTGCTGCGGATCGGCACGCTGCGCTGGCGGGTGCTGGGCGCGGTCGCGGCGCTGTGCACGGTCCCGGTCGGGCTGACGGTGTCGGCGCTGGCTCAGCTCGCGCTGCTGCCGGTGGTCATGGCCGTGATGTTCACCCTGGAGTACGGCCGTATACCGCGACTCTCAGGGCCAGATCCACACTGACCTGCTCGGGGAGCGCCGCTGCCCGGGCCTCGGGGTCGGTGTGCCAGGCGCTCGGCCCCATCCCGGCCAGGTCGGCTGCTGCTGCCCGGTCCAGGTCCATCGTCGCCCGGACCACCGTTTCCGTTTCAAGAAGGAAATGCTTTTCCAGTACTCCGTCCGTGCGCTCCGACTTGGCCGGTTGCACGCCGAGCATCCCGAGGGGTTCCCGGAGGCCGGCGAGGTGCTCCGGCAGCGGGGTCACGACCGTCAGTGTCCCGCCCAGCTTCAGTACCCGGCTGAACTCGGCGGCGTTGCGCGGCGCGAACACGTTCAGCACGGCGTCGAAGGACTCGTCGGCCACGGGAAGCCCGGCCCAGCAGTCGGCCACGGCCGCCGCCATCCTCGGGTGCGCCTTCGCGGCCCGCCGTACGGCGAACTTCGACAGGTCGAGCGCGAGCCCGTGGGCACCGGGGGAGCGGTCGAGCACATCCGCCAGGTAGTAGCCAGTACCGGCCCCGGCATCGAGCACCAGGCCGTCCACGGCGGGCAGGGCGGCGGCGATCGGCGCGTAGTAGCCCCGGGCGAGGAACGCGGCGCGCCGGGCGACCATGTCGGCGGTGTCGCCGGTACCGGGATCCTTGCCGGCCAGCAGGTTCACGTAGCCCTGCTTCGCCCGGTCGAACGAGTGGCCGCCCTCGCAGACGAACGGCGTCCCGAACGCCGTGCCGCAGACGGGGCAACGGAGAACGGCCAGGATCTCGGGCAGCATCGGGCCATTGTCGCGCGGGTGAGTTGTCTCGCTATCGCCGGTACCGCCCTGGTCGGACGACTAGAGTCTCTGCATGGCACCGACGCTGGAAGAGATCCGCTCCGCGCCCAAGGCGCTCCTGCACGACCACCTCGACGGCGGCCTCCGCCCCGCGACGATCATCGAGCTGGCCGCCGCGATCGGCCACGAGCTGCCCGCCACAGAGCCCGAGGCGCTCGGCCGCTGGTTCGTCGAGGCCGCGGACTCCGGTTCGCTGGTCAGGTACCTGGAAACGTTCGACCACACGGTGGCCGTGATGCAGACGGCCGACGCGCTCCGCCGGGTCGCCCGGGAGTGCGCGGAAGACCTCGCCGACGACGGCGTGGTGTACGCGGAGGTCCGCTACGCCCCCGAGCAGCACGTCACCAACGGATTGTCCCTCGAAGCCGTCGTCGAGGCGGTGCTGGAGGGTTTCCGGGAGGGCACCGCCCTGGCCGCGGCCAGGGGCAAGCACATCCGGGTCGGCACGCTCCTGACCGCGATGCGGCACGCCGCCAGGTCGATGGAGATCGCCGAGCTAGCCGTCACGTACCGCGACCAGGGCGTCGTCGGCTTCGACATCGCCGGGGCGGAGGCTGGTTTCCCGCCCACCCGGCACCTCGACGCGTTCGAGTACCTCCAGCGGGAGAACGCGCACTTCACCATCCACGCCGGCGAGGCTTTCGGCCTGCCGAGCATCTGGGAGGCGATCCAGTGGTGCGGGGCCGACCGGCTCGGCCACGGCGTGCGGATCGTCGACGACATCTCGCCCGATCGCAAGCTGGGCCGGCTCGCGAGCTACGTGCGCGACAAGCGCATCCCGCTGGAGCTGTGCCCGTCGTCCAACCTCCAGACCGGCATCGCTGACACGATCGCGGACCACCCGATCGGCATGCTGCACGACCTGCGGTTCCGGGTCACGGTCAACACCGACAACCGGCTGATGAGCGGCACGTCGATGTCGCGGGAGATGGCGCTGCTGGTCGAGGCGTTCGGCTACGGCTGGGCCGACCTCCAGTGGTTCACGGTCAACGCGATGAAGAGCTCGTTCATCCCGTTCGACGAGCGGCTCGTCCTGATCAACGAGGTGATCAAGCCGGCGTACGCGAAGCTGTCCGCATAGACAGTAGTCACTTGACCGTCCACTCCGGATGGAGAGCTCCGGAGTGGACGGAAAAAGTTTTCCGCTGACCGGCAACCCTTGATCACCGGGCTGGCGTCTTGGTGGGTGTCGACAACAACACCTACCCCGACGAACCAGCCCAGGAGCGCACATGGCGGACGCAACGTTCGTCGCTACTTACTCCCCTCCCTCCCAGTCCGTGACGGTGTCCAGCGTGACCACACTCGCCGACGAGTTCGACGAATTCGTCCGCACCAGAACCCCCGCCCTGCTCCGGGCCGCTTACCTGCTGACCGGTGACCAGCACCTCGCTGAGGACCTGGTGCAGAGCGCCCTCGCCAGGGCCCACCGGAGCTGGAAGAAGCTGCACGCGGTCGGCAACGCCGAGGCGTACACCCGCAAGACGATGTACCACCTGCAGATCAGCTGGTGGCGCAAGCGGCGGGTGGCCGAGTCCCTGCCGGGCGAGATGCCCGACCGGGGCCGGGCCGACGACACCGACCCCGCAGCGCTGAAGATCACCGTGCGCCAGGCACTGCTCAAGCTCACCGACAAGCAGCGTGCCGTCCTCGTCCTGCGCTACTTCGAGGACCACACCGAGGCCGAGACGGCCGAACTGCTGGGCATCGCGCTCGGCACCGTCAAATCCCAGACGGCCAAGGCCCTGGCCCGGCTCCGGTCGGTCGCTCCAGAGCTCGCCCACTTCGGAGGTGCCCGATGAACCAGCCCAGCGACGACAACCTGCTCCGCTCCCAGCTCACCCTGCTCTCCGAGGACGTCACTTCCGTGGACCTGCGCGACCGTGTTCTGACCACCTCCCGCAAGCTCGCCTTCCAGCGCAGCGCGATGCTGTCCGGCTCGGCACTGGCCGTCATCGGCCTGGTCGCCGGTTCTGCCTTCGCTCTGGCACCTTCCACTCCGGAAGCCAGCGTGCCGGCCGGCACCACTCAGCCCACCGTCGCCGCGGCGCCCGAGCAGACCCCGGAGCAGAGCGCGGCCCCGGCTCCGGTCCAGACGGTCACCCCGGGAAGCACTGCTGGGGCTGGCTCCACCAAGCCGTCCTTCCAGCCGATCGACCTCCGTAACGCCACCCTGACCATCCCGGGCTGGCAGACCGGGCTGTCCCAGGGGTTCAACAACGACTGCTCCGGTATGCGGAAGCTGACCAACGGACGCACCGCCGCCAACACGACGGGGCACCTCGAGGTGATGGATGCCGTCGCCGCCGATGTGGACCGTGACGGCAGCCAGGACGCTGTGGGCCTCTTCAAGTGCCAGGGCCAGCAGGGCGACGCCCGGCAGATCATCGCGTTCGGCCGGACGGCAGACGGGGGCATCCGGACGATCGGCACGGTCGTCGCCACCTCGAACACCCGCAAGCCCGGTACCGACCTGGCGCAGATCCTCACGGTGAAGGCGGCAGGCGACGGCAGCATCAGCGCGAAGGTCGGCGACTTCGCCGGCATGGAAACCGACGCCATCGACGCCAAGTACCGCATCGACCAGGAGCGGGTGTACCGCTGGAACGGCCAGCGCTTCGCGCAGACCGGCGGCCCGGCCAGCTTCCCAGCCAACCCGAACTTCGCCCGGCTGGCCGTGTCGAGCACCGATCTGGCCTTCGGCCCGGCGGTGAACGGTAAACGGCAGGGAACGCTGAAGGTCACCCTGGCGAACCAGGGTGCCGGTGACGCCGAGCTGGTGTGGGCGGTTGTCTACGTGCCGCTGAACGTGTCGGCCGCTGGCCCGTTGCCCGACAACTGCACGCTGGACGGCACCACGATCGAGGGCCGCGGTATCCGCTGCATGAAGCTCAGCACCATCAAGGCCGGCGCGAGCCGCGTCCTCGAGTTCAAGCTCGCCCTCGACACCCGCACAGCCCCCGACACGTCGAACCTGACGATCAGCCTCAATGGCGACCACCCGAGCGGCCTCCAGCCCTCGCCGGGCGTCGGCGGCACGTACAAGCTGACCCTGGCCTAGGCCAGAACGCACGCTGGCGGCGGTTCCCTGACCGGGAGCCGCCGCCAGTGTCGTGTTTCTAGGCGTCGATCGAGCGGCCGCGCAGCCAGCGGCTCACCTCGTCGCGCTGCTCGACCAGGATGCGGCGCAGGGCCGGGACCGGGTTGTGCTCGGCGAGGTACGCGTCGGTCCTGTCGATCGTCGCCTGCTCGACAGCCCACGCCGGGTAGAAGCCGGCCACGATGTTGCGGGAGATCTCGCCCGGGCGGCTGGCCCAGATCCGGTCGAGGACCGCGAAGTACTCGTCCACGTAGGACGCGAGCAGCTCCGCCTGGCCCGTCTGGCCGAAGCCAGCGCCCGTGCCGCCGCCCCGGCCGCCCAGGATGGCCTCCTGCATGCCGTTGGACAGGTCGTCGCGGTCGATCACGGAAGCCCACGCCTCGGCCTTGGCCCCGGCGTCGGGACGGCTCGCCAGCAGGCTGGCCGCGTGCTGCTGGCCCGCCGTCGTCTGGTCGGTCGCGAGCTGTGCGGCCACCTCGGCCTCTCCGGCCTTACCGCTCTTGACCAGCGGCGTCAGGTACGCCCAGCGCAGCTCGGCGTCGAGCGACAGCCCGGCGATGGTCTCGGTGCCGCCGAGGATCGCGGCGACGGTGCCGAGCTGCTCGTCCGTACCGGCGAGGCGGGCGAAGGTCCGCGCCCAGGAGAGCTGGAGGTCGCTGCCCGGCTCGGCGGCCCGGAGGAAGCCGAGCGCGGCGTCGGCGACCTCGGGCCGGGGACGGGCCGAGTAGTACTGGACGGCGGCGAGCAGTCCACGCTGGATGGACTCGACGACGCCGATCTCGCTCTCCCGGCCCACGTTCGCCAGGGCCATGCCGATGTAGTCGCCGGCGGCCAGCTCGCCGCTGCGGACCATGTCCCAGGCGGCCGTCCAGCACAGCGCGCGGGCCAGCGAGTCGGTCAGCTCGCCGGTGCCGGCCAGCACGGTCGCGAGCGAGCGCTCGTCGAAGCGGATCTTGGCGTAGGTCAGGTCGTCGTCGTTGAGCAGGACCAGGTCCGGCTGGCGCTCGCCGAGCAGCTCCGGTACGGCCGTCGCCGTGCCCGCCACGTCCAGCTCGACCTGCTTCACCCGGACCAGGCCGGCGTCGCCGCGCTCGTAGAGGCCGATGGCGATCCGGTGCTGGCGGATGGTCGGGTGGTCGGCCGGTGCCTCCTGCTGGACCTCGAACGAGGTGAACCGGCCCTCGGCGTCCACAGTGAACACCGGACGGAGCGTGTTCGGGCCGGAGGTCTGCAGCCAGTCGGCCGACCAGGACTTCAGGTCGCGGCCGGAGGCCTGCTCCAGCGCGGCCAGCAGGTCGGCGAGGGTGGTGTTGCCCCAGGCGTGGTCACGGAAGTACTGCCGGATGCCGGCGAAGAAGGCCTCACTGCCGACCCACGCGGCGAGCTGCTTGAGGACGGCGGCACCCTTCGCGTACGTGATGCCGTCGAAGTTGGTCAGCAGGTCGGCCAGGTCGCGGATGTCGGCGACGATCGGGTGCGTGGAGGGCAGCTGGTCCTGGCGCAGCGCCCAGCTCTTGTCGGCCTCGGCGAAGGACGTCCACGCGTTCGGCCACTTGGTCACCTCTGCCTGGCAGCGCACCGCGATGTACGTCGCGAAGGACTCCTTGAGCCACAGGTCGTCCCACCACTGCATCGTGACCAGGTCGCCGAACCACATGTGGGCCAGCTCGTGCAGGATCGTCTCGGCCCGCCGCTGGTACCGCACGTCGGTCACCTTCGAGCGGAACAGGTAGTTCTCGTTGATGGTCACGCAGCCGACGTTCTCCATCGCACCGATGTTGTACTCGGGCACGAAGATCTGGTCGTACTTCTCGAACGGGTACGGCTGGTCGAACTTCTCCAGGAAGTAGTCGAAGCCCTGCTTCGTCACCTCCAGCACGTTGTCCGCGTCGAGGTACGGGGCGCCCGAGGCCCGGCATGCCACGGCCAGCGGCACGACCTGCCCGGCCGGGGAGGTGTAGGTGTCCCTGACGACGTGGTAAGGCCCGGCCACCAGCGCCGTGATGTAGGTCGAGATCGGCTGCGTCGGGGCGAAGTGCCACGTGCCGTCCACCGGCTCCGGGGTCGGCGAGTTGGAGAACACCTCCCAGCCCTCCGGCGCGGTCACCGTGAACGTGAACCGGCCCTTGAGGTCGGGCTGCTCGAACGTCGCGAACACCCGGCGGCAGTCCGGCACCTCGAAGTGCGTGTACACGTAGACGTTGCCGTCGACCGGGTCGACCGTCCGGTGGAGACCCTGCCCGGTGTTGGAGTAGGCGCAGTCGGCCACGACGACCAGCTCGTTGTCGGCGGCCAGGCCCGCCAGCTCGATCCGCCCGTCCTTGTACACGGTTTCCGGGTCGAGCTCCCGCCCGTTCAGCGTCACCGAGTGCACCTTCGGCGCGATCAGGTCGGCGAACGACGTCGCGCCCGGCTCGCTCGCCGCGAACCGGATCACCGTGGTCGAGGCGAAGGTCTCCGGGCCCCGGGTGAGGTCGAGGGTGACCTGGTACGAGTCGGCGGACAGCAGCGCACCGCGCGCGGCCGCCTCCTCGCGGGTCAGGTTCGTTCCGGGCATGGTGCTCCTCACATTGATGGCGGACTACGCTGGCCGTGGGACGCTGAGCGGGGCGCTGGGCTCGTAGATCAGGTATCCGGCCACTGCGGTGCAGGGTACGCCTGCCGCCCGCGACCGGAAGATCTCACCTTCCCGCGAATTCTCCGGGAAGACGTAAGCCGGCCGCCTGGTTTCCTCGAGTGTTTTCCGATACCCCGGTACGCGGTCATATGCCGGGCCCATGTCGGGTGCGACAGTTGCGCAGATGATCCGTTCCCGGGTGGCGAAGGCGAGCCGGTTGCACGTCCAGTACTCGGTGTAGATCCGGGTGATGCCCCGCTCGCCGAGTGCCGTGACCAGCCGGCCCAGTGCCCGGTCGGATTCCCGGGTCTCGGCGGTCTTGCGGGCTGCGCCGTAGGTCGCAGCGACGGACAGCAGGGCGACGGCGCCCAGCACGGCGAGCCGGAGCAGGCCGTTGACCCCGCCCCTGGTCCGGCTGCCCGGCGACGCTGCCGAGCGGAAAGCCCCAGTCCACAGTGGCCAGAGTACGGCAGGCATCGATACCAGTAAGCATGCGAGGTAGCGTGCGCTCTCCCGGGGAGTGTTCACGGCCGAGGGGCTCTTGACGAACCACGCGATGGTGACCAGGCCGGCGATCACGAGCGCCAGCTGGGCCCACTGCTTGTTCCGCCAGGCCACACAGCCGGAGACGAGCAGCAGTACCGGCACCAGGACGCCCCACCAGCCGTACGTCTCCGGCGGGCACGAGTACTGCGGGCACACCCCGGTCGCGACCGGCACCCCGATCAGGAGCCCGCCTTCGAGGTGCCCGCCCAGCCCTGCCCCGGCGGCCTGCCCGGCTCCGGCGTTGCTGAGCTGGCCGAAGACCTCCCAGCTGCGGTCACCGGCCCGGGCGGTGAGGTCGTGGACGATCAGCGGGAGCGCGCCGAGGACGACACCGCCGGCCAGCTCGGCGGCTCGCCGGATGGTCAGCCTGTGCCGGACGAGCATCAGCACACCGGCTGCGGCCACGTACGGCAGCCCCAGCCAGTCGTCCCACAGCAGGAAACCCGCGAGCAGCCCGAACAGCAGGTACCAGGGCTTCCGCCCCGCCGCGATCAGCATCAGCGCCGCTGCGACCGGCACCAGCTCCGGGTACCCGCCGCCCGACACGAGCTGGTTGTACGCGATCCGGTCGGAGCACAGGGCGAACAGGCCGGTCATGGCGGTGGCGAACCAGGGCGTGTAGAGCTGGGCGACCAGCCGCCACATGAGGAACAGGAAAGCCGCGTAGAACAGCAGGTTCGGCAGCCGGAGCGCGAGGGTCGACGGGCCGGCGAGCCAGAACAGCGGCGCTGCCAGGTACGCCTCGATCGCGCCCATGTAGTGCTGGCCGTAGAAGTACACCGGGAAGGCCTTGCCCTGGCTGATGTGCAGGGCCATCAGCCCCATCGTCGCCTCGTCGCTGTTGGAGCTCCACGGGGTGCCGAGAAGGAGGAGGATTGCCCGGTACGCGACCCCGGCACCGCCGAGCAATAATGCGATTCGTCCCGCCATGCGCATCACTGTAACTTTGCTCCCCTGGCCGGCCATAACCCAGAAACCTCCCCGGCCCGGACCCGGAGGCCGGCAGGTACCCAGTTCGGCGCGGAGCGACTATCGTTCGGTAGAGCAAACGTTCGTTCGGTATGGGCGAACAACCGAAGGCCGACCAGCAAGGAGACCCACGTGGTGCACACGCACGTGCAGGACGTAGACACGGCCGCACGGGCCGCTGCCGCCGCCGCGCCCGAATTCGCCGCCCTGCCGCTGACCCGGCGGGCCGGGCTGCTCCGGGCGGTCGCCGCGGAGCTGCGCGCCGAATCCGCCGCGATCATCGCCGCCGCCGACGAGGAGAGCCACCTCGGCGTGCCCCGGCTGACCGGCGAACTGGAGCGCACCTGCGTCCAGCTCGAGCTCTTCGCCGACGCCGTGCAGGCCGGAGCCTTCCTCGAGGCGATCATCGACCACGCCGACCCGGCAGCCAAGCCCGCACCGCGCCCCGACCTGCGCCGGATGCTCGCCCCGCTCGGCCCGGTCGCGGTCTTCGCCGCCAGCAACTTCCCGCTCGCCTTCTCGGTGGCCGGCGGCGACACCGCCTCGGCGCTCGCCGCAGGCTGCCCGGTCGTCGTGAAGGCCCACCCCGGCCACCCCAGGACCTCCGAGCTGGTCGCCTCGATCCTCGCCCGCGTGCTGCCGACCGGCGTCTTCGGCATCGTCTACGGCTTCGAGGCCGGCCCGGCGCTGGTCCAGCACCCGGCGATCAAGGCCGTCGGGTTCACCGGCTCGCTGGCCGGCGGCCGGGCGCTGTTCGACCTCGCCTCAGCCCGGCCCGAGCCGATCCCGTTCTACGGCGAGCTCGGCTCGCTCAACCCGGCCGTCGTCACGCCAGCCGCCATCGCCGAACGCGGGCAGGAGATCGCCGAGGGCTTCATCGGCTCCTTCACGATGGGCTCCGGGCAGTTCTGCACCAAGCCGGGCCTGCTGTTCCTCCCGGAGGGCCACGGCCTGACCTTCGACCTGACCGCCGTCACCACCGGGCAGCTCCTCACCGAGAACATCGAGAAGGGGTACGCCGCCGGCGTCACCGACCTCGCCGCGGCCCCCGGCGTCCGCCAGCTGGCCGGCCCGGCCCCCGCCCTGTTCACCGCGCCGGCCGCCGCCCTGACCGGGCCGCTGCTGGAGGAGTGCTTCGGGCCGGCCTCGGTGATCGTCGAGTACGCCTCGCCGGCCGAGCTGCTGTCCGTCCTCGGCACCCTCCCGGGCAGCCTCACCGGAACCGTCCACACCGGAGCCGACGACGACGTCGCTCCGCAGGTGCTGCCGGTACTGGCCGGGCTCGCCGGCCGGGTCCTCGTCAACGGCTGGCCGACCGGCGTCGCCGTCACAGCGGCCCAGCAGCACGGTGGCCCCTGGCCCTCGGCGACCACGTCCATGTACACGTCCGTCGGCGAGACCGCGATCCGCCGCTTCCTCCGCCCGGTCGCGTACCAGAACGTCCCCGACGCCCTCCTCCCCGAAGCCCTCCAGGAGTCCAACCCGCTGGGCATCCCCCGCCGGGTTTCCTAGTCCCCACATGATCGTGGGACCCCTCATGCTGCTATAGCGACATGAGGGGTCCCACACGCTTGTCTTCCACGTGACGCTGGGCAGTGCTCGGGAACAGTGGCGCGCGGCGGGTGCCTGGCAGCGGGTACAAAGAAAGTGGTTGTGATCTGAAAAGAAGCGCCGGGTGATGACCGCCCGGCGCTTCTTCGTACTATGTGGAGCCTAGCTGGCCAGACGCCATTCGCCGTTCCGGACGACGACGATCTTCAGAGCCTCGGCCTGGAGGCCGGAGTGGTTCTCCGCCGTCATCTTGATCGGGCCGGTCATGCCGTCGAGCTGGGCCTTCTCCAGCGCGTCGCGGATCTTGTCCGGGTCGGTGGTGCCGGTGGACTTCACCGCGTCGGCGATCATCTGCACGGCGTCGGCGCCGAAGGACGCGAAGCCGGAGTAGGTGCCGTAGGCGGCCGAGTAGTCCCTGAACCACGCCTTCTGGGCGGTGACCTGCGGGGTGGTCGCGACGGCGTCGTTGATCGCCAGGATGCCCGGGAACACCATGTGGGTGCCCTCGGACGCGCTCTGGGCGCCCTTCACGAACAGCTCGGCGCCTGCGCCGGCGTCGAGGTAGACCTGGCCGGCCGGGTACTTCGCGGTCTGCAGCGCCTGGGCGATGAGGCCTGCGGCGGGCATGACGGCCCAGACCACCACGGCCTCGGGTTCCTTGGCGACGACCTTGCCGACCTGGATGGTCATGTCCTTGTCGTCCTGGCCGAACTCCTCGGCCGCGACGATCTCGATGCCCTTGGCCTTGGCCTTCTCGGTGACCTTGGCCTTGCCGTCCTGGCCGTAGACGTTCTGGACGCTGATCAGGCCGATCTTCTTGATCCCCTTGCGGTGCAGCTCGTTGACGATGGCGTCAGCGTCCTCGGCGGGGTTCGGCGAGATCTTGAAGACGTACTTGGTGTTCGGGTCGCTCGGTGCGGTGATCCCGCTGGCCGAGCCGAGCGCGATGACCGGGGTCTTCTTGGTCGTCGCGGTGGCCTTGGCGTTGACGATGCACGCGCTGCACCCACCCGAGATGATCGCGGAGACCTTCTCGTTGTCGATGAAGTGGTTGACGTTCGCCAGGCCGACGTCGGGCTTGGTCTGGTTGTCCCTGATGATCAGCTTGATCTTGCGGCCGCCCACCCCGCCGGCGTCGTTGATCTGCTTGACCTTGAGGTTCAGAGCCTTCTCGAACGTCGCGCCGAGCACCTGCGTCGCGCCGGACAGCTCGATGCTCGCGCCGATCTTGATTTCGCCCGCCGGCGTGTCCTTCTTCTCAGCAGCACAGCCGCTCATCGCGACAAGTACCACTGCGGACAGTAGTGCGCCGAGCATGCGGGGTTTGCTCACGGGTGGTCCTCTCCGTTATCTCCCCAAGTCAGGTTCGCTCGGGATGCTAGGTGCGACTTTCGCAAGTGGTCAAGGGTCCACTACAGACTGTTCACACTGTTTCGCCCAGGTACGCCGTGCGGACACGTGGGTCGGCCCGGAGTTCGTCCACGGGACCGGAAACCGCCACGGTGCCGCGATCGAGCAGGTAGCCACGGTGCGCGACCTTGAAGGCCGCGTGCGCGTTCTGTTCCACCAGGACCAATGTGGACCCTCGCCGAACCAGTTCACAGAGGACGGTTGTGACCTCGGTTACAGCCTTCGGGGCTAGACCGAGGGAGGGCTCGTCCAGTAGGACCACGCTCGGCTGAGCCATCAGCGCCCGGCCGATCGCCAGCATCTGCTGCTCGCCGCCGGACATGGTGCCCGCGGCCTGCGTGCGCCGTTCCCGCAGCCGTGGGAACAGGTCGTACACCTCTGACCTGGTCTTGTTCCGGTCGGCGGGCTTGCGGTGGTAGCCGCCGAGCGTCAGGTTCTCCTCGACGGTCAGGCCGGCGAAGACCTTGCGGCCCTCCGGTACGAGCACGAGCCCGTCCCGCGAGCGCTTCTCGGCAGCCCGGCGCGTCACGTCCTTCCCGTGCCACCGCACCGAGCCGGACCACGGGGTGATCAGGCCGGCGATGCTCTTCAGCAGGGTGGTCTTGCCGGCCCCGTTGGAGCCGATCAGCGTGACGGCCTCGCCCTCACCGACGGTCAGCGAGACGCCGTGCAGGGCCTCGATCCGGTCGTACCCGGCGACCAGCCCCTCCACTTCCAGGACAGTCACTCTTCTTCTCCCAGGTACGCCGTCCGCACGGCCGGGTCTGCCGTCACCTGCGCCGGGGTGCCGTCGGCGAGCAGCGCGCCACGGTCGAGCACCAGTACCCGGCTGCTCACGCTCATCACGCTCGCCACGTCGTGCTCGACCAGCACCACGGTCATCCCGTCGGCGGCCAGCTTGGCGAACAGGTCGGTCAGGTCGACGCTCTCCGAGCGGGACAGGCCGGCCAGCGGCTCGTCGAGCAGGAGTACCCGGGGCCGGCCGGCCAGCGCCCGCGCGATCTCGACCCGGCGCTGGAGCCCGTAGGGCAGGCTGCTGGCGACGGTGTCCGCGTACGGCGTCAGCCCGACCTGGTCGAGCAGCCCGGCGGCGGTGGCCCGGACCTCGCGGTGCATCCGCCGGCCGGACGGCAGCCCGAAGATCCCGGCCAGCGCCGAGGCCCAGTGCCCGGGCAGCTGGGGGACCAGCACGTTCTCCAGCACGGTCAGCGAGCCGAAGAGCTGGAGGTTCTGGAAGGTACGGGCCACGCCGTGCCGGGCGACCTTGTCGGCGGTCAGGCCGGAGACGACCTGCCCGTCGAGCCGGATCTGGCCCGAAGTGAGCCGCCCGACGCCCGACAGCGCGTTGAGCAGGGTGGTCTTGCCGGCCCCGTTCGGGCCGATCAGGCCGACCACGCCGCCGGTGTCGTGGCGGAGGGTCACGCCGTCGACGGCGACCACGCCGCCGAACCGGACGGTCACCTGGCTCAGTTCCAGCGTGGTCATGCCCGCGCTCCTCTCAGCCGCCGCCACAGCGAACCGGCGCCGCCGGCCAGCCCGCTGGGCAGGAACAACACCACCAGCACCAGGCACAGCCCGTACACGGCGATCTCGAACTTGCCGTGCGCGTTGGGCAGAATCTCCGGAATGTAGAGCTTGGACATCTCGGAGAGGGTCAGCACGCAGAGCGCGCCCAGCGGCGGGCCCCACACGGTCCGCAGGCCGCCGACCGTCGCCATGACCAGCAGCATCACCGAGTCGAGGATGCTGAACATGCCCGGGTTCACCGCGACCTGCCAGTGCGCGTGCAGGGCGCCGGCCAGCGCCGCCAGGCCCCCGGCCAGGCTGAAGGCCGAGCGGCGCAGCGCGGAGATCGAGATGCCGCTGGACGCCGTGCCGATCGGGCTGTCGCCGAGCGCGGTCAGCACCCGGCCCACGTCGGAGCGCAGCACCGAGTCGACCAGCACCACGGCCACGAACAGCACACCGGCCAGGATGTAGAACATCTGGAGGTGGTCGGTGATCCCGAACAGCGGCTTGAGCCCGGTCAGGCCGCCGTTGGCCCCGGTGAACTCCAGCTGGTTCACCAGGAAGCCGATGGCCAGGCCGAAGGCCAGCGTCGCCAGGGCCAGGTAGTGCCCCTGCGTGCGGAAGATGAACAGGCCGACCAGCCAGGCGACCCCGGCGCCTGCCGCCACGCCAGCGACGACGGCCACCAGGACAGGCACGTGGAACTTCAGGGAGAGCAGTGCCGAGGTGTACGCCCCAATGCCGTAGAACGCCGCCTGCCCCATCGAGATCTGCCCGGCCCGGCCGGTCAGCGGCACGAGCCCGAGGCCCGCCAGCGCGCCGAGGATCACCAGGTTCGCGACGGCCATCGTGTAGAACGGCAGGCGGGTGAAGACGGCAGGCACGAGCAGCAGCGCGGTGACGAACAGCGCGTACCCGAGCAGCCGCTTGGCACCGGGCCTGGCCAGCAGCGAGGTCAGCCCGGTCATACCTTCACCACCGAGGCGCGGCGCAGCAGGCCGGTCGGCCGGAACAGCAGCACCGCGAGCAGCAGGCCGAAGCCGATCGTGTCCTTGTACTCCGTGCCCGCGTACCCGATCACGAAGGTCTCGACCAGCCCGAAGGCCAGCCCGCCCGCGATCGCGCCTGCCGGGGAGTCGAGCCCGCCGAGTACCGCCGCCGCGAAGCCCTTCAGGCCCAGCGCGATGCCGACCGTGGTGTCCGGCTGGTTGAGCGGGGCGAGCACCGTGCCGCCCAGCGCGCCCAGCCCGGCGGCGAGACCGAACGCGAGCAGCGCCATCCGCTGGGGGGAGATGCCCATCAGGCGGCTCGTCTCGGGGTCCATCGCGGTGGCGCGCATCCCGGTACCGAGCGTGGTCCTGGTCAGGAACTGCCACATGGCGACGACGGCCACCCCGGTGATCGCCGCGCACCACAGGTACTGCGTGTCGACCGGGACACCGAGGATGTCGACCGAGCGCTCCTCCAGGCTCTGCCCGCTGAACCGGGGCGCGACGTACGGGTCGGTGCCGAACGCGAGGGTGGCCAGGCCCTGGATCGTGATCGAGGCGCCGATGGTCAGGATGATCAGCCGGTCGTGGCCAGCCTTGCGGGCGGGCGCGATGACCAGGAGATAGACCAGGATGCCGATCAGGGTGGTGATCGCGAGGGCCAGCAGTGCCGCTGGGAAGAGCCCGAGCTGGCTGCCAGCGGGGTCCGCGAACTTGCCGGCCAGCAATGCGAACAAGATACCGCCGAGCATCACGAAATCACCCTGGGCGAAATTAATCACTCCAGTCACTTGGAAAACAAGTGCGATACCCAGTCCGACCAGTGCGTACGTCGTTCCGGTTGCGAGCCCGACGAAGACGATATTTACTAGTTGCTCCATGTTGTTCCCGCCGGGAGAAAGATCACCTAGAACCCGGTCATCTTGTCGCCACGGCTGGACGTGCGTCAAGGTAACGCCCAAAGGGTGTCATCTTCCTGGGCGCATGATTACGTACCGGAGTTATTCGGTCACTTTGCGTCATGAATTGGGCCAATGATGGCCAGGAATGGATGCACAGCCCGTCAAAGTGGACCGTAGGGCTCTTTCTCTTTGCCGCAGGCCGTGATGGAATCTCGGGGGCTCGGCAAACGGGTGGGAAGAAGTCGAGTACGCCGAGCGCGCGTCGGGAGGACGTCTGTTGTGAGCATGCCGACCACCAAGGGGGCGGTCCCTGGGGCCACCCGCCGTGGCCGTTTTCCCCGGCTCCGTGATTTCCGGGTCCGCTCCAAGCTCGGCCTGATCCTCGCTGTGCCGATCACCGCCATCGTCACGTTGTCTGCCGTCAACCTGGTCGACGCCGGCCAGCGCGCTGACGCGGCGGACGACGTGCGAAGCCTGGCCGTCCTGAGTACCCAGGCCTCCGGTGTCGTACACGCGCTCCAGAACGAGCGCACGGCCGCTGTGAACCTGCTGACGCAGACCAGCGACGACAAGCCGTTCAATGGCCGCAAGACCAGTACGACCGGCGCGATCGCCGAGTACAAGGTGCAGCGCGACTCGATCGGCAAGACCACCACGGTCATCGGGAACCGGCTGAAGACCATCGACCTGGAGATCGCCAAGCTGGAGGCGCTCCGGCAGGCCGTCGCCAAGGGCACCACCGGCGATCAGGGCATCTCCATCGGTGACGCGATGTTCCGGTACGACCTGTTCATCGACAGCCTGATCGACCTGCGGAACGCGGTGTGGCAGGCCTCGGAGGAGTCAGCGGTCACCGACGAGGTCCGCGCGTCGGCCGCGTTCTCCCGCGCGAAGGAGTTCGCGGCGCAGGAGCAGACCATCGTCCTCGGCTCGCTGTACCCCGGGCCAGGCAAGGTCACCGGCCAGGCCTCCCCGGCCCAGTTCCGCGCCTACCAGGTGTCGACGTCCGGCCAGCAGGAGGCGCTGCGCGAGTTCTACGCCGCAGCCAGCCCCGGCCAGCGCGCCGCCGTCGAGCGGATCGTGCGCGGCCAGGAGGTCCAGGAGGTCGCGGCGCTCGAGAGCAAGCTCGACGAGACGCTGGCTGGCAAGGACATCCCGATCATCCCCGCCGTGTGGGTCAAGTCGACCACCGGCAAGCTGGAGAAGATGCGGGAGGCGGAGAAGCTGCTCGACGAGTCGGCAGCCGCGGCCGCGACCACCACGGTGAACACCGTGCGCCGCCAGGTGATCACCGAGGCCTCCATCGTGCTGGCCACGCTGCTGCTCGCCGTCGTGCTGGCCCTGGTCGTCGCCCGCTCGATGGTCCGCTCGCTGCGCCAGCTCCGTGAGGCAGCCATCGGCGTGGCCTACGAGGGCCTGCCCAAGGCCGTCGCCAGGCTCCGTGACCCGGAGGTGGCCGGCGAGGCCAACCCGGAGACCATCGCCGCCCAGCTCGACGACCCGCTGCCCGTGCGCGGCCGTGACGAGTTCGGCCAGGTGGCCCAGGCGTTCAACGTGGTCCACCGCGAGGCCGTCCGCGTCGCGGCGGAACAGGCAGTGCTCCGCGCCAACGTCGCGACGATGTTCGTCAACCTGGCCCGCAGGTCCCAGATCCTGGTCGACCGGCTCATCGGCCACCTCGACCGGCTGGAGAAGGGCGAGGAGGACCCGGACCGGCTGGCAGCGCTCTTCCAGCTCGACCACCTGGCCACCCGAATGCGCCGCAACGACGAGAACCTGCTCGTTCTCGCCGGTGCCGACTCGACGCGTATCCAGCGCGACCCGGCCCCGCTGGGCGACGTGCTCCGTGCCGCGCAGTCCGAGGTCGAGCACTACACCCGGATCGAGTTCGGCGTCATCGAGCGCGATATCGAGGTCGCGCCGCACGCGGTCAACGACCTCGTGCACCTGATCGCCGAGCTGTTCGACAACGCGACGGCCTTCTCCCCGCCGGACACCGCCGTCGTGGTCGACGCGCGCCGGGTCGGCGAGCGTGCCGTCCTCCAGGTCGAGGACCGGGGCATCGGCATCTCCGCCGAGCAGATCGCCGCGCTCAACGAGCGGCTGGCCTCGCCGCCGATGGTGGACGTCGCCGTCTCCCGGATGATGGGCCTCGTCGTGGTCGCCCGCCTGGCGCACCGGCACACGATCCGGGTCGAGCTGACCCCGGCCCGTGAACGGGGCATCGTGGCCCAGGTGACCCTGCCGGCCGAGGTGCTGGCCGGTGCGATGCCGCGCCAGAACACCCGCAACACCCCGGCGGCCCTCGCAGTACCCGCCGCGCCGCTGGCCCTGGACACCGCTCCGGCCCGCAACACCGGCTCGCTGTTCGCGCAGAACCCGGCACCAGCTCCCGGTACGCCGGGTGTCGGCGGGATCGCCGCCGCGCTGGGGGGCCGGACGGACCAGCAGCAGAACGGTGCGGGTACGGGCTTCGCGGCCTTCGGCCAGCCCCCGGCTGCCGCCGCGCCTGCCAGTGCTGCCCGTCCCGTCCCGAGCTGGCACGACCTGACCGGAGCCGACCAGCCCCCGGCCGAGGCCGAGGCCCCGGCGGCACAGGCTCCCGAGGTACCGGAGACCCCGGTCAACCCCATGACCCGGGAACTGCCGGTCCGCAGGCCCGGCGCGACCGTGGACTCCTCCGGGCAGTTCCCGATGGTCCCGGCGCCCGCGAACCAGCAGGCCCAGCAGCCGCCGCGCGACATCGTGGACGCGGAGATCGTGGAGGAGCCGGTCCAGGCGACCACCGTGATCCCGCGTCAGCTCACGGCTTCCCCCGAGGCTGTACCGGTACCGCCGGCCGCAGCCCCGGAGCCCCAGCCGGAGCCGGAACCGGTCCAGCCGGCTCCCGAGCCCCCGGCCGAACAGCCGACCCTGCTCGGCCTGCTCGCGCCGCCCGGGCCGAACGCCCCAGTGCCGAACGCGGCAGTGTCGCCGTTCGCCCCGCCGGCCCCGCCCGGAGGCAACCGGCCGGACGTGACCTTCGAGATGCCGGTGGTGTCTCGGCAGGAGGCAGCAGCCGAGGCCGAGGCCGCCGAGCCGGTGTCCGCCGAGCACACCCAGGCGATCCCGGTGATCCAGCCGGCCGCCCAGGTGGCCGAGGTAGCTGCAGAAACCGCCGTCACCCCGGAACCGCAGGCAACTACGGCTGTGGAGCCGGAGGCAGCCGGGCAGCCGGTGGAGGCCGCGCAGCAGGTACCAGAGAAAACTCCGGAGACGGCGCCGGCGGCCGACGCACTCACCTCGGAATTCCGCATCATCAAGGTGGAAGCCGCAGAGGAGCCCGAGGAACTTCTGATCTTCCGCGAGATGGAGTCGGCGTGGTTCACTTCGGCGGGACACGTCCCGGAGTTGCACTCCGAGCCGGAACCGTGGTCGTTCGGCGAGGAGCCCGTCGCGGCCACCGGGCCGGACACCGCACCTGACCCAGCCCCAGCACAGGAGGCGCCCGTGACGGCAGAGCCCGTCCAGCCGGCCCCGGCCACCCCGGCCAGGGTCAGCCCGGCACCACCGCCTGCGGCTACCGCGCCCGCCCAGCGCTGGCAGACCGCCGCCGACGGCGGCTGGGCCGCGGCGAGCGCCGCCTCGGCACCGGCGGCCGGTGGCACCACCGGCACCGGCCTGCCGAAGCGCGTCCCGATGGCCCAGCTCGTGCCGGGCGGGGTCTCGACGGGCACCACATCGATGGAGAAGCGGAACCCAGAGGCGGTCCGCGGCCTGCTGTCCGCGTACACCCGGGGTGTCCAGCGCGGCCGGAAGCGGCAGCCGGGTGAGCCCGAGCAGCCGGAAACGACCACTCAGAACAGCAAGAACGGCCCAGGCAAGGAGAAGGCATGACCGCCCAGATGGGGATTCAGGATCTCAGTTGGCTCCTGGCGAGCTTCGCCGACCGGGTGCCCGGAGTCGTGCACGCCGTGGCGGTGTCAGCGGACGGCCTGCTCCTCGCCGCCTCGCGGGACCTGCCGCGTGACCGGGCCGACCAGCTCGCCGCGATCGCATCCGGCCTGGTCAGCCTCACGCAGGGCGCTGCCAGGTGCTTCGAGGGCGGCGCCGTCCTGCAGACCGTGGTAGAGATGGACAGTGGTTTCCTGTTCCTGATGTCGATTTCGGACGGTTCCTCGTTCGCGGCGCTCGCCGCGCGGTCGTGCGACGTCGGCCAGGTGGGATATGAGATGGCACTGCTGGTGGACCGGGTCGGCGAGGCGCTCACGCCCGCTCCCCGCCCGGCTGCGGTGAAGTAACACAGAGATTCCGACGAGTCGGGGGAGTGAGGCAGCAGCATGGTTGAGCGTGAAGAGCCGACCGGGGCGCTGGTCCGGCCGTACGCGGTCACCCGTGGACGCACCCGGCCTCGGCTGGAGATAGCACTGGAAGCGCTGGTCGAGACGACCGACCGGGGCCGGCGGGAAGGGCTGGTGTTCGGCAGCGAGCAGCAGAACATCGCCGGGCTGTGTGCGAGCGGGCTCCAGTCCCTGGCGGAGATCTCCGCCCGGATGGCCCTGCCGCTGGGTGTGACCCGGGTGCTGGTCGCGGATATGGCCACGGATGGTTTGGTCGCAGTGCACGCGCCGTCCCCTATGGACAGTGGCGCTGTCGGCACGGATTTGCTGGAGCGAGTGTTGAGTGGACTTCGGAGGCTCTGACGTGACGTACGACGTGTCCGCTGCCCCTGGCAGAGTGACCTCGGCGAAGATCGTCATTGCCGGAGGTTTCGGCGTCGGGAAGACGACGCTGGTGGGATCGGTTTCGGAGATCACTCCGCTCACCACCGAGGCGATCATGACCTCGGCGAGTGTGGGCGTTGACGATAACAAGGACGTGCCAGGCAAGGTCACCACGACCGTCGCCATGGACTTCGGCCGCATCACCATCGACAAGGACCTGATCCTGTACCTGTTCGGCACGCCGGGCCAGACCCGTTTCTGGTTCATGTGGGACGAGCTGGTCCGCGGCGCGATCGGCGCCGTGGTCCTGGTCGACACCCGCCGGCTGGCCGACTGCTTCGCGGCGATCGACTTCTTCGAGCACCGCCGCCTGCCATACCTGATCGCGGTCAACGCCTTCGACGGCGTGAACTTCCACGAGCTTCAGGACGTGCGCGAGGCCCTGGCGATCTCGGAGGACATCCCGGTGATCCAGACGGATGCCCGCAGCCGCGAGGCGACGAAGCAGACCCTGATCACCCTGGTCGAATACGTCCTCTCCATGCGGAAGGTGCCGACCCGCTGAGAGTGAATCTGGCAAGCGAAACGGCTCCCCACGTACAACACCGGTACGAGGGGAGCCGTTTCGCTTGCCAGATTCACTCTCAGCGGGCCACCGCGCCTTAGGTCAAGAGCAAGACCTTTTTGTTGTACCGGGGGATGAGCGCGGGTATGAAGCTTCTGTTGTCGGATGAGTTGCATCCGGAGGTTCTTGGGGCCGGGCTGGGGCGGGTGATCCTGCTGAACGGTACGTCGAGTTCGGGGAAGAGCACCCTGGCGGCGGCGTTGCAGGAGGAGCTCGACGAGCCGTACTTCCATGTCGCCGTCGACCAGTTCCACCGGACGCGGGCCCGGAAGGACTGGACGGAGGAAGAGTTCCAGCCGGTGTTCCAGCGGACGGTGCTCGGCTTCCACCGGGTGGTGGCGGGGATGGCCTCGGCCGGGAACAACGTGGTCGCCGACCACATCCTCGGTGGTGAGGCGTGGCGGATGGCGGACTGCATGGCGGTGCTCGACGGGTACGACGTGGTGGTCGTCGGGGTGCACTGCGCCCTGCCGGAGCTGGAGCGGCGCGAACGGGAACGGGGTAACCGGGGGATCGGCCGGGCCGCCTTCCAGTACCCGATCGTCCACACGGGAATGAAGTACGACGTCGAGGTGGACACGGGCGCGTACAGCCCTGAGGAATGTGCTCAGCAGGTCAAGGCGTACTTGACGGCCAGAAGCACCTGAGGTTTTTCCAGCCCGGCACACAACTCGCGCCCACCCAACCCCAGCGCTACAGCATCGTTTCCAGGAGCGGGCGGACGCGGTCGACGAACTGGCCGACCTCGTAGCCGATGCGTTCGCGGTCGGCGGTGCTGACCGCGAGCAGGGTGAGGCCGACCCGGGGAGCGACCGGGGTCGCGACCACCACGCCCATCGCCATCTCCACGATCACCTGGTGCGGCGGGCCGAAGCCCATCACCTGCCCGGCGCCGTTGGCGATGCTCAGCAGGCCCGCGCCGATGCCGGCCAGCTGCTCGGCCCGGTCGGGTGGCAAGCCGGGGGAGACAGCGACCGGTACGCCCTCGACGGAGGCCAGGGCGGCGTGTGTCAGGCCAGGTGTGTCCGTGACCAGGGTGCCGAGGAGGCTACCCAGGCTGCTCGCATAGAAGTCCACTTAGGATTCGAGTCCTCGCCCGCGCTGCCAGCCCTTGAAGTAGCCGCTGGTGTGCGCGGCGATCTCGGCCGCGTCGCGGCGCACCGGCCGGGGCGGCCGGTCCACGGCGAGCGGGCCTGCGCTGCCCGGCACCAGGTTGGCCTGGGGAACCCGGCGCGGCAGGCCGCCACCGGTCGTGCCGCCCACCTGCGGGCGGCTGGCCTGCTCGGCCGCGCGCCAGCCGGCGTCGGCGGTGCCGCCCCAGTCGAACTCGGCGTCCGGGTCCGGGTCGGTGAACCAGGCGGACTTCGCCGCCGAGAAGATCAGCAGGTCGCCGTCGCCGCGCTCCTCTGGTACTGGCACGGCGCGGGTCTCGGCCGCCTGGCGTCCGGCCCGGGTCCGGCGGGCCGGACGGGAACCCTGCGGCTCGCCGACCAGGCGGAGCGGGCGCTCCTCCGGCAGCGGGGGCAGAGCTGGCAAGTCGGCCGGGGGCGGCGGCGGGGCCAGCAGCGGGTCCTCACCGGACGGGCCGAGCAGCAACTGCGGCTCCGGCCCGGGCATCAGCGAGCCGTCGGTGAAGGTCGGCTTGCGCGGCGGGGCCGGCTCGCGCAGCGCGCGGTCGGCCAGCGGCGGCGGGTCCACCAGCCGGAGCGCGGGCGGCTCGGCAGGCAGGTCGTCGTCCTGCCACGGCGGGGCGACCCGGCCAGGCTGCCCGCTCAGCGGCGGGGAGGTCAGTGAGGACGGCGCGATCGGCACCTGCGGGGCCAGCGAAGCCGGTGCCGGTGGCAGCGGCGGCAGGGCCTGCAAAGGCTGCGGGTCCGGGATCTCGCGGGCGACCGGCGGCTGCATCGGCATCACGCGCGGCGCGAGCCCCTCGGGCTGCGGCTCGGGCGCCGGGGGAGCAGGCTGGGCCGGGGCTGGCTCGGGGCCACGGCGGCGGCCAGCGGAGGCGGCCGGGCCAGCCGCTGCGAACGCGCCGGACAGGTTGCGCCTGGTCCGGCCGCCGCTCGCCGCTGGCTCGGCCGGCAGCGGGGTGACCGGGGCAGCCTTCGCCGGCTGCTTCTGCGCCGGGGGCCAGGCCGGCGCGACCGGCTCTGTCCACTCCGGAGCTGCCTGGGCGGCGATCGGCTCGGGAACGGGCGGCGGTGTCGTACCGGGGAAGACCGGCACGATGCTCGGCGGTGGCGGAGGCAGCTGCTGCGCGGGACGGTGCTGCGGCTCCGGCTGCCCGGGGCCCGGCACGACGGGTACGGCCGGGGCGGCAGGCACGACGGTCTGTGCCTCGGTGGTCGGAGTGTCGGCTGCGGCGCGGGTCGCGGCACGGCGGCGCGGGGCCTGAGGCCGGGATGGCAGGCCGGGTGGCTCCAGCCGGTCGTTCAGCGCCTCGACCAGCGCTGCGGCACCGGCCTCAGCGGCCTTCACCGCAGCGACGGCCTGGCGTACGGCGGCGGCGACGGCAGCAGTGGTCGACCGGCCGAGACCGGCCTTGCGCGGGGAGTCGGTGACCGCGACGCGGAGTGCCTCGATCGCGGCCTCGACGTCGGTGGCCTCGGCGGCCAGCCCCTCGTTCACCAGGGAAGCGGCGAGCTGGGCCGGCTTCACCCTGACCGGGAGGCCCGGCTCGGGCAGCGAGTCGAGCACGGCCAGCGGCACGACACCGGCCGGGTCGCGGAAGGCGCGCAGCGCCGCCGGGTACAGCTCGCGGAGGACGTCGCGCAGTGCCGACGAGCTGGCCTGGCGGCCGCTGATCAGCGCGGAGTGCGCGGCGAGGACGGGACGCAACGCCGCCAGGTCGCGGGGTGCTGGATGCGGGGTCGGCAGCAGCGCGCCCCGCTGGAGTGCTCTGGCCAGCAGCTCCGCGCCGCCGGTCTCGTGGTCGGCCTCGCTGTCGATCACGGAGCCGGGCTCGGCGAACGCGACCAGCCGGCCGGCCGCGGCGAACAGCCTGGCGATGATCCGGGTCTCCGCGTCGGCCGCGATGGGCACGGACGCTGGCGCGGCGGTGTGCTCGGCGAGCAGGCCGACCACGCGGCCGTAACCGGCCGGGTCGTCAGTCACCTCGATGCCCGCCAGCACCCGGCCGGAGTCGTCGACCACGACGACGCCGAGCCGATCACCAGCAGTTGCCAGTCCGCAGTACACGCCCAACGAAAGCCACCTCCAAGGACTACAACGATGCTCCCTGGTAAGGGTCAGTCGCGCCAGTCTGTGACCGCAGAGATCTTGCCAATGATCGTGCGCCAGGCCAGTGCGGCCTGTTCTGCCCCGATTTTCTTGGCCTTGCGCTTGGCGAAGAACCCGCCGACGCCGCCCTCGGCCGTCTTGCGCAGCGCCTCGTCGAGGTCGTCGAGCGGGGAACCGGGGGCCATCGCGGCCTGTACGGCCTCCAGCTTCAGCGCGTGCCCGAGGTCGCGGGCGATCTCGCCGGCCGAGATGATCAGCTCGGCGTCCCAGGCGTCGTGGCCACCGCGCAGGTTCTCCACGACCAGGTCCAGCTCGTAGGCGTCGTCGTCGGCCGGGGCGACCCTGTCGGCCTTCATCGAGCCTGCCAGCTTCTCCCACTTGGGCAGCCAGGTCAGGTCGTGTGCCGCGTCGGAGCTGACGAAGTCCGCGAGGCCCTCTGGCGAGCGGAACAGCAGCAGCTTGCCCCGGCGGCTCAGGAAGACCGGGATCTCCTCGGCCTCGGGGACCTTGGCCTCCTCGGCCTCGTCCTCGTCAGAGTCCTCATCGGAGGCGTCGGCGTCCTCGTCGAGCTCTTCCTCGAGCTCCTCGCCGAGGTCCTCGGCCTTGTCCTCGCTCTTGATGACCTTGCGGCGGCCGGCGGGCAGCTCCTCGCCCTCGTCGACCCGGATGACCAGGCCGCCGTCGGCCGAGCCCTCCTCGGTCTCCTCGGCCTCGCGCTCGAACTCCGGCACCTCGTCGGACATCCGGTAGGCCCGCAGGGTGTACCCGACGCCAGAAGGCAGGGCGAGCTGCACCGGCTCCACGCTGAACTCCGCCCAGAACTTGTCGACCTGGGCAGTGCGCTTAAACTCGTTATCCACAGCGTTATCCACAGTCTGGCCGGTGGCCGTCGAAGGTCTCCGGCAAACCTTATAGTGCCAAGCCCAGCGAGGGCGACCGTGGCTGGACATTTTCGGCTGGGACCCCTCAAGTCGCTATAGCAGCATGAGGGGTCCCACGATCATGGGTCAGAGCCGGAGCCTGCCGGGCGTGCCGGGCGGCCTGAGCTTGTGGATGAAAGCTGACCGGGCCGCGGTGAACCCGCTGCGGTCGTCGAAGAGGTCCTTGGCCATCTCGGCGAGTTCGGAGACCTCGTAGTAGTCGAGCGGGCGCTCGGCGAGCTTCTGCGCGTCGGCGACGCTGCGCAGTGCCGCCGGCTCGGCGTACCGGGCGGCGAGCGCCGACAGCCACCCGTCGAACACCTCCGGCTCGCCAGGCCCGACGATGTCGACCAGCCCGAGGCCCAGCGCGCGGCTGGTACCGATCGGGAGTTTCTCGTCGAGCAGTGCCGCCGCGCGTTCCGGCCCTATCCGGTGCGGGAGGGTGAAGGTGTGCAGCTCGGAGCCGTAGAGGCCGATGTCGTAGTACGGGTTGAGGATGACGCCCTCGCGCGCCACGACCACGTCGGCCCCGAGCGCCATCATCACCCCGCCGGCGCCGGCGTTGCCGGTGAACGCGGCGATGGTGAGCTGGCCGGGTGACTCGATGAGCGCACGGCAGGCCGCGTTGATCGCCCGGATGTTGTCCCACGCCGCGCCGGCCGGGTCCTCGGCCGCCTCGATCTCGCCGAGGTGGATGCCGTTGCAGAAGACCTGGTGGCTGCCGCGGAGTACGAGGACCTTGGTGTCCTGCTGCGCCGCGTGGCGGAGGGCCGCGGTGAGCCGGTGGCACTGCTGGGTACCGGCAGCGCCGTTGTAGAACTGGAATGTCAGCTCGCCGACCGGGCCACGCCGCCGGTAGCAGATCTCGTCGGGCCCCTCCTGCATCCGGGGAGCCTCGGACGGGACGACGGTGGTGGCCGGGAGCTTCACGCCGCCGGGCTTCCTGAGCTGCCCGATCCACACCGAGCCGCGCCCGGCCGCGACCAGCAGGTGCCCGGCACGCTGCCCGATGATCTGCCCAGGTGTGCCCGATGGCGCATCGGCACTGGCTGTACTGGCTGTACTGGCGTCGAACGCGTACACGTCCTGGCCCGCGATGACGGTGCGGACGCCCGGCCAGCCGTCGGCGGCGCGGATCCGGCGGACGATGTCGACCGCGTCGTCAGCCCAGTCGAAGCTGCGGGCCTCCTGCTTCAGTACCGGGCGGAAGCTCGTGCCGGGGATGGGGCGGCGGATCTCCGCCAGCGGTACCGGATGGAACTCGGGGTTCTGCGCGTGCTGGACCACTTCCAGGGCGCAGGCGACGGCAGCCTCCGTGATCTGCCCGTTGTAGAGCGCTGACTTGCGGGGCGGCTCGGACGGCATGGGGAAGGTGCGGTGGGCCCAGATCGGCCCGGCGTCGAATTCCTCGACGGCCTGGAGTGCCGTCACGCCCCAGGACGGCGCGCCGTCCATGATCGCTCTGTCCAGTGAGGAGGGTCCCTGGTCGCCGGGCGGCCCGGGGTGGATGATGACCGTCGGCCATTTGCGCCAGATCTCGGCGGGGACCCGCTCCTTGAGGAAGGGGCAGAGGATCAGGTCCGGCTGGGCGGCGTGCACGCTTTCGGTGAGATCGTGGCCGCCGAGGCTGAGCTCGACGGAGACCTGGTGGTCACGGGAGCGCAGTTCGTCCCAGATGCGCTGGGTGAGGCCGTTGAACGCGGAAACCAAGAGGAGTATGCGCACGGATACCGAGCGTAGGAGAGATACGGAACGTGCACCAGGAGTCACAAGACGAATTGGCACAGTCTGCACTGGGAACTGTTTCGCCCGGCAACAGGCCCGGCGGGCGGAGGACTACCAGGTCCTCCGCCCTCAGTAGACAACGGCGCTACGTGCCCTTGGGGTGCCAGACGGTCTTGGTCTCCAGGAATGTGGTCATCCGGCCGAGGCCCGGGTCCGCCGTCCAGTCTGGACTCGACGGGCGCAGTACCCGCTTGAGGTTCTGGGCGGCGGCGATCTCCAGATCGGCTGCCAGAGCCGGGTCGGCCACGCCGGTCAGGTCGATGGCGTTGACGTCGAGGTGCGAGGCCAGCCACGGTGCGACCTCGGCAGCCGAGCCGGTCAGGATGTTGACGACACCACCGGGCAGGTCGGAGGTCGCCAGTACCTCGGCGAGGGTCACGGCTGCCAGCGGCGAGGCCTCGTCGGCCAGCACGATCGCGACGTTACCGGTGGCGATCACCGGGGCGATCACGCTGACCAGGCCCAGCAGCGGCGAGGACGAGGGCGCGACGATCGCGACGATGCCGGTCGGCTCGGGAGCCGAGATGTTGAAGTACGGGCCGGCCACCGGGTTCGCCCCGCCACGGACCTGGCTGATCTTGTCGGTCCAGCCCGCGTACCAGACCAGGCGGTCCACGGCGGCGTCCACGTCCTCCGGGGAGGAACCGAGCGCGGCGAACTGGTCGCGGCGGCCCTCCAGCATCTCGGCTACGCGGTACAGGATCTGGCCGCGCAGGTACGCGGTCGCGCCGGCCCAGCCGCCGAACGCGGCCCGCGCGGCCACCACGGCGTCGCGGGCGTCCTTGCGGGAGGCCTTGGCGACGTTGGAATCCTGCACCCGGTACGTCCGTCCTGACTCGCTGCGGGGGAACTTGCCCCCGACGTACAACTTATAGGTCTTGAGAACCGCAAGCCGGTCAGACATTGAGGTAGGCCTCCAAGCCGTGCCGGCCACCCTCGCGGCCGTAACCAGACTCCTTGTACCCGCCGAAGGGCGAGGTCGGGTCGAACTTGTTGAACGTGTTGGCCCAGACGACGCCAGCCCGCAGCTTGTCGGCGATCTTCAGGATCCGGGAACCCTTCTCCGTCCACACGCCGGCCGACAGCCCGTACGGCGTGTTGTTGGCCTTCTCCACGGCCTCGGCCGGGGTGCGGAATGTCAGCACGGACAGCACCGGCCCGAAGATCTCCTCCTGGGCGATCCGGTGCGCCTGGGTCACGCCCGTGAACACGGTCGGGGCGAACCAGAAGCCCTTGGCCGGCAGCTCGCACGGCGGCGACCAGCGGTCGGCCTCGCTCTCGCCGATCTCGGCGAGCGCGCGGATCCGGGACAGCTGCTCGGCGGAGTTGATCGCGCCGATGTCCGTGTTCTTGTCGAGCGGGTCGCCCACGCGCAGCGTCGCCATCCGGCGCTTGAGGGAGTCGAGCACCTCTTCGGCCACCGACTCCTGCACCAGCAGGCGCGACCCGGCGCAGCAGACGTGCCCCTGGTTGAAGAAGATGCCGTTGACGATGCCCTCGACAGCCTGGTCGATGGGCGCGTCCTCGAAGATGATGTTCGCTGCCTTGCCACCCAGTTCCAGGGTGACCTTCTTGTTCGTACCGGCGACGGAGCGCGCGATCATCCGGCCCACCTCGGTGGACCCGGTGAAGGCGACCTTGTCGACCCCCGGGTGGTTCACGAGGGCCGAGCCCGTCTCGCCTGCCCCGGTGACGATGTTGACCACGCCCGGCGGCAGGTCGGCCTGCTGGCAGATCTCCGCGAAGAGCAGCGCGGTCAGCGGCGTCGTCTCGGCCGGCTTGAGCACCACGGTGTTACCGCAGGCCAGCGCCGGTGCGATCTTCCACGCGAGCATGAGCAGCGGGAAGTTCCACGGGATGACCTGGCCGGCCACGCCGATCGGCTTCGGGTCCGGGCCGAAGCCGGCGTAACCGAGCTTGTCAGCCCAGCCCGCGTAGTAGAAGAAGTGCGCGGCGACCAGCGGCAGGTCGACGTCGCGGGACTCCTTGATCGGCTTGCCGTTGTCGATCGACTCCAGGACGGCCAGCTCACGCGAGCGCTCCTGGAGGATGCGGGCGATGCGGAACAGGTACTTGCCCCGCTCCTTGCCCGGCAGCTTCGACCACTTCTTGAACGCCTTGCGCGCCGCGGCGACAGCCTTGTCCACATCGCCGGCGTCGGCCAGCGCCACCTCGGCGAGCGGCTCCTCGGTCGCCGGGTTGATCGTCTTGAACGCCCCGGAACCGTCCACGAACTGGCCGTCGATGAACAGCCCGTAACTCGGCTTGATGTCGACGATCGAGGCGGACTCTGGGGCGGGTGCGTACTCGAACATGTCTAGTCCACCGTCATGTAGTCGGGGCCGGAGTAGTGGCCGGTGCGGAGCTTGGCCCGCTGCATCAGCAGGTCGTTCAGCAGCGTGGACGCGCCGAACCGGAACCAGTCCGGGTCCAGCCAGCCGGGGCCGGCGATCTCGTTCACCGTGACCAGGTACTTGATGGCGTCCTTCGACGTCCGGATGCCGCCGGCCGGCTTCACGCCGATCTTCGTGCCGGTCTGGTCGAGGTAGTCGCGGACGGCCTCCAGCATCAGCAGGGTGGTCGGCAGCGTCGCGGCCGGGGACACCTTGCCGGTCGAGGTCTTGATGAAGTGCGCGCCGGCCATCATCGCCAGCCAGGACGCGCGCCGGATGTTGTCGTACGTGGCCAGCTCACCCGTCTCGAGGATCACCTTCAAGTGTGCGTCGCCGCAGGCCTCACGGACCGCGGCGATCTCCTCGTACACGTGCAGGTAGTCGCCGGCCAGGAACGCGCCCCGGCTGATCACCATGTCGATCTCGTCGGCGCCGGCCTGCACAGCCGCCCGGGTGTCGTCGAGCTTCACCTGGAGCGGGGCCTGGCCGGAGGGGAAGGCTGTCGCCACGCTGGCGAGGTGCACCTTGGAGCCCTTCAGCGCCTCGGCGGCGACCGGGACCATGCTCGGGTACACGCAGACCGCGGCGACCGGCGGGCACTCCGGGTCGCTCGGGTCGGGGCGCAGCGCCTTCGCGCACAGGGAACGGACCTTCCCCGGGGTGTCCGCGCCCTCCAGGGTGGTCAGGTCCACCATCCGCAGGGCCAGATCCAGGGCGTAGGCCTTCGACGTGGTCTTGATCGACCGAGTGCCGAGGCTGGCCGCCCGCTGCTCCAGCCCCACGGCGTCGACCCCCGGCAACCCGTGGAGAAATGCCCTCAATGTCGCATTGGTGGGACTAGTTAACAACGCCGTCATGCGGCCGAGTGTAGTTACTTGATGGTTGTGTCGCAGCGCACAACTGGCACATCGCCGCTGCGCTGAGTAACCACCTGCACGCCATCGACCTTGATCACACAGACCAGCGCCCCGTCGCCGGCGCCGTTGGTCAGCACGGACACGAACCGGCCGGCCGGAACCTTCACCGAGTGCTTCCACGGCAGGGCCACGACCTGGCCCTTGACCAGCTCCGCCCGGTCGTTGACGTACGCGACCTCCGCCGTCTCCTGGCCGGAAACCTCGTACGTGACCGTGTGCTCCTCGCCCTGGCTGGAGCAGCCGGACAGCGTCAGGAGAGTGGCAGCCGCGACGATTCTCAGGTACGCCATGCGCAGCAACTTACCGTCCCACTAACCTGACGGGCGTGGACGTACTCGTAGTCGAACATCCCCTTGCCCAGTCCCGGCTCACCGCCATGCGCGACGAGCGCAGCGACTCGGCCACGTTCCGGGCCGCACTGCACGAGCTGACGACGATGCTCGCGTACGAGGCGACCCGGGACCTCGCCGTAGCCAGGCCCTCCATCAACACGCCGGTCACGGCGACCTACGGGACGGCGCTGTCGAACCCGCCGCTGCTCGTCCCGGTACTCCGGGCAGGCCTCGGCATGGCGGACGCCGCCCTCAACCTGCTCCCAGAGTCCAGCATGGGCTTCGTGGGCCTGGCGCGCGACGAGGAGACCTTCGAGCCCCGCGCGTACCTGGAGTCGCTGCCCGCAGACCTCACCGGCCGCCCGGTGATCGTCCTCGACCCGATGGTCGCGACCGGCGGCTCGCTGCTGCACTGCGTCCGCATCCTCCACGAGCGCGGCGCCACCGACATCACGGTGCTGTGTGTGCTGGCCGCGCCGGAGGGCCTGCGCCGCCTGGAGGAGTCCGACCTGCCGGTCAAGGTCGTCACCGCCTCGATCGACGAGGGGCTGAACGAGCACAAGTTCATCGTGCCGGGCCTCGGCGACGCCGGCGACCGCCAGTTCGGCGGCATGCCCCGCTTCTAGCTCGTCGCGGTACCCAGATCAGAACACGCGGATGCCCGCCCGGCAGGTGAGCCGGGCGGGCATGGTGTTTCCTGCGGATCGGTGCAGGTCAGCGGAGGCCGAGCTGCCAGGTGCCGTACTCGACGGCCGCGCCGGTGCCGAACCGGGTCACGTAGCTGCCGGCGCCGGCGTAACCGGTCGCGCCGGTCGCGGTGTGCAGTTCGATCTTGCCGGTGCCGGTGTTGCGGACCTTGACGAAGTAGAGGTCACGGCCAGCCAGCTGCCAGGTGCCGTCGGCGGTCGCCGGGCCGGTGCCGAACCGGGTCACGTAGCTGGCGGCACCGGTGAAGCCGGTCGCGCCGGTCGCCAGGTGCAGCTCGATCTTGCCGGTACCGGTGTTGCGGAGCTTGACGAAGTACAGGTCGCCGGCCGAGATCTGCCACACGCCGTCGTCAACAGCGGCACCCGTGCCGAACCGGGTGACGAAGTGGCTGCCGCTGGCGTACCCGGAGGCCGCCGTCGCCGTGTGCACCTCGATCTTGCCGCTGCCCGTGTTGCGGAGCTTGATGAAGTACAGGTCGGAGCCGACCATCTGCCACACGCCGTTACCGGAGTCGGCGGAGCTGAAGTAGGTGATGGCCTGCGTGGAGGCCGTGGCGTACCCGGAGGCAGCCGTGGCGTTGTGCAGCTCGACCTTGCCGCTGCCCGTACCGGTGGTCTGGACGAACATCAGCTCGGAGGCGCTGAGCTGCCAGGAACCGTTGGCCGTCGCCGCGCCGGTGCCGAACCGGGTGATGTGACTGGTACCGGCTCCGCTGTAGCCGGTGCTGGTGGTGGCGCTGCGCAGCTCGACCTTGCCGCTGCCGGTACCGCTGGTCTGGATGAAGTTCAGGTCGGTGTTCACGCTGACCGGCGCGGATTCGTCGATGTTCTTGTAGCGCCGGGCGGTGTAGTGCCTGCGATCTCCGGCGTCAACGATCAGGTCTCCGTCGAAGTACGCGCCGGTGTGCTTGGTCTTGATCGCGTTCGTGGAACCGAAGCTGTAGTAGGCGAAGTGGACGCCGTCGGCCTCGTAGCCGGCGAAGAGATTGACGTGCCCGCCGGTCGCCAGCACGTCGCCCGGGAGCAACTGGCTGCGATCGATGGTCGTGAACAGGGTGTTGTTGTCCCGGAAGCCGTACGAGGTGAGTGTCGTACCCAGGTGCAGGGCCATGCTGACGTAGCCGGAACAGTCGCCCAGGTAGAGCCTGTCCTGCGGGTCCTTGTAA
Organism: Longispora albida DSM 44784; assembly: GCF_000379825.1. Taxonomy (GTDB): domain Bacteria; phylum Actinomycetota; class Actinomycetes; order Mycobacteriales; family Micromonosporaceae; genus Longispora; species Longispora albida. The sequence continues at coordinate 590,177 of NZ_KB903813.1, forward strand.
AAGTCGTCGCCGTCGGCGGTGTACTCCGGCGGGTTGTCGTCGCCGTCGTAGACGTAACCCTTGCCGACCCAGGACTCCGCCCGCTGGATCACCTCGGTTCGGGTGATCTTGCCGCCGACGGTGGACTCGGCCTGTGCGGGGCTGGTCGCGCCGACCAGGGCGCTCAGGATGGCGGCGGCCGTGACGGCTGCGGCCAGGGTGGTGCGGAGAACAGTACGCATGATGGGGTGTGTCCTTTTCGGAGAGTCAGGCGGCGAGTCGCCAGCCGGTGAAGGTCGGGTGCAGTGCCCGGGCACACAGCGCCCTGGCGGTGAGGAGCGCGGCGGCCTCGTGCTCGGCGAGCAGGAAGACCGCGAGGTCGAGCTGTCCGGGGCTGGCCCGGATCCGGAGGTGTTCGATGTGGTCGGTGTCCCGGACCGCCTCCCACAGCAGCCCCGTGACTGCCGCGGGGTCGGGGACCGGGGAGCGCGGGCCGGTCGCCCGCAGCGTGATCAGGTGCATGGTCACCACTAGCCCCAGGTCATGCCGTCGTCGAGCGTGCCGGGAGCGGGGTCCTGCGGAGCCTGGCCCCAGGTCATGCCGTCGGCGCTCGGGACACCCTGGCCAGCAGCCGGGCCGGCCTGCGTGGCGAGACCCACGCCGGTGACGGCCAGGGCGATGGTGGCGAGGAACAGGGCGATCCGGCGCATGGCAGACTCCACTTCTGAAATGAATGGGTAAGAGAAATTCGGAAGCTTTACCGGAGTTGTTGTTTTTCGTTCCGGTGTGTCGCTGTTGGAGATAAGCCTGCCGCAGGCCGGACCCGCTGTCACTACCAGCGGGGTGGCACGAGAGTGCCTGGCGCCAAGGTGTCAGGCGGGCAACGATCGGGCCAGCTGGCCTTGTAGGCCCGGCTGCCTGCGGAAACACTGGCAGCCGTGGGGATGCTGAGGGTGCACTTCACGGCGGGGGATCTCAGCCGGGTCCGGGTGTCCACAGCGGACCCGCTGTGGGAGACCCTCATGTCCGCGAACCTGCTCCAGCAGAAGGAAGCCGGAATCGTGTTCGGGCCGTGGTGGCGGGAACCCCGGACCGCGATCCGGCGCGCTGTACAGGACACGCCGGCGCTGCGCGGGCTGCTCCGGCTGATGCCGCCCTACGGCTACTGCCCGGACTTCCTCACGCCGGCCACCGGTACCTCCGACCTGGCGGAAGGCATCGACACCGTGCTGTCCACGTCGCGGCAGAAGATCGGCCACGACGTGGGCCGGCTCGCTGCTGGTACGCCGCTCACGGGATCGGCGGCGTTCCTCGCGGCTGGTGACGCGCCGACGCTGCGGCGGCTGGGGGAGACCATCAGCGAGTACCACGCCACCGTGCTCGCCCCGCACTGGTCACAGATCACGGCGGCGATCGGCGCCGACCGGGACCGGCGGGCGATCACCCTGCTGTCCCACGGCGTCGAGCAGCTCCTGCGCGGGCTGGTCCCCGGCGCGGTCTGGACCCCGCCGGTCTGGCACCTGCCGTTCCCGTTCGACGACGACCTGTACCTCGACGGACGGGGCATCACCCTGACCCCGTCGTTCTTCTGCTGGGGACGGGTCACCCGGCTGCTCGACCCGGAACACCCGCCGGTACTGGCCTATCCCGTGGCGCCCGAGCCGGGCTGGATGACCCCGGGAGAGCCACCGGCCGGGCTGGCCGAGCTGATCGGCCGGACGAGAGCCACCGCGCTGCTGGCCCTGGCGACGGAACCGGCGAGTACCAGCGGGCTGGCCGGGCGGCTCCGCATCTCCCCGGCCAGCGCCAGCGGGCACGCCCGGACGCTCAGGGAAGCCGGGCTGCTGGTCACCGTGCGGGAGGGCAAGGCGGTACGGCACCAGGCCACCGATCTCGGGCGCGCACTCCTGAACCAGCACTGACCAACCTTTCGACCCTCGCCGAAAGGCTGGCCGTCCGGGGCGTCCTGCTGGCATCTTCGCCGCTGTACCGTCCACCGACCCGGGACCACGCATGCTGGAGCTACTAGGCCTGTCCGCCGACGCACTCACCGTCTACCGCGCCATGCTCGCCCACCCCGGCCACGGGGTGGGCGCACTGGGCGTGGTGACCGGAATGGACGTCCGGCGGATCCGGTCCGCACTGGACGAACTGGCGGACCTCGCGCTGCTGCGGCCCTCCGGCGAGCAGACCGGTCAGCTCCGGCCGGTCAGCCCCGAGGTCGGCCTGGCGGCGCTGCTCGCGGAGGCCGAGGCGGAGACGGCCCGCAGGCAGGCCCAGATCGAGGCCACCCGGGCGGCCATCGCCGCGATCGCCGCAGAGCACGCCGGCACCAGGGACCGGGACGCGGCGATCCGGCTCGAAGGCGTCGACGCGGTCCGGGCCCGGCTGGAGGAACTCGCCCCGACCCTGACGGCCGAGTGCTGCTCCCTGAACCCCGGCGGCATGCACGCCCCCGACGCCCGGGCGGCCGGTACCCCGCTCAACCAGCAGCTCCTCGAACGCGGCGTGGCCATCCGCGCTGTGTGCCAGGACAGTTTCCGCAACGACCAGGCGACCCTCGCCCACGCGCGCTGGCTGACAGAGCTCGGCGGCCAGATGCGCACGGTGCCGGTCGTGCCGATCCCGCTGCTGCTCCTCGACCGGCGGATCGCGATCCTGCCCATCGACCCCGCCGACCCGAGAGCAGGCGCGCTGGAGACGCACAGCCCCGGCATGACGGCCGCCGCGCACGCGCTCTTCGCGCTGGCCTGGTCGTCGGGTACGCCCTTCGGCCAGGCCCCGAACGCCGACGACCAGGGCCGGAGCCCGACAGACCGCGCCCTGCTGGAGATCGCCGCTGCCGGGCACACCGACGAAGCCGCAGCGCGCAAGCTCGGTGTGTCGCTGCGGACGGTGCGCCGCCAGATGAGTGATCTCATGACCAGGCTCGACGCCACCAGCCGGTTCCAGGCCGGGGTCAACGCCGTCCGGAAGGGCTGGCTATAGGGCCGCGGCCAGCTCGGCGTAGCTGGGTGCCAGCTCGCGGAGCGTCGCCGCGGCTGTGGCTGGTGAGCCGGCGGTCAGCTCGTACTGGAGGCTGCCGACGAGCCGGGCCTGCCGGGCGGCTGTCGCGGCGGCCTCGGTGAGCCCGAGCGCGGTGGCGGCGTCGGCCAGGCGGCGGGTACCGACCCGGACGGCGAAGTGGGTCATCAGGCCGAGGACCGCCGGGTCAGCGCCCTCGTCGAGCATGCCGGCGAAGCGTTCCAGGGCAGCGGCGTTGCCGAGCGTCCCCGGCGCGACGTCGACATCGCCGGTCATGGCCAGCCAGCGCTTCGCGGCTGGCAGGGAAGCCAGCAGCGCATCGTGGGCGGTCACCTCGCGCTCACGGCGGAAAGCACTGCGCATCGTGTACCTGGTGGTCTTGTAGCTGATCGTCTCGGCCCGCCACGCCGCCAGGAACGCCTTCGCCGGCAGGCTCACGTACGGGAAGCCCTGCGGGTCGTGGAGCAGCACCCGGTCGTCGTCGGCCGCCAGCACCAGGACGAAGTGATCCGCCTCGATCGGCTGGCCGAGGCCGGGGTGGTGCAGGAGCAGCCCCATCTCGACCGGGCCGGCCAGTACCGGGCCGCCGGCCAGCGCGCCGCGCAGCTTCTCTAGCGCCTCGGCGTCCTCCTCGGAACCCTCCCGGCGGCAGGTCCAGCCGAGCAGGCCGATCGCAGCGTCGAGCCCGAGATCCGGATCCCAGCCATAGGGGTCGAAGAGGGGCAGGCGGCCCGAGATGAGCTGCGCGCCGAACGGCGAGCCGGTCAGCACCTCGATCACGGAAGGCGATGGCGCGCCCTCGCCCAGGGCCATCGCCAGGCTGTTGCTGTAGCAGTAGGGGCCGGAGCCGATGTACGTGTGCACCTATCCTCTTTCGGCAGTCGTGACGGGGTACGCGATGTCGAGGAACGCGCCGCCCGTGCCCGGGTACGTCTCCGTCGGGCTGCCGGTGCACAGCCGCCGCTCGCGGTCGATCCACCCGGCGAGCGCGTCGTACACGCGGAGGATGGCGGGGAAGGAGGCCTCGGCCTCCGGTACCGGGATGTAGGCCTCGGTCCGGGCAGCCTCGATCCGCACGCTCAGGTCCCCGGCCGGCTCGACGGTCCCGCTGAATGGCACCGTGACCTCCACCGGCCCGTCACTGTCCTGTGTGACCAGCCCGTGGAACCAGACCCGCATCGGGGCGTCGTCGCGGACTCCGCTGGCGGCGAGGTGAGCCCTGATCCGGGCGGCGGCGTCCGTGACGAAGGTGTCGAGGCCGTCCACGCGCACCCGCCGCTCGACGGACAGCACCTTGCGCTCCGGTACCTCCCGCAGCGCGACCTCCGCGTACAGCGGGACGTCCCCGCCGGCCAGCGCGGTCACCAGGTCGCGGCGGCGGCGCAGCGTGTCCTCCTCAGCGACGAGCCATGCGCGCAGCTCGGCGTCCCTGGCCTCGGGGGTCAGGCCGGCCAGGCCCGCGATCCGGGCCAGAGGCAGGCCCAGCTCACGCAGCCGGGAGATGAGCCGGGCGCGCGGCAGCTGGCCCCGCTCGTAGCGCCGGTACCCGGTCGCCGGGTCGGTCAGCGCGGGGGAGAGCAGGCCCTGCTCGGCATACAGCCGCAGTGCCTTCGGCGACAGCCGGGCTGCCGCGCCGAACTCCCCGGCCAGCATGAACTCGCCGGGTTCCCCGTGTTCCTCGATCATGGTCCGAGCTTCCACCATGCCCCAGGGGCGAGGTCAAACAACGCCCGAGGTCCACAACGACGGAAACGGCGCCACCCGGCATACGGGTGGCGCCGTTCCTGGCAGCCGGAGCAGCCTTACTGTCCCAGGACCGCTGCGATCTGCTCCACTGCCCAGTCCAGCTCCTCGCCGGTGATGACCAGCGGCGGGGCGAGGCGGATCGTCGAGCCGTGCGTGTCCTTCGCGAGCACGCCACGGGCCATCAGGCGCTCGCTGGCCTCACGGCCGGTCATCAGCGCCGGGTCGATGTCGACCCCGGCCCACAGACCCTGACCGCGTACCTCCAGGACACCCTTGCCGACCAGCGTGTTCAGGCCGGCGTGCAGCTTCTCGCCGAGCACCGTCGCGCGGGTCTGGAAGTCGCCGGTGCGCAGCAGGCCGACGACAGCCCGGCCGACGGCGCAGGCCAGCGGGTTACCGCCGAAGGTCGAGCCGTGCTGGCCTGGCTTGAGCACGCCGAGCACGTCCCGGTTGGCGGCGACGGCCGACACCGGCACGACACCGCCGCCGAGGGCCTTGCCCATCACGTACATGTCCGGAACGACGTTCACGTGGTCGATGGCGAACGTGCGGCCGGTCCGGCCCAGGCCCGACTGGATCTCGTCCGCGATGAACAGCACGTTGTTCTCGGTGGTCACGCGGCGGACGCCGGCCAGGTAGCCCGGCGGCGGCACGAGCACGCCAGCCTCGCCCTGGATCGGCTCGATGAGCACGGCGACCGTGTTCTCGTCGATCGCGGCGGTCAGCGCTTCGAGGTCGCCGTAGGGGACGATCTCGAAGCCCGGCGTGTACGGGCCGTAGTCGGCGCGGGCGTCCTCGTCGGTCGAGAAGCTGATGATCGTCGTGGTACGGCCGTGGAAGTTGTTCGCGGCCACGATGATCTTCGCCCGGTCACGCTGGACGCCCTTGACCAGGTAACCCCACTTGCGGGCCACCTTGATCGCGGTCTCGATCGCCTCGGCGCCGGTGTTCATCGGCAGCACGAGTTCCTTGTCGCACAGCTCGGCCAGCTCCTCGCAGAACGGGCCGAACTGGTCGTGGATGAACGCGCGCGACGTCAGGGTCACCCGGTCGAGCTGGTCCTTGGCCGCGGCGATCAGCGCCGGGTGCCGGTGCCCGAAGTTGAGCGCCGAGTAGCCGGCCAGGCAGTCCAGGTACCGCTTGCCGTCGATGTCTGTCACCCACGCGCCCTCGCCGTCGGCGATGACCACCGGCAGCGGGTGGTAGTTGTGAGCGGTGTGCCGCTCGGCGTACTCGACAGCGTCCACAGTGATCACTTACGAATCTCCAGGGTGCAGCACTTCGGGCCGCCGCCGCCCTTGAGCAGCTCGGGCAGGTCGACCTCGATCGGGTTGTAGCCCCGCTCCTTCAGCGCACCGATGAGGTGCGTGGCCTGCGGCGGGACGATGACGTTCAGGCCGTCGGACACCGAGTTGAGGCCGAAAGCCTCCGCGTCGGCCGCGGTGGCGAGCAGCGCCTCGGGGAACAGGCGGGCGAGGACAGCCTGGCTGCCCGGGGAGAAGGCACCCGGGTAGTAGCAGATCTGGTCGCCTTCGAGCACGAACAGCGCGGTGTCCAGGTGGTAGTACCGCGGGTCGATCAGCTGGAGCGAGATCACCGGGCGGCCGAACCACTCCTGCGCCTCGGCGTGCCCGCCCGGGTCGGTCCGGAAGCCCGTACCGGCCAGCACGTAGTTCTCGGTGACGAGGAAGTCGCCCTCACCCTCGTTGACGTGCTTCGGGGCCTGCACCGGGTAACCCTTGTCCTCGAACCAGGCCGAGTAGGCCGGGCCCTCGTCGGCACGCTGCACGTTGCGGAACTGCGCGCCGAGCACCTTGCCGTCGATCACCGTCGCGCCGTTGGCCGCGAACACCATGTCCGGCATGCCCGGCAGCGGGTCGATGAACTCGACGGTGTGGCCCAGCGACTGGTACGTCTCGACAAGCTTCTCCCACTGCGTGATCGTGGCGGCGTTGTCCACTGGCACGGACGGGTCCATCCACGGGTTGATCACGTACTCGACGGTGAAATACGTCGGGCGGCACATCAGGTAGTGCCGGGGCTGGAGCTTCATCGAGCCTCCGTTGACTTGTACCATCATGACAGCTAGAACGCTATGCAACGCTAAGCCGGATGGCGATCTCGCTTCGTTGCTCGATAACAGCGAGTCGTTGCGTTCTTTTGCCCCCAGGCGGCGATCTGTTGCGCGCGTGGCCCGCCGGAGTACCGATATCGACCGGCCTAGAATCTAGCTTCGTGACACGCCTGATCCTCGCCTCAGCCAGTCCGGCCCGCCTGGGCATCCTCCGCGCAGCGGGTGTCGAGCCCGAGGTCATCGTCTCCGGAGTGGACGAGTCGGGCGTGACCGGCCCGGCAGTACATGTCGCGGGCGAGCTGGCCCGGCTCAAGGCCGCAGCCGTCGCGGCGATCTCCCCGTCGGACACCCTGATCCTGGGCTGTGACTCGGTTCTGGAGTTCGAGGGCGAGGTCTTCGGCAAGCCGGACGACGCCGCCGACGCCACGGCCCGCTGGCGGCGGATGCGGGGCAAGTCCGGCGTGCTGCACACCGGTCACCACCTCATCCTCGGCGCCCGGTCGGCGGGTGCCGTGGCCAGCACGACGGTGCACTTCTCCGACATCACCGACGCGGAGATCGCGGCCTACGTCGCCACCGGCGAACCGTTGCGCGTCGCGGGTGCCTTCACGCTCGACGGCCTCGGCGGCTGGTTCGTCTCCGGGATCGAGGGTGACGCTGGCACGGTCATCGGCCTCTCGCTCCCGCTCTTCCGGAGTCTGCTCGCCGATCTGGGCCTGGGCGTCACAGACCTCTGGGGCTAGCTGATCTCAGCTGCCGGCGTGTGCACCAGGCGCGCCGGCAGCCGCCGGGCCACCTGCCACACGCAGAGGGCCGCGAGCGCGAGGAACACCGGCACCAGCAGGAACGCGGGATGGATGCCCACCCGGTCCGCGATCGGAGCCAGCACGAAAGTGGTCACCGCGAAGGACAGCCCCATCGCGTACGCCGACAGCCCGGTCGCCCGGTCGGGATGCCCGGCCGAGGCCTCGATGGCCAGCGCGATCCCCATCGGGTAGTGCACCGACATGCCCAGCCCGGCGATCACCAGCCCGGCCACGGCCAGGGCTCCCGTCGTGGACAGCCAGAACACCGCGAACCCGGCCAGGGCCAGCCCGATCGAGCCGAGCAGCAACGCCGGCGGCGAGTACCGCAGCCCGAGCCGCCCGCCAGCCAGCCTGCCGACGAACATGCCGCCAACGATCGCGGCGATGCTCCCGGCCGCCCCGCCCTCGGACATCCCGGCGTGATCACGCAGCACGACGCTGCCCCACTGCGTCAGGCACACCTCCACCGCCCCGCACAGCGCGACGACCATCCAGGCGAACCAGTACGCGACCGGCAGCCTGCCCGGCCGATCGTGATGGGACACGTCCTGGGCCGGTGCCGCCGGTACCTTCGTGAGCAGCGCGTAGAGGCCCAGCCCCGCGATCAGCGCCACCGTCACCGCGATGGCCGGCCGCCAGCCCCAGCCGATACCGACCGAGGCGCCGACCACCATCGGGGCGATCACGCCCAGCCCGGCAGCCCCGGCGTTGGCCTCGCTGATCGCGGCCGGAGCCTTCGGCCCGTGCAGGGCGGTCAGCGTCGGCGCGATGTAGCTGACGACCACGATCCCGAACACGGAGGCGAACAGCACCGCGGCCAGCGTCAACGGCAGCGGCTCCACCAGGCACAGCACGCCGACCCCTGCCGCGACCCCGCCGAGCCCGATCCACACGGTCGCGCCCCGGCCGAAGCGCTTCAGCAGGTACGGGTAGACCACACCGCCGCCGAGCATCGAGCCGACCGCGAGCGCGCTGCCGTGCAGGCTCGCCACGAACTTGCTGGTGCCCTGCTCGTCCTGCAGCAAGGGCACGACGGGAGCGAAGGCGTAGAGGAAGTAGCCCCAGATGCCCAGCTGGGCGTAGCTGAGCCAGGTCAGTCGATCGCGGTGCAGCCGGGTCACTCCCTAGAACCTACACGCTCGGTAACCAGCATCGGCAGTACTACTGGAAACTTTCCTAACCATTATCGGATGCCTGGCCGGGTCGCCGTTACCACCGGGTAGCGAGGTTGTGGCCGTTTATCCCGGCGCGGGAGATCGAAGACCTGAGGGAGCGTTAGACTCCGACCCGTGCGCAAGGTATTGATCGCCAATAGGGGCGAAATCGCTGTCCGAGTCATCCGGGCCTGCCGGGACGCCGAGCTGGCCAGCGTGGCCGTGTATGCCGACTCCGACCGGGAGGCTCCGCACGCGCGGATGGCCGACGAGGCCTACGCGCTGGGCGGCGACACCCCAGGTGACACATACCTGCGGATCGACAAGCTTCTCGACGTGGCCAAGCAGTCCGGTGCCGACGCCGTGCACCCGGGCTACGGCTTCCTCTCCGAGAACGCCGACTTCGCCGAGGCGGTGATCGGCGCCGGGCTGACCTGGATCGGCCCGTCCCCGCAGGCCATCCGGGACCTCGGCGACAAGGTGACCGCCCGGCACATCGCCGCGCGGGCCGGAGCCCCGCTGGTCGCCGGTACCGCCGACCCGGTCGCGAACGCCGGCGAGGTCGTGGCCTTCGCGCAGGAGCACGGGCTGCCCATCGCGATCAAGGCCGCGTTCGGCGGTGGCGGGCGCGGGCTCAAGGTCGCCCGCACGATCGACGAGATCCCGGAGCTGTTCGCCAGCGCGACCCGCGAGGCCATCGCGGCGTTCGGGCGCGGCGAGTGCTTCGTCGAGCGGTACCTGGACAAGCCGCGGCACGTGGAGGCCCAGGTCCTCGCCGACCAGCACGGCAACGTGATCGTCGTCGGTACCCGTGACTGCTCCCTCCAGCGCCGGCACCAGAAGCTCGTGGAGGAGGCCCCGGCCCCGTTCCTGACGGACGCGCAGCGGGCCCAGATCCACTCCAGCGCGAAGGCGATCTGCAAGGAGGCCGGGTACCACGGCGCCGGCACGGTCGAGTACCTCGTCGGCACCGACGGCACTATCTCCTTCCTCGAGGTCAACACCCGGCTCCAGGTCGAGCACCCGGTGTCGGAGGAGACGACCGGGCTGGACCTGGTCCGCGAGCAGTTCCGGATCGCCGACGGCGAGGCGCTGGCGCTGACCGAGGACCCGGCTCCGCGTGGCCACTCCTTCGAGTTCCGGATCAACGGCGAGGACCCGGGCCGTGGCTTCCTGCCCGCGCCGGGCGTGGTGACCCGGTTCGCGGCGCCCTCGGGCCCGGGTGTCCGGGTCGACGCCGGCATCGAGTCCGGCTCGGTGATCGGCGGGAACTTCGACTCGCTGCTCGCCAAGGTGATCGTCACGGGCGCGACCCGCGACGAGGCGCTGGCCCGCTCCCGGCGGGTACTGGACGAGCTGGTCGTCGACGGCATGGCCACCGCACTGCCCTTCCACCGCGCGATCGTCCGCGACGAGGCTTTCACCAGCGAGCCCTTCACCGTCCACACCCGGTGGATCGAGACCGAGTGGGTCAACTCCGTCACGCCCTTCACCGACCCGGCGCTGGCCGGCGAGACCGAGCCGCGCGAAACGGTCGTGGTCGAGGTCGGCGGCAAGCGCCTGTCCGTGACCCTGCCCGCTGGGCTCGGTGGCGGCGGGGCGGCCCCGGCCAAGAAGGCCGCACCGCGCCGATCGGGCGGTGGCGGCGCGAAGAGCGGCGCGAGCGGCTCCTCACTGGCCAGCCCGATGCAGGGCACGATCGTGAAGATCGCGGTCGAGGAAGGCCAGCAGGTCGCCGAGGGTGACCTGATCGTGGTCCTTGAGGCGATGAAGATGGAGCAGCCGCTCAACGCCCACAAGTCCGGCGTGGTCACCGGCCTGGCCGCCACGGTGGGCGAGGTCGTCTCGGCAGGCGCGGTCATCTGCGACCTGAAGGACTAGGTAGTGCCGGCCCGCTGAGAACGAATCTGGAAGCCAGATCCGCCCTCAGCGGGCCACCGCGCGTCAGATCAAGAACGCAGGTCAGGAACCTCAGTCGGCGAGCAGATCCGTGAGAGCCGAACCGTGCTCGACGTTCTCCTTGTGCCAGCGGACCTGGAGCACCAGGTTGGCCATCGGCAGCGCCGCGTAGGAGAGGTCGATCTGCATGCCCATGTTCTCCCGGAGCCAGGGCGCGACCTCGCTCCACCGGTAGAACTGGGTGCCCTCCCGGGTCGGATTCACCGGAGCGGGGAACCCGCCGCCGCCCCGCTCGCCGATCGCATACCGCCGGATGGACTCCCGGCTCCGCCCGACCCGGGTGGCGATGTCCGCCAGGGTCAGCATGTCGTCGTCGGCGACCCGGATCGCCCGGAACCCGGGCACCTTCTCCACGTCCCGCACCGCCGACGCGATCGCGTCAGCCAGGGTCTCAGCCTCCCGGTCGAACTCGGCGATGCTGAAACCGCCAGCCTCAGTTCCGAAGGTGGCATCGTCGCATCCAGCCTCGAACAAGTCATTGAGCTCGTCGTCTGAAGGATCGCGGTTGAGTACGAGGGTGAACGCGTAGTTCGCCACCATCGGCCTCCCTCGGCTAGCTGCCATCGTCATCTCAAGCATGATTGTGCCCCCTCACGAAACCAGCAATACGCTTGGCGTGTTCGCCTGGGTCGCGTGGTGTGCAATACACCCGATGTCTTGCGTGGCAGGTCGTGCACGTTACCTGGCCCCAGACATGGCCATTGTGGATCTCAAGAACTTCGAAGCCCGCCCCGCGAGCCTTCCCGAGTGCTTCGGCGATCTCTTTCTTGGGGTGCCTGCCGGCGCTGACCACGCACTTCTCCTCAAGGACATTCCTGTCACCTCCTGGGTACCTGCCCGGGCACGGTGCAACTTTACACCCCGGGGTGCAGGAGTGCACCCCTAGCGTTCGAAGAGCTTGCGGAGGACGGGGCGGGGGTCCTCGGTGGACCCCGGGGGGAAGTTGCCGGTCAGGGCGAGGGTCGCGTAGCCGTGCACGAGTGACCAGGCTGCCCGCCGCATCTCCTCCGATGTGCTGCCCGTGGTCGCGAGGCCCGTACTGAGGGCTTGGCCTGCCCGTTCCTGGGCGGCGGCGACGTCTTCGGCCCGGTACAGGGCCGGGCGGAACATGACCTCGAAGTGGCCGGGGTGCCCGATCGCGAACCGGATGTACGCCGCACCCGTGTCGATGAAGTCCCCGGCGCTGTTCAGCTCGTCAGCCAGCATCTCGTACCCCTCGGCGGCCAGCGCGCCGAGCAGCCCGCGTTTGTCTCCGAAGTGGTGTGCCGGGGCCGCGTGGGACACGCCTGCCCTGCGGGCCAGGTCGCGCAGGCTGAGGTCGGCCGCCCCCTGTTCGGCGATGGCTTCCGCCGCCGCCGTGAGCAGTGCCCGGCGCAGGTCTCCGTGGTGGTAGTTCATGGCTGGCCTCCCGTGGTGCCCGGTGTGGGCGTCGTCTCCGTACCCATCTTGCCATTGACAAGATGAGTGCGCCAATCCTAGTCTTGACAACGACAAGATTGATTGGAGACAGCTCATGGCCCCCCTCGTCGCCCTCGTCGCCCTCACTCTCCTGACCCGGCTGGCCGGCTTCGCCGGAGTGGAAGCCCTCGACAGCTGGCAGGTGGCCGTCCGGGCCGGGCTGGCCGCGATGTTCCTGCTCACCGGGTTCGCCCACTTCTCCGGCAAGCTGCGCGGCGACATGATCAAGATGGTGCCGCCGCAGGTGCCGGCTCCCGCGTTCATGGTCACGCTGACCGGGGTGCTGGAGATCGCCGGCGCGGCCGGGGTGCTGGTCCCGCGCACGGCGAGCCTCGCGGCCATCTGCCTGGGACTGCTGCTCCTGGTGATGTTCCCTGCGAACGTGTACGCGGCCCGGCAGAAGCTGGTCTTCGGCGGCCGGCCCTCGACCCCGCTCGTACCCCGGACCCTGCTCCAGATCGTGTTCGTCGCCGCGTGTATCTACGCCGCTTGGTAGTGCCGACCCGCTGAGAACGAATCTGGACTGCCCGCCGGGGCTTCCCACGTACATCACCGGTACGAGGGAAGCCCCGGCGCTTGCCAGATCCGCTCTCAGCGGGCCACCTCAGGTCAGATCAAAAGCGAAGCGCCGGCCGGTCAGGACTCGGACGGGGTGCGGGTGCGGCGGCGGATCAGCCACCAGAGGGCCCCGGCCGGGATGGCCAGCGCGAGAAGGAAGGGCAGGAGGAGGCCGAGCGCTGTCAGTACAAAGTCGAGGGTTGTCTTGAAGCCGGACCAGCCGGAGGACAGGCCGGCGAGGAACCCGGTCTCCTCCTTCTTCTCCTTGTCCTTGGCTGGCGGAGCGTCGGGGCCGGTGAGCCGGAGGGTGATCGTCGACAGGGCCACCGAGTCGTCCAGTGCGCGTTTCCTGGCTTCGAGGGAGCCGAGCTCACCCTCCCGCTTGGCCAGCTCGGACTCGATCGCCGAGATCTCCTGGAGGCTGCCGGCCTTGGCGAGCAGCTCGCGGATGCGGGCCACGCTCATCCGCTGCGCGGTGATCCGGGCGTCGACGTCGATCACGGTCGTCGTGACGTCCTCGGTCTTCACCTCGCGGGACTGCTCGGTGCCGAGCTTGGCCAGTTCTGTCACCGCGGCGTAGAACCCGGACGACGGGATGCGCAGCGTGATGGTGGCCTGCGCGCGGTACTGGCTGATCGTGCGGGTCTCACCGCCCACGAAGCCCTTGGCGCGGCTGGCGATGCCACCGGCCTCGTTCGCCGCCGTGTCCACTGAGGACACTTGCAGGCTGAGGGTTCCGGTGTACACAATGGCGCGGCTGACCGGATCGGCCTGCTTGGCTTCCTTCGCCTCCTGCTGCTTGGCTGCGCCGGGGGCTGCGGCCGGCGCCTTTCCGGCCGTGTCGGAGGCCCGCTCGCCCGACGGGGCGGAGCAGGCGGCCAGCGCGACGGTGATGGCTATGGCGGGAATCAGTGTCCAACGAGTACGCATGCGGATCGGATGCGGCCGGACGGACTCTGGTTCCGGTTAGCAGGTTGCGGGTGCGCATAGGGTAGGTCTCATGCAGCTCACGAAGTACACACACGCCTGTGTCCGGATCGAGCATGACGGGGGCATCCTGGTCGTCGACCCGGGCGAGTGGAGCGAGGACGAAGCGGTGCGCGGAGCCGACGCCATCCTCGTCACGCACGAGCACAACGACCACTTCCACCCGGACCGGATCCGTGGTCTCGACATCCCGATCTACGCGCCGGAAGGCTCCGACCTGGACGGCGTGCCGTTCACCCCGCTGACGGCCGGGCAGAAGATCGAGCTGACCGGCCTGGAGATCGAGGCGATCGGCGGCCGGCACGCGCTGACCTACGAGGACCTGCCGCAGTGCGCGAACCTGGGTTACGTCATCGACGGCGGCCGGGTCTACCACCCCGGCGACGCGCTCTACGTGCCCGAGCAGCCGATCGAGACGCTGCTGGTGCCGGTGATGGCACCGTGGCTGAAGCTCGGCGAGGCGATCGACTTCGTCCGGGGCTGCAAGCCGGCCCGCGCCTTCCCGATCCACGACGCGATGGCCAGCGACATCGGCACGACGATCGTGGACAGGTGGATCGACTTCAAGGGCGAGACCGACTACCGGCGCCTCACGCCCGGCCAGTCGGCCTGACGCCGCGCCGAACCTGCCCGGTCGAATGACTCCACTGGAGACAGCCACAGCGATCAAGGCCGCGGTGTACACCCTCGGCCGGGCGTTCAGTGACTGCCCGAAATCCCTCAGCCGTGCCAGGGCGATCGGCCTGACCGGCTGGGGGTTCTACGTGGCCGGCCGGGCCGGTGTCCTCGGCGACGTCCGGCCGGAGGTGGCCGCCGCGGCGATGGGGTTCGTGGCACTCGACGCCGTACGGGACGGCTGGCTGGCGAGCCGCCGGATCGCCCGGCCAGCCGAGATCGCGGCGATCAGCCTGTCGGAGTGCAGCCGCTGGGGCCGGGAACGCCTCGGCGGCCTGCCGGAGATCGGCACGCTCGCGACCCTGGCCGAGCAGGCCGCCCGGTCGGCCGACGCGACCGGCATGCCGCTCTTCGCCGCCTGGCGCGCCGTGCCGCTGCCGGACAACGACCCAGGCGCGCGGGCGGCAGTCGCCCTGCACCTGCTCCGGGAGCACCGGGGTGCCGCGCACGTGCTCGCGATCCGGGTGGCCGGCCTGAGCCCCGTCGAGGCCATCGTGGCCGGTCCGGACGGGCGGGCCGGGGCGCAGGCCTTCGGCTGGCCCCCGCCGTACCCGGACCCGGCTCCGCTGCTGCGCCGCCGGGCGGAGGCGGAGCGCCACACCGACAAGATCGCGGCAGACGCCTACCGGACACTGGGGGCTGGCGAGCGCGCTGAGCTGGTCAGACTCCTGCTGGGCCTGCGAAATCAGCTGGACCGGGCTGCCTGAGGCCGCGTTCACTGGGCGCATGACAGCTTTCCCCGCAGGTTTTTCCGTTGAACGGCCGTCCGCAGGGCAGTCGGCAGAGATCCTGACGATGCTGCACGCCAGCGACGTCGCGACGATCGGCTTCCCCGACTTCGAGGAGTCCCAGGTCCTGGAGGTGTTCGCGGGCGAGGCGTTCGACCCCGGGGCCGACTCGTGGCTGGTGCGGGGGCCGGACGGGGCCGTGGCCTGCTGGGGGTACCTCGACGGGGAGGCCGGCGACCCGTTCTGCGAGGCTTACCAGGATCCCGGTGTCACGGCAGCCCTCCAGGGCCCGATGATGTCCCTGCTCGTCGAGCGGGCGATCGAGCGGGCTCGGGCCGCCGGGCTGGCCGAGGTGACCCTGGGCGCCGGTGCCGTCATCGGCACCGAGGACCACTACATCGCCGTCATCGAGAGCCACGGCTTCGCCTTCCGCAACCACAGCGCCCGCATGACCCGGCCGCTGACCGGTGACGAGAAGCGCCCGGTCCCGCCGGACGGCGTCGTCATCCGGCAGATGCGCCCGGAGGAGCTCCCGCTGCACCACGAGATGATCGTGACGGCCTTCGCGGACACGTCACACCCCGAGACGCAGAGCCTCGCGGCGCTGACCGAGGAGACCGTGCGCCCGCAGCCGGGTACCGCCTGGGACGAGTGGCTGATGGCCGAGGTCGACGGCGAGATCGCCGGCACCCTGCGGTCGAGCAACCAGTCGGCGGACAAGAACGAGGGCTGGGTGAAGCGCCTCGCCGTGCGGCCGGCCTACCGTGGCCGTGGCGTGGCCCGCGCGCTGCTGGAGACGGCCTTCGCGATCTACGCCGAGAAGGGCCGGGTCGCCGTCGGGCTGGGCGTGGACACGGGCAACCCGACCGGGGCCTACCGGCTCTACGAGTCGGTCGGCATGACCCCGGCCTACCGCTGCAACGACTACGAGCGGACGGTAACCCTCTAGCTACAGCGCTGGCCGGGCGCGCAGGGCCGCGACGTAGTCGGTCGGCGCCCCGGCCTTCTCCGCGGCTGTGGCCAGCTCCGACAGGTACCAGGCGCTCGGCAGGCCGCCCTCGTAGCCGGTGAAGGCATACAGCCAGGCGAACTGGTCGCCTTCCAGTGTGGCGACCCGGACGTGCAGCTTGCGGTAAGTGCCGGATGCCACGCCTTCCAGGTCGTCGAGGGCCTGGGCGTCGAAGGTGTGGATGTCGTACAGCGCGACGAACACCTGGTCGCCCTCGGACTCGACGACCGTGGCCACCGAACCCTCCGGCATCACGGTGTCGCCGGCGAACGTCAGCCGCCAGCCCTCCAGCCAGCCAGTGCCCACCATCGGCGAATGGGGGCAGTAGGCCCGCATCCGTCCGGGATCGAGATTTGAGCCATAGGCGGCGTACATCGGCACTAGCCGACGATAGCTCGAATTACGGTAGTGGAGAATGAGCCAGGCCGGGAGTCTAGTTGTTTGGGGAGTTGGCTTGTCTCGCATCGTGATCATTGGTGGTGGCCCGGCCGGGTATGAGGCCGCGCTGGTGGCGGCGCAGCTCGATGCCGACGTGACGGTCGTCGAGGCTGACGGGGCCGGCGGAGCGTGCGTGCTGTCCGACTGTGTGCCGTCGAAGACGTTCATCGCGTCCTCCGACGCGGTCACGGCGCTCGCCGCGGCTCCGGGGCTCGGCGTGAACCCCGGCCCGGCGACTGTCGACGCCGGCGCCGTGTACTCCCGGGTGAAGAACCTGGCCCGGGCCCAGTCCGAGGACATCAGGGCCAAGCTGGTCAAGGTCGGCGTGGACGTGGTGGCGGGCAGGGCCCGGCTCGGCGAGGACACCCTGGGGCACACCCACCGGGTGGTGATCGAGCCAACAGGCGGTACGCCGTACCACGTGGACGCGGACGCTGTGCTGCTCGCGACCGGTGCGACGCCGCGGGTGCTGCCCGACGCCGTGCCGGACGGCGAGCGCATCCTGACCTGGCGCCAGGTGTACGACCTGCCGGACCTCCCCGAGAAGCTGATCGTGATCGGCTCGGGTGTGACCGGTGCGGAGTTCGCGAGCGCGTACAACGCGATGGGCGTGGACACGACGCTCGTGTCGAGCCGGGAGCGGGTCATGCCGCACGAGGACGCCGACGCGGCTGCCGCGATCGAGCGGGTGTTCCGGGCGCGGGGCATGACGATCCTGGGCCGTTCGCGGGCCGACAAGGTGACCCGGACGGCCGACGGCGTGCTGGTCGAGCTGGCCGACGGCCGGCGGGTCGAGGGCAGCCACGCGCTGATGGCCGTCGGTTCCATCCCGAACACGACCGGGCTGGGCCTGGCCGAGTACGGCGTGAAGACCGACCGGGGTTACATCACCACCGACCGCGTGTCGCGGACCAACGTGCCGGGCATCTACGCGGCCGGTGACGTGACAGGCGTGCTGCCGCTGGCAAGCGTGGCGGCCATGCAGGGCCGGATCGCGATGTGGCACGCGCTCGGCGAGGCGGTCTCCCCGCTGCGCCTCCAGACCGTCGCCGCGAACGTCTTCACCAACCCCGAGCTGGCCACGGTCGGCGTCTCGCAGAACGACGTGGACCTCGGCCGGGTGCCTGCCCGCGCGATCATGCTGCCGCTCGACGGCAACGCCCGGGCGAAGATGCTCAACATCACCGACGGCTTCGTGAAGATCTTCTGCCGCCCGGCCAGCGGCCTGGTGATCGGCGGCGTGGTCGTCGCGCCGAAGGCCAGCGAGCTGATCCTGCCGATCAGCCTGGCGATCGAGCACCACCTGACCGTCGCCCAGCTCGCGCAGACGATCACGATCTACCCGTCGCTGTCCGGGTCCCTCGCCGAGGCCGCCCGCCAGCTCATGCAGCACGAGTTCAGCTAAACCCAGAAGATCCTTTCTTTGTACCTGCGGCGCCAGGCCCCCTGGCGCCGCTAGGTAAGCCCTCCCATCCCGCCCAGCTCGCCCAGAGCCGCGCGGTACCCGGGGTCGGACAGGTACGACCCGTGGCCCCGGATCCGGCTCGACAGGGTGGCCGGGTCGAGCAGCCGCCGGTCGCAGTCCAGGGAGACGGGCCCGCTGACGCCGTCGGTCTCCCGCCACAGGTTCAGCCACGGGATGCCCAGGCCGGCCAGCCGGGCCGCTGTGACGTAGGCCGGGAAGCACTTCCCGTAGATGCGCATCAGCGGGGAGCCCGTCGACAGCAGTGCCGTCCGCGCCTTCGGCCCCGTCGAGAGCAGGGCACCAACGGCGAGTACAGAGCCCTGGCTGTGTCCGCACAGGACGACGCCCTCGCCTTCGGCCAGCGTCCGGAGCCGGGCTGCCAGCTCCGGCACGGCGCGTTCGGCGTAGCAGGGCGGGGCGAGCGGGTGCGCGGCGCGCGGCCAGAACGTGCCGATGTCCCACAGCACCCCGATCGTCCGGCGCGTGAGCGTGGAGGTGTACGCCCACACCCCGAGCGCGAGCAGCGCGGCGACGGCCAGCCCGGTCAGCCACGTACCGAGCACGACGGCCCAGCGCAGCGCCCCCGGCGGCTCGGTACCGGTGAGGGCCAGGGCCGCGAAGGTCACGGCGGCGGCGAGCACGGGTGCGTACACGGCGACGAGCAGCGGTACGACGTGGCGGATCAGGCGCGCGCCGCCGATCGCGGTGTCCACGGCCCCGGCCCGTTTCGGGTCGGCCGCCCGGCCGCCGGGGAAGTCCGCGTCGGTCGTCGCGGAGGCCGACCGGCACAGCCGCCGGTACATCACGTACCCGGCGAGGGCTGTCAGGGCCGCCGCCACCAGGAACAGCACGAACCCGAGCCCGGCCCACTGGTACCCGGCCGGGCGTTCCAGCCCGCCCAGCAGCGCCGCGACCGGGTGCCCGAGCCCGGCGCTGAACACCACCGACATCCCGAGCCCCGCCGAGCCGACCATCGCGGCGACCCGCGAGGACCGGAAGAACAGGATCAGCAGCAGGGCCAGCTGTGCCGCGAACAGCCACGAGACCGTCGCGCCGTAGCCGGGGAGCGGATCGGCGTGCTGGGAGGGGGTGGGCCTCACGAACCAGTACAAAACAAAAAGCAGGATCGCAACGGCCCGCAGGCCCTCGATGACCCAGTCCGGCAGTCTGGTCAGGACAGTGATCCCGGCCGCGACCAGCACTCCCACCGCGACCCACCGCACGCCTGACGGCAGCAGGGCGACGATCGTGGCGAACGCGACGGCGATGTGCAGGGCTCGCAGCCGGCCGACCAGCACGCGGCCGTCCCACAGCCCGCCGTCGCCCGGAAACGACTCGTAGGCCTTCCACGTCCGCCGCCCGAGATGCCAGAGCAGGACGATGACCGCGACCGTGACGGCGATGCCGGCGGTGAGCCAGCCGCGCTGCCAACCGGCGAGGTCGAGCGTCATTCCGCCCACACCCACCACAAAGGACACTGTGAGTGAGAGGGAGAAGAGCCTGCTGAGCCGCTCGCCAGCGTCGCCGGGGCGCAGCCAGTGGACGAGGTTGCCCAGCATGAAAGGCAGCAGGAGCAGCCACAACGCCCGGCTCGTCCGGCCCGAGGTGAGCTGGCCCCAGGAGTAGCCCTCCAGGGTCAGGCCGGTCGGCCCGAACGGATCGTCCGGTTCGGACACTCGGTAGAAGCCGGCGTCCCCGTCGCCGGCCACGCGCCGCACATGACTCCGGCCGAGGATGTTCTCCGGGCTGCGGCCCGCGACACCGTGGACTCTCAATTCGACAGCCGCCATACTTCGAGTCTCCTAGATATCGACGTACGGAGATAGACCCCCTATGCTGTCCAAACTGGGAGGAGCTGCATGCAGGAGCCGAACTGGATCATCACCTCCATCGTGGGCGCTGTGATCGGAGCGCTCCTGGTCCCGACTTGGCGCATAATGCTGTACCCGATCCGCAGATTGCGCCCGCATCCGTTGCACGGCATCTGGTATTCGTACAGCTACAGTTTCATGGACGGTGCCCTGCAATTGCGGCACGGCACTTTCACCATCCGATCTGGACTATTGCAGCGCTGGATCGTGCACCGGGAGAACTTCGGCAGGTATCCGCCGCCAAGCCTCGGGCCTGCACCGCCGCCACTGCGTTATCGCGGCACGGTTTCCGAGGAACACGACCACTATGTGATGCTGTTTTCCGGCCGCACGCACACCGAGACCCTGCTCTATCGCTTCGTGAACCGGATACCGTCCAATGCCGGGATCATCCCCGGAGTGTGGATGGCATACGACCACGATCTCAACCCGGCGGCTGGCTGCGCGATCATCAGCAGAGGCCCGCTCGCGCCGCAGACGGTGACTACCCTCTTGCGATCCTGGGTAGTATTTGAAAAGGGCGCATTCCACATTCGCAAGACGCCCGCCAGGCACGCCCCTAGGCAGCTAACAGACAGCTCACTTGGGGATGCCGAGAATGTTGAAGAGTATTGACGCTGACGTCATCGTCGTAGGCCTCGGGGCAATGGGCAGCCAGGCACTCTGGAGACTCGCCAAGCGTGGGATCAGGGTCATCGGTGTCGAGCAGTTCGCCGTCGGCCACGCCAGGGGCGCCAGCCACGGGGAGTCCCGGATCATCCGCACCGCGTACGCCGAAGGGGCCGCCTATGTGCCGCTGCTGCTGGAGTCCTGGCGGTTGTGGGCCGAGCTGGAACGGGTCACCGGCGAGCGCCTTCTCGACCGCACGGGTGGCCTGATGCTCGGCCCGCCGTCCTCGCCGGCCATCACCGGCCCGATCGCCTCCGCCGAGCAGCACGGCCTCAAGTACGAGCTGCTGACGGCCGATGAGCTGCGCAAACTGTACCCACAGCACGCCGTCACCGACGACATCGCCGGCTTCTACGAGTACGACGCCGGCGTCGTGTACCCGGAGGCCGCGGTGCAGGCAGCCGTCCGCGCAGCCCAGGTACGCGGCGCGCGCGTCCTCCGGGCCGAGGTGTCCCAGGTGGACGCCACGGGCGTCGTGCTCACCGACGGCACGGTCCTGCGCGCCCGGCACGTGATCGTGGCCGGCGGCGGCTGGCTCCCGAAGCTGCTGCCCGGCCTGGCCGCGCGGCTGGAGGTCGTCCGGCGGGTGGTCGGCTGGTTCCCGGCGCCGGCCGGGTTCGGCCCCGGCCAGTTCCCGATCTTCATCCGGATGGGCGACGAGGCGGGGGAGCGCAACTGGTACGGGTTCCCGGCGATCGGCGGCGCGGTCAAGATCGGGCTGCACGTCTGGCCCGGCATCGACGAGCCGGTCGACCCGGCCGCCGGGGTCCGGCCAGCCGACGCCCGCGACGCCCAGATGCTCAGCGCCGTCGTGGCCGGCACCCTGCCCGGGCTCGCCCCGGAGCCGAGCCGCCTGCTGACCTGCATGTACTCCCTGACCCCCGACCGGCACTTCCTGGTCGGCCCGCACGAGGGCATGACGGTGCTCGGCGGCTTCTCCGGGCACGGCTTCAAGCTCGCCCCCGTGATCGGCGAGATCGCCGCCGCTCTGGCTGCCGACGGCCACTCCGACTTCGCCCTCGACCTGTTCGCCCCCGGCCGCTTCACCACCCTGCCCCTCCGGCCCCGGCGGAGCGATGAGCTTGGACGTTGACTACGACGACGGCCTCTACGCCGTCTACGACCGTGGCCAGTCCCTGCCCCCGCCCACCGAGAACCTCCTCCTCGACGCCTTCACCCGGCTCGCACCGGCCGGCCGGCCGCTGACGGTCTGCGACCTCGGCTCCGGTACCGGGCGGCTCAGTCCCGGCCTCGCCAGCCGGTTCGGCGGGCCGGTCGTCGGCGTCGAACCCTCCGGCCGGATGCGCTCCCTCGCCTGCGCGCGCCGGCCGCACCCGGGCGTCGGGTACGTCGGCGGGACGGCCGAGCGGCTGCCGCTGCGCTCCGGCTCCTGCGACCTGGTCGTGCTGTTCCTCGTCTTCCACCACGTGATCGACAAGCCGCTCGCCCTCCAGGAGATCGCCCGGGTGCTCCGCCCCGGCGGCCGGGTCCTGATCTGCGGCAACTTCGCCGGCCGCCCCTCGCCGCGCGCCTGGGCCGCGTACTTCCCTCGCGCCCACGACCTCGAGGAACGAGCACTGCCCAGCCTGGAGGACACCGAGAAGGCCGCAGTACGGGCCGGCCTGCCCGTCTCCGCGCTGGAGTCGCTGGAGCTGACGATCGCGCCCAGCCTCGCCGCGTACCACGACCGGCTCCGCTACCTCGCCGTCTCCGCCTTCCGCCAGCTCACCGGCCCCGAGCTCGCGGCGGGCCTCGGCCTGCTCGCGGTGGCAGCAGAGGCGGAGCGGACCCCGGCCCCGGTGGTGAGCTCAGTGGACGTCCTGGCACTCACCCGTACCTGATAATCCGTTGCGGCGCATCGCGGCCGGTGACAGGGTCCTCCGTCATGGGGGAAACCTGGACTCTGTTCGACCGCCTCGCAGATCGCTATGACGAGGTCATTCCATTCTTCGCCGAACTGGCCACCCGGACGCTCGACGTCGTCGGGCCGTCAGCAGGCGATCGACTACTAGACATCGGTACCGGACGCGGCGCCATCGCCGTGGCCGCAGCCGCCCGGGGCTGCGTGGTGACAGCCACGGACGCGGCCCCGCGCATGATCGAGCGGCTCTCCGCCGGGTACCCGGAACTCGACGCGCGGGTAATGGACGCGCACGGGCTGGACTTCCCGGACGCCTCGTTCGACCTGGCGACCGGCGGCTTCATGATCCACCTCGTGTCCGACCCGGTGCGGGTACTGGCCGAGCTGCGCCGCGTGATCCGCCCCGGCGGGCTCGTCGCGCTGACCGGGCCGGGCGACTGCGAGGACGACGGCCGGTGGGACGGCTTCCACGAGCTCGTCGGCGAGTACGGCCAGCGCGTGGACACCAGCCACTTCCCGGCCAAGCCCTTCGAGCTGGACCAGGTGACCGAGGCTGGCTTCACCGGCCTCACCACCACGGAGATCGAGGTGCACCTGCCGGTACCCGACCCGCAGACCTGCTGGGACTTCCACATGTCCCACGGCTTCGCGGGATTCGTGGAGTCACTGAGCCCGGCAGACGCCGCCGAGTTCCGCGAGAAGGCACTGGCCGAGTTCGCCCGGATGCACGCCAACGGCGGGATCATCGTCGACCGGGGCGCAGTGGTGCACGTGGCCCGGGTACCAGCTGGTTCCTAAGCTTTTGAGAACGCGGAAGCCCGTGTACTGGTTGTACACGGGCTTTTGCGTTGCGCAGCTCAGATTGTTCGCTCAGCAGGCCGGCAGATCCGTAGCCGCTAGTGCTGCGTGCACCAGAACCCTGACGCCGTAACCGATCGCGCGTTCGTCCACATCGAACCCGCTCTGGTGCAGGTCCGTGATCTTGCCTGAGCCCGGCACCCCGACGCCCAGCCGGGCCAGGGCACCCGGCACCTGGTCCAGGTAGAAGGCGAAGTCCTCGCCGCCCAGGCTGATCTCGGTCTCGACGACCTGGTCGGCACCGAGCGCGGCGCTCGCGGCTCCGGCCAGGACGGCGTTGGCCATCCGGTCGTTGATCGCCGGCGGGACGCCCCGCGTGTACTTCACGCTGGCCTTGGCGCCCGTGCCGGCCAGCACCTCGTGCACCAGGTCCGTCACGAGGTCCGGCAGCGTCCGCCACACGTCCCGGTTGAGCACGCGGACGGTGGCACGGGCGAAGCCGGTGTTCGGGATGGCGTTGGCGGCCTCGCCAGCCCCGATCGCGCCGAACACCATGACCAGGCCTGCCCGCGGGTCGACCCGCCTGTTCAGCAGGGCCGGGACGTCGGTGACCACCCGGGACAGGGCGTTGACCAGGTCGACCGTCAGGTGCGGGCGGGACGTGTGCCCGCCGGGGCCCTCGATCTCGACTTCCAGGATGTCGGCGGCGGCCGTGATCGGGCCGGGCCGGACGCCGAGCAGGCCGACCGGGAGCCGCGGGTCGCAGTGCAGCGCGTACACCGTGCTCATGTCCTCGAGCGCCCCGAAGGCGATCATCTCTGGCGCGCCCTGCGGCTGCTTCTCCTCCGAGGGCTGGAAGATCAGCCGGACCCGGCCGCCGAGCTCGCCTTCCCTGGCGAGCTGGGCCAGGGCGAGGCCCGCGCCGAGGACCACGGTGGTGTGCACGTCGTGACCACAGGCGTGCGCGACGCCCTCCCTGGTCGAGCGGTACGGCACGTCCTTGGTGTCCGGCAGCGGCAGTGCGTCGAGGTCGGCGCGGAGCCCGACCACCCGGTCGCCCTCACCGATGTCGCAGAGGATCCCGTTGCCCCGGGGCAGCAGGCGCGGGCTGAGGCCTGCGGCGCGCAGCTTCTCCGCGACGAGCTCGGCGGTGTGGAACTCCTCGCCGGACAGCTCCGGGTGGGCATGAATGTGTCTGCGGGTGGCTACGAGCTCGGCACCGTGGGCCGCCAGCCATCTGTCGAGCTGTCCGGGAAGGGGGTCGGCGCCGGGGAGGGTCTCGGGCCAGGATGACGTCAGCGTGCTCAGTGCGCTCGTCACGGTCGGTTCTCGATTTCGGGTCGGGTCGATGGAATACATTCTTTATAACGTCCCATCCCCGCCCCGGTCACGCTCCGCTTGATAACTATCCATAACTTGGGACGGAAAAGGTCACCAGTTCATTACCCACAGTAGCAAGTTGGCCTGTGGTCCCCGAACTCTAACCATCCGGCCGATGGCTCGTGTCGCACAAACCGTCCGTCGCGCGATCGCGGCCTGCCGGCTAACCGGCCGGGGGCCGCGAGCCCAAACACCCCGCCTGACCTGCGGCTGGACCTGGCCCGAAAGCCCGCTGGCCGCGCCAGTCGCGATGAGGTATCGACAATCATCGTAACTGTTGCGGCCAGCGGGATTTGCTCACCAGGCTCAGAATCTATCTGCCGGCCTATAAATTCCCCATACTTCACGCAGTGCATGGGAAACCTCGCCGACAGTGGCGCGCGCCCGGAGTGCTTCCTTCATCGGATACAAGACATTGTCCGTACCGGCGGCGGCCTTCTTCAGCTCTGCGAGGGCCGCCTCGACCGCGGCGTTGTCACGCTCCGCGCGCAGCCGGGCCAGCCGCTCGACCTGCGCCACCTCGATCGACGGGTCGACCTTGAGCGGCTCGTACGGGTCCTCGACGTCGATCGTGTACTTGTTGACGCCCACGACGATCCGCTCGACGTTGTCGATCTCCAGCGCGATCTTGTAGGCGCTCCGCTCGATCTCGCCCTTCTGGAAACCGGCCTCGATCGCGTCGACAGCCGAGCCGTACTCGAAGACCCGGTCGATCAGCTCGTTGGCCAGCCGTTCGACCTCGTCGGTCATCGCCTCGACGACGTAGGAGCCTGCGAACGGGTCCACAGTCGAGGTCAGGTCCGACTCGAAGGCGATGACCTGCTGGGTACGCAGGGCCAGCCGGGCGGCTTTCTCCGTCGGGAGCGCGATCGCCTCGTCGTAGGAGTTGGTGTGCAGCGACTGGGTGCCGCCCATGACGGCCGCCAGGCCCTGGATCGCGACCCGGACCAGGTTGACCTCGGGCTGCTGCGCGGTGAGCTGCACGCCGGCCGTCTGGGTGTGGAACCGGAGCATCATGCTCTTCGGGTCCTTCGCCCCGAACTCCTCCCTCATGATCCGCGCCCAGATCCGCCGGGCGGCCCGGAACTTGGCCACCTCCTCCAGCAGCGTCGTGCGGGCGACGAAGAAGAAGCTGAGCCGGGGCGCGAACTCGTCGACGTCCATCCCGGCCGCGATGGCGGCGCGCACGTACTCGATCCCGTTGGCCAGCGTGAACGCGATCTCCTGCGCGGGCGTCGCGCCGGCCTCGGCCATGTGGTACCCGGAAATGGAGATCGTGTTCCACTTCGGCAGCTCCGCCTTGCAGTAGGCGAAGGTGTCAGCCACTAGCCGAAGGGAGGGCTTGGGAGGAAATATGTACGTGCCCCGTGCGATGTACTCCTTGAGGATGTCGTTCTGGATGGTCCCGGTGAGGGCGCTGCCCCCGATCCCGGACTCCTCGGCGACGAGCTGGTAGAGCAGCAGCAGGACCGAACCGGGAGCGTTGATGGTCATCGAGGTGGAGACCTTGTCCAGCGGGATGCCGCCGAACAGCGTCCGCATGTCGTCGATCGAGTCGATGGCGACGCCGACCTTGCCGACCTCGCCGTGGGCGATCGGGTCGTCGGAGTCGAAGCCCATCTGGGTCGGCAGGTCGAAGGCGACGGACAGCCCGGCCGTACCGGCTGCGAGCAGCTGGTGATAGCGCGCGTTCGACTCGGCAGCCGTGCCGAACCCGGCGTACTGGCGCATCGTCCACGGCCGCTTGGTGTACATCGTGGGGTAGACGCCACGGGTGAACGGGTACTCGCCCGGCTCACCCAGCCGCTCGGCGAGGTCGCCCTGGACGTCCGCTGCCCGGTACACCGGATTGATCTCGAATCCCGACTCACTCATTCCCGGATAGTAGAACGCGCACGACGGCTGCGCATTCGGGCTGCGACACATCGCACATCCGGTGTTCGGCCGGCGGCGCGTGTCAGGCGGGTACACGCATCGTTAGGCAATGCGACGATTTCCGTCCCCGATTTCGCATCCGGCCCCATCTCTAGGACACTATGCGCGTTGGGTTCGGGAGGAACGACAGCGTGACGACTGAAGCACCTAGCACCCCCGGTGTCGCCGGAGCCACCATCGGCGGCCGGTACGTCCTGCGATCCAGCATCGGCAGCGGCGGCATGGGTACCGTCTGGAAAGCCTACGACCAGCTCCTCCGCCGGGACGTGGCCATCAAAGAGGTCAAGATCCCCGCGGCGATGGCCAAGGCCGACCGTGAGGTGCTGATCGAGCGCACCCTGCGGGAGGCCCGCGCGTCAGCCGGGCTGAACCATCCGGCCGTGGTCCGGATGTTCGACGTCGTGACCGAGGGCGGCAGGCCCTGGCTCGTGATGGAGCTGCTCGCCGCGCGCAGCGTCGCCGAGATCGTCACAGAGGACGGTCCGATGTCGCCCCGCGCCACAGCGAAGATCGGCCTGGCCATGCTCGGCGCGCTGGAGGCCGCGCACGCCGCCGGCGTCCTGCACCGCGACGTCAAGCCCGCCAACGTGCTGATCGGCTCCGACGGCCGGTGCGTGCTGACCGACTTCGGCGTCGCCCGCCTCATGCAGGAGAGCGACCTGACCACACCGGGCATGGTGCTCGGCTCCCCGCACTACATCGCGCCGGAACGGGCGATGGGCGGGGCTTTCGGCCCGCCCAGCGACCTGTTCTCCCTCGGCGTCACCCTGTACACGGCCGTGGAGGGCGGGCCGCCCTTCGACCGGGGCGACCCGATCGAGACCATGCACGCCGTCGTCCAGGCCCAGCCGGAGCAGCCCCGCCGGGCAGGCCCGCTGGCCCCGATCCTGTACGGACTGCTGGAGAAGGACCCCCGCCGCCGCTGGGACGTCCACCGCACCCGCCAGGCCCTCCGTGAACTGATAGACGGCGCGCTGGCCAACCGGCAGCCGCGCCAGGAGGAGACCGACCCGCACGCGGTGATCCGGGTGGCCCCGCCAGCCCCGCCGCCGCAGCCGCAGGGCGAGGTGATCGGCGGCCGGGCGATGCTCGCGCCCGGCGAGACCCCGGCCCAGCGCGCCGCCCGGTCCGCGCCGTCCCAGCAGGCGCCGTGGTCGCCGCCGGCGGCTCCGGTATCGCCCGCCGCCCCTGTCCCGTCTGCGGCTGACCTGCCGACCGGGGCAGCGCCCGCGCTGGAGGCGACCGGCCATCACCTGGCGGTGTCCGGGGTGGACACGGGCGAGCAGTCCACAGTCAACCTGGTCCACGGTCCGGGTGCCTCTCACCAGCACGGTGCTGGGCAGCCGCCTCTCCACCAGTCTCCTGTTCACCAGCACGGTGCTGGGCACCCGCAGACGATGGCGCAGCAGGGGCCGATGCCTCCGCTTCCGCCCGGTCAGCAGACCGCGATGCTGCCGCCGGGGCTGTCGCTCACGCCCCGCCCGGTGCGGCGCCAGTACCCGCGCTGGCTGATCCCGGCCGGGGCCGGCGCGCTGGGCCTGATCCTGATCGTCGTGTTCTCCGTCGTGTTCTTCTCCGGCGGCGACGAAACACCGAAGGCCAAGACCAGCCCGAGCCCGACCGGGCCTGGGTTCCCGGTGGAGGAGTACAAGGACGCGCGCGGGTTCAGCCTCAACGTGCCGAAGGGCTGGGTGAAGAAGGCGACCGCCACCTACGTCGACTTCGTCGAGCCCAACGAGACCGGCCGGCGGATCCGGCTGAACGTCGAGTCGGCCAGCAGCACGGCCAAGGCGTGGGCCGAGGTGGCCGCCAAGGGCCTCCAGCAGAACAAGAACAACTCCTGCCCGCAGTACACGCTGATCGGCGTGCGGGACGTGTCGCAGGGCGTGCAGAACGCCGCCGAGCTGGAGTACACCTGCGACACCGGCCCGAAGCTCCGGCACGGCAAGTGGCGTGGCGTGCGCACCGACTCACGGGTGTTCACGTACTACCTGAGCGTGCCGGAGACCCAGTTCGCCGAGAGCCAGCCGATCTACGAGGAGATGAACCGCTCGTTCCGCCTGGAGACCCCGTAGGGAGTCAGCTCACCAGATGCCGAGCGCCGCGGCCATCTCCGTCCGGAGCGCGGTGAGCGAGGCGCTGGCCCGTTCGCGGGAGGCCGTGACGTCGCCGTCGTGGACGGGCTCGACCACCTCCAGGTACGCCTTGAGCTTCGGCTCGGTACCGGACGGCCGGACCACCACGCGCAGCCCGGCGCCGCGCACGATCACCACGTCGGCGTCGGGCAGCAGGTCCTCGATCGTCACCGGCTCGTCGAGCAGGGTGACCGGGGGCTTGGCCCGGAGCCTCGTCATCGCCGCCGCGATCTCCGACAGGTCGTCCACGCGGACGGAGAGCTGGTCGGTGACGTAGCAGCCGAACTCGGCGGCCAGCTCGTCGAGCCGGTCGCCGAGGGTCCGCAGCTCGGTACGCAGCCCGGCGGCCAGCTCGGCCACGAGCAGCGCGGCGGTGATGCCGTCCTTGTCGCGGACGAGCGCCGGGGCGACGCAGTAGCCGAGGGCCTCCTCGTACCCGTATGCCAGGTCCTCACCCGCCCGCACGATCCACTTGAAGCCGGTCAGCGTCTCCCCGTAGCCGGCTCCGCGCTGCTCGGCGAGCGCCCGGAGCATCGAGGACGACACGATCGTCGTCGCGTACCGGCCCCGCACGCCGCGCCGCATCAGGTGGTCGGCGAGCAGGACACCGACCTCGTCGCCCCGGAGCATCCGCCAGCCGGAGGGCGTCGGGATGGCCACGGCGCACCGGTCGGCGTCGGGGTCGTTGGCGATCACGATGTCGGCGCCGGTCTCGGCGGCCAGCGCGAGGACCAGGTCCATCGCGCCGGGCTCCTCGGGATTCGGGAAGGCGACGGTCGGGAAGTCGGGATCCGGCTCGGCCTGGGCCTCCACGACCGACGGCTCGGCGAACCCGGCGGCAGAGAACGCCCGCTGGAGGACCGTCCCGCCGACGCCGTGCATCGGCGTGTACGCGACGGCCAGCTCACGCGGCGCGTCCGGGTCGACGACCCCGGCCGCTGCCCGTACGTAGTCGGCGACGATCTCGTCACCGAGGGTCTCACCGGCCGGGCCGAGGTGCACGTCGGACAGCGGGCCGACCGCGCGGATCTCCGCCTCGATCTCCGCGTCGGCGGGGGAGACGAGCTGGGCTCCGGCGCCGGCCGGACCGCCGATCTCCGCCCCGAGGTACACCTTGTATCCGTTGTCCTGGGGTGGGTTGTGGCTGGCGGTGACCATCACGCCCGCAGCGGCACCCAGCGCCCGGACAGCGAAGGCCAGGACGGGCGTGGGCAGTGGCCCCGGCAGCAGCAGGGCCTGCCGCCCGGCACCCGTCGCGACCCGGGCGGTCTCCTCGGCGAACGCCTTCGACCCGTGCCGCGCGTCGTACCCGATGACCAGCGGCCCGCCGGCACCCTTCGCCGCCAGCCAGCGCACCAGCCCGGCGGCGGCCCCGCGCACCACGGCGAGATTCATCCCGTTCGGCCCGGCCCGCAGCGGCCCGCGCAGCCCGGCCGTGCCGAACGTCAGCGGCCCGGCGAACCGGTCGGCCAGCTCGGCGGCGGAGCCGGGCAGCTCGGACAGCAGCCGGGACAGTTCCGAACTGGTCATCAGGTCGGGATCGTCCGCCAGCCACTGTTCAGCCTGGGCTCGCAGGCCCGCCACGTCGAAGGTCATGCGGCCATGCTTGCACATTTGCGAAGGTTGAAGACGTGGAAGACACCGAGCGGCTGGTCGCGGCATTGGGCATGGTCAGCCCGGAATGGCGGGAGGCTTTCCGGGCCGTGCCGAGGGCCGCGTTCCTGACCAGGTTCTTCCGCCCGGTGGCCGGTGGCTACGCCGCGATCGCCGCCGGAGACCCCGGCTTCGCGTCGATGGTCTACCGGGACAGCGTCCTGCCGACAGAGATCGACGACGACGACTCGCTCTGGGACTACGCCCGGGAACACGGGCCGGTCGACGGCGTCCCCACCTCGTCCAGCAGCCAGCCGAGCCTGATGGGCATGATGCTCGACGCCCTCGGCGCCCGGCCAGGGCACCGCGTCCTGGAGATCGGCACCGGCACCGGCTGGAACGCCGCCCTGCTCTGCCACCGCCTCGGCTCGGCGGCCGTCACCACGATCGACATCGACGCTGCCCTCGTGGCCAGGGCCCGCGAAGCCCTGGCAGCCCTCGGCTTCACCCCAGCCGTCGACGTCGCCGACGGCGCGAACGGCTACCCGCCCAACGCCCCCTACGACCGCATCCTCGCCACCTGCGCCGTCGCGACCATCCCGCACGCCTGGGTCACCCAGGCCACCGTCGGCGGCCGCATCCTCGCCAGCATCTACGGTCACCTCGGCGCCGGCACCATGCCGCTCCTGGAAGTCACCGCCCCCGGCGTCGCCGAAGGCCACGTCCTGGCCACCGGCAGCTATTTCATGCCCTTGCGAGCACAGCGCCTCCCCGACCTGCTGCCGCGCTCCAGCTCCCCGGGCGTCACCAGACCCACCCAGGTGTACCTGGACAGCGCGGCCCCCTGGTCAGCCCTCGCCGAACTCCGCCTCCCCGGCGTGGCCGCCACGAACTCCGGCTACGACCAGTGGCTCCTCCACTCCGACGGCTCCTGGGCCCACTCCGACGGTGACCGCGTCACCCAGGGCGGCCCCCGGCGGCTCTGGGACATCCTCGAATCCGCCCACGCCGACTGGTCAGCCCACGGCCGCCCACCCCGCACAGCCATCCACATCCGCGTCGACCAGACCGGCCAGCACACCTGGCTCGCCTGAGACGGCTCCGGGGGCCAAGTTGTGAGCACGCGTGGCAAAACGAGGTCGCAACTTTTTGCGGGTTCGCCGGGGCGCGATCGGCGACAGTAGCCACTATGGACACCGAGAACCCCGCGACCAGCGAGTACGACCGCCCGGGCCTGGCCCAGGAACGGGCGGCCGAGTACCTGGCGGACATCGAGAAGGGCTGGCAGGCCGACGCGAGCCAGCTCAGGCAACTGGCCGAGGCGGTACGCGACAGCCACCGCAAAGCGCACTGGCACTACATCGCGGCCGTACGGGACATGGCAGAAAAGGCTGTCTCCGAGTCCCGCCACCGCTTCCTGTGCGGCTACCTGGCGGAACTCGAGGCGATGCCGGTCCCGTGGGAGCCGGGGCCAGGCCGCGCACGGGGCGTCGCCACGGTGTCCACGGCCCTCGCTGGTGGAGACGTCCGGCTCACTGCTGCGTGAAAGGACCTGATGTGACTGACAGGCAACTTCACGTATCCCCGTGGGGGCAGAATGGGTTATTGGAAAAGGCACTCTGACAAAGACGGCGAGGCACTTCTGCAGGAGCTGCACGATCGTGGTTGGGTGATCATGGATCCGCCCAAGTACTACACGGTACGTTGTTCCTGCGGAGACCATCAGCGTCAGATTCATCTGACCCCGTCAGGCCCAAACTATTTCAGATGGGCACGGAACTGGTGCAGGAAGAGGCCCTGCTGGTGAAGGGAGGACCGATGACCGAACGGCGACTCGCCATGCAGATCTCGATCGACTTCGCCCTGGAAGCAGACACTGACGCTGACACCTTCCACGCGCACGGCGCAGAGCTGATGGAGGAACTTCTCAAGCTCGAGGCCTGCGACCCGGAGATCACCGACGCTTCCGTAGGTACTGATGCCGGGGAAGGAACCATCACCGTCGACCTGCTGGTCTACGCGGCTGACGAGCCAGATGGGTTACAGAAGGCGCTCGACGTGATCCGGGCGGCGGCACACGCAGCCGGTGCCGCAACGCCCTACTGGCCGGTGGTGGTAGTAGAACCCAAGGAAACGCGTATCAGCCGGACCCTGGTGGAAGCCTAGGTGTAGCTGTCGCGGTCAGCGGGGCAGGGATGAGCGGCGCCAGCCGTCGTGGGTGGCGCCGGGAGTACCCGGGAGGGCGCTGGCCCGCCAGGGAGTGAACGCGGCCGGCGGCTCGGGCTGAACCGGGCCGCCGCGCCGGGACAGGAGCACCGCGACGACGGCCGCGGTCTCCTCCGGGGTCGGGTTGCCGCTGATCGCGATGTTCACAGTGGAATGTTCCCGTGCTTCTTCGGCGGCAGGGTCTCCCGCTTGCCGCGCAGCGTACGCAGGGCCTTGACGAGCTGGACGCGCGTCGCGGACGGCGGGATCACCGAGTCGACGTAGCCGCGCTCCGCCGCGACGTACGGGTTCGCCAGGGTGTCCTCGTACTCCGCGATGAACTGGGCGCGGGCGGCCTCGGGGTCCTCGGCTGCCGCCAGCTCGCGGCGGTACAGGATGTTGACGGCGCCCTGGGCACCCATGACGGCGATCTGGGCGGTCGGCCAGGCGAAGTTCAGGTCGGCGCCCAGGTGCTTGGAGCCCATCACGTCGTACGCGCCGCCGTAGGCCTTGCGGGTGATCACGGTGAGCTTCGGGACGGTGGCCTCGCCGTACGCGTAGATCAGCTTCGCGCCGCGCCGGATGATGCCGTCCCACTCCTGGCCGGTGCCCGGCAGGAAGCCTGGCACGTCGACGAACGTGATGACCGGGATGTTGAACGCGTCGCAGGTCCTGACGAACCGGGCGGCCTTCTCGGAGGCGTCGATGTCGAGGCAGCCGGCGAAGTGCATCGGCTGGTTGGCGACGACGCCGACCGGCGAACCCTCGATCCGGCCGAAGCCGATCAGGATGTTCGGCGCGAACAGCGGCTGGACCTCGCAGAACTCGCCGTCGTCGAGCACGGCCTCGATGACCTTGTGCATGTCGTACGGCTGGTTGGCCGAGTCGGGGATCAGCGTGTCGAGCGCCCGGTCCTCGTCGGTCAGCTCCATGACGGCGGGGCTCTCGTACACCGGCGGCAGGTCGAGGTTGTTGGACGGCAGGTAGGACAGCAGCGTCTTCACGTACTCGATCGCGTCGGTCTCGTCCGAGGCGAGGTAGTGCGCGTTGCCCGACTTCGTGTTGTGCGCGCGGGCGCCGCCCAGCTCCTCCATCTCCACGTCCTCGCCGGTGACCGTCTTGATCACGTCGGGGCCGGTGATGAACATGTGCGAGGTCTTGTCGACCATGACCGTGAAGTCGGTGATCGCGGGGGAGTACACCGCGCCGCCGGCGCACGGGCCCATGATCAGGGAGATCTGGGGGATCACGCCGGACGCGCGGACGTTCCGGAAGAAGATCTCGCCGTACAGGCCGAGGGAGGCCACGCCCTCCTGGATCCGGGCGCCGCCGGAGTCGTTGATCCCGATCACCGGGCAGCCGGTCTTCATCGCCAGGTCCATGACCTTGACGATCTTCTCGCCGAAGACCTCGCCGAGCGAGCCGCCGAACACCGTGAAGTCCTGCGCGAACACGCACACCGGGCGGCCGTCGATCGTGCCGTAGCCGGTGACGACGCCGTCGCCGTACGGCCGGGTCTTCTCCAGCCCGAAGTTGGTCGAGCGGTGCCGGGCGAACTCGTCGAGCTCGGTGAACGAGTCCTCGTCCAGCAGCTCGCTGATGCGTTCCCGTGCGGTCTTCTTGCCCCGGGCATGCTGCTTCTCGACAGCACGGGCCGAGCCGGAATGCACGGCTTCGTCGTACTTGTCCAGCAGGTCCGCGATCTTCCCGGCGGTGGTGTGGCGTTCGGTCACGAAACCGATCCTAAGCTGATAACCGTGAGCGAGCGCAGCGAGGCCGAAATGCACGACCGGTGGACTGATCTGGAGCGGCCGCCGTTGCGGGAGGCGGAGCTGCGGAGGGCGTTGCTGCGGCCGGGCTCCCTGTGGTCGTCGCTGAGCGTGCTGGCGGAGACGGGTTCGACGAACGCCGAGCTGGTCAGGCTGGCCAAGGCCGGGGCGGCAGAGGGCACGGTGCTGATCGCCGAACGGCAGACGGCCGGGCGGGGCAGGCTCGGCCGGACGTGGGAGTCGCCGCCGCGCGCGGGGATCGCGATGAGCGTGCTGCTCAGGCCCGCCGAGGTGCCGGTGGCGCGGTACGGCTGGCTGCCGTTGCTGGCTGGTGTGGCGCTGGCCGACGCGACCGGGCTGCGATCCTGGGCCGCCCCGGACGGCAGCGGGCTCAAGTGGCCGAACGACCTGCTCGTCGAGGGGCGTAAGTGCGCGGGGATTCTCGCGGAGGTGGCCGACGGCGCGATCGTGGTCGGCATCGGGCTCAACGTGAGCCTGCGCCGGGAGGAGCTGCCCCGCGAGGACGCCACGTCTCTCGTGCTGGAGGGCGCGCCGGTGACGGACCGGGCGCCGCTGGTCAAGGCGCTGCTCCGGTCGATCGAGTCCCGGTACACGGCGTGGCGGCTCGACGGCGGGGATCCGGAGGCGAGTGGCCTGCGGGCGGCGTACAAGGAAAGGTGTGTCACGCTCGGGCGGACCGTGCGGGTCATGCTCCCGGGTGATGTGGAGCTGACCGGGACCGCAGCCGATGTGGACAGTGACGGCAGGCTGGTCGTGACCCATCCCGGCGGGCGGGAGGCGATCGCGGCCGGTGACGTGGTGCACGTCAGAGCCTAAGCTGCTCGCATGGCGTTCCCTGACGAGATTCTCGCCGACGACGAAGAGGTCGTCATCCACCTGCACCCGCACTGGAAGACGATGATCAAGCCGGGCCTGATCCTGGTGCTGGTCGCCGCGATCGTCGGGTTCGCGGCCTTCTCGCTGCCGGACAACGGGGTCGGGCAGTTCGTGCTGCTGTTCCTCGGTGCCTTCGGGACACTGTCGCTGCTGGTGTGGGTGCTGTGGCCGTTCCTGACCTGGCGGACCACGCACTACGTCTTCACCACGCACCGGGTGCTGCTCCGGCACGGCGTGCTGTCCCGGCACGGCCGCGACATCCCGCTGGCCCGGATCAACGACGTGTCCTTCTCGCACAACCTGGTCGAGCGGATGCTGGGCTGCGGCACGCTGGTGCTGGAGTCGGCAGGGGAGAGCGGCCAGCTCGTCCTCAGCGAGATCCCGGGTGTCGAGCAGGTGCAGAGTTCGCTCTACCAGCTGGTCGAGGAGGACCACGACCGGCGGAACTTCCAGCACGAGGAGGAGTTCGAGGGCGAGGCCACGAGCTGACCGCTATGGCCTGACGGCTACGAGGTGACTTCCGCGAGATCGGCAGGCTTCTCCTCGGCGTCCTTGCGGAAGACCAGCGTGCGGTACGACCAGAACCGGAACGCCGTGCCGAGGACGAGGCCGACCAGCTTCGCCCCGCCGATCGCGAGCGTGGTCGTCACGCCGAAGCCGTACTTGACGAGGGCCAGGACGCCCAGGTCGATCGCCATGCCGACCGCGTTGAAGAAGAAGAACAGCATGTACTCGCGGCGCATCGAGCCCATCGGCCGGTTGCGGTAGGTCCAGAACCTGTTCAGCAGGTACGCGATGGTGGTGGCGACGACCGCTGCGACGACGTTGGCCTTGAGCTCGCCGTTCGGGAAGATCGTGTGCAGGGCCAGGAAGAACACCGCGAAGTTGACGAAGGTGTTGAACAGGCCGACCGTGCCGAACTTGATCAGCTCTTGGGCAAGCGCATGCCATCGCTCGGGGATCAGGTTCAACAGGCGCACCGGACAACCATACGGGTTCCTTCCCGTGTCTGTACTTCCGGCACTTCTACGCAAACACCCAGCGCCGGTACGAATAGAAGCGGAACAGGGTACCCAGGACCAAGCCGAAGCCCTGCGCGGCGACCAGATCCGCCAGTTTCGTGTGGAAGATCTCCGGCCAGAACGAGCCGAGCAGGCTGTGGCTGATCCACAGGCAGCCGAGCGCGATGCCGAGCCCGATCGCGTTGAACACGAAATACAGCACGTACTCGCGGTGCAGGCCGGACTTCGGCCGGTCGCGCCACGTCCAGAACCGGTTGCCGGCGAAGGCCACCGTGGCGGCGACGATCACGGCGATGGTCTTGGCGGCGAAGGTGTTCATCCCGCCCTCGAGCAGCAGCCAGTAGAGCCCGGTGTCGACGACGAACGCGACCCCGCCGACCACCCCGAACTTCCCCAGCTCGTGCACCAGCCCGGCGAACCGGGCATAAAGGCGGCCGATCAGCCCCGGCTGGCGCTGCTCGGTCGTCTGCTGTTGCTGCTCGTGCTGGGCGGACATCACCGGCGATTCTACCCGGCCGGGCCGGCTGAGTGGTCACCGTGTGAGTGCCGTGGCCAGCGAGGCCAGCTCGATCGGGTCGTTGCCGGAGGCCAGGGTGAGCGTGGACTGCGCGCCGGGAGCGCCGGACCAGGTACCCGCGTCGACGCCGTACGTGCGCCAGCCAGGTCCTTCGAGGGCGCTGGGTGAGACGGACCTGGCCGGGTTCGCCGCGAGTGTCGTGGTGCCCAGCTTCAGCGAGTCGCCGGTCAGCGGCTGGTCGCCGTCCCAGATCAGGGCGGTGGCGCGGAGTTCCCGGCCGGACACCCGGACCTGGAAGGCGCGCTCGCGCAGTGCGATCGGGCCGTCGTACACGGCCACGTCGCGCACCGGCTCGGCCGGAGCCTCGTAGACCACGGTCAGGCCCCAGCCGGCGTACTCGCCCCTGCCTGCGGGGAGCGCCGACTGGACGGAGGCCCACCACGTGCCGGACGTGGCGAACGGGGTCACGTCGGCGAAGGCCTGGCTGAGTTTCCGGTACCCGCTGTGGACGGTGGTTGTGCGGGCAGCCTTGACGGTGCGGCCGTTGACGGTGATGGACTCGGGTGCCTGGCGGTTGGACGTGGCCCAGTACAGGCCGGCCCAGCGGATCTTCGCCCCGGCGGGGAGGGCGAGACGCGCGCCGCTCGTGGCCACGGCGGTGAGGACGGGGGAGCCGTCGGCACGGTACGGGACCATGTTCGTGTCCCGGTTGTCGTCCGCTGTGGAGAGACAGGCCGGCCGGGGTGAGCAGGACAGCCAGGTGTTGCCGATGACGGTCACGTTGGCGTGTGAACCACTCAGCGCGTACCCGACCTGGGCACCCTTGGGCGCCACGGCCACCCGGAGCTCCGCAGTGGAACCCATCGCGCGCAGGCCGATCACGTAGAAGCCGGACGCCTCGTCGGTGACCCGGACGGGCACGCGGGCCGTGCTCTTCGTGCCGGGCTGAAGAGGCGGCCGGGTGCACGTGACCGTCACGGCCACTGCCGAGCAGCGCCAGCCGTCGCCCGCGTCGGGGCCGGAGAGGGTGACGGCGGCGGGGAGCGTGAGGGTCAGCTCAGCGGCGGGGGTGCCTTCTGTTCGAGCCGGATTCGACGAGACGAGGCCGGGAAGAGGGGGCGCGTAGGCGGGGGCCTGGGTGCTTTCGGAAGGGGGAGTTCCTTCTGACGGTGGAGGGGGCGGTGCGGTCACCAGTACAGGGAGAAATCCTTGCTGGCCAGCGACGAGGCCGCCGCCGGCTAATGCTGGAGTGACCACATAGGACGGTGGTGCCGGATCTGGGGCTGGCGGGGGAGCTGGAGCGGGGGGTGGTGGCTGCGGGGCTGGCGGTGCGGGGCGAGGCGCTGGCGGAGTCGTGGGCGCCGGAGTGGGCGCGGGTGGTTTCGGCTGGGGCGAAGGGGCCGGGGGCTGGGGGACCGGTGGTTCGACGATGGTCGGCGGCTGGGGCTGCGGCGAGGCCGCGGCCGGCGGGACTACCGGCTGCTCGGACGAGACCAGGG
The DNA here is from genome assembly GCF_000379825.1 of Longispora albida DSM 44784. Classification (GTDB taxonomy): domain Bacteria; phylum Actinomycetota; class Actinomycetes; order Mycobacteriales; family Micromonosporaceae; genus Longispora; species Longispora albida. Next base: position 628,388 of record NZ_KB903813.1, read on the forward strand.
CCAGGACGAGGACGGCTGCGGCTGCCGCCGTGACGACCCCGCCGCCGATCGAGACGTTGCGCATGCCGATCCGGCGGATCCAGCCGAGAATCCAGAACACGAAGCCCCCGGCCGCGACCTTCGTCGTGGTCATCGCGGTGACGCCCAGGTAGGCCGTCGCCGAGCCGCCGAGGACCAGCGGCGCGAGCACGTTCTCGAACTCGTTCAGCTCGACCAGCTCAGCGTGCCGGAGCTTGCAGGCCGCGCAGTCGTCGATGTGCCGGCGGACCTTCGCGGAGTCGCGGGCCGACAGGCCGCCCCGGACGTGCGCGCCGAGGCGTTCCGCCGACCAGTGGCAGCCGGGCGGGGCGGCGGCGAGATGCTCGGAGAGGAAGATCTGGCGGAGGCGTTCCCTGGCCCGGTACGCCAGCGCCGACACGCCGTTCGGGGTCAGGCCGAGCAGCGGGGCGATGTCGGACGGCGACTCGCCCTCGACCTCGGTGTGCCAGAGCACCATCTGCCAGCGTTCGGGGAGCTTCGCGAACGCGTTCGCCGCGAACTTGCGCTCGGCGGCGGTGACGACAGGGTCGACGAACGCCTCCCCTGGCTCGATCTTCGAGAAGTCGTCGGTGAGGAGCAGCCTGGTGTCCCGCCGTGCCCGGTCGAAGCAGTGGTGACGGAGCGTCGTCAGCAGGTACGCGCGGAAGGCGTCCTTGGGGCCGCGGCCCTCACGGAGCGCCGCCAGTACCTTGACGAACGCCTCGGCGACGAGGTCGTCGGCGTCACTCTGATTGCGGACCAGCAGCCGGGCGAGGCGCCGTGCGGCCTGCACATGGCGGCTGTACAGGACGCTGTATGCCTCGGCGTCCCCTTTCCGGGCGGCGGTGATCAGGTCGGCGTCGGTGGCCGGCGCGTCAACAGTCACGGGAGGTTCAACGGGGCCGGGGCCGAAGCGGGGAGTAATTGTCGTCGATCTTACAGTTCGAGCCGGATGCCTGGCTGTCACAGGAGCCGGGCCGCCCAGCGGGCGCGCCGGGGCAGCGCATACGCTGGGCGTTGATGGACGCGCGTACTGGACTTCCCGTAGTAGGCATGGTCGGCGGCGGGCAGCTCGCCCGGATGACCCACCAGGCCGCGATTGCCCTCGGCCAGTCACTCAAGGTGCTGGCCACGTCCCCCGACGACGGCGCGGCGCTCGTCGCACCCGACACCGAGATCGGCCAGCACACCGACCTGGAAGCGCTGCGCCGGTTCGCCAAGGGCTGCGAGGTGGTCACCTTCGACCACGAGCACGTGCCCACCGAGCACATCCGGACCCTGGCCGGCGAGGGCATCAAGCTCTTCCCCGGCGCCGACGCGCTGGTGTGCGCGCAGGACAAGCAGGTACTCCGGGAACGCCTCACCGAGATGGCAGCCCCCTCCCCGCGCTGGACCGTCGTGACCTCCGTCGAGGGGCTCGCGGAGTTCGCCGGCGGCGAGCCGGTCATCGTGAAGACCGCGCGCGGCGGGTACGACGGCAAGGGTGTCTTCGTCGTCACCGACCCGGAGATGGTCCGGCCGATGCTGGAGGCTGGCACGCGGCTGATCGCCGAGGAACGCGTCAAGCTCGTCCGTGAGCTGTCGGCCGTGGTGGCCCGGTCGCCGTTCGGGCAGGTCGCGGCGTACCCGGTCGTGGAGACGGTGCAGCGCGACGGCATCTGCGTCGAGGTGATCGCCCCGGCACCGGGTCTCGCCGAGGACAAGGCGCTGGAGGCCCAGCAGCTCGCGATCCGGATCGCCGAGGAGCTGGGCGTCGTCGGCGTCATGGCCGTCGAGCTGTTCGAGACCGCCGGCGGTCTGCTCGTCAACGAGCTGGCCATGCGCCCGCACAACTCCGGGCACTGGACGATCGAGGGTGCGCGGACCTCCCAGTTCGAGCAGCACCTGAGGGCCGTTCTCGACTACCCGATGGGCGACACCTCGCTGACCGCGCCGTGGGTGGTCATGGCGAACGTCCTCGGCGGCCCGGACGGCGGGATCAGCGTGGACGAGCGCATCCACCACCTGTTCGCCGAGGATCCGGCTGTGAAGATCCACCTGTACGGCAAGAAGGTCCGGCCCGGCCGGAAGATCGGGCACGTGACGGCACTGGGCTCCACCCTGGAGGAGACCCGGGCCAGGGCAGCACGGGCAGCACAGTGGCTGGAGGCAGGGGAATGACCGTCACCGTCGGCATCATCATGGGCAGCGACTCCGACTGGCCCACCATGAAGGCCGCTGGTGAGGCGCTCGACGAGTTCGGGATCGGCTACGAGGTCTCGGTCGTCTCCGCCCACCGCACGCCGGACAAGATGCTCAGCTACGCCCGCTCGGCGCACGAGCGCGGCATCAAGGTCATCGTCGCGGGCGCCGGCGGCGCTGCCCACCTGCCGGGCATGGTCGCCTCGCTGACCCCGCTGCCGGTGATCGGCGTGCCGGTGCCGCTCCGCCACCTCGACGGCATGGACTCGCTCCTGTCTATCGTGCAGATGCCGGCCGGCATCCCGGTCGCGACAGTGTCGATCGGCAACGCCCGCAACGCCGGCCTGCTCGCCGTCCGCATCCTCTCCGTCGGCGAACCGGAACTCGTCAAGAAGATGGCCGAGTTCCAGGAAAACCTCCGCGAGGTGGTCGAGCGCAAGGACGCCGCCTTGCGACAGTCACTGCTCTAGCTCCTTTCAGATTGTGTACCGGAAACGGGGTCCCCGCCGCGGCGAGGACCCCGTTCCCGTGGCTGGCCTTGGGCACGACCCGGGTGCACCGTGGAGAGGTGAAGGCCCCGGCGTGGCCCCCGGTTCGCCCGTAGTGCGTCGGTGGCTCCGTGTTAGCGCGTAGGCCCGGCCCCCGGTTCGCGTCCAGCTTTAGGCCACCGCGGTCGGCTTGGACGGGGGACGGGCTAGCGGAAGGATGTGTAGAGGTCGCGGAGGCGGGTCAGGTCGCGGAGGCGCTTCTCGTACGTCGCGCCGACGGCGATCAGGATCACCCCGGCCACGGCTGACGGGATCCAGAACGAGGCCTTGACGCCGATCAGCAGCAGCTCGTGGAGCCCGACGGCCGCCGCGATCCCGCCGCCGATCGCGAGCGGTGCGCGCAGGCGGAACTTCGCTCCGATGAGGACGATGAGTACCGCTGCCACGCCGAGGTACACGCGCCGCAGCGGCGGCCCCTGCACCCCGAGCGACCACGCGAACGACGGCAGGAGCGCGACGAGCAGCCCCGGCCCGTACGCGATCCAGCTCCGCAGTTCCGGCCGCCGGTGCACCTCCCAGGCCCCGATCGCGAGCAGCAGCACGGCCGGCGGGACGGTGTACGCCTCGGGTACGCCGACCCGGCCGGCCCCGAGCAGCAGCCACCACGAGACGGTGGCCAGCCCGGCCCCGGCCAGCGCGTACGCCCGCCGTCCCAGGCCGCCCAGGTCGCGCCGTAGTGCCGAGGCGCCCAGTACGGCGGCCCAGACCGCGAACACGATCGCCGCCGAGCGCAGTGTCCGGCCGGCCAGGACGAGGCTGACTCCGGCACCGGCGTGCGCGAGGATCTCCAGGACCGGTACCGGCTGCGGTTTCCGAACCCAGGCCGACACCGCGAGCAGCACCACAGCCGCACCGAGCAGCGCGTACCCGCACGTGGCCACGTCCATCCGCCCCGCAGCGCACGTCACCGGGGCCAGCACCAGGAACGCCACTCCGCCGGTCACGTACCCGGAGAGCCGCCCCCGCCACGCCACCACAACCGCCGCGGCCAGCACGGCGACCAGAGCGCCCACAGTGGACATGCGGTCGGCCAGCAGCCCGGAGAACCCGGCCCCGGCACCCGCGACGGCCACGGCCGACAGCCACACGCCCGGCCCGATCACCCAGGCCGCGAGGCCCAGTACCAGGGCCACGACCGCCGTCACCGGCCACGGGGCACCGAGCGCGGCTGGCAGCACGAAGGCCACGAGGATCCCGGCCGGTACGGCCACCTTCACGATCCGGGCCGGCCCGGCAGCGATCCCGGCCGCCGCGGCGACCATCACCAGCACGACCAGGTCCTGTACCGACACCGACCAGTTCCCGCGCGGCGCGATCCCGGTACCCGACGCGCCCGACCAGATCTCCAGCCACCACAGCCACGGCGCGACCAGCACGGCGGCGAGGGACGGGAGCGCGCCGCCGACCGCCCAGCCCAGGGGCAGTGCGGCGCGGATGACGAGCCACTGGTTGCGGTACGGCCCGGCCACGCTCAGCAGTGCCGCATAGGCCGCGTACACGGTGGTCGGTTCGCCGTCCATGAACACGGTGCTGATCGCTACGCCCGTGGCGCCGGCCGCGACGGCGAGGCTCGTCCACGGTTCGAACACGCGCAGCAGCCAGGACAGCCCGAGCGCGAGGGTCGCGCCGCCCATCCCCGCGATGGCCGCGTACCGGTCGCTCAGGCCAGCCGTGTGCGCTCCGACCGCCGCGAGTGCCGGCAGGAACAGCAGGGTGGTGGTGAACGCCGCCGAGCCGAGGACAGTCGTGCGCCCGAGGCCAGCCACCAGGCCAGCGGTGACTACGACCGCGGCGAGCCCTGCTGTCGTGGCTTGTGGGGTGTGAAGGCAGACGGTCAGGCCGTAGGCGGCCAGGGCTGCCGAGACGATGGCCAGCCAGGGTGCCGCACGCAGCGCGTACAAAGAAACAAGAAGCGCGACCAGCAACGGCGCGGCGGCGATCGTCCAATAGGGAGCGCCGAGTTCGCCGGGAGCGGAGATCGACAGCAGGGCGGCGACGGCGAAGCCGATCCACCACTTCCTGAACAGGACCCAGGCGACGAGACCGCCGGTGAGCAGGGCGGCGGGCAGCTGCCAGCCGATCAGGTCGTCGAAGGCGTACGGCTCGCCGGACCACGGCGGCTGGGCCGAGCCGGCGGCGATCAGCGCGGAGACGACGGCCAGTGTGCTGGTCACGATCCCGGCCAGGCCCGCGACCAAGCCGGTCACGCTCAGCGGCCCGGGGCGGATGTCCTCCGGCAGGAAACGGGCGGCGAGCACCAGCGCGCCTGCGGCGGCGACCAGGCCGATCATCCGGTGGTCCGGCAGCCACAGCCACACCAGCCGCGCGACCACCACGACGAGCGGGCCGGTCGCGAAGGCGGGGAAGACCATGCGCTGGACGGGCGTCAGGCTCGCGGCGAGCACCCCGATCAGCAGCAGCGCGCCGCAGCCCACGATGGCCGTGTCGTTGGGGATCGCGGCCACGATCGCCGTAGCCCCGGCCACCAGTGTCCACGGCCCGGCCACGCTCACCGCCAGCCAGCGCAGCACGGAGTGGTCGCCCCGCAACGCCCGCCAGCCCGCCGCCAGGTTGATCGCCGCGCCGGCCGTGAACGCGACAGAGTATCCGGCCAGGCTCGCGTCCAGCACCACCGCGACCAGCACCGGCACCGGCTGGATCGCGATCAGGGCCGCGAACCTCGGCGCCTGAAGACCAAGAATTTTCCCGTACCCGAGGGAGAACGCCGCCGTCACCGCCAGCACCCCGGCGGCGTACCCGGCACCGTCCACAGCCTGCACGCCAGCGAAGTCGACAATCCACGCCGCGTACCCGTCGAGCGCGACGAACAGCAGCCCGACAGCAGCCAGCGTCTCGGCCGTCGCGCCGAGCTGCTTACGTGCCAGCGGTACCGGCAGGGCCAGCAGCAGCCCGGTCACGCCGGCGAGCAGCCCGGCCCGGCCGGCGACCCCGAACGACCGCCACGCCACGACCACGAACACGATCGCCGCGATGCCCAGCAGCAACCCGCCGAGGCCGAGCAGCACGTTCTGCACGGACTTCGGCGAAGCGTCAGCCGTCTGCCGCACTGGTACGGGGTGCCCGGGGACCGTCGCAGCTACTGGCGGAACCGCTGCCGCTCCGGGGACCGGTGGACGGCCGCCCTCCGCCCGCATCCGCTGCCGGAGCTGTTCGCCCAGGACGGTGTGCCGCTGCACGAGCCCGCCGCGCTCGGCCATCGCCACCGTCAGGTTCTTCTGGAGGTCGGCTGTCACCTGGTTGAGTACCTGTATCCGCCCCGCGATCCAGGTCAGCTCTGCGGCGAGCCGGTCGGCAGGCCGGCCGCAGCCGGGGCAGCCGGTGTCACTGCTGGCTGTGACGCCGCAGTACGGGCAGGGGTAGGCACTCATGCACATCAGGGTGAACCACGCGGGCCGTCACTGGTACCTGCTCAGGTACTCAACTCGGCCTGAGTACGTCCCAGCCTCACCGCAGGGACAGCGCGACCCCAGCCGATCATGTAAAGCTCGGCCATGACTCCGATCAGCCACGAGCCCCCCGGCTACGCCTGCCCGTTCTGCCGCCTAGTCGCCGGCGGCGGGGACCACATCGCCGACCAGCGCGACGTCGTCCGCCGGACCAGCGGAGCCCTGGCGTTCGTCTCGCCCCGCTGGTGGCCGAAGAACCACGGCCACGTCCTGGTCGTCTCGGCCGGGCACCACGAGAACCTGTACGACCTGCCACCCGAGGCCGGGCACGCCGTCCACGACCTCGTGCGCGAGGTCGCTGTCGCGATCCGGGAGACGTACGGCTGCGACGGCGTTTCCACGCGGCAGCACAACGAGCCCGCCGGGTACCAGGACGTGTGGCACTACCACGTGCACGTGTTCCCCAGGTACGACGGAGACCTGCTCTACGGCACGAAGCCGCACCCGGAGTTCGTGCCGGCCGCCGACCGGCTGCCGTACGCCGAGCGGCTCCGCGCCTACTTCGAGGCTCTTTAGAGGTCCTAACTTAATGGCGGTGGTGCTGTGGCGAGGTCCAGGAGGCGGCCGGCAAGCAGAATTCCAGGGCGGATACCGGTGTTGTATCCGTCCTGGAATTCTGCGCGGTCCGGTCGTCTTCTGGGGCCGCCAGAGCGCCGCCAGTCATTGAGTTAGGACCTCTTAGGGGCGGCCCATGCCCCGGTACTCCCACCCGGCCGCGCGCCACTGCGCCGCGTCGAGGCAGTTCTTCCCGTCGATGACCCGCTGGCCGGCCACCAGCTCGGCCAGTGCCGCCGGGTCGGCGTTGCGGAACTCGGCCCACTCGGTCAGCACGCACACCAGGTCGGCACCGGTGACGGCCTCGTCGAGGCTCGCGGCGTACTCCGCGCCGGGCAGCGCGTGCCGCGCGTTGTCCATGCCCTGCGGGTCGTAGATGGTGACCTTCGCGCCGGTCTTGGCGAGCATCCCGGCCACGGCCAGGGCCGGCGCGTCGCGGATGTCGTCGGTGTTCGGCTTGAACGTGGCACCGAGCACGGCGATCTTCAGCCCGGTCAGTCCGGGGCCACCGGGGCCGGCCGGCCGGTCGAGCAGCTCGGCGGCCAGGTGCACCACCCGGGTACGCCGCCGCAGGTTGATCAGGTCGACCTCGTGCAGGAACCGCAGGGCCTCGCCGGCCCCCAGCTCCTGTGCCCGGGTCTGGAAGGCCCGGATGTCCTTCGGCAGGCACCCGCCGCCGAACCCGATGCCCGACTGGAGGAACCGGTTGCCGATCCGCGGGTCGTGCCCGATGGCCCGCGCGAGGTGCGTCACGTCGGCACCCGCCGCCTCACACACCTCGGCCATCGCGTTGATGAAAGAGATCTTGGTCGCGAGGAAAGCGTTGGCGGCGACCTTGGCCAGCTCGGCCGTCGCGAAGTCGGTCGTGACGACCGGCACCTCACGGTCCTCGGTCGCCGCCAGGTCGAAGACGCCCTTGTGCGCGGCGTAGAGCAGGGCGTCGGCCCAGGCCGTCTTCACGCCCACGACGATCCGGTTCGGCCGGAGGACGTCCTCGACGGCGAACCCTTCCTGGAGGAACTCGGGGCTCCACGCCACCTCGACGCCGGAGTCGGCCGGCGCGTGCTTGGCGACCAGGTCCTCGACCCACTGCGCGGTACCGACCGGGACCGTCGACTTGCCGACGATCAGCGCCTTACGGTGCAGATGGGGCACGAGGCTCAGCACGGCGTTCTCGACGTAGGACAGGTCGGCGCCGGTGCTGCCCTCCCGCTGCGGCGTACCCACGCAGATGAAGTGCACGTCACCGAACTCGGCGGCCCGCTGGTAGTCGGTGGTGAAGGACAGCCGCCCGGCCGCCAGGTTCCGCCGGAGCAGCTCGTCGAGGCCCGGCTCGTGGATCGGCACGTCACCGTTGTTCAGCTTGGCGATCTTCGCGGCGTCGATGTCGACCCCGAGCACCTCGTACCCGAGATCGGCGTAGCAGGCCGCGTAGGTGATGCCCAGGTATCCGGTTCCGATGAAGGTCAGCCGTGGCCGGACGGCTCCCGAGGGCGCCGGGACACTCGGGCTGCTCAGGTACGGCACGGTCACGCCTGCTTCTCCATTCCGCCCCCGGCCGCTACCGGCTTCGGGCACCAAGGGATGAGGATAGTGGGTGAGAATGCCCGAGGCCCTAGCCGCGATGGTTACCCGCCAGTATCGTCACATACGATAGCCCCGATCTGAACGACCGTTCACCTGCGCGCCGCGCTCGTGGTCGAATGGTCGGCGACACTGACAGGTACGAGACCAGACGCGAGGAGTAGGCGTGTTCGACGTGTACCAGCTCCCGGAAGAGCACCTGGCCATCCGGGAAGCAGTCCGGGAAGTGTGCGCGGACAAGGTCGCGCCGCACGCCGCGGCTGCCGACGCCAACAGCGAGTTCCCCCAGGCCTCCTACGACGCGCTGCGGGCCAGCGACTTCCACGCTCCGCACGTGCCGGCCGAGTACGGCGGGGCCGGTGCCGACGCGCTGGCCACCGCGATCGTGATCGAGGAGGTGGCCAGGGTCTGCGCGTCCAGCTCGCTGATCCCGGCCGTCAACAAGCTCGGCAGCCTGCCGCTGCTGCTGGCCGGCTCGAAGGAGCTCCAGGCCAAGTACCTGGCCCCGGTCGCTTCCGGCGAGGCCATGTTCTCGTACTGCCTGTCGGAGCCCGAGGCTGGCAGCGACGCCGTGTCCATGAAGACCCGCGCGGTCCGTGACGGCGACCACTGGGTGCTCAACGGCGCGAAGCGCTGGATCACCAACGCCGGCGTCTCCGAGTACTACACCGTCTTCGCCGTCACCGACCCCGAGGCCCGTTCCAAGGGCATCTCCGCCTTCGTGGTGGAGAAGGGCGACGAGGGCGTGAGCTTCGGCGCTCCGGAGAAGAAGCTCGGCATCAAGGGTTCCCCGACCCGCGAGGTGTACTTCGACAATGTCCGCATCCCGGCCGACCGCATGATCGGTGCCGAGGGCACGGGCTTCGCGACCGCGATGAAGACGCTCGACCACACCCGGGTCACCATCGCGGCCCAGGCCGTCGGTATCGCGCAGGGCGCGCTCGACCACGCGACCGCGTACGTCAAGGAGCGCAAGCAGTTCGGCAAGGCGATCGCCGAGTTCCAGGGCATCCAGTTCATGCTCGCCGACATGGCGATGAAGCTGGAGGCCGCCCGGCAGATCACCTACGTGGCAGCGGCCAAGTCGGAGCGCGGCGACGCCGACCTCACCTTTTTCGGTGCCGCGGCCAAGTGCTTCGCCTCGGACACCGCGATGGAGGTCACCACCGACGCGGTCCAGCTGCTCGGTGGCTACGGGTACACCGTGGACTTCCCGCTGGAGCGCATGATGCGCGACGCGAAGATCACCCAGATCTACGAAGGCACCAACCAGGTCCAGCGGATCGTCATGGCCCGCCAGGTCCTGAAGGGCTAGTTCGCCGGGTGTGCAGTGAAGCGCCCGGATCAGCAAACGGCGACGTGCTCGTCGCAGTGCTGATCCGGGCGCTTTCGTGTTCTGTGGGTCTTTTCTGCCTGAAAATTTAATTTCAATAGAATTAGCAAATATAAGTGGTCTTTGCGGGGTAAATATAAATTTGGGTACTTAGAGGGCTATGGGCCCTGCGGCTCTGCCTGGTGGCTTTCCAGAAAAATGGAGTAAGGCGTCAATGAACCCAATAGCCTGTGATCGGAATTAGCGTGAGGTAACGGATCACTGAGTCCATTTCATGCGAATTTTGCTCCGTACGGGGATGAGGGCGCCTACCGTGATGACCACCGCCGGACTCCGGCCACTGACACGCCGCTGGGCTGCTGCTGGCCCTTGGCCTGGTCTTGCTCTGGATGCCGAAACTGGCGGGAGCGCAGCAGTATCGAACCTGGTACCGCGGGGTCGTGCATGGCGACTTCGCCCTCGCCGGCGGAACCGTCGGTGTGACCGGTGAGCCCGGCGACGCGAGCGGCACGGTGGAACTCCGGCTGCCAGAGGGCGCGATGGTCGTACGGGCATACCTGGAACTGGCCAGTGCCGGACAGCAGGACACGTTCCAGCTGACCAGCCCAGACGGCACCCAGGCCCCGCTGGAAGGTGCGGCGGAGCCGGTCCGCGACGTGACGGAACAGGCCCGCCGAGGCGGCGCCGGGTCGTACCAGCTGGCCGGCCCGCCGCAGCCCGACGGCCGGCGGCTCTCCTGGGCGCTGCTGGCGGTGTACGAGCTGCCGGAGCTACCGGCGGGAGCGTGAAGTGATCGTCGCTTCCGGTTCGGCGGGCGCAGACTGCGCCTCGGTCACCCTGGATGGCCTGGATCGTCCGCTCCGGCCCAGGACAGCCTTCGCCGGGGTCTACGGCCCTCAGGAGGTCACTCTCGCTGCCGGTGAAGGAGACCAGCAGGCGCTGGCCGTGCTGAGCCAGAACCAGCCGGTCGCCGACCTGAGCCAGGTGGTCCGGCCGGGCCAGTCCACGCTGGCCATCCGGGGCTGCCCTGCTGGCGGCAAGCCGTGGTCCAGCACCTTCGCCTTCTCCGCCGACCAGCCCGCCAGCACCGGGGCGAGGCTGGCTGCCCCGGCAGGCCGGCCAGAGGTCATGGCGCCGGGCAAGCCCAAATTCTTCATCAACGAGGGTGTGCGGTCCCAGCTGGGCGGCAAGGCTGGCTGCCTGGTGATGACCGGCTCCGGTACCTCTCCCGACGGCTACACGGCCCGCAGCCAGGACTGCGATGAGGCGAACCAGCGGATGCTGTGGACCTACGACCCGGCGACCGGGTACATCCTCAACAAGGGGGTGCAGGCCGATCTGGGTGGGGCGGCCGGCTGCCTGACGTCATACGGCTCAGGTACCGACCCTGCGGGCTACACCGTGCGCAGCCGGGACTGCGGTGCCGCAGGCGACTCGCAGAAGTGGACCTACGATCCCGCCACGGGCCAGGTGATCAACAAGGGGGTTCGCGACCAGCTCGATGGCAAGGCCGGCTGTATGACCATGTACGGCGAGGGCGCGAACATCGGCGGGTACACGGTCCGGATCCGGGACTGCGGGGACGATCCCCGGCAGCGCTGGGGCAAGGAGCTGTTCGGCGTCTCTTCCGTCCAGGTGACCAAGTCCAGCGACGCCCCGCCGTCCGGCGTCAAGCCGGGGCAGGCGATCGCCTACACGGTCACCGCGAGCAACGCCGGCGAAGCTCCGGGCTCGGTGACCGTGACGGACGACATGACCGGGCTGCTCGGCGGTGCCAGCTACAACAACGACGCCAAAGCTGAGCTGTGGACCGGAAACACGAGTGCCGGTGCAGCCGCCGCGCCCGCCTACACCCAGCCGAAACTCACCTGGACCGGCGAGCTCAAACCCGGCCAGCGGGTGGTGATCGGCTACACCGTGAGCGTGAGCCGGACCGCCACCGACGGGACGGCACTGACGAACACCGTCACCGCCCCGGGGACCAACTGTCCCGGCGGAGCCGCGTGCGCCACCACAACCAAGGTGACTCCGTCGCCTGCTCCCAGCCCTACTCCTAGCCCATCCCCGGGCCCGCCCGGCCCCGTAGGCCCCGCTGGCCCCGTAGGCCCCGCCGGCCCGGCTGGTCCTGCTGGCGCGGTTGGTCCTGTCGGCCCGGCTGGTGGGGTCGGCCCCGCTGGTCCCGCCGGCTCCGTTGGCCCTGCTGGCCCCGCTGGTTCTGTGGGTGCGGTTGGTCCTGCGGGCCCCGCCGGTGCTCCTGGCACTTCTGGCGCTCCTGGCACGGCAGGCGCCCCCGGTGCCCCTGGCGCTGCTGGTGCTCCTGGTGCTCCTGGCGCTGCTGGCGCTCCCGGCGTCGTCGGCCCCGCTGGTGCCCCCGGTGCGGCTGGACCCGCCGGAGTTCCTGGCGCGGCTGGTCCCGCTGGTGTTCCCGGCGTCGCCGGAGTTCCTGGCGCCGCGGGTCCTGCCGGCCCTGCTGGTCCTGCCGGGCTTACTGGTCCTGCCGGGCCTGCTGTTCCTGTCGGTGTGGTCGCTCCCGCTGCTCCCGCCAGTCCGCCGGTCGCGTCCGTGATGCTGCCTGTGACGGGTTCCTCGTCGGCTCCGCTCGCTCAGGTCGGGGCGGGAACGTTGCTCCTGGGCGTGCTCCTGCTGTTCTGCGCTCGGAATTCTGGCCCCGTCGGAGCCCACCGGAGGACTACGGGACGCCACCGCGCCTAGAGGTCCTAACTCCATGACTGGCGGCGCTCGGCCGTCTCCTGGACCTCGCCATAGCACCACCGCCATGAAGTTAGGACCTCTTAGCCTCACACAAACGGGCATGGGGAGGGCACCGACAACCTCGGCGCCCTCCCTTTGCGTTCCCGAACGAAACAGCACGGCACCCGATCTACCAGGGCACGAACCAGGTCCAGCGGATCGTCATGACCCGTCACGTCCTCAAGGGCCAGACGTGGCAAGTTTTGCCAGTTAGGCGTCTCGGCGGCGGCCGGCCCAGGCCACCAGGACCAGCCCGAGGAGGACGGCCAGCATCGCCGCCCCGCCAAACAGCAGCACCGGAGTGCCGGTCGAGGCAATCGAGCCATCGGCGGCTGTCGCACCAGCGATCCGCATGGGTGGTACCTCGGGCGCCGGCGGGCTTGCTGGCGCAGACGGTGACGGCGCTGGCGGCATCGGACCCGGTCCTGGCTGGACGGAGGGCGACGGGCCGGGGCCAGGCGGCGGAGTCGGTACCGGTGAGGGTGAGGGAGAAGGGTCTGCCCGTGGGCCGAATTCCGCCGTGATCGTGTGGTCGGCGTCGGTGCGGATCGCCAGCGTGGGGATGCCGGGTGTACCGGCTGGCTGGCCGTCGAGCAGCCAGCGGCGGAATACCTGCCCGGCGGCCGGGGTGGCCGTGGCTGTCACTGAGCTGTTCGGCGGGTACGGCCCGGGGGCGCTCAGGTTGACGGTGCCGCTGCCGTCCGGGCTGACCTGGGTGGTGACGTTCACGGTGGCTGCGGCGAAGTGCGCGGTGAGTACGGTGTCGTTGTCCAGGGTGAACCGCTCTTTGCGGTTCGTGCTGACGAAGACTCCGTCGATCGACCAGCCAGCGAATCGCAGCGGCTGGCCGCTGTAGCGGTACGCGTCGGTGGTGACGGTCGTGCCGACGGTATAGACGCCGTCCTTCGGTCCGCCGGGCACTTCGCCGTAGCCGCCGGAGCTCGGCTCGGCGCGGAAGGTGAGCTTCACCTTCGGCGTGGTACCAGGGACGAAGTTCGCGACCAGAGTGGTGTCGGCGGCCACCGGTACGGTGATCTTCCGGCCGCCGGGGTACGGCTGGCCGTTGAGGGTCCAGCCGGAGAACACGTAGCCGTCCTTCGGTGTCGCCGTGACGGCGACGGTCGTGCCCGGGGAGTACGGTCCGCCTCGTTGCGCCGCCGCGCTGCCGCCGGCCTCCGGGCTGGCCGTGACGTTCAGCTCGCACAGCGCCGCCGGGATGACGGCAGCCCGGTACTTCGACACCGGATCGGCCGAGGTTTCGCTGATCATGCGGGAGTTGTCGGCGGGCCGCTGGTTCAGGTCGCCCTTCGGGTCGCCGCCGGCCACGCCCGCCGGTTCGCCACGGAAGCTGATCCGGGGGTTGGAGAAGTAGCCGACGCGTTCGCAGTCCTGGCAGATCTGGCCGTAGGACATGATGGTCCGCCAGGCCCGGCTGGGCGGCGAGTAGCCGTGGTTGTGCTCGTAGCCGGGCTTGCCGTCGGGGTCGGTCACCCAGTCGTGATGGGCGCCGAGGTTGTGCCCGAGTTCGTGCGAGAAGGTGTGGCCGGGCAGGTAGGAGTAGTTGGCCTGGCTGTAGGCCCGGTTGGATGTGGCTGCTGACGGCGGGACCGGGGTGGTGCCGATCCCGGTGCCGTCCGTGGTGAAGATGCTGACCAGGTCGGCGCCGTAGGTGTCGCGGAGCGTCTGCGCCTGGTCCAGCACACCGTCGCCGGGGGTGCGCAGCGGATCGAGTGCGCCATCGTCCTCCGGTCCGGTGTAGCCGGTGGCCTCCTCGGCGTGCACGAGCCGGACCCGGGCGTTGATCTGGCTGCTGGTCAGGTCGGAGTTCATCATCGCGATCGCGTCGTCGACCCGGGCCCTGGCGGCTGCGGGGCCGCCGAGCACCTGGGTGACCTTCGGCGACCAGAGCACCAGCAGGTCGATGACGGGGTAGTCCGTGCGCACGCAGTCCGCGGACTCGCGCGGCCAGGGGCCGGGGATGCTCCGGTCCTGCTTCGGTGTCATGGTCCTTCCGGGCGGTGCCGGTGTTTCGACGTCTGCCACCCGGCGTTCGTCCAGTTCGGACAGGCCCGGCGAGTACTCCGAGACCGTGACCTTGCCCGGCCCGGCTGGCGTGATCGCGTACAGGCGGCCGGGCAGCTGCACTGTGCCGCTCAGGTTCGGTGGCCCAGACGCCGTTCCGCAGGCCGCCGTCGCCGACAACAGCACAGTGGTGTCCGGGGCCGAGGCCATCCGGCCACCCCACCGGACCGCCGTGCCGTCCGGGCTGCGCTCCACGTGGAGCGGCTCCGCCCGGACTCTGACGTCCGGGAAGAGGTTCAGGGTCACCGGCTGCGCTTCGGCCCGGCAGAGCTGCGAGACCTGGGCCGAACCGACGCTGGCGGTCATCGACCGGAGCACGAACGGATTGCTGGCGGACACCGCCCGGCCAGGGTTGAACATCTCGGCTGGCGGCTCGGCCCGTGAACCCGGCGGTGCGGCCGTCAAGGCCAGCAGCATGGCGCCAGCGATCAGGCCCCTAGACATTCGCATGCAAATCCCCGTAAATATGACAAATGTGCAGAATAGGGTGAACTTACTGCATGCGAGGGCACCAACCAGGTCCAGCGGATCGTCATGGCCCGCCAGGTCCTCAAGGGCTAGACAGCACTTCTCGGCCGTACGAGCACGGCGCTGGCGATCGTCAGCGCCGTGAGTACGGCGACCGGCAGCAGGTACGACGTGGCGACAGCCGCCCCGATCCCGGCTCGCGCGCTCCCGGTCACGGCCAGGTGCAGGTGGCTGGCCGTGTTCAGGTCCGCT
This sequence comes from Longispora albida DSM 44784, assembly GCF_000379825.1. Lineage (GTDB taxonomy): Bacteria > Actinomycetota > Actinomycetes > Mycobacteriales > Micromonosporaceae > Longispora > Longispora albida. The sequence goes on from NZ_KB903813.1 coordinate 643,627, forward strand.
GCGGTGAGGGTGGCCGCGAACCTGGCCTGCAACAGCGCGCCGACGCCGACGCTGCCGATCGTGTTGCCGAGGGTCCGCAGGGTGGTCAGGGTGCCCGAGGCGGCACCGGCCTGCGCGGCCGGGACAGCGGACATGGCGAGGATGCTGGGCGGCGCGAACACGACGCCCATCCCGATCCCGAAGACCACCAGGCCGGGCAGCAGCCCTGGCCAGCCTGCTCCCGCGTGGACAGCCACGGGAAGGTACGCCAGCCCGCCTGTCATCAGCAGCAGGCCGCTGAGCAGGGCGGAGCGGCCGCCGTACCGGTCGGTGAGCCAGCCGGACAGCGGCGCGAACGGTACCGAGACGGCCGGCCCGACCGCGACCACCAGCCCCGCGCCCAGCGCGTCGAGCCCGGCCACCGACTGCAGGTACACAACGGTCAGCAGGACCATGCCGGCCACCGCGCACGACAGCGCGCCCCCGACCACCGCCATCAGGACGAAGTGCTTCGCGCGCAGGACGCTGAACGGGATCAGCGGTGTCCCGGCCTGTCGGCGGCGCTGTACCTCGGCGAAGACGATCAGGGCCACCACACCGGGGACGATCAGCCGCGCGTCGGTGAGCAGCCCGTTGACGGTGAGGACCAGCGCGACGGCGAGCAGCACGGTCCCCAGCACGTCAAACCGCGGCCGCACCCCGGCTTCCGCCCGAGCCCTCGGAAGGACGGCGGCCGACAACACGAAAGCCAGTCCGGCGACGGCCAGCACGAGCCCGTAGACCCACCGCCAGCCGAGGTACTGCACGGCTGCACCCCCGAGCAGCGGGCCGGCCGCGACAGCCAGCCCCGCGACCACGCCCCACACGCCGAACGCCCGGCCGCGCCGCTCCGGCGGGTACGTGTGCGTGAGGATCGTGAGCGCCTGTGGTGTGAGCAGCGCCGCCCCGGCTCCCTGTAGGACGCGGGCCGCGACCAGCGCCGGCCCGGTGGGGGCCAGGGCGCAGGCTGCCGAGGCGACCGCGAAGATGGCCAGCCCGGCAAGGAGCAGAGTCCTCGGCCCGTACCGGTCACCGAGGCGGCCGGCGGCGGGCAGCAGCGCGGTGAACGCCACCAGGTACCCGTTGATCACCCACAGCATGGCCGGCAGCTCGGCACCCAGGCCGTGCGCTGTGGCCGGGAGGGCGGCAGTGACCAGGGTGGCGTTGGCTGTGACGAGGAACGTGCCGAGGAGGAGGACGGCGAGGATCAGCCCTGGCCGGCGTGTGGCCGGAGGGGACGGGCTGGCGGGTGCCTGGCTGATGGTGACGGTCATAGGGCCAGCCTGCCGGCGCCAGGTGGTACACCGGAAGCTCCACTCTCATGGCCCGAAACTGGGCCACTTGGCTGAACGGGCTGGCTGTGGGAAGGGCCAGCTGTGCTGTGTCCCAGCCTCTCCGGCGAGACAGCGCTGACGTTTCCGCAGGTAGGAGACGTTCCAAGTGTCCCGCGGTGTCCCGTGGCCGATGCGGGGGTGTGCGCGCCGGTGGTGTGATGACTCCTGTCAGCGAGACACGGCACGACAACCCGAAGGAAGATACCGATGAGCGCGAACGACAAGAGCTACGACGGTTTCACCGCTGAAGAGCGCAGCGCGATGAAGGAGCGGGCCAAGGAACTGAAGGCCGCCGCCCGCCGCGAGGCCAAGGCCGCCGACCTGGAGCAGGAGGTGCTGGCGAAGATCGCCACGTTCCAGGAGTCCGACCGGGTACTCGGCGAGGGCCTGCACGCCATCATCAGGGCCAGCGCGCCCGAGCTGACCCCGAGGCTCTGGTACGGCATGCCGGCGTACACGAAGAACGACAAGATCGTGTGCCACTTCCAGCCCGCCGAGAAGTTCAACACGCGGTACGCCACCTTCCAGTTCAGCGACGTGGCCAACCTGGACGACGGCGCGATCTGGGCGACGTCCTTCGCGGTACCCGAGCTGAACGCCGAGGTGGAGACCCGGATCGCCGCGCTGCTGAAGCAGGCCGTCGCCTAGCCTCGCGCTTCGTCACCGGAACGGGAAAGGCCGCCTGGGGTCCACGATGGACCTGGGCGGCCTTCCGGCTTATCCGGCGAGCAGTGCCGTGCGGGCCTCGGCCGCGAGCCGTTCGTCGTTCGGCCGGCCGAGCTTCCTGGCCAGGTCGATCGTGCGGTCGAGCAGGGCCAGCGCCTCGCAGGTCAGCCCGGCGGCCCGGCAGGTCTCCGCGTACGTGTGCAGGAAGTTGATCTCCAGCTGCGCCTCGGCCAGCTGCTCGATCAGCTCCAGTGCCCGCCGGTGGTGAACGAGTGCCTCGTCGAGCGCGCCCATGACGCGCAGCGCCACGCCGAAGTAGTTGTGGCACCACGCCTGGTTGTGCGCCAGCTCGGCCAGCTCCAGTGCCTCGGCGAACAGCTTCCGCGACTCGGCCTCGTCCTCCCCGGCCAGCGCCACGCCCAGCGTGACCAGCCCGGTGATCCTGGCCGGCCCCGCAGCCAGCGCGACGGCCTGCCTGGCGATCGTGGCGGCCTCCTGTGGCTCCCCGAGGTGGAGTGTCACCCAGCCGTCGAAGGCCAGCGCCTGTGACTGCCCACCACGGTTCCCGGTCTGCCCGAAGAGTTCTTCCGCCCGGCGGAACTGGGCCTGGGCCTGCGTGAACTCACCGAGGTCCCGGAGCGCGAAACCGGTACGCAGTGCCAGCCCGCCCGCGAGTTCGGCGTCGGCTGCCGGGTCGGCCCGCGCGGCCAGCTCGTACGCCCGGAGCGCGTCGGTGAGCCGGCCGGCGGCGGCGTGCGCGAACCCGAGGTCGGCGAGCAGCGCGGCCCGTTCCTGGTCCCGGCCGAGCCGTCCGGCCGCCGCAGCCCCGGCTTCGAGCATGCGTACCTGGTCGTCGGTGCCCCTCCGCCGGAAGAACCACGCGCGCATCGCCGGCGGCAGCCCCGCGACGACCTCGTCAGCGCCGAGCCGGACGGCGGCGTCGAAGCACGCGATCAGGTTCGGGTACTCGGTGTCGAACCACGCCACAGCCTGCGCCGGGTCGCCCGGAACCCGGTCGGCCCTGCCCCACGGGAGCGTCCGGTCGTGGGCGACGGCCAGTGTCAGGTAGTGGTCCAGTACCCGGCGGACGGCCGCCTCGGTCTGCGGTTCCTCCTCGGCCGCGAGGTCGGCGGCGTAGCGCCGGATCAGGTCGTGCAGCCGGTACCTGCCGGGCGGCGACTCCTGGGCCAGGTGAGCGTCGACGAGCTCTTCCAGTACCGAATGGACAGTCCCTTCCCGCATGCCGGTGAGGGCGACGGCGGCCGCCGCGTCGAAGTCTGCCCCCGGGAGCACTCCCAGCAGGCGGAACATCCGGCGCTGCTCGGAGTCGAGCTGCCTGAGCGACATGCCGAACACGGCGTCGAACCGGCTGGTGTCGCCGCCGAGCCGCTCGGCGAGGATCGCGATCGTCCAGCCTGGACGGTGCCGCAGCCGCGCGCCGGCCATCCGCAGCGCGAGCGGGAGGCCGCCGCACTGGTCGAGTACGCGTGACGCGCCGTCCTCGTCTCCCAGGCTCACACCGGCCGCCCGGCCGAACAGCTCGGCGGCCTCGGCGGGGGACAGCGGCTCCAGGGACACCGGCGGGACGCCGTCGAGGTCGACGAACCGGTTCCGGCTGGTGACCAGCACGGCGGACTTCCCAGCCCCCGGCAGCAACTGGCGGACCTGTTCGGCCTCCGCGGCGTTGTCCAGCACCACGAGTGCCTGCTTGCGGGACAGCTCCGACCGCCACAACGCCGCCCGCTCGGCCGTACTGGCCGGAGGATGCTCGACCCCCAGCGCCCCCAGCAGCCGGCCCAGCGCCACCGAAGGCTCCAGCGGCTCCTGCCCGGGGGTGAACCCGAGGAGGTCAAGGTAGAGGCCACCGTCGGGATAGGACGGTGCGAGCCGGTGCGCGACGTGCACGGCGAGGCTCGTCTTGCCGACCCCGCCCATCCCGTCGACGACCACGGCCCCGGCCGACCTGAGGAGCTCGGCGACGCGGGCAGCCTCCGCCTCGCGGCCGGTGAAGTCGGCGATGTCGGCGGGCAGGTCGTTGCGGCGTGGGGCCGGCGCGGCTCCCGCCTGCATCGCCTCCGTCCACAGTGGCCGGAGCGGCCGGGGGTCCCGGCTCACGGCCCGGCACAGCGCGACCACGGCCTCCCACGGCGGCACCAGCTGCCCCGTCATGTACCGCGACAGCGAGGAACTGCTCAGGCCGGTCTGCCGGGCCAGCGCGCGCAGGCTGAGCCCGCTCAGTTCCCTGATCCGGGTGAGCTGTCCGACGAGGCGTTCCGGTGCGGTCGACACCCGGGACACGGTACCCGTCCCACCGTCACAGCACGGAACGTTGCCGTGTTCGCCCAGCCAGGCGGCCCGGGGCTGTCCCACGGTGTCCCGCGCGCGGTGCGGCAGGTGTCCCGCCGGTGGTGTCGTGGTTCCAGCGAGCGAGAAGCGAAGAAGAGGAGCGAGAAGATGCCCACCAAGCGCATGCCGAACCCCGCCAGCCTGGTCCCCGGCGCGATGGAAGGCCTGATGGCCGTCAACAAGGCCCTCGCGGGCTCCGGGGTCGGCGGCAAACTGCTGGCGCTGACCCACCTGCGGGTCAGCCAGATCAACGGCTGCGGGCCGTGCGTGGCCGGCGGTGCGTCGCAGGCCCGCAAGCACGGCGCCACCGACCAGCAGCTCGACACGGTCGCCGCCTGGCGCGAGACGCCGTGGTTCAGCGAGGAGGAGCGCGCGGCGCTCGCGCTGGCCGAGGCGGTCACGCGGCTCGCCGACCAGCACGACGCGGTACCCGACTCGGTGTGGGACATGGCCGCGAAGCACTTCGACCAGGAGGAACTGGCCGGGCTGCTGCTCGGCATCGCCGTCACCAACGCCTTCAACCGGCTCAACGTGTCGACCCGTCAGCAGGCGGGCACCTGGTAGCCGCCGGCTGCCTAGCATGAGAACTGACCCTGCCGGGAGAGGAGCCAGGCTGATGGCCGAGCAGAAGTACGACGGTTTCGACGCCGAGGAACGCGCGGCGATGAAAGAACGCGCCAAGGAGCTCAAGGCCCAGAAACGCCCGCGCGGCGGCAAAGCGGACGGCGAGGCCGACCTCCTGGCGAAGGTCGCCGAGATGGAGGACTCCGACCGGATGATCGCAGAGAAACTGCACGCGATCGTCCAGGCCGTGGCTCCGGAGCTCGGCGCGAAGACCTGGTACGGCATGCCGGCCTACACCTCGGGCGGCAAGGTCCTCTGCTTCTTCCAGCCGGCGAAGAAGTTCGGCACCCGGTACGCGACGCTCGGCTTCAACGACATCGCGAACCTCGACGACGGCACCATGTTCCCGACCGTGTGGGCGATCACGGAGATGAACGCGGCCAGCGAGGCCCGGATCGCCGAGTTGATCAGGCAGGCCGTCAGCTAGCCGAGGTCACAGCCAGCCCGACTCGGTGGCGATCCGGACCGCGTCGACCCGGCTGCGGGCCCCGAGCTTCGTCACCGCGGCCGCGAGGTAGTTCCTGACGGTCCCGTAGGACAGGCTGACCTGGCTGGCGATCTCCTTGGGGTCCGCGCCCGCCGCGTACCGGCGCAGCACCTCGCTCTCCCGGTCGGTCAGCGGGTTCGCCGGGCTCTGGAGGGCGGCGAAGGCCAGGGTCGAGTCGAGTACCCGGCCACCGGCCGCCACGGTCCGCACCGCCGCGATCAGCTCCTGCCTCGGCGTGTCCTTGAGGAGGAAGCCGGTCGCGCCGGCCTCGGTGGCGCGCCGCAGGTTCACCGGGCTGGCCAGTGCCGTCAGGATGAGTACCCGGCAGTCCGGGTGGCTCTGGCGGAGCTGGGCTGTCGCGGTGAGGCCGTCCATGCCGGGGAGTTCGATGTCGACGATGGCCACGTCGGCCCGGGCGCTGCGGGCCGTGGCGGCGACGGTGTCACCCCGGTCCAGCGAGGCGACGATCTCCATGTCGTCCTCCAGGGCCAGCGAGGCCTCGAGGGTCTCGCGCAGGAGCCGCATGTCCTCGGCCACCAGTACCCTGATCATGTGATCTTGCTCCTTCAGCTCCGGCCAGAGCGTGATCCTACTTGTCATGATCACTTCGCGCGTGTGCAATCAGCCACGTGCACCTGGTACCACGGCTGAGCGGCTACGCCTTCCTCGCCCTGTTCGTCCTGTCGACTGTGTCCGGTGCCCAGCACTGGGTGGTACCGCTGGTCTGCGCCGCCCAGGCCGCCGTCCTCGTCCTGGCCCAGCGGCACGGGTACCGGCTCTGGCTGCTCGCCGCGCAGGTACTCCTCGCGTACACGCCAGCCGTGTTCGACCCGTTGGCCCCGAACCTCGACTGCCTCCTGGCCGCGACCGTGCTGTGGTGCGTACCGGGCCGCTGGCGCTGGCCAGCCTTCCTCGTCGCCGCCGGTCTGTCCGAAGTGGCGCACGGCTGGCCCGCCGGCTCCGAGCCCGGGGTCTCCGCCGTGACCACGGCAGCGATCGGCCTGGTCATGTACAGCTTCCTGCGCCTGCCGCAGCTCGTGGACAGGCTGGAGGCGACCCGGGAGGATCTCGCCCGGATGACCCTCGACCAGGAACGCATGCGGGCCGCGTCCCGCATCCGTGCCGCGATGGGCGACGACCTCGACGCGGTGGCCGGCCTGCTCCGTGACGCGCGAGCGAAACTCCCCAGGGAACAGGAACACGCACGGGCAGCCGTCGTCGAAGCGGGCCAGGCCGTCCGGCAGATGATCGAGACCGTCCGGTCCACGGCCGCCACGCACGGCACCGACGCCCCGAAACCCCGCGACAGCGAACCCGTCGCCAGGCTCGCCCCGCAGTTGTCGCTCTTCGCACTGGTCGCCAGCCTGGCAACCTGGATCTCCCGCCAGGCCATCGAGAACCCGGGCTACTGGCTCCCCATCTCCCTCGGCGGCACCGCGATGGCCGTCATGCTCCTGGTCCAGCTCCACTGGCCACGGCTCGCGATGCCGATGCTCCTCGGCCAGACAGCCGTCGCACTGCTCCCGCTGCCGTGGCTCGGGGCGACCTGGTGCACATGGCTCATCCTGCTGGCAGCCGCGTACCTGCTGGCGCAGCGGGGCGTGTGGTCCGTGGTCGCGGCTGTCGCTCTGGTCGCGCTGCGCGCCGGGTACACGGAAGAATCCGCGCAGCTCGAAAGAGCTGGCTGGGTGATCCTGGCCATGCAGGCGACGCTGGTCCTGTTCGGCCTGGCCAGGTTCTGGCAGCTCACCGTGCAGATGAACCGGTCGCGCGCCGAACTCGCCGAGCTGACCGTCCGCGCCGAGCGTGCCCGGCTGTCCCGCGACATCCACGACCTGCTCGGCCTGAGCCTGTCCGTGCTCGCGCTCAAGGCCGACCTCATCGCCGAACTCGTCCTCCGGGACCCGGCCAAGGCGGCCGCCCAGCTCGACGAGTCACTGCGGATCGCGGCCGGGGCGACGTTCGAGGCACGCGCGATGGTGGACGACTCCACCGTCGCCTCCCTGAACCGCGAACTCCTGTCGGCACGCACAGCCCTCGCCCAGCAGGGCATCGCCGTCCACATCGTCTCCGACGACCTGCCTGCCCGGCCCAGCGCCATCCTCGTACCCGTCGTGCGGGAAGCGGTCACGAACATCCTCCGGCACAGCGCGGCCACCCGGGTCCAGATCGAGTGCCGCCGCCGCGAAGCCTCCCTCTACCTGCGGATCAGCAACGACGCGGCCCGCCCGTCGACCAGGCAATCCGGACAGGGTCTCCGCAACATCCGCTCCCGCGTCGCCGAGGCCGGCGGCTACCTGGACACCAGTACCCGCGACGGTGACTTCGTCCTCGAAGCCCGCATACCCCTCGACGCAGGCGCGGCCAGTGCAGATTGCACACCGCCGGACGTGCACAGCGCACCACCAGCTCGTGCGCCACGCACTACCAGCGGCAACGCCTGACTGTGAGGCTTTCCGGTGTTCCCGAGACACCGAGAGGACCCCTGCCATGCCCGTCATCCGCGTGCACAACTACCGGGTCGAGGACAGCCAGCTGGAGGCACTGCTGGCACAGCGCGCCGCGCTGATCGATGGCATCCGCCGGGGCAACCCCGGCCTGACGGAAACACGCCTCACCCGGCTTGAGGACGGCACGTACTGCGACACGTGGCGCTGGGAGTCGGCTGAGCAGATGCTGGCCGCGATCAGCGCGTCGCAGGGCTTCCCGCTCGTGGCGCAGACCCTGGCCCTGACCAGCGAGGCGACCGCCCAGACCGGCGAGGTCATCGACGAGCGCTGAGCCGTGCCCGGCGCGTGACCCAGGACACATCCCGGGCTGTCACATCGCGGCCCCGGCACGCGTCGAACCAGTGAAAGCACAGAACAGCACACACCAAGGAGCCACAATGGACCCCCGCTTCAGCTACTACGCCAACCCGGTCGGCCAGAAGTTCCTCAAGTACATCAACTCGGCCGGGAAGGTGATCGGTGACTCGACGCTGCCGCACGCCATCCAGGAACTCGTGAAGATCCGGGCCAGCCAGATCAACGGCTGCGGCTTCTGCCTCGACATGCACACCAAGGACGCGGCCCACGCCGGGGAGACCTCCCTCCGGATCAACCTGATCGCCGCGTGGCGCGAGGCCACCGTCTTCACCGACGCCGAGCGCGCGGCCCTCGAACTGACCGAGCAGGCCACCCGGATCGCCGACGGCCCCGGTGTCTCCGACGAGGTGTGGGGCAACGCGGCCAAGCACTTCGACGAGGACCAGCTCGCCGCGCTCGTCTCCCTGATCGCCCTGATCAACGCGTACAACCGGGCCAACGTCCTGGTCCGCCAGCCGGCCGGCGGCTACCAGCCCGGCCAGTGGTGACCCCGGCCCCTCACTTCCACCAGAGATAGTTTCACTCGTGGTAGTACCACCAGCGATACCATCTTCGGTGGAAGTAAGGGGGCTGGCATGTTCGAATTCATCGGACGGCAGCGTGAGCTGCGCATATTCGGCGATCTGGTCGCCAGGATCCGGGACGGGATCGGCGGCCGGGCGCCGGGTGAATGCCTGCTGATCGGGGGCAGGCGGCGGATCGGGAAGTCCAGCCTGGTGGAGGAGTATCTCCGCCAGTCCGGTTTGCCCCGGTTGTTCTTCACCGCCGCCCAGGGCGGCGATCCGCTCGCAGACCTCGCGGACGCCGTCGCCGAATCGACGCTGCCGGGCAGGACGGCCTTCCAGGAAGATCCACCTGGTACCTGGGCCGCAGCGTTCCGCCGGCTCGCGGAGGCCCTTCCCGACGACGAGGTCAGCGTCGTCGTGATCGACGAGGTGCCGTACCTGATGGACGACGCCAAGGTCTTCGAGTCCAACCTCCAGCGGGCCTGGGACCGCGAGCTCAGCCGCAAGCCGGTGCTGCTGCTGCTCGTCGGGTCCGATCTGTCCATGATGGAGGCGCTGAACACGTACGACCGGCCGTTCCACCAGCGCGGCAGGGAAATGGTGATCGGGCCGCTCAATCCGGCGGAGATCGGCTCGATGCTCGGGCTGGAGCCCGCTGCTGCCTTCGACGCGGCGCTGATCACCGGCGGGCTGCCGCTGATCTGCGCGGAGTGGACGCCGGGACAGGACGTGTGGGGATTCCTGACCTCCGCGCTGTCCAACCCGGTATCCGCGCTGCTGGTCTCCGCCGAGCGCTCGCTCGCCGCCGAGGTCCCGGCCCAGGCGCAGGCTCGCGAGGTCCTGAGCGCCATCGGCAGCGGGGAGCGTACCTTCACCAACATCGCGAGAGCTGCGGGCGGGGTCGCGCACACCTCGCTGAGCCGGGCCATCGAGGTGCTGGTGGCGAAGCGGATCGTGGCTGCGGAGCTGCCGCTGGCCACGAAGCCGTCCAAGGAACGCCGGTACCGGATCGCCGATCCCTACCTTCGCTTCTGGCTCACGTTCATCGCCCCGCACATGGCGGAGATCGAGCGGATGAGCGGGGACGTGACGGTGGAGCGGGTCCGCCGGTCGTGGACGAGCTGGCGCGGCCGTGCAGTGGAGCCGCTGGTCCGGGAGGCGCTCGCCCGTATCCTCCCCGCGCACGGGATTCCCGCAGCTCCCGTGGTCGGCGGTTACTGGACCCGGAGCAACGACGTGGAGATCGACATCGTGGGGGCCGACCGGGAGCCGATCGCGCGGGAGTACCTCTTCCTCGGCTCGGTGAAGTGGCTGGAGAACTCGCCTTTCGACGGGCACGACCTCGCCTCGCTCGCGAAGGCCCGCTCGGCGCTGACCGCCGATCCCGTACCGCTCGTCGCGGTCGCCAGGTCCGGCGTCACGTGTGCGCCGGACGCTCATTTCGGCCCGGCGGAACTCATCACCGGCTGGACGGCCTAGCCGCTGGCCGGGCCTGGTGAGCCAAATCATCAGTCCCTCCCGGCCGGCCGGTGGAAGACTCTGCACTCATGACAGGTGTACCGACTTCGTACTCCCGGGTGACGCTCAGCCGGATCATGAACCAGGCCGACGTGAACCTCTACGGCACCGTCCACGGTGGCGTCATCATGAAGTTCATCGACGACGCGGCCGGTGCGGCAGCTGCCCGGCACGCCGGCGGGAACGCCGTGACGGCCTCGATCGACGAGATCGTGCTGTCCATCCCGGTCAGGGTCGGTGACCTGGTGCACGCGAAGGCCCAGGTCAACTGGGTCGGCCGGACCAGCATGGAGATCGGCGTCCGGGTGCTGGCCGAGCGGTGGAACGAGGCGGGGACGGAGCCGCTGCCGGTCGCCACGGCGTACCTGGTGTTCGTGCACGTGGACGCCGAGGGCAAGCCGCAGCCGATCCGGCCGGTGATCATCGAGGACGCCGTGGACGCCCAGCGGCAGCGCGAGGCCGAGATCCGCCGGGAGCACCGGCTGTCGCGCCGGGAAGCGATCAAAGCGTCCCGCGAGGGCTGAGGTGGTTCACTCGGGGGCATGGGTTCCGTAATGGACCGGCGGGGCGTGCTGGTCACGGTCGGCGCGGTCACGGGGGTGGCTGTCCTGCTGGTCGCCGGCTGCCTGGTCCTGCTGCCCGGCTCGGGCGGGGATCTCGCGGCGCAGGTGGCGCGGGCTGACTTCGCCGCGCGGTGGGGGCTGCGGCCACTCGACTTCTCCTGGTACGGCGGGGACAACCAGTTCGGCTACAGCCTGACGACGGGGCTGCTCGGCGGGGTCTTCGGTGTCACAGCGGTCGCCGTCGTGTCCACAGTGGTGGCGTCGGCGGCGTTCACGTACCTGCTGATCCGGTACGACGTGCGGCGGCCGCTGCTCGGTGGCCTGCTCGGTGCCGCGGCCCTCGCGGGGAACATGGTCAGCGGCCGGATCACGTTCGCGGTCGGCGCGGCCTTCGGGCTGCTCGCCTTCTGCGTCCTGCCGCGCCGCTGGCTGGCCGTCGTCCTCGCAGCCCTGGCGACGTGGAGCAGCCCGGTCGCCGGGCTCTTCGTCGGGCTCGCCGGAGCCGCACTGTTCCTGGTCGCGGAGTCCAGGAAGGACGGGCTCGCGCTCGGGATCAGCTCGGCCGTCGCCTTCCTGCCGATGGCCGTCATGTTCGGCAACGGCGGCCACCAGCCGTACTCCTCGCAGGAGTTCTGGTGGGATCTGCTGCTCGCCGCGTCCGTGCTGCTCTTCGTTCCGCGCCGGTACCGGGCGTTGCAGATCGGGGTGCTGCTCACGGTCGTGCTGATCGCCGGGTCGTTCGTGACCGACTCGCCGATCGGGGGCAACGCTCGGCGCGTCCCGCTGCTGTTCGCGGCGCCGATCGTCGCGGCTGTGGCCGAGCTGCGGTGGCGGTACCTGGCGGTTCCGCTGGCTGTGGCGTGTTGGTGGCAGTACCAGTTCGTGGACACGCGGCACGGGTTCGGTGAGGCGGCGCAGTCGTTCTACGCCCCGCTCGTCGCCGAGTTGGGGAGCCGGGGGCCGATCGGCCGGGTCGAGGTCGTGCCGACGACCACGCACTGGGAGTCGGTGTGGGTCGCCCCGCACGTGCCGCTCGCCCGTGGCTGGAACAGGCAGCTCGACCGGCGGCGCAACTGGCTGTTCTACGCGGGGCCGATGACCTCGGCCCAGTACCACCAATGGCTGAAGGACCAGGCAGTGTCCTATGTGGCCATCGCGCCCGGCGCGGCACCCGACTATCCGGCGATCTCCGAGGCCGCACTGGTCAACGGCGGCCAGCCCTATCTGCGCGAGGTCTGGCGCAACGAGAACTGGCGGCTCTACGCCGTCGAGGGCACGCAGCCCTTCGTCCAGGGCGCCGAGCTGACAGCCTCCGACGGCGGCGGGGTCACCTTCTCGATGAAAACCCCAGGTCAAACCCTCATCAAGGTGTACTGGTCACGCTGGCTCACGGCTGAGGGCGCAACCCTGAGCCGGGCTGAGGGCGGCTGGACACTCGCGACGGTGACCCGCCCGGGCAGTTACCGCCTGACCAGCAGCGTCACAGCCGCCTGGTGACCTTCTCCGACTCGGCCCGCGCGTCGAGCTTCGCCGGATCGGCGTTACGGCACAGCACCACCGACGCCCCGGCGGCCAGCGGGGCCAGCAGCCAGTCGAGCGGGCGGCGCGGCTCGGCGATCAGGACCCGGTCCTCGCTGGTCAGCCCGAGCGAGGCGGCGTGCTCGTAAGCCTTCTCCGTCAGCTCAGCGTGGCTCAGCGCACCGCCGCCGGGCAGGCCGGTCAGCGCCGGATGCGCCGGGTCGGCCTGCGGCCCGGAGTAGAAGTCGCCGTGCTTGCGGACTTCGAGGACGTAGTCGGAGACGGAGTCCGGGGCGTCGCGCAGCGGCATCGCCATCGGGGCCAGCGAGAGCCCGTAGGTCTCCGGCGCGCTGATCTCGTCCAGCCGGTCCATCGCGCAGAACGCGACCTCGGCCCGGACCAGCTCGCCCGGCCCGCCGCCCGGACGGCCGTGGTGCACGGCCAGCCCGGCCTTCCAGCAGCCGAGCAGCACGGCGGCGGTCTGCCAGTGCGGGGGCAGCGCGATGGCCGCCGCGTCCTCCCCGCCCAGGCCCAGCTCGTCGACCAGCAGGTTCGCGGTCTTCGACACCCAGTTGTCCAGGGTGACCGCCGACAGTTCCGTGCGCTCACCCGAGGCGTCGTCGTAGAAGGTGAGCAGCGGCTGGGCCGGGTTCGTGGCGAGGATCGCGGCCAGCAGGCCAGCCGGGGTACGAGCGGTCATGCCTCTCACCTTATGCGCTCCCGATTCCTGAACGATCCCTCAGCCAGGCCTTGCCGGCCACCGTGCTCCTAGTAACGTGTGCCCTCGATGCTGGGAGTCTCATCGAGGAGTACGCACCATGAACAAGACTGTCGCCAGCCCGGCTGAGGCCGTGGCCGACATCCCGGACGGCGCGTCGCTCGCCGTCGGCGGGTTCGGACTGTGTGGTATCCCGAGCAACCTGATCCAGGCGCTGCTCGACTCCGGGGTCTCCGGCCTGCGGACGGTCTCCAACAACTGCGGTGTCGACGACTGGGGCCTCGGCATCCTGCTCGCCGAGAAGCGGATCGCGCGGACGATCGGCTCGTACGTCGGTGAGAACAAGGAGTTCGCCCGGCAGTACCTGTCCGGAGAGCTCGAGGTCGAGCTGGTCCCGCAGGGCACACTGGCCGAGCGGCTGCGGGCCGGCGGCTCCGGCATTCCCGGCTTCTACACCCCGGCCGGCGTCGGCACGCAGGTCGCCGACGGTGGGCTGCCGTGGCGGTACAACGCCGACGGCTCGGTGGCCGTGGCCTCCCCGGCCAAGGAGGTCAAGGAGTTCGGCGGCAAGCCGTACGTGCTGGAAGAGGGCATCGTCACCGACTTCGCCCTGGTACGCGCCGCCAAGGGTGACACGCACGGCAACCTGGTGTTCCACTCCAGCGCCCGCAACTTCAACCCGCTGTGCGCGATGGCCGGCCGGATCACCGTCGCCGAGGTCGAGGAACTGGTCGAGCCGGGCGAGCTCGACCCGGACGCCATCCACCTGCCCGGCATCTTCGTCCAGCGCGTCGTCGCCGTCGGCGCTGGCGAGAAGCGCATCGAACGGCTCACCACGCGTCAGCGGACCAACGGCTAGAAGGGCTGATCACCAATGGCACTCACCCGTGACGAGATGGCAGCCCGTGCCGCCAGGGAGCTGGCCGACGGCCAGTACGTCAACCTGGGCATCGGCCTGCCGACCCTCATCCCGAACTACCTCCCCGAGGGCATCCACGTCGTCCTCCACTCCGAGAACGGCATCCTCGGCACCGGCCCGTACCCGTACGAGGGCGAGGAGGACCCGGATCTGATCAACGCCGGCAAGGAGACCGTGACGATCACGCCGGGCTCGGCGTACTTCGACTCGGCGCTGTCCTTCGGCATGATCCGCGGCGGGCACGTCGACGTGGCGATCCTCGGCGCCATGCAGGTCTCCGCGACCGGTGACCTGGCCAACTGGATGGTCCCCGGCAAGATGGTCAAGGGCATGGGCGGCGCGATGGACCTCGTGCACGGCGCCCGCCGCGTGATCGTCCTCATGGAACACGTCGCCAAGGACGGCTCGCACAAGATCGTGGACGAGTGCACCCTGCCGTACACCGGCAGGCAGGTCGTCCAGCGGATCATCACCGACCTCGCTGTCCTGGACATCACGGACGAGGGCCTGCGGCTCGTCGAGGCGGCCCCTGGCGTGTCCGTCGACGACATCCGCGCCGCCACCGGCCCGGAGATCCTGGTCTAGGGACTGTCCTGCCGCTCGCACTCTCAGGCTCGCCGCGACCTCGGCAAGACCGGCAGGACACGCCCTGGTCCATAGTGGTACCCGCGCGGGCTCATCCGCGCGGGTCCGCCAGGGCAGCCACCGGTGGCCTGCGAGGCACAAGAAGATGTCGAGTTGGCGACGGGCCATCCCGCATCCTGAAGCCGGGGGCGAAACGGGCGTAGGCTCGGGGCGTTACCCCACGCGAAGGAGGGTGTTGTGCCCAGGGTTCTCGTCGACGCGACCAGCGTCCCGGCCGACCGGGGCGGGGTCGGCAGGTATCTCGACGGCCTGCTGGGTGCGCTGGCAGGCCTCGACGCCGAGCTCGCGGTGGTGAGCCAGCGCAGCGACACCGAGCGTTACGCCCGGCTGCTGCCGAAGGCCGAGATCATCGCAGCCCCCTCGGCCGTCAACCACCGGCCAGCCAGGCTCGCCTGGGAGCAGACCGGCCTGCCGCTGCTCGCACAGCAGGTCAGGGCGCAGGTCCTGCACGCGCCGTTCTACACCTGCCCGCTGCGCGCGCCCTGCCCGGTCACGGTCACGGTGCACGACGCGACGTTCTTCACCGAGCCGGAGCACTACGACAAGTCCCGGCGGACGTTCTTCCGCAGCGCGATCAAGACCTCGATGCGCAGGGCGGCCAGGGTCATCGTGCCCAGCAAGGCCACCCGCGACGAGCTGATCCGGCTGCTGGACGCCGACCCGACCCGGATCGACGTCGCCTACCACGGCGTCGACACCACGGCCTTCTACCCGCCGCCCGCCGACGAGCAGGCCAGGGTGCGCGCCCGGCTGGGGCTGGGCGGCACGCAGTACGTGGCCTTCCTCGGCGCCAAGGAGCCCCGGAAGAACGTGCCGAACCTGATCCGTGGCTGGGTGGCCGCCGTCTCCGGGCGTACCGACCCGCCGGCCCTGGTGATCGCCGGCGGCTCCGGCCACGACGACGAGATCGACCGGGCGGCCGCCGAGGTCCCGGCGCACCTGCGGCTGCTCCGCCCGGGGTATCTGCGGTACGCGGACCTCCCCGGGTACCTGGGCGGGGCGATCGTCGCCGCCTACCCCTCGCACGGCGAGGGCTTCGGCCTGCCGATCCTGGAGGCGATGGCGTGCGGGGCTCCCGTGCTGACCACGCCCCGGCTGTCGCTGCCGGAGGTGGGCGGGGAGGCCGTCGCGTACACGGGAGAAGAGGCCGCCGTCATCGGCACCGACCTGGCGGCACTGCTGGACGACCCGGACCGCAGGAAGCGGCTGTCCGCGGCCGGGCAGCTCCGGGCGAAGGAGTTCACCTGGGCGTCCAGCGCCGAGGTGCACCTCGCCGCCTGGAACCGCGTCGCCTCCTGAGCCGGGTTCCGGCCGGACACTCCGAAGCCCCAACCTGGCAGATACACCCCCTGGCCTGCGCATATCGGCGTCCCGGCCAGGGGCGGGTGGCACGATCCGGAACCCGGGCGTCAATAATGGCCAGATGGTGTACTCGGTGATCCTGGCCGGCGGTGCTGGCACCCGGCTGTGGCCGCTGTCCCGTGCTGGCCACCCGAAGTTCCTGCACGCCCTGACCGGTACCGACCGCTCGCTGCTCCAGGCGACCGTCGACCGGTCGGCTCCGCTCGCCCCGATGAGCCGGACCTACGTCGTGACCGGTGCCTCGCACGCCGTGCTGGTCGCCCGGCAGCTGCCTGCCGTCCCGGAGGGCAACATCCTGGTCGAGCCCTCGCCCCGGGACTCCTGCGCCGCGGTGGGCCTCGCGGCGGCCGTGATCGCCCAGCGCGATCCGTCGGCCGTGATGGCCGTCTTCTCCGCCGACCACCTGATCAAGGACGAGGACAAGTTCCGGTCGGTCGTGCAGGCCGCGGTGCACAGCGCCGAGCAGGGGTACCTGGTCACGATCGGCATCACCCCGACCCGCCCGGAGCCGGCGTTCGGCCACCTCAAGGTCGGGCCGGCCATCGGCGGCAAGGCCAGCATGGTCGAGGAGTTCAAGGAGAAGCCGCCGTACGACGTGGCTGTCGCGTACACCGACTCCGGCGAGTACCTGTGGAACGCCGGGATGTTCGTCTTCCGGGCCGCCGACTTCCTCGCCGAGCTGGCCAGGCAGAAGCCGGCCCTGCACGAGGGCCTGAGCCGGATCGCCGAGGTGTGGGACGAGCCGGCCCGCGACGACACGTTCGCCGGGCTGTGGCCGCAGCTCGAGAAGATCTCGATCGACTACGCCGTGATGGAGGGTGCGGCCGCAGCTGGCCGGGTCGCCACCGTGCCCGGCGACTTCGGCTGGAGCGACGTCGGCGACTTCCACTCGCTCGCCGAGTCCCTGCCCTGCGACGAGAACGGGAATCTCCAGCTCGGCGGCGAGGTCGTCACCCGCGATGTCCGTAACTCCGTCCTCGTGCCGGCCGGCGGGCGGCTGATCGCCGTGATCGGCGCGGAGAACATGGTGGTCGTGGACACCGCGGATGCCGTGCTCGTCTGCCCGCGTGACCGTACCCAGGAGGTCAAGCAGCTCGTCGACGAGCTCAAGGAGCGGGGCAGCGGCCAATACGTGTGACCCAGCCAGCTCCGCCCCGGCTGAGCAGGTAGTCGCGGGCCGGGTCCAGGGGCAGGCCGCCGGTCAGCCGGTAGGTGTGCCCCGGCTCCGACCAGCCGCCCCCGGTGACCGTCCAGCTCGTCCCGTCGTGGCGGAGGACATAGGTCTCGCCGGGGACCATCCAGTACGTGCAGAGCCCGTCGCCTTCGTCGGCGCCCTCGTCGTGCAGGCACAAGCCGGTGATCGCGTGCAGTCCGTCGGCTTCGTGCGTCGTGAGAATCATGCGTGCCCTCCCAGTAGCCGCCTTGCTGTCAGGGAGACGACTGTCGGGTTTCTGCATGACACGATTTTTCGCGGCGTATTGCTCCTTGATCGTCGATCTAGCGGCTATGCGGGCCAAAAAGAGCTACTTTCGCGCTAGAAACGGCGATCATGGGGCTAACACGCTTTCTGGGGCCTGTGTCCGGACCGCGTAGCATCGGCATCGGCGTCATCCGCCGCTGCGCACCCAGACAGCGTCCGGTTCTCCTCTAGCCTTGTCGCACCGGCAACTCACCAGCAAAGGCAGAGATCCCATGTCAGGTTCAACGGCAGTGCCCTGGTGGCACAGGCATCCGCCTGGTGAGTGGTTCGCGGAGTATCTGAGGGACCTTCCGCCTGGGCGCGTCGACCTGATCGACGGAGTTGTCTACGTGACCCCTCAGAACGAGTGGCATTCCACCCTGAACCGGCTGCTGCTCAACGCGCTGTCAGCCCTCTGCCCAGAGGACCTGCACGTCACGCACGAGAAGAGCCTGGCCATCGGCCCCAAGACCCGGCCGGAGCCCGACCTGATCGTCACCCGGGTGGAGCCGTTCATCGCCGATCCTGACCGCTCCGTCGTCATGCCCTCCGACGTGCTGCTCGCGGTGGAGACGGTTTCGCCGGAGTCCGAGGACCGGGATCGCGCGACGAAGAAGGCGCTGTATGCCCAGGTCGGCATCCCGCACATGTGGCTCGTCGAGCGCGGGGAGGACCGCCGCCCGTTCGTCCGCGTGCTGACCCTGTCAGAGGGTGCCTACCGGGAGGCGGGCGTGTTCACCGATCAGCTCACCGTGCCACTCCCGTTCCCGATCACAGTGGACCTGGCGGCGATCACACCCCGCTTCTAGGACAGGCCCTAGCCCTCGAGATCCCTGGCTTTCCGGATCGCCGGTTCCACCAGGCATTCGGTCGAGCTGGTCAGCGGGGTGGGCAGTGCGTCCACCGGGAACCAGGCGAGCTGGTCCGACTCGTCGCTGCACACCGCGACCGCGCCGGGCGGGGCGATCACGGCGTAGCGGATGTCGTGGTGGTAGGAGCCGCCCTGGCAGCTGACCGGGTGGATGTCCCAGTGGATCGGGCCGGGCAGGAGCCGCAGGCCCTCGATGCCGCTCTCCTCGGTGGCCTCGCGGAGTGCGGCCCCGGCGAGCGTACGGTCACCGGGTTCGCAGTGGCCGCCGAGCTGGCACCAGGTCTTGAACTTGCCGTGCAGGCACAGCAGTACCTGGCTCAGGTCGTGGGACAGGATCAGCGCTGAGGCGGTGACGTGACCCGGTACGTGCTCGCGGGTCAGGGCGACCGGCCCGGCTTCGAGCAGCTCCAGCGTCTCCTTCGCCTCCAGGGCGCGGTAGGCGTCGAGGGCGTCTTCGTAGAGGCTCATCGGGTCACCAGGTATTCCTCGGGGTCGCGGGCCGGGCGGGGGCTGGCGGCCTCCGCCGGGTATCCGATCGCGACGGAGCCCATCGGGTGCCAGTCAGCCGGCAGGTCCAGCACGGTGCGGACGACGTCGGCGCAGAACATCGTCGAGGATACCCAGCACGAGCCGAGGCCCTGCGCGGCGAGGCTGATCAGCAGGCTCTGCACGCCGGCGCCCATCGCGACGTGGAACATGGTCCGCTCGGCGTCGGACCGGCGCGCGTCGGGGTAGGTGTGCGCGGCGTCCATGACCAGGCAGGGCACGACCAGCTCGGGGGCTTCCCAGAGCAGGTCGCCGCGCCGCAGCCGGCGTTCGATCTGCTCCGGCGTGAAGCCGTCGCCCGCCAGGTCGGCGGCCCAGGCCTCACGCATCGCGGTCAGCAGGGCCTGGCGCCGCTCACTGACCAGCACGTAACGCCAGGGTGTGGAGTGGTGCGGGGCCGGCGCGGTCAGTGCGTCACTCACCGCCTGCCGGATCAGGTCGTGCGGCACCGGCTCTTCTTTTCTGAAGGTACGGTGTGAGCGCCGGGCAGTCACTGCCGAGCGCTGTGCCTCCCCGGTACCGAGGCGGAACAGGTCGTGTTCGGCGTCCCTGACCAGCACCTCGGTGACGCCAGGCCCGTCGGTGTATGACAGTCCTCTGACGACGGCCACCGGTACCTGGTCGACCTTGCCCTTGACCAGCTCGGCGGCTGCGGCCAGCTCGTCGGCGACCGCCATCTGGGTCACGTGCAGCTCGTTGCCGTACGCGTCGGTCTCGCCCCGGTGGTCGCGGAGCGGGTGGATGCCGGCCGAGCCGATCGCGAAGTCGGCCAGCCCGTTGCGCCACGGCCGCCCCATCGTGTCCGTGACGACCACGGCGACGTCCAGCCCGCGCTTCGCCAGGCCGGCCCGGAGGGCGCGGGCTGAGGCGTCCGGGTCCTGCGGCAGCAGTACCATCGTCGATCTGTCCACGTTGGACTCGTCGATGCCGGCGTTGTTCATCACGAAGCCGTGGTGCGTCTGCACGATCTTGATCTTGGCGCGCCGGGCGACCATCCGGGCCGTCTCCGCGGCCAGGATCTCGGCCTTGATCGCCTCGCGCTCGGGGCCGTCCAGTGGCACCTGGACGAGCCGCCCCTCGGCCTTGCTGACAATCTTGCTGGTCACGACGAGGATGTCCCCGTCCGCCAGCCAGGGGGCCGCGTCACCGATGAGCGCGGCGAGGTCGGCGTCCGGTGTGACGTCACCGATCCCTGTGACTGGCAGGATCTCTAGCATCGGACCGCAGCCTCCACCATCGCGACCGTCGCGGCCTCGTCCGTCATCCACAGGGGAGCGTTGACCACCTTCACGCCCTCGATCGAGGCGGTGTCGCCCGAGTCGATCAGCCAGGCCGTCAGGAAGTCCGCGTAGAGCCCGCCGACCGCCTCCGCCGTGACCGGCACACCCAGCACGGCGAGGCACTTGTCGGCCATGCCGCGTACCGGGCTGCCGCCGATGATGGGGGAGATGCCGACGACCCGCCGGCCGCGCAGGGCCTCACGAATCCCCGGTACCGCCAGGATCGGGGCAATCGACACGACTGGGTTGGACGGTGCGACCAGGATCACATCGGCACTCGCCAGGGCATCGAGTACACCGGGGGCCGGCCTGGCCTCCGCGGCACCTGTGAACACGAAGCTCTCGGTCGGGATCTCGGCGCGGTGCCGGATCCACCACTCCTGGAAATGCACGGCCTGACCTGAGCAGATGGCATGCGTCTCGACCCGCTGGTCGGTCGCGGGGAGCATGGTGACGCCGGGCTGCCAGCGCTCGTTCAGCCGGGCGGTGACGGCCGACAGCGGCACGCCGGCCGTGAGCATCCTGGTCCGGACGAGGTGCGTGGCGATGTCCTTGTCACCGAGGCCGAACCAGTCGGGACCCGCGCCGTACGCCGCCAGCTCCTCCTTGACCCGCCAGCTCTCGCCGGCCCGGCCCCAGCCGCGTTCGGTGTCGTTGCCGCCACCCAGCGTGTACATGATGGAGTCGAGATCGGGGCAGATCCGCAGGCCGTGCATGGTCACGTCGTCGCCGACATTGACGATCGCGGTTACCTCCGCGTCGTGGGCCGCAGCCCAGGCACGCACCCCGAGCAGGAACCTCGCCCCGCCGATCCCCCCAGCCAATACCGCAATCCGCATGGTAGGCATCCTTGCGTACCGGCTATCGCCCCTGGCGCGGGCCTACTAGGCTCGGCGGCAGCAAACTCTGGAGGAGGCGCTGTGTCCACCCCGACCGCAGCCGAAGAGAAGTCGGCAGCAGAAGTCACCAAGCCCTACCGGCAGATCGCAGCTCTCGTGCTGCTCGCGGTCGCTGGCCTACACCTCTTGCTGGGCGTCTTCGGGCTCCTGGTCGTCACGGAAGGCTGGGCGGACACCTTCACCAGCCGGGCGTTCAGCGGCTTCGGTGACTTCGTGTCGCTGCTGGTCATCGCGCTGCCGTTCGTGGCCGTGCTGATCGCCACGCACGTCAAGCCCGTCACAGAGAACGCGAAGGTCGTCACGCTCGTCGCCCTGATCGAGTACGCGGTGGCGCTGCTGTTCGGCCTGATCACCCTGGTGCTCGGCACGATCCACGCGCTCGACGTCTCCGGGTCGTACAGCGAGGTCACCGGGACCACGGTGGGCGACACGCTCTCGGTGATCTACCAGGTCTTCGGCCGGCTCGCGTCGCTGGCGCTGCTCGGGTTCGCGGCGTTCCTCGTGTTCCGGGTGTACTCCGGCGTGTACGTGGTGCCGAAGCCCGCCGCTCCGGCCCAGGCCCAGTACCCGGGCTACGCCCAGCAGTATGCGCAGCCGCAGCAGGGCGGCTACGCCCCGCAGCAGCCGTACGGCCAGCCGCAGCAGCAGGGTTACCAGCAGCAGGCCGCCCCGGCCCAGCAGCAGGCCCTGCAGCAGCCCTACGGCCAGCCGCAGCAGCCGGGCTACGGTGCCCAGCAGCCGTACGGCCAGCCGCAGCAGGCCCAGCAGCCGCAGCCGGGCCAGTACGGCCAGTCCACGCAGATCTTCACCCCGCAGGGCCAGCCACAGGCCCCGCAGACCCCGCCGGCCGGCAGCTCGCCGTTCGCCAGCTACGCGGCGCCCACCTCGGCCCCGCCGAGCCCGTCGTCGGCCCCGCCGGCCCAGCAGGGCTACAACCCGCAGCAGCCGCCGACCTCGGCCTGGCCAGCGGCCCCGGCCCAGCCGGACCCGCAGGCCACGCCGCCCGGCGGCGTGTTCAACCCGCAGCAGCCGGAGCAGCACACCCAGCTGCTCCCGCCGGGCCAGAGCCCCCAGAACCCCCAGGGCGGCCAGCACCACCAGCAGTAGGTTGTGCCGACCCGCTGAGAACGAATCCGGACTGCGCGAAACGGCTTCCCACGTACAACACCGGTACGAGGGAAGCCGTTTCGCTTGCCAGATCCGCCCCCAGCGGGCCACCTCGCCTTAGACCAAGATCAAACCCAAGATTCTGGGCCTTCTTTACTCGGGAGTAAGGTGGCGGGGTGATGAGTGACGGGATGCGGCGGGCGCTGCGCCGGGTCCGGGACGGCCGGGCCATCGATCAGGCAGAGGCCGCCGTGCTGCTGGGGGCCCGTGGCGAGGCGCTGGGGGAGCTGCTGGCAGCCGCCGGACAGGTCCGCGACGCCGGGCTGCTCGCGGCCGGGCGGCCGGGTGTCGTCACGTACTCGAAGAAGGTCTTCATCCCGTTGACCCGGCTCTGCCGGGACCGCTGTCACTACTGCACGTTCGCCACGGTGCCGCACCGGCTGCCCGCCCCGTTCCTGGAGAAGGACGAGGTGCTGGCCATCGCCCGGTCGGGCGCCGCGCTGGGCTGCAAGGAAGCGCTCTTCACGCTGGGCGACCGGCCGGAGGACCGCTGGGATGCCGCCAGGGTCTGGCTGGACGAGCGCGGGTACGACTCGACGATCGACTACGTCCGGGCCTGCGCCATCGCGGTACTGGAAGAGACTGGTCTCCTGCCGCACCTCAACCCCGGCGTGCTCTCCTGGGCTGATCTGCAGCGGCTGAAGCCCGTGGCGCCCAGCATGGGCATGATGCTGGAAACCACGGCGACGCGGCTGTGGTCGGAGCCCGGTGGCCCGCACTACGGTTCGCCGGACAAGGAGCCCGCCGTGCGGCTGCGGGTGCTGGAGGACGCTGGCCGGGTCGGGGTCCCGTTCACGACCGGCATCCTGATCGGCATCGGCGAGGATCTGGCGGAGCGGGCCGAGTCGCTGTTCGCCATCCGCCGGATCGCGCGCGAGTACGGGCACATCCAGGAAGTCATCGTGCAGAACTTCCGCGCCAAGCCCGACACGGCGATGCGCGGCATGCCGGACGCCGAGGCGGAGGAGCTGGCGGCCGCCGTGGCCGTCGCCCGGCTCGTGCTCGGCCCGCAGGCGCGCATCCAGGCCCCGCCGAACCTGATCGGTGACGAGTTCTCCCTGCTGCTCGCGGCCGGGATCGACGACTGGGGTGGCGTCTCGCCGCTCACGCCGGACCACGTGAACCCTGAGCGGCCCTGGCCACACCTCGACGAGCTGGCCGCCCGGTCGGCCGACGCCGGTTTCACGCTCACCGAGCGGCTCACGATCTACCCGCCGTACATCAGGGAGGGGTGGCTCGACCCGCGCCTCGGCGGGCACGTGGCCGCGCTCGCCCTCCCGAGTGGCCTCGCGGACCCGGAGGCGTACCCGGCGGGGCTCGCCTGGCAGGAGCCGGACGGCGGCTGGGAGTCGGCGGGCCGGACCGACCTGCACTCCGCTGTGGACACCGAGGGCCGGACGGGTGACCGCCGTTCCGACTTCGACGACGTGTACGGGGACTGGGCGACCGTGGCTGCCCACGCCGGTGGCGAGCTGTCGGCCGGCGGGGACCTGCGGAAGGCGCTGGATCTGGCCGGTACCGACCCGGCGGCGCTGCTCGACCACGACGACCTGGCTCTCGCGCTGTTCACGGCTGACGGGCCGGCGCTCGACGAGCTGTGCCGGATCGCCGACGACGTCCGGCGGGACACGGTCGGCGACGACGTCACGTACGTGATCAACCGCAACATCAACTTCTCGAACGTCTGCTACGTCGGCTGCCGGTTCTGCGCCTTCGCCCAGCGGGAGCGGGACGCCGACGCGTACCGGCTCAGCGTCGCCGAGGTCGCCGAGCGGGCGCTGGAGGCGAAGCTCGACGGCGCGACCGAGGTCTGTCTCCAGGGCGGGATCGACCCCAAGCTGCCGAACTCGGTGTACGCGGAGCTGGTCGCCGCGATCAAGGTCAAGGTACCTGGCATGCACGTGCACGCCTTCTCCCCGATGGAGATCGTCACGGCCGCCTCGAAGGCCGGGGTGTCCATCCGGGACTGGCTGGGCTCCCTCAAGGACGCCGGCCTCGACACCATCCCCGGCACGGCAGCCGAGATCCTCGACGACGAGGTCCGCTGGGTCCTCACGAAGGGCAAGTTACCCACCTCGGCGTGGGTAGACGTGGTTTCGACGGCGCACGAGCTGGGCATCCGTAGCTCATGCACCATGATGTACGGCCACGTCGACCACCCCGGCCACTGGCTCGGCCACTTCCGCGTGCTGGCGGGCATCCAGGACCGGACGGGTGGCTTCACCGAGTTCGTCGCGCTGCCTTTCGTGCACGCCAACGCACCCCTGTACCTGGCAGGCATCGCCAGGCCCGGCCCGACGACCCGCGACAACCGTGCCGTGCACGCGATGGCACGCCTGCTCCTGCACGGCCGGATCGCCAACATCCAGTGCTCGTGGGTGAAGCTCGGTGACGAGGGCACGGCGGCCCTGCTGAACGGCGGGTGCAACGACCTCGGCGGGACGCTGATGGAGGAGACGATCAGCCGGATGGCCGGCTCCTCGCACGGCTCGGCGCGTACCGTCGCCCAGTTGCACGGGATCGCCGAGCTGGCCGGGCGCCGGGCTCGTCAGCGGACGACCCTCTACGGGACGCCGGCGGCCTGATCTGCCGGGGTTCCCGGCTGATTTTCCGGGAGCCATTGTGCTCGGCGTGCTCACTGTGCGAAAACTTCCGTATGGCGGGCCGTAACGGATCGGCGGCCGCTTCGTTCATCCCATCGTCCGGGCTGCACTGTGCCCGGAATTGATTCGCCCCTTTTCTGGTACCCCGGAAGTTGGGCCTATTTATCAGGTTCGGCTTGACGACGCACGCATTACACGCGTGTAATTTCTCAGGGGACACTCAATTGTGATCCGGGATAAACGCAGCGAATAGGATCAACTACACAACAGGCCACCCGCGTGGGGGGTACGCACCGGCTGGGACCGGCCGGGGCCGAGAAGGGGGCACGCTGATGGAGGACCAAGAGGTCATGACGGACCTCCTGGGGGACGCACCGGAGTGGCAGGAGCACGCGCTCTGCGCCCAGACCGATCCGGAGGCGTTCTTCCCGGAAAAGGGCGGCTCGACCAGGGAGGCCAAGCGGATCTGCTCGCGCTGCGAGGTCAAGTCCGACTGCCTGGAGTACGCACTGTCGAAGGACGAGCGTTTCGGGATCTGGGGGGGTCTGTCGGAACGCGAGCGCCGCAAGCTCAAGCGCAAGGCGGTATGAGGCTTCAGTTCAGCTCTTCGGGGTCGACGCCCAGCAGATTCGCCAGCTGCTCGATGACCACGTTGCTGATCAGGTCCGCGAGGTCTTCCCGGTCGACGGCCCGGAACTCCAGCGGGCGGCGGTACAGCACGATCCGGGGCGGCACCGGCTGCCGTCCCGGCCGGCCCGGCAGCAGCCGTGCCAGCGGCACCTCGCCGTCCTCCAGGACGTCGGTGTCGTAGACGTTCAGATCCGGCGGCACGTCCTCCACCGCGAACTCGACATTCGCCAGCTCGTCAGCCCAGCGCCGTTCCAGCCCCTCGACGGCGTCCAGGATGAGATCGTCGAAGATGTCCCGCCGGGTCCGGAACAGCGGCACGGAGGCCGGCACCAGGCGGCCCCTCAGGCCTCGGCCCCGCCGATCCCGGTGGTGCCGGGGTGCGCGCGGTGTGCTGTTGGTCGGCGGCGGGCTCGTCACGAGCCCTACACTAGCCGGTCACGCGCAGATCTTGGCGTATCGAGCCGCCGGCGTCACCCGGGCGCCCAATCCATGATCAACTCGGCGGAATCCGGCGCGCCGCTACCCCGTTGCGCGTGAGTGATACCGCCGGGTCGGCGTGTCGTGCCGGTTTGGGGATGACGGGAGCCAGAAGGGGTAGTACCGTGCCGCCGTGAGGTCACCACGGCGTTGCTCCCGTAATGGCTGCCGCAATCAGGCGGTGGCCACGCTGACCTACGTGTACGCCGACTCGACGGCCGTGGTCGGGCCGCTTTCTGGCGTCGCGGAGCCGCACTCCTACGACCTGTGCGAGCAGCATGCCCGGAGCCTCACCGCGCCACGGGGCTGGGATCTGGTCCGGCACGAGGGCGACTTCGAGCTTCCCCCGCCGACCAGCGACGACCTGGTCGCGCTGGCCGAGGCGGTCAGGGAGGCCGGGCGCGGCGAGCAGCAGACCCTCCCGCTTCCCCTGCCGGAGCCCAGTGAGCCTGCGGGCCGTGGCGTCGGCCGCCGAGGGCACCTACGCGTCATCCCCCCTTCTTGACCGTTTGGACCCGGTGTGGACGACGCTGGACTGCGCATGGAGAACGTCCGCATACAACACCGGTATGCGGGCGTTCTCTATGCTTGCCAGCCCCGCCCACACCGGGCCACTTCGGGTTAGATCAAGGGCGAAGAGCTAAGAGCTAAGAGCTAGTTCAACTGCTGTTTGTGCTGCGTACGCCTAGGATTTCATGATCAATTGATCGTGGGCTTGAGTGGTGTTCGTCGATACACTGGCCACTGTGGAGAACGGGTGGCTCGACGCGGTGGAGGCGTATGTCGGTGACACCGGCGACCCTCGGCCCCTGCGGGACTGGCTCGATCGGCACGGGCTCGAGCCGGCCCGGCTCGACCGGATGCCACAGTGGAGCACGATCAAGGCCGAGGCGGTCGGCCGGACCGGCGGCGCCCGGCACACCGACACCCACGTCGACAACTGGGTGGCCAGGGCTGTGCACGCGGCGGCGGCCATCCCAGGCGGCAACGTGGTCCTCACGCTCTACATCGCCGCCGTGTGCGCGGAGGCCCTGGAGCGCAGCTACCACCACGACCGCATCCTCACCGTCATCACGGCCGCCCAGCGCGCTGTCCGGGTCGCCGACGAGATCACGCCGGCCGTGCTGCGCCAGCTCGACTCGCTGCGGTACGAGATCGAGGTCGAGCGGGCGCTGATATGCGCGGCCCCGATGGCGTGCGTCCGGCCGGCCGAGCAGGTGCTCGTGGTCGCCAGGCGGGCCCAGGCCGACGCCACGGCGCTGGCGTCGATCTGCCCCCCGATCGCCAGGTACCTGGGCAGGCTCGCGACCGCGAGGACCGCCTACTACCGGGGCGTCGTCGCCGCTGCCCGCGCCGTGGCCGGCTACGAGGTGAGCGGCCGGGCGGCCCTGCCGAAGCTGCGCCGGGCCATCGAGGTGCTCCGGGAGGCCGAGGGCAGTGACGCCGTGAACCAGACGGCGGACACGAGTGAGCTCCGTGCCCACCGGCGGAGCCTCCAGCGCCTCGCCGACGCGGCCGGGGAGGAGTGGCTGGTCGTCGAGCAGGGCAAGATCGTTTATGTGTACCCGTTCGCGGTGCGCGGCGCGCCCGACGCCCTCGTGGTGCAGGCCGCCCGCCGCCACGGCCGGGGCTGGACGCTGGCCGGGCAGCCCGTGCGGTGGATGCGGGACTTCCTGCCGATCGACGACACCTGGGAGGGCGCGACGCGCAGGCGGTACGACGGCCTGGTCCTGGAGCTACCGGACCTGATCGTCACGACCGCCGACGGCAAGGCCCGCGGCCCGTTCCGCGTGGAGCTGCGCTTCTCGAATCTCGGCAACCACTACCTGCGGGTCGAGACAGCGCTGAACGGTGCCCGGCCCCCGGACCTCTACGAGTACCTGCACCGCGCGGCCCCCGAGCACGGGCTGGAGACGCTCACCGGTGTCGGCGAGCCGGTGAACCTGGCCGGGCACGTCGGCGCCATCCTCCGTCACCTCGGTCAGCGCCTCGTGCTCGCGATCGCCGACGATCCGCAGCTCCGGGACCCGCTGGAGCAGGCCGGCCGCCCGCTGAGCCGGGTCGTGGTCCAGGCCCGCCCCGACCTGTTCCACGTCGTGGTGTCGGTGTGGGACGCCTCGCTGGCCGCGGGGCCGGGTGCGGACGCCCCTCGGGTGAGAGCCGGCGGCGTCGGCGAGCTGCGGCACGCGGTGGGGTGGCCGGTGCTGTGCCACCCGGTACCGGAGGCGACGTACGCCCTCGCCGAATGGTCCCGCTACAGCCCCTCGGCCACCCGGAACGCGCTGCACGGCCTGACACTGGCCAGTGAGCACGTGATGGCGACCCTGAACACGACGGTGCTGGTGATGCTCGGCACGCCCACGTTCATGATCACTCCGCTGGAGACGATGGCGGAGTTCACGGCCTCGCTGGAGGGGCTGATCGGAGCGTGGCGCGGCAGGATCGCCGAGTACCGCAGAAAGCTCGTCGAGGCGATGGACCAGGCCGAACTCGCCGTGGCGACCGGCCGTCAGGACGGGGTGGCCGCGAACCTCCGCGAGATCCAGAACCAGCAGCTCGTCCTGCAGCGGCTGGTCGCCGAGGCCCAGTCCCTCCTCATGCACCTGTTCGGCCCGACCCTGGTCAGCACCGAGGTGCAGCGCGAGATCCTCGACCGGCTGGCCGAGGCGACCGGGGTCAACCGGCTGCGGGCCGACCTGCACGAACAGCTCGACCAGGCCAGCAGCGGCCGGGCGGAGGCCGTGATCGACGCGCTGGCCCGCGTCCACGAGCAGCGGACCCGCGAGGCCGCAGCCCGGCGGGACAACCGGCAGCGGATCGTGGTCGAGGCCTTCGCGTGGGTGTTCGGAGCCGGCAGCCTGAGCGGCGTGATCCAGGTGCTCCAGGACGCGGCCTGGCTCAGCCACGCCGAGTCGGTGCGCTGGTCACTGGGCACACTGGCCCTGGGAGGCGCCGGCTGCGTCCGGGCACTGGTGAGGATGTTCCGGTACTGAAGATCGTGGGACCCCTCATGCTGCTATAGCAGCATGAGGGGTCCCACACCCAGGCAGACTGGGCGGATGGAGATCATCGCCGTGCGCGGGCCTGACCGGCTCATCGACCAGTTCTTCCACGAGGTACTCGCGCCGTCGTTCCCGCCGGACGAGCTGGGCACTGTGGAGGGCCTGAACGACCCGGGACGGCTGGTCCGGCTGGCCGTCGACGCCGGCGGGCAGGTACTGGGCGGCGCGGTGGGGGACTGGGATCCGGACACCCGCGTGCTCCTGCTGTCGTTCCTGGCGATCCGGCCGGGGGTACGGGGCGGCGGGCTCGGCGGAAGGATCCTGGACGACGCGCTGGAGGCCTGGCGGTCCGGGTACGAGCCGTGCGTGATCCTCGCCGAGGTCGAGGACCCGGCCGTCCACAGTGGGAACGAGTCCCACGGCAACCCGGAGGCGCGGCTGCGCTTCTACCGGCGCCGGGGCGCGCGGGCGCTCGACCTGCCGTACTTCCAGCCGGCGCTCGGGCCGGGACACAGCCGGGTACCGGGGCTGCTGCTCATGGTCCTGCACAGCGCGCCGGAGTTCCACACGTCGCCGGATGCCATCGCGGCCGGTCCGCTCCGGTCCTTTCTGGAGAGTTACCAGCTGGAGGAAGAGGGGCAGATCGGTACCGACCCGGACTCCCTGGCCCTGTGGGCGGCCCTGGAACGACCGGGCGGCGTACCGCTGCGCTAGCCCCGGGGGAGAATGGAACCGTGGACGCCTACTGCTTCGTGGCTGGCCGGCGGGCCGTCACCGCCGGAACCCTGGACGTGTTCAGCCCCGGGGACGGAAGGCTCGTCGGCCGCGCCGGCGTACCAGATGAGGATCAGGTCGAAGCGGCGGTGGCTGCCGCTGCGGCGGTGGCCGACGAATATGCCGCCCTGCCCGCCCACGCGCGTGCCGCAGCGCTCGATCACGTCTCGCGGCGGCTCGCTGAGCGGGCCGAGGAGGTCGCCGCGCTGATCTCCGCCGAGAACGGCAAACCGATCAAGTGGGCACGGGTCGAGACAAGTCGCGCGATTTCCACCTTCCGGTGGGCCGCCGAGGAGGCGCGCCGGTTCGGCGGGGAGTTCCAGCGGCTCGACACCGATCCGAACGCGACCGGCAGGGCCGCGCTGATCCGGCGCTTCCCGCGCGGCCCCGTGCTGGGCATCGCGCCCTTCAACTTCCCGCTGAACCTGGTCGCGCACAAGGTCGCGCCCGCCCTGGCTGTCGGCGCGCCGATCATTGTCAAGCCAGCCCCGGCCACCCCGCTGTCCGCGCTGCTGCTCGGCGGCATCCTCGCGGAGACCGAGCTGCCCGAAGGCGCCTGGTCTGTGCTCCCTGTCCCGAACGACCGGATGGAGCCGCTGGTCGCCGACCTCCGGCTGCCGGTCGTGTCCTTCACCGGTTCCGTGCCGGTGGGCTGGTCGATCGCCGAGGCGGTGCCGCGCAAGCACGTGACGCTGGAGCTGGGCGGCAACGCCGCGGCCGTCGTCTGTCCCGACTGGACCGACCTGGAGTTCGCCGCGCAGCGGATCGCGCTGTTCAGCAACTACCAGGCCGGTCAGTCCTGCATCGCCGTCCAGCGCGTGCTGGTCGCCAGATCGGTCTTCGACGATTTCGTACCCCTGCTCAAGGCGGAGATCGCCGCCCTGGACCTCGCCGAGGACGTCGGCCCGGTCATCAACGACGCCGCGGCGGAGCGGATCAGCGGCTGGGTCGCGAAGTCCGGCGGCGAGATCCTGGCCGGCGGCGGGCGGGACGGCAGGCTCGTCGAGCCGACCGTGATCGCCAACCCGGACCCGGCGGCGGAGGTCCTCACCGAGGAGGTTTTCGGGCCGGTGCTCACCGTGCAGGCCTTCGACACCGTGGACGAGGCGTTCGGCATGGTCAACGACTCGGCCTTCGGGCTCCAGGCCGGCGTGTTCACCCGTGACCTGCCGACGGCCTTCGCCGCGCACCGCGCCCTGCGGGTCGGCGGCGTGATCGTCGGAGACGTGCCGAGCTTCCGCGCCGACCAGATGCCCTACGGCGGGCAGAAGGCCTCCGGCACGGGACGGGAGGGGGTGCGCAGCGCGATGGAGGACTACACGGAGCAGCGCGTCCTTGTCCTGGGTGCCCTCGGGTAGGCTGCCCATTCGGTGTAATTCCCGCTGACCCTGAAATTCTCGCTGACCCTGATGGGAGCACTCGCGGTGTCGGATCTGGCCAGCATCGTCAAGGCGTACGACGTCCGGGGGACCGTACCCGACCAGCTCAACCCGGAGGTCGCCCGGGCACTCGGCGCGGCGTTCGTGCAGGTGCTGGCCGCTGACGCCCCGGTGCACCAGATCATCGTCGGGTACGACATGCGCCCGTCGTCGCCCGAGCTGGCCGCGGCCTTCGCGCTCGGCGCCACCGCGCTCGGGGTCGACGTCGTGGACGCCGGCCTGTGTTCCACCGACGAGCTGTACTTCGGCTCCGGCTTCCTCGGCCTGCCGGGGGTCATGCTCACGGCGAGTCACAATCCGGCCCAGTACAACGGGCTGAAGATGTGCCGGTCCGGCGCAAAGCCGATCGGGCAGGACAGCGGGCTCCGGGCGATCCGGGACGCCGCGCAGGCCATCCTGGACAGTGGCGAGTACCCGCAGCTGCACGGCCGCAGCGGCGAGGTCCGCCAGCAGGACCTGCTCGCCGACTACGCCGCCCACCTGCGCAACCTGGTCGACCTGTCGAGGATCCGGCCGCTGAAGGTCGTCGTGGACGCCGGAAACGGCATGGCAGGGCACACCGTCCCCGCCGTGCTGGGCGAGGGCTCCGGCCTGCCGATCGACCTCGTCCCGATGTACTTCGAGCTGGACGGCACGTTCCCCAACCACGAGGCCAACCCGCTGGAGCCCGCCAACCTGGTCGACCTCCAGGCGAAGGTCCGCGAGACCGGTGCCGACATCGGCCTGGCCTTCGACGGCGACGCCGACCGCTGCTTCGTGATCGACGGCTTTGGCGACCCGGTGTCCCCGTCGGCGGTCACCGCGCTGGTCGCCTCCCGCGAGCTGGCCAAGAACCCCGGCGCCACGATCATCCACAACCTGATCACGTCGAAGGCCGTGCCGGAGATCGTCTCGGAACGGGGCGGCATCCCGGTCCGTACCCGGGTCGGGCACTCCTTCATCAAGGAGGAGATGGCCCGCAGCGGTGCCGTCTTCGGCGGCGAGCACTCCGCGCACTACTACTTCCGGAGCTTCTGGGGTGCCGACACCGGCATGCTGGCCGCCATGCACGTCCTCGCGGCGCTCGGCGAGTCCGAGGTGCCGCTGGCCGAGCTGGGCCGGGAGTACGAGCGCTACGTGTCCTCCGGCGAGATCAACTCGACGGTCGCCGACGCGGCCGGCAAGATCGCGCAGCTCGTGTCCGTGTACCACAAGGCGGAGCAGGACACCCTGGACGGACTGACGATCACCTTCGCCGACGGCGCCTGGCTCAACGTCCGCCCCTCGAACACCGAGCCGCTCCTGCGGCTGAACGTCGAAGCACCGACGGCCGAACGGATGGCCGAGGTCCGCGACGAGGCCCTGGCCATCATTCGCGGTTAGTCCCGACCAGGCATCCGCGGTTAGTCCCCGAAAGCAGCTTAAGGAGCCCAGCAATGACGATCGACGCCCAGTTGCTCGAGATCCTCGCCTGCCCGGACACCCACCACGCCCCGCTCAGCCACGACGCGGCCGCCGGGACGCTGACCTGCACCGAGTGCGGCCGGATCTTCCCCATCCGGGACGGCATCCCCGTCCTGCTGCTCGACGAGGCGACCCTGCCCGCCTCCGGTGACGCGGAGCGGTCGTGAACCCGCTCGACGGCACGGCTGGCATCCGCGGCCACCGGCACGTCGACGAGGCGCTGCTGGACGACGCCGAGGCCCTGGCCGCAGCCGACCACAGCGGCATCCTGCGCGCGGTCGCCGGCGCCGGAGCCCAGCTCCGTGAGGTGTCGGCCCTCGCCAACGACGTCGACCTGAGCGGGCTCGCCGAGGAAGGCCGCCCGCGTACCGTCGTGGTGGCCGGAGTCGGCACCGCCGCCCGTACCTGCGACGTGCTGTCCACAGTGGCCGGCCCGCGCTGTCCCGTGCCGATCCTCTCCCACGGTGGCGCGCCCGGCTGGATGAACGCCGCCGACGTCGTGATCGCGGTGTCCGCGTCCGGCCGGAGTCCCGAGGCGCTGGCCGCAGCCGACGCGGCTGCCCGGCGAGGGGCCCGGCTCGTCGCGGTCGGCGCGCCGGACAGCGAGCTCCAGGCTGTCGCGGAGCGGGCCAGGGCACCGTTCATCCCCGTACCGCGCCGTGGCCCCGCGATGGTCAGCCTGTGGGCGCTGACGGTGCCCGTGCTGCTGGCCGGCCGGGCGCTGGGCCTGGTCAGGCTGGCGGAGGCCGACTTCGCCGAGACGGCTGCCCGGCTCGACATGGAGGCCGAGCGCAACCGGCCGAGCGCCGAGTCGTTCACCAATCCGGCCAAGTCGCTCGCGCTGGACCTGGCCAACTCGGTGCCGATCATCTGGGGCTCCTCCGCCCTGGCCACGGCCGGCGCGCGCCGGTTCGCCGACGTGCTGGCCGCCAACGCCAGGTACCCGGCGGTGGCCGACTCGCTGCTGGAGGCCAACCGCGGCCGGGTGGGCCTGCTGGACGGCGTGTTCGGTAACCTGGCCGAGTCGGAAAGGGACATTTTCGCCGACCCGGTCCCGGAGGACACCGACCCGACCCGGCTGCGGATCGTCCTGCTCCGCGACGGCGGGCTCGACACCGAGGACGGCGCCTCCGAGACCCCGGTCATCGACGAGCGCCGGGCCGACGCGGTGGTGGCACTGGCCGAACGGCGTGGCGTGCGGTGTACGGTGCTGACCGCCGAGGGAGGCTCTCCGCTGGAGCGGCTGGCCTCACTGGTCGCGGTGCCGGACTTCGCCTCGATCTACCTCGGTCTCGCACATGGACTCGACCCGCTGGCCGTTCCGGCGGTCTCGGAGATGAAGGAGCTCTCGGCTACATGACCCTCTCGCTGGCCGTACCGGTTGGGAGCAAGGCGTGAGCGCGGAAGGCGGCACCAAGGCCGTCGTCGCCGCGCTCGCGGCCAACCTGGGCATCGCCGTCACCAAGTTCATCGCCTGGGGGCTGACCAGCTCCTCGTCGATGCTCGCCGAGGCGATCCACTCGGTCGCTGACTCCGGCAACCAGGTACTGCTGCTGTTCGGAGGCAAGCGGTCGCAGCGCGCGGCCACCCCTCAGCACCCCTTCGGCTACGGCCGGGAGCGCTACATCTACGCGTTCATCGTGTCGATCGTCCTCTTCAGCGTCGGCGGCCTGTTCGCGCTGTACGAGGCGTACCACAAGTTCCACGAACGTGACGGGATCCACAGCTGGCAGTGGGTGCCGGTGACGGTGCTGTCGGTCGCCATCATCCTGGAGAGCCTGTCGTTCCGGACGGCGATCCTGGAGTCGAACAAGATCCGGGGCAAGGCCTCCTGGAAGGAGTTCGTCCGGCGGGCCCGGGTGCCGGAGCTGCCGGTCATCCTGCTGGAGGACTTCGCGGCCCTGGTCGGCCTGGTCCTGGCGCTGTTCGGCGTGAGCATGACCCTGATCACCGGCGACGGGATCTGGGACGCGATCGGCACCGGGGCGATCGGCCTGCTGCTCGTGGCGGTGGCCGTGGTCCTGGCCGTGGAGACCAAGAGCCTCCTGATCGGCGAGTCGGCGACCGACGAGCACCAGAAGGCGATCGAACAGGCGATCACGGCCGGCGACGAGGTCGAGCGGATCATCCACATGAAGACCCTGCACGTGGGTCCGGAGGAGCTGCTGGTCGCGGTGAAGGTCGGCATCAGGCGCGCCGACTCGGCCGAGCAGATCGCCGCGGGGATCAACGCCGTGGAGGCCAGGATCCGGGCGGCGGTACCCATCGCCCGCGCGATCTACATCGAACCGGACATCTATTCGGCCACCCCCGGGAAGGCATAGACGCACATGACCGTGGAACGGCTCACCGGGGTGATCCGCCCCTACGCATGGGGTTCGCGTACGGCGCTGGCCAGGCTCCAGCGCCGCTCCTCGCCCAGCCCGGCCGCCGAGGCCGAGCTGTGGCTGGGCGCACATCCCGCTGATCCGTCCACAGTGGAAGCCGGCCCGCTCGACCAGGTGATCGCCGCCGACCCGGCAGTGATCCTTGGCGAGCGGGTGGCCGCCGAGTTCGGCTCGCGGCTGCCGTTCCTGCTCAAGGTCCTCGCGGCCGAGGAGCCGCTGTCCCTCCAGGCGCACCCGGACGCGGCCCGCGCCGCGGCCCAGTTCGCCGCGGGCAACGTGAACTACGTCGACGACCAGCACAAGCCGGAGCTGCTCGTCGCGCTCGACGAGTTCGAGACGCTGTGCGGCTTCCGCGACCCCCGGGTGACGGCGGAGCTGCTGGCCGGCGTCCCCGTACTCGCGCCGGTCGTCACGGCGCTGCGCGCGGGTGACCTGCGCGGCGCGCTCACCCTGATCTTCGGCTTCCCGGCCGGGACGGTGGACGAGGTGCTGCGTGGCGGGCTGGCCGAGCCGCAGCAGAGCCTGGCCGCCGACCTGGCCAAGCGGTACCCGGGTGACCGGGGCATGCTGGTCGCCCTCCTGCTCAACCACGTGACCCTGGCCAGGGGCGAGGCGATCTTCATGCCCGCCGGCAACCTGCACTGCTACCTGCGCGGCGTCGGCGTCGAGATCCTGGCCGCCAGCGACAACACCCTGCGCGGCGGGCTGACCCCGAAGCGGGTGGACGTCCCGGAACTGCTCGAGGTGCTCAACTACGAGCCGCTGCTCGACCCG
Source organism: Longispora albida DSM 44784 (assembly GCF_000379825.1). Taxonomy (GTDB): domain Bacteria; phylum Actinomycetota; class Actinomycetes; order Mycobacteriales; family Micromonosporaceae; genus Longispora; species Longispora albida. The sequence continues at coordinate 679,469 of NZ_KB903813.1, forward strand.
ATGGTCCGGCCGGTGACGCTCGCGCCGGGCGTGCGGGCCTGGGAGCTGCCGGTGCGGGAGTTCGCCCTGAGCCACGCCCAGGTCGACGGCACGGACGTCCAGCTGCCCGGCTCCGGGCCGCGCATCCTGCTGTGCGTGGCGGGCGAGGTGACGGCGGGCGGCCTGCTCCTGCGTTCCGGTGAGGCGGCCTTCGCCCCGGCCGGCACGGGTCCTGTCACGGTCACCGGTCAGGGCGAGCTCTTCCAGGGCGCGGTCGCCCCGTAACCAGCGCTCGCAGCGCTTTCCCGGGTCGCTAACGACCTGATCATCATCATGAAACGGACTTTTTCAGGACAGTGCTTGACGCCGCTCCGTGCTGGGTGTGATTATTCAAGTACGCACCGTCACGACTGAGGGGTTCGGGACGTGCGGGGAAATCAAACCGGGGGGAAGTGCGGAGCGGCTGGTACGCCAGCCGCTCCGCACATTCCTTTGGTGTGCCGACCCGCTGAGAGCGACGATGCGCGCGTTGCCCAGAACCCGGCATACAACACCGGTATGCCGGAACCTGGGCGCCTTCGCATCCTCGCTCTCAGCGGGCCACCTCGCGTTAGATCAAGAGCCAGATCAAGAGCCAGATCAAGAGCCAGGGCAAGATCAAGAGCTGGATTTTGTACCTGTGCCGGAGTGCGACACGCCCAGCGGGCGGGAGTGGTTCGCCGGCGCGTCGGGGTTGTGGCCGGGGATGTGGTCCGAAAGGGCACGCGGGGCTTGCGGCATCGCAGCGCTCAGCGAGCTACGGTTCACCCGTGCGTGATGGCTTCTGGATCGAGCCCGGCGTGCCGCTGCCCGATCTCCGGCAGGGTACGGCGCGGCCGTTGCTGGTCGGAGTGGTGGCAGTCTCGGCTGGCCGGGCTTTCTTGCAGCGCAGGCTTGCCGATCATCCGGCGTTCCCTGGCGCGCTCGACGTGATCACTGGTTTCCCGCATCCGGGCGAGTCGATGGTCGGGGCCATCGCCCGGCTGGTCGCGGAGGAGACCGGCTGGCAGATCCGCCGGGTGGTGTCCTGCGCCGGTTTCACCACGTGGAAGACCCCGGCTGGTGAGCTGGTGGAGACGGAGTACGCGGTGGAGGTGGCCGGTTCGCTCAAGCAGCCCCGGTCGGACTGGCCCGTGCGGGACTACTTCACCTGGGCCGGCGACGGTGAGCTGGACGTCTTCGCGGACCTCGGCGAACGCGGGGCATACCTCCGGAATGTGGCGGACCGGGCTTTGCGGGACGTAGCCAACGCCCCGGACCGTCCGATCCCCTTCCCGGGCGAACCGCTCAACCACAGCTACCGGTAGGCTGGGTCTCCTGCGTAGCCGCGCGAACGAGGAGAATCCGATGACGCTCGCCCCGGGTGACCACAAGGTCGCCGATCTGTCCCTGGCCGCCTTCGGCCGCAAGGAGATCCAGCTCGCCGAGCACGAGATGCCCGGCCTGATGGCCATCCGCAGCGAGTACGCAGCTTCCCAGCCGCTGGCTGGTGCCCGGATCGCTGGTTCGCTGCACATGACGGTGCAGACCGCAGTGCTGATCGAGACCCTGGTGGCGCTCGGTGCCGACGTCCGCTGGGTGAGCTGCAACATCTTCTCCACCCAGGACCACGCCGCCGCCGCCGTCGTGGTCGGCCCGGAGGGCACCGCAGACGCCCCGGCCGGCGTTCCCGTGTTCGCCTGGAAGGGCGAGACGCTGGAGGAGTACTGGTGGTGCACCGAGCGGCTCTTCGAGTTCGCCGGCGGCCAGGGCCCGAACATGATCCTCGACGACGGTGGCGACGCCACGCTGCTCGTCCACAAGGGCGTCGAGTTCGAGGCGGCCGGCGCGGTGCCGGCCACCGCTGACAGCGACTCCGAGGAGTACCGGGTCATCCTCGACGTGCTGCGGCGGACGCTCGCGAGCGACCCGAAGAAGTGGACGACGATCGCGGCCGCGATCAAGGGCGTGACCGAGGAGACCACCACCGGCGTCCACCGGCTGTACGAGATGCAGAAGACCGGCTCGCTGCTCTTCCCGGCGATCAACGTCAACGACTCGGTGACCAAGTCGAAGTTCGACAACAAGTACGGCTGCCGCCACTCGCTGATCGACGGGCTGAACCGGGCGACCGACGTGCTGATCGGCGGCAAGGTCGCCGTCGTCTGCGGGTACGGCGACGTGGGCAAGGGCTGCGCCGAGTCGCTGCGCGGCCAGGGCGCCCGGGTCATCGTGACCGAGGTCGACCCGATCTGCGCGCTCCAGGCCGCGATGGACGGCTTCCAGGTCACCGTGCTGGAGGACGTCGTCGAGACCGCCGACATCTTCATCACCACGACCGGCTGCTTCGACGTGATCACCGCCGAGCACATGACGAGGATGAAGCACCAGGCGATCGTCGGCAACATCGGCCACTTCGACAACGAGATCGACATGGCCGGCCTGGCCAAGGTGCCGGGCGTCGTCAAGGACGAGGTCAAGCCGCAGGTGCACACCTGGACCTTCACGGACGGCAAGAAGATCATCGTGCTGTCCGAGGGCCGGCTGCTCAACCTGGGCAACGCGACCGGGCACCCGAGCTTCGTCATGTCCAACTCCTTCGCGAACCAGACGATCGCGCAGATCGAGCTGTTCACGAAGACCGACGAGTACCCGATCGGGGTCTACACCCTGTCGAAGCAGCTCGACGAGAAGGTCGCCCGGCTGCACCTGGCCGCGCTCGGCGTGAAGCTGACCGAGCTGACCAAGCCGCAGGCCGAGTACCTGGGCGTGCCGGTCGAGGGCCCGTACAAGCCGGAGCACTACCGGTACTAGGCGTTCTGTGAAGGCGGGCCATCCTCTGACGTGGAGGGTGGCCCGTTTTCATCTGCCTTTCGCGGGAAACGCCTGATAGGAGCCGATGGGAGTCATAGCCTGACGGCTATGCGTAGAACCCTCCTCGGTACCGTCGCGGTGGTGGCACTGGCCGCCGCCGGCCTGGCGGTCGCGGAGCTGCCCGCAGCGGCCGCGACGGCCACGTTCACCTCTTCCGCCGACACGTACGTGTCCAACGACGCCCCGGCCGCCAACTACGGCACGGCCGGGCAGCTGAGCGTGGACAACTCGCCGGTCCGGCGGGTGTTCGTCAAGTTCTCGGTGTCCGGCCTGACCCAGCCGGTGACCGGGGCCAGGCTCCGCATCCACGTGGACGACATCAGCAACGGTGGCTCCGGCACCGGCGGCACCTTCAAGGCCATGACGAACACGTCCTGGTCGGAGAGTGGCGTGACGTGGAACGCCCAGCCGGCGATCGACGGGGCCACGGTCGGCTCGCTCGGCTCGGTGTCGCGCAACACCTGGTACGAGATCAACGTCGGCTCGGTCGTGCGGGGCAACGGCACGTTCAGCTTCGGCGCGACGTCCGCGAGCACCGACGGCGCTTACTACGACTCGCGGGAGACCGGCGCGACCGCCCCGCAGCTCGTGATCACGACCGGCACGGCACCGGCGCCCGGTGACCCGGTGCTGGTCGGCGCCGGTGACATCGCCACGTGCGGCGGGGCCGGTGACGAGGCGACCGCCGACCTGCTCGACGGCATCCCGGGCACCGTGTTCACGGCTGGCGACAACGTGTACACCAACGGCACGAGCACGGAGTTCAGCAACTGCTACGGCCCGAGCTGGGGCCGGCACAAGGCCAGGACCCGCCCCGCGCCGGGCAACCACGACTACAACACGAGTGGCGCGACCGGGTACTACGGCTACTTCGGAGCGAGCGCCGGCGACCCGTCGAAGGGTTACTACTCCTACAACCTCGGCAACTGGCACATCGTCGTCATCAACTCGAACTGCTCGGCGATCGGCGGCTGCCAGGCCGGCTCGGCTCAGGAGCGATGGCTGCGCGCCGACCTGGCCGCGAGCACCAGGCCGTGTACCGCGGCGATCTGGCATCAGCCACTGTGGACGTCCGGCGCGAGCCACGGCCCGAAAACCGCGATGCGCCCGATCACGCAGGCGCTGTACGACCACAACGCCGACGTGATCCTGACCGGGCACAACCACCAGTACGAGCGCTTCGCCCCGCAGAACCCGGGCGGCCAGCTCGACACGGCCCGGGGCATCCGGAGCTTCGTGGTCGGCACGGGCGGCGCGAGTCACTACGGCTTCGGCACGATCCAGCCCAACAGCGAGGTGCGCAACTCGACCACCTATGGGGTACTCAAGCTGACGCTGCACTCGAACAGCTTCGATTGGGAGTTCGTCCCGGAAGCTGGCCGGACGTTCAGTGATTCCGGCAACACCGCTTGCCATTAAGGCTGCGTAAGGGGGTCGCGCCATAAGGGTGCGACCCCCTTTTCCTGTCCCGGAGCCGGGGGCTAAGGTGTGGCTGCCCTTAGTAAGGCGTGCCTAGCCATATGGAGATGCTGGTGAATGCGATCCTGCCGAGTTACCTGATCGGCCTCCGGGAGGGGCTCGAAGGTGTGCTCGTGGTGAGCATTCTGGTCGCGTACCTGGTGAAGGCCGGCCGCCGGGACAAGCTCCCGCTGATCTGGGCCGGGGTCGGCGCCGCCGTCGTGCTGTCGGTCGTGGCGGGCGCCTCGCTGGAGTACGCGAAGATCGCCCTTGGCTCTGACCGGGAGCTCTTCGAGGCGGTGACCTCGGTCGTCGCCGTCGGCTTCGTCACCTGGATGATCTTCTGGATGCGGCGCACCGCCCGGAGCATCAAGGGCGAGCTGCACGCCAGGCTGGACGAGGCGCTGAAGCTCGGCACCTTCGCGGTCGTGACGATGGCCTTCCTGTCCGTCGCCCGCGAGGGGCTGGAGACCGCGCTGTTCTTCATCGCCGCGGCTCGCGGCGCTGGCGACGAGGCCGGGCCGCTGACGGGCATCATCGCCGGCCTGCTGACCTCCGTGGTCCTGGGCTTCCTCCTGTACCGCGCCGCGGTGCGGATCAACCTCGGCAGGTTCTTCCAGTGGACCGGCGTCCTGCTGGTCTTCGTCGCGGCCGGCATCCTCAAGTACGGCATGCACGACTTCCAGGAGGCCGGAGTCCTCGGCGGCCTGAACGACCACGCCTTCGACCTCAGCGGCTGGTACGACCCAGCCTCCTGGTATGCGGCCCTGATCGAGGGCCTGTTCAACCTGACCGCGCAGCCGACCGTCGTCGAGATGGCGGCCTGGGCGGCATATCTCGTCCCCGTGCTGGCCTACTTCTGCTGGCCCGCGCCGCGCACCACACCCCAAGGAGCCAGCTCGTGAAGCGTTTGACCGTCCTGGGCCTGGCGGCCCTCGTCGCCGCCGGCACCGGAGCCCTGGCGGGCTGCACCTCGGAGGACAAGCCTGCCGCCAAGGGTGATGGCAAGATCGCGATTGCCGCCACCGACACCGAGTGCAAGGTCGCCAAGCTGGACCTGGCGGCGGGCACGCACACCTTCGCGGTGAAGAACGCCGGCAAGAAGGTCACCGAGTTCTACGTGTTCGCGACCGGTGACCGGGTGGTGGGCGAGGTCGAGAACATCGCGCCGGGGCTGACCCGTGACCTGATCGTCGAGCTGCCGGCCGGCACGTACGAGACGGCGTGCAAGCCCGGCATGATCGGCAAGGGCATCCGCAGCAGCCTCAAGGTGAGCGGCGAGTCCAAGCCGCTGACCAACGACGCGAAGCTGGCGGCGGCGACCGAGAGCTACCAGCGGTACGTGAAGAGCCAGACCGCCGCGCTGATCGACAAGACCACAGAGTTCGTGACGGCGGTCAAGGCCGGCGACGCGGAGAAAGCCAAGGCACTCTTCCCGGTGGCCCGCACGTACTGGGAGCGGATCGAGCCGGTGGCCGAGATCTTCGGCGACCTCGACCCGGCGATCGACGGCCGCGAGGACTCGCTGGAACCGGGCCAGGAGTTCACCGGCTTCCACAAGCTGGAGAAGGACCTGTGGGAGACCAAGGACATCTCGAAGTCCGGGCCGACCGCCGACAAGCTCCTCGCCGACGTGAAGCTGATCGTCGAGAAGGCCAACAGCGAGAAGCTGTCCCCGCTCCAGCTCGCCAACGGCGCCAAGGAACTCCTGGACGAGGTCGCCACCGGCAAGATCACGGGTGAGGAGGACCGGTACTCGCACACCGACCTGTGGGACTTCGCCGCCAACCTCGAAGGCTCCAAGGCCGCGATCGCCGCGCTCCGCCCGGTACTCGACGAGAAGGACCCGGTCCTGGCCAAGACCCTCGACGAGCAGTTCGCGGCGGCCCAGGCCGAGCTGGACAAGCACCGCAAGGGCGATGGCTGGAAGTTCCACAACGAACTGTCCCAGGCCGACCTGAAGGCCCTGTCCGACGCGATCAACGCCCTCGGTGAGCCGGTGAGCAAGGTGGCTGGAGTGGTGGTCAAATGACGGACGAGGCCAGCAAGGGCGGTACGAGCAGGCGGGCACTGCTCGGGGCCGGCGCTGCGGGCGTGGCCGGGGTGGCCGCTGGCGTGGCCGGCGCCCAGTTCCTCGGCGAGACCAAGCCGGCCGCCGCCGGGCCGTCGATCGACCAGGCCGTGCCGTTCTACGGCGAGCACCAGGCCGGCATCGTCACCCCGGCACAGGACCGGCTGCACTTCGCGGCCTTCGACGTGACCACGAAGAAGCGCGAGGACGTGATCTGGCTGCTCAAGGAGTGGACCAAGGCAGCGGCCCGGATGACGGCCGGCCGCGACGCCGGCCCGCTCGGCGCGACCGGCGGCCGGGGCGAGGCCCCGCCGGACGACACCGGCGAGGCGCTGGGCCTGCCGGCCTCCGGCCTGACCCTGACCATCGGCTTCGGGCCGGGCATGTTCGCCGAGGGCCGGTTCGGCCTGGCCGGTAGGAAGCCGGCCGCGCTGGAGGACATCCCGCACCTGCCGGGCGACGCGATCGACGCCGCCATCTCCGGCGGCGACATCTGCGTCCAGGCCTGCGCCTACGACCCGCAGGTCGCGGTGCACGCCATCCGTAACCTGGCCAGGATCGGCTTCGGCAAGGTCACGATGCGCTGGTCGCAGCTCGGATTCGGCCGCACGTCCTCCACCTCGCGCGAGCAGGAGACGCCCCGCAACCTGATGGGCTTCAAGGACGGCACCCGCAACCTGAAGGCCGAGGACAAGGCCGTCAGCACCCAGCTGTGGGCGCAGCCCGGCGACGGCCAGGCCTGGATGGCCGGCGGGTCCTATGTGGTCACCCGCAAGATCCGGATGCACATCGAGACGTGGGACCGCACCTCGCTCGACGAGCAGGAACAGATCATGGGCCGGCACAAGGGCAACGGCGCGCCGCTCGGCCAGAAGGAAGAGTTCGACGAGCCGGACCTGAAGAAGGAAGACATCGCGGTCGAGGCGCACATCCGCCTCGCGCACCCCGACTCGCACGGCGGGGCGATGCTGCTGCGGCGCGGGTACAACTACGTCGACGGCTCCGACAAGCTCGGGCGGCTCGACGCCGGGCTGTTCTTCATCGCCTACCAGCGGGACCCGCGCAAGCAGTTCGTGCCGATCCAGCGGGCACTCGGGCAGAAGGACGTGCTGAACGAGTACATCAAGCACGTGTCCAGCGCGGTGTTCGCCTGCCCGCCGGGCGTGAAGGACGACAAGGGTTACTGGGGCGAGGGGCTGTTCGCCTAGCTCGTGTGTGCTGAGGAGCCGGCCTGGAAGTGGCAGGCCACTCCGGCACCGTGGATCAGCCGGATGTTCTAGCCGGCAGTAGTACGACCGGCCCGGGTCCCGTGGGGGATCCGGGCCGTTTCGTCCCCGGTGTGAGGATGCGGCTGAGAGCGGGCTCACGATGGGTACCAAGGTCAAAAAGGGGTTTGACCTGGTCTTCTATGGTGGCTCGATTTGTGAGTCAACACGGGGGCACGATGAAGGTACTCAGTTTCGCGGTGGTGGCTGCCCTGCTGGGCGGCGCGACCCTCGCCGTTCCGGCAGTCGCGAGCGCGGCACCGGCCGGCACGCAGGTGCTGTATGTGTCGCCGGAGCAGGGCTGCGCGCCAGGCGGCAACGGTACGAAGGAAAAGCCCTTCTGCGGCCTCCAGGCAGCGGCGGACGTGGTGGAGCCGGGCCAGACGATCCGGCTCGCGGCAGGTACCCACAGCGGCAAGGTCACACTGTCCCGCTCAGGCACGGCTGATGCGCCTGTCGTCCTGGAAAAGGAACCGGCTGCCGCAGCTGGCTCGGTCATCCTGTCGGCAGCCGAGGGGCTGAGCGTCACCTTCGCTCGTGGCGCACACGACATCCACTTCAGGGGAATCACGTTCGATGGCCAGATTCCGGGGCCTGGGATCGTGTTCACCGGGGCAGCCGGTGTCATGGTCGATCAAGCATCCTTCCGGCATCCGCTCGCGATCGAGGATGCCAGCCGGATCACGATCCAGCGCAGCACTCTCCAGCGTGGCGTGCGCGTCGGCGGAGGTGCCGCCGACGTCGTGATCTCGACCAACCGCCTGCTACAGAGCTATTTTTCCGACGATGCGCGCCCAGTGACCGTGGACGGGGCGGCTCGCACGGCGATCACAGGGAACACGATCGACACCGGGAAGGCGATCGGCGTCGCCAACGCGGCCGACACCGTCATCGTCAACAACTACGTGAGTTCTTCCTCGTGGGATGCCCAGGTAGTGGTCGATCAGGTCAGCGCGCCGAGCACCAAGGCGCATCACAACGCCCTCTACAGTCATGGCTCCGAATGGGACGTCTTGTACTCCTGGGCGGGCAGGGCTTACAAGAAGCTTGCCGAGTTCCAGCAGGCGACGGACCAGGGTGCCGCCGACTATGTCGGCGCGTGGAGGGAGATGGACGAGGCGCTCGTCGACTCCGCGGATCCTGCGGTTCCTGGCGCGCTGACCACGGATATTCACGGCAACAGTCGCATCAAGTTCCCTGGAAAGTCCGGCGGCCATGCGGCCGGCCACGACCGGGGTGCCACCGAACTGGTGCCGACCGCGAAGAACCCGGCTCACGGGCAGCTGAGCCTGGTCAACGGTGAGCCGATGACCGTAGAACTGAAGTCGGTCAAATTTGGCGTGAACTGGGGCGGCTCCAAGCTGACCGGGACCTACCACTGGGGCGATGGCGAAACCTCCACGGTTTCCGTCATGCTGCCGCAGAAGACCGTGTACGACGTCAAGCTCTCCGGCGGGTCCTACTGGAGTGCCAATGAGGGCTGGCTGCCGAACGCGCTTCACCGGTACGCCAAGCCTGGCCAGTACCTCGTGAAGATCAGCTACACCATCGAGGGCTCCGGCACCGTGTACTCGGCCGTCCTGAACGACGGCCTGCCCCTCGCCGTTCCCGGTAGCCAGGTCGAGGCCAGCACCGGGACCAGCCGCCTTCGTGCCGACTTCAACGGTGACGGCTACGACGACCTCGTCACGTGGGGCCCCGACTGGACCTACGGGATGGGCGACTACACGCTCAACGTGCAACTCGGCAAGGAGGGCAGGTTCGAGCCGGCCAGTACTTACCGGAGCCTGGGCGTCGACGCCGCACTGGCGAGAGGCATCAAGTTCCTGACCGCCGGTGACTACGACGGCGATGGCCGGGCCGAGTTGGGAGTGTTCGTCGAGTCGGGTTCCGGGGCGGTCAGCTTCTACACGCTCAAGTACGACGACATCTACCGGTTCGGCAAGAAGGACGACGGGAAGAACGGCGCTGTGCTGCGCTGGCAGGCCCCGCAGTGGGGTACCGGCACGAAGTTCCTGTCCTCCGGTGACTTCAACGGTGACGGCAAGACGGACATCGCGATGTTCTACCAGTACAGCGGCAGCCACGTTGGCGTGTTCACGTTGAAGGGCAGCGCGGACGGCTCGCTGGGTGGCTTCGATCAGCAGTGGAACGCCCCGAACTGGGGCGGCGGCACGACTTCGGTGTCATCGGGTGACTTCGACGGCGACGGTAACTCCGAGCTGGCCTTGTTCTACTCCTACGGTGGCAGCCACGTTTCGGTGTTCACTGTGGACAATGGCGCAGTCGCCCAGCGGTGGAACGCGCCGTACTGGGGTGGTGGTACCAAGTTCGTGCAGGCGGGTAACTTCACCGACGCGAAGAAGACCGATCTGGCGTTGTTCTACGACTACGGCGACGGTCACGTGACCGCGTTCAAGCTGACCGGCGGGCTGTCGAGCCTGGGCACGATCTGGGACGGGCCGCGCTGGGGCCGGGGCACGGAGTTCCTGGCCGCCGGCCGGTACACGACGAAGACCGGGCGTGACGACCTCGCCCTGCTCTACAACTACGGCGGCCGGACGGATCCCAGCCCAGCGAACTGGACGTTGTTCACGATCAGCCCGGAGGCGAACGGCGGCCACGGCTCGCCGACGTCGAGGTGGCAGGCCAAGCCGCAGCCGTGGATCAACCGGATGTTCTAGGGCGCTGTGAACCCTGACCGCGAAAATCTCATCTTTACGGGGGCATGTCATGAAGGCAATCAGATCGGTGGTCGCGGCCACGCTATTGGCGGCGGTACTCGTGCCGTCGGCGGCTCACGCGGCACCAGCCGACGGGCTCGCAACATTTTCCGAGCTCAGCCTCAACCAGGTTGAGACGCCGGATCGGCTGACGTTCACGGCCTCGGCGCGGTACTCGGTGCCGCAGGGCGGCGTCAAGCTGCTGGCGACTTTCGACTGGGGCGACGGCGAGACAACGACGACCTCCGTCTACTTGCCGGCCCTGGTGTCCGGCAAGGCCAACGAGGGTGTCGTGCAGGCCTCGGCACACAGGTACGAGGCGCCAGGCGAGATCATGGTCACGGCGAGCTTCGTCGTTGATGGCTCGGGTCCGTACGCGGCTACCCCGCTGGAGAGGTATGTCCCTACGGCTCGGGCTGTCTCGCCGTCTCAGGTGGCCGACAACAGCGATGTCCGGGCGGACTTCAACGGCGACGGATACGACGATGTCGTGACCAGCGGATTTGACCTGCGCATGGGCAAAGAAGGCGGCCTTGCGGAGCCGGTGACCGCCTGGGACCCCCACTTCTCGTGGAGCCCCGGCATGAAGCACTTCACCGCCGGTGACTACAACGGTGACGGCCGGGCCGAGCTGGGCATCCTGCGCGACGAGAACCTCGGCTACGTCGGGTTCTACACCCTGACTTTCAACACCGCCACCGGCACTTTCGACAAGCCCAAGCTTCAGTGGGAGGCTCCGCAGTGGGGGAGTGGCACGAAGTTCGTGTCCTCCGGGGACTTCGACGGCGACGGTCGCAGTGACCTGGCCCTGTTCTACCAGTACGACAGCACGCACATCGGTGTCTTCAAGGCGATCGCCAAAGGTGACGGTTCGTTCCACGGCCTGCTGTGGATGTGGGATGCCCCGCTCTGGGGTGGCGGCACGAAGTCGGTGTCGGCCGGTGACTACGACGGCGACGGCAAGGCAGAACTCGCGCTGTTCTACCACTACGGGGGCAGCCACGTCGCAGTGTTCACTCTGGACGGTCAGGGTCGGCTGAATCAGCGGTGGAACGCCCCTTACTGGGGTGGTGGCACCAAGTTCGTCCAGACCGGCAACTTCGCCGGCGCGAAGAACTCCGACCTGGCGCTGTTCTACGACTATGGCAACGGGCACGTCACCACGTTCTCGCTGGGTGACGGTCCGGCTGGCCCGCTGTCCAGCCTGGGCACGATCTGGGACGCCCCGGTCTGGAGCAAAGGCACGGAGCAGATGGCTGCCGGCAGGTACAGCGCGAAGGCCGGCCGTGACGACCTCGTTCTGCTGCATGCCGACCAGAAGGACATGGTCTCCGTCGACTGGCGGATGCTGATGATCAGCCCCGACGCAGCCAGCGGGTATCGCGACCCGAAGACTGTCTGGCAGGCCGCGAAGTGGCATTGGATCAGTGCGATGTTCTAAGCACCACAAGTGAAGCGCCCCCGGGGACTCGAGTCCCCGGGGGCGCTTTCTCATACCAGAACTACACCAGGACGTCCTCCGCTGACCGGGACTCCGCAAGCACGTCGCCCGTCTCTCCCGCCGCCGCACCCCGCGCGCCGAGAACGAGGACATACGCGAGGAACGCCGCCCAGACCACGAAGCCGATCAGGATGCGGACGGCGGTCGGGAAGGGCGACGGGGTCACGAACGCCTCGACGAGCGCGCTGACGAACAGGACGAGAACGAGTCCCAGCGCGACGGTCACGCCGGAGCGGGCGGCCTCGGCGAGGGCTCCCGCTCGAGTGCGGCCCGTACCGGGGGCGATCCACGCCCAGCCGATGCGCAGGCCGACGCCCGCCGCGAGGAACACGGCGGTCAGTTCGAGGAGCCCGTGCGGGGCGATCAGGCCGAAGAACAGGTCGGCCCGGCCGTGCCCGATCATGATGCCGCCGACGGTACCGATGCCGACCAGGTTCTGGAACAGGACGTAGACGACCGGGACGATCAGTACCCCGGCCGCGAGGGACACCGCCGCGATCCAGGCGTTGTTCGTCCACACCCGGAAGGCGAAGTCCTGGGCGGCGTGCTCGGAGTAGTACGACTCGAAGTCGTGGTTGACCAGCTTGTCCGCGCCCGACTCCGACATGAAGGCCTGCTGGACCTCCGGGTGGGCCGCGACGTAGTACATCATCGCCAGCGCCAGGCCGGTGAAGACGAGGGAGACGGCGAGCCACCACCACCGGGCCTTGTAGGCCGCGACCGGGAAGGTCACGGTGAAGAACCGGCCAGCTTCCGGCCAGGAGAACTTGCGGGTTGGCGTGAGCGCGCCGCGCGCCTCCAGCACGATCCGGGACAGCCGGGAGATCAGCGCCGGGTCGGGGGTGCGGCTGCGGATCACCGACAGGTGGGTGGTGGTCCGCTGGTAGAGGGCGACCAGTTCGTCGACCTCGGCGGCGCTGAGCCGGCGCCGGGTGGCCAGCCGTTCCAGCCGGCTCCATTCACCACGGTGCTCAGCGACGTAGGCATCGAGATCCACGCCGACAGGGTAGCGTGCACCCGTGCAGGAGAGACTGGTCAGCGGCGAGGCGGTCGAGCTGGACGTCCGGATTGCCCGGATCGGCTCGCGGGTGCTCGCCCAGGTGCTCGACGTGGTGATCCAGAGTGTGCTGGCCCTGCTCGGCGTGCTGACCATCCTGGTGGCGTTCCAGGAGGCGAGCAGGCCGGTGGTCGCCGGCTCGTTCATCGTGCTGGCCGTGATCGTGCTGGTGGTCTATCCGGTCGCGATGCTCCTGATCACCAGGGGCCGGTCGGTCGGCAAGCTCGCTGTCGGGCTGCGCGTCGTCAGGGACGACGGCGGGCCGATCGCCTTCCGGCACGCGCTGACCCGCACACTCGTCGGCGTCGCGGCGGAATGGCCGGGCCTGCCGCCGCTGACCTGGCTGGCGAGCCTGGCGGTGCTGCTGGTCAGCCCGCGCGGCAAGCGGATCGGTGACCTGACGGCCGGCACGATCGTCATCCACGACCGCGAGCCGGCCACGTGGGGCTGGGTGCCGCCGATGCCGCCGCACCTGGCTGGCTGGGCGCGCACGCTCGACATCTCGGGCCTGCCTGCCGACCTGGCGCTGGCCTGCCGTCACTACCTGGCCCGTAACCGGGGGCTGCGTGAGCCCGCCCGCAGCCGGATCGGCATCGCGCTGGCCATGGAGGTCGTCGCCTGCACGACGCCAGCTCCGCCGCCGGGCACGCCGGGCTGGGCGTATCTCGCGGCCGTGCTCGCTGAGCGCAATCGCCGCGCCACGTTCCGGCTTGCTGCCGCGCGTGCGGCCTCTGCCCAGGTCTGGCCAGATTTGGGAGTACGGGGTCCAGCCGCCACCCCTGCTGCCCGGCCCTCGCGCTCCCAGGGCCTCCGACCGGCCGCACCCGGGCTCTGAGCTGGGATTTCCCAGCCCGCACCCAGTCTTCAACTGTCGGACATCCGCAGGGGTTGGCGTCGGCGAGAGCAATGCTCTACCGTCCGGGAGGTCTACCGTGTCCACACTGTGGAGGACCATCCATGCGCCTGCGCCGCCCCCTCGGCGCGGTGACCGTACTCGTCACCGCAGCGTCGTCGCTGCTCGGGCTCGCGGCGCCAGCCGCAGCCGCCCCGGCTGACCTCATCATCTCGGAGTACGTCGAAGGCTCGTCGAACAACAAGGCGATCGAGCTCTACAACGGCACCGGCTCGGCGATCGACCTCGCCGGGTACAGCATCCAGATGTACTTCAACGGTGCCGTCACCCCCGGTGCCACCGTCAACCTGACCGGCTCGGTCGCCTCCGGTGACGTGTTCGTCCTCGCGCACGCCTCGGCGGCCGCCGCGATCCTCGCGCAGGCCGACCAGACCAGCAGCGCGAGCTTCTACAACGGCGACGACGCGATCGTGCTCCGCAAGGGCGGCGCGGTCGTCGACTCGATCGGCCAGGTGGGCACCGACCCCGGTACCGAGTGGGGTACCGGCCTGACCAGCACCGCCGACAACACGCTCCGCCGGACGGCGTTCCCCGACACCGACCCGGCCGACGCCTTCGACCCGGCGGCGCAGTGGTCCGGCTTCGCCGCCGACACCTTCGACGGCCTCGGTTCGCACGCGACGGGCGGCGGCGACCTGCCGGCCGTGCTGACGTGTGGCGGCCCGATCGTCACGCCGCAGGGTTCCGCCGCGACGCGGGACGTGTCGGCGACCGACGCCGACGACACCATCGTCGACCTCGCCGTGACCGGCCCGGCCGGTGTGACCCGGTCGGCGTTCACTCCGGCGACGGCTGACGGCGGCGTGGCCACCGCGACGATCGCCGTGGACGCGACCCTCACCGCCGGCTCGTACCCGGTGACCGTCACGACCACCGACGACGACGGCACCACCGCTACCTGCGGCCTCACGCTCCAGGTGACCACGGTGCTCACCGTCGGCGAGGTGCAGGGCGCGACCACCGACGCCGAGGCAGGCAAGACCGACCGCTCGCCGCTGGCTCCGGCCTCCGGCAACGGCACCAGCTCGACGCTGCACGAGGTGCGGGGCGTCATCACGCAGAAGTCGCTGGCCAAGACCAGCGCCGGCGCGAACCAGTACGGCTTCTACCTCCAGAGCCGTCTCGGCAACACCGACGGCAACGCTGACAGCTCCGACGGCATCTTCGTCTTCATGGGCGGCTTCACCACCCTGATCGGCGGCTACGAGCCGAAGGTCGGCGACGAGGTCGTCGTCCGGGCCCGCGTGTCCGAGTACTTCAACATGACGCAGCTGTCGGGTGCCTCGCTCGTGCGGGTCATCGAGAGCGGGCTCGACGTCAACAACGTCGTCGCGATCTCCGACACGGTGCCGCCGGCCGACCTCGACGCGGCGTACCGGTTCTGGGAGCGGCACGAGGGCGCCCGCATGCGGGTACGCGGCGGCAGCGTCGTCACCGCCGGCCGTGACGTGTTCGGCTCGACGGCCGACTCCGAGATCTGGCTGGTCGACAAGTCCGACCCGCTCGCGACCCGGACCGACCCGTACGCGCGCCGCGTCTTCCGCGACACGCACGCGCTGGACAACGACCCGTCCCAGGGCTTCGACGACGGCAACGGCCAGCGCATCATGCTCGGCACGACGGGCGTGAAGGCCAAGTCCGGCAACGTGAACGAGCTGCTCGCCCCGGCGCGCACGTTCGACCTGCTCGACGGCGACGCGCTCGGCGCGATCTCCTACAGCTTCGAGAAGTACGGCGTGCAGGCGGAGGCTGCGGCCTTCACCGCAGGTACCGACCCGGCCGCCAACCACCCGGTGGTGGCAACCAACCGCAGCGAGCAGTTCGCGGTGTCGACGTACAACGTGGAGAACCTGTACGACTTCCGCGACGACCCGTTCGACGGCTGCGACTTCACCGGCAACACCGGCTGCCCGGGTGTCCGGCCGCCGTTCGACTACGTGCCGGCCACGCAGGCCGAGTACGACGCGCACCTCCAGTCGATCGCCAAGCAGATCATCGGTGACCTGCACTCGCCGGACCTCCTGCTGATCGAGGAGGCCGAGGACCAGGACATCTGCACCGTCGCGAACGGCGCTCTGGTCTGCGGTACCACCGACAACGCCGACGGCAAGGCCGACGGGCTCCAGGAGCTGGCGCTGGCCATCGCGGCCAACGGCGGCCCGGCGTACGACACGGCCTACGACCGGGACGGCGCGGACGCGCGAGGCATCGTCGCCGCGTTCCTGTACCGGACCGACCGGCTCTCGCTGTCCGCCCCGGCCAGCGTGCTGACCGCGACCCCGGGCGTCGAGTACCGCGCGGAGGCGCTGCCGTTCAACGCGCAGGTCTCCAACCCGAAGTCGCTGAACGCCGTCCTCCCGGCCGACGTGGACACCTCGACGGGCAAGGACGGCAACAACGTCTACACCCGCGCCCCGCAGGTCGGCCGGTTCACGGTCGCCGCCGTGCCGGGCGAGTCGGAGACCTTCCAGCTGTGGGCCGTCGCCAACCACTTCTCGTCCACTCCGGACGGCCGGGTGGGCCAGCGGCGGGAGCAGGCCAGGTACGGCGCGCAGATCGTCAAGGCGATCCAGGCGTCCGACCCGGGTGCCCGTGTGCTCTACGGCGGTGACCTGAACGTGTTCCCGCGGCCGGACGACCCGGTACCGGGCGCGGTCACCGACCAGCTCGCCCCGCTGTACGACGCCGGCATGAAGAACCTGTGGGACGTGCTGGCGGCGGAGAACCCCGCCTCGGCGTACTCCTATGTCTTCCAGGGCCAGGCGCAGACGCTGGACCACATCTTCGTCACCCCCTCGCTCTACTCGGACCTGGTCCGGATGCGGGCGGCGCACGTGAACGCCGACTACCCGGCCGAGTTCGACGGAGACGGCATCCGGGGCGTCAGTGACCACGACCCGCAGGTGGCGACGTTCGGCTCCCGGGCGCGGCTGTCCACTGGGGACGCCTCGGTGCTGGAGGGCAACTCCGGTACCTCGAAGCTGACCTTCACCACCTCGGTGTCCCGGCCGGTGTCGGAGGACATGACGGTCTGCGCCGTGTTCGTCGACGGCACGACCTCGTGGGGCTCGGACCACCAGAGCCTCCTGAGCTGCTCGACGCTCACGGCCGGCGCGACCTCGCTGACCTTCACCGTGAACGTGAAGGGCGACAAGCGCAAGGAGGCTGACGAGTGGATGCTGGCCATCGTGGTCGGTGACCTGCGGCTGCGCTACGACCGGATGATCGCGGTCGGCACGATCCTGAACGACGACTAGCACCACGCTGCACACGCCCCGGCCGGGACTCCCGGCCGGGGCGCTTTTTATTTCATGGCGGTGGATGGCCGCCCCTGGCAGCATCCGTGCCCATGGTGATCGTGCGTGACTTCCGGGCCGCTGACGCCCCGGTGCTGTGGACCCTGAGCACCCTGCCGAACATCGGCGCGACGGCCGACCCTGACCGGCCCCTCGCGCTGCCCCCGGCGGCCGAGGCGCCAGCGGCCTTCTCCGACCTGGCCGACATCCCCGGCGAGTTCGACGCCTTCGTGGTCGCCGAGTACGAGGGGCACATCGTCGGCATGGGTGGCTTCGCCCGCAACGACCAGGGCCAGGCGGAGGTGTACCGCGTCCGCGTGCATCCGGCGACCCGGCGGCTCGGGGTCGGCCGGGCCGTGATGGCCGGGCTGGAGTCCCGCGCGGCGGAGCTGGGCCTCACCGAGATGTACCTCGACACCGCCACGAACCAGCCGGAGGCCGTCGCCTTCTACCGTGGACTCGGCTACGAGGAACTGGGCACGGAGACGCGGCCGGAGTGGACGTGGACTCTCGTGTACTTCCGCAAGGTCCTCACCGCGTATTCGTCCACGTCGGACTGAGGTGGGCCGCTCCGGTCCCGGTACAAAATAGTCAAGAATGCGGGTCTAGAGGCGGCCGGTGGCCTTGAGGTGCAGATAGAGATCCGCGACGGCCGGTGCGTACTGGTCGGCAGGGGCGTCGACCACATGGACGCCGTGTTTGCGCAGCACAGCGGCGACGCGGCGGCGTTCGGTGAGGGTGCGCTCGGCCGCTGCCGCCGTGTAGATGTCAGGAACCGTGCTGCGCTGTGCCGCCAGCTGCTCGACCTCCGGGTCGTGGACGGCGGCGAGGATCACGGTGTGCTTGGCGGTGAGGCGGTTCAGGATCGGGAGCAGGCCCTCGCCCAGCGCTCCCGGTTCCAGCGCGGTGAACAGGACGACCAGGGCCCGTTTGCGTTCCCGGCGGAGCACCTCGGCCACGACCAGCCCGAAGTCCGTCTCGACCAGCGCGGGCTCCAGCGGGGCCATCGCCTGCACGATCTTCGGCATCAGGGTCGCCTGGCTCGCGCCCTCCACCGCTGCCCGGACGGCGGTGTCGACCGCCAGGAAGTCCACCCGGTCGTTGGCCCGCGAGGCCAGCGCTGACAACAACAGCGCCGCATCCAGCGCCGAGTCGAGCCGGGGAGCGTCGCCGACCCGGGCTGCCGAGGTCCGTCCGGTGTCGAGGACACACAGGACCCGCCGGTCGCGTTCCGGCCGCCAGGTCCGGACGACCACCGTCTCGCGGCGCGCCGTGCCCCGCCAGTCGATCGACCGGACGTCGTCGCCGACCACGTACTCCCGGAGCGCGTCGAACTCCGTGCCCTGCCCGCGCCCCTTCGTCACGACCGAGCCGTCGAAGACACGCAGCCGGGCCAGCCGTTCCGGCAGGAACTTCCGGGACGTGAAGGGCGGCAGCACGCGGACCGTCCACGGCGCGGCGAGCTTCCTCGACTGCCGGTAGCCGAAGCGCAGCGGCCCGTAGGACCTCACCACCACCTGCTCGGCGAGCCGGTCGCCCCTCCGGGTCGGCTGGAGCGTGTTCTCGCAGGTCAGATGCTCACCCGGCCCGAGAGTGAACACGAACTTGCCCCGCGAGGCCCCCGCCGACGGCGGCCAGACATCGCGCAGCTCGGCCCGCAGGTCACTCAGCCCGGCGTTCGTGACGGTCAGCCAGACCGCCCCCGAGTCACCGAGCCGCAGCTGCCGCACGCCGTCCCTGCCCAGCCTGACTCGCGACAGGGGAGTAGCCGCCAGGACGTCGATCCCCGCGACCAGCAGAACCACCACGATGTACCCGGCCAGCGCCAGCCACGGAGCCGGCCACAGCGGCAGGGTCAGCAGAGCCAGCGCGAGCAGCCCGGCCGGCCGCCAGGTGATCATCGGGGGGTGGGCACGGTCGCCAGCACCGCCTCCAGTACCCCGTCGGCGGTCACGCCCTCCAGCTCCACCTCGGGCCGGACCCGGATCCGGTGCCGGAGCGTCGGCCGGGCCAGCGCCTTCACGTCGTCGGGGGTCACGTAGTCCCGCCCGGCCAGCCACGCCCACGCCTTCGACGTGTTGAGCAGGGCCGTCGAGCCACGCGGCGAGGCGCCCAGCTCCAGCGACGGCGACTGCCGGGTGGCCCGGCACAGGTCGAGCACGTACCCGATGACCTCGTCAGCCACCGCCACCTGCCGGACGGCCTGCCGCGCGACGGCCAGGTCGGCGGCGTTGGCCACCGGCTTGACGTGGCTCAGGTCGCGCGGGTCGAAGCCCTGGTGGTGGGCGCGGAGCACGGCGAACTCGGCGTCGCGGTCGGGCAGCGGCACGTTCAGCTTCAGCAGGAACCGGTCGAGCTGGGCCTCCGGCAGCGGATACGTGCCCTCGTACTCCACCGGGTTCTGGGTGGCGGCCACCACGAACGGGTCCGGCAGCTGCCTGCCCACGCCGTCCACAGAGACCTGACGCTCCTCCATCGCCTCCAGCAGCGAGGACTGCGTCTTCGGCGGCGTCCGGTTGATCTCGTCGGCGAGCAGCAGGTTCGTGAAGACCGGCCCCTCGCGGAACTCGAACCGTGAGCTGTGCGCGTCGTAGATCAGCGAGCCGGTGACATCACCCGGCATCAGGTCCGGGGTGAACTGCACGCGCTTGGTGTCCAGCTCCAGTGCCGCGGCCAGGGTCCGGACGAGCAGCGTCTTCGCCACGCCCGGCACGCCCTCCAGCAGCACGTGACCCCGGCAGAGCAGCGCGATCACGACCCCGGTCACGACCGCGTCCTGCCCGATCACGACCTTGCCGACCTCGGCCCGCAGGCTGTTCAGCGCCTCCCGGGCGCTCTCACTCGTGCCAGCACCGGCGAAACCACTGTCCACCACGCCTCCACCGTTCAGGTCCGCGTTGACGTTCACGTCCACCGTCTCTCCCGCCGTGCCGCCCATATCCCCGCTCATGCCCGTACTCACTGCTTCCCGCCCGGAGCGTCGCTCAGGACGAGCAGTACCAGCCGATCCAGCGCACCCGTCAGCTGCAGCAACTCGGCGTCGCCCCGCGCCTGCCCGTACAGGATCCGGTGCACCTGGTCCTCCGGTACGCGCGACCGCCAGGCGACGGCCGGAACGAGTTCCGCAGGCCCGGCCGAGGCCCGCAACCCGAGTACGGGCAGCATCCGGTGCATGGCTGCCGCCCGCAGCGCGTCGAGCGCCGTGTCCCGGGCCTTGGCGCGGGCGTACAGCCGGCCACGGCCGGTGACCGTCTCCGCCGAGCGCACCACGACCGGCAGCTTCTCCGCGGCAGGTCCGCCCAGCCGCCGGGCCCTGGCCAGCGCGACCAGCAGTGCCGCGAACAGCAACCCGACGGCGATCGCCCACACCCACGGCGGGAAGGCGCCCCACAGTGGATTGGGAGGCTCGCTGGCTTCGGAATTCTCGTCCGGCGGCGGCTTCCTGTCACCGCCACCAGACCCGCCGCCCTCGCCCCGCGCGTCACCGTACGGAACGATGTAGCAGGTCACGGCCGGCTGCGGAGTCGGACCGGTCCGGTCGGGCTCCCGGCACACCTCACGAGGGACCGGCGAGCCACTCGGCAGCGGAGTGCACAGCACGCCCGGGGCCGGGTTCGGGTTCTTCGCGCCGGGCGGGCACGGGTTCTTGTACTTCGACCGGGTCGGCAGCGGCGACTTCGTCGGCTCGGGCTTCGGGATCAGGCTGTGCTGGTCGGCCCACGCGACCTTCCCGTACCTGCTCAGCAAGGCCACGGCCAGCGCAGCGTTGCCGTGCTCGCCGATCCGCTCGTCGAGGAACGGGTCGGCTGCCCCGGCCAGGACCAGCTCGGCGCCGTTCAGCCGCATCGCGTGCAGGCTCCCGCCGTAGCAGGAGACGCCGGGGCCGGTGAAGACGGCGTTCCCGATCGCGACGTCGCCCTCAGGTACCTCCCGGAGCGCGCACTCGCCGCGCGGCACCACCGCCGTCGTCCACCGCCCGCCACCAGCCCTCGGCCGGTCCGTCGCGGCCATCCGGCCGGTGATCTGCCCGAGTGTCCCGGTACCCGGCTCGACGAGGACGACGCGCACGCCGGCCGGCAGCTCGTCCAACCTCTCGGCCTGCTCGGCCGTGAGGTACCCGGGAGCCGGGATGAACAGCGTCGTGTCCCGGCGCAGCGCGGCCCGCATCGCCTGCTCGATCGTGGCGTACCGGTTGACCTCCACGCCGCGCTCGGCCAGCATCCCGCTCAGCGTCTGCCCGGAGAACCGGTGCCCGCCCTCGGGGTCCGCGAAGTCCTCGTCGGACGGCGAAGGCGAGTTCACGAGTCCGAAGACCACGGTGATCACGACAACGACCAGCGCGACGATCAGCGGCGCGAGAATGTTGAGCCGCTTCCACAGCAGCGGCCGTTTCGGCAGTGAGCGCTTCACAACTGCTCTCCCAGCGCCCGCATCCGCTGGTCCATAGCGGCCGTCGCGTCCCGCCCGCCGTACCAGACATCCGAGAAGATGCTGCTGGCCTCCCGCAGCGACGGAGCCGACTGGGGCTGCCGGGTACCGGCCGCCGCCGCGAACTCTGTCACCGTCCACCCGGGCTGGTGCTCGATGACGCCCCGTTCCACGAGCCGCCGCACCATGCCCCGCAGCCGCTCCCGGATCGCCTCCGCGTACCTGCCGGACGCCGCGTACTGGTCAGCCAGCGACAACAGCACGGCGGCAGGCACCTCGGGCACCTCGTCGCTGGCGGCCTGCTCCGGCTTCGGCGCGGCCTCCGGTACGTCCAGGACCTCGGGCTTCGTCTTCCTCCGCCGCCACCGGGGCCGCCACGCGAGCAGCCGGCCGGGCAGCGTGAGCCACGTACGCCACCAGGCGCGCGCCGCCATCACGAACAGCGCGAGCAGCACCAGCAGCACGAAGAGCCCGGCGATGCCACCGGGCACGTGGTCGGCGATCGCGGCGGCCATTTCCGACCACCACCGGGCGAGTCCGGTCACCGCGCCGCCCGCAGGACGGTGTCGGGGGTGGACGTGCGGCCCAGCTCGATGTCCAGGCCCTCGACGCGCATCCTGTTCTCCAGGTGCAGCAGGACGTCGAGGCAGGCCAGCGCCGGGTACGCGATCGCGTTGATCAGCAGCGTCCCTGCCGCCCGGTACCAGCTGCCGTCCAGGTCGAGCATCTCCAGCCCCCAGGCCGCCGCCCCGATGAACGCGAGCCGGATCAGCACCCACGCCCCGTACCCGAGCAGCCGGATCCCGCCGGCCCGCATCCCGCCGGCCGTCACGAGCCGGACCGACCGGCCCAGGCTCCCGAACGGCCCGCACCTGTCGATCACCGCGATCGGCACGGCCAGCCCGAGCAGTGCGTACACCACGAGCCACGGCACACCGCACATCAGCGCCGCCACACCGGTCAGCACGGTCACGAGCACGGTGGTCACGATCGGGGAGGCCAGCGAGCCGGGCACCCCGCCCAGGTCGCGGAGCACCGCACGGCTGGCGAGGATCGCGAGCACGCTGATGGCCAGGCACTCCAGCACCATGCCCAGGGTCAGCAGCAGGAACCGGTCGCCCATGCCCTCGTTGTGCACGAGGAACCGCCGGATCGGCGGGACCGCGTCCCACAGCGGCGTCAGCAGCACCTGCTCGGCCGCCGCGAGCCCCAGCCCGGTCAGCAGCAGCGGCTTCGCCCGGGTACGCAGCAGCTCGGTGGCGGCGTCCAGCAGCTCGCCCACGGAGAGCGGCCGGGTCGGAAGCGCCACGCCACCCCCTCACGCTCAGCCGATCCGAATGGCCCTCATCTTGGCACAGCCCCGCCATCCCTCACTGTCCCGCGACCACCACCCCAAACCAAGATCAAACCCGTTCGGAGGTACCGGGAGAGCCAGGCCCCAGCCTCACTCGGTCAGGAACGCCTGGGCCTCCATCGCCGCCGCCTCGGCGTCTCCGGCGCGGATCGCCTCGACCAGCCGGGTGTGGTCCACGTACACGTCGGGGGTCAGCGCGTGCCCGACCACGTGTTCCAGGCTGGCCCGCAGCGCCGAGCCGAAGTCGGCGTACAGGTCGGCCAGCACCGGGTTGTGCGCGCAGTCCACCACGACCGAGTGCAGGTCGGAGTCCGCCTGGATGAACAGCTCGGCGTCTCCGCTGCGCCAGGCTTCCTCCCGGGCCGCGAGGGCCGCGTCGAGCCGGGTGATGTCCTCGGCTGTCCGGCGCCGGGCGGCGAGCCGGGCCGCCTCCACCTCGAAGGCCCGCCGGACCTCGATCACGTCCCGGTGCTCGGCGTCGGCGACGCGCCGGGCCACCGCCGAGGACAGCTCACTCGCCGCCAGCACGTACGTGCCGGAGCCCTGGCGGCAGTCCAGCAGGCCGGCGTGGGAGAGGGCCTTGACGGCCTCCCGGAGGGTGTTGCGGCCCACGCCGAGCCGGGCGGCCAGTTCGGGCTCCGGTGGGATCCGCGCGCCGACCGGCCACTCGCCGCCGGTGATCTGTGTCCGCAGCTGGGCGATCACCTGGCTGACCAGCGGAGATCTCGCCGTCGACTCCAGTGGCATCCCGCACACTCCCTATCCCCAAGTCATCCCATGATTCTACGATTACCGGGTGGTAGCCGTAACCGTAGAGCAGAACAGCAAGCGGTGGCTGGCCGCCGAGGGCACCGGCCTGGTCCTGCTGGGCATCATTCTCGTCGCCCTGAACCTGCGGCCAGCAGTCACCAGTCTGGGCGCACTCCTGGACGAGGTCCGGGCCGGCCTGCACCTGTCGGGCACGATGGCCGGGCTGGTCACGACACTGCCCGTCCTGTCGTTCGCCGCGTTCGGCGCGCTCACCCCGGCACTGGCCCGCCGCTTCGGGCCGCACCGGATCCTGTCGTCCTCCGTCGCGCTGCTCGCCGCCGGGCTGGTCGCGCGGGCGCTGACCGACTCGGCACTCGTCTTCTTCGTGACCAGCGCCCTGGCTCTCGCCGGGATCGCTTCGGCCAACGTCCTCCTCCCCGGCCTGGTCAAGCACCACTTCCCGGACAAGGTCGGCCTGGTCACCGGCGCGTACACGATGACGCTGACCCTCGGGGCGCTGCTGGCCGCGGCCACCACCGTCCCGGTCGCCCACGCGCTCGGCGGCTGGCACGCCGGGCTGGCGATCTGGGCGGGCGTCGCGGCCGTGGCCGTGCTGCCCTGGCTGTTCCTCCGCCGGCGTGACCGTGGCCTGGACAGCGCCGCGGCCGCCCGGTCCGCCGTCAGGCCGTCCCGCACGGCGATCGGCTGGGCGCTGGCGGTCTACTTTGGCACCCAGTCGCTCAACGCGTACGTGATCATGGGCTGGCTGCCGCAGATCTACCGGGACTCCGGCTTCTCCGCCAACACCGCAGGCCTCCTCGTCGCCGGGATCATGGCCACCGGCATCCCGCTCGCGTTCTTCATGCCATCCCTCGCCGCCCGCCGCCCCGACCAGCGGATCGTCGTGGTCGCGCTGAACGCCTGCTATGCCGTCGCGTACCTCGGCCTGCTGCTCGCCCCCGTCCAGGGCGTGCTCGTGTGGACACTCCTGTTCGGCCTCGGCCAGGGCGCCTTCCCGCTCGCGCTCGCCATGATCGGGCTGCGTTCGCGGACGCCGGAGGGCACCGTGGCGCTGTCGGCCTTCGCGCAGAGCGCCGGGTACCTGATCGCGGCCCTCGGCCCGATGCTCGTCGGCACCCTCTACGCCACGACCGGCGGCTGGACAGCCCCGCTCCTCGTCCTCCTCGCCGTGGTCGCGGTCCAGGGCGGCGCTGGCCTCCTGGCCGGCCGCCCCCGGTACCTGGAAGACACTGCGCTCACGCACCGTGAAGACGCGGCATTCAGCCGGAAAGAGCCACAATGAAGCTGCCGTGACGACGGCCTGAATGTGGAGCGAAGGTCTCGGCGCAGCACCGATCCGTCGGCGGGTACCCTTGGGCACCCCTAGTAGATGGAAATATGGACAGCATGAGAGCTCGCGTACTGGTCGTTGACGACGACCCCGCCCTGGCCGAGATGCTGGGGATCGTGCTGCGGAGCGAGGGCTTCGCGCCGTCCTTCGTCGCCGACGGTGAACGTGCCCTGCCGGCGTTCCGGGAAGCCCGGCCAGACATCGTGCTGCTCGATCTGATGCTGCCCGGCATGAGCGGCATCGACGTGTGCCGCATGATCCGTGCCGAGTCCGGCGTGCCGATCGTCATGCTGACCGCCAAGAGTGACACCGTCGACATCGTGCTCGGCCTGGAGTCCGGCGCCGACGACTACGTCGTGAAGCCGTTCAAGCCGAAGGAACTCGTCGCCAGGGTCCGCGCCCGGCTGCGCAGCGGCGGGGACAACACGCCAGAGGTGCTGACGGTCGGCCCGGCCGGCTCCCAGGTGATCATCGACGTGCCGGCCCACACCGTGATCAGGGAGGGCGAGGAGGTCAAGCTGACCCCGCTCGAGTTCGACCTGCTGGTCGCGCTGGCCCGCAAGCCCCGCCAGGTCTTCACCCGCGAGGTGCTGCTGGAGCAGGTCTGGGGCTACCGGCACGCCGCGGACACCCGCCTGGTGAACGTGCACGTCCAGCGGCTCCGGGCGAAGATCGAGCGCGACCCGGAGCGGCCGGAGATCATCCTGACCGTGCGCGGCGTGGGGTACAAGGCCGGCGTCGCCTGACATGGAATTCCTGCGCCGGCTGCTGGAGCCGGGCCTGGCCCGGCTCACCAGGGCTTGGCACGGCTCCCTGCACCTGCGAGTCGTGTCGATCACCCTGGTGTCGTCGACGCTGCTCGTGGTGACCTTCAGCTGGCTGCTGGCCTCGCAGATCACCGCCGGCCAGGTCGGTACCCGGCTCGAGCACGCCAAGCAGGAGCTGGAGAAGGGCCGGACGTTCCTGGAGCCGCAGCTGGCGACCCGGACGGATCCCAAGGCGCCCGGCCTCAACGACCTGCTCGTCTACTATGCCCGGCTGCGGTCGGACAACCAGCCGGACGGCCGGGACAAGTACTACGTGCTGATCAAGCCGGACGCGACCATGGAGAACTTCAGGGTCTACCCGCAGTCGCGTCCGGAGACCCCCTCGGGGAAGAGCATCGAGTACCTGGTGCCACCCGAACTAGCCCGGCTGGTCGAGGGCGACCCCGGCAAGATCGGCGACGAGGGGACCGGGGAGGCGAACGCCTACCAGTACACCCGGATCGACCCGGACGGTAACGGCGAGCGGCCCTTCATCGTGGTCGGGACCAAGGTCCGGTCGGCGATGAACGCCGACTTCTACCTCTACTACTTCTTTCCGCTGAACGACGAGGTCGCCTCGGCCAACAGCGTGCGCAACACGGTGATCGTGGCGGGCGTGGCGCTGGTCCTGCTGCTCGCGCTGCTGTCGGCGCTGGTCACGCACCTCGTCGTCGGCCCGGTGCGGATCGCGGCCCGCACGGCGCACCGGCTGTCGGCCGGGCTGCTCGACCAGCGGATGGAGGTCAAGGGCTCCGACGACCTGGCTGGCCTGGCCACCAGCTTCAACCAGATGGCCGCGAACCTCCAGAGCCAGATCAACCGGCTGGAGGAGATGTCCCGGCTGCAACGCCGGTTCACCTCCGACGTCTCCCACGAGCTGCGGACCCCGCTGACCACCGTCCGGATGGCCGCCGACCTGATCTTCTCGAGCCGTGAGGACTTCGACCCGGCCGTCTCGCGCAGCGCCGAGCTGCTCCAGGCCGAGCTGGACAGGTTCGAGGACCTGCTCACCGACCTGCTGGAGATCAGCAGGTTCGACGCGGGGTTCGCCCAGCTGGACACCGAGGCCGTCGACCTGGTGCCGATCGTGCGGCGGGTCGTCGACCGGCTGCACACGCTGGCCGACCGGGCGGGCGTGGCGCTGGAGGTCGACGTGCCGGCCGAGCCGGTGATCGCCGAGGTGGACCCGCGCCGGGTCGAGCGGGTGCTGCGCAACCTGGTCGGCAACGCCGTCGAGCACGGCGAGCGCCGCCCGGTACTGGTCACCCTGGCCGCCGGCGAGGGCGCGGCGGCCGTGACGGTCCGCGACCACGGCATCGGGCTCAACCCCGGCGAGGAGAAGCTGGTCTTCAACCGGTTCTGGCGCGCCGACCCGTCCCGGGCCCGGCAGACCGGCGGTACCGGGCTCGGCCTGTCGATCAGCCTGGAGGACGCCCGCCTGCACAACGGCTGGCTGGAGGCGTGGGGCGCACCAGGCCTGGGCGCACAGTTCCGGCTGACCGTGCCGTTGCGGGCAGGCGACCGGCTGCTGTCCTCGCCGCTGCGGCTCGTACCGGCAGACGCCGAGGCCGAACTCGGCCCGATCCCGCCCGACGAGCCGCTGGAGAGCCGGCATGCGTAGCCGTCTGATCATCGCAGGGCTCGTGGCCGTGCTGGGCCTCGGCGGGTGCGGGGTGCCGGACTCCGGGCCAGCCATCGGGTACGGCCCGGCGCGCGGCTCCGCCCCGGGCAAGACGTCCGGCGAGGGTACCCGCTCGGGTGAGATCGACCCGACGGAGCCGGCCAACGCGGTGAAGGGCTTCATGGAGGCGGCGCTGGGCATGCCGGAAGCGAACGCCGGGCTGGTGAAGCAGTACATCGCCGAGCAGCCGAGCCAGTCGTGGAAGCCGGTCACCGAGGACGTCACGATCGTCAGCGGTACCTACAAGGAGGAGCGTCGCGAGGACGCCATCCCCGCCGCCGACGGCACCAGGAGCCAGGTGGCGATCGTTTCCTTCACCGGCCGGATCGTCGGCGTCCTCCACAACGGGTATCTGGACCGCACCGGCGCCGGCGACTACACCTACGAGTTCACGGTGCACGGCGAGTTCCAGCGCAGCAATCGTGGCAACCGCTGGCTGGTGACCAACCCGCCGGACAGGCTGATGCTGCAGCAGTCGGTCCTGGAGGACTCCTACCCCGAGGTCCTGGTCTACTTCCAGCTCAAGGACGCCGAGCGGCTGGTGCCGGACGCGCGCCGGATCCCGCCGAACATCGTCCTGCCCGACCGGCACAAGCTCCTGGCCAACTGGCTGATCGCTGGGCCGCGCCCCGGGCTGGGCGAGGTGGCGCAGACGGCCTTCCCCGCGAACACGCTGCTGCGCAGTGTGCCGGTCGAGTCGCCAGCCGGCGGCGGAGCGCTCACAGTGGACCTGTCCGTGAACGCGGACGTGCCGGACCGGGTGGAGGGGATGGTGGCGCAGCTCCTGCACACCTTCGGCCGCCCGCGGATCGACCTCCAGATCGGTGGCGGGAAGAAGCCGCTCGGCGAGGGCAAGCAGCCGACCTGGGAGACGTTCGCCGGGTGGAATCCGGTGGTCGGGCTGAGCAGGGCCAAGCCCGCGTACATCACGGACGGCAAGGTCGCGATCTTCAAGCCGGAGCAGCAGACCGGCCCCGGAGGCAACCAGCCCAGCCCCGGCAACGTGCCGAAGGTCCTGGCCGAAGGCAACGTGCAGGGCAAGGTCCTCTGGGCCGGATCCCTGTACGACTACGGCGTGCTCGTCGTCGCCGACGAGAACGGCAAGGCCCGCCTGAAGGTGGCCAACGGCACCCTCTCCGGTGTCCCCAGCTACACGACTCTCGACCAGGAGTTCGGCCCGCAGGTCACCAGCCAGCCGGAGATGTTCCGCCGGGGGTCGCAGTCGGTGGCGCTGGCCGGGGCCGGGTCGGCGCTGCTGCTGGTCACTACCGTCCCGCCGAAGGCGGAGCTGGTGACCGTCGAGGGCGGCGGTGACCTGCCAGGCACCGGCTCGATCACCTCGGTAGCTGTCGCGCCGGACGGCGTGCGGGTCGTCTACGTCCGTGGCAACCGGCTCTACACGGCCATCCTGGCGGGCAACCGGCTCGTCGGCCCGGCCGAGGTCCTCAGCGGCAACGGCAAGCAGGCCATCACGCAGCAGGTCTACGCCGCCTCCTGGAACAGCGAGTCGGGCGTGGTCGTCTCCGCTGGCAACAGCCTCTTCCAGGTGCCGTTCACCGGCCTGGGCGTCAAGCCGCTGGCCTCGCAGCTCTACACGGCCGCTGTCGACATCGCCTCCTACGTGCCGGACCCGGTGGCCCCGTCGGGCACGATCGCCGCCACGCATCCGACCGCGCCGGAGCCGGTGGTCGAGGTCGCCGACAAGGTCTGGCTCAAACCCCCCGCCACATCGGGGACCCCGGGCGGCAGGCCTGGTAGCAAACCGTTCCTCGTCAGCTGAGTCCTCTTCAAAACCCTTTCTTTTTACCTGCTGCGCGAGCGCACCCTGCTCACCCAGCACCTCCGCCTGCCCGGGTTATCCACAGCCCCCGCCAGCCTGTGGATAACCCGGCCCGGCCAGCTCCGCGGCACAGCATGCTCGGCTCATGCCCCTTCCAGCCCCCGTCAGCGACCTCCTCGACCTGGTCCTCCCGTCCGCGTGCCCCGGCTGCGGCGGCCCGGGACAGCTCTGCCATTCGTGCCACGCGCAGTTGGCCGTCCCTCCCACCCGCGCGGCCCCCGATCCCGTACCGGACGGGCTGCCGCCCTGCCTGGCCATCGGCGAGTACACGGGCGTGCTCCGTGACCTGGTCCTCGCCTACAAGGAGCGCGGCCGGCGCGGGCTGGCCCGGCCGCTCGGCGCGGCGCTGGCCCCGGCGGCCGCCTGGCTGGCCCAGGGCGGGCCGGTGCTCCTGACCCCCGTCCCGAGTACCAGGGCCGCGATCCGGAGCCGCTGGATGGACCACACGGCCCTGCTGGCCCGCTCGGCGGCGGCCACCCTCCGCTCAGCCGGGTACGAGGCCGGGGTGTCCCGGCTCCTGAGGGCGCTGCCCCGCCCCGACTCGGCCGGGCTCTCGGCCACCGAGCGCGCCACCGCAGCCGCCGCCGCGTACCAGCTCCGCGCGGGGCCCGGGACGGCTCGCCCACCGGGTCCCGTCGTGCTTCTCGACGACGTACTGACAACCGGGTCCACCCTCGCGGCAGTCGCACATCGGCTACGGTCTGTAGACATAGAGATCTGCGGAGCAATTGTGCTCGCAGCGACCCGCCGCCGGAGGGGGGTAATCGGCGAGGCGCAGGCCGAAACGCCATGACTCGCCGGTAGTTAAGAGAACAAGGGGTGACGAACGGCCGAACTCGCGTTAGCGTCTAGGGCCAGAGCACTCTTCATCCGGTGAGGAGGTCGGGCGGTAAGCACTATCCGGCTGGCGCCACCAGACAGGAGCGCCCAGTCGGCCCTCACCTGGGCAAACGTCCAGGTTACCCCAGATCGACAAGGGGGAGGTCTGCCGTGGAAATTGTCGTCAAAGGACTCAACGTCGAGGTGCCGGACCACTACCGCGTGCACGTTGCGGAAAAGCTGGCGAAGATCGAGCGTTACGACCACAAGGTCTATCGCGCCGACGTCGAGTTGTTCCATGAACCGAACAGGCGACAGCACGACAAGAGCCAGCGAGTGGAGATCACGCTCGCATCACGAGGTCCCGTCATCCGTTCCGAGGCATGCGGGAAAGACTTCTATACCGCCCTCGACTTGGCGGTCACCAAAATCAACGCCCAGCTCCGCCGAGCGGCGGACCGGCGCAGGGTGCACAGGGGGGCCCGCACGCCGGTGTCGGTGGCAGAGGCCACCGCCGCACTCAGCGCCCAGCAGATGGCACAGCTCTTCGGCGCACCGTCCGCAGTGGAGAATCCCGCAGACGGATACGACCAGGATGAGCACCTGCCGGGCCAGATCGTCAGGGAGAAGACCCACGCGGCCGAGCCGATCACCATCGACGACGCGCTCTCCCAGATGGAGCTCGTGGGACACGACTTCTTCCTGTTCCTGGACAAGGAATCCGGGCACCCCAGCGTCGTGTACCGGCGAAGGGCCTACGACTACGGCGTAATCCGCCTTACCTAGTGCCGGCCCGCTGAGAGCGAATCTTGACTGCGCATCACGGCCTCCCACGTACAACACCGGTACGAGGGAGGCCGTGATGCTTGCCAGATTCGCTCTCAGCGGGCCACCTCGCCTTCGATCAAGAGCGAGAGCAACAGCCAGATCAAGAGCTCGTATCAAGAGCTCGTATCAGGAGCGAAGTGGTGGGCTGGGTTAGGTAGGGTCCGGGAGTGATCATCCTTCGGCCGCTCCGTGAATCCGATGCCGACGACCTCGCGTTGGCCTGCAACGATCCGCTGATCCAGCGTTTCGTGCCGACCCTGCCCGCCCCGTACCAGCGCGACCATGCACTGTGGTGGATCACGCAGGGCGCGCCGACGGTCGAGGCGCACGGCGGTCAGGTGTGGGCGATCGCCGACCCGGCGACGGACCGGCTGCTGGGCAGCGTGGCCGTGCAGCCCGGCACCCTCGGGTACTGGGTCGCGCCGTGGGCCCGCCGTCGTGGTGTGGCCACCGAGGCGGCGAAGCAGGGTGCGGCGTGGGCGTTCGCGCGCGGCCAGCACCGGGTGGAGCTGATGACCCGCGCCGAGAACCACGCCAGCCAGCGGGTGGCGCTCGCGGCCGGCTTCCGCCCGGAGGGTACGCGGCGGGCGGCTGAGCGCGACCGCGACGGCGTCTGGCACGACATGCTGATCTGGTCGCGGCTGCCGGGCGACCCGCCGGGGCCGGTCGGGCGGCTCATCCCTGACCTGCCGGGTGGCGAGCTCACCGACGGCGTGGTCACGCTGCGCCCTGCCGGGCCAGAGCACGCCGACGACCTGTTCGGGCTGTGGACGCTGCCGGACGTGGTGGCGACCAGCGTGCCGCCCGAGGTACCGAGCCGCGAGGAGGTCGCGAGGCGCTGCGAGCTGGCCCCGGCCATGTGGCTGACCGGCAACAGCGTCGACCTGGTGATCCTGGACGCCGCCACGGGCGGGTTCGCGGGGGAGATCAGCCTGTTCTACCAGGAGCCGCCGACCGGTCAGGCGATGATCGGGTACTCGGCGTGGCCGGCCTTCCGTGGCCGCGGGTACACGACGCGGGCTGCGAACCTGATCGCGGAGTGGGCGTTCAAGCACGTCGGGGTGAAGCGGCTGATCGCCGGGACGAACCCGTCCAACGCCGGCTCGCAGAAGGTACTGGAACGGGCCGGGTTCAACCGGGAGGGCTACCAGCACTCCCGGTTGCCCGGTGCCGAGGGCACGAGGATCGACGACATCCTCTGGGCCCGGCTCCCGTAGGTCAGCGCGGGTCGGTGGCCAGGATCGCGGCGAGCCAGCAGTTCACGCGCTCGCCGCGGTGCGGGAGCCTGGCGCGCTGGAGACCCTCGATCGTGAACCCGGCCTTCTCCGCGACCCGGCGGGACGCGAGGTTGTCCTCGTGGGCCCGCCACTCGATCCGCTCCAGGCCGAGGGTGTCGAAGCCCCAGGCAGTGACGGCCCGCAGCGCTGCGGTCGCGTAGCCATTGCCGCGCGCCGACGGGCTGATCAGGTAGCCGATGTCGGCGGTCTTCGCGCCGTAGGAGTCGAGGCGCAGGTCGATGTTGCCCGCCCACTCGCCGTCCGGCCCGCAGATCGCGAACACTGCGGCTTCGCCGGCGATCCACTGCCTGCGGGTACGAGCGGGGAAGCTGGCCGCCATCTCCGCCGTGTAGCCGTGGGGGACGGACGTCCAGCGCAGGATGTCCTCGTCGAGGCATGCCTCGTGCAGGCGGGGCGCGTCGCGGTCCTCCACCGGGCGGAGCGTCACGCCGTCACCGGCGATGACCGGCTGCTCGGCGGAGAAGGCCCGGGTCTGCCGGCCGTCCACCGTCACCGGCTCGGCGGGTACCTCGCCGGGGAGCAGCGCACCCTCCCAGCCGTCGACCGGCTCGCCGTCCCGGTCGATCAGAGCCTTGCGCTGGACGGCCTCCATGACGAAGCCCGCCCGCTCGGCGACCAGCCGCGACGCGTGGTTCCCGATCTTGGCGCGCCAGAGCAGCCGCTGGATGCCGAGGTTGGCGAAGGCCCACTCCGAGAACAGCATCAGCGCGCGGGTCGTGACGCCACGGCCGCGGGCCCACGGCGTGACCCAGTACCCGACCTCGGCGACCCGGGCGTCAGCGTCGTGACCCACGACACCGATCGAGCCGAGCAGCTCGCCGTCAGGGGCGAAGATGCCGAACATGTCCGGGCTGGCCGACCTGACGAAGCCCTCCGCGTGCTCCGGCAGGTACGGCACTGGCACGCGGGTCCAGCGCTGGATCGCGGGGTCCTGGCAGGCCCGGTACACGGCTTCCGCGTCGCCCGGCTGCCAGGGCCGGAGGGTGAAAGTATCGGTGCTGAGTTCCATCCGCTGATCCTGCCGCACATCGCTCCCCAGTACGAACGTGATAAAACCGCTGATGAATGGATGAACCGTTAGTACGGGGTGGGGTCGTCAGAGGGGGGAATGCCGCCTACGATGGGTCCTGCGAATACCTCCCAGGGAGTGCTGACCCGTGTCGATTCTTGAAAAGATCCTTCGCGCCGGCGAAGGCCGCATGGTGCGCAGGCTGAAGGCCATTGCTGACGCCGTGAACTCGCTCGAGGACAACTATGTTGACCTCTCCGACGAGGAGCTGCGCGAGCAGACCACGCTGTTCAAGGAGCGGCTGGCCGAGGGTGAGACCCTCGACGACCTCCTGCCGGAGGCGTTCGCCGTCGTCCGAGAGGCGACCAAGCGCGTGCTCGGCAAGCGGCACTACGACGTCCAGATCATGGGCGGCGCCGCGTTGCACTTCGGCAACATCGCCGAGATGAAGACCGGTGAGGGCAAGACCCAGACCGGCCTGCTCCCGGCGTACCTGAACGCGCTGGCCGGCAAGGGCGTGCACATCGTCACGGTCAACGACTACCTCGCGCAGCGTGACGCCGAGTGGATGGGCCGGGTGCACAACTTCCTCGGCCTGACCGTCGGCGCGATCCTGCCGAACCAGACGCCGGCCGAGCACAAGGCCGCGTACGCGTGCGACATCACGTACGGCACGAACAACGAGTTCGGCTTCGACTACCTGCGCGACAACATGGCGTGGTCGCGGGAGGAGATGGTCCAGCGCGGGCACTTCTTCGCGGTGGTCGACGAGGTCGACTCGATCCTGATCGACGAGGCCAGGACCCCGCTGATCATCTCCGGCCCGGCCGAGCACGCCGCCCGGTGGTACGAGGAGTTCGCCCGGATCGTCGCCAAGCTCACGAAGGGCGAGGACGCCCACTACGAGGTCGACGAGTCCAAGCGGACCATCGCCGTCTCCGAGAAGGGCGTGGCCCGGGTCGAGGACCTGCTGGGCGTGGAGAACCTCTACGAGTCGGCGAACACCCCGCTGGTCGGCTACCTGAACAACGCCATCAAGGCCAAGGAGCTGTACAAGAAGGACAAGGACTACATCGTCAACGACGGTGAGGTCCTGATCGTCGACGAGTTCACCGGCCGCATCCTGCACGGCCGGCGGTACAACGAGGGCATGCACCAGGCCATCGAGGCCAAGGAGAAGGTCGAGATCAAGCAGGAGAACCAGACGCTCGCGACTGTCACCCTGCAGAACTACTTCCGGCTGTACGAGAAGCTGTCCGGCATGACCGGTACGGCGCAGACCGAGGCCGCCGAGTTCAACAAGGTGTACAAGGTCGGCGTGGTCTCCATCCCGACCCACCGGCCGATGATCCGGGTCGACCGCTCCGACGTCATCTACAAGACGGAGAAGGCCAAGTTCGAGGCCGTCGTCGAGGACATCGCCGAGCGCCACGAGCTGGGCCAGCCGGTCCTCGTCGGCACGGTGTCCGTGGAGAACTCCGAGCTGCTGTCCTCGATGCTCTCCAAGCGCGGCATCAAGCACTCCGTGCTGAACGCCAAGTACCACGCGCGTGAGGCCGAGATCGTCGCCCAGGCCGGGCGCAAGGGCGCCGTCACGGTCGCCACCAACATGGCCGGCCGTGGTACGGACATCCTCCTCGGTGGCAACGCCGAGTTCACGGCGGCTGCCGAG
This sequence comes from Longispora albida DSM 44784, assembly GCF_000379825.1. Lineage (GTDB taxonomy): Bacteria > Actinomycetota > Actinomycetes > Mycobacteriales > Micromonosporaceae > Longispora > Longispora albida. Next base: position 714,460 of record NZ_KB903813.1, read on the forward strand.
CTGCGCAACCGTGGCATCGAGGAGGACGACGAGAAGTACGCCGAGCTGTGGGAAGAGGCTCTGGAGCGCGCCGAGGAGACCTGCTCGAACGAGCAGGACGAGGTCATCGAGGCCGGCGGCCTGTACGTGCTGGGCACCGAGCGGCACGACTCGCGCCGGATCGACAACCAGCTCCGTGGCCGCTCGGGCCGTCAGGGTGACCCGGGCGAGTCCCGGTTCTACCTGTCACTGCAGGACGACCTGATGCGCCGGTTCCGTTCCGGTGCTGTCGAGGCCGTCATGGACCGGTTCAACATCCCCGAGGACGTGCCGATCGAGTCCAAGATGGTCTCCCGGCAGATCAAGGGCGCCCAGACCCAGATCGAGAGCCAGAACGCCGAGGCCCGCAAGAACGTCCTCAAGTACGACGAGGTGCTGAACAAGCAGCGCACCGTCATCTACGAGGAGCGCCGCCGGGTGCTCGACGGCGAGGACCTGCACGAGCAGGTCCAGCACATGATCGACGACACGATCACCGGCTACGTGCAGGGTGCGACCTCCGACGGCTACGCGGAGGACTGGGACCTCGAACAGCTCTGGACGGTGCTCAAGCAGACCTACCCGGTCGGCGTGACCATCGAGGAGCTGGAGGAGGAGGTCGACGGCCGCGACGGCATCGAGGCCGAGTGGCTGCTCGACAAGCTCAAGGCGGACATCAACCAGGCCTACGAGAACCGCGAGGCTGAGCTCGGCTCGGAGACCCTGCGTGAGCTGGAGCGGCAGGTCCTCCTCTCGGTGATCGACCGCAAGTGGCGCGAGCACCTGTACGAGATGGACTACCTCCAGGAGGGTGTCGGCCTGCGTGCCTACGCCCAGCGCGACCCGCTGGTCGAGTACCAGCGCGAGGGCTTCGACATGTTCAGCCAGATGCTCGAGGGCGTGAAGGAGGAGACGGTCTCCTACCTGTTCAACCTCGAGGTCCAGGTCGAGGAGCCCGCTCCGGCAGCGGAGCCCGGTGACATGGCCGTGCCGATCCCGGTGTTCGGCGAGTCCGAGGGTGAGGCTGAGGAGCCCGATCAGCACGTCGAGATCCACGCCAAGGGTCTCGGCCCGCGTGGCCCGCAGCAGCTGCACTACTCGGCTCCGGCGATCGACGGCGAGGCTGGCGCTGGCGGCGTCGTCCACCACGAGGAGGTCCCGGCGGCCTTCGGCGGCCCGGCCTCCCCGCTCGCGGCAGGCTCGAAGCGCCCGGCCGCCGGCCAGAAGGTCGGCAGCGGCCCGTCGCGTAACTCGCCGTGCCCCTGCGGCTCCGGCAAGAAGTACAAGAAGTGCCACGGAGCCCACGAGTAGGTGGTGCCGACCCGCTGAGCGAAAATCTGAGCTGCGCAACGCAAAAGCCCGTGTACAACCAGTACACGGGCTTTTGCGTTGCTTGTCAGATTTCCGCTCAGCGGGCCACCTCGCGTTAGATCAAAAGCATCACTTCAGGTCAGGTTTGCGGGGGCCGGTGGGGCGGATGGCTTCCAGGTAGGTGCAGATCCAGGACTCGTAGGGCTTTTCGAGGCGGAGGGTCATGGCCCAGATCCGGCCGGCCCGGCTCAGCATCGCGACAGCTTCGACGATGCCGGCGACGGGGGAGAAGACGCGCAGCGACTGGAGCGCGACCGGGCCGCTGGCGTCCTGCTGCTGGCTCAGGTCCAGGAGCATCTTCTGGTACGCGGCGGGGGTGCACCGGCGGCTGAGCTGCGGCGGGGTGCGGTGCCCGGTGAGGACTTCCCGGTAGAGCTGGAGGAACTGGGCCGCGGCGCGCTGGGCCGGGCCCTCGGCTTCGGTGACGACGCGGGTGCGGCGCGGCCGGGTTCCCGCGGGGCCCGCCGGGCGGCGGCCCGCTCCGGTACGCGGGGCGCGGGGGTAGTGGGCGGTGGGCTCGTCCGTGAGGCACCGGCCGCCGCAGCAGTGGCCGGCGCAGCACTCGTCCTGTTCGTACGGCGGCTCGCATGGTGGTACCGGACCAACCGTGATCATCCCCGAACCCTTCGTTTGCCTCCGTTTGCGTTCAGGTGTTTGTACTAGCTTCGGGCAGCCGATGTGGTCAGTTATCCGACAGGTCCGGTTCGCCGGTCAGCGGGTTGGCCTGGATCCATGCGGCCGTCTCGGCGTACATCCGCTCGATGTACCGCTCGAGTTCGACCCGCTCGACCCGCCACTGCCCGCGCCCGCCGATCTTGATGCCGCGCAGCTCCCCGCTGCGGACCAGGTGGTAGACCTGGGAGGCGGAGACGTTGAGCTGCTCGGCGACGTCGGACAACGGGAGAAACCGTGGCTCCATTGGTGTGTGCCTCCGCGGCGGGGGGTACGGTTTCCTTAGTTTGCCACCGGTTGCCGCCGGTCGCCCCCATAGGCCTAAGGAGAAGCAGATGCGGGTCTACATCCCGGCGACCATCCCGGTCCTGGCCCTGCTGCGGGACAAGGGCGAGCTGGGCGGGCCGCTGACCGCGCACGCCGTCACCCCGGCGCTCCGCGAGTGGTACGCCGAGGGGGACGAGGAGGAGCTGGAGTACGCCGCGTTCACGTCGGCGGCCCAGTCCGCGCTCCAGCTGCTGCGGCTGGACTCCTCAGCGCCGAGCCGCCGGGCGGTGATCTCCGCCGACGTGTCCGACATCGGCGTGCGGGTCACCCACGAGCTCGGGTCGAGCATGGTGGAGCTGGCTCATCCGGTAACCCTGAAGGGGGTTGCCGCCCTGCACATCGACGACGCGGAAGCGGAGGCGGACGTCGAGGCGGCAGTGGCCGTGATCCTCGAAGCCCTGGCGGGAGACGCCGACGCGCAGTTCACTGTGGACGGCACCGAGGACCACGACCTGTCGTGGTACGACGTTTCGGAGCTCAGTCAGCTTCTGGGTCAGTTTCCGGCTCAGTGACCTCGCGGCGCCTGGGCTTGAGCGTGCGGCCGTAGGCGATCATCGCGGCGAGCGAGCCGGCGAAGAACAGCACCATGCCCTCGGGCAGCCGGCTGCGCAGGTCGATCGTCATCAGGTCGCCGATCAGGCCGCCCATGCCGGCCACCTTGGTCAGCATGACCCGCCCGGCGATCTGGTTGAAGCCGATGGCCACGAGTGAGGTCAGCCCCGCGAAGCCACCGGCGGCCAGGTACGCGGGCCAGCGGTAGGTCACGCCGGACCGGCGCGCCCCGAAGGCCAGGTACCGGAAGGCGACGACGCCGGAGACGATCCCGGCCAGCAGCGCGGTGAACAGCATGACCCGCTGGCTGGCCGTGTGCTGGGCGTCGATCGTGTTGCCGGAGCCGAAGCTGCTGGTCAGCTTGGACTGGAAGAGCTGGAGCAGCACGTTAGCGATGAACATGCCGTAGAGGCCGGTGACGCCGGCCGCCAGTACCCGGGCCGGGCGGACCGCCGCGAGGGCCCCGCCGATGATTGCTGCGGCGCCCAGGCTGAGCAGCGCGACGGCGGCGATCCGGTTCTCCTTGATCAGGAGAGCGGTGAGCCCGGCGGCGACGAGCGCGGCGAGCAGGCCACCGGCCGCGCCGGCCACGACCCGCACGACGGGGGACAGCTGCCTGCGCTCGGCCAGCTTGAGGCTGGTGAACAGGCCAGCCGCCACGCCCAGGGCCAGCGCGGTCGTGATCGGGATGTAGAGCAGCGGAGCGGCGTCCATGACGGCAGAGTCCGCGTCGGCGTACCTGGCGATGGTCCCGCGCAGTGAGCCGAGCGTCGCGGCGACCCAGAACAGGCCGATGCCTGCCAGGATCAGCGCGCTGCCGGTACGCAGCTCCGGAACGGCCCTCGCGGGGGTGACCGGGGCCACAGTTTCCGGGTCTGCCGGTGCTTCAACGGCGACCTCGCCGGGTTTGCTCATCGGGCTTACTCCATCGACGCGGGGGTGACAGCATTCGAGGGTACGTGTGTGATCGGACGGCATGCCCTACCGGGCAAACGAGTGTGGCGCCCGCCGGGTAACGCCCGGCCACAAGACATGGGATGATTACGGGAGCCGTCACCGTAGTCGAGCTAACAGTCGAGCTATCAGGAGTAGCGATGGACGCCCTCTTCACCGTTCCCGAGCCTCGCAACGAGCCGGTGCGCTCGTACGCCCCCGGTAGTGCCGAGGCCGCCAGCCTCAAGGCCCGGCTGGCCGAGCTGGCAGGCGAGCAGATCCAGCTGACCTCGACCATCGGCGGCGAGCAGCGGATGGCCGGCGGCGAGGAGCTCGCGGTCGTCCAGCCGCACAAGCACGCCCACGTGCTCGGTGTCACCGCCAACGCGACGCAGGCCGACGCCCGGGCGGCCGTCGAGGCAGCCAAGGCCGCGGCGCCCATGTGGCGGGCCCTGCCGTACAGCGAGCGGGCCGCGATCTTCCTGCGTGCCGCCGACCTGCTGGCCGGCCCGTGGCGGGACACGCTGAACGGCGCCACGATGCTCGGCCAGTCGAAGACGGTCTTCCAGGCCGAGATCGACGCGGCGTGTGAGCTGATCGACTTCCTCCGGTTCAACGTCGCGTTCGGCTCGCAGCTGCTGGCCGACCAGCCGCGCTCGGCCGAGGGCATCTGGAACCGGTTCGACCACCGGCCGCTGGAGGGCTTCGTGCTCGCCATCACGCCGTTCAACTTCACCGCGATCGGCGCGAACCTGCCGATGGCCCCGGCGCTGATGGGCAACACCGTCGTGTGGAAGCCGTCGGTGACGCAGCAGTTCGCCGCGCACTTCACGATGCGGCTCTTCGAGGCGGCCGGTCTGCCCCCGGGCGTGATCAACCTGGTGACCGGCGACGGCATCGCGGTCTCCGAGGTCGCCCTGGCTGACCCGGACTTCGCCGGCCTGCACTTCACCGGCTCGACCGCCACCTTCCAGCACCTGTGGAAGACGATCGGCAACAACATCTCGCAGTACCGCGGCTACCCGCGGATCGTCGGCGAGACCGGTGGCAAGGACTTCATCATCGCCCACCCGTCGGCCAACGCCGCCGCCGTGCGGACCGCGATGATCCGGGGCGCCTTCGAGTACCAGGGCCAGAAGTGCTCGGCTGCCTCCCGCTCGTACGTGCCGCGCTCGATCTGGAACCAGATCAAGGACGAGCTGGTCGCGACGACCGAGGGCCTGAAGTACGGCGACGTCAGCGACTTCTCCAACTTCGGCGGTGCCGTGATCGACCGGCGGGCCTTCGACAAGCACGCCGCGGTGTTCGAGCGGGTGCGCGGCGCCTCGGCCACGAACATCCTGGCCGGCGGCACGGTGGACGACTCGGTCGGCTTCTTCGTCCGGCCGACCCTGATCGAGTCCACCGACCCGACGCACGAGATCTTCACGACCGAGTACTTCGGCCCGATCCTCGGCATCTACGTCTACGAGGACGGCGACTTCGAGAAGGTCGTCCGGCAGGCCGAGTCGGCCTCCCCGTACGCGCTGACCGGCTCGATCTTCGCCGACGACCGGCGGGTCGTCGACTGGGCGGCCAACGAGCTGCGCTTCGCGGCCGGCAACTTCTACATCAACGACAAGCCGACCGGCGCGGTCGTCGGCCAGCAGCCGTTCGGTGGCGCCCGCGCCTCGGGTACCAACGACAAGGCCGGGTCGTGGCACAACCTGATCCGGTGGATGTCGCCCCGGACCATGAAGGAGACCTTCGTGCCGCCGACCGACCACCGCTACCCGCACATGGGTTAGTTATTAGCGCTCTGTAACGGCCGGTCCCCTCGGGGGCCGGCCGTTCTAGGCTGGGGGTGACCGTTAGGGGAGGTGGGCAGCCATGACGCTCATCGACAGGAAGAACTTCGACAAGCCGGACGAGGTCCGGCCGTTCGAGGGCAAGGGCCGCGCCGAGGTGGTTTTCGTCGGTGACAGGACGATCGGCAAAGGCGTGTTCGAGCCGGGCTGGCGCTGGTCGGTGAACGTCAAGCCGATCGCTGGCACGGACTCGTGCCAGGTCTCCCACCTCACGCACGTCGTCGAGGGGCGGATGCGGGTGACCATGACCGACGGGACGGAGATCGAGCTGCATCCGGGCGACATCGCCGCGATCCCGCCCGGCCACGACGCCGAGGTCCTTGGTGACACGGCGTGCATCGCCTACGACTTCGGCGAGTTCGGCGACTACGCGAAGCGGTAGTGAGGCGTGTCTATCCGCCCGGCGCCCCGGAGGGGGTGGCGGGCGGATCTTCGTATTCATGGGCGCGAGTGGGCCGTTTTGATGATCAACTATTGACCGTCCGGATGAGCGGGTCTATCGTTCTCGATTAATTTAGGAAACATTCCTAAGAGATACGTCGATCTCCCGTACCCGCTCCCGAGGCCGCCCCCGCCTCGCTCCCCCGTGAAGGAGGGGAAGTTGTCCGGAAGGAAAGTGCTCCCCGCACTGGCCGCGGCGGCCACGGCGTTCGCCGCCGTCCTCGCCACCTGGAACATCGGTCCGTCCTACGCGTCGTCCGACGAGGACTGTCGCCCCGACGGCGTGTACCGCACCCCCGGCGTCAGCGCGCCCTACTGCCAGGCCTACGACACCAGCGGCCGGGAGAAGATGGGCCCCGGCGTCAACAAGCGCGTCATCGGCTACTTCACCAACTGGCGGACCGGCGTCAAGGGCGACCCTGCGTACCTGGTCAACAACATCCCGTGGAACAAGGTCACCCACCTCAACTACGCCTTCGCGCACGTCGACGGGCAGAACAAGCTCTCGGTCGGCGGGCCGGGCCCGAAGAACGCCTCGACCGGGATGACCTGGCCGGGCGTGCCCGGTGCCGAGATGGACCCGAGCTTCCCCTACCAGGGCCACTTCAACCTGCTGAACAAGTACAAGAAGCAGTACCCGAACGTGAAGACGCTCGTGTCGGTCGGCGGCTGGGCCGAGACCGGCGGGTACTTCGACGACAACGGCGCCCGGATCGCCTCCGGCGGCTTCTACACGATGACCGACAGCCAGGCGAGCATCAACACGTTCGCCGACTCGGCGGTCGCGTTCGTGCGGCAGTACGGGTTCAACGGGGTCGACATCGACTACGAGTACCCGACGTCCAACAAGGACGCCGGCAACCCGCTCGACTTCGACATCGCCAACCCGCGGCGGGCGAAGCTGATGGCCGGGTACGTCAACCTGATGCGGACGCTCAAGCAGAAGCTCGACGCTGCCGGGGCGGCCGACGGCAGGTACTACATGCTGACGGCAGCTGTGCCAGCCTCGGGCTGGCTGCTGCGGGGCATGGACGTGTACCAGGTCACGCAGTACATGGACTACGTCAACGTGATGACCTACGACCTGCACGGCGCGTGGAACGAGTTCGTCGGGCCGAACGCCGCGCTCTTCGACGACGGCAACGACAGCGAGCTCAAGGCCGGCAGTGTGTACAGCACGTACGGCGGCATCGGGTACCTGAACGGCGACTGGGCGCTGCACTACTTCCGGGGCTCCATGCCGGCCGGCCGGATCAACCTCGGGTTGCCGTACTACACCCGGGGCTGGGAGAAGGTCACCGGCGGGACGAACGGGCTGTGGGGGACCTCGGTGGGGTCGAACTGCCCGCCAGGTACGACGAAATGTGGTGCTGGTGCGATCGGCATCGACAACGTCTGGCACGACCTGAACGCCAGCGGCCAGGAAGAACCGGCGGGCAGCAACCCGATGTGGCACGCGAAGAACCTGGAGCGTGGCATCACCGGCGACTACCTGGACGACTACGGCCTGGACCCGAACCTGCCCAAGAACAAGCTGACCGGCACCTACACCCGCAACTACAACACGGCGATGCAGGCACCGTGGCTGTGGAACAACGACAAGAAGGTCTTCCTGTCCACTGAGGACGAGACCTCGGTGGCCGCGAAGGCCAAGTACATCGCGGACAACGGCTACGGCGGCGCGATGTTCTGGGAGCTGGCCGGCGACTACGCGTGGGACGCGGCCAAGGGCCAGTACTTCATGGGCAACACGCTGACGACCTCGCTGTACGACACGCTCCAGGCGTCGGCGCCCTACAACGCGACCAAGGCGAACCGGCCGATGCCCGCGAACACGCTGGACGTCGGGATCGACGTCTACGGCTTCCCGGTCGGCGACTCCAACTACCCGATCACGGGCAAGCTGAAGGTCACCAACAACTCCGCCACGGACATCCCCGGCGGAGCGAAGCTCGAGTTCGACATGCCGACCACGACGACGGCGGAGATCGGCCAGCAGACCGGCTGGACGATCTCGGTGGCTCCCGGCCGCAGCGGGCCGAACAACAACGGTGGCCTGAAAGCCGACTTCCACCGCGTCACGCTGACGTTGCCGAGCTGGCAGACGATCGCCAAGAACGGCGGCACGGGCGAGGTCACCATGACCTGGAAGCTGCCGGTGTCCGGCCCGTCCAACTACACGCTGACGTTCGGCGGCCAGTCGTACAAGCTCAGCGCCGACTACCCGAGGGGCGGCGGGACGGTCCCGACGACACCTCCGACGACGCCGCCGACCACCCCGCCCACGACTCCACCGACGACCCCGCCCACCACGCCTCCAACCACTCCGCCCACGACCCCGCCGACCAGCAACCCCGGCTGCACGGCCCCGGCCTGGAACGCGGGCATGGCCTACAGCGGAGGCGCACTGGTCTCCTACTCCGGCCACACCTGGCGGGCCAAGTGGTGGACGCAGGGCGAGACCCCCGGCGTCGCGGCGGTCTGGGAGGACAGGGGCACCTGCTCCGGTAACCCGACGACCACCCCGCCCGGCCCGTGCACCCTGCCGGCCTGGAACTCCACGGCCGTCTACAACGGCGGAGCCCAGGTCTCCCACAACAGCCGCAAGTGGCGCGCCAAGTGGTGGACCCAGGGCGAAACCCCTGGCCAGGCCCAGGTCTGGGAAGACCAGGGCGCCTGCTGACCGTTTGGACCCGCTGTAGCTGACGCTTGCCAGCCTCAGCTACAGCGGGCCACTTCAGGTCAGAGCAAGATCAAGAGCATTTTCTGGTACGACTCAGGTGTGCCCGCCGCCCGCCAGCGATCACAACCCCACCCCAGAGTGCCGAACATGCGTACGATGCCGGTGTGAAGCACATCGACACCGCGGAACGCAGGGCGCGCCTGGCTGCCAGGCACTTCCCGGCAGACACGAGCGCCGAGGCCATCACCAGCTCCCTCGTCGCGCTCCACTCCACCGACCCGGCCTCGGTGTACCTGTCGGTGATCGGGCGCGGCGGCACCGAAACCGGCCTCGAAGCCGCGCTGTACGAGCAGCGCTCGCTGGTCAGGATGGCCGGCATGCGGCGCACACTGTTCGTCGTTCCGGCCGGGGACGTCCCGGTACTCCAGGCCTCGACGACCAGCGCGATCGCGGCGAAGGAACGCAAGGGCCTGACCCAGTTCATCGTGGACGGTGGCTTCACGGCGCAGTGGCTCGCCGAGGTGGAAGGCGGCACGCTGGCCGCGCTGCGCGAGACGTCGGACGTGACGGCCTCGGAGCTGGGCGACCGCGTGCCCGGGTTGAAGGAACAGATCCCGGTCGCCGTCGGCAAGCCGTACGAGACGAAGCAGGGCGTGTCGACCCGGCTCATGTACACGCTGAGCGCGGAAGGGAAGGTCGTGCGCGGCCGTCCGCGCGGGTCGTGGCTCAGCGGGCAGTACCGGTGGTCGCTGGCTGAGCCGATCGCGGAGGTCCCCGTGGCCGAGGCGCAGGCCGCGTGGGTGCGGCGGTGGCTGGAGGTGTTCGGCCCCGGTACCGAGGCCGACATCAAGTGGTGGACCGGGTGGACCCTGACGGCGGTCCGGAAGGCGCTGGGGGCGCTCGGAGCCGAGCAGGTCGGGCTCGACGGCGGGACGGTCGGCTACGTCCTGCCGGGCGACACCGAGCCGGCGCCGGGCCCCAAGCGCGCCGCCGTCCTGCCCGCGCTCGACCCGACGCCGATGGGCTGGCAGGAGCGCGGCTGGTACCTCGACCCGGCGCACAAAGCCGAGCTCTTCGACCGGACCGGCAACATCGGCCCGACGATCTGGTGGGGCGGCGAGATCGTCGGCGGCTGGGCACAGCGCGGGGACGGCGAAGTCGCGTACCGGCTGCTGGCCACAGTGGACAAAGCCGCCGTGAAGGCGATCGAAGCCGAACTGGGCCGGGTCGGCGCCTGGCTGGCCGGGCACCGGGTCACGCCGAGGTTCCGCACGCCGCTGGAGCGCGAGCTCAGCGCCTGACGGCTCCCTTCGCCGGCCGGCCCGCCGCCGCCCCGCACACCCCCCGGCTACGCCTCAGAGGCTGGCTCCAGCCGCTACCGCGGCCACGCCCGCCTCCGGCTACGCCACGTGCCCCCGCTCCCGCCTCCGGCTACACCGCCCGAGCCCCCAGCTCCTCCTCAGAACTCCCGGTACAGCGTCTCCAGATCCACCAGCACGGCGCGCCCGTCTCTCCGAATGTCCTCCGTAAACCCGGCTCCGCCGTAACAAGCCAGCACAGTCCCCGTCGTGTCGTAGCCCTTGCCCGCCAGCAGATCCCGGGCTCTGGACAAGCGGTCGACGTGACGCCTGCCCATGACATCTCCCCACTTCGCCTCGCCGAGGGACAGGATCTTGCGGGGTATCCCCGGCTCCTGTGGAGCCAGCACGACGACGTCCACCTCGATCTGTGTACGGTTCGCCGGGTCGGGAACCACGCCTGAGCCGATCTCCGCAGGGAACCCGCCGAACAGCTCGGCCGAGGCGTCCACGGCGAAGTCGCGGCAGACGGCCTCGAAGTGCGGGCCGGCCACCTGCGCCAGGTACGTCTGGCGGAGGGAGGACCAGACGGCCTCCGCGCGGTTGATTTCCAGCTCTGGCCACCGCTTGCGCATGATGGCCTCGTAGAACGTGATCAGCGGCTCGACGATCCGGTACCTGGCGCGGCCCTGCCGGAACAGGTCCGGTTCCCTCGTGATCAGAGCGCAGTCCTCCAGGACGGCCAGCGGGTGCGTGATCTGGTCGGACCTGCGGCCGATGAAGCTGGCGATCCCGCCGTTCGTGCTGTTGCCGCTGGCGATCGCCGCGAGCACGGAGTGGTACAGGGCTGGATCGCGAATGTCGGACTCCTCGGCGAGCAGGTACCTCGCCTCGCGGAACAGGGGGGTCTGCGGGTTGAGGACTGACCGGACGACCCAGGAGTCGAAATCGTCCAGCCCGGCCGGCACGTCGCCCTGGACGAACTCGTGCCGGTAGGCAGGAGTGCCGCCCACCACCGCGTGTACCTGGAAGGCCAGCCGGGGATCGGTGATCCCCCAGAACCTCGCGGCCTCCCGGTACCGGAAAGGCTGGACCACCATCTCGAGCCCAGCCCGCCCCCGCAGCGGAGCGGAGCCTGACAGCAGGTTGCCCATCACCGACATGGCTGATCCACACAACGCCAGCCGGGCCAGGCTGGTGCGGCCCGTCCCGCCGGGGCCGAGTTCCCGCTGGATGATCGAGGGCAGCGCAGGGGATGTCCTGGAGAGGAAGGGGAACTCGTCGAGCACGACGAGCGTCGGCTCATCCTGGTACGCCTGGAACAGGTATGAGATCGCCTGATTCCAGTCGGCGAAGGCAGGCGGGACCTGCCGTGTGTGCCTGGCCAGCGCGTCGGCGAGCAGGCGTAGCGACTCCCCTTCGGTGGCCTCGGTCGCCGCGAAGTACATGCCTCCGGCTGCCTCGGCGAGCGCTTGGAGGAGGAAACTCTTGCCCTGCCGCCTTCGGCCGCTGATCACGCCGAGTGTGGCGTTCTGGGCGGGATTGGCCAGGAATCTCTCCAGTCCCTGCCACTCCCGGACCCGGTTGAAGACATGATCAGGCTTGCGCACCATGCGCCAAGCTTACAGAACCGTACTTCTCAGAAGTACGGTTCTGTGAGTTCGGCCCCTACCGGAACGCCGCCACGTTCTCCTCCGCCCACTGCCGGAACGGCAGCGCCGGCCGCCCGAGCAGGTCCTCCACCGTGGACGACACCGTCCGGCCCTCCTCCGGCGTGTTGCCGAAGGCCCACACGAAGAACTCGATCACCTCGTCGGGGAAGCCCTTCGCCTTCCACGCCGCCACCTGCTCGTCCGCCGTCAGCTCGAACAGCTCGATCTTCTTCCCCAGCGCCGCGCTGATCGCCGCCAGCTTGTCCGGCACCGACAACACCTCCGGGCCGGTGATCGTGTACGACCTGCCCGCGTGCCCGTCGCTGGTGAGGACGTGCGCGGCCACGGCGCCGATGTCGGACTCGTGCACCATCGCGCTCAGCCGGTCGGCGAACCCTTCCCGGACAACACCCTCGGCCTTGATCTGCTCGGCCCAGTCGAGCCCGCCGGACATGAACTCGACCGGGTGCAGGAACGTCGCCTCCAGGCTGCCGGCCTCGCCCGCCGCCTCCAGGGCCTCCTCGACGGTCCCGCGCTCGCCGCCGCGCAGCAGGGTCACCTTCCGCACCCCGGCCGCGACCGCGAGCTTCACGATGTCGTGCCCGTTGTCCAGCAGGCCGTAGTCGTCCCCGCCGAAGTTGATCAGGTGCAGGGCCGTCGCGCCCTCGAACACCCCGGCCAGCGTGGTCGCGTCCCGCAGGTCACCCGCGACGACCTCGACGCCTGCCGGGAACTTCCCGGCCGCCCTCGCCGGGTCGCGGGTCAGCGCCCGCACCACGTGCCCGGCCTCGGCCAGATGCCGGACCACCTCGCGGCCAACGTTGCCCGTCGCGCCAGCCACCACAACCGTCCGCACGCCCATCGCCATCTCCTGTCCCGTTGCTTCGACAACCACAAGAGGAACGGTAGAAGCCATTCAGGTCACTTCCTGACCGCAATTTCGGCCACACTCAGAACATGGCCAACACGAGTTCGCGTACCCTCCGCCTCCTGTCATTCCTCCAGACCCACCGGTACTGGCCGGGCTCCGAGCTCGCAGAGCGTCTCGACGTCTCCCCGCGCACGCTCCGGCGCGACATCGACCGGCTGCGCGAACTCGGGTACCCGGTCGACGCCAGCCGTGGCGTGGACGGCGGGTACCAGCTCGCCGCCGGGGCGGCCCTCCCGCCGCTCGTCATGGACGACGACGAGGCAGTGGCCCTCGCCGTCGGGCTGCAGACGTCCGCGATGGCGGGGGCTGAGGAGGCATCGGTACGGGCGCTCGCGAAGGTCATCCAGGTCATGCCGCCCCGGCTGCGCAAACGCGTCGACGCGCTGCGTGCCGTCACCGTGCCGGCCCAGTTCTCGTCCGGCCCCGTCATCGACGCGCAGACGCTCACCGTCGTGGCGCAGGCGTGCCGCGACACCGAGCGGATCCGCTTCGGGTACACCGCGCACGGCGGGGAGACGAGCCATCGCGAAGCCGAACCGCACCGGCTCGTCCCGTACGGACGCCGCTGGTACCTGATCGCCTACGACCTCACCCGGCACGCCTGGCGGAGCTTCCGCCTCGACCGGCTCACCGAACCGGCGCCGACCGGGCACCGCTTCCGGCCCCGCGACCTCCCGGCCGCCGACGCCGCCGAGTTCCTGAAGACGAGCCTGGGAAACCTGGCACCCGCGCCCACGTACCAGATAGAGGTTTTCATGCACGCAGCGGCCGAGACGATCCGCAGCCGCTTCGGCCAGTGGCTGACCGTCACCGACGCGCCCGGCGGCTGCCTGATCTCCATGACCACCGACTCGATGGACTGGGCCGCGCTGGCGCTCGGCGCGGCCGGGGCGGAGTTCGAGGTGCGCAGCCCGCCGGAGTTCGCCGAGTACATAAAGGACTGGGCGGCCCGGTTCACCCGGGCCGCCCAGTCACTCACTACGGGACACTAGGCCCGGTACGCGGTCCACTGGTCGCGCATCCGCTGCCCCTGACCCGGCGTGAACTCGTACATGCACGGGTCGTAGGAGTAGTCCATGAAGTTGTGGATCGGGTCCTCGCCCGGGGCGGTGCAGGTGTCCCGGCCGGCCGGGCAGCCGCTCGCCGAGCTGGCCTCGGCAGCGGTGTCGGCGACGTAGTCACCGGGAGCGGCGCAGCCACCGTCGAACGTGTGGTAAAGCCCCAGCCAGTGGCCGATCTCGTGGGTGGCGGTGTCACCCTCGTTGTAGTTGGCGGTGGTGCCACCCGGCAGGCTCTCGTTGAGGATCACGACGCCGTCGTAGGCCAGGCTGGGCGCGGTGTCCGGCAGGTACGCGTAGCCCAGGTTGGTGCCGAGGCCCGTCACGTACAGGTTGAGGGTGTTCATGCCACCCTCGTGCAGTGCCTTCTTCGCGGAGGCCTCGGCACCCGAACGGTCCATGTCGTACCACTTGCGGTTCACCGTGCGCGTGGTCTTCGTCAGGGTGAACTGGAAGCCGTGGGCGGCGAAGTCGCGGTTCAGCACGTTGATCTGGTCGGTGATCATGGACTGCGGCATGTTGCCGCCAGCCCGGGTCGTGTCCTTGGAGATCACGTGCACGACGACCGGCACGGTGACGGCCGTGGCGGTGAGGCCCGAGGACTGGACGCCCTTGGCGGAGAGCAGCTGGGCCGTCTCCTTCTCGTGCGCGCGACGCTGGTCAGCGGTGAGAGTGCCGCGCTCCGTGGCGTGCGAGCCGGCCTTCTGCCGTGCCACAGACACCGGCGCGCAGTCGGCACCGGCGGCCAGAGCCTGGGTCTCGGCGACGGCGCTGGCCGACACGAGGCCCAGCGCGAGCAGCAGACCGCTGGTCGTCGCGGCCAGTTTCTTGGTGGGACGCACAGGTCCTCCCCATCTTCGCGTGTGGCCGAGGGAAGCCACACTCATGGGGCGAGACGTTAGATTCCCTAACCTTTAGGGCACCCGAACGTTCACTCAAGAACCGCTTAAGATTGATCGACAAGCCGCCCGGGAGTGTTACAGCGCTCCCGGACAGTCATGGCCCGCCCGTCCTCAGTGGACGTCGACGAGCCCGCCGGACCGCCAGTACACCCCGGCGTCCCTGGTCAGGAACAGGTTGTCGACCATGTCCCGCCGCAGCTGGGCGTAGTCGTCCGGGTACCAGGCCCTCAGGATCTCGTTGACCTCGCGCTCCGGGTACCGCACGCCGGGCTCGAAGCTCAGCGCGACGTGCTCCAGCACCAGCTTGAGCTTCGCCCGCACGGTCGGCAGCCGCCTGATCCGCCCGTCCTTCACGAACGAGCGCAGCACCGCGTCCACCTTCGGATCCGGGTGCAGCGGGGCCTCCGGCTGCCGGTTCGCCGCAGCCTCCCGGATCGCACCCTTGATCGCCTCGGGGGCCGCCACGTACCTGCCGTCCACAGCGGACACCAGCCCGCCCTGCTCCAGCCGCTTGATCGCCTTCACCATCGCGGCGGGCGCCAGCCCGGAACCGGCGACGATCTCACTGGGCGTGCCAGCACCGAGGACGATGGCCGCGTACACCTTGAGCCGGTCGGGCTCGGCGAGCAGGCCGCACACTGCTTCCGGAGTCATGCCCCGAAATTAACCGACAGGTCAACCACTTAAGCCCCGCAACGCTGCCGCCCAGCCGAGCAGTCTGGCCCGCAGAAGTGCCGCCGCATCGACATCCAGGTCGTACGTGGCGAAGGCGCTCGCGGGGAGACGCTGCACGGCATCCAGTACCTCGGCGAAGAACAGCGGATCGAAACCCGGATCGTGCTCCTGGGCGAACCGGATCAGCTCCTCGGGCGTGAAGACGCCGGAAACGAGCGCGCCGTGGACGTCGATGTAATCGCGAACCGCACCGCGTCCGTAGAGTGCGCACATCTTGTTCGCCACGGCGTCAACGGGGTGCAGGACAGGGCCGACGGCGCGTCTGACCGGCTGCCGGGAACGCCAGTCGATGCCTAGTTCCAGTTTGCTGCGCGTTCCGCTGGAGAGCTCCACGGCGTAGACGCGGGCGAATGACGGGCTCTGCTGCTCGATCTCGACATCGAAGCCGACGCTGGTGAGAGCGCTGACGACAGCCTCGACGGCGGCAGGGAACTGATCCTCGGCAGCGGCGACCGTGAACAGGTCCACATCCTCGGACACCCGCCGGACCATGCCGTGAGCCTCGACCGCGTAGCCTCCTGCCAGGCAGAAGCCGTACTGTTCCGTGGCTGCCAGGGCGACTCTGGCGATGCGCTCGTGCAACGGGTGCACTATGCGACACCGAGCTGACTGAAGCGGGACTCCCACAGCGATCGCACCTGGGCGGGGAGGAAGATCCGCTTCCAGACCCGGGCCAGGGTCGCGCCATCCAGGTACGCCCGGAGCTGGCTGGCGCGCATCGCCTCGCGAAGCACGACCTCGTACATCAGGCCCAGCTCGGCGGGGTCGTCCAGGTTGTACCGGTGCTGCTCCGACCAGTCCAGTTCCAGCGGCAGCTCGACCACGCCAGATGTCGGCCCGGTCAGCTCGTCGAGGGAGTCCGCCACCACGTACGGGCGGCGGTCGGCGTACAGCACGCGCTTCTCTGGCGGGTGACCGGGCATGCCACCCAGGGTACTCGCGGCCGCTCAGCAGACCCGGGCTGCCGCGAACTCCCGGTACGTCAGGCCGAGGTGCCGGTAGAGCCGGATCGCCGCGTAGTTCCACCCGTCGACGACCAGGGCGGCCCGGCCGTACTCCTCGATCATCGACTGGAGCGTGAAGGCGCACACGTCGGCCGCGTACCCGCGCCCGCGCGCCTCCGGATGCGTCGCGACGCCGGTCAGGAAGCCGAGGGTCGGCGCGCTCCACGCGTCGGCCGCGCACGCTGCGAGGCGTCCAGCGCAGTCACGCAGGCCTGCCCAGCGCCGGACCCCGTCGACGCCCGGCCGGGCGTGCGCTGACGGCCACGCGGCGTCGAGCAGCTTGCCGATCGGCTTGTCGTCCTCGGCTGCCAGCCATCCGGCGCGCCCACGCTCCGGGCCGGTCGGCGGGCCGCTCAGGTCCATCCAGCCGAACTTGTCCACCAGGGTCAGGCAGGGCACCTGCTGGCAGAGGGCTGTGACGGCGGAGACGGCGCCGATCGGGCGGTACGTCGGCCCGATCTCCGCGAGCACGTCGGGAACGAGCGCTGCCAGGTCTGCTGGCGGTCCGGCGACGGCGAGCCGGTCGCGCCGGGAGAGTCCTGGGCTCGCGACGGCGATGGCATCGCCGTGGGTGAACGTCCGCGCGTCACCCTGTGCGGCCCAGACGAGTAAGGGGTCCTCCACGCCTCTAGCGTGCAGGGCGGGTGCGAGGAATCCGGCGGACCGGTGCCGGATTGTGATCTACGACGCTGAATGTGAGATCTCCGGCCGGCTGAGCATGAACGGGCAGCTACCGACCGCGACACCGGTCACAGTGGACGAACCCCGCCCGGCACCCCAGTGGCCGGCCCCACACCCGGGATTCCGCCCGGCAAAACCCAGCAAAACCCGCCAAACACTAAGATCATCAGGGTGTACTCTGAGCCGGCCGCCGCACCGGGCCCGATATAGCGGTACCGTGACGGTCGTGACCACAGAGACATACCCTTCGTTCGGCGAGCAGGGCGGCCGCCTCACCTACGGCAGCTACCTGCGCGTGCCGGAGCTGCTGGAACTCCAGATCCCCGAGTCGAAGCCCCCGGCCCACGACGAACTGCTCTTCATCACCATCCACCAGGTGTACGAGCTGTGGTTCAAGCTGGTCCTGCACGAACTCGACAACGCGCGCGACCGCATGCTGGCCGGCGAGTCCTACCTGCCGCGCGTCCGGCTCGAGCGCACCCAGTCGATCATGCGGGTCCTGGTCGGCCAGGTCGACGTGATCGACACGATGACGCCCCAGGACTTCCTCTCCTTCCGGGAGAAGCTCGCCCCGGCCTCCGGCTTCCAGTCGGTGCAGTTCCGTGAGGTCGAGTTCCTGTCCGGCCTCAAGGACCCCGGCTACCTCGAACGCTTCCGCGGGCTGACCCCCGCCGAGGAGGAGCGGCTGCGCGCCCGGCTCGCCGAGCCGAGCCTCTGGGACGGGTACCTCGCGCTCCTCGCCCACCACGGCTTCGACGTGACCAGCGAGGACAGCCGCGAGACCGCGCTCAAGCAGATCGCCAACGACCGCGAGAAGTACGGCCCGCTGTGGGACCTCGCCGAGGCCCTCGTCGCCCACGACCAGTCCCTCGCGCTGTGGCGCTCCCGCCACGTCCTGATGGCCGAACGCCAGATCGGCACCAAGCCGGGCACGGGCGGCAGCGCGGGCGGCCGCTACCTCCGCAGCCGCATCGAACTCCGGTGCTACCCCGAGCTATGGTCCCTCCGCTCGGCTCTTTGAGGTGCCGGCCCGCTGAGCGAAAATCTGAGCTGCGCAACGCGAAAGCCCGTGTACAACCAGTACACGGGCTTCCGCGTTGCTTGTCAGATTTCCGATCAGCGGGCCACCGCGCGTTAGATCAAGAGCGCAGATCAAGAGCATCATTTTGTACTGGTGACGGGGCTACGCGCCGCCCAGCGTGAAGTGCCCCCGCAGCGTGGCGTAGGCATCGTTCTCAGCATCCAGTGCGTCCAGCGCCCACAGGGCCGCGCCGAGCACCGGGGGAGCGGTCACGATCACGGGGGTCGCGCCGACCGGCAAACCGGCTCGGATGCCGGTGACCAGGAGGCGGGGTTCTGACTGGAGGACGCCTCCGCCGAGTACCACATCATGATCTTGAAGTTGGAGGGCTGTGGCCGCGACGCGCGCCTGGGCTAGGACCTCCTCGATCTGGCGGTCCACCCATGACAGCGCGACCGGATCTCCCGCGTCGGCCACGGTGAACAGGACCGGGGCGAGTTCGGGCAGGCGGCCGGGGTCGATCTCGCCGAGGTGGACGCTGATCGCCACCGCGCGGGCCGTCGGGCGGCCGAAGTGGGCCGCGACCGCCCCGGTCAGCGCGGTCGGCTCGCCCCGGCCCTCCTCGCCGCGGACTGCGGACCACAGCGCCATCCGGGCCAGGTGGTGCCCGCCGCCCCAGTCGCCGGACAGCTCACCCAGCGCCGGGAAACGGAAAGTGCGGCCGTCGGCTGCCACGCCGACGCAGTTCGTGCCGGCCCCGCACACCACCGCGACGGCACCCTTCTTCGTCGTACCGGCCCTGAGCAGCGCGAACGTGTCGTTGTCCAGCCGGATCTCCGCCGCCCACCCGGCCCTGGCCGCGCCATCGTTCAGCGTCGCGATCTCGTGTGGCAGGTCGGCGCCGGCCAGGTACAGCTCGGCCCGGTCGAGCGTGACGCCGGCCTGGGCCGTCGCCTCGGTGACGAGCTTGTCCAGGTACGCGATCGAGCCGTCGAAACCCAGGTGGAACGGCGAGGACCCGCCGCCGCGCACCCTGGCCAGCACCCGGCCTGCCGTGTCGCCGACCAGGACCTCGGTCTTCGAGTTGCCGCCGTCGACGGCGACGTAGTGCCGGACTACCACGGCAGGTGCCTGTCCTTCAGGATCGACGCCGTGAGCTGCTCGGCGAGCGCGTGCTGGCCGACGAGCGGGTGGGCGAGCAGCGCCCGGTACACCCGGTCGGCCCCGCCGAGGGTCGCGGCCAGCACGGCCAGCTCCTCGTACGCCGAGGTGTGCGCGACCAGGCCGGCCAGCTCCGGGGCGAGCGGCCTGACCGGCAGCGGCACGGCGCCGTTCGCGTCGACGGAACACATGGTCTCGATGACGGCGTCGTCCGGCAGGAAAGGCAGTGCACCGTTGTTGCGGACATTTGCCGAATGGATGCCCGGAGTCTCCCCGGTCAGCGCGGTAATCAGGCCGACGGCGGCCTCGGAGTAGAAAGCGCCGCCACGCTTGGCGAGCAATTCGGGCTTCGTATCCAATTTGGGGTCTGCATACATTTTCAGTAGTTCCGCCTCGATTGCGGCGACTTTCTGCCCGCGGGTTTCCGCACCCCGTTCCTCGGCGACGACTTCGTCGTGCTGATAGAAGTAGCGCAGGTAGTAGGACGGCACGTTGCCGAGCTGGGTGAGCACCTTCTCCGGCAGCATCAGCTCGGCGGCCAGCTCCGGCAGGTGGTCAGACAGCAGCTCCGGCAGCCGGTCCACCCCGTCGACGTAGGCAGCGCGTTCCCAGGTCAGATGGTTGAGCCCGACGTGGTCGAGCAGCACGGCCTCCGGCTCGACGCCGAGCAGCCGGGCGAAGCGCCGCTGGAACCCGATGGCCACGTTGCACAGCCCGACCGCGTTGTGCCCGGCGTCGAGCAGCGCCCGGGTCACGATGCCGGTCGGGTTGGTGAAGTCCACGATGACCGCGTTGTCCGGAGCCTGCCGGGCCACGTCGAGGACCACCGGTACCGTCCGCAGCGCCTTGGCCAGCCCGCCGGCCCCGGTCGTCTCCTGCCCGACGCAGCCGCACTCCAGCGGGAACGTCTCGTCGGTGATCCTGGCTTCCTGCCCGCCGACCCTGAGCTGGACGATGACCACGTCAGCCCCGTCCAGGCCCTCCTCGAGGCTCGTCGTCCAGCTCACCTTGCCCGCGTGGCCGTACCTGGCGAAGATCCGGCCGCCGAACGGGCCGATCATGTCCAGCCGGCCGGCGGCCGGGTCGACCAGCGCCAGCTCGCTGACACTCGTGCTCAGCCGGGCGAAACCGTCGATCAGCTCCGGGCTGTACGTCGACCCGCCGCCGATCACCGCGACCTTCATGCGTTCTCTCCTCGCGTCACTCGCTGCTCGTACTCCCAGCCCCCGGCCAGGCTCCCGCCCGGCCCCGGGCCCGTGTTCCCGCCTCGCGCATCCGGGTCCGCCTTGTTCGCGTTCGTGCCGTGCCCGCCCAGTGCCGGGCTCTCGCCCTGGATCAGCCGGTGCCGGACGGCGGTCAGTGCGGCGCTGACCGCGCCGCGGAGTACCGGGTCGCCGTCCACGTGGGACAGCGCGACCGGTACGGCGAACGGCCTGCCGCTCAGCTCTGCCTCGACCGCCCGGCGCAGCTCCTCGCCGCCGCGCCTGGCCAGCCGGCCGGCCAGCACGATCCGGGGCGGGTCGAGCACGGCCACGATCGCGACCAGCGCCGTGGCGACGCGCCGGGCAACCTCCACGATGGGCAGTCCGTCCGTCGCGGTGCCGCCGAGCATGTCCTGGAGTGCCCCGGTACCGACCGGGAGGTACCCGATCTCCCCGGCCCCACCCGAAGCCCCCCGCAGCAGCTCGCCCCCGAGGTCGATGGCGAGCCCGAGCCCGGCGTCCAGCCACAGCAGGGTGAACGGCCCGTTCTGGTACTCGCGCTCGGCGACAGCCGCCAGGTTCACGTCGTTGTCCACGTCGAGCGGGCAGCCGGCCAGTGCCCGCAGCCGGTCGGCCACGCCGGGCCCTGACCAGCCGGGCAGGTCGATATGCCGGATCTCCCCGGATGCCGGGTCGTACGAGCCGGGCACGGCGAGCTGAATGTGCTGTACGGACAGTGAGGACAGTGCGCGCTCGATCACATCCACTGTGAACTGCTGCCGCGTCTGTCCAGTGAGGTCGCTCACCTCCACGGCCACACCGGACGGTCCGACGGAGATGCCCGCCACGTGTGCGGCGTCGGGGTTGGGGGCGTAGATCTCGGCGTTCGGGCCGGGCCTGCCGGTCTCGTGGCCGGTGACGACGGCCAGCCCGGAGCCCACCAGACTGCGGAGCATCTCCGAGGCGGTCGGCTTGGAAAAGCCTGTCAATTCCCGCAAATCGCCCCGGGTGAGCCGGCCCTCCGCGAGAAGATGGCGCAGGGCCGCCCCCTCGTTCAGCGCCCTCAGATGGCGGGATGTCGCCATATAGCACCCCAGTAATAGTTAGTAAGACTGACTGACAATAACACCCGGCCGGGGTACCTGACTATGGCCGTCGATCTGTGCTCCGAACCGGCCTCCTGCGCTAAATGTCGGAAAAGGTTCCCTCATTACTGAGAGATGACGGCATTGGAATCCGAATGTGATCTTGCGAGCATCCGATTTGGACCGACTATCACTTCACTGTCTGTAATGGATTTCGCGCGTTGGCTGGATTTTCGCAGCTCAGAGCTGCACCATATGAGGTATGGCAGAAACTAGCCTTAATGCGACAGCCGCAGCCCTGTTGGGACTGCTACACGATGGACCGATGACCGGCGGCCAGCTCATGGCCGAGGCGGAGCGTCGACTGGGTGCCTACTGGACGATGACTCGTTCACAGGTGTACCGCGAGCTCCCGGTCCTGGCCGAGCGGGGTTATCTGACCCTCGGCAAGCCTGGCCCGCGTTCGAGCCAGCCTTACAAGATCACGGCCAAGGGCAAGAAGGAGTTCGGCAAGTGGCTCACCGAGCCCGCCGGGCGTGACCAGGTGCGTAACCCGGTCGTGCTCCGGACGGCGTTCAGCAGCCTCATGCCGAAGGCCGAGAAGCAGGACATGTACACCGAGGCCGTCACCTACCACAACACCGCCCTCAACGAGGTGCGCGAGGCAGCCAGGGAGGCCAAGAAGAGCGGCGACGAGTCGACCGCGACAGCGCTCGAGTTCGCCGTCGGTTACCACAAGGCCGTTCTGGCCTGGCTCAAGACGGCCGGCTGATCCAGCCTTCCGTCCGCAAGCCGGACCACGGGTCGTACCACTGCTGTCCGCCACTGAGCCGAGGTTCCCAACGGCTCAGCGGTGGCTGACACAGGCGGCACCCGCCGCCCGGTCCGACCCGGGACCCAACCAGACCGGGACGCGCGGGCCGGCCCTCCCCAGGGCCGGCCCGCCTACCGTTTCCGCCCCTCTCGCCATGAATGCCCCTTCCCAGTACCCGTCCGGCGGATTTCCCGCGGTGGCCGTACCCTGGGACGGTGACAACCACGCTGGAACTCGCCGAGGCCATCAAGGATCTCGACGGCAAGCTGCGCAGCATCGAGGCAGTCCTGGACGTAGCCAAGCTCCGTAAGGACAAGGCCGGCCTGGAGGAGGCGGCCTCCGCGCCGGACCTCTGGGACGACCAGGCGCGCGCCCAGCAGGTCACGTCGAGGCTGTCGTACGTCAACAGCGAGATCAACCGGGTCGAGGGCCTGCGCGGCCGGGTCGACGACGCGAGCCTGCTGCTGGAGCTGGCCGAGGCCGAGGACGACCCGTCGGCGCTGACCGACGTCGCCGAGGAGATCACCAAGCTCCGCAAGTCGATCGACGAGCTGGAGGTCCGCACCCTGCTGTCCGGCGACTACGACGCCCGTGAGGCGCTGGTCTCCGTCCGGTCGGGCGCCGGTGGCGTGGACGCCGCCGACTTCGCCGAGATGCTCCTGCGCATGTACCTGCGCTGGGCCGAGCGGCACGGCTACCCGACCGAGGTCTACGACACCTCCTACGCCGAGGAGGCCGGCCTCAAGTCCGCGACGTTCGCGGTCAAGGTCCCCTACGCCTACGGCACCCTGTCCGTCGAGGCCGGCACACACCGGCTGGTCCGGATCAGCCCGTTCGACAACCAGGGCCGGCGTCAGACGAGCTTCGCCGCGATCGAGGTCGTGCCGGTCGTCGAGCAGACCGACGACATCGAGATCCCCGAGGACGAGATCCGCGTCGACGTGTACCGGGCTTCGGGCCCCGGCGGCCAGGGCGTCAACACGACCGACTCCGCCGTCCGGCTGACCCACATCCCGACGAACATCGTGGTGTCCTGCCAGAACGAGCGTTCCCAGCTCCAGAACAAGGCGACGGCGATGGTCGTCCTCAAGGCGAAGCTGCTCGCGCGCAAGCAGGCCGAGGAAGCCGCCAAGATCGACGCGCTCCGGGGTGACGTGGCCGGCTCGTGGGGCGACCAGATGCGCTCCTACGTCCTGCACCCGTACCAGATGGTGAAGGACCTGCGCACGGAGCACGAGACGGGCAATCCGACCGCCGTGCTCGACGGGGACATCGATGGGTTCATCGAGGCCGGAATCCGCTGGCGCAAACAGCGCGAGCGGGCAGCCTCAGAATCGTGACGTAGACTGCCCGACGTGATCCGGCTTGAGCACGTTACGAAGACGTATCCGAAGGCGAGCAGGCCGTCGATCGAAGACGCGACAGTCTCGATCGAGAAGGGCGAGTTCGTCTTCTTCATCGGACCGACCGGCTCCGGCAAGTCCACGATCGTCAAGCTGATGCTGCGTGAGATCACCCCGACCAAGGGGAAGGTCTTCGTCAACGGCAAGGACATCACGAGCATCCGGCCGTGGAAGGTGGCGAACTTCCGCCGCTCGATCGGCTGCGTGTTCCAGGACTTCCGGCTCCTGCCGAACCGGACGGCCTTCGAGAATGTCGCCTTCGCCCTGGAGGTCATCGGCAAGACCAAGTCCGTGGCCCGCCGGGTGGTGCCCGAGGTGCTGGAACTGGTCGGTCTCGGCGGCAAGGAGCACCGGTTCCCGCACGAGCTGTCGGGTGGTGAGCAGCAGCGCGTGGCGGTGGCGAGGGCCTTCGTCAACCGGCCGCTGATCCTGCTGGCCGACGAGCCCACCGGAAACCTGGACCCGGACACGTCGATCGAGATCATGCGCCTGCTCGACCGGATCAACCGGACCGGCACGACGATCGTGATGGTCACCCACGACTCGAACATCGTGAACCAGATGCGGCGCCGGGTCATCGAGGTCGACGGGGGTCGCATCGTGCGCGACCAGGCCCGCGGCGTGTACGGCTGAGGACGAGAGGTAATCGATGCGTGCCAAATACGTCCTCGCCGAGGTCATGGTCGGCCTCTGGCGGAACGTGACGATGACGATCGCCATGATCCTGACCATGGCGGTGTCACTGACCCTGCTGGGTGTCAGCCTCCTGGCGGTGTGGAAAGTCGACGACATGAAGGAGTACTTCCACCACAACGTGGAAGTCTCGATCTTCCTGAAGAAGGACGCGACGCAGGACCAGCGCGACGGCCTGCGCGACCTGCTGAAGAAGGACGACCTGGTCGCCTCCGCGTCCTACGAGAGCAAGGAAGTCGCCTACCAGCGGTTCAAGCAGCAGTTCAAGGACGTTCCCGAGCTGATCAACTCGACCCCGCCGGACGCGATCCCGGACTCCTACCGGATCAAGCTCAAGGACTCCGAGAAGACCGACCAGCTCATCGCCGGCTACCGCGACAAGCCAGGCGTGGACACCATCGTCGACCAGCGCAAACTGCTCGACAAGCTGTTCAAGTTCATCGTCGGTGGTCAGAAACTCGCACTGGGCTTCGCGGCGCTGGTCGGCCTGGCGGCACTGCTGCTCGTCGGGAACACGATCCAAGTCGCGGCATACAGCAAACGGCGTGAGGTCTCGATCATGCGCCTGGTCGGCGCGTCCAACTGGTTCATCCAGGCACCGTTCGTGCTGGAGGCGGCGTTCGCCGGCGTCATCGGCGCGGTCCTCGCCTGGCTGATGCTGGTCGTCGGCAAGATATTCGTCCTGGACAGCGCGACGAAGTCGATCGCTTCGCTGATCTCACCGTTCCAGTGGGGCGACATCTGGATGATGCTGCCGCTGCTGGCCGCGGTGGCTGGGGTGGTCAACGCGATCGTCGGATGGATAACCCTGCGCTTCTACATCAAGGTCTAGGTAGTGCCGACCCGCTGAGAACGAATCTGGACTGCGCAGCGAGCCCTCCCACGTACAACACCGGTACGAGGGAGGGCTCGCTGCTTGCCAGATCCGCCCTCAGCGGGCCACCTCGCCTTAGATCAAGAGCGAAGATCAAGATCAAGGGCGTCATCTTGTACCCGTGCCGGGGCTGGGCGGGTGGCCGGCGGTAAATCCGCAGCTCAGCTGGCTTCGCGGCACGGTTGCTGTGGTTGCCGATGTTGGGGCGTTTGTCCAAGATCGGTAATAGTCCTCCCGTAATCTGGCTGTACGCGGGGGGACGGGGCTGACGATGCGACGTTCGGTGATGCTGCTGGTGGTGATGCTCGGGGCCGGGCTGGCAGTCCCGGCGTACGCCGACCCGGAGGCCGACCGGGAGCGGGTCGCAGCGCAGCTCGCCGAGGCGGGGGCGGTTCTCGAAGGCGCGACGGACCGGGCTCGTGAAGCTGCCCAGCAGCACGCCGCGGCCACGGCTCAGCTTCCGGCGGCCCAGGCCGCGGCGGCCGAGGCGCGCGGGATCGCAGCCGCGGCCTCAGCCGACTCCGAAGCTGCCCGCCGCGAAGCCGACCAGGCCCGGGGGGTGTACCAGCGGGCGACGGCCGCCTACGAGCAAGCCGCGAAGGAAGTCACCGACGCGCGTACCCAGGTGGCCACGTTCGCGAGCGCCGTGCACCAGGGCGGAGGCGTGCTGACGGTCAACACGCTGCTGGCCGCGAGGGATCCCCGCGAGCTGACGCACCGGCTGGAGTACCTGGACCAGATCGCCCGGCACAACTCGACCGCGCTGAGCCGGGTCACGTCGGCCCGGATGACGGCCCGGGTGAAGCAGAACGACGCCGACGTCGCCCGGCAGGCTGCCGAGGGTAAGGAGAAGGTGGCGGCCGAGAAGCTGGCGGTCGCCCAGCGCGCCGAGCGGGACGCGGACAACCGGGCGGCCGTTGCCCAGCAGCTCGTCGAGAAGCAGCAGCAGGCGATGCGGATCGCGAACGAGGAGAAGGACGCGAGCCTCGCCAGGTACGCGGAGTTGCAGGCTGAGAGCCAGCGCCTGGAACAGCTGCTCCGGGAGATCGCCGCGACCCCGGTCGCCCAGCCGGTACCGGAGGCTCCGGCGGCGGCACCGCCAGCGCCGTCAGGCGCCTACTTCCCGATGCCGGTACGCAACGCGTGGAAGTCCTCCGACTTCGGCTCGCGGTTCGACCCCTTCTACCACGTCTGGCAGCTCCACGCCGGCGTCGACTTCGCCGCTTCGGGTGGCGAGCCGATCTACGCGGTGGCCGACGGCCGGGTGGTGCAGGCCGGCTGGAACGGCGGGTACGGCAAGTACACGTGTGTCGCGCACGGCCAGTACGACGGCCGGGGCCTGGCGACCTGCTACGCGCACCAGTCCACGATCCTGGTCGACCACGGGCAGAACGTGCGCGCCGGGCAGGTCATCGGCCGGATCGGCACGACGGGAGCCTCGACAGGCGACCATCTCCATTTCGAGGTACGCCTGAACGGCGCGCCCGTGCAGCCGCTGGACTTCCTGCCGCCCTGCCTCTGCTGATATCCAGTCCTGGAATCCGGGGCACCGGGGATACCATTGGCCGGTTGTTCTCAGGAGGGAAAGGGCCGGTTCATGCCGAAGGAGCAGGGGCGCAAAGTCGTCTCGACCAACCGCAAGGCGCGGCATGACTACGCCATCCTCGACACCTTCGAGGCTGGCATCGCCCTGATGGGTACCGAGGTCAAGTCGCTCCGCCTGGGCCGGGCCTCGCTGGCCGACGCCTTCGCCGACTTCTCCGGCACCGAGCTGTACCTGCACGGGCTGCACATCCCGGAGTACGCGATGGGCACCTGGACCAACCACGCGCCGCGCCGGACCCGCAAGCTCCTCATGCACAAGCAGGAGCTGATCAAGCTGCACAACAAGGTCCAGGACGCCGGCGTCACCCTCGTGCCGCTGTCGATGTACTTCGAGAACGGCTGGTGCAAGGTCGAGCTGGGCCTGGCCAGGGGTAAGAAGTCCTGGGACAAGCGGCAGGACATCGCGACCCGCGACGCCAACCGCGAGATCCAGCGGGTGATGGGCCGCCGCAACAAGGGCATGGGCTGACACGGCTTAACCGGCGTGACAGCCCTCCGGGGCGCGCGCTAGGCTGGTGGCACAACACCATAAGGGGATGACTGGTTTCGACTTCGTGCACTGCGTCAGGGGAAGCGAGTCGAGGAAGCCAACGTTGGCTCGTTAATCATCGTTGGAAACCAACAAGCGCCGACTCTAAGCGCTCGCAGTTCGCTCTCGCTGCCTAAGCGATAGTGACTGCTGTCGGCCTAGGATCGCCTTCGACCTAGGTACCGGCATCAGCTAGAAGGCTCACCAAAGGAGCCCGGTGACGGGGCTCTCGCGGGACACCAAACAGTTACTGGGCCCGTCGTGCCAACTCGCTCACGTGATTGGCAGGGTCAAGCAGGGACACAGTGAGCTGCACTCGGAGAAGCCCTGATTATGTGACGAAGGACCCGGGTTCGATTCCCGGCATCTCCACTGGTCTCACTCTGCTCGCCCCTTTGGGGCTTCGCGGGGTGGAGACGCATGCTAGTCCGGGGGACTTCCCCCGTACCCCCGTGTGGCCTGGCCACGCGGGGGTTTTTGCTTTGTGTGCCGCTTGCGGTGGGGGCTCGCCGGGCTGCGCCGGCATCGGGCGGCTCGTCGCCCTTGGGGTGACATCGTGGTTTATGGGGCGTTTGTGTTGTCTGAGTGGTTGGGTGCCAAGGTTTCGGTCGGGCTCTAGACAGTGCGCGGTCGTGCCGTCACTGTTAGTGAAGACTTCATCGCCGGGGAGGTGTGCGATGGCCCTCAGCACGCGGCAGACCGGGTTGCTGGAAACCGCTCGACTCTACGAGCAGGCCCTGGCGGGGCAGGCGCCCGCCGCTCGGCTCGGTGTCCTGCTGGGGGAGGTCCGGCGGGCGCTGGCCGGGCACGATGACCTCGGTGAGCTGCTGGACGCGGCTCCGCATCTGGCGCGGCGGCTGCGGGCGCTGGCGACCGAGCACGCGAGGTTGCAGCGGCAGCTCGACTCGCTGACCGTACGGCTCGCGCAGGGCGTGGGGAAGCGGTTCGCGAAGGACTCGGCGGAGCTGCTGCGCGGGCTGCGGGTACATCAGCGGCGGGGGGCCGAGCTGTTGCACGCCGCGTACACGCTGGATCTGGGTGGAGAGACCTGAGCAAACCTAACGGTCCGCGAACGAGGGCCCTCGGGTGGCGTGGCGTGGCCCTAGGCTCGGGGTATGCGAGTGCTGGTCGTGGACGATGATCCGACCGTCAGTGACGTGGTCCGCCGGTACCTGGAGCGTGCCGGGCTGGAGGTGACGCTGGCGGCGGACGGTTCTGGTGCGCTGGCCGCCGCGAAGCAGGCCCGGCCCGACCTGGTCGTGCTGGACCTGATGCTGCCCGGGATCAGCGGGATCGAGGTGGCGAAGCGGCTCCGCCGGGACAGCGACGTACCGATCATCATGCTGACGGCGCTCGGCGAGGAGTCCGACCGGATCATCGGCCTGACCACCGGGGCCGACGACTATGTGACCAAGCCGTTCTCGCCCCGGGAGCTCGTGCTGCGGGTGCAGTCGGTGCTGCGGCGGACGGCACCGGTGGAGGTGGCCGCCGAGTCGCTGGCCGAGGGCGAGCTGACGGTCGACGTGTCCGGGCGGCAGGCGTGGCTGCGGGGCGAGGAGCTGGCGCTGACGGTACGCGAGTTCGACCTGCTCGTGTTCTTCATGCGGCACGCCGGGCGTGCGTTCCGGCGGGGCGAGCTGCTGGAGCAGGTGTGGGGCTGGAAGTTCGGCGACCAGTCCACTGTGACCGTCCACGTGCGGCGGCTGCGGGAGAAGATCGAGCCCGACCCGGCCAGCCCGGTGCTGTTGCAGACGGTGTGGGGCGTCGGGTACCGGTGGGGGCCCGCTCGTGCGTGATGTGCTGTTCACGTTCCTGATGGCGCTGGCCGGGTCGCTGGCGGTCGGTGGCGTGGGCGCGCTCGTGCTCCGGCGGCTGAGGGGCCGGTCGTTCACCGTGTACGTGTGCGTGCTGCTCGGGGTCGTGGTGCTGTCCGTGGCGGCCGGGGTGCTGGGCGCGGCGTACGAGATGTTCATTTCGGCGCATGACCTGCACGTGCTGCTGATCGTGATCGGTACGGCGGGGGCTGTGGCGCTGGGGGTCGCTGTGTGGCAGGGGCGCCGGCTGGCCGCCGAGTCGATGTGGACGGCGCAGGCCGAGGCGACGCGCAGGGAACTGGTGGCGTGGGTGAGCCACGACCTGCGGACACCGCTGGCCGGGATGCGGGCGATGGCCGAGGCGCTGGAGGACGGGATCATCGACGATCCGGCGACTGTGACGGAGTACCACCGAAGGATCAGGACCGAAACGGACCGGATGGCGGGGTTGGTCGATGATCTGCTGGAGCTGTCCCGCATCAACGCTGGGGCGCTGCGGCTGACACTGTCCACAGTGGCCATCGGGGACCTGGTGTCCGATGCCATCGCGGGGAGTGAACCTGTGGCTGCTGCTCAGCATGTGCGCCTGATCGCGGCGCGGGGCGACTGGCCGGCGGCGGTGGGCAGTGAGCCGGAGCTGTCGCGCGTGCTGTCCAACCTGCTGATGAACGCCATCCGGCACACCCCGGAGGACGGGTCGGTGACGATCACGGGTGGGAAGGATGGCGACGGTGCCTGGTTCGCGGTGACGGACTCGTGTGGCGGGATTCCGCAGGAGGATCTGCCGAGAGTGTTCGAGGTGGCGTTCCGGGGCGAGCAGGCCCGGACCCCGGGGGGCGGGGCCGGGCTGGGGCTCGCGATCGTGCGCGGGCTGGTCGAAGCCCAGCACGGGCACGTGGGCGTGGTGAACGTGGGCGGTGGCTGCCGGTTCGAGGTGCGGCTGCCGGTGCCCGGTTAGCAGGTGTGGGCGTCGGTCCAGGTGGTGACGGCGCGGAGGATGAGGGCCTTCATGCGCTCGGTGTTCTCGGCGAAGACCCGGAAGACCTCTTCCTGGGTTACCGACTCACCTGCGGACACGCCAGCGTCGTGGTCGGTGACGAGCGCGACGGAGGTGTAGCAGATCCCCAGCTCGCGGGCGAGGATCGCCTCGGGCATGCCGGTCATGTTGATGATCGTGCCGCCCTGGGCCGCGTACCACTGGGACTCGGCGCGGGTGGAGAACCGCTGGCCCTCGATGACGACCATCGTGCCGCCGTCGACGACCGGGAAGTCGGCGGCCTGGAGGACCGCCGCGCGGCCGGCCGGGCAGTACGGGTCGCCGAAGCTGGTGTGGTGTGCGCCCTCGTCGAAGAACGTGCCTGCGCGGCTGGTGGTGCGGTCGACGAGCTGGTCGGGGATGACGAAGGTACCGGGCCCGTGGTCCGGTCGCAGGCCACCGACCGCGCACGGGGCGAGGATCCGGCGCACCCCGAGGCTGTGCAGGGCCCAGAGGTTGGCCCGGTACGGGATCTTGTGCGGCGGGTACCGGTGGTCGCGGCCGTGCCGGGGCAGGAAGGCGACCGGGCGGCCCGCGACGGTACCGGTGACGACCGGGTCGGAGGGCCTGCCGTACGGCGTGTCGATGTCGTGCTCGGTGAGCTCGCCGTCGATCAGGGAGTACAGGCCGGAGCCGCCGATCACGGCGACCTCAGGGGTAGTCGTCATGCTGCACAGGGTAGACGGCGGCACCCGTGCGGGTACCGCCGTCTGACCGGTTAGAAGGCCGGGATGACCGAGCCCGCGTACTTGTCCTCGATGAACTTCTTCGTCTCCGGCGACTGGAGCAGCTTGACCAGCTTCTGGATCGCCGGGTCGTTCTCCTTGCCCTGCTTGACGACCAGCAGGTTCGCGTACGGGTTGTCCTTGCCGGACTCCAGCGCCAGCGCGTCCTTCGACGGCTTGAGCTTGGCCTCGATGGCGTAGTTCCCGTTGATCACCGCCAGGTCGACGTCGTCGAGCGAACGGGGGAGCTGCGCGGCCTCGATCGCCTTGAACTTGAGCTTCTTCGGGTTCTCCGCGATGTCCTTCTCGGTGCTCGCGCCCTCCTTGAGCGTGACCAGCTTGTTCGCGGCGAGGAGCTTGAGCGCCCGGCCGCCGTTGGTGGCGTCGGCGGGGATGGCGACCGTCGCGCCCTCCGGCAGCTCGGTGAGGGACTTGACCTTCTTCGAGTACGCGCCGAGCGGCTCGATGTGCACGGCACCGGCCGAGGCCAGCTTGACGCCGCGCTTGGCGGAGAAGTCGTCCAGGTACGGCTTGTGCTGGAAGAAGTTGGCCTGGATGTCGCCGGCGTCGAGCGCGACGTTCGGCTGCACGTAGTCGGTGAACTCCTTGATCGTGATCTTCAGGCCGTTCTTCTCCGCCAGGTTGTCCTTGACGAAGGTCAGGATCTCGGCGTGCGGCACGGGGGACGCGCCGATCAGCAGCTGGCCGGAGCTCTTCTTGTCGTCCGAGCCGCAAGCGGCCAGGCCGGTGGTGACGAGAGCGGCGGCCAGGAGACCGGTGATGATGCGACGACGGGACATTGTGCTTCCTTTTCTGTTACTGGGGTGGGGTTAGCGGCGGTCGAGGCGCTTGGCGAGCAGGTCGCCGCCGGACTGGACGAGCTGGACACCGACCACGAGCAGGGCGACGGTCGCGAGCAGCACGTCGGTTTCAAACCTCTGATGGCCGTACCGGATGGCCAGGTCACCCAGGCCACCGCCGCCGACCACGCCAGCCATCGCGGAATAGCCCACGATCGCGACGATGGTGACGGTCAGCGCCCGGATCAGGCCGGGGACGGCCTCAGGCAGCAGTACCTTCGTGACGAGACCCCAGCCACGCAGCCCGAGGGACCGGCCGGCCTCGATCAGCCCCGGGTCGACCTCGTGGAGGGCCGCCTCGACGAGCCGGGCGAAGAACGGGATCGCGCCGATCGACAACGGGACGACGGCAGCCTCGGGGCCGATGGTCGTACCGGCGATCGCCCTGGTCAGCGGCATCACGAGTACGAGGAGGATGACGAAGGGGAGCGAGCGGCCGACGTTGACGGCCGCGCTGAGTGGCCGGTACACGGACTTGGGGGCCCGGGTCAGCAGGACACCGAGCGGGACCCCGCCTGCGACCGTGACCAGAGTGGACAGGGCGACCATGTAGAGCGTCTCCTGCGTCGCGGGCAGGAGCAGGTCGGCCAGCTCGGTCAACGGCCTCATCGGGAGACTCCCTCGGTACTGATGATCTTCCCGGCCTCGATCACGGACACGGTGTCGGCGACCTGCCGGACCACGTCGTGCTCGTGCGTGATCAGGAGGATGGTCAGGCCCAGCTCGGTGTTCAGCTCGCGGAGCAGGCCGAGGATCTGGGCTGTCGTCTCCGGGTCCAGCGCGCTGGTCGCCTCGTCGGAGAGCAGGACGTGCGGGTCGGCGGCGAGGGCTCGCGCGATCGCCACCCGCTGGCGCTGGCCGCCGGAGAGCTGCGCGGGGTAGGACTTCGCCTTGTCGGCCAGCCCGACCCGGTCGAGCAGCTGGAGCACCTTGTCCCTGCGGGCCGTGCGGTTCAGCCCGGCGAGTTCGAGGGGCAGCGCGACGTTGTCCGCGACGGTCCGGCGGCGCAGCAGGTGGTACTGCTGGAAGATCATCCCGATCCGGCGGCGGGCCCGGGCCAGCTCCTTGCCGCCCAGCCCGGTCAGCTCCTGGCCGAACACGGTGACCGTGCCGGAGTCGGGGCGCTCCAGCAGGTTCACGCTGCGCAGGAGCGTGGACTTGCCGGCCCCGCTGCGGCCGAGGATGCCGTGCACCCGGCCGGGCTCGACGTGCAGGTCGACGCCGTCGAGCGCGGCGTGGTCGCCGTACCGCTTGACGACGTTCTGGAGCTTGATCACGATGCTTCCCTCAGGATGGATCCGTGCCGATGACGGGAATGACGGATATCGGGGCCGAAACTGCCGCGCGAAAGGCCCAGCTGGGGGCAGTCACGGCGTACGGAGATGCGAGAGGACCGCGCCAGAGACGGCGCTGATCAAGCCGGGCGGGCCGGCGAGGAGGGGGTTGCTAGCGCGTATCGCGGGCCAGCTGCGCGGCTGCCGTTAGCGGCAGCAGATACACATTCGACAGGTGCGCGGCATCATCACACCAACGACCATCCGGTCGAGGTGCGGCATCATGCGCAGGGCTGTCATGCCGGAAAGTTAAACATACGAACCCGGCTCACGTAGCCGATCGTGATCGGGCTCTCATGCACAGTCACCCTGTCCCGGACCCGTGCCCGATGAGCACCCCGCGCTGCCCAGCCGGGCACCTTGATCAGACCCGGAGCTAATTCCAGCCGAAACCCCCTCCCGCTGGGCCGGCTGGACCGCTAGGTTGCGAGTATGCGGCACGAACCGGACACGACCGGAGGGATGGCGGTGGGGTTGCTGGCTGGCCGGCTCCTCGTCGCTTCCCCGATGCTGCGCGACCCGAACTTCGAGCGGACCGTCGTGCTCCTCATCTCCCACGACGAGAGCGGGGCGCTCGGCGTCGTGCTCAACCGGCCGACCGAGGTACAGGTGAGCGAGGTGCTCCCGCACTGGGCGGACCTGGCCGGCACGCCCGGCGTGCTGTTCGAGGGCGGGCCGGTCCAGCCGGAGGCGGCGATCTGCCTCGCGCGTACCCGGCCGCACGTCGCCGCCATGCCCGGCTTCCTCCCCATCCACGCCGGCGTCGGCACCGTCGACCTGTCCGGCGACCCCGAGGCGTTCGGCGACCAGGTGCTGGGCCTGCGCGTCTTCGCCGGGTACGCGGGCTGGGGCGCAGGCCAGGCCGAGGGCGAGATCGAGGAAGGGTCCTGGCTCGTGTACGACGCGCTGCCCGGC
The DNA here is from genome assembly GCF_000379825.1 of Longispora albida DSM 44784. Taxonomy (GTDB): domain Bacteria; phylum Actinomycetota; class Actinomycetes; order Mycobacteriales; family Micromonosporaceae; genus Longispora; species Longispora albida. The sequence continues at coordinate 748,636 of NZ_KB903813.1, forward strand.
GACCCGTTCATGCCCAGGCCGGACGACCTGTGGAGCCTCGTACTCCGGCGCCAGGGCGGCATGACCGCAGCCCTCGCCCACTACCCGGCCGACCCGGCACTGAACTGACGGGGACACCCAATTCGCGCTCCGCCGGGGGCCTGTGTAATATTGCCCAGGCGAACGCGAGAGCGGGAGCAGGCAAGACAAGCAAGGGGCTGTGGCGCAGCTGGTAGCGCACCACACTGGCAGTGTGGGGGTCAGGGGTTCGAGTCCCCTCAGCTCCACCCTTGTGCAAGACAAAGAACGCCCTGGTAGGAGCTGAACAGCTCGCCGGGGCGTTCCTCGTTTCCGCCGTGATCGGCAGCCGTGGCCACTGTGCCCCCGGAAAGCGTCGTAACGCGGTCATTCACGCCAATATCGGCGAAATCTCCCCAGGAGCTGGCAGTCTCGCGTCCGCCTGGTCGTGCCGAGGGCACTGATGGTCCGGTTCTCCGGAGAGGTCGTGGGTGGCTCCGGGTACGAACTGTCCGCCCATAGGCCCGTATCATTCGCCTTTGTGGACAGTGGGCGTCGGTGTCACGGTTGGCGGCTGGCGCGATCTGCGACGGGGGTGCGGGGTGCCGGACTGGCGCGACGAGGTGATCGGTGCCCTGGACCACTGGATCGGCCTGGAAAGCCGGACCGGAGCTAGGGAGGGCTGGACCAAGGTCGGCGAGGCCCGGCAGCTCGGCGACCCCGGCTGGTACACGGTGGACGCCCGCCGGGTGAACGCTGACCTGGACCAGGGGCGCATGCGTGTCGCCGGGACCGATCAGCCTGGTGAGCAGGACGGCTTCCCCGTACTCGAGACCGTCCAGGATGGGCAGACGGTCCGGGTGCGGATCGCCGAGTTCGCCAGCATCGAGCAGCCGCATCTGTGGTGTCACCGCCAGGCGGCCACCTTCCTGCTCACCCGGCTGCGCGATGGCATCGCCGCGCTGCCGGACGTGAGCCTCGCCAGTGATCTGGCGTCCCGGCGGCTGGCTGGTTACTCGACGGCTCCCAAGCAGCTCGCGGGCTTCTCTGCGGCCCAGCGGGAGGTCTACGCCGCGTGCTTCTCACCGGGCGTCCGCCTGGTCTGGGGGCCACCGGGTACGGGGAAGACCCGGATCCTGACCGAGGCGATCAGTGATCTCGCCGGGGAGGGCCGCACTGTACTCCTGGTGTCCGCCACGAACATCGCCGTGGACAACGCGCTGCTGGGTGTGGTTCGCAGGGGCGGCTTCCGGCGCGGCCAGCTTCTTCGTGTCGGCGTTCCGCACCTCGCGGAGATCGCGAACAACCCTGACGTGTGCCTGAACCAGCTCGTCCTCCAGGAACTCGCGCAGGCTGAGGACCGCCGGCTGGTGATCCAGGCCCAGCTGGTGGCGATTCTGGCACGAGAGGCGGAACTCGGCCGGGTCCAGCGGCAGCTGGCCGGGTTCGACCCGCACAAGTACCACCGCGTTTCCGCTCTCCTGGACGTCGAATCCCGGATACCGGGGCTGGCTGCTGCGGCGGCTGATGCCCGGCAGGTTCATGCGGACCTGGCGATCCGGAAGGAGGAGGCAGAGCGGAGGGTCGAGCGCGCACGGGTCCAGGTCGAGGAGACGGCCCAGGCACGGCGGGCGTACGCCGAGATCGCCCGGCTGCGCAAGGAGGTCTCCGCCTTGTCCGACGCGACCGACTCCCTGCACGCGACTCTGGTTCTGGCCAGGCGGGCCGGCGACACCACTGCGGCTCGGCTGGCGGTACTGACGAGCGGGTCCATGTTCTTCCGGATGCGTAACCGGGCAGAACTCCGGCGCCTGCGGCAGCAGCGGGAGGTAGATGCCGCCGAGCAACTGCGGGCCGAGACCGAGTGGAAGGACGCGCGGGCGCTTCTCGAACGTCGTGGCCGTGCCGTGGAGAGCCAGGTGTCGAAGCTGACGGCCGAGGCTCGCTACCAACCAGCCGACCTGGTGCAACGAGACCGGGAGCTTGCTGCGGCAGAGCAGGAAGCAGGAGCGGCGAGGAAGGTGGCCGCGGCGGCCGAAACGCGTGCGGCGGCTGCGCTGGATGCTCTCCTGACAGCCGAGGCCCAGCCGCGAGCCACCTCGGAGGAACGGAGCTGGGTCAGCAAGGTGGCTTCCGCCGGACTGCCGGAACTCGCGCGCCGCGCGGCCACTATGTCCGACCAGCGGGAGGCCGTCCTGAGTGATCGGTCCCGGCTGGAGCAGGAGCACGCCGAAGCCCATGACGAGGTGGACAAGCTCCGCCGTGGAGCGGAGACCAGCCTGATCAGCCAGGCCACGGTCGTCGCGACCACGCTGGCCAGATTCCGGAGCATGAAGGCGCTGCTCGACCGGCAGCACGACGTTGTGCTGATCGACGAGGCCGGCGCGGCGAACCTGCCGGAGGTGCTCCACGCCGTGGGGCACGCGGGCAGCACGGCGGTCCTCCTGGGCGATTTCATGCAGCTCGGCCCGATCATCTCGTCGGAGGTGCTCAAGGACCAGCGGCCCGACCTGGTCCGGTGGCTGCACAACGACGTGTTCGCGCACTGTGGCATCGGTTCGGCGGACGAAGCGCGCGCACGGACAGGGTGCGTCGCCCTGGACACCCAGCACCGGTTCGGCCCGGTGGTCATGACACTGGCGAACCGGATCGCCTACGACGGCCTGCTCAAAGCGGGGCCGAACCAGAAACCGCACGTGTCCGACGACCCGGAGATCGTGTTCGTCGACACCGACGGGCTCGGTGACCTGGCCAGGGTCCGCCCCACCAGCGCACGGGCCGGGTGGTGGCCAGCGGGATCGCTGCTCAGCCGGGTACTGGTCGACTACCACCTGGCCCGCGGCGAGCAGGTGGGGGTGGTCACGCCGTACAAACACCAGGCAGAGGCCACACTGGAGGCACTGCGTGACGCCGAGGGGCCGAACGGAACCACGACGGAGGTCGGGACAGCCCACCGGTTCCAGGGACGCGAGTTCCCCATCGTGGTTTTCGACCTGGTCGAGGACGAGTGGGACAAGCGGTGGATGTTCCAGGCCGAACGGTCGGGTGGTAGCTGGGCGCGGACGGGCGTCCGGTTGTTCAATGTGGCGCTGACGCGCACCCAGCACCGGATCTACCTGATCGGCAGCCGGACGCGGGTGGCCTCGGCCAGGCCGGGTAGCCCGCTGGGCCACCTGCACGAGCTGCTCGTGACGTGTACGGCCCGGGTGGTCAGGGCCAGCAGTGTGATCAGCGCCCAGGCGGGGGAAGTCCCGCCCGAAAAACTGGGGGTCTTCGGGAGTGAGCTCGCGGGGATCCTCGCCCAGCACGTCCGGATCAGCGACATCCACGACGAGCGGGACTTCAACGCGGCGATCAGCGGGTACCTCGACGGGGCCAAAGAGTCGATCTGGCTGTGGGCACCGTGGACGGCCCGGCGGGTCAGGACCCTGCTGCCTGCCCTGGTGGACGCGGTCGGGCGCGGCGTGCGGGTCACAGTCTTCACCCGGGGCGAGAGCGACCAGATGCAGCGGGGCAAGCTCGCGGAGTTTCTGGCGGAGGTCAGGGAGGACCTGCCAACGGTCGTCGCGGTGCACGAGATGCACCAGAAGATCGTGATCATCGACGAGCGCACTGTCCTGCTCGGCAGCCTGAACACGCTGTCACACAGCAGCACCCGTGAGGTGATGCTGGCCATCGAAGGCCGGAACTTCGCCCGGAAACTGCTCGAGCACGAGCACGCGAAGGAGTTTGTCCGCCAGCCTCCACGCTGTGGCAGGTGCGGGACCGCGGGCATGTTCGATCTACGGCGGCTCAAGGCGGACTGGGCCTGGGTCTGCCGCGTGCCGGCAGGGGTGGACGAGAAAGGTCACGCGAAGCACTGCTCGTGGAAGGACAGCGCGCTCCGCAAACGTCCACCCCTGGTGCCCTGAAGGGGGTCAGGATCTTCGGCTCAGCCGCCGGCGGGCTTGCGGTTATGCCAGCACATGACGCAGTACCCGAGGCCGCGGGCCAGGGCGTCGTCCGGGGAGATCCGTTCGAGTTCGCCTGGCGTGCCGCCACGCCGGGCGACGGAGCGCTGTCCGTCGAGCAGGCCTTGGCACAGGGTGCGGGAGTGGAACACCTGGCCGCCCTCGGAGACGATGACCTGACGGGGCAGGCCCTGAGCGGTGTGACGGCAACTCGCGCACTGTCCCGGGAGCATGTCGTGGAGGCAGCGGTCCTCAGCAGGGGCCGGTTTCCTGTTTTCGGGTGGCGCGGCCGGGATGGGTGCGGCGGGAACCGGGCTCGCCGGAGGCGGTGTGTCCCGGGCCGGTTCGTTGCCGGAGGCCGTGGGGGCTGCGGGTGGTGGGGTGGCTGGGGTGAGGCTGCCGAGCCAGAGCAGGTCGCGTGCCCTGGTCATGCCGACGTAGAGCTGCCGTTTGGCGAGGGCGAGTCGGTCGGGGTCGGCCAGGCCGCCACGGCCGGCGTCACGAAGGGCCTGGTCGTGGCGGGGGATCAGGACCGCTTTGAACTCCAGCCCCTTGGCGCGGTGGTAGGTGCCGACCTTCACCGCGTCGACCTGGTGACCCTCGTACTTCTCCAGGTTGATCGAGGGGATGCCGTGGGTGCTGAGCAGGCCGAGGTAGTGCTGGACGTCGTTGCGGTTCGCGCACAGGATCGCGGTGTCGGCTGGCACGCGGGTGGCGAGCTGGTCCATGAGCAGCCGGTCGTGTTCGTGCTGGGTGTCCGCGGTGGCCCGGAGTACCTGGCCGTCCTGGTAGCTCAGTTCGACGTCGGGCCGGCCGGTGGTGACGGTGCCGTCGAGGTCCTCGAAGCTCTCGCCCGACATGATCTCCAGGGCGGCTTCGAGGATGGCTGAGGCGTTGCGGTAGTTGACCCGGAGTACCTTGGCCCGGCCGCCCTGGATGTTCAGGCCAGCGTCGGAGAGCCGGAAGCCTCCCGGGTAGACGGACTGCTGGCCGTCGCCGATCAGCAGCAGCCGGTTCGGGCCGTCGCCTGTCAGGGCGTGCACGAGCTGGATACCCGTCAGGCTCAGGTCCTGGACCTCGTCGACGATGACGGCCCCGTATGCCGGGTCGGCCGGGCGGGCGCGCACGGTGTCGAGCGCGAGCTGGATCAGGTCGGCGAAGTCGTGGACTTTCTTCTCGCGCTGGAGGCCGGTGTACGTCTCGTACAGGTGCCAGACGAGCTCGCGGTGGTTCCGGCGGAGCGGTGTCCGGCGGCCGGGGCGGTCGAGGGCGAGGTACGCGGGGAGGCCGGTGATGCCGCGGCCCTTGATCACGTACTCGATCTCGTCGGCCCAGTAGTCCGAGTCGATCTCGATCTCGCCCAGCGTCGAGTGCCGTCCCGCCCGGCTCCACGCCAGCCCGAACAGGCCCTGTTTGCGGTTACGCAGGTTGACCGGTACGGAACGTTCCTGGAGCAGGCGAAGCGCCCAGCTGTGCAGGCTGCTGAACTCGATCCGCCCGGCGAGATCCGGGGCCATCCGGGAAAGGAGCTGTTCCTGCACGCGGGGCAGGTTGCGGACGAAGGTCAGGAACAGGATCTTCCCCGTCGTGCGCCGGGCCAGGTACGCGGCACGGTGCAGGCCGACGACCGTCTTGCCCGTCCCAGCCGGGCCGCTGATCCTGGCCGGGCCGTTCCAGTGCTGGGTGTGCAGCTTGTACTGGTCCTGCGGCAGGACCGTCATCCAGTTCTCGATCGGCCCGGCCTGAGCCGACTCCAGCTGAGCCCTGATCACGTCCTCGGCGGCGAACAGCCCCTGGTCGGAGAAGCCGGAGCCGGATGCGGGGCTGAGGTCGAGGTCGATGCGGGAGTAGCCGGTCAGGCTGCCGGCCAGGTGCTCCGCCGTGAGCCGGGTCAGCGTCGGCGACAGCCGGGCAGGCCGCCCAAGCAGGTCGGTATGGAGCTTGTCCAGCCCGACCACCCGGACAGCCCGGCGGATCTCCGCTGGGCGGTTCGCGGCGGTGACGAGGAGAGCCGACACGGCGATCGTCGCGATCCGTAGCTCCCGGAGGTGGTCCACGAGCTGGCTGGTGGCCGCGCGCAGCGTGTCGAGCTGGTCAGTACTGCCCTCCGCAGCAGTACTGGGCTCGGCGATGGTGACGGCGAAGATGCCGGGCGGGCCGATGAGCACGGCATCGGAACCGGTGCCGGGTGCCGGCCAGCCGTCCCGGAGGAGCAACGACCAGTCCTTGCCGGTCAGGGCGAGCAATGTGGACAGAGCTGCCCGGTGCTCCGTGGTGGCTGGGTAACGGTTTGCTAACTCGGTGGCCCGTCTTTGCTGCCGGGCGATCTCCAGCGCGCGCTCGCTGGCACGCCTGCGGTCAGCCATGACGAGGCAGGGGTATCGAACTGGAAAGCAGCATATCGCCACCATAGATGGACATGTCGCAATGCGCTGTCCCGTACCGCCAGGCCGGAGAAACCGGGGTAGCCTGCGCCGGTGATTGACCTGGGAGACGTTTCGGAGCCTCGGGCCGCCGAGCCCGCACGGGTACGGCGAGTGCCGATCGGGGGTTGGGTTCGGCGCGTGGTTGCCGGGCTGGTGGCGGTGTTCGTGCTGGTCACGTGTGTGGCTTCGGGCGTGCCGCGTCCGGGGTTCGCGGAGGTGCTGCCGGATCCGGTGACGTATGTGCGGGTCAGGGATCAGCTGGGGCGGATGCCGTTCGCGTACCTGCTGGACGGACATGTGCTCTATGTGGCGACCAGGGGGCGGGTCGAGGCCAAGGACCTGCGGAAGCGTGGCCAGCGGTTGTGGACGGTCGCGGAACTCGATGTCAGGGATACGCCCGATCTGCGGGTCGTGAACGGGATCCTGCTGGTCAGTTCCACAGAGGTTGTTCAGGGTCCGACCTGGAGCGGGGTCACCGCGCTGGATGCCAGGACCGGCGCTGTCCGGTGGGCCGCTGACGGCCGGGTGGGTGGAGTTACCGGAGACACGGTTCTACTGGACGATTTCGGGACTGCAGGGGTTGGGCTGTCGACCGGTGAGCGACTCTGGAAGTCCGAGTCGGCCGGGGTGTTCCAGCTGGGCGCTGACGGCAGCCCGGCCCTGCCGTTGCGGCTCTTCGTCGTTCGCGGCGGCATGGACATGGATGACAGCGGCTGCTGGAACACCGAGACGCTGCGGGTCCACGACCCGGTCACGGGGAAAGAGCTCAACTCCCGGCAGCTCCGGCGTGAGCTGGTGAGCACAGTGAAGGGCGGTTGCTGGTTAGAGGGGCCGCAGCGGCAGATTGTGCCAGTGGGCACGGAGATGGCGCTGGTTGCCGGCAACAAGGGCATGGTCGGTGTCGACCCGGTGACCTTGCAGGACACCTGGCGGATGGAGATTTCCCGGCTGTACGGAGACTCCGGTCCGTGGGCGTGCGGGGAGTTCGTGTGTGGTGTGCGGTTCGGCAGCTGGTACACCCCGGAGACTTTTGTTGTGCGGCGCAGTGACCGCCGTGAGGTGTGGTCCGGCAGTGACCAGCGTGCGGTGGTTCTGCCGGGCGGGCACATGGTCGCGGGGCAGTACACGGTGCCGGGCGTGGTGTTCCTGGACGAGCGGGGAGCGGTGCGCGGGCAGCTGCCCAGGTGGAAGGCGCTGGTGAACTCGCCGCGCGGGCCCGTCGTGCAGTGGTCGCAGGAGAGGACGTCGTGGGTGGGCCGGGTCGATGTCGCGAGCGGCAAGGTCCAGCCGGTCGGGGACATCGGGGTCACGGGGAACGACTGCCAGGCGAGCGCGGAATACCTGGTCTGCCTGGACAACCGGAACGCGCTCCGGGCCTGGTACCTGCCGTGAGACAGGCTTCCGCGGCGGGTGCCGGGACCCGCCGCGGAAGTGTGAGCGGGGACTACAGGGTCAGGGTCCAGCTGTCGATCCTGCCGGTGTCAGCGGTGGCCGCGTCCTGCACGCGGAGGGTCCACGTGCCGTTGCGGGCCTCGCTCGACAGGTTCACTGTGTAGGTCTGGTTGATGTTGTCGGCGCTGCCTCCTGCCCGGTTGTGCAGGACGTAGGTGCTGCCGTCCGGCGCGACGAGGGTGACGACCAGGTCTCCGATGTACGTGTGAACGATGTGGACCTCGACCTTGGAAGCCGTCGAGGCGTTGCCCGAGCAGCTGGCGATCGCGATCGTGCTGTTCACCGTCGCGTTGTCGGGGATGTTCACGTCGGTGCCGTTGGTACCCGGGGCGCAGGTCGGCGGGGTGCCGCCGCCCAGGTTGAGGGTCCACGTGTCGATCCGGCCGGTGTCGGCGCTCGCGTTGTCGTTGACGCGCAGGTTCCAGGTGCCGTTGGCGACCTCACCCGACAGGTTCACCGTGTAGGTCTGGTTGATGTTGTCGGCGCTGCCGCCCGCCCGGTTGTGCAGGGTGTACACGGTGCCGTCCGGCGCGACGAGCTCGACGAGCAGGTCACCGATGTACGTGTGGACGATGTGGACCTCGACCGTGCTGCCCGTACCGGCGTTGCCGGCGCAGCCCGAGATCGTGATCGGCGAGCTGACGGTCGCGTTGTCGTTGATAGCGAAGTCGGTGCCGTTCGTGGCGGAGCAGCCGGGGATCGGTGCCGAGTTGACGGTCCACGAGTACGACGTGCTGGCCGTCTTGGCCGGGCTGGAGCTGTCCGTGGCCGTCACGGTGACGTTCGACGTGCCAGCCGTCGTCGGCGTACCGGTGATCTGCCCGGTCGACGCGTTGATCTGCACGCCGGCCGGGAGCCCGGTGGCGGAGAACGTGTACGGGGCCGTGCCGCCGCTGGCCGTGTGGGTCACCGGCGTGATCGCGGTACCGACGGTGCTGGTCTGGTTGCCCGGGTTGCTGACGGACATGCCGCCGGGCGGGGTCTGGCAGCCGCCGATGGTGTTGGCGGCGGTGCAGATGTCGGCGGCGAAGTGGCCGACCTCGGTGTACACGCCGGGCTTGCCGGGCCGGGCGCAGCCCTCACCCCACGAGGTGATGCCGACCTGGCGCCAGGTGTTGGTGGCGTCCCTGCGGAACATCGGGCCGCCCGAGTCGCCCTGGCAGGTGTCGACGCCGCCGTTCGGGAAGCCAGCGCAGATCTCCTCCGCGTCGACCAGGCCTGAGTAGCTGCCGCCGCTGGCCTTGCAGGTCGCGTCGTTGATGAACGGCACGTCGGCCTTGAGCAGGTAGCGCTGCTGGCTGCCGCCCTCGCTCGCCGCGCCCCAGCCGGCGACGGTGAACGTGCCGCTGTTGAGGGACAGGTCGGTGGCGACCTGGAGCAGCGGCACGCCGGTGATCGGCTGCGACATCCGGATCAGCGCCCAGTCCTTGCCGGTGCCGTTGTATCCGGGCGCCTGGAGCACGTAGTTCGACTGGCGCGTCGTCCGGTTCGGGTCCTGGAGATCGACGGCGCCCTGGGTGATGGTGATCGAGGTGTTGTTGCCCGTCCCGTTCACGCAGTGCGCGGCGGTCAGGACGAGTGTCGGTGTGTACAGTGCGCCGCCGCAGCCCATGGACAGCCTGACCATCCACGGGAACTCACCTTGCGCTGCCGGGGTGCCACCGACGACCTGAGGGGTTGGGTCCTCGGCGTGGGCCGCCGTAGCGGCGAACCCACCAGCCAGCACAACGATGAACGCGACAGCGGCGGCTCGGAGTCCTTGCCGGATTCTTCCGGTTCCAGACATGAGTTTCACCGGTCCTCCCTATAGCTCGGTCCGACCCGGGACCACAAGGGACGCTCACCTGGTGGTCGGCCCTCGGCGGCCCGGGTGCAGGTGAGGCCGAAGGTAGCGCGTACGGAGTGAACGGAACAGACATACACTTGGGTCTATATATCCTGTACTGTTGACGGCCGTCGTGAATGGACAATGCGCATCATTCCCAGCCAATGATTCCGGGATATCCGGCGATGTTCAGGCGGTCGTCGCCGGGATGTGGCCCGCAGGTGACTTTCGGAACCGGGGCGAATCCGGTCTTCCGGAGCTAGAGATCATGTGATGATGATCCGGTGTGGACTCTGACGGAGCGGACATCGACTGTTCACGTGGTACTCCTGCCGGCGTTCGGGAACTCGTTCCTACGCTCAGTCGCGAAAACGCCCCGCGCAGTGAGTGTTCAGTGAGGAGTTTCCGGTGAACCCCATGAACCGCCGTACCGTTCTCCGTACCGCCGTCATCGGTGGCGGCAGCGTCGCCTTCTCCGGTGCGCTCTGGTCGGGGGCCGCGCACGCGGCGCCCGCGCAGAACGCGGCCAGCCCGTACGGGCCGCTCCAGGCCGCCGACGCCAACGGCATCCAGCTCCCGGCCGGGTTCACCAGCCGGATCGTGGCGCGCTCCGGCCAGACCGTCTCGGGTACCTCGTACACCTGGCACAACGCCCCCGACGGTGGCGCGGTGTTCGCCGACGGCAGCGGCTGGATCTACGTGTCCAACTCCGAGATCAACCCGGGTGGCGGTGCCTCGGCCATCAAGTTCAACTCCAGCGCCGCGATCACGGGGGCGTACCGGATCCTGTCGAACACCCGGCAGAACTGCGCCGGCGGCAAGACGCCGTGGAACAAGTGGCTGTCCTGTGAGGAGGTCAGCCTCGGGTACGTGTACGAGTGCGACCCGTGGGGCAGCGCCGCGGTGCAGCGCCCGGCGCTCGGCAAGTTCAAGCACGAGGCCGCAGCCTGTGACCCGGTCCGGCAGGCGATCTACCTGACCGAGGACGAGAGCAACGGCTGCTTCTACCGGTTCCTGCCGTCGACCTGGGGCAACCTGGCCTCCGGCACGCTCCAGGTGCTGAAGGCCGGCACGGCGACCTCCGGCTCGTTCACCTGGGCGACCGTGCCAGACCCGGACGGCTCGCCGACCGCCACCCGCGACCAGGTCTCCGGCGCCAAGCGGTTCAACGGCGGCGAGGGCTGCCACTACGCGAACGACACGGTCTGGTTCACCACCAAGGGCGACAACCGGGTCTGGCAGGTCAACCTGCTCAACAGCACCTACGAGCTGGCGTACGACGACGGCCTGGTCAATCCGGGCCCTGCCCCGCTGGCCGGCGTGGACAACATCACCGGCTCGACGGCCGGTGACCTGTACGTCGCCGAGGACGGCGGCAACATGGAGATCTGCATGATCACGCCGGACGACAAGATCTCGGTGTTCCTGCGGGTGACCGGCCAGAGCAGCTCGGAGATCTGCGGCCCGGCGTTCACCCCGGCCGGCAACCGGCTCTACTTCTCCTCGCAGCGCGGCACGAGCGGGTCGGGCTCCGGCGGGATCACCTACGAGATCACCGGCCCGTTCCGCACGTGACGACCTCTTGAGGGTAAATGTCGGAGGGGGTGGCTACCCTCTGTGGCATGACGACTGAGCAGGAGCCGGCGCTGACCTACAGTGCGCGGACTCTTGCCGCGCTGACGGCGAATCCGGGCTGTGCGCGCCGGGCCCTGCTCGACACCACAGGTGCCGACAAGGCCGAGGTGGCCGGGCAGCTCGGATTTCCCATGCCCAGTGGCCAGTCCCGGTTCGCGATCACCCGGGGGAATGCGTTCGAGGCGCAGGTCAAGGCCGACCTGCTGGCCATCACCGGCCACGAGGAAGGCCGGGTCGCCGAGGTCGCGCTGCGGCTCGAGGTCGCGGGGCAGGTCGTCGGCCTGGAGCCTGACGCGCTGCTGGTCGAGGATGACGACCTTCTTTTCGTCGTACTGGCCAAGAGCTTCCCGATCATCGACGGGCGGGCCAGCCCCGAGAAGGTGTCGGCGGCCGCCCGTCAGGCAGCGGTGTACGTGCTGGCCCTGCAGCGCATGGGGCGCGCGGTCAGCGAGGAGGTCATCCTCGTCTGCCCGGAGAACTTCTCGAACAAGCCGGTCGCCGCGAAGGTGGACGTGCGCCGGCAGCTCAGCGTCCTGGCGCGCCAGCTCGACCGGCTGCCCCCGGCCGAGGGTGACGGCGCCGACCCGGTGGCAGCGGCGAAGGCGGCGCAGGCCCGGTATGCCCCCGAGTGCCTGGCAGCCTGTGAGCTGGCCTTCTTCTGCCGGGACGAGGCCCGCCGCGAGGGCGCGACGGATGCGATGGGCCGCTCGGTCCGCGACGAGCTGGGCGGAGTGTCCTCGGTGGGCGAGGTCCTCCGCCAGGCCATGAGCGGTACCGGGGGCGGGGTCGCCGACGACGAGACAGCCGAGCTGCTGAGCCGGGCCTGGCGGCTGCGGCAGGCGGCACTGGCGAGTACGGCGGGCACAGCGAATACGGCGGGTATGGCTGGCGTGGCGGGTGGGGTGTAGTGGGCATTCTGGATGCGCTGGCCAGGGCCGAGGCGGCGGCGACCGGCCGTGCGCAGCCGATCGCGACCGTCCGGCACGTGCACCTGACGGAGCGGCCGCTGGTGCTGGTGCCGCTGGCGATGGCCGGTGAGGCCGCGGCACCCCTGGCCGTGATGCTGGGCTGCGACCGGGAACGGCCACGGGTGCTCGTCGTACCCCAGCCCAGGGACCGCGACCTCCGGCGGGCCTTCATGTCCGAGCTGGCGGCGGCGATCGCTGCCGAGCTGGGGATGGCGGGGCTGGGGGCTGCGGGGTCGGCTGCGGACGAGAACGCTGTGGAGGCTGGCGTGGCTTCCCGGCCGGGTGCTTTGCGCGGCCGGGTTGGCGGGCCTGAGGCGGAGGGGGCTTCGGGCGCGGTGAGTGTGGGTGATGCGGGGGCTTCGGGCGAGGCGGCTGCTGCCCCGGCGCCGGGTGACGGTGCCGTGGACGGGTTCGCGGCTGCTGAGCCGCAGCTGGTGGTGCCCAACGTGGCCGGAATCGAGTTTCTGGGGCTGCTGGGGCGGGCGACGCGGTTCCAGGAGGGTGACCAGGTCGGGCGGTGGCTGACGTTCTTCGCCGACCGGGCGCAGATGCCGGGGTCGGCGAGCCTGATCGCTGCCACCCGGGCGCTGGGCCTGCACTGGGCTACCGGGCAGAGCGCTGTCGAGGATGCGAATCTCGCCTCGCTGCTCGCCTGGCTGGACGGCGGTGACCCGGTCGCGGCCGAGCGGCAGGCCGCGGGTCCGCAGACCGATCCCGAGTTCGACAACCAGGTGCTGTCCCCGCTGATCGCCGACTACGACGACGGCTGGCCTGGCGCGGCTGACCGGATCACCGAGGCGCTGACCGGGCAGCTCGCCGGTACGTGGCAGCAGGTGTGGCGGGCACTCGACGCCGTGCGCGAGCTGCCGGAGGCACCCTCGGCCGCCGACCGGTGGACGTGGGACGTCATGGCGTACGCCGGGTTCATGACCGACCCGCTGCCGCAGCCCCGGTCGGAGGGGCCGATCGCGGCCGCGGCGAGGCTGGATCGGCTGGAGCGGGCCCAGGCTCGGTACGAGGTGCAGCGGGCTTTCGACGATCCGCTGGTGATGGCCGGGTACGAGCTGACCGGCGACGCGTTCCGCTGCACGGTCCTCGCCGTCGAGCGTGATCGGAAGGAGGGGCGGAAGCTCCGGCCTCGGATCACGGTCGACCTCGCGTCGCCGGTACAAAAGAATGGGCCGTGGACCTCTCCCGCACGCCGGGGGCAGACCGCGGAGCTGGAGGAGGCAGACGGCGGGGTGGCGGTTTTCGTCCTGGCCGGCGGGATGGGGCGGGGGAGCGCTCCGGCGGAGGGCTCGGTGCCCGAGGTCGGGGAGCAGCTCGTCTACACGACGCTGAGTGACAGTTTCCAGCGGTCGGCGACGTTCCCCGAGGACGTGCCGTGGACGCATGGCGGGGGTGCCGCCGATGCTGGATGAGATCCTCGCTGACGTGCTGTCCGGGAAGCACCGGGGTGTCGTGGTCGACTCGCCGCCCGGGGCCGGGAAGTCCACTCTGGTCGTCGCGGCCGCCCTGCGGCTGCCCGGGCGGCTGATGATCGTCGCCCAGACGAACGAGCAGGTCGACGACCTGATCGAGCGGCTGGCGGCGAAGGATCCCGAGGTGACGATCGGGCGGCTGTCCGCAGGTGGCTACCAGGCCGCCGAGCGGATCAAGCTGCCCAACGTGACTGTCGCGCCGAAGGTGGCCGGGCTGGGCGAGCCACGGGTGACGATCGCGACCGCAGCCAAGTGGGGCACCCTGACCGAGGGTGAGTGGCCGTGGGCGATCGTCGACGAGGCGTACCAGATGCGGTCGGACGCTCTGCTCCGGATCGCTGGCCGCTTCGAGCGGGCGTTGTTCGTGGGTGATCCCGGTCAGCTCGACCCGTTCTCCACTGTGGATGGTGAGCGCTGGTCGGGGCTGTCGTGGGATCCGTTGCAGAGCGCGGTTTCCGTGCTGCTCCGGCACAATCCGGATCTGCCGGTGCACCGGCTGCCGGTGTCGTGGCGGCTGCCTGCCAGCGCCGCGCCGCTGGTGTCGGCGGCGTTCTACCCGTTCACCGGGTTCACGTCGGGCACCGGGCCGGGGGATCGGCGGCTGGAGCTCGGCGAGGGCGACGGCCGGGCCGAGGACCAGGCGATCGAGATGGCTGCCGCCGGGGGCTGGGCGCTGTACGAGCTGCCGGGCAAGCACGTCGTGCGAACCGACGCCGAGGCGGTGAGTGCCGTGGCCAGCCTGGCGGAGCGGCTGCTCAGCCGGGGGATCGTGGCGCACGACGAGAAGGGCACGTCGCCGGTGACGGCCGACCGGGTCGCGATCGGTGCCGCGCACCGCGACCAGGTGGCCGCGATCCGGGCCGCCCTCGGTGACCTGCCGGTCACTGTGGACACCGCGAACAGGTTGCAGGGTCGGGAGTACGAGATCACGATCGTCCTGCACCCGCTGTCGGGGCGGCGGGACGCCACGGCGTTCCACCTGGAGTCGGGGCGGTTGTGCGTGCTGGCGTCACGGCACCGGCACGCCTGCATCGTGGTCGCCCGGGCTGGGATCGCCGAGCTGCTGGACGCGCATCCGTCCACTGAGCCTGTTCCGCTCGGGGTGCCGGTGGCGTTCCCGGACGGCTGGGCTGCGCATCAGGCGGTGCTGGCCCACCTGAGCGAGTTCCGGGTCCCGGCCGCGGGGGCTTGAGGCGTCCGGCTGCGGGAGTGTGAGATGTCCGGCCGGGGATCGTGGGCCGTCCCGGCCGCAGGAGCCGGAGCCATCCGGGCTGCGGGATCGTGAGCCCGGCTGCGGGAGCGTGAGCGGTCCCGGCCACAGGAGCCCGAGACCGGGATAGGCCTGGGCGGATCAGGACAGATCAGGCGTGGCCGGGGTCTGGGGTGCCCCAGACGATCTCGGTGCCGTCGACGGCGCGGAGGACACCGGTGCTCGCCTGGTCGGCGATCGCCCGTTCGAGCTGGTGGTTGCCCGGCCATTCCGCGAGCCGCCAGAGCTGGGCCTTGTCCGTGGCGGTCAGGGTGAGGGCGAGCAGCCCCGCTGCCTGGCCGGCGTGGCCGGTGAGGGTCGCGCGGCGGATCAGCTTCTCGAAGAGTTCCTCGACGCGGTGGAGCTGGAGCAGGCTGAGGCGGCGGCGTTCCTCCGGGTCGGGGTAGCCGGTGAAGGCGCACAGGCTCAGGCTGCCCCGGACGTGGTGGAAGAGCTCGGGCCCGCGGAGGCGCACCTGTTCGATGTCCTTGCGGCGGCGGTGCTCGGCGATCTCGTACTCCTCGTTGACGTGCCGGGAGGCCGAGTGCCGGTCGGCGGCCACCGCGAGGAGCATCAGGGCGAGGAGCGGCGCGAGTGAGCACAGGAGCAGCGTGTTACCGGAGAGGGCCGAATAGCCGATCACCACGAGGCACAGGCACGCGGCGATGACGGCGCCCAGCTGCGCCGCGGTCCGCATCGTTGGCCTCCCTCATCGAATGACGTACACATTAGGAGACTTGTGCCGGACAGGCTAGACGTGCTCACAACCTGTGCTCAGTAGTCTCCCGAGTCGTTGCCGTGTTGTGTTCCTGGTGGTAGCGGCGGGCTGTGAGGGCGGCGATCCGGACGGCGAGTTCGGGTGCGAGCCGGGTACCCCACCAGGCGAGCCGGCCCGACAGCGGCGCGACGATCAGCGCCTTGTTCCGGGCGACGCCGCGGAGGATGTCGCGGGCGAGGCGGGTGGCCGGGTACAGCGGGACGGGGATGTGGCCCCGGGCCGAGGAACCCATGCCGGTGGCTCGCAGGCCGGGGTTGACGTTGTCGAGCAGCGGGGTGTCCACAAAGCTCGGGCAGACGGCGCTGACCCGGACATTGTGGATGGCCGCTTCGGCGCGGAGTCCGAGGCTGAGGCCGACGACCGCGTGTTTGGTCGTGGTGTACGGGACCATCAGCGGAGCCGGGGTGAGCCCGGCCAGGGACGCGGTGTTCACGATGTGGCCGTGGCCCTGGCGGATCATGCGCGGGTACGCGGCGTGGACGCCGTGGATCACGCCGCGCAGGTTGACGTCGATGGTGCGCCGCCAGTGGTCGAGGTCGAGTTCGCTGGCCGCGCCGCCGGTCGCGATGCCGGCGTTGTTGAACACGACGTCGACGCGGCCGTGGCCGGCCCAGGCCTGCTCGTAGGCTGCGTCGACGGCTTCGGCGTCGGTGACGTCCAGTTCGATGGCGGTGCAGCCGAGCCGGGCCGCGACGACCTCGGTGGCCGGGGAGATGTCGGCGATGATGACGCGGGCGCCGCGCCGGCGCAGCTCGGTGGCGAGGGCCAGGCCGATGCCGGAGGCCCCGCCCGTGATCAGCGTGATCATGCCGGAACCCCCACTGGGGTGATCACGTAGTCGGCAGGGTCGAGCCTGCGGACCCGGTTGCGGTACTGCCACGCGAAGCCCGGCCAGATGGTCCGGTTCACCCCGTGCTCGTCGAGGTACCAGCTCCGGCAGCCCGTGTTCCACACCGCGCTGTCCAGCCTGGACTGGATCTCCGCGGCGAACCGGCGCTGCACCTCCGGCCTGACCTCGATCGCGCTGGCCCGGTCGAGGAGCTCCAGGGCCTGCATGACGTACCTGACCTGCTGTTCGATCATGTACACGACCGAGTTGTGCCCGAGGCCGGTGTTCGGCCCGAGCAGCACGAACGCGTTCGGGAAGCCCGCGATCGAGATGCCGAGATGTGCGGACATGCCGTCGCGCCAGGCCTCGCCGAGCGTGCCGGCCGGGCCGGTGATGGTCTGGCCGTCGAGTGCGTCGGTGACGTGGAAGCCGGTGCCGTAGACGATCACGTCGGCTTCGCGCAGCCGGTCGGTGACGATGCCGTCCGGGGTCACCTCCCGGATCTCGTCCGTGATCAGGCTGACGTTGGGCCTGGTCAGCGCCGGGTAGTAGTCGTTGGAGATCAGGATCCGCTTGCAGCCGATCGTGTAGTCCGGGGTGAGTTCCGCCCGCAGTGCCGGGTCCTTGACCTGCCGCCGCATGTGCCAGCGCGCCACGGCGGCCGCCACACCCATCAGCCTGGGGTGCACGAATCCGAGCGCGCGGGACTCCAGCCGCCAGAAGATCGAGGCGCGGTAGAGGCGCTGGACGGCGGGGAGCGCCCGGAAGACGGCCTGCTCGGCCCTGGTCAGCCGCCGGTCGGGCTTGGGGATCACCCAGGGCGGGGTCCGCTGGTAGACGTCGACCCGCGCCGCGACCTTCGCGATCTGCGGCACGAACTGCACGGCGCTCGCGCCCGTCCCGATCACCGCGATCCGCTTGCCGGTCAGATCGAGACCGTTGTCCCACCGGGCGGAGTGGAAGGCGCGGCCGCCGAAGCTGTCCAGGCCCTTGATTTCCGGGTACCTGGGCACATGCAGCGCCCCTATCCCGAGCACGACTGCCCGGGCGGTGTGCCGGTCCCCGCTGGTCGTGACGAGTTCCCAGTGGTCGCCTGCCCAGGTGGCCTCCCTGACCTCCGAGCCGTACCGGATGTGCGGGGTGATCCCGTACTTGCCAGCGCAGTGCCGCAGGTAGTCCCAGATCTCCTGCTGCCGGGGGAACATCCGGGTCCACGAGGGATTCTGCTCGAAGGAGTAGGAGTACATGTGGGACTGGATGTCGCACGCGCAGCCGGGATAGGTGTTGTCGCGCCACGTACCGCCGAGGTCCGGTGCCTTCTCGAGGAGCAGGAAGCCGTCCCGCCCGGCCTTCTTCAGCGCGATGGCCATGCCCAGCCCGGCGAACCCGGCCCCGATGATGATCACGTCATGCATCAATGCCTCCCTACTTGCGGGTAAGGTACCGGGTTTCCTTACTCGTGGGTAGGGTTCGCGAGCCGCGAGATCGAACCCGGCCGGCGGGGTGGCACAATCGCTGGATGCAGTGGCGGCAGGTGCTCCGGCCTGCGGGGTGGTGGCCCCGCCGGGTACTGGCCCTCGTCCTCCTGCTCGGCCTCATCGGCCTGCACGGCGCCGACTGCGCGACCGGCGGCGCCCACCGCCCCGTGTCCGCGCACGCGGCCCACTCCCCGGTCATGCACTCAGTTATCAGTGCTGATGGGAGTGCCGCGCCGCACGCCGTCCCGGCCGGGCCGGTCGCCCCGCAGAAGCACCTCGGGCACTCCACTGCCTGGCTGCTGGTCTTCGGCCTGCTCCTGGCCCTGGTACTCGCCTCGGCCCGCCCCGGGCCCGCCGCCACTCCCGCTCGGGCTTCCCGGTCGCCGGGACCCCCGCCCTTCCCCTGGGGCAGGCTCACGCTCGCCCAGGTCTGCGTACTCCGGATATAGGAGAACTCCGCCCTGCTACATCGGAGTTCTTCGATCTATCCATCCATCACTCTGGACTAATGGAGTACCAGTGAAGCGAGCAGCACTCGTCACCCTGTCCACGGCTGCCCTCGTCGCGACCCTCGCGGCCTGCTCCTCCGGCAGCGGCGAGCACTCCGGCGGCCACGGCCAGCCCGCGAGCCAGCCGGCCCCGTCCGTCTCCACCACGGCGCGGGCCAACGCCGCCGACATCACCTTCGCCCAGCAGATGATCGTCCACCATGCCCAGGCCATCGAGATGGCGAAGCTGGCCCCCACCCGGGCCGGTACCCAGAAGGTGAAGGGTCTCGCCGCGCGGATCCAGAACGCCCAGCAGCCCGAGATCGACAAGATGACCGGCTGGCTGCGCGCCTGGGGTCAGCCGGTGGCCGCACCCGGTGGCGGGCACGGCGGGCACGGGTCGATGCCCGGAGTCATGTCCGATGACGACATGAGGAAGCTCGCAGCCGCCTCGGGTACCGCGTTCGACAGGATGTTCCTGACGATGATGATCGCCCACCACGAGGGGGCCGTCACGATGGCGCGTACCGAGAAGGAGTCCGGCGTCAGCCCGGAGGCCAGGGCGCTCGCCGAGCAGATCATCAAGGACCAGACTGCCGAGATCACCGAGATGCGCGGCATGCTCTGACCCACCCGGCGGGGCCGGGCGCGACAGGTGCCCGGCCTCCGTCCATACAGCGAGTACAGTGACGCCGTCATCACGCGGCGTGTTATGGGTACCCGTTGGGGTGAGAGATCCCCCGAAGGACTATTCTGCCTTCGGCCAGCACACCAGCAGCAATGGAGGGCATTCGTGACTGCTGTCGAGCCGAAGCCGATCGTGACCCGGCCCTGGCCGGTTCACCAGGGCATCAAAGGATCGGCGTTCGCCCGACTGCTCCGCACCACTGACGCGAAGCAGATCGGGATCATGTACATGGTCACGGCCTTCGCGTTCTTCTTGGTCGGCGGGTTCCTCGCCCTCCTCATGCGCGTCGAGCTGGCCGAGCCGGGCGGGCAGTTCCTGTCGCCAGAGCAGTACAACCAGGCGTTCACCATGCACGGCACGATCATGCTGCTGCTGTTCGCCACCCCGATCGTGTTCGCCTTCGGCAACTACATCGTCCCGCTCCAGATCGGTGCGCCGGACGTGTCGTTCCCGAGGCTGAACGCGTTCGCCTACTGGCTCTACCTGTTCGGCGGCACGATCGTCGTCGGCGGGTTCGCGACCCCGAACGGCGCCGCCGACTTCGGCTGGTTCGCGTACTCCCCGCTGACCGACGTCGCGCACTCGCCGGGCGCCGGCGCCGACATGTGGATCGTCGGCCTGATCATCTCCGGTCTGGGCACGATCCTCGGCGCGGTCAACATGGTCACCACGATCCTGACGCTCCGCGCGCCGGGTATGACCATGTTCCGGATGCCGATCTTCACCTGGAACCTGCTGATCACCAGCCTCCTCGTGCTGATGGTCTTCCCGATCCTGGCCGCGGCGCTCTCCGCGCTGGCAGCCGACCGGATCCTCGGCGCGCACGCCTTCGACCCGGAGACCGGCGGTGCGATGCTCTGGCAGCACCTGTTCTGGTTCTTCGGCCACCCCGAGGTGTACATCGTGGCGCTGCCGTTCTTCGGCATCGTCTCCGAGATCTTCCCGGTGTTCAGCCGCAAGCCGATCTTCGGCTACAAGGGCCTGGTGGGCGCGACCCTCGGCATCGCCGCGCTGTCGATGACCGTGTGGGCGCACCACATGTTCGTCACCGGCCAGGTGCTGCTGCCGTTCTTCTCGCTGCTCAGCTTCCTGATCGCCGTGCCGACCGGTATCAAGTTCTTCAACTGGATCGGCACCATGTGGCGGGGTCAGCTGACCTTCGAGACGCCGATGCTGTTCTCGCTCGGCTTCCTGGTCACGTTCCTCTTCGGTGGCCTGTCCGGCGTGCTGCTGGCAGCCCCGCCGATCGACTTCCACGTGTCCGACACGTACTTCGTGGTGGCCCACTTCCACTACGTGCTCTTCGGCACCATCGTGTACGCCGTCTACGCCGGCATCTACTTCTGGTTCCCGAAGATGTTCGGCCGGATGCTCGACGAGCGCCTCGGCAAGTGGCACTTCTGGATGACCACGATCGGCTTCCACACCACCTTCCTCGTCCAGCACTGGCTGGGCACCGAGGGCATGCCGCGCCGGTACTTCGACTACCAGGAGCGCGACGGCTTCACCCTGCTGAACCAGATCTCCACGATCGGCGCGCTGATCACGGGTCTGTCCACGCTGCCCTTCCTGTGGAACGTGTACAAGTCCTACAAGGCCGGCAAGCTGGTCACGGTGAACGACCCGTGGGGCCACGGCGCCTCGCTGGAGTGGGCGACCACCTGCCCGCCGCCGCTGCGTAACTTCGACTCGATGCCGCGGATCCGCTCCGAGCGGCCGGCCTTCGACGAGAAGTTCCCGGAGTTCGCCCCGCAGGCATCGCCGCTCGCGGTGCCGGCCGGTGGCGCCAAGCCGAACACCCCAGAGTCGGACGGCGGCGCCACCTACAAAGACCACTAGGTCTTTTGGGTAGTGCCGACCCGCTGAGCGAAAATCTGAGCTGCGCAGAAAAACCGCCCAAGTACACCAGTACTAGGGCGGTTTTTCTGCTTGTCAGATTTCCGCTCAGCGGGCCACCTCGCGTTAGATCAAGAGCTAAGAGCTGATTGTGTACTGGCATGCAGAAGGGCCGGGCTCCCCCGTGGAACCCGGCCCTTGCTGTGGTGTGTCGCTTGTTACGCCTCGACGTGGGCGTCGCGGCGACGGCGGCGGCCGAAGATGCCGACCAGGCCGGCGCCGATGGCGACCAGGCCGACGCCGAGGGCCGCGATCGACGGCGTGCTGACGCCCGTCTTCGGCAGGGTCTCCTCGGCTGGCTTGGCGACCGGGGCGGCGGGCGGCTGGGCGGCCGGGGTCGTGACGACCGGAGCGGGCGCGGCGGCCACCGTGACCTTCTGGGTGGAGACGTTGTCGCCGGGCTTCGCGTCCAGCTCGACCGGGCCGAACGTCAGGACGGCCTCGGCCTCGCCAGCCTCGGTGAACACGGCCGAGAATTCGCCGGTGCTCCGCTCGCCGGGCTTCACGATGTGCGCGCCCGTCAGGTGGCCCTCGGGGGTGATCGCCGGCTGGTGCTCGATCTTGAGGCCCTTGCCGTTGATCTTGAGCACGCCCTCGGCGCCGTTCACGAGCTCGGTGCCGTTGTTGGTGAGCGAGACCCGGATCAGGGCCCGGTCACCGGCCTTCGGTGAGGTGATCGGCCGCTTGGCGTAGTCGAGGATCTCGACGCTGGCGGCGATGTCGCCCTTCTTCGGCACGTAGAAGGTGAGGTCGTGGGGCTTGCCGGAGCCGTCCTTGCCGTAGGCGACCGAGCCGGTGAAGGTCTTGCCGTACGGCCGCTCCTGCGGGTCGTACGCGACGCCGAAGAGGCGTTCTTCTTCCTTGCCGGGCTCGACGACGCCGGCGGGGACGTACCACTTCACGCTGCCGTCCGGGTTGGTCCCGGTCTCACGGGCCGAGCCGTCGCCCATGATGCGCCAGCCGGCCGGCATCGTCACGACAGCCTCGCAGGGTGCCGTGGCGGTCCCGTTGTTGGTGCAGATGAACTTGGTGCTCATGCTGTACAGGGGGCCGAACGGCGAGAACGGGTACTGCGTGATCTTCAGTGTGACGTCTGGCGTCGTCTCGGCGAGCGCCGGAGTGGCGAGCGCGAGCGTCGCGGCGGAAACGCCCAGTGCCAGTGCCGCGGCGCGGCGGATGGTCTGCATGTGGTTCTGTGCCCCCTCGTGATGGAACGTGCCGACGAGAAACACTCCGCCGGGAGCTGTTTCGTTGCACCGGGCTTGGTAACGAGTAGGTCACGAAAAGGCAGGCGTACGCTGTCCGCGTGACCGCGTTCTACACCGACCAGTACGAGCTGACCATGATGTCGGCGGCCCTCCGGGATGGCACTGCCCACCGGCCCTGTGTGTTCGAGGCTTTCGGCCGCCGGCTGCCCAACGGGCGCAGGTACGGCGTCGTGGCCGGTACCGGCCGGCTCATGGAGATGATCCGCGACTTCCGGTTCAGCGAGGCGGAGCTGGAGTACCTGGCTGACCGGCGGGTCGTGGACGACGCGACGCTGGAGTGGCTGGCCGCGTACCGGTTCACCGGGGACATCCAGGGGTACGCCGAGGGCGAGCTGTGGTTCCCCGGCTCCCCGATGCTGACCGTGACCGGCACGTTCGCCGAGTGCGTCGTGCTGGAGACGCTGATCCTCTCCGTGCTCAACCACGACTGCGCGATCGCTGCGGCGGCGGCCCGGATGGTCACCGCGGCCCGGGGCCGTCCGATCATCGAGATGGGCTCGCGGCGTACGCACGAGGAGGCGGCGGTGGCCAGCGCCCGCGCCGCGTACCTGGCCGGGTTCGCGTCCACGTCGAACCTCGCGGCCGGGCGGCGCTGGGGTGTCCCCACTGCCGGTACGGCCGCGCACGCCTTCACGTTGCTGCACGATGACGAGAAGGCTGCGTTCGCCTCGCAGGTGGCGGCGCTCGGGGCCGGTACGACGCTGCTGGTCGACACGTACGACATCAGCCAGGGCATCCGCAATGCCGTGGCGGTGGCCGGGCCGGGGCTCGGCTCGATCCGGATCGACTCCGGTGACCTGTCGATCCTGGCCCAGCAGTCCCGGGACCTGCTCGACGAGCTGGGCGCGGCCGACACGAAGATCGTCGTCTCGGGTGACCTCGACGAGTACGCCATCGCGTCGCTGGCCGCCGAACCGGTGGACGCCTACGGGGCCGGCACCGCTGTCGTGGTCGGTTCCGGTGCGCCGACCGCCGGGCTCGTCTACAAGCTCGTCGAGGTGGACGGCCGGCCGGTCGTCAAGCGCAGCGAGAACAAGGCCACGGTCGGCGGGCGGAAGACGGCTGTCCGGCGGCACAAGCCGACCGGTACGGCCACGGAGGAGATCGTCGCCTCGCAGGGGACGCCGGAGCCGCAGGCCGGTGACCGGGTGCTGCAGCGCTGGTACATGAAGGATGGTGTTCTGGTCGATGACCTGCCTACGCTGAAGGACAGCCGTGAGCACCTGCGGCAGTGCCTGATCTCGATCCCGTGGGAGGGCCTGAAGCTCTCGCCCGGCGATCCAGCCATTCCCGTGACCGTCACCGGAGGCCAGTGATGTCCCGCGCGTTGATCATCGTCGACGTCCAGAACGACTTCTGTGAGGGCGGCTCGCTGGCCGTGGCCGGCGGTGCGGCCGTGGCGGCTGGTGTGACCGACGCGCTTCGTTCCCAGTCCTGGGATCACGTCGTGGCCACGCAGGACCACCACATCGACCCGGGTAGCCACTTCAGTGACACTCCGGACTATGTGGACTCCTGGCCGGTGCACTGCGTCGCCGGTACTGAGGGGCAGAAGTTCCACCCGGCGCTGGTTACCGACCGGATCGAGGCCGTCTTCCACAAGGGTGACTACGCGGCCGCCTACTCGGGCTTCGAGGGCAACGCCGCTGGTGAGGGCCTGGCGGAGTGGCTGCGGGACCGGGGCGTCACCGAGGTCGACGTCGTCGGGATCGCCACCGACTACTGCGTCCGGGCCACGGCGCTCGACGCGGCCCGGGAGGGCTTCGCCACGAAGGTACTGGTCGGCCTGACCGCCGCCGTTGCCCCCGAGTCCCGCGAGCGGGCCCTCCGCGAGCTCGCCGACGCCGGGGTGACCCTCGGCTGAGGCCTCCGCGCCCACTGTCCGCGCGGGCTGGAAGAATGATCGCGTGCGAGCGCGTCCTGCGAGAGTGAGCCGGTGAGACTGCATCTGGTCACCGGGCTGGCCGGGCTGATCGTGCTCGTCGTGATCTTCGAGCTGCTCCGCCGCCGTCAGCTCCGGGTGAAGTACGGGGCGCTCTGGCTGGTCGTCGCCGCTGCCGCGCTGCCGCTGGCCGTCGTCCCGAGCGCGCTGGACGGCCTGGCCGGCGTGCTGGGTATCGCCTCCGGCGTCAGCCTGGTGCTGTTCGGGGCTGTCGTGTTCCTGCTGCTGGTCTGCATCCACCTGTCGTGGGAGGTCAGCAGGCTGGAGGAGGAGACCAGGGCACTGGCGGAGGACGTCGCCCTGATCAGAGCCGACCTGGACCGCCGAGGACCCGAAAGGCCACATGGAACGCGTGGACCGTCATGAGTGATCTGCGGATGCTGGTGATCATCCCGGCGTGGAACGAGGAGGGTTCCGTCGCCGCCGTGATCGCTGAACTGCGCGACGCCGTACCCGAGGCCGACGTCCTCGTCGTCGACGACGGCTCGGCCGACGCGACCGCCGAGCTGGCCCGCGCGGCCGGGGCGACGGTACTCAAGCTGCCGTACAACCTCGGGGTCGGCGGGGCGATGCGCCTCGGGTACCGGTACGCCGACGAGCGCGGCTACGACATCGCCCTGCAGTTCGACGCCGACGGGCAGCACGACCCGGCGTACATCCCGGCCCTGGTCGCCGAGCTGGACCGTGCCGACCTGGTGATCGGTGCCCGGTTCGCCGGGGCGGGTGACTACACGGTGCGCGGGCCGCGCCGGTGGGCGATGGTGATGCTGGCCGGGGCGCTGTCCAGGCTGGCCGGTACGCGGCTGACCGACACGACGTCCGGCATGCGGTGCGCGAACCGCACGGTCATCGGTTACTTCGCGCGCAACTATCCGGTGGAGTACCTGGGCGACACCATCGAGACGCTGGTGCACGTCGCCCGGCGCGGGCTGGTCGTGCGGCAGGTGCCGGTGGCGATGCGGGTCCGGCAGGCCGGTACGCCGAGCCAGTCCCCGGCGAAGGCCGCGATCTACCTGGGCCGGGCGTTCCTGGTGCTGCTGCTCGCGCTCCTGCGCCGTCCCGGTACCTGACAGCGCTGCCGGCGCAGCTGCACCCAGCGCCGTCCGATGACGACGTGCGGCTCGCGGGCGGACGGCTTCGGGCGGGCCTCGCGGAAGATCCAGTACCGGGACAGGGCGTAGTTGACCACGAACAGGGCGACGGAGCAGAGGACCTTGGCGCCCAGGTACGGCACGCCCCAGCCCGTGATCTTGGCGATGAGCAGCACGGTCAGCCCGAGGTTGAGCCCGACCAGGCACGCGTACCGCAGCATGTGCAGCCCGATCAGCCCGTGCGCCCGGAACACCCACGACCGGGTCAGCAGGAAGTTCACCGCGAACGCGACCCCGAACGCCGCGGCTGTCGCCGTCCGCAGCTCCAGCCCGGCGAGGCTGTGCAGGGCGTAGAGCACGCTCGCGTCCAGCAGGAAACAACTCTGGCCGATGATCAGATAACGGACGCTGGGCTGCCGGAGTAAGCGGAGCAGCGGGTCAGCCAGCGCGGTGCTCACGGTGGTCACGGTGCTCCAGCGGTCGACGCCTGACGGCAGCTGCGGCGCGCAGCGAGCCCGAGGCTACCCAGCCCCGGCAAGCCGTTCCATCCCCAGAACCCTAAACGTGACCTGCGTGACTGCCGCCACCCGCCACCCGGCCCGGGAATCCCCTAACGGAACCCACAAACTACATAATCGAGCCGTCCTTTATGTAGTTTAGGGGAACTTATTAGGGGAAAACCCGGGCTCAGGACGTATGGACTAGGAGCTGGCCGTCTTCGATGCGTTCCACCCGGTCGACCAGGTCGAGGGAGCGCTCGTCGTGGGTGGCGATCAGGACGGCGGCGCCGGAGTCGTGGGCGTGGCGGGCCAGGAGTTCCATGACGGCACGGCCGCGTACCCGGTCGAGGGCCGATGTGGGCTCGTCGGCCAGGAGTACGGGTGCCCCGGTGAACAGGGCCTGGGCCACGCAGGTGCGCTGCTTCTCGCCGCCGGAGAGCTGAGCCGGGTACCGGCTGGCCAGGCCGGCGAGGTCGACGGCGGCCAGGATCTCCGCTGCGCGGGCCCGGTCGGCTGCTGTGATCCGCTGTCCGGCCACGACCCGGCGGACGAGCAGGTTCTCCTCGACGGTCAGGTACGGGATGAGCGCCCCGCCCTGGAGGACGAAGGCCGGCCGGCCGGCGGTGCTCACCGTGCCGGAAGCGGGGGACAGGAGCCCGCCGGCGATGGCCAGGAGCGTGGTCTTGCCCGAGCCGGACGGGCCGAGGAGCGCGACGAGCTCGCCGGGCTCGACGGTGAGGTCGATGCCGTGCAGGACCTCGACGGGGCCGTAGGCGTGGCGGATGTCGGTGAGTCGCATCAGGAACTCCGTCCGAGGCTGAGCAGCGGGTCGACGGTGAGCAGGCGGCGCATGGAGACGAGGGAGCCGGCCAGGGCGAGGAGGGTCAGCAGCCCGGCGGCGGCGAGGGTGTCGGAGAGCCGGAGCGCGAAGACGCCGTCCGGCAGGAGTACCGAGGACATCGCGGCGAGGCCAGCGCTGACGCCGACGCCTGCCGCGAGGGTGAGCAGGACTTCGAGCAGGTACGAGCCGAGGAGCAGTGTCCGCCTGGCTCCCGTCGCGCGCAGGACGGCCAGTGAGCCTTCCTTCTGGAGGGTGAGTATCCAGAACACGGTGGCGATGAGCAGCGCTGCCCCGCCGTACAGGAAGGATCTGATCAGGCCGATGGTGCTGGTCTCCGCGACGTAGCTGCCGACGGAGCCGATCGCCTCGTCCTTTGTGGCCAGCTCGGTGCCCGGCGGTGCCGTCACGCTCCCGTCGAGCAGGTAGGCCGAGACACGGCCCGGGGTACGCCGGAGTTCCTGCCACGTGCTGAGCGGCACCTGGGCGACCGGCGTGTGCTGGTACGTGCCGAGGTCAGCGAAACCGGCGACGGTCAGTTCCATGCCGCTGGGCTGGACTTTCACGGTCTGGCCCGCGCGGAGTTTCTCCTTGGCCGAGGTGTCGAGGATCAGGCCGGGCTGGTCGCCGATGCCGAGCAGCCCGACGGAGACGACCTCCTGCCCGGAGGCCAGGTTGGCCATCGAGAAGCCGATCGGGGTGCCGCCGACGGGCAGCCCGGCCGGCAGGTCGGAGCGGTCGAGGGAGCGCTGGACGTGCCCGGCGAAGAGGACGTGGTCACCGGGGAGCTTGCGCAGGCCGGACACCGAGGCCTCCCCGAGCCCGACGGCCAGGCCCGTCATGACGAAGACGAGGTACGCGACCAGGGCCACCAGGGTGGCGAGCAGGCCGAATCGGACCCGGCTGTGCTTGATCTCCCGCCAGGCGAGGAACCACATCAGGTAAGCCTTCCCTCAGTTTTACCGACACACTGTCGGGAAAAAGTTACCTACGTCGTGTCGGAAACGCAAGGGCCACTATGCTGGCCCCATGCCCCGGATCACCGCGCCCACCGTCGCCGAGCACCGGTCCCGGCGCCTGGAGGCGCTGCTGGAGGCCGGCCGCGAGCTGGTCACCGAGGGCGGTCCGGACGCGCTGACCCTGGCCAACCTGGCCAAACGGGTGGGTTTGAGCCGTCCGAGCCTGTATGAGTACTTCCGCTCGCGTGAGGACCTGGCCGCAGCGATCGTCGAGGACGAGCTGCCCCGGTGGACGGCGCTGGTCGCCGAGTCGCTGGGCGGGGAGGCTCCGCTCGCCGAGAAGCTCACGTCCTACGTCCAGATGCAGCTGGAGCTGATGCGCGACGGCCGGCACGCCGCAGCCGTGGCCCTGTCGGCGCACGCGCTGCCGGAGGACGCCCGGCAGCGGATCCGCGACGGTCACCAGCGCCTGCTGGAGCCGCTGGTGGACACGCTGGCCGACGCCGGGGTCGCCGAGCCGCGCCTGCGCGCCATGCTGATCCAGGGCATCGTCGAGTCGGCCAACCGGCTGCCGGTCCCCGACGGCACGGCGCTGGTCGCCGTGACGGTTGATCAGATCCTCCACGGAATCGACACGAAGTAGCTTAAATTCGATCCATGCGGAATCCGCTGGACTGGTCACTTCTGTCGGGCGGGCTGCCCGTCGCGCTGACCATCCTGGGGATCGCCGCACTGGCTCTTCTGGTCTTCCGGGCGGGCCTGCGGATCGTCCTGCCGGCCGCTCTCGGTTCCGCGGCTGTCGCGGTCGCCGTCAAGTACATCGTGGACCGGGTGTGGCGGCCGTTTCCCGATCCGCTGCCGTGGGCTGTGGTGCTGTGGATCGGGGTGCTGCTGCTCGCGCTGACGATCGCGGCCGCCCGGCGCAGGATGCTGCCGCTCCTGGCTGTCGTGCCGGTTCTGGCCCTGTGCGCGTTGCAGATCAACAGCTTCTTCGCGTACTACCCGACGAGCCGCGCCGCTCTCGGCCTCCAGACCCGGACGTCGCCGCTGCCGCCCGGCGGCAGGCCCCTCGTGACAGCCCCGCCCGGTACGGCGCTCGCCGATGTGTGGCAGGCCCCGGCTGGCCTGCCGGCGAGGGGTTCGCTGTCCTCGGTGGCCATTCCCGGTACGGTCTCCGGCTTCCGGGCCCGCCCCGGCCTGGTCTACGTGCCGCCCGCGTACCTGACGGAGCCGCGCGCCCAGCTCCCCGTCCTCATCCTGCTGGCCGGCCAGCCCGGCGAGCCGATGAACTGGATCACCAGCGGCCAGGTACCAGCGATGATCGACGCGTTCGCCGCCGCGCACCGTGGCCTCGCCCCGATCGTCGTGATCCCCGACGACCTGGGCTCCACGCTCGCCAACCCGCTGTGCGTCGACTCGAAGCTCGGCAACGTCGAGACGTACCTGAAAACCGACGTTCCACAGTGGATAGCCGGCAATCTCCAGTCGGCCGGCGTCAAGGCCATCGGGGGCTTCTCCCACGGCGGCACGTGTGCGCTACAGCTCGCCGTCCGCGCGCCCGACGTGTACCCCGTCTTCCTCGACATCTCCGGCCAGCGTGAGCCGACCCTGGGTTCCCGGGCCGAGACGGTGGCCAGGGCCTTCGGTGGCGACGCCGCGGCCTTCGCCGCCGTGAACCCGCTGGACGTCCTGAAAACCAAGCAGTTCACGGCCTCCGCGGGCACGTTCGTCGTCGGCAGCGGCGACCACGAGTACCTGCCCCAGATGCGCGAAGCCTTCGCCGCGGCCAAGGCCGCCGGGATGGACGTGCGGTTCCAGGAGCTGCCGGGCGGGCACGACTGGTCGGTGTGGCACCCGGCCCTCGAACGGAACCTGCCCTGGCTGGCAGGCCGGTCCGGGATCACGAGGGCCACACCTTGAGCGCCCTCGCCGTCCGCCTGGCCGGTGGCTGGTCCCGGGTCTGGGCCGCGATCCGCCGGGCCCCGCTGATCCTGGGCTGTGTGGCGCTGCTGTGGCTGGTCGGGCTGGTCGGGCTGGTCAGCGGGGCGGTGGTCACAGGGCCGTCGGAGGACGTGACGACCCGGCTCGGCATCGGCCTGCGGGCCTTCGCCGACGGGCACTGGTGGAGCCCGCTGACCTCGCCGCTGTTCTGCATGGGCCCGTGGTCGTACGTGCTGACCACGCTGCTGTTCCTCGTCCCCGGCGTACCGGCCGAGCGCCGTCTCGGTGCCCGCGCCACGGCGGCCATCCTGCTGTTCAGCCAGGTGGCCGGGTGTGTGCTCGGCGTCGGGCTGATCAAGCTCGGCACGCTCGCCGGGGAGACCTCGCTGAGCCTGGTGAGCAACTACAACCAGTTCGGTGCCTCTCCGGCTGCCGCCGGGCTGGGCCTGGCCCTGAGCTGCAGGTTGTCGGCGTTGTGGCGGCGGCGTACCCGGCTCATCCTCGTCGGCGGCCTGCTGCTCTGGGCGCTCTACGCCGGCGACGTCCTCGACTGGGTACGGCTGTGCGGTGGTCTGGCCGGCCTCGCGCTCGGGATCGTCATCTACGGCCGGAGCGGCAGGCTCACGGCACCCTCCCACGCCGAGACCCGGGTACTGGTCGGCATGCTGGTCGCTGGCGGGGCGCTCGGCGCGCTGCTCACGGTCGCCGTGCCCGACGCGCTCGGCCCGCTGTCGAGCTGGCGGAGCCTGCTGGTCAGCCCGGTGCCGGGCAAGGAGGTCATCGACAGCTACTGCGCCGACCCCGAGTTCGAGGACATCTGCCGGGAACTGCGCGGGGAAGGCGCGCTCGGCGGCCTGCTCGGTCTGGTGCTGTCCGCAGTGCCCGCGCTGCTGCTCCTGGTGGCCGCCGAGGGCCTGCGCCGTGGCCGGCGGCTCGCGTGGTGGATCGCGTTGCTGGTGAACCTGATGATGCTCGGGCTGGTCGCGTGGACGACGGCCGACAACATCGCCAACCCGCTGCCCCTCGAAGCAGGCGAGAGCCGGATCAGCGTCGCGCGCCAGATCGCCGAGTCGGCCGAGCCGATGCTGCTGGTCATCGTGACCATCGTCGTGCTGCTGGCCGCCCGGCGGCACTTCGCGATCCGGGTACCGCGCGGCCAGTTCCTCAGCTTCGTCCTGTACGTGCTGGGCACGCTGACGGCCGTCGGCTTCGGGTACGTGTGGGGTGGCGCGCTGGTCGCCAGCCAGTTCGACCCCGAGGCCAACCTCGGCAGCCTCTTCGCCGACTTCCCGAAACGCCTGCTGCCACCGGTCTACCAGAGCCTGTTCGGGGTGGGGCTGCTGCCGGACGGGCCGGTCGCCAGGATCCTGTTCGGATACACGGGCCTGGTGTTCTGGCTGGTCACGCTGGCCGGCCTGCTCGTGCTGTTCTGGCGGACCCGCGCGGTCACCGAGCCGGGTGCCGCGGCGAGAGCCCGCGAGGTGCTGAAGCGCGGCGGCTCGAACCTGTCGTACATGACGATGTGGGAGGGCAATCACTACTGGTTCACGCCGGGCGGGAAGTCCGCCGTGGCGTACAGAGTCATCAATGGGATCGCGGTGACCACCGGAGACCCGATCGGGCTTCCCGCAGAGCGAGCCGAAGCGGTCGCTGGTTTCGCGGAGTTCTGCGCGACCCAGGGCTGGACGCCGTGCTTCTACAGCGTCACCGAGGACAGCCGGGAGGCGGCGCTCGACCTCGGCTGGCGTGCTGTGCAGGTCGCCGAGGACACCGTCCTGGCGCTCGCCGAGCTCAAGTTCTCCGGCAAGAAGTGGCAGGACGTCCGGACCGCGCTGAACAACGCGGCGAAGGCCGGCATCACCGCCCAGTGGTACACCTTCCCCGAAGCGCCGCTCCCCATCGCCGAGCAGGTCCGCGAGATCTCGGAGGAGTGGGTCGCCGACAAGGGCATGCCGGAGATGGGATTCACGCTCGGTGGACTGTCCGAACTGGAGGATCGCAGCGTCCGGATCCTGGTCGCCGTCGACGCCGACGGCAAGGTCCACGGCGTCACCAGCTGGCTTCCCGTGTACCGGGACGGCGAGCCGATCGGCTGGACCCTCGACTTCATGCGCCGGGGTGTGGCGTCCGGCCCGGACGGCACGCCGGTCTTCCGTGGCGTGATGGAGTTCCTGATCGCCTCGGCGGCACTGTCCTTCAAGGACGAGGGTGCCGAGTTCCTCTCCCTGTCGGGCGCGCCACTCGCCCGGCTCGACCGTGGCGAGCAGCCGACGGCGCTCCAGCGGCTCCTCGACTTCACCGGCCGGACCCTGGAGCCGGTGTACGGCTTCCGCTCGCTGTTCGCCTTCAAGGCCAAGTTCCAGCCGGCCTACGAGCCGATGTACATGGCGTACCCCGACCCGGCCGCGTTGCCGGCGATCGCCAGCGCCATCGGCCGGGCCTACCTGCCGCACCTCACCCCGGGCCAGGGCCTGCGGATGATCCGCTCGTTCACGCGGTGACTACAGGGTCTGGTACTTCACCTTCACCACGCCGGTACCCAGGCTCGCGATCTTCCGGAACGCGCCGCGGGTGAGATCCAGGCACCGGCCCTCGACGAACGGGCCACGGTCGTTGATCCGCACGGTCACCGACTTGTTGTTGGCGAGGTTGGTGACCTTCACCCTGGTACCGAACCGCCACGTCTTGTGCGCGGCCGTCATCGCCTCCGGGTTGAACCGCTCACCACTCGCTGTCGTCGTCCCGCTCGCGTACCAGGAAGCCTTGCAGGTACCGCTCGCTGCCGTTGCCGGGGTCGCGACCAGGACGGTGGCCGCGATGCCGACCGCCACGGCAGCGGCGAGTTTCTTGGACATTCCTGCCTCCTCACGTAGGTACCGCCAGACCGTAGGGACGGCCGGTTAACGTCCGCTGAATCCAGGCCCCGGCGGCCGGGGCGCGGCCGGCGTTAAGGTGAGGGCATGACAGCGGCTCAGGTACTCCCAGCCGAGGCCGTCGAGGTCGAGATCTCCGAGAACACCGACCCCGACCGGCCCTGGATCACCGTCGTCCACAACGACCCGGTGAACCTGATGACGTATGTGACGTGGGTGTTCCAGAAGCTCTTCGGGTACAGCCGCGAGAAGGCGGAGAAGCTGATGCTCGACGTGCATCACAAGGGCAGGGCCATCGTGTCCTCCGGCGCCAAGGAGCGCATGGAGTTCGACGCGACCCGGCTGCACGGCTACGGCCTGTGGGCCACGGTGGAGCGGTCGTGAGCTTCGTACGCGAGGGCGATGCCATCAGCGTGAAGTTCGACCCGGAGGACGTCGAGGTCCTGCGGTCCGTGCTGACCCAGGTGAGCGGGCTGATCGCCGAGGGCGACTCCGCCGACCCGGCGCTGGCCAGGCTCTTCCCCGACATCTACGCGGACGACCCGGAAGCCGCCGCCGAGATCCGCAAGTACACCCAAAGTGATCTCAAGCAGGAGAAACTCGACGCGGCAGGCGTGCTGATCGGCCAGCTCGGCGAACACGTCACGCTGACCACCGACCAGGCCGACGCCTGGCTGCGCGCCCTCAACGACGCCCGCCTCGTCCTCGCGATCCGCCTCGGCATCGGCGAGGACTTCGACATCGAGGGCGAGGACGACCCGATCGACGAGGACCCGGACGTCTGGACCTGGATCTACCGCTACCTCTCCTACCTCCAGGCCAGCCTGATCGACGTGCTCTGAGCCGTGGCGGCCGTGTGACACACGTAATCAGCGCTCTGTCAGGCGGAGCCGGTAGGATATCGCCGTGCTGACCATAGACCGGGCGATCGCAGACGCGATCATCGCCCACGCCCGCCGGGACCACCCGGACGAGGCGTGTGGCGTCGTGGCCGGTCCGGCCGGGTCGGACAAGCCACTGCGGCACATCCCGATGACGAACGCCGAGCGGTCCACCACCTTCTACCGCTTCGACTCGATGGAGCAGCTGAAGGTGTGGCGGCAGATGGACGACCTGGACGAGGAGCCGGTCATCATCTACCACTCGCACACCGCCACCGAGGCGTATCCGTCGCGGACCGACATCTCCCTGGCTGGCGAGCCCGGCGCGCACTACGTGCTGGTCTCCACCCGGGAGCCGGACACCACGGAGTTCCGCTCGTTCCGGATCGTCGACCAGCAGGTCACCGAGGAGCCGGTCCAGGTCGTGGACTCCGACGCCGTGCAGACCTACATGTTCGGCCAGACCCCCACCACGGTGGTCTACGACTGTTAGAGGCGCCAGACCTCCAGTCATCCAATAGATCATCTTTCGTTCTGGGAGTTACCTGACATGGCCATCGAAGTTCGCATCCCGACCATCCTGCGGTCCTACACCGGCGGCGCCAAGGCCGTCGAGGGCGCCGGCACCACGCTCTCCGAGCTGCTGAGCAACCTCGACGGGCAGTACAACGGCCTGCGCGGCCGGCTGATCACCGAAGAGGGCGGCCTGCACCGCTTCGTGAACATCTACGTCAACGACGAGGACGTCCGCTTCACCGGCGCGCTCGAGACCAAGCTCGCCGACGGCGACTCGGTCACCATCCTGCCGGCCGTCGCCGGTGGCGCGTTCGGCTTCGCCGCGATGGCTGCCCTCGCTTCCGCCTAAAGCTTTCTCACTGGTACCGGCCGGGCGCGTCCCCATACCGCCCGGCCGTTCCTGTCCCACATTCTTCTTCTGTACTGTTTTCGCTAGGAGTGCGTGCACATGGCGAGGTATGACTCGCTGCTGGCCGCCTGCGGAGAGACGCCACTGGTCGGGCTGCCCCGGCTGTCGCCGTCCCCGCAGGTGCGGCTGTGGGCCAAGCTCGAGGACCACAACCCGACCGGCAGCATCAAGGACCGGGCCGCGCTGTACATGGTGCGTGCCGCCGAGGAGAACGGCCGGCTCAAGCCCGGCGACACCCTGATCGAGCCCACCAGCGGCAACACCGGCATCGCGCTGGCCATGGTCGCCAAGCTCCGCGGGTACCGGCTGGTCTGCGTCCTCCCCGAGAACGTGTCCTCGGAACGGGTGGCGCTGCTCCGCATGTACGGCGCGGAGATCATCTTCTCCCCGGCGGCCGGCGGCTCCAACCAGGCCGTCGCGATGGCCAAGCAGCTGTCGGAGGAGCACCCCGACTGGGTGATGCTCTACCAGTACGGCAACGAGGCCAACGCCCGCGCCCACTACGAGACCACCGGCCCCGAGATCCTCCGCGACCTGCCGGCCATCACCCACCTCGTGGCGGGCCTCGGCACCACGGGCACCCTGATGGGCATCGGCCGGTACCTGCGGGAGAAGGTCGAAGGCGTCCAGATCATCGCCGCCGAGCCCCGCTACGGCGAACTCGTCTACGGCCTCCGCAACATCGACGAAGGCTACGTACCGGAACTCTACGACGGCTCAGTCCTCACCCGGCGGTTCTCCGTCGGTACCCGCGACGCCGTCCTCCGCACCCGCCAGCTCGTCGAGGTCGAAGGCATCTTCGCCGGCTTCTCCACGGGAGCCGTGCTCCACGCGGCCCTCGCCGTCGCCCACGAAGCCGCCAAGGCCGGCCGAGAAGCCGACGTGTGCTTCATCGTCGCCGACGGCGGCTACAAGTACCTGTCGACGGGCGCGTACGGCGGCACGCTGGCCGACGCGGAGACAGCACTCGAAGGCCAGCTCTGGGCCTGAGCCCGTGATCGTGGGACCCCTCATGCTGCTATAGCGACATGAGGGGTCCCACCACGAATCAGGCCGAAGCGGTACTGATCGCCCCGGCGACCAGGCACGCCGTCGCCAGCCCCAGCATCGCCCACGGCACGAACCGCCGCTGCACCGTCGCGAAGCCACCAACCGTCAACGCGATCCCCAGCACCCCGATCACCACGATCGTCGGCTGGAACCACGACGGCGTACCAGCGATCATCCGCACCAGCGCCGACGCGCCGACCACGAAGCCACCCAGCCCGAGCACGAACGCCCACACCGCCACCGCCGCCAGCGTCCGCTGCCGGGGCGGAGTCCTCGGCCCCGCGTCAGCATCCCGGCCCGGCCCCACAGCGGCCACCAGCCGCGCCCGCAGCGGCACAGAACGATCCGCGGCGATCCGCTCGTTCTCCGCCAGCCCCAGCGTGGCACCGAACCCCACCAGATCGCTGTCTGTTTCGTTGCTCACAGCGTCCCATTCTTCCGTATCGCCACCCGGGACACCCGCGCGACCCGGGTAAACCTGTACCAGAGCGTACGAAGCTCGATGTCGCCTTCGCGACATCTGCTCTGAGATTGGCAGGCAGCGGGCCTCCGGCGGCGTAGGCTGCGCAGCGTGACACGCCTAGCGGGCACAGCGCCCCGCCCAGCCAGGCGCCTCGAGGAAATGTAGGGGTTTTCTTGATGAAGCTTACGGTTCTCGGCTGCGCTGGAAGTTTCCCCGGGCCGCAGTCGGCCTGCTCGGCGTACCTCGTGGAAGCTGACGGTTTCCGCCTGCTCGTCGACTTCGGCACCGGAGCCCTCGGCGCTCTCCAGCGCTACGGCGAGCTGTACGGCGTGGACGCGATCATCATCACCCACCTGCACGCCGACCACATGCTCGACGCGTGCTCGTACGTCGTCGCCCGCCGATACTGTCCCAGCGGAGCGCTCCCGCAGATCCCCCTCTACGGACCCCAGGGCGTCGCCGACCGGCTCCACGCCGCATACGGCCACGCCGGGGAGACCCTCGACGACGTGTACGCCTTCCACGAGCTGCGCCCCGGCACCCTCACCATCGGCCCCTTCGCCATCGCCACCGAGCTCATGGACCATCCAGTGGAGACATACGGGCTCCGGATCAGCCACGGCGGCCGGTCACTGGCCTACTCCTCCGACACCGGCCCCTGCGACGCCCTCCTCAAACTCGCCGAAGGCGCCGACGCGTTCCTCTGCGAAGCCAGCTACCTCGAAGGCGCCGACAACCCGCCCCACCTCCACCTCACCGGCAAGGACGCAGGCGAGCACGCGACCAGGGCCGGCGTGAAACGGCTGCTCCTCACCCACCTCGTCCAGGCCTGGGGCAACGAGGAACAGACCGTCTCCGAGGTCGAAGCCTCATTCGACGGGCCGTTCGACGTGGTGCGCGCCGGGGCACAGTACGAGATCTGAGTAGGGTGGGAGGATGTCCCGTCCCGATGGCCGCACAGCCGACGCCCTCCGCCCCGTCACCATCACCCGCAGCTGGTCCAAGCACCCCGAAGGCTCCGTCCTCGTCGAATTCGGCGACACCCGGGTCCTGTGCACGGCCAGCATCACCGACGGCGTCCCGCGCTGGCGCCGCGGCTCCGGCCTCGGCTGGGTCACCGCCGAGTACTCCATGCTGCCCAGGGCCACCAACACCCGCAGCGACCGCGAAAGCGTCAAAGGCAAGATCGGCGGCCGGACGCACGAGATCTCCCGCCTGATCGGCCGCAGCCTCCGTGCCTGCCTCGACCTCAAGGCCCTCGGCGAGAACTCCATCGTCCTCGACTGCGACGTCCTCCAGGCCGACGGCGGTACCCGCACCGCGGCCATCACCGGCGCCTACGTCGCCCTCGCCGACGCCGTCGACTGGCTCGCCGCCCGGCACAAGCTCGCCGCCAGCCCCGCCAAGGCCCTGCACCGCTCCGTCGCGGCCGTCAGCGTCGGCGTCATCAACGGCGAACCCCGCCTCGACCTCTGCTACACCGAGGACGTCGCCGCCGGCGTCGACATGAACATCGTCTGCACCGGCACCGGCGAGTTCGTCGAGGTACAGGGCACCGGCGAAGACGGCGTCTTCGACCGCGACCAGCTCAACGCCCTCCTCGACCTCGGCGTGGCCGGCTGCGCGGAACTCACCGCACTCCAGCAGAAGGCCCGGGCATGAGAATCCTCCTCGCCTCGCGCAACAAGAAGAAGATCGTCGAACTCCGCCGCATCCTCACCACTGTGGAGATCGTCGGCCTCGACGACGTGCCGCCCTTCCCCGACACCGTCGAATCCGGGCTCACCTTCGAAGAGAACGCGCTGCTCAAGGCCCGCGACGGCGCCCGCGTCTCCGGCATGCCCTGCGTCGCCGACGACTCCGGCCTCGCCGTCGACGCCCTCAACGGCATGCCCGGCGTGTTCAGCGCCCGCTGGTCCGGCCGCCACGGCGACGACCAGGCCAACCTCGACCTCCTGCTCGGCCAGATCGGCGACGTCCCCGACGAGTACCGTGGCGGAGCCTTCGTCTGCGCCGCGGCCCTCGTCATGCCCGACGGCACCGAACACGTCGTCATGGGCGAGATGCGCGGCACGATCATCCGCGAGGCGCGCGGCACCGGCGGTTTCGGCTACGACCCGATCTTCGTCCCGGACGGCCACGAGGTCACCTCGGCCGAACTCACCCCGGAAGCGAAGGACGCGATCAGCCACCGCGGCCAGGCCTTCCGCGAACTCGCGAAGGTGATCGCGGAACTGTAGGACCCGAGCACGAGAACGGGGCTCACCGGTTGCCTGGTGAGCCCCACTCGTTGCTGGTGCGGGAGGAGGGACTCGAACCCTCACGCCCGAAGGCACAGGTTCCTAAGACCTGCGTGGCTACCTGGTTACACCACTCCCGCGTCCCATGCAGTGTAAGGCCAGCTATGCGTGATCTGTCGACTGGCTATCCGGGCGCTTCCGCTTGCCTTTGCCCGCGAAGGTCGGCGTCTGGCTGTGGCAGTTGGGACAGAGGAACCGGAGATTCTCGCGTCGACAGTCTGCGAAGTCGCCGTTGATGTGGTCAACGTGCAACGTGAGAGGCTGACCACGCCATTCAGGTCCGTTACGGCAGAACGAACACTCGTGCGCCGTGCCTAGTTCGACAAGCGCTTGCCGAAGCCGTTGTCCTGCCTGCCTGCGCTGGTCGGGCCTTCTGACGACAAGTACCTCGGCCGGGCTGAGCCGGTTCGGCGGATGAGTGCCGCGGCTGTGCCCTCGGCCGGTGAAGTGCTCCGTGCTGATGCCTTCACGCGTGATCCTGCGGCGGATGTGGGCGTGGCTGCCACCTGTTAGCCGGATGCCGAGCCGTCGCATGACTTCATACACGCTGAAGGACTGGGTTACCGCCGACTCCAGCATCTCCCTGGTATAGCGAACTCTGCTCCATTTTGGACGGATGTTTTCCATGTCCGTACCGTAAACTCAGTCCTCGAAATCTTCGCTCAGATGTGCGAATGACCTGCTGGCTGGGCGTGTCGTCAGCCCTCGCCGGGCTTGTCCTTCTTGTCGTCGCCGTTCTCGTCGCGTTTGCGGAGTTCTTCCTCGCGGCGGCGGAGGTCGGCTTCCCAGTCCTTGAGCAGCTTCTCGTCGTCGGAGTTCTTCCGCTGGGACAGGCCGCGCAGGAAGTCGGGGTCGTCGTCCGGAGCGAGCGGCCGGCTGGGCGGCTGGGGGCTCGCGGGCCGCGCCGGGCCGTCCTTGCGGGGCCGGCCGGCGATGAACCAGGCGATCCAGCCGATCGGCGAGAACAGGATGATCAGCAGGATCCAGAAGATCTTGGGCAGGTTGCGGACCTCGTCCCGGGGCGTGGTGATGCAGTCGATGACGGCGTACACCAGCAGGATGACGTCGAGGACGGCGAGCAGGGCGTAGATACGGGCCACGCGGGCATCATGCCGGATGCGCGCATGGCACCGCGTCCCCGGTACACCGAAATGCTTTTGATCTGAGGCGCAGTGGTGGTTCTCAGGGCGATCCGCAGCCGTCGTCGCCCTGAGAACCAGCCTCACAGCCCGAGGTCGCGGCGGAGTTTGGCTACGTGGCCGGTGGCCTTGACGTTGTAGAAGGCGTGCTCGATGGTGCCGTCCTCGTCGATGACGAAGGTGGAGCGGATGACGCCCATGCTGACCTTGCCGTAGTTCATCTTCTCGCCGTAGGCGGCGTAGGCGTCGAGGACGCTCTTGTCCGGGTCGGAGACGAGGGGGAAGGTGATGGCGTCGCGTTCGGCGAACTTGGCGAGCTTCTCCGGCTTGTCGGGGGAGATGCCGACGACGGCGTAGCCCTGGGCCTGGAGTGAGGCGAGGGAGTCGCGGAAGTCGCAGGCCTGCTTGGTGCAGCCGGGGGTCATGGCTGCCGGGTAGGCGTAGAGGATGACCTTCTTGCCGCGCAGGTCCTTGAGGGCGAGCTGGCCGCCGTCGGCGGTGGCCAGGGTGAAGTCGGGCGCGGTGTCGCCCGCGGTGAGTCGCTCGGTCATGTCGTCACGATATCTCCGCCGTGTGACATGTCCTGGCGAGCCGGGCCGGGGCGGTGCAGGAGTGCGCCTGCCGCGAGCCCGGTTCCGGCGGCGAGGCTGAGGGCGGTGGCGAGCCTGGCGAGGGCGCCGTCCCAGGGGACGGGGGCGATGGCGTGGGTGAGGACGGTGATCTGGGTGAGGCCGGCGAGTGCGGCGAGGGCTGCGCCTGCGAGGCCGAGGGCGAAGTTCGCGGCTGGCTTGCCGAGTGCCGCGTATCCGGCGGCGGCGAGCATGCCGAGTGCCGCTGCCGCTGCCCACAGCTGTCCGGAGTGGAGTGTTTCCGCGTCGGTGTACCGGCCGGCGGTGTCGGCGAGCGCCACGAGCCCTGTCGCGCCCGCTATCGCTGCTGCCAGGCGCAGGTACCGGGACGCGAAGGCCACGGCGCAGCCGCCGAGGAGGATGCCGGCCCACCAGAGTCCTTGCTGGGGTGGGGGTACCCAGTCGAGGGTGCCCGTGACCTGCCCGGTCGCCCCGTCGGCGAGCCGGATCGGGATGGTCCAGTCGCGGAGGCGGTGGGTGCGGCCTGGTTCGGTGCGGGTGATCGGGGGTGGCTGGCCCATCCAGTGCGCGCGGTGGTCGTGCCAGCGGACTGACGACGTGGCTGTGAGCTTCTGCCACGTGGGCGGCAGGGCCGGGTCGCCGCCGGAGGGCTTGCCGGTGTTGAGGTATCCGGCGGGGGAGCTGGTGTTGAGGTATGCGCCGCCGGGGCCGGCTCTCAGGTACGGCTCGCCGGAGTAGCCGAGGATCTCGACGGTGGCGCTGGGGGAGCGGAGTTCGAGGCTGGCGCCGGCTTCGACGGGGCGGACGGTGATGCCCCGGCCGGCCGGGGTGATCGAGGTGACCGTCGTCCGGTAGTCGCTGACGCTGGAGCCGGAGGCGGGGTGGGCTGCCGCCGGGCTGGCGAGTACCAGCCCGGCGGCGATGCCCAGTAGTACTGCCCTGATCACACAGGAAGGCTACTTGCTGGCCTCGGTGACCATCCGGGTGAGTTCCTCGAGTGGCGGCTTGTTCTGGTCGACCTTGGTGCCGTTGACGTACATGGTCGGCGTGCTGGACAGGCCGCGCTTGCTGGCGTCGTCGGTGATCTTCTCGGCCCAGCCCAGGTACTTGCCGTCGCGCACGCAGGCGGCGAAAGCCGGGTCGATCAGCCCGGTGGTGCCGCCGATCGAGATGATCTGGTCGTCGGTGAGGCCCCGGGTGTTCTCGGCCGGCTGCTGGGCGAAGAGCGCCTTGGTGAACTCGTAGAGCTTGTTGCCGTCGGAGGCACAACCGGCTGCCGCCGCCGAGCGGGTGGAGTACTTGGTGCCGCCGGAGAAGCGGTCGAGGATCGTGATCGGGTGGTACACCAGTGTGATCTTGTTGTCCTTGATCCACTGGTCGACGGTCGGCGAGATGGCCTCCTCGAGGTTCTTGCACGCCGGGCACTGGTAGTCGAGGTAGATGTCGACCTTGGCCTTGCCGGACGTGCCGGGGATCGTCATGCCGTCCTGCTCGGCGGTGGCGTTGGCCGGCACCCGGAAGTCCCTGGGCTGCTGGGCCTGCCAGACGCCGTAGCCGATGCCGCCGGCGACCAGCGCGACCAGGACCACGGCGATCGTGGTCCAGATCAGCTTGCGGCGGCGGTCCTCTGCGGCGATCTGCTGCCGGACGAGCTTCGCCGCGGCCTTCTGCTCGACTCGTTTGCTCACGTTTCGTCCTCTGTCGACTCTTCTGCTGACCGCGGCTCGTCCGCTGAC
The DNA here is from genome assembly GCF_000379825.1 of Longispora albida DSM 44784. GTDB lineage: Bacteria > Actinomycetota > Actinomycetes > Mycobacteriales > Micromonosporaceae > Longispora > Longispora albida. The sequence goes on from NZ_KB903813.1 coordinate 790,272, forward strand.
CCGGCCGGGGTGCCGGCGAGGAACCCGTCGAGCGAGAACCACGTCCGGGGCCGGAGTACCAGGAATCCAGCGGCGGCCATAAAGCCTATATCGCGCAAAGTCTCCCAAAAGTAATTGGGGGACTCGCCCTCGCCGAGCGCCCCGCCCTTGCTGAAGCAGCCGCAGTCGATCTGCAGGCCCCGGACCCAGGCGGAGATGATCCCGAAGACGAACACGCTCAGCAGCGCGATCGACACCAGCGCGACCTGCCGGGTGAACAGCCCGGCGAGCATGAGCAGCCCGAGGGTCACCTCGACGAACGGAAGTGCCGCCCCGACGATCTGCGCCATCGTGGGCGGGAGCAGCTCGTAGGCGTTGACGGCGCGTACCGAGCCGCTCAGGTCTGTGATCTTCGAACCGCCGGCCCAGAGCCATACCCCGGCCAGCAGTAGTCGGCAAATAGTACTAAAAATCGGATTCCAGCGGCTCACAGGAGCCGCCACGGGAACGTCAAGAAGCTGCACCATCCCCCCGGAAGGTGTGTCAGACGGTGAGCGCCGCCGAGACAGCGTCCACCAGATCGGCGCGAGCCCGAGCGACTCGCGACCTGATTGTCCCAATAGGCACTGATTCGATCTCAGCGGCCTCGGCATAGGACAACCCGAGCACCTGGGTGAGGACGAAGGCCGTCCGGCGCTCGGCGGGCAACCGGGCCAGCAGGTCGCGCCCGCTGATCCCGCCGACCGGGTCCGGCTGGTGCCCGGCGGCCTCGAAGGCCCCGTCGGCCCGGCGCTGCCTGACGACCACCCGGATGTGGTCGGCGCAGGCCCGGCGGGCGATGCCGAGCAGCCACGTGCGCACCGTGGACCTGGCCTCGAACTTCGGCAGGGCGCGGAAGGCCCGCAGGTACGTCTCCTGGGTGAGGTCGTCGGCCGTCCCGGTGCCGGTCAGCGCCGCGCACAGCCGCCACACCTCGGCCTGGGTCTCCCTGACCAGCGCCGCCTGCGCGACCGGGTCGCCGTCCCGAGCGGCGAGCGCCCAGCGCGTCGCCGGATCGAGAGGGGGATTCACAAGAGCCGAGAATACGGGAGTGTCGCGGGTCACGGGAACTCGCGCGGGCCGCTGCCCGACTACCAGTACATGAACTGTGGTGCGGTCCGGGCGGCGCTGTCTGCCCACTTCGACGGTGAGGCGGCGGAACTCTCGGCAGAGCAGACGGCTGCCCACCTGTCGGGCTGCGCGGCCTGCCGGGAGTGGAAACTGCGAGCCGAGCAGGTCAACCGGATGGTCGCGGTTCCCGTCCAGGTCCCTGACCTGACCGAGCGGGTGCTCGCCGCCGTCATCGACCAGGAGCGTGCTGCCCGGCGCGCCAGGTGGCAGATCCTCCGGATCGCTGTCGGTGCCGCGGCTGTGATCCAGCTCCTGCTCGCTCTTCCGGTACTCCTGGACGGAGGCGCCGGCCCGCACGCCAGCCGCGAGATGGCCTCCTTCGACATCGCGCTGGCGGTCGGGTTCCTGCTCGCTGCGTGGCAGCCGGCCCGGGCGCGTGCCTTCGTACCCGTGGCGGCCGTCCTGGCCTTCTGCTTCGCGCTGACGAGCAGCATGGACGTGCTGAACGACTCCACGGCCCTCGCGCACGAGACCGGGCACCTGGTCGCGCTGGTGCAGGCGGGGCTGCTGTGGGCGCTGGGGCGCACCTCCGCTGCCGGTACGGGAGCCCCCGCTACGGTCAGACCGTGAAGAAAACGGGCCTCACCCTTCTCGCGCTGCTCGCGGCGCTGATCGCCGTCCTGCTGCCGGCCGGGCCTGCCAGCGCGCACGCCGCGCTGCTGCGGACGGACCCGCCTGCCGGTTCACTCGTCGAGCAGGCCCCGCGCGACATCAAGCTGTACTTCAGCGAGTCCGTCGACGTCGTCCCCGGCCAGCTGCGGATCATCGGCCCGGACGGCAGGCGCGCCGAGCGGGGCGAGCCGAAGGTGACCGGCGCGGAGGTGGTGATCGGGCTGCGCGAGGACCCGCCGCGCGGCACGTACCTGGTCACCTACCGCATCCTCTCCGAGGACAGCCACCCGATCTCCGGTGGCTTCTCGTTCTCGATCGGCACGGTGTCGTCGACGCCGACGGTCCCGGACGGCAACGGCGAGGCCGAGGTCGACCCGGTCGTGAAGAAGCTCGTGCCGGCGGCCAAGTACCTCGGCTATGCCGGCCTGGCCCTGATGACCGGCCCGCTGATGCTGGCCACGGCGCTGTGGCCTGCCAGGCTGGCCCGGCCGCGCAGGCTGGTGTGGAGCGGGTTCGGGCTGCTGGCGGGGAGCACGGTCCTCGGCTTGTACCTCCAGGCGCCGTACGTCACCGGTTCCGGCCTCTTCGAGGTCTCCGGCAGTGATCTGTCCGAGGTGCTCAGCAGCAAGTACGGGTTCGCCGGCCTGGCCCGGCTGGCGATACTCCTGGCAGCAGTCCCGTTCGCCCGCCGGGTACTGGCGGGCACGGCGGTGCGCTCCGACCAGGTCCTCCTCGGCGTGCTGGCTGCGGCCGGCTCGCTGACCTGGCCGCTCGCCGGGCACCCGAGCGCCTCGCCGGCCCCGCCGCTGACGGTCGGGGTGGACGCGGTGCACCTGCTCGCGATGGCCGTCTGGCTCGGCGGCCTGGCCGGGCTCGCCGCGTACCTGCTGCCCAAGGGCAACGAACGCGAACTCGGCGCGATCCTCCCGGTCTGGTCCCGCTGGGCCGGCTGGGCTGTCGCCGCGCTCGTCGTGGCCGGCCTCGCCCAGGCGCTGATCGAGATCGGCACCCTCGAAGCGCTGTTCAAGACCCGGTACGGGCAGTACGTCCTGATCAAGGCCGGGCTGCTGGCCGTGCTGATGGGCGTGGCCTTCTACGCCCGCAAGCTGATCGCCCTGGCCCGCACCAACCCGCTGCGCAAGCTGGTCATCGGCGAGATCGGCGTCATCGCCGTGGTCCTGGTCGTGACGGCGCTGCTGGTGCAGACCACGCCGGCCCGGACGGCGATCGCGCTGCCCTCCTCGCGCGACCTGCCGTTCTCCGCGACCCTCACCAGCCAGTACTTCCGGGTCCAGCTCGAACTCGACCCGGGGTCCACCGGCAGCAACACCCTGCACATGTACGCGTTCACCCCCGAGGGCCAGCCGATCAAGGTGGAGGAGTGGGGGGTGAGCATCGCGCTTCCCGCCCAGGGCATCGAGCCCGTCGACGTGCCGGTACTGGCGCTCACCTCCGACCACGCGACCGGCGAGCTGACCTTCCCAGCGGCCGGAGCCTGGCAGCTGCGGGTCACGCTGCGCGTCTCGGACATCAACCAGGCCACCGTCAGCCAAGTCGTCCAGATCAAGTAACCGAAAGGTCAAACTGTCATGCGTAAGCTGCGCGTACTCCTCGCAGGCCTCGGCGCCGCTGCCGTTGTCCTCGCCACCGCCGCCCCGGCGGCCGCACACGTCACCGTGGACGGACAGGCGAAGAAGGGCGGCTACGCCCGCGTGGTGTTCCGCGTGCCGAACGAGAGCGACACGGCCTCGACCGTCAAGCTCGAGGTCAACCTGCCCGAGTCGCAGCCGATGTCGTCGGTGCGCACCCAGCCGGTACCCGGCTGGACCGCCGAGCTGGTGAAGACCAAGCTGGCCACGCCGCTGGAGTCGCACGGCCGGAAGATCACCGAGGCGGTCACGAAGATCACGTGGACGGCGACCTCGGAGGACGCGCAGATCAAGCCCGGCCAGTTCCAGGAGTTCCCGGTGTCGGTCGGCGCGCTCCCGCAGGCAGACCAGATGGTGTTCAAGGCGATCCAGACCTATTCGGACGGTAACGTCGTCCGCTGGATCGAGGAGAAGACGGGTGCCGAGGAGCCGGCCAAGCCAGCTCCGGTGCTGAAGCTGGTGTCCGACACCGCCCCGGCTCCGGCTGCTGCCGCGAAGTCCGCGGACGCGAAGGACGAGAAGAGCGACGGTGTCTCGCTGGTCGTCGGCTACGGCGGGCTGGTCGCAGGGCTGCTGGCTCTGGGGCTGGCCGCCGCGGCGTACGCGCGAGCCGGGAAGAAGACCGCCCAGTAGTCAGTGGACAGTCCACAGGAGAGGCCCCCGTGCGGTGCGTCGCGCGGGGGCCTCGGTGTCACCGGAGCTGGCCTGTCACTACGGCTGGTGTGTCACCAGGGCCAGAAGTGACAGCAGTGGTGCCACCAGGGAGCGATCAGTACGCCGATGCCGAGCAACATGACGTTCTCCTTTCGCCGGAGATGACCGTTTCATCATCTCTCGTGGAGGTAACGCTATCTGTGCCGGTACATCATGAATAGACCTTTATTTGGGTCTCAGATCTTGCTATGACCTGCATGTACCCACCTGCGCACACATGACCGCAGGCAAATATTGCGATCCGCGGAACAGGGCGGAACAGATTGGCGGATCATTCGCGCCGCGTGCAACCATCCACATCAGTCGCAGCGTTTAATGTCACGGATCCACGGCTTGCGCGCGCCCTGAAGCGGCGGGGACCCTGGATGGACGACTGCCCAAGGAAAGGTGGCTGCAATGTCGGTTCGGTCGCGCCGCGGAGTGCTCGGCGCTCTCGCAGGTGCCCTGGCGCTTCCCGTCCTGGCCGCCTGCGGCCCGGAAGAGGGGAAGAAGTCCGGAGCATCGGGAGCGCAGCCCGAATCGGGCCAGCAGACCGCAGGAGCCGGAAAGCCGGCTCAGGCCGAGGCCGCCATCACGATCACCCCGGCCAACGGCGCGACGGGCGCCAGCCCCAGCCTGAGCGCCGTGACGGTCAAAGTGGACAACGGCACCCTGGAACAGGTCGTCATGACCAACCAGGCTGGCAAGGAAGTCAAGGGCACCCTCGCGGAGGACAAGAAGAGCTGGACGCTCGGTGAGCCGCTCGGCTACGAGAAGAGCTACACGGTCAAGGCTTCCGCGGTGACGGCCGAGGGGAAGAAGAGCGAGGCGACCAGCCAGTTCACCACCCTCAAGCCCGCCAACAAGACCATGCCGACCATCACGCCCGGCAACGGGACGTTCGGCGTCGGCCAGCCGGTCATCGTCAAGTTCGACGAGAAGATCAAGGACCGCAAGGCCGCGATGCAGCACCTGTCGGTCACGACCTCCCCGCAGGTGGAGGGCGGCTGGCGCTGGTTCAGCGACAGCGAGGTGCACTGGCGGCCCAAGGAGTACTGGAAGACCGGCACCAAGGTCACCGTCAAGGCCGCTGTCTACGGCGTCGACCTCGGCGGCGGCCTCTACGGCGAGGACGACCGCTCGACCACCTTCTCGATCGGCAAGTCGAAGATCGCGATCGCCGACCCGGACTCGAAGAAGATGCAGGTCTACATCGACGGGGCCCTGGTCAAGGAGTTCCCGGTCAGCCTCGGCAAGGGCGGCGTGAAGAACTTCGCCAACGGCAAGACCGTCGACTACTGGACCCGCAAGGGCCCCCACGTCGTCATCGGCAAGCAGAACCCCGTCCGGATGACCTCCGCCAGCTACGGCGTCCCCGCGGGCACCACCGAGTCCTACGACCAGGTCATCGGCTACGCCGTGCACATCTCCTACGCCGGTGAGTACGTCCACCTGCGCGACTGGAAGCTCGGCGACCTCGGCAAGGTCAACGACTCACACGGCTGCATCAACGTCGGCCCGGGCAACGCCCAGTGGTTCTACGAGACCTTCGGCCAGGGCGACATCGTCGACGTGAAGAACGGGCCGAAGATGCTGGAGCCGGGCGACGGCTGGGGAGACTGGGTAATCCCCTACTCCCAATGGGCCAACTGACCGTTTGGACCCGGTGAGCGAAAATCTGAGCTGCGCAACGCAAAAGCCCGTGTACAACCAGTACACGGGCTTCCGCGTTGCTTGTCAGATTTCCGCTCACCGGGCCACTTCGGGTTAGATCAAAGACTCAGATCAAGATCTTTGATTTTGTACCGGGGGCGGAAAGTGGCCGTCCACTGGGGAGTGGTGGCTTGTCCTCAGTTGAAGGAGAAGACGACCAGAGTCGCGTTGAGGGCGTTCAGGCCGTTGAAGAGGCAGTCCAGGTTCGGGGTGACGACCGGGGCCTCGGTACCGGTGTCGCCGGCCAGGGGGCCGGTGTTCACCTGGATGCTCACGGCGGCGCTGCCCGTGGCCAGGTTGGTGTTCAGGACGGCGGAGATGCCGCTCTGCTGGCCGGTCGGCGTCCAGGTCAGCGTCCCGGTGAGGGTGATGGTCAGGACCAGGGTGCACGGGTTGAGGCCGGGTGCTGCTGTCGCTGTGCCGGAGGCGGTGAGGGTCGCCGACTTCAGCTGGGTGTAGGCGCCGTTGACGGAGACGCAGCCGGTGAGTGTGCCGGTGGCGGACACGGCGACCGTGCCACCGCTGGTGAGGGCGGGAGTGAAGGTCGCCTGGGCGGCTCCGGTGCAGGCCAGGTCGCCGACGGCCGCCTGCGCGGGGCCGGCCGGGACGGTCAGCGAGGCGAGCGCGAGGGTCAGTGCGGTTCCGAGAGCCAGCAGTCGTCGTCTCATGAGGACAGTTACCTCCTGTTGAGAAGCCAAGCACTCTTCGTATCCATCGGCTGAGATCGACACAAGGTGCTGTTCCGCTGGGCGAGATGCTGGCGTGGAGTGCGCAGGTGGCGGAACGTGAATGAATGGCGAGGTGCCAGCCGGATATCTGACTGTCCTCATTGGGCGGTTATGCCAGTAGGCTTGTCCGCGTGCGCCGGATAGCCGTGGCTCTGCTCGCTCTCGCGTCCATCGCCGCCTTTGCCTGCAAGTCGGGGAATCCTGGTCCTGGCCCGGGGCCGACCTCGACGGGCAAGGGCCTGCCGTCCTCGATGGCGGCCCTGGGCGACTCGATCACCGCCGGGTTCGCTTCCTGCCTGCTCCCGCAGCCCTGCCACCGCAACTCGTGGTCCACAGGGGACGGTTCGCAGACCCGGAGCCACTACCAGCGGATCCGCGCGGCCAACCCGGCGATCGACGGCCGCGCGTGGAACCTGTCGGTGTCCGGTTCACGGGCCAGCGGGCTCAACGCGCAGGCGCAGCAGGCCGTGGCCAAGGGCGCCCAGTACGTGACGATCCAGATCGGCGCGAATGACGCCTGCCGTCCGTCAGCGGGCGAGATGACCAGCCCGGAGGACTTCCGCGCGCAGGTCGACACCGCGCTGAGGACGCTGAAGCAGGGCCTGCCGAACGCGAAGGTCTTCGTGGCGAGCATGCCCGACCTGTACCGGCTGTGGGAGATCGGGCACACCAACCAGGCCGTCGTGCGGGTGTGGGGCGCGGCTGGCGTGTGCCGGAGCATGCTGGCGAACCCGGTCTCGCAGGCCAGCGCCGACCGGCAGCGCCGTAACGACGTCCGCGACCGGGTGCGCGCCTTCAACCGCGCGCTGTCGGCCGTCTGCTCCGGCTACGGGCGCAACTGTGACTACGACGGCGGGGCGGTCAGCCGGTACGACTTCACGGTCTCGCAGCTGTCCCCGGTGGACTTCTTCCACCCGAACCAGGCCGGGCAGGACACGCTGGCGGAGATCACGTGGAAGGCCGGGCCGTACAGGTAGCGGTCAGCGGGTCGGCGGCACGGGCTGGGGGAGGCCGGGGGAGTCGACGGAGAAGAGGCGTTTCTCCAGCTCCTCGGCCGCGTAGCTGAGCGCTCCGAGCGTCACGCTGTCCGCGCCCAGTGACGAGACCACCAGCGGCGGCGATTCGGGGCAGAGCTCGGCGAGGGCCGCGCGCAGCGGCTCGACCAGGACGTCGCCGGAGCGGGAGAAGCCGCCGCCGAGGACGACCAGCTGCGGGTCGAGGGTCAGCACCAGCGCCGCCGCCCCGACAGCGAGTCTTTTCGTGTACGCCGCGACTGCCGCGACGGCCGTGGCGTCCCCGCCCCGCGCCGCGGCGAACAGCAGCTCCCCGGCGACCTCGGCTGGCGTGCCGTCCGGGACGACCGGGCTGGCCAGCAGCTCCGGGGCCGCCCCGGCCCACCGGGAGGCCGGGAGGGTGCCGATCTCGCCCGTCGCGCCGGTGTGCCCGTGGTAGAGCGAGCCGGCCAGGATCATCGCGGCTCCGGTACGCCGGCCGGCGTGCAGGAAGACGAGGTGCTGGACGTGCCGGGCCACGCCCCGCCGGTGCTCGGCGAGCGCGGCGAGCTTGGAATCGTTCTCGACGACGACCGGGCACGCGTACTGGCTCTCCAGGTGCGCCAGCAGCGGAGCCCCGGCCCAGTCGGGGATGGAGTCGGAGCGGGTGACCGTGCCGGCCCGGTCGACGATGCCCGTGGTACCGGCGGTGACGGCCCACAGGCTGGCAGGCGTGAGCCCGGCGGACCGCAGGCACTCGCCGGCCGCGGCGTCCACGGCGGCGAACCGCTCCTGGTACGAGCAGCCCGGCTCGATCTGGAGGTGGGCGGTGGCGAGCACGGCGCCGTCGAGGTCACCGATCGCCGCCCGGACGTGGTACGCGCCGATGTCCATGCCGAGCACCCGGCCGGCCTCCGCGCGGAACCTGTACCGCCGGGCAGGCCTGCCCAGCCCGCCGGCCGCTGGCGGCTCGACGGCGGCCCAGCCCTGGTCGAGCAGGACGCCGAGGAGATCCTCGCAGGACGGCCGGGACAGCCCGGTACGCCGGACGAGGTCGGAGACCACCTGGGGCTGCTGGCCGCGGAGCGCGCGGACGACGGTCAGCGCGTTGAGCTGCCGAAGCCGGGATAGGTCGCCGCCTAGCTGCTCGTCCACGCCTGACAACGTACAGGAAACACAACTATCGGTACATCCTTGGTGATCCCTCGGATAAATCTATCGTGAAGGGGTGGAGGAAACATCGGCCCGGGGACCGATCTGTGCCGTCGGGACGGGTCCGTAAGCTGCCATAGCCCAAAAATGTGAGCAGGAGAGCGGAGCCGCGTTGTCAGACACGCCGTCGACCGTCGAGACCGAGATCGCCACCGAGCAGCAGTACGTGGACCGGGTGTACACCCGGCTGGACGAGCTGCGCGCCGAGGCGGTCGCCAACGAGGCAGCCGGCTACCGGCAGGTCGACGCGCGCACGCCCGGCGCGCTGGTCGAGCGGGATGCCTTCGTCTACCAGGCAGCCCGGAGGCTGCGCTCGCTGGACAGCGAGTACGAGGGGCTGGTCTTCGGCCGGCTCGACCTGTCGGAGGGCCGTAACCGGGTCCGCTACGTCGGCAGGCTCGGCCTGCGCGACGAGGCCATGAACACGCTGCTGGTGGACTGGCGCGCCCCGGCGGCGGCCCCGTTCTACCAGGCGACCCCCGAGCACCGGCTCAGCGTCATCCGCCGCCGCGTGATCCGGTCGAGCGGCCCGAAGGTACTCGGCGTCGAGGACGACCTGCTCGACCCGGAACTGGGCGAGGGCATGACCGTCATCGGCGACGGCGCGCTGATGGCGGCCCTGACCCGGGCGCGCAGCGCGCAGATGCGGGACATCGTCGCGACCATCCAGGCCGAGCAGGACAAGGCCGTCCGGGCACCCGGCTCCGGCGTCACGCTGATCACCGGCGGCCCCGGTACGGGGAAGACGGCGGTCGCCCTGCACCGCGCCGCGTACCTGCTCTACTCGGACCGGCGCCGGTACGAGGGCGGCGGCGTGCTCGTGGTCGGCCCGTCCCCGGTGTTCATGACCTACATCGAACGGGTGCTCCCGTCGCTCGGCGAGAACGCGGTCACGCTCCGCTCCCTCGGTGACGTCGTGGACGGCGTGCAGGCCACCCAGCACGACAACCCGCGGACGGCGGCGCTGAAGGGCTCGCTGGGCATCCGCTCGCTGCTGGTCAGGCTGGTCCGGCAGGCCCCGCCCGGTACGCCGCAGGAGCTGCGCCTGACCTATCGCGGGGAGGTGCTGCGGCTCGACGCGGCGACGTTGAAGGCGGCTCGCGCCCGGGTACACGAAAGAGGAATCCTCCCGAATCACGGCCGCAACCGGGCAGCGGCGGCGCTCATCGCTGACCTGTGGCGGGTCTACCGCGACCGGCTGCGCAACGCCACAGTGGAGGAACGCGACTCCTTCGTCTCCGACATGAAGGAACGCAACGAGCTGCTCGAATTCGTCACCCGCTGGTGGCCGCAGCTCACGCCCCTCGACGTTCTCGGCTGGCTCCGCGACCCGGAGCTCGTCCGCCGCCTCGGCGGCCCGAGGGGGCTGACCTTCGCCGCAGAACCCTCCATCCAGGACATCCCGCTGCTCGACGAGCTGCGGATGCTGCTCGGTGAGCCCCCGAAGCCGAAGCGCACCGACCCGTTCCACGTGATCGACGGCATCCGGGAGCTGACCACGGCCGCCGACCGTGAGTTCGCGTCCCGCCAGCCGATCGTCCGCAGCGAGAACTACGACGAGTACGCGCACGTCGTCATCGACGAGGCCCAGGACCTGTCGCCGATGCAGTGGCGGATGCTCGGCAGGCGCGGCAAGTACGCGAGCTGGACCATCGTCGGCGACCCGGCCCAGGCCTCCTGGGAGGACGCCGCCGAGGCCCGCAAGGCCCGCGACCTGGCCACCGGCCGCACCAAGCGCCACACCTTCGAGCTGACCACCAACTACCGCAACTCCGCCGAGATCTTCAACGAGGCTGCCGCGATCGCCCGTCGCGGCTGGCCGGGGGTCCGGCTTCCTTCAGCGGTACGCACGACGGGGCTCGCCCCCTCCCACCGCGTCTCCGCCAACCCCAGGGAAGCGGTGCGCGCCGCAGCCGCCGAACTGCTGGACCGCCTCGAAGGCACGATCGGCGTCGCCTGCACCATGTCCCGCCGCGCCGAGGTGGCCGGCTGGATCGAGGGCCTCGACCCCGAGCGCCTCTTCGCGGTCGGCAGCCTCGAAACCAAGGGCCTGGAGTACGACGGCGTCGTCGTCCTCGAACCGGGCGACATCGCCACCGAGTCCCCCGCCGGCATGCGCACCCTCTACGTCGTCCTCACCCGGGCCACCCAGGAACTCATCACGGTCGCCACGAGGCCGGACTGGCAGGAACTGCTGAATTAGCTACGCCGGTGTCTCCTATTTTGTATACGGGCGAGCATGCAAAATAGGAGACGCTGGCAGGTATATCCACCCTATACTGGAAAGGTATAGGGTGGATAGACTCACTTCCTGTGAAGCGTAGAGATCTCCTTCGGCGGATGGCGAAGATCGCGGGTGAGCGTGGGAGGGTGCTGGAGCTGCACAGGGAGGGCGGCAGCCATTCCATCTACCGGATCGGCGGTAATCCGATGCCGATCGCGGTCCCCAGGCACACCGAGATCAGCGAACTCACGGCCCGGGGAATCCTCGACCTAGTCCGTAGGCTGTCGGCATGACCGGGAAGGAGCCGCAGGTGGAGCGCCATGAAATCAACGCCCGCGCCGAACGCAGCGGGAAGTGGTGGGCCGTCATGGCCGTCACGCCCGAGGGGCACGAGATCCACACGCAGGCCCGGCGCCTGAGTCAGGTCGAGGCGATGGTCCGTGACGCCGTCGCGCTGGCCTGCGAGTGGCCGGAGGAAACCATCGGCGTCCAGGTGGAGATCGTCCTGCCCGAGTCGTTCACGGTCGAGATCGCCCAGGCCAGGTCGCTGCGTGAGCAGGCGGAAGAGACCAACCGCCGTGCTGCGGAGGCCATGCGGAAGGTGACGCATCACCTGGCCGAGGAGGGATTCTCCCTGGCTGAGATCGCGATGACGCTCGGAGTGTCAAAGGCCAGGGCGCAGCAGCTCGCCGCCGTCTGAGCGGGCTCTTCAGGTCAGAACCGGAACGAGGCTTCGACGGGGCGGTGGTCGCTGGCTGTCGAGCCGAGTACGCGGGTGCCGGTGATGGTCAGGCCCCGGGACAGGACGTGGTCGAGGCGGACCAGGGGCAGCTCGGCCGGCCACGTGAAGCCGAAGAAGCTGCCGGCCTCGCGCTGGGCCTCGGTGAGCTGGCTGGTGAGCTCGCCGAGGCTGCGGTCGGTACTCGCCGTGTTCAGGTCCCCGGCCAGGATCAGGCGGCGGGCCGGGTCGGCGGCGATCGCTGCGGACAGGGCGCGCAGGGTGTCGTCCCGGCGCTGGCTGGCCAGGCCGCCGGCGCCCAGCCGGATGGAGGCCAGGTGCACGACGTACAGGGTGACCTGGCCCTTCGGGGCGGTGACCGTCATCCGGATCGCCCGGACCCAGCCCATGCCGATGTCCACCGGGCGGACGTCGGACAGCGGGTACTTGCTGTAGACGGCCAGGGTGCCGCGCTCGGTGCGGTTGCGGTAGGTGCTGTCGAGTTCACTGTGGAACTTCACCGAGGCGTCGCCCGTGACCTCCTGGAGGGCGATCACGTCGGCGTCAGCCTCGCGGAGCGCGCGGCCGGTCGCCGCCGGGTCGGGGTTGGCCGCGTAGACGTTGTGGGAGAGGACCCGCAGGTCGGCCGATCCGCCCGCGCCACGCGGCAGGAGGGCGGGGCCGAAGAGGGCGACCCAGGCCAGTACCGACAGCGTTGCGGCGATCATGGCCGGGCGGCTCCGGAAGAACACCGCGATCGCGCCGAGGATCGCCAGCGGCACGCCCAGCCAGGGCAGGAAGCTCTCGACGAGCGAGCCGATGCCGTAGCCGTCCGGGATCCACCTGTGCCCGAGCATCAGGGCCGTGACCAGCACGATCATGACCGTCAGGACCAGGGGACCGACAAAGCCCGGCTCTTCCGGCGCCGGGGCGGGCGCTGGCGGGACCGGGCTGGGCGGGGCGGCGGGACGGCGGGCCATGTCTGTCGACGTTAGCGGGTCCCCGTACGGGGTGGCGGGTACTCCCGGAACGGAAATACCCGCAAAAGCCCCAGAAAAGCAGGGATCAGGCGACGGCTGGCTGGGCTAGGCGGCGGCTCGGTGCCGGTGCCCGGCGGATCAGGTACTCGGCGGCGGCCCACAGCACGAGCAGCGCCGGGATCACGTACAGGATCGAGGCGTAGGCGACCGGCGGGGCTTCGAGCAGCCGGTCCTGGAGCCACAACCCGCCGTACAGCGCCGCGGGCGCGGCCACGGCCCCGGCGACCTTCGCGGCCCCTGGCAGCAGGAACGCGAGATCCACGGCCACGGCACCGGCCACCAGCGCGAAGGGCACAGTGGACGGCGGGAAGTCCGTACCGGTCAGCAGCAGCCAGGCCACGGCACGGTACGCGACGTAGATGCCGGCGACGGCTGTGGCGGCCCAGGGGCGCGCGATCAGGTACCGGGCGGCGATCAGCACGATCAGCCCGGCGACGCCGGCCCACACCGGATACACCCAGGACTCGACGGGCATCGCGAAGTTGAGGACGGCCTCGCGGTCGACGGGACGCGAGATCTGGTTCGCGGCGAATTCGAGGAGGCTCGGCTCGGCGTAGGGCGCGCCACGGTCCCAGGCGGCGATGGACAGCACGCCGTACTCCTGGTGCTGGTTGGGGAACAGCACGTTCTCCAGGAAGAACAGCCAGAAGGCCACGGCGAGGAACGGGGCGTTGCCGTTGCGGTACCAGCCCCAGATCACCCCGGCGATCATCATCGCGGTCCCGATGTAGAGCAGCGCGTGGCTGTAGCTCCACGACGTGATGTCGAGCCCGTTGATCTCGTGGTTGAGCAGGTCGATCGGGATGGCGATCAGGAAGACGGCCGTGCCGGACTGGACGAGGCGCAGCGCTGCCTTGTCCATGCCGAAGCCGGTGTAGCTGTGGAACAGGACCAGCGCGATGGCCAGCATGGTGCCGGTGGTGTTCAGCAGGTGCGGCGGGGCCAGGTCGTCGCGCAGCCACTTGAAGTGCCAGGACACGTCCCAGGAGGCGCCGAGCATCTTGAGCAGCAGTGCGAGCGCCCACAGCCGGTAGACGAGCTGGAGAAGTTCCTCGTGCTCGGCGGGCCCCGGGCCGGCCTTGGCCAGCTCGATCTTGGCTTTCGCCTGGTCGATCACGTTCACTGCTGCCGTCCTCCATGTGTCTTTGCCGACACAGTCTGGCCTACCACTCGGTAAAAGAACATCCGGGGAAACCCGTGCGTACTCAGTGCGACTAGCTGACTACTGTACGCAGGTCATTGTGTCGGATGCCTGACAGTGCGACCGAAAAATGCCGTCAACTGGACTTTGTGGACGGCTGAATGGGCGTTCAGGCATTGTGCAAGCCCTTGTCGGAACGGCAGGCTGCGCGGCGGGACGCCATATCGACGTCCTTGCGCCCCGAGGCCCGGCCTGTGGCTGCCGAGGCGCAGCCGGCTTGCCGGACCCCCGCTGGCGCAGCAGAACACAGTAGGGGGTTCTTCAATGGCAGTACCCTCAGCGTCGCCGTCCAGGCGGCGTATGCGCAGCCGGCTGATCCCCGCCGTGGCGACGGTCGTCGCCGTCGCGGCCATGCCTGCTGTCGCGTTCGGCGGCCCCGCCGAGCCGGGCCAGCAGGGCGCGAAGTCGCCGCTGTCCTCGTTCGGCGAGACCGCCCGCGGGGACAAGGGGGAGTTCTACGACGCCCGCAGCGCGGCGGAGAACGGCAAGGCCCTGCAGCGCAACGCGACCAAGATCGCGGCGCAGCCCCGGGCGGGCCTTTCGGCCCTCAAGAGCGATCTCGGCGTCGAGGGGGTAGTCGAGCTCGACTCGCTGACCGGCACGTTCCGCCAGGTCAGCAAGCTGGACGGTTTCCTGACCGGCCCGAGCAAGGCCGCTCCGGACGCCATCGCGCTCAACTACCTCCGTGACCACACCAGCGCCTTCGGCCTGTCCGCCTCGGACATCAACCGGATGAGCCTGCGCAAGGTCTACGTCGACGTCGCCGGCAACAGCCACCTGTCGTTCATCCAGACGGTGGACGGCGTGCCGGTCTTCGGCAACGGCTACAAGGCGCACGTCAGCAAGAACGGTGAGCTGATCTCGATCGACGGCTCGCCCCTCGCCGCGCTGCCCGCCAGCCTGCCGGCCGGCAAGCTCACGGCAGCCACCGCCCGCGACAAGGCGATCGCCAACGTCGGCGGCCAGGCCAAGTCCTCCGCCGTCGTCAAGACGGCCGGCTCCTCGCAGCAGACCACCTTCGCGAGCAACGAGTTCGCGCAGAAGGTCGTGTTCCAGACCGTCTCCGGCCCGCGCTCCGCGTGGGAGACGATCATCTACCCCGGCAAGGACGAGTCGTACACCGTCGTCCTGGACGCCGAGACCGGGGCGGTCCTCTACCGCCGCAGCCTCACGTCGCACTACGGGGACGACGAGGCCCACGGCAGCGTGTTCGAGCAGTTCCCCGGCGCGCTCCGGGGCGGTGACACGCAGATCCAGAACCTGCGTGGCCTGCCGAAGGACGCGACCAAGCTCTCGGGCAACATCGGTCACGTCTACCTCGACCTGAACGACGACAACGCCGCCAACCCGAACGAGGAAGTCGGCCCCGCCGGGCCGGGCGGGAACTTCGTGTACCCGTTCACCAACTTCATCAAGCAGGTCGGCGCCCCGTGCTCCAGCCACTACCAGTGCTCGTGGAACCCGAACGAGTCCGGCTCGTGGCAGGTGAACGCCAAGCAGAACGCCGTCCAGATGTACTACTTCCTGGGCCGCTTCGGCGAGCACCTGGAGCAGTCCCCGATCGGCTTCACCCGTGAGGCCGGCAACTTCGACAGCCGTGACGGCGACGGTGTCCAGGGCCAGGCGATGGACGGTGCCAACACCGCCAGCGGCATGCCCGACGGCAACCACGCCAACAACGCGAACATGTCGACCCCGCCGGACGGTTTCGCCCCGCGGATGCAGATGTACCTGTTCTACAACGACGGCAGCTTCCCGTGGACCGCTGCCAACAGCGGTGACGACGCCAGCATCCTGTACCACGAGTTCGGCCACGGCCTGTCCAACCGGCTCGTGGTGGACGCGCTCGGCCGTTCGACGCTCGGCAACATCCAGGCCGGCGCGATGGGCGAGGCGTGGAGCGACTGGTACGCGATGGACTTCCTGGTCGGCGAGGGCTACACCAACGACCGCAAGCTGGTCGGTGACGTCCGCACCGGTGAGTACGTCGGCCACGGCCTGAACTCCGTGCGCTCGCAGCCGATCGACTGCAAGGTGGGCTGGACCGCCGAGCAGGGCTGCCCCGGCACCGCTGGCGCGGGCCCCGGCGGCTACACCTACGGCGACTTCGGCAAGGTCCGTGGCGTCCCGCAGGTGCACGCCGACGGTGAGATCTGGTCGGAGACCCTGTGGGACCTGCGCCGGGACATCGGTTCCGAGCTGTCCCGCTCGCTGGTCACCCGGGGCATGGAGCTGGCTCCGGCCAACCCCTCCTACCTCGACATGCGCAACGCCATCCTGCTGGCCGACCGGGCCATCTACGGCGGTGCGAACAGCGCCAAGATCTGGCAGGTCTTCGCCGCCCGCGGCATGGGTTTCTTCGCTGCCGCGTTCAACGGCGACGACTCGGCTCCGGCTGAGGACTTCAGCACCCCGCCGCCGGCCGGCACCGCCAAGGTGACCGTGTCGGGCCAGGTCGTCAACGCCAGCAACGGCGCGCCGATCGCCGGTGCGCTGGTCTCCTTCGCCGGGCACCCGGCCGCCACCGGCGGCAGCCTGCAGACGGTGACCGACGCCAGCGGCAACTACTCGGTGCAGGTCGTGCCGGGCACGTACAAGAAGTTCAACGTGAGCGGCGCTGGCTACGAGGTCGTCAGCACCACGCTCGTGGTGACGAGCAGTGGCGCGACGGCCAACTACTCGCTGGTCCGTGACTGGGCCGCCGAGGCTGGTGGCGCGACGATCGCTGGCTTCAACGGCGACGACTACGACATGTTCGGCTGCGGCCCGCGTGCCCTGATCGACCAGTCGCAGGGCGGTGGCTGGAGCTCGGACGTGATCCTGACCCCGGGTGGTGGCTTCGAGTCGCGGTTCGCCGTGATCAAGCTGCCGCAGGCGATCGACATCGCGGACATCAAGATCAACCCGTCGAACACCTGTGGCGACGCCGGCAGCTCCTCGACCGGTGCGTACAAGGTGGAGACCTCGGTTGACGGCACCACCTGGACGCTCGCGAGCAACGGCACCTTCGGTGTCGCCAACCGCAACAAGATGAACAGCGTGACGCTGGCCGGCGGGACGACCGCAGGCGTGAAGTTCGTCAAGTACACGATGCTGACCAGCCAGGTCCCGGTCATCGGCGGCTCCTGCCCCGGTCCGTTCACCGGCTGCCAGTTCGTGGACTCCGTCGAGCTCGCGGTCTACGGCAACGCCAGCTAGTCAGTACTGAGTAAAGGCCCAGGCCCGGTCCCCGTCACGGGGGCCGGGCCTGCGGTCATTCATGGACATGGGTACATCTGGGCATCGAATTTCGCTAGGGTTCCGGCATTCCCCTCTAGAGTGGAGTGTCGACTATGTCCTTACGCAGAGCGGCTGTGGCGCTGGTCGCCGCCTCGGGGCTCGTGCTGTCCATGACGGCGGCGAGCTCCGGCAAGGAGCCGGTGCCCGGAGCCGCCGGCATCGGTGACTCCTACTACCCCGACTACGGCAACGGCGGCTACGACGTCGAGCACTACGACATCGACGTCGCCTACACCCCGGCCACCGACCACCTGAGCGGCAGGGCCACGATCAAGGCCCGCGCGACCCAGCAGCGGCTCAAGAGCTTCAACCTCGACTTCGCCCTCGACGTGAGCGCTGTCAGCCTGAACGGCAAGCCGGTGGCCTTCCGCAAGGAGGGCGCGCACGAGATCGTCGTGACGCCCGACTGTGAGCTGAAGCGGCACGAGAAGTTCACCGTCGTCGTCGAGTACTCCGGCGTGCCCTCCACGGTCAAGGTGGACGGCTTCACGTCGTGGAAGCGGACCGGTGACGGGGCGCTCGCCGTGAACGAGCCGGAGATCTCCTGGTGGTGGTACCCGAGCAACGACCACCCGCTCGACAAGGCACTCTTCGACGTGTCGGTCACCGTGCCGGACGGCGTGGAGGCGATCAGCAACGGCGTCCTGACGGGTGCCCCGGTCAGCTCGGGCGGCAGGACGACGTGGGACTGGCACTCGGCGAAGCCCCAGGCGACGTACCTGACGTTCCTTGCGATCGGCCAGTACGAGATCGAGACGAGCACCGCGCCGAACGGGCAGCTGGTCTACAACGCCTACTCGGAGAACCTGGGCGCGCTGAAGGAGAACGCGAAGGTCTCACTGCGGCGTACCGCCGAGGTCGTGCAGTGGGGCGAGTCGATGTTCGGGCCTTACCCGTACGAGGCCCAGGGTGGTGTCGCGGGGCCGCTGGACGGCATCGGTTTCGCGCTGGAGACACAGACGCGGCCGGTCTACGGGTACCGCTTCTGGCAGAACGGGCCGAACGTGTCGGTCGTGGTGCACGAGATCGCGCACCAGTGGTTCGGTAACTCCGTGTCGGTGGCGGACTGGAAGTACATCTGGCTGTCTGAGGGGTTTGCCCGTTACGCGGAGTGGTTGTGGATGGAGACGCACGGCGGTGACACCGCGCAGCTCTCCTTCGAGAACGCCTACAACCGTTTCCCGGCGGACAATCCGTTCTGGCAGGTGCTCCCGGGCGATCCCGGGCCGGACAACCAGTTCTCCGGCGCGGTCTACAACCGGGGCGCGATGGCGCTGCACGAGATCCGGCTGGCGCTGGGCGACCAGAAGTTCTTCGCCGTGCTCAAGGGCTGGACGAAGCACAAGCAGCACAAGAACGCCACTATCGCCGAGTTCAAGGCGTACGCGGAGCGACTGTCCGGAAAGGACCTGACTCCGGTGTTCGACACGTGGCTCTACTACAAGGGCCGCCCGGTGCGGTAAACGCTCTTCCCCGCGATCCCCGCCCGACATTTTTTACGGGCGGGGATCGCCTGTACGGAAGCGCATTTCAGCCCACTGTTTGCTACTCAGGGTGATTGCCTGCGGACTCCCCGGAACGTGACACTCCCGGGACATTGAGGTACGTTCACCGGGTGTCATCCCGCCTCCGCGTACCTCTCATCGCCCTCCTGATGCTCGTGGTGATCGCCGGTGGTGCGGTCTGGTCGGGTCTTTCCGGCCCAGCCTTCCGCGAGCGCGAGAGCATCGACATCGCAGCGGCCAACCTGGAGAACACCCTGCCGCAGGGCCTCGAGGCCCAGGCACGCGCCGGGGTGACCGACGAGGCAGCCTCCCGTGGCGCGGCCCGAGCGCCGTCCGACGCGCGTGAGGCGCAGGTGCTGGCCCTGGTCAACCAGGAGCGGAAGAACGCGGGCTGCCGCACGGATCTGGCACCCGACGCCCGGCTGACGATGTCGGCCCGTGGCCACTCGCAGGACATGGTGAAGCGCGGCTTCTTCGCCCACACCAACCCCGACGGCAAGGACCCGGGTTCGCGGATCACCGCCGCCGGTTACCGTGGCGGTGCCTGGGCCGAGAACATCGCGGCCGGCCAGAAGACCCCGGCCGACGTGATGAAGGCCTGGATGAACAGCGAAGGCCACCGGAAGAACATCCTGAACTGCCAGTTCAAGTACCTGGGCGTCGGGGTGGCCGAGGGCCAGGGCAGCAAGTACGGCATCTATTGGACCCAGAACTTCGGCGGCTAGCCTCCCGGCTGCGCCAGCTGCGGCTGGCCAGGGGCCTGTCCCAGCGCGAACTGGCCGGTGACGGCTACACCCGCGAGTACCTGTCGATGGTCGAGTCCGGCCGGGTCCGGCCGTCCCGTGATCTCCTGCGGTACCTGGCCGGGCGGCTGGGCCTCGATCTCGCTGTGCTCACCGGTGCCCGGGAGCGGTATGCCGGGCTGTGCGCCGGAGGCGAGGAAGCCCTGGCGGCCGGGGACTACGGCCGGGCGGCCGAGCTGTTCGCCGAGGCCGCTGACTGTGACGTACCGGAAGCCGCCGAGGCCGTGTGCCGCCGGGTCACCGCGCTCGCCCTGGCCGGTGATCTGCACCGGGCGATCGAGCTGGGGGAGCGGCTGGTGGCGGAGCGGCCTTCGGCTCGGGCTTATGCGACGTTGCTCATGCCGTACAACATCATTGGAGCGGCGCAACGGGTGGCGGTGACCGCCGATCTGGCCCTGGCCGCCCTCGACGCCCCGGATGCTTTTGTCCTTCGCGCGGTCACGCAGGCCCTGATCGACCAGGGTCGCTACCAGGAGGCGGTCGGTTATGCCCGCCAGGCCCGTGACCTGTGCGAACCGGGCTCGGCGGAGGCCGGGCTGTGCGGCCTGGCGCTGGCCTCGGCCCGGATGGAGGCCGGCCGCTGGGCTGACGCCGCGAGCGAGCTGGCCGGGACGTGCACGCTGCTGACCGGCACCGGCCACGAGAAGCAGGCGCAGTCGATGCTGGCTGAGGCCCTCTGCCGTATGGGCCGCGTGGCCGAGGCCGTGGAGGTCCTCCCGGATCGTGACGGGCTCCCTGGCTGGCTGCTCGGTTACGCGCACCGCGTGGCGGGCCTGGTCCTCGGCGACGAGGCCGAGCTGCGCGCCTCGGTGGCGGTCTTCACGCGTCTCGGCGCGCGCCGTGAGGTCGCCGAGTCGAGCCGCGAACTCGGCCGGTTCCTCGCCGCTCGTGGCCGGCCGGTGGAGGCTGCCGAGGCCTACCTGGTGCCGTTCAGCGGATCTGATGGCAGCGGCCGTGACGGCCTGAGCAGCTCGGCGTAGGCGGCTTCGAACGCTGTCATCGCGTCGTCGTAGCGGCCGGCTGCGGCCAGTGCTGCGCCTTCGGCTGCCAGGCTGGCTGCGGGGCTGAGCCGGGGCTGGGCGGTCAGCAGGCGTTCGAGGGGCCAGCGGACGAGCAGCGCGAGGGCCCGGTCCGGCGAGCCGTGTGCGATCAGCATCCGGGCTGCGGTCTCCGGTGGCGGGCCGCTGTGGAGGAGAGCGAGCGCTCGCTGGCGGAGTTCGAGGGCGCGTTCGTGCTGGTCGAGCGCGTGGTAGGGCTCCTGGAGCGCCGCGCACAGCCAGCCGGTGTGCTCGGGGTCGGGGTGCTCGGGGAGTGCGAGCAGCGCGGCCTCCCCGAGGTGGGCTGCGTACTCGGGCTCGCCGGCCTCGGTCAGGCAGCCGATCCGCCGCGCGGTCGCGTAGACGGCGTCCGCGTCGGGCAGGGTGGCGGCTGCGGCGAAGGCCCGCGCCGCTTCGGCTGCCGGTAGCCGCTGGGCCGCGCAGCACGCACCCCAGAACGACGTGGTCTCGGGCGGTTCGCTGCCGGTCAGCCATGCCTCGGCCAGGGATCCGGATCGTGACGCCGGCCCGGTCAGCAGCTCGGCCGCTGTCAGCCCGAGCACGGCGGCGAAGTGTCCGAGCAGCTCAGCGGACGGGCTCGCCCGGCCAGCCTCCACTGTGGCCACATGCGCGCGCGTGCAGGCACCGGCCGCCAGCTCCCGCTGGGTCAGGCCGCGCTCGGTGCGCAGCCTGCGCAGGCGTGTGCCAATCGTCTCCGTCCTCATTGACGGCAGTCTTGCACGGCTCCACAGTAAACCCGTCATTTACTTAAGTATTTCGATGGCTTACCCCTCATGGAGGCCCCGATGCGACGTCACCGCACACGGTTGAAACTTCTAGCTTTGTCAGTACTGGCGGCGGGGTTCACCATCCCTGCCACCACCGCGGAGGCCGCGGCCCCGGCCGGCCCGGGAATCGTGGCCAGTGTCCCCGACTCGGCCGCGGCGAGAGCCAGGCGTGCGCCCGCCGTGGCGAAGTTCCGCGAGCTGCACGAGCTGCGCAAGGCCCGGCACCAGGGCGTCGCACCGCCGGCCTCCGCCGCCGCGCAGCTCCACCACTTCTGGGGTGTCGAGCCGGACAACTCCACAGGGGACGGTCTCCAGGCCACGCAGAGCGTCGTACCGAACTGGCGGACCAGCAAGGACGGCGACTTCATGTACACGCCGACCATGAAGCCACCGGGCGGCTCGTGCATCGAGGTCACCACGGCCTACTGGCGGTACGGCGGCCGGATCACGAACGAGGTCTGGGCGTGGGACTGGTGCGGCGAGGGCGGCCCGAAGAAGGAAGTCATGATCGACTCGGCGTTCCTCGCGAAGTACACGACGCAGGTCAACGGGCGGCCCGCGTACACCGTCCGGGTCGCGAAGACGGCGGCGTCCGGCAACCAGTGGACGGCGTACCTGTTCAACCAGCAGACCCAGTCCTGGGACACCTTCTACACCCAGGGCGGCACCGACCAGAGTGAGCTGCCGTACGGCTGGGACATCTTCGAGTTCTACGCCACCAGGAACCCGTCGACGGGCCAGGCGTACTACTGCGCCGACATGCCCAGTACCGGGTTCGAGTCCAGCTCCATCCAGATCCGCCAGAACGGCGTGTGGACGCTCGCGACGGCGGCGACCGCGCCGTGGCAGCCGTTCCAGAACCCGGCCGGCAGTACCTACTGGTGCAACTCCCTCAAGTTCCAGAAGGTGGCCGCCAACCACGACTGGGTCGTGCGGAAGTAGGGGGCTGGACGTGCATGGCATGCATTGCATACAGTGCATGCCATGCAGGCTGACGTGGCCAGGGAACAGCTCAGGGCCAGAATCCTCGACGGTGTCTACGCGCCGGGCCAGCGGCTCACCGAGATCGAGACCGCCGGCGCGCTCGCGATGAGCCGGACACCGGTCAGGGAGGCGTTCCGCGCGCTGGCGGCCGACGGCCTGGTCACCCCGGCCGGGCGCGGAGTGCAGGTCACCACGCTCGGCCCGGCGGAACTCCGCGACGCGTACCAGGTCCGCGCGGCCCTCGAGGCCCTCACCGCCGAGCTGGCCGCCGCACGGCAGGCGGCAGGGGAGATCGCACCGGCGGCCCTCGCGGCTCTCGTCCGCGACGCCGAACTCGCCGAGCAGGCCACCGAGGCCGGAGAGCTCTGGCAGGCCGCGCTCCGCAACCGGGCCTTCCACCGCCGGATCGCCGGCCTGGCCGCCAACCCGGCGGCCCTGGCCATCCTCGACCGGCTCTGGGACCAGATCCTCGTCTCCACCCGGCAGTCCCTCACCACGCCCGGCCGGGGCGCCGCGGCGGGAGCCGAGCACCGCGACCTGCTCGACGCGATCAGGGCCGGTCAGCCCGAAGCCGCAGCCCGAGCTGCCCGCGACCACGTCCTCGCCCACCCCGGCCTCGGAGGTTAGCCGCCATGTCCACAGTGCACACCTACACGCTCGACCTCGACTGGACGGGCAACCTCGGCACCGGCACCAGCGGGTACCGGGACTACGACCGGGCACACCAGATCAGCGCGCCCGGCCGGGCTGACATCCTCGGCAGCTCCGACCCGGCGTTCCGTGGCGACGAGGCCCGGTGGAATCCCGAGCAGCTGCTCGTGGCCTCGCTCTCCCAGTGCCACCTGCTCTGGTACCTGCACCTGTGTGCCGTGAACGGTGTCGTCGTCACGTCGTACACCGACAGCCCGGCCGGGACGATGGCCGAAACCAGGACGGGCGGCCACTTCACCGGCGTCGTCCTGCGCCCGCAGGTCGAGGTGGCCTCGGCGGAGATGACGGACAAGGCGCTGGCGCTGCACCACGAGGCCCACCAGCACTGTTTCATCGCCAGCTCGGTGAACTTCCCGGTCAGTCACGAGCCGGCGGTCAGCGTCAGGGCCTAGGCATTTACCTGTCAGGCCCTATCGGGCGTGCCAGAGTTTGAGCAGCTCAGCTTCTTCGGCGCGGGTCAGGCCAGCGGCCAGTTCCGGTTCCGGGTCCTGCGCGCGCCACCAGTCGAGAGTGGTACGCGCGGTCTCCGAGGTGGACCGGGTGATCAGCCCGGCCGCCCTGGCCGGCGACGTGTCGCGGCTGAGGAAACCGGCCCACTCCGGCTCCGGCAGCCACAACGGCAGCGAACGCTGACCGGCCCACGGCGACACGCCCTGCTCCAGCAGGAACTCCTGGTCCACCCAGGTCAGCTTGGCCGTCGACCCGACACCGGAGGCGACCTCGGCCAGGAACTCGCCGAACGGGCGCGGCAGCCCGATCCCGTCGAACACGCCCGTCTGCCCGTGCAGGACCGACCGGAGGAGCCAGGCGGCCAGATCGTCCACCTCGACGTACTGGACGAGGCGGTCGGGGTGGCCGGGTGCCAGCACCTCGCCGCCCTGGGCCAGCCGCACCGGCCAGTACGAGAAGCGGGGGACCGCGTCAGCCGGGCCGACGATCAGCCCGGCACGGCAGATCAGCGAAGGGATGCCGCTGGCCAGGACGGCCTGCTCGCAGGCGACCTTGCGCTCGCCGTACTCCTCAGTGCCCGGTGCGAGCAGCGGAGCCGTGGCGGCCAGCTGACCCGGCGTCGCGTTGTCCGAGTACACCGAGCAGGTGGACACGAACGTCCAGTGCCCGGCCCGGCCGGCCAGCGCCGCCAGCGCGTCGCGGACATGCCCGGGATCGCGGGAGACGTCGATCACAGCGTCGAACGACAGGCCGTCCAGCGCACCGAGGCCCTGGTCGCGGTCGAGCTCCACGAAGGTCGTGCCCGTGGGGGCCGTGCCGCTCGTCCCGCGTGCGGCGCACGTCACATCGTGGCCGGCAGCGTGAGCCTGGGCGGCGATCGCCCGGCCCAGGAACACTGTTCCACCCAGGATCAGAATGCGCATGCCGGCAAGTATGCCCGGTCTCGCCCCGCAGAATGCCGATCAGCAGCCTAGGCTAGGCACGTGAGCGAGCTTCTTGTCTGGATCGACTGTGAAATGACCGGCCTCGACCTCGGGCGCGACGCGCTGATCGAGGTGGCGGCCCTGGTCACCGACCCTGAGCTGAACGTGCTGGGCGAGGGGGTCGACATCGTCATCAAAGCACCGGACGAGCTGCTCAGCGGCATGGTCGACGTCGTGCGCGACATGCACGCCCGCTCCGGCCTCACCGAGGAGGTGCGCGCGGCCACCGTCACCATCGGACAGGCCGAAGAAATGATCATGGAGTACGTGACGAAGCACGTGCCCTCGCCGCGCACCGCCCCGCTGTGCGGCAACTCGATCGCCACCGACCGGGGCTTCATCGCCCGGGACATGCCGGCCCTCGACGCGCACCTGCACTACCGCATGATCGACGTCTCCTCGATCAAGGAGCTGGCCCGCCGCTGGTACCCGCGGACCTACTACGGCCAGCCGGCCAAGGGGCTCGCGCACCGGGCGCTGGCCGACATCAAGGAGAGCATCCGCGAGCTGGAGTACTACCGCCGGACGCTGTTCGTCCCGGCACCCGGGCTCGACGTGGACGGCGCCAAGGAGGTCGCGGCCCGGGTGGTCGCGGACATGCCGGTCGCGGGCTGAGCCGCAGGGACCCGGCGGTTCGCGCCGCCGGGTACACGCTGGAAACCAGGAAAGGCCTGATCCGGAGATCAGGCCTTTCGCATCCGCTTCGCGGAATCTGGGTGACTGACGGGACTCGAACCCGCGACCCCCGGGACCACAACCCAGTGCTCTACCAGCTGAGCCACAGCCACCACGTGCACCTCACTGCTGAGGCGACGCCCAATAGTAGCCGAAGCCCCCGGGGTTCGCGCTACCGGGTTGGGCCGGGGCTGGGCCGGCCCCCCGGATTCGCGTCCCCGCCGAACCCCTGCTAATGTTCTCTCCGTTGCCAACGAGCGCCGCTAGCTCAACTGGCAGAGCAGCTGGCTCTTAACCAGCGGGTTCGGGGTTCGAGTCCCTGGCGGCGCACGGTAACGAGGCCCCGGTTTGTGGAAACACAGACCGGGGCCTTTTCCGTGTCCTGGGAACGTCCAGTGTGGCGCACCTGCCCACGCCCGGGTGCAGTTATGGGGAGTTTCTCCAAACTCAGGCCTTTCGTCAGCCTCCGCGATTAAATGACCTTCGTAGACGACATCGGAGGTTTGTGACGATGATCCGGCATGCCGCACGATGGTTAATCGGGATGTTCCTGGTGCTGGGAGCTGCTGCGCTCAGCGGCCCGCCAGCGTCCGCCAACTACCCGGTGCAGTACGGAGCCCTGACGGTCAGCGGGCAGGCCCAGGCCGGGCGGCCGGTCCAGATCTCCGGCAGCGGGTACTCGCCGGGGGCGACGGTCACCGTCCGGCTGAGCACCGGCGCCGTGGTGGGGACGGCGACCGCCGACGCGACGGGCAGCTTCTCGTACTCGGCGACCATCCCGGCTGGGCTGTCCGCCGGTACGCACAAGCTCACCGCGACCGGGCCGATGCCGGGTGGTACGCGGGAGCTGTCGGCCGAACTCGTCGTGAGCGGCAGCAGCGGCGGCTATGTCCGTGCTGACGACGGCGGCGCGACGATGCCGGTGACCGGTGCGCCGATCGCGGGCCTCGTGATCGGCGCGCTCGCCATCGGGGGCGTGGGGACGGCACTGGTGGTGGCCTCCCGTCGTCGGTCCGGCTGAGGCGGCCGGGCGCCGTGGCAGCGGTCTCGGCCGCAGGGAGAAGCGCCCCCGCCGTGGGCAAACGTGCCAGTGGACCAGCTGCTGGCCTGGCATTCCTGGCCACTATGGCTTTCGCGACCGGCAGCATGTCGGCAGTGCACCTGGTGGCCAGCCGCATGCTCGGGCCGTCCGGGTACGGGGCGCTGGGTGCCGTGCTCTCCATCATGGCGATCCTGGTGGTACCCGCCGTGAGCTGCCAGACGCTCTTCGCGGCCGAGGTGGCGCGCCGGCGGGACCGCGACGAGCACTACGACCCGACCCGGGCACTGCACCGGGCACTCGTGGTGGGCGGTGCCGGTACGGTGCTGCTGCTCGTGCTCGCTCCGGCGATCACCGCGTACCTGCGGCTGCCGAGCCTGGCCCCGGCGCTCTGGCTGGCGTTGTACTGCGTGCCGCTCGCCGTGGACGCTGTGGCCGGTGGCGTGCTCTACGGCCGCCGCCGCTTCTGGACGGTCAGCCTGGTCACCCTCGCGGGTGCGCTGTGCCGGCTTGGCTGCACGGTGTTGTTCATCGAGCTCGGGTTCGGGCTGACGGGTGCGGTCGCCGCGTCGATCTGCGCGGACGGGCTGCGTGCCGTCGTGCTGTGGCTGCTGGTGCGCCGGTCGGCCAGGCGGGGCGCGCCGGTGCTGTGGGTCGACCCGGGGCAGGCGCTCGCCGGTACGGCCGCGATGGCTGGGCTGTGGTTGCTGCTCGCCGCCGACGGGATGCTCGCGCGGCACATCTTCCAGCCTGCGGACTCCGGTCACTACACCGCAGCGGTCACGGTGACACTGCCGCTGGTGGTACTGGCGCAGGCGGTGGGGATGCTCGTGCTGCCCCGGTTCGCCGCGCTGGGGCCGAGGCGGGCCCAGCGGCTGCTGATCGCGACGCTGGTACTGCTGGCCGGATGCGGGGGTGCGGCTGGCCTGGCGCTCGCGGCTTCCGGGCGGTGGCTGCTGCCGGTGTTGTTCGGTGAGGACTTCGCCGCTAGTACGGGGCTGGTGGCCGTGCGGGCCGCTGCGGCTACGGGGCTGGGGATTCTGTGGGTCCTCGTCCAGTACCACCTGGCGCGCCGGCACACATTGCGGACTCTGGTGGCGTGGCCAGCGGTGATCGTGCTCGCGGTCAGTGCTTCCGTGTGGCATCCGGGACCGGGTGGGCTGGCCGGGTTGCTGGCGCTGTGCGTCGCGGCCGCGATCGTGCTCGGCCTGACCGGTGCGAACCTCGCCCGGCCTGTCAGGCGGCCGGAGCCGGTGCCCGCGAGCCCGGCCGGCCTGGACCTGAGCGTCGTCGTCCCGTTCCACAACCCGGGTGAGCAGTTGCGCCCGCACCTGCTGGCCCTCGTCGGGGCGCTGCGGGACACCGGAATGTCGTTCGAGGTGATCGCGGTGGCCGACGGGTGCACGGACGGCAGCCCCGGCAGCGTCACCGACCTCGGCCCGCTCGGCGTCCGGACGATCCGGCTGTCGTACAACATGGGCAAGGGCGCGGCGGTGCGGGTGGGGCTGCGGGAGGGCCGGGGGCGGTACCTCGGCTTCATCGACGGCGACGGTGACCTCGACCCCGCGCACTGGCTGCCGATCCTCGGCCTGATCCGGCTGTACGAGCCCGACGCCGTGATCGGTTCCAAGCGCCATCCGCTGTCGCACGTCGGCATTGAGGTGTCGTGGACTCGGCGGCTGTGCTCCGCCGGGTACCGGGGGCTGGTCGGCACGCTGTTCCCCTACCTGCCGGTGCGCGACACGCAGGTCGGGCTCAAGGTGTTCCGCCGCGAGATGCTGGCCGAGCTGCTGCCGCTGAGCGTCGAGCGCCGTTACGTGCTCGACCTGGAACTGCTGGTGGCCGGGTGGCGGCACGGATACCGGCGGATCCTGCCAGCGCCCGTGACCCTGCGCCGTACCGGGCGCTCCACAGTGAACCCCCGCGCGGTCTGGTGGATGCTGGCCGACACCCTGCGGCTGGCCGTCCGGACGCTGCGCGGTGACTACGACCCCGTCCCGGTGCCCCGATCCGGCAACCGGGCTCCCGTCCCGTCGATGAGTGAGCTGGTGTGATGAGCGCAGTCAGCAGCACAGTGGACAGTACGGTGGCTGGGATCGCCAGCTGGGCCCGGCGGCGGTTCGCCAACACTGCCGTCGAGCGCCTGCCGTTCGTCAGAGCGGCGCATCAGGCGTTGTTCCGGCTCACGTGCGACGGTACCGAGCAGCAGGCCGACTTCCGTGGCTCGCGGCTCACCGTGCCGACCAGCGACATCACGATGGCGCCCGGGCTGCTCCGCGGGTACTACGAAAAATGGGAACTGACAGCCTTCGAGCAGCTGGCGGCGGCCAGCGGCCTGATCGTCGACGTCGGGGCGAACATCGGCGTCTACGCGTGCGCCGGCGGGCTGCACCTGCCGCCCGGCGGCAGGCTGGTCGCCATCGAGCCGGTACCGCAGAGCATTTCCTATCTGCGGCACAACCTGGCGGCGAATGGCCTCGATGGTGTCGTGCAGGTCATCGAGGCTGCGGCAGGCGCGCACCCCGGTCGGTTGCGGCTGCATCTGGCCAGCGGGGCGATCGGGACGCACTCGGCGGCGTCGTCCAATGTGACCGGACATGGCGGGCTGGCCGACGTGCCGATGATCCGGGTCGACGATGTCGTGTTCGGGCAGCCGGTCGACGTGCTCAAGGTCGATGTCGAGGGCTACGACGGCTACGTCCTGCGGGGCGCTGAGGAGATGCTGCACCGGGACCAGCCCGCGATGCTCATCGAGTACGTGCCGAAGCAGTTGCGGGCGTGCGGGTTCCCGCTGGCCGAGTTCGCCGCACGGGTGTTCGGCGCGTGTGAGCGGGTGTATCTGGTGGACGAGCCGCGCGACGTGTTCACCGAGTGCGACGAGGCCGGGGTGCTGGCGCTCGCCGAACGGGACGTCCGCTACAACCTCGTCGGCGCGAGCCGCCCGGAGCACCTGGCGATCCTGGCGGCCGTCGCGGCGGAGGTGT
Source organism: Longispora albida DSM 44784 (assembly GCF_000379825.1). Lineage (GTDB taxonomy): Bacteria > Actinomycetota > Actinomycetes > Mycobacteriales > Micromonosporaceae > Longispora > Longispora albida. The sequence continues at coordinate 819,441 of NZ_KB903813.1, forward strand.
CGCCGTGCGCATCGTGATCTTCAACTGGCGGGACCTGCGCCATCCGGCGGCGGGCGGGGCCGAGGTGTACACGCAGCAGGTCGCCAGCCGGTGGGCTGCTGCCGGGCATGACGTGACGTTGTTCTGCGCTGCCGTGCCTGGCTGCCCGTCCGAGGAGACCGCCGACGGCGTGCGGGTGGTGCGTGGTGGCGGAAGACATGGTGTGTACCGGGCGGCCCGCGCCTGGTACCGGGGCCTGGCTGGCCGGGTCGACCTGGTCGTCGACGAGATCAACACGAGGCCCTTCGGCTGCCCGTCGTGGGCGGGGGACGTGCCGGTGGTCGCGCTGGCGCACCAGGTGTGCCGCGAGATCTGGTCGTACGAGATGCCGCCGCCGTTGTCGTGGGCCGGCCGGTACGTGCTGGAGCCGTGGTGGCTGCGGCAGTACCGCGACGTGCCGGTGCTGACGGTGTCGCAGTCGAGCGCGGAGTCGCTGGCGGAGTACGGGCTGCGGCGCGTCCGGGTCGTGCCGGAGGGCGTGGAGCACAGGGGCCGGCCAGCTGTGGAGCGGGAGGAACAGCCGACGGTGCTCTTTGTCGGGCGGCTCGCGCGGAACAAGCGGCCGGATCATGCGCTGGCGGCGTACCGGCTGCTCCGGGAACGGATGCCGGAAGCCCGGCTGTGGTTCGTGGGTGATGGCGAACTCGCTCCCACGCTGGAGGGTGCTGGCGTCCGGTGCTTCGGCCGGGTACCAGGGCCGGTGCGCGACGAGCTGATGGCCCGCGCGCACGCCCTCGTCGTCACGTCGGTACGGGAAGGCTGGGGGCTGGTGGTGGACGAGGCCGCGGCGATGGGGACGCCGGCCGTGGCGTACGACGTACCCGGGCTGCGGGACTCCGTGACAGCCGCCGGGGGAGTGCTCTGTGCGCCGGATCCGGGGGCTCTGGCCCGGGCGCTCGCCGAGCACCTGCCCGGCTGGGCCGCCCGGCCCGCGACGGCTGGCTGGGCGGGCGGGGCTGTTGACTGGGACACCGTCGCGGCGGAGGTACTCACCGCTGCTGCCAGCGAGGCGGGGGTGGTGGCCGTATGACCCGCGTGACCGTCGTCGTGCCGACCCGGAACGCCGCGCGGACGCTGGAGGCCTGCCTGACCAGCATCCGCGCGCAGTCCTATCCGGACACCGAGCTGGTCGTGGTCGACAACCATTCCACGGACGGCACCCCGGAGATCGCCGCCCGGTACGCCGACCAGGTGCTGGTCGCGGGGCCGGAGCGCAGCGCGCAGCGTAACCACGGCTGGCGGGCCGGAACAGGTGAGCTGGTCGGGTTCGTGGACGCGGACATGGTGCTCGAACCGGGTGTGGTCGCCGACGCCGTGGCCGTGCTGAGCCGCGACCGGGGGCTGGGGAGCCTGGTCGTGCCGGAGCACGCGTTCGGCGACGGGTTCCTGGCCGGCTGCCGGGTACTGGAGAAGCGGATCTACCTCGGGGACGCCAGCGTGGAGGCCGCCAGGTTCTTCCGGCGGTCGTTGCTGGAGGAACTGGGTGGCTACGACGAGTCGCTGACGGCCTTCGAGGACTGGGAACTCGCCGACCGGCTGGCCGGGCGCGGCCACGGCGTCGGCCGGACCACCGCTGCCATCTGGCACGACGAGGGCCGGGTCTCGCTGCGGGTCGCGTTCACGAAGAAGCGGTACTACGGCCGCTGGCTGCCCGTCTACCGCGCCAGGGACGCGCGGCCGCTCGCCCGGCCAGCCCTGCTGGCGAAGCTGCCGGTGGGCAGGCATCCGGTACGCAGCGCCGGCCTGCTCGTGCTCAAGTGCGCGGAGCTGGCGGGCATGGCCCTCGGGACTCTCGACGCCCGACGCGCTCGGTGACGGGGCGTCACCGGCGACCGCCGCGGATGTCCCTGCCGCCCGACGTCACCCGTACGTGGGCGATCGTGCGGCGGTGGGTAGCCGCCCGGCAGTTCGGGCTCGTCGGGTACGGGTTGCCGGTGACGACGGCCGTGCTGTTCGCGGGCAGCTGGTTCCCGGACGGGGCGTTCATCGCGGCGGGGGACGTGTCGCCGTACCTGCGCGAGGGTTCGGCGAGCGAGCTGGGTGCACTGTGGAACCACGCGGGGACCGGGTCGGGTGCGACCTCGTACACGGCACCGGACGTCGTCGACGTGGCCCTGCTGTGGGGGACGGGGCTTTTCGGGCTGCCGCCGGTCGCCGCGCAGTTCCTGCTGTACGCGTTGTGCTGGGGGCTCGCGGCGTTCGGCACCGCGTACCTGACGGCGGCCTGGGTCCGCCGCCCGGTGGCGATCGCGCTGGCCGGGCTGGCCGGAGCCGTGAACTTGTACCTGCTGACCGCGTTCCCCAATCCGCTGCCGGCCCTGGCCATCGGGCTGACAGGCGTGCTGGCCGGTGCTGTGATCCGGGTGACCCGGCTGCGCGGCCCCTCTCCGGTACAACTCGCGCTGCTGACGACGCCTGCCGGTTACCTGGCCCTCAACCCGCCGCTGCTCGTGGTCTGCGCCGCGACCGTCGCCGTCGCGGCCGGGCTGGCACTCGCCTCCACCGGCTGGACGGGTATCCGGTCGCTGGCTGGCCGCCTGGTCCGCGCGCTGCCGTGGCTCGTCCTGCTGAACGTGTGGTGGGTACTTCCGTTCTGCCTGGCCAACCTGGCGTCCGCCGGCGTCGAGTTCAGCGCGGAGACCAGCGTGTCCGCCTGGTCGTGGACCCATGTCCGGGCTTCGCTGGCGAACGTGGCCGCCCTGAACTCGCACTGGGGCTGGGAACACGTCGAGAACTTCCCGTTCCGGGCGGCGATGGAGTCCTGGGGGCAGGTCGTCCTGCCCTGGGCGCTGCCGGTGCTCGCGCTGGCCGGTGCCGTGCTGGCCGACCGGGCCCGGCGGCGGGTCGCACTGGTGCTCGCAGGGGTTTCCGCGGTGCTGGTCGTCGTCGGTACCGGGTCCCATCCGCCGTTCGGTGCGGTCAACCTGTGGCTGCTCGACCACGTACCGGGAATGTGGCTCTTCCGCGAACCAGCCAGCAAGCTGAGCGTGCCGCTGCTGCTCTGCTACGCGGCCCTGGCGGCGCTGGCACTGGACCGGGCCATCGACCTCGCGCGCTCCGGGCGGCAGCCGGCCTGGATCACCAGGCTGCACGTCAGGCCGGTCCTGCTGCCGGTGGTCGTCCTCCTGGGACTGGGTACCTTGTGGCATCCGTGGCCACTGTGGACCGGTGCCGTGCTCGACGGCGGGCGCGGTGCCCTGCCAGCCCCGAGCGTCCACGTACCGCGGGCCTGGCATCAAGCCGCGGACATCGTCAACGCCGGCCCCAGGCACGGCAAGGTCCTGATGCTGCCGCTCGACGCGTACTACCAGGTCACGACGAGCTGGGGGTATCACGGCGTCGACGCCGTACCCCGCCAGCTCTTCCGCCGCCCCGTGCTGCAGCCACTGCCCGGCGGCTACTTCCGGGCGGCAGGCAGCGCCGACGAGCTGATCGCCGCCGTGCAGGACCGGCTGCTGCTCGGCGACAGCGCCGGGGCGCGCCGGCTGCTCAAGGCGCTCGCCGTGACGCAGGTGGTCGTCCGGCACGACCTGGTCACGACGCCGTTCAGCCCGCCAGCCGCGAACTCCCGGAAGCTCAGCGAGGCGCTGACCAGCATGGACTGGGCGCGCCGCGCGGGCCCCGGCCTGGACATCGCCGACGTGTACCAGGTCGGCGGCGAGCCAGGCCAGATCCGAGTCTTCTCCGGCATGACAGCTCTCGCCGGGGGAGACAGCCGTCCAGGGCTGGCCGAAGCCGTGGCCGGGGCTCCCGACGACACGGTCCTCGTCGACCAGTCGGCGGGACCGGCCGGTGTGCTCTGGCGCGGGGAGGACGACGAGCTGCACACCACGAAGGCCACCGAGTACCGGATCAGCCGCACGGCAGGCGCCATCGCCCCGTACCAGGCGGCTGAGGTGCCCGGGAAACTCCTGTTCACCGACGCCTCCCACTACGCGATCGACGGCGTGCGCCTGCCGAGCCGGCCGGAGCTGGAACTGCCGCTGTCCGGTACCGGCGTCGTGGCACTGGACGTCGACGGCCGGCTCCAGCCCTTCGCCGAGCCCGTGCTGGTCGGCGCGCCCGGCAGCCAGGTGGACGCGTACGGCTCGACGGGCGAGCAGGCACTCGGCCTGTTCGGCGACCTCGGCGACTGCAACCGGACGGCTGGCCAGGTACTCGAACCGGGCGCGCTGACGATGTCGATGACGGGTACCAGGCTGCTGCGGCTGGAGGCCGAGGCGCACACCGCGTGCATCGCCGCCGAGGTCGCGAGCGCTGGTACGTACCGGCTCGCGTTCCGCTACCGGGTGGTGTCCGGCACGCGGCCACGGCTGTGCGTGTGGCAGGACAAGCCGGGCCGGTGCGTGACGGCTCCCCAGCCGAACGGCGGCGGTACGGACTGGCACGACTATGCGGCGCTGGTCCGGACCAACCCGGGCCGGCTGTTCCTCTACGCGGACAGCGCGGGTGAGGGGCGCACCGTCGTCGAGTACGACTCCGTGCGGCTGGAGCCGCTGCGGCCGATCGGATCCGCGCGCTTCACGGTCAGCGACCCGCCGGACGCCTGGCGCGAACTGGCCGCCGGTAAGCACCAGCTCACGACGCGGCGGGCCCGCCCGGCCCTGGAGCCGGACATCACCAGCCAGCTCGGCGACTGCAACCGCTACGCGAGCTCGGCCGACCCCGGCATCACCGTGCGGCAGACCGGGACGACCGGTGTGGAGCTGACCGCCCGAACCGGCAGCGCGTGCCTGTGGCAGCCCCTCAGCGGCGAGCCGACCCGCCCCTACCGGCTCAACCTGGCCTACGAGAACCACGCGGGCGCCCCGGCCCGCATCTGCGTCTGGCAGACCGGCCCGGAACGCTGCGCCACGCTGCCTGCCCTGTCACCCGCGCCCGGCTGGCACCGTCTTTCCACTGTGGTCCATCCGGAACCCGGCACGACAGAACTCAAGCTCTTCCTGTACGCCGACGGCCGCACGCCAGCCACGAAAGTCGGCTACCGCGAGGTCACCTGGCAGCCGGACGGCCTGGCCGAGGCGATCATGCTGACCCCGGCCGGGCGTACGGCGGCGAAGCCGGACTTCCGGCCGCTCGGTTCCGGGCCGCAACGGCACAGCATCCGGCTCACCGGGCTGCGTGGCGCCACCGTCGTGGCCCTCGCCGAGTCCTACGCGCCCGGCTGGCGGCTCAGGGGCCTGCCGGACGGGTGGAAGGCGCGGCACGTCCTCGTCGACGGGTACGCCAACGGCTGGCTGGTGGAGGGCCGTGGCGATGCCGTCCTCACCGCTGCCTACGCCCCAGGCGAGCTCTCTGGGCACGGGGCGGCTGCTTCCGTGGCCACTCTGACGATCCTTGGCCTGCGGGGTGCGCGCCGCCGTATGTGGTTGCCAGAACCCCTGTGGCACGCGCTGACCCTGGCTGTCACGAGGAACAGGAAAGGCCCCTCGCGATAACGCGGGGGCCCTTCGCTGGAGGATGCTCAGGCCGTGGCGATGAGGGCCAGAGCGTGACAGGTACCAGCCGAGATCTGTGTGACGCTACTGAGCCCGGACGGTGCCTCGGTGGCGTCCACACCGCAGTACGGGCTCCAGGAGACGACGGTGCCGTCGGTCTTGAGCCCGTAGACGCTGAACGTGCCGATCGCGATCTGCTTGACCCCAGCAACCTGCGTGGTGATGTCGAGCTGGCCTGCTCCGTTGTCGCCCCAGCCCGCGACGGTGCCGTCCGCCTTCACCGCGGCCCCGTTCGCCACCCCAGCCGCGATCGAGGTCACGCCGGACAGCCCCGCTGGTACCTCCGTCTGGTGGTTGCTGTTGTCGCCCCAGGCGACGACCGTGCCGTCCGACTTGAGGGCGACGCCGAAGTCGTAGCCGGCGGCGATCGCCGTGACCCCGGTCAGATCAGCCGGCACGGTCAGCGCCGGACGGGCGGCGTAGCCCCAGGCGACCACCGTGCCATCGTCCTTCAGCGCGAGGTTCACCTCCCCGCCGGCGGAGATCGCCTGCACTCCGGACAGTCCTGCCGGGACATCCAGGCCGTTCATGGTGTTGCTGCCCCAGGCGACGACGGTGCCGTCCTTCTTGAGCGCCAGGCTGTGCCCGACCTTCGAGGCGGAGATGGCCTTGACGTCGGCGAGGCCGTCCGGCGGCTTGCCGATGGCGTCGCCCCAGGAGACCACCGTGCCGTCCTTCTTGAGCGCCAGGCTGTGCTGGGCGCCGTCCGAGACGGCGATCGCTCCCGTCAGGTCTGGCAGCTGGTTCTGCTGGTATGCGGGGTTGCCCCAGGCGTACACCGGGCCAGCCTCGTTCGTCGCCAGAGCGGGGACCGCGAGCGCGGCCAGCACCGCGCAGACCGCCCCGCCCCATGCCAATCTCCGTACTACGGACATGCCTACTCCTCTACTGGGTCCCCCGTTAGGCCCTGCGGGCTCGGGACCGGGACCACGCCCGCTTGTCCCGTCATGTCCGCTCCCGCAGGTTTGCGGCAAACACGCACGCCAATATCCACACTTCAGCAGTGTGCGAAGAAAAGGGGTGTATTTCTCGTACTTGCATGAACTAGGCCAAGCTGCCGACTTGAGTGGTACTGTGAGCAGTTTTTGCCCCGCAGTGCCAGAAAGCGCCGTGTCGGGTGCGGCCTCACACAAGAAGCTCGGCTGGGAGTTCCCAGCCGAGCTGAATCGCGGGCGTGAGCCGGAGGTCAGGCCCGGTGTTTGCCAGCCGGGGCCGCCGGCCGGATCAACTGCCGGGCGTCCGGGCTGCTCATGGAGTCCGGGCTGCTTGCGGAGTCCGGGCTGGTAGCTGGAGCGGGAGGGCTCTGGGCCTCCTGAGGGTGTCGCGGCTCCGGCTGGCGCCTGGCAGCACGGGACCCCGGCTGGACCGGTGCGGTGGCCGGGCGCAGCCGGGACAGGAGGATCGCGGGGCTGGGGCGGCCAGAGCGGTTCCACAGGACGAAGAGGCCGGCCAGCACGAGCAGGGCTGCGGCGAACAGCGCGACCTTGCCGAGGGCGGAGAAGCCGCCGGACGCCTCCGCCTTGACCGGGGCCTGCGGCGGGGCGGCGATCAGGTACCCGTTGATCGACGTGTTGTCGTCCGGCACGGTCTCCTGTGTGCTGGTGGTGACCGTCGCCGTGTTGCGGACGAGCCCGCCGGGCGGGCGCTTGGTGTCGAGCGTGCCGCTGATCGTGATCACTGTCGGCTCGGCCGGGGCTTGCTGGACGCTGCCGAGGGTGCACTCCACCTGGTCCGGCCGGACGGTCCGGCAGGTTCCCTGGGTCGACTTCGCCTCGACCCCGGTCATGGGCAGTGTGGTGGTGAACCGCATGGTGGAGTCCGCGGCCCCGGCCGAGCCGGTGTTGCGGACGACGACCTGATGAGTGACCTTGTCCCCCGGGCTGGCGTTGAACGGGGTACTGGTCAGGTCAGCCGTCACGTTCGGGCCGTCGGCAGCGTGTGCTGCCGCTGGCAGTCCGGTGAGGGCGAGCACGCCGAGCAGTGCGGCGGCTGTCAGGTGTCGTCCGCTGGTCATGGACGTAGTATCACCAGGTTTTCCCGTAACGGGTGGCTATTGGCGAAATCTTCCTGATTGGACGATGCGTACCGCTGTAGCCGGAGGGTTTCGCGCCCTGCACCCAGTTCGGGACGCGGAAGCTGAACTCGGGGATCCACTGGCGGCTCGCGATGTCCCGGCCCCGGACGACGACCATGTCGGAGTACACCTCGACCTGAAGCCCGTGGTTGCCGTCCGGGAGCTTCACGTGGTTCGCGTCCCACAGGTACGCGACGGCTCCAGTGTGGACGGACACGAACCGGTCGGCGTCGGTCAGGAGCCGGCTGTCGTTGACCCGCAGGCTCGTGTGCCAGTGGCTCCAGAAGAACAACGTCCTCGGGTTGGCGCGGAGGATCTCACGCAGCCGGTCCCGCTGGGCGACGTTCTCCAGCGGCTGGTGCAGGAACACGAACGCCGGGCGGCTGGCGTCCCCGCCGGCCAGGGTGCTGGCCAGCCAGTCGAGCTGGGCGTCGGACAGGATCGCCGTCCACGGCGACTTCGCGTACTCGGCCGGCGGCACGTCCTCCCCGCCGAGCAGGATGAACTGATATCCGCCGATGACGGACTGGGTGTACACCGACGAGCGGCCGGCCTGGTCGAGGAAGCGCTGCTTGTCGTTCGCGACGCCGGACTTGGCGAAGTACTCGTGATTGCCGATGCCCTTGAGGATCGTCGCCGGGGTGGGGTTGTTCGCGAACAGGTCGTTGAGGACCCGGTAGTCGGCCGCTGTGCCGTGGTCGGTGAGGTCGCCGTTGATCACCAGCGCGGCAGCCGGGTAGACGCTGTTGAGGTCGCGGAGCGCCGCCCGGATGTGGTCGTTGTACGGCGAGCCGTTGGCGTTCGCGTGCAGGTCGCCGAGGACGTGGAAAACGAGGTGCGGCGAGTCGGCGCGGGCCGGGGCCGGGCTGGCGTTCGCCGCGACGGTGGTGGCCGCCAGAACGCCGATCAGGATGACTGCGCACCGCCGTACCCAGTCGGGAATGAAAGTAGTAATGGACATAAAAAGGGATGATATTGGCTGGAACAGTGCAGACTGGCGATTGCCGCCGCGAGGGCGTTTCGGGCCCCAGGTGAGCCGCGAGCGGCCGGAAAGCCAGATCTGGGCCCGAACGCGCGGGAATTTGCTATCCGTATATCCGATTCCGGCCCGTGTAAAAACGGATAAGCAGCGTCAGCAGTACAAGATAGTGATTATTTTCCTAATGACTGCCTAACTTGAACTTCGCTGCTTTATCACATGAATAGCCGCGGAAATTTTTTTTGGCGCAAAACTCAAAAACCCATGGTGATCGTCACAGAATGGCCTCTGTGTGCAGTGGATCTACCTGGCTGGCCGGAAACCGCAGGGAGAGGCTATGAAGCATCGCAGGGCGAAAGTGCCGGAGGAAGTGGGCAATGCGCCCAACCGGGTATGGGCGCGCCTCGGGTGGTGGTTGCTGAGTCCGGGTGCAGGCGCGTCAGCCGCGCGGCCACCGAGCTCGCGGCCACCGGGGGGGCATCGCGCGTCCGGCAAGTCCAGCCGTAGCCGCCAGGCGGCTGCGGCCCTCGTTGCTGCGGTCATCCTGCTCGGCCTGCTGCCGTTCGGGATCGCGTCCGCCGCGAGCGGCACCGTGACGGGCATGGTCTTCAAGGACTTCAACTCCAACGGCAAACGGGACACCTACGACCCGGCGACCAACAAGACCGACCTCCTGCTCGACGACCCGGGGATGGCCGGAATCACGGTCACCGCCTACGACTCGACGGGCAAGGCCGTCGCGACGACCACGAGCGGGAAGGACGGCTCCTACAGCCTGCCGGTCCTGAACTCGGCCAGCGACGAACTGCGGATCGAGTTCACGAACCTGCCGTCGGGCTACTACGACAGCTGGAAGGGCACGGACAACGGGACGACCGTCCAGTTCGTGAAGCTCTCGCAGACTCCGAAGGCGAGCCTGGGCATCGTGCTGCCCGAGGACTACTGCCAGGCCAACCCGCAGCTCGCGTACGGCTGCCAGCGGTTCGGTGACCCGATCAACGGCGTCAACGGCAAGGAACTGAGCCTGCTGCTCACGCCGTTCAGCGCGCCGGACCACTACGAGGACAACAAGGACTACAACACCATCCTCGCGAACTTCAAGGACACCGGCTCCTACTGGGGCCTGACCATCCCGAGGACCCCCAAGGGCGTGGCCAAGTCCGTCTACACCGCCGCCTACTACCGGACCTCCTCGGGCCTCGGGCCGGGCGGTACCGGCGCGATCTACAAGTCGGCGACCACCGGCAGCCTGCCGAACACCGCGGTGTGGGCCGACCTGAACAAGATCTTCGGCGCGGGTACCGCTGGCACCGACGACCGGACCGACTGGCCGACCAACACCGGGCGGGACTATCCCTTCGCGACCAAGTGGGCTACCGACACGACGTGGGACAAGGTCGGCCACACCGCGCTGGGTGGCCTGACCTCCGACGACACCAACGTGTACACGATCAACCTCGCCGACCGGCAGCTCTACACCCTGCCGCTGGAGGACCCGAACAAGGCGACCAGGACGCCGGTTCCGGTCAACCTGCCAGGTGCGTCGAAGACCTGCCCTGACTCCGACACGGTGCCGTTCGCCGCCACCGTCCGCGGGGGCAAGGTCTACGTCGGTATCACGTGTACGGCGCAGAGCACGCAGTCAGCCAGTGACCTGGCGGCCTACGTCTACACGTACGACGTGAAGACCAAGAAGTGGAGCGACGCCCCGGTCTTCGAATGGGCGCCGCAGACCCGGCCAGCCACCGCCTACGTCAGCACCTTCGGCCCCAACCCGGACAGTGGCCTGTGGAAGCCGTGGCTGAACACCAACCCGCGCGGCAAGGTCCCGTACTACACCCACTGGACCTACGCGATGCCGCTGTTCACCGGCATCACCTTCGACGGCGAGGACATGATCCTCGGCTTCCGTGACGTCTTCGGTGACATGACCCAGGCGTACAACCCGGAGGTCGGCGCCATCGTCTCCGGTGGCGACGTCGTCCGGGTGTGCAAGGTCGACGGGAACTACAAGCTGGAGAACGCCGGCAAGTGCGGCGACCGGACCGGCGGTGACCCCACCAACGGCGAGGGCCCGGGTGGCGGTGAGTACTACCAGGACTACTCGCCTCCCGGCTACCACCGGGAGCTCCAGCACGGTGGTGTGTGGACGGTGCCTGGCCGGGACGCCCTCGCGCAGACCGGCCTGGACCCCATCGGCCTCTACACCGGTGGCGTGATCTTCAACAAGAACAGCAACGGCAAGTACACCGACACCTGGAAGAGATGGCAGACGTACCCCGACCGGTGGTACGACACCTTCCGCAAGAACAACGGTATGACCGACATCGAGACGCTGTGTGACCAGGCGCCACTCGAGATCGGTAACTACGTCTGGATCGACGACAACAAGGACGGCATCCAGGACCCGCAGGAGAAGCCCGTCCCTGGCGTGACGGTCCGGTTGTACGACCCGTCCGGCAGGGTCGTCGCGACCCAGATCACCAACTCCAAGGGTGAGTACTACTTCAACGACAACAACGTCCAGGGTGGCCTCAACCGGAACTACAACTACACGATCCGGCTGGACAAGCCCGAGGACTACCAGGCTGGTGGCCCGCTCGACGGCTACCAGCTGACGGTGAACGACGCCGGTACCAAGGACACCATCGACTCCGACGGCACCATGAAGGACGGGGCCGGCGGCAAGTTCCCGACGAAGGACGTCACGACCGGCAGCTCCGGTCAGAACGACCACACGTTCGACTTCGGCTTCAACAAGGCGCCGCCGCCGTCACCGACGCCGTCGCCGAGCCCTTCGCCGTCGCCTTCACCCAGTCCTTCACCGAGCCCGAGCCCGAGCCCGTCTCCGAGCCCGAGCCCGTCCCCTTCGCCGAGCCCGAGCCCGTCGCCTTCACCGAGCCCGAGCCCGTCTCCGAGCCCGTCGCCTTCGCCGAGCCCGAGCCCGAGCCCGTCGCCGACGACGCCTCCGCCGACGACGCCGCCACCGTCGCCGCCTCCGCCGGACGTGATCATCACCAAGCGGGACAAGGAAACCGGGCGCGAGGCAGACACCAGGGCCGACCAGATCGTGTTCGCGCCGGGTGAGACCCGGGTGATCGAGATCCCGGTCGAGCACAAGGGTGGCGCTGACCTCGGCGAGGTGCGGATCAGCGACCGGACCATCGCTGGTGGCCAGAAGGTCACCGACCTCGAGTGCACGTTCCCCGGGCAGACCACGCCGACCAAGGGCACTGTCCAGGCCGATGGCTCGACGGTGGCGCGGTGGGACGCGACGTTCGGGAACCCTCCGGCCCGGATGTTCAAGGCCGGCGAGAAGTTCATGTGCTACGCGAAGCTGACCATGCCGGCGAACGCGGACCCGCACCAGGACCGGATCTCGCTCGACGCCACGTGGAACGGCAAGCCGATCCACCGCGAGAACGACTACACCGCGGTGGTACCGAAGATCGACATCGTGAAGTTCGACAGCCGTGACCCGTCGAAGATCCCGGCGAACGCCCCGCTGGACTGGGTCGATGGCCCGGACAAGAAGGACGGTGTCTACGGCGGCCCGACGCCCGGTAAGTGGGACGCGAAGGTCGACGCCGACACCGAGCCGGACGCGGTGCTCTATCCGCTGAACGGCGCGACGACCGGCCCGCAGCCGGTGAACGCGATCATCACCAACAACGGCACGGTTCCGCTGGTCAACCTCGTGGTCAACGACCTGACCAAGCAGGACCCGCCGGTGAAGAACTGGAGCTGCACGTTCCCCGACGGGTCGAAGGGCCTGGCGTGGAGCGGGCCGCTGGCGGTCGGCAAGAGCTTCGTGTGCGGCGGCACGCTGGAGTTGAAGCCCGGCGACGTCCACTACGACATCGCCGGTGTGGTCGCCGCCGGTATCGACCCGAAGGACAACCGGGTCATCGGTGACGTCAACGACGAGGACCCGTACTGGGCGAAGGTGCCCACCAGCCCGACGACGCCGCCGGTGACCCCGACGACGCCGCCGGTGACGCCGACGACCGTCCCGCCGACGACGCCTCCGGGCCCGACAACGGCTCCGCCGACGACCCCGCCCGGGCCGACGACGGGACCGCCGACCACGCCGCCTGGTCCCACGACCAAGCCGCCGACGCCGACGCCTCCGCCGACCGAACCCGCGATCGACATCGTGAAGTTCGATGGCCGTGACCCGTCGAAGATCCCGCCCAACCCGGTCGACGGACCGGACGCCAGGGACGGTGTCTACGGTGGCGCGACCAACGGTGGCTGGGAGATCAAGGTCGACGCGGACACCGAGGCGAACGCGGCGACGTACACCCTGAACGGTGCGACCACCGGCCCGCAGCCGGTCACGGGGATCGTCACCAACACGGGTAACACCCCGCTGATCAACATCGTGGTGGACGACCTCACGAAGAGCGAGCCGTCCGTCAAGAACTGGAGCTGCACGTTCCCCGACGGGTCCAAGGGCCTGGCGTGGAAGGGCCCGCTGCTGCCCGGCCAGAGCTACGTCTGCAACGGCACGCTGGAGCTCAAGCCCGGCGAGGTGCACCACGACATCGCCGGGGTGACAGCGCTCGCCGTGGACGCGAGCGGCAAGCCGATCAAGCCGGTCAACGACGAGGACCCGTTCTGGACGAAGGTCATCGTCACGCCGCCGCCGTCGACTCCGCCGGTGACGACTCCTCCGGCGCCGCCTCCGCCGTCCCCGATCATCAAGAAGCGGGACAAGGAGACCGGCCGGGAAGCCGACACCCCTGGCGAGGCGATGGTGTTCAGGCCGGGCGAGACCCGGGTGATCGAGATGCCGGTGGAGAACAACGGCGGTGACGACCTCAGCGAGGTGCGGATCACCGACCGGACGATCTCCGGCGGCGCGAAGATCACCGACTTCGAGTGCACGTTCCCCGGGGACAGCGCGCCGACCAAGGGCACGGCCCAGGCCGACGGCTCGCAGGTCGTGCGGTGGGACGCGACGTTCGGGACCCCGCCGGCCCGGAAGTTCAAGGCCGGGGAGAAGTTCCTGTGCCACGCGAAGCTGACCCTGCCGCCGGACGCGCAGCCGCACGAGGACAAGGTGTCCATCGACGGCACGTGGAACGGCAAGCCGATGCGCGACGAGAACAACTTCAACGCGCGGGTACCCAAGATCGACATCGTGAAGTTCGATGGCCGTGACGCCAGCAAGATTCCGCCCAACCCGGTCGACGGACCGGACAAGAAGGACGGTACCTACGGCGGGGCGACCGACGGCTCGTGGGACAAGAAGGTCGACGCGGACACCGAGCCCAGCGCGGTGACGTACGCCCTGAACGGTGCCACGACCGGCCCGCAGCCGATCATGGCGATCGTGACCAACACGGGTACCGTCCCGCTGGTCAACGTGATCGTCGACGACCTGACGAAGATCGACCCGGCGATCAAGAACTGGAGCTGCACGTTCCCGGACGGGTCGAAGGGCCTCGCCTGGGCAGGGCCGCTCGAGGTCGGCAAGAGCTTCGTCTGCCAGGGCACGCTGGAGCTCAAGCCGGGCGAGACGCACCACGACATCGCCGGAGTGGTGGCCGAGGGCTACGACCCGGTGACCAAGAAGCCGATCGGCAAGGTGAACGACGAGGACCCGTACTGGGCCAAGGTCCCGCCGAACGGTGACGTGATCATCGAGAAGAACGACAAGGAGACCGGTAACAAGGCCGACACCGCGGCCGACGCCCAGGCCTTCAAGCCTGGCGAGACCAGGGTGGTCGACATCCCGGTGACCAACAACGGTGCCTCCGAGCTGGCCGAGGTCCGGATCACGGACCAGACGTTCGCCGGTGACGCCAAGGTGACGGACTTCCAGTGCACGTTCCCCGACGGGACGAGCGCGAAGGCCACGGCGAACGCCGATGGTTCGCAGGTGGTGAAGTGGGATGCCACCTTCGGGAAGACGCCGTCGCGGATGTGGAAGCCGGGCGAGAAGATCGCCTGCACGGCGAAGCTGACCCTGCCTGCCGGAGCCAAGCCGCACGCCGACAAGGTGCGCGTCGACGCGAAGGTCGGCGTGGACGGCAAGCCGGTCAGCAGCGAGAACGACTTCCACGCCAAGGTCGGGCGGATCGACATCGTGAAGTTCGACGGCCGTGACCCGTCCAAGATCCCGCCCAACCCGGTCGACGGGCCGGACAAGAAGGACGGTGTCTACGGCGGGGCGACCGACGGCTCGTGGGACAGGAAGGTGGACGCCGACACCGCGGACAACGCTGTGACGTACCAGAAGCCTGGCCCGCAGCCGGTGTACGCCATCGTCACCAACACCGGTGACATGCCGATCGCCAACGTCGTGGTGGACGACATGACCAAGGCCGGCCCGCAGGTGACCGACTGGAAGTGCACCTTCCCCGACGGTTCGACCGGGCTGACCTGGAAGGGCCCGCTGGCTCCCGGAGCGTCGTTCCGGTGCCAGGGCACCCTGGACATGAAGGCCGGGGACACCCACCACGACATCGCCGGGGTGACCGGTGACGTGGTCGACAAGGACGGGAAGATCATCGGGAAGGTCGATGACGAGGACCCGTTCCACGCCAAGGTGCCGCCGGACGGTAACCCGATCATCGAGAAGAACGACAAGGAGACCGGCAACAAGGCCGACACGTCGAACGACCCGATGGTCTTCAAGCCCGGTGAGTCCCGTGTGATCGACATTCCGGTGACGAACAACGGTGCCTCCGATCTGGCCAACGTGACCATCACGGACCGCACGATCGCCGGGGACGCGAAGATCACTGACTTCCAGTGCGTCTTCCCCGGGCAGGGCACGCCGACGGCCGCCACGGCCGGCGCTGACGGATCGCAGGTGGTGAAGTGGGATGCCACCTTCGCCAAGCCGCCGACGCGGATGTGGAAGCCAGGCGAGAAGTTCACCTGCTCGGCACGGCTGACGCTCCCGCCGGGTGCCAAGCCGCACGCCGACAAGGTCCGCGTCGACGCGACGGTCGGCCCGGACGGCAAGCCGGTGAGCAGTGAGAACGAGTTCCACGCCAAGGTCGGCGGGATCAGCATCAAGAAGTACGACGGCGAGAAGGGCATGCCGGAGCCGTACGACCCGTCGATGATCAGCTCCGACCAGAAGCAGGACGCCAACACCTCCGGCAACGCGGTGAAGTACGAGCCGGGCAAGCCGCGGACGATCCTCTACGCGGTGAAGAACATCGGCGAGGAGCCGCTCAAGGACGTGTCGGTCACGGACGCCCGCACGGGTGGTACCGGGGACGTCACCGGCCTGACCTGTGACTTCTCGAAGCTGGGTGGCCCGTCCTCCGGGACGAGCTGGGCCGGGCCGTTCAACCCGGGCAGCTGGTTCTTCTGCAAGGGCACGCTGACGCTCCCGGCCGGTGCGACGCACGTCGACACCGCGACCGTGAACGGCACGGGCACGATCAGCGGAGCCAAGTACACCGACGCTGACCCGTACCACGCGAAGACGGACGCGGCTCCTCCGCCGCCTCCGCCTCCGCCGGCACCGCCGATCCCCGTGATCCCGGTGACGGGTGCGCCGCTCCTGGGCCTCATCGCGGCCGGCCTGCTGATGCTGGGCGCGGGCCTGGTGATGATCCGCAGGACGCGGGCCGGGAAGGGGTGGACCTTCCGGAGCTAGTCAGGCACCGGGGCGGGCCTGGTGACGGGCCCGCCCCCTGAGGAAAGGCACGAAGGACGCGCGGCCGGGGAGTTCCCCGGCCGCGCGTTCCGTGGTCAGAACAGGGTCCCCCCGAGGGGTGCGCCGGGCCCGAAGCCGGGGAGCACGAGGAAGGTGCCGCTCGCGGTGCAGGTCGTGAAGGCCATCAGGTCGTCGCCCTCGTCCATGCGGTGCTGGGTCGCGGTGAAAGTGCGCAGATCCCGCTGGTACGAGATGAACAACAGCCCCCGGTCGTCCCACCCGTTGTCGTAGCTGTACCCCTGCCGCAGCATCATCCCGCTGCCCGTGGCCAGCCGGTGTGCCCGCCGGACGTGCGCCGTCGGCGGGATCAGGTACTCGCCGTCGGCGCTCTTCGCCGCGAGGCTCACCGTGCCGCCCCCCGACAGCGGCTCGCCGTCGGCCCTGCGGCGCCCGATGATCTCCTCCTGCCGGGTGACGGGCAGGGCGGCGAAGCCCGCCAGGTCGAGCCGGAGCCGCCGGATCACGGCGATGGTGCCGCCGGCCACCCGGCCCGGCCCGGCGAGCCACACCTCGCTGGCCAGTTCCTCCGGGCCCCGGGGGTTCTCGGTGCCGTCGAGGAAACCGAGCAGGTTGCGCTCGGCGTGGAAGCCACGTTGCCGCCAGCGCAGCTGTACTCCGTCCACTGTGGACAGAGCTGCCGACGCCAGCGACACCGCCAGCTGGTCGGTGCCCCGGACCTGCACCATGAGGTCACCGCCCCGGCAGGGGTGCGTGATCGCCTCACGCTCGAACACCGGCAGGTCAACGGCTCCGGGCAGCTCGGGGTCCACGGCGGACACCAGGCGCGGGCCGGCTCCGACCGTGACGGTCAGGTCGCCAGGCGGCAGCCCGGCCAGCCGCGGGTGCGAGCCAGAGGTCAGCGCGAGTACCAGGTCGCCGAGGCCGCCGAGCACCTGGCCCGGCCGCCCGGTGACGTCGAAGACGCCGAGGTCGGCGTGCGGCTGCGGGGCCGGCCGGTCGATCCCGGCCTGGGTACCGCCGGTGTGCGTGATCGCCCTGGCGGGCACGAAGGTACCGGAGGCCTGGCAGCCAGCGAGCCCGGCGACGCCCAGTGCGCCGGCCAGGAGCGACCGGCGGGGCACGTTCACGAGCCCGCCTGGGGGATCTGGCCGGGCGTGAGGTCGAGGATCGCCATCGCGCCCGCCCGGGTACGCAGCTCCAGCCGGCGCAGGTCACCGGCCGGGCCGATCCAGTACCGGAACCGGGCGTCACCCGGCTGGGCCTTCGCCTCGTCCGGCTCGGGGATCTCGAAGACCGCCGCGGGCTGGCCGTCCACGGTGTCGGAACGCAGCCACGCGGCCCCGGCCTTCATCGCCGCCGGGTCGTCGGCCTGCGCGCTGCTCAGGGCCAGCAGGCGGCGGAGCAGCACGTCCAGCTCGCCGGGGCCGAGCTTCGGGTCGGCGCGGGACTCCCAGCTGCTCGACACCCAGCCGCTGGCCGGCGGGTGCAGCGGGTCGTGCGTGCCGTTGAGGACCATGGCTCCGGACGGGGTGGCCCGCATCAGCGCCGGGGCCGGCTGGGTCACCGACAGCTGGGCGAGGGCCGCTGGCCAGTTGACCCAGCCGGTCGCGGACAGTGTGGTCACGTCGCTGGCGGGCATGGTCACCGCGAGCGTCGCGCCGCGCTGCTGCTGGGCGCGCAACCGGATGCCCGCCAGGGCGGCCGCCTCGGCGTCCGTGACGGCCCGGGGCGTGACCGGCTTGCCGCCGAGTACCGGGACGGCGGTCAGGGCCGGCCGGTCGCCCCGGTCGAAGTCGATCGTGACGGGCTCGCCGGCCGCCCTGGCTTCGAGCCTGCGGAGCCTGCCGCCGTCGTCGACCCAGTACCGCAGTCCCTCGCCGGGCGCGCGCGTCTGGCCGCCAGGGCCGGCCGTGCGGGGGCCGAGGAACACGTCGACGTCCACACCGCCCACCTTGTCCTCGCGGAGCCACGCGGCACCGTTCTGCTGGAGCAGCTGGAGGTTCTCCGGCCGGTCGGCCGACAGCTCGAACAGCACGGCGAGCACGGTGTCCAGCGCCATCCGGCCGCCCGTCCTGGCCGGGCGGACGTTCCAGTCACCGGCCGGTGGTGGGAACGGGGCCTTGTCGAACTGGCCGGCTCGCGTCGCGACGACGCCAGGCCGGGACTGGACGAGGCCGGACGCCCCGCCCTCCAGCCGCCCGTACACGAGGGACTGCCGCCAGTCGATCCAGCCGCGCAGGCTGACGGACCTGCCTGTGTCGGTCAGCTTCGCGGTGAAGCCCGACTCCTTGTCGGTGTGGTTGCCGAGCCGCACAGTGGCCAGCCGCTCCGCCTCGGCGGTGTTCAGCGGGCGCTGCTCGTCGCCGGACGAACACGCCGAGGCCGCTGAGGCTGCCATGACGAGCACCGCCGCCGTGATCCGCGCCCTCACCGCGAGGCTCCGGCCCGGTCGGCGAACAGTGCCGCGTCAGGTACCGGAAGGGAATCGATCTCGGCCTGTGACGGCGGCAGGACCTTGACCTGGGCAGGCATCCTCGCCGGATCGGGCATGCCGGGCTGGTCCGGGGGAGCCGGAACCTCCAGGAACGACAGTCCGCCCGGCTGCCGGAGCTGGGGGTACGGCACACCGGGGCCCTTCGCGTTTCCGGCGGGGCACGGCGCTGCGGCCAGCAGCCCGGCGGGTGCCTCGGTGGCGGGGGAGTTGCCGTCGAAGCAGTTGCGTTCGCCCGGCGCACGCGCGGAAGCCGCGTAGGCCACGTCGAGGCCGTTGCCCTCCAGCGTGTTGCCCAAGACCCGGTTGCCGAGCGGTGCCAGGTCCTCGGCCGAGGCCAGCACGACACCCGCGGCGGGATTGCCGGCGATCCGGTTGCGGGCGATCAGGTTGTCCCGGCCGCCGGAGATGCCGACGCCGATCCCGAAGCCGCCTTCAGCGTGCGCGGGTGAGGACTGCTGATCGTTGTACCCGATCAGGTTGCCGGCCACCACCGACTGCTGCTGCGGGATCAGCGCTTCCTGGTAGTTGGACGCGATGGTCAGGCCGACCCGGTTCGCGGTGAACCGGTTGCCGACGACGTACAGCCCGCCGGAGGCGTTGGCGTTCTCGAAGCCGACGGCGTTGCGCTCGGCCACGTTGCGCCGGACGACCGTGTCGCACGGCTTGCACTGCCCGACGTAGAAGCCGGAGTCGGCGCCGCCCGAGGCGTAGTTGTCCTCGATCACGCCGGCCGTGGCGTCGAACGCGTAGATGCCGTAGAGCCCGTTGTTGCTGGCCGTCACGTACCGCACCGCGAAGTCCCTGACCGGCGGGAAGCGCTTCGGGTCGAGCGTCTGGTACCCGTCGCTGCCCCGCCCGATCCCGGTACCCGACTCGTCGGTCATGCCGGTGACCAGCACCCCGTTGAACAGGTGCCGGGTGACCGTCAGGTTCTCCACCGACACGCCGGCGGCCGTGACGACGACCCCGTCGCTGCGCTTGCCCTCGCCGTCGATGACGACCTTGTTCCGGTCGGCGCCGCGCAGGGTGACGCCCGGCCGGGTGATCCTGACCTTCTCCCGGTACACACCCGGCGACACGAGCACCAGGTCACCGGGCCGGGCCGCGCCGACGGCCGCGGAGATGGTGGCCGCGTCGGCGGGCACGCGGATGGTCACCGGCCCGCTGCCCGCCGGGCGGCGGGCGGGGTCCTCATCGGATACCGAACAGCCCGCGAGGGCCATGACCAGGACGACAGTCATCGCCATCGTGGACCGCATACTTCGCGCCACCCCTTGCCGTCAAGCAGCCTCAAAAAAGCAGCAAACCTACCAAACTAGGCCAAAGATATCAGGTCAATGTGGTCATCGGTGTGATACCAGAAAACAGTCCCCAATGTACTGATTACCGTCGAACCCCCAACATCGCCATTAATAGATCGCACACTGGCTGAAGTATCGACGATCTCAGTCGTTGGTACTGCCTGGGGGAGGAAACGATGAACAGCGACTCCAACGACCTGTTACGTCAGCACTGGCTCGGGCTCGTCCCTTCACACCGCCGGGTCTCCGGCGCGCACCGGCAGAAGGAAGCTCCCGAGCTGCGCCGCAGGGCCGTCCGGCTCCGGGTGCTCTGGAAGCTGCTCGCAGGCAACTGGATCGCGGTACGCAGCGACGGGAAACCGTCATCGGCCAGGCACGCTGCCTGACGGGCGAGGAGGGGACAGATGGCGCGTAGTCGGCTGGGCCGCCAGGCCCACGGCTGGTACCTCGCGGCGGTCATCACCGCCGTCACGGCTTCCACGGGGCTCGGCGCCCTGATCGCGGTAGCCGAGGACCCGCCGCCCAGCGTCTCGGTCCAGCTCGCCAGCACGCCGATCGCCGCCCAGGCCGGGCAGGACTCCAGCCACCGGATCACCGTCCGGGGCGCTGCGGGGGCCGGCCAGCAGGGCGTGCAGGTCACCTTCAAGTCCAGTGTGGCGCTGACCGGTCTGGCCGCGACCGGGCCGGACAGCACCTGCGACATCGTGTTACCCGGGTCGGCCAGCTGCCTGCTGAAGACCACGAAGCCCGACACGGAACCCGTCGTCATCACTGTCACCGGCAAGGTCGACCAGAAGGCCAGGCAGGGCACGGTCGTCTACAACGTGGCCAGCGTGGTGGCAGCCAAGGACAAGGACACCGCCGACAACTCCTCGGCCAACGCCTACGTCATCACCACGGGCGGCCAGGCCGCTCCGGCTCCGGCAGCTGCCGCCGGTGGCGTGGTGGCCCCCAAGCCGGGCGGCGGCGCTGGCAAGGCGATCACGGGCATGGCACAGGCCGACATCTCCTCGCCAGCCGCCGACCAGCTCTCTTCGGCAGAACTTGTCTTCCTCGTACTGGGGGCCGGCGTCGCCGCGTTCGCCATCCACGAGATCTGGATCCGCAGGAGGCAGCCGCGTCACCGCCAGGCGGCGGTACAGCGCTGGCGGCACGCGCGGAACGGCCCGCCGAAGCTCGTCTCGGACCGGGCGGTGTCCTGGGGTACGGCGTCGGCGGCTGCCGTGCTGCTCCTCGGCCTCGTCGTCGGCCCGGCGCTGGCGACCAGTACGCCGACTCCGGAGCCGTCCCCGTCGGGTGGCGGTGGCGGCCGGGCCCCGATCACGGCGGTCGAGGCACCGGGACCGTCCCCTCAGGACAGTTCCGTACCGCCCCCGCCGCCCGCCCCGCCGGCTCCGTCGCTTGAGCCTGCGCCTGTCCAGTCACCGGCACCGGCACCGGCCGAGCCGCCGGCCTCGGTGGCCCCGGCAGCTCCAGCCGCCTCGGTGCCCGCTGCTCCGGCTCCGGCTCCGGTGGAAACGCCAGCGCCGGCCGTGCCTTCCGCTCCGGCAGCTCCTTCGCCGCAACCCAGCGGCCCGGCCAGCCCCGGCGTGCCTCCGCCGGCCAGCAAGAGCCCGGTCGCGCAGGCCCCGGCCTCGCCGTCAGCCGTACCCCCGGCGGCACCGGCCAAGCCAGCTCCCGGGCGGGCCGCACCCGGCAGGGACGTGCCGCCGCCACCGGTACCACCGGCGAAGCCTGCCCAGGCCACCAAGCCCGCCGCGCCAGCCGCCCCGGCCGCCGCGCCGGAGAAGCCTGCCCGGCCAGCGGGGCCCGGCCCGGCCCGCCCGGCGTTCCCCGACCGGATACCGGAGCAGGGTGACAGCCCGGTGCGCGCCGAACCGCCCAGCTCCGACGGTGCGAAGTCGGCGGCGCTGCTGAACATCGTGGTCGGCATGACGCAGTACATGCGTGACACGATCGCCCGCACCACAGCCGACAAGACCAGCCTGCTCGCGACCGTTCCGGGGCTGGAGGCGCAGCGGGCGAAGAACGAGGAACGGCTGCGGGACACCAAGGCCGGCATCGCGACTCTCGACCTGGCTCTCACCTCCAACAACGCGGAACTCAAGCGGCTGGAGGCCGAGACGGAGGCGCTGAAGAAGGCCGCCGCCGAGCCTGCCAGGAAGGCCGTGGCCCGTGGCGGGCGGGCCGAGTCGGCCCAGGCCGCAGCCGGCTACACCGGAGGCAAGCTCCTCCGCCCGGTACCCGGGACGGTGAACAGCCCCTTCGGCGACCGCGACGACCCGTACTACCACCGGTGGCAGCTGCACGCTGGCATCGACCTGGACGCGGCGATGGGTACGCCGATCAGGGCCGCGGCCGCAGGCGTGGTGTCACAGGCCGGGTCGAACGACGGGTACGGCCTGTTCACCTGCATCGACCACGGCCAGCTGGACGGCGACCGGCTGACCACCTGCTACGCGCACCAGTCCAGGCTCGGCGTGGAGCCGGGCCAGGAGATCAGAGCTGGGGCGATCATCGGCTGGGCCGGCTCGACCGGCGCGTCCACCGGGCCGCACGTGCACTTCGAGGTGCGGCTGGCCGGGCAGCCGGTGGATCCGGTTCCCTGGCTGTGACGGCCATCCTGAGGGGACAGACGCCGGGGAGGTGAGCGATGAAGGCCGGCTGGGGGGCTTCGCTCCTGCGACGGCTCAACCTCGTCTGCTGCGTGGTCACCGGCCTGGGCCTCGTGATCGCCCTCGAGAGGGCCGGTGAGAACCCGAAGGTGAGCCAGTTCGACGACGGCGGACGGGGCGCTGCCCTGTTGGTGATCCTGGGGCTGCTCGCCGTGTACTTCACGGCCAACCTGGTGATCCGGCCGTTCGGCACCAGCGTCGTCCGGTACTGGATCTCCTCTGTGGCGTTCAGCCTGTGCTGCGTCATCGGCATGAGCGGGATCTGGCTGATCGTCCACAACAGCCACTACCGGGAGCGCATCCTCGGCGAGAAGATGGAGACCGCCGCCGCCGTCGACTGGTACCTGGCGCACAACATGCCGCCCGGGCCGCAGCCGCGCCGGGTGCCGACCGGGGTCTACATCGAGTCGATGGAGTTCGACACGGGCAACAACGTCCTGATCACCGGGTACATCTGGCAGCGGGTGGCGAAGGACCTGCCGGCCAGCGCGATCGGCGTCGCGCTGCCGGAGACGCACGGCACCAGCAACCTCACCGAGGCGTACCGGAGGGATCTCGGCTCGGAGACCCTGATCGGCTGGTACCTGAACGCGCGGTTCCGCCTCCAGTTCGACTACGCCCAGTACCCGATCGACCGGCAGGACATCAGCCTGCGGATGTGGAGCTCGGACTTCGCCAGGGGCGTGATGCTCGTGCCGGACCTCCAGTCGTACCCGCCGTGGCAGGCACACGGGGTCTTCGGCCTCGACAAGCGCTTCGCCCGGGCCGGCTGGAACCCGCACTACTCGGTGTTCACGTACGTGAGGATCGACTACGACTCCTCGTTCGGCGACGGCGCGTACAAGAAGACCAAGCCGTATCCGGAGCTGTACTTCCACGTCGGCTTCGACCGGTCGTTCCGCGGCCCGCTGACCGAGACCGTCCTGCCGCTGGCGTTCGTGGCGATCCTGGTCTTCGCCGCCATGTTCATCACGACGACCGACAGCGAGCGCCGTCTCGTCGTGGGCTGGTCGACGCTGACCACGATCACGTTCGCGATGTCGGCGCTGCTCGTGGTGGCACTGCGGCACAACGCGATCCTCACGTCGACCGAGACGCCCAAGCTGGTCTACCTGGAGTCGTTCCCGTTCGTCATGTACTTCATGATCATGGCGACGGCCGTGAACTCGATCCTGTTCGCCACCACCCAGTACCGCTTCCTGCACTGGCGGGAGAACCTGCTGCCGGCCCTGCTGTTCTGGCCGGTGCTGACCGGGGCGCTGCTCCTGCTGACCCTGGTGGCCTTCTGGCGCCCGCCGATCGGCTCAGTGTCCTAGCCCCTCCGGTGCCGCGACCCAGCTCGGGTCACGGCACCGGAGGACGGCGTTACTGGGAGTCGCCGGTCACCAGGGCGAGGGCGTGACAGTCGCCGGCCGCGATCCGCTGGACGTTCCTCAGCCCGGCCGGCGGCTGGGTGGCGTCCGCGCCGCAGTAGGGGCTCCAGGCGACCACGGTGCCGTCGTTCTTGAGGCCATACACGCTGAGTGCGCCGAGGGCGACCTGGCGGAGATCCGTGACGCCCCGCGTGGCGTCGAGCTGGCCGGCGGTGTTGTCTCCCCAGCCGACGGCGGTGCCGTCCGGCATGAGGGCGGCCCCGTTGACTGCCCCGGCCTCGACCGCGACCACTCCCGACAGCCCGGCGGGCACCTCCGTCTGGTGCAGGCTGTTGTCGCCCCACGCCACCACGGTGCCGTCACCCTTCAGCGCTACTGCGAAGTCGTTGCCGGCCGCGACCGCGACGACGTTGGTCAGCCCGGCTGGCACGGTCAGCGCCGGGCAGCCGGCCCTGCCCCAGGCGACCACCGTGCCGTCCTTCTTGAGAGCCAGATTCACGTGGTAGCCGGCCGAGACAGCCTTCACACCGGTCAGGCCGGCGGGGACGTCCATGCCGTTGCAGGCGTTCCCGCCCCAGGCGACCACTGTGCCGTCCCACTTGACGGCGAGACTGTGCCTGCACCAGGACGCGGAGATGGCCCGCACTCCGGTCAGGCCGGCCGGCGGCTTCGCGTTGGCGTCACCCCACGAGGCGACGGTGCCGCCGAGCCGCAGCGCCAGGCTGTGCGAGCCACCGTCGGCCACGGCGACCACGTCGGTGAGCGGCGGTACGTCGTTCTGGCCGTGGGCCGAGTTGCCCCACGCCACGACCTTCCCGCCGAGCAGCAGGCTCGGATCGTAGTCGTAGAACACGGAACCGACCTGGAAACCGTCCTCGGTGGCCGGATTCCAGCTCCGGGCGGAGCAGTCGGTGACGCCAACGGAGCTGCGCGCCTGCGGCCACACCAGGAACCGGTAGTAGCCGGGGCCGCTGCCGGTCAGGTCCAGGGCCGGCAGCTCCACAGCTTTGGTCCTGTCGTCCCTGCCGTGCGGGTCGAGGGTCACCGAGACGGGGGCCGGAGTGGCGGAGCTGGGCCTGCCGTCGTCCCGGACCAGCTGGTAGTAGGCCCGGTCCGTCACCCCGCAGTCGGCCTGGTTGCCGAAGTTCGGGTTGACGGCGTCCACGACGAACGTGTTCGCGGGTATCTTCCCGGTGCTGGTGATGTGGCCGTAGCCGTCCTGGCTGTTGCCGTCGGGGCTCGACCAGGCGTTGTCGTAGGGCAGCCGGGCGGCCGGGCGCTCCCCAGGGCAGCTGTCGTCGGCGAAGGCCCAGCTGGGCAGCGACGGGAGGGTCACGGTGCCCGACGGCATGGTGACCTGCACGCCGAGCTGGTAGGTCTTCGGGCTCGCGGCGCAGCCGGTTCCCGGCCCGAGGCCGCCCCGGAGCGTGATGGTCAGCAGGTCGGTGTCGCCGCGCGGGGTGGTGCTGACGATCTGGTACTGGTTGTCGGCTCCTGGCTGGGTGGCCAGGCGGGCCTCGGTGTCGAACCTGCCGTCGGAGTTGAAGGAGTACCGCACGCTGGTGGGCTTCTCGCCCTTGGCGACGGCGAGCACGAAGTCGGCCCGGATCTCGCTGTCGGACTGCGCCCACCGGTTGGAGTAGCCCAGCACCTTGGCCACGCGGGGCTCGGCGGCCTGGGCCGGGCCGGCCGGGATCGCCAGCCCTGCGGCCAGGACGATCAGGGGCAGTGCCGCCAGCCGGAGCCTGGACAGACCACTGTGTACTGTCACGCTTCCCCCTTCAGGATGACCTTCGCCCCGGCCGATCCGGCGGAGGCGTGCAGGACGAGCCGGTGCAGCCCGGCCTTCGGGGCCAGGTCGTAGGCGAGCGTGCCGGAGACCTTCGCACCCGGCTTGATCAGGCTGGTGAACGTGTGGTGCTCGGCCGGCGGTTCGGCGAGGAGTCCCGCCGCGAGGTCCGGCCGGTACTCCAGGCCGGTGCTGTCGAAGGCGCGCTGCTCCACTTCGGGCAGCCGTGCGGGCTGCTGGCCGGTGTTCTCCACCGTGAGCCGGACCGTGCAGTACTGGCCGAGGGGCGAGCGCCTGCTGCCATCCCTGACCAGCTCGCCCTGCCCGCACTTCACCTCGCCCACCGTCATCCTGAGCGGGCCGTCGGTGACGGTCCGGTCCGAGTCTCCGCCGGCGAACAGTACCCAGGCTCCGGCTCCGGCGAGCACGGCAGCCGCCCCGCCTGCGAGGAGCCACAGCCTGGGGGCGGCCAGCGGGCGTCTTCCCGGCTGGTCCGGGCCTGCGGGGCGGGGTACGGCTTCCTCGGTCTGCTGGCTGGTCACGACCACCACCTCCACGTCGCTGCACAGTTCTCTGTGCACTGTAGGCAGCAATGGGAGGTTTAGTGATGTTTCGGTGAAAAGTCCCGCTAGTGGTCTGCGATGGCGGGCATCGGGGCCCCCTGGACCTGGGCGCGCCCCAGGTCCCGCCCGGCCGCGGTGTGCCGGTGACGGCCGGGCCGCTGGCGGGTGATGACCGCGCTCACCGGCCAGGCGGGGATCTCCTCGGTGGCCCGTTCCCGGCTGAACAGCGCGCGCAGGCCGCGCGGCGCGCGGTGCCGTGGCTCGTACCGGAACCGGCGCCGTGTGATCCACACAGTCCCGACCAGCAGCACCGCCGCGGCCAGTGACACCGGCGGCGGCATGTCGACCAGCTGGGCGAACGACGTGACCCGTGACGAGGACGGCGGGGCCGGCGGCGGGGTCATCCGGGTGACCGCCTGGTTGTCCGGCTCGGCGCTCAGCAGGTACCCGTTGACGGCCGCCTCGCCTTCCGCGCCCTTGTCGCTGCGCAGCATGGCCGTGTTGCGGATGACGCCGCCCTTCGGTACCTCCCGGCCGACGGTCGCCTGGATCGTGACGTCTGGAGTGGAGCCGGCGGTCAGCTTGCCCAGCTCGCAGCGCACCTCGTGCACGCCGAGCGGCTGGCAGCCACCCTGGCTCGACGTGACGGTCATGTTGTCGAGGACGGCCGTGCTGGTGAAGTCGAGCCCGATCGGGCTGGGCGGCAGCGGATCCCGGTACGAGATGAGGATCTTGTGGGTCACCCGCTCGCCGGCCCTGGCGCCGAAGGGCGTGCTGCTCAGCGCCGCACTCACCCCGCTGCCATCGGCAGCGGACAGAGGTGCGGCCGGAAATATCCCCCAAGCAGCAGCGCACATCACTGCTGTCACCCGCGCGATCCGCATGACCGGATTATGGCGCTGCAATTGGGCAGAAAACTTAGGTTCGGGGGATTTCATCCACTGATAGTGCTGA
This sequence comes from Longispora albida DSM 44784, assembly GCF_000379825.1. GTDB lineage: Bacteria > Actinomycetota > Actinomycetes > Mycobacteriales > Micromonosporaceae > Longispora > Longispora albida. The sequence continues at coordinate 846,825 of NZ_KB903813.1, forward strand.
AAGGAGCTGTCTGGGGAAAAGTGGCGAGCATAGCCTCGCTGATCGAGATGCACCTTAATTTTATGTATTTACGGTAATCGCCACTCCGGGGGGTACTACGTTCCGTGACGGATGGGTCCGGCTTGGCCGGTCCGCGGTTCGTGGCGGGGGGAGTGCCAGTGGCCGGATGGGGTGTGGTCAGCATGTCCGCCTGGTGGCGGCGGCTCGTGGCGGGCCTCGTGATGATCCTGGCCGGGGCTGGCCTGGTCATCGTGCCGCTGGCCGCGCAGGCCGACCGCAGTGACTGGACCTGCCGTTTCCAGGGGGCCGTGCAGGGCGGCATGGTCATGACCGGCAATACGTTCCAGGCGTCCAATGGCAAAGCGGCTAATGCGGACAATATTACCGGACAGCCGACAAAGTACTCATACGTGACGCGAAACACCTCGGCGACGGCCCCGCTGGCGCTCCCCGCCGACGCGACCGTCGTCAAGGCCGTGCTCTACGTCTACGGCAGCCAGTACCACCCGCCGGGCAGCGCCGATTACGACGATCCGAAGAGGTTCAAGTTCCGGGTGGCTGGCAGTACCGGCTATTCGGACAAAACTGCTTCCGAGGTCGATAATCTCGTTTTCGATAATGAAGCACACGGCAACGAGCACCAAGCGATCCTCGACGTGACGAACGACGTCAAAGCGGCCGGATCGGGGACGTACGGCGTCGCGGACACCCCCGTCTACGCCTTCCCCTCGTACTTCTTCGGCGGCTGGGCGCTCGCCGTCGTCTACTCGTCCCCGAGTTCCCCGCAGACCCAGGTCTCCCTCTGCGACCGCTGGCTGCGCACGGACAACACCTCCGCTGACGCCACGTACGACCTGGGCTGGACACCGATGGCCAGCCCGGCCAGGGTCGCCATGTTCCACACCGGAGTGTCCGGCGACCCGGGCCACGAGGACGCGATCCAGCTCGAAGGCAAGCGGACCGGTGACGCGGTGAACCCGAACCCGAACTCGTCGGGCGGTGTCACGCGCCAGGAGGTCGCCAACGGCACCTGCGAGCAGTTCGGCAAGGACATCGCCGGGCGCGACCCGCAGGGCCCGTCAACCGGGTGGGATGGCCAGACGGCCGACTGCCCCGGCATCGACGTGGACACCATGAACGTGACCACTGTGGCTCCCGCCACGCGGACGTTCACCGTCCGCGCGGGGGCCGAGGAGGAGACGGCGTGGGGCGTCCTCGGCTTCACGTACGAGCCCAGCCCCGACGCCAGGCTCGGCCTCGCGAGGGACGCGAAGCTCAACGACGCCAACGGCGATGCCTTGGGCAACGTGGGCGAGACGATCAGCTACACGTACGCGGTCACGAACTCCGGCAACGTGACCATGTCGGGCATCGCGATCGCCGACGACAAGGACGCGGCCGGCTCGACGACCTGCGCGAAGACGACGCTGGCACCGGGAGAGTCGGCGGCGTGCACCGCGAAGTACACCGTCACGGCTGCCGATGTCGCGGCCGGGACGGTCAGGAACACCGCGACCGCGACGGGCAAGGACCCGAAGGGCGCCGGCGTCGTGAGCCCGCCCAGCGCCAAGGACGTCCCGACCGCCGAACTGCCGGCCAAGCTGGAACTCGGCAAGGCCGCCCGGCTCGACGACCGGAACGGCGACGCCAGGGCCAACGCCGGCGAGACGATCGCCTACACGTACACGGTCAGGAACTCGGGCACCGTCGCGCTCACCAACCTGGCCATCAAGGACGACAAGGTTCCGGCGGCGGGGGCCACCTGCGCCAGGCTCTCGCTCCAGCCGGACGAGTCGACGACGTGTACCGGCACCTACACCGTCACCAGCGCCGATGCCGATGCCGGCAAGGTCCGTACCACGGCCACGGCCGGCGCCGACGACCCCAGCGGCAAGCAGGTCGTCAGCCCGCCCGGCTCCGCCGAGGTACTGACCGCCGTGGCAGCCGCTGTGCTCGACCTGGCCAAGGACGGCAGGCTCAACGACGCCAACAGCGACAACCTGGGCAATCCCGGTGAGACCATCGACTACACGTACACCGTCACGAACAACGGCACCGTGCCGGTCAGCGGGCTCACCATCACCGACGACAAGATCGCGGCGGTGTTCATCGCCTGCGGGAAGACCACCCTGGCAGCCGCCGAGTCCACGATCTGCACGGCGACCTACACCGTCAGGCCGGAGGACGTCGCTGCCAGGAAGGTGCGGAACGTCGCCACCACCCAGGGCAGGGACCCGGACGGGAACCCGGTCGTGTCACCGCAGGCGAGCAAGGAGGTACCGGCCGGCGACGTCAGGCCGTCTGCCGCTGCCCTGAGGGTCGGCAAGCAGATCACGAAGAACCCGGCCCCGGTGGCCGGCAGCCCGGGCACCTACGAGATCGAGTACGAGGTCACGGTCACGAACTCCGGCCAGGGTGCCGGCACGTACAGCCTGAGGGACGAGGTCCAGTACGGCACCGGCGTCGACCTCACCAAGGCTGTGATCGCCGGCAAGTCCCCGGCCGGGCTGACGGTCAGGCCCGACTGGAACGGGCGCAGCCAGCCGGTCGTCGCGGAGAACGTGAACATCGCGGAGGCCAGCGCCCACGTGTACACGGTGACCAACTGGTACACAGTAGACACCGCGAAGGCCACCAACCAGTCAGTGGACTGCATCCTCGACACCACCGAGACCGGCACCGGTACCCGCAACCGGGCGTCCATCACGTTCGCCGGCGGCGGGCAGGGCACCTCGACCTGCATTCCCATCCCGGCGGTCACCGTCTCCAAGCAGCTGATGAGCGCGAGCAAGGACGCCACTGGCAAGTGGAATGCCGTCTACCGGGTCACGGTCGCCAACAAGGGCGCGGCTCCCGCGATCTACGACCTCGACGACCGGTTCAGGTTCGGGGAGGGGACCGTCGTCAGCTCGGCGGTCGTCACGGGCAAGCCGACCGGGGCGAACATCGACCCGGCCTGGAACGGCCAGGGCAAGACGCGGATGGTCAGCAACATGCCGATCGACCAGACCTCGACCCAGACGTACGAGCTGACCGTCTCGGCGGCCCCGCCGTGGCCAGCGGCGCCGGCGAGTACCGACTGCACGCTCGACACGGGGGAGGCCGGCACCGGCCTGCTCAACGAGGCGGCCATCGTCACCGACGGCCGCACGGCCAGGGCACAGGCCTGCCAGGAGACCGCCGAGTCCGGCTTCAAGAAGGTCGTCACCCAGCAGCCAGTTCCGGTGGCTGGCCAGCCCGGCGTGTACGAGATGAAATGGGAACTGCGGGTCTTCAACTACTCCGCGGCGGAGCAGGACTACACGCTGCTGAACGACACGCTCAAGTTCGGCTCGGGCATCACCGTCCAGTCGGCCAGCGTGGCGAACACGACGCCGGGCACTCTCACCGCCCGCGCGGACTGGGACGGCCGGACACGGACCGTCGTCACCGACGCCGGGAAGATCGCGGCGCAGGGCCAGCACGTCTGGACGGTCACCGTCAGGTTCTCGGTGACCGACTCCGCGACCGCCGACTCCGCGACCTGCAAGAAGGGCAGCAGCACGGGCCTGCTCAACACGGCGTCGGTGACCACGAACGGCCGCACCGAGGGCGCTGAGGAGTGCGTGAGCGCGCCGATCATCAAGTCCGAGAAGCAGCTGGTCTCGGCGACGCCGTCCGGCAACGGCACCATAGTCCTGGTCTACGCGGTCATCGTGACGAGCTCCGGCGGCAGCGGAACGTACACACTGGACGACAAGCTGCGCTTCGGCACCGGCGTCACGATCCAGCAGTCCATCGCTGGCAACGAGGTCCCCGGCGACATCGCCACCGAGCCGGGCTGGGACGGCCTGGGCAACACCCGCATAGTCACCGACAAGGCGATCGGGCCTTCGGGCGCGCACGTCTACCTGATCACGGTGACGGCGAAGCCGCCAGCGGAGTTCGCCGACCGCAGGAACGCCGACTGCACGCTCGACGCGGGGGAGACCGGCACCGGATACCTGAACGAGTCGACGCTGACTGTCGCCGGGCTGTCAGACAAGGAGGAGGCGTGCCACGCTGCGGCGTTCCTCGACTTCACGAAGAAGATCAGCGCCCAGCCGGCTCCGGTGCCTGGGCAGCCGGGCACGTACACCGTCGAGTACGAGCTGATCATGAGCAACGCCGGCAACCCGTCGAGCAGGTACACCCTGACCGACAAGCTCAGGTTCGGCGCGGGCGTGACCGTCCAGAGCGCGAAGGTGACCACCATCCCGGCCGGGGCCGGCGAGAACCCCGGCGGCTGGAACGGCACCACCCAGACCACGGTCACCAAGGACCAGGACATCGGCGCCAACACCACGCACACGTGGAAGGTGCAGGCGACGTACAAGGTGGAGCCCACGCTCACCGAGGCGGCGGGTGACTGCACGCTCGACACGGGCGAGACCGGCACCGGCACCCTGAACGAGGCCTCCGTCGAGGTCGGCAACCGGGGGACCATCCAGTCGGCCTGCGCGACGGTGAGCATGCCGTCGGCGGTCACCACGGCGAAGAAGATCCTTTCGGCCGGTACCGACGCGAACGGGCTCTGGACCATCAAGTACCAGCTCGACGTGACGAACTCCAACGGCGCGGGGAAGTACACACTGGACGACGAGCTGCGCTACGCCGCCCAGGTGGCCGTGCGGACGGCCAAGGTGACGGGCCAGCCGGCCGGGGTGACCCCGAACCCGGCGTGGGACGGCAAGGCCGCCAGGAACCTCGTCACGGACCAGGCGATCGCTGCGGGTGCCACGCACACCTACGAGGTCACGGTGACGGCGAACGTCACAGCCGGTACCGGCAACGTGGACAGCACCGACTGCACCCTCCAGAACGGAGAGACCGGCACAGCCTTCCTCAACGAGGCAACCACCACAGTGGACGGCAGGGCCGGGAAGAGCCGGGCGTGTGAGCCGCTCCCGTCGGTCACTCTGACCAAGAAGGTGTCGAAGGAACCGGTGCCCGTGGGGCAGGTCGACAACACCTTCGACATGGAGTACGAGGTCACGGTCACCAACACCGGCAAAGCCGCCACCACCTACACGGGCGTGGACGAGCTGCGGTACGGCAAGGCGATCCAGGCCCAGCCCACCCCGGTGATCACCAACACCACGCCCGGCGGCCTGACCGCGCAGGCCGGGTGGAACGGCGCCAGCCAGGCCACCTTCGTCACGGACCAGGCGATCGAGGCGGGTGCCACGCACGTGTGGACGGTGAAGGTCCGGTTCACGGTCGACGCGCCCAACGCGACGATCGACGACGCCGACTGCAAGCTCGACCCGGGCGAGACCGGCACAGGCACACTGAACACCGCATCGGTCACCTACAAGGGCGGCAAGGCCGAGGACAAGGACTGCGCGCCGATCACGCCGGTCACACTCACCAAGGAACGCAAGGTGATGACTCCGAACGGCGATGGCACGTGGGACATCGCCTACGAGGTGACCGTCGCCAACACGGGCGCGCCGACGACGTACGACCTGAGCGACAAGCTCCGGTTCAGCCCGGCGGTGCAGGTGATCAGCGCGAAGCTGGCTGGCGTGCCGGCCGACATCGCCGCCGACCAGAACTGGGACGGGCAGGCCACCACGAAGATCGTCACCGGCCAGGCGATCGGGCGGACGGTCCGGCACGTGTACACCATCTCCGTCAGGGTGCGGCTGCCGCTGGACGCCGGCGGCAAACCGGAGCCGTCCGACTGCAGGCTCGACCCGGACGAGGCCGGTACCGGCCTTCTGAACGAGGCTCTCGCCACGTCGAAGGGCGGCACGAGCACCAAGCAGGCCTGTGACCCGATCCCGAGTGTCACGTTCGCGAAGTCGGTGCTGAACCAGCCGGCCCCGGTCGACGGCCAGCCGGGCACGTACGAGATCGTCTACCAGCTCCAGGTCACCAACTCCGGTGCCGCCCCGGCCGCCTACGACCTGGCGGACAAGCTCAGCTTCGGCCAGGGCCTGACGGTGGCTGGCAAGCCGGTCGTGACCAAGGCCGGCCCGGGCGCGCCCGACCCCAGCCCCGCCTACGACGGCGCGGCAGACACCTCGGTCGTCAAGGGCGGCACGATCGCGGCGAACACGGTGCACGCCTACAGGCTCGCGGTCCGGTACACCCTCGACACGGCCAAGCTCACGGCGGCCTCAGGCGACTGCCGGAAGGACGCGGAGGAGACCGGCACCGGCACGCTGAACGAGGCCACGCTCACGATCAACGGGCAGAAGACCGAGGGCCAGGCGTGCGCCGAGGTGTCCACGGTGCTGATCGAGAAGAAGGTCGCCTCCGTGACGGCGAACCCCGACGGCACGTCGACGGCCGAGTACGACCTCGTCGTGCGTAACCCTGGTTCCGCGAGCAAGACCTACGAGGCCAGTGACCAGCTCAGGTACGGCGCGGGCATCACGATCAGCTCGGCGTCCGTCGCCAGTACCCCGGCAGGCGTGGCCTTCAACAAGAACTGGAACGGAATTGCGGACACGGCCTTGTCGCCCGCGCAGTCGATCGCGGCCGGCGGGACGCACACGTACCGGCTCAAGATCGTCGCGAAGCTGCCCGCGACCCTGGACCCCAAGGCCGGCGACTGCACGCTGGATTCGGGTGAGATCGGCACCGGCCTGCTGAACGAGGGCTCGATCCTCGTCGACGGCAAGACGAGCCGGGCCCAGGCCTGCCAGGAGACAGCGGCGATCACGCTGGACAAGAAGGCCGGCGAGGTGAAGCCGGTACCGGGCTACCCGGGGCTGTACCGGATCACCTACGACCTGACCGTCACGAACACCAGCAGCGCCGAGAGCACGTACTCCCTCACTGACCAGCTCAGGTTCGGCAAGGGTGTCACGGTCCAGGAACTGCCGGTCGTGACCAACGTGACGCCGGGCGCGCTGGCGGCGGTGGCCGGGTTCGACGCGGCTGGCCAGCCGAAGGTCACCCAGGACCAGAAGATCGCCGGCAAGGCCAGCCACGTGTGGCGGGTGGACGCGTTCTTCAAGATCGACAGCGCCTCGTACACCGCCACGTCCGGCGACTGCACCGTGGACCCGGGCGAGAACGGCAGCACCGGTACCCGCAACGAGGCCACGGTGACCTTCACCGGCGGCCAGTCGGCGAAGGAGGACTGCAAGCCTGCCGGCCTGGCCGGCCAGGTGAAGCAGAAGCCGAAGACGCTGGTGTCCGCGACGGACAAGGGCAGCGGGATCACCGAGCTGGTGTACGAGATCGCGGTCGAGAACTCCGGCGCGTCCGAGGGCAGGTACACCCTGGACGACGCGCTCAGGTTCGGAGCGGGCACGACGATCCACACGGCGGCGGTGACCACCAGGCCCGCCGGGGTGACGGTCAACTCCAGCTGGAACAACAGCCCGGTGGACAAGAACATCGTCACGGACCAGGTGATCGCGGGCGGCGCGGTTCACGTCTACCGCGTGACCGTCCAGGCCACCGTGCCGCTCAGGACGGCAGACGCCAAGGCGACCGACTGCAAGCTCGACGACGGCGAGACGGGTACCGGCCTCCTCAACACCTCGACGGTCACGGTGAACGGCCAGCCGGACACGAGCACGGCGTGCAAGGAGACGCCGAGCATCGAGCTGACGAAGAAGGTGAGGGCCGGCACGCCGTCGCCGGTCGCCGGTCAGCCGGACACCTTCGAGATCCTGTACGACGTCACCGTCACCAACGGGGGCGCCGGTGAGGGCAGGTACTCCCTGACCGACGAGCTCAAGTACGGCAAGGGCGTGAACATCCAGCCCGCGCCGAGCGTGACCAGCACCCAGCCGGGCAGCCTCACCCCCGTGGCGGCCTGGAACGGCACCGGCCAGACCAAGGTGGCCGACGGCCAGGTGATCGCGGGCAGGAGCAGCCACGTGTGGACGGTGAAGGCCCGGTACAAGGTCGACAAGTCGATGGTCACCTCGGAGACGATCGGCTGTGTCCGCACCGGCACCGAGTCCGGCACGGGCACCCTGAACGAGACCAGGGTCGACGTCAACGGCCAGTCGGACACCCAGCTCGACTGCGGCGGCACGCCCGTCGTCGTCCACGAACCGAAGAAGGTGGTCTCGATGACCGCCAAGGGCGGCGGCGTGACCGAGATCGTGTACGAGCTGCGGGTCCGCACGGTCGGCAAGGTGCCCGGCCAGTACACGCTGGACGACCAGCTGCGCTTCGCCGGCGGCGTGCAGGTCCAGTCGGCGGCCGTGACCACGGCACCGGCCGGCGTGACGCCCAGCGCGGACTGGAACGGCACCACGAAGACGAACGTGGTCACCAGCCAGGCGATCCCCGGCGACACGGCACACGTGTACCGGGTGACCGTCACCGCCAAGCTGCCTGCGACCGCCGACGCGAAGGCCGCCGACTGCAAGGTGGACGCCGGCGAGACGGGTACCGGCCTGCTCAACGAGGCCACGGTCACCGTCGACGGCAACAAGGACGTGCAGTCGGACTGCCGGGAGATCTCCAGCGTCCTCTTCACGAAGACGATGACGCAGAAGCCGAAGAAGGTGGGCACGAACGAGTACGAGGCCGTCTACGAGCTGCGCGTGCAGAACACCGGCGCGGCGGCTTCGGCCTACGACCTGGTCGACGTCCTCAAGTACGGGGACGGGACCGTCGTCAGCGCGGCCACCACCGTGAACACCCAGCCGGGCGGCCTCGCCCAGAAGCCGGGCGGCTGGGACGGCCGGACGAAGACCACGCTGACGAACGGCGAGCCGATCGCGGCGAACGCCACCCACGTGTGGACGACGACCGTCCGCTTCCGGATCACCCAGGCGATCACCGCCGGAGCCAGGGACTGCGTCCTGGCCCCGGCTGAGAGAGGCACCGGAACGCTCAACCAGGCCACCCTGCTCGTCGGCGGCCAGGCCCAGAACCGGGAGTCCTGCGGGGAGGTCGAACCACCCACAGTGGACCCGGATCCGAAGGTGACGGTGCGCAAGGCCCTGGTCTCGGCCCTGCCGAAGGGTGACGGCACCTACGATCTCGTGTACGAGGTCAAGGTCACCAACGAGGGCGGCGGCACCGGCAAGTACACCCTGGACGACTCCCTCAGGTACGGCACCGGGGTGACCGTCCTGGCCGGCCGGATCACCGCGACGGGCACCATGCTCGAAACGGGCTGGGACGGCCGGACGAGGACCCGGATCGTCACCGACAAGGAGATCGCGGGCGGCGCGACCCACACGTTCACGATCTCCCTGAACGCCCAGGTACCCGCAGCCGTCCCCGCCGGCGAGACGGACTGCGCGCTCGACGGCGCGGAGAAGGGCACCGGCACGCTGAACACGGCCACACTGACCGGCGCCAGCACCGGCGAGGCCAGGGCCTGTACCGAACTGCCCAGCACCACCATCACCAAGAAGCACCTCGGCAGCTCTCCGGTGGCCGGCCAGCCGGGCACCTACGACCTCGCGTACCAGATCAAGGTGACCAACGCCGGTGCCGGACCGGGCAGCTACGACCTGGACGACACCCTGACCTTCGGCGACGGTGTCCAGGTACTGGCGGCGGCGATCGGCGACCCGAAGCCGGCCACACCGCAGGCCGGCTGGGACGGCCGGGCCAAGACCAGGATGGCCACGGCGGTGACCATCGGGCCGAGGACCGAGCACGCGTGGCTGGTGATGGTCCGGGTGAAGGTACCGCCCGCGATCTCCGCCAGGGCAGCCAACTGCACGATGGAAGGCGACGAGAAGGGCACGGGCCTGCGGAACCAGGCGACGGCGGTGGCCAACGGCAACAAGCTCAACGGCGAGGCCTGCACCGTCGCGGGCGGCACGGCAACACCCACCGCGGACCCGACCGGCAAACCGTCCCCTGACCCCACGGGAAAGCCTTCACCGGACCCGACAGGCAAGCCTTCACCAGACCCCACCGGCAAACCGTCCCCAGATCCCACAGGGAAACCGTCCCCGGACCCGACCGGCAAGCCGAGCCCCGATCCCACGGGCAAGCCCAGCCCCGATCCCACAGGCAAGCCCAGCCCGGACCCCACGGGCAAGCCCAGCCCGGACCCGACCGGCAAGCCCGGCCCTGATCCGACGGGTAAGCCCGGCCCTGACCCGACGGGCAAGCCTGGCCCTGATCCGACCGGAAAGCCAGGCCCGGACCCCACGGGTAAACCCGGTCCTGATCCGACCGGCAAGCCTGGCCCTGATCCGACCGGAACGCCCGGTCCTGACCCGACCAGCAAGCCGACCGCGAACCCGACTATGAGCCCGACCACGAACCCGACCGGCACGCAGGTGCCGCCGCCGGCGCCTACCGATGGGCCCGGCCCCACCGAACAGCCCTACCCGCCGAAGCCTCCGGTTCCGCCCGGGCCGCCGCCGATGCCGGTGACGGGTTCGACGCTGATGCCGTTCCTCATGGCGGGCGGGGTGCTGCTGATCCTCGGCGGGGCGCTGCTCCTGGCGACGAGCCTGTGGCGGAGGAGGGTGACCTACGAGGCGTAGGCCGATCGCCTCACCGTCCGGGGCCTGGAGCATGACGCTCCAGGCCCCGGACGTCTGTTGTGGAATATCAGCGTTCGCCCCAAAAATCACAGATCAATAACTACGTTCATTTCTGGGTACCGGGCAGAAAGGGGCGAACATGACGATCCGGTCGGCTGTGTCCTGGCTCGGGGCCGCGTTGCTGATGTCCGGCGCCGCGGCGGTGTTCCTCCTGTCCGGGCTGCCGGCCGGTGCCGCCGACCAGGTACCGGCCGCCGTGCACCTGGTCAGCTCGCCGATCGCGGCCAGCGCCGGCCAGGCCGTGACGCACCGGCTCGTCGTCCGGGGGGCTGAGGCGGCCGGTACGGCTGGCGTGCAGGTCACCTTCGAGACCACGGCCGACGTCACCGGCCTCGCCGCGTCGGGTACGGACTCTGCCTGCGAGCCGGCGAACACGCGCTCGGTACGGTGCAGGGTCGTCACCGCCCGGCAGCCCGGCGAACCCGCCGTCATCGTCGTCACCGGGCAGATCTCCCCGGAAGCCCGCCCGGGGGACGTGGTCCGTAACCAGGCCGTCGTCACGGCAGCCCAGGACCCGGACCAGGCCGACAACGTCTCGGCCAACGCCTACGTGCTCACAGCCGTGGCCGGTCCTGCGGCGCAGCCCAGCGCGTCCCCGGCTCCCGAGCCCGGTTCCGAGGCGGGCGACGAGCAGATCCTGGACCTGATGGCCCCGGCGACCATCTCCGACGTGCTGCCGTCCTCGCCGGGCGAAGCGATCGCCTTCGCCGTGCTGATCGGCGGCCTCGCCATCGCCGGCCTGACCGGGCACAAGCTCTTCGTGCGGGGGCACCGGTTCCCGGGCCTGGGGTCAAGGCTCAAGCCGCGCCTCGCGTACCGGGGCCGCCACCGCCGGAGCGTCTTCCGCCGCCGGGGGCTTCCGGCCGGAGCGGCAGGTGTCCTCGTGCTGGTACTCGCGGCGGCGCTGTCCGGCCCCGCGACGTCCATCGAGGCGGCACCGTCCACACCAGACGCTCTGCCGCACCCTGAGGCGACCAAGCCCCCAGCCACCAAGCCAGGTACCGCCAAGCCAGCAACGGCCAGGCCGCCTGTCACCAGGCCGTCTACTCAGGCTGCCCCGCCGTCAACGCCAGCCGAGAAGCCGCCCCTGCGCCCTGTCGCCTCGGAAGGCCCCCGGACGGCCACCGCGCCCGACCAGGGTGCCCGGCCACCGGCCGGCCCGGTGGAGAAGGGCGGGCAGGCCGTCGCCGGGCTGCACCTGGTTCTCGGGCTGGCCCAGTACGTCAACGACACGCTCACCCGCACCGAGGCCGATCTGAAGACCATGCGGGGCACGCCGAAGGTGGCCGCGGAGGCCGTCACGACGCTCGAAGGCACGCTCCAGGCCAACAGGCTGGAGCTGACCCGGCTCGAAGCGGAGGGCACGAGGCTCACCACGGCGGTCGCCGACCTGCTCAAGGGCAGCCGGGCCGAGTCGGCCACGTACCAGGGCGGCAAGCTGCTGCGCCCCGTTCCCGGCGGCCTGAACAGCGGGTTCGGGCACCGTGACGACCCGTACTACCACCGCTGGCAGCTCCACGAGGGTCTGGACCTCGACGCCGCGATGGGCGAGCCGATCCGCGCGGCGGCACCGGGGGTGGTCTCGCGGGCCGGTGACCACGGCGACGGGTACGGCAGGCTGACCTGTGTGGAGCACGGCCGGCTCAACGGTGATCGCCTGAGCACCTGCTACGCGCACCAGTCGGTGATCAGGGTCGAGCCGGGCCAGGCTGTCACGGCAGGCCAGGTGATCGGCGAGGCTGGTTCCACCGGCGCTTCCACCGGCCCGCACCTGCACTTCGAGGTCCGCCTCGGCGGCCGGGCCGTCGATCCGGGGCCGTGGCTGGCGCCCTGAAGCGGATAGCCTTGCGCCCGTGCTGACTAACGGGGAACACAAGCTCACACTCAACGGCGTGGAGCACTGGGTCCGGGTGGCCGGTGCGGAGCACGCGACGACACCGGTCGTGCTGGTGCACGGCGGCCCGGGTGCGAACGCCTTCCTGCTGGAGCGCACCGTCGGGCCGTTCATGGCCGAGGAACTGACCATTGTGTACTACGACCAGCGCGGGTGCGGCCGATCGGAGCGCACTCCCGGCCGGTACACGATGCGGGATCTTGTTCTTGACCTGGAGGCGCTGCGGGGTGCGCTGGGCGCTGAGCGGATCGACCTCGCCGGGTTCTCCTTCGGCGGGCAGGTCGCGGCAGAGTACGCCGTGGCGTTCCCCGGCCGGGTGCGCAGGCTCGCGCTGGGCGCGCCGTCGATCGCTGGCCCGCTGCGCTGCTCCGGCAGGCTGGCCGCGATGGACGCCGTGGCCGACGAACCCTTCCGCGAGAAGGTCCGCGCGCACGCGTCCACCCTGGAACACCTCCCCGGCGAGCTGTCCTACCCGCTGGTCGCCGGCCTGTGGCGGGAGATGAGCGGCGAGACGGCCGCCCGCTTCGCCCTGCACGACCCGTCCTTCGCCGGAAAGATCCCGAGCCTGGGCATCGAGTCCGACCCGGACTTCGGCACGGACGTCTTCCGCGAGCCGCGTCCCGGCAACCTGCTCGACGACCTGGCGGCGCTCGACCTGCCGGCCCTCGTCGTGGTCGGCGTCTACGACCGGGCGATCGGCGTGGACGCCTGCCGCGACCTCGCCGACCGGCTGCCCGGCGCCCGCCTCGGCATTCTCGACCGCAGCGCCCACAGCCCCATCGAGCAGCCGGAACTCTACGCGGAGCACATCAGGCGCTTCCTGGCATGAGACAGGGCCGCGGAGTTCCCATCCCGCGGCCCTGCCCACCTACTGCTCTCTACTGCTCAGTGCTCTTTACGGCTCGACGGCCAGGCCCAGGTAGAGGGTGTTCGCGTTGAGCGGGTTGAACGCCACGGCGTCGATGTCGTGGAAGGTGTTGTGCGTCTTCGTCACGGTGCCGCTGGTGTGGCTGTACTTGTACAGGTCCGAACCGTAGGCGCTGAAGTTGGTGCCGTAGGTGAAATACAGCGTGTTCGCGTCGGTCGGGTGCGGGAACAGCGGGTTCCCGTTGTAGAGCGTGACCTCGGCGTTCTGGTCGAACACGGCGGCCCAGGTCTGCCCGCCGTCGTTGGAGCGCCACAGGTGGCGGCCCTGCGAGGGGTGCTGCGCCTCGTACTGGCCGACGTCGATGCCCTCGGCGTACACGACGTTGCCGTCAGCCGGGGACACCGCGACCGACAGGATGTTCACGCCCCACTGGTCGGCCGGGGTCAGGTCGATGCCGCTGCCGGTCCACTGCGACCAGGTCTGGCCGCCGTCGTAGGTGTAGAACGTGCCGACGGTGCCGAGGCCCGCGACGCCGTGGTACAGGTTCTTCGGGTCCCACGACACGTCGTAGAACGACTGGCCGGGCAGGCCGTTGCCGCGCTTCGTCCACGAGTTGCCGCCGTTGAACGACTCCCACACCTTGCCGTCGTAGCCGGCCAGGAGCACGTGCAGCCCGTTGGCCGGGTCGACGCCGAGGCCGACGTGGCCGACCTGGCCGTCCGGGGTCGGCTCGGCGAGCGTCGGGTCGGTGAGCGGGGTGATGGTGGTGCCGGTCATCCGGTACAGGCCGGCGCTGCCGGAGTCCGACCACAGGTACGCCCGGCCGCCCTTCGCGGCGGTCACCTTGACGAACCAGCCCTCGGGCAGCACGCCCACGGAGGTCCAGGTGCAGCCGGCGTTGGTGGAGCGGTAGACGGTCTGCGTGGTGGAGTACGGCGACTGGATCGTCTTCTCCTGGACGGCGACCAGGGTGTTGGCCGTGTCCAGGGCCGCGAGGCCCACCGTGTACGTGATCGGCGTGGCCGCGTTCGTCGTCGGCTTGATCGTCGCGCCGTCGTCCTTGGTGTAGGACAGGCCGCCGGGGCCGGTGACGGTGGAGCAGTTCGGGTTGATGGTCCAGGTCGTGGCCGCGGTAGCGGTCCCGGACATGGACAGCACCGCCAGTGCCGCTGACAGCGAGGCGGTGACGCCGGTTGCGAGCTTTCGCATGTGGATTTCCTACCCCCAGATCGTGGTGGTCTGAACTCCCCAAGCTTTGATCATGAAAAGCGTCCGTGCACAGTGGACAGTCATGTGAGACATGTCATGCGACCGAACCTGTAACAGTCACAAACCTCGCGCTAGAACCCGTACGTGAAAGCCGGGTACTCCAGCAGCATCCACAGCCCGAACCCGAGCTTGAGCAGCCCGTCCACCAGCCCGAACGCCCGCAGCGGTACCCGCGTGACGGTCAGGGCCGCGAGCGCGTTGAGGGTGGCCAGCACGCCGAGCAGGGCGATCAGCGGCCCGTGCGCGAGGCCCATCAGGACGAAGTGCGCGCCGACCACGAGCAGGATCCAGCCGATCAGCGTCCGCTCACCGGACTCCCTGAACCTGTTGACCACCAGGGCGATCAGCCCCATCTCGGCCACGATGGCGGCGGCGAGCGCTCCGATGTGGACAAGGGAAGGCGAGCCGAGCGAGGGCAGCAGGGCGCTCAGCCCGCTGGCGGTGATCCCCGCGATCCCGCCCCCGATCGCCAGCGGTACCCAGCGCCGGGGGAACAGCCAGCCCAGCGTGAAGCCGAGCCCCACGAAGATCAGGAACAGCCCGCCGCCGCGGATCAGCGGGTACGGGTGGTCGCCGGTCAGGGCCAGCAGGGAGGGGGTGTCCATGATCAACACCCTAGGGCCTGTCACAGGGCGGCGGCCTGCGCCCTGATCTCCGGTACCGCAGTGGTCTCCCACCACCGGCCCCGGCGCAGCGGCCCGACCGCCCACAGCCGCGCCGACGCCTTACCGGACCGGCCGACGAGCATCCCCGCTCCGTCCACATCGAGCCCCAGCCCCAGCGCGTCGTACCTGGCCTGCCCGCTGGTCACCAGCGACCGGATCAGCTGCGACGTCGGGTACGCACCGGGGCCGGTGCAGTTGACGACCCGTCTGGCAGGGATCGCCCTGCCGTCCGAGAGCACCACGGCCTCCCCTGTGGACCCGGCGAGCTGCCCGGCCGTCACGGTCAGGTCACCGGAGTCGAGCAGCCGCTCCACCGCGCGGGCGACGACCGGGGCCATCCGGTGCCGGTGCACCTCCCAGTACCGCATGACGTGCCGCAGGAACCGGCCCCGGTCCTCCGGGCTCAGCCACGCCCACAGCTGGTTGATCCGGGGCCGCAGCGCGTCGACGACCGGCCGCCAGTCCCCGGCCTCCTCCGCCGCCGACCGGGTCATCCGCAGGATCTCCCTCAGCGAGTGCCCGCCCTCGGGCAGGGGCGGCATCGGATCCACCACGGCAGCCGGGACGACGTGCGCCCTCGGCATCAGCCCGTGCCGGGACAGCAGATGGATCCCGCCGTAGTGCCCCCGCCTGCTCAGGCTCAGCGCCACGTCCACAGCCGTCAGCCCCGTGCCGAGCAGGACGACCGGCTCACCGGGGCTGATACCGCCCAGCGCGCCCGGGGCCCACGGATCCGGCACGTACCGCGGCGAGCCGACCGGAGCGCCCGCCGGATGCGCGGGCCTGGAGTGCCCGAGCGCGAGCCCGACCCAGTCGGACCGTACCGACCGCCCGTTGTCCAGCTCCACCACGCCACCGGCGATCCGCAGCGCCCGCTGGTGGACGATCTCCAGCCGGCCGGGATGCGCCTCGGCGGCGTCCTCCAGCGTCGCCTCCACGTACCTGCCGTACGCCCGCCGGGGCAGGAACCCGCCCGGCGCGCCCGGCAGCCGCTGCCACCCGCACCAGCGCACGAAGTCGTCCGGCTCGCCGGTCCTGGCGCTCATCGCCGAGGCCGGCGAGTTGAGCAGGTGCCACGAGTCGTCCGTCCCGTACGCGAGGCCCCGGCCGAGGCGCGGGCCCGGCTCGATCAGCACGACCCGGGCGTCCCTGGTGCGCAGCAGGTGCGCGGCGACGATCGCCCCGCTGCATCCGCCGCCGATCACGGTCATCGTGCTCCGGCCCATGCCGACCTCCGGGGGATACGCAGTGCGAACACACCAGGCCGACACAGCGTAACCGATATACCTACTAATCCGATAGGGAAACCCGCCTGGCATGCCGGAACCGGGCCCGGCGCAGTGTTGATCATCACCGGGCATCAGGTCCGGAACCCGCTTGTGCCCCTTACAGTTCAGGCATACTGTCCAGCTCATGCAGCGTGGAAGTCTCGCTAGGCTCGCGGCACTCGGCTTGATCTGGGGCTCGAGTTTCCTGTTCATCGCCGTCGGGCTCCGGGGCTTCGAGCCGATCCAGATCGTCCTCGGCCGGCTGGCCGCGGGCGCTGCCGTCCTCCTCGCCGTCCTCGCCCTGCGCGGCAAGGGCCTCCCGAGGGAACCCATGCTCTGGGTGCACATGGGCGTGATGGGCCTCCTCGCCAACCTGCTGCCCTTCCTCCTCTTCGCCGTCGGCGAGAAGCAGGTCAGCTCGGGCATCGCCGGCGTGGCCAACGCGACCACGCCACTGTGGACGATCCTCCTGGGATACCTGGCGGGTAAGGACCGGCGGGTCACGTGGCTGCGGGTCGCCGGGATCGTCCTCGGTTTCGCCGGGGTGCTCATCATCTTCTCGCCCTGGGAGTCCAGCTCCCAGGCGGCCAGCTGGGGCGGGGTGGCCTGCCTGGCGGCCTCGGCCTTCTACGGCGTCGGCTTCATCTGGCAGGAGAAGTACCTCGTCGGCCGGGGCTACGAGCCGGCCGTCATGATGGCCTCCCAGCTGAGCGCCGCCACGGTCCTCACCCTGGTCGCCCTGCCGTTCCTCGGCGGGCTGAAGGCTCCCGAGTGGCGGCTGGACTCCGTCGCGGCCCTCCTCGCCCTCGGCGCCGCCGGTACCGGTGCCGCCCTGGTCATGAACTACCGGCTCGTGGTCGACGAGGGCCCGGCTGTCGCATCCCTGACCACGTACCTGGCTCCGATCGTCGCCGTCACGCTCGGTGCGCTCGCTCTCGGTGAGGACCTCAGCCCGCAGATCGTCCTGGGAGCCGCGATCGTGCTCGGCAGCGTGGCCCTGATTCGCCGTCAGCCAGCCGTATCGCGAAGTTTGCCGGTTAAATCTCGCGCGTAATTGTGTAAAACGGCAGGTTGCGGCCTGTGGTCGTTTGCACACTGGGAACCTGGGGGCCACCCCTGGGCGTCTCACTGAATGTGGTCACCCGTGGCGCCGTCACCGCCGCGAGTTACCTACGTCTCATGGCCGGATGGCTGGCATCCGGAATGGGCGGGCATCGTCGCTCGTTATTCCAGTGACACGTCAAGCACGGGAGGTTCGGCGCGCGTGGAGAAGACCCGGGTTCTGCGGACTGATGAGGTTGCCGAGGAGCGCGACCTGGTCGGTGTCTACTTGCACGAGATTTCCAAGACGCCCCTCCTCGACGCGGCAGAAGAAGTGGATCTGGCGAAGGCTGTCGAGGCCGGGCTGTACGCCGAGCGGCTCCTGGAGGACGACGCCGTCCCGCAGGGAGTCAGCCCGGCTGACCTGTCGCAGCTCGTGTCCGAGGGCCAGAAGGCCAAGGACCAGTTCATCAAGGCCAACCTGCGGCTCGTGGTGTCGATCGCCCGCCGGTACGTGCGCAGCGGCATGCCGATGCTCGACCTGATCCAGGAGGGCAACACCGGCCTGGTCCGCGCGGTCGAGAAGTTCGACTACGTGCGGGGCTTCAAGTTCTCCACGTACGCGACGTGGTGGATCCGGCAGGCGATCAGCCGGGCCATCGCCCAGCAGGAGCGCACCGTCCGGCTGCCCGTCCACCTCGTGGAGGACGTCAACCGGATGCGCAGCATGGCCCGCCAGCTCACCCGCGAGCTGGGCGGCGAGCCGGAGCCCGAGCAGCTGGCCAACGCCCTCGGCGTCCCGGTGGAGCGGGTCAACGAGCTCAAGCGCTGGTCGCAGGACACCGTCTCCCTGGACACGCCGGTCGGCGACGACGGCGACACCAGCCTCGGGGACCTGGTGTCCGACTCCGACGCGCCCAGCCCCGAGGACATCGTCCTGGCCGGCCTGGAGCGCGAGCGGATCGACACGATGATCCGGCACCTCGACGACCGTTCGGCTGGCATCGTCCGGGCCCGCTACGGCCTGGAGGACGGCCGGGAGCACTCCCTGACCGAGGTGGCGCAGCGGTTCTCCCTGTCCAGGGAGCGCATCCGCCAGCTCGAGATCCAGGCCCTGGGCCGCCTCCGCGAGCTGGCCAAGTCGGAGGGCATGTCCTCGGTAGCGGCGTAAGCACACAAACGAGAAACCCCGGCGGGTGATCCCGCCGGGGTTTCTCTTTGCTCTCGCCTAGATCCTGACCCTGCCGTACCCGTACAGGCCGCCGATTTGCGTGATGCTGGCGATCTTGACGTTCTGGCCGGGCTGCGGGGCGTGGATGACCTGGTCGTTGCCGATGTAGATCGCCACGTGCCCGAGGCCGTTGGAGAAGACCAGGTCGCCGGGCATCAGGTCGCCACGGCCGATCCGGGACGTCTGGCTGTACTGCATGGCGGCGTTGTGCGGCAGCGAGGCGCCACCGGCGTGCCAGGCTGCCAGGGTCAGGCCGGAGCAGTCGTAGCCGTTGGGGCCCTCGGCGCCGAAGATGTACGGTTTGCCGATCACCCCGTACGCGAAGTCGACGGCCTTGCCTGCCGGGCCGGGCAGGTGGGGCGCCGGGGGAGCCGGAGGCTGCGGCGGGTTGGTGACGCCGGCCTTCTTCTTCTGCTCCTCGAGCTTCTTGATGTCTTCCTGGATCTTCGTCTTCTGGGCGGCCAGGTCCTGTTCCTGCTTGGTCTGCTCGCCGAGGACCAGGTCCAGCTTGCTCTTCTCCCCGTCGTACTGGGCCTTGAGCTTCGTGTACGCCTCGATGTCGCGGCGCTGGCCCGCTGCGAACTGGTCGAGCATGGTGAGCTGCTCGACCATCACCTTCGGGGAGCTCGCGGCGAGCATGGCGCTCGTGGAGGAGATGTTGCCGCCCTTGTACGCGTTGGCGGCGACGATCCCGATCCGCTGCCGGGCCGCGTCCACTTTGTCCTGCATCGGCTTGAGCTGCTCGTTGAGCTGGGCTGCCTTAGCCCTGGTCACCTTGAGCTGCTCGCCGACCTTGTTGTAGTCCTCGATGACCTTCTCGAGTTTCTCGGCCTGCTCGTCGATCTGCTTGGCGATCTCGGCGGGCGTCGGCTCCGCGTACGCCGCACCGGGGCCGAGGGAGACGGTGAGGGCTGCGGCCAGCAGGGCCGCGGCGAGGAGGCGGAACGGCTTTCGTCGGACGGGAGTCACGCAGCGCGAACCTTCCTGAGGGAGACAAGCCCGGCCAACGTTACCCGCACCACACAGCCCCGGGCCAGCCCCGGAAATGCCTACTACGCAAGGAAAAGCGCCCATCACGCTGTGTGCATGGTGGGCGCTTTTCCTTGCTGGTACCAGAAAAAGGGGGTTTGGTTTTTATGCGCGCACGCGGCCCGCACCGTCGTAGGAACCGAAGGCGTCGATCGACGTGATCTTCACCGACTCGCCCGGCTGCGGGGCGTGGATGACCTGGTTACTGCCCACGTAGATGCCCACGTGGCCGAGGCCGTACATGAAGACCAGGTCGCCGGGCTGGAGCTGCGAGCGGCTGATCCGCGTCGTCGCGGCCCACTGCGCGTTGGTCTGGTGCCCGCCGATGCCGACACCAGCGGCGCCCCACGCGGCCATCGTCAGGCCGGAGCAGTCGTAGGAGCCGGGGCCTGCCGCGCCGAAGACGTAGGGCTTGCCGAGCTGTGCGTAGGCGAACTGCACCGCGACGCCTGCCTTGCCGGAAACCGACGGCGGGGTCACGTTGCTGGGCTGCGCGCTGGTGGTGCGCGGCGTGCTCGACGAACGGGAAGCCGTCTGCTGCTGACGCTGCTGCTCGGCGGTACGCTCCGCCGCTGCGTCCTTCTCAGCCTTCAGCTGCCTGGCTGTGGCTTCCAGGCCGGACTTCTTCGTGCCGAGTTCCTGCTCACGCTGCATCTGCGTGGCGATCAGGCCCTCCAGGCGGGACTTCTCCGCCGCCAGCTCGGTACGGGCCTCGGTCATGTCGCGGACGCTGTCGGCGAGCGGCATCCGGTTGCCCGGGGTGACCTGGTCGATCAGGGAGGACGCGCGCGGCGGGGCCGGGAGGTCCAGCGGGCTGAGCTTCGCCGCGACAGTGTCGGCGATCACCTTCGTGCCGGTGAGCTCGGCGCGGGCCAGGTCGAAGTCCTTCACGGCCTGGGCCAGGTCACGGGTGTTCTGGTCGATCTTCGCCTGGAGATCGGTGCTGGTGGCCGGGTCGGCGTGCGCAGCGACGGGAACCGAGACGGCAAGCGCGGACACACCCGCGAGGGTGAGCACGGCGCGCAGCAGCCTCGGCACGGAATGTGGTGCCAAGGAGGGAGCCCCTCTTCCACTCGTCTGCCCGCACAAGGAACGGGCAGCGCTCCGCCTACCGGGTTAGCTGACGGGTTCGGACGGGAAGTGGCGCGCCCTACCGCGATCGTGGCCTGCGGCACACGTGTGCGGATTCACCCCGGCGGAAGGAGTCTCACCCTCCGCGATGGGTCCCCGGCTCACCGGTCATGGCGACTCAGCGGCCTGTCCGGCGCCACCCAGGGATGGGCGGCTAACGTCCGGACGCCGATCCACGTTACCTGCGGATCGGGACGATGCAACCCAGCGTGATGGCTACGACGCGAGGGTCACCCGGTATAACTGCAGGAAAACGCGAGGGTTACTCTCCCTGCGATTACCTTCCGTTATGACTCCGTCGCTACTGGACGAGCACGGCCGTTACTGGACGTGCTTGCCGAGCCAGGACTTGAGGGAACGGAAGTACGCCTCGCGGGCGTGCTCGCCCGACAGCGTCAGGTCGTGCATGCCGTCCGGGATGCGCTCCAGGGTGACGTCCCTGCCGAGCTTCGGCGCCCACTGCGCGATCTGCTCGACGTTGAGGACGGAGTCCGTACGGCGGGCGTCATCGTGCCACTGTGGACGGAAGTAGCTCTCCGTCGACGCCGTGACGAGGACGGGAACGTCGATGTCGAGGCCCTGGCGGAGGCGGCGCTGCGCGTCCGCGACGGCCAGCAGCCAGCCCAGCCGGGTCGGGATGCCCTCGATCGGCTTCCACGCCGTGTCGAACCACCACTCGCCCTTACGGCTGCCGTGCACGCTGTCGCCGTACACGCCACCGAGCCCGGCCGGCACGACACGCAGCGGGTCACGCTTGGCGACCGGGGCGAGGAGGACCGGGGCGACGCGGCGCAGGAACCAGTTCGCGTTGATGTCGAGGAACGGGCTGTTGAGCGTGAGGCCGCTGATGGTGCGCGTGCCCCGGATCCGGTGCGCCCACATCGACGTCGTCAGGCCGCCGGTGGAGTGGGCGTTGATGACCAGGGTGCTGTGGCCGTCCTCCTCGCGGATGATGCGGGCGGCGGCGTCGAGCTCCTGGAAGTAGTACGAGATCTTCGTGACCATCGACGGGACCTCGCCCTCGCGCAGGCTCCGGCCGTAGCGGCGCAGGTCGATGGCGTAGAAGGTGTACCCGAGGCCGGTGAAGAAGTCAGCCAGGTGCGTCTGGAAGAAGTAGTCGTTGTACCCGTGCACGTACAGCACGGCGCGGTCCGTCGGCGTCGTCCGGCGCCGGATCAGCGTCGCGACCGGCTTGCCCTGGTCGTCGGCCGGCAGATCGAGCGTCCGCGCCTCGTACTCGTCACCGAGGATGTCCTTCACCCACACCATAGGCACCATCATGGCAGGTACTTGGTGACCTCGGGTACGGCTAGCGCGATTGCCGCGACCGTGGACGTGACCAGGAAGAACGGCCGCAGGCCCTTCACCTCGAAGCCGCCGCCGACCTTCACGGCCATGAAGTCCGGCACGCCGATCTCCCGCCAGGCCCGCCCGGCCAGGGGCAGCGGCCACAGCACCGGGCAGCCGGCCTTCGTGATCATGTCGCCCCAGGTGTGGATGACCCCGCCGGCCCCGATCGCCAGGCCCAGCAACGGGAAACCCCGGTCGGCGGGCAGCCACAGCCAGCCGCCGTACGCGGCGGCACCGGACAGGACCGTCACGACGATCCAGCCGCGTTCCTTGGCCCACTCGGCCAGCAGGCCGCGGATCGCGAGCCCGAAGGTGAAGAAGAGGAGGCCGATGACGAACGGCTTGCCCCAGTGCCCGGCCGCCCACGCCACGCCACCGCCGAGGGCCACGTTGAACACCCAGGTGTGGGTGAGCGTACGGTGACCGTTCTTGCGTTTCGGGTCGTGTTTCATGCGGGTGACCATGTAGACGGCCAGCGCGAACTTCTCGACGCACTCGGCGAGGAAGAGCGAGACGATGCCGAACGTGCGGGCGACCGTCGCGCCGCCCTTGTTCGCGGTGACCCTGCCCGAACAGTCCAAATCGGGCAGTAGTGCCGCACCCGCGCACACCGCAGCCCCCACAACGATTTCCGCAGGTCGCTGATGGACATTCGCGAACTGCGCCAGCGCCCACGAACCAGCGAGCCACGCCGCAGCACCGGACAACGCGTGAGTAGGACCCATAACCATGAGGGGAAGAGTCGCGGCTCGACAGTGGAGCGCGCGTTCTGACACGCTGCCGTGACCTTATCGTTGCCAAGGTCACTGAAATAATGGCGGCATGAGCTCACAGGTAGTGACCGACTTCCTGGCCGCGTGGCTGCGCCAGGACGTCGACGCCGTGCTGGACTGCCTCACCGACGACGTGGTGTACGCACCGGCTGTCGGCCCCACATACGAAGGCAAGGAAGAAGTCGGCAAGGCGATGGCCGCGGAGATCACCGCGGACCTCGGCGGCATCGAACTGATCCTCGACGACCCGGTCGGCCTCGGCGACCACGTCCTCGGCGGCTGGGCACTGGCCACCGCCACCGGCGAGATCTTCCGCCGGGGAGTGGACGTCTACCTGATCAGGGACGGGAAGATCTCCGTCAAGGACCAGTTCCGGAAGGTGTACGAGCGGGACTAGGCCCCCGATGGGAGAGGGCCGGGACGCGTGGTGCGTCCCGGCCCTCCGACGTGCAGTTACTTACCGCCGGCAGCCAGGTTGGACAGCAGCAGGGCCTCGGCCAGGCAGGCCTTCGCGAACTCGGCCAGGTGCAGGCTCTCGTTCGGCCCGTGCGCCCGCGAGTCCGGATCCTCGATCCCGGTCACCAGGATCGTGGCCTCCGGGAACGCCGCCTGGAACGTGGCGATGAACGGGATGGACCCGCCGATGCCGATGTTCACCGGCTCGGCACCGTCCCACGCGGCACGCAGCGCGTCCCGGGCCGCCTCGTAACCGGGGCCCGAGGGGTCGATCACACACGGGTTACCGCTGTGGTCCAGCGTCACCCTGACCTGCGCGCCCCACGGGGCCCGCGACTCCAGGTGCTTCTTCAGCAGCTCGAACGCGCCCTCCTGACGGTCGCCCGGGCCGATCCGGATACTGACCTTCGCGCGGGCCGAAGGCTGGAGCGCGTTCGCGGACTCCTCGGCACCAGGCGCGTCGATACCCAGGACGGTGGCCGACGGCTTCGTCCAGATCCGGTCGACGATCCGGTCCGAGCCGATCAGGTCCACGCCGTCCAGGACACCGGCCTCGCTGCGGAACCGGTCAGACGGGTAGTCGTCGGGCACACCGGCGCTGGTACGCGACAGGCCCTCGATGGCGACGTCACCGTTCTCGTCGTGGAGAGTGGCGAGGAGCCGGCAGAGAGCAGTCAGCGCGTCGGGGCTCGCGCCACCGAACATGCCACTGTGGACAGCGTGCGACAGGGTACTGACCTCGACGAACGCGTTCACGATGCCGCGCAGGGACGTGGTCAGGGCCGGGGCGCCGACCGCCCAGTTCGCCGAGTCCGCGATCACGATCACGTCGGCGGCCAGCTTGTCCTTGTGCAGCTCGATCAGCTCGTCGAACGTCGCCGAGCCGTACTCCTCCTCGCCCTCGACGAAGACCGTCACACCCACCGGCAGCCGCGAACCGTGGGCGCGCAGCGCGGCGACGTGCGCCATGATGCCGGCCTTGTCGTCGGCGACACCCCGGCCGTACAGGCGGCCATCCCGCTCCACCGGCTCGAACGGGTCATCCTGGTCCCAGGAGGACGGGTCACCGGCGGGCTGGACGTCGTGGTGCGCGTACAGCAGGACGGTCGGCGCGCCGGGCGGAGCCGGAATCCGGCCGATCACCGCAGGCTGGCCTTCGCCCACCTGGACGATCTCCACCTCCATGCCCTCGGCGCGCAGCAGCGCGGCCGTCGCGTCAGCGGAACGCTGGACATGGCCGTGATCGAAACCAGGGAAGGCCACACTCGGAATCCGGGCGAGGTCTTCCAGGTCCTTGCGAACTCCCGGCAGCACCGCGTCAAGCGCGGCCCGCAGCTCGGGCAGGGTCATGGGCTGGCTCATGGAGATCATTCTGCCTGATCGGCAGCCGGGACCCGCGGGTGTTCGCCAGCCGTTACCCGGAGGAGTTGATCTACGTTGCGGGGACCGGTACAGCCAGAGACCCGGCGATGGCCGTGAGCATGACGGCGACGCCAGGCCAGGCCGGGGCGGAGGACTCCGGCCAGTAGCCGACGCTGTACCGGCGGACGCAGCCGCGGGCCGGGCCAGGACGCAAGTCGAGGAACAGGCCGTTGCCCGAGCGGTCCTCGGCGATCGGCAGCCAGGCCGGCAACCACGTCGAGCCGGGAGAACCGGCCGGGAGACGGCACTGGGAAGCGATCGCGGTCTCCAGCTCGCGAGGCGTACGGGAGGCGCCGGAACGGACCAGCTGGTTACCCAGCTGCCAGCTGGCCAGCGCCTCCTGAGGGCTCAGGAGGTGGTAACAGGCGGGGATCAGCGGAGTCGGGAGAGACGAAGGGGCCGGCAGGCCGCTGGTGGCCCGCCAGAGCGCCGTCATGTCAGGGGAGAGCGGAACACCCAGCGCCGCCTCCACGGCAGCCAGATCGGCCTCAGAAGCCGCGGGGCGCACCCCGGCCAGCGTCTCCGGCGCGTACGCGGCCAGCCACGCGGCAACCTCCCGCCAGGCGGAACTGGCGAGCTCTGCGAGATCCATCAGAATCCTCGATCTGGGGCTGAGCGGTGCGAACACAGGCCGGTTCCCAGAATGCCCCGCCGGAGGTGAGGCGGTCGCTCCGCGGGTACCGGATGTGGTCTGGGACTCCTGGACGGCGAGCAGACGGCGGCCGGGGACAGGGGGTTCTCTCGGCGGGGCAGGACACGGACTGGCACTCCGGCGCGCCTGGTAGGGCTCGAACCTACGACCAACCGCTTAGAAGGCGGGCGCTCTATCCACTGAGCTACAGGCGCAACGAGGGAAGGTTACAGCCTGAGAGTAAGGGGAAGAAACCGGTCTGGTCGGCTGATTGCTGAAGGGGCAAATCGCCGGATAGGTTCGGCCAGTGCAGGTGACCCACACCACATTTCTTCCCCTGATCCGGCCCCGGGACGGCGAGCCAGGGGACATCGTCACGGACGACTTCGCGGCAGGGCTGACCCTCGCGTACACCTTCGGGCCGCCATACGGGGAACGCCTGGTCACGACGGCGGACCTCTCCACGCTCGGCCTCGGCCGCTGCATGCTGCGCGAACAGGCCACCAGCAACCTGGCTGCCCAGCTGGGGCGGGTGCGGCTGCACGGCGGGCCGCACGCGTTCATGCTGTCCTTCGACGGGATGGAATCCAGCCTGCTGGCGGCCGGGGACGCGCTGTGGGAACAGCTGGGTGCGTCGGTTTCGGGTGAATTGATCGTGGGTGTACCCGCTAGGGATGTTGTTGTCGTGACGGGCAGCGCGTCGGCCGCAGGGCTGGACAAGGCGCGGCGGACCGTGGACCGGGTCTTCTTCGCCGGCGACGAGAACCTGCTGAGTGACGCGCTGCTGGTGTGGAGAGAAGGCTGCTGGCAGCAGTTCTGATTCGGCGTGCGGGCTTGTGTCGGTGCACGTTGGGTGTGTTTCCGCAGGTCCGTGAGTTGCGGGTTATCCACAGGTGTCGGGGTTTTCCACACACTCACTCACTACTAGATCTAGTGATGATCTAGAACATCCGCACTAGATGTAGTGTGAGGTGAGTGAGTGTCCAACTGAATAGTGAAGCGGGGGCCAGCATGGCGCGGGAGTACATCACCCGGAGGGCAGTGCCCATGATCTACTCCATCCCCCTCGCCGAGGCCATCACCGAGTACCAGGCTTCGAGCCTGTTCTCTCGGCTCGCCAAGTCGACGCAGCGCCAGCGCCGCACCACCCTCGCGCGGCTGCTGGCCGTCGCGGCGAACATCAGCTCGACCGACCTGTCGGTGAGGCACATTGACTTGTGCTTGCAGGATCTCGAACACGGCGACACGCACCTCGGCGGGCGGCGTAAGGGCAAGACGCAGCGCAGCCTGAACAACGACCGGGCGCACCTCGCCGGGTTCCTGGAGTGGATGCGGTCGTCTCGGTCGTACATCTCGCCGAGCTTCAACCCGGTCGCCGAACTCAAGTACTCCAAGAAGACGCCTAGCCGGAAGATGCTCCAGATTCCGGCGGTCCGCTTCGGCGAGATGCTCGACGCCGCCGGGGCGCGTCACCCGGTTGAGCGGATGGCTTGCGCGATCGGGGCTTACCTGGGGTGCCGCCCCGTTGAGGCCGCGATGCTCACGGTCGACAGCGTTGATTTCGCGCGGCTTGAGATCGACCTGCTTGTAGAGAAGACCCACCAGCGGCTCACGATGCCGATGTGCCTTGAGCTGCGTGACGAGCTGGTCGCCTACTTCCAGTGGTACAAGAAGGTGACGGGCCGGACGAAGCTGCTGCCGGGCTGGTACCTGCTCCCGGCGCGGCTGGTGATGGGATCGCCTGGGCTGCGCCGTGGGCTGCGCGCAGCGCCGGGGGCTATCCGGATGGTGCCTGACTGGCCGATCGACCCGGAGCAGCCGTTTGGGCGGGCGGGAATCGGTAAGGCGGTCAAGCACGCGGCGGAAGCTGTGGGCTACTCCGGTCCTGAGCTGGATTGGGTCGGCGGGCACACCATGCGCCGGTCGGCGGCCCGTGCGCTGTACGAGAAGCTGCGCGACAGCGGGCGCGACGATGCGCTCGTGATGGTTCAGCACCTGCTTGGGCACAAGCAGATCACTACGACGATGGCGTACATCGGGATCGACACCCACCGCGACAAGCTGCGGGGGCTGCTTGCCGGTCAGCGGATGTACGACGCGCCGGGCGTGGCGGGTCAGGGCGCCGATGTGGTCGAGCTGGACACCCGGCGGCCCGGGGCCGAGTCCCGGCGGCGCGCGGCGTAGTCAGTCCTGAATGGAGAAGGCCCCGGATGAGTCTCAGTCACCCGGGGCCGATTCATGTTAGGACACGTGGCACCACGTGGCCGAGGCGAGTTCTAACCGGGTCCGGAGTAGCAGGACGCGGCCCCCGCGGTCGCGCCTGCATTCCGTGGTGAGCTGTTCGAAGTGGCGCCGCTCGCGGGTGCCGAGCGTGTCCAGCCGTACGACGAGCATGTCGCGTTCAACGCCGAGCAGGAACGCCGCGCCCTCGACTCCGCCGTCAGCGGCGACCATCGCGGCGGCGAGATCCTCAAGGGCGATCAGCCGCGCCGAGGCGGCCCGCTCCGGGCACCGCGCCCCGAGGGCGCCCGCGCTGCCGGAGTGCTCGGCGCGTGCGTCCGCGATAGCCAGCGACGAGCGCAGCCCGGCCGTGTTCACGGTGTCGGGCACCAGGTAGCCGCCGTGCTGGGGGCTGTACCGGGCCGACCGCCATGACGGCATTCCGGGCACGAAGATGATGGGCCGCAGCCGGATCGCGTTAGCGGCTACTGGGTCGTAGGTGTTGGTGAACAGCTCCATTCCGGTTCTTCCTCCACTCCCGGGGCAGCGCGAGCACACACCGCCCCGGCCCCGTACTGCTCGAACAGGCGTTCGAGAGGAGCCCCGATCATACGAGACTCAAGCCCAGCCTCTCCGATCCCGCCGTGTGAGATAGACCCTGGAAACGTGACGAGTCAACTTGTGACCGAAGAGACGATGGCGGTACATGATCACACAGGGTGAACCCGGGCGCACTTGTTATTTCCGGCGTTTGCCCACTATGGAAATAATGTTGTCGGTTTGGGGTGGCGCCTCGGTGGCGTAGATGATCGCCAGTGCCGCGCGCACCGCTGAGTGGATCGCTTCTTTGCTGGGCTCGGGCAGCTCGTCAGCCTCGGGCGGTATCCGGTGGGCGAAGAAGGACAGCGCCGCCGCCCCGTCCATCCGGAACCCGAGCCCCGCCGCGGTGGCGAGCACGACTTCGCCGGGTGTGACGCCGAGGGCGCGGGCGAGACCGTGGATCGTGGCGACGCGCGGAAACTCTGAGTTTTCCCCCTTCGCCAGTCTTTGCACGGTGGTGGGTGACTTGACCCCCACGTCGCGCGCCAGCTCGGCGAGGGACCGCTCGCCCCGGTGCGCCCCGATCAGTCCCGCGAGGGTCGGGCCGGTCAGGGTGGCGGGGGCTGGCTGAGGGGGTACCTCGTAGCGCTGCACGCCGAGCGCCAGGTCGACGAGCCCCCATGTCAGATCGAGGATGGTGTCGAGCAGCGGGCCGGGTATCTCGTCGGTCTCCGGCGGGAGGTCGGCGGCGAATGTGCGCCGGGGCGTCTCGCTGAGGCCCATGTCGATGCCGAGGCCCTGCGCCGCAGCCTGGACCGCGCCGAGCTGGGTGACCCCGAGCGCGGCGGCGAGTTCGCGCAGTGTCGCCGGAAACGGAAACTCCGTGTTCACGCCGTCGCGGAGCTTGCGCAGCCCGCCCGCATCGAGCCCGACCGCCGCCGCTAGCGCCTCGTGTGTGATGCGCCCGTGCTGCTCCGTGATCAGCCCGGCCAGCGTTAGCACGTGTTTTCCCAGGTCAGCATTGCTGTTCAGTGTCCTTCCGTGACACACGGGTCGCTCTCCCGCGCACATGTCTTTCTACAGGGTTGTTGCATCAACACAGTGACCCGCATCTCGAACAGCCGCACTAAGCCTTTCAGTCTGAGTCCGGGCGGACTTGATCTTAAAGTGTTGACGCTGCCCCGGGTCGCACATAGGTTCGAGGTGTGCCGCAAGGGCGCTTGACCTTTGAGAACTCCATCAGTGCAAGCACTACCAGCCCGCCTCGCCAGCGGGCCGCCCCCGCCTGACTCCTGGTCGGCAGCCCGCTCACGCCGGGCCGGGGTGCGCGCAACGCGGCGGAACCCCGCCGCGCGCCCCGTGTAGTCACTTTGAGTACGCGATAACTGAATACTGAGATTGGAGGCACTGTGATCGAGGTGCTTACCGACACCCGCCGGGAGGTGCTCGCCAGCATCGCCGGGTACACCCGTGAGCACGGGTACCCGCCCAGCCTGCGAGAGATCGCCTCGGCGACCGGGCTGAGCGCGACGACCGCCGATTACCACCTCCGGCGCCTGGCGAACAGCGGCTACCTGCGCCGCGCCTACGGCCGGTCCCGGTCGCTGGTCCTCACCGACCTCGGAACGGCGGTGACCCTGTGACCACCGAACCGGTTGCCCTCGACGACCTCGCGGGCACGATCGACGCCTACCGGCGGTTCCGGGCCGAGGCCGATCGGTGGACGAGTGCTGCCGCTGAGCTGCGCCGCGTGATCGAGGCACGGCTCGCCGACGCCGATGTCGGGACTATCGCCGGGCGCCCGGTCGTGCGGCACACCAGCTACACCGAGCGCCGGGTCGACATGCAGAAGCTACGGCTTCTGAGCCCGGCGAATCTGGTCGAGCAGTGCACCGCGACGACCACCCGCCGCCGGTTCTCGCTCGTCGAGGGCGAGGCGATCGAGTGAGCTTGTTCTCTGCGCCCGCCGGGGCCGATCCGCTCGGCACGGCGATCAAGGGGGTTGTGCGTGCCGCCTCCGCCGGGGCACCCCGGTCGCGGCAGCGCACCATAGGGCCGAGCAGCGCGGGACACCCGTGCGCCCGGCGCGTCGGGTACGAGCTGGCGGGCACCGAGCACGTGAACGCCAGCTCGGACCCCTGGCCCGCGATCGTCGGCACGGCGGTACACGCCTGGCTCGCTGATGCTTTCGCCCAGCACAACCGGCGCGAGGGCCGCGACCGGTGGCTCGTCGAGCAGCGCGTCGCGGTCACGCCGACCATGAGCGGCACCGCCGACCTGTTCGACACCGCCTCGGGCACCGTGATTGATCACAAGGTGCTCGGCGCCGACAGCCTCAAGAGCATCAAGCGCGACGGGCCGGGGCAGCAGTACAGGACGCAGATCCACTTGTACGGCTACGGTCTCGCGCGCGCCGGGCACGACGTGCGCCGCGTGGCTCTGGCCTGCTACCCCCGGTCGGGGTTCCTCGACGGGCTGCACGTGTGGTCTGAGGACTACGACGACGCGCTCGCCGCCGACGCTCTCGCCCGCCTCGCCGGAGTCGCCGAGCTGTCCCGGCTGCTCGACCCGGCGGCGCTGCCCGCCGAGCCCGGCGCGGGCTGCACCTGGTGCCCGTTCTGGCGCCCTGGTGGTCCCGCCGATGCGGCCGGATGCCCCGGAGCGGCAACGGCATAGCCGGGTTCCGCAGCACGCACGACCGGCCACTGTGGCCGGACAACTCCACAACAACTGAACAGAGGAACCACTCATGACTTTCGCAGCACCCGCCGCCAGCGGCGGTGACAAGCTCGCCGAGCGCGATGTACTCGGCCACCTGCTGATCGTGCGTCCGAGCGAGTACGTCGAGCAGATCACCACCGCGTTCGGGGACAAGGACGCCGTAAGGGTCAGCGTGGTTGACCTCGACGCCGCCGACCCGAACACCGGGCAGCCGGGCAGCCAGTACGACGACGTGCTGTGGTTCGGCGGGCGCCTGGTTGGCAGCCTCAAGCGCCAGGTGGGCGAGACGATCCTCGCGCGCATGGCTCAGGGCAGCCTCAAGCCCGGCGCCACTGGCAAGCCCCCGTACGAGCTGCACGACGCCACGAGCGACCCGGCCGCGGTCGCTCGGGCCGAGGCGTGGATCGCCGCGCACCCGAGGTTCACCGCCCCGGCCGCGAGCGCCAGCCCGGCCCCGGTGGCGACGCCCGCCCCGGCACCGGCCGCCGTGCCTGCCGCGCTGCTCGACCAGCTCGGCCCGGAACAGCGGGCGCTGTACGAGAAGCTCGCCGCTCAGGGCTAGCCGTGGCGCTGCATCACGTGAGCCTGTTCGCGGGCGTCGGCGGGTTCGATCTCGCCGCCGCCCGCGCCGGGTGCGCCCCTGGCGCCGCCGTCGAGATCGACGAAGCCGCGCGGGGCGTGCTGTCTGACCGCTTCCCCGAGCTGCCTGTGCTCGGCGACATCCGCGAGGTAACTGCACATGATCTCCGGGCAGCTCTCCCTGCCGGGGCTGACGACCTGCTCGTCACCGCCGGTTGGCCCTGCCAAGACCTCTCCACCGCCGGTAACCGCGCCGGGCTCGACGGCGCCCGAAGCGGGTTGTTCTTCGAGTTCGCCCGGCTCGTCGACGAGCTGCGCCCCGCCTGGCTGCTCGCCGAGAACGTCGTCGGGCTGCTCACATCCGGCGGCGGGCGCGACATGGGCGCCGTCCTCGGGACGCTGGCCGACCTCGGGTATCGCGTGTGCTGGCGGGTACTCGACGCTCAGTTCTTCGGAGTACCCCAGCGACGCCGCCGCGTCTTCCTTCTCGGCCATCGCGGCGACGGAGATCCCGCCGCAGTACTACTTGAGCCCGAAAGCAGCTCAGGGCATCCTGCGCCGCATCGACCGCCGGGGCCGCCGACTGCCGCCGGACCTTCGCGCGGCGCTGGCCCTGCTCGCAGCGACCGAGAGCCCGTAGTCGTCGGCCCGCTCCAGACCAGCCGCAGCCCGCGCGGGCACGGCACGGCGGGCGTGAACGATCAATACGTCTTGGCTGGTCACATCCGCACCGCCGGTCCGTCCGCCGTCCGCCGCCTGGTCCCGCTGGAGTACGAGCGGCTACAGGGCTTCCCGGACGGCTGGACCTCCACATCGCACGGCCGTCCCCAGGGGGATGTGCCCCGGATCTCGCAGCTCGGTAACGCGGTCGCCGTGCCGGTCGCCGAGTGGATCACCCGCCGGGTGGTCACACACCACAACTCCATCAGTGAAAGGAGCACCCGCCTTGTTCGACCGCGAAGAGGTTGAGAACTGGCTCGCGCTGCTACATGGCGACTCACCGGGGCGGGTAGCGATCTCCGGCACCGACGCATGGGCCGGACGATCCTTCGCCGTCGACCAGCTCGACCAGGCCGCCGCCTACGCGCAACAGCTCGACGCCGAAGGCCGCGCCGGGGTGTACGTCCGGATGACCACCATCACCCGAGCCCCCGCCCGGGGCGAACGGGGAGGGGCGAACCTGTCCGCCGCGCTCCCGGCGCTGTGGGCAGACCTCGACATCGACGGCCCCGGCCACAAGATGCCGCCCGGCTCGCTGCCGCTCCCGCCGACCGAGGCCGCCGCCCGCTCGATCATCACCACGTCGGGACTCCCTGACCCTTCACTGTGGATTCACAGCGGGGGCGGGCTCTACCCGATCTGGTACCTCACTACCCCGCACGTCATCGACGGCGACCTCGACCAGCTCGCGGCGCTGTCGGCGAAGTGGCAACACATCATCGGGGCGAGCGCGACCCGGCTCGGCTGGCATTACGGCACCGGCGTCGGTGACCTGGCGAGGGTGCTGCGCTTGCCGGGCTCGGTCAACCGCAAGACGAGCGACCCCCGCCCGTGCCGGATCATCGAGGCGGAAGGCGCCTCGTTCACGCTCGGCGAGCTGCTCGACGCCGCCGCCGCGATCGAGCTGCCCACGGCAACGCCGCCTGTGGCCGCTCCGGCCGCACCCCGGTCGCGGGATGTCGCCTCCCGGTTCAAGTCGCCCGGAGGGTCCGGCCCGTTCGACGCGCTCGCCGAGCACGCCACGTGGGCCGACATTCTCGCCCCCGAGGGCTGGACCCTGGTAGCTCACGAGCGCACCGGGGCCGAGCTGTGGAAGCGGCCCGGCGACTCGTCCTCGGCGTACTCGGCGCGGGCAAACATCAACGGAGTACCCAGCCTGGTTGTGCACTCCGACGCCGCCGGGCTCCCCTCCGGCCCGGGGCAGCGCCTCACGATGGGCCGAGTCTGGGCTCACCTGCACCACCACGGCGACGAGCAGGCCGCAGCCCGCGACCTCGCCGCCGCCGCCGCTGGTACCGCCGGGGCATCCCGCGCCGCGCTCGCGCTGCCGGGCACGGTGCTCGCCGCGATCCGGGGCACCCGGGGTGTCCGTGTCCCGGCGCCCCGCGCCAGCCCCGAGAACCCGCCGCCGAGGGCGGCCCCCTCGACCGAAGCGGCGTCGGCCGCGCCGGTCGAGCGACGCCTCGCCCTGGTCGACGGCACCGCCGCCCGTGCTCTCCCCGATCCTGAGCCGGACCCCGGACCGGCGGCGGCGCTGCCCGTGTCCTACAGCGACGACGGTAACGCCGTGCTGCTGGTCGACGCGATCGGCGACCGGGTGCGCTACGTCCCCGAGCGCGGGCTCTGGCTCACGTGGGACGGGGCGCGCTGGGTATGGGACACCGCCGGGACGGTGATCGAGCACGCCCGGCGGATCGTGCGGGCTATGCCTGCCGACGACGATGCGGCCCGCAAGCACCGTTCCCGGTCGCTGGGCCGCTCGGCCCTTGAGGCGATGGTCGCCCTCGCCCGCACCGACCGCCGTGTCGTCGCCCCGGCCGCGCTGCTCGACGGTGACCCGTTCGCGCTGTGCACCCCGGGCGGCACGGTCGACCTTCGTACCGGAGCGCTCCGGCCGTCTGACCCGGGCGAGCTGCACACCCGGTCCGCGCTCGTCACCCCCGACCCCGGGCACCCAGTCGAGCGCTGGTCGCGGTTCCTCGCCGACACGTTCGGCGGCGACCCGGCGCTCGCCGGGTACGTGCAACGCCTGGTCGGGTACTCGGCGACGGGCCGCGTGACTCACCATGTGCTGCCGTTCCTGCACGGGTCCGGCGGCAACGGCAAGAGCGTGTTCATGGATGTCGTCAAGCGGCTACTTGGGACATACGCGGGTACCGCCCCCGCCGGGTTCCTCATGTCCGGGCGCGAGCAGCACGAGACCGAAGTCGCCCGCCTCGACGGCATGAGGTTCGTCATCTGTAGCGAGGTCAACCAGGCCGACCGGTTCGACGAGGCCAAGATCAAGCTTTTGACGGGTGGCGATGAGCTGACCGCGAGGTTCCTGCACAAGAACCACTTCGAGTTCGTGCCGTCCCACACGCTGTGGCTGATGGGCAATCACCAGCCCAGCGTCAAGGCGGGCGGGGTGTCGTTCTGGCGGCGTCTGCGCCTGGTGCCGTTCACCCGCACCGTGCCCGAAGAGCAGCGCGAGGAAGGTCTCGCCGACCGATTGGTCGAGCAGGAGGGGCCGGGCATCCTCGCGTGGATCATCGCGGGCGCTATCGACGCGCTCGCTCACGGGCTGCGTGACCCCGACAGCGTGCGTGCGGCGACCGCCGACTACGCCGCCGAAGAGGATCACCTCGCGAGGTTCGCAGACGACCGGCTGCACATCGGGGGCGGCGCGCTGGTGCGCGCCAGCGTCGGGGACGTGCGGGCCGCCTACGAATCCTGGTGTGCCGAGGAAGGCGAGCGCCCGATCTCGTCGCAGATGTTCGGGCGCGAGCTGCGCACCCGGTACGACGTTCAGCCGCACCGCAGCAACGGGCGCCGGTTCTACCTCGGCGTGACCCTGCTGGAAGCGGCACCCGAAAGCGGCACGGAAAGCGGCACTGCGTCCCGTCACTGGGCCGACCGCTAGCCCGGCAGTGCCGCTTACGGCCCTGTCAGTGCCGCTGAGGTGCCGCATTTCCTAACCGAAGCGGCACGGGTGTTTTCCCAGCTCAACCCTTCTCCGTGCCGGATAGTGCCGGAGATTCCTAGAGGTTGGTTCTCACACAGGAACAGAAGAGAAACAACCTCCGGAACGATCGGCACTGTCTGGCACGGCCCTCCCCGAGAGGCTCACCGTGTCCGATCACCTCATCACCACCCAGGTACTACCCGGCCCGTGCCCGCGCTGCCGCGAGCTGGTGCTCACCGGCATCGCCGAAGGCGTCCCCGTGCACGCGACCACGCAGCCCCTCGGCCGCGACGGGATACTCGCCGCCCTCGTCGCCGGGCGCTCGACGTACGTGCTCCAGCGCGGCGAGCTGGTGCGGCTCGACGCGACCCGAACCGCGCTCGGCGGCCCGGTCGTCGCCGATCACCGTTGCGGCGAGGCGCTTCCGGCCGCCCCGCCCGTGCCGCCACCCCGGGCAGCCCCGGCCGCGGTCCCGTACATCTCCCGGAACGCGAGCAGGGTCCGCGAGCATCTGCTCGCCCACGGCCCGGACCTCACCACCGGGGTAGCCGTGCGCCTCGGGCTGTCGATCGAGACGGCCGAAAACCTGCTCCGCCGCCTGGTCGCCGCCGGGCAGGCCGAGCGCATCGCGGGCGTGATCCCCGCCCCTTGGCGCGCTGTCGCCGCCGACCAGATCCCGCCCTACTGAACAGGAGGCAAACCCCTTGTCCGAACTCATTGCCTCGATTTACGCCTTCGGTGACCCGGCTCCACAAGGGAGCCTCAAGCACGTTGGGGGCGGCAGGCTCGTCGACTCGTCCCGGCGTCTCCGGCCGTGGCGGCAGCTCGTCACCGCCGCCGCCCGCGACGCCCTCGCCGAGCAGGGCCGCACCGAGCCGTTCCTCGGCCCCGTACAGGTCCTCGCCGTGCTCACGGTGCCGAAACCCAAGTCGGCCCCCAAGCGCATCCAGACGTGGCCGAGCAAGCGGCCCGATGTCGACAAGCTCGCCCGCGCGATTCTCGACGCCCTCACCGATGCCGGGGTGTGGCACGACGACGCGCAGGTCATCGAACTGACCGCGTGCAAGACGTACCCCGACGAACACCCTCTCGCGCTCCCGACCACCGGGGCGTACATCCAGATTTGGAGCGTGACCGAGTGAAGATCCCCACGATGGTGTACTGCGTCTCGCCGCGCTGCCAGCGCACCGACGACAAAGTCGACCTCAACCCGCGACCGGCCGCCCCGGGGTTCCTGCTGTGCTGGGTGTGCCGCGACCGGGCGGGAGAGTTCCTCACCAGCCTCGCCGCGCTGTATCTCGACTGCGAGGCCGCGCTCGCCCGCTCGACCGGGCTGCACGACAAGGTGAGCGGCACGTCGTCACCCAGCCTGCCTATCGCGCTCCCGGCTGTTGAGGCCCGTGCCGCGATCGTCGGGGTACTCGCGGAGTGGGCCGGGCTGTGCGTCGATGAGCGGGGGGTCGACGCACCGGAACGCGCCGCCGGGCCGCTGGTCGGCTTCCTGCTCGGACAGCTCAACTGGCTGGCGGCGCACGCGGCGGGCGGCGACTTCTGTGACGAGCTGGCCGACCTGGTGCACCAAGCCGACCGCGCCGCCTACCCGTGCCCGCCGCGCCGGACCCAGCTCGGAAGGGGATGCCCGCTCCCCGGGTGCTCAGGGCTGCTGGTCGGGGTGGTGCACGTCGACCGCCCGGAGCGATCCCGGATCGAGTGTGACCTCGACCCCGAGGCGCACAGGTGGGGCCGCGACCAGTGGTTCGCGGTCCGCCGCTCGGCCCCTCTCGTCTCCCCGGCGCGGGCGGCGGCGTGATGCCCCGGGTTGCGGCGCTCACCGCCGCCGACATCTCCGCCTTGACCGGCCGCCCGCTCGGCACGGTGCACCGTCTCGCGTCCGAGCAGCGCTGGCGCCGCTACCGCGAGGGGCGGGTCGTCTTCTACGCCCTGGAAGACGTAGAACACCTGCTCGCGACGCCTCTCACAGCCAAGATCCATTGACCTTCTGACCTGGACCGAAGAGGATAGATATCACGTTGGTGTACTGCACCCGAGAGAGCCCCGGACCCTTTGCGGCCCGGGGTTTTTTCGTGCCCTCGCCCCGCCCGGCCGCACCGGGCAACACACACAGCAACCGCTTTCGAGGCCGTCAGAGACGGCGGGAGGCGGGGCGAGTTGGCGATCATCCGCAGCATCAGCCGCACACCTACCGGCGAGCCCGCCCACCCAGTCAGCGTGGTCGCCGAGCTGGTCACCGCCGCCCCGGACCTCGCGGGCTACCTTCCCGATGGGGCGATCGTGCACCGCGCCCAGGTCGACGCAGACCCGGCGGGCCGCTGGTCCCTCGACCTCGCCCCGAATGCTTCCCTGATCCCGGCGGGCACGCACTACCTGATCACGGAGTTCACCACACACGGCACCTACCGGCACACGGTGGTGTTGCCCGCTGGTGGCCCGTTCGAGCTGCGTGACGTGCTCGCCGTGCCCCCGCCCCCGCCAGCGGCCCTCGTGCCCATCGGCGGGGGCGGGGCAGTGTCCAGCGTGGACAACCGAACCGGTGCCGTGTCGCTGGCCGACCGGTACGCGCCGCTCGCGCACACGCACCCATACGCCCCGGCGGATCACGCCCACGATGACCGGTACTCGCCGCTCGGGCACGCCCATCCCGGCTACGCCGATGCGGCGCACACCCACGATGGCCGCTACGCGCTCACCGAGCACACCCACCCCGGGTACGCCGCGACCGGGCACGATCACGACACCCGGTATGACACGCGGTACGCGCCGATCGCCCACACCCACACCGGGTTCGCCGCCGCCGGGCACACGCACGACGAGCGGTATGCGCTGCTCGACCACACGCACCCGCCCGGCGCGCACACCCACGACGCCGCCGCCCTGGTGTCCGGCGTGCTCGACCCGGCGCGAGTGCCGCTGGTCAGCCTCGCTCAGCGCCCGATCCCGGGCCGCTGGTCGATCGTCCCGCCGGTCGGGCCCGTGCTGTCCTCCGTCACGGTCACGCTCGGCGAGCTGCTGCTCGTGCCGTTCCTGGTGCACCCCGGCAGCGTCGCCGACGCCTTCTCGGTGGACGTGAGCCCCTCAGCCGTGGGCGCCTCGCTCCGCTTCCTGATCTACGGCGCCACCCCTTCCGGGCAGCCCGCCGCCCAGCTCGCCGACCTCGGGCTACAGGACGCCAGCAGCACCGGGGCGAAGCTGTGGACCCCCACGGGCGGGCTGTTCACGTTCACCAGCCCCGTCTACTGGTTCGGGCTACTCGCCCAGGGCGCCGCCCCGGGTGTGCGTGCCGCGAACACCTGGCATCCGCTGGTGGCGACCGACGTGCCGCCATCCGGTACCGGCACCGCGAGCGGCTATGGACAGACCGGAGTCGGCACCTCGCCCCCGGCCAACTTCACGGGCACCGCCCCGCGGTCGGCCCCGCGCGTCGCCGTCAGGTGGGCGCCGTGAGCGGCGGATGGGCTGGCTCGGCCCGCGCCCAGCAGCTACCCCCCGACTGGCCGCGCCGCCGCGCCCGGGTCCTCGCCCGCGACGGGTACCGATGCCGCGCGATCACCGAGTACGACGAGCGCTGTACCGAGCCCGCCGACGAGGTTGACCACATCCGGCGCGGCGGCGACCACCGGCTCAGCAACCTGCAAAGCCTGTGCGCCTGGCACCACGGCAAGAAGTCAGCCCGCGAGGGTGCGCACGCCGCCCGCCTCGCTCGCCCATCCCGCTACCGGCCACGAGAGCCGCACCCCGGAGAGATCACCCCATCATGAGCGAGACCGTCACCGTCAAGATCCTTCGCGATATCGCCCAGCACAAGCGCGGCGCCCTGGTCGACTACGACCGCCCGTCCGCCGAGTTCCTTGTCGAGCGCGATGTCGCCGAGCTGGTCGACGAGCAGCCCGCCCGCGCCAAGCGCCAGCCCAGCCGGGCACTCGGCGCGAGCACCCC
Source organism: Longispora albida DSM 44784 (assembly GCF_000379825.1). GTDB lineage: Bacteria > Actinomycetota > Actinomycetes > Mycobacteriales > Micromonosporaceae > Longispora > Longispora albida. The sequence continues at coordinate 886,045 of NZ_KB903813.1, forward strand.
GTCGACCGTCACGGACAGCGACGACCCTGGGGAGTGACCCCCTCACCCGGGAAAAGCCCTATCGGACAGTCATAGCTTTCCTGGGGCTGTACGGGTTTCAGGGTCGTGAACCCGCACCGAAAGTGACCGCACGCCGTCACGGGGAGGTGCGCCCGTGGCCGGAATCCGAGCCGTCGCCTACGGCGGCGGCGTGCAGTCAACCGCCCTGCTCGTCCTAGCCGCTACCGCTCGCATCGACTTCCCCGCCTTCCTGTTCGCCAACGTCGGCGACGACAGCGAGGAACCGGCGAGCCTGACCTACGTCCGTGACGTGGCGGCCCCCTACGCCGCCGCGCACGGCATCGCGCTACACCAGCTCGACCGGGTGCGCCGCGACGGCCAGGTCGAGACGCTGCTCGGCAGGCTCACCCGGCCCGGGTCGCGGTCCCTGCCGATCCCGGTGAGGATGAGCAACGGCTCGCCCGGCACGCGCTCGTGCACCGCCGATTTCAAGATCAAGACCATCGGGCGGTGGCTGCGCGCGAATGGGGCCAGCGCCGAGAATCCGGCGACGGTCGCTGTGGGCATCTCCCTCGACGAGATGCACCGCGCGCACAACCGCCGGGCCAACCCGTACGAGCGCGTCGCGTATCCGCTGCTTGACCTGCGCCTGAACCGGGCCGACTGCATGAACGTGATCCGCTCCGCCGGGCTGCCCGTGCCGGGCAAGTCCTCGTGCTGGTTCTGCCCGCTGCACACCCGCGCGCACTGGTCGACGATGCGCCGCGACCGGCCCGCCCAGTTCGCCGCGACCTGCGACCTTGAGTCGCTGCTCAACTCCCGCCGCGCCGAGCTGGGCCGCGACCGCGTGTTCTTCCTCCGCAGCGCGCGACCCCTCGCCGAGGACATCGCCCCGGCGCAAGACGAGATTCCCGGGCTCGACCCCGAAGACGACGCCGCTTGCGACAACGGGGCGTGCTGGACCTGAGCGGGGGTGAGCATGGCCGCGACCCGAGGCCCCATCCCGAAGCGCAGCGACCAGCGGCGCCGCCGCAACCAAGACGAGCCGATCACCACCATCACCCCGGGCGACGGGCCGGTCGACGCCCCGCCGCTGGGGTTCCCGGCGCACGCGCTCGCCGCCGACTGGTACGCCGCGCTCGCCGAGTCCGGCCAGGCGCTCTACTTCGAGCCCAGCGATTGGGCCGCCGCGCGCATCCTCGCCTACGACCTGACCCGGCACCTCAACTCCGGTCGGGTGTCCGCGCAGATGCTCGCCGCCGTCTGGTCCGGCATGGCCGACTTGCTGACCACTGAGGCCGCCCGCCGCCGGGTGCGCATGGAAATCGAGCGCGCCGCAGACGACGGCCCTGATGCCGGGGTGGTGGCTCTTGACGACTATCGCCGTGCCCTCGGGGCCGGGTGAGCTGACGCTCGCCCCGGTGCGGATTGGCCCGCTCGGGCTGCCCGCGCACTCGCTCGGCTGGGATCTGCTCGCGTGGACGGCCCGCTACCTGGTGCAGCCGGACGGCCCGGACGCTGGGGCGCCGTGGCGGTTCACGGCCGAGCAAGCGCGGTTCGTCGTGTGGTTCTACGCCATCGACGAGCGCGGCCGGTTCGTCTACCGGTACGCGGTGCTGCGCCGCATGAAGGGCTGGGGCAAAGACCCTGTTGCCTCGGCGCTCGCCGCCGCCGAGTTCGTCGGCCCGTGCCGCTTCGGCGGGTGGCGGGCAGACGGCACCCCGATCGTGATCTCGCATCCGGCCGCGTGGGTGCAGTGCGCCGCCGTCAACTTGTCGCAGACCAAGAACACCATGTCGCTGTTCCCGAACCTCTTCTCGGCGCGGGCGATCGACGAGTACGGCATCGACCTCGGCAAGGAGATCATTCACTCGCGCCGGGGCGGGCGCATCGAGGCTGTCACCAGCTCGCCCCGGGCGCTGGAAGGTAACCGCGCCTCCCTGGTGATCAAGAACGAGAATCACCACTGGATCGCCAGCAACAACGGCGACGAGATGAGCGAGGTCATCGCCCGTAACCTCGCCAAGTCGCGCGACGGCGCGCGGGCGCTGGCGATCACCAACGCACACCAGCCAGGCGAGGACAGCGACGCCGAACGTGACTGGGACGCCTGGCTACAGATCGCCGCCGGGAACTCCCGCGCTACCGGCATCCTGTACGACTCGGTTGAGGCACCGCCCGATGTGGACCTCGCCGACCCTGAGTCGCTGCGTGCCGGGATCATCGCCGCCCGGGGTGACGCCGACTGGCTCGACGTTGACCGGCTGATCGCCGAGATCTACGACCCGCGTACCCCGCCGAGCATGGCCCGCCGGTTCTACCTCAACCAGGTGACCACGGCCGCCGATGGCTGGGCGAGCGCCCAGGAGTGGGACACCGCCGCCGACCACGAGCACCAGGTCGAGCCCGACGAGACCATCGTCATGTTCTTCGACGGCTCGAAATCCGGGGACGCCTCCGGGCTGGTGGGCTGCGAGGTCTCCACCGGTCACGTGTTCGTCATCGACTGCTGGGAGAAACCCGCCGGACCGGCGGGCGACGGCTGGGAAGTCAACCGCGACGCGGTAAACCTCGCCGTCCGCCGAGCGTTCGACACGTACGACGTGGCGGCTTTCTGGGCCGACGTAAGGGAGTTCGAGCAGTCCGTCGACCTGTGGGGCGACACCTACGGCGACCGGCTGCTCATCCCCGCGACCACCGGCCGCGCCCCGCACCCGGTCGCGTGGGACATGCGTACCAAGACCAAGGAGTTCACGGCCGGGGCCGAGCGGTTCCTCATCGACCTCGCCGACGCCGCACTCACCCACGACGGCGACCCGAGGCTACGGCGCCACGTCCTCAATGCCCGCCGCCGCACGAACCGGTGGGGCGTCTCGCTGGGCAAAGAGAACCGGTCGAGCGACCGGCGCGTCGATCTGGCTGTCTGCGCTGTCGGCGCCCGCCTGTGCCGCCGCGAGCTGCTCGCCTCCGGCGCCCTCGACAAGCGCAAAAGCAACCGCACCGGCCGTGTCTGGGCCTTCTGACCAGCGAAAGGGGGTGGCGGTTGCTCACCCCTGCCGCCGCGGTTTCTGCCGCCGCCGACATCCTGCCCGCCTACCGGGCCGAGTCCGATCGCCTCGACCGCATTGACCGGTACATGAAGGGCGATCACCCCGGCCCGTACACCCCGCGTAGCGCGTCGCGTGAGTACAAGCTGCTCGCCGAGCGTTCGATCACGAACCTGCTGCCGTTGGTCGTGTCCGGGGTGGCACAGGCGTTGTACGTCACCTCGTACACGCTGCGCGATGGCAAGCCGGGCCGGGGCTGGCAGCACTGGCAGTCCAACCGCATGGACGCCCGCCAGACCGCGATTCACCGCGCCGCGCTGACCTACGGCACGGCGTACGTAACGGTGCTCCCCGGTATCGACCCGCTCACCAAGACGCCGATGCCCGTCATCCGGGGCGTGTCCCCGCGCCGCATGATCGCCGCGTGGGACGACCCGGCGGGCGACGACTGGCCCGCGATGGCGCTGCGCGTCGACCCGATACGCGACGGCCGCTGGAACTTGAGGCTGTACGACGCGACGCACATCTACTACCTGACGTGCGCCAAGGGCGGCGACGGCATCACCTACGTCCGCAGCGACGAGCACGGCGCCGGGGTGTGCCCGGTCGTGGCGTTCCGCGCGCTGCCGGACCTTGAGGGCCGGGTGACCGGTGAGGTTGAGCCGCTGATCCCCGCACAGGACCGGCTGAGCCAAACCATTTTCGACCTGCTCGTCGCCCAAAGCTTCGGCAGCTTCAACGTGCGTTTTGCTACCGGCATGGCGCCGGAGCTGGACGCCAACGGCCAGCCGGTACCCCTCGCCGTGGACGCGCGCCGGTTCCTGATGGCCGAGGACCCCGACACCCGGTTCGGTCAGCTCGACGGCACCCCGCTCGGGCCGCTGCTCGACTCCGCCGACGCCTCGATGCGGCACATGGCCGTCATGTCCCAGACCCCCGCGAGCGACCTGCTCGGCCAGCTCGCCAACCTCAGCGCCGAGGCCCTCGCGGCAGCACGCGACGGGCAGACCCGCCGCCGGGTCGAGTACGAGGTCGGGTTCGGCGAGAACTGGGAACAGGTCTTGCAGCTCTCCGCCGCGCTCGCCGGGGACGCCGAAGGGGCCGCCGAAACGGCCGCCGAGGTCCGCTGGCGGGACATGGAAGCCCGCAGCCTCAGCCAGATCGTTGACGCGCTCGGCAAGGCGGCGACCATGCTCGGTATCCCGCCGGAGGCCCTCTGGTCGCGCATCCCTGGTGTCACACAGACCGAAGTGGACGAGTGGAAGCAGCTCCGCCGCGACTCTGACCCGCTCGCGTCCCTCGCCGACCAGTTCGACCGGCAGGCCCGGCCGACCGTACCGGCGGGGGTAACCGATGGCAGCGAGCCAGGCTGAGCGAACCCGGCTGATCGAGGCGCACCGCCGCGCCCAGCTCGGCGTACGCGCCCGGTTCGCCGCCGGGTTCCTCGACACCTGGCGCGTGCTCGACCCGTTCCGGATCGCCGACACCGCGCCCCGCTGGCTTCGGGCGGCGGTTCCGCTCGTGCAAACCCACCGCGCCGAGTCCGCGCGCCTGTCCGCCCGCTACTTCGGCGAGTACCGGCGACTTTCCGTTCCTCCGAACTCCGGTTCGGCCCCGGTTCCGGCCCCGGTTCCGGCCGATCCGGAAGCGGTCCGGACCTCGCTGCTCGTCACCGGCCCGGCCACCATCCGCCGCCTGTCCCGCGACGGCCGCCCCGTCGCCGAGGCAGCCCGCGCCGCATCCGTCCGGGCGCTGGGCGCGGCCTCCCGGCACGTCCTCGACGGCGGGCGCGACCTGGTGCACAACGCCGTCAAACGCGACCGTCTCGCGCTGGGCTGGGCACGGGTCTCTGACGGCTCACCCTGCGCTTTCTGCGCGATGCTGCTGAGCAGGGGACCGGTTTACAAGACGGAGTACGCCGCCAAGTACGGCGACGACGGCGAGGACTATCACGACGGATGCGCCTGCCAGCCCGTCGCCGTCTACAGCCGTAGCGACCCTTGGCCGGGAAACGGGCGCCTGTACGAGCAGATTTGGAAGGACCACGCCCACGGCGACCGCGACCCGCTGAACGCTTTCCGCCGGGCACTGAACGCGCAGCGCCAGACCCCGAACAGCACCGAACCGGCACCCGAACCAGCAGCCCAGGCACCCGAACCGGCCGAGCAGCTGCTCGACGGAACCGACCCGGAACCCGACCAGACGCCGGGCGAACCCGACGCGGACGACCCGGGTACCGCCCAGCTCGACGACGACGCCCTCGCCGCACTGTCCGATGAGGATCTCGCCGACGAGTTCGGCCGGTGGAGCGCCACGCCCGACCCGGATGAGGCGTACCTCGAACGGCTGCTCGGCGAGATGGACCGCCGCGAAGCAGACCCCGAACCCGAGCCCGGCCCGCTCGACGGCATCGCGCTCGACCGGCTGCTCGACTCCGAGTTGTTCGACCTGTACGGCGAGCACTCCGGCAACCCGGGCGCCGTCGAGCGCATCGGCGCCGAGCTTGCCCGCCGCGACGCCGACCGTGAAGCGGCAAACCCGTGGGAGGACTACGACACGGGCGACCCCGAGCAGGTGCTCGACGCGCTGCTCGCCCGGGGCTGGGACTACCGCGAGGCGTACGCCGAGGCGTACCAGCTCGACCCGGCCGACCTCGACCGGCAGGAACGTAACGCCGCTGTGGATGCCCAGCGCATCGCGGGCGAGACGCGCGAGCAGACCGTCAGGCGCCTGTACGACGAGTGGGTCGCGTTGCAGTACGTCGAGGCCGAGAACTTCACCCGGGGGCACCTGCTGTCCCGGGCGGGTGAGGCCGCGAACGTCGACCCGCTGAGCCTGTTCTCAGGCACGACAGCGCGAGCCCGCAAGTACGCTTCGGAAGACCTGTTGAGGTTCTGGGCCGAGGTGTCGCAGCGCCAGACCTACACCGAGTTCAAGGCGGCATTGTTGAACCGCGACGCCGATGTCGCCGCCGCCCGCGTGACCCGGGGACAGTCAAACGGAAGGGACTTCCTGTGAGCCCTGATCCGGTACCGACCGGGCCGAGCCGCTTCGAGCTGCTCGCAGCGATGCGGGCCGCGCGGTTCGCCGCCCGGCGCGGGCTGCCCCTGACCGTGTGCCCGTACGACCCGGCAGGCAGCCCCCGTGACCGGGTGCTCGCCCGCCGCTGGGTCGCCGCCTACCTGGCTGAGCAGCCCCACACCCCGGGCAGCGTCGACTACACAGCCTGACCCTTCCCGTTCATCTCTCGCCCCGGTGCCAGTGGCCCGGGGCTTTCCCCTGTCCGCACACGCCCCAGGAGGGCACCCCTTGTCTGATGACCCGACCACCCCCGAGCCGACCACCCCGGCCGACCCGGTACCCGCGACCGGTACCCCGCCGTGGGAACGCGACGGCACCACCTTCGACCCGGCCCGAGCCTGGTCGCTGATCGAGGGACTCCGCGCCGACCTCGCCAAGGCCAAGACACCCCCCGCACCAGCCGCCCCCGCTCCGGCCCCGGCTGCTGCGCCGATCGGTTCGGCTGAGGTGGCCGAGCTGCGCGCCGAGCTGGCGCGCGAGCGCGTCGCCCGCCGGTACCAGCTCGACGACGACCTCGCCGCGCTGCTCGGCTCGGGCAGCGCCGACGAGATCGAGGCACGGGCAAAGCTGCTCTCTGAGCGTCTCGGAGCGGCGGCCCCCTCCGCTCCGCCGGTTGCCCGCCGCCCGGTCGAGCAGGTCCGCGCCGGTTCGGACCCGACCAGTCCGCCGGACGAGACGGACCCGGCGAAGCTCGCCGCGATGGTCCAGGCGCGGATGCCGTTCTAGCTGCACCACCACAACTGAAAACACAACTGAATAGGAACCGCCGTGGCTCATACCTTCATCAAGCCGACCGTGATCGCTGCGGCGGCGCTCGGCCTGCTCCAGCGAGAGATCGTCCTGCCGAACCTCGTGTGGCGTGATGCCGCCTCGGATTTCGCGGGCGCCATGAACGACACTGTGGACATTCACGTACCGGCCCGCGCGAAGGCCCGGCGCATGGCGCTCCGCGACCGTAGTGCGCAGATCGTGACTGACGACCTGACCGAGACGAAGGTCAGCGTGTCGCTGCGCACGCACGTGTACCACGCGACCAGCGTGACCGACGAAGAGCTGACGCTTGACATTTCCGATTTCGGGGCTCAGATCCTCGCGCCGCAGATCAGGGCGATTGCCGAGGATGTCGAGGATCAGGTCGCTACCGAGATGGTCGGCGCCGCGTACCCGACCACGATTACCGTTCCGGCGACCGACCCCGAGGACGCGCTCACCGACGCCGCGACCGCCCTCGACAAGGCGAACGTTGACCTGACGCAGCGGTACGCGGTGCTCGGCGCCGACGTGTACAACAAGCTGCTCAAGTCCAAGGTTCTCAAGCAGGTCGACACGTCCGGCTCTGACGGGGTTCTGCGCCGCGCCCAGGTCGGCAACCTGGCTGGGTTCGAGATCTACAAGACCAACGCCATCCCCGCCAACGTGGGATTTTGCTTCCACCGAACCGCCTACACTCTGGCGCTGCGTGCCCCGGCCGTCCCGGATGGCGCCACCTTCGGCCAGTCCGAGTCGTACGCCGGGCTCGCCGTGCGCTGGCTGCGCGACTACGACGCCGCGTTCCTGCGCGACCGTAGCGTCGTGTCGATCTTCACCGGTACGGGCATCGTCGCCGACGGGCCGGACGGCGCCGACGCGGGCACCGCGCCCGACTTCGTGCGCGCCGTCAAGCTCACCCTGTAGGGGCCGCTGATGCTGCCCCCGCTGGCCGAGCTGCCCGCCGTCGAGGCCCGCCTCGCCCGCACCCTGGCCGGGCCGCAGCGCGCCCGCGCCCTGGCGCTGCTCGACGACGTGTCCACCGAGGTACGCCACACCACCGGGCGGGCGTGGGTCGGCCCCGACGGGCAGCTCGACCCCGGCCGTCCCGAGGTGCTCGCCGTCGTCACCGCCGCCGCGACCGTCCGCGCGCTGCGGAACCCGCAAGGCTTGTCGGCCGAGACGGTCGGGGACTACACCCGCCGTTGGGGCCGCGACGAGCAGGGCGGCGGCGTGTACCTCACCGAGCCTGAGCGCCGGATGCTGCGTGCCGCCGTCACCCCGACCGGCGGCATTGTCTCCGTGCCTGTGGTTCGCGACGACGTGCTCACCGACACGACCCGTTGGAAGGGCGACGGGTACGGCGGCGACCTGCTGCCGTGGGAGAGCTGGGCCGACTGGTGATCCTCCCGCACACCCTCACCCTGTTCTACTCCGTCCAAGCCGACGACCCGGACGGCAACCCGGTACGCCGACCCGGCGAGCACGGCGTCGAGGTGGCCGGGTTCGTGCAGCCCTTCCGCGCCCGCGAGACCGGCGACGGTACCGATGAGCTGTTCGCCGTCTACTTCGACGGTGAGGCCGCCCCGCCGGACGCGTGGTCGGCCGCGGTTTATGGCGGCACCCGCTTCGAGGTGTCCGGGCCGCCGCAGCGCTACGCCGACCCTGAGCAGACCGTCGCCTACTGGCGGGTGCTCCTGCGCCGGGCGAGGTGAGGGAGATGCCCAAGCCCAAGCGCGGGATAGAACGGCGCCTCGCCCGCCTGCCCGCCGTCAAAGCCGAGGTCCGCGCCGTCGCCGAGCAGGTACTCGACGCCGCTAGGACCCGCGCCCAGGCGCACAGCGACGACGGCACGTTCGCCGCCTCGCTGTACATCGGCAAAGGCAAGACCGACTTGCGCGTCGAGAGCGACGACCCGGGCGCCCAGGCGAAAGAGTTCGGGCACCTCGATCGCAAGTCGCGCCGCCCGGTACCCGGGATGCACGCCCTCGGTGGTGCTGCCGCAGACGTGGCCGGGGGTGCCTGATGCTCCCCGACGCCGAACGGCTCACCCTCGCCTACCTGCGCGCCCGCCCCGCCCTGACCGGCATCCGGTTCGGCACCGAGCGCCCGGCAGACCTATCCGGCCGCGTGCCCCTGGTCGTCATCGAGCGCATCGGCGGCACCGCCAGCGCGCCGAGCTGGCGCGGCGGGCTGCTCGTCGACCGGCCCGCGATGCACCTACAGGCATGGCACGGACCCAGCCGGGCCGACGCCCGGACCCTGCTGCTCCGGGCGCTGCATGAGCTGGCCCTCGCCCGCGCGGTCGTGCTCCCCGAGGGCGTGATCGTCCGTGCCGTAGTACTCGCCGGGCCGACCAGCGTGCCCGACCCGGGCGCACCCGAGCACCTGCACCGGCACACCGCAACCGTGCAGCTCACCACCCGATGACTTGACCCGTTCCCGCGCCGCCTGGCGCTCCCCTTCCCGAGGAGGTGAGCGCCCCCGATGGCGCTTTCTGACGACACCCTGATCATTCCCGGCGTCGGGTTCATCTACGACGCGCCGACCGGGACCGCCAAGCCCGCCAACCCGACTAGCCCCGCGAGCCCGTGGAACGACAACGGCCACACCTCCACCGATGGCCTGTCGATCACCTTCGAGATCAGCAAGACCGTCCGCCGCACGTGGCGGGCGCGTGCTGGTGTCCGGGTCTCCGTCGACGAGATCTCGCTCAAGCTGGGTTGGACGGCGCTCCAGTTCGACAACTCCAACCTTGCCCACTACTTCGGGGGCGGCGACATCAGCTCGCCAGGGACGTTCGGCGTGGTCAAGAACCCCGCGCCCGTTGAGCGAGCCCTATGGATTCGGCTAGTCGACGGGAGCAAGGAGATCGACTTTCACGTCGCCAAAGCGGCGATCGGCCCAGCGGGCGAGATGGGCGCCAACCCCGAGGACTTCGCCGCGATGCCCCTTGAGGCCGAGGTACTCGACCACGCCGCCGCCGCTCACCTCATGTCCCTGCTCGCCCCGAACCTCGGCACCCCCGCCGGGGGCTAGCCGCTGAATCACCCCGGGACGGGCGCACGCAGACCCGCCCGCCCCGGGGCTCTCCCTGGTCTGCCCACAACTTCATAGAGGACAGGTCTGCCATGACTGATCAGCTCGACGCCCTCGCCGCTGAGGCGAACCGCAAGCCCGGCGACCCGGTGCTCATCCACAAGGCGCACGGCCGCACGTGGGTGTTCGGCGAGATCGACGCCCGCCCCTCGCGGCTGCGCCGGTACGCCGCCCTCGCCGACCGCATGACCGGGCGCGGCGACCTCGACGCCGCCGAGGCAATCGAGGTCAGCGCGGTCGCCGAGGACATGCTCAGGTCCGCGCTCCCCGCCGCCGACCGCGACCGGTTCGACGACGCCCCGTTCAGCGGCTCAGACATCGCCCGCCTGATTGCCGACTACTTCGGTGCGCTGGGGGTGGGGCCGGGGGAATCTGTGGCCTCGCGCGGCTCGTCGCGGAACACCCGGGGCCGATCGAGGCAGACCTCGCGCCGCACACGCGGCTAGGCGACCTGTTCACCGGCCGCCTGTCGTGGCGGCGCCTGCTCGCCCTGGTGCGCGAGCTGCCTCCGACCTCCCGCCTCGCCGTCGCCCTGCGAGGCCCCGAGCACGACGGGTGGGGGGTGCCCGAGCACCTGCTCGCCGCGCTCATCGACGCCGTGCAAGCCAACACCCACGCCGTCGTACAGGTCAACAGCCGCAAGCGCGTCCGGCCGCCGAAACCCTTGCCGCGCCCCGGATCGAGCCCAGCGCGCCGCGTGGTGCGGGTGGCCGATCTCCCCGGAGCGCGCACCATCTGACCCGGCCCCGTGGCCCTGAACCCGGAAAGGGGGAGGGGTGGCGGACAAGAAGGCCCCCGGTGGTGTCGAAGCCAGCCGGGTCTACGTGCGGGTGCTCCCCAACGTCAGCGACTTCGCCAAGGCCCTCGACCGGTACCTCAAGCGCATCGAGGCCCGCACCGTTCTCAAGATCGGCACGGCCGTCGACCCGGTGCAGCTCGCCCGCGAGGTAGACCGCGCGGTGAAGCTGGCGAGCACCGGCCCCCGGGTCAACATCCGCACCACGTTCGACGTGGACGCCGGGCCGGTCGCCGCCGAGGCCAAGGCCGCCGCGACGGTCGCCGAGAAGGCGGGCCGGATCAAGCTTCCGGTCAGCCTCGACACGGCCAAGCTCAAGGCCGCCGTGACCAAGGCCGCCGCCCTGTTCGCCTCGGCAGCAAAGGCGGGCATTGCCGTGTCGGCGCTGGCCGGGATGGTGTCGCACGCCGCCGCCCTCGGCCCGGCCCTGGCTCCGGCGCTGGGCGCCCTGGCCGCACTGCCCGCCCTGGCCGCCGTCGCGGTCGCCGCTATCGCCCCCCTCAAGATCGCTTTCTCGGGTGTGGGGGACGCGCTCAAGGGCGACCCCGAGGCGTTGTCGAAACTCGCCCCGCCCGCCCGCGCGTTCGTCGGCGAGCTGCTCAAGGCCCGACCCGCCCTCGACGCCATCAAAGCGCGCGTCCAAAGTGGAGTGTTCGGGCCGATCTCTGAGGAAGTGCAGGGGCTCGTCAAGACCTGGCTTCCCCTGCTGTCGCGGTACCTGGCCGGGCTGGGCGACGAGTGGGGCATCGTCCTCGGCAACGCCGCGATCGGCGCGCAGTCGAGCGAGTTCATCGCCGGGATCACGGCCGCGCTGGAGGCCGCCCGCGAGTCGGTGCACGCCTGGGGCGCCGCCGCTATCCCGATCTTCAAGGCCGCCGGGCAGGTCATCGGTGCTTTCGCGCCCGCGATCGGCGGCGCCGGAATCGGGCTCGCTGATGCCGCCCGCCGGTTCGCCGAGTTCGTCAACGCCGCCGCCGAGAGCGGCAAGCTCGTCGAGTTCGTCTCGCGGGTCGGCGATACGCTGCGCTCGATCGGCGGCATCCTGCTCCAGCTCGGCGGGATCGTCGGCGCTGTCTTCTCCGCCGCCCAGTCCTCCGGCGGCGGGCTGCTCGGCACCCTGCAAACCGTCCTCACTGCCGTCAACGCGTTCTTGTCGGCGGGCGAGGGCAAGCAAGCCCTTCAAGACTTTTTCGCCTCCACGTCGGCGGTAGCGTCCGCGCTGCTGCCGGTGGTGCAGACCCTCGCCGCCGGGGTCGGCTCGGTGCTCGCGCCAGCCCTCGCCAGCGTGGCCCGGCTGCTCGGCCCGGGGCTGCAAGCCGCCGCGACAGCGATCGTCGGCATCGTCAAGTCCATTGTGGACTCCGGGGCGCTCGACGCCCTCGCGACCGGGCTGACCCAGGGGCTACAGGCCCTCGGCCCGAGCCTCCCGCCGATCGCCGCCGCCCTCGGCAAGATCGTCGTTGCCGCCGCGCCCCTGCTGCCCCTGATCGGCAAACTCGGAGCGGTGCTGGCCGGGGTGCTCTCGACGGCCCTCGTCGCCCTCGAACCTCTGCTCACCGCCCTCGTCGGGGCGATCACTTCATCGGGGCTCATCGATGTCATCTCGGAGATCGGCGCCGAGCTGGGGCCGGTCGTCTCCGAACTGGTCGCGGCGGTCATGCCGACCGTGCGGGCGCTGCTCCCGCTGCTCGGCCCGCTGGTCGCCGCCCTCGGCAAGATCCTCGTTATGGTGCTGGCGTTCCTGAAGCCAGTGCTACAGCTCGTCGGAATCTGGAACACCTTCGCCGCCGCCAAGATCCTTACCCCGATCGTCGAGGCCCTCGCGAAGGCGCTGGGCTGGATCGCGGAGAAGGCGGACGGGGCGGCGAAGGGCTTCCGGCTGCTCGGCCAGTGGATCGCCTCCCTCAACTTCGCCGCCGCCGCCGAGAAGTTCGACCAGCTCATCGGCAAGGTTCTGTCCTGGCTGGGCGGGCTGCCCGAGCGGGCGGTCGCGGCCATGTCGGGGCTCAATGCCCGGGTGCAAGCGTGGCTGCTCGGCGTGTTCGTCTCTTTCGGACAGTGGGTCTCAGACGGCGTGACCGGAGTCCTTTCGTGGTTCTGGTCGCTGCCGGGCCGCGCTATCGCCGCGCTGCTGTCGCTGCAAGAGCGCGGGCGGCAGTTCTTCGCTGAGACCTGGCTCAAGATCAACACGGCGGTTGCCGCTGGGGTCGAGCAGGCCGTCGCGTGGGTCCGGTCGCTGCCGGGCCGCGCCGTCGATGCACTGTCGTCGCTGGGCGAGAAGGTGCTCGGCGTGTTCCGGGGTGCTGGCTCCTGGCTGGTCAACGCCGGGCGCGACATCATCCAAGGCTTGATCAACGGCATTCAGCAGCAGGTCAGCAAGCTCAAGGCGAAGCTTGGCGAGATCACCGATCTGTTGCCGAGCTGGAAGGGGCCGCCCGCCGTAGACGCGCGCATCCTGGCGCCGTCCGGGCGGCTGATCATGCGTGGCCTGATCGACGGCATCACGGGCCAGGTGCCCGCGCTGCGCGCCGAGCTGCAAGGCGTCACGCGCGGGATCGAGCGCGAGTTCGCCCTCGGCGTGTCCCGCGCCGCCCCGGCCGCCGTCCCCCCGGTCACTCCGGGTGCGTACGGGCTGGGTGCTGCTGGGCCGGTTGAGCCGCTCGCCCCGGTCGTCAACCTCACGGCCGAGGTGCGCATCGGCGACGGGCCGGTCATCGACGCCGTAGAAACCGCCATCCGCCGCGACCCGGCGCGCGTGGCTCGTCACGTCCGCGCGGGTGAGCGCGACTTGAGCCGGAGGGGGTGAGCCCGTGCCGTTGTATGTGGGCCGCTGGGGCGGCGAGCTGATCGCCATGCCCGACCCGCTGCCCGGGGTGTCGGCGACGATGGAACGCCGTCACGGCGAGCACCAGCTCTTAGGCGGCGGGCGGGTGGTCGAGTTCGCCGGGGCCGGGCGCCGGTCGTACACGTTCCGGTGGGAGCGCCTCACCGATGACGAGTACGCCGCGCTGGAGCACTTCCACGCGGGCACGCACGGCCCCGGCCCCCTCGCCCTGGTCTCCACCGACACGGGCTGGAACTACCTCCCGGCGAACGTCGCGTCGGGCACGGACGCGCGCGGCGACACGACCGGGTGGTTCCCCCTGGGCGCGGGCGAAACTGTCGCGTCTGACCCGGCGCCGGACACGATCGCGGGCCGCCGGGTGCTCGCCTGGTCGCTGCCCGCCAACCCCGCCGGGCCGGACGCCGCGACGCTGGCGACCGCCGCCTCGGCGATCCCCGGCGGCACCCGGTACACGCTGACCGCGCACGCCCGCGCGTCGCGCCCGGTGACCCTCAGCCTCGGCGGTGACTGGGTGGGGAACATGGGGGCGGTGCTCGGCTCGTTCGCCGCCCCCGCGGTCGCCATCGGCGCCGCTGGCTGGACTCAGCTCACCGTCACCGCGACCGCCCCGGCGGGCACGCTCATCCGCGCTATGCCTCTCCTGCGCGCCACCCCCTCGACGGTTACCGCGCCGACGACGGTGTACCTCGACGCGCTGTCGGCGACGTACGACGGGCGCCCGGCTCCGGCGCTGTGGCGCCCCGGGCGCGGCGTGCCAATGGTCTCGCTCACCGAACTCACCGACGACTACCCCTGGTCAGACGTGCACGACTGCACAGCGACGTTCGTGGAGGTGGGCTGATGCTTCCCGCGAGCTATGAGCTTGCTTCCGCGATCGAGGCGCCGGAGCGGCAGCCCGTCGCCCGGGTCTCGATCGACTGGGACGGCGACGGGCACGACCAGGGCGACGACGTGTCGGCGCTGTGCGAGTCGATCAGCATCGAGCGTGTGCTCGCCGGGGAGCTGCCCGACGAGGTGCGGATCGTGGAGGGAACCGCCGCCGCGAGCCTGACCGTCGACCTCGGCGGCGGCGACCCGCTCGACGAGACCAAGCACGCCGCGTGGCTTTTCTCGTCCGCCTCGCCTGAGTCCCCGCTCGCAGGGCGTGAGCGCCTCGCCCGCCCGCTCGTCGCCGACATCGGCATGATGACCAGCACCGGCCCCGAAATGATCCGCCGGTTCACCGGCCTCACCCGTTCCCTGTCCGTTGACTCCGGCCGCCGGGCCGCCAGCGTGAGCGGGCTCGATTACCGCGAGCTGTTCAGGTTCAGCACGGCGCCGCTGGTGGTGTCCGAGCGCGCCGGGCCGAACGGGACGTGGATCATCGGCCGCACCGCTTATGAGGCGCGCACGGTGCGGGGCGGCAAGACGTACACGTTCGACGCCTCGCCTCGCCCCGTCGCGCCGGACGTGTTCATTCCTTGTTGGGGCTCGCTGGAACCGTTCACTCGCTCTGCCTTCGCGCTGTTGGTGTCAGCGCAACTGTCCGCCCCGGGGGCTCCGCAGCTTCCGGCCGCGACCTTCGTGCCGGGCCGCTACGTCCTGGCCGCCGACGCCCGCCCGGGGCCGGACTTCCGCGCGGTCGGCTGGACGCTGGGCATCGACGAGGGCGGCGGCCCTCGGGGCACGGTCACCTGGACCGGAGTCACGATCGGATTCTGGGCACGCCGTGTGCCGGGCGACCCGCCTTCGGCCATGACCGCCCGTGCCGGACATCAAAGCTTCGTGACCAACGGCGTCGACACTATGCCCCGGGGCACGGTGACACTTGGCGTCGGCCTCGACCACCGGCTCATGTTCAGCTACGCCTACAACCCGAACGGGTTCCCCGGCGACCCCGGCACCGTCACCACAGAGCGATTCGGGCCGACCCTGCCGGACGACGGAGCCTGGCACTACGTCGGGGTGCGCCTCGACAAGACGGCCGGAACAGTCGGCTTCAACCTCGACGGCGCGACCAGCTCGGCGACCTTCACGCCGGACGGACGGCCGATGCGCGCGGCCTCGGCGCTCATGTCGTACATGCCGATCAGCGACATCGCGCTGTGGCACCGAGGCGACGCACCCTGGCACCACGACCCGGCATTCACGCCGACCGCCCGCATCGACCCGTCCACATTGGATCTGGTGGGCATCCTCGACGGCACCCCGCGCGAGGCGTGGAAGCTGATACAGGAGATCGCTGCCGCCGAGCAAGCCTCGGCCTACTTCGACGAAGACGGCAAGTTCGTCTACCGCACCCGCCCCACCAGTGCCACGACGAGCACAGCCCGGACGCTGACCGCCGCCGACTCGCTGCTATCGCTCGCGGAGTCCGCCGACATCGACCGGGTACGCAACATCATCACCACCCGCTACCGCCCGGTGCGCCGCGACCCGGCTGAGGTGTACATCCTGCAAGCCCGCGACGTGATCACCGTCCCGGCGAACAGCTCTGTAGACGTGTGGTTCGCCTTCGACAAGCCCGTCTACACCACATTCAGCACGATCAACATGCGCACCCCGCCGCAGCCCGGCGACATCTGGTCCTACATCACGTGGAACACCGCCGCCAACGGCACCGGCACAGCGATCGACGACGACGCGCTACGCGCTCAAGTCCAGTGGGAGCCGACACGCTGCCGTATCCGGTTCATCAACGGCACCGCGACGACGCTGTACACGGCGAACAACACCAACGGCCCGACCATCGTGGTAGAGGGCAAGGTACTCGCGATCGGCCCCGAGGTCGAGGTCACCGTCAGCGACCCGGCATCCATCGCCGTGTACGGGCCGCAGCCCCTCACGATCGAGGCGACCCCGTGGACGCAGAGCGAGACCGTCGCCGCCCGCCTCGCTGCCGCTGTCCTCGGGGACCTGGCGTACCCGTCTCCAGTCCTCGCCGATTTCGAGATCGTCGGCGACCCGAGGCTCGCCCTCGGCGACCGGGTGCGCATCCAAGACCGCGACGGGCTCGCGCTGGACGGCTGGTACTGGATCGTCGGCATCCGCGACCGGTTCACCGCAACCGCCTACTCGCAGACCATCACCGCCCGCCAGGACGCCCCCGCCTTGTCGTGGGATGTCGCCGGGTGGGACAGCACAGCATGGGGGGACTGACCATCGCCACCTTCGAGCAACAGCAGCCCAGCGGCAGGGCACGCGCGAGTTTCATCAACGCCGTCACCGCCGAGGTAACCCGCCTCGGCAACGTCCACGAGGCGCCGTGGACGGCGTTCACGCCGGTACTGGTCGCTGCCCCCACCGCGCCGACCCTCGGCACTGGGGCGACCGTCACCGGCCGCTACCGCCAGGCCGGGAGCATCCTGCACGCCGAGATTCACATCGTGTTCGGCAGCTCTGGCGTCAACGCCGGATCGGGCTCGTACGTCCTGCTGCTGCCCCGGCCCGTCGCCGCCGGGGTGCGCGCGGTCGGAAGCCTCTTCCTGTCCCGTTCCGGCGGCGGCACCGTGCAGGCCGGAGTGTGCCGCGTGTCCGCCGGGCAGCTCGAACTGATCGCCGCGACGGCCAGGGTCACCCATGCCGTGCCGTGGGCGTGGGCAGCGGGCGACACGATCGCCGCGACCATCGCCTACCAGCCCGCTTAGCCCGGCAAAGAAAAGGTCCGGCACCCACGGGGGAAGGCGCCGGACACCTCCCGACCGTACCGCGCCCCGGCCATCCCGTCGCGTGCGCTTGCTCACCCCGTACGACAACTGAATACACAACTGAATAGGAGCATCACCCTTGGCTACCGTTGCCACTCCAGCCATGCTCGCGTTCGCCCGGAACTGGGAGAACGCCATCGCCTCGGCCGAGTTCTCCGGCATCGTCGGCGACCGCGCTCACGCCCGCACGGGCGGCTACCACATCTCCCGGGAAGACCAGCCGGGATGGAACTACAGCGTGCAGCTTCCCGAGGACAAGCGCGGCGCCTCGAACTGGGCGAGCGCCGTGGACATGTCGATGAACGCCGCCGACATGCGGCTCGTCACGTCCCGCCTGCTCGCCTCGGCGAAGGACCCGCACGACCCGCGCCTCGACCCGGTGCGCGAGTTCTTCGGCACGCTCGACGGCCGCACCGTCACCGGCTGGGACTGCTACCACGGCCGACCGTCCAGCTCGGACACCTCGCACCTGTGGCACGTCCACGTGAGTTTCCTGCGCCAGCACGCCGACAACGCCGCAGCGCTCGCCGCCGTCCTCGACGTGATCCTCGGCAAGCCCGCCACCGGCGCCCCGCCGACCCCGACGCCGCAGCCTCAGCCGAGCTACCCGGCGTGGCCGGGGCGGCACCTGTCCTACACCCCGGGCCGCGCCACGATGAACGGCCAGGATGTCCGCACCTGGCAGCAGCGCATGAGTGCCCGGGGCTGGTCGATCGGCGTAGACGGCTGGTATGGGCCGCAGTCGGCGAGCGTGTGCCGGGCGTTCCAGAGCGAGAAGTCGCTCGGCGTTGACGGCATCGTTGGCCCGATCACATGGGCAGCCGCGTGGACTGCCCCGGTGACCTGAGCACGCTAGCCCGGCGGGGGACACTGCTTGCCACCCTCGCCGGGGCTCTGGCCTCAGCCGCCCTGATCGCGGTCACCGTGACCCTTCCGGCACCGGCCGAACCGCCGGTCGCCTCGCTGCTGCTGTACCCGCCCACGGCGACCCCCTCGACCACGCCGCCCCCGTCGCCGCCCTGCATCGCCGAGGGCTGGGGGTGTGAGTGGTCGCCGCGGTTTCGTGCCGTCGCCGAGCTGGCCGCCCGCAGCCCCGGCACTCTCGGCCTGGTGCTCGTCGACCGGGTGACGGGGGCGACCTGGCAGACAGGGGCAACGGGCGAGCAGGTCTGGACCGGCAGCACGATCAAGCTCGCGCTCGTCGTGTACGCGCTCGGCGAGCACCGTGCCGGACGCCAGCAGCTCACCCCCGAGGCACGCGCCGACCTCGCCGCGATGCTCCACACCTCAGACGACGCCGCCGCCTCCCGCACCTGGCGCCGCTACGGCACAACCGCGATGCTGCCGACCTTCCGCAGCGCGTACGGGATGGCCGGGCTCACCATGTCCGGCAGTAACGGCGACTGGGGCGCACTCACCACGCGCACGACGGATCTCGCCGCGCTCATGGCCTACACCCTCGACCGCACGCACCCCGGCGACCGTGACTGGATCGCCGGGCAGATGCGCGCGGCCGGGGATGTGCAGCACTGGGGCGCGTGGTCTGCCGGGCCGGGCGCGGGAGTCAAAAACGGGTGGCTGGAAAACCGGTACGGCGGCACGTCGCACTGGTGTGTGTCCACTGTGGGGTTCTTCGGGGATGGCGCGCGGTACGTGATCGCGGCCATGTACCAGATGCCCGCCCCGGGCAGCCTCGACCACGGTGCCCGCGTGCTGTCGGACCTCGCCGCGCTGCTCGCCGGGCAGCCGACCCCGGCACCTGTCACCCCTCGACCCACCTAGGAGGAACCCGCACGTGCGCGCCGTCGACCTGGTGCTCACCCTGCTCGGCACCGGCACCGTCTCGACCCTGCTCGGCGCGCTCATCGGCCGCCGCGCCCGCTCCGCCGAGGTGACCCGGCTACTCGCCGAGGTCTCCCGCCTCTACGCCGAGCGCGACGCGCTGCGAGCCCAGGCAGCACAAGCCATCGCATCCGCCGCCGCCGTCGTCGCCGACGAGCTGCGAACCGAGCTGGCCCGCCTCAGTGACGAACTCGCCGACGCCCGAGCAGAGATCGCCCGGCTCCGGGCCGAAATCCACACCCTCACCAGCAAGGAGAACCGACCCTCATGAACCCGACCACCAACCCCGCCGGGCTCGGCGCCGCCGTGTCCCTCACCGTCAAGGCCGTCTTGATCGCGCTCGCCGCGCTCGGCGCCGTCCCGCTGTCCGAGGCGCAGGTCGCCGCCGTCGTGCTCGCCGTCGCGGCGGTTGCCGATCTCGCGGTGTACCTCGGCCTGATCCGGCCGCGCGTCACCCCGGTCGCTGACCCGAAGGACCGCGACGGCACGCCGCTTGTCCGGGCCGAGTGACGCACATCATCCACAAAGGACGCCCCGTCTCGCTGACCTGTATCAGGGTCGGCGGGGCGGGGCGCTTTTTCGTGCCTGGGGAACGGGTCGCGGGGCGGGAATCCACGCCGCCCCTTCCATTCACTTTGAGTCTGGTCTAGCCTGCACTCAGAAAGAACGGCCCCGGGTGGTGCGCTAACACCAGCCCGGAGCCTGACACCCGGAACCTCTGGAGTCCCGCATGTCTGCCGAGAAGGCTACCCCCCTCGCCGCGGTTTCTGTCCTGCGCTGGGTCTCGATGCTGGCGACCGCCGCGCTCGCCGCGAAAGGCGAGTTTGACCTCGCGCTCGTGATCGGGCTGCCCGTCGTCGCCGCCGTGCTGTTCCCGCTGGGCCTTGACGCCTACATGTGGGCCGCGATCATGCGGGGCCGCTCCCGCGACGTGGCCTGGGCGCTCGGGCTGGCGATCGTCGCCCAGGTCGCCGCCCACCTGGTGCACGCCGACTGGTCGCGGCCCGGCATGGTCGCGCTCACTGTTGTCGTGTCCGCCGTGCCGCCGCTGGTGTGCTGGCGCGTTCACCAGCTCGCCGAGCCCGAGCCGCAGCCCGAACCGGAACCCGAGCCCGTGCGCGAGCCGACGTTCGAGGAAGCCGTCGCCGAGCTGCTCGCCGAGCTGCCCCCGAAGGGCAAGCGAACCGCCGGGCAGACCTCGCGGTTCATGGCGAAGGTCGAGGCTCTCGCTCCCGGCATCAGTAACGCCCGGCTCGGCGAGCTGCTCGGAGTCAGCGCCGAGTACGTCGGCCGCATCGCCCGCACCGCCTAACCTCAGCCACCTCAGCCCGAAGGATCAACCATGAACGCCAAGCACACCGCCGCCGCCCCCGGCCGCATCCGGGTCAAGGTCTCCTACACGATCGAGGTCGACGCCGCAGACTGGGCGAAGACGTTCGGGCAGTACACCGACACCGGCCGCCCCGACCGCGCCGCGATCCGCGCCGACGTGCGCGAGTACTTCACCAACCTCGGGCGCGGCGCCGCGATCCACGACGAGGTGTCGGGCGAGATGATCGGCTGACCGGACGCAGAGACGCAGAAGGGCGGCCCCGCTACCGGGAGCCGCCCCGCGTTGTGGGTTGGGCGTTTCCGCCTACAGGGTGTCGAACTCGCCATCCTGTACGCCGAGCTTGAACGCGCTCCACTCGGCGGGGGTGTACCACTTCGGCTCACCCGCCGAGCCTTCCTTGGAGTCGCGCATTCCGATCATGCCGGTTTCAGGGTCGCGGGTGATGCATACGCAGTCCCCGCCGTTGTCGGCGCTGCGGCGAGGCTTGTGCCAGACCCGCCCGTCACCGAACTCTACGATGGTGTTGCTCATCTGACGTCCCTTGCTCGCTGGTTGATCATGTCGAGGGATTGCTCGTCCGACAGGGCGACCTTGATCAAGTGTCGGTACGCACGGTGATACGGGTCAACCTCTGTAGGGACATCCAAGTAGAGACTACCGTTCAGATAGTCCATGTACACCACGGAGAACGCCGGGGCGATCTCGAACGACAGGATGCTAAACGCCGTGTTCATCGACACGTGAGCGCCCGCCGCATCCGGCAAGATCTGGATGGTGACGTTCGGCCGCTGGGCAAGCTCCGCGATGTGTTCGAGCTGCTCGCGCATCACGTCCGTGCCGCCGACCATCACGCGGAGTGCCGATTCGCAGAGCACGAGCCAGTAGTCGACCGGCCGCTCGGCGCTCAGCAGGTCCGCGCGAGACATCCTGGCGGCGACCTGGCCGTCGAGGTCAGCCCGGTTCAACCCAGCGCTGAGGACAGCGCGGGCGTAGCGCTCCGTCTGTAGGTAGCCGGGTATGACACGTTGGGCGACCTGCTGGATCGTTGAGGCATCGCGCTCAAGAGCGACAAGATCCTCGAACCAGTTCGGGATGATCCCCCGAAACCCTGACTTGCTGGGCCGTCGCCGGGAGGCACGCACCAGTTCGAGGAGTTGGCCGCGCCGGGGCTCACTGACCTTGTACACGGCGAACAGGCTTCCGGCGACCGGTACCTGCATCGCGTTGGTGCCGTTCTCGTACCGGGTGAGTGAGGTCTCGGGCAGCCCGGCAGCTTCCTCGGCCTCAACCTGCGTGAGGCCAGCCTCGCCGCGCAGGCGGCGCAGCTCGCTCGCAAGGATGCGCCGGTACACGTTTGGGCTACCGAGAGCGGTCATGTGACCAGTGTCAGGTATGGGGAGGCAGCCGCCAAACGACATTGACAAACTTTATCTCTCAACTTGAGTTTTTAAGTTTGAGCGCTAGTCTGGGTGTGTGGCTCCCGTCACACCTTGTGATCTTGATTTGCGCACGAACGCCCAAAAAGGGCAGCTCAACGGCAAGCACCCGGGGCGGGTGAACGGTTGGCGCCAGTGCCCCGCCCCGGGCCGAACCGAAAGGCGATCTGATGGATCGAAGCCCAATCGACTCGCGCCCAGTGTTCCACGCTCCGCCGCCCTCGGCTACGGCCGCGGTCGCCAAGGGGCGCGTGTACTCCGTCCCTGCTCAGCGTCGCGCCACGCTGCGCGAGCACATCAAGAACTTCAGCGGCGCTTGCATCATCTGCAACGTTCCCGGCCCGTGCCCGGCGGCGATCGAGGCCACTGAGTACTTGGACGGTGCCGGGCTTCCGCGCGTGGAGCCCCCGCCGGTCGCCCCGCCACTGCTGACCCGCGCGGCGGCGTGGCTGCCCGGGTGGGGGCAGCACCGCGCGCCGGAGCCTCCCGCGTTCAACTCGCGCGGCTGGGTGTCGGCATGAAGCCGCCCGCACTGAGCCCCCCGGTTCCGAGACCGAAGCCGGGCGACGTGCTGCGCCTTACCCGCGCGTCGAGCCCTCAGTTTGCGAAGGGGCTGCTTCTGCGCGTTACCAAGCTCAGCGACCGCCGGTCGAGCGTTTCGGGCTGGGCGTGGGTCGAGGGATACCAGCTCAACAGCGCGGGTGACGCCGTGCTCAAACGCGAGGTGTTCATCAACCTTGCGTCGCTGCCCTAACCGGACCGTTACGGGAAGTGCAGGGGCTCGCCCAGCTCAACCAGGGGCGAGCCCTCAGGCCACCCGCAGAGGGAGGAAACTTGATCAAGGCTGTTGGCCTTTCGGACTGGCACCGTGGCCGCACCGACTACCCGGCATCGTTCGCTGACCTCATCCGCCGAGGCGAGGACAACGGAGCAGATCTCTGGGTACTGCCCGGCGACCTGTCGCAGGGGGGCACGCCTAAGCAGATGCGCCAGGTTGCCGCTGACCTGTCGGTGACCTCGTTGCCGAAGCTCGCAGTGTGGGGGAACCACGACACGTACCAGCGGACGCGCGCTGAGATCGCCGAGAACGCCGCGATCCTGGCTGATGCTGGCGTGACGCTGCTTGACTACTCCGGCGCTGTGGTCACGGTCCGGGGCATTACCGTCGCTGTTGCGGGCGGGATCGGTTTCGGGGGCGGCTGGTCGTCGACAGTCGATGCCGAGAACGCTGCCGGTGCGATGCGGGTCGCCGCGTGGCTAGCCGGGTGCGGCGCGCAAGTGAAGCTGCTCATGTGGCACTACGCTCCCGCGATCGGCATCACGATCGGTGAGAAGGCCGCGCCGTGGAAGCTCGGTAGCTGGCTGCTGGGTGAGGTCGCCGACATCGCCGGGGCCGACCATGTGTTCTGTGGTCACGTCCACTGGGGATCGCCGCGCGCTGCCACGCCGGGCGGTATCACCGTCGATAACTGTGCCTGGGCGCTGCGCCAGGACTACACAGATGTGCAGGTGCCCGTACGCGCGCTCGCCGCCGCGTAGGTGCCTGCCTGTAAGGAAACCGAGGATCTCGAAGGAGGAAGAGACATGCACCCCCTGCACTCCCGTGACACCCGGATTGACCCCCTGGTTCCCGGCGGGTCGCTGCTGCCGCTCAGCGAGCGCGGCGGCGTGACCTACCCGATTGCCCACACGCCCGGGACGCTGCGCCCGTTCGCCGCGACCCTGGCGCTCCCGATGCCGCCCGCGAGCAAGAAGCACGACACCGCGACCACGAGCGGCACCCGCAAGGACCCGACCACGACGTCTGACGACGGCAACGTTAAGAGCGACACGATCACCGTCACCACGACCGACTCCTAGGAACCGGGTGCCTCGATGATCGCGAATACGATTCTTGTGCTGACCGCCGATGATGACTCGACGGCCGACGCTGTGGTCTATGCGCTGCGTAAGCGTGACGCGCGTGTCGTGCGCATGGACACCGGGGACTTCCCCCGGCACCTGCACCTTGCGGCGTCCACGGGCGAGGGTGGCTGGCAGGGTGTGCTGCACGGTGACGGCTTTTCCGTGAACCTCGGCGAGGTCGGGAGCGTGTACTACCGGCGGCCGACCCGGTTCGTTCTCCCCGAGGGGTTGTCGGACGGCGACACGGTGTTCGCGACCGTCGAGGCCCGTCTCGGGTTCGGGGGCGTGCTCGCGTCCCTCGATGCTCTGTGGGTCAACCATCCGCACCGGGTCGCCGCCGCCGAGTACAAGCCTCTCGGGCTGCGCGCGGCGATCCGGTGCGGGCTCGACGTTCCCCGGACCCTGATCACCAACAACCACGCCCAGCTCACCGAATGGGCGGCAGCACTCGGCAGCCCCATCGTGTGCAAGACCCTCTCATCGACCGTGCTGACCGAGGGCGCTGAGCCCCTCATGACCTACACGACCAAAGTCGACCCTGCCGCCATCAACCCCGAACAGCTCGCCGTCACCGCCCATCAGTTCCAAGCCTGGGTACCGAAAAGCTACGAGGTCCGGGTCACGATGGTCGGCGCGACTGCGCTGTCTGTCGCGATCTACGCCGACAGCGACCGGGCTCACGTGGACTGGCGCTCGGACTTCGGCGCGCTGCGCTACGCACCCATTGACACGCCGCGACAGATCGTCAGCCAGCTCACCGCCTACATGGGCACCTTCGGCCTGACCTACTGCGCG
Organism: Longispora albida DSM 44784; assembly: GCF_000379825.1. Lineage (GTDB taxonomy): Bacteria > Actinomycetota > Actinomycetes > Mycobacteriales > Micromonosporaceae > Longispora > Longispora albida. The sequence continues at coordinate 910,657 of NZ_KB903813.1, forward strand.
TTTGACTTCGTGGTCAGCCCTGACGGCACATGGTGGTTCCTTGAGGGCAACCCGATGGGCCAATGGGGCTGGCTGGAAGACGAAACGGGGGCGCCGATCGCGGCGACCCTCGCCGCACTACTGAACGGGGAAAACGTATGACCACCTGGCAGGACCGCGCCCGGACCCTCACTGACCAGCTCGCCGCCGAGGGGGTACTCGCGCCCGGCTGGCGAGAGGCTTTCGAGAGCACGCCACGCCATGTGTTCGTTCCCGAGTTCTACCGGCGCGACGACGGTGCCCTCATCTCCGGGGCCGATCGCGCCCAGCGCGACGAGTGGCTCGCCGCCGTGTACTCCGACGACTCGCTCACCACCCAGCGCGCGACGGTCCCCGGCATCGACATCGCCTGGCCGACCAGCTCGTCAACCATGCCAAGCCTCATGGCCCGGATGCTCACCCTGCTCGACGTGCAGGACGGGCAGCGCGTCATGGAGATCGGAACCGGCACCGGCTATAACGCCGCCCTGTTGTGCTACCGGCTCGGCGCGGCGAACGTCACGAGCATCGATATCGACCCGGCGCTCGTTGACGCCGCCCGCGACCGGCTCGCCGAGCTGGGCTACCGGCCACACCTGACAGCGGGCGACGGTGCGCTCGGCATTCCGGCTCTCGCCCCGTACGACAGGATCATCGCCACCTGTGCCGTGCCCGAGGTCCCGCCCGCGTGGATCACGCAACTCCGGATCGGGGGCAGCATCGTCGCCGACGTGCGCGGCGAACTGGCGAGCAGCCTCGTCGTGCTGCACAAGGCAAACGCCGATACCGCAGTCGGCGCGTTCCTCGACGTGCCGGGCCACTTCATGTGGCTACGCGCCGAGGCAGGCAGCCCGTTCCGGACGCCTGGCACGTTCGGCGCACAGCTCGACCACTCCAGCACGTCAACCCGTACAACCACGCTTGACCCCGCCATCCTCGACGATCCCGGGTTCCGGTTCGTGCTCCAGCTCGACGAGCCAGGCATCAAGCTTCCCGGCACCATCAGCTACGACAACGGCCCCGATCGGCTGCTCGTTCAGGCCGAGGACGGCTCATGGGTCGAGATCGACGGCAACACCGTGGTCGAGGGCGGCCCCCGCCGTCTCTGGGCTGTCATTGAGGGCGCGGTCGCCACATGGGATAAGCACGGCAGGCCCGCCCGCGACCGGTTCGGCATCACCGCGAGCATCAACCAGCCAGCCCGCTACTGGGTCGACAGCCCCGACAACGACTGGCGCTAGCTAGCGTCGCGCGGCCCCGCTGGCCTTCCCGCCCGGCGGGGCCGCCTCTTGGAAGGTGATCAGATGGCGGCCCGCCGCCCCATAGACGTACTGCGCGATGAGTCGAGCACCGACGAGGAGTTCGGCGAGGCGTTCCGCGCCATCTGGTGCCCCGTCACCCCCGAGTACCCGGCCGAGCTTGACCGGCGGATTCTCGCCATGATCGACCGGATCACCCGCGAGCGCATCCCCGTCCGGCGCAAGCACCGAGGTCGCCGCCGTCGCCGCTAGCCTCACTGTTCATTTTGAGTTAGGGCTGCTAAGGTCTCAAACTGAACGGCAGTTATCCACAGGCTGTTCATAACGTCACCCAATCCCGAGCCAAGGCCCACGTTTTCCCTGTTCAGCCGGACGTGTTGAGTGTCCACAGGGTCGCTGTAGTGGGGTGCGTGGGGTTGCAGGCTCTTCCTTGAACCGAGAGGAAGGGAAAGCTTGATGTTTGAGACCAACGTGACGATCGTCGGGAATGTGCTGAATCCACCGGAGACCAGGCGGACCAGCCTGAGCCAGCAGATGGTCACCAGCTTCCGGATCGCGTCCACCACCCGCCGATACGACAAGACCACCGAGTCCTGGGTGGACGGAGACTCCCTCCGCGTCCGCGTGACCTGCTGGCGGCGCCTCGCCGAACACGTCCAGCTGTCCGTACGCCAAGGCGACCCGCTCGTCGTCACCGGACGGCTGTTCACCAGGGAATTCACCACCGACAGCGGCGAACGGCGAACCATGTACGAACTGGAGGCCGCAGCCGTCGGGCACGACCTCGCCCGGGGAACCAGCCGCTTCGCCCGCTGGCGGCCGACAGCCACCGACATGATCGACGACGGGACCGACGAGGTGTACGCGGGCGGGGAAGCCACCGAGGCCGTGGCGGGTGACCTTGAGGAGGAGGGTGAGGTGGGCGAAGGGGATGTCGTGAAGGAGTTCCCGGTGCTCGCCTACGCGGGGGCCTAGAAGACGGCGGGGTACCCGGAGGCGGGAGCGTGCGGGCAGGCGCGGACCCTAGGCTGGTCACATGCGCCTCTCCACAGCCGCCGCGAACGCTGGCGGGCTCGCCGCCGGGTACCTCCTCGACCGGCTCCTCGGCGACCCACGCCGATTCCACCCCGTAGCCGGATACGGCCAGGCCGCCGCAGCACTGGAACGGAAGACCTACGCGCCCAGCCGGGCAGCGGGGGCGAAACACGTGGCGGTCGCTGTGGCGGTACCCGTGGCGGTGGCGGCCGTGGCGCAGTACGCGACCCGGAACAAGCCGGTGGCGCGGGCGGCCGTCATGGCGATCGCGACCTGGACGGTGCTCGGCGGTACGAGCCTGCGGCGCGAAGCGACCCGGCTGGCCGACGCGCTCGCCGTCGGAGACCTGGACGAGGCGCGCGCGAAACTTCCCAGCCTGTGCGGGCGCAAGCCCGACGAACTCGGGCCAGCGGAACTCGCCAGAGCCACCGTCGAGTCGGTGGCCGAGAACACCTCGGATGCTGTTGTCGCGCCGTTGTGCTGGGGAGCGGTGGCCGGGATACCCGGGCTCGTCGGATACCGGGCAGTGAACACATTGGACGCGATGATCGGGCACCGGTCGGCGCGGTACGAGAAGTTCGGCTGGGCCGCGGCCAGGCTCGACGACCTGGCGAACCTGGTGCCGGCCCGGCTCGGCGCCGTGCTGACCGTGCTCGTGGCCGGCAAGGGCCGGCGAGGAGCTGCCCTGCGGACCTGGCTCCGGGACGGCAGCGAACACCCGAGCCCCAACTCGGGACAGGTCGAAGCGGCCGCGGCCGGAGCGCTCGGCCTGCGCCTGGGCGGGCGCAACGACTACGGCAGCCGCGTCGAGGTCCGGCCACACCTTGGCGACGGCGCACCACCAGCAGGACGCGACATCTACCGGGCCGCGCGGCTGTCGGCGGCGGTGGGGGTCGCGGCGCTGGTGGCGACGGCAGGGCACGCGCTGGCTGCGCCGGTGCGGCGTGCTGCGGTGGCTTGGATGTGGCGGCGGGGG
>NZ_KB903814.1 GCF_000379825.1 Longispora albida DSM 44784
CGCGCAGGCCGCGCCCTGCTGCCCGCCCAAGAGTCCGACAACACCGCCCACCGCAAGGTCAGAGCACGCATCGAGCACGTCATCGGCCGCCTCAAAGACTGGAAAATCCTCCGCGACTGCCGCCTCAAACACGACGGCCTCTGGCACGCGATACGCGCCATCGCACACATGCACAACCTCGCAGCCACCACCTGAAACACATCCGGGACGCCTTGCAGCGCAAGACATCCCGGAGTTATGAAACATCTTTTAAAGGCTGTTCCGTAACGGTGGGTTGACGCCAAGGAGGATATCGCCGGCGGTGATCCGGCTGGGGCCGGTCAGGGTGATCTCTGCGGTATGTGCTGGGTCCAACTCGTTGAGGAGGAAGCGGTCGTAGCGGCAGATCTTGATGACGGTGAGGTCGATAGTGAGCCCGGTATCGCGAATGGTGTGAAAGTGGGTTCCGAGTCGGGTGAGTTCCATGCAGCGCACGACCGCGACCAGGGAGTTGGCGTCCCGGGCGTCCGCCTCATGGATGATGATCGAAGCATCGTGGAACTGCATGTGCGACATCCTCGCACCTGCGGGAACGGCGGGTCAGCAGGCCAGGCTGAGATTGTGGAGGCGGACGATGCCGGCGGTGGCCCAGTAGACGCCACGTCGCTTCCGGCGACAGTCGCGGAGAATCTTCCAGTTCTTCATCCGGGCGAAGACGTGTTCAACGCGAGCCCGGACCTGGCGGTGGGAAGTGTTGTGGTGCTCCTTCCAGTCTTCGAGCCGCTCCTGGCCGGCACGCCTTCGGCGCGGCATAACGCAGTCGGTGCCCTGGTAGCCACCATCGGCGACCACCGTGGCCTGCCCAGCCATGGCTGCGATGCCGGACTCGGCGTAGGGTGCAGTCGTTGCGGTTGCCCGGCAACGGATCCCCGACCGCGACGACCAGGTGTTTATCGGCGTGGATGAGGACCTGTAGGCACGCCGAGTGCCGGTAGTTCTTGCTCGACGCCGCCACCGTCCGGTCGTGAACGGGAACAAGGGTGCCGTCCACGATCAAGACCTGCTCAGGTCCCATCGGCTTCACCGGCTCGGTGTCCGGCAACGGCGCGAGCCGGTCGATGATCCGATGGGCAGCGGTCGTGGAGATCCCAAACAGCACCGCGACCTGGCGCATGTTCAGGTTCGTCCGGTAGTACACCGCCAGCAGCAACACCCGGTCGGCAAGCAACAACGTCCATTGCCGGCCCGGCCTCCGATCAGCGATCACGTCACCACCTCCTCGCCGAACCAGACCCACCAGCCGCCGGAACTGGCGGAGACTCAACCCTGTGAACGGGTAAATCCACTCCGGACGCTGCGACGAGATGACCTGCACACCAGCCTTAACTGACCAACACCCTACCAATTACGGAACAGCCCTTAATCGCGGGTAGCGAGCCAAGACAGCCGGGGTCCAGGTCCGAAACCGCCGCACCTTCCGATCTGGATGATCCCTCTCAAAGGCAATGCCATGAAACTAGCGCCTACGAGACCGGCTTCGGAGGGTTAGTACCACACCTATCCACACCACCGGAGAGGCGACTACAGCAATCCCGAAGAGGATTGACGTCACCGAGCCGGGGGCTTGCTCGACAAGCACCGGACCGCCACCGCACGAGACTCGCATGTCGTAGGACTCGGGGTAGCTTTCCTCGCCGGCATAGTAGTACGTAACTCCGTTGTGCACTACCTGAGCCGGCGGCCGTTTGAATACGCCGAAAAATCCGTAGCCAAGCGATGCAGAAAATCCCGTGACTCCGCTGCCATCCTGCCGGGACGACTGACAGGAAATACCAGCTCCCGAGTTGGGGTCTACAGACTGGAAGATCCAATAAGAGGCACGTGCCTTCGCGGAATAGGCAGCCTTCTCACCCGGCCGGCCAACCGGTTTTGCCTCCCTGGATTCTGGGGTGGCCAGCGCCCCAGCGACCGCAAAAACCAGGGGGAGCGCAATAAGCCATGCAATGGGAAATATATACCAGCGGCGCGAAGGATGAGTTGTCTCGGTCGAAGGACTCATTTATCGCCTTCCGTGGTATGGGCTGCATGAGAACAGGGAGCAAGTCTGCCCGTTGAGCCAGCTGATTCTCTTGTCGGGAGCCACTGGCAAGGTCCACCATGTGCAATCCCTCGGGCCAGCTACTTTCAATGAGAGGCGACCCTACGGATCATAGCGCACGTTGTCAATGCTTTTGCCGATGAACAACGAAGCGATCCGATGCAGAGTGGAACCCTGGGATTCCCAGATGATTCCAGACTTCATGGTCGATACTCAAACCGTCCGAATATTTAAACTGACCAGTGTTGTCAAATACAGCACCGAACCCATCCGGCCGAATTACGCGCAGCCCTCCGGGGAAATTGCTTCTGCTGGCCCCGGGAATTCACTCCATCACTCCACCGGGGTGCGTCAGAGCTGCGACGGCTACGTGGAGGAAGGGGGCGGCCGATGCCGTCTTTACATTCGAGAACCGGCGCCCGGGCGGACTGCGTTGTGCGCAATGTCGGCCCGGGTTCGGGTCGCCGCTAGCTAGCGAGGCTGGGGCACCCAAGCGAGCAATCAGCGCCGGGCACACACGGCAACGCGGCGGCCTTGACGCATGCAAGGCCGCCGCGATGGCTGGGAAAACGCTGATGGCCGCCAGGGGGATTCCCTAGCCTGCCGTCAATTGGGTTACGGCCGTTCGAAGGTTTCTACGTTACGGCGGTAGTCCTGGAGGCCTGGTGCCTCCTCCGCGATCTGGATGACGAAATCCGGAAGGGCGTCAGGAAGCGGTTCCCCGTCTGGTCCAGCAGAGTTCGGGTCTGCTGCCCAGTCGACCAGGTGAACGATCACCCGATAGCGGCCAGGCTCGAGGCCGATCCTGAGCGGGTCGGCTCCGGCGTCGCCTCCGATGTCCTCAAGCCCGCCGACAGCCACCGTTCCCCGGGACTCCAGCAGGTAAGGGCTGGAACTGACAAGCCGGTACTCAATTTCGGCTTCGGTCAGAGGCACAAGGTCCGTTCCGATCCGGATGATGGCCTGGAACGCCCCGTCTCCGCCGACATTAAGCGGAACGAATGTCCCCGCCTCGATGTGCCGGACCAGCGCCTCATCCTCCGCCAGCTCATCTTCCCAGGAGTCCTCATTGACTCCGGCGAACGCCTCAGGCTGCCAGAGGGCACACATGCCTGCACCGGTCTGGACAACACATGAGACTTGCTGTGGTTCTACTGGCACCGTGCTTCCTTTCTGTCCTCCATCAGCTACGCCCCTGTCCCGGCCGTCAGCATCTGGGAGTGATTGTAAGGCTACATACAACATCGCCAGGCTTGAGGCCTAGCTTGCGAATCTTCCTGCTGATCTGGGCGCCTAGGCTCCGGTTTACCGATGAATCCAGCAGCCACATGTTGCCCAGTGCGTCGGCACCGCCGAGTTGCAGGTCGATGAGGTGGTCGACGTCTTTGCCTGCTTGTGTGGTGTTGCCGCCCTTCCGCCAGACGGCGGCGGCGCTGCCGCTCCGCTTGACCGCTGTCACCACCAGCCTGCCGGCATTGTTGAGCGCCGCCACCTTCGCATCGGCCTCTGCCATCTGTGCGGCAGACCAGCCCGTCTTGTATTTCAGGTCCAGGACCGCGCCGCCGCAGTTGTGGACCAGCACAGCTGTCGTGACGGCTACAACGTAGTACGTGTGGTCGCCAGCGACCGTCAGGTCACGCATGCGCTTGCTGCCGGTGTGGTTGACGACCGTCACAACAGTGACCACGGCGCCGTCCAGCGACCGCAGCCGGTGACCGGACACCAGGTCACCGGCGTTGACCCAGCTGCTGGTTGTGACGTCCCAGAAGGGATGGTGCTGTGTCGTCGACAAGGTGTGATCCAGCTGACCGTCTGCCGCGACAGTCAGCTCAGTCAGGTCGGTGTCAAGGTTGTCGTGGAGCGCGGTCACCTGCCGCTTACTGGTTACCCCTGTGGAGGGGTCAGTTGCTGTGACCTCGTCTCCGATCGCCACGTCGGCGATGGGCTTGGCCTCACCGTCAGCCATCTGCACAGGTGTGCTGGGGTCGAAGCTGTGGGGGCAGCCCTTCGCTGTTGACTCAGCGGCGTTAGATGCAGACGAGCCCGCACCCGCAGGCTGGGCAGCCTGCTTTTCTGCCGCAGCAGCGTCAGCTCCGCGGCGTTCTGCGGCTGCTGCTTTCGCTTCGGCGCGCTGGATGGCTTTTTCTTCGGCTTCTGCGGCTCTGATGCTCTCCTCAAGGCTGTCGCCGGTGGTCTTGGCACCTGCCTTGGCAGCGTTGTCTGCGCCCTTGGCGACCTTGCCGGCGTCTTCAGCAGAGTTCCCGCCACCCTTGATGAGCTTGGAGCCCTTCCCAACGACTTTGCCGAATGGGATGAGTCCGACAACGGCCCAGCCTGCGGACTCGGCCGCGTCGCCCCACTTTCCTTCGGCTGCGTAGTACGCAGCGTTCGCACCGTCGGCTGCGGTCCCGATGACCGGGATCATTCCGGCTGCATCCAGCACGTCGTGGCCGCCGTCGTCGTAGCACTCACCTGGCCGGCATTTGTTACTGCCAGGACCGGATCCGCCTTCGGTTTGCAGCCAGCATGTGTACGGACCGCTCGAAGAGTGGCAGGGCTGATCCAGCGAAGGGTCAAGGTAGTCGTCAGGGATCATTCCGCTGGGGTCGCTGCTGCTGATGGGGCTGTTGCCGGAGTAGGCGTAGCCGTGCATCTGCTGCGGATTGCCGATGTCGATGAGAGGGTCGACGGAGAGGAACCGGCCGATGGCAGGGTCGTACTCACGTGCGCCGAGGTGTGTCAGGCCGGCAGGGTCGGTTTCACCGCCGAGGAAGCCGTGGCTGTTGACCCATGCGGGGTTGCTGCCTCGGCTGCCGCCGTATGGGGTCTGCCGGCGCTGGGTCACATCCTGGCTGGCGGCCGCCTTGATCGCGATCTGGGCGGTGCCCTGGTGGTCACTCAGCAGCCAGGTCACTCCGCTGCTGGTGCGCATGGCGATCGACTGGCCGTTGTGGCTGTAATAGCGGGTAGCGGCCACAGCCCCCGACGACGTCGTCAGGCGCAGCTCCATACCGCCCAGGTAGAGAGTCGCTCCTGTGCCATCGCGCTTGATGAGGCGTCCGCCAGCGGGATCGTAGACGTAGCTAGTTCCGTCATCAGTGCTGGCAAGGTGCCCTTCGGCGTCCCAGGCGAGCTTCTGGACGCCACCTGCCCCGTTCGGCCTGGCGGTGGTGTTACCGCGTGTGTCGTAGCTGTAGCTGACACTGCGGGTGCCCGCGTTGTCAGTGGTGCTGGCCGTCTTGAGCGTGTGCGGCTGCGGCTGGCCCGCGGCCGGGTAGGTGTAGGTGGTTACGGCTTTGCCAGCTGCTGTCTTGTGATCGGTCTGGCTGAGACGGCTGCCGGACTTATCGAACGTCCAGCTCTGCCAGTACGGAGCCGCGCCGCCCAGGACCGCAAGAGACGGAGCCGCTGCACAGTCACCGCTGGACGGCGTCCATGCCTGGTTCAGGCGCTGGAGGTAGTCGTGGTTGAAGCACTGGGTGTCGGCGGTACCGCCCTGCGGAGTGTCGGCGATTTTGGTGATCTGCCCGGACGGGTCGTAGGTGTAGTTCAGGTCTGCGGCGACGCCTGGTGCGATATCTCGCAGCACCATGCTGCGGCTGACGCGGCGGGTGCCTTCCTCGTACCAGAATCCCTGCTGGACGAACGGCCCGGAGTTCGAAGTTCCGAAGGTGTGGACCGCGGGCTCACCGAACCGGGTGTACTGGCTGCTCGTCACATAGTTCACGGACGACAGGCCCAGTGTCCCCTTGAGGGTGGTCGGCATGCCGAGTGCGTCGTAGGCGTGGCTGAGAGTTTCCTTGGCCAGCCCGCCTGCTGCCGGGAACTGCGTGGTCGCGGGGCTGCCGTCGGCGAAGTAGGTGCTGCGCAGGGTGTAGCTTCCCGCGAGGCTCTTCTCCACCGCGGGGATGGTGATGGTCTTGCCGGTAGTGGCGTAGCGGTCGGTGTAGCCCGTGACCGTGCTGGTGTAGGCGTCTGAGCCAACCCAGCGCGTTGACGAAGACTGGTAGCCCTTGGCCTGGGTGACGCCGTCTGTCATCAGGGTGGTGTCGTAGGTCATCTCAGTGCGCTTGGCGCCGGATGTGGAGCCGGTGAACGTACCTGTGACACGGCCAAGGAGGTCATAGGCGTACGCGATGGTGCTTCCGGCTGCGTCCGTCGCAGACTGCAGCTGACCGGCGTCGTTGTAGGTGTAGGTGGTGGCGCCCCGGTCGGGGTCCGTTGCCTTGGTGACAAGGCCCCGCTGGTCGTAGGCGTATGTCCAGGAGTTGCCAGCCGGGTCGGTGACACTCGCGATCTGGCCATTACGGCCATAGATGTACTTCGTCGCGTCGTACGTGCCTGCTGGTGCGCCGTTGTGATACTGGCGCAGTTCGGTCTGACGGCCCACGGCGTCGATGAACACTGAGGTCGCGGTCCCTCCGGCGGGAGGCGTGACGTCGGCTCGGTCACCCGCGTAGTAGGTGGACGTCCGCCATTTCTCCGTGTTCAGCGACTTAAGCACGCTCGCCACAGGCCGGCCGGCACCGTCGAACAGGGTGACAGTCTGCGAAGGGATGACAGCGTCACCATTCGGCAGGAACAGGTCCGTCGAGGGGCTGCCATTGGCGATGTACGCCGCGTTGGTCTTGTACGCGCGGCCGGCACTGTCGTAGATCGTGTCGGTGATGCTCCGCCCGCCGTCAGGCCCGATGGCTGGTGCCTGCGTCTGGCGGGGGCGCATCAGCGAGTCGTACAGGGTGTGGCTGGTGATGTAGCCGCCGATGGGGTTGATCCTGCGGCTGGTCACTGCCGTCGCGCCGTCGGTACGGAGCAGGTAGGTGTAGCCGACGGTCGGTGCCGAGGGGAAGGATGCCTTGTCGCGTCCTGGCAGCCAGACGGATGTGACGCGTCCGAGCGGGTCGTAGCTGATGTCGCTGCGCTTGCCGTTCGGGTCGGTGCTGGCGGTGGTGAGTCCCCAGGCGGGGTCCACGTCGATGGTGGTGGTGTGGCCGAGGGCGTTGGTGCTGGTCGCCTTCGTGAGTGGGCCGTATCCGATGGCCGGGCTGTAGGTCTTGGTGTTGCGCGCGCCGGTAGCGTCCCAGGCTTCGGTGAGCCGGCCGTTGGCGTCGTAGGCGGCACGCGAGCTCGTCGCGTAGGCCGAGCCCGCGGCGGCCCAGGTTTTGAGTTCTTCGACCTTGGTGATGGAGCCCTTCACTGGTGCGGCCCCGTAGGCCTGGCCGTCGAAGGAGTTCAGTGTGTCGCCGAGGACATCGGCTGCGGATGCTGGGCTGGATGCGCATGGCAGAGCGAAGGACTGCACGCGGCTGAGCTGCCGCCAGACGCTGGTGCTGCCGTTGTAGGTGTATCGGGTACAGGTCGCTGTGACGCCGTCGCCTGTCGCTTCGGTCTGGGTCAGCAGGCCGATGGTGTCGAACTGGCTGGCCGAATCGGTGCGGCGGAAGCCCCGGCCGCCATCGAGGGCGACGCGGCTGTGAGTGCCGGAGCTGTTGCCGAACCGGGCGTAGGTGGTGGTGTTCCCGATGGTGCGGGTGGCGGTGGGTGCCGATTGCCACGGGTCGGTGATCTGGCTCGTGACGATGCTGTTGTCGGCGATGTTGTACCCGATCTGCTCGCGGGCGCGGCCTGCGAAGGCGTCCTCGTCGGGCCAGGTGCCGCCCTGGGAGTCGGTGATGGTGGCGGTGCGTGTGCCGGAGGCGAGCTTGTCGCCGTTCATGCCCCGGAAGTACCGGGTCTCGGACAGGGTCTGTTCCCAAGGCTGTCCCTTGCGGACCCGGACGGTGTCGTAGCCGCGCCATTGCGCCCAGGACAACCGGTTCACCGGCCCAAGTCCCATGTCGGGGTCGGAGTGCCAGGCTGCGCCACCGGGGTACTCGTAGAACGTGACGACGCCGACGCCGTTGCCGGTCGCGTCGTTTTCCGACACGGTCGTGACGACGTATTTGTGGAACCAGTCCAGGACCGGTTCGGTGTAGTTGTCGGGTGTCCAGTAGACGGGGAAGCAGCGCATCGTGTTGGTGTCGGGTGAGGCGGGCATGTTGCTGCCCGCGACGCACTCGGGTGCCGAGTAGGACACACCGATGCCCGCGCCGGTCTCGGTGGTGATCGACTGGATGCGCCACCAGTTCATGCCCGGTGAGTGCAGGACACCTGCGGCGCGGTTGTTCATCTGGACGCCGCCGAAGGTGACGTCGGGGACGGTTGCGGTTCCGCCAACGAGGCCGGAGTGGGAGATCTTCGACAGCCACAGCCCGGCCTGGGTGCCGTCACCTGGGTCGGGGTAGGTGTGGGTCAGTGTCCAGGAGTCCACCTCGCGGTAGGCGGATCCGCCCCAGACGCGGGTGGTGATCTTCGACAGGCGCTTGGTGCTCCAGAACGTGGGCTGGTATTTGCCAGTGCAGGTGCCGCCCGTGCACTCCTGGTCCCAGGGGGTGTCGGTCCAGTTGGAGCCGTGGCTGGCGCAGTTGGTGTCGCACCGGTCGGCGGAGTCGAAGCCGACGGTCATCGGCGCGCCGGTGAACTCGGCGTCTGCCCGTGTGCCGTAGTCGATGCGGCTGAGGTAGCCACCCCGGGTGTATTGGGTCGCTGCGCTGGCGGTGAGGTTGCGGCTGTAGTAGTTGGTTTCGCGTGTGTACCAGTAGGACATGGAGTTGCCGAAGGCGTCGACGACGTGGTCGAGGTTCCATCGCCATGCCTGCTGGCACCAGGATGCGTCGAACGTCGCGCCGCGGCAGGGTTCACCGGTGTTGTTGCCGTACACCGGCACCGTCCACACCGAAGCCGTCTCGGCTTTGCCCGCGCTCCAGCCGGGAAGCTGGTTGCGGCCGAAGAAGAGCTGTGCGCCGTCAGGGGTCGTGAACTTCCAGTACTCGCCGTTGTCGTCGCCGTTGGCCGCGCCGGTCAGACGCTCGACCTTGGAACCGTCATCAGACTTCGGCCGCCATACACCAGTGGTGTCATCACGAACCAGTTCCGAACCGCCACCGCCGCCGAGCATCATGACCGCGTTGTCGTTGGCCCAGCACATGTCGCCGGTCTTGACGGTGTTGTTGGCGTTACCGCCGAGGTCCTCGGCGCATGGCTTGTAGCGGCGTTCGATGTAGCCGGGCCAGAAGTCGAAACCCTGCCCGATCCACGAGGGCTGGTTGTTCGTCGCGGCGGTGAGGCCGTCGACGGACTGCGAGGAGTACGACAGCTCGACATGCGGGCTGGGGCCGCCGAGCGACGGCGGAACCCGCATCGGGTACGACCAGCCGAAGTCCCCCGACGAGCTTCCCGCACTCCATGAAGACGAGGTTGTCAGCGGGGTGGCTGCGAAGCTGCCGGTGCCGCCGGATGGCGATGCAGCCGCCGCCAGCAACATCGGAGCGGCAGCACCCGCGCCACTCAGCGCAAGGCCATCCGCCGTTGCTCCGCCGCTTCCGAGGTCCACATCGGCAGACACGCTGCCAGTGCCACTGTTACGGGAGGTGAAGGGCTTGGCCTGGCACTCCGCAGCCGCAGGGGTGGTAAGCGCGCACTCGGGTAGCTGGACGATCCGCAGGCGCGAGGCCCAGTCACCGCCGAACGCGCTCGCGAACTGTGAATAGTCGACGCGCAGAGCGACCTTGCCCGGCTGGTCCGCCTGGGCACGGAACACCACGCCGTGCACACCCGCTGCCCGTGCCTTCGCCTGGTCGAGAACCTCGACGCGCAGCTTCGACGGCTTGGCCTCAGCGGCCCGGGCCGCAGCCAGGGCAGGCGCAGCGTCTACGGCTGTCGCTGTGATGGCCCCCGTCTCCTGTGCTCCTGCTGCCCGGAGGGACGGGGCAGGTGCCAGGACCGGAACTTCGCTCGCGCCCGCTTTCGGCCACACCGGCGCGGGTGCGGTCTTGCGGGTCTTGCCTGCTGTCGCGTCCGCGCCGAGTTTCTTCGCTCCGGCTTTGGTCCCAGGCACGACGCGTTCCTTCTGCGGTTTCAGCCGCACCGGTGACGCTGCTAGAGCTGGTGTCTGCCCGACCAGGGTCATGACCAGCGCGAGTGTGACCCCTGTGGTCAGCGCCCGGCCGGCCCTGCGGGCACGACGTATACCAAATCCCATTACGGGCTCTCCAAGTCTTGAACCGCGAGAAAGAGGAAAGAAGGGCTGGGGCTGGGCTACTGTGCCGCCGCAGTGGCGATCTCCTGCAGCGACCGCACCCCGGCGTAGACCTTGACCTCGTCAATGTCACCGGCGAAGTAGCTGCCGTTGCGGGCCCTGCCGAACTCCAGCGCACCGGCGGCGTTCCAGCCGGTCACATTGGCCCGGGTGCCCTGATGCGTGCCGTTCACGTAGAACCGCAGTTCGCCCGCGCTGGCGTCGAAGACGGCTGCGATGTGGGTCCACGCGCCCACAGCGGGGACAGAGCTGCCGGTCGCGTAGCGCCATTCCTGTGGGCTGCTGCCGTCAGACGGTGATGTGATCAGCCACCGGTTTAGGCCCTTGTTGTACTCCACGTAGAACGGGTTGTAGGAGCCGCCTAAGTTGTTCTGCGAGACGACCACATGCGTGGAGTTCGTGTCGGCGAGTTTCACCCAGGCTTCGATCGAAAACGACTGCTTCGTGTCCAGCACCGCGTCCGCGCTGGCCGAGAAACTTGTCGCGGCATAGGCGCTCGTCCCGTTCAGGCGCAGGCCGGTCTGATCGTGACCAGTCCCCCAGCTCGCCCCGCCCGCCAGCGTGGCGTTCCTGCCGAACGGGCCGTCATCGGTGGCCGATGTGCCCTGTCCGTTGTTGAACGACCACTGCCCCACACCGATCGCCTTGGTCAGCTCTTTGACATCAGCGTCGTTGTCGCTGTCGGGGTACACGACACGGTCATAGACGCGGACGTCGGCGATGTCCCCGCTCCACGCGCCGCCCCAGCCCCCGGCCCACTGGTAGTGGCCGAGTGTCAGCGGGCCAGTGGCCCTGCCGATAGCGAAACCCAGGTTCGATGTCGCGGCCAGCGAACCGTTGACGTACAGGCGAAGCTGGCGGGTGCTCGCCTCGTAGGTGCCGGTCAGGTGGGCCCACACACCCAGCGGAGCCTTGCTGCCGACAGCCGGGTTGGTGCCACCGGAGGATTCATTCGGCCTGGCCCAGATCGTCCAGTGTCCCGAAGCGTCCAGGCCCATGCCCACTGGATTTGCCGAGGCAGAGTTAACACCGACAGCAGTCGGATAGTCAGTCCCGGGCCGGTCGGGACGGACCCACGCCGACATCGAGAAACTCTTACTGGTGTCAATCACAGGCACAGCCGCAGCAGCACCGGCAGTACCACCGTTAAGGCCAAGAGACTGCGGCCCGCCGCTGATCCGCCCCGCCGTCCACACCGCACCACCAGAAGGTGCCAGCGCCTGACTTCCGGCGGCCGGGTCGCCGTTGCCGTTCAGCTCCCAATGCCCCACAGGGCCGGTCGCCGCGCCGGTCTTGAACACATAGTTCTTCTTGACATCGCTCTTGTGGCCCGCACGGTCGATGCTGCGGACATACAGCGTCGTAATGCCGTACGCCAGTGGCGTCACCGACACGGTCGCGGTACCGCCCAAAGTGGACGCGGCAACATAGGTCGTCGGATCATCAGCCAGGCCATACTCGTAGCCGACGACATCGCTAACGCCGTTGGCTCCAAGGGTGAACAGGCCAGGACGCCCGACGCCACCGTGAGCGGACGTTACATCCGCCGGATAGTCAGGTGACGTGATTGTCGGCTCGGCCCACGGCCTCGTCCGGTCGATCGTCATCTCGCAGAACCCCGAGTACGGCCCCCAGTCGATTCCATCAGAGGACCGGACCCGCCACGAGTAGTCGCCGTCACCCAAGGCACCGGCGGGCACGTTCAGGACGGCGTCGTAGCCGGACAGCGTCGCGTAGACAGTCGCCGACCCGATCATCGAGCCACCGGTAACCCACCACTCGAATACCGTGTTCAGGTTCTCGCCGTCCGGGTCGCTGACCCGAGCGCGCAGTTCAGGGGTCGCCGTGTTCAGGTACGGCCGGTTCGCCCACGAAGCACACCCGATCCCCGCGTTCCGGAGATTCCCTGGGACGTTCGGAACGTTGTTGAACTTCACAGAGAGCGTCAGACTTGCCGGGTCAAACGTCTTCCAGCCGTGGTGGTTGGACTCATCACGTGCTCGTAGTCCGAACACCAGGTTCGCCCAGCCCGACGAGGCATTGACCGTGTTCGTCAGTGCAGGGCTGTTCCATGTCGTCGAGTGTCCGCCGCAGTTGCCTTCCGCGCCGGACGCCAGCAGGTTGCCGGACGAGAACTGGCCGTTGTAGCCCGTCCAGTCAGTGCCCGGGCCGAACACGACGCCGGAGACGTAAAGGTCAGCAGCACCGGACCCGCAGTCCCAGGTGTGGTTGATCTTCGCGGAAAGTGTCGCGTCGAGAACGTGCTTGCCTGCGTAGGTGCTCGGAGAGAACAGGAACATCGACCGATAGGTATTGTTCGGCCACCACTCATCGTCCTCGTAGCCGACCTTCGCACCTTGATTGCGGTCGTAGGCCCAGTACGACTGGGTTGGGTACGCTTTGTTGATCATCGACCAGTTCGCCGACTTCGGCGAGGCATAGCCGGGATCGATGTACAACGGGAACACCGTGCCAGCGCCCGTCAGCACACTCTGCTGGGGCGTAACCGTCAACTGCCCACTCGAAAGTTCCGTCGTCATTGGCGACAAGCGGCGGATATCCGCAGTCGGCACTGCTGGCGCGGACGGAGCAGCAAGAGCGGATCGGGCAGCGACCTGCCCCGGCTTGTATGAGTCCCACATCCACGCCGTACCGGAAGCGAACACCACATCCCCTGCGGCGTCCTTCGCGACCGTCGATCCGCCAGGCCCGGAACTCATCGTCAGCCCCTGCGTGGCCAGCGTGAACCGCAGCTTCGCCAGCGCAGGATTCGCAGCAGCTTCACGGGTCTTGACAACCAAGACCTCGGAGAAGCCAGTCACCTCGGCACGGACCTTCAGGTCGACGCCAGGCATCAGCTCCGGATACGTTGCTGTATCCCCCGAAACCACGGGTGCCGGCAACTTACCCGGCCACCCCAGGGAAAGACGGCTACCGGAACGCTCAGCCGAAACCATCGGCCCCGTCCCGCCGCCGGAAATCGTCACCGGCTGAGCCGCCGCCGCAGGCGAATACGAACCATCGGTGTTCTTCACCAGCGTCAGATCCACCGGAACCCAGCCAGACCCCTTACGCGCCCGGACCGGCTGAGTGTGCTCCTCCGACGTGAAAGTGCCATCCGGATTCGCAAAAACCTCCCCAGCTTCCGTGCGAAGAGAAGCCACCGCTACCCGCGTGCCAGAGCGCTTTGCCGCAGCCGAAGCACTCTCCATTTCAGAAGCTCCCCCAGGAGCCGGCTCAGCCGCAGCCACAGGCGGCGGACACACCGCGAGCCCCGCAGCCACAGTTACTGCCGCCAGCACGCCACGGAAAACCTTTAAGCCGGCCCGATTCCGGGCACGCAAAATCCCCGAAGACACTTACCCTCCCCGTTTCCCCAGCCCCAGCCAGACCAGCCCAGGGCCACGGGAGAGTAAAACTGGACAATACGAGGAGGCAAGAAACGCAAGACCGGGCTATGGAGGTAGCTGCCCAGCCGCCCGATTAGTCCTCATAACATTTTGGCATCGCCGCTGAACCCAACCGATCTAGCCGCACAAGAGCAGGCCCGGTACGTCCCGCGCCCGGTATGGACGCGGGCCGGGCAGTTGCCTGCTGACCACCCCGCCTCAAGTGGCTTGCCACAAGGGCGAGCCGGAGCCTGTTCCCGAGCCCTGAATGCGCGGCTCTAGGCTGGCTGGGTAGCCGAGCCCTCTTCAGAAGCTGTGCGGCGGCAGATCCTTGATGGTGCTCCGGGTCCCCGCAGAGGCGATCCGGAGGTTGTTGCGGCAGCGTACGCGGAACCTCGGCTGTGCCGGCCCACCGTACAAGGTGTATGCCGCCGGATACGAACGACTCCTGGGCGGGACCGACACACTGGAGGAAGCCATCGCGCTGTTGGCCGGCCACCTTCCCCGGGAAGCGCCCGCATCGTAGGCGTCTGAACTGGCTTGATCCTCAATGCGCTCGCAGGTTCGGCGGAAGGGCGGTTGGCTGGTGCCGGCGGCAGGCAGAGTGGTGGTTCGAGAATCCGCCGCCAGCTCGCCTCACCGAAGTTCAAGACTCGTGCTCCCCTAAGTGGTTCTCTCCCGCCTCCATGTGCGAGCGCCGGGGCGCGGCGGTAGCCTACGCTCGCCTCAATGACAAGCCTTACATAGGAAGCGGGAACGGGATTACCTGATACTCGCCCAGGCCGCGCTGACCACCCCCGTGTGCGAGTCCGGCGAGTCCGCCCTGCTGTGCAGCACGGACAACGACGACCGCGTGTATTGGAAGTTCACCTCCCCCACGGGCTCGGTCACCCGGCCCGGCACCGGCGGGGAGATCCTCTTCCTCTGCACGCCGGGGGTGCTCTACAAGGTGAAGTACAGCGAAACTATTGGCGGTCCATCAAGCGCGACCGTTTCCGTAACCTGCAACCCTGGTCCGTGGCAGTAGCCCGGAGTCCCTTCGGATAGCAGCGAGGTGCCCCGAGGGGGCACCTCGCCCATCAGCGCCATACCGGCTCTCGCTGGCTGCTCGGCGGCTCTGGCCACCAGCCCATCCTCACCTGGCCATCGTCACCACGCTGTCGCCGGCCGGAGCCCGACGTTCGGCGTGTCACCAGCCAGCCAGTCACTCTGAGGCCGGATAGCCGATCGAGGTCAGGGTTTCGGCCAGGTCGGCGAGGGAGGCCTCCGGGTTCAGCTGCGCCACGACGGCCTCGGTCAGTGGCCGCAGGGCGCACACGTGCCGTACTGCCTCGATGTCCACTGTGGTCTCGTAGTAGTCCTCGGCCCACTCCTGGAATGCCTCCGGGCCTTCCGTCAGGATGCCGAACAGCCAGGACGCGCTGTCGTCGGCCACCTCGCCGGGCGGCAACGGCTCAGGGTTCCCGGTCCGCCACGCGGAGTCGCTCGTCTCGCGCCAGAAACAGGCCGTGATCCGGGGCGTGTCCTCCTCGTCCCAGAACGCCGGCTCTTCGAGATTGTGGACGAACACGGCCGGCAGGCCGTCGAGCAGGCCCGGCCAGACCTCCCGGCTGTCTGGGTCCCGGTAGGGGCTCAGCGGCGACTCGTGGTCGAAGCCCTGGGCGTAGACGCCTGCCGGGGAGAACACGATCGCGTAGTCGTTGCCGCTGCCGTCGGCCATCGTCGCCAGTTCCTCGCCGTCCGCCCAGGTGGCGGTGTAGGAGTAGTAGCGGAAGTCCGGGTCGGGGCACAGGATGGCGTCGAGCACGGCGAGCGCCCGGGAGCGGTCACGGACGACGGCGATCTCCGGCAGGCGTTCCGCCACGCTCCGGGCAAGGTCAGCAACAGACACCCACGCATCCAACCAGCCGGGCCGGGCGGGCACTCTGGTGCCCCGGGCCGCCTCTCGGCGGTCCGGGGCACCAGTCCCCTCAGGTGGTGCGGTTCAGGCCGGTCAGCAGTGCTCGAACGGCGATGTGTAGCTGGAGCCGCCGGTCGAGCCACCCCACCTCACGCAGCTGGGCGCTGTGCGGACCACTGGCCCGGCGTAGGAGGTGAAGTTCCCGGAGTCAGTGCTTCTGGTCGATCCCTGCGGTTCCAGGAAGGCGCTGGTCGCCGTCGCGGTGCCGACATTTGCCATCTTCAGCGTCGTGACGCAGTTCTGGCTGGTCGATCCCTTCCAGAGCAGATTGACGGTACCGGCGGAGCCGAGCTTCACCGAGTCCGTCATCTCGAAGCCCGACCCGCACACCGCTGCCGGGTCGTACGAGGTCGCGCAGTTGCGGCTCGTCACGGAGCTGTTCGGGTAGGGGTAGGTGGAGCCGTTGAACACGGCGCGGATGATGTGCGACTGCGACCGGTCCGGGTACCGCACCTCGTAGTGCAGGTGCGGGGAGATCCCGTTGCCGGGCCGGCTGGTGTTGCCGACGCTGCCGATGGCCTGCCCCCGCAGGACCGCCTGGCCGGCGGACACGGCACGCTTGTTCAGGTGCGCGTAGTAGGTGTAGTAGCCGCCACCGTGGTTGATGACGATCAGGTTGCCGTAGCCGTTCGCCGATCCCTGGTGCGCTGAGGTCTCGACGGTGCCGGCCGCTGCGGCCAGCACGGTGTCGCCGAGGTCGGCTGAGGCCGAGTCGCCCCGGTTGAAGTCGATCTCGTAGGAGACGTGGGCGCTGCTGGCGCTGTTGTTGCCCTGCCAGGTCTGGTTACACGGGAACGGCAGCTGGAAGGCTGGGGCTGCCGAGGCCGGGTTGGCGATCAGGAAGGTGCTGCCGGCGCCGATGATCAGGGCGGCGACGGTACGCAGCACGACTCGCAGGCGCATCTGGCTGGTCCTTTCCGTAGGCGGTCAGGGGGTCCGCTGCTGCGCGGGACACCGGCCAGGGTGCTCGGGCTCCCTCCAGATCACCTCCAGAGCCGCTACAACGTCCACTATGGTGTGGACTTGCCAGGCCCGAGTACCCTGACGATCATGTCCCCCGACGGCCTTGAGCTGCGCATACTCGGCCCGCTGGAGCTGGTGCGGCAGGGCAGGCCATCAGCTGTCGACGGCCGCAAGCCCCGGCAGCTCCTGGCGACCCTGGCACTGCACCACGGCCGCACCGTGTCGGTCGACCAGGTGATCGGGGTGCTGTGGCCGGGTGACCCGCCCCGCTCTGCCGTCGCGAACGTGCACACCTACGTGTCGTACCTGCGCACGCGGCTGGGCGACGAGCGCATCACCCGCCGCCCGCCCGGCTACCGGCTCGACCTCGGGCCGGCCGAGCTCGACGCGGCCCGGTTCGAGGCGTGGGGCGCCGAGCTGTCCACTGTGGATGCCGCGCTCGGCCTGTGGCGGGGCTGGCCGGTGGAGGACCTGCCGCACTGCGCGCTGTGGGAGCCGGAGGTCGACCGGCTGACGGCCACGTGGCGTACCCTGCGCGAACGGCGAGCCGGGCTGCTCATCGAGGCCGGCAGTCCCGCAGCCGCGATCACGGACCTGCACGCGCTGGTCGCCGAGGAACCGCTGCGCGAGGAGTCGTGGCTGCTGCTCATCACCGCGCTGGAGGCGACCGGGCGCAAGGCCGAGGCGCTGGCCGCGTACGCGCAGCTCCGCCGCACCCTGTCCGCGGAGCTGGGCATCGAGCCCGGCGAGCCGCTGCGGCGCGCCCACCAGCGGCTCCTGCTCCGCGAGGCCGGGTTCACCACAGGTGAGCGTCTCGACGCCTCGGCCGCTGCCGTGCTGCGCGGGCTGTCCACTGTGCGGCTCGGGCCGGTACCGGGCTGGGTCGCCTCCGCGCTGCTCGGCCGGGACGCCACCGGGGTGCTGGGGGCGCTGGAGGAGGCCAGGCTGATCCGGGCGACGGGCGCCGACGGGGCCGGGCAGCAGCGGTACGCCCTGCCGACTCTGGTCGGGCTGCTGGCCCCTGACCTGCCGGGGCAGCCGGATCCCGGTGCGCTCGGCCGGGTCCTCGGCGGGTACCTGCACCTGGCGGAGCAGGCGGCGGCCGGGCTGCCGAGTCAGCTGTTCGGGCCGGGCGTGCGGGTCGCCGCGCGCTGGCCGGCCGGCGGCAGCACGGCCGACCCGCTGGCCTGGTTCGAGGCGGAGCGGGACGCGCTGCTGGCCGGGGTACGGATCGCGCCGACCGCCACGCTCGCCTGGGAACTCGCCCACGCCCTCGTGCCGTGGTGCGACCTGACCGGCCACAGCACCGACTGGGAGGCGGCGTGCCGGTCGGCGCTGGACACCTGCCGGCGCGAGGGCGACCTGCTCGGGGAGGCCGTCATGCTGCGCGGTCTCGGCCAGCTCCACCTGTACCAGGACCACTACGAGCAGGCCTCCGAGGCGTTCAGCCGCGCCCGGCTCCTCTACGCCCGCCTCGGGAACCGGTGCGGAGAGGCCAGCGCCCTCGCCGGGCTGGGGACCGTGCACCGGGTGCTCGGGGAGCCAGGGGAGGCTGAGGCGTGTTTCCAGCGGGCGCTCACGGCGTACACCCTCGATGTGAACCTGCCGGGGATGGCCTACGCGCACGGCGCTCTCGGCCTGGTGGCGCTCGGAGCCGGCCGCCCGGCGGCAGCACGCCGCTGGATCGGGCACGGGCTGGCACTCGCCCGGCAGGCCGGCGACCCGCACCGCATCGCCCACCTCACGCACCAGGCTGGCGTGGTGGCGCTCCGCACGAGTGAGCCGGCCCGTGACCTGCTCACCGAGGCCCTTGGCATGTTCGCGCAGCTCGGCGACGCGCACGGCGAGGCGTACTGCCTGGTCGAGCTGGCCACTTTCGACACTGGCGGCGCGGCTGTCACGCGCCTGGGCCGGGCGCTGGAGATCTTCGAGCGGATCGGCGACCGGGCCGCCCAGGCCGCCACGGCCGCCCGGCTCGGCGAGCTGCACCGTGGCAGCCTCGGCGAGGCATACACCGCAGAGGCGCACCGCCTGCAGACCCAGCTCCGGCCACTGTGACGGCCTGGACCTCTCAGTGGCCGGAGACGGCGGGTGTCACACCTTCGTGATCCGGATCGCGTCGGCGATCACGTACTGCGTGCCGGATGTCCAGCGGCTGACGGCCGCCACATCCCGGGTGCCGGCGCCGAACGCGTAGGTGCCGAGGCTCCGCCACTGGCCGCCGCCCGACTGCTGGCTGACCGTCACCGTCTTGCTGCCCCCCGACGTGAACAGCACGAACGGGGTGGCCGCGTTGTAACCGGAGTCAGCCGGGAACCAGGCCTCCACTTTGTACGACGCGGCCGCGGGCAACGTCGCCGAGAAGTAGGCCGCGTCGCTCGCCCCGACCGGCGTCGCGTACCGGTAGTCGGCACCGTACCGCTGCTGGGAGAAGTTCGACACCTGCCAGTTCGCCGAGGCCCGGAACCCGGGCGAGGAGTTGTCCACGATCACCGACCACGCGGCGAGGCGGGCGGCGACCTCGGTGCGCAGCCGGGGCAGCAGGGCGTAGAACGCGTCACCCGGGCAGGTGGTGGCCAGGAAGTCCCGGTGCCCGTAGATCCGGCTGGCCGGCAGGTCGTACTGGCCGCAGATGTAGGCGCACAGGTCCACCAGCCGGTTCCAGAGCTGGGTGTTCGGCTCGATGCCCGTGTAGGTGCCCTCGTTCTCGATGCCGATCGCCTGGTCGTTCTGGCCGGTGCAGTGCGCGCCGACCACCATGCCGCTGCCGGTGCTCAGGTGGCTGAGGCTGTGGTGGCGGCCCTCCATCACGTACCCGCCACGGCTGACCGTGAAGTGCTGCCCGGTGTCCGACCAGCCGCGCGAGTCCATGTGGAAGTTCTGGATGGACCTGGCCAGCGAGTAGGCGTGGGCCTGGGTGTAGTCGGTGCTGTTCGGCGTGGCCGTGTGGTGGATCAGGATCTTGTTCGGGCTGGTGCCGATCTGGGTCAGGGGGTCGGCGGGGTTGCGCGCGCCCCACGTGCCGCAGCTCGCGATCGTGGGCGCGGGGACGGCCAGGCCGCTGGCGGCGAGTCCGGGGCCGGGGCTGGCGGAGGCCGGGCCGGCCGGCAGCAGGCTCACGCCGAGCGAAGCCCCGGTGCCGAGCAGCACAGCACGACGGGACAGGTGGCTTGGGGTCATTTCTCCTCCAGGACGATCTCTGCCGGATGCTCCAGGATGGACAGATTCGACCCGCGCGCAGCCACGCTTTTGTACCACGGCCGGACGCGCCGTGTCCCCGTTCCGTGATCATCGGGCGGCACAATGGCGCGATGAGCATCGAGCTGATCTACGAGACACACTCCGTGACCGAGGACAACGAGGCGGGCATCGCGACCGGCTGGCTGCCGGGCAAGCTGTCGGCGTACGGAGTGGAGACCGCCCGGGAACTCGGCGCGCGGCACCGCGACGCCGGTACCACGGCCGTGTACACCTCCGACCTGGCCCGGGCTGCGGAAACGGTCTCGATCGCCTTCGCCGGTACCGGCATCCCGGTCTACTTCGACGCCCGTCTGCGCGAGTGCTGCTACGGGGATCTCGACGGCGCGCCAGCCAAGGAGGTCGAGGCACGGCGGCTACAGCACGTGACCGAGCCCTTCCCCGGCGGCGGCCAGTCGTACGCGGAGATCATCGAGGCGACCCGGGAGTTCCTGGCGGAGCTTTCCGCGCGCTGGCCGGCCGGCAGCCGGGTCGTCCTCATCGGGCACTCCGCCCAGCGGTGGGCCCTGCCGCACCTGCTCGACGGCGCGGACTTCGCCGAGGTGATGATGGCGCCGTTCACCTGGCAGCCGGGCTGGCGGTACACAGTTGGTACATGATGGACAGTTGACTCTGGACGGCCACGCATCGAAGTTGATCAGAGCCAACCTGTTACTGGATTGTTTACTCAGGTAACAGGGCCTGTTATACAGGCGGTCGTGACAGCAGTCACACCCACCCCTCGTTATTTGGGAGGCACCGGTGCAGAGATCTGCCGCCGCGGCTGGAGCCGTGGTACTGATCGCCGGACTGGCAGTCGGGGTGGCCAGCATGGCCAACGCGACCCCCGACGTCCCGAGCAGCAGCCTGGCCATCGACCGCGCCAACGCGTCGATCGCCGCCAACCTCACCGCCATCCGCGGCGGTTCCGGTGACGCCTACGCCGTCAACCGGACCATCGTGGACAAGAACACGGGCGCCTCGCACGTGCGGTACACCCGTACGTACCACGGCCTCGAGGTCCTGGGCGGCGACTTCGTCGTCCACAACGCGCCCGGCGGTTCGTTCCGCAGCGCGACCGTCGGCCTGGCAGCGCCCCTCACGCTGAGCACCACGCCGCAGCTCAGCCTGGCCAGCGCCACCACGGCCGCCCAGAAGCACTTCCAGGGCAAGATCGACGCGACCGGCGAGGGCAAGCTCGTCGTCGACGCCGTTGACGGCCCCGGCGTGCTCGCCTACGAGGTCGAGGTCCGGGGCATGAAGCCCGACGGCCAGACCCCGAGCGTGCTGCACGTGGTCGTGGACGCCTCCACGGGCTCGGTCCGCAGCGCGCACGACGAGATCAAGCACGCCGCCGGCACCGGTAACACGATGTACGCCGGCAGCGTCCCGGTCGAGACCACGGGCTCGGGCCCCTACGAGCTCAAGGACCCGACCCGCGGCAACGGCTACACCTGCGACATGAACAACGGCACGTCGACGTGCTCGAACATGACGGACGCCGACAACGTCTGGGGCAACGGCCTGCCGGCCAACGACCAGACGGCCGCGGCCGACGCCCACTACGGCGCGTCGCTCACGTACGACTACTTCAAGAACGTCCACGGCCGCAACGGCATCTTCGGCAACGGCGCTGGCGTGCCGAGCCGGGTGCACTACGGCAACGCGTACGTGAACGCGTTCTGGGACGGCTCCCGGATGACCTACGGCGACGGCTCGGGCAACTCCAAGCCGCTGACCTCGATCGACGTCGCGGGCCACGAGATGGGCCACGGCATCACCGAGAACATCATCCCGGGTGGCCTGACCTACTCGGGTGAGTCCGGCGGCCTGAACGAGTCGGCCTCCGACATCTGGGGCAACATGGTGGAGTTCTACGCGGGCAACACCAACGACCCGGGTGACTACAACGTCGGCGAGAAGATCGACATCCGCGGCAACGGCACGCCGCTGCGGTACATGTGGGACCCGAAGCGGGACGGCTCGTCGAAGAACTGCTGGTACTCCGGCATCGGCAGCATCGACGTGCACTACTCCTCCGGTGTCGGCAACCTGGCGTTCTTCCTGCTGGCCGAGGGCAACGACTCGACCGAGTGGGGCGCCGCCACCACCTGCAACGGCTCCACGCTGGCCGGTATCGGCCGGGACAAGGCCTCGAAGATCTGGTACCGCGCGATGGACGTCTACTTCACCAGCTCCACGAAGTACGTCTCCGCCGGCAACACCAACGACTCGCGGGCCGCGACCCTGTCCGCCGCCACCGACCTGTACGGCCTGTGCTCCGCCGAGTACAAGGCAGTCCAGGCCGCGTGGACCGGTGTGACGGTCGCCGGTGAGGACGCCACCTGTGGCGGCCCGACCACCGGCCCGACCACGACCACGACGCCGCCGACCACCACCCCGCCCGGCTGCGGCGCGGTGACCAACGGCACCGACGTCACCATCCCGGACAACACCACGGTCTACAGCAACGTGACCGTGTCCGGCTGCGCCGGCAACGGCTCGACGACCAGCAAGGTCGCCGTCACCATCCTGCACACCTGGCGCGGTGACCTGGTCATCTCGCTGGTGGCTCCGGACGGCACGACGTACCTGCTGGAAGACATCGCCAACAACGACTCGGCGGACAACGTCATCAAGACCTACACGGTCAACCTGTCCTCCGAGGCGCGCAACGGCACCTGGCGCCTGAAGGTCCAGGACGTCGCCAGCCTGGACACAGGCCGGATCGACACCTGGACCCTGACGGTCTAGCAGCACCACCCGGGCGGGTCACCTCGGTGGCCCGCCCGGCCCGTCTCTCCCGCTCCCCCGGCTGGCTGTGCCGCCCGCCCCGGTGCCGGCGGGGAATGGCTCTCCACCCCCTCATGGAGGCCATCGATGAAACCGAAACTCCCGCTCCTGGCCGCACTGGCCACAGCTCTCCTGGCCGCAGGCGTCGCCGCGGCCACGCCCTTCGCGAACGCGACGCCGGTCAGCTCGTTCGCGGCGTTGCCGAACGGCGCGCCCGACATCCCGGTCGCCGACGTCAAGGCCCAGCTCCAGAGTCTCCAGACGATCGCGAACAACAACGGCGGCAACCGCTACACCGGCCGCACCGGCTACCGCGCCTCCGTCGACCACGTGAAGTCGCAGATGACGGCGCTCGGCTACACCGTCTCCGAGCAGTCGTTCTCGACGTCGTCGGGCACCAGCTACAACGTGCTCGCCGAGCTGCCGGGTACCGACACCAGCAAGGTCATCATGCTCGGCGGCCACCTCGACAGCGTGTCCTCGGGCCCGGGCATCAACGACAACGGCTCCGGCAGCGCCTCGCTCCTGGCCGTCGCCAAGGCCTTCAAGGCCGCCCGTCCCACTCCCGGCGTCACCGTCCGCTTCGGCTGGTGGGGCGCGGAAGAACTCGGGCTGGTCGGGTCACGCGCCTACGTCAGCTCGCTGTCCTCGGCCGAGAAGACCAGGATCAAGGCGTACCTGAACTTCGACATGACCGGCTCGCCCAACCCGGGCTACTTCGTCTACAACGACGACTCCAGGGGTGCCGCGCTGCGGACGCTGCTCGTCAACGCGTTCACGGCGATCGGCGTGCAAACCGAGTACGTGAACGTGAACGGCCGCTCGGACCACGCGTCGTTCTACAACGCGACGATCCCGACCGGCGGCACGTTCTCCGGGGCCGAGGGCACCAAGACGTCCTCGCAGGCCTCGAAGTGGGGCGGGACGGCCGGCGCGGCGTTCGACCCGTGCTACCACCGCTCGTGCGACACGACCAGCAACATCAACGACACGTCGCTCGACCGGCACGCCGACGTCATCTCGTACGCGCTGTGGGACCTGACCGGCCCCTCGACGACGCCAACGACCACTCCCCCGACCACCACCCCGCCGGGATGCGCGCCCGGCACGAACGCGAACAACGTCACGATCCCCGACAACACGACTGTCTACAGTGACGTGGCGATCGCCGGCTGCTCCGGCAACGGCTCGGCCACCAGCAAGGTCGCCGTCGACATCAAGCACACCTGGCGTGGTGACCTGGTCATCTCGCTCGTCGCACCCGACGGCAGCACCTACCTGCTGGAGGACATCGCGAACAACGACTCCGCCGACAACGTCCTCAAGACCTACACCGTCAGCCTGACCTCGGAGCCGAGGAACGGCACCTGGCGGCTCAAGGTCCAGGACATCGCCAGCCAGGACACCGGCTACGTCGACACGTGGACGCTGGCTGCCTGACGCCTGAAGGGAAAAATGCCCGCCCCGCCGCCACCTGTGCCGCGGGGCGGGCATCGTTACGGGTATGGGATTCACGTGGCGCAGGCTCACCGAGGCCGACTTCCCCCTGCTGCGGGACTGGCTGGACCAGCCGCACGTCGCCCGCTGGTGGCATCACGAGACGACACCCGAGGCGGTCGCCAGGGACTTCGGCGCCTCGGCCCGGGGTGAGGAACCCTCAGAGGACCTGCTCGTCTTCCTCGACGGCGTCCCGCTGGGCCTGGTACAGCGCTGTTTCCTGGCCGACTACCCGGACTACGCGGCGGAACTGGCCGCCATCACCGACGTACCGCCCGGCGCGGTCACGATCGACTACCTGATCGGCGAGCCCGGGCGGACCGGGCACGGCACGGGTACCGCCATGATCCAGGCGATCGTCGAGCGGACCTGGGCCGAGCTGCCGGCCGCGCTATCCGTCGTCGTACCCGTGAACGCCGGCAACGTCGCCTCCTGGCGGGCCCTGGAGAAGGCCGGCCTGCGCCGGGTGGCGGAGGGTGAGCTCACGCCGGACAACCCGGCGGAGGGTGCCCTCCACTATGTGTACAGAACGGACCGCAGGTCTGGGATGTGACCTGCGGTCCGTGGCCTGGCTACCGGTAACCGGGGTAACCCTTCACCTTCCTCGGCCCGATCGGCCTCGACCTTCTGCTGACCGGCCGGGTGGGGCGAGGCCCTCGGCGCCTCACTGGTCCACCCCGGCCGGCCCGCGCGCCGCCGACGAGATCCCCTGGCGGGCAGCCTCGGGGTTGGCTGTCACCCGGCCGGCCAGACGGAGGCCCGGGCCGGAGCGGTGCAGGGGGAAGGCCGGAACGGCCAGTCGGCGTCGCATGTGAAGAACCTACGACGGGGACCTGTACGCGCACTGTACTCAGAGTAGAAGTGTGCGCCAGTAGTCCCAGAACGCCTCCCCGATCAGCCCGATGATCACCAGGAACCACACCGTCAGCACCGCCGAGTGGTACTTCCGGAGGACCGGCAGGCGGAAATTGTGCAGGGTGAGGTACCAGAACATGGTGATAGTGACCACCCAGACGACCATGCAGTACGGGCACAGCGCGCCGATGCGGTACAGGCTCTGGAAGATCAGCCAGTGCACGAACAGCACACCGAGCGCCGCGCCGGCGTTGAGCCCGAGCATCACCCAGCGTGGCAGTGGCACCTTCGCGATCAGGAGCACGCCGAGCGTGAGGACGACCGGGAAGGCCGCCAGCCCGATCACCGGGTTCGGGAAGCCGAACACCTCGGCCTGCGCGCTGGTCATCACGGAGCCGCAGGAGACGATCGGGTTGATGCTGCAGCTCGGGACGTAGCCCGGGTTGGCCAGCACGTGGAACTTCTCGATCGTCAGTGCGGCTGCCGAGGCCGTGCCGAGCCCGCCTCCGGCCGCCAGGAGCCAGCCGAGCCGCTTGCTCACTTCGCCAGCTCCGCGTCCACGGCCTTCTTCAGGCTCTCGTAGGTGTAGTCGCCGTCGTGCTTCTTGCCGTTGACGAAGAAGGTCGGCGTGCCGGTGAGGTCCAGCGCCATCCCGTCCTTGACCTCTGCGGCCACCCGGTCGATGACGGCCTGCGACGCGAAGTCCGCCTGGAACCTGGACATGTCCAGGCCGATCTCCGCCGCGTACTTCTGGAACACCGGGCTCTGGTCGACGCGCTGCTCGCCCCAGGTCTTCTGGTTGTCGAAGAGCTTGGTGTACATCGCCTCGAACTTGCCCTGGTTGGCGGCGGCCTGCGCGGCCCGGGCGGCGGGCTCGCCGTTGCGGTGGCCCGGCAGCGGGAACAGCCGGACCACGTACGTGATCTTGCCGTTGTACTCCTTGCGGAGCTTCTCGACGCCCGGGTAGGCCGCCCCGCACGCCTCGCACTCGAAGTCGAGGAACTCGACCACGGTCACCTTGCCGTCGGCGGCGGTGGACAGCCGGTGGCTCTCCGGCCTGACCAGCGCCTCCGGCCCGGCCTGGCCGGAGCCCCTGGTGGTCAGGATGACCGCCGCGACCATCGCCACGGCCACCACGACCACGCCGATGGTGAGCTTGAGGTTGGTGCTCATGCCGGATTTCTGCCAGTTTGCAGGCTTAGCCTTAGCCATGATCAATTCCTTTTGGGGGTACGACGAGACGGGGTTACGAGCGGGATTCCGAAGCAGGGGCCGCGTCACCGGCACGCGAGCGGGCACGCCGCACGGCACGCAGAGCCCGGCACCGGGCGAACCCTGGTACCGGGAAAGAAGAAAGACCTAGTGCCGCAAGCGGCCGGACACGGCCAGCGGGGCACGGACCCGCGCCGGGGCAGCCTCGTCAGCGAACGGCGCCTCGGCGGCGAAGCTCGTGATCGCCACCGGCAGGAGCGGCGCGGCCACGGCGAACCGCGAGGACTGCGGCACCGAGGCCTGCGCGGCCTTGCCGCTGAGCATGCACTCGGCCGGCAGGTGCTGGCCGGGACAGCTCGCGGAGCCCGCGAAGGCCGTGGCGGCCGTCACCGGCTGGTGCGCGGCGTGCGCGGGGGCCGGGTCCAGCCCGAGGCCGGAGAGCGCGGCGAGCGCCGTCAGGACGAGGACGAGCCGGGTCAGCACCGCACTGAGGCGGCGTGCGGGGACCCGGGCTGTCATGGCCCGAAGAGTACTGGACCGGGGCCGCCAGCCGCCACACTCCAGCCGGGCGCGATGATGGTCCACATGATGGAAGACGTGGAGATCAGGGACGACATGGTGCGCCTCGGGCAGTTTCTCAAACTCGCCGGGATCGGCGGCACCGGCGGCGAGGTCAAGGAACTCATCGCCGACGGCCTCGTCGACGTGAACGGCGAGCCGGAGAACCGGCGCGGCCGCCAGCTCCACCGTGGCGACATCGTCACCCTCGACGGCGAGTCGTTCCGGGTGGCCTGACCGGGAAGCTCCGGCGCAGGGCGCGCCAGCCAAGCACGCCTGTCAATGAACAGACTCCGCCAGGGCATTGGACTCACGTCCGTTTCCTGGCAAGGTTGCTCCTACCGTCCAGTTCGACGCGATGGGGGCACAGGTGGAGGTAATGCTTGCGGTGCAGGCGGAGCGCGAAGCCGACGACCTGCACTCGCTCCGGGAGTGGCTGGTAGCGGAAGACCTGCTCCGGGGCCGGGTCCGGGCCGTGCGGCCCATACCGGATCCGGGAACCCTGGGCTCGGTCGTGGAGACCCTCGCGGTCATGCTCGGGCCCGGCGGGGTCGCGACAGCGATCGCCAGCGTGCTGATCACCTGGCTCCGGCGCCGCACCGGGAACGTCAAGGTCCAGGTCACCGCGCCGGACGGCAGCTCGATGGAGCTCAGCGCCACCAACGTCCGGAATGTGGACGCCGCGACGCTGGAGAAGCTGACGAACCAGCTGTCGGCCAGCCTGGGCAACGAGCGTCAGGCCCTGGAGTGAGCCTGGGATCTGCCGGCTCCCGCATCCTGCTCGCCGGCACGGGTACCCACGTCGCGGGCTCCCCGCTCCCACCGGTACCCGCGGTCGAACGCACGGTGTGGGACCTCGCCGGCGCGCTCGCCGAGCGGTGCGGGGTCCGCCCCGGCAACCTCCTGACACCGGTCCTCGACCCCACCCCCATCGAACTGGGCACAGCCCTGACGCGGGCCGCGGCACAGGCCGAGGACGTGCTCCTCTTCTACTACGTCGGCCACGGCCTCGTCAGCCCAGGCAACAAGCTGCACCTGGCGACGCGGGAAACCAGCGACCTGAGCACAGGGCTGGCGTACACGTCCCTGCCGTACTCGGCCGTCGAGGACGCGCTGACCGCCTGCCGGGCCCGGACGATCCTCGTCGTACTCGACTGCTGCTTCGCCGGGCGGGCGCACGGCTCGTTCGGCACCGCCGCGACGGACGCGTTCGAGCTCGCGGCGCTCGGCGGCACCTACGTACTGGCGTCAGCGTCGGCCAGCGAACGGGCACTGGCTCCCGTCGGCGACAAGCACACCGCCTTCACGGGGGCGCTCCTGACCCTGCTGCGCGAGGGCGACCCGGGCGGGCTGCCGGACCTCACCGTCGAGGGCGCGTACCGCTACCTCCGCCGCGAGTTACCCAAGCGCGGCATCCCAGCACCGGCCCGCCACCTCAGCGGCCACGCCGGTGATCTCGTCCTCGCCCCGAATCCAGCAGCCAGGCCGCCCGCCGTCCCGCCGGTCGCAGCGGGCCTGCCACCCGTGACTGAGCAGCCCTGCCCGTACCGCGGGCTGGACGTGTTCACGGCCGACGACACCCGGTACTTCTTCGGGCGCGAGGAGCTGACCGGTGAACTGCTGAGTCACGTGACCTCCCGGTCCCAGGACGGGCATCCGATCGCGGTACTCGGCCTGTCCGGCGTCGGGAAGTCCTCACTGCTGCGGGCCGGGCTGCTGGCCGCCGCGCAACGTGGCGAACTCAGGCTCCCCGGGTCCGGTACCTGGCCGCAGCTGGTCATCACTCCGGGCGACCGTCCACTGGACACCCTCGCCCATCGGCTGGCCGGGCTCGCGCGGACCACACCGGAGGCCATCCGCGCCGAGCTGGACGCCGATCCCGCTCGGC
Organism: Longispora albida DSM 44784; assembly: GCF_000379825.1. GTDB lineage: Bacteria > Actinomycetota > Actinomycetes > Mycobacteriales > Micromonosporaceae > Longispora > Longispora albida. The sequence goes on from NZ_KB903814.1 coordinate 28,567, forward strand.
TCACCGCCATCGTCCGCCACGTACAGCGGCAGATCACGGGAGGCCGCGACGTGCCCGGCGGGCGGCTGCTGCTCGTGGTGGACCAGTTCGAGGAACTGTTCACCGTGTGCCAGGACGAGGAGGAGCGCCGGAAGTTCATCCTGGCCATCCGCGCCGTGGCCGGTGACGCCGCCCTGGTCGTCTTCGGCATCCGGTCCGACTTCTACGCGCACTGCCTGGCCCACCCCGACCTGGCTCCCGCCCTCCAGGACCGCCCGTTCACGGTCCCCGCGATGACGCTCGGCCAGATGCGGGACACGATCGAAGGCCCGGCACAGGCGGCCGGCCTGCGGCTGGAGCCCGGCCTCGTCGACCTCCTGCTCCACGACCTCCGGATGGGGTCCGGCTTCGGGGCCGGTGCCTTGCCCCTGCTGTCCTACGCCCTGCTGCTGACGTGGCAGGCAAGGCAGTACGGAACGCTCACCGCCGCCGGGTACCAGGCAACCGGCGGCGTCTGGGGCGCGGTCACCCACCAGGCGGACACCGTCTACAGCAGACTCGACGCGACCGGCCAGCGGGCCATGCGGCTCATGCTGCTGCGGATGGTGAGCGTCGGCGACGGCACCGAGGACACCCGCCGGCGCGTGGACCTCGCGGAACTCGCCGCCGAGATCCCCGGCGTGGCCTTCGTCCGCGACCAGCTCGCCGGCGCACGCCTGATCACCGTCGACGGCGACACCGCGCAGATCTCCCACGAAGCACTGCTGCGGGCGTGGCCCATGTTGCGGGGCTGGCTCGACGCCGACCGGGCAGGCCTCGTCATCCAGCAGAAGCTCAGCGAGGCGGCCGCCTCCTGGGAGCGGGGCGGGCGCGAGGCCAGTTCGCTCTACGGGGGGACTCAGCTTCAGCTGGCCCAGGTCTGGGCGGCCGACATGCCGGACCAGCTCAGCCCGCTGAACCGCGAGTTCCTCGGCGCGAGCGTCCGGGCCCAGCGCCGCCGCCGGCGAGTACGCGGCAGCGTGGTCGTCGCGCTGGCGAGCCTCCTGGTGCTGTCGCTGGTGGCGATGTCGGCGGCGGTGAAGGGGCGCGACGACGCGCTGGAGCAGCAGCGGGCCGCCACCGCCCGTGCCCTGATCGACCGGGCCGGCAGCGCCATCGACACCGCACCCCAGCTGTCACTCAGGCTCGGCATCGCGGCGGCCCGGCTCCACAGTGGACCCGAGACGACAACTGGTTTGCTGTCGAGCCTGATGGACCCGTACGCCGGGACACTGTCCGGCCACACGGCTCCAGTGGCGGCGGTGGAGTTCAGCCCCGACGGGAAAAGGCTGGCGACCAGCGGCATGGACAAGCGGATCCTCCTGTGGGATCCGCTGAAACCCGGCCGCCCGCTCGGCGAGATCACCAGCGCCGAAGCTGTGCAGGCGATGGCCTTCAGCCCTGACGGGAACGCCCTGATCACAGTCAATGGCCGCGGCCTGCTGGCACTGTGGGACATCACCGACCCCGCGAACCCCTCGCAAGCCAGCGAACTCGCGGGCCCGGCGCGCATGGCATCCGCCGCCACGCTCAGCGCGGACGGCACCGTGCTCGCGGCCGGGATGTCGGACGGGACAGTACGCCTGTGGAACATCGCCGACCACGAGAAGCCCAGCGAGCTCGCCAGCCTCCCGGTCGGTACAACGGACTTCATCGACGCCCTGGCATTCAGCCCGGACGGGCGTCTCCTGGTGGCGGGCGGCTATGACCGCAACAACGCCACAGGCATCTCCACTCGCGTGTGGGACGTGCGGGACACCCGCCGGCCACGTGAGGTCAGCAAGCTCGACAACCAGGGAGAGGGCGTCGGCGCGATCGCCTTCAGCCCGGACGGGCGGATCCTCGCGACCGGCAAAGCGCATCACATCGTCCTGTGGAACATCACGGACCCGGCCAAGCCCGCGAAGCTCAGCGAGCTCACCGAGCAGAGCAGCCCGGTCCGCAGCATCCGCTTCGAGGGCAAGTCCACGATCTCAGCCGCCGGCTACGACCATTCCTGGATGTGGTGGGACATCACGGATCCCGCCAAGCCGGGGCCAGGGAAAAGCCAGCTGGTATCGAAGGCGAACTGGACCCGGGCGATCGCGCTGAGCCCCGACGGGGAGCAACTGGCCACGGCCGCCGTGGACAACACGGTGACGCTCTGGCGCAGCGGGATCGACACGGGCTTCACCCGGCACGACAAGTACCTCGGCGATCACGACTCCGCTGTCCGCGCCGTCCAGTTCTGCCCGGGACGCCCGCTGCTCGCCACGGCCACCGCCGGGGGCGTCGTCAACCTGTGGGACGTGACCGACCTCGACAAGCCACGCGGGACCACGGGTACCAAGGGCCACAAGAACATGGTGGACACCCTCGCGTTCAGCCCGGACGGCCGCACCCTCACCACCGGGGACGAGGACGGTGTGGTGATCCTGTGGGACGTCACCGACCCGGGCAAGCTCCGGGAACGGACCCGGTTCACGGTGCCCGCACGACCGGCCGGGGGCTTGGCGTACGACCGCGACGGGCGCGTCCTGGCCGTCGGTACCGGAGACGGCACTGTGAGCCTGTGGAACGTCACCGAGCCGGACCGGCCGCGCCAGCTCGGTAGCGTCGCCGGCGGCAAGGCGCTCGTCCCGGCAGTCGCGTTCAGTCCCGACGGGCGCACCCTGGCCACCGCCAGTTACGACGGCACGGGCTCGCTGTGGGACGTGACCCGGCCCGCCGCGCCCAGCCCGCTCGCCCTGCTCACCGGGCACACAGGACAGTGGAGCGCGCTGGCGTTCAGTCCCGACGGGAGCACTCTCGCCACCGGCAGCCAGGACTCGACCGTCATCCTGTGGGACGTGCACGATCCTCGCCGGCCACGGGTCAGGGGCGCCCCGCTCACCGGGCAGCAGGGCACCATCCGCTCGCTCGCGTTCAGCCCGGACGGGTGGGCGCTCGCCAGCGGCAGCGCCGACCAGTCCACCCGGGCGTGGGACGTCGTCGATCCGGGCCGCCCCCGCTCACTGATCCGGATCCGGACCCAGGCCGCCATCATCATCGCGGTCGCGTTCAGCCCGGACGGGCGCACGCTGGCCACAGCTGGCGCGGACAAACGGGTGTACCTGTGGGACCTCGGCGACATCAAGGACACCCGTGCGAACGCGGTGAAGAAAGCCTGCGAGCGGGCAGGCCGAGGGCTGAACGAAGCCGAGTGGCGCCAGCACGTCCCGGACCTGCCCTACCAGAAGACCTGCCCGTAGAGGTTGGTACTCAGTCGGGGATCAGTTCGCCGAGCCGGTCCAGGGTGTACGCCTCCGAGCCGGCCGGCAGGTCCTCAGGTGCCTCGATGCCGATGAACGTGACCGGACCGGCGATCGGGCTGCCGTCCCACGTCGTCACCTCGGCCCGCGACTGCCACAGCCCGGCCAGGTACGACACGGTGAGGTAGCGCCGTTCGACCAGTGCCCGTACCCGGTCCGCCGTGCTGAAGGTGTTGCCCTCGACCCGGTTGAACGACGGCGTCCCCCGCAGGTACAGGTGCAGCCACACCGCCTGCCAGCCCCGCCCGGTCTTCGTGAACACCATCGGCAGGGCGACCCGGCCCTGGCCGCGCATGGACGAGCGTGCCCTGACGGTCCGCGCGTCGAACGGGGCACCGTGCTGGTCGCGCGTGCGGGCCTGGTAGCCGAACATCGACTCGGCGACCTCGTCGAAGGACTCGCCGGCGTAGATGTTGACCTGCGGGACCACGTACTGCCCGCCGACAGTGAGAGGGACGTCGATGAACTCGGTGGCACCACTGGCAGCCTCGGTGAGGTCGCCGGAGTGCACCACACCGTCGTGCTGGTAGTTCGTCCAGGACACCTGCCCTGCCGAGCGGAAGTCCTCGTCGAGCAGCAGCATCGACAGGTCGTAGTCGGTACGCCGGCTGGCCTGGCGCCAGTACGTGAAGAACCGCAGCAGGTCCCCGGAGACGAGCGCTCGGGAGCCCCTGGGCAGTACACCGAACCCGCCTTCCGACGCCGTGCCCGACAGCGGCAGCGCGACGTCGAGTACCTGCGGATCGATCACCAGCGGCCGGTCCCATACCGGCAGCCGGGAACTGATCTCCGCGTCGATCAGCCCCGACAGCTCGGCGACCAGCCCAGCGGGCAGCGACGGCCGTTCGTCCGGGCCGACCCAGGCGCGCCGCCAGCGGTTCGCGTACATCCGCGCGGTCGCGGGCGTGAGCCGGTTGTCGAAGTGCTCACGCAGCGAGCACAGCACCCGGCCAGACGCCGAACCAAGTGCACCGGTGACCGCTTCGACCACAGTGGACTGTTCCGAGGCGGAGGCCGTCCGCAGCAGCCGGTCAGCGGAACGCAGGAGGAGGCCCGGGGCTGCCGACAGCAGCCGGGCCGCCGGGCCGATGGCTCCGGTACGGACCGCAGCCTCCGCCCGGCCCGCGATGCTGTCTGCCGGCCGCTCGCCGCGCGCGACTGCGAACACTTCCCTCGCGTGCGGCCACTCGGCGTACTCGTGCGGGTGCAGTCGTTCTCCGAGCCGCTTCCACTGCTCGGAGTGGCGCACGACGTCACCGAGCTTGGCCGGGTTCGCCCGGACGATGTCGTCCAGCGCGGCCATCAGGATCCGCCGCTCGGGACGGCGGAACGGGCGGAACCGGGTGGGCGAGGCGAGGGAAGAGTCCCCGCCGGACACCTGGCAGGCGAGGCGGAGCACGTCGGTCGTCGTGTCCATGCCGAGCAGGCTCCGGCCGAGGGCGAGCCGGGCACCGTTGACGACGGCGCGGTTCTCCCGCACGGGCAGCTGGTCCGGCTGCGCGCCGTCAGCGCAGGCGACGGCGAGCTCGCCGAGGATCGCGAGATCCGCTTCGCCGAGCGGGGTCGTGCTGCCAGCCAGGGTCAGGTAAAGCCGCTCAGCCTCGGCCTCGGCGGTGCCGCCGAGCCGCAGCAGGGTCAGCCGGTCGCTGGAGGCGGCGACCAGCTCGTCGCGCACGGCCAGCAGGTCGGCGTAGGTGTGCTGGTAGGTGCCGTAGCCGGGCAGGTCGAGCAGGTTCACGTCTCGCAGACGTGTTTCGGCCGCTGTGCCGCCGCCGGCGAGCACAGCCGCGCGCAGCCGCTCCATCCAGAACTCGACGGTGTCCGGGACGTCGTGCGGGAAGCCGATGAAGTATGCGTTGTGCTGGACGTGGTCACCGACCAGCTCACGTACCGCTGACACGGCGGAAGCCGCGAGGTCCAGCGCCGGCCCGGGCGCCAGGCCACCGACGTGCTCCAGCAGCGCGCGCGACGCCGAGAACCCGGCTTCCAGCAGTGCAGCGTCCAGCTGCCGGGCCACCGTCGTGCCGTCTCCGGGAGCGCCGGTGCTCGCAGGTACGCGCAGGGTCTTCTGGATGATGAGCTTCTCCAGCACGCGGTCCTCCGTTCGAAAAAGCCGGCTCCTGGCACTGTTGCGCGCAGGAGCCGGCACGGTGGGCCGCCGGGGATTCGAACCCCGAACCCTTCGATCCAATAAGGAGAAGGAAGCACCCCCATGACCGCACAGGCGGGAAGCGGGCGTGCTACGCAGTCGAATGCTCTGCCAGGTTGAGCTAGCGACCCGGCGCCGATCATCGCACGGGCGAAGCCGGCGAGGCCAGGAGATTGGACACCGCGGGGGTCCCGGCCCCGGCTTGACCAGATTATGAAGACCGGTCTACTCTTCGGGGCATGGGACAGAAGGGCGAGGAGACGCGGACCCGGCTGCTGGACGCCGCCTCGCGGCTCCTGGAGTCGGGCGGCTACTTCGGAGCGGGGCTCAACCAGGTCATCGCCGAGAGCGGCGCCCCGCGCGGCTCTCTCTACTTCCACTTCCCCGGCGGCAAGGACCAGCTGGTCAGCGAGTCGGTACGCCGGGCGGGGCGTGACATCAGTGCGCTCATCACCGGCCTGGAGGCCACCAGCACCGCCGACCTGCTCTCCCAGCTGCTCGCCGTGCTCGGCGACCGGCTGGAGCGATCGGCCTGGCACCAGGGCTGCCCGGTCGCGACCGTCGCACTGGAACTGTCCGCGACGAACGACGCCGTGCAGCAGGTGTGCTCGGAGGCCTACCAGTCCTGGGAGGCGGCGCTGCGCGACCAGCTGCTCGCCGACGGGCATCCGGACGCCGAGGACCTGGCCACCACCGTCCTCGCACTGATCGAGGGCGGGCTGCTGCTCGCGCGGGCCCACCGGAGCAGGCAGCCGCTGATCCGGGTCAGCCGGACGATCAAGGCCATCCTGTAGGACGGCGCTTTTTCGTACCCAAAAAATATGTAGATTGGTCTACAGAGGGAGTGCGCATGTCGCCAGATTCGATCGTCTTCGGCGCGGCCGGGTTCATCGGCCGCTCGCTGGTCGCGGAACTTCTCGGCCAGGGCCGGCACGTGGCCGCGGCGCTCCGGCCGGGCTCGGAGGCCCGGCTCACCAGCTGGCTCAGCTCACGGGGCACGAGCCTGGACCGGCTCACTGTCGTCCACTGCGACATCACCGAGGCCGGGCTGGGGCTGCCCGCTGCCGGGTTCGACGGAGTGCGCGACGTGTACAACTCGGCTGCCGCGTTCGCTTGGGGACTGGCTGCGGAGACCGCGTACCAGGTCAACGTCACCGGCGCGCTGAACGTCCTCGAATGGGCGGCTGAGCGCCCGGGACTGCGCAGGCTTGTGCACATCACCGGCTACCGGGCCTCGGTGAAGGAGAACAGCTCCTCGGGCGGCTACGAATCGTCCAAACTGGCTGCCGACATCGCGGTGACCGCCCGGGCTGCCGAGCTGGGCGTGCCGCTCACCATCGCCAACCCGAGCACGGTGATCGGGCCCGGCCAGTACATCGGGCTGGCCGACATCGTCGCCGATCTGTGGCACGGAAGGCTTCCGGCCCTGCCCGGCGGCCGGGACACCTTCGTGCCGGTGGTGACTATCGACTACTTCGCGGCGTTCCTCGCGACCCTGCCGGAACGCACGGAGACCGCAGGGCAGTCGTACACCGTGCTCGACCCCGCGACGCCCAACCTGCCCGATCTCGTACGCCTGCTCGCCGATCACCTCGGTGTGCGGGCGCCCCGGCTCCAGATCCCGGTCGGTGTCATCCGCCGGCTGCCGCGCGCCCTGACCCGCGCCGAACCCGAGACGCTCACGTTCCTGAGCGACGACCGGTACGACACGTCGGCGGCCGACGCGCACGCCCGCGTCGCAGGCCTGCGGATGCCGCCCGTCGAGGAGTCGCTCCGTGACTGGGCCGACCACCTGGTCGCGAGCCGGTTCGGGACGGCGGCGACGGCCGGGTCCGGCAGGTTCCGCGACGGGACGTGGCTCGCGGGCGACCAGGAACACCCGGAACACGTCCTGCTGCACGGAGTGCCCGTGGACAGCGACAGCTGGACGGAGGTGGCCACAGCACTGCACCCGTCCGGGCCTGGCGAGCCGGGCTGGGCGGCGCTGCGGGCGGACCTCCCGGGGCTCGGCCGGTCAGCCCCGTCGCCGAAGTCCCTGGTGGACTGGCTTGAGGAGCTGATGCGGCCCGTCACGTCCCGGCCCGTCCTCGTCGCGCACTCCCTCGCCTGCGAACCCGCCGTCCGCTACGCCCTCACCCACCCGGACCGGATCTCCCGGCTCGTGCTCGTGGCACCCGCGTTCCTCCAGGACCGCGCCAGCCTGCTGTCCCGGTCACCCCTCGCGGTACCCGCACTGCGGCGCATACCGGCCGCCCGGCTCGCCGCGCTGCTGGGCATACCCGAAGGCACGGCAGCCGACAGTGCCGCAGCGAACCTGGGCCGGCCGGGCGCAGCGCGCCGGGTCGTCCGCGCGCTGCGGGCAGCAAGCTCACCGGCCCGCCGTGCGGAGGCTCAGAACCTGTTGCGACAGCTCAAGGTGCCAGTCAGCGTCCTGGCCGGCGAGGCAGATCCCCTGCGGACGGCGGCCGGGTACCCGGTGACAGTCATCGCGGGCGCCGGGCACTACCCCCAGATCAGCCACCCAGCCGAGGTCGCACGCGCGCTCACGCCCCTGGCCGCAAGCCTCAGGCCGTAAGCACGCCCGGGGCGAACACGTCCTCGGACATCCCGAGCCTGTGCGCGACCCCGACACAGCCGTGGCAGGGGTCGATCGCCGAGCCTTCCGGCACGTAGCGGCCGCCGCCGGTCGTCCTGATCCCGCCGGGCTCGATCATCTCGGCGAGCTCGGCGGGGCTGTGCTCGTTGAGCATGGTGCTGAACAGGTTCACGGGCGCGCAGCACCGGAAGTCCCACTGGAGCCACTCCTGCTCGCGGCCGATCGCGAACCGAAGCCACTCCCGGTACCACTCGGCGAAGCCACCCGCGACCCGGCGGTAGGTCTCGTCCGACCCGGCCGCGTCGCACCACACCTCGCCGTAGTGCGCGGAATCCATCCGGAGCACCCACACCACACCACAGCCGGCGTGCGCGAGCGGGATCAGGTCGTCGACCCGCCGGGCCGGCAGCAGCCCGTACCCGGGACCCGCACCCGAACCGGCGACGGTACCGAGGAACGCCCGATACTCCGCTGGCAGCGGGCCGACAGCCGCGTCGAGCGCGTCCAGCTCCGCCGCGCTCAGAGCCGGGGCCAGCTCGCCGCCATGTGCCCGCCAGCCACGCCAGCCGGCGGTCATCTCTGGTCCGGTCGCGCGCGCCGCGAGCCCGGCGAAGGTTCGCTCCAGTGTGGAGCGTTCCGGGAAGGGCAGTTCCTCCAGCGGTACGAGCACCGCCAGCTCCCTGAGCAGCGCGACGCCGCTGTCCGAGCCGGCTGGGGCTGCGGCGAAGGTCTCGGCGGCCGGCTGCCAGTCGCATCCGTTGACCTTCACCTCGGTGATCCGGCCGTGCGCGCTGTCGGAGACGAACACGCTGATGACGGTCGGGCCGACCAGCGCTGGCAGGCTGCCGGACTCCGCGACCAGCTTCGCGAGGTCGAACCCGAGCCCGGACCGCGCGTCGGCGATCAGCTGCCCGGGGTCGCCCTCGCCGAACATCATGGCCCGGTCCATCATCGCGCCGACCAGCCGGTAGGCCCGGCCGTCGATGGTGACCCGGTGCTCTTCGAGGTCGGGGTGCGTCGCGTTGGTGAACGCCGCCTGTAACACCGGCCCGAAGGTGCACGCCCAGTTGCAGGCCCCGAGGACGACAGCGTCGTGCGGGTCGGTGTCGTAACCGCTGGCCGACATGAACACGGGTGTGTCACCGAGCGGCCCGCCGGACAGCTCGAAGAACAGCGACGCGGCCTGGTAGCCGCCGCCGGCCTGCGTCAGCTCCGCGACCCGGCAGGACAGGCGCAGCCCGCCGAAGCCGAGGTCGATGACCTGGCCGTCGATCGTCGCCTCGCCGAAATGGCAGGCGATCCGCTCGACCAGGACCTTGCCGAGGTCCACGGTGATGGGTGGTGGGGTCAAGTCGCGCTTCTTGCGCCAGCGGCCGAACATCGGGACATCATGCCGCAGGGTACGCGTCCCCGCAGCCCCGCCCGGGGACTACCAGGCCCAGGCCTCCGGAGCCGGGCCGCCCTTGCCGATCGGCGGGAAGATCTCGTCCAGCCGGTCCAGGACGTCACGGCCCAGGGTGAGGTCCAGGGCCGGGAGCGACTCGTAGAGCTGGGCCGCCGTGCGGGGGCCGATGATCGGCGCGGTCACCTCCGGCCGGGCCAGGAGCCAGGCCAGCGCGACGGCCGAGGGTTCGAGGCCGAGGTCAGCGCACAGGTCCTCGTACGCCTCGATGGCCGGCCGGTGCTGGGCGAGGGCCCGGGACCGCCCTTCGGGCTCGCGGCCGGGTACACCGTCGCGTTCCTTGCGCACCGCCCCCGACAGCAGGCCGCGGTGCAGCGGCGACCAGGGCAGCACACCGAGGCCGAGCCCGGCCGCCGCCGGCAGGACCTCCAGCTCGACGTGCCGGGTCAGCAGGTTGTACATGCACTGCTCCGACACCAGGCCGAGGAAGTGCCGCCTGTCCGCTGCCGCCTGCGCCGCAGCCAGGTGCCAGCCTGCGAAGTTCGACGAGCCCACGTAGCGCACCTTGCCCTGCGCGACCAGCAGCTCCATCGCCTGCCAGATCTCCTCCCACGGCACGTCCCGGTCCACATGGTGCATCTGGTAAAGGTCTATCCACTCTGTACCGAGGCGGCGCAGCGAGGCCTCACACGCGGCGACGATGTTCCGCGCCGACAGGCCGCCCTCGTTGGGCCACTCCCCCATCCGGCTGTACACCTTGGTCGCGAGAACCACCTTGTCGCGCGGCCCGCCCTTCGCGAACCAGCCGCCGATGATCTGCTCGGTCAGCCCGGCGCCGAACTGCCCGCCGTAGCTGTTGGACGTGTCCACGAAGTTCAGGCCGTGATCGAGCGCGCCGCTGAGCATCTCGTGACTGGCCGCCTCGCCGGCCGACCAGCCGAAGTTCATGGTGCCCAGGCACAGCCGGCTGACCTTCAGGCCGGTCCGGCCGAGTCGGATGTATTCCACTGTCAGCTCCCCTCCGATGTCGTGACCCCACCGTAGGCACGGACAGCTGTGGCACCGAGCCGTTCGACTGTGCTCGAATACTGCGGTGATCCAGATCGAGTTCGCCGACAGCGACCTGGCCCGGGTCCGGTTCGGGCACTCGCCGATGGCCGAGGTCGTCACCAGCCTGTACGCGCTGCGCCGGACCGCCAAGTTCTGGATGTACGACGCGTGGCGCACCGCCCTCCTGCCCCGGCTGCGCGAGGCGGCCCCGCGCACGCTGCTCGCGGTGACCGGCGGGCCGGGCGGGTACGTGCCGGACTTCCTCACCCCGCTGCCGGTGGTGGCCCGCCCGGCCCTCGCCGGGGAGCTGGCCGAGATCGCCGCCACGCCCCTCGACCGGGTGGCGATGGAGGTGGCGGCTGGCTGGGCCGGTACCGAGGCACCGCCAGAGGCCGGGCGGTTCGCGACCGACCCGGCCGGCGGGCTGGCCGAGCTGGTCACCGACATCCGCCGGTACTTCGCCGTGGCCGTCGCCCCGCACTGGCCACGGCTGCGCGCCGCCGTCGAGGCCGAGCTGGCCCAGCGCGCCGCCCGGGCTGTCGAGCACGGTCCCCGGGCACTGGTCACGGATCTGCACCCCGGCCTGTCCTGGGACGGATCCGCGCTGCGGCTGGCCACTGTGGCCGATCGTGAGTCCAGCCTGGACGGTCACCCGCTGACGCTGATGCCAGCCGGGTTCTCCGGCCCGTGGGTGCACACGGTGATGAACGCGCCGGACGGCCGGGCGCTCTGGTACCCGCCGCACGGGCTCGGCCGGCTCTGGGACCAGCCGGTACCCGCCCCGTCCGAGGCGCTCGCCGCGCTGCTCGGCCCGACCCGCGCCGCCGTGCTGACCCTGCTGGCCGAGCCGGACAGTACCGGCGGCGTGGCCAAGGCGCTCGGCCTCGCCCCCGCGACGGCCTCGCACCACCTCACGACGCTGCGGGACGCGGGACTGGTCGCGGCACGGCGCGTCGGCCGGCGGCTGTGCTACGCCCGTACGCCACTCGGGCAGAGCCTGGCGGCCGGTGCGTGAACGGGGTTGCCAGGTACGGAAAGGGTCTGACATGATCCCCGGCGTGATGAACACCGTACGAAAGGGCGTACGCGCCCAGGCCGCATGACGGCCCTGCGGCACGATCGTGCCGCCTACTGGCAGCAGGCCTCCGAGATCCGCGACGAATGGTCATACCTCGGCCGCGCCTGCACTCCCGCCGACCAGCCAGCCGCAGAGTCCGCACTGACCCAGCTGTACGCGAGGCTGGGCAGGCCACGGCCCCGGTTCGCCTGGGTCGCCTCGCCGCGTGAGGCTCAGCCGCTGGTGTCGGATCTGCCCACACTGGACGATCTGTATCGCTGGATCGTGTCCCCGCCCCGGGACGGCGTCCCGCCGCTGGCCAGTGACCTGGCGGCGGCAGTCGCCCGGCTCAGGGGCGCACTGGACGACCAGATCCCCTCCCCGGCCCGGTTCGACCCGCCTCCGCCCCGGCGGAAGAAGGGCGAGAAGCTGCCGAGGATGAACGCCGAGCAGGCCCTCGCGTACGGGCTGCCGTTCGCGGAGATCGTCCGGCAGCACGTCAGGCAGGCACTCTTCGACGAGCTGGCGCACGGGTTCTACCTGCCGGCCAGGCGTGCTCTCGGGCCGGACCGGCCCGTGTGCTGGTACGGCCAGCAGGAAGCCCACTGGATCGCCTACTACGACGTGTGGCGCAGGCTCGGCCTGGCCGGCTACGGCACCGTCCTCGACGCTGACCTCGACGTCTGGCAGGTGATCGCCCGGTCGGCCGGCTGGTTCTGGCCAGGCGAGGACGTCTGCGTCGTCTCGGAACGCCCGGTCAGCCCCGGCGTCTTCGCCGACGGCTGGACCGTCCAGCTCCGGTAACCCCTGCCGTCGTGGCTGTCCCCGGCCGACGGGGGGCGGGGACAGCCACGGCCAGGTGGTTACTCCGTGCGGAGGGCGGTGGCTGTGCGCAGCCTGGCTGCCCAGCCTGCCGGGAGGAGTGCGCCGAGGATGGCGATGGCGAGCCCGCCGGGGATCAGGAGCGCCAGGAGCCAGGGTTCGTAGACGTCGAGGACGGCCACTGGCAGGGTGATGCCTGCCTGGTCGCCCATCGCCGGCATCATGACGCCGTGCAGTGCCACCCCGGCCGGCGTGCCGAGGGCCCCGCCGGCCAGGCCGATCAGGAGTACCGAGGACAGCACGACGGTGACCGCCTGGCGGGGGGTCATGCCGAGTGCCTTGTGGATGCCCAGGTCCCGGACGCGCTCGTGGGTCTGGAGCACTGCCATGTTGAGTACCCCGAGGGCGGCGATCGCGACGAGCATCGCGGTCAGCAGGCCGGTGAGGGCGTTGAGGGCGAGCAGTACCTCGCTGCTGCCGGCCTGGTTGGGCCGGGCTTCCAGGCCGAGGGGTTTCAGGGCCGTGGTGAGTGCCGCCGAGTAGGCCTCACGGTCGGCGCCGGCGGCGAGGTCGATGCGGTACTCGCTGGGCCGCAGGTCCGGCTGCGCCGGCAGCAGGGTACCCAGGCTCGTGAAGACCTGCATGCCGTCGTGGCGCGTGGAGAACACCTCGCCGACGACCCGGATCGGGACGGACCTGCCGTTGATGGTGAGCGTCATCGTGCCGCCGACCTTCGTACCGGACGCGGTCAGCAACGGGGTCGGCACGATCCCCTCCCCCGGCTCGCGGAACCAGCGGCCGGCCGTCATCTCGTATCCGGCCCACGACGCGTCAGCCGTGAACCCGAGCGCCTCCACGACGCCCGGCACACCGGCCACAGTGGACGGTACTTCGGCGATGCCATACCAGGCTCCGGTACCCGCCTGCGCCGTGACGGCCTGGGTGACCTGGTCGAGGGGCGGGCCGTCGGCAGGTGACGGTCCCTGCCGTCGGGGCCCGGACGGGCCGACGGCGATCGCGGCGGAGTCGTGCAGCCGAGCCTTCTCGATGACACTGATCGACGCGCCGAGCCCGACAGCGAGTGCGACAGCCGCCGTACCGAACACGACGGTCGCCAGCATCGCGGCCATCCGGCCCGGCCGGGCGAACGGCTGGCCGAGCCCGAGGGTGACCGGGCGCGGCAGCGGCACGCGGGCGGCGAGCACGGCGGCGGTCCGGCCCCGGTCCCGTGAGGTGGTACGGCCGGCTGACAGCGCGTCCACGGTACGGAGCCGGCCCGCGCGGAGCGCCGCGACGGTGGCGGTGAGCGTGACCAGTACCAGTGCGCCGGCGGCGACTATCACGTCCACCCAGGAGGTGATGGCGACCGGGGCGGTCTCGTAGACCTCGCTGGTCGACTGGAGCAGCGGGATCGCGATGGCGTGCCCGGCTGCCGTGCCGAGGGCAGTACCGATCGCCGCCGGGATCAGGGCCTGGCCGAGGAAACCCCGGACGACCTGGGCCGGCGTGTAGCCGATCGCCTTCAGGACACCGATCCGGCCGGTCGCGGCACCGGCCGCGCCGGCCACCACGCCCCCGATGCTCAGCACGGCCATGACCAGCCCGAGCAGGCCGAAGGCGACCAGGAACGGCACGAACAGCGCGGTGTTGCGGTCGGCTGCCGCCTTCAGGACGAGCCAGGACTGGCTGCCGAGGAGGGTGCCGGGCGGGGTGGTGGCGGTGATCGCCGCCGCGGCTTCGTCCAGTGTGGAGGAGGTGGGGGCCCCGAACCGGTACAAAATCTGAGTGTTGGGGGTTGTGCCGGGGGTGGTGAGTGCCGGGATGGCAGCGGGGAGCACCCAGGCGGCGGCTGTCTGGCTGGTGGAGCGGGCGCGGCCGACCACGGTGAGTGACGGCTTGCCGGGCAGTGCTGGGAAGGTCATGACCGCCCCGAGCGGCGCACCTTCGGCGAGTGCGATCTCACCCGGCCCGGATGGCCACCGGCCCTCGACCACGGAAACCCTGTCTATTCCTGTACCCGGCTGAGGCCGGCCCACGATCGTCAGCGGCGGCAGGCTCCCGCCGGGGTCGATGTGCGGGGCCTGGACGACCACCGGGAACGGGCCGGACGTTTCGGTGACGCCGGCCAGGTTCGGCGTGCCTGCCGTCTTCGTGCCGTCGAGCAGCACGCTGAGGTGCGCGCCGTGCTGACTGGTGAAGGAGTCGTCGAACGGCCCGGTGGAGGCGACCAGGAGCGAGCCGCCGAGGACCGCCGACGTGACGGCCATGAAGGTGGCGAGCCCGATGATGACGGTCTGCACCCGCCGCCGGGCAGCCCCGGCGCGCACCACCCGGCCGAGACCGCTCATCGGGCGGCCTCCGCCTGGACGCGGCCGTCGGCGAGCCGGATCGTCCGCGTCGCGCACCGGGCGGCCAGCGACTCGTCGTGCGTGACCAGGACCAGGGTCTGGCCCTCGGCGTTGAGTTCCGTGAGGAGCTTGCCGACGTCCTCGCCGGAGGCGCTGTCGAGCGCGCCGGTCGGCTCGTCGGCCAGCAGCACGGCAGGCTTGTTCATCAGCGCACGGGCGATGGCGACCCGCTGCCGCTGGCCACCCGACAGCTTGCTGGGGTACGCGGCGGCGTGCCGGTCGATACCCAGGGTCTCCAGGAGTGCCGCGCAGCGGCGGCGCGCCTCGGCCCGCTGCTGACCGGCCAGCAGCGCGGGCAGCACGACGTTCTCGGCCACGGTCAGGTCGTCGAGCAGGTGGAAGAACTGGAAGATCATGCCGATGTGCGCCCTGCGGTACCGGGCGGAGGCCGCCTCATTCAGCCCGCCCAGGTCCACCCCGGCGACGGTGACCGTGCCCGAGTCGGGCCGGTCGAGCCCGGCGACCAGGTTGAGCAGGGTGGACTTGCCGCTGCCCGAGGGGCCGAGCACCGCGACGGCCTCACCCGGCTCGATCGCCAGCGTCACGTCGTCCAGTGCGGGCGGGCCCGCGTCGTTCTCGTCGTACCGGCGGCTCACGCCGCGAAACTCGATGATGGACATGGAGGCGACGGTAGGGACCGGCCCGTGTGCGCTGCGCCGGCCAGCGGGCGGATTTCGCGTACCGTATCCGGCCAGCGTCATCCTCCCGGCGTAGTCCTGAGGCTGATGCTGGCCTTCTGCGGGCCGCCCATAATTGCCGGATGCGAGACGACCTGGCCGGACGGGTGTGGAAGGCGCTGCTGCCCGAGGGGCCGCGGCCACGCCCGACGTGGCGCGGTCAGCTCTTCGACGCCGTGTTCGCGCTGGTCCTGCTCCTGGCCGGGTTCGAGTACATCAGCGACCTGGCCGAGTTCGGCCACTCCATGCCGCCCGCCGGGTACGTGCTCGTGCTGCTGGCGGTGTGCGGGCTGCTCGCGGTCCGCCGCTGGTACCCGCTGACAGTGCTGTGGCTCGTGTTCCTGCTCGGGCTGACGGTCGTGGCCGGCACTCCCCGGGTCATGTACTACGCGAGCGTGATCGCCGCGTACACCGCCGCCCGCTACAGCCCGTACCGGCTGCCGGCCATCACCAGCGTCGCCATGCTCACCCTGCTGGCCTGGAACTTCACCCGGGACGGGATGCGGACGGTCCCCGAGCAGTACGTCGGCAGCATGGTGCTGGCCATCGTCGTCCTGTCCGGGCTGTCCCTGCGTCTGTGGCGGTCACGGGCCGAGGAGAGCCAGCAGCGCCTCGCCTCGGCAGAACGCGAACGCGAGGAGGCACTCCGCCGCGCCGTCGAGTCCGAACGGTCCCGGATCGCCCGCGAACTCCACGACGTGGTCACGCACAATGTCAGCGTGATGGTCATCCAGGCCGGCGCGGCCCGCCGCGTCATGGACACCGCCCCCGGCCAGGCCCGCGAGGCCCTGCTGGCGGTCGAGGCCTCGGGCCGGACCGCGATGGCCGAGCTCCGGCACGTCATGGGCCTGCTCGCCGCCCCGCCGGACGGCGGCTGCGAACTGGAACCGCAGCCGGGGCTCGGGCAGATCGCGGCGCTCGTCGGCCGGGTACGCGACACGGGCATGACCGTGGACCTCGCCGTGACCGGCACGCCGCGCCCCGTGCCGGACGGCCAGGGCCTCGCCGCGTACCGGGTGGTGCAGGAAGCCCTGACGAACGCGGTGAAGCACGCCCCGGGCACGTCCGTGACCGTCAACGTCCACTATGGAGGTTCTGCTGTGCGGATCGAGGTGACCGACACCGGGTCCTCTACTCCGGGCGGTCCGGGGAACGGTGGCGGCTCGGGGAGCGGGCTGCTCGGCCTGCGCGAACGCCTCGCGGTGTACGGCGGGACGCTCCGGGCCGGGCGGCAGCTGGTGGGTTCCGGGTACCGGGTCAGCGCGACCATCCCCGTGGAGGCGTCATGACCGGCAGTCCCCGGGTCGTCGTGGCCGACGACCAGGCGCTCGTGCGCGCCGGGTTCCGCATGATCCTCGCCTCGGACGGCATCGAGGTCGTCGCGGAGGCCGTCAACGGCACCGAGGCCGTCGAAGCCGTCCGCCGGACCCGGCCCGACGTCGTCCTCATGGACATCCGGATGCCCGAGCTGGACGGCCTCGAAGCCACCCGCCGCATCCTCACCGGCGCGCCCGGCGAACCCCGCGTCCTCATGCTGACCACGTTCGACCTCGACCAGTACGTCTACGCGGCGCTGGAGGCCGGAGCCAGCGGATTCCTGCTCAAGGACGTGACGCCGGAGCAGCTCGTGGCGGCTGTCCGGCTCGTCCGCTCCGGCGACGCGCTGCTCGCCCCGGCCATCACGCGGCGCCTCGTCGAACGGTTCGCCCGCCCGGGGCTCGCCGCCACCAGCACCCACCGTGACCTGTCGGCGCTCACGCCCCGCGAACTCGAAGTGCTCTCCCTCGTGGCGCGCGGGCACACCAACACCGAGCTGGCCGCGCAGCTCCACCTCTCCGAGGCGACCGTGAAGACCCACGTCGCCCGGATCCTCGGCAAGCTCGGTGCCCGGGACAGGGTCCAGGCGGTGATCGCCGCGTACGAGACGGGCCTGGTACGGATCGGGAACGACCAGAACTGTCCCTAGCGGACTGCCGGCGGCGACCGGTTTGCGCCCGCAGGTCACAGATCGATGACACATGATCTACGTGTGCGTGTCTGGCGGAACCCGCGTGATCCACTGTGGCTCTGGTCGATCATGAGTTCTGGGATACGTTATCGCGTGGCGTACACAACCGCGCTGGGCTTGTGGGCATTCGTCTTCAAATGGGTGCTCGTGGCGTCGATCCTGCAGCGCAACTGGCTGCCCGTCGGCATCCTCGTTGCCCCCTTACCGCTGGCCCCGCTGCTCGCCTGGTGGACGCGCAGGAGGCGTGCGGCCAGCGCCGAGGCTCTGCTCGCGGAGATCCGCGCCGCCCGGGCGGCCAGGGAGGCAGCGCGCAGCGACGGTGAGGACGAACCGATGGTCAAGTAGTGGCTCGCGCCAGGTGCTCTCCTGCGGCGGACAGCCAGCGCGCCGGGTCGTTCATCGCGGCGGAGGCCGAGCCGGCCAGGTGGGCGAGTGCGACGGCCGGGCACGGCGGCTCAGCGCCCAGTACCCCTGCGACGATCGCGGCCCGGGTCCTGGTCTCCGCCGCGAGGCCGAGCACCGTCCCCGCCACCTTCCCGGCCAGGCTGGTCGCGTCGAAGCAGCCTTCTCCGGTGATCACCAGGTCGGCCTCCGCCAGGGCGGCGGGCAGCCCGGCGAGTGCGGCCACCGCCCGGGCTCCCGGCTCCAGCCGCGCTCCCCATCCGGCGGACAGCCCGTAGCCCGTGCCGCCCGCCGCCCCGGTACCTGGCTGCTGCGGATCGCCGCCGAGGTGCGCCGCGAGGACGGCCAGGGCATGGTCGAGCGCGGCGATCTCGTCAGGGCCGGCACCTTTCTGCGGGCCGAAGAGGGCCGCCGCTCCGGCTGGGCCGCACAGCGGGCTCCGCACGTCGGTGAGGCAGGTGACCCCGCCGGCCGGAGCTGGGCGCAGTCCCGTGAGGTCGATCCGCGCGAGGTCCGCCAGCGCTTCGCCGCCCAGCGGCAGGTCACGGCCTTCCGCGTCGAGGAAGCGTGCCCCGAGGGCCGCGAGCAGCCCGGTGCCGCCGTCGGTGGATGCCGACCCGCCGAGCCCGATGACCAGGGCACGGCAGCCGGTGCCGAGAGCCGCGCTGATCACCTGGCCAAGGCCGAAGGTGTGCGCGCCGAGCGGGCCGGGGCTGCCCATGAGCGGCAGCCCGGACGCCGTGGCCAGGTCCACGACAGCCGTGCCGTCGGGCAGGCGCAGCCAGCGGGCGTCCACGGGGCGGCTGTCCGGGCCGCGTACGCCGGGCACCTCGTGCCAGACGGACCCCGGTACGGCAGAGGCGATCACGTCAGCCGTGCCCTCGCCGCCGTCCGCGAGCGGGATCAGCGTGATCCGGTCGCCGGGCCGGGCAGCCGCCCAGCCGGCGGCGATGGCCTCGGCGGCTGGCCGGGCCGCGATGCTGCCCTTGAACGAGTCCGGCGCGATCACGACGTGCAGGGAGGACATGACGGGAAGCCTCACTGGAGACGGTGGCTGTCAGGATCGTCGCGGCGTACCGACACGACGCAGGTCAGCGTGTGCTCACCCGGCGCAAGGCCTGCGTGCAGCGCCGGGAGGAGTGTGCGGGGGAAGAGCACGTGCGAGCCGGGCATCGGCTCACCGATCACAGCTCGCCGGCTGCCCGCCTCGTCCGTGATCTCGCTCGTCATGCCGCCACCGGTCACCCGCGCCGAACCGGGAACAGAGGGCAGGTCAGGCAGATCTCTGGTCAGCCAGGGCACACAGAAGCCACCCTCAGCCGTGTGCAGGTGCCGTCCCGTGACGATGGTGTGCGTCCGGCGATGGGACCCGTCCACATGCGACAGCCGCGTTTCGACCTGTACGTCAGGGAAAGGGCTCCAGCGGATGACGAGGGTGTCCCCGTCCAGTTCTGTCTCGCCTCCGGTCCTGGCGCGCCAGTGGATTCCGTCCTCACTCAGGGCGAGCGTGCTGTCGAACGCGCCGGACTCCAGATCCGGCCCGCCGGCCGGCACGCTGAACCCGGCCAGCGTGGAGTAGGCGAACTTCGCGTACTTGGCAGCTCTCCCCCGCGCGTTCCAGCCCGGAGAGTGCTGGCCGTTGAGGGCGACGACGTCACCAGCTGCGTCCCTCGCCAGGATCATGGCCGCTGCCGGCTGCACGCTCACCGTCTCGCGGGCTGGCGGAGGCGCTGGCTGCCCGCTCCAGAAGGGATGGCCGGGTGCGGCGGCGAGGGCGGCGAAGAACTTCGTTCCCCAGTACGGCGATCCGGCCGCGACATACTGCTCCACCACGCCCGAGTTGGGATAGGCGTACCCGACGGTGAGCCCCCCGTCCTCAGCGGCGATCGGCTGGCGCCACCACCAGGCGAGATGCCGTTCGGCGTGCCCGCGCGCCTCGTCCCACGGCAGCGCTTCGGTGTCCGTGGCCGCCAGCAGCCCCCAGAAAGCACCCTGGCCGAGCCGGTACGCGAGACTGCGCCCGAACGGGAGCGCAGCCCCGTCGCCGGCGAACCAGTCCCGGAACTGACCCGCAAAGGTCACCGCCCGTTCCCGGAACCGGTCGGCCCGGCCGGCGTCGAGTACCCCGAGGTTGCCGAGCAGCAGGCCGTAGAAGTGGAAGCCGAAAGGTACGTAGTAGTCGCGCGGGGCCGGGTGGCCGTTCATCCCTGGCCCGTCGGAGTACCAGCCGCCGGGCAGCGCGAACTCCTCCAGCCGGTCCAGGTGTCCGGTGATCAGCTTCGTGTCGACCGGTACGCCTGCCGACTGGAGGCCCGCTGCTGCCAGTACCGGAAAGAAATGCCAGTTGTTGTCCACATGCCGCGCGCGGCTAGCGGCGAGCAACCAGGCAGCCAGATTGTCCCGCTCCGCGCCCGTGAGCGGATCCCACAGCTCGTGCCCCGCAGCAGCAATGGCGTAGCCGATCGCGGCCGACTCCACGATGCGCTGGTCGTGATCGCCAGGCGGCCCGACGTACCAGGGATGGGCCGGGTCGACGGCAGCGGTGAGCGCCGCGCGGATCTGGTGCCACTGCTCCTCGGCCCGCCCGCCCCCGGCCGCGTGCGCGGCCAGCCCCCACAGCGGCCGGGCCACCAGCTCCAGCCAGGTCGCTCCCGGATCGTGGTTGCTCGCCGTAACCGGCTGCCAGCCCGGGCCCCTCGCCGCCGTCCGGGCCGCCGGGGCGGCCAGCTGGACCAGCGCACGGGACCAGCCGTCCCTGCCAGGGGTGACGTCGCCGTGGAGCTGCTGCAAGGAAGGCATACCCGGCAGACTACGAGGACAGTAACCGCTTACACAAGTGTTACCATCAGGTCTGCCAGCCACCACGAGGAGATCCGTTGAGCGAGCCGAAGAAGCGCCCCACCATCCGTGACGTGGCCAAGGCCGCAGGGGTGTCGGTCGCCACCGTCTCCCGCACCCTCGCCGGGGACTACCCGGTCGCCGCGGCGACCCGGGCCCGCATCCAGCGCGCCGTGCGCGACCTCGACTACGTGGTCAACGCGCACGCCCGCGCGTTGTCCGGCACCACCTCGAAGATCGTGGCGATCGTCGTGCACGACACCACCTCGCCGTTCTTCGCGCACATCGCCAGCGGCGTCGAGCAGCAGGCCACCGAGGCCGGCCGGCTGTGCCTGGTGTGCACCACCCACGGCGACCCCGACCGCGAGCTGGAGATCGTCAAGCTGATGCGGGAACAGCACGCCGACGCGGTGATCCTGGTCGGCGGCGTCTTCGAGTCCGAGGAGTACCTGGAGCGGATGAGCCGCTACGCCCACGGGCTCGCCGAGGCCGGCTCCAAGCTCGTGCTGTGCGGCCGGCCATCGCTCGGCAGGGACATCCCCGCGATCACCGTGGAGTACGACAACACGGGCGGGGCGTTCGCCGCGACCGCGCACCTGCTCTCCCACGGGCACCGCAGGATCGCGATGCTCGGCGGGTTCGCCGGGCTCACCACGAGCGAGCAGCGCATCCAGGGGTACAGCGACGCGCTCACCGCCTACCGGGTGCCCGTGGACCCCGCGCTGGTCTCGCACGGCGAGCTGGTCCGCGCCAGCGGGTACGAGCGGACCAGCGAGCTGCTGCGCCAGGGCACGGAGTTCACGGCGATCTTCGCTGGCAACGACCACGTGGCCGCCGGGGCGCTGGCCGCGCTGCGTGAGGCGGGCAAGCGGGTCCCTGAGGACGTCAGCGTGATCGGCTTCGACGACACCCCGTTCTCCGAGGACCTCAACCCGCCACTGACCACTGTGCACCTGCCGCACCAGGAACTGGGCCGTACGTCCGTGCGGATGGCCCTGCAGGCCAACGGATCGAGCAGGCAGCACGTCATGCTGGGCACGCACATCGTCGTCCGCGACTCGGTGGCCGCGGCCCCCAGGCCGGACTCAGGAAGAAGCCGGGGACGGGCCTGACCTCCCGTCCCCGGCTGACCGCCGGGCACCACCCCGGTGGCGTCTAGTTCGCCGCGGCGTACTCCTTGGCGTACTCCTCCGCCATCTTGCTGCCGCCGTCGGCCAGGTACTTCTTCACGGCGTTGTCCCAGTCGGACACAGTGGACCGCCCGGAGACGAAGGCGACCAGGGCGTCGGTGATCGCCTTCTTGATCCCGGCCTCGCTGCGGCTGGCGGCGTCGGACGTGAGCCCGAAGGCGGGGTTGTACACCAGCCCGGCCTCCGTCTTCCGCTCGAACGAGTGCATCGCCGTGATCTGAGCCGGTGTGACGCCGGCGTAGTAGAGCACCGCGGGGGCGTCGCCCAGGTAGCCCACCGGCAGGTTGACCCTGTTCTCGCCGCCGGTCCACGTCTCGGTCTGCACCGGGGCTCCGGAGCTGTTCCGCGTGAAGTGGGTGCCCTCGACGCCGTGGTGCAGCAGCTCGTACTCCTTGGTGCCGAACGAGGCCGACAGGAAGTCGAGCACCCGCAGCAGCATCTTCACCCGCTCGGCCGGGGCCTTCTTGATCACCGTGTACCCGAAGATGCCCCGGCTCGCCCACTGCTTGGCACCGCTGGCTCCGCCCTGGTACGGCAGGGCCGGCACCACGTCGTAGGCGCCCTTCGCGGCGGGGATCAGCGTCTGGTACGCGCCGAAACCGTCGGTGATGCTCGCGGTGGTCTGCCCGGCGAACTGGGTCTTCGCGTCCACCTGGGACACGGTCATCGCGTCCGGGTAGTACGCGCCCGCCGACTGGAGGTCGCGCATGAACAGCAGGGCCTGCTTGAACTCCTCCGTGGCGTACGTCGGCGTGAAGGCCCCGTTCTCGACCTTCCACAGGTTCGGGGCGCCGAACGCCCCGCAGTGCACCTGGAAGCCGAAGAACCCGGCCTTGCTCGCGCCGAGGGCGTACCGGCGGTCCTTGGACAGGGCCTTGGCGCCCGCGAAGAACTCCGCCTTCGTCCAGCCGTCGGACACCGCCTTGTCCGCCAGGCCCGCGCCCTGCCAGAGCTGGCGGTTGACGTAGAGCAGGCTGCCGGTGGCCGGGCGCTCGACCGGCACGCCCATGATCCGGCCCTTGATCCGGCCCATGCCCTTCCAGGCGTAGCCGGGGATGCTGGCCAGGTTCGGGTACGCCAGCACGGCGTCGCCGGACAGGTGCTCCGACAGGTCCGCGAACTTGCTCGCCACGAACTCCGCCTCGCGCGGCAGCACGTACCCGCCACCGAAGTTGATCAGGTCGGGCAGGTCGTCGCCGGCCATCAGCGTCGCCATCTTCGCCTGGTAGTCGGCGTCGGGGATGACGGTCAGTTCCAGGTTGATACCCAGCGCGGCGTTGATGGCCTGGAGGAACTTGTTCGTCTCCTTCGGGGCCGGCGGTGTGCCGTACGTGATGACCACGGCGCGGACCTTCGAGCCGTCGCCCGGGACGCCGCTGGTCGCCGTGCCGAGATTCGCCGGGTACTTGGTGT
This sequence comes from Longispora albida DSM 44784, assembly GCF_000379825.1. Taxonomy (GTDB): domain Bacteria; phylum Actinomycetota; class Actinomycetes; order Mycobacteriales; family Micromonosporaceae; genus Longispora; species Longispora albida. Next base: position 51,887 of record NZ_KB903814.1, read on the forward strand.
ACCCGTGCTGGAGGCCGCTGGCGTTGCCCGCCAGATCCGGGGCAGGAATCTTCGCTGGCTTGTACGTCGGCCACGGCGCGAGCTGGGCTCCGGCGTTGCCGACCCCGGACTTGGCGCCGTCACCGCAGGCACCGAGCGCGGAGGGGATCGCCACGGCGCCAGCGGCCAGGCCGGCGGCGCGTAAGAGGGATCGGCGGCTGATTTCAGCGGACATCGGACTCGGTCCTTTCGGAAAAATTCTACGGCTGTGCCGGGGACGAGGGGGTACGGCGGTCAGCTCTTCACGGCTCCGGTCAGCACGCCCTTGACGAAGTAGCGCTGCACGAAGGGGTAGATCACGACGATGGGGATGATCGCGATGACCAGCACCGCCATCCGGACGGTCTCGGGGGCAGAGACCATCCCGGCCTCGCTCGCCGAGGGGTCGGCCAGCTGGGCTCCGGAGATGATGTACGTACGGAGCAGCTGCTGCACCGGCCACTTCGCGTCGGACATGTAGATCGAGGCGTGGAACCAGGCGTTCCAGTAGCTGACGGCGTAGAACAGCCCGACGACAGCCAGCACGGCCTTGGACAGCGGGACGACGACGTGCCGGAGCACCTTCCACTCACTCGCGCCGTCCAGCCGCGCCGCCTCGAACAGCTCGGCGGGCAGGCCCTGGATGAAGCCCCGGATGATCACGAGGTTGAACACGTTGACCAGGACCGGTGCGATCAGCGCCGCGTAGCTGTCGAGCAGGCCGAGCTCCTTGACCACCAGGAACGCGGGGATCATGCCGGGTGGGAAGAGGAACGTGAACAGGATGCCCAGCATGATCTTCCGGCCGCCGACGAGCTGGGGGCGGCTCAGGGCGTAGGCGAGCAGCGTCGTGGCCGTCAGGCTCGCGGCCGTGCCCACAATGGTGATCCCGGCGCTGACGCCGATCGCCCTGGTGACCTGGCCGCCCTGGAAGATCTCCCGGTAGGCGTCCAGGGTCGGGTGCTGCGGCCACAGCACCCAGCCGCCGTTCGCCGTGACCTCCTCGGGGCTGGCGAGGCTGGTCGCCACGACCACGAGGAAGGGAACGGTGACGAGCAGGCAGATCACGGTGAGCGCCACGGCCTTGGCCGTCACGGTGACCGGGCCGGGCTTCTCGCTCCACGCTGGGCGGCTCATCGGTATACCCCCTGTTCGCCGAGGCGGTGGGCGATCTTGTTGGCCGCGTACACCAGGACCGCGCCGACCAGGCCCTTGAAGATGCCGGCGGCCGCCGCGTACGGGAAGTCGCCGCCGACGATGCCCTTGTAGTAGACGAAGGTGTCGAGGATTTCGCCCGCGGCCGGGCCGACGGCGTCGCGCTGGAGCAGGACCTGCTCGAAGCCGACCGAGAGGATCTCACCGAGGCGCATCACGAGCAGCAGCACGATCACCGGCCGGATGCTCGGCAGCGTGACGTGCCAGAACCGCCGCCAGGGCCCGGCACCGTCCACGACGGACGCCTCGTAGAGCGTGTCGTCCACCTGGCTGAGAGCCGCCAGGAAGATGATGGTGCCCCACCCGGAGTCCTTCCAGATGATCTGGGCGACCAGCAGCGGCTTGAACGCGTCCGGGTTGCCGATGATGTCGATGGTGTGCATGCCGTTGTCGGCGAGGAAGCCGTTGAGCACTCCGGCTCCGCCGAGGATCTGCTGGAACACCGCCACCACGATCACCCACGAGATGAAGTGCGGCAGGTACACGACGTTCTGCACGAAGCGCTTCACCGTCGTGGACGTGAGGCTGTGCAGCAGGAGCGCCAGCGCCAGCGGGACCGGGAAGAAGAACACCAGCTGGAGCAGTGAGATCTCCAGCGTGTTGAGCACCGCGTGCCAGAAGTCGGGGTCGCCGAACATCCGCCCGAAGGTGCCGGGCCCGGTCCAGGAGGCTTCGCCGATCCCGCCGCCGGGCCAGTAGTCGGTGAAGGCGATGCCCATGCCGAGGGCCGCGCCCAGATGGAAGATCAGGAAGTACGCGAGCCCCGGCAGGAGGAACAGCCACAGTAACCGGTCTCTTACCAAGCGGCGCCACATGGGCACATTATTCCTCTTAACGGTATGAACCGGACCTGAGGTTTCCTGTCCCCGCTGCGCCGGGGGGCGAGTCGCAGCACCGACAGCCATGGCCCCTCCCTTCTTGCTGGTGAGGCAGAACATAAACCGGTTACCACGCCGGGGTCAAGCATTCGCCATAAGGTCATCCGTTGACCGCCCCAGAGCACGGCGTCTACAGTGCGAGAGGCAAGGAAACCGGTTACTAAGGAGCGCCCCTATGACCCCTCACCATCCGGTCGGCGCGTTCGCCATGCAGCCCGAGGTGCTGCCCGCGGCGTTCCCTGGCGAGCTGCTGGCCCGCCTCGGCACCCGGCTGGACCTGCTCGGCGGCGGCACCGAGGTCCTGGCGCTCGACGACCCCCGGCTCGCGCACGTGACCGTGCTGTTCACGTCCTGGGGCTGCCAGCCCATCGACGCCACGGTGCTCGACGCGGCCCCCCGGCTCCGGGCGGTGATCCACGCGGCCGGGTCGGTACGCGGGCACCTCACCGAGGAGGTGTGGCACCGGGGAATCGCGGTGTCCTCGGCGGCAGACGCCAACGCCGACCCGGTCGCCGACTTCACCGCCGCGGCCATCTCGTTCGGCGTGAAGCGCGCGTTCCCGCTGGCCCGCCGGTACGCCGAGGGCCACTATCCCCAGCTGCACGAGCGCCCGGGTGCTGACGGCCGGGTGGTCGGCGTCGTCGGGGCGTCCCGGATCGGGCGTCGCGTGATCCGCCGGCTGGTGGCCACCGGATACCAGGTACTGGTCGCCGATCCCTACCTGTCAGCCGCCGACGCCGCCGAGCTCGGCGCGCGTGTGCTCAGCCTCGACGAGGTGTGCCGGCGCAGCGACGTGCTCACCGTGCACGCCCCCCAGCTGCCATCGACCCGGCATCTCGTCAACGCCGCTCGGCTGGCGCTTCTCCCAGACGGCGCGCTGGTCGTGAACACCGCCCGTGGCAGCCTGATCGACACCGGCGCCCTGCTCGCTGAGTGCGCCACCGGCCGGCTCGACGCGATCCTCGACGTCACCGATCCGGAGCCGCTGCCAGCGGGGCACCCACTGTTCGCCCTGCCGAACGTCCTCATCACCCCGCACGTCGCCGGGGTGCAGGGCACCGAGGTGCGGCGGTTCGGCGCGTACGCGACGGCGGAGGCGGAACGCTTCGTCGCCGGTGAGCCGCTGCTGGGCGAGGTACTCCTCGCCGACCTGCCCCGGCTCGCCTGAGCCCCCACCCTCGCCTGAGCCCCACCAGAGAGCACGGAGACGACACAGCGATGAAGAAGATCAGCATCCTGATGAACGGCGTGACCGGGCGGATGGGTTACCGCCAGCACCTGGTCCGCTCCGTTCTCGCCATCCGCGACCAGGGCGGCCTCGTCCTGCCGGACGGCGAGATCCTGTACCCGGAGCCGGTCCTGCTGGGCCGCAGCGCCGCGAAGCTCGAAGCCCTGTGCGCCCGGCACGGCCTGACCAGGTACTCCACCGACCTGGACGCGGCTCTGGCCGACCCGGAAGTGGAGATCTACTTCGACGCCCAGGTGACCACGGCCCGCGTCGCGGCGCTGACGAAGGCCATCGCGGCCGGGAAGCACGTCTACACCGAGAAGCCCACCGCCGAGACTCTGCCGGAGGCCCTGGCGCTGGCCGAGGCGGCCCGCGCACGGGGTGTCCATCATGGAGTAGTCGCCGACAAGCTCTACCTTCCCGGGCTCCAGAAGCTCAAGCGGCTGGTGGCCTCCGGCTTCTTCGGCCGGATCCTGACCGTGCGGATCGACTTCGGCTACTGGGTGTTCGAGGGCGACTGGCAGGCAGCCCAGCGCCCCAGCTGGAACTACCGCGCCGAGGACGGCGGCGGGATGATCCTGGACATGTTCCCGCACTGGCGGTACGTGCTCGACCACGTCATCGCGCCGGTCCGTTCCGTGTACGCCCAGCCGGCCACCCACATCCCGCACCGGGTCGACGAGCGGGGCGAGACCTATGCCGCGACGGCCGACGACGCGGCCTACGCCGTACTGGAGCTGGAAGGCGGCATCATCGCCCAGATCAACAGCTCCTGGGCCACCCGGGTGGACCGTACCGAGCTGGTGACCTTCCACGTGGACGGCACGCACGGCAGCGCCGTCGCCGGGCTGCGCGGCTGCCGCATCCAGCACCGCAACGCCACCCCGAAGCCCGTGTGGAACCCGGACCTGCCCGTCACGCACGATTTCCGTGCACAGTGGACGGAGGTGCCGGACAACGACGAGTACGACAACGGGTTCAAGGTGCAGTGGGAGCAGTTCCTCACGGCCGTGGCCACCGGGCAGCCGTACGCGCATGACCTGTTCGCGGGCGCGCGCGGCGTGCAGCTCGCCGAACTCGGCGCCCAGTCCGCCCGCGAGGGCCGCAAGCTGGAGGTGCCGTCGCTGTGAGCAGCCGTACCTTCTACGCCGCCGCGCACGTCGTGGCGCACCCGGAATCTGGCGTCGACTGGGACGCCACCCTGGCCTTCCGCCGGCATCTGTGGGACCTCGGGCTGGGCGTCGCCGACGCGATGGACACCGCCCAGCGGGGCAACGGGCTCGACTGGGCCACGACCGCCGAGCTCATCCGGCGCAGCGGAGCGGAGGCCAGGGCCGGTGGCGGGCTGCTCGCCTGCGGCGCCGGCACCGACCAGCTACCGGCTGGGGCGCATCCGGTCAGCGCGATCGAGGCCGCGTACCGCGAGCAGGTCCAGGTCGTGCAGGAGTCCGGAGCGAAGGTCATCCTGATGGCCAGCCGCGCACTGACCGCGAGCGCCACCGGCCCAGAGGACTACCTCAAGGTGTACTCACAGGTGCTCGCGGACGCCGGCCAGCCCGTGATCCTGCACTGGCTCGGCGACATGTTCGACCCGGCCCTGCACGGCTACTGGGGCAGCACTGATCTCGACCGGGCGGCGGACACCGTACTGGAGCTGATCCACGCCCACGCCCCGAGAATCGACGGCATCAAGGTGTCCCTGCTCGACGCGAGCCGGGAAATCGCACTCCGGCGGGTCCTCCCGGAAGGCGTCCGGCTGTACACCGGAGACGACTTCCACTATCCCGAGCTGATCGCGGGAGACGAACACGGCTACTCGCACGCGCTGCTCGGCGTCTTCGACGCGATCGCGGAACCGGCGGCCCGGGCGCTGGCCGCCCTGGACGAGGGCGATGTCGCCGGGTTCCGCGCGGTCCTCGACCCGACCGTGCCGCTGGCCCGGCACATCTTCGCCGCGCCGACCTACCACTACAAGACCGGAATCGTGTTCCTGGCCTGGCTCAACGGGCACCAGGACCACTTCAGGATGGTCGGCGGCCACGAGACCAGCCGTCCGATCGAGCACCTGACCACTCTGTACCGGCTGGCCGGCGAGTGCGGCGTCCTCCGCGACCCGGACCTGGCCGCCGCCCGCTTCTCGGAGGTGACACAGTCATGAAAACGATCAGTGAGCCGGGCCTCGGCGGGATTGGCTGCCGGAGAACCGCTGCGGGGATCGGGGATGTGGCGTGAGGCTTCCTCCGGAACGGTTCCCGGGTGAGAGTGGCCTGCCGCTGTCGCTGAACACCGCGACCATCAAGAGGGCCACGCTGGCCGAGGCCGCGAGACTGGCCGCCGAGCACGGGATCGAGGGCATCGGCCCGTGGCGGGACGTCGTGGAGGCCGCAGGCGGAGCGAAGGCCGCGAGGGCGCTGCTCGACGGGTACGGCCTGACGGTGACGAGCCTGTGCCGGGGCGGGTTCTTCACCGACGCCGACCCTGGGGCGCGGGCCGGGGCGCTGGCGGACAACCGCAGGGCGATCGAGGAGGCCGCGATCCTCGGTACCAGGGAACTGGTGCTCGTCGCCGGCGGCGTACCAGCTGGGTCCAAGGATCTCCGGTCAGCACGCGAAGCGGTCAGTGCGGCGCTGGAAGAGCTGGTGCCGCACGCACGCCGGTGGGGTGTCCGGCTGGCGATCGAGCCGCTGCACCCGATGTTCTGCGCCGACCGGGCCGTGGTGTCCACACTGGGCCAGGCTCTCGACCTGGCCGCGCCGTTCGAGGCCGCAGACGTCGGCGTGGTCGTCGACACGTACCACGTGTGGTGGGACCCCGGCCTGTTCCCGCAGATCGAGCGGGCGGGCCGGGAAGGGCGGATCTCGGCGTACCAGGTCTGCGACTGGCTCGTCCCGCTGCCCGCCGACACGCTCCTCGGCCGGGGGCACGTGGGCGACGGGCGCATCGGTTTCGCCCCGATCACCACAGCCGTCACCGGCGCCGGCTACACCGGCTACGTGGAAGTGGAGATCTTCAACCAGGAGATCTGGGACGCCGACCCGGCCGCGACGGTCGCGACGGTGGTGGAACGGTACCGGAGGTACATCGGGTGAGGCTGGCTTTCTCGACCCTGGGCTGCACGGGTCTCGCGCTCCCCCTCGTCGCCACGCTCGCCCGGATGACCGGGTGGACGGGCGTCGAGCTGCGGACCGCCAGCGACGAGCCCGTCCACATCGGACTCTCCGCGCGGGAACGATCCCGGGCCCGGCAGCAGCTGGCCAGGGTGGAGGCGCTGTGCCTGGCCTCGTATGTGCGAGTGGCCGCGCCGGGTGACGACGCGGCCTGTGTCGCCGAGGCTCTTGAGCACGCGCGGCTGGCTTCCGACCTGGGGATTCCCGCCGTGCGCGTGTTCACGGGCGCTGATCGGCCCGGCACGGAGGCCGACGAACGAGCCGCCCGGCGCCTGGAGCTGATCGCCGCCGAGCTGCCCGAGGGCGTGAACGTCTGGCTGGAGACCCACGACTCCCATCCCCGGGGTGCCGACATCACCCGGGTACTCGACCGGGTGGGCAGCAGCCGGGTACGCGCGATCTGGGACGTCCTCCATCCGTGGCTGGCGGGCGAGGAGCCGCAGGAGACACTGGCCTCGCTGCGGCCATACCTCGCGCACGTCCAGCTCAAGGACGTCGCCGGGCCCGCCGTCCTGTCTCCGCTGCCCCTCGGTGCCGGAGTCGTGCCGCTGACCACGGTGCTGGATCTGCTCACGGCCGACGGCTACACCGGCTGGCTGAGCCTGGAATGGGAACGCAAGTGGCATCCGGAGGCTGCGCCACTGGCCGAGGCACTGAGCGCGAGCCGCACCTGGCTGGCGACCGTACTCCGCTGACCGCGTACCTGACTCAGAGGGTCACCGTTGCCTTGTGGGTGGCCCCGGCGCTGCCAGCGGTGTTCACCTTGAGCACGAGCGAGGAACCCGCAGACACCACGGTGACTGAGGGATCCTTGCTCGTGACGGCGGAGACCGGCCGGTTCCAGGTGAGCGTGATCTCGCCGGCGTTCTGGCGCGGGTCGGCCAGGCAGACCGCCGCCGTCGTCCCGGTGACCCGCACGAGCACCGAGCACGGCTTGTCCACCATGATGCCGCCGATCGGGCCGAGCGGAGCCGACCAGTAGTTGATCGCGGTCACCCCGCGGGAGGGGATCTGGACGGCCTGCTGCCAGCGGGTGTTGTTCAGGATGGTCATCCAGCCCCCGTCCGCCGCCCGGGCCTGCGTCGCGCCGCTGGTGGCGAAGGGCATCATCTGGTACGCGTAGCTGGCGTTGACCGGGTTGGTGCCGTGGTCGAGCCACAGGGTGAGGTACTTGCGGCTCAGCGCGGCCGCCGAGCCGTTGACGTTGATGTCCCGCCAGGCTCCGGTCCGGTTCTCGCGGATGGCGCGGAGGCTCGCCCCGCCGGGGAAGACGTAGCCGGCGAAGGTGTGGTGAGCCCAGCTCGCCGCGGCGAAGGTACCGCTGGAGCCGACCGTGGCCAGCTGGGCCGTGCCGTTGACGAGGAGAGGCTGGGTGCCGCTGCCGGGGCCGAGGTTCCGGTTGTCCACGATGGACTCGACGGCGTACCCGTCGGTGGACGTGATCCCGGCCCCGAGGCAGATCACCGTGTCGTCCAGGCAGATCCAGGTCTTGCGGGCCTGGAGGGTGGACTGGAGGCCCTGGCAGAGCTGACCGGCGATCGAGTACTCGCCGTCGCTGGCCCCGCCCGCCCACGGATCGGACGGGCGCGACCCGCCCCAGGCCGGCCCGGCCGCGTCCGCCAGCGGCTTGCGCGAGACCGTGGTGCCGGGCAGCCGGTACGGGTCGACGGTGGGCCAGAAGGCGTCGCTGTACTGGCCGTTGCCCGTCGTGGCTCCCCAGGAGTACGTCATGCCGTTGTTCGTGTGCCAGCCCCGGACGTTCTCCCCGTTGCCGTGCTCGTAGAACGAGGTCCGCGACGAGCACATGCTGATCGACAGCGCCCAGCCCGGCCGGCGGTGCGTCAATCGGTCCATGCTGCCGAAGACGCGGCTGGCGACGGGCTCGGCGATCGGGCTGACCGAGGTGTCGTCCAGGAGCGCCTTCGCGCGGGCCAGAGCCGGGATCTGCATGGACATGTCCGCGAGGGGCTGGCTCCAGTAGTCGCGCTGGTACCAGCCCTTGGCCAGGCCGCGCCACCGGTCGCGCTCGGCGGGCGAGGCTGCCTCGGCGAGCACGAGGATGCCGTTGACGATGCCGTGGCCCCGGCGGTGGTCGTCGTGCTGGAGCTGGAGCGGGTCGCCCGCCGACACTCCCCGGCTGCTCCCCCGGCCGCTCACGCCGTCCATGACGAGCCCGTTGAAGAGGAACGGGGCGTAGGACTTCTCCACGGCGTCGAAGACGACCTGCCGGTTCGGGTCGGTGACCGCCCAGGCCGAGCCGCCGAGGAGGGCGAGCAGCCCGCCGAGCGCGCTGAGGAGCACCGCGCCGTACGTGCCGGCGTACGGGATCCAGGTGTGCTGGATGAACGAGCCGTCGCGGTAGAAACCGTCGCCGGAGGAGACGTACGGGAAGACGGGTGAGAGGGCGTCGCGGGCGAGGCTGATCTTCGCGGCGTTCCTGCCGAGGATGCCGCGCAGGGCGGTGCTCAGGCACAGGTCGACCCGGTTCGCGCCGGTGCTCGTTCCCGAGTAGCTGTCGTAGCGCGAGTCGGGGATGTAGTGGTCGACGGCGGCGAGCCAGGCCGTGGTCTGGGCGCTCGACAGGTGGCCGTGGATGACGCACATGACGCCGAGGAGGAGCTGCGGTGAGCCGATCTGCCAGTCCCACCAGTTGCCGTACGTCGCGCGGCCGGCGGTGTAGGCATGGGCGTTGAGGTGGTCCAGGCCGCTCCTGATGCTGGCCAGCAGGCTCGCGTTACCGGTGAGCCCCGTGCCGGGCATCGCCCAGGCGAGCGTCATGACGCTGAGGCGGCGGTAACTGCTCGTGACGTTGGCCGAGCTGGAGCCGAGCGGCAGGTCCGTCCACAGTGCTGTGGTGCTGGCGGTGGTCATGGCGGCCTGGTACTGCCCGGCGACCTGGGCCTGGGTGGCGAGCTGGGTGGCGAAGGGCTCGGCCGCAGGATCGTAACCGTTTCCTACCAGGAGCCCCGCGTACCGCTGACGCAAGGTGTCGTACTCGTCAGCCGCGAAAGCGGGAGTATTGGAAAGTCCCACTACAGCGGCTGTTGATCCCCCGATGGCGATGAGCAGGTTACGCCGGGAAAGCTCCACGGGTGACACTCCCTGAACATAGAAACCGGTTACACATGGGCCCAGGGTAAGGGAGTGGTGCCCGTCACACAAGCGTCCAGCGGGCGGGGACCAGGGGTCAGGGCCGGGTTACAGGAGGGACAGCGAGCCGGCCACCCGGTCGATCGCGGTGATCGGGGCCGGGCCGATCGCGCAGCACGTGGCCGTGCCCGCCTCGACCTGGGTACGGCCAGCGTCATGGATCACCTGCACCGGCAGGCCCGCCGCCTCCGCCGCCGCGGCGACCTGGCTCAGCCGCTCGGCGCTCGGTACCTTCAGCACCACCTTGGGCTGGCCGTCGCGCAGCCAGGCGGCCAGTGCCGGATCGGAGAGGCTGGACAGCACAGCCCCGACAGCGGCATGCGCGACCTGGGCTGCGATCTTGCCGCGCCCCATGTCCAGATCGGTCCGGACCACCACGACCATCTTGTGCGTCACCCCGACACGGTAACGGCCGGCCGCCGGGCGATGGGGAGCCGGTCAGGTGATCTCCTCGGCCAGCCGGCTGAGGAAGCCCGGGGAGCCCACGCCGAACGAGCAGCCCAGCACGGCGGCGGCCAGCAGGTCGAAGGGCTCGGCCCCCTGGTACCACTCGGCAACGTTGACCGGGGACGGCTGGCCGGCGCTGACCAGCCGGGCGACCGGCTCGCCGTCCCTGAGCAGGCTGGCGCGGCTGAACCAGACCTGGCGCAGCTCGTACCGCCGCCCGGCCAGCGTGGCCCTCGCGTTGTAGGTGGCCCGCCGCATCGCCCTGCGGCCGGGGTCGACCTGGGCTGGCTGGCCGTCGAGGGACAGCGACACGTCGGTGCGCCCGGCCGCGAGCACGGCGGGAGGGGCGACCGTCCAGCCCAGCACCTTCGTCACGCCGTGGTCGGTGACGACAGCCGTCCAGGGGGCGCCGCCGGGGTGGGTGCCGGGGCCGGTGAAGGTGACGGTACGCGGAAACCAGGAACCCTCGACCGTGACCTGGCCGAACGGGGCTCCGGACACGACGAGCCGGACATCGGGCAGGGTGACCCGGGTGTCCAGGAGTTCCTTCACCTTCTTGAAGATCATTCACCCATTGTGGGCCAGGCCCGCCAGCAGGCACGAACGCGAGGTGAGCCCTGCCACCGGGGCTCACCTCTCCTTCCGTGCTCAGAGGATGATCGCCGCTCCTGCCGTCTTGTTGGTGGCCTCGTCGATGATGATGAACCCGCCGGTGGCGCGGTTGCGGCGGTACTCGTCGTGGAGCAGCGGGACCGTCGTCCGGAGCCGCACCCGGCCGATCTCGTTCAGGTTGAGAGCGGTGGCGGCCTCGTCGCGGTGCAGGGTGTTGATGTCGAGGCGGTACGTGAGGTCCTTGACGATGGCGCGGGCCGTGCGGGTGGTGTGCTTGACGGTGTACTTGCGGCCTGGTGCCAGGGGTGCCGACTCGTCCATCCAGCACACCAGCGCCTCCACGTCCTGGGAGACCTGTGGCGAGTTGCCCGGCCGGCAGATCATGTCGCCCCGCGAGATGTCGATCTCGTCCTCCAGCCGGACGGTCACGCTCATCGGCGGGTACGCCTCCGTGACCGGGCCGCTGGCCGTGTCGATCCCGGCGATCGTGGAGGTGAAGCCCGACGGGAGCACCATCACCTCGTCGCCCGGCTTGAGCACCCCCGAGGCGACCTGGCCTGCGTAGCCCCGGTAGTCGCGGGCCTCGCCGGCCTGGGACTGCGGCCGGATCACGTGCTGGACCGGGAACCGGGCATCGACGAGGTTGCGGTCGGATCCGATGTGGACATTCTCCAGGTGGTGCAGCAGCGAGGTGCCGGCGTACCAGGGCATGTTCTGGGAGCGCTCGACGATGTTGTCGCCCTTGAGCGCGGAGACCGGGACGACGGCGAGGTCGGGGACGTCGAGCTTGGCGGCGAAGGCGGTGAAGTCGGCTCGGATCCGCTCGTACACCTCCTCCGACCAGTCGACCAGGTCCATCTTGTTGACGCACAGCACCATGTGCGGGACGCGCAGCAGCGAGCACAGGAACGCGTGCCGGCGCGACTGCTCGACCAGCCCCTTGCGGGCGTCGACCAGAATCAGCGCCAGGTCAGCCGTCGACGCACCCGTAACCATGTTCCGCGTGTACTGAGTGTGCCCCGGGGTGTCCGCGATGATGAACTTCCGCCGGGGCGTGGCGAAGTACCGGTACGCGACGTCGATCGTGATGCCCTGTTCGCGTTCGGCGCGCAGGCCGTCTGTCAGGAGCGCGAGGTCGGTGTAGTCGTCGCCGCGGGCCGTGCTCGTGGCCTCGACGGCGGCGAGCTGGTCCTCGAAGATGGACTTCGAGTCGTAGAGCAGGCGGCCGATCAGCGTCGACTTGCCGTCGTCCACCGAGCCTGCCGTGGCGAAACGCAGCAGGTCGGGTGCTGACTGATCCATAGTGGTCATCTCTAGAAGTACCCTTCCCGCTTGCGGTCTTCCATCGCCGCTTCCGATACCCGGTCGTCGCCCCTGGTCGCGCCCCGCTCCGTGATCCGCGTGGCCGCGACTTCTGCGATCACGTCCTCGACAGTCACCGCGTCGGAGCGGACGGCGGCTGTGCAGGAGGCGTCGCCGACTGTCCGGTACCGCACGCGGGCTGTGAACGGGGTCTCGCCCGGCCTGGCCGGCAGGACCTCGTGGACGCCGTAGAGCATGCCGCCCCGGTCGACGACCTCGCGCTCGTGGGCGAAGTAGATGTCCGGGAGGGCGATGTTCTCGCGGCCGATGTAGTGCCAGACGTCGAGTTCCGTCCAGTTCGACAGCGGGAACACGCGGATCGACTCGCCGGGTGCGACGCGGGCGTTGTAGAGGGACCAGAGCTCCGGGCGCTGGTTCTTCGGGTCCCACTGGCCGAACTCGTCGCGGAACGAGAACACCCGCTCCTTCGCCCGGGCCTTCTCCTCATCCCGCCGCGCACCGCCGAACAACGCGTCGAAGCGGTACTTGTCGGCCGCTTCCAGCAGTACCGGAGTCTGGATCGCGTTGCGCATGCCCGACGGCGGTTCGGTGACGAGCCCCCGGTCGATGCCGTCCTGCACAGAGGCGACGATGAGCTGGGCGCCGGCCCGGCTCGCCGTGGCGTCGCGGAAGTCCAGTACTTCCTGGAAGTTGTGGCCGGTGTCCACGTGCATCAGCCCGAACGGGATGCGGGCCGGCCAGAAGGCCTTCTGCGCGAGGTGGACCAGGACGATGGAGTCCTTGCCGCCGGAGAACAGCAGCACCGGCCGCTCACACTCCGCCGCCACCTCGCGGAAGATGTAGATTGCCTCGGATTCGAGAATGTCCAGATGAGACTCAGTGTGCACGGCTGCCGTCCAGGATCAGGTCGGGTTCATTGACAGGCCGCTCCGCGCGTACCACCCGGCGGAGCAGCGGCCCGGTCATCGCGGTGGTGACCAGGGCCATGATCACGAACATGACGAACAGGACCGGGGTGAGCACGCCCAGCTGGAGCCCGAGGTTGAGCACGACCAGCTCGGTCAGGCCCCGGCAGTTCATCATCACGCCGAGCGCAGTGGCCTCCCGCGCGCTGCCACCGGTCGCCCTGGCCGCGATCCAGGTACCGGAGAGCTTGGTGGTGACGGCCACCACGACGATCACCGCGCACACCAGCCACTGGCCGGCTCCGGCGAGCGAGCCGACACTGGTCTTCAGGCCGACGGTCGCGAAGAACAGCGGCAGCATGAACCAGAGCGTCACGCCCTCGATCTTGCTGGTCAGTTCCGTGATGAGCGCCGAGTCGCGCGGCATCACCACTCCGGCGAGGAACGCGCCGAAGATGGCGTGCACGCCGATCTGCTCCGTGGCCAGCGCCGAGGCGAGGACCAGGCAGACCAGGCCGGCGTAGAGGGCGACGCGCGGGGTGTGGTTGCGTTCCGCGCGGGCGACCACCCGGGCGACGAGCGGGCCGACCACCCAGAACATGACGGCCGCGAAGACCAGCACGTACACCATGGACAGCACCGCTGACATGACCGACGTACCGCGCACGATCGCGATCACGACGGCCAGCAGGCACCAGGCCGTCACGTCGCCGATGCCCGCAGCCGTCATCCCGGTCGCGCCGAGCGGGGTACGCAGCAGGTTCTGCTCGGACAGGATGCGGGCGAGTACCGGGAACGCCGTGATGGAGAACGACAGGCCGACGAAGAGGATGAACGGCAGCCCGTCCCCCGGCAGCCACCACGCCATGCCGACCCCGGCCAGGAACGGCAGCGCGATCGAGGCGTGCCCGACGATCACACCGCGCGCACCACTGCTGCGCAGCGCTCCCGGTGCCAGCTCGGTACCGACGAGGAACATGAAGAACACCACGCCGAACTGGGCCAGCGCGTCGAGGTGCGGGACGATCAGCGGCGGGAACAGTGCCTTCATCACGCCGGGTGCGAGCGCGCCGAGCACCGACGGGCCGAGGACCAGCCCGGCCACGATCTCGCCGACCACCCGGGGCTGGCCGAGCCTGCGGGCGAGTGCGCCGCCGAGGGCAGCCGCGGCGACCACGATGGAGGTCGCGATCAGCAGCCGGTACACGATCTCGCCGTTGCCCTTGCCCGGTGCGGAGGTGAGGGTGGTGTCACCGGAGGCCAGCCACGCCACCAGGAGAACGGCGAGGGCGATGGGCACGGCGACCACCAGGAAGTAGACGCCCAGATATCGTCTCATTGGCTCCGATCCCTCTACTATGGTCAGTCGTGGGCAGACTCGCAGTGGTTTCCGGCGGTGGCACCGGCATCGGCAGGGCCGTCGCCGCCGCACTCGCCGCCGAAGGTTCCGAGGTCGTGGTCGTGGGCCGCCGCCCAGAGCCGCTCGCCGCCGTAGCGGCCGGGCTGCCCGGGGTCAGGGCCGTCACCGCCGACCTCACCGACCCGGCCCAGGTGGCCAGGGCAGCCAAGGAGATCGGCGGGCCGGTCGACGTGCTGGTGAACAACGCCGGCGGCAACTTCGCCCCGGCCCCGCCCGAGCCCGGCGACCTGGAGACCCTGCGCGCCCAGTGGCTGGCCAACGTGACCGGCAACGTGCTGCCGGTCGTGCTGCTCACCGAGGCGCTGCTGCCGGTGCTGTCCCGTCCCGGCGGCCGGATCGTGACGATCACGTCCGTCGCGGCGTTCCGTGGCCCGGCGACCTACGGCGGGTCGAAGGCCGCGCTGCATCCGTGGTCCGCCGAGCTGGCCGCCCGGCTGGCCCCGGAAGGCGTCACCGTGAACGTGGTCGCGCCCGGTTACATCCCGGAGACCGAGTTCTACGGCGAGCGGATGAACGCCGAGTTCCACGCCGGCCGGTCCGCGCAGTCGCCGTCCGGCCGGGGCGGTACCCCGGCGGAGGTCGCCGCGACCGTCGCGCACCTGGCTAGCCCCCTCGCCGGCTTCCTGACCGGGCAGATCATCCAGATCAACGGCGGGGCGATTCCCGGCAGGGGATGACAGGTTCCCCCGGCCGTCCACGGTGATGGCCGGCCGGGAGTTCGCGGCGGGAGCAGGCACGTCAGCCGATCCGCTTGCGGGCCTCGGCGACCACCCGCATGGTCAGTACCGACGAGGAGCCCAGGTAGGTGGCTGGGTCGAAGATCTCGTCGAGTTCCTCGCGGCTGAGCCGGGCGAGCAGGATGCCCAGCTCGGTGTCTGCGGCCCTGGTCAGTTCCGCGGCCAGCTCGCGGACCTCGATGCCCCGGTCGGCGGCCTGCTGCGTGAGGTCGTAGACGTACTCGTGGGCGTGCTGCTTGCCAGCCGTCCGGCCGAGCGCCAGCATCAGGCGTTCCGACATGACGTTGCCGGTCATGACCTCGACGTTGCGGGCCAGCCGTCCGGTGTGGACGATCAGCCCGGTGACGCTCTCCAGGACCATCTGGCAGGCGGCCAGGCTGTAGTGGGACACGTCCGGCACGGCGGCCCACTCGATCCGCAGCGCCCGCGCGTCCCGCTCGTGGTCGCCGATCATCGCGGCCAGCGTGGCGCCGGCCGCGGCCGCTGCGAGCCGGGCCATGACGACGACCTGCTCGCAGCGTTCCGGGTTCCGCTTGTGCGGCATGGTGCTGCTGCCGACCTTGCCCGGCCGCCACGCCTCCTCCAGCTCGCCGAACTCCGGCCGGACCAGTGTGCGGATCTCGTCGGCGATCCTGGCCATCGTGCCGGCCACCATCGCCATGAACCCGGCGAACTCCGCCACCCGGTCCCGCGCCACGTGCCAGCCGGTCGCAGGCACGCCGAGCCCCAGCCGGGCCGCGAACCGTTCGAGCAGCTCGGGACCCTGGTCACCGAAGCCAGCCATCGTGCCGGCCCCGCCGAACAGCTGGGCGGTCAGGACGCGCTCGCGCAGCTGGCCCAGGCGCTCGGTGTGCCGGAGCAGCTCGTCGATCCAGCTCGCGAGCTTCAGGCCGAAACCCATCGGCAGGGCCGGCTGGGCGTGGGTCCGGCCGAGGGCCAGGGTGCCCGCGTGCTGTTCCGCCAGGTCTGCCAGGCGGGCGATCACCGCGTCGAGCAGCGGGCGCAGCGCGTCGAGCACGTCCCGGATCTCCAGGGACTGGCCGGTGTCCTGGATGTCCTGCGTAGTCGCTCCATAGTGGATCCACTGCCCGGCCTCCGGCCCGCACGCCGCCTCGAACACGCGCAGCAGGCCGACGAGCGAGTGCCCGGACTTCTCGATCTCCTCCTGGACGGCGTCGAGGTCGACCAGGTCCACCTTGGCGCTCGCCGCGATCCGCTCGGCCATGTCGGCCGGGATGATGCCCAGCTCGGCCTGGGCCAGCGCCAGGGCTGCCTCGATGTCCAGCCAGCGCTGGTTGCGGCAGACGTCGCAGAAGATCTCCCGGCTCGCCGGGGTCGCGTACCGGTTGCCATAGAACCGTGAGTCTGTGATGTGCCCGCGTTCGTGGCGGCACTGGGCGGCGTGCATGACGGACCTCCGGGGGAAGGGTGCGGGGCTAACGGGTGGGCGTGGTCAGGTACGGGCACTGGCCGTACGGCGGGGCAGCCGGGTCGACCGTGCGGCTCGCGGCCAGCTGGAGTGCGGCCTCGCGGGGCGGGAGCGAGTACCGGCGGGACGTCTCGGCGACCTCGCCGACCAGCTCGCGCATCATCTGGGCGAGGTTGCCGAGTACCTGCCGGGCGCTGGGGGCCTGACGCGGGGCGAACAGCGCCTCCATCGAGGCCGAGCCGCCGATGCCGCCGATGAAGTCGGGTACGACGAACACGCCCCGGGTGTGCAGGGCGTCCTCCGCGTCCTCGCTCAGCCCGCAGTTGGCGCCGACCACGACGGCGGCGAACGGCGGGCCGGCGGTGTGCGCTGCGCTCATCGCGTCCTTCACAGCGGCCAGGACCAGCACGTCGGCAGGCATCTCGAACACGGCGTTGGAGCGCATGCGCACCCCGGGCGTGTTGAGCTGCGGTACGGGCATGCCGGGCGGGCTGGACAGCATCCCGGCGATGTCAAGCCCTGCCGGATCGACCACGCAGCCGTACTCGTCGGCGACGGCGACCAGCTTCACGCCCTCCTCCAGCAGCGTGCAGGCCGCCGCCCGGCCGAGGTTCCCGAAGCCCTGCATGGCAGCGGTGACCTGGCCGGTGACCTCGGCAGCGCGGGCCGCCCCGATCACGGCGTGCCCGACGGCGTGCCCGGCGCGGCGCTGGCTGAGGGTCATCAGGCCGACCTGGTCGCGCAGCCGGGCCATCCGGTTGAAGAACTCCTCATCCGTGAGCCCCTGCGCCTTGCGGATCGCGTACTTCGTGGACGGCACACCGGCGGCTGCGGCGAGCTGCTGGAGCTCCTGCCACTCGGTACCCATGTCCGGCCCCATGCTGAACCGGTCGCGCAGCTCGTCGCGCAGGAACGTGAGGAAGCGGCCCAGCGCGCCCGACCGGCCCGCCGAGCGCGGGTTGTAGTCGATACCGCACTTGGCGCCGTCGACGTTGAGGCCGAGTATCCGCTGTTTCAGGGTCATCCGGCTGGCCAGCACGGACAGTTCCCCGCCGGTCAGCCCGGCCTGTGCCCGGCAGCCGCCAGCGGCGAGCTGGCTGTCCGTCGCGTCGTAGGCCAGCCAGCCGCGCAGCCCGTCCGCCGGGTCCACGTATTCCAGGATCTTGGTCATGGCAGCGTCTCCAGATCTCTATGGGAGGGCGAGCAGGTCGCGCAGGGTGACCAGGCCGGCGGGCAGGCCGCCGTCGACGGCGAGGACCGCGCCGTGCTCGGTGACCAGCGCTGCGGCCGTCGAGGCGAGCTGGCCGCAGCCGGCCACCGGCAGCTGGGCTGTCATGTGCGCGGCGACCGGGTCGGTGAGCTGGATGCTGCCGGTGGCCAGGCCCTCGGCCAGCCCGGCCTCGGAGACCGTGCCGGTGATCTCGGCGAGCCGGACCGGCGGCGGGGCGGCGGAGACGGGCAGGTGGCTGAGCCCGGTCGTCCGCATGACCTTGATCGCCCCGGCGATGCTCTCCTGTGGATCGACGGTCACGAGTTCCCTGGCCACGTCGCCGAGCCGGGTGCCTTCGCCGGGCTCAGCCTCGAAGCCGAACCGGCGGACCCAGCCGTCGTCGAAGATCTTCGAGAGGTAGCCGCGGCCGGAGTCGGGGATGACGACGACGATCACGTCACCGGGGCCTGCCTGGGCGGCCACGCGCAGGGCTGCGGCCACGGCCATGCCGCCCGAGCCGCCGGTCAGGATGCCTTCCTCGCGGGCGAGCCGCCTGGTCACGGTCACGGAGTCCAGGTCAGAAACAGCCAGGATCTCATCTGGTACGGCCGGGTCGAACGAGCCGGGGAAGGTCGGCTGGCCCACGCCCTCCACGTGGTACGGCCGGCCGCCGCCCCCGGTGTAGACGGAGCCGTCCGGGTCGGCGCCGATCACGCGTACCCGGCCGCCGGACACCTCCTTGAGGAACCGGCCGGTACCCGAGATCGTCCCGCCCGTCCCCACCCCCGCCACGAGGTGCGTGATCCGCCCGTCGGTCTGCGCCCACAGCTCGGGCCCCGTCGCGGCGTAGTGCGAGGCGGGGTTGCTGAGGTTGTGGTACTGGTCGGGCCGGAACGCGCCCGGGATCTCCTCCGCGAGCCGCGCCGAGGTGGCCCGGTAGGACTCGGGGTGGTCGGGGTGCCGGGCGGCCGGGCAGATCACGACCTCGGCGCCGTAGGCCCGCAGTACCGCGATCTTGTCGGCCGAGACCTTGTCGGGCACGGTGAACACGCACCGGTACCCCTTCTGCTGCGCGACGAGCGCCAGCCCGACACCGGTGTTGCCCGACGTGGGCTCCACGATGGTGCCGCCCGGCCGCAGGTGCCCGGCGGCCTCGGCGGCCTCGATCATGCGGAGCGCGATCCGGTCCTTGGCCGAGCCGCCCGGGTTCGCCGACTCCAGCTTGGCGAGCACGAGCGGCTCCAGCCCGCTCGTCACGGAGCGGAGCCGGACCAGCGGCGTGCCGCCGATCAGGTCGATGACCGAGTCGTGGTACTGCATGGTGGCCCTTTCAGATGCGGCGGTATGCGGTGATGTGCTTGAGGCTCGTGCGGACCTCGATGACGGCGGGCCCGCCGGAGCCGAGCGCCTTGGCCAGCGCCGGGCGGATCTGCTCGGTGCTGTCCACGCGCAGCCCGAGTGCCCCGAAGGCCTCGGCGAGGCGGGCGAAGTCCGGGTTGGCGAGGTCGGTGGCGATGATCCGGCCGGGGTGGTGGAGTTCCTGGTGGAGCCGGATGGTGCCGTAGCTGCCGTTGTTGGCCACGATGACGACCAGCGGCAGGCGGCGGGCGCACGCGGTGATCAGCTCTCCGGGGTTCATGACGAAGCCGCCGTCGCCGATGACGACCACGGTCGGCGTGCCGTCGCTCCGCAGCGCCGCCGCGACGCCGGCCCCGACGCCGAAGCCCATCGAGCTGGAGCCGAGGCCGAGCAGGCGGCCGCGCTCGCCGAGCCGCACGTACCGGTAGGCCCAGCTGGTGAAGGTGCCGGAGTCGACGACGAGGTTCAGGTCGCCGCCGGTCTGCTCGCCGAGTTCGGCCATCACCGCGCCGAAGACGACGCCGTCGGCTGCCTCGGCTGGCTCCCAGACGGCCTTGTCGGCTTCGAGCTGGTGCAGCCGGGCCGTCCAGCCGTCCTCAATGGACGATGGCTCCCAGGTGGCCATCTCGGCGAGGAACGCCGCCGGGCTCGCGTCGACGCCCAGGTCGACCGGGTGCCAGGAGCCGATCCGGGCCGCGTCGGGATAGACGTGGACGAGGCGCTGGCCGGCACCGGGGAAGGAATGGTCCTTTGTGGTCACTGAGTCCAGGCGGGTGCCGACCGCCAGGACCAGATCGGACTCGAGGAAGGCACTGAGCTGGCCGGACTGCGTGGCGTTGTGGAGCATCCCGGCGTAGGACGGGTGCTGGCCGGGCAGCAGGTGCTGGTGCTTGTTGCTCGTCACGACCGGCAGGCCGTGGCGTTCCGCGACCTTGCGGATCAGCTCACGGCCCTCGGGGTTGCTGAGCCGGCCGCCGGCGAGCAGCAGTGGCCTGCAGGCCTGGGCCAGGAGCCGGCGCGCGAGCCGCAGCGAGGCACCGCCGGGCAGCGTGGCCCCCATCGCGGCCTGCGCCGACGGCACGCCGATCGGGTCCTCGCGGGCCAGAACGTCCTCGGGGAGGGTGAGGATGACCGGGCCGGGCGTGCCGGACTCCGCGAGCCGGAACGCCCGCGCGGCAAGGGAAGCAGCCGCTGCCGGGTCGTGCAGCGTCCAGGCCGCCTTGGCGATGCCGCCGAAGAACCGCCCGCTGTCGAGGCTCTGGAAGACCTCCTGGTCGATCTCCGCCTCGGCGACGCCGCCGACCAGGAGCAGCAGCGGCGTGCCGTCCTCGGCGGCGGCGTGCACGGCCACGGCGGCGTTGGCGGCGCCCGGCCCCCGGCTGACCAGGCAGACACCCGCCCGGCCGGTGAGCTTCGCGTCGGCCACCGCCATGAAGGCAGCCGAGCCCTCATGGCGGCAGGTCACGACGTCGATCCCGGAGTCGTGCAGGGCGTCGAGCACCGGCAGGTAACTCTCCCCCGCCACGCAGAACACCCGGTCCACGCCGTGCCCGGCCAGGCTGGCGACCAGAGTCTGTGCTGTCGTCGGCACCCCGCACACTCCTTCGTTACTTCTTCGGCGGCTGGTAGGCGGCGGTCGCGGTCTGCGGCGGCCAGATGATCGCGGAGTCGTCGAAGCTCTGCTGGTAGGTCTGGTACTGGAGCAGAGCCAGCTCCGGCGCGACGTGGTGCCAGTGCGCGGGCCCGTGCTCGAACCGGATCGGCCCCTGCCACGTGTCGAACTCCATCGACTCCAGCGCGTCGAGCAGGTCCTCACGGCTGTCCGAGCGGGCGGCCTCCAGCGCTGCGGCGATGATGGTCACGTCGGTGAAGTGGGTGAGCGCGGTGTCGGGCGGGAAGGAGCCGTAGCGCTCGGTGTACCGGTCCACGAACCACCGCCCGATGTCGGTGATCCCCTGCCACGACGGCCGGTACCGCATGCCAGGCCACATCGTGCCCACGCCGGCCTCGCCCGACAGCCGCCAGAAGTCCTCGGAACGCAGCGGGAAGCCGAAGGTGACCATCATCGGGATGTCCGGGATCAGCCCGACCTCGGTGGCCTGCTGGACGATCATGTAGTTCGTCTTGATGACCGCGCCGTTGATGAACAGGTCCGGCCCGAAGTCCTTGATCGCGCGCAGCTGCTCGCGGAAGTCCTCGGTGTCGTCCTGCGGGAAGTCGAAGCGGATGAACTCCATGCCGTGCTTCTGCGTGCCGTACTCGACCAGCGTGTCGGCCATCATCGCGCCGAACACCGTGTCGGCGGCGATCAGCCCGATCCGCCGCATCCCCTGCGCCGCGGCGAAGTCCAGCATCACCGGGACCCGGTCGGCGATGGTGAAGTACGCGCGGAAGACGTTGCGCCGCTTCTGCGCGGTGATGGTGCTGTGGCCGTTCTCGACGAAGACCGGCACGTCGTAGCGGCTGAGCACGTCCACCACCCACGGCGTCGTGCGCAGGTGCCACTGGCCGACAGCCGCGACCACTCCGTCGACCAGCGCGGCCTTGGCCGCCTGGGCCGCCGACGAGCGGGCCATGCCCTCCTCCGCGGCGGTCTCCTGGTCGTTGTAGAGCACGAACTCGATACCCCGGCCGCCACGCACGCCGCCGTGCTCGCGGACGTACTCCGCGGCCAGGCACGCACCGCGCACGACCAGCTCGCCGGCCGTGGGGTCACCCGGCCCGGTGAGCGGGGTGATGATGCCGATCCGCACCGGGTCGTCCCCGGCGAACTTGTTGGCCTCTTCGACGTTGGCCCGTGCCCGGTCCTCGTGTGTTCCCTCGGGAGTGGTCATCTGTCCTCCTCTGACAGTCCGAATCCGGCCAGGTAACCCGCGAACCGCTCGTCGAGCAGCTCCCGGCTCAGGCCGAACTCCCCGGCGGTGTATTCGTGCCGGGGCGGCTTGGAACCAGCGCTGGGCGCCATCTGTGCCCTCGCGTCCCGCGTCAGCTCCACGCCGATGAATTCGCAAACCTTTTCCGCCGTACCCATCGGGTCGCGCACCAGATCGGCGTAACGCACGTCGAGCACCCCGGCCTCCGGCCTCAGGCCCGGCAGGACGCGCTCGGCCTCGGCCAGCCAGTAGGCGCCGATCTCGCGTTTGTCCACAGTGTCCGACCGGGCCGCCCGGACGACGGCGGTCAGGCTCGACACGCTCGGCAGGCACACGGCCGGGGAGCGGTGCATCCGGATCACCTTCGCGCCCGGGTACACGGCACGCAGCTCGTCCAGGTGCCACAGGTGCGACGGGCACTTGAGCACGACCGGCGCGCCCTCCGGGGCCGGCCGCCGCCACAACAGCGCCCGCAACTGCTCCCGGTGGTACTCGAACGCGGGGACCATCGACTGGGTACGCAGCCACGCGGTGTAGGACGGGATCCTGTACCGCAGCGCGTAGATCGGGTCGCGGAAGGAGTTGGCCGTGAGCCGGTGACACTCCTCCGGGAGCCGCGCGTCGAGGTGGTGGATGGCGCGGAAGGCCGGAGCGGCCCGGTAGTACTCAGCGATGTAGTCCTCGCACGCCGCGATCAGAGCGGCCTCGGGACCAGGGTCGGCTGGCGTCATCAGCTCCCACAGCTCCGGCGAGCGCAGCCCAGGATGCCCGGCCAGCAGGTGCTGGAGGAAGGTCGTGCCGGTCCGCAGCAGCCCCGTGATGAACACCGGCCGCACGGGCAGCTCCGCGATCTCGGGATGGGCCGCGTACAGCGCGCCGAGGTGAGCCTGGCCGGCCAGCGCGTTCTTGAACGCGGCCCGGGCCCTGTCCCGCCCGGCGGGGGTCAGGTTCGCCTCGCTGTCCACCGCGGACACCAGTTGTTTGAGCTCCTCCAGGTACCGGAAAGGCCCGTGAGGGTCGAGATCCGTCATGTCCGCCCCTTCAGCCATTGCCCGCGACACGCCCTATCGACGTAAGCCAGTGTCGCAATGGGACCTGACTATCGGCTGACCTCGAACTGATATCGATGGGTTTCCCGCGTGCTGACCCAGGGCTGACAGGGCGCTGACCTGGGCAAACTTGTCATTGCGACGGCTTTTTGACTGTGCGATAACTCAAGGGAGACCGCCGAGGGAATGGACTGACCATGACGGAAACCATCACAACGTCCGACCTGGCACTGGAGGCCATCCAGCGGTTCAGCGCGGCAGACAACCCCAGCTCGTTCCTCGCGGTGAACGAGGGCAACAGCTACTTCCAGATACCCGGATCGCCCGGCGTCATCGTGTACCGGACGGTCGGCGACTACATCGTCCAGTTCGGAGGGCCGTTCGCCCCCGAGGCCGACCTCCGGCCGCTGCTGGCAGCTTTCGTGGCGCACGCCAAGGAGCAGGGCAAGGAGATCGTGGGCGTGCAGCTCCAGGCCAAGGAGGCCCAGCCGTACCTGGAGCAGGGCTTCGTGGTCAACCAGATGGGCGCGTCCTTCGCGCTGCGGCTGGCCGACCACACGCTCAAGGGCACCCGGTACATGCAGCTCCGCAACAAGATCCAGCGGGCGCTGCGTTCCGGGCTGACGGTGAGCGAGGTGCCGTTCGCCGAGTGGGAGAAGCGGGTACGCGAGCTCGACGCGAGCTGGCTGACCCTCAAGGGCGGGGCCAAGCCGCTGGAGTTCCTGGTCGGCCAGACCGGCGGGCGCTACCAGCACATGCGCCGGCTCTTCGTCGCCCACCGCGGCGAGGACCTCGTCGGCTACATCTCCTACTCCCCCGTCTACGGCACCCGGCCCGGCTGGATGCACGACCTCAGCCGCCGCGAGCCCGACTCACCGCCCGGCGTGATGGAGGCGGTGAACAAGCACGCTATCGAGGTCTTCCAGTCCGAGGGCGCCGAGTGGCTCCACTTCGGATTCACCCCGTTCACGGAGCTGGAGTCGCAGCCGAGGCACGAGGGCCGCAGCCTGGCCTTCCACTGGTTCATGTCACACCTGTGGGCCAACGGCTCGATGGTGTACCCGGCGCAGACGCAGCTCGCGTACAAGGAGAAGTGGAAGCAGGACGTGGTGCTGGGCGAGTACATCGCGTTCACCGGCAAGGCCAGCATCCCGGCGCTCGTGCACATCTTCCGCGCCTGCAACGCCGTCTGACCACTATGGAGGCTGAACTGATGACAGAGCAGGAACGGATCGAGGCGGCCGGGCAGAAGGTGTTCGAGATGTTCGGCGCGTGCGCCGCCGCCCCCGACGACAAGGAACTCGGCCGCCAGGCCGACGAGGCCCTCGCCGAGCTGGAGGGCCTGCTGCGGGCCTGACTGCGAGAACGCCGGGAGTCCTGGTCAGCGGCCGATCTGCTCGTAGCGGACCAGGGCCTCCCGGTAGGCGTCGGGCTTGAGGCTCACGCCGCCGGAGTACGGATGGTTGATCTGGAGCACCAGGAAGATCATGTACGCGACGCCGGCCGCGCCGATCGCGAGCAGCCCGTAGTGCAGCAGCGTGGCCGGGCGGCCGACGAGCGTGATGACCGTCAGCGTCACGAGGCCAGCCCCGACCATGAGCGCCAGGATCGGCGGGGGCACCTGGGCGTCCTTCTGGGCCAGGCGATCGCGGCGCGCCACGTACACGTCGCGCAGCCTGGCCGTGGTCTCGGCCTTGGCCGCGCGGGCCGGCTCGCCGTCGGCCTGCATCTGGTAGACGTGCAGGCGGAGGCCGTCGAGCTGGCGGACCGTCGGCTCGCTCGCCCGGCGATCCCGCATCGCCGGCCACTCGGCGTCGATCACCGAACGGGTGTACGCGACCACCTCGCCGCGCACCCGGTCCCGGTCGGCCTGGGCCAGGCCCTGCGCGGCGAAGTAGGTGTCCTTCAGCGCGCTCGCCTCGGTCAGCGAGGCCTTACGGGCCGCGTTCAGCTCGCCCACCGCGTTGACCGCGAGGAACGCGAACGAGAACACGAACAGCCCGGACACCGCGCCGACCGCCATCTCCACGCCCTTGGGCATCGCGATCGGCTCACCCTCCTGCCGGCGGGACAGGAGGTGCGAGACGGCCACCACGACGACAGCGCCCAGGAACATCACGAGCAGCGAAGAAGAGAGCATTGCCCTATTTTGCGGTACCTGCTCCGCTGCGCGCGGGAGGCGCCGCCCTAGATCTCCACGGCGCTGATCGTGAACGGTGCGGCGGCGGTGCCGTTGCGGCCGGCGACGAACTGCGAGTTGACCAGCAGCATCCGGCCGCCCAGCCAGGCCACAGTGGTCGGCGTCTGCTCGGTGTCGCGCTGCCAGCGCCGGGCCAGCTCGAAACCGCGCAGGTCAGCGGGCAGCGTGAACTCCGACAGGTAGAACTCCAGGCCGTCAGCGGTCTCGGCGTTGTCGCAGGCGTAGAGCTTGCCGCCGAGCAGCACCAGCCCGTCGGCGCTCACCTGGCCGTCCAGCTTCTCCGCCGACCGGCTGGCGATGTCCACCCGCCACAGCACCTCGGTGCCCTGGGCTGCCACGAGCAGGACGGTGTCGTCCAGGGCCGGGACGATCCCGTTCAGGTACGGCGTCAGCTCGGCCTCGCCCAGGTCCAGCCACTCCTCGGCCTCGCCGATCTCCGCGTCGGAGCCACCCAGCGCGAACCGCCAGATCACCGGGCGCTTCGAGTCCGTGACATAGGCGTAGCCGCCCGCGACACACACGTCGTTGAGCAGCGTCTCGGCGGCCGGTACCTGGCGGCGGGCCACGAGCTCGCCGCTCGCCGTGTCGTACCAGAAGACGTAGCCGCTCTCGGACCCGCACACGATCAGCCGGCCGTCACCGGTGACCGTCAGGCCGAGCGCGTTGCCCCGGCCGTCCGCGCCGCCCGGCTGCCACACCTCCAGCTCAGGCTGGCCGATCCGGCCACGGAAGATGGTGCCCTGGCGGGCGCTGGAGACGTAGAAGGTCTCGCCGTCCGGGTCAGCGGCGATCCCCTCGGGATGCACGTTCTCGCCCGGTAGCAGGTAAGTGTCGATCACGCCCGGATGCTATCCAGCCTGGCAACCGTATTCGCCTCGTAGCCGGGTTCCATGGCCGCCGTCCATACTTTCGGCCCTGGCCGAAACACGTTGATCGCCCAGCCGGGCCTGGGGATAGTCCGCCGCTGTCGCCTGCGCAGCGGGGGTAGCTGCCACCGTCACCTCCGCAAGCCCGGCTTTCGCCACGCCTACGGGCTGCTCGGCCGCCCGCTACAACACGACAACGGCCATCGCTTACTGCAGCGGCGGGACAGGCTCCTACCGTGTGTCCGTGGTCTGCGACTATCCGTCTGGCGTGTCCGACGTGAAAAAGGGCGGCTGGGTGACCAAGGGCAACTACTCCTACGCGCAGTGCTACAACGCCACCTTCGGCGGCCTGGGCACCCCCGGCATCTGGCGCGTCGAGTTCTGATCGGCGGCCAGCCCCGGTACGGCGACGTGGCCGGGGCAGGCCCCCGCTCGTAACACTTGGATAACCCCTGGTCAGTACGGGTGACTGATTCGGCGATCGCGCGACATCGCCGTACCTTGTGCCCGTATTGGCCGTCAGTAAGGTCCTCCGGAGTTCCGTCTATCACTACCCCTCCGGTGGACTCATGAAGCGCTTCTATGCCGGCGCGGCCCTCGCTGGGCTCGCAGCCAGTACGCTCGCCCTCGCCGTGCCAGCTCCGGCGCTGGCCGAGACCCCGGCCGCCACGCCGGCCGACCTCGCCGTCGGCATCAAGGCCCGCCAGCTCGTGGTGGACTCCAACGGGAAGACGTTCTTCCTCGAGGTACAGAACAAGGGCGGCACCACCGCGAAGAACGTGAAGGTCGTCATCGACCTCGGCCAGCTCGGCCCGGACGTGGTCGCCGACCTGCCCGGCACGTCCTGCACGGGTGACCGGGCCGCCTACGTCTGCGAGCTGGGCGACCTCGAACCCGGGTACCTCGACGGCAACCTCGGCGTGAACCTGCGGCCGGCCTCACCGGACGCCCCGCTCGGGCGGGCCGGGAAGCTGACCGCGACGATCAGCTCCGACTACCACGAGGACATCGAGCACAAGGGCGACAACTCCACGACGTACAGCGTGGACCTGGCAGCCCCCGGCATCGACTACGGCGTGCTGGCAGGCAACCTGACCGGCCTGGCTCCCGACACCGACACCGAGCTGTGGATCGCCGTCGACAACAACGGCTCCCAGACCGGCTCGGGGCTCTCCCTGTCGCTCACGCTGCCGGAGCACGTCGTGTTCAGCCAGGAGGTGCAGGGCTGCTCGTACACGCAGATGCGCGCTGCGGTCTGCGAGTGGTCGTCCTACCTGGACAGTGATGGCGCCGAGCAGCCGATCGTGCTGGACGCTGGCAGCAGCTTCGACACGCTTGTCTTCGGCCTGAAGGTCCGCGCGACCCCCAGCGCCCCAGCGAACACGAACCTCGGTGCGGCCACGGTGACCGTGGGCGCGTTCGGCGAGTACAAGCCAGCCCGGGTGCCGTCGGAACTGACCGGCGACACCAAGGTCAGCAAGGCGAAGGTGACCGGCAAGCAGGTCGACCGCGACAAGGTCGACAACTCGGCCCGCTTCACCCTGACCACCGGCGCCGCGAACGCCGACCTGGCCGTGACAGCGGCCGGGATCACCGGCGCCGCCGGCCAGACCGTCAAGACCACCGCCGAGATCACCAACCACGGCCCGTGGGACAGCCCGGCG
Organism: Longispora albida DSM 44784; assembly: GCF_000379825.1. Lineage (GTDB taxonomy): Bacteria > Actinomycetota > Actinomycetes > Mycobacteriales > Micromonosporaceae > Longispora > Longispora albida. Next base: position 79,637 of record NZ_KB903814.1, read on the forward strand.
GGCGGCGCGCTGGCCTTCCTCAAGCCCGAGGGCACGGAGCTCGTGTCCGGCCCGGTCACCCTGCCGGCCATCCCGGCCGGCGGCAAGGCCACGCTGGAGTTCAGCGTGAAGATCCTTTCCGCGGGTACCAAGGCCGGGTCCGTCACCGTCACCGGCGCGCACCCCGACAGCCAGCAGGCCAACAATTCCGCCGAGGTCGGCCTGAAGGTGACTCCGGCTCCGGTCGTGCCCACGCCGTCGGCCAGCCCGTCGGCCACGGCTACCGCGACTCCGGCCGTTTCCCCCTCCGCCGTCCCGGTGCGGGAGAGCGAGGCGCCCGTGGCGAACCCGGGGACCACGCTTCCGGTGACCGGTACGCAGATCATGGCCATCGCCGCTGCCGGAGCCGTGGCCCTGGCCGGTGGTGTGCTGCTCGTGACGGCGGCCCGCCGCCGCCGGTCCGTCCACACGCGACTGCCCGAGTAGCCAGCGCAGCGCGCGTCAGCGGCGGAACTACTCCGCGTCTTCCCGTCCTTCGTGAAGCCGCCGGAGCAGTTTCGCCGCGACGGCGTTCCCGGCACCGGCCGCCTCACGCAGCCAGTGCTCAGATTCGCGCTTCTTGCCCTGCCCGGCGAGCAGGTCGCTCAGGTTGAGCATCGCGCCGCTGTTGCCCTGGCCAGCGGCCTGCCGGAAATACGCCTCTGCTTCGCTGGCCCGGCCCTGCCGGTGCAGCAGCCGGCCGAGCGCGTTCGCCCCGTGCGAGTTACCGGCCTCGGCGGACTTCCTGAACCACGGCTCGGCCTCCGCCGTCCTGGCCTGGTCGGACAGGAGGCTGCCGAGCCAGTACGTCGCGAAGCCGTCGCTGGTGCTGGCGGCTTTGCGCAGCCACTCCTCGGCCTCGGCGAGCCTGCCCTGCCGTTCCAGGAGCCGCCCGAGATTCGACTGTGCGTAGATGTTGCCGGTGGCGGCGCCCTCAAGCAGCCAGCGTTCGGCTTCCTCCAGCCGGCCCTGGCGGTCGAGGAGCCGGCCGAGGTTGGTCATGGCGTACACGTCGCCCAGTCCGGCCGCCTCCAGGAACCACCGCTCTGCCTCGTCCAGCCGGTCGTCGTCGCGCAGCATGACGGCCAGGCGCGCCATCGCGTACGTGTCACCGGACCCGGCAGCCTTCCGCAGCCACTCCTCCGCCTCGGCGAGCAGCCCCCCGTCGTCCAGCTGCCTGCCCTGCTTCTCCAGGAACCGGCCGAGCGTCACCTCGTCGTACGGGTCGCCGGACGCGGCGGCCCGCCGTAGCCAGTGCTCGGCTTCCGCCACCCGGCCCTGGCTGTCGAGAAGCCGGCCGAGGTTGAGCATCGCGTACGTGTAGCCGGTGTCCGCGGATTCCAGGAAGTACTGCTCAGCCTCCCCTGCTCTGCCCTGGTCCCTCACCAGCTGGCCGAGACTCGTCTTCGCGTACGTGTTCCCGGCCCCGGCCGCCTTCCGCAGCCACTCTTCGGCCTCGGTGAGCAGGCCCTGGTCGCCCAGGTGCCTCCCCTGCTTCGCGAGGAACTGGCCAAGGCTCGACTCCCCGTAGGCGTCACCGGAACCGGCGCCCTCCCGCAGCCACCGTTCGGCCTCCCCGAGCCGGTTCTGGCGTTCCAGGAGCCGGCCGAGCCTGGTCATCGCGAACGCGTCGCCCCGGCCGGCCGACTCCAGCAGGCACTGCTCGGCCTCGTCCTTGCGCTCCAGGCGTTCCAGGAGGAGCCCGAGGCTCGTGTTCGCGAACGTGTCACCGGCACCGGCCGCTTTCCGGAGCCACTGCTCGGCCTCGGCTAAGTCGCCCCGCTTCTCGAGGAAGAAGGACAGCCGGTTGATGGAGTAGATGTCGCCGGCCCCGGCGGCCTTGCGCCACGCCGTCTCGGCCACGGCCGGGTTGCCGGTGTTGTTGGCGATGAAACCGATCCTGCCCAGGTGGTACCGGTCCGCGATGCCGATCACCGCAGGCCAGACAGCGTCGGCGATCGGGACTCCGGCCAGCGGGCTCGGCGGCTCGGCCGAGCGGTCGAGCAGGTAGTCGGCGGCCGAGTACGTGGCATCGGGCAGCGGGGTCAGGCACGAGCTGGTCGGCGTGCCCGCGAGCGGCCGGCACGCGTGTCCCAGGGCCTGGCCGATGCTCGGCAGGTCCGCGCGGCGCAGCGCGACGGGCAGGTAGCCGGGCGCGAGGGCGTGCAGGGTGGCCGCCGGGATCGGCTGGTCGTACCCGGCCCGCCGGCAGTCGATGGCCGCGCTGATCGCCGCGCGGCTCAGGTGCGCCTCGGGCGTGTCGCCGGCCGCCCAGTGGTCCATCATGGCCGGACCGGCGATCAGGTGCTCGCCGAAGCCGGTACCGGAGGCCACCGCCGTGCTGATCCGCGTGTCGCCCCGCTGCGCCCGCGCCTGCACGGTCACGGCCCGGTCGCGTTCGGCCGGGCTGAGCTGCTTGCCGAGCCTGACCAGCCGGCCGGCCTGCTTGAGCTGGTGGGCGAGGCGCGCGCCGGGCCGCTCGGCTCCGGCCGCCCGGTCGTGGCCGGAGCCCGACTCCGCGTCCAGCAGCCCGGTCAGCTCGTCCTCGCGGATCGTGGCGATCACGGCGACGTCGGAACGGCCGTGCGGGCACAGCCGTTCGAGCAGTGCCTCGTCAAGGCCGGACGAGCCGAGGAAACGTTCCAGGTCGTCGAGCCAGACGACGGCGTCGCGTGGCCGGAATCCGCCGTCGAGCAGCGCACGCAGTGCGCCCTGGTGCGAGGGGACGAGCAGTGTGCGGCCGGCGAGCAGCGGGGTACGGAGCAGCTCGGCCGCCGCCCGGGTCTTGCCTGCCGTCGCCGGGCCGTGCAGGACGAGCATGCCGCCGGCGCTGGCCAGGTCGACGAGCACGGCGTCCTGGTCGCGGCCCACGTACCCGGTGAGGCCGAACCGTGCCGTGTCCAGCGGCTGCTTGACCCCGAGCTCCACCGGGTCCAGCGCGCCGGCCAGCGGCGCCCGGCCCGCCGTCGTGAACCGCAGGTGCGCCGACAGGTCCAGCTCGGCGCGGGCCGGGACGGCCTGGCGGTACAGCACGGCAAGAGCGGTACCCGCCGCGATCAGCATCGACACGATGGAGGCGACCTCGTTGCCGAGCGTCGTACCCCGCCGGAGCACCAGCCAGGCCATCGCGCCCAGGAGGACAGCGCCGGCCGCCGCTAACACGAATCGCCACCATCCGGCACGCACAGCCATCACGCCATTGTGGACCACCCTGCGGTAGACCTCTTAGGTGGACTGGCGGATGGTCAGGTGCGTGTCGAGCACGACGGCTGGCCGGTCAGGCGCGGTGCCAGCGATGCGGTCGAGCAGCAGGCGCACAGCCGCCGTCCCCATGGCCTCGACCGGCTGGTGCACGCTGGTCAGTGGCGGGTCGGCGTGCTCGGCGATCACCGAGTCGTCGAAGCCCGCCACCGCGACGTCGCCGGGCACTGCCCGGCCGAGAGAGCGCAGGACACGTAGCGCCCCGGCCGCCATTGGGTCGGACGCGGCGAACACCGCGTCCAGGTCCGGCGCGGTGTCCAGCAGCTCGCGGAGGGCCGCCGCGCCACTGGCCTCGCTGAAGTCACCGTAGGCGACCAGGTCAGCGGGCAGCCCGGCCGCCGCCAGCGCTTCGGTGGCTCCAGCCAGCCGGGCGACGCCTACGGCCATGTCCTGCGGCCCGGCGAGGATGCCGATCCGGCGACGCCCGGACGCGGCCAGGTGTTCGACGGCGAGCCGCGCGCCACCGGCGTTGTCGGCGTCCACATAGGCCGCTGGCGTGGTCAGGGGCCGCCCGATCAGCACGGCCGGCACGCCACGGCTCTCCAGCTCGCCCGGCAGCGGGTCCTCGCCGTGCAGTGAGAGCAGGATGACCCCGTCGACGTGCTGGCGGGTGAGGTAGTGACCCAGCCTGCGGCGGTCCTGGGCGATGGCCAGCAGCAGCTGCACCTCGGAGTCCCTGAGCCCGGCGGAGACCCCGCGTACCACGCGGCCGAAGAACGGCTCGGTGAAGAAGCGCTCCTCGGACTCGGGCACGACCAGGGCCACGGAGTCGGTACGCCGGGTGACCAGCGAGCGGGCCGCCCGGTTCGGGATGTAGCCCAGCTCGGCGATCGCGGCGTTGACGGCGGCGCGGGCCTGCTCGCTCGCGCGGGGCGAGCCGTTGATCACGCGGGACACCGTGCCACGGCCCACGCCGGCCCGGCGCGCCACCTCCTCCAGGGTGGGTCTCTCCTTCATCCTGCCATCACACCACGGGACCGGATGACCGCCGCGTACCAGCGCGCGCTGTCCTTCGGGATCCGCCGCTGGCTGGCGTAGTCCACGTACACCAGCCCGAAGCGCTTCGAGTAGCCGAAGGACCATTCGAAGTTGTCCATCAGCGACCAGGCGAAGTAGCCGCGCAGGTCCACGCCGGCCTCGATCGCCTGCTGGCAGGCGCTGAGGTGCCCGGCCAGATAGGCGATCCGGTCGTCATCGTGTACGCCGGAAGCGGCCACCTCGTCCGCGAACGCAGCCCCGTTCTCCGTGACGTACAGCGGCACGGCGGGGTACTCCTTGTGCAGCCGGGTAAGTACCTCCGCCAAACCGCCGGGATCGATCTCCCATCCCATGTCCGTGACGGGCAGCCCCCGTGATCCAAAGCGCACCGGCTGCCCAGGGAAAGCCGCCGCCCCGGATGATGGGACCCCTGATGCTGCTATAGCAGCATCAGGGGTCCCACTACTGACTGTGTGCGCGGTGTAGTAGTTGACGCCGAGGAACCCGATCGGGGTACCGATGACGGCGAGGTCACCGTCCCGGACGTGCCGGAAGTCGGTGACGGCCGCCAGGTCCGCGAGCACGTCCGCCGGGTAGCCGCCGCGCAGTACCGGGTCGAGGAACAGCCGGTTCTGGAGGCCGTCGACCCGGCGGGCGGCGTCGGGCTCGCCGTGGACCGGGTACAGGTTGAGGGTGAGCCCGGCCCCGGGCAGCTGGGCGGCCGCGAGCCCGTGACCGAGCAGCAGGTGGTGTGCGGCGCGCACGGCCGCCTCCCCGTCGGCCCGGCCCGGGGCGTGCTCGCCGCTGGCGTATCCGAGGAAGGCCGAGCACCACGGCTCGTTCAGCGTCGTCCAGCGGGAAACGCGGTCGCCGAGCGCCCCGGCCACGAGAGCGGCATAGTCGGCGAACCGGTACGCGGTGTCCCGGGCGGGCCAGCCTCCGCTGTCCTCGAGGGACTGCGGGAGGTCCCAGTGGTACAGGGTCGGCCACGGTTCGATGCCGTGTTCGAGCAGCGCGTCGATGAGCCGGGCGTAGAAATCGAGGCCGGCCTGGTTCGCCGGGCCGGTGCCGCCGGGCTGGATCCGTGGCCAGGCGATCGAGAACCGGTACCCGGTCAGGCCCAGGTCCGCCATCATCGCCACGTCCTCCCGGAACCGCCGGTAGTGGTCCGCGGCGAACTCGCCGGTGTGACCGGCGTGCACCTTGCCCGGGGTACCGGAGAAGGTGTCCCAGATGGACGGGCCACGGCCGTCAGTGCGGGCAGCCCCCTCGACCTGGTAGGCGGCTGTCGCCGCGCCCCACACGAACCCGTCAGGGAAACTCACGATTTCACAGCACCTTCCGTGATTCCGCCGATGATCTGGCGGCCGAACACGAGGAACACGAACAGCAGTGGCAGGGTGGCGATCGCGGTGGCCGCGAACACCTGGGCGTAGTCGGTGTAGTAGGCGGTGGCGAGCAGGCTGAGTGACAGCTGCACGGTGGGCGTGTCGGGATCGAGCACGGCGAAGGACCAGAGGAACTCGTTCCACGTCTGCATGAAGGTCAGCAGGCCGAGCACTGCGGCGGCCGGGCGCAGTGCTGGCAGCACGACCGACCAGAAGATCCGCAGCGTCGAGGCGCCGTCGATGATCGCGGCCTCGATGAGCGAGTCCGGGATGGCCGACGCCGCGTACTGCCGCATCATGAACACCCCGAAGCCCGACACGAGGAACGGCACGATCACCGCCTGGAGCGTGCCCTGCCAGCCGAGCCGCACCATCAGCATGTACAGCGGGATGATGCCGAGCTGGGTGGGCACCATCATCGTGCCGACAATGACGAGCAGCAGCGCGCTTCGGCCCCGGAACCGCAGCTTGGCGAAGGCGAACCCGGCGAGCGAGGAGAAGAACACGACCGACACGGTCACCACCGCCGACACGATCAGCGAGTTGACGAGCCCGTAGAGGAACGCGGCGTGCTCGTTCGCGAAGGCACGGCCGGCGTTCTCGCCGAACGAGCCTCCGGGCAGCAGTGGCGGCGGCACGTCACTGATCACGTCGTTGGTACGGGTGGCGACGACGAACATGAAGTACAGCGGGAAGGCCGAGAGCACGCAGGCGGCGATCAGTGCCAGGTACGTCAGGCTGTTCTTCCTGATCATCGGGCCGCCCTCCTGACCAGCAGCGCGTTGACTCCGGCCACGGCAGCGATCACCAGGAACAGCGTCCAGGCGATGGCGGAACCGTAGCCGTACTGGAACCGCTGGAACGCCGTCTCGTACATGTACATCGCGACCGTCTGGAACTGGCCGAGCGACCCGCCGAGCATCTTGCCGTTGCCGAACATCAGCGGCTCGGTGAACAGCTGGAGCCCGCCAATCGTGGAGATGATCACCGTGAACACGATCGTCGGCCTCAGCAGCGGTACCGTGATCCGCCAGAACTGCCGGGACCGTGAGGCCCCGTCGATCGCCGCCGCCTCGTACAGGTCACGCGGGACGGCCTGCATCGCGGCCAGGAAGATCAGCGCGTTGTACCCGGTCCAGCGCCAGTCGACCATCGTCGCGATCGCCAGCCACGAGCCGGCCCGGCTGCCCTGCCAGTCCACCGGCCCGGCGCCCGCCAGGCCGAGCAGCCAGTTGACCAGGCCGAAGTCGCGCGAGTAGAGCTGGGCGAAGACGATGCCGACGGCGGCGACCGACGTGACGTTCGGCAGCAGGATGCCCATCCGCAGCGCCGTCCGGGCCCGCAGTCCCCGGTTGAGCAGGCTGGCCAGCCACAGTGCCAAAAGAAGCTGCGGAACGGTGGCCAGCACGAAGATACCTCCCGTGTTGGCCATCGCGTTCCAGAAGTCCGGGTCGGACAGCAGGCCGGTGTAGTTGGCGAGCCCGACGAACTGGTGGCCGCCGATCAGGTGCCAGTCGTGCAGGGACACCCAGCCGGTGTAGAGGAGCGGGTACACCCCGAAGACCGCGAACAGCAGGAAGAACGGGGCGATGAGCAGGTACGGGGTGATCCGCCGCATGACCTACCTGGCTTCCTTCTTCGCGTCGGCGAGCGCCTTCGCCCAGGCGGCGTCGGGCTTGGCCTGGCCCTGCTCGACGCTCTGCAGCGCCGGCTCGAAGGCGCGTTCCTTGATGGCCTGGTGCTTCGGGCCGAGGTACACCGGCTTGAGGGCCTTCGCGCCGGAGCCGAAGATCTGCCCGACCGGGGCGTTGTTGAAGTACTCGTTCTTGTAGGCCCGGAACTCCGGGTCGTCGAGCGCCTTGACGTTCGACGGCAGCGGACCGGCCTTCTTGAACGCCGCGACCTGGCTCTTCGCGCTGGTCAGGAACTTGGCCAGCTCGGCGGCCTCCTTCGGGTGCTTGCTCTGCTTCGGCACTGCCAGCCACGAGCCGCCCCAGTTGCCGCCCCCGCCGGGCACAGCGGCGACGTCCCACTTGCCGGCGTTGTCCGCGCCGGAGTTGTTCCTGATGATGCCGAGCATCCACGACGGGCACGCGGTGACAGCGAAGCTGCCCTGCTTGAAGCCGGCCTCCCAGTCCTTGGACCACGTGGTCGCCCGGGCCGTCACCCCGTCGCTGATCATCTTCATGGACAGATCCCAGCTGCGCCGCACGGCCGGGCTGGACTCGGCGGCGAGGGCACCGGAGCGGTCGTAGAAGTTCGTGTCGCCACTCTGGAACATGATCGCGTTGAACGGCGTGGTCACCGAGTCCACGAAGCCCTTCGCCCCGGTGTTCGCGGCGGTGAACCGCTGCCCGGTCGCGATGAACTGCTCCCACGTCGGCCACAGCTGCGACACCGCTTCGCGGTCGGACGGCAGCCCGGCCTTCGCGAACAGGTCCCGCCTGTAACACATGGCCAGGCCGCCCACGTCGGTCGGCAGCCCGATCAGCTGCTTGCCGTCGGCGGTCGTCCCGCCCTCCCACTTCCAGCCGAGGAAGTCGTTCCTGAGGTCGCCGGCCCCGTGGTCGAACAGATTGACGAAGTTCTGCGACTGGGTCTTGAACTCGTTGAGGATGCCCTCCTCCAGCCCGACGACATCGCCGGCCCCGGTACCGGCCGCGAGCCACTGGGCCAGCTTCGGCTTGTAGTCGTCGAGCTTCTCCACCGACCGGATCTGCACGTGGATGCCGGGGTGGGAGCGCTCGTACTCCTTGATCAGATCGGCGTACCCGAAGTCGCCGAAGTAGTCGATCGTGATGGTGAGCTGGCCGGGCCTGGCACCGGAGTCGTTCTTCTTGCTGCAGGCCGAGCCGGTGGCGACCAGGGCGAGGACTGCGGCGGCCACGAGGGCGCGGCGCGCGAAGGTACGCATGTGGAAGTCCTTTCAACGAAGGGGAAGCGGGGTGCGGGGGTGCCGCACCCCGTGCGGTCAGGACAGTGACCAGACCTGGTTGGGCTGGGTGCCGCCACCGCCGTAGCAGTCCCAGATCTGGAGCTGCGCGCCGTTCCAGGAACCACCGGCGTCGAGGCACTTGCCGGACTGCGGGTTGGTGATCGTGCCGTTCGCATTGACCTGCCAGCCCTGCGCGCCAGTGCCGTTGCACGTCCAGAGCTGTACCTTGGCCCCGTTGGCGGTCGAGCCGCCGTTGACGTCGAGGCACTTGCCGGACTGCGGGTTCACGAGCTGGCTGCCGGTGCGGTCCCACAGCTGGTTCCACGTGCCCCAGCAGTCCCAGAGCTGCACGGCAGTGCCGTCAGCTGTGCCGAACCCGGCGACGTCGAGGCAGCGCCCGCTCTGCTGGCCCTTCACGCTCTTCGCCGTGCCGCCGCCCTCGGTCACGTTCGCGGAGAAGTTGCTGACCGCCAGGCCGGTGCCGCCCTGCCAGGGCTCGAATCCGGCCTGGATGCTGGTGAGGTACCAGGCGCTGGTGACCTGGGTGCGGGCGTCCACGTCGTCCAGGAAGTCCTTGACGTTGAACGACCAGCTCGTGATCGGCGACGGGGCCACATAGGACACGACGTCGTTGCCGCCGTTGTTGCCCTGCCAGACCTCCCAGCTCCGGCCGCCGATCGTGGTCGTGCCGCGCTGGGTGCCGATCGGCTGGATCGGCCCCTGCCGGTTGAACCAGATCATGATCTCCATCTGGTTGACGCCGTCCTTCTTCGGCGCCGGATCGAGCCAGATGTCGTAGGAGGCGTTGAAGATCCCGGGCGTGTAGTGGTAAGTGATCGACGAGTCCACCCGGCCGATCGTGCTGACCTGCTTCGGCAGGCTCGTGTCCGGCGAGCACTGGGTGTAGTGGCAGCCGGCGAAGATCGATGGGTAGGACAGCGGCGCGCCGTTCGCCGGCACCGAACCCTGCTGCTCGGTGATCTGGAAACCGCCGCCGGTAGCGTTGACGCACTGCCGCGCGGTGCTCCCCCATCGGTTGTTCTGCACGATGTACCTGCCCTGGACCGACGAGCCGAACTGCTCGCAGACCACGGTGTCCGCGTGGGCCGGCGTGCCGGCTGCCACCTGTGTCGTGAGGGTGGCGGCCAGGGCCAGGAGCGCCGTGACCCAGAAGCGGTGGAGTTTCATCATCGTCCTCCAGACTGGATGGTTCCCGAAAGTGTGGGAGCGCTCCCACACGGCAGTGCGTCACATGAAACCACACCGAAACATCGAAGAAAAGCTCTGCCCCGCGCCAACCCCGGCGAGGGCCGGGCCGCAGATCCTCAAGGGACTTTCGGAAACTCTCCCTGCGGACCCCACCCGAGGACACCTCGGCGGCAGACCAGCAGGTGAGCTACTCCGGCAGGAGACAGGCCAGTTCAATCCACTGTGTACCGAGGCTCGGCGTGCACGAACTCGGCGTGCCACACGTATTGACGGCCGTTCATCGCTAGCCCTATCTTCTCGGTAACTTCCCGGAAACACGATCGGAAAGTTTACGATACATGTCTCTCCCTCAGGCACAGGAATGGAGCACGGCATGCCCAGTTCCACCCGACAGCCCCGGCAGTACTCGTCAGGCCCTCCGATGCGCTTGCTGTCCACACTGGCCGCAGCCGCGCTGTGCGCCGGAGCACTCAGCACCGTGACGGCAAGCCCCGCGTCGGCGGCGCCCGTGACGCTCAGGTCCGCCGCAGCGGCCAAAGGCATCTACTTCGGCGGAGAGATCTCCCAGCCCCTGCTGTCGAACTCCACGGCGACGTCCCTGGCCGCCGCCCAGTTCGGCATGATCACGCCAGAGAACGAGATGAAGTGGGACGCCACCGAACCCTCACCGGGAAACTTCACGTTCGCCGCCGGCGACGCGATCGTCCAGTTCGGACGCTCGAACGGCATGCGGGTGCGCGGGCACACGATGGTCTGGGCCAACCAGGTGCCGTCCTGGGTGGGCGCGCTGCCGCCTGACCAGGTCCGGGCAGCGATGGAGCGTCACATCTCCGGCCTCGGCAACCACTACCGTGGCCAGGTCTACGCATGGGACGTCGTCAACGAGCCCTTCGACGACAGCAACAACTGGCGGGACAGCCCGTTCCTGCGGGCGATGGGCCCCGGCTACATCGCCACGGCACTGCACGCGGCCCGCGCCGCCGACCCGGGAGCCAAGCTCTACATCAACGACTACAACATCGAGGGCGTCAACGCGAAGAGCGACGCCATGTACAACCTCGTGAAGTCGCTCAAGAGCCAGGGCGTGCCGCTCGACGGCGTCGGCTTCGAAGGTCACCTGATCACCGGGCAGGTACCTGCGGACCTCCAGGCCAACATGGCCCGGTTCGCCGCGCTCGGCGTGGACGTGGCGATCACGGAGCTCGACGTCCGCATGCCGGTACCCGCGAGCGAGGCCAACCTCGCCCAGCAGGCCACCGACGACGCGAACATCGTCCGGGCCTGCCTCGCCGTCCCGCGCTGCGTGGGGATCTCGCAGTGGGCGGTCGGCGACGCGGACTCCTGGGTACCGGGCTGGTTCCCAGGAGAGGGCGCCGCAACGCTGTTCGACATGAACTACCAGCCGAAGCCGTCGTACCACGCGGTGATCGCCGCGCTCGGCGGCGGGCCGCAGCCCCAGCCGGGCGGTTCCACCTCGCTCGGGGCCGCGACGTGGCTGATCAGCTCGGGCTCGCACCGGTGCCTGGACGCGCCGGCCGGCGGCGGGAACGGTTCCCGGATGCAGATCTGGGACTGCTGGGGCACGGCGAACCAGTCGTTCGTCCTGGCCGGCGACGGCTCGGTCCGGCTGCAGGGCGCGCAGGCCGGCACGTGCCTCGACGCCCCGCTCGGCGGTGGGGCCGGCTCGGCGGTGCAGATCTGGGGCTGCTCGGGTAACAGCAATCAGAAGTGGGCACTGAGGACGGACGGCTCCCTGGTGAGCGAGCCGACCGGCCTGTGCGCCGGGGTCGCTGGCGCGGCAACGAACAACGGCAGCGCGATCATCCTGTGGCAGTGCCTGCCCGTACCCGACCAGCGGTGGGGGTTCAACGGGCACCAGATCGCTGGTACCGGGTCCGGCCGGTGCCTCGACGAGCCGCTCGGCGCGGGCAACGGCACGCAGCTGCAGATCTGGGAGTGCCACAGCGGGCAGAACCAGGTGTTCACGCTGGGCGGTGACGGGGCGGTCCACGACCGGTACGGCAGGTGCCTCGACGTGCCGGCCGGCGCGGGCAACGGGGCCAGGCTCCAGGTCTGGGACTGCTCGGGCGGGCAGAACCAGAAGTGGGTACTGACGGCCTCCGGCGCGATCACCAACCCGGCTTCGGGCCTGTCGCTGGACGTGGCCAACGGCAGCACCGCGAACGGCAGCCGGGTCCAGCTGTGGACGTACGGCGGCGGCTCGAGCCAGAAGTGGAGCATGCGCTAGGTACTCCCACCGGGTGCCCGCCGTCCCGCGGGCACCCGGTCACCCCCGCGGAGCCGGGCCGGTGCTCTCCCGGACGACCAGGCGGGTGGCCAGTTCCATCCGGAGGGTCCCCTCGGGGAGCACGGAACCCGCGCCCTGGAGGACGATCCGGGTGGCCATCGTGGCCATCTCCCGGAGCGGCTGGCGCACCGTGGTCAGCGGCGGGGACGCCCACTCGGCGTTCGGCACGTCGTCGAATCCGACGATGCTCACGTCCTTGCCCACCCGCAGCCCGGCCTGCCGGACCGCCTCGTACGCGCCGAGGGCCATCAGGTCACTGCTGGCGAACACCGCGGTGGGCGGCTCGGCGAGTGCCAGCAGGTCCCGCATGCCGGAGAAGCCTGTCGTGTAGTAGAAGTTGCCGGGCCGGATCAGCTCCGGCAGGACCGGGAGGCCGGCGGATTCCAGTGCCGAGCGGTAGCCGTCGAGGCGGGCCCGCGCGCACAGCGTCTCTTCCAGGCCCTGGAGGATGCCGATCCGGCGGTGCCCGAGTTCGATGAGGTGCTGGGTGGCCGCCATGCCGCCCTGCCAGTTCGTCGCGCCGACGGACGGGATGGCCGGGTCGGGGCTGCCGACCGGGTCGACGACGGACATCGTGACGCCCAGCGACTTCACACGCTGGCGCTGGGCCGGGGTGAGGTCGGTGACGGCGAGGACAACCCCGTCGGAGCCGCGCTTCGCGAGGCTGTCCAGCCAGCGGGTCAGGCCGTCGGTGTCGCCGTGCGTCGCAGTCAGCACGACGCCGGAGCCGTGCTCGGCCGCCTCGCGCTGCACGCCCTGCATCACCTCTCCGGCCCAGAGCGTGTCGACTTCCCGGATCAGGAGGTCGACCAGGCCGACGGCCTGGGTGGGGCGGGGACGGCGGCGCAGGTAGTTGTGCCGGCGCAGCAGCTCCTCCACGCGGGCCCGCGTCTCGGGGGCGACCTGGCTGTGCCCGTTGAGGACCTTGGAGACGGTCGGCTTGGACACCCCGGCCTCCTCCGCGATCTCCGCGATGGTGACGCGGTGCGGCTCCGGCGTCCGCTCGGCAGCCCCGGGACTCTGTCGGCCTGGCATGTGCACCCCTTCGCTTCCGCTGACCCGTCAGCCCGGAGATTAGCAAACCCTCTCACAAGTTTCGGTCGTGTTTCGGCACCAAGGCCAGCCCAAGACACCCTCGTTACCGTGCCGTTACCGAAGTAGACATTGACACTCTTCTTGCCAGCGCTCTACGTTCGCTTCGAAACATGTGACCGCAACTCTACGAAAGTTTCTGTGATCGAAGGACGATCCCATGACGAGAACTCGCAGCACACTCCGTACCGCTGTGGCCGTGGCGGCCTCGGCGCTGGCACTGGCACTGGCCGCGTGCGGCTCCCCCGCGGACGCCGGGCCGTCGATGCAGGTGTGGGTGCTCCAGGACAAGGCGCTCAACCCCGTCCAGCAGAAGGTCACCGACACCTACAACGCGGGGAAGCCCTCCGTGCGGGCCGCCGTCCAGCCGTTCGCGAACGACCCGTACAAGCAGAAGCTCCAGACCGCGATTGGCTCTCCCAACGCGCCGGACGTGTTCCTCAACTGGGGCGGCGGCAACCTGAACACGTACGTGAAGGCCGGCAACGTCACCGACCTCACCGCGGCGCTCGACGCGAACCCTGCGTTCAAGAACTCGTTCCTGCCCAGCGTGCTCGACGGCGGGAAGATCAATGGCAGGTACTACGGCGTGCCGATGGCCGGCGTGCAGCCCGTCATCCTGTTCTTCAACAAGGACGTCCTCGCCAAGGCCGGCGTCACGGCTCCCCCGGCCACGTGGGCAGCCATGCTGGCCGCGATCGACCGGCTCAAGGCGGCGGGCGTCATCCCGATCGCGCTGGCCGGCTCGCAGGCGTGGACGGAGCTGATGTGGCTGGAGTACCTGCTCGAACGGGTCGGCGGGCCGCAGGTGTTCGCGGACATCGAGGCCGGCAAGCCTGGTGCCTGGTCGCATCCGGCCGTCCTCACGGCGCTCACGATGATCCGCGACCTGGTCGACCGGGGCGCGTTCGGCACGAGCTTCGGGTCGGTGGGCCAGGACTCGGGCGGCGCTGACGCGCTGCTCGCCAAGGGCAAGGCCGGGATGCTGCTGATGGGCTCGTGGGAGTACGCGGGGCAGCTGTCCACCGCGCCGGAGTTCGTCCAGAACGGCAGGCTCGGCTGGGCACCGTTCCCGGCTGTCGAGGGCGGCAAGGGCGACGCGAAGGCCGTGGTCGGCAACCCGTCCAACTTCTTCTCCGTGTCGGCCAAGTCGGCGCACGGGCCGCACGCGATCTCCTACATCGAGAAGACGGTCACCTCGCCCGACTACGTCAGCGGCCTGATCAAGATCGGGCAGGTACCGGCGGTGGCCGGCCTGTCCGCCCAGCTCGCCAGCGGCCCGAACGCCAGCTACACGACGTTCGTCTACGACATGGTGAAGGACGCGCCGTCGTTCACCCAGTCCTGGGACCAGGCTCTCGACCCGGCGACGGCCCAGAAGATGCTGACGAACCTCCAGCAGGTGTTCAACAAGCAGATCAGCCCGCAGCAGTTCGTCACCGCGATGGGGACGTAGTGGCCCGCGAACCCCGGTCCGGGCGGCCCGGCCTGGTCTGGGCCGTCCCGGCACTCGTGTACTTCGCCGCCCTGGCACTGTTCCCCATGATCCTGGTCGTCGGCCTGAGCTTCTGCTCGTGGAACGGCCTCGGCGATCCACAGTGGATCGGGCTGGGCAACTGGCGGAAGCTGGCCAGCGACCCGCAGCTCGGGTCCTCGCTGTGGCTGTCGCTGGAGACAGGCGTGGTGACCTGGCTCGTGCAGACCGCGATCTGCCTGCCGCTGGGCGTGTGGTCGGCCGGGCGGCAGCGGTCCCGCGCTGTGGTCTCGACGATGTTCTTCGTGCCGCTGCTCATGTCCAGCGCTGCCATCGCCCTCGTGTTCAGCGCGCTGCTCGACCCGAACTTCGGCCTGGCCGGCCTGCTCGGGCCGTGGCTCGGCGTGGACGACGGGAACTTCATCGGCAGCCCCGGCCTGGCGATCTGGGCCGTGATGTTCGTGATCACCTGGCAGTTCGTGCCCTTCCACACCCTGCTGTACCAGGCGGCCACCCGCCAGATCCCCGTCGTGCTCTACGAGGCGGCCACTCTCGACGGAGCCGGCCGCTGGCGGCAGTTCTTCTCGATCACCGTCCCGCAGCTGCGCAACAGCATCGTCACGTCCTCGGTACTCATGCTCGTCGGCTCGCTGACCTACTTCGACATCGTGCTGCTGCTCACCAGCGGCGGGCCGGGTACCGCGACGCGCACGCTGCCACTGCACATGTACCTCACCGGGTTCAGCAGCTTCGACATGGGACTCGGCAGCGCGCTCGCCACACTGCTGCTGATCGCCGGCACGGCCCTCTCGCTGCTGGTCGTCCGGGTGACCGGCTTCCGGCGGATGGCCAGCGTACGGGAGGGCCTGTGAGACGGCTGAACCTCCCGGGCGGGACGGCCGCAGCACTGTGGCTGGTCGTCGTCGCCGTCCCGCTGTACTACGTCATCGGCTCCAGCCTCCGCACGCAGGCCGACTACCTCGACGCGGGCCCACTGGCACCGCCGTCGGACCCCGTGCTCTCCAACTACGGCACGGTCTTCGCCTCGGGCTTCGGCCACTACCTGCTCAACAACGTCCTCGTCACCGTGGCCGTAGTGGCGATGACGCTGGGCTTGGCGATGCCGGCGGCGTACGCGATCGTCCGGTCCCGCAGCCGGCTGGTGTCCGCCGGGTTCTCCGTGATGCTGATGGGGCTGGCCATCCCGGCCCAGGCGGCGATCATCCCGGTGTACCTGATCATCACGCGGCTGCACCTGTACGACACCCTCGCGGCGATCGTGCTGCCCTCCGTGGCCTTCGGCCTGCCGATGGCGATCCTCGTGCTGTCGTCGACCCTCCGCGACATCCCCGCCGAGCTGTACGAGGCGATGACAGTGGACGGCGCCGGCCCGCCCAGGGTGTTCACGAGCCTGGTCCTGCCACTGACCAGGCCCGGGCTGATCACCGCAGGCATATACACCGCGCTCGGCGCGTGGAACGGCTTCCTGTTCCCGCTCGTCCTCACCCAGTCCGACTCGCAGCGCACCCTGACCCTCGGCCTGTGGAACTTCCAGGGCCAGCACGGCATCGACGTGCCGGCCACGATGGCCGCCGTCGTCCTGTCACTCCTGCCGCTGCTCGGCGCGTACCTGGCCGGCCGGCGTCACCTGCTGTCCGGCCTGACCGCCGGGTTCGGCAAATGACTCCCCGACCCGAGAGGCAACCATGCTGATCAGCAACCCGGTACTGCCCGGCTTCCATCCCGACCCGGCCATCCTCCGCGCCGGAGAGGACTACTACCTGGCCACGTCCACCTTCGAGTGGTATCCGGGCGTGCGCCTCCACCACTCCCGCGACCTCGTCCACTGGCGTCCCCTCGGCGGGATCCTCGGCGAACGGCGGCTGCTCGACCTGTCCGGAGTTCCCGACTCCGGCGGTGTCTGGGCGCCGTGCCTGTCCCACGCGCACGGCCTGTTCCATCTCGTGTTCACGCGCGTCGACAACCACACGGGTGGCTGGTGGGACGCGCAAAACTATCTGACGACGGCCTCGGACCCGGAAGGACCGTGGAGCGATCCGGTGCCGCTGCACGCGCGGGGCTTCGACGCCTCGCTCTTCCACGACGAGGACGCGTGCTGGCTGTTGTCGCTCACCGCTGACTGGCGGCCTGGCCACAACCCCTTCGGCGGTATCCAGGCACAGCGGTTCGACTGCGAGAAGCAGGTGCTGACCGGGGACGTGCACCACATCTACTCCGGTACCAGCGCCGGGATCACCGAAGGCCCCCACATCTACCGGCACGGCGGCTGGTACTACCTCGTGACGGCCGAGGGCGGCACCTCCTGGCAGCACCAGGTCACCATCGCCCGCTCCCGTACCGTGCTCGGCCCCTACGAGACCGACCCGGCAGGCCCGGCACTGACCTCCCGCGACCATCCCGGCCTCGCCCTCCAGAAAGCCGGGCACGGCAGCCTCGTCGAGACCAGCACCGGGCAGTGGTACCTCGCCCACCTGGCCGGCCGGCCGATCACCGAACGCGGCCGGTGCGTCCTCGGCCGGGAAACCGCGCTCCAGCCGGTCACATGGGGCGGCGACGGCTGGCCCCGGATCGGCGACGGCACACCGGCCGTCGAGGTACCAGCACCCAGCCTGCCCGCGCATCCCTGGCCAGCGACCCCTGTCACCGACACGTTCGCGGATTCGCGGCTCGGGCCGGACTGGAGCACGCTGCGCAGGCCAGAAAGTCCAGAGTGGATCGACCTGGGCACGAGCGGGCGGCTGCGCGTGCACGGCGGCCAGTCCCCGCGCGGCAACCGTTCCCCGAGCCTGGTGGCCCGGCGGGCGACGAGCCTGCACTGCGCCCTGGAAACCACCATGCTCTTCACACCGGCCACACCACACCAGTTCGCCGGGGTGGCCGCGTACTACGACACGCGCAACTGGCACTTCGCCCACGTGCACCCGCATGAAGGCGGCCGGGCGCTGAGCGTGCTCACGTGCGACGACGGGACCCTGACTGCCCACAGTGGAACGGCGGTCGCCCTGCCGGACGGCGAGCCCGTCCAGTTGCGGGTCGCCATCGACGGTGACCGGGTGCGGTTCGCCTACGGGCTCATCCCCAGCCGCCAGTGGCACGAACTCGACGCGGACTGCGACGCGACGATCCTCTCCGACGAGTACGCCGGAGAAAAGAACCCGCCAGACGGCCGTGAGGGCAGTCCTGCCTTCACCGGCACCTTCCTCGGCCTCTGGGTCTGCGACCTCGGCGCCGACGGCGGCTATGCCGACTTCACCCAGGCCACCTACACCACCCAGCAGAGGAGCACACGATGAACCCTGTCCCCGCCGACCGGTTCACCTTCGGCCTGTGGACCGTGGGCTGGCGGGCCGCCGACCCGTTCGGCGACCCTGCCCGGCCAGCCATCGATCCCGTGGAGACTGTCCACCGGCTCGCGGAGCTGGGCGCGTACGGCGTCACGTTCCACGACGACGACCTCGTGCCGTCCGGGGCTGGCGAGCCAGAGCGCGCCGACCGGATCAAGCGGTTCAGGGCGGCGCTGGACGCGACCGGCCTGACCGTGCCGATGGCCACCACGAACCTGTTCACCCATCCCGTTTTCAAGGACGGCGCGTTCACCGCCAGCGACCGGTCCGTCCGCCGCTTCGCGCTGCGCAAGGTCATGCGGAACCTGGACCTGGCCGCAGAGCTCGGCGCGGAGACCTACGTGTTCTGGGGCGGCAGGGAAGGCTCGGAGTCCGACGCGGCGAAAGACGTGCGCGCCGCCCTCGACAGGTACCGGGAAGGGCTGGACGTCCTCGCCAGCTACGTGACTGACCGGGGCTATCGGATCCGGTTCGCGATCGAGCCCAAGCCCAACGAGCCCCGGGGCGACATCCTCCTGCCGACGATCGGGCACGCCCTGGCCTTCATCACGACGCTCGATCACGCCGGCATGGTCGGGCTGAATCCCGAGGTCGGGCATGAGCAGATGGCCGGGCTGAACGTCGTGCACGGCGTCGCGCAGGCGCTGTGGCACGGCAAGCTCTTCCACATCGACCTCAACGGGCAGCGCGGGGCGAAGTTCGACCAGGACCTCGTGTTCGGCCACGGTGACCTGCTCAGCGCGTTCTTCCTCGTCGACCTGCTGGAACACTCCGGCTACGACGGCCCCCGCCACTTCGACTACAAGCCGGCCCGTACCGAGGACGTGACGGGCGTGTGGCAGTCCGCCGCCGCCAACATGCGCACGTACTTGCTCCTCAAGGAGCGAGCGGCAGCCTTCCGCGCCGACCCCCGGGTACAGGAGGCGCTGGACGTGGCTCTCAGCGCCGAGCTGGCAACGCCGACCCTCGGCGAGGGCGAGACCTACGCGAGCCTGTTCTCCGACCGCTCGGCGTACGAGGACTTCGACCCGGAGGCCGCAGCCACGCGCGGTTGCGGGCACGTCCGGCTGAACCAGCTCGCGATCGAGCACCTGATGGGTGAGCGATGACGCTGGTGGCTGGCGTCGACTCGTCCACCCAGGCCTGCAAGGTCGTGGTCCGGGACGCTGCGACCGGAGCCCTGGTCCGCCAGGGCTCCGCCCCGCACCCGGACGGCACCGAGACGCACCCGGAAGGATGGTGGCTGGCGCTCGGCACCGCGATCAGGGCAGCCGGCGGGCTCGGCGACGTGGCGGCGCTGGCCGTCGCCGGTCAGCAGCACGGCATGGTCTGCCTCGACGACACGGGCGACGTCGTCCGCCCCGCTCTGCTGTGGAACGACACCCGGTCAGCCACGGCAGCCGCTGACCTGGTGTCGGAACTCGGCGCGGCGGCCTGGGCGGACGCCGTCGGCACTGTCCCGGTCGCCTCGTTCACCGTGACGAAGCTGCGCTGGCTGGCTGAGCACGAACCGCACAACGCGGACCGGGTCGCCGCCGTGTGCCTGCCCCACGACTGGCTGACGTGGCGACTGCGGAACAGCCGTGACATCACGGCGCTCACCACAGACCGCAGCGACGCGTCGGGCACCGGTTACTGGTCACCGGCCACCGGGCGCTATCGGCTCGACCTGCTCGAACGGGCCTTCGGCCGGACGGTTGCCGTGCCGGCCGTCCTCGGCCCCGCTCAGCGCGTGGCTGGAGTGTCCCGGGTGCTCGGGCCCGGCGCGGGTGACAACGCCGCCGCGGCCCTCGGGCTGGGGGCCGGGCCCGGCGACGTCATCGTGTCGATCGGGACCTCCGGGACGGTGTTCGCCGTGGCCGAGAAACCGAGCGCAGACCCGTCAGGGACCGTCGCCGGGTTCGCCAGCGCCACCGGCCGCTTCCTGCCGCTGGCCTGCACGCTCAACGCGGCCCGTGTCCTCAGCGCGGCCTCGGCGATGCTCGGCGTGGGCCTCAGCGAACTGTCCCGCCTGGCCCTGACAGCCCCGCCCGGCGCCGAAGGCCTGACCCTCATCCCGTACCTGGAAGGCGAACGCACCCCCAACCTGCCACACGCGACCGGCTCGATCCACGGCCTGACGCTCGCCAACGCCACCCCCGGCAACCTCGCGCGCGCCGCGATCGAAGGCATGCTGTGCGGCCTCGCCGAAGGGCTGGACGCGATCACCGCACTCGGCGTACCCGCGCACCGAATCCTGCTGGTCGGCGGCGGTGCCCGTTCCGAGGCTGTCCGGGCCATCGCGCCCGCGATCCTCGGCCGGCCGGTGCACGTGCCGCCACCCGGGGAGTACACGGCCACCGGAGCAGCGATCCAAGCAGCCTGGGTACTCAGCGGAACCAGCGAACCACCACAGTGGACCATTGGCCCGATGGAGGTCCGCGAATCCGAGCCAGCGCCGTGGATCCAGGAAAGGCATCGTGCTGTGGCAGCACCGCTGTTACGCTCCGCCGCGTGACGCACACTCGCACCATCGGCACGGCCACCGTCGTCGCGCTGGCCGACGGCCACGGCTCCCTCGACGCACCGCGAGCCGAGGCCTTCCCCTCCGCGACAGCTGCGGACTGGGCCCGGGCCGACGCGCTCGACCCGCACACCCTGACGGCGGACGGCCAGTGGTCCCTCTGGTTCCGCGCCTACGCCATCCGGCTCGGTGAGGACGAGGTCGTCATCGTCGACGCCGGGATCGGCCCGGCCGACTCGCCCGCCAGCTCGTGGGCACCCGTGCCCGGCACGCTGCCCGACGAGCTGGCCGCTGCCGGCATCAAGCCGGAACAGGTACGGCGGGTGGTGCTCACCCATCTGCACCCCGACCACATCGGCTGGTCGGGACTCTTCCCGGACGCCAGCCTGCTCGTGCAGCGGGCGGAGTGGGAGTGGATCCCTGAGGAGCTGCGCGAGCTGATCCCCGCCGACCGGCTCGAACTGCTGGACGGTGAGACCACACTCGCTCCCGGTGTCACCGTGCTGCCGACGCCCGGGCACACGCCGGGACACCAGTCCGTGCTGGTCAGCGACGGCGAGAGCCTCGTGGCGATCACGGGAGACCTGTTCGTGCACGCCATCCAGGTCGTCGCGCCGGAGGCCGGCTTCGCGCACGAGATGGACCAGGACGCGGCCCGCCAGTCCCGCCTCGCCCTGCTGGACCTGGTCACCCGGCACGGCGGCGAACTCGCCACCCCGCACCTGACCGCGCCCTTCGTCCAGCCTTCCCGGTAACACCACACCGCACAGACCGTGGACCGGGACAGCAGGAGGCGGACTGACTCGAACTGCCGGCCGCGACCTCGCCTGTCACCGGACTGTTAGCACCAAAAAGTCTGCCTTGAAGGTGCCGAGTTCGCCGTCGAAGCGCCGCTGTGCCGCGATCTGCGCCTGAGCGTCTGCCGGCAGCGGGAACTGGATTGCCTCCGGTCCGGCTCACGAGAGAATGCTCCGATGAGCAACGACGTGAGGCGGGCCGCAGTGGCCGCGCTGGTCAGGCTTGGAAGAAGCCACTACTACCACGACAGGGCGGACGCGGGGCGCAGCCTGGCCAGCTTCGCTGAGATGCCCGAGGCACGGGCGGCGTTGCTGGGCCTCGTGCTCGATGCCGGTGACACGTTCGTCACCCGCGCGACCGCAGAGGCGCTGCTGCGGCGTCAGGACTCAGCCGGGCTCGCCGTGGTCGCCTCGGCGCTCGCCGTCGCCGATCCCAACCACGCCGATTGGATCCACACCGCAGTGGACGATGTATTCGGGGTATTAGCCAGCGAACGGGACGCCGCCGTACGGGAGTGCCAGGCGCTGGGGCGAGACGCCGATGAGCAAATGCGCCGCGGCGTGCACGAGCTGACCGCCAGACTCACCAGAATCAACCCGATCCTGTACCCAGATTCGGCTGACTAGGCATCGGCCCTGTGCTGCGTGCCCTCGGTGTCCTGCCGATCTTCGCCGGGCCTTGGCGGCCTCGTGCCGGGCCTTGCGGCGCGGGACCGCCAGGAACGTGACGGCCGCCGTTACGATGCCCGCATGCGTCGTGCCTGGCTGCCTGCCCTGGCTGGCCTGGCCGTGGCAGCCGCCCTGGCCGGTGCCGCGTGGTTCGCGCTGGACACGCCGGTGGAGCCCGCCCCGGCGCCGTCGTCTGCCGCCGCAAGCCCCGAGCCGGGTGCCGGTGCCAGCCCGGGCGCGGAACCGCACTCGGTACTCCCGCCGTCTGCCTCCCTGCCGGTGATCGACTACTACAAGGTGCCCGAAGGCTTCCCAGCCGACCCCGCGCCGGCCAGCCTCGCGCGGCTCAAGGAGGGCCTGCACCCCAACACCAGAATCGGCGTGTACGACGCCCCGGGTGGCCGGCCGCTCGCCTTCCTCGCCCCGGACATCCTCACTGTGCCGATCACGATGCCGATCGCCGCCGAAGACCGCGGCTGGGTGGCGGTACTGCTGCCCTCGGTGAACCGGACGATCGGCTGGACCCCGCCCGGCGACTGGGCCAGGGTACCGCTGCGCGACCAGCTCGTCGTGCGGCGCGGCGCGCACACCCTGACCTGGTTCCGTGACGACGTCGAGCAGAAGACCTGGCCTGTGACGCTGGGCGTGGCGGCCACGCCGACCCCGCTGGGCCGGACGTTCGTGCTCGGCCGCTCCCGGCTACGCGGCGAGGTGTACGCCGACACCGACGTGTGGGCACTCGGGTCCGTGCCAGACGATCCGATGTCCGTCCCCGAGGGACTGCGGGGCGCGCACACCGGCATCCACACCTGGCACAACGACTGGGCACTCGGCACAGACGACTCCGACGGCTGCATCCGGCTGACCAAGTCCGGACAGGAACAACTCCTCGCCGAGATCGCACCCGGCACGCCGGTCGTGGTCGTCGACTAGACCAGCTTGCCCTCAGCTACCAGCCATACAGCACTCTCCCCGAGCAGAACCCACTTGGGAAGACCCGTACCTGGCAGGCCCCTGTTGCCCGTCAGGCCAGGACGGCGCCTCACGTCAGGACCATTTCTCCCCACCACGAACACCCGGCCAGCCCGGGTAGCGGCGCACGGGATGCATCAGCGCACAGAAGAGATCGAAACGGAGGGCCTAGGCGGGGAGTTCGAGGGCCTGCCAGAGGTACCAGCTCGCGACCGTCCGGTACGGCTTCCAGCGCTCGCCCCGCTTCGCGACATCCTCCTTGGACGGCAGCTCCTTCGTGCGGAAGGCGAGCATGAAGCCCTTGCGGATACCGTAGTCGTCGAGCGGGAGCACGTCGGGGCGGCCGAGGCGGAACATGAGGAACATCTGCGCCGAGCTCGGGCAGCAGGCCCTCGTCGGCCCGCCGGGCGAGGTCGCGGCTACGCCTGGCTGAGGCCGTACGCTGCGGATGCCCTACGGCACCTGATGGGAAGTGCCCCGTTCCGGGGGATTGGGGAGCGAATCCCCCGGAACGGGGCACAGCTGTTAGCTGGCGGGGAGACCCTGGGTGACCAGCACCTCATCGATCGCGCCGTACCAGCGGTCCGCCGGGCCGGGCGTCCCGCCGGGCTGTGTGAACCATGCCCCGCCGATCAGGAACTGCCCGTTGGCGTCCCAGCCAGGGGTGGCCTTCGTGGCCGTGGTCGCCGGGCCGTCGTTCACCGACAGGCTCAGCTCCCGGGTCACCCCGTTGTAGGAGGCGGTGAGCTTCACCCACGTGCCGAGGTCCGCAGCCGAGATCGGCGTGGCCGACTTGGCGTGCACGAACGGGGACGTGCCCTGGTCGGTGTCAGCCTCCCGCATGGAGAACGACCAGTGCGGCACCCCGTCGAACACCCGGTAACCGAGGTAGAAGCCGGACACGTAGGTACCGCTCTGGGAGATCGCCGTCCGGTTGCCCGTTGGCAGGGTCGTGCCGTCGAGCCTGACCCAGGTGGTCACCGTGTACGACTGGCTGGTGCGCAGTACCTGCCCGGTCTGGGCATGGCCGGTGCGGTCGAACAACGCGCCCACCCCGACCTTGCCCGCCCCGGAGGCCGGGATGCTCGTACCCCCGGTGAAGCTCAGGTCATGCCCGTAACCGGAGGAGTCGTACGCGGCCGGGTCGGCACACGGCCCGCAGGGACCGTCGAAGTTGTACCCCGCCACCTTGGTCTGGCCGCCCAGCATGGTGGTGATCTCGGCGGGGGTGATCGCCCGGTCCCAGGCCCGCACGTCACGGATCTCGCCCACGAAGTACTCGCTGGGGTTGTTCCACTTGCTCCGGCCGATGGTGAGTGGCCCGGTGGCCCGCCACGGCACGGACGGCGCGGCGGCCGAACCGGCCAGCTTGCCGTTCACGTACAGGTGGATCTTCGCAGTGGCCGGGTCGTGCACGCCCACCAGGTGTGTCCACAGGTTCGGCGTCCCGGCACCCGTCGCCAGCACCACTGTGCGGGTGGTGGTCCCCGAGTCGGACTGCGACATGGAGAACTCCCAGCAGCCACAGCCCTTGGCGAGCTGGAGCTTGAAGTTGTACATGCTCACAGTGCCGTCCTGGCTGACCACCGCACGCCCCGAACTGGTGCCCCAGTTGACCGTGTCGGTCACCCGGGCCCAGGCCGAGACGGAGAAGGCGCGGCTGGTGTCGAAGACGTAGGGCACCGAGGCGTACTGCCCGGAACCGTTGAGCTTCAGAGCCGTGTCACCGCCGACGATCGGCCCGTCCGCGCCGAGCGTCCCGCCGCTCAGGGTCGCGTTGAGGCTCGTGCTGTCCGACATCGCGTTGTCCAGGACGGTCTCGCCGCCGGCCTCGTTCAACAGCCACTGCGCGACCGCGGGCTGCGGGGCGCGCACCGTGAACTGGTGGATCGTCCGGGCCCTGCGGCCGGCGAGGTCGAAGGCATCCACGTACAGGGTGCGCGGCCCGGCCTCGGCCAGGGTGGGCGTCCAGTAGACCGTGACGCTGCCACCGGTGGCCGACGGGAAGACCTGCGTGTCCGGCGCGTCACGCCAGCCCCACTTGTAGTACGCCACATCCGGTGAGCTCTGGAAGGTGAACTTGCCGGTCCTGCCGACCGAGCCACAGCCCTCCGGGGCACAACCGCTCGTCTTGTACACGTCGGCGTAGATCCCCGGCGCGGCCGGGTCCTCCAGGTCCACCTCGAACTCGCAGCTGTACACCAGCCCGCTGACCCCGCCACGGTAGTCGTTGGACTGCACGCGGAACTGGTACCGGCCCTGTGCCAGCGCCGGGAGGGTGATGTCCGCGTAGCCCCAGTTCGGGATGGAGTCCCGGTAGGTGCCACCCACATCGGTGTACCCGCTGCCGTTCCACTTCGCCCAGGCGAAGTGGACCTGGTGGTTGTCCGGGTCGTTGTTGTCACTGGCCCGGGCACGGATCGTCGGGGTCGCGGTACTCACGTACTGCTTCGCCCCGCCGGCCACGCAGCCCTTGCTGTCCACCTGGAGCTGGTCGGGGTTGTTGGGGATCGTGTTGTAGTCCACGGACAGCACGGGATTCGTGCGGAACCGCTTCCATTGGTTGAGGGTGCCCTCGTCGTGCGCGGCCAGGCCGAGCGTGACGTTGCCCCAGCCACTGCCCACGGCGTGCGCGACGATGTGCCCCACGCCGAACTCGATGTTCCCCGCGCCCTGGCAGCCTGCCTGCCCGTCGGAGCGCCGGTTGGCCGCGGTGCTCGCGGTCCATTCGCCGAACCAGTGGGGCTGGGCGTTCCAGCTCGTGTTGCCGTCGATGGCGCCGGTCAGCCAGACCTTGGCGTCCGAGGCGGGGTTGCAGGTCCAGGAGTGCCGCTGCTCGATGATGAACTTCGCGCCCTTGACCTGCCGTCCGGCCAGGAACCCGATGTCCATCCGGAACATCGACCTGATGAGGTACTGCTCCGAGTTGCAGGGGTAGGTGTCACAGGTACGGCCCACGCCTGCGGCGCCCTTGTCGGCGGCGTTCTGCATGAACCCGCCGCCCTGCCAGAACTTGCTGTTGCGGGTGTCGGAGCGCGAGACGACGAGGGTCCAGGCGTTGTCCTGTACCTGCCCGGTCCACTCCGGGTCGATGTGCACCGGGTACCGGGTCGCCGGGTCGGTGAGCACCGCCTGGTCGGGGACGACAGTCAGCTCCCCGCCGGAGACACTGACCGGCATCGGGGTCTGCTTCGGGCCGCGCGACTCGCGTTCCTGCTGGGCCTCCTTGAACTCCGAGGCGCTGGCCGCCTTGGTCCGCGAGACCGGGGCCGGCCGGGTACCGGAGTCCCACATCAGCGGGGTAGCCGAAGTGAACACGGGCTTGCCCGCGCCGTCCTTGGCGACCAGGCCGCCGCCAGAGTCCGAAGTCGACACACCCTTGGCCTGGAGCCCGAACCGGACCTTCTTCAGCGCCGGATGGGCCGCGGACTGCTGGTCCTTGACGATCAGAACCTCGGAGAAGCCCAGGGCCTTGGCCGTCACCTTCAGGTCAACGCCCGGCAGTACCTCGGGATAGGTGGCGCTGTCGCCGGACAGTACCGGGGCGGGCAGCGCGCCGTGCGGCCAGGAGATCGACACCTCCCGGCCCTGCTGGTCGGCCAGGGTGGCCAGTGGCCCGGTACCGCCGCCGGAGAAGGTCACCGGTAGCGCCCCCACCGCTGGGCGCACCAGGCCGTCCGTGCCGGGCTTGAGGGTGGTGTCGATCGCCGCCCAGCCGCCCGGTACCCGGCCCCACCGGGGCTCGACGGACTGCTCCAGTGTGAAGTCACCGGAGGGCTGGGCGAAGACCTGGGCGTTCTCGGTACGCGCCGACTGCACCTCGATCCGCTTGCCGCACTGCCTGGCCAGCTGTACGGCCGCCTGGTGGTCGCTCGCCGCCTCGGGCAGGCAGGGCTGGGCGGGGGCCGCGCCGGCCGGGCTGGTGGCCAGGGCGATCGGGGTGAGGCCGCCACTGAGGATCGCGGCCATGAGTAACAGGGGTGTTCTGAGGCTGGACATGGTTCATCCCATCCGGGAGGGGGAGATGGACCGGCCCGGTTGGCGCGCGCCAACCGGGCCGGGGACTTGCAGGGAAGGCTGCTACGCCTCGAACTCGCAGGGGAGGCTCACCAGGCCGCTGAAGCCGGTGCTGTCGGAGCTGAAGGCGAAGAACCGGTAGATCCCGCCCGGCTCCAGGCCGCCGATCCCGGCCTGGCCGAAGGTGTTGTGCGCGACGCCGTCCACGCCGGTCACACCCTGGGAGACGAAGGCGGAGCCGTTCCACTTCTCGTAGCTGAAGTTCAGCCGGGCCGTGGTGCCGCCCGTGCGGGTCAGCGCCATGAAGGTCGCCGTGGTGTCGGCGATGACCGGCCGGGCCGGGCCGCTGGCGCAGCCCTCACCGTTGACGGAGATCTGGATCGGCGCTTCGAGCCTGGAGTACTCGACCACCAGCTTCGCCGTGGACGGGTCGAACCGCCGCCAGCCGGCCAGCGAGCCCTCGTCGGCGGCCTTCATGCCCAGGGCGATGCTGGCCTGCCCGGCGTTCGCGGTCTGCTGAAGCGCGCCGGTCACGTCGAACTGGACAATCCTTGACATGCCGGGGCTTCCGCACATGCCGCTGGTGTTGGAACTGCCCGGGCTCTGGCTGCCGAGCTTGGCATTCCAGAGCGGCTGGGTGCCCCAGGTGGTACCCGGGTTGATGAGGCCGGTATTCCAGAGCTCGACCGGGACGGTGGGCGAGCAGGACCAGGTGTACGTCTGCGTAATCACGAACCTGGCGTTGATGATCCGGCTGCCGGCGTAGGGCGCGGCGTCCATCGTGAACAGTGACCGCGTGATCTCCGTGCCGTTTGTGGTGATCCGGCCGGTCACTGCGGACTTGGCGGGGTCGCCGGCGTAGCCCTGGTTGTAGTAGGACGTCGAGGCGTAGAGGCTGCTGACCACGGTCCAGTTGGTCTTACCGGATTCCTGGACGGCGGCGCTGGCCGGTGATCCGCCGAGGGCGAGCCCGCCGAGAACGGTGGCTGCGGTCAGGGCGACAGCCCGACGGAGCAGGCCGGAAAAAGGGCGCACTTCGCCCCTGGATCGAATATTCATGAAAGCCCCCGTGGCTGATAGAAATCGACGGGGGCAGTCAATAGGTTCACGGGGCCCGGCGTCAAGCCCCCTTCGGCTCGGCCCCCAGTGGAGCGTCCAGAGTGGACCCATTTCATGACCGCACGCCGCGCGTACCCGTCCGATCTGTCCGACGCTCGCTGGGCGCTGATCCAGCCGGCACTGACCGCCTGGCGGAAGGCCCGGCTTGACCGGCGGCCCACGGGTTCCCGAACCACCGCACGGTCTACGGCTACTATGCCGCCTGGCGCGACGAGGGCATCTTCGCCCAGCTCAACTACGACCTGACCGCGAGAGATCGGAGACGGGGCGTCGGCTGCGCCGGAAGCTCAGGCGGGGAGTTCGAGGGCCTGCCAGAGGTACCAGCTCGCGACCGTCCGGTACGGCTTCCAGCGCTCGCCCCGCTTCGCGACATCCTCCTTGGACGGCAGTTCCTTCGTGCGGAAGGCGAGCATAAAGCCCTTGCGGATACCGTAGTCGTCGAGCGGGAGCACGTCGGGGCGGCCGAGGCGGAACATGAGGAACATCTGCGCCGTCCACGGGCCGATGCCCCGGACCTCGGTCAGCGCCTTGAGGACCTCGTCGTCGGAACAGGAGCCGATGGCGCCGAGCTCGGGCAGCAGGCCCTCGTCGGCCCGCCGGGCGAGGTCGCGCAGCGACAGGACCTTCGCGCGCGACAGCCCGGCCCCGCGCAGCTGCTCGTCGGAGGAGCCGAGGATCTGCTCGGGAAGCGGGCAGGACTCGCCCGGCGGGAAGAGTGCGCACACCCGGCCGAAGATGGTCGCGGCGGCTTTCCCGCTGAGCTGCTGGTAGACGACGGCCTCGGCGAGCATCGCGAAGACGCTGGGCGCCGGGCTGATCGGCAGGGCGAACTCGCCTGCCCGGGCGATCAGCTTGCCGAGCTGGGCGTCCTTGGCCGTCAGGTACGCCACGGCCTCGGCGGGATCAAAGCTGTACGTCATGGTCACAGGCTCTCAGCCCCGCGCGCCCCGGCGAGGCGGGACGCGCGGGGCGGAAGTGCGGTCTCAGCCCTCGCAGACGCAGAACTGGTTGCCGTCCGGGTCGGCCAGGACGGTCCAGCCGTCGTGTGCCTTGACCTCGGTGGCGCCCAGGCCCTTGAGCCGGGCGATCTCGCCGGGGAGGTCGGGGGTGAACAGGTCGAGGTGCAGGCGGTTCTTGCCCTGCTTGCCCTCGGGGACGACGAGCAGGGACAGGCCGACGCCGTTGCTCTCCGGGTCCTCGAGGTAGGTGGAGTCGTCACCGGAAGAGGAGACCTTGTACCCGGTGACGTTCTGCCAGAACGCGACCGAGCGGCCGAGGTCGTTGGTGTCGATGCCGATGTTGCCGATGCGGATGCCCACCGCTGGTCCTCCTTGGCTGTTACCTGCGTTACACGAACACTACTGACCATAACCGGTCATAGTCAATTACTGGTTACCGGGGCCTCGGCGGCAGCGAGCGCGCTGTACCGGGCCGGGCGGGCCGACCGCAGCCACCACGCGTACCCGAGCCCGGCGGCGAGCGCCACCACGTACAGCCACGGCGTCAGGTTGACGATCGCCGAGTCCGTACCCG
The DNA here is from genome assembly GCF_000379825.1 of Longispora albida DSM 44784. Lineage (GTDB taxonomy): Bacteria > Actinomycetota > Actinomycetes > Mycobacteriales > Micromonosporaceae > Longispora > Longispora albida. Next base: position 109,275 of record NZ_KB903814.1, read on the forward strand.
TGACGACGGAGAAGTTGCTGATCAGCAGGACAGTCGCGCCGATCAGGCCAGCCAGCGCCAGGAGCGGGGCGAGCACGGTCCGCCACCAGTGCCGGTCGGGGTGGCCGCGGAAGAACCCGATCACCGACAGCGCGGCGCCAGCCTGGAGCAGGACGATGCCGAGCGTGCCGAGCCCGAGCATCGTGGTCGCCAGGTTGGTGTACGGGTGCAGCCCAGCAGCCCAGAACACGGCGCACACGGCCACGGTGACCGAGACCTGCACCATGCTGGCCCGGTGTGGCGCGTTGTGCCTGGGGTGCAGCGAGCCGAGCCACGGCGGGAGCACGCGTTCGCGGCCGAGCGCGTACATGTACCGGTTGGCGGCGTTGTGCAGCGCGAGCATCGACCCGAACAGGCTGAGGCACAGGAGGACCTGCATGACGGTCGTGGCCGCCGACCCGAGGAACTCGTCGCCGAGGTGGAAGAACAGGTCACCGAGTTCCCTCGCTGACCGCTCCTGGAGTGCGCCGGTACCGACCGCGCCGACGGCGGCCCAGCTCACGAGGAGGTAGAAGCCGGAGATGAGGACGACGGAGGCGTATGTCGCCAGCGGTACCGTCCGATGTGGACTTCTTGTTTCCTCGCCGTAGAGCGCGGCAGACTCGAAGCCCACATAGGACACCAGAGCGAACATCAGCGCGACACCCAGGCCGGGGCCCGCGACGGTGCCAGGGTTCATGGCGGCGGCCGGGAAGGTCGCAGCCCCCTTGTCCAGGAAGACGGCGGCGACCAGAGCCAGCAGGATCCCGGTCTCGGCGATCATCACGACGGCCAGCAGCCGCGCGCTGAGATCGATCTGCCGGTAGCCGAGGACGGCCATCAGGGCGATGCCGAGTGCCGACCAGAGCTGCCAGGGCAGGTCGAGGCCGTGCGAGGCGGCGACGAGGTGCACGAAGTAGCCGAGTGCCCCGGCCAGGCCGACGGTGATGGCGTTGTAGGCCAGGACGGCGACCAGGCCGCCGGACAGCGCCGGGGCGCGGCCGAGGCCACGCGCGATGTAGGTGTAGAAGCCGCCGGTGTTGACGATCCGGCGGCTCATCGCGGCGTAGCCGACGGAGAAGCAGAGCAGCGTCAGCCCGGCCAGGACGAACGTCGCCGGGACGCCGGCCCCGTTGCCGATCGCGAAGGCCAGCGGCACGGTACCGACCATCGCGGCCAGCGGCGCGGCAGCGGCCACGACCAGGAAGACGACCTTGGGGGCGGTGAGGGCCGGGCGCCGCGCGTGCTGCGCGGCGGCCGGCCGGGTGGTGGCGGTCATCAGAGGATCCGCGGCGCCGACGCCCGCAGGAACTCGATCGCTTCCGGGATGCCCATGTAGGCCAGCCGGGCGTCGGCGAGCTCGTCGTTCCACTGCGCGGCGATCGCCCAGCGGTCCTCGGGCGTGGTGTCGATCAGGCGCTTGCCCGGGAACAGCTCGTAGTCCTTGAGCAGTTCCTTGTGGGCCTGCATGCCCTCCTGGAACAGCTGCTCGCGGGTCATGACGAACTCGGCGTCCTCGATCGTCCCCCACAGCTCGCGGCCACGGCGCAGCACGTCGAGCACGTGCGGCCGGTCCTCGGGGTGGTCGATGAGGTGCTGGCGGACATAGGAGGAACCGACGGCCAGGTGCCGGATCTCGTCGATGGCCGCGCCCCGGGCGATCTCGCCGGCCGCCGGGTCCAGCACGCCCCACTTCAGCTCGCTCAGCTCGGTCGAGGCGGCGAGCACGCCCTCGATGATGATGGCGAAGGCGACGACGCCGCCGACGAAGTCGCCCTCGGTGCGGACGATCTGCGTCGCGAACTCCTGGACAGGGGTCAGGACCTTCTTCTTGTACTCGGCACCGGTCTGCCGGATCCAGTCCATCAGCCCCTCGGCCGGGTGGCCGAGGTTGAGCAGGTGGTTCCGGAAGATCATGTGGTGGCGGGCCTCGTCCATGAGCTGGGTCGAGAAGAACTCCAGCTCCGGGATGTCCGGGGCCATCGCGACGTAGTCGGCCAGTACCTTGGTGGCGGCCTCCTCGTCGAGCGAGCGGTACACCAGCTCCAGGGTCAGCGCCTCACGCAGCGGGCCGGGCTCGCGCATGTAGTCCGGGGTGGACAGTTCGCCGGAGTACCCGTCGGGGCGGCCCTTGAGCGTGCCCTGGGCTACGGCGGAGAACCAGTACGACAGGTCACACTGCGCGACGGTCAGTTCCAGGTTGGCCGCGCCGTCGAGCAGGCCGGGTGCGGCGTCCCAGTCGGCTTCGGCAGGTACTTTCGTCATGATCTCTCCTTGGTCTCAGGTGTGCAGCCGTCCGGCGAAGGTGAGCAGTGGCAGGCCGGCGCCGGGGTTGCCCCCCAGCACCTCGGCGATGATCAGGTCGTGGTCCCCGGCAGGGAACCAGTCGGTGGCCCGGCAGGACAGGTGGGCCAGGCAGCCGCCGAGCAGCGGGGCCCCGGTCACCTGGTCGGTGGTCCAGCGCTCCGCGCCGAACTGGGCGTCACCGGGCCGGCGGCGCGGGTCTGCGAACCGGTACGCCAGGTCGCCCTGCCCGCTGGCCAGCACGTTCACGGAGAACAGCCGGGCGCGCTTGACCATCCCGGCCAGCGAGGACCCGGAGGTCAGGCAGGCGGCCACCAGCAGCGGCTCGCGGGACACCGGCACGAGGGCGCTGACCGTCGCCCCGTGCCGCAGCCCGTCCTCGCTGATCGTCAGGACGGTCACGCCCGAGGCCATCCGGCGCAGCGCGCGGCGGGCCGCGTCACCGTCCGGAGTGGACAGCGCCCCGGAGCCCTCGCCGAGCCCGACGAGAAGCTCGACGGTGGCGAGGGCCCCGGCCGTGCCGCTGGTCACGCCTTCACGTCCGCTGGGACGTCCTCGGCGAGCGGGGCCGGCACCCGGGTGACGGCGTCGGAGCGGGAGCGCAGGCGCTCGGCGAGCTGCTGGTACATCGGGTTCGGCATCGGCTCGAAGGTCTGGCCGAAGGGCTTGAGGAAGTTGCCGAACAGGCCGCGGTCGCCGAGCACGTGGAACGGGATGGCCAGCAGTGCCCACTCGGGCCCGACGAAGTACAGCCACAGGCCGATGACGGCCATCTGCGTGATCAGGCTGTGCGCGAAGTTGTAGAGCACGTAGTACGTCTTGGAGATCCGGCCGTCGGGGCTCCTGCGGAACGCGATCGCGCCGGGGATGTAGCCGACCAGGTCGATCCACGCGAACAGCAGGATGAACGGGATCCACCTGATCTCGGTGAAGTGCACGATGATCAGGATGATCGACAGGGCGAAGGCCACCAGGTACTCGGCGCGGTGCAGCTTGAACGTGACCGGCGACTCGTAGGGGTTGAGCTGGTCCATGACGGACACTCCTTGGCTTGCTGGGGGCTTGGGTGTTACTGGAGCCTGAGCTGCTGACCCTGGAAGTACTCGTCGAGCTGCGTGGCCACGCTGGCCCGCGACGGCGGGTGGAAGGCCAGGGCCCGGACGGCCGAGGCCAGGTAGGCCACGTCGAAGGACTTGATGAACGCGATGCCCCCGAGCATCTCCGCGGCGAGGTCCACCGTCGCGGCCAGCAGGTCCTGCCCGGCGTAGCGGGCGACGAGCACCGAGGCCACCGCCTCGTCCCCGCTCAGCCCGGCCTCCACCGCCCGCGCGGTGCCTTCGAGGAGCGCGATGGCTGCGTCGAGCTTCGTCGCCAGGGCCGCGCGGGACTGCGCGTCGCCCCTTCCCGCCTCGAAGACCGCGTTGACCAGCGTGGACGCCGCCCCGGTGTAGGTAGCCGAGGCCAGCAGCTCGAACCAGAGGAAGCCGGACTGCTGGAGGTCGTCGAGCCGGTCGGCGTCGTCCGGGGTGCTGGTGATGGCCAGTTCCTCCGGGACGAGGACGTTGTCGAGCAGCACCTCGTGGCTCTGGGCGGCGGCCAGTACCGGGCTCGCCCAGAACGGCCGGGTGGTGATGCCAGGCGAGTTGCCGGGGATGAGCAGCAGGGCCAGAGCGCCGTTGCCGTCGGCGTCGGTCACGGCAACGCTCGCCGTCAGGACGTCCATCGCCGACGAGAGGCTGCACGGCTTCTTGGAACCGTTGACCCGGTACCCCTCCGGCGTCAGCTCTGCGGTCACCGAGGGCAGCAGGATGTTCTGGTCGGTGCGGCCCTCCGCCCAGCCGGAGGCGAGCAGCAGCCCGTCGGCCGCGATGCCGGACAGCACCTTGACCTGGGCCGGGGTCAGCCGGTCGGCGGTCTCGGCGAGCGCGAAGAGCATCGCGACCGTGAAGTGGTGCATGGCCGTGGCGATGCCGAGCGACGGCGACAGGGCCGACAGGGCGCGCTGCACCCGGACGGCTTCGAGCGGGCTGGCCTCACCGCCGGCGTACGAGGCCGGGACGAGCAGGCCGGGGCCGTTGTGCCGCCGGTAGATCTCGATCACGGGGCTGCCCTCGGCCTCGCGCTCGGTGAGGGTGAGGTCCTCGAGCGCGGCCAGCAGGCCGGGGTGGAAGCGCTCGCAGGCCTCGCGGGCCACGGTGAGTGAACGCAGCATCGCCTCTGCCTCTCTGCTGGGGAAGCCGCTGACGGGCTGGGGAAGTCACAGACGAGCATGGCAACGCGGCCTGACCAGGGCCTGACTCCGACCTGACCCGGGTTTTGACGAGGTCAGCACGGGATCAGCCGGACGGGCATACGGTGAGAGAATGAGTGATGTCGATACGGATGTGCTGAATCTCGCGGCGCGGCAGGCGATCGGCTACCTGACGGGCCTCGCCGAACGGCCGGTCGGCCCGGACACCACCCCGCAGGCGATGGCCAAGCTGCTCGGCGGGCCGCTGCCGGAGGGCCCGAGCCCGGCGGCCGAGACGATCGAGCTGCTGGGCCGGGCCGCCGCGGAGGGCGGCGTTGTCGCCAGCTCCGGCCCCCGGTACCACGGCTTCGTCGTCGGCGGGACGCTGCCGGTGGCGATCGCCGCCGACTGGATCACGTCAGCCTGGGACCAGAACAGCGGGGTCTACGACCTCGGCCCGGCCGTCGCCACCGCCGAGCAGGTCACCGGCCGCTGGCTGGCCGAGCTGTTCGGGCTGCCGGAGGGCGTGTCGGCGGGCTTCCCGACCGGCTGCGCGATGGCCCACGTGGTCGCGCTGGCCTCAGCACGCCACCACGTGCTGGCCCAGGCAGGCTGGGACGTCGAGCGCGACGGGCTGGCCGGGGCGCCGAGGGTGCGGATCGTCGTGGGTGCGCAGCGGCACCTGACCATCGATCTGGCACTGCGGTACCTGGGTTTCGGTACGGGTGGCACGATCGTGGTCCCCGCCGACGAGCAGGGCCGGATGATCCCGGCCGAGCTGGAGCGGGCCCTCGAAGGCGGCGATGGGCCGCTGATCGTGTGTACCCAGATCGGCGACGTGAACTCCGGCGCGATCGACCCGGTCGGCGAGCTGACGGACATCGCGCACCGGCACGGCGCGTGGGTACACGTCGACGGGGCGTTCGGGCTGTGGGCGGCTGCCAGTCCCGCGTTGCGCCCGCTGGTGGCCGGGATCGAACGGGCCGACTCGTGGGCCACCGACGCGCACAAGTGGCTCAACGTGCCCTACGACTGCGGGCTCGTGTTCGTCCGGCACGCGGCGGCGCACCAGGCGGCGATGCTGAACACCAGGGCCGAGTACCTGCCGGACGGCACCGCAGACAAGCGCGACCCGATCGAGTGGGTCACCGACTTCTCCCGGCGGGCGCGGAGCCTGCCCGTGTGGGCGGCGCTGCGGACGCTCGGCCGGTCCGGGGTCGCGGCGCAGATCGACCGGTCGTGCGCGATGGCCCGCCGGTTCGCCGGCCAGCTGGCCACAGTGGACGGTGTGGAGATCCTCAACGAGGTCGTCCTGAACCAGGTGATGGTCCGCTTCGGCGGCTCCGACGCGCTGACGAAGGACGTGATCGCGCGGTTGCAGGCCGGCGGCGAGTGCTGGTTCGGCGGGACGGCGTGGCGGGGTCAGGGCGCGATGCGGATCTCCGTGGCCTCCTGGCGGACGGGGCCGTCCGATGTGGACCGCACGGTCGCCGCGATCCGGGGCGCGCTGGCCGCCGCGCTGGCCGCGTCGGGAACGTGACAGGACTGGGATCACCGGCAGGGCCGGACCCGCTTCGCAGCTCCCGGGCGCAGGACGCCCCGGGGGCTGCGAGCGTGTACGGGGCCCCTGGTCAGCGGGCGATCCGGGCTGCGGGCGCCCCGGCATTTTATCGCCGTCCATTGTAGACAATCCATGCCTGTTCTATCGGGTGAAACGGCATTCGGAGACTGTACGAACGTATTGAATGTCTCATGTGGGGTATGGGAGTATCCCCCGGTGCACCTGAGTCGTTTTCACACTTCTATCCGCCGGAGGCTGAGAAGTAAGTGATCAATAGCATCCGGCCGTGATCACGTGCGATGTCAGTAATCGTGTGATCAACGACGGATGCCCCAGCCCCTCCGAGCGTGTCCGCTACCGCCCGTATGTCGCACCGCTGAACAGGAGGCCGCCGAAGTGCCGCATGACTTGATCGCAACGACCGGATCGCAGGGCCAGGTGCCCCGATGTTGAACTATCTCGTCCTCGGATCGATGGAGATCCGCGGACCACAGGACAGCATCGTCCGCCCGGCGGGGACGATGCGCCAGACACTGCTCGCCACGTTCCTCGCGGCCGGCGACAAGCTCGTCACGATCGACGCGCTCGCCGAGGAGCTGTGGGGCACCACCCCGCCGTCCAAGATGGAGAACGCGCTCCAGGCCCAGGTGTCCCGGCTCCGCAGGACACTGGCGAAGCTGGAGCCCGACCGCAGGGAGCCGAGGCTGACCACGACAGCCTCCGGATACCGGCTGAACGTGCACTGGAGCGAGCTGGACGCGTGGTCGTTCCTCCGCACCGTCGAGGCCATCCGCAACCGGGCCGGCACCGACCTGCACCGCGACATCGCCGAGCTGCGTGAGGCCCTGGCACTGTGGCGGGGCCCGATCTTCGGCGGCCTGGCCGGCGGCCCGGTGTGCCAGACCGCAGCCATCAAGTACGCCGAGGCGCGGACCACGGCACTCGAGCTGCTCTACGACCTGGAGCTCAAGACCGGCGGCCACACCCGGATCATCCCGGAGCTGACCGAGCTGGTCGCGCAGAACGCGATGCAGGAGCACTTCTGCAGCCTGCTGATGGTCGCGCTCTACCGTTCCGGGCGGCAGATCGACGCGCTCACCGTGTACCGGCAGCTCCGCTACCGGCTCGCCGAGGAGCTGGGGGTCGAGCCCTCGCCGGTGCTGCGCAGGTACGAGAAGGCCATCCTGGACCACGATCCGCTCCTGATGCGGATGGAACACCAGATGGCGATGCGTTAGCGAGCCAGCTGGGCAACCGGGAAGGGGCGGCCGGGTGCGAGACCCGGCGCCGGGCAGCTGATCGTCACCCGCCTGTGATCAGCCAGCCGGCCGGCCACCGTCCCATCTCCGGCCGCCCGGCGCCCTGCCGGATCCCGCGTTCCAGGCCAGCAGCCCTGCGGCTGCGGGTCAGGTCACGCCCTGACGTTATGGCCGCGCGGCGCGCTGGCAACAGGACTCATGCCGCCGTACAGGGAACTTCAGCCGTCAGCTTCTACAGTCGCCGCATGATCAGCGATACCGTGTCCGGCCTGCTGGCCCGGGTCGTGCTGCACGCCGCCTGGCTCTACGGAGTGGAGGCGGCCGAGTTCGGGCGACTGCCGGGGCTGACCGCACCGGCTCTCTCCGCGACCGGCCCGGACTCCGGGCTTGTCCGGGTACCGGCAGCTTCGATGACCCGGCGGTGGAGCCTCGTGCAGCACCCGGCCCCGCCCCGGCACCAGCAGCTCGCCGAGGAGAGCATGGACAGCCCGCTCCCCGGCGCCGATCCGCACATGGCCGCGATGCTGCGGCGGTACGCGGAACTGGCCAGCCTGACCGCCCGCCTCGCACCGTGCTGGCTGGAGAAGTTCCGCTGCGAGCTGCTGGCCGCCCTGTCCAGCGGGGACTGCACCCTGGACTCCGTCGCCCGGCGGCTGACCGTGAGCGGGCGGAGCATGCAGCGGCGGCTCGCAGAGAAAGGCACGAACTGGCGGTCCGAGCTTGAGGCCGCGCGCTGCGAACAGGCGGCTGGCCTGCTCCGGGGCACGGATCTGAGCACAGAGGCCATCGCGGCGCGCACCGGCTACAGCGACGCGCGGGCACTCCGCCGGGCCTTCCGCCGCCGGATGGGGCGGACACCGGCGGAGTTCCGGCGCGAGCGGTAACCGGCAGCCCCCCACGGTTCGCGGTTTGCAGCTCAGTGCTCCGGGCTGCCGCACACAGCCCGGGCCGCGTGGCTGAGCGGCGGGCGGAGAATGCCGGCCATCCGCCGCGTACCGGTGTGGCCGGTCAGCGCAGGAGCGCCCAGAGCGCGAGCCTGGGCGCTTCCCGTCAGCCGCACAGCGGGGCGGGCCGCTCAGGCCGGCACCGGCGCCAGGTCGATGACGTCGCCGAGGCGATGGCCGGTGTCCAGGAAGGTCACTGGCGCGCCGGCTGCCTCCTCGACCTGGCGGATGAGGTCCCGCACGCGGGGCGTGATGGCGCCGGAGTCGCGGGCGCCGCGCATCCCCGGCTCGTAGTGGTCGCAGAACGTGAGGGCGATCTGGGTCGGCCCGTTGAGCATCGCCGCGTACTCCAGGAGCGCGAAGTCGATGCTCTCCGCCTTGCGCCGCGCCCGCCCGGTGACGACCCCGTACTCAGCGATGCCGCGCGCCACGGCCTCCGCCTCGGTCATCTCGTGGGGCAGCGGGCCCTGGCCGACCCGCGTGGGCATGGCCTTGACGACCATGACGACGTCGGTGGCCAGCCGCCAGTTGAGGCCCACGTCGTCCATCGCGGCGGCGGCCGTGCAGTTGTCCGACGTGGTGTAGGGGTAGTCGGGGCTGAAGGCCAGGGACAGCATCGTGCCCTGCGAGCCCTCGACGATCGCGGTCTTCCCCTCGGCGGCCGCCACGGTGTTGACCTCACGGGCGACGTCCATGACGTACGGGGCGAGCTCGGGGAGGTCCCGGGCCTGCTGCGCGCGGCGGAGGATGAAGTCGGCGCGGGCGTGGCCGTTGCCGGTACAGGTCGAGCCGATCAGCCCGGCGAGGTGAGCGTCGGCCTGCTCGGCCCGGATGTGCTCGGGGGTGATCACGGCGCAGCGCCCGTCGACGAACGCCCGGCCGGCCAGGCCGAACCGCTCGATCTCCCCCGCCAGGACCTGCGGGTCGACCAGGACGCCGGAGCCGACGGCGACCCTGGTACCCGGGTTGAGCCAGCCGGTGGGCAGCTGGCGGGCCTTGACGAGCGTGCCGTCCTCCAGGGTGACGCTGGCTCCGGCGTTGGTGCCGACCCCGGCGCGCACCGTGAGGTCCGCGTTGTGCTTCCTGGCGAGGTGGGCCGTTGTCTTGCCCTTGCCGGAGTCGCCCCACAGGGCATCGACGACGATGATGGCGCTCACTGGTGGCCTTTCTCGGGGGTGGCCGGCACCGGGCCGGTACCAGGGGTTGTCGCCGCCGGGTCCAGGAGGGCGGCGATCCCCTCGCCGCCCGCGCCGAACCCGACGATCGAGATGAGCTGCCGGGCCTGTTCCGGCGGGAGCAGGCGGGCCCGGAGCTGGACGAGGTGCGGGCCGAACTCCGCTTCGAGCTGCGGGCCGAGCCGCTCGTAGATGGCCGCCATGTAGGTCTCGTCGCGGATGAGCTTCTCCACGACCCACACGAGCGCCGGATGACGGGTGTAGACAGCGCCGACCGGCTCGTCGAACGACGCGACCAGGGCGGTGGTGTGGTCCGTGGCCAGGGTGAGCACGTGGCCGCCGACGCTGCGGGCTGCGGGCTCGTGCCGGTAGACCTCCGCGAACGCAAGGTCTGAGGACTCGTCGCCGGACACGTTCACCACGACCTGGCAGCCGGCCTCCGACGCCGCGCGCAGCGGGCCGGCCAGCCAGGTCAGGTCGCTGGCCGTCAGGCACAGGGCGACGCGCCGCCGGGCCTCCGCTACCAGGGTGAGGACCTGGCTGGTCACGGCGTCGCGGTCGCGGAGTGTGTACGCGGCCTGTTCCTCGGGGGCCGCGATCGCGCTCAGGTCGGCTATCAGGCTGTCGGCCCGCTCGGCGGTCTGCTGCTTGATCCGGCCGAGGACGTCGGCGGGCGGGCAGGCCACGTACCGGGCGGGGCCCTCCTGGGTGGCGCTGGTGACGACGCCACGGTCAGCCAGCGTGCCCAGGACCTGGTACACGTTCGCCCGGGGCATGCCGGCGTGCTTGGCCACCTCGTACCCGGTGGCGAGGGGCTGCTCCAGCAGCGCGACGTAGACGCGGGCCTCCTGTGAGGAGAAGCCCAGCTCAGTGAGGCGGTCGATCACATGGGCACACGCTACATGGGCGTAGTAGTCCAAGCAACTACTACTAGGCCGGCCAGGCCGGCGGGTAACTCTTGATTTTCCCTACTGGTTGAGTAGAGAATTGGCCGGTGATTGACTGGACGGTGGCTGCGGCCGGCCTGGTGGTCGGCCTCGTCGTCGGCCTCACCGGCATGGGCGGCGGCGCTCTGATGACGCCGGTGCTCGTCCTCTTCTTCGGCGTGCCGCCGCTGACGGCGGTGTCCAACGACCTGGTGGTCAGCGCGCTGATGAAGCCGGTCGGCGGGGCCGTGCACATCCGGCGGAAGACGGTCTCCTGGCCGCTCGTCGGGTGGCTGTGCGCGGGTAGCGTGCCTGCCGCCTTCGCCGGGGTCGCCGTGACCCGGGCGCTCGGCGGGGCCGACACCCAGCTCGTCGTCAAGATGGCTCTCGGGATCACGCTGGTGCTCGCCGCGGCCCTGATCGGCGTGAAGCAGTGGCTCCAGTCCCGGCGTACCGCTGCCGACGGCGGCGAGATCGTGGTCCGCCCGGTGCGGACGGTGCTGATCGGCGTCGTGGGCGGGCTGGTCGTCGGCATGACCTCGGTCGGGTCCGGCTCGCTCGTGGTGGTGGCGCTGCTGCTCGTGTACCCGGCGCTGGCCGCGAGCAAGCTGGTCGGGACGGACCTGGTGCAGGCCGTGCCGCTCGTGGCCGCCGCAGCGACCGGGCACCTGCTGTTCGGCGACTTCCACCTCGAACTGACCCTGTCGCTGCTGGCCGGCTCGATTCCCGGCGTGTGGGCCGGGGCGCGGTACTCGTCGCGGGCCAACGGGACGACCCTGCGGGCGCTGCTGGCCGTGGTGCTGCTCGCGAGCGGGCTCAAGATGCTCAACGTGCCCAATGAGCCGCTGGTCGTGGCGATCGTGGTGGCGGCGGGGCTGGTGGCGGTGGCCACCGTGCGAGCCAGGCGGGCCGCGGGTGGGGCACCCGCGCAGGCCAGCCCGGCTCTCGCCTCGGTCGACTGAGTTACTCGGTGCAGGTGCCGAGCATCTGGAGCACGGCTTCCTTCTCGGTCTCGGTGACCGCGAGGTCGTAGACGTACTTGATGTGGCCCCACGCGCGGGCGTATCCGCACCAGTACGTCCACAGTGGTGGCTTCCACTGGTCCGGCGACTGGTCGCCCTTCGCCCGGTTGGACGACGCGGACACCGCGATCAGCTGCGAGTGGACGAGGTCGTTGGCGAACACGCGGCGCTCGGCCGTCGTCCACGTGTCGGCACCGGAGCGCCACGCGTTGGCGAGCGGCACCATGTGGTCGATGTCGACGACGCCGGCGGAGCCGAGCACCCTGCCGTCGTACTCGCTGTACCAGCTGCCTTCCACCGCCCGGCACTCGCTGTCCTGGGTGACGCCGAGCCCGTCCCTGGCCAGCACGACCTCGCGGGTGTCGCAGGTGCCGTCCTGCTTGACCCAGTGCGGGAACAGCGCCCGCGAGTACCCGGTCATCGGGTGCGGGTCCTCGACGCGGAGCGTGTTCAGCTCGGCGCGGACCTTCTCGGCGGACGGCGGGGCGGGCATCGCCTCGGCCTGGCCTGCCAGCGCGGGGGCCGCGGCCCACAACAGCAGGGCGGACGCGGCCAGCGCCGCGGCGAGCGCTCTTCTCAGGACAGTCACACGGTTCTCCGTTCCACTATGGGCATTTCGGAGTTTTGGGGTGGCTTGGGTGTGAGCGTAATCGGCAAATGTGCTGGCGGGTGTGGTGACGCGGCCGGAACAATCGGCTGTGTTCCCGGCCGGAGCAGCGATCCGCGCCCGGCCCGCCGCGAGAAGGAGTCAGCGATGACCGTTGCCGGACTGTCCGGAGCCGAGCCCGAAGCCCGCGTGGCGGCCGGGGTGGTGCGCGGCAGGCGGGAGGCGGGCCTGGCGGTCTTCCGGGGCGTTCCTTTCGCCGAGCCGCCGGTCGGAGCGCTGCGGTTCGCGGCGCCGGAACCGGCCGGGAGCTGGAGCGGAGTGCGCGACGCCGGCACGTTCGGCCCGCCGCCTCCGCAGGCCAGCGTGTTCGGCATGGACGCGCTGCCGGAGGGCGCTGACTGGCTGACGATCAACGTGTGGTCTCCGGCTCAGGATCCTGACGCCGGGCTGCCGGTCATGGTGTGGATCCACGGCGGCGCGTACGTGATCGGCATGTCCGGGCTTCCGGAGTACGACGGCGGGCGGCTCGCGCGGGATGGCGGGGTCGTCGTGGTCACCTTCAACTACCGGGTGGGCGTCGAGGGGTTCGCGCAGATTCAGGGCGCGCCCGCGAACCGGGGCCTGCTCGACCAGGTCGCCGCGCTGGAGTGGGTGCGGGACAACATCCGGGCCTTCGGCGGCGACCCCGGGCGGGTCACGGTCTTCGGCGAGTCGGCGGGCGCTGGTTCGATCGCGGCGCTGCTGGCGATGCCCCGCGCGGCCGGGCTCTTCCAGCGGGCTGTCGCGCAGAGCGTGCCGGGTACGTACTTCACGCCGGAACTCGCCGCCGACGTCACCGCCGCCTGCGCTGCCGAGCTGGGCGCAGAGCCCACAGTGGCCGGGTTGTCGGCAGTGGACCCGGCCCGGCTCGCCGCTGCCGGGGACGCGGTCACCGCGAAGATCGGTCAGTGGGCCGGGCGCTGGGGGCAGCCGGCGCACAGGTCGATCCCGTTCGCACCCGTCGTCGACGGCGACGTCCTGCCCGTCACGCCCTGGCAGGCTCTCGCGGCCGGCGCTGCCCGGGGCATCGATCTCGTCGTCGGCCACACCCGCGAGGAACAGCGGTTGTTCACCGCGATCGAGGGGCTGCTCGGGCAGGTGACGGCCGAGCAGGCGGGCACGGCGCTGGAGCTGTTCGCCCCGGGCGGCGCACGCCCGTACCGGGAGGGGTTTCCGGAGGCTGGGCCGGACGAGCTGTACGAGCTGGTGCACTCCGACTGGCTGTTCCGGATGCCTTCGCTGCACCTCGCCGAGGCGCAGGCCAGGGGCGGCGGGCGCGCGTACCTGTACGAGCTGACCTGGCCAGCCCCGGGGATGGGTGGTGCGCTCGGTGCCTGTCACGGACTCGACGTGCCGCTCGTCTTCGGCAACCTGGGCGGTGGCCAGGCGGCGATGCTGATCGGGGAGGGTGAATCCGCGGAGGCCGAGGCGTTGTCCGCGTTCGTGCGGGGAGCGTGGACGGCGTTCGCTGCGAACGGCGATCCTGGCTGGCCGACCTACGACACCGGCGCACGTCTCACGCAGATCCTCGACGTCGAGCCGGTGGTCATCGCGTACCCGGAAGAGGTTTCGCGCGTGATCTGGCAGGACCACGTCTTCGGGCCGCTGCCGCTGAACGGGTAGAAGGGAAGGGCCGGGCGGTCACCGCCCGGCCCTGAAGCGTGGTCAGGAGGCCTGCACCAGCGTCGGCTTGGCCGGCCGGGTCACCTTGCCCGTCTCGTCGAACCCGTCGTTGTAGACGAACGCCGTCGGGATCCGGTCGTGGAACTGGTAGTCCGTCACGATCCGCCCGTCCTCGCCGAGCGCCACGACGTTCTGCCCGGCCATCTGCGGGTCGAGGCTCTGCTCGTGCACCATCACCCAGCTGAACCGGATCAGGTTGTGGTGCCCGATCGCCGTGTAGACCGGCTTGAACACGTAGCCCAGCGGCTGGTAGATGTCCGCCGTGTACGTGACCTGCTCGGCGATCGCGTCGTGGCCGACGAACGGGTCGCGGCGGTAGAAGACGTAGAGCGCGTCGGGCGCGTAGAGCTCGGCGACGCCACGCCTGCGGGTCTCCACGTCGGTGGCGTTCCAGAGCTTGACGTAACGCTCGGCGAAGGTGTTCGGGTTGGACTGCATGACGCCTCCAGATCAAGAGCGGGAACATTCAAGAACATCGAGTTGTACGAGTGACGATCTCCCCCGGCCCGGCACAGCACCCGGCCGTCAGGCGCACCTGTTCCGCGCGAGGCACCACGAGGACCGGGCACCCCGTTTCACGTCACCTCCCGGATCCGCCGGACCAGGTCCGCGACCACCGCCGGGGCCTGGCCAGCCAGGAAGAAGTGGTCGCCGGGGAACGTGGTGACCCCGGGGAACGAGGCCGCGCGGCTCCCCCAGTCCCGGTGCGCGGCCGGCGTGAACAGCTGGTCGTCCCGCCCGGCGTACGCGACGACCGGGCAGGCCAGCTTCGCGTGGTCGTCCCGGTAGCCGAGGACCACCGTGGTGTCGGCGGTCATGGCCGGCGCGATCAGCCCGCCCTGGGGAATCGGTGGCAGCGCCGCCGTACCAGGCTGGGCGTCGCCGGGCGACAGCCCGGCGGGAGCCCAGCCGGCCACCGCCAGCAGGGCGGGCACCGGGCGGGCGCTCAGCGCGAGCCGGTAGGCGAGCAGAGCGCCCATCGAGTGCCCGAACAGGACTCTCGGCCGCCCGTCGTGCTCGGCCGCCAGGACGCGGCCGAGTTCTGTCACGAGCGGGTCGAGCTCGGTGTAGGGCTGCTCGGCGTGCCGTTCCTGCCGGCCGGGCAGCTGTACCCGGCGGCAGGCGATGTCGCTCGGCAGGAGTTCCGGCCAGCCGCCGTACATGGTCGCGCCAGCCCCGCTGTGGTGGAACAGGTACAGCAGGACGCGCGCGTCGGGGTCCGGGTCGGACGGGTGCAGCCAGCCCATGTCAGGCCGGCTGGTACTCGTCGCGCAGCACCCGGCGGAGCACCTTGCCCGTCGGGTTCCTCGGCAGGTCCGGCACGAACTGGTAGCCGGTCGGGATCTTGAAGTCGGCGAGTTTGCCCCGGAGGAACTTCATCAGCTCGCGAGGCGTGGCCTCACCGCCCGGCCGGAGTACGACGGCGGCCCGGACGGTCTCGCCCCACCGCTCGTCGGGTACGCCGAACACGGCCACGTCCTCCACTGCCGGGTGCGCGCGCAGGTGGTCCTCGACCTCGACCGGGTAGATGTTCTGGCCGGCCACGATGATGGTGTCGTTGATCCGGTCCCGGAGGAACAGGTACCCGTCCTCGTCGAGGTAGCCCGAGTCGCCCATGTACAGCCAGTCGCCGCGGATCATGTCGGCGGAGGCTTCGGGCCGCCGCCAGTACTCGATGAAGTGGGCCGGGCTCTGGATGCAGACGCGGCCGATCTCGCCGCGCGGGAGTTCCTTGCCGTCCTCGTCGACGATCTTCACCTCGTTGCCGGGCATCACCCGGCCGGCCGAAGCCAGCTTCGGGTTACCCGGTACGTGCTCGGCCGCCGTCAGGCAGGTGACGAAGCTGCCCGTCTCCGCCGAGGCGTAGGCCTGGACCAGCTCGCACGGGAAACCCTCCGCGCAGCGGAGCATCAGCTCGCGGGTGATCGGCGACCCGCCGTAGACGATCTTGCGGAGCGAGGCGAACTGCTCGCGGCTGGCGGCCGGCTCGGCGAGCAGCATGTGCAGCATGGCCGGCGCGGCCCAGATCGTCGTGACCGCCTCGTCGTGGATCAGCTTGACGGCCTCCTCGGCGATGAAGGACCGCATCACGATGCTCGTGCCGCCGACGTTGAACTGGTGCATGAACCACGCCATCCCGCCGGCGTGCAGGCCGGGGAAGAGGCTCAGGCTCCGGTCCTCGGGCCGCCAGTCGATCCAGTCGAGGTGGTGCCGCTGCATGTTCGCGATGAACGTGAAGAACGTGCGGTGCGCGAGAACGACGCCCTTCG
Organism: Longispora albida DSM 44784; assembly: GCF_000379825.1. Classification (GTDB taxonomy): domain Bacteria; phylum Actinomycetota; class Actinomycetes; order Mycobacteriales; family Micromonosporaceae; genus Longispora; species Longispora albida. The sequence continues at coordinate 125,313 of NZ_KB903814.1, forward strand.
GCATCCCCGTCGTCCCGCTCGTGTACATCTGCACCACGGGATCGTCAGTCGTCGTACCGGGATGAAGGTCCTCAGTGGACGCTCCGGCCTTCCATGCCGCGAAACCGGCCCCGCCGTCGAGGTCGACCACCTTGCGGACGGTCGGCAGGTCACCGAGCGCCCGGTCGGCGACCTTGCGGAACTCCGGCTCCACGAACAGCACCTCGGCCTGCGAGTCGCGCAGGATGTGGTCGACCTCGGCGGCTGTCAGCCGCCAGTTGATCGGGACGAGCACCGTGCCGCTCTTCGCGCAGCCGATCGCCAGGTCGTAGTAGTAGTCGGTCTCCCGGCCGAGGAAGCACACCCGGGAACCCCGGCCCAGCCCCTCGGCGAGCAGGGCGTGCGCTGTCTGGTTGCTGGCCAGGTGCAGCTGGGCGTAGGTGGTGGCCCTGCCCTCGAAGACGATCGCTGGCACGTCCGGCCGGGTGCTGGCGTGCAGCACAGAACGGTCTTGCAGTGTTTCCGCCATGCTGGCTACCTCCTGCTGTGGACGGCCGACAGGTGGGCCGCGAGCGCTTCGGGGCTGGGGTGGTCGAAGACGACGGAGGGTTCGAGGGGCTGGCCGAGCGCGGTCTCCAGGGCCGTGCGGGCGTCGGCGGCGACGAGCGAGTCGACGCCGAGCTCCAGGAAGGTCGCCTGCGGGTCGATCCGCGCCGGGTCGTCGATCCGGAGCAGCCCGGCCAGGACCCCGAGCACCACACCCAGGGTGGTCCGCTCCCCCGGTTCCGTTATGACGTGCGGCTTGTCTTGTGCCAGGGCAGCGGCGGCGCGTACCCGGAGGAAGCTGATCCCGTGCAGCTCCGCGATCGTGTCGTCGCCGTCGAGCAGCAGCCCGTCGGCCGTGAAGCCGACGCCGATCGGGCCGGGCGGGGCGACCCGCAGCATGGCGCGCAGGCGTTCCCCGCGTGGCTTCCGGAACACCCGGACCGAGTGGATGCCAGCCGTCACGTACGTCGCGCCCGGCTCCACGAGTGCCGCGAGCCCGTGCGTGACCGCGTCCAGTACCGGCGGCGGCATGTGCTCCGACGCGGCGATGTCCCGGCCGTGCAGCTCGGCGACCGTCACGTCCGGCCCGTACCGCTCCACTGAGGACACCCGGCGGAACTGCGGGCCGTAGTCGAGCCCGACAGCCTCGTACGCCGCGTAGACCTCGTCCGCCGACAGCACACGGCCGGGAGCCCCGTCCGGAAGCCGCCAGCCCGAGTGCTCCGGCTTGTCGCCGAGGCGGGCGGTCACGAGCAGCCGGCCCCCGCTGCGGATCTCCACAGCGGAATCCTCGACCCGCGTTTCCAGAGTCACCTGCTCGTCCACGAAAAGCGCCTCGTGGAACCGGATCTGCTCGATCGTGCGGATCTCGCCGTGCACGGCGTCCGACAGTTCGAGCAGTGACTCGACGTACGCGGTGGCTGGGATGAAGACGCGGCCCTGGGCGGTATGGTCGGCCAGGTACGCGGGATTGCCGCGAGTCAGTCGCGCGCTGTGCTCCCGTACAAAATCGTGGTTGGAGGTCTCGGCACCCAGCAGGACTGGCCCGGTGGCCTGGCCCGATCCCGGCGGCAGCCAGTGCCTGCGGGAGTCGAAGGCATAGGCGGGAAGCTCGATCCGGTGCCCTGGCAGGCTTTTGTGCACCGCGTGCCAGTCGACGGAGTGCCCGGCCGTGTAGACCTCGGCCAGGGCCCGGCGGATGGCCGTGCCGTCGGTGTCGCGCGCGCTCAGGCTCGGAATCCAGCGGTGGCCGTCATCGGTGACGGTCTGGCGGCCGAGCGACAGCAGCGCGGAGGCCGGCCCGATCTCGATCATGACGTGCTTGCCGCGGTCGGCGACGGTGCGCATGCCCGCCTCGAAGTTCACCGCCTCCACCAGGTGCCTGGCCCAGTAGTCCGGCGTGGCCGGGTCGCCTTCGAGGTGCGTGATGAGCGTGAACTGCGGCTCGCCGAACTCGACCGCCGCCAGCGTCTCGCGCAGCCGGTCGGCCGCGTCCTTCAGCAGTGGCGAGTGGAACGGCGACGCGACGTGCAGCCGCGTGACGCCCTTCAGCTTCTTCGTGACCTCGGCGAGCGATGCGGCCCCGCCAGAGATCACGCACTGGTGGGGCGAGTTGATGGCTGCGATGGCCAGGTCGGGATAGCCGTCGAGCAGCGGAGCGACTTCGCTCACCGGGGCGGCCACCGCGGCCATCCCGCCCGGCGTCGGCACGCTCTCGATCAGCCACGCGCGCCGGACCAGGAAGGCGATGCCGTCGGCCAGGCCGAACAGCCCGGTGACCGTCGCGGCCACGATCTCGCCGACGCTGTGGCCGATCAGGGCGTTCGGCCGGATGCCCCAGGAGAGCCACAGCTGCGCGAGCGCGTACTCCACTGTGAACAGTGCGGCATGGGTGTGCACGGTCTCGCCGAGCCCGTCACCCGTCCACATCACGTCGAGGATCGAGCGGCCGATGAGCGGCGCGAACAGCCGGTCACACTCCTGTGCCGCCTCCCGGAACACCGGGAACTGCTCGAAGAGCGGCCGTCCCATGCCCGCGTACTGTGACCCGGAGCCGGTGAACAGGAACGCGACCTTGCCGACGCGCTTGGTGTCCGCCACCTCACGGGACAGCAGCCGTCCGAGGTCTGCGCGATCCTTCACGACTCCGGCGATGCGGTGCTTGAAGTGGGTGCGGCCGGCGTTGCGGGTGTGGCAGATGTCCGCGAGACCCAGCTCCGGGCGGGCCTCCAGGTAGGTGGCCAGGCTGCTCGCCTGGGCCTTGAGCGCTTCCCGGGATTTCGCGGAGAGCGTGAGTACGTGTGGGCCTCCGGCGGCCGGGGCGATGGCGGGCGCGACGCGCGGCGGCTCTTCGAGGATCGCGATGCCGATCGCGCCGGCCAGCCCGAAGGCGTTCACCGCGGCCCGGCGCGGGGTGTCCGCCTTCCACGGCTCGCACTCCACCGGGATGCGCACCGGGATGCTGTCCCACGGGATCCGGCTCGACGGCTTGTCGTAGAGGTGCGGATAGAAGACCTCGTTGGCGAACTGGAGAACGACCTTCACGATCCCGCCGAGGCCGGCAGCCGGTTCCATGTGCCCGATGTTCGACTTGAGCGACCCGACCGTCACGCCGCCGAACACCGAGACGATCGAGCCCATCTCGATCGGGTCGCCGAGCGGGGTACCGGTGCCGTGCGCCTCCACGTACTGGAGGTCGCCGTGGCCCAGCCCGGCGTCGGCGAGGGCCGCCCGCATGACGCCTTCCTGCGCGGTACCGTTCGGCGCGGTCAGGCCCGCGCTCTCCCCGTCCTGCCCGATCGCCGTGCCCGTGACGAGCGCGAGCACCCGGTCGCCGTCCCGCTGCGCGTCGGACAGCCTCTTGAGGACGAGCACGCCACAGCCCTCGGCCCTGCCGTACCCGTCGGCCGCGTCGTCGAAGGCCTTGCACCGCCCGTCCGGCGAGAGGACCTGGCCGTGGGAGAGGATCGTGAAGATCCGCGGATGGTGCAGGGCGTTCACTGCCCCGCACAGCGCGACCTCGCACTCGCCGTTGCGCAGGCCCTGGACGGCCTGGTGCAGGGCGGTGATCGACGAGGAGCAGGCGGTGTCGACCGTCAGGCTCGGCCCGCGCCAGCCCAGGAAGTAGGACAGGCGGCCGGACAGCGGGTAGCTGCCTATGCCCGTCGACAGGTTGCCGTCGAGCTCGGCGTACGACAGGTACTCCAGTTCGAGCGTGTAGTCGAAGGGTGTGGCTCCAATGTAGACTCCCCCGTTCCCGTGCTTGAGCTTCGCGTTGTCCAGCCCGGCGTTGTCCAGGGCCTCCCAGGCCGTCTCCAGCAGGAGCCGCTGCTGCGGGTCCATGTACTGCGCCTGCTTCGGCGAGATGTTGAAGAACCCGGCGTCGAACTCGTCGATCCGGTCGAGGAACCCGCCGGCCGTCGTGCCGAAGATCCCGGTACCGGGAGCCCACCGCTCCACCGGCAGCGGGCCGATGCCCGACCGCCCGGCGGCGAGGAAGTCACCGAATCCGTCCAGCGTGCGGTTGCCGCCCGGAAACCTCAGGCCGATCCCCACGATCGCCACCGGCTCCGGCTGATCGCGCCTGTCCTGCCTCGCTGCCGCCGCCTCGGCCATGCCCGCGCCCCCTTCCTGACCTGCTCGGTCTACAACTGCACGACGCTGCGCATCACGACGTCCCACAGCGCCGGCCTGCGCACGGGCGCCGGCACGACCGGCTCGGCGAACAGGTCACGCAGCGGGCCCGCTGCCAGGTACGCCATCAGGTCGGCTGTGGTGTCCATCCCGGACGGCTCCGCCGGCCTGCCGAACAACTCCACCAGCCGGGGGCCGATGTCGGGGGCCGCCGGGTCGACCTCGGTGACCAGCAGGGCCTCCAGCGCGCTGTGCCGCTCGGAGACCGGCAGGGCCAGCAGTCGCCGCACGGCCGGAGTAGGACCCGTCATCGCGCACATCCATTCAGCCGAGTCGGCGGTGGGTTCAACCTGGGCGGGTGGTTTGAGCTCCCTGGCGTGCTTTCGTACGCAAAGTCAAACAGAGCGGCTTGACGCCCGGCTGACGAGTCACTGACCGTCCACATTGGCCCTGTTCGGGTACCGCGCGCGTCAGTGTGCCGTCAGCACGCTTTGGGAGGCTGCGGCGGGAGTTTCTTTCACTGGAGGCCACTATGTCCGAGGGATCCCGCAAAATCGCCATCGCCCGGCTCTATACCGACGAGGCCGGCGAGTCGCACTTCATCGACGAGCTCGTCGAGGCACACGACGCGAACTTCGCCCCGCCGGCCCCGTCGATGTACGTGTCGACGCCGCAGGAGGCCAAGGCGTCCCTGTTCCTGCTGCTGCCCGCGGGCTACGACAGCCCGCTGCACCCGGCCCCGCGCCGCCAGATCATGACCCTGGTCAGCGGGGAACTCGCCGTCACCACCAGCGACGGCGGGGTCCGCCGCTTCCTGCCCGGCGAGACCGTGCTGGTCGAGGACACCTCGGGCAAGGGCCACGGCACCCGTAGCGTCGGCGGCGAATCCGTCGTGGCGGTGGTGCAGCTATGAGGATCACCGCCTTCGCGCAGGCGCCGTACCGGTTCATGCCGGACGACTTCGAGCAGCACCACAACTCGGTGTGCGACACGCCGTACTCGCTGGCCAACCGCGACGGGGTGTACGCCTCGATCAAGGACTTCATGGACGAGCTGCTGCACGCGGCCCGGGCCGGCCTCGACGGCATCACGCTCACCGAGCACGGGCAGAGCAGCTACGACATGATGCCCAACCCGGACCTGGTGGCCAGCGCGCTCGCGTACGCCACCGAGCTGGAGGGTCTCGACGTCGCGATCTACCCGATGGGCCGCTCGCTCGGCAAGACCCGGGAGCCGATCCGGGTCGCCGAGGAGTACGCGATGCTCGACGTGATCAGCGGCGGGCGGCTGGTGGCTGGCATCCCGGTCGGCCTCGGCTACGACGCCGCGATCAACAACGGCGTACCGCCGATCCAGATCCGCACCCGCTTCGACGAGAACCTCGAGCTCGTGCTGCGGGCGTGGCGCGACCAGGAGCCGTTCGCGTTCAACGGCCGGCACAGCCAGTACCCGATGGTGAACCTGTGGCCGCGTCCCCTCCAGGACAACGTGCCGGTCTTCATCACGGGCATCGGCAACCCGCGCACCATGCAGCTGACCCTCGAACGGGGCTTCGGCTTCAACTACTTCAGCTTCGGCGGCGCGAACCTGACGGCCCGCCGGATCTTCCCCAGGTACTGGGAGATCGCCGACTCGCTGGGCGTGCCGCGCAACCCGTTCCGGGTCGGTTTCCTCCAGACGATCGGCGTGGCGGCGACGGACGCGGAGGCCGAGCGGATCTACGCCGGACCGGCGGAGTACGCCTTCCGCAAGGGCCTCGGCAGCATCCCCTCGGAGAAACTGCTGATCCCCGGCGGGCTCGACATCCGCGGCCTGCAGGCCCTGCTGTCCGACCCGGCGGACTTCGGCATGACGGCGCAGATGAAGAACGCCACGTTCAAGGAGCTGTCCGACGCCGGCGCCGTGATCGTCGGCAGCCCGGCGACCGTCAGGGACCGGCTCACCGAGTTCTGCAAGGAACACGGCATCGGCAACCTGCACGCCATGCTCAGCTTCGGCAACCTGTCCCGGCAGGACGCCTTCGCGAACATCGAGATGTTCGCCTCCGAGGTCGCACCGGCCCTGCGCGGGCTGTGGGACGGCTCCGGATTCGCCCACCACTGGTGGCCGGAACGCCTCGGCGGCCAGCCCCAGGCCCACACCCCGGCAGCGGAGAGGGTCACACCGTGAACGTCACCGAACAGACCCTGGAGGTATGGGGCGGCAGGCTGTCCGTCCGGGTCAAGACCGCCGGCTCCGGCCCGCCGCTGCTGTACTTCCACCAGTCGGCAGGCCTGGCCATCGACCCGTTCGTTTCCCACCTCGCCGAGAAGTACACGGTGTACGCGCCGGAGCTGCCGGGCACCTCGGCCGGTGACCCGTACGCGATCCACGCCGTCGACGAGCTGTCCGACCTCGTGCTCGTGTACGAGGAGGTCGCCCGCAAGCTGGACATCTCCTCGGCTGTCCTCGCCGGCCAGTCCTTCGGCGGCATGCTCGCCTGTGAGCTGGCCGCGGCGTACCCGAGCCTGGCCACCAAGCTCGTCCTGCTCGCGCCGCTCGGGCTGTGGCGGGAGGACCTGCCGGTCACGAGCTGGATGACCGAGGCGCCGGAGAAGCTGCCCGGGCTGTTCTTCCACGACCCGGCCGGGCCGATCGCCCAGGCGGCGCTCAAGCTCCCCGAGGAGCCGGCCCAGATGGTCGCGGCCATCGCCCAGCGGGTGTGGAACAACGGGTGCGCCGGCAAGTTCATCTGGCCGATCCCCGACCGTGGCCTGCGCGGCCGCCTGCACCGGATCACCGCCCCGGCGCTGGTCGTGTGGGGCAAGGACGACCGGATCGCCCCGGCCGGGTACGCCGGGGAGTTCTCCACGCTGCTGTCGGGCAGCAAGGTCGCCCTGGTCGACGAGTGCGGGCACCTGCCGCAGGTGGAGAAGTACAAGGAGACGGCCGCCGCGGTGGACGAGTTCCTCGCCTGACGCACCGTGCGCCCCCGGCCGCTGCTCGGCGGCCGGGGGCGATCACCATCCATCGTGGACCGCTCCCACAGTGGAACGCGCACGCCATTCCTGGCGTGTCCCGGCCGGCCAGCGGCACGCGGCGGCAATATGGTTGCTATGCAGCACTTCGCCTGGATCATCGCTGTCCTGGTCGCGTGTTTCCTGGCCTGTACCGCCATGCTCGCGCTCCTCCGCCATCGGCGCCGCCGGCGGGACACCGACTCGCACAACGAGGCGTCCGCCGCGTTCATGGGCGTGGCCGGCACGTTCGCCGCGATCATCCTCGCCTTCGTCATAATCCTCGAGTACGAGGCGCTCAGCAGCGCGGAGCAGCAGACGTCCACCGAGGCCAGCCAGCTCCTCGAGCTGTACTGGGCCGCCCACGCCCTGCCGCCGGCCTCCGGTACGCCGCTCAAGGAGGCCGTCCTGCGCTACGGGGAACTCGTGGTCGGCGTCGAGTGGCCACGGATGGTGGACGGGAAGGTCGACGCGACGGAGGGCTGGGCGGCCGTGACGCGCATCCGGCTCGCCGTCGAGAACATCCAGCCGGCCGACGCCCGCCAGGCCACGTTCCTCGCCAGCGCCCAGCAGGCCACAGCCGACCTGGTCGCGGCCCGCCAGGCCCGGCTCGCCCTGGTCAACGCGACCGTCTCCCCCATCATCTGGCTCGTGCTGATCACGAGCTGCGCGGCGACGGTGTCCTGCGGGTTCCTGTTCCGCACCGAGCGGCTGAGCTCCCACGTGGTCATGATGGGCTCGATCATCGTCGTCATCGTCCTCAACCTCCTCGTCGTGTACGAACTGGACCATCCCTTCAGCCGGGGCATCGCCGTGTCCCCAGCGTCCATCAGCGACGCGCTCGACCACATCCGCAGGCTCGGTTGAGCGCTCCGCTGTGACCTGACTCGGAGAAAGTCGCATTCGACCGGGTACGCATGGGTTAGCGTGAACTATGGACCTCTACGCGGGGCTTGTCGACGACGACAAGAATGGTTTCTGGGCGTTCCTCACCGGCACGTGTGGCCTGCTGTGCTCACTGGGCAGCCTGGTGCTGTTCATCGCGGCCCTGATCAGCATCCTGCGCGCCGACCGGCTCAGCACGGCGGGCAAGGTGCTGTGGGCCGTCGTCGCGTTCGCGTTCCCCTTCGTCGGCAGCCTCGCCTGGTTCTTCTGGGGCAAGAACAACCAGGACAAGCTCGCCAGGTAACCCACTCGAAACGACCCGGGGCCGGCATACCGGCCCCGGATTTTTTACGCGCCGCGAACAGTGCCTGACACCGTCGCGGGACGGGATTTCGCGAGGTCAGCGACGATCAGTCACACGTCAGGAGGACGTCAGGCCCGGCTGCTTCACTCACTGGTGAGCCCGTCGGAAGGATCACCATGACGCCCACCCTGACCCGCCTGCACGGCATCCCGCGCTCCGAACGGTACGAGGCGCTCGAAGAGCTGGTGGTCGGCGAGTTCAAGGCCACACTGCTCATGACGCCGGACGAGGAGCTCCCGCTCGACGAGAGCTTCTTCGACATCGGCTTCACCTCGCTGCTGATCGCCGACATCAAGCAGAAGCTCGAAACGCTGCTCGGCTGCACGATCAGCGCGAACGTGCTCTTCAACAGCCCCACTGTGGAGCGGCTCGTCGAGCACCTCACCGACGAGGTGCTGACAGACCTGTTCCCGCGCTAGCGCCGCTGCCGCCGCTAAGCCCTGCTAGTCCTTCCTCCCCCCCTTGTTTCCTCGCTGGGCGCACCTGGCGCGATGAGCGCTGGCCGAGTCACCGCCAGCACGGCAGGCCGGCCGCCCAGCGAGCCCCCGCACCTCGCCGGGACGAACCCGGCGCGGAAGGAGTCTGCCATGCCTGCAGTGCCGGAGTCCGCGGTGGACGGACAGCCTGAGCCGGTCGCGATCGTCGGCGCTGGCCTGCGTTTCCCCGGCGGGAACGAGACCCTGGCCGGATTCGACGAGTTCCTCAGGGAGGGCCGGACCGGGATCGGGCCGGTGCCCGAGGACCGGTGGGATGCCGGGGCGTTCAGCTCGGACGATCCCGAGGCCAAGGGTGTCATCAAGACGATCGGGTGCGGGTTCCTCGACCAGATCGACCAGTTCGACGCGCCGTTCTTCAGTGTGTCCCCGCTGGAGGCGCAGTACACCGACCCGCAGCAGCGGCTCCTGCTGGAGACGGCGTGGGAGGCGCTGGAGAACGCCAACATCAACCCGGCGGCGCTCCGGCACGGCAACGGCGGCGTGTACATCGGGGCCAGCTCGATCGACTACGCGCTCGAACTCGACTCGATCCCCTACGACGAGCTCGACGGGCACCTGGCCGCCGGGATCACCACGTTCCCGATGTCCGGCCGGTTGTCCTACTTCCTCGGCTGGCGCGGGCCGAGCCTGAGCACCGACACTGCCTGCGCCTCCTCGCTGACGGCCCTGCACCTGGCCGCCGAGGGGCTGCGGAGCGGGCAGTGCGACATCGCGCTGGCCGGTGCCGTGTCCGCGATCCACCACCCGAAGATCCTGGTGGTGTTCTCGCACGCGAACATGCTCGCGCCGGACGGCCGGTGCAAGACGTTCGACGAGTCGGCCGACGGGTACGTGCGGGCCGAGGGCTGCGGCGTGCTCGTCCTCAAGCGCCTGTCCGACGCGCAGCGCGACGGGGACCGGATCCTGGCTCTCGTGCGGGGTACCGCGATCGGCCAGGACGGGGAGAGCGCCGGCCTGACCGTGCCGAACGGTACGGCGCAGGAGCGGGTGATGCGCTCGGCCATCGCGAACGCGAAGCTCGACCCGGCCGACATCCAGTACGTGGAGGCGCACGGCACCGGTACGGCGCTGGGTGACCCGATCGAGATGGGCGCGATCAGCGCGGTGTTCCGCGACTCGCACACCTTGGACGGCCCGGTGACCGTGGCCTCGCTGAAGACGAACGTCGGGCACATGGAACCGGTGGCCGGGATCGGCAGCGTGATCAAGACCGTGCTCCAGATGCGCGCGGAGACGTTCTACCCGCACCTGAACCTGGTCAACCCGTCCGGCCGCATCCCGTGGGACTCGATCCCGGTGACGGTGCCGACGGAGTGCCGGCCGTGGGAGGCTCCGGTCCGCCGGGCCGTGGTCAACAGCTTCGGCTTCGCTGGCGGTATCGCCTCTGCGGTCATCGAGGAGGCTCCGGCCACGGCGGAGGTCCAGCCGGAGGCGGCCGGGCCGCAGGTGTTCACGGTGTCGGCGAAGAGCAAGCGGTCGCTGAAGCTGCTCGTGGAGCGGTACCAGAAAATGCTCCTGGACGATCCGGCCGTGAGTGCCGCAGACCTCTGCTACACCACCAACGTCGGGCGTTCGCACTTCCCGCTGAGGCTCGCCGGCGTGGCCGACGGCCGCGAGGAGCTGGCCGCGCTGCTCGGCAAGCTCGCCGGTCAGGCCGACAAGGCGGCCCCGGGCAAGATCCGCAAGGTCGCGTTCCTGTTCACGGGCCAGGGCTCGCAGTATCCGGGCATGGGCCGGGCGCTGTACGAGCAGTTCCCGGTGTTCCGCGAGCACTACGACGCGTGTGACGAGCTGTTCCGCCCGCACCTCGGGAAGTCGCTGCTGGAGCTGGGTGAGGAGATCCACGAGACGCGGTTCACGCAGCCGGCGCTGTTCGCGCTGGAGTACGCGCTGGCGAAGCTGTGGCTGTCGTGGGGCGCGCGGCCGAACGTGCTGATCGGGCACAGCATCGGTGAGGTGGTGGCGGCGGCGATCGCCGGGCTGTTCAGCCTCCAGGACGCGGTGCGGCTGGTCGCGGCCCGGGCCCGCCTGATGCAGTCGGTGACCGCGCCGGGTGGCATGGCGGCCATCAGCGCTCCGGTGGCTGAGGTGGAGCCGCTGCTGGCCGGGTACACGGATCTGGCTGTCGCCGCCATCAACTCCCCGCGGCAGTGTGTCGTGTCCGGTGGCCGCGACTCGCTGTCCGCTGTGATGAAAGCCTTGCAGGACAAGGGTTTGAAGGTCACGCAGCTAGCGGTGTCGCACGCCTTCCACTCGCCGCTGATGACCGAGGTGTTCGAGGACTTCCGCAAGGAGATCCGCGACATCGTTTTCACCGAGCCGTCGATGACCCTGGTGTCGAACCTGACGGGCAAGGTCGCCAGGTTCGCGGAACTGTCCACTCCGGACTACTGGATCCGGCACATCGGCGAGGCCGTCAACTTCGAGGCGGGCATGCGCACCGTCGACAAGCGCGGCGGGCACGTGTTCATCGAGGTCGGCCCGTCGCGGGCGCTGACGGCACTGGCCCGCCAGTGCGTCGCGCCCGAGGACCACCGCTGGCTGAGCAGCCTGGACCCGCGCGACCCGGCGGGGCTGACCGTCCGCGACGCCCTCGCGCAGTACTACTCCGCCGGCCTGCCCGTCTCCTGGCCCGGCTTCCACCAGGGCCGTGAGCAGCGGAAGATCACCCTGCCGGCGTACGCGTTCGACCGCAAGCGCTACTGGCTGCCACTCAAGGGCCGCAGGCACGGCCTGGCCGGCTCGGCGAAGAGCGGCAGCGTGCACCACCCGCTGCTGGGCTCGAAGATCGGCGACGGGGAGTACAGCGCGCGGATCAGCGCGGACAACCCGGGCTACCTGGCCGACCACGTCATCATGGGCAAGGTCGTGTTCCCCGGCACCGGGTACCTGGAGACGATCCTCGCCCTCCAGGACGCGGTGTACGGCGACACACGCCGCCCGGTCCGCGACGCCCGCATCCTCGAACCGCTGTTCCTCGGCGACGAGACGGTGGAACTCCGCACCCGGCTCTCCGGCTCCGACGTCGAGATCGTCAGCCGGGTCGAGGGCATCGAGCGCAGGCACTTCACCGCCCGGCTCGGTGACCGGCCCGGCGACTCGCTGACCAGGGCCGGCCGGGAGCTGAAGGTCCTCGGGTCGGGGCTGGGCGAGCCGGACGAGGTGTTCGACGCGGAGGCGGCGTACGACGTCTACGCCGACGCCGGCCTGGCGTACGGCCCGATGTTCCGGCGGATGCGCACGGTCGACCGGCACGGCGACAACCTCGCCGTCGGCGACCTGCGCGGCGCGGACGTCGGCATCCTCGAACACGTGTCGCCGTACCTGGTCGACGCCGCCGCGCACGCCTTCGCCGCGATCGGCAACGACGGCAACAGCTACCTGCCGGTCGGCTACGACTGGTTCCGGGCGTTCAAGCGGCCCAAGGCCGACAGCCTGCGGGTGCTCGTGCGGCGCAGCCCGTCCGTGCCGGAGTGGGCGGACATCGCGATCGACCTGCTGGCCTTCGAGGGCGACACGGCGGTGTTCGAGCTGCGCGGGCTGGGCATGAAGCAGGTGGCGTCGGCGAAGCGGTCGAGCCTGGTCCACGAGCTGCGCTGGATCAAGCGCTCGCTGACCGGCGCGACGGAGGAACGCCGCGTCCTGTCGACCCGCCCGATCGAGTGGGCCATCCACACACCGTCCACAGCGGACATCGAACGCGAGCTGCGCGCGGGCCGGGTGACCGACGTCTGCTGGTTCTGGACACCGGGCGGGGATCTGCGGGAGGAGTGCGAGCGCAACTACAAGGACCTGCTGGAGTTCCTGGCGGTCCTGGGCCGGGAGGGCTTCGGGCGCGACCAGCGGCTGTGGCTGGTCACGCAGGGCGCGCAGGTACTGCCGGGTGACATCTCCCAGGAGCCTGCCGCCGCCGCGAGCCTGTGGGGCTTCGGGCACACGCTGCTCAACGAGTTCCCGGCGTACCGGGCCACGATGGTCGACCTGCCCGCCGACGGCGACACCACGCTGCTGGCCGAGGAATGGCAGGTGAAGGGCGGCGGCGAGTTCCAGGTCGCGTACCGGGACGGGCACCGGCACGTGCGCCGGCTGTCGCCGATCGCGCCGGGGGCCGCGCCGTCGACGGAGAACGAGGCGCTGACGATCAAGGAGTACGGCCAGTTCGCGAACCTGCGGCTGGCCCCGGCCGAGGACCCGGAGCCGCAGGGTGACGAGGTGACGGTGGCCGTGCACGCGGCCGGCCTCAACTTCAAGGACGTGCTCAACGCGCTGGGCATGCTCAAGGAGTACGGCGAGCAGCCGCTGGGCTTCGAGGCGGCGGGCACCGTGGTCGCGGCTGGCCCGCGCGCCACGCACCGGGTCGGCGACGAGGTCATCCTGAACTACCTCGGGACGATGCGCCGCCGGATCAACGTGCCCTCGCCGGTCGCCGTGCCGAAGCCTGCGAACGTGAGCTTCACGGAGGCGGCCGGGCTGGCTGCGGTGTACGTGACCGCCCACTACGCCCTGCACACGCTCGCCGGGATCAAGGCAGGCGACAAGGTGCTGATCCACGCCGCCGCCGGTGGCGTGGGGCAGGCCGCCGTGCAGATCGCCCAGGCCGCCGGCGCCGAGGTCTACGCGACAGCCAGCCCGCACAAGTGGGACCTGCTCCGCGAGCAGGGCATCACCCACCTCTACAACTCGCGGACCCTGGACTTCGCCGACCAGCTGCTCGCCGACACGGGTGGTGGCGGTGTCGACATCGTCCTCAACAGCCTGAACCGGGACTACATCCCGGCAGGCATCCGGTCCCTCGCCGAGGGCGGCCGGTTCGTGGAGATGGGCAAGGTGGGCGCGTGGACGACCGAGCAGGTCCGCGAGGTCCGGCCCGACGTCGCCTACCACAACTTCGACCTCAGCGAGCTGCCGTGGGAGGACGCGCTGCGGGTCACCGCCGAGATCCTGTCCACAGTGGTCGCCCAGGTCGGTCGTGGCGAGCTCACACCCATCAAGACCACGGTGTACGGGCTGGACGAGGTCGAAGAAGCATTCGGCGTACTGAGCCGGGGCGCCAACATCGGCAAGCTCGTCCTCGACTTCAGCCCCGAGCCGGCACCCAGGCCGGTGCGGCTCGACCCGGAGCACACGTTCCTGATCACGGGCGGCCTCGGCGCGCTCGGCCTGGTGACGGCCGAGAAGCTGATCGCGATGGGAGCCAGGCACCTGGAGCTGGTCAGCCGGGGCGGCAAGCCGGCCGCCGACGTGGCGGACCTGTACGAGTCACTGCAGGGCAAGGCGGCCATCACCGTCCACAGTGGTGACATCGGCGAGCCTGCCGACGTGGCCCGGATCATGGCAGCAGTGAAGGCCGCGGGCCGGCCCCTCGGCGGCATCGTCCACTCGGCCGGCATCCTGCTGGACGCACCCGTCACGGCCCAGACCTGGGACACCATCGACGCGGTACTCCGCCCGAAGGTCTACGGCACCAAGCTCCTCCACGAGGCTTCCAAGGACTTCCCTGAACTCCAGTTCTTCCTCGGGTACTCCTCGGCGGCCCCTGTGGTCGGCACGCCCGGCCAGGCCAACTACTCGGCGGCCAACGCGTACCTGGACAACCTGCTGGTGTGGCGGGCGGCCAGCGGCCAGCCCGGCCTGAGCATCAACTGGGGACCGTGGGGCGAGGTCGGCATGTCGGCCAGGCTCAGCGGCCAGCTGCTCAAGCGCTGGGCAGAGGAAGGCATCAAGCTGACCAGCCCGGCGGCCGGCATGCGGGCGCTCGGCGGCCTGCTGGCCGGGCACTGGTCACAGGCAGTGGTCGGCGAGTGCGACTGGGACCGGTTCATCTCGGCGAAACCGATCTCCAACAGCCTGTACCAGAAGATGATGCCCGAGGGCGGCTCCGGCACCGGCAAGGGCGTCGACCTCGAAGCGCTCACGGCGGCCCCGCGCCGCGACCGGCTGGCGCTGATCGACGAGTTCGTCCGGGGCCGGGTCGCCGCGGTGCTGCACTTCGACGACCCGGAGTCGGTGGACTCCGCGACGGAGTTCATCCGGCTCGGGCTGGACTCGCTGGTCGCCGTCGAGCTGAAGAACGCGCTGGAGGCGGCCTTCCGGGTACCGCTGCCGGCTTCGGTCGCCCTGGACTACCCGACGTCGGAGGTGCTGTCGGAGTACATCGACACGCAGCTGGTGCAGGAAACGGCGGACGTGTGATGGGCGGCGGGGACTGGTTCTGGCCGACCGAGCCCGACCCGGACGCGACGATCAGGCTCTTCATGTTCCCGTACGCGGGCGGCAGCGCACCGATCTTCGAAGAGTGGCGGCCGCTGTTCCCTGCGGACGTGTCGATGCAGGCTGTGCAGCTGCCCGGCCGGTTCAACCGGGGCTCCGAGCCCCGGCACCGGGACATGGAACCGCTGGTCGAGGCGGTCGCGGAGGCGTTCATGTCCGAGCTGGACCACCGGCCGTACGCGCTGTTCGGCCACTCGATGGGCGCGCTGCTGGCCTACCGGCTGGCCGTGCGGCTGGAGGAGGAGACGGGTGCGGGTCCCGTGCTGCTCGGCGCGGCCGGCTGGTCACCGGAGGGGTTCACCATGCCCAGCATGGAACTGGTGAACCTCCCCCAGCCGGAGCTGGTCGACTGGATCGTGAACCTGGGCTCGCTGCCACCGGCGGCGTACGCGCCCGAGGTGCTCGACCTGACTGTCCCGCCGGTCCGGGCCGACCTGGAGATCTGCGCGAAGTACCTCGACGACGGCGCGCGGGTGTCCTGCCCGATCGTCAGCTACAGCGGGCGGGACGACCCGCTGCACGACCGGTCCGGGCCGGGTTCCTGGGCCGGGCGGACGCCGGAGTTCCTCGGCAACTCCGAGTTCCCCGGCGGGCACTTCTTCCTCTACGACGCGGTACTGCCGATCGCGGCCGACCTGACCCGGCACCTGCTCCGGGCCGCAGAGACCGCACCGGCCTGGAACTTCTAGGAGGACTCGTGAACTACAACCAGATCGCGGCACGCTACATCGAGGCGTGGAACACCGCCGACCCGGCGGAGCGACGGAAGATCATCGATGAGATCTGGGCCGAGGACGGCTCGTACCGCAACCGGCTGTTCGTCGCCGACGGCCGGGACATGCTCGACGCGGTCGCCGGCACCGCCCAGTCGGAGTACGCGGAGAAGGGCCTGTCCTACCGGACCTGCGGCGACGCGTACGGCCACCACAACGGATTCAAGTTCACCTGGGTACTCGCCGACGCCCAGGGCGTGGTGGACACCTACGGCGAGGAGTTCGTGATCCTCGACGAGGCCGGCCGGATCAAGACCTGCTACCAGTTCGGGCTCCGGCCGCCGGCCATCTGAACCCGCGTACGGCCCCGCTCCGTGCGGCTGGATGTTTCACGTGAATCATCCTATTTGCCGGGCAGGGCCACCCGGAAGAGAGGACACGAGCAATGGACTACAACCGGCTCGCCGACCGCTACATCGCCTCGTGGAACGCTGACGACCCGGCCGAGCGCCGCAAGATCATTGACGAGATCTGGGCGGAGGACGGCACGTACGTCAACCGGGTCTTCGCCGTGCAGGGCCGCGACTACATCGACTTCGCGGTGGGGCGGGCGCACGCCGAGTACGCGCAGAAGGGTTTCTCCTTCCGCTCCCAGGGCAACGCCTACGGGCACCACAACGGCTTCAAGTTCGGCTGGGTGATGGTGGACGAGCGGGGCGAGGTGGACACGTACGGCGAGGACTTCATGCTCGTCGACGACAATGGACAGATCACTGTGGACTACCAGTTCGCGATGAAACGCCCCTCCGTGTAGCCACCGCCGGGGCCTGGTGCCGTCACCTGGCCAGGCCCCCGCGCTACCTTTCACGGCATGTCCTTCACCAAGATCTCGCAGGCGCTGGCCTCGGCGAGCGACGAGCAGCTCGGCCTGCTCGTCCAGAACGCGGCCGTGCTGGGCATCGGCGGCGCTTCCGGCGTCGCCGACGTGGACGGCGTGCCCGTGTTCGTCAAGCGCATCCCGCTCACCGACCTGGAACGCTTCCACCCCCAGTCCACGGCGAACCTGTTCGGCCTGCCGCCACACTGCCAATATGGCGTCGGCGGAGCCGGATTCGGCGCCTGGCGCGAGCTGGCTGCGCACCGGCTGACGACCGGCTGGGTCCTGGCCGGAAAAACCAGAAGCTTTCCTCTGCTGTACCACTGGCGTGTGCTCCCCGGTGCTCCCTCAGTCCCGGAGGAGCACGCTGACATCGAGGCCGTCGCCAGCCTGTGGGACGGGTCGCCAGCCGTGCGGAGGCGGCTGGAGGCCCTGGCCGGAGCAACGTGGAGTGTGGCGCTGTTCCTGGAGTACGTGCCGCACAACCTCGACGAGTGGCTGGCGGCCGGCGCGCCCGATCTCCAGCTGGTCGAGCGGGAGCTGCTGGCCGGTACCGCGTTCATGCGGGCCAGCGGGCTCCTGCACTTCGACCCGCACTTCCGCAACGTGCTCACCGACGGCAACCGGCTGCTGTTCGGCGACCTCGGGCTGGCCACCTCCCCGGCCTTCGAGCTGTCGGCCACGGAGCGGGAGTTCGCGGCCCGCAACGCCGGGCACGACGAGGGGTACGTGACGATGTGCCTGGTCAACTGGCTGGTCAGGACGGTGGTCGGCGCTCCGGCGGGCACCACGACAGCCGAACGCTACGCCTACGTGCGGCGGGTCGCCGCCGGGCACGAGCCCACCGGCGTACCGGACGACGTCGCCGCGATGATCATGCGGCACGCGCCACTGACGACGGTGATGAACGACTTCTACTGGCAGGTGTTCGGCGGCAACCCGGCAGCGGAGTTCCCGGCCACTGCGGTCGAACACCACCTCGCTGCCCGGGTGCCTGGGGCCGCCCAGGCTGGTCACCGGCCCGGCTGACCCTCACTTTCGGTGAACTGAGGTGCTCCGCAAGCTCGGTGGATGGCGGCCGTGATCTGCTCCGTGTCAGCAGTGGGCAGGACGGCCGCGATGTGCCCGTCGGGGCGGATGAGGTGCGCACTGCCGGGAGTGGCGGAGAGCAGAGCGGCGATCCGGCCGTCGTCGTCGAGGTGGGGCAGGGCGTGCACCCGGGTCGCGGGGCCGGCCGCGTGGCGGGCTTCCGTGAGGCGGGCCGGGTCGGCCAGCAGCAGGAGGAAACCTGTGCCGATCAGCTGCCGCAGCCGGGTGGGGCGGCCTCCCGCCTGGCACGGGGCATCGGGACAGAGGACGCCTGGCACCGGCGGCCGCGCGGCCAGCGGCCGTTCGTCGAAGGCACCGGGGTGGTCGGGCGGCGTGGTCAGGGGCGAGTGGAGGTACCAGTATGGTTCCGCCTGGTTCCCTGAGTTGACGGCGTCGCGGGCGGCGGGGTCGGTGAGTGCGCGTTCGAGGGTGTCGTGCGCGTGCTGGCGGTCGGCCACGGTCTGCGGGATGAGGAACCGCAGCGTGCCGTTGGTGACGCGCAGGTTCTCCAGCGCCGCAGGGTGACGCTCGGCGTGGTAGCTGTCGAGCAGGGCGGCGGGGGCCTGTCCATGCCAGGTGAGGGCGAGTTTCCACGCAAGGTTGTCCGCGTCCTGCAGGCCCGAGTTCAGGCCCCTGGCACCGTGCGGGATGAACCGGTGCGCGGCGTCGCCAGCCAGGAAGACCACGCGGTCCCGGGCGAAGGACGGTGCCAGGCGCTGTTCGACGTGATAGACGCTGGCCCACCGCACCTCGTACGGCCGGTCGCCGATCACGGCGCGGACCCGCTGGTCGAACCGCCCGCTGGCCCGGTCGGCCGCGAGGTCGAAGCCGGGTTCGACCTGCCAGTCGACGCGCCAGGTCTCTTCCGGGCACTGGTGGATGAGCACCTGCCGTCCCGGGTGGAACGGCGGGTCGAAGTGGAAGCGGCGTTCGCGGGGGAACGGCAGGTCGGCACGCAGGTCGACGATGAGGAACCTGTCGGGATAAGACCGGCCTTCGAAGCCGATTCCGGCGACGTCGCGGACCGTGCTGTGCGCGCCGTCGGCTCCGATCAGGTGGCTGCCCGCCAGTACCCGGGTGCCGGTGTCCACCAGCACGCCGTCCGGGCTGATCGTGGCGTCGGCCACCGGCTCGCCCCAGCGCAGCTCGATCAGTGGTTCCCGTGCGGCCCGGTCCCGCAGCGCTGCCTCGACCTCGGTCTGGGAGATGTTGGCCCACGGCGGGAACGGGCTGTCGCCGGGATCGGGGTATGTGACGGCGCGCAGTTCCTGACCCCGGTAGTAGGTCCGGCCGGTCCCCCACGGCGTCGCGTGCGCCAGGATCCGCCCCGCGCAGCCGGCCCGGTCGAAGATGTCGAACACGTCGCGCTGGAACGCGATGGCGCGGGACCCTTCCGTGTTGGGCCCGGTGCGGGCCTCCAGGATGACCACCGGCACCTTGTGCCGGGCGAGCAGCAGGGCGGTGGTCAGGCCGACGGGCCCCGCCCCGGCGATGATCACCGGGCGAGCAGCCGTGCCCACGTCCCGGTCTCCGCCACGATCAGGCTCCGGTCCAGGTCGTCAGGTCCGGAGCATCCGCACAGCGCGAGCGCGGTCAGCAGTTCCTCGCTGATCATCTCCAGGAGGTGTCCCGCCGCGTCCTCGCCGCCGGCCGCCAGCGCCCACAGCACCGGCCGGCCAGCGAAGACGCCTCGCGCTCCCAGCGCCAGTGCCTTCACCACGTCGGAACCGGTGCGCACGCCACCGTCCACATACACGTCGCACCG
The DNA here is from genome assembly GCF_000379825.1 of Longispora albida DSM 44784. Lineage (GTDB taxonomy): Bacteria > Actinomycetota > Actinomycetes > Mycobacteriales > Micromonosporaceae > Longispora > Longispora albida. The sequence continues at coordinate 144,927 of NZ_KB903814.1, forward strand.
GCCGGCCACCGCTGCGGCGATGCCGGGCAGTGCCAGCAGCGCGGGTACCGCGGCGTCGAGCTGCCGGCCACCGTGGTTGGACACGATGACCCCGTCCACACCCGCATCCGCTGCCCGTACCGCGTCGGCGGCGGTCAGCACTCCCTTCAGGATCAGCGGCAGGGAGCTCAGTCCCCGGTACCAGTCCAGGTCCCGCCAGGTCGTCGTCTGGTCGAGCCCGGCGTCGAGGAGCTGTTTCAGTGTCGGCGCGGCAGCTGGGGACTGCGCGCCCAGGTTGACCGCCGCCGCAGGGAACGGCTGCTGGAACCGGTGCGCGCGGTCGCGTGGCCGTACCCCGTGCACCGGGGAATCGGCGGTCAGCACCACTCCCCGGTAGCCGGCGGCCTGGGCCCGCGCGACGAGGCCCGCGACCAGATCCCGGTCCCGTAGCGGGTAAACCTGCAGCCACAGTGGACTGCCGCCCGCAGCGACGGCGATGTCTTCCAGCGTGTGCCCGGCGTACATGCTGACGACCATCAGTGCCCCGTGCCGGCTGGCTGCGCGGGCCACGGCCAGTTCCCCGTCCGGATGCACCATGGTGTGATAGGCCAGCGGCGCGATCCCTACCGGCAGGCCCACCTGAGTGCCCGCGAAACTGGTGGCGGCTGTGACCGCCGAGACATCGGCCAGCACTCTCGGAGCCAGCCACAGACCGGCGAAGCTGGCCAGGTTGCCGCGCAGTGTGCTCTCCCCGCCAGCGCCGCCGGTGATGTAGTCCCACACCGCCGGGGGCGTCACCGCTCTGGCCAGCGCTTCGTACCCGGCCACAGTCGTCGGCCGCACGGTCAGACCTTGCCGAACATCCAGTTGCCGGGGGCGTCGGGATCCGAGCTGGTGTAGAACTCGGCGACGCCGCGCTTGATCTCCTCGACGCTCAGGCCGCCGTCACCGTCACGGTCCATCCGGCCGAAGGCCGAACGGCACTCGTCCTCCGTCAGCTCGGCCAGTCCCGGGAGGTGCCGGAACTCGGGATAGCTGATCAGTCCGTCACCGTCGACATCGGTGATGACGTTGCAGGCCGCGACGACTCTCCCGAACGTCGCCTCGACCGCGTCGCCCTCCTGGAAGTCGGCGGACAGCAGGCGATCACGGAACTCCTGCCGCACGATCCTGCCGTCGCCGTCGGCGTCCGCCCCGCTCAGCGCGGTCCACAGTTCCTCGTAGGCCGACAGCACAGCCTGGGCCCGCTCGTTGTCGTCCGGTACGGAGAAATAGGCCAGGAACCGGCGGGCGATCGACTGGAAGTCAGCGGCCTCCAGGTAGCCGCTGCCATCGGCGTCGAGCATGTCGAAACGCTTGTCGAGCTTGCGAACCAGGAAATCCGGCGCCACTGCGGACATCACGCCACCCCTCATCACGGCGATCCATGCGGGGGGCGATGCGCAGCAAATGTCGCTTCATACGATACCGGTGACCCTCGGACGGCCACGCCGGAACGCGTCAGGCGCTGGCCGGCCGCCGGGGTATCCGGGCCTCGCGAAGATCCACCGTAGACCCGCCGTTGTCGTGATCTCCCCGCGCACGCCGGCTGTGTGCGGGTCTCGAAAACCAGTCTTCCGCTTTTACTGGTGTTACCGGTACGCTCCCAGGTGCGACATTCCGCCCACTCAGCCGACGCTGCCCCCGAACCTCCGGCAGGCCGGTCCGCGCCATCCGAGGAGCCTGCGCATGAGTACGTCCGCGACCGCCTCCGTCGCACCGGCCACCGCCCGGCCCTACCGGGGCACGCTGCTGGTGCTGCTCGCCGCCACGTTCATGAGCGTGCTGGACTTCTTCATCGTCAACGTGGCCGTGCCGTCCATCCAGCGCGACCTCAAGGCGAGCGCGGCGTCGATCCAGTTCGTCGTCGCCGGGTACGCGCTGGCATACGCGGCGGGCCTGATCATCGGCGGGCGGCTCGGCGACATCTTCGGCCGCCGGCGGATGTTCATGACCGGCATGGTGCTGTTCACGCTGTCGTCGGCGGCGTGCGGGCTGGCCCAGGATCCCGGGTTCCTGGTCGGGGCGCGGGTCGTGCAGGGGCTGTCGGGCGCGCTGATGTCCCCGCAGGTCCTGTCGATCATCACCACGACGTTCGACGGGGAGCAGCGGGCGAAGGCCTTCAACGTGTACGGCGTCGTCCAGGGCGTCTCGGCCGTGTTCGGCCAGCTCATCGGCGGCCTGCTGATCCAGGCTGACCTCTTCGGCTCCGGCTGGCGGGCCTGCTTCCTCATCAACGTGCCGATCGGGATCGCGGCCCTCGCGCTGGCTCCCCGGCTCATCCCGGAGTCGCAGGCGCCCGGCAAGCCCCGGCTCGACTTCGGCGGCATGATCCTGGTGACTGCCGCACTGGTCGCCGTCGTGCTGCCGCTGATCGAGGGCAGGCAGGAGGGCTGGCCGGCCTGGGCCTGGCTGCTGCTGGCCGCCGCACTGCCGCTGTTCGCCATCTTCGCCGTGTTCGAGAACGCATACACCAGGCGCGGCGGGTTCCCCCTCGTCGACCTGGGGCTGTTCCGGGAGCGGGCCTTCACGGCAGGGCTGGCGACCCAGGTGGTCTTCTACGCGGGCCAGGCCTCGTTCTTCCTGCTGTTCGCCGTGTACGTCCAGTTCGGGCACAACATCGGCGCCCTCGGGGCCGGCCTGATCTTCGTGGCGATCGGCGCCGGGTACATGGCCACGGCGATGGCGGCCCGGGCTGTCGCGATGCGGCTCGGCCGGCAGGTGATCGCGCTCGGTGGCGTGCTCCGCGTGATCGGGCTGGCGCTGATGCTGGTGACGGTCAGCCAGATCGGCACGACGGGCAACATCGCCTGGCTGCTGCCGGCGCTCGTGATCGACGGAGCCGGCATGGGCTTCGCCGTCGCCCCGCTCGCCCAGACCGTGCTGTCCCGGCTCAAGCCACAGCACGCCGGCGCGGCTTCCGGTGTGCTGACCACGAGCGTGTGGATCGGCGCGGCGCTGGGCGTGGCCGTGGCTGGTGTCATCTTCTACGCGCACACCGACCTCGCCAGGGCGTTCAGCGACAGCCTGGTGTACTTCCTCGGGGTCAGCGCCCTGGTCGTCGTCCTCGTGCAGTTCCTCCCGAAGGCACCGGGAGGCGCGAAGTAGCCGGGGCTCCGGCCCATTAGGCTCTTGCCCGTGAAACTTCTGCCTGCTGCCGATCGCCCCGCCACCCCCTGGAAGAACGGTGGCGGGGTGACCCGTGAGGTGGCCAGCGGGCCGGACGGTACGGGGCTGGACGACTTCGGCTGGCGGGTCAGCCTGGCCGACGTCGCCGCGAGCGGCCCGTTCTCGGCGTTCCCCGGCATCGACCGCGTGATCACGGTGGTGGACGGCCCGGGGATGGCGCTCACCGTGGACGGCGTGCGGACGGTGATCAGCGAGCGGTACCAGCCGTTCGCGTTCCCCGGCGAGGCCGTCACCGGCTGCGAGCTGCTCGGCGGCCCCCTGGTCGACTTCAATGTGATGACGCGGCGCGGCCAGTATGAGCCTGCCGTCGAGTTCGTGCCAGGCGGCCCGGTGGCCGGCCCCGCGCTGATCGTCGTCATGGACGGCTACGACGCCGTGCTCCTCGACCAGGGCGAAGAGTTCACTGTGGACGGAGCCGCGGCCGTCGTGCGGATCACGGCCCTGGCCGGGGACACGCAGCCGTGAGTGCCGGAGACTGGCTGGCCGACACCCGCACGTCGTACGACACGGTCGCTGCCAGCTACGCGGAGAAGATGCGCGGCTACCTCGACCAGCTGCCGTACATGCTCGCCGCCCTGTCGCTGTTCGCCGACCAGGTGCGCGCAGGCGGCGACGGTCCCGTGGCGGATATCGGCTGCGGCCCGGGGCACATCACCGCTCACCTGCGCGGGCTCGGGCTCGACGCGTTCGGGATCGACCTCTCCCCCGCGATGATCGAGGTGGCGCGGCGCGATCACCCCGGCCTGCGGTTCGAGACCGGTTCCATGACCGACCTGCGGCTCGATGACGCTTCGGTCGCGGGCCTGATCGCCTTCTGGTCCCTCATCCACGTACCCGACGAGCTGGTCCCCGGCGTGCTCGGCCACTTCCACCGGGTGCTGCGCCCGGGTGCCCCGCTGCTGGCCGGCTTCCACACTGGCGACGAGACGCGGCTCAAGACCGAGGGTTACGGCGGCCACCCGATGAAGGTGTACGTCCACCGCCGCCAGCCGGACCAGGTGACGGCCTGGCTGCGTGCGGCCGGGTTCACGGTCGAGACCACGATGCTGCTGGGGCTGGACGGCGACATGCCGGGGGCGATCATCTTCGCGAAGGCAGCGGCCTGACCTCACTCCGAGCGGGGCAGGATCACCGCTGACGCGCAGTACAGCACCGCGCCGGCCAGCAGCACCGCCCGGACCGGGAGGACTGTCGCCATCAGCCCACCGGCCAGGATGAACACCGGCTGGGCCGCCGACTGCGTGAAGCCCCACAGGCTCGACACCCGGGCCATGAGGTCGTCGGGCGTCGCGAGCTGCCGGTATGTCGACATCGACGTGTTGACCATGCCGGCGAAGAACAGCACGCCGGTGAAGGCCACCAGGCACATCACCCAGCCGGCCCGGCCCGGCACCGCGAGCGGGATGAGGAACTGCCAGGGTCCGCGCGCCATGCTGGTCCACCAGATCGACCGGACCGCGCCGAGCCGGGTGGCCAGCCGGGGCGCGAGCCGCGCGCCGGCCAGCCCCGCCAGGGAGGGCAGCGCCATGACCAGGCCGAACTCCAGCGGGGTGAAGCGCAGTTCGCGCAGATAGTACACAGTGATCAGTGGTGCCGACATCATGACGGCGCCGGCGAACAGGATCCAGCTCGCGAAGTGCCGGCGCAGCACCCGGTGACCGCTGACGAAGCGCAGCCCACCGGTCAGGGTCGCCCAGCGGGACTCGTGTGTGGCCGGGGCCGGGGGTGCCGGTTCGGGACGGCGGATCGACCGGACGGCGGCGGCGCTGGCCAGGAACGACAGGGCATCGATCAGCAGCGCGCCGAACACGGTGAACAACCCGGCGAGCGCGCCACCCAGCGCGGAACCAGCCGACACGCTCACCCAGCGGGTCGATTCGAGCCGGCCGTTGGCCTCGGCCAGCCGACCGGCCGCCGTGCCCGGCTCGGGCTCCGGCGACCGTTGGCCGGCCAGTGCCGCAGGCTCCCGGGCCGGGCGCAGGATCAGGTCCTTCAGGTGCGCCTGAGCCCCGGCGTCGAACGCGACCACACCGACAGCGTTCAGAGCGGCCACCACGCACAGCTGGACGTAGCTGAGCACGCCGGCCCACGCGGCCACGGGCACGCTGAGCAGTGCGGCGAAACGGAGGATGTCGGAGCCGATCAGCACCGGCCGTTTCCGGCGGAACTCGACAGCCCCGCCCACCGGGAAGGCGAGTGCCAGCACCGTCACCGCTGTCACGGCCGCCAGTACCGATACTTCCAGCGTCGACGCGCCCAGCTCGGTGACCGCGACGATCGGCATCGCCACCGAGCCCACCGCGCTGCCGAACTGGCTGACCGCCGTGCCCGCCCAGAGTCTGCGGAAGTCACCGTTCATCGCCAGCCCCCGTTGATCACCCAAAGTCGATGAGTCTATGCGGGAGGTCAGCGGGCGGCCAGTTCCCGCTCACGGTCGCAGACGGCGCCAGCCAGCGCCCTGGGGTCACACCGGATCAGGTGGTCGCGGATCAGCAGGTGCACGAAGCGGTACTCGTTGTCCACACTGGCCAGCAGGCTGCGGTCCACGGCGAACGTGAGGAACTCCTGCCGCCACGGCCGGGGCTCGCCGACCAGCCCGAGGGCGAACATCGCGAGCGGCCTGACCAGTACCGGGTGCAGCACGTCGCCGAACACCATGCCGGTGATCACGCCGAAGGCCAGCCCGCCGCACGTCTCCAGCACCGTCGCCAGCGTCACGAACGAGGCTGTGATCCCGGCGGTGGCCGCGACGGCGAGGAGGAACACGGCGCGGACGCCGACGCCGTTCATCGGCCTGACCCACCACGCGCTGGCCGAGGCCTTGAGCGCGAGGCTGATCCCGAGCAGCAGCCCGAAGCCGAGGCCTGCCGCCCAGGCGAGGACGAGCCAGCCTCTCGGCCCGTCGGCCCAGATCACCCAGCCGGTGAACGTGAACAGCGGCAGGACCAGCACCGTGACGAACAGCAGGTAGGCACCGGCACCCTCGTCGTCGGCGAACTTCACCAGGACCAGGGCCAGCAGCGGCAGGGTCATGGCCAGGATCGCCACCCGACCAGGCCAGGAGTTGCAGGCCACGCACGCACTCCCACGCCCCGGTGCGGCCGGCCGGCGTGCGGCGGCGGGCCAGAACCTCCACTATGTACGCGTCGAACAGTGCCTTCCTGCGCCCCGCCGTCTCGCCCGGGGCGTCGAGGATCGCGGTGTCCCGGTCGGCGTACGCCAGCGTCATGATGTTGAGCGGGGACGTGAGCAGCCCCCACAGCTCGGGGTCGCCGTCGAGCGCCTCGGCGGCGCCGTGCAGCCGGTCGCCGCTCAGCGCGAAGAAGCCGAGGACCTGTTCCCTGCTGAGCGGCTTGATCCGGACCGCGCCGTAGAGCCGGAGCCGGGCCCGCAGCGCCTCGTAGTCGGCGAGCCGGCTGCACACCGCCATCTGCGGCACCTCGAACTGGTGCTGGAGCAGGTTCAGCTCGTGCACGCACCATTCGCGGTCCTCGCGTGCGACCTCGTCCAGCCCGTCGAGCAGCAGCGTGAGCCTGCCAGCCGCGAGCCAGGCCCGGCCGCTCGCCTCCGGAATGCGGTACCGGCGTTCGAGCTGCCGGACCAGCAGCCCGACGAACTCGTCCGAGGCGGCCTTGGCCTCACGCCGCTTCTGCCAGGCGAGGAGGAACCCGCGCCGGGTCAGCCAGACCGGCGGCGTCCAGCGGACCTTGATCCGGGACGCCGACCAGTCGGCGAGGTCGAGGAGCACCGGGATCGGGCGGGTGTCGTCGGCGGCAGCCTGGGTGACCAGTTCGGTGGCGAGTTCCAGCAGCGCAGAGCTGGGAGGGGCCCGGTCTCGCGGCCGAGCCCCCTCGGCGGGCAGGGCTGTGTGAGCCGGCAGGAGGGGATCACCTGCTGCTCCAGCTTGTTGCCGACGGTGTCGCCAGCCTCGATCCTCAGCGCTGCGAAGCCGTTAGTGGCGCCCAGGCTTCGCGTAGCGGCACGGTTCGGCAGGCGTTCACCGGCGGGCATCTGGGCTTACTCGAAAGGTAAGCATGAGCCTGCTCGCCCGCTTTCCGGCGTGGGTCGCTCGAATTGCGTTGGCATAAGATGCATTACCGTCGATACGCTGCGCGGATGGCTGAGCTCGTGTCGAAGCGCGCACAGGTCGCACGCATCCGGCGTACCGCCGTGCGAGCGCTCGCGGACTACCCGGTCACCGATCCCCACCTGACGTTCATCGCGCACGGCGAGAACACCACGTTCCGGGTGGACTCCGGCGGCGGCCGGTACCTGATGCGCGTGCACCGGCCCAACAGGCACGGCCCCGGCGTCGATTCGCACGCCGCCGTGCGGTCGGAGCTGGCCTGGCTGGCCGCGTTGCGGGCGGACACCGACCTCAGCGTGCCGGAGCCCATCCACACCCGCGGCGGGCGGCCGACGGCCGCCGCCGACGGCCGGGTCTGCTCGCTTCTCGGCTGGCAGGAAGGGAGAATGCGGGCGGCGAACCCGCGTCCCGTGCACTTCCGGCGCCTTGGCGGCGTCCTCGCCCGCCTGCATGAGCACGCTTCGGGATGGGTACCCCCGCAGGGCTTCACCCGGATGCGCTGGGACTGGGAAACCTTCTTCGGCGACACGATGGAGTACGGTGGCGTGTCCGCGGCCGGGTGCTGGGACCTGCTACCGGCGGCCGTGCGCACCCAGTTCAGCGAGGTCGCGTCCCGGATGCGCGCTGTCATGGCGTCTCTGGGTTCGGCGCCGGGCGCCTTCGGGCTGATCCATGCGGATCTGCACCTCGAGAACGCACTCTTCGACGGTGACGTGGTGCGGCTGATCGACTTCGACGACTGCGGATTCGGGTACTGGCTCTATGACCTCGCGGTGCCGTTGTGGGAGTACCGGGACCGGCCAGACTACGAAGAGCTGCGTGCGGCGCTCATAGAGGGTTACAGCCAGCGCCGCGAACCGCCCGATCTCACGCACCTGGACGATTTCCTCGCCACGCGGCATGTGGGGTTCGGGCTGTGGTTCGCGGGTATGGCACAGGTCAACCCGGCGTTTGCCGCTGGGATGGACCGGACGATGGGCTGGATTCAGCGGTCACCCGACCAACTCCTGTGATCGCTTCGCCGGTCACGCGCCTTGGTACTGCCGAGCCGCCGCCACAGCGAGCTTCGAACGGGGTAGCCAGCGTCGCCGCAGAGGACGACGAGGCCTCGCTGCCAACTGGGCAGGAGCCTGAGCAGAGCAGGTACGAGGCACAGCAGTTGTCACCACTGCGCCTGGCCCGATCGCCACCCGGTTGTAGTCGCCTGTTCAAGGACAGAATGCGCCGCCCTGCCGCGCGATCCGCTCACACATCGGCGACCATCAACGAGGGCGGTCGCGGAGTTCGAGGTCCGTCCAGTAGTCCTGGACCGAGTGCCGGCCGATCGCCCACTCCACCTGCGCGACCGTCGGCTCCCCTGCCGCGTCCCGGTCCCAGTCGAGGACCCACAGATCCGTCTCCGGCTCCCACTGCGCCCGCAGTTCCACGCCGTAGTAGTCGGCGTAGTCCGCACAGAACTTACGGACCGCCGAGGCCCGGGCCACCGGGAACCTGGTCGCCTCGGCAAGAGGCGACAGCCCGGGCCCGGCGGCCCGGACCTCGGCCCAGTCAACGCCGTAGATCGTGAGCAGCGCGTCGACGTCCGACACCAGGAACATGGGCACCGCGACCGTCGCGCCCTTCGACCGGCCTGCGGCGGCGGTCCGCTCCATGTGCGGACGGAGCCAGCCAGCCGCGACGCAGAAATCCAGGTCGAGACGACGCACACCCAGCCGCTCGGCGGCACCGTCGAGTGTCACCATCGGGCCGGCGACGTCGACGGGCTCGGCGGCCAGAGCCTCAAGGTCCACAAGGGCGTACCTGCCGAGCGGGCCAGCCGTGATGCCCTTCTCGGCGGTGATCCGCTGGAAGTCCTCCCTGTTCCAGCCCAGCAGCTCCAGTGCGCCGCTCGCCGACTTGCTCTCCGCCCGCCAGGCCTGCCGGCGCTCCACGACCTCCGCGATCGCTTCCTTCGTGAGCCGGTCGAGATCATTCAGCCGGAAGATCGGGAAGCCCCTGTGCTCACCGGTCGGGGTGAGCACACCGGCCGCCACCAGGTCGTCGATGTCACTCGGCTTGACTCGCAGCCCGGTGCGCTCCGACAGCCGCTCTGCGGACCGGTGACTGCCAATCGGGGACGTGGACACCCTGGCCTGCTCGTTTTCGCTCACGACCTACGGTAACCACCCAGGCGCGCCCCAGCGGCCCCGGGCCATGCCTCGCCGAGGCCAGACCCGGCCAGCACTGCCGCCTGGGCGGTGCCGGAAGGTGAACCTGGGCGACACGGCGCGCCCGGTGACCGAAGCGCCTGTACTCCAGAGGATCGAGGCTGGCGACACCGCGACCGCCTGGCCGGGACCTGGCACCAGCCGGTCAGCATCGACCAGCGGCAGTACCTCGGGACCGCCCACCTCGGAACCTGAATCGCTCGCATGACCCCTCCTGAAACGGCTATCGCCCGCACCAACTCCGGTCGCGGCGATCCGATTCCCGTCGCGGCGAGGTGGCGTAGCCATGTCGACATGTACAACGGGGAGGCGCTGATTGTCCTCGGAGACCTTCACGCGACGGCGGTCAGCGCCGATGAGACGGCCCACGTCATCGTGGCCGGCACGTTGATCGCGCGTTCCGTGTGGAGCGAGGGCAACGTGCTGGCCGGCGATGTCGACGCCCAGCTCGTCTACGGTTCCTACCAGGCGGGCACTCTCGGAGTCAGCGGCACACTGCGTGCCTGCCTTGTGGTCAACACCATGCACGGTTTCGACGCGGGCGCCATCGAGGCCGGCTTCGTCTTCGACGGCGACACAGGGTTTCTGTCGCCGCAGGACGAACAGCAGCTCCACGAGCTGGCCACACGCGTACCGCAGTCCGTGGTTCGCGCGGACGGACAGGGAAGCGACATGGTCGGGCGCGTGGACATGCGCGAACTCATCCGGCACGTCAACGCGGGCGGCAGCCCCTCGCCTGAGGGCAGCGCACCGCTGGTGGATGAGGGACAAGCGATCAACACCATCGATTCGCCGGCCGGTCTCCACAGGGGAGTGATCGCCGGCTGATGGAGCATCGCCGGAATCAGGCCATTGACCTGGACCGCTGGCAGCTCTTCGGCGGCGTGGAGCGGCACGGGAAAAACATGAGCTTGACTCGCGTATGTGCCGGCGGTCACCATCACCCAGATGAATGCCTACCGCGGGGCGCGCACAGGAGGTTCACATGAGACGGCATCGCAAGGTCCTGTCACTCGTGGTGGCGGTGCTGGCCACCATCGCGCTCACCGTCGGCGCCCCACCGGCGTCGTCGGCCGCGCCGAACTGGTGGGAGCCGCCGAACCGGCCGAGTCCCGACAGCGAGATCGGCGCGACCGGTGCCCCGTTCACCGGCACCGAGAACGGGGAGGTCCGCGGCTTCGTCGACGGCCACAACCACGTTCTCGCCAACGAGGGCTTCGGCGGCAGGCTGATCTGCGGCAAGGCGTTCTCGCCCGCGGGCGTCGCCGACGCGCTGAAGGACTGCCCCGAGCACTACCCCGACGGCACGGGCGCCCTCTTCGAGAACCTCACCGCCGATCCGGACGGGCACCACGACCCGGTCGGCTGGCCGACTTTCAAGGAATGGCCGACCCACAAGTCGCTGACGCACCAGCAGAACTACTACGCCTGGATCGAGCGGGCGTGGCGCGGCGGGGTACGCGTCATGGTCAACGACCTGGTGACCAACGGCGTCCTGTGCGCACTGCCGATCATGCCGAAGGACCGCGGCTGCGACGAGATGGACGCGATCCGGCTCCAGGCACGCAAGTCCTGGGAGATGCAGGACTACATCGACGGTATCTACGGCGGCCCGGGCAAGGGCTTCTTCCGGATCGTCACCAGCCCGGAGCAGGCCCGCCAGGTGGCGAAGGACGGCAAACTGGCGGTCATCCTCGGGGTGGAGACCTCCGAACCCTTCGGCTGCAAAATGATCATGGACGTCGCGCAGTGCAACGAAGCGCAGATCGACGCCGGGATCAGCGAGCTGTACTCGCTCGGCGTGCGCAGCATGTTCCTGTGCCACAAGTTCGACAACGGCCTGTGCGGCGTGCGCTTCGACTCGGGCAGCATCGGCCAGGTCCTCCAGGCCGGCCAGTTCTCCTGCTGTGCCACCACGTGGAACACCGAGGTGTGCGCGGGTCCGCAGCAGGACAACCCGATCATTCCCCAGGACCCGGCCAAGCGCTGCAACACCCGAGGGCTCACCCGGCTCGGCGAGCACGCGCTGCGCCGCATGATGGAGCGGCACATGATGGTCGAGATCGACCACATGAGCGTCAAGGCGGCGGGGCGCACCCTGGACATCCTCGAGGCGGAGAAGTACCCGGGCGTGCTGTCCACGCACAGCTGGATGGACGCGGGCTGGACTGAGCGGGTGTACAAGCTGGGCGGCTTCATCACCGGCTACGACAACGCCTCGGAGAGCTTCGTCGCCGAGTGGCAGCGCAACAAGGCCCTGCGTGACCAGTACAACGTCGGCTACGGCTTCGGCTCCGACATGAACGGTGTCGGCGGCTGGCCCGGACCGCGCACCGGCGCGCCCAACCCGGTCGTCTACCCGTATCGCAGTTTCGACGGTGCCACGCTCATGAATCGTCAGAAGACCGGCGACCGGGTCTGGGACATCAACGTCGACGGCGCCGCCCACTACGGCCTGATCCCGGACTGGATCGAGGACGTCCGCATGGTCGGCGGGCAGGATGTCATCAACGACATGGCCAGGGGCGCGGAGTCGTACCTGAGGACCTGGGAGGCCACCGCCGCACATGGCCTCAGCACCAACCTCGCCCGCGGAAAACCGGCCACGGCCAGTTCGGTGGAGTGGAACCCGTTCGTGAACTTCCAGCCATCGCAGGCTGTCGACGGCAACCGCGGCACCCGGTGGTCCAGCTCCTGGAACGACGGGCAGTGGTGGTATGTCGATCTCGGCTCCGAACAGACTGTCGGCCGGGTGACCATCGACTGGGAGCCCGCATACGCGTCCGAGTACCGCATCGAGCAGTGGAGTGAGGCCAGCCAGGCCTGGCAAACGGCCTGGTCGACCACCGCCGGACGCGGCGGCGTCGAGACCGCACGGTTCCAGCCGGTCACCACACGCTGGGTGCGGTTCTACGGCGTCAAACGGGCCACCCGCTACTGCTTCTCGTTCTGGGAGTTCGGCGTCTACGCCTCGTAGCGGTTTCTTTCAGATCCGAGCGAGTGTGTGGCCTCCGCTATGGATGGCCACACACTCACTTTTGCGGCGCGGCTTCCATCGCTGGGAACGGTGTCGTTCCACATGATCGGGAACGTCGGGCGCCGAGCCGGGGTCACGGGCGCGGACCAGCTCAAGTCGATGTTTGCCACCCGAGGGCTGTCAGGCACCTCGGTTCGTGATCAGGCGGACTGTTGCTGCCAAGTCAGTCGGCACACCCTTCCCAGGAGGGATCCTCTGCAGGAGGCTGGCCAGTCCGGACCAGGCCGCCAGCGCCCCGCAGGCGGTCAGGACCCGGGTACGACGAGGCCTGACTGGTAGGCCAGGACGACGGCCTGCGCGCGGTCCCTGGCACCGATCTTGGCGAGGATCCGTTTCACATGCGTCTTGGCCGTGGACTCGGCGATGGCGAGCGTGGCTGCGATGTCGTCGTTGGAGTGGCCGAGCGCGATCAGCCGGAGCACCTGGGCCTCCCGTGGCGTGATCCGGGCGAGGAGCTGGCCCGGCCCGGGTGTCCCCGGCTGGCTGCGGCGGACGAAGTGCTCGACGAGGTCCTGGGTGACGGCCGGGTCGAGCAGTGCCTCACCGGCCGCGACGGTCCGCACCGCGTCGATCAGGCGCTCCGGGGAGGACCGCTTGAGCAGGAACCCGCTCGCTCCGGCCCGCAGCGCACCCCACACGTACTCGTCGTGCCGGAACGTGGTCAGCACGAGCACCCGGCTGGGCAGCCCGGCCGCCACGATCCGCCGGGTGGCCTCGATGCCGTCGACGCCGGGCATCCGCACGTCCATCAGCACGACGTCCGGTACCAGCTCGTGGCAGCTGTCGACTGCCGCCAGCCCGTCGCGCGCCTCGCCGGTCACCGCGATCCCCTGGGCTGTGCCGAGCACGGCGCGCAGCCCGGCCCGCATCAGCGAGTCGTCGTCGGCCAGGAGTACCCGGATCGCGGTCACGGCAGCGGGAGCAGCACGCGCAGCCGGAACCCGCCCCGTTCACCTCCCCCGTGCTCGACCGTGCCGGCGAAGACCGACGCGCGTTCGGTGATGCCGAGCAGGCCACGGCCCGGCTGGTACCCGGGTTGCGGGCCGCGCCCGTCGTCGGACACGTCGACTTCGAGCTGTTCCCCGCTGTCGCGGACCGACACGGCCGCCGTGGTGGCCCGGCCGTGCCGGAGGGCGTTGGTGAGTGCCTCCTGGACGATCCGGTACACCGACAGGCCGAGGCTGTGCGGGAGGCCGTCCGTGCCGGGGGCGACGTCGAGCGTCACGGCCAGGCCGGTCTCGGTCATCCGCTGGGCGAGCCGGGGCAGCTCGCCGAGGCCGGGGTGCAGGCCGCTGTCCGGGCTGGCCCGCAGGACACCGAGGACACGGTCGAGGTCGTCGAGGGCTTCGCGGCCGGTGCGCTCGGCGCTGAGCAGCAGGTCGCGGGCCTGGCTGGGATCGGTTTCCAGGATCAGGCGGCTCGCTCCGGCCTGCACGACCATCACGTTCAGCGTGTGCCCGACCAGGTCGTGGAGCTCGCGGGCGATGCGGGCCCGCTCGTCGGAGATCGACTCGCGGCGGAGCACGATCCGCTCGGCCTCCAGCTGTTCCCTGCGCCGCGCGTTCCCGTAGCCGGCGGCCCAGGCCAGCAGCCACACGAACAGCACGCCCGCCGGGGCGCTGGCCATCACCTCGAACCGCGCGAAGTAGGCCACCACGCCCGCCAGCGCGATGACCGGACCCCACCAGGCCCACCGGCGCGCCGAGTAGTGGCCGAGGAAGAACAACCCCATGAGATTCGTGTACGGGGCCACGAGGCTCGGCGGCAGCAGCCACACGTCGGCGAGCAGCGCGGCCGTGCCGCACAGGTAAGCCAGGACCGGCAGCCGGCGGCTCAGGCCCAGGCTCCCGGCCAGCGCCACGCTGACCAGCAGCGCGAGCGGCCACCGGCCGGCCAGGTCGCCAGCGGTGACCACCCGCTCGGTGAGCAGGAGGAGCAGCGCGCCGCCGGCCAGCCCCAGCTGCCGTGGTACCCGTCGGAACATGCCGCCTAGCCCACCACACTCGCGTGTTCCTGGCGAGTGGCGGTTCTCAGCGCCCTGACCGTCACTCCCCCAGCGACGAGCAGCACGACGACTCCGGCCACGCTCAGCGCCCCGATCGGCAGGCCCGGCTCGGTCCACGGCCGGCCAGCGTAGGCGGTGACCGACACCCCGGCGAACAACGCCCCGTACCCGGCGATACCGAGCAGCATCGTCCCCAGCCGCCCCCTGGCCGTCAACGTCCCGAGTTCGAGCAGGATGGCGAGCGCCGCCAGGACCTGGAACCCGTGCAGGCCCACGGCGTGGGCGAGCCGCCCGCTGCCCTCTGTCCCGATGACCACCTCGTGCGGTACGCCGCCCGTGGCCGTGACGACCTGCTCGCCGAGCGCGGCCAGGTCCGCCCCGATCTTGCCGGCGGCGAGCGTCACGAGCAGCCCGGCTGCGGCTCCGGCCCGCGCGGCCGCCGAGCCCCTGAACTGCACCGCGACCCGCACGAGCTGCACGATCAGCGCGAGGACGACGGCGAACACCGTCTGCGCCATCAGCCCCCACACGATCACGTCGAACCCGGGGCCGGGGTTGAAATGCGAGGGCACGCCGCGCCACGCCTGCATGGTGATCAGGGCGACCTCGAACACCGACCCGCCACCGAGCAGGCCCACCGGTATCCAGCCCCACCGCCGCTCGGGCAGTCCCCGCTGTACCCAGGCCGCCGACAGCAGGGTCAGCCCGAACGACAGGCCGAAGATGGCCGGCTTGCGCCAGGACACCGGCCCGGCCCATGATCCGTCCACTGTGGCCAGCAGGAGGTGCGGGAGGCCGGAGGCCACGAGCAGCCACCCGGCCCAGTACAGGAATCGCTGTTGCGGGGTCTGGGGGCGCACAGCCTGCCAGCAGGCCGGGACGAGCGTGGTCACGAAAGACTCCTCCGTTAGGTCTTCCGCGCACGCTAAGCCCACTGAGCAGCGAAAACGTCCCCCTGCGAAGGTCAGCGGGCCTACACCACCGGAGGTACGCCACCCCTGAGGGACCCTGACGGACATCGGAGTTGATCACTGTTCCGTGTCATCATTGCGCCATGATGGACACCGAGATCGCCAGCCGGATCGACCTCGACGAGGACAGCCTGTTCGAGCTGCTGTCCCGTGAGCTGACTCTCGGGGTCGGCCCGCAGGACCCGGCCGCACGCCGGGCGTTCGGCCGAGCCTGGTTCACGGCGAACCTCGGCCGGCTACGGGCTGCCGTGTGCGGGGCGCCGGCCATCACGGCGTTCCGAGCCGACAAGGCCGACGTGGCCACGACGATCTCCGCCGTCGCCGACCTGGTCGCGTCCGTCACCTCAGCCCCGGCCGCGTGCACCGTCGCCACGCTCCTGGTCAGGTACGGCCTGAACAGGCTGTGCGGAGGCGGGCCGGCATGAGCGGGGAGGCGGCCCGGCTGTTCGCGATGCTGGCCGAGGGCCTGGGGCAGGAGGTGCATCCGGAGACCGTCGACGCGTCGCGGCTCGCAGGCAACCTCCGCAGGCATGTCGACCAGGGCCTGTGGGCACCCGAGGAATGGCCAGAGCTCGCCGAATTCCTCGCAGGCACCAACCACCGGATCATCGGAGATCCCGGCCGCCAGTACAACCACTCCCTGTGGGAGGCCGTCTGCCGGGCCTACCGCCGGATCCGTCCCGACGCGGTCACAAGCCAGACGCTGGACACGATCCTGGTGGAGACGCTGTCCTCCGGCGTCCCCGGCGCGTTCAGCACCCGGGCAGGCGACGAGTACCTGATCGTGGTCGACAACTTCTTCCACGACTTCCTCTACCACCTGGTCAAGCTCATGGTCGTGGCGTGGGACCCGCTGCCGGCTCCTGGCACCGCCGATCCGGCCTGGCGCCCGGCTGGAGCCCCGCGAAACCTGCGGGAGGGCCGGCTGGAGATGGCCGCCAGGTCACTGCGCGTGGCCCTCGGGATGATCCGGCGGAACGGGCGCATGAGCCGCCCGGTGCAGGTACTGCTGCCCACCGCCATGAGCCTGCACGCTGGCGACTTCACCGATCGGGCGCAGTACTTCATCCTCGCCCACGAGGCAGCCCACATCCTGCTGGGGCACCACGCGGCGGAAGGACGCCGGCTGGGTGTCGGCGGCGTGGAGGTCAGCGCGGGGCAGTGCGACCACTCGCACGGCATCGAGGAGGCGGCCGACCTCCTGGCGGCCCGCGCCCTGATGGAAATCGAGTGGGACGACGAGAACCCGCTGTCCCGCGAGTTCCTCGCCACGCAGAGCGCGCACCTGTTCCTCGGCGCGCTCCACCTGTACGAAGAGGCGTACTACATCGTCCCGCCGGTGAGCCATCCGCACCCCATCACCCGGGTGAACAACGTCCTGCGGAAACTCTCCGTCCGGGCGGACAGCCCGCGTGAGCTGGTGCACCCGATCTTCGACGCGCCGATCCTGAACACCTTCGAGCGGCTGGCCCTCGCCTCGGTCAGTGCCGAGATCCACGAGCGGCCGTTCGACGACTACATACGCACCATCGCCGGCAGCCCCCACTTCCACGTGGACGATCCCGGCAGCCACGAACTGGCCTATGTGGACATCCTGGAGGCCGCGCACATCGGCGGCCAGCTCGCCAACGTCCTCGCCCTCATTGCTGAGACCCTGGCCGAGCCGAGGGCGCTGAGGCGAGCCGTCCGCGCGCTCAGCGAGCCGCTCGCCGCCCTGGCCGCCGAGCGCCCGCCGCCGGAGGCCCTCGCCCATCTGGTCAAGGCGGAGTTCGGCCGGCGGATCGTGCTGAGCGACACGCCGATCTTCGTACAGCTCCGGCAGAACTGGCAGCCTGAGCCCGGTACGCCGTTCCACTCGTGGGCCGCGGGCCTGCCAGGGTTCTCCGATCTGGTGCTCGACACGTGTACCGAGTTCGTCTCCGTGCACGTGGCGCGCAACGGGCCCGACGCTCTCGCCGTCCTCACCAGCGAGGCCGAGCGCGTGGTCGAGGAATGGCTGACCGGGCCATAGCCTCGTCAGCCGTGGATCAGTGCCCGATCAGGGGCGGCTGCCAGACTGGGTACAGAAAGAAAACAGCAAGGAACTGGGAGAGGTCCCCGTAGTGGCCTATCGGGATCTGGGCTCCGGCCCGGAGGGGTCGCAAGACCCCCGCAGGTTCGAATCCTGCCCTCTCCGCTCGTTCACAGGTGGCCGGCGGTGTGGAGCTGGAGCAGCAGGGCGCCGATGTTCCACGCGTCGTCGGCGCCACTGTGGTGCCTGCCCTCCAGCGGCAGGCCCGCGATGCCGAGTGCCCGGGACATCCCCGGCCGCTTCTTCAGGCCGTGCGCCTCGGTGAACAGTTTCTTCAGGTTGATGTGCCGCTGCCCGAAGGGGTACGTGCCCCGGCCGCGGCACTGCCGTTCGAACTGGAGCCGGTCGTACTCACCCCAGCTCACCCACCGCCGGGTCAGCGAGTCGGCCTCGGTGCGCAGCAGCGCGCAGGCCTCGTCGAAGCTCACACCAGAGGCTGCCTGGGCCGGCGTGATCCCGGTCAGCTCCGTGCAGAAGGCGCTCACCTCGGATCTGGCCGGCCGGACGTAGATGCCGCGCTTGCTGACCCGCTCGCCGGCGGCGAGGTCCACCACGCACAGCCCGATCTCGATGATCTCGCTGACCTGGCCGGGCGGCGGGTCACCGGTCCAGCAGGTGGCTTCGACGTCAATGACATTGATCAGGTTGTCGTTCACGACGTGATCGTAGGGACCGCGCCCTCCCGCTGAGAACGATTTTTCGTGTGGCTGCTGCCATCAGCCACCTGGCGACAGCGGCAGGGTGTAAAACGTGCCGCCCTGACCGCGCAGGGTGTCGAGGCGATCCTGGTGCTGTTCAGTCCATGCCTCACCCGGCACTGCGAGCGGCACTCCGGGCGGGTAGGCAACCACGAGCCTGTCCACATTGCCCTCAGTCAGATGGTCGGGGCAATCGGGCACGGGCCGATTGACCCGGCGTGCGATGAAACGCAGCGCGTCCAGCAGCCGGTCGACCTGCTGAAGATCTGTGCCGATGTGAATATTGAGCAGGAAGCCTCCTGGCAGCGTGCGCGACACGTAGATCCGATGGTCACGGAACAGCCGTGTCCGCATCTGTTCGCCGTTGAGGTTGAGCCCCGTCGAATCGATCCGCACCTTCGTCGGATCCACCGCGAAGTACCCCTGGCATCCGGGATCGGTAGCCGAATACGGATCGGTCGTCGAATATGCCTTGAGCTTCGGATCAACCGCGATGGTTTCACACACGTACCGGGCGAGTTCGATCGACCTTCGGACAGCTCGCTCGCCCTGGGCCTGAGCATGCGCCCGAGCCAGATCCAGAGAAGCCAGAATCGGAATGCTCGGTGAGGTCGAATGCCGTCCGTACAGGCTGGTACGCACCGAGGCGACCAGCTGCTCGTCTCCGAGAACATGCAGGTAGGAACCCTGCCTGGCCGCACTCATCGACTTGTGTGCCGACTGCGTGACCAGAATCCCCGCCCGCTCGCGCCCGATGTCCAGGTTCGCCGCCGCCGAAAGGCCGCTGAACTGGCGAAGTTCCCCGTGGAAAGCGTTGATCGCCGACCACGCCTCGTCTACCAGGAAGCTCGTCGTTTCCGGCGAGGCCTCCCGGCAGGCGGCCAGAATCGCGGGCACGTTGTACAGCACCCCGTCGTAGGACGAACCCGCCAGTACCACCGTGTCATACGGGACACCCGCCTGGACCGCCTCCCGCATCTGCCGGAGCATCCCCGGCACATCCAGCAGTGGCTGGCGTACTGGATGACGAACGTCCAAGCTGGGCGCGTATTCAACCGAGGCTCTCGCACGGGCAGTCGCGACGTGGAGCGAGTGGTGCGCTGTCCTGTCCACCAGAAAGCGGCGGCCGGCACCGTCCCAGGTGTCTACGGCCACCTGGTTGGACAGGGTCGTGCCGCAGGTTCCGAAGAACGTGTGCGTGCTGCCGAAAGCCTCGGCGGCCAGCTGCTCGGCGAGCTCCAGCGGGCCTGACGGATAGAAGAAGGTGTCCAGCACCTCCCCGGAGTAGGTCATCTCGGAGGCAAGGAACTCCGGTCCGAAAATCTGCCAGTACTTGTCGCGGAGCCGGCCACTGTCCCGGACGCTCTGGCCCTGAGACCACGGCAGGGCATGGAATGACACGATGTCAGCCGCCGGCCGACCGGCGGACTGCACGCGCAACACAGCGTCGGCGAACGGCGCATAGGTCTCGTCATGCATGGACCGGGCCAGCAAGCGCTCGGTAGTCGACCTTCCCGCTGCTGTTCCGCGGCAGGGAGTCGAGCCGTGCCCAGCGGCGCGGGAACATCGCAGCCGGCAGCCTTTCGCGCACCACCGCATAGAGCACTTCCTGCCCGACGGTCGCCTCGGCCACGTAGTGGACAGCCAGCTGCCGCTGACCGTTGTGCTGTTCTGCGACCACTGCGCACCATTCCACACCCGGGACCTGGGTCAGTACGGCCTCGATCTCGTCGAGTTCGATACGCACACCCGCGATCTTGACCTGACGATCGGCTCGGCCCAGGCAGTGAGCGAGGCCGTTCTCGAATCGGGCGAGATCCCTGGTGCGATAGAGCCGCCCGGTCGGCGAGTCCGGATCGAAGGGGTCGGCAAAGAAGGCTTCCCTGGTCAGTTCTGGATCATCCAGGTACCCCAGGCCGACGCCGGCCCCGCCGACAAAGAGTTCGCCTGTCTCTCCTGCGTCAGCCGGGCGCCACGCTCCCGCCTCGTTCACCAGCAGGTACAGCACGGCGTTGGGGACAGGAGTTCCTACCGGAATCTGAGGCCGGTCCAGGTCCGTGCCTTGGCAGCGGTACAGGGACACGTCGTCCGAGCACTCGGTCGACCCGTAGGCGTTGTACAACTCCACACCGGGGAAGACCTCTGCCACCCTGGCTGCCAGCCCCGTGTCGAGCTTCTCCCCTGTCGAGATCAGGCATCGCAGGTCGGGGAGGGCAGCTGAGTGTTTCCTCGCTTCACCAGCCAGCCAGCCAATCACCGTGGGGACAAGTTCCGCCACCGTTGTCTGGGTCCGGGCAAGACATCCGGCCAGGCGCCTCCCGAACTGCGTGTCGGCCTCGGAGACGACCGCGACGGTGCCTCCGACCAGCAGTGCGGCGAGCATCTGCCAGATGGAGATAACGTACCCGGGTGAGGCGCTGAACCCGATCGTGTCCGACTCACTGAGGCCGAGAGTCCGGACCATGGACAGCAGATGATTGACCATCCCCTGGTGGGTGGCCACCGCGCCCTTGGGCTGGCCCGTGCTGCCTGACGTGTAGATCACGTAGCGCGGTTCATCGGGCTCCGGGGACCGCGGCACAGCCGGCACTGACGGAGGAACCTCGCTGCCGGGTGCGGCGAGCAGGGAAACCCCGGCCTCGGCGCAGGCTGACGCAAGCGTGCTCGCGCAAGCCCCTGTTGCCCGGAGCCCAATCGCACAAAAGGGCTCCGATCTGCGGAGCACACCGGCAATCCTGGCGGCTGGCCAGGCATGATCGAGTGGCAGGTAGACGGCACCGATGCTCTCCACCGCGAGGAAAGCCGCGATGATGTCCACCCCGCGGTCACCGGCTACCGCCACCCGGTCACCCTCACCGCATCCCGCGTCCAGGAGGATCGTCCGGAACTGCCAGGCCCGATGGCACAGACCCTGGTAGCTCACCTGCCTGTCGTCCGCCAGCACCGCTGTCCGGTCAGGTTCGGCTGCGGCCCGGCGCGTCACCTGTGCGGCGACACCGGCCCAGCTCATGTCAAACAGAACCGGATTCCGCAGCGCCCGTTCCACTGCCAGGCGCCCGGTCCCCTCATGTAGCCGCAGACTAGCCAGCCCCCCGTGTTTCACGCTCTCTTCCTTTCCCGTCGTCCGGCCTAGACAGCCGGTGCTGCGAACTGGGCCTTGTACAGCCGGGCATAGGCGCCATCCGCCGAAAGCAATTCGAGATGCGTACCCTGCTCGGCAATGCTTCCGTTCTCCATGACCAGGATCGTGTCGGCGTCACGGATCGTCGACAGTCGGTGGGCGATCACGAAACTCGTCCGCCCCTGGCTCAGCCGGTCCATCGCCTCGCGGACGAGCACCTCGGTCCGGGAGTCGACCAGGCTGGTCGCCTCGTCGAGCACGAGAATCGCCGGGTCCGCGAGGAAAGCCCGCGCGATGGTTATCAGCTGGCGCTCGCCGGCGCTGATCCCGCCCCCCTCGTCATCGATGACCGTGTCGTACCCGTCCGGTAGCGTGCGGATGAAGTGATCGGCATGCGCCGCGCGGGCCGCTTCTTCGATCTCTTCCCGGCTGGCACCTTCGCGGCCATACCCGATGTTGTCGGCGATAGAGCCTCCGAACAACCAGCTCTCCTGCAGCACCATGCCAACTGCTGACCGCAGCTGCTGGCGGGAGAGGCTCGCGATGTCGACACCGTCGAGGGTGATGCGGCCTCCCGTGAGTTCGTAGAAGCGCATCAGCAGGTTGACCAGCGTGGTCTTCCCCGCGCCTGTCGGGCCGACGATCGCGACCGTCTGGCCGGGCTGCGCCTCCAGCGAGAGGCCATCGATCAGCGGGCTGTCCGGCTCGTACCGGAAGGAGATCGCTTCGAAACTGACCCTGCCCTTGACCGCCTGGGGCGCCAGCGTGGCACTGCCATCCGGTTCAAGTTCGGAAGCGTCAAGCAGCTCGAAAACCCGCCTGGCAGAAGCGATTCCTGACTGCACGAGCCCGGTCAGACTCGTCACCTGCGTCAGCGGTCCGCTGAGCTGGCGGGAGTACTGCACGAACGCCTGCACGTCTCCGACGGACAACGTTCCGGAAATCACCCTCAGGCAGCCAACGACGGCTACCAGCACGTACCCGATGTTGTTGACGAAGTTCATCATGGGCTGGATGGCACCGCTGAACAGCTGTGCCCGGTAACTGGACTGGAAGGCTGCCTCGTTGTGCTTGCGGAACTCCTCCGCCGAGGGTTCCACATGGCCGAAGGCCCGGATCAGAGGGAGTCCGGCATAGGCCTCCTCCACGTGCGCGTTCACCTCACCGATCGCCTTCCACTGGCGATCGAACTGAGGCTTGGCCCGTTTCCCCAGCACCGTGGTGAGGACAATCGCTCCTGGAACCGCGATCATCGCGATCAGGGACAGCACGGGCGAGATCCAGAACATCATCGCCACCACACCAGCGATGAGAAGCAGCGAGTTGCTCAGCTGGCTCATTGTCTGCTGGAGGGTCTGCACCACGTTGTCGATGTCGTTGGTCGCCCGGCTGAGCACCTCGCCGCGCTTGCTCGCGTCGAAATAGGACAAGGGCAGCCGGCTCAGCTTGGCCTGCACCTCTGCCCTCAGCTGGTGGGCGGACTGCTGGATGGCTTTGGTCGCCTGCCGCCCCTGGGCGATCCAGCACAGCCCCGACAGGCCGTACGTGAGCAGCGCGATCAGCAGCACCCAGCCCACGGCCGCCAGGTCGATATCCTGCCCAGGTACGAAATCTGTGGACCGTAGCAATCCTGCCAGAGCGTCGTGCCCCTGCCGTTCGAGCTTGGCGATCGCCTCGGCTTTGGAAGTCCCCGCCTCAGTCTGCTGGCCGAGCACACCAGCAACGACAAGGTTCGTGGCGTGCCCCAGCAGCAGCGGGCCGATCACGTTCAGGGTGATACTTGCCAGGCCGAGCGCGAGCATGGCAGCGAACGCCCGTTGAACCCGGACTTTGGCCAGCAGCCTCCGGCCGGTGCTGCCGAACTCGCCCGTCACGCTTCCTCCTCGATGAGCTGAGAGAGAACTATCTCCCGGTAGACGGAGCTGTTCGCCAGCAGATCATCATGGGTGCCTGCCGCCACGACCTCACCGGATTCAAGAACAATGATCTGATCGGCGTCTCGGATCGTGCTGATCCGCTGGGCGACCACCACGACGGTGGCTTCCGCGACCTCGGCTGCGAGCGCTGCACGCACCCGGGCGTCTGTCGAGTAGTCAAGGGCGGAGAACGAGTCGTCAAACAGGTAGATCTGAGGTCGCCGGATGAGGACCCTCGCGATGGCCAGGCGCTGGCGCTGACCACCCGACAGGTTCGTACCGCCCTGGGAAACCTGGGCGGACAGGCCACCGTCGAGCTCTTCGACGAACTCCCGGGCCTGCGCGACCTCCAGTGCCCGCCACAACTCGGTGTCGGTGGCTTCTGGCCGGCCAAATCTCAGATTGGAGGCGATCGTGCCAGCGAACAGGCGGGGGGCCTGCGGCACTATGCCAACCGTTGAGGCCAGTACTCCGGGGTCCAGGTTCCGGACATCCACTCCGCCGACCAGTACCTGACCGCCGGTGGGATCGGCCAGCCGGGGAACGAGCCCGATCAAGGTGCTCTTCCCGCTCCCAGTCGAGCCGATCAGAGCGGTGGTCCGCCCGGGCCGGGCCACCAGGTTGATGCCTCGCAGAATCGGATCCTGAGCGCCTGGATACCTGAACTCGACATCCGCCAGTTCCAGATATCCGGGCTCCGGTAGCTGGCGCACGGGGTCGGCAGGCGGGATCAGGCTCGACTCAGTGCCGAGCACCTCGGAGATCCGCTCGGCGCACACTTCAGCGCGAGGCACCATCATGAGCATGAAGGTCGCTGTGGTCACCGCGACAAGAATGACAGTGAGATAGCCGAGGAACGCCGTGAGTGCGCCGACTTGCATGTAGCCACCGTCGATCCGGAGGGCCCCGAGCCAGACCAGTGGCACGCTGAACAGGTTCACCACGGTTGCCGACAGCGGGAACATGAGGCTGGTCAGGCGACCGGCCCTAAGCGACACATCCCTCAGCCCGCCGTTCACCTCGGCGAAGCGCCGCTCCTCGAACTCGTCCCTGGTGAACGCTCGGATCACCCTGATCCCGCTGATCTGCTCGCGGAGCACCCGGTTGACCGTGTCCACCCTGCGCTGCATCGTCCGGAAGATCGGCTGCAGAGCCCTGACGATCAGGTACATGAGTCCAGCGAGAGCAGGCACAACGACGAGAAGGGCGAGCGCCAGGAGCACGTCCTGGCTGAACGCCAGGACTACCCCGCCAAGGCCCATGATCGGCGCCAGCACCAGCATCGTGAAACTCGCCAGTACCAGCGACTGAACCTGCTGAACGTCGTTGGTCGTGCGGGTGAGTAGGGAGGACGTGCCGAACTGCGCGACCTCCCTTGAGGAGTAGGTCTGCACCCGGTCGAAGATCTTCGTCCGGAGGTCCCGGCCGACCGCAGCCGAAACCCATGCGCCGCACCACACAGCACCCACTGTGCAGGCCACCTGAACAACTGTTACCGCGAGCATCGCGCCTCCCAGGCGAAGGATGTATCCCGTATCGCCCTTGAGCAGCCCGTTGTCCACAATGTCGGCGTTCAGCGTCGGCAGGTACAGCACGGCTGCTCCCTGTGCGACCTGTAGTGCCAGGAGCAGCAGAATGCGGCGGCGGTACGGAGCCAGCTGCGCACGGAGCAATGGAATCAGGGCTTCAGCCGATGCCACGGTCATATTCCCTTTCGGAGTGTTCTCGCCAACGCCAGTCAGACCACAGCGCGAGGCCCGGGGACCGTGCTGCGAGAGGTCAGCGAACGCCACCTGGGTGCGCCGAACAGGCGATCGGCGAAGTCACGGTCCCAGCGCTGGGGTGCCCCGTCCAGGACCCCGTAGGTATCCAGGAGGGCGGGATCCCTGGGCACGAACTCGGATAGGAGGTTCGTGTCGATCTCGCCCGGATACAACAGCGCAGCGTGGTGCAGCGCGTAGCTGACGCTGTCCTCACAGCCGTACTCCCGAACCTGGGCCGCCAGCCGCTCCAGGCAGCCAGCGTCTTGTTTCCGCAGCAACTCCACAAGGTCAAGGAACTTCAGCACGGTCAAGTCCTTGCCCATCTCGATGTACATGAGCGTCGTCGCCTCGACATGGGCCTGCACGCACATGTCGATGATCTGGTCTACGGGCTCCAGCATCCACGCCGGCGTACCGAAGGCCACAGTCCTGACCGCCCGGGTCAGGAAGTCCCCTACGTCAGCGGTGATACCCGATCTCGGCTGGAACAGCGCGAAGCAGGGGTCAAGGACGAAGGTCTCGACGTCGTCGCGCTGGGCGGGCTTGAGGAACGGCAGCGTGGAGTTCGCCAGGTTGATCTTCCAGGTCAGCTGAGTCCGCCGGTCGAAGGGCACAACGCGCTCTGCGTTCCGCGACAGGTGCCCTTGCTCGTAGCCCAGCTCGCTGGCCATGTCGGTGAACTCGGGGAGCGCCTCCGGGCGCAGCAGCACGTCCAGGTCACCCATCCGCCGGAGCCCGAGATCGTGATACACACCCTCAGTCAGCACCGGCCCCTTGCGAATCGCGTACTCGATGCCCCGCCTGTTGAGACCCCGGATTACCTTGGAGTACTCGTCTCCGATGGCCAGGTTGCGGCGCTTGTTTCCCTCATATGCATACGCGTAGATCCAGCGGTACGGTGCCAGCGTTCGGCCATCGGCGTCATGCACGAGCCTCAGCTGCGTCAGATGGCGGCTAACCAGCGGTAACACCCCGTGGCGGCTGGTCTGGTCGAGGAAGTATCCCCAGTCCAGGTCACGGCCTTTTTCCGCAAGGAACTGGTGCACCTCCTCGCACTGCGCCTCGGTCAGCCGCAGCCGCGACAACGCCAGCAGGAGGCTGGCTTCGGGCCGCAGTCCGCGCAGACCACTCCACGCGAGGACTTTGTCATCCGACACTGGTTCCCCCGTTTACTGGTTTGCCCGATTGATCCAGATACAGCTCCGCGCGCCTGATGACCGTGCGGAGCACCTCCACCACACGCACCGGATGCAGGCCGTACCCTGTCTCGCCGGTCACAAGAAGGGCACTGGCACCGTCGAGGACCGCATTGGCTACATCCGACACCTCCGCCCGCGATGGCATCCGGCTCTCCCGCATGGAATGGAGAAGCTGAGTAGCCACAATGGATGACTTACGCCTTCGCGCACACTCTGCCACAATCCGCTTCTGCACGAAGGGCACGTCCTCGAAGGGGATCTCGACCGCCAGGTCTCCCCGCGCGACCATCAGGCCATCAAACGCCTCGGCCATGTCCTCCAGCTCACGCAGTGCCTGCGGGTGCTCGACCTTGCCGACCAGCAGCTGGTGGGGCGCCAGGGACCTCAGCTCGTGGTAGTCGGCAGCAGAACAGGCGAAGGACAGCGCCACGATGTCGGCCCCGAGCTGCTGTGCGAATCGAAGGTCCGACACGTCGCGGTCCGTAAGGCCAGGCAGCACATTGGACGATCCCGGCATCGACAGCCCTCGCCCTGACGTGACCAGCCCACCTTGGCTCACCACGCATCTGACCTCGGCTGGGCTGACATCGACGATATCGAGGACGATGGCGCCGTCGTCGATGAGGACCCTTCCTCCTGCGGGCACCCGATCCACCAGCCACGGGTACAGAGTCCATGTCTGGTGGGAGTGCGCCTCGCTCCGGGACACCGTCAGCGTGACGACCTCCCCGTCCGACCACTGCGCCCGCCC
This sequence comes from Longispora albida DSM 44784, assembly GCF_000379825.1. Taxonomy (GTDB): domain Bacteria; phylum Actinomycetota; class Actinomycetes; order Mycobacteriales; family Micromonosporaceae; genus Longispora; species Longispora albida. Next base: position 171,960 of record NZ_KB903814.1, read on the forward strand.
GCCAGGCAGAACGCCGAGCCGGTTCTTCCGGCCCTGCAGGTCCGCGAGTAGCTGGACCGGGCGGCCTGCGGCGGCAGCGGCCTCACGTACGTGCCGTGCCACCGCAGCGTGCCAGTCCCTTGTTCCGCTGCTCAGGCTGAGCCTGACCACGTCCAGGCCGGCACGTACCATGCCCTCGATGCACGATCGGCTCTGGCTAATCGGACCGAGCGTCGCCATAATCGCCGTGCCCCGCCCGGCCTCAGAGTTCAGCACGGCGCAAGCTCCTTCGCACTGCACCGGTGGTACTCCCTGCGGAACGTCCCCGGATCTGTCACCACGACAGGGGTGACGCCGTGCAGGATGCCAGCTCCGGGCAGATTGTTGACGAACACGATCTGATCCGGGCCGACAGATGGCAGCACGACACCGCCTTCGGCACACACTGCCTCATGGTGCTCAGCTCTGAGGACCGGCTTGCTGCCTTCGGTCGCCTCGTCGGACCACTCGAAGACATCTTCGAACCCGAGCGACCTGCCAGCCATGTAGGGCCGGATGTCAACCAGAAGCAGGTCACCTCCCCCGAAGCCGGTGACCGGCCCGTAGAGGTGGGAGAACAAGAGCGCGTCCCGGTCGATGTGCAGCTGCTTGAAGCTCCAGCTGCTGCCGTAGAGCTCCAGCGGGATCGAACCGTCGGAGATCGTGCCGGTCTTGACCTTGAAACCAGCCGGGGCTGGCCGCTGGAGGCCCTCACACCGGAACACCTCCCACACACTGCGGAATAGCTCCTCGTGAAAGACCCGAGCGTTCTCGACGTCGAAGTACTCGGCGACTCCGGTCACAATGGCCGCCCCGGGGCCAGGGTCAGCTCCATCGCGGATCAGGAGCGCGGCGACGGCCCTGGCCAGGCTTGCAGGAACGCGGACCCCTTCTGCCTGCGTCAGGTGTTCGGCGAGGTCGACCCGGAACCTGGCGAACGGAGCCTGTGCTGGCAGCGGCAAAGCGGCCAGGCTGTCGAGCGCCGCCCTGCGCACAGCCATCATGTCTGTTCCGGCGCTCATGCGAGGCTTCCTCCGCTCACCATCGTTGCGCGCTTCTCCGGCTCGAGGTTCCGCCCGGCAGAGAGCAACGCGGTCAGCGTCTCGCGAACCTGCGCCGAGGACTGCTGCCCGTCCACCGTCCGCAGGTGACCGCGCTCGGCGAAATGCTCCCGTACGGGTGCGCTCACCTCGCGATACTCCGCCAAGCGTTGTTCGAATCTCCTCGTGTCGTCATCGCCCCGCCGCCCTGCGGGCCCGCCACAGTCCAGGCACGCTCCGGTCACTGCCAGGTCCAGCGGCAGGCCACAGGCCAGGCAGAGCCGGCGGACGGCAACGCGTGCCCGCGCCACGGAGTCCGGCACCTCGATGAAGACGAAGGCCGCCATCCGCGCACCCGCACTCTGGACCGCCTGGGCGAAATCATGGCACTGCGCGAGATCCCGCGGATATCCCTCGACTGCCACCGCGAGGACGCTGGACGGAACGCGCTGCAGGAAATGGACGAACTCCCGGAGCACGAGCTCGTTGGACAGCAGTTCCTGCTTCAGTAACGTGTCCCGCAACTCGAGGCCCAGTGGGTCACCAATCGAACTCAGATAGAGCCCGTAGTCGCGTACCCCGAACCTGGCCAGCCAGGGATGCTGCTGGTCCAGGGACAACAGAGCTGTCGTCTTGCCCGCGCCTGGCGGGCCAGTCACCGGGGTGATCAGCAGCTGGCGTGGTTCCGCCACCTCAGGACCGCCCCGAGAGATCGACGCCCTGCTGGGCAAGCATGGCCCAGCCACGTTCCATCAGGTCCTGCTCCACAGAGATACGCCCCTCCGCGGCATGCGTCTCCAGCACCCTCAAGGTCGCGTAGAGGCGACGATCCGGCTTGGCCAGCAGCAACTCGGTGAGGTGATAGAGCTGATTGGTGTCCGCAGCAAGGCGTGCTGACTCCGGGAAAGCCTCTGCCAGCAGGCTCGCCAGCTCCTGCGGCCCGTTGTCGACCAGGTAGACGGTGAGCGGGTCGGCGTAGAGGAACTGGATGGCCTCCTGCCAGTCGTCCGTCTTGCGCACGTCCGCGCAGCGGTTGGGATCGTTGCCCTCCAGGATCCGCACCTTGCCGTCGTCATCGATCAGACAGGCCAGGCCGTCCAGGTGTTTGACCTGGGGTCCGTTGTACGTCCGGGCGGGCACCTGCTTGCCGACCTCGTTCACGAACCGCTTACCGAAGACGTCTGCCCTGGACTGGGTAGGCAGGCTGATCGGCAGGCGGGACAGCTTCCGCTGGTTCATCCGGCCGTCGACGATCAGGTTCTTGAAGTACACAAGGATCGTGCGGCCGTCGGGCAGGAGGATCTCCTGCTGGTAGTCACTCATCTCGGAAAGCGTCGCGCCGAGGGACTCCGCGAGCTTCACGATCGTGAGGTCGTCCTCCAGCAGTACCGACCGGATGTAGCAGCCGACGTCCCGCAGGTCGTCCTCGCCCAGCATCCGGATCACTCTGGCCGCCGGCTCCACCCCGATCCGCTGGGCGTGGAACCAGTCCAGGCTGATCCGGATGGTGAAGTTCGCCTGGGCCAGGCCGGCTGCGCGGGTCCGCCACGCGGTGACCAGTGCGCGTACCCGACGGCGCATCTCTTTCTCGTCCTCTGCGAAGTGCGCAGCGGTGATGAGCTCGATCTCCTCCAGGTTCGGGGAGTCGATCTCGTTGACGAACTGCTCGCAGAACTCCGGCTCGACCATCGGCTCGCCCCCGCCGGACAGCACGGCCTTCCACAGTCCCATGCCGTTCATCAGCCGCATGACCGGGGCGGGATCCCGGGCCACGCTGTACCGGGTTAGCCGGGTCAGCGACATCGGCGAGGCGTAGTTGCAGTGCCCGCAGCCGACCGGGCACTCAGAGGAGGGCCACACGTAACAGGTCGACGCGAAGGTCGGGCCATGCTCGGTGTAGCGCGGGAGAGCATCGATGATCTCTCCGCGAAATTCGTCGAGCGGTTGCAGGTCATCAGGCGTGCCTGAGTCTGACCCCTGCCTGAACAATGAAACTGGCATGAAACCGCACCTCGCCCCGTACGAATAGGTTTTCTCGATGCCAACAAGAATGGAATGAAGCCACACCAAATAGCGCCGTGACCAAAAGTCAAAACGGCGTGAGAGTGAGGCGAAAGAAAGCAGGAACCGAGCCTTGCCTGACCCGGATCAGGGTGCGATCAGGTGACCCTCGGCAGGCTGCGGAGATCCCGCAGGGCTCCAGCACCGGAACTGTCTACACTCGCTGATGATCTTCACAGTATCCCCGTTTCACAGTGGTTTGCCGAGGTCAAAGCCTCGGACGAGAGGGCCTCGCCCGCCAGCGGCAGGGTCCAGAGCCCGACATCACACACCATGTGCGCCCCGATGGTATGCACACCGATCCCTGAACGACAACCCGCTTCGTCCAAGATGGATCCGCCCCCCGGCTCCCCATAGGACCATCACCTCCATCGTCGTCTGCCATAACAGGAAGTTGGCACTCGTCGGGATTCAGGCATTGACAGCCATCCGGTCGTGCCGTTAGATGGACGATCTATGCGGGGCAAGCATTCTGATGCCCTTGCACTGACGCATCCAACGGGGAGAGACAATGCTGCGTCACAATTTCTGTCGCGCCATGCCCAGATCCAGCCAGGTCAGTTTCGCGACCCAATCAAGGCCCGACGTTCGCCGCTGAGACGCCGAGGACTATCGCTGCCCCCAGGGCGCGCCGCCAGTGCGGCCACCCTGCTCACAGCCATCCCCGAGCGCACCTGACGACCGAACGGAGCGGCACCATGCCCGGACTGCAATCCACGACATTGACCTCCACCTATGCGCATGTGCAGGCGCTCCTGCCTTCGATCGCGGAGAGGGCTGCGAAGACAGACCAGCTGGCCAGCTTTCCGGTAGCAACGCTCCAGGAGTTCAGGGCCAGTGGCCTCATGGGCCTCCTCGTCCCGCCTGAGTACGGCGGTCCGGGCGGCGACCTCGGCGATATGATCGCCATCGCTGGCATGCTCGCCGCGAACTGCGCGTCAACGGCGATGATCTGGGCCATGCACATCCAGCAGGTGGATTGCATCGTACGTTTCGGTTCGGCCAAGCTACGCGAGGAGCTGCTACCCCGCATCGCGGCGGGCGACGTCTACCTGGCGTCTGTCACGACCGAGCCTGGCAAGTCGGCTCATCTGCTCAGCGCCCAGGCTGCCATCACTGCGAACACCGGCGACCTGCGTGTAGAGCGCGAGACCCCGATCCTGACCGGGGGCATGCATGCCGACGGGTTTCTGATCACTATGCGCGAATCACTAGACGCCGCCGATCATCGCGTCACACTCTGCTACGCCGACCGTGAGCAGCTGAGCCTGGAGCCTTTTGGCACATGGGACACCCTCGGCATGCGCGGCACGGACAGCGGTGGCATGAGGCTGTCTGGATCCGTTGCGCCCCACCAGGTGATCGGCGCGCCCGGCGAGTTCAAGACGATCGCGGTGGAATCCATGATCCCGGCCGGGCATCTCGCTTGGGCCGCAGTATGGCTCGGTTCGGCGCGCAGCGCGCTCTCCGGTGTCTTGACCATGCTGCGGGCCCGGGGGGCGGACCGCCCTTCGGACTTGGCGGCCGAGCGGATAGCGCGCGCCAGGATCGACATCGAGCTCGTCGCCTCATACCTGGGGTCGGTCAGGGACGAGGTGCTCGCCCACCGCCGGGCAGGCACGTCACTGGCCGGCACAGCTACTCAGATCCACCTCAACAACCTCAAGGTCATCGCGTCCGAGCTGACGTTCAGCGCGGCCGACAAGCTGGTCCAGATCGCGGGGCTGTTCGGAGGGTACAAGCGGAACTCCGGGCTTCCCCTGGAGAGGGTGTTCCGGGATCTGCGCTCCGCGAGCCTGAACTTCAGCAACGACCGCCTCCTGACGATGAACGGGACCCTGACACTGCTCGACCGGGATGTGACGCTCACGCCGGTCGACCTCATGTGATTCCCCAGCACCGTCAGTCAGCCATCACCGTACGACACGCCGGCCTGCCCGGTGGGATGAGAGGGAACCGGTGCCCGCACTGCAATCGTCGGCCGAATTCAACGAGATCCTCGAGCGCAATCTCCCGCTCAGCGAGGGCCCGATCGAGTCCACCGCGTCCCTCGTGGACCTGGGCCTCGACTCCCTCGGCACGGTAAGCCTGGTGATGGAGCTGGAGGAAGGACTGGGGATCGCGTTCCCCGACCAGCTACTCACCGCGGAAACCTTCGCCTCCGCTGAGGCTCTGTGGACGGTTGTCGAGAAGCTCGTGGCGGAGTGCTCCGGATGACCGGGTCCTGGGTACCGATGACCTATGGCCAGCTCTCCCTCCTGCGATCCGAGCAGACCCTCCGCCCAGAGGCACGAGGGATGGTGCAGATACTCCACCTCTGGCAGTTACCGAGCACGACGATCGATCATGTCAACCTGGCCCTGACCACTCTCGCCCGGCGCCACGAGGCTCTGCGCACCATCTTTGACCTGGACAACGCCCTTCCGCAGCAGCTCGTGAGGGAATCGGAACCCGTGCGAGCAGGGATCATCGAAACGAATGCGCGCTCGTGGCCAGAAGCCACTGAAGCCGCCCGCCACCTTGCGGCCGAGCCTTTCGATCTCCAGTCTCACCCAGGCTGGTCATGTGCTGTGCTGCGAGACCAGTCCGGCAGCCTCAACTACCTGGCGGTCGCCCTGCATCACATGGTGGCCGATCAGTGGTCCCAGGAGTTACTCAAGGAACAGTTCCTCGAGCTGCTGACTTCAGGACCGCCCGAGGCAGCCCCTGACACACTCCAGCCCCGGGAACTCGCACTCCTCCAGCGTTCCAGCGCCTGGCACGGGCGCCGGTCCGGTGCTGTCACCTACTGGGAACAGGTGATGGACACCTTGCCGCCCCCAGAAGGTCCTACGCGGCCAGCCCTCGGTGTGGTCGCGGATCGCATTTCGGCCACCCTGAGCTATCCGGAGCTGAGGGCGAACATCAACGAAGTCGCACGGCTGACCGCTAGCAGCCCGCAGAGTGTCGTCGTTGCGCTCCTCCTGGTTGTCATGAGCCGCGTCCCCATCCCGCAGTCCGAGCCGCTGATGCTGATGACAGCCAATCGCTTCGACAAACGCTGGCGCGGGATCGTCACGACGATGAACCAGGTCGTCCCGATGCCGAGGTTCGACCATCCGGCGGATGAGACCTTCTCCGGATATGTCCAGCGTGTTCACTGGGCTGGGCAAAGAGCACTACGACACGGCAGCTACGACGTGGACGCCATCGCGGATCTGACCCGAAAGCGCCGGGGGCACGAATTCGCGTCCAGCAACATCATCAACTACGTCGCTCCCGATGCGGATACCGAGTTCCGCCCAGGAGCCACGTCGCCCATCGTGCCAGAGGACGTCGGGGTCCAGCCTGCCGCCTGGCAGGTAGGGCTCACGATGGACGTCCGGGTACACGGTCGCAACCAGCTGGCGATCGACTTCCGGGTGATGACCGACCACATTGGCCCCGCATCGCTGCGAGCGATCGTGGCCTGGCTCGATCGGCAACTGCACACCCTCGCGGACAGCGGTGCCGAACGCCCCATGAGCAGCCTCCTTGAGGAGGCGAACTGGTAGGCCAGCGGCGAGGCGCACCATTCTGCCGCCGTCCTGCCCCGTAGCAGCACTCAGAGCCGAGTGCCTGGCGACACGACGAAAGGAGGTGACCACCATGTCGGTTTGCCCGCGTAAGAGCGTCTGCCCGCGTAAGAGCGTCTGCCCGTAGTTCCACCGGCAGGCATGACGTGTGACGCGGGGGCTTGCCCCCGCGTCACACCCCAGGATCCTCAGCTGCGACAAGGTGATCGATATGGACCTCATCGAAACGGCCAGTTCAGAGGTGTTCCTGTCCTCGATCTGCTACCAGCTAGGACACAAGACGGCGATTGCCGATGCCGGCGACGCGTCCGTCCAGGAGCAGCGGGAGGTACTGGTCGCCCAGGGCTTGGCGTACTGCCGGGTGACCCGCTCGTCCGCGATTGAACTGGGCGCGGCCAGCGCACGCAAGACCATGTCCGGACTCGGGGACAAAACTGTCGACGCTGTTGTGTACTGCACCGACACCGCCCCCGACAAATCCGTGACAGCGGACGCCTGGGATCTGCTGCTGGCGCTGGACCTGCCCACCACTCCGGTGACGGTCGTAGGAGGTTCGGGCTGCGGCAACCTAGGGCCAGGACTTCGCCTGGCACGTTCGCTGCTGTCGGAAGGCGAGGCGGAGACGGTTCTGCTGGTCACCGCGGACAGGGTCAAGGCGGGAACACGTTACCTCGGCAACGGCCAGACCGTGCTGAGCGATGGAGCCGCGAGCTGCCTGGTCAGCTCCTGGAAGCCTGCGTCCGGCTTCCATCTCCTGGGGCTGGCGTCGAGCTCCAGGCTGGACATCGGCACAGCGAAGTTGCGGCCGATACTCGTGGCGAAGTCGACTGCGGAGGCGGTCAGAAGTGCCATCGAGCGATCGATCCGGCCGATGTCGCTGTCGCGCGACGATTTCCAGCACCTGCTTCCCGGCTACTACGGCCGCTCGCCTCAAGCATTTCTCGCGATGTCCGCCGGGTTCCCCCTCGACAAGATCTACTGCCCGATGCTGCCTGACGTGGGCCACTGCTTCTCCGCCGACGTACTGCTCAGCCTGGCATCGCTGACCGAAGCCGGTGGTCTCAGGAGCGGCGACCTCCTGATGCTGCTCGCCATAAGCCCGCGGTCGTGGTCCGTCGCCCCGGTCAGTTACGTGAAGCTCGAGGAAGAACCGCGATGAAAGCAGAACGAGTCAGCCGGATAGCGACAACGGAGTTCGTCACCCGGTACCTAGAGGCCGGCCGTCCAGTCATTGTCACCGACGCGATGGAAGACTGGCCGGCGTTCGGCCAATGGACCCCGGACTATTTCGCGCGGGAGTACGGAGACTGGAAGGTGCCTGTGTACGGGCATTACTTCGACCTCCTCAAGCTCATGAAGCTGGGCGACTACATCCGCACCTATATGGGCTCCGAACCACCGCCGGACATTCGCTACGTGCGCTGGTTCACCCTGCACCAACCGGTCCCGAACGCGGAGAGGTTCCCGTGGGCGGACGAGGTGTTCAAGCTGCTGCAACCCCAGTGGAGTCATCCGTACTTCCTGCCAACGGATTCCTACCTCTTCCCCTTCTGCCCACCGGGCAGGACGCTCGACGTTCCGAGCGAGACCACAGTGCCGTCCAAGGCACTCTATCTGTCATGCAAGGGCGCAACGACCAACCTGCACCTCGACTACTGGGGGGCGGACGCTGTCCTCTGCCAGCTGCACGGCCAGAAGCAACTCGTCCTCTACTCGCCGGACCAGACGCCGCTGCTGATGGATCCTGCCACCGACGCCGTGCGAGGAGCGAGCGGCGGCCGCCGCGTCGTGGACATCAGGAATCCCGATCGAGCCGCGTTCCCTGACTTCGACAAGGCTCAGCCTACGGTGCTGGACGTCCTGAATCCCGGAGAGATCGCATACATTCCCGCCGGCTGGCTGCACCACGTGGACACCCTCTCCGACAGCATCACCCTGACATGGAACTTCGTCCATCTGGCCAGCTGGAGGAACTGGTTCAGGTTCCTGACGAACGAGCCGCCAGCCAGCGAGCTGGCCGACATCGGCCATATCCTCCTGGACGATCCCAGGCGGCTCCACTGACATGGCAGGCGCACATGACGCTGACCAGGTAACGCTCAGCTCCTTCACCGAGGCGATGAGCCGATTCGTCACTGGGCTGGCAGTCGTGACCGCACGGCAGCCCAGCGGGCAGCCGTGCGGACTGCTCGTCTCATCGCTCAGTTCCTACAGCGTGAGTCCGCCATCGGTCCTGTTCTCGATTGGCGACCAGCGCGCCTCCTACGACACATTCGTGCAGTGCACGAGGTTTGCGGTACACCTTCTCGGCGCCGAACACGAGGCGATCGCCCGCACGTTCGCGGATCCACACACTGACCGGTTCACCGATCTGGCCTGGCGCTGGGAAGGCGGCTTGCCCCGGCTAGCCGCTCCGCCGGTGTTTTTCGCCTGCGCCAGGGCGGGTACTTTTCCGCACGGTGACCATGCCGTGGTCATCGGAGAGATCCTCCGGATGAGTGCTCACGCAGGCGATCCCCTGGTCTACTACCGGCGCCAGTTCGACTGGCGGCTCGCCCGGGCCCACGTGCAGATCTGAGCATGCCCCTGGGCAGTTACCCGGTGCCCTCAGGCGGTCAGCAGGCCGATGCCGAGGGCCAGTACTCCGGCTGCCAGGCTCAGTGCGCCCAGCCAGACCAGGATGATGAGCTTGCCAGCCGTGGTGACTTCCCTGCCCATCGAGGAGGCGAAGAACCCGGCCGGCATCAGGATCGCCGCTACCGGCACGCCGAGCCTCGCGATCCATTCCACCGCGCCGGACAGGCCCGCCTGGTCGGCGTAGAGCTGGCAGATCAGGCCGAGGGAGACGAGCACTCCGGCGTGGGCGTGCCCGGCCCTGGCGAAGTTCTTCTGGAACTCGGTCATCCGTTCCAGGCCCCGGGCGACCCTGGTCAGGTAGAAGCCGCCGAACTCGATGGTGACGATGGAGATGAGCATGATCCCGGCGAGGATCCGGGTAGCGTCGGTCATTTCATGATCATAAGCAGGGAACACCAGCTCACGGTCCACATTGGCCGATCTGTGTTCGCTGGTCTCTGCCGGGGCCGGGACCGCCCCGGCAGAGACCGCGCTGTCACACCGCCAGGCGGTACACGCTGCCGAACGTGGTGCCGGCGAACAGCCAGGAGTTGTCGGCCGAGACGACGAGCGAGTTCACCGAGGGTTCCGGCAGGTTGCCGGTGATCGAGCCCCACGTCCGGCCGCCGTCGGTGCTGCGGAGGACGCCGGAGGCCGCCGTGTGGTAGTAGTGCGAGCCCGCGTAGATGGTCTTGCCGTCGGGGCTGAACGCGATGCTGCTCAGGTAGCCGCTGAGATCCCCGGCGACCTTCGTGATGTGCTTGCCGTCGTCCCAGGTGACGTAGAGGGCGTCGATGCCGGCGATGACCGCGTGACCCGGGGTGCGCGGGTCGACGGCGATCGCGCTGACCCAGCCGTCGAGGACCTTCTGGAGGGTCACGCCGCCGTCGGTGGAACGGAACAGGCCGTCGGGGCCGCCCAGCCACGCGCTGTCCCGGTTGCCGGGGGTGAGGGCGACGCTGGTGAAGCCTTCGAGGTGGTCCTGCCCGTTCTGCTGGAGCGTGACACCGCCGTCGTCACTCGTGTAGACGGCCGAGGGCGCGTGCGTGGCGACGTACAGCCGCTGGGGATCGGCGGGGCTGACGGCGATGCCGAGGGCCTTGCCCGGCACTGCCCGCTGCATGATCGTCCACTTCACGCCGGCGTCCGCAGACTTCTCCAGGTAGAAGCAGGGCTGTTCGAAGGTGCAGGTGTTGCGGACGCGGTAGACCGTTGCGGGATTGCGCGGGTCGGTGGCCAAGCTGTCGATCCGGTTACCGATGGTGTGGGGCGCCGTGCCGCTGAAACCCCATTCCTGGTACCCGCGGGGCAGCCGCTCCTTCATCGGCGCCGTCGACTGGAACGAGCCGGTCCACGTGCCCGCGACCAGGGCCGGGCCGGACTTGCCCCGGGTGACGGCGAGGGAGAACACGTCGGAGCCGGGTACGCCGATCCGCTCGAACTTCTGGTGGTCGGAGGTGGTGTAGATCCCGGCGGCCGCCGAGATGACGTCCGTGCCGGGCCGGCCGGGGAACGTGCCGGTGGCCTCGTACAGGTCGACCCGGTCGAGACCGGCCTCGGCCTTCCACGTCCGGCCACCGTCCCGGCTGCCCCACTGCTGCATCTCGCCGGTCTCCTGGTTGACCTGGATGTGCAGCCGGCCAGATCCGTCCACGATGGACGAAAGGATGACGACGTTCTTACCCCACGGGCCGGTCATGGCCCGCCAGTGCCTGCCCCGGTCGGTGGAGACGTGCGCGACCTGGAGCTCCGAGCGGGCGACGAAAGTGTCGCCGCTGATGGTGAGCTGCCCGATCGCGTCGCCGGACAGGCTCGGCTGGGCGAGCCTGGCCAGCGGGCGCGGCGTGCCGGCCCCCGCCTGCCGGATCACCCACAGTTCGGGCCCGGCGGCGAAGAAGAGGTCCGCGCCCTCGAACTTCGGGTACCTGGCGCTCGCAGGCGAGCCGGGCAGCAGGTTCCACCGGCCGCCGAGGTCGGTGCTCACGTACACGCCCTGCTCGGTGGTGGCGTAGACGCGGCTGCCGGACGGGTCGACGACCACGCCCGTGACGGCGGCCGGCAGGTCCAGTACCGGCGTGAAGTTCTTGCCCGCGTCGGTGCTGCGCAGGACGAATCCGTGGAACTCGTTGCGCTCCTGGCCGCCGGCGAAGACGACGTCGGGCCGGGAGGGGTGGGCCGAGATGCCGCCGGAGTTCATCGCCTCGACCGGGAACTGGTTGCTCTGCGTCCACGTCGTGCCCCGGTCGTCGGAGCGGAACACCACGTTGCCGATCTGGGTCGCCACGTAGATCCGGTCGGGCCGGGCCTTGGTGAAGGCGAGCTCGCCGCCGGTACCGTTCGGGCCGACCAGCCGCCAGCGGTGCTTCTGGGTGGCGAGCGTGCCGGGCGCGCCGGCCTCGGGCTCAGCTGCCTGGGCCGGGCTGACAGTGAACAGTGTCAGTGTCATGGTGACGGCTGCGGCCGCAGCCAGGGCCCGGCGTGGCCGGAGGGTTCGTGTCATGGACGGGGTCCTTCCGTCGGGAGGTTCCGCACAGGGTCACAGAGCGTGGTGGACGGCGGCTGGACGCGGACTGGACGGCGGCTGGACACCGGCTAGGCTCGGTCGGGTGTCGACGGCCGAGCAGCAGGTTGCGGGGATGATCCGGTACTCCGTGCTCGGCAGGCTGCGCGCGGAGCTCGACGGGCGGGAGCTGACGCTCGGTACGCCACAGCAGCGCGCAGTACTGGCCCTGCTCGTGCTGCGCCGTGGCCACCTGGTCACGCCGGAGGACGTGGTGGCCGCCGTGTGGGGCGAGGCGGCACCGGCCAGCGCGGACAATCTCGTCCAGACGTACGTGGCCCGGTTACGCCGGCTGCTGGAACCGGGCCGGCCCCGGCGAGCCCCGGCGCGGGTACTCGTGTCGGCGGGCCGGGGTTACGTGCTCACCGTCGCGCCCGGCTGCTGTGACCTCGACGTGTTCGAGGACAGGCTGCGGCAGGCCGGGGCCGCGCGGGCGGCCGGTGACCCGGAGGGCGCGGCCGGGCACCTGCGGGCAGCCATTGGCGTGAGCGCGCAGGGGCAGTTCGACCTCGGCGGCTGGGACGCGCTGGCCGACGTGCCGGGGCCGTACGCCGCCGCGCAGCGCGCCCGCCTCACCGAGCAGTACCTGGTGGCCGCCGAGGACCTGTGCTCGGCCGAGCTGGAGCTGGGCCGGGCCGCTGCTCTCGTGCCTGCGCTGTCCGGCCTCGTCGCGGCTCACCCGCTCCGCGAACGGCCGCGTGCCCTGCTCATGCAGGCGCTGTACCGGTCGGGCAGGCAGGCGGAAGCCCTCGCCGCGTACTCCGACGCCCGAGCCCACCTGTCCCGCGAGCTCGGCCTCGAACCCGGCCCGGAGCTGCGGGACGTCCAGCGGCAGATCCTCGCCGGCCAGCCCCTCCGGGCCGAACCGCCCGCCCCCGCACCAGCCCGGGTGCCGGTGCCCGCCCAGCTCCCGTACGGCGGCGGGGACCTCGTCGGACGATCGTCCGAAGTGGAGCATCTGGACCGGCTGCTCGGCGACTCCGGGCTGATCGTGACGATCACGGGGCCGGCCGGCGTCGGGAAGACCGCGCTGGCCGTGCAGTGGGCGCACCGGCACGCCGCGCGGTACCCGGACGGGCAGCTCCACCTCGACCTGCGCGCCTTCACGCCCGGTGCCGAGCCCCTGTCCACGGAGGACGCCCTCGCTCACCTGCTGCGCGGGCTGGGCGTGGCCGCCGCCGACATACCGGCCGGGCTCGACGACCGGGCCGCCCTGTACCGGACGCTGGCAGCCGGGCGGCGGCTGGTGCTCGTGCTGGACAACGCTCCGGACGCGCGGGTGGTGCGGCCGCTGCTTCCGGGTACACGATCAGCTCTGGTGGTCATCACGAGCCGCAACCGCCTCGACGGCCTGGTGGCACGGGAGGGCGCGCGGCCTGTGCTCCTGGACGTGCTCACTCCGGAAGCGGCGGTCGACGTGCTGCGATCCGTCGCCGGCGACCAGCGGATCGACGCGGAGCCGGACGCTGCGGCACGCCTCGCCGACCTGGCCGGGCGGCTGCCACTGGCCCTGCGGATCGCCGGGGCACGCCTCGCCGCCCACCCCGGCCGGCCCGTCGCCGAACTCGCGGCGGAGCTGGACGACGAGCACCGCCGCCTCGCCGCGCTGGCCACCGAGGACGGTGACCTGACCGTCAGGGCCGCCCTCGACGTGTCACGCAGCCATCTCGACGCCGCCGCCCGGGACCTGCTGGCGCTGCTGGGGCTGGTACCGGGGCCGGCGTTCTCCGGGCATCTCGCGGCGGCCCTGGCCGGCCGCACCCTCGCGGAGATCCGGCCCGCGCTCGGCGCGCTCGTCACAGCGCACCTGGTCATCGAGGCCGGCCCTGGCCGCTACGGACTGCACGATCTCGTCCGCCTCTACGCCCGCGCCCTCCCCGTACCCGGCCGGGAAGCCACCGCGCACCGGATGCTCGACTTCTACGTCGACCAGGCGGTGCGGGGCTGCGCGCTGCTGAGCCCGGCCACGAGCTTCCACCCGCTGACCCTGACGTACCCGCCGGCCGACCCGGTGCCGCTGGACAGCTACGACGACGCGATCGCGTGCCTCGACGCCGAGCGGGAGAACATGCTCGCCGCGATGCGCTGGGCCGCCGGTCACGGCTGGGACCAGCACACCTGGCAGCTGCCGTACGCGTCGTTCTCGTACTTCAAGTTCCGCGACTTCGAGGGCGAGTCCGTCGCCACCCACGAGCGCGCGCTCGACGCGGCCCGGCGGCTCGCCGACCGGGAGGCCGAGCGGCGTACCCTCGGCAACCTCAGCCTCACCCTCACCCTGCGCGGCGAGCACGCCCAGGCAGCCGCGCTGGCGGGCGAGCTGCTGGACATCGCGCGCGCCGACGGCGACCGCGACCTGGAGTACCGGACCCGCTGCAACCTCGGGTACATGCTCCGGCACGTCGGCAGGCTCGGCGAGGCCGTCGAGCACCTGAACGCGGCGCTGGACATGTCCGATGTGGACAATCCCGCCGGGCAGGCCCACGTCCTGGCGAACCTCGGCGACTGCCACCAGGCCCTCGGTGCCCCGGAGACCGCGCTGGCCCTGATGGCGCGGGCGCTCCGGCTCAACGAGACGATCGGCGAGCACCGTGAACAGGCAGCGGTCCTCAACAGCATCGCCGGGTTGCACGCAGGCCTCGGCCAGCTCCCCGAAGCCCTCGCGGCCTACGAGGACGCCGCCCGGGTCAGCGCGGAGCTGATCACGACCGGTCAGCACGTCGACGCGCTGACCGGCATCGGCGACACCCTCGCCAGCCTCGGCGACCCGGAAGGCGCCCGGTCACACTGGCGACGGGCACTGAGCGTGCTGGGCGACACGAACCGGGCACCGGCGGAAGCGCTGCGCGCGCGGCTCGCGTGACTCCGCCGGGCGGCGGCACCGGGTTCAGTCCTCGCCGAGCAGGCCGGCGCCGAGCGGGGTCAGGGCGTGCAGGACCGCCCCGCCCAGCCGGGTCGTGCTGATCAGGCCGGCGTCGCGGAGCACGGTGGTGTGCTGGCTGACCGAGGCCAGCGACGTGCCGACCCGCTGCGCGACCTGCGTCGTCGAACCGGCCGTGCGCAGCGCCGACAGGACCGTGGCGCGGGTCCGGCCGAGCAGCGACACCAGGCGGCCGTCCGGCGCGATCGAGACCGGGCCGTGCGGGATCGGGTAGCCGAGGATGGCCGGGCCGGCCGGTGGTTCGAGGTAGGTGGAGACGCCGCCGAAGTACAGCGGGACCAGGAGCAGGCCGCGTCCGCCGAGGTGGAAGTCCCACGGCTGCTGCGTACCCTGCGGGCAGCGGATGCTCAGCATCGGTGAGTCCCAGGTGATGTCGGGGTGCAGCGTCCCCAGCAGCCGGTCCAGGCCGCCGTCGAGCAGGAGCTGCCCGCGCACTGCCCGGTCAGCGGTCACACCGGCCGTCACGGTGTCCCACTCGGGAGCAAGACCGATTTCGTAGTACCGGGTGAGCGCGGCCCTCAGCTTCCGCCGTGCCCCCGCGTCCCCGGCGGCGAGATCCAGCGCCCACGAGCTGAGCGGCCGGCGGGTGCTCGCCGCGAACTCCCCCAGCTCGGCCCGGACCTGCTCGCCCGGAGCCGACACGATCTCGTCGACAGCGGCGTGCACGTCCCTGGCGCCCGGCGCGCAGAGGAAGTCCGGGGTGTAGCCGATCACCGGCATGAGGTCGAGGACGGGCCGGAAGTCCGGCGACAGCCTCGGCAGCACCGAGCGCCGCCACCGCCCGGCCCAGCCGCCGCCCCACGCCGGGTCGAGCATCAGCACGCTGTGCTGCACCTCCTGCATCACGTCCGGGCCGGTCGCGAGGGTGACTCTGCCCAGGTCCGCAGGGGTGAGGTGAATCCGCAGCACCCGTCGAGCATGCCCGCCGGAGGTCACCGTCATGCCCGTCGCAGATCACTGTTCCGTCACGGCCTTCAGGCACCGCTGAAAGGCCTCGCGGGCCCGCCGGCCCGGCCGGAATCCTCGGGGCATGGACAGAAGAACACTGCTCAAGACCAGTGCAGCCGCGATCGCCGCCGGGGCCGGGGCCGTGGCGCTCGGTTCACGGGCCAGCGCCGCCGGGACCTCCGGCTGGGGCTCTCCTGCCGAGTACGTCGTCCACCGCGAGGCCGGTGCGGCGATCGAGGGCATCGAGGTCACCTGCCACGGCGAGATCTACGTGACCAGCGTGGCGACCGGTGCCGTGTACCGTGGCCGCACCACCGACCGCGAGCTGCGGCCCTTCCTGCCTGCCGGGTCGGACGGCCGGACGGCTGCCACCGGGATCCACTTCGACCAGTACGGCCGGCTGTTCGTGGCCGGGGCCGGCACGAACGCGCTCTACGTCTACGACCGGGCGGGCCGGCTGCTGGCCCGCCGCACGGCCGACGCCGAGAAGACGTTCCTCAACGACTTCTCCTTCACCCGCGACGCCGTCTACGTCACCGACTCGGCGAACCAGACGATCTGGCGAGCCCCGATCACCTCCGAGCGCGTCGGGCAGCTCGTGCCGTGGCTGACGATCGACGCCTTCACGCCCGTCCCGCAGTTCCTGAACGGGATCGTCACGACGCCCGACGGCCGGTACCTGCTGGTCGGCGAGCAGGGTGCCGACGTCACGTACCGGATCGACCTGCGCACCAAGGCCGTCAGCGTCGTGCGGATCGCCGACGGCCAGGTGTTCTCCGGCGACGGTTTCCTCCTGGAGGGCCGCCGCCTGTACGGGGTGTGGAATCGGCTCAGCACCACCGGCGAGTGGGAGTTCCTGACCAGGCTGGTCGAGTTGAGCCCCGACTACGCGACCGCCCGCGTGGTGGCCGACTCCCGCCCGGTCAGCACGGCGGTCTCCCCGACCACGATCGCCCGCTCGGGACGGCGGCTGCTCTGGGTGAACAGCCAGCTCAGCTCCCCGGCCGCGACCCCGCCGTACCTGGTGACCGAGGTACCGGGCCTGCGCTGACCAGCACACCCGCACCGACCCGGGCGAGCCTCCCGCCGGCCGCCCGGGTCTCCCGGATCCGCACGGGACAGCGCGGAACCCCGGCTGGGCCTACCGTTGGTATCCATGATCCCTGGCGAGGCAGCAAGTCCCGCACTGAGCCGGGTTCGTCCTGCCGACCTGGCGTTCCTGATCCTGCCGGCCGCGGTCACCGTGGCGATCCGCGCCGCCGAACCACCACCCGGGCAACAGTCCGAGCGGGAGTTCTGGGTGTTCTCCGCGCTCGGACTGGTGCTGATGGCCATACCGTGGGGGCTGCTCTACTTCCACGCCGTCCGGCACAAGGGAAAGCCCAGGCCGGCGGCCTTCACGGTGCGCGGCGGGACGTTCACCGCCCCGTACCAGCTCAGCAACCACCTGGGGATAGTCGGCGCGATGCTCGCGCTGATCGCCGCCACGTTCCGCTGGGACTCTCCCAGTATCAGCATCGGGGTCCTGCCCTTCGTGGGCTTAGTCCTCGCCGTGCGGTTCGCGCTCGCGGCTGCCGGGCCCGCCGTCGTCCTGCGGCCGGACCACATCGAGTTCCGGGCGTTCCTCCGGCACCGGGTCGCCTGGGACGACATCGCGGGCGTGTTCGTGCACGAGTCGGTCCGGATCCGCACAGTCACGGGCAAGACCCGTCGCACTTTGCAGCATCTCGCGATCGTCCCCGAGTTCCTCGCTGACGCGATCGGCTACTACGCCGCCCACGCCGAGCACCGCCCCGAGATCGGCACCGAGGCCGGACACCAGCGCCTCCGCTGGTACCTGACGACATACCGGGCCACGCTGGCCGGCCATCAGGGCCCAGGCTGGCCCGGCCCCGGAGCCACCGGACCGGCAGGCGATGGCGGCGGGGGCATGGAGCTGGGCGGCGGGGGCATCGGGCGGGGCGGGCCGGGTGGCGGCGGGTAGCGGTAGCCGGGTGGCGGGACGGGCGGCCGGGCCGGGGGCGGCGGGTACATCGGCCGGGTCATCGGCGGAGGCATCATCCGGGGCGGTGGCGGGAGGCGTCGCATGCTCGCGGCACGGAACGCGCGGAGGGCGCGGACCGCCCGGTAGTAGCCGTGTGAGGCCGGCAGCGCGAACAGGACGACAGCGATCCCGGTCAGCAGCAGCGTGCCGCCGGCCAGGCCCTTGACCGTGTTCGCGTACCACGGCACCGGGTCGTACACCCCTGCGATCAGCAGCACCACGTTCACGGCGGCGATCAGTCCGCTGAGGACCCAGATGAGTACCCGGGCGGCCTGCGCGCCCCGGCCGCCGAGGATCGCGAGCAGCAGGCAGACGGCTCCGAAGACGATGGCGAGGAAGCCGAACACCAGGAGCCCGAAGGAGGTGGCCGTCCCGGCTGCCCCGTCGCCGGCCCGCTCGCTGTAGTGGTGGCTCAGCTCGGGTACCGCGAAAAACGAGGCAACGGCCGTGACCAGCGCGAAAGCGGCGACCCCCGCGAAGAGATAGCTGGCCGCGAACACACTCCCTGGCTGGCGCACCACCTGCACAGGCCCCGGCGCTGTCATGGGCTCACCGTCCTCATACGACGGCGGAGCAGGTACCCGCCGGCGGCCAGCCACGTGATCAGCGGCAGGGCCACGAGAGCGTAGAACCACGGGCTGGACGTGGCCGGTGAGGGCCGGGCGAAGGCTTCGCGCAGCGGTTTCGCCGTGGTCTGCCCGCCCATCCACACCGTTTTGCCCTGCGCCGTCCTGCCGAGCATCGCGCCCGTCGCGGCGTTCGCCATGCCCGGATGGTCGCGGGCGAAGGCCTGGGCTCCGACCCCGGTCCGGTCGATGCGGGAGAAGTCGACGCCGCCGTAGACGAACGTCCGGGTGTAGATGTAGTCGCCCTCGGTGCTCTGCCGGGTGATGTTGAACTCGCCCTTCGTGTACGACTCGACGTACCGGTCGAACACCTGGCGGGGTGTCCACTGCTCGCGGGAGGCCCACCGGCTGATGTCGCCCTTGTCGATCAGGCCGGTGAAGGCGGTCGGCTTGGTCCGGCTGCGCTGCCGGAACCACTCGGCCGCGACGCGGCTGGCGTATACGCGGCGCAGGTCGGCGTACTCGGGTGCCTTGTTGACGGCCTCCTGGACCTTGGGGAGGATCCGGGTCCGGTACACCTCCTCGTTGTGCTTGGTGACCGACGCGTCCTGCTTGCCGTCACAGCCGTTCGCCGCGCCGGAAGCCTTGAAGTACGTGCTCTCCATCTTCACTTCGAGCGGCGCGTCGAGGATGTAGAGCTCGTCGTCGTTGTCGTGCACGGTCGCCGTGGCCGGCACGATCCACTGCCGCATCGACAGGCACTTCGACTCGCCTTGGAGCGCCGACCAGTACCCGTCGGCACCTGGCGCGTCCGGGTGGATGAACTTCGCGACCGACTTCTTCATCGTCAGGTCGGCTTCGAGCAGGACACGGCCGGCGTCGGTCCTGCCGAACTTGTCGTCGATGATGCGGTTCGGCTCGTCCGGGTTGAGGTTGACGGTGAACGAGTACGGCGGCAGGGCCAGCCACACGAAGAACGAGTCCGAGGCGAGCTGCGCGGCCCGGCGCCCGCCGAAGGATCGCTGGTCGGCTGGCATGCCATCCGCCCGGAAGGCGTACTGCACACCGGAGCCGTTGTGGTAGGTGTCGGACACGTACCGCAGCTCCAGAGTGGAGAAGTCGACGCCGCCGAGGTCGGGCAGCGTGGCGACGGACACGTCACCGCCGGCCGAGGCGATCTGCGCGCCGATCCGCTGCCGGGCCAGGCCCTGCGTGATGGCCTCGCCGGCCGAGCCGGGCGCGTTGGCAGCGGCGTCGAGCACCGGGCTGTCGGCGGCGTGCTGGCCAGGCGCGGTGAGCGGGGTCGCCGCCCCGCCGGCCGGCCCGCCCTTCGGTCCTGACGGGCCGGGCGAGGTGACCGTGCCGCCAGACGTGCCCTGGGTCGGTGGCGGGGTACCTCCCCAGCTGTCCGGCATGACGGGGGAGCCCATCGCCGGCCAGTACACGATGTCGATGGCGATGCCGTGCTCGATCGACATCCTGCGGATCAGCGCGATCGACGCGGCGTCCGGCATCTCCGCGAAGACGTAGTAGAGCCGGCAGCCGGTCTCCTTCGCGATGGTGATCAGGTCTTCGAGCTGCTTGCGCCCGTCTGTCGAGTTGATCGAGTTACCGGACTTCAGCTCCAGGATCATCTTCAGCTTCGTGAGATCGACAGCGTCGAGCGGCCGGTCGACGATGTGGAGCTTGGAGCCGAGCTTCGCCTTGAGGTGCTTCGGCATGTGCTTGCCGTACTTCCAGTCTCCCTTGGACAGCACCGGGTCCTTCTCGATCGCCTCGGCCCGGTACAGCGGCTCGAAGCCGTACTTCCTGTTGCTGCCGCCGCCCTTGCTGTTGCTGTTCCGCAGCGTCACGTACTGCCGCCGCCACACCTCGTAGTCGGCCGCAGGCATGGCCTCAACGGCCGCCTGGTACTCCTTCCACCGGGCGAGCATGAAGAACGTCGACCCGTACTGGTACTGCTCCGACGGCTTGACCTCGGCCATCAGGGCCGCGGACGGCTGCGGCACGTTGCCGAGCTTGGCCGGGTCGTCGTGCACGACCCTCCCGTACATCGCCCGCCACTCCTCCCATCCGGGAGGGGCGGCGATGTACTCCTTCCACGCGGCGTACATGTGCTGCCACGTGCCGCTCTCGTAGTCCTTTGACGTGCCGATCTTCGCGAGGTCGGCGGCGGAGGGCTGGGGCATGCCGAGCAGCGCGTCGTGCGACTCGTACTCGTAGATGCCCTGGAGCCCGATCTTGTGCTCACCACCGGAGCCGACGACGGCTCCGGGCGGGACGCGTGGCGGGGCCGCCGCCACCGGGGCCGGGGCGAACAGGCCAGCGAGGACAAGGGCGATGATCACCGCGAGCGCGTGTATCTGGCGCCGGTGGCTCAGCCGGAGAGAAAACACTCTGCCATTTTCAGGACATGCCGGCAATGGGGTCAAGTGTCCGATCAGGACAACCTTGTCACACCAGCCACGCGGCGAGGAGGTGGCCCAGATGGTGCGGGTCCGCCAGGTCCAGCATCCGGGCCAGGTTCAGGAGCGGCGTGTACGAGGCGGAGGTGTCCTCCCGCTCCACCCAGCAGTGGCCACGGAACGGGCTGTGCCCGTCGCGCTCCCCCGCCGTGTACCGCCACCGGGCCACGGGAGCAGCGGTACGCCGGAGCACCTCGCCCCAGTACCAGGCGGCGCACTCCGCGAACTCCGCCCGCCCGGGCGCCAGCAGGTCAGCGCCGCTGGCCGCGTTCGTGAAGACCGACGCGGCGAGCGGGCCGGTGGACGCGGCCGAGAAGTCCCACTCGGCGCCCGCCCCGTACCGTGCGGCCCAGCCGGGGAAGGCACGCTCCTGGGTGGACAGCCACGAGGCCAGGTACGGCGAGTCGGGCGCTGCCGGGATCGCCGCCTGCCCGCCCGGGTCGGTCACGGCCCGCTGCCACTCGTCGAGCCGGCGCACCGCTTCGTCCCGATCAGCGCTCATCCGCCCACCCTAGACCCCGGCCGGCAGTCCTACTGCTCGCCGGGAGGCCGGCTTCGTTCGGCATGCCGCTCGTACCGGCCGCGTGCCATGCCGTGGGCGGTGGCCAGGAGTGCCGCGACCGTGTCCGAGGTGGCCGGGCCGGGGTTGGCCACGGCGAGCCAGCCCATGCTGCCGTACACGGGATGGGCCATGACCACGTCGTCGCCCGTGATGGCCGGCCCGGCGGGGTCCTTCGGATCGTGGCCGGTCTGCCTGCGGAACTCGGTGGCGCCGGCCGCGACGTTGATCCGGAACGCACCTGGCCGGCCCAGGCGTGACGTGTCGTCGCCCGGGTAGTCCTTGGTCACGATGGTCGCGAAGGGCTGGGCTTTGGGAATGACCCCGTCGGGCGCGTAGTAGAAGAACACGTCGCCCCAGGCCAGCTCCGGCGTACCGTCGCCCGGCCCGGGCCGCTGGACGAGCACGCCGCCCATAGCCTCGGTGAGCCTGATGATGTCTTCGATCAGCATGAGTTCCAGCCTGGCATTAAAGTGCTGGTGGAGACTTGGCTTATGGGAAGCCGCCAGCACGCGCTCCGGACGGCTGACGTGGCCCGCGAGTCGGGCTACTCGGTGCAGCAGATCCGGAACCTCGAACACGACGGGGTCCTCCCGCCCGTGCCGCGTACGGCTTCCGGGTACCGCACCTACACGCAGGTTCACGTTGTCGCCGCGCTCGCCTACCGTTCCTTCGCGGCCGCGACCGGCCCTGTCGAGGCGAGGCGCCTGATGATCGCCGCTCACCACGATCCCGATGGGGAACTGCTCGCCCTGCTGGACGCCGCGCACGCCCGCCTCCACGCCGAACGGGAGGGGTTACGGCTCGCACAGCAGGCCGCTGCGGCGATCTCCGGGGAACCAGTGGACGACGCCCAGCCCCGCGACTCCATGACCATCTCCGAGCTGGCCGCAGCACTGGACCTCCGGCCTTCCACGCTCCGCTTCTGGGAGGACGAGGGTCTCCTGGCACCAGGCCGCGCTCCCGGTACTCCCGGCAGGCAGCCCCGGTCCTACTCCCCCGCCGACGTGCGCGACGCCCGGATCGTGCAGCAGCTGCGCCAGGCCGGGTACCGCATCCCGCAGCTGAGGGCTGTGATGCCCCGGCTCATCGAGGCTGGCGGCCGGGAGGAGGTCGCCGGGGCGCTCGCGGCCCGCCAGGCGAGCCTCAGCCTCCGGTCGCGCCAGCTCGTCACCGGTGCGGCCGTGCTGGAGTCCCTGCTCTCCGGTACCGCAGAAAAATCAGGCGCGGCTGGCGGCCTGGACGGATAACATCCCCGGCGACCACTGGCAGGCCCTGCCCGGACAAGGAGAGTGACATGCGCCGCAGCTTCAGCGTCACCAGCGGAAAGGGCCGAAACATCACACCAGTGGGGACCAGTGCGCACGCTGAACATCGGAATTCTCGCCCATGTCGACGCAGGTAAGACCAGCCTGACCGAGCGGCTGCTCTTCGAGACCGGCGTCATCCGCCGGATCGGCAGCGTCGACTCCGGCAGCACCCAGACCGACACGCTCGACCTCGAACGCCGCCGCGGCATCACCATCCAGGCGGCCGTGGTGTCCTTCATGGTCGGTGACGTGCGGGTCAACCTGATCGACACACCCGGGCATCCGGACTTCATCGCGGAGGTGGAGCGGGCGCTGGCCGTCCTCGACGGGGTCGTGCTCGTCGTGTCCGCCGTGGAGGGTGTGCAGCCACAGACCCGGGTCCTGATGCGGACCCTGGCCAGGCTCGGGCTGCCCGTCATCCTCTTCGCCAACAAGATCGACCGGATGGGGGCCCGGTACGAGAGCCTGCTCGCCGACATCCGGCACCGGCTCACGCCAGCCGTCCTCCCGCTGAGCACCGTCGCTGCTATCGGCACCAGGGAGGCCGTCACCGCGCCGTGTGAGCCGGACGCCGCGATGCTCGCCGAGCACAGCGACGAGCTGCTCGCGGCCTATGTGGACGATGCGGTGCCTGCGGACCTCGTCCGGCGTGAGCTGGCCCGCCAGACCGCCAGTGCCATCGTGTACCCGGTGTTCTTCGGCTCGGCCATCACCGGCGAGGGCGTGCCGGAGCTCCTCGCCGGAGTGCGGGAACTGCTGCCGTCCGCCGGGCCCGGGCCAGACGGGGAACTCCGCGCGACCGTGTTCAAGATCGAACGTGGCCGGGCCGGGGAGAAGATCGCGTACGTCCGCGTGTTCTCCGGCGAGCTGTCCGCCCGCCGGGGCCTGCCCTGGCGCCGGCCGGGGACGGCGATCCGTGGCGAGGTCCGGCCCACGGCTGTCCGGATCTTCGACGGCGGGTCCTCCACTGTGGATGGCGTGGCTGGTGCTGGCTCGATCGCACGCGTGCACGGGCTGCGCGAGCTGCGGATCGGCGACCAGCTCGGCGTGCCTTCGGATACGCGGACGGGCTTGTTCGCCCCGCCCTCGCTGGAGACGGCAGTCCGCTCCGACCGGCCGGTCGAGCTCTACGCGGCGTTGCGGCGCCTCGCGGAGTCCGACCCGCTGATCAGCATCCGGGCCGAGGACGGGGCGGAGCTGACGATCCGGCTGTACGGCGAGGTGCAGAAGGAGGTCATCGCGTCGAGACTGGCCGAGGAGCACGGGCTGGCCGTCGAGTTCGCGGAGACGCGGCCGATCTGCGTGGAGCGGCCGGTCGGCACGGGCTCCTTCACGGAGATGATCAGCGGGCGGCCGGACGGGTTCCTCGCGACGGTCGGGCTGCGGGTGGAGCCGGGGCCCGGGTACCGGTACGGGCTGGCCGTCGAGGCCGGTTCGCTGCTGCCGCCGTTCCACCACGCGCTGGAGGAGGCGATCCCGGCGGCGCTCCGGCAGGGGCTCCACGGCTGGCAGGTCATCGGCTGCCACGTCACCCTGACCCACAGCGGGTACTGGGCCCCGGTCAGCTCCGCAGCCGACTTCCGCAGGTGCGCCCCGCTCGTCGTGCTGCACGCGCTGCGCGAGGCGGGGACCGAGGTGCTGGAGCCGGTACACCGCTTCGAACTCGAAGTTCCGGCGGACCGGATCAGTGTGGCGCTGTCGCGGCTCGCCGACGCGCATGCCGAGCTGTCGTCGTCGGTGGTGCGGGGCGAGACGGCTGTGCTGGGCGGGACGATCGCGGCCGGCCGGGTACACGGCTTCGAGCAGCAGCTCCCGGGCCTCACCCAGGGCGACTACGCCTTCTGGACGGAGTTCGGCGGCTACCGGCCCGTGCACGGCGAGCCGCCGCGCCGGGCGAGGACGGATCTCAACCCGCTGCACCGGGAGGAATACGTGGCCCGGCTGGCGGGCCGGATGTAAAAACAACCGGACACAGCAGAAGCCCGGCTCTTCGCACGGTGTGCTCTAAGTCGGGCTTCGTCTATAGCCTAACACGGCTTCAACTTTCCGTCAATACTCGGCTACTTACAGTGGGTCAGCCGGACATCAGGGCGGAATCAGCGCACACTGCCATGCTGGTACCAGAAAGAAAACAGCACGGCAGCCAGGAGAGGTCCCCGTAGTGGCCGATCGGGATCCGGGATCCGTCCCGGAGGGGTCGCAAGACCTCCGCAGGTTCGAATCCTGCCCTCTCCGCTCAGGGCGCGCCCGGCACGGTCTCAAGACCGTGCCGGGCCGTTGTATGTCGCTGGGCCGCTACTTCGCAGCTCCGGGGGTCGCCTGGCCGGCTGGTTCCGCAGCCAGGGTCTTCGACTTGCTCCGGATGCCGATGATGATCGCGACCAGCGCGATGACCGCGAACAGCGCGGCCAGCCGGAAGGACGAGGAGATGCTGTGCGCGAGGACCTCGCTCGCGTACTGCGGCGGCAGCTGCTGGGTCTGCTGGAACGCCGCAGCCTGCTCCGGCGTGGCGGTGGCGAGGAACTTGGCGGCCTGTTCCTGCCCCTCATTCCGGCTGGCCGTGCCGAACACGGTCACCAGGACGGCGAGGCCGAGGGAACCGCCGACCATCTGGGTCGCGTTGAGCAGACCGGAAGCCGCACCCGAGTCCCGGTTCTCCACGCCGGACAGTGCCACGATCGTCACGGGGACGAAGATGAGGCCCATGCCGAGCCCGAAGAGCGTCATCGGCACCATCAGGCCGGTCACGTACGAGCTGTCCGCCTTGATCTGAGTGAGGAGAACCAGGCCGCCGGCCGCGAGTACCCCGCCGATGATCATGAGCAGTTTCGGGCCGGTTCTCGGGATCATCCGGGAGGCGATCTGCGCGGTGATGCCGATCGCGAACGGTACCGGCAGGAAGGCGAAACCGGCCTCCAGCGGCGAGTAGCCGAGCACGTTCTGCACGAACAGCGTGAGGAAGAAGAACATGCCGAACATGGCGGCTGCGAACAGGAGCATCACCACGTACGAGCTGGATCTGTCGCGGTTGGCGAACATCCGCAGCGGGGTGATCGGCTGCTGGCTGCGGCGCTCGATCAGCACGAACGCAGCCAGCAGCACGACCGCGGCCGCGAAGGACGCCAGGGTGAGCTGGTCACCCCAGCCCTCGTCTGCCGCCCTGATGAACCCGTAGACCAGTGCCACCATGCCCGCCGTCGAGGTCAGCGCGCCCGCCAGGTCGAACCTGCCGGGGTGCGGCTCGGACTCGCGCAGGTAGCGCGGGGTGGCGAGGACCAGGAGGATGCCGATCGGCACGTTGACGAACAGCGTCCACCGCCAGGAAAGCCAGGAGGTGAGCATGCCGCCGGCCAGCAGGCCGATCGCAGCACCCGCACCGGAAGCCGCCGCGAACACGCCGAACGCCCGGTTCCGCTCCTCGCCTTCCTTGAAGTTGGTGGTGATGAGGGACAGCGCGGTCGGTGAGGCGATCGCCCCGCCGACGCCCTGGAGCGCGCGGGCGGCCAGCAGCCAGCCCGCGGACTGGGCCAGGCCGCCGAGCAGCGAGGCCAGGGCGAAGATGACGATGCCGGCGATGAAGACCTTGCGCCGCCCGAGGATGTCGCCGGCCCTGCCGCCGAGCAGCAGCAAGCCACCGAAGGTGATCGTGTACGCGTTCAGCACCCAGGACAGGCCGGTCGGGGTGAAGTCCAGGGCTCGCTGGATCTGCGGCAGCGCGACGTTCACGATCGTCGCGTCGAGCACGATCATGAGCTGCGCCGAGGTGATCACGGTGAGGGCGAGGGCTGGATGCCTGCCGGGCTGCGCGCCGGAACGGGTGTGCACGGGCTGAACAGACTGGCCCGACGGATCGGCCATCAGCCTGCCTCCTGACCAGGAAGCGACATATGCCGCTCATGACAAATATCGCCCCCAGTCTAGGCCTGCCCACCCCAGCAGCCCGCACCTTTGCACTTCTCTGACACGAGGAAATACGCGACTGCCCAGCACTCTCGGAATTCGCCCGCGAGACGAACAGCACCCGGCGATCCCGCCAACGGCAGTTCACATTTTGCGGCCCGCGATATTGCGATCGGATCACTGAGGCTTCCTCAGCGATTGACCATTCTGGACATTCGATTCGGCGTGACCTTGCGTTTCAGCTCACGGCCGCACGTTTTTCTTTCCGGTACCGCATGGAAGCGGTGAGAGCTATCACATTCCCGGTACCGGGAAAGCATGCCTACGCTCGCCGGGACCAGGCCGTCCGTCCACTATGGATTATTGAATTCGGCGGCTGGTTCCTTGCACTTTTCTCGGGGAGCGAAGAATGAGCGAAGACACCGCCGCCGGTACCAGCCGGCGGACCATATTGCAGGCCGGCCTGCTGGCCACCACCGGGCTCGCCGTCGCGGCGGCCGGGGCGTACCAGGTGTTCACGGGCGAGGACAAGGCCGAGGCCGCCGTACCGGCACCGGGCACCTTCGACGAGACGTACCGGGGCCGGCGCATCACCGGCCAGCAGGCCCCCGCCGTGCACAGCCTGAGCGGCGGCCACCACGGGTACGGCCCCGTCATCCATATCGACGGCCACGAGCTGCACGTGATGGCCAACGGCGACGGCACCTTCACCACTTCCGTCAACCACTACGAGTCGTTCCGCACCCCGCGCGAGGCGGCCCGCCGCGCCGTGGACACCCTCGGCGACCTCAGCCCGCAGCAGATCGGAAACTGACATGGGCGTGCGGAAGAACCAGCGGAACCTGACCGCGACCGAGCGAGCCGCATTCGTCGCGGCACTCATCGAACTCAAGCGGCGCGGCACCTACGACAATTTCGTCCGGCAGCACATCGACCGGGCCAACGGCGACAGTGACAACGGCGTCCGGATCGGGCACCGGTCGCCGTCGTTCCTGCCGTGGCACCGGCAGTACCTTCTCGAGTTCGAGAGGGCGCTTCAGGCCATCAACCCGGCCGTCAACCTGCCCTACTGGGACTGGACGACGGACGGCGCGAGTTCGACGATGTGGAACACCGACTTTCTCGGCCCGAACGGCGTCGCGGCCCAGAACTACCGGGTGACGTCCGGCCCGTTCGCGGAGGCGGGTGGCAACTGGCCGCTGACCGTCCGCAGCGACACCGCCACGTACCTGCGGCGCAACTTCACCGGCACTACCGGGGTCACGACGCTGCCCACCGCCGGAGATGTGTCCACTGTGCTCGCCCAGGGTACCTACGACGTGTCGCCGTGGAACAGCACGTCGGCCAGCGGGTTCCGCAACTACCTCGAAGGGTTCCGCGGGCCGAACGTGCACAACCGGGTCCACAACTGGGTCAGCGGCACGATGGCGGGCTTCGGCTCGCCGAACGACCCCGTGTTCTGGCTGCACCACTGCCACGTGGACAAGCTGTGGTCGGACTGGCAGCGGCGGTACCCGGCTGCGACTTACCTGCCCTCGGCCGGCACGGCCAACGTCGTGGACATCGACGAGGCCATGCAGCCGTGGGGCGGTACGGTCACGCCGCGCAGCATGCTGAACCACACGGCCTGGTACACGTACGCGTAGCGGGGAGCGGCGGGGCGTCACACGCCCAGGTGCGCCCCGCCGTTCACGTGGATCACCTGGCCGGTGACGTGCCCGGCCTCCGGGGACGCGAGGAAGCACACGGCCGCGGCGATGTCAGCTGGACGGCCGGCCCGGCCGGTACGGGTCTGGCCGATCATGGTCCGCTCACGCTCGGACGTGAGGTGGCCCTGGAAGAACTCGGTGTCGAGGGTCAGGCCGGGCGCGACGACGTTGGTGGTGATGCCCCGGGGGCCGAGCTCGGCGGACAGGCTCGCGTTCCAGGCCTCGACGGCGGCCTTGGCCGCGCCGTACGAGCCTGCGCCACGGCGGGCCGCGATCGAGCCGATCGTGACGACCCGGGCGTCCGGGGCAAGGCGGGGCTCGACCGCCGCCGTCGTGAGGACGGCTGACAGCAAGTTGGTGTCCAGGTTGGACCGCCAGGCGTCGGCGAGCGCCGTGAGGTCGTCCGGCTCGGCGTCGGGCGCGGTGAAGTCGGTATTGGCACCGGCATTGTTGACCAGGACGTCCACTGTGGCTGGCAGGCTGGGCAGCGCCGCGGTGATCGAGGCGGGGTCGGCTGCGTCGAAGGCGACCGGTACCGCGCCGAGTTCCTTGGCCGCCAGGGCCAGGGTGTCCGGGTTCCGGCCAGTGATGGTGACCTGGTGACCTGAGGCGACCAGGGCTGCGGCGATCGCGTACCCGATCCCCCGGCTGCCGCCCGTGACGAGAGCCTGGCGGGGTGAGGCTGCGGGTGTGTTCATGACAGAACTCCTTTAGGTCTAAACTAAGAAACGTGACCGACGATAGCACCACGCCACCGCCCGACGGGGTCGACCGGATCCAGCAGGCCTGGCAGCGCGAGCGGCCCGGTACACCAGCCGGATCGATCGGGGTGATCACCCGGATCTGGCGGATCGGCAAGCTGCTGTCGGACGAGCGCCGCCGCACCCTGCACCGGCTCGGCATCGACGCGGCGACCCTCGACCTGCTCAGTACCCTGCGCCGGGCCGGTGAGCCCTACCGGCTCACGCCCGGCGAGCTGGCCAGGCTGACCCTGGTGAGCGCTGGCGCGATCTCCCAGCGCGTGGCCCGCGCCGAGGCCGCCGGGCTGGTGAGCAGAGTGAGAGGCGACGGGGACGGCCGCTCGGTCGGCGTCGGGCTGACCCCGGCGGGCCACGCGCTGGTCGAGCGGGCTGTAGACGACCTCCTCCGGTACGAGGAAAGCTTGTTGTCTTCCCTGGACACTGACCAGCGTGAGCAGCTCACGGCGCTGCTGAGGCCCCTGCTGGCCGATCTTTCCGAGCGGGCCGGCGCCACAGACCGGCCCTGAGCACTGTGGACGGTCAGTCGCCGCGCAGCGCACGGACCCGCAGCGCCACCCGCTGGAACCCGCCGCTGCGGCGGACGAAGTCGATGTAGCTGCCAGCCTCGCTGGAGAGGCTGGCCCGCGTGGGACAGAGGAAGGAGAACAGCCAGACGTGGGCGGAGGCCTCGTCTTCGGTGAGGGTCGCCCACTCGGCGCTGGCGGCAGCCAGCTCGTTGAGGCAGTACGCGATGGCGAGATGCTCGCTGCCAGCCCACTCCCCCGCGATCCACTGGCGGAAGTTCACGCCGGCGTCTTCCGCGTCGCCTCTGGTCGCCTTGCCCTGGAGAATCCGGTTCACAAGAATCGCCTGCGGTTCACGTCGAGGCACCATCCTTGCATGATTCCGGTCAATACCGCCCAAGGCAACCCGTGCCGGGTGGCGAACTGCCCGCCTCACGTGATCTGATAAGCGACATGATGATCTTGGGAGACCTGGTCCGCCGCTGGCAGGAAGGCTGGGGCGTCGCCCGCGACCTGCCAGCCGGAGTACACGGCCCGGACAGCGTTTCCGTGCGCTGTGACCAGAACGGGCGGGTCGTGGAGGTGTTCAGCACCCGGGCCGACGAGGACCCGGAATCAGTACCGCGGCTGGCAGCCCAGGTCCTCTCGGCCACAGAGGTCACCTGGCTCACCGTCACCACCAACGAACCCGCCAGGGCCGCCGCTGCCATCGAGGCCAGCGGCCTGGAAATCTTCGACCGTCCAGAGTGGCTGATGGGCATCGACCTCGCCGCGCACCCCGCACCGGAACTGGCCGCCGGCTACAAGGCGGAGACCGAGGTCAACGGCGGCGTCGCCACCGTCCGGATCGTCGACTCCGCCACCGGCGAACTGGCCGCGAGCGGCAACATCGGTGTCAACGGCACCGACGCCATCGCCGACAAGATCGCAACGGAACCGGCCCACCGCCGGCGCGGCCTCGGCAGCGTCGTGATGAGCGAACTGGCCATCGCCGCCCGCGAACTCGGCGCCACCACCGGCCTGCTCATCGCGAGCGCCGACGGCCAGCGCCTCTACACAACCCTGGGCTGGACCAAGCACGCGGACGTCCTCATCTCCGGCGTACCAGCTACGGCCTCCTCCTGAACCAAGGAGTCCTAACTAGACGACACCAGTGCGTCGTGGCCGGTGTGCGGGCCACTGGCCTGTCCCCACAACCATCCCGTCCGGCTCGTGCGCAGCCGGCTTGACGAGCATGGTGCGCTTGCCATCGGCGACCTGGTCACCGCCGAGCACAAAAGCCGGGTCTGGGTCGGTGGTCTGCTCACCCGGTGCAGGTTCCGGATATACACGAGCATGTGTTGAAGATCTTGAGCAGTACATGAGCAGTCGACGGGGCAGGATGATCAGCGCGGGGCGCCCGGCTCGCCCTGACCAGAGGCCACCCCGCCAGCCCACCTCGCGGATCCTGAACACCAGCCCCACGTTGGTGGTCCGGGGCAGGCTGGATCGGGCCGATGGTGCGGTCAGCCTGGTCGCCGAGGTCATCTGTCCGTTGCGGGTACCGTTCTCGTCGAAGTCCCGCGATTTCCGGTAGGCATGGTCAGCCGGTCATCGAACTTGCAGGACCTCAGCTAAAGGTGGTACGTCATCAATGGGAGCGTCCGGCCGGGGATCGACTCCGAGGGCACTTCGCCGGCACGGCGGGCACCCATCCGCAGGTAGAAGCCCACCGCGCCAGGGTCGGCGACCAGTTCCAGGGTGCCGAACCCGGCCGCCCGGGCCTCGGCGAGTGCGTGCCGCCAGAGCGCGCCGCCCACCCCGGAACCAATGTGTTCTGGGTCGACGAACAGCATGCCGATCTCGCCGAGCGGCGGCTCGCCGAGCACGGAGACCAGACCGGCGGGCCGGCCGTCGATCTCGGCCACTGCGGTCCGCTCAGCGGCCAGCCGCCCGGGGTCTAGCGTCAGCTCGGCGCGGCAGGCTGCAAGGAACTCCGCGTCGTAGCCCCAGTAGGCCTTGGAGCGCAACGCGAGGTCGCTGAGCACCGCGGCCTCCTCCGGGCGGGCAGGTCGGATGATCATGCCTTGAAGATAGCGCGCCTACCGGAATCTCCGGCCGCTCGGCCAGGCCCGACTGCCAGAGCTTGCCCATCGCGTGCACGAACCTCCCGGCGGCCACTTGTTCGAGGAACTCCCGTTGAGCCGGCGGCGGGATCCGTGGCCAGAGCTCGATCGCGGTGCACCGCGGACACGGCCTCGACCGGAGCTCGGGCAGCAGCTGGCTCGACTGACCGCAGCCCGGACAAGTGTGAGGGACGAGATCGGCCGGCATCAGAGCATTCTAGAACCCGCCGTCACCGACCTGCCGCCATATCAGTGCCCAGCTACCAGCGGCACCGGCTAACTCACGCACGCTCAACAACGCTCCCAGCGCAGGGCAAGTGCTCACACAAGCCGGCGGCCTACACCCGGCTTCCACCTCACAGCAAGAAAACCATCCTCCGGCAAGCTTCAGGTGAGCTGCCACGGCGACCTCGGGCCGGAGGACTCCCGCGTTGGGGTCGTGGACCGCAAGAAGGTCCTTGCCAGGCGTCAGCGTCGGGAACCGGCGGTTCGTCTCCGCCACTTCAAGAATTTGATGCTCCAGCCCCCATTCCTCGGCAGAACGCACGCTGCCGAGGAATGTGCCGCTCTGGGATGTGCCCAATGTCAGGCCACCATTAATGGTGAGGAGCTCCACGCCGGCTTTGCGTTCGGCCTGCCGCCAAAGTTCGTAGGAACGTTGAAGCAGGGGAATGTACGCGACATCAAATGATCTCAGGAACCGTCCTAAATGTGCCGGAATCGGCAAAGTCGGCGCGGAGATCCAGGACCAGCGACACCCTGGTCAGAGCTATTTCCCGGTCAGACCCGATCGCGATCGCGATCGTGACCGGCCGTCGTGCAACCAACTGCGGCAGCTCACGCCGGGTGCCACAGGGCAACTCCACCCAGTACTCGCAGGCATTGCCTCAAGCCGCCAGAGTGGGAGTTCTTGCGGACGGGCTCGCCCCGCGGCAAAGGCTGGCCGCGTGATCCGCCGCTCTGGCGGGCTCATCATCCTCGTCGACGGGTACGCCAACGGCTAGCTGGTCGAGGGCAGCGGTGACGCGGTCGTCATAGTCGGCACTCGCCCGCCTCATACGGTTTTTGGGGCAGGCGCTCAGGCGGGCCGCCAGGTCACGTCGCCTCTGACACCCGCCTCAGCCAGTGTCCTCAGTGGCCAGACGCCGCACCACCACGCCGAGTACCGCTGCCACGGGCACGAGCCCGAACCGGCGCGAGTCGAGGCTGTGCGGATTGTCGCCCAGGACGGCCAGGTACCCCTCCGGTACCACGGGGACCCGCACCGCCCCCGCCATCTCCGGCGGCACCCGGTCTCCGGAGACGGCGGCGGCCCGCTTGACGAGCCAGGGCGGGTCGCTGGGCCGGGACGGACCCGGCGGGGCGAAGACCAGTGCCGTCCCCCGGCGCACGGTCCGGGTGCGGCGGACGAGGAGCCGGTCCCCGTCGTGGAAGGCCGGCGTCATGCTCGCCCCGGAGACCGTGATCACGCGGTACCGCAGCCGGGCGGCCACCACGCCAGCCCCGGCGAGGACGAGGAGCGCCGCGAGCCAGGTCACGTCGCCTCCGCGTAACCCGCGGCCTGGAGGGCGAAGAGCTCGGCGTACCTGCCGCCCGCGTCGACGAGTTCGGTGTGGGTGCCCTCTTCCAGGACCTGGCCGCCTTCCAGGACGACGATGCGGTCGGCGTCGCGCAGGGTGCTCAGCCGGTGCGAGACGAGCAGGCTGGTACGGCCGGACCGGTGCCCGCGGAGGATCTCGTGGATCTGGTGTTCGCTGACCGCGTCGAGCCCGGAGTTCGGCTCGTCGAGGATCAGCAGGTCGGCGTCGTCGCGCATCAGGGAGCGGGCGAGCGCGATCCGCTGCCGCTGGCCACCGGACAGCGCCACGCCCCGGCCGTCGCCCGTCTCGCCGAAGAAGATCCGGCTGAGCAGGGTCCGGTACCCGTGCCGCAGCCCGGCGATGACCGCCGAGGCTCCGGCGAGGCCCGCCGCGTGTTCGATCGCACGCTGGTCGTCGAGCCGGGCCACGTCACCGACGCCGATGTTCTCCGCGACGGTGAGGTCGTAGGCCATGAAGTCCTGGAACGTCGCCCCGATCCGGCGCCGGAGGCCGTCGATCGCGTACTCCCGGATGTCCACGCCGTCCCACCGGATCTCACCACGCTCGGGGTCGTACAGCCGGCACAGCAGGCTGATCAGGGTGCTCTTGCCCGCGCCGTTGACCCCGGCCAGCCCGAGGGCCTGGCCGGCGGTGATCGTCAGGTTCAGGCCGCGCAGCACCCAGGGCCCGCTGGGGTCGTAGCGGAACCACACGTCACGGAACTCCACACCCCGCACCAGCGGCCCGGGAGTCCCCTGGCCGTCGGCAAGGTCCGCGGGTGCGTCCACGACGTCCACATAGTGCCGGAACAGCCGCACCGCCTGGGCGGCTTCGGTCAGCTGCGAACCAACCCCATGGATCGCCGCCTGCAATCCCGCCACGGCGCTCAGGAAGAGCACCACGTCCCCGGCAGTCAGCTCGCCGCGCGCCGCGCGCACGACCACGACCGCTGACCCGCCAGCGAGGGTGACAGCGCCCAGCAACGCCAGCCCACCCTGGGTGAGAGCCATTTTCCGTTGTACCCGCAGGTCAGCGCCACTGACCTCCAGCGCGGCCCTGGTCATCCGGGCATGGAACAGCTCACCGAGCCCGTACAGCCGGTGCTCGGCCGCCCCGGACAGCTCGGTCTGCAGCCCCTGGTACATGAACCGGGAGCGCCGCGCGGTCATCGTCTCCTCCGCCGTGCGGGCGAACTGCCGGGCCAGGCCCAGCTGGGCGAGCAGCTGCGGGACGGCGGCCAGCGCGAGCAGAACGGCCATCGGCGGCCACACCGCCAGCACCAGGACCAGGAAACCCGCGGAGCCCAGCACAGCCTTGATCGCGGTGAGCAGGAAGGACACACACGCGCCGGGTGCGTGCTGCGCGGTCTGCTCGGCGAGGCGGAACCGGTCCTGGAACGCCGGGTCCTCCAGCGCCCGCAGGCCACGCAGCCTGCTCGCCGCCCGGTACAGCCGGTCCTCGACGTGCAGGCCGACCCTGGTCCGCAGCCAGACGGCCAGATAGCTGGTCAGGTGCCCCGAGCCGGCCGCGGCACCGCCGAGCAGCGCGGCTCCCACGGCCAGCCAGGCGAGGCCGGCGGCATCGCGGCCCGGCACGGTCAGGCCGTCGACCAGCAGCTTGCCCGCCCAGGCGGCCAGCACCGGCACTCCGCTGCCCGCTGCGCCCACCGCCAGGACAGCCACCCCGCGCATCCCGGCCGCCGCCCAGCCGGTGAGCAGGGCTGAGCGCACCGCGCGCCCGCTCACACTCCGGCCCCGGCCAGCGCGCCGTTGCCCGCTTCCGTGATCACCCCGTCGACCACCCGCACGGTGGTCGGGAACAGCGTCACCCCGAAGGCCCGGCCGACGGGCCCGTCCATCGGCGTGACGGCGGTACGGGCGAAGGCCGGTGCCTTGGCCAGCACTTCCCCGGTTCCCTGCTCGCCTGGTTCTCCCATCACGAACACGTAGGTCGGCTCGGTCCCGGGCAGCGTGGCCAGTGTTGTCGTGCACGGCTTGCAGCCCGGCAGCGCGAACACGATCGTGGCTGCCCCGGAGTGCAGATCACGGTCTGTGAGAGTCGTGCCGTCGGTCATGGCGACGGTGAAGGAAGGTACCGTGCCGCCGGCCGCCGGGCCTGATGCGGCGGGCGTGGCGGCTGTGTCACGCAGGCGGCGGATCACCGCGAAGGTCAGCGCCAGGTTGAGCGCCACCGTCGCGGACAGGACCACGATCGCGGCCCACAGCAGAGATTGCATCATCGTCCCTTTCGGAAGGTCTCGGGAAGGTGGCGCCACCCCGTTCGGCGGCGCCACCCGGCTGCGGTTCCTAGCAGGGAGCCCCGTCGGCTGTGCAGTAGCCGCCGCAGTTCTGGTACGCCTTGCGGCACACCCAGTAGCCAACCTTGATGGGGTAGCAGTAGCAGCCGCAGTAGTCCCCGTGGGACGGAACGCAGGCACCGGCGGTGCTGCTGGGCAGCAGGCGGCCCAGCAGGCGGTCGCCCAGCCTCGTCATCAACCTGGTCATGACACTCCTCTCCCGACTGTCGGACCTGGACACCCAGATCCGGCCCGGCCCACCACGAAACGGTGTGCCCAGGCGGCCACGAGATTGACGTGTGCCGCTATCACCGCGCTGTCATGACGACGTCCAGCAGGCCCGCCAGCCTGGGACCACAGTTCACGCAGGACGGAGGGCAGCTGTGGCACAGGCCCTTTGAACAGCACAAATTCCAGGACACCGATCGGGCGTACCCTGTGATCTGGAAGATCCTGGCGTGACATCGGAGCAGACATGGACATCGGCCTCCTCGGCCCGCTGGACGTCCGCCACGGCGACCGCAGCATCCCGGTCACCTCGGCCAAGCAGCGCACCGTGCTCGCCGTCCTCGCGCTGCGGGTCAACGAGGTGGTCAGCGCCGAGCAGCTGATCGACCTGGTCTGGGACGGCCAGCCGCCTGCCACCGCGCGGTCCGTTCTCCAGGCGCTCGTCATGCGGCTGCGCCGGCTGCTCGGCCCCGGTGTCGTGGTCACCCGCGCACCCGGATACCTGCTGGCCGTGCCGCCGGAGTCCGTCGACGTGCACCGGCTCCACGCGCTGCGGACCGCTGCCGACCGGGCGGCCGCGATCGGCGACGCCGGGCAGGAGGCCGAGTTCCTGCGGCAGCTGACGGCCCTGCGGCGCGGCCAGACGTTCGCGGACATCGCCTCGGAGACCCTGCACCGGGAGCACGCGCAGGTCCTCGACGAGCAGCTCACCGAAGCGACCGAGCGCCGGCTGGCCGCGGAGCTGGCACTGAGCCGGCATCATCTCGTCCTCGACGACCTGCGCGCGTTCGTGCTCGCGCACCCCGTGCGCGAACACAGCAGGGCCCTGCTGGTCACCGCGCTGCACCGGGCCGGGCGGCGCGCCGAGGCACTCACCGCCTACGAGGACGCCCGGCGGACCCTGGCAGCCGAACTGGGCGTCGCGCCCGGCCCGGAACTGCGCCGCGCCCACGCCGCAGCCCTCGGCGAACCCGACGCTGCGCCACCCCCGGCCACCCACCCGCCGGCCCAGCTCCCAGCCGACATCGGCGACTTCACCGGACGGGCCGACGTGATCGAGCAGCTGACCGTCCAGTTCACGGCGGCCGGCGCCGCACCGTGCGTGGCGGTGCTGTCGGGCATGGGCGGGATCGGCAAGACCACATTGGCGGTACACGCTGCCCACCGGCTGCGGGCCCGGTATCCCGACGGCCAGTTGTACGCGGCCCTCACCGAGCCCGGAGGCCGCCCTGTGCCGCCGGTGGACGTCCTCGGCCGGTTCCTGCGGGACCTGGGCGCGCCGGAACGTCACCTGCCGGCCGGGCTGGACGCGCGTGCCGCCCGCTATCGCAGCCTGCTCGCCGACCGGCGGGTACTCATCGTGCTCGACGACGCGGCCGACGCCGCCCAGGTCCGCCCGCTGCTGCCAGGTACCGCAACGGGCGCGGTGCTGGTCACCAGCCGCAACCGGCTGTCCGGCCTGGCCGGAAGCACGCTGATCGAGCTGGGCGTGTTCGGTGAGGCCGAAGCCCGGGCGCTGTTCGCCACGGTCTCCGGGTCCGGCCAGGCCCACCTCGACCCGGTGGCCACGGCGGAGATCCTCGCCGTCTGCGCCGGGCTGCCGCTGGCCGTGCGGATCGCCGCCGCCCGCCTGGCGGCCCGCCCGGGCTGGAGCCCGCGCACCCTCGCCGACCGGCTCGCCGAAGCCCGGGGGCTTCTCGACCAGCTGTCAGCCGGCGACCTCGCCGTACGGGCCAGCTTCGAGGTCAGCCACCGGGCGCTCGCCGCCGGCAGCCAGCTGGAACGCGAGGCGGCCCGCGCGTTCGGGTACCTCGGCTGGTGGCAGGGCCCCGGCCTGTCCCTGGGCGCTGCGGCGGCGCTGCTGGGGCTGGCCGGGCCCGATGCCGAGGACAGGCTGGAGACCCTGGTGGACGCACACCTCGTCCAGTCAGCCGAGCCCGGCCGGTACACCCTGCACGACCTCCTCCGGGTGTACGCCGCCGAGCGGGCCGGCGACGCCAGCAGCGAACGGTCCCCGGCGCTGGCCCGGCTGGCCTCGTACTACCTCACGGCAGCGCGGGACGCCGTACGCGACGCCAGCCTTGAGCCCGGCCCGGCGCACGGCCACGCCCCCGCCACGGCGGCGAAAGCCATTGCCTGGCTCGACGCGGAGCGAGCCAACCTGATCACCGCCGCAGCCCTGCAACACCAGCTCTCCCCCGTGCTGGCCAGCTACCTGATCACCCATTCCCACTACGCCGACGCGGTCCGGCTGCACACCCTCGCGGTGGCAGCCACCGCGGACGACCCGGCCGGGCACGCCCGCGCGCTGCACGACCTCGGGCACGCCCAGCTCCAGCTCGGCGAGTACGACACCGCGCTGGAAAACCTGAGCCGGGCCGCCGCCGGCCACGCACGCCTCGGCGACAACGCCCGGGAGGCCCTGGCCCTGGAAGTGATCGGCGAGCTCCACGGGCAACGCGGCGAACTCGGCGAGGCCCTGACGCAGCTGCTACGCGCCGTGGAGCTGCGCCGTGACGGAGGCGACCTGTACCGCCAGGCCGGTGGCCTGGTCAACCTCGGCACCGCACACGGCAGGCTCGGCGACCTCGACCGGGCCATCGCCGCCTGGCGTGAGGCCCTGGTCCTCGCCCGGCAGAGCGGCAACCGGCACGCCGAAGGCGGATCACTCGCCGGGCTCGGCATCATCTACGAGCGAAGCGGCCAGTTCGACCTGGCTCTGGAACACCTCCACCAGGCCCGGGACCTGCAACGGTTCCTCCGAGCCCGGCACGACGAGGGCAGAACCCTCAACAACCTGGGCGTCGTGTACGGCAGACTCGGCCGCTATGCCGAGGCCAGAAGCCACTTCCACCAGGCCCGGCAGCTGCACGCCGAGATCAGCCACCGGGCCTCCGAAGGCCAGTCGCTCAGCGGGCTGGGCACCGTCTGCGAACGGCTCGGCGACTACGAGGAGGCCATCGCCCACCACGAGGCGGCCCTCGCCATCGGCCAGCGGATCGGCGAACGTAACCTCCAGGCCCAGTCACTCAACGGCCTCGGCTGCGTCCACCACCGCCGGGGCGAGCAGGAGTCCGCGCTCGCCCGGCACACCGCAGCCCTGGAGATCGCTCAGGCGACCGGCAGCCTCTACCAGCAGGCCCAGGCCCACGAGGGCATCGGGCACGCCCAGCACGCCCTCGGCCAGACAGCGCTCGCCCGGCCGCACTGGGAACGGGCGCTACGGACCTACACCGGTATGGGCGCCGTCGAGGCAGAGGAGCTACAGGCCCGGCTGACCACCATGGAGCCTGGACACTCGGCATAGCGCCAGGGTTCGGGTTGTCGTAGCTGGATTTCCTACCGCCTCCTGGCTGGACTTCCTCGTAGGGCTCTACCAGGGTCCCCGGCGGCTGCTGCGCGGCCGGTGGTCGTCGCGCACTGCCGGTAGGCTTGCCGCCCATGACTGTCATGGAGGGGCCGCCCGTCGCCGGGGACGAGACCGCGACCCTGCTGGGTGCCCTGGAGCGCCAGCGCGCGAT
The DNA here is from genome assembly GCF_000379825.1 of Longispora albida DSM 44784. Taxonomy (GTDB): domain Bacteria; phylum Actinomycetota; class Actinomycetes; order Mycobacteriales; family Micromonosporaceae; genus Longispora; species Longispora albida. The sequence goes on from NZ_KB903814.1 coordinate 211,242, forward strand.
CTTCGTGTGGAAGTGCGGCGGCCTGACCAGCGACGGGCTGCGGGCCAGGGTCGGCAGCTCCGCAGTCACGCTCGGCGGCCTTCTCAAGCACATGGCATACGTCGAGAACGACTACTTCGCTGTACACCTGCACGGCCTCGAACTCGGACCGCCGTGGGACGCCGTCGACTGGAACGCGGACCGGGATTGGGACTGGCATTCCGCAGCTGCTGATACCCCCGGGCAGCTCTACGGGCTCTGGCGCGACACCGTCGCCCGCTCCCAGCTTCTCGTAGCCGACGCGCTTGCCGAAGGCGGCCTGGACCAGCTCGCCCGCCGGACCTGGTCCAACGGCCAGGCACCCAGCCTGCGGCGCATACTGGTCGATCTGATCGAAGAGTACGCGCGCCACAACGGCCACGCCGATCTCATCCGGGAGTCCGTCGATGGACTTGTCGGAGTGATCCGCCGAACCCCCGAGTGAACGCAAAGGGCGTCCTGCCGTAACCGGCCATCGTCAACGGCGCGGCGGCCGGGACCGCGAGAGCTGCGCCATGTAGTGAGCGGTCATCCCCAGCATCACGACCACGGCGAGGACCAGAAGGAGCGGAACGATCGCCACGGGACCGGACAGCGGATCCGGGACGACTGCCAGCCAGAAGGCCAGGGTGCCAGCCCAGACCCCCGCGACAATGCCGCAGAACCACGCATTGGCGCGCAGCCGGGCCGGTTTCACACTCATGCGTTTTCCTTCCTACCGGGCACCAGGCTAGCGAGCTGGGTCAACCTCGTGACTCTGCCTTGTGGACTCAGCGGTGTTCGGATTCGTTCGGGGGCGCCACACGTGCGGGGCTGGCGGCCGAGGCTATAGACATCGACCTTCATCTAAGGAGTGGTTTCTTATGATCCGTCTGTCTCGTACCCTGGGCGCGACCGGGCTGGCCTTCGCCGCCCTGGCCGGAGCACTGGCCGCCTCGGCCCCGGCACAGGCTGCCGGGCCGCTGGTCGTGGACGTCTTCTGCGAGTCGATCGGCAACTACCAGGTCGCGTGTGAGGCCACGATCACCGGCGGCGTGGGGCCCAACACCATCAAGTGGTACCACCGGGGTGTCTACTACTCGGCTTACGACAACCGCACCATCGTCGTCTTCGGTTGCGTCAAGGGCGCTCCGATCTCCGGTTCCAAGGCTGTCGTGACCGACTCCGCCGGAGCCACCGCCGAGGACGCCGGTGCGGGCCTCTGCCGGGCCGAGGCACCCTGATCGCGTAGCCGTGAGGGGCCCACCGGAAACCCGGGGCCCCTCACCTCACACCTTCTTCAGTTTGTACGCGCCCCGGTTTCAGACGCCCAGCCGTGCTGCCCGCAACGCCGCGACCTCGGCCTCGGGCCCGTCCAGTTCCACCCTGGCCACCGCCTGCCGCCCGAAGCAGAACAGGGCCAGTTCGCCCGGCGCCCCAGTGACCGTTACCACCGGCTCGCCGAACGAGCGCGCCCCGAACCCCGGGGCCACCAGCCGCGCCGGGTGCCCCCGAAGCAGCAGCCGGGACGCCGCCAGCCGTTTCCACAGCACGGCCTCCATCCCGGCGGGCAGCTCACGCGGCTCAGACGGGACAGCCCGGCGGACATCCTCGTGGTGCACGAAGTACTCCACCAGGTTGAGCAGCTCGTCCAGCGGCCCCAGCCACCACGGCCGCCGGGCGAACCGGTCGACGAGTGCCAGAAAATCAGAGGTCTCGCACAGCCTGCCGTGTACCCGGCCGGCGTAGGGGGCGAACCGGGGAATGAGGATCCCAGGCCACGTGTCTGGCCGCCGCTCCCGCATAACCAGGTGAACGGCCAGCCCCATCGTCCGCCACCCTCCGCACAAGGTCGGCTGGTCCGGGCCTGCCGCACGCAGCAGGTCCGCCAGCGCAAGGCGCTCGGTCAATGCGTAGGAGGTCATGCACGCATTGTAAGAAAGGTGATCTAGTTCGCCTGGTTCCGAGAACGTGACGTGAGTCAGGCAGCGGGATTGCAGTGAGAATGCAGCGCGAGCTTCTAGCCTCGCCGCGCTGGTCACGTTCCGTGTCCGGCATCCCTCGTGATGCCTGGAGGCGTCCTTCATGCCCTTCGCACAACCCCATCGCCCGCCACCGCCTGGTGGCAGGAGGTGGTTCAGAGGACTCACGTTCGTGCTGGGGGCCGCGCTCGCCGCGTCGCTGCTCAGCCAGCCGCCGGCCCTGGCGGCTCCGTTCACGGGCGGTGAGGTCCAGAAAGAGAAGCCGGTACCGGGCCACAAGGTCAAGCCCGGCCAGCCACCCAAGCCCGTCACCGGTACCCAGTTCCAGGCCGCCGCCCCAGTATGGCCAGCCGCCGGGACCGCCGAGCTCGACCTGGCGGCCGGGGAGCGGACCGCCGGAGCGATGTCCGGGGCGAAGCGCGCCGGTACGTCGCCGCTGTGGGTGCGGCCCGCCAGCGGCCACGCCCCGGCCGCGATGCGTGTCCACACCTACGACCGGGCTGCCAGTGCCAAGGCGGGCTCGGACGGCGTGGTGTTCCGTGTCTCCAAGGCCTCAGCGGTGGCCGGTGTGGCCCCGGGTGGCTCCTCGGGGGCGCAGGTCGCGCTGTCGGTTGACTACTCGGCTTTCCAGTGGGCCTACGGCGCGGACTGGTCGCGCCGGCTCCGGCTCACCGAGCTGCCCGAGTGCGCTCTGACCACGCCGTCCCTGCCCGAGTGCCAGGGCCGGCCGGTCGAGACCGCGCGTAATCAGACGGCCGCGAAGCAGGTCAGCGCGATCGTTCCGCTGAGTCAGGACGGGGGCGGAACGGTCTACTCGCTGTCGAGTGGCCCATCGGGCGATTCGGGTAGCTACGCGGCCACGTCGCTGTCGTCGTCTGGTACCTGGGAAGCCGGCAGCAACTCCGGTGACTTCTCGTGGAGTTACCCGATGCGCAGCCCGCCAGGGCTCGGCGGGCCGCAGCCGTCCGTAGCCCTGTCGTACAGTTCGTCCAGTGTGGACGGCCGGATGGCAGCCTCCAACAACCAGCCGAGCTGGGCCGGCGAGGGCTGGGACCTGGGCTCGGGGTTCATCGAGCGCCAGTACCGGCCCTGCTCGGAGGACATGACCGGCGGGAACAACGCCACGAAGACCGGTGACCTGTGCTGGGCGACGGACAACGCGACCATGTCGCTGGCCGGGCACGCGGGCGAGCTGCTCGTGGACGGTTCCGGTATCTGGCACCTGCGGTCGGACGACGGTACGCGGGTCAAGCGCGAGTACAACGCCTCCAACGGCGCGCGCAACGGCGAGCACTGGGTGGTGACCACCCCGGACGGCACGCAGTACTTCTTCGGTAACTCCTCGGGCGGCACCCTGACCGTCCCGGTGGCCGGTAACCACAACGGGGAGCCGTGCAAGGCCTCGGCGTTCGCGGACTCGTTCTGCACGCAGGCGTGGCGCTGGTATCTGGAGAAGGTCGTCGACACCCGCGGTAACTCCATGACGTACACGTACGCCAAGGAGACCAACAAGTACGCGAAGAACCTGAAGTCCACCGACCCGGTGGGCTACGACCGGGCCGCGTACCTGAAGCAGATCGACTACGGCACCCGCACCGACCGCACGGAAACCGCCCCGATGCAGGTGGTGTTCGAGGTGGCCGACCGCTGCAAGCCGGGTACCAACTGCGCGGTCCACGACGCCAACAGCTGGCCGGACACGCCATGGGACTCAGAGTGCACCGGCACCACCTGTATGACGGCCTCGCCGACCTTCTGGACCACGAAGCGGCTGGCCTCGGTCACCACCAAGGCCGGCGGCCGTCCCGTCGAGTCGTGGACGCTCACACACGGCTTCCCGAGCACCGGTGACACCACCCGGGCCGGCCTGTGGCTGGAGATGATCTCCCACAAGGGCCTGGCCGGCACCGAGACCCCGATGCCCGACGTCACCTTCGCCGGCGAGCAGCTCGCGAACCGGGTGGACAGCACGACCGACGGCTACGCCGCGATGAACTGGTGGCGGGTCACCCTCATCAACACCGACACCGGCTCGCGGATCGGGATCAAGTACAAGGACAAGGACTGCGTCGCCGGCTCACGGATGCCGGACAGGAACAATCTTCAGAACAACAAGCTGCGCTGTTACCCGGTGAGGTGGACTCCGGAGGGCAAGGCCCCGATCGTCGACTTCTTCCACAAGTACGTGGTCGACAACATCACCGAGAGCGACCTGACCGGCTCCGGGGCACCCCGGAAAATCACGCAGTACCAGTACACGGGCGACCCGGCCTGGAAGTACACCGACGACGACGGCCTCGTGGCGCCCGAGAACAAGACCTGGTCCGTGTGGCGCGGCTACGGCGGGGTCATCGAGACCAAGGGCGACCCGGGCGAGCAGACCATCGCCGAGAACCGGTACTACCGCGGCATGGGCGGCACGCTGCCCGCGGCCGGCAAGGCACCGGCCATCACCGACGAGGACGCGTTCGCCGGAGCGGTACGTGAGAAAATCACCTACAACGGTCCTGGACAGGAAGTCTCTGCCGAGTCGTTCGCGATGTGGCAGTCGAAGGAGTCCGCGACCAGGACCATCAACAGCACCACGGTGTACTCCCGCTACACCGGTGTGTCCGGCACGTACACCCGGACCGCGCTGGACGGCGGACGCCAGCCACGCACCACCACAGAGACCACCAAGTTCGACGAGTTCGGCGCACCCACCACAGTGGACGACGCCGGCGACGACGCGGTGACCGGCGACGAAAGTTGCCAGCTCATCGACTACAACCGCAACACGGGCGCCGCCTGGCTGCTCACCACGACCAAGCGGGTCCGTGCCTTCGCGGCCAATTGCGCCAGGGCCGGCAACGGCATGGGCCTCACGGACGCCGAAGTGATCAGCGACGACCGTACCTACTACGACAACCAGGGCCTCGACACCGCGCCGGCCAAGGGCCAGGCGACCAAGGGCGAGTCCCTCAGGGCCTACAACGGCGGCAACGTCACCTACCTGAGCACCACCAGCAAGTACGACAGTTACGGCCGGGTGGTCGAATCCACCGACGCCCGGGGCAACCTCACGACATCGGCCTACACCCCGGCGGCGGGCGGCCCGGTCACCGCGATCGAGACGACCAGCCCGCTGGGCTGGAAGAGCCGCAAGACGCTGGAACCGGCCTGGGGCGTGACCCTGACCGAGACCGACCAGAACCAGAAGAAGACGGAGTACGCCTTCGACGGGCTCGGCCGGGTCACCAGCATCTGGAAGCCGGGCCGCGACCGCGCGGCCCACCCGTCGGCCCCGAGCCTCAGCTACTCGTACCTCATCCGCAATTCCGGCCCGAACGTCGTCACCGGCCGGGTACTCAACGCGGCCGGCGGGTACATCGTCAGCCACAAGCTCTTCGACGGGCTGCTCCGCGAACGGCAGAACCAGAGCCCGGACAAGGCGGGCAGCGGCAAAGCCATCGTGGTCGACACCCGCTACGACACCGCTGGCCGGGCGAAGAAGGTCACCGACCCGTACACGTCGGAGTCGACGCCCGGAACCGACTACATCGCGTCGCAGAAGGTGATCCCGGTACTGACCGTGTCGGAATACGACGGCGCGGCCCGCGTCACCGCCTCGGTCACCATGGTCGGCACGCCGGCCGGTGGCAGCGACGGTGGCTCGGAGAAGTGGCGGACGAGCACGTACTACGCGGGCGACCGGATCGACTCCACCCCGCCAGCCGGCGACACGGTGACCTCGAAGGTGCTTGACGCTCAGGGCCGCACCGCCGAACTCCGGCAGTACCACGCGGGAGCGGCAGCGGGCTCGCAGAGCTACGACGTGACCAGGTACCAGTACACCCGCAAGGGCCAGCTGGAGAAGGTCACCGACCCGGGCGGCAGCTCGTGGACCTTCGGCTACGACCTGCTGGGCAACACCATCTCGACGACCGATCCTGACAAGGGGCCGGCGAGCTCGACGTACAACGAGTTCGGCGACGAGCTGACCAGCACTGACGCCCGGAACCTGACCCTGGCGCACACCTACGACACGATCGGCCGGAAGAAGACCCTGCGGGACGGCTCGCAGACCGGTGCGATCCGCGCCGAGTGGACCTACGACACCCTGGCGCTCGGCCAGCTCACCAAGTCCACCCGGTACGCCGGGGCGGTCACCTACACCCAGGAGGCCACCGGATTCACCGACTACTACGCGCCCACTGGGACGAAGCACACGGTGTCCGGGTCGCCTGCCGCAGGCGTCTACCAGTACGACTACAGCTACAACGTCGACGGTTCACGGCTGACGACGCGGCTGCCCGCGCTGGGCAGCCTGAAGAAGGAACTGCTCACCTACGGGTACGACGCCTTCGGCCAGCCGACGACGGTCAAGTCGACGCTCGGCCTGAGCACCACGAACACTGACCTGGTGACCGGCACCGAGTACACCTCGTTCGGGGAACTCGGCAAGTACCAGCTCAAGAACAACAACGGCCCCAGTGCGTCGGTGACCCGCACGTACGAGAGCGACACCCGCAGGCTGTCCCAGATCTGGACTGCCACGGCAACCGGCACCACCGCCGACGTCCGCTACTCGTGGGACCCGGCGGGCAACCTGGTCAAGCAGGCCGACGTGGCGGCCGGGGACACCCAGTGTTTCAAGACCGACCACCTGCGCCGGATGACCGAGGCGTGGACCCCGGGCAACGGGGACTGTGCCGCCAGCCCGGCGGTCGCGAACCTCGGCGGCCCGGCCAAGTACTGGCACTCCTACGGCTTCAACAAGGTCGGAGACCGCACCTCGCTGGTGGAGCACGGCACGCCGAACGGCGACCGGACCACCACCTACGAGCTGTACCCGGGCAAGCACGGCGTCAAGAGCACCACGACGACCGACAGCACCGGCTCCAAGGTCTCCAACTGGACCTACGACGAGACGGGCAACACCCGCACCCGGCCGCAGGGTAGCGCCACCCAGACGCTGACCTGGGATCCGGAAGGGCACCTGGCCAGCAACGACAGCACTTCCTACGTGTACGACCCCACGGGCGCCCGGATTCTGCGGACCGATCCGCTGGGTACGACGCTGTACCTGCCGAATCAGGAACTGCGCTACACGAACTCGACTGGCGTGATCAGCGGGACGCGGTACTACTCCCACGCCGGGATTCAGATCGCGACCCGGGCTGGCAGTACCCTGACCTGGCTGTCCGGTGACCGCCACGGCACGGCCCAGATCACGATCGACGCCGTCACCCAGGCGGTGTCGACCCGGCGGGAGACGCCGTTCGGCGGGATCCGTGCCACGACGGGTACCTGGCCGTCCAGTATGGACAAGGGATTCGTCGGTGGCACCAACGACAACACGGGGCTGACCCATCTCGGTGCCCGCGAGTACGACCCGGCGCTCGGCCGGTTCATCTCGGTCGACCCGGAGTTCGAGTCGAAGGACCCGCAGCAGCTCAACCCTTACACCTACAGCAACAACAACCCGGTCACGCTCTCGGACCCGTCCGGCACCAAGTGGAGCTGGGGCAAGGCTCTGAAGATCGCCGCCGTAGTCGTCGCCGTGGTGGCCGTGGTGGCTGTTATCGCCGCAGCCCCGGTAGCCGCTCCTCTGATCTACGCAGGCCTCAATGCCGGAGCCGGCGCACTGATGACGGGCAGCACTCTGGGCATGGCTGCCGCGACAGCTGGCGTGGCGGTGGCAGGTGAGGCCGCGGTGGCAGGCGCGGTCGCTATTGGATCGGGAGTCGTCGCCAGCAGTCTCTACGTCGGCGGCAAGATTGCCAGCACCGTCGCGCAGAGCGACGGCCCGCTCGATCCCGACGGGATGCCAGCCTCCCCGCGCAGGTCGCCCGGAAACAGCGCGAAGGCGGCCTCGCCCGCGGCCAAGCCAGCGGACCGGGTCCCAGAAGGCTTTGGGCCCGCCCCTGCTGGTCCGCTGAACTCCTGGCGGGGCCCCCAGTGGAAGGGTCGCCCCGACGGGCAGACGGTACTCAGCGGGCACGGCAGCTGGGAGGTGACTGACGGCTGGACCCGGGTCCCGGAGGGCACCACAGTGCATTTCTACTCGTATCACGGCTGGACGATCCTCGATGAGGTCGGCGGGATGATCGAGCGGGGTGTGCCGATGAAGCCTCTGCAGACGTACAAGGGCGGGGACATGATCCCCAACTACGTGCTGCACCCGCCGTTCGACCCATCGCTGAACATCAGGGGCAACCCCTACGTTCCGCGTCAATCCACAAAGCTGAAAGAGATCCTCAAGCCCGGCATGGGCGACGTCCACTGGGCGGCCTGCGCGGGCAGTGGCCCTGCGATGCTGCCGCCGGCCGCACCCGGCTGGAATCGCGGTAACTCCCGGAACATGCGAGATGACTGACCCCATCTCTTGACAATCCAGGCGGGGTGCGCCGTCAACAGCGCCGGCGCACCCCCATTTCCCTCATCACAACCCCGGAAGAAGAACAATGTTCAAACCCCTGCTCCGGCATGGGGCGGTACTCGCCGTGCTCGCTGGCGGGCTCAGCCCGCTCGCGCTGGCACCAGGTGCCGCCCATGCCGCCCCGCCGTCCTGCCCGGACGGCCAGCCCGACAACAAGTCAGCCGCCGCCAAGGCCGCCGAGTGTGGTGGCCGGGTGGAGATCCTGCCGCTGCGTACCGAGAACAGCCAGACCTTCGCCAAGCCCGGTGGCGGCTTCGCCACCGAGGAGTACCTGGAGCCGCGCTGGTCGCGTAAGCCGGACGGCTCCTGGGCTCCGATCGACACCACGCTGACCGCGTCGGCTGCCGGTGTCGTGCCGAAGGCCAGCGCGCTGCCCGTCGTCTTCTCACCCGGTGGTACCGGCCCGCTGGCCGTGCTGCGCAACGGCGACAAGGAGATCTCGGTGTCCTGGCCGGGCGGGGCGCTGCCGAAACCTGCGCTCGCCGGTGACAGCGCCACGTACCCGGAGGTACTGCCGGGCGTCGACCTGAAGGTGACCGCCAGCGCCCGGGGCTTCTCCGAGGTACTGGTCGTCAGGACCCGGGAAGCGGCCAAGCACCCGGCGCTGGCCGAGGTGAAGTTCGGCCTCTCTGCCAAGGGCGTGTCCACAGTGGCGGAAGCCGGTGGGCTGGTCGCCAGGGACGACGCGGGCAGGACCGTGTTCACTTCACCGGCCCCGGAAATGTGGGACTCCGCCGACCGGCGGGCCGTGACTCCGAGGGCCAAGGGCCTGTCTGCGGGTGCCCCGGCCGACACCGCCAGCGAGCCGAAGAAGGCCGTCATGCCGGTGAAGGCCGGCGGTGGCGTGCTCTCGGTGACGCCGGACAAGAAGATGGTCGACGCCCCGGACACCGTCTACCCGATCTACATCGACCCGTCGTGGTCCGGCGGGCTGCGGAACAACAACTGGCGCGTCGTGGCCAGCAAGGTACCCGCCTCCGACTCGTTCACCCTGCTCCAACCCGAGAAGGGCAACGCCGGAGCCGGGCGGGTCTGTGACGACTACAGCGGCGGAACCTGCTACAGCACGCAGTACAAGGTCCGGACGCTGTTCCAGCTTGACACGAGCGGGGCGCGCGGGCACAAGGTCACCAAGGGCACGTTCTCGATCACGCAGAAGCACGCGTGGACATGCAACCCGGCCAGCGGATCCGCCCTGTGGCTGACCAGGAACAACCAGAACACCGAGAACTTCAGCGGCACGTCGTGGAACGTCACCGAGAACGGCGGCCAGTTCGAGTGGCGCGACCGGCGGTACGAGAAGGACAACTACCGCTGCCAGGGCGACACGCGGATCGAGTTCGACGTGACCGCGTGGGTCAACCCCAACGACTGGTACATGGGCCTGGCCTTCCGGGCCGACGACGAGGGCACGGTCAACCAGTGGAAGCGTTACGACGCCGGGACTGCCGCGCTCTCTGTGGAGTACAACGACCCGCCGACCGCGCCGGACTGGCTCCAGGCTGACGGCCGCAACTGCGGTGACGACAACAACCGGCCGATCCTCACCACGGCCACGCCAACCCTGTCCGGCCGCGTCTGGGGGCCTGACTACGACAAGCAGACCCTGTGGCTCGCCGCGGTCAAGAGGAACAACGGGTACTGGGACGAGAACCAGGTCACTGCCGGATCCCAGGCGAACGTGGACTGGGGCACACGCGGCTCGTGGCAGATCCCGTGGGACCGGCGGCTCGCCGACGGCGGGGTCTACGCCCTGCGCGCCCAGGCCAACGACCCGGGCGGTGTCGGCCCGGTGACGGCCACCGGCCCGTGCCAGTTCGAGATCGACCTGACCAAGCCGGCCGCCCCGACGGTGGTCTCACCGGAGTACCCGGCGAGCTGCGCGATGACCGCGTGCGGCGGGATCGGCGTGTCCGGCAGGTTCACCTTCGACAGCGACAGCGACGTGACGAAATTCGTCTGGGGCTTCACCGACCCGCCCAGCAAAGAGGTCGCCGCCGCGCGTAAGGGCGACGCGGTGACGGTGTCGTGGACCCCGCAGGACGGGGCGAACAATCTCCAGCAGACCCTGTACGTCCAGGCCGTCGACCACGCTGGCTGGGTCAGCGAGACGAAGAAGTACCAGTTCCTCGTGCGTGAGTCCGCCCCGCCGGTCGTGCACTGGAAGCTGAACGAGACCGAGGGCACGACCCTGGCCAACTCGCAGGCCGGCAGCAGCCTCGCCGCGACCCTGAAAGGCGGCCTGCTCGGCCAGCCCAGCCGGGTGGTCGGCGCGGAGGAGAACACCGTTCTCGTGCTGAACGGCACCGACGCGCAGCACGCCACCGCTCAGCCCATTGTGGACACGCGGAACAGCTTCTCTGTCGCGGCGTGGGTCCGGGCTGACGAGACCGGCACCTTCCGGACCTTCGTCTCGCAGTGCGGCACGGAACACTGCGCCTACTACCTCCAGTACAACCACCTTCAGGATCGCTGGGTGTTCATCCTGCCCAGCGAGGACAAGGCAAGCCCCTCCGCGTACTACTACGCGAAGTCGGCTCTCGCGCCGAAGCCCGGTGTGTGGACGCACCTGGCTGGTGTGTACGACGCGGGTGCCGGGCAGGTCCGGCTGTACGTGAACGGCCAGCTCGAAGGCCAGGAGGCGGCCGGAGCGACGTGGAACGCCACCGGGCAGACCTTCCTGGGCCAGGCCAAGGGCACCAACTTCGCCAAGGGCGCGCTCAGCGACGTCCAGATCTGGGACCGGGCCATCACGGCCCGCGAGGCGGGCGAGGCCGCCACGGCGTCACGGGCTGGCCTGTGGCACCTCGACGAGACAATCCAGGGCCGCGACGACAGCGTCTTCGATCGCGAGCTGTCCCTCACGGCGACCGGCGGTGCCTCGTTCCGCGACGGCAGCCTGCACGTGACCGGCACCGGGTACGCCACCACGGCACGCGACGGCCAGGAACGCCCGGTTCTGAACACCGACCAGTCCTACACGCTCTCGGCTCGGGTCCGGCTCACCCACCCGAGCCTGCCGCACTGGAACCTGACCGTCCTCGGCCAGGACGGTGCCCAGATCAGCCCGTTCTATCTCGGGTACCTCGGCTACGGGACGACTGAGCCGCGCTGGTCGCTCGCCTGCACCGCCGAGGACAGGACGGGTGCGGCCTTCAAGCGGGTCAACAGCCTCGCGAAGCTGACCACTGCCGACCTGAACAAGTGGGTGCACCTGGTAGGGGTGTACGACGCGACGGCCGGGCAGATCCGGCTGTACGTCGACGACGTGCTCCAGGGTTCGGCCGACTGCAAGGGCTGGAACGCGGCCGGTTCGTTCACCGTCGGCCGGGCCAAGTACGACGCGAAGCCGGCGGACTTCTGGGTCGGTGACATCGACGAGGTGCACGCCTACCAGGGCGTCGTTCCCTCGGCGCAGATCGTCGGCATCGAAGGCCCGCGTACCGGCCCGATCCGCTGGGCTGGCGGCCCGCAGTGCGTCGCGCTGCCCGCCGGGTCGCTCACCGACCCCCGGGGCGTCTTCCTGTGGGACTGCCTCGACCCGGCCACGCACGACGAGCAGCGCTGGACGTACGACGCCGCGGACCGCTCCCTGCGCAGCAAGAACCACTGCGCGACGGTCGACGGCAAGGCGATCCGGATGGCCGTCTGCGACAAGCAGCCCGGTCAGCTGTGGGCGTACGACCCTGCCACGCAGGCGTTCAGCACGGCCGGCGGATGCCTGGACGTGCCGAACGGCGTGTACGACAGGCAGCTCGGGCTCCAGCTCTGGCCGTGCAACGGCAGCCAGGCCCAGAAGTTCCGCCTGAGCTGAGCCTGGCTGAGTGACCCTGCGCGGGGGTGGGAACGGGAGACCGTAACCCGCCCCCGCACAGGGCTTTTCCATCATCCAGTTGGCCGGCTGGGTAGCATGCGCCACACTGCCACCTATGATTGCTCGATGTCGCTCGCAGTGCGCTGGACCCGGCTGCTGATGGTGGTATCGGCCGCCAGCTTCACAGGCGCGGCCTACGCGATCCGCGCCACGATGGACGGGCCCATCGGACAGTACTCAGGCGCTGCCTTGTCCGCGGCCATCGTCTACACGATAGTGATCTTCATACGGCCACAGATCTCCCCGCTGCCCGCAGCCAGCGCCGCGATCGCCTACTGCTGGTTCATCGAGTTCGCACAGCTCACCCCGATACCCGCAGCACTCTCCCAGCGCAACTGGCTCGCACGCCAGCTGCTAGGCGCCCAGTTCGACCTCATAGATGTTGCCTGGTACCCCATCGGCGTCATCCCATTGGCCGCCGCGCACTGGTTCCTCCGTGCCCGCACACGTTCCCAAACAGACCCGGCACCCAGCTGAGTCTCCCGAACTAGAGGCGCATGGTTCTGTCCTTAAAGGTCCCAACTCTGCGGCACGGGAAAACACCCCGGCTCGGTGCGCTAGGCGGACACCCTCACAGATGACCTGGCGGCACCTCACCGCGCCGTTGTGCGTCGTCCGGCAGCGGCATCCACTGGCAGGGCCAGGAGTACTGGAGGCTGGAGAACGATCAGCAGCCGGTCTGGTCCTGCTCATTCAGGCTAGGCCCGCCGGTAGGGTGCCGTGAGCGTGTATCACTCCAGGGCCACGCCGTCCGGGATCTGCCGCTCGGTTACCAGCTCCGCAGGCAGACCATCGCAGCCGCCACGGCAGCGCCTGCGTACCGGCGCTTGATCCACTGCCCGTCGGCGTCCTGGAAACCACGACGGCCCCGTGCTCGCCCGCTGCGTGCCGACCTCCCAGTTCCCAAAACTGTGCTGACCTGCACAAGCACACCACAGGCTGAGCGCCGTGGTGTCTCGTGTGCTTGCTCTCAGCCCGATTGCGGCACACTCAGGTTCTTGCGGTCACCGCACAAGCCGGAGGACAGTGCAATGCATGACTTTGCAGCGCATAGCCCGCGATGTTGACGCAATCCTCGACCGGGAACGCGAACCACAGCCGGAATCCGGCAAGAGCGAGCCGCTGCTGACCGCCCTGGCCGCCGCGCACGCCCGCCGCGAGCTCGCCGACGCGCAGATGCGCGAACTGCTCGCCTACGCCCGGCACTTCGCCGCGCCCCACCCCTACACCCTGTCGGAACTGGCCGAGGTGTGCGGCATGTCCGTGTCCGGAGTACGCAGCGCCTTCGACGCCGACGACATCGCCGCCGTCGCTTCCGCCACCGGCCTGAATCCCGTGAGCACCGAGAGGATCCAGCCGTGACCACTCTCGCGCCGACCGTCACCGCCACCACCATCGGCCCCGACGCCCACGTCTGGGTCACGGGCCACATCGACCTCGCCGTCCACGACACCCTCTACCGCGTCATCCACCAGACCCTCGAGCCAGGCGTCAAAACCGTCACCGTCGACCTCACCAGCTGCCAGATGCTCGACTCCGGCGGCATCGGCGTCCTCATCGCCGCACGCAACACCGCCTTCGAACGCCGCACCATCCTCACCGTCACCGGCGCCTCCGGCATCGTCGCCCGCGTCCTCCAGAACACCGGCGTATGGACCATCCTCACTGGGCTCCCCGAACCCGATACCACCACCTGAACCACACCACGTTGGCTGAGCCCGGCACGCCCATCACCGCCGACGGCCCTCGCGCAGTCTTCCCGGTCGCCGGTCCATCTCACAGGCGGCAGTCACCTACCGCCCCGGACGTACCGCTAGCCGTGGCCGACCATGAGGCCCATACTCACGCCTCGCAGGCAGGGCACGCAGAAGCAACGAACTCGTCTTCGCCCGCGAAGGTTGACGCGGCTGGCTGCTCGGACCTGGCGCACGTCGAGATGCAGGCCGGCCATGGGTTCCGCTGATCATCCCGCCAACCTTCGGCAGGTCACAATTCCTGGCCAACGCACTGATCCGGAGCATGCGGAGCTCGGCGGCCGAGCGGCCGCAGGACGTGAAGCGGCTGTACCTCGTGGACTACTCCTGGCCGCCGGGGGACTACATGGTCCGCCACATGCTACTGAACACCTGTTCGTCTGCAGCTGGCTGGAAAATTGAAGCCGTCGTGGTGAATCCGGACGGCAAGGTCGCCGAAAGGGCTGGCCGGTTACGCAGGTAGCCCCACTGCGAGGTGATCCCTGGGCCGGGCTGTCGTCGGGGATCTGGAGTACCCGGACAGTTCCGTCAGCGCAATCCCCTGGTGGCGCTGACAGCGTCCAGCCGGGGCGAGGCGTCGCTTACCAGAATCACCGGCTGGGCGTTTCCATCGATCAGCCTCGAATCCTTGCCTCCGCTCGACCCGAGGCACAGGTAACCTTAGGGGCCATATCGGACCCGCGTGGGGATGATCCTTGACAAGCCGCATTCCGGCCGGATGACCGGCTCGGCCAGGTAGATCAGTAAGCGACCCGGCAGATCAACCAGCGCGCGCAGACGTGAGAGACCTCCGGTCGAGGGCCCGCCAGGCCAGCTCTTCGAGCGCGGCCGGCGCAGCCAGCCCGGCACCGGCACTGGCAGGCACTGCGAAATGGAGGTTCAGTGAGCGGAGAGGGTCCTTGGAGCAAGGCGGGCGTGATCGCGACCATTGTGAGGTGTCGATACCATCTTCACCGGATGGCGCTCAGCCCCGCGTGACGCCGTCGCCAGCAGAGCCAGACCCCGATTCCTACAGCTCCGGCAAGGTGTCACTGAGCGCGGGCATTGGCATCACTCTGAACATCGAGTCCCAGCGTTCCTGGTTCACGACCGGCGTGGAGTCGCTCTCGGAGATCCTCGTCACGAGGAACGGAGTGTCCGGCGGCAACGGCAGCGTCATCGCGCTCGTCGCCCCAGAGGAGACACCGAACTACAAGACCTGCCGGAACAAGACCACCTACGTCGGCGTCCCTCTCACCTGGGATCAGAAGTCATCCGGGATGACAGTGTGCGTGAGGACCTCAAAGAATCGCGTAGGGGTCGCGACCATCATCGTGACGCGGGACCGTGACGGGGAGATGGACCGTTTCGAGGTGGCTGGAACCCTATGGAAGCCGACCGCGTGACCTTGCCGAGGAATGCGGCCGAGCAGTGCACAGGACACTAGCCCTGGTGAAACAACGACGAGAATCCAGCGCCGGCGTCACGACTACCGTCATGGGCGCCACGGCAGGATGCACCTTTCACCGTGGTCGCAGCAGACGCGGCGTTCCTGCTCACGAGCGGGCACGCCCAGGAATCAATGGGTAGCAGACTCGCCCGCCAGGGAAGCGTCCCAAGCCGGCTGGCCGGTTAGTCAGCGGTCCGCGTCGCAGTGTTTGAACATCCGGTCTATCGCGTCTTTCGTCTTGGGGTCGTCCTTCGCCGCGACGCCGGCGATCGAGTCCTTGGCAGCCTGCTTGCACTTGCGCAGTTCTTCCAGTTCGGTCGCCTGGGCCTGCTTGTCCTTCTCCAGCTGGGTTACTTTGCCCTTCTGTTCCTCAAGGGACTTGCTGGTGTCGGACAGGCTCTTCTCCTTGGCCGCCACCTGGGCGCGGGTCTTCTCGTGGGCTGAGCGTTCGGACAGGAACAGTGGCACGAAGATCAGGGCCAGGACGAGGAACACGGCCGCCGCGATCGCGAAGCCCATCCCACCGCGCCTGCGCTGGGACTGCTGCGGCACGGCCTGCTGTGGCATGGTCGCCCAGTACTGCGGCTCCTGCTGCCAGCTGGGTTCCGGCTGCTGGTCTCCCGGGTAGTAGCTGCTCATCTGGTACCCCGATCCGGCCACGAGGACTGGCGCATAGATGGAGGAAAATTTACCGTACGCGGCAAGCCCGCTACAACTCCACTGTGGAGGGCCGGGCGTCGCGGAGCTGGGGCCGGCGGGCCAGGACTCCGAGGGCGACACCGAGCGCGCCGAGCAGTACGGCGAGGGCCTGGTCGCTGCGCAGTACCACGTGGAGCCCCTGGTCGAGCGGCGGCAGCGTACCAGCGGTCACGACCAGCAGCAGCCCCGTGAGCAGGCACGCGAAGCCGGCGTACCCGAGCACCCCGGCCCTCGGCCTCGGCAGCCGCACCTCCCGCTGCTCCGCCCAGCGGAAGGCCCACACGAAGATCGCGAGCACGAGCCCGAGCCCGGCCAGCCACAGCGGGCGGGTGAGCCACCAGCCGGCCGTCCCCGGTTCCGGCAGGCGCGCGCCGAAGCCGAGCAGGAGTACCCCGAAGACCAGGAACGCCGCTGTGAGGTGCCAGAGGTACACGGTCATGCTGTGCCGTTGCAGCCACGCGACCGGGCGCTCCGGCAGCCGGCTCAGCACGGGCCTGAGCAGGAGCGCGATGGCGATCTGGTAGGTGGTCAGCGCGACGAGGCACACCGTCGGCGGGTTCATGTTGGACATCGCGTCGCCCGGCATGCCGATCATGCTCGCGGGATACGGGCCGGCCACGACGAGTACCGCGAGCGCGGTCACGCCTCCGGCCGCGATCAGCGCGAGGCGGCGGGCCGGCCAGCGGGCGAACGTGCCGTCGGCGTAGAAGTACCCGAGCTGGTGCGGGATCAGCCAGACGAACAGCGCGTTGAGGTACCCGAGTTCGGTGATGCCAGTACTGAAACGGGCGATGTCGACCACGATCGCCCCGGCGGCGAGCAGGGCAGGAACCCGCCACCGGTACCTGTCGTGCAGGCGGCCGAGAACCGGGGCGCAGGCGAGGACCAGCAGGTACACGGCCACGAACCAGAGCAGCTGCGGTGCCGTGCCAGCGGCGCGCCGGACAGCTTGCCACGGCACCCCGGCCGCGACCAGCAGCGGGCCGGCCACAGCCCACGCGACGAGGAAGACTCCGACCGGCCACAGCAGCCGCGACAGGCGGCGGCGCAGGAACGACCAGCCGTCGGTGGCGCGGCGGAGGGACCCGTACGTCGCGCAGCCGGCCGCGAAGAACATCAGCGGCATGATCTGCACGACCCATGTGATGAGCCAGCCGCCGTCGAAGGTGAGGGCGTTGCCGACACCGAGCCGGTTCCCGTCCCAGGTCACGACCGGCATGAGCCAGTGCAGGAGCACCACGGCGACGGTGCCGATGGCCCGCGTCGCGTCGACGAACCGGTCCCTTGAGGTAGCTGTGCCCATGCGTCTGAGACTTCCGGACCGGGCCGCCGGTCTCGATCCCGCAGCCACGACTGTTCGCGGTACCGCTAGCGGTACCACCAGCCTCCGGGCAGCCCGACCGGCGCGCGGTGAAGATCACTGTCTGACGGGTACCGCGCGGCCTATGGTCTGATCATGACAGTTCGGCAGATGCGCCTGGTAGTGACCGCAGAGGACTACGAGCAGGCGCTGCACTTTTACCGTGACGTGCTGGGCCTCGCGGAGGAGGAGGCCTACTCCTCCGCCGACGGCCGGGTGACCATCCTGGACGCCGGCCGGGCCACCCTGGAGATCACCGACCCGAAGCACGCCGTCTACATCGACCGGGTGGAGGTCGGCCAGCGGGTCGCCGGGCACATCCGGGTCGCGTTCGAGGTCGACGACTCGGCGGCCAGCACCGTCCGGCTCGCCGAGGCCGGCGCGACCGTGATCGCCGAACCCGTCCAGACCCCGTGGAACTCGCTGAACTCCCGGCTGGAGGGCCCGGCGGGCCTCCAGCTCACCCTGTTCACCGAACTCGGCGAACCCAGCCCCGACCTGTCCTGACGGCAGGCGGCGCACACCGGCGCGGAGTGAACATCGCGGTCCTCGAGTTCCTCCGCGCCGGGGAGGGTACCTGGGCGGTACGGATCAGATGACGCTCATGGCCAGGCCCAGCAGGGCGAGCGCCTCGACCATCGTGAAGCCCATGAACAGGAACATCTTGGTGTTCTTGGCCGACTCGGGCTGCCGGGCGGTCGACTGGATGTAGGCGGAGAAGATCATGCCGAGGCCGATGCCGGGACCGATGGCGGCCAGGCCGTACCCGACCGGGCCGAGGTCGATCGCGGAGCTGGCGGCGCTGGCGAGAAGGTTGATGGTCATGGCAGGTTCCTCCTGTTCGTCATGTACGGCGAGTGAGGGATCCCGCGCAGAGTGTGGCATCGATCAGTCCGCAAAGGACAGTGGTTTTCCCGGCTGGCGGGCACTGGCCATAATCCGATCATGTCCCGGTTCAGCACACAGTTCGAGCAGCTGGCAGTCCGCCACGTCGCCTACGCCGCCCACCAGTCCCTCGCCTTCGACGCCGAGATCGGGCACGGGGCCTGGCGGCACAGCTTCGAGGACCGGACCTTCACCATCGGCGAGCGCACCCTCCCGATGATGCCGATCGGCACGACCCTGCCCGAGCACGGAGTCCTGGCCTGGTGCTGGGCGGACAGCTCACTGGAACCGTGGCCGTGGACGAAGGAGGCCTCCTGGCGGCTGCGCCTGTACGGGATCGACCACGACATCCCCGAGTTCGCCACCAGCGGCGTGCGGCTCGGCGACTGGGACGACCTGAACGACGCGGCCACCCGCCTCCTGGTCGTCGCACTCGGCGTACTCGGCGCCCGGGGCAGCTACGGCTTCAAGATGCGGCACGGCGGCGGCTTCTTCGTGCTCACCGACGACCCCGCGCTGCCCGCACCCCAGGAACCGGCCCCGGAACTCGCCCAGCAGGTCCTCAGCCTCGCAGCCGCTTACTTCCCCGACCTCGACCAGATGGAGATCGCCGCACACTACGCCGAGGCGCTCGGCGGCCGCTGGACCCAGATCCCCGGCGGGCTCAGCATCAGGTTCGCCACGGGCGGGATGTCCCTGCACTACGCCAGCAACCGCCTCCAGTGGATCGGCCCGAGCATGGCCTGACGCTCCTAGATGACGCCGAGCCTGGTGAGATGCCGCGCGAAGCCGTCGTCGTCGACGCTGGCCGTGACAGCGGTGGCCGCCGCGAGCAGCTCCGGATGCGCGTTGCCGACCGCGACCGCCTGGCCACCCAGCCGGAACAGCGGCACGTCATTGGGCATGTCACCGAAAGCGATGGTGCTGGCGGGTTCGATGCCAAGCAGGCCGAGGGCTCGGCTGGCACCAGTGAACTTGTCGGTGCGCGGCGGGGCGATGTCCACGATGCGCGGGTTGGCGTAGCTGAGGGTCGCGTGCTCGGCGGTGACGCCTGCCGACACCAGCAACCCGGCCACGTCCTGGGCGTGGCGGCCGGGGTCGCAGACCGCCAGCGCACACGCGGGGCGTTCAGCGATCTCGGCGGCGGGCACCACCTCGTACGGGCCGTTGGGCGCCTTGCCCCGCGCCGCGACATAGCCGCCGGTGAGCGCCCAGCTGCGGCCGTCGTAGCCGCTCGCGCCCGCCTCCGGCAGGTGTTCACGCACCAGGCCGATGATGGTCCTGACCGCCGCGCCCGCCAGGTTGTCCTGCCACAGCACTTCGCCGGTACCGGGAGACCAGCCCATCGCGCCCGTGCAGCACACCGCCAGCGTCAGGTGCGGCTGGAGCTGGCCGAGGGCGCGCACGCCTGCCGGGGTGCGGGCCGTCACCGCGACCAGCGGGACTCCGCGCTCCCGGAGCTCAGCGGCAGCGGCCAGGGTCGCGGGGCTGACCGACCCGTCCCGCCGGACGATCGTGCCGTCGAGGTCGGTGACGACAGCCTGCGGTACCGAGGGGCGTTCCATGCCGGAATCCTGACAGAGGACAAGCGGTTCGCGCCTGCCAGTACACAGTGATCTGTCAGACCGAAACGGCCTCGGACTCCACGACGTGCTGAATCAGGGCGATCAGCACTTCCTTGCTGGACTCCTTCCGGCGCGCGTCGCAGAGCATCACCGGCACGCTCGCGTCGATGTCGAGGGCCGCGCGCACCTCGTCGGGATCGTGGCGGGCGGCGCCGTCGAAACAGTTCACCGCGACGATGAACGGGGTGTTGCGGCGCTCGAAGTAGTCGATCGACGGGAAGCAGTCCGGCAGGCGGCGGGTGTCGGCCAGCACGACGGCGCCGATCGCGCCGAGCGCCAGCTCGTCCCACACGAACCAGAACCGGTCCTGGCCGGGGGTGCCGAACAGGTACAGCACCAGCTCGGAGTTGATCGTGATCCGGCCGAAGTCCATCGCGACCGTGGTCGTCGACTTGCGCTCCACACCGGACAGGTCGTCGATCCCCGTGCTCTCCTCGGTGATCGTCTCCTCCGTGCGCAGCGGCCGGATCTCGCTGACCGCGCCGACCAGCGTCGTCTTGCCTGCGCCGAACCCGCCGGCCACCAGGATCTTGACCGCTGTGGGCAGCGGGCCCTGCCCCGCCTCAGAGTGCCCGGAGACCATCGATCACCGCCAGGAGTACACGCTTGCTGGGCTGTTCCATCGCGGGCTGCGGGGCCCGGGTGAGTACCAGGCCGGAGGTCTGAAGATCGCCCAGCAGCACCCGGACGATGCCCACCGGCAGGTCCAGGTGCGCCGAGATCTCCGCGACCGACAGCGGCCTGCGGCACAGGTCGAGGATCGCGACGTGCTCCGGTTCGAGCCCGGCCCCTGCCCCGGCCTCGGACGCCGAGCCAGTGGCCATCACGATCGCGATCAGGTCGAAGTCACCGCCGACCGGGCGGGTCCGGCCACGGGTCATCGCGTACGGCCGGACGACAGGGCCTGCCTCCTCGTCCAGCCACTCGGTCATCGGGCCGCCTCGGAGGGCACCGGCGTGCGGGAGGTCGTGGCCAGGTACTGGCCGACCCGGGCCACCAGCATGGCCATCTCGTAGGCGATGAGGCCGATGTCCGCGTCCTCGGTACCGAGCACGGCCAGGCACGCGCCGTGGCCGGCGGCGGTGACGAAGAGGAACGCCGAGTCCATCTCGATGATGGTCTGCCGGACCGACCCGCCGCCGAAGTGCCGGCCGGCTCCCCTGGCCAGGCTCTGGAACCCGGCCGCCACCGCCGACAGGTGGTCGGCGTCCTCGCGTTCCAGGCCGCTGGACGCGGCGATCAGCAGGCCGTCGGCGGACAGCACGACAGCCTGCCTGGCGTGCGCGACCCGGTCAACGAGATCGTCGAGCAGCCAGGTGAGGTCGCGGACCGCACTGGTCTTCTGTGGTGCCATGAGCTGTCTCCCTATGCCTGCTGAGGCTCGTCGGAGCCCGCAGCGGCCGCCTGGTCTGCCGATGTCTCCCCAGCCGCCGAGTCGGCGGCCTCCGCGTCCCTGCGGCCCTTGCGGGTGGCTCGCTGGTACGAGCCGATCATGGCGCGGATGTCTTCTGGCCTGCGGGTGCTCGGCTCTGGTACCGGGCCGGGCTCGGAGGCCTGCTGGTCCCGCAGGGGCGCGGCCAGGCTGGCCTGGCGTACCCGGCGCGGGAGGCCGGAAGGTGTGAGTGCCACGTCAGCCCCCTCTGCTGGACCGGACGGCCGCTCGGGTGCGGCCGTGGTCGCTGTGGCGGTACTCGTCGCGGTCAGCGCGTGCCGGGCCGCCACGGGCTCCGGCACCTGGGGTACCGGGATCGCCTGCAGCGGCACGGCCTGCACGGGAGCCTCGGCACGCGGCCGGGGCAGGGTGTCCATCGTGCGCAGTGCCGCGCGCCCGGGACGGGGTACCTTCTCCTCGGCCGGCGGGGCCTGCTCGGGTGCCGGGGCGCCGGTGAGGTTGTCGACGACCAGCGCGCCGGGGATGAGCACGATGGCCGTCGTGCCCCCGTACGGCGAGTCGCGGAGCTGCACCTGGATGTCGTGGCGGGTGGCCAGGCGGCCGACCACGTACAGGCCGAGGTGCGCGCTGCCGGTGAGCTTGAACTCCGGCGGGTTCTTCAGCCGCTCGTTGGCCGCGGCCAGGTCCTCGGGCTTCATGCCGAGGCCACGGTCCTCGACCTCGACGACGAAGCCGTTGGCGACGCGCTGGCCGGTGATGTGCACTGCGGTGTCCGGCGGCGAGTATGCCGTCGCGTTCTCGATCAGCTCGGCGAGCAGGTGGATGACGTCACCCACGGCCCGCCCGGCCAGAGCGGCGTTGCCCGCCGGCATGACGCGGACCCGTTCGTAGTCCTCGACCTCGCCCAGCGCGCCACGGATGACGTCGACGAGCGGGATCGGGTTGCGCCAGCCACGGCCTGCCGTCGCTCCGGAGAGGACGATCAGGTTCTCGGCGTTACGGCGCATGCGGGTGGCGAGGTGGTCGACGCGGAAGAGGTCGGCCAGTTCCTCCGGGTTGTTGTTCTCGCGGCGCTCCATGACGTCGAGCAGCCGGAGCTGGCGGTGCACGAGCGCCTGCGTGCGGCGGGCGAGGCTGAGGAACACGTCGCGGACGCCCTGGCGGAGCTGGGCCTGCTCGACGGCGGTCTCGATCGCGGTCTGCTGCACGGCGTTGAACGCCCGGCCGAGCTGGCCGATCTCGTCGTCGGAGCCGATGGGCAGCGGCGGGGCCTCCCTGCCGACGTCCACCTCCTCGCCGCGCCGGAGCCGCTCGACCACGCCGGGCAGCCGGGTGGTCGCCAGCTCCCACGCCGCCTCGCGCAGCCGCTGGAGCTGGGCGGCGAGGGTACGGGCGGTGGTCACGGAGATGACGATGGACGCGATGACGGCGATCAGGCCGAGACCACCGGCCAGTGCCAGCCGGATGAGCACGCCGATCGCGGCGGGCTTGGCGTCCTCGACGAGGCTGTCGGCTGTGGCCAGCTCGAAGCCGCGCAGGTCGGTGAAGGCCTGCTCGGTGGCTGCCTTCCACGCGGCGGCGTCGACGGCCGGGGTCGCGCCGACCTTGGCCCGCTCGACGATCCGGTCCTCCATCGCGCGCAGCCCGGCCATCACCTGGCCGTTGATCAGCTGGTCGTAGCGGGCACGCGACTCGGCCGGCAGCTCGGCCGCAGCCTCGGCGTACAGGAACCGCTGCGTGCCGACCAGGACGACGAACTGCTCCGGCTCGCCGGAAGCGAACTTCTGGCTGGCTGCCGCGCCGGCCAGGAGTGCGTCCTCCTGCGCGTACACCTCACGGGCGCGGGACAGCGCGATCAGTGTCCGGGACTGCTTGGCGATGTCCTCGTCGTCCAGAGTGGACAGTGAGCCGTAGATGCGGAACGCCGAGGCGATCACGTCCGTGTAGGACGCGGCGGCCCTGGTCCGGTCGGTCGTGCCGGCGTCGACGGTCTGCCGGGTGCCGGCCAGGCCGTCGAGGCGCTTGACGGTCTCGTCGATCCGGGCGGCCAGGGCTTCGGAGGCGTCGCTCTGGACGGCGTCGCCCTTGGCCTGCCGGACGAACGTGGCCCGGGCCTCGTCGGTCTTCGCGCGCTGGGTGGCCAGCGCCGACCGCTGGTCGGACGTGCCGCCGCCGAGGGCCACAAGGGACAGCCGGCGCTCCTGCTGGAGCGCGGCGACCAGGTTCTCGGCTGGCTTGCCAAGGTTGTCAGCGAGGGCGCTGACCGTCAGCAGGTTGAGGCCTTCCCGGAGGGTCACGGTGGCCGCGAAGGCCCACAGCGCGAACAGGGAGAGCAGCAAGGCGACGACCTTGGTCCGCACACGGGTGCTGCGGAACTTCATCACACCGTCCAGGAGATAGTTCGCATTCAGGGATAAGCCGCGATATTCCTATCCGCCGCCTGGACATTAGCAGCGGGACAAGTGGACGGCCAAATGGGAGTGCCAATTCACAATCAGCCATGCAGCCAGGTTTGGGAAGCGATTCAGACAGCTTTCTTAAACCTCCAGCTAGGACGGTAAGCCCAGAAGTCCGATGCCGAGTCAAGGGCGCGAGCCTGAGGGATGCGTCACTGCACTGGGGCGATCAACTTGGGTACAAGTTTGGCCGGGTGGAGCGACTACTCTGTCCATAGGCGACGGTGACTGCTGGTGACCGTGACCGGAGAGGCGGGCATCATGGACGATGCGTCGACGCTGTTAGCCCAGGTCGCGGCGGGTCCCGGCCCGGTATCCCCCGCCGTCTACGACACCGCGAGGCTCGCTTCCCTCGTACCCGGGCTGCCCGGCCACGAACGCCGGATCAGCTACCTGATGCGGAGCCAGTCCGCCGACGGGAGCTGGGGTGAGGCCGACGGGTACGCCGTGGTGCCGACACTCAGCGCGACCGAGGCACTGCTCGCGCGGCTCAGGTCCGGCGAGGACCGGGTGGCCGGCGCCGCCGCGGCAGGGGTGCGCTGGCTGGCGGCCCGGCCGGCCGGCGCACCGGTACCGGACACCATCGCCGTGGAGCTGATTGTCCCGGCGCTCGTGCGCGACATCAACGACCATCTGGCGGCGCTGCCGGCCTACGAGGGCACCCGGGTGGGGCTGCCGCGCGGGTTCGACGGGGCGGCGCTGGAGGTGCTCCGGCAGCCCGGCCGTTCCCTGCCCTCGAAGTTGTGGGCATCTCTGGAGATCCTCGGCCCGGCGGCCCGGCGCGCGCACGGGATCACGCCTGCCGACGGCGCGGTGGCTGGTTCCCCAGCCGCGACGGCGGCATGGCTGGGCGACGAGGCTTCGGCTGAGGAACCCGCCGCCCAGTACCTGCTCCGCATCCAGGACTCCGACGGCGCGGTACCAGGCGTCACCCCGATCACCTTCTTCGAACGGGCCTGGGTGCTCGCGAGCCTCGCCGGGCAGGCGACCGCCCCGTCGGCCATCCTGGACAGCCTGGAACGCGCACTCGGCGAGCACGGCGCCCCCGCCGCACCCGGCATCCCGCCGGACGCCGACGACACCGCAGCCGTCCTCCACGCGCTCGCGCTGCACGGCAGGCCACGCAGCCCCGGCTGCCTCCTGTCCTACCAGGCCGATAGCTACTTCAAGTGCTTCCCCGGCGAGCGCAACCCGTCGATCAGCACCAACGCACACGTCCTGGAGGCGCTCGGCGGGCACCCCGGATTCACCTCCGAGGCGGCGATGGTCGCGCGGTGGCTGCTCGGCCAGCAGGACGCCGACGGGAGCTGGCTCGACAAGTGGCACGCCTCGCCGTACTACGCGACAGCGTGCTGCGTCCTGGCCCTCGCGGCCCGGGGTGGCCCGGCTGCCCGCCCGGCACTGAAGTCCGCAGCAGCCTGGGTACTGGCGACGCAGCGGCGCGACGGCTCGTGGGGCCGGTGGCGCGGGACGATCGAGGAGACCGCCTACGCCGTGCAGGTGCTCCGGACGGCCGGCGGTCAGCACAGTGCGGAAGCCGTTGCCCGGGGCCAGGAGTACCTGCGCGAACACGACGATCCGGCGAAGTACCCCCCGCTGTGGCACGCCAAGGACCTGTACGCGCCAGTGACCGTGATCCGGGCCGCCCGGCTGGCGGCGCTCGCATGACCACAGCTGTACCGCTCCTCCCCGCGATGCCCCAGCTGTGGAGCGACCCGGCGGCCGGGCTGGCCCGGCTGGGCAGGCAGGCTGGCCCCGTGGTCGCCAGGCTCGGGCCACGGCTCGCGAAGACCTTCCTGGTGACCGATCCGGACCACGTCCAGTACGTGCTGCGCGGCAACCCCGGCAACTACGCCAGGGAAGGCCTGATGTGGGACCAGCTCCAGCGGCTGGAGGGCAACGGGCTGGCCGGCGAGGGGCCGGAGTGGGACCGCAGCCGGCGGCTCGTGCAGAAGATGTTCACCGGCCCGTACCTCGGGTCGGTGATGGGCCTGCTGACCGACGCGATCGGGCAGGCCGTCGACGAGCTGCCCGATGACCGGGAGGTGGACCTGACCGAGGCCATGACCCGGATCATCCACCGTGCGCTGCTGGTCGCGTTCTTCGGCAACCGGATCACGCTCCCCGAGGCCGAGCAGCTCGGCCGGTCGATCTCCGGCGCGTTGTCGGCGCTCGGGTCGCGGCTGGTGCTGTCGTTCATGCCGCAGTGGTTCCCGCTGCCGGGCGACCTCCAGTTCCGCGCGGCGCTGCGCACGATCGACGCGATCATCTACCCGCTGGTCGAGGCCGCCCGCCGGGAGCCGGGCGACGACTTCGTGTCACGGCTGTGCCGGGCTCGCGACGAGTACGGCGGCGGGCTCACCGACCAGCAGATCCGCGACGACGTCGTGTCGATGTTCGTGGCGGGCAGCGAGACGATCGGGCACACGCTGTCCTGGTTCTGGATCCTGCTCGACCATCATCCGGCCGTCGCCGAGCGGGTGGCCGCCGAGGCGATCACGGCGGCAGACCCGCGCTCCATGCAGTACACCTGGATGGTCCTGCAGGAAACGCTGAGGATCTATCCCGGGAGCTGGATGATCCCCCGCAAGGCGCGGGAGGCCGACACCATCGCGGGAGTGGCCATCCCCGCCGGGGCCAACATCGTGCTCACGCCCTTCCTCACGCACCGGTTACCGCACCTGTGGCCAGACCCGGAGGTCTTCGACCCGGAGCGCTTCGCGCCGGACAAGCAGCGCCACCAGTTCGCCTGGTACCCCTTCGGCGAAGGCGTCCACAAGTGCCTCGGGCAGCGGCTGTCCATCATGGAGGCCCAGATGGTGGTGAGCGCGATGCTCCGCCGCTTCCGGGTGTCGGTACCGGGATCCGAGTCGATCCGGGCCGACCGGGCGCTGTCGCTGCGGCCCAAGGGTTTCGTGCCGCTCGTGCTGGAACGGCGGGCCTGAATCACTTCGGGAACCTGTGTGGCGTCAGATGCGGCCGGTCTCGTGGGCCCACATGGCGACCTCGACGCGGTTCCGGGCGCCGAGCTTCCGCATGAGGCTGGCGAGGTGCGCTTTGACGGTGCTCTGGGTGATGTAGAGCTCCCTGGCGATCTCGTTGTTGGTGCGGCCCTGGGCCACCGGCACGAGGACTTCCTCCTCACGGGCGGTGAGCGGTTCTATCGGCTGCTTCGGCCGTGAGGTCTGCTCGCTGGCGAACGCTGCGAGCAGCCGGACAGTCACGCTGGGCGCGATCAGCGCGTTCCCGTCGGCGGCGGCGTGGATGGCCTGCGTCAGCAGGGCAGGCCCGGCGTCCTTGAGCAGGAACCCGCGGGCGCCGGCCTTGAGCGCCCCGTGGACATTCTCGTCGAGGTCGAAGGTCGTGATGACCACGATCGGCAACGGGTTGGCGACGTCGGGGCCCGCCAGGCGCCGGGTGGCTTCGATGCCGTCCATCAGCGGCATCCGGATGTCGAACAGGCCGACGTCGGGGCGCAGCTCGAGCGCCAGGCGGACCGCCTCGCGCCCGTCGGCGGCCGCGCCGACCACCTCGATGCCGGGCTGGGCGTCGAGCAGCATCGTCAGCCCGCTGCGCACGATGGGCTGGTCGTCGGCGATGAGGACCCTGATGCTCATCGCGGCGTCCCCGTCCGGGGCAGGACCGCCTCCACCCGCCAGCCCCGCTCGGCGGCGGGGCCAGCGTGGAAGGTACCGCCGAGCAGTGAGGCGCGTTCCCGCATGCCCACCAGGCCGTAGCCCGCTGGGGCGGCGCGGCCGCCAGCGAAGGAGCCGTCGTCGTCGATGGTCAGCCGTATCTGGTCCGCGTCACCTGTGACGGCGACGGTGACCTGGGTCGCGTGGCGGGCGTGCCGCCGGGCGTTGGTGATCGACTCCTGGGCCAGGCGGTAGATCGCGGCCCCGACCGCCGGGCTGAGGTCGTCGAAATCGCCGGCCAGCGTCACCTCGACGCAGGGAAGCGCCCGGCCGTCGGTGGCGAGCTGCCCGACCTCGGCCACGCCGGGCTGGGGCGCGAACCCGGTGTCCTGTGTGCGGAGCACGCCCACGATGGCGCGCAGCTCGGTGAGGGTTCGGGTCGCGGCGTCCTCGATGACGGCCAGGGCCTCGGCGGCACGCTCGGGGTGGGAGGCCACGATGGCACGTCCCGCCTGGGCCTGGATGGCGATGCCCGAGACGTGGTGGGCCACGGTGTCGTGGAGCTCGCGAGCGAGCAGTTCGCGTTCGCGGGCCTTGGCCTGGTCGATGTCGCGGACGCGGATCTTCGCGCGATAGCGGATCGCGGCACCGAGCGCGCCGGCGAACAGGAAGAACGCGTATCCAGCGACCGCCTCCGCCGGGGTGACATCGTCGGCGCCGCGGGTGGTCATGATGGCCAGCCAGAGCAGGATGACGCCGAGGCCGCATGCGGCTTCGCGGCCGGAACCCCACCGGAACAGGGCGTAGGCCAGGATCAGCACCGCGAGGGTGCTGTTCACCATGGCGCCCTGCGAACCGGTGAGAATTCTGACGAACTCGACGATCGTCAGCGTGCCGCAGGAGATCACAACCGCGGCGAGCGGGTGCGTGCGCCGCCACAGCAGGGGTCCGAGGAACGCGAGCACCGCGAGCAGCTGCAGCGGGCCTGGCGCCAGGTCCTGGCGGAACACCGCTTCCACCGCCGACCAGCAGATCAGTACCGCGACCAGGGCCCAGTCCCGCGGCCCCAGGTCCGGGGCGTTCGCGGGCCGAGGTTCGGCCCACAGCGAGCGGAGTGCGTTGGTGGCCATCCGATCAGCCTAGGCGGCCCGCGTGCCCGGCGTGTCCGCCAAAAGTACAAGAGCCCGGGTGTGCCAGCGAACAGGCCGGATCAGGCTCCGGGGCTAATGTGCGCGCCGCCGCCATCCGTGAAGGTAAAAGCACCCCCCTGATCGAGCCAAGGAGCATTGTGATGAGAACACCTCAGTCCCAGGGCACGCTGGAAGAACTGCGCCTGCCCGTGCAGGTCAAGCTCGCGGCGGCATGGACCAGCTTCATGTTCCTCTACATCTACGTCGACTACTTCGCCCTGTACAAGCCCGGCTTCCTCGACAAACTGCTGGACGGCGTCGTCCACAAGTTCACCATCGGCCCGGCCTTTGTCGGTATCGGGCTCACGCTCGTCTCGATCCCGGCCCTCATGGTCCTGCTCTCCGCGACACTGCCCGCCCGGGTCAACCGCATCGTCAACCTCGTCGTCGCCACGCTCTACATCCCCGTCTCGGTGTTCAACGCGGCGTCGGAGACGTGGACCTACGCCTACTTCTACGCCCTCTCCATCGGTCTCGAGGTGCTGATCCTGGCCTTCGTCCTGCGCTCGGCCTGGACCTGGCCACGCCGCACGCCGCAGCAGGCGTAACTGCCCGCGCGGCGCGTCCGGCGGCCAGTTTCACCGATAGGTCCGATGATCCGGTGTTTTGCCGGGGCGGACAGGACCGGGTGGCTGCTCCTAGGCTCACCCGATGACCGATTCCGTCGCGGAGCGCTACATCCGGCTTGGGCTCCGGCTCGACAGGTACGTGCCGGGGACCATCGACTCCTACACCGGGCCGCAGGAGTTCGCGGCGGAAGTCGAAGCCACGGAGCTGCCATCCGCCCGGGAACTCGCCGACGAGGCGGACGCGCTGCTCGCCGAGCTGCCGGACGGGTGGCTGCGCGACCAGGTGGCTGGCCTGCGTACCAGCGCGGGTGTGGCGGCGGGCGAGTCCCTCTCCTACGCCGAGGAGGTCGAGGGGTACTACGAGGTCCGTCCTGCCTGGACAGACGAGTCGGTCTTCGCGGAGGCACACGAACTCCTGGACTCCCTGCTGCCGGGGACCGGCACGCTCCCGGAGCGTCAGGCACGGGCCCGCGAGTCGCAGCTCGTACCGCAGGACAAGGTCGAGGGCATCGTGGCCGCCGTGATCACCGAGGCTCGCCGGTGGGCAGGGGAACTGATCGAGCTGCCGGAGGACGAGGGCGTCGACCTGGAGTTCGTGCGCGACGAGCCGTGGAACGGGTACAACACCTATCTCGGTGGCCTGCGCGGGAAGGTCGAGATCAATACCGGGGTGCCGATGACGGCGTATCACCTGCTGCACCTGGTGCTGCACGAGACGTACCCCGGTCACCAGGCCGAGTTCGCCTGCAAGGAGGTCGCCCTGGTGCGCGGCCGGGGCCTGCTGGAGGAGACGATCGCGCTGGCGCAGGCCCCCCGGTCGCTGGTGTCGGAGGGCATCGGGGAGATCGCTCCCGAGATGCTGCTCCACGGCGAGGCCGGTGCGGCGCTGGCCGGCATCGTCACCAGCGCGGGTGTCCCGTTCGATCTCGGCTGGTCGCTCGCGGGGACCGACGCCTCCGACGCGCTCGGCTGGGTGAGCGTCAACGCCGCCCTGATGCTGCACGAGCGGGACGCCAGCGAGGCCGAGGTCGCCGCCTACCTCCAGCGCTGGGGGATGGCGACCCCCGAGTCCGCCGCGCGGGCGATCCGCTTCATGACCGATCCGGAATCCCGGACCTACGGCTTCAACTATCCGATGGGCAAGCGGCTCTGCCGCGCGTACGTCAGGAGCGTCCCCGGCGGGTTCCGGCGGCTGCTGACCGAGCAGATCCGGGTGCGTGACCTGCTCGCCGCCAGCTAAGGAGCCGTCTTGAGGCCGCGCACGATCGCGGCCAGCCCGTATTCGAACCTTTCCTCGTACCCGGTGAAGAGCAGCCCCCCAGCCGCCCGGGCCAGCGGCAGCGCGTCCTCGTCGAGCCGCTGGTTGCGGACCTGCGGGTCGTAGCGCTCGTCGCCCGCCGTCGCCTGCTCCTCGATGACGAAGCCGATGACGTAGCTGTACACGGCCATCGGCCCCCAGACCGCGTCGCGCAGCGGGGCCCCAGCCTCGGTCAGGGCTCGCAGCACGCCTTCCATCGAGGCGTAGAGCGTGTCGTCGTTGAGGTGCGTGCCGCTGAACATGCGCGCGCCGTCGCGGTACCGCAGCAGCATGCGCCGCAGTCCCCTGCCGTACGTCGCGAGCCAGCCGGGCCAGGTCACCGGGCCGGTGGGCGCGAGCTCGGCGACGGCGTCGGCCAGCACAGTGGTGGCCATCTCGTCGAGCAGTGCCTGCTTGCTGGCGAAGTGCCAGTACAGGGCCGGGGCCTTGACGTCGAGCTCGGTGGCGATCCGGCGCAGGGTGAGGCCGTCGAGGCCGGTCTCGTCGAGCAGCTTGAGTGCCGTGCGTACCACGGTGGGGCGATCCATAACCACGGTGACAGCTTAGTTGACAGCTTAACGGCGTTCAGTTCATCCTTAACAGCGTTAGATTCTAATGGCGTTAAGGAGCTGCCCCGTGTCCGTTGTGATCGCTGGTGCCGGGCCGACCGGCCTCACTCTCGCCATCGACCTCGCCCGCCGGGACGTGCCCGTCCGCGTGGTCGAGAAGCAGAGTTCGTACTTTCCCGGCTCGCGGGGCAAGGGCATCCAGCCCCGGACCCTGGAGGTCTTCGAGGACCTGGGAGTCGTCGACGCCATCCTGGCGGCCAGCGGGCCGTACCCGAGGATGCGGGCCTACTCCGGGGCCACGCTGCTGCGCGAGTGGGACCAGTTCGAGCGGTACGAGACGACGCCGGCCGTGCCCTACGCGAACATCCGCATGATCCCGCAGGCCCGGACCGAGAGCATCCTCCGCGACCGGCTGGCCAGCTACGGGGTCCGCGTCGAACTGGGCACCGAGCTGACCGGATTCAGCCAGGACGCGGCCGGGGTCACGGTCACGCTGACCACGCCGTCCGGAGTGGAGGAGACCCGGGCCGCGTACCTGGTGGGCGCCGACGGCGGCAGGTCCTTCGTCCGCAAGACGCTCGGGATCGCCTTCGACGGGTACACCAAGGACGACGAGCTGATGCTGGCCGGCGACGTGACCGTGCCGGGGATCGACCACGAGTTCTGGCACGTGTGGCCGCAGGCCGAGGGCGGGACGGTGCTGTTGTGCCCGATGCCGGGGACGGAATCGTTCCAGTTCATCGCGATGAACCCGGAGCCGGGCGCGACCGTCGCAGGTGTACTGACCAGCCGGCTCGGGCTGACCGCCGGGAATGTCACGTGGGAGTCGGTGCACCGGACGAATGTGCGGCTGGCGGCCAGGTACCAGGAAGGAAGGGTTCTCCTGGCAGGCGACGCCGCGCATGTGCACCCGCCGGCCGGAGGGCAGGGTCTGAACACTGGCGTGCAGGACGCCTACAACCTGGGCTGGAAGCTCGCGGCCGTGCTCGGCGGCGCGGACCCGGCGCTGCTGGAGACCTACGAGGCGGAACGCCGGCCGATCGCCGAAGGCGTCCTCGGCCTGTCGGAGCGGCTGCGCGGCGACGCGGAAGCCAGGCGTGACTCCGAGACGCACCAGCTGCACCTCGGCTACCGTGGCGGCCCGCTGGCCCCGCCGGGCACCGGGCCGCTCCAGCCCGGCGACCGGGCTCCGGACGCTCCGGTCGGCGGCGGGCGGCTGTTCGAGCTGTTCCGGGGGCCGCGCTGGACACTGCTGGCCTTCGGCGACGCGCCGCTCGCCGACCTCGGGCCCGCCGTGCGGACGTTCGCCGTGGACGACGTGGACGGGCACGCCCGCGAGGCCTACGGCCTGACGGGCAGCTGCCTGGTGCTGGTCAGGCCGGACGGCCACGTCGGACTGATCACTGCGGACATCGACCCGGCAGAGAAGTACCTCGCGGGCCTGTCCCTGTGAACGGCTGCGGGGCCCGGCTCACCAGCCCGGCCCCGCCCACTTCTCCAGGTGTTAGAGCAGCTCGTTCACCCGGGCGAAGAGCCGCTCGGCGCGGGTGAGCGTGACACCGTCCACCGCGTTCGGCATGGCTGCGGCGTCACGGAGCAACAGCGCCGCGCACGGGTACGGGTTGAACTCCAGCCCCAGCTCACGGAAGTGGACCCGCAGCCGCTCGACGATCCGCGGGTCGGTACTCGTCAGCTCGTCAGCGCGGATGGGCGCCGCGAGCTGCTCCGAGTACGCGTGGTTGACCAGCGCGAGGTAGAACTCCGTCTCGTACAGGTCCTCAAGGTCGGCAGCCGTGCCCCCGGTGAACTCCCCGATCTCCACCAGCCCCCGCGTACCCGGGTGGGCGGCGCCGTCGGTCAGCATCACGGCCGACGACGGCCCGTTGAGGGCGGTGATGACAGCGAGGTTCACCGCACCGCCGACCGGGGCGGGCGACCAGCGGGAGTCCAGGCCGGACCGGCCGCGCGCCTCCAGCAGCCCGGACAGCACGTCGAGGTGTATGAGGTCGCTGGGCCGGTTGACGAGCAGCGTCCGCTCCCCCACCAGCAGGGACTTGCTCAGCTCGGCGGCCAGCGCGGTGACCAGCGGGGCGGTCGTGTCGGCGTCGGCGGTCGTGAAGTCCGCGCCGACGGTCGTGCCGTTCTTGTCGTGGTCGGTGACGGTACGGATCTCCGACAGGCTGCCCGGGGAGATCATGAACGGCGAGTGCGTCGTGAAGATGACCTGGTGGCGGGGCGCGAGCCGCTCGGTGATCAGGCGGAGCAGGTCCTGCTGGGCGCGGCCGTGCAGGTACAGGCCCGGCTCGTCGAGCAGGAGGACGAGGTCCTGTTCCTGCCGCTCCAGCTCGGTCACGTGCGCGAGGAACGAGAAGAACCACACGAACCCGCGCGAGCGCTCGTCGAAGGGCACGGACGCGCGGTGCCTGCGGTCACGCAGCCGGATCTGGAGGACCGGGCCGTCGTCGCCTGCCAGCATCGCGAGCGTGACGTCGAGCTGGGTGTTCTGCGACCAGTACGACAGGACCTCGTCGGAGAGCGCGTTGGCCGCGTCCTCCAGCTCGCGGATCAGCTGCTCCTGCTGGTTGACCTCCAGCAGTTCCTCCGGGCGGACCCCGGCGAGGGTGAGCAGGCTCAGCAGCGACTGCTCGCCACGGCTCAGCTCCCCGCTGTCGCGGCCGTCGATCAGGCGGTGGACGCTGACCTGGCCGGGCATGGTGTCGCACTCGGCGAAGTACGCGAACTTCGGCAGCCGGGGGCGGATGTGCTCCTCGATGATCCGCAGGTCGAGCCTGCGGTCCGGCCAGTCCTCGATCAGGGCAGCCAGCTTCATGGCCGAGCCGGGCATCTCCTCGAGTGCGGACAGTGCCGAGTACAGCTCCTCGACCGTGACGGCCGAGGCCACCTCCGGGCCGCAGGGCTCGTCCAGCGTGGAGCGGAGGTGGTTGACGGCAGCGGCCTCGTCCAGCCACAGCTCGAAGGACCGTGACGGCGTCCGGTAACCGCTCGTGACGTGGAACTCCACCTCAGCCAGCGTCCCCGGCCCGAGCTCGTCCTCGATCCCCCGGATCTCCTGCGGGCCGAGGCGCAGCGTCAGCCGGGTCACCGGGATCCGCTCCCCGGCCGGATACGCCCGGCGCTGGCGGGCCAGCGGCGTCGGGAAGTCCACGATCTCGTCGAGCCCCGGCCCGGCCTGCACCGGGTTGCTCTTGTGCAGGGCCTGGAGGATCGCGGTCTTGCCGCTCTCGTTCTTACCGACCAGCCGGGTGATCCCGGGCTCGATCGCGAACTCAGCGGAATCCATAGCGGAGCGATAGTTGGTCACACGGGCACCGGTCAGCAGCACTGATTTCCCCCTTTTACAACCAGAACCACTATTTTGTACTCCAGCGGAGAGTTAACCGGCTGCCCCGCCCCTCCGCGCCGGCGTGTTGCCGCCCGGATCCGACCGGGAACCGTCGTGGCGGCCACCGGCACCCTTCATGATCATGGGCACCTGCCCACGCCGCACCGGCCTCAGCCCGCCGGTGCACGTCGGCGCGCATGTGCTGGCGGACGGTGACGAAGACGCGTCCTTCGAGATCCGGGCCCTGATCGGAATGATCAGGAAGAGGCCGCCCCGGCCAGCGGGGGCCAGTGCCGGTCCACCGCGTCGCCGACGCCATGGATGTCAGGACCACTAGCGCCCGGCGATACAGATCAGGACCGCAGGCTCTGGGCGATCTCCCAGATGTTGCCGTCAGGGTCGGCGAAAGCAGCTGTCCGCACACCCCACGGCCGGTCGACGGGGCCGTTGAGGAGGGTGACGCCGCGCTCGGCGAGCAGCGCGCACGCCGCGCCGGCGTCATCCACCCACACCGTGTACTGACAACGCGGCCCGCCACCGGCCGCGCCCACCGCCACCGGGGCGACCAGCTCGCCGGCCGCCGTCGACACGAGCAGGTTGACGATCGTGTTGTCGAACGTGAAGGCGGCCGACTCGCCGTCCTCATGGATGACCGGGGCACCGAACACCACGCGATAGAACTCCTTCGCGCGCCCCAGATCCTCGACGAACAGGGTGATGGCCCCGACGGACGCGAGCGACAGGCTCATGTGGACACTCCTCACAACGTGCTACGACGTCTTCCGGGGCTGATGACATCACACGGGTACGACAGTTCCCGCCCGGTCCGCGGCATCTCCTATGCTGACCAGCATGAGTGAAGATCGACTCCGGTACAGGGTGCTGACAGGGCCCGACGACGCGGCCTTCTGCGAGCGGGTCTCCGCGGCGCTGGCTGACGGGTACGAGCTGCACGGTTCGCCAGCGCTCACCTTCGACGGCTCACGGGTGATCGTCGCCCAGGCGATCGTGCTGCCGCCGGATACGGCGAAGCGGGCCTGACAGCGCCCGGTGATCCTGCCGGCCAGCTTCACCTACGGCAGCTATCCGGCCTTCTGGCGGCGGCCGGAGATTTCCTCGACCCGCGTACCTGGCAGGCCTCGTCAGCGCCGGCCCGGATCAGCCCGGCGGGCTGACCGGAGGCCCGCGCGAGGCGGCCGGGCCCGGCTGACGCTGACCGGTTCACCGGCGCGGGGCCAGGTCTCCGTGGCCGCCCGCTCCCAGGCAGTTTCGGCCGAGCCCGAATGTGGTCGACTCGGCGCCCCGTTTGGCCGATGGTTCTGTCGGCGTGTGACCTCAATGGACGCACGCTGCCAGAACGAACGCAAACGGGAGCGTGCATGTCCAGATCGGACAGCAAGATCATACGGCGCGGGCCGGGGAAGCTGGCTCTGACCGGCTTCCTCGCCGTAGCCACGGCAGCGACAGTCGTGTCGTGCCCGGCGGTGAGCCTGGCGGCTGACGGCCGGCCGGCAGAGGCGGCGACCTTCGCCCAGGCCAGTGCCGCCGCCCGGCAGGGCCGCAAGCCGGTCGAGGTACTGGAGGCCAGGACGGAGACCGCGCAGGTCTTCGCCGCGCCGGACGGAAGTTTCACCTACACCGAGCACATGGTCCCCCAGCGCGCCCGCCGCGCGAACGGTACCTGGGCAGACATCGACACCAAGCTCCGCAGGAACCCCAACGGGACGGTCTCGCCGGGTGCGACCACCATGGACGTCGCGTTCTCCGGCGGCGGCGACAAGACGCCCATGGCCACGATGAACCGCAACGGTAAGGCGATGAAGCTGTGGTGGCCAGGCAGCCTCCCGGCTCCGGTCCTCAAGGACAACGTCGCCACCTACCCCGAGGTACTCGCCGGGGTGGACCTCCAGATCACCGCGAACGCCGACTCGTTCGTGCACGTGATCGTGGTGAAGAACTCTGCCGCCGCCGCGAACCCGGCGCTGGCCAGCCTGCGGTTGCGTACCGGCCTGGAGGGCGTGAGCATCCGGCACGGCGACGGTGACCGGCTGGAGGCCGTGGACAGCGGCGGTGAGCCCGTCTTCCGTGGCGCCTCCGCCGTGATGTGGGACTCCAGTGGCAAGCCGGGCGACGGGCGTGTCGAGCCCCGGCAGGCGAAAGTCGGCGTGCAGGTGGCCGCCGACGCGCTGACGCTGGTACCTGACGCGGCGATGCTGCGGGATCCCAACGCGGTCTTCCCGCTGCACATCGACCCCGTCTGGCAGGAGGCCACGGGTACCCGCAGCCACCACACGGTGCTGCGCAAGAGCTTCCCCGACCAGAAGAACTACGACAAAACCTCGGGGCTGGGCAGCAACGACGACACGAAGGGTGTGCTGCGCGCCGGGTACAACTTCGACTCCAGCGGCACCTACACCGACCGCTCGCTGTTCCAGATGAACATCGGCGCGGTGAAGTACGCGCGCATCAACAGCGCGAAGTTCCGGCTGACCCATTCGTGGTCGGGCGCCGGCTGTGGCAGCAACGGGCAGAAGCTGTGGACGAACCTCCACTCCGTCCAGCCCTTCGACGCCAACACGTCCTGGAACACCGCATGGAACAAGGGCGGCACCGGCTGGGGCGCGATCCTGGCCCAGAGCGACGCGGTACGCCGCTACGGCGACACCTGCGGATACGGCACAGTGGAGTTCAACGTCACCGCGAAGACGGCCGAGCGCGCCGCCGCCGGTGACGCGAACCTGTGGCTGGGCCTGAAGTCGGCGAGCGAGTCCGACACCCGGTACTGGCGGCGATACCGCCCCGACGCGGTGATCCAGATCCAGTACAACAACGCCCCGAACGCCCCGGTACCTCCTGCCGCGAGCGCCACGGACGGCAAGCCGTGCGTGACGGGCGACGCCCGGCCCTGGGTGACCGTGGACAACCCGGCTCTGGCGGTCTCGCACTCCGACCCGAACTCCGCGCAGGCCACTCTCACCACCGACTTCTACTGGTGGGAGAGCACGGGCAGCCGGAGCGAGACGAACAAGGTCTCCAAGACCTGGGCCAGGGGCACCTCAGAGTCCCAGGCGATTCCCGCAGGCCGCCTCGCCGACGGCAAGACGTACTTCTGGCAGGCTCGGACCTACGACGGCATCGACTACGGGCAGTTCTCCGCCGTATGCGAGTTCAGCGTCGACCTGACGAAGCCGGACACCCCGGCCACGCCGCAGGCTGCGAAGTACAACGGCAGCACGCCGACCGGCGGGCCGGGCATCCCCGACACGTTCACGCTGCTCCCGCCGGCGGCCAAGCCCGCAGAGGTGGTCGGCTACGCCTACTCCTTCGACCCGGGTGCCACGGCGGCGTCGGCGATCCAGGTGAACACGGTCGACGCCCAGTACCGGGCTGTCCTCATCATCGCCCCGCCGGACCACGGCTCGCAGACCCTGCGGGTCTGGGCGAAGGACCGGGCCGGCCGGACCTCGGCGGCGCCGGCGACGTTCACCTTCCTCGTCTCCCCCGGTGGCCTCGCGGCCAGCTGGGCCTTCGAGGGCACCGCGCCCGGCACGGACACCGCGGCCAAGGACCCGGCGAGCGGTAACCCGCTGAACCTGAACCCGATCCAGGTCAGCGGCGTGACCATGACCGACGGCCGTTCGCACACCACGGCCGCGCCGAACAAGGCGCTGCCGCTCAGCGGCTCGTACGCCGCCGAGGCCACCGGCCCGCTCAAGGTCAAGTCCGGTGGCGTCCAGACCTCGATCTCCACAGCGAACAGCTTCACGGTCGCCGCGTGGGTCAAGCTCAGCTCGGCCGGCAGCACGCCACAGGCCGCCCTCGCGCTCAACGGCACCAACACGGCCGGCGTGATGCTCGGCTACGCGGGTACCGGCCAGAAGTGGGTCTTCCAGATGGCAGACACCGACACCGCGGCACCTGCGGCGAGCGCGCTGCACGCCGCGACCTCGGACGCCGTGGCCGTCGCAGGCCGCTGGACGCACCTCGCGGGCACCTACGACCCCGTGACCAAACGCCTGACGCTGTATGTCAACGGCATCGCCCAGGCCACCACCTCCGTGCTCACCACCGGCTTCAACGCCACGGGGAAGGTCTCGGCCGGCGCGCAGCTCTGGGACGGCGCGACCTACCGCAGGCACCTGACCGGCGCGGTCGACGGCGTCCAGGTCTACAACACGCGGCTCGACGCGGCGAAGATCCAGCTGCTCGCCCGGCCGGTTGCCCCGACGGTCACGGTGCTCACCGCCGCGCCGTACACGCCGGGTCAGGCCGTGCAGGTGAAGCTCGACGCGAACGGCGACCCGAACGTGACGGCGTTCGCCTACAGCGCCGGGTCGGCGATCCTGGACAAGGCCGCCAGCCCGGTGAACGCCACGGCAACGGTGACCATCACGCCGCAAGCCCCTGGCCTGCTGAACATCTTCGGCATCAGCAAGACGGGCACTGTGGACAGTGAGGTGGCGAGCACCACGATCACAGTGGGCTCCAAGCCCTCGCTGCAGGGCCGCGTGATCGGAACATCCGGTACCGGTATCGGCCAGGCCACCGTCTCCCTCGAACCGGGCGGTCACCAGGCCACCTCCGACGCCAGCGGCTTCTTCAGCTTCACCGGCCTGTCGACCGGCGGCTACGTGCTGTCGGCGACCGCAGGGAGCGTGTGCGGGCTGAGCGGCTCGACCGAACTCCAGATCACCCGCGACCTCGTCCACAACCTCGAACTACAGCCGACGGTCACGGACTCCTTCGGTTACGCCTGCTCGGCGGTCGCCGGCTCCACGTACGTCACCGCCGACAACCAGATCACCCTCAGCGGCGACAACGCCGTCGCCCGGATCGACCTGCCCTTCACCGTCCAGTACTACGGCGAGGCGGTCAGCGCGCTGTGGGCAGACACCAACGGCGTGGCCTACACCCGTGACCCGGGTACGTCCTCCGCGCAGCCGGTGGCGATCCCTGGCCGGAGCGCCCCGAACGGGCTGATCGCGCCGTACTGGGCCGACCTGGTCCTCAACCCCGAATACGCCGGGGTGTTCACCAAGACCGTCGGCTCGGCTCCGAACCGGCAGTTCGTGGTCGAGTGGCGGTACGCCGCGCTGGCCAGCTCGCCGGAGAACTGGTTCGGCTTCGAGGCGATCGTCGGCGAGAACGGCGACATCACCTTCCGGTACAACGACGTCGACACCGAAGCCGAGACCGGCGGGTCCGCTGTGGTGGGCATCGAGAACCGGTACGGCTCGACCGGCATCGGTTACTCGGCCTTCACCCCGGTGATCAACCCGGCGACCGCCGTCACGTTCACGTACCCGGAGGTACCGGACCAGCCGGCCACGTACAGCATCTCGGGTACCGTCACCGCCGCGGGTATCACCGCCGTGGGGGCAACCGTCACGCTCGACCCGCTGGGCCTGTCCGCCGTGACCGACGCG
The DNA here is from genome assembly GCF_000379825.1 of Longispora albida DSM 44784. GTDB lineage: Bacteria > Actinomycetota > Actinomycetes > Mycobacteriales > Micromonosporaceae > Longispora > Longispora albida. The sequence continues at coordinate 251,146 of NZ_KB903814.1, forward strand.
CAGGGCAAGTACCGGTTCGACGGGCTGCCCGCCGGGGACTACCACGTGATCGGCCAGCTCTGCCGGTCCTCGCAGGCCGCCGACATCACCCTGGCAGCCGACACCGTGCAGAACTTCGCCCTCACCCAGGCGGCCGACTCGTTCGGCTACACGTGCACGATCGAGCAGGCGGCGTTCGTGCCCGCCGACCAGACCGTGCTCGGCCTGAGTGGTGACGACGTCAGCACCCAGGTGCAGCTGCCGTTCCCGTTCCCGTTCTACGGGCAGAACGTCACCTCGGCGTCGGTCGCCACCAACGGGTACCTGACCCTCCTGCCCTGGGACACCGACTACGGCAACAACGAGTCCGGGCCGATCCCGTCAACGGAGGGCCCGGAGGCGCTGATCGCGCCGTTCTGGGACGACCTGGTGGTCGACGCGCAGGCCAGTGTCCGGACCACGGTGACCGGCACGGCACCGGACCGGCAGTTCGTGATCGAGTGGCGCAACGTCACGCACTTCAACGACAACACCGTCCGGCTGTCCTTCGAGGTGGTGCTCGGCGAGAACGGCTCCATCATGTTCAGCTACGACGGCATCGACCCGGCTGGCCCGGACAAGGAACGCGGCGCCTCGGCGACCGTGGGCCTGGAGAACTTCGCCGGCAACTCCGGCCGGGTGGTCTCCTTCGGCGAACCGGTACTGGTGACCGGCGAGTCGGTGAAGTTCAGCTACCCCAGCACCGTCGCGCAGGCCAACGCCTCGATCAGCGGCACGGCCACCGTCGGCGGCTCGGTGCCGGCACCGGGAATCCTGGTCAAGCTCGGCCCGGAGGTGCGGTTCGCCCTCACTGACGCGCAGGGCAACTACTCCTTCACCGGCCTCTACCCGGGCGGCTACACAGTCACAGCGCACTACTGCGGCCAGGCCGGCACGGCGAACGTCACGGCTGCGGCGGGCACGATCGCTCCGGCGATCAGCGTGCCGGCGGTGTCCGGTGCCTACGGCTGCTCAGAGTCGGTGCAGTCGTTCGTCACCGGTGACACCGTGCTCGACCTGACCGGCGACGACGCGATCAAGGAAATCACGACGCCGTTCCCGATCACGCTGTACGGGCAGCAGACCAGCACCCTCCACGTCAGCACCAACGGCGTGATCTCCACGATCGCCGGCAGCCAGCTGAACATCCAGCAGACCCATCAGCTGCCCGGCGACGTCGCGCCGAACGGCCTCATCGCGCCGTTCTGGGAGGACCTGGTCATCGACGAGCAGTCCCAGGTCCTGACGAAGACGACCGGCAGCGGGCCCAACCGGCAGTTCGTCGTCGAGTGGCGCGACGCCGAGTTCTTCGGCATTGAGGACCGGATCAGTTTCTCCGTGGTCTTCTCCGAGAACGGCCAGATCACCTTCCACTACGAGGGTCAGGCCTCCACCCGGGAACGCGGCGCCAACGCCACCGTGGGCCTGGAGAACTCCACCGGCACCGCCGGATTCACGTTCAGCCACAAGCAGCCCATCCTCACCAGCGGCCGGGCCATCGTGCTCACGCCGCAGGCATGACGGGAGCCAGACACACCATGAGACAGCGAAAAACAGCCCGCATAGCGGTGCTGGCAATGGTCCCAGTGCTGGGCCTGGGCATCTTCCAGGCCCCAGCACTGGCAGCGAAGGACAAACCCTTCCGTCCCGGCCAGCCAGCCAAGGTCCCGGCCGTCAAAACCCGTGATCTCGTACCAGGAAAGAGCGAGCTCCCCGGCCAGGCCGCCCGGCTCGAAGCCGAGAAGCGCCGCCCGGCCGCCCCGGTCTGGCCCGCGGCGACCACCACGGAGGTCGACCTCGCCACCCCGCAGGCCGCCGGAGCCGCAGCGGCACCCCGGGCACAGGCACCCGGCACCCCGGTGTCGATCGGTACCCGGGGCAGCGCCGGCAAGATGAAGGTCACCGTCTTCGGCCGCGACACCGCCAAGGCGTCCGGCGTGGACGGTGTCCTGGCCCGGGTCGACCGCGCCGACGGCAAGCGCGGCCCGGCCGCGGCGGAGGTGACGGTCGACTACTCGGCCTTCGCCTCCGCGTACGGCGCGGACTGGTCCTCCCGGCTGCGCCTGGTCACCCTGCCCGAGTGCGCGCTGACCACCCCGTCGGCGGCCGGCTGCTCCAGCACGCCGCTGACGTCGAAGAACAACGCCTCGGCGCGCTCGGTCACGGCGACGGTCCCGGCGGGCTCCCTCGTCGCCACCGAGGCCGCACCGGCCGGTGGCAGCGGCGACTACACCGCGACGAAGCTCCAGGCCTCGTCGACCTGGTCGGCAGGCGGGAACGCCGGCGGCTTCTCCTGGTCGTACCCGATGCGCGTTCCGCCAGCCACCGGCGGCCCCGCCCCGAACCTGTCGCTGAGCTACTCCTCCCAGTCGGTCGACGGCCAGACGGCGGCGGAGAACAACCAGCCAGGCTGGGCGGGCACCGGTTTCGAGTTCGCGCCGGGCGGCTACATCGAGCGCAGGTACAAGACCTGCCTCGACGACATGTCCGGCGGGAACAACAGCGAGAAGACGTCTGACTTCTGCTGGGCGACCGACAACGCCACGTTGTCCCTGGACGGGCACTCGGGCGAGCTGATCTACAACGCCACCGACGGGTTCTGGCACCTGCGCAACGACGACGGTTCCCGTGTCGAGCGCCGGACCGGTGCGTCCAACGGCGACAACGACGGCGAGTGGTGGGTGGTGACCACCACGAACGGCACGCAGTACTGGTTCGGCCGGAACCGGCTGCCCGGCTGGGCTTCCGGCAACGCCGAGACCAAGTCGGCGTTCACGGAACCCGTGTTCGGCAACCACAGCGGCGAGCCCTGCAAGGCCGCCACGTTCGCGGCCTCGGCGTGCGACCAGGCGTGGCGGTGGAACCTCGACTACGTGATCGACGTGCACGGCAACACCATGTCGTTCTGGTATGAGAAGGCGACGAACAAGTACGCCAAGAACATGAAGAACGACAGCCCCGTCCCGTACGTACGGGATGGCTGGCTGACCCGGATCGACTACGGCACCCGGTCCAGCAAGGACCTGATCGCCGACCCGTCGCAGGCGACCGCCGTCGACTCCGTGCTGTCCACGCCGGCTCCGATGAGCGTGGACTTCACAGTGGACGACCGCTGCCTGAGCGGCTGCGGCACCCACGACGCCGCCCACTGGACCGACACGCCTTGGGACCAGGAGTGCCTCGGTTCGACGTGCGACGACGTGTCGCCGACGTTCTGGACCACGAAGCGGCTGAAGCAGGTCACGACGAAGGTCAGGGACGGCAGTGGGTACCGGCCGGTCGAGACCTGGACCCTCACGCACACCTACCCCGACCCGGGTGACACCACGCGGGCCCCGTTGTGGCTGGCGAAACTCTCGCACGCTGGCGGGACCACGACCGTCCCCGACATCGAGTTCGGCTGGGTGCAGAAGGCCAACCGGGTCGACGCGGTGGCAGTGGACGGCCTGGCCCCGATGAACTGGTTCCGGCTGAACGAGATCAAGTCGGAGACGGGCTCCGTCACCACAGTCACGTACTCCGCCGAGGACTGCGTCAAGGGCTCGAAGATGCCGAGCACCAGTGCCCTGCACCTCAACAAGTACCGGTGCTACCCGGTGCGGTGGATGCCGGAGGGCGCGCCGGAGGCAAAGCTGGAGTTCTTCCACAAGTACGTCGTCACCGAGGTCCGGGAGAAGGACAACACCGGCGGCACCGCGCCGTTCGGCAGCCCGACTGTGCTGACCACGTACGCCTACCCGGCCGACGAGGGCGCCTGGCACTACACCGACGAGGATGGCCTGACGAAGGACGAGAACAAGACCTGGTCGGTCTGGCGCGGCTACGGCCAGGTGACCACGAGCAAGGGCGACGTCTCCGCTGGTGACCAGCCGACCAGGACGGTCACCACCTACTTCCGGGGAATGCACGGCGACAAGCTGCCCTCGGGAACCCGTAGCGTCACGATGCCTGCGGTCGACATGAACGGCAACCAGAACACCGCCGACGCTGGCATCGACGCCGAAGCTGTCACCGACGAGAACGACTTCGCCGGTACCACCCGCTCCACTACCGTCTACAACGGGCAGACGGGAGCGGAGATCTCCAGCAACGTCACCAAGCCCTGGCGGTCCGGCGCGGCAACGGCTTCGCGTGCTCTCAATGGCGTGACGGTCGAAGCGCGCCGGACGGGGACGGAGCACACGCACGCCCGGGTCGCTCTCGACCACGCCCCGTGGTGGCGGACGACCTCGACGCACACCGCCTTCGATGCGCAGGGCATGCCGGAGCGGGCCGACGACTTCGGCGACGACGCGACCCCTGCCGATGACCAGTGCACGGTCACGACCTATCTCCGCAACACCTCCGGGTGGGTGATGACCACGGCCAAGGAGGTCACCAAGTACGCACTGAAGTGCACCTCTGCGACCACGCCGGCCACACTCACCGAGGACGACGTCCTTTCCAACGTGCGGACCTCGTTCGACAGCAAGCCCTACGGGGCCATGCCCTCGAAGGGCCTGCCGACCCAGATGGCCACGGCCACGGCCTGGACGGCTGGTAACCCGACGGACCAGGCGGTCGTGAAAACCAAATACGACAGCCATGGCCGGGTGGTCGAGACCACCGACGCCCTCAACCGCACGACGAAGACGGCGTTCACGCCGGCCACCGGAGGCCCGGTCACGCAGAACGTGGTCACCAAGCCGGCCCCGGCCAGCTTCACCACCACCACGGTGCAGGACCCAGCGTTCGGCAATCCGGTCACCATTACTGACACCAACGGCAAGAGAGTCGAGCTCCAGCACGACGGGCTCGGCAGGCTCACCGGCGTCTGGCTGCCTGGCAGGATCAAGGGCACCGACACGGCGAACCAGACCTACACCTACCTGGTCCGGCAGGACGGGCCTGTCGTGGTCACCACCGCCCAGCTCAACGCCGCTGGTGGCTACAACACCAGTTACGCGCTTATGGACGGCCTGCTCCGCGGCCGCCAGACCCAGAAGTCCTCACCCTCGGGCGGCCGGGTCGTCACCGACACCTTCTACGACAGCGCTGGCCGCGAGAAGCTGGTCTACGGCTCCTACCACGACAGCCGTGGCGGGCCGGGCACCACACTCGTGACCCCAGCCGACCGGCACGACGTTCCTGACCAGAGCTTCACGCTCTACGACGGCGCCGGCCGGGTGAACGCTGTGGTGTTCGACCCGTACAACAATGGCGAGCGGTGGCGCACCAGCACCGTGACCTGGGGTGACCGTGCCGACGTGACACCGCCGGCCGGTGGGGTCCGCGCCTCGAAGTTCACCGATGCCCGGGGCAACACGACGGCGATCCGCCAGTACGGAGAGCCCGACGCGGCCAGCCAGGTCACGACGAGCTACACGTTCAACCGCAAGAACCAGCTCCAGCGGATCACGGACAACGCCGGAAACCACTGGGACTACACCTACTACCTGTCGGGCCTGGTCAGGACGACCCAGGACCCTGACTCGGGCACGACGACACTGAATTACGACAAAGCCGGCCAGATCGTCAGCGCTACCGATGCCCGCAACATCACGCTGGTCACGCAGTACGACGAGCTGGGCCGCAAGCTCGCCCAGTACAAGGGGGACGTGGCTCCGGCGAACCTCCAGGCGAGCTGGGCCTATGACACCGCGGTCTTCGACGGCACATCGACGCCGGCCAAGGGCTACCTGGCTTCGTCGACCCGGTGGCTGAACAACGGCACGGAACCCTACAAGAGTTCCGTGCTTGGTTACACAGCGAACTACCTGCCGACCGGGGCGACAGTCAGCATCCCCGGCGGAGAGACCGGCCTGGATGGCACCTACACCTCCCAGACCACGTACAAGCCGGACGGCAGCCCGTACCGGGCGAGCTTCCCTGGTGCCGGCGACCTGGCCGGGGAAACCACGACCGTGCTGTACGACCCTGTCCTGGGCCTGCCGTACGGCCTGGACTCCGTCCTCGGCACCACACAGTCGAGCCTGGTGGAGAACACCAGCTACGACGCCGTGGGCGAGGTCAGCCAATTCACCCTCTACACCGGCCGGTACTCGCAGACCGGTTCCCGGGCGTGGATCACCCTCAACCGTGACGTCGTCACGGGACGCACGATAGGCATCAGGACGAGCCGCGAGGCAGCGGCCCCGAACGTGGTGTCCGACGTGAGTTACGCCTACGACAACGCCGGAAACATCACCCGGGCCGGTGACCAGGCGTCCGGAGACACGCAGTGCTTCCGGTACGACGCCCTGCGCAGGCTGCGCGAGGCGTGGACCCCGTCGGGCGGCGTCTGCGGGCAGCCGTCGGTGACGCTCGGCGGCCCGGCCCCCTACCGGACCAGCTGGGAGGTCGACAGCGCCGGAAACCGCACCCAGCAGACCGAGCATCCGATCACCACGGGTGGAACGGCCAGGACGATCGGGTACACCTACCCGGCGGCCGGCTCACCCCGGGCACACGGCGTGACCGGCACGACCGGCGGCCTGGTGAGCACCTACCGGTACGACGAGGCGGGCAACGTGCTGTGCAGGCCACTGGCCCCGCAGAACACGTGTCCCGCCTCAGGTCCGGCGACCGGCAGCCAGACGTTCACCTGGGACGCGTCGGGCCGGGCGGAAACGAGCACTGACGCCACCGGCACGTCGAGCTACGTGCACGACGCCGACGGCAACCGGCTGATCCGGCGCGACCCGGCGGGCAAGACGCTCTACCTGCCCAGCCAGGAGATCCGGTACACCACCGCTACCGGTGCGAAGACCACCACCCGGTACTTCGGCCTGGCTGGCCGCCAGCTCGCCAGCCGCAACGGCGCGGGTCTCACCTGGTTGACAAGCGATCACCAGGGCACAGCCGGCGTGGCGCTGAACGCGGCCAGCCAGTCCGCCGCGATCCGCAGGCAGACCCCGTTCGGCGCCACGCGCGGCGGGATAGCTGGCTGGGCCAACACGCAGGGATTCGTCGGTGGCACGAACGACGCCAACGGCCTGGTGCACCTGGGCGCACGGGAGTACGACCCGGCCACGGGCAAGTTTCTTAGCGTCGACCCGATGATCAGCAAGGACGATCCACAGTCGCTGACCGGCTACGGCTACGCCAACCACAACCCGGTCACGACGTCCGACCCGGCCGGCACCTGCGTGCTGATCGACGAGACGAACTGCGCGCCCGGCACCCAGGGCAAGTGGACACCGCCACCGGCGCCCGACCCGAAGAACCCGCCGCCGAGGAGGAAGTGCGACGCGGCGTGCAAAGCGGAGAACCAGCGGCTCATCGCGTTGTTCGAAGCGCAGCGGCGGGCCTACATGGACGGCCAGAAGTGCGTGAACGAAGGCCGCGACCTGTGCTGGATGTCCGCAGAGCCTGAGTGGCGGGTCGTCAGCCAGTCGACCTACCGCGGCATCCCGGACAAGTCTCTGCGAATCGGCGAGCCGGGCTTCAACTTCGAGGACCCGTCCGGCCAGAACAGGTACTTCGAGGCCGCCAAGACGGTGACCAAGGGCACAGCGCTGGAGTTCAGCTGGGGTGAGGGTTTCTCCACCACCGACTCAGCCTCTATCGGCGCGGAACTCGGCATCGGCGGGACCTACACCGCGGAAGAAACGACGGAGACGAACAAGAGCAGAGCGGAGAGCCATTCCCGCGAGGAGAGCACATCCAGCAACGTCGGCGCGACCAACATCCCCTACAACCATGCGGCATACGGCTACCCCGTCTACAACGAGGTGGATTTCGTCGCGATGATCTACATCGGGAACAAGCACATCGGCACGGTGTATGGCACAGCCAGATACCGGGTCGGCCAGGGCATCAACGTCGTTCCGGCGAACGAGGTGCCTGACACCGACATCACTGCGGACGGCTACATAGGTCTCAAGTAGTAACAATGCAGGCTGGCCTGGGATCACCGCACTCCGGTGTCCCAGGCCAGCCCCATCTACAGCACTGCAGGCTCAGCGGGCCGGCTGGTACCGGATCTCATGACCGGCCGCTTCCGGAGCTGCGAACCGGAGCAGCGACGCGCCCTCCGTCTCTACCTCGTCGCGTTCCCTGCCGGTCAGCTTGCGGAGGGGTTCAATGCCGAGGGTCGCCGAGCCCCTGCGGCCCTTCTCACGGCGTACCGTCCACAGTGCTGCGACAGACCCGTCGACCAGGATCGTTCCCGGTTCGATGTTGGTCTTCATGAGCTCATCGCGGCGGGCCGCGTACTCCGGGGACACCACGCGGCTGCGGTCGTGGTGGGACCGCAGGACGTTGTCGAAGTCGTACAGGTAGCGGACCGGGGCCGGCGTGTCCGGGGCGGGCCGGGGCGCGTCCAGCAGGTCGTAGTAGCCGCCGCCGAGATCGGCCAGCCTCATCCCGGCCACGACCTCGGCCAGTTTCGTCAGGCCGGACCAGACCTGCATGTCGCGGACGGTGGCGGGGCCGAACGCCGCCAGGTACCGGATGATCAGCTTTTCCATCGATGGCAGGGTCGTGACCGGCTCGCCGAGCCAGGCCTCCACTGTGGTGTGTCTCGCCAGGCCGGAAGCGCCCCACACACCCCGGGGCGGGGTCTGGACCAGGGCCAGCCCGGCCCGCGCGAGCTGGGCGAGCGCCGCGGGGTCACGCCCCGGCCACTGTTCGGCGAGGCGCCGCCCGGCTTCGGCGAAGGTCAGAGGTTCCGTGTCGAAGATCGTGCGGGCGGAGGCGACCACGGCCGCCTCGTCCAGCCCGGCCCATTCCTTGCCGAACGCCCCGCGCGTGCTGCGGTCGATCACCGGCTGGACCAGTGGCCGCCAGTCCAGCGCGTCCTGGGCGGTGACGAGGTGGATGGTGCTGCGCATCAGCGCGATCCGCACGACTTCCCTGCCGGTGAGCAGCCCGGAGACCTCGCGCGGGTCGAAGTCTGCCAGCCGCGACCACAGCCCGGTGTACCAGGTGTGCGGTGTCTGCGCCTGCAACCCCGCCAGCCGGCCGACCGCGTCGAGCGGGCTCACCCCGGCGCGTTCGAGGAGGAGCTGCCGGGCCAGCGTGGCCCGGTTCAGCGCACGCTGGCCCGGGGCGCTCACGCTCGTTCCAGGATCACGACCGGGATCGGCCGGCCGGCGACAGCCTGGTACCGGTCGTAGGTCGGGAAGATCTTCGTCATGATCGGCCACAGCTCCTGCTTGGCGGCCTCGCTCGCCGTGCTGGCCACCGCCGTGAACTTCTCCGGCCCGACCTGGAGGTGTACCTCGGGCTGCTCGGTCAGGTTGTGGTACCAGCCGGGGTGCTTCGGGTCTCCCCCGTTGGAGGCGACGATCAGGTACCGCCCCTGGTGCTCCCCGTAGATCAGCGGTGTCCGGCGGAGTTTCCCGCTCCGGCGGCCCCTGGTGGTGAGGAGCAGGGTGGGCATCCCCTGGTACAGGTGCCCGTCGGCCCCGTCGCTGTCGACGTACCGCTGGATGTGCCTGGCGATCCAGCCTTCGGTGTTGTCCACCACGTCTTCCGTCATGCACGTCACGATACCGACCGGGTGGCGGGGATTGCGGCAGCAAAGTTTAGGGTAGCCTAAGCAACATGAGCGACGGCAAGAAGAAGGTAACCGTGCACCGCGCCACTGTGCTGCACACCGAGCGGCTTACCCCGCACATGATCCGGGTGACGCTCGGCGGGGGTACGCTCGGCGACTTCTCGGCCGGCGAGTACACCGACCACTACGTCAAGCTGGTCTTCCCGCTGCCCGGCGTGGACTATCCGCAGCCGTTCGACATCGCGGAGGTCCGCGCGACGATGGGCCGGGAGCTCTGGCCCCGGATCCGGACCTACACCGTGCGGTCCTGGGACCAGGTCACCCGCGAGCTCGTGATCGACTTCGTGCACCACGGCGACGAGGGCATCGCCGGCCCGTGGGCCGCTGCCGCCCGGCCCGGCGACGAGCTGATGTTCATGGGCCCCGGCGGCGGCTACGCCCCGAGCCCGGACGCCGCATGGCACCTGCTCGCCGGCGACGAGAGCGCGCTCCCGGCGATCGGCGCCGCACTGGAGGGCATGCCCGCAGGGGCACGCGCCCTGGTCTTCGCCGAGGTGGCCGGCCCGGAGGACGAGCAGAAGCTACTGTCCGGCGGCGGGATCGAGATCTTCTGGCTGCACCGTGGCGAGCGCCCGATCGGTGAGGCGCTGCTGGAGGCGGTCCGCGCGCTCGACTTCCCCGAGGGCCAGGTGCAGGCGTTCGTGCACGGCGAGGCCAACTTCGTCCGGGACCTGCGCCGCTTCCTGCGCTTCGACAAGGGCGTCGACCGGGCGAACCTGTCGATCTCCGGTTACTGGCGGCGCGGGGCCGACGAGGACGCCTGGCAGGCCACGAAGCAGGACTACAACCGCGACCCCGACGAGGCCGCCAAGCAGGCTGCCTGACCACCGCTCCGCCGTCACGGGCACCGGACATCCCCGGTGCCCGCGCCCGCGTCGCCACCCGGTCACCGTGCCCGCGGCACCGCGCGCAGCCCGGAGTGCATGTGACTGGCCGGACCACCGTCCGGCATGACGAAAGTGGCCGTGGAGTACTTGCCGTCCACCGCCTCAGCCTGGACAAACGTGTTACCCGCCAGGTGGACGTACCGGGCTGACGTCCCGGTCATGCCGAACGCCTGGGCCGTCTCGCCCGGCACGGTCGTGACCAGCAGCCCGCCACCCTCCGGGGTGACGTGGTGCGTGACCAGCGTGTCGACATACTCGCCCGCGTACGGCTCGGGGCTCACCGGCCGCGGATCGGCGGGCGGGGCCACCCCTGCGGGTATCTCGATGCCGGTGAGCTCGCTGATCAGCGGGAGCAGCAGCCCGTCGAACACCCGGAACGCGTTGCCGCCGTTGACCACGGCCGCGATGGCGAACCCGGCCTCCGGGACGACCCGGAAGAACGCCGTCTGCCCTGGCGTGTTGCCGTCGTGCCCGGCTGCCATCGTCCCGCCCCAGTCGAACAGCATCCAGCCGAGCCCCCAGTGCTGGACTCCGCGGCCTGCCACGCCCGGTACCGGCACCTGCCGCTCCCAGCCGCGCCCGGCCGCCGCCGGGGACAGGATTCCGGGCCGGCCGCCCTCCAGGAACAGCCGGGCGAACTCCAGCAGCACGCGGGGCGTGGTGCACAGCGAGGACCCGGCGGGCGCGAGGGAGCGCGGCAGCTGCCAGACCGGCGTCACTTCCTGGCCGCCCTCCCTGATGAGGTGGCCCGCTGCCGTCCGGCGCAGGATGGCCTCCTCCGCGAACAGCGCCACCGGCCCGAGTCCCAGCGGCTCGATCAGGTGTTTCCGGAGGGCCGCTTCCCACGGCATGCCCCGCAGTGTCGCGATCAGGTGGCCCAGGACGACGTATCCGGAGTTGCAGTAGGAGAACAGCTCGCCGCGTCCGGCGATCGAGGTGGCGCCGGCGAGTGCCGCCACCAGGCGCCCGACTGCGTCGTCGCCCCGCCCGAGGTCGTCGAACACGTCTCCGGCGAAGCCGGTCGTGTGCCGCAGCAGGTCACGCGGGGTGAGCGCCGCGGCGGCGTCCTCGTCGGCCAGCCGGAGGTCAGGGAGGTAGGCCCGGACCGGGGTGTCGAGGTCCAGCAGCCCCTCGTCCACGAGCTGGTGGGCCAGGGTGGCTGTCCACAGCTTGGTGACCGAGCCGATCTGGAACAGGCTGTCCGTGGTCACCGCGAGACCGGTGTCCCGGTTCAGCACGCCGGCCGCGGCCTCCGTGATCTCACCGCCGGCCAGGTAGGCGATCGCCGCTCCGGGAATGTCGCCGTCCCGGACCGCGTCGGCGATCCGTGCCTCCAGGTCACTCATGGCGCCCCTCCCTCAGCGCTCGCGCGCCTCCGGAGGATCCTTTCAGGACATGGGTGCGGGCGTCTGCCCCGGTGACACCCTTCTTTTCCTGGTACTGGCCTGCGCCAGCACCAGCACGAACCCCGCCAGCAGGTACCCGGCGAGCACGTCCGACAGCCAGTGCACGCCCAGGTAGAGGCGGGAGAAGCCGATCAGCCCGGCGAGTGCGGCGGCGCCCAGCCAGATCGGCAGGCGCCTGGCCGGCCAGCGGCGTACGGCGAGCCAGGCGATGAGCCCGTAGACGACAGCAGCCTGCGTGGCGTGCCCGGACGGGAAGGCGTACCCGACGGCTGTCGTCAGCGCGTCGGCCACGTCTGGCCGTGGCCGGGCGAGCAGCGCTTTGAGGATCTGCACCACGAGCGCCGTACCGCCGGCCACCGCACCGAGCACGACGGCGTCCCGCCAGCGCCCGGCCCGGGCCGCCCGGGGTCCGAGCCACGCGGCGCAGCCCAGGAGCAGCGGAAACGCGACCCAGCCGCTGCCGAGTACGGTGACGGCCTGCATCGCGGCGGTCAGCCAGTCCGACCGGTTGCCGGCCAGCCAGGACGACACCCGGGCGTCCCACGTGGCGGTACCGGGCAGGAGCAGGGCCGTGGCCAGGGTCAGCATGATCCGCGTCATCGCCTAACAGGCTAGCCCCGGCAGCACCCTAACGGGACAGAAGGTACGGACTCCGGCCCTATTCGACCGCCAGGCGCGGGTACACCGGGCGGAGCGGCGGGAGGGTGCCGCCGGCCGGGGTGCACTGGTGGCTGATCTTCGCCGCGAGGTCCGGCACGAAGGGTTCGAGTTCGCGGCCGAGGACGCGGCAGGTGGCCAGCAGCCGGCCCAGGATTCCGGCCGCGCCGGTGTCCCCGTCGCGCAGCAGCTCCCACGGCCGGGTCTGCTCCAGGTACCGGTTGGCCTCTTCCACGATCGTCCACACCCCGGCCGCCGCGCGGCGGAAGTCGAACCCGGCCAGCGCGCTGTCCACTGCCGACGGCACGCCGGCGCACACGGGCAGCGGCTCGCCGCCGGGCACGGCTCCGCCCAGCTTCCCGAGGAGCGTCACGACCCGGCTGACCAGGTTGCCCGCGCCGCCTGCCAGGTCCTCGTTCGCCCTCGCGACCAGCCGTTCGACGGTGAAGTCGGCGTCGCCGGTTTGTGGTACCTCGCGCAGCAGCCACCAGCGGAGCGCGTCGGTGCCGTACCGGGCGGCCAGGTCAGCCGGTTCGGCCCCGTTCCCCGCCGACTTACTGATCTTGCGGCCGTCCACCGTGAGGTAGTCGTGGACCAGGATCTCGGTCGGCAGCGGGAGCCCGGCCGACAGGAGGAGCGCTGGCCAGTACACGGCGTGGAAGCGGAGGACGCCCTTGCCGGCCAGGTGGACCCGGCGCCCGTCACCGCTGCCCCACCACTTCTCGTAGGCCGCGCCCCCGGTGCCGTAGCCCAGGCTGGTCACGTAGTTGCCGAGGGCGTCCCACCAGACGTAGACGACCTGACCCGGGTCGCCGGGTACCTCGATGCCCCAGCCCCGCGCGCGTTCCCGCGACCGGGAGATCGAGAAGTCACGCAACCCGCCGTCGATCAGCGCGAGTACCTCGTTGCGCCTGGCGGGCGGCTCGATCACCAGCCTGCCGGAAGTGATCGCCTCCCGCAGCGGCTCCGCGTACCGGGAGAGGCGGAAGAACCAGTTCTCCTCGGCGACCCGCTGCGGCGGGGCCTCGTGGTCGGGGCAGGTGGTGGTGTCGGTCAGGTAGTGCTCGCAGCCGACGCAGTACAGGCCCTCGTAGGTCGACCGGTAGATGTCAGCGGCGCAGTCCCGCCACAGCCGCTCGACACCGGCCCGGTGGCGCGGGTCGGTGCTGGTCCGGATGAAGTCGTCGAACGTCAGGCTCAGCGGCTCCCGCAGCGCCTCGAACGCCGCGGCGTTGCGGTCCACGAACTCCTGCACCGGCAGGCCGGCCGCCTCGGCGGCCAGCAGGTTCTTCAGGGAGTTGTCGTCGGTACCGGTCAGCAGCCGCACCTCGCGGCCTCTGCGGCGATGGTGCCTGGCCAGTACGTCGGCCTGGACGGCCTCCAGCGCGAAGCCGACGTGCGGGGCGGCGTTGACGTACGGGAGGGTTGTGGTCAGGAAGATCGTGCCGGTCATCGGAACCTCCGGGAGAAGACGCCCAGGGCTCCGGATCGAGGCCCTGGATACAGGGCCTCGCACGCGCACGCGTCAGCAGCAGCCCCAGCGGGGCATCATCACTGCGCAGGCGGTACGGAACATGCCGCGACAGTAACACACGGCCCCTGAACATCCCCAGATCCAGAAATTCCGGAAACGATGGCTAACAGCCGCATTGAATACGTATTCAGGAATGACTGCTCGTGCACCCATCAGAGCAGCATTTTCTGCCCGGCCAACGTTTGACCTGGTCACCCGGTGCTGGTCATGATGCGCCGATGAAGGCTCGACGGTTACCGGCAGTGCTCGCCCTCACAATCGGCCTGGCCGCCACCACGGCCGGCGCGTCCGCCTGCTCGTCCGGTGGCGACGCCGGCTCGACGGACTTCGCCGGCGAGATCGTGATCGGCGCGAACCTGGAGCTGTCGGGCCCGGCGGCCGGGCTCGCGGTCAACCACTCCAACGCGTTGAAGATCGCCGCGGAGCAGGCCAACGAGAACGGGATCGTGGTCGCCGGCAAGCTGTACAAGATCAAGCTGGTCATGAAGGACAACGGTGGCGACCCGGCGAAGGCCGCCGCCCTGGCCAGGGAACTGGCCGCGGAGAACGCGGCCGGCATGATCGGCGCGAGCACCACGCCCGTGTCGATGGGCCTGCTGGGCCCCGCGGAGGAACTGGGCCTGCCCACGGTGACCCTCGCGGCCAGCGACGCCCTGGTCAAGCCGGTCGAGCAGCGCAAGCACTTCTTCAAGGTCTCGCCGAACGGCTCGGACATCGCGCTGTCGATCGCCGACCGGGCGCAGCGGATGGGCGGGAAGAAGATCGGCATCCTCGCGACGAAGGGCGCGTACGGCGACCTGATCCTCCAGTTCATGAAGCCGGCGATCGAGGCGAAGGCCGGCGACGGGCTCGAGGTCGTCCAGGTGGAGCGGCTCGCGGAGGACGGCTCGGACGCGCAGGCCAGGGTGCAGGCGCTCCTGGCTGCCAAGCCCGACACGATCGTCCTCGGCGCGCTGATGCCCGCCATCGGGCACGCGGTTGGCGTGATCGCCGCGTCCGGCTACCAGGGCAAGGTCTTCCTCGACCCGTCCGCTGGCGCCGACCAGCTGCTCGCCGGGTCCGTGCGGCAGGCAGCCGAGGGGATGTACATGGTGCACCCGTCGGTGCTCGACTCGAACACTCTGGTGAACACGCCGTCGCGGCTGGCTCAGGAGGCCTTCCGCAAGCGGTACGTGCTGGAGCACAACACTTTCTCCGGCCTGGCCCCGAGCGCCTACGACGCCTTCCAGCTCATCGTGAACGCCGTCGTGAAGGCCGGCAAGACGAGCAGGCCAGCCGTCCGTGACGCCCTCGAAACGTCCACACACGACGGTATCGCCGGCAACTACGCCTTCACGCCCGCCTACCACGGCGGTATGCAGGCCGACAGCCTCTCGCTGTTCGCCGTCCGCAATGGCGGGTGGTCCCTGGCGACCTGACCGCGCCCGTCGGTACTGTGTGCCGGGTGTGCGGACGGTTCGTGAACAGCAAGGCTCCCGAGGAACTGGCCGAGATCTTCGCCGCCGAGCGGCTGGTGCTCGCCACCCGGCTCGGCCCCGACTACAACATCGCGCCCACCAAGCAGGTGTACGCCGTCCTCGAACGGCCGGGTGACCCCGCCGAGCGGCAGCTCCGCGTCCTCAACTGGGGCCTGGTCCCGTCCTGGGCGAAGGACGTGTCCAACGCGGCGAAGCTGACCAACGCCCGGATCGAGACGGCGGCGGAGAAGCCGTCCTTCTCCCGGGCCTTCGCCGCGCGCCGGGCCATCGTCCCCGCCGACGGGTACTTCGAGTGGCGCAGGCAGGACGGCGGCGTCAAGCAGCCGTACTACCTGCACCGGCCGGACGACCAGCCCCTCGCTCTCGCCGCGCTGTACGAGCTGTGGCGCAACCCGGCCCACGAGAACGGCCACCCGCAGGCCTGGTGGTGGAGCGCGACGATCCTGACCACCGAGTCGACCGGCGCGCTCCGCGACATCCACGACCGCACGCCGATGCTCGTCCGCCCGGACGCCTGGGACGCGTGGCTGTCCCCGGGCCAGGAGAAGCCGGCCGGCGCCCTGCGCGAAATGCTGATCCCGTCGACGGAGGAGCTTGTCGCCCGCCCCGTCTCGACGGCCGTCAACAGCGTCCGCAACAACGGCCCGCACCTCCTGGAACCGATGGTCGAGGCCGCTCCGCCGCTGTTCTAGGACCAGCCCCACCCTCGGCATCGCATCCAGGCCGGCCCGTTCACGACGATCCAGTCCAGGCCGTTCACGACGATCCAGTCCGGGCCGTTCACCACGATGCTGTCCGTGTCGTTCACGACGATCCGGTCCCCGTGCCCGTTCACCACGGACCGGTCCGTGCCGGTTCACCGGGAGGCGCGGACGTCCTCCACTGCCTCGCGGACGTCGGGATGCGCGTCTGTGGCGAGACCGTCCAGCAGTTCACCGACCCCGGGTGTCGACCACCGGGCGACCGCCCACACCAGATCGGCCCGCACGCCGGGGTCCGGGTGGCAGGCGAGGCTGGCCAGCTCCGCGAGCGGACCCCGCCTGCGCATTCCGAACCAGTGCAGCGCCTCCCTCAACGCGGCCGGTTCACCCGGATCGCCGGCGGCAGCGATCCTGGCGAGGAGAGTCCGGGCGGGCGGTGGCGGGCCATCCAGCGCGTGCGGATGCCGCTCCCGCAGGCGGCGTGAGCCGTACTCTCCCCGCACCCGGCAGCCGGTGCACGTACAGGGCCGGGTGCCGTGCGCGCCTGGCCAGTACCGCCAGCCGGCCACCTGTGGCACGGGGCGGATCCGGTGGATCTCGCCTGGCCGGATCGCCCGGGGTACGAAGACCTCCCAGCCGCGCGGGTCGCCCAGTGCGCGGACGCGCCGTACGGCCTCGGCTGCCGTGATGGTGGCCTGGGCCTGCCGGGCACGGTCGGCGTACCTCCCGGCGAGCACGGGCTGGTCGTCGCCGAGTCGCATGTGGACGGCCACGAACCCTCCCCTGCTGCCGAAGCGGGCCAGTTCACGCAGCCATTGGTGGGTGAGCGTGTACGAGGGCAGCACCGGGAAGCAGTACACCCCGCGCTCGCCGGCCTGGCCGTGGCCGGCGGCACGGATCCCGGATCGCCGGATGCGCGGCGCGTTGGCCGCCGAAGTCAGGTGCACGAACATCGCCACACCCGGATCGTAGCCACGGCCGGGTCACGCCAGGCGCCTCTCCCGTGGCCGGCCTCACCTGCACGCGACAGGCGAGGCCGGGGTGTGGCTGGCCTAGAAGTGCTCCACCAGCCACGGGGTTCGCTGCGGGAGCAGTGCGCGCAGTGCGGCTGCCGCTGACGGGCTCATCGCCTCGGCGTAACCCTTGAGCGGGAGTTCCGCCGGGTCCTGCGAGCCGTAGACGAGGGCTGAGACGCCGTGGCAGGTGAGGACGGCTTCGGGTTGCCCGGCTGCCTTCTCGACGGCGAGGCGGCCGTTGTCCGCTGACAGCCGCCAGGTACCGCCGACCAGGTCGTCACCGGTCACCTCCACCGTGACCGCCCCTGCGCCGGCCTCGATGCCGGTCAGGCCGGTCATGTTCAGTACCCGGGCCATCGGCGCGAACACGTCGGTCACAGTGGACTTCGCGGCCGTGGTGACCACGAGGTCGGTGAGCCACAGCTCCGGCCGGTCGGCGGGTGCGACCTCGACGTGGATCTCCTGGACCTGGTCGGCGTGCCGGGCGAGGTACGCGAGCAGCAGCGCCCGGGCCTGCGGATCGCGGTAGACCAGCGGCCCGCCGCGCAGCTCGCCGTGGTACCCGCTGATCGTGTACAGCAGCGCGCCCACCACCTCGCCACCGGCCCGCGCCAGCGCCACCCACGAGCCGCTGTGGTCGCGCGTGTGCCCGGCGCTGACCGGCCGACGCATCGCGTGCCCATGTGTGGCCTGCTGCCGCCCGGCGTGGAACGCCCGGTACTCCTCGAAAGCCTCGGCGATCGGGTGCCACGTCACCTCGCCGCCGAGGTCGGCCTTCAGCAGCGGGGCCAGTGATCGCGGGTCGATCGTGGCGGTAGCGTGGACGGGCAGGCTCGCGTACCCGAAGCGCTCGTAGAAGGACGCGCGGAACGGATACAGCGCGCTCACCGGGAATTCAGCGGCGGAGGCCTCGTGCAGCCCGTTGACGAGGGCGCGGACACGGCCGCCGTACCGGGCGTCCGGGGCCGAGGCGACGCCCGCGATCCCGGCCAGCGGCAGGACGGCATCGCGCACGTTCTGCGTCATGGGGATGCGGGTCGCGCAGGCCAGCGCCCGGTCACCGTCGAAGGCGCCGAGGGTCAGGTTCTCTGCGGAGTACTGCGGCAGGAACTCCGGTGCTGGCGAGTCGGCTCCCCAGAAGGCGTACTTCTGGATCGGGAACGACAGCGTGGCCCGCTCGTCAGCGGTGATCTCTCGGATCGTCATTGCTTGAGCTTCGCCGAAGCCATCGCCAGCACGCCAGCGACATTGAGCGTGTGCACCTGCCCGGCGAAGACCTCGGCCATCAGGTCGCCCAGCGGATGGAGTTCCACTGTGGTCTCCTCCAGGTCACCCGAGTCGGGCTGGGTGACCTGGCGGGCGTTACGGGCCAGGTAGATGTGCGCCTGGCCCAGGCCGCGCACCGCGCCGACGGTGAAGCTGCCGATCGGCTCCCAGCCGTCGGCCTCGTAGCCGGTCTCCTCCAGCAGTTCGCGCTGGATGCCGGCCAGCGGGTCCTCGCCGTCCTCCAGCATCCCGCCGGGCAGCGAGTAGGTGACGCAGCGCGGGCCGTGCCGGTATCCGCGCAGGATCACGACCCGCTCGTCGGGGGTGAGGGCGACGACGGTCGTCCACGACGGGGCTTCCGCCGTCAGGTAACCCTCGATCACCCGGCCGTCGGGCAGCCGGACGTCCTCGGCGTACACCTTCAGCCAGTGCTTGTAGGCGAACAGCTCGCGCTTGCTGATGACTTCCCAGTTCATCCGCCGATCTTCACACGGATGGCCGGCTCACATGTGCAGGCCCGGCGGGAGGCTGCCGGGGTCGGCGGCGGGCCAGGACACCGGGGCACCGAGTTTCGCCAGCTCGGTGACCTGCATCCGGAACCACGGGGAGGCGTCCGCGCCGGTCGAGGCGTAGTCGAGGCAGCGGCTCCACGTCCACCACGCCGTACCGTCCACTTCGGACGGGTCGGGGGCCAGCTCGCCGGTGATCCGGCCGCGCAGCACCGGGCACAGCTCGTTCTCGACGGTGCCGTCCGCCGCGACGGCGCGGTAGCGGAACTGCGGGAGGACCAGGGTCAGGCTGGTCAGCTCGGCACCGAGTTCCTGCCGGACGCGCCGGGCGACGGCCGCCGCCAGGCCCTCGCCGGGACCAGGGTGCCCGCAGCAGCTGTTGGTCCACACGGCCGGGAACGTCCGCTTGGACGGGGCACGCCTGGTGATCAGGACCTGGCCGGCCTCGTCCACCAGGTAACAGGAGAAGGCCAGGTGCAGCGGGGTGCTGCCATGGTGGGCGGTCAGTTTGTCCTCGGTGCCGATGGCGTGGCCGGTCTCGTCGACCAGCACGACCTGTTCGCCGCTCACTGTGCCTCCCTGGGGGTGAAAAACACATATAGTGTACGGATGACCACACCTCGCCGGCCAATCCGGCTGCTCGTGTTCGGGGCCGCCCTGCGTACGGGCTCACTCAACGCGCGGCTGGCCGGGCTGGCGGCCGACGCGATCCACGCCGAGGGAGCCGAGGCCGACCTCGCGCACATCCGCGACTTCGAGGTCCCGCTGTACGACGGCGACACGGAGAAGGCCCACGGCGTACCGGCCGGAGCGCTGGCCTTCCGCGACCGGCTGCTGACCGCCAACGGGTTCGTCATCTCCTCGCCGGAGTACAACGCGGCGATGCCCGGCGTGCTGAAGAACCTGATCGACTGGGTGTCCCGGCTCAAGCCGCAGCCCTTCGCCAAGGTACCGGCGCTGCTGATGTCAGCGTCACCGTCGATGGTCGGCGGCAACCGCGGGCTGTGGTCGCTGCGGGTACCGCTGGAGCACCTGGGTGCCCGGGTGTATCCGGAGATGTTCAGCCTCGCGCAGGCGCACCACGCGTTCACTGAGGACGGTGGCTTCGCTGAGGAGGAGCTGGGCCGCAGGTTCTCGGACACGATCGCAGGGTTCCTCGACCTGGTCGAGGCCGAGGTGCACTACCCGTGCGCCAAGCACGCCTGGGTCGAGTTCCTGGGCGAGCACGTGGACCCGGCCATCGACCGGGTCCAGGCGAGCTAGCTGATTCAGGGGGCCTGGAAACCGGCCCCGGTCAGCGCAGCCATGCCCTTGTCCGAGCGGACGTGGGCGAGGAAGGCCTCGGCACCCTTCTTGTTCGGGGCCTTCTTCAGCACCACGACCAGGTACTCGCTGACCGCGCTCGCCGACTCGGGGAACTCGATGGCCTGCACCTCGGCCGAGGCGGCTTTCGCGTCGGTCCGGTACACGAGAGCCGCGTCGGCCTCGTCCAGTTTGACCTTAGTCAGGGCCGCCTTCACGTCCTGTTCGAGCGTCGCGGGCGCGACCTTGACCTTCGCCCCGTCGAGCGCCTTCTTCGCGGCGGCCCCGCACGGCACCTGCTCCGCGCACAGCGCGATCTTCAGGCCCGGCCTGGCCAGGTCCGCGAGGCTCGTGATGCCCTTCGGGTTGCCCTTGCGGACGGCGATGACCAGCTGGTTCTTCGCGAACGTGACCGGTGTGTCCTCGGCGTTGCCGGTGTCGGTGACCGTCTTCATGTTCGCGGGGGCCGCCGAGGCGAACAGGTCGGCGGGCGCGCCCTGGTTGATCTGGGTGGCCAGGGCCGAGCTGCCGGCGAAGTTGAAGGTGACTTTCGTGCCGGGGTTCGCCGCCTCGAAGTCCTTGCCGATCTTCGTGAAGGACTCGGTGAGCGAGGCGGCCGCGAACACTGTCACCGCGCCCTCCTCTTTGCCGCTACCGCACGCGGAGCCAGACAGCAGCACCAGGCCTGCCAGTGCCGCCGAGACGAGCCGGCCGAGCTTCACGTACATCAGTCCTTCCTCGGTCTTTCCACCACGACGGCCGTCGACTTGATGACGGCCTCGGCCACGGAACCGACCGACAGGCCCATCTCGTCCACGGCTTCCCTGCTCATCAGCGAGACGATCCGGTACGGCCCGGCCTGGATGTCGACCTGGGCCATCACCGTGTCGAGCACGATCGCGGTGACGATGCCCCTGATCCGGTTACGCGCGGAGGACACCCGCCCGTGCTCCCCTGGCTCGCTGGCCAGGGAGGTGGCGAAGGCCGCCAGGTCCGGCCCGGCGATGGCCCGGTGCCCGTGCTCGTCACGGGTCGCGGCCAGCCGCCCCGCGTCGATCCACCGGCGGACGGTGTCCGCGTGCACGCCAAGCAGCTCCGCTGCCTCACCGATCCTGAACGCCGTCACGCAAGGCAGCCTAGCCTTTCGCTGATACGAACTGAAACCCCTCTGAGCCATCGCATCTACAGGACTTCTCTGCTCACATCCCTCGTACTTTCCGATACGCCACCGACCTGTTATTGCCTGTCCCACCAGGACAGCCGTGGGCTACGTTGCCGGAATGGATTACCAGGACCTGCCGCTGGCCGAGTTCGCGTTCCCCGGCCCGATCCGTGACCAGCTGACCGCCGCGATCCTCTCCGGAGCCAAGACGTCCACGAGCGGGCTCCTCGCCGAGTACGAGAAGGACGGCGAGCCGCTGCCCGAGCCGGGCCAGCGGTCGGCGGTGGCCGACTCCGGCGGCAACCGGATCGCGGTCATCGAGGTCACCGAGGTGCGCGTGATCCGGGTCGGCGACTGCGACCTCCAGCACGCGCTCGACGAGGGCGAGGGCTTCGAGACCGTGGCGGACTGGCGGCGGGTACACGAGAAGTTCTGGCACAGCCAGGAGATGCGCGACTACCTGGAGGACCCGGGCTTCACGATCGGCGACGACACGATGATGGTCGCCGAACGCTTCAAGCTCGTCACGATTCTCTAGTGGATCGCCGGGCTCCGGCCAGGTGGTGAGCTTCGCCCGGTGGCCTGATGGGGTAACGTCCGGCGGATGAGTGAACTGGATCTTGCGACGGTGGCGGCGGCCAACGATGCCTGGGTGTGGGCTCCGGACGACGCCGAGGTGGTGGAGACCGCCGAGTACCGGCTGGTCCGCCTTCCCGAACGGTTCCCTGACCCGTTGCAGGTGCAGTGGGTGCGGTCCGCACGGCCCGCCGGGGACGTGCTGGAGGAGATCGTCACGCGGGCCGCCGGGTTCGGGCTGCCGGGGGCGTTCTTCTACGCGAAGCTCAGCGCGCCCAGCGGGTTCGACGAAGCGCTGCTGGCGCGCGGTGCCGAGCTGGCCGACACGTGTGACGTGCTCGCGATGGCGTTGCCTGCCGCCGTGCAGGCTGCCGGCGTTCCCGGCCTTGAAGTCCGGTGGCGGACCACGCCAGAGGTCGCTCGCGACGCCAACACGGTGGGTACGGCGACCTTCGGCGGGAACAGGGCCTCCGACGAGGAGGTCGCCCGGCAGGCGGAGGCCGACCGCGAGTCCTTCGCTTCCGGAGCCGGAGGGGCTGTCGTCGCCTACGTCGGCGGCGAACCGGCCGGCGTCGGGGGCCTCACGGTGGTCGATGGCGTGGCGCGAGTCTGGGGTGGCGGCGTGCTGGAGGCGTACCGCGGCCAGGGCGTCTACCGCGCTATGGTCGCCGCCCGCCTGGCCTACGCTGCCGAGCACGGTGCGACGATGGCGCTCACCCAGGGCCGGGTCACGACGAGTTCGCCGATCCTGCAGCGCCTCGGGTTCACGTCGTTCGGCCAGGAGCGCTGCTACCGGCTTCCGCTGAGCTGATCTGAGCGCGGCGGCTGCGGCGGCAGTAGCTGACCGTCACTGCCGCCAGCAGCGGGGCCCAGCCGATCAGCGGCAGGTAGAGGAACCCGACGGCCACGTGGCCGGCCGGCGTCATGTCCGGGTGCGGGATGGCCCACCAGAACACGAACGGGGTCCACAGTGCGGCGAGGATGACCACTCCGGTCCAGGCCGCGCTGGCCACCAGCTTCGGGTTGAGCCGCCTCCCGCCGATCCACGGCATCCACTGTGGAGCGATCTGCCCCCATCGCGACACGAGCCCGAGGGTCAGCAGCGCCGCGCCTTCCTGCGCCACCGTCAGCGTGACCATGTAGATGGGGCCGGTCAGGCCCGGCCCTACGAGGTTCTCCAGTCCCTCCGGCGTGTGCCCGAGGGGGAATCCGCACACCAGGCCCAGCCGCCACAGGCACGAGGGCAGCGCCAGCAGCGAGACGGCGTGTGCTGCCACTCGCGCCCACCGGGGCGCACATTCTTCCTTTGTACCTGCGGCGGAGCCCACGATCATCGTCATGCCCACGATCATCGCGGCGGCACCAGCACTCCCGCCTCCCAGCAGCGAGCGACCCGGCTCCCTCCTCCGGGTGATCGCGTTACCCGCCCGCGCCCTCGTTCCGCAGCTGTTCGAGGCGGGCCAGGGCTTCGCTGACCGGGGGAAGTTCGCTGATCTCCCGCTGGACGCGCCGGGCCGCCTGCCGGTAGGCGGGATCGGCGAGGACCGTGGCTGCCGCTTCCCGGATCGTGCCCGGTGTCGCGGTCATCGGGTCGAGGACCAGGCTCACGCTGAGGGCGGCGCACCGCTCGGCGTTGTGGGGCTGGTCGGCTCCCATCGGCAGCAGCACGGACGGGAGGCCGCAGGCGAGCGTTCCGGCCAGGCTTCCCGAGCCGGCGTGCGTGACGGTGAGGTCGGTGTGCGGGAGTACCTCGTCCTGCGGGATGAACTGCTCGATCCGGATGTGCGCGGGCTGCGGGCCGAACGCGAGCGGGTCGAGGTGCTTGCCCACGGTCATGACCACGTCGACCGGAAGGTCACGCAGCCCGGCGAGGATCCGCGAGTGGAGTTCCGGGTTGGTGTAGACGGTGCCGAGCGTGGCGTACACGGCTGGCCGTTCGCGGGCCGTCGCCGCACGGGTGACGTCGTGAGGCCGGTACGAGAAGGCTGTGGGCGGCAGCGGGTGGGCCGGGCTGCGGAAGTTCGTCGGGAATGGCGACAGGACCAGGCCCCGGTCGAGCATGCCGAGTTCCGGGTCGGGCGGCAGGCCGTGGCTGGCGCGCAGGTCGTTCAGCGGCTCGGCGACGAGTTCCTTGCGGAGGAACGTCCCTGCGGCCAGGACGAGCACCGTCGCACACGGGATGCCGAGCAGCTCTGCCACCACGGCCGTGCCGAAGTCGACCTCGTCGCGGACGAGCATGTCGGGCTGCCAGGCGGCGATGATGTCCGGGAGCACGCGCGCGTGCCTGCGGGCTCCCGTACCGGCGAAGCCCTCCCGGAGCTGCCGGTCCTCCCCCGCCGGGTCGGCCGGTTCGAGGGCTGGCGGAGGCTCGCTGGCCGGGCGCGGGCGCGGTTCACTCGTGGCGAACGCGGTGAACCCGGCGGCCTCGATGACCGGTACGAGGTTGCCGCTACCCGCCACCGCGACAGCGTGCCCGGCCGCCTGGGCCGCGCGGGCCACAGGTACCAGAGGCTGGAAGTGGCCACTGCCACCGATGAAAGTGAAGAGGATCCGCACCGGCGGAACAGTACCCGGAGCCGGCCGGTCAGGGGTTGGTCGACAGGAACACGAAGGCTCCGAACAGGACCAGGTGCACCATGCCCTGGAGCCGGGTCGCGCGGCCCGGTACGACGGTGAGGACGCTGAGCACGACGGTCAGCGACAGCAGGACGGTCTGCGTCGCGCCGAGGCCGAGGAGCAGCGGCCCGTCCAGCCAGATCATCGCGAGGGCGATCGCAGGGATGGTCAGGCCGATGCTGGCCATCGCCGAGCCGAGCGCCAGGTTGAGGCTGATCTGGAGCCGGTCGCGCCGCGCGGCCCGCAACGCGGCGAGCGTCTCCGGCGCGAGGACCAGCAGGGCGATGACCACGCCGACGAACGACAGCGGGAACCCGGCAGCCCGCACCCCCGACTCGATGGCCGGCGACTCCACTTTGGCCAGCCCGACCACCGCGACGAGCGCCGCGAGCAGCAGGCCGAGGCTGAGCAGCGCGGCGCGGCGGGTGGGCGGGTCGGCGTGGTCGCGGCCGTCGTCGGGTTCGCCGTCGGCGGTGACGGGGAGGAAGAAGTCGCGGTGCCGGACGGTCTGCGCTGTCACGAAACTCGCGTACAGCACGAGGGACGCGGCTGCGGCGAAAGCGAGCTGGCCGGGCGAGAACATCGGGCCTGGCGTGGTCGTGGTGAAGGTGGGCAGTACGAGGCTCAGGCCGGCCAGTGCCGTGACGGTCGCCAGGGCCGCCCCGCTGCCCTCGGCGTTGAACCGCGTCTCGCCGTACCGGAGCGAGCCGGTCAGCACGGCCAGGCCCACGATGCCGTTGAGCGTGATCATGACGGCGGCGAAGACGGTGTCCCTGGCCAGCGAGTCCGCGCCCTCGCCGCCCGCCACCATCAGCGTGATGATCAGGGCCACCTCGATCACGGTCACGGCGATGGCCAGCACGAGCGAGCCGAAGGGTTCGCCGACCCGGTGAGCGACCACCTCGGCGTGGTGCACGGCGGCGAGCACGGTGCCGATGAGCGTCAGGGCGACGATCGTGACGAGTACCGGCCCGGGGTCGCGCCCCCAGCTCAGCGCGAGCACCGCCAGGCCGAGGGGCGGCAGGGCCACCGCGCCGAGATCGAGTACCCGCTGGGAAGTCGCCATACGTAGGGTCTACCGCCCCGGCGTTCCCCTCGCGTCCACAATCGCCAGAATCGTCCAGTTGCTACTGCTCGCAGCCCCCGGCTGGGAACCCTTCGACGAGCCGGGCCAGCAGGTCGACGAGCTGCTCCCGCTCCCTGGCGTCGAAAGGGGCCATGAGCCGGTCCTGGAGCGCGGTGACCAGCGTGTCCAGCTCCGTGAGCCTGCCGCGCCCGGGTTCGGTGATCGTGATGACGTTGCGGCGGCGGTCGGCCGGGTCCGGGGCACGCAGGACGTAGCCGCCGGCTTCGAGTTCGTTGAGGACGGCGACGAGGTCGCTGCGCCAGATGCCGGTCCGGCGGCTCAGGCCGGCCTGGCTGGCAGGCCCGTCGTCGCCGAGCGAGGCAAGAACCGTGTAGTGCCACCGGTGAGCCTTGGCCCCGGCCAGCCCGGCGGTGATCAGCCGGTCGGCCTGGGCGGCGGCCAGGCCGAGAAGACGGCTCGGTACGCGGCGGATCCGCTCGGGGGGATCGGTCGCCGGGGGCATCGGGTCGGAGGCCGTGGTCATGACGCCGATCATAGCCTCTTGCGTTAGTCCGACTAACGATCTAGCTTTGTTCATGCGACGAACGTTTACGTGACTAACGAAAGAGGCTCCCATGCCCGTCATCGACGTGCTCGGCTCGACCATCCACTACATCGACGTACCGGGCAGCGACCCCGCCGCACCGCCCGTGGTCTTCCTCCACGGCAACCCCTCGTCCTCGCACACCTGGCGGAACGTGCTCCCGGCCGTGACCGGCGGCGCCCGGCTGCTCGCGCCGGACCTGATCGGCATGGGCGGCTCCGGCAAGCCGGAGATCGAGTACTCCTTCGCCGACCACGCGGCATACCTCGACGCCTGGTTCGACGCGCTCGGGCTGACCGAGGTGGTCCTGGTCGGCCACGACTGGGGCGGTGCGCTCGCCTTCGACTTCGCCGCCCGGCACCCCGGCCGGGTGAAGGGCATCGCGTTCTTCGAGGCCGTCCTGCGGTCCACGCTGCTGTCGGAACTCGCCGAGGGCCCCCGCGCCCGCACGGAACTGCTCCGGTCGGAGAAGGGCGCGGAACTGGCACTCGGCTCGAACTTCCTGATCGAGACCGCGTACACGAAGGGCGTCCTGAACGCGCTGGACCCGGAGACGCTGGCTCCGTACCTGGCCCCGTACGCGACCCCCGAGAGCCGCCGCCCGCTGCTGCGCTGGGCCCGTTCCATCCCGGTCGACGGCGACCCGGCCGACGTGCAGGAGCGGCTGACCGCGTTCCAGAAGTGGGCGGCGGGCAGCCCGGAGGTACCGAAGCTGCTGCTGACCTTCGACGGCTCCCCGATCCTCATGATCACGGAACAGGCTGCCGCCTGGTGCGCGGAGAACCTGGCCGGCCTGGAGACCGAGTACGCCGGGCGGGCCTCACACCACGCCACCGAGGACCAGCCGGCGGCGATCGGCGCGGCGATCAGCCGGTGGCTCGACCGGACCGGCCTACTGAACTGACCGGCGCCGGCTGGCGGCCGTCGTCGCGATCGCACCGGCCGCGATCCCTACGGACAGCCACGCGAACCAGTCCCCCAGCCTCGTGTGCACCGTGGCGCCCGGTGCGGCCGGCATCGGGGCGACCACGGTGGCCATGCCGGGCCGGTTCGTGTCTGTGCGCGTCTCGCCGAGTACCTGACCCCAGCCGTCAGCGATCATGAGACTCCCGCTCCGGCCGGCCCACAGCACGCCGAGCCCGTTCTCCACACCCCGCAGCAGGCCCGTGCGGGAGTGCTGCCAGCCGTTGGCTGTCTCGTCGGCAGCCGGTACGGCGAGGATGCTGGACCCGGCCGCCGCGTACGAGCGGGCCGGATCGGCGAAGTTGAGGTCCATGCAGATCGCGATGCCGGTCCGGCTGCCGGGGATCGTGACGCGCCCGGTACCGAGGATGTCCGCCCCGAGGTCGTGCTGCTTGGTGTAGGTGAGCGGGGCCGTACCGCCGGCGGGTACGACGATGGCGACGTTGGCCTTGCCCTGGTCGCTTCGCAGGACGGCCCCGGCCACGATGTCGAGGCCGCGTTCCCTGGCGAGGCGGGCCAGCGGGCCGGTGAGCTGGGCCGCGTTCGCCGGTGTGATCCCGAAGTCGGCTTCGGCCAGGACGGCGAGCCGGACACTACCCGGCAGCGCGCCGATCGCGTCCACATAGGACTGGAGGAGCGCCTGGCCGTCGGCGCTCGTGATGTCGGCCGCCCAGCGGCCCTTGTTGGGCGCGATCAGCGCGACGTGCCGGTCAGCCGGGGACTGCCCGGCACCGGCGAGCCGCACAGCCCCGGCAGCCAGGGCGACGGTCACCACCACGGCACCGATCACGCCGGCCCGCAGCCGGGCCACCCGCGTGACCCCGGGCGCGAGGAGCGCTGCGATCACGGCAGGTACCAGGAAGACCAGGAACTCCACACCCCACATCCCGGCGTACGCGGCAGGCTGCAACACGAGCGCCCAGTCCCCGAAACTGTTCGCCGGGGTACCCACCACGCCGGCCGGGCTGGCCAGGGAGACGCCGTAGAGTGCCGCCGTCCACGCGGCCGGGGCAGCGATGGCCGCCACGACCGCCCGGCCGCTCCGGACCAGCGAGCCGAACAACAGCGCGACCAGAGCGAGCACCGTACCGTTGGCGGCGCTGATCCCGAGTGCCATCGGCAGTGGCACGTCGACCGAGTCCATGGCGTGCGCCCAGTTGTTGGCCGCCCCGAAGAACCCGCCCAGGAACGCGGCGATGCCCGTCCACAGTGCACTCGTGCGCGAAGCCAGGAACAGCAGCGGCAGCGGGGCGAGCAGGACCAGCGGCGGAACGGGGCTGAAACCGGTTCCGAAGAAGAACAGCAGTGCCGAAGCTGTGGCCGCGATGGCGGTGTTACGCGCCGAGCCCATGGATGATCCTCTCGATCGTCCGGGCGCACAGCGCGCGGAACTCAGCTTCCGGCAGGCCGATCCGGCCCCCGAGGTACTGCTGGACGAGGCCCTGCACCGACGTGGTCAGCGCGAGCGTGACCTCCAGCGGATCGTCCTCGCGCAGCGAGCCTTCGCGCATGCCGGCCTCGACCAGCTCCAGCGCGACGGTGAACGTCGGCGACGAGCCGTCCCGGAAGCCATCGGGAAACCGCCGGGCGCCGGGCCGCTGGTCGGTCAGCAGGAAGGTGTAGAGGTGGGGCGCGCCGAGCGCGAAGTCCAGGAACCTCTCCAGCAGGTCGCCGATCTTCGCCCGCGCGTCACTGCCGGACACCACGCCAAAACCTGCCAGCTCGGCGAAGGCCCGGCCGGCGACGGCGCGCAGCAGCGCGTCCCTGTTCGGGAAGTGGGTGTAGATGGCCATCGGTGTGATCCCGGCGGCCTGCGCGACGCGGCGCATCGATACCGCCGCAGCCCCTTCGGCCAGCAGCAGCTCGCGCGCCGCGGCCGCGATCCGCTCCGCAGTGTCCCCAGTAGACATAATCTACAGCGTATAGAGCCGTACGTCGATCTGTCGACTGTGGAAGCCGCGCCAGGGCAGAGTCACCGGCCGTGGCCAGGGAGTACGACACCATCGAGACCCGCGAGGCACTGGCACGCTTCCCGCACTGGGCACCCGGCGTGTGCGGCCCACGGGACCCGGCTGCCTGACCCCGCTACTTCTCCTCACGACGCAGAACTCGTTGCCTTCGACATCCGTCATCACGGTGAGGTCGTCCCGCTCGGCCTGGATCTTCGCGCCCAGGGCGCACAGCCGCCGGATCTCCGCGGCTGGGCCGGCGGCTGTCAGGTCGAGGTGCACGCGGTTCTTCACGACCTTCGATTCTGGTACCAGCTGGAAGAAGAAGCGCGGGCCGCTGCCGGAGGAGGGCTCGACGAGGACGGTCGGGTCGTCCTCGGGGTCGTTGACGCCGTTGGCGCGGAGCCGGGCGAGTTCCTCCTCGTCGTACGGGGCGACCTGGTACCCGTCGAGCGCGGCGGCCCAGAAGCGGGCCACTGCCGCAGGGTGGTGACAGTCGAACACGATGTCCTTGAGGTGAGCCATGCACGTCATCATGGCCCGGGCCTCACCGG
The DNA here is from genome assembly GCF_000379825.1 of Longispora albida DSM 44784. Classification (GTDB taxonomy): domain Bacteria; phylum Actinomycetota; class Actinomycetes; order Mycobacteriales; family Micromonosporaceae; genus Longispora; species Longispora albida. Next base: position 280,951 of record NZ_KB903814.1, read on the forward strand.
TACGCGCGTCAGTTTCCGAGGGCGTAGACCGTCCAGCGGCCGGTGTGGCCGGCCCGGATCTCGTACGTGACGCCGGGCCGCAGGACCAGGTGGCCGTGCGGGGACAGCGGGAGGGCCTGGGCTGTGGTGACGGCCTTGCTCAGCCGGTACACCTGACCGGGGTTGAACCACTCCGCGCCGGTGACGGACCAGTCGGTGCCGTCGTGGCAGAGACGGTAGGTCTCGCCCTCGGTCATCCAGTAGACGAAGGAACCGCCACCGTCGAGCCGCAGGCAGCTCACCCGGTGCCTGCCTCCAGCGCTCAGGGTGGCGAGCGTACCGGCAGCGGTGGCGGTGAGTAGGTCAGTGGGCATCGGGGGGCCTCCGGCTCACATGTAATGACAAGGTTAGGGTGCCAGATCGGCCGGTGTTTGGGCTATCTCAGCCAGGTATAACGTTGATCTTATGGAGCTGGATCTACGGCATCTGCGGGTGCTGTGCCAGATCGCCGAGTCGGGCAGCGTGTCCAGGGCAGCAGTGGTCCTGGGCGTCTCCCAGCCCGCCCTGACCGCGCAGCTCGGCCGGATCGAGACCACGCTCGGCGGCAGGCTGTTCGAGCGCGGCCCGCAGGGCGCGGAACCGACCTCCCTCGGCCAGTTCGTGCTGAAACGGGCACGCGGCATCCTGTCGGAGATGAACGAGCTGGTAGCGGGCGGCGGCCTCAGCAGAGGTGCCGTCGAGCTGCGGCTCGGCGCGCTGCGCAGCAGCTTCAACGGCGCGCTCCTGACCAGGCTCCAGCAGCGGCTACCGGGACGCGAGGTGACCACGAGGGTCGACTCCTCCGGCATCGTCGTCGCCCAGCTGCTCGCGAGCGGGCTCGCCGACGTCGTGGTGATCGGCGCGCACAAGGGCTGCCTGCCGCCGCTCCCGCCCGGCGCGATGGAACGGATCGTCATCGACCCCGAGCCGCTGTACGTCGCACTCGCCGCGGACCACCGGCTGGCCTGCCTCGACACCGTCGACCTCGCCGACCTCGCCCGGGACTGGTGGCTCGGCCCGCCCGGCGCCGACGACGGCTCGCTGGCGATGTTCCGTGAGGCGTGCGAGGCCGCCGGGTTCTCGCCACGGCTGCGGTTCACGAACCTGGAGGCCATCGACGCCGAGCAGTTCGTCGCGACGGGGCAGGGTGCCATGATCTGCGCTCCGACGTACCCGGGCCAGCGTGACGTCGTCGTCCGCCCCCTCGCCGGGCAGCCACTGGCCGGGCACAGGCTGATCCGCTGGCGGCCGGAACTCGTCAGCGACGCCGAGATCGACCTCGTGCACCAGGCGACCCTCGACGCGTACCAGGAGGCGCTGACGCGGGCCACCGGGACGCTGCCGTGGTGGGACCGGCACCCCGAGGCGCATCCGGTACTCCTGCCGCTGCCACAGTAGTGGCTATGCACCGGACACTCGCCGTGCCGGACGGCTACCAGTTCTCCGCCACCGTCGGCCAGCTCCCGATGGGCGGGCACGACCCGTGCGCGCGGTTCGCCGAGGGCGCGTTCTGGCTGGCTGCCCGGACTCCGGACGGCCCGGGAAGCGTGTCGCTGCGGCAGGCGGGCCTGTCGATCGAGGTGGAAGCGTACGGCGCCGGGGCTTCCTGGCTGCTGGACCGGGCCGGCCAGCTCGCCGGGCTGAGCGACGACCTGGGTGACTTCGCCGAACTGGCCCAGGCCCACCCGCTGGTCGCCGAACTGGCCCGCCTGCACCGGGGGCACCGGCTCCCCGCCACGGGACAGGTGTTCCCGCGTGTCCTGCGGGCGGTGTTCGAGCAGAAGGTGACCGGGAAGGAGGCCTACCACGCGTACTCGGGGACGGTCCGGAAGTTCAGCGAGCGGGCTCCGGGGCCCCACGAGGCGCTCTGGCTGCCACCAGACCCGGCCGTCATCGCCGCCGCGCCGTACTGGGAGTTCCACCCGCTCGGCGTCGAGCAGCGCCGCGCGGACACTCTGCGCCGGGCAGCAGCCGAAGCCAGCCGCCTCGAACGGTGCTCCGACACGGCCACGGCCACGAAACGCCTGCTCAGCATTGCCGGCATCGGCCCGTGGACGGCAGCGGAGGTCGTACGGGCCTCCTACGGCGACGCGGACGCCGTGAGTGTCGGCGACTACCACCTGCCGAACACGGTGGCGTGGGCGCTGGCCGGCGAGGCACGCGCCGACGACCGGCGGATGCTGGAACTGCTGGCACCGTTCGCCGGGCACCGGGCACGGGTGTGCGCGCTGCTCGGCCTGGCTGGGATCGGCGCGCCCCGGCGGGGGCCGCGGATGCCGCTGCGGTCGTTCGCCAGGTACTGAGTAATCGCGAGTCACGGGAAACTGTCAGGGGGTGCTGGAAGGATGGCGCCGTGGCAGCAGTACTAGAGCATTTCGGGCAGGCGACGCGGGAGTGGTTCACCGGGGCCTTCGCGGCACCCACCTCGGCGCAGACCGGGGCGTGGACGGCGGTGACCGCCGGGCGTAACGCGCTGGTGGTCGCGCCGACCGGTTCCGGGAAGACGCTGGCTGCCTTCCTGTGGGCGCTCGACCGGCTGGCCGTCGAAGGCCCGCCGGAGGACAAGCTGCACCGCTGCCGGGTGCTGTATGTCAGCCCGCTCAAGGCGCTCGCTGTCGACGTCGAGCGCAACCTGCGTACCCCGCTGGCCGGCATCCGGCAGGCCGCCGCCCGGCTCGGCCAGGAGCCGCCGGACATCACGGTCGGCATGCGGACCGGCGACACCCCGGCGAGCGAGCGGCGCGAGTTCGCCCGCACCCCGCCCGACATCCTGATCACGACTCCCGAGTCGCTGTTCCTGCTGCTCACCTCGGCGGCACGCGAGTCGCTGCGCGGGGTCCGCACGGTCATCATCGACGAGGTGCACGCCGTCGCAGCCACCAAGCGGGGCGCGCACCTGGCCCTGTCGCTGGAGCGGCTGGACGCGCTGCTGCCCGCCCCCGCCCAGCGGATCGGCCTGTCGGCCACGGTGCGGCCGGTGACGGAGGTGGCCAGGTTCCTCGGCGGGGAGCGGCCGGCGGAGGTCGTGCAGCCGAAGACCGACAAGACGATCGAGATCACCGTCGAGGTGCCGGTCGAGGACATGACCGCGCTGGACGAGTCCGAGGACCAGGGTTCGCGGCGGCCGTCGATCTGGCCGGCCGTCGAGGAGCGGGTCTACGACCTGATCCGGCAGCACCGGTCGACGATCGTCTTCACGAACTCGCGGCGGGCCGCCGAGCGGTTCTGCGCCCGGCTGAACGAGATCGCCACCGAGTCCAGTGTGGACAATCTGACCGGGCGATCGCCTGCCGAGGTGATGGCGCAGGCCGGCACGGCGGCCGGGGCCGAGACCGTCATCGCCCGCGCCCACCACGGCAGCGTGTCCCGTGAGGAGCGCCTGCACATCGAGGAACAGCTCAAGTCGGGCGAGCTGCCAGCCGTGGTCGCCACCTCCAGCCTGGAGCTGGGCATCGACATGGGTGCCGTCGAGCTGGTCGTGCAGGTCGAGGCCCCGCCGAGCGTCGCGGCCGGGCTCCAGCGGATCGGCCGGGCCGGCCACCAGGTCGGCGCGATCTCCCGGGGCGTCGTGTTCCCCAAGCACCGGGGCGACCTGCTGTCGTGCGCGGTGGTGGCCGAGCGGATGACGGCTGGGGCGATCGAGGAGATCCGGTACCCAAGGAACTCCCTCGATGTCCTCGCCCAGCAGATCGTCGCGATGACCGCGATGGAGCCGTGGCGGGTGGACGAGCTGTCGGCGCTGGTCCACCGGGCCGCGCCGTTCGCCGAGCTGCCGGCTTCGGCGCTGGAGGCCACTCTGGACATGCTCTCCGGGCGGTATCCGTCGACGGCCTTCGCCGAGCTGCGGCCCCGGCTGGTCTGGGACCGCGACGCCGGTACGGTCACCGGCCGGCCGGGTGTGCAGCGGCTCGCGGTGACGAGCGGCGGCACGATTCCCGACCGTGGCCTGTTCGGTGTGTTCCTCGCGGGAGCAGAGAAGCCGGTCCGCGTTGGGGAGCTCGACGAGGAGATGGTGTACGAGTCGCGGGTCGGCGACATCTTCCTGCTCGGCTCGTCGTCCTGGCGGATCGAGGACATCACCCCCGACCGGGTGCTCGTCTCCCCCGCGCCGGGCGCCGCGGCCCGGATGCCGTTCTGGAAGGGCGACGCGCTGGGCCGGCCGGTGGAGCTGGGCCGGGCGATCGGCGCGCGGCTGCGTACGCTGGCCCGGCAGAAGGAGCCTGCCGCCACGGCCGCGCTGCTCGCCGGGGGGCTCGACGACTGGGCGGCCGGCAATCTCCTGGCGTACCTGCGGGAGCAGAAGGACGCGACCCGGGTGCTGCCCGACGACAAGACAGTCGTGGTGGAGCGGTTCCGCGACGAGCTGGGCGACTGGCGGCTGGCCGTCCACTGTGTACTCGGCGCGCGGGTCAACGGGCCGTGGGCGCTGGCGGTGGGGCGGAGGCTGGCCGAGCGGTACGGGGTCGACGCTCAGGTGCTGCCGTCCGACGACGGGATCGTGGTGCGGCTGCCCGACGTGACGGGTGAGCCACCGGGTGCGGAGCTGGTGGTGTTCGACCCCGAGGAGATCGGGCAGCTCGTCGAGGAGTCGGTTGGCACGTCGGCGCTGTTCGCGGCCCGGTTCCGGGAGTGCGCGGCGCGGGCACTGCTGCTGCCCCGGCGGGATCCGCGCCGGCGGCAGCCGTTGTGGCAGCAGCGGCAGCGCGCGGCCCAGCTGCTCGACGTGGCCAAGGACTTCCCCGACTTCCCGATCACGCTGGAGGCCGCCCGCGAATGCCTGCAGGACGTGTTCGACCTGCCGGGCCTGACCGGGGTCATGCGCGAGCTGGCCAGCGGGGGCATCCGGCTGGCTGAGGTGGAGACGCCGAAGCCCTCGCCCTTCGCCCGCTCTCTGCTGTTCGGGTATGTCGGGGCGTTCCTGTACGAGGGCGACGCGCCGCTGGCCGAGCGCCGGGCTGCCGCGTTGTCGCTGGACTCCGGCCTGCTCGGTGAGCTGCTCGGCCGGGTGGACCTGCGGGAGCTGCTCGACCCCGACGTGGTGGCCGAGACCGTGCGGCAGGTGGGCTGGCTGACCGAGGGCCGCCAGGCTGCCGGGCCGGAGGATGTCGCGGAGATCCTCCGGGTGCTCGGTGACCTGTCGGAGGCCGAGCTGGTGCTGCGCGGCGCGGAGCTGGGCTGGCTGGAGGACCTGGCCCAGGCCCGGCGCGCCATCCGGGTCCGGATCGCGAGCGAGGACCGCTGGCTGGCCGCCGAGGACGCGGCCCGGGTGCGCGACGCGCTCGGGGTCGCGCTGCCGGTGGGCCTGCCCCAGGCGTATCTGGAGCCGGTGGCCGATCCGCTGGGTGACCTGCTGAGCCGCTATGCCCGGACACACGGGCCGTTCACGAGCGCGGAGTGCGCCGACCGGTTCGGGCTCGGCGTGTCGATCGCAGACCACGAGCTGCGCAGGCTGGCGGCGGCCGGGCGGGTGCTGCGCGGCGAGTTCAGCCCGGCGGGTACCGGTCCCGAGTGGTGCGATCCGGGGGTGCTGCGGCTGCTGCGCCGCCGTTCGCTGGCCGCCCTCCGCAAGGAGATCGAGCCGGTCCCGCCCCGGACGCTGGGGGTCTTCCTGCCGCACTGGCAGCAGGTTCACACTCCCGGCCGGGGGCTCGACGCGGTCGCGGCCGCCATCGAGCAGCTTCAGGGTGCTGCCGTCCCGGCGTCAGCGCTCGAATCTCTCGTACTGCCGGGGAGAGTCGCCGACTACTCCCCCGCGTACCTGGACGAGCTGTGCGCGAGCGGTGAGGTGGTCTGGGCCGGGACGAGGTCGATCCCGGGCAGCGACGGCTGGGTGATGCTCGCGTACGCCGACCAGGCCCCCCTCCTGCTCCCGCCGCCCGACGAGGCCCTGACCATGATCCCGGAGCACGAGGCGGTCCTCGCGGCCCTCGACGGCGGCCGGGCGCTGTTCTTCCGGCAGCTGTCCGACGAGGTCGGCGCCGGAGACGACCAGGAGCTCGCCGGCACCATCTGGGATCTCGTGTGGGCCGGCTGGCTCACGAATGACACGCTGGGCGCGCTGCGGGTGGTGCTCGGCGGTGCCGGTACGCACCGGGGCAGGCCGGCGGCCCCACGAGCCAGGTTCCGCAGGCCGGGGCGGCCCGTGATGCCCAGCCGGTCGGGTCCGCCCACTGTGGCCGGGCGCTGGTCACGGCTCCCCGAGCGGGACACCGACCCGACCCGGCGGGCCGCAGCGCAGGCCGACGTCCTGCTGGAGCGGCACGGGGTGCTGACCAGGGGCGCGGTCATGGCCGAGGGCACGGCCGGCGGCTTCGCCGGGGTGTATCCGGTGCTGGCCGCGCTGGAGGAGCGCGGGGCGGCCCGGCGCGGGTACTTCGTGGAGGGCCTGGGCGCGGCGCAGTTCGCGGTGCCGGGCGCTGTCGACCGGCTCCGTGCGCTGACGGACGACAAGCCGGGCGCTCTCGTACTGGCGGCGACCGACCCCGCCAGCCCGTACGGCGGCGCGCTGCCCTGGCCCAGCCCGGCCGAGGGCGAGCACCGTCCGGGCCGCAAGGCCGGTGCCCTGGTCGTCCTGGTCAACGGCGACCTCGCACTGTACGTCGAGCGCGGCGGCCGCACGCTGCTGTCGTTCACCCACGAGGAGCCCGCGCTGGCCAAGGCCGCCGCGGCACTCGCCGGAGCTGTGAAGTCCGGCGCGCTCGGCGCCCTGTCGGTGGAGCGGGCCGACGGGCAGGAGGTCCAGGCCTCGCCGCTGGGCGACGCGCTGGCTGCGGCTGGCTTCCGGGTCACGCCGCGCGGCATGCGGCTGCGGAGCTAGGTGGAGCCGTGCCCGAGGGTGACAGTGTCCTGCGGACGGCCCGGCGGCTCGGCGAGCTGCTGACCGGGCAGGCGCTGACCAGCTCGGACTTCCGGGTACCCCAGCTGGCCACAGCGGACCTCTCCGGCTGGGTCGTGCGGGAGTCCGCAGCGCGCGGGAAGCATCTGCTGCTGCGGTTCGACCGCGAGTACACCCTGCACTCGCACCTGCGGATGGACGGCTCGTGGCGGGCGTACCGGGCCGGCGAGCGCTGGACGGGCGGGCCCGGCCACCTGATCCGGGTGGTGCTGGGGGTGGCCGGGTGGGCGATCGTCGGGTACCACCTGCATGAGCTGGCCATCGTGCCCACCGCACGGGAGAACGACCTCGTGGGGCACCTCGGCCCCGACCTCCTCGGCTCGGACTGGGACGCGAGTGAGGCAGCCCGCCGGATCGCGGCGCGCCCGGAGGTGCCGATCGGCGAAGCCCTCATGGACCAGCGCAACCTGGCCGGGATCGGCAACATCTTCAAGGCCGAGACGTTGTTCCGGGCCAGGGTCTCGCCCTACGCCCCGGCGGGTACGGTGCCGGACCTGGCCGGCCTCGTGACGATCGCGCAGGAGCTGCTGAGCGGTTCGCGGCAGCCGCTCGTCTACGGCAAGCGGATCTGCCCGCGCTGCCGGGGCCTGATCAGCAGGGACACGCTCGCCGGCCGGGTCACCTACTGGTGCCCGTCCTGCCAGCGGTCGTGAGCCGGATCGGATCGTATCCGTCAGATCTTGGACATTACAAAGCCCGATCCGGCCATTGTGGATCGAAGGCGCGTCACGTTGGTAGATCTCCATCATGAGTACCTTCGAGGGCCTTTCCGTGGCCGCCGCCTTCTCCGCGATCGTCGTCAACGCCGTCGTCGCCGGGGCGTTCCTCTGGTTGTTCCGCAAGCTGGGCCATCAGGTACGGGAGTCGGTGCGGGCCGGGCGGGCCGGCCACGACCGGCAGCGCCTGCAGGCGACGATCGAGTTCTACGCCTCCACCCTGTCGATCCGCGCGCAGCTGCGGGCCGTGCTGCCCGGCGGGCGGGACGCGGAGGCGGCGGCGCTCCTGGTGAAGGAGGAGGGCGACGCGGAACTGACCCGGCTGGTCTCGGAGTACCTCGGGCAGGTCGAGCTGCTGGCGGCCGGCGTCCGCACGGACGTGTTCGACCTGACGCTGATCGAGCGCGCGGCCGGCACCCGGCTGCGGTCCATCGCCGACGGTTACCGGCCGTGGATCGAGCACTGCCGGGAGCAGTCGGAGAACCCCCGGCTGTACGAGGAGCTGCTGTGGCTGGCCGGCGAGCTGGAACGGCGGCGGGCCGGCCGGATCGCCCAGTCCCGGCTGAGCCTCACCACCGCGTAAAGCCGGGGATCGCGGGAGGCGGATGGCCTGTGCGAGAGTCTCCGGATGAAGATCCGGGGGAAGCGGCGGGCAAAGTGGCTGATCGCGGGCGTTACGGTGCTCGTGCTTCTCGGCGTGGCCGCGACGGTCGCGCTGTGGCCGATCTCCGATCCCGCGACGCCGGCCGCGGGCAAGGTCGTGGAGCTGGCCGAGCGGGAGCTGGCCAACACGGACCGCGATCACGAGGTCGACGGCTGCAACTACTACTCGGGCCAGGCGCGCGGCGGGGCGGCCGGCTGCCCGGCCGGCTGGAACCGAGGCCCGTGGTGCGCCGAGTTCGCGAGGTACCTGTGGACGAACGCTGGGGTGCCGGGCGCGAAGGGGATCGACGCGTGGGCCCGGTCCGGCCGGCAGTACGGGGAGAAGCACGGGACGTGGCACCCGGCTGACTCCGGCTACACGCCGAGGCCGGGCGACCTGGTGGTCTACCGGGACGGCGCCTTCGAGGTACCCGATGGGAACTCCGACCACATCGGTGTGGTGACCGCCGTGCACCTCGGCTGGTTCAGCACGATCGAGGGCAACACGACGGGTGCGGTCACCGCGCGCCGGCACGTGCCCCGGTCCTGGGACACGATCGAGGGTTTCGCCTCGCCGGCAGCGGCCTGACGAACCAGCAGCCAGCTGGCAAAACCGCGTCATGCCTTACCGCCCCCTATGTCCCATTAAGGACAGGTCAGTTCCATTTTGGGGGATGGCATGAAGCAGACAGCTGCGGACACCGGCCAGGGCGTGCTGCTCGCGGAGGTGGTGCGCTCGGGGTTCGTGGAGGGACGGCACTACGGGGCTCTGGTCATCGTGGACCCGGGCGGTGAGGTGGCCGCGGCCTACGGCGACGCGCGGCAGCCGGTACTGCCCCGGTCCTGCGCCAAACTCGCCCAGGCCACGGCGGTCGCCGAGGCGGGCATCGAGCTGCCGGGCCACCTCACGGCGCTGACCGCCGCCTCGCACTCGGCGGAGGGCTTCCACCTGGCTGGCGTGCGGGAGATCCTGGCCTCCGCGAACCTGCGGGCCGACGCGCTGCGCACACCAGCCGCTCTGCCCAGGGGCAGGGAGGCCGAGCACGTCGCGGCCGGAGTCCGGCCGGCCCCCATCCTGATGAACTGCTCGGGCAAGCACGCGGCGATGCTCGCAGCCTGCTGCCGCAACGGCTGGCCCATCGGCTCGTACCTCGAACCGGACCACCCCATCCAGGCACTCATCCGCGACACCCTGACTGAGGGGGCGGGTGAGGACGTGGCGTGGACGGCGACCGACGGGTGCGGCGCCCCGGTACACGCGATCAGCCTCCTCGGCCTCGCCCGGCTGTACCGCAGCGCCGTCCTCGCCTCCCCCGGCACGCCCGCGCGCCGGGTCGCCGACGCGATGCGCGCGCACCCGGAGTACGTGGCCGGGCCGTCCAGGCTCGACACCCTGCTGATGCGCGCGGTACCGGGGCTGCTCACCAAGGCCGGTGCCGAAGGGGTGCAGGCCGGGGCGCTGCCGGGCGGCTGGGCCTACGCGTTCAAGGTCAGCGACGGGTCCCGCCGGGCGGTGCCCCCGGTCTGTGCCGCGCTGCTGGGCATGCTCGGCGCGGCCGGTACCGGGGAGCTGTGCCGGGTCGAGGTGCTCGGCGGCGGCCGGGCAGTAGGTACCGTCCGGGCCGCGGCCTGGCTGGCCGGCACGGCCCCGCTCGTGACCGCCTGAGACGCGGCAGGGAGGGCACACCTCGTGCCCTCCCGAAGAGCTTCCCTAGGTCAGGGCCAGGCCGGCGCCGAGGCCTGCCGGCAGGGAGAAGAGCAGGGGCAGCGGCTCGAACCACACCGCGCCCGTCTCCCGCCGCTCGCCGAAACCGCCCAGGAACGGCCACGCCCACCGGTCGGGATGGCCGAAGGGCAACGTCACGCTGACCTGGTAGAAGAAGTCGGTTCTGGCCAGGCCGGTCATCGGGTCGGTGCCGTCGTGCGCCTCGGCCGGCTCGCCCTCGCCAGCCCGGCACTCCCCGCCGAGGAGCAGCCGCTCGGCGATCGACACCGCCTGGCGCCGGTCCGCCTCCGGGTCGGCCACGAAGCTGGCGTCCTCGTGGGTCTGCCAGGCCGGCACCTTGGCCTCGTTCGCCGGCCCGCCGCCGCGCCGGCACAGCAGGAGCACGTCCGTGCCCTCGGCCTGGATGTAGACGACGCGCCGTACCATCAGCTGCTCTGCCATGACCGCCCCCGCTCGCCGCAGCTCCGCATCCATCATCGCGCCGGAACGGCGTGCGCGTCGGCCGTTAGCCGGAACTGGCGTACCGCCAGGCGGAACGCCCCGCAGGCCTAGCGGCGGGCCGGCCAGCGCGGCAGCTGACACAGATCAGGTCACGATCATGGCAAGCCAGGTCAGGTTCTCCCACAGCCAGGACACTATGGATGCCTGCTGGCCGGCCTGGCCGGCGGCGTCGGCAATCGCACACTTCGTCATGCAATGGGGTTCCACTATGGACTCCTTCACCCGAAGTTCGGCTGACAGGGGCCAGTCAATCCCGGAAACCGTGCAGTTCCTGTCCAGTTGAACAATCAGCTCACGGGGCAGTGCTGGCAGGCGGCACGCCCTAAGCTGTGCAGCCGTGTCGCACTCCGTGAACGAGCCAACCCTCTGGGTCCCGGGCAGGGAACTCCCGTCCGGGGCCGTGCACGGCAAGGAGAGCCTCGGCAGGTACCTGGCGAGGCTCCGCGAGCTGGCCGGCCAGCCGACCTGGGACGCGATGGCCCGCGCGGCGTTCCCCCAGGCGAAGGTCCCCGGCCGCCGGCCACGCGGCGTGAACTCGATCCGCAACTGGTGCGCCGGCCGTCACGCCCCCGCCGATCCGGATGCCCTCGCCCGCCTGGTCAGGTACCTGGCGAAGCGTGCGGGGCTCGCTGATCCGCAGGCGCTGGCCGCCCAGTTCCGCCAGGCTCTCGCCGCCCTCGACCGGACACCGCCGGCCCAGCCGCAGCTCACGCCGATCCGGCTCGGGACCCGGCTGCCGGGGCTGACCGGCCGGGAGGACCTGATCGGGCAGATCGCGCACCGGCTGGCCGCCGCACCGCTCGCCCCGGCGATCGTGGCGCTGACCGGGATCGCCGGGGTCGGCAAGACCAGCGCCGCCGTGGAGTACGCCCACCGGTACCGGCACGGCTACCAGCTCGTCTGGCAGATCCCGGCCGACGGGCCAGGCGCGCTGTGGTCCGGTTTCGCGCAGCTCGCCAACATCCTCGGCGTGCGGGACCGGGCCGGGCGGGACAGCACCGATCCGGTACTCCAGGTGCACACGGCACTGGCCACCCGCCCGGGCCGGTGGCTGGTCATCATCGACGGCGTACCGGAGGCCGCCGCGATCCGGCACGTCATCCCGCCGGTCGGCGACGGTCACGTCATCGTCACCAGCCAGCATCCACTGTGGCCGGACGAGCAGGCGCTGCCGGTACCGGTGCTCGACGCGGCGACGGCCGCCCGGTACCTGACGGCTGCCACCAAGGACCCCGACGCCGGGGCGGCCCGGGCGCTGGCCGAGGAGCTGGGCGGGCTGCCGCTGGCCCTGGAGCAGGCCGCGGCGTACATCAGGGCCGCCGGGGAGTCGATCGGCGGGTACCTGGCCCTCTTTCGCGACCAGGACGCCCGGGCAGCGCTGCTCGCCGAGTCAGGGGGAACCGCGTACGGGAAAGGGGTCGCGGCCGTCTGGCTCGTAGCGTTCGAGCACCTCGCCCGGCACGAGCCCTCGGCTGTCACGCTGCTGCGGCTGCTGTCGTGCTACGCGCCGGACGCCATCCCGTACCGCGACCTGCTCGCCGAGCCCGCCGGCCCCGGGGCCCAGAGCCGGGCGCTGGCCGGGAACCCGTTCGAGCTGAACAACGCGATCATCGCCCTGCGCAGGTACTCGCTGCTCCAGCAGCCGGCCGACGGGCTGACCTCCGTCCACCGGCTCGTCCAGGCCGTGACGCTCGGCCAGCTGACCGACGGCGAGCGTGCACAGTGGAAGGCCGAGGCCGCCGAGCTGATGGAACGCCGGAACGCCGCCTGTGTGTCCGTGATCTGAGTTACCAGTACGCAGTTCCACGGTTACGCTGAGCGCATGGGCGGCTCCGTGAGCAAGGTCCGGATGTTCTGGTTCGCCGTGGCGGCCCTGGTGCTGAGTACCACGGTGACGTTCCTGGTGGACGTGCTCAAGCAGTACAAGGTGCCCCCGGCCGTCACAGTCGGTGTCACGCTGCTCGGCGGGCTCGGCGCCATCGCGCTCGACCTGCTCAAGTCGCCGGGCGAGCGGCCGCGTGCGGTCGGCCGAGCGCCGGTGCCGGTGCCCGGCGTCCCGCCCGCGCCTCCCCCGCACCGGCCTGGCCGTTTGCGGGGGCTGGGCTGGGCGCTGGTGGTGCTGCTGGTGCTCGCGGCTACCGGGTACGCTGCTGTCCTCGGTGTCCAGTGGGCTGCCGGATGGCTCACGGGGAACGAGAAGATCCGCGCCGAGCGGCTCGTGGCGACGGCGGCCGGCACGGCGGGGCCCTTGCGGGTCGAGGTCACCGGGGTCGGCGTGACCAGGCACTACACGAAGATCAGGGTCCGCGCCGTCAACACCGGTGACGTACCGGTGACGATCCACCTGTTCGGAGGCTGCCAGTTCGTGCTGGCCGGCGGGAGCACGCTCAAGCCCGCCTCCATGCCCGCCGCAGGCGACCTGGAGATCAACGTGCCAGCTGGATCGATCCCCGTCACCGCGACGATCACGCTGTCCGGGAACCCGCCACCGGAGGCGACCACGGCCACGCTCAGCCTGACCGGGCTGTTCGCCCCCACGGTGGGGATGCCGCAGGCCCTGCAGGTCAAGGGCGTGCGGCTCAGAGCTGAGTGATGCCCTAGTAGGGCCGGGTGAACTCGACCGGCTGGTTCTGTACCTCGCCGAAGAAGGAGTCGCCGGCGCTGTTGGTGATGCTGGCCGTGACGTTGCCGGCGCCTGGCACGGTCCAGTTGACGCCGGGTGCGGCGGTCTTGACGGCGACGTTGAACGTCCGCCCGACCCCGTCGCACGGCATCGTGTTGCTCTCGTAGCGCGTACCGAAGGTCATCGTCTGGCCGGTGCCCCCGTGGAGCGCGATGTAGTTGATCACCCCGGTACCACCGCCGTAACAGGCGGCGTTGATCCGCACCATTGCGGTGGCGGGAGCCGACGGGTTCACCTGGACGAAGCTGTTCACATTGAACCAGGGATCCTTGGCGGCGGCGAAAGCCGGAGACGCGACGAGCGGTGTAGCGGCGACAGCGAGGACAGCGGTACCCAGCAGCGCGACAGCGGCGTTCCGAGACGTGCGAGACATGATTCTTCCCCTCGACCGGCGGGCGATCTGACCCGGCAAACGCTACGTCGCCACAGGTCAGAGGGGGTCTACCCCCGGATGGAACCTGCCATACACCCCTGGTTGGAGACGAGCCTGGCGCAGTGGAGCTGCCGCACGCCCCGGGAGTCCGGGGCATGCGGCAGCGAGCTGTCAGTAGATGCTGGCCCGTGCGGGTTTGCGCGGTTTCGGCTTGGTTCCCTTCGGTTTCCGGGCAGGCTTGCCCTTCGTGACCTTGTTGATGACCTTCTCGCATCTGGAGCAGGCCGCGCGATGGGTCTTGTGCTTGGCCGGATTGTTGCTTCCGTTGGTGGTCCTGAATTTGCCGCCGGGTTTCAGTGCCGCTTTGCCTTCCGCTCTGACGGCCTTGTTCAGCGCCTGCATCTCCGCGCATCCGCCCTTGTGCTGACAGGCTTTCAGGATCTGCTTCACCGAGCGGGGTGCCACCAGGCCTTCGCCGTTCCTTCCGAAGTACCGATTGCCCGACGGGGAGGTGTACTCAGAGATGACCTTGACACCCAGGCCCTTCTTGACGACGGCATCGGCGTGGTCATCGAAACTCTCACTCGCCGACCGTTCCTTCTTCGCGGCCTTCTTCGCCTTGCGCAGGCCACCGCCGCAGTTGTGGACGACGACGTCCTGTCCATCGGCCATGACCACATAGGTGGGCACGACATCGACGGTGAGGTTGTGGACGGTCTGTCCCGGCACCTCGCCCAGGTACGTGACACGGGCGACCGTCCGGCTGCTGCCGTCCGGCGCCAGCAGCTGGTCACCTTCGCGGAGTGCGGACGCGTCCACCCAGCCCCTGCCGTTGACCCAGAACGGGTGCCCTGCCGTGGCGGTGATCCCCTCGGCGTCGTCCTGGTCGAGGTCGACGCGGACGAGCTCCTTGACGCCCTGCCCGGTGATCACGTCGAGGACAGGCTGGCCGCTGACCGCGCCGTCCAGCGGGTTCACCGTCAGGACCTCGTCACCGGCCTGGATCTCACCGATGGGCTGGTAGGTGCCGTCTGCCATGCGGACCGGGGTGGCGGGCGTGAACGAGTTGGAGATCGGGCAGCTGCCGCCCTTGCTCGTGCCGCCCTTCCCCGCGCCCTTGGCGCCCTTCGACGCTCCGGTGGTCGCCGACGCGGCCTTCTTGCCGCTGGTGGCCGCCTTGCCGCCGGCGGTCAGGCCCTTGGCGCCCTTCACGCCCTTGGCCAGCGCCATAGCGCCCTTGGCGAGAAGCTTTCCGCCTGGTACCAGGTTCGCGGCCGCGCCCAGGGCCATCTCGGCGGCCTTGCCCTTGTTGCCGAGGGCCAGGTGGGCGCCTGCCGAGGCCAGGCCGGCCGCGGTGCCGATCGGGCCCGGCACGTAGGACAGGACCTCGCCGACCTTGGCGACCGTCTTCAGGAAGGACTTCCAGAACAGGCCGTCGGGGTCGCTGTAGGTGAGCGGGTTGTTGTTGCTGTAGAGGTACCCGTGGAGCTGCTGCGGGTCCTCCTCGTCGATGATCGGGTCGACGGAGATGAAGCGTCCCGTCGCCGGGTCGTACTCGCGGGCCCCGAGGTGCGTGAGCCCCGTGTCCTTGTCGATCGTGCCGCCGACGAAGCCCTTCTGGCCGGGCCAGTTCAGCGCTGGCGAACCGCGTTCGTCGCCGTACGGGAGGTGACGGCGGTGGGTGACCTGGGTCAGGTCGGCCGCGTTGACACTGGTCTCCCCGGTCTCGTGATGGTCACTCACGAGCCAGTTGAGGGTCGCCGGCCCGGTGCGGACGGCCACCACGTCGTCGTTGTGCTCGTAGTACCGGGTTCCCGTGACCAGCCCCGTGGTGTCGAGGTGTACTTCGGTGTTACCCAGGTACAGCGTGGTGCCGGTGGAGTCGCGGCGGATGAGGCGATCGCCCTCCGCGTCGTACACGAAGGAAGTGGTCTTGCCACCCTCCACTATGGATGCGACGGACCCTTCCGAGTCCCAGGTGATCTGCTGGTTCCTGCCGTTGACGTTCCGGCTGGTCGTGTTGCCGTCGGTGTCGTAGCCGAAGGTGTCGGTGCGCGTGCCGGCCGGTCCGCTCGTGGTGACGGAGCTGAGCGCGTGCGGCTGAGGGCCGCCCTGTGCCGGTGACGTGTACGCACGGGTGGTGTCGCCGGCCGCCGCGTGCTGCGTCTCGGTGACCCGGTTGCCGGTCTTGTCGAAGGTGTACGAGTGCCAGTACGGCGCCGGGCCGCCCAGGTTGATCAGGGCCGGGGCCGCGGCACAGTCGTCCGTCGCCGTCCACGCCTCGGTCAGCCGCCGGAGGTAGTCGGTCTTGAAGCACTGGTTGTCGGCTGCCTGGTCCTTGCCTGTCGAACGGAGCTTCGTGAGGTTGCCGGCCGGGTCGTAGGTGTACTCGCGCTGCACGATCGGCGTGGTCAGGCTGCTCAGCGCGGCGAGCCCGGCCTTCACCAGCCGCCGCGTGCCCGGCTCGTAGTCGAACTTCTGCCGGACCTGCTTCGCGCCGACGCCCAGCACGTACGAGTCGGTCTCGCCGAACTTGGTGTATGTCGTCTGCGCGACGTACTGGGTGAGGTTGCTGTTGAGCCCGTTCGCGCGGCCCTCCGTGTCGTACGTCGCGTTGAGCGTCTCGGCGGGCAGCGAGTTGCCGATCTTCGGCAGCGTCACGCTGGAGATCTGCCCGACCGCGTTGTAGCGCAGCGTCGAGTCGTACGTCTGGGCCGCCAGCGCACCTTCCGATGCCGGCAGCGTGAACTTCGTGCCGGTCGGCCGGTCCTGGTCGTCGTAGCCGGTGACCTCCTCCTTGTAGGCGTTGCCGCCCACGTAACGGATGGAGGCGCTGGGCTGCCCCTTGAGGATGGAGTCGTACGTCCACTCCGTCAGCCTGGTGCCGCCATCGTGGATCGCCGTCTTCCGCCCGAGCGGGTCGTAGCCGTAGGTGAGGCTCCGGCCGCGCGAGTCGGTGGCCGAGACGAGCTGGCCGGTGTCGTCGTACCCGGCGTAGCTCGTCCCCTTGTCCGGGTCGTCCATCCGGATCTGGCGCCCGCGCAGGTCGTAGTGGAACCGCCACACGTTCCCGGCCGGGTCGGTGACGGCCGACTGCTGCCCGGCCTTGGTGTAGGTGTAGCGGGTCACGTCGTAGCCGGAGCCGTTGTGCTGCCGGAGTTCTGTGGTCTGCCCGTCAGCGTCGAAGATCCGCGTCGCGGGGATGCCCCCGGCCGGCGGGGTCTCCGTGACCCGGTCACCGCCGTACACAGTGGACGTACGCCACTTCTCCGTACCGGTCGTGTACAGGATCTCGGCTGTCTCCCGGCCGGCCCCGTCGTACTCGTACACGGTCTGCGCCGGTACCTGCGCGTCGTCGACCTGGAGCAGGTCAGTGCCGGGCGCCGAGGTGTTGAAGTGCGGCGCGTTGGCCCGGCTGACCCGGCCGTGCGAGTCGTACCGGGTGTCGGTCAGCACGCGGCCGCCGCCGGGCGCTGGTTCCTGCATCTGGCGCTGGCGAAGCTCGCCGTCGAAGTAGGAGTACGTCTTCGAGTAGGTGCCGTTGGCCAGGAGCCGGTGGCTGACCACCGCCGGGGGCGCGTCGGCCTGGATGAGGTACTCGAACTTCACGTTCGGCCCGAGCGTCCGGGCCCGGCCCGGCTGCCACACGCCGGTCAGGCGGCCGAACGGGTCGTAGGACTGCTCGGTCGTGCGGCCGTTCTCGTCGGTCAGTCTCACCGGCTCGCCGATCACCGGGTCGTACTCGGTGGTCTCGACGTGGCCGAGCGGGTTGGTCACCGAGACCGCCGTCAGCGGGCCACCGAGGGCCGGCGTGAAGGCCGTGCTGTCCGTCTGGCCCAGCGCGTCGGTCGTGCTGGTCTCGCGGCCGTGCTGGTCGTAGGTGCTGGTCTCGACGGTCGTGTAGACCGGGGCGCCGTTCGCCCAGCCCGAGACCTCTTCGCTACGGGTCACATCACCGCGTACCGGTGCGGCGTCCAGTGTGGACGCTCCGTCGTAGTAGGTGCGGACGTCGGAGATGATGTCGGCCGGGTACGAGGCCGGGGTGCCCCGCGCCACGCCCACGGTCGTCGTCCGGTACTCGGTGTCGAGAATCCAGTCGGCGTAGTTCCGGGTGTAGAAGATCTCGGTGAACCTGTCGTCGTCCGCAGTCGCCAGGTCGCCGAGGTCGTTGGTCCAGATGTGCTGGCCGTAGTTGTCGTAGCCGTGCTCGGACTCGGTCACCCGGAAACCGCCGCCGGCCAGCGCCGTCCGGGTCCGGGTCTTCTTCACGTCGGTGAGGTACGCCTCCAGCGCGCCACCGGCCCGGTTACGTGTCGCGGTCGGGCCGACCCAGGACGGCTCGTGCAGCTCGGCGCTGAGGAGCGGGCCATCGGTCCCGTCGTACACCAGCGTCTCGCGGGCGAAACCGCGCAGCACCGGCCGGTCGAGCGTCCGGCCGCCCTCGGAGTCGGTGACCTCGACAGCCGGCCGGCTCCCGTCAGACCGCACGTCCCCGGTCATGCCCCGGAGGAACAGGTGGTCGGTGCGGGTCTGCTTGCCCTTCGCCGGGTCGCCCGTCCGGACGGTCACCTTCTGGAAGCCGCGCCACTGCCCCCAGCTCTTGTACCGCTCGGGCGTCAGCTCGGCGTCGTCGTGGTGCCAGGCCCCGCCGAGCGCCGGGTAGTCGTAGAAGGTGTACTGCGTGTCGTTGCCGCCGACCCGGTCGATCTCCTGCACCTGCGTGACGACCTGCTTGTGGAACCAGCCCAGTTTCGGCTCGCTCTGCAACGGCGGGGTCCAGAAGACCGGGAAGCACCGGCGGGCGTTGTCGCCGGCCAGCTGGAGGTTCGCGCTGGCGCACTCGGTCGGCGAGTACGTGACGTCGATCCGGCCGCCGGTCTCGCTGTCGATCCGGCTGAGCCGCCACTTCTGCATGACCGGCTCGCCGTCCTCGACGCCGTCGACGCGGTTGTGCAGCCGGACGCCGTCGAGAGTCACCGCGGGCATCGCCGCCGAACCCCGGGCGAGCCCGGTGTGGACGATCTGCTTGAGCCACAACGAGGAGCTGGTGCCGTCGGTGACCTCGGGGAAGGTGTGGCTGAGAGTCCAGGAGTCCACATCGGAGTACCCGGAGCCCTCGCGCACCTGCGCCGTGACCTTCGCCAGCCGCTTCGTCCCCCAGAAGCTCGGCGAGGACAGCGCGCACGAACCAGCGTCGCAGCTCTGGTCGAACGGGGTGTCCGGCCAGTCAGCGGGCTGCGTGCGCACGCAGGATGAGCCGGGCAGGCAGCGGTCAGCCGCGTCGAAGCGCACGCGGGCGTTCGGCAGCGCGCTGTGGACCGTGTCGGCGCGCTGGCCGTAGTCGATGCGCTTGAGGTACCCGGCGCGGACGTACGGGGTGACGGTGCCGGTCGTGCCACGCGCGTAGTGGTTGGTCTCGGTGTCGTACCAGTACGTGAACACGTCGCCGTGGCGGTCCACGACGTAGTCGAGGCTCCAGCGGTACGCCTGCTGGCACCAGCTCTGCGCCCGGCACGGCTCGCCCGGCTGGTTGCCGTACACCGGGACTGTCCAGGTGGACCTGGTCTCCTCGCCGCCGGGCTGCCAGCCGGGCAGCCGGTTGCGGCCGAAGAAGTACTGCGTGCCGTCGGCGGAGGTCAGGCGCCAGTACTCGCCCTTGTCCCCCGCGTCGCCGTCGTCGCCGTTGTCGGCGCCGGTCAGCAGCTCGACGCGCCAGCCGTCGTCCTCCTCGGCGCGCCACGTACCCGACTGGTCGTCGCGGACCAGCTCGCCGCCGACGCCGGGCAGCACGACGTGCGCGTTCCACGTCGCCCAGCACTGGTCGCCGGTCCGCACCGTGATGTCGCTGCCGGCCATGTCCTCCGCGCAGCCGGTGTACGACCGCTCGATGTAACCGGGCTGGAAGTCGAAGCCCTCACCGGCCCACGACGGCTGGTTGTTCGTGGACGCGACCCGGCCGTCGACCCCGCCGGAGTTGTAGCCCAGGGCGATCTCCGGCTCGCCGCCGGGCATGGCAGGCAGGTCCATCGGGTACGTCCAGCCGAAGTCGCCGGACTGGAGGCCGACCGACCAGGTCGCCGACGGGCTCAGCGACGTGGGCTTGAAGCTGCCGGTGCTGCCGGACGGGCCGGCGGTGACCGCGTACAGGGTGCTCGACCGGCGGGGTGCTCCGGCTGTCACCTCGGCGCGGACCTTGCCGGCCTTCGGGTCGTTGCTGCCGGGCAGCGGCCTGCCGGGGGCGCATCCGGCCGGGCGGGGCCTAGCCAGGGCGCATTCCGGTACCTCGACGACAGCAAGGCGGTTGCCGAAGTCGCCGCCGTACGCGTGCCGGAAGCGCGAGTAGTCGAACTCCACGGTGGCCGGTGCCGCCGCGAGCGCTCCGTCGGTGCGCTGCACGCGGAAGAGCACCCCGGCGATCCCGGCCTGGGCCGAGGACTGCTGGTCGAGGACGGTGACGCGGGCTTTCCCGGTACCAGATGAAGAGACCTTGACGGGCAGGTCGCCGGCGGCGGCAGGTGCCAGGCCCGCGCCGAGACTGACCTCGGCGCTGCCGGCCTTCGGCCAGGTGACGGCCGGTGCTGCCCTGACGGCGGCCTCGGCCGTGACGTCCTTTCCTCGCGGGACCACCGGCTGCTTGCGGCCGGAGATGGACTTCTCGGCGGGTGCGCCTGGTGCCGCGTATGCCTTCTCGGGCTCGGGCAGGGGCATGACGACGCCGAGCGACACGGCCATCATGGCCGCGAAAGCGCCGGCCAGCCAGGGTCGGCGCCGGCTGGTGGTTCTGACGCGATGGTCACGCCAGCTCATGGGCTGTTCCTCCTCAGTGGATGGTGGATTACTGCTGGGCGGGTCAGCCCGCGTCATAGGTGATGACGAGGGCTGCGGCTGGCCCGCCCTGGGCCGTGTCCGGGTGGAAGGTGCGCGACCAGTCGGAGCCGGTCTCCTCGGCCGCGCGGAGCATGACGCCGTGGTTGGCCGTCCCCGCGGACCAGGCGCGGGTCATCGTCGTCACGTCCCAGGTCCACTGGGCGTTCTCCTGGCAGGCCGAGGGGTCGCGGGAGACCCGCTCGCCGCTGGTCGTCGCGCCGGGCTGGACGCCCCAGTAGACCTGCCGCTGGTCCCACTCGCCGGTGATCCGCTGCGCGATGATCCCCTGGCTGGCCTGGCAGCCGTGCACGCCGCTGCGCGAGGTCAGCCTCAGGCTCGCGCTGACGATCGGCCGGCCGGCCGCCGCGCCCAGCTCGAACTTCATGAGGGTCCGGTACGGCTTGCCGTAGACGTACGCGACCATCGCCGTGTCGCTGCCGAGGTAGCTGCCGTACACGATGGTGCGCAGGCCCGACACCGGGACCGTGATGGTCTTCGGGTTCTTCGGCGCGCCGGACGGCGGCGCTGGCGGGGCGGCCTCAACCGCGAAGACCTGTTCCATCGCGCCGGGCGTGCACTCGTCATGGGTGACCTGGTTGCCGTACGGGTACGTCCGGCCGCTGCCTGCGGCCGTCAGGCAGCCGTAGGTGTGCACCGGGCGGATGCGGAACCCTCTCGCCGGGGCGCTCACCGGTTCGAACAGGAACATCTGGTGGTCGCCGGGCGTGCAGTAGCGGGTGTTCTCGACCCGGGCACCCGGCTCCTCCGACGCCCCGGCGACACCCATGCAGCCCTTCCCCTGCGCAGGATGCTCGGCCCTGATGACGTACGCCCCGCTGTGGAAGACCTTCTCCAGGCTCAGCTTCGGGTAGGCACCGTCGCACAGCCCCGGATAGATCGTCCCGCTGTACTGGTCGGACGGGTTCTCCGTCAGGCACTCGCCGGTGAGCAGGTTGCGGATGCGGACCGGCTCAGCAGCCGAGGGCGCCTCCGGAGGGTCCGGCCCCTTGTCCACCTCGATGCCGAACACCTGGCCCCTGGCCGCAGGGTCGCATGCCTGCTGCGTGAGCTGCGTCCACTCCGCCGTCGCGTTGCCCGCGAAGCCGAGACACAGTCCACTGTGCTCAGCCCGGATCCTGAACCCGCGCAGCGGGCTCGTCACCGCCTCCAGAGTCATCCTGTTCCCGGTGCTCTCCCCGCAGAAGCTGTCCTCCACGGGCGCTCCGGCCGACGCCGAGCCACCCTGCACCCCCAGGCAGCCGGGCCCGTGGACGGGATGCATCGGCTTGAACTGGTAGACCTTCGGGAAGTCCTGGACCAGGTCCAGGTCGTACACGGGCATGGCTCCGGTGCACGAGGCCTGATAGACCAGGCCGTCATCGACCCCAGGCCTCTCCGCCAGGCACAGGCCGGTGTGGGCAGCGGTGATCTTGCTCCGGCCGGTACCGGGCAGCGGCAGCGGAGCGCCCTCCGGATCCGTCACTGTGGTCGAGGACGGCCTGAAGATGAACGTGCCGGCCCCGGAGCAGTAGCCGAGCACTATGTGCGAGCCCAGCTCGGGGCCAGCGCCGACGGTCAGGCACCACGAGCCGCTGGCCTGCCGGATCTGGAACGCCTGCGTGCCACCCGTCATCGGGATCAGCCGGACGGCGTGCGGCGCGGAATCGCGGGAACAGGTCTCCTCCCGTACCGTCTCGCCGAGCGTGGTGCTGGCGACCGCCAGGCAGGACACGTCCAGCTTGCCGGGCCGGGTGACCAGGATCCGGTACGAGCTGCCGCCGGGCAGCTGGTCGAGCGCGAACTGGGCGTCGAGGTCACTGCACAGCGAGGTCGACGGCACGATCCCCTTGCCGGCCGGGCCGTCGATGTCCATGCAGTAGCCGGACTGGGCCGACACGAACCGGTACGGGCCGGGAGCCGGCCGCTCCGGCAGGCCGGTCAGGTTCCGGATGTCCGTCGCGGTGGCCGGGCGGCCGAGGACCTTCACCGTGTCGATGGCACCAGCGAAGAACTGCGCCGCCCGTCCGTCGACAACGGACCGGCCGACCTGGAACGCTCCCAGTACCGGCTGGGTCACCTCGTGGCTGGCCTGCCCGGCGAGTGACCCGTTCACGTACAGCCGGGCCTGCTTGGCCACGTGGTCGTACACGCCGATGACGTGGGCCCACTTGCCGGTCTCTGCCACCTCCCTGGACACCGCGACCGCGTACACGGTGCCGTCCGCGTCCTTGCTGGTGACGCGGAACCGCCACCGCTGAGCCGTGCCGTCGTACTCCAGCACGAAGCCGCTGTTGCGCTTGCCGTCCTGGCTGAGGACCGTCCGGAGCCCGCTCGTCCCCGGGTTCACCCTCACCCACGCGGCGGCCGTGAAGCCCTGCGGGACGGCCGCGACCGGGCCGGCCGTGTAGGCGTGCCCGTCCTGGCCGTTGAAGACCAGCCCGCTGCCGCCCGGCTCGTACTCGACACCGCCGGCGAACGCCATGCTGTGCCCGTTACCGGTGCCGTCCTGGGAGGCCTGCGAACCGTTGCCGGGGCTGGTCTTCGGGCACGGCGCGAGCGAGTCGCCCGGGCAACCGCCCGGCCGGACACCCGTGAACTCCCAGCTCCCCTCTGGCCCGAGCAGCGCGCCGGTCTGCTTCTGCCAGTCCCAGATCTCGGCGGCCGGCACGACCCGGTCAGTGGCGAGCACGTCGTCGATCGCGCCCGGCCAGAAGTCCACGATCCAGCCGTTGTTCTTGCCCCGGCCGAGCTGGAAGGCCCCGGTGGCCGTGCCGGTGGTCCGGCCGGGGGCCGCAGCGGCGAGCTTGCCGTTGACGTAGAGCCGGGCCTCGCCCTGCTCGTGGTCGTACACGCCGGTCAGGAGGGTCCACAGGCCCGGCTGGGCAGCGTGCCAGGCGGCCGGCGTCACCGTGGCCGCGCTTCCGGCCCCGGACGTCTCGAACATCCAGCTGCGTGTCTGGCTGGAGTAGCCGAGCGAGAAACCCGAGTGGGTGGCACCATCCTGGCTGAGTGCCTTGGCCGTGCCGGTCGTCTTGTCCAGCCGGACCCGGGCCGAGACCGTGAAGCTCCTGCTGGTGTCGAGCACGGACCCGGTCGTGGCCGCGAAGCCCTTGTCAGTGCCGTCGAACAGCAGAGCCTTGCCGCGTCCGGGTGGGCCGTCCGTGCGGGACACCCCGGCCCGGGTGGTGATGGTGTGCTCGTGACCGGTGCCGTCCGCCGCCGGGCCAGCGTCCTCGTCGAGATTCCACTGGCCGCCGGACGTGAAGGCCAGGCTGCCGAGGGTCTCCTTGATGACGCCGCCGATCTCGCGTTCCGGTACGGGCCGGGAGAAGACCCGCACGTCGTCGAGCAGGCCGAGCCACCGGGTCGGCTGGTAGCCGTAGTAGTTGCGGTAGCCGAAGGCGAAGGGCCCGTCCGCGTACCAGCGCGCCGTGTGCTGGGCCGTGCCCGCGAGCTTGCCGTTCACGTAGAGCCGCATCTGGCTGGTCTCCGCGTCGAAGACGCCGGCCAGGTGGGTCCACACTCCCTTGGCCACGGCAGTGTTCGGGCTGATGATCGTGTCGGACGCCGCGTTGTCCTCGTCGCTCTGCCGCATCTGGAAGGACCAGCCACGCGGGTACGAGCTGTACTGGAGCTCGAAGCCCAGATGCTTCTGCCCGCCCTGGCTGACCGCCGTCCGCCACTCGGAGTCGTCGTCGAGCCGGACCCACGCCATCACCGTGAAGCTCTCGTCGGAGCGGGTGGCCGGTGCCTCCGTCCGGGCACCGCCGGGCGTGCCGTCGAAGCGGACGGACGTGCTGGGCCGGCCCTCCGCCTCCCAGGCCGTCCCCGCGTACAGGGTCGCCGGGTTCTGGTAGGTGGCGTCCATGAGCCACTCGCCGTAGCCCTCGTCCAGCTGCCAGTGGGCCCTGAGGGTGCTGGGGTCGGGCGGGAGCGGCGTGAACTCGTAGATGCGCAGCGGACCACGGTTGCCGGCCCGGTCGACCGCCCGGACGTTGAGTGCCTGCGTCGCGCTCGCGTCCGGCGTGATCTCGGCCGTCGCCGTGCCGGTGGGCCCGGCAGGCACGAGGATCGACGGGTCACTGTTCAGGCCGTAGACGTACCCGGCGACACCTGCCTCGCCGCTGGAGAACGTGAACTGGCCCGGCTGGTACGGCGCGCCGCCCGTCTCGCCTTCGGGATACTCGGCCGAGGCGATGCTGGGCACGAGCAGGGGAGCCTTGGTGTCCACTGTGGCCGGACACCACTCGGACCACGCGCCCGGGTCGATGCCGTCGTCGCCACGGACCCGCCACTGGTACGCGCCGTCGGGCAGCGCCGGGCCGGTCCAGCGGAACGTGCTCCCGCCGGACATGGGGACCGTCCGGCCCTCGCTGACCCTGGTACCAGCACCGGCCGTCCACCACTCGAAGACAGCGCTGACCTGTCCCAGGTCGTCGTCCTGCTGGTCGTCGATCGTGGCGCGGAGCTCTGGCGCGGCCAGCCCGCCGTGCTCGCCGCACGCCTTCGATCCGGTACTCAGCCCGGCCGGCGCACCCGGCGGCACGTTGTACTTCACGTCGAGCGTCACGACGTTGTCGAACTCCATCGCGCCCGCGTTGTACCGGTCGGTCTCCGGGGTACGCAGCGACAGGGTGAGGTCCGGGTTCTTGCCGGCAGCGTTGGTGGCCACGACGCCCGTGATGTCGAACTCGACGTTGCCCCGCTGGCAGGCGGTACTCCAGCCGAGCGCGAGGTCCCTGCCCGTGACCCGGTTGCCGTCGATGCCCTTGTTCGCCCAGGTCGTCGCCGCGTCGAACCGGGGCACGTGCCACACCTCGACCGGCCGCTGGACGCAGCTCACCGACCACTGGGCTCCCGCGCGCAGCTCGGCCTTCATGATCCGGGCGCCGGCCAGGGCTGTCGTGTTCAGCTCGAAGCTCGACCGGTAGTACTTCGGCGCGTTGATGCCGTCGCTGGCCGCCCCGACCTTCGCCAGCCAGCTCGTGTCCCAGCGGGGCGTGCCGGGGTCCTGCTCGGACAGGAGGGTCCAGTGGTTCAGGTGGGTTCCGGGGGCGTAGGCGAGTCCGATGTGGAGCGGGAAGGTGCCGGTGAGCCCGGCCGGGCTGAGCGTGATCGAGCCCGGCTCGTACGCGGCCTTCAGGTCGGAGACGTGGTCGCCGGGCTTCGGGGAGGCGATGCGGTCGGCTGGGCCGGCCGCGGAGTCCCACACCCAGGCGCGTGGCGCCGGCTCACGGGTACCGGTGACGCCGAATCTGAGGTCTGGCAGGGCTTTCAGGGCCTCGGGAGTCTTCACGGTCAGCACGGTGCTGACGTCGGAACGGGTCGCGCGCAGGGTGAGGTCGACACCGGCCCGGACCTCCGGGTACGTGGCCCGGTCGCCGTCCAGGACCGGGGCCGGGAGCGTCCCTGGCCAGGTCACCGCGAGGTCACCGGCCGGGGTGCGCAAGCGGGTCAGCGGGCCGGTGCCGCCAGGCGACAGCACCACCTCACCCGCCGCGACGGGGCTGATCCCCTCGCCCGTCCGCCGGAGGGTGGTGTCGATCGGCACCCAGCGGCCGTCGCGCCGGACGAAGGCCGGTCCGCTGGAGATCTGGGCGTTGAGCCTGCCGCCGGGCTCGGCCAGGTACCGGGTGGTCGCCGTGCCCCACGACGGGATCTCGGCGGGCCTGCCCGTGCGGCGCGCCTCGGCGAAGGCCGCGGCGACCTCGGAGGACGGCCCGGCGGGCCGGGTGACGGAGGGAAGGGCCGGCCCGGTCAGCAGGCCAGCGCTGAGCAGGGTGACGAGGGCAGCGGGCAGCCAGCGTGGTCTCACGGGTGCTCCAGGTGAGTGGCGAGGGGAGGTGGCTGGCCCGGGTCACGGGTCCCGGGCCAGCCGGTCAGTGCAGGGCTCTAGCAGCAGATCGGGATGTCCTGCGTGCCGAGCCGGGTACCGGGGAGGACAGCTTCCTTACCCGGGTTCGCGGCGGTGGCGGGCCGGTCGGGCACCGGCACCGGCACCGGGAAGGGCTGCGTGATCGGCCCTGGTACCGGCGGCCGTTCCGGCGTCGGCGGTACCGGCAGGCACTGGGACCAGCCACCGCACGGCTTCGGCGGCTTGGGGGCCGGGGCCGGGGGCGCCGGTTCCGGCTCGGGTTCCGGTGCCTGCGACGGGAAGTACAGGCTGCCGTCGCTGCCGTCGTCGACGTCGTACGCGATGGAGTAGTTGACGTAGTCACCGTCGATGACCATGCCGCCGTCCCCGCCGCCGCCCGACTTGCCCAGGGCCTTGTTCGTGACGTGGTCGCGGTATTCCATCAGGCTGAGAACCGCATCCGTGCTGATCTTCAGCGGCTTGCCCGGCTTGTGGTTCTTCAGCGCCTTGGACATCTCCTTGAACGCTTTCTGGACGTCCTTCGGCAGCTTCTTGATGTCGACGATCTTCACGGTCTTCGGTTTCGGCTTCGGCGAGCCGGACGAGGACTTCTTCCCGCTGGCGGAGGACGAGGCGGGCTTCACCTTCTTCTTCGCCTTGAGGCCGTCCGGGTCGGAGTAGCTGAACGGGTTGTTGTTGGCGTAGGAGTACCCGTTCACCTGCTGCGGATCCTCGTGGTCGATCACCGGGTCGGCCGAGGCGAACCGGCCGGTGACCGGGTCGTACTCGCGGGCTCCGATGTGGACGAGCCCGGTGCCGTCGGTGATCCCGCCGACGAAGCCCCGCTCCCCCGGCCAGGCCGGCGGAGTCGCGTCGCGGCTCTCACCGAACGGCAGGCTGAACCGCCGGGTCACCGCCAGCGTCACCGAGTCCAGCCCGGCGCTCGCCGTGCCGTGGTGGTCGGCGACGAGCCAGGTCAGCTTGCCTGCCGTCCGGACAGCGACGGTGCGGTCGAGGTGCGTGTAGTAGCGGGTGCCGGTGACCCCGGTGCCGCCGGGCGACAGTTTCAGCTCGGTGTCGCCCAGGTACAACGTGGTACCTGTGGCGTCCTTGCGGAGCAGCCGGTTGCCATCGGCGTCGTAGATGGCGGAGCTGGAGGCTCCACTCTGGACCAGGTTCGCGAGCCGGCCCTCCGCGTCCCACGTGAGCTGCTGCGTGACGCCGCCGCTGACCCGTTCCGTCTGGTTGCCGGAGGCGTCGTGGGTGAAGCTAGAACCGCCAGAGACGGTGCGGAGCGTGTGCCCGCCCGCGTAGCCGTAGGTCCGGGTGGTGTCCCCGGCCGAAGCGTGCCGCACCTCCGACGTCCGGTTGCCCGCCACGTCGTAGGTGTAGCTGTGCCAGTAGGGAGCCGGACCGCCGAGTCCGGTCGTGGCCGGGGTCTTCGCGCAGTCGCCGTCGCCCGGGGTCCACGCCTCGGTCATGCGGCGCAGGTAGTCGGTCTTCGCGCACTGCGTGTCGCCGGCCGTCACGTCGGCGGCCTTCGTGATGTTGCCGGCCGCGTCGTAGGTGTAGTTCACATCGGACACCGCCGTCGGGGCGGTGGTCCGGGTGACCTGCGTCCTGTTCACCCTGCCGGTGGCGGGGTCAGTGGTGAAGGTGCGGGTCACGGCCTTCGCCGCCGGTCCCGACACGTGCCTGTAGAGGTCGCCAGTGTTCGTGTAGGTGGCAGAGCCGTACAGCGTCAGCGTGCTGCCGAGCGTCGTCGGCAGGCCCAGCGGGCTGTACGCGTGTACCTGGGTCTCCTGCGGCAGCCCGCCAGCGGCCGGCGGCGTGGTGTTCACCGGCTGCCCGGCCAGGTTGTAGCTGACCTTCGTCTCGTACCGCCCGGCGAGCAGCCCCTCCACGCCCGGCACGACAACGGCCTGCCCGGTCGCCCGGCCGCCCGCGTCGTACCCGAGCACCTCGGTCCGGTACTCCGCCGTCCCCTGGTAGCGCGTCGAGGACCACGGCAGCCCCTTGCCGCCCGGCCCGTCGAAGGCCCAGCCCGCCAGGAGCGTGGTGCCCTCGGAGAGCGAGGTCTTGCGGCCGAGGACGTCGTAGCCGTAGGTCAGGGTGCGGCCCCGGGCGTCGGTACGGGTGAGCCGGTGCCCGGCCGCGTCGTACGTCGCGGTGCTGACCCCCTGGTCGGGGTCCTCGGAACGAACCAGGTTCCCCTCGATGTCGTACTCGTACCGCCACGTGTTCCCGGCCTGGTCGACCACAGTGGACAGTTCACCGTCCCGGGTGTACGTGTACTTCGTCGCGTCGAAGGACCCGGCCGGTGCCCCGCCGTGGTACTGGCGCAGCTCGGTCAGCCGGCCCCGCGCGTCCGTGACGCGCGTGGTGGCCGTGCCGCCCTGCGGTGGCGTGCCGTGTACCCGGTCGCCGCCGTAGCCGGTCGTCGTCCGCCACTTCTCGGCACCCGAGGCCAGCTGGATCTCGGCGGTCTTCCGCCCGGCCCCGTCGTACTCGGTGACCGTCTGGCCTGGGAGTTCGTTGTCGGGCGTGTCCAGCAGGACCTTCGCCACGGCACCAGTGTTGTGGTACGGCTGGCTGGTCTTCCACGACCGGCCGAAGGTGTCGTACAGCGTCGTGGTCACGATGCGCCCGCCGGCCGGTGAGGGCTGCTGGATCTGGCGCGACCGGAGGAAGCTGTCGAACAGCTCGACGCTCGTCGCGTACGAGCCGGTGGCCTGCAACGCCTTCGTCGTCACCGACGGGGCACCGCTGACCGGCAGGTCGTACTCGAACTGGGCGCTCGCCGAGTCGGTGCGCGCCCGCCCGGGCAGCCACACCGCCGTCCGCCGTCCGAGCCCGTCGTACACGGTCTGCGTCTGGCGGCCGTTGGCGTCGGTCTCCACCGCCGGCAGGCCACGGTACTTGTCGAACATGGTGGTCGCGGCGTGCCCGAGCGGGTTCGTCGTCACGGCCTGGGCGACGGGGCCGCCGATGGCCGGGGTGTAGGCGATGGTCGTCTTGTTGTTCAGCGCGTCGTACTGCTCGATCGCCCGGCCGTGGGCGTCGTGCACGGCCGCTGACGACTGCCGGTACCCGGCTGCCGACAGCACCTCGGTCCTCGTCACGTTCCCCTTGACCGGCGCGGCACCGTAGGCCTGGCCGTCGTAGGAGTACCGCTGGCCGGACAGGGTCTCGCCGGTTGTGCCGCAGGCCGCGCCGACGGTCTCGGTCCGCGCCGGGCGGTTGACGATCCACTGTGCCTGGTTCCCGGCGTACGTGGTGGTCGTGCACAGGTCGTCGGCCGTGGTGGCCAGGTCGCCGAGGTCGCTGGTCTCCGTGTGCCGGCCGAGGCCGTCGAAGGTGCGCTTCTCCTCGGTCACCCGGTTGGGCGCTCCGGCGATGGCCGTGTGGGTCTGCGTGCGGCGGACCTCGGCACGGTACGCGTTGAGCGCGCCACCCGGCCGGTCACGTGTCGCGGTCGGCCCGACCTGGAGCGGCCAGGACACGGTCGCGGACACCAGCGGGCCGCCGTCACCGTTGTAGGTCGCGACCTCGCGGGCGATGCCGCGCAGGCCGGCCTCGTCGGGCAGTGGCGTCGTGTCCAGCACGCCGCTGACCTGCGCCGGGCGGGCGGAGCCGTCGGCGAGCCGGTCGCCCTTCATGCCCCGGTAGAGGCTGTGGACGGTGAGGGTACGGGGGCCTGCCGGGTTACCGGTACGGACCTCCACCCGGCCGTAGCCACGGAACTGGCCCCAGGACTTGTGGTCGGCCGTGGTCAGCTCCGACTCGTCGTAGCGCCAGCCGGCCCCGCCGAGGTAGGCGTAGTCGGTGTGCTGCACGGGGCTGCCACCGAACCGGTCGGTCTCGACGACCCTGGTGACCCGGTACTTGTTGAACCAGTCGCGCAGCGGCTCGCCCAGGCCCGGGTCCCACATCGCCGGGTAGCAGGTGAGGGTGTTCTGGTCGGGGGCTGGCAGGCTGCCCGGCGCGCAGCCGGGAATGCCGTAGGTGACGTCGATCTGCCCGCCGGTCTCGGTGTTGATCTGGCGGACGCGGAACTTCTGGAGCTCGGCCAGCCCGGAACCCTGCGGGTCGACCCGGTTGGCCAGGCCCACGGCGTCGAAGGTCACCCGGGGCAGGGTCACGGCCGGGCCGGGGTGGCCCGTGCGGGTGATCGCGTTCAGCCACAGGCTCGGGGCCGTGCCGTCGGACGGGGCCGGGAAGAGGTGCTCGAAGGTCCACGAGTCCACATCGGAATACCCGGAGCCCTCGCGCACCTGCGTGGTGATCTTCGCGAGCCGCTGGGCGGTCCAGAACGTCGGGCTGTACACGCCACACGAGCCGGAGTCGCAGTGCTGGTCGAGCGGGGTGTCCGGCCAGTCCTGCGGCTGGCTCCGCACGCACGGCGAGCCCGGGACACACCGGTCGGCCGGGGTGAAGACGACCTGGGCAGGCGGCGGGGCGTAGGCGGCACCGTCACGCAGTCCGTACTCGATCCGCGCGAGCTGCCCGCCCCGGACGTAGGGGGTCGCGGCGCTGGCGTCACCGTTGCGGCCGTAGTGGTTGAGTTCCTGGCCGTAGTAGTAGGCCATCGCGTTGCCGTTGGGGTCGACGACGTAGTCCAGGTTGAACCGGTAACCCTGCCGGCACCAGGCGTCGCCGTGAGCGATCTGGTAGCAGGGCTCGCCGGCCTGGTTGCCGTAGACGGGCACAGTCCAGGCCGACTTGGTCTCGGCGCTGCCCGCCGTCCAGCCCGGGAGCCGGTTGAGACCCAGGAAATACTGTGTACCGTCCGGCGCGGTGAACTTCCAGTGCTCGCCCTTGTCGCCAGGCTCGCCGTCGTCACCGTTGACGGCCCCGGTCAGCCGGTCGACCCGCCAGCCGGCGTCCTGGGCGACCCGCCACGTGCCGGTGGTGTCGTCACGGACCAGCTCGCCGGACAGGCCCGGCAGGCTGACGTGTGCGCTCGCCGAGCCCCAGCACAGATCGCCGGAACCGGGAGTGCCGTCCTTGCCGCACGGCACGAACTGCCGCTCGACGAAACCGGGCTCGAAGGTGAAGCCCTCACCGAGCCAGCCGGGCTGGTTGTTCGTCGACGCCGTCCGGCCGTCCACTGTGCCCGAGGAGTAGTCGAGTTCGAGGTCGGGCGACAGGCCGGGAGCCGGGGGCACGCTGATCGGGTACTGCCACGAGAAGTCGCCGGACTGCACGCCGACCGACCAGGTGGCCGAGGGCGCGAGTTTCGTCGGGCGCAGGCTGCCCGCGCTGCCGCTGGCCTGGGCCGTGACGGCGTACACCTGGCCGGCCCCGTCGGCGCTGAGGTCGGCGGTGAGGCGATGCCGCAAGCTGTCGTTCCGGGTCGCGATCGGCGTACCGGCGCGGCACTTGGCGGCCTCCGGTGTGGTGAGCGCGCAGCCCGGCAGCTTCACCAGGGCGAGCCGGGAACCGTAGTCGGCGCCGTACGCGGTACGGAAGCCCGAGTAGTCGAACTCGGTGCTGACCGGGCCGGCAGCCGCCTGGCCGTCGGCACGGCGGAGGGTGAACAGCAGGCCTGGGACGCCGGCCTTGACCGCTGCGGAACGGCCGAGCAGCTCGGCGCGGACCTTCGCGGGGTCCGGCCCGGCGGCCGGGGACTGCCCGATCCAGAGGGGAAGGTTGCCGGCCCTGGCACGCGGGGCGGCCGCCGAGGCGCTGAGCCCGGCACCGGGTGAGGGAAGGGTGAGGTCTGCCGTACCCGGCTCGGGCCAGGTGGCCTGCGCGGGCTTGACGGCGCGGGCCGCCACGCCGGAGGGCTGGGCGGCCAGCGCGGGTACCGCTGTACCCCGGACACTGCGTTCACCGGGGTCGGCGGCGGCCGGCGGGGCGAGGACGGGCACGCTCATGGCCGGCACGAGCACCGCCGCCATCGTCCCCCTCGCCAGCCAGCGCCGCCTGCGGCCTGGTTGCGGGTTCATCGTTGTTCTGCTCCCAGATGCACAGGGCCGGGCAGGAGCTCCGGCCGTCCGTACACTGTGGATCTCAGATCTTGTAAGAACCTTGCACGGCGGCGACCCTGGTGCTCACAGGGGCTGCTGGCTGGGGAAACGCGGCACCGGGCCGCGGAGAGGCAAGCGCCCGCCGCCCCTAGGGACCGTGGGCGGCGGGCCGGGTGACCCTATCCCAAACCGCGGCGGCGTGCAGCCCCACTGTGGAGGGTCGGCCCGGCGTGTGACCCGGCACACGGGACAAGATCACAAAGTGGGGGGAGCCGCCCGGGATTCCGGCCGCCGGGGGCGGTCCGGTAGAGTTGCCGGTTCGCGTGCAACAAAAAAGAACGGCGCAAAGGCCGTTCGTAGAGGGAACGATACCGGACGGGGAGCTCGCTTGTCAAGTAACGCCGGCGACATGCGCCAGGAGCAGGACTACCTCACCATGCTGTACGCCCGCCTGGACGAACTGCGCCGCCAGGCCGGGGAGCGGCTGGCCGTGGTACTCGACGCCCCGGCCGGTGGCACCCTCCAGAACCGCTCGGAGCGCGACTCGGCCAGCACCATGTACACCGACCGGGTCGCGGAGTTCGGCGCGCTGGAGCACGGCCTGTGCTTCGGCCGCCTCGACCTCGACTCCGGCCAGAGGACCTACATCGGCCGGGTCGGCCTGTACGCGGCCGGCGACGGCCACGAGCAGCTCCTGATGGACTGGCGAGCCCCGGCCGCCCGCTCGTTCTACCTGGCGACGGCCGCCGACCCGCTGGGCGTGCGCCGGCGGCGGCACATCCGGACCCGGCAGCGCGAGGTGATCGGCCTCGACGACGAGGTACTGGACCTGGAAGCGGCGCGCGGCGGGGACACGGGCGGCATCACGGGCGAGGCGGCACTGCTCGCGGCGCTGGACGCCCGGCGTACCGGGACGATGCGCGACATCGTGGAGACCATCCAGGCCGAGCAGGACGAGATCATCCGCTCCGGGCTGGGCGGCGTGATGGTCGTGCAGGGCGGCCCGGGTACCGGCAAGACGGCCGTGGCGCTGCACCGTGCCGCGTACCTGCTCTACACGCACCGCGAGCAGCTGTCCCGGCACGGCGTGCTGATCGTGGGGCCGAACCCGACGTTCCTGCACTACATCTCGCAGGTACTCCCGACGCTGGCCGAGACCGGCGTGCTGCTGCGGACCCCTGGCGACCTGTTTCCCGGCGTGTCGGCCTCGGGTGCGGAGTCTCCGGCCACGGCCGAGCTGAAGGGCCGGGCGGTGATGGCCGAGGTGATCGCCGCAGCCATCGCCGACCGGGAGGAAGTACCACACGAGCCGGTGGAGCTGCGTTACGACCGCGAGCCGCTGTGGCTGGAACCATCGGCCGTCGAAGAGGCCCGTGACCTGGCCCGCGGCTCGGGCAAGCTGCACAACCTGGCCCGCGAGATCTTCGCCGGCGCGATCCTCGGCCACCTGGCGCACGTGGCGGCCGAGCGGATCGGCGCGGACCCGCTGGGCGGCGACAACCTGCTGACCGCCGACGACATCGCCGAGATCACCTCGGAACTCGCCGCCGACGCGGAAGTGGAGGCTGCCCTCGACTGGCTGTGGCCGGACCTGACCCCGGAGCGGCTGCTGGCGGACCTGTTCACCGACGAGTACCGGATCGAGGCCGCGACGCCCGGCTTCACGCCAGCCGAGCGGGCGCTGCTGTCCCGTAAGGACGGCGAGGCGTGGACGGTCGCGGACGTGGCGCTGCTGGACGAGGCCGCCGAGCAGCTCGGTTCCGAGGAGCCGGAGCCGGAGCGCCCGCAGCTCGCCTACGACCAGGAGTACGCGGAGGGCGTGATCGACATCGCGCTCGGCTCGCAGTCCTTCGAGTTCGAGGACCAGGAGCTGGAGTTCCTGCTCGTCACCGACGTCATCGACGCCGGGCGGCTCGCGGAGCGGCAGGAGGACACCGAGCGGCTGACCGCGGCCGAGCGCGCGGCCGCCGACCGGACGTGGGCCTTCGGCCACATCATCGTCGACGAGGCACAGGAGCTGTCGCCGATGATGTGGCGGCTGCTGATGCGCCGTTCGCCCAACAAGTCCATGACCCTGGCAGGGGACGTGGCGCAGACCGGTGACCTGGCCGGCGCCTCGTCCTGGCAGGACGCGCTCGGCCCGTTCATCGAGGACCGGTGGCGGCTGTCCGAGCTGACCGTCAGCTACCGCACCCCGGCCGAGATCATGCGGCTCGCCGACGCCGTCCTCAAACGGATCGACCCGGGCATGAGCGCTCCGGAGCCGGTACGCAGCACGGGAATCGAGCCGTGGACCGCCGCTGTGGAGCCGGCTGACCTCGCCGCCGTGGTGGCGGAACGGGCGGCGGCGGAGGCCGGGGAGGGCCTGGTCGGGGTGCTGTGCCCGGAAAGCCTGGTCGGCACGCTGCGCGCGGCCGTCGCCGAGCCCGCGATGGTGCTCAGCGTCCGGGACGCCAAGGGCCTGGAGTTCGACTCGGTGCTGCTCGCCGACCCGGCCGGCATCATCGCCGAGTCGCCCCGTGGCTACAACGACCTGTACGTGGCGCTGACCCGCTCGACGCGCCGCCTCGGCATCGTCCACCCTGGACCACTACCGGAGGTACTGGCCGCGTAGCTCACGTCATGACGGGGTGCCAGGGTCAGGACTTGCCCTGGTACCCCCGGACGAAACTGACCAGCAGGATCACTGCCATCGCGGCCACGATGACCCCGCCCGCGACCGGCCGCAGTCCCGCGTCCATCCACCCGAACTTCGGAATCAGCAGCAGGAGCACCAGAAACGCGAAACCGAAGCCCATCAGGCCGCGATACGAACGGGCCTTACGCGGCGCCACCTCATCCATGATCAGCATGGTATCCGCCGGGCAGCCCGTCGTGCTCACCCCCGTCACTAGTCTCCGGTCTCGCCGTGCGGGGCTGTCACCTTCTTCGACTGGGGTGAGCCCCGCTGGCGGAGGTAGACGCTGGCCACGACCAGCACGCCGACAGCGAGGAACTCGCTCTGCCAGTTCTGCATGGACTGGAACCAGAACTCCGGCCCGGCCAGGAAGCCCAGCACTGTCACGGGCGGCTGGCCGAGCAGGGCCTGTTCCTCGTTGTACTCGGCTGTCCCGCCGACCAGGTGCAGGACGAAGGAGATGGCGAACAGGCCGAGCAGGCACAGTGCGAGGCTGTGCTCGTAGAGCGTGCGCCACCAGCCGCCCCGCCGGACCGGCCACGGCGATTCCGGCCGGACCTCGCCCTCGTCGCGCACGCCGGGTGGCTTGGACTCCGCCGAGCCACGCTGGACGAGGTAGGCGGTCAGGAGCACGTACGAGCCCATCTGGAGGAACTCGGACTCCC
Source organism: Longispora albida DSM 44784 (assembly GCF_000379825.1). Taxonomy (GTDB): domain Bacteria; phylum Actinomycetota; class Actinomycetes; order Mycobacteriales; family Micromonosporaceae; genus Longispora; species Longispora albida. The sequence goes on from NZ_KB903814.1 coordinate 316,540, forward strand.
AGTTCTCGAAGGTCGCCTCGGTGAACCCTCCGCTGGTGAGATATCCGGCCAGCGAGCGTGGCTCCTGCCCGTGCGCCAGCAGTTCGGCGTTTCCCGCCCGCCATCCCGTCAGAGCCTGGAGCACCAGGAACACCGCGAACGCCCCGAACATCACGAGCGAGAGGGCGTTGCGGCGGAGAAACCTGCCCATGACCTGCGAATACCCAGCTGGGCTCTCCGCGAAGCGTACAAAAATCGCTCGTCCCGCCACCGGGGAACCGGCGGCGGGACGAGCGGAGTCTGGCGTTCAGACCGGGCTACTCAGGCTTGACGGCGTCCTTCACCTTCTCGACGGCCTCACCAGCGTGGCCCTTGGCCTTCTGAGCCATGCCCTTGGCCTGCAGGCTGCGGTTGTCGGTCGCTTCGCCGATCTTTTCCTTCGCCGCGCCGGCCAGCTTGTCCTTGGCATTGCGGATCTTGTCCTCGGCACCCATGATGCCAACCCCCTCGCGATCGTTGTCCTGCTCCCGGTTTACCCGGTACGCGGAATGGTCAAACGGCGTGCGCGCCTCAGGACTTCGCCGACTGGAGGGCGAGCGGGTCCGACGGCGCCTTCGGCTTGGCCGCGGTCATCTCCTCGCCGAGCTCGACGAGCCGGTTGCGGCCGAGGGCCTTGCGGACCTTCGGGAACCACTCCTTCTCCTCCTCCTCGACGTGGTGCCGGACGTTCTCGATCAGCACCGTCGTCTTGGCGTCGAAGGTCTCGTCGCTGGGGTCGAGGTTGCGCACCTCCGACAGCAGCCAGGCCACGACGTGGTGTTCCTCGACGGACTCCAGCACGTGCTCCTCGGTCTCTGGGACCTGTTCGCGCGCCGCCGGGTAGAAGATGGTCTCCTCGATGTACGCGTGGGTCACCAGCTCGGTGCAGATGGAGTCGACCAGCTTCTTCTTCGCCGCGGGTGTCGCGGTGTCCTTGGTCTTCTCGAACTCCTTGAACAGCCGCTCGACCAGCTTGTGGTCGTCCTTGAGCAGCACGATCCCGTCCATGTCGTTCCTCCTGGCGTATCGCTGAATGTGCGCATGGCGGCCGGTTCTGTCCCATTCGGGAGTACCCGCAGGCCAGGAAGCCAAAACCTTCCCCGGTACTGTTTGACCGGGATGCCAGGAGGGTAGGCATATGCCGGGAGAGCCGTCAGGATGGCGCGGCGTAGTGCCGCACCGGGACGGCCTCACACGGGGGACCAGAACAAAGGAGAACCGTGATGGCACGCCAGACGGATCCGCAGCGCGACCAGCCCGGCCAGCAGCCGGCCCAGCCCGGCCGCCAGGAGGACCCGGCCCGCCGGGAAGACCCGATGCAGCAGCCCGGCCGTAAGGAATCCGGCCAGCCGTCGAAGCAGGAACCCGGCAAGTCCGGCAAGCCCGGCGCGACCGGCCACGACAAGATGTGATCGTCAGCAGACCTCAGGAACACGCAGGGCCGCCGCCTACCAGCGGCGGCCCTGGCATTGCCAGAGGGCGGAGACCGCTCAGATGGCGGAGATCGTGAGTGTCACGGTCATGAAGGTGCTGGGGATGTTCGTACTGCCAGCGATGCACTTCTGGATCTCGCCCGCTGGCATGGTGTGCCGCTCGTAGACCGTGCTGCCGGCGAAGGTACCGCTGGCCACGTAGCCGTAGTGCTGGACGGTCAGGACGCCGCCGGAGATGGACGCTGTCCGGGTGACCTGCACGCTGCTCGTACCCGCGTACATCCAGTCGATGTCGTAGGCGAGCGATTCGGTGCTGAGCAGGGCCGGGCACGAGTACTGCCGGTCGCGCGTGTGGACCGCGATACCCGAGCGGGCGCCCGGGTCGGAGGATGAGCAGCCCCGGTACATCGTCCGGTACGTGATGCCGGTCTGCTGCGAGGCCGCCGTGAGGCTCGGCGAGTAGCTGATCGTGTTGCCACTGCTGGTACCGCCGCAGGTGACCTCGTTCGTCGCGGCGTGGGCTGGCGTGGCGGTCAGGACGGCGGCGCCGAGCAGTGCCAGGCCGGCCAGCGTGCGCAGTCGGGTCATCAGGTACTCCCATCGTCTGGGGTCTGTGGAGTGCCGACGATAGGGATACGGGGAGATCAATGGAAGCCGTCCACAGTGGACGGCGGTGGTGTGGTTCAGGCCTGGTCGCGGGGCGGCAGCGCCGGCTGGGCCAGCCGCGGCCGGTCGGCGGGGTTGGGTGTGTGGGGCGGCGTGGTGGCGAGCAGGCCCAGTGCCAGCTCGACGGCCCGGTCGAGCTGCGTGTCGATGCCGCTGGCGTAGTCCTGCGGGGTGATGTCGACATCGACGTCCGGGTCCGTGCCATAGTTCTCCACCCGCCAGCCGACGTCGTCGAAGGCGAAGGAGAACTCCGGCTGCGTGGTGATCGTGCCGTCCGCCAGCTCGTGCGAGGGCGCGATGCCGATCACGCCGCCCCAGGTCCGTTTCCCGACCAGCGGGCCGAGCCTGTACGCCTTGAAGGCGTGGCTGAAGATGTCGCCGTCCGAGCCGGCGTGCTCGTTCGTGATCGCGACCATCGGGCCACGGGGTGACTCGGGCGGGTAGGGCTCCGGAGCGCCCCAGCGCGGGAAGTCGTAGCCGATCCGCCGCCGGGTCAGCTTCTCGGCCAGCAGCGCCGACACGTGCCCGCCGCCGTTGAACCGCACGTCGACGACCAGCCCCTCCCGGTCGTACTCCGCGAGGAAACCCCGGTGGAACTCCGCGTACCCGGCCGGCCCCATGTCGGGGATGTGCAGGTACCCGAGCCGCCCGCCCGAGCGCTCGTGCACGAGGGCCCGGTTGGCCTCCACCCAGTCGCGGTACCGGACCGGCTGCTCGTCGCTGAGCACCCGGACGGTGACCTCGCGCGGCTCCCCGCCCGAGCGGATCGTCAGCTGGACCTCGCCGTCGGCGTGGTTGACCAGCAGCTCGGCCGGGGTCACCGTCCCGCCGGCCGGCTGGCCGTTCACCGCGAGCAGCGTGTCGCCCTCCGCGATGCCGAGGCCCGGTTCGAGGAGCGGGGAGGTGGCCTGCGGATCGCCGGGGTCGCCGGCCAGGATCCGGCCGAACACGTACTCGCCGTCGCGCTCGGCCCAGTCGGCACCCAGGAAGCCCTGCGTGTAGTGGGGGCGGTAGCGGTACTCGCCGCCCAGCTCGTACGCGTGGGACGTGCCCAGCTCGCCCTGCATCTCCCACAGCAGGTCCGACAGCTCCGACCGGGTGGTGACCCGCTCCACCAGCGGCTGGTACCTGTCGTAGATGCCCGGCCAGTCGATGCCGGCCATGTCCTCGGCCCAGAAGTGCTCGCGCTGCAGCCGCCACGCCTCCCGGAACATCTGGCACCACTCGGCTCCCGGGCGGACGGAGACCTTCACCCGGTCGAGGTCGATCCACCCGCCCTCCCGGTCGGCGGTCTGCGCGTCGGGTGCCTTCTCCCCCGCCTTCACGACGCGGAGGCGGCTGCCCGACCGGTACACGAGAGCCTTGGCGTCCGGGGCCATCCGCAGCTCGCTCACGTCGGCCGTGACCTGCTCGACCTTGCCGGTGTCGAGGTCGTAGTACTCCAGGAGCCCGTCAGGCGGCTGGTACCGGCGCCGCAGCGCGCCCCGCACCGGGAACGACAGCGCCAGCACCTTGCCCCGCACCGCCCAGATCCCGGTGTACCGGGCGGCAGGGAACGGCAGGCACACGAGCCGGTCGGCGAGCCCGTCGACGTCGATCTCCACCGGATCGTCCACTGTGTCCTCGTCCGGTTGCGCGCCCAGCGGCCGGGGCCGGGACGCCAGCGGAGAGGGCACATCCGCGCGCAGCGGGACGGCGTAGACCTTGCCGGCCTGCGGGAAGCTCAGGTCGAACTGGAGCTTGTCGTAGACGGGGTCGAAGTCGCGTTCCCCGGCGAAGTACAGGTATCTGCCCGCCGGGTCGAAGGCTGGGGCGAAGTCGCGCAGCACCGGCCGGGTCACGTCGGTGGCCTCACCGGTCTCCGCGCGGTACAGCCTGATCAGCGCGCCCTGCCGGGTGTGCGGGAACGTGCAGGCCAGCCATGTCCCGCACCTCGACCAGGCGAGGTCACGGATCCGGCCGTAGCGGCTGTGCCCGATCCGGCGCGGCTTCCCGGCATCGGGAGCGGTGTCCGCGAGCCACAGTTCGTTGCGGTGGTTGGTGACGGCGAGCGTCGTGCCCTGCGGCGCGGGCGACAGCTCGATGATGCGGCCGAGGTGACCGGCCAGCTCCCGGATCTCGCCCTCGCCCGTCGTGTCGACGACGACCAGCCGCTCGTGTTCCCCGGTGTCGCTGGCAGCACCGGCCAGGTAACGGTTGCCGGGCAGCCAGGTCATCATCCTGTACCGGACGCCGTCCGGCTCGCCGTGCTGCCGGACCGGCCCTTCCCACGCGCCGAACGAGTAGGCCTTGCCCCGCGTGGTGATCACCAGCTGGGAGCCGTCCGCGTCGAGCCGCGCGCTGTGCAGGTGACTCGCCGCGTCGCTGAACCGGCGGGCCCGCTGCGCACGCGAGCTGCCCGTGACGACGTCCAGCCGCCGCGCGGGCTCGCCTGGTTCCAGGAGATAGAGGTCGGCGCCGCAGTGGTACACGAGCCGCTGCCCGTCGCCGTCGAGGTTGCGGGCGTAGAAGTCCTCGTGGTCGGTGTGCCGGCGCAGGCCGCCGCCGTCGGGCAGGCACGAGTACACGTTGCCGACGCCCTGGTGGTCGGACAGGAAGTAGATCCGGTCCCCGATCCAGCACGGGCCGGCCAGGTTGCCGGCGATCTGCACCAGCCTGCGGAACTGTCCCCCGCCGTCCGGGTCGATCCACAGGTCACCGACCGTCCCGCCCCGGTACCGCTTCCACCGGGCCGGGTCAGCCGTGTTGCGGCCGAGGACGACGGCTCCGCCGGGGCCGTAGGCGATGGTGCTGGCCAGCCCGTGCGGCAGGAGCGCTGGCAGGCCGCCGCCGGCCGGCACGCCGAACAGCCGCTGCCTGCGGTGCGGGTGCCCGGCCGTGGAGCTGTAGACGATCCGGCCGTCGGGCATCCAGCCGTTCACGGCGCAGCGCGCGCCCTGGAAGGTCAGGCGGCGGGCCTCACCGCCAGCGGCCGGCATCACGTACACCTCGGCCGGGCCCTCGTCGCTGCCGGTGAACGCGATCAGCGAGCCGTCGGCGGACAACCGGGGATAGTTCGCTTCCGAGACGCCGACGGTGAGCCGCCACGCCCGGCCGCCGTCCGCCGGGACCGTCCACAGGTCGTCCTCACACGCGAACACGACGGTGTCCCCGTGCACGGTCGGAAAACGGAAGTACCCCGCCATACCTTGAATCTAGTGATGCCTCACGACGCCGTCCGGCATTCGGGCGAGCTCGCGCGCGGCTCAGGCTTCCGTGGCTTCTGGATCCTGGCTGTCCGGCTGGCCGGGAGAAGGGTCGCCGGCTGTCCTGCGATCGGCGCCCTGCCGGTGGGCGTACCCGGCAGAGCTGTCACCGTGCGGAGCCCCTGAGCCGGGCTGGTCCTGCACGATCCGCTCGGCGCGCTGCTCCTGGTGGTCCCGGCCGCGCTCGTCGCCGGTCGTGTGCTTCACGCCATCGCCTCCTCGGCCAGCTTCGTGACGTCACCGGCCCGTACGGCCCCCTCGCCCGTACGGCCCGGCCAGCCCTCAGCGGGCACGTGAGTGCCGTACCCACCAGCCGGGTCGTGTCAAACCTCTGGCTGGCCGGCCGTGCGGGCTACGCGGCGGTCGTGGCCTCGGCCGGCTCGGGGAGGGTGGCGCGGCGGATGGGCGACAGGGCGGCCACGATGGCGGCGAGTACGACACCGGCGATGCCGGCCCAGAGGGCCGGGCGGTACCCGAGCCGCTCGGCGAGCAGCCCGCCGATCGGCGCCCCGATCGTGATCATGCCCCAGTTGAGGGACCGGATCGTGGCGTTCACCCGGCCCTGGAGGTGGTCGGGGGTGATGGCCTGCCGCCAGCCCATCTCCACCGGGCCGGACGCGCCCAGGAAGAACCACACCAGGAACTGGCCGGCCCCGGCCACGACCCAGCCGGCCGTACCGGCGACGGCGAACGGGATGACGACCCAGGAGCAGGCCTCACCCACGCGCTGCAGGACCATCGCGCGGCCCGCGCCCAGCCGGGTGACCCGGGCGGAGACCGCGTTGCCGGCCACGGCACCCACACCGCCGAGCGCGAGGACGAGGCCGAGCCCCAGCGCCGCCGCGTCCTCGGACATGCCCGGGTTGAGGCCGCGCATCACGAACAGCGTGAACACGGTGCTCGTCACGCTCACGAAGAGGAAACGCGCGTGCAGGGTCAGCGCGACGGGTGCGAGCAGCGGGTGGCGGTACACAAAGGACAGTCCCTGGGCCAGTTCGGCCCGCAGGTTGCGGTTCTCCCGCCGCGGGGCAGGCTCCTCGGCCTTGACGGTCATCAGCAGCAGGGCCGCGCCGAGGTAGCTGACCGCGTCGGCCAGGATCGCGAAGGGCGCGCCGATCGCCGCCACGAGCGAGCCGCCGAGGAACGGGCCGGTCGTCTGGGCGAGCGACCCGCTGAGCTGGAGCCGGGCGTTGGCCGGGGTGAGCTGGGCAGCCGGGACGAGGCGCGGCAGGAATGCCTGGTGCGCGGCGTCGTTGAGCAGCGCGGCCATCCCGATCACCACGATGAACCCCATCAGCACGTACATGTTCAGCAGCCCGGCGAGCGCGAGGCCTGCCACCGCGCCCCACAGGACGAAAGAGGCGAGGTTGCTGCCGATCAGGATGGGCCGCCGGCGGTAGCGGTCGGCGAACACACCGGCCAGCAGCCCGAACAGCAGGTACGGCACCCAGCGGGCCCCGTTGAGCAGCCCGGCCTGCGCGTCGGTCGCGTGCAGGGTCAGGATCGCCAGCGACGGCAGCGCGACCGTCGTGATGTACGAGCCGAACATGGAGATCGTCTCGGCGGTCCAGAACCGGGCATAACCGGAGTTGGCGAAGAGGGGTGCCATGCCCGGCAGGCTACGTCATGATCCTTCCCGCCGCTGGACAGCCTCCCGCATCGCGGTCAGGAACCGGGCGGCCGTGTCCAGCTCCGCCGGGGAGAAACCGGCCATCGCCCCGGTCAGGCTGCCGATCAGCGGGCCGAAGAACGACCAGCCCAGCTCGACGGCCGCCGGCTCGACGCCGAGCAGGACCCGGCGCCGGTCAGCGGGGTCGCGCTCGCGGCGGATGTGGCCGAGCCTCTCCAGGCGGTCGGCGAGGGCCGTCACCGACGCCGAGTTGAGGCCGAGCTGCTCGCCCAGCCAGCCGGGCGTGGCGGTGATCCCGGCCCGGTCGGCGTCGAGCAGGCAGATCAGCGCCCGGACGTCGGTGGCGTGCAGGCCGTTGGCTGCGGCGAACTCCGCGGCGCGCTGGGTCAGCTCGACGGACACGCCACGGAGCAGGTGGACGAGGCGCATCCCGGCCGGGTCTTGGTTCTCCACGGGCCCTCCTGGTTATTATCTCGATTGTCGAGATACTTTATCATCGAGACAAGCGCCCATCCATCCGCGTACCCCTGCGAGGTCCGGCCATGACGACGACCGCTTTCACGACCGCCTACGACGCCGTGCTCCGCCAGTGGCCGGCCGCACCGGAGGAGCTGGACGTGCCCACCCGGTACGGGAGCACCCGCGTGCTCGCCACCGGCCCGGCCGGCGGGCCGCCCGTGGTGCTGCTGCACGGCGGGGGCTCGACAGCCACCGTCTGGTACTCCACAGTGGCCAGCCTCGGCGGCTGCCGGGTGTACGCGCCCGACATCATCGGCTCGGGCCGCAGCACACTGTCCGGCCAGCCGCTCAGGACCCGGGCAGACCTGATGGCCTGGCTGGACGAGCTGCTCGACGCGCTCGGCGTGCCGGCGGCCGGCCTGGCCGGGCACTCGTACGGCGGGTGGGTCGCCCTCAGCTACGCGCAGCACGCCCCGGCCAGGGTCAGCCGCCTCGCCCTGATCGACCCGAGCACGTGCTTCACCGGCTTCCGGCCCGGGTACCTGCTGCACGCCCTGCCGATGATGCTCCGGCCGTCCCCGGAACGCGTGCGCGGTTTCCTGACGTGGGAGACGGGCGGGCGGGAGCTGGGGGCGGCGTGGGCCGAGGTGTACGCGCTCGGCCACCAGGTACCGGATCAGAAGATCGTGATGCCCAAGCAGCCGAAGCCGGCGGATCTGGCGGCTGTGACCATGCCCGTGCTGATCTTCCTGGCCGGGCAGACCCGCTCGCACGACATCACCAAGCTCGCGGCGGCAGCACGCCGGGCCCTCCCCCAGGCCAGCATCGAGACCCTGCCGGACGCAACCCACCACACGCTCCCGCAGGACGGGCCAGCCGGGTTCCATGCGGCTCTCGGCTCGTTCCTCTGCGGGCCGCCCGCCTGAGAGCATGCGGTAAACAACTTTCTCCGGCGCCGGCCCGGATGGCACCCTCACCCGATGACGGACTTCCGCACCAAGCCGACCCTGACCGGCGACCGGGTCATCCTCCGCCCGGTCACGGCCGCCGACGCGCCAGCGCTCGTCGAGATGCTGAACGACAAGGAAGGCGCCCGGCTCACCGCCAGCCGGATCACCGACTCCAGCCTGGAACTCGCTGAGAAGTGGTACGGCTCCCGGGCCGGAACCGCCGACCGGCTCGACCTGGCCATCGTGGAGGCCGCTACCGGCGCCTTCGTGGGTGAGGTGGTGCTCAACGAGTACTCACCGGAGAACAACTCGGTCAGCTTCCGGATCGGCATGCTGCCAGCTGGCCAGAACCGGGGCCTGGGCACCGAGGCCACCCGGCTGATCGTCGGCTACGCCTTCGAGGTACTCGGCCTGCACCGCGTCTCCCTCGGGGTGTACTCGTTCAACCCCCGCGCCCAGCGGGCCTACGAGAAGGCCGGCTTCGTCCGCGAGGGCGTGCTGCGTGACGCGCTGTGCTGGGAGGGCGAGTACGCCGACGAGATCGTGATGGCGATCCTCGCCACGGACTGGCACGCGGCCGCCTCCCCGGCCTGACCCCGCCCGGTCAGGTGCCGGCGGCGACCTCCAGCACGAAGCGCCGGACCTCGTCGAGTACGAGATCCGGCGCGTCGGCGAACAGGTCGTGCGCGGCGCCGGGGATGGTGACCAGCCGTCCGGTACCGGCTGGGCACGCGCTGGCGGTCGCCGCGGCGAGTTCCGGGGTGAGCAGCGGGTCGAGAGCCCCGGTGACGACCAGGGCCGGGCAGGCGACCGTACCCAGGTCGGGCGTGAGGTCGAGTTCCTGGAACTTCGGGGTGAAGTGCTCGTTGACCGCCGGGTTGTAGCTCTGGGCGGCCCGGACAGCGGCAAGAGCCGCGCTGGGCGCACGCCGCGCCATCAACGGCAGGCAGTGCTCGCGTACAGCGGCAGCCGACTCCGCATCGGGCTGGCTGTGGTCACGAAGCCAGGCTTCACGGGCAGCGGGGCCGGCCAGGCTGCCCATCCGGGCGGCTACCTGCTCCACTGTGGGCAGCCGGGCCGTCATCGCGGCGACGATCAGGCCCGCCGGCTGACCGGGGTGGCGGGCAGCGTGCCGGATGGCCACCCAGCCGCCGAACGACACGCCCAGCACGACCGGCCGGCGCAGCCCCAGGTCGTCGATGACGGCGGCGAGGTCGTCGGCCCAGTCGTCGAGATTCCACCGGTCCGGTGTGCTCAGGTCGCTGGCACCGTGGCCGCGCTGGTCGGGCACCACGACATCCGCGGCATCCGCCAGCGGGGCCAGTGTCAGGCGCAGGCCGGAGCCGTCGATGCCCGGGCCACCGTGCAGGGCGACCAGGGCCGGCCCGGGCGTTCGATGACGGCCACGGCTCACCGTGACATGGAGGCTCGCGCCATCCACGACTACCCGGCGGACTTCCACAGTGGAATCGGCTGCTGCCATCCGGCCATCATGCCTGAGGTACGCGGCTCGCCGTCAGGACGCCTCGGCGACCATCGCGGCGAGGCGGTCCAGGCCTTCCGTGACCGTCTCGTGAGAAGGGCCGTAGGAGAAGCGCATCCACTGCCCATACCACCTGGGGCCCTGGCGGCGGCGTCCCGGGTCGATGTCGAACAGTTCGCCGGGGACCGTGATGACCTTGTGCTGGAGGGCGGCCCGGAAGAACCCTTCGCCGGTGTCGAGCGGGGCCGGCAGGTCGGCCAGGCTGCCCCAGACGTAGAAGGTGCCCTGGGGTTCGGTGTCGATCCGGACGCCCATCCGGCGGAGGGCACTGATCGTCAGGTCGCGCTTGCGGGCGAACTCCGCCCGGGTGGCGGCGGTCTCCTGGTCGGCGTAGCCGGGTTCGAGTGCGCGGAGCGCCGCCCGCTGGGCGAGCAGCGACGGCCCGCCGTCGAGGAAGGCCCCGACCCGGTCGAGGGTCGCGATGGCAACGGCTGGGCCGAGGACCCAGGCGACGCGCCAGCCCGGGTACCGGAAGTTCTTGGTGAGGCCGTCGAAGATCAGGACCTGGTCGGCGTTGACGTCCGTCACGTGCTGGGCGGCGCTGACCGGGCCGGACAGCGGCGGGTAGACGAAGTGGCTGTAGAACTCGTCGAGGAGGAGCGCGCAGCCGGCCTCGCGGGCGCGGGCGACCAGCTCGGCCATCGCCGGTCCGGTCAGGACGGCACCGGTCGGGTTCTGCGGGTTCGACATCAGCAGGGCACCGAGGCCGGCGTCGGTCATCACGCGGCCCAGCTCGGCCGGGTCTGGCCGGAATCCGTCCTTGGGGTTGGTGCGGATCGGGATCGGGGTGACCCGGCTGAGCTGCCCGCCGAAGAGGTCCTCGTAGGCGGAGTAGTCGGGCAGCAGGTACCCGGTGTTGATGGTGCCGAGCGCGGCGAAAACCCTGCTCAGCGCGAGCCGGCCGCCCTGCACGATGGCGACGTTCTCGGCCTGGTACGGCGTGCCGTACAGCCGCCGGTAGTGGGCTGCGACGGCTTCGCGCAGCTCGGGCGTGCCGCTCATCGGCCCGTAGGCGTGGTCGGCGGCTTCCAGGCTGACGGCGGAGATCCGCTCGGGGCTGCCGGGCAGCGCGCCGCTCTCCGGCTGCCCGTTGCCCAGGTTGATCCACGAGGGATCGCCGGGTCCGAACCCGAGCTTCTTCGCCTCGGCCAGCACGAGGGCCAGGCCCATGAACGGAACCTCACGCAGATAGTCAGCAGCCACGAACTCATGGTGACGGGTGCCGCCGGAAGCCGGAAGGGCACCCTCCCTTGCCTATCTCAAAGTTCTGATTATCGTTCGGGGCATGCTTGATACCCGCCAGCTCGCCATGTTCGCCACGGTCGTGCGGGCCGGGTCGTTCTCGGCGGCAGCCCGTGAGCTGCATCTCAGCCAGCCGGCGATCAGCCAGCAGATGCGGGCGCTCGAACGCAGCATCGGCGGGCCGCTGTTCCTCCGGGCCGGGCGCGGGCTCAAGCTCACCGAGGCCGGCCGGATCCTGGCCGAGCGCGGCATGGCGATCCTCGACGAGCTGGCCCAGACCCGCCAGCGCGTCCAAGCCGTCGCCGCTCTCGACTTCAGCACGGTGCGGGTCTGCGCGTTCCCCAGCGCCAATGCCTCTCTCGTACCGGCGGCCGCAGCGGCCCTGGCCGCCAGGCGGCCCCGGATCCGCCTCGAACTCATCGAGATGGAGCCGCCGGACTCCTTCGACGTCCTCCGCCGGGCCGACTGTGACCTCGCGATCGGGTTCACGTACGACGGGGAGGCCGAGGACGCATCGATCGGCGACATGCTCCGCGTGCACCTGCTCGACGAACCGCTCGCGCTGCTCCTGCCCGCCACGCACGCGCTGGCCGGCCGCGGGTCCGTCCGCCTCGCCGAGCTGGCAGCCGAGCGCTGGATCACCGGCTGCCCGAAGTGCAGCGTCACCGTCGTCCACGCCTGTACCGAGGCCGGATTCACCCCCGACATCGCCTGCGCGACGGACGACAACATGGCGATCCAGAGCCTGGTCGCCGCAGGGCTGGGCGTGGCGCTGGTCCCCCGGCTGGCCTTCTCGTTCCTGCTGCACCCGGCGGTCGTGTCCGTGTCCGTCGACTCGGCCCCGCAGCGGCACGTGGCCCTGTTCACCTGGCCGGACATGATCCGGGTCCCGGCGATCCGGGCCACGATCGACGCCCTGGTCAGCGCGGCCAAGCAGGCGTGACCACCGGCCTCACGTACCGAGCAGGTCCCACTTGTTGCCCGCGATGTCCCTGAAGACCACGACGCGGCCGTAGGGCTCGCTGCGCGGCTCCCCCAGGAACTCCACCCCGGCCTCGGTCATCCGGCTGTAGTGCGCGTCGAAGTCGTCGACCCGGAGGAAGAACCCGACCCGGCCGCCGTGCTGGTCACCGACGGCTGCGGCCTGTCGCTCACCGTCGGCCTGGGCGAGCAGGATGCCGGTCTCGGCACCGGGCGGGCGGACGACGACCCAGCGCTTCGGCCTGCCGCCTTCGGTGGTCGTCGACGGGGAGTCCTCGGCAAGCTCGAACCCGAGCGTCCCGACGAAGAACTCGATCGCCGGGTCGTACTCCGCTACCAGGAGGCTGATCAGCTGCATGTGCATGATGCGCAGCCTAAACGGCACGGCCCTCTATGCTGCACGGGTGATCGATCCCGAGGTCGCCCGGCTCGCCGCCGAACTGGATCTGTCCCCGCTGCCCGTCGAGGGCGGCCTGTACCGCCGCACCTGGGCCGGCCCGCCCGGCGAGGACGGCCGCCCGGCCGGGTCAGCGATCCTGCTGCTGCTCGCGGCCGGCGACTTCTCCGCGCTGCACCGGCTGCCCATCGACGAGGTGTGGCACTTCTATCGTGGCGACCCGGTACAGCTGCTCCTGCTCGGGCCGGACGGCGGCCGCGTCGTCGTCCTCGGCGGGCGGACAGTGCAGGTGGTCGTGCCTGCCGGTACGTGGATGGGCGCGCGGGTGACGCCGGGCAGCCGGTGGGCGCTGTGCGGGACGACGATGGCACCCGGTTTCGTACCCGCGGACTTCGAGGGCGGCAGCCGGGAACTGCTGACGGCCGCCTACCCGGATCACGCCGAGCTGATCCGGGCGCTCACCCGGCCCGGTACACCGCATGACATGCCCGCTGATGTGAGCTGAGGCTGCCTCAGCCGGTACACCCGGAAAGGGCGCTGCCGACAGCGGCGCGGGACGTGATGCTCAGCTTCGCGAAGACCCGGGTCAGGTGGGTTTCGACGGTCTTCGGGCTGAGGAACAGCGCCTCGGCGATCGCCCGGTTGCTGTGCCCTGCGGCGACGAGCTCAGCGATGCGCTGCTCGCGTTCCGACAGTGCCGTGGTGCTCCGGCGGCCCCTGGGACCGGTCCGCCGTTGTTCCTGCCGGATCGACCGCAGCAGTGCCGTCGGGCCGGAGGGTGCGGCGAGGGCGCTGGCGGAGGCCAGTGCGGTGAGCGCCGCCTCGTGGCGGCCGAGCGCGGTGAGGACCCGGGCGGCTTCGAGCTGGGCCCGGGCGGCGAAGTGGGCCATCCCGGCCGTGGTGAAGCTGGCCGCTGCTTCCTCCAGAGTGGACAGTGCTTCGGCGTGCTCGCCGGCCACCTGGTGGACCCGGCCCTGGCTGAGCAGCGCGAACCCCTGCTGCCCTGGCAGGCCGATGGCCGCTGCCCGCTTGGCGGCGTGCTCGGCGAAGTATGTGGCCTCGGCTGGGCGGCCCAGGGCCAGGGAGGCCTCGACGGCGATCCACAACCAGGCCGGGCCCGCTCCACCGGGCAGGCCGGCCAGGTCCGGGCCGCCGGCGTCGACGAGCATGGCCAGGCCGGTCGCGGGTTCGCCGGCGAAGACGCGGGCGGAGGCGGCGACCCCACGGGCGAGCCGGTCGACGCTGCGGCCGCCGGAGGTGAGCGCCTCGATCCGCGCGGCCAGGTCCCGGAGCGGGGCCGGCTCGCCCCGGGCGAAGGCCACCTCGCACAGCACGACGAGCGCGTGCAGCCGCAGTTCGTCGCTGTCGAGAAGTTCTGCCAGCTCGGCGGCGTCGTCAGCGTGCGCGCCGGCCTCACCGAGCTGGCCGCGCCAGTACGAGACGCTGGCCTGGAAGGTCAGCAGGTCGGCCAGGTAGTGGATCTGGCCGCTGGACCTGGACAGCCGCAGCCCCCGGCCGAGGTGCCGCTGGGCGTCGTGCGGTCGTTCGAGGACCTGCTCGGCCCACGCCAGCCAGACCAGGCCCTCCAGCCGGTCGCTGACCTGCTGGTCGGTGAGCTGGTCGAGAGCTGCTGCGGCCCGGTCCAGGACGGCGCGCGCGGTGGGCAGGTCGCCAGCGTACGAGGCTCCGATCACCATGAGCGCGTCGGTGGCCAGGCCGAGCGCGACGTCACCCGTGGACTGGGCGGTCGCGCGGACCAGGCCCGACCAGTGGTACACGCCGGGGATGTCGGCCAGCTGGAAGCAGCACCGGGCGAGTTCCAGCCACAGCCCGGCCGGGCTCGGGCCGGCCTCGGCATCGTGGCGCTGGGCTTCGGCGGCGAGGACGGCGTGGGCCGCTTCGTGCCGGCCGAGGAGGCGCTGGACGAGCGAGTACAGCGTCGCGGCTTCGAGCCGCACGGCACCGGGGACGTCGCCGCCGCCGAGCAGGCGGAGGACGAGGTCGTGTGCCTGGTGGAGCTGGCCGCTGAAAGCCAGGGCCCGGGCGCGGAGAAGGATCAGGCGGGCAGCGGACGGGTCACCGGCGGGGAGCAGGCCGAGGGCGGCGTCCAGCCAGTGTGCAGCCGTGGCCGGAACAGTGTCCATAATGGCCAGTGCGGCCTGGAGCAGCACGTCCGCCGCTCCGGTATCGCCGGGCACGGCGGAACGGGTCACGTGCGGCGCACGCAACGCGGCCGGTGCGCCCTGCTCGGCGAGAAGGCGGGCCAGTGCGGCGTGCTGCTCCATAGTGGACGTGGCGGGGGCGGTGTCGTAGATGACCTGGCGGACGAGCGGATGGCGGAACACGAGGGCCGGGCCCTCGGTGCGGAGCAGGTCGGCGTCGAGGAGTTCCTGGAGGGCGGAGGCCGCTCCGGCAGCTGGGAGCCCGGTCAGCGTGGTCAGCAGTGCCGGGCGGATCTGGTCACCGATCACGGCCGCGCACCGGGCCATGCCGAGGGCCTGCGGCGACAGCAGCTGAGCTTCGGCCAGCAGCGCGCCACGTACGGCGGCCGGCATGTCACCGGCACCCGGCGCCGGTTCGTACCGCGCCATCGCCGCCAGGGTCGTCAGGTAGAACGGGTTGCCGCCGCTGGCTTCGTACAGGGCGTCGCGGCGGAGGCGGGTCAGCTGGCCGGGGACCAGCGCTCCGGCCTCCAACGGTGAGAGCGGGGCGAGTTCGATGTGCTCGGTACCCAGGTCCGTGGTCACGCGGGCCAGCGCGGCGAGGAGCCGGGCCGGGGCCTGCCGGGGCCGGTACGCGAGTGCGATCAGCAGCGGTGCCGGGAGCGGATGGCTCAGCAGGTACGCGACCAGCTCGACGGTGCCCTCGTCCGCCCAGTGCACGTCGTCGAGCACCAGCACCGCCCCGCCGGCCGGGGTCACCTCGGCCAGCAGCCCCCGCACGGCCCGGTAGATCCGGTACCGGTCGAGCGCCCCGACTCCGGCCGGCGCTGCGGCCAGCCCGGGGAAGACGCCAGCCAGCAGTCCGGCGGTCGCCTCGCCGAAGCGCCCCGCGCAGGCTTCGGCCAGGTCACCGAGCGCCATCACGACCGGGCCGAACGCCAGGTCACGGCCGAGTTCCGATGCGCGTCCGCTGAGGACGGTGACGCCAGCGGCTGCGGCCTCGGCGCGGAGCACGCCCAGCAGCCGGGTCTTGCCGATCCCCGGGTCGCCGGTGACGGTGACCAGCCCGGGCTGGCCCGTCGCGAGGCGGGCGATCGCGGCCCGGAGCGCGGTGGTCTCGCGTTCCCTCCCAGCTAGCTGAGCTGGCTCACGCATGGGTACCTCCGGGCCGGCGCTGGCTGTGGACGCACCAAAGTAGCGGGGTTTCCCTGATGTTGGGACACCGGGGTCGCGGGGCATTCTCACCTCTTCTGCTTGACGACACGTCCTGAGGAGAACCTGTGCGAAGACGTCTGATTCTGGCTGCCGCCGCCCTGCTGGCCGCCCCGCTGGCCGCGCTGCCGGGCGGGCCGGCCCAGGCACTGGAGTTCCGGAGCGGGATGCACACCGGAGCGCCGTTCTCGGTGGTGATGTGCAAGGCCGCCGACAGCCCGCGCTACGAGCCGCGCAGCCAGGCCGCGATGGCGGACATGCTGATCAACCGGGGTACCAGCGGAGTGGCCGACTACCTCTACGACCAGTCCGGTGGCAGGCTCGACATCTCGGCGAGTTCCGGCTCCGCGGTGCGGGGCTGGTTCCAGTCCACGAAGACGAAGGCCCAGCTGGCGGCGATCCCCGACCGGTGGCAGAAGATCATGCACTGCATGGAGACCGCCAGGCTCGGCGGATACGCCATTCCCGGGCACCACAAGGTCGTCGCGGTGTACAACGTGGACGTCGGCGACGTGGGCTGGCACAACGGCGTGCTGATGGGCCCGGGGTACTACAACCAGGCCTTCGCCGCGCACGAGATGCTGCACTCGCTCGGGCTCGACCACGCGTGGTCGAACGACACGAGTGTCCGGGTGGCCGACTGGGCCGGCTGGGGCGAGTACGACAACGCGTGGGACCCGATGGGCGACAACAAGTACGGCCGCCGGGACGTGCGCTGGCTGCCGGCTCCGGTCGGCATGAGCGCCTTCCACCGCGACAAGCTCGGCTGGCTGCCCCGTCACCGGGTGCACACCTTCGGCGCGAACGGCCCGGCCTCCGGCACCGTCACGCTCAGCCGCCTCGGCGACCCCAACCAGTGGGGCACGAACCCGGTCATGGTCAGGGTGCCGATCAGCGCCGCCGACCCCGGGCACTACTACACGATCGAGTACCGGAAGAAGACCGGCTGGGATCAGGGCATCCCCGCCGACCAGGTGCTGATCCACGAGATCAAGGGCACTTCGCCGTACCTGCTGAAATGGATCGGCGTGCCCGGCAAGCCGCCGGTCAACGAGGTGAACAACGCGCAGGTCAGGATCCGGGTGCTCGGCACGTCCGGTGACACGGCCTCGGTGTCCATCACGACCACCTCGGCGGCCGTGAGCGTCTCCGGGCCGAACGGCTGCCAGGCCGGATACGTGTGGCGTGAGGCCGACTCGTACGACTACGTCTGCGTCACGTGGGCCACCCGCGACCAGACCGCGGCCGACAACCGGGCGGCTCCCAGCCGGCACGTGCCGGGCTCGGCGTGGTGTGAGCCCGGCTATGTGTGGCGTGAGGCCTTCGCCGGCGACAACGTCTGCGTCGCGCCTGCCGTCCGCAGCCAGGCATGGGACGACAACCTGCGCCGCGCCGAGCGTGTCGCGTGAGACCCCGCATGTTCAGACGCTTGCTCACAGCGGCCGTGGTGGTCCTGGCAGTCTTTTCCGGTACCCCCGCCGGGGCCGTTCCGTTCCAGACCGCGTCCTTCATGGACCAGCCCTTCTCCGTGGCCCTGTGCAAGGCATCCGACGACGCGTCCGAGCCACGGGCGAAGGAGTACCTGTCGGCGCTGCTGGGGAACAGCGGCTACGGCCTCGGCGAGTACCTCGGGACGATGTCCGGCGGGGCGTACGGCTACGGGGCCGCTTCGGTCCTGGGCGGCTGGTACACGGTGCCCATGACCCGGGCGGAGATCACGGCGCTGCCCACCCGTACCGCGAAAATCAATGCCTGCCGGGACGCGGCGGAGGCCGCGGGCTTCTACCGGACCGGTGCCCATCACGTGATGTCGGTCTACAACGTCGAGGTCGGCGACTACGGCACCGACAACGACCCCTACCTGCGCGGTGTGCTGGTCACCCCCAGCGTCCTGAACCTGGGATTCCTCGCCAGGGAATCGCTGAGGGCCCTGGGCCTCGACAGCGCGTGGTCCAACCACTCGACCTGGTGGAACAACTGGGGCGAGGGCGACAACCCCTGGGACACCCTGGGCACCAGCCCTTACCTGGTGGGCGGCCACTACCTCAGCCCGGCACCGGCGGGGCTGAACGCCTTCCACCGCGACAAGTTCGGCTGGATCGCGCGTGACCGGATCCTCAGCTTCGGCGCGGGCGGCCCGGCGACGGGCACCGTGACGCTCAGCTGGCTGGGCAGCCCCGCAGGCAACCCGCCCGTCCTGGTCCGCGTCCCGATCAGCGCCTCGGACCCGGCACACTACTACACAGTGGAATTCCGGAGCAAAGCACGGAACTACTACGACTCGGGTATCCCGAACGACGTCGTGCTCATCCACGAGATCCAGAACAACACGTCCACGCTCATCCGGCAGAACGGTGTTTCGGGACGCCCGCCGGCCACCCTGGTCGACAACACGTACGTCCGGATCAACGTGGACGGGATCGACGGGCCGTCGGCGAGGGTGTCCATCACGACGAAGTCCCAGGCCGTGACGCTGTACGGGCCGAACACCTGCAAGAGTGGTTACGTGTGGCGCGAGGCCAGCCTCACCGACTACGTGTGCGTCACACCCGGCCGCCGCGCCGAGGTCAGCCAGCAGAACGCGACAGCGGCCAGCCGCTGGCTCCCCGGCAGCAGGTACTGCACCGAGGGCTACTTCTGGCGCGAGGCCTACTACGGCGACGTGGTCTGCGTACCCCGCACGTCGGTCAGCCAGGTCTACGGCGAGAACCTGTTCCGAGCGAACAAGGTCGAACAGAGCTAACCCCCAGCCCGCTGGCCACACCGCTTCCCCGGGCGTGGCCAGCGGGGCAAGCCTCGCCACCTTACGTAGTCATCTCAGCAGCCTCTATTCCCGCTCTGGCTAGCGCCTGACTCGCGGAGATGATCTGGGCCTTTCCGATGAACCGGCCCAGTACGAGCAGACCTGCGTTGTGCGCCTCTTCGCCGGCGTGACTGGCCACCGCGTCGCTGACAACCCACGGCGTGAGGTCGGCCTCGAACGCGTCCACGGCTGTCTTCAGCACACAGCTCTCCGTCGCTATGCCGCAGACGAAAACCTGGTTCCAGCCGTGCGCCGCGAACAGTGCCCGTCCTTCCGGGGTAAAGGTGCTGTAGATCGGCTTGTCCAGCACAGCCACTGCTTTCGCAACGTACTGGGCCAGACCATCCACGATGTCGGTCTCTGGCGGGTGCTGGAGCCTCGTCCAGCCGATGATCCGTTCGAAAGGGCTGCCGGGATGGTTGAGATACCGGGTGAAGACCACGTCACCCCCGCCGTCGAGCCACGCTCCGGCAAGCGCAGCCACCCGTGGAACCACATGGTGGGACTGGGTTCGCACGAAGCCGTTTTGCATGTCGACAACAACGAGGACTGATCGTTGCTCGGCTGGCTGAGCCATCAGGCACCCACATCGCGAAGAGTCGTTATTGCGTGGTCAAGACACCCTGGAAGATCGCTGGTCGTCACGATCGCGTTCCTCATGAGCCTGTGCTGGCCGCTTTCCTGGGGCCTGGGGTTCGTCAGGCGTGACCGTACGCCACGCAGGAAACGCCAGCCGTATGCTCCCGGGACCGCTGGGTCATCGCCAGCCTCGGCCTGCTGATTGATGTGCCGGCAATATGCCCAGACAGCTTGGACGGCCAGTTCGCAGGTGACCAGGTCCTGCTCCAGCAGCGCCCGCTGGCCGGCATGTGGCTGGTAGACGACGCCTGACCACGAGGCGTACGCGGATGAGACGCCCGCGACGCCGAACGGTGTCACGTCAGCGGGCGAGTACCCCGCGGCCAGCAACCTGCGCTCAACCAGCTCAGCGTGCGCAACGGCATCGTCTGTTGCTGCGCCCTCCCTGCCGAGAAGAACCTTGGGTGTGCACAGGATCCGCATCGAGTCCTCAGCCGACTCCGCGGGCCAGCCGGGCTGCACAACCCAGAAGGCTCCCAGGACGTAGGCAGCGGTGACGTCCTGCGTGCGCAGCCGCATTCGCAGATCGCCAGCCGCCCAGGCGAGGTCGGAGCGATAGGAGGCCCTCCGCCAGATCGCGAGTGCCGCCAGGTTCGGGGCTGACCGGCTTTCCACCAGGTGGTACATGACAACGCCGAAGGGCCAGGCATAGAGCCGGCACGGCCCTTCCGGGTGGTCCGCCAAGGCCGACTTGCAGTCCAGCCACTGATGTGGCGCGGCTTCACATTCGTGCCGTGCTTCCAGCGCTGCTACAGCTTCGGGGCCGACGAAGGCCGGGATGAACTTGTGGCTGCGAACGACGAGGTTGCCGTCAGCCGGTGGCTCGCTCCCGAGAACTCCGAAAAGGACATGCTCGGTCGTCTCGTAGGCCATGCAGTACAGCTCGCGATAGATCGGGTCCGCCACAGCAGCGCGGCCGGTCTCGTGACGATAGAGCGCCTTCTCGATGGCTTCCAGGGTGGGCATACCGCGCAGGCCCCGCGCTACCCCCAGCCGGCGCAGTTCACGGGCGGCCTGCCTTCTTGAGGTCCAGCCCTTTCGATGGCGATGGCTCACGAGAACGAGGTTGGGCTGAAACTGCTCTCGGGCTCTTTCGGACACTATCCGTGTCCCTTCGTGTCCATACCTGTCATCTATCACAAACCGGCCCAGCAGGCGAGGCTCGGACGTGGGCGTCCCGTTCATCGCCAGCCCCGGTTTCCGGTACCTGCGGCCGTGGGGTGTTCAGGTTCCTTGGGCGGGGCGCCTCGCTGCTGGACGGAAGGGGTGTGCGGTGCGGAGGGTGTGCGGGATGTGCGCGGCCGGGTTCCTGACGTACACGTCGGCGGAGGCTGCGGTGGCCGTGGTTCCGGGGCTGGGCCGGCGGTCGGGGTGGGTGGCGGAGGGTTGCGGGGTGCATCCGGGGCTGGTTCATGTACGGCGGCGGGTGCGGAGCCGGCGCGGCGGGTGGTGGCCTGGGTGGTGAGGGGCTGGGCGTGGGGTTGCGCGGCAGATGACGCATTGATGGGTGTCGGTGCGTGCAAGAGTCGGGGCATGGGCATGGATGGCGGGGGCCTGGCGGGATTCACTCAGGCGGGACGGCGGGCGCCCGAGCTGGGCGAGCATCCACTTCTTTCACTATTTGCGAAGCGCGCACCGCGGAGTGACGCCTAGCCGATGACACGTATAGACCCTCGCCAATACCGTTGTGTCAGGCAAGGGGAACGGCCTGTGACGGGAGGAGGGGCGATCTCGTGTCCTCGGCTCACAAGACCCGCAGCCCGCTCGGTGCCGTGCTCGCCGGGGCGGCTGGTGTCGTGCTGCTGGGTGTGTCGTACACGGCGGTGGCCGACGCTCCCGGCTGGCCGGCCGCGGACGCCGTCCTGCCGGTGGCGTACCGGGTGCTGGCCGGCGTGTCCGCGCTCTGTGCCGTGTGGATGTCCGGCAGCTGGCTGCGGTGGCGGTACACGCCGGTCGGGAAGCTGGCGCGGTTGCGGGCGCAGGCGGCCCGCAACGGCGGGTTCGCGACGCGGCTGCAGGTGTACCGGCACGCCGGCTGGTGGTGGATCCACCGGCACAAGGCCCGGGCGCTGCGGCCGTCGTTCGGGTTCTGGCGGCGGTGGACGGCTCCGATGCGGGAGTACGCCGTCCGGCTGGTGAAGGCCGGCTGGCTGCTGTCGGTGTACGCGAGCCTGGAACAGGTCACCATCCGGATCTCGCCGCCACGGGGCGGGAAGACGGGCGAGCTGTGCTGTCACGTCGTGGACGCGCCTGGCGCTGTGGTCGTGACGAGTACCAAGGTGGACGTGGTCGTGAAGACCATCGACTCGCGGCGGCTGGCCGGCCCCGTCGCCATCTTCAATCCGGAGGGCATGGGCGGCAGCCGGTACACGGGAACGTTCTGCTGGAATCCCCTGACCGGGTGTGACGATCCCATGATCGCGCACCGCAGGGCCGTGTCCATGATGGGCGGGGCGCCAGCGAGCGAGAGCATCGGTGAGACCGGGTTCTGGACGTCGCAGGGTGTGCGGGCGCTGAGCCAGTTCCTGCACGCCGCCGCGCTCGACCACCGCTCGATGCTGGACGTGCTGGCCTGGGTGTCCGATCCCGCGCGGCACGTGGAGACCGTGCGCGGGCTCCTGGCCCGGTCGCGGGGCGGTGAGGCGTGGATGCACGACTTCGGGCACTTCGCGGAGCGGACGAGCGGCCGGACCCAGTCGTCGATCACGACCACGGTGATGCCAGCGCTGGAATGGCTCAAGGATCCGGCGCTCCAGGCGGTCGTGCTGCCCTCACCCGGCGGCGACTTCAACGTCGAGGCCTTTCTCGAACTACGCGGAACCTTGTACCTGCTCAGCGACGGCGACGGCGTCTCGGTCGCCCCGCTGTTCGCCGCGCTCGTCGACTTCCTCTGGTACGAGGCGAAGAAGATCGCCTCGCGGACCGGCGAGGAGGGCCGGCTCGATCCGCCCTGCACCTTCGTGCTGGACGAGTGCGCGAACATCTGCCCGGTACCGCTCCAGCGGTGGACCTCCGACGGCGGCGGGCGCGGCATGCCGCTGCACCTGGCGTTCCAGTCGCGCTCGCAGCTGTACGTGAAGTGGGGTCAGGACGGCGGCCGGACGATCTGGGGCAACGCCGGAGCCGTCCTGATCTACGGCAACATCCTCGACGAGAACGACCTCGAAGCCTTCTCCCGGCTGTGCGGGGAGCGCGACGAGCCCGTCGAGTCCACTTCGGATGACGGGCGGGTCACGACGAGCGTGCGGTCCGTGCGCATCATGCCGCCCGAGGACATCCGGCTGTTACCCGAGTTCTCGGCGCTGGTGCTCCGGGGCAGTCTTCCGGCGGTTGTCGGGCAGGTGCCGATGATCTGGGGCCGGAAGGACGCCCGCCGGGACCGGAAACGCGCGGAACTCGCCGCCCGGCGCGCCCAGGCAGCCGCAGCTCCCCGGGAACGCTCGATCTCCCGGCGGATCGGCTCGGACGCGGCATGAGCGAGCACAGCGCCGGGTACGCGCAGCACCGTACCGAGGCCGAGCGGCTCACGGAGGCCGAACGGCAGCTCGGGATGCTCTCCAGCACTGTCGCCGAGATGGTCGCCCTGATGACGGGGCCGGCCTCCGCTCCCCCGGTGTCCTGGTTCGACGCCACCCCCGAGGAGGCGGGCCGGATGCTGGCGGGGCTGGCCGGGTGGGGCGCGCGGGTGCTCGGACGGTACTGCACGCTGCCGCCCTGCTGGTACCGGCATCCGGACACAGTGGAGGAACTGCTCGCGCTGCACGCGGCGTGGCGGGCGGCGTACCGGAACCCTTCGGCCCGGCCCGGCGCCGGTGCCGAGTGGCACGACCGGCTCGACCGGGTACTGGGGCGGCTGCTCGGGGCCGAGTCGCGGCTACGGCGGTGCCTCCAGCAGGGCGAGCACCGGCCTCGGCCGGTCTCCGTCGCGCCGCCCGGGGCGGACACGATCGCCGGGTACGCCCGGCTGTGGTCCGAGCAGCGCGACGTGCTCGACGCGGCCGAGCAGTCAGCCCCGCCAGCCCCGCAGACGACGCCACAGCCGCCAGATCCGGGCGGGCGATCGCCGTGGATGTCCGACGCGCAATACCACCAGCGGTAGTGATTCCGATGGGATTCCCGGGCGCGGCGGCCGCGTCTTCCCAGCTCAGGGGCCTTCTGTCTCGGTCCGTCCACATGGCCCGCCCGCGATGGCACAACTTTTTGCGGGTTCGGCCGGAGGTTTTCGCGCATCGTCTGGCGCGGCGGGAGCCCCGGCTGCCAGCGCCGGCGTCCGGCGTCCAGCTCTGGCGATCAGTTCATGCTTTTGCCGATAATTGTCTGATTTAGATAGTTTGGAGGCGGTACCGATGACGGAACGCACAGGGGACCCCGGCGCCCAGCCGCGGCGGCCGATCGTCGTCCCGGCGGCAGGTGACAGCCCGGCGATGCTGGACCTGGCCAGGTATCAGGCGCTGGCGGTGCTCGCCGAGGAGCAGTTCGGCCAGTTCACCGCGTCGCAGGCGGAGGGCGCCGGTGCCGGGGCAGCCGACATCGAGGCGCTGCTGGACGCCCAGCTCGCGGAACGGGTGATCGGCTTCGCCGAGGTGTACCGGATCCGGGCCGGCGCCCGGCACCAGCATCCCTGGCTGCTCGCCGCCTGGCTCAGCCTCGACCCGGCCCGGCCGCTCCGGGACCGGAGCCTGCCCGGCGGGGTGGCCTGCCGCGCCTCGGCCGCCGAGCTCTACCAGGACGGTGGCCGGGGCGTGCGCGCCGAGTTCATCGTGCCGGGCGGGCTGAGCCACCCGGTACAGGATGTGGTGATCTACGACGAGCCGATCGGCCGGGACGACTGGACCCGGATCGAGGGCCTGCCGGTGACGGGGATCGGCCGGACGCTGTGCGACGAGGCGATCGGCTGGGATCCCGGCAACGTGGAGAGCCTCGCCCTGTCGATGATCCGCCGGACGAGCCGCGACCGGGTGCTGCGCGATCTCCACCGGTACCTCAGCGGGCTCCCCGAGCCGACGCGCTGGCAGCAGAAGCTGCCGGCGTTCGTGGCCGGCCTGGCCGAGTGAGCCGGGACCAGGCCAGTGTCCGGCCCCAGCACACCCCTCGGTGAGGCGATCCGCCAGGAATCCCGCACCGTTCACGAACTCACGGAGAAGATCTGGTCGCTCGACCTCCCGGCGGCGTACGGGGAGTTCAGGTTCCTCGACCACCTCGTCCAGACCGACCTCGCGATGCGGGTGGAGTCCCTCCTGGACTGCCCGTGGCTGCACCGGGGTTCCTTCGTCCTGCCGTGCAGGGCCGGCCCGGAACACCCGGGCGGGGTGATCCCCATCGACACCAGGAAGGTCGACGCGCGGTACGTGCTGGCCCGCAAGGCGCAGGACGTCGACATGGTCGCCACCGATCTGCCCGGGAACCGGGACGACCACCTCGACACCCTGATGGACGTGGCACACCGGCTCGACGGCGCGCCCGGGCTGGCCGGCCTCGTCCAGCTGGAACTCGACGGGAAGGTCCAGCGGCTCGAACGGGATCGGCGGGTCAGCGCCGGCTACCGGATGGTCCCGGTCCAGCGGGGCGCGGCCTCGGTGCCCGACACGCGGGTCCTGCGGTCCCGGCGGGTACGGCTCGACCTGGGCGCACCCGAGGTGCTCACCCTGCGCGGGGAGCCCGATCGCGCGTACCGGCCTCCGGTGCCGGCCGGCCTGCTCGGGGTCGACTGCGAGTACCTGCCGATGATGACGCCGCTCGCGGATCAGTACGCCGAGAAGCTGGCGCTGTGCGCGAGCGCCGGACAGCACAGGTTCAAGGATCCGTTCGATCTCTACTACCTGGGATCGTTCTGCACGTGGCAGGCGCGGGACTTCCATCGCGCGCTGGAGCACTGCCCGAACATCGCCAAGCTCGGCCTCGGCGGTCCACTCCGGACGTTCAGCCCGCACGGCGGAACGGAGTACTGGCTGGAGGGCTGGGCGGAGCTGATCGGCAAGACCCGGGCCGAGCAGCCGGAACTGAACGCCTATCCCGGTTTCCCTGCCGTCGAGCGGGCCATCGCCGGGGACGTGCAGGAGATCCGGGAAGCTGGCGGCGGAGCCGTCGCCCCGCGCGGGTGGTACCGGACCGACCGTGACCTGAGTTCGGCGGCGCACCGGCTCCGCCTCGCCCGGGAGGAAGGGCTCACGCTGCCCGAGCCTTTCCAGCCCGGCCAGGAGCGTGGCCTGCGGCGGGAGGGGCGAGAGGAAAGGGATCGGGGATGGTAGGAGGGCCGGCGCCTGGTTGTGTGCCCGCTGACACAGACCCAGCTGGTACCCGGGGGCGGAGCCGCAGCTCAGGCCGCGAACTCCCCGCCGGGCCGGCGGCCGGCCTACGGTGGTGTCCCGCCGAGCAGCAGCACCGAGCGGAGGTGTCCTGGATGGACGATCGTGTTCCTGCCCCCGCCGGGGGCACGCCGTGACCGCCATGCCGCCCGAGATGGAGAGCATGGCCGGTGCCGGGCTGCCGAGCCCGGCCGCCGGGGCGCACTGGCTGCCCGGGTCCCTGATGGCGCTGCTCGGGCCCGCCGGGGAGCAGGTGCTACGGCGGGCCGGGCAGGTCCGGCCGGTCATCGCCGGTGAGGTCATCGGATGGGAGGGCGAGGGGCTGGTCGCCGATCAGGTGGCCGTGCTGCTCGACGGGTACGCACGGGTGGTCGCGGGCAACTGCACGGTGCTCGACGTGCACGGCCCGGGCGACATGATCGGCCACCACAGTGCGCTCGGCGTGCCGCCCGCCCGGCCGGTGCGGGCTGTGGCGCTGGAGGCGAGCAGCGTGCTGTACGTCGCCGGCCGGGACCTGCGCGAGCTGATCGCGGCCAGCGCGGCCCTCGCCTCCGCCCTGCTGAAAGCCACCGTCCGGCACACGCAGCGCGTCGGGGCCAGGCAGGAGGGGTACGGGCAGGCCCGGGTGCTGGGCGCGCTGGCCGGGCTCGCGGAACGCTCGGCGGCCACCCAGCCGCCGGACGGCATCCCGATCGCGCTGACGCAGAGCGAGCTGGGCAGCCTGACCGGGGTGTCGCGGGAGAGCGTGTCGCGGGCGTTCAGGAAGCTCCGGCAGCAGCACATCATCGCGACGTACCGCAACGTGATCCGCGTGCTCGACCTGCCGGCCCTGCTGGACGAGGCCGCCAGCTCCTCGGCGGAGGTCAGCCCGCAGCTGAGCCCGGCGGAACTGGCCGCATGGCGCAGCCGCACGCTCGGGCCGGAGCATCCGGACACCCTGGAGGCCCGTTTCGCGCTCTCCAAGGACGGGGAGTCGGCGGATCCGCGCGGGGCCGCCGCTGAGTTCCGTGATCTGGTGCGGGCGCGCGTGCGGGTACTCGGCGCGCGGCATCCGGACACGCTTGCGACCCGGGCGGCGCTGGGGCTGAGCCTGGGGGCCGCCGGGTACCCGGCGGAGGCAGCCGAGGTACTCACCGCCCTGGCAGCCGATCGCTCCAGGCTGAACGGGCCGGAGGACCCGGCGACACTGTCCACTATGGAGGGCATGGCGTACTGGACCGGTCACGCCGGCGACCCGCGCGCTGCCCGCGAGCTGTGCGCGCAGCTCGCCGAGACCCGGGCCAAGACAGCCGGCCCCGAGGACCCGAAGACCCTGGCGGCCCGGGACAGCCACGCCTACTGGACGGGCCAGGCCGGCGACCCGGACGGCGCGGTGTCGGCGTACGCGCTGGTGACCGCCGACCACGTCCGGCACCTCGGCTCCGAGCACGTGCAGACGCTGCACTGCCTGTCGCGTCAGGCGTACTGGCTCGGCGAGGCCGGCGACCCGGCGTCGGCGCGCGACCAGTTCCTCGCGGTGGCCCGCATCCGGCAGCGGGTACTCGGCCCCGACCATGCGAACACGCTCCAGTCCTGGGGCAGCTACGCGTGCCGGCTGGCCGAGACGGGCGGGATCTGGGAGGCCGTGGCCGAGTACGAGCGGATCCTCGCGGCGAAGATCCGGACGATCGGGCCGGCCCATCCGTCCACTCTGGCCACTCGCGGGGACCTGGCGCTGTGGCACGGCCGGTCCGGGAAACACGAGCGGGCGATCACCCTGCTCGGCGAGCTGGTCACCGACCGGACCCGCGTCCTCGGGCCCGGGCACCCGCGCACGCTGCACTCCCGGGCGTCCCGCGCGCACTGGCTGGCTGCGGCCGGGCGCGGCTGGGCGGCGATCACCGAGTACGAGGACGTCCACAACGACTACCGGGACCTGCACGGATTCCGCTTCCCCGGCACGATCGCCGTCCGGGCAGCCCTCGCCAGGCTTCGCGCGGAACTCGCTGGGTGAGGGCCACAGCCTTGTCTGGGCTGCTGGCATGGCCGCCGCTGACCTTCGACTTCATCGGCCAGTTCCTCGGCAGGGTGCTGTGGCTCGGGCCGGTCCCCACCGCCGAACTGCTCGGCCACCACGCCGCCGTGCACGACCGGCTCACCGCCGCCGGCATCACTACTTCGGAGATGTACTGGCCCGGCCGGTGGGTGCCGCACTGCACGCTCTCGATGCGCGTACCGAACGCGAAGCTCCCCGACGCGCTGCACCTCTGCCTCGACGTGCTGCCGATTCAGGCGACCCTCACGGGGGCTGCCGTCGCCGACCACGCGCGCGGCCTCTACACGCCGCTGGCGTGAGGAGCTAGCTCTGCACGTACGACGAGACCTGCGCCCCGGGGTGCTCGTGACCGTCGGCGTACCCCTGCGCCTCGTCCCGGTTCTGGCACGCCGGGCTGTACCAGATGCCGACGGCGTCCACCCCGGGCATGCCGATGTCGTGGGCCCAGTCGGCGCACACCGCGAAGAACAGCTCGGTCGCGGCCGGTTCGGGTGTCTCCCTGCGCTGCGGTGCCCGGCCCTCACCGCCCGGGCGTACCCAGATCCGGGCGTCGCCGGGGTCGCCGATGTGGAAATCCCACTCATGGTCGCGGTTCTGGCTGACGTAGCCGATCCTCATGGTGCCGTAGTAGATCGTCGCTGTGGTGTGGCCGTGGAGAAGGTTCCCGCCGGGGCCGAGGATGCTCGCGGGGATGTCGGTGACGTGCAGCCCCACGTCCTCAAGCGCCTTGATGACCGGATGATCTCCGAACCGGTGATGTGCCATCTCGTCAGTATGGCGGCATCATCCCGGCCGGAGGGCATTGGCGCTGATTGGTCATGAATCAGGGGCCCTAGCTGCCCTGGTACAGGCAGAACGGATGGCCGGCCGGGTCGAGCAGGACCCGGACGTCGTCCTGCGGCTGGAAACCGGCGAGCTCGGCACCGAGTTCGAGCGCGTGATCGACCGCTGCCGTCAGGTCCGAGACCTCGAAGTCGAGGTGCAGCATCATCTGCTGCTGGCCGGGGCTGTTCGGCCAGGCGGGGCGGACGTAGTCCTGGGCGAACTGCGTCGCCAGGTACGCCACGCCGCTGGCCGGCCCGAGCGTGCAGTGGTTCTCGGACTCCTTGCTGATCTCCCAGCCGAGCAGCGCCGAGTAGAAGCGGGCGAGGGCCGGGGCGTCCGGCGCATCCAGGACGACGCCCCACCAGTCGGCCCTGGACCAGCGGTCGACACCGTCAGCACCGGCTCCGTGCTCGTTACGACCACGCATCAGGGCAGCATGCCACAAGCTCGGGCGGTCGGCGGGTACCGTGTCCAAATGGGAGTTTTGGAGGGTAAGTCCTGTGTGGTGACCGGGGCGGCGAGTGGCATCGGCCGGGCCACCGCGCTGCGTTTCCTGGCCGAGGGCGCGCACGTGGTCGCCACCGACATCGACCCGGCCGGGCTGGCCACACTCGACGGGGTCACGGCTGTCGTGGGCGACGTGTCGGACCCCGAGGACGCACAGCGCATGATCAAGGCGGCGGTACGGGGCCACGGGCGCATCGACGTGCTGGTCGCCAACGCCGGCGTCATCCCGCTGCTCGACGTCACCGAGGCCACCGCTGAGGACTTCGATCACGTGATGGCGATCGATGGGCGCGGCATGTTCCTGACCTGCAAGTACGCGATCGAGGAGATGCTGGCGACCGGCGGCGGGTCCATCGTGTGCACGTCGTCGATCTCCGGCGAGGCCGGCCAGAAACGGCAGGCCGTCTACGGGCCGGCCAAGTTCGTCGCCTCCGGGCTGGCCAAGCACCTGGCCGTGGAGTGGGCCGCGCACGGCATCCGCGTCAACGCCGTCGCACCCGGCACCATCACGACCGAGCGCGTCACGCGGCTCCGCGACGAGCCGGGCGGCCCCGAGTACCTGGCCGCGATCGAACAGCGGCACCCGATGGGACGGCCCGGCAGGCCGGACGAGGTCGCCGCCGCTATCACGTTCCTGGCCTCCGAAGAGGCCTCGTTCATCACCGGCGTCGTGCTGCCGGTGGACGGCGGCTACCTCGCCCAGTAACCGGGTTACCGGGCGAGGCAGCCGTACGTCATGGTCAGCCTGGGCATCCTCCGGTGATGGAGATCAGGCAGCGGAGCGTGCTGCGGAAGGAACTCTTGAAGCTCGGAGTGGGTGCGGGCACGAGGCTGCTCGCCAGCAGCACCGGGCCGGTACCCCAGTGGTCCTGGGCGTTCTGCATCTCGCCGCCGATGAGGGTGGTGGCGGCAGTTCCCCAGGCCGGATCACCGGCCAGTCCCTCGGCGTAGCCACTGAAGCCTTCCGCGAAGGGAGACTTGGTTGACCAGCCAGCCTTGGCTCTGGCACCACCAGCCATGAACTTGGCGATCTTGAATCCGCCCCAGGCAAACATCGCGTCCCTGGCCAGCAGGCCGAGGTCGACGTCGCCGGTCTCCAGCACCTGCACCACAGTGCCGAACGCCATCGTGCTCGCCGTCCAGATCAGGCAGCCGATCGGCGAGGTGACCAGGCACGCCACGGCGCCCAGTGTGGACACGAGCGCCGATATGCCCCCTGAGACGTTCTCCCCGGCCCAGTTGTACACGTTTTCGGCGACCTCACAGCCCCAGCTCTCGCAGCCGAAGGACTTGTCCTCCCACTTGGGTTTCGGCTCCCCGCCCGGGGGCGGGCCCATCGTCGGGACCTTGTCCACGACCCTGGCGTAGGCGAACCAGTACTCCTTGCGGACCTCGCCCCGCCCGTTGCGGAGCACGTACTCGTAGAAGACGAGCTGCACGTAGTACTCGTTGATCCGCACCGTCCTCGTGACCGTGTTCATCGAGACCGGGTAGAAGACGTCCTGAGGAAGCCAGGCCCCGATGCACCCGTTGTTCACGCCCTTGATGGGGGTGCAGCCCTTGCTGGACGACGCGGCGCTTTCCTTCTGCGTGAACATGCCGGTCGGGTCGCTGAACGTGGCCGGGTTGGCGTCGGCGTACGTGTAGCCGTTCACCTGTTGCGGGTCCGCGTGGTTGGTGACGGGGTCGCGGGAGATGAACCGGCCGAGTGACGGGTCGTACGACCGCGCTCCGATGTGGACGAAGCCGGTCGGGTCGTCGACTCCTCCGACGAAGCCCTTCTGGCCGGCGTTCCACGCCACTGCCGCACCGCGCGGGTTGCCGTACGGGTCCTGGCGCCGCGTCGTCACGGACATCGTGCCCGCCGTGATCGTCCACTGCCCCGTGCCGTGGTGGTCCCCCGCTAGCCAGATCAGGCCCTCCGCGGACGACCTGACCGCGATCGCCTCGCCGAGGTGGCTGTACGAGCGCACTGCGGTGACCGCGCCGGTCGACGCCGTGTACGTGATCTCGGACTGTGCCGCGAACACCGTCGCGTCGCCGTTGGCGTCGATGCGGGCCACCCGGTTCCCGTCGGCGTTGTAGACCATCCTGGTCGACCTGCCGTCGGGGCGGGTCACCGTCGCGAGCTTGCCGAGCGCGTCCCAGGTGAGCTTGCCGGTCTGCCCGGCGACCGTGCGTTCCGTCAGGTTCCCTGCGATGTGCTTGTACTGGTTCGCCGCGCCGTCCACCGTCACCGACGACAGCAGGTGCCCGGTGCCGGAGTAGGCGTAGGTGTGTGTCCGAGCCGTCCCGCCCGGCGAGCGCTTGGTTTCCGAGGTGCGGTTGCCGAGCACGTCGTGGGTGTACGTGGACCAGTACGGTGCCGGTCCGCCCACGAGGTCCGTGGCTGGCTGGGCCGCGCAGTCCCCGGTACCCGGCTGGGTCCACGCCTCGTTCAGCCGGCGGAGCCCGTCGTAGCGCAGGCACTGGCGTTCGCCGGCCCCGGGTGAGCCGTTGCCGCCGTCCCCGATCGACGTCACGTTCCCGGCGTCGTCGTAGGTGTAGGACAGGTCGGCGATGCGGCCGGTGGCCGTGGACAGCAGGGCTGTGGCGCGGCGGCGGGTACCGTCCTCGTAGGTGAGGGTCTGGTACACCATCCCGCCGCCGGTGCCGCCGAGCGCGCGCTGGGCGAGCTCGCCGTGCGTGGTGAAGCTGGCCGAGTCGACGTAGACCTGCTGTGCTCCCGTGTTCTTGTCGGTGCCGACCATCCTGACCGGCTGGCCGACGCTGTTGTAGCCGTAGGCGATGCCCTCGGGGGCCAGGCCGCCGTAGCCGAGCGTGCCGGTCTGCGTGACCTGCCCGTTCGCCGCGTACACGCTCGTGGACAGGTAGCTGCCCGCGAGCTTTTCGAGGCCTGGGACGGCCGCGATGTCGGTGTAGTGCTGGGTGGGCCGGCCGGCGGCGTCGTACTTGGCGATCCGCTCGGTCACCGCGAGCTGACCGTCCACATAGGAGCTGGACTTGGCCGGCATGCCGAGGCCGCCGGCAACGGTGTCGTACTCGTACTTCGCCAGCGGCGTTCCCGTCTCCGGCGCGCCCTCCCAGCGGGAAGCCACCCGGCCGAGTACGTCGTGGACGACGGAGATCCGGCGGCCACGGCTGTCCGTGGAGGCCGTCCGCTGCCGTGCCGCGTCGTACTCCGCCGTGGACGTCCCCGTGTCCGGGTCGCTGATCCGGATCTGGTTGCCCCGCAGGTCGTACTCGTACTCCCACCGGTTGCCCGCCGGGTCGGTCACGGCCGCGATCTCACCGCGCGGCGTGTAGGCGTACCGGGTGGCGGTGAACGCCGAGCCCTGGTACTGCCGTCGTTCGATCTCCTTCCCTCGCGCGCTGGTCAGCACGGCGGTCGGGACAGCACCCAGCGGCGGCGTCGTCAGGGTCATGAGCCCGTCGGGTGAGCCGCCGTACGCGTAGGTCGTGCCCCAGCGGTGGACGTTCTTCGACCAGAAGGCCTCCGATGTGGTCCGGCCGAGCCCGTCGTAGGACACGATCGTCCGCGAGTGGTCGGCGCCGGGCGTGACCCGGACGAAGGTCCCGCTGGGCCGCGAGCCGTCGTCGAAGTTCGGCCCGGAGGTGTAGGCGACCTGGCCACGGTGGTCGTAGCCGATCTCGGTGACCAGCCGGCCGCCGATCGGCGTGTCCGCCTGGCTCTGGATCTTCCGGAGCCGCGAGTCGTAGAGCGTGACGCTCGTGGCGTAACCACCAGCCGGCGTGAGCTTCTGGGTGGTCACGGCCGTGGGAGCGGTGCTCGACGTCTGGTAGCCGAATTTCTGGAGGGCCGGCGCACCGGCCACTTTGGACTGCCCGGGTCCCCACTCCGCCGTGAGACGCCCCAGGGCGTCGTAGGTCAGGTCGGCCCGCCGCCCGTTCTGGTCGACGGTGCTGGTGGGCAGGCCCCAGCCTGGTTCGATGGCGGTGGTGCTGGTGTGGCCGAGCTTGTTGGTCACCACCGTCTTCGTCACGGGCCCGGCGCCGGCCGGGGTGTAGCCGGTGGTGATCTCGCCGTTCGCCCCGTCCTTGATCCAGAGTGGGCGGCCGAGCGGGTCGTAGCCGGTCTTCTTCTCGGTCACCATGACCGGACCGCCGTTCCACGACCCGGCCGTGTCGACCTGGGTCGGCAGGCCACGGTTACCGGCCTGGCCAGGCACCTGGAGGCCGTCGTAGTAGATCCGGACGTCGCCGACCAGGTCACGGGGCCGCTGCGGCGTGACGTCGCACGCCACAGACACCGTCTCGGTCCTGGCCACCGGGGCCACGATCCAGGCGATGATGTTGTGCGCGTACTCCGTGCGCGTGCACTGGTCGTCCGCCGGGTCGGCCACGTCGCCGAGGTCGCTCACCATGACCTCGCGGGCCTGGTTGTCGTACGTGGTCAGTGCGCGCGTGCGCTGCCAGGCCGTCGCGGTGAGCCTGCGGCGGGTGGTCAGCTCGGACACGCCACTCTGCCAGGCTTCGAGCTTCCCGCCGTCGTGGTCGCGCTCGGCGGTGCGGCGGGTCCAGTAGTGCTGGACGCTCGCGGAGTCGACCGTCTCGCCGTTCGCGCTGTCGAGCTGCGCGGTCTCCAGTACCTTGCCCGCGAGGGCACGGTGGTCGGCTGCGGTGCGGCCTTCGGAGTCGGTGACTGCGACGGAACGCTTGGCGCCGCCGGGCAGCCGCTCGCCGTCGAGGCCACGGTAGTACCGGATGCGCGTGGTCAGCGGCTGGCCCTGTGCCGGATCACCGACCTGTGTGGTGACCTGGCTGTAGCCGCGCCACTGGGAGTACGTCCGGTGCTTCTTCACGGTGTACTCGCCGTCGTCCCAGCCCCACAGTGCCGTGGTGCCGCCGCCCGCCGTCGAGTACGTGTACCGGGTCGTCGTGGCGGCCGTGGCCGCGGTGGTGTCCTGCTCCACGACGGACGTGACGACGTAGTTGTGGAACCAGTCCTTCTTGGCTTCCCAGTACTCCTCCGGCGTCCACCACACCGGATAGCAGCGCCGGGTGTTGATGGTCTCGCTGGACGGCAGGTTACCGGCCGCGCAGTCGGGTGCGGAGTAGGAGACGGCCGTGACCCCGCCCGTCTCCGACGTGATCGCGGTGATCCGCCAGCGCCACACGGCCGGGATGCCGGTGCCGGTCTCCACCCGGTTCGGCATCGCCTGACCGGCGAACACGGTCGGCGGCAGGGCGATGTTCCCGTCGAGGAGCCCGGTGTGCTGGATGGACTTCAGCCACAGGACGGCCTGCGAGTCGTCGCCGTAGTTCTTGAACTCGTGGGTCAGCGTCCACGAGTCCACGTCCCGGAAGCCGGTACCGCTGGCCACCTTCGTGGTGACCTTCGCGAGCCGCTTGGTGGAGAAGAACGCCGGCGAGGTCTGGTCGCTGCACGGCGCTTGCCTGCACTCCAGGTCCCAGGGCGTGTCCGGCCAGTTCGCCGTCCTGGGCGCTGATGCGGTACCGCAGTCCGACAGGCACCGGTCGGCGGCGGTGAACTCCACCCGCCCGGTCGGTGTCACCGTGGCGTCGCCGGACCGCAGCCCGTAGTCGATCCGCGTGAGCCAGCCGCCGCGCTCGTAGGAGACCCGCTTGTCAGGGTCGCCGCCTGCTCCATAGTGGCCGGTCTCTGTGGCGTACGTGAAGGTCATCTGGTTGCCGTGCACGTCGGCGACCTTCTCGACCAGCCAGCGGTACGCCTGCGTGCACCGCGAGTCGCGGAACGCTGTGGCGTGGCAGGGCTCGCCGCTGTTGTTGCCGAAGACCGGCACGGTCCAGCGGGACTCGGCGGTGGCGCCGAACGTGTACTGCGTACCGTCCGTCGTCGTGATCATCCACCGCTCGCTCGTCGCCGCCGACACGCTGGCCGGGGAACCGAGCAGCCGCACGCGCCAGCTGGCGTCCTGCGCTGTGCGCCACTCCCCGGTCGTGTCGTCGCGGACGAGGTTGGTGTTGGTGCCGTTCAGCGACATCGTGATCGAGGGCGAGGCGCCGTCCCAGCACCGGTCGCCGGTCTTCACGGCGTTGTTGCCGCCGTCCTGGTCCTCGGCGCACGCCGCGTACCGGCGCTCGATGTAACCAGGTTCGTACGACCAGCCGTCGCCGATCATGGATGCCTGGTTGTTGCTGCCCGAGGTGCGGCCGTCGTGGGACTGGGAGGAGTAGGCGAAGGACAGCGCGGGTGCCGGGCCGGCTGCCGGGGGTGTCCGCAGCCCGTAGGAGTAGCCGAAGTTGCCAGCGTTGTTGCCTGCCGACCAGGCTCCGGCCGGGGCGAGGCTCGTGGCCTTGTAGTCGCCGGCACCCGAGGACGATCCGGCACTCAGCGCGTAGAGCCCGGAGGCCGCGACGGTCGCGGAGACCTTACGCGAGCCGGAGTCGTTGCGGTGCGGCACGGGCGTCCGGGTCCGGCACACGGCCGGCGACGCGCAGTCCGACAGCGCGGCCAGCTGGAGCCGGGAGGCCCAGCCGCCTCCGTACGACTGGGCGAACGCGCCGTAGTCGACCGTGAGGCCGACGTCACCGCCGCCTTCGAGCCGCACCAGGACACCGTCGTACCCGGCCGCCCGCGAGGCCTGCTGGTCGAGGACCTCGACCGTCACCTCGCGGGGCGTACCCGAGGCTTTCAGGCTCACGGGCAGCCCGCCCGCCCGGGTCTCCGTGGTCCCGGGTGTGAGCCGGACCTTGCCTGCGGCTGGCCACTGCGCGGGGCCGGAGCGCCAGCCCCGGCCGTCGTCACCGTGCCCGGCGAGCAGCGTGGCCGTACCAGGTGGTTTCACCGCGTGGACGTCGACGGGTGCGCCGAGACTGACGCCTGGCGCGCCGGGCGTGCGGGGCAGGATCACGCCGGAGGTCAGGAGGGTACCGGAGGCGGCGAGGACCGCCACGGCCGTCGTCCATCTGGTGAGGTTCCTGGCTCGCGGCCGGTTGAGGAGTGGAGTCATGCTGATTCCAGACTGCCGATGGGACAGGGAACTATCGATGACGGCCGACCGGCGCCCCCGTGACGCCGGCCGGCCGTGTCGTGGGCCGGGCTCTAGCAGCTGGTCGAGCCGCCGCAGGCGAGCCGGGCGATGCGCCGGTCGTCGAGGACTCCCGAGTAGGCGCGGACCTCGTCGACCGCGCCGACCAGCAGGCCGGACGGGCCGGGGGCCGCGCCGACCAGCACCGAGCCGTCCGCGTGCCAGGGCGTGGCCGGCGACGGCGCGGTGCCCTGGAGGGTGCCGTTGACGTAGAGGCGCAGTTCGTGCCGTGCGGGGTCGTGCACGGCGGTCAGCTGGTACCAGGCCCCGGCTTCGGGTGCCCAGGTGGACGTGACGCCGGTCCAGGCCGGGGCCGTGGTGCCGTCCGAGGCCATCGCGAACTCCCACCGGGACAGGCCGGAGCGGTACCGCAGGGTGAAGGACGGCCCGTTCGCCGCCGCCTGGGACAGCACCGTCCGGTCAGCCGTCAGGTCGGACAGCTTCACCCAGGCCGCCACGGTGAACGCCTTGTCGGTGCGGACAGCCGACCGGGCCGACGTCGCGTACCCGCCGCCGCCGAGCGCGAGCCCGTACGCGAGGCCCGGCAGCTCGTCGTGGTCGTCGACCCAGTCGTGCGTGCCGTGGAACGTGAGGTCGTTGCCGCCGACCGCCTCGGTCCCGGTCGTGTTCAGCGACCAGAAGGCCGCCGGGGCTGCAGCGATCGCGCCGGCCTGCTCCGGCGTCACAGCGCCGTCGAAGACCCGCACGTCGTGCACGGCACCCGTGAACGGGCTCGCCGTACCCCGGCAGCCGATCACGAGCGGGTTCACGGCCTGCCAGTGCGTGGCGGGGACGGCAGCGGTGCCCTGGAGGACGCCGTCGGCGTACAGGCTCAGGGTTCCGGCCAGGAGGTCCTGGACGGCTGTCAGGTGCTGCCAGGTACCTGCCGGGACAGTGGACGCTGTCGTGGCGACGGACTCCGCCGACGTGGCGTTGTCGGCGGCGTGGAGACCGAAGGCCCACTTGTTCGCGCTGGTCCGCCGCAGGTCGAAGGCCGCCCGCGCGCCGCCGGACTGGGACAGCACCGTCATCGTCGCCGTACCGGGATCACCCGCCGGAACCTTCACCCACGCCGAGACGGTGAACGATCGCGCCGTGTCGGCCGCAGGCCGGGCTGC
The DNA here is from genome assembly GCF_000379825.1 of Longispora albida DSM 44784. Classification (GTDB taxonomy): domain Bacteria; phylum Actinomycetota; class Actinomycetes; order Mycobacteriales; family Micromonosporaceae; genus Longispora; species Longispora albida. The sequence continues at coordinate 353,744 of NZ_KB903814.1, forward strand.
CGTCACGCAGGTACCACCGTCGAATTGCAGCGCTGACCCGGCAGTGCCGAAAGTGTCGGCAACCCACACCGGGGACGCAGGCGTCGTGGCGGGGTTGGTGCCTGCGGTGTCCTCGCCGGAGCCGGCCAGCGGCCACCACCCGGTCTCGGCGGGCAGCCGCGTCCGGAACGGGAAGTCCGACCGCGCCGACTCGTTGCCCGCCGCGTCGCCAGCCCAGATCTGGAGCACGTGGTCGGTGCTGGTGGCCGGTGGTGTGATCACGAGAGTCGCCGTGCCGTTCGCCGCCGTGATCGTCGCGGGCGTTCCGCCGTTGAGGGCGTAGCGGAACAGTGTCGTGTCCGAGGCACCGGTCAGCGTGAAGCTCACCGCCTGGCCGAGCACGGGATCCGTGGTGAGCAGCGCGGCACCCGGCGTCGAGGGTGCATGGGTGTCGACCTGGAAGTAGCAGCGGGCGGCGAAGGCGCTCGACGTGCGCTCGTCCTGGGTCTTGGCCCGCCACGAGTACGAGCCGGTGGCCGGGATCGAGCCCGGCGGCGCTGTCGTGGTGATCGGCTTACCGGAAGCACCGGGCACCGCCCACTCCCTCAGGACGGTGCTGTCCGCGCCGAGGATCTGGAACACCGTGCTGACTGTCCCGCCGTCACTGTCCTGAGGGGACGCTGTGAACGACGGGGCGACCGTGGTCAGCCACGGCCCCGGTGCGGTCGTCGTGCAGGCCACGCCGTTGGTGGCCAGGCCGGTCGGCGGCTTGGGCAGCGTGTTGAAGACGATCTCCAGCGTCGCCGTCGAGGAGTCGTACCGCCGCCACTCGGCCAGCGCCGGGGACGGCGACTCGTTGACAGCCTTCATGCCGATCGTCATCGAGGCCCACTTGCCGTCCTTCGCGGTCTTGGCCATGTCGGTCACCGGGAACTCGACGTACCCGGGGCCGCCGCAGCTCGCGCCGTTGTCAGCGTTCTGGGTGGAGTTCGCCCACTGGTCACGCCAGGTCGGCTGGCTGTTCCACGAGTTCGACGACGTGATGATGTTGGTGTGCCACACCCGGGCCTTGCCGGCGCTGCACGAGGCCGCGTGCCGTTGCAGGATCTTGAACTTGGCCGACACGACCTCCCGGGCGTCGTTACGCGTGACGTCCTCGGTGTTCATCCGGAAGAACGACCGGATCCTGTACGGGCTCGTCGTGCAGTTCAGCCCCGACCAGCCGTCGCAGGTCTGCCCCGCGCCAGCGTCCCCGTACGTCGAGCCGTTGCCGAGGGCCGGGGAGCCGCCCTTCCACGCGATCTGGGTCGGGTACTTCGACCAGACGCTCCCCCACTCCCCCGACCGCTTCCCGCCCGTCCACACGGGATCGATCACCACGGGGTAGCTGGTCGCGGGTCCGGTGAGCAGAGCCGGGTCGGGTACGAGAGTGATCGCGCCGGCGCTGGTCTCGACGCCGACGCCGCTCGTCCGCGCTGTCACCGGCTCGGCCACGTCGGCGAAGGCCGCAGCCTGACGCCGGGACGCCTGGCTCGCCCGGGGGCTGTCCCACATCACGGGCGGCAGGGACGTGGCGATCTCCTCGCCGGAGGCGTCGACGACGCGCATCGCCCCGTCGTCACCGGCCAGCACCGACAGCCCGTCGCCCCGGACACCGAGCCGGATCCTGGCGAGCCTCGGATCGGCGGCGGCGCGGGCCGAGCGGACCACGACATCGTGCCGGTACCCCTCGGGAAGCGCCCGGACCACCAGGTCGACCTCGGGCAGGACGTCTCGGTAGGTGGCGGTCTCGCCGGACAGTACCGGCTCGGGAAGCCTGCCGGGCCAGGTCAGCCCGAAGCTGCGGCCGGACATCGTGACGGCGGCGAACGGCGCGTCACCTCCCGGCGACACGGCGACCGGCACGACCGTGTTCACCGGGCCGATCGAGCCGTCGGCCCGGCGGACCAGCGTCGTGTCGACCGGAGCCCATGCGCCGGAGGCTGTCCGGGCCCGGTAGGGACTCACGCCGGAACGGAACACCATCTCACCTGCCGGGGTGGCGAAAACCCCGCCCTTGTCGGTGGCCGCCGAGGCGACCTCGACCTCTCGCTTGCACCGCGTGGCCAGCGCGAGCGCCTCCGGCTCACTGGTTGCCATCGTGGCCATCGTGGCCGGTCCGCAGCCCGTGCTCGCGGCCTCCTCGGCCGAAGCGGCGGCGGGCACAGCGGCCACAGCCAGTGGCGGCAGCGCCAGGGCGAGAAGAAGAGCCAGTCGCGGGCGCGCCGCTAGAAGTGTCACAGTGGAGCCTCCTTGAATCGTGCGAGCCGTCGGGCGACCGTAGAAGCCGCGTGCACTCATCTCGCACCCATTCCGCATCCACTGCCGCTGACCAGGCATAATTCCGGGCCATGATGGACAAGCCCCAGGGCATCAGCGACTCCGACGTCCGCCAGGCACTCACCGCTGGATGGGGCATCACCAACCCATCGATGGTGTACCTGCCGGTGGGCGCCGGCGGCTATCACTGGTCAGCGACGGGCGACGACGGCCGCGCATGGTTCGTCACCGTCAGCGACCTGAGCCGCAGCAGCCTCGGGCAGCTCCGGGCGGCGTTCGGCACGGCACACGCGCTGCGCCACGACGCGGGCCTCGGGTTCGTGGTCGCACCCGTGCTGGCCGCCGACGGCACGACAGCCGTACCGCTGGGCGATCGCTACGCGCTCTCGGTGTTCCCGCTGGTGCCCGGTACCGCCGGGCGATTCGGCCGTCACGCGCCGGCCGACCGTGAGCCGGTGCTGCGCCTCCTAGCCGAGTTGCACGAAGCCACGCCGCACGCCCCGGCCGGCGTACCCCGGGCCGACCTGGTTCTTCCCGGCCGGGCCGGCCTCGAAGACGCCCTGGCCTCGGCAGGCACCCCGTGGACCGGCGGCGTGTACTCCGAGGACGCGCGGGCACTGCTCGCCGGGTCGGCGGAGAAGGTCCGGGACTGGCTCGGGACCTTTGACCGGCTCGTGGCGGAGGTCAGGGCCGGGTCGGCCGGCTGGGTCGTCACGCACGGCGAACCGCACCCGGGCAACCTGATCCGGGGCACGGACGGCTTCCACCTCATCGACTGGGACACGGTCCAGCTCGCCCCGCGCGAACGTGACCTGTGGATGGTCGACGGCGACCACGCCGCGTACACCGCGATCACCGGCCACGAGCCCGGCCCGTCAGCCCTCGCCCTCTACCGCCAGTGGTGGGACCTCGCCGACATCGCCATCTACGCCACCGAGCTGCGCGCCCCGCACACGGACACCGAGGACACCAGGGCAACCCTGACATACCTGACCCGGTACCTCAGCTAGCCCAGCCTCGGGCGGCTTCCTCCAGCTTCCGCCAGTGGGACTCGCGGGCGGCGGCTTCGATCGGCTTCTCGTACTCGGCCGTCGTCCCCGTCCGCCCGTCGAGCTGCTCGCGCAGGATGTCGGCGTGCCCCGCGTGCCGGGTCGTGTCGCCGAGGCTGTGGACCAGGATGGTGAAGAGCTGGACCTCTGGCCGGGGCCACCACGGCACATGCCCTGGGGCGTCGGCGGGCAGCCCGGTGATCGTCGCGTCCGCGTGCTCACAGACCAGCCGGTGCAGCTCCAGGATGTCCGCACGGGACTCGTCCTCGGCCGCCCAGTGCTCGCCCTCCCAGGCGCCCGGCGCGTCCCACCGGGGAACCGGCCCGCCGAAAGGCCGCCCGAAGACCTCACCGAAGTACCGCGCGTCCGAATACGCCCGGTGCTTGACCAGCCCGAGCAGATTCGTGCCGGTGGCCGTCAGCGGCCGGCGGATGTCGTACTCCGGCAGCCCGTCGAGCTTCCACACCAGCACCGCGCGCACCTTGCGCAGTTCGCGGTGCAGGTACTCCTTGGCTGGGTCGTCGATCATGCGGCGTAGTCTGCCGCGGCGCCGCGCTGGCCGCCGTCCCCCGGACTCCTACGCCGACACCGCCTCCAGCAGGCTCATGCCGGTGGTGGGCAGCGGCACGACCCGGGCCAGCCGCAGGTCAGCGGCCGCGAGCAGGGCCTCGAACTCCGGCAGTGTCCGCTCCCGCCCGCCGGTCGTCACGAGCATCATGTACACGTCGAACAGCGCGGCGACCCGGTTGTGCTCGGCGTCGGCCTCCGGCAGGTCGAGGACGTGCTCGACGACCAGCAGCCGCCCGCCCGGCCGCATCGCCGCGCGGCAGGACCGGAGGATCGCCAGCGCGTCGTGCTCGTCCCAGTCGTGCAGGACGTAGCGCAGCAGGTGCAGATCGCCCTCGGGTACGGAGACGAAGAAGTCGCCGCCGATCGTCGCGCAGCGCTCGCCCAGCCCGGCGAGCCGGTCGGCGGCTTCGAGAGTGACCTCCGGCAGGTCGTACAGGATGCCGCTCAGCCCGGTCCGGGCGGTGAGGAACGCTTCGAGCAGGCTCCCGTGGCCGCCACCGACGTCCACGATGGTCTGTCCGGGCTCGGTCTCGACCACGTCGAGCAGGTCTGCGGCGGCCAGGGCGATGCCGGAACTCTGGGAGGCGTGCAGGGCCCCGGCCGCCTCGGAGTTCTTGGCGAGATAGTCGAACAGCGGCAGGCCGTGCAGCTCGTCGAACGCGGCCCTGCCGTGCCGGACGGTGCTCGTGAGCGCGTTGAAGGAGTCACCGAACTCGGCACCGAGGATCATCGCGGTCGGCCGGGCCGAGCCGGGTGCGTCCTCCGCGAGCGCGGCACCGAGCGCGGTCCGCCCGTAGCCTTCCGGGCACCGGCTGAACAGCCCGTACTGCTCGAGGAGCCGGAGCACGCGGCCGAGCGGCTCCGGGGCCGCGCCGCAGCGCCTGGCCAGTTCCCCGACGCTGAGCGGCCCGCCGGCGAGCAGCTCCGGCAGCCGCAGTTCAGCCGCTGTGCACACGGCGCGGGAGACGAGGTGTCCATAGAGGAGCCGGCGCAGGGCGACAGCATGGCCAAGTTGCTCATTCATCCGGATTCTCGCATCCTCCATTGACCCCATCCGATCACGCGACTACCTTGCCACATCGACACGTATCCGCGTCGCGGCGGATTCCACTGTGGAGAAAAGGAACCCCGTCGTGCACAACGAAACCCCGCTGACCTCTGACGACCTCACCCTGCTGCTGTTCGGTGCCGCCGCCTTCCAGCAGCTGCGGGCCGGGTGCGAGCTCGGTCTCTTCGACCTGCTGCACGCCGAGCCCGGCCTGACCGCCGACGCGATCGGGCACCGGCTCGGGCTGGCCGAGCGGGCGTGCGACACGCTGCTGCTCGGTACGACGAGCCTGCGGCTGACCACTGTGGACGGCGGAGGGTACCGCAACGCCGGTGTCCTGGAAGACCTGTTCGCGGCCGGGGACTGGGAGCGCTTCGGTCACGTGGTCGGCTTCGAGCAGTACGTCGTCTACGCCGGCCAGGCCGACTACACCGAGTCCCTGCGCGCGAACACGAACGTGGGCCTGCGCCGAGTACCGGGGCAGGGCGAAGGGCTCTACCGGCGGCTCGCCGAGGACCCGTTCCTGAGCGGGGTGTTCTACCGGTACATGCGCTCGTGGTCGGAGCTGGCGAACCGTTCGCTGGTCGAGCGGGTGGACTTCAGCGGCGTCCGCCGGGTACTCGACGTCGGCGGCGGCGACGCGGTCAACGCGCTCGCGCTCGTCGAGGCGTACCCGCATCTGGAAGTGACCGTCCTGGACCTGCCGGAGAACCTGGACGTGCCGCGCAGGCAGATCGCCGAGGCCGGCCTCACCGGGAAGGTCCACGTCCACGCCGCCGACATGCACACAGATCCCTTCCCCGGCGGGCACGACCTGGTGCTGTTCAGCCACCAGCTGGTCATCTGGACGCCGGAGGAGAACGTCGCGCTGCTGCGCAAGGCCCACGCCGCGCTCCCGCCGGCCGGCCAGGTGGTCATCTTCAGCTCCATGTCGGCCGACGACGGTACCGGGCCGGTGATGGCCGCGCTCGACAGCGTCTACTTCGCGGCGATCCCGGCGGAGGGCGGCATGATCTACCCCTCGGGCCGGTACCTGGGCTGGGCGAAGGAAGCCGGCTTCGACCAGGCCGAGTTCATCGACTGCTCCGCGTGGACCCCGCACGGCATCGTGACGGCGACCCGCGCCTGAGCTGCCGCCAGCTGCTGGCCGCCCGTGGAGACGGGCGTCACAGCAGGGGCATGTCACGGGCTGGCGGGGCTGTCTCGTCTCGGGTGTGTAGCCAACACCGCAACGGGACGGAGCACATCATGGAAGCCCGGCTCAACCTCTTCGCCAGCCCGGCCACCGGCAAGGTCTTCAAGCACCTCCTGGCTGCGGGCAAGGCCCTCACGGACTCGGGCCTGCCACTCGCCACCCAGGAACTCGTGAAGATCCGCGCCAGCCAGATCAACGGCTGCGCCGTCTGCCTCGACATGCATTCCAAGGAGGCGGCTGCGGCCGGTGAGACCGCGCTGCGGCTGAACCTGGTCGCGGCGTGGCGGGAGGCCACGGTCTTCACCGACGCCGAGCGCGCGGCCCTTGAGCTGACCGAACAGGGTACCCGCGTCGCCGACGGCGCCGGCGGGGTCTCCGGCGAGGTCTGGGCGAACGCGGCGAAGCACTACGAGGATGACCAGCTCACTGCGCTGGTCATCCTGATCTCACTCATGAACGCCGTCAACCGGCTGAACATCATCACCCAGCAGCCAGCCGGCGGCTACGAGGTCGGCATGCTCCACTGAGCCGCCAGTACTGGTGGCCCGTTCAGCGGGCCACCAGCGCCCAGGCCAAGGCGGGCAGCATGGTCAGCGGGGCGCCCAGCCTGACGAGCTGCCACAGCCACACCCGGCTGGGACGGGCCTTCGTCACGCCCGTGTGCGCGATCAGCCAGACAAGCAGGGTCAGGAACGCGCCCCAGCCGCCACGGACCGTGCCACTGCGGAACGCGCCGCCGCCGGGGATGCTGGCCAGCAGGTCAGCCATCCAGGGCTCGTGCGTGCCGCCCCGGTGGCGGATGTCCATGAACATCAGGGCGAACAGGCACGCCACCACCGCCGGGGCCGCGAACCACCAGGGGCGCAGGGTCGCGGCCGTCGCCAGGACCAGCGCCGTGGCCCACACCGCCCAGCCGGCGACGGCCATCGCCAGCGGTCGGCCGCTGGCCAGTTCACTGGCCTGACGGGCGTACCAGGGCACCAGCACCTCCCTGGCCTCGAAGAAGGCGGCGCAGAGTACGAGCAGCAGCACCCCGCCGCCACAGCACGCGGCCAGCATGACCGAGCCGGCGGCCCACCCCTTCGGACTACTCACGCTCCCAGTACCTCACGGCCGAGCCCGCCGTGGGAGGCTGCCGTCCCGGGAGGAGTGGTCCGTCACCGGCGGCCGGGTGCTGGTCGCGGCCATGGGGCAGCGGGGCGGGGCGGCGAACCGGATCCGGCGTGAGCTGCGGGGCGTGGAGAGGAGTCCATCGTGAAGCTCCGGGCGGCACTGGGAAATCTAGAGCGTGCCTGACGGCATCCGTCAGGCACGCCGCTGGTCACACCACTAGTACTGGACGGCGATGGTGCGGGCCTGGCCGTCGATCCGGACCAGCCCGCCGAACGGGATGATCACCTGAGGGTCGGTGTGCCCGAGGTCCAGGTCGAAGACGATCGTCGCGTCCGGGTTGTACGCCGCCATCGCCTCCAGGACCGCGCCGCGCTGCTCGGCGGCGAAGCTCTCCCGCTCGGCGAGGGTCGTCTGGTTCCGGATGTGCCAGGCCTTCGGGCGGCCCATCAGGAGCGCGGAGAACCGGCCGAGCAGGCCGCGCTCCCCGAGGTTACGGAGCGTGCGGAACACCTCGCCGGCGCCCGGCATCTCCTCACTGGTCTCCAGGAACAGGACGTGCCCGTCCACGTCGCCCGGCGCGGGCATCGCCACGTCCGCCATCGCCAGCCAGGCGACGATCTCCAGGCAGCCGCCCCACGCCGGGGCCTCGATCACCCGGTCCGCCGGCTGGTGCCAGCTCCAGCCCGCCGAGGGGCGCGCAACCGGTTCGGTACCAAGGGCTGCGACGTCAGCCCAGCTCCCCGGCTGGTCGGAGAACGCGGCGGGCTCGGGCAGCTCGTACCAGCCCGGCTCGAACAGCGCCGCGCGCAGCGAGGCCATGCTGACCGGGTGCGTCGCCCCGCCCCGGCCCAGGTGCACCATGATCGAGCCACCGTGGAACCCGACGACGCCGGCCTGCCACAGGAACGCGAGCAGGTTCGTGTTGTCGGAGTACCCGAAGAAGGGTTTCGGATTCGCGCGCAGCAGGCCGGCGTCGAGGTGCTTGAGGACGGTGATCTGGTCGTCGCCGCCGATCACCGACAGGATCGCCGTGATCTCCGGGTCGGCGAACGCGGCGTGCAGGTCCCGCGCCCGGTCGGCGGGTGAGGCGTGCGGATCCCGCGTCGTCGGGTACTCCACCGGCACCAGCCCCAGCTCGTCCCGCAGCCGGGCGATACCCAGCTCGTGGACGTGCGGGAAGGTGTGCGGCAGCCGGCCGGTCGATGGCGACACGATCGCCACCCGGTCGCCGGGCTTCGGCTTGGGCGGGTAGACGCGCGCGCTGGGCGATTCGGTAACCATGCCCGCACACAGTAGTGACCGCCTCCGGCATCCAGGCGAGCGCCGTAGCCGGGCTTTATACCTGGTCACGCCGTCGGATAGACGACAATCGACGGCCAGCTATGGCGTGGTTACCCTGGGGCTCGGGGGAGCCGGGTTGCGGGGGTTGCCACAGAGGAGAACCGTTGATTCGCACCGTGCTCGGACATGAACAGACGCTCTGGCGCGGCGCTCTCGGTACTGTGGTCGGCGGCGAGGAGGACCTGGTGGTCGTCGCCGAGGCCGGCCTGACCGACGAGGTCCTGGCGGTGGCTCTCGCCCAGCGGCCCGGTGTGGTGGTGCTCGATGTCGCGCTGCCGGGCTCTGTCGACGTCGACGGCCTGTGCGAGACGCTGTGCGTGGCGCTGCCCGAGTCCGGGATCCTCGTCCTGGTGGACCGGCGGACCGGCCCGGGTGTCGCCGGCAACCTGACGCGGATGGCCCCGCGGGTGGGCCTGCTGGCCACGGACGCCTCGCCCCGGCAGCTCGTGGACAGCATCCGGGAACTCGCGGCCGGCCGGCCGGTACTCGACATCGAGTTCGCGGTGGCCGCGCTGTCGGCGGACAGCAATCCCCTCACCGACCGTGAGCGCCAGGTACTCCGTAAGGCGATCGACGGGTCACCGGCGCGGGAGATCGCGGCCGAGTTGTTCCTCAGCACCGGTACGGTCCGCAACTACCTGTCCAGCGCCGTGGCGAAGATCGGCGGGCGCAACCGGATCGAGGCTATCCGGATCGCTCAGGACGCCGGCTGGGTCTGATCGGCGCCCGCGTGCCAGTGGCCGAGGAGTTCGCGGTACAGGGGCGAGGTGGCCACGAGCGTGTCGTGTGTGCCTGCCACGGCCGTCGAGCCGTCGAGGACGAGCACTCTGCGGGCTCGCAGTGCCGAGCTCATCCGGTGCGCGATCACGACGAGGGTCCCGCCCCGGGCCGCGAAGGCCGCCTCGGCGTGCCGTTCGGCTACGGGGTCGAGGTGGCAGGTGGCTTCGTCGAGGACGACGAGGGGCGCGCCGGCGAGGTAGGCGCGGGTGAGGGCGAGCAGCTGGCGTTCTCCCGCTGACAGCTCCGCCGGGGTGACGTGCCCGGTGAGGCCGCCGAGGCGGGCCACGAGGTCTGCGGCTCCGACGGCGCGCGCCGCGGTCAGGAGTTCGGCGTCGATCGCGTCCGGGCGCAGGTAACAGAGATTTGCTCTGACGGTGTCGCTGAAGACGTACGCCTCCTGGGGGATCAGCACGCGCATGCCTGCTGGCAGGCGGGTTACCGTGCCGTGTTGTGGCTCCAGCATGCCGCAGAGCAGACCGGCCAGTGTGGACTTCCCGGCTCCGCTGGCGCCCACCACCGCCAGGTACTCACCTTCGGGCAGGTCGAGGGTGAGGTCGCGGAGGACAGGCTCGGAGTGCGGGCCGTAGCGGAACGTGAGACCTCGAAGCGATACGGCGTAGCCATCACTCTCAGGCGTGCTGCGTGGTGGCGTGGGTGCGGCGGCTGAGGTGTCGAGGATCCGCGCCAGGGTGACGACGAAGCGCAGGCCACCGCCGCCGAGGCCGTGCACGAGCGCGCCGAGGGCGGGCTGGAGTCCAGTGAGGACATACGTGAGCCCGCCGAGGATCGCACCCGTCGTGAGGCCCTGACCGGCCAGCCACGGACCGCCGAGCAGCAGGGCGAGCAGCGGACCCCAGCCGCCCACGGCGAAGCAGAGCGTGCGGAGCGCGGCCACCTTCGCCAGCGCCCGTTCGGCGGCTGCCTGCCGGGCGATCGGCCCGGCGGTGAGCGCGCGGGCGTGGTCCTGGCCGCCGCAGCCGGCGATGTCGCGGGCACCGGCGATGACGCGGCCCGCCACGACAGAGAGCCGCTCATCGGATTCCACATAGGCCCGCTGCCGGGCGGCAGCCAGGTTCAGCGTCACCGCGAACAGGCCCAGGCCGAGCAGGAACGGCGGAACGACCAGCAGCAGGATGCCAGGGGCGAGGGACGCGAGTCCGGCCAGCGCTCCGAGTACGGTGACCACGAAGCCACGGAGCACGACGATGATCCCCGCGTAGGTGTCCCGGACGATCTCGACCTGGTGCGTGAGCCTGGCTACCGCGCCGTCCTCCGGGTGCCCTGCCGATCCTCGTCGTAGTGCTCCGCCGACGACGTGCCGGACGAGCTGGTCGCGGAAGGGCTCGACGAGTTCGCCGAGGCGCCGGTACACCTGGCGGGCGCCGAGCGCGCCGATCCCGCAGGCCGCCAGCAGCGCACCGAGCCAGGCGAGCCCGGTCAGCGGTTCGCCTGCGAGGAAGCCGTCGTCGACGGCGCGGGCGATCGCCAGCCCCGAGAGGGCGGCAGGCAGTGCCTCCGGGATCGACCAGCCCAGGAACGCCGCGGCCGGGCGGCGGCGTAGTGACCGGGCGGCGCAGGCCAGTTCGCGTCTCATCCGTACACCGCGCGGTACTCGGGATCTGCCCACAGCACCACGTGCGGGCCGGCTTTCCTGACGCGGCCGCCGTCCAGCCAGACGACCAGGTCGGCGCGGGCGGCTGTCGAGACCCGGTGCGTGACGATGAGCCTGGTCCGGTGGCCGTGGTCCTCGGTGAGGGTGCGGCTGATGCGCATCTCGGTCACGGTGTCCAGGCTGGACGTCGCGTCGTCGAGGACGAGGAGCCGGTCGGCGTGCCAGGCCCGGGCCAGGCCGAGCCGCTGCGCCTCACCGCCGGACATGGGCGCGTCCGCGAGCGCCGTGCCGTAGCCCTCCGGGAGCCGCGTGATGAAGTCGTGCGCACGGGTGGCTTCCGCTGCGGCGCGGAACGACGGGCGGCCCATGCCGATCGCGTCCGCGATGGTGTCCCCGACGAGCACCGGGCGTTCGAAGGCGCAGCCGATCCGTGACCGCAGCTCGGCCCGGCTCAGTTCGGCAAGCGGCACGCCGTCCAGCAGGATCTCGCCGGAGTGGGGGTCGCGCAGCCGCGCGGCGAGTGCCGCCAGGGCCGATTTCCCGGCGCCGGATCTGCCGACGACGGCCACGGCCAGGCCGCCGGGCAGTTCCAGGTCGATGCGCAGTCCCGGCACGCTCACCCCACGGAAAACCAATCTTCCTGTACCCGCTGGCAGCACCCGGTCCCCGTACCGGACGGGCGGGAGGGCTGTGATCTCACCGGCCCTGGCCGCGCCGGCCCTGGCCCTGGCGAACGCGCCGAGCAGCCCCGTGAGCCCGCCCAGCCCGGCACCCTGGGCCGCGTACTGGCCGGCCGCGAAGAGTTCCCCTGGCGTGATCCGGCCGTCCACCAGGGACAGTCCGCCGGTCGCGAGGACGGCGACGAGGACGAGCGGGCCGGCGATGGTGCCCTGCGCTCCGGTACGGGCCAGGACGCGCCACACTCGGGTGCCGTGCTCGTGCAGCTCGGGCAGTGGCCGCAGGATCCGCCGTTCTTCCAGCTCGGCGGTACCGGAGGCGGCGATCGTGCGGATGCCGGCCAGCGCCTCGGCGAGCCGTCCGGCGATGTGGCCCTGCACCGTCAGGTACCGGCTGGCCGCTTCCGCTGTCCGCTGGCTGAACGTCCGCAGCACGAGTGCCACCAGGCCCAGCCCGGCGAGGAACGCGACGGCCAGCCACGGATCGAGGACAGCGAGCAGGCCCAGGCTGCCGACCGGCGGCAGGACGGCCGCGCCCAGCACCATCAGGCTAGGCCCGGCCTGCGCGGCGGTGGCCGCGTTGCCCGACACCCGCGTGACCAGGTCCCCGGCCGCGAACGCCCGGCAGCGTTCCGGTTCGACGTCGAGCAGGTGCGACAGGAGCCGGCCCCGCAGCCAGGCGGTCGTGCTCGCGACACAGGCGGTGGAGGAGTACGTACCGGCGAGGTCGCAGGCGACGCTGACGGCGACGAGCGCGGCTGCCCAGGCCAGCCAGACCCGGGTACCGGTGCCGCTGGCCATGGCGTCGACGGCCCGGCCGAGCACGGCGGGCAACGCCAGGCCCGCCGCCGACCCGCCCAGCGAGGTGAGGGCGATCAGGGGCAGCCAGCCGCCGCCGCGACGCGCGATCTCGCCGATGCCGGTCACATAGACTCCTCTGTTACGGCAGCGGCCCCGGACGAGCGTGAATCGTCCGGGGCCGCTGTCAGCACACCGCAGGTACTAGTGGCAGATCAGCACGCTGAGGCCGCTGGAGCCACCGCACAGGGTGACGCTCAGGTTGCTCGGGCAGCTGTGGCCGCTGGTGCTGCTGCCGCCACCGCGGGTCTGCGGCGGGGTCTGCATGCCCTGCAGGTCAAGAAGTGCCATCTCGTACTCCCTAGTTGTGTGGTGAGCCCGCACCGGACGGCGCGGGAGCCTGTGGGGCCGGTACCGGCCCGAGGAACGGAGCCGCCACCGGCTCGTCGTGCAGTACCGTGCCCAGCGCGAGCAGCACGCCAGCCGTACCGGTGGCCAGATCCATCGACAACCGCAGCAGCCCGGTACCGGGGAAGGCCATGCCCCCGCCGTAGGGCAGCGCGTGCCAGGCCAGCCCGCGTACCTGCCGCCGGACGAGCGGGTCGGCGAGCCGGTCGCCCGGCCGCGCCGCGAGGTAGTGCAGGACGCCGGCCCGGCCGGAGAACAGCCCCGGCAGGATGTACATCGGCGAGCTGGCCGCCAGCTCGATACCCCGGCTGGCCTCCGCGAACTGCTCGTCGGGCCGGCGCGCCAGGTACTCGCCGAGCACCAAGCCGATCCCGATGCTGCCGACGTCGAGGTACGGCATGGTCCGCCAGCCCTCGTCGACCTCCAGCACGCCGTTGTCCCGCACGCGGCACCGGCGCAGGTCAGCCCGGAGCGCCACGGCGGCCTGGTCGAGGTACCCGGAGTCGCCCGTGTCGTCGTAAGTGCGCAGGAGCAGCAGTGCCCGGCCGGCGCCACCGCGCATCAGCCCGGCGTACGGCTCCCGGCCGCCGCTCGTCGTGCCGCCCGTGTCGCGGTCGTTGTGCGCGGCGACCAGCTCGGCCGCACGGTGCGCGGCAGCCCGTAGCCTGGGGTCGCCGGTCTGGCCAGCCAGGTACAGCAGGTTCAGGCCCGCGCCGGCCAGGCCACCGGACAGGTCGGGGCCGAGCGCCTCCCAGTTCTCGCGGAGGAACACGTCGACGGCGTCGAGGGCCTCCTGCCGGTACCCGAGCTCGCAGAGCGTGAACGCCGCGCCGTGCAGGCCGTCGTACAGGCCTAGGCGGGTGCCGGCGCGCGGGTTCGCGACCCGTTTCAGCAGCCATTCCTCGAACTGCGGGTACCGGCCGGCCCCGGTGGCCGCCAGCGCGTACAGGACACCGGACGCGCCGTGCGCCAGGCCCAGCCCGCCGACCTCGAACTGCTCCGGGTCGCCGGGGAACAGCCGGTCGTCACGGCCGGGCGTGGCACTGGCGACGATCGCGCGGGCCAGGTCGTCACGGAGCTGCGGCCAGCCCGCCGGGTCCGGTTCGATGCGCGGACTCGGGCCGGCCGTGACCTCCGGCGGGGCGATCAGGTCGACGGCAGGAGTGAGGAAGGCAGCAGGTACAGGAAAATGCTCTTGAATGATCTCGGCGTAGTGCCGGGCCTTGAGCCGGTGCAGCCACAGCAGGTTGGTCATCGGCAGGAACAACGCCAGGCGCAGGCAGGCGAGAGAATACAGGTCCACATCGAAGCCGGTCATGGCGCGCGGAGCCGAGAAGCCCTGGTTGCCGAGGCCCGCCCGCTTGGCCTCCTCGACCGGCGAGGCGACCTCGAAATCCAGCAGAGTCACCCCGCCGTCGTCGCCGACCATGACGTTGAACAGGTGCAGGTCGCCATAGACCACGCCGCGCTCGTGCACGGCGGCGATCACGCTGGCCACCTGACGGTGGATGTCCATCGCCCAGGTGGTGTAGGCGTCGAAATCGTCCGGGCCTGCCAGCGGATCGGCCAGCGGATAGCGGCTGACGAGCGCCGCGCTGAGCACCTGCCCGCCCACGTGGTCCATCACCAGGAAACAGTGCTCGCCGACGGTCAGGAGGTCATGAGCGCGCGGAATGCCGGGAATGCCCTCCAGCCGGCGCAGCATCGCGAACTCGGCCTCCACCCGCCGCACCGCGTCCTGTCCCCACGCGTCCAGCCCGGCGTGCGGCCGGCCCTCCTTGAGGACCACCCGCTCCCCCGTCCTGGTGTCCTCGCCGGTGTAGATCCCGCCGCCGTTGGAGAAATGCAGAACACCATCGATCGTGTACGGCAGATCGGCGACTGTCACCGCCGCGCGGGCAGCCAGGTGCGGGGCGAGAAACTCGGGCAGTGTCACCCACGGCGGCGTCTGGAACACCGGGTCACGCCGATCGGGCACGAGATTGCCGTCGGGATCAGCGATCGCGCCGACGACCTCGCCGGTAGCTTCGTCCACAGTGTACCGATTGACGAAGGCCCCGTAGCGCACGTGCAACGGCCCGCTCCCCCACCGCAGATCCGTGAGGATGTACGGGTTGGGCACGCCATCGAGAATCCTGCCAAGCTCGGTCAGGATCGTCTCGCACCCGGCGTCATCGGCCGGGTAGATGGTGACGAGTTTCCCGCTGAACCCGCGCGGCGCGTACTTCGACAGCCGGGCCGTCAGCGCGCCCGCCGACCGCAGGAACTTGAAGCCGATCCCGCGCGGCACGCAGTAGTCCCACACCGCGTCGAGTACCTGATCGGCGCTGCCCAGCGCGGCCGAGGCGTGGATCTTCCAGCCCTGCTCCGGCAGCCGCCGGCCCCGCTGGGGGCGGAACACCAGCCAGTCGTCCTGCTCGTGCCGGTACCAGCCGTCCGGCAGCGCGCGATCGGCGACGGGGAACGAGGATCCGGCAGTGGCCTCCGAGTGCATGGCGTCGTAGAACGACGGATCCGCCATGCTGAATGCCTCATACCGGTCGTCCATGCCCAGCCCTCGTTTCCCGCCGACACTGCTGCCGCAATCCACTATCCGGGTACGGCTGGAGGGGAGATAGTGCGTGACGTCATGCTTCGGCCGTGAAGTCCTCATTGGATTTTCATGGGCTTTTCATGGCCGGAAAGAGGTTTGGCGCAGGTGGCCGGCTGGGTAGAAACCGCCGCCTTCGGACCCCACTCCCTTACTTCACCGACCCCAGCTCCCGCAAGAACCGTCCGGGTGATGTGACGCCCATTACCTACTCGCTAGTATCGTCAAGATTATCTATCTAAACACGACAGCTAGGGGCAGTAGTGGGAAAGAGCAGCAAAGTCGTCATCCCGCTCGCGGCACTGGGCGCGCTGCTGGTGGCCTCGGCGGCCGTCCTGAACTGGGTGGTGGTGCCCGGAAGCAAGCAGCTGCCCGAGGACACCAACACGACCCGGCAGTTCAGCGGCACCGCCAAGTACCTGCTGAATCCTCAGGCTGTGGCGGCCGGCGACCTCGCCAACGCGCTGCTGAGCAACGTGCCGGTCACCGCTGAGCGTACGGTCAAGGTGCAGGCCACCGACGGCGACGCCGCGAAGGTCTCCGACCTGCGGAGCCTGAAGGGCCCCACCGGCCAGGAACTCGGCAAGAGCGACACCACCTACGCTGTCGACCGCAAGACCCTGGAGAAGGCCGGCAAGAAGCCCGCCGGCTGGACGGTCACCGACCACCAGGGCCTCACCGTCAGCTGGTCGATCGGCGCGGAGAAGAAGGAATACACCGCCTGGCTGAACGAGACCAAGACGACCACCGCGGTGAAGTTCGTCCGCGAGGAGACCAAGGGCGGCGTCTCGTCCTACGTCTACGAGGCCACCTCCGCTGCGGCCCCGATCAAGGACGAGCAGGTGCTCGCGGCCCTGCCCAAGGCCCTGCCGGCCAAGGCGCTGGCCGCGCTGGCCCCGAAGCTGCCCATCCCGGACTCCGCGAAGGGACAGCTCAGCCAGGCGCTCCCGGCCCTCGGTGACCCGGTGCCGCTCAGCTACACCTACGAGGTCAAGTCGTCCTACTGGGTCGAGCCCGCCACCGGGCTGGTCGTCGACACCGAGCGGACCGAGATCCGCAAGGTGGTCATCGGCGGCTCGCTCGCCGTGCCGATCTACGAGGTGAGCACCAAGTTCACCGACGCGAGCGTCACCGCCGCAGCCAAGGACGCCACGGACAAGCGCGACAGCCTCAACACCTACGGCAAGACCCTGCCGCTGGGCCTGCTGGTCGCCGGGCTGGTCGCACTCGCCGCCGCGGCTGCCGCCGGCATCATGGGACGCCGTCGCACGGAGTAACAACAGCAGATTGCCTTGGTATCCGGTGCCGCCGGGCCAGATCGTGGGAGGCGAACAGGCCGAGGGAACGGGAGCCCGGACATGGACACCACCGCCACACTGGACGACGAACTCAGTAAGAGGCTGCTACACGAACGGATCATCGTGCTCGGATCCGATGTCGAGGACCCGGTCGCCAACCGGATCTGCGCACAGCTCCTGGCACTGTCCGCGGAGGACCCGCGCCGCGACGTCGCGCTGTTCCTCAACTCGCGAGGCGGATCGGTACTCGCGGGGCTGGCGATCTACGACATGATGCAGCTCATCCCCAACGACGTGACCACCGTGGCGATGGGACTGGCCGGGAGCATGGCGCAGTTCCTGCTGTGCGCGGGGACGCCGGGCAAGCGGTACGCCCTGCCCAACGCGCAGATCCTCATGCACCAGGGATCCGCAGGCCTGGGCGGTACCGCCGCCGACGTGGAGATCTACGCCAGCCAGCTGGAGCGGATCAGCACCGTGATGAGCACGCTGACCGCCGGGCACACCGGGCAGCCGGTCGCGACGATCAAGCAGGACGGGCTGCGGGACCGCTGGTTCAACGCCCAGGAGGCGCTCGAATACGGGATGGTCGACCACCTCGTCGAGAGCATCGACGACATCCGCCCCGGCACGGTCAAGCACCGGATGGGGGTGTAGGGCGTCATGGGCCAGTACACCATTCCCACCGTCGTCGAGCGGACCTCGCGCGGCGAGCGCGCCTACGACATCTACTCGCGGCTGCTGTCGGAACGGATCATCTTCCTCGGCACGGAGATCACCGACGACGTCGCCAACGTGATCATCGCGCAACTGCTGCACCTGCAGTCCGAGAGCGCCGACCTGGAGATCGCGTTCTACATCAACTCGCGGGGCGGCTCCTACAGCGCGCTGACCGCGATCTACGACGCCATGCAGTACGTCCGGCCGGACGTCGCCACGTTGTGCGTCGGTCAGGCGTCCTCGGCTGCGGCCGTGCTGCTGGCTGCGGGCACACCCGGCAAGCGTGCGGTACTCAGGCACGCCAAGGTGGTGCTGCACCAGCCGTCCACCGAGGAGGGTTCCTTCGACGTCGCCCAGGGAACGCTGCCGGACCTGGCGATCCGGGCACAGGAGGTGTCCCGGGTGCGGGCCGAGATGGACGACATCCTCAGCCGGCACACGGGCCACCCGGTGCAGAAGATCCACCACGACATCGACCGGCACAAGACGTTCAGCGCCGCGGAAGCCGTCGAGTACGGCCTGGCCGATGCCGTCATCACCTCGGTGAAGGCAGTACCGGGAGGCTAGGCGGCCAGGGCGTAGGCGTCGCCGGGGCGGGGGGCCGGCGGCGCCGCCGTCTCGAAGCGCCCCGAGGTCAGCCGGCGCACCGGAGCAGCCGTGACCACACTGTTCGCCGCCGAGAGCTGGAAGGCGACGGCGACGAGCAGGTCCGGCAGCTCGACGCCGAGCGCCGCGCACAGGGCAGCGAGGACCTCTGACGAGACCTCCTTCAAACCGCGCTCCACCTCGGACAGGTACGGCATGGAGACCCGCGCCTGCCGCGCGACCTCGGCCAGGGTGCGGCCCTGTTCGAGCCGGGTGCGCCGCAGCTCGTCGCCCAGCGCCGAGCGCAGCAGCACACGGCGCGGTGTGACCTGAGGACGAGCACGCTCCGCCGGATTCAGCATGAGACCTTTATACCGACGAGGCCAGGCCCAGACAGCCGACTTCGCTACGGGCAGACAAGGGCGCTGTCCAGGGGCTGGAGCGCTCCATGTAAGAAAATCGCAAATCGCTTCCGGTGTACCCGATACTCACTTGCCCGGTTCGTCCGGCCAGGCCGGGATGGGAACCCCTCGTAACGGCGCACGGAACCCGGAAACGGCGGATCACTGGCGGCCTGCGGCACGGGATGAAACAGCCACCTGCTGGGTATGCCACTGGTGAGGCCAGCCAGGTCCCGCGTTCCTCCAGTCACGGAGTGCGCGCCATGTTGGGTCACGAGGATCAGCGGCGGCTCGACGCGATCGAACGCCAGCTCGAAGACGACGATCCCGCCTTCGCAGCCCGGATGCGCCGCAGGCGCCGGCGGGTTTCACCATCCCTGGTCGCCGTGTGCCTGCTGTTGTGGATGGCGACGCCGTCGCTGGGACTGGCCTTCGGCTGGCAGGCGGCACTGGGATCCGGGGCGCTCCTGTGCGTGCTGTTCGCCGTCACGATGCGGACCTTCCGGCACCGGCCCGGCCGGCCGCCGAGCGGAGCCTGAGGGACCTCGGCGCTGGCAGCCAGCCTCCATAGTGGACCCATCGGCGGTGAGTGCCTGGGGACTCAGACTCAGCCTGGCCGGCGCGCCCGTCAGGGGCGCACCGGCCAGGTTCAGTTGTGCTGCATGGTGCGTTTTCCGTGGTGCGTCTTCCGTGGTGTTCAGCCGGTGGCCAGCAGCGCCTCCAGGGCTTCGGCCGTGGCCGGGTAGCGGCTGGCCAGCTCAGCGCCGCCGGAGCCAGTGCCGGAGCCCGGCTCCGCCCAGCCACCCTCGCAGCCGAGCAGGGCCGCAAGCGCGTCGCAGGTGTCTGGATGGGCAGCCAGAAGCGCGAGCCCGTTCGGGGTACCCGGGCGGGCGACCGGGAACGCCACCGGCTGTTCCGGTGCGCGCCACGGCGGGGTCCACGTGTCGAGCGCGCCGAGCCTGCCGGGGAAGACCCGGCCAGCCTCGCGGATCAGCAGCGGGGCGAACTCCGAGCCGCTCGACCGGAGCGTGCTGATCAGCGTGGGCAGCCACGGGAGCAGGACGGGGTCCGGCAGCCGGGCGAAGGCGTTGGACACCGCCTCCACCACGAAGTCCGTCAGCCCCGGGACCGGCTCCAGTGCCTGCACGAACCCGCTCAGGTACTTCGGGTACGCCGGGAGCACCAGCGGGTTGCCGAGCAGCTCGTCGCACCTGGCGCGCAGCTCGGCCCGGGTGATCGTGCCGAGCTGCACCTGTGCCGCCCACAACAGGGCCACCCTGGCTGGTTCCTCCGGGTGTGACTGGGCGACGGCCAGCTCGAGCTGGGTCCGGTCGCAGCCCAGTGACAGGGCCAGGCTCTCCATGCTGAACAGGAAGCCGAGCATGGCCGCCACCTGCCGCACGGTCGCGTCCTCGTTCGTGAACGCGGTCGGCAGCAGGGTGCAGTAGTGCGCGTACCCGGCCTTGACGAACGACTCGATCCACGCGGGCAGCACGGGCTCGGCTGTCCGGTAGTACCCGAGCAGGCGGCGGATGCGGCGGAGCACCTCTGGTGCCCCGTCCACACTCCGCTCGGCAGCCAGCACCTCGAGCGCCCTGGTACCCAGCTCGTCGGCGAGGCGGCGGCTGCGCAGGTACAACGTGGCGTCCTCGACGGCCTGGAGGACGGTGGCCGTGTCGGCGTCCGGCTTGTACGCCGTCCGCCGCAGCCGCTGTTCGAGGACCTGCTCGATGCTGACGCCCTCGTAGCCCAGCTCGATGAGTGCGCGCTGGTGGGTGCCGAGTGCCAGGTCCCACGACTCCTGGATCGGGCGTTCGCCGAGCGAGCGCTCCCCCATGATCGGGCGGGCGGCGCCGGCCGGCATCAGGTACCGCAGCATCCACAGCACGTCCGAGCAGCGTTCCAGCTCGGGCTGGGACGCGATGTCGAGCAGTGCCCGCCGTACCCCGCGCTGGTCCAGCTTGAGGCCGAGCGGGGCGAGCCGGTCGTGGACGTCGCGGGCCAGTGGCGGCAGGGCGTCGTAGCCGACCTGGCCGATCCGGTCCCCGCCCATCATGATCTCGACGAGGCGGCGCACGTCCCGGCGGCCCGGCACCGACTCCTTCTCGATGCAGGTGACGGCGGCGTCGGCGAAGTCGTACGGCGTGGGCCGCGCCCGGTCCCGCATGCCCGCGAGCAGGATCGACGTCTCGAACACCGCGATCGCGTCCGCCGTCGACGCCAGGTACCCGTTGCGCCGGGCAGCCCGCACGATCTCCACCGACCAGCCCAGCAGCTCCGCCTCGTCCAGCCCGTCGATGACCGGCGGCCGTTGCAGGAACCCGGACAGCTGGTCGCCGGCCGGCGCGTCCGGCGTGGCCGCCGGAACAGCACGGGCAGCCGCCTTCTTTGCCGGTTTCTTCTTCGCCCCGGACTGTCCAGTGAGGACGAAGGGCTGCACCCCGGTGCGGCTGAGGTTCTTCGCCCATGTGGTGGCGGCGATCGACACGGAGCCGGCCGCCAGCCCGAACTGCGCCTCGATCGACGCGTGACTGGACGGGATCAGCCCGTACTGCCACTCCGTCGCCGTCCGCTGGCTGATCTCGAACGTGCCGCTGCCCGCGACCCCGAACTCCTCGACCCGGCTGGAGGCGTGGAACGCGCCGCACACGTACAGGCATTCGGCCGGGTCAGCCCCGGTCGCGGCCAGGTGCTCGCGCATCCGCGTCCACATGTAACGCTCGCGGTCCTCGTCGACGGTCACCCGGCGGGCGTCGCCGGGGGCCAGCCGCCGGAACAGGCTGCCGATCAGCAGCATGACCTGCCGGTACGTGTCGTGGTCCGCGTCGCCGAGCGGCAGCTCCACATACTGGTGCCACCACTCCGACCAGTGCCGCACCCGGCCGTGCCGGAGCAGGTGCTCCTCCAGCTCGGCGAACCGGGGCCGCAGGTCACCGATCTCCACGCCGACCGCATCGCCGTGCAGGGCAGCCTCCTCCTCGGCCGCCGGGGCGTCCGGGTCGGCGGGCGGCGGCTCGGAGCGCGGCTCCCACTGGTACACGTGGTCGGAGGACCGGTCGACGAGCACCAGCTCGACACCGGGCGTGTCGAGCGCGTACGCGATGGCCTGGTACTCGGCCGAGGCCTCCGTGATCGGTGCGACGACCGACAGCGGGGACCACTCGGCGGGGAAACCGTCCACTTCGGTCGCGAAGGACTGCACGGCCACCGGCAGGCGGCAGTTGCGCAGCTCCGGCAGCAGCGGGGCCAGATCCTCGCACAGCTCCAGATACACGACCTTCGGCTGCTTCTCGCGGAGGCGGCGGGCCATCGCGATCGCCGAGGCCGGCGAGTGGTGGCAGACCGGGAAGATCTCCAGCGGCTCGCGGACGGCGCGGTCGACGTCGTCCACGATGCCGAGCAGGATGTCCTCAAGGGCGTCAGCGCCGCCGGCGAAGGCTGCGGCCGCCTCGCTCAGCTGGCCGCGCAGCGCGCCGAACGCGCCGCCGTTCACGTCGGGAGCCGCGCTCACGAGAGGGTCGCAATCGCGTCGCGGCCACCCTCCAGGAACTCCGGCCAGGCACCGCCCTCGTCCTTGCTGCGCGGCTCGACGACGCCGTGCAGGTACTTGTTGAGGATCGCCAGGTCCTCCGGGGCGCGCCGGGCCAGCGAGCCGACCAGGGAGGAGGCGAGCGTGCCGGCGTTCAGTGCGCGCTCACCGAAGAAGTTGCTGTGCAGGATCGCGTCCTCCAGGACACCGATCTGCTCCGCTGTGGACAGCGCCGACTCCAGCTTCTCGTCGTCGCTGCCGGCCGCGGCAGCGGAGGCTCGCAGGTCGGCGAAGCTCTGGAGCAGCACGTCGAGCAGGGTCGGCGGCACGTCCAGCTCGATCTGGTGGCGGCGCAGCAGTTCTTCTGTGCGGAAGCGGACGATCTCCGCCTCGCTCTTCTTGTTCGTCACGACCGGGATGCGCACGAAGTTGAACCGGCGCTTGAGGGCCGAAGAAAGGTCGTTGACGCCCCGGTCCCGGCTGTTGGCGGTCGCGATGATCGAGAAACCGGGCTTGGCGAAGACGATGTTGTCGCTCTCCAGCTCCGGCACGGAGATGTACTTCTCCGACAGGATCGAGATCAGCGCGTCCTGCACGTCGCTGGTCGACCGGGTCAGCTCCTCGAACCGGCCGATCGCGCCGCCCTCCATCGCCGTCATGATCGGCGACGGGATCATCGACTCGCGGGACTGGCCCTTGGCGATGACCATCGACACGTTCCACGAGTACTTGATGTGGTCCTCGGTGGTGCCGGCCGTGCCCTGCACCACGAGCGTCGAGTTGCGGCTGATCGCCGCGGCCAGCAGCTCGGCCAGCCAGCTCTTCCCCGTACCGGGGTCGCCGATCAGCAGCAGGCCCCGGTCGGAGGCCAGCGTGACGATCGACCGCTCGACGAAACTGCGGTCACCGAACCACTTCTGCGAGATCTCCCGGTCGAGGCCGTCGGCCCGCTCGGAACCGAGGACGAACAGCCGGACCATCTTCGGCGACAGCCGCCACGAGAACGGCTTCGGCCCGTCGTCGACGGACTCCAGCCAGTCGAGCTCCTCTGCGTACTTGAGCTCGGCGGGGGCGCGCAACAGGTCGGACATAGCAGTGCCCTTCTAGGCAGGAAGAGGAAAAGAGAGAAGTCAGATGGTGAGGAACGACTTGAGCTCGTGCACGAGCTTGCGGATGTGGCCGGAGAGCACCGGCGTGCCCATGTCCTTGAACCGCTCGCGGAACCACGGATTCACGCTGCCCCGCCCGGAACTGGTCACCGAGCCGACCGGGATGAACTTCGCGCCGGAGCGGTGCACGGCCGTCATGCTGGCGAACAGCTCCTCGCCCCGCCACTCGTAGAAGTCGGAGATCCAGACCACGACGGTGTTACGCGGCTCGGCGATCTTCGGCTGGGCCAGGGCCATCGCGACCCGCCCGTCCGTGCCGCCGCCCAGATTCGTGCGCAGCAGCGTCTCGAACGGGTCACTGACCCACGGCGTGAGGTCGACGGCCTGCGTGTCGTACGCGACGAGGTGGACGTCCACCTTGGGCAGCCCGGCGAAGATCGAAGCGAGGATCGTGCAGTTGACCATCGAGTCCACCATCGAGCCCGACTGGTCGACCACGACGATCAGCCGCGAGGGCGTCGTCTTGCGGGCGGTCTGCCGGTAGAAGAGCCGGTCGACGTACAGGCGCTCGTCCTCCGGGCTCCAGTTCGTCAGGTTCTTCCAGATCGTGCGCTCAAGGTCGAGGTTGCGGAACACGCGCTTCGGCGGGACCGACCGGTCGATCACCCCGGCCGAGGCCTTCTCCACCTGCGTGCGCAGCACCTCGGCGATCTCGTCCACGAACCGGCGGATCAGTGACTTCGCGTTGGCCAGCGCCACACCCGACAGGTTGTTCTTGTCCCGCAGGAGCTGCTCGATCAGCGACATGCTGGGCGTGAGCCGCGCCGCGAGCGCCGGGTCGGCGAGGACCTCCCGCAGCCGCATCCGCTTGACCAGGTCGGCCTCGATCGCACCCAGCTCCGGGCCGATCTCCGGGATCAGGCGGCCGAGATCCGGGGTCCGGCCGGAGCCGCCCGTCCCGGACGGGCTCGCCCCCTGGCCACCTGGACGGGAACCTCCGCCGCCACGCAGCCCGCCGGGCGGGCAGCCGAACGCCCGCTCCAGCCAGCCGGCGTCGGCCTGCCACTGGGCGAGCTGCCCGGCCGACACGTTGCCGGAGCCGGTGCAGAACACGTTCAGCAGGAGCTTGGACACCAGCGCCGCGCGGCGGACCTCGGCGGCACGGTCCCGCTCCCCGCCAGCATCCCCGTCTGCGCTGGCGCCGGAGTCCTCCGGGACCATCAGGCCCTCGAACTCCGCGGCCAGCTCCGGATTGCGCTGGACGATGGCGTCCACTGAGGACTGAGGATCGAGCAAGGCTGGCGGCAGGCCGATGTCCTCGACGATCGCCAGGCTGCCCGACTCCAGCGCCGCCTGCTCCTCGGTGTCGAAGAGCCGGGCGACGAGCCGCCAGTAGAGCACCTGACGGCGGTTCTCGTCGGGGTCGGGAAGGGTGTCGGTGATCGGCTCCGTCATTTCCGCAGCAGCCTTCCGGCACGCTCGCGGAGCACCGCGACAGCCTCGGTGGCGGCCTTCTCCGCCTTGACGCCCTGCTTGTCGGCCGTGCCACCGGCCCAGGCGCCCGCGTGGATCGCGGTGACCTTCTTCTTCACCATCGTCTCCACCGCCAGCGGCTGCACCGTGAACTCGCCGTCGTCCCACCGCACGAGCCCGATGCAGGCACTCGACGCGGCGACGGCCTCGGGAGTCAGCGGCCCGGCCTCCGGGACACGGCTGGTGTCGACCCGTATCGGGAACCCGGCGATGGTGAACGTGAGGGCTTCGCCCGTGCTGATCGTGTACCCCTCCAGGAACACCGGCTCGGCGATCCGCACCGGATGCCGGTCGAGCGGGGCGGTGGCGGCGGCCGACGCGACAGGCAGCGCCACGCGGGCGGTCGCGAACGGCTCGGCCGGCTCACCCAGCCGGGCATGCCCGTCGTTCCAGACCAGGTCGCCCTCGGCCGTGATCGGCATGCCGGTCAGCTCCATCGCCCGGCCCTCGCTCACGGCACCCAGCAGCGACAGGTGCGGGCGGAGCAGCTGCCACACCCCGGCTCCGACCACAGTGTCCGGCTTCGGCACAGCGGCACCGGCCCGGACGAGACGCGCGCCGCTGCCGTCAGCGGGCTCGAACACCGCGTGCACCTGGGCGTGGACGGCGGTCGCATGCTCGTTCAGCTCGACGCCGAGCGGCAGCAGCCGGCCCGTCGCCGTGCCGGATGCGGGAAACCCAGCGGCACCCGGCTGGGTCAGCAGCATCGCCCGCGACCACAGATCCGCCCAGCGGCGCAGCGGAATCCGCTCCAGCGCCGCACCCGGGCAGGACGCGCCCAGCTCTGCCGCGAACCCGTCCAGCAGCACCGCCAGCCGCCGCAGCCCCAGATCCGGCAGCATCGCCGAGACGACCTGGGCCGCACCGGACACGAGATCGTGATCGATGCCCTGCCAGCCGGCCCGCGCCAGGTCCGACAGCCAGGCCCTGGCGGCGGCGAGCAGGTTGGCCGCGTGCGGCTCGGCGGGAGCCAGTACGGGAGCGTCAGCCCGGACCCGGCCGGTCGCCTCGTCGAGACGAACCGTCAGAGCATCGTGGACGGAGCCGAGCAGCGCGATCCGCGCCGCGGCCAGAGCGAGGAAATGCTCCTCGCCAGCAGCTCCGGCAGCGGACTTGGCTGCGGCCTCAGCGACCCTGGCGGCCAGCGGGGACCCGGCGACCGCATCGGCGAGCGCACTGAGGCCCGCTACGTGAGCGGCCTGCGGCCGGAGCAGGCCACCGGCCAGCACCCCGTCGAACGCGGCGACGGCGGCCAGTGCCTCATCCAGCCCGTCAACCGGGTCAGCGAGCAGATCGGCGCGCATCAGGCCACCGCCCTGACCGGCGGGAACCACTGCATCTCCGGCAGCGGAGCCGTACCAGCCGACAGCTCCAGATAGGCCAGATGCCGGAGGAACCTGCTGAACACCGAGGCGGCGGCTGCCCGGTCGGACGCGGGCGTGCGGACCTTGTACAGCTCCTGCATGACGCTGCTCCCGCTGGGCACCTCCAGCCGCAGGTAACGCGCGACACGCTCCTGCCCATACTGGAGGACGGCCTCCTGGATCATGCCGGAGATGTGCTTGCAGTGCCCGCCACCGCCACACGGCCGGTTGTTGTTGGTGCTGCACGAGACCGCGAAGCTTCCCGCCGCGACCGAGGACACGTACACCCTGGCGATGTCCGAACCGCTGGACACCACGCCCTGCACGCGCCCGTCGGCCAGCTCCACGAACGGGACCTTGGCGAGCTTGCGCGGCCGGGCAGGCTCCAGCACCCGCGCCGCACTTGTTGTCTCCCACGCCGGCAACGCACACACTCCTAGCGCACAAAGGGGTCACCTGCACCGACTGGCGAGGTGTGCATGAACTTACCGGCACCCCCCGACAAAACTGGAAACCCCTAGATCCGCTTGGCCTCGATACGCGTACCCAGCTGCGAGAACACCAGTTCCGTCGCCTGCCCGGCATCGTCCACAGTGAACTCGACCTCTGCGCCGACCAGGTCCGAGACCGCCCGGGTGTAGCTGCGCGGGGTGAGCGGCAGCCGGGCGTGGCCGGGTACTTCGAGCCACCAGTTCCAGCCGAGGACCCCGATGGTGAAGACCCGCCCGCCGGCGTCGGAGTACCGGCCCTCGTAGCGGGCGGCCAGCTCGTCCAGCGTCCGGGGCTCCGGCGGGCCGGCGGCGGGACTGGGCGCTGGCGCCGGTTCCGGTTCGGCCGGGTCCGCCCAGCCGCCGAGCACCTGGAGTCCACGCAGGACAGGGTCGATGACGGACCGGCCCTCGCTGCTGGCCGTCATCACGGCAACGGCCCGGCCGCCGGCCAGCGGTGCCGCGACCTTGCACGTGTACCCCTCGTTCGATCCGGCGTGGCTGAACCGCGCGCCGTCCCCCTCCCCGCGCAGCGCCCACCCGAGCCCTGACCCCGGCAGCCGCTCGGACAGCATCTCGGCAGCCAGATCCGCCGGCAGCAGCCCGCCAGCCGTACCAGCGACGGAAGCCTGGACAGCGACCGCGAACCGTACGAGGTCGACCGGAGTGCACCACAGGCCAGCAGCGGCCCGCTCCGGGTAGACATGCCAGCCGCCAGGCACGGGACGGCCCATCGACCGGGCGGGCGCGGCCTGGCCAGGCTCCGGCTGCCCGTACTGGGCCGTGGTCATCCCGGCAGGCCCCAGCACCAGCTCGGCGGCCAGCTCCGGCAGCTCGGCCCCGGTCACGTCCCGCAGCAGCAGCTCAAGGAGGGTGTATCCCCCGCCGGAGTAGGAGTAGGCCAGGCCAGGGATTCCGCGCAGCCTCACGGCTGGCGTGTTCGCGGGCGGCGTGCCGTCGAGGATCTCCACGAGCGAAGGAAGCGCTTGCCCCGCCGGGTAACCAGGAAATCCTGGGGTGGTCAGCGCAGCCCCGTGGCAGAGGATGTCGCGGACGGTGACCACGGCCGGCCGGCCATCCGGCATCGGCAGCTGCCAGGACGTGAGCAGCGTGTTGACGTCGGCTTCGATGTCGAGGTCGCCACGCGCGGCGAGCGCGAGCGCGGTGACAGCGGCGACCGGTTTGCTGATCGAGGCGGCCTGGAACAGCGTCCCGGGCTCGCAACCCCAGGTCAGCGCATGGATCTGCCCGTCGTGCACCACCGCGGCCGATCCTGCGGGCACCTCGGGATGCGCGTGCTCCGCGATCAGCTCTCCGAGTTGTTCGTCCACTGAGGAGGTTCCGGGAGGAGTCATGGCGCGATCCTTCCCGCCGGCTGGGTGCCCCGCCACCCCACTTCGCACCGTGTACCGGCCAGCAGGCTCCCCCTGACCTCGGCGTGCACGGTCTCCGTCCGGTACCAGCTGATATTGAGCTGTGACCTGGAGCCGCACGGCGTGGTGGGCGTCGCAGCGCCTTGAGCATCCTAGGCGGCTGGGCAGAAGCCGGCTGGCGGTCCCGATCATGGTCCGTTACCCTGCAACGGCCATTGAGCTGGGCAAACAGATCGCACTAAAGGGGCAGCGGGGCGTGAACGGGGACACGATCGAGGGCATCAGCGCACCACCACGCCGCACGAGGCGCTGGCTCGTCCCGGCGATCGGAGTCGGAGCCGCGCTCGTCCTGACCGCAGGCATGGTGACCTGGCTGACCCTCAGCGACAGCAAAGGCCGGGAGCCCGCAAAAACTGCCAAGGTCAGCAAGCAGGTCAGCACACCGCTGCCAGCCGGCACGGCGCAGCGCGGGACTGGCTCGCGCCTGATCGCTGGCGACAGCACGCACCTCTATTCCCCGGGTGCGACGTGCAAGCCCGAAGGCCCGCAGGACACGTGCGAGATCACCCTCGGCGTGAGTTCGGACCAGGGCGCGACCTGGACCTGGTTCCCGATCCCCGGCACCTACTCCGGCGGCCCCAAGGACTTCGTGCCCGACAGCACCCACCTGACCATCACCGCGCGAGGTACGCGTGTGGCCATGGCCTACTCCGGCCTTGGCAAGTCGTGGGCGACCGACGACGCAGGCCGGACCTGGACCATCAGGGAGACCGCGCCCGAGCAGTTCCCGGCCGTGGCGAGGATTCCGGACGGGGCCACGCTGGAGCACGCCGGCGGGATCGTGCTCAGCGTCGACGGCCAGCTGTCCAAGCTGCAGAATCCGCCACCGCAGGTCACCGGGACGTCGGACGGGATCTTCAGCCGGTCCGCTGACGGCACCTTCTGGTACGGCGGCAGCTACGACAACGGTGCCGTGGCCCTCTACACCCGCGACCAGGGCCGCAGCTGGCAGTACCTGACGGGGCCGGACGGCGCCCGGAAGCCGCAGATCAGCGTCCGGGACGGCAGGCACATCTACGTCAGCGCGTTCAAGGACCGCCGGGTCTGGCGCACGGCTGACGACGGCAAGACGTGGCAGGAACTGGCCCTCCCACCAGGGAAGGACTGGATCTCGCCGCTGGCCACCGCGGACGGCGGGCTCGCCGTCATCACGACCTCCGGCGAGGCTCTGACCGTCACCAAGGACGGCACGGCTCTCACCACCGCGGCCTCCGGCCTGCCGGTGAACTTCGCCAGGGCCTGGGGAGACGAACCGATGAGCGGGGCCGGCAAGACAGGGGCCCGCTACAGGTCCGCCGATGGAGTGCAATGGACACCGTTCACTGGATAAGTGCCTGAGCTGGGGATATAAGCACCGCTTATCACCCTGAAGGCAAGCTGTGTCTACTGCTGGTGACGGTGTGGTTCCAGGCTGGGATCATGACGATCGACAGCCTCGCTCCCCCGCTCCGGGCCGCGCAGCGGCTCGTACCCGGCCTCGCCGTGGCCGCCTGCGGAGTCGCGCTCGCTGTCGTCGTCAGTTCGTTCGTGCCCGCGATCGGCACGCTGACCGGCGCCGTGCTCCTCGGTGCCATCGCCGCCAACGCCGGGCTGATCCGGCCGAGTCACGCCGAGGGGCTGCGCGTGGCGGGCCGGCGGCTGCTGCGGATCGGCGTCGCCCTGCTCGGGCTCAAACTCGCCGCCGGTGAGGTACTGGCGCTCGGGCCAGCCGTCCTCGGGCTGATCGTCGTCATCGTCGCCGTCACGTTCCTCGGCACGCGGTGGCTCGGCAAGGTGCTCGGCGTCGGCGAGGGCATGACTCTGCTGATCGCCGCCGGCTTCTCGATCTGCGGGGCCTCGGCGCTCGTCGCGATGAACGGGGTCCGAGAGCAGTCCGAGGAGGACGTCGCCAAGGGGCTCGGCCTGGTGACGCTGTGCGGGACGGTGCTGATGCTCGCGTTGCCGGCGCTCTTCCCCTACTCGGGGCTGAGCACCGCCGGATACGGGATCTGGGCCGGCGGGAGCGTGCACGAGGTCGCCCAGGTCGTCGCGGCCGCCGCGCCCGTGAGCGGGGCGATGGCCATCGCGGTCGCGGTGAAGCTCAGCCGGGTCGTGCTGCTCGCCCCGCTGCTGGCGCTGGTCAGCATGGCCGAGCGCCGGAAGGCCACCGTGGCCGGCGGGACCAAGCCGCCGGTCGTGCCGCTGTTCGTGGCCGGGTTCCTGGCTTTCGCCGCTGTCCGGAGTACCGGCGTGCTGCCGCGCGGGGTGCTCGACGGGGCGCTGTTCGTCGACGGGCTGCTGCTCGCGGCCGCCATGTTCGCTCTCGGTACCGCGGTGCGGTTCCGCGCCCTGCTGCGCTCCGGGCTGCCGGTCGCCGTGCTCGGGCTGCTGTCCACCCTGCTCATCGCCGGCCTGGCGTACGCCGGGGCCAGCCTGCTGACCTGAGAAGAGAAGGGAGCCGTGTCATGCTCACCCAGCTCATCACCCCCCGGGCGACCCAGCTGATCACGGAGGTCCGCGCCGCGCTGTCCGGTACCCGGCATCCCGGCCCGGCCGTCGCGCGGGCGCTCGCCGGGCACCTCTGGCACGACGACCTGCTGACGGCGGAGCAGTGCGAGCCGGCCGAGGCCGGGTACCGCCAGCACGTCGTGCACGTCGAGCCAAACGGCACGTTCTCGATCGTCGCGGTGGTGTGGCTGCCGGGGCAGCGGACCCCGGTACACGATCATGTGTCGTGGTGTGTCGTGGGAACCTATCGCGGCGTGGAGGAGGAGACCACGTACCACGTGGAGGAGGGTTTCCTCGTGCCGACGGCCGTGACCGTCGCACCGCGCGGGACCACGACCTTCCTCAGCCCGCCCGGCGACATCCACGCCGTGCGGAACCCGCTCGAGGAGCTGGCCATCTCCGTGCACATCTACGGCGCCGACATCGGCGCGCTCGGCAGCAGCATCCGCCGCCTCTACGACCACCTGCCGATCGCCACGCCATAAATGGGTACGCGAAAGGCCGGGCCACGCGCCGGTGGTTATTGCCGGCGCGTGACTCCGGTTCGTCGATTAATACGATCGACTAACGTCTTGCGAATACGGCGTTACGAGCGGGATTACTTTAGAAACCGGGGCCGTAAGCCGGCGCGACGGCCACGATCGCCGAAGTCGGGTTGATCGATGTGCGGTAGGTGCCGTCGACCGTGAAACCCCAGTTCGGGGTGGCCGGGGCGTAGCGCAGGGTCACGGAGACCGTGCGGCCGTAGGAGACGGTCTCGGAGACGTCGACCAGGTTGCCGGTCTTCGACGCGTCCCAGGCCCGGACGTTCACGGTGAGGCCGTGGTGCGCGTTCCGGCAGGTCACGGTGCCGACGTAGGCGACGTACTCCGGGTTGATGCCACCGTTGGTGGGTGTGAAGGACGAGACGCACTCCGGGGTGGCGGCCTGGGCCGCGCCACCCGTGAAGGCGGACAGGCCGGTGGCGGCGGCGAGAACGGCCACGGCGGAAACACGCTTGATGCTCAGCAAGAGATACTCCTGGAAAGATTTCGGGAATGAGCGCACGACATGGCGACAGCGACCCAGCCAGACTGGCGGGCAGCGGGCCATCAGCGGCGCGGTTCGAAGCCTAAAGCAATCCTTAAGAGACTGTCCACTCAGGACCTCTGCCGCCGATGTGCAATACGCCATAGCTAAACTCGCCTAATTGTTTACCCGCTTGTTTACTCAACAATTCAACGAGCCAGGCGGCGGAAGAGTGTCCGCTACGAGGGTTTGGTCCAGTGATGTGCGGACATGACCCGGGGCGCGGCGGCCACACGTGACAGTCGCCGCATTGACCTGCGCCCGCTAGGCCGGACCTGGGCTGGCCAGTAGATTCCTCATGTCCGATCGGGGGGCGGGACACGTCGCAGGAAGGAAGCCGCAGTGCTCATCGCGGTACTCGGGCCGGTGCGCGCCGGGCAGCCCGGCACGTCTCTGGCGCTCGGCCCGGCGATGCAGCGCACAGTGCTCGCACAGCTCGCCCTGGAACCCGGCCAGCCCATCCCGCCGTCCCGGCTCATCGAGGGGCTGTGGGACACCGAGCCGCCGCCCCGCGCCCCGCAGATCCTCCAGTCCTACGTGTCGCGGCTCCGGACCGTGCTCCGGCCGGCCGGAGCAGGGATCGGCTTTCACGATGCCGGTTACGTCCTGGATGTCCCGGCCGAGCAGGTGGACGTGTGCCTGTTCCGCGCGGCTGTGGCCCGCGGGCTGGCTGGCGATGATCCGGCCCCGTTCCGGGAGGGGCTGGCGCTGTGGCGCGGCGAGCCGCTGGCCGGCGTCAAGCCTTCGCCGCTGATCGAGCGGATCCAGGCTGGGCTGGCCGCCGAACGGCTCGCGGCCCTTGAGGAATGCCTCGAACGGGAGCTCGCCGCTGGCCGCCACCGCGAGGTGCTGCCGGAACTGACGGCGCTGTGCGCTGACCACCCCTGGCGCGAACGTTTCCTCGCCCAGCTCATGCTCGCCCTCTACCGGTCCGGGCGGATGGCCGAGGCCCTGCAGCGGTACGAGGACGCCCGCAGGCAGCTGGCTGGCGAGCTCGGCGTCGACCCGGCGCGCTCGCTGGCGGACCTGCACACCGCGATCCTGCGCGGTGACCCGGCGCTTGACCTCCCGGTGAGCGCCCCGGTACCAGCCCCGGCCGTTCAGGTTCAGGGGCCGAGGTTGCTGCCGTTCGCGGTACCGGACTTCACGGGGCGGGCGGCCGAGATCCGGCAGCTGCTCGGGCTGGCGGGCGGAACGGCTACGGCCGTGGTCATCTCCGCGATCGACGGCATGGCTGGGGCTGGCAAGACGGCCACCGCGCTGCACGTCGCGCACGAGCTGTCGGCGCAGTTCCCGGACGGCCAGTACTTCGTCGACCTGCACGGCTTCACCCCGGGGCGGGCCCAGCTGGACCCGGGCGCAGCGCTCGGCACGCTGCTGCGCGCCGCCGGGCTGCCGGCCGAGCGCATCCCGTTCGACACCGACGAGCGCTCGGGGCTGTGGCGGGACACGATCGCGGGGCGCCGTGCCGTGATCGTGCTGGACAACGCGGCGAGCGCGCAGCAGGTGCGGCCGCTGCTGCCCGGTACACCTGGGGCTCTGGTCCTGATCACGAGCAGGCGCCGGCTGCCCACTGTGGACGGTGCGGCGCATCTGACCTTGGGGGTCCTGCCGCCGGGCGACGCGTACGACCTGTTCGTGAAGGCGGCCGGGCCGCATGTGCTGAGCGAGCCGGACGCGGTGGCCGAGGTGGTCAGGCTGTGCGGATACCTGCCGCTGGCGATCCGGATCGCGGCCGCGCTGGCCGGTGACGGGCGGGGATCTGTGGCCCGCCTCGCCCGGCAGCTCGGCGCCGAGCGGAAGCGCCTGCGGGTGCTGTCGCTCGACGACCGCGATGTCAGCGCGGCCTTCGCCCTCAGCCTCGCCCAGCTGCCGCCGGGGCATGGCCGGATGTTCCGCCTGCTCGGCCAGCATCCGGGTACGGACTTCGAGACCACGTCGGCCGCCGCGCTGGCCGGCGTCGACCAGGACGAGGCTGAGACGCTGCTGGAGGGCCTCACCGCCGCCCACCTGCTCCAGCGCGCCAGGCTGGGCCGTTACACCTTCCACGACCTGCTGCGTGAGTACGCCCGCACGACGCTCGCCGCCGGGGAACCCGAGCCGGAGCGCGCGGCAGCCCTCACCCGGCTCCTCGATCACTATCGGGACACCGCCGCTGCCGCTATCGGCCTGGTCGTCCCGGGTGGCCCCGGGCCAGCCACGGCTGACGGACCGGCGGGCTTCGCTGATGCTGAGGAGGCCGGGGACTGGCTCAGCGCCGAGCTCGCCAGCCTCGTCGCCGCAGGCAGCCACGCCGCCCGCAACGGCTGGCCAGCCCACGCGATCCGCCTCGCCACCACGCTGCGCCAGTACCTCGACCGGCACGGTCATCACGCCGAGGCCGCCCTCCTGCACGGCGAGGCGCTGCACGCCGCGCGCGTCGCCGGCGACCAGGCCGGCGAGGCTCTCGCGCTGGTCGAACTCGGCTGGGCCGTCTACCGGCAGGGCCAGTACGAGCAGGCAGCCGGGTACTACCGCCAGGCCATCGGCCAGTTCGAAGTGCTCGGCGACGGCCCGGGACAGGCCAGGGCGCATGGCGGCCTCGGCAACGTCTTCCGCCGTCAGCGCGACAACGCCGCAGCCCTCGAACACCACGAGCATGCCCTGAAGCTGGCGCGCGCGGCTGGCTACCATCCCGGCGAGGCCGCCAGCCTCGGCAGCCTCGCCGTCATCCACACCGAACAGCGCGACTTCGCCCTGGCCGTGGACTACACCGAGCAGGCCCTGGCCCTGTTCCGGGTCATGGGTAACCGGCACAGCGAGATGGCCGCGCTCCAGAACCTCGGACTGGCTCACTGCAAATGGGGCAACACCCACCAGGCCATCGAGTACCACAACCAGGCCCTCAGCCTCAGCCGTGAACTCGGCAACCGCCGCGGCGAGGCCGACGCGCTCGTCGGCCTCGGCGAGGTCGCGACCAGCACGGGCGACCACGCGGCGGCCCGTGCCGCCTACGCCGGGGGCCTCGCGATCGCCGAGGAGGCCGGCTACCGGCCCGAGCAGGCGCTCGCGCACGAGCACCTCGCGCAGACCAGCGCCAGCCTGGGCGACCACGACGGGGCCCGTCACCACGCCCACCTCGCCCTCGGCCTCTACACCAGTCTCGGCCTGCCGCAACCCGCCGCCGGCATGCAGCGGCTCCTGAGCGAGCTCAGCCCGGGCAGGCCCTAGGGGCCCAGGCAACCGGTTAGCTGGTTAGCCAGCTCGGGTGGCGACGAGGTGGAGCAGGGCTGCGACGTGCCGGTACGGATCAGTGCGGCCGGCGCGTTCCTCACAGTCCACAATGGCCTCCAGCGTCGCCTGGTCCGGGAGCGGCGCGTCGTTTCCGGCGGCGTCGGTGAAGACCCGCACGCCGTACCACTGCGCCAGTGACAGCTGCCTGCGGGCCAGCTCCGCCGTCAGGCCGGCCAGCCGGTCGGCGCCGGCGTCGACGCCGATCCGGTTCCGGTACGTGACGCCGTCGAACGCCTCGCGGGCAGCACCCCAGTCGCCGAGCAGGCCGGGCCGCATCGCCAGGGCGTCACCGTTGCGGACGAGCAGCGACACGATCCCGGCCGGGGCCACGACCCGCGCGAGGGTATCGAGCAGCCGGCCGGGGTCCGGGAGGTACATCAGGACGCCGTGACACAGCACCACGTCGAAGCTCCCCGGCCCGGACAGCTCGGCGGCTGCTTCCGCCTCGCCCCGTATCAGCCGTACCCGCCCGGCGACCTCCTGCGGCTCCCGTTCCACTGCGGCTCTGAAGTCACCGAGCAGCTGGGCCGAGGTGTCCAGGCCGGTGACGAGATGCCCGCGGCGGGCCAGCGCGAGAGCCTGCGTACCCTGCCCGCACCCGGCGTCCAGAACCCGTCGCGGCGGGAGGTCCGGTACGTGGAAAGCGACCTGACGCGCCACGACCTCCTGCCTCACCACCTGCCGCAGGGTCCCGAGACGCGCCCGCCACCGCTCCTCGCCGCCCGCGAATCCGGCTGTCATCTGCTTGACTCCGGCCTGCGCCAGGGCAGGAACGCGGCGCTGGCGGCACACAGCACCCCGGCGGCCACCAGTGAACCCCGGACGGTCAGCGCGGTGGCGAGCAGCCCGCCGGCCGTGATGAACAGCGGCTGGACGAGCCTGGCCGTGACAGACCACGACGCGCTGACCCGGGCCACGAGATGGTCCGGCGTGAGGCTCATCCGCCGGGCGGAGAACACGGGGTTGAAGATGCCCGCCGTCATCAGCAGGCAGAACTGGGCACCGGAGATCACCGCCACGCCCGTCCAGCCGCTTCCGGCGAACGGCAGGACCAGCAGCCAGGGCGTCCGGGCCAGCCCGGAGACCAGCAGGGCGTTGCGGTCACCGAGCCGGGCGGTGACCTTCGGGGAGAGCCAGGCGCCGATGAGGCCGCCCAGACCCGCCACACCCAGAGCTATCCCGTACTGCAACGCTGACGCACCGGACTGACCCAGCAGGAGGATCGCGATCAGCGGCATGCTCCACGTGATGGCACCGCCGAACACCATCGCGTTCACGTACAGCGCACGCAGCGCGGGCTCCCGCAGCAGCAGCTCCCATCCGGCGAACAGCTCACGCCACGACCAGCGGGCCTCTCGTGACGTGCCGGATGGCGGCGGCACGGGCCGGACACCGCGCAGGATGAGTGCCGAGACGAGATAACTGACGGCATCGGCGATCAGGGTGGCCGCTGTGCCGAGCACGCCGACGAGCGCGCCACCAGCAGGCGGGCCGAGCGTCTGCGTGGTCCACATGACCGTGTCGGTCCTGGAGGTGGCCAGGGTACGCGACGCGGGTTCGACGGTCTGCTTCACGAAGGCGAAAGCCGCGGAGCTGGCCGCGATGGCGCACGTGGTCTGCACGACCGCCACCAGGCACAGGTGAAGAAACGTCAGTACCCCGAAGGCCGCGGCCAGCGGAATACTGGCGACGACGGCGAACTGCACGAGGTCGGTACGGATCAGCACACTGCGCTTGTCAGCCCGGTCGATGTACACGCCCAGCGGAAGCGCGAGGATCGCCGCCGTGACCGATCCGACGGCGGCCAGCAACGACACCTGCAGCACACTCGCGTCCAGCGCGAAGATCGCGATCATGGGCAGCACGCCAGCGGCGAGCGCCGAGCCCGCCGTGCTCACCGCGTAGGCCTGCCAGTACCGCTGGAAGTCCCGGCCGAGTCCTGTCCGCTCGGAGTGGACGACGGCGGTGGGCGTGTTCGTCACGAATTCGGCCTGCGCTTCCTACCCGGCGGCAACGGAAGCCACCATGCTTGCCGAACGCAGCTACCCGCGCAAGAAGGCCAGCTCAGGACTCGCTGTCGCCCATGGGTACCGGCTCGGGGTAGTTGCGGGCACAGTCGACCACGACGTGCAGGTCGTCAACCGGGGCAAGGCCTTTCGACGGTCCGTCCACTGGCGCCATACCCCAGAACCGCATCGCTCCAGGGTCGCCCTCCGGCCCGTGCCACACTCCGCGAACCGTCCGGCCGGGAACGTCGCCATAGCCGTCGAGGAAGACGGTGAACCAGCCGCCGTCCCTGGCGTGGGTCAGCCGTTCCCGCCATCCGATCTCCGCGAGCACGGCTCGCATCTCGGCAAAGCTCGCCGGAAGTGCTGCCGGATCGACCTCTCGTGCCGTCATGCCAACCCCCGGGCTCGTCTGTCAGCTGCCTGACAGTAGCGCCTGGAACGCAGCCGGACGGCCTCATCGGGAAACTCGGCACCAACGATCTGACCAGCGCAAACACCGCAGGCCGGCCGCCTGTCGGCCGCAGATCGAAGCGGGTCGTGTTGCGGGTTCCCGCTCGCCGGCCGAGGATTCCGGGGTGGATCAGCAACAGCCGGCAGCCGCCGCTCTCGTCCCTTCCCCGGTCGCGTCCCTCGTCGCCTCGATCGTGCCCTCGGACGGCACCGAAGCAGCCCACCGCCGGCAGGCCCTGGAGTGGATCGCCTCGGGCGCGGAACTGTACCGGACGGCGAAACCAGCGACCCCGCCCATCCACCTGGTCTCCTACTTCCAGGTCATCGATCCGGCGACCGGCCTCATGCTGCTCGGTGAACACCGCAGCGCGGGCCTCCTGCTGCCCAACGGCGGACACGTCGAACCCGGCGAGACCCCCTGGGAAACAGTGACCCGCGAATGCCACGAAGAACTCCGCACGTCCGCCGTGCCCTCCGCAGAGCACGGCACAGCGCCCGTATTCGTCTCGGTCACCGCGACCCGGGGCATCGGCACGCACACGGACGTGTCGCTGTGGCACATCGTCCACGCCAGCCGCGCCGCCGTCACGTACTACGACCCTGACGAGTTCACCGCCATGCGATGGCTGTCCCCCGGCCAGATCCTGGATACGCCGATCACGCGTCTCGACCCCTGCATGCACCGCTTCGTCCGCAAGATGACAGGCACGAACACGCGCTAGGTCCACTTAGAGGTCCTAACTCAATGACTGGCGGCGCTCTGGCGGCCCCAGAAGACGACCGGACTGCGCAGATCTCAGAGCCGGATACAACACCGGTATCCGGCTCTGAGATCTGCTTGCCGCTCGCCTCCTGGAACTCGCCATAGCACCACCGCCATTGAGTTAGGACCTCTTACTTCTTGGCGGCGGCTTTCATCTCTTTCTTGAACGCCCGCACCTTGGCCAGGCTGGCGGCGTCGACGATGTCGGCGACCGAACGGCTCGACCCGTCCTCGCCGTAGGCTCCGGCGGCCTCCCGCCAGCCGCGCGGGCGCACCGAGAACTGCTTGCCGAGCAGCGCCACGAAGATCTGTGCCTTCTGCTTACCGAAGCCTGGCAGCGCTTCCACACGCTTGAGGAGGTCCTTGGCGTCCGCCGCCTCGGTCCACACCCGGGCGGCGTCTCCGTCGTAGTCGTCAACGATCGCCCGCGCCAGCTTCTGCGTGCGCTCGGCCATCGAACCCGGGAACCGGTGGATCGCTGGTACGGCCGAGAACAGCGCTGCGAACGCCTCCGGATCATGCTCGGCGACCGCAGCCGCGTCGAGCCGCTCGACTCCGAGCCGCTCCGCCAGGACGTGCGGCCCCTTGAACGCCTTCTCCAGAGGGATCTGCTGATCGAGGAGCATGCCTGTCAGCAGAGCCAGGGCGTCTCGGTCCAAGAGTTCGTCCGCTGCTTCGTCCTGAGCCAGCCACAGTCTCGCCACCTGCTCAGCATGCCACGTGGCCGGGGGCCTCTTGGCCGGTACGAGCCAGTTCGACTGGCTGTTTGAACAACAGCGTGAAGTACTCCGTCACGACCGTCGCATCCGCGATCGAGGCCAGCCCCCACTCCGCGAGATGCGGCTCATAGGCCGCTTGATGCACTCGCCGCCAATGGTCCAGCGACAGGTCTCCTTCGCCTTCGGCCAGGGCGACTTCCGGCGGTACGTCATAGAACTTGTGTACCGCTGTCTTCTCGGTCCTCAGGAGGCATCCCGGCTCGCCTTGGCTGTTCAGCAGAATCCAGAAGTTCCCGGCCTGTGGCAACGGGTCACCTGCGGCGTCGAAGTCTTCCTTGATGCTGCTGCCTGCGGTCTTCCGGCCTGTCAGGTACAGGTCGAGCAGCTCGTCAGCCGACTCCCGCGAGCCAGCGAAGGATGCTTCAACGACAGGGTCGGCCGGCTGGCTTTCCGGCGGGAGAGTCTCCAGGTAGGCCTGCCAGAATGACAGCTGGGCCTCGTTCAGACGATTCACCGGTACCTCCAATCCCGCGTGAGCTTAGAGCTCTCACGGGCGGAGCAGGGTGTGGGGTGGTTCGGTGATGAGGTAGAAGTGGTCGCCGGGGACGGTGAGCTCGGTGAAGGTTCCGGCTGTCAGTGTGCGCCACGGGCGCAGGTCGGCCTCCTTGTCAGCGTCGCCGACGATGGTCGTGATCGGGCATCGCAGCACCGGTTCTGGTGCGGCGGTGTAGGCGCGGAGCATGCGGCAGTCACTGTGGACGTACGGCAGGACCAGTTGCAGGAAGAACGGGTCGGAGGCCAGGCCGGGTTCCGTGCCGCCGAGCCGGATCAGCGCGGCGGCCGCAGCCTCGGAGTCCGCTTCCACGTACTCGCCCAGGTCGGGTGGCGGGCCGGGGCAGTCGCGGCTGCCGGAGGCGTACAGGTGGGCCGCGCCGGAGCCGCCGGCTTCCAGTGACCGGGCTGTCTCCAGCGCGACCAGGGCGCCCATGCTGTGCCCGAACAGCACCAGCGGGCAGTCGCGGGGCAGGGTATGCAGCGCTTCGGCGATCTGCGTGGCGAGCCATCTCAGGTCGGCGGGCAGTGGTTCGGCGATCCGCTCGGCGCGGCCCGGGTACCGCACGGCCCGGACGTCGGCCTCCGGCATCAGGCTGGCCCAGTCCTGGAAGAACGAGGCTGAGCCGCCGGCGTGCGGGAAGCAGATCAGCCGGTGACGTGGCCGTGCCGGTGGGGTACCGAATGCCCGGAGCCACACGTCGGCCGTCATGCCGGGTTCCCCTGGTCGCTCTGGCCTGCCCGGGCCCTGCGGGCGGCGATCCGGCGGTTGCGGCGGCTCAGGTCGGACTCCTGGGTAACGTCGCTGAGCATCGCCGCCTGCGCCGCGACCGTGGTGTGCTGGAAGAGCGCGACGACCGGCGGCCGGATGCCGGTGTGCTTCTCCAGCGCGTCCTGGAGCTGGAACATGGTGAGCGAGTGTCCACCGAGGTCGAAGAAGTTGACCTCGGCCGGGATGTCGGTCGTCTTGAGTACTTCCGCCCAGGCGGCGGTGACCTTGGCGGTCAGGTCCGTGCCGGTGACCTGCCCGGCAGCAGGCTCCCCCGCTGGCGTTTCCGCGAGTGCCGCGAGCTGGAGCCGGTCGGCCTTGCCGTTGGTGGTGAGCGGGAAAGCGCCGAGGATCCGCACCTGACGGGGTACCGAGACCTCCGGCAGCATCCGGGCAGCCGCGTCCCGGACGTCGGCGGCCGTCAGCTCCGGCCTGCCGACGACGAACGCGGTGAGCTGGGTCAGGCCGGGGTTGGCCAGGACCACCGCGTCCTCGACCCCGGGCACTGTGCGCAGTGCCGCCTCGACGGCGCCCAGCTCGATCCGGTGCCCCCGGATCTTCACCTGCTGGTCGCGGCGGCCGAGGAACTCCAGGGTGCCCTCGGGGGTGCAGCGCACCAGGTCGCCGCTGCGGTACATCCGGTGTGCCGGTCCGGGGGCGAAAGGATCGGAGAGGAACGCTCGGCTGGTGGCCTCTGGGTCCCCGGCGTACCCGCAGGACACCCCGGCCCCGCCGATGAACAGCTCTCCGGCCGTCCCGCGCGGTACCGGCTGGAGGTCCTCGCCAAGTACATACAGGTTCACGCCGGGCACCGGCGCGCCGACGGTGACCGGGGCCGCGTGCTCGAACCGCTGGTAGCTGGCCCAGACGGTCGCCTCGGTCGGCCCGTACTCGTTGACCAGGACGGTACCGGGCCGCAGCGCGAAGTGCCGGTCGGCCAGGGCCTGCGGCAACGGTTCTCCGGCGACGATCACGGTGTCCAGCGAGCCGAGTACTCCGAGGCCGGCGCGCTCGGCCGCGTCCAGCAGGACACTGTAGAGCGAGGGGATGCACAGCAGCCGGGTCACCTGCTGGGCGGCGATGAGATCCGCGAGCCGGGCCGGGTCACGTACCTCGTCCGCGCTGGCCACGACCAGCCGCCCGCCGGTCGTGAGCGTGCCCCACAGGCCTGCGACGGAGGAGTCGAAGGCCAGCGGCGAGACGAGCAGGAAGACGGCCTGTCCCGGGTACACGAGCTGGCGGGCCTGGGTGGAGGCGGTGAGCTGCCCGTGCCCGACCAGGACAGCCTTCGGCTCTCCGGTGCTGCCGGAGGTGTGGATGAGGTACGCGGCGTCCGACGGGCTCACTTGCACGCTACTGGTGGGCCGGCCAGGGAACGGATCCTCGGCGCGCAGCACGGGCACGCTGAGGCCGGCGGGGGCCTCGGCGGGCCCGGCGGTCAGTACCGCGCTCAGCCCCGCGCCGCCGAGCAGCCGGGCGATCCGCTCGGCGGGCTGGGCCGGGTCCACAGGTACGTAGGCCGCGCCGGCCTGGAGGACGCCGAGCACCGCCGGGACCATGCCGGCACATGGCCCCGCCAGCACGCCGACCCGGCTGCCCGGGCCCGCTCCGGCAGCGGCGAGCCGGGCAGCGATCCGGCTGGCCTGGTCGTGCAGCCCGGCGTAGGTGACGCCGGTCCCGTCAGCGTGCAGGGCGATCTGGTCCGGTGCCGCCTGGGCGATAGCTGCCACCTGCTCGTGCACCGGCCGCTGGCCGGTACTGGGCAACGGCTGGCCGAACAGGAGCGTGCCCGTCGTGTCCGTGATCTCCGGCGGCATGCGTCGACTCCGTAAAAAATTGATGTTCTTCAACGTCCACAGAGGACACTAGCTCGCGGATGATCGACCGGCAACCAGACCGGCGACGATCTCCGCCTGGCCGCCGAGGGTCCGCGCGACGAGCATGTCCCGGATCGGCACCATGACCCCGAGCCGCTGGTGCAGCCTGCGGGCCAGCCTGGTGACCAGCAGCGAGTCGCCGCCCAGCTCGAAGAAGTCCGAGTGGGGACCGAGGCTGGTGTGGCCGAGCAGTTCCGCCCAGGCCTCGGCGAGCAGCCCGTCCACGTCGGCCACGCCTCCGGCCTCCGGTTCGGCGGCCGGCTCGGCGGACAACACAGCGGCAGGCAGGGCGGTTTCGGGGGCGATGAACTCCTGGCGGGTGAAGGAGTAACCCGGCAGGTGGATCCGCCGGCCAGCCGGGCACAGGGCGAGCGGGCTGACCGGCTGGCCGAATGTCCACAGTGTCCCCAGCGCGGAGAGGAGTTCACTGTCCCGGTCGGCTGCGCGGCCCGGTGACAGCGGTACCGCGTGCATTCCCGCCTGTTCCGCGAGAGCCGACAGCACGGTGCCCGGGCCCACCTCCACGGCCAGCGCCGCGGGATAGAGCCTGGCGAGGGCCGCGACGGCCGGCCCGAATCTGACCGCGCTCCGGGCCTGCCCGGCGAACATCTCGGCCGGAATCTGCGTACCGGCCGTGATCACCTCCCCGGTGAGGTTGGCGGCCAGCGGCACGGCAGCCGGGTACAGGGTGAGGCCGGCCAGTGCGGCGCGGATCGG
Organism: Longispora albida DSM 44784; assembly: GCF_000379825.1. Taxonomy (GTDB): domain Bacteria; phylum Actinomycetota; class Actinomycetes; order Mycobacteriales; family Micromonosporaceae; genus Longispora; species Longispora albida. The sequence continues at coordinate 396,367 of NZ_KB903814.1, forward strand.
GCCGAGGGCCGGTTCGATCAGCTGGGTGTGGAAGGCGTGGCTGGTGCGGAGCCTGCGGGCGGGTACCTTGCCGTCCAGCCACCGGGCGAAGGCTTCCACGTCCCTGGTCCGGCCCGCCAGCACGCACGCGGCGGGGCCGTTGATGGCGGCGAGTTCCAGCGCGTGGCTGGACTCGGTCACGAGCCCGGTAGCTGTGGCCTCGTCGCAGGCCAGCGCCAGCATCGCACCGGGCTGGCAGGCCTGCATCGCCGCGCCACGGGCCACGACCAGCTGGATGGCCTCGTCCGGGTCGAGGATGCCCGCCACGCAGGCGGCGGTGATCTCGCCGAGGCTGTGCCCGGCCACCGCCACGGGTTCCAGGCCCAGCTCGGCGAGCGCCATCGCCGCCGAGTAGCCCAGGGTGAACAGGGCAGGCTGGGTCAGCGCCGTCGCGTCGAGGCTCGCGGCCGGGAAGGTCTCGTCCAGCAGCGCGGCACGCAGCTCTGCGGCGAGGGCCGGCGGCACGGCGGACAGGCAGTCCTCCACGGCCTCCGCGAATCCCGGCAGCCGGAGGAAGGGCAGGCCCATCCCTGGGAACTGCGTGCCCTGCCCTGGAAACAGGAACACGGCAGGCGCCGGGCCTGCGGCTGCCTGGCTCCCGGTGACCGGGCCGGCCAGCAGGAGCCGTGCGGCCTCACTGGTGTTCCGGGCGGCGACGGCCAGGCGTTCGGGAAGCGCCGCACGGCCAGCCGCCAGGGTGTGTGCCACGTCGGCGAGGCCCGCCGGGCTGTCCTCCAGATGCCGTGCGAGCCCTTCAGCGGTTCGCGACAGAGCGCCTGGATCTGCGGCGGACACGACGATGAGATGGCTGCCGCCGGCAGATTCATCCGGTTCCGCTGATTCACTGTGTACCGGGGCAGGCGGCTGCTCGATGATCACATGCGCGTTCGTGCCGCCGATACCGAAGGCGCTCACGCCAGCCCGCCTCGGTTCGGGGCCTGTCCAGGTACTGAGGGCAGCCGGGATCCTGAGCGGGGAGTCCTTGTCCAGCAGCGGATTCGGCGCGGTGAACCCGGCGACGGGCGGGATGACGCCCTCGCGTACCACGAGCAGCGCCTTGATCAGCGCGGCGAGCCCGGCGGCGGCGTCGAGGTGGCCCATGTTCGCCTTGAGCGCGCCGATCGGGATCTGCCCGGTGGCCGCTCCCCCGGCCCGGAGCGCCGCCGTGGCCGCCTGCCACTCGATCGGGTCGCCGATCCGGGTGCCGGTGCCGTGCGTTTCGAGGTACCCGACCGAGCCGGCTTCGGCCCGTGCGGCCCGCAGCGCCGACCGGATCACCGCTTCCTGGCCGGCCAGGGAAGGCGCGTGGTACCCGGCTTTCGCGGTGCCATCGTTGTTGATCGCCGTGCCGAGGATGACGCCGTACGGCTGGAATCCCGCCTCCAGCGCGCTGTCCAGCGGCCGCAGCACCACGGCGGCGGCCCCCGAACCGGCGATGATGCCGTCGGCCAGCGCGTCGAACGGCCGGCAGCTGCCGGAGGCGGAGAAGATGCCACCGGGTGACGGCAGGTGCCCGGTCTGCGGGAAGCGGTGCCCGGCGGCCACGACGATGGCCTGCTCACAGTCTCCGGCTCGCAGCGACTGGATGGCGAGGTGTACGGCGACCAGCGAGGACGAGCACGCGGTCTGTACCGCCATCGCCGGACCGGTCAGGCCGAGTTTGTACGCGATCCGGCTGGCGATGAAGTCCGGCTCGTTGCCGTGCAGCGCGGCCAGCAGCACGTCCGGGTCGAGGTCACCGCCGGTCACCATCCGGCGCAGGTACCCGCTGCTGGTGGCGGACGCGAACACCGCCGTGACCCGGTCCTCGCCGAGCGGGCTGATCCCGGCGTCCTCCAGCGCTGCCCAGGCGGTCTCCAGCATCAGCCGGTGCTGGGGGTCCATGATGGCCGCCTCGCGGGGGCTGACCCGGAACAGCGTGCTGTCGAAACACTCCGCGCCGTCGAGGTGCCCGCGCACCGGCACGTACGCGGGGTCCCCGGCCAGCCCGGCGGGGACGGCGGCAGCGGCGAGTTCCTGGTCCGAGTACCGTCTGGTCAGGACCTTCCCGGATCTCAGCGCGGCCCACCAGTCGGCGATCCCGGCCGTACCGGGGAATCTGCCCGCCACTCCGAGCACGGCGATCGGGGGCAGCTGCTCGTCAGCCATTCTCATCCTTCGATAGGTCCGGCAGATCAACATCGATGATCATAGGTTGCCTTCTACAGGCGAATGTGTCAGCCTCCCAGAGGTCAACATCGACGGGGGTGAGATCGTTATGACGGGAACCGCTGTGCTGCCCCGCGGGGAGGGGCTGCACGAGACCATGTCCCGGCTGGCACGCCAGCATCCGGAGGCCATCGTCCTGGCGGCCGGTGACCGCAGGGTCAGCTACGCGGAACTCGACCGGCTCTCCGACGGCTGGGCCGCGCTGCTCGCCTCGGCGGGCGCGGGCCGGGGCGATCTGGTGCCGATCCTCCTCCCTCGTGGCGTCGACCTGGTCGTCGCCCTGCTCGCGGTACTCAAGGCCGGCGGCGCCTACGCGCTGCTCGACCCCGCCTGGCCGCCCACCCGGATCAGCGGCGTGACCAGCCAGCTCGGCGCGCCACTCATGATCGCGCCTGCCGGCACGACGGGCGTTGACCTCCCGGTCTGGTCGCCGCCGGCCGGGCCGGTCGAGGTGCCCGATGACTTCGAGGCCGCCTCCGTGACCGGCGACGACCCCTGCTGCGTGTTCTTCACGTCCGGCACCACCGGGCAGCCCAAGGGCGCGCTGATCCCGCACCGCGCACCGGCCCGGATGTACCGGCCCGGTACCTTCGCCGAGTTCGGGCCGGGCAACGTGATGGCCCTCTACTCGGCGGTCCCCTGGGACGGTTTCTCCTTCGAGCTGTGGTCGGCGCTGCTCACCGGCGGGACAGCGGTGCTGCTGGACGAGCCGTACCTGTCGCCGGACGCGCTGCGGGCCTGCACCGCGCGGCAGGGCGTGACGATGGCCTGGCTGACCAGCAGCCTGTTCAACCTCGTCGTCGAGGAGGACATCGGGGCGTTCACAGGGCTGCGGCAGGTGATGACGGGCGGCGAACGAGTCTCGCCCGGGCACATGGAGCGGTTCCTCCAGGCTCACCCGGGCATCGCGCTGATCAACGGGTACGGGCCGGTGGAGAACACCATGCTCACCACCGCGCACCGGGTCACCCCCGCTGACACCGGGCGCCCCGGTGGCATCCCAATCGGGCGGCTGATCCCCGGTACGCGGGTGTACATCCTGGACGGTGACCAGGAGTGCTCCGCCGGGGAGACGGGCGAGATCTGCGTGGCCGGGGAGGGCCTGGCGCTCGGGTACGTGGGCGATCCGGAGCTGACCGCACGGAAGTTCCCGGTCGTGGAGCTGGGCGGCGAACCTGTCAGGGTGTACCGGACCGGCGACCTGGGTACCTGGGCCGCCGACGGCCTGCTGGAGTTCTGCGGCCGCGCGGACCGGCAGCTCAAGCTGCGCGGGCACCGGATCGAACCAGCCGAGGTGGAGCGCCAGATCGAGCAGCTCGAACCGCGGGTGAAATCCTGCCGGGTGATCGCGCGCCGGGACGCGGCCGGCGTACCCGAGGCGCTGCTCGCGTTCTGCGTACCCGCTTCGGAGGGCGACGAGCTGGCGGATGTCCTGCCCGCGCTGGCCTCGGCCCTGGTCCCCTATCACCGTCCGGCCGCCCTGGTCGGCGTGCCGGCTTTCCCGCTCACCGCGTACGGCAAGCTCGACGAGAGGGCGCTGCTGGCCAGCGTGGACCGCCCGCCGGTGGCAGCGGATGTGGAGCTGCCGGCCGACAGTACGGCCCGCGCTGTGGCTGAGGTGTTCGGTGACGTACTCGGGCTGCCCGGCGTGCCACTCGACGCCACCTTCACCGAGCTTGGTGGCACGTCGCTGGGCGCGGCCCGGGTCTGCGCCCGGCTGGCCGACCGGCTCGGCAGACCGGTACCGCTGTCGCGGATGTACCAGCACTCCACGGTCGACGCTCTGAGCGGCTGGCTGCGTGCCACAGCGGGTACCGAGGCGGAAGCCCGGGCCGCCGCCGGGGCGGACGGGACAGCGCTCACCCCGATGCAGCTGGTGTACCTGACCAGGAGCCTCACGGACCCGAAGGACCTGACCAGCCACTGCTTCATGTGCTGGGAGGTCGAGGGCGAGCTGGACACCGTGGCACTGGAGTCCGCCGTCGCCTGGGTCCATCACCGGCAGGAGGCACTACGGGCCGCCTACGTCAGCGATCCGCGCCCGGCTGCGCTCCCGTCCGGCCTGGGGCCGCCGCCGCTGGAACACCTCCCGGGCGAGGAGTCCGTGCGGGCCGCAGCCGGCGCGCTGCTGGCCGAGCTGGCCGACCCGCTCGACCTGGCCGGCGGGGAGGTCTGGCGGGTGGCGCTGGCAGCCGTCGAGGGTACCCAGGTGTCGGTGCTGGGGATCGTGGTCCACCACATCGCGTTCGACGGCTGGTCAGGGCATGTGCTCGCCGAGGAACTGTCAGCCGGTTACCGGGCTGCCGTACGGGGAGAGCCCGGTACTACCCGGCTACCGGCCTCGCTGGCCGAGGTAGCCGCCGATCGTGCCGCGTACCTCGCGCACAGCGACCCTGCCGTCCAGCACGAGGCAGTGCGCGCCCGGCTCCGGGACGTGCCTGTGCTCCGATGGCCACAAGGGACGGTCGCGCCCGGGGCCCCAGTACACCTTGAACATGTTCTTGGTCCTGAAGTTCTGTCCGCAGTGGATGATCGCGCGGCGCGAGCTGGCGTGACCCGGTTCACGGTGCTGTTGTCGGCGTGGGCAGCGAGCCTGTGCGAGGTCACCGGGAACGCCGAGATCTCCGCAGGGATCCCGGTGTCGCAGCGGGCCAGCTCACGTCTCGAAGAGGTGGTCGGCTGCCACATCACGATGGTGTGCGCGCGGCTCACCGGCGCGTCGATCGCGGAGACCAGCCGGGCCGCAGAGGAAGCCTTCGCCGCTCAGGACGTGCCGTTCAGCACGGTCCTGGACCTGCTGGACCTGCCGCGCACCGGCAGGCCCCCGCTGTTCCAGACCCTCTTCGCGCTACAGGACACGCCGCAGCCCCGGCTCGTGCTCGACGGGGCACGCAGCACGTTGCTCCGCCAGCCCTATCCGGACCTGCCGCTGGAACTGCACACGGAACTCTGGCCGGAACCCGACGGCACCACACAGGTCATGATCGCCTATCGCCCCGGCGTGGTACCCGAGGCAGTCGCCAGGGCCTTCGCCTCCAGCTACCTGAAACGGCTGACCGGAATGGTGGCCCAGTGAACCCCGAACTGCTCCTCGACACCAGCCTGCACGCCGACGGTGACCCGCACGCGCTGTGGCAATGGATGCGATCCCACGCACCGCTGCATCACCACCCGCCCGGCGAGTATCCTCCACTGTGGTCGGTGACGAGGTACGAGGACTGCCGGTCCGTCCTCCAGGACGCCGAGCACTTCACGAACTTCTACGGCGTGCTGATCCGGCAGGCTGGCCACGGCGACGATCCTGGGGGCGGGCTCACGCTCGCCGCCACCGACCCGCCTCTGCACCGGGAACTCCGGTCACAGATCGCGGACCGGTTCACGTTGCGGTGCGCGCGCGACCAGGAAGAAGCCATGCGCACGGCCACCAGGGCACTGCTGGACGAGGCCGTCGAGCGGGGCACGTGCGACTTCGTGCACGACATCGCCGCGCCACTGTCGACGGCGATCATCTGCCGGCTGATGGGCGTGCCGGCGTCCGACCTCCCGATGGTGCAGGACTGGACCAGGGAGGCCTTCGAGACCGGCAAGCCGCTCACCGCGCACGGCTCCCTGATGCGGTACTTCATCGGCCTGATGGAGGACCGGATGGACAACCCGGCCGCCGACCTCGTCAGCGACCTCGCGTACGGCACGCTCGGCGGCGAGCTGCTGTCGGAGAAGGCCATCCTGATCAACTGCGAGAACCTGATGGGCGCCACAGAGAACGCCGGGCTCGCGATGGCCAGCGGCATGCTCGCCTTCCTCCAGCACCCCGGGGAATGGCGGCGGCTGCGCGAGGACCGGGAGCTGATGCCGGGAGCCATCGAGGAGATCCTGCGGTACACGTCCAGCGGCACGCACATCCTGCGCACGGTCGCCCAGCCGACGATTCTGCGCGGCCAGGCGCTGGAGCCCGGTGAGCGCGTCGTGCTGTGGCTGCCGTCGGCCAACCGCGACGAGGAGGTCTTCGCCGAGCCCGGCCGGTTCGACATCGGCCGGCGCCCGAACCGGCACCTGGCACTCGGCGCCGGCGAGCACGTCTGCGTGGGCGCGACGATGGCCAGGGTGCAGGCCCGGATCCTGCTGACCGAACTGCTCGACCAGCGCATCGGGGTCGAGCTCGCCGGGCCACCCGGACGGCTGCGTTCCCTCGCGGTCAGCGGCCTGGCCCACCTGCCGGTGCGGATGTCACGCACGCCCGGACCATGACAGCCGTCCAGCAGCGTCCAGGCCGGACCAGAACCACGGCCATGCTGGTCCTGGCAGTCGTGCTGATCGCCTTCAACCTGCGCGCGGCGATCAGCAGTGCCTCGGTCCTGCTGGAATCACTCCAGGAAAACCTCGGATTCGGTACCACAGCCGCAGCGCTCCTCCCCACCCTCCCCCCGCTGACCTTCGCGGCTGCCGGTGCGGCCAGCGCGGCCCTGGCCCGCAGGACGGGAGCGGAGCGCGCGGTCACCACGGCCCTGGTACTGCTGGCCGCCGGGCTGGCGGTGCGGGCGGTACCGGCCACCTGGGCGCTGCTGGCCGGAACACTGCTCAGCTCCGCCGGGCTGGCCGTGTGCAACGTGCTGCTCCCGGCCGTGGTGCGCAGCAGGTTCCCTGACCGGATCGCTGTGATGACCGGCGTGTACACCACGGTCATGTCGGTCGGCGCCGCGCTGGCCGCCGCCGCAGCCATTCCGATGGCGGCCTCGCTCGGCAGCCCCTCGCTGGGCCTCGCGTTCTGGACGGTGCCGGTGGTGGTGACCGTGGCCGTGTGGTTGCTGCGTGGTACAGCGCTGCCCGAGCCAGCCGGGGAACAGGGCGGGGCTTACTCGCTCCGAGCCGCCGCCCGGTCCAGCCTCGGCAGGCTGATCACCGCGATGTTCGCCCTGCAAGCCCTGCACAGTTACGTGGTGAGCGGCTGGCTGCCGTCCATTCTCACCAGCCAGGGAGTGAGCGAGCGGCACGCCGGTACCGTACTGGGCGTCCTGGTCCTGGCCGGCATCCCCGCTACGTTCGGGCTGATGGCGCTGACCCGTGGGGCCACCCGGCTGCGGGGCGGGTTCGTGGTGGCGGGTACGAGCCTGGCAGCCGGGTACACAGGGCTGCTCGTGGCACCCGGATTCCTCCCGGAGCTGTGGGCCGTGCTGCTGGGGCTCGGGCTGAGCGGCTTCCCCCTGGTACTGGCCGTGATCAGCGCCAGCGGCCGCAGCCCGGCGGAGACCACGGCGCTGTCGGCCTTCGCCCAGAGCGCCGGCTACCTGATCGCCTCGGCCGGCCCGTTCACGATCGGCATGCTTCACGGCTTCCTGGGGAGCTGGCAGGTACCGCTGCTGCTCCTGGCCACGCTCACCGTGGCGCAGATCGCGTGCGGCTGGCGGCTCGCCCGGCACTGACCACCAGGGAAAACCTTCTTGTAACGCCCAGCGGTTTGTCCTGCCAGCGCATGCCAACAGCACCGGCCCGGCACAACGGCTCGCCGGCGCCGACCGGCGCTTCGTGCGGGTGTGACAGCCCGCAGCCGGTGTCTCCGTGTTGATCAGTTGTTGATCACCCGCTGTCAGCCTCTGCCCCGACGAAACACTTCCTGAGGGGTACACAAGGCATGTCTGATCCACGATTCGCCGAGCTGCGCGGCAGATTCCGGCGATTCACCTTCCCGATGACCGTGCTGTTCCTGGCCTGGTTCGCGGCGTACGTGCTGCTGTCGGCCTACGCGCGCGACTTCATGGCCGTGCGGGTCTTCGGGCACATCAACGTCGCGCTGCTGCTCGGGCTCGGGCAGTTCGCGTCGACGTTCCTGATCGCCGGGCTCTACGCCCGGTTCGCCCGCCGCAGCCTCGACCCGCTGGCCGCCGAGCTGCGCGGGGAGGGTTCCCGGTGACGATCGCGCTGTTCCTTCTCTTCGTGGCCGGCACGCTCGGCATCACCATCTGGGCCAGCCGTTCCAACCGGACGGCTGCGGACTTCTACACGGGCGGCCGCGCGTTCTCCCCGGTGCAGAACGGGCTCGCGATCGGCGGGGACTACATGTCCGCCGCGTCGTTCCTGGGCATCGCTGGCATCATCGCGTTCACCGGATACGACGGGTTCCTGTACTCCATCGGGTTCCTGGTCGCCTGGCTGGTGGCCCTGCTGCTGGTGGCCGAGCCGCTGCGGAACTCCGGCCGGTTCACGATGGGTGACGTGCTCGCGGCCCGGATGCGGCAGCGGCCGGTCCGCACGGCGGCCGGCGTCTCCACGATCGTCGTCTCGATCTTCTACCTGGTCGCGCAGATGGTCGGCGCGGCCTCGGTGGTCTCGCTGCTGCTCGGCGTCACCGGGGACGCGGCCAAGATCTGGGTCATCGCCGGCGTGGGCCTTCTGATGATCTTCTACGTCACGGTCGGCGGCATGAAGGGCACCACCTGGGTCCAGATCGTCAAGGCCTGCCTGCTGATGGGTGGCGCGGCCCTGATGACGGTACTGGTGCTCGCGAAGTTCGACTTCAACCTGTCGGACCTGCTGGGCGCGGCCGCGGCGAAGTCGGGGAAGGGCGAGGCGTTCCTCCAGCCCGGGCTCAAGTACGGCGCCACCGACGCGTGGAGCAAGCTCGACCTGATCAGCCTCGGTTTCGCGCTCGTGCTCGGTACCGCAGGCCTGCCGCACATCCTCGTCCGGTTCTACACCGTCCCGACCGCCCGGGCCGCCCGCCGTTCCGTCGTCTGGGCGATCGGGCTGATCGGCGCGTTCTACCTGATGACCCTGGTACTCGGCTTCGGGGCCGCAGCGCTGGTCGGCGGGGCCGCGATCAAGAAGGCCGATCCGAGCGGCAACACGGCGGCGACCCGGCTGGCCGAGGTACTCGGCGGCGGAGCCGGCACCACGGGCGGCTCGATCATGCTGGCGTTCATCGCGGCCGTCGCGTTCGCCACGATCCTCGCCGTCGTCGCCGGGCTGACCCTGGCCAGCTCGTCGTCCTTCGCGCACGACCTGTACGCCAACGTGTTCCGGCGCGGCGGAGCGCCGGCCAGGGACGCGGCGCAGAAGGAAGCCGACGACAAGGGCGAGGTGAAGGTCGCCCGGCTGTCCGCCGTCGTGATCGGCGCGGTCTCGATCGTGCTGTCGATCTTCGCCCGGGACCTGAACGTCGCCTTCCTGGTCGCGCTGGCCTTCGCGATCGCCGCGTCCGCGAACCTGCCAGCGATCGGCTTCTCGCTGTTCTGGCGGAAGTTCAACACCCGGGGCGCGACGACTGGCATCTACGCCGGCCTGGTCGCCGCCATCGGCGTCGTCGCCCTGTCCCCCATCTGCTGGGGCGGCGCGTCGAGCACCAAGCCGGCCGTGAAGCTCACCGCCACCCAGGCCGCCGAGTGCGGAGTACCGGCGAACTCCGCGAAGGTCGGCAACCCCACAGCCCTGTTCAGCTGCACGGCCGTCGCGCCGATCCCCCTGGACAACCCGGGCCTGGTATCCATCCCGGTCGGCTTCCTGGCTGCGGCCGCTGGCACGCTGCTCACCCGGCGACGGTCCGACGAGGACACGTACGATGCTTTCGAGGTGCGGTCGCTCGTCGGCAGCGACGCCAGGTAACGCGGACAGTACGGTGCCCGGGGGCGGGTCCTCGGGCACCGTGGGGCTGGCGCGGCGTGGTTACAGTGTGGTCCGCGAACACAGTGGACGGTCACCCTGGGAGGACATGTGGATCACGCCTCGATCGCTGCCGCTGCGGTCAGCTCCATGACCAGCAGCCTGCACACGGCGAACGCGGCCGGGGATCCGCTCTATGGCCTGGTCGCCAGCCGGTTGCGTGAAGCCGGGCCGGATGCCCTGGCGGCGCTGGAGGACAGCCCGTCCGACCCGGGCAGCCAGGAACAGGCCGCTACGGTGCTGGCTGCCGTGCTGGACGGTGACCCGGACTTCGCCGCCACACTCAGGGGCCTGCTGGCTGCGGCTTCCGTTCCCATTCCGAGCACGGCATCCGCTGCTCCGGAGGTGGAGGAGGCGCCGCCGCTGTGGCCGGCGCCGCCCGCACCAGTGGCCGAGCCGGCTCCTGAGCCGCCGCTGGTGCCAGCCCCGGCGGTCGAGGCCACACCGCCACCGCCGGCCTTCACCGGTGCCCAGCCCGTGCTGGATGGCCCTGTCCCGCAGGTGGCTCACGCGCCGCAGCCGGGCAGGTTCCAGAGGTTCTATGCGAGCGTGGGTGCCGGCGGCCTGGCCGCGATCCTCGCCGGATCGGTCTTCTACCTGCTCGTGGGAGCCGGTGCCGGGCTGCTCCTCGCCGGGTCCGGCTCTCCGTCCGACGTGGCCGAGGACTTCATGGCAGCGGCGGTGGACGGTGACTTCGACGAGGTCCTCAGCCTGTCCTGCGCCAGTGACACCGACACGGAGAAGGAACGGGAGCAGCTCCGCAGCAGTGTGGATGCCGGCTTCGTCGCCGCCAGCATCCGCTGGGATCTGATGGACCGGAGCAAGAACCCCGAAGAGGACTACCCGCGCGTGCGCGCCGAGTTGAAGAAACTCACGTTCACCGCCGTCCGGGCCTCCGAGCACGGCGACTTCGCCACGGTGTGGCTGAAGGTCGAACATCCCTCCCCGAAGTTCACGGCCACGGAGATCACCGTCCCGGCGGTACGTGAGGACGGAGACTGGAAGGTCTGCTACCGGCTGAAGCGCTGAACCGATGACGGGCGCCGGCGGCGGTGCTCAGGTATCGTTGCCGAAGATCCGCAACCAGGCCCGTACCGGGCCCGGCGCAAGATCTCCGTTTCTACACTGGAGGTTCGCGCTGTGGGTTCGCTGTACCTGATCACTGCCGTGCACGCCCGCAAGGACGCCGGCAACAGTCCCACCGGCCTGGTCGGCAGGAGTCTCGCCCGCCAGCTGCTCGGCGCGGGTGCCCGGGTGCGGGTGCTCGCGGAGCCCGGGCAGGCCGCTGGGTGGCCGCACGGGGCCGAGGTGGTGGAAGGTTCCGTCACCCGGCCGCACGGACAGCCCCGGATCTTCGACGGCGCCGAAGGGGTCTTCCTCGCCGGCGCCGTACCTGGCACGGTCGCTGACGCGCTCGGCATGGCCAGGGGCGCCGGCGTGGAACGGGTCGTGGTGCTGTCCTCGCACGGCCCGGAGTACGAGGAGAACTTCCCGCCGGAGACCTGGTTCTGGCTGGCCATCGAGCGGGCAGCCGAGCACTGCGGCCTGGCCTGGGCACACATCCGCCCCTCGGCCGTGATGGGCGCGGTGGCCGAGGGCACGTACCCGGCCACCGGCTCGGACTGGCCGGAGACGATCAGGTCCGAGCTGGCCGTCCGGGAGGCGTTCCTGGAGCACGGGCACTATCCGTTCATCCACGAGGACGACCTCGCCGCCGTCGCGGCGGCCGCGCTCCGTACCGGACGCTACGACGGCACGGTCCTGGAGGCTGTCGGGCTGCCGATCAGTACTCGTTCCCGGGTGGAAGCCATCGCGCGCGCCCTCGGAACGGAGATCGCGGCCACCGAGGTCGACCCCGGCGAGAGCCGTACGACGTGGCGGGCGCTCGGCTGGCCGGACAGCGGGATCGACGTGACCCTGTACGCCCTGGAGGAGTACGGCTCGCGCCTCGCGGAACTCACCGAGTGGACGCTCAGCCAGCGGCCAAGCGTGCAGGACATCATCGGCAGGCCACTCCGGAGCTTCCCGGAGTGGGCAGCCGAGAACGCGGAACTGTTCCGCCCGTAGCGAGCACGCCTCGTGCTCCGCCCGCCGAGGCAGGTGCCGGCTCAGGCTGCCACGGCGGGCGGGCCGGCCTGCTACTTCCCCGGGACCGGTTTGCCGAACATGGTGCACGCGACGGCGGTCTTCAGCGCCTCGTCGGCGCGCAGCAGCTCCGGAGCCGCCTCGAATTCCAGCAGGAAGAGCGCAGGCACGAGTACCGAAGCTGTCCGCTCGCCGGTGCTGTCGGTGATCGTGAGGCTGGAGTACCCGGTGATGCCCCCGGAGTGGGCCCACACCCGCCCGCACGGCACGTCTCCCGTTTCGATGCCCAGCCCGTAGCCGGGGCCGTTCACCGGGTTCGCCGGGTCCATCGGCACCGTGCGGCGGAACTCCGCGAGCTGAGCCGGCGGCAGGAGCTGGCCGGACATCAGCGCACTGTGGAACCGTGCCCAGTCGCGGGCGGTGGACACCACGGCCCCGGCGGCCCCGCCCCAGCCCGGATCGTGGCCGGACACGTCGGCGTGCCCGGCGCGGCGCGGGCCTGCCACGTCCCGGAACTCCTCGGGCACGCCGGGCGGCATGTGCCCGGGATCGGGTTCGTAGCCGGTGGCGTGACGGCCCTGCCAGGTGCCGTCCACCGCGAAGTACGTGTGCCGCAGCCCCAGCGGCCGGGCGATGCGGTCACGGATCAGGCCGGCCAGGCTCTCACCGGTCACCTTCTCCAGAACTGCCCCCACCGCCGCGTAGTTGGTGTTGCTGTACGACCACCTGGTACCCGGCGGGAAAAGCGGTTCCCGTGCCGCTCCCACAGCGAGCAGGTCCAGTGACGTCCACCGCCGGGTCTCCTTGCCGAGGATCGACGGCACCAGGGCTGGGTCCTCCGTGTAGTCCGCGAGCCCGCTGGTGTGGTTGAGGAGCATCCGCAGCGTGATCGCACCGCCGCCGGGTACCTTGCCGGGCAGCCATGTGTCCGCTGGATCGTCCAGCCCGAGCCTGCCCTCGGCGGCCAGCAGGAGTACCACCGCCGCCATCATCGTCTTGGTGTTGGAACCCATCCGGAACTCGTCCCCCGGGTCGAGCCGCTGGTCGTGCCGGGCCCAGCCCGCCTGGGCCGTGAACTCGACCGGCCGGCCCCGGCCGTCGTCGACCCGGACGATCACGCCGGGGGCGCCGGCGGCCACGAGGTCCTGTGCGAGCGCGAGCAGCCGGGCGCGGGCGGCAGGTGGTGTGAGGCCGGTCGAAGCGGGATCTGCCGATGCCGGTACGGCCACGGCGGACGTGGCCAGCCCGAGGGCGACGCCGCAGGCCGTCACCTTCAACCGGCGCGACCAAAAATACGAACGCGGAGACAAGAGTCAGTCCTTAGCTCAGGCTACGGGAACGGGCTCAAGTCTTTCCCTGGCAACGTTTTCCCGCGTCCGACCCAGGCCGCATCCTCCTCCCGGGAGCCGTACGACCGGGGAAGGACTCCCCGCCACAGGACATCCCTCCTGAGTGGAGTGTTTTATCTTGTGGCCATGAGATGGAAACCTTTCGCTCTGGCGACGGCCGTGTGTGCCGTCCTCGCAACCGGCGCCGCTCCAGCGACAGCGGCCACCCTGCCGACCCTGCCCAACCCGAGTTCACACGGCATCACGTACCTGGGTATGTCCGCTGTGGACCCCGCTGCCGAAGTCATCGACGTCCGGATGCGCACCCAGGCGGTCTACCGGACCGGCGGGACCCCTGAGATCAAAGTACGGATCCTCCTGCCGACCGGCTACAACCCGGCGGCCGCCACTCCCTACGAGGTGCTGTTCCTCCTGCACGGAGGCAGCGGGAAGTGGGACGACTGGGGTAACAACGGCGTGAAGGACCTGGTCCGCAACTCGCCGTTCAAGGGCATCGTCGTGATGCCCGAGGGTGGCAGCACCGGCTACTACACCAACTGGGCCGGGCAGGCCGACGGCGGCTACCGTCCCGACTGGGAGACGTTCCACATCGGGCAGCTGCTGCCGTGGGTCGACGCGAACTTCCGCACCTCGGGCACGCGCTCCGGGCGGTACCTTGCCGGGTTGTCGATGGGTGGCTTCGGGGCGCTGAAGTACGGCGCGCAGCACCACACCAAGTTCGCCGGGGTGGCCAGCTTCTCCGGCGGTACGAACATGCGGCCGGTCGAGGTGCAGGACACCATCAGCTCACACATGTGGATGTCGGGTGCCGCGATCCGGACGGTCAACTTCCTCGACGGCGGTACCCGGGTCAACCTCTACGAGAACGGCCTGCTCGTCCTCGACCAGGCCCGCCAGCGCAAGTACCGGATCGAGACGCTGTTCGGCCCCGAGTCCAACTGGCCGAACGTGAACCCGTGGGACATGTCGGCGAACTTCGGAACCTACGAGGGGAAGTTCGCGCTGTACAGCGGCGGCGCCGACGGTAACGGAGAGAAGGACATCTACAAGTCCAACCTGGACCTGCGCACCAAGCTCGGTAACATCCCGCATCGCTGGTGCGCTGGCAACGGCGACCACAGCTGGCCCTACTGGCAGCGGGACCTCACCGACTTCCTGCACTACCTCAACAACACGCCCATCGCCTGCCACTACACGGCCGGAGGCTGAGCGCTCCCCGGCAGGTCCACGGTGATGTCCAGGCCGCCGCCAGGGCGGGGGGTGACAGAGACCCCGCCCTGGTGGGCCTGTGCCACGGCGCGCACGATCGTCAGGCCCAGGCCCAATCCGCCGGTACGCAGCCGGTGACCCGCGCCGCGCACGAACGGCTCCAGCAGGGCCTCCGCCTCGGCTGGCCCGAGATCCCTGCCGGTGTTGGAGACGCGCAGCACAGCCCGGCCCGACGCCGTGTCCGTGGACACGGTGAGCTGGCCGCCCGGCCGGTTGTGCCGGACCGCGTTGTCGACCAGGTTGCCGGTCATCCGTTCCAGCAGGACCGGCTCGCCGCTCACCGGCGCCGGCCTCAGGTCGCAGTGCACGGTCAGGTCCCGGATGGCGGCGGCGTCGATCGCACCGGCCACGACGACGGCCAGGTCCACCTGTTCCCGGGTACCGAGTCCGGCCTGGCTGCGGGCCAGCGACAGCATCCCGTCGAGGATGCGCTGGAGGTGCTCGACGGCACCGCGCACGTCACCGGCCATCGTGAGCAGTTCGGCGCGGCTGGGCTCGCCGTCGAGGGTCACGTCGATCGCGGTACGGACAGTGGTCAGCGGAGTTCGCAGCTCGTGGGCGGCGTTGGCGGTGAACAGCCGCTGACTGTCCACACCGCGCTGTACACGGTCGAGCATCTCGTTGACCGTGCCGGCCAGCGCGGACAGCTCGTCGGCTGGCGTGGTGACCGGAACCCGTTCGGTGAGGTTCTCCGCCGACAGCCGCCGGGCCGTGGCCGAGATCGCGCGGATCGGCCGCAGCAGCCGCCCAGCGACCCGCCAGGCGATGACGGCGGCCAGTACCGTCACCACGACCAGTGCCACCCCCGCCTGGGTGAGCAGCGCCGACAGCGTGTCCGACGCCATCCGGTCGGCGAGTTCGCGCAGCGCGGCTTCCGACGGAGCGCCCGGTGGCGGCTCGCTGGTGTCCAGATGCGTGAAGACCGTGCGCTGCTTCAGGTTCCGGCGCATCAGCAGGTACGTCAGCGCGGTGAGCCCGGTGCCCGAGGCCAGCACCAAGCCGGTCAGCAGCAGGGTGATCCTGGCCCGGGCGGTCAGCCGCACGCCGCGATCCGGTAGCCGGCACCGGTGACAGTCTCGATCGGCTGCGGGTCGCCGAGCTTGCGGCGCAGCGTGCCGACGGTGATCCGCACCGCGTTGGTGAACGGGTCGGCGTGCTCGTCCCACACCTTGTCCAGCAGGGTCTCGGCGCTCACGACGTCGCCGCCGGCGGACAGCAGCTGTTCCAGTACGCCGAACTCCTTGGGAGTCAGGTGCAGCAGCAGCCCGTTACGTTCGACGGTGCGCCGGGCCGGTACCAGGGTCACGCCGGCCGCGCGCAGTACCGGCGGGCGGGCCGGGGCGTTCCGGCGGTGCAGCGCGTGTACCCGGGCGAGAAGCTCGGAGAACGCGAACGGCTTGCCCAGGTAGTCGTCGGCCCCGAGCGTCAGGCCGCCGACCCGGTCCTCGATGGTGTCCGACGCGGTCAGCATCAGTACCCGTGACGTGCCGTGCGCGGCGAGTTCGCGGCAGACCGCGTCGCCGTGCACGACCGGCAGGTCCCGGTCCAGCACCACCACGTCGTACGGCGTGACAGCGCACTTGTCCAGCGCGGTCCGGCCGTCCAGGGCGACGTCCACCGCGAACCCGTGCTTGCGCAGCCCGGCCGCGATGTACCCAGCGAGTGGTTGTTCGTCTTCGACCAGGAGCACGCGCATCCCCGCAGTATCGCAACGCCGGCCTATGGAACACGTATGGGCTGGCGATCGGCCGCCGATCGGCCCCGCGGCGTAGATCTATCCACTCAGGACACGGAGACGGAGAGGATCTCGGCGATGAGGCTTGCGAGAACAGCAGGGGCGGCCGGCTTGGCGTGCGCGGTGCTGGCGATGGGTATCCCTGCGCCCGCGATGGCCGCCGACCGGGTGACGCTGGGTGATGTCCAGCGGGCGATAGCGAACCTGGCGAAGATCGAGGGCGTGGTCGGGGCCATCGGGGAGGTGTACGTCGACGGCAAGCGGGCGGGCCACGGCTCGGCGGGGTCACGGCTGCTCGGCGGGCAGGGCGGGCGTATCCCGTCAGGCTCCCGGTACCGGATCGCGTCGCAGACCAAGATCATGGAGGCCACGGTCATCCTCCAGCTGGTCAGCGAGGGCAGGCTCGGGCTCGACGACCGGCTCAGCGACCTCCTGCCAGAAGTGGCCAAGCACGACTGGGTGGACCGATCATCGGAGATCACCGTGCGGATGCTGCTCCGGCACAGCTCGGGCATCCCGCAGTACACCGACAGCGGGCTGTTCGACACGTTCGACTTCACCACGTCCTACGCGCCGGTCGACCTGGTGAAAGCCTCCCGGACCGTGCCCCGCGAGGGCGAACCGGGCCAGGGGTACCGCTACTCCACCACCAACTACGTGCTGCTCGGCATGATCATCGAACGGGTGACCGGCAACGACCGGGCCGAGGAGTTCGAGCGGCGGATCTTCGCCCCGCTCGGCATGGACCGCAGCTACCTGGTCACCAGGGTCTCCGACCTCATCAGGGGCCCGCACGGTCACGGCTACTTCCCCGACCCGGCCAGCGGGGGCCGGCCCCGCGACGTCGACCGGCTCAACGGCACCGTCAGCACCGAGGCGGCCATCTCCACCGCGCGCGACGTCAGCGCGTTCTTCCGGGCGTTCACCCAGGGCAAGCTGCTCTCGCCGGAACTCCAGCGGCAGGTACCGAAGCCGTTCCCGACCCTGTGCGGCGGGACGGTGGCCGGCGTCGGCGGCAGCGCGCCCGGGATCAACTCCGTCACCTTCACCTCTGCCGACGGCCGGGTCCAGTTCGCGGTGGCCACCACCCTGAGCATCGACAACATGCAGACCAGGCCGCTGTCCGAGGCCACGGAGAAAGCCGCCGAGTCCGTGCTCTGCCCAGGAAAGAGCAAGTAACAGGGTGTACTGGCGAGTCCCTGATGGACAGCCGGGACTCGCCAGTGCCGCCCCGCTATCCGACGGACAGGAACGTCACCGCGTCCTCGTTCCCGTACGTGATGACGCCCAGCCACCGCTTGCTGGTGTCGAGCCCGGTCCAGCTGGCCGTGAGGGTGACCGGTACTCCGCTGGTCACCGGCACGCCCGAGGTGACGGACGCGTTCGGCAGGTCATCGGGGCCGACCACGAAGTTCGCCAGGTTGTACGCTGCCGGGCCGCCGGGCGTGACGAACCCGTTGACGTACACGTCGTACGTGCCCTCCGCCGGGTCGAGCAGGCTCACCTGCTCGTCGGCCGCGCCCGAGGCGGACTCGCTGACCAGCTCGCCGTTGAGGTACACGTACAGGTCGAGGTCGGCGGTCGCGCTGGTGGCGTCGAGGGAGAAGCGCACAGCCCTCGCGCCGGCGGGCACGACGACCTGGTGGCGCTTCGTGTCAGCGTCCACGACCGGGTTGCCCGGGTCGAACGGGCCAGCGGTGACGCTGCCTGGCACCGGCGTCGCGCCGGTCAGCCCCTGCAGCGTTGTGCTCAGCGTGCCGGTGAAGCCCGGCGTGACCTGGAAGTCCCTGGAGCCGCTGGCGCTCGCCGCCGCGTGGACCTCGGCCGGGGCTGCGACCGCGACCGGCTGCAACGCGATCGGGCTGCGGACGGTGTGCGTCCCGTCCGTCCACGTGAGGGAGCCGGTGGACCAGGTGCCCAACGGGGCGTCTGTCCGCGTGAACATCACCGTGAACTCCTGCTCGGCCCCCGGCGCGAGCGTGAACTGGGACGGCGTGACGGTGATGTCGAAACCAGGAATGGAGGTCGAGGCCGTGTACGTCGCCGGCGCCGGGCCGACGTTCTTCACGCGCCGGGTCACGCTCTCCACGCCCGCCAGCTTGCCGATCGCGATCGACGCCTGGTTCAGGTTGGACGCGGTGATCGGCGGCAGGGTGTTGTACGGCGGGCTGAACGTGGCACCGAGCCCGACCAGGTAACCGCGGTACTCGCTGGCGGTCGCCGGGTACACGAGGCCGGGGTCGGCCGCGCTGTTCGGGACGACGAACCCGGCGCCCTGCGCGAACGGGTCGCTCGCGCTCGACACGGTGTCCCGCGCGCTCGTCATCATCGCCGACTTGATCTCCGACGGCAGCCAGCCGGGGTGCCGGGCCTTCAGCAGCGCGCCGATGCCCGCGATGTGCGGGGACGACATCGACGTACCCGACATGAAGTCCCAGCCGCGACTGTGGTTGGACGGCGGGGCGACCGCGGCCACGACGTCGACGCCGGGTGCCGCGATGTCGGGCTTGAGGATGTCGCCGCCGGTCGTGGTCGACGGGCCGCGAGAGGAGAACGCCGCGATCTCGGGTACCTGGGGCGCGGCTGCGAGCTCTGCCGGGGTCAGCGGCACGAGCTTCGCGGTCGCGCTCGCGCCGGCGGTGGTGGCGTAGTCGAGGATCGGCTGCCGGGCGTTGTGGCTGACGTGCACCGAGGGGATCGGGTGGTAGTCGCCGTTGAGCGAGTTCTCCGAGGTGTTCGTCAGGATCATGCCGACGCCGCCGGCCCGCCTGACCTCGAAGCTCTTGGCGATCCGGTCGACCGCGCCCCGGTCACACTGGACGATCTTCCCTGCCGTCTTGGCCGGGTCGAGCGAGTCGGGGAAGCACAGCGCGGCGTTGGTGTTGGCCACGTCGGGAAGCTTCACGCTCAGCGACGTGACGAGCGAGGTCGCGGTGGGCAACGGCGGAGTCGTCGAGACGCCGACGTACCGTGTCCCGTTGCCCAGTTCGACAGCCTGGAACGACCGGCGGAACGTGGCGGCGGCCACTGTGGTCACCCACGGCGCCGGATGGTCGAGCGTACTGCCCCCCGGACCGCTGTTGCCGGCCGAGTTCGCGACGTAGACGTTCGCGTTCGACGCGGCGCGGAACGCCTGGGCGACGGGGTCGAACACGTCCGACTCGGAGCCGCCGCCGATCGAGTAGTTGATCACGTCGACGCCGTCGAGCACCGCGTCGTTGACGGCCGCGACGCTGTCGGAGTTGAAGCAGCCGGGATCGACGCCCGGCTTGCCTTCCCAGCAGACCTTGTACGCCGCCACCTTCGCGCCCGGGGCCATGCCGGAGGCGGTACCGATAAGGGTGCCGTCGATGGTCGCGCTCGTGCCGTGGTTCCCGGCGGCCGTGGACGCGGTGTGCGAGCCGTGGCCGGAGCCGTCCCGGGCGGACAGGTAGTCGGCGTTCGCGACGTTGCGGCGGCCGAAGCCCTGGAGGTAGTACCGGGCACCGATCAGCTTGTCGTTGCACGTCCTGGCCGGGAACTGCTCGCCAGCCACGCAGGCGCCGTGCCAGCCCGCCGGTACGGAAATGCCGGTACCCCCGGCGAACGCCGTGCTCTCCGGCCAGATGCCACTGTCGATGACACCGACGACGACTCCGGCGCCCGCGCCGGCCGCCCCGCCGAGCTGCGACCAGATGCCACCGGCCTCGCCCAGCCCGAGGAACGCGGGCGAGAGGGTCGTCTCCGGCTTGACGAGCCGGTCTGCGGACAGGCGCACGCCGGGCTGCTGGGCGACGGCGCGGGCCTGCTTGCGGGTCAGGTACGCGACGACACTGTTGTTCGTGATCGTGAAGTCGTAGAGCTTCTCCGCGCCCACGCCGGACAACAGCGCGTCGTGCTTGCCGGTGAGGTGCTGCCGCCAGCGCTCTGGACCGCCTGGGAGTCAGGATCGATCTTCTTACCTGGCTGCGGCCGGGTCGCCGCGAACCCCTGCGCGTACCCGTCGTAGCTCGCGACCGGCTCGTCGGCGAAGCTGATGATGTACCTGCCGTCCCCGAGCTTGGCCGCCTCGGCCGGATCGGCGCTCGCCGCGCCACCCGCCGCGACCAGGCCAGCCCCCAGCAGCGCGATCACGGCGGCGGCGGACAACGCGCGCCCGCCGGGGAGATGTTTGCTTGCCGGCATCCTCAGCCCTCGCAATCTCGCATGTGTGCCCGAAGTAGCCGGACATGACAGCCCATGCGCATTATGCACACCCTGCCGGGAACTTTGTCCCAGAACGCGGGGCTTGGCCAGGCCGGTGCCGGACATGACGGCCGCTCACCGTCCACACAGGACCATGGGTCGCTGGCTGGCCGGCGGAGACGCCGCAGTACGCCGGTGTCATTCACACGCAGATGACCAGAGTGTGAACATCCCGGTCCGCCGTTTCCAGACATTGTCTGGTTCTCCCCTGCCTTCGGATCGATCGCCGGCCCTACGCTGCCGCGACCAGGAACCGCCCGGACCCGCCGTGAGGCACCGTCCCGGCCGGCCACCTGCACCCCTCGAACCGAAGGAACCGCGACATGGGAAGAAGACCACGCAGCCGGCGTCTGCTCGCGATCGGCGCGAGTTCGATCGCCCTGGCGGCTGCCCTCGCCAGCGCGGCGACAGCACCAGCCACCGCAGCCCCGCCCACCGCGTCGATCGAGATCGCGACCGACACGGACGGCGACTCGCTGCCGGACGCCTGGGAGACCAGCGGATACGACGCCAACGGTGACGGCGTTATCGACGTCGACCTGCCCGGCATGGGGGCGAGCCCCACCAAGAAGGACATCTTCGTCGAGATGGACTACATGAGCGGGCGCCTCGCGTCCGCCACGGCGCTCGACCGGATCGTGGCGGTGTTCGCCGCGGCCCCGGTCAGCAACCCGGACGGCACGACGGGCATCAGGCTGCACCTCGACGCGGGCTCGGCGCGCGGCGCCACGTACAACCTGGGTGGGGGCAACGAGGTCCCCTACGACAGCAACCTGCAGCCCGCCGAGTCGCAGACCCTCAGCATCAAGTCCGCCCACTTCGACGCCGACCGCGCGGCGGTCTTCTACTACATGCTGTGGGCCGACGACTACGACGGCAGTTGCAGCAGCGGCAACGCCTTCGCGATCCCGAACGACACGTTCATCGTGACGATGGGCCCGCGGTGCGACTGGACCGTCACGGAGGACATGAACGTCGGCACGTTCATCCACGAACTCGGGCACAACCTCGGGCTGCGGCACGGCGGTGTGGACCACACCAACTACAAGCCCAACTACCTCAGCGTCATGAACTACTTCTTCCAGTTCAACGGTGTACCCAAGGCGGCAGGCGGCGCGTACTTCGGCTACTCGGACTTCGCCCCGCCGGCCCTGAACGAGGGCAGCCTGCGCGAGGGACTCGGCCTCAACAGTACCGAGGCCGCCGCGTGGAAGACCAAGTGGAAGTGCCCGAACGGCACGACCCGCACGACCACCGGAACCGCGAACGGCGCCATCGACTGGAACTGCGACGGCGACACGACCGACACCGCGCGGACCGACGTCAACGACGACAACCGGATCAGGACCCTGACGGCGCAGGACAACTGGGCGTCGATCGTGTTCGGCGGCGGAAGTGTCGGCGGAGGCGGAGCGTCCAAGGGCGTGCGGACCGACGAGGGCCTGAGCGAGATGACCAAGCAGGACTGGCTGAACGCACACCGTCACGGGCACTAGTCCCTGACCCTTCGGAAAGCCTGCCGCGGTTGCCTCATGGGCGGCCGCGGCAGGCTCGTGCGCTGGTCACGTGGTTGACCGGGGCTCATCCGGGGCCTAGGGTCTCGATACCGGTTGCTCTGGTCTGGTTCCTGGGCACCGGCGGCGCCGCGGGGGGCGAGTTCATCATCGTGCCCCAAGGAGACCGATGGCCTACCTGCTGGAAGCACTCGGCATCAGCGCCGTCGAGGACGCCGTCTACCGCGAACTGCTGCGGCAACGGCAGGCCAACGCCGCCACCCTCGCCACGGCACTGTCACTGCCGGCCGAGGACATGGCGGCGGCACTCGAAGCCCTGCTCGAGTACGGGCTCGCCAAGCGCGCGGCGTACGGCTGCCCTGACTACGCACCCGTCGACCCGGATCTCGCCGTCAACCAGCTCATCCAGCAACGCCGCCGCGAGCTGCACGACCTCCAGCTCAAACTCGACGACCTCACCGCGGACCTCCGGCGCGCCGAGCCGCCCGGCGCCGGGAGCCCCGTCGAGGTCCTGCGCGGCCCGGACGCGATCTCCCGGACCCTCACCCTGCTGCCCAGCATCGCCCGGCACGAGATCCTCATGATCGACTCTGCGCCGTACCTGGGGCTCCGCCCGCTCCCCAACGACCCCGAGCTGAAGGCACTCCAGCGCGGGGTCGCTGTCCGGTGCGTCTACCACCCGTCGGCTATCGCGGAGCACGACGCGCGCGAGTTCATGCAGGAGTGCACCAGCGCCGGCGAGCAGGCACGCCTCCATCCCCACGCCGGCCCGAAGATGACGATCGCCGACCGGGAACTCGCGATCGTGCTCGCCTCCTCGGTGAATCCCGACCCGGAGGTACGGCTGCTGGTCCGGCCTTCTCCCCTGCTCGACGCGCTGGTCAGCACGTTCGAGAGCCTCTGGGAACGCTCAGCGCCGATCGAGTCGCCCGGCCAGATCGCCGACCTGCCCGAACGCGACCGGCAACTGCTGTCCATGCTGGCCGCCGGCATGAAGGACCGGACCATCGCCCGCACCCTCGGCGTCACCGAGCGCACCGTCGGCCGCCGCGTCACGGAACTCATGCAGCGACTCGACGCCGGGACACGGTTCCGGGCCGGAGTACGAGCGGTCCAGCAGGGCTGGATCCCCGCCGAGTGAGCTGACCGTCACTGCTGCCCCAGCCGCAGGTTTGGCCCCGCGGGGTGTGGGTAGGGCCGTAGATGACGTTCGCACCCCTGACCAGCCATGCCCGCCGCGCCTTCCGGAACCTGTGGCGGCCTCTCGCACTCGTCTCGGCAGCACTCGCTGTCGCCGTGCTCGTGCCGGCCTGGGGCGACAGCCGGTCCGGCCGGATCGCCGACAAGCTCCTGGCCGTCGGCGGAGCCCTCGTGTTCCTGATGACGGCCATGACCGCGACCTTCGCGATCGCCAGCCGGGTCCGCAGGCTGGCCGAGGTCGCCCTGGGTGGCGCGCACGCCGGCGTACTGCGCCTGATCGTCGTCCTCACCGGCGGCCTGGTCACGCTGCTGACCACCCTCGGCCTGCTGTCCGTACCCATCGGGCAGCTCCTCCTCGGCGGCGCCCTCACCGGGGTCATCGTCGGCATCGCCGGCCAGCAGACCCTGGCGAACCTGTTCGCCGGCATCGTGCTGCTCGTCGCGCGCCCCTTCCGCGTCGGCCAGGTGGTACGCCTGTCCTCGGGTGCCCTGGGTGGCGACTTCGACGGCACAGTCACCGAGATCGGCCTCGCGTACGTCCGCCTCGAAGCCGAGCAGGGCACACTCGCCGTCCCCAACAGCCAGGTACTCAACGCCGTCGTCAGCCCGCAACCCGGGCCCAGCACCGCGCCCGGAGGAGCACTGTGGAGCCGGATCCGGCACTACCGCAGGAGCCCTCCACCAGCCGGCACGAGCCGCTAGGTCCACGTGCCGACCTGAGCCGCAGCGGTAGACATCGATAGCAAACCTTACTAACAATTACCCTCATGCAGAACCCTCCATCCCCCGTCCACCCCGAGGACACGCCATGAGGCTCGCAGTGAGACCACCACGGTGGGCTGTCGCGCTCTTCGCCAGCCTCGCGATGACCCTGCTGACCGCCGTCGTCACCGCCCCCACCGGACAAGCCGGGGTACCGGCGGGCATCGCCGTGCCGTGTACCGCACCGCCCTGGGCAGAAGGCGTGCCATACACCGCCGGATCCAAGGTCACGTACCAGAAGCGGCTGTACGAGGCCCGGGTCGCGCACACCCCGCCACCCGGCGCCGGATGGAACCCGGTCGCCGCCGCGTCACTGTGGAAGGACCTGGGAGCGTGTGACGGCACGAGCAGCCCGTCACCCTCACCCTCCCAGTCGCAGTCGCCGTCCCCGTCGCCGAGCCCGTCCCCCTCGCAGTCACCATCCCCGTCCCCGTCCCCCACGGTCAGCCCGACCAGCTCGCCCGGTACTGACGTGTGCCCGGTGAAGCCCAGGCCTGCCGGGAAGGTGCTCCAGGGGTACTGGGAGAACTGGGACGGCGCGTCCAACGGCGTGCACCCGCCGTTCGGCTGGACACCGATCACGGATCCGCGGATCAGGCAGCACGGGTACAACGTCATCAACATGGCGTTCCCCGTGATCCGTTCCGACGGCACCGTCCTGTGGGAGGACGGCATGGACGCGACAGTGAAGGTCGCGACACCGGCCGAGATGTGCCAGGCGAAAGCCGCCGGGCTCACCATCCTCATGTCGATCGGCGGGGCCACGGCCGGCATCGATCTCAGCTCCAGCACGGTCGCTGACCGGTTCGTCGCCACGGTGGTGCCGATTCTCAAGCGGTACAACTTCGACGGGATCGACATCGACATCGAGACCGGCCTCACCGGCAGCGGCAACATCAGCAGCCTGTCGCCCTCCCAGGCCAACCTGATCAGGATCATCGACGGGGTGCTCGCCCAGATGCCGTCCAGTTTCGGCCTGACGATGGCTCCAGAGACGGCGTACGTGACCGGTGGCAGCGTCACCTACGGCTCGATCTGGGGCTCGTATCTGCCGATCATCAAGAAGTACGCCGACAACGGGCGGCTGTGGTGGCTGAACATGCAGTACTACAACGGCAGCATGTACGGCTGCGCCGGCGACTCCTACCAGGCCGGGACGGTGCAGGGCTTCACCAGGCAGACCGACTGCCTCAACCAGGGGCTCGTGATCCAGGGCGTCACGATCAAGGTGCCCTACGACAAGCAGGTTCCGGGGCTGCCCGCTCAGCCCGGGGCCGGCGGCGGCCACATGTCCACATCGCTCGTGTCGCAGGCGTGGAACACCTACAGCGGCGGGCTCAAGGGCCTGATGACCTGGTCGCTCAACTGGGACGGTTCCAAGAGCTGGTCCTTCGGCGACAACGTGAAGGCGCTCCAGGGCCGGTAGTCGTGGCGGGTACCCGCAGCCTCCCAGCGGGTACCCGCCACCTGGTTCGTGCCGGAGCAGGTCAGTGGTGCTAGGTTCCGGGATGAGCGGTACGAACGGGGTGACCGGCGGAGCGGAATGAGCGGCATGAGCGGCGCGAACAGCCTGAGCGACAACAGCGAGAACCCCAGGAATGGCAGCCCGTCCAGCGCCCTCTGCCCGTGCGGGCTCGGGGAGGCGTACGAGAACTGCTGCGGCCGGTTCCACACCGGACAGGCAGCGCCGACCGCCGAACTGCTCATGCGATCCCGGTACAGTGCCTTCGCCGTGCGGGACGAGGCTTACCTGCTGCGGTCGTGGCACTCGAGCACGCGGCCACGGCGCGTCGAGTTCGATCCGGGTACCGAGTGGATCCGGCTCATCGTCCTCGGCACCACGGGCGGAGCGCTGTTCGACGCTGAGGGCACCGTGGAGTTCCAGGCGCGGTACGTCGAGGACGGTCAGCGCAGCGTGCTCCGCGAGAACAGCCAGTTCGTGCGCGAGAACGGCCAGTGGGTGTACCTGGGCCCGGTCACGCGGGGAGCACCGGCAGCCTGATCCCGTGCTCGGCTTCCCAGTCCGCGAACGGTCCCGGCCGCGCACTCAGGCCAGCGAAGAGTTCCTCGGCCGTCCTCTCGCTCACCCCGTCACCACCGCCGGCGGGCTCGCCGGCTTCGGCACCCAGCGACGCCTCCACCAGGGTGTGACCGGCTCGGAGGGCTTCGGTCAGCACGCGTTCCCCGGACAGGACGAAGAAGTGGGGGCGGGCGTAGCCGAGGAGCAGCGGCCCTTCCCGCGGCGTTCCCGCCCCGCCGGGGAAGATCCGCGCCGGGTCGATGAACAGCGCCGTCCTGGACCCGCCGCCAGGGTACTGTTCCGCGATCCGGTTCACGATCTCCTCCGGCCGGGCCCGGGTACTGTCGCACACCAGGTCGTAGTTGCGCAGCCGGGTCTTGTCGGCTCCGTACCGGCTGAGGAACCGGAACCGCTCGCTCTCGCTCCGGCTGGCCAGCCGCTCGGCGGCCGAGCGGTAACTCTCCACAGTGTCCGCTGGCCGGCCGAGCACGCGGACGGCCGCCACGCCCGGCTCGGTGATCAGGTGCACTTTCAGCGCGTCCTTGAAGAAGAACCAGGCGAGCCGGCTGTCGACGATCAGATCCTCGTCCGAGGCGGCCAGGTCACTCTGGAGCTGGTCCACATAGGAGTCGACCTTGTCGTCGAGCTCCGCGTGGAGATTGAGCTGGAGGGCGGTCATGCCGCGTTCCTCAGCCATCTGCCGGTAGAGGTCGCCGACGCTGACCCGGCGGAGGCCGAGGCGCTCACCGAGGCGCACCGACACGGTGCTCTTGCCACTGCCCAGGTCACCATTGATCACTACAGATCGATGCCGGGTGTCACCGCTCCGGCCGGAGATCGCCATGACCCAGCCTAACCGGGGCCCTGGCCGCCCGCCGTCGGTTCAGCGTCGCCTGTCACTGGCCGAAAGGGTGAAAAGGATGAACCGGCCGGAGGCCCAAACCGGATCGCGGGACGAAATCGCGTTGCCCGCCCGTTCCGGCCCGCCGTAGCGTGTGCCGGGAACCAGCCAGCCCCGCACGCCAGGCACCGGCGAAGGAGGAGACATGCGAGCGCACGCCATCACGATGCCCGTCACGCACACGATGCCCGCGCCGGGCATGCCCTGCCGCGAAGCCGGGCCGGGCCCGGACCGCCAGCGCTGACTCGCTGACTGAGCGGCCACCGCCTCCCCGGTACCGGATAGGGCGGTTCTTCTGTGTTTCGTTCGTGATCTTTGCGCTGGGTGCGCACGCCCCGCCCGTGACGCCTGGGGACATCGGCGGGGGTTCGCTACCGTGCGCGCCCCGGCGGCCGGCCGGCCCAGCCTGCTGGCCGGCCGCCCCTCTCGCACTCCAGCGGGAGCATCAGCCGCCCGGATCGTCAC
This sequence comes from Longispora albida DSM 44784, assembly GCF_000379825.1. Taxonomy (GTDB): domain Bacteria; phylum Actinomycetota; class Actinomycetes; order Mycobacteriales; family Micromonosporaceae; genus Longispora; species Longispora albida. The sequence goes on from NZ_KB903814.1 coordinate 423,791, forward strand.
CGGGGCCTGCGACCATCCTGTTACTTCTGCCGGGCGCGGTGGCGGCCCTTGTCCCGGTGGGAGAGCTGCAGCGTGAAGGAGAACCGGCTGCCGCCGCCCTCGTTCTCCGCCGCCATGATCATGCCGCCGTGCCGCTGGACGATCCGGCGGCAGATCGCCAGCCCCAGGCCCGTGCCGCCGTACGGCCCCTCGGTGTGCGCCCGGTGGAACTCGTCGAAGATGGCCTCGTACTGCCCGTCCGGGATGCCCAGCCCCCGGTCGGCCACCTCGATCCATGTCCAGCCGGGCCGGTCCGGGCGGACCGTCAGCGTCACGTGGGCCGCCTCGCCGGGGGCGGTGTACTTGACGGCGTTGCCGAGCAGGTTTCCCAGGAGCTGGCGCAGCATGCCGAAGTCGCCACGGACGACCGGCAGCTCGCCGATGTGGATCTCCGGCTCTGGCTGCCCGGGCGCCACGCTCACCCCGCCGGCCACCTCGGCCGCCAGCGCGCGCAGGTCCACGTTCGTGATGTTGAGGGCTGCGTCCTGTGTGGTCACGTACTCGAAGAGGTCGTGGATCAGGCGGGTCATCCGCTGCGCCCCGGCCGTGATGTTCGTCAGCGGCTCGCGCAGGGCCTGGGGGTCGGTGATCCCGGCGTCGACGGTCTCCGAGAGCAGCTCTGCGTACCCGGCGACGACGGTGAGCGGGGTGCGGATCTCGTGTGCCACGAGCCCGGCGAACGCCGTCAGGTCGGCCTCCTGGGCCTTCTGCGCCGTCACGTCACGGAACACCGCCACCGCGCCCGGCTGCTCGGCTTCGGAGCCGAGTGGCCGGCCGCTGACCGAGATGCGCACGCCGTTGGGCTGGCCGGCGTTGCGAATCAGCATCTCCACGCCGTCCGTCGGCTCGCCTTCCAGCGCGCGGATCAGCGGCTGCTTCTCCACCGGGAACGGTGCGCTGCCGTCCGGCAGGTAGATGCCGTAGTGGGCCTGCCAGGCGTCGGGCCGGTTGACGTTGAGGTCCACGCCGAGGATGCGCTTGGCCGCCGGGTTGTGCAGGATGTACTCCCCGTTGGCATCGACCACGGCCACCCCGTCGCTGATGCTGTTGAGCACCGCCTCGGTCAGGGTCGCCTGGCTGCGTGCCTCCGCTTCGGCCTCGCGGAGCTGGCCGGTGGCCTGCTCGACCCGGTGCTGGGCGCGGGAGCGGCCGGTCGCCAGGACGTACACGAGGCCGGCCAGCAGGAGGCTCGCGATCGTCCCGCCGCCGGCCACCGTGGCGGGCAGCGCGCTGGTCGCACCGGGGATCTCGCTGCTGGGGGCGCTGACCTCCAGCCCCCACGTGTTCTGGGCGACGGAGAACTCGACGTGCCGGTGCATGTCGCGCTCGCCGGGGACGAGGGCCGCCAGGCCCGCCACGCTGACCGGTTTGCCGGCCGCGTCGTGGTCGTGGAGCATCACGTCGACCGACAGGTTCTCGGAGACGCGCTTGATCGTGCTGCCGACGAAGTCCTTGCCGCGCAGGCCCATCAGCACCCAGCCGCGGAAGTCGCCGGCCGAGCCGAACACCGGTGCCGTGATGATGAAGGACAGCTGCCGCTGGCCCTCGGGGAGGTTGCGGTCGCGGAGCAGCAGGTACGTGTTGGAGATCGCCACCGCCTTCGAGTCCCGGGCCCGGGTGAAGGCCTGCAGTGGTTCCGCGAGCTGGCTGACGTCGGTGCCGACGACGGCTGGCGGGCCACCGTCGAGCGGCTCGGAGTAGATCGTGAAGATGTGGTCCTCGCCGGTACCGACCGGCTTCAGTTCCAGGGTGGGCGCGCCGCGCGTGCGCCACAGCTCCTGTACCTGCGGGATCTGGCCTGTCGTGGCCGGCACCGCGAGGGCCAGTGAGGTGGCCCCGGAGATCCGCATGGTCCGCAGCGGCCCGGTGAGCTGGGCGAACTTGGCGGCGTCCAGCGTCTCGACCGCGCCCGCCCCGGCGGCGACCGTCTGGAGTGTGTCGACGTACCGGCGGGTCTCGGTCGTGACGGCCTCGGTGACCAGCTCCGCGCGCCGGGTCATCTGGCTGTCGGCCGCCTGCCGCTGGTCGGAGTCGAGCACGGCGGCCACCCCGAGCGCTCCGGCCGATCCGATCAGCGCGACAAGGGCGCTCATCACCAGCGCCGACCGGATGTACCTCGCTGGCCGCAACCCTGCCTCCTCGTCACACAGCACTCTCGCGGCAGTACTATATGCGGCTTTCTATCGCATTCCACTCTTCCGGGCGAGTGCCACTGCCTCCAGGACAGAATGGCAGCCCAGTTTGGACAGTATGTTCTGGGTGTGGGTACGAGCCGTGTTCGAACTGATGTGCAGCCGGGCCGCGATCTCCGCCCGGCCCAGCCCGTCCACCATGCACTGGAGGACCTCGCGCTCGCGCACGGTCAGCACGGCGAGCGGGTCGCCGTCCGGGCCCTGCCTGCCGGTCAGCCGGTCCAGCACGTCCGCGAGCAGCCGGGGCGGGACGGACGCCTCGCCGCGCGCCACGCTGCGGATCGCCTCGACCAGCTCTGCCGCGTGCGCTGACTTGGGCAGCCAGCCGTCGGCCCCGGCCCGGAAGGCCGCGACGGTCAGCGCCGGGTCCTCGGCGGCGGTGAGCATGATGACCTTGGTCCGGGGGTACCGGGCGCGGATGGTGGCGAGCAGGCCCAGGCCGTTGCGCTCGCTGTGCTCACCAGAGGCCGTGTAGGACTCGCCGAGGTACAGGTCGAGCAGGACGACGTCGGGGTCGCCCAGGCTGATCTCGGCCAGCGCCCTGCCACTGCCGGACGCTACCGGCAGGACCTCGATGTCCGGCTCGATGGCCAGCCGGGCCGCGAGTGCCTCCGCGAACACGGGGTGGTCATCGACGAGCAGGACGCGCATGCTGCCCACGCCCTCCAGTATTCGTGTTGCCGGCCGCCGATGCCGCAGGTACTCCTGGTTCAGCGAATGGCTCGGCGAACAGGAGCCTGCCTTCCGCCGCGGCGGGTCCCGACACCCGCCATCCCCCGCGTGACAGCGCCACGCCCGACTGGGCCCGCCGCCGCCACCACGCGCTGACCTGTGCGGGCGTGGCCCACCACGCCTCGGTGTCTCCGGCGGCGGAGTCGAGCAGCTGGCGGTAGCCGCCGGCCACGCGCGGGTCGCCAGCGTAGTCCGGGTGGGTCAGGACGAGCATCATGCCGCCGCGTTTGCGGATCTCCGTCGCCTTGGTCAGCCACACCTGCGCGTCGCTGTGCCCGAGGATCGTGAAGAGGGTGTGGTCCTGCGGCTGCGTGATCGGCAGCTCGACCATCGTCCCGTTGAAGAAGGGCAGGTAGCTGCACGTGCCGCCCGGCGTCGGCTCGTAGGGGGCCGTGTCGTGGTACGACATGTCGTGCTCGAAGCCGAGCATCGGCATCCACGACCAGTTCCGCTGGGTGGCCGGCGCCCGGAATCCGGTCGCCTTCCACCGCTGGGCGTAGGCGCGCATGGCGGGCAGCCGCTTCCTGAGCTGCCGCAGCGACCCGAGGTCACGGCCGTCGTGCCTCAGGCCGTGCACGCCGATCTCGCAGCCTTCCGCCCTGAGCCGATCGAGAAGATCATTTTCCACTGTGTACCGGAGCGGCACGAAGTTCCAGCCCGAAGGCCGCCCCGCCGCCCGTTCCGGCGCGCGCAGCAGTTCGATGTCGCGGCACCCTCCGGCGGTCTCGACGTCGTGGGTGAGGACGATCGCCCAGGAGTACCCGGCCGGCCAGGGCGCGAGCCACGGCACGGGCCGCCCGGCGAAGTCGGCGACGAGCCGGAAGAGCCAGTCGTAGAAGTCGTGCAGCGCGGTCTCCACCGGCCACGCCGGGAACTCGGGCCGCTGCTGGAACCGCGCGAACATCCGGCGCGCCGCGATCTGCGCCGCTCTCGGCAGCAGCGGGCGGATTCCGTAGTACCCGCGTACCAGGGCCGGCCGCAGCGCCCGCCGCAGCGCCGGCTGCCCGATCCCTTTGTAGCCCTCGCTCCAGTACTGGTGCATCACCTCAGCCGGGTCGAACGGCAGGAACACGTTCCCCGCGCCGTCCCGCCACACGGCAGCCACCTCCCGGCCGCCGGCGCCGGTGACCAGCTCGGCCTTCCGCCAGCCGCCCTCACCCCAGCCTGCCAGGAACCTGCGGGCCACCCGGTCGCCCGTCACGTGCCCGAAGACCGGGAAACGTTCCATCGCGTACCGGCCGGGTAACGCCTCCCGCACCGCCGGCCCGCGTACCGGGTCCACGACCGGCCACACCAGACTCGGCCCGCCCTGGTCCCCCGCCAGCCACAGCCGCCCGAACGCCGACCCCGGGCGGGCGGAGGTGAGCCGGTAGGGCACCCGGAAGTAGTCGAAGAACCCGAACGAATGGCTGCTGGCGAACATCTCGGCGCCCCTCACAGTCCACGCTTGACGGCCAGGTACGGCAGGAGTGCGATCTCGTAGAGCGCGGGCAGCGGGTCGGCCCACGCGAACACGGCCTCGGTGTCGATCGTCCGGAGCGTCGCCAGGTACGAGCGGGTACGCAGCCGGCCGGCCTTCCAGTCGGCTGCGGCGTTCGGCAGGTCGGTCACGAGCCGGGCCCAGCGCACGCCGGCCCTGGCCCGCACGGGGCGGACCGGCAGGCCGATCTGGTCCCGGTACACGAGCCAGGGGAAGTCGGCGCCCGCCGCGCGGCCCAGCGTGTGGTAACCCCAGGTCCGTGCGTTCACGTCGAGCAGTTTGAACTCGCCGTCCCGCGGATCGAGCTTGTACTCCAGTTCGACGAGGCCGTAGTAGCCCATGGCCCGCAGGAAGGTCACCGACGGCTCCTCCAGCAGCGCCGGGTCCACGCTCTCCACGAACGTGCTGGCCCGGCCGAAGTCCGAGGGATGCTGGCGCAGCCGCCTCGCCGCCATGCTCGCGACCGGCTCACCGTCCCTGAAGAACGCGCAGTAGGCGTACTGCTGCTCTCCCCCGCCCGGGATCATCTCCTGCACGATCACCTCGCCCGGGGCGATGGCCGCGGCCTTCCGGTAGATCTCCCGCAGTTCTTCCGGGCCCTCAGCGCGCCAGGCCTTCACGCCGGTCTCGTAGAAGAAGTGCTCCTTGATCGCAGGCTTGACCGCATACGGGCCAGCCGAACCGTCCACGTGCGACAGTGCGGCCTCGTCCTCCGGGTACCACGACTGCGGGATCGGGATGCCGAGCTTGGCGGCCAGCCGGTACGTCTCGCGCTTGTCCCACGCGATCCGCACGCTGTCCCAGTCCGGTGCCGGGATCCGGAAGTGCCCGCCGAGCTCCGCGCGGTTACGGGCCAGCGCGGCCACGATCTCCTCACGGGTCGGGTAGAGCACCCAGCCGCGCAGCCCGTACCGCGCCCTCAGCCCGGCCAGCGCCGCCAGCACGCCCCGGTCGTCGCGCAGGCTCGGCACCCGCACGGCGTGCCGGGCGTAGCGGGAGGCCACCGAGATCGAGTGCTCGTCGTCGGCCACGATCACCGGCACGCCGTGCCGGCCGAGGCTGCGCACGATCCCCAGCCCCTGGTAGTCGCCGCCGAGCACGACAGCACCCACGGTCCCCGCCGTCACCTCCGCCTCCCCGTGACGGCGGCCGTCAGGGCGTGGCTGGCGTACCAGGTACCGGAGACGAAGCGGTTGATCGGCCCGTAGCTCCACGCGGCCGGCGCGCCGAGGAAGTGCAGGCCCGGCACCGAGGACTCCATGCCGGCCCGCAGGACCGGGTAGCCGCGTTCCTGCCGGATCCCGCCCAGCAGCTCCTCGGACAGGAACGTGTACCTGGCGAGGTCCACCTGGTACCCGGTCCCGTAGATCACGTGGTCCACCACGCGCGTCGTGCCGTCGTCCAGCTCGATGATCACTCGGTCCCCGGCCGGCACCGCCCCGCGCAGCCGTCGCCCGAGCCGGATCGGCACACCCTCCAGCCGGCTTCGCAGCCACAGGGCGCCGGCTGGCCGGATCGCCCGGTACGCCAGCTTGTCCTGGAGGTCCCTCGGCAGTCTCCGGAACAGCCACGGCGCCGACACGACGCGCGACAGTCCCATCGGCCCGACATCGGTCGGCGCGTACACCAGCGGCGAGAGCCGGCCAAGCTTCTTCTGGTACCGGCCGCCGTGCAGCCAGTTGATGTGATCGGCGCGCACCAGTACCTCCGGGCTGGCCCCGCCCTCCTTGAGCAGCGCGGCCGCCTCCAGCGCGCTCTGCCCGCCGCCGATCACGAGCACGTCCTGCCCGGCGAACTTGCCGAGGTCCTGGTGCTCGCCGCTGTGCGAGGCGCACCAGGCCGGCAGGGTGGCCGGGAGGTCAGGACGACGGGCGAACGGGCCGATGCCGGCCGCCACCACCACACGGCGCGCGGTGACCCGCTCGCCGTCGTCCACGGTGACCCTGAACCCGTCCTCCGACCGGGCGACCCGCACCACGGGCCTGCGGTCGACGTCGGGGGCCACCTGCTCCGCGATCCAGTCGCCGTAGTCGATGAAGTCCTCCAGCGGCACCGGGCGGGTCACCCGGCGGCCGGTGGCTGTCACGTACGAGTCGAGCGACAGCGGCCCGTCGTGCTCCACGATGGACGTCGCCGTCCAGTTCGACCGGAGCAGCATTCCCTTCGGCATGCCGCGCCACATGGACATCGGCTCCCCGAACACGCGGACGTCGGCCCCGGCCCGCCGTAACTGTGCTGTCGCGGCCAGCCCGTACGGGCCGGCTCCCAGCACCACCACATCCGTCATGACAGCCTCCCTGGGCCTATGGTGTGCGGCCTGTGGGACTGAGGGCACTGAACACCCTCAGGTAGGCCTCCGCCTGGTGTTCCCAGGCCAGACGAGTCTCGATCCGCTGCCGCCCGATCCGGCCCATCCGCTCCAGGCGCTCCGGGTCGGAGAGCAGCTCGTCGACCAGCCGCGCCAGGCCTGCCACGTCACCGGGGGCCGCGTAGGCGGCGGAGTTCGCGGCGACCGCCCGAGTCTCGCGCAGGTCGAAGGCGGCGAACGGCAGGCCGAACGCCATGAACTCCAGCCCCTTCACCGGAGAGACGATGTCGTCGAGGTTGGGCTCGATGCCCAGGTCAGCCGTTGCCACGTAGTCGAAGGCCTCGTCCTGGCTGAGCCAGCCGGGGAAGGTCACCCACCCGGTGATCCCGAGGCTCGCCGCGAGTTTCTCGGTCTCCTCGCGGGCGTCGCCGTCCCCGACGAAGGCGAACTGGCAGTCGGTACGGCCGAGCACGGTCACCAGGTGGTGCACCACGCGCATCGCGAGCCCGAGCTGGTCCTGCGGGCCCATCATGCCGACCCAGCAGCACAGGTGTGCCCGGCCCTGGCGCAGCGCCGGTACCGGTGGCCGCATCCGCATGTCCGTGAGCGCCGGCCCGTTGCCGATGACGGTGATCGTGCCGGGGCGCAGGTTCCCGGTCGCCGCCGCGTACTCCTTCGCCATCTCGTTGACGGTGAGCACGTGGTCGGCGGCCCGGTAGCTGGACCTTTCGAGCCACAGCAGCAGCCGGTGCACCCCGCCGCGGTGGCCGTACCGGCGCTCGTACAGGAGCGGCGACTGGTCGCGCTGGTCGAGGATCAGCGGCACACCGAGCATGCGCAGCGGCGCGCCGATCGTGAAGTAGATGTCGGGGGTGCTGGCGATCTGGAGCACGTCGAACCGGTCGGTCAGGTACAGCCGCCCGGCGCGCCACGCGGCCATCAGCCACGAGTACCCGTACTCCACCGCGTATCCCAGCGCTCCGCCCCGGCTGCCGACCTGCGGGTACTCCAGCAGCCGCACGCCTGGCACCAGGCCGGCGTTGCCAGGGTCGCGCGGGCAGATGACCGTGACCCGGTACCCGGCGGCGAGCAGTGCCCGGGCCTGCCTGCGCAGGCGGGTGTCCCTGCTGAGCGGAACGCTCTCCACCATCATCAGCACGTGCGGGGCGGCCATGTCAGTGCGCCCTGATCGTGACGCCGTCGATCACGGTGACCGGGGGCATCTCGTCGGCGGGTGCCTTCCAGAACGACTCGCTGATCCACGGCAGCCTGCGGTGCCAGCCACCAGCGTCCAGCACGCACCCGGTCACCGGAGCCGCCTCGTCCAGCCGGGCGACGGCCTGCGTCACGTCGCCCCGGCGTGACCGGCGTTCCTCCCCCAGGAACAGCACCAGGTCGGCATGCGAGGCGAGCACCTCGGCATACGCGCCGTCCAGTATGGATGGTCCGGCGATGACCACGTACGGGGCCTCGTGCCGCAGCATGGCCAGCAGCCGGCCGAGTTCCGGGTCGTTGACGGTGCGGAAGTCGTCGGGCGCGCCCGGCGGGATCGCCCGCAGGCCGAGCACCCGGGTCGCCGTGACGGTCTCCGCCAGCCCGGCCCGCCCGGCCAGCACGTCGGTCAGCCCGGCGGCCTCGCTTACCGCGCCCAGGCCAGCGTCGAGGGGCTGCGCAGGGTCCGCGCCGACCAGCAGCACCTGGTGCCCGCTGTGGGCGATGGCAGCCGCGAGGTTCGCCGCGAGCACGTTGCGGTGTTCCCTGCCCGCGCTGGTCACCAGGATCATCCGGGCCGCGCCGTTCCCCAGGTTGCCGAACCGGAGTTCCAGGTCGCCGGTCCTGCCGCGCGCCGCCGGGGTGGCCGGCCAGTAGTCCTGGTTCTCCGCGACCCGTAACAGCCGGGCCAGCAGGTCGTGGTACGCGCGCTCCGGCGGCGACCCGGGGCTGTGCACGACCGGCACGTGCCCGGCGACGGCCGGCTGCCGGTACCGGAAGGGAGGGATCACGCCGAGCAGCGGCGCACCGGTCAGCTCGGCGAGCTGCCGCGGGCTGCGTACCCGGTCGTCGAGGCGGCGGCGGGCCAGCGCCGTCACGGCACCGATCCCGACTCCCACCACGAGCGCGGCTGACAGGTCGACCGCGTGGTTCGGGCTGACCGGAGTCTGCGGCAGCGGGGCCTGCGTGATCACCTCGGCGGCGGACGTCGCCGTCGCGCCGGCCTGGGCCTGCTTCTGTCCATTGCGGACGGCCACGTACGCGGTCGCGACGGCCTGCGCCCTGCGCTGCGCGTCGCCGGGGTCCTCGCGGGTGGCCGCGATCCGCAGGACGGTCGTGTCGACCGGTACGGTCACGGACAGCCCGCCGCCCATGTCCTCCGGCGTGACGCCGAGCCGGCTGGCCGCCTGGGTCAGCACGGCCTGCGAGGTGGCGATGGTGCGCTCGGTACCCATGTCCGGCGCCAGGTTCGGCGAGGCCGAGATCGTGACGAGGACGTCGGCTGCCGAGCGGTAGAGCGGAGTCCGGCTCCACGAGTACGCAGCCGCGCCGATCAGCACGGCCGCTGTGATCAGGCCGATCCAGCCCGCGCTCGCGAGCAGCCGCCGGGCGGAGCCGGAGTTCACATGCGCTGCCTGTGCCATCTCAGGCACCCCCTCGTGCGGTGGTGGTGGTGTGGCCGGTCCGGGCGAACCCCAGGCCGGCGAGGGCGAGCATGCCGAAGAACGCGTCGGCTGAGCCCCGGTACGTGAGGTGCGGGTCGAAGGCCATCAGCACCGTCAGGGACAGCATCGCGGCGAACACGGCCGTGGCCGCGGCCCCGCGCGGGCCTGCGAGGGTGGCGCGGGCACTCCGCCAGGCCGCGCCGAACACGGCTGCGGAGAAGTACAGGAAGGCGGCCAGCAGCGGGATCCCGCCGCCCCACAGGAGCCAGGTGTGCCCGCTCTCGATCCACGCGTAGCCGGTGATCTCGCCCCGCACCGGCACCCGGGCGCTGGGCCGGACGCCGAGCACGAAGTTCCAGTTCGAGAACAGCTCCGGCCAGAAGTGGGTCCGCAGGTTGTTCAGGCGGCCGACCCAGCTCTCCGGGATGCCCGACGCCGACTGGAACCCGCTCAGCCTGCGCTCGATCACCGGGCGGAGCAGCGGGTACGCGGCCAGGCCTCCCAGCACCGCCGCGCCGATCAGCTTCGGCCGGGAGGTGACGACGGCCAGTCCCGCGATGCCGATCAGCAGGCCGAGGGTGCTGGAGAACTCGCCGGACGACGCGGCTCCGACCGCGAAGAGCAGCCCGAGGGCGGCCAGGATCATCCGGTACCGGCCGTCACCGGCCCGCACCAGCAGGCCCCACGCCACGCCGAGGTTCAGCACCATGAGGTCGGCGACCGCTCCGGGCAGGCCGAGCGTGGAGGCGCCCTGGCCGGTCCGGTGCTGCGCGGCCTCACTGTTGCCCAGCGCGAGACTGATCCGGTCCATTTTCTCCGGTACCCCGAAGAGGCCGACAGCCTGCGGGATGGCGATCAGGGCGACCAGCGCCGCCGTGCCCATCGACACCCACAGCGCCCGGCGGACCTGCTCGCCCGTCTTCACGGCCACGCGGACGATCACGTAGAGCCCGAGGAACTTCCACAGCACCAGCGCGTGCAGCACGTCGTCGGTGTCGATCGGCCTGCTCTGGACGGCCATCCAGGTCAGCGGGAGCACCGAGCTGGCGATCGCCATGAGCACGACGCCCAGCTCCACTCTGGACAGACGCGGCCAGCGCAGCGTGCCGTCCCACCGGAGGAACCCCCTGGCCGCGAGCGTCGCGCCCGCGAGCAGCAGGATCGCCTCGCTCGGCCGGAGGACCGGGATGATCGCGTCGCGCTCGATCCCGCCCAGGATCGGTGTCAGCCCGATCAGGCCGTACGCCGCGACGGCTGGCCGGACCCAGATCACAGCCGCGCACAGCCCCGCGACGCACGCTCCCAGTAGCAGGAGAGGCTGCCAGGCGACCAGCACGCCGAGCAGCACGGCACCGGGCACGCCTGCCACGGTGAGCAGCCGGCGCGCGGGATACGGCCGGTACCTGAGGTACTCGACGGTGCTCACGACCGCCCCCGCAGGCTCTTGAACCCGCCGGCCACCAGCGCCAGCTCGGGGGCGCGCAGCAGTACCTGCACGGCCAGGAACAGCCCGGCCGCGACACACACGGCGGCCAGGAGCCCGGCTCCGGTACCGAGCGGCGCGCCGACCAGGTCCGGCACCGTCACCGACGTCAGCCAGGCCGGCCCGGCCAGCACCACGGCACCGGCCGCGGTCCGCCCGGCCGAGGTCAGCAGCTTGCGGCGGGCGGGCGCGCGGTCACGCCAGATCCGGGTACTGAGGACGATCGCGGCGGCCACCGCCCCGGCCGAGTACGCGAGGCCGAGGATCGCCAGCACGGCCGTCCCCTCGGCCGGCAGCGCCAGGCTCGCGACCGTCAGGCACGTACCGGCCCCGACGACCGTCGACCACAGCGGCGACCGGGTGTCCTCCCGCGCGTAGCTCGCGTACGTGCTGATCGAGAAGATGGTCTCCCCGATGACAGCCGCAGCGAGACCGGCCAGCGCGGCGGCGATCAGCGCCGTGCCGCCCGGCCCCATCCGGCCTGCCGAGACGAGCCCGGCGAGCGGGCCGGCCATGACGAAGTAGATGACAGCGACGGGGACCGTCACGAACAGTCCGAGGCTGAGCCCACCCGCGAGGGTGCCGGCGAACCCGGCTCGGTCGCCGTCCCGGTGCATCCGGGCCAGCCGGGGTAGCGCCGCGAGCGCGAACGGTACCGCGCCGAGCGCGTTGATGACGTAGCAGAAGCTCAGCGCGAGCTGGAACGCCACGACCCCGCCCGGCACCCGGTTCGCGATGGCGAGCAGCACCACGAGCTGCCCGGCGGCCAGCGCGGCCTGGATCACGGACGGCACGGCCCGGCGGATCAGCGTCCTGGCTTCCGGGTCACGCCAGCCGGCCCTGGGGACGAGCGTCACACCGGCCCGCCGGGCACCGGCCCACTGCACGGCCGCGTGGAGGACGACGGCCAGCGTGGTACCGATGCCCAGCGGGACTATCCGGCTGGGGTCTCCGATCGCCAGGAGCACGGCGATGATGCCCAGGTTCTCGATGGCCGGAGCCCCGGCCGCGAGCGCGAACCGGCGGTGGGCGTTCATCACCGCCACGGACGTGGCGACGACGGCGTAGCAGAACAGCTGCGGGACGAACAGCGCCAGCAGCACCCGGGCCTGGCCCTGCTGCCCAGCGCCCAGCGCCAGCGGCCCGGCGAGGACGGTGACCGGGACGAGCACGGCCAGGCCCAGCCAGGCGACGCCGAGGAAGCCGCCAGCGAGCCGAACGGATCCGGCCCGGTCTCCGAGGTCGATGGACTTCACCAGGGCCGGGACGAGCAGCGAGGAGAACAGCGCCCCGCCGAGCAGCCCGTAGAACACGAGGTTCGGCAGGGAGTTCGTGAACTGGTACGTGTTGCCGAAGAAGGTCGGGCCGAGGACCGCGCCGATCACCGCGAACCGGAGCACGCCGGTCGCCCGGCTGAGCGCGGTCCAGCCCGCGACGGCGATCGAGTCGCCCGTCACCGCGGCTGCGGTGTCGGCCCGGCTGCTCATCGCGGTGCCGGTCGCCGGGTTCGCGGCGCAGACGGGCACCGGGACGGCCGCACGCAGCCACTGGCGCCCCGCCGCAGGTACAAGATGATGGGTTTCACTGCGCACCCACCCGCAGGATCACGACCCGGACGGTCCTGGCCAGGATCAGCAGGTCGAGGGCGAAGCTGCGGCGGTCGACGTATTCGAGGTCGAGGTCGAGGCGCTCGGTCAGCGTCTTCTGGTTGCGCCCGCTGACCTGCCACAGCCCCGTGATGCCCGGCAGGACGGCGAGCCGGCGGCGGTAGGCACCCGGCATCATGTCCAGTTCCCAGTCGAGCATCGGGCGCGGGCCGATCAGCGACATCTGTCCTCTGAGGACGTTGAACAGCTGCGGCAGTTCGTCGATGCTGGAGGCCCGCAGCCACCGGCCGGCGGCCGTGACCCTCGGGTCACGCAGGACCGGCGGCTTGTCCTGCTGGAGTTCCTGGGCGACGAAGTCACGGAGGATCTTGTCGTCGCAGCCGGCGGTCATCGTCCGGAACTTGTACATCTCGAAGGGCCTGCCGCCCAGGCCCAGCCGGTACTGCCGGAAGACAGCCGCACCCGGCGAGGTCCCCCGGACGACCAGCCACGCCGCCAGCAGCACCGGCGACAGCACGACCACGAGCAGCGCCGCGAACGTCAGGTCGAAGGCCCGCTTGCCCACCGCTCCCGGCCGCACGTCCATCCACCCCGGGGCGGCGTGCCGCCCGACGTGGTTACCGGGGATGCGGTAGGTGGTCATGACCGGACCACACCGTTGAGTAACCGGTAGCGGCTGGCGGACTCGGGTTCCGGCGCGACGCGGTGCTCGATCGCGGTCAGCCCGGCGACCTCGCCGTGCACGACGGCCGGGTTGCCGTAGGCGACCATCCCGGCGGCGATGTTGCGGGACACGACAGAGCCGGCCCCGATCAGGGCGCCTGCCCCGATCCGCACGTACGGCAGGATCGTCACGTTGACGCCGATCTGGGCGCCGGGGCCGATCGCCGGACCCGCCATCAGCTCGGCGGAGGACGGCTGACCGGGATAGAGATCGTTCGCGAGGGTCACGCCCGGCGCGAGGAAGGCGTCCTCCCCGATCTCCGTGTACTGGGCGATGTAGCAGTTCGCGTGGATCTTCACCCGCGCGCCGATCCGGCAGCCGTAGTCGACCACGGTGCCGGTCCACACCGACACGTCGTCGCCGAGCACGCAGTCCTCCCGGATCACCACGTGGTGCCCGGTCTCCAGGCCCGCTCCGATCCGCGTGCCCAGGTAGAGGACGGTGCCGCTGCGCAGCCGGGCACCCGGCCCGAGCGACAGCCCGCGCGACTCGCCCCTGGCCGGCGCGTAGCCCAGGATGACCCCGGGGTCGGCGTGGAGCCCGGTACCGATCTGGATCTCAGTCATGGGACTCGTCCCCTTCCGCGCCCAGTACCTCGCGCAGCTGCTTGCAGACCCGCGCCACCGTGTCGGCGGCCAGGTGCGGGAACATCGGCAGCGACAGGACCTCGCGGGCGGCGTGCTCCGCGACGGGCAGCGGGCCGGTGGCGTACCGCTGGAATGGTTCCTGGAGGTGGCACGGCACCGGGTAGTGGACGCCGGTCTGCACGCCGGCCTCGGCCAGTTTCCGCTGCACCCGGTCGCGGTGCGGCACCCGCACGACCGCCAGGTGGTACGCGCCGGCGCCGCCAGCCGTCTCCTCGACCATCCGGACGGGCGTGTACTCGAAGGCGTCCCGGTACCAGCCGGCGATCTCCCGCCGTGAGGCAGCCCAGGCGTCGAGCAGCGGCAGTTTCGCGCTCAGCACCTCGGCCTGGATGGCGTCGAGCCGGCTGTTCATGCCGAGCAGCCCGTGCACGTAGTGCGAGCCGGCCACCCGGCCGTGCTCACGGAGCGAGCGGATCCGCGCGGCCAGCTCCGGATCGGAGGTCACCACGGCACCCGCGTCGCCGAAGGCACCGAGGTTCTTGCCCGGGTAGAAGCTGAAGCAGCCGGCCTGCCCGATCGACCCGGCCCGCGCGCCGTGCCAGGACGCGCCGTGCGCCTGGGCCGCGTCCTCGATGACGGCCAGCCCGTGGTCGTGCGCGACGCGGCTCAGCGCGGTCATGTCTGGCATCTGCCCGTAGAGGTGGACCACGATCACGGCCTGCGTCCGCGGCGTGATCGCCGCGCGCAGCGTCTCCGGCGTGAGCAGCAGCGTCTTCGGGCTCACGTCCGCGAAGCGCGGGGTCGCGCCGGCCAGGACGACAGCCTCGGCCGTCGCGATGAACGTGCTCGCCGGGACGACCACCTCAGCCCCGCGCCCGATCCCCAGCCCGATGAGCGTGAGCAGCAGCGCGTCCGTCCCGTTGCCGACGCCCACGGCCTCGGTCGTGCCGCAGTAGGACGCCCAGGCCTGCTCGAAGTGCTCGACGGACGGGCCGCCCACGAACTGGCCGCTCTCCAGCAGCCGGTCCCAGCCGTAGCGGACCGCTGGGCGGACCTCGGCCGTCATCGGATACAGATCCAGGAACGGCACCAGCTCGGACATGACGCTCACCTCTCACGCCTTCGTGAGTTCCCCTGCGACTTCCTCGATGAGGACCGGGCGGCCCACCCGGAGCGAGGCCTGCGCCGCCGCCAGCACCTCGACGACGGCCAGGCCGGACTTCCCGTTGGTCAGGGGCGTCGCCCCGGTACGGACGCACTCGGCGAAGTGCTGGTCCTGCACCATCAGCGGCTCGTCGGGGGCGACGAAGGGCGCGACGATGTCGCCGTAGCGGTACGACATCGGCGGCTGGGTCAGGCTCGCGGCCTCGACCGGCACCGAGATGCCCTTGTCGAGCACCCGGATCCGTTCCTCGGCGATGTCGTCGTAGATCGCCATCTTCTTGCTGCCCACCGCGATCACCCGGCGGACCTTCGACGGGTCCAGCCAGCTCACGTGGATGTTGGCCGACAGGGTCTCGTCGGCGTAGAACAGCCGCAGGTACGCCACGTCCTCGAACGCGGGGTGCGCGTGGTGCGAGGCCCAGGCCTGCACGGCCAGCGGGTGCTCGCCGAGCACGTAGTTGATGATCGACACGTCGTGCGGGGCGAGGTCGAAGATGACGTTGACGTCGCGCTGGTAGAGGCCGAGGTTGAGCCGGGCGCTGTCCAGGTAGTACAGCTGGCCCAGCTCGCGGCTGCGGACCAGGTCACGCAGTTTCCACACCGCCGGGTTGTACTCGAAGGTGTGCCCGGCCATCAGGATCACGCCAGCGGCCTTCGAAGCCTCGATCAGGCGGTGCGCGCCGGAAACCGTTGTGGCGAGCGGCTTCTCGACCAGGACGTTCTTGCCGGCGTCGATCGCCTGGAGGGCGATGTCCACATGGGACGTCGGCGGGGTCGCGATGACCAGGCCGTCCACATGGGGCAGTGCCTCGGCGACGGACGGGAAGCACAGGTCGGCCGGGTAGCTGCGGGCGAGGGCACGCAGCCGGTCACCCATCTCGTCGATCATGACGACGGAGTCCACCGACGGCACCGAGTGCAGTACGCGGACGTGCTTGGAACCCCAGTAGCCGCAGCCCACCACGCCGATCCGGGTACCAGGTTCGTTGTTCATGGCCAGGCTCCTCGCTGTGGTTTACCTGTGCCAACGTAGGCCCGGCCTCCTACGCCGGGCCTCCCCCAGCTGACGTAGGGGCCGTGCTCAGATCTGGGGAGGGGCGGCTGCGCCGAATGCGAAGATTACGGAGCAGGTTCGAAGTGAGCCAGTGTTCACGCAGTGCCGGCGCCTTCTCCTGGCCCCGGCGTTACGGTCGGCAGGTGAGCACCCCTGTCCAGGTCCCCAGCCGGGCCGCAGAACACGAGCCGAGCCGGCCGCATCCGGCCCCGGCGGCCGCCAGGCAGCGGGAGCTCGAGCACGACATCCGGCACGAGCTGGCGACGATCGTCCTGCTCGCCAGCCTGCTCGCCGACTCCGGCGACATCGGCCCGGCCAGCCGCAGCCGGATCAGGCAGCTGCACAGCGAGACGGTGTGGCTGGACGAGCTGGTCACCGCGTACCAGCGGGAGTTCGTCCAGCAGGCGGACAAGGGGGCCGTGGCCCCGATCCGGGTGGACCTGACGGCCGCCGAGGCGATCACCGCCGTGCGGATGACGAACCGGGCCACCTTCCACTTCGAGGCCGAGGAGGCCTGGGCGTCAGCCAACCAGCTCCGGCTGTGGCGGGCGCTGCGCAACGTGATGGACAACGCCGCGCACGCCGCTGGCCCCTCCGGGACCGTCCGGGTGCGGGTCAGCGTGGAGGACGGCTGGACGGTGACCCAGGTCGACGACGACGGGCCCGGCTTCAGCCTCGACGCGGCGGGCAAGGCGACACTCGGCCTGCGGATCGTCCGCGCCTTCGCCGCGGAGGCAGGCGGCTGCCTGGAGACCGGCCCGAGCCGGCGCCTCGGCGGCGGCTGCGCCCGCATCCTGCTGCCGAGTTCCGGCCTGCGTCTTTCCAGGGGATGACCAGCATGACCGCTCCAGCCGTCCTGATCTGTGACGACCACGCCCTGTTCGCCGAGTCGCTGGCGCTCGTGCTGGCCGGCGCGGGTTACGAGATCACCGCCGTCACCCACAGCCCCGACGAGGCACTGGCCGTGCTGGCGTCCACCACAGTGGACATCTGCGTCTTCGACGTCGGTTTCGGCACCACCAGCGTCGTGGGCCGGCTCCGCGACCTGCGTGCCGCGGCAGGACAAGCTCATCTCGTACTCCTGTCCGGCAACCTCGACGAGGCGACCATCCGGGCGGGCCTGGCTGCCGGCGTGCGGGGCTTCGCCTGCAAGAACGGGCACATCGCCGAGATCACGGGAGCACTGGGCCGGGTGGCCGGCGGCGAGCTCGTCACCGGTACCGCCGTGGCGCCGGCCCGCGTCGCCACACCTGTCGCGCTCACCCCGAGGGAGCGCGAGGTCCTCGGGTACCTGGCCCAGGCGGAGGACACCAAGGCGCTGGCTCGGATGCTCGGAGTCGGCTGGGCCACGGCGCGCAGCCACGTCCGCAGCGTGCTGACTAAGCTCGGCGCGCACACCCGGCTCGAAGCCGTCACCGTCGCCGTCCGGTCGGGCCTGATCGACCCGGACATCGGCGAGTACCGGCCGGCCCGGGCCACCGCCCGCGAGCGGACGCACGTCTGAGACGTGCTGCTGACCGGCTGCCAGGGGGTGGGACAGCCGGTCAGCAGCCACCTTCCGCCACTGCGACACGCCGGGCATACGCGAACGATCCGGGGCACAGCCGGCCAGACTGGGCAGAGTGAGCACCGAGCGCCGGGAAACGTGGTCATGGACCTGGCGGATCGCGCTGAGCGCGCTCGTCGCCACCGCGATCCTGGTGATGACCGAGGTGGACTCGCTGCTCAGCTCGCTGGAAGCCGCCAGTTCACGGAGTTACGGCTTCGCCCAGCTCACCGGCCCCGCGAAGGACTCGGCCCCGGTGGCCTCGGCGCTGGAACACTGGGCCCGCACGGCCGGGGACACGCACCCGTTCCGCTGGATCATGTGGCACGCGATGGCCGACATGGTGTTCGCCGCCGGGTACGCCCTCGCGCTCGCCTGGGCGCTGCGCCGGCTCGGCGTTGGCATCCGGATGCGCTGGCTGTGGCTGGGCATCGTGGCCCCCGACGTGCTGGAGAACGTGCTCACCTTCCTCGTCGCCGCCCAGTCCGACGGCGCGCCGAGGCCGTACGAGGTGCCGGGCCTGGCCCGGGTCCTGTTCGCCGTCAGCGATCTCAAGTGGGCCGTCGTGGCGGCGGCGGCCGGCGTGATCGCCTGGCGCTGGCTCGCCAGGACCCTGCACTCCGTCCAGGAGACGATGTCGGACGTGGCCCGGGGCGGGGACCTGCCGCAGCCGTGGGTGGCGTGGACGTTCCGGGTACAGGCCGGGGTGCTGGCCCTGCTGGCCTTCGCCATCGCCGTGCCGGGCCGCGACCGGCTCGGCGCCCTCCAGCAGCTCCCCGACGTGCTCCGCTCGTACGCCGACAAGGACGTGGACTGGCGCTGGTTCGCCCTGTCCGGCCTGGCGCTGGCCGCGCTGGCCGCCGTCGTGTTCGTCACCGCGCACTGGCTGCCCTTCGGCCCGGTGGACTCGGGCAGGCCGGGCTCCGGGCGGCTCTACACGGCCTGCGCTGTGCTCGGCGGGCTGGCCCTGGTCGTAGCCCTGCTGGAACTCACCGCCCCTGGCCTGCTGCGCGACGCCAGGCTGGTCAGCGCCGGCGAGTGGGTTTCCGGGCTCGACCTCGCGGCGCCGGTGCTCGTGATCGCCGCGTTGTTCCTGGGCACGTGGTTCGTGCACTGGCGTTTCGCCCGCGACGCCCCGCCTGCCCGCCGGCCACAGTGGACGAACCAGCATGCCCGGTTCGTGTACCTGCTCACGGCTGCCGTCCTCATCTCGGGCGGGCTGGGCCTGGTGCGGGCCTTCGCTGGTCCGGTACTGCTCGAACCGAAGCTCCGCCCGATCGTCTTCTTCGTGATGGGTGTAGCGGCGGCCACTCTCGGCGGCGCGTTCGTCTTCGCGGTTCTCGCGTGGGTCTTCCGGTGCCGGAAGGTCCACGTGCCGGCCTGGCTGACCGTGCTCACCGCCGTTCTCACGCTGGCTCTCGCTGTGGTGATGATGGTGGCGCCGGATCGGGCGGCCCCGCCGTTCGGTACCAACGGCGTGCTGGCCCTCGCGCTCGCGGTCGGCTGCGTGGCGGCGGGCGGGCTGGTCGCGGCGAGCCAGCGCTCGGCTGCGTTCATCGCGCCCCGGGGCAACGGCCGGGCTCTCCCGGCCCTGGTCCTGACGCTCGCGCTCCTGGTCGGAGCGGGCATGGCCGACCCGGCCGGCACGTACCACGATGGCCGCGTCCTCGGCGCGGACGGGAACGGCTCCGGTACCGGCCTCACCGAGTCCGTGTCCGACGCCTTCACTCGCTGGCAGCAGGCGGCCAAGGGCTGCACGCCCGAAGCCACCACGGGACACCCTGTCCAGCCGATGCTGTTCGTGGCGGCGGCCGGCGGCGGCATCCGGGCGGCGTACTGGACCGAGAAGGCCCTCGCAGCCCTCACCGACGCCGATCCGGCCACCCGGGACTGCCGCCGGAAGTCCGTCTTCGTGGTCAGTTCCGTGTCGGGCGCGAGCCTGGGTGCGGCGGCCTGGGGCATGGGGCCGTCGGACGAGCCACGGACCACCGCACTGTCCAGTCAGGACGGCCTGTCGGTGATCGGGGCGACGTGGCTGTTCAGGGATCTGCCGCGCGCGGGTACCGGATTGAATGTCCAGGCATCGGACCGGGCAGCGCTGATGGAACGGACCTGGGAACGCACCACCGGCGGCCTGGACGCCAGCTACTTCCGCACCGGCCCGGACTGGCAGCCGGCCCTGGTCTTCAACGCGACCGACATGCTGACCGGCTGCCGGGTGGTCATCTCCCGGCTGCGCGCCGGGCAGCCTGGTCACCGCCTCCCGCCCTACCACTGTGAGGATCCGGGCGTCACCGGCTCCGACATCCCCGGCAGCTACTACGCCGCAGACTTCCTGAACCCGGGCAGCTGCGCCCGGTCCGGAGACCTGCGCAGGAGCACCGCCGCGCTGCTGTCGGCCCGGTTCCCCTACGTCACCCCGACCGGCCTGCTGTACCACTGCCGCGGCAACGGGACCACGACACCCCGGCGGGTCCAGCTCGGCGACGGCGGCTACCTCGAGAACACCGGCATGCTCACGGCCCTCGATCTGTGGCGGACGATCGAGCCTCAGGTCGCGGCGGCCAACCGTGAGGCGATGACGCGGCCGGGCGCGCCGCTCATCGCCCCGGTCTTCGCCGAGATCGGCAACGGATACCGCTCGGTCGCCGACTCGGCGGAGCCCGGCCGGAAGCGTGAACTGGCCGCCCCGCTGTCCGGGCTGGTCATCCCCAAGTCCGGGCTGTCCGGGCCGCGCCTGGAGGCCGAGGCGCGGGCCACGTTCTTCGCCGACATCCCCGGTACGCCGGTCCAGGTGCCCGGCCCGATGGCCCGGCGGCACCTGACGCTCGCTCCGGGCAGCAGGCCGGAGGTGAGCGCGCCGCTCGGCTGGGCGCTGTCGGAGCTGTCCCGGGCCAGCCTCGACGGCCAGATCAGCCGCCTGACGGCGGTCGGCGACGCGCGGGACCTCCTCGACGGCAGGCTCAGCATCACCGCCTGACCCGCACAGAACCTTCACGCCGCGCGACTACCGTCTCCAGGCATGCCCGCCCGACTCGTGACGCAGCTCGCCGCCTTCGCCTGGCACGAGGCGGCCAGCTGCCTGTTCGCGGCTGGCATCTTCGCCTGCCTCGGCCTGTCGAAGCTGGTCACCACGCCGCTGCCCCGCTACGACCTGATGCTGCTGTGCTGCCTGCTGTTCACCGCCGTGCTGTGGGCGAGCGGCATGGAGAGCACCCGCGAAGTACTGATCATCGGTACCTTCCACCTGGCGGGCCTCGCCCTGGAGCTGTACAAGGTCCGCGCGGGCTCGTGGTCGTACCCCGAGCCCGCCTACACGAAGATCGCGGGCGTCCCGCTCTACGGCGGCTTCATGTACGCGGCGGTCGGCAGCTACATCGTGCACGCCTGGCGGCGCTTCGACCTCCGGCTGCACGGCCACCGCCAGGCACCGCTGGCCGTGCTGTCCATCGCGATCTACGCCAACTTCTACACCCACCACTTCGTACCCGACGCGCGCTGGGTGCTGGCCGTCCTCGTCGTGTGGGTGTGCCGCCGGTCCTGGGTGACGTTCCGGGTCCGCGACGCCCGGTACCGCATGCCGCTGGCCGTGTCGTTCGTCCTGATCGGGTTCTTCCTGTGGCTCGCGGAGAACATCGCCACCTACCTGGGCGCGTGGCGGTACCCGTACCAGGAAGGCGGCTGGGAGCCGGTGCACGTGGCCAAGCTCGGCGCCTGGTCGCTGCTCGTCACGCTCAGCTTCAGCCTGGTCGCGATGCTGCGCGCTACACCCGGCAGAGGATCTCGCCGTGCGGGATCAGGAACCAGCCGTCAGGGCTCGCCGCCCAGCGCTGCCAGCCTTCCGAGATCCGTTCCAGGTCCGAGCGGCTGGCGTGCCCGGCGCTGACGGCCTGCTCGGCGAGCCGGGAGTTCAGGATGCGGTCGGCCCACATGCCACCCCACCAGGCCCGGTCGGCAGGGCTGGCGTAACACCAGACGGAGGCCGTGGCGCGGACGCCGGTCAGCCCGGCGGCGTTCGCCCAGGCCAGCAGCCGCCGGCCGGCGTCGGGCTCGTGGCCGTTGCCCCGGGCGACCGTGCGGTACAGGGCCAGCCACTCGTCCAGCTCGGGCAGCAGCGGGTACCAGGTCATGCCGGCGTAGTCCGCGTCACGGGCCGCGACGACCCCGCCCGGCGCGCACACCCGGCGCATCTCGGCCAGCGCGCCGGCCGGGTCGGGCAGGTGCTGGAGGACCTGGTGGGCGTGCACCACGTCGAAGGCCCCGTCCTCGTACTCCAGCGCGTGCACGTCCCCCGTGGTGAACGTGGCGTCCGGCAGCGCTGCTGCCGCCTCGGCCAGTACCTCGGGGGCGGCGTCGAGCCCGGTCACGTGGCCGGGTGCGACGAGGCGGGCCAGGTCGGCGGTGATGGTGCCGGGGCCGCAGCCGACGTCGAGGAGCCGCTGGCCGGGGCGCAGCTCCGGCAGCAGGTACGCAGCGGAGTTCTCAGCGGTCCGCCAGCGGTGCGAGCGCAGCACTGTCTCGTGATGCCCGTGGGTGTACATGACGGCCACCCTAACCTTCCTCCCATACTTCGGGAGTCATTTCCTACAATGTGGATTCTCTGATCAGGCGGTGTCCGTCGCGCCCAGGCGTGCGGCCAGCTCGGCGAGTTCGACGCGGTTGCTCGTGCCTGTCTTGGCGATGAGCTGCCCGACGTGTTTCTCCACTGTGCGCGGTGACAGGTGCAGCCGGGCCGCGATCTCCTTGTTGCTCAGCCGCTGGCCCAGCAGGGCCCACGTCTCGGCCTCCCGGCCGGTGAGCTGGTATGCGGCCAGCCCGCCGGGCACGGCCGCAGGTCCCGGCCGGCGTTGCCGCGCGGGCTGCCCCGCGAGCCGGAGGATGCGCCGGCAGGCCCCGGCGACCGGCTGGATTCCGGCCTGGTGGAAGTAGTCCTCGGCCTGCCGCAGCCACGCCACCGGCTCACCCCAGCCACGGGCCAGTGCCTCCTCCGACACCAGGCGCAGCCCCAGATGCCGCGCCATCGGGAACGGCTCCGCGGCTTCCAGCGCCTCCTCGGCGGACAACGCGGCCTGCCGTGACTGCCCCGCCCGCCCGGCCAGCACGGCATCGGCCAGCAGCACGAACTGCCGGTTCCAGCGCAGGCCGGACTGCGGCCCGCGTTCCTGTGCCGGCGCTGTGCGGTGCAGCGCCGACAGCAGGATGTGCGGACCCTGCCCGCCGGTCAGGGGAAAGACGGTCGGGTGATCCGCTTCGGCCGCCATCCCGGCGGCGAGATCCCGGACCGCACGCGGCTGGTCCTCCTCCAGCAGCGCGCAGAACACCAGGGCCATGCTGGCGATCTTCGGCAGGTGCTGGCTCGTCTCCCCGCCCCGGGCGCGGAACTCGGCGAGCGCCTGGTTCATCTCGCGCCGCCGGCCACGGTGCGCCGCCTGGATCGCGATGTTCAGCACGGCATAGTGCACGAGGTCGTGCAGGTTGAGCTTGCCGGCTTCGGCCGCGACCCTGGTGCAGGTCTCCACCACCATCTCGTACCCGCCACGCAGCGCGCCCTGGAACGCGAGGCTGGCCTCGGCCTGGTACCCGGCCGTCACCGCCCCGATCCGCAGCGCCTCGTCCCTGGCCTGCCGGAGCCGGAGCAGCCCGCCGTCACGGACCGCGTCGTCGTTGCCGAGCCGGACCAGGGCGTGGAGCTGCCAGATCGGCAGGTCGTGCCGCTGGGCGATGACGAGCGAACGTTCCAGGCACGCGGTGGCCTCGCCGAGGTCCCGCTGCCGGACCAGCGCGCCGAGCAGCTGCCACGCCTGGCAGGCCAGGGCCGGCGCGCCCGCTGGTTCCGCCACCTCCGCCGCGCTCCTGGCCAGCCTTTCGGCTCCGGCGAGCCGGCCGGCGCCCGGGGCGAAGATGGCCAGGTACGCCTCCGCCACGTCGACGAGCGCCCGGTCTTCGGCGGCTGGGACCGGCCCCAGCAGGTCGCGCGCCGTGGCCACCTGGGCGAGGCCCTCGGCTGTCCGGCCAGCGAGCATCGCCGCCCAGGCCAGCCTGCCGTGAATCCTGGCGAGCCTGCGCCGGTCCAGCCGGCCACTGCGGCCGAGCGCGCCGGTGAAGTCGAGGGCCTCGTCGATCTCCCCGGCCTCGGTCAGCGCGGACACCAGCGACTCCGTCGCTTCGGCCTGCTCAGCGCTGCCGTCGGGCAGCAGGGCGCACGCCTCGGTGAACAGCCGCTTCGCCGATCCGGCGGCACCCTGGTCCAGGGCGCGCTGACCGGACCGCGCGTACAGCTCACCGGCCGCCGCGCGATCTCCGGCCCGTACGTGCAGCGCGGCCGCGAGCTGGCACCAGTCGCCGGGCAGGCCGGGGTAGGCCGCGACGACGGCTTCCGCCGCGCGGGCCGCCAGCTCGGCCTGACCGGCCGCATCGGTCAGGGCCATGACAGCCTCGCGGGTCAGCGCGTGCTGGAAGCGGTACCAGCCGGGACGCGTGTCCGGGCACACCAGCGCGGCGGCCGGCCCCGTGAGGAACACAGCGTCCTGCCCCGTCGTGGCCCGTACCAGGGTCAGCGGGAAAGTCACGCCCAGCACCGCGGCCAGCGTCAGCCCCTCGCGCCCGGCCGGGTCAGCGGTACCGAGCACGTGGCCCGCTGTCCGGGCCAGCGACGAGGGCACAGGGCTGGGCTGCGGCCCCGCGAGGTACCAGGTTCCGCCGCGTTCCCGCAGCTGCCCCTCGCGACGCAGGCCCGACACCAGCTCGATCGCGAACAGCGGATTGCCCTCGCTGCCCGCGTGCACGTACCCGGTCACGTCCTCCCCGGCCGGCCCGCCGAGCGCCGTGGCGGCGAGCAGGCCGACAGCCTCGCGGCTGAGCCGGGTCAGCGGCAGGACGGTACCGGGAGCACGGCGCTCCACCGCGACAGCCAGCTCCCTCGCCGGGCCGGGCTCGTCACGGGCCAGAGCGAGCAGCAGGGCCGGCGTACCCCGGAGATTGGCCGCAAGGTACTCCGCCACCGCCAGCGACTCGTGGTCGGAATCCTGGAGATCATCGAGGATGAGCAGGAACCCGGCTGTCTTCCCGGCCAGCCCGAGCAGCCGGAGCACGCCCTCGGCGATCACCACCGGCGTCACGGGCACGCCCGGCCCGGTCATGCCGAGCCCGGGTGCCAGCTGGCCGAGAACGGGGGCGTAGCCACCCAGCCCCGCCAGGTCCAGGCCGGGGTGTGCCCGCAGCGTCGCCTGCACGACCTCCACGAAGGGCCGGTAGGGCACCATCGGCCCGATGCTGCTGCCCTGCCCCTGGGCGACTGTGAGCCCGATCGAAGCGGCATGGCCGGCTGCCACGGCCGCGAGGCTGCTCTTGCCGATCCCGGCCTCGCCAGTGAGAAAGAGGCAACCGCCATCGCCGGCTCTGGTCTCGGCCAGGCGCTGGGTGAGCAGCCCGGTCTCGGTGTGCCTGCCGTGGAGGACGAGTGATCGGGCCATGACCCGACGCTAACCCGGCCACTGTCGAGATAGGAAGGACACCTGGCCAGGGTGGACAGTACCCAGATTCCGGCCGGCTCCCCGCGCCCTCCCCTCGCCCGGGCCATGCTCCCGAGCCATCACCCCTGCTCAGAACGGCCGGCGGAGCCCCGAAGAACAGGCGTAGTGATTGCCACTGTGCGCCCGGGCCGGGCTGGGGATGCTGACCGGGCAGGGCTGCCCCGGCGGCCCAGCTCCCCCTTCAGAACAGCAACAGCAGGAGGCACCCGTGCACCAGGGCACCACGCGGCGTTCTACGACCGCCCGGATTCTCGCAGTACTGACCACGCTTCTGGCGGTCTTCGGCAGCGTCGCGCTGACGGCGGCCCCGGCCCAGGCCGCGGTCCCCGGGAGCCTCGGCTGCAAGATCAGCCCGGCTGTCAGCACGAGCTACTCCAGCAACTGCCGGACCTTCAAGGTGGCGGCGCAGTACAGCGTCCAGTTCCGGGTGGCTGGCGCGCCGGCCGGCACCACGTACCAGTGGTTCCTGAGCGGCCCGTACACCGGCCCGGTCTACGGCTGCACGAGCACCACCTACTACTGCAACGTCTCCGCCAACGCGATGGGCGGCGACCAGACCATCACCGCGACCGTGGTCCTGGCCTACGGCGGGGAGCTGACGCAGCTCACCTCGTCCGCCTGGATCCCGGCCGTGTGCGGCGGCCAGCTCTGTTAGTCCTCCGCGGCGCGAACCGGGGCGGTCATACGTGGCCGCCCCGGTTCGCCGTGCGCGGGTAACCGGCGCGCGGCAGGACTTGCCCGGGGTCCGTACACTGCATCCGCCTGAGTCAGTGAATGGATGGGAGGCCCGTCTCGTGGGCATGCCAGACCCGGGTATGGCGACCGAGGACTTCGACCGGTTCATCAGCCAGATGACGGAGCGGACGGCCGGCCTGGAACGGGCCATCGCCGGAGCGCAGTCAGAGGAGTACGAGCTGAGCCACGCCGACGGCGAGATCACGATCACCGCCGACGGCCGGCCACGGCTCGTCTCGGTGTACGTGAGCGCGCGGGCCCTGCGGGCCAGTGCCGGCGAGCTGGAAGCGACGCTGGTGGAAGCCGTCAACAACGCGCTGCGCAACGCACAGGAGCGGTCGGCGGAGCGGCTGCTGGCCGCGCTCGACCCGGGGGCGCGGGACGCGGTCGAGCAGGCCAGGGCCGAGGCTGACCGGGCCGGGTCCCCCGCTGCCCGCCCTGACGAGTGGAGGTGACGGGGCGATGACCTCGCCGAGAGACGACCGCGGGATGCGGCAGCTGGAGGACATGCTCGCGTCGTTCCCCGAGCGGGTGGCCGAGCTGACCGAGCGGGTGCGGGAGCTGACCGAGGCCGAGGCCACCGGTACGTCCCGGGAGGGCACGGTGACTGTCACCGTGACGGGCGCAGGCCTGGTGACCGGGATCCGGGTCGGCACGACGGCGCTCCGCGAGCTGGACAACTACACGCTCGGCGAGCACATCACCGAGGCGGTGAACGCGGCTCTCGACGAGGCGGACCAGCTGCGCAGCGGGCTGTCCGGGCCGGACGGCGGCGGAGCCGGGCTCGCGTCGGCGATGGCCGAGGCCGAGGAGATGTTCGACTACCGGATGAACGGGCTCATCGCCCAGATGGACGACGTGCTCCGGGCACTGGAGGACTGAACACCCGGAACAGCTGCAAGATCTTGGTGTGGGGCAGGCCGCCGGGGCATGGGCACCGGCGGCCTGTGCTGCACCTGCCCGGGTCTACTCCGCGACGGAGGCGTCCTGTGCCCGGTCGATGTTGTCCTTGATGTCCTTCCCGTCGCCGCCGGCGTTGATCGCCGAGCCACCCAGGCCTGGAATGTTGACGTTGCCGCCCGTGACGCCCCGGATGCCCTGGGCCGCGACGTAGTGCGCCCCGGCGTTGATGCCGGTGAAGGCGAGGCCCTGGACGCTGGTGAAGCCCTTCAGGCTGCGCAGCGCGGCCAGGATCTCCTTGACCACCTTCAGCACCTCGGCGACGGTCTTCAGGATCTTGGCGATCTTCTCGAAGACCTGCGCGAGCTTCAGCAGGATCTGGGAGAACTTCTGCACGACCCGGCTGACCTGGGCCAGGGCCCGCAGGCCGCTGGCGATCCACGAGGCGACGCCGGCCACGAGGCTGGTGCCGAAGGAGATCACCGACAGCGCGAGGGCGATCGCGGCCTCGGCCAGCAGCCAGGTCAGCAGCATCATGATGATGTCGATGATCAGGTTCGCGGCCTCGACGCAGGCCTCGGCGAGCGCGTCGAGCACCTCCTTGGTCTTGCCGGTGGCCTCGGCGAGCTTGGCCAGCCTGCTCTCGACGTCGGTCATCCTGGTCGTGAAGGCGGTGTAGCTCTCGCCGTCCCAGGCGCCGGCGAGCTTGGCCCGGTCGGTGTTCTGCTGGGTGGCGAGCTTGTTGACCTGCTCGGCGATCGCCGTGTACTTGCCGGCCACCTTCATGATCTCGTCCGGGTCACCCGCCACCCACTGCAGGCCCTCGGTGAGCTTGTCGAAGATCGGGCGCAGCGGCTGCTGGAGGAAGCCGGGGAACGTGTCGAACCACTCCTGGAGCCGGTTCTTGTGGTCGTTCTTGTCCGCGCTCACTGACCCATCCCCTTGATCTTCGTGTTGCCCATCGCGTCTTCCATCGCCTGGAGGTCGGTCTTCATCGCGGCGTCGCCGGCCTCGTGGTTGGCGACGACGGCGCGGACGCCGTTGGCGATGCCGGTCATCACGGTGGCGGCCGACTCGATGCCGTCCAGGCAGACCTTCACGTGATCGTTGTAGATCGAGTACAGGTGGTGGGAGAAGAACGGGATCCGGCCGAAGGCGTCCTCCGGCAGCTGGGTCTCCTTCATCTTCGTCGCCTGCGTGTTGAAGTCCTTCTGCCTCTGGTCGGAGGACTTCGCGAAGGTCTCCATCTTGTCCGGATCAATGTGCAGGTTCACTCTGCTTGCCTTTCCGGTGGGGGTCTCCGGTGCGATGGGGAGGTTGTCTCCGTTTACCGGCCCGCGAGCGCGGCGGCCAGCGCCTCTGCCCGGCTGGTGGTGAACATCGCCGTGTTGACGGCGATCCGTGAGAAGTCGATGAACTCGATCAGCACCCGGCCCCGCTGGAGGAACGTCCCTTCCCTCGCGGCCCGGGCCACGGCGGCCCTCGGCAGGGCGAGGACCAGGCTGAACTGGTTGCCGCTGTCCTGGTGCAGGATGAGCAGCCGGTGGGTGGTGACCAGGTAGTACTGCGACTGGCCGGGTTTGCCCAGCTCCGCGAAGGACGCGGCGATCGAGCCGACATGCCCGGAGATCGCCACGCCGCCGATCTCGCCGGGCGGGCCGGCGCTGAGCGAGTCCAGCCAGGCCAGGGGCTTGAGCGCCGGGGTGATGATCCTGTCGAGAGCCGACTGCTCCGGCGGGCGGCCGGCCAGCAGCCGCTCGTACTCGCGCCGGACCGGCCCGGGCATCCTGTCCAGGAGGGCCTGGATCTGCTCCGGGGTGCGCTCGACCCTGTTCTCGCCGTACGCGAGCAGGAACGAGCCCATCGCCCTCGGCTGCTCGCCGGCGGGCAGCAGCGCGCGGACGGCGTCTGAGTAGATCCGCAGATAGTCGAGCATCGGCACCGATCCTTCCCGGTCGGGCCTGATGCTATAAAACGGCCGCTACCCCTGCTCGTCCTCCACGCCAGCGATGGCTGCCGGGCCGATCGGCACGTGGGTCAGTGCCCGGCCGCATGCCGCCCTGATCGCGGCTGCCACGGCGGCCGTCGAGGACACCGTGGGCGGCTCGCCGACGCCGCGCAGGCCGTACGGGGAATCCGGGTCGCCGAGTTCGAGAATGTCGGTGCGGATGACCGGCGCGTCGGCGATGGTCGGGATCAAGTAGTCGGTGAACGACGGGTTCTGGATCCGGCCGCCGGAGATCCGCATCTCCTCCATGACGGCGAGCCCGACGCCCTGCATGACGCCGCCGTGGATCTGGCCCTCGACGGCCTGCGGGTTGATGGCCCGGCCGACGTCCTGGGCTGTGGCGATCTCGGCGACGTGCACGATGCCCAGCTCGGTGTCGACGTCGACGGTGGCCCGGTGCGCGGCGAAAGCGTACTGGACGTG
Organism: Longispora albida DSM 44784; assembly: GCF_000379825.1. GTDB lineage: Bacteria > Actinomycetota > Actinomycetes > Mycobacteriales > Micromonosporaceae > Longispora > Longispora albida. The sequence goes on from NZ_KB903814.1 coordinate 452,962, forward strand.
CGCGTCACCCTGCCCGGTCTCCGGATCGAGGGGGCTCGTCGGCCGGTGCCGCCACTGCACCGTCTCGTCGGCCGGCTCGCTGAGCGGCTCGGCCCAGCCCTCGGCCTCCCGCCGCCGGAGCGTGTCGCGGATCGCCAGGCAGGCCGCCCGGACCGCCCCGCCCGTCATGTACGTCTGCCGTGAAGCCGAGGACGATCCGGCGCTGCCGACGCCGGTGTCTGCCGGGGCGAGGACGACGCGCTCGATGCCGAGTTCGGTGCGGACGATCTGGGACTCCACTGTGACCAGTCCCTGCCCGACTTCGGCGGCAGCCGTGTACACCGTCGCCACCGGCTCCCCGCCGACCAGTTCGAGCCGGACGCGGGCCGTCGCGTAGTCGTCGAAGCCCTCCGAGAACCCGACGTTCTTGATCCCGATCGCGTACCCGACGCCCCGCCGCACCCCTTCGCCGTGCGTCGTGTTCCCGCTCCCGCCGGGCAGCGCGGACGGGGCCGGGGCGGCCGGCATGTCCCGTACCCGGCGGAGCAGTTCGGCGACCGGTGCCTGCCCCGTGACCACCTGCCCGGTCGGCATCACGGAACCCGTCGACATGGCGTTGCGGACGCGCAGCTCCACCGGGTCCATGTCCAGCGCGGCGGCGAGCTTGTCCATCTGCGACTCGTACGCGAAGCACGCCTGCACCGCGCCGAAGCCGCGCATCGCCCCGCACGGCGGGTTGTTGGTGTAGACGGCCCGGGCGTCCATCGCCACGTTCGGCACGTCGTAGGGGCCGAAGCCGAGCGTGGCGGCGTTCCCGCAGACGGCCGACGAGGTGGAGGCGTACGCCCCGCCGTCGAGGACGATCCCGGCCCGGACGAAGACCAGGCGGCCGTCGCGCGCCGCGCCGTGCGTGTAGCGGAGGCGGGCGGGGTGGCGGTGGACGTGGCCGTGGAAGGACTCCTCGCGGGAGTACACCATCTTGATGGGTTTCCCCGTGCGCAGGGCCAGCATGCAGGCGTGGATCTGCATCGACACGTCCTCCCTGGCCCCGAAGGCCCCGCCGACGCCGGACAGGATCAGGCGCACCTTCTCCGGTGGCATGCCGAGCGCTGCCGCGACCTGCCGCTGGTCGGCGTGCAGCCACTGCGTCGCGATGAACAGGTCGACACCGCCGTCCTCGGCAGGAACGGCCAGCCCCGACTCGGGCCCGAGGAATGCCTGGTCCTGCATGCCGACCGTGTACTCACCGGACACGACCACCTCGGCCACCGCGTCCGGATCACCCCGCCGGATCCGCACGTGCCGCACCAGGTTCCCGCCCGGATGTACCAGGTCAGACCCGTCACGCAGCGCGTCCTCCGGGTCGGTCACCGGCTCCTGTTCCTCGTAGGCGACCACGATCGCGGCGAGCGCCCGGCGTGCCGTCTCCGGGTGGCCGGCGGCCACGATCGCGACCGGCTCGCCCTGGTAGCGCACCTGGTCCACGGCCAGCACCGGCTGGTCGGCGTGTTCGAGCCCGTACTGGTTCTCCCCCGGCACGTCCTCATGGGTCAGCACCGCGAACACGCCGGGCAGGGCCAGCGCAGGGCCGATGTCGAGGCCCCGGATCAGGGCTCGCGGGTACGGGCTGCGGAGCGTCGCGCCCCAGAGCATGTCGTCGGCCCACAGGTCCGAGGCGAAGGCGAACTCCCCGGACACCTTGAGCACACCGTCCGGCCGGGTCGCACTGTCCCCGACCCGTCCGCTCACGATGGTAGTGGTCATGACTCCGCCGCCATCCGCACCGCTTCCATGATCTTCTGGTATCCCGTGCACCGGCACAGGTTCCCCGCCAGGGCCTCCCGGATCTGCTCGTCGTCAGGTTCCGGTATCCGCCGGAGCAGGTCGTCGACGGCCACGATCAGCCCCGGTGTGCAGAATCCGCACTGCACAGCCCCGGCGGCCAGGAAAGCCCGCCCGGCCCGCCCGTCGCCAAGGCCCTCGATCGTCACCACGTCCCGGCCCTCGGCCTGCCCGGCCGGCACGAGGCAGGAGCACACGGGCCTGCCGTCGAGGTACACCGTGCACGATCCGCATTCGCCCTGCTCGCAGGCGTTCTTGGAGCCGGGGAGGCCGAGGCGCTCGCGCAGCACGTAGAGCAGGCTCTCGCCGGGCCACACGTCGTCGGCTTCGGCGACACGGCCGTTGACTTCCAAACGGACCCGCATGGTCACCGCCGTCCTTCCCAGGCCCAGCGCAGGGCACGTGCGCCGAGGACGGCCAGGGCGTGCCGCCGGTACGCGGCCGAGCCCCGCACGTCGTCGATCGGGTCGGACGCGGCGGCCACCAGTTCCCCGAACCGCCGCGCCGTCGCGTCGGCCAGCACCCCGCCGTCCCACGGCAGCGCCTCCGCCGCGAACCGTTCAGCCTCCACGGCCCGCCTCGGAGTCGGTGCGGCCGAGCCGATCCCGGTGCCCACGGTCCGGCTCTCCTCATCGAGCGCGACAGCGAGCGAGCAGACGGCAATCACCATCGAGTTACGCGTGCCCACCTTCGCGAACTGCTGCGGTCCCTTCGCCGGCTCCACGAGAAACGCCGCGATCAGTTCGCCAGCCTCCATGACTGTCCTCTTCGGACCGAGGAAGAACTGGTCAACAGGAACGACCCGGGTCCCGCGTGCCGAGGCCAGTTCCACGCTCGCCCCGGTCGCGAGCAGCGGCGGATGCGCGTCCCCGGCCGGGGACCCGGTCGCGAGATTGCCGCCGACAGTGCCCCGGTTGCGGATCTGCGGCGAGCCGACGGTCCGCGAGGCCATCGCCAGCCCGGGCAGGAGGTCACCCAGGCCACTGATGATCTGCTCGTACGTGACTCCTGCGCCGATCCGCAGCACCGGCCCGTCGGCCGCCCAGCCGGCCAGTTCCGGGACGCGGGTCAGGTCGAGCAGGGCCGGCGGGCGCTTCCGGGCGAAGTTCAGGTCGACCATCACATCGGTGCCGCCGGCGACCGGGAGGGCATCGGGATGGGCCGCCAGCGCCGCCAGCGCGTCCTCCCACGTCAAGGGCCTGAAGAACTCCACGGCTCCCCCTAGGCTTCCAGGCTCCCACCCCGCTGCCGCCCGGGCCCGGATATCAGCCAACAGGCCCTCACCCCAAACACCCCTTTCCCGTACCCGGAGGCGATTACGCTCCGTTTCGTGAGCCCAGGTCGCGTCGCCGGCCTGCTCCTGGCCGCCGGAGGTGGCAGCAGGTACGGCGGCCCGAAGGCCCTGATCGTGCTCGGCGGGCAGCTGCTCGCCGACCGGGGCGTCACCGTGCTCCGCGAGGGCGGCTGCGTACCCGTCGCCGTCGTCCTCGGCGCCGGGGCTCCGGGCGTCATCCGCCAGGCCGAGTCCCTGACCAGCACTCTCATCGTCATGAACCCGGACTGGCGTACCGGGATCGGCTCCTCCCTGCGCGCGGGCCTCACCGCCCTGGCCGCCACCGAGGCGGCCGCCGTGGCTGTCGTGCTCGCCGACATGCCCTGGGTGACTCCGGCAGCGGTATGCAGGGTGATCGGCGGGGCGGATGCCGCGTCCCTGGCCGCCGCCACGTACGACGGCCAGCGCGACCATCCCGTCCTGCTCGGCCGGGACCACTGGCCGGGCGTCGCGGCCCTCGCGCTGGGCGACACCGGAGCCCGCCCGTACCTGGAAGCCCACGCTGACCAGGTCCGTCTCGTCCCGTGCGAGGACATCGCGAGCCCCCGGGACCTCGACACTCCCGCACAGGACTGAAGTTGCGTACCGCGAAATTATTCGTGCCACGCAATTTTTGGGTGTACGGTCGCGGCATGGCAACCGACGAGCCCGCGAGGCCCACCGGCCTGCGGGAGAGCAAGAAGGCCGCCACGCGGCGGGCGATCATCGCCGCGGCGCTCCGGCTGGCCAAGGAGCACGGCCTGGGGAACGTCCGGGTCGAGGCGATCGCCGCGGCGGCTGGCGTGTCGCCGCGGACGTACAACAACTACTTCTCCAGCCGCGAGGAAGCGATCTGTGCCCTCAGCATCGAGCGCGCCGTGCAGCTGGGCGCCCGGCTCACCGCCCGGCCGCCCGGGGAGCCCCTGGCCCTGGCGATCCGCCGGGCGATGACCGGGCTGTACGCCGGCAACGAGCCCGACCGGGAGGTGATCCTCCTGATCATGAGCACGCCGGCCCTCGCCCGCGAGTTCATGAAGGCGAGCGCGGCCGGGGAGCAGCACTTCGCCGACGCGGTCGCCGACCGGATCGGCGCGCAGCGCGGGCGGCTCGACGTCGCGGTGCTGGCCGCCGCCGTTTACGCGGCGAGCCGGGTCGCCACCCAGCACTGGCTCGGCCCCGGCCGGGCGGGCCCGTTCGTCGACAGCCTCGACGCGGCGCTGTCTCCGCTGACCCCGGTGGCCGAAGCCCTCGAAGCGGCCGGCCCCGGCGAACCCCTCTCGCTGGCCGAGCTGGCCCCGGCGATCGACCCAAGGGAGCACCGGTGCTGATCACACTCCTCCGGGAGCACGCAGGCCCGTACCGCCGGCAGCTCACGCTGGTGGTGCTGTTCCAGTTCGTCCAGACCCTGGCGAGCCTGTACCTGCCGACGCTCAACGCCGACATCATCGACAACGGCGTGGTCAAGGGCGACATCGGCTACATCGTGCGGACCGGCGGCGTGATGCTCGCGATCAGCGTCGCCCAGATCCTGTGCACCGCCGGGGCCGTCTACTTCGGAGCGTGGACGGCCATGGCCATCGGCCGCGACATCCGGGCAGCCGTCTTCGGCCGGGTGCAGTCGTTCTCGGCGCGGGAGGTCGGCCAGTTCGGCACCCCGTCCCTGATCACGCGGACCACCAACGATGTCCAGCAGGTGCAGATGCTGGCGCTGATGACGTTCACGATGATGGTTTCCGCGCCCATCATGGGCGTCGGCGGTGTCGTCATGGCACTCAACCAGGACGTGCCGCTGTCCGGGGTCCTGCTGCTGATGGTGCCGGTGCTGGGCGTGGCCCTCGCACTGATCATCCGGAAGATGCGCCCGCAGTTCCGCCTGATGCAGGACCGGATCGACGACATCAACCGGGTACTGCGCGAGCAGATCACCGGCATCCGCGTGATCCGCGCCTTCGTCCGCGACACCCGGGAACGCGAGCGTTTCACCGCCTCCAACACCGGCCTGTTCGACGTGTCGCTCGGCGTCGGCCGGCTGATGGCGTACATGTTCCCGGCCGTGATGCTGATCGGCAACGTCACCAGCGTCGCGGTGCTCTGGTACGGCGGCCACCGGATCGACGTGGGAGACATGCAGGTCGGGGCGCTGACGGCGTTCCTGTCGTACCTGATGCAGATCCTGATGTCGGTCATGATGGCGACCTTCATGTTCATGATGGTGCCCAGGGCCGAGGTGTCGGCGGAACGGATCCGCGAGGTGCTCGACACCGCCTCCAGCGTGGTACCCCCGGCCGAGCCGGTCACCGAGACCGTCCTCAAGGGACACCTCGAACTGCGCGACGTCGAGTTCAGGTACCCGGGCGCGGAGGAACCGGTGATCAGCGGCATCGACCTGCTCGCACGGCCGGGTCAGGTCACAGCCGTCATCGGCAGCACGGGCGCGGGCAAGACCACACTCCTCAATCTCGTACCCCGCCTCATGGACGTCACCGCCGGCGAGGTCCTGGTCGGCGGCGTCGACGTCCGCAGCCTCGACCCGGCCCTCCTGTCGCGCACGGTCGGCTTCGTCCCGCAGAAGCCGTACCTGTTCTCCGGCACCGTCGCCTCGAACCTCCGCTACGGCCGCCCCGACGCCACCGACGAGGAACTGTGGCGGGCGCTGGAGATCGCGCAGGCGAAGTCCTTCGTGGCGGACATGCCGGACGGGCTCGGCGCGCCGATCGCCCAGGGCGGTACCGACGTGTCCGGCGGCCAGCGGCAACGGCTCGCGATCGCGCGGGCCCTGGTCGCCCGGCCCGAGATCTACCTCTTCGACGACTCGTTCTCCGCGCTCGACTACGCCACCGACGCCGCGCTCCGTGCGGCCCTCGCCTCCGAGACCGCGGACGCGACGGTCGTGATCGTCGCCCAGCGGGTGGCCACGATCCGCACCGCCGACCGGATCATCGTGCTCGACGAGGGCCGGGTGGCGGGCTCCGGTACCCACAGTGAACTGATGGCCAGCAACGACACCTACCGGGAGATCGTCCTCTCCCAGCTCACCGAGGCGGAGGCGGCATGACCAGCCTGAAGGGGGAACGCGACACCCCGAGACGGGAGCAGCGCCCGGCGGGCGGCCCGATGATGGGGCGCGGACCGGCGGCGTTCATGGCCGGGCCGTCCACGGAGAAGTCGCTGGACTTCAAGGGTTCCAGCAAGCGGCTGCTCCGGATGCTCAGGCCACGCCGGCTGCTGGTCAGCATGATCCTGTTGTTCGGGACGGTCAGCGTGGCGCTGGCCGTGGCCGGGCCGAAGATCCTCGGGCGGGGCACCGACCTCGTCTTCACCGGGGTGGTCAGCGCTGGCCTGCCGGCCGGCGAGTCCAAGGCCGGCGCGATCGCCCGGCTCCGGGCCGAGGGCAACAACACGCTCGCCGACATGCTCGGCGCGATGGACATCGTGCCCGGCCAGGGCATCGACTTCACGAGGGTCGGCCAGGTACTCCTGCTCGCCCTGGCCCTGTACGCGGCCTCGGCGTGCTTCGCGCTGTTCCAGGGCCGGATCACCACCTCGGTGGTCCAGCGGACCATCTTCGACCTGCGGCAGGAGGTCGAGGCCAAGTTCGCCCGGCTGCCGCTGAGCTACTTCGACCGGCAGCCCCGGGGTGAGGTGCTCAGCCGGGTCACCAACGACATCGACAACCTGGCCCAGTCGCTCCAGCAGACCCTCAGCCAGATCGTCACCTCGCTGCTGACAGTGATCGGCGTGCTGGCCATGATGGTCTGGATCTCGCCGCTGCTCGCGGTGATCGCACTCGTCACCATCCCGGTGTCCATTGTGGTCACAGCGCGGATCGGCAAGAAGGCCCAGCCGCAGTTCATCCAGCAGTGGGCGGCGACCGGCAGGCTCAACGGGCACATCGAGGAGATGTACACCGGGCACTCGCTGGTGAAGGTGTTCGGGCGGCAGAAGGAGTCAGCGGAGACGTTCGGCGAGCACAACCAGGCGCTGTACACGTCGAGCTTCCGGGCCCAGTTCATCTCCGGGCTGATCCAGCCGGCCATGATGTTCATCGGCAACCTCAACTACGTGCTGGTCGCCGTCGTCGGTGGCCTGCGGGTCGCCTCCGGAACGATGTCGCTGGGCGACGTCCAGGCCTTCATCCAGTACTCCCGGCAGTTCTCCCAGCCGCTCATGCAGGTGGCGAGCATGGCGAACCTGCTCCAGTCGGGGGTCGCCTCAGCCGAGCGGGTGTTCGCGCTGCTCGACGCGGAGGAGCAGAAACCAGACCCGGAAAACCCCGAGGTTGTACGGGAGGCCAGAGGCCGGGTCGCCTTCGAGCACGTGTCCTTCCGGTACACGGAGGACCGGCCGCTGATCGAGGACCTGTCGCTGGAGGTCGAGCCCGGCCAGACGGTGGCGATCGTCGGGCCGACCGGGGCCGGCAAGACGACCCTGGTCAACCTGCTGATGCGGTTCTACGAGCTCGACGGCGGGCGGATCACGCTCGACGGCGTCGACATCGCGCGGATGACCCGTGAGGACCTGCGCGCCAAGACCGGCATGGTGCTCCAGGACGCCTGGCTGTTCGGCGGGACGATCGCCGACAACATCGCCTACGGCGCGCCGGGCCCGGTCACCAGCGAGCAGATCCACGAGGCGGCACGGGCCACGCATGTCGACCGGTTCGCCCGGACCCTGCCCGACGGCTACGACACCGTGCTCGACGAGGACGGCGCCGGGGTCAGCACGGGCGAGAAGCAGCTGGTCACGATCGCGCGGGCGTTCCTGGCCGAGCCGGCCATCCTGATCCTGGACGAGGCGACCAGCTCGGTCGACACCCGCACGGAGGTCCTCATCCAGCGGGCCATGAACGAGCTCCGCAAGGGCCGGACCAGCTTCGTCATCGCCCACCGGCTGTCCACGATCCGCGACGCCGACCTGATCCTCGTCATGGAGCACGGCTCGATCGTCGAGCAGGGCACGCACGAGGCGCTGCTCGCCGCTGGTGGCGCGTACGCCCGGCTGTACGCCGCCCAGTTCGCCGAGGCTGTGGCCGAAGTGGAGTGACCGGGACCGCGCGTCCACGTACCGATAAAGGGCTTTTGTCTTATATGGGCTAATATCCGATGGCTCTTGTCGGACACCGCCGCGTCGCGCGGCACATCGGGGGTTGGGTCATGAACGAGAACTGGCACCGTGCGCAAGCCCGGTTCCGGATGATGGACGTCAACGGGAACGGTCACCTGGACCGCCGGGACTTCGAACTCCTGGCGCTCCAGGTGATCGAGGCCCTGGGCGAGCCGGCCCAGTCGGTGAAGTCGGCGGCCCTGATCGCCGGCTACCGCGACTACTGGCACACCGTGATCGCCCCGATGGACTCCGACGGGGACGGCCAGGTGTCGGCCGAGGAGTACGCCCAGGGTGCCGTGAGCGTCGCGGCACTGCCCGGCGGCCGCCCGCAGTACGCGGCCCCGATCGCGGCCCTCGCCGACCGGGACGGCGACGGCATGATCGAGCTGGACGACTTCGTGGCCTGCATGACGGCGGTCGGCTTCTCGCCCGGCTACAGCGGCACCCTCTACGCCGAGCTGGCCGACCCCACCGGGGGCCGGCTGGCCACGGGAGCCTGGGTGGCGGAGATCAGCCGGTACTACACGGCCGACGCGATCCGCACCTCAGACGACCTGCTCGCCGGGGAGTACGCGGGCGCCGGGCGGGGCGTCACGCGGCCCGGTGCTCGCGCGGGCTCACTCCACGGTTCCGCTTGAAGGCCGTGCTGAGCGCGAACCCGCTGCCGTAACCCACCTTCCTCGCCACCGTCCCGAGCGTGCTCCCGGGCTCGCGCAGCAGGTCGGCCGCCAGCGCGAGCCGCCAGCCGGTCAGGAACGCGATCGGCGGCTCCCCCACCAGCTCCGCGAACCGCCGCGCGAGCAGCGCCCTGGACACCCCGAGCCTGGCCGCCAGCCCCGCGACCGTCCACGCGTGGGCCGGGTCGTTCTGGAGCAGGCGCAGCGCCCGGCCGACGAGCGGGTCGGACTGCGCCCGGTACCACGCCGGAGCCCCAGCGTCCTGCCGGGTGAACCACGCCCGCAGCGCCGTGATCAGCAGCAGGTCCAGCAGCCGGTCGAGCAGGACGGCCTGCGCGGGGGAATCCTTCGCCACCTCGGCCCTCAGCAGCGGGAGGACGGTCTCGCTCTCCCAGTCGGCCTCGCGGAGCACGAGCAGCCCCGGCAGCGAGTTCAGCAGCGGCTGGCTCAGCTCGCCCGGGGTCTGGTACGTCCCCGTCAGCATCACCGTTTCGCCGTCGGAGTCGTTGCCCCAGGTCCGGACGCCCAGCCCCATCGTCTCGGCGACCGACTCACCGTCCACTGAGGTGCACTGCTGGTCCGGCCGGATCACGACCTCGGCAGGCCGCCCCGGCACGTCGGCCAGGTGGTACGGCTCGGGCCCGCGCACGATCGCCACGTCGCCCGGCCCGAGCAGCACGGGCTCGCCCCCGGCCGGCGTGATCCAGGCCGAGCCGCGTACCAGGGCGATCAGCGTCAGGGGCGCCTCGTCCTCGACGCGCAGCGACCAGGGCGGGCTGAGGATGGCGCGCAGCACGAAGGCACCACGGGCCCGGGGTCCACTGAGGAGGTCTGCGATCGGATCCATCCGGCAACAGTAGTCCGCTGTAGACGATCGAACACGTTTTCGCGCTTCTGAACTATGGATGCTCTCGCCATGATCACGTGTACTAGATGCATGACAACGAACGCGAACACCGCGAACACCGCAAACCTCATCCTCGTCACGGGCGCCACCGGCAAGACCGGCCGCCGCGTACTCGACCGGCTCACCGAGCGCGGCGTGGCCGTCCGGGCCGGTTCCCGCACCGCCAGCCCGGCCTTCGACTGGGCCGACCGGGGCACGTGGGCCGCGGCGCTCGACGGAGTGACAGCCGCGTACGTCTCCTACTTCCCCGACCTCGCCGTCCCGGGCGCCGACCAGGACATCGCCGCCTTCACCACACTGGCGGCCGAGAAGGGCGTCAAGCGGCTGGTCCTGCTGTCCGGCCGTGGCGAGCACGAGGCCGAGGCCTGCGAGAAGCTCGTCCAGGAAAGCGGTCTGGAGTGGACGGTCGTGCGGGCCTCGTGGTTCAACCAGAACTTCAGCGAGAGCTTCCTCCTCGAAGCCGTCCAGTCCGGCGAGATGGCCCTGCCGGTCGGAGCCGTCACCGAGCCCTTCGCCGACGTCGACGACATCGCCGACGTGGCGGTGGCCGCGCTGACCGAGGACCGGCACAACGGCGAGGTGTACGAGGTCACCGGCCCGCGCCTCCTCTCCTTCGCCCAGATCGCGCACGAGCTGACCCAGGCGACCGGCCGCACCGTCACGTACATCCCGGTCACCATCGAGGACTATGTCGCCGTGCTCAAGCAGGCCGAGGTGCCAGCGGACTTCATCGGCCTGTTCGAGTACCTGTTCACCCAGGTCCTCGACGGCCGCAACTCCTCGCTGACCGACGGCGTCCAGCGCGCCCTCGGCCGCGAGCCCCGCGACTTCACCGACTACGCGAAGGCAACCGCCGCAACCGGCATCTGGGGCTGACGTCACGATCGTGGGACCCCTCATGTCGCTATAGCGACATGAGGGGTCCCACACCCAGAACTCACCACCCTGAGGGCAACTGTTCTAGAACTGTTGTGGCATGATGGTCGGCATGACGGAGCTTTCCCTCAGCACTCCCCCGGCGGTGCCCGTGCGGGCCCCCGCCGGCCGGGAGGGTGCGCTGAGCAGTGCGATGGCCGCGCCGGACGCCCGGGGCCGGTTCGGCGAGCACGGCGGGCGGTATGTGCCAGAGTCCCTGATCCCGGCCTGCCAGGAGGTCGAGGCGGCGTTCCGGGCGGCGTGGGCCGATCCAGAGTTCCGCCGCGATCTCGACCGGCTGCTGGCCGTGCACGCCGGGCGGCCGACTCCGGTCACGCCGGCCTGGCGGCTGTCGGCGGAGCTGGGCGTGACCCTCCTGCTCAAGCGGGAGGACCTCGCCCACACCGGTTCACACAAGATCAATAACGTGCTGGGGCAGGCGCTGCTCGCGCACCGGATGGGCAAGACCCGGCTGATCGCCGAGACCGGGGCCGGCCAGCACGGCGTGGCCACCGCGACGGCCGCCGCACTGCTCGGCCTGCGGGCCACGGTGTTCATGGGCAGCCGGGACATCGAGCGCCAGGCGCTGAACGTGTTCCGGATGAAGATGCTGGGTGCCGAGGTCGTCCCGGTCGACTCGGGCAGCCGCACGCTGAAGGACGCCTGCACCGAGGCCCTGCGGCACTGGGTCGGCACGGTTTCCGACTCGTACTACTGCGTGGGTTCCGTGATGGGCCCGCACCCCTATCCGTGGATGGTCCGCGAGTTCCAGCGCGTGATCGGTGACGAGGCGCGGGCCCAGGTCGCGGCGGAGCTGACCACCGGCACCCCGGAGTACGTCGTCGCCTGCATCGGCGGCGGCTCGAACGCGGCCGGCACCTTCGCAGGCTTCGTGGACACACCGGCCAAGCTGATCGGCGTGGAGGCCGAGGGTGGGGCGGCTATCACGTCCGGGCTGCCCGGCGTGCTCCACGGCTTCCGGTCCTACGTCCTCCAGGACGCCGACGGCCAGATCGGCGAGGCGCACTCGATCGCCGCAGGGCTCGACTACCCGGGCATCGGGCCGGAGCACGCTCACCTGCACGACCTCCGCCGCGCCACGTACGTCACCGTCAACGACGAGGAGGTCGTGGCGGCGGTGCACCGGCTGGCCAGGACCGAGGGCATCTTCGCGGCGCTGGAGTCCTCGCACGCCCTCGCGTGGATCATCCGCGCCGCCGGTACCGGTGAGCTGCCGCCCGGCGCGACCGTCCTGATGACCCTGTCCGGCCGTGGCGACAAGGACATCTCAGCCCTGATGGAGATCCTGTGACCACTGTGGACACTCTGACGACGCCCGGCAGGCTGGAGACGGCGCTCCGCACGGCGGGCCGGAAGCTGCTCGTCCCGTACGTGACGGGCGGCCTCACGGACAACTGGACCGACTTCATCGCGGCGTACGAGCAGGCCGGTGCCGACGCGGTCGAGATCGGCCTCCCGTTCTCCGACCCGATGATCGACGGCAGCGTCATCCAGCAGGCCTCGGACGTGGCGCTGGCCCGGGGTACCACCGTCGCGAGCATCCTCGCCGACGTGGCGAAGCTCCGGCCCGGCATCCCGCTGGTCGCGATGACCTACTACAACCTCGTCCAGCGCCGGGGTCTCGCAGTGTTCTGCGCGGCCCTCGCCGAGGCGGGGATCAGCGGCCTCATCGTGCCGGACGCGCCACTGGAAGAGGCCGGCGATCTGGCGGCGGCGGCCGGCCAGCATGGCGTCGAGCTCGTCCGGCTGGCCGCGCCGTCCACTCCCCCGGCCCGCCTCACCGAGATCGCGGAGCGCAGCCGTGGCTTCATCTACGCGATCAGCCTGATGGGCACGACCGGCGTGCGCGCGGAGCTGGCGGCCACCGCCGGTCAGCTCGCCGCCGACCTCAAGGCCCGCACGGACATGCCGGTGATCCTCGGGCTCGGCATCTCCACGCCGGAGCACGCCGCCGAGGCCAGCCGGTACGCCGACGGGGTGGTCATCGCCTCCCGCATCATGCGCGAGGTCCTCGACGGCGCCACGCCCGCAGAGGTCGGCGCCTGGCTGGCCACCGTCCGCACAGCACTGGACGCATAAGAGAGGGCGGAGGGCCCCCTGGGAACTGGGGGCCCTCCGCCTGATCAGTACTGTCCCACCTGACCCGTCAGGCGCTGGCGTAGCACCGCCGGAGCCACCTGCTGCGGTCCGGGTCCGCCGGCGTGAACGCCGTGCGGCGGTGCAGGCTCCGGTAGTTGTCGAACACGAGCACCTGCCCCGGATCCAGCACTGGCTGCCACATCTGGGCAGCACCCAGCGCCTCACGCCAGTTGTCCAGCGCGGCCACCGCTTCTGGCGTCACCCCTCTGGTCGTACCGAGGTCGAAGCGCACCCAGTACCCCGGGTTCCGCCGCTCCAGCACCGGCACGCCCGACAGCACCAGCGGCTTGGACGGATCCGTCGACGCCGGAGCGCCCACCTCGAAGATGGGCTGGGTCAGCAGCTCCAGATCGGCCTCGCTGAGCGCGTCCAGCGCGTCCTCGACGGCCATCAGCTCGGTCGCGACCTGCTCCTCGTTGCGCACGGCGTAGAACGTCAGGTACCTCGGCACGCTGACCCGCGGGTCACGCCCCGGCTCACCGAACCGCAGGTGCGGGTTGTCGGTGTGCCAGAAGAACTCGGTGTCAGCGCCCCACGAGCTCGTCGTACCGGCGGCCGCCGGGTTCGGCGCGACGTTACGCATGAGCAGGCCGTCGTTCTCGTACTCCACCGCGTACGGCATGAGGCCCAGCAGGTGCAGCACGCCGAGGTGCACCGCGTTGACCAGCGCCAGCCCCGGCTCGTCGGCGAACCCGTCGACCGGGGTCGCCGGGAACTCCTGCTGCGGCAGGTTGTCGATCAGGAGCGCGTGGTGACCGGTGTGCGGGAACACCGACAGGGCGCCGAGCAGCTCGCCCGGCAGGTGCTGGCGGAGCGCGTGCGCGCCGATCCCGGCCAGGATCGCGGTGTTGGCGTCCGGGTCGAGGTGCGCGTCGTTGATCCGGTCCGCGATGGACTTCTCCAGGACGTCACGCACCCCGTCCTCGATCCGGTAGCCGATCAGGCTCAGTTTCCGCATGTGTATTCCACTCCCCGAAAATTCCCCGAAGTTCCCCGAAATTTCCCCCGTGCGGGCGTATCGCCCGCTAGAACACGTCGTTGGCGGATGGCCCGCTAGAACACGTACTTGAACAGCAGCGAGCCGAAGAGGATCACCAGCGAGCCGACCAGGGCTCCCCTGACGACCTTCGCCCCGCCGCGCAGGGCGACCTTGCTGCCGACGTAGTTGCCGGCGATGTTCGCCAGCAGCATCGGGATGCCGACCAGGTACAGGATGTTGCCTGTCCAGACGAAGGCGATCAGCGCGCCGACGTTGGAAGCCAGGTTGAACACCTTGGACGTCGCGGACGCCTCGACCAGGCCGAGCCGCAGGAGCAGGTGGAAGCCGAGGACCAGCATGCTGCCCGTACCCGGCCCGAAGAACCCGTCGTAGAAGCCGATCACGAAACACAGGGCCGGCGCGCCGAACAGGATCTTCTTGCTCTTCAGGTCGATCTGGTCCGAGTCGCGCTTCTGCTTCTTCGGCAGCAGCGTGACGGCCAGCCCCAGCGGTACCAGGAAAGTAATGATCTTTCCGATGGTGTTGGTGTCGAACAGCAGGATGACCTGGGCCCCGATGAAGGCGCCCACGACGGCGAAGACGACGCCCACGCCCACGAGCGACCAGACGACCCGCTTGTCCTTGGCGAAGTTGTACAGCGCGGCGAGCGTGCCGACCGTGCTGACGTACTTCTCGGTACCCAGCGCGAGCTGCGGCGAGTAGCCGGCGAACAGCAGGGCCGGCACGAGGATCAGTGCCCCGCCGCCGGCGATGCTGTCGATAAATCCAGCGATAAATCCGGCTAGCGTGAGCAGCGAGATTTCCAGTAGTTCCACGGTGATGTCCCCGTTCGCGGTGTCAGGAGCGGAACAGCTGACCGCGGTGCACCTTGTGCTGCGCGGCCTGGGCGAGCGGGCGGACGACGAGCTGGTCGATGTTCACGTGCTGCGGCAGCGACACTGCGAGCGCGACGCACTCGGCGACGTCCTCGGCGGTCAGCGGCCGGTCCACTCCGGAGTAGACGGCGGCGGCCCGGTCTGCGTCACCGTGGAAGCGGTTCAGCGCGAACTCCTCCGTGTGCACCATGCCCGGAGCGATCTCGATGACCCGGACGGGCTCGCCGCACAGCTCCAGCCGCAGGGTCTCGGTCAGCGCGCGCTCGGCGTGCTTCGCCGCGCTGTACCCGCCGCCGCCCTCGTAGTTCACGAAGGCCGCCGTCGAGGTGATGTTGACGATCGTGCCGCCGTCACCGGCACGCAGGAGCGGGAGGACCGCCTGGGTGACGCGGAGCGTGCCGAGCACGTTCACCTGGAACATGTGCTCCCACTCCGCCGGGTCGGCGTGGGCGGTCTGCTCGGCGCCGAGCGCGCCGCCGGCGTTGTTGACGAGCAGGTCACAGCTGGTGAGAGCCGCGGCCAGCTCGCTGACCGACGCCGGGTCGGTCACGTCGAGCCGGATCGCCCGGGCGCCGGTCTCGCCGGCCAGCGCGGCCAGCCGGTCGGTGCGCCGGGCCGCGACGACGACCTCGAAGCCGTCCTTGGCGAGCCGGCGCGCGGTCGCCGCCCCGATCCCGCTGCTCGCCCCAGTCACGAGGGCCTTGCGTGCCACCTGGGAAACTCCATTCTGGACGAGGGGTGCTAGCGTTCTAGAACTGTAGGGGCACGGTCCAACGTGGACAAGAAGAGGTACTTAGAGATACGTCACAGGGCCTGCGCCCGTGGCCCCAATTTGGGAGTTTGAGAGCCGGGCCCGCCGGGTACGCAACGGGCGGGTGCGTTGTGCCCAGCCCCAGCTCAGGGCCGGGTTCGCGGGCACAGCGCCCCCCGCATCACCACCGGGAGCACCCGGCGGGGGCGTATAGGAGGTGTATAGATGTCCGACCCACACACCCCAGGCACACCGCACGGGATGGACCAGGCGGACGTGGAGGGCCGTAGCGTTCTCGGCCAGCACGTCCGGCACACCCTGCTGCCAGCCGACGCGCTGACGATCAGGGCGGCTGCGGCAGAGGCCGGGGCACCGGAGGAACTCCAGGCCGAGCTGGCCCGGCTGCCAGACGACGGCACCTACGAGACCATCAGCGACATCTGGGCGGCCCTCGGCCACGGCGTCGAGGACGGCACCGACCGCTGAGCCCGCACGGAGGGGAGCGACGGCATGCCCCAGGAAGCGTGGAGCAAGAAACGGGAGCGCCAGTACGGCCACATCAAGAAGGGCCTGCTGGAGCGCGGCGAGACCGAGGACGTGGCCAAGGAGATCGCGGCCAGGACGGTCAACAAGGAGCGCGCCAGGGCCGGAGAGGCCGAGGAGGCCAGCGACCTGTCGCTCACGGACATCTCGTCCGGGCGGCGCGGCGGCCTGCGCTCGCACAAGGGGCCGGGCGGGCGGACCCGCGACCAGCTCTACCAGGAGGCGAAGGAGAAGAACATCAGGGGCCGCTCGAAGATGAACAAGGCCCAGCTCGAAAAGGCAGTGGGGCGCTAGGCTCCCACTGCCCCTCTCAGGTTGCCGCTACTCGATGACGAACAGCAGGTCACCCTCCTGCACCACGTCACCCATGGACTTGACGTCGCTCTCGTCACCGCCCTTGACGGCGACCTTCACGACCGTGCCCTCGTCCTCGGACACGACCGGGATCTCCATCTTCATGGACTCAAGGATCGCCAGCGTGTCGCCCTCCTCGACCACGTCGCCCTCCTTGACGAGGACCCGCCACACATTGGCGACCATCTCGGCCCGGACTTCAGCCATTCTCCTGAACCTCCACGTGGTGCGACGCAGGCGTACGGTGAATCACCGCATCGCACCGGATCATACCGGCGCGCCCCGGCGGGGCAGGCCTGCCGCACGACCACCGATGCCCGCCCCGCTCCAGAATGGCGTGTTATCGCAGCTCTGCACCCCTGCGCCCCAGAAACTACCAACCGGTAACCCCGGCCGGCGGCTCCGAAACCGCTCGCCGCCCACCGGTCCTGCGGGCCATCATCAGCCGATGAACACCATCTCGTACCCGCAAGCCGCGGCCCGCCGTTCCCTGCACGCCCTCGCGCTCGGTGACGCCTTCGGGGAGACCTGGTTCCGCCGGCCGAAGGACGTGGACGGACGACACCGCGATGGCCATCGTCCTGGTGCGCCATCTCGAGCTGCACGGGCGGGTCGAGCCCGGCGAGCTGGCCCTCGCCTTCGGGTACGCGTTCGTGGCCGATCCGGGGCGGCGCTACGGCCCTTCGATGCGCCGGGTTCTGAGGGCGATCGCCGAGGGCGCTTCGTGGGCCGAGGTGACGGCCGGGCAGTTCGGCGGGCAGGGCTCGTGGGGCAACGGTGCCGCGATGCGGGTCGCCCCGCTCGGCGCCTGGTTCGCCGGTGACCTGGAGCTGGCCGCCGAGCAGGCGGCGGCTCAGGCTGTCGTCACGCACGCGCACCCGGAGGCTGCGGCGGGGGCCGTCGCGGTCGCCGTTGCCGCTGCGCTCTGTGCTTCCGAGGCTGACCCGGCGGAGCTGCTCTCGGCCGTCGCCGAGTACACGCCGGACAGTGAGGTCCGGTCGCGTATCCGGCAGGCGGCCAAGCTCGGGGTCCACGCCGACCCCCGGCAGGCCGCCGCCATGCTCGGCAGCGGCAGGCAGCTGTCCGCACCCGACACCGTGCCCTTCGCGCTCTGGTCGGCGGCCCGGAGCCCGGGTGACCTGACCGAGGCGCTGTGGGGCACGGCGCTCGGTGGCGGAGACGTCGACACCACCTGTGCGATCACAGGTGGTGTCGTGGGTGCCCGGCCCGGGCTGCCCGAGCCTCCGGCCGCGTGGCTGGCGGCCTGCGAGCCGGTGGCCTGACCTACGGACGCAGGATGACCTTGCCGGTCGTGGTGCGGGATTCGAGGTCGGCGTGGGCGGTGGCGGCCTCGGCGAGCGGGTACGCCTGCCCGATGTGCGGGACGAGCTCACCGGCGGCGGCCAGCTTGAGAACGTCCTCGCCGAGGACCTTGAGGCCGCCGGGGCGGGACAGTGCCCGGAGGCCGAGGGCGGCCGTGGCACTGATGCCGAGCCGGTACAGGTCGTCGGTGGTGACGCTCAGCGGCTCGCCGGAGGACCAGCCGAAGACGACGAGCCGGCCGCGCGGGGCCAGCAGGTTCATGGCGGACGTGCCTGCTGCCCCGCCGACGCCGTCGAGCACGACAGTGACCTTGCCGGCCGTCTCCTCCCAGCCGGGCACGGTGTAGTCGATGGCCTGGTCGGCGCCGAGCGCTGTGACCTGGCCGAGCTTCGCCGTGCTGGCCAGGCCGATCACTGTCGCGCCCGCCTGCTTGGCCGCCCGGACGAGCAGGCTGCCGATCCCGCCGGCCGCAGCCGTGACCAGCACGGTGTCGGCTGCGGTGATCTCGGCGGCTTCGAGGATGCCGAGGGCCGTGCTGCCGGTACCGATCACGGCCACGGCGGTGTCGAAGTCCAGCTCGTCCGGGATGACGTGCAGGGCGCCGGCGTCGGCGACGGCCAGCTCGGCGTACCCGCCGTTGGCGTTGCCCAGGCGGGTCACGACGCGCTTCCCGAGCCAGGAGGCGTCAGTGCCGGTACCGACGGCGTCGACGGTGCCCGCGACCTCGCGGCCGAGGACAGCCGGCAGCTCGGGCAGCACGAACGGGCCGCCAGCCTCGCCGGATCGCAGGGTGGCGTCGACCAGGTGGACTCCGGCCGCCGCGACGGCGATGCGGACCTGGCCCTCCCCCGGTACAGGATCAGGGGTCTGCTCGTAGCGGAGCTGCGTGGCCGGGCCGAAAGCGTGCAGAACTGCGGCGTGCATGGTGTCCTCCTCGTTGGGTGCGGAGTCCACGGTGCACAGTGAACCTAACTTGAAGTCAAGCCTCGTCGTCCGGCAGGACCTGGCGCTGCACGGGATGCTCGACAAGCGCGAGGATCCGGCTGGCCATGAACCGCGCTGTCCGCACCGTCGTCCCGCCACGGGTGATCTCGGAGACCTCGACGATCCCCCGCCCCACGGTGACCTCCACGCGCCGCCCGGCCCGGGTCGCAGCGACCTCGTAGCTCAGCGGCATGCCACCACCATCGACGACTATCTCTACCCGGTCGCCCTTCATACTTCTCAGTATGTCGCTGATCGACCCTGGTACGTACACCTCCGGCGTCCCCTATCCGGAACTCGACCGGCAGCGCGAGGCCGCCGCCGTGAGCTGGATGGCGGAGGAGGGTGGGCCGGGATTCTGGGCGGTGTGGCGGCACGCCGAGGTGAAGGCGGTGCTGCGCGATCCCGCGACGTTCAGCTCGGCGCTGGGCGCGACGCAGATCCGTGACCCGGCGACGCCGGCCGACCTGGCGTACGTCCGCCGCATGATGCTCAACATGGACCCGCCGGAGCACAGCCGGCTGCGGGGCCTGCTGACCAGGTCGTTCACGCCGCGAGCCGTGACGGCTCTGCGCGGGCGGATCGACGCGGACGCCGCGGCCATCGCGGAGAGCGTGCGGCCGGGCGAGGTCACCGACTTCGTGGCGCTGACGGCCGACCTGCCGCTGCTGACCCTCGCGGGCGTCCTGGGTGTACCGGACAGCGACCGCCGCCTGCTCTACGACTGGGCCAACCGGGTCATCGGCTTCCAGGATCCCGACTACGCGGCCAGCGACACGGTGACCGGGCTGCCAGGCCTGTCCCCGATGGCCGTCGCGGCGCTCAGGCTCCGGCCCTCGCCGGGGCCGGACGGCCGGATGCCCGATCCGCGTACCCGCTCAGGCATCCCGGATCTCTACGCCTACGCCCACGCCCTCGCTGAGCACAAGCGGCGCGAGCCGGGTACCGATGTGATGTCGGTGCTCCTCGCGCAGACCGGCCCCGAGGGCAGCGTGACGACGGAGGAGTTCGAGAACCTGTTCTGGCTGTTCGCGGTCGCGGGCAACGAGACTGTCCGCAATGGGCTGCCGGGCGGGATGACGGCACTGCTCGCCGACCCCGCGCTCTGGTACCGGCTGCGCACCGGCCGCGCGCTGCTGCCGGCCGCCGTGGACGAGATGCTGCGGTGGTGGTGTCCCGTGATGCACTTCCGCCGGACGGCCGCCCGCGACACGGTACTGGGCGGGGTGCCGATCAACGCCGGAGACAAGGTCGTGGTGTGGTTCTCCGCCGCGAACCGCGATCCGCGCGTGTTCGCCGAGCCGCACGAGTTCACTGTGGACAGAGGTGCGAGCGATCATCTGGCTTTCGGGCACGGGCCGCACTTCTGCCTCGGTGCCGCGCTGGCCAGGTATCAGATGACGGCGATGTTCGCCGCGCTGCTGGACCGGTTCGCCACGGTGGAGGGCGCTGGCGAACCGGTCCGGCTCCGTTCCAACTTCCAGAACGGGCTCAAGAGACTGCCCGTCGTGTTCACGTGAGAAGCCCGCGCAGGCCACGCGACGGGTGCCGCAGCTTGGACAGGCCCTTGGCCTCGATCTGCCGGATGCGCTCCCGGCTGAGCCCGAAGACCCTGCCGATCTGGTCCAGCGTCATCGGCTCCTCGCCGCCGAGGCCGTAGCGCATGGCGATGACCTCCGCCTCGCGTTCGGCGAGGTCACCGAGGACGGCGCGCACGCCCTCCCGCATCGCCTCGGCCGCCGCCTGCTCCGCAGGGCCGGGGCTGAACTTGTCCTCGATCAGCTGGCCCAGCTCGCCACCGCCGTCCTCGTTGATCGGCGTGTGCAGTGAGACGGGCTCGGTGTCGTAGCCGAGCAGGTCGCCGACCTTCGCCGGGTCGACGCCCGCCGCCTCGGCGATCTCCTCGGTGGACGGCAGCCTGCCGAGGTCACGGGTCAGCTCGCGCCGCGCCCTGGTCACCTTGGCGATCTGCTCGGCGACGTGGGACGGCACGCGGATCGTCCGCGACTTGTCCTGGATCGCCCGGCTGATCGACTGCTTGATCCACCACGTGGCGTAGGTGGAGAACTTGAACCCGAGCTTGTGGTCGAACTTCTCGACCGTGCGGATCAGGCCCAGGTTTCCCTCCTGGATCAGGTCGAGAAAGGGCAGACCCCTTCCGACGTACCGCTTCGCGATGTGCACGACCAGCCGCAGGTTCGCTTCGAGCATCCGCTGGCGCGCCCTGCGACCGGCAGCGGCGGCCCGGCGGAGATCCTGGCCGGACTCCCCGGCCGCCATCCGCTCGTCGGCGGCGAGCCCGGCCTCGATCTGCTCGGCCAGCCACACCTCCTGCTCCGCGGTGAGCAGCGGGACCTTGCTGATCTGGCGCAGGTAGTCCTGGACCGGGTCGCTGGCGGTGATGGTGGCCGTGGCGGTGGCTGACATACGCGGCTCCAGGGTGTCGGCTTTCGAAGCTGGCTGGCGATAGGTAGTCAAGCTGTGCTCTTTCGTCGGTATTCCCGGCTGGCCCAGCGGCCAAACTTAGGTTCGACATAAAGTTAGCCGCACCTCCGGCGTGTGTCAACACTAATTTTTGACTCGACCTAAAATTTTCGGCAGACTGGTCGCATGACACGGCAGAGCACCCCACCTGAGCTGGGCCTGCGCGCCCAGAAGAAGGCCGAGACCCGGCAGGCGATCTCGGACGCGGCCACCACCCTCTTCCTCGAACGCGGCTTCGAGCAGACGACCATCGCCGACATCGCCGCCGCCGCGCGGGTCGCCAAGATGACCGTCACGAACTACTTCCCCAGGAAGGAGGACATGGCCCTCGACCGGCACGAGGAGTTCGCGGCGAGCCTCGCGGCGACCGTCGCCGGGCGGCGGCCGGGGCAGTCGGCACTGGACGCGCTGCGTGAGTCGTTCCTGGCGGACCTGCGGGAGTGCAATCCGGTCACCGGGTTCTCCGGACCGGCCTTCGCGCGCATGATCGCCGACAGCCCGACCCTGTCCGCCCGGCTGCGCGACCTGCACGACCTGCGGGAGGAGGCGCTGGCCGGGCAGCTGGCCGCCGATACCGGGACGCCGGGGATGGACATGGGGCCCCGGTCGGTGGCTGCGCTGCTGGGGGCTGCGCACCGGGTACTCTTCGGCGAGATCCAGCGCCGGACCCTGGCCGGTGAGTCCAACGAGGACATCGCCGCCGCCGTGCTGGGTGACGCCGAGCGGGCGTTCGCGCTGCTCGGGCCCTCGCTCGGGGACTACGCCGTCCGGGCCTGAGATAGTGGACCGCATGCGCGACTACGAGATCCGGCCCGCCCGGCCGGACGACGCCGGGGCGATCACTCACGTGCAGCGGACGACCTGGGAGGCGACCTACACCGCGTGGATACCGGACGTGGTCGCGGCGTTCGACCCGGACGTCACCAGCGCGAACTGGGCCACGACGATCAGCGATCCGGCGGAGCTCGTCGCCGTCGCCACGCGGGGCGGCACCGTGATCGGGTACGCGTGGAGCACGCCAGCCGGTGCGGGTGCGGAACTAGCCGCGCTGTACGTCCTGCCCGAGGAACAGGGCGGTGGTGCCGGGCGGCTCCTGGTCGCCGACGCTCTCGCGTGGGCGCGTGCTGCCGGTGCCGGTCGGTGCGAGGTGTGGGCGCTGTCGGCCTACGCTCCGGCGCTCGCCTTCTACGAGCGGCAGGGCTTCGCCCGCGACCTGGACACGCCAGCACGGCTGTGGCGGGGGCTGCCGGAGCACCGGTACGTCATCGGGGTCTAGATCGCGGTCCGCCGCGCGGCCTGGGGCGGACCAGCACCCGGAGTACCAGGAAGAAGCCCAGTGCCACGATCGCGGCGATGAGGATCAGCAGCCCCCGCTGCCACCAGCTCAGGCCCTGGGCGACGGCACTGGCCACGCTGCCGCCGAGCAGGGCGATCAGCGCCGTGAACAGGCCGAGGATCTCCACGACCCGGAACAGGCCGTCGGCCGCCGTGCGGCGCACCTCCTCGATCTGCTGGGCCATCAGCGCTTCCAGCTGGGCTGTCGCCTGCCGGAGCTGGGCCTGCGCCGCCTCGGTCGCCGCCGCCGACTGCCGGGCGATGGCCTGCTCGGCGAGGATCAGGTCCCGTTCCTGGATGATGCGGATCCGGTCACGGACCTGGAGCGGGGAGATGCGCTGGAGGCATTCGTCCACTGTGCGCAGCGCTTCCTCGTGCCGGCCCAGCTTGCGGAGTGCGTACGCCCGGCGGTAGAGCGGGTCGGGGCTCGCGGAGTCGCGCAGCGCCGGGCGGTCGAGCAGCTTGAGCATCAGCTCGCCCTGGCCAGGGATCGAACGGGACAACCGCAGGCCCTCGACCAGGCTGAGGTGGACCCGGTAGTCCTCGCCGCCGTCGGCGAGCAGCGCGTCCATCTCGGGCAGCGCCTCGGGGCGGCCCTGCACGAGCAGCGCGAAGACGTGGTAGGCGCGGGAGTACGGGTCGAGGTCCGCGAGCGGCGTGCCCAGGTCGGCGAGGCACTGGGCCATGTTCTCCCACTGGTACGCGAGACGCAGCGCGACCAGGTGGAGGTGGAGGAGCGCCCGGCCCGCCGTCGTGGTGGGATCGGCCTCGCGGATCATCGCCGTGGTGACCGGGTCCGGCCGGTCGAGCAGGTAGGCCTGGAAGCCGGTGTCCGCGCACAGGTTCGCCGACTCCTGCCAGGTGGCCTCGCCCTTGATCAGCCAGGTGACGACGCGGTCGGGCCAGCCGTCGTCCTGGGCCGCGATGGCCGCGGCGGCGTCGTGGCAGGCCAGCCGCCAGTACGTGTCCCGGGCCTTGCTGCCGGGCTGGAGCACCCGGATCTTCCGGAGGACCTGCTCGCGGGCGCCGGGCTGCCGGAGCAGGTCCTCGGCTGCGGCACGGCGGTGGTCCTCGTCAGCCAGCAGGTACGCTTCCAGCTCCGCCCACATGATTGAAGGTTAGCGATCCCCCGTACTGTCCACAAAGGTCACAGCGTGGGCCTCGGTGACGTCGGGCGTCTCAGCCTTGGCCGCGAGCCTGTCGATCACAGCCTGCGGTACCGGATGGGGGCGGGCGGCGTTGCGCGCGGCCACGACCTGCGGCGGAGCCTCGACGGCGACCAGCTCGACCCGGCCGCCGTACGCCGCGACCAGCCCGATGCACTGGTCGCGGAGCTGGCGGGTGACGTTGGTGGCGTTCCAGACGAAGGAACGCTTCGCGCGCAGGTGCTCACGGGCCGCCTGCTGGGCCGCGGCGACGACCGGCCCCTGGTCCCCGCCCGGCTTGACCCTGAGCTGCGCGCGGAAGGCGTCGAGGCTCACGACCGGCAGGCCGTCGCGGTGCTTCGCGATCCAGGTGTCCTTGCCCGAGCCGGGCAGCCCCGACATCACCGTCACCGTGAACGCCGTGTCGTCGTACGCCGCGTACTCGGGATCGCGGCCGGGCGTCCTGAAGTACTGGAAGCGGGCGTGGTCGGAGGCGAACCGGCGCGGGACGTCCAGGCAGGACCGCTCGGCGCAGTACTGCTGGAAGAGGTCGATGTTCGACAGCACGTCGTCGAGGTCCGCGCAGATCCGGCCGAGGATGTCGGCCCTGGCGAGCAGCACGAGATCGTCGTTGCGGGCCAGGAGGCTGACCCGGAACGCGATCGGGTCGAGATCCGGGCGCTCCAGGGCCCAGAACGGGACCTGGTGATGGCGGACCAGGGCAGCCACGTGCTCCCGCCAGGGCCGGGGCACGCCCAGCTCCCAGAGGATGCGGCGGGTCAGCAGCTCACCGCGCCGCGAGTGGCCGTGCGCGGTGACCCGGCCATCGGCGTCGATCGCGGTGCAGTCGGGCTTGGCCACGTCGTGGAAGAGGACGGTGGCGAAGAGCCGGGTGCGCTCCTCGGCCGGGCGGGCCCGCCACTCGGGCAGCGCGGCCAGAGCCTCGCAGGCCATCCGGGTGTGGATGGCGACGTCGCCCTCCGCGTGGTGCACCGGGTCCTGGATCACGCCGGAGAGGCGGCGGATCCAGGAGAAGGCCTCCTCGATCTCGTTCCACGGGACCGTCCAGTACGGCGCGGCCGGGCAGAACCGGTCAAACAGCTCCATACAACACCTCCGGGTCAGCCAGGCCATTGGGCAGGATCGGCCGGTCGTGCCAGTGGCTGCCCGAGTCGAGGACGGCGGTCAGGAAGGTCGCGCGGACCCACTTGTACCGGCCGGCCGTCCGCCCGTCCTCCTCGACCTTGAGGTACAGGCCCTCCATGTCGTCGTCGCTGTCGGTCTCGGCCGCCACCCGGGCCGGGTCGAGGCCGTTCGCCACGGCTGCCGCGGCGAGGCTGTCCCGCCAGGCGGGAGTACGGCAGATGGACGGGCCAACGAGCGAGGTCAGCTCCTTCAGCGTGTCCGGGCGGCCCTCCCACAGGACGGGAACCGAGCACACCGGGGCACCGTCCAGCAGCGCGCGCCGGGCGGCCGTCGACAGGAACACGTCCTCGTGCCGGTCATAGACGTCGAACTCGCAGAAGTAGTGCGGGAGCGCGTCGTAGTAGACGGTGTGCTTGGCGTACATCCACTCGCCGTACATGACGTAGCGGTCGGCCAGCCTCGGCCACAGCTCGTGCCGGACGGTCGCCGCCCAGGCCTTCAGCGGGCCGAACTGGCGCTCGCGCGGGCCACCGGTCAGGTAGTGGCCCCGGCTCTGGATCAGCAGCCCGCCGTCCGCGCCGAAGCTGATCGCCGCGTTGGCGCCGTCCAGCTTCTCCTCCGCGACGACGTACCGGCCCCGGATCGCGGCGAACGGCTCGGCGGCGAGATCCTCGTCACCGGGCTGGAGGCGGGAGCCCTGGAGGTGCGGCGTGCGCGGGTACTTACGGAGCATGGGGTTAAGTTCTAGGCCATCCGTACCGGGCGGGCTACCGGATTAGGCCGGTCCGGGGTGCCCGAATGTGCTTCGGTTCGGTCCGGTTGGCGGTAGATGTTCGCCGGGGGCGTGGGTAGCCTCGGGCAGATGCAGGCCCACCCTTCCCACCCCGCCCCCGATACCTCCGCGACCGCCGCCGAGCTGCTCGGCGGCCTGTGGCGGGATCTCGGCGAGCAGGCGAGCACCGCCGCCGGGGTCATCCCGGGCGTCGGCGCCGCGGTCGACCAGCACGCCGCAGCGATCCGTGACGCGCTCAGCGCCGGTGCCGGCGTGATCGGCCCGGTCGCCCTGGCCAGCTACGCGAGCGGGCTCCGTGAGGTGGCCACCGAGCAGGGCTGGGAACTGCCGGCCGCCGTGACCTGGCCGGAGGCCGGCTGGCAGGAGATCCGCCTGGCGGCGGTGTGCCTGCTGGCCCGCCAGCTCGGCCACGTCTGAGCCGCCCGGGACCACCGTCACGGCTTGAGGGTGCGCAGGTCCAGCATGTGCCAGACGATCGCCTCGCCGTCGCCGGTCGACCACATCAGCCAGTCGTCCCGGACGCCGTAGGCGCCAGCCGCCGCGTCGATCCGCACGACCCGCCGGCCAGGGATGTCGTACACGAAAAGTGGCCTGGCCTGGCCCATCACCGTGGAGTGCGCCCCGCCGGCGAAGACCTCGACGTTACTCACCGCGCCGATCGGCTGGGCGCCTGTCCGTGAACGCTGGTCCCCGAACCTGCGCATGTCACTGCCGTCGGCACGGCGCAGTTCGAGGATTCCGTCGTCGCTCGACCGGCACCACTGGGGTCCGCAGTTCAGCCGCCGGCCCTTCACACCGGGTACGCGGAGCACGGCCTTGGTCTCGCCGTTGAGCAGTTCGACGGGTGACCCGGTCGAGCTGACCACCGGGGCCAGCCACGGCCACGCCGCCACGGTGTAGCGGCCCATGACCCGGGTCGTGGTCACAGTGCCGCCGGTGACCGGGATCGAGCGCAGCTCAGTGTCGCCGCCGCGTACCTCCGCGGCCCAGTGGGCGAAGCCGCCAGCGATCTGGAGGTCCAGCGTCCCGACGCGGCCGATCGCTACGCCGGTGTCGCTGGTGAGTACCCGCGCCGGGCCGGCCGCGACATCGGCGGTCCACAGTGTCTGCTGCTGGGTGCCGCCGGGGCCCGCGACGCTGACGAACCAGAAGATCTGCCCGCCAGCCGCCGTGTAGCCGCCGAGCGAGTGGGAGTTGCCGTTGAGGTCCGGCATGAGTTCCCGGGTCCCGGACGGCGTGCGCAGAGCGAACGTCTTCCCGTTGAGCATCCCGGCCACCGTGCCCGGCTCCAGGACCAGCAGCGGGATGAAGGTACTGCCGTCGGCCTGGCTGCTCGGCATGCTGCTCACCTGCGCCGCTGGCCACGCCGTCGCCAGATCGGCCGGTGGTCCCGTGACGGTCATCGCCTCGGCGGGGCCCGCCGGGGCTGGAGCTGGCGCTGGCAGCACGAACAGCACACCGACGGCAGCCAGGGCCGCACCGGTCACAGCGCGAAGTCGGAGGTCCATCAGGATTCGTAAGCCTTCTTCGGGGCCGCGATGGGCGTCACGGCCGTCGCGGCGATGTAGGGCACCTTCTCCGTGCTGACCTCGTCCACGTCGGTGCGCTCGTCGTACTGGCCGACCACCTCGATCCAGCTGTTCGGGACCATCCGGTCGGGCAGCGAGCCGGTGAGCCGTACCTTCACCGGCCGCGCGTCGGCCGCGCAGCAGTTGATCCGGAGCCGGGCCAGGTACGCCTCGCCGCCCGGGCCGGTGATGACGAAGCCGGAGAGCCGCACCGTCCGGCCGGTCAGGGTCCGGCCCTGGTCGAAGATCGCGCGGCTCGCGTAGTCCACAACGGACAGCCGGACCGGGTCGCCCGCGGGCAGTGGAGCGAACTCGTTGCCGGCCGGCGCGGTACCCAGGGCCGAACCGCTGCGGCTCACCGAGAAGCTGCCCAGCGCTGGCGGGGCCAGGAGCAGCATGGCGAGCATCGGTACCATCAGCAGCCACGCGGCGTCGAACCTGCCGCCGTGGTCGTGCTCAGCCTCCGGGTTCTTCCGGAACAGCCCGGCCACCCCAACCAGCGCGACGACGGCCATCGCGCCGCCCGCGACGTAGAGCAGCGGCCACATGCCTTCCTTGACGTAGCGCACATAGGTACCGCTGATGGTGGTCTTCAGGATCGCGCCGCCCACCAGCAGCAGGATCACCGACCGGGTCGCCTGTCTCACCACAGCAACGCTCCTGTCCCTACCGCCACCAGCACCGCGACCACGAGGGTGGCCGGGGCGAACCGGAGCGCGAAGCCCCGGCCGAACGCGCCCACCTGCATCGCGAACAACTTCAGGTCGACCATCGGCCCGACCACGAGGAACACCAGCCGCGACGTGAGCGAGAACTGGGTCAGCGACGCGGCGACGAACGCGTCAGCCTCCGAGCAGATCGACAGCACCACGGCCAGAGCAGCAAGAGCCAGCACAGACAGCACCGGGTTACCGGAGACGGCGCGCAGCCACTCGGCCGGGACCGTCACGTTCAGCGTGGCCGCGGCGAACGCGCCGATCGCGAGGTACCCACCGGCCTGCGTCATGTCGTGCCGGGCCGCGGCGGCGAAGGCCAGCCACTTGTTCTGCCCGGCGTGGTCGTGGTGCCGTGGCTGGCGCAGCCAGTCCGACCGGCCCAGCCGCACCCACAGCCAGCCCATGATGACGGCGACCAGCAGGCTGGCGCCGAAGCGCGCGGCGACCATCGACGGCTGGTTCGGGAAGGCCACGTAGGTCGACACCATCACGACCGGGTTGATCGCGGGCGCTGACAGCAGGAACGCGAGCGCCGCGCCCGGCGTGACCCCCCGGCGGACCAGCGCGCCGGCCACCGGTACCGACGCGCACTCGCAGCCGGGCAGGATGCCGCCGGCGAGCCCTGCTGCCGGTACGGCCAGCGCCGGGTGCTTCGGCAGCGCCCTGGAGAAGAAGGCCGGCGGGACGAACACGGCGATCGCCGCCGACAGCAGCGTACCGAGCGCCACGAACGGCATCGCCTGGATGACGATCGAGATGAACACCGTGGTCCAGCTCTGGAGCAGCGGCGTGCTCATCGCGTCCGACAGCAGCCCCCGGCCGAGCATCGCGAGCACGAGGAGGGCGAGGAGCACCTCCACCGAGCGCACTGTCCGGCGTCTCGGTGGCGTGGGCTGACTCTGGGCCGGTCGCCGGGTGGTCTGGGTTTGCACGTGCAGAAGGTACCGGCTGGGTTTCAGGAACTGAAGGGGTGAAAACCCTATAACGGACTCGTTATCTCGCCCAAGTGTGACCGAACCAGGACAAGATCATCAACCACTGTGGTCTGTGGCCCAGGTCATGGGGAACCTTCTGGCGTGCGGCCCCCTCCTGGGGTGGTGAAGGGCTAACGCCACTCTCGGGAGGGAACATGGACAGAATCCGGTTGGGCACTGCGGCCGGCGGGGTGCTCGCCGTTGACGCGGTGCTGCATCTGGTCTGGGCGACCGGGATCACCTGGCCAGCCAGTGACACGCGTGCGTTGTCGCACGCGCTGCTCGGCACGTCTGGTGCGCCGTTCACACCACGCGTCCTGCTGACGCTCGCCGCGATTCTCCTCACCGGGGCGGCGTGCGTGGTTGCCGCTTCGCGGGACAGGGGCGGCCTGATCGCCCGGCTGGGCGCGCTCGCCGTCGCCTGTGGCCTGCTGACCAGAGGACTGATCGGCGCCGGGTGGGCCGCAGGGCTGGGTTTCGGTCCCGGCAGTGCCTTCTACTGGCTCAACCTTTTCGTGTACGTGCCGCTGTGCCTCGCGGCCGGGATCGCCACTCTGCTGGTGACGAGGATGCCGCGCTGGCTGGCGGCGTTCCCGGCCGTCCTGGTGGTGGCCCTGCTCTGGGGCGCGTATGGCTGGAGTCCCGCCGAGCAGCGCGACCACCGGCCGCCGGCCGACGGGCAGTTCGCGGAGACGGCGCTGGCCCGGTTCCACTACGTGCGGGCGGGCAGCGGGACGCCGGTCGTGCTGCTCTCACCGGGAGCCGCCTCGACCTTCGCCTGGCGGCCACAGCTCGACGCGCTGCGCGCACGGCACACGGTGTACATAGTGGACCTTCCTGGGCAGGGCTTCACCGAGCTGCGCGCCAGGGACTTCACGTGGGACCTGGACGGGATGACCCGGGCAGTGGGGGCGTTCCTCGACGCGATGG
Source organism: Longispora albida DSM 44784 (assembly GCF_000379825.1). GTDB lineage: Bacteria > Actinomycetota > Actinomycetes > Mycobacteriales > Micromonosporaceae > Longispora > Longispora albida. The sequence continues at coordinate 482,781 of NZ_KB903814.1, forward strand.
GCATCGAGAAGGCCGCGCTCGGCGGCAACTCGTGGAGCGGAGGCTGGGCGCTCGCCTACGCCCAGCGGTACCCGGCGCGGGTCACAGCCCTCGCCCTGCTCGCACCGTCCGGGCTGGACGAGAAGGATCCGCCGGCCTGGGAGCTGATGAAGTACCCGATCGCCGGCGAGCTGATGGCCAGCGCCGGCGCGGCCAGCCGGTCGAGCACGGCCTCGGCGGTCCGGGGGCTGTTCGGGCATCCCGAGCTGGTGACGGAGGCGATGGTGGACGAGATGTGGGCCCCCGGCACGTTCACGGCGAACCGCAAGTCCGCCTACCTGCTCGAACGGGGGCTGGACTGGCGGGAGACCCAGGCCGCGCTGGGCAGGACGAGCACCCCGGCGCTGATCCTGTGGGGCTCCGGGGACACCGTGCTGCCGGTCTGGCAGGCCGCCAGGTACCGGGAGCTGATGCCCTCGGCCACAGTGACCGTTCTCGACGGCTGCGGGCACGCGCTGACCCTCGACTGTGCACAGCCGGTGGCCAGCCTGATGGCAGACTTCCTCCATGCTCACTGAGCGAGGGCCCGCGCTCGTCCGGGCCGCCCAGCACGGCGACACCCTCGCCATGCACGACCTCCTCGACGAGCTCACGCCGTACGTGGCCCGGATCTGCGCCGGCATCGCCCTGCACGAGGCCGCCGACGCGACGCAGGAGACCCTGATCGCGGTGTTCCGCACCCTGCGGAAGCTCCGCGACCCGGAAGCACTGCGCGGCTGGGTCCGGATCATCGCGGTCCGGGAGGCCGTCCGGGTCGCCAAGCGCACCGGCGGCCCGGGCGGAACGGTCGACCCCGAGCTGGCTCCGGCACGCGGCGAGCCGGAGCTGGCGGCGGACGTGCGGGCCGTGCTCTCCGGCCTCAGCCCGGAACACCGCGCGATCCTCACCCTCCGCGACCTGGAGGGCATGGACGAGCGGGCGACGGCCGAGCTGCTCGCCGTGTCCACCGGCACCGTCAAGTCGCGCCTGCACCGGGCGCGGGCCAGTTTCCGGAAGGCATGGACATCATGAACATCGATGACAGGGACAATGCCGGCCGGCGCACAACCGGCGGCGGAGACGTGGACGGCGTGGGCTCGGACGGCATGGAGGCGGGAGCCACGGGCATGGGTGGCAGGGAAGCTGGCGGCACTGGCGCAGGTCGTACGGACGCAAACGCGGAGCCCGGGGTGGACGCCTACGCCTACGACATGGCTGGCGTCATCGACCCGGTGGCCCGGCTGCGCGTCCTGGCCGCCGGGATTCCCGGTGCCCGGGTGCTGGAGCACCGGATCGAGGTGTCGTTCCCGCAGGTGTGGCGGGTGATGTCCGATCTGGAGGGCGACTTCGGGCGGTTCCAGCCGGACATGACCGGCGTGACGGTCCTCGGGCGGGACGGCGACCGGGTGACGGCGCTGGCGCGCAGCCGGTGGGGGTTCCGGGCGCGGCTGGAGGGCGTGGTCCGGCCGGGCTGGTGCTGGTTGCAGAGCCGGTTCCTGATCATCGGGATGGCCGCGGTGCCGGCGGGCGACGGCGCGACCCGGGTGGCGCTGACCGGCGGGGTCCGGGTGCCGGGGCGGGCGATGATCGTGCCGGTGGGAGCGCGGCGGGAGCTGCGGAGGGCGCTGACCAAGCTGGATCAGCTGGTGTGAGGTGCGGCGGCCCGCTCCACCCGGATGCCGTAGGCGGCGACGGCGACCACGCAGACGGAGATGACACCCTCGGCCCACAGGAAGGCGGTGTAGTCGAGGATCGAGCCGATCGGCGGTGAGCCGGGGGCGGCGTTCCGGAAGCCGACCAGGGCGAACAGGGTCGCCGCCATCCAGCCCAGCGCCGGCCAGACCAGGCCGCGCTTCTGGTCGACGATCACCCAGCTCGCGCCGAGGACAGCCAGGCTCGTCGCCCACATCGCCGCCATCATGAACCACGCGAAGATCAGTGTGGAACGTGACCGGCTGAACCGGATCTCCAGCGTCGCCGAGCTGTCCTCGTTCCCCCGGCGCTCGATCCTCGGCGTGAAGAACGGGTCGACGTCGGTGAGTTCCATGGACACCGGCACCTGCCGGCCCCCAGCCTCCGCCCAGAATCCGATCAGTGTCCTGTACCGGTCGAAGGGATAGTCCGAGATCCCGCCGGTGCTCTCCAGCCCGACCTTGATGTCCTGTATGGACACCCGATCCCCGGCCGGCAGCTTGATCTGGCCCTGGGCCAGCGAGGAGGTCTCCACGACGATGTCCGAGGACGAGATCAGCTCGTTGCCGTTCTCGCGGAGGTTGCCGAGCGGCAGGACCAGCACCCGCAGGTGCAGCTCACGGGCCGCCGGGTTGACCTGCTGCACGCTCGCCTCGATGTGGACGCCGTCGGTGATCCGGCCGGTGCCCGCGAAGTGGGTCTGCTGACGGGTGTCGCGCTCGGCGGAGTACAGGAGGAGACCGAGCAGCGCCACCAGGACGCACGCGGCGGCCACGGCCACGTGCCGGACAGCCCTCCCCCGCGGTTTCCTCCCTGCCACGGGAACCATCTTCGCAGCTCAGGAGCAGGAAGGCGGCGATTGCCACGCTTCGCGCCCACACCACGTCACAGGATGCCGGGCTGGACCGGCCCAGCCAGCTCCCCGCAGGCCGGGCCGGGACGTTGGCTAGGATCGGCCACCGTGGACACTGCTGCGCCTGACCTGGCTGGCCTGAAGGCTGCCGTCGCCGAGTTCGCCGCGTACTCGCGGCCCGACCAGACCTGGGCCACGCTGCTCGCCGCGACCGCGCCGTCGATCGACCCCGGCCAGGCCGGGCACCGGACGGCGCTGCACGCCTGGCTCAACGCCTGGGGCTGCCGGATCAGGTACCCGCGCGAGGGCGAGCCGGACGTGTTCAGTGACGGCCTGGCCGCGTGGTGGGATGACTGGTCGGGCCGGCTGCCGTCCCCCGAGCTGGCCCTGGCTGACCTCGACGACGCCGCGATCAGCGGGATCGGCGAGTGTTTCGCCGCGCTGAGCGCGATGCCGGCCGCCCTCGCGAAACGTCCGCGCCCGCTCGGCCCGACGGCCGCCGCGAAGCTGTTCTTCGCGCTGCGCCCGCTGGCCGTCATGCCGTGGGACGAGGCGATCGCGCTGCGGCTGCACGGCGCGCGCGACGGGGCGGCGTTCGCCGCGCACCAGGCTCTCGGCCGTGACTGGGCGCAGAAGGTCGCCGCCGAGGCCCAGGTGAGCACCGCCGGGCTGCCGGAGCTTCTCGGCCGCCCCGAGCGCCCGCTGACGAAGATCCTCGATGACTACTGCTACCTCGTCTTCACCCGGGACGCGGCCGGCCAAGAAGTGAGTCAGGATCTCTGACAGCTGATCACGAGCGCGCTCTCGACGTCACACTCCACGCTCGCGGTGTCGTTGCCCGGTTCCGGGTCGGCCGGGCTGCTCGCGGCTCGGGCCGCCGTCACCGTCACCGGTAGCCCGACCGTCGCGAGGCCGTAGGTCACCACGATCTGCCTGCGATGAGACTGCCCTTCGCCAAGAGCCGGCACCGGGCAGGCAACGGCATTCAAGCCCGGCATGTCCGCACAGGAAGGTGCCGAGATCTGCGCGCTGACCGGCACGTGCAGGGTCACCGTCCCGCTCGCCACTCCCGCTGGCCCGTGGTTCACCACCTCGATGGTGTACCGCACGGCGGGGTTCAGCAGCTCGGCCTCAGCGCTCAGCCCCACCCCCAGGTCGGCCTCCTCCGGCGGGGCCGAGGCGAGCGTCCACGTCTCCCCCGCCGCGAACACCGGGTACCCGGTCAGGAACCGGCCGCACGGCGCCGTCCCGCCAGCCGCGCACACGGGCGTCGGCACGTACCGGCTTCCGGCGCCGGTACCGTCGCCGAGCTGGCCGGTGTGGTTCGACCCCCACGCGTGGAGTACGCCGCCGGACAGGGCGAGGCTGTGCCCGCCGTTGCTGTCGATCTTCGTCGCGTGCAGGTACGTGGCGCACGGCGCCGTCGCCCCGGCCGCGCACACCCGCCCGGGGAAGGCCAGCTCATGCGTGTCGCCGTACCCGAGCTGGCCGACGGCGTTGTTGCCCCAGCTGTGCACGACGCCGCCCGCGATGGCCAGGACGTGGGTACCGCTGGACGACACCGCTGTCACGTCGGACAGGAACCGCGTGCACGGTGAGGCCGAGTCCGGGGCGCAGACCCTGACCGGGGTCAGGGCGGTCGGCAGGTGCATGTTGCCGAGCTGGCCGAGCGTGTTGCTGCCCCACGCGAGCAGTTCCCTGCCGCTCGTGATCGCGTAGCTGTTGTTGACACCGCCCGCCGACACAGCAGTGATGCCGCTGAGGAACGACGTGCAGGGCGCCGCCGTACCAGGCGCGCACACCTTGACCGGGGTCGCCCTGGGCGTTTCCGTGCCGTCTCCCAGCTGCCCGTAGCCGTTGTTGCCCCAGGCGTAGACCACGCCACCGGCCACTGCCAGCATGTGCTGGCGATCTGTGTCCACTGTGGCCACTCCGGCTAGGAACGTCGTGCACGGCACGGCAGCACCGGCCGCGCAGACCCTGCCCGGCAGCGCCCGCATGGTGTTCGTGCCGTCCCCGAGCTGACCAGCCCCGTTGTCACCCCACGTCACCACCGACCCGTCCGCCAGCACGGCCGCGCTTTCCGCCGCTCCTGCCGACACGGCCCGCACTCCGCTGAGGAAGGATGTGCAGGGCACGACGGCCCCGGCCGCGCAGACCCGCACCGGAGTGCGCCGGTCCACCGTCGTACCGTCGCCGAGCTGCCCCCGGTCGTTGCGGCCCCACGCGAGGACTGTCCCGTCCGGCATCAGCGCGAGGCTGTGGGCCGCTCCGCCCGACAGGGCCGTAGCCGCGCCGAGCCCGGCCGGGCATCCGGAGGCGGCGCACACCGCGCCTGGCACGTCCCGGCCGGCCGTCCCGCCGTCGCCCAAGGTCCCGTGGATATTGCTTCCCCAGCTCAACGTGCTCCCGGCCTCGGCCCCAGCCCCGGCCGGAGCCACTCCCGGCACAGCGGTGACCACCACGCACACTGCAGCGACGAAGAATCTGCGGATCATGAGCAACATGGCGAAATCGTACAAATTCCATCTTGTACTGACCCCGCGACACTGCGCTAGAGTGACGGTATGTTCGTGTCGCAGTGGTGGTGGCCCGCCGGGTAGGCGGTCCCCCTGTGACGTGATTCCTCGTCCGTCCGGCCGCCTCAGGTGAGGCGGCCGTCGCGCGTTCAGCGGGACGGGGACACGGGCCTCACCAGGCAACTGAGTTCCTGGAGTAGCCGATGACCAGCCCACGTATCCTGACCGCCATCCTGTCCGGCCAGTCCCTGACCTTCGAGCAGGCGGCCGAGGCGATGGACGAGATCTGCCGTGGCGACACGGGTCCAGCGGCCCTGGCCGCGTTCCTCACCGCGCTGCGAGCCAAGGGCGTCACGGCCGCCGAGCTGGGCGGCTTCGCCCAGGCCATCGCCGCGCACGCGATCCCCGTGGACGTACCCGGCCCGATCGTCGACCTGGCCGGCACCGGCGGCGACACGGCCAGGACCGTCAACATCTCCACGATGGCGGCCATCGTGGTGGCCGGAGCCGGGGCGCGGGTCGTCAAGCACGGCAGCCGGGCCGCTTCGGCGGCGGCCGGGAGCGCCGACGTGCTCGAAGCGCTCGGCGGGCGCCTCGACCTGAGCCCGGAACAGGTCGCGGTGGTGGCTCAGGAAGCCGGGCTCACGTTCTGTTTCGCCGCCCGGTTCCATCCGGCGATGCGGCACGCGGCACCCGTGAGGCGGGAGCTCGGGATCCCGACCGTGTTCAACCTGCTCGGCCCGCTGTCCAATCCGGCGCGCCCCGGCTATCAGGCCCTCGGCACGTCGGACCTCGCGATGGCTCCCGTGCTCGCCGCGACCCTGGCGGCCCGGGGCACCTCGGCACTGGTCGTGCGCGGCGACGACGGGCTCGACGAGCTGACCGTCACCACCACGTCACGAGTCTGGGAGGTACGGGACGGGCTGGTCACCGAGCACCGGCTCGACCCCGGCGACCTCGGCATCGCCCGGTGCGCGCCGTCGGCGTTGCGGGGCGGGGATGCCGCCTTCAACGCTGACGTCGCGCGGCGGGTGCTCGGGGGCGAGGCTGGCCCGGTACGAGATGCGGTTGTCCTGAACGCGGCAGCGGCACTCGCCGCACTGGACAGCGGTGCCGGCCCGCTGATCGGCCGGCTGCGGTCAGCGGCGGACCGGTGCGCGCAGGCCATCGACTCGGGCGCGGCCCAGGCGGCACTGGACCGGTGGGTGAAGGTCAGCGCGGCGCAGTAGCTCGGGCGGGGCCGGGGCTAGAGACCGCCTGGGCCGCCGCCGTTCAGGTTGGAGGCGTTGTACGCCGAGGCCTGCTCGAAGGCAGCACCGGCCTCGCTGGCCCCGGCCGGCACGACCGGCTGGCCGGCCTGGCGGAAGTCCTCGTACATCGGGGCCGGCCGGTTCCGCTCGCGGTAGAACAGCCAGGTGAGCGGGACACCGAAGAGCAGGACAGCGGCGATAGCCCAGGCGGAGAGTGCCCCCATGACGACCCTTCCCGAACGCTGCAGATCGAAACCTCGTGGCCCACTTTTGTAGCACCTGGCGACGCGGAAATCTGCCCCGTCAGGTCACAGGCTGGCCACCGCCCGGGCAGCACGAAGCCCCGGTGACCTCGCGGGTCACCGGGGCTGATGCGTGTGCCGCCAGCGGCTAGCGGGCCATCGGCGGCGTCTCGTGCCGGACGGTCGCGGCGGCCTCGGCGGCAGCGGTGGCGTCGCGGCGGCCGGCCTGGTGGGCCTGCAGCTGCTCGCTCATCATCTGCGACTCCGTCTCGGCGCGGCCCAGCCACCGCTCCCAGCGGCCCTGCATCGGGCGGATCATGCCGCCGCCCATGCCGACCACCAGGATGCCGCCGACCGTGGCGAGCACGGCGATCAGGACCGGGGTGGTGACCGTGGTGGCGATGCCGACCTGGTTCAGGGCGGCGATCACGCCGACGGCGAGGATGAAGACGCTGGCCAGGTTGCCCAGCAGCTTGCCGTAGGACATGCCGGACAGCGCGTTCGTCACCATGTCCTTGACGGCGGAGGCGATGGCTGCGGCGACCACGACGATCACGATGGCCACGGCGGCACGCGGCAGCCAGGCGACGATCCCCTCGATCAGGCCGGACACCGGGTTCGGGCCCCAGACGCCGAAGGCGAGCTGGAGGGTGAACAGCAGCACGGCGTAGTAGACCAGCATGGACAGCATGTCGGACGCGGTGTACTTGCTGCGTGACAGCGCCTGGCGGAGCGCGCCGCGCTCGGCCACCCGGTCGAAGCCGACCCGCTGGAGCAGCTTGCTCACCACGTTGCGCAGCACCCGGGCCACGATCCAGCCGATCAGCAGGATCACCAGGAATCCTACGAGCTTCGGCACGAACAGCAGCACCGATCGCCACATGTCCGTCAACGCGGCATTGATATCCATCACGCCTCCTCATGGGCGGGGTTATCTGCTCGATACCCGGCCATGCTGCATGTCATCCTTTTGCTTTCGGCCCCATTAGACCACCTATGTGGCTTTTTCAAGGCGAGTTGGGAAACGTGTTGGTGTTTTTTGGCGGTACCAGCGGCGCGGCCGGCCCGGCATACGCGCTCAGGGCGGCCCGGTCCCTGAGCCCGAGCTTGCGGATCAGGCTGGCGACGTGCTTCTCCACCGTCCGGGAGGAAATGAACAGCCGCCGGCCGATCTCCGGGTTGGACAGCCGTTCGGCCGCCAGGGCGAGCACCTCCGCCTCGCGTACCGAGACTCCGCGTTCGCGCAGCCCCGCCGGTATGTGCTCCCAGCCGCGCCGGTACTGCGGGACGGCCGTCCCCGCCCGGCGGAGTCCGGTGCGGCAGGCACCCGCCACGGTGGCCAGGCCGGCGCCCCGGAAGTACGCCTCAGCCTGGCGGAGCCAGGAGACCGGGTCGCCCCAGCCGTCCGCTGTGGCCGGACCGGCAGCCAGCCTCAGCACCAGGTGGCGGGCGACCGGAAAGGCGGCTCCGGCCGCCGTCGCCTCCGCGAACGCGTCCGAGGCCGCCACGATCTCGCCGTCGCGGCCGAGCAGCACAGCGCGGGCCGCCGAACGGAACTGCCGGTTCCACGCCAGCTCGCTCTGCGGGTGCACTGCCACCTCCTCGTACCCGGGCCAGCCTTCCTCCTCGTCGAGCACGGCGAGCAGCAGCCGCAGCCCGTACCGGCCGGACAGGCTGTGCGGGCTGTGCCCGGCCGACTCGGCGGCCCAGCTGCGATCCAGCTCCGCCCGCGCCCGGGGCCGGTCCTCCTCCAGCAGCGCGCAGAAGGCCCGGCCGAGCCCCCAGCCGATCGGCTGCAGGTGGGTGCCGGCCCCGCCCAGCTCCGTCAGGTGCTCACAGTGCCGGTCGAGTTCCCGGCGCTGGCCGCGCTGGCCCGCCGCGATCAGCCGGGCGAGGACCAGGTACCTGTGCAGGTGCGCGCTGCCGATCCGGCCGGAGAGCTCGGCGCACGGCCCGGCCAGCCGGTCGGCCTCGGCGTAGTCGGCACGCAGTACGGCGGCCATGACCCGGAGGCTGTCCGTCGCGCACAGCAGCGGCAGTGCCCCGAGCCGGCTGGCTTCCGTACTCGCCGCCGCCAGGCCCCCGGCGCTCCCGTCGCGGAGGAAGTCGTTGACGCCCAGGTAGCAGAGGGCGTCCGCCCGCCACAGCGGAAGGTCGTGGCTGGTGGCGATGCCGAGCAGCTGGCGGAAGGCCCGGTCGGAGCTGTCCAGCCCGGTCCTGCGGCCCAGCATGCCGAGCACGGCGAGAGCCTGGCAGGCCGTCTCCGGCTCCGGGGCAGCGGTCAGCGCCCGTTGTGCGAGTGCTCCGGCCGAGGCGGCTTCCTGGCCGGGAAGGTCCTGCCGGAGCAGCGCTTCCGCCGCGTCGAGAAGAGCAGCGTTCTCCGTGCCGTCGCCGGGCAGCGCCCGGGCCGCCGCGATGTGCACGAGCCCGTCACGCCACCGCCCCGACGCGGCAGCGGCCTCGGCCAGCCGGGCGAAGAGCCCAGCCGCCGTACCCGGCGGGCAGTCCCGGGCGGCCTCGGCGACCGCCGGAGCCAGGACCAGGGCGCGACCGGGCTGACCGGCGTCGATGAGAGCGCGCAGCAGCGGTACGAGAATCGCGCTGTTCTTCCCCAGCAGCTCCATCGCCTGTTCGAGATACGAGACGGCGGAGGCGGGCGCGCCCTTGGCCAGCGCTCGGGTACCGGCCTCGGCGAAGAGCCGTCCGGCCGCCGGGCGGTCCCCGGCCGTGAGGTGCAGGCCCGCCACCCGGTAGCACCAGCTGTCCGGGAGTCCAGGGTGGACGGACAGGATCTCGGCGGCGGCGCGGGCAGCGAGCACTGATCGTTCGTGCGGGAGCATCGGGGCCAGGAGCGCCTCGGCCGCGAGGGCGTGCCGGAAGCGGAACCAGCCCGGGCCTTCGTCGCCGGGCAGCAGCAGCCGGGTCTCCAGCGCCTCGCCGAGCAGCGCGTTCACCCGGTCGCCGCCGAGCCCCGCGACCGCGCCGGCCAGCCAGGCCGGGAATGACGATCCGCAGGTCGCCCCGGCCCGCAGCAGGCTCAGGCCGTCCTGCTCGCTGCCGTCCGCAGCTCCGAGGCCGAGCTGTGCCGCGCGTTCCCGCATGCTCCGGGCCAGACTGACTGTCGGCGCGGCCGGCAGCTCCCCGCCGGCGGCGGCCCAGCCGCCGGGCACCGGGCTGAGATGACCGGAGCTGACCAGGCCGGCGAGCAGTTCCTCCACGACGAACGGGACGCCGCCACTCGACCGGGTCAGCAGCGCGGCCAGGGCTTCCGGCAGCAGGTGCGGCCCGGTGCCCAGGCAGCCGGCCGCCAGCTCCATGACGGACTCGTCCGGCAGCGGCTCCAGCTCGATCAGCTCGGCGGAACGCCTGCCGCTGGCCGACAGCGCCAGCCCGGCTCCGGGAGACCGGCCGGGCCGGACCGTGCCGAGCAGCCACACCGGTCCGGTGATCGCGTCCGTGACGTAGTCGAGCACCGCCAGGGTCTCCCGGTCGGCCTCGTGCAGGTCCTCGGCGATCAGGAGGCAGCCGGCCGGTACGGCGGCGGCCAGCAGGCGCAGCATCGACTCCCCCATCACCAACGGGGAACCCGGCCGTTCCACGGGCACCGCAGTGCTCCACTGTGGTACGAGGCGGCCGAGAACAGGCAGGTACGGCGCGAGGGCCGGATCGGTCACCGGCCCGCTGACCCGGAGCAGCCCGAGCAGCATCTCGACCACCGGCCGCCACGGCTCGCCCTGCACGGCGCGGCCCCGCAGCACGGTCAGCCCGGCCTGGGTGGCGAGCGCCCCGGCCTCCGCCGCGAGGCGGGACTTGCCGATGCCGGCCTCCCCCAGGAGGTACGCGGCGCGGGGCCCCTCCGCCGGGCCGGGCAGGCCGAGCCACCTGGTGAGCCGGGCCAGTTCCGCCGCCCGGCCGGTCAGCCCGGCCTGTCCCAGGCCCATCAGCGAGCTGGCCCGTCCTCGCCCAGCCCCGCCATGAGTGTCGTACAGCCGTAGGTGGGGTTGGTGCTGGTGTGCGGCCCGGCGATGCTCAGCTCGGCCAGGCTGATCTCCCCGGCCGGGTGCCAGCCGGTCCGCAGCTCGGGGTCCTTCCACCCGCGCAGCAGTTCCTCAGTGGTCATGGTTTCCCGCCTTCCGTACTCACCCAGGGGTACCCGGGAGTCCACCCGAGCCAGCCCAGAGTGCTGCGTGCCGGGCTCACGCACATGGGGATCAGGCCCCCAGTATTTTCGGGTCGCCGGTCATGTCAGCCGATATCCGTCTGCTGTGGACGGTTGCCTGCTCCGGGGCCTGACGCTCCCCCACAGCCGCTTCCTGCGCCCCCCATTCCGGCCCGGAACCGTTGTCCCGTCCCAGGACGGGCGCTTGACTGCTGCCACCCGGAAGAACGTTCAGTGAGAAGGAGAAGGACCATGAGGAAACCACTTGCCGTCCTGGCGGCCACAGCGGCCATCGGAGCCGCGATGCTGGCTCCGGCTGCCCCCGCCGCGGCCGGCACCGGCGCGTGTGGCGGCACAGTTCACTACATGATCGGCAAGGGCGCGAACTTCGTCTGGGCCGACGCCTACGTCATGTGTGACGGCGAGGTCGAACGGCCGGCGAAGAACTACCTCTACCGCAGGAACGCCAACGGGACGCTGACCCAGGTCGCCACCGGTACGGGTGCGATCTACCACTACTGCACCACGTACGCGGTCAACACGTACGCGGTCCCCGACGGCCAGGAGCTCACGACGTGGTGCGGCTGATGGCGAGCACGAAGAGGTACCTCGCCCTGGCAGCCGCCGCCGGCGCGACCAGTGCCGCGCTGCTGGCCCCGGCGGCTCCGGCGGCTGCGGCCCCGAGCTGCTTCAGCTACTACGAGCTGACCAGCAGCACGGAAGCCGTTGACGCCGAGGGCTGGGCCGTCTGCTACGACGGCACCGAGAAGCCGATCACAGTGAACCTGTTCCGCAGGTCCCCGTCCGGTGTCTGGCAGCAGATCGCCACCGGCTACGGGTACGCGCGGCACGCGTGTGAGGGCACAGCCCTGACCTCGTACCGCGTGGGTCTGAAGACGATCCAGGCCAACTGCGGCTGAGAAGTGCGGGCCGCCCGGAGAGGGGACCGGGCGGCCCGTCCTCAGCGGACGATCCGGGCGACCTTCCGGCCAGCCTTCACGTACAGGCCCTCGGGATCGCCGGCGACCTCGGCCAGCGTCCGGTACACCGCTTCCTCCGGCAGGATCTCGCTCTCCTGCCCAGCCGCCGTCTCGCGGACCAGCCGGAGCCCGTTGCCCTTCGCGGTACGCCGGAGTGCGTTCATGCTCTCCGCGAAGCCCAGGTCCCGGGTGAGCAGCGTGCCGAGTGTCTCGGTACCGCTGGCCGCCAGGCTGAGTTCCGGCAGGTTGCGCGTGCCGGCGAACGAGCGCCGCGAGAACCGCGCGCCGAACTCCGCCCGGGCTGCGGCCGCCGCTTCGAGGCCGTGCAGCGCGGCGACGATGTCCCCGGCCAGCAGGCGCTTGACGGCCATCGGGTGCTGGCCTCCGAGCGCGGCGATCTCCGGGTCCGTCCACTCGGTCAGCGAGCGCAGGTACGGCACGGTCAGCCGGTCGGGGATGGACATGATCCCGCCGTACACGTCGTCCGGGCTGGCCGTGAGCGCGAGGTAGTTGCCCTTGCTCTTGCTCATCTTCGCCCCGGTGCCGTCGGTGCCCTCGATCAGCGGGGTCGTGACCACCAGCTCCGGTACCTGGCCGGACACCTCCATGACCTTGCGGCACATCTGGAGGTTGAGGAGCTGGTCGACGCCGCCGAGCTCGATGTCGGCGGTGATGGCGACGGAGTCGAGGGCCATGACGATCGAGTACAGGAACTCGGCCGTCGACAGGCCGGTGCCGGCCGCGAGCCGGTTGCGGAAGTCGTCGCGTTGCAGGGACATCGACACCGGTACCCGGGCTGCGATCTCCAGCAGCCGGGGCAGCGTGATCTCCCCGAGCCACGAGCCGTTGAACCGCAGCTCGGCCCGCCCGACGTCGATGAACGGGCTGACCTGCCGCTGGTACGTGCTCAGGTTCGCTGCGATCTCCGCGTCCGTGAGCGGCGGGCGGTCGCCGGCCTGCCCGGACGGATCGCCGATCTTCGCGGTGACGTCACCGATGATGAAGACGACCCGGTGCCCCATCCGCTGGAACCGGCTGGCCAGCACGATCGGCACCGCGTGCCCGAGATGGACGTCCGGTGAGGTCGGATCGATGCCGTACTTGACGACCAGCGGGCGGCCCCCGGCGATCAGCGCCGTCAGCGCCTCCTCGCCCGGGATCAGGTTCAGCGCGCGGCTGGTGATCAGCTCCGCCTGCCCTGCGGGGCCGAGCCCCGACAGGTCCATCGAGCGCCGCGCATATGTCTCGGCGAGGAGGTCCGCGACCAGGCCGTCATAGGAAAGATCGGCCCGATCGAGCGTGCCAGCCACCCGGATCACCGACTCTCGCATGCCGTTCATCTCCTGGTCACAACCTTTCTTCGCGTACCTGACGTGGCCAGTCACGTTAGCCCCCGGCCCACGGCACGGCACCGCGTTTTCCCCCGGCTATCCCAGGCCGTGGTCGCGGGCGTAGATCGCGGCCTGCGTCCGGTCGCGCACGCCGAGCCGGGCGATGATCCGCGACACGTGGTTCTTCACGGTCCCCTCGCTGACGTACAGGGCAGCGGCGATCTCCCGGTTGCTGGCCCCGGCGGCGAGCTGCCGGAGCACGTCCAGCTCCCGCCCGGTCAGGTCAGGTACCGGGCCGGTGGCCGCCGCCGGGCCCAGCCGGCCCAGTGCCTCGGCCAGGCGGGCCGTCGCGGCGGGGCCGAACGAGCCGGTGCCGGCGTGGGCGAGCCGGACGGCGCGGGCCAGCTCGGCGGCAGGCAGGTCCTTCAGCAGGTACCCGGCTGCCCCGGTCCGCACGGCGTGCACCACGTGCTCCTCGTCGTCGAAGGTGGACAGCATCAGCACCTGGCAGCCGGGCACCCTGGCCCGGAGCTGGGCCGTGGCCGACACCCCGTCGAGTACCGGCATCCGCACGTCCATCAGCACCACGTCTGGCCGGAGTTCGAGTGCGCGCTCGACGGCTTCCTGACCGTCGGCGGCCAGCCCGGCCACGACGACGCCGTCTTCCAGGCCGAGTAGCGCGGCCAGCGATTCGCGGATGAGCCGCTGATCGTCGGCGATGAGTACCCTGACCGGCTCGGTCACGCCCCACCGCCAGCCGGGATCGTCACCGCGAGCTGTGAGCCGGTGATCCGCAGTTCCCCGCCGGCCAGCGCGACGCGCTCCCGGATGCCGCGCAGCCCGCCGCCTTCCGGGCCGCCGATCCCTGGGCCGTCGTCGGTGACGGTCAGCTCGGCGGCGCGGCCGGCGAACGACACCTCAACGTCCACTGTGGTGGCTCCGGCGTGCCGGCGGGCGTTGGTGACGCCTTCCTGCGCGATCCGGTACACGGTGAGCAACGTGGCCGGATCCCAGCCGCCGTGGTCACCCGAGATGACGCAGCGGACAGCGGGCGGCCCCGGGAGCGCTTCCAGCCCGCGCAGCGCTGACGGCAGTTCGATGCCCTCCCGCAACGCCGTCAGCGAGTGCCGGACGTCCGCGAGCGCTTCCCGCGCCGAGTGTCTCGCGTCGGCCAGCGCCCGGCGGCTCACCTCCGGATCACGCTCGCTGAACGCGACGGCCTGGTCGAGCAGCAGCGTCACGGTCGTCAGGTGCTGCCCGAGATCGTCGTGGATCTCCCGGGACAGCCGGTTGCGCTCGGCCTGCGCTGACAGCTCCCCGATCCGCGCCGCGTACCTGGCCAGCCGCTCGCGGGCCGCCCGCTCGGCAGCCGCCGACTCGGCGAGCGCCATGACCAGCGCGAGCCCGAGCCCCAGCATGACGAGATCGGCCATGCCGTCCCGGCTCCCGTACCGCGCGGCTGCGGCCAGCCCCAGGCAGCCCGCAGCGAGCCCCGCACCGGCCCACCGCCCGAAGGCCAGGTACCCGGCGAACGGCACGAGCGCGAACAGCACCTCCGACAGCCCCGACCCGTCACCGGCCACCACGGCACCGGTCAGGATCACGCGGGCCACGAGCAGGCCGGCCGCGCGCCACGTACGCGGCTCGGCTGGCAGCAGTTCGAGCCCGGCCAGGGCCGCCAGCGCGGCGCCGAACAGCACGGGTGAACGCGGGCCGGCGTCACCGGCCGGCAGGAGACCGGCGAGCAGCACCGCACCGTACACAAGGAAAAGCGCCCATCGCGGGAACATGATCCGCAGGTTATCCGCAGAGCTGGACCACGTCGACATGCCGGAAGTCATGTGCCGTCCGGCGGTGAAGTCTCGCCTTTGTGCACTTCAGCAGGCCGGCGGGCTTTCCTAGGTTTCCGGCATGGATTTTCTTCTTCGTTTCGGCAGGGTCAGCGGCATCGCGGCCGGAGCACTGATCGCCGTGCCCGGCACCATCGAGGCCTTCACCGGCGAAACCACCCTGACCAGCGTGCTCATCGCCGTCTCGCCCACCTTCGCTTTCCCGCTTCTCACCGCGCTGTACCTCACCCAGCGTCACCGCGCCGGGAAACTCGGCCCCGCCGGATACGCGGCGAACGTGATCGGCCTCGGCTTGTTCGGCGGGGCGGCTTTCGCGCTCAATCTCGTGGTGTTCTTCACCGGCGGCACGCCGCCGACGCAGACCCGGATCGCATTGCTGTGCTCGGTCGCCGTCTTCTGCGCCGGGGTGCTGTTGTTCGGCGCCAGTCTCGTGAAAGCGCGCGTTCTCCCGCTCGTGCCGTCCATCGCTTATGGACCAGCGTTTTTCGCGCTCGCTTTCGCCTCCCGGCTGCCCGACTCCCCGCTGACGAGCGGGCTGCACCTGCTGGCCGGCGGCGCGGTGTGCTGGCTGGCCGTCGCGCTGGGCAACCGGGCCGGATCGGCCGCTCCCGCGAGCTGACCCCGGCTGATATCCCCTGCGGCAGGGCGATCCGTGTCATCATCGACGATCCGCCATCCACGATGATCCACACTGGAGGGACGATGCCGAGGCTCAACCACCCCGACACCCTGCTGTCCGAGATCCGCGATCTCCGCCGGCGGCTCCAGCTGCTGGAAGCCGGCCGGCCGCCCCGCCAGAGCATGGTGGCTCCCACATCCCCGGCATCGTCGTTCCTCCCGGTCAGGCCGGAGGACTGGCCCGGTACCGGCTCCGGTTACTGGGAGGCGCTGCTGTCCGCGGAGTTCCCCGCCGCAACGGCCATCGAGGTGACGGTCGCCCCCGGCCCGGGAACAGAGGGCGAGGCTCGCGTGCTCCTCGACGGCACCGTGACCGGCGCCCCGGTACCCGCCGGGAAGCATCGCTTGCTGCTCCCGGCGGGCGGCCGGGTCACTGTGGAGGCCCGCCGGATCCGGGGCGAGGGCCTGGTCCGGGTCATGGCGGCCCGGGAGGATTGAGCACCGGCTCCCGCTGGGTAACCCCTCAGGGAGACCTGCGGAGGTGTGTCATGAGAAGCAGCGCACGGGCACTCGGGCACGCGATCCACCCGATGCTGATCGTCTTCCCGCTGGGCCTGCTCAGCACTGCGGTGGTTTTCGACATCCTGCACCTGTTCACCAACCGTGCCGGGTTCCAGGTCGCCGCGGCGTACATGATCGGTGCCGGGGTGCTCGGCGGGCTGGTGGCCGGGGTCTTCGGTTTCGCTGACTGGCTGGGCATCCCGCCGGGTACCCGGGCCAGGCGTGTAGGTGCTGTGCACGGTCTGGGCAACGTGGTCGTGCTGGTGCTGTTCGCCGTGAGCTGGCTGCTCCGCGCGGACTCCGCCGACTGGGCGGCGACCGGCGTCGCCCTGGGGCTGAGCTTCGCCGGGGCCGTCCTGTCCGTGCTCACGGGCTGGCTCGGCGGCGAGCTGGTCCAGCGCCACGGCGTCAGCGTCGACGACGACGCCAGCCTGGACGCCACCAGCACCCTGGCGTCCCGCCCGGGTGGCGGACGGCCCCGGCAGGTCTGAGCGATCAGGGCAGCTCGCCGCCGGTGTTCCGGATCATCTGCCGGAGGACCTTCAGCGCGGTCACGTAGTCCGCGTCGTCGATGCCGTCGTGGATACGCCCCCGGATCTCCGGGGTGTGCCGCTTGAGGCTGAGCCGGGCAGCCTCGCCGGCCTCGGTGATCCACAGCCGCCCGTCAGCGTCGCGGGTCACCCAGCCGCGTTCGAGCAGGGTCACGGACTCGGCGTCCAGGTCGTCCTCCGCCCGGAGGTAGGTGCGCATCGCCTGGCGGAGTTCCGGGATGGTCATGCCGTGGCCGTCGGCGGAGATGTCGTGCGGCGACAGGTTCCTGAGGATCCAGAATCCCGGCTGGGTGAAGCCGAGTTCCGCCTGGCGGGCGCGGGTGAAGCCGATGAGCGCCTCGTAGGCCAGGCCGGTCCAGTAGGCGGCGGGCTGTGCGGCGAGCTCTGCGTCGGAGATGCGTTCGGTGGTCATGGCTCTTCCGTCCCTTCCGGACAATGATCAAGCTCCGCCCACGGTAGAACCTCAACCGCACTTCAGATCAAGAACGATCTTGTACCGGCTGCGCACGGGATCCGGGCTCACCAGCGGCAGCCCAGCCGCCGCAGATCCCGCCGGACCTGTTCGATGTCCCGGAAGAGAACCGTCCTCATCCCGAGCCGCGCGGCTGGCACAAGCGCCGGCTCCTTGTCGTCCACGAACAGGACCTCCCTGGCATCGGCCCGCGCCGTCGCGAGCAGCAGCTCGTAGATCCCAGGGTCGGGCTTGCGGATGCCTGCCTCGTGCGAGAACACGCCGCCCTTGAACAGGTGCAGGAACGGACTGCGGCGTTCGACCGCCTCGATCCGTTCCGCGACGTTGTCGGAGAGGTAGTACACGTCATAGTGCGGCGCGAGGTCACGGATCAGATCGCGGGTTCCCTCGTTGACCCGGTACCCGTCGAACCATCTCGCTTCGAGGTCGTCAGCGGGCACTGGCAGCCCGAGCCCCCGCCGGAATCCGGCCCAGAACTCGTCACGGGTCAGCTTGCCCTCCCGGTACGCGCTGCCCAGAGCACCGTTGAGCAGCTCCATCGCATGCGCCCGGTCCGTGCCGAACGTCTCGCACAGGTAGTCGGCGAATTCCGTGGTGCCGTCGCTGAACAGGACGCCACCCAGATCGAACGCCAGCACAGTGACCACCGCGCGATCCTAGAGCCAGCCGCGTTCCTCGGCGATCCGGGCCGCCTCGGGTGACGTGCGGGCGCCGGTCTTGCCGATCGCCGAGGACAGGTGATTGCGGACAGTCCCCTCCGACAGGTGTACCTGCCTGGCCACGTCAGCGACCGTCCCGCCCGGAGCCGCAGCGATCAGCACCTCGCGCTCGCGGGGCGTCAGCGGGCTCGGGCCGGTGGCCAGCGACTCGGCGGCCAGGGCCGGATCGACGACGCGGAGTCCGGCGTGGACCCGGCGGACGGCGTCGGCGAGCTGCTCCGGCGGCGAGTCCTTCACCACGAACCCGGCAGCGCCGGCCGCCATCGCCCTGGTCAGGTACCCGGGCCGGCCGAACGTCGTGCAGATGACGATCCGGACGGCCGGCATGGCCCGGTGCAGGGCGGCCGCAGCCGTCAGCCCGTCCATCACCGGCATCTGCACGTCGAGCAGCGCCACGTCCGGCTGGTGTTCCCTGGCCGCGGCCAGTACCTCGTCACCGGAGCCGACCTGGGCCACGACCTCGATGTCCGGTTCGAGGCCGAGCATCGTGGCCAGCGCGCCCCGGACGAGAGCCTGGTCGTCGGCGAGGAGTACCCGGATCATGTGTCAGTCTCCGTTCACTGTGGCTTGCCCGCGCAGCCGGTACCCGCCGCCGGGCATCGCCCCGGCCTCCAGGGCCGCACCGGCCTGGGCGAGGCGCTCGCGGAGCCCGGTGAGCCCGTTGCCCGGCAGGCCTGGCGAGCCGGGCGGCGCTGCGCCGTTGTCGGTGATCTCCAGCCAGTCCGCGCCCAGCCGGATCTGGCAGCGGCTCGCGCCCGAGTGGCGCAGGACGTTGGTCACGCCCTCTCGTACCAGGTAAGCGAATGGCTCGTGAAGTTCCTCGCGGACGTCGTCGACCGCGTGCGGCAGGTCAGCGAGGATCTGCCCGGCTGCCAGAGCTGCCCGTGCTCCGGCGATCTCGGCGGCGAGCGACGCGCGGCGGTAGCCCGACACCGTGGCGCGGACCTCGGTGAGCGCGAGCCGGGAGAGCCGTTCGAGGTCGGAGATCTCGCCGATCGCCTGGTCGACGGCCGCGCTACCGGCCTGACCGCTCGTCTCCAGGAGCCGGCGGGCCAGGCCTGCCTTCACAGTGATCGTGGTGAGGCTGTGGCCGAGCACGTCGTGCAGGTCGCGGGCGACCCGTTCGCGCTCCGTGACGACGGCGAGATTGGCCAGTTCGTGACGGGTGCGGACGAGCTCACGGCCGTTGCGGAGCAGCATGCCCATCATGCCGGTGGTCGCGGCGATCGCCAGCAGCGCCAGCCACGAGCCGAAATGCGACCTGGTCTCGCCCCAGACCAGCACGACCAGCAGCAGCGTGCCGAGCAGCCCGCCGTTGAACAGCAGCATCAACCGCGTCGGCAGGGTCAGCGCCGCGACCGCGACGACGTAGATGTAGAGGGTCAGGCCGCCGAGCCCCTCGGTGGCGACCAGCACCGACGCGAGCACGGTCAGCCAGGCCAGCGCGGCGAGCCTGTACCTGAGCGGCGAGTGCCACACGCCGACCGACAGCACGACATAACTGACCGCGTAGACGAGCAGGCCGGCGATGGACAGCACCTTCAGCCAGGCCGGCAGGTCACGCCTGGTGACCTCCAGCGCGTCCGGTACCAGGAACAACGCGAAGAAGATCGCCACGACGACGCCCCAGCGGCGGGAACCGAGCATGACCCGCGGCTCCTGCTCGGCGGCGTCGGCGGCCACCACCGGCGAGACATGACGATCTTGGGAACCCATGACTGCCGAGCATAGAGGTCCTAACTCGATGGCGGTGGTGCTGGCGGCACCAGTCATCGAGTTAGGACCTCTTGGCCCCGGCCAGGTGGCCGGGGCTCCCGCCTGGTTTCCTCGTCACACCCTGACCGCGTCCGTCACGTACCGCCGGGCGGCCAGCAGGCCGGTGAGCAGCGCGTACCCGCCCAGTACCGCGAGGGCCACGCCCAGGGTCGCCTTCGGGGCGAAGGCGGAGCGGCCGACCTCCTGGAGCCAGTACGTCGGCGTGACCTTCATGATGTTCCGCATCCACTCCGGAGCCACCGCCGCCGGGATCCACATCCCGCCCAGCAGGCCCAGCGCCATCATCGAACCGCTGATGATCGGCTGGAGGCTGTCGGGGGAGGCGAACATCCCGATCATGATGCCGAGCACCGCGAACGGGGTTACGGCCAGCCACAGCCCGCCCGTCGCGGTCAGCCACTGCCCGGCGTCCAGCTCGACGCCCCGGATGACGCCGAGGATCGACACGATGACGATGCACGGCAGGGCCATCAGCATCGCCAGGGCACCCTTGGCCAGCATGTACCCGATCCCGGACAGCGGAGTCAGCCGCAGCTGCCGCTGCCAGCCGATCCCGCGCTCGAAGGCGATCTGCGCGCCGGTCGACATCGCCGCGCCCATCGCGCCGTACCCGGCCATGCTCACCATCAGCGAGGCGGTGACCGGCGTGCCGTCCGGGTACGCCGCGCCCTTGCCGGCCCACAGCCCGCAGTAGATCAGGAAGAGGACGGCTGGCATCACGATCGTGAAGACGCTGAACCGGATGTTGCGCAGCGTGATCCGGGCTTCCAGCAGCAGGTAACGGATGTTCACAGGTTCTCCTCCGAAGTGAGCGCCAGGAACGCGTCTTCCAGGTTCACGGCGGCGATCTCGATGTCGTGGGCTGCGGGGAAGGCCGCGAGCAGCGCGCGCAGGGTCCGGTCGGAGTCGGCGCAGCTCAGCACCGCCCGCCCGTCCCGCAGTTCCAGGCCGGTCACCGAGGGCAGCCCGGCGAGCTGATCGGCCGAGGCCCCGGGTACCACAGCGCGCAGCGTGCGCCCGGACACCGCGGACCGGACCTGCGCGACGGTGCCGTCAGCGATCACCCGGCCCGCCCGGAGCATGACGACCCGGTCAGCGAACTCCTCGGCCTCCGCGAGGTAGTGCGTCGCGAACAGCACCGTCCGGCCCCGCGACGTGTACTCCCGCATCGACTGCCAGAACTGCCGCCGGATCTCGACGTCCATCGCGACGGTCGGCTCGTCGAGGACGAGGAAGTCCGGCTCGGACACCAGCGCGATCGCGAACCGCACCCGCTGCTTCTGCCCGCCCGACAGCTTGCCGCACTTCTGCCCGGCGATGCCGTCGATCCCGGCCTGCCGCATCGTCTCGGCCGCCCGCTCGGGCCTGCCGTGCAGTGCGGCGACGATGGCCAGTGTCTCGCCGACCGTCACGTCGGCCCGCAGGTTGTCCTTCTGGAGCATGGCCCCGACCGACCCGCTGAGGACGGCCTCCCGGGGCGCCTTCCCGAAGATGGCGACCTCACCGGAGTCCGGCCGGCTCAGGCCCAGCATGATGTCCACAGTGGTGGACTTCCCGGCCCCGTTCGGGCCGAGCAGCGCGACCACCTCGCCGGGCGCGATCGTGAGGTCGACGCCGTCCACGGCGCGAATTTCGCCGTAGCGCTTGTGCAGCCCGCTCAGGCTCAGCGCGGCCCCGGCCACGGCCTGCGCTGCGATCGTCTTCGTCATGCCCAGAACTCTGCCGGTCAGCCACCCCGGCCACCCGGGCCAGCCGTCACGACCTCACCATGACAGTTGTCATGCCCAAGCATGTTCAGGCCCGGACGACCTCCCGCAGCCGGGTACTGAAGTCCTGGGTGGACTGCTCCCCCGGGTACCTGGCGTGGAGAACGGACTCCAGCTCGCTCGCGACCATCACCAGGCTCGGCAGCGATCGGCGTTCACCCTCCAGCGCGGCCACCCCGTGGTGTACCGCGCGTTCCAGGTCCCCGGCCCGCGCGGCCACCACGCCGAGCGTGAGCCGGGCCTCGGCGGCCCGCATCGGCGATCGTTCGACGCCGCCCGGCCCGGCCGACGTGCGCAGCACCTCGGTGGCATGCCGGGACGCCCGGGTGTCGTCACCGGCCAGCCGGTAGGCATCCATCGCGTAGAAGTCCCACTTGCCCGGGTCGACGTGGAAGTGATGTTCGGGGCGGGCCGGTGGAGGCAGCGCGCCCAGCCGTTGCGCGCCTTCCTCCAGCGTGGACCGGACGGCCGTGGTATCCCCCATCCTGGCCAGGGCCTTGGCCCGTTGCGCGAGGAGCTGCACGGCGACCGAGCTGTTCAGCCCCGCGAGGACCCCAGCCTCGGCTTCGGCCAGCACATCGGCGTACCGGCCCTGCGTCAGCGCGAACCAGGCTCCCATCTCGTGCGCCCACGCCAGCAGCTCGCCGTTACCCGACTCGTGCGCGAGCTGCCGGGCCGCCGTGCGGGTCGCCTCGGCCGCCACCCGCAGCCCCAGGTCGTACTCAAGGCAGCTCGCCAGCAGCGCGAGCTGGCCAGCATGGGTGAGCAGGACCTGACGCTGGCGCAGGCCGAGCGGACGGCGCAGCGCTTCCGCCAGGCGACCCAGCCACCGGTGTGCCTCCCGCCGCAGCTCGGCGGCTTCCGCATGCGGATACTCGCAGCACAGTTCGAAGACGGCTGTCTCCACCTGTTCCAGGGTCCGGACGGAGATCTCTGACGCGTGTACCTGCTCGATCAGGTCCGCTGTCTGCCACGGCCGCGCCTCGCGGGCAGCAGCTGTGTCCAGGTGCATCGCGGCGATGATCTCCCCGTCGGCGCCGAGTGCCGCGTCGCACGCCCGTGCCACAGCCTCAGTGGGCACCTTCCGGCCGTTGATCACCTTCGACAGATAGCCCTTGTCGAACCGGGCGAGCCCGGCCAGCCGGTTCTGTGAAACACCGCGCTCCAGCATGATCCGCCGGACCGTCTCACCGAACGAGGACACCGCCCACCGTCCCCACCGTTGCCCGTCGCAGGGGGCAACACAGGCAACCTGACGAATGTCCACTGTACTCCGGCAGGCTCACTGTCAGTGCTTTTGCCCTACACGGCAGAGAGGGACATCCGATGCTCAGCGCTGAGACCCAGGCATCCTGGGAGAGCTTCATCCGCGCCACGCTGACCGCGCAGGACGTACTGGTTCTGCATCACAGGATCCCCGGGCGTCGCGGCTGGTGCTTCGGCTGCCTGGAATGGGGCCGTCAGACCCCGTGGCCGTGCAAGTCAAGGCTCCTCGCGGCCAGGACCAGGGCGCAGGAGTACGCCGCAGCAGGGGATCTCGCCGCACGCAACAGGCTGCTCGCCGAACTAGGCGGCGACTGACCGGGCCTGGCTCTCCAGGGTGGACAGGAGGGTGCGGGCTCGTCCGCGGCCGGGGAGCCAGCCGATGGCGTCGCAGATCGCCAGGCCCTCGCGGGCTGTGGCCAGGGCCTGGCGGTGGCGGCCTCGCCTGCTCAGCGCCTCACTCATCGTGATCAGGCACTCGGCCTCGCCTTCGCGGTCGCCGAACTCGCGGTGCACCGGCAGGCTTCTCTCCACGGCGGACAGTGCAGCCGTCACGTCGCCGTCCGCGAGGTGCACGATGGCCGAGTTGCTGAGCGAGACCGCAGAGCCGAGCCGGTGGCCGGCCAGGTCGTTGTGCTCGATCGAGCGGAGGTAGCAGCCGAAGGCCTCGCGCACGCGGCCCTGCTTGCGGTACGACTCGCCGAGGTTGCACCACGCGATGCCCTGCCCGCGATGGTCGCCGAGCGCCGCGTACACCGCGATGGCCTCCCGTACCCCGGCCTCGGCCTCCTCGTGGCGGCCGAGCAGGTCGTGGATGAGGGCGAGGTTGGCGCAGGTCCGGGCGAGCTGGGCCCGGTCGCCGACCTCGCGCCAGATCGCCGCTGCCCGCTCCAGGTACCTGGCGGCTTCGGCGTTGCGGCTCAGCGACCAGTACCCGCCGGCCAGCGAGCCGAGCACCGCTGCCTCCCCGCGCCGGGAGCCGAGCTGGCGGGCCGTCACCAGGCCGACGTCGCCGGCTGCCAGCAGGTCGTTCAGGTACCGCCGGTAGTGGAGCGCCCACATCAGCTCCTCGACGAACATGGGCAGTTCCGGCCCCGGGCTCACGGCGGAGGCGTGCAGGAGGGCGAGCAGGTTCGTGCGCTCCTGGTCGAGCCAGGCGAGCGCGGCCGGTGGCCCGGCGAAGGCCACGCCTGACGGCAGTTCCCGCTGGGCGTCCCGGGGCCTGGGCGGCGAGAGGACCAGCCGCGCCGCGCTGAGCGCCGACGTGTACCAGCCCAGCAGCCGCGCCCGCACCTGCTCCGGCCGCCCCGGCGGCTCGTGCAGCCCGGCCAGCTCCCGCGCGTAGAGCCGGAGCAGGTCGTGCGCCCGGTACCGGCCGCGCGGGCAGTCAGCCAGCTGCGCGTCGGCCAGCTCGCTGAGCAGCCCCGTGGCCGTCACGTCGTCCGTACCGAGCAGCGCCCCGGCAGCCCCGGCCGGCAGGTCAGGCCCCGGCACGAGCCCCAGCACCCGGAACGCCTCAGCCGCCCGGCCGCTGAGCTGGGCGTACCCGACCTCGAAGCTGCACCGGACCTCCAGGTCACCGGCCCGCAGCTCGTCCAGCCGGTGCCGCTCGTCGGCCAGCAGGCCCGCCAGCCCGGCCACCGGCCAGTACGGGCGGGCGGCCAGCCGCGCACCCGCGATCCGCAGCGCCAGCGGCAGCCCGCCGCAGGCCTCGATGACCTCGGCGGCCGGCACCTGTTCCGCCGCGAGCCGGGCCTCGCCGGCCAGCCTGGCCAGCAGCTTCCACGCCTGCCTGCTGTCCAGCACGCCGAGGCGCAGGTGCCGCGCATCGTCCAGAGTGGACACCCGTCCCCGGCTGGTGACCAGTACGCCACAGCCGGGCTCGGCGGGCAGGATGTGCCGGATCTGCGCGGGGCTGGCCACGTCGTCGAGGACCATCAGGAGCCGGCGTCCGGCCACCCGGCTTCGGAACTGCGCTCCGGCCTCCTCAGGGTCACCCGGCACCTCGCTCGGGTGCACGCCCAGGGCCCGCAGCGCCTGCCCGGCCACCTCGCCGCTGGCCATCGGGGTCAGGCCGGGCATCGCGCCGCGCAGCCGGAGGAAGATCTGCCCGTCCGGGTACCGCCCGGCCAGCCGGTGGGCAGCCCGCACAGCCAGCGCCGACTTTCCCACTCCGGCAGGCCCGTCCAGTACGGCGATCGGCACGGCGCCCCGGTACTCGGCGAAGTGCGTCAGCAACTCGGCAAGCTCGACGTCCCGGCCGGTGAAGGTGGCCGGATCCAGCGGGAGCTGCCGGGGCACGTGCACGAGCCTGCCCGCCTCGGCCGCCGCTCCCCCGTCCAGCTCCGGCGCTCCGGCGAGGATGCGCTGGTGGAGGTCTGTCAGGCTCGCGCCGGGCTCGATGCCCAGCTCGGTCACCAGAAGGTCGCGGATCTTCCGGTAGGCGGCGAGGGCTTCTGCCCGCCTGCCCGACCGGTGCAGCGCCAGCATCAGCGCCGACCACAGCCGCTCGCGGAGCGGGTGAGCCTCGGCGACAGCGCCCAGCTCTGCGGACAGCCGGCGGTGCTCGCCCAGCTCCAGCTCGGCCTCCGCCAGGTCTTCCATCGCGCCCAGCCGGAGCTCCTCCAACCGGCGCGTCTCGTGCTCCACACAGGGCACGTCGCCGATCCCCGCGAACGGCGTCCCCCGCCACAACGCCAGCGCCTCGCGCAGATGCCCGGCAGCAACTCCCGCATCCTCAGCGTGCTTGGCCCGCTGGAGCAACAACTCAAAGGCGGCCGCATCGGAGTCCAGCCCGGACAGTTCGTACCCGGCGGGCCTGGTCACCAGCGTGTGATCAGCGCCGACCTTCCGGAGCAGCCCCCGCAACCGGGAAGCCCTGACCTGCACGGCGTTCGCAGGCTGGGCCGGCTGCCGCCCCGGCCACAGCGCCTCGGCCAGATGACTCGCCGGCACGGGCCGTCCACTGTGCGCGAACAGCTCGGCCAGCAGCACCCTGTCCTTGTCGGAGCTCGGCTCCAACGCGACATCTTCAGTACTGAGAGTGACGGGACCCAGGACCAATAGCCGCATCATGCCCCCTCACCGCCGGCGGAACGTCAACGGTCAACCTACAACGCGACCCAGACATTCCCGCCCCGCCAGTACACCCAGAGGCTCTTAGCTTTTGACTTTCAGCCCTTGATCTTGATCTAACGCGAAGTGGCCCGGTGAGAGCGAATCTGGCAAGCGTCGCGGCTTCCCTCGTACCGGTGTTGTACGCGGGAAGCCGCGACGCGCAGTCCAGATTCGCTCTCACCGGGTCCAAACGGTCTAGAAGACGCGGCCGTAGGAGGTGGCGAACTGGCAGGCGTTGCCCACCTCACCCTGGTACGCGATCCGGCCAACGCCGGCGTAGGTGCCCACCACGGCGACCTTCACCGGCTCGTAGACCATCGGGCACATGGTGCCCGGGTTGTCGTTGATCAGCTTGAGCTGCTCCCAGTCGCCGTTCACCGAGAGCAGGTCGTGACAGGCGCCCTGCGGGTCGGCGTGGGTGCCGCCGCTCGGCGAGCAGGTCAGCGTGGTCTCGGTGGCGGTCTCGCCCTCACCGACGATGAGGACCAGGTCGTAGAGCGGGGCGGGCTTGGCCGCGCTGGCGGTGGCCGGGACAGCGACGGCACCGGCGAACGCGGCCAGGGTGGCGGCAGCAAGGCCGAGCTTCATGGACAGCTTTGCCATTCTCGTTCTCCTCTGTTGTGCGGACGGGCGGGTTTCGCGCGCCCACTGTGGAATACGCTGCCGCGCGGCCCTCAGTTACGCATTCTGACCGAAAGTATGAGGTGCCGCTGCGTATCTCGCTACTATTAACTGTCCTACATAGACAGTCGCCATGACGTTACTCGCCTGCGAATGCGGAGCATGGTCCGGCGTACGCCGTGGTGGCTCAGCCCGGCCAGGTGCGCGGCGTCGGCTGGCGTGCAGCCGCGCGCCGCGAGGTGCACCAGGGTCCGCTCGGCTGGCGGGAGCTGGCCGAGCCGGCCGACCAGCCAGGCGGCCTCCCCGGCCTCACATACCCGTTCGGCTGGGTCGGCGCTGGTCAGCGGCTGGAGTACGGGATGGCTGGCGGCCCGGGCCGCCACGGCGCGGCGGCGCGCCCTGTCGATGCTGAGCCGCCGGATCACCGCGTGCAGGAAGGGTCTCAGCCGGTGCAGGTCGATCCGTTCGTACTCGGCGGCGCGGATCAGCGCGTCGTGCACGACGTCCTCGGCGTCGGACGGCGCGACATACCGGCGGGCCACTCCGACGAGTGGGTCACGGAGGACGGCGCATTGACGCCAGAATTCGCGCCGCTGGCTTTGACGGTGATTCTGCTGGTGGCTATTCGGCATGGACTATGCGTACCGAAACCATAGCGTGACTGTCCTGTGTGGATAGTCACTGTAACGGCGATTCTCCCGCTCACTCGTTCACCGGTGAGCGAATGCCTTCTGAACGCTCAGGAAACGCCGCGCGGACGGAACTGGACGCTGACCCGCGGCCCGCACGGCCGGGCGGTCTTCGGGATGGCGTGCTCCCACGTCCGCTGGCAGGAGCCGCCCATGACGACCAGGTCGCCGGGGCCGGAGGGGAAGCGGATGGCCTGGCCGCCGCCAGTAGGCCGGAGCACGAGCGGCCGGACGTCGCCGAAGGAGACGATCGCGACCATCGTGTCCTGGGTGGAGCCCCGGCCGTGCCGGTCGCCGTGCCAGGCGACGCTGTCCCGGCCGTCCCGGTACAGGCAGAGGCCGGCGGTGAGGAAGGGCTCGCCCAGCTCCTCGGCGTAGAACGCGGACAGCTCCTCACGGGCGGCGGTGAGGATCGGGTGCGGGAGGCCGGCTCCTGCGCCATACCACCGCAGGAGGCGCGGCACGTCGACCTCGCTGTCATACATCTTCCGGCGCTCGGCGCGCCAGCCGATGTCACCCAGCAGCACCTCCAGGACCTCGCCGGAGCCACGCACCCAGCCGGGCAGCACGTCCACCCACGCGCCGCCGGCCAGCTCGTGCCGGACCCGGCCGGCCAGCGGCCCGAGAGCCGGGCCCGGCTCGGCCAGATCCAGGAGGGAAGGCTGGTAGGCGTAGCTGCTCACCCGGCCAGCCTACCGTACACATGTTCGATCGATGGCTAGAACAGCAGCGCGTAGTTCGGGTTGGTCACCCCCGGGCAGTTCGCCTGGAGCACCGGCGAGCCATTGGGCCCGGACTGCGCGTTCATGCACCGGCCGGTGGAGACGTTGCGGATCGAGAAGTGGTTGCCGGAGCCCGAGAGGTACCAGAGCTGGGCACTGCCAGCGCCGCACGCGACCTGGACGATCGGCGAGCCGAGCGCCCCGCCCTGCGCGGCCAGGCAGAGGCCACTGCCGGTGTTCCTGACGGTGTACTTGCCGGAGCTGACCAGCAGCACGTCCCAGAGCTGGTAGTTGGCGTCAGCGCAGGGCGTGACCTTCACCGGCTGGCTGCCGGGCACGGCGTCCTGCACGGCGACACAGTGCCCGCTGAGCAGGCTCTCGATCCAGACGTACGACCAGACGGGCGCGGCCTGGGCCGCCGGGGCTGCGAGGAACGGAGCCAAGGAGAACGCCGCGAGGGCGGCGAGGAAGAAGCGTCTCATGGCCGATATCTACCACACTCGATGTGCCGGCGTATCGAGCAACTTCTGCCGGACAGCCAGGGGCGCGGCTGAGTACACAATGGACTGCCGTGCCAGCCCGGCCAGCTCGGCGTCCGACAGGCCCAGGTGACTGCGGGCGATCTCGTACTGCCCCGCGAGGCCCACCCCGAACAGCAGCGGGTCGTCGGAGCCGAGCGCGACCGGTACGCCGGCGGCCATCAGCTCGCGGAGCCGGATGGCGGCCAGGCCGGGGACGACGCCGAGCGGCGGGTACGAGGAAGGGCACAGCTCGACCGCCACCGACCGGTCGCCGAGCAGCTGGAGCGTTTCCGGGCTGCCCGCGGCCGTGACCGCGTGGCCGACCCGGTGCGCGCCCAGCAGCTCGACGCAGTCGCGGACGTGGGACGCGGGCTCGTAGAAGCCGGCGTGCGGGACGATCCGCAGGCCGGCCTCGGCGGCGATCCGGCAGGCCCTGGCGAAGTCCGCCGGCCGGCCGAGCCGCTCGTCGTTGGAGAGCCCGAAGCCGACGACACCCGCCGCCGACCCGGCCAGTCGCGCCAGCCTCTCGGCGTGGTCAGCGCCGGAGGCCCAGCTCGCGGCCACGATCACGCCGACGGGGATCGGAGCTTCGGCCGCCCCGGCGAGCACGGCGTCCAGCACGGCTTCGAGGGAGCCGAGGCGGGGCGCGCAGGAGGTCGGGTCGACCTGGATCTCCAGCCAGCCCGCGCCGTCGGCAGCGTCGTCCTCAGCGGCCTCGCGCACCACGCGGGCGATGTCCTCCGCTGTCCGCAGCACGGCCCGCGCCGCGTCGTACCGGCCCTGGAAGTCAGCCCACGTGTGCCCGGCCCCGGCCAGTGGCGGCGGCACCGGCACGCCGTACCGGGCGGCCAGCTCCGCGAGCGTCGGCGGCCGCATCGAGCCGGTCAGGTGGAGGTGCAGGTGCGCCTTGGGCAAAGTACGCAGATCCAGCATGGACACACGATAACGCCCCTCGGCCGGCCGCCGGGGCCGGCTTGATTTGTTAGGGTAGCCTTGCTTTACTTCTGGGGCGGCGAACCGGCCGCGCCCGAGTACCGATGCACGGCTGCGATTAGCGATGCAATGCGCGCCTGACCACGGAAAAAGCCCGGGCCCCGGGCCCTGCCGCTCGCGGCCGGAGACCTGTAACCTCCCCGGGGGCCGGTCTCCCGGCCCGCCAATCCGCCCGACCAATGGAGTTCGCGCATGCCCTCCCCCAGTGCCCGCCGGTACCTGATGTGCCGCCCCACGCACTTCGACGTCGTGTACTCGATCAACCCCTGGATGGACCCCTGGGCCGACCCGGACAAGCCGGTCGACACGGCGCTCGCCGTCGCGCAGTGGGAACAGCTCAAGGAGACGTACCTGGGCCTCGGGCACACCGTCGAGCTGGTCGAGCCCGTCGAGGGCCTGCCGGACATGGTCTTCGCGGCCAACGGCGGGACGGTGATCGACGGCAGGGCGATCGTCGCGAAGTTCCGCAACACCGAGCGGACCGGCGAGGAGCCGGCCTACCGGGCCTGGCTCGCCGGGGCAGGCTTCGAGGTGCGCGACGCCGAGTACGTCAACGAGGGCGAGGGAGACTACCTGCTCGCCGGGCGCTGGCTGCTGGCTGGCACCGGCTTCCGTACCGACATCCGCTCGCACGCCGAGACGCAGGAGGTCTTCGGCCGGCCGGTGGTCAGCCTGACCCTGGTCGACCCGCGCTGGTACCACCTCGACACCGCCCTCACCGTCCTCGACGGAGAGACGATCGCCTACTACCCGGCTGCCTTCTCCGCCGGGAGCCAGGCCGTGCTGCGGCGCCTGTTCCCCGACGCGATCATCGCGACCGACCACGACGCGCAGGTGTTCGGGCTGAACGCGGCCTCCGACGGGTACAACGTGATCCTGCCGGAGGCGGCCACCGACTTCGCGGCAGCGCTGCGGGCCCGGGGCTTCAACCCGATCGGCCTGGACCTGACCGAGTTGCTGAAGGCCGGTGGCAGCGTGAAGTGCTGCACCCTCGAGCTGCGGGGCTGACGAGACCCGCCGAACCGCGCGGCACACGGCCGTCCAGGCGTGTGACGGCCGTGTGCTGCGCCACATCGCCCAGTCCCAAATGTTCGTTTAGGCCTGATCCACGGCGCTGGTGGCCTTCCGGGCCCCGGCGCTGTCCGCATTGGGCAGTTGTGTGAGGGGCGCGCGGAGAGTAGCTTTCCCCGGCGCGGGCGGCTGCTGGCCGCCCGGCTCAGGGCAGCGCACACGCGGGGTAGGGACACACTGATGGGGAAGAGCTCCGGCTCGGCGGTTCCGGCATACGTCGACACACCGGCGGCGAGCGCCCTGCCAGCCGGGCGGCTCGCACAGTGGCTGCTCCAGCACCGGGTGCAGCCGGCCGGCCCCGAGGCCGGCGAGGACCACGCCAAGCCCCAGGCCTGGTGGAAGGTCATGTGCCTGACCGGTGTCGACTACTTCTCCACTCTGTCGTACCTCCCGGCCATCGCCGCGCTGGCCGCCGGGGCGCTGTCCCCGCTCGCCACGCTGCTGATCGTCGCGCTGACCCTGCTGGGCATGCTGCCGATGTACCGGCGGGTCGCGAAGGAGTCCCCCCACGGCCAGGGTTCCGTGGCGATGCTGGAGCACCTGCTGCCGTTCTGGCGGGGCAAGCTCTTCGTCCTCGCGCTGCTCGGCTTCGTCGCGACCTCGTGGATCGTGACCATCACCCTGTCGGCGGCCGACGCCTCCGTCCACATGGCCGAGAACCCGAACCTGCCCGGCTTCCTGCACGGTCACCAGCTGGCGATCACGATCGTCCTGCTCCTGATCCTCGGCGGCGTGTTCCTGCTCGGCTTCTCCGAGGCCGTCGGCGTGGCCATCCCGCTCGTCGGCGTGTTCCTCGCGCTCAACGCCGTGATCGTGGTGGCCGGCGTGGTCGAGGTGATCAACCGGCCGGAGGCCCTGTCGGCGTGGACCAAGGCGCTGACCTCGGGCCGCGACGGCATCGGCGACGTGGCCGGGCCGGCGATCCTGGCCTTCCCGATGCTCGTACTCGGGCTGTCGGGCTTCGAGACCGGCGTGAGCATGATGCCGCTGGTCAAGGCTTCCGGGAAGAGCCCGGCGCGGCGGCTCGGCTCCCGGATCCGCAACACCAGGAAGCTGCTGACCACCGCGGCACTGATCATGTCCGTGTACCTGGTCGCGACCAGCTTCGTCACCACCGTCCTGATCCCGGAGGACAAGTTCCAGCCGGGCGGGAAGGCCAACGGGCGGGCGCTGGCGTACCTGGCGCACGAGTACCTGGGCGAGGCATTCGGGACCGTCTACGACATCTCCAGCGTCCTGATCCTCTGGTTCGCCGGGGCCTCGGCGATGGCGGGCCTGATCAACATCGTGCCCAGGTACCTGCCCTCGTACGGCATGGCCCCGGAGTGGACCCGCGCCGTCCGCCCGACCGTGATCGTCTACACCGTGATCAGCGTGGTCATCACGATCGCTTTCAACGCCGACGTGAACGCCCAGGCCGGCGCGTACGCCACGGGCATCCTGGCCATGATGGTCTCCGGCGCGGCGGCCGTGCTGATCTCAGCCCTCCGCCGCAAGCAGCGGCTCGCGACGGCCGGTTTCGCCGTGCTGACCGCCGTCCTGCTGTACGCGCTCGTCGAGAACATCATCAAGAAGCCGGACGGCATCGCGATCTCGGCGCTGTTCATCGCGGGCATCGTCGTGGTGTCGCTGATCTCGCGCGTGTCGCGGACCACGGAGCTGCGCGCGGAGCGGATCGAGTTCGACAACACCGCCCGGAAGTTCGTCGCGGACTCGATCGCCCACGACGGAGCGCTGACGATCATCGCGAACCGGCGGCAGGACGGAGACGCCGAGGAGTACCAGGACAAGGAAGCCACCCAGCGGGGCATGAACCCGGTACCGGGCAAGGCCGACGTCCTGTTCCTGGAGATCGACGTCGTGGACCCCTCGGCGTTCAGCGGCGTGCTCAAGGTACGCGGCGTCCACGTCGCCGGGCACCGGATCCTGCGGGCCGGCAGCCCGGCGGCCCCGAACGCGATCGCCGCGATCCTGCTCGGGCTGCGCGACGCCACCGGGGTCAAGCCGCACGCCCACTTCGAGTGGTCGGAGGGGAGCCCGATCGGGCACCTCATGCGGTACCTGCTGCTCGGCCGGGGTGACACGCCGCCCGTCGTGCGGGAGATCATCCGTAAGGCAGAGCCGGACCCGGCCCGGCGGCCCGGTATCCACGTCGGCGGCTAGGGCTCGCGTCACAAACCGGAATCAGTGCCGGTCCCGGCTGGTTGGCCACACGTGGACAGCCAGCTGTGAGGAGTACGTGATGAAGGTCGAGATCTGGGCCGACGTGATCTGCCCGTGGTGCGGGCTCGGCGCGAGCCGGCTGCGTGAGGCGCTCGGCCGCTTCCCGCACCGCGACCAGGTGGAGGTCGTGCACCGGTCGTTCCAGCTCGACCCGTCGGCACCGGCCGGGCGCACCAGGCCGGTCCGCGAGATGCTGAACGCCAAGGGCATGCCCGACCGCCAGATCGACCAGGTCACCGCGCACATCGAGGCGATGGCCGACGCCGAGGGACTCCAGCCGTACCACGTGCTCGACAACATCGTCGGCAACACCTCACTGGCCCACGAGCTGATGGCCTACGCCAGCGAGCAGGGCATGCACGAGCGCGCCTGGCAGGGCATGTTCGAGGCCTACTTCGGCCAGGCCCGGCCCGTCTTCGACCTGGAGCCGCTGGTCGCGCTGGGCGTGGAGTGGGGGCTGGACGAGGCCGGGGTGCGCGAGGCGCTGACCTCCCGCCGGTACGCGGCCCAGGTCGAGGCGGACTCCCGCGAGGCGCATGAGCTCGGCGCGACCGGCGTCCCGTTCGTCGTGATCGACCGGCGGCTCGGCATCGCCGGGGCGCAGCCGGTCGAGACCATCCTGGCAGCACTCGTTCAGGCGTGGGAGCAGTCCCGCCCCGCGCTCATCACGGTCAGCGGCGAGCCGGACGGGGTGTGCGCGCCGGGCGGCGCCTGCTGACCCTGGTCACACAGGTCCCATCCCGCTGTCCTGTCACTCCAGTCCCCTACCGGCCGGTTTCGCACGCAGGGCGGCCGGCCGGGGCCTACATTCAACCCATGCCCCCGGTGGCGAGCGCCAGATTCCTTGTCACCGGAGGGCAATACGCTGTTTCGGCAGCCTGAGCAGGGCATTGCCGTGTTTTCGGCTGGCTGGGCCCGGCATCGCGCTGTTTCCGCATGGCCGATCGGCTGGCTCGCGGGTCAGCCGGCGGAATGGCCGTTCGGCGTGCAGCCCGGCGCTTTTCGGTTGCAGATAGCGGACCGACCCTGCCCGACCGGGTCATACTCATTGCGAAAGGCAAGCAAGGGTCTGGTGCGAGTCCACTGTGGTGGCTACGTTTCCCGGCTATGCCAATCAAGAAGATCGTTGTGCTCGGGGCGGCCACCGCCCTGGTCATGGCGGGGGCCGGTCCCGCACTGGCTGCACCACACAGGACGTACGAGTTCGAAGCGCACCCGACGGGCGTCGATGTCCGGCTGCGCAGCGTCTCGGCCGTCAACCACCACATCGCCTGGGCTTCCGGGATGCAGGGCACCGTCCTGCGTACCGTGGACAACGGGCACACGTGGCGCAATGTCAGCCCGCCGGGGGCCGAGGGCCTCCAGTTCCGCGACATCGAGGCGTTCGACGCGAAGTCGGCCGTCGTGATGTCGATCGGCGGGCAGGGTGACGGCGGCGGCCGGATCTACCGGACGGACGACGCCGGTGCCACGTGGACGGAGACGTTCCGCAGCGCCGACGCCCGCGAGTACTACAACTGCTTCGCCTTCAGCGACCGGTGGAACGGCGTCGGCATGTCCGACCCGGTCGACGGCCGGTTCCGGATCATCACCACCACCGACGGCGGACGGAGCTGGCAGATCGCCAACCCGGCCGGCATGCCCGAGGCGATGTTCCAGGAGTCGGGCCTGGCCGCCAGTGGCGGCTGCGTCACGGCCCTGAACGGCGAGTACTGGTTCGGCACGGCCGGCGCGGACAAGGCCAGGGTGTACCACTCCACCGACCACGGTCGCACGTGGACGGTGGCGGACACCCCGGTCCGCAGCTCGGTCACGGCCGGGCTGTCGGCGGTGGCGTTCCGGGCTGGCGGCGAGGGCATCGCGATCGGCGGCGACTTCCGTACCCTCGACAAGCCGGGCGAGCTGCTCGGCCTGTCGGCGGACGGCGGGGCGACGTGGGCTCCGGAACACGCCAGCGCGCCGGCCTCGTTCCGGTCGAGCGTCGCCTGGATCCAGGCCTACGGCCGCACGGCTGTGGCGGTGGGCCCGCTGGGCGCCGACGTCACCACCGACGGCGGGGCGACGTGGCGGCAGATCAGCACCGAGGGCTTCGACGCGGTGTCCTGCGCCGGCGGGCAGCAATGCTGGGTCGCCGGTACCGGTGGCCGGGTCGCCCGGCTGATCATCCGGCACTAGCCGCTCACATCGCACGACCGAGGGCGTGGCTCGTCATGGACGGGCCACGCCCTCGCTTTGCGTGGTACGCGAAAAATGCCCGAGGTGATCGGCGGGATCCGTGGGGCAGATCACAGCGAGAGCTGAGCAACCGGCCGGAGTCCGCTCTGAGCTGCGGTGACACGGGTGTGAACACGGAGAGAGAGTGCATAACAACTCTCCGCCCAATGACTACTCACAGTGATGAGTTGTGCGTGATTCCGGGCTGGCCGCTGGCCTGCGGATATCGGTACGGTTCGCAGTCTTACCCCTCGCTAGCTGCACTCATCCCCAGGAAAACACGAAAAAGGAACTGCGATGCGCCCCTCCTTACGCATCGGCGCCCGCCTCGTGCTGGGACTGACAGTGATGGCTCTCGCGGCCGTCACCGCCGGTCCGGCCGTGGCCGCCGCCGCCCCCGCCGACTGCACCCCCGACCGGCTGCTGGTCAACCCGTGCCGCCCCTGGCTGGGCGCGCGGGCCACCGGCTACCCGGACGTGGCGGGCAACGAGCGAGCCCAGATCGAGTACCACGAGCAGCGGATCGGCCGGAAGATCGACCTGCCGCACACCTACTCCCCCGGCGGCAGCCTGCCGCTGACCGACGCGAACGTGCGCTACCTCGCCCAGCGGCCGGACACGTACCTGTTCCAGAACTGGAAGGCCGCCGACAGGTGGCGCGACGCCGGCGGCGGGAACGCGACGGTCAACGCCCGGATCGACCAGGCGGCCGAGAACATCAAGAAGCTCGGTACCAAGAAGATCTTCCTCACGCTGCACCACGAGCCGGAGAACGACGTCACGTACCAGGCCGGGTGCAAGACGAAGGCCGGGGCGAGCGGCGGGACGCCAGCGGAGTACCGGCAGATGTGGGCCAACGTCCGCAAGCGGTTCGACGCCAAGGGTGTGTCCAATGTGGTCTGGGTCATGGACTACATGAACTACCCCACCTGGGACTGCCTGGTGCCGCACCTCTACCCGGGCGACCAGTACGTCGACTGGATCATGTTCAACGCGTACGGCGCGAGCTGGAACCCGAGCTTCGAGGCCAACGTGGACAGGTTCCAGAAGATCCTGGAGAAGCACACGACGCCGGCCCGCAAGCTCACCTCGAAGCCGTGGGGCATCGTCGAGTGGGGCATCACGCACTCCACCGCCGCCGAGGCGCGCTCGTACTACCAGCAGGCGTACACGGCGATGGAGAACAACCGGTTCCCGAAGCTCAAGGCCTACATGATCTTCGACTCGCCCGGCTTCGAGCCCTTCCCCGGCCTGCGGATCCGCTACACGGACTCCGGCCAGGCCGACCTGCGCGAGCAGGACCTCTACAAGCGGTTCGCCAGCCATCCCCGGTTGCAGTAGCCGCTTCACGCGCGGAGGGCCGGACGATGGGAACCGTCCGGCCCTCTCCCGTCAGGGCGTCAGGCCACCCAGTAGGCCGTTGACCTGATCGCCTTGCGGTCGACATGGAACTGCTCACGCAGCAGCCTGGCCACCGCCCGGGTGGTGCGCATGTCGCAGGCCACCCAGGCGTAGTACCCCGTGGCGTCGAAAGCCGACTGGGCGAGCTGGCTGACGAGCGCGCGGCCGGCGTCCTCCCGCCGGATCCAGGTCACCTCGGTACCGGGCGTCGCGTGCACAGGTAGCCGCGGGTCGGTGTCGTGCTGCCATTCCAGCCACACCCTCGCCGGGACGTCACCGATCGCCGCCAGCAGGCTGTTGACCGCCGGCAGGGACGCGGTGTCCCCGACGATCAGGTATCCGGCCGGCGCCGGGTCGGGCACCGCGAACTTCGAGCCCATCACCGTCGCCGTGATGGTGTCGCCGGGCTGGGCTGCGCGTGCCCAGTTCGCTGCAGCCCCGTCGTGCATGGCGAACTCCAGGTCGAAGGTTCCGGCTTCCGGGTCGGGTGCGACCACGGTGTAGGCCCGCTGGTGCATCCGCTTCCCGTTGAAGAACCACAGCCTGATCCACATCGTCGGGTGCTGGCCGTGCTCGGCGAGCAGCGGCCAGCCCCGCATCCGCAGCCGCAGGTAGTGCGGGTTCACCTCGGTGCGGGCCGTGACGGTGAGCTGGTAGTCCGGCGCGCCCATGATCCGCAGTACGGTGCCGTCCCAGCCCCGGGACTCCCTGCCCATCTCAGGCCGGGTGGACCGGGTGGCTGGTGAGGTAGCCGCCCATCCGGGTGAAGTACTCGCTGGCGGCCAGTTCCCGGCCGGCGGACGTGCGGACCCGGCGGATCAGCAGGGCGTGGTTACGGCCCCGGCGGGCGCCGGCTCCGGCAACGATGGCCACCCCGTCGCCCTCGCGGTAGAAGATCCGCCCGGGCGTGCCGCCGTACCGCTCGGCCGACACGGCAGCTGCGAGGATCTCCAGCCGCTCGGAGCCGTGGTAGCAGAACGCCTGCGGGTACGGCTCGGACTGGGCGCGGACCAGCCGTTCCAGCTCCTCGGCCTGCCAGGTCCAGTCGATCCGGATGTCCTCTTCGGAGCGCTTGTGGAAGAAGCTGGCCTGGCTGCGGTCCTGCGGGGTCAGCTCGGCCTTGCCGGCCTCGATCAGGTCGAGGCCCTCCACTGTGATCGGGCCGAACAGTGCCAGGGTCTTGTGGAAGAGGTCCGTGGTGGTGTCGGTGTCCTCCACCGTGACCCGGTGCTGGAGCACGATCGGGCCGGCGTCGAGGGTGTCGTCCATCATGTGCGCGGTCACCCCCACCTCCTTCTCGCCGTTGATCAAAGCCCAGAGCAGCGGCGCGAACCCGGCGTACGCGGGCAGCAGCGAGTCGTGGACGTTCAGCGTGCCCTTGCGGGGGGCGTTGAACACTCGCGGCGGAATCCAGGTTCGCCAGTTCGTCGCGACGATCACGTCGGCGTCCGCTGCCGTGAGCGCCTCGTACAGCTCCTCGTCGTCCGGCCGGTTGCGCAGCAGCACCGGGACGCCGTGCTCCCTCGCCAGTTCCTCGACGGAGTCGCTCCAGATCCGCTCGTAGGCACCCTTGCCCGGAGGGTGGGTCACGACCAGCACGACCTCGTGACTGGAGTCCAGTAAGGACTTCAACGTGCGGTGTCCCCACGTCTGGTACCCAAAGAAGACAACCCGCATGTGTTTCCTCCCGTTGCCCTCAGCCTGGCGGTCGCCAGCACTCTAGGGCAAAGAGTAAGGCAAGGCTAGCCTAAATAAATCACCCGGGCAGGCCTTGAGCGGGCTGTTCAACTTAGGTTAGGTTAACCAAAATAACGGGCTGGTTGCGATATCTCACGAGGAGAATTCTCATGCTTGCACCCCGCGCAGGGTTCGCGGCCACGCAGTCACACCGGGGTGAGATGATGTTCGATCTGGTCGGTGCTGGTTTCGGACCGTCCAATCTGGCACTGGCCGTCGCCCTGACGGAGCACAACGCCCACGCCGAGCCGGATGAGACGGTCATTGGCCACTTCCTCGAGCGCCAGGCGCAGTTCGGCTGGCATCGGGGGATGCTGATCGACGACGCCACGATGCAGGTCTCTTTCCTCAAGGACCTGGTCACGCTGCGAAACCCGTCCAGTGAGTTCAGCTTCCTCTGCTACCTCCAGAGCAAGGGCCGCCTGGTCGACTTCATCAACCACAAGAGCCTCTTCCCGTTACGCGTCGAGTTCCACGACTACTTCGCCTGGGCCGCCGAGCAGGTCTCCGCCCAGGTCAGCTACGGCACCGACGTGACCTGCGTCCGCCCGGTCCGCTCGGCCGGCGGCCGGATCACCGCCCTCGACGTCCACGCCAGCGACGCGGCCGGGGAGCGCGTTCTGCGTACCCGCAACGTCGTGCTGGGTACCGGCCTGCGGGCCCGGCTGCCCGAGGGTGTCACCGAGGGTGAGCGGATCTGGCACACCAGTTCCCTGCTGCACCGGGTACGGGCGCTGGGCGAGGGTGCGCAGCCCCAGCGGTTCGTGGTCGTGGGCGCCGGGCAGAGCGCCGCCGAGTCGGCCGCCTACCTGCACCGGACCTTCCCGCAGGCCGAGGTGCACGCGGTCTTCTCCCGGTACGGGTACAGCCCGGCCGACGACAGCGCCTTCGCGAACCGGATCTTCGACCCGGCGGCCGTCGACGACTTCTACGCCGCTCCCGAGCAGGTCAAGCGCAAGCTGATGGACTACCACGGCAGCACCAACTACTCCGTCGTGGACCTCGACCTGATCGACGACCTCTACCACCGCGAGTACCAGGAGAAGGTCCTCGGGCACCGCAGGCTGTTCCTGAACAACGCCTCCCGGCTGGTCGCCGCCGAGCCCTTCGCCGACCGGGCCGGCGTGGTCATCGAGTCGCTGATCACCGGCGACCGCACGGCCCTCGACGCCGATGTCGTCGTGTACGCCACCGGCTACCACGAGGCCGACGGGCTCGCGCTGCTCGGGGACCTGGCCGGGCTGTGCCTGCGCGACGAGCAGGGCCGGCCGCAGGTGGACCGGGACTACCGGGTCCGCACCACCCCCGAGCTGGAGTGCGGCATCTACCTCCAGGGCGGCACCGAGCACAGCCACGGCATCACCTCCTCCCTGCTGTCGGCCACCGCCGTGCGGGTCGGCGAGATGCTCGACTCCATCCGCGCCCGCCGCGAGGCCGGAACGGAGGCCGGGGCCGCGCACGCCGGGCTGGCCGTGCCGACCGCCGTCGGTTCCTGAGAATCCCCTGACCACCCGGCTGGCTGACCCCGGCCGGGCCGCTGGCGCGTACCTCGCGCCCGCTGTCACGCAGCCCGGTCCCGGGCACATGTGAAAGGAAAGAACCCACGATGTCTCACCCCTCCCGCCCCGCCGCTCCCGGGCTCGCCCGGCGGCTGGCAGGCGTCCTCGCGGCGCTGGGCCTGGCCGCCACCGTGGCCGCCTGCGGCGGCGACGCCAAGTCCCCGGCCGATGGCTCGCCCTCGCCGGCGGGTGCTGGCTCGTTCCCGGTGACCGTGGACCACAAGTACGGCTCGACCACCGTCAAGGCCGAGCCGAAGAAGGTCGTCACCCTCGGCCTGTCCGACCAGGACGCCGTGCTGGCCCTCGGGGTCAGGCCGGTCGGCTCTGTGGACTGGTTCAAGGAGAAGCCCTACGGCAAGTGGCCGTGGACCAAGGCGCTCTGGGGCTCCAGCCTGCCGCAGGTCGTCGGCGAGCGCGACGACTACACCACCGAGAAGATCGCCGCCCTCAAGCCCGACCTGATCATCGCGCAGTACTCGGGCATGAAGAAGGAGCAGTACGAGACCCTCTCGAAGATCGCTCCCGTGGTGGCCCAGCCCAAGGGCCACGAGGACTACCTGGCCCCGTGGCCGGTGATGACCGAGCAGACCGGCAAGGCGCTCGGCAGGCAGGCCAAGGCCACCGAGCTGGTCGCCGGCATCAAGGCCAAGTTCGAGGCCGTCCGCAAGAAGCACCCGGAGTGGGCGAACCTGACCATCGCCGTGGCCGACAGCTTCGAGCCGGGCAAGTTCTCGGCGTTCACGAAGGACGACCCGAAGGCGGCCTTCTTCGCGGACCTGGGCTTCAGGCTCTCCCCGAACATCGACAAGCTCGCGCAGCCGGGCTGGAACGTCGCCGAGTTCTCCGCAGAGAAGGTGGACCTGCTCGACGTGGACCGCCTGGTCTGGGTGACCTCCGGCAAGGAGCACGACGACCGGATCAAGGCCGAGCCGCTGTACCAGAAGCTCAAGGTCGTCCAGGGCAAGAAGGACATCTTCGTCCCCTACCAGGACCCCGACGTCGGCGCGGCCTTCTCCTTCAACACCGTCCTGTCCATCCCGTACGCCATCGAGCAGATGGAACCGCTGCTCGCCGGCATCAAGTAACTCGCGACCACAGGAAGGGCAGAGGAAGTCATGTCGGCAACGCAGACGGGCGGCTCCAGCGGCGGGTCCGCGCTCACCAGCGCACAGGCTGGTATCTGGCGGGCTCAGCAGATCGAGCCGGACAACCCCGTCTACAACATCGCATGGTTCCTCGCCCTCCGTGGCGACGCCGACCTCAGCCGCCTGGCCGCAGCGGTGCGCCAGACGGCTGAGGAGGCGGCCTGCCTGCACGTCCGGTACGTGACGGGCGGTGACGGCGAGCCTGCCGAGGTCCCCGCGCGGACGCCGGTCGTCGTGTCCGAAGTGGACTTCCGGCCCGAGGCCGACCCGCGCGCGGTGGCCGGGGCGTGGATGGACGCCGACCGGGCCCGTCCTGCCGACCTGGCCGCCGGGCCGCTTTTCCGGTACGCGCTGCTCCGGGTCGCCGACGACGAGGTGTGGTGGTACCAGCGGTACCACCACCTCGTGATGGACGGTTTCGGCGTCATGCTGGTCACCCAGCGCGCCGCCCAGCTCTACAGCGGTACCGGCGACCCGGCCCCGGACTGGGACCCCGCCGTCCTGCGCGCGGCCGACAGCGCGAACCTGGCCTCCCCGGCCTGGGCTGCCGCCCGGGAGCACTGGCTGGCCCGGATGGCCGACCGGCCGGAGCCCGCACGGCTCGTACCGCGCGGCCAGGGCCAGGTCACCCGGCTGGTGGAGCGGACGATCCGGCTCACGAGCGAGCAGGTGGCCACGCTCCGCACCAGCGCGACGGACCACGGCGTGCGGCCGTCCCGGGTACTGATCGCCGCCCTCGCCGCGTACCTGCACCGGGCCACGGGTGCCCGCGACGTGACCCTCGCCCTGCCCGTCACCGGGCGCGTCACCCCGGCGGCCCGCGCCGTACCGGGCATGGTGTCCAACGTGCTGCCGCTGCGGCTGGCAGCCGGTCCGCGCAGCACTGGGGCCGGGCTGATCGCCGAGGCGACGGGGGCGGTCACCAGTACGCTGAAGAACTCTGGTTTCCGGGGTGAGGACCTCGCTCGCGAGCTGGGCTGCGTCGACGGCCTGGCCGAGCTGACCGGGCCGACCCTGAACATCCTCCCGGCCAATCCGGCGGTCTTCGCCGGGCTGGACGGTTCCTTCCAGGCCCTGTGGCTGGGCCCGGCCAGTGACCTGTCCGTCAACATCGCCGAGGGCCCCGGCCCTGGCGACGTGACCATCAACCTCACCGCCGACGCCGAGGTCTGCGACCAGGCTGCGCTCGCCGCCCACGAGGAGCGTTTCCTCGCGGTGCTGGACGCGCTCACCGCAGCGCCGGACGCGCCGATCGGCTCGATCGACCTGGTCACCCCGGCCGAGCGGGAACGCCTGCTCACGACGCTGGGCACCTCGCCGTTCCCCGCCGAGGACGTGACCTGGCCCGCCGCCTTCGAGCGCCAGGTCCAGCTGAACCCGGGCAGGGTCGCGCTGGTCTGCGAGGACGTCGAGCTGACCTACGCCGGGCTGGACGAGGCCGCCGGCCGGCTGGCCCGCCTGCTGGCCGGCCGTGGCGTGGGCGCCGAGGACGTGGTGGCTGTCGCGCTGCCCCGCTCCGCCGACCTCGTCGTCGCGCTGCTCGCCGTGATGAAGGCCGGTGCCGCGTACCTGCCGATCGACTCCGACCATCCCGCCGACCGGATCGCCTACATGCTCGGCGACGCGGGCGCGCGCGTCGTCATCACCACGGCGGAACTCGCCGGGGACCTGCCCGAGACGGGCTCACGGATCCTGCTGGGCGACCCGGCCGTGGACGCGGAACTGTCCGCTGTGGACGCTCCGGTGTCAGGTACGCCGATCGCGCTGAACCAGGCCGCGTACGTCATCTACACCTCCGGGTCCACCGGGCAGCCCAAGGGCGTGATCGTCAGCCACGACGGCATCGGCAGCCTGGTCGCCACGGCCACCGAGCGGATCGGGATCACCCCGGACTCGCGGGTCGCGCAGTTCGCCTCGGCCGGCTTCGACGTGACCGTGTGGGACCTGGTGATGTCGCTGTGCGTCGGCGGTACCGCCATCGTGGTGCCCGCGCACCGCCGGGTCGCGGGCGAGGAGCTGACCAGCTACATCGCCCAGCACCGGGCCACGCACATGATCCTGCCGCCGTCGCTGGTCGCCGCGCTGCCTTCCGGCTGCGAGCTGCCGGAGGGCGCTGTCCTGATCGTCGGTACCGAGGCCGTGCCGGCCGAGCTGGTCAGCCGCTGGTCCGGCCGGCTGCGCGTGGTGGCCGCCTACGGCCTGACCGAGGCGACCGTCAACTCCACGCTGTGGCCGGCCGAGCCCGGCTGGCAGGGCGCGATCCCGATCGGCCGGCCCGACCCGAACACCGCCTGCTACGTCCTGGACACCGCGCTGCGCCCCGTGCCCTCCGGTACCGAGGGCGAGCTGTACGTGTCCGGCCGTGGCCTGGCCCGCGGCTACCTGGGCAAGGCCGGGCTGACCGCCGAGCGGTTCATCGCCGACCCGTACGGCGAGCCCGGCACGGTCATGTACCGCACCGGCGACCGGGTCCGCTGGATCGAGCCCGCTGACGGCCTGCCGTTCCTGGAGTTCCTCGGCCGTGCGGACAGCCAGATCAAGATCCGGGGGTACCGGATCGAGCCCGGCGAGGTCGAGAGCACCCTGATGGGCTGTCCGGCCGTCGCCCAGGCCGCCGTGCGGGTCCGTACCGACCACCGGGGCGTGAAGCGGCTCGTCGCGTACCTGACCGGCGACGGCGGGCCGGTCGACGTGGCAGCCGTGAAGGAGCAGGCCGCCGCCGCGCTCCCCGGCTACATGGTCCCCTCGGCCGTGGTGGTCATGGAAGGCCCGCTGCCGCTGACCCCGAACGGCAAGCTCGACGCCAGGGCGCTGCCCGAGCCGAACTGGCTGGAGACCTCCGGGCAGGACGAGCCGCGTACCCCGGCGGAGCAGGCCCTCGCCGCGCTGTTCGCCGAGGTACTGGGGCTGCCCAGCGTCGGAGCGCACGACAGCTTCTTCGAGCTGGGCGGCGACAGCATCGTCGCCATCAGCCTGGTGAACCGGGCCCGCGCCGCCGGCCTGGCCATCACGCCCCGCGAAGTGTTCCGCCTTCGCACCGTGGCAGCGCTCGCCGCCGCCGCTGGTGAGGTACGGGCGGTCCGCGTACCCGACGAGGGCACCGGCACCATCGCGGCCACACCGATCATCAGCAGGCTCGCCGCGCAGTGCGGCGGGGACGTGCCGATCGGCGGCTTCTACCAGTCCGCCACGCTCGTCACGCCGTCCGGCCTGGACCGTGCGGGGCTGAACACGCTGGTGCAGGCCCTCGTCGACCGGCACGACATGCTGCGCGCGTCGCTGCGCCGTGGTCCCGAGTGGACGCTGGACGTACCTCCAGCCGGTGGTGTCGTCGCGGCTGACCTGATCGAGGAAACCTCCGACCTCGACGCCGGCCGGCTGGCCGGGCTGCTCGACCC
This sequence comes from Longispora albida DSM 44784, assembly GCF_000379825.1. Classification (GTDB taxonomy): domain Bacteria; phylum Actinomycetota; class Actinomycetes; order Mycobacteriales; family Micromonosporaceae; genus Longispora; species Longispora albida. Next base: position 526,812 of record NZ_KB903814.1, read on the forward strand.
GGAGAACGGCGTCATGCTGCGCGCGGCGTGGAACGGTTCCGCGCTGCTGCTCGTGATCCATCACCTTGTGGTCGACGGCGTGTCCTGGCGCATCCTGAGCGACGACCTGGCTACTGGCTGGTCCCAGCTCCGTTCCGGCGAGCCGGTGGTACTGCCACCGGTATCCTCGTCCTTCCGCCGGTGGTCCCAGCAGCTCGCCGAGGTGCGGCCAGAGCAGGAAACGGCCGCCTGGCAGGCGATTCTCGGCAGCCCTTCGCAGCCGGTGGCCAGCAGGCCACTGGACGCCAGCGACACCGCTTCGACCAGCCGGTCGCTGACCGTGTACCTGCCTGCCGCGCACACCGCGCCGCTGCTCGGCCAGGTGCCGGCCGCCTACCACGGCACGGTCAACGATGTGCTGCTCACCGGCCTGGCACTCGCCTTCGAGCAGTGGCGGCCCGGTGCTGGGCTGCTGGTCGACCTCGAAAGCCACGGGCGTGACGAGGAACTGATCGGCGACACCGACCTGAGCCGCACGGTGGGCTGGTTCACCAGCATGTACCCGGTCGCGATCGGCCCGGTCTCCACTTCGGACCTCGACTCCGCCGTCAAGCAGGTCAAGGAACAGCTGCGGGCGTGCCCGGGCAGCGGGATCGGCTACGGGCTGCTGCGCTACGGCACGGCGGCGCTTGCTGGCACCAGTACACCTGAAGTGCTTTTCAACTACCTGGGCCGATTCACTGGCGGCACCGGAGACTGGTCTGCGGACCCGGCCGCCGGGCCGCTCGGCTACGGCCGCGACCCGGGCATGCCGCTCAGTCACGCGCTGGAGATCAACGCGATCGTGCACGAGGAGGCCGGCGGGCCCCGGCTCGCGGTGGAGTTCTCCTGGCCCGCCGGAGTGACGTCCGATGTGGACACTCTGGCCGGCCTGTTCGTCGGCGCGCTGAGCGCCCTGGCGACTGGCGCGGGCGGCGGGCACACGCCCTCGGACTTCCCGCTGGTCCAGCTCAGCCAGGCCGAGACCGACGAGCTGACCGCGAGCGGCCCGGCGGCACTCCTGCCGCTTACCGAACTCCAGAAGGGCCTGTACTTCCACGCCTTCGCCGACGAGCAGTCCCCCGACGCCTACGTCGTGCAGCAGATCATCGAACTGCGCGGGCCGGTGGACTCCGCCGCGCTGCGCGAGGCCGTGCAGGCCATCACCCGCCGCCACGAGGCGCTGCGGGCCAGCTTCCGCCAGCTCAGTCCCGGCCGCCTCGTGCAGGTGATCGCGGCATCGGTCACCGTGCCGTGGCGCGAGAGCGCCGAGCCGGTCGCCGTGGTGGCCGAGCGCGAGCGGGCCACCCGGTTCGACCTGGCCGGCGCCCCGCTGATCCGGGCGGCCCTGGTCCGGGGCGAGGACACCTGCCACCTCGTGCTGACCCTGCACCACATCATCGCCGACGGCTGGTCGGTACCGGTGATGCTGACCGACCTGCTCGCCAGCTACGGCACTCCGGCGGCCCTGCCCGCCGCGACGCCGTACGGCGACTACTTCGGCTGGCTGGCCGGGCGTGACCACGCCGCCGCGAAGGAAGCCTGGGCGCAGGCGCTCGACGGGGTCACCGAGCCGACGCTGCTGCTCGGGCCGGCCGGCTCTGGCGTGCAGCTGGCCACCGAGGCTGTCCACACTGGACTCTCTCCTGAGGCGACAGCGGCACTGGCCGCCCGAGCACGGGAACGCGGCCTGACCCTGGGCGCGGTACTGAACACCGCGTGGGGCGTGCTGCTGAGCCGCCTCACCGGCAGCGACGACGTGGTGTTCGGTACCACCGTGTCGGGACGCGGGGCCGACCTGCCCGGCCTGGACTCGATGGTGGGCCTGTTCATCAACTCGCTGCCGGTACGGGTGCGGGTCCGGCCTGGTCAGACGCTGGCCGGGATCTGCGAGGAAGTACAGGCCTCCCAGGCTGTGCTGCTGGACCACCAGCACGTCGGGCTGGGCGAGCTCCAGCGGCTGACCGGCGCCGGTGAGCTGTTCGACACGCTGCTGGTGATGGAGAACTATCCCGTACCGGAGGCGCTGCGCGACCCGTCCGGCACGGTGGAGATCGCGGACATCGAGTTCGTGGAGACCGGGCACTACCCGCTCGCCGTCGTCGCGCTGCCCGGGGACAGCCTCCGGCTGGAGGTCCGCTACGACCCCACCCGGGTCACCACGAGCCTTGCCACGCGGATCAGCGAGTGGCTGCCCCAGCTCCTGGCGCGCTTCACCGCCGAGCCCGAGGAACTGGCAGGTCGGCTGGACCTGGTCACCCCGGAACAGGCCGATGCCGCAGCGGCCGGGCTGATCGGCGCGGACGCCACAACGCCGGATCTGACCATCCCCCAGGCGGTCGCCGCCCAAGCGGCGCTCACGCCCCAGGCTGTGGCGATCGTGGACGGCGCGGAGCAGCTCAGCTATGCCGAGCTCAGCCGGCAGGCCGACCGGATCGCGGCGTACCTGGTGGCTCAGGGAGCCGGCCCCGAGGATGTCGTGGCTGTGGCGATCCCCAGGTCGGCGCGGCTGATCGCCGGGCTGCTCGGCGTGCTGGGCTCGGGTGCGGCGTACCTGCCGGTCGACCCGGAGTACCCGGCCGAGCGGATCAGTTACATGCTGGCCGACTCGGGTGCCCGGTTCCTGCTGACTACTGAGGGCAACAGGCTGCCGGTCGCGGGTGACTGCGCTGTTGTCGCGTTCGAGGAGGCTGTCTCCTCGCAGTGCGGCGGGCGTTCACTGCCGAGCCCGGTGGCCGGCAGTCTCGCGTACCTGATGTACACCTCCGGATCGACGGGCCGGCCGAAGGGCGTGCTGGTCACGCACAGTGCCCTGATCGGGCAGCTGGCCTGGGTCGCTGACCGGTTCGGCTTCGGGCCGGGCGAGCGGGTGCTGCACCAGTACTCGGCGAGCTTCGACCCGGCAGCCCAGGAGATCTTCGCCCCGCTGATCAGCGGCGGGACGGTCGTGGTGGCCAGGCCGGGCGGGCAGGCCGATCCGGCGTACCTCGCCGCGCTCATCGAGCGGGAACAGGTCACCACCATCGACCTGGTGCCCTCCCTGTACCGGGCGCTGCTCGACGAGGCCAACACCGGCGGGGACGCGTGGTGGCTGAGCCTGCGCCGGGCGTTCAGCGGCGGCGAGGCGCTGACCGCCCAGATCGCTGACCGGTGGCTGGCGAAGACCGGCGTGCCGCTGTTCAACGTGTACGGCCCGACCGAGGCCACCATCCAGGTCACGTCCTGGCAGGCGCAGGCCGGTACGGGCGGCACGGTGCCGATCGGCCGGGCGGTGGACGGTACCCGGCTCTACGTGCTCGACTCCGGCCTGCGGCCCGTGCCAGCCGGGGTGCCCGGTGAGCTGTATGTCGCGGGCGGGCAGCTGGCGCGCGGGTACCACGGCCGGGCCGGCGCGACAGCCGAGCGGTTCACGGCCGACCCGTTCGGTGCGCCCGGCGAGCGGATGTACCGCACGGGTGACCTGGTCAGCCACACCGCCGACGGGGTGCTGACCTACCTGGGCCGCACCGACCACCAGGCCAAGGTCCGGGGCAACCGGATCGAGCTGGGCGAGATCGAGGCGGTACTCGGCGCGGAGCCGGGCGTCGCCGAGGTCGTGGTCGCCGTGGTGGCGGGGCAGCTCGCCGCTTACGTGGTACCGCTGAATGGTGTTGTTCTGGAAAGCGGTGAGCTGCGAGCCGCCGCCACGCGGAAGCTTCCCGCCGCCGTGGTCCCGCAGTACTTCGTCGTGCTGGAGGCCCTGCCGCTGAACCCGGCAGGCAAGCTCGACCGCGCGGCCCTGCCGGTCCCCGAGCGGACGTCCGGCGCGGGCCGGGCGGCCAGCGGCGCGGACGAGGAAACCCTGTGCGCGATCTTCGCCGAGGTACTCGGCGTGGAAGCCGGCCCGGAGGAGGACTTCTTCGTCCTGGGCGGCGACAGCATCCTGTCCATCGCGGTGTCCAGCCGGGCACGCAAAGCCGGGCTGGCGCTCAGCCCGCGAGACGTGTTCGTGCACCGGACCCCGGCGGCGCTGGCCCTCGCGGCCGGCGAGGGGCCTGCCGCCACCGGGCACGTGGCCGCCGAGGCGTTCACGCTCACCGAGGCGGAGACCGCCCAGGTCGAGCGGGCCGCCGGGCAGCCCGTCGACCAGATCTGGCCGCTGTCCCCGCTCCAGGAAGGCCTGTACTTCCACGCCAGCTACGACAGCGGCGACCTGGACGTCTACACAGCACAGTCCACTTTCGACTTCGACCACCGGCTGGACCTGGACCGGCTGGCCCTGGCCAGCGCGAGCCTGCTGGAGCGCAATCCGAGCCTGCGGGCCGGTTTCACCAGCGAGGGTGCCGGGCAGCCGGTGCAGTTCGTCTGCCGCGCCCCGAGGATGCCGATCGAGGAACTGGACCTGACCGGGGTGGACGCCGCCAGGCAGGAGACCCAGCTGGCGGCCTTCCTCGCCGCCGACCGGACCCGGCGGTTCGACCTGGCCGCGCCGCCGCTGTGCCGCCTCACGGTGGTGCGCCTCGGCGACGGGCACGACCGGCTCGTGGTGAGCAGCCACCTGATCGCCTGGGACGGCTGGTCGGCCTGGCTGTTCCTGGAGCAGCTGTTCGAGCTGTACGCGCGCTCCGGCGACGCCACCGGCCTGGACCAGCCGGGCAGCTACGGCGACTACCTCGCCTGGCTCGGCAGGCAGGACCGGCAGGCGGCACTGGACGCCTGGCGTACCGCCCTGAGCGGACTCGCCGAGCCTTCGCTGGTGGCCGGCCCCGCGCGTGGCGGCCAGGGTGCCGTGCCGGTCAACATCGGCGTGGAACTCCCGCTGCGCCTCAGCGACCGGCTGCGTGAGCTGGTACGCCGGCAGGGGCTCACCCTCAACCCGCTGCTGAACGCCGCGTGGGCGATGGTGCTGTCCACCCTGCTGGGCCGCGAGGACGTGGTCTTCGGCTCGGCGGTGGCCGGGCGGCCGGAGGAGGTCGCCGACGTGGAGTCCACGATCGGCATGTTCCTCAACACCGTGCCGACGCGGGTGGCGCTGCGCGCGGCGGAGAGCGTGGCAACGCTGGCTCGCCGGCTCCAGGACGAGCGCACGGCTCTGATGGCGCACGAGTACCTGGGCCTGGCTGACGTGCAGTCGCAGACCTCGCACCGGACGCTGTTCGACACGCTGTTCGTGCTCCGGCCGGGCGGCGGCGAGGACCGGATGACCGCGATGTGCGAGCAGCACGGCATCACCGCTGTCACCAACATCGACTCCACGCACTACCCGCTCACCATGATCGTGACGCCGCAGTCCGAGCTGGCCGTCACCCTGTCCTACCGGGCCGACCTGATCGGCGCGGAGCAGGCCGAGGTGATCCTGCGCCGGTACACGACGCTGCTGGAGCGGCTGGCCGGCCACTGGGACGCCCCGGCGGGCAGTGTGGACCTGCTGCTGGACGAGGAGCGGGCGGCGCTGGGCGCTGGCTGGGACTCCGGCGCGCATCCGGTACCGGACGTGACCGTCGCGGAGATGCTCACCGAGCAGGCCGCGCGCACGCCGGAGGACGTGGCGCTGGTCTTCGGTGAGCGGCGGCTCAGCTACGCCGAGCTGGACTCGGAGATCAGCCGCCTGGCACGGTTCCTGCTGGCCCGGGGTGCCGGGCCGGAGGGGGTCGTCGCGCTGGCTCTGCCTCGCTCGGTGGAGATGGTCGTGGCCCTGTTCGCCGTGCTCCGGACCGGCGCGGCGTACCTCCCGCTGGACCTCGACCACCCGGCCGACCGGCTGCGCGACATGATCGCCGACACCGGGCCGCTGTGCGTGCTCTCGGCGGGCGGCGTCCGGCTGACCCCGGACGCGATCTGCCTGGACGCGCCGGAGGTACTGGCCGAGCTGGCCGCGCTGCCAGCTACCCGGGTCGAGGCCGGAGAGCTGCGTGGCTTCGCGCCGGGCACGCCGGAGCGGCTGGAGCACCCGGCGTACGTCATCTACACCTCGGGCTCCACCGGGCGGCCCAAGGGCGTGGTGACCCCGTACCGGGGCCTGACGAACATGCAGCTCAACCACCAGGTGAACATCTTCGCGCCCGCGATCGGGTCGGCGGGCGGGCGGCGGCTAAGAATCGCGCACACGGTCTCCTTCGCCTTCGACATGTCCTGGGAGGAGCTGCTGTGGCTCGTCGAGGGCCACGAGGTGCACGTCTGTGACGAGCAGCTGCGGCGGGACGCTGAGGCTCTGGTTGCCTACTGCGACACGCACCTGATCGACGTCGTGAACGTGACGCCGACGTACGCGCAGCTCCTGATCGAGGAGGGCCTGCTGGCCGGGCACGTCCCGCCGCTGGTACTCCTCGGCGGCGAGGCCGTGCCGGACACAGTGTGGAATCCGTTGCGGGACACCGAGGGCACGTACGGCTACAACCTGTACGGGCCGACCGAGTACACGATCAACACGCTCGGTGCGTCCACGATGGACAGTGCCACGCCGACCGTGGGACGCCCGATCTGGAACACCCGCGCCTACGTGCTGGACGCCACGCTGCGCCCGGTGCCGCCGGGCTGCCCGGGTGAGCTGTACGTCGCGGGCATCGGCCTGGCACGTGGCTACCACGACCGGGCGGGGCTGACGGCTGAGCGCTTCGTGGCCGACCCGTTCGGCAAGCCGGGCGACCGCATGTACCGCACGGGTGACCTCGTGGTGCAGCGGGCACAGACCGGGATCATCGACTTCCTGGGCCGGACCGACGACCAGGTGAAGATCCGCGGGTACCGGGTGGAGCTAGGAGAGATCGCCTCGGCGATCAGCGAGCACCCCGGCGTGACCCACGCGGCCGTGATCGCGACGGGCACGGGCGGGAACAGGAGGCTCGCCGCCTACGTGGTGTGCGCCGAGGGTGTGCTGGCCGAGTTGCGGGACTTCCTCAAGGTCACGCTGCCCGGGTACATGGTTCCCTCGGTCTTCATGCCCGTGGACACCCTGCCGCTGACCGTCAACGGCAAGCTGGACGTGGCGGCCCTGCCCGCGCCGGAGCAGTCCGGCCCGGCCACCCGCCGTGCGCCGGAGACCGAGGCCGAGGCGGCGCTGTGCGCGCTGTTCGACCAGGCGCTGGGCCTGGCGGAGGGTACGGCCGGTGCCGACGGCAACTTCTTCGACCTGGGCGGGCACTCGCTGCTGGCCACCCGGCTGATCAGCCGGATCAGGGCGGAACTCGGCGTGGAGCTGTCCATCCGGGACCTGTTCGAGGCGCCGACCCCGGCCGGGCTGGCCGCGCGGGCCGGACAGTCCAGCGGGCCGGTGCGGCCGGTACTGGCCGCCTGGGAGCGCCCGGAGCGGATCCCGTTGTCGCACGCGCAGCAGCGGCTGTGGGTGATCCAGAACATGGAGCACACGTCGGCGGCGTACAACTTCCCGCTGGTGATGCGGCTGGACGGTGACGTGGACGCATCGGCGCTCGGGCTGGCGCTGGCCGACGTGGCCGGGCGGCACGAGGCACTGCGGACTCTGTTCACTGTGGACGGTGGCGAGCCGGCCCAGCGCGTTGTGCCGGTGGCTGAGCTGCCGGAGCTGCTCGAAGTCAGGGACGACGAGCCGGGGCTGGTCGAGGCGCTGATCGCCCGGCCGTTCGACCTGCTCACGGAGCTGCCGTTGCGGGCGACGCTGGTGCGTTCCGGCGGCGCGTACATCCTGGTTCTGCTTCTGCACCACATCACGACGGACGAGTGGTCGGACCGGCCGTTCCTGCGGGATCTGGCGGAGGCCTGCGAGGCCCGGCTGGCCGGTGTGGCCCCAGCGTGGAAGCCGCTGCCGGTGCAGTACGCCGACTACACCCTCTGGCAGCGGGAACTGCTCGGTGACCCGGCTGACCGCAGCAGCGTCGCGGCGCAGCAGCTGGCGTTCTGGGAGCAGACTCTCGCAGGCGCTCCGGAGGAAGTCACTCTTCCCTCGGACTGGCCGCGCCCGGCCCGGCCGGCCTTCACCGGGGCCGACATCGGCACCCGGGTCAGCCCGGAGACGCACGCCGCGCTGCGGAACCTGAGCCAGGCGACGGGCGCGAGCATGTTCATGCTCGTCCACGCGGCCGTCGCGGCCCTGCTGCACCGGATGGGCGCGGGCACGGACATCCCGATCGGCGCGCCGATCGCCGGCCGTACGGATGCCGCGCTCGACGACCTGGTGGGCTTCTTCGTCAACACGCTCGTGCTGCGCACGGATGTGTCCGGCGACCCGACGTTCACCGAGCTGGCCGGACGGGTCCGCGCTGCCGGGCTCGCGGCGTTCTCCAACGCCGAGGTTCCGTTCGAGGCGGTCGTGGAGCGGCTGAACCCGGCGCGCTCGCTGGCCCGCAACCCGCTGTTCCAGGTGATGACCGGGTACCACAACCGGGTCGAGGAGTCGCTGGCGCTGGGCGGGGTCCCGGCGGAGTTCCTGCCCTACGAGAGCGGCACGGCGAAGTTCGACCTGGTGTTCCGGTTCACCGAGGGCCCCGAGGGGCTGGACCTGCACCTGAGCTACGCCACCGAGCTGTTCGAGGCCGGCACCGCCGAGCAGATCAGCCGCCGCCTGATGACGCTGATGGACGCGGTGGCCGCGCGGCCGGACCAGCCGGTCAGCAGCGTGGACGTGTGCACCGTGGACGAGTTCGGCCTGGTGACGGAGGGCTTCAACCACGGTCCCCGTGCCGTGGACGAGGCCACGTTCACCGAGCTGTTCGCGGCTCGCCTGGCGGAGCGGCCCGAGGCTGTCGCCGTCGTGGACCACGGCCGCGAGCACACCTACGCGGAACTGGAGGCCCGGTCGAACCGGATCGCCCGCCTGCTCGCCCAGCGGGGCGTGACGGCCGGGTCGGTGGCCGGCGTGGCGGTACCGAGGTCGTTCGACATGGTGGCCGCGATCCTGGCCAGCCTGAAGCTCGGCGCGGCTTTCCTCCCGCTGGACCTCGCGCACCCGGCCGACCGGCTGGCGTACATGATCAGTGACGCGGCTGCCGCTGTGGTGGTGGCGACCGGGGCCGTCGCGGAGAAGGTCCCGGACGCGGCCCCGCTGGTGCTGCTCGACGAGGCGGCCGACCTGCTGTCCACTCTGGACGATGGCACCCTGGGCACCGGACCTGCTGGCCTGGACCAGCCCGCCTACGTCATCTACACCTCCGGCTCCACAGGCAGGCCGAAGGGCGTGGTCGTGCCGCACGAGGGCATCTCCAGCCTGGTGGCCACGGCCGTGGACCGGATGGGCCTGCACCGCGACGCACGGGTGCTCCAGTTCGCCTCGATCGGCTTCGACGTGGTGGTCTTCGAGCTGTGCATGGCCCTGTGCCACGGCGGCAGCCTCGTGCTGGTCACCGACGAGGCCAGGGTGGCCGGTCCCCAGCTGACCGATTTCCTGGAGGCGCACCAGATCAGCCACATGATCCTGCCGCCGTCGCTGGTCGCGGCGCTGCCGGAGGAGTGCGAGCTGCCTGCCGGGTCGACGATCCTGGTCGGTACCGAGACCGTGCCGCCGGAGCTGTTCCGCCGGCACGGGGCCCGGGTGAACCTGATCGCGGCGTACGGCCTGACCGAGGCCACGGTCAACTCGACACTGTGGCACGCCGAACCGGGCTGGCGGGGTGCCGTGCCGATCGGCAAGCCGGACCCGAACACCCGGTGCTACGTGCTGGACGAGTACCTGCGTCCCGTACCGCCCGGCGTGGTCGGCGAGCTGTACGTCTCCGGCCGTGGCCTGGCCCTGGGGTACCTGGGCCGGACCGGCCTGACCTCGGAGCGGTTCATCGCCGACCCGTTCGGCCACGACGGCGCGCGCATGTACCGCACGGGTGACCGGGCTCGCTGGCGCCGGGACGGCAACCTGGACTTCTTCGGCCGGGTGGACAACCAGGTCAAGATCCGGGGCTTCCGGATCGAGCTCGGCGAGATCGAGGCCGCGCTGACCAGCCATCCCGCTGTCAGCCAGGCAGCGGTGATCGCCGAGACGAGCGCCGGAGTGACGAGGCTGGCCGGGTACGTGGTCGTCCCGTCAGGCACGGGCCTGACGGAGGTGCGCGACCATGTGGCGGCGCAGGTGCCGGAGTACATGGTGCCCGCGCTGCTCGTCCCGCTGGACGGCCCGCTGCCGCTCACCCCGAACGGCAAGCTGGACCGCCGGGCACTGCCCGCGCCGGACTGGTCGGCGATGACTGGCGACGCCACGCCGCGCACCACTGCCGAGCGGGTGCTGGCCGAGCTGTTCGCGGACATCCTCGGCCTGCCCGAGGTCGGCATCCACGACAACTTCTTCCTGCTCGGCGGGCACTCCATGTCCGCGATGCTCCTGACGGGCCGCCTGCGCTCCCAGCTGGGCGTGCAGCTGGCGATCCGGGACGTGTTCGACGCCCCGACGGTCGCGGGCCTGGCCACGCGGCTGGGCGGCACTGTCCTGGACCGCCCGGCCCTGACCGCCGCCGGCCGGTTCGCTGTGGCGCTCGCGCCGGTCCAGCGCGACCGGTGGTCGTCGTATCAGGACCGTCCCGGCTTCGACCACGCCCTGGTGCTGCGGTCGGAAGGCGGGCTCAGGGAAGGGGTGCTGACCCGGGCGCTGGCCGACGTCGTGGCGCGCCACGAGCCGCTGCGCACAGCGTTCACGGACTCGTCGAGGGCTCTGGTCACCGGCCCTGTGCTGGAGACCGAGCAGTGCGAAAACCTTGAAGAGCGTTTGACTGTACTGGCGGCAGAGTCCCCCGCCCTGGCAACCGAGGCACCACTGCGCGTCACGCTCCTGTCGGACGGTACCGGCACGCAAGCCCTCCTGCTCCGCATGCACTACCTGGCCGTGGACGAGTGGTCAGTCGTCCCGCTGCTGCGGGAACTGTCCGAGGCATACGCGCTCCGGGCCACGGGCGACGCTCCAGAGTGGACACCGCTGCCGGTGACGTACTCCGACTACACCCGCTGGGCCTGGGACGTACTGGGCGACCCGATGAACCCGGGCAGCGAGTACAGCCGGCAGCTCGGCCACTGGCAGAAGGCACTCGCCGGCATGCCGCGTGCCGTCACGCTTCCCGGCTCGGGAGAGCCCGGCAAGAGCGGGGCGTACGAGGGCTTCGTGCTCAGCCCCGCACTGCACGAGGCGATCACCGAGCTGGCCAGCCGCACCGGCACGAGCATGTACATGGTGCTGCACGCCGCGTTCAGCGTGCTCCTGCACCAGCACGGAGCCGGGGAGGACCTGCCGGTCGGCACGCTCGTGGCCGGGCGGAACGACGACCGGCTGGCCGGCCTGATCGGCGGCTTCGCCAACACCCTCGTCCTGCGGACCCGCCTCGACGGCGACCCGGCCTTCGAGGACCTGCTGGCCAGGGTCCGCGAGGTCACGCTGGGCGCGCTGGACGCCCAGGAACTCCCGTACGGGGACGTGGCTGCGGCCACCGGGCTGCCGGAGAGCGGGCCGCAGCTCATGGTCGTGCACCACGAGCAGCCGGAGATCTCCACGCTGGAGGGCGGGCTCGGGACGCTCGGCTCGGTACCCACCGGGGCCGTGCACGCCGACCTGGCACTCAGCTTCTACCAGCCGCGCGGTACCGGCCCGGTGGAGTGCTACCTCGGCTACGCCACAGGCCTGCTCGGCCCGGCAGCCGCCAGGAACCTGGCGGACAGCCTCCACCAGCTCATCGAGCGCGCGGTTTCCGCGCCAGCTCAGGCCATCAGCAAGCTCACCAACGAGGAGAAGGAATCCGCATGAGCACCAACCCGTTCGACGACGCCGAAGGCCAGTTCCTCGTCCTGGTGAACGACGAGGGCCAGCACTCGCTGTGGCCGGTCTTCGCCGCGGTGCCCGGTGGCTGGGCCCAGGTGTCCGGGCCGGACAGCAAGGAGGCCTGCGTGGCCTACGTCGAGGCGAACTGGACCGACCTGCGCCCGCGCAGCCTGGCCGAGGCCATGAACTGACCTGAGGCAGGCAGACGCGACAGCCCCGGCGGGGTCTCCCGCTGGGGCTGGCTTCTCAGGCGTCCTCGTGGTCGAGCAGGGCGCGCACCCGGCCGGCGAGTTCTATCGACGCCTCGATCTCCACCTTCCGGATCGACACGCTCTCCACGTTGAACCCGAACGGCATCCCCAGGCGCCGGCAGAACGCGCTCAGCTCCCCAGCCGCCGTGACGCAGTAGTCGTAGGACTCGGCGAGCGGATCAGGCGCGTGCCGGAGCGCGTTCTTCAGCCAGCTCGGAATCCTGACTCCGAGCCACTCCAGAAACGCCAGCGTCTTCAGCGACCCGCAGACCGACAGGGTGAACAGGATCGGACGCGGCGCCACCCCGCGCTCCAGGCAGGCGTAGTAATAGTCCGAGACCAGGCTCTTCGTCGCGTCGACGTCGTAGATCACCTGCGAGATGAAGAAGGCGCACCCCTGCGCCTGCTTGCCCGCGATGCGCAGATGCTCGTCCCCGCCGCGCACGTGCCGCTCGGTGATCGCCACTCCGCCGAGAAGCAGGTCCGGCCGGATCTCCTGCCGCAGCTCCTGAGCGCGCCGGAGGCCCGTGTGCACCGTCTTCTGGCTCGAAGACGCGCCCACGAAGACACTCAGAACCCGTTCCGTGTCCGCGCCTCGCAGCCAGGACCGCAGGTCGCCCTCGGGATACTTGCTCACGCACCGGTAGACCACGACCGGCCCGTCCCAGCCGGTCAGGTACTCGGAGTGGAACACTGCCGGGTCCAGGGTCGGCAGATAGGGAAACGGTCTCTCGTCAGGGTTGCGGTCCTGCTCGTCGTCGATGTCGTAGAGCACCAGTCCATCGACGTGGAGCGGAGCCAGCCGGGCGATCGTCCTGGCTGCGATCTCCCTGACCTCGTCCGGCGAGGCGCTCCGGCGCGGCGGCGTGATGCCGAACAACAGGACACGGCTGTCCGCGCCGGTCAGCTGAGCCGCCAGCGGCAGCCGCCCGGCCGTGGCGCCGGCCGCAGGCGAAGTCCTGCCCTCCTCCAGCATGAGGCGACTATAGCGAAGGGGTCGTCGCGTCAGCCGCGCTGGCGGGACCAGGTCTCCCACAGCCTGGCGTACCGGCCACCGGAGGCCACCAGGTCCTCGTGCCGGCCTTCCTCCGCGATCCGGCCGGCTTCGAGCAGCACCACGCGGTCGGCGGTCGCGGCCTGGCTGAGCCGGTGGGCGACGACCAGCGCCGTGCGGCCACGGAGCGCCTCGGCGGCGGCCTGTTCGAGTTCGCGTGCCCCGGCGCTGCCGGCGTCGGCCGTGGCCTCGTCCAGGATCACGACCGGCGGGTCGGCCAGGATCAGCCGGGCCAGCGCGACCTGCTGTGACTGCGCGGCGGTCAGCCGGTGCCCGCCGTCGCCCACCACGGTGTCCAGTCCGTCGGGCAGGGCTCGGGCCCACGCGCCCGCGCCGGCCCGGTCGAGCGCCGCGGTGAGGTCCTCGGCGGTAGCGTCCGGCCGGGCCAGGCGAAGGTCCTCGTGCAGGGGGCCAGCGAAGACGTGCACCTCCTGGCTGATCAGGACCACGTGCCGGCGGAGCGTGGACGCGTCCATAGTGGACACGTCTGTGCCGCCGAGTTCGACCAGGCCCGAGGCCGGGGGGTGCACTCCGCAGATCAGCGCGGCCAGTGTGGTCTTGCCCGCCCCGCTGGTGCCGACCAGTGCCACCCGCTCGCCGGGCTCGATGCGCAGGCTCACGTCGTGCAGTACGGTGTGGCCCTCGCGGTAGCCGAAGCTCACGCCCTTGACCGTGACGGCGGCGTCCGCTGGCTCGCTGGTACTGGCGGCCTGCTGTTCCTCGGCGAGGACGGCGATGCCCGCCAGCCGGCGCAGGGCAGCGCGGGCCACCTGGACGAAGTCGGCGAGGCCCAGTGCCGCGTTCACCGGGTTGAACAGGTTGTGCAGGTACAGCGCGGCTGCGGTGGCTGTGCCTGCGGTGGCGGAGTTGCTGGGAATGAGCAGGCAGGCCAAGGCCAGCACGCCGCTCAGCGCGACGAACTCCGCGATGTTGAGCCGGTTGAAGAACCTGCTCAGCAGGCCGATGCCGCGCAGCGCCACCGTCGTGGCCTCCGCCGAGCGGTTCCGGACCAGGTCGAGGTGGCCGGCTTCGAGGCTGAACGAGCGCACGGTGGGCGCGCCGGCGTAGGTGTCGAGGAGCTGCTGCTGCTGGGCACCGGTGGCGATCCGGCCCTCGGCGTAGACCGGCCCGGCCGTCCGGGTGTACCACCGGACGGTGTGGAACTGGATCGGCGTGGCCAGCAGCGCCGCGAGCAGGAACCGCCAGTCCAGTACTGCCAGGGCGACCAGGGTCAGCACGATGGTGAGGGCGGAGCGGATCAGGGTCGGCAGCGCGTACCGGATCGCGTCGGCGACGGCTGACACGTCCCGGGACGCGCGGGCCGTGAGGTCGCCGGCGCCAGCCGCCTCGATCCGGGCCAGCGGCAGGCCCAGCGCCCGGCGGAGGAACAGCTCACGCAGCCCGGCCAGCGCGTACTCGCCCAGCCGGGCCACCATCGCCGTGCCGGCCGCCGTACCGGCACCGTGCGCCACGGCCACGACGGCCAGCAGCAGGGCCGGACCGGCGAAGGCGCTCGCCGGGTCCGTGGCGGTCCGCCCGCCGATCACGCGGTCGACGATCTCACCGAGCACGGGGGCGGCGAGCAGCCCGGCCCCGGTACCGGCCAGCAGGACGACGCCCGTGGCGACGGCGTACCAGCGGTGCGGGCGCAGCAGCCGCCGGGCCAGCGACCAGGTCTGCGCGTCGGTGGCGACGGGAAGGAGCTGTCTGGTGGCCATGTGTGTCCTCGGTGGGGGTACGGCTACGCGAGCACGGCGGCACGGTAGCCGTCGTCGGCGCCCAGCAGGTGTTCGTGGCTGCCGAGGCCCGCGACCTGGCCGTCGCGTAGGTACACGACCTGGGCGGCGGTCTCTAGCAGGGCCGGGCTGGTGGTGACCAGGACAGTGGCCCGGCCGGCGCGCGCGGCTGGCAGTGCGGAGGCGATCGCCGCCTCGGTCAGCGAGTCGACGGCGGTGACCGGCTCGTGCAGGACGAGTACGGGTGCCTCGGTCGCCAGTGCCCTGGCGAGCGCGATCCGCTGCCGCTGCCCGCCGGACAGCGACATCCCGCGTTCGGTGATCTCGGTGTCGAAGCCCTCCGGCAGGGCCGCCGCGACGCTGTCCGCCTGGGCCGCGCTGATCGCGGTGCGCACGGCGTCCTCACTGGCCGCCGCAGCGCGGATGTTGCTGGCGATCGTGCCGGTGAACAGGTCGGCCTCGTGAGCGCTGACCCGGACGTGTACCCGGACGGCTCCGGGGTCCAGTGTGGCCAGGCTCGTCCCGCCGAGGGTGATCGTGCCGCCGTCCGGTACGGCCTCGCTGGCCAGGCAGTCCAGCAGGGCCGAGGCGTCGGCCGGGTCGGGGGCGACGATCGCTGTGATCTGCCCGGCCGGGACGGTGAGGCTGACCCCGCGCAGGGTGCCGTGCTCGACGCCGGTCAGGACGAGGTGCCCTGTCCCGGGGCCAGCGGCTGCGGGTGTGGCCACCTCGTCGCTGGTACCAGAAGAAAAGACAACGGCCTGGACGCGGGCGGCGGACGCCCGGGCGGCAGCGACCTGGCCCCCGGCCCAGGCCAGTGAGGACAGCGGCCAGACGAGGAACTGGGCCAGGCCGACGGCCGCGACGAGGTCACCGATGCTGATCTGGCCGGTGGCCGCGAGCCGCCCGCCCACCACGGCGATCACCGCGAGCAGCAGGCCGGTGGCGGTGAGCATCGCGCCCTCCAGCCAGGCCTGGGCACGGGCCGCGCGGACAGCGGCGTCCCGCGAGGCCCGGCTGGTGTCCGCGAACCGCTCGGCGGCGTGCTCCTCGGCGCCGATGCCCTTGAGCACCCGCACCCCGGTGATCAGGTCCACCGCGACGCCTGAGGCCCTGGCAGCCTGTTCCTGCTGGTGGTGACTGCGGCGCTCCAGTGGCTTGCCCAGCAGGTGCACCAGGCCGAGCAGCACCGGGGTCGCGACCAGGATGACCACTCCGAGCAGGACGGAGATCCGCAGCAGGGCCACCGCGCCGGCCGCCAGTGCGACGAGCGACGAGAACGCACGCGGGATCACGATGTTGAGGTCGGCGGCGCGCTGGGTGTCGTCGGCCGCGACACTGACCAGTTCACCGGTCCGCCGGGCCGGGGAGCCGTACCGGCCGAGGACCCGCCGGGTCATCCGCAGCCGCAGGTCGTGCGCGGCGAGGAACGCGGCCTTCTCACTGGACTGGAGCCCGAAACGGAAGCTCAGCGACAGGACGAGGAACACCACGGCCAGCAGCGCAAGGCCCTGGGCCAGCCCGGTGAGAGCCGGGCCGCGCACCGCCCGGTCGATCGTCCATCCGATCAGGACCGGGACCGCCGCCTCGCCGGCCTGGTGCGCCGCCGCCAGGACCGCGCCAGCGATCACCCTGCGCCGCTGGCCGCCGAAGACCTCGGCGAGAACACCCTGTGCCACCGGCACATGCACCTCCGGTAGTCGGCGGCTGGCCGGACGGCCGCTAGCCAGGAAAGCTAGGCAAGGCTATCCTAATTCGCGCACCCGGGGGAAGGCCGAGCCTCGCGTCAGCGGCAACGAGGAGGTACGTGTGGGCAGGACTCCCTGGTCCCGGGCCGGCGGGCTCGCGGTGATCGCCGTGGCGCTGCTGGTGGTCTGCGTGCTGAGCGTCTGGCTCGGCGCCCGCCAGATCAGCCCCCTCGAAACCCTCCAGGCCCTCTGGCAGCCGGACGGCTCGATCGAGGCCACCGTCATCAGGCAGTACCGCGTACCGCGCACCCTCGTCGGCCTGCTGGCCGGCACCGGGCTCGGCATGGCCGGCGTGCTGATGCAGTCCCTGACCCGCAACCCGCTCGCCGATCCCGGCCTGCTCGGCGTGACCCTGGGCGCCTCGGCGGCCGTCGTCGCGGCGATCGCCTTCGCCGGGGTGGCCGCGCTCAGCGGATACGTGTGGTTCGCCCTGGCCGGGGCCGCCGGGGCCGCCAGCCTGACGTACCTGCTCGGCCGGGGCGGGCGCGGTGCCGTGGCCTCCGACCGGATCGTGCTGGCCGGAGCGGCGATCAGCGCCATGCTGGCCGCCTTCGTCTCAGCGGTGCTGCTCCAGCGCACCGATGCCTTCCAGACCTTCCGGTACTGGGACGTCGGCTCGATCGCCGGCCGCGACATGACGATCGTCCAGCAGGTCGCCCCGTTCATCGGCGCCGGCGTGCTGATCGCGCTGCTCGTCGCCCGGCCGCTGAACGTGCTGGCCCTCGGCGACGAGACCGGCAGGGCCCTCGGCGCGGCCCCCGGCCGTACCCGGCTCTGGGCCGCCGTGGCGATCACCCTGCTGTGCGGGGCCGCGACGGCCGCGGCTGGCCCGATCGGGTTCGTCGGCCTGATCATCGCCCACGTCACCCGGCTGCTGGCGGGGCCCGACCTGCGCTGGGCGCTGCCGTACGCCGCGCTGCTCGCCCCGGTGCTGCTCCTGGGCTCCGATGTGGCCGGCCGTCTGGTTGCCGCGCCGTCCGAGCTGGCGGTGGGCCTGGTCACCGCGCTGGCCGGGGCCCCGGTCTTCATCGCGCTCTGCCGCCGCCGCAGGCTCGCGCTGTGACCGCCGTCCTCACCAAGCGCCGCAACGCGAACCGGCGTGCGGTCACCGGCTGGCCGGTACGGCTGGGCCCGGTGGCACTGCTGCTGAAGCCACGCACTGTGCTGGCCGGGTTCGTCCTGCTGGCCGGGATCGCGGCGGTCACCGTCACGGCCCTCGGAACGGGCGAAGTGGACCTCACACTCGACGAGATCGTCGCCGTGCTCACCGGCGACGGCGAGCCGGGCCCGCAGTTCATCATCGAGACCCTGCGCCTGCCGAGAGCACTCACCGCCCTCACCGTCGGGGCCGCCCTCGGCGCCAGCGGTGCCCTGCTCCAGGGCATGGCCCGCAACCCGCTGGTCAGCCCGGACATCATCGGCTTCACCAGCGGCTCGGCCACCGGGGCCATCGTGTCCTTCATCCTCGGCGCGGACAGCCTCATGCAGGTCGGAGCCGGGGCGCTGGCCGGCGGGACGGCCGCCTCGCTGCTCGTGTACCTGCTCGCCTACCGGCGCGGCGGCACCGGCCCCCGCCTGGTCCTGGTCGGCGTCGGCGCCACGGCCGCGCTGACAGCGTTCAACTCGTACCTGATCAGCAAGGCCCCCATCCACGACGCGATGGCCGCGCAGTCGTGGCTGGTCGGCGGGCTGAACAACCGGGGCTGGGACCACGTGACCGTGATGGCGGCCGCCCTGGCTGTGCTGATGCCGCTCGTCGCGGTGGCCGCCTTCCGGCTGCGAGCCCTGGAACTCGGCGACACCACCGCCCAGGTCCTCGGGGCACGGGCCGAAGCCAGCCGCCTGCTGCTGCTCTGCACGTCGGTGGGCCTGGCGGCGATGGCCACCGCGATCGCCGGCCCGGTCGCCTTCGTCGCCTTCGCCGCCCCGCACCTGACCCGGCCCCTGACCGGCGGCAGGCCGGGGCCGTTCGCCGCCGCGGGGATGGGCGCGCTGCTGCTGGCCGGCTGCGACGTCGCCACCCAGCGGCTGTTCAGCCCCGTGCCGCTCCCCGTGGGCATCCTCACCGCCGGACTCGGCGGCTGTTACCTCGCCTGGATGCTCGCCACCAGCCGCCGGAGCCACCGATGACCACGATGGAGGAGAAGCCGGTGCAGACAGCCAGCCGCCTGCGGGCCGAATCCGTGACGCTCGGCTACCCGGGGAACATCGTCGCGCGCTCCCTCACGGTGTCCCTCCCGGACGACGCCTTCACCGCGATCGTCGGCCCGAACGCCTGCGGCAAGTCCACACTGCTCAAGGCGCTGGCCCGGGTGACGGGCACACAGCAGGGCAGCGTGTACCTGGACGGCCGGGCGATCAGCTCGTACGGCGCGAAGGAGGTCGCCCGGCGGCTGGGTCTGCTGGCACAGAGCGCGACGGCACCGGAAGGCATCACTGTCGGCGACCTGGTCGCCCGGGGCCGGTACCCGCACCAGACCATGCTGCGCCAGTGGTCGGACGCCGACGAGCGGGCCGTGAACGCCGCGCTGGCCCAGACCGGCGTCACCGACCTGGCTGCCCGGTTCGTCGACGAGCTGTCCGGCGGGCAGCGCCAGCGGGTCTGGCTGGCCATGGCCCTCGCCCAGGAGACCTCGATCCTGCTGCTGGACGAGCCGACGACGTTCCTCGACCTGGGCCACCAGTACGAGATCCTCGACCTGTGCGCCCGGCTGCACGCCGGCGGGCGGACCATCGCTGCCGTCCTGCACGACCTCAACCAGGCCGCCCGGTACGCCACGCACGTGATCGCGCTGGCTGCGGACGGGACGATCGCCGCCGAGGGACCGCCGGAGGAGGTCATCACGGCCGAACTGGTCGACGGGCTGTTCGGGCTGCCGTGCCGGATCATCCCGGACCCGGAGACCGGCACGCCGATGGTCGTGCCACGCAGCCGGAACACTGTGCCAGCGGCGCACTACAGCTAGAGGATCCGGCTCGGTCGTCACGTGACTCCGCTCACGGCAGGCCCATCGGTAACCTGCCGGGATGCGTATCGAGCCGTACGAGGCTGGCCAGCACGAGCCCGCCGTCGCCGCTATCCTCGCCGAGCTGGGCTGGGAGCCGCGTTTCGTCGACGGCCAGCTCGGCGCCGTCGCCCGGCTGGCGGCCAGCGAGGACGGCCGGGTACTCGTCGCCAGCACCGAAGCCGGCCCCGTCGGATACGTGTCGGCTGTCCTCGCCCGGTGGAACATGTTCGGCCAGATCCACGGCCTCGCTGTGCACCCGGCAGCCCGCCGCCAGGGCATCGCCGACGCGCTCGTCGGGGCGGTCGGTACCTGGCTGCGTGAGGCCGGAGCCCGCGCGGTCCAGGTGGACACCCCGGTCGACAACGACGGCGGGCGGCGGTTCTACGAGGCGGCGGGCTTCACCGCCGACTACGTGATGACCCGTTACTACGCCGACGATCTGGACGGCGTGACCTACGTCCGGTTCCTCTGACCGATCAGCTCGCGGGCCCTGGCGACCAGCGCGCTGTTGTCGTCGGCGTAGAACCGCAGCTCGGTGATGACGGCCGGCCCCTTCGGGAGCCGCACTTCGACGGGCTCGCGCAGGGTGACGTCCACATTGGTCTGGCTGGAGATCACGAGATCGAGGCGTTCGCCGTCGAGCTGGACGCTGCGGCTCTTCTCGACCGAGCGCATCCGCGTCCCGATCTTCTCCACCGCCGTCCACGGGATCGTGATGTCCACCGACCCGCCGTACCGCAGCCGCATGCCCTCGCCGTCCACGATGTGCGGATGCGTCTTCAGGCTGGCGAGCAGCCCGATCATCCAGGTCAGGCCGTAGACCCCGATGATCAGCATGGCGACCCGGACTCCCTGCCAGGGCAGCAGCAGGTGTACGGCGGGGATCTCGGCGGCGCTGACACCGATGAAGGCCCACATGATCGGGGTGAGGGCCGTGGCGTAGCTGAACGGCTCGCCGCCGTGTTCCGTCCCGTACGGGCGGCGGACGATCCACCACCGGTACAGGCTGCGCCACATCAGGAGCTCGAACCGGATCGCCCTGCGCGCCAGCCTCATGATCATCGGGACCTCGCCTCCTCTGTCTTGCCCGCCGCGCCGGCCTCCGCCAGCCGCTCCATGACGTGGTCGAGCCCGGCGGCGAAGGCCTCGTACACCGGGCGCGGCATGCCTGCGAACAGGAACTCCGCCAGCTGCGCGTGGCCGCTGACCATCGACTCCGCCATCGCGGAACCCTTGGCGGTGAAGGTGACCAGGGTCGCGCGCCGGTCGCCGGGGTGCGGCTCCCTCGTGACGAACCCGGTCTGCGCCAGCCCGTCGACCAGGCCGGTGATCGTGCGGGCGCTGACGTTCATCGCGTCGGCCAGCACCCGCTGCGTCACCGGGCCACGCGCCGCCAGCTCCCAGAGCAGGTGAGCCCGCGACACGGTCAGCCCGTCGCGGGCCAGCGCGCCGCTCATGTCCTCGCCGAGCGCCCAGACCAGCTCCAGCAGCTGGCTGAGCGTGCCCGTCCTCTCCCGCACCGACTTCCCCCGCCCTCAAGATAGTGAGCCTCACTCACTATGAGGATACCTCACCATCGTGCCATCACCCTTCGCGGATATTGATCCCGGTCTGGGCGGGGCGATAGATTCCCCTCACTTTTTAGTTAGTAAGGTTTTCTATTAGTGAGTGAGGGGTCCCATGTACCTGCGCCTCCGCCTTCTGGCGGCCATCGGCGCTGCGGTGACGGCAGCGGGCATCGCCCTGGCCGTCTCCAGCCCCGCCAGCGCCGCCAACCTGGTCAGCAATCCCGGCTTCGAGACCGGCACCCTCTCCGGCTGGTCGTGCAGCAACGGCTCTGTCGTGTCCAGTCCCGTGCACGGCGGCTCGAAGGCCCTGGCCGGTGCCGTGTCCGGCTCGGACATCGCCAAGTGCACGCAGACCGTCGCCGTGCAGCCCAGCACCGCCTACAGCCTCTCGGCGTGGGTCAAGGGCTCCTATGTGTACCTGGGGGTGACCGGCGGCGCGTCAACGTGGACCCCGTCGGCCGCTAACTACGCCAAGCTGAGCCTGTCGTTCACGACCACGGCCGGCCAGACCAGCGTCCAGATCTACCTGCACGGCTGGTACGCGCAGGGCACCTACAACGCCGACGACGTGAGCCTCGACGGCCCCGGTACCCCGCCCACGACCCAGCCGCCCACAACGCAGCCCCCGACGACGGTCCCCCCGACCACCACCCCGCCGACCACCACTCCCCCGACGACGCAGCCGCCCGGTACCTTCAGGCAGGCCGCCCCGTACCTCTACTTCGGCTGGGGTGACCCGCCCTCGCCGGCGACCATCATGAACGCGACCGGCGTCAAGTGGTTCACGATGGCCTTCATCCTCTCCACCGGAGGGTGTAACCCTGGCTGGGACGGGCAGCGCCCGCTGCTCGGCGGCGTCGACCAGACCCGGATCAACGAGATCCGCGCGGCCGGGGGCGACATCGTGCCGTCCTTCGGCGGGTGGAGCGGCAACAAGCTCGGCCCGAACTGCTCGAGCCCGCAGGCGCTGGCAGCCGCGTACCAGCAGGTGATCGACGCCTACAAGCTCAAGGCGATCGACATCGACATCGAGAACACCGACGAGTTCGAGAACTACACCGTGCAGGACCGGATCCTCGGCGCCCTGAAGATCGTGAAGCAGAACAATCCCGGCATCAAGACGATCGTCACCTTCGGCACCGCGACCTCCGGCCCGACCTCGCACGGCGTCCGGCTGATCAACCAGGCCGCCGCGCTCCAGGCCAACATCGACGTGTTCACGATCATGCCGTTCGACTTCGGTTCCTCGAACATCCAGGCCGACACGATCAACGCGGCCGAGGCCCTGAAGAACCGGCTGAAGACGGCATTCGGCTGGAGCGACGCCGTGGCGTACTCCCGGATCGGCATCTCCGGCATGAACGGCCTCAGCGACCAGCAGGAGATGACCAGCATCGCGGCCTGGACGGCCATCAGGGACTGGGGCAACTCCAAGCACATCGCCCGGCTGGCCTTCTGGTCCGTGAACCGCGACCGGCCCTGCCCTGGCGGCGGAGTCCAGGAGAACTGCTCCGGCATCGCCCAGGACCCGTGGCAGTTCACCCGGATCACCGCCGGCTTCACCGGGTAACCGGCACCGGGCCTGAGGAGTGGTAAGGCAGTGGTAAGCCAGGCGGTGGAAGCTCTCCGCACGAGATGCTGTCCACATGGGAGGTAATCGATGAAACGCCTGGGACACCTGGCCACTGTGATCGCCCTGACGGCAGGTGGCGTGGTCGCCGCCGCGGCCCCGGCGGAGGCGGCCTACTACGGCTGTTTCGACGAGCGCGTCTTGACCAGCTACTACAAGGTCACCTGCGATCTGTCCTGGCCGACCTCGATCCAGGCCCGCGTCTACTGCTCGCACGTCGTCACCGGGGCGACGACGATGAGCTCCGGGCCAGAGGTCGGACCAGGCTGGGGTCAGCGAAAGTACTACACCGCGTACGCGTACTGCCCGTCCGGCTACGAGGCCGACTACGGCGGCTGGACCGTCTACTGACAACAAGCCCGGGATGTCCCGCACAGCAGGACATCCCGGGCCCGTCCTGCGGCATCCGTCAGTCGATCACGCCGCACTTGATCTGGGTGACGCTGGTGTACCGGCTGGTCGTGCCGAAGTCGGCCCGGCTCCGGTCACAGAAAATGGTGTAGCCGCCGACGATCTGCGTGCGCGCGGAGTCGGCGTAGTAGTAGAGGTTGTACTGGTAACCATTCAGGTGAACGGGCAGCGCGGCAGCCGGAGCGGCGGTCGCCACGAGCAGGCCGGCGGCCACGGCCACCGCGAGCAGGCCACGTCGGATCATGCGAGTCTCCCTTGTAGACTGAACGAAGGTTCAGCGTTCCAAAGAACAGCGATCCAAGTCAATGCCACAGCGGGGCAGTCCCAGGCCGGCCCGGCCGGGCTGTCCGTAGGGCTGCCGCAGCCAGGCCGTTCCGGGGGATGCTGGCGCGACAGGGTGCCTCTTATGCTCCGGTGACGCCCTGCCGCAGCCCGCGCGGGGACTTTCCGCTGGACAGGGCCATGACCGACCACCTTGACGACGACGATCCCCGTTCCAGGCTGTCCCGCTGGGAGAGCCGGACCGGCTGGCCAGCCACCGCGCTCGCCGTGGTCTTCCTGGCCGCGTACGCGACGCCGATCCTGTGGCCGGGCCTGCCGGATGGGTGGCACCGGGCCTGCGACGGCGCCGACCTCGCGATCTGGGCACTGCTGGGCGCCGACTACCTGATCCGGCTGGGCCTGGCACGGCAGCGGCTGCGCTTCGTGCGCCGGCACCTGCTGGACCTGCTCGTCCTCGTACTGCCCGCGCTGCGCTCGCTGCGGATCCTGCGGCTGCTGATGGTGGTCAGCCTGGCGCACCGGCGGGTACAGGCTGTCACGCGGCTCCGGATGGGCGTGTACGCCGGGGCCGCGACCGGGCTGCTCGTGGTCGTGGCGAGCCTGGCGACCCTGGACGCGGAACGGGCGAACCCGGACGCGAACATCACCACGTTCGGTGACGCGCTGTGGTGGTCGTTCACGACGATCACCACTGTCGGCTACGGCGACCAGTACCCGACGACGGGGCAGGGCCGGTTCGCCGCGGTGATGCTGATTTTCTGCGGGATCTCCCTGCTGGGCTTCATCACCGCGTCGCTGGCCTCGTGGTTCGTCCAGCGGTTCAGTTCCGCGGAGCACGCGGCGGAGGAGACGCGCGGTGACCTCGCCGAGCTGCTGGCCGAGGTACGCCAGCTGCGCGCCGAGGTCACCGCGCTCCGCAGTGCGGCGGAACCTAGAAATTGATCATGTGACCCGCGAGGCCGTGGATGGCCTCCTTGACCGCCTCGCCCAGGGTCGGGTGGGCGTGCACGTTGCGGGCGATCTCGGTGACCGTGAGGTCCCACTGCTGGGCCAGGGTCAGCTCGGGCAGCAGCTCCGTCACGTCCGGGCCGATCAGGTGCGCGCCGAGCAGCTCGCCGTACTTCGCGTCCGCGATGATCTTCACGAAGCCGGTCGGGTCGCCGATACCGTGCGCCTTGCCGTTGGCCATGAACGGGAACTTGGCGACCTTGACGTCGAAGCCCTTCTCCCGTGCCTGCGCCTCGGTCCAGCCGAAGCTGGCGATCTGCGGCTGGCAGTAGGTGGCGCGCGGGATCATCACGTAGTCGAGTTCCATCGTCTCGTGATCACCGATGGTCTCGGCCGCGATGACGCCCATCGACTCGGCGGCGTGGGCCAGCATCAGCTTGGCCGTCACGTCACCGATCGCGAAGATGTGCGGGACGCTGGTCCGGCAGCGGCCGTCGATGTCGATCGCGCCGCGCTCGGTCAGCCGCACGCCCGTGTTCTCCAGGCCGTAGCCGGTGACCTGCGGGGCGAAGCCGATCGCCTGGAGCACCTTGCCGGCCTCCAGGACCTGCTGGGCCCCGTCCTTGGTGACCGTGACCCGCACGCCGGAACCGGTGTCCTCGATGGAGTCCACCCGGGTCGAGGTCATGATGGTGATGCCGAGCTTGCGGTACCGGCGGGCCAGCTCGGCCGAGACCTCCGCGTCCTCCAGCGGCACGACCCGGTCGAGGAACTCGACGATGGTCACGTTCACGCCGTAGCTGTTGAGCACGTACGCGAACTCGACGCCGATCGCGCCGGCCCCGGCGATGATGATGCTCTCGGGCAGCTTGTCCTCGAGGATCTGCTCCTCGTACGTGACGACCCGCTCGCTGAGCGACGTGCCCGGGATGAGCCGGGTGCTCGCACCGGTGGCAATGATGCAGTTCCTGAACCGGACGGTCTCGTCACCGACCTGGATCGTGTTGGCGTCGAGGAACGTGCCCCGGCCCATGAACTGCTTGATGCCGTTCTTCTTCATCAGGAAGTGGACGCCCTTGACCCGGCCGTCGGCGACCTGCCGGCTGCGCAGGAACGCCGCGCCGTAGTCGACGGTCAGCGTGCCGTCGATCTGGATCCCGTAGTTCTTGGCCTCGTGGTTCAGCAGGTGCGCCAGTTCGGCGTTGCGCAGCAGCGCCTTCGACGGGATGCAGCCGACGTTCAGGCAGACACCGCCCCAGTACTTCTCCTCGACGATCGCCGTGCGCAGGCCGAGCTGCGCGGCACGGATCGCCGCGACATACCCGCCAGGGCCGGCCCCCAGGACCACGACATCAAATTCTTCGCTCACGGGCACCGATCGTAGCCCGATGCCTCAGACCGGCAGGCCGGTATGCTCCTTCAGCCGCTTCATGGTGATCTGGGAATTGATCTTCGTGACGCCCGGCAGCGAGGTCAGCCGCTCGATGCACAGGCTCTCGTACGCCCCGATGTCGGCCACGACCACCCGCAGCAGGTAGTCCGGCACGCCGAACAGGCGGTGCGCCTCGACGACGTCCGGGATCTCCTCCAGCGCCGCCTCGAACGACGTGATCGTGTCGCGGTCCTTCGACTGGAGCTCGATCGTCGCCCAGACCTCGAAGGAGCGCCCGACGGCCGCCGGGGACACCACAGCCCGGTACCCGGTGATGATCCCGGACTCCTCCATGATCCGGACCCGGCGCAGGCACGGTGAGGCGCTCAGGCCGACCCGCTGGGCCAGCTCGGCGTTGGTGAGCCGGCCATTGGCCTGGAGCGCTCGCAAGATTCTGCGGTCGATGTTGTCCATGACGCTATTTTGTACCAAGACCGGGGCCGAACCTTCGCGAGAACGATCACACCTTGCGCGGGATTGCCGGTAGCCTGTCCGTGGCCCTGGGGTTCGTGGAGCGCACCCCGGGGCCAAGCACGGCACAGAGTGACCCACTCGACTCCGGGCCCCGGCCTGCCGGTTGCCACAAGCACCCCAGGCCGCGCCCCGTCCGGTATGTGAGACGCCGGCGTGTGAGACGCTGAGCCAGGCCGCGAGCCTGCGGCGCGAGAGAGTGGGGTTCACTGTGGAAGCTCAGGTGCTGGACGACGTCGCCCGGCGGGTGCTGTGGCTGGCCGTGCGGATGGTCGACGCGGCCAACCGGGAGCGCGAGACCGGCGACGGCGTGAAGGTCGGCGGCCACCAGGCCTCCTCGGCCTCCCTGACGAGCGTGATGACCGCGCTCTACTTCCACCACCTCACCGCCGCCGACAAGGTCAGCGTGAAGCCGCACGCCTCGCCGGTCTTCCACGCCATCCAGTACCTGCTGGGCAACCTCGACCGGTCGTACCTGACGACGCTCCGCCAGCGCGGCGGCCTCCAGTCGTACCCGTCGCGGACCAAGGACCCCGACGAGGTCGACTTCTCCACCGGCTCGGTCGGCCTCGGCGCCGCCGCCCCGCTGTTCGCCGCCGTCACCCGCCGGTACGTCGACGCGCACTTCGGTGAGCGGCCCGGTTCCCGGTTCGTCGCGCTGATCGGCGACGCGGAACTGGACGAGGGCAACATCTGGGAAGCCATCGTCGACCCGGCCACCACGGGGCTCGGCAATGTCATGTGGGTCGTCGACTTCAACCGGCAGTCCCTCGACCGGGTCGTCCCCGGTATCCAGATCGACAAGTGGCGCGGCCAGTTCGAGGCGGCCGGCTGGCACGTCGCCGAGGTCAAGTACGGGCGGAAGCTCCAGGCCGCCTTCGCGCAGCCCGGCGGCGAGGTGCTGCGGACGTGGCTGGACGCCATGCCCAACGAGCAGTACCAGTCGCTGTTCGCGCTGGCCGGTGACGAGCTGCGCGAGCGGTTCCTGGACGGCGCCCCGGCCGGGGTCGCGGAGTTCATCGCGGGCGTCGAAGACCTCTACGGCCTGGTCACCGACCTCGGCGGCCACGACATCGCCTCACTGGTCGACGCCTTCGAGGCCGCCGACGCGGAGAAGGACCGGCCGAGCGTCGTCTTCGCGTACACGGTGAAGGGCTGGGGTCTGCCCCTGGCTGGCAACCCGCGCAACCATTCCGGCCTGCTGACCGGCGACCAGATCACCGCGCTGCGGGGCGAGCTGGGTCTTGGCGAGCACGACGAGTGGGACCGGTTCGACCCGGCCAGCGCCGCCGGCATCCTGTGCAACACCCGGCGTGAGGTCCTGGCCAGGGCCCCGCGCGAGGCCAGGCTGACCGGCGTGACCGTGCCGGCCTCGACCGGCCTGCGCTCGGCGAAGCCGATGTCCACCCAGGAGGGCTTCGGCCGCATCCTGGTCGACCTGTCGCGGGACCCGGCCGTCGCGCCGTACCTGGTCACCACCGCCCCGGACGTCGCGACCTCCACCAACCTGGCCGGCTTCATCAACCGGACCGGCGTGTTCTCTCCGGAGCAGCGCCGCGCCTGGTCGGCCGACCCGCTCGTGAAGTGGGCGGAGGGCCCGACCGGCCAGCACATCGAGCTGGGCATCTCCGAGATGAACCTGTTCCTGCTGCTCGGCCAGCTCGGCCTGTCGTGGGACCTGTCCGGCCAGCCGCTGCTGCCGGTCGGCACGGTCTACGACCCGTTCGTGTGCCGTGGCCTGGACGCCTTCATCTACTCGGTGTACTCCGGCTCGCGTTTCGTCATCGCCGGCACCCCGTCCGGCGTGACCCTGGCCCCCGAGGGCGGCGCGCACCAGTCGACGATCACCCCGTCGATCGGCCTCGAACTGCCGAACACGACGCTCATCGAGCCCGCGTACGCCGGGGCGCTCGACTGGCTGCTGTGCGACTCGTTCGCGAAGATCGCGGCGGCTGAGGACGGGGCGTACTACTTCCGGCTCAGTACCCGGCCGATCGACCAGGCCCCGTTCGCCGCGGCGAAGGAACGGGCCGGCGAGGCCGTGCTGCGGCGGCAGGTACTGGCCGGGGCGTACCAGCTGTGGTCGGCCGACGTGGCTGGCCCCGCCGTGTACCTGGCCGCGTCCGGCGCGGTCCTCCCCGAGACCCTCGCCGCCGCGCGGGAACTCGCCGAGGAAGGCATCCAGGCGCACGTCGTCGACGTGACCTCACTCGACCGGCTCTACTCCGCGTGGCAGCGGACCCTGCGGCAGGGCGTGCGGACGGCGACGACGCCCTCGGTACCAGGAGCGCTCCGGGCCGCCTTCCCGGTCAAGGCACCGATCGTCACCGTCCACGATGGAGCCTCGCACGCGATGGCCTGGCTGGGCTCCGCGCTCGGCGTGCCGTGCGTACCGCTCGGCGTCGACGTGTTCGGCCAGTCCGGCAACGTCCAGGACCTGTACGAACTGCACGACCTGATGCCCGGCTCGATCGTCAACGCAGCCCTGGCAGCGTTGTCGCTGTAAGCCAGGCCGCCTCGCGGGCCTGGCGCGCTCGACGATGCCGGGCCGGAGCGCTTCGGGGAGGCGCGGCCCGGCGGAAGCTGGCATGCTCTGCCCGTGGCCGAATCCACCCCTTATGACGAGGCGCGCAGCCGCTACTCACGGCAGGCGCTGGCCCGGCTGGTGCTGTCCGACCGGGCCGCAGGCCTGTCCGAGACCGCTGGCAGCCTGGCGGTGACCAGGTACGACGAGTTCTGCGGGCCCGGCGGGCGGGTGAGCGAGGCGGAGGTCCTGCTCCGGATCGCTGAGCGGCTTCTGGTGGTCACCGTCATCTATGAGCGCGAACGCGGTACGTCCTGGTCGGACATCGCCGGGCACCTGGGCCTGACGGCCGACGCCGCCGAGCAGCGCTACTCCCCCGAGGTGGACCGCTGGCACGCGGCCTTCGACACGCCGTACCGGCTCGACGAGACCGGGCGCAAGCGTGTCCCGCAGTTGCCCAACGCCGCCTACGACCCGGAACGGGCCTGCCGGCAGCTCGACCTCTGGGCGAACGTCAAGCTGAGCTTCGAGGACAAGAACGCGGTGAGCGCCGGGCTGGACGGGCCAGCCGACGCCTGCCGGCCCGAGTTCAGCGGCCGGATCTGGCGGCGCCATCTCGAAGCCTTCTTCAACGCGCTCTTCGAGTATGTCCACGCGGCCCCGGACCTGCCGGCCGTGGAGCGCGGCCTCGCAACGACCGACGAGGACGAGCCTGACAGCTGGTACACCTGCACCCTGGCCGGCGTGGCCGAGACGCTTGAGGTCCAGCTGGCGAACGCGGCCGGCGGCCAGGCCGTGTACGTCGTGGTCACCGGTGCCGAATCAGCCGTGTTGCGCCTGCGGATCGACACTTTGCTGACCGCGTTCGCACATCGGCTGTAGCTGCTCCGTTCTGGACGCCCGGCCAGTTCCCGATCCCGAGGCGAGGCCACTGTGGCTGGTCCTGCCGCTGCTACGGTGGCACCCGGCCGGGACACAGGGGGAGAGACATGGACGTACTCCGTGAGCAGGAGGCGACGCAGCGGGCAGCGGACGCCGTCGTGGCTGATCTGGGGCTAGCGGAACTGCTGCGCGCGGCCGGGGACCCGGTGCGCGTCGGCAGTTCAGCGCTGGGACTGATGGTGGCCAGGGACATCGACATCACCGTGGTCTGCCCCCGGCTGGACGAAGGCGTGGCCAGGACCGTCGTGAATATCGGCGCGGACCTCGGCCTGCACCCGCGCGTACGGGAGGTCCGCTTCCGCGACGACACCGGAGTGTGGAACACCGACCCGGACTACCCCGACGGCCTGTATCTCGGCCCGGCGTACCGCGCTCCTGGCGGCGCGGACTGGACACTCGACATCTGGTTCGTCGACGAGCCGCACCGCCAGCCAGACCTGCGGCACGTCCGCGACCTGCCACCCCGGCTCACCGACGAGACCAGGCGCGCGATCCTGGAGATCAAGCGCGCATGGCCGGGCATGAGTTCCGATGTCTACCTTGCGGTCCTGGACGACGGCGTACGCACAGCCGGACAATTCGAAGCCTGGCGCCGAACCCGGTAGAGCGCGCTTGACCAAGCCCAGTCATGCCGTCCAGGGGTATGGGCCCCGCGATCCGTGCGGCATCACGCGGTCCATATCCGGCCACAGTGGCCAGACGGGCCTGGCCCTAGCCCCGGCGATCAGCTCACCCTCCCCCGCGCCTTCAGGTGCACAGTAGGCATCAGTGGTGCCGGCAGGGCCGGGCCGTTGTAGCCCTTCACCTCGCCGAAGCGTTCGTCTCCCGACATCCAGCCGTCCCGGGCCTCGACGATCTCCTCGTGTGACCGGGCGACGAAGTTCCACCACATGACCAGTGGTTCGTCGAAGGGCTCCCCGCCGACCAGGAACAGCCGGGTGTCTTCGGCTGCCACGACGTCCAGTGTGGAGCGGCCGTCGCCGAGGTACAGGAGCGGGCCGGCTTCGACGCGCTCGCCGGCGACCCCGGCGGCACCGGACAGGGCCACGACCGCGTACTCCCACCCGGGGTCGAGGGGAAGACTGGCCCGGCTTCCGGCCGGGGCCACGATCTCCACGCCGGCCAGCGGGCTGAACGTCCGGGCCGGGGACGTGACGCCCGCGAACGTGCCCATGACGACGGTGGCCTCGACGTCGCCCTCCCGGTACACGGGAAGTTCTGGGTGGTGGTCGAAGCTGGGCTCGGTTTCGCGCGCCGAGTCCGGGAGCGCGACCCAGAGCTGGATGCCGTGCATGAGCGGCGGGTGGGCGGCCGGGGACTCCTCCGAGTGCGAGATGCCGCGCCCGGCCGTCATCAGGTTCAGCTGCCCGGGCTGGATGTACTGAAGGCTGCCCAAGCTGTCGCGGTGCAGCACCTCGCCGGCCGCCAGCCAGGTCACGGTCTGGAGGCCGGTGTGCGGGTGCGGGCCGACCTGCATGCCCGGCCGGTTCTCGACGTCGTCCGGGCCGAAGGTGTCCATGAAGCACCATGCGCCGACCATCCGGCGCCCCCGCTGGGGCAGCAGCCGCCGCACCATCGTGTACCGGCCGAGCGCGACCTCGTGACCTGCGAGTATCTGGGTTTCCACGCCCCAACACTACTCAGCGCAGGTAACCCAGCATCTCCTTGATCTGCGCGGAGCGCGACGTGTCGATCCGCCGGGCCAGCTCCCTCGTCTGGGTGTTCGCCCCGCCGGAGGTCTCCATCCGCGCGAGCTGCACGGCGTCGTCCTGGTGGGCGATGAGCATGTTCAGCAGCCGCCGTTCGAACTCGCCCTCTGGGGCCTTCCGCAGGATCTCGATCTCCTCGGCGCTCGTCCCGGGCATCCCGCCGTGCGCGGCGTGTGAGCCCGGGTCCGCCGTCGGCGGCTGGCCCCAGATCCGCAGCCAGCCGGCCATCGTGCCCGCCTCGGCGTCCTGGGTGCTCTCGATCGCCGCCGCCAGCACCCGGACGTCGCTGCGGACAGTGCGTTCCTTCGCGAGCCTGGCGATCTCGATGCCCTGCTTGTGGTGCGGGACCATCATTTGCAGGAACATCACGTCGGTACCGTTGAAGCCCGAGTTCGCCGGGAACGTGGCCGGCCCGTGCTGGGCGTGCACCGGAGACCCCGCCACGGGCGGCGGGCTGCCCGCCGGGGTGGAACAGGCCCCGGCGAACAGCACGCTCACCACCGCGAGGAGTACCCGCCGCATCGCTACACGCGCAGCCACAGCGCCGGGACGTTCGGCGGCTCCCAGCCCGGGTACGCCGTGTGCGCCTGCCGGCACTCGTAGATCAGCCCGTTGTAGGTGACCCGGTCGCCGGTCTTGTACGCCTTGCCCGCCTGCCACGTGCCCGAAGGCGACGCGGTGGGGCTGTTCGTCGGCCGGACGGTCGGGGACGGGCTCGGGCTGGCCGTCGGGCTCGGCGACGCGGTCGGACTCGGTGAGGCGGTCGGCGTCGGCGTCGGGTTCGAGCCGCCGAAGTCCACATCGGAGCAGGTGTAGAACGCTTCCTCGCTGTACTGCACGCGCTGCCAGATCGAGTAGATGAGGTGGCGGCCGCTCCGGGGCGGGATGGTCAGCGTCCAGCTCGTGAACTGCGTCGGGTTCACGTTGGTGAACTTCTGGATGAGCACGAGGTCCGACCAGCGCAGCGGCATGGTCGGGTTCCAGCCCTCGCGGGTGATGTAGTACTCGAAGTTGCTGCCGGAGTGCGGGGCGGTCGCGTGGTAGGTGACCGTCAGCGGGCCGGAGCTGATCTGCTTGGCCGGCCAGTCGGCGCGGGCCAGGTCAAGGCCCCGGTACTTCTCCCGGCCGGCGCTGCACAGCTTGCCGTCCGGGATGATCTCGCGGTGCCTGCCGCCGGCGTCGAGCAGCGAGACCTCGTTCCAGTCGTAGAAGGCCTGGGTACCGCCGGCGGCGACAGCTGCCTTGCACGCCGCAGACTTGGGCACCTCCGGGTCTTCCTTCATACAGACGTAGACCCGGCTGGGCGGGTCCGACAGTGTGCCGTGGGCGCTCGCGGGACTCGAGCCCGCCTGCACCAGGAGCGGGGCTGCGATGGCGACGGCGGCCGCCAGCACCCATCTGGTTCTGCGTTGCACGGTGGCCTCCTGCACGAGGACATCTAAGTAGCCGGGAAACGGTAAGGAACTTTAACCGTAAAGACTCTTAAACATCCAGGGCGCTGGATGAGAGTGGCACGATGCCGCCCTGAACAGGGAAAATCCACTATGGATCGATGTGCGGCATACTCGACGCGGCCAGGTTCGGCGCCGGGGCGTCACGGCTCCCAGCCGGCCCCGTAATCCCAGCGCGTCGCGATCCATCCGCAGCCACCCTCCGACACGCACATCACGCGAGGCATGTCCATTTCGCCAAATAACTGCACATTCGACGGTTTTGATCTATGCTGTCCCTTCTAGGCTTGACTGGTCGATCTCAGGAGAAGGGGCCGGGTGTACTTATGACTGCCGTCCGCGAAGACAGTGACCTGCTGGGACAGGAATGGTTGTTTGCGAAGGAGTGGGGGATCGGAGCCAAACCTGAAGCCGGAGACTTTGGCGCGTACGCGAAGGCGATGATGATTTGCGCGAAGGGCGACGGAGTACTTGCGCGGGAGGAGCGCGACTACGTCCGGGGGAACTGTGCCGCTTTTGGCGGTTCACCGGAGCTGGTCGCGGAGCTTGCCACGTATACGGCAGACGATGACGTGGTTGAGACAATCGCGCAGGCACGGATCGCCGACGCATCTCGTGCGGCCGTAGTTCTTGACGCGTTTCGTACCTGCGACGCCGACGGGGATATCGCACCTGGCGAGGTTTCGGCGATTCGGAAGATGGCTAACAGGCTCGGGGTGGACAACGTGGACGACATCCACCAGTACTTCCTGGAGGAGAAGGCACTCCGGGCGGCCCGAATCCGCCTGGTCTACCCCGATGGCCCGCCAGCTTAGCAAGCCTTGTGCAGGAGTTCGGGTTGTGGGAATGGGAATGGGATTGCAAGAGAAATACAAGACTGGCCAGCGCCTCGTCGAGCTGCATGCCCGGGCGGTGGCCGCTCCCGCCGAGTTCGACCTAATGCATCTGAGCTGGGATCTGCTGCCTGGAGTATTCTCTCCATCACATACCGCTTCCACGGCGTTGTTTGGCGAATGGCTCCCGTATCCGCTTGCCGGCCACTTCCTGGAGGTCGGCAGCGGTGCCGGGGTAATTTCAGTGAACGCAGCCTTGCGCGGATGCGCGCAGGTAACCGCAGTGGATGTTTCTGAGGTCGCAGTCCGCAATACGCGCATGAACGCCGCTCGCCACGGCGTCACCAAGCGGGTTCGCACGCTTAAGAGCGACCTCTTCGACGCTCTCGAACCCGACGTGCGGTTCGACGCGATCTTCTGGAACTCCAGTGTCATCGAGCCTCCGGCCGGGTTTGTATACAGTAACGAACTTGAACGGGCAATCTTCGACAGCGGATACCGTGCCCACGAGCGCTTCCTGCTCGACGGGCCTGAACGCCTGGCCAGAGGAGGCAGGCTGTACCTCGGTTTCAACAGCCTGGGGAACTTTGCGGCCCTCCAGGAAATTTCCGACCGGGCCGGGCTGAAGATGGATCTGGTTGCTCATGCGACGCGCACATCCGGAAGTTACGAAGTTGAATTTCAGCTTCTAGCGCTGACTAGAGTCTCATGAGTTCCGGAACGGCATCCCCTCTCGGGGCTGGAGAGTCATGTGCGGAATAGCGGGATGGGTCTCCTTCAACCGGGATCTGACAGCCGAGCTGGGCACGCTTGAGGCGATGACTGCCACCATGGCGCTACGCGGACCCGACGCTAGCGGCCTCCTTGTGGAACGCCACGCGGCGCTCGGCCACCGCCGGCTCGCTGTGATCGACATCGCGGGCGGAACACAGCCTATGACAGTAGAGGAGAACGGCCGGCTGCTGTCCGCGCTGACATTCAGCGGGGAGATCTACAACTTCCGCGCGTTGAAGACCGAACTGGAAGGTCACGGGCATCGATTTCGAACTCGAAGCGATACGGAGGTGGTGCTGCGCGCCTATCTGCAGTGGGGACAGGACGTTGCGGCCCACCTCGACGGAATGTTCGCGTTCGCCATCTGGGATGCCAGGACGGAAGAGCTCTTCCTGATACGGGACAGAATGGGTGTCAAACCACTCTTCTATTCCCGGACGGGCGACGGCGTGATATTCGGCTCCGAGCCCAAAGCCCTGTTCGCTCACCCTGCGGTACGGCCGATCGTCGACATGGACGGCCTGCGAGAAATGCTAGCGCATGCCAAGACGCCCGGACTCACCGTCTATCGAGACGTTGCGGAAGTGGAGCCTGGTCACGTCGTGCGCGTGGACACCAATGGCCTCACGATTCGGCGATACTGGGCACTGGAAGCGCGTGAGCACGACGACGATCTCCCCACCACCATCGCAACTGTACGGTCGCTACTAGAGGACATCATCCGCAAATATCTCGTTTCTGACGTGCCGCTGTGTGCGCTTCTGTCGGGCGGGCTCGACTCCAGCGTTCTCGTCGCACTGGCCGCCGAGGCGGAACGCTCGGCGGGGCGCAAGCCGCCACGGACGTTCTCGGTGGACTTCGCGGGGCAAGCCTTCAGGACCGAAACACTGCGGGCGACTCCGGATCGCCCGTACGCGATGCTCATGGCCCAGCATGCCGGAGCTAAGCACCGCATCGTCGAGCTCGACAGCACTTCGCTCCTGGACCAGGAGGTCACGCGCGCCGTGCTCGCGGCGAGAGACCTACCCGTCGGCTTCGGCAACATGGACACGTCACTGCTGTTGCTCTTCCGCGCGGTTCGGGAGCACGCCACAGTCGCCTTGTCCGGCGAGGCAGCCGACGAGCTGTTCGGCGGGTACCGCTGGTTCCACGATCCGGTGGCCACAGCGAGCGGCACGTTCCCCTGGGTCAGCTCCATGTCCGCCATCGCAGGCGCCGGCTCGATACCGCTGGAAGGCCTGCTCAGCCGAGAACTGCGGGAAGGACTGGACCTGCCCGGCTACCGAGCTGAGCGATACGCGCAAGCACTGGCGGAGGTCCCCCACGGGGAACGGACTCCAGACCCCGTCGAGCGGCGGATGCGCGAGATCTGCTATCTCAACCTGACGCGCTTCCAGCGAATCCTGCTCGATCGCAAGGACCGCATCAGCATGGCTGCCGCACTCGAGGTCCGGGTGCCGTTCTGCGATCACCATCTGGTCCAGTACGTCTTCAACACACCCTGGGCGATGAAGTCCTTCGACGGGCGAGAGAAGAGCCTGCTACGCGCGGCCACTCAGCACCTTCTCCCCAGCGAGGTGGCCGAACGGGTCAAAGCGCCCTATCCCCGCACCCAGGACCCTGGCTACGCCCGAGCCCTGCAAACTGGGCTCAGCTCTCTCGCCGCCGACATCCACGCCCCCGCGCGGGACTACCTGGACACGGCCGCCGTTGCGCAGGCCCTCGCCCCGGACGCGGATCCAGAGGCTGCCAGTACGGCGACCGAGATCGCTCTGGATCTCGACACCTGGCTGCGGGACTACTCGATCGACCTACGACTATGACGTCTGCCCAATGCGACCCGCCAGCCGCCGTCGACCAGCTCCTGCCGGTCCCAGCACAGCCGAACAGGAACAACCCGGCCGCGCGAGCGTACGCCTCGGTGGCTGGCTCTGCCCGGTCCCGCCCCGAGCCTCAGCTCCCGAAGATGCCGGCTGGCGACCGGCACCGGCAGGTGCGACGTCAGGGGGAAAGTGTCGGGGTGGGCCTGGGTACGCGCCGGCCGCTCGGCGGGTACCCGGGCCCACCACCCATCCCCTCGCCTGCTCATCGCGGCGGAACGGCAAACTGTTTCACGTTGCACGGGTAATTTTTCGGCCACTGCCCCGGCCACACCCACGGCTCGTGTTCAGGAGGGGCGGAGTCTGGGGGCTGTGTGGAAGAGGAACGATCCCCCCATCCTCCCCACAGCTCCCGTCACCCGCAGGACGCGCCGCGAGGCGGTCAGGACCAGGGGCCCCGGCCGAGGCGGCGAGCCGGTGCCGGGCCTGGCGCTGCCTTCGCCCGGCGGGCGCGCTGGCGGTGCCGGTCGGCATCGGCCCAGGCGCGCTCGATGGTGGAGAGCAGGGCCTGGGTGGCCGGGTGCTCCTCCACGAACAGCTCGTCTTCCTCCATGCGGCAAACGTTACAGCCGCCCTGTGACATTTCTGCCCGAGTTAAGGCTGGGTAAAGGTAACTGAGACGGGGTGGTGACTGTCCATGATGGGAGGCTTAGGCGGCCTGTGCGGAGCGGCGCTCCCGCTTGACCTGGTACAACGCCTGGTCGGCTGTTTCGAGGGCCAGGGCCAGATCGCCATCGAATGTCGACCATCCGATACTCACAGCTACCGGCGTACCGGGCACGAGGGCCTGCCAGTCCTCCGCGGCCACCGCTGCCTGGATGCGCCGCCCGACGTCGTGCGCCTCGGACAGCCCGGTCTCCGGGAGGATCACGACGAACTCGTCCCCGCCGTGCCGGGCGAGCAGGTCACCGGGCCGGATGGCGCGGGCGAAGATCCCCGCGATCCGCTGGAGCACGAGGTCACCCGACGAGTGGCCGTGCGTGTCGTTGACCGCCTTGAACCCGTCGAGGTCCAGCACCCCGAAGGCCCCCCGCCGGACCCGGGCGGCGAAGGCCGCGATCCGCCGCCGGTTCGGCAGGCCGGTCAGCGGGTCCGTCGAGGCCTGCCCGGCGTACTGCGCCGCGACCCTCCGCAGCTTGTCCTGGTCGAGCCGGGCGCTGATGCTGTCGGTGAACAGCTCCCTGAGCTGGGCGTCCTCTGCGCTGACGATCCGGATCGCCGTCCGCTCCGCCACCAGGGCTCCGGCGTGGTCGCCGAGCTGGCCGAGGGCGAGCGAGCGCAGCCGGAGGGGTTCGGCCGGGCCGAGCAGGTGTGAGGCCTCGCCGCCCCCGTCGAGCAGGCGCAGCGCTTCGGCCGGGCGGCCGGACGACAGCGCCAGGCACGCCTCGCCGAGGACCACGAGGTTCTCGACGGTCGGGTCGACGGGTTCGGTGACCGGGGTGACGGGTTCGCCGTGCTGGCCGAGGGCCGCGAGCCGGGCCGCGGCGTAGTACAGGAAGACCCGGTCGACGACGACCATGCTGGGGCCGATCCGGCGGCCGGCCGCGATGACGGTACGCAGGTCGCGGATGCATCCGGGGGTGTCGCCGCGCTGGTCGAGGTTCACCGCTGCCCTGACCGGCGTCTCGGTGCAGGTGGCCAGGTACGGCGGGAGGCCGGCCGCCGCGGCGATCCGGCTCATCTGGCGCATCGCGTCGATGGCTTTCGGATGGAAGCCCATCACCGAGTACCCGACGGACAGGTCGTGCCAGGTGTCGGCGGCCGCGAGGCTGACCTCGGTCATCCGGCTGAGGGTCCGCTCACCGTGCACGAAGTGCTGCATCGCGGTACCGAGTGAGCCCTGCTCCCAGGCCACGTGCCCGGCGAGGACGTGGAACTCGCCGACCAGCCGCGGGTCCGGCACCCGGCGGATGACGGTGTACGCCCGGTCGAGCAGCGGCCGCAGCCGTGAGCGGTCACCGATGTTGATCACGGCGGCGAGCTGCACCAGCAGCGCCTGGGCCGTCCGGCGCGCGCTGCTGGACTCCGCGATGATCCGCTCGGCGGCGGTGATCGCCTCGGCCGAGCGGCTGGCTGCGGTGAGCTCACGGAGGGTTTCCCACTCCGCGCTGACCGGGTCGGCAGCTACCATCTCCCCCACTCTATGCGGACGCTACGTAGTCCCCTTGCAACTGTAGGTGAACTCCCCGGTAGCTGCCTGCGCGTCGGGGCCGGTGACCTTGAGCGTGGCGGTGGCCTTGTAGCTGCCCTGCCCGCTGAACTTCCAGTGCAGGTGCACGTCCACCGACTTCTGGCCGTCGGCGACCCGCTGCCGCAGCTCCTCGGTCTCCTTGCCGTCACTGCGCAGCCAGCGGTACGTGATGGTGCCCGGCCGGCCGTTGGTCGTGATCGTCCCGACAACGTCCACTGTGATCTCACACGCCTCACCCGGCGGGGTGGCCGGAGCGACCCGCGCGCCCGACACGTGCAGGGGGTGCGAGTTGAACCAGAGGAAGTACGCGACGACGCCGCCGATCAGCGCGCCGGTGATCGCCCCGCTGATGATCTTGCCGAGACGGCGTTTCTTCTTCGGCGGCTGGGGCGGGCCGCCCTTCCACGCCTGCTCGACGGCCGCCGGTACGCCGGTGCCGAAGCGCAGCCGCACGTCGTCGCCCGTACCGCCCGCCGCAGTGTTCATGGCACCCGGCCGGGTCTGCTCCCCCTGGGACGAGCCCAGCTGGGCCGTCGGCTCGTACCCGCCGAGGAGCACAGTGGACTCCGCCACCTTCGGCTGCTGCTGAGGAACAGGCTGAGGCACAACCGGCTGGACCACGGGAACAACAGGCTGTGCCGGTACCTGCGGCGGCAGGGCCACGGTCGCCGTCCCCGCCAGGGCGTCGAGCGCTGCCGCCAGCCCGGAGACCTTGGCGATCGTGGCGGCCCTGGTCAGGCCGGGGTCGCCCCAGCGCTCGGCCAGCACGAGCAGCAGCGCCGCCCAGGCCCGGACGTCGGACTCGACGTCACCGGAGGCCAGGCCGACCTCGATCAGCGCGGCGGCCCCGCTGCCGGTCAGCACGATGTTGTGCGGGCCGAAGTCGCCGTGCACCAGCCCGCCGGTGTGCAGGCCGTGCAGCGTCTGCCCCGTCCACAGCGCGACGGCGATGGCGTCGTCACCGTCGCGGTTCGGCTTGGAGAGCAGCTCGGCGACCGTGGGACTCGCGGGTTCGCTGGTGATCAGCCAGACCCGGCCGCCCTCGGTCACCAGGTCGGCGACGGGCAGGACACCGGTCACCGCCAGGCCACGGACCGCGACGACCTGCGCCACGACGCGGTCGAGGGCCGCGCCCCGGGACAGCGCGGGGTCCAGCAGCAGTGCGCCGCGCAGGCCGGCCGGGCCGCGCGCCACCCACCAGGTACCGAACCGGCTCTTGCGGCCGACTCCGGTCAGCTGCAGTCCGGAGACCACTGTCGGTTCGTTGTTCACCGGGTCACTCCTGCCAGTCCTCGGCTCAGTTTCCGACGCCGCCAGCCCAGCCGTAGCCAGACCGGGAACAGGGCGACCATGATGACACAGAACACGAGCGGAGGCGTCATCGCGGCGGTCAGGAGTGCGGTGGCCAGGGCGAGCAGGGCATACAGTGCCAGGCCGATCCTGGGTGCCCGCCGCTGGCGGAGGTCCGACCACAGCCCGCCCTCCCGGCGGAAGAGGTAGCCGAAGGACTCCTCACGGAGGGCCGGCCTGCGCACCAGGTCGGACAGGGCCTGGTAGCCGTCCGTGGGTAACAGCGGGTTCAGGTTGTACACAGTGCTCAGATACAGCATCACCGCAAGCTGGAAGCTGGCAGCCGATCCGGCGGCGGCCCCGATCGACGCGAGGCCGGCCAGCGCGGCGGTCGTGAGCGGCCCGGCCAGGGTCACGGCCATCCTGGCCCGGCGCGAGGCCAGCCACATGTCGCTGGTGTCCACAAAGGCGAACGGCAGGCCGAGGATCAGCGCGACCCCGGCTCTGTTCACCCTCCGGCCATATGACTTCACGGTGAGTGCGTGCGCGGCCTCGTGCAGGAGGGTGGCGAGCAGGTAGCCGGCTCCGGCCGCCACGATCCCCAGCGGCCCGCCGAAGTCGAGCAGCCGGTGCTGCCCCGTGGCGGCCCACAGCGCGAGGAGGCCGGCCACGATCAGACCCCACAAACCCCCTTTCCCGGTACCAGTGAAGAAAACCCACCCGAATGACCGGTATGCCCTGCCCAGCAGCCCGTCGAGCCCGCCGATCGACCACTCCACGTGGTACCAGCGCCTGGCTGGCCGCGCCTGCGTCCCGTGCAGCAGCCCCTCGTCGGCGAACACGCGCAGCGCCCGCTCGATCTTCGCGAGGGCCAGCTCCCCGTACTCGTCGGCGTACTCGACGACCAGGTCCAGCACGCTCCGCCGCCCGTCGAGCAGCCGCCACACGTAGAGATCCCGCTCGTCCAGCTCGATGTACCGGCCGGTGCTCGTGTTCCGCAGGACGTAGCTCCCGTCGGGGAGCTGCTTGACGGCGACCGCGCCGTGCCGCTGTGGCCGTCCACCGTGGACGATCGTGTCCTCCGACCCGTCCCACAGGTGGGTCCGGTCGGCCCTCGGCTGCTCGAAGACCACCGGCACGTCCCCGAACAGCAGCTCCATCCCGTCGGCGAGCCGGCAGCTCGACGAGCGGAGCGCCCGGGCCCCGGCCCGCGTCCCGTTGAAGGACCCGAGATCCTCGACGACGTACCCGGCGGCGGTCCGCTCGATCCGGGCATGGCTGCGCGACACACTCGGGTGGTCGATCACCACGTCGTTGCCCGGCCCGCGCCCGACGGTCGTGACGTGCTCGCTCAGGGCGTGCTCGGCCCCGCCGTCCACGGTGAGCCGTGGCGGCCCGGAGGCGTCGGCCGGTACGCCGGGCCGGAGGATCCCGCAGTGCAGGCAGTAGGGGAAGTCCCGCCTCACGTGCACCCGGCAGGCATGGCAGAGCATGGCCGGAGCCTAGATCGACATGCGCTGGCGCGGGCGTCGGGTTCCTGACAGTAACGAGCTGTACCGGTGCGGTGCGGCTGGTGAATGGGACCCCTCATGTCGCTATAGCGACATGAGGGGTCCCATGATCATGGTTTCAGGCGATGTCCTCGGTGACGATCCGGGCGAGGTTGCGCTCGGCGAGGGCGGTGATCGTGACGAACGGGTTCACGCCGACCGAGCCGGGCAGCAGCGCGCCGTCGGTCACGTACAGCCGGTCGTAGCCCTTGACCCGGCCGTAGCCGTCGGTGGCCCGGCCGAGGACGGCGCCGCCGAGCGGGTGGTAGCAGAAGTCGTCGGCGAAGGTACGGGTGTCGCCGAACAGGTCGGAACGGTAGACGGTGACGTTGACCCGGTTCATGTGGTCGAAGAGGTCCTTGGCCGCAGCCACGGACGGCTGGTTCTGGGCCCGGGTCCAGGTGAGGCCCAGCTTGCCGGTGGTGCTGTCGTAGTAGAGCGTGCCGCGTTCGGGGTTCTTGGTGATGGCCAGGTACAGGCTGATCCAGGTTTCCATGCCGGCGGGCATCGGCGCGATCTCGGCGAACACCGGCCGCGTGGGGTGGTTCCAGTCGTTGATGCCGAGGGTCGGGATGGTGGACTGCTTGATGCCGGTCGGGTCCCAGATGTGGTTGGCGCGGGCCAGCATCACGTTGCCGTTGTGGCCCCAGCCCCGGCCCAGCTCGCCGCCGAGCCGCGGGAGGTCGCCGGTGTCGCGGGCCTTGAGCAGCAGCTCGGTGGAGCCGAGGCTGCCGGCGCCGAGGAAGAGGTAGCGGCAGCTGATCTCGGAGGTGCTGACCGTCGCGCCTTCGGGGGTGCTCACCGTGAGAGTCAGCGTGTACGTGCCGTCGGCCTGCTGCCGGATCCGGGTCACCCGGCTCATCGTCTGGATGGTGACCTTGCCGGTACCGAGGGCCGCGGCGAGGTACGTCTTGTCGAGGCTGAGCTTGCCGTGGTTGTTGCCGTAGATGACCTCGCCGTTCAGCGCCGACCGTGGCACCTCGCCGCGTTCCTCGCGCTCCATGTAGGAGAAGTCGTAGACGTTGGGCACGAAGGCCGTCTGGAACCCTGCCCGGTGGGCGTGCGCGCGTGCGACCCTGGCGAACTGGTAGTACGGGCTCGACTCGAAGTAGCCGGGCCGGATCGTGTTCACGCCGAGCATCTGGTTGGCGAGCGGGAAGTACCGGCCGTACATCTCGGCGGAGTCCACGCCCGGCAGGATCTCCTCGAAGTACCCGCGCGGCGGCGTCACGGCCATGCCGCCGTTGACGAGCGAGCCGCCACCGACACCACGTCCGACGTAGACACCCATGTCGGCGAACTGCACCCGGTCGAGCACCCCGGCGTACGGCGTGATGTTCTTGTTGATCACGTCGAGCCAGAGGAACGAGCCGAGCGGGGCCTCCGTGCGGTCCCTGAACCACATCGAGCGGTGGTCGGGCTTCGTGACCTGCGTGAACACCTTGCCGTCGAGGCCGGGCCGGTCCCACAGCTGGCCCATCTCCAGCATCAGGGTCGCCACGCCGGCCTCACCGAGCCGGAGGGCGGACACGGCGGCGCCGTAGCCGGTACCGATGACGATCGCGGGCACGAAGTCCGCACCCGCCGCGGCTGCCGCACGGCGGGACGTGCTGATGACGGGCAGGCCCGCCGCCGCTGCCGTGGTGAGGGCCGCGAGGCCGAGAATGCGACGGCGGGACATCAACGTGTAAGACATTTCACGTACGGTGCCAGTCAATGATCCACTATGGATGAACGGCTGGCCGAAATGCGTGCTACGTCACTGTGAACGTCCGGGATGTTCCGGTCAGCGGGCTCACCTTGCCCGCCCACCCGCTCTTCCAGTCACCGTGGTGCACGATCCGGTACGTGCCAGCCGGCGTACCGGCCGGGATGCTCCACTCCACCGTCGCCGTCGAGTAGGCGATGCCGGAGTGCGCCCACCGGTACACGGTCGACCAGTCCTTGTCGCCGGCGACCCGGGTCCACGTTCCGCCGGTCAGCCGCTGGACCTCCAGGAACGTGCCGCCCCGGCGCAGGTTGTTCTTCGGGTGCCCGGTCCAGAAGACGGCCCTGGCTGTCTGCCCTGCCGCGTACTGCGCCCGCGGCTGCGTCTCCACGTCCCCGAACCACCTGCCGAGCGGCACGTCGTCGAACACGACACCCGTCTGGAAGCTCAGCTGGTTGTTCCGCAGGTCGCGCGGCGCCGGCCCGGCCGGTACCGCCTGGCCGGCGCGCATCGCCGAGCCGAGCCGGGCGAACTCCTGCTGGTACGCCGGCAGCGTCCACTTGCTGAACAGCGTCGACGCGCCCTCGTACTGCTGCGCCTCGTACTCCTCCGGCGTCGCCAGGTACTGCGAGTACGCGTTGGCGAAGCCCGCGATGATGACGTTGCCGGCCGGCACCCCGAGGCTGGCGGCGATGGTCCGGCGCAGCCGGTACCCGGACACGATCGTCACCTCGGCCGGCACCCCGGCGATGTAGAGGTCACCGATCCAGAGCAGCTGCAATGGGAGCACCTCCGGCGTCCACGGCACCGGCTGCATCAGCCCGACCGGCACGGCCACGGGCTTCGGGGCCTGGCAGGCGGCGAGCGAGCCGGGTACGGGGAGGCCGAGGCCGCCGAGGGCGTCGACGAACGGGTTGCGCACGCCTTCGGGGAGGAGCGGGATGCCCGGTCCGTCCTCGGTACTGCCCGCGAGCATGCTCACGCCGATCGCGGCCGGGCAGGTGGTGTGCGGCTGGCCGTCGCCCGTGTACGCGGGGCTGACCGTCACGGCGGACATGTCGGCGAACGTGTGCCGGTAGCCGACGCCGCCGGTCAGGGTGGACGTCGATCCACTGTGGATGTTCACGGCCGCTTCGGCCTGGCGCTGGCCGATGATCCGGGTGTTCTCGACCGGGTTCTCGGTCGGGCCGGAGCCGGGGCGCAGGTTCAGGTTCGGGGAGATGTCGGCGGAGCTGGCCTGCATGAAGGCCGCGACGAAGCCCGGTGCGGGAGCGGAGTGCTCCCACAGGTACGCCGCATAGCCCTTGTTGTCCCCGCTGATCAGGCGGTTGCCGTTGGTCAGCGACGTGCCGTGCGTGCCGAACCAGCTCATCGCGCCGAAGGTGGCGGCGTTGAACCCGTACGAGGAAAGGTTGTACGCGGCATAGTGCGAGTAGCCAGCCGGGCCGGCATGCGTGTGCGTGGAACTCAGCAGCACGTTCTGCTCGGTGCAGAGCGTGCCGTAA
Organism: Longispora albida DSM 44784; assembly: GCF_000379825.1. Classification (GTDB taxonomy): domain Bacteria; phylum Actinomycetota; class Actinomycetes; order Mycobacteriales; family Micromonosporaceae; genus Longispora; species Longispora albida. The sequence continues at coordinate 571,409 of NZ_KB903814.1, forward strand.
CGCGCACGCAGCCGAGTGGCTCTGGTCAGGCCAGGTGACGAGCCGCGACGTCGTCCTGTGTGGACGATGGCGTGATGCCCGGTTTGACCTGACGCTCTAAGCTTCAGGTTCATCGAACTTGGTGAACCGGGCTGTGGGGAGGTCAGGGTGAAGCCGCTGGCGGATGGCGACCCGCGCGAGACCGGCCCCTACCGGCTCCTCGCCGAGCTGGGCCGGGGCGGCATGGGCCGGGTGCTGCTCGGCCACGGTCCCGACGGCCGGCTGGTCGCGGTGAAGCTGATCCGGCCGCAGTACGCGGAGGACGCCGAGTTCCTGGCCCGGTTCCGGAACGAGGTCGCCGCGTCCCGCCGGGTGTCCGGGGCCTACACGGCGGCGGTGATCGACGCGGACACCAGCGGCGAGGCACCCTGGCTGGCTTCGGTATTTGTTCCGGGCCCGTCGCTGCTGGAGGCCGTCCGCGATGGCGGGGTGCTCCCCGTACCGGCGGTGCTGCGGCTGGCGGCCGGCCTCGCCACGGCGCTCAGCGAGATCCATCGTTCTGGCATCGTCCACCGCGACGTGAAACCGTCCAATGTGCTGCTCTCCCCGGACGGGCCGCGCCTGATCGACTTCGGCATCGCCCGCGCGCTGGACGCCGAGGGCGGCTCGGAGCTGACGCACACGGGGTGGCTGATCGGCGCGCCCGGCTTCATGTCCCCGGAGCAGGCGAGCAGCGGAAAGATCACACCGGCCAGCGACGTCTTCTCGCTGGGCGTGGTGCTGGTCATGGCGTGTACCGGCCGGAGCCCGTTCGCGGGAGCCGGCACGCCGCAGACGCTGTACAACGTGGTGCACGCCGAGCCGGACCTGTCCGGGGTCCCGGCCGGGCTGCTGCCGATCATCCGGCCCTGCCTGGCGAAGGATCCGGCGAAGCGGCCCAGCCTGCACCTGCTGCTCGCGCGGATCGGCCCGCTGCCCGTCACGACGCGGCTGTGGCCGGGCCCGGTCATACAGATGACTGCCGACCAGGATGCCGAGCTGGTCCGGCTGCTCAACCCGGACGGCGACCACACCACGATCATCGACCGGGGCCCGACCCTGCGGATCCGGCCGGCCGGGACGAAGAAGGAACGCACCCCGTTCCCGCCGTCCTCCCCGCCTGCCGATCCACCCCGAGCGCACGAGCCGCCTCGTTCCGCCGAGGCTCCGTTTGTTCCGGGTCCGCCGGCGGCCCCGCCCCCGCGTCCGGCCAAGTCCAGGTCCGGGGGCCTTGCCGCCGCCGTCATTCTCGTTCTCGTCCTGGTGGCCGGCGGGGGTGTGCCTGCCGTGGCCGGGCTGCTCGGCAAGGTCTGGGACCAGATCACAGCGGAACCGACCCCGGCACCGGAGCCGCGTGAGACGAAGCAATCGCCGCGTGTCACTACTGTCCCCCGCGCCCCGGAGGTCAAGTCCACGCCGCGCAGGGAGGAACCAACGCCGGCTCCGACGCCGGCCCGTACGACGACCACGAAGCCCTACGACGGGGCGTACACGGCGGCTGCCGGGGACTGTTTCGAGGACAAGTACTCCACTGGGGACACGTCGGAGCTGCACCGCGGCACGTGCACGCCCGGCAGCTTCAAGGTGCTCAAGCGGGTCGACGGGAGTTCCGACGCCTCGGGGCAGTGCAGGAACGTCACGGGCACGAACTGGCGGCTGGGCTGGGAGGCGAGCGGTTCACGGCAGGCGATGGTGCTGTGCCTCCAGTACCTGTACCGGGACAACCTCTTCAACGCGCAGGCCGGGCACTGCGCAATGGGCAACGCCGACGGGTCGAGCTGGCGGATCGTCCAGTGTGCCGACCACACGTTCCAGGTACTCCAGTTGATCCAGGGCACGAGCGACTCGAATCGCTGCCAGGAGGACGTGCGGGTCCGGTACCGGCTGGCGCACACCGAGGCCCGGCCGGACCTGTCTGTCGTGGTGTGCATGACGTACCGGTACGGCGACGACGCCGCCTACGGCCGGCCGCGCAACTGCATGCTCCGGGTGGGATCCGGGGACGCCATGCGGCTGACGTTCGCGGACTGCTCGCGGGCGAACGTGTACGTTTCCGGCTACAACGCGGGGGCGTACCAGCAGGGGTTCTGCGGTAACGACGGCTATCGCGGCTACAACACGACCGGCCAGTGGGCGCGGTACCTGAACTTCATCACCTGTTTCCGCGCTACTCAGAACTGACCGGCGTCCAGCGCAGGGTCATGTCCGGCAGGTTCTCCATGTTGCGGTCGCCGTCGCTGGTGTCGAGAACGGTGAAACCGTGGCGCTCGTAGAACGCGCGGGCGCCGGTGTTCTGCTGGAAGACGTGCAGGGACACCCCAGCCGGGCTGTGCCGCCTGACCTCGTCGAGGAGTAGCGTGCCGATGCCCTGCCGGCGGACGCCGGGGCGCAGGTAGAGGTGTTCCAGCATGTCGCCGTCAAGGGCGGCGTAGCCGGTGATCTCGCCGTCACGTACCGCGACCCAGGTACGGCACTGACCGAGCAGGACGTCCACGACCCATCGGGTCACCTGCTCGTGGTTGCGCTTCTGCGGTGGCAGGTACGGCATGGTCGCCGACCGGGAGGCCATGTGGATGCTGGCGATCACGCCCGCGTCCTGCTCCGCCGCCAGCCGGACCTGAGTTTTGCCCTCGTCGCTCACATCAGCGAAACTACAAGATCATCAGAGAACCCGCTCGCTGCGACCTGGGTCACACTGCGTCACGTTCTCCGGGGCTGTCTCGTCCTGTCGCCGACAGGCAACCAGCCTGCCCTGCACGCCACCCGAGGAGTACCCATGTTCGCCGCCTATCTCACGGTCACCATTCTCACCGCGTTCATGGCCGCCAGCGCCGCCGTCACGTACTTCATCCGGCACCCGTACCCGACCGCGCAGATGGACATGAAGCGGCTGCCGCACTCGTGGATGCCGATGCTGGGGACGTTCCTCGCCGCGGGCTCGGCTGGCCTGGTGACCGGCATCTGGGTACCCCTGATCGGCATCCTCGCCGCCGCGGGCCTGGTGCTGTACTTCATCCTCGCGCTCGCCGCCCACCTGCGCGTCGGCTCCCGCAACCTCGTCGGGTGGGCGGCGTTCACGAGCTTCTCCATCGCTTCGCTGGTGCTGGGCCTGCTCAGGTAAGGGACTGGGTGATCCGCTGGACCGCGCCGTCAGCGGTGACCTCGGCCAGCGCTCCGTTGACCAGCGCGAGGTGCGGGGCGATGTGCCCGCAGTCGACGTCCATGACGACCGGGACGCCCAGGTCACCGAGGGCGCTGCGGACCGCGTCGTCCTGGGTGAAGGCTCCGGTACCGGGGGCACGGGTCCGGCCGGTCAGGATTGCGTTCGCGTGGTCGAACCAGCCGGCCAGGCGCATGCTCCACAGCAGGCGGGCGATGTCACCGGCCTCGCTCCCGCCGACCTCCACGTAGACGATCAGGCCCTCGGGGGCGTGCTTCTCCGCGAAACCGCGGACGTCCCCGTACGGCGTGCCGGCCAGCGGGCCCGCCGTCTCGACGCAGCCGCCGATCAGCCGGCCGGCCGCGCGGACCGGGCCTGCTGCCGGGTCGAGGAGCCGCCAGCCGCCGGGTTCGGTGAGGGTCCATTCGGTGAAGTCCGGCTTCGCCGTCCAGTCGTCGAACCCTGCCGACTTGGTGGCGGCCGCAGCGCCCTGCTCGAACCGCGCGCCGGCCGGACTGGACGCCACGTCGAGCCAGGGCAGGAGCGGCTCGGGTACGCGATAAGGGGTGTCCATCAGGTTCTGGCCGTGCAGCGTCGCGATGCCAGTCAGAGTGGTGAGCGCCAGCAGCACGGTCGACATGTCGGAGAAGCCGACGAGCCACGTCGGATCGGCGTCGGCGATCGCGCCGAAGTCCAGGTGCGGCATCAGGTCGATGGCGAGGTCGCCGCCCCACGGCGGGACGACGGCCTTGATGGCCGGGTCGGTGAGCATGGCGGTCAGCTCGGCGGCGCGGGCGGCCGGCGGGGCGCTGACCAGGCCGGTGCCGTCCATGCACTCGCCGACCACCACGTCGTAGCCCTTGGCCCGGAGGAACTCCACGCAGAACTCCAGCCGGGCCTGGTGCCGGGGGCCGATCCCTGCGGACGGGGACGTGACCCCGATCCGGTCGCCGGGCTGGAGCGGGGCTGGGTAACGGATAGACATGCTCAAGATCCTCCCACGGCGGCCCGGACCGCACGGACCGGTTTCGTCAGGCCGGGGCCAGCTCGGCGCGCTGGTCGTAGTCCGCTCGGGCCGCCGCGATCTCGTCCTGGTGTGTCTCCGTCCACATGACCAGGGACTGGATGGTCGCGTGCAGCGTCTCGCCGAGCGGGGTGAGCGCGTAGTCCACCCGGGGCGGGACGACCGGGTGGACCGTCCGGCTGATCAGGCCGTCGCGTTCGAGCTGGCGGAGGGTGACGGTGAGCATCCGCTGGCTGATCCCGTCGATCTCCCGCTTCAGCTCGGTGAAGCGCAGGCCGCGCCGGTCGAGCAGCGCGATCACCAGGAGCGACCACTTGTCGGCCACCCGGTCCAGGATCTGGCGGACCTCGCAGCCCTCCCTGCCGTCCCACTGCCGGGCCGAATAGTCCTCGGTTCCCCCGCAGTAACCGAGTGCGGTCAAAGTGCCTTCTTCCATAGCTCCCGATCGTGACGCACGATCGAGGTGGTTACAAGAGGGAACCGACCCTCCATCCGGTAACCGCCTCCACGCCAGGGCAGGGGTGCGCCGCGCCGTGCCCTCTTCCTGGGTCCATAAAGGAGCTTCGATGTCAGTGTCATCGGCAACGTCACACCCCGCACAGCCCTCCCGCAGCCCGGACAGGATGAGCCCCCGGGCATGGGCCGTGCTCCTGGTGCTGTGCGGCGCCATCTTCCTCGAGGGCATCGACGTCGCGATGTTCAACGTCGCCCTGCCTGCCATCCGCGCCGACCTCGGCCTGCCCGCCAGCTCGCTCCAGTGGGTGATCAGCGCGTACGTGCTGGGCTACGGCGGATTCATGCTGATCGGCGGCCGGGCGGCCGACCTGCTCGGCCGGCGGCGGATGTTCCTGTTCTGGCTGGCGGTGTTCCTGCTGTTCTCCGGGCTGGGCGGATTCGCGACGGAGAGCTGGATGCTGATCGCCGTCCGGTTCGTGACCGGCGTGGCCTCGGCCTTCATGGCCCCGGCCGGGCTGTCCATCATCACCACGTCCATCCCGGAGGGCGCACAGCGCAACCGGGCGCTGCTGATCTACTCCGGCACCGCGGCCGGCGGCTTCTCTCTCGGCCTCGTGATCGGCGGGCTGCTCACCGGTTTCGGCTGGCGCTGGGTGTTCTTCGCTCCCGTTGTGCTCGCCGCCGTCCTGCTGGCCGCCGCACTCATCATCCTTCCCCGTACGCCGTCACCCGCCGCCACGGAGGGCGCGGGTGGCCGGAGGCTCGACCTGCCGGGCGCGCTGGCCATCACAGCCGCGCTCGTGCTCCTGGTCACGGCGATCGAGCGGGCGAGCCATGTCCATCCGGTGTGGACGGTCGCGACGCTGACCGCAGCCGGGGTGGCCTTCGCGTTGTTCGCCGTGATCGAGCGGCGCTCGGCCGCCCCGCTGGTCCGGTTCGGCGTGTTCCGGAACGCGGCGCTGGTCCGGGCCAACGCGACCGGCCTGCTGTTCATCGCCGGGTTCGCGGCCTTCCAGTACGTCGTGGTGCTCTACCTGCAGGACCTGCGGGGCTGGAGCCCGCTCAGCACGAGCCTGGCGCTGCTGGTGATCGGCATCGACGCGGTACTCGCGCCGACGCTGACGCCCCGGCTGGTCGAACGGTTCGGCACGTGGCGGGTGATCACCGGCGGGCTGGTGCTGGCCGCGATCGGCTACGCGACCTTCGCCCCGCTCGGCCCCGACTGGACCTACGCTGCCATGTTCCCGGCGATGCTGCTGCTCGGGCTGGCCTTCGCCCTGGTGTACGGGCCGCTGACCATCGCGGGCACCGACGGCGTGGCCGAGGCCGAGCACGGGCTGGCCGGCGGGCTGCTCTACACGTCGCTCCAGTTCGGCACGGCGCTGGGCATGTCGGCGGCCACGGCCGTGATGGTCGCGGCCACGGACGACGGGGCGGCCGGGCTGCTGTCCGGGTACCGGGCGGCGCTGCTCGTGCCGCTGGTGGCTGCCGTGATCGCGGTGGTGGTGGCGGGGTCGGGGCTGCGCGCCCGGCGGTCGAGCACCAGCGCGGAGCCGGTGTCCGAGATGGTGGCCGGCTGATGGCGGAGAAGGTGGAGAGGTTCGCGGACATCGAGGCGGAGTTCGCCCGGTACGTGACCGACATCAAGTACGCGACCATGACCACAGTGGACAAGCTCGGCAGGCCGAGGTCCCGGGTGCTCTTCCCGATCTGGGAACTCACCGGCGGCAAGCCGGTCGGCTGGCTCGCGAGCTACCGGACGAAGGTCAAGGCAGCGCACCTGGCGGGCAACCCGCACACCACGTACTCGTACTGGAGCCCCCGCCAGAACGCCGTCCACGTCGACAGCCGTTCCGCCTGGGAGGACGATCCGGCCGTCAAGGCCCGGGTGTGGGAGCTGTACCGGGCCGGGAGCCCGGCCGGGCTCGGCTACGACCCCGCGCGGTACTGGGAGAGCCCGGCGGATCCCGGGTTCCACGTGATCCGGATCGAGCCGTGGCGGGTGCAGGTCGTCAGGGGTACCGATCTGCGGAGCCTGATCTGGCAGCCCTGACGGCAGTGAGGCTGGAGCGGCCCGGGCCGAGGTCCCCGGGCCGCTCCGTCACGCCGTCACACCAGCGCCTGGCTGATCCGCTGCTCGGCGCCGTCCACGACGACCTCGGCCAGAGCACCGTTGACGAGGGACAGGTGCGGGGCGATGTGCCCGCAGTCGACGTCCATGACGACCGGGACGCCCAGGTCACCGAACGCGCTGCGGACCGCGTCGTCCTGCGTGAAGGCTCCGGTCGCCTTGCCGCTGGTCCTGGCGAACAGGATCGCACTGGCGTGCTCGAACCAGCCTGCCAGCCGCATCGCCCACAGTGACCTGGCGGTGTCGCTGGCCTCGTTCCCGCAGACCTCAACGTAGACGATCAGGCCCTCGGGTGCGTGCTTCTCCGCGAAGCCCCTGACGTCGCCGTACGGCGTACCGGCCAGCCAGCCGACCGTCTCGACGCAGCCGCCGATCAGCCGCCCGGACGCCCGCACCGGCCCGGCGCCCGGGTCGAGCAGCCGCCACCCGCCGGGCCGGTCGAACGTCCACTCCGTCAGGTCCGGGTGATCGGTGAAGTTGTCGAAGCCCGGCTTCCTGGTCGCGACGGCCGCGCTCTGCTCGATCCGGCCGCCAGCCGGTGCCGAAGCCACGTCCAGCCACGGCCTGGTCTCCTCCGGCCTGCGGAACGGCGTGTCCATCAGGTTCTGCCCGTGCAGGGTGGCGATCCCGGTCATGGTGGTGATCGGCAGGAGCACGGTCGACATGTCGGAGAAGCCGACGAGCCAGGTCGGATCGGCTGCCGCGATCGCGTCGAAGTCCAGGTACGGCATCAGGTCGGTGGAGATCTCCCCGCCCCACGGCGGGACGACGGCCCGGATCGACGGGTCGGTGAGCATCGCGGTCAGCTCGGCTGCGCGCTCACGCGGCGGGGCGCTGACGATGCCGCTGCCGTCCATGCACTCGCCGGCCACCACCTCGAAACCCTTACCCCGCAGGTACTCCAGGCAGAACTCGAGCCGGGGCCGGTGATGGGCAGGCACCCCGCTCGACGGGGAGGTGACGCCGATCCGGTCACCGGGCTGGAGCGGGGCGGGGTAACGGATTGTCATGGCCGGGATCCTGCCACGGTCCGCCCCGCCCCGCCGACCCGTTTCCGGCTAGCCCGCCCAGGCCACCGCCTCGCACCAGAACCGGGCCACGAACGCTCCCGGGTCCTCCGCCCAGCCTCGCAACGCCGCCAGCCCGCTCAGCGCCACGACTTCGCGCGGTCAGCCCTGGGCCGGCGCTGGCTGCCGGGCCGGGCTGCCCGTTCGCCGCCGCCTGGCCGGCTCGCGGCGGATCAGCCACTCCGCGACAGCCAGGTTGATCGTCCAGCCCGCGCCCATGAACAGCGCTCGGGCGGTCACGCCGTGCTGGCCGGTGAGGAGCGGGCCGGCCCCTGCGGTGATGACCTGGGTCCCCGCGCCGATCCCGATCGCGTACGCCCGCGTCATCCACGCCCGGTGCGTGCCGTAGTCCTTCCGCAGCACGGCTGCGAGCCCGAGGACCAGCGAGGCGAGCATGCCCGTGCCGAACACGAGCCGGAGCAGGTAGAGCAGGGTCCCGTCCGACGGCGGCCACGGGTAGAACAGGGTCATCCACAGCCCGCTACCGGCCACGGTCAGTCCACAAGGGAGCAGCAGCCGGCCGGCTCGCCGGTGCCAGGACCGCCGCCGGAGGGCCGGGACGAACTGGAGCGCGCCGAACAGTGCGTAGGCGGTCGCGCCGACGATGTGCAGCAGGACCGGTACCGGGGCGGCCACGAACCGGGCGTTGGCTTCGGTCACCTCCGGCCCCGAGGCCAGCTCGGCGACGCGCACGCCGCCGGCCAGTGCCGGTACGAGACCGAGCAGGATCAGCCCGGCCGGCGCGGCCCAGGCCCGGAGGGTGGTGGTGCGGCTGTTCACGATCGGGTCCCCTCTGTGGTGGCAGGGTTCGATCGTGGCGGCCGGGGCCGGTCCGGATCATCGGCATTCAGGCTCCGGCCGGACCAGTCCCCGGTACGGCTCCCCGGTCGTACTTCCGGCCGGTCTGGTGGGCCCACATCGCGATCTCGACCCGGTTGCGCGCGCCGAGTTTCGTCATGAGGCTCGCGACGTGGGTCTTCACGGTGCTCAGGGTGATGTACAGCTCGGTGGCGATCTCGCTGTTGGTCCGCCCGCCGGCGACGGCGGCCAGCACCTGCTCCTCCCGGCCGGTCAGCGGGTCGATCGGCTGGGCCGGCGCATCACGCGGCCCGGACTCGGCGAAGGCCTTGAGCAGCCGGCCGGTGACGTGTGGCGAGATGAGCGCGTCGCCTTCCGCCGCGGCGTGGACGGCCTGGGCGAGCATCGCGGCACCGGCGTCCTTGAGCAGGAAGCCCTTCGCCCCGGCCCGCAGCGCCGCGTACACGTACTCGTCGAGGTCGAAGGTCGTGATGACGACGACGGCCATCGGTGCGGCGACGTCGGGACCGGCCAGGGCACGCGTCGCGGCGATCCCGTCCATGCCGGGCATGCGGATGTCGAAGAGGCACACGTCCGGGCGGAGCCGCCGGGCGAGTTCCACGGCGGACAGCCCGTCCCCGGCCTCCCCCACGACCTCGATCCCGGGCTGGGCATCGAGGATCATCACCAGCCCGGTCCGGGTGATCTCCTGGTCGTCTGCGACGATGACCCGGATCGTCATGCCAGCACCCCGTTCCTCGACGGCGCATGGGGAATCTTGGGCAGCACGGCGCTGACCAGCCAGCCACCTGCCGGTGCCGGGCCGGCCTCGCAGGTGCCGCCCAGCAGCTCGGCTCGTTCGATCATGCCGGTCAGGCCGAAGCCCCGCACGCCGCCAGCGCTCCCCGTTCCGTCGTCGGACACGCTCAGCCGGACGTCACGGTCACCGGCCTCGACCAGGATGCTGACCCGGGTGGCGTGCCGGGCGTGCCGCCGGGCGTTGGTGACCGACTCCTGCGCGAGCCTGTAGAGGGCGGAGCCGACGGCTGGGGCGAGGTCGTCGAGCCTGCCTGCCAGCCGCACGCCGACCGGCGGTCCGGGCTGGTCAGCGAGCAGGGCGATGTCGGCGACACCCGGGACGGGGGCCAGCTCGGCTGGTTCGTCCCGGCGGAGCACGCCGACCATCGCCCGCATCTCGGCCAGCGCCCGCGCGGCCTCGGTCTCGATCAGCCGCAGCGCCTCGGCTGGCGCTTCCGGCCGGGCGGGCGCGACGGCCAGCCCGGCCTGCGCCCGGATCGCGATCGCCGAGAAGTGATGGGCGACCGTGTCGTGCAGATCCCGGGCCAGGCTCTCCCGCTCCAGGAGTTTCGCCCGCTCCAGCTCTCTCGCCCGCACTTTTTCCCGGTACCTGACGGCAGCGCCCAGGCCGGCGGCGGCACCCAGCACGCCCAGCGAGCCGGCCGCCCCGGCGATGTCCGTCCTGGACAGTGCCAGGGAGCCGAGCACGTGAGCCGCCAGCACCCCGAACCCGGCCACCGCCTCCCGCCCCGAACCCCAGCGGAACAGGGCATAGGGGAAGAGGACGAAGTACACCGTGGCGTACATGTCCGGCTGGCCGGGCGCGGCGAACAAGGCGACGGCACCGGAGCCCAGGTACGTGACGGCGGTCGTCAGCAGCGGATACGCCCGCCGCCACAGCAACGCCGGCGCGAGCCCCACGGCCACGGCCAGCGGCCAGCCCGGCTCGGCCAGCCCCGGCCGGTACCGGGCTTCGAGCGGGGCGAGCAGCCAGACGGCGGCCAGCAGCGCCCAGTCGCGCCAGGTACGGCGGGGCGGGTCGGCGGGCCGGGGCTCGGCCCAGACCGAACGCAGGAGAGCGGGCACCGCCCGATGGTACGAGGGCTGGCCCGGCGGCGTATCCGCCCAAAGTACGAGGCGAGCAGGCGGTGTCAGCGGCCGGAGCTGACCAGCGGCACCCGGCCGAGGAAGGCGACCAGCCGGTCGGCAGGCCCCGCCGCCGGCGGCACGAGTACCGGCGGGGCGAACTGGCCGGGCCGCTCGGCGGCCGTCACGAACAGCGCGGACAGTTCGAGCAGCTCGTCGGCGAGCAGAGCCGGGATCGGGTGGTCCGCTGCCCCGCACGCCTGCGCGATGTCCCAGCCGTGTACCGCGAGTTCCAGCGCGCCGGTCGCCGCGACCAGGGTGGCGGTGACCGGCCGGCCACCGGCCACGTATACGAGGTCCGCGCTGCCGGGTGCCTGCACCCAGGCGCCGAGCAGGCTGGTCGCCTGGGTGCGGACCAGCTGGGTGATGGTGGCCGGCGGCTCGTGCCGGGTACGAGAGGAAAAAGACCTGTCGCCGATCGCCTCCTGCAACGTCAGCAGCGAGTCGCTGACGTGCACCAGCAGCGCGCACAGATCCCAGCGCCCGCAGGGCGTGGGCCTGGACATGTCGTCCGGGCCGATCCGGTGCAGGCTGCCGAGCAGGTACGTGATCGCCCGCTCCAGCAGTGACACTCCCCCGGTCAGCGCGGCGTCGGGCTCGGTGCTGGTCATTTTCCCTCTCTCCCCAGTGGATTCCGGCTAGAGGACAGCCGGAAGGCCGAAGGTCTCGAACAGCTTCGGCTCGAAGAACGCAGCGACGTGCGAGACGCTGCCGTCGGTGATGGTGAGCACCTGAATGTGGAACGGCCTGTGCACGCCGTCCTCACCGAGCATGTACAGGCCGAAGGCCGGCTGCCCGTTCGCCTCGGTCGCGACCAGGCGCATGTCGCCGGGCCCGCGCGCCGGGCACTGGTTGTCGATGAGGTAGCTGATGTCGGCCGGACCCTGGTACCAGCCGGTGAACGGCGGCATCTCCCACACGGCGTCCGCGGTGAACATGCTGGCGATCGCCGCGATGTCCTTCTTCTCGAACGCCTCGACGTAGCGTTCCAGCAGCTCCCGGTTGTGCGTGTTGTCGGGCTCGGCGATCTCCTCCTCCGACACCGAGACGCTGCCGAGCTGGGCCCGCGCCCGCTGGAGGCTGCTGTTCACCGCCGCGGTACTGATCCCGAGCAGCTCACCGACCTCAGCGGCCTTCCACTGGAGCACCTCACGGAGCAGCAGCACCGCGCGCTGCTGCGGCGGCAGGTGCTGGAGAGCCGCGATCAGCGCGAGCCGGATGCTGGTGCGCGAGGACACCACGGCGGCCGGGTCGGCGTGGTCGTTACCGGACACCATCGCGTCGGGGATCGGCTCCAGCCACGGCACCTCGCCGCCCTGCACCAGGTCGTCGGCCGGGTTGGAGCTCGGCGCGCCCAGGCCGGTCGGCAGCGGGCGGCGGGTCCGGGTCTCCAGGGCCGTGAGGCAGGTCCGGGTGGCGATCCGGTGCAGCCAGGTCCGCAGGGACGAGTTGCCCTCGAACTTGTGGTACGCCCGCCACGCCCGCAGATACGTCTCCTGGACCAGGTCCTCGGCGTCGTGGACGGAGCCGACCATGCGGTAGCAGTGCGCGAGCAGCTCCCGCCGGAACGGGTCGGCCTGCCGGAGGAAGTCCTCGTCGTTGGCGGGGGTTTCAGCCATGACCTCGGCCCTTCGTGTCTCTCGTTCCCCGTCCGGACGGGGAAGCTCTCCCAGGGGTAGACCGGCGGCGCGCGGGGAACTCATCGCCGCCAGCAGAGAAATTTTCGCACCCGTCCGGCGGCACGTGTCCCACGCCACTGTGGATATACCCCCCAGGGGTATGTTACGTTCGGCTCGCAGATACCCCCAGGGGGTACCACCCCCGGCTGGAGAGGACACCGTCATGCGTACTGGAAACCGGCGCTGGCAGGCACTGGGCCTGATCGCGGCAGCCCAGTTCATGGTCATCATGGACACGTCGATCATCGGGGTGGCGCTGCCACGGATCCAGGAGGACGTGGGCTTCACACCGCACAACCTGTCCTGGGTGTTCAACGCGTACGTCGTCGCGTTCGGCGGGCTCCTGCTGCTCGGCGGCCGGCTGTCCGACCTGTTCGGAGCGCGGCGGCTGTTCACGGCAGGCTGGGCGATCCTGCTCGCGGGGTCGGCGGTGGCCGGGGCAGCCGGTTCGGTACCGGCCGAGCTGACCGGGCGGGCCGTCCAGGGCCTGGGCGCTGCACTGATCGCACCAGCGGCCCTGACACTCCTGATGACACTCTTCGGGAGTACGCCACGTGACCTGACCAAGGCCCTCGCGGTCTACGGCGCGGCGGCACCGGCAGGCGGCACGGTCGGCGTCTTCCTCGGCGGCGTCATCACGGAGTACCTGACCTGGGAGTGGGTCTTCTACATCAACATCCCGGTCGCGGCGGCCGCCGTCGCACTGACCCCGGTACTGATGCCCGCCGGTGCGCGCAGCCGGGGCGGGGTCGACCTGATCGGCGCGGCCACGGTCACCGCTGGGCTGGCGGCTCTGGTGTACGGGATCGTGGCGGCTCCCGAGCGCGGCTGGACCGACGCGGGCACGATCGGCGCGCTGACGGCCGCGGTACTGCTGCTCGGCGGGTTCGTCGTGATCCAGGCCTGGCGCCGCAACCCCCTGATGCGCCTCGGTATCTGGCGCAGCCCCGGACTGGCGGCGGCCAACCTCGCCCAGGCTCTGCTCGGCGCGGCGTGGATCCCGATGTGGTTCTTCCTGAACCTGTACCTCCAGCAGGTCCTCGGCTACTCGGCCTTCCCCAGCGGCGCGGCCCTGCTGCCGATGACGGCACTCATCATGATCGGCATGATCGTCCTCGCCCCGCGTGGCATCGCGCGCTTCGGCACGAAGACGCTGACCGTCGCCGGGATGGCCGTCCTCGCGGCGGGCATGGGCTGGCTGGCGTTCGTACCGGCCTCCGGCTCCTTCTGGATCGACGTGCTGCCGCCCTCGCTGCTGGCCGCGCTGGGCATGTCGCTGGCGTTCATACCCTCCCTGGGTACCGCGCTGTCGGCGGCCCGCCCTGAGGAGGGTGGCCTGGCGGCCGGCATCGTCAACACGAGCTACCAGGTCGGCTCGGCCCTCGGGCTGGCAGGCATGACGGCGGTGGCCGCCGCGTACGGCGCCACACAGCTCGGGGACAAGGTGGCGCTGACCGGCGGGTACTCGGCGGCCTTCACCGGAGCCGCGCTCATCGCCCTGGCCGGCGCGGCCCTCGCAGCCATCACCCTGCCCCGCCCGGCGAGCCCGGCACCGGCCGAGTCCACGGTGGAGGTCCCAGCGGGCTAGCCATCACACGACTTCGGCGGGCAGATCCCTGAGGATCTGCCCGCCGTCTCGTTTGCCGTCAGCCGTTACAGGCGGCTTCGAGGGTGGCGACGTCGAGTTTCCGCATCGGGTACACAGCCCGGGTCGTGCGGGTGACGGCAGCTCTGTCCGATGTGGAGATGATGGCCGGGCCGCCGTTCTCCTCTAGTGCTGGTGCTTCTTCAGGTACATGGCGCGGTCGGCGGCCTCGATGCCGGTCGTGATCTCGCGGGCGTCCAGCGGGGACCAGCCGATGCTCACTGTCACTTTCGCCTCCGGCGCGATGGCGGCCCAGTCCTCGCCCTCGATCCCGGCGCCGATCCGCTCGCCGATCTCGCTGGCCTGGGACGGGGAGGCTCCGGGCAGGACGAGGACGAACTCGTCGCCGCCGTACCGGGCCACGAAGTCCCCGCGCCGCACCGCGCTCGCCATGATCGCCGCGACCCGTTCCAGTACCAGGTCACCGACGGCGTGCCCGTGCGTGTCGTTGATCGCCTTGAAGCCGTCGAGGTCGCACATCGCGAGCATGGCCTGCGCGCCGTGCAGGGCGAGGTCGGCGAGGTACCGGTGCAGGTAGCGGCGGTTGGGCAGCCCGGTCAGCGGATCCGTGCGGGCGTCGCCGGCGTACCTGGCGGCGGCGTGCCGCAGGTGCTCGTGGTCGATCCGGGCTGACACGCCCTCGACGTACAGGCTGGCGTAGCTGCTCAGGTGCTCGCAGACCCGGCGGTGCATGGCCTGCTGGGCTTCCATCGCGGCTGGCAGGTCGCGCCGGGCGAGGTGCGCGAGCACCCGGAGCCTGGCCGGCTCGGCCGCGCCGAAGGTGAGGTCGGCGACCCGGATCGTGTCGAGCATGGCCAGGGCCTCGTCCCCGTCGCCGGCCGCGAGGGCGTCGCACACGCCGGCCATCGCCACGATGTCGCGTTCCTCTGGCCCGTCGCCGAGCCCGGTCTCGTAGCCGGCGATGTCCAGTGTGGACCTCTCTCCGCCCATCGCGGCGAGCCGCTTGACGGCATAGGCGACGTACGCCCAGTCCAGGGCCGGGAACACGGGAATCCCGCGCGCCCGCCGCGTTGACGCCGCCGCGATGATCTCGGTGAGGGTCCGCCTGCACCCGGCCGGGTCGCCCCGGTGGTCGCGGGCGAGGGCGTACCGGACGGGGACCTCCGGGGCGACGATGTCGTAGTGGTTCCCGGCGAGCAGCTCGCCGCGCTGGACCTGGTCGAGTGCCGCGAGGGCCGGCTCGTGCAGGCCGAGGTACGAGAAGGTCAGGCCGATGTCGTGCCAGCCGACGAGTACCCCGATCGCGCTGATGTCGGCTTCGCTGAACGTGCGGCGGGCGTGGATGAGGTGCCGGACGGCCAGGTCGACGGCGCCGCGCTGCTGGGCGATCCAGGCAGCGAGGACGTGGAGCTCGCCGGCCAGTGCCGGGTCCCAGTGGGCGTCGACGGCCGTGAAGGCCCGGCTGAGGATGCGGACGCAGTCGTCGAGCCTGCGGGTGTTGGCCGCCGCGATCGCCTGGTACGTCATGGCCTGGAGGGCGGCGTGCGGGTCTTTCGACTCCTCCGCGATCCGTTCCGCCTCGGCGTAGGCCCGGTCGTAGCTGCCGCCGACCACCAGGGCCTGGAGGTAGCGGTACACGGCGGCCCGATCGTGCGGGCTCGGAGGCGCCTCGGACATCGTTTCCGATGTTATCCCTGTTCAGCATGCTTGTACGCCCAACCGTACGGCTGCGAGTCAGTGTCCGGTCAGCGGGTATGAGGCAGAGTCGACACCGTCCAAGAGCCTTCGGGGGTGACATGTTCGGCCCGACCCTGCACGAGACCCTGGACCACGCCGCGGCCAAGAGCCCGTCAGCGGCAGCGGTGTTCCCGACGGCCTCGGCCGCCGACACCCTGCCAGAGCTGGCAGCGGCCTCGGTCCGGATGGCCACAGCCCTGCTCGCCGCCGGGGTGGCTCCTGGCGACAGGGCCGGCATCCTCTGCCCGAACGAACCGGCCTTCCTGCGGGCCGTGTTCGCGCTGAGCCGGATCGGGGCCGCCGCCTGCCCGCTGCCACTCCCCGTCGCACTGCGCGACCTGGAGCTGTACGTGGCCAGGCTGGCCCGCGTGATCGAGGTGGCTGGCATCCGGCACGTCGTGGTCACAGACGGCTTCACCGACCTCATCGACGCGCTCGGCGAGCTGCTGCCCGGCGTGACGCTGCTGCGGGCCGGCCAGCTCGACGGCCCGGAGGACCGGCGCAAGCTCCCGATCGTCGACCCGTCATCGATCGCCGTCGTCCAGTTCACGTCCGGCAGCACCGCCAGCCCCAAGGGTGTGCTGCTGAGCCAGGACAACGTGCTCGGCGGGCTCGACGCCATCGCGTCCGGCGTCGACATGGGCCGGCCCGGCGACGCCGGGGCCGTGTGGCTGCCGCTCTACCACGACATGGGCCTGTTCGGCTCGCTCAGCGCGCTGCTCAGCGGCCTGCCGATGTACATATGGTCGCCGGTCTCGTTCGTCAAGAACCCGCAGAACTGGCTGCGTGAGCTGATGGCGACCGGGCACGACATGATCTGCCCGCTGCCCAACTTCGGCTACGACTACCTGCTCCAGGCCTTCGCCAAGTCCACATTGGACGGGCTCGACATGAGCCGCTGGCGCGTCGCCTTCAACGGCTCCGAGGCCATCGACAGCGCGTCGGTCGGTGCCTTCTGCGACCGTTTCGCGCCTGCGGGCTTCCGGGCCTCCTCGATGTTTCCGGTGTACGGGCTGGCGGAGGCCACCCTCGCCGCCACGTTCCCCCCGCTGGGCCGGGAGCCGTCCTTCGACTGGGTGGACGCGGCGCGGCTGGCGACGGACGGGGTGGCCGAGCCCGCCGCCGGTACGCGGGCTCGGGCGATCGCGAACGTCGGGCCGCCCGTGAAGGGACTCGAACTGCGGATCGACGGGACCACTGCGGACGGTGTCGTCGGCGAGGTACAGCTGCGCGGGCGGCCGGTGACCCAGGGGTATCTGGCGGCCGAGCAGCCGTTCACCGCCGACGGCTGGCTGCGGACGGGCGATCTCGGGTACACGAGAAATGGTGACCTGCATGTCACCGGCCGCATCAAGGAAATGATCATCGTGCGGGGGGAGAACTTCTACCCCGAGGACGTCGAGGGCGCGGTGCGCGACCTGCCCGGCATCCACAAGCGCCGGGTGGTGGCCCTCGCCGACGGGGAGACGATGGTGCTCGCCGCCGAGACCAGGCTGAGCGGGCCGGACCGGGTGAGGCTGCACACCGAGATCACCGAGCTGGCCGGCCGGGTGCTCGGGCTGGCGGGCTCCGGCAGCCTGGCCGTGCACCTGCTGCCGCCCCGGTCCATCGAGCGCACCACGAGCGGGAAGCTGCAACGCCTCGCCATGCTGCAAAAGATCAACTCAGGGAGCGATCGTGCGACTGCACAGTCTTGACATCTTCAAGCAGTACGAGAAGCACCAGTGGCAGCTCCGGGACCTCGACTTCACCGCGATCCGGCACGACCTGATCAAGCCGGAGTACATCACCCTGGTGCGCAGCGCCGTGATCGGTGAGTCCAATGTGGTCGCCGCGACGCACGGCCTGCTGAACGAGTTCATGGAGGGTGAGTACGACGTGCCCACCTTCGCGATCATCTGGGGCTGGCAGGAGGTGCAGCACCACTTCGCTTTCAAGAGCTGGCTGCACGCCGTCGACCCGGACTTCGACGTGGACGAGAAGGTCATCCGGGCGATGCGCGAGCCGTACCCGGACGGCTCGACGCGTGCGGCGACCCTCGCCACGAACGTCGCCTCCGAGCTCATGGTGAACCGGGTCTACCGCGGCATCTCCCGCTGGGTCGAGGAACCGGTGCTCAAGGACATCTTCCTGCGGGCCAGCCGCGACGAGTCCGGCCACGCCCGCGAGTTCCTGTACTTCCTCCGCAAGCGCCTGGAGACCCACCCCGAGGAGATGGCCTCGGTACTGGAGACGCTCTACGTCTACGTCTCCCCCGGCGACATCCAGCACCCGGTGAGCGTCTTCAAGAGCGGGCTCGACGCCCTCTCCGACTCCGAGACCATCGACACCGGCTTCGACATGTTCATGGCCCAGGTGGCAGGCGACGGCGAGATCAAGGAGATCCACAACAACATCCGCCGGGTGTTCAGCGAGGTCACCGGCTTCGACCTGTCGACGAACGCGAAGATCCGGCGGGCGCTCGCCGAGTGCACGGGATGACGGCCGTAGAGACGCCCTGGGCCGCGTCCCTCAGCGACTACCGCTGCTTCGGGTGCAGCCCGCACAACCCGCACGGCCTCCAGCTCGTCTTCCACGAGGCCGGCGACGCGCTGGAGTGCACGTTCCAGCTGGGGCGGACCTTCGAGTCGTACCCGGGCATGGTGCACGGCGGCGTCATCGGCACCATCTGCGACGAGGTGATGGGCAACCTCATCGTGCTGCGCGAGGGCCGCTCGGCGTTCACGGTCGGCATCCGCCTGCGGTACCTGGCCCCGCTGTCGGTCGGCGAGGAGTACCGGTGCGTGGCCCGGGTCCGCCCCGCCGGGCAGCTGTACCAGGGCTCGGCCGAGGTCCTTGACCGGGACGGCACCCTGCTCGTCACCGCGACCGGCACCTTCCAGCCCGTCGACATGGACCGGGCCCGCGAGCACATGCACCTGACTGACACCGAGACCGAGCAGCTGTCGATGCGAATGGAGCGCCCATGACCACCCTGGAGACCCTCACCGAGATCACCGCCGAGGCGTTCGGCGTACCCGCCGCCGAGCTGAGCCCCGACCGCGACCTGCGCGGGATCGACGGCGTGGACTCGGTCAAGGTGCTGCGCGCGATCGCCAGGATCGAACAGCGCTACGACGTGGAGCTGGAGGACTCCGACGTGTTCGCGGTGAAGACCCTCGGCGACCTGGTGACCCTGATCGAGAAGGCCCAGTGATGCGGACGGCCGACACCAGCCAGCACTACGAGCTGGACCCGGAGGTCTTCGGGCTGTTCCTCGACCCGATGCGCAAGTACTCCTGCGGGATCTACGAGTCGCCGTCGGACACCCTTGCCGAGGCCCAGGTCCGCAAGCTGCACTTCGTGGCTGGCCGGCTCGGGCTGCGCGGCGGGGAACGGCTGCTGGACATCGGCTGCGGCTGGGGTTCGCTGCCGTTGTTCATGGCGCAGGAGTACAAGTGCGAGGTCACGGGGCTGAGCCCGGCCGGCCGGCAGCACGCCTACATCCGGGGCCTGGCCGCCGAGCGCGGGCTGAGCAGCAGGGTGAACATCCGCTCCGGGTACTTCGAGACGGCGGAGTTCGGCGTCGAGCGCTACGACGGCATCACCATGCTCGGCTCGATCGTGCACATGCCCGACCTGGCCGGCGTGTACAGCAAGGCCCGGTCGCTTCTCCGCAAGGGCGGCATGCTGTACGTGTCGGAGAGCTGTTTCCGCAACGCCGGCATGCACGCGCGCTTCGACGCGGAGGGTGGCACGCGGTTCGTCCGGGAGAGCATCTACGGCTCCGGCGAGATGCGCCCGCTGTCCGACCTGGTCCGCGCGGCCGAGGACGCCGGGCTGTCCGTGGTGGCCGTCGACGACCTGACCGACAACTACCGGCGGACCATCGCCGACTGGATGACCAACGCGAAGGCCCGCGCCGACGAGCTCAACGCGCACCAGCCGGGCCTCGCGGAGAACATGATCCGCTACTTCGAGATCTGCAACGCCGCCTGGGGCTACACGACCAAGCACTATGCCCTGACGTGCAGCCGGTCGCGATAGGGACATGCTCTGTCACGTGTGGTGGGCCAGGCCTGGCCTGGTCCACCTCGGCCTGCTCAGCCGGGCCGAGCGCAGCAGGCTCCCCGGGCACCACAACCCCGCGCAGTACGTGATGGGTGTGGCACTCCTCCGGCTCCTGGCCGGCGCACTGCTGGACGTGCCGCCGGCCGGGGTCCGGATCGAACGGTCCTGCCCGGACTGCGACCGGCCGCACGGCAAGCCGGTGATCCCCGGCGGGCCGCACGTCTCCGTGTCGCACGCCGGCGAGTGGGTGGTCGCGGTCGCCGCGCCGGCCCCGGTCGGCGTCGATGTCGAGGTGACGGCCGATGACGGCTGGTCACCGGGCATGGACCGGCACGTCTTCTCCCCTGACGAGCAGGGTTCCCCGTCGGCACACCGTTTCTTCCGGTACTGGACCCGCAAGGAGGCCGTGATCAAAGCGACCGGCCGGCCCGTCCCGATGACCACGCTGAGCCTGTCCGGGCTGGACGGCTGGGTGGTGGCCGACCTGCTGGCGGAGGCCGGGTACGCGGCGGCCGTGGCTGTGCGCACTCCAGAGTCTGTCCAATTTGCGGTTTCCCAAGTGGCCTGACCGCAGACCTGCATAAAGTCCCCTTACATACCGAAAGGGGGCGCTCTATGCGCAGAGCCAGAAGCCTGCTGCTCGTCGCGGCCACAGTGCTGACGACGGGTGCGTTCGCCACAGTGGCCGCCGGGAACCCGGCAGCAGCGGGACCATCCGGGCCCGGTACCGGCGCCGAGGCCGGCCAGGACTCCCTCACCGACCTCAAGCTGCTGGCCAAGGCCCGCGGCTGGACACTGCAACAGGCCAGGGAACACCGCGAGCTCTCCGACAGGTTCGGGGAGCTCCAGGCCCGCGTCGCCACCGACCGCCCGGCCCTCTACGCCGGCGCCCGGCTCGCAGGCACCCCGGACGGCGCCCCGTCGCTGTTCGTCAAGGGCAAGGCCGACGAGCACATCCGCAGCCTGATCGGCACGGCAGGCTTCCCGGTCGAGCTGGCCGAGGACCGGCCCTACTCCTGGCTGGAACTCGAGGACCGCTCGATCAAGCTCAACGAGCACCTGATCACGCTGGGCTACTCCGACATCGTGACCGCCGTCGACGAGACGACCTCCACAGTGGAGGCTGTCGTGACCCGCAAGCCGGGCGCGCCGTCGAAGGCAGAGGACGTCGGGCCGCAGCTGCCGGCCGCGCTCCAGAACGGCGTGCGGATCACGCTCACCGACACCGACGTGGCGGCCGACGAGTCGGCGTTCGGCGGCATGTGGGTTCGCAAGGACGGCGCCAACAACTGCACGAGCGGCTGGTCGGTGCGCCGGATCAGCGACGGCCTCACGGGCGTGACGACGGCCGGGCACTGCGACGGCATCGACGAGATCGTGCACCCGGGCGTCGGCACGCACCCGCTCTACCACCGGGCCGAGCACCGTGGCCAGTACGGTGACGTCGAGTGGAAGACCTCCCCGGCAGCGGAGCCGGACGACTTCTACGCCACGGCCTCCGAGGTACGCGACGTGGCGGCATTGGAGGCCCGGGCGAACATCACGGTCGGCGAGGCGGTCTGCGTGTACGGCCGCTCGTCCAACTCCCGCGACTGCAGCCACACCGTGATGCGCACGTCGATCTCGTGCACCAACAACGGCGTGTTCAACAACCGGCTGGTCGCGATGAACGCCAAGCGGACCACCATCGGCGGCGACTCCGGCGGCGGCTGGTCGTTCAACAACACCGCGTACGGCTCCCACAAGGGCGGCTGCACAGTGGACGGCGCGACCCGCAACGTGTTCAGCGTCGCCGACCTGTACGACGAGGCGCTGGGCGTCCGCGTCCGCACGTCGTAGGCCCCAGGCGGGTACGAGTGCTGGCCAGGGTCTGGGCGGGTTCCCATGCCGTCCAGGCCCCGGCCGGCGAGCTCTGTTCTATTGCACACCATTTCCGACGAAAACATGGGATACCGCCGAAATCCACTGGCACGAGCCCGGAACGCTCCCTAAGCTCGCCCCTTGGCTCCGCGAGGAGCGAGGAAAAGGGGAGGATCCATGACACCGCTGAGCACCACCGCCATCACGAAGTCCTTTGTGAACTGCTCCCAGGGCGAGGCCAAGTCCATCGCGCAGCCGCCGGGGCTGCTCGAACAGGACTGGGACGCGCTCGACTATCTCGGCTGGTTCGATCCGAAGGCGCCCGGCCGGGCCGTGATCGTCGCCGAGCACGACGGCAGGCTCACCGGGATCGTGCTGCGGCCGGCCAGTTCCGAGGGTGCACGGCGCGGCATGGCACTGTGCAACCTGTGCCAGCAGGGCCGGGAGTCCGACGAGGTGCTGCTGTTCACCGCGCGGAAAGCCGGCAAGTCCGGGCGGCAGTTCGGCAACAGCGTCGGCACGTACATCTGCACGGCCTTCGCCTGCTCCGCGCTGGCCACCGATCGCGAAGGCCTCCGGCACCGGCTGGGCGTCTTCCTCAACCACGTGCTCGAACGCGACGCCGTCGGCAGCTGAGCGTCCGGGTTCGTTCGGGATCGCGGGGGATCCTGGCTGGGCGCCGCAGACTCGGTACCGGGTAAAGGTGTTCAGGAAAGGAAACTCGCGATGACGAAGCTCGCCTGGCTCGCGGCGGTCGCCGCCCTGGCCGGACTCACAGCACTCGGCGGCGGAGCCGCCTCGTCCGTCCACGCCAGCAGTGAGATCTACATGGATGTTCCCGCCGTCGTCGCCCCCTGACGGCGCGCGGATCCCCGCCCCGGCACTCACGCCGGGGCGGGGATCCGCGTGTTCAGCGCCTGGCGGCCTTGGGAGCCTTGCCGGACGCCACCATCTCCTTGAAGCCCGTGCCGGCCTTGAACGCCGGCACGTTGGTCGCCTTGACCTTGATGGACGCCCCCGTCTGCGGGTTGCGGCCGTTGCGCGCGGCCCGGCGGCGCTTCTCGAACGAGCCGAAGCCGGGCAGCGTGACCTTCTCGCCCTTGGCGACCTGGGAGGTGATCTCAGCGAGCACCGCGTCGAGCGCGGATGCCGCCGCGGTCTTGCCCCCGAGCTTGGGGGCCATTGCGGCGACCAGTTCGCTTTTGTTCACTGTGCCTCCATGTGCCATCCGAAAATACCGGTGATATCGGTGATACCCGACTGGGGTCATCGTGCATCGGATGGCCGGCTCCGGGGGCAGTTTTCCCGCAAAATCCGGTTCCGGCAGGTGGCACTTCTACTTGCTGGTCGAGGCGCGGAACTCGTTGGCCATCCGCTCCAGCACCCAGCCCTGCTCGACCGGCGAGGTCATCCTCAGGGTCACCTGCCGGTCGAGCGGCCCGCCCGGCCGGCTCCGCAGGTACCGGATGACGAGCATCTGCTGCTGCTTCCCGGCCGGGCCCGCCGCCTCCCGGTTGCGGGTGAAGTAGGTGGTCTCGTCCGCCCGGTACAGCGGCAGGCCCCACCCGTGCTCCCTGGCCCGCAGTTCCTTCTGCCGGGTGTCGGAGCAGCCGTTGTCGCAGGTCCGGACGATGATCTCGCCGCCGGACTCCGTACCGGGCGGCGGGCTCGTCGCTGACTTGTCCGCACAGTGGACGGTCAGGGGCCCGCCGTCCTTCGCCTCCTGCTTGACGCACACCCAGCCAGCCGGCATCCGGAACTCGAAGCCAAGGTCGGCCTGCGTGCCGGACTGCACGGTCTTGTCTCCGGCCTGGAACGTCGACCAGGCCGACGGCCACGTCCCCTGCTGGGCCGGCTCCTTGGCCGGCAGGACACCGGGTGCCGCGTCCGGCTCACCCGGCGGGGCCTGCGGGTTGCCGCTGCGCTGCCCGCCCGGGTCCTTGCCCCCGGCACTGCTCAGCCCGCTGAACGCGAGGTAGCCGCCGCCCACCCCGAGGACCAGCACGAGCACGACGACCCCCAGCCCGGTGAGCACCCGCCGCGACCTGCTCGGGGGCTGCGGGCCGCCGTAGTAGGCCCTCGGGTACCCGGTGACGGGCGTCCCGGACACCGGGGGCGAGCTCAGCGGAGGCTCGTACGCCGGATAGGCCTGCGGCTGGATCACCGGCAGCTGGCCCGAGCCGTACGGCGCGTTCATGGCGGCGAAGAGCTGCCGGGCCGGGTCGTCGTTCTCGCCGTAGAAGGCCACCCACGGCCGGTGCGCGGTGTTCTCCGAGGCGGCGATCACGCCCTGGCTGGCGAGCGCCTGGTTGACGAACACCATCGCGTAGAGGAACGCCGACCTGCGGGCCTCGTCGTGCTGGGCCTGGCTGGCGAGGACCACGACCACCATCGGCTGCCCGTTGTCGTCCTGGGCCAGCCAGGACTCGGCGATCCGCGCATCACTGAGCAGGTGCAGCAGGGTGTACGGGCCAACTCTCGCCATGTCACCTCACCCGGGAAGAGAAATCGACAACTTTCATGGTATCGAGCATCGCGGCGGCAAAGCACTCCCGCCGCACCGGGTGATCATGGCACGATCCGGATGTGCCTGCCCTGACCCCTCCGTCCATGATGGTGCACGCCTCGTTCGTCGCCGCCATCCCCGCCTGCCACGCCGAGGGCCGGTGGCTCGACCGCGACCCGGCCGTCCTCAGTGCACCGGCAGCGTTCGCCGCGTTCGTCGGCGGCCTGCTGGCCCGGGCCGACCCGGCCACGCCACGCGCTCACGACGAAGTTCCGAGCTCCGTGTACTGGTGGACCGAGGGCACCGAGTTCCTGGGCCGCATCACGATCCGCCACGCCCTCAACGACCGGCTGCGCGAGGCCGGCGGGCACATCGGCTACGAGGTCGCTCCGGCGCACCGGAGGCAGGGGCACGCGCTGGCGATGCTGGGGGCCGCTTTGCCCGTCGCGTACGGGTTGGGCCTGGAACGGGTACTGCTCACCTGCGAAGCCGGCAATGTCGGGTCCCGGCGGGTGATCGAGGCACACGGCGGTCGGCTTCACGACAGCTCGGCCGGCAAACTCCGGTACTGGCTGGTGACCGGTCCTTGCGAGGACGCGTCATAGTTGACGCATGGGCTTGTTCAAAATGATCAAACGCGAGATCAAATACAAGATCATGCGGAAGATTTTCGGCCGCCGTCACCACGGCGGTCACTACGGTCACGGCTACCCGCCCCCGCCGCACCACTACGGGCACGGGTACCGGCACGGCCGTGGCCACGGGTACCGGCACGGCGGCCACCACGGCTACGGCTACCGGCACTAGAGCAGCGCAGCACGGTGGCCCGGGCGCACCACGCGCCCGGGCCACCGTGTCATGAGCCGGATCAGCTGATGATCTCGCAGTACGAGGTCTGCACCAGGCCAGAGGTGTAGATGGCCTTGCCGTTGTGGATGATCCGGAACTGCATCAGCCGGCTCTCCTGCTTCGTCGCCGCGAAGGCGGCCGGCCCCGCGTACATCGTCTGGCCGCTGTAGGAGCCCGAGGTCGCCCCGATCTCCACCAGGTCGCTCGACGAGGTGCCGGTGAGGATCTGGTACTTCAGGCTGAAAGCCCCGGCGTTGCTCGCCTGGACGTAGCCGGACGGCCGGGCCTCCACGTAGTTGCCCCGGCACCCCCACGCGACCCCGAACTTGTACGGGCTCACGGCCGGCGGCGGCAGGGGCGTGGGGCTGGCCGGCGGCGGAGTCGTACCGGGCGGCGGCGTCACCGGCCCAGGCCCCTGCGTGATCACCGGACCGGGCCCCGGGTCGGGCAGCGGTGGCTGTCCCGGCCCGGGAGGCGTGACCCGCACGGTCGGCGCGGCCGTCGCGGCGGGCGTCTCCGAGGGGTTCGGCGTGGGGCTGGGCGTCGGGGACGGCTCGGCCGAGTTCGGCACGGGCGGCTTCGGGTCCGGGGTCAGCACCGTCTCGTTGGTCGAGGTCAGGCCGGGCAGCTTGATGCTCTCGTTACTGGTCAGCGCGAAGCCGGCCACGCCGGTCGTGACCACGATGAGCAGCACGACCGCGCCGATGCCCAGCCAGGCGTTGCGGCTGGGACCGAGGATGGTCTTGGCGACCGCGCTGCCGTCCCCGGTCGGCTGGGCGAAGGGGAACAGCAGGGCGAGCAGTGCCGCGCGCTTGGCCAGTTCCTCACGGCCCCGGCGTTCCCAGCCCGGGCCGTACACGGCGGCGGCCTGTTCCAGCTCGTCGAGGAACGTTGTGGCGTTGGACGGCCGCTGGTTGGGGTCCTTGGCCAGGCCGCGCCGGATCAGGGCACGGATCGGCTCCGGGGCCGCGTCGACCGGGATCGGGGCCTGCTCGTGCGCGGCCTGCATGTCCTGCATCGTGTCGGCCCGGAAGGGCTTGTGGCCGGTCACGCACTCGAAGAACGTCGCGGTCGCCGCGTAGATGTCGGTCTGCGGGTTTGCCGGGCGGCCGTGCCACTGCTCAGGCGCCATGTAGGACGGCGTACCTGCGGGCATGCCGGGGCTGCCGACCCGCGCGGAGATGCCGAAGTCGGCGAGCTTGCTCGCGCCCGTCGCGTCGATGAGCACGTTCTCCGGCTTGTAGTCGCGGTGCACGACACTGCACGCGTGGGCGGCGGCCAGCCCGAGCAGCGATCCCTTGAGGACGTACAGCGCGGCCTCTGGCGTGGTCGGGCCGTGCTCGCGGAGGAGCGCGCGGAGGGCGATGCCGTCGACGAGTTCCATGACGATCGCGGCTCCGGCGCCGGTCTCCAGGTACTCGTAGAGCCGGACGACGTTCGGGGCGTCGAGGTCGGCGAGCAGCCTGGCCTCCGAGCGGAAGCCCGCCAGGAACTCCGGCTGCGCGCACAGCTCCGCCGACAGGTACTTGATGGCGACCTGGACACCGGTGGTCTCGTGCTGGGCGAGCACCACGTGCCCGGCGCCGCCCCGGCCGAGTTCGCGTATCTCCCGGTATCCGGGCACAGTCCAGGACTCAGTCTTCACGTCTTGCTCCGTTGACGAGGGGTTGTCGCGGGGGTCTTACCTGGGATCAGCGGCCCGTCCACCGGGGGTCCGGGGGCTGGGCAGCAGGCTCGCGGCAGCCGCGCCGATCACCGCCCCCGCGGTCACTCCCGCGACACCGTACAGCACGGCGGTGCTCTCGGCCTCATCCACGGGCGTGGATTCGGTGGCTGGCACGGGGCCGGGCACGAGGTCCGGGACGGGCGCGATGCCGGGCTCCGGCGGCGGCACGGGACCAGGCGTCCACGTATCGGCGCGAATGTCCATTGTGGCGGGCTCGGGCTGGACTGGTACCCCGGCGAGGGGATTGTCCCCGCCCCAGAACACGGCGCCGAGCGCGCCGCCGCCCAGGCCGCTCTTGGACAGCCGGGCGCCGAGCGCGGTCGGGCCGGTGCCGGGCCGGGCCTCGGTGAGCCGGCGGAACTTCTCGGTCTCCTCCGGGGTGAGCCGGTAGATCCGGGCCACCTCGTCCGGGTTGGTCCGGGCGTGCACCGCGAACTCGTCGTCGATCGCCATCCGCGAGATCAGGTCCCGGTAGAGCGACATGCCAGTCCTCCATCTGTGTCTATGCTGAGCGAGCCTAGAGAAGCGGGGGCGCTCCGGCATCCGGCCGGGTACGGATTTCGGTTTCTCAGCGGCTGGGGAGGGCGGCTTCGTGGAGTTCGCCGGGCGGGAACGGGAGCTGGCCGTCCTGGGCCGGCTCGCCAGCGCCACTCTGGACGGACATTTCCGGCTTGGCATGGTCGGTGGCCCGGCTGGGTGCGGCAAGTCCCGGCTGATCGGCGAGTTCGCCGCGACCGCCACCGGGTTCCGGATCGCGCGCGGGGTGTGCGCGTCCGGCGCGCCGCCGTTGTGGCCACTGCGCGGAATCCTGTCCGGCCTGGGCAGGCCGGTCCCGGTCACAGAAGACCCTTTCCTGTACTCCGCCCAGCTGCGCGCCCTCACCGTGCCAGCCCTGGCCGTGCTGGAGGACGCGCACCTGGCCGACCCGGGCACCGTCTCCGTCCTCCGCCTGCTGGCCGGGCTGGCCGACCTCCCGCTGCTCGTCCTCGCCGCGCACCGGGACGAGCCGCTGCCGGTGACGGGGCCGGGCGTCGTGACGGTACAACTCGGGGGTCTGGACGCGCAGGCAGCTGGTCAGTACGTCAGGGGCATGCTGGACCACGCACCCCCAGCGACGGTCCTCGCCGAACTCCACCGCCGCACCGAAGGCAATCCCCGGCTGCTGGCGGAGGTCGTGCCGCAGCTCGACCGGGACGGCGCGCTGCACGGCGGCACCGGGAGGCTGCCGATCCGCTGGCCTGCGGCGTTCCGTGAGCCCGCGCAGCTGGCCATCGCCCGTGTCCTGCCAGCTCATCACGCTGTGCTCGCCGCGGCGGCCGTGATCGGCCGCGAGTTCGACCTGTCCATCCTGGAGCGGGTGGCCGGCGACGCCCTGCCCGCGCTGGACGCTGGCGTCGAGGCCGGGCTGCTGCGCCAGCTCCCCCGCGAGGTGTACGCGTTCCGGCAGGCGGTGATCCGCGAGGTCCTCTACGACACCCTGCCGGCCGGGCGGCGGGCCACACTGCACGAGGCTGTCGCCGACGCGCTGACCGAGCTGAGCGGCGACACCGGCGACCGGGCACCGACCCTCGCGGAGCTGGCGCACCACCTGGTAGCGGCGGCGGTCCCCGGCGGCGCGCAGCGGCTCGATCGCGCCATTTCCTCCGCTGTACTGGCGGGCCAGGCCACACAGGGAGCCGAGGCCGTGGCCCAGTTCGGTGAGGCCGTCCGGCTGGCCGTCCGGGCGGGCTGGGCACGCGGCCAGCTCGCCAGGCTGATGCTCGCCCTCGGCCGCGCCCAGTACTCGGCGGCCGAACCGTGCCGCGAGACCCTCGACGCGGCGGCCCGCCACGCCCGGCACGCTGGCGACCACGACCTCCTGGGCCTGATCGCGCTCAGCCACGGGCCACGGGCCTCGCACGGCGACACCGCCCCGCCCCGCGACGAGGCCCTGGTCGCCCTGCTCCGCGAGGTACCGGGACCGGCGGCGCAGGCCCGCCTGGCGATCGAGCTGGGCGAGGAACCACCGGCCGGCCTCACCGGCTGCGAGGGGCTGCTCGCCCGGCACGCCGCCGACGCCCGCCTGGCGTACGCGGTCTCGGCCCTGCACCAGGCGGCCGGCCCGCTCCAGGAGTGCCGGGCCCGGCTCGCCCTCGCGACGAGCCAGTTCGGGCTGGGCGCCGTCCAGCCAGCCATCCGGGAACTGGCCACAGTGGCCGGGCTGCCGCTGACCGACCCGGCCGGGCGCTGGTGGGCCGCGCAGGCTCGCGCGCACCACGCGCTGCTCACCGGCGCCCCGGAGACCGGTGACCTGATCGAGGCCGCGTTCGACCTCGGTACCCGGGTCAGCGGGCCAGCCGCCGAACTGGGCCGGATCGTCCAGCTCGCGGCCCTGCACATCGCGAACGGGACGCTCGCCGAGCTGCCGTCCGTCCTCAGGGTGCCGTCGCCGCAGCCGCCATGGTTCACGGCGCTGTCAGCGCTGATCGCCGCGCGGCGCGGGGAGCACGCGCTGGCCTCGGCGCTGGTGGAGTCCACTCTGGAGGATCACTCGGGCAGCCTGTGGACGGCGGTGCTGCTCCTCGAAGCCGCCGCGCTGACCGGCCACGAGCCGGCGGTGGCCCGCCTTTCCGCCGCGCTCGCCGGGCACGCCCACCGGTGGGTGGTGATCGGGCCAGCAGTGAGCAGTGCCGGGCCCGTCGCCGGGTACCTGGCCCGCTGCGCGCCCCGCCCGGACCCCGGCTGGCCCGCGCTGGCGGCGAGCATGACCGCCGGTACGCCGTGGGCCCCGCGCCAGGCACCCATCGCCGGCCTGACCCGGCGGGAGCGCGAGGTACTGGCCCTAGCCGTCGCCGGCGACTCGGCCCGCGACATCGCGGCCAGGCTCTTCATCGGCGAGCGGACCGTCGAGACCCACCTGGCGAACATCTACCGCAAGGCCGGCGTCCGGTCCCGGGTCGAACTGCTCGCCCTGTACGTGACCGCGCCCGGAGCCTGACCGGCGGGAGCGTGGCGGGCGCCACTCCCGGGAAGGCCAGACCGCCGTGATCATGTTGAGGATGGCGTGAACGCGGTGAGCGAAGTACGCGAAGTGGCTGTGGTCGTGATCGGCGCTGGGCAGGCCGGGCTGTCTGCCGCCTACCACCTCAAGCGGATGGGCGTCGACCTCGTGGTCCTCGACGCCAACGACCGGGCCGGCGGGGCCTGGCAGCACCGGTGGGACACGCTCACCATGCACGACGTGCACGGCATCTCCACCCTGCCCGGCATGCCGGTACCCGAGGCGCGGGACACCGACCGGGCCAACGACCTCATCCCCCGCTACTTCGCCAGCTACGAGGCCCAGTTCGGCCTGCCGATCCTCCGCCCCGTGCACGTGACCTCGGTCCGCGAGCACGGCGACGGGCGGCTCGCGGTCGAGTCCGACGCCGGCACGTTCGCAGCCCGGGCCATCGTCAACGCGACCGGGACGTGGAACCGCCCGTTCATCCCGTCCTACCCGGGCGCGGAGACGTTCCGGGGCCGCCAGATCCACACCGCCGGGTACCACGGGCCGGCCGAGTTCGCCGGGCAGCACGTGATCGTGGTCGGCGGCGGGCACTCGGCCGTCCAGCTCCTCGCCGAGCTCTCCGACGTCGCCTCGACGACGTGGGTGACGCGCCGCCCGCCGCTGTGGCGGGACCCGGACAGCAAGTTCGGCCCCGAGCAGGGCCGGGCCGCCGTCGCGATGGTCGCCGAGCGGGTCAAGGCCGGCCTGCCGCCGCAGAGCGTGGTCAGCGTGACCGGCCTGCACCTCCGCGAGCAGGAGCGGGCCGCAGCCGCGCGAGGCGTGTACGAGCGGCTGCCGATGTTCACCGAGATCACGCCGGAGGGCGTGCGCTGGGCTGACGGGAGCACTTCCCGGGCTGACGCGATCCTGTGGGCGACAGGGTTCCGGCCGGATGTCGCGCACCTCGCACCGCTTCACCTGCGGGAACACTCGGGCGGGATCGCGCTGGACGGTACCCGCGCCCTCCGCGACCCGCGCGTGCACCTGGTGGGCTACGGGCCGTCGGCGAGCACGATCGGCGGGAACCGGGCCGGGTACGCCGCGGCACGCGAGCTGCGCGCCTACCTCCAGCCCGTGACCGCGTAGCCGGTCGCCAGTCCGCCGGTTGTCAGTCCGCCGCGAAGGCCCCGGCCAGCCCGCTGCTGGCCAGGGACTCGGCGGCCACCGGTTGCAGGCCTGCCAGCTGGAGCCGCCTCCCGCCGCGCCGCGTCACGTGCGCGAGGTGAGCCAGCATGGCCCACCCGCTGACGGAGACGCGCCGGACACAACCGAGGTCGATCACCCACTGCCTGCCGGGATCGGCCAGCAGGTGCGGCTCGACCGCGTCGAGCACGGCCACCAGCGAGCTGTCGTCCAGGTCGCACCGCACGGTCACCCGGCGCAGCTCGCCGTCCCTGGCGATCTGCACGTCGTGGGGTGCCGCGGTCATGGCCATCAGGCGGCCCCGGGCACAGGGCTGCCGCCTCGCGCCGGTCGTTTCCGGTTGTCACTGATGGTCGCCACCTTGGTCCATCGTGACTCACCAGCAGTCTGTTACCTGCGCCAAACACCGTTCGCACGTTGCCCGTACCGCGCAGGTCCAGAACGGCTCTACGCCTGTGCCCACATGGTCTGGAATGTGGTCAGTTCCTCGACCAGGTCCTGGACGTCCTGGAGCCGGGGGGCCGAGATGAACGGAACGTGCAGGTTCGGCTCGCCGTCCGGCCGGTAGAGCGTGGCCCTGGCGTCCGCGCCACGGAAGCCGTCCGCCTCGCCGCGCCCGATCCGCTCGGTCAGCTCCGTGATCACCTTGCCGAGCTGCGCCGGGGTATCCGAGGTGATATCCGATATGTCGAGGGTGTCGTCCACCTGGCCGGACCATGTCACGACCACGTCGACGCCCTGCAGCCCCTTGAAGTCCTCGTCCCGCACGTGCGCCAGATCTTTGCTGGACATCCCTTACCTCCGCCTCGGTCACCTTCTCCAGTGTGGGCGTGTACCCCAGCCGGCGGGCGGCGAATCACGCAATCACGGTGGAGACGGCAGCGCGCGGGAAGCTAGCCGAGCCGGTCGCGCAGCCAGGCCGACGTCCGGCCCCTGCGGTCGGAGTCGCACAGATGCGGGCAGGTCATGCAGTACCCGGACTTGGCGGGTGTCTGGTACGCCAGGCAGCACACCGCGCGCTGCTTCCACACCGCCTCCGGCAGCGGGATCAGCGTGAGCTTGTGGCGGAGCCGGTCGGGGGCCGCGGCGAGCAGGCGGGTGGCGTGCTCGGAGGCGTCCCGGCTGCCGAGGGCCAGGTGGCTGTAGAAGAGGGCGCCGATCAGCCGGTCCGCTGCGTCGGTCCACAGTGCCCGGCGGCCCCGGCGCTGGAGCGGGCCGATCCCGTCGACGAGCGGGGCGACCAGTTCGGCGTAGTGCGCGGCGAGAGCGGCTTCCGGGTCGGCGGTCTCCAGTACCCGGATGCCGTGAGCCGCGACGCCGAGTGCCTCGGGGCCGTCGGGACCCATGCGGACGGCGAGCGCGCCGGGCTCGAAATCCAGGACGCCGTGGCCGAGGCAGAGGGCTCCGGTCAGGGCGAAGGCCAGCATGGAGGCGACCCGGCCGGCGGCGAGCCCCAGGGCGGCGCTGCGCTCGACAGGGGTCTCCGCACCGGTGTGCGCCTCGGCCTGAGCCGCGAGCAGGCGAAGTCCGGCCGGGGAGGTCAGGCCGGAGAAGGAGTACCAGCCGGGGCCTGTGGGGGTCTGTGAGGCCACCTCGACCTCATAAGAAGAGGTCAGAGCCATCGCCGCACGCAGGATGGCCGGTGTGGACAGTCGAGTCCGCACCACTGTGTCATTCATCGCTCACCCCCCGGCTTGCCCCGTAGCGGAGGCAAGGATAACCTAACCGCCGCAGATAAGGGAAGCCTTACCAAAGTTTCTTTGAGGAGACCTGTACATGCGGCTGTACCTGACTGCCGTCAACCCCACCGACTCCGTCCTCGACGGGTTCCTGCCCGCCGCCGCCAGCCTCGGGCTGCCGGTGACCGTGCTGACCGACCAGCCGGAGAACTGGCCAGCCGTACGGGCCGAGGTCGCCGGCTGCGACGTCCGCGACCTCCGGGCCGTGATCGAGGCCGTGTCCGGCGGCGAGCGCCCGGCCGGGCTGCTGTCCAACAGCGACCACCTCCAGACCGTCACCGCCCAGGCAGCCTCGTACCTGGACCTGCCGGGCAAGGACTGGCGGGCGACGATGCGGTGCAAGGACAAGAACCTGACCCGCCGCACGCTGGCCGATGCCGGGCTCGACAAGGTCGCGGCCGTCGCGCTGGGGCCGTCCGGCGATCCGGGGCTGGCCGGCACCGTGCCGTTCCCCGCGGTGGTCAAGCCCCGTGAGGGCGTGGCCAGCGAGGACGCCTACCTGGTGGCCGACGCCGCCGAGCTGGCGGCCCGGGTGGCAGAGATCCGGCTGCGCAGGCCGGGCGCGACGCTGGTGGTCGAGGAGTTCCTGGCCGGGGAGCTGCGGACGTTCGACACGCTCGGCGACGGCCGGAGCCTGGCCGTGACCGGTGGCTGGCACACGAGCCTCAGCGCTCCGCCGACCTTCGTGGAGACCGCTCTCGACTGGGCTCCCGATCTGCCGGCCGGGGTGGTGGCGGATCTGCGGGCGCAGCTCGGGGCACTGGGTGCCGGGTTCGGGGCGTGCCACACCGAGTTCGTGGTCAGTGACGGCCGGGCGCGGCTGATCGAGGTGAACTACCGGCTGATCGGCGACCGGATGGACCTGATCCTGGCCGAGCTGCTGGGCGTGCCGCTGTTCGAGTACGTGATCCGGCTGCACATGGGCGAACCGCTGGCCGCGATGCCGCTGCCCGACCCGGCGGCGGTCAGTCGTCACGCGCGGGTGGAGTACGTGTGCGCGGAGCGGGCAGGGACGTTGCGCTCCGCTCCGGGTGCTGTCGACGCGGGCGGCGTGAGCTGTCGTCCATTGAGGACGGTAGGCACGACGGCCGAGCTCACTGGCACGAACCGGGACTATCTCGCGGTGCTGCACGCGATCGGTGACAGCCGGGCGGCTGCCGAGGCCGCGCTGGGCGCGTTCCGTTCGGCGAACTCGTGGGAGATCGTGTGAGTGCCGTCGTGTTCCAGCGGGTACTCGATGCCCTGCTGCGTGAGGATCACCTGGGCCTGTGGAGCAACGGGCACGCCGAGGACGGCTGGTGGGTCACGAAGGTACCGGGCGGGGCGCTGCGGATTCCGGTCCGGCCCGACGGGTACCAGCACGCCGTGCGGACCGCAGAAGCCCGCGTCGAGGCTGACGGCCGGGTCGTCGACGAGCTGGCC
This sequence comes from Longispora albida DSM 44784, assembly GCF_000379825.1. Classification (GTDB taxonomy): domain Bacteria; phylum Actinomycetota; class Actinomycetes; order Mycobacteriales; family Micromonosporaceae; genus Longispora; species Longispora albida. Next base: position 605,352 of record NZ_KB903814.1, read on the forward strand.
GGGCTGCTGGATGTGCTCGCGCCGCAGGACGACCCGGAGGCCGAGGCCGGCTGGGCGGTCTTCCGCGCGGAGGTCGGCGCCGAGGTACTGGCGCGGCGGCTGGCCGACGAGGCACGACCGCGCGTACTCGCGGTGAAGAAGCAGAAGGGCATGGCCGGTGCGGTCGCGGACGAGGCGATCGCCGCGCACGACGACCACCCTGTCCATCCGGCGAGCCGGGCCAAGCACGGGCTGACCGAGGCCGAGCTGCTGGCATACGCACCCGAGCACGCGCCGGTCTTCGCGGTGCAGTGGCTGCGGTCGGCGGATCTCCAGGTGACCGGTGAGCTGCCCGGATGGTGGCCGGCGCCCGACATGCTGCCGGCTCATCCGCTCACGGCCGCCCGCCTCGGGCTGCCCACTGTGGACGGACCCGGGATCCTGGTACACCCGACGCTGTCGATGCGGACGGTGGCGCTGGCCTCCGACCCGTACACCCATGTGAAGCTGCCCTTGGCGACGGCGACCCTCGGGGCGCGCAACAAGCGCACCATCGCGCCCGGCACCCTCGTCGACGGGGCCGTGATGCAGAACCTGCTGGAGAAGCTGGCCGCCGCCGAGCCGGCCTTCGCCGGGCGGATCCTGCACGCCGACGAGACCACCTGGGGACACGCTGGCGACGACACGCACGCCTTCCTGATCCGGCGCTACCCGCGCGAGCTGGAGGGCTCGGTCGTCGTGCCGGCCGCGGGCCTGGGACTGCTCGCCGACCGGCTCGGCGACCCGCGCGCCGTCATGGAGTCCTACCTGGACCTGCTGATCGACTGGCATGTCCATCTGTGGCTGCGGCACGGGATCGCGCTGGAGGCCCACCAGCAGAACATCCATCTCGTACTGGACCCGGATGGCGGCCTGCGCCTGCTCTACAAGGACAACGACGGCGCGCGGTTCGACGCCCGGCACGCGCTGGCCGTGGACGACGCGCGGATGGCCGTCGCCGACGAGGGCGAGCTGGCCGACGTGTTCACCACGATCACGCTGCACCTGGCCGCCGCAGGCCCGCTGCTGTCGCTGGCCGGGCACGGGCACGACGTGCCGTCGCCCGGCGAGGCGCTGGCGGGCCGCATCCGGGCAGCCAGCGACCGGTGGGGCGGCAGTGAGCTGCTGTCCACCCGGGTTCTGGAAGCGGAGACGCTGCCCGTCAAGGCGATGCTCACGGCCGGCACGCTGCTGCCGAAGCAGCGGATCGGCTGCACGGACATCAACAAGTACTACCTGCGCACCGGCCCCAACTACCTGCGAGCAGCCCAGTGACCGTCGTACTGCCCGCGCCGGTCGAGCTGCGCCGCCGGCACGTGGCCGCCGCCGTTGCCTGCCACTTCACGGCCGCCTTCGCCGCGCTCGGCCTCCCGCCGTACCTGCCGAGGCTCCTCGCCGAGCTCGGCGACCCCCAGGCGCGCTGGGCCGGCGTGTTGTACATCGTGCCCACGGCCGCCACGGCGCTGTCGGCTCCGCTGTGGGGGCGGCTGGCCGACCGGTACGGCCGGAAGAAGCTCCTGATCCGGGCACAGCTCGGCCTCGCGGTGGCCTTCCTGCTGGCCTCGCAGGTCAACAGCACCGGATCGCTCGCCCTCGTCCTGGCGCTTCAGGGGCTGCTGGGCGGGACGTTCGCCGCGACCGGCGCGTACCTCGCGGCCGGGCTCGACGGGCCACGGCTCGCGAAAGCGCTGACCGCGGCCCAGGCATCGGCACGGGCGGCACTGGTCGTCGCCCCGGCCGCCGCTGGCCTGCTCGCCGCACAGCTCGACGTCCGCGACATGTACGCACTCGCGGCGGCCGGCCCGCTGATCGCCGCCGCGCTGACCCTGACACTGCCGGAGCCAGGGGCGATCAAGCGCCCGAAGGACGAGGACTGCTCCACTTCGGACAGTGGTGAACCGGCACCGAGCATGCGGTTCCTGTGCGGGGCCGAAGCTGTGTTCGTGCTGTCGACGGTCGTCACGTTCCCCTACCTGCTGCCCGTCGTCGCCGAGGCATGGCCCACCGCCAGCCCTGCCGTGGCTGGCATGCTGTTCGCCCTCCCCCACGTCGTGTACCTGGTGTCGGCGTCGGCCGTGCTGCGGATCGTCAAGCCGCGCCCCGGCCTGGCCGCCGGCTTCGCGCTGATCGCCGCCGGCGGGCTCGCCCATCCGCTTGCCGTGAGCTGGTCGAGCCCGCCGATCCTGATCGGTGGCCGGCTGCTGCTCGGTGCCGGCCTCACCCTCGGTCTCGTCGCGCTGGCGGCACTCACCGCCCGCGCCGCTCGCGGTGCCGAGCCGGGCAAGCTCTTCGGCACCGTCGAGGCCTGGTCGAAGGGTGGCGCCGTGGCGGCGGGCCTGATCGCCTCCGCGCTGTCCGCTCTGTCCGGCCCAGCGGCCCCGACGCTGTTCGGCGCTGTCCTCGCCCTGTCCGTTGTGCCATTCGTCATCAGGAGCAACCGGTGACCCCCACGCTCGCCCAGTCCGAGCTTCCCCTGTCCGAGGCCGACATCGCGGCCACCCACACCCTGCTCGGCTGCGTGGTCCGGGAGGTGGCCGCGCCGGAGAACCAGACGGCGCTCGACGACCGGTACGGGCTCGTCCGGCTGCCCCGCACCGGCGTGCTGCTGCGGTGCGAGGTCGCCCGCGTGTCGGAGGTCGGCGCGCACCGCTACGCCGGCCCCGTGCAGCGCGCGGACGGCGGGGACTGGGTCGCGGTGGGCGCCGTCGAGCTGGCCTCGCTCGTCGCCGAGGAGCTGACGCTGCGGACCGGCACGCCGAACGAGGAGTTCGCGGCGCAGGTCGGGGCGAGCCGGGACGCGCTCGACCGGGTACTGGCCACGCGGCCGGCCGCCGACCCGCACGCGACCGGCGACGCCGCGACCGACGCCTACGTGGACTCCGAGCAGTCGCTCGTCCGTGGCCACCCGCGTCACCCGGCGCCGAAGTGGCGGACCGGCGACGCCTCGGCCTGGGACGCCTACGCGCCCGAGCTGCGGACGTCGCTGCGCGCGCGGTGGATCGGCGTACCGCGGAGCCTGCTCGCCGAGGACGGCCCCTTCGAGGAGCTGATCACCCGGCTCGATCCGCCGGCCGCGCCGGCCGGGTACGCCGCGATCCCCGTGCACCCGTGGCAGTTCGAGCTGCACGAGCCGCTCCACCCGCAGCTCGTCGACCTCGGCACCGGTGGCGTGCCACTGCGCCCGACCGCGAGTGTGCGTACCCTCTACGCGCCGGACGCCGACCTGTTCGTGAAGACGAGCCTGCACGTGCGGATCACGAACTGCCTGCGCAAGAACGCCCGGTACGAGCTGACCGGCGCGGTGGACCTGACCCGGCTGCTGACCGCGCTGCCGCTGGAGCCGGGCGCGGTGCTGCTGGCCGAGCCCGCGTACCGGACCGTCGACCTGCCGGGGCTGGACGAGGTGTACGGCGTCATCCTGCGCGAGGGCCTGCGGTCACACGTCCGTCCACAGGAGACGGCCGTACTGTCCGGCGCGCTGGCCGCCGAGCCGTTGCACCTGGATGACCCGGTGGGCTGGTGGCACCAGTACACGAATCTGCTTGTGCCTGCCGTGCTGCGGCTGTGGGCCGACCACGGCGTCGTCCACGAGGCGCACCTCCAGAACGTGGTCGTGGTCCTCGGGCCGGACCGCGAGCCGGTCAGGATGCTGCTGCGTGACCTCGAAGGCGTCAAGCTCGACACCTCCCGCCGCGCCGACTGGCTGGCTGACCTGCCGCACTCGGTCGGCTACAGCCCGGAGCAGGCCTTCGACCGCGTCGCCTACTGCCTCTTCGTCAACCACCTGGCCGAGCTGGCCGGCGCCATCTCCGACGCGCACGAGGGCGTCGAGCCCAAGCTGTGGGCGACGCTGCGCGACGTCGTGGCCGAGACCTCCGCGCGGCTCGGCGACCCGCCCCAGCTGCGCGCCCTGCTCGCCGGGGTCCCGCTGCCGGCGAAGGGCAACCTGCTCGTGCGGTGGCAGCGTGACGCCGACCGGCTCGCCGGCTACGTGCCGTTCCCCAACCCGTTCGGAGAAGCGCTGTGACGACACAGAAACCCACTTATGTGTACGACCTGGCGGCGCTCGCCCGGCACGCGGCCGCGATCCGCGCCGCCCTGCCCGAGCGGGCCGAGCTGCTGTACGCGATGAAGGCCAACCCGGAGCCCGACCTGCTGCGCACCCTGGAGCCGCACGTCACCGGCTTCGAGGCGGCGAGTGGTGGCGAACTCCGGCACCTGGCTGCCGCCGGCCTCCCCGTGGCCGCGTTCGGCGGGCCGGGCAAGACCGACGCCGAGCTGACCGCCGGGCTGGACGCGGAGGTCGGCCGCTTCCACGTGGAGTCCCCGTACGAACTGCGCCGCCTGTCGGCGCTCGCGTCGGAACAGGGTAAGACCGCCGACGTGCTGCTGCGGGTCAACCTGCCCGCCGAGGTGTCCGGCGCCGCGCTGGTGATGGGCGGCGCGCCGACCCCGTTCGGCATGGACCCGGCAGAGGCGGTCGCCTGCGCTCAGCTCGGCCTGCCCGGCATCCGGATCCGGGGCGTCCACGCGCACCTGGCCAGCGGGCTGCACGCCGACGCGGCAGCGGGCCTGGCGCGCCGGATCGCGGAATGGGCGGTGTCCACACTGGACGCGACTGAGGTCAACGTCGGCGGCGGCATGGCCGTGGACTACGCCAAGCCGGGCGAGCTGTTCGACTGGGCCGGGTACGGCGCGGCGCTCGGCGAGCTGCTGGACGAGCACCCGGGCCTGCGGCTGCGCATCGAACCGGGGCGGGCGGTGACGGCCTACTGCGGCTGGTACGTCACCCAGGTACTCGACGTGAAGCAGGCGGCGGGCGAATGGTTCGCCGTGCTGGCTGGCGGGACGCACCACCTGCGTACCCCGGCCGCCAAGTCCCATTCGCAGCCCTTCGCGGTCCTGCCGCGCGACACGTGGACGTGGCCCTTCGACCGGCCGGCCACCGAGTCCGGCCCGCTGACCCTGGTCGGCCAGCTGTGCACCCCGAAGGACGTCCTGGCCCGCGCCGAGACCGGCGGCCCGATCGCGGCCGGCGACCTGGTGGCCTTCGCGATGGCCGGCGCCTACGCCTGGAACATCAGCCACCGCGACTTCCTGATGCACGAGCCCCCGGCCGTCCTCACCGGATCGGTGACGGACCTGTACGGCGAGCCGGCCTGGGAGGCGTGAGCCTGTGACGGGATGTGCCCCCTCGGGTGCACACGTGTGATCATGGCAACTATCGTGTCGGCATGCCGGTCGAGTTGATCTCTCGGTTCCCCGTCGCCGACCGGGAACTCAGTGCGCTGCACGCGCGGGCCTTCGGTGGCGCCATCCAGCTGGCCCCGTGGGCACAGCGCCTGGAGAAGCACGCTCTGACCTGGGTGGGAGCCTTCGACGACGGGCTCATCGTCGGCTTCGTCCAGGTGTGCTGGGACGGTGGCGCGCACGCCTTCCTGCTGGACACCGCCGTCGACCCCGCCTGGCAGCACCGCGGCCTTGGCCAGCAGCTCGTCGAGGCCGCGGCCGCCGACGCCCGGCAGGCCGGGTGCCAGTGGCTGCACGTCGACTTCGAACCGCACCTCGAAGAGTTCTATCTGGACAAGTGCGGGTTCCGGCCGACGCGGGCGGGGCTGCTGCCGCTCAGCTGACCGCGCCCGGCCAGGTACCGGCTGAGCTGGGACGCGGCGTCGAGCATGGCCACACCCCGCACGGTGAGCCGCTGCTGCCAGCCGTCGAGGGCGCGGGCGAGCGGCTCCGTGCCGCCCGCCGTCCGGACCTGCTGGACCACTTCCGCGATGTGGCCGAGCGGGTACCCGCCGCGCCGCAGCAGGTGCGACAGCTCGGCGTCGCGCGTGTCGCCCGCGCGGAACACCCGGTAGCCCGTGGCGGGATCCCGGCCGGGGGCGAGGATTCCGGCGCTCTCCCACTTCCGCAGGGTGGCCGGGGTGACCCGGAGCCGCCGGGCCAGCTCACCGATCGTCAGCACACCGCTGTCCGGTACTGACTGCGCGGGCAGGTCCGCGATCGCGTCCCGTACGGCGCCCAGCGTGTCCCGGTCACGCGCCAGCTGCCCATGACTCCGGTCGATGGCGACCAGGGCGTCGTCCAGGGCACCTTCGTGCACCGCGATCATGATCTGGCCGGCTGCCGGATACCCGTGCGCGGCGACGAGGGCGAGGTAGGCGCGCAGCGCGGCAGCATGCACCTCCGTGTAGACCCGGTACCCGCTGGCCGTGCGCTCGGCGGGCGGGATGAACCCGTCATGCTCGTAGTTACGGACCGCCTGCGTCGACAGCCCGTGCTCGCGCGCAAGATCGGCTGGTCGCATGGTTGGAGACTTTACCTGGCTAGTCCAGGCAGGATGCGTCGAAAGTCTCAACCGAAGTTTCAATGGTACGTTTGAGACACATGAGCCAGGACATCCGGAATCTCGTACCCGATTCATGCACCCTTCTCGGCCTCGGTGAGCCGACACATCAGGAGCCGGCGTTCGGTGCGGTCCGCAACGAACTCTTCGCCCAGCTGGCCGACCTCGGCTTCCGGTCGATCGCGCTGGAGAGCGACCGCGTGGCCGCCTTCGCCGTCAACGACTACGTACTCCACGGCGCCGGCACTCTCGACGCCGTGATGCGCGAGGGCTTCTCGCACGACTTCGGCGCGCTGGAGGCCAACCGGCGGCTGGTCGCGTGGATGCGCGAGTACAACGAGGACCGGCCGGAGGCGGACCGCCTGACCTTTCACGGTTTCGACCTGCCGACCGAGAACACGATGGCACCGAGCCCGCGAAGCTACCTCGAGTACGCCCGCGACTACCTCCGCCTCGACACCCTCGACATCGCCGGCGTCGCCGGAGACGACCATCGCTGGAGCCGGGACGAGGCGATCCTCGACCACACCCGGTCCCCCGGTACCACCCCCGAGGCAGCGCGCCTCCACTCGATCGCCGAGGACCTGCTCACGAAGCTGCACGCCCGCGCACCAGAGCTGATCGCGCACACCTCGCTCGCCGCCTGGTCCCGCGCCAAGACTCACCTCGACACCGCCCTCGGGCTGCTCCACTACCACTGGCAGGCCGCGCAGCCCCTCGCGCAGAGTGACCGGATCGCGTTGCTGCTGACCACACGGGACACCTTGATGGCCCGCAACGTCCTCGACATCCGCACGGCCGAGGCCAGGCGCGGCCCGACCATGCTCTTCGCCCACAACCTCCACCTGCAACGCGACGCGAGCGCCTGGGGCTCGGGCGACCTGAGCGCCCGGTGGTCCGGCGCCGGCGCCATCCTCGACGCTTTCCAGACCGAGAGCTACTTCTTCGTCGCGAGCAGCCTCGGCCGCAGCACGACACTCAATCTCGGCGAACCCGCCCCGGACACCTACGAGGCCCGCCTCCAGGCCCGCGTCACCGGCTGGGGCCTGATCCCGGCCACCGAACTCCGCCCGGCCCGCACCCGCACGGACACCATCCCGCAGCAGGGCTACTTCCCGCTGAACGAGGCCACAGTGGACGGAGCAGACCTGATCCTGCACTGGACCGGAGCCTGAACGGGTCGGCATGAACAGCGCTTGCCGCCTTGTCTTGTCAGGGCTACCCTGACAGATGTCAGGACAGCCCTGACAGATTCTGGGTCGAGGAGCCTCCGATGCCCGCTGCCACTCCCTTGGACCTGCGCTGTTCGTTCTGCGGTAAGACCGAGCCGGAAACCGCCAAGCTGATCGCCGGACCCGGCGTCTACATCTGCGACGAGTGCGTCGACCTGTGTGTCCGGATCATCAACGACCGGCCTCTCCCGGCCTTCCCCCCGCTCGACGGGAAGTCCGACGAGGAGCTGCTCGCCGACATGGTCCGGCTCGACGCCTCCCGGGGCCAGGTCGACGAGGCCGTCCACGACCGCGTCCAGCGGCTCAGGAAGCGTGGCGTGACGTGGGCGCGGATCGGGGAGGCCCTCGGAGTCAGCCGGCAATCAGCCTGGGGACGTTTCTCCGGCGAGGAGTAGCCAGGCGGCCTGCGCCACCGGCCACGGCGGGAGCGCCTAGGCGCTCCCGCCGTCGTCATCAGTGGCTGCCCAGCGCCGCAGCGCGTCCCGGAGCCAGACCGGAGCTGCGTCCAGGGGCGGCTGGGGTACCGTGCGGGTCTGCTCCTCGGCCCGGTGCAGCTGATCTGCCAGCCGTGGCACATCCCAGGCCGCCCGGTCGGCATCGGTGGTGGCGGGCTCGACGTCCCACAGCCGCCAGCGGGTGCCGTCGGGCACGAACTGGGTGCCGAACCTCTGCGGCCTGCCCTGCATCATGAGCCACCGGTCCAGCGCTGCCGCCGCCAGCCATCTGGCCGGCCGGTGTCCCAGATTCACGGCCTGCTGTGCGAGCTGGTGGGCTTGGCCGATGTCGTCGAGGCCCTCGCCGTGCTGGAAGATCAGCGCCGCGTGGTAGTAGTCAGCTGGCGCGGACACCTCGCCTGCGGCGAGAAGTTCCGTCACCCGCAGCCGGCGCCCGGCATCCCTGGCACGGAGCGCCTCGTACTCCGGGCTGCCGGCCAGCGGATGGTTCTCCCGGTCGTCCTGATCCGCCCGGAACAGCCGCTCCAGTTCGCTGTTGATAAGCCACCTCCGCGCCGGTCCTGCCGTCAGCCCGCCTGTCAGGAAGCGATCGCCGCGATAGCGGCGTACGGCCGGTGCGTACCGTCGCTGGGCCGCAGCATGCGCTCGACTTCCGTGAACCCGGCCTGCGCCAGCCGCTCGGAGAACGCACCGACGGGCCAGCGATAGGCGGTCGTGACCTTGTGGTCGAAGGCCGCGACCTCTTCACCCTCGAAGAAGCCGAACACCAGCATGGCATCCGGGGCGGCTACGCGCCGGAACTCGGCGAGCACGCCGCCGAGTTCGCCCGGGGGGAGATGGATCAGCGAGAACCAGGCCAGGATGCCGGCGATGGACTGGTCGGCGGCGGCGAGGCTGTCGATCGACCCCAGCTGGTACGTACCGTCCGGGTGGGCCGCCCGCGCATGGGCGATGAACTCTGGGACCATGTCGATTCCCGTTGCGTCCGCGCCCAGCGAGCGCAGGTAGCCGGTGATGTGACCAGGCCCGCAGCCCAGGTCGAGTACCGGGCCAGGCAGGCCAGACAGGTGCCGGCCGATGAAGGCCAGATCGTCGGCGTGTACCTGTTCTCTCGTACCGAACAGCCCGATGTAGAGCTCCGCTACGGACGCATATGCCTGCCGGACGTGCTCCGTGTTCACCGCGCGACTATATGGGCCCCCGGAACGGGGCTGTTATGGGGACCACCGGTACACGATGGTCAGAAGCCGCCCTTGACCTCTGCGGTCAGCAGGATCTTCTCGTCGGCGAGGCGGATGCCGATGCTGCCGATGATCCCGCCGGGAATGCCGAAGGCCGCGGTCATGAGGAGGGCGCGGATCACGATGGCTTCGGCGGCGCCGGTGCCCGAGGAGGTGTCGGTCATCAGCTCGTACATGCCCCGGGTGGCCGCCTGGATGGCGAAGCCGGCGAGGACGTAGCCGACAACGATCAGCAGCCTGCCGAACCGGTCACGTGAGCCCCGCCTGCGAGCACCCCGCCACACGTACCTGCCGAGGGTGAAGACGATCGCGCCCCACGCGAACATCGCGAAGGAACCGGTGAAGAGAGCCGGGCCGTCGCCGTCGAGCGGCCCGCCCGGGTCGGTGAAGGCCCGGTAGAACCCGAGCCCCGCCAGAGCCATGACGGCGAGCCCGGCGAGGATGCCCAGGAGGCCGAGCAGCCAGAAGACCGGGTTCGGCTGGGGCCGGACCGGGTGGGTCATGCCTTCAGTGTCCTCGGCGCTGTCCGCGCTGGCTGTCGGCCATTAGACTCACGGCTCTCTATCTCGACGCCGATGTCAGCCGCAGCCGGAGGTCTGGTATGGATCCGCTCCTTGAACCGGTCGGGCTGGGCGAGGTGGAGAGCGCCGTCTATCTGCGGCTGATCGCGCATCCCCGGCAGACACAGGCCGAGCTGTCGTCGGCGCTGGGCAAGTCGCCGACCCGGGTCCGGGGCGCGCTGGTACTGCTGACCGAGGCCGGGCTGGTGAGCAAGCTGCCGACGAGCCCGGCGCGGTACGTGCCGGCCCCGCCGGAGATCGGCATCGACGCCCTCGTGCTCCGCCGCCAGGAACGGCTGGAGGGGCTGCGGGGCCAGGCCCGGGACCTGGCCCGGCAGATGGCCGACACGCCGCACGGCAGGCCCGGCGACCTGATCGAGGTCATCGAGGGCGACGCGCCGATCATGCACCACCTGGTGAGCATGCAGCTGGGCGCGCAGCGGGAGGTGGACATCGTGGACTGCCCGCCGTACCTGTTCGGCCAGTCCAGCGACAACGACGAGGAACGGCAGGCTCTGCGGCGCGGCGTCCGGTACCGGGCGATCTACCACGCTCCCGTGCTGGACCAGCCCGGCAAGCTGGCCAACGTGCTCGACTTCATCGGGCTGGGCGAGCAGGCCAGGGTCCTGCCGGACATCCACCTCAAAATGATCATTGTGGACCGCCAGCTGGCCATGATCCCGCTCCGGCTGGCCGAGGCCGAGACGGGTGTACGGATCCTCGTCCGGCAGTCTCCGCTGCTCGACGCGCTGGTGACCTGCTTCGGCCTCCTGTGGGAGGAGGCCGTGCCGCTCGGCAGCCTGCCAGGGCCGGGCGGACCGGGCGACCGGGACCGCGAGCTGCTGGCGATGCTGGCGGCCGGGCTGAAGGACCGGGCGATCAGCCGGGCACTGGGCGTCACCGAACGGACTGTGACCCGCCGCGTGACACAGCTGATGGCGCACCTCGGCGCCCGTACCCGCTTCCAGGCGGCACTCCAGGCCGCGCGGCGCGGCTGGCTCTGAGCTGACTGACGTCCCCAATGGACATCACAGAAAGTGACTGATCACAGTGGCAGTGCGGAGAGATTGGTGACGGAAAGTTTTGATTGCGCCGGGCGCGGAGGTCTCCGTAGGGTCATCGACTGCTGAGTATGTCGAGATCTGGGGAGGGTCTTGGTGCTTGCGCGCCGTGGCTTTGCCGTGCCCATTTTCGTTGCGGCTGTTGCCTTTTCACTGTTACCGGGTGTGCCTGCCCTGGCTGAGCCAGGGCTTGACGCGCCATCTCTGAACGAGAAGACCGTGCCGGTGTCGCCGGTCGCGCCGAAGACGCTGCCCGCGCCGCCGATGCCCGCCTGGCAGGCTCCGGCGGAGTCGTGGCCTGTGCCGGGTGCGTACGACGCGACCGTGCCGGAGCTGTCTCCTGACACGCAGGCCGGGCAGATGTCCGCGCCAGCCGGCGAGGGAGGCACGTCCGACAGTGTGTGGTCGAGGGCTGGTACCTCGGCGTTTTCCGTTCGTGCGAATGCCACCACGTCCACGCTCGCTGCCCGCGAGCCTCGCACGGCGAAGGAGGCCGCTGCCGGGCCGCCGGCTGCGGTGAAGGTCATCGTCGCCGACCGTACGGTGGCGAAGAAGGCCGGTATCCCCGGTGTCCTGTTCACCGTGAAACGCTCCGACGGCATCACCACACCCGGACGTGTCGGTGTGGGCCTGGACTACGCGGGTTTCGCGCAGGCGCTGGGCTCGGACTACGCTTCCCGGCTGCGTCTGGTCGCCCTTCCCGGGTGCGCGCTGACCACACCGGAACTCCCGCAGTGCCAGACACAGACCCCGCTGCCGGACACGGCGAACACGTGGGCCGCCAAGCGTGTCTCTGGCACGGTGACCGCCTACGCCGATCAGGGCTTCTCGTCGTTCGCCGAAACCCCATCAGGTGCGTACGCGGCGACCACCGGGCCGGGATCGTTCGCGTCCACGCCGCTGTCGATGGCGGGTTCGTGGTCTGCGGGCAGTCAGTCCGGGGACTTCTCCTACTCGGTGCCGATGGGTGTGCCGAAGTCGGCGGCTGGCCTCGACCCGAAGATCGCCCTGACTTACTCGTCGCAGTCGACGGACTCCCGCACCCTCGCGACCCAGGGCCAGACAAGCTGGGCTGGTGAGGGCTGGGACCTGACGATGGGGTTCATCGAACGGCAGTTCACCTCGTGTACTGGCATGCCGAACCCGGGTGACCTGTGCTACGCCTCCGACCACGTCACGATGAATCTCGGCGGTAAGTCCACCCAGCTGATCGTCGACAACAACACCGGGCAGTTCAAGCCCGTGAACGACGACGGGTCGAAAGTCGAGCGCCTCAACGGTGCCGCCAACAGCGAAGGCGGTAACGGCGAGCATTGGAAGATCACCACGGTCGACGGTACGCAGTACTGGTTCGGGCTTGGTGGCCGGTGGGGTGTGGACAACGGTGATGTCACCAAGTCGGCGTGGATGACGCCGGTGTGGGCCACGCAGTCGCATCACCGCTGCTACAACGCGAACTACGCCGATTCCCATTGCCGGCGGGCGTGGCGGTGGAACCTGGACTACGTCTTGGACGCCAAGGGCAACTCGATGACGTTGTTCTACGAGCGTGAGCAGAACTGGTACGGCGCCTACAACAACACCATCCCCTACCTCGTCGACCGTGGCGGTTACCTGTCGCGGATCGAGTACGGCACCCGTCAGGGCGCTGAGGGTGGCGGCGCGCCGTACCGGGTGCTGTTCGCCCCGGCCGAGCGGTGTTTCGTAACGGTGTGCAGCGGTAACAGCGCAGGCTGGCCCGACACCCCCTGGGACTTGTTCTGCTACTCGACGGGCTGCCCGAACAACCAGTCCCCCACGTTCTGGACCTCGGTGCGGCTCGCGTCGGTGACGACCCAGTACTGGGTTCCGCCCAAGGACGCCATCCCGGGCTTCTACCAGCAGGCCGACCAATGGCGGCTCAAGCACTGGTTCCCCGACCCCGGTGACAACACGGCACCGTCCCTGTGGCTGGGATCGATCGAGCACACCGGCGGCTACTCCGGTAACAGCCTCGACTCACCAGTCCTGTACTTCGACGGGCAGGCGAAGCCGAACCGGGTGGACTACAACACGGCTGAGGCTGTGCCGCCGATGAACAAGTACCGCCTGTTCCGCATCACCCCGTCCACCGGGTCGCAGACGATCGTCACCTACGACGCCAACGACACTTCCGGCGTGGGCTGCTCGGCCACGCTCATCCCGCAGTCGGCTGTGGCCAATGACCGCCGGTGCTTCCCGCAGTACTTCACCCTCGATCCGAAGAACACGACGAACGGCAGCGGGTGGGGCTGGTTCCACAAGTACGTCGTGGCCACCGTGAAGGAAGTCGACGTCACTGGCGGCGGCCCGGATGAGTGGTGGACGTACAACTACAGCAACGAAGGCTCCTCTACGACGGCGCTGTGGCGGCACGACGAGAGCCACACGCAGCTCGACTACAACAAGCGGTCGTGGAACAAGTGGCAGGGCTACACGACCGTCCACACCTGGCACGGCAGCGGCAGTTCCGTCGAGTACTCCACCAAACGGTACTTCCGTGGCATGCACGGAGACCGGACCAACAGCAGCGGCGGCACCCGCACCGTCACCCTGACCGACAGCTGGGGCAATGTCCTCGAAGACTCCGAATGGCTCGCAGGCGTCGTCCGTGAGGAATACACCTACGACAACTCCGGCCCGACACCCCAGGCACGCCAGCACATCGTGCACAAGACGTATGCGATGAACACGTCCTGGCAGCCCTCCTGGGGCGGCTACTCCGGACACCAGGTCCGCGAGAAAGAAACCATCACCGCCACCCACATCGCCGCAGAGAACCGCTGGCGGCAGACCACAACCGGGTACGACTACGACTCCTACGGCCTGGTCACGGCAACGAGGGACCTCGGTGACACCGGCACCACCGCTGACGACACCTGCACCACCACCGAATACGCCCGTGACACCACCCGGCACCTGATCGACTACATATCGCAGACACTCACCACCAACTGCGCGCCGAACCCGGCCGATGCCGACTACTTCGGCGGCACCCAGCTGAAGTACGACGGCAGCAACTTCGTCGGCGCAGCCCCGGTGAAGGGCCTGGTCACGCAGACCAACTCCCTGCACCGCCCGGGGAGCACCAAGGAGTGGTGGCAGATGGCCACCGCGACGTTCGACGCCTACGGCCGGCCCAAGACCACAACGGACGCACTCAACCGCACCACGACCACCACCTACGGACCGCAGGACGGCTGGCCTACCACCAAGGTCACCATGAAGAACCCGGCCGGCCACGAGGCGACAACCACCCTCGACCCAGCCACCGGGAATCCGCTGACCGTCACCGACCCCAACGGCAAGGTCACCACCACCCTGTACGACCCGCTCGGCAGGCTGACCAAGGCATGGACAGCCAACCGGCCGGATACAGCAATACCGGATGTCGCCTACACGTACCACCTGCCGTCCTGCGGCTTCAGCAACGGCAACTACACCTGTGACTCCACGTCGTGGGTCAAGACATCCAAGCTCGGTCCGAACGGCAACACGATCGACTCCTACGCCATCCTCGACGGCAGGCTACGGGCACGGCAGACACAGTCGATCACTCAGGACGGCAAGACCTCCATCACCGACCAGGCCTACGACGCGGCCGGGCGGGTCTGGCTGACCAACGCCTACAAGGCTGACAAGGTCCCGTCCGGGACGCTGTACGGCACGGCGGATGTGAACGTGCCAGAGCAGCATGTCATCGCGTTCGACTCGATGAGCCGCCCCGTGTCGGACACCCTGCGCAGTAAGGGCGTCCAGATTTCCCAGACGGTGACGACCCACGACGGCGACCGCGTCACCGTCACCCCGCCCTCCGGCGGGACAGCCACCACCACCATCAGCGACGCCCGGGGCCGGATGACGACCCTGCGCCAGTACCTCGGCTCACAGCCCTCCGGCACCTACCAGGACTCGACTTTCACCTACGACCGGCTCGGCCGGCAGACGTCCATCAAGGACAGCGAGGGCAACACCTGGACCACCGGCTACGACATGCTGGGCCGGGCCGTCACCAAGACCGACCCTGACACCGGTACGTCGGCGACGGCGTATGACACGGCCGGGCAGGTCGTCTCCACGATCGACGCGCGCGGCGTGAAACTCGCGTACAACTACGACGTCCTCGGACGCAAGACGGCTGTGCACAAGGACAGCCTCGCCGGTACCAAGCTCGCGTCGTGGACGTATGACACTCTCGCCAAGGGTCAGCTCACGTCGTCGGCGAGACACGAGGGCCCGGACGCCTGGGTCAACGCCGTCACCGCCTTCGATGACAGTTACCGGCCGCTGGGCACGTCGGTCACGGTACCGGCGTCGCAGGGCACCCTGGCTGGTACCTACACGGTCAGCAGCACTTACAAAGCTGATGGCTCACCGGCTACCACGATCCTGCCGGCTGCGGGCGGCCTGCCAGCGGAGACTCTCACCTACGGTTACGCCGCGGCTGGGCACGCCCTGACCATGACGGGCCTGGACGCGTACCTGTCGGATACGCAGTACTTCCATGACGGCGGGATCTACCAGCGCACGCTCGGGACCGGCTCGAAGCGGGTCAAGCTCACGGGTGAGCGTGACGAGGCCACGAAGCGGCTGAGCCGGTCGATTCTGTCGATCGAGCAGCCTGCCGGTGGCTTCGCGGAGGAGTACAACGAGAAGTACACCTACGACCTTGGCGGCAATGTCACCGGCATCGCCGAGACGAAGAACTCCACGCCGGTCGGGGCGCAGTGCTTCCAGTACGACGGCCTGCGCCGTATGACCGAAGCCTGGACCACCGCAGCAACGGCATGCCAGTCCGCGCCCTCGCAGGGCATCGTCGGCGGGGTCGAGCCTTACTGGACGTCCTACACGTTCGACAAGGCGGGCGGACGCAAGACTGAAACCAAGCACAGCAGCGGCGGCGACACCGTCCGCACCTACACCACCCCGGCAGCACTGACGGCGAAGCCGCACTCACTGACGAAGGTCGACACCAAGATCGGCGCAGGCGCGGCCTCAGTCACCGACCAGTTCACCTACGACGCCGCAGGCAACACCAAGACCCACAACGACAAGACGTTCACCTGGAACGACCTCGGCAAGGTCGCATCCATCAGCACCGGAACCTCATCGTCCTCGTTCGTCTACGACGCCGAGGGCAACCGGATCATGCGCGCTGACTCCACTGGCCGCACGCTGTACCTCGGCGGCCTGGAACTGCACGCCGACTCCCTGACCACCAGCGCCACAGCCACCCGTACCTACAGCTCCGGGGGCACGATCGCAGTCCGTACCACCACGGGCGGGCTGACATGGATGGCATCCGACCACCACGGCACCGGGCAAGCCGCTATCAATCCCGTAAGCATGGGTGTCACGCGTAAGCGCACCGACCCCTACGGCGCGGTCCGCGGCACTACTCCGGTGTGGCCGACCCAGCGCGGCTTCGTGGACGGAGTCAACGACCCCGACACCGGATACGTCCACATCGGAGCACGCCAGTACAGCCCCGCCATGGGCAGGTTCATGTCCGTCGACCCCGTGTTCGACGGGGCCGACCCGCAGTCCTGGCACGGCTACGCCTACGCCAACAACGCCCCCGTAACCTCCAGCGACCCCAGCGGCCTGGTCCGAAACAGGGACTCCGACGGCGGCGGATCCTCCAGCTCCTACACCGAACTCAACAGCAAGCCCGACCCGTCATACACACCCCCGCCGCCCACCCCACCCAAGAAGAAGAGCAACAACTACTTCAAGGGGCTGCTCACTGGCGGAAAGAACTTCGTCAAGAAGTCCGTGGAGGGCGTCAAGGGCGTGGGCAAGGAGATCGGTAGCCGGTACTCCGAAGCCTGGGCCATCACCAGCGGCGTCGCCACCGGGGACATGTCCTGGGGCGACGCATGGGACCGGGGCACCAGCCTCCTGGGCAAGGTCGTCTCGACGCCCTACGTAATGGCTTACGGCATGGCCGAAGGGGTGCTCGGCAACTTCCTCGACGGCGTCGAAGCAGTCAGGACCGGCGACTGGGAACGCCTCGGCGAGGTCAGCGGCGAAAACACGCTCGACATCGCAGGCATGGCCACCGGCCCGAAGATCCCTGGCAAGCTCGGCAAGTTGTTCGGGAAATCCGGATGCAAGCACAGCTTCGACCCAGCTACCCCTGTATTGCTAGCCACAGGCGAGAGCAAGCCGATTGCCGAAATCAAGATCGGCGACCAGGTCGTCGCAACTAACCCCGAGACAGGCGAAAGTGCGGCCGAGCCAGTTACCGCACTGCACGTCAACGACGATATCCAGCTCGTCGACCTCACTGTCACCATTGCATCAACCGGTAATGACGTCACAATCCAAACAACCTGGAACCATCCCTTTTGGAACAGTACCACCGGAAAATGGACCGACGCGAACGCTCTTCGACTTGGCGACGTTCTCCATTCCGCAACCGGGGACATTGTCACCGTCAGGACCAGCTACAGCTACATCAGCGCGAAATCCATGCATGATCTCACGGTTGGCACGACGCATACTTACCACATACAGGCGGGCAGCGCGCCAGTCCTGGTGCACAACTGCGGCCCAGAGGAATCAGTAGTCAAGCTACCTGAGACCATTGCCCCGAAGCCGCTTAAAGCAGGCCAGCACGATAATGCCTGGAATGAATTTCTCGGCCCGGGTGAATGGACGAACAAGCATCCCCGGACTGGCGAGATTGATCCGAATCGACTGGTGTCGGCTGACGGCCGCCGCAGTATTCGTGTAGGGCCACACGAAATGGGCAGCAAGCCGACGAAATTCCATTACCACGAAGAGTCATGGGACTGGCATTCGCCATCCAATACATGGTATTACTCGAACAGGCTTGTCCGAGTCCCGATGAAATAGGGGAAGGTAGTGGTGGAAGTTCTCATTGAAGCCGTACTCGAGCAACACGACCGAGTGGCCTTCCAGTGTGCCTACGGCTCCGCTTGGGCTCACTGGAGGGGAGAGTCGACCCCTGAGGTCGGAATTCGGGAAGTGGAGCTGGAGTTTCCCAGCGGCGTACTGCGATGGACTGAATCTGCCGGCCCGGAGGTCTCTCGAACGAAAATCCGTCAGGAAGGCGAACTTCTGGTTCTTGCTGGACTAGTGGAGCGGATTGCGGACGATGGCGTCATAGATTTTCGCTTCGGCCCGGACATCATACTCCTGGATTCGGTACCCCAAGCCGAAAATTTGTCGGCGGGAATGAGCGTCGAATTCTGGTTCGACGAACTGGAGTTGTACCCATATGTAATTTGACGATTGTGCGCAGATTCTTGCTTGGTGCCGCGTTGAGGCTGCTTGCCACAACACGGCACCAAGCCAGCGTCGCATAAGTCACCCCGTCCTCTTCGCTTCAATCAGCTACGCCAGCGAGCAAAGGGACTCTCACCTATGCAAGCGACCACTGAAACTACGGCCGTTAATGCAGGTTCGGGTTGCCACCCAACGGGCGATGGCCGAAGCATCACTCCAGAACACCCGGCTGGGTTGGCCCTGAGCTAGGTCCGCTGGGTGTCCTTTCTCCGACAATGTCGGAAGGCGGTCGTCGTGAACGTGGGGCACATTCGCGTGGAACAGGGCGATACTGCCTGTGGGTCCGAGACCCGGGCCCGCCGAACCGGAGGACGCGATGCACCCCCTCAAGCTCGCTCCCGACGACGACCCTGCCACCACCACCCTCACACCTGATCTGCGGCAGGTACTCCGCAATGGACCGTTCCCGGCCGCCCTGCACCTGGCGATCGAGGCCAGCGGGCTGAGCCTGGAGGCGTTGCAGCACGCGTTGTTCGCCCGGGGTATCCCCGTCAGTCTCAGTACGCTCAGCTACTGGCGGCGGGGCCGGAGCCGTCCCGAGCGGGCCGCGTCGCTGCGTGCGGTCGTGGTCATGGAGGAGGTGCTCGGCCTGCCCGCTGGTTCGCTGGCGGCGCTGTTAGGGCCGCGCCGGCCGCGGGGGCGGTGGCTGGAGCATGTGCCGGGTACGGCCCCGCTGGCCAGGCTCTGGGAGCATCCGGAGACGCTGGCGAGGATGTACGGCGACTTCACCTCCACCCCCGCCGACCAGCTCACCCGGCTGACCGTCACCGACGACTACCACATCGGCCCGGACGGCCGGGCGACGCGGCTCGTCAGCCGGCAGGTGATCCGCGCGGAGGCCGACCGGGTCGCCCGGTGCCTGATCACGCTGTGGGTGGAGGACCGCACCGGGCTGGGGCCGGTGCTGACCGGTACCCGGTTCTGCCGGGCTGGCCGGGTCCGCGACGAGCCGGGTACGGGCTTCACGGTGGCCGAGCTCGTCCTCGACCGGGTGCTGGGCAGGGGCGAGCTGGCCGTGGTGGAGTACGAGCTGACCATGCCGCGTCAGGGTGAGCTGTCCGACGACTACAGCCGGAGGTTCGCGCGGCCGGCCCAGCAGTACGCGCTGTCCGTCGTCTTCGATCCGGCCGCCGTGCCGGTGCGGTGTCACGGCTATCAGCGTTCGGTACCGGGCGGGCCGGATCGCTGGGCGGCCGAGGTGTGGCCGGGTTCGTCGCACACCGCGCAGTTCGTCGCGCACGACGTGCCGCCGGGGCTGGCCGGCCTGCGCTGGGAGTACGACTAACCGCTCTTGACCTTTGTTCTTGATCTAACGCGAGGTGGCCCGCTGAGGGCGGATCTGGCAAGCGTCGCGGACTTCCTCGCACGGGTGTTGTACGTGGAAGCCCGCGACGCGCAGTCCAGATTCGTTCTCAGCGGGTCGGCACCACCCCAAAGGTCCAGGTGTCTAGGTATCCGGTGTCGTACGAGTACACGTCCTGCACGCGTAGTTTCCACGTGCCGTTGGCCGTCTCCGATGACAGGTTCACGGTGTAGGTCGTGTCCACGTTGACTGTGCCGTCACCGGGTGACGCAGTCTTCAGTGGATACACGGTCCCGTCCGGGGCGAGCAGGTCGATGACCAGGTCGCCGCGCCACGTGTGCCGGATATGGACTTCCACTTTGGACGTCGCCGAAGCGGAGCCCGCGCAGCCGGACACCGTGACCTCGCTCGTGACCGCCGCGCCCTTGTCCGGCAGCGGCACGTCGGTGGCGTTGCTGACGGACGGGCAGGCCGGCTGCGGGGTCTGGCCGGCCTCCTGGATCGCCCAGTCGCCCATCGGGCCGGGGAGCTTGCCGAAGCCGGAGTACGAGTTGCAGCCGGTGCGCACGAACGACGCCACGCCCACGACCACGCCGTTCACCAGGAGCCCGCCGCCGCTGTCGCCCTGGCAGATCCCGTCGTGCCCGTCGGAGTAGCCCGTGCACAGGTGGTACCGCTCGTCGAAGGACGGCAGGAAGGACTTGCATCCCGCGCTGGCCACCACGGGCAGGTCGACCTGCTTGAGGATGCTGCTGGTGTTCTCGTCGAGCGCGATGCGGCCGTATCCGGCGAAGTGCGTGCTCGTGCCGACGGGAATGAGCCCGGTGTCGTTCGAGCCCGCGATCCTCGGATACTTGTAGCCCGCTGGCACCGGGATGTCCCGGTCGACCGTCACCACAGCCACGTCCCAGCCGGTCGTGAAGTCGCTGTAGTTCGGGTGCTTCTTGTAGGTCACGACCTCCGCCCACGTGCCGGCGCTCGGGTCGGAGAAGTTGTCCAGGCCGTACAGGAACCGCTTCTTCCCCTGCGCGTCAGCGCAGTGCGCCGCGATCAGGATCTTGCGGGGCGCGACCACTGATCCGGTACACGATGCGCCCTGGGGTCGTGAGCCACCCTCGCGCGTGCCGAGGATGACATAGGGGTGAGCAGCGACGGTCGCGTTCTGGCCGCCGATGATCTGGTGCGTGCTGGGGACATTCTGGGACTCCGGCGTGACGGCCTGTCCTCCCGCGCCCGCCGCAGCTGCCTCACCAGGCAGGATGGCGGCGAGCAGCACCACTGTCCACAGTGCTTTCTTCATGGTGTACCTCCGAGGGGTGAGGCGCGGTCAGGACAGGGTCACGTCGTCCACCGCGACCGAGGAGGAGCCGCCCGCAGTGGTGTGCCGGATGGTGAGCGTGTAGCTCTGCCCGGCCGTGACGCCGGCCTGCGCCGGGAACCACAGCGTGCCGTTGAAGCAGAACTGGTTCGCCAGGGTCTGCTTGAAGCCCGTGGCGGTGTTGACCAGCTCGATCGTCGACGGGTCGTTGAAGGTGGTGCAGCCGGACTGCCGGAAGTGCAGGTTCAGCACCGACTTGCCAGCGCCGGCCGTGAAGGTCTGGCTGATCGAGCTGGTGCCAGGGCCGCCGCCCACCTTGCCCGCGTAGCTGCCCGTGCGGCCGGGCGTCGTCACGCCAGCGGTGCCCGACGCCGTCCAGCCCGTGAGGCTGCCTGACTCGAAGCCGCCGTTGACGATGCCGCCCGACGGCGGGTCGGGCCGGGTGACCGTGAGGGTGAAGGTGGTGCTGTGCGTGGCGGAAGGCGCGGTACCCGTGATGCTGATCTGGTACGTGCCTGCCGCGGCCGACGCGGTCGTCGTGATGGTCAGGATCGCCGAGTCGCCGGCCGTCACCGAGGTCGGGTCGAGTGTCGCGGTGACGCCGGCCGGTACGTTGCTGGCCGCCAGGCTGATCGTCTCGGCCGGGCCGGTCACGACGGCCGTGGACAGGCTGGCCGTGGTGCTCTGCCCAGCCTGGATGGCCGCGCTCGACGGGGACAGCGAGAGCGAGAAGTCGCTGGTACCGCTGGGATCCTTCACGACCAGGCTCACCGTCGCGTCATGGGTGGCCGACGTGGCGGTGCCGGTCACCTTGATGGGGTAGGTACCGGGCTGGGCGCTCGAACTCGCCGACAGGTTCAGCTTCGCGCCCTCACCGGCCGTCACCGAGGACGGGACGAACGCCGCTGTCACGCCGGCCGGTACGCCACTCGCGGACAGGTTCACGGTTTCGGCTGTCCCGCTCACCACGGTCGTCGACACGGCAACCGAGACCGCGCCGCCCTTCTCGACCGTCGTGGTGCTCGGGTCTACCCCGATCGAGAAGTCGTTCGTCCCGCTCGGGTCGCGGACGACCAGGCTCAGCGTCGCGTCGTGCGTCGCGGAGGCCGTGGTGCCGGTGACCTTCACCGGGTACGTGCCAGGAGCCGTGCTCGACGCCGCAGCGATCGACAGCTTCGCCTGGCCACCGGCCGTGACCGACGAGGGCTGGAACGTCGCTGTGGCACCGGCGGGCAGCCCGGAGGCCGTCAGGTTCACGGTTTCCGCCGTGCCACTGACCACGGTCGTGGACACGCTCGCCGAGATCGACCCTCCACGGTCGACCGTCACCGAGGACGGGCTCACGCCGATCGAGAAGTCGCTGCCCTGCGGCGGGCCACCCTCGTTGCGGCTGTAGAGCAGCTTGTTCGGCGAACCCGTGCCGATGTTGCCCTGGAGCACGTTCGGCGTGGCCCCGTTGACGATGAAGTCGTGCACCTGGGCCGGTGTCGCGTTCGCGTTGTTCTGGAGGTACAGCGCGACAGCCCCGGCGACGTGCGGGGAGGCCATCGACGTGCCGGTCATGTTCGAGTAGGCGCTGTTGCTGCTGTGGTACGCGGAATAGATGTTCTCCCCCGGCGCCCACAGGTCGAGGCAGCGGCCGTGGTTGGACGTGCCGCTCTTGTAGTCGGTCTTGTTCGAGTTGCCGACGTTGATGATCGGCGCGTAGACGCCACCGGGGCCGAAGGTGCAGCCGTCGCTGCCGTTGTTCCCGGAAGCCGCGACCATCGGGATACCGGCGTCGTTGACGGCCTTCAGCGCGGCGTCACCGATGTGCGCGTCGTCGAAACCCCAGCTCATGTTGACGACGGCGGGCTTGACCGCGTTGCGGGCGATCCAGTTGAGCGCGTCGACGCCTGCCGAGTCGGGGCCGGTGTTGCCGCAGTTCAGCCCGAGCATGCGGACCGACACCAGCTTGACCTTCTTCGCCACGCCGACCGTCTTGCCGCCGATCGTGCCCGACACGTGCGTGCCGTGCCCGAAGCAGTCCTCGCCTTCCCGCCCGTCGTTGATGAAGTCCGCGCCGAGCGTCGCCCTGCCCTCGAACTGCTCGTGCCCGTACTTGATGCCCGAGTCCGTCACGTACACCGTCACGTTGCTCGCCGTGCCGGAGTAGGTGTACAAGCTGTCGAGCGGCAGGTTCTTCTGGTCGACGCGGTCGAGGCCGTAGCTCGGCGGGTTCGGCTGCTCGTCGGTAGCGCGCGCTGTGCCGGACTGCCGGACCTCCCGGACCGCCGGGTCGGCGGCCAGCCGCCGGGCACCACGCTCGCTGAGCCCGGTGACGGAGAAGCCGTGCACCGCCGTCTCCCAGACCGAGCGGAGCTGCCCGCCGTACTTGCTGGCCAGCCCGGCCGACGTCTTGCCGATCGCCTCGGCCGTGAGCGTGTGCGAGCCCTCGCGGAAGAAGACGACGTAGTGACCGGGGATCGGTTCCCTCGCGACGCTGATCACGGGGCCTTCGGGCTGTGCCCAGGCCGGGCCGGGGATCGCGGCGGCCAGGCCTGCCGATGCCGCGACCGTGAGGCCGAGCACCGCCGTGCGGATACCCAGCCCGAATATGGATCGTGCCACGTGCCCTCCAAAGCCGTTCGTTGTGCCTGATGGACGGGCACAAGGTAGGCGGAACCGGCAGAGGGCAGGAAGGCTCCTTCTAGGAAGGTAACAGCCTCACTGTGGCAATTCTGTTTATTGGGTGTACTCGCGGCAGGACTCGGCTGTGCTCTGTGGATCCCCGGCAGACGGCGGCGTGATCGTCTCGGCGGGTAGCCGCCGTCTCGCCGGGGCAGTCGTCAGTGTGCGCCTGCCGGACCGGTCAGCGCGACCGGCGACCGGCCAGTACCTTCTCCGTTTCGGCTGCCAGTTCCCTCAGGTACTCCGCCGCGTGCCCCGGCCGGGACAGCGCGGCCGCCTGGCCGGCCCACAGGTTCACGTGGCCCGGCTGGTTACGGGCGCCGGCGGCCTGGCGGATCGGGAGCATGAGGTTGTTCTGCACCGGATAGGCCGGCACGTCGTCCTCGTGCGCGGCCATGTCCCGGATGAAGTCGTTGACGATGCCCCGGGCCAGCCGGCCGGAGAACAGTCTTGTCAGTACGGTCACGCGGGCATCGGCCGAGTGCAGCGCCGCCCGGTGCACGTCGCTGGCGTTGGACTCGGCAGTCGCGAGGAAGCCGGTACCGACCTGGACGGCGTCGGCCCCGAGCGTCAGCGCCGCCGCGACTCCCCTGCCGTCCGCGATGCCCCCGGCCGCGATGACCGGGATGCCCACGGCGTCGGCGACCTGCGGGACGAGCGAGAAGGTCCCGACCAGCGACTCGCGTACCGGCCGGAGGAAGGAGCCCCGGTGCCCGCCGGCGTCACTGCCCGACGCGACCACGGCGTCCATCCCGGCCGCCTCGATCGCCAGAGCTTCGTCCACAGTGGTCGCCGTACCGATGGTGACGATGCCCCTGCGCCGCGCCTCGGCCAGGATCCCCGGAGCGGGGATGCCCATCACGAAACTCATCGCGGGCGGCCCGGCGGCGAGCAGGGCCTCGGCCTGGTCGGCGTAGGCCGGGCTGGCTGGCGGCGCTTCCGGTGCTGGTACGCCGAGCTTGTCGTAGTGCGGGCGCAGCCGGTCGATGTCGGCCTGCGTCCAGTGCGCGTCCCGCTCGGACGGCTGCGGGACCCAGAGGTTCACCGCGAACGGGCCGTCCGTCTGCGCGCGCAGCTCCGCGACCAGTGTGGTGAGGCCGTCCGGGGTGAGGATGTGCCCGCCGTACGAGCCGAGCCCGCCAGCGTTCGCGACCTCTGCGGCCAGGGCGACGGAGGAGTACCCGCCGCCGAAAGGGCCCTGCACGATCGGGTACCGGACCCCGAGCAGGTCCCCGAGCCGTCCCGGCTCCAGCGTGGTCATGCCGCGGCCACCAGGGCGAGACGGCTGGCCAGCTCGGCCACCCGGCGGCCCAGGTGCTCGGCCGTGCGCAGGTCGGCGTCCGGGGGCGTCGTGTCCGGGCCCGCGTCCGAAGAGGACTGGGCCATCGCCCCGAGGAACCCGCCGAGCCGGTTCAGGTCCTCGACACTGCCGTCGGTGGTGAACACCCAGCCGGGCGGCAGGCCGAGGTTGACCCAGTTCATGCCGTGCTGGGCGGCGAGCACGGCCATCGAGGTCAGCGCGTGCAGCTTGTCGCCGCTGGCGCTGGCCGAGTTGGTGAAGCCGGCCGCCAGCTTGTCCTTCCAGCCCTGCTCGGCCCACACCTTCGAGCTGGCCTCCGCGAACGCCTGGAACTTCGCCGACGGGCTGCCCATGTACGTGGGCGAGCCGAAGATGATCGCCTCGGCCCCGGCCAGGGTCTCCCACAGCTCCCCGGACAGCTCGGCGACGTCGAGCAGGGCTGCCGAGGCCCCTGGTACCGAGCCGACCCCGGCGGCGACAGCCGCAGCCTGGCGGGCGGTGTGCCCGTATCCACTGTGGTACGCGATAGCGACAGTGATCGTCATGAGTGTTCTCTCCTCGCGGAAGACATGGTGACAGCCTGCCCGGTGCGGCCGGGTGCTGTCCTGTGCCGAACACTAGACGACCGGTCAACTATCGTGCAAGACGACCGGTCAACTATCGAGCCCTGGATGCCCTATACTCGCTGGCATGGGACGCCCGAGCACCGCACGCGACCGCCTGCTGGAGGCGGCCTGTGACCTGATGGGCAGCCGTGGCTACGGCAGCATCGGCGTCGCCGAGATCTGCGCGACCGCCGACGTGCGCAAGGGCAGCTTCTACCACTTCTTCGAGTCGAAACAGGCGCTCGTGCTGGCCGCGATCGACGCGCACTGGGCCGCGCAGCGGCCCGGCTGGGTCACGACCCTCGCCAGCCCCGGCGGCCCGGCCAGCCTGGAGAAACTCCTCGCCGACCAGGTCGCGTACCAGCGCTACACGCTCGCGGCCACCGGTTCGATCCGTGGCTGCCTGCTGGCCAACCTCGCACTCGAGCTCAGCTCGGCCGACGAGGTGATCAAGGCCCGCCTGGCCGCGATCTTCGACGAGCAGATCAGCCTGGTCGCCGCGGAACTCGGCGGCGACAAGCCCCTCGCCCGCGCCGTCCTCGCCCAGCTCGAAGGGATGGTCCTCTTCGCGCGGCTCGCCAACAGCGTCAGCCCGCTCGACGACCTCTGGCCCCAGACCCAGCGCCTCCTCGGCCCAGCCCGGGCATCCTGAGACCGGGGCCGGCGATTCAAGCCAGGTGGGTCAGGTCGTTGTACGAGCCCATCGTCCAGTAGCCGCCCCCGGCGTCCCACCGCCACTCGGTCACCGACGTGAAGCCCGGGTCGAGCCGCGCGCCCGTACCGGGCCTGGGCACCCCGAACAGCCTCATGAACGCCCAGACGACATACCCCGCGTGCGTCACGGCCACCACCGTCTTGCCCGGATAGCGCCGCGCCAGTCCGCTCAGGCTCGCGTCCACCCGCGCGGTGAACTCCTGCCAGGTCTCGCCGCCGGGCGACAGCGGGCGGGCGGGCTCGGCGAGGGGATCGAACGTCCCGTACCGCGCGGCGAACTCGCCGGTTGTGAGCCCGTCACCCTCCCCGATGTGGATCTCGCACAGGTCACAGTCCTCTCCGGCGACGGCGACCTCACCGAAGGCGGGCAGCAGGATCTCCGCCGTCTCGCGCGCACGGGCGACAGTGCTCCACAGCACCACATCCGCCCGTGTACCCAGGGCGGCCAGCCGGTCCCGTAAGGCTGCGGCTTGTTCCCGGCCCGCGCTGGTCAGCCCTGGGCAGCTGTCGCGCCCGGAGACGAGCCCCAGCCGGTGGTGCCCGGACTCGCCATGCCTTACCAGCAGCAGACGCACAAGACTCCCCGATCGATCGCGTCCGGCACTCCTCTCCCGGAACTGCCGGGCACACCCTATCGGGGACAGCCCGCGACCTCCGTCCACTGTGCCGCACGCCGGGCGGGGCAGCGAGACTCATCGACATCCGACTATGCTTCGCGGGTGGCCTGGCGTCAGTATTTCCTTCTCCCGCTCCTGATCGGCTTCGCGGTGCTGCACGCCGTGGACGTGGCGATCATCGTCGCTGTCGAGCTGCCGGAGGCCGCGCGGTTCACCGAGCTGGCCGAGATCGACACCTCCTGGGGGTACGTGACGGCGAATGCCTGGGCCGGGCTGGTGTTCTCCGCCGGGCTCGGGCTCGGGGCCGCGTGGCTCGCCGTCCTGGCGTTCCGGGGCCGGGCGGCCACGGGGGTGGCGGCGCTGGCCGGCGTCACGGTACTGATGGTGATGCTGTGCGCGCTGCCGTGGCGGCTGGCCCCAGTGGACTCCGAGATGGGAGTCACCGCCGTCGCGCCGCTGGCCGTCGTGCTCGCCGATCCGGGTGACGACTCGTGCTGCCCGGCGGAGAACTTCCCCGGCTGGTACACGCGGTGGGTGCAGGTGTTCTGGGTCGCGCAGTGCGTGGCGTGCCTGCTGGCCGTGGCACTGGGGCTGGGGCGGCAGGGTTCCGGCGCGGTGACCCGGGCCTGAGAGGTCAGGCCTGCCGGGACGTGATGTCATACCGGGGCGCTACATTCCCGGGACATCGTGAGCTGGGAGAGGTGTGGCATGGGGACCTGGGATATCGGCCCGTTCGACAACGACAGTGCTGCGGACTGGTGCGGCAACCTGCACGACGCCGGCCCCGCCGAACGCGCCGGCCTCATCCGCCAGGCTCTGCGCGAGGCTGCCGAGGAGACCGGGTTCCTGGATTCCCGCGAGGGTGGGCGCGCCATCGCCGCCGCTGCCATCATCGTCTCGCAGCTGCCCGGCGGTGTGCCGCTGACGTCGTCGTACGCTCCTGACTTCCTGATCGGCGGCGGCCGGGTGGAAGTACCCGCGGATCTGCCCGCGCTGGCGGTGCGCGCACTGGACCGGGTCCTGGCCGCGAACTCCGAATGGTACGAGCTGTGGGAGGAGAGCAACGACCCTGACGCCGCCTTCGCTGTGGTCCGCGATCTGCGCGCCGAGCTGCACGGGGCCACTGCCGGCGCGGGCGAGCCGGTCGTTCCGCAGGCGGAATAGCCGGAGCGTGCCCGGCCCGGAGGCGGCGGGCCGGGGAGCGAGCAGGCTAGCCTCGCAGCATGGATGCCCTGGAACTCAGACGTGCCGCGGCGGCCGGCGACCCCGACGCGATGCTCGCGCTCGCCGACCTGATCGGCGAGGAGGATCCGGACGATCCGCAGGCACGTGACTGGTACGAGCGCGCCGCCACCTCCGGCCGCCCCGAGGCCATGTACGCCTTCGGCGTCGTGCTCCGCTGCGACGGCGAAGAGGAGGCGGCCGAGTCGTGGCTCCGCCGGGCCGCCGCGACCGGGCACACCGGCGCGATGGTCGAGATCGGGCACATCTTCGACCATCTCGACGAGCCGGACCAGGCGATGGAGTGGTACCAGCGCGCTGCGGACGCGGGCGACGCCGACGGGGCAGCCAACCTGACGGCTCTCACCGCACTCCGGAAGCCATCGTCCTAGGTGGACGACGCGTTGGCTGTGGCCGCCACCGACCTCAGTCAGCCGGTCCAGAACGAGGCTGGGAGTTCCTGAATGGCGTCGGCCCCAGCTTTCCTCAGGCTGCTTTTCTGCTCGGGCAGATGGTGGCCTGGATGTGCGCGGCGAGCAGGCGGTGCCTGACCTTCCCCGTGGGGCTGTACGGGATGGTGTCGACAGTCGCGACGTGCACGGACAGGTCCGGCACACGCTGGGAGCACAGCCACCACACGCGGGCGTCGTCGCGCCTCCCCCACTGTCCGCTGGGGACGATGGCGACGCCGTAGCTGGTGCCGGACAGGCGGACCACGGCGGCGTTGCGGACCCCGGGCAGGTCGAGCAGGTCGGATTCGAGGCCGAAGCTCGCGACGCCCTCCCGGCCGGTCAGCGTCAGGGAGCCGTCGGGGGCGAGCCAGCCGGTGTCGGCGGTCACCAGGTAACGCTTGCGCTCGTGCTCGACGAAGCCGGCCTCCTCGTGCGGGTATCCGGTCATGAGCTGGTATCCGCCGAGCGCCACGCGGCCGGTGGTCCCGGCGGGCAGCAGTTCCCCGTCCGGGCCGAGGATCAGGACCCGGCTGCCGGGCAGCGGCCTGCCGGTGGCCAGCGGGTCACGTTCCAGGTCCTGCGGGGTGGCGAGCAGGTTCAGGCCGGTTTCCGTCGTGCCGTAGTACAGGTGCAGGACCGGGCCGAGCCGCTCGGCGGCCTGGCTGACCAGCCTGCGGCTCAGGTGCCTGCCGCCGGTCACCGCGAACCTGAGGTCCAGGTCTCTTCCCGTGTACCGGATGACCTCGCCCAGCACCGGCGGCACCATCAGCGTCGTCGTCACCCGCTCGGCGGCGAGCAGCCGGGCCAGCTCCGTCGGGTCGCCGGGCGGGCCGAGCACCACCGTGCCGCCGAGGGTCAGGTGCAGGCGGCCCCAGCCGGGCGCGGAGGCGTGGTACAGCGGGACGGTCAGCAGGTGCGTGTCGTCCGCCGTGAAGCCGAATCTCGTGACCAGGTCGGCGAAGCGGCGGGCCTCGAAGGGTACCGTCCGCATCACCAGCTTGGGCTGGCCGCTCGTGCCGGACGTGAAGCAGTAGGCCCGGTACGGCTGGAGTTCGCGGCCGGCCGGCTCGCGGGCTGGCTCGCCGAGGATCGCTGCCCGGCCTGTCCAGCCGGCCTGGGTGAGCTGGTGCTGGTGTTCCGGGGTCGTGAAGACCACGTCCGGGTCGAGCTGGCGGAGCGCGGCCGCCAGCCCGCCCGGGGACAGCGTGTAGTCGAGCCCGGTGAGCGGCACGCCGGCCGTGGCGCACGCCGCCATCGTCTCGACGAGCCGCCAGCAGTTCGGGGCGAGGAAGGCCGCGCGCTGCCGGGCGGGCAGCGACCTGGCCAGCCTGTCCACATCGGACGCCAGCCGCGCCCACGTGATCCGGGTGTTCCCGTCGACCAGCGCGGTCCGGTCCGGAGCCGCGACGGCATGCCTCCGGATGACATCAAGCGCGATCATGACTGTCTCCTCTGGTGAGTCCGGGTGCGAGTCCGATGAGTTTGGGTGCCCGGGGCTGGCGCCGGCCGTGGCCAGGGAGGACGAAGAGCTCGCAGCCGCTGGTGCGCAGGGCTGCGAGCACAGCCGGGTCCAGGTCCTCGCCGGGCAGGACGGCCGGGATGCCTGGCGGGTAGGGGATGACGAAGCTGCCCGGCTCCGGTACCGGGCGCGGCAGTGCGAGTGCCCTGAGCGCCGCGAGCAGCCGGGCCGCCATGACCTCGTCCACGCCGATGTGGAAGGAGAAGAGGACAGCGGTACCGATGTGCCGGGCTGCGTACACGTCGTGCTCCTCGAACAGCAGCCTGCGGAACTCCTCCCCCGGCATGCCCGCGTCCACGAGCACCTTGGCCGGGTCGTGCCGGGCGTACGGGGCCGGGGAGGCTCCGGTGCCGGGCAGCCGGTACACGGCGAGGCTCGGATCGGTACTGATCGCCTCCCGGAAGGCCGCAGCCAGCCGGATCGACCGGGCGACGAGCCCGGCCCCGTCCCGCTGGGCGTGGGCCCGGGCCAGGTCGAGGCTCGCCAGGATCGGGAAGCTCGGCGACGTGGTGTGCAGGCGGAACAGCTCGGCCCGTGCTCGGGAGAGGGTCTCCGGGGCGGCGGCGAAGTGCAGGTACGAGCCCTGCCGGAGCGCCGACATCGACTTGTGCGCGGAGTGCGTGACCGCGACGGTGAGGCCCCGATGGTCGCGTGCCCCGCGCAGCGCGGTCATGGCGGCCAGCTCCGGATGGAAGGCGTTGATCGCGCCCCACGCCTCGTCCACGATCACGCGGGCCGACGGGTTGGTCGCGGCCAGCTCACGGAGCAGGGCTGGCAGGTCGTAGAGCACGCCGTCGTACGAGGCCGCCGAGAGGACCACAGCCGGGTACGGCTCGGCCCGCGCCATGTCCAGCAGCGCTGCCAGGTCGGCCAGCACGGCCGGGCAGCCGCAGCCGCAGGGCCTGACCGGCGCGTAGTCCACCGTGGCCCCGGCGGCGTCGAGTGCGAAGTGGATGGACTGGTGGCAGGTGCGGTCGGCCAGTACCCGGCTGCCCGGCTCCACCAGCGTCCGGACCGCGACCGCGTTGCTCACGCACGACCCGGCCGACACGAACAGCGTCGCGTCGGCGCCGAACGCCTCGGCGGCCAGCCGCTGCGCCGCCCGGAGCGGGCCACGCGGGGCGAACAGCGAGTCGAGGACCGGGGCCGAGTAGGACACGTCGGCGGCGAGATGCGCGCCGTACAGCTCCTCGAACCGGCCGCGCAGCGCCGACCCGTGCACCGAACGGCCGCCGGAGAGCGGCAGTGCGTGGAAGGAGGCCACGTCGCGGCGGCCCAGGGCGCACAACGCGTCGGCGAGCGGGGTCGGATGGTTCGCGTGCATCTGCCGCCTCCTGGGTTCGCTGGGCACCCTTGATGCTTCGCCAGAACCGCCGGCGGATCGTCCAGCCTGGAGCGGAACTTCGCCCTCCACCCGCTCCCGCACCGGCCCGGCCCGGGTCCACCCGCAGGGGGAGGCCGGAGTTCAGCCCGGAAAGGGACGCGCCCGGGGGTGATTTGATGCTGAAATGTGGATGTATGCCACTTTGAACGGGAGCAAAGTGATGTCAAACGTGAAAACCATCGTCTTTGTACACCGGTACCTGGACGGCACCGGAGCCACGGCGGGAAACGAGCAGGTCACGGGGCTGCTCGTCGACCCGGCGCTGGTGATGGTGCCGTCCCCGCCGAGCTGGCTGTCCGGCGGCGCCCGGCTCGTGGCGGCGATCTCGGCCACGGGAGCCGGCGACGGCGCCGAGGCCGGCCAGGGGCTGCCGCCGCCGGAGGTCATCGCCGGGCGGCAGCTCTACCTGCTCGGGCTGGGCAAGGAACCAGCCGTCGGATACCTGCGGCTGGCCAGGCCCGCCAGCCACGCCCCGATCGAGGCCGGCCCGGACACGACTGCCCGGCTCGACGAGGCGTTCGGACCAGCGGAAGGCGACTACTGGGAGGCCATGCGGCTGGCAGGCCTCGTCTCCGGCGGCGAGCGGGAACTGGCGGCCGGAGAGCTGGCCCCGCACGGGCTGGCTGGCCTGCTCTCCGCAGCCGGTGACGTCGAGCCTGTCCGGGCCACGGAGACCATAGTGGACTCGCTCGCCGACCTGCTGACGCGGGACTGCTGCAAGCCTGTCTTCCCGCGTACCTGCTGCGAGAACTGCTTCGCGGGCTGGTAGGAGATGGGTACCCGGCTGCGGCGCGTCACCGGCGATCTCCTGCTGGCGGCAGCCGCCTGCGTGCTCGACCTGCTGATGTTCTCCTACCTCGGCGGGAAGACGCAGGCGCTGCCGACCTGGATGGTGGCCGGCTACGCCGCGGCCGGGTACGCCGCGCTGCTCTGGCGGCGCCAGGCTCCCGTGGTCGTCTTCGGGATCATGTGGGCACACAGCCTGGTCGCGGCCCTGACCCCGCCGCTGCGGTACTTCCCGACGGTCGGGGTCCTGGTCGCGCTGTTCACCCTGGCGCTCCACCGGGGGCGCAACGCTGGGCGCGCGGCGCTGGCCGGGTACGCAATCTTGATGGTTTTCAATGTCATGGAACTGGTGACGCTCGTCGACGAGGACAAACTCCGGATCGGGATCGGGCAGACGGCAGTGCTGGCCACCTACGGGCTCGCCGCGTGGGCTGGCGGGCGGCTGGTCGCGATCACCCGCTCCCTGGCCGCTGCCGAGGCACGGGAGGCGGTCAGCGCCGAGCGGCTGCGCATCGCCCGCGAGCTGCACGACATCGTCGCCCACTCCGTCACCGTGATGATCCTGCAGGCCGCAGGCGCGCAGCGCATGCTGACCACGGACCCGCCGCGCGCCAGCCGGGCGATGTCGGAGATCGAGACCATCGGCAAGCAGGCGATGGACGAGCTGCGCCGCCTGCTCAAGCTGCTCCGCGACGATGACGACGGCCGGTGCCCGACCGGCCCGCAGCCCGGCCTGGCCGAGGTGCCCCGGCTGCTCAGCGGCATCCGGGGAGCCGGCATCACTGTCCGGTTCGAACAGGACGGCGTGGCCGGGCAGCTCGACCCGGGCGCTGACCTCGCCGCCTACCGG
Organism: Longispora albida DSM 44784; assembly: GCF_000379825.1. Classification (GTDB taxonomy): domain Bacteria; phylum Actinomycetota; class Actinomycetes; order Mycobacteriales; family Micromonosporaceae; genus Longispora; species Longispora albida. The sequence goes on from NZ_KB903814.1 coordinate 638,342, forward strand.
ATCATCCAGGAGGCGCTGACCAACGTGACCAAGCACGCGCAGCGCGGCGCCAGCGCCACGGTCCGGCTGGCCTGGTCCAGCGAGGAACTCACCATTCAGGTCGTGAACGGACCCGGCCACAGCCCCCAGTCAGCGCAGCTCAGCGCCCTGTCGGCCGGCTACGGCCTCTACGGCCTGCGCGAGCGCGCCGCGCTGACCGGCGGGCTGTTCACCGCGCGGCCCACCCCGGACGGCGGCTTCGCGGTGATCGCCACGCTCCCGGTGAACAGTCCCCCGCAGACCGAACCTGATCTGCCCGAAGCCGAACGGGAGGCGTCATGACGATCCGGATGCTGCTCGCCGACGACCAGCCACTGGTCCGTACCGGCGTCGCGATGCTGCTCGACGCCGAGCCCGACATCGAGATCCTCGGCGAGGCCGACGACGGGCAGGCCGCCGTCGACGCGGCCCGCGACCTCCAGCCCGACGTGGTGCTGATGGACGTCCGGATGCCGGTGATGGACGGCGTGGAGGCCACCCGGCTGATCACCGCCGACGGGTTCGGCGGCCCGGAGGAGCACACGATCAAGGTCCTGGTCCTGACCACGTACCACGTGGACGACGCCGTACTCGCCGCACTGCGCGCCGGGGCCTCCGGTTTCGTGCTCAAGGACGCGGCACCGACCGAACTCGTCGCGGCCGTCCGGGCCGTGGCGGCCGGTGAGGCGTGGCTCGACCCGGCTGTGGCGAAGGGGCTGCTGACCGAGTTCGCCGCCCGGCCGTCGAGCCACGTACCGGCACCCGCCGAACTGGCACAGCTCACCGGGCGCGAACGTCAGGTACTGGCGCTGGTCGCGCACGGGCTGTCCAACACGGAGATCGCCGACCATCTCGTCCTCGGCGAGGCGACCGTCAAGACGCACTTCGGCCGGGTACTCATGAAACTCGGCCTCCGCGACCGCCCCCAGGCGATCGTCGCCGCCTACCGCGTCGGCCTCGTCACGCCGCAGGACCGCCCGTAACTCGCCCGGTACTGTGGGCGGCTGCCTCACCCAAGGAGCCGCCGCCGTGCACTCGCTCGCCACGCCACCGCTGTTCGCCGCGCTCCGCGCCTCCCGCCGGGTACTCATCGCCGGAGCGGGCGGCGGTTTCGACGTGTACGCCGGGCTGCCGCTGGCGATCGCGCTGCTGGACGCCGGCGTCGAGGTCCACCTCGCCAACCTGTCCTTCACCCAGCTCGAGCTGCTGGACATGAGCGCATGGCTGGCTCCGAACGTCGCCACGGTCACGCCAGCGACACCGGGTCCCAGCGACTACTTCCCGGAGCGGACCCTCGCGACCTGGCTGGCGTCGGAGGGCCTGCCGTCGACTGTGTACGCCTTCAGCGGCTGTGGCGTGGCGCCGCTCCGGCAGGCGTACCAGGACCTGTCCGAGCACCTGGGCATCGACGCTGTCGTGCTGGTCGACGGCGGCACGGACATCCTGATGCGCGGCGACGAGACCGGTCTCGGCACGCCGGAGGAGGACATGGCCAGCCTCGCCGCCGTGGCCGGCCTGAGCCTGCCGGTCAAGCTCGTCACCTGCCTCGGGTTCGGCGTCGACGCCTATCACGGCGTCAACCACACGCAGGTACTGGAGAACATCGCGGCGCTCGACCGGTCCGGCGCGTACCTCGGCGCGCTGTCCATTCCCTCCCGGAGCCGCGAGGCCCAGCTCTACCGGGCGGCTGTCGCCCATGGCCAGGCGGCCACGCCCATGCGGCCCAGCATCGTGCAGAGCCAGATCGCGGCGGCCAGCCTCGGCGAGTCCGGGGACGTCCACGCCACCCGCCGGACCGCTGGCAGCACGCTGTTCGTGAACCCGCTCATGGCCGTGTACTTCACCTTCGACCTCGACGGCCTGGCCGCCTCCTCGCTGTACCTCGGCAGGCTGGAGGACACGGCCGGCCTGCGCCAGATCAGCCTCCGGATCGAGAAGTACCGCGAGACCGTCACACCCCGGATCCCGCGAGCCTTCCCCCACTGACCCGCGCCCCCGCCCGGCACAATGGCCCGATGGTCGCTCGCGGGGTGGTGGAGCCGGCGTGGTTCGCGCCGGGCTGGTACGACGATGTCTGCCTCGTCCTCGACGAGGTCCTGGCCAGCCGGGGCCTGAGGCGGGCCGGGCCGGTGTCGCGCGTGAAGTACTGGAGCATGTCCACAGTGGTCCGTGTGCCCACCAGCGGCCCGGACGTGTACCTGAAAGCCGTGCTGCCGGGCCTCGCCCGCGAGCCGCACGTCATCGGATACCTGTCCCGGCGCTGGCCGGCCTCGGTGCCGGAGATCCTGGCCGCCGGTGACGGCTGGTGGCTGATGGCCGACTTCGGCGGGACGAGCGCCCTCGCCCTGCCGGAGGACGACCGGCTCGGAGCCCTCGCGGCCCTGGTGGAGATGCAGCGGGCCCTCGCCGGCGACACAAGAGGGCTGGAGGCCGCCGGATGCCCGGTACTCGGAGCCCGGGAGCTGGAGAAGCAGATCCCCCTGCTGCTGGCCCGTGATGACCTGTGGGCGGCCGACCCGGTTCCCGGACAGTGGTCCCGGCCTCTCGGCCCCGGCGGATACGCCCAGCTCCGCGCCCTGGAACCCTACCTGCTGGACTGCTGCGAGTACCTGGAGTCCGGGCCGCTGCCCGCCACGCTGAGCCACGGCGACTTCCACCCGGGCAACGCCGTCAGGAGAGCTGACGGGTTCCTGATCCACGACTGGAGTTTCGCTGCCGTCAGCCACCCGCTGCTGGACCTGGCAGCCTTCCTGCACGACGCGGGTGAGCCTGCCGCCGCCAGGTACCTGGCCCACACCCTGGACGCCTGGTGCGACTACGCGCCCCGGCCCGGCATCGAACGCTGCTGGTCGGCGGCCAAGCCGCTCGGAGCCGTGGCGGAGATCCTGAAGTTCGCCGCGCTCGCGGACGCGGCCGGGCCCAGGCACGAGGCGAGCTGGCTGCCGATGGTCCACGGCTGGGCGCGCCGGCTCCTGCGGGCCGGGGAGTACACGGGCTGGCCGGTCTGAGGGTCTGTTCTCGTTCCGCGAAAACCCCGCGCCTTGACCTTGTCACCGTGACAAGGTCTGTAATCGGGGTGGAGGTGCAGCACATGACGCACGAAGACAGGCACGAGACAGGCACGGGTACGAACACGGGCGCGGGTTCGCGGCTGAGGGCCGCGCTGGAGGCTCCGGCTTCCTCGGTGCGGCTGCGGGCGGCGCTGGCCGCCGGGACGGTGCCCGACCCGGGGAACATCGGGCTGCTGGTCGAACGGTGCGGGGTCGAGCCGGACTTCTTCGTGCGCGACATGCTGACGTGGGCGCTCACCCGGCACGACCCCTCGTCCACAGTCGACATGCTCCTGGCCGAGCTGAGGTCCGGGAACCCGCAGGCCCGGAGTCAGTCCCTGCACACCCTGTCCAAGATCGGCGGCCCGCGCGTCTGGCCGGCGATCACGCGGGACCTCCTGCGGGACGCTGACGACGAGGTCGCGCGCACCGCGTGGCGGACGGCGGCGGGGCTCGTACCGGAAGGGCAGGTCCCCGGCCTGGCAGCGGAGCTGTCGAGTCAGTTCAACCGGGGTGACCGGGACGTGCAGAACAGCCTCAGCCGCGCCTTCGTGACCCTCGGCTCCCCGGCGATGCCCGTCGTCGAGCAGGCGAAGTCGGCCAGCGACCCGGGCGTACGCGCGCATGCCCTCGCCACCGAGCGGATCATGCTCGACCCGGAAGTGGGCTTCGACGCCGCGATCGCTGAGGCTCAGCGGGTCGTCGCGCTGCGCGGCGCGCCGCTGGCGGGCGGATGAACGAGGACACGGGTTGAACGAGGACACGGGTGAACGAGGATGCTGATCGGTGAGGTCGCCGAGCAGTCCGGGATCAGTGCCCGGATGCTGCGGCACTACGACCGGATCGGCCTGGTGTCGCCGACCGGGCGCACGCACGGCGGGTACCGGCAGTACTCGGAGGACGACGTCCGCCGGCTCTTCCACGTGGAGGGGCTCCGCTCGCTCGGCCTGAGCCTGCAGGAGATCGCGGGCGTGCTCGGTGACCTCTCGTTCAGCCCCGCGTCGATGGTCGAGCAGCTCCTCGCCCGCACGCGCGAGCGCCTCGCCCGTGAGGAGGAGCTGCTCCACCGGCTCGGGCTCGTGCAGGCCAGCGACCCGGGCGCGTGGTCGGAGGTGCTGCGCACGATCGGGCTGATGCGCGGGCTGGAGGCGTACAGCCCCTCGGCGCGCCAGCGTGCCGCGCTGTCGCTCGACCAGGAAGCCGACCGGGCCACAGCCCTGCTCGCGGAGGCGGTCCTGAGCGAGGCCGATCCGCACGTCGCCGGCGCGCTGCACTGGGCTCTGGCCCGCGCGGGCGAAGGCGCGATCCCGATGCTGGCCGAGGCCCTGGACTCGCCGGACACCGGGCGGCGGCACCGTGCCCTGGCCGCGCTGGCGAAGATCGGTTCACCGGCCGCCCGCGCGGTACTCGCCGAAGCCTTCCGGCACGACGATCCGCTGGTGAGCGCACGCGGCGCACTCGCACGCGGGCAGCGTGGTGACGCGGACGCCATCCCCGCACTCGTCGCCCTGGTCGTCAGCGGGCGCGACGATGTCGAGGCCGCCGACGTACTCGCAGCTCTCGCCGCCCAGCCCGGCCGTGCGGGGGAAGTCGCCAGCGCCATCGCCGCCGGGCTCACGGGAGCCGCCGAACCGGCCCGCCGCCGGCTCACCGCTGCCCTGGCGGACATCCCCGGCCCGCTCGCCCAGGCCACGCTCACGGCTCTGCTCGACGATCCCGGCAAGGGGGTCGCGGTCACTGCGGCCTTCGTGCTCCGCGAACGCTCACGCGAGGCCTGAACCGCTTCAGGCCGGGCCGGCGGCTGCGATGACCCTGGCCAGGCGGCCGGCCCGCAACTGGCTACCGGTGAGTTCGCGGATGCGGAGCGCCTCGCGTGCGGCGTCCCGCGCGGAGGCCGGCTCGCCGCTGGCCAGGTACAGGCAGGTCAGGAGTTCCCAGGATTCGCCCTGGATGTCCTGGAAGCCAGCACCCTGCGCGATTCTCAGCGCCGCCTCGGCACTCGCCCGGCCGGCGTCCATATCGGACTGTGCTAATTGCACAGCTGCCAGTTCGTTCAGGGCTGACGCTGTCTCGTCGAGGCTGCCGGCGGCCGTGGCCTGCCGGATCGCCTGGTCGAGATGGTCGGCGGCCTCACTCAGCCGTCCGAGGTCGTGGAGGATCCGGCCGGCGTTGTAGAGGCAGGCGGCTTCGGTGCGCGGGTCCCCGAGTGCCCGGGCCGCGCGGACCGCCTGCTGGATCCTGTCTGCGGCCGCTGCCAGGCTCCCCGCGTTCCGGTCGATTTCCGCGAGGCCGAGGGTGGCCGCGATCAGGGCTGTCTGGTCGCCACCGCGCCCGGCGAGGGCCAGCCCAGCCTCGAAATGGGCCCGGGCCGTTTCTGCCTCACCCAGGGCGTGGCAGGCAAAACCCAGGAGGTACCTGCCAGCTGCCGTCCCCTCCGGGTTGCCCAGCTCCCGCTGGACGCTCAGGGCGTCCTCGTAGTACGCCCGCGCGGCGCGGAAGTCGCCGAGCAGGTTGGCGACACTGCCGAGGTTGGACAGCTTGATGGCGGCGTTGGCCCGCGCCCCGGTCAGCTCGTCGTACCCGAGCGAGCGGGTGAAGTGCCGCCGGGCCAGTTCGAGCTGGCCGGAGTGCATGTGCAGGACGCCGAGGTTGCCCGTGATCGTGGCCAGCCCCGGGAGCCACCCGGCACGCTCCGCCGCGACGGAAGCCTCGCCGTACCCGGCCGCCGCCAGCTCCGTGTCGCCCGCGCACCGGCGCAGGTCAGCCAGGCTGAGCAGGCCGGCGGCCAGCGCCAGCGGATCGGCGGAGCGCCCGGCTCTGAGCACGGCAGCCGTCGCTGTGGCCTCCCAGTCCGCGAGGTGACGGCGCAACGTGAAGTAGCCGCGCATCCCGTCGGCGATCAGCACGCACAGATCTTCGTGTGCCGGGGTCTCCGTCGTGGTCACGGCCGCCACCAGGTTCTCCCGCTCGGTGTCCAGCCAGGCGATCGCGTCTTCCTGGCTGCCGAAGGCGAGCGGCTCGGCCTGGGCCGGCAGGCGGGCACTGCGCGGGTACAGCAGGCGCGCCGCACCCTCCACACCCGCCGCGTACCAGCTCAGCAGCCGGCCGAGCGCGCCTGCCGTCTCGTCTTCGCCGGCCGCCAGGCTCGCCGCGTAGGCGCGGAGCAGGTCATGGCACCTGTACCGCCCCGGTACCGGTTCTTCCAGCAGGTGGGCGTCACGCAGCTCGGCGAGCGCGCTGGCGGCGACGTCCTCCGGTGCCGCCATGAGCTGCCCGGCGGCCCTGGCGCACACGCTGGGGCCCGGTACCGCGCCGAAGAGCGTGAACAGCCGCCGGGCTGTCGGGCGCAGCCGGGCCAGCGAGAGGTCGAACGCCGCCTTGACCCCCGCGTCATCGCCCGGGATGGCCAGCTCGCCGATCCGGTCGCCGCGCAGCCGCCGGACGTAGCCTGCCAGGCTCATGCCCGGCTCGTCGGCCAGGTTCGCGGCGGCGATCCGCAGTGCCAGCGGCAGGAACCCGCAGGCCTGGGCCAGTTCCACGGCCGCACCGGGCTCGGCGAGCACCCGGCCGGAGCCGAGGAGCCGCCGCAGCAGCACGATCGCCTCGTCCGGCGGGAGCGAGCCGAGCACCAGGCGGCTGGCACCGTTCATCGCGACCAGGCCCGGCAGGCTGTGCCGGCTGGTGATCAGGGTCAGCGAACGGCCGTCTCCGGGCAGGAGGTGGCGTACCTGCTGGGCGCTGGCCGCATTGTCCAGCACGACGAGCACGGCCCGGTCCGCCAGCAGGCTCCGGTACGCCGCGCCCGCCTCGTCCACACCGGACGGTATCCGCTCGGCTGGCATGCCGAGCGCGCGGAGAAACCGGCCCAGGACCTCCGCCGGGGAGGCCGGCAGCCCTTCGGCATGCCCGCGCAGGTCCGCGTACAGCTGGCCGTCGGGGAAGCGCCCGGCGTTGTCGTATGCCCAGCGCAGGGCCAGCGCGGTCTTCCCGGTACCGGCCGCGCCGCCGACGGCTGTGATCACGATGGAGCCGTGGGCGGGCTCGGCCCCGCTGGTCCGGGCGAGCATCCGGTCCAGCCCGGCCAGCTCGGCCGACCGGCCGGTGAAGTGCCGGTCGGCGGCCGGGAGCTGGCGCGGCATCTCACCCCGTACGCCGGCTCTCGCAGTCCCTTCGACGGCGGGGCCGAGCTGCTGGCAGAACACCGCCCGTTCGTCGGCCGAGGCGCCGAGCGCGTCGCACAGCGCCCGGAGTGAGGACTGGCGCGGCTTCCCCCGGCCGGCCTCCAGGTTGCGGATCGTGCGCACCGAGACCCCGGACCGCTCGGCCAGTTCCTCCTGCGTGAGCACGGCACGGGTACGCATCGTGAGCAGCACGGCAGCCCAGTCCCCAGAGGTCACCCGTTTTCCTCCCCCGACAGCCCGGGGCCGATGCGACCCCGGTGCAGCATCCGACCGTAGGCGATGACCGGCCCGGCCATGCGTGATCTTTGCCGTCCTGTAATCACTCCGTCATATCGGACCGCGCCAGCCCTGCTGCCCCCAGTTGCCGGTCTGTTGCCGGTCGGCTGCCTGTTCTCGCAGGTCAGGCCGGGTCAGGCTGAACGCGGCTCACAAGTGGACCATGCACTCAGGAGGTACGAACACCATGAAGGTGCGCTGGAAGGTAGCCGCCGCGGCGGCAGCGATGATCTCACCACTGGCCGCCGCCACCCCGGCCCAGGCCGGCAGCGGATTCTGGTACCAGTCGGTGCCCAGCGGGCTGTGCCTCACCGCCCAGGAGTGGAACATGGGCCAGGTCAGCATCCAGGGGTGCGATGACCGGCCTGGCCAGAACTGGGCACACGAACGGGTGTACACCAGCAGCGGCGTCGAGTATGTGCGGTTCCGCTCACAGAACGGGTACTGCATCACCGAGGACGTCACTGACGGAGCAAGCGTGTACATGATCGACTGCAACGCCACCCACAACACCTCGGCCCGCTGGTGGCGAGTCGTGGAGAACGGGGGCCGCTACTCCTTCATCGGCCTCAACTCCGGAAACCGTTGCCTGAACGCCAACGGTGAGTCATGGGGCGCCCCGGTCGTCGCGGCGGCGCCGTGCGCACCGGGCGACGGCAGCATCAGCCCCTGGGACACCTGGTACTAGGAACAGGCGAGCGGGCATCACCTCAACATGATGGATATCTGAGATGGGTCCTGACTGTTCATTGACGTTCATAGTGAGTCCACCTGGGAAACCCCTCACCCGGAGGAAACGCTATGAGAGTCAAGCTTGCCCTCGTGGCCGGCGCGGTCCTCGCGCTGGCCGCCACCGTGTTACCCGGCACGGGTAACACGGCAGACCGCAGTACCCGGACCGAGCTGATGGAGGTGTTCAGCCCGGACGGGTCGATCACCCGCACCAAGGTGAAGCTGCCGAAGGTGGAGGCGGCAGCCGAGCCGCAGGCCCTGGCGGCGGCGGAGGTCGTGCCGATCGAGGTCAACGGGCCGAGTTCGAGCCGCTTCGACCTCGTGTTCGTCGGCGACGGGTACACCAGCTCGCAGATGGCCCTGTACAACTCGCACGTGAAGAGCAAGTGGGCGGAGATCGCTGCGTTCGAGCCGTTCAAGAGCCACCGGACCCAGTTCAACGTGTGGCAGGTCAACGTGATCTCCCAGCAGTCCGGTGTGGACAACGACCCGACCAACGGGATCCGGAAGAACACCGCGCTCGACATGGGATTCTGGTGCGGCGGCACGGAGCGGCTGCTGTGCGTGAACCAGACCAAGGCCAAGCAGTACGCGGCTGCCGTCGCCGACGTCGACCAGGTGCTCGCGCTCGGCAACAGCACGAAGTACGGCGGCGCGGGCGGCGGGGTCGCCACGGCTTCCGGCGGCAACGCGCAGTCGGGGCAGGTCGCGATCCACGAGCTGGGTCACTCGATGGGCGGGCTGGCTGACGAGTACACGTACGGCAGCGGCGACTGCTACCCCTACGGCGAGCCGTCCGAGTCCAACGTCTCCAAGCTCACGGCAGCGCAGATGCAGTCACAGCAGCGCAAGTGGTACCGGTGGATCGGCCAGGTCTCGCCGGACGGCGGCACGGTCGGCGCCTACGTCGGCGGCCGCTACTACACCCGGTGCATCAACCGCCCGACGGACAACTCGATGATGCGCTCGCTCGGCAGGCAGTTCAACCTGCCCGGCCGGGAGGCGATGGTCGCGTCGTTCTACCGGGAGAGCGGCGTGATCGAAGGGTTCTCCTCCGACAGTTCCAACCTCTGGGTGAAGCCGGTCGACGGCGGTTCCGTGGAGTGGAGGGTCGACGGCGCTCCGCTGGCCGGCAACGGCCTCGCGCCAGCGGCCCTGCCGTCCGGCACGCACACGGTGACGGCGACGGTCACGGTCCACACGGACTGGGTCCGCGACCCCGAGCTGCTCAAGCACCTCACCCAGACCGTGTCATGGACCGTGACGAGATGAGCGTGACGGGATGAGACTCGTGCTCGTGGCGGCGATGGCTGGCTCCGTGCTGGCCGTCGCCGCCCCGGCGCATGCCGCGCCGGGACTCCTCGTGGAGGAAAGGGTCTACGTCGAGTCGGCAGTGGACAGTGACCGGGACGGCCGGCTCGACCGGATCGCGCTCGACATCTCACGGCCGTCCGGCACGGCGAAGGTGCCGGTCATCTTCGAGCACAGCCCGTACCGGTCGGGCGGCAACAACGTGCCGAACTACGGGGTCAACGTCTCCCAGCTGCCGCAGGAGGCGCTGTTCGGCCTGCCGGGCGGCCCTGCTGACGGGCCGGCGCTGGTCAAGCCGGACCTGCCCGGCTGGCTCGACGACTACTTCGTGCCGCGCGGGTACGCCGTCGTGCTCGGCCACAGCCTCGGTACCGGCCCGTCGGACGGCTGCCCGACGAGTGGCGACCAGCAGGAGACGCTGGCGACGAAGGCCGTGATCGACTGGCTGAACGGCAGGGCCAGGGGCTTCAACTCCTCCGGCGGGCTGGTCACGGCGTCGTGGAGCACCGGAGCTGTCGGGATGACGGGCGTGTCCTACAACGGGACACTGCCGAACATGGTCGCCACGACGGGCGTGCCGGGGCTCAAGACGATCGTCCCGGTGGCCGCGATCTCCAGCTGGTACGACTACTACCGGGCCAACGGGCTGGTCGTCGCGCCCGGCGGGTACCAGGGCGAGGACGCCGACGTGCTGGCCAAGTACGTCGACACCGGGCCACGGAACTGCTCGGCGCAGGTCGCGGAGATCACGGCGGCGCAGGGCCGGTCGACCGGTGACTTCACGCAGTTCTGGCGGGACCGGGACTACGTACCCCTCGCCTCGCAGGTCAAGGCGAGCGTGTTCGTCGTGCACGGGCTCAACGACTGGAACGTGAAGACCGGCCAGTTCGCCCAGTGGTGGGACGCGCTCGGCAGCGCCGGGGTACCCCGGAAGCTGTGGCTGCACCAGGGCGGGCACGGGAACCCGAGCCGGAGCACCTACCAGTCGACGCTGGCCCGCTGGTTCGAGTACTGGCTGAAAGGCGTCGACAACGGCATCATGCGCGAGCCGATCGCCGACGTGCAGCGGGAAAGCGGCTCGTGGGCGACCTACTCGTCCTGGCCGCAGGGCACCCCGGTGACCTACTACCCGTCGTCCACCGGCGCGCTGAACCGGACACCGGGAACGTCGTCCGTGCAGAGCTTCACCGACCAGGGCCGGACGATCAGGGCAGGCACCCTGGCCGCCAGCCCGGCGGCGTCCAACCCGAACCGGCTGGCCTACCTCACACCGGCCCTGTCCACCCCGGCCAGGCTGTCCGGCACGGCGACGGCCGAGCTGCGGATCGCGCTGCCGTCCCGCAAGGCCGCGAACATCACGGCCCTGCTGGTCGACTACAGCAGCTCGGGATCGCCGGCCATCGTGACGCGAGGCTGGATCGATCCGCAGAACCGCACGTCGGCGTCCACTTCGGAGGCTGTCGTGCCCGGCACGTACTACACGGTCCGGTTCAACCTCCAGGCCAAGGACTACGTCTTCGCGGCCGGGCGGCAGATCGGGCTCGTCGTCATCTCGACCGACTACGACTACACGCTCCGCCCGAACGGCGGGACGGTCGTCAACGTCGACCCCGGCGCGAGCAGGCTCACCCTGCCGCTCGTGTAGGCCGGATCTTGCTCTCCGCCCAGCGTTTCCGCTGGGCGGAGAGCAGTTCCGGTGCCCAGCGCTCGATGTATGTGCCATCAGGGTCGAAGCGGCTGGCCTGACGGTCCGGGTTGAAGCGCCGATAGGGCTTGCTGTCATTCCCGGTACCCGCGACCCACTGCCAGTTTCCGTAGTTGTTCGCCACGTCGGCGTCGAGCAGCCACCGGTCGAACCAGGCAGCTCCGGCCCGCCAGTCGAGCCCGAGCTGCTTGGTCAGGTAGGAGGCCGTGATCATGCGGGCCCGGTTGTGCATGAAGCCTTCCGCCTGGAGCTGCCGCATGCCGGCGTCGACGACGGGTACCCCGGTCCGGCCCTCCTGCCAGGCGGCGAGCGCGACCGGATCGTCGGCCCAGTCGTCGGCGGCCCCCGGCCGGTATGCCTTGTCCGGCAGGCCGGGGAAACCGGCGAGTACCTGCTGGTAGAAGTCGCGCCAGCAGAGCTGCCGGACGTAGGGCTCGGCGTGCGCGGTGGCGTTCGCCAGTACCAGCGGGGAGAGGCACCCGAGGTGCAGGTAGGCGCTGAGCCGGGACGTGCCGCCGGCGTTGGCCAGCTCGTCGTGCGTGTCGCCGTATCCGTCCACTCTGGACAGCCAGCACTCCAGGGCGTCGAGCGCGGCGGGCTCGCCGTCGCCCGGCCGCGCCTCCAGTTCGCCGGGTTCGATGCCGGGCGGGAGTGTCACGCGATCGGGCGGGGGTAGTTCGGCACGGCGTGGGTACTCCTGCCAGGTCCGCCAGTACGGCGTGAAGACCTTGTAGTGGCTGCCGCCGCCCGACGGCCGGAGCGCGCCGGGCGGTACGACCGTGACTCCGTCGAACAGCCGGACAGCCAGCCGGTGCCGCTCACCCTCCGCGAGCAGCCGGGCCTGCCGCCGGGCCGCGTACCTGCTCACGTCCGCCGCCAGCCCGATGCCCTCCGCGTGGTGCTCGGCCGCCAGCCTGAGCGCCTCGGCCACCGGGTCCCCGTACCGGATGATCAGGTCTCCGCCGAGGGCCCGCAGCGAACCACGCAGCCCGGCCAGGCACCTGGTCAGGAAGTCCCGCCTGATCGGTGAGACACGGATCTCACCGTCGTGGACGAACAGCGGGATGACCTGGTCAGCGACCCGGCAGGCGGCGTGCAGCGCCGGATTGTCGTGCACCCGCAGGTCCCTGGTGAACAGCACCACAATGGTACGCATCCGGACATTGTGCCCTGGCCCGCATGGTTACTCGGTGGTAACTTGGCGGGTATGCGCGCTGCCACTCTCCGCCGGGGCATGAACCTCTGGCCACCGTTCCTGTTCGCCGGGATCAGGGTGCTCAAGCTCTCCGGCGACTTCCGGCACGCCGAGGTCCGGCTCCGCCAGCACAAGTGGAACGTCAACTATGTGACCTGTCGCTAGAAGCTAGATCCGTTGGTACCCTAGCGATTGGGAGGCGGATCATGGCGAATCCTAGCAGGCGAATTTGGAAATCAATTGAAGAATTCCTAGCCGCTGGCGAATCCGTAGCAGCTCTTACCTATGAGCGCGCGAGCGCCGACCGATTCCGCCGAAGCAAGCGTGTTGGTAAGAGCGTGAAGGATCAGCACCGAGAAAACCTAGCGGTGATTGCTCGGCGCGGCTGGACACATCTCGACTCATTCCGCGATAACGACTTGTCCGCATCCCGCTATGCAACAAAAGGCCGGCCGGGTTTTGAATTGCTCATGGAGGCCATCGCTTCCGGTCGCGGAGATGTGCTCGTGGTTTGGGAGTTGGCTCGGACCCAGCGCGACCTAGCCGTGTATGTGGAACTTAGGGATCTCTGTTTAGAAAACGGCTTGCGCTTTTGGATGGTTGGCGATCGACTTTACGACTTGGCGAACAAGGATGACAAACTCTCCCTTGGGAACGCCGCAATTCAAGGCGAATACAATGCCGACAATATCAGTGCTGGGGTGCAACGTGGACTTGAAGGAACCGCCATTGCTGGTATGCCACATGGCCGAGCCCCGTACGGATATCGTCGCGTCTATGATCCGGAAACAAAAGAGTTTGTCCGGCAGGAACCTGACGACACCGAACATGTCAGTCCGGCTGGCATCAAGTACACGCCAGCTAAAGTCGTCCGGGAGATTTTTGGAGAGCTTGAGGCCGGGCGATCGATAACCCGAGTAACGCAGTCGCTCAACGATCGCAAGATACCCTCGCCGGGCGGTAAGACTTGGGCTCGATCGGCGGTGCGCCTAATTGGCCTGACTCCTACTTATGCCGGGCTTCGCGCGCATTATCAGAACATCTATAAGGCAGTGTGGGAGGGGATTGTCACGCCTGAGACCTACTGGGCTGTTAAGCGACTGCTTAGCGATCCATCGCGAGTCCACACCCGCCCCTCGCGGGCTCAGTACCTACTTTCCTACATCGCTCGTTGCGAGGTTTGCAAGGGGCCGCTTGCTCGTGTGCACATCCCCTACAAGGGCGGCTTTGATAGCTACCGCTGTCTTGACCGGGGCTGTGGTGAAGTCCGCAGGGAAGAAATGGATGACTTCGCCAACAAGACCATGATTAAATGGCTTTCCGATCCGGAAATCCACGCCAAGCTCATTGAAGCGGCCGGCACCTCAGACGAAGAAACACAGAAAGCCACTATCGAAAAGACGCGGCTTGAGCTTGATTTGGAAAACTGGGAGCGGCAAGCAATAGCCGGCAGCGTGACTCCGGAGTTCTTCGGCAAGATTCAAGTTGACCGGATCGCCAAGATTAAGGAGCAGGAAGAGATTATCGAGTCAGCGAAAATTCCCTCCATCCTCCGTGGTCTAATAGGGCCTGATGCTGAGCGCCGTTGGGGCAAAGCTCCGCTTGAAGTGAAGCGGGAAGCACTTCGGCTAACCTCACGGATCGAGGTAGCGCCAACGGGAGACCCGAAGGATCGCTACCTTGGGAACTTGGGGAAACGGGTTGACTGGGATTGGATCTACGGCAAAAAGACAAAGAACTGAGGGCACGTGAAGAGGGCGGAATGACAGTTGTCATTCCGCCCTCTTCACGTGCCCTCAGTCACTAGGCCTCACGTCATATCGCAGCATCTTTGCAAGGCGCACGGCTAGTTCCATTGTTAGCGGCGGAGCCCTTTTCACGATTCGCTCAATCGCTTCATCAATATCTTTATCTCGTTCTGAGTTCTGTTCCTCCTTTGAGTTCGGGTCAGGAACCGCACCATTCAAGCTCTATATCACCTCCCCTCCCACAGGATGTGACGCTGTGTGATCGTCCGGGGTTCGTCCGTCCGTCCGCGCGTGGCTCCTACGCGCGCAGGCGTGCGCGGACGGGCGGACGCGGACGATCACACAGTGCCGGCGCTACCTGGTAGCGTCCTTGGCTTTCCAGTAGCCGCGTGCTGTCCGCTCGGCGCGGCCGGCTTGGGCGTGTTCCTGTAGCCGGTCATAGACCCACGTGCGGCCTTTCCGGGTGATGTCCATGAGGTCGCCTACGGAGATGCCGATCGGTGGCGCGGCCTGTAGAGCGGCCCAAAGTGTTTCTTCGGGTGTCCGGTTTCCGGCCGGCTTGCGCTGTCCGGGGATAGCCGGCCTGGTTTCCTTCCTCCTTTCCTCGGTGCCGGAGACTGTGATGGCCGGCCGGTGGTTTTCGTTGGCGGCAACAACTCGTTTCACATCGTCGTCTGTGGTGAGGGTTGCGCGTGCCCTTTTCGGGTGCCGGTGTTCCGGGCTGGAAAGCAGGAACTTCCCGGCGGCGTCGAGGGTGTGAAGGTGCCAGCCGTTTTTGACCATCCCCTGAGACAGGATCAGATCCCCGTCACCTTTTTCGACTACTCGCAGCCCTAGGCGGATATCCATCTGAGAGCGGATAGCGGAGCGGCCCATAGCCTTTTGCGTCGGCCGCTGAGTCGCAATCAGGAAATTGACGGCGACCGCCCGGCCGAGCCTTGCGATAGAGTCCGCGATCGGCATTGCTTCCTCTGGCAATTCCGCGAACTCGTCAATGACGATGACCAGTGCGGGGTTTTCCGGAGTGGGGTTCCACACCCGTTCGCCTCGCTCAGCCAGCGTCCGCGCCCGGTCGTGCAGGACCGAGAATGCGTCCTGTAGCAGCGGCAGGACTTGCTGCGGGTTGGTCGCCAGCCGGTCAAGGCACGGAAGCCAGGGGCCTAGCTCCATTCCTCCTTTCAGGTCGATACCCCAGACAGCGCAATCGGGTGAGCTGACGAGGTGGGCAAGAATGGTGTTCAGGACACCCGACTTGCCCGACCCGATGACGCCACCGACTAGCGCGTTACGGCGGAGCATGGAAACGCTCACCGCGTCCCCGTCCTCATACACGCCCAGCGGAACGGGTTTCGTGATGGACGCTGAGCCTGCCGGAATCGGGGTGTAGGTGATCGGCTCTGCGTGCGGATCGGTTTCGATCACGCGCACGGTGACTTTATCGGCGCGTTCAGGGTCGATCTCGACTCGGATGGCTCCGGGCCGGGTTGCTAGTTCCGACTCGATAGACGGGATAGCCGCGATGACATTCTGTGCCGTCTGCCCGCGCTTGAGACCAAGACGGAATGTGTAACCCCAACGTCCGACAATCGCGGATTGAATGTAGGAGCCGGAAAGTCCCACGGCGTCGGCGACGTGGGGCCATGCGGCCAGCGACCTTTCCACCCTCACCTTGGCGCGCCGCCGGTGGTGTGCCCACCAGGGCGCGCCGAGCACCACCAGGCCCACGAGCCAGAGCAGCGGGAGGGGCGGGGCCATTGACCCCATACCCGCTGCGGCGGCTAGCCAGCCCGCGGTGGCCCCGGCGGCGCCGGTCGCATAGGCCCGTTCGGCTGGGCGGTCCAGAGCGGCCCACCGTCGCATGTGGCCTACCCACCGAGGGAGTACCCCCAGAACGGCCGTCAGAGTGACGCTGAGGGCCGTTAGCCACGGCCACCAAGCCTGGTGTGCGGCGTGCAGCCACACACCCGTCAGGAAGACCACGATGGCGGCCCAGATCGGGGCCAGCTCCGAGCGGTAGCGGTACATGGCGCGGAATACCGCGCCGATCAACGCGAATACTGTGCCGCCCTCATGGGTGATCAGGTAGAGCGGCTGCGGATCGTGCCGCCCGAAACGGCGGCCCCGGTTGCGCCGCCGCATCATGAGCGGCCCCGGCGATGGGCATTCAGGGGGTGTCCCGGCGGCAGTGCCGGGAGTTCATCCAAGAGATACGACCAAGGGTCGTCTTCGCCTTCCGCGTCCGCCATCAGGGCGGCCCGTGCGGCAGCGATCAGGTTAGCGTGACGCAATTGCCAGTCACGCAGGTCATCCTCTAGCAGGGACAGCGCGCGGTATACCTCGCTGAGTTCGGTGGTCCGTGCGTCGATGATGTCCGTCAGTTCATCGACCTTGTTGCGCAACTCCTGTTCTGCCCGGTACTGCCTGCTGCTGTTCGTCAGAGCGCATCACCTCCAAAAGTTAGACAGTCCTCCGCATCGATTCGATGGCAGTCATTGGCGTTTCCTTCCCACCCGGCAGTCCGGGCGCATGGAACGGGATTGCGGTTACGAGATGGACCCTGCGACCGTGTCGACCAAGTCCACAATGGCCGTCCCGATCGGGGTTCCAGCCAGAGACAGGCCGAAGATGGTTGCAACGGTGGCGTGCCAGACCTTGTGGCCGTCCTTAGCGACGGTGAGCCACATCAAGAGCCCGAACACGAGCGTCACGGAGATTGCTACCTCAGTCTTCATGCATGCACCTTCCTTTCTGGTGTCGATAGATTTGCCTTTCTCGAATTTGGTTGTTTGTCAGGTCCGGCTTGGCCGGTGTTCTACATCAGGTCCGAGCGGTCTCCGGCCGGCCGGCACGACTTACGCCGCATCCACCGCGACCGGGCCGAGCACTTCACGCACCGGACGCGGCCGGTCTCCGCCGTCGCCCCGCACTCGCAACCCCTAACGGACTCGTGCATCTTGTGAGTTTCCATCGTGAATCACCCTCCCCAAATCGTTGACTTGTTCCCTGAACCTGGTACCTCCCGGCACGCCACGTGTACTCACAATTACCGACTTGCACAGCGCGTAGCCCCCGGTACCATCGGTACCGAGGGTTCGCGCCCTCAGGCCACCCCGCCCTAAATCTTGTTCAGGGACAGGGGCGGGGTGGCCCCTCAGTCTGCTAAGCCAAATGGCTTCCTTCCGCACATCGGAAAACGTCTCTGTGTTCGGGGAACCCCGCCCTTCTGACCTGACAGGGTTCCCCTTCCGTGCCCCGGGCCGGTCAAGGCCGGGACACCCCGCGCGCCGTCTGCACGTGCAGCTAGCCGGCGCTTACTGCCCGGCTAGCCGCGTCACGAGAATGGGCGGTAGCCGTCTTGCTTGCCTTGCTGCACACAAGGCCCTATCAGCGGCGGGTGTTTTGCTGGCACCACCCGACAACCAACCCGCCGCCATCCATCTCCCGCCGCACATGCCGGGAGACATCTTGGGCGGGGTACCCCCTTTCGGTGGTTGCGCCCGTGAGCGGGGGTACCCCCGTGCGGCCCTTGCCCACCGCACGCTTCCGGCCCCTTGGTTGGGTGTGGGCCGGGAATGCACTAGCCGGAGCGGGAAACAGCGGAGTCTGTGAGTTCCGTTTCCCGCCGCACAGCTAGTGCGCTCCGGGAATGCCGCCGTCAGCTGACAGCCCCAGCGGCATTCCCGGAAACCTAGATTTCGAGCGTCCGCGTCGCGCTACACGCTTTATCGGCCTGCTGTCGCGCCGCACACGGCCATACCACCGAATGCCCGTTCTCTAAGCACCCGAAGCACAAACCCTTCTTGCCCGGGAGCCTTCTGTGGAGACTGCTCATGCTCTGGGGCGAGAGAGTCGCCTTGACGAACGACTCCCAGTCCGCCACGTCCTTAGCTGAACGCTCCGGGAAGCTAGACATTGCCCCACCACACGCGGCAATAGCCCCGCTTGACGTCGTCGCGGCCAAGCCACTCAGCGAACTTCGTTTCGGCCGTTTTCCTGTCGGCGTACACGATCTCGGCAAGCGGCCGGCCCATCGTCCCGAACTTCCCGGGTTCGATGGCGGCCAAGACGACCCGCCACTGAGGCATCATGACAGCCCCCTTTCCGTAAGCCACTCCACCGCCTTGTTGTAGGAGGGGCACGGCCACGGGCGCTCGCCGTTCTTCCAGCAGTCGTAACAGCCGACGCAGTTCCCGGTCATCTCGCCCCAGCCCTCGGGGAACTTTTTGAGGTGCAGGTCGCGGATAGCCCGTGCGATGTGCTCCGAATCGATCTGGTTGCGGGAGATGCAATTCAGGAACTCGTTCGCTTCCTGAAAGCGCAGGCACGGCCAGACAATCTCCCCGCCGTGCTCTTTCCTGCAACCGCCGCACAACTCGCCCTCACCCTTGCGAGGCTGCTTGTGCTTCGAGGCTTGGTCATGCGCTTCGTCCACGGTCTGGACCACCGCTAACCACCTCCCTCCCACAACCCGTGTTCCACAAGGAACTGACGTGCTTCCGAATACCGGTCGCACGGCCAGCGGCACAGCGAGCGATCCAAGTCCCAGCAACCCATGCAGCAACCGCGCCGGCTTTCAGCGCCGTCCGTGATCTGGGTGTGAGACTCAATCACCGTCCGGGCCGAATCCGCCGAACCGATCTTGTACACCGCGACCACCTCCCTCCTGAGTCGGCGAGCCTCCCCGCTAGGGGTGGAACCTGACCGTCCAAGTTGACCGGTGTGGCCTTCCTGATCAGCAGAGCCGCTAGCGGGAAGCGCTCTGGGTCAAGACTGCGGGGTACGCTGGACCCTCGGTAGGTTGCGCAAGTTGCCGGATGTTTTGGCAACCCCGCAACCCCCTGCCGAACAGCCAGAAGCGTGGCAGCGTACGGGTGGTGATGACCTTGGGAGCCTTTGACGAGCTACTGCGGAGCCTGCTCCGCGACCGTGGCTGGTCTCAGAACCGCCTTGCGGCGGTAGTCGTGATCGACAAAGGGGCTGTCTCTAGGTACGTCCGTGGGGTGCGCGCACCGAGCGAAGATTTTGCGGTCCGATGTGATCAAGCCCTGTCTGCTCACGGCGAACTCCTTGCTGCCCTGCATGCCGATCGCGCTCGCTCGCGAGGGTTAAGCAATTCCGATAGCCCAACCCAGATTCCCATCTGGGCCAACGGTCGATTTGCATATGTAGACATTGTGCCACCTAGTGAGTCAGTGAATGACTTGGTGGACGGGCGGCGGGTGGCAATCCTTAACCCCATCGAGCACTTCAGCAGAAGTCGCAAGTTGTTAGCGGAGTCGGACAACATGTTTGGTCCGAGGCGGCTAGTGCCTATTGCGCTGGATCAAGTCAATCTCATACAGGCTACTCGTCGCGAGTTTCGCAATGGCCAGCCGGAGTCCTGGTTCAGGATGCAGGCTGAATTTGCGGATTTGCTCGGCTGGTTCCATCAGGACATGGACGATGTCGTAAGCGCTGAATTCTGGCTGGGTAAGGC
The DNA here is from genome assembly GCF_000379825.1 of Longispora albida DSM 44784. Classification (GTDB taxonomy): domain Bacteria; phylum Actinomycetota; class Actinomycetes; order Mycobacteriales; family Micromonosporaceae; genus Longispora; species Longispora albida. Next base: position 658,034 of record NZ_KB903814.1, read on the forward strand.
GCTCCAGTGGGCGAATATCTCAGGCGATACTGACTCGATTGCGTTCATTCTCGCTCGCATGAGTCAGCTAGCTGGAGATATGAAAGACGGCGAAGCGGCGGTAGGGTTTGCTAAGTCTGCACTTAAGGTTGCAAAGCATAACCCTCGACTCTCGGCTATCGCCGCAACCTATGGTGCATACGGGTATGCGCTGGATGGCGACTCGCACTCGTCGGAGAGAGCGTATGATGCTGCACAGAATTTCCTTGCCGTGGCATCGGCGGATGATGAGTGTCCGTGGGGCGAGTTTTTCGATGACGCCTATATCAGGGTTCACCGCGCGCAAAGTCGGCTGTTGATTGGTCAGCATAAGCAGGCGGTTGACGATTACGGCACCGTACTGGGAGTTCTGGCGAGTGACTATCGTCGTGATCAAGGTGTCTACCTTGCACGCGGCGCATTGGCCTATGCGGCAAGTAGGGAACTCGAAAAAGCTGCAACCTTTGGCCTGCAAGCATTATCGATTGGGGCAGACACGGGATCGCGGCGTACGCTTGGGCAGCTTGTTGAACTGTATCAATTGCTCAAACCTATAGAAGGAAATCCACAAGTCCAGCAGTTTTTTGAAGCTATGGCTTCGGTTCTGAAGACACGGGAGACACGGTGAGCACGGACGTAACCAGGGATGACAACTACTGGATGAGCATCGCCATCGAGGAAGCGGCACTCTGCCCGCCGGATGAGAAGGCGTACTCTGTCGGGGCCGTGATCGTGGGTGCCGACGGCAAAGAGATTTCGCGTGGTCATTCGCGCGAGTGGGGTCGCATGCATGCGGAAGAGGCGGCCCTAGCGAAGCTCGATCCGGAGATGCATTTCGAGAGTCCCGATATTGCTGAATCGCTGAAGACGGCAACTATCTATTCGACTCTGGAGCCCTGCACAGAGCGAGCGTCCGGCCGTGCCGGTAGCTGCACGCACCTTATTCTGACTGCGGGAATCCCTCGCGTTGTAATCGCGTGGACTGAGCCTGACCTTTTCGTCGCGAACTGCGTCGGTGTTGAAACGCTCCGCGCCGGCGGGGTGGAAGTCATCGAACTGCCCGAGTTCGAGGAGAAGGCTAGGGCAGCTAACGCCCACCTGAACGTGTAATTCGGCATTCACGAAGATCCCCGTTAGGCAGCTAACGGGGATCTTCAGTCGTCAGTGTTCTTTGTGTTTGGTGTGACGTTTTCTACACACCAGTCGCCATCATGGCTTTCGGTGGCAACGTCGGCCCAGCGAATTCCCTTGGTCATCACGCCATCAATTGACGCTGAGATGGTCACCATCATTGGGACGATGGCCGAGTCAGCGTCGATTTTCTTGGTAGCGTCGAACAGGGTCGAATAGCTGAATCTCGGATCTTCGCCCACCCTGGTTAGGCTTTTCAGGGCCGCAAGGCTTCGTGTTTGCGCAGCATCTGAGCAGGCGTAGAGCCTAGCGCCATCTGGATCTCGCTTGGCCATCATTCCGTATCCGATCACCCTATCCGCATACTTGGACGCAGCCTCAAAGGGCGTCGCACAGCACGACGGCGGTACGGCTGCTCGAAAAGCCAATGTGGCCGGGAAAAGACATACCAAGCCAGCGAAACCTAGCGCGGCAATTATCAACGCCCATTTTGGCGGCCGACGCTTCCTTTTCTGGCTTAGGTGCGGCAGGTTTGGAACGGCTTGTGACGCGGCTAGGGCGGGTACATCCGGCGACTCGACACGTTTGGGCAGGTCAGGCGCGGTTTCTGCGCCCGCCATAGGCCACAGTGGCCTGGTGTCCTCCTGATCCTCCATCGTTCGCCCCCCCGGTCGTTGGTGGACGTTCGACGATACCCGCGAATGTGGATCAAGGCTAGGACCTGCGGAAACGTGCTCTGCTTCTAGCGACAGTTGACATACGTCGGCACGCACTTCGGCGGCAACCTGTTCTCCATGACCGACCCGTTCTGGATGATCATGGTGCTGCGCAGCATCGGCCCCGGCTACATGGTCTGGGACCGGGCCGGCGAGATCGAGTTCGTCTCGCCGGGCCGCGGCGACGTCTTCGCCCGCTTCCACCTCACCGACGAGGTCCTCGACGAGCTCCGGGCCGCAACGGCCGACGGGGACAAGGCACTGCGCTGGTTCGAGACCGACATCGTGACCGCTGACGGCACCGTCGTGGCCAAGGTCCGCAAACAGGTGTACGTCCGCCGCAAGCTCGCCAAGGTACCGGCGGCCTAAGCCCTAAGCCCACAGGGTGATGCGGTGGTCCTCGTCGGTGACGTAGACGGGGCGGCCGGAGAGTTCCGCGACGCCCTCGACATTGCGGAAGGGCAGGTCAGCCACCGTCTCGATGGCGATCGGCCCGCTGTCGACGGACAGGTAGAAGCGGATGTGGCGGCAGTGCACGCCGCCGCCGTGCGGGTGCTGCTCCAGGAGCACGGAATCCTTGCCTGTCGCGTCGATCGAACCCACGATCGCGTCGAACCCGCCGTCCGGCCGGGCCGACAGCGCGCGGAACCCGAGCAGCTCCGTACCGCCGGTGCCGATCGTCCACACCCGGCCGATCCGGGGCTCCTCGTCCTCCGTGAACAGGCAGTCCGGGTTGAGCAACTCCACGAGGACCGGGCGGCCCTGGCTCGTCACCGGGAACCGCAGCCCGAGCAGCAGCGCGCCTGACGCGGAGAAGGCCGCGCCCTCGATGTTCAGCGGCAGGTCGCCGTGCTGGACCCGGTGCACCCATTTCTTGCCTCGCTCCGTACCCCGCTCCCGTGTGCTCGCGATGAAGGCGTGGTGGATCAGGTGCCCGCCCAGCGCCTCGATCCCGGCCGCGGCCAGGGCGTCGTTGACGGCGCGGTGCAGGCGGAACTTGTTCCGGGCGACCTCCAGCTTCACCCGGCCGTCCGCTGCCGAGGCCTCCGGGAACCGAGCGGCGAACGCCCGCCGGGCCCGTAGCGGCCCCTTCTTGCTCCCGAAGTGCGAGCCGAGCACGTAGACGTACCCGTCGCGCCAGGCCAGGGCCTCGGCGTCCTCGGTACGGCCCGTTTCGGTACCGGCCTCAGCCGGCACGTGCAGAGCCTCCCAGCCGCCGGCCCCGTGCCCGATGAGGACGACGCACTCCTCGACCGGCCCCTCGTCGAGCACCGTCCACACCGCTTCCGACCAGCCGTGCGCGGCGAGTACCGCCGGATCGCGGACGGCGAGGAGGTCGGAGGCCTCGTTGACTCCGGCGGACAACTCGGCGACAGGCAACAGCATGCCCAGCAGACTAGCCCGTGATCATGAACCCCACGTCAGGCACGCGACGCGTCGACGGCGGCGGCACCTACCGCCGGCGGCTGCGGTCCCTGGCCGCGTCAATGATCTCCGCGATCAGATCCTCGGGAAGATCGGGCGGCAGGCCATCATCACCACAGCACGAAGGCTTGGTTCTCCTCGCGCCCGGCACCCCGGTCCCCAGCAGCTCGTACATGACCGTGTACACATCGGACCCTGGGTCGGAGTTGTCGTGGCGGGCGATCAGCACGACCCATGCCGTGTCGCCTTCGAACATGACCACCACGCGCATGTTGTCGCGCAGGTGACGAACACACAGCCGGCTGACCGGAAGGTCCCCCGCCATCCGGTACTCCATCGCGCCGCAGCCCCGGCGCTCAAGGTCGTCGAGGAACTGGTCATACGCCTTTCGATGCAGGCTCCGCAGCCCGTCAGCTTGCTTCCCGGCCAGGATGGTCTCCGCTACACGCGGCATCAGCCGGCCTCGCCCGGCGGCCCCAGCCGGACCACGCGGCCCTGACCGCGAAGCGCTTGCCCGACGGACTCGTGCAGGTCCTCACGGTCGAGCAGAGCCTGGTCCTGCAACCGATACCAGACAGCGTCGAGCAGCCCCCGCCTCGTGCCGGCTTCCCGCAGGCGCCCGACGAGGTCGGCGACCTTGAGCACTGGTGCGGCTTCGAGCTTCACCGGCCCGCGGCCGCCAACCTTGATCAGCACGCCCTCACTGACCCACTTGCGGATGGTCGGCTCGGACAGTCCCAGCACCTTGGCCGCCACAGACACCGGCACGGGCTCGATGGTGCCCAGCCAGTGGTTCAGAATCTCGGCGGCCTTCCGCCGGGTGCCGGAACCTTCAGGCAGCGAGTCGGCGAGGTCCCGGAGCTGGCGGACATGATGGAGGTCGGCACGGAGCCGATCGATCTGCCCAGGCAGAGCGCTCGTCCGCGGCTGGCCACCCGCAGCGGCAAGGGCGGCACGAACCTTCCGCAGAGCGGCGGACGGCTCACCTCGCTGAGCCGCCTTCCTCAATGCCTTCTGCCCAGCGGTCGTCGCCGGTTGAGTCTTCGGCATCGCCGACTCCTAGTTTCGAGTTAAGGCTCTAAATCGAAACTATACGCCTCGGCGGCGCCTCCAGGCCAGGGCCGCTCAGGCGTTTGCCGCGTCGACGGCGGCGCGGACGAACTCGCGGACGCGTTCCGTCGTGTTCGTCTCCAGCCAGATCGGGCCGCGCAGGATCGGCGGGGCGTCGTGGATCGGGACGTAGGCGATGTCGGGGCGCGGGTAGTACTGGCGGGAGTGTTCGCCGACCGGCAGCACGCCCTTGCCCATCGCCACGAGGGACAGCATCTCGGAGAAGCTCTTGCCGGACGGGCCGGCCGGGATGGGCCTGCCGCCCGGGGTCGCGGCCGGGGTCCGGTCGGCCTTGAAGGCCGCCGAGGTGATCCCGGGGTACTGGATCATCGGATAGTCCGCGCAGACCTCGAAGGACACCGACTCCTCGGCCGCGAGCGGGTGCCCGGCTGCGACGGCCAGTACCCGCGCCTCGCGGAGCAGGGCCGGGCCGCAGGCCATGCCGTCGAAGGGGTACGAGGCGATCAGCACGTCGACCTCGCCGTTGACCAGGCTGGACCGGGTGTTGGCGAGCTGGGCCTCGCTGATCTCGACGGCGCAGTCGGGGTGGCGGGAGCTGAACAGGTTCACGGCCTTGAGCAGGGCCGGGGCGGTCCACTCCCCCAGGAACGCCACGCGGAGCTGCCCCGTCACGCCCCTGCCAGCCTCGACGGCCCGGTTGACGGCGGCTTCCATCTCCGCGACGAGCGGGGCCAGGTCCTCGGCGAGGCGGCGGCCGATCGGGGTCAGCGTGACGACCCGGCTGGTCCGCTCGAACAGCGGCGCGCCGACCCGCCGTTCCAGCTTCTTGATGACGTGGCTGATCCGGCCGGTGGTGACCAGCAGCTTCTCGGCTGTCCGGCCGAAGTGCAGTTCCCCGGCGAGGGTCAGGAAGGTCTCCACCTCGTGGCGTTCCAGCATGGTCGCACCCCGCTCACTGTTGAATCCGGTTCAACGATGGTAGACCTGATCGATCTTGGCTGGCCCGCCGGTTCCCGGCATCGTGAAGGCATGACCACACTGACTGTCACCGCCTTCGACCACCTCGTCCTCAACGTCAGCGACACCGAGCGCGCCCTCGGCTTCTACTGCGGCCTGCTGGGCCTCGCCCCGGTCCGCGTCGAGGAGTGGCGGGCGGGCCAGGTGCCCTTCCCGTCCGTCCGGGTCAGCCCGGAAACCATCATCGACCTCGTGCACCGCGACCGTGGCGAGGCCAACGTCGACCACCTCTGCCTCGTCGTCGAACCCCTCGACTGGCAGCAGGTCATCGACTCCGGCGTGTTCACCGTGCTCGAAGGGCCGGTCGGCCGGTACGGGGCCCGGGGCAGCGCCACCTCGATCTACGTGCTCGACCCGGACGGCAACAGCGTGGAACTGCGCTGGTACCCGGCCGGCGAGTAGCACCGTGGCGCTCCACAGTGGCGTGCCCGCCGGCCACTATGGTGGCACCGTGGACGACGAGTACGCCGACGAGGACGACACCGCATACGTCAAGGTCCGGCCCCGGATCTACGACGGGGCGCAGAGCTGTGGCGACGAGCGGTGCGGCCTGCTGACCGGCCGGGCCATCCTGACCGAGGAGGTGGCCCGGGTGTTCGCGCCGCGCGGGATGGTGCCGTTCGCCTGCCATGCCGGGTACGGCTGGCACATGCGCGGCCCGCGCGGCTGATCCGCCGGGCCACCGGCTACCGCACCCAGATCGTCGACTCCAGGTCGTAGCCGACGGGGCGCTTGTCGGCCTTGCGGGTGATGTGCAGGTACCCGAGGTCCTTCTCGGCCGTCAGCACGCACATCACCATGACGTCGTCGTCCAGATCGGACTTCGACAGCTTCGTCTTCCAGTCCTTGGCCGGGGTCTTCTCGCAGTCCTCCTCGGTCGGCATCGGGTCGGAGGCGAAGGTGCCGTACTTCTTGATCTGCGAGACCCTGGCGTTCTCGTGCAGCACGAGGTCCCCGGTGACGTGGTCGTAGTACATGTCGGCGGAGAAGCCGCCCCGGCTCCGTTCGAAGTCCAGCCCGTTGTCCTGGCTCTGCGCGTGCAGGTCCCAGCGCTCGTAGTCGATCCGGGCGGCGACCCTGACCCGGTTGGTGCTCGGGCCGCCGTCGTCCCGTACGTCGATAGTGGACCCGGGGCTGGCGTCGATCACGACGCGGCCGCGTTCGACGGTCTGCTCGAAGGTACCGCTCATCTTGAGTTTCACCTTGCGGCCGGAGCCGATCCGGATCGCCTCGCAGGTCCTGGGCCTGGACGTGTCGGAGTTCTTCTTGCAGACCAGCAGCTCCGTCACGTCCGGCGTCTGCGGCGGCACGGCCCTGCCTGCCGAGTCCTTGATGTCGCCGCTGATCCCGACGCTGAAGATCCCGATCGGCGTGGCGACGGACGCGTTGGCGGAGATGCTCACCTTGCCGTTCGAGTCGATCGTGAGGCTGAACGGCGTGAACGGCACCTGCCACGAGAGGTGGCCCATCGGCCGCACCCCTCCGGAACCCTTGGCCTGGTCATCCGGCATCCCCTCCGGCGTGTACCGGGTGGAGCAGGCGATGGCCACCAGTGCGGTGAGCACGAGAGCGATGACACGGCTACGGCGCATGCCGACACGATATTTCGACGTTCGTCAGTGCGGACCGTCGTTTGGGGCAGACCTGCTGTCGGCTCCACGCCAGACTTACACAGGCCTGACCCCGCAGGCGTACACCACGGGCGGGCAGCGGGGCGCGCCGGACCCACCGGGNCCGGNGCGCCGTCCTCTCAGTCTTCGATGGCCTGGTAGACGGTGGTCCAGAAGTCGTGGATCAGCTGGGCCGGAGCAGGGATCGACAGCCCGACCTGGGTGAGGAGGACACCGCTGAGCTGGTTGCCGCGGTCGGCGTATGCGGAGGTGCCGGTCCCGCCGTCCCAGCCGAACTGGCCGATGGGCGCGTAGTCGCCGCGGTAGGTACGGACAGCCATGCCGAAGCCCCAGCCGCCCTGCTGACCCTGGCCGAAGGAGACCTGAACGCTGTTGCGGGCCAGCGCGCTACGAGCCGCTTCCTGCTCGGGCGTGAGGCAGTTGGTGGTCATCAGCTCGACGGCCGCCCGGGACAGGATGCGCTCGCCGTTGTGCATGCCGTAGTTGAGGAGCATCCGGAAGTAGGCGTTGTAGTCGTCGACCGTAGACACCAGGCCACCGCCGCCGCCCTGGAACGCCGGCGGCTGGCTGAAGCGCCCGCCCTCCGCCGGGTCCCACACGTGGAACTCGCCGGTCTGCGGGTCTGGCACGTAGCTGGGCGGCAGCCGGTCGATCTTCTCCTCCGGCACGTGGAAGCCGGTGTCGTCCATCCCCAGCGGAGCTAGGACCCGCTCGCGCAGGAACTCCTCGTACGACTGGCCCGTGACCCTGGAGACGAGCACACCGACGACGTCGTGGCTGATCTGGTACTGCCAGTGCTCGCCTGGCTGGTGCATCAGCGGGAGCGTACCCAGGCGGCGCATCCACTCGTCCTGCTCGGGCTGCGGTTCGGCGTGGCCGATGAGGTTCAGCTCGAACACCTTGCCCATGATCGGGGTGCCCATCGAGGTCAGGTCCATGCCGAGGCCGAAGGTGGAGGTCACCAGGTCCCGCACGGTGATCGGACGCCGGGCCGGCACCGTCTCGTCCAGCGGGCCGCCGACGCTCTTGAGGACCTGCCGGCCGGCCAGTTCGGGCAGCCACGGGTCCACGAGGTCGTCCAGCCGCAGCCGGCACTCGTCGAGCAGGACCATCGCCGCCGCCATCGCGAGCGGCTTGGAGGTCGACGCCATCCGGAAGATCGTGTCCCGGCTCATCGGTGCGCCGCCGTCGTGCCGCATCGTGCCGATCGCCTCGACGTGTGTCTCGCCGCCCCGGCTGACCAGCGCGACGAGACCCGGGATCTTGCCGGACTCGACGTGCCGCTCAAGCACGGCGCGGATCTTGCGCAGTCCTGCTGCAGAGAAGCCGTTCTTACCTTCGCTCATTCCAGGTCCCCTTTGGATACTTGCTGCCGTGTTGCTCGCTGCTGTCATGTGCCGACGATCGCTGGCCGGCCTGTCACAGGGCTGACCCCGTGCTGTCACCGCCCCTGACACGGCTGTCGCGGTCAGGCTGTGGTGGAGTTCCAGAGGTCGAGGGCCAGGTAGGCGGGCCGCCACTGCCGCGTGTACGTGCAGCGGGCCGGTCCGGGGAACGCGGCCAGTACGGTGCTGGCGGTCTGCTCACCCGCGCCGTCCAGGAGCCAGGGCAGGAGCCGTGACGCGTCACGGCTGATCCGCTGGATGTGCACCTGGCCGAAGTACACCCATTGCTCCTGGGTGATAACGGCCCGGATCAGCGGCAGCGCCTGCCTCTCCTCATGCCCGAGGTGCCCGAGGAGGCCGGTGACCAGGGAATCGGCAAGGTCTCCGAGCCGGTCCAGCCCGATCCCGGGGTCCGCCAGGGCCGCGTCGACCGCCTGGACGACCTGGTCGATGGCGCCGTGCTCGGCCTCCATCGCCTCCAGCAGCGTCAGATCCGAGGGCCGGCCAGCCAGGTTGCGGCGCAGCACCGGCCACAGTGCGTCGTCCTCGGCGGAGTGGTGAACCCGCAGGCCAGCTTTGAACAGTTCCCAGCCTGGTGCCGTACGCAGGGCGGCCCGGAGATCGACGTCGGCCCGGGCTGTCAACCTGGACAGGCGCGAAGCCTCCCGCCGCAACGCGTCGTGCATCGCACCCATGAGCGTCACGTCGAGCATGCCGTGCACCGTTTCCTGCCTCCCGGTGGCTCACGGAATCTGCCGCCGGTCACCGGGCAACGCGACATCACACTCACGGTCACTCTCCTGTGTGGCTGGGCGCCTCCAACTCTGCGGTGACGGGCGATCGGCATCAACGCCAAGATCCGTATGATGCGTTAACCCCTAAGTGATCATGCGGATCGGAACGACGTGGAAATCCGGGATATTGAGATCTTCCTGACCCTGGCCGAGGAGTTGCACTTCGGACGGACCGCTGCCCGGCTGCACATCTCCACCGCGAGGGTCAGCCAGGCGATCAGCCAGCAGGAACGACGCCTCGGCAGCCTCCTGTTCGACCGCTCCAACCGCCGCCAGGTCTGCCTGACCCCGGTCGGCCAGCGGCTGCGCGACGACCTGCGGCTGGTGTACGCGGGCCTGCGCGACAGCCTCGACCGGGCCCGGATGGCCTCCCGCGGCATCACCGCCCGGCTGCGGGTCGGCCTGATGCCCTTCAACGTCGCCGACCTGCAGCACTACTGGCAGGCGTTCCGCACCCGGCACCCGCACTGGGAACTCCAGATCCGCCAGGCCCCCTACGTCGGCCAGTTCGACCGGCTCCGCGCCGGAGACTTCGACGTCCTGGTCGTCTGGCTGCCCGTCGAGGAGCCCGACCTGACCGTCGGCCCAGTCCTGTTCACCGACCCACGGGTACTCGCCGTCGCGGCCGGCCACGAGCTGGCGGGCCGCGACGCGGTCTCCGTCGAAGCGCTCGCCGACTTCGCCAACGCTATGGCACCCGACTTCCCCGACTACTGGGAGGACAGTTATCTGCCGTTCCACACCCCGGGCGGGGCCGGTATCGAGCGCCCGGAACTCGTCACGAACGCGGAAGAACTGATCAACCTGGTCATCACGGGGGAGATCGTGCACCCGTTCCCCTCACACGTCACGCGGCACTGGTCCATGCCACACGTGCACTTCTCGCGTATCCCTGACATGGGCAGGCTCTCCTTCGCCCTCGTCTGGCGGACCGAGGCCGAGAACGACATCATCCGGGCACTCGCCCACGTCGTCCGCGAACTCGGCTCCTTCACCTTCCGCTGACCGCCGGCACCAGCCTGGCCAGGGTCAGCCGAGCAGGATCACGGTACCGATCGCGATGAACACGCACGGGACGAGCCAGTGACCCCAGCGCTCGACGAGGGCGACGACGCGGCGGTGTGAGCCGAGCCAGGAGCCAGCCAGGCACCAGGCCGCGACGAGCAGGGCGAAGACGGCCACGGTCACCAGGCTCGCCGCCAGGCCGATGGTGCGGAACAGCGGCAGATAGACGGAGATGTTGTCGGCGCCGTTGACGATGGTGACGCCCGCGACGGAGATCGGCCCGGCCGCCACCACCGGGCCGTCCTCACCGGACCTGCGGCTGACGAGCGCCTTGACGCCGAGGGCGATCGGGATCAGGCCGAGGAACCTGACCAGCCCGCCGGGCACGAGCGCCAGCCCGAGAGCTCCGGCCGCCGCGATGGCGACCAGGATGCCGATGCCCAGGTACTGACCGGCCCAGATCTGCCAGGGCCGGGGCTTGCCGGTCGCGCGGGCGGAGAGGAAGAGGACCGTGAGGACCAGGAGATCGTCCACATTGGTACCGGCGAAGACCCCGATCGCCGTGAGGACCGTGTTCACAGCGCGCGGCTGAACACGGCGCGGTCGCGGCCGGGCCCGCCGTAGTCCGGCACGATGTCGACGGTGAAGCCGACGCGCTGGTGGAAGTCGATCGAGGCCGTGTTGTCGGTACCCGTGATGGCCTTGAGGCGTCGCGCACCCTGCGCCCGGGCCGCCGAGGCGAAGACCTCGTGGAGTGCCCGGCCCACACCCCGGCCCCTCGCGTCGTCACGGGTGGCGATGATGTGGACGTAGCCGACCCCGGCCGGGGTCACGAAGCCGATCAGGTAGCCGAGGATGCCCTCGTCCGCTGTGCGGTACGCGAGGCAGGTCTCCGGGAACTCCTGCACTATGGCGGTCACGTGGAGGGAGCGGCGGTCCCGGTCGCCCCAGTACCGCTGGTAGTCCGCGACGACCCAGTGGACGTCCTCCGTGGTCAGACGGTCGATCACGCTGGTACCCCCATGAGCCGCGTGCCGTTGTCCCACAGCACCGCGCGCAGCCAGTCGTCGCCGAAGCCCAGCCGGACCAGGGCTTCGAGCTGGTGCTCGTAGCGGTACGGGATGGACGGGAAGTCGGAGCCGAGCACGATCCGGTCACCCAGGTCCGCGAGCCTCGGGAGGACGTCCGCGGGGATGGGTGCCAGCCGGTTCGTGAAGTCCGTGCCGGCCATCGTCGTGTCGAGGTGCACGCCGGAGTACCGGACGGCGAGGTCGAGATGCTCGTGGTACTCGGGCAGGCCGAGGTGCGCGATGACCAGCCTCAGGCCCGGGTGCCGGGCGAGGACGGCACCGACCGGCCCGGGGCCCGTGTGGGTGCCGGGCAGCGGCCCCGATCCACAGTGGATCACGGTCGGCACACCCGCCTCGGCCAGCAGCCCCCAGACCGGGTCGAGGAGCGGGTCGAGCGGGTCGTAGCCGCCGACCTGGACGTGGGCCTTGAAGATCCGCGCGCCGCGCTCCAGCGCCCGGGTCACGTACCCGAGAGCGGACGGCTCCGGGTAGAAGGTCGCGGACGGCACGCAGCCGGGAGCCGTGGCGGCGAAGTCCAGCGCCCAGTCCGTGAGCCACCCGGCCATGCCGGGCTTGTGCGGGTAGACGAGGCTGGTGAAGTGCCGGACGCCGAGGCCGGCCAGGATCTCCAGGCGCTCGGCGGCGGGCAGGCGGTACTCGATCGGCCAGATGCCCGTGCCGTCGAAGTACCGCCAGACCTTCTCCTGCATGCCGGGCGGGAGGAAGTGCACGTGCACGTCGGCCAGCCCGGGAATCCCGAGCTGGCCGATCAGGTCAGCACTGTTCAGCGTCAGCGCCAGCCGGCCAGCGCCAGGTAGCGGAAGCCCGCCCGGGTCAGGCGGGACTCGTCGAGCACGTGCCGTCCGTCGAGGACGATCGGCTTGCGCATGACGACGGCGAGCTTGGCCCACTCCATCTCGAGGTACTGCGGCCACTCGGTGACCAGGACCAGCGCGTCGGAGGACTCGGCGACGGCCTCGGCCGTGTCGCACAGGTACGGCGCGAGATCCGGCTGCTCCTCGCGGAACCGGGCCATCGCCACCGGGTCGTGCAGGCGGACCTTCGCGCCGCGCTCGATCAGCCGGCGGGCGATGTCGAGGGCCGGCGCGTCGCGCAGGTCGTCGGTGTTGGGCTTGAAGGCCAGGCCGAGCAGGCCGATCGTGCGGCCCTTGAGGATGCGCAGCTCGTCGAGGAGCTTGTCGACCACCAGCTCGCGCTGCCGCCGGTTGGTGTCCCGGCTGGCCTGCACGATCGGCATGTCCAGGTTGTACTCCCTGGCCGTCGTGATCAGCGCGGCGGTGTCCTTGCCGAAGCAGGAGCCGCCCCAGCCGACGCCCGGCTGGAGGAAGCGGGAGCCGATCCGGCTGTCGAGCCCGGTGCCCTTGGCGACCTGGATGATGTCCGCGCCGACCTTGCCGGCCACCTGGCCGATCTCGTTGATGAAGCTGATCTTCAGGGCGAGGAAGGCGTTGGCCGCGTACTTGATCAGCTCGGCGGAGGCCAGGTCCGTCGCGACCAGCGGCACCGCGCCCATGCCCTCCGGCCGGGGCAGGAACGGCGGGGCGGTGAAGGACTGGTCGAGGACCGGCCGGTACAGGGTGTAGAGGACTTCCAGGCTGCGGGCGTCGTCGGAGCCGACCACGACCCGGTCGGTGTAGAGCGAGTCGGAGATCGCGGCGCCCTCACGGAGGAACTCCGGGTTGGAGGCGACGGAGAACTCGCCCTCGCCGGTGTGCGCCTCGCGGAGGATCGCGTCGACCCAGTTGCCGGAGCCGATCGGCACTGTCGACTTGTTGACCACGACGGTGAAGCCGGGGCCGAGGTTGCGGCCGATGTCCTCTGCTGCCGAGGACAGGTACTTCAGGTCGGGGCTGCCGTCCGGGAGGGACGGGGTGTTGACGGCGATGAAGACCACGTCGGCGCCGGGTACGGCTTCCGCGTAGGAGGTGGTGTATGTCAGGTTGTGCCCGGCCTCGGCGAGCAGGTCCTCCAGGTACGGCTCGTGGATCGGGCTGCGCCCGGCACGCAGCATCCCGACCTTGGCCTCGTTGTTGTCGACGCAGGTGACCTCGTGCCCGAGGAAGGCGAGGCAGGCGCCGGTGGTCAGACCGACATACCCCGTACCGACGATGCAGACCTTCATCCTCACTCCTCTCTCCACACCAGCCGCCGACCTTACCGGGTGAAGCTGGCCTTTGTCCCTGGTCTGGCCTGGGCGCAGGCTGCCAGGAAGGTGGCGCCGACCACGCCGACCACCGGATATCCGCCGGTCACCGGGTGGTCGGCCAGGAAGATGACCGGCTGGCCGTCCGGGGGAATCTGCACTGCTCCTGGCACCAATCCCTCACTGGGCAGCTCACCGGGGACGAGCCTGGCCACGGGCGGCCCGTCCAGTCTCAGCGCGATCCGGTTACTGGCCGCCGAGACTGTATAAAACCCGACTGGTGTCGCGCACCAGTCAGTTCGCGGGCCCGGTTCGAGGGGCAGGACGAGATCGCCGTACTCCTGCGGGATCGCCGCCGCCCAGGCTGGCGGCCCGGCGGGCTCACCGGCCGGCAGCACGTCTCCGGCGCGCAGCGGCTGCGGGCCGAGCCCGGACAGCACGTCGTAGGAGCGGCTGCCGAGGGTGGGTGGCACGGCGATGCCGCCGGCCACGGCCAGATAGCTCCGCACACCCCTTTTCGCTGTACCGATGGTGAGCGTCGCCCCGGCTCCCAGCCCGATCGGCTCACCCCACGGCGCGGGCACACCGTCGACCGTGATCTGTGCATATGCCCCGGTTACCGCGACGACCACGTCAGCCAGCGCCCTGACGCGTACCCCGGTGAGCGTGGTCTCCAGGGTGGCGGCGTCCGGCGGGTTGCCGGCGAGCCGGTTGGCGAGGGTGTGCGCTGGGCGGTCCGCGGCCCCGGAGCGGGGTACGCCGAGGTGGGCCAGGCCCGGCCGGCCGAGATCCTGCACGGTGGTCAGCGCGCCGGGCCGGAGCACTTCGAGCGCTTCGATCATGCGGGCACGAACCTGACCCTCGTACCGGGCACGAGCAGCGCCGGCGGCTCCCGCCCGGCATCCCACAACTGCACGCTCGTATGGCCGAGGAGCCGCCAGCCGCCGGGCGAGGACCTCGGATAGATCCCGGTGTACTCCCCGGCCACGGCCACCGACCCGGCCGGGACACCCGGCCGGGGGCTGCTCAGCCTCGGCACGTGGTACTGGGCCGGCAGCCCGGTCAGGTACCCGAAGCCGGGCGCGAAACCGCAGAACGCGACCCGGTACTCGAAGCTGGCGTGGATCCCGTCCGCCGGGCCGCCCCAGCGCTCCGACACCTCGGCCAGGTCCTCGCCGTCGTAGACGACCGGGATCTCGATCAGCTGCCCGTCGCGCTCCGGTACCGGCGGGATCATCCAGTGTGGAATCTCGGCGGCCCAGCGGGCCGGGTCGGCGAGGCCGTCGATGAGGACGGTGCGGGCGGCGGGCACCAGATCCGTGCACGGCACCCGGCGGCGCAGCAGCTCGGCGTAGAGGGCCTGCGCCTCCGCCGTGCCGGGCACCTCGACCAGCAGGGCGCGCCGGCCCACCGGGTGCACGATCACGCGAAGGGCTCCACAGGTACCAGATGAGAGGTGAGCAGCTCACGCACCTGCCGCGCGTGGCCCACCGCGCCGGGAGTGTCGCCGTGCAGGCACAGTGAGCGGGCAACCACCGGGACGGTCTCCCCTGTCACGGCCGTGACGCGGCCTTCGCTGGCGATGCTGAGCGCCTGGGCCGCGATGGCCTGCGGATCGGTCAGCACCGCGCCGGGCTGGCCACGCGGGACGAGGTGACCCTGCGCGGTGTAGGTCCGGTCGGCGAAGGCTTCCGGGACGCCGTGGCCGCCGGCCAGGCTGAGCAGCGCCGACTCGGGCAGGCACAGCACCGGATAGTCCCCGGCCCGGCGGATGCCGTCCAGCACGGCGGCGGCCTGGACCTGGTCCGTCACGACCCGGTTGTAGAGGGCGCCGTGCGGCTTCACGTAGGACACCCTGCCGCCGGCCGCGCGGGCGAAAACCTCCAGGGCGCCGATCTGGTACGTGATCTCGTCGGCCAGCTCGCCCGGCGGCACGTCCATCGCACGGCGGCCGAAGCCGGCCAGGTCGCGGTAGGACACCTGGGCACCGATCCGCACCCCGCGCGCCACGGCCAGCTCGCACACCCTCCGCATGATCGACGGATCGCCGGCGTGGAACCCGCAGGCCACGTTCGCGCTGGTCACGATGCCGAGCAGGGCTTCGTCGGCCGTCAGCTCCCAGCGGCCGAAGCCCTCACCCAGGTCGGCGTTGAGGTCCACGCGGCCCATTCTGCCGGATCGTTGCCATCCGATTTAATATGATTTGCCCATGACGGGGGAAAGATCTGGTGAACGCGTCGCGCTCCGCTTCGCGATGCTCGACCGGGGCAGCAAGGGCTATCTGGACGGTACGGACTTCGAGGCCCTCGGCCAGCGGATCTCCGAGGCGTTCGGCATCGAGCCCGACTCGCCCAAGGGCAAGGCGATGGCCCACGGCGGCGCGATGTACTGGGGCGGGCTGGCGGAACACGGGCTGGTCACGCGGGAGGTGTACGTGACCTGTGTGCACAGCCCCGAGTGGTACGAGGAGCACATGCTGCCCTCGGCGGAAGCGGTCGGGGCTGCCGCCGATCCGGACGACGACGGGTACATCGAGCGGGCCGACTTCGCGAAGCTCCTCGGCGCGATCGGCTTCGCCGACACCCCGTCCCTCGAACTCTTCGACCGCCTGGACACCGCCGGGGCCGGGCGGATCACCGTCGGCGACTGGGTGACCGTCAACCGCGCCTTCTACACCGGCACCGCGGACCCGTTCATCGGCAACGTCCTGCTCTGAGCGTGTGACGGCGCGAGAACGCCGGGGCCCGATGCTGCTACCAGGAAGGGATCCGATAGCGGCACCGGGCCACAGTCGCGACCGGGGCCGCATCAGGCGGGGCTGCTCAGCCCGGGCAACGCCCGCCCAGCCCGGTCCCTCCCAGGATCACAGCGCACGGCCGGCCCGTCAGGTATCCCGAACAACTCCGAACGCGGCGAGCCCCGGCACCGGGAACCGGTACCGGGGCTCGCTGGTTCGCCACTCCTAAGCCGCAGCCACGCCGATCAGGCTTGAAAGGGCTTCGCAGAGTTTCCCGGCCTCGTCGTTCCACACGTCGAAGGCCACGTCCCGGCCGTCCACCGTGATGGTCACGGTGGCGAGCAGGCCGCCTTCCATCCTCGTCGCGCCGGTCATGCTCGCGACCTCGAAAGTCTCGCTACCCAGCACCAGCCGGTCGGCGTGCAGGGCGGCGTCGGCGAACTCGCCGTCCCGGTACGCCCGGCAGGTCAAGAAGGCAGCAGTCATCAGCTCATCCATTGGTGTGTTGATCCCTCCCCCACGTTCTGGCGTGGATCGTGCCACACAACGTCCACTACGTACAGTGAACTAATTGACAGTCGGCGCCGGCGCGTCCCGCCGGGCGGGAGGACCTCGTATCGGCAGGTGGGGTCGCGAAGTCCGGGGACTGTGGACGGAGGGCCGCCCCGATGCCGGATCGTTACCGAGAGTCCATCCACCTCCGCCCGGTACCGGCAGGGTTTGTTCCTGTGACGGCCGGCACGGCCGTCGGCCCCGTTCCACTACGAGGGCGGGCAGGACATCACTGTGGATCTACCTGTGCGGGCCGCCGCCGATGACGCGCGCCTTGCTGACCGAACTGGCCGCCCGGGGCGTCCCATCCAGCCGGATCCACCACGACCCTGAGTAGCTGGGGTGCCCGGGCGCCGTTACCCGTGCGGTGGGTGCCGGCGCTTCACGGTCAGACCGGCCGGCTCTTTGGCCGTGCGGGCGATAGGGTGGCCGGCATGACGGATGGGCTGCTGGCGCAGTGGCGGGAGACGGTGGTCCGGTGCGGGGCCGACGACCCGGGTTCGGCGGCTGGGGCGGAGTTGCTGGCCCGATGGGGTGAGCCACACCGGAAATACCACACGGTCGAGCATCTGCGCGCCGTTCTGTCGCATGTGGACACTCTGGCGGCGCACGCGCAGAACGCCGACGCCGTACGGCTCGGGGCCTGGTTCCACGATGCCGTGTACGTGCCGGGCCAGCCCGGCAACGAGGAGGACAGCGCACGCCTGGCCGAGACGGTGCTCCCCCGGCTCGGGGCCGGCATCCGGCTCACGGACGAGGTCGCCCGGCTGGTCCGGCTGACCGCCGCGCATGATCCCGCGCCCGGCGACGCGAACGGCGGGGTGCTGTGCGATGCCGACCTCGCGGTGCTCGGTGGCGGCCCGGGCGCGTACCTGGCTTATGTGGCTGCGGTCCGGGAGGAGTACGCCTTCGTGCCGGACGAGCTGTTCCGGCCGGGCCGCGCGGCGATCCTCCAGCAGCTCCTCGGCCTGCCGGCCCTGTTCCACACGCCGCTCGGCCGGGAACGCTGGGCAGAGGCCGCCCGCCGCAACATCGAGGCCGAACTGGCCAGTTACGCGAGCTAGCCGTCAGGGAGTTCTTTCATGCGCGGAACCCGGATCCTCGCCGTCACCATCGGCGCCTGCACGCTGCTCGCGCTCGCCGGCTGTGCCACGGAGAAGCCAGCTGCGCAGGGCACACCGAGCGGTTCGGCGGCCTCTGAGGACCCTCAGCCCGTCGCGGTCCTCCCCCAGACGAAGGCCTGGAGCCCGTCACCGGTGAACGCCTGCCCGGTGACCAAGGAGACGCTGCTGGCCGCGGCGAAGGGTCACCCGGTCGCCGCAGAGATGCACCAGCCGATCGAGCTGATGGAGCCGCAGTGCGTCGAGCGGTTCGCGATGGTGTGGACGTCCTCGTACGGCGGCACGCTCCAGCCGAACGGGCTCCTGTTCGTCTACACCCAGGGGGCGTGGCGGTTGCAGGGTGCCGGTTCGGAACTGGAGTGCACCGCGAAGTACAACGTGCCCGCCGAGGTCGCGAGCCAGCTCCAGGGGTGCGCGGCGGAGTGAGCCTTCCGGTGGAGTGCCACTTCGCTATCTCTTAAGAACATTCACAGTTACGGTGAGGGGCACCCCCTGACGAAGGAGTGCCCGCAATGGCCCGCAAACCCCTCATCGCTCTCCTTGCCGGGCTGGCCACGGCCCTGCTGTTCGCCATAGCGCCCAGCCTCTCGACCGCATCGGCGAGCACAGCCGCTCCGGCCTGCGTCACGGCGTGGAGCTCGGCTTCCGTGTACGTCGGCGGATCGACGGCCTCGTACAACAGCCGGAACTGGAAGGCGAAGTGGTGGACGCAGGGCGAGCGGCCCGGTACCGCCGACGTGTGGGCCGACCAGGGCGCGTGCGGCGGAGGCGGGACGCCCACCCCGGCCAGTAGTTGCAACCATCCGAACTGGGTGCAGGGCCACGCCTACGTGACCGGGGACATCGTCCGGTACACCGACGGGAAGTTCTACATCGCCGAGCACGACAACCCGGGCTACGACCCGACGGTCAGCACGTGGTTCTGGGATCCGTACACGTGCACGGGGACGGGCACGCCGACCGCGACCGCGACACCGGGCTCCTTCGTCGTGACCGAGGCCCAGTTCAACCAGATGTTCCCGAACCGGAACAGCTTCTACACCTACGACGGGCTCGTCGCCGCCCTGTCCGCGTACCCGGCCTTCGCCGGGACCGGCTCCGACACGATCCGCAAGCAGGAGGCCGCCGCCTTCCTCGCGAACGTGTCCCACGAGACCGGCGGCCTGTACCACATCGTCGAGCAGAACACGTCCAACTACCCGCACTACTGCGACGCCAGCCAGCCCTACGGCTGCCCCGCAGGCCAGGCCGCGTACTACGGCCGTGGCCCGATCCAGCTGAGCTGGAACTTCAACTACAAGGCCGCCGGGGACGCGCTGGGCATCGACCTGCTGCGTGATCCGTACAAAGTGGAGCGTGATCCGGCCGTCGCCTGGAAGACCGGCATCTGGTACTGGATGACCCAGAACGGCCCCGGCACCATGACCCCGCACAACGCGATGGTGAACAGCCGGGGCTTCGGCGAGACGATCCGCAGCATCAACGGCTCGATCGAGTGCAACGGCGGCAACCCGGGCCAGGTACAGAGCCGGATCAACAACTACACCCGGTTCACCCAGCTCCTCGGCGTACCCACCGGGAGCAACCTGAGCTGCTGACAGCGTTACGCCGGCTGGGCGGCGACGTGTTCGAGGAAACGGCGGCGGCGGCGTACCCAGCGGATCAGCAGGACCACGCCGGCGACGGCGGCCAGGGCCCCGAGGACCAGCCACGGCGGGGCCCAGGCCGAGCCGGAGCGCGAAGCCCCCGGCAGCTGGCCCTCCAGACTGTGCGGGTTGAACGTGACGAGCGCGTCGACCCAGCCGGCCGCGAACACCCCGGTGACCTTCCTGGTCATCGTCAGCTCGGCGCCTGGCAGCAGCTCGGGCACCGTGATGTCCTCCGAGCCGCCCAGGCCGACGCCCAGCGGGCCGCGAACCCGGATCTTCGCTGTGCCCGCGACGCGGACGTTGCCGGTGTTGCGGACCAGGTACGTGACGGTCAGGTCTCCGCTGGCGAACCCGCCACCGGCGAAGCCGGCCTGCACGGAGGTGATGGTGGCCGCCGGGCGTACCGGGCCGTCGACGCGGAGGTAGACGCGGGCGGCCACGCGCTTGTCGACGTTGACCTGCTTGCCGTCGGGTGCGGTCTGCACGCCGGCGACGGAGGCGATGATGCCGGCCGCGTGGTCGCCGGGTGTCGCGTTGGCCGGCACGGTGAGCCGGAAGGGCACGTCGATCCGCTTGCCTGCCGGGATCACGTACTGCCGGGGCTGGAGGTCGACCCAGGACCCGAGGTCCCTGGGCCGCTCGGCCGCCGTGAGCAGCGCGAAGGCACCATCGGCCGCGGTGAACGCGTCCGTGGCGTACAAGGTGACAGTGATGTCCTTGTCGTCCAGGTTGGAGACGCCAACGTAGTCGGCGAACTGCTGGCCCGGCGCGCCTTTCAGGTCGAACGCCGCGCGGCCGTCGGGGCCTTTCGCCGAGGACGGCTGGACGGCCCAGCGCAGCTCGTCACCCGGTGCCGCGCTCGCGGGTACACCGGAAAGCATGAGCGCGGCGAGGGCACCCGCCGCGAGCAGTCGCAGAACCTTCATCTCACACGCACCTTGGAAGAGTCGCCGGAGGCGGGGGAACCCGGATGGGCTCCCCCGCCAGTGGTTTCACGCCGAACCGGTCCGGTTAGGACAGGGTCAGGGTGAGGGTCGCGCTGTAGCTGCCCGGAGCGGTGGTGTCCGGGATGTTCAGGCTCAGGCCGGCGTCGCACGTGAAGGTGCCGGCGCTGGCCGGGGCCACTGCCTTGCAGAGGGTCTTGGCGGAACCGAGGCCACTCGCGGCGGCGTCGCCGGCGACGACGGCACCGGAACCGCTGACCTTGCTGGCGGCCGGGGTCCAGCCGAGGTTGCTGGCGCCGATGGTGCCGCCGCCAGCGTTGGTGAAGTCGCCGACCTGGCCGACCAGGTTCCAGCCCGAGTTGGTGCCGCGCAGGTCGACGACCTTGGCGGACTGGAGAGCACCGGTCGCGGTGCCGCCCACGACGCCACCGTTGAGGGTGACGGCGTTGCCGGCCAGCTCGAGCGAGAACGCGCCCGGGATGACGTCGGCGGTGATGACCTGCTCCTTGACGATCGAGCCGGCCTTCTGCTTCACCTCGAAGGACTGCGCGGCCGAGGCGGACGGCTTGAAGCCGGCGCTGCCCAGGAACGCCGCGGTCAGCGAGTGCGTGCCGACCTGGAGGTCCGAGGTGGTGAAGGTAGCGGTGCCACCGGCGACCGGGGCGGTGCCCAGCACGGTGGAACCACGGCGGAACTCGACGTTGCCCGCGGCGTCGGACGGGGTGACCGTGGCGGTGAACGTCACGGCCGTGCCCTGCTCCACCGGGCCGGCCGGGGCGAGGCCCAGCACGGAGGTGGTGTCCTTCGGCTGCGGGGCCTGCTTGACCGCCCAGTTCGCGCCGGACACCGTGATGTCCAGGACGAACAGGTCAGGGTGGTCGCCCTGGGTCTCGCTGGTGCACAGGACCACGACCTGGTAGTCACCGGCGGCCGGGGCGGCACCGCCGTTGGCCGTGGTGAAGGAGCGGTTCGCCGCGAGGGTGAACGGCGCCGTGTCGTAGCCGCCGGCGGAGCCGACCTTGTTCAGGTTGTTGTACGTGCCCGCGCGCCCCACCTTGATCGAGGCGTTGGTGCCGAAGCCGGCCGGGCAGGCGGCCGACGTGGTAGCCCCCGCGAACATGGGGTTGTCGGACACGGTGCCGCTGGTCTGGGACAGCGTCAGCGTGCCGAGCGGAGCCGCGTGCGCCGGAGCGGCGGCCAGCAGCGAGACGCCACCGGCGACCACGGCGACGGACAGCAGCGCCGCCCCACGGCCGATCAGGGACTTGAGACCCTTCATCAATCATCTCCTCCGTACGACCGGGCCGGACGGGCCCGTGTCTGGCAGTCACATTTCCGAGCCGTGGTGGCTGAGCGTGCAGGCCAACCTCTACGCCGGACAGCGGCGGGGGAAACTCCGCGTGAAGCGGCTAGCCAAACCGGCCGTTGACGTAGGCTTCCGTGCGCTGATCACGCGGAGTGGTGAAAATCGTCGATGTCGGGCCGTGCTCGACGATCACGCCCGGCTGGCCCTGCTCGGCGAGGAAGAACGCGCACTGGTCGGAGACCCGGTTGGCCTGCTGCATGTTGTGCGTGACGATGACGATGGTCACCTCGGCGGCCAGTTCCGCGATGGTCTCCTCGATCCTCCGGGTGGATGTCGGGTCCAGCGCAGAGCAGGGCTCGTCCATCAGCAGTACCCGGGGGCGCACGGCCAGGGAACGCGCGATGCACAGCCGCTGCTGCTGCCCGCCGGACAGCGCGCCGCCCGGCTGGCGGAGCCGGTTGTGCACCTCCTTCCACAGGCCGGCCTTGGTGAGGCACTCCTCGACGAGTACGTCCTTCTCGGAGCGGGAGGCGCGCCGGCCGATCAGCTTGAGGCCGGCCACGACGTTGTCGTAGATGGACATCGCCGGGAACGGGTTCGGCTTCTGGAACACCATGCCGATCTCGCGGCGGGCGTCGGTGATCCGCTTGGCCGGCGCGTAGATGTCCTCGGCTCCGAGCAGTACCTCACCGGCCAGGGCCGCCTCCGGGATCAGCTCGTGCATCCGGTTGAGGATGCGCAGGAAGGTGGACTTGCCGCAGCCCGAGGGGCCGATCAGTGCGGTGACCTGCCCCGCTGGCATGGTCAGGGAAACGTCGTCGAGGACCTGGTGGGCGCCGAACCAGGCGGAGATCCCGCGCGCGTCGAGCGTGGCGAGACCGGCGGGCGCCTCGTACTGCATGGTGGTGGTCATTGATCTGTCCCTTGTAGACGCTGCTAGAGCAGGTTCGGCAGGAGGCGGGCGACCTGGTCGGCGATGGTCAGGCCGAGCGCGGTGAGTACCGGCACGCCGACCACCCACGCCTGGAGACGGCCCCAGCGCAGCCTCGCCCAGGCCAGGCCGAACGCCGCACCGGTGAAGGCCTGCCCCCACAGCAGCAGCGGCATCCAGGCACTCTGGTCGGTCCCCAGCGGTTCCTCGCCGGCGGGGAGCACCTTGAGCGGGCGCGCGGCGGCCCCGGCCGGCTGGGAGGTCAGATCCGCGTCGACCTGGATGAGCTGGTTGGGAAAGAACGGCTGCCCGTCCGCGGTGACCAGGATCAGCCGGCCGGCCCCGGCCGCCAGGGCCGGCGGTTCGAGGTCCCCGGTGCGGCGGACGCCGAGCACGCGGTAGGTGTGCTCGCCCTGGCCGGTGATCACAGTGATCTCGTCGCCGCTGTTCAGCAGGTCGAGGTCGCGGAAGGGCGCGCCGTAACTGATGCGCCTGCCCAGGATGACGCTGGTTCCGCTCTGTCCAGGCAGGACGGTGTCCCTGCGATGACCAGGGCCTTTTTCCAGCACCCCGGACAGGGTGCCCTCGAACACCACGTCCCGCACCTTCAGCGCCGGGATCTTCAGGATCGCCACCGGCGTGCCCGGCTCGTGCAGCCTGCCGTCCGCCCCGGTCTGGCCGGTCGGGGCGGTGGCGTTGGCGAGTTCCTTGCGGAAGTCGGCGTAGGCGGCCTGCTGGGCCTGTTCCTGCTTGGCCTGGGAGAGGAGCGCGATGTGCCCGGCGAAGCCGAGGCTGAGGACGCCGAGCAGGCTGAGCGCCCCGCCTGCCACCCGGATCGCCGGCCGGGCGCTCATCAGGCTGCCCTCCGGCGGCGTACGGCCCACCGCGCGGCGGCGCCAGCCCCGGCCAGGATCAGGCCGGCCGCGATCAGCCACGTGAGGCTCCTGCCGGTCGTCGGCATGGTGCCGCTCTTCGGCGGGGTGGTGGTGGCGGGGGCCGGCGTCCTGGTACCTGGCGCGACGTCAGCGCGTAACGTCTGCTGGTTGCTCGGCCCGCCGGGGCTCGCGCTCGGGGTCGGCTGCGGGCCGCCCTGGCGGACCTGCCAGCTGGTACCGGTGACCGCGATGTCCACTGTGAACCATCCCGGATAGTCACCGGCCGTCTCGCTCACGCAGCCGATCACGATCTGGTAGTCGCCGCCGGCCGGTGGTGTCCCGCCGTTGGCCGTGGTGAAGGACCGGTTGGCGGTGAGCGTGAAGGGCGCCAGGTCGTAGCCGCCGGCCGAGCCCACCTTGTTCAGGTTGCTGTACGGGCCACCCGGCCTGCCCACCTTGATCGAGGCGTTGGTGCCGTACCCGGCCGGGCAGGCAGCCGTCGTCGTGGCCGAGGCGAGCATCGGGTTGTCCGTCACGGAGCCGCCGGCCGCCGACAGCGTGATGCCGCCCAGCGGCGGGGCGGCGTGCGCCGGTGCCGGGGCGGCGAGGATGAGCAGTACTGCTGTGGCTGGAGCGATCCGGGCGCGCAACGAAGATCCTTTCAGTGGGTGGTTCCCCCGCAGCGACGGGTCGCGGCGGGGGAACCGGCAGGGCTGGCTAGCTGTTGGCCTTGAGCCGCGTGTCACCGCAGCCCTGGTGCAGCAGGTCGGCGAAGTTCTGCCGGAAGCCGAAGCCGAACAGCTCGATGGCCGGCCTGGCCTGGCAGACCTTCGAGTTCGGGCCGACGAAGGTCTCCGCGATCGCCGGGTCGGTGATCTTCGAGGTCGGGATGACGTTGTAGACGTCACGGACCAGCTCCGGGCGGAAGCTGATGTTCAGCACGCCGCCCACGACCGGGCTGATGCCGTTGACCTTGCCCAGCACGGCCTCGCCCCGCCGGTTCGGCACGACGACACCCGTCTGGGACTGGATGGCGGCCGTGTTGCCCTGAGCGACGTACTGGCCGACCGAGAACGGCAGCAGGTAGTCGTTGTGGCCGTTGAGCACCGTGCCGTCGTGCTCCTGCACGGTGTTGCCCAGGCTCTGGAGGCACGGGTAGTCACCGGCGGCGATGTCGGCCTCGGTCACGCCCATCTTCTGGAGCCAGAACTGCCGGGTACCCGAGCCGGACTGGATCAGCAGCGGCGTCACCGGGGTACCGCCCACGTTCGTGGTCAGGCAGCGGTAGATCCGCTGGAGCTGCACGTAGGTGAGGCTGTCCGGCAGGTCGCTGCCGGCGTTGATCGCGTAGGTGACCGCGTCGACGCCGAAGGTGACGTAGCTGTAGTTGCCGGTCTCCGAAGGCGTCGAGCCGCCGTAGCTCGACGAGCGGGCGAAGTCGACGCAGCCCGCCACGTTGACGCCCTGGTAGACGCCGCCGGCCTCGCCGTTGGACGCGCGCAGCGCGGTGCGGCCGGCCCCCGAGCCGTTCGGCCGGGGGAAGTCGCAGCCGGTGGCCCGGGTCTTGATGCTGCCGCCGCCGGTCGCGTTGTAGGACGCGATCCGCTTGCTGCCGTCGCCGTTGGTGATGACCGAGCCCAGGCCGTTCAGGACGTCCTGGGTGGTGTCCGAGCCAACGCCTGCCAGCGTGCGGTACTCGCCGGCCGGCGGGTCGGCCGCCGCCGGGGTGCCCAGCGCCGCGAGCGCCAGGACGGCCGCGCCGAAGGAAACCCCCAGCGTCCTGCGGAAGTTCTTCACGGGTGACTCCTCTGTCTGCGGGGTAGAACCGGGCTCATCGTTTCGGCGGCTCATGGTCTGGCCGCTTCGCCAACATGTAGGCCGGATGAATTCGCCGGCCCTCCGTTCACCGGGCCGGGGCCCGCCTGGTGAGCCGGAGCAGCGCCGGGCCGAGGGAGGCCGACAGCAGGCCGGCCAGGACGGTCACCGCCCAGACCCAGCGCAGGAATCCCAGGTGGGAGCCTGGCGTGGCCCTGGCTACCGGCACGGGACCGCCCGATGTGGACGGTGCGGCGCTCGGGCCGGATGGTGCTGGCTTCGCGGTCGGTACCGGGACGCCACGGTCGGGCGGGCCGGCCACAGCTCCCCCGCCGCCGGTAACGGGTACCGGGCCGGCTGCCGGTGGGTCCGGCTCGGCAGGCTCGACGGGGTCGACCCACTTCTCCAGCTTCTCGGCCGTCGCCACGGCCGCGGCCCGGGCGTCGGCGCGCAGCGGTACGAACCCGGCAGGCAGCTCGCCGCGCTTCTTGCCGGTGATCTGCCCGGGGCCGGCGGCGTAGCGCAGCAGGCGGGCGTAGTCCTGGCGGGCGGCGGCTGGCTCGCTGGTGTCGATCGCGGCGTAGGTGACCATCGTCAGCGGGTACGCGCCCGGTGCGGCCTTCTGCGGGTCGGGCACGAGCACGCCCGGCACGGAGGAGTTCACCATCGCGGCGTAGCCGAGGTCCATCGCCTGCGGGGTCGGGGCGACGAACTCGCCGGCCCGGTTGCGGAGGCTGGCCGGGTACAAACCGTAGCGGGCTGCCGAGGCGGTGTCCGTGATGGTCATCGTGAACCGCTGCCCGGCAGGCTGCGGCGGGTCACCCACGTAGGCAGGCGGCGTCTTGCTGGGATCCCACACGCTCTTGGACCTGGCGTCGCCGCGCAGGGTCTGGAGCGCGCCTTCCCGCATGGTGTTGACGTACGGCCGGTAGTCCTGCATGCAGTAGGGCGGCGGGTCGGCCGGGTCGGGGACGGGCTTGGGCTTCGGGTAGCAGGAGGGGTCGGCCTTCGGGTAGCTGGACGGCGGGCCCTCGGCCGTCAGTCCACTGTAGAATGAGTTGACGACCATCGTGCCGTCCGCAGAGCCCTTGAGCCAGTCGACCGCGTCCTTGTCGGCCAGGATCCACCGCCACACCTCGCGCGCCGCCGCGCTGTTGCCGATCGAGACGATCAGCCCGTCGGGCGCGTGGTTGGGGTAGAAGCCCTGCACGATCCGGTTGAGGTCGGAGAACTCCTTGTCGTGCCGGATACTGCGGAAGTTGTTCTTCACGTGCTCCTGCTCGCCCTGCAACCCGCCGGGCACGTCCCGCTTGTAGGAGTGGGTGAGCATCTTCGCCACCAGCCGGGGCGTGAGCTTGAGTTCCCGCACGGCGGTGCCCTGTTCCGGGCCTGGCGAGGTGAGCCGGGCGTCCACGTTGAACGCGATCACGACCCCCGACACCGCG
The DNA here is from genome assembly GCF_000379825.1 of Longispora albida DSM 44784. GTDB lineage: Bacteria > Actinomycetota > Actinomycetes > Mycobacteriales > Micromonosporaceae > Longispora > Longispora albida. The sequence continues at coordinate 684,836 of NZ_KB903814.1, forward strand.
ACCGGCGCGTGCAGGACCGGGGCCTGGTCCTCGGCCGGCACGGCGGGCTCGGCGGTGAAGGCCAGGCCGGGCGCGGTGCTGGCGTGGCTGCGCAGCTGCCGCAGGGCCTCGAAGTCACCGGCCTGCGAGTAGCCGAACACCGGCCCGTTGTTCATGCACAGCGAGGGCTGCCACGAGGTGATGGCGTCGGCGATCATCTCCGTGCCGACCAGCCGCCGCTCGGCCCTGCCCAGCGGGCAGAACACGCCGACCGGGTCGAACTCCAGCTTGACCGCGATCCGCGCCTTCCAGAACGTCTCCGACAGCGGCGAGCCGTCGACCTGCCCGTTGGAGCCGTCCTGCGCCGTGCCGTCGGCGTCGTGCTCACCGCGTGGCACGATCACGAGCCAGCAGTGCCGTGGCGTGCCGTCGGTGCGTACCTTGCCGCAGCCGAGGTGCGGGGCCTGCACGGCCGTCTGCACCTCGAAGATCGCCCGGCCGGTCCTCGCGCCGGTGGTCAGGGCGTAGGAGATCTCGTTGGTCTTGTGCTTGTCGAAGTAGGGCGCGAGCACGTCCACCGAGTCGATCTGCCCGCCGCCACCCGGGCGTTCCGGCAGCGGGTCTCCGGGGCGGCCGTCGGGGGTGCGCTGGCCGAGCACGGACTTGAAAGCCACGATCTTGCGGCCGGTGGTCTCCAGCGGATCGGGGTAGATGTCGCGGTGGGCCGTGTAGGCACCGGGCTTGTAGCCGGCGGCCTCCAGCCCCGAGCCGAACTGGCAGGTCTCCCGGAAGTCCGCTGCCGCAGGGTCCTCACCCCAGCACTGCATGATCTGGACGAAGTTGGTTCCGAAGCCGTCCTCCGGGGTCGGCCTGCCGCCGGTCCAGGTGATCGCGATGCTCTGGTTGGTCAGGCCCTTGGTCTGGGAGACCGTGAACTCCATCCCCGAGTAGTCGTCCAGTGTGGTCTTCGGGCCCTTGGTGATCACGGCGGAGTCGGTGAGCTTGTCGATCTCCCACACGTGCGGGGTCTCCGCCGCCGCCGGCGGCGGGCCGTTGAACAGCAGACCCAGGGTCAGCACCGCGACCAGCGCACGCCGTCTGCCCCTCATCCGGCTTCACCCCCGCCGCGCCCGAGCCGCTTGGAGATCAGCGGCGGGCCGACGACGACCATGACCAGCAGCAGGCCGAGCAACACCATCAGCGTGTGCCGCAGCCGCCATCCGGTGTCGGCGGCGAGAGCCACCGGGATCGCGCCCGCATCACCGCCGCTGCCGTCACCAGATCCGCCAGCCACTGCGCCGTCACCGCCGGCTCCCGTGCCGCCGGGTCCTGCCGTGCCCGTCGCCTGAGGGTTTGTACCTGCGCCGGAGCCCCCCGTCCCCCCGGTGGTGCCCGTTCCCCCTGCCCGTCCGCCCACGGTCCCCTGCGGCTTGGTCAGCACCGTCTTCGTCTTCTTGAGCCCGCCGGTACCGGTCTCGCACTGCGTCTTGCCGAAAGCGTCACAGGGCGGCGGCTTCGGAGCGGTCGCCACGAGCGTGTTGACGCCCTCCTTGGAGAACGTCGGGTTGTTGCACTTGGAGATGTCGGTGACCTTGTTCTGCTCGGCTCCCGGCACCCGGGCGACCTGCGTGAGGCCCGCGCGGACCAGGTTGATCGGCAGCGGGGAGTAGCCGAGCTCGCCGACCTGGCGCTGGCCCTCGCAGAGGAAGTAGTAGCTGAACTCCGAGAGCGTGTAGCCCTTGTCCTCGGTGAGCCCGCCCTGCCCGGTCCTCAGTGGAAGGATCATGTAGGAGTAGGACGACAGCGGGTACGCGCGCTCGTCCGGGCTGTTGTACACGTTGTCGAGCTTCTGGGTGAGATCCGTGTTGATCTCGGCGTTGGTCAGCGCGACGGCCACGGCGTCGGCGGTCGGCTCGACGTAGTACCTGCTCTTGTTCAGCACCTTGGCGACCGGGAAGTTCTGGTTGATCGCGTAGGAGTACTCCACGTAGGTGATCGCGCCCTCGGCGTGGTTCTGCGAGACGTAGCCGGCCACGCCGAGCGAGCCGCCCTGCCCGACGGCCTTGCCGTACTTCGGGTACTGCGAGGTCATGCCGCAGGTCGCCGGGCGGCCCACCTTCGTGCAGAAGCTCGACCACAGCTGGGGGTGCTGCTTGCTCATCCACAGCGTGAACTGGGCCGACGTGCCCGAGCCGTCGGAGCGGAACACCGGGATGATGTCCCGCTTGGGCAGGGCCAGCTGGGGGTTGTCCTCCTTGATCGCCGGGTCGTCCCAGGAGGTGATCACCCCGGTGAAGATCTTCGTGACGTTCTCGCCGGACAGCCGCAGGTTCGTCACCCGCTGCCCGCCGATCTTCAGGTTGTACATGAACGCGGTGCCACCGGCCACGATCGGCATGTAGGCCAGCTCACGGTTCGGCGGCGGCGGGTCACCGCCGGCCCCGGGATCCGTCATGCCGTAGGGGATCTCCGAGACCGCGAAGTCCACCTTGCCCTCACGGAACTGGTTACGGCCGTCGGTGGAACCACTGGCCGCGAAGTTCACCGTGATGCCGAACTGGGCGACGTTGCGCCGCCAGTCGTCGAGCGCGTTGAAACTCCAGGTCGACCCGGCACCGCTGATCGGCACGAAGCCCTTCGCGTGCGCCGGCGACGGCGCTGCCACCAGCACCGCCGCCAGCACGAGCAGGCTTGCCAGGAAACGCTTCATCTCCGCCTTCCTTGGAACCGCAGGACATCCCGGGCCGAGGCCCGCATCCGCCGGCGCTGCTGGCGGGCGGTCAGCCGGCCGGGAGCCCGCCCGCCGGCCAGCCGCGCCAGCACGAACAGCACGACGACGAGCACCATGAGCACCGCCGCGGTACCGAAACCACGGGCGATCATGTCCGGCATCGGTGACTTGACGGCCTCGAAGGTCTGCAACGGCAGCGAGACCTGCGGGCCGCTGAACGGATTCGCGTTGGTGACGGCGGTGAAGCCGGCCGTGAGCAGCACCGGAGAGGTCTCGCCGACCCCGCGCGCGGTACCCAGGATCACCGCCGTCGTCAGGCCGGAGCGGGCGGTGGGCAGCACGACGTGCCACGCGGTACGCCAGCGCGAGGCCCCGAGCGCCAGCGAAGCCTCCTTGAGCGTCCCCGGTACCAGCCGGAGCACCACGTCCGCCGCCCGGATGATGATCGGCAGCATCATGACGCCGAGCGCGACCGAGGCCGCGAAGCCGGACTTCCCGAAGCCGAGGCCCATGATGAGCATCGCGTACACGAAGAGACCGGCCACAATGGACGGCAGCGCCGTCATCGCCTCCGCGATCGTCCGCACGAACCGGCTGAACCGGCCCCGGATCTCGTTGAGGAACACCGCGCAGCCCAGGCCGAGCGGCACCGTGACGACCAGGGCCAGGCCGATCTGCTCCAGGGTGCCGATGATCGCGTGCCGGATGCCGCCGACCGTCAGCGGGTCACGCGGCCCGGCGAGCTTCATGTCCTCGAAGAGGAAGTTCTTGTGCCCCAAGGCTTTCCAGCCCCTGGCGACGGTGTAGACGACGATGACCGCGAGTACCCCGATCAGCAGCAGGCCCATGCTGCGCACGACGGCGGCTGCCACCCGGTCACGGACCGCCGGGCCGTCCTCGTCGAAGGACACCAGCAGCGCGTAGAAGCCGAGGAACGACAGCCACGCGATCACCACGAAGCCGAACACCCCGTTGAACGGCGTGAGCTGGGTGTAGAGCAGCGCGGTGAAGGACAGCGCGGCGGCCGCGGCCCCGAGGGTGGCCAGCTTGTCGCTCAGCCGGCTCTCCCCCAGCACCCGCCGCCCGGCTGGTGTACGGCGTTCAGGCGTCACTGGCTGCTCCCGACCGGCTCCGGGCGATGAAGGACGAGGCGACGAAGTTGACGATCAGGGTGAGGACGAACAGCGACAGCCCGGCCGCCATCAGCGCGGAGGTCGCGAAGGGCGTCGACTCGCCGTACCGCAGCGCGATCAGCGCCGACACCGAGTTCGCCCCGTTCTGGAGGATCAGGGGCTGGATCTCGACCGCCGGGGAGATGATCAGGTACACGGCGATCGTCTCGCCGAGCGCGCGGCCCAGGCCGAGCATCGTGCCGCCGATCATGCCGCCCCGGCCGTAGGGCAGGACGACGGCGCGGATCATGCCCCAGCGGGTGGCGCCGAGCGCGTAGGCCCCCTCCCGTTCGCCGGCCGGGGCCTGCGCGAACACCTCGCGCATCACCGAGCAGATCACCGGCGTGATCATCATGGCGACGACGAGGCCGGCGATGAAGGTCGAGGAGGTGTACACCGTCTCGCTGGCCAGCGGGTCCGAGGGGTCCACGCCCTCGACGGCCAGGAACGGTATCCAGCCGAAGTAGTCCGAGATCCAGCGCGACAGGCCGATCACGTGCCCCTGGAGCAGGAAGAAGCCCCACAGCCCGTACACGACACTCGGCACGGCGGCCATCAGGTCGACCAGCGTGATCAGGAGCTTCTTCCACCAGCCGCTGGTGTACTCCGAGATGTACAGCGCCGTGCCGGTCGCCATCGGCACGGCGATCAGGATCGCGACCGCGGCGATCAGCAACGTACCGGTCAGCACCGTCGCGATCCCGAACACCTTCGCGTCGGGCTCCCACGCCTCGGTGGTGAGGAACCCCCACCCGGCCACCCGCAGCGCCTGGGCCGCCCGGAAACCGAGGAACAGCCCGACCAGGCCCATGACGACCAGCACCGTCAGCCCGGTGGCACGCAGCACCCCCCGGTACGCGCGGTCGGCGGGCCCGATGTTCTCGGTCACCGCAGCGCCTTCGCCGCGTCGCCGCCCCGCCACCGGCCACCCCGGACGGCACGGGCACCGGCCACGACCCTGGCCACCGGCACCGCGGTCAGGAAGCACTCCAGGTTGTAGGCGCACTCCCTGATCCGCAGGTAGGAGCGGGTCGCCCCGGCCACCGGCTCGCCGCGCAGGTCGATCCGCCAGTTCCACTGGCCCTGGTCGTTCGCCAGCGACGGCGACACCTTGATCTCGCCGAATCCCGTGCGCAGCGCCCCGACGGCCTCAGTCGCGGCGGTGTAACCGGGATACAGCGCCCAGCTCCGGCCCAGTGGCCGGTTGTTCGGCGAGATCAGCATCCACGCCACTCCCTCTGCCAGCGTCTCGTCAGGGCGTTCGACAGACACAGCGAGGAAAACGAAGCGCGCAAGGCTCACCCTGACCCCCCTGAAGTCATCTGGCCCTGAGGTTCGCGACAGGGGGTGACCGGAGCCAGCGGTTTCAGGCACACGCCGGACATGCAGCCGGTAAACAGGATCTCGCATTCGCTTGAAGCCGCCGTAGTGTCGTTCATTGCACCTGTAGAAGGCGAATCCGCCTCATGCGCACCCGGTGGCGTTTGGCCGCCGCTGTGCCCGGGTATCCGGAGAGGACGAAAGGGGGTTGGTCATGGGCATTGGTGCCAGCTTGTTCCTGATCGCGATCGGGGCGATTCTCACGTTCGGCGTGAACGCCGACGACGCTGGCTGGTTGAGCATCGATACGATCGGCGTCATCCTGATGCTGGTCGGCGGTGCGGGCCTGCTGCTCACCTTCTACTTCTGGCGGTCACGCCGGCGTGTGGTGGTCACGGGCAGCACGACGGGCAGCGCGCCGCCGCCACCACCCAGCGGGCAGCAGACGGCCCGGACGACGATCGAGGACGGAACCTGATCCATGTACGACACCGGGACGCAGGCCGGCGCCCACAGCGACGGCCTGCGCTTCGCAGTGACCGACCACGGGGGCTGCCGGGTGCTCGCCCTGGCCGGGGAGCTGGACCTCGCGGTACGCGGGGCGCAGGAAGGCGAGTTCATCGCGCTGGTGGCCAGCGCGCCCGGCGGGCTGGCGGTGATCGACCTGGCCGGGGTGTCCTTCTGTGACTCGACCGGTGTGGGCGTGCTGGTCGCGGCGGCCCGCAGGCTGTGGGCGTCCGGTGGCGCCGTCCGGCTGGCCCGGCCGCAGCCGTGGGTCGCCAGGGTGCTGGAGGCCTCCGGAGTGACCGGCGCGATGCCGGTCTACGCCACTGTCGAGGAAGCCTCAGCCGCCTAGATCAGCCGCCCAGCGCTGTGATCGTCTCGCGGAGCCAGCGCAGCTCGGTGCGCGAGGTGGCCGTGGCGATGGTGAACAGTCCCTGGCGGAAGGGGTCGTCGAAGTCGGCCGCGCGCAGTGGCCGGTCGCCGTCGTAGAAGAAGCTGGCCGGCTGGGTGAGGAAGTCCAGCCGGCGGCGCAGTACCGCCACCTGCGCCTCCGGGTCGCCGTCGAGGTACCGCAGGAAGGCCAGCACGCAGAACCACCGGTTCTCGTCGGTGACGAACAGCTCGTCCGGCTCGCGGAGCCTGGCGAGGAGATCCGCGCGCCCCGACTCGGTCAGGCTGAGCATCTGCCGGGGCGCCGCGACCTGGCCGGGCTGGAGTTCCCGGCTGAGCAGCCCGGCGTCGGCCAGCTTCCGGATCGCCGGGTAGAGCGTGCCGTCGGCGATCGGCCGGATGTGCCCGGTCAGGGCAGCGATCCGTTTACGCAGGTCATAGCCGTGCAGTGCCTCGTCGTAGAGAAATCCGAGGATCGCGAACTGGAGCATGCCCTCAGCATAGTGATACCTTCAACCCGAGATACCTAGACTTCGAGGTATCACGAGACGGAGGTATAGCGATGCGCAGCGCACAGGTCAGGCCGGACGGCTCCCGGATCAGGTGGGCGGAGCTGCACGAGGGCGCGCCGGGGCCGGCCAGGGTCTACCTGCACGGGCTGGGCGCCAGCTCGGCCCCGTACTACGCCGGCGTCCTCACCCATCCGGCCCTCGCCGGGCGGCGGAGCCTGCTGATGGACCTGCTCGGCTTCGGGATCAGTGACCGGCCGGCCGATGCCGGGTACACGATGGAGGACCACGCCGGCTGGGTGGCCAGCGCGATCCGGGCGGCGGGCGCGGGCCCCGCCGAGATCGTCGCGCACAGCATGGGCGGCACGATGGCCGTCGTGCTCGCCGACCGGCACCCGGACGTCGTGGCGGGCCTCGTCGTCGTCGACTCCAGCCTCGACCCGATCACGCCGGTGCTCGTCCCGGGCTCCTCCGGCATCGCCACGTACACCGAGGCGGACTTCCTCGCCCACGGCATCGGCGAGACCCTCGCCCGGGTCGGCGAGCACTGGGCCTCGACCATGCGGCTGGCAGCCCCCGTGGCCCTGTACCGCAGCGCGGTCAGCCTGACGAAAACCGGAGTCCGCGACCGGCTGCGCAACCTGACCATTCCCCGCGCGTTTGTCTACCCGGCGGAGGACGGCGCACTGCCCGGTGAGGCGGAACTCGTCGCGTCCGGAGTACGCGTGCGGGCTGTCGCCGACAGCGGGCACAACATTATGCTGGATAATCCGGAAGCATTTGCGAATGCCGTCTCCGCCACGTTTATCGCCTGATGATAAACGCAATTCCTATACATGGATTGCACGTCGATTTACCGACAATGGAATGTCCAATATGGGCGCGGTACAAGCTGTAAGTTTCCTGGGGTGCACCACATCGACGACCTGCTCACCCAGGTCATGGCGGTCCCGGGTGCCCGGGGAGTGAGCCTGGTCGACTACCTGGCCGGCCAGCCGGTCGTGGCGATCGGCTCCACCCCGGGCACCAGCCAGGCCAGCACGGCGGCCGGAGTCTCCGGTCTGGTCGGCCAGCCGGGCCAGCGCGGCGGGACCTTCGAGGAGATCGTGGTCACCTGCCGGGAGGGTTACCACCTGTTCCACTGTGTACCCAGCCAGCACGCGCACTACGCGCTCTACGTCTGGCTCGACCGCCGGACCAGCAACCTGGCGCTGTGCAGCCGGCAGGTCCGCGGCCTGGTCCGCAGCCTCCCCCCGGCACCCGGCGGTACCGGCCGCGGGCGGCACCGGCGGGAGCCCGGCCGCAACCTGCCGAGGGAGTTCCTGCCGCCGGCCCCGCCCGGCCCGCCGGAGGAGCCCAGCGTCGACGTGCTGCTGCGCATCCGGCAGGCACTGATCCGGTTATGAGGCCAGCGGGCGCGACGCAGGAGACGGGCCGGGGAGCCGGATGAAGTTCCGCTGGTGGGCACGACCCAGGAGGAAACTGCCGATGGACGTTCAGAACGAGGCGCACAAGGAACTGCGGCTGCTCCGCGAGAGGTTCCGCGACGCGGTGGGCAGCTCCGTGGCCAGCGTCGACGGGCTGCTCATCGCGCACGACGCCCGGGGCGTGGAGCCCGACCTGCTCGCCGCGCTGTCCGCCGCGTACCTGGCGCTCGGCCAGCAGCTCGCGGCGGCGCTCAGCGGCGGGGAGTTCGTCGAGACCGTGACCAGGGCCGCCAACGGATACGTGGGCGTGTACGCGGCAGGGCAGGGCGCGCTGCTGACCGTCCTCACCGGGCCACAGGCCAACATCGGCCTGCTGCACCTGGAGGCGCGGGCGACGGCGGCCCGGATCGGGGCGCTCGTCGACCGGGCACACGCCGACCGGGCACTCGGCCGGATCGCCGCCGGGAAATAGTACACAAAGGATGGAGCGAGGCAGATGCAAGCGAAGAAGAACCTTGGTGCGGACATGGACAGCGCGCTGAAGGAGGCGATGGCCATCGAGGGCGCGATCGGCGTGGCCATCGCCGACTACACGAGCGGGATGGCACTCGGCGTGCTCGGCGGCGGCAAGGATCTCGACCTGTCGGTCGCCGCCGCCGGCAACACCGACGTGGTGCGGGCCAAGATGCGCGCGATGGAGATGCTGAACCTGTCGGACGCCATCGAGGACATCCTGATCACGCTGGGCAGCCAGTACCACCTGATCCGGCCGGTCACGACCCGCACCGGCGGCGGGCTGTTCCTCTACCTCGCCCTCCAGAAGAACCGGGCCAACCTCGCGATGGCCCGCCACCAGCTCCGCCGGATCGAGGAAGAGCTGGATCTCTAGAGGCCCTGCTCCGGGAACTCATCCCGGAGCAGCGACCAGACCTGCACGTCGTGGCGTGTGCCCCGGTACGGGAAGGCCGAGCGGAGCGTGCCGTCGAGGGTCATGCCGAGCCGCTTGGCCACGGCCTGGCTGGCCACGTTGCCCGGCACGGTCTGCCACTCCACTCTGGACAGTCCACGGACCCGCAGCGCCCAGTCGATCAGTACCCGGGCGGCCTTCGTGACCAGGCCACGGCCGCCGGCCTCCGGCTCCAGCCACACACCGATCTCGCAGACGCCCGCCGCGACCTCGAACCGGCGGAACAGCAGGCCACCGGCCAGCCGCCCGCCGAGCCAGATCCCGTAGATCCGGCGGATGTCCTCGGCCTGCCCCGTCGCGTACTTCCGCAGGAACGCCTCGGCCTCCGCCAGGTCGGCGGCCACCGGGGCGGCCCAGGGCAGCCAGGGCTCGAAGTGCCCGACCGCGCGCCGCACGTGCTCCTGGAACTCGGCCGCCTGCCATGGCTCCAGCGGGCGCAGCTCTGCGGCCTCCGGACCGGTGGTCTCTTCGGTGATGGGGTGAGCGAACATGGCAGCCACTGTAGGCACGGCCATGCCCGGAACAGGCGCCTGGCGGCTTCGAGTGCCGATATCGGGCAGTCATTGGGCCCATGGAGCGGGCCGGGTCACCCGGGGTGCGCATGACGGCCTGGATTCTTATCGAACTGGTGTACGATCCGGTCGATAAGATCAACTGGCCGGCTGGAGGGTGCCATGCGCAACGCCGCCCTCCAGGAGCTGACCAGGATGGGGCTGGTCCGCACCGCGACGAGCCCCGAGGCGCCCGGCCAGCTGCTTCCCGTACCGGAGGGGCTGAGCGGCCTGCTTCCCGGCGGCGGGCTGCGCCGGGGCTCGACCGTGGCGGTCAGCGGCTCGGGCATGCTGCTCTTCGCCCTGGTCGGGGCGGCGTCGGCCGCCGGGTCCTGGTGCGCTGTCGTCGGCATGCCGGCCCTGGGGGCGCTGTCAGCGGCGGAGTCGGGGGTCGCGCTCGACCGGCTGCGTGCCGGAGCCCGGTACCCGCTGGGCGGAAACCGTCGCGGCCCTCCTCGACGGCTTCGACATCGTGATCACGGCGACCGGCGCGCAGGTACCGGCGGGGCTGGCCGGGAAGCTGGCCGCCCGGGCCCGCCAGCGCGGGAGCGTGCTCGTCCCGTACGGCAGGTGGCCGGGCGCCGACCTGACCCTTGAGGCCGGCGAGGTGCGCTGGGCGTGCCCGTCCGGTACCCGGCTGACCGGCGCGGAGGCCGAGGTGGTGGCCCGTGGCCGTGGCCCGGCCAGCCGCCCGGTCCGCGACCGGGTGACCCTGCCGGGCGGCGAGCCGCTGACCTCCGGGCTGCAACAGCGGCCCGGGCTGCGGCTGGTCGGAGTGATCTGAACCGCGGGTGCGGCTGGGCCTGCCGGGCACAGCCGCACCCGCAGGTTCAGCAGCCGGCCGCCGGTTCCTTCCTGGTCACCAGGTCGGTGCGGCCGGCCGAACCGTCGTACCAGAGCACCTGGCGACCCTCACCGGGGGTGAAGCCGGCCTGTTCGCCCTGGCCGCAGGACACCAGCACGGGGGTACCGCCCGTGATGCCGACCTGCCGGAGCTTCCAGATCCCCGCCTTGGCCCGCTCGAAGGACTGGAAGGTGATCCAGCCGTCCGTGGCCGCGACGTGCAGGATCCTCGGCGCCTCGGGGCTCTCGGGCAGGATGTCGGTCACCGGGCCGCCGTTCACCGGGGCCCTGCTGAGCGCGTACCGGCTGTCACGGTTGGTGTCACGGCCGAACACGACGTACCCCTCTGTGATCGCCACATCGGTCACCCGGGCGCCGGGGCCCGGATCGATGTAGACCTTCTTGCCGGTGCGCATGTTGTAGACCACCGGGCGGGCCGAGTCGCCGGAGAACTCGACGTATCCGAGGTAGTTCCCGCACAGTGTGATGCCTGAGGCTTCCACGTCCGGTTCCGGCGTGAGGTTGACGGCCTGGCTGTCGCCGGTCTTCACCCACGCGTCGTAGCCGCTCACGCCGGGGATGGCCTCGAACGCCAGCCAGGCGTAGTGCTCGCCGTTGACCGCTGTATGAGCGATCAGGTGGTCAGGCCGGGACCAGACCTCGCGGACCGGGCCGCCGCCGAGGTCACGGCTGCGCAGCAGGCTGCCCTCCTGGCCGGAGACCGTCCACACCGCCGTCTTGCCGTCGGTGGCCGGGTCGTTCGCGTACTCCCCTTCCGGGGTGATCCGGACAGCCTCACCCTTGCCGCTGGTCCGCCCGGTGTAGACCCCCGGCGTGTACGGGTCGGCGAAGGTGGCCTTGGCGACCACGAAGTGGCCCTGAGCTGCGCTGGGGTGCAGGCTGTAGATGTTGGGGAAGTCCTTGAGCACCGGGGTGCCGTCCCCGCCGAGCTGCTTCTCCCAACCCGCCTGGATGCCGTGCGCGTCGAAGGCCGCGTGCACCGGGGCCAGCGGCGCGCCGAGTGCCGCGGCGGCGGAGAGCACGGCCTGGCGGCCGTCGACGAAGGTGGCGAGGGGTGTCAGGTACTCGGTGAGTGCCTTGTAGACGATCCGGTCGGCGAGAGCCGGGTCGATGCTCTCCCGCAGGTCCCACAGCGCGCCGCCGAAGATCGTGGAGTTGAGGTGCACGCCGCCGTTGTCCGCCCAGACGAGCACGCCGATGTAGTCGCGGGTGGTACGCCCGTCGTTGAGGTCACGGATGGCGCATTCACGGGGCGCGCCGGCCCGGCAGGTCCGCTCGCCGAGCAGTCCGGCGTCGGGGTGGTTCATCGGCGTCCCCGAGACGGTCACGTCGATGGCGTTGCCGAAGTAGTCGGCGATCGCCTCGTTCATCGCCCCGGACTGGTTGGTGTACACCAGGTTCGCGGTCCGCTCGATCACGCCGTGGGTCATCTCGTGGCCCACCACGTCCAGGCCTGCCGCCAGCGAGTAGTACTCGTCGGACAGCCCGCCGTAGACCATGTAGCGGCCGTTCCAGAAGGCGTTGACGAAGGGTTCGCCGCCGGGTGCGCTCACGGCCACGACGGAGTCCATCGGGCCGCCCTGGCCGTCGATGCCGTCCCGGCCGAGCCGGTCGGCGTAGAAGGAGTAGACCTGGGCCGCGCCGTAGTGGGCGTCCACGGCACCCGACTCCGTGGCCCGGCCCTTGACCTCCGGGGTGTCCGAGACGGCCACCCCGGTGCCGGCCGGCAGCTCGTCGAGGAACTCGAAGAACCACCGGCCTTCGGCGTCGTAGGTGCTGACCTTGCCCTTGCGGGTGGTGTCGCGCAGCTGGTACTGGCCAGCCTCCTGGGTCAGGCCCAGCGGGACGACCGCCCCGTGCTGCGTGACGCCGGTACCCGCCGCCGGGGTGCCCGTGACGCTCAGCGCCGCGCCCGGGCGGCCCGTCCGGGAGGTGCCGGTACGCCCGGCCTGCTGGGCGACGACGACTCCCCGGTGGGCGTCCACGTGCACGGTGGAACGGACGGGGCCGGCGTCCCAGGACACGACCTCGACCTGCCAGGCCAGCACGCCCTTCCCTCCGGGCAGGACGACGAGCTTCGCCGGGGCGGTACGCGCCGAGCGGCGGGCCTCGGGGGAGGTCACGGTACCCATCGCCACCCGGGCGGCCTGATCAGCGCCGATCGAGGGCTGGGTACTGACGGCCAGGCCGGTGACCGTGCGGTCGGTGACCTTCCCGCCGCCGTGCACCAGGCGTTGCGCGCCGAGGACGGGTACACCCCGATATGTCTGTCCATAGCGGACGGTCTGGCCGGTCTTCCCGAGCTGGACCAGCTCTGGACCAGCGGGCGGCGCGGCTGCCGCCGTGGCCGGGGAAAGGACACTGGCCGCCAGGACGGCGGCCAGCGCTGCGGGCAGTCTTCTCACATGTCCTCCAGGTGATTGACGATCATCCATGATGGACCGCCAGGCACCCGGATAGGCCCCATCGATACTTAACAGTGCTCGAATAGTGATGTCAGGAGGCTGCTGCGGCGAGGATGGTGGCGAGTTCGGCCGGGCGGGTGATCATCGGCCAGTGGCCGGAGTCGATGTCGGCGTACTCCACCTGCTGGGCCCGCGCGAGTTCGGGGATGTCGCCGGCCGTGACCCACTCGCGGGCCTCGGCCGGGCTGTACTCGGGGCAGACCATCAGCACCGGCACGCCGAACCGGCCCTCGTCCGACAGCCGGACGACACCCTTGGCCACCTTCTCCGGTACGGGGATCGCCGCGGCGGCGAGAGCCTGCTTCGCCTCCTCGTCGAGGTCGGCGGAGTCCGGCCCCTCGAACGGTCCCCAGCCCGGGAACGGCATCACGCCGTCGTGCACCTCGAAGAAGCTGGCGTACTCCGCGCCGTCCGACGAGGGGAACCCTCCAATGAGGACGACCTTGGCGACCCGCTCGGGGCGGGCGTCGGCGGCCAGCCAGGCCAGGGTGCTCGCCGCGGAGTGCCCCACGACCATCGGCCTGCCCTCGGCGGCGTCGACGGCGGCGAGCACGGCGGCGACCTGGTCGTCCAGGGTGGCCGAGGCGGAGCCGGAGCCCTGGCCGGGGAGGGTGACCGGCACCGGCCGGTGGCCGAGCTGGCGGAGCCCGGCGGCGACGCCGTCCCACACGGTCCCGTTCAGCCACAGGCCGCCGATGAGCACGATATCCATGAAACATTCCTTTTCTACTGGTTCACCAGGCCGACGCTCCTCACCCTAGGACCAGTTCCGGACGATCGGCTTCCGGTTCTTGAGTACGTTGGTGAACGTGAACAGCCGAGCCAGCACCGCCGGTGCACCCAGCCCCACCGCGCGCGCCCTGCGCACCCTGGAGATCCTCCAGGCCCGGCCGGGTGGCGTGACGGCCGGCGAACTCGGCGAGCGGCTGGGGGTCACCGAGCGGGCCGCGCGGCGGTACGTCGAGATCCTGCGGGAGGCCGGCCTGCCGGTCGAGTCGAGCCGGGGCCCCTACGGCGGGTACCGGATCCGGCGCGGCGCCCGGCTGCCACCCGTCGTGTTCACCGAGGCCGAGGCGCTCGGCCTGGTCATGGCGGTACTCGACGGGCAGCCGGCCGCGATCGACCCCGCCGACCTGGTCGGGCTCGCGCTGACCAAGGTCATCCAGGCGCTCCCGGAGAGTGTCGGCCGTCAGGCTGCCGCACTGCGCAGGCACGCCTCGGCCGCACCCGACCGGCAGCCGGCCCGGCCCGACCCGGCGACGGCAAGCGCCCTGGTCGCGGCGGCCGCGGACGGGCTGAGAGTGCGCATCACGTACCGGAGCCGGCCCGGAAGCGCGGAGTGGCAGGCCGAGGTCGACCCGTGGGCTGTGGTGGTCCGGCACGGGCGCTGGTACCTGCTGTGCCACTCCCACCGGGCCGGGGCGCTCCGCACCTACCGGATCGACCGGGTACTCGCGGCGGAGCGGACCGGCCACTCCTTCGACCCGCCGGCCGAGCTCGACGCCGTCGCGGTACTGGAAGAGAATCTGGGCACAGGCTGGGAGTTCGGCACGCGAGTCGTGTTCGATGCCCCGCTGGACGAGGTGGCGCCCTGGATCCGGCCGCCGATGGGCAAACTGGAACCGTCCACTCAGGACGGTGGCGGCTGCGTCCTCACCGGCAGCACGGGAAATCCGGACATGTATGCCCAGGAGTGGCTGGCGGCCATCCCGCTGCCGTTCCGGGTCGAGGGCGGCCCCGAACTCCGCAAAGCCGTCAGAACGCTCGCCGGGCGGCTTACCGCCGCAGTGACCGGGGAGCCGACCGGCGGAAATCCGGAGTCATGATTCACTGACCATCGAACACATGTACTATCTGCGCCGTGAGCAGTGCTGATCAGCCCCGGGTGATGGTGTTGTGGTGCCCGGACTGGCCGGTGACCGCGTCTGGCGCCGACCCGCACACCCCCGTGGCCGTGCTGGCCGGCAACCAGGTGCTCGCCTGCTCGGAGAGCGCCAGGGCGCAGGGCGTGCGGCGCGGGCTGCGCCGCAGGGAGGCACAGGGCCGGTGCCCGGAGCTGACCGTGGTGGAGCACGACCCGGCCCGTGACGCCCGGGCCTTCGAGCCGATCGTGGCTGCGGTGGAGGCGATGGCTCCCGGGGTGGAGGTGCTCCGGCCGGGTGTCTGCGCCTGGCAGGCGCGCGGCCCGGCCAGCTTCCACGGGAGCGAGGCCGCCGCCGCCGAGGCCATCATCGAGCAGGTGGCCGCCGGTACGGGAGCCGAGGCGCTGGTCGGGATCGCTGACGGGGTGTTCGCGGCCCAGCTCGCCGCGCGCTCCGGGCGGATCATCCCGCCCGGGCGCAGCGCGGAGTTCCTGGAGCCGGCCGATGTGGGGCTGATCGACCGGCCGGTGCTGGTGGACCTGCTGCGGCGGCTGGGTTTGCGGACGCTGGGCGCCTTCGCGCGGCTGCCTGCCGGTGACGTGCTGACCCGGTTCGGCACGGACGCCGCCCTGGCGCATGCCCAGGCGGGCGGGCAGGACGAGCGGCGGCTGGCCATCCGGGTGCCGCCGGAGGACCTGACGGTCAGCGAGACCTTCGACGAGCCGCTGGCCAGGGTCGACATCGCGGCATTCGCCGCGAAGGCCCTCGCCGCGCGGCTGCACGAGACCCTGTCGGCGCGCGGGCTCGCCGCGACCCGGCTGGGCGTGGCGGCCAGGATGTCGGGCGGCGAGGAGCTGTACCGGGTGTGGCGGCACGACGGCCTGCTGACCGCCGACGCGATCGCCGACCGGGCCCGCTGGCAGCTCGACGGCTGGCTGTCCCGCCGGGGACCGTCCACTCAGGAGGATGAGACCGGCGGGGTCACCCACCTTTCCCTCGTACCCGACGGGCTGCTCGCCCAGGCCGCCCTCCAGCCCGGCCTGTGGGGTGAGGCCGGCGAGGGGCGGGACCGGGCGCATCGCGCGGCCAGCCGGGTACAGGGCCTGCTCGGCCCGGAGGCCGTGCTGACCCCGGTGCCGGGCGGCGGGCGTGATCTGGCCGAGCGCGTGCGCTGGGTGCCGTGGGGCGACGAGCGGGTGCCACTGGCCTCGGCGGACCAGCCGTGGCCGGGCGCGATCCCCGGGCCGTACCCGGCTGCCGTCCTCCCCGAGCCCGTGCCGGCCCAGGTCCTCGACGCGGCGGGCCGGCCCGTCACGGTCTCCGGCAGGCACGAGCTGAGCGCCCCGCCAGCCCGGGTCGCCGGCGTACCGGTCGCCGCCTGGGCCGGCCCGTGGCCGGTCGACGCCCGGTGGTGGACGGTCACCGAGGCGAGCCGGCGGGTCAGGTTCCAGGTGGTACTGGCCGACGGGCGCGCACTGCTGCTGGTGCTGTCGGGCGGGGGCTGGCGGGTGGAGGCCCGGTATGAATAGGAGCCCCCGGCGATGACCGGCTGGGACAGCGGGCACCGGAAGTCGTGGCCCGAGCTGCGTAAGGAGATGGTCGGGCAGGCCAGCAGCCCACCGCGTCAGCCACCGGTGACCGATGTGCTGGCCGACTGCGGAGACCGCGACGGGTATCCGGATCCGCGCTGCGCCGCCCCGCACCCGGCTCCGGTGGCGCTACCCCACTATGCCGAGCTGCACGCGCACACCAACTTCAGCTTCCTCGACGGGGCCAGCGAGCCGGAGGAACTGGTGGCCGAGGCGCGCCGCCTCCGTCTCGCCGGGCTCGCGATCACCGACCACAATGGACTGTACGGGGTGGCCCGGTTCGCAGCAGCAGCGCGTGCTGCCGGGCTGGCCACCGTCTTCGGGTCGGAGCTGAGCCTGACGCCCCCGGCCGGGCCGGGCGAGGCAGACCCGGGAGCCGATCACCTGCTGGTGCTGGCGCGCCATCCCGCCGGGTACCGGGAAATGTCCGCTGTGATCGGGCGCGGGCAGCTCGCCGGCGGCGAGAAAGGCAAGCCGGCCTTTGATCTGGAGGAGATCTCGGCGGCGCTGAAAGACCAGGTGCTGGTGCTGACCGGCTGCCGGAAGGGTGCCGTGCGGTCGGCGCTGGAGCGTGACGGCCGGCAGGCCGCCCGGGACGAGCTGCGGAGGCTGGTCCGGCTGTTCGGCGCGGACAGCGTCGCGGTCGAGCTGATCGACCACGGCCAGCCGCTCGACCGGGAACGCAACGACGCCCTCGCCGAGCTGGCCGCCGAGCTGGTCCTGCCGGTGGTCGCGACGAACAACGTCCACTATGCCCGGCCGGGGCAGCACCGGCTGGCCGGGGTGCTGGCCGCCGTGCGGGCACGCCGTTCGCTGGACGAGATGGACGGCTGGCTGCCGGCCGCCGGAGGCGCGCACCTGCGGTCGGGCAAGGAGATGGCGGCCCGGTTCGCGCGGTATCCGGACGCGATCCGGCGCAGCGTCACATTCATGTCAGAGCTGTGGTTCGACCTGAAGCTCATCGCCCCGGAACTGCCGTGCATCACCGCTGGCGGGCGGGAGAACGAGAGCGCGGTCCTCCGGGAGCTGGCCCTGGAGGGCGCGCGCCGCAGGTACCCGCCGGGCGGGCTCGCGGCGGGCCTGGCCCAGGTGGAGCGGGAGCTGGCGGTGATCGAGAAGCTCCAGTACCCCGGGTACTTCCTGATCGTGCACGACATCGTGCGGGAGTGCGAGCGGCGGGACATCTACTGCCAGGGCAGGGGTTCGGCGGCCAACTCCGTGGTCTGCTACGCGCTGGGCATCACGAACGTCGATCCCATCGCCCGCCAGCTGCTGTTCGAGCGTTTCCTGTCCGCCGACCGGGACGGGCCGCCCGACATCGACGTCGACATCGAGTCAGACCGCCGCGAGGAGATCATCCAGTACGTCTACGGCAGGTACGGCCGGGAGCACGCCGCCCAGGTCGCCAACGTGATCTCCTACCGGCCCAAGTCGGCGGTCCGCGACGTGGCCAGGGCCTTCGGCTACTCCCCCGGCCAGCAGGACGCGTGGAGCAAGCAGCTCAGCCACTGGGGCGAGGCCGGCGAGGCCGACGGCCTGCCCGAGCAGGTGGTCACGTACGCGAACAAGCTGCTGCGCTACCCCCGCCACCTCGGCATCCACAGTGGAGGGATGGTGATCTGCGACCGTCCGGTGATCGAGGTCGTACCGGTGGAGTGGGCCCGGATGGAGGGCCGGACGGTCATCCAGTGGGACAAGGACGACTGCGCGGAGGCGGGGCTGGTCAAGTTCGACCTGCTCGGGCTGGGCATGCTCTCTGCGGTGCACTACGCGGTCGACCTGGTCAGCGAGCACCACGGTGTGACGATCGACCGGGCCACGCTGCCGGAGGACGATCCCGAGGTGTACGACATGCTCTGCCGGGCTGACGCCGTCGGGGTGTTCCAGGTGGAGAGCCGGGCCCAGCTGGCCACGCTCCCCCGGCTGCGGCCCCGGACGTTCTACGACCTCGTCGTCGAGATCGCGCTGATCCGGCCGGGCCCGATCCAGGGCGGCTCCGTGCACCCGTACATCCGCCGCCGCAACGACGAGGAACCGGTCGAGTACCCGCATCCGTCCGTCAGGGAGGTACTGAAGCGGACCTACGGCGTGCCGCTGTTCCAGGAGCAGCTGATGCAGATGGCCATCGCGCTGGCTGGCTTCACGCCCGACCTGGCCGACCAGCTGCGGCGGGCGATGGGCTCCAAGCGGTCGCTGGAACGGATGGAACGCCTCCGGGAACGGTTCTTCGCCGGCATGGCTGGCAACGGGATCGTGGGCGAGGAAGCCGGGAAGATCTACGGCCAGCTCGCCGCGTTCGCCAACTACGGCTTCCCGGAGAGCCACGCCATCAGCTTCGCGCACCTGACCTATGTCAGCTCGTACCTCAAGCGGTACTACCCGGCAGCGTTCCTCGCCGCGCTGCTGCGCGCCCAGCCGATGGGCTTCTACTCGGTGCAGAGCCTGACGGAGGACGCGCGCAGGCACGGGGTGCGGGTCGGGCGGCCGGACATCAACAGGAGCGGGGTGCACGCCACCCTGGAAGGTCGCGGGTTCCCGCCGGCCGCGAAGGGCGCGCCGCCGGAGAAGTGGGGCAGGGGCGGGCCTGCCGTCCGGCTCGGGCTGGCCGCCGTGCGGGGCATCGGCGAGGAACTCGCGGGGCGGATCGTGGCCGGGCAGCCGTACCAGGACATGGCCGACGTGTCCCGCAGGTGCGAACTGACCACGGCACAGCTCGAATCACTGTCCACCGCGGACGCTTTCGGATGCTTCGGCCTGAGCCGCCGGGAGGCGTTGTGGGCCGCGGGGGCTGCCGCGCAGGAGCGCGCGGATCGGCTGCCAGGAACCATTTCCGGTACCCGGGCCCCGATGCTCCCCGGCATGGCGGACGTCGAGCTGGCCGGGGCGGACATCTGGGCGACCGGACTGTCCCCGGACAGCCACCCGGTGCAGTTCGCCCGGGCCGGGCTGACCCGGCTGGGCGCGGCACCGATCGCCGCGCTCGCCGGGATGCCGGACAAGGCGCACGGGGTACTCGTCGGCGGGATCGTCACCCACCGGCAGCGCCCGCAGACCGCCGGCGGGGTCACCTTCCTGAACCTGGAAGACGAGACCGGCATGCTGAACGTGGTGTGCACACAGGGCCTCTGGTCCCGGTACCGGGTGATCGCCCGGTCGAGCGCCGCCCTGCTGGTCCGCGGCCGGCTCACCAACGCGAACGGGGTGGTCAGCCTGCACGCCGACAAGCTGTCCCCGCTGCCGGTACCGATCCGCACGGGCAGCCGCGACTTCCGCTGATTACTGTGGCTGACATGTGGGGCATCGAGGAACTGGACCTGGCGGAGTACCTGAACAGGGTCGGCGTGGACGCGTCCCAGGCGAGCCTGCACCGGCTGCACCGGGCGCACACCGGCGCGATCCCCTTCGAGAACATCGACGTGTACCTGGGCAAGGGCGCGCCACTCGACCTGCCGTCGATCCAGGCCAAGCTCACCGGCCGTCAGCGCGGCGGGTACTGCTACGAGCACGCGCTGCTCTTCGCCGCGGCCCTGGAACGCCTCGGCTTCAGCGTGACCCGTCAGCTCGCCAGGATCCGGATGGGGTCGGAGCAGGTCAGGGCTCGCACGCACGGCATGCTGCTCGTCGAGTCGGAAGGCAGCCGGTGGCTGGCCGACGTCGGCTTCGGCGGCGAGGGGCTGCTGGAGCCGATCCGGTTCGCGGACGGTGCGACGGTGACGGTAGGCGCGTGGACGTGGCGCCTCGTCGTCCAGAGTGGACGCACCTGGGTACTCCAGTCCCTGCACGCCGACGGCTGGTTCGACCTGTACTCCTTCCAGGAGGAGGACACCTACCCGGCCGACTACACCGCCGCCAACCACGTCACGTCGACGCTGCCCACCTCGCCCTTCGTCACCCAGGCCATCGCACAGCGGACCGCCCCGGACATCCGGCACACCCTCCGCAACGGCGAGCTGACCGTCAGCACCGCCACTGGCGTGGAGTCCCGGGTGGCGACCCCCGCCGAGGTACCGGCGATCCTGGCGGACGTCTTCGGCATCCACCTCACGGAAACCGAGGCCAAGGAGGTCGCGGCGCTAGCCGGATGATTCCCGGAGCCGCATGCGGTACGCCCGGTTCTTGCTGCGGGCGCCGCACAGCCGCATCGTGCACCACCGGCTCGACCCGTTGCGGGACTGGTCGTAGAACACCCACCGGCAGCTGTGGGCCTCGCATGCCTTGAGCCGCGCGGCGGTACCGTCCGCGTGGCCGGCCGCCAGCGCGCCGAGCATCGCGGCGAGCGCGCCGGGCAGGCCGTCAGCCACCGGTTCCAGTGCTGCGCCCTCCTCGGACAGGTTCACGTGGAGGGGCAGGTCGCGGCTGGCTTCGTTCAGGTACGCGCGGCCGCGGGCCCGGGTCTCCCCCGCGTCTTCTGCTCCGACCGCGCACGCGTCGCGGAGCGCCTCACGGAAGGTGATCGCACGCTCCACATCGGACTGCCCGAGCGGGGCGGCGGCGGGGTGGCCATGGTCGGCGAGCCAGCCAGCCAGGCCTTCGGGCGTGTCGAGCACGTCCCAGCCGCCCTCGAAATCAGTGCTGTTGCAGAAGTCCTGCACCAGGCGCAGGCCTCCCGGGGCCGGGCGGCGGGCTTCGGGTTCGGCTTCGGCGGGGGTCTCGGTCACGGATACCACTATAAGCAGTTGACTGGCATCGCAAGTTGATGTTGAATCTCCTCCGATGCCAGTGAACACGTTACGGAGGTCTCGCGCTGAAGCCGAGGCCGCCCGCCTTCCCGCCGGGTTCGGGCTGCTCTGGTCCGGCCAGGCAGCCAGCGAGCTGGGCACGGCCGTCAGCGGCCTCGCCCTCCCGCTCGTCGCGGCCGTCCTGCTGGGCGGCAGCCCCGTGCAGGTCGGCTGGCTGACCGCAGCCGCGGTCCTGCCCTGGCTGGTCTCCCTGCCCGTCGGGGTGTGGGTCGACCGGCTGCCCGTCAAGCCGATCCTGATCGGCGCCGAGCTGCTCCGCGCCGCCGCGACCTGCGCGATCCCCCTCGCCTGGGCGCTGGACGCCCTGAGCTTCCCCCTGCTGTACACGGTCGCGGCCGTCCTCGGCGCCGGCCAGGTCCTCTTCGACACCGCCTGGGGCAGTGCCCTGCCGCGCATGGTCGGCCGGGCCGCCCTCGTCACCGCGCACAGCCGCCTGGAGACCACCCGCTCGGCCACCTCGATCGGCGGGCCCGGCCTGGCCGGCGTGCTGGTCCGCTTCGCGGGTGCCGCCCCGGCACTGCTGTTCGACGCGGCGACCTTCCTGGTCAGCGCGTTCACGGTGGCCAGGGGGCTGCCTTCGCTGCCGGCTGATCCCGGTACACGGAAAGAACCGGTCGGCGCGGCGATCAGAGCCGGGATCCGGATGGTCTTCCGGCAGCCTGCCCTGCGTGCCCTGGCCATGCAGGCCGCGACGTGGAACATGGTGTCCGGCGCGTCGCAGACGCTGTTCGTCCTGTACGCCCTGCGGGTCCTCGGGCTCGACGCCGGGCAGATCGGGCTGCTGTTCATGGTCGGCGGCGCGGGTGCCGTGCTCGGCGGGCTGGCCACTCCGGCCCTGCTGCGCCGGTTCGCCTTCGGCCGGATCTACATCCTCATGGTGCTGGCCGCCTGCGCCGGGATGCTGCTCTACGCCGGCTCGATCCCGGCCGTGGCGGCGGGCCAGTTCCTGGTCGGGATCGGCATCGCCGTCACCAGGGTGCAGGCTGTCGCGCTGCGGCAGAGCCTGACCCCGGCCGGGCTGCTGGCCAGGACCCTCGTCACGTACCGGCTGATCTCGCTCGGCACGATCCCGCTCGGCGGCGTGCTGGGCGGGCTGGCCGGTGAGGCCATCGGCCTGCGCGAGGCGGTACTCGGCTGCGGCCTGCTCGCCTGCCTCGCCGTGCTCCCCCTCGTGTTCTCCCCCATCCGTGGTATGCGTACCCTGCCAGCCACCTCCGAAGAAGGAAACTGATCTTGACTGTTGTGATCCGCCCCGCCCAGCCGTCCGAACTGCCCGCCCTCACCACCTACCCCGGTGACGACGAGCGCAACGCCTCCACCGCCGCGTACCTGGAGCAGCTCTTCACCACCGGCTGCAGCCGCCCCGAGTGGTGCCTGGTCGCGGAACGTGACGGCACCCTGATCGGCAACATCGTGCTGTGGGCTGTGCCCGGCCGCGACGTGCCCTCCGACTTCGTCCTCTTCGAACCGTCCGACGCCGGGACCGGGGCCGCGCTGCTGGCCGAGGCCGGCCGGTTCGCCGCCGGGCTCGGGGCCGGCCGCCAGGCCCACGTGCTGGACATCCCGGCGGGCGCGCCGCAGTACCAGCGCGATCCGCAGCTGCGGCAGAGCCTGCTGGCCGAGGCCGGGTTCACGATGGACCGCGACGGCCGCCGGTTCGTCTGGGAGGCCGGCCGGGACGCGATGCCGGCCCAGGACGACCGGCTGACCTGGCGCTCGCTGGCCGAGCTGGGGCCGGAGCCGTTCGTCGACCTGCTGGCGGAGCTGCTCTCCGACACCAAGGACTCGATCATGGGTGCCGAGGTCGCCGAGCTCGGGATCCGCGGGGCCGCCGAGCTGAACTTCCGTGAGATGACCGAGATGGAGCACGAGCCGCACTGGTTCGAGATCGGCTACGAGGCCGATGGCACGCCGGTCGCGCTGAGCCTGCCGGCCCGTAACCCGGGTTCGGCCGTCATCGGCCTGGTCGGCGTCGCCCCCGCCGGGCGCGGCAAGGGCTACTCGACCTCGATCGTCGCCCGGGGCACGAAGATCCTCACCGAGGCTGGCGCGACGGAGATCCGCGGCGACTGCGACGACGCGAACATCGGCATGTTCAAGGGCTTCCTCAAGGCCAGCTACCGCAACTACACCGACCGCAAGATGTTCAGCCGCGCACTGGGCCAGGAAGTCACCTAGAGAGCCTCTGACTGAGGGGAACGTTTCGCCTAGCTCTGGCCGGTGCGGCAGGGCAGGCCCTGGTCGTATCTGCTGTTCGGCGCCACCGGCATCCCGGTCACCGGCGGCACGCTCCTGGCCCTGGCGGTGCTGCTGCTCGCCGGGGCCGGGGCGGTGCTGGCCGCCTCGCGGGGCGCTGGCGGGGCCCCGGCCCGGCTGGGTGCACTGGTGTTCGCGCTCGGGATGCTCGCCAGGGCACTGACCGGCATCGGCTGGGCTGCCGGTCTGGGATTCACTCCTGGCGCGCCGTGCTCCTGGCTCAACCTGCTGGTGTACCTGCCGGTCTGCCTGGCGACCGGGGCTGCCGCGCTGGCCGTGTCGCGTTGTCCGCGCTGGCTGGCGGTCACGGCAGCCCTCCCGGCCGGGGTGCTGCTGTGGGCCTCGGCATGACCGGCGGCGCGAATAAACCCGGAGTGGCCGGTGTTGGCCCCAGGTGTGAACGAGATACCCCTTTCTGTCCTGGATCTCGCCCCCGTCGAGGCCGGTACCACGGCTGGCGACGCCCTGCGGAACACGACCGAGCTCGCCCGGAGAACCGAAGCGCTCGGCTACCACCGGTTCTGGGTGGCCGAGCACCACAACATGCCAGCGATCGCCAGCTCCTCTCCGGCGGTGCTGCTCGCCCACCTCGGCAGCGCCACCAGCCAGATCCGGCTCGGCTCCGGCGGGGTGATGCTGCCCAACCACGCGCCGCTGGTCGTCGCCGAGCAGTTCGGCACCCTCGAAGCCCTGCACCCCGGCCGGATCGACCTGGGTATCGGCCGGGCACCTGGCACCGACCAGCTCACGGCCTTCGCCCTGCGCCGGACGATGGCCGGCCTGTCCGCCGAGGCCTTTCCCGAGGAGCTGGCCGACCTGATCAGCTACTTCACCGGCGAGGACCCGGCGCAGCGGACGACGGCCACGCCCGGCCGTGGCGACCTGCCAGCCGTCTGGCTGCTCGGGTCGAGTGGATTCAGCGCGCAGCTCGCCGGGACGCTGGGCCTGCCGTTCTCCTTCGCCCACCACTTCAGCGCGCACAACACCGAGCCGGCCCTGGAGCTGTACCGGGCTCATTTCCGCCCCTCGCGCTGGCTGTCCGAGCCCTACGCGATGGTCGCGGTCAACGCGATCTGCGCCGAGACCGACGAGCGGGCCGAGTGGCTGGCCGGCCCGAGCGGGCTGGGCTTCCTGAACCTGCGGTCCGGGCGGCTGGAGCCACTGTCCACTCCGGAGGACGCCGCCGCGTATCCGTACAGCGACGCCGAGCGCGAGTTCGTCGCCGCCCGCAGGGAGGGCCAGGCGATCGGCTCGCCGGAGACCGTCCTGCGGCAGCTCGGCGACCTGCGCGACCGGACGGCCGCCGACGAGCTGATGCTGACCACCCTGGTCTACGACCTGGAGGACCGGGCCCGGTCCTTCGAGCTGATCGCCGAGGTGACCGGGCTCAAACCACATTAGGCCTGGTCAGGGGCCTGGAGCCGGGTGTGCGACCATGCCGGGACATGCACGAGGGTCACGGGGGATCGGATGCGTCAGTCGAACAGGCTGGGAGTTGTGGCGGGGGCCGCCGCCCTGATCACGGTCGCGGGAGCGATCGGATGGGGAGTGTGGTCCTCGCGCCAGCCCGGGGAGGTCGCAGGCCCCTCCGGGAGCGGCCGGGCCGTCTCCGGGAACCAGTCGCCCGCCACCACGCCCCGTGCGTCCGATCCACCCCATATATCCGGTAGCGCTGGGGCGTCTCGCCAGTTGTGTGACCCGATCGACACGGGCATCACCACTGACAAGGGCAGGCTGATGGTGTGGATGGGCCGGACTGCGAAGGGTGAGCTGACCCTGTTCGAGGGCGAGCAGAACCAGGTCACTGCGGACATCAGTGTGGCGTCCACGGCAACCTGGACAGGTGAGTTCTTACCCGGGGACGCTTCGCTGAGCAGCAGCGGGCATCGCGGGGTGACCGTGGGCATAGCGGTCGCTGATGTCGGCCGGGCGACGGTGGAGGCAGCCGGGCGTACCTGGGACATGACCATCGGCCACTGCTCGGGGGTGCCGGGCGTGGCGTTGCTGTGGGTCAAGGTGGACCTGCCCGACCGCGCCCCCAACACGATCGGCGAACACACCTTGTACGACCGCTCCGGCAACGTGATCAAGAAGAACGGCTAGGCGCGGCGGATCTTGTCGGCGGCACGGGGGCCGTGGGATTCGAGAGCGACGGGTGCGCCGAGCAGCCCGGAGATCGCGGCTGCGAAGTCACCGGCGTGCCCGGGGCGTTCGAGGGTACCGGGGCTGGCCGCCGCCAGCCGGGTGGCGAGTTCTTCCTGGTAGGCCAGGTCGCCCCGGGTACCGGGGATGATCCTGTCCCAGCCGTCCGCGTAGGACGTGCAGATCGCCAGCGACGGCCCCCCGGCACGGGAGGCGAGGCGGGCCGGGATGTCGAGGTGGGTGATCGCGAGGCCGTCGACGCCCCCGGCGACCTCCACGGCGTACCGGTGCGCGACCGCGTCGAAGTGTCCCGCCCGGAAGGCGCCCTGCCACAGCCCGGTGCCGTTGTGCGGGTCGGGGAGCGCGGCCGTGAGCGCGGCGTCCTCGGTGACGAGCGGGCCAGCCCCGTGCCGGGTGGTGTAGGTGCGGACGACGCCCAGCCGGCAGGCCTCGTGGCCGGCCTCGGCCAGCAGCTCCTCCGCGTTCGCGAAGGTGGTCGTCGACCAGGTCGTGTAGGGGTGCCAGCCGTACCACTCGTCGAGCAGGACGCCCTGTGCGCCTTCGAAGACACACGGGCCGGAGCCGAGCAGCCGCCGGACGGCCGACTGTCCGTCCACAATCGACACCGTGTCGGCGAAGGCCGTCAGAACGTCCACGACGTCGTCGAGCGGCGGCGTGCCCAGCTCCCCCAGCTCGTCGGCGAACCGGTCGCGGACGGCGGTGAGCTTCCGGCGGAGTACCGCTGGGGACAGGGTGTCGGCGACGCGGGGCGCGTCGGGGTTGGCCAGCGCGTACGCCATCGTCTCCCCGATGCCCATCCCGCAGGAGCCGTGGCGGCCCGCCCCGCGCCGGCGTTCCCTTTCCTGGTTGGCCGCCCGGTGCCACACGGTCGCGAGCAGCGCCTCACCGTCCACTGTGATCAGGCGGAACGGATCTGGAACACCGGCCGAGGCCAGGTGCTCCGCCTCGGCGGCCAGGGCCAGCGGGTCTGCCACGACGTGCCGGGACAGGTGTGTGGGTACACCGTGGAAGCTTCCCGACCCGAACTGGGAGAAGGTGTGGTGCCGTCCGTCGCCGGTGACCACGTTGTGCGCTGCCTGCGCACCCCCGTTGAACCGGATGACAGCGCTCAGCCCCCCGTCAGCACTGAGCGCGTCCACCACGGTCCCCTTCCCCGCGTCGCCGTAGCCGAGGTCGGCGACGACGGTGTGCCGGGCTCCGCGCCCTCCCGTGCGTGCTGCCCGGCGCACCGCCGCCGCCCCGGTCACAGCCGGACCGTGCCGTCGTCCGGGCCGTCGAGGTCCGCGGGCCGCAGCCCGCCGTGGACCACGGTGCCCCGGGAGGACCCGATGGTGGCCAGCGCCCTGCCCACCACCTCACCAGCCGAGGAACCGGCCTCGGCCAGGTCGTCCAGTCCGGCCGCGAGGTCGATGGCCTCCTCGGCCAGGCCGATGGTCAGCGCGATCGTCTCGCAGGCCGCGTCCAGGTCGTCGAGCTGGATCACGTTCTGGCCGAGCAGGCCGCGCCAGTGGTCCAGGATCTCGCTGTCTCCGGCGTAGGCGCTGCCGGTGGGGAGGATGTAGTAGACCTCGTACTGGCGCTTGAGTTCCGCGACGATCGCCGCGACCGGGATCGGCTCGTCGAGCTTGTCGCCGATCACCTTCTTCACCTCCTTCGGCTTGACCGCCGCGTACGGCAGCTCGTCGCCGATCAGGAAGAGGTAGCCGCGCCTGCCGCGCTTGGTGTAGGAGTCGAGGCTGGTGTGGCGGGCCATGAAGTACATCGCGAGCTCGTAGGACTCGGTGCGCTGGCCGCCGCCACCGCCCTCCAGCACGATGCTGGCCAGGTCCTCGTCCATCCGGTTGTCCGACTCGAACTGGCCGGCCTGGAGCGGGACGGCGTCACAGGTCGCGTCGCCCACCGCGCCGAACATGATCTGCGGGTCGGTGCAGTACCCCTTGCGGAGCAGCAGGCCGAAGAGTTCCGGCAGCTTGGCCTGGAGGACGCGCGGCACGTGACCCATCGAGCCGGTCACGTCGAAGAGGACGGCGATCGGGGTGGAACGCGGGTGCTCGTCGCTGTCCCGGCTCTCCCTGGCCGCCACGCCGTGCGGGTCGAGGCGCGGGTGCACGGTGCGCGCCCCGCTGTCGCTGTAGTCGAATGCGCTCTTGCCGGTGGCCTTGCGGTAGCTCTTGGCTGCCGCGTACACATCGGTGGACCAGCGTCCGCTACCCATGATGGTGCCTCCTTCGGGGGTTGGCCCCGCTCACCGCGGCACGGTGAACGGGCGGAAGGTACGGGGTCCGTACAGGTTTTCGAGGAGTTCGTCGAACTCGGTGAGCAGCCGCCACGCGTCCTGCGGGCGGCGGCGCGGCTGCGGCAGCGTGCAGCCGTCAGCGAACCTGGCAAGCCGCGGATGCGCCCGGGAGCCCATCAGCGCACGCATGCAGGCTGTCGCCAGGTAGATGTCGGTGGCCGGGGTGGCTGGCTGCCTGGCCGGCACCTCGGGCGGGTACATGTCGCGGTGCCGGGCGACCATCGCGGGGACGGGACTGTCCTGTGTGGTCACCGAGTAGCACCAGTCGACCAGCATCAGGCCGTGCTCCGCTGGGTGGATGAGGATGTGCTCTGGCAGGACGGCCCCGTGCACGACCCCGGCCCGGTGGGCGTACCCGAGCGCGACCAGCACCCGCCGCCACATCCACGCCACGTCACGCGGGTCCACCCCGTCCGGGTAGGCCTCGGCGACCCGGGCGAGCGTGACCATCCCCGGGTACTCCGACAGGACGTTGGCCGCCCGCCGCGCCCCGGTCGCGGGATCCTCCTGCTCGAACGTCTCGACCAGGCGCGGGATGTAGGCACGGTACTCCGGGTCGCCGTCCCTGGCGAGCTGTGCCAGGGCCGTGGCCTCCCTGGCCATCAGGTCGTTGTCGGCCGGGCGGCGGGGCAGCTTGAGGATCGCCCGGGTGCCCGCGTACGTGACGCTGAACAGGTTGGCGATGTCGCCGGTCGCGATCTGGCCGTTGAGCCGGTACGTGTGCCGGCTGGTAGTGATCGTCTGACCGGACACCGGCCTGCCCTGGTACTCGGCCCACAGCGCGGCCAGCCGGGCGAACGCGTCGGCCGCGACGACCGCCCGCGCTGGCGGGGCCGCGTCGGGGTGCAGGAGCCTGGCGAGCCGGTGGTAGTCCCTGGGACCCGCGAACAGGTCCGCTGGGGACTTCGCGGCGTACAGCTCGGCGAGCGCGCCGGCGAACGTGGTCACCGGACACCGTCCTCTCTGGCCGGTCGCAGGAGAGCCGGGTGCAGGAGGCGGGCGTCGCCTGCCCGGTACAGCCTGGCGCGTGGCCCGCCCCGCTCCCCGCCCCGGCTGGCCGTCTCGCCGGTGCTCTCCACGAAGCCGGGCACCGACAGGACCTTGCGGTGGAAGTTGCCGGGATGCAGGTCCTCGCCCCACACGGCCGCGTACACCGCGCGCAGCTCACTGATCGTGAACTCCGCCGGGACGAAGGCCGTGGCCAGCGGGGTGTACTCCAGCTTGGCCCTGGCCCGGTCGAGCCCGGCCGCGAGGATCGCGTCGTGGTCGAAGGCCAGGCCTGCCGCCTCGCTCACCGGCACCCAGGCAGCGCCCGCCGCGTCGCCGCCCGCTCGCGGGTCGGGCAGGCTGGGCGCGAAGGCCAGGTACGCCACCGAGATCACCCGCATCCTGGGGTCGCGGCCGGGGTCGCCGTAACTGGCGAGCTGTTCGAGGTGGACGGCGCCGAGCTGGCCCTCTCCGGGCCGCAGGCCGGTCTCCTCCGCCAGCTCGCGCATGGCGGCCTCCGCCAGGGTCTCTGACTCCCTGACGAATCCGCCGGGCAGCGCCCGCCGCCCGGCGAACGGGTGCTGTGCCCGGTCGACGAGCAGGACGTGCAGGACTCCATCCCGGACGGTCAGGGTCACCACGTCGACGGTGACCGCGACCGGCGGGAACTCCCGCGGGTCGTAGCCGTCCAGGAACTCCCGTTCCGTGGTCATCCCTGCCTCCGCCCATGTTGTTCTCAGGTTGAGTATTACTCGAACTGAGAACAACCTACCACCCACCCGGCCCGCCGGCAAGAAGTTCGCGGGACGTGCAACAGTCCAGGGCGCTCGCGCGTACTTGGTAGCCGGAGGTGAGCAGACAGATGAACCAGAAGGCATCCGATGGATTCGAGGAGTTCTTCCGCGAGCGTTCGGCAGCCCTGCTGCGCTACGCGTACGTGCTGACCGGCAACGCGCACGACGCGGCCGACCTGACCCAGGAGGCACTGGCCCGGCTGCGGGGGGCCTGGCACCGGGTGCGCAGGGACACCAGCCCCGAGGGGTACGTGCGGACGACGATGGTCCGGCTGCACGTCTCGTGGTGGCGGCGCAAGCGCAGGGAGTGGCTGGCGGCGTCGGTACCGGAGCGGCCGGTCGTGGCCCATCCGGCCCAGGCCGGCGGTGACCTGTGGCGGGCGATGGAAACGCTGCCGGCCCGGCAGCGCGTGATTCTCGTGCTCCGGTACTACGAGGACCGTCCCGATCAGGAGATCGCGGAAGCACTGGGCATCTCGGCGGTCACCGTCCGCAGCCAGGCGTCTCGCGCGCTGGCCAAGTTACGTGTCGATCCGCGGCTGGCGGCCGCGTCACTGGAGGGGACGGCATGACCATGAGCACGGAGAAGGAGATCAGGGCCGCTTTCGGCTCTGCGGAGGAGCTGGCTCCCAAGCCGGAACCCGGCCTGCGGGCAGCGGTGGAGCAGCGGTACCGCCGGCGCCGGGCGGCCGGAAGGACGGCCACGGGGAGCCTGGCGGCGCTGGTTGCAGCGGGTGTGGTCATCGCGTCCACTATGGTCAGTAGCGACGGTGATCGCTCCCCGAGTGCGGGGCCCTCCGCAGGGCCGTCGGCGGCCGCCAGCCCGGCGAAGGCTGTCACGGTCACGACGCCGATGCCGTGGGAGCAGGTCTGGCCGGGTTCGCTCAAGCAGCTGCCTGCCACACTCCCGGACGGCGGCAAGTACTACCCCAAGGCCGCCATCGACGCCACCAAGTGGGTCGTCATCCGGGTCGGCGGGACTCCCACCATCCCGGGCAGCAGCGGCGAGCTGCTCGTCTTCGACACGGCTGCAGGTACGACCCGGCGGGTGGTGGACGCGAAGGTGCAGGGAGATGACCTCTCCGGCATATCGCGTGTCACGGCAGGCGACGGTTATCTCGCCTACGCGACAACCACCAGCATGCACACCGCAGTCTGGGTGGTGCCTGCGGCTGGCGGTACGCCGCGCAAGGTGACCGAGTACGCGACAGGCTCCGCGGAGCCCAGCAGATCACTCAATGTGGATGGCCTGGTCGTCGCCGGTGGCCGGGTCGCGTGGGCCGTGCGGGTGACCGCCGGACCAGACGGTGAGGACGGGGTGTGGACGGCACCACTGACCGGTGGCTCTCCCGCCCTCGTACCGGACTCGAAGGGCTGGGAGCTGACGAACTGGCCGTGGATCACGAAGGAGATGGACCGCGACAACCCCGGCCCGGCTTTTCTCCGCAATCTCGAGACCGGCGCGCACAAGGCTGTTCAGCCACCCCCCGGGGCGAGGATGGCGGAGATGCACTGCTCGCCGGGCTGGTGCTCGGGGTGGCGTGAGGACAAGAGCACCTTCATCATGCGCTCGGACGGCTCCGGCCTCCAGGAGGGCATGAGCATCCCTGGCGGGAGGCAGATCGTGGCCGACCGGTACCTGTTCGGTTCTGTCCTGCGCGGCACCCAGCCGCGCGACAGCGATCTTGTGGTGTGGGACCTCCAGACCGGCAAGGTCGGCCTGGCAGGCTCGCCGGACCCGAAGCAGTCGGGGGACTTCACCTGGAACCCCGGTGACAACGCGACGGTGCCGCTCCTCTGCTGGCGGACGCCGGACTGGTCGGAAACCAGCCCCTACGCGATGGTCGACTTCGGGCGGCTGAAGTAGTGCGCCTGCCCTGATCGGGGGCGGGTGAGCTGGCCGATGGTTCCTCCCATGTGCCCGGCCAGCTCACCCGGGTCTTCTCAGATCAGCCACGGGTCCGGCTCGCCCTTCGGCAGCGGGGTACCCGGCGGGAGCAGCGGCCCCGGATCGACCGGCCACGGCGTGGTCGGCGGGGCGCCGTCCGGAGCCCGGGAGCTGGGCGGGATGTGCACGTTGACCGGCCTGCCGTCGGGGCCGTACTCGACGGTCGCGCCCGGGTGGGCTTCGAGCCCGGTCATCTCCTTGTTCGGCTTGTAGACGGTGGGCGTGTCCCAGACCCGGCCGTCGGGGCCGACCGCGCCGGGCGGGTAGTACCGCCAGGCTTCCTGTGCCCGGTCGATGCCGTGGATCTCGCCGTCGCCGTAGACGCGGATTATCTTGCTGTCGCCGATGTCGTACTCGTCCAGCGACTTCGTCGGCGGGAGCGGGTCGCCGCCCGGGGTGTGCCGGGCTGGCAGGCCGGGGAAGTGCCGGTGTGTGCCGTCGGGGCTGGACCAGCCGCCTTCCGGCATCGGCAGCCGGTCGAACTTCGGCGGGCTGGCCGCGACCTCGTCGGCGTACGGGACCTCCGGGCCGGCCCCGGCGTTCATCCAGCCGCCGGCTGTGGCGAGGGCCGCGGCTCCACCGGCCGCTGTTCCGTAGACGACGGGTACGGCTGTCCCGTCCTGGACGCAGCTCGCGCACCACAGCAGCAGGTCGGTGATCACGGCGTCCGTCCTTTCTGGAGGGTCGCGAGGCTGGCGGAACGTCGGGCCAGCTCGGCCGGTTCTGAGAAGAACCAGCCACGTGCGGACCTGTTCACCCGCAACCACTCGTACGCGACGAGGGCGAGCGTCCCGCCGACGAGCACGATCGAGGCCAGCCAGCCGCCAAGGAACGGCAGCCGGGCGGCCCGCATGACGGCCGGGTCCAGGACGTAGAGCCCGTTCACGGCGGCGTGCTCTCCGGCCGCGATCGCGAGCGCGACCGGGAGGGCCAGCCAGGCCAGCCGGTGCCGGCGCCGGTAGAGGACGCCGACGGCGATACCGAGGCCGGCCAGTCCGGTGTAGACGAGGTGACCGGCGGCCATCATGCTCACGCCCCAGACGTGGTGGACGCCGGCGCCCGGTACGAGCAGGGACAGCGGGAAGCCGTCCGCCGGGTCGAGCGCGCCCCGGCCGAACAGCGCGTCCTCGTACAGGGCGAAGCCGGCGCCGGTCCAGGCCGCGAGAAGCACGAGGTCTGCGGCTGACGGGCGGTGGTCGCGGCGGCGGGCGGCCAGGAGCGCCAGTACCAGTACCGGAAGGGCTTTGATGATCTCCTCGGTGAGTGGCACCCAGACGGCGATCGCCAGCGGGTTGTCCCGCCCGAGCAGCGCGATCACCGGCTCGCCTGCCAGCCGCGACAGGGCGGTCAGGCCGAGGAACCCGGTCAGCCCGGCCCCGGCGAAGGTCCGCCACGGCAACGTCCGCACTCCCCCGGTGACCAGGGTCAGCACCCCGATCGGCCACGCGTGCCCGAGCAGGTCGGCCAGGAACGTGCCGAACCCGGCCGCCTGCGTGATCGACGGCAGCATCGCCAGCGCCGCGACCGCAGAGACGGCCAGCCCGGCCCAGGTGACGACGCCGAGGACCTTCGCACGCCTGGCCGGTGAGGACTGGCGGGCCGCCCAGGTCAGCAGGACGCGGAAGCCGATCCCCACCGGTACGAGAAGAAAAAGCGCGGCAGCACCCGGAGCGATGCCAGCGGCCGGCAAGGCCAGACCAGCGGCTGCCAGCAGCACGCAGGCCGCGGCAGCGAGGATCAGCCACCGGTCACGGCGCGCGCTCTGGCCATAGTCGGCGCTCATTTGCAGTTCTGCCTTGTCCACGTCTCGATGTGGCTGATCGCCGAGTGGACCTCCTTGGAGTCGGCGCGGGCAGCCGCACCTGACTTCCCGTCGATCAGGTCGATGTCGAGGGTCACGACGACCGTCACGTCGTTGCGGATCTCGGCCGGCGAGACGGCCTGGAAGGCACGCAGCTTCTCCTTCGCGTCCTCCTTGTCCACCCCGGCGCCGAGCCCGTCCGCCTTCTTCGCGATCTTCATCAGCAGGTCCTCCTCGTTCGCGTAGAGCGCGCAGAAGTCCTGGCCGGCCGCGCGGCTGTGCGTGCCGGTCGGTGCGGGACGGGCCGGGGCCGGGGTGTCGGCTGTCGTCGCGGGGGTCGCGGCGGCAGGCGGGGACTTCCTGGCCAGCGCGCCGCATGCGGTCGTGCCGGTCAGCGCGAGCAGCGCGGCGGCACCCAGGACGAGCTTCGTGGTGGCGGCAGGCATGACAACCCCTCAACATGTCGGGTCTAGACTTTCCGGGCGTACTTCCCGGTTCGCTCCCCCAGCGTCGCCGGGCACGCTAAAGACCGGCTAAAGGTGGTTGGCGGGATGCTGCTGTTCGGGGTGCTCGGGCCGCTGACGGTCACCCGGGGCGGTGAACCGGTGCGGATCGGCGGGCCACGGCCTCGCGCGCTGCTGGCCACCCTCCTGGCCCACGCCGGGCGGCCGGTCACCGCCGGGCACCTGATCGGCGAGATCTGGGGTTCCGAGCCGCCCGCCACGGCCAGCACAGCACTCCAGGTGCACGTTTCCGCCTTGCGGAAGGTGCTGGGTGACTGCCTGAAAACCACCATTTCCGGGTACCAGCTGGAGGTCGCGCCCACCTCGGTCGACGCGGCCAGCTTCGCGGCGCAGGTCGCGGCGGCCCGGCAGGACGTGGCCACCCGCCCGGCCAGTGCCGCCACGGCCCTCGCCGCGGCCCTGGCACTGTGGCGCGGCGAGCCGTACTCCGAGGTGGACGGCGGGCCGGACGTCGAAGCCGAGCGGATCCGGCTGGCCGGGCTGCGGCTCAGCGCGACCGAGGACTGGGCAGAGGCCGAGCTGGCCCTCGGGCGGCACGCGGCTGTGGCCGCCGAGCTGCCAGGCCTGGCCGGCCAGTACCCGGAACGCGAGCGCCTCACCCGCCTCGTCATGCTCGCGCTGCACCGCTCCGGCCGGCCGGCCGAGGCACTGGCGTTGGCTGGCGGCGATCACCGCCCCGGCATCGCCGAGCTCGCGGCGGCCATCGAGCGGCGCGATCCCACCCTCGACCCGCCCGCAGCCGTGCCCGCCCCGGCGAGCCGGTTCGTCGGGCGGCGCGCCGAGCTGGAGGCGATGGCCGGGCGGCTCGGCGTGGCCAGGCTGCTCACGGTCACCGGGCCGGGCGGGGTCGGCAAGACCCGGCTCGCTCTCGAACTCGCCCGGGACACCGCGACCAGCCACCCGGACGGCGTGACGGTGGCCGAGCTGGCCAGTACCCGGCCGGGTGAGGTCGCCAGCCGGGTCGCCTCCGCCCTCGCGGCGCGCCCCCGGCCGGGGCAGTCCGTGCTGGACTGTGTCGCAGCCGAGCTGTACGCGGCCCGGGCGCTGCTGATCCTCGACAACTGCGAGCACGTGATCGGCGAGGCAGCGGGACTGGCCGCCTGGCTGCTGGCGCGCTGCACGGGGCTCCGCGTCCTCGCCACCAGCCGCGAACCGCTCGGCGTGGACGGCGAGGTGGTGTGGCCGCTGGCCGGCCTCGCCGTACCGGGGCCTGGCGACCCGGCGGGGCTCGCGATCACCAGCGAGGCCGTGCGGCTGCTGGCGGACCGGGGCGCTGCGGCCCGGCGAGGGTTCACTGTGGACGGCGGGAACCTGCCGGCTGCGGTACACCTGTGCCAGCGCCTCGACGGGTTGCCGCTCGCGATCGAGCTGGCCGCCGCGCAGCTGCGGACCCGTTCCCTCACCCAGATCGCCACCGGCCTCGACGAGCGGCTCGACATGAGTGACGTGCGGTCGCGGACCACGCCCGGCAGGCACCGGACGATGCGGGCAGCGATCGGCTGGAGCTTCGGGCTGCTCACCCCGCAGGAGCGGACGGCGATGGCCAGGCTGGCCGTGTTCGCCGGTGGGTTCACGGCCGAGGCGGCCAGGGAGGTGGCCGGCCTGGAGCACCCCGTACTCGAACGCCTCACCGACCAGTCGATGCTCACCGTGAGCTTCCTGGCGGACGGCCCGAGGTTCGGGATGCTGGAACTGATCCGGGAGTACGCAGCCGAGCCGGCCGGGGCCGCGCATCAGGATGGGCGCCGGGAGCGGCATGCCCGGTGGTGTGCCGAGCTGGCCGAGGAGGCGGCGCGGTCCAGTTCGGACGGTGCCCGGCTCCGGCAGCTGCGGGCCGAGCTGCCGAACCTGCGGGCGGCGATGGCCTGGGCGCTCGGCCCGGGCGGCGATCTCGCTGTCGCGCTGCGGATCTCCGCCTCGCTGTGGTGGTTCTGGGGCGACCACGGGCTGGGCACGGAAGCGCTCGGCTGGCTCCAGCAGGCCACGGCGAGCCACGCGGCCGTGCCGGCTGAGCTGCGCGCCCGTGCCCTGCGGGCCGCCGCGAGCCTGAGCCGCCCGGCCGGTGACCTCGGCCGGTCCCGGGAGCTGGGTGAGAGATCCGCCGCCGCGTACCGCGACCTCGGCGAACCTCTCGCGCTGGCCGGGGCGCTCAACGGGGTCGCGTGGACGGCACTGGCGCAGCGGGACTATCCGGCGGCTCTCGCGTACGCGGAGGAGTGCCGGCAGATCACGGAAGCCGCCGGTGACGAGTTCCGCAGCGCCGCGACCCTGAACCCGCTGGGCCTCGCGCTGATCGGGCTGGGCCGCCCCGCCGAGGCCGCCACCCAGCTCGCCGGCGCGCGCCGCCGGCTCGCCGCCATCGCTGAACCAGGCGCGGAAGCCGCAGCGGCCAGCAACCTGGCGATGGTGACCCGGATCCTCGGCGACCGGCCCGCCGCCCGCGCCCTCTACCGCGAGAGCCTGAAACTCTTCACGGAACTGGGTCTCGTACCCGGCCAGCTCGAAGTCCTCGAAGGACTCGCCGGCCTCGAAGCAGAGGACGGCGAGCCCGCCACGGCCCTGCGCGTCCTCGAAGTCACCAGCCGCGCATGGCTCCGGCACGACCTGACCGCCGTCAGCCCGGTACGCCAGGACGACCGGGCCGCGACGCGGGCGGCGGCGCTGGCGGCCCTCGGCAGCCGTTCCGCTCAGGTGGTCGCGGAGGCCCGGCAGCTCGATCTGTCCACTGTGGTCACCGGCTACTTGCCGTGATCCAGTCCTGACTGTCCGAACTGTACTGACGCTGTACCGCCCCCTGCGAAGCTTCCGCCGTACCCGCTGAACAACAGAAGGGCACGGCATGAAGCTCAAGAAGATCCTGGCCGCCTCGGCGGCACTGGGCGCGCTGAGCGTGGCCAGCCTGGCCTCCCCCGCGCACGCCGCCCCGCCCCCGTCACACAACGGGACCCTGGCCGCGGCCGGGTGCTACTACTTCTCGATCGCGGACGTCGGCGTGACCGTGAAGGGCTACAAGTGCAAGGACTCCAGCAACACTGTGACCCAGGTCTGGGGCGAGGTCCAGGACACCAAGGCCGACAACAAGTGCGCGTACTTCCAGGTCGGCTGGTACAACCTCGACTGGGACCTGTACTACTACGACACCACCCCCCGCGCGTGCCCGAGTGGAACGAAGAAGACCTTCGACTGGACCAACAGGTGGGGCGCCGAGAACTACGGCGAGCGGGCGTACGTGATCTGACCCGCGAGGAACACCCAGAGCAGTCGTGGCCCGGCTACCTCACCCGCCGTGCCGGGCCACGGCGTTCCCCCAGCAGCCGTTCGAGCCCGTCGAGGATCAGGTCGAGCCCGAACGTGAAGTCCGGCGCGCCGTCGTACGAGCCGGACATGACCGCCCCGGCCATCTCCCCCAGGTGCGGGTACTCCCCGGCCTCCAGCAGCGGCAGGTGGGTCTCCGCCACCCCCGCGTACTCCTGCGGCTCGAACGGGAACGTAAGCCGTTGCAGGGTGAAGCCGTAGATGTGGCTGTCCATCGCGTTCCACGCCCGGTCGGCCAGCTCGACGCCGAAGCCGGCCTCGCGGAGCGTGCCGATCGTGGAGTCCACATAGCGCAGCATCGCCGGGCCCACGTTGACCCGCGACATCAGCAGCCTGGCCGCCCACGGGTGGCGCATCAGGACCTCGTGGGCCGAGACGGCCCGGTGCCGCATGGCGGCCTTCCACTCCTCGCCGGGCGACGGCAGGGCGATCTCCCCGACCACCAGGTCCGCGATGCCGGCGAGCACCGCGTCCTTGCCCGCCACGTGCTTGTACAGCGACATCGCCTCGACGCCCAGCTCCTGGCCGAGCCGCCGCATGGTCAGCGCCTCGGTACCGGAGGCGTCGGCGATCGCCAGGGCCGCGCCGAGCACCCGGGCGGCGCTCAGCGGCTGCCGCTGCTCGTTTCGTGCCATCGCTCCCAGTCCCCCTCACCGTGCGAGCCCTGACCGTACCCGAGACGCCGGGCGGTGACCTTGACAGATCGAACGCGAGGCGTAGGCTTACATCGTAAGCCAGCTTACTAAGTAAGCCAGGAGTTCCGAGCCTTGCGCCCCACGCTGGAGTGAGCAATGAACAGCACGAGAGCCATCCTCTCCACCCTCTGGATATTCGCTTCCCTCAATTACCTGTACTGCGATGTCGTCACACTGATGGACTCGCGGATGCTCGGCCAGTTCCTCACCGGGCACGTCGGGGGCATGGACATCTCGGCCGGGTTCCTGCTCGCCGCCTCGGCGCTGGTGGAGATCCCGATCGCGATGGCCGTGGCCGCCCGGCTGGTCACCCGGCACGGGCTCAACCGGTGGGCCAACGTCACGGCTGCGGCCGTCATGACGATCGTCCAGTCCCTCACGCTGTTCACCGGCACCCCCACCGGGTACTACGTGTTCTTCAGCGTCATCGAGATCTCCTGCACCCTCGTGATCGGCTGGCTCGCGCTGCGCTGGCGGGCGGACGACGCGGCTCCCCGGACCCCGGCAGCCACTGTGGCCCTGGCCAGCTGACCGCGCCGGGCGTCGTCCGATTCGGACGATGCCCGGCCACGACACCCCTACACACAGTGTCTTTGCGTCCGACCACCCCCACATGTAGTGTTGCCGCGTTGCTGGTGCACGAGAGTGCGGCAAGAGGGAACCCCGGTGTGACTCCGGGACTGCCCCGCAGCGGTGAACGGGAACGACAGCCGTCAACAAGCACTGGGTGAACAGCCTGGGAAGCGACGGCCAGTAGGAGTGCGCCAGGCGCCCGTGAGTCCGAAGACCTGCCAGCGATAGCGCGCGCCGCCGGTGCGCGCTGGTCGGCGGGCCTCGCGGGTGGGCCTCGGCTGAGACGGGCGCGCAGCCTGCCCTTGCGCGCGTGCCCGCCGATGCCTCCTGCCCAGGACACAGCCCGCACGAGACCGTGTGGATCCGGGTGGGGAGAGCGATGAGCGTAGTACTGGACGACGAGCTGGAGGACCAGCTCAGGCAGGCCGCGGCCGAGCTGGCCGCCGAAGGGCTCACCAGCGTGGACCCGGCGCGGGTCCTGCCCAGCACCTGGCCCGGCGCGACCCCGGCCGAGCTGCGGCTGCGGGCGATCGAGACGGCTGCCGCACTGGTCGCCGAGGAGCCCG
Source organism: Longispora albida DSM 44784 (assembly GCF_000379825.1). Classification (GTDB taxonomy): domain Bacteria; phylum Actinomycetota; class Actinomycetes; order Mycobacteriales; family Micromonosporaceae; genus Longispora; species Longispora albida. Next base: position 723,823 of record NZ_KB903814.1, read on the forward strand.
CGTACTCGAAGCTGGCCGCCCGCCTGCTCGCCGCGCACATCGCGGAGGAGGCCGGCTTCGCCACGTTCACCGAGTCGGTGGAGGCCGCGTACTCGGCCGGGCTGCTGTCCGGTGAGCTGGCCAGGTTCGCCAAGGACCACGGCGACGAGCTGAACGCCATCGTGGACGGCGCGGCCGACAACCGGTTCGAGTACTTCGGGCTGCGGACCGTCTACGACCGCTACCTCCTCCGGCATCCCGAGACCCGCAAGGTGCTGGAGACTCCCCAGTTCTTCCTGCTCAGGGTCGCCGCCGGCCTGTCGCAGACCCCGGCTGAGGCCGGCGAGCTGTACGGGCTGATGAGCCGCCTGGCCTACCTGCCGAGCTCGCCGACCCTGTTCAACTCCGGTACCCGCCGCCCCCAGCTGTCCAGCTGCTTCCTGCTGGACTCGCCGCGCGACGAGCTGGAGTCGATCTACGACCGGTACAGCCAGGTGGCCCGGCTGTCGAAGTACGCGGGCGGGATCGGCATCTCGTGGTCGCGGGTCCGGTCGCGCGGTTCGCTGATCCGGGGCACCAACGGGCACTCCAACGGCATCGTGCCGTGGCTGCGCACGTTCGACGCGAGCGTGGCCGCCGTCAACCAGGGCGGTCGGCGCAAGGGCGCGGCCTGCGTGTACCTGGAGACGTGGCACGCGGACATCGAGGAGTTCCTGGAGCTGCGCGACTCGACCGGCGACGAGAACCGGCGGACCCACAACCTGCACCTGGCCAACTGGGTACCGGACGAGTTCATGCGCCGGGTCGAGGCGGACGGGGGCTGGTCGCTGTTCGACCCGAAGGCCGTCCCGCAGCTGACCGACCTGTGGGGCGAGGCCTTCGACGCGGCGTACCTGGCCGCAGAGGCCGCCGGGCTCGCGGAGAAGCAGGTACCGGCGCGCGATCTCTACGGCCGGATGATGCGCACGCTGGCGCAGACCGGTAACGGCTGGATGACCTTCAAGGACCAGGCCAACCGGACCTGCAACCAGACCGCCCGGCCCGAGAACGTCGTACACCTGTCGAATCTCTGCACCGAGATCCTGGAGGTGACCAGCGACGGCGAGACGGCGGTCTGCAATCTCGGCTCGATCAATCTGGCCCAGCACTGCACCGCCGACGGCGTCGACTGGGACGCGCTGCGCGCCACGACCCGCACAGCTGTCCGCTTCCTCGACCGGACGATCGACCTGACCTACTACCCGACCGCCGAGGCCGCCGCGACGAACCAGCGGTGGCGGCCGATCGGGCTGGGCATGATGGGCCTGGCCGACGTGTTCTTCACGCTCCGCCTGCCCTTCGACTCGCCAGAGGCCCTGGCACTGTCGACCCGGATCTCCGAGGAGATCTCGCTGGCGGCGTACGAGACCTCGGCGGCCCTGGCCGCCCAGCACGGCCCGCATCCGGCCTATCAGGACACGCGTGCCGCCGCCGGCATGCTGCACCCGGACCACTTCCCCGCCGTCACCCTCGGCGAGCGCTGGGCAGCTGTCCGGGAGCAGGTCGCCCGGCACGGCCTGCGCAACTCGCTCATGGTCGCCATCGCGCCGACCGCGACGATCGCGTCCATCGCCGGCTGCGGCGAGTGCATCGAGCCGCAGGTGTCCAACGTGTTCAAGCGCGAGACGCTGTCCGGAGAGTTCCTCCAGGTCAACCGCTATCTGGTCCGGGACCTGGCCAAGCTCGGCCTGTGGACGCCAGCGATCAGGGACGCGATCCTCCGGGCCGAGGGCTCCGTCCAGGACCTCGACATCCCCGAACCCATCAAGATTTTGTACCGCACGGCGTGGGAGCTCCCCCAGAAGGCCCTGATCGACCTCGCGGCCGCCCGCACCCCGTTCATCGACCAGAGCCAGTCGCTCAACCTGTTCATGGCGACCCCGACGATCGGCAAGCTCTCCTCGATGTACGCCTACGCGTGGCGCTCGGGCCTGAAGACCACCTACTACCTGCGCTCCCGCCCGGCCACCCGGATCGCCCAGACCACCGTGTCCTCCGCCCCGGTCGCAGACGCCGAAGTCATCGCCTGCTCCCTGGAAAACCCCGAGATCTGCGAGGCGTGCCAGTGAGCGAGCCTCGCGAGCGAACTAAGGAACACAGCATGCTGCTGAACCCTGGTCTTGACCTGACCCTGCGCCCGATGCGCTACCCCGACTTCTACGAGCGTTACCGGGGCGGCATCCGCAACACGTGGACGGTCGAGGAGGTCGACCTCGCCTCCGACCTGCCCGACCTCGCCACGCTCAGCCCCGGCGAGCGGCACCTGGTCAACCGGCTCGTCGCCTTCTTCGCGACCGGCGACACGATCGTGGCCAACAACCTGGTGCTCAACCTCTACAAGCACATCAACGCGCCCGAGGCCCGGCTGTACCTGTCCCGCCAGCTCTTCGAGGAGGCGGTGCACGTCCAGTTCTACCTGACGCTGCTGGACACGTACCTGCCCGACGACGCCGACCGGGCCGAGGCCTTCGCCGCCGTCGAGCACATCCCGTCGATCCGGGCCAAGGCACAGTTCTGCTTCCGCTGGATCGACTCACTGTCCAAGGTGGACGAGCTGCGGACCAAGGACGAGCGGCGCGCCTTCCTGCTCAACCTGATCTGCTTCGCGGCGTGCATCGAGGGGCTGTTCTTCTACGGAGCCTTCGCGTACGTGTACTGGCTGCGGTCGCGCGGCCTGCTCGACGGGCTGGCCACCGGCACCAACTGGGTGTTCCGCGACGAGTCGATGCACATGGACTTCGCGTTCGCCGTGGTGGACGTCGTGCGCGCCGAGGAGCCGGACCTCTTCGACGACGAGCTCGGCAAGCAGGTCGTACTGATGCTGGAGGAGGCCGTCGAGGCCGAGATGCAGTTCGCGCACGACCTGTGCGGGGAGGGCCTGGCAGGCATGACGGCCACCGACATGCGCTCATACCTCGAGTACGTCGCCGACCAGCGGCTCGCCCGCCTCGGCCTGCCCGCCCGCTACGGCTCGGCGAACCCGTTCCCGTTCATGGCCCTCCAGGACGTTCAGGAACTCGCCAACTTCTTCGAGCGCCGGGTCACCGCGTACCAGACAGCCGTCGCGGGCACCGTCTCGCTGGACGAGGACTTCTAACGCTCAAGGGCGTGTCCTGCGGGCGAGGTGGGCGGTGATGTCGGCGAAGATCTCCACGGTCGCCGGCAACGCCCGCAGGATCTGGGTGTACACCTGTTCCCGGTCGGCGGGCGCCAGCTCCAGGTACGCCGAGACCGTGGAGAGCATGCCCACGTAGCCGGCGGCGCTCATCGTCCAGCGCCGCCCGGCCACGACCTGCCGCACGTCGGTGAACAACTCGGACCGCTCAAGCTCCGTACCTGGCCACTGCATCTCCTGCTCCGGCGGCGTGCCGTCCGGCGAGGGGATCTCGTCCGTGTCCAGGTACGGCGCACGGGCAGCCTGGACAGCCCGCTCGACGGCCGGATCAGCCAGCCGGATCGGCCCGCCGAACGAAGCCACCACGCCACCGGGCTCCAGCAGGGCCGCCATCCGCGTCCAGCGGCCTTCCGGGCGGGTCCAGTGCAGCGCGGCGGCCGCGTAGACGAGTCCATATCGCTCAGTCAGCGGCAGGTCCTCGAACGTGGCGCGCAGGGTCCTGACACCTGCCGGTACGTGCTTGCGCAGCTCGGCGAGCATGGCCTCGTCGGGCTCGGTCGCGGTGACCTCGACTCCCCGGCCACTGAACAACCGGGTCGCCTTCCCGGTCCCGGCCCCGATCTCAAGCGCTGTACGGATCGGGCGCCCCGCGTAGGCCGCCACCAGGTCGAAGATCTCCTCCGGATACCCGGGCCGGAACCGCTCGTAGGCTTCCGCCACTGCCCCGAAACTCAGCGCACGCACAGACATGACCAGCATCCTGCCCGAGCACGACCAGCGACGAAAGGAAGTTTGCCTGCCGCCAGGTACAAAGTGGAAAGGGGTCTTTCGAAAGGAGTCTTTCGACTGTAGGGTGCTGGCATGACCTCAGTGCCGCACCGGCAGGTGTCCGATCCCGGGGAGCTGCGTGCCCTCGCCCATCCACTTCGGATCCGGTTGATGGAGGAGCTGGTCGCGCATGGTGCGCAGACCGCTTCGCAGCTCGCGGAGCTGGTCGGCGAGAGCCCGGCGAACTGCTCGTGGCACCTCCGGCTGCTCCAGCGTTACGGCTTCATCGAGGAGGCTCCGGGTGGCACCGGCCGCCAGCGGCCCTGGCAGATGGTGCTCGCCTCACGGAGCTGGGGCACCGGCAGCCCGGAGGAGAGCCCCGAGCTGGCGCTGGCCGGTGACGAGGCGACACGCGTCCTCTATCGCCGGGAGCTCGACGCCTTCAGCAACTGGCTGTCCGCCCGGCGGGCTGAGGCCGCCGGATGGCGGGAATCCGGATTCAGCAACTCCAGCCTCGCGTGGCTGACCGCAGCCGAGCTGGAGGAGATTGGCAAGAGAATCAGCGAAGTGCTCGCCCCGCAGGCCGAGCGGTTCCTCGACCCGGCGGCCCGCCCCGAGGGCGCGCGGCTCGTCCGGCTGATCGCGTGGGGCGTCCCCAGCACCAGTACCCCTCATGAGGAGAAGTGATGCGCGCGGTCTTCCGTCATCGTGAGTTCCGGCTGCTGTTCGCCGGGCAGTCCGCGAGCATGATCGGCGACATGCTGCTGATGCTGGTGTTCGGCATCTGGGTCAAGGAGCTCACCGGCTCCAACGGGGCGGCTGGCGCCACGATCCTGTGCATGGTCCTGCCGGGGCTGTTCTCTCCCCTGCTCGGTTTCGTCGTGGACCGCTTTCCCCGCAAGGGTTTCCTGATCGTCGCCAACCTGCTCTCCGCTGCCGCGCTGCTTCCGCTCCTGGCCGTCGCCAGCAAGGAGCAGGTCTGGATCGTGTACCTGGTGGCAGCCTGCTTCGGCCTGTCAGCCAACCTCCTGGGCGGCGCGCTGTCCGCACTGATCAAGGACATGCTCCCCGAGGAACTGCTCGCCGAGGCCAACGGCGCACTCCGCACGGTCGGCGAGGGCCTGCGCCTAGCCGCGCCGATCGCCGGAGCCGGGCTGTACGTCACGGTCGGCGGCGCGGTGGTCGGCCTGCTCGACGCCGCCAGTTTCGTGATCGCGGCTGGCGTGATCGCGGCGCTGAAGGTACGCGGCACGAAGCCGGAGCGGATCGCGGCGAACCTCTGGGCCGAGATAACGGCCGGGGCCCGGCACCTGTTCACCGAGGCGGCGCTGCGCCGGACCGTGACCGGCCTGGCCGTGGCGACGGGGGCGTTCGGCCTGTTCGACTCGATGCTTTTCGCCCTGGTGGAGCATGGGCTGCACCGGTCCGCGCCGTTCATCAGCGTCATGGTCACGGTGCAGGGTGTCGGCGCGCTGGCCGGCGGGCTCAGCTCCGCCCGGGTGATCGCCAGGCTGGGCGAGGTGGGCACCCTCGCGCTCGGCCTCGGCCTGCTGGGCCTGTCCCTCGGCTCGGTGGCCGCGCCGGTCTCCCCCGCCGTCCTGCTGCCGATCGCCCTCGCCTGCTGCGTCGTGGCCGGGGTGGGCATCCCGCTGGCCTTCGTCGCGGTGAGCACCCTGATCCAGAAGCGCACCCCCGGCGAGCTGATGGGCCGGGTCAACACGGCCAGCAGCGCGCTGACCAGTACCCCGCAGATCCTCGCTCTCGGGCTCGGCTCGGTTCTCGCGTCCTTTGTGGACTACCGGCTCGCCNCCNCGACGGCTGGGGCACTGCTGCTCGGCACCACCTGGTACCTGTGGCGGGCCCGCGCCCTGACCACCCCGGTTCCCGCCCTCGCGGCGGTCAGCGTTCCGGGGCAGCGGGAGGCATCTTCGAGCGAGACGGGGTCGCGCGTGTAGCCCGGCAGCCCTCTGACCTGCGGATTCCCGGAAACGTTGACATTATGCAGGTGTTTACCTGCATAATGGGTCCGTGAACAGCGAGGCGACCTCGATCGACCAGGTATTCAAGGCGCTGGCCGACCCCACCCGGCGGCTGCTGCTCGACCGGCTGCGCGAGCAGAACGGGCAGACGCTCGGCGAGCTGTGCGAGCGGCTGGGCATGGCCAGGCAGTCGGCGACCCAGCACCTCGACCTCCTCGTCCGGGCCAGCCTCGTGACCGTCGTCCGCCGCGGGCGGGAACGGCTGCACTACCTCAACCCCGCCCCGATCCACGAGATCGAGGAGCGGTGGATCTCTGAGTTCGACCGGCCACGGCTACAGGCGCTGAGCGCCATCAAGAACAAGGCAGAGGAGTACGCAGTGAGGACCGATACTCTGACCGTCCCGTCCTATGTCTACGTCACGTACATCCGGGCGAGCGCCGAGCAGGTCTGGCAGGCGCTGACGGATGCCGACCTGACCGCCCGGTACTGGGGGCACGCCAACGTCTCCGACTGGCAGAAGGGCTCGGCCTGGGAGCACGTGCGCACCGACGGGTCTGGTGCCGTCGACGTCGTCGGCAGGGTCCTGGAAGCGCAACCCCCGGCCCGCCTGGTCATCACGTTCGAGGACAGCCCGGATGTCCAGCCGCCGCGTGAGCCGTCCGTCGTGACGTTCCTCGTCGAGCAGCACCAGGACATCGTCCGGCTGACCGTCACCCACGAGAACCTGCCTAACCACGAGATGCTCGGCGGGATCTCGCGCGGCTGGCCCGCCGTCCTGGCGAACCTCAAGTCACTGCTCGAAACCGGCGAGGTGCTTCCTCAGGCGCCGTGGGAGATGGACGGCAAAGCCTGAGCACCCGCCGGGCTCACTCCTCGATCGCGCCGCCGGTCCGGCGGAGGTGCTGGCGGAAGGTGTAGCCGGGGTCGGCCTCCCGGAGCTTGAGGTACTCGGCGAAGCCGGTCTGCTCCCGCAGAGTACGGCCCGCGCGGATCTGGGCGGCCTGGTCCCGCTCGGTCAGCCAGATCGCGCGGGCCACCGCCAGCACCTCCCCCGCGCCGGCGGCCGGGACGAAGAGCACGCCGTCGGCGTCGGCGAACACGACATCGGCATCGCTGACCAGATGCTCGCCGACCCGGGCGGTCACCAGCGCCTCCGGCTCGCGGTCGCCGACCCGGAGCGGCCCGGGCGGGAAGCTGCCCATGCTGAACACCGGCAGCCCGATCTCGGCGAGTTCCGGGGTGTCCCGGTGCAGGCCCCAGACCACGATCCCCGCCAGGCCTGCCGCCTGGGCCTCCAGGACGGCGAGGTCGCCTATGCACGCCTCGTCCGTACGCCCGCCGTTGTCGATCACGAGCACGTCGCCCGGCTCGGCCAGCCCGAACGCCTCCAGGAACACGTCGACGCTGCCGTAGTGCCGCACGGGCCGCGCCCTGCCAGCCACCCGGCTCCCCGCGACGACAGCCCCGAGACCCGGGGGCGCCGCGCGCAGCGGCACTCCACTCCGGACACACGCGTCCGCGACCAGCGGGGTCGACAACTCACCGAAACCACTCAGCATGCCCACCACCCTATGCCCGCGCGGCCCCCGTCTGGCTAGCCTCTTCTCATGATCATTGCTGTGCCGGACGGCGAGTTCGCCGCCTACCTGTTCGACTGCGACGGCACGATCGCCGACTCGATGCCCCTGCACTACCAGGCCTGGCAGGGCGTGCTCGGCGCGTGGGGCTGCGAGTTCAGCGAGGAGACCTTCTACGCCTGGGGCGGCGTGCCCGTCGCCGACATCATCCGCAGGCTGAACAGCGAGCAGAGCCTCGCGATGCCGGTGGCGGAGGTCGTCGCCCACCAGGAGGCGCTGTACCGGGAGATGCTGCCCAGCCTCACCACAGTGCCGGGCGTACGCGAGCACATCGAGGCCGCCCACGGGAAGCTGCCGCTGGCCGTCGTGTCCGGAAGCACCCGTGAGTCGGTGACAGCCTCACTGGACGTGCTGGGCGTACTCGACCGGTTCGACGTGCTGGTGTGTGCCGGGGACTACGAGCGGGCCAAGCCAGCACCGGATGCCTTCCTGCTCGCGGCGCGGCTGCTCGGGGTGACGGCCGGGTCGTGCCTGGTCTTCGAGGACACCAGCTTCGGCGTCGCGGCCGCGACGGCTGCCGGGATGGCCTCGGTCCGGGTACCGGCGCCGTGGGAGCGGTAGCGGTTTCCCAGGCACGTTGGCCTAGGCGTTGAGCAGCCTCCAGTTGCCCTCGGAGACGACTTCGATCTTCCCGCCGGTCACCTTGATGGCCGTCTCGCAGTCGATCGCGTACGCCTGGTGTGGAATCGTGGTGGCCCACTGCTCGGCGTGCGCCATGGTGTTCTCCGCCATGCCCGGGTAGTCCACGTGCGGGAAGATCGAGAAGCCGACCATGCCGAGCGTGGTGTCGCCGCCCCCTGGCGGGCTCCAGCGGACGAAGTCCTTCCCGATCCTCGGGGTCATCACCATGCTCCCGGCACTCAGGCCGACGTAGACGGTGTCGTTTAGCTCCGGCAGGAGGCTGGCCAGGCCAGACTCGCGCATCCAGTGACACAGGTACATGGGGTCGCCGCCCTCGACCAGCAGCGCGTCGGCCTCCCGGACCAGGGGCACCCACAGGTCCTCTCCGGCGCTGGGCAGGGCCGTCAGCTCCAGCACGCCGAGGGACTTCCAGCCCAGCTGGGCCATCGGCGCCCGATCCTCCAGCCCGCTGATCGCCCGGTGGGCCCGGACAGCTCCGCCCCGCTGGGCGTGCATCGCCGTCGGGACGATCAGGGCGCCGCACTCGGCGACCGGCTTGCCCAGCAGCTCGACCAGCGCGCCGTGGATGCTCGGGTTCCTGACGCCGGAGTCTGTGAGAAGAAGCTTCATCGCCCGAGATTAAGAGGTCCTAACTCAATGACTGGCGGCGCTCTGGCGGCTCCAGAAGACGACCGGACTGCGCAGAATTCGAGGGCGGATACAACACCGGTATCCGCCCTCGAATTCTGCTTGCCGCTCGCCTCCTGGACCTCGCCACAGCACCACCGCCATTAAGTTAGGACCTCTAAACCGGGCGTCTGACAATCCGGGCCGGAACTACTCGGCGTAGTCGCCGTTCAGGCCGGCGGCGTAGTCGCAGAGCGCGGCCCTGTCGGTCAGGTCCAGTTTGGACAGCAGGCTCGCGACGTGCTTCTCCGCTGTCCGCGCCGAGATGTAGAGCCGCTGCCCGATCTCCTGGTTGCCGAGCCGCCCGCCCAGCAGCACCAGCACCTCGTACTCGCGCACCGTCACCCCCACCTCCCGCAGTGCTGGCGGCACGGCCTCCCAGCCCCGGCGCTGCTGGAACACCGAGGCGCCGGCCCGGCGAAGGGTGGCGTGGCAGGCCTGCGCGATGGCAGGCAGGCCGGAACGGTGGAAGTACTCGGCGGCGCCGCGCGCCCAGTGCACCGGCGAACCCCAGCCATCGTCGAGAGCCGGGTCGGCGATCAGCCGGAGGATCAGGTGCCGGGCCAGCGGGTACACGGCGGCGGCCTCCTGGGCCTGTGCCGCCGCCACGCCGGAGGAGGTCGGGTCGCCGTCGCGGCCGTGGAGGACGGCCTTGGCCGCGAGCACGAACTGCTTGTTCCACCTCAGCTTGGCCTGTGGCGTACCGGCGACGGCCTCGTAGTCCGCCCAGCCGCCGTCCCCCGAGGCGACCCGCAGCAGCAGGCCCAGCCCGTACGTGCCGGCCAGGCTGTACGGGGTCGGCATCCGCCGGTCGCGTTCCCTGACGCGCTCCAGCTCGGCCCGCGCCCGGGCCCGGTCCTCCTCCAGCAGCGAGCACACGGCCTCGGCCAGCCCCCACGCGACGGACAGGTAGTGGCTGTCCTCGCCGCCGGCCTCCAGCAGTTCCCCGATGCTGGCCTCCATCTCCTGGCGCCGGCCCCGGTGCGCGGCCGAGACCGCCGAGGCCAGGGACAGGTACCGGCTGACCTGACGCCGCTTCAGCCGCTCCGACAGCTCCCCGCACGGCTTCGCGAGCGCTTCGGCCTCCTCGTACTCCGCGTGCAGCACCGCGAGCATCGCCAGCAGGCTGTCGATGTCACACAGGGCCGGCAGCGCCCCGAGCCGCAGCGCCTCCTCCTTGGCCTGCCGGAGCCGGCCGGCCACGCCGTCGTTCAGCCAGTCGTTGGCGCCGAGGTAGTTGAATGCCGTGATCCGCCAGGCCGGCAGCCGGTGCTCCTCCGCGATGGCGAGCATCCGCTGGAAGTCCGCCTCGGACTCCGCGAGGCTGCGCGTCCGGGCGGCGATGCCGAGGACTTCGAGGGCCTGGCAGGCCACATCGGGCAGCGGCAGCCGTTCCGCGCCGGACAGCGCCCGCCTGGCCAGCGTCTCAGCCTGCCCCGAACGTGGGTCACCCGGCAGTTCCTGAAGAAGCCGGGCCTCGACGACATCGATCGGCGCGCCGCGTACCGGGTCGGCGTGCGCGCCGAGCGCCGCGCGGGCGGTGCCGACCTGGACCAGGCCGTCACGCCACCGGCCGCCAGCCACGGCGGCTTCCGCGAGCCGCGTGTGCAGGGCCGCGAGGCGCGCGCCGTCCAGCGTGCCCGCCAGCCCTTCCAGCTCCTTGCCGAGGTCGAGGGCCCGGTCGGTCTGGCCGGCCTCGGTGAGGGCTGACAGCAGTGGTTCGAGCAGCTCGGCGCGCAGGGTCGGGCTGACCCACGAACCGTACAGGCCGCGCGCCTTCTCCAGCAGTGCCGCGGCCGAGGCCGCCGCGCCCGCCGACAGCGCACGGCGGCCGGCCTCGGCGAACAGGGCGGCCGCGGCCGGCTCGTCCCCGGTGAGCAGGCGGAGCTGGGCGAGCTGCTGGCACCAGTCGCCGGGCAGGTCGGGGTGGATGGCCTCCACGGCGACGGCCAGCCGGGCCGCCAGGCTGGCGCGTTCGGTGGGCAGGAGCGGCGACAGCAGCGCGTCAGCTGTCAGGGCGTGCCGGAACGCGTACCAGCCGCCACTGCCCGGCTCCGCCGCGATGAGCTGGGCGCTGACCGCCGCGCTGAGCAGCTGGCGGAGCAGCTCGTCGTCGGCGCCGATCGCGTGCTGGACGACGCGCAGGGAGAACCGCCGGCCCAGCGTCGCGGCCGTGCAGAGCATGCTGTGGCCCTGCTTGCCGAGCCGCTGGGCCCGCTCGGTGACACTGAGCACCACAGTGGACGGTAAGCCGGCGGCTGCGCTCCGGTCGAGCGTCCAGCCGGTCGCCCGGCGGACCAGATGACCACCCTCCACCATGCCGGACAGCAGCTCCTCGACGACGAACGGGTTACCGTCGCCGTGCTTGGCCAGCCGCTCGGTGACGGCCGCCGGCACGGTGCTCTCCGGTGCCGCCAGGCAGTGCGCGACCATCGACGCCGTCTCGGCCTGGCTGAGCGGCTTGAGGTCCACGACCTGGGCCGCGCGCCGCCGGGCAGCCGACGCCGCGAGGCTGTCCATCGCCTCCGTGCCCGGCCTGCTGGTGGCCAGGAGAAGGATGCGGTGCCGGTCGAGGTTGTCGATCAGGTACTCGACGACGGCCAGGGTCTCCGGATCGGCGTCGTGCAGGTCCTCCAGGATCAGCACGCAGCCGGTGGCCCGGCTGACCACGGCCAGCAGGCGCAGGATCGACTCGGCCAGCACCAGCACGGAGTCGGCACCCGGCCCGCCGGGCTGCTCGCTCCACTCGGGAATGAGCCGGCCGAGCGCCGGGCGGTAGGGCAGGAGCTCGGCGCCGGGCACCATTCCGGTGATCCGGACGACGGACAGCATCGCCTCCGCCAGCGGCCGGAACGGCACCGGCGGGGCCGTCGTGCTGGTCCGGCCGGTGAACACCGGCATGCCGGCCTCGGCGGCGGTGGCGCGCAGCTCGGCGGCGAGCCGTGACTTGCCGATCCCGGCGTCGCCGAGCAGCAGGGTCGCCTGGCCCTCGCCGTCGCCGGCCGCCCGGAGTGCCGTGGCCAGCACGCGCAGCGGGAGGTCCCGCCCGACCAGGACCGGCGAAGTCAGCCTCATGCCACCCGTCTCCCGCTCCTGCCGCCGGCGGTCATGCCACCAGGTCGGCCTCGAACTCGCCGAGGGCCACCGTGGTCTTCGACGTCGTGGTGATGTAGATGTCGGTCGCGCTCAGCTCGTCCAGCACGATCTCCCCCGCCGGGTGGTCAGCGGCACGGTACTCGGGGCTCTTCCATTCCCGTACCAGGTCATCGACGCTCATCATATCCTCCTTGGGTGAGTGAACTGGTGATCAGATTCTCCTGAACCCGCCGGTCTCCGGGATGACAGGCAGCAACTTTCTGGCGTACCCGGTCCAAAGAGGACACAGGGTAGACCGCCGGCAGTGCGCACCCGGCTGCCGTCAGGTCACGGCTGCCGGGCCTCGTCGTGAACATCGGGACGTCGCCGGCCCACAGCTCGGCCAGCTCGTACGGCACCATCGGATCCCGGAAGCCGTCCGGGGCGGCGCGCAGGTGCGCGAGGACGCCGTCGCGGTCGAGCGCGTCGCGCAGCACGTCCGGGTGGGTGGACTCGTCGAGCAGCTCGGTGTAGACCCGGGTCGGCCGGAGCACCACCCTGGTCTCCGCCTCGGCGAAGGCTTCCAGCAGGCCGGCGAAGTGCGCGCGCTCCGCGCTGATCAGGTCGTACCCGGCCCGGAAGCCTTCCACCACCGCACCGGCGTGCGCACGCGGATCGGCCGCCCGGCCCCGTACGACCGGCTGGTTCTGGGCTCCGGCCGCGGTGAGGTGGGCGCGGACGATCCGCATCTCGTCCGTACCGGCACCGGCCACCACCGCCGACTTCACCGGGAGCCGTCCCCCGCCGGAGCCGCCGAGCCCGCTGATGTCGAGCGCCCCGCCGTCGCCGCGCAGGTACTCGGGCAGCAGGCCGGTGCGGCGGACCGTCCCCAGCGGATCGCCGGGGTGGTGGGGCGGATGGAAGAGGCCTTCGAGGTCGACCAGCACGGGCTGGTCCGCGCAGGCGATCACGTTCTCCAGGTGGAAGTCCACGCCTTCGAGCAGGTGCACGAGCGCCAGCAGCACTCCGACCCGATGGTAGTACCGCGCGGCGCCGCTCCGGCACGGCCGGTGCCGCACATACCCGGCCCAGCCGTACCCTTCGCGGGCCAGCACGCCCGGCCTGAGCAGGTCCAGGCCGGGCAGGCGCTCGCTGAGCCAGCCGAGGAGCGTCCCGAAGTGGTACTGGACGTCAAGCGGCCGGGGCTTGTAGACGACGCGCTCGCCGGAGGCGAAGGTCAGCACGGCGACCGTCCGGCCGCCCCGGTGCGGGTCACCGTGCGCGGCGACGGCCGTCAGGGGGCCTGGATCGCGCCCGCCGAGCAGAGTGTCCACAATGGCCGGACGATCAGCGGCAAGCCGGGCCATCAGCTCGTTCTGCGCGGCGGCCGAACGGGCGGCGGCCTGGGTGAGCAGCCTGCCCAGTACCGGATACTCGCCCAGCAGCGCCGCCAGCGCGCCCGGCTGGCTCAGGTACCGGATGAAACTCGCGAAGCGATCCGCGGAGCTGGCACCGGACAGCTGGCCGGTGACCCGCAGGACCTGGAGCTCCAGCACCAGCGTGCGGGCGGCGATCCGGGTGAGCTGGCCGGACAGCGCGCGGGTGAAGCCCGGCAGCAGGCCGGGCGGCGTGCCGGGCGTGACCTGGGTGGCAGCGTCAGCGACGAAGGGCCACAGGACGGCCTGGAAGCCGGCCCGCCAGCCGGACCCGGCAGGTGGCGGGGCTGGGTCGCTCGACAGGATCCTGGTCAGGTCCGCCGCCCACCGAGGCTGCGGCGCCCTGGCCGCCAGCGCGCCGGCCGGCTCGGCGAACAGCGCGAGGACCTCGGCCTCCGGGCCCTGCCCGGCGCCGGCGATCCGCGCCCAGCGGTTGAGGCGGAGCCTGGACCTGGTCTCCTCGGCGGGATCCGGCAGCACCGGGCCCGGCAGTGCCCGCCGCTCGGCCAGGCTCAGCCCCCGCGCCCACGCCGCCCATGCCACCGCCCCCCGTTGCGCAGAGTGAGCATCGTGCGCCCTGTGCGTCACGCCCGCCACAACCCCTCCGCTCAGACCAGCAGAGCCGTCCGGGCCGCACCCGTGTGCGCCCATCGAACGCCCCAGTGTGTCCATTCTGTCCGCGAAGCCCGCCGTGGTCTATATCCGGTGCACAAAGGAGGGAAAACCAATTTTCTCGTACTGGGGTGACGGGCACCCCGCCCCCAGATTCCCGCCGCCGCCCCCCATATTCCCCCGCATGCGTTGCAACGCCCTGACCAGTGAGATTCACTCATCTCAGCCGCTGGTTCGCCGGTGGCTGAGAGGACGGATCCGCCCCAACACGGTGCCGTCCTTGCGCCCCCAGCGGGGGTGTGGCCACTTGGGACCGGGCCACACCCCCGCTTAGCGCGTCCAGGGGTCTTGGCATGTCCAGGGGTCCGGGCGGGGGTCGCGGCCGGGCCCGGGCGGCTCAGCGCTTCCGCCGCGGGCGGCGCACCGGCACCGGGGCCAGCGGCGCGGTCGTCTTGCCGGCCAGGGTCACCGTCACAGTGTGATGCCGATGGGGTGTGCTCTTCGGAGTCCGTGCCGCAGCACTCCTGCCGGGACAGTGCATCCGTCACCACCACCAACGAGGCCGGCCAGCAGGGAATGAACAGGACAGTTGGTGCACTGTCCTCGACTCCCGAGCATAGGGGTACGTCGCGGGCCGGGACAATATCCAGTCACGTTCACCGATAGGCTGCCCGGCATGGAGCTGCACACCCCGCGCCTGCTGCTGCGCCGGCTCACCCCAGCGGACATCCCGGACGTCGCGCGGGCGGGGGCCGACCCCGGCATCCGGCGGTACCTGGGCATTCACCTCGGATCGGGTGCCGAGGCCGCCGAGTCCTTCGTGACAGTCGCGCCGGAGGAGAAGTTCGCGATCTGCGACGCGGGTACCGGGGAGTTCCTCGGCTCCGCCGGGCTGATCAAGCACGAGCCGGCCTGGCGGCGGGCCGAGATCGCGTACTGGCTGGCGCCGGCCGCCCGGGGCCGTGGCGTGGCCGCCGAGGCCGTCACGGCCGTGCTGCGCTGGGGCTTCGAGGACCTGCGGCTGATCAGGATCGGCTGGCGGGCCGAGATCGGCAACCACGCCTCGCGGCGGGTGGCCGAGGCGGCTGGCTTCCGGTACGAGGGGCGGGCCCGGCAGGCCGTGCTCAGCCAGGACGGCGAGCTGGCCGACGCGTGGATCGCGGCCATCACGGCCAGGGACTGGACGGCGTACCAGCACGGCTTCCCGATGCCAGAGCCTCAGGGAAGCCGGGTGTTCGAGGGCGGGCAGCCGGTGCTCACGAGCGGCAAGGTGACCCTGCGGCCCATGCGGCCCTCGGACGCGCCCGGGCTCGCAGCCACGGCGGCCGACCCGCTGACCCAGGAGTTCACCGGCATGCGGGACATGAGCCTCGAGAACGCCGAGCGCTACATCGCCGGCAAGGGCCCGACGCTGTGGCGGCTGGGCGACGGCGCGGTGTTCGCCTTCTGCGGGCCGGACGGCGAGTTCGCCGGGGAGATCGGCATCGAGGTGGACAAGGCCGACCGGACCAGCGCCGAGGTGTCCTATGTGGCCAGTCCGGCCGCGCGCGGCAAGGGCTACACCACCGACGCCGTACGGGCCGTGACGGAGTGGGGCTTCTCCGGCCCGCGCTACGGCCGGATCTACCTGCGGGCCGAGCCCGGCAACATCGGCTCGATCCGGGTGGCCGAGAAGGCCGGGTACACAGTGGAGGGCACGGCACGCGGCGGCCTGTACCACGGCGGGGTCCGCCGGGACGTCATCGTCGCCGCCCGGCTGGCCACAGACCCTGATTGAGGGTTGAACCTCACGCCACGTGAGGTCCTACAGTCATGCCCATGCCGAGGTCTGGGGAACTGTGGAGTGTCGGCGCGCTGGCCCGGATCGCCGGGCTGACCGTGCGGGCACTGCACCACTACGACGAGACGGGCCTGCTGCGCCCGGGTGAGCGGACGGCGGCCGGGCACCGCCGGTACTCCGAGGCTGACCTGCAACGGCTGTACCGGATCCGCCTGCTCCGCCGGCTGGGCCTGCCGCTGGAGGACATCCAGCGGGTACTCGACGAGCCCGAGGCCCTCCGTGACGTGCTGGACCGGCGCGCGGCGGAACTGGACGACGAGATCTGGCGGCTGGGCGTCCTGCGGAAACAGGCCGGGGACCTCGCCGCCCGGCTGGGCAGCCCGCAACGGATGGACCTGGTCACCCTGGCCGGCTCCACGGGTATCTTCACCGAGCGGCTGACCCGGGAGCAGAAGGACGAGCTCGACGAGCGGTACGCGGCCCTCAGCGCCACGGCCCGCGACAGCCTGGAAGCGGAGTGGCCCGAGGTGCTCAGCCGCCTCGCCGGGCACTTCCGGGCCCAGGACCCGGCCACCGACCCCGAGGTCCAGGAGTCGGTACGCCGCCTGCGCGCTCTCGCGGAGACGTATGCCGGCGGGGACCGGGCCGTGATGGCCGAAGCGGCCCGCTTCATCGAGGTGAACGGCCACGGCCTGCTCGGCGAGGTACTGGGCGAGCAGGCGCACGGCCTCGAAGGGCTGTGGGAGTACGTCACGCGGATGTGCCTGGCACAGCCTGGCTGACCCGTACCAGTTTCCAGTTTCCCGGGCAGGACCGGCGATGACGACTGCCCTTTTCCAGGAGGAAATACCTTGATAAATACGATCCTGGCGGTGTCTGTTGCCGCTGCCAGCCTGGTCATTCCGCAGCTGGCGGCCCCGGATGGCCGGCTGCCGGTCGGCACCGAGGTGCTGCACCTGGTCGACGAGCAGCGCACCGATCCCTGGCCGGACGCCGCAGGGCAGCCACGGGAACTGATGGTCACGGTGCACTACCCGGCCCGCACGGTCCGGGGATATCCGCTCGCCCGGCAGATGAGCCCGCTGGCCGCCCGGCACTTCGGGGCTTTCGACGCCCGGTACATCCACCCCGAGCTGCCCGATTCCGGAGTGGACTGGCAGGGGGCCACGGGAAGGGCGCACACCGGGGCGCCCGCCAGGTCCGGCAGGTACCCCGTGCTGCTGTACAGCCCGGCGGCCGGCGATCCCCGGACCCTGAACACCGCCCTCGCCGAGGACCTGGCCAGCCGGGGCAACATCGTGGTCAGCATGGACCATCCGGGTGAGACGTCCGAGGTGGAGTTCCCCGGTGGCAGGCTGCGGGGTATCGCCCTGCCCGGCCCGCCGGGCCAGCCCGACGTGTTCAGCACGATCCTCCAGACCCGCCTGGCCGACACCCGGTTCGTCCTCGGCGAACTCACGGGCCTGGCCTCGGGCACGAACCCCGACGCGGAAGGCAGGCGGCTGCCCGAGAGGCTGGGCAGGGCGCTCGATCTCGGGCGGGCCGGCATGTACGGCCACTCGATCGGCGGCACCACCGCAGCCCAGGCGCTGTACGAGGACCCGAGGATCGACGTCGCCGTGAACCTGGAGGGATACCTTGACCATCCGGGCGGCGAACTGCTGCCCGTGGCCAGGTACGGCACGTCGCGGCCACTGCTGCTGTACGGAACGGACGGCTTCCGCGACGAGCGGTTCGCACGGGGCTGGGCGGCCATGCGGGCCAGCGGGACGTGCGTACGGCAGGAAACCGTCGCCAGCGCCACGCACTGGGTGTTCAGCGACTTCGCCACCATCGCCCCGCAGCTTCAGGCAGCCGGGCTCATGACAGCAGAGCAGCGGAAGTCCCTGATCGGCGCGGTGGAACCGCCGGTCTCCGTACCTGCCATCCGTGACACCGTGGCCGGCTTCTTCAGCGGGCGGCTGCGCTGAGTTCTCCCCGTCACCTGACCGTCTCGCGCCGTACCCAGCCGGCCAGCACGAGCATGATGGCGCCCGCCAGTACAGCCATGCCGCCCGCGGTGAGCAGGAGGAGCGGGCGGCTGCCGGTGACGGGGATCGGGCCGGGTACCGGGGCCGGCCCCGGGGGCACCGGACGCGGGGCCGGCGGCGGGGGCATCGCGCAGGCCTCCGAGTGGAGCGGGATGCCGTTCAGGGCGGCGGTTGCCCGGTTGCGCAGCCCGGTACCGGATTCGCCGTCGTCCAGGGTGCAGTCGGCGGCCCTGGGGTCGATAGCGGCCGGGGTCTTGATCCGTACCGAGACCGTCCACACGTGCCGGGCTGCCGGGCTGATGGCGACCCTCTTGGCGATGGTGAGCACTGTCCGGCCGTCCCATGCCGGGTCGGGCGACGCCGGACCGTCCACTGTGGCCGACACGATCTGCACGCCCGTGCCGTAGGTCAGCTCGTCGGCTACCAGGTAGTTCCCGGGCCCGGCACCCCGGTTGGCCACCTCGATCTCGTACGTCACGTCGTGGGTGTCCGCGACGCCCGGCACGGGCCGGGTTCCGGTGTGGCGCTTGGTCACGGCGATGCTGGGCAGCGGGGCGCACGCCTCGCTGACCTGCTGGAGGTCGCCGGTCAGCGCGGCCCGGTTGAGGAGGCCGGTACCCCGCTCGCCCGGGTCGAGCGTGCAGTCGGTGACCTTGGGCGGGAGGCCAGCCGGGAGGCTGGCCCGCACGGTCACCTGGTAGACGTGGGTGGTCCGGCCGGGGATCGCCTGGCCGGTCGCGATCTGGGACTGGGTCACGCCGTTCCAGTCCGGGCGCGTGGTGACGCCGTCTGGCTTGCCGGTGACGGCGGCAGACTGGATCGTGACTCCCGCGCCGTAGGCCAGGGTGTCGTCAACGCCGTAGGCTCCGGCGGCGGTGCCGAGATTGATGACGGCGATCTCGTAGACGATCTCGTGCAGGCCGGGGCTGGCGGCCAGTGGCGTGACCGAGACCGGCTTCTTGGCGATCGTGATGAACGGGTACGGGGCGCAGGCGTCCTGCCGGTCCGTGCGCCCGTTGACGGTCAGCGTGGCGATGTTCAGGGTTCCGGTGCCGGTCTCGCCCGGGTCGAGGGTGCAGTCAGTGGTGCTCGCCTGCACCGTTCCGCTTCCCTGCCGGAGGGTGACGGTGATGGCCCACAGGTGGACGGTCCCGGCTGCGAGGACCTGGTTGTTCGCCAGGATCGGCTGTCCCTGGCCGTTCCAGCCGCCGGGGCTGGGCGTGACGCCGGCGGGCGGGGTCGCGGTCGCTGCCGTGATCGCCGCACCGGGGCCGAAGGCGAGCTTGTCCGCGAGGGCGTAAATGCCGGCTCCGGCTCCGGTGTTGGAGACAGTGATCTCGTACCGCACCTCGTAGTTCCCGCCGCCGACCGAGGCCGGCTCGCTGGTGACCCGCTTGGCGAAGGCGAAGCTGGGCGTCGGCGCGCAGGCCGAGGTGGTGGTGGTCCGGCCGTCACGGGTGACGCTGGCCTCGTTGAGCAGCCCGGTACCGGGCTCGCCGGCCGCGAGAGTGCAGTCGGTGGCAGCGGTGTCCGGCGCTGTGGTGGGGATGGTGGCGACGACGGTCATCCGGTACGTGTGGGTCGTGCCGGCCGGAAGCGGCAGGGCGGTGCCGATCGTGGTGTCGGTGGTGCCGTTCCAGCGTCGGTTCCAGGCGACTCCGCCGGGGCCGGTGGTGATGGCGGCGGA
Source organism: Longispora albida DSM 44784 (assembly GCF_000379825.1). Taxonomy (GTDB): domain Bacteria; phylum Actinomycetota; class Actinomycetes; order Mycobacteriales; family Micromonosporaceae; genus Longispora; species Longispora albida. The sequence goes on from NZ_KB903814.1 coordinate 743,271, forward strand.
GTTGACAGTGATGCCTGCGCCGAAGCGGAGCCGGTCGGAGGCGTCGTACGGGACCGGCCCGCCGCCGGGGTTGCTGACGGCCAGCTCGTACACGATCTCGTAAGTGCCGTCGCCCTTCGGCGAGCTGGACACGATCCGCTTCGGGTCGACAACAATCGTGCCAACCGGCCGGCAGGCTGAGGCGTCCACAGTGGAACCATTGACGGTCAGCGTCGCGTCGTTGCGCGTTCCGGTGCCGGTTTCGCCGGTTGCGAGCGTGCAGTCACCTGAGGTCGCGGTGATGGTAGCCGGGTCGGCCTTGTAGCGGACGGTCACTCGCCACACATGGCTGGTACCGGCCGCGATGGGCTGGGCCGTGGTGACGGCTGGCTGGGCGTTGCCGTCCCAGCCGGGCGTGACAGCCAGGCCGCCCGGGGTCACGTTCGCGATGGCCGGGGCGGGCTGGATCTGGACGCCGGCGCCGAACCGCAGCCGGTCGGCCAGGTCGTAGCTGCCGTCTCCGGCCCCGCTGTTGCTGATGGCCAGGTCGTAGGTCAGGTCGAACGTGTCGTCCTGGCCCGCCACTGGCACCGGAGTCCCGGCAGTCTTGGTGAACGCGAGGCTCGGCGTCGGCCGGCACACCGACCTGGTGTCCGTGCGGGTGGCAGAGGTGAGGGTCGCGGAGTTGAGGAGGCCCGTGCCGGTCTCACTGCCGGTCAGCTCACAGTCCGTCGAGCCTGCGGCTGCTGAGATGGGGATGTTCGCGGTGACCGTGACCCGGTAGACGTGTGTCGTGCTGGCAGCGATGGCCTGATCGGTGACGATGCGCGGCTGTGTGGTGCCGTCGAAGTCCGGTGCTGTCGTCACGCCCGCCGGGGTGGTGGTCACGGCGACGGCGCTGATCGTGATGCCCTGGCCGTAGCGGAGCTGGTCAGTGAGGGTGTACGTGCCTGCGGCGCCCACGTTGCGGACGGTCAGCTCGTAGACGAGCTCGACGTTCCCGTTGCCGCGCGGGGTCATCGATACCAGGGTCTTCGGGTCCTGGACGATGATGCCGATCGGTTCACACGCCTGCTGGGTGAGGGTTGCGCCGCTGGTGGTCAGTGCCGCCTCGTTGCGGGTACCGGTGCCGGGCTCGCCGGCGTCCAGCGCGCAGTCGAGTGCCGGGCCGGTGACGGTGGCCGGGTCGGCCTTGAGGCGGACGGTGACGGTCCAGCGGTGCGTGGCGCCGGCCGCGATCGGCCTGGCGGTCGCGAGGGCTGGCTGGCTCGTGCCGTTCCAGCCGGGCTCGGAGCCGGGTGCCTGGGCGGACAAGATCGTCAGGCCGGTACCGAAACGCGGCCGGTCGGCCAGGTCGTACGCGCCGGCTCCGGCTCCGCCATTGACGACGGCGACGGTGTACGTGACGTCGTACGTGTCATCGGCTCCCGCGACCCGGACGATGCCCTCGGAGGTCTTCGACAGGCTCAGGCTCGGGGTCGGCGCGCACGCCTCGCTGCCGAGCGTCCGGCCGTCGGTGGTGAGCGTCGCCTGGTTGAGCAGCCCCGTACCGGTTTCGCCGGCGCTGAGGGCGCAGTCGGTGGAGGTCGGGTCGGGCACCGAGGCCGGGACTCGTGCGGTGACCGTGATCCGGTACGTGTGCTGGGTGCCGCCGGGCAGGGACTGGCCGGTGACGAGGTTCCCGGTACCGGACCAGGCCGGGTTCACCGTCACGCCTGCCGGGGACGCGGACACGGCTGCCGACTCGACGGTGATGCCCTGGCCGAAGCGGAGACTGTCGTCCAGTGTGTACAGAGCTGCGGCCGAGCCCCGGTTGGCGGCCACGAGGTCGTACACGAGCACACGGCGGCCGTCCGTACCGGGCGTGTCGGAGGCGATCGTCTTCGACAGGGTGACTGCGGCTACCGGCGCGCAGGCCGACTGGTCGAGAGGCAGGCCGTTGATGGTCAGCCGGGCATCGTTGCGGGTACCGGTGCCGGATTCGCCGGCGTCGAGCGCGCAGTCCGTGGCGGTGACAGTCGCCGTGGAGTCCACTGTGTACCACACGGTGATCGTCCAGGTGTGCCTCGTACCGGCCTCGATGAGCTGGCCGGCGACGATGCCCGGCACGGCGCGGCCGTTCCAGGCGGGGTTGACGGTCAGGCTGCCCGGAGTGGTGTTGGCGGCTGTCGCGGACGTGATCGTCACGCCCGTGCCGAAGCGGAGGGTGTCGGTCAGGTCGTACGTGCCCTCGCCCGCGCCGTCGTTCGCCACGCGCAGCTCGTAGGTGACCTGGTAGCCGCCGGCCACGGGTGCCGGTGGCTCCGTGATCACCTTGCCGAACGTAACGCTGGGCGTTTCCCGGCACGCGCGGTGGATCTCGGTACCGCCGGCGGTCGTGGTCGTGGCTTCGTTCATGAGACCGGTGCCGGTCTCGCCGGCGTCGAGGGTGCAGTCGGTCGCGGTGCGGGCCGGGCTGCTGGCCGGGACGGCGGCGATGATCGTGACCCGGTACGTGTGCGTGGTGCTGGCCGGAATCTCCTGGCCGGTGACGAGGGTGGCCTGGTCGCGGCCGTTCCAGGCCGGTGAGGCCGTCACGCCGGCCGGGGCGGTCACCGTGGCGGAGACGATCGTGATGGCCGGGTCGTAGCGGAGCCGGTCATCGAGGCTGTACGTGGTCGCCGCCCCGCCGTTGGTGACGGTGACGTCGTAGACAACCGTCCACTGCCCGTTACCGGAGGGAGCCGCCGAGACGGTGGTCTTCGTGGTGCCGACGGCCGTCACTGGTACGCAGGCGTCCTTCGTGAACTGGGTGCCGTTGATGGTCAGGGTCATCACGTTCCGGGTACCGGTCCCGGATTCGCCAGCCGCGAGAGCGCAGTCGGCCGAAGCGGCAGTGATCGTGGCCTTGTCGACGGTGTAGCGGACGGTCACCGTCCACACGTGCAGTGCCCCGGCCGCGAGCGGCTGCCCGGTCACCACCTGCTGCTGCCCTGTGCCGTTCCAGCCTGCGACCGGCGTCAGCCCGCCCGGCGTGGTGTTGACGACCGCCGGAGCAGGCTGCACCGCGACCCCTGTGCCGTAGGTGAGCCGGTCGGCCAGGTCGTACGTGCCCCCAGCAGCGCCGTTGTTCTGCACCCGGAGTTCGTAGGTCAGGTTGAACGTGTCCGGCGAGCCCGCGACCGGGGTCGGCCCGGCCGAGACGAGCTTCGCGTACTCGAAGCTCGGCGTCTGCTCGCACGCGGTCGCCGTGGCTGTGCCAGCGTCTGTGGCCAGCGTGGCCGAGTTCAGCAGGCCGGTACCCGTCTCGCCGGGCTCCAGCGTGCAGTTCGTGCTCTGCGACGTGGGAGCTGTCAGCGGGACGAGCACGGTCGCGGTGATCTGGTACCGGTGCTCAGCCCCGCCAGCCAGCGCCTGATCAGTGACGATCCGCGTGTCGCCGGCTCCGTTCCAGCTGACCGAAGGCGCGACACCGCCGGTGAGGGCCGGGTTCCCCCGCACCGTGATGCCCGCGCCGAACTGGAACGTGTCGTCGAGGGTGTAGTCACCTGCCCCTGCGCCACGGTTGGTGACGACGACCTCGTAGCTGACTGCCCACGTGCCGTTCCCGGCCGGGGCCGCCGACACGAGGCGCTTGGTGTGGCTGATCGCGGCGACCGGCGCGCAGGCAGCCGCGCTGGCGGTCTGACCATTGCTGACCAGAACCGCCTCGTTGCGCGTTCCGGTACCGGTCTCTCCGCTGTCGACAGTGCAGTCCGTGGAGGCGGGGGTGGCTGTGGCCTGGTCGACGCCGAACCGGACCGTCACGGTCCAGGTGTGCCCGGTGCCCGGCGCGAGGGCCTGGCCCGTGGCGATGACCGGCTGCGCGCCGCCGTTCCAGCCAGCCGCCGGAGTGAGGCTCCCGGGGACCGTGTTGGCGACAGCGGCGGACAGGACTGCGAGCCCCGTCCCGTAGCGCAGGGTGTCGCTCAGGTCGTAGGTACCGGCCCCGGCCCCGGAGTTGGTGACCCGCAGCTCGTAGGTGAGTTCGCGGACGCCTGGCTGGCCGGGTACGACGGCAGGCTGCTTGGTGATCGTCTTCGTCAGCGCGATGCTCGGTGCCGGTGCGCACGCCGAGCCGTTGGTGACCTGCCCTGCGACGGTGAGGGCCGAGGCGTTGAGGAAGCCGGTACCGGACTCGCCGGCCGCCAGTGTGCAGTCGGTGCTCGCGGCGGTCATCGACTGGGGCACGGCGACGGTGGCAGTGATCTGGTACGTGTGCGTGGTCGCCCCGGCGATCGGCTGATCGGTGACGATGCGCTGGTCGGTAGCACCGTTCCAGGCCGGGCTGGGCGTGACGCCTGCGGTGCCCGCCGACACCGAACGGCTCTGGACAGTGATGCCCGTGCCGAAACGGAGCTGGTCATCGAGGGTGTAGCTGCCGGACCCCGCGCCCGCGTTCGTGACTGTCAGCTCGTAGGCCAGCGCGTACGTGCCATTACCGGCCGGTGTGGCCGACACGAGCCGCTTGGTGTGGCTGATCGCGGGCGTCGCGGCACAGGCGTTCGCGTCGGTGGTGAGGCCGTTGCTGATCAGCGTCGCCTCGTTGAGCGTCCCGGTACCGGACTCGCCGCTGGAGAGGGTGCAGTCCGTGGAGGTCTGCGTCGCGGTGGAGGTGTCCACCCGGTACTGAACGGTCACCGTCCACACGTGAGCCGTGGCCGCGCCGAGGGCGGTCCCCGTGCTGACGGCGGTCTGTGTCGTGCCGTTCCAGCCGGGTACCGGAGGCAGCGTGCCTGGTGCTGTGTTCGTCACCAGCGCGGACAGCACCGTGACGCCGGTACCGAACTTGAGCGTGTCGACCAGGTCGTAGGTCCCGGCGCCGGCACCGGCGTTGGCGACCCGGAGCGCGTAGGTCATCTGGTACACACCGGGCTGCCCGGCGACGGGTGCCGGCTGGGCGGAGATCGACTTCGTGAACGCGATGCTCGGCGTCGGAGCGCACGCCGTCCGGGTCTGCGCCGGCCCCACTGCCGTCATGGTGGACTGGTTGAGCAGCCCGGTACCGTTCTCCCCGCTGTCGAGCACGCAGTCGGCGAGGGCACCCGTGGTGGCCAGCGGCACGGCTGCGGTCGCGGTGACCTGGTACGTGTGCGAGGCCCCAGCCGCGATCGGCTGGTTCGTGACGACCCGGATGTCCGAGCCGCCGTTCCACGTCCCGCTGGGCGTGACACCCGCCGCGCTGGTCGTCACCTGCGCGCCGGACACCGCGATGCCGGCGCCGAAACGAAGCTGATCGTCCAGTGTGTACAGACCGGCGGCACCGGTGTTCGTCACCACGATCTGGTACACCACGGTCTGCCTGCCTCCGCCGGCCGGAGTCACCGACACCACTCGTTTCGTGTGGGAGACGGCGGGCAGCGCGACCGGTGCGCAGTCGTTCGCAGTGAGCGTGTGGCCGTTGGTGGTGAGGGTGGCCTCGTTGCGCGTGCCGGTACCGGTCTCGCCAGCGTCCAGGGTGCAGTTGGCGGCGGTCGTGGTGATGACGGACTGGTCGATGCGATACCGGACGGACACCGTCCACACCTGGCTCGTGCGGCCGGGAATGGCGTGGCCGGACGCGACGACCGGCTGGGCCTGGCCGTTCCAGGTGCCGGAACCGGGCGGCAGCGGGGTCGTCGCCGGCGCGCTCACCGAGGCCGAGACGACGCTGACGCCGGTGCCGTACCTGAGCACGTCCGCCAGGTCGTAGCCACCGGCCCCGTAGCCGGAGTTGACGACGCGGACCTCGTACTGGATGTCGTAGACCCCCGGCTGGCCAGCGACCGGCACGGGCTGGGCGCTGACGGCCTTCGTGAGCGCGATGCTCGGCACCGTCGCGCAGTCCGTCTGCGCTGACGGGCGGCCCGCGACCGTGAGTGTCGCGACGTTGAGGAACCCTGTCCCCGCCTGGCCCGGGGACAGCGTGCAGTTCGTGTCCCCGCTCGCCATCGCCGGCGGCACGTCGGCCGTCACGGTGATCTGGTACGTGTGCGTCACGCCTCCGTCGATCGCCTGGCCGGTGACGATCCGCTGGCTGGCAGCACCGTTCCAGTCCGGGCTGGGCGTGACACCTGGCGCGCTGGTCGCCACGGACCGGCTCCGGACGGTGATGCCCTGGCCGAAGCGGAGCTGGTCGTCCAGGGAGTACTCGCCTTCGGCCGAGCCGGCGTTCCTGACTGCCACCTCGTAGGTCACGGTGTAGGTGCCGTTGCCCGCCGGTGTCACCGAGGTCAGCCGCTTGACGTGGACGATCGAGGCGGTCTCGGCACAGGCGTTCGCGTCTTCCGTCAGGCCGTTGCTGATCACCGTGGCCTCGTTGCGCGTACCTGTACCGGTCTCCCCTGCCGCCAGCGTGCAGTCCGTGGACGCGTCCGTCGCGACCGACGTGTCCACGCTGTACCTGACCAGCACGGACCACGTATGGACGTCCTCGGCGTCGATCGCGGCACCCGTGGCGACTGTCGTCTGCGTCCGGCCGTTCCAGCCAGGGGTAGCGGTCAGCGTTCCGGGCGTGGTGTTCTCGGCGCGCGTCTCGACCACGGTGAGCCCCGCACCGAGCCTCAGCGTGTCGGTCAGGTCGTAGGTGGTGGCTCCCGCGCCCGTGTTGGCGACCTCGATGGTGTAGCCGATCACGTAGACCCCGGGCTGGTCTGGCACCGCGACGGGAGCGGAGGTGACACGTTTCGTGATCGTCAGGCTGGACACGGGCGCGCAGGCCGTCCGGGTCTGGGCCGGCCCGACGGCGGTCATGGTGGACTGGTTCAGGAGGCCCGTGCCCGCTTCACCGATGTCGAGTGTGCAGTCGGTGGCCCTGTCCGGTACGCCGGACAGCGGGACCGACGCGGTCGCGGTGATCGTGAACGTGTGCGTCGCTCCGGCATCGATCGGCTGGCTGGTCACGATCCGGGTGCCGGTGCTGCCGTTCCACGACGCGGAAGGTGTGACGCCTGCTGCGGTTGTCGTCGCCGACTGGCTGACGACGGTGATGCCCTGGCCGAACCGCAGCTGGTCGTCGAGGGTGTACGTGCCGGCGGCCCCGCCGTTCGTGACCGTGACCTCGTAGACCACGGTCTGCTGGCCGGCCCCCGCCGGCGTCGCCGAGACCAGGCGCTTCGTGTGCGAGATGGCTGGCAGGGCGACGGGCGCGCAGGCGTCGTCCGGGGCGGTGAGGCCGTTTGCCGTCAGGGCCGTCTCGTTGCGGGTACCGGTACCGGACTCGCTGTCGTCGAGCGTGCAGTCGGCAGAGGCGGCGGTGATGATGGACTGGTCGATCCGGTACCGGGCGGTGACCGTCCAGACGTGGCTCTCCCCGGCGGCGATGGCGCCACCGGACACGATGGTCGCCTGCGACTGGCCGTTCCAGCCGGCCGCCGGGGTCAGCGTGCCAGGCGTCGTGTTGGCCACCGAGGCGGACTGCACGGCGATGCCCGTGCCGTAGCGCAGCACGTCAGCCAGGTCGTACGTGCCAGAACCCGCGCCGGAGTTGACGACCCTCAGCTGGTACTGGATATCGAAGACTCCAGGCTGGCCAGCGACCGGCGCTGGCTGGGCAGCGACGGTCTTGGTGATCTCGATGCTCGGGACCGGGCCGCAGGCGGACTGGGTGACCTGCTGCCCAGCCGTGCTCAGCGTCGACGTGTTGCGGAATCCGGTGCCGGACTCGCCACTGTCCACAGTGCAGTTGGTCGCGGCGGCAGCCAGCGAGAGCGGAACCTGTGCGGTGACGGTGACCCGGAAGGTGTGCGTCGCACCGCCGGTGATGAGCTTGCCGGCGATGACCCGCTGATCGCCTGTGCCGTTCCACGCCGGGCTCGGGCTGACGCCGGACGTGGAGCTGGAGACGGCAGCCGACGAAACCGTGATGCCCGCGCCGAAGGCGAGCTGGTCGTCAAGGGTGTAGGTCCCCGCAGCCGTGCCGGAGTTGGTGACGTCGATGTCGTAGAGCACCGTGTAGGTGCCGTTGCCAGCTGGCGTGGCCGAGACCAGCCGCTTCGTGTGCGAGATCGATGGGACCTCGGCACAGGCGTCTGCGCTGGCTGTCAGGCCGTTGCTGATGATGGTGGTCTCGTTCCGTGTACCCGTGCCCTGCTCCCCCGCCGCGACCGAGCAGTCGGTGGAGGCGGCCGTCGCCTGTGCCGGATCGACCCGGAACTGCACCGTCACCGTCCACACGTGACTGGTACCGGCCGCGAGAGCCTGACCCGTCGCGACAGTGGTCTGGGTCCGGCCATTCCAGCCTGCGGTACCGGTCAGGGTGCCGGGAGTGGTGTTCGCCGCCGACGCGGACACGACGCTGACGCCCGTCCCGTACCTGAGCACGTCGACCAGGTCGTACGTGCCAGCGCCCGCGCCGGAGTTGGTGGCGGAGAGCTGGTAGCTCACCTGGTACACGCCGGGCTGCCCGGCGACCGGGACCGGCTCGGCCGACACCCGCTTGGTGATCGCGATGCTCGGCGTCGGGGCGCACGCGGTCCGCGTCTCAGCCGGGCCGAAGGCGGTCAGCGTGGACTGGTTGAGGAGGCCGGTACCGCTCTCTCCACTGTCGACAGTGCAGTCGGTGGCCGTTGACGTGGCCGACAGCGGCACGGCTGCGGTCACCGTGATCTGGTACGTGTGCGTGGCACCGGCTGCGAGAGCCTGATCGGTGACGATGCGGGGATCGGTGCCGCCGTCCCATGCAGGGCTGGGCGTGACACCTGCGGGACTAGTGGTCACCCGGGCTGCGGCGACGGAGATCCCGTCCCCGAAGCGCAACCGGTCGTCCAGCGTGTACCGGCCGTCGGCCCCGGTGTTCGTCACGACCAGCTCGTAGACGGCCGTCTGGTTGCCGCCCCCGGCCGGAGTCACCGACACGAGCCGCTTGGTGTGGGAGATGGCTGGCAGGGTGACCGGGGCGCACGCGCTGGCCGAGGCCTGCTGGCCGTTGACGGTCAGGGTGGTCTCGTTCCGGGTACCGGTGCCCGTCTCGCTGGCGTCCAGCGTGCAGTTGGCCGACGCGGCGGTGACCGTGGCCTGGTCGAGCCGGTACCGGACGGTGACCGTCCACGCCTGGCTCGAACCGCCGGTCAGCGAGGCCGCCGTGGCCACGGCCTGCTGAGCCTGGCCGTTCCAGGCAGCCGATCCCGGGGCCGTGACGGCGGCCGACACGACAGTGATGCCCGTGCCGAATTTGAGCGCGTCGGTCAGGTTGTAGGTGACGGTACCGGTACCGGAGTTGACGACCTTCACCTCGTACTTCAGCTCGAACGTGCCCGGCTGGCCCGCGACCGGAGCCGGCTGCGCCGAGACCGTTTTCGTGATCGCCACGCTGGGTGTCGTGGTGCACGCGTCGCGGACGGTGGACTGGCCTGCGGTGGCGAGCGTGGCCTCGTTCAGGAAACCGGTACCCGTCTCGCCCGGGTCGAGATGGCAGTTCGTGGCGTTCGCGTTCGGGGCGGTCAGCGGGACGGCGGCCGTGACGGTGACCTGGTACGTGTGGCTGGCGCCGGCCGCGAGAGCCTGGTCGGTGACGATCCGGGTCGTCCCGGCACCGTTCCACGACGCGCTCGGCGTCACCCCGGCGGCGGTCGTGATGACCGACCGGGCCGAAATCGTGATGCCAGCGCCGAACCTGAACTGGTCGTCGAGGGTGTACGTCCCGGAAGCCCCGCCACTGTTGGTGACCACGACGTTGTACGTGAGCGTGTACGTGCCGTCGCCGTTCGGGTTGGACGTGACGAGATACTTCGAGTGCGTGATCGCGGGCAGCGCGGCGCAGGCGTTCGCGGTCGCGGACTGGCCGTTGCTGGTGACGGTGCCTTCGTTGCGGGTGCCGGTACCAGTCTCGCCCGGCGCCAGGGTGCAGTCAGCGGAGGCGGCTGTGGTGGTGGCAACGTCCATGCGGTACCGGACGGTCAGCGTCCACACGTGCGTGACCGGGCCTGCGGCGATGGCGATCCCCGAGGCGACCGATGGCTGGGCCTGGCCGTTCCAGTTCGCCGTGCCGGTCAGCGTGCCGGGTGCCGTGTTCGCGGCGGAGGCCGACACGACGCTGATCCCGGTACCCGGCTTGAGCACGTCCGTGAGGTTGTACGTGCCAGCCGCCGCGCCGGAGTTGGTGACGCTCAGCTCGTACTTCATGTCGTACACACCGGGCTGGCCCGCGACCGGAACCGGCTGCCCGGTAACGGCCTTCGCGATGGTGATGCTCGTGGACGGCGCGCAGGCGGAAGCCGGGAACGCCTGCCCGGCGACGGTCAGCGTGGACTGGTTGAGGAAGCCGGTACCGGTCTCGCCGCTGTCGAGCGCGCAGTCCGTCGAGGCGGCACTCGGTGCACTCAGCGGCGCTGTGGCCCGGGCCGTGACCCGGAACGTGTGCGTCGAACCAGCGGCGAGCAGCTGACTGGTGACGACGTTGACGTTGGCCGCGCCATTCCACGTCGCGCTCGGGGTCACTCCGGCGGCGGTCGTGGTCACCGACTGGGACTTGACGGTGATGCCCTGGCCGAACGTGAACCGGTCGTCCAGTGTGTAGGTGCCGGAGGCTGATCCGCCGTTGCTGACCACGACGTCGTAGGCCAGGTCCCAGTCGCCGTTGCCGGCCGGGTTCGCGGACACGAGCCTCTTGACCTGTGTCACTGCGGGGAACGGCGCGCACGCGGAGCTGCTGGTGGACTGGGCTCCGGCGACGAGCGTCGAGTTGTTCCAGGCTCCCGTGCCGGTCTCGCCGGCCGCCATGGTGCAGTCGCTGGAGGCCGCCGTCACCTGGCTCAGGTTGAGAGTGGCGCGGACGGTCACGGTCCACACGTGTGCCGTGTTACCGCCCGCGATGGACTGGGTACCGGTCGCGGCCGTCTGGTCCGCGCCATTCCACCCAGTACCGCCGGTCAGGGTGCCCGGCGTCGTGTTGACGGACGATGTGGAGACGATCGTGGTGCCCGCGCCGTACGCCAGCTGGTCGGTGATGGCGTAGGACACGGCCGTCGGGTTGGGGTTGACGACCCTCAGCTCGTACCTGGTCTCGTACACGCCGGGACTGCCAGCGACCGGCGTGGGCGCCTGCGCCAGCGTCTTCGCGTACGTGAGCGGGCCCCGGACGACGATCGGCCAGTCCTCGACCTCGCCGCTGTCGAGCGGCCCGTTCGGGTTGAGGGTGGCCGAGGCGCCGTAGTCGGCGCGGACCCGGAGGAACGTACTGCCGAGCGTCGCCGTCGAGGGGATGGCAGTGGCCGGCCAGGCGAGCCGGACGGAGGTGGCGTCGGCCGCGAACGTTCCGCAGGCCCGTTCGGCCGTGTCGAAGGTGCCGTTGCGCCCCACGTCGATCCAGCCGCAGACGATGCCGCTTCTGGACACTCCGGACAGCGGCACGTCCAGGGTGTACGCCTGCCCGGCGAAGGCGTCCGCCGGAGGCGGCATGTCGTCGGCGTCCCTGGACGCGTCAGCGCTCGCGTTCGGGCTCACCGCGCCGCTGCCGGTGTTCTGGACGTTCGCGTTGTCGACGGTGACCCCGGACCCGATCGTCAGGTCGCCGGCGACGTGGGTGGCGGCGTTGCCCTGCTCGTACGTCGCCGGGGCGTCACCGTAGTCCTCGTCGACGCTGACCCCGAACATGTAGTCGTCGTTCTGGATCGCCGTGGCGGGATTGTTCGGTCCCTGGACACTCGGCAGGCTCATGGTGAAGGTCAGCGAGGTGACCGTGCCGACGACCGGCACGCTGCCGCAGCCGGCCAGGTACAGAGCCGCGTTCTGCAGCGAATTGCAGTACGTGGAGGCCGAACGCTGGATCACGTCGATCTGGTTACCGTTGTTCACCACCAGGTTCGTCGAACCGGAGCTGGCGGCACCCAGGGTCGCGCCGGCCGGGACGGAACTGGTCAGGTTGTGCTGGGCCTGGCTGTAGTTCGGGGCGAACGCCGCGCCGATACCGGCCACGTGGATGACAGGGTTGCGTACCGGCTGGCTGAAGGTGACGGTGACGGTGCCCCGGTTGTCGCAGGCCTTCCCGGCGGCGCAGCCCGTCCCGTCGGTGGCGAAGGCGATGAACTGCGTGGACGTCGGTACTGGCGGCTGGAACATGGCCGAGGTGGCGCCCCGGTTGCTCGGCGGCCAGCTCGAGCTGGTGATCCGCTGGTAGGGCCCCGCGACAGCGAGAGTGATAGTCAGGCCAGAGGCCAGTGTGTTCGTACCCGTGGTGTTCACGCCGGTCGACGGAACGGTCCAGCCCGAGGTGTGCGTCTGGTATGCCTCGGCCCGGGTGGGCGGCAGGGCGATGGCAGCGAGCGACACCGACGCGAGCAGCGCCGTCGCCAGGGCGGCCGGTACCGCACGGCGCACGCCGGAGTGACGTGAGAGAACGTCACGTACGAAGCCGATCAAGCCATTTGCCATACAACGCATAGTAATGTCGGGAATTATATTGTTTGCTGGGTTTTACGCGAGTCGCACGACACTTGGCCCCGGAACAGCCGCACACCGTTCATCAGGAACTCTTAAGCCAGAAGTCCACAGTCGACTCATCCGTTTGGCCTGCCTGGCAGGTACAGTGCCCAAGGCTACTGATCGACACTTGTGTACCCCTCAGCACATGGAGTCTTGATGAACAAACGGATAGCTACTGTCCTCGGCGCTGTCCTGCTCGGAGCTGGCATGGCCGGCGGCACGATCGCCCCAGCGGCCGCCGCCGGACCGGCCACCGCACCCGCACCTGCCCGTGCCGGCGTGCTCGCGAGTGGCCTCAACGCCACCATCGCGCTGAACAACTGCTCGGCGTCGCTCGTCCGCTGGCCGTCCTCGGTGGACACCGACCGGGCGCTGATGCTGACCAACGGCCACTGCTACGAGGGCGGCATGCCCGGCGCTGGCCAGGTCCTGGTCAACAAGTCCAGCACCCGCTCCGGCAGCCTGCTCAACGACGCGGGCACCGCGCTGGGCACCCTGCGCGCCGACAAGCTGATCTACGCGACGATGACCGACACGGACGTCGCGCTGTACCAGCTCACCGTCACCTTCGCCTCGATCAAGACCAGCTACGGCGTGACGGCGATGACGGTCTCCGACACCCACCCTGCCACCGGGGTCGCCATGACCATCCCGTCGAGCTACTGGAAGCAGACCTGGTCCTGCTCGGTCAACGGCTTCGTGCCCACCCTGCGCGAGAGCGAGTGGACCTGGCACGACTCGATCCGGTACAGCATGCCGTGCGACACCAAGCCCGGCACGTCCGGCTCGCCGATCGTCGAGACCTCGACCGGCAAGGTCATCGGCGTCAACAACACGGGCAACGAGAGCGGCCAGATGTGCACGCTCAACAACCCGTGCGAGGTGGACGCCAACGGCAACACCACGGCCAAGATGGGCCAGAGCTACGGCCAGCAGACCTACTGGTTCACCACCTGCCTGACCAGCAACGCGCTTGACCTGAACAAGGCCGGCTGCCTGCTGCCGAAGCCGGCTGGCAGCACCACCGTCACCGTGACGAACCCGGGTAACCAGAGCGCGACCGTCGGCACGCCGGCCAGCCTCCAGGTCCAGGCCTCGTCCTCCGGCGGCGGCGCGCTCACCTACTCGGCGACCGGCCTGCCCTCGGGCCTGAGCATCAACACGTCGACCGGCCTCATCTCCGGTACGCCGACCTCGGCGCAGACCACCAGCACCACGGTCACCGCGCGGGACAGCTCCGGCGCGACCGGCTCGGCCACCTTCTCGTGGACGGTGTCCGGCACCGGCGGCAACTGCTCCGGCCAGAAGCTCCTCAACCCGGGCTTCGAGTCCGGCGCGGTGAACTGGACCGGCACCTCGGGCGTCGTCACCAGCAGCGCCTCGCAGCCCGCGAAGACCGGCACCTGGAAGGCGTGGCTGAGCGGCAACGGCCGGACCAGCACCGAGACGCTGTCCCAGTCGGTGACCATCCCGGCCGGGTGCCGCGCGACCCTGTCGTTCTGGCTGCACATCGACACGAACGAGTCGGGCTCCACCGTGTACGACCGGCTCACCGTGCAGGCCGGGTCGACCACGCTGGCCACCTACACCAACGTGAACGCGGCCTCCGGCTACACCCTGCGGACCTTCGACGTGTCGAGCCTCGCCGGGCAGACCGTGACTATCAAGTTCACCGGTACCGAGGACTACTCGCTGCAGACCTCGTTCGTCGTGGACGACACGGCGCTGACCCTGAGCTGACCGCTAGCTGAGGAAGGGGCGGGCCGTCGCTGGCCCGCCCCTTTTGCTGTTCTTGGAAGCTCAGAGCGGCCAGCCGAAGCAGCGTGAGGTCGACACCTCGCCCCGCGCCTCGTAGAACTTGTGCGCCCGGAGGCGGGCGTCGCCGCTCTCCAGCTTGATGTGCTCGGCACCGCGTTCCCGCGCCCACGCGTCTGCGGCATCCATGAGCGCCGTACCCGTGCCCTTCGACCGGGCTCCCGGGTCGACGGCGAGGTCCTCGATCCAGCTCCGCTGGCCAAAGCGGACGGACACGATGTCCAGATACACCGTGCAGAACCCGATGACCCGGCCCTCGTCCTCCGCGACGAACACCGTGCTGCGGCCCTCGCCGGCCATCACCGCCCGGAGCCTGGCCGCCGCCTCCGTCTCGTCCCAGGAGTCCGGTTTGGAGCCGGGCGGGGCGAACAGCCAGTCGTAGGCACCGACGACTGCGGGAACATCGGCCTCACCGGCCAGCCTGACGATCATGCGGCCGAGCATAGCCAGCACCGCCCCGGCCGGCTGCTGCCCGGTCGGCGGCGCAGGCCGCGCAGCTGGTCAGTGCCAGGCTGTTCAGTGACCCGGCTGTTTAGTACCCCGCTGGGCGGACCAGGCCCTGTTCGTAGGCGAAGACCGCGGCCTGGGTCCGGTCGCGTAGCCCGAGTTTCACCAGGATCCGGCTCACGTGGGTCTTCACGGTCTGCTCGGCGAGGACCAGCAGCCCGGCGATCTCCGCGTTGGACATGCCCTGGGCGATCAGGGTGAGCACCTCGGTCTCGCGCTCGGTCAGGTCACCCAGCCGCTCCATCAGCGGCGGGCGCGGCTGGCCGCCGAGCCGGGTGAACTCCGTGATCAGCCGCTTGGTGACCCCCGGGGCGAGCAGCGCCTCCCCGGCGGCGACGACCCGGACGGCGTGGGCCAGCTCTGCGGCCGAGGCGTCCTTGAGCAGGAAGCCCGAAGCCCCGGCCCGCAGCGCCTCGTACACGTACTCGTCGAGGTCGAAGGTCGTCAGCACGAGAACCTTCGGCGGGCTACCCGGCTGGCCCATGATCTGCCGGGTCGCCTCGATGCCGCCGACCCCGGGCATCCGGATGTCCATCAGCACCACGTCCGGCTCGAGCCGCGCGGCCTGCACCACCGCGTCGGCACCGTCGACGGCCTGGCCTGCCACCTCGATCCCCGGCTCGGCGTTCAGGAGCACGGTGAAGCCCTGCCGGACCATGACCTGGTCGTCAGCGATGAGTACCCGGATGGGCGCCGTCACGAACCAACCCCCGTGGAGTGGACATCCTGTGCGGAACGAGTGTGCACCACATCGGCTTCCTGGTCCCCGGCACGGGAGTGGCTGGGCAGCACTGCCGTCACCTCGTACCCGCCGCCGGGTACCGGGCCGGCCGCCAGCTCCCCGCCGAGCATGGCCGCCCGTTCCCGCATGCCCAGCAGGCCGTGCCCGGCGCCGGAGTTACCGCCGGGAGGCTGCTGGGCCGGGGCCGGTGGCCGGGTGTTGGTGACGCGGAGGGTGATGCCGCCGGCCTGGTACGTGACGAGGATGGTGATCTGTGAACCCGGTGCGTGCCGCATCGCGTTACTCAGGGCCTCCTGGACGATCCGGTACGCGGAGAGCTCCGCACCTGGCCCGAGCGGGCGCTGCTCGCCGGCGATCGTGATCGTGACGGCCAGGCCGGCCTGCCGGACATTCGCGACCAGGTCGCCGAGCTGGGCGAGCGAGGGCTGCGGGGTGTGCCGGTCGATGTCCGGGAACTCCGAGCGCAGCACCCCGAGGATCCGGCGGAGCTCGGTCAGCGCCTCGACCGCGTTCTGCCGGATGCCCGCGGCGTTGTCGAGCAGCTCCTGCGGCGGGTCGGGGACGAGGTGCGGGGCGACCTGGGCCTGGATCGAGATGACGGACATGTGGTGCGCGACGACGTCGTGGAGCTCGCGGGCGATCCGGTGCCTTTCCTCGAGGACGGTGCGCTGGGCGCGCTCGATCTCGGTGAGGACCTCCTGCGCCACGAGCTGGTCGCGGGCGAGGCGGCGGCTCCGGAACGCCGAGCCGATGATCACGGCGACCAGCAGGGCCGGGATGGAGGCGGTCACGTCCTCGCGTGACCCGACTCCGGTGGTACCGGCGACCGCCAGCCCGCTCGCGATGGTGACCATGATTGCTGTGGTCAGCACCGCCCGCCGCACCCGCAGCGCCAGCAGGAACAGCACCATGCACTGCAGCACGATCCCCGGGTGCGTCCACGGGAACGGCGTGGTGCTCTGCAACGTGGGCAGCAGCATGTGAGCGACCTGCGTCGCGGTACCGGGATAGTCGGACGAGAGCCCGGGACGCTGTCCGGCCTGGAGCGCTGCGACCGTCATGACCGCCGTGGACAGCCACCAGCCCTGCACCGGGCGGCGCAGGGCCAGCAGCACCGAGGCACACTGGACAGCGGCGAGGAGGGCGGCGAGCGCGCCCAGCTGGAAGTCCTGCTCCAGCGCGCTCTCGTGGAAGAACCACAGCACCGCCAGCGCCAGCACCAGCAGCACCCGGAGCGTCCTGGCCAGGAAGACCGGCCAGCCGGGCGTCACCACGAGGTCAGGCTCGGCGGGCCACAGGTCGCGGAACAGCGCGGCCAGGCGGCCAGGCCGTTTCGCGTTCACGTGGCTCTCGCCGGTCGGTTTCACAAGATCACCTTATGCCTCAGCGGGAATCGGGCAGGGTTCCGGTGCCGGGCCGTCACCCGCTGCCGCCCGGCGTGCTCGCGACCGCCGCCCGGCCGGCCTCTCATAGCCCCGGAACAGTACCCAGCAGCCGGCCAGCGCCACCACGAACACCGGCAGCCAGGCCAGCCTGGCCGCGATCCACTCCGAACCGTCCGGGACGGTGTGCAGCCCGGGCAGCGGCCGGCCGGCGAGCATGCCGAGCGCGGTCACACCGATCATCGCGGTCTGGTGCCAGAGGAAGATCGTCATCGCCGACAGGTTGGCCAGGGCGACCGCAGCCCACGCCGCCGGCCTGCGCAGCACCCGGGTGAGCGGGCCGTGCAGCAACAGCGCCAGCCCGCACTGAGCCAGGCCGAACACGGCCGCGGCGAGGGTCGGCGGATGCAGGTTGGAGATCTTCGCCCCGGTCACGCCCACCATCGACGCGGGATAGCCGGCCCAGATCACCAGCGCTGCCGTTGCCGCGGCACCGCCGGCCAGCAGTCCCCAGCGGACTGCCACCGAGGGCAGGCCACGCCGTGCCCACCAGGCTCCCAAGGTGTACGGAACGAGCCACGCCGCAGCCAGGTTGACCCAGCCCAGCCAGGCCGGCCCGTCCAGGGCGAACCGCCCGAGATCGACGGCGGCGACCACAGCGACCGGCCACAGTGGATGGACGTGCCTGACCAGCGGCGTCAGCGCGGTCAGGCCGGCGAACACCAGCAGGAACCACAGCGGTGAGACAACGAGTTTGGCGAGGGCCCGCACGGTCTCCGGCTCGACGCCGGAGCCGAGCATCAGGACGATGGCCACCGCCCAGACCGCCAGGACGATGCCGACCGGCCGGGCCAGGCGGCCGAGCCTGCCGCCCAGCCACTGCCAGTAGGAGTGGCCCCTGACGCGGGCCGCCAGGTATCCCTGGGTGCCGACCCTGCCGCCGACCAGGAAGAAGACCGCAAGGGTCTGGAACAACCACGAGACCGGGGCCAGCAGGGGCATGTGCCGCAGCGGGCTCGTGGTGTAGATCGAGCCGCTGTCGGAGACCAGGGCGGTGACCAGCCAGTGGCCGAGGACGACACCGAGGATCGCGAGAGCCCGGAGCGCGTCGACCGCACGGTCCCGGCTCGGCGGAGTCGAGTCCTCGATCCGCCCAGTCAGGGTTCGCATCGCGGTCACGGCTCGCATCGCGGTGCTGGATCTACTCATTGCCGTCACCGTCCGCTGTCACGATCCGGGCGATGCTGCTGAGGGCGGCCGACCCCGGCTTGAGGTAGTCGTTGTGGCCGCCGTTTCCGGCAGCGAAGATCCGCGCGCCGAAGCCTGGCGAGACCGGGTCCGCGCCGAAGCCGGCCGGGCCGATCTGGATGTGCGGGACGCCGCTGATCCAGTCGTCCGCGCCCCGGCCGGCCCAGATCGTGGCGGAGCTGCGGAGCGCCTGTGCGTTGGCGAATCCGACGCCAGGGCTGCCATAGAGGACGATCGCGTCGACGTCGAGGCCTGCTGCGGCGTGCGCGCAGACGACGGAACCGTAGGAGTGGCAGAGCAGCGAGATCCTGGTGTCCGGGCCGGTGTCAGCCCGGAGCCCGGCCGCGAACCTGCTGAGCTCCGGTGCCGCTTCGGCGGCGACCGCGCTCGTGAGGATGCTGGGAGAGACCGCGGCCGGCGGCTCGTACCCGAGCCAGGCCACCACCGCTCCCCCGTCACCGAGTTCGTGCTGGAGGGCTTGCGCCCCGGCGCGGAACCGCCGGTACTTGTCGATGCTGATCCCGGAGCCGGGCACCAGGATGGCGATCTCCCGCGCCAGGGCGAGGTCGCCGAACACCTCCGCCGAGCGGCCACCCGCACGCCCGTCGAAGAACAGGAACTGGCGGCCGGGATCGGCCATCCCGTCGAGCACCCCGGCCCGGCTCCGGGCCCCGTACGCACGCGCGGATCGCGCCGCGGCCTCGATGTCGGCCCGGCTCGCCGCGTAGCGCTCGGCGGGCGAGCCGGTGAGGCCAGCCGAGGAGGGCACCGGGGCCGGCACCGCCGACGGGCTGGCCGCGCCACAGATCGGCAGGGCGACGACGGCTGCGACCAGGAGTGCGCGGAGGGAGCGGAGCATCATGAAGGGCGGATCCTTTGCGTACCGGTGGCCTGCTTTCCGGTACGAGGCTATGAATCAACCCTGGTAGCGGGCGTCCCGCTGGAGAGGGGTCTTACGCCGTAGCTCTCAAGTACTACTACGCGCCCCAAGTACTACAACGCCCGGAGCGGGAACCCTCCACTGTGCACGGTCACAGCTCGGTGAGGAACGCCAGCTCCGGCCGGGTCTTCGTCGGCAGGAACTCCACGACCTCGTACTCGGCCACGCCCGCCACCGCAAACGGGTCGGCCGCCAGCGCCGCCCGCACGCGCGGCTCGTCCCCGGCGGCGAGGATCACGCCACCCGTGCGGGGTACGCGGCGGCCGGAGGCCAGGAAGAGACCCGAGGCGTACTGCCCTTCCAGCCAGGCCACGTGCTCCGCGAGCAGCTCGTCAACCCGGTCCAGCGGCGCGACGTACGTCAGTGTGATCACGAACATGGCGCCACTCTACTGAGGACGAGCAGGCAACTCGTGATCGTGGGACCCCTCAGGCCGGTATCACGACTTGAGGGGTCCCACGATCACGTCGAGCCGGTCGCACAACCGCCGGGGTCACAGGTCCCTGAACGTCTCGATCTGCGCGCCGAGCTGGTTGAGCCGCTGGGCGAGCTGCTCGTAGCCACGGTCGATGACGTAGATGTTCCGCAGGACGGAGGTACCCTTCGCCGCCAGCATCGCCAGCAGGATCACCACGGCCGGGCGCAGGGCCGGCGGGCAGATCACCTCGGCACCCGACCAGTGCGTGGGCCCCTCCACGTACACGCGGTGCGGGTCGAGCAGCTTGACGCGGGCGCCGAGCTTGGTCAGCTCGGTGAGGTAGATGGCCCGGTTCTCGTACACCCAGTCGTGTACCAGCGTCGAGCCGTTGGCCACGGCGGCGATCGCGGCGAAGAACGGCAGGTTGTCGATGTTCAGCCCCGGGAACGGCATCGGGTGGATCTTGTCGATCGGGGCGTGCAGCACGGACGGCCGGACGGTGATGTCGACCAGCCTGGTCCTGCCGTTGGCCGCCGCGTACTCCTCGCCACGGTCGTAGTCGAGCCCCATCTCCTCCAGCAGGGCCAGCTCGATCTCGAGGAACTCGATCGGCGCGCGGCGGACGGTGATCTCCGAGGAGGTGACGATCGCGGCGGCCAGCAGGCTCATCGCCTCGATCGGGTCCTCCGACGGGGCGTAGTCGACGTTCCGGTCCAGCACGGAGGAGCCCTGGACGGTCAGCGTGGTCGTGCCGACGCCCTCGATCCGCACGCCCAGCTCGCCCAGGTAGAAGCAGAGGTCCTGGACCATGTAGTTCGGGCTGGCGTTGCGGATCACGGTGACGCCGGGGTGCCGGGCCGCCGCCATCAGCACGTTCTCGGTGACGGTGTCGCCGCGCTCGGTCAGGACGATGGCCCGGGCCGGGACGGCCTCGGTGTCCACCTCAGCGTGGTAGATACCGTCCGTCGCCTTGACCTCCAGGCCGAAGGGGCGCAGTGCCGCCAGGTGCGGCTCGACGGTGCGGGTGCCGAGGTCGCAGCCTCCGGCGTACGGCAGCTCGAAGCGCTCCTCCTCGTGCAGGAGCGGGCCGAGGAACATGATGATGCTGCGGGTCCGGCGGGCGGCGGCGACGTCCATCCCGGCCAGGTTGAGCTTCGCCGGCGGGATGATCTCGAGGTCGTTGTCCTCGTTCAGCCAGCGGGTCCTGACGCCGATGCTGTGCAGCACCTCCAGGATCCGGTTGACCTCCTCGATCCTGGCGACCCTGCGCAGGGTGGTCTTGCCCTTGTTCAGCAGCGAGGCGCACAGCAGCGCCACCCCGGCGTTCTTGCTGGAGCGGACGTCGAT
The DNA here is from genome assembly GCF_000379825.1 of Longispora albida DSM 44784. Taxonomy (GTDB): domain Bacteria; phylum Actinomycetota; class Actinomycetes; order Mycobacteriales; family Micromonosporaceae; genus Longispora; species Longispora albida. The sequence goes on from NZ_KB903814.1 coordinate 764,066, forward strand.
GCTGCCCGACAGCTGGTGCCCGCCGACGATCCGCAGGTGCATCGGGCCGGTGTGCCCGATGGAGACGATCTCGCTGTCGAGCGCGTCGCCGATCCTGGTCAGCATGTCCAGGCTGAGGTTCTGCTGGCCCTGCTCTATCCGGTTGACGGCACTCTGGCTGGTGCCGAGGGCCTCTGCGAGCTGCGACTGGGTCCAGCCCCGGTGCTTGCGGGACGCCCGGATCAGGCCACCGATCCGGCGGAGGTAGTCATGGCTGTCAGACATGATCGCGACCCTATCTCACAAATGAGATGTAGATCAGGTACGACAGGCCAGTCGTGGCACGAGTCCGGGAGACGTACCCAACTCATGATGTCGCGCGGAGGCGGGGCGTGGCTGGCCCGTCACGCTGAGCCCCCGGCGGAAGCCCATAGAACTGGAGGATCCGGGCTTTTGCCGCAGCGAGCGGATATGTGTCGGGATACACAGCAAGTTTGTACACGACACCCTCCAGCACACTCCGGAGCATGATCTCCTCCAGCGCCGGGTCGGCGGCACCCCGCTCGGCGAACAGCGCCCGCACCCGGTCCTCCATGCCGGTGACCGCCGTCAGGTGCCGCGCCTCCACCTCGGCGAACACCTCCCGCGTACCCGGCTGGAGCATCAGGGTCAGCATGAGCCGCTGCACCGGCACCGTCGTACCGGCGGCGTCGAGCACCCCCACGATCAGCCCGCTCAGGCGCTCGTCGGCCGTCCCGCCCTCCATCGCGGCCGTGAACAGGTGGAACAGGCCGGTCAGCCAGCGGGTCAGCAGCTCCTCCAGCACGGACTTCTTGCTGGCGAAGTAGTACGACAGCAGGCCGCGGGCGACGCCGGCCCGGCCGGTGATCTCGGCGACGGTGGCCTGCTGGTACCCGCGCTCGGCGAAGACCTCCAGCGCCGCGCCGAGCAGCCGCTCGCGGGACTGTTCGCGTAAACGCTGGTTGACGGCCTCAGAACGCGGTGCCACTCGGCCACATTAGTCCCACGCCGCAAAAGTCGTACCACCAGTGTGGACGGACGAACTGGTGACGCGGTGCCGCCGCTCGGCCCGTCCCATGCGGCAGGGATCGGGCCGGGCGCAGCAGGTACAAAGGAAAAAGGGGTCAGACCTGGACCGGCAGGCGCAGGAAGCTGGGGATCAGCAGTGAGTCGTTGATCTCCGGCTGGCCGAGCTTGATGTGCGGGAAGCGCTGGAGCACCTTCGGCAGGGCGAGGACGCCCTCCCTGCGGGCCAGAGCCGCGCCGAGGCAGAAGTGCGGGCCAATGCCGAAGCTCAGCGGGTGCACGTCCGTCCGCGACGGGTCGAACGTGTCGGGGTCGGGATAGCGCGCGGGGTCACGGTTGGCCGCGCCCAGCATGACCAGGACCGACTTGCCCGCCGGGATCTCCACCCCGCCGAACTCCAGGTCCTCGGCGGCGATCCGCATCAGGAACTGGACCGAGGGGATGAACCGCAGGATCTCCTCCACATAGCCCGGTGCGAGCTCCGGGTGCTCGACCAGCCGCGCGGCCAGCTCCGGCCGGGACAGGATCTCGAACAGCCCGTTGGCGAGCATGGGCGTCGTGGTGGCGAAGGCCGCGTTGTAGGTGACGACGAGGTTGCGGGCGATCTCCACGTCGGTCATGTGGTGCTCGCGCTCGCCGGCGTCCATCTCGCGGACCATCGCGCTGACGATGTCGTCGCCCGGCTCGGCCCGGAGCCTGGCGATCAGGGCCAGGTAGTACTCCATCAGCTCCGCAGCGGCCTGGTCAGCTGCCTTGAGCACCTCGGGGTCGCCGTTGCGCATGTTCAGCGCGTCGTTGATCCGGTCGGTGCGGGGCGGGACCCACGCCCAGTCCTGCTCCGGGATACCCAGCAGCTCACCGACCACACCGGACGGCACCGGATACGCGAAGTCGGTCATGAAGTCGCAGCTGCCGCCAGCCTCGGCCATCCGGTCGAGGTTACGGTCGATCAGGCGGTTGATGGCCGGCTCAAGGTCCGTGACCCGGCGCGCGGTGAACACCTTGCTGAACAGCCTGCGGAACTTGGTGTGGTCCGGCGGGTTGCTGAACATCATGGTGCCCATGAGCGTGGTGTAGAAGGCGTGCTCCTCCCAGTCGGGACGGGAACCGGAGATCACCACCCGGTCCATGCTGAGGAATCGCGGGTCCTTCAGCACCTCCTCCGTCGCCGCGTACCCGTTCACGATCGCCCGGACGGTGGTGTTCGGGCTGGGCGTGATGGCGCACACCGGCCCTATCTCGTGCAGTGCCGCATATAGTGGCCAGGGGTTTTCCCGCCCAGCCGTGGTGAAAAGATTCTGAAGAATGTTGTCTGCATCCATAGCGGACTCCGTTAACCGAACTCGGTCGTAACGCGCCCCAGCCTATATCGACGAACCTCCACAGTGGATAGCCTGTTTACGCAACTCTGACCGATCCCGCAGCACACACGGCGGAAGGCCCGGACTCCTTCGGCGGAGTCCGGGCCTTCGTGGGGGTGTCGCTGGGTGAAACCAGGTGTTACCGGGGTGGTGCTCGCCTAGCGGAGCAGGTTCAGGTTGACGGCGTCAGCCATCGCCTGGTAGCCGGCGTCGTTCGGGTGGATGTGGTCACCGCTGTCGAACGCGGGGTTCAGCTTCTCCGGGTCTGCCGGGTCACGCATGACCTTGTCGAAGTCGACGAGGCCGTCGAAGTCCTGGCTGGTCCGGATGAACTCGTTGACCGCCTGGCGGGTGGCCTCACGCTCGGTGCTCCAGCCGCCGCCCTTGTGCTCCTTGTACGGCATCAGGGTGCCGATGACGACCTGGATGTTGTGCTGGCGCAGCTGCACGCCGATCTGCTTGAGGCCGTCGATGATGACCTCGGCGGACTCGCCACTCATCCAGATGTCGTTGATACCCAGGTGCAGCACGACCTTGCAGACGCCCGTCTGGCTGAGGACGTCGTAGCGGAGCCGGGCCAGCGCGCTGTTGCCGATCTCGGCGAAGCCCGCGGGGCTGCCGTTGATCGGGTCCGTGCCGTCGTGGGTCACCCGGTTGCCGGAGATACCCACGTTCAGCACGCCGGGGATCCGGCCGTTGCGCGGGGTCTCGTGCATCCGGACGGCCAGCCGGTCGGGCCAGCGCAGCGCGGCACCCATCGTGGAGTTGACACCATTGGCGATGGAGTCACCGAAGATCACGACGGAGCCACCGGCCTTGGAACGCAGCACGTCCACGCCGGAGATGTGGTAGAAGTTCTCCCGCGGGGTGCTGTCGGCACCGGTGCCCTCACCCACGGTGCCCGACACGTCAGACGTGCGGTCACCGAAGCCCGCCCCGTTGCGCCCGTAGACGAACGTGAGCTGGCGCGAGGTGAAGTGGAAGGTCGTCGCGCCGGTGGCTACCGGGTAGAAGACCGTGATCACCAGATCCTGCCCAGCGGCGACCGGCATGGTGACCGGGTCGCTGAACAGCTCGGCACCCTTGTACACGGTGGCCGAGGTCTTGCCGCCGAACGTCAGCTCCCGGATGGATCCCGGGATGATGTCGTCGGGCTTCGGGGTGGAGGTGTCGGGCAGCGCGACGGTCGCGTGCCCGATGGAGAGGTGCTTGGTGCCGTAGGAGTTCGAGAACCGGAACCGGGCAGCCTCACCGCCCACCGTGGTGTGAATGATCGAACGGACACTCTGGTTGGTGAACCCGAGCTGGCTCGAGCCAGCCGTGCTCGCCGGAGTGTTACCGGTCGTCCAGGTACCAGCCCACTCCTGGTGCTTCTCGATCCCGTTGCTGGCGGACCCACTGCTCGCGGAGAGCACTGTGGACGCCGCAACGGCCAGAGCCGCGGCTGAAACAATTATCCGCAACTTGCGAGGGGTATTCATCGGGGAGCGAACCTCCATACAGGTGAGCCGGCCAAGAGTGGCCGGCCCCGGTCAATGACCGGACGGTACGGACGACAAGTTAATGCCCGTGGTGTGCACCGTCAATCGGTCGTGAGAATGTATTGCTCTCTTTCAAAATCGGGAGAGAATCGTTGCCACTCCGCAGGATCGTCGCGGGATCATCGGCGGAACGGCTTGGGAAACGGCGCAGAAATCAGGCATCACGGCCGTTCCGTGGACTCTTGCCACTGTGGACCGACGGCGGGGCTCAGGGGTATGGTCGGCGTCGCGAGACTTCGACCCAAGCGAAATCTCCCCGCGGATTTTTAGGAACCGACATGCCAAACTACGTGCACCGCGCTCTGGACATTTTCGCCGGATACGGCGACGCGGACGCAATTTCGGCCGGTGATGGCACACTGCTGTCCTACGCCGGCCTGCGCTCACACATCCTCCAGCTGGCCGGCACGCTGCGCGAGCACGGCGTGCGGCCCGGATCCTCTGTGGCCGTGGTCGTGATGAACCCGCCGGAGGCCATGCCCCTCCAGCTGGCCCTGCACCTGCTGGGCTGCCGGACGGTGTGGATCGCGCTGATCACCCCGCGTCGCGAGCTGGGCGAGTACCTGGCCGTGACCCATGTGGACACCCTGATCTACGACCCGCGCTCGCAGCAGGAGGCGGGCATGGAGGTCGCGTCCAAGCTGGACGTCCCGGTGCTGTGCATCGGCCCTGGCGGCGCTGGCCCCGACATCACGGTGCCCGCGGGTGAGCCGCTGGCCGCCGATTTCGAGGCGCCCTCCGAGCCCGAGTCGATCTTCCAGACCTCCGGTACGACGGGCTCGCCGAAACTGGTGCACCACAGGCAGGGCTTCTTCGAGCAGGTGATCCGGCTGGCCGGCGAGTACCGCGCGTCGGGCCTGCCATTGCTCCGGCACTTGTCGATCACTCCGCCCTGGCATGTCAGCGGGCCGATGACCGGTTTCTTCAACCTGTTCCACGGTGGCGTGCTGTTCATCGAGGAAGCGTTCGAAGCCGGGCAGTTCATCCGGACGCTCGACGCCCAGCGGATCAATTCGACTTTCGTGTCCCCGCCGCTGTTCTACGAGATGCTGGACAACCCGGCACTGGCCGAAGCGGACCTGAGCAACCTGTTCATGTTCAACGTCGGCAGCGCCCCGACGGCACCGGCCCGGCTGCGGCAGGCCTACGACCTGCTGGGCCCGGCGGTCCGGATCGTGTACGGGCTCAGCGAGTCCACCCTGATCAGCGCCATGCCCGCCGTCACCCCCGACCCCGAGCACCCGGAGCGGCTCAGCTCGACCGGCACCGTGTACGGCGACGTGTCGATCGAGATCCGCGAGGAGGACGGCCGGACGCTCGTCGCACCGGGCGAGCTGGGCGAGATCTGGGTGTCGAGCGCGCTGAACATGACCGGCTACTGGGGCGACCCCGAGGCGACCGCCGAGACCCTGGTCGACGGCTGGATCCGGACGGGTGACATCGGCCGCCTCGACGAGCACGGGTACCTGTACCTGGTCGATCGGGCCAAGGACATGATCGTCACGGGCCGTGGCTCGCGGAACGTCTTCTCCCGCCCGATCGAGGACCTGCTCGCCGCGCACCCGAAGGTCCGGGCCGCCGCGGTGATCGGCGTGCCGCACGAGGCGCTGGGCGAGGTCGTCCACGCGTACGTGGTGCCGGCGGAGAAGCTGTCGGAGGCGGAGAAGGACGCGCTGGCTGAGGAGCTGAGCGCGCAGGTGCTGGCGGAGTTCACGCCGATCTGGGTGCCGAGCGGGTACGACTTCGCCGATGCGCTGCCGCTCGGCAAGACCGGCAAGGTGGACAAGAAGGCGCTCCGGGCGCAGTACGCGGCCTCGCATCCGTGACCACTGTGGACAAGTCGGCCGGCCCTGGTGGCGTAACCGTGCGCCGCCGGGCCGGCCTGTACGCACTCCTGGCCGCCGACACCGTCTCCGCGCTCGGTGTGCGCATGTCGGTGGTGGCCATCCCGTGGCTGGTGCTGGTCGCCACGAAGAGTCCCGCGAAGATGGGTATGGCGGCCGGCGCGGAGATGGCGCTGTATGTCCTGTCCGGAGTGTTCGCGACGCCGCTCGCTGACCGGTTCGGCCTGCGCCGGGTCTCCGTGCTGACGGATGTCGTCAGCGCCGCCGCCATCGCCGTGATCGCGCTCGTGCCGGACATCAGCTTCGGCCTGCTGCTCGTGCTGGTCTCGGTGGCCGGCGCGCTGCGCGGTACTGGTGACCGGGTCAAGCATGTCCTGCTCAAGCCGATGGCCGAGCGGGCTGACGTGCCGATGATCAGGGTCACCGCGGTCTACGAGAGCCTGACCAGGGGCGCCATGCTGGTCGGTGCGCCGCTCGGCGGCCTGCTGATCTACTGGTTCGACGCGGAGCTGGCCATCGGCGTCACGGCTGTGACGTTCGGGCTGTGTGGCCTGCTGGTCGCGGTGTTCGTCGCCGCCGAGCACACGCCAGCACCGAAGAAGGTCTCCGGCGAGCCGTACGCTGTCGCGTTCAAGGCTGGCGTGCGGTGCCTGCTCAGCCATCGTGTCCTGGCCGGCATGACCCTGATCATGTTCTTCAGCAACCTGTTCACCCAGGCGGCGACGGCGGTGTTCGTGCCGGTGTGGGTGGAGCAGACCAAGCTGTCCGAGGCCACGCTCGGCCTGGTCGGCGGCGTGTACGCGGGCGGAGTGATGCTCGGCAGCATCGTCATGACCGTCCTGGCGACGAAGGTGCCCCGCTATCTGGCCTTCACGCTGGGTGCCATGCTCGGCGGAGCGCCCCGCCTCCTGGCTCTCGGGCTGACAGACAACCTCTATCTGGTACTGGCGGTCACGGCGCTCTCCGGCCTCGCGATCTCCCCGGTGAACCCGATCTTCGGCGCGATGCTCTACGAGCGCATCCCCGCCGACCTCCAGACCCGCGTGTTCGGCCTCGTGGCCGGGGTGTGCTTCTCCGGCATCCCCATCGGCAGCGTCGTGGCCGGCTGGGCAGTGCCGGCCGCTGGCCTGGCCACGTCCGTGATCGCCTTCGCGGTGCTGTGCCTCGCGATCTGCTCGCTGCCGCTGTTCAAGCCGGCCGCCTGGCGGGCGATGGACGACAAGGTACCCGCGGACACCTAACTGGTGTGGGCTGCGAGGAAGACGCGGGCCATCGCCTCGGCCAGGTCACCGGGATCGGCTGAGGGGATGGCCTGGCCGCCGGTCCGGTGCGCGGTCTCGGTCAGCACCGTCATGTCCGCGCCGGCCCCGTAGCCGATGCTGAACACGGGGACCGGGCGGCGCGGGTCGGCGAGCGCGGCCAGCTTCGTCAGGTACTGCTGCTGGCTCATCGCGTACGGCGAGTCCTCGTCGCGCCCGTCGGTCAGCACGACGACCAGCGTCATGGTGCCCTGCGCGACCTTCGGCTGCATGTGGGCGACCCCGCGCAGCACGGTCTCGTAGAGCGGCGTGCCGGCGTTCGGGATCGGCTGGTACCTGGCTGCCGCGTTCCCCAGCAGCTCGCGGCGGGTACTGATCGGCCCGAACGGCACCACCTCAGCGTAGGGCTGTCTCGCGCTGGGCGGGCTGGCGAAGGTCCACATGCCCAGGCTCGTCTCCTCGCCGAACAGCTTCGTGGCCTGCGCCCCGGCCATCCGCAGCAGCCCGGCCTTCGTGTTCGCGCTGCCGCCCCGGTCGACGATCCGGTCGTTCATCGACCACGAGGCGTCGACCAGGAGCAGCACCTGGAACTTGAGCGGCTTGTACCTCGTCCACTGTGCGACGAGCGCCGCCGTCCGCTGTTCCGGCGGCAGGAGCCCGGCCGAGGCCGGGTACTCGGGGAACATGCCCGGTTCGCTGACCGACCGCAGTCCCCGGTCGGCGAGCGGCCGGGCGGCCTTCGGCGCGCGGAACGCCTCCAGCAGGGCCCGGGCCTTCGCAGCCCTGGCCGGGTCGGTCCCGGCGCGCCTGGAGACGAGCAGCGGGTAGTCGGCCTCTATCGGGCCGTCCGGCGGGTACACGGCTGCGAGCTGCGTGCCCGGGTTCGCCGCGCGGTGGGTCCAGTACTGCTGCTCGGTGGCTGGGAAGACCGCGACTCCCGCCGTGAACATCGTGTGCGTCTCGGCGGTGGCCGAGGCGAGCTTGCTGCGCACGGTGAGGGCCGCGAGCTGGGCGATTCCGGGGTCGCGCTGGGTCCGGTCCATCGCGGACTGCACGGCGAGGACGGACAGCAGCCCCTCGGTCGTGCCCGCCGGGTCGGCCATGCTCAGCCGGTGCGCCCCGGACAGCTCACGCCAGCCGGGCTGCACCGCCGGCCAGCCGAGCTGCACGGCTGCGGCTCTCGGCATCACGACCACGAGCGGCGACAGCGCGGTCGAACCCTCCACTGTGTACGCATTGTCGGTACCGAGCAGCGCCAGCCAGGCTCCGCTCGCCGGGATCCACAGGTCGGCGGCTGGCCGGACTCCGGGGGCGACCGGCTCGGCGCGCAGGCAGGGCACGCCGAGGTTCGCGATGACCGGGGCGATCTCGGGGGCCGCGGCCACGGTGGTACGCCCGCCGGGGCACTCGCCCCCGAGCTGCCGGACGCGCCAGCCCGCAGCGGCGAGGGTCAGCCCGAGCAGGACCACCGCCCCGGCGGCCAGCAGCCGCAGCCGGGGCCGGATCCGGCGATGTCGGCCGTCAGACATAGCACACGCACCGGTACCGCACAGCGATCCGCATCACAAATCTCCAGTGAAGAAGATGAATGAATGCGGCTCACGTTAGCACCGGAGCGTCACGAGGGGCTGCCCGTGCGCGTTCCTGCCGCAGGTACCGCCTCGTGAACGATCCTTGTCGATCTCTGTCCATCCTGGTCAGTGGCGGTGAGTACCGTACGTCAGGTTTTGGTGAATCTTCGCAGGACGCCGGCGCGCGGGCACGGGATGCCCGGCTGCCCGCTTTCACGTTGTGCGAGCGAACTTATAGACGAGGCCTGGCATTTGCGTTTCCGAATCGTTACCAGGGAATGCCAGGTCAAGGGTTGATGACTCTGGCGCCGGGCCCTCGGCGCTCCTATGTTGTGGCGAGCAACATATCCCCCCGCCGCGCCGGGCGACCGGTGCGAACCCCTGAAGGGACGACCTGCATGCGCAAGGGACTCCTCGCCCTCACCACCGCAGGACTGGTGCTCGGGCTCGGCCTGACCGGCTGCTCCGGCTCGGACTCCGGCTCGGAGAAGAAGCCGAAGATCGGCGTGATCCTCCCCGACAGCAAAACCTCGGCCCGGTGGGAGACCGCCGACCGCAAGTTCCTGACCGAGGCGTTCAAGGCCGCCGGGGTCGCCTACGACATCCAGAACGCCCAGGGCGACAAGAACGCCTTCCAGACCATCGCCGACCAGATGATCACCAACGGGGCCACCGTCCTCATGATCGTCAACCTGGACAGTGGTACCGGGAAGGCCGTGCTGGACAAGGCCCGCGCCCAGGGTGTGGCCACCATCGACTACGACCGGCTCACGCTCGGCGGCGGCGCGCAGTACCACGTCAGCTTCGACAACGTGAAGGTCGGGCAGCTCCAGGGCGAGGGCCTGGGCAAGTGCCTGACGGCGGCCGGCGCGGCCAAGCCGATCGTCGCCGAGCTGAACGGCGCGCCGACCGACAACAACGCGACGCTGTTCAAGAACGGCTACGACGGGGTACTCGGGCCGAAGTACACCTCCGGCGAGTACGTGAAGGGGCCGGACCAGAGCGTGCCGGACTGGGACAACACCCAGGCCGGGACCATCTTCGAGCAGATGCTCACCAGCCAGCCAAAGATCGCCGGGGTGCTCGCGGCCAACGACGGGCTGGGCAACGCCGCCATCTCGGTACTGAAGAAGCAGAAGCTGAACGGCAGGGTCCCCGTGACCGGGCAGGACGCCACGGTGCAGGGTCTCCAGAACATCCTGGCCGGCGACCAGTGCATGACGGTCTACAAGGCGGTGAAGAAGGAAGCCGACGCGGCCGCCGAGCTGGCGATCAAGCTGTCCAAGGGCGAGAAGCCGACGGCTCCGGCCACCATCAAGGACCCGCAGAGCGGCAAGGAGGTCCCGGCAGTGCTGCTCACCCCGGTCGCGATCTTCAAGGAGAACGTCAGGGACGTGGTGGCCGACGGGTACGTGACGAAGGCCGAGCTGTGCACGGCTGACTTCGCCGCGGCCTGCACCGCGGCCGGGATCAGCTAGTCAGTGGAGTCGCCGGTCCCGGGCGCCCCGGGACCGGCCTTCGACAGAAGGCGAGACGAGATGCAGCCCGTCGTGGAACTCCGCGGCATCAACAAGAGCTTCGGGCCGGTGCACGTCCTGCGGGACGTGAACTTCTCGGCGTATCCCGGCGAGGTCACCGCCCTCGTCGGCGACAACGGAGCAGGCAAGTCCACGCTGGTGAAGTGCATCGGCGGCATCCACCCGGCCGACTCGGGCGAGTACCTGTTCGAGGGCCGCCCGGTGCAGGTGCACAGCCCGCGTGACGCCGCGGCGCTCGGCGTCGAGATCGTGTACCAGGACCTCGCGCTCTGCGACAACCTCGACATCGTCGAGAACATGTTCCTCGGCCGGGAGCATACCCGTGGCCTGGTACTCGACGAGGCGAGCATGGAGCAGCTGGCCGCCGACACCCTCGCGAGCCTGTCCGTCCGCACTGTCCGGTCGATCCGGCAGAAGGTGTCCAGCCTGTCCGGCGGGCAGCGGCAGACGGTCGCGATCGCCAAGGCCGTGCTGTGGAACAGCAAGGTGGTCGTGCTCGACGAGCCGACGGCGGCGCTCGGTGTCGCCCAGACGGCGCAGGTGCTCGAACTCGTCCGGCGGCTGGCCGACAGCGGGCTCGCCGTCGTGCTGATCTCACACAACATGAACGACGTGTTCGCGGTCGCCGACCGGATCGCGGCACTCTACCTCGGCCGGATGGCCGCGCAGGTCCCCGCGGCAGCGGTCACCCACTCGCAGGTCGTCGAGCTGATCACCTCCGGAGCGTCCTCATGAGCCACGTCCGCGACTACCTGGAACGGCTGCGGGGCGGCGACACGGGCGCGCTGCCCGCCGTGGCCGGCCTCCTGGTGCTGTGCACGGCGTTCGCGATCCTCCGCCCGGTGTTCCTCACACCCGGCAACCTGGCGAACCTGTTCACCCAGGGTGCCGCCGTCGCGATCATCGCGATGGGGCTGGTGTTCGTCCTGCTGCTGGGCGAGATCGACCTGTCGGCCGGGTTCACCAGTGGCGTGTGCGCTGCGGTGCTGGCCGTGCTGCTGGCGAACCACGGCGCGCCCTGGTACGTGGCGGTGCTGGCGGCGATCGGCACGGGCATCGTGATCGGGCTGGTGCTCGGGTTCCTGGTCGCGCGGATCGGGATACCGTCCTTTGTGGTCACCCTGGCGGCGTTCCTGGCGTTCCAGGGCGTGGTGCTGCTGCTGATCAAGGGCGGGGCCAACATCTCGGTACGGGAGCCGGTGATCCTCGCGCTGGCCAACCGGAACCTGAGCCCGGCGCTGGGCTGGGTGCTGGCGGCGGTCGCGGCCGGCGGGTACGCGGTCGCGCTGTGGCTGCGCAGCCGGTCGCGGGTCCAGCGCGGGCTGCCGGCGCTGCCCGTGGAGCTGATGGCCGCCCGGGCCGGCGGGCTGGCGCTGCTGCTGGGCGCGGCCGTGTACGTGCTCAACCTCGAACGCAGCCGGAACGTGCTGGTGGTGTCGCTGAAGGGGGTGCCCATCGTGGTACCCGTCATCGCGGCACTGCTCGTCCTCGGCACGTTCGTCCTGGCCCGCACCCCCTACGGCCGTCACCTGTACGCGGTCGGCGGCAACGCCGAGGCTGCCCGCCGGGCCGGGATCAGCGTGGACCGGATCAAGATCTCGGCGTTCGCGGTCTGCTCGGCGCTCGCCGCCGTCGGCGGGATCGTGGCCGCGTCCCGGGCGAACTCCGTGGACGCGAACACCGGCGGCAGCAACGTGCTGCTGTACGCGGTCGGCGCGGCCGTCATCGGCGGCACGAGCCTGTTCGGCGGCAAGGGCCGGATCCTCGACGCCGTCCTCGGCGGGGCCGTCGTGGCGGTGATCGACAACGGGATGGGGCTGCTCGGGTACAGCGCCGGGGTGAAGTACGTGGTCACCGGGGTCGTGCTGCTGCTCGCCGCCGGGGTGGACGCGCTGAGCCGCCGCCGCGCGGCCGGCGCCGGATTGCGCTGAGCGGCGCGCGGAACGGAGAATCGCCCAGATGCGCGCCGGCCCCAGCCAGGACGAGATCCGCAGGTACAACCTCGGAGCTCTGCTCAGGCATGTCCACATCCTCGGGCCGACCTCCCGGGCGCAGCTGACCACCCTCATGGGCCTGAACCGGTCGACCATCGGCGCGCTGACCGCCGACCTGGCCGCCGCGGGGCTGATCCGGGAGGAGCAGCCCCGCAGCCACCGGGGAGCCGGGCGTCCGTCCCTTGTGGTCAGCCCGGCCTCCGACCTCGTGTACGTGCTGGCGTTCAGCGTGCGCGTCGACCGGGTGGTCGCGGCCAGGGTCGGCCTGGGTGGCGTCGTCCTCGACCGCCGGGAGCTGATCCACCCCCGTGGCGCCCTCGCGGCGGCCGAGGTACTGGAGACGCTGGGTGGCTTCGCCACCGAGATGCGCAGGACGCTGCCGGGCACCGCGATCTGCGCCGGAGCTGGCGCGGCGGTCTCCGGCCTGGTCAGAGCCGACGACGGCCTGGTCAGCCTCGGCCCGAACCTCGGCTGGCACGACGAGCCCTTCGGCGAGCGCCTCACCGGGCTGCTCGGCGAGCCGGTCGCCGTCGGCAACGACGCGGACCTCTCGGCCCTCGCCGAGCACACCCGTGGCGTGGCCTCGGCCTGCTCCGACGTCCTCTACCTGCACGGCGACGTCGGTATCGGCTGCGGCATCATCTCCGGCGGCCGGCTGCTGCGCGGGCACGAGGGATTCGCGGGCGAGGCCGGCCACATGGTCGTGAACCCGGCGGGCAAGCCCTGCTCGTGCGGCTCGGCCGGCTGCTGGGAGACCGAGATCGGCGAGCAGGCCCTGCTCGCGGCCGCCGGCCGGCCTCCCGACGCCGGCCGGGCCGGGATCTCCGCGCTGATCGACGCGGCGAGCCGGGGCGACACCGAGGCGCAGGGCTCGCTGCGGGCGGCAGGCGACTGGCTCGGCTTCGGCGTCGCCAACCTGGTGAACCTGCTCAACCCGCAGATGGTCGTCTTCGGCGGCACGCTCCGCGACGTGTACCTGGCCTCGGCGGCCCAGGTCCGTGGCCGGCTGAACAGGATGAGCCTGCGCGCCTCCCGCGACCCGCTCAAGCTCCGCACCCCGGCACTGGGCGAGGACCTGCCGCTGCTGGGGGCGGCGGAGCTGGCCTTCACGAGACTGCTCGCGGATCCGCTGGCCTCAGGTGTCTAGATCCGGTGGGAGCGTGCGGGCCTGAACTCCCCCGTTGGGTTCAGGCCCGCACCAGTCTCAGGCCGCTCGCGGAATCGCCTGCTCGGTGGCCGAGCGGAGCGCTGACAGGTCGGCTCCCGAGCTGGTGAGGATCCGGGCGCCGAGGCCTTCGCCCTCGCGGATCAGGCCGAGCAGGATGTGCTCGGTACCGATGTAGTTGTGCTTGAGCCGGATCGCCTCGCGCAGCGACAGCTCCAGGACCTTCTTGGCTCGCGCGGTGAACCGGCCCCCGGAGCCCTTACGGCCGAAGAGGCCACGGCGCGGGGCCTGGGGCGGCGGGGCGAGCGCCTCCGGCCCGAAGTTCTGCTCGATGCTGGCCAGGACGGCGTCCAGGTCGATGCCGACGGAGCGCAGCGCGGCCGCGTCCTCGGGACCGAGGGGCGCGGAGGCCAGCGCCTCGGCCAGCGCGGTGCGGGCGGTCTCGTGTGTCAGGCCGGCGTCGCGGAGAACCCGGCTGGCGATGCCGTCGCCGGCCAGGAGGGCGAGGAGGAGGTGCTCGGTGCCGACGTAGGAGTGGCCGAGCTGGGTGGCTTCGGCCTGTGCCTGCTTGACGGCGGTACGGGCGCGGTCAGTGAATCGCTCGAACATCTCAGGACCTTTCGCGGCCGGAGTGCTTCTTGTGGACTGCCTGCTTGCTGACTTCCAGGGCCTCGGCGATGTCCTGCCAGGACCAGCCGAGCCGCCGCGCGTTGGCGACCTGCACGCCTTCGAGGGTCTCGGCCAGGCGGCGCAGGGCGAGGACCGCGCGCAGGCCTGCTTTCGGGTCGGGACTGCCGGCCGCTGTGGCCAGCTCGGTCACTGTTGCCATGTCGTCAACTTTAGTTGACGAAGGGACCGGGCGTCAACCTTAGTTGACGATCGGCCCTTGGTGCAAAATACTCAAATGCTGACCAAGGTGTTCGTCGCGACCGTCCTCGCGCTCGGCCAGGCCACGCCTTCCCCCAGCCAGCTGCCGTCACCGGGAGCCACACCCTCACCACGCGCCAACCCCAGCCCCGGGCCGTCGCAGCGGCCGAAAAGCCCGGGCAGGACACCGGCACCAGCGGCCAGCCCGAGCCTGAACCTGGTCCCGAGCACGGGCCCCAGCCTCGCCCCGCCGGCACCTCCCCCGCCGGCCCGGGTGCCGGAGGTGCTGCGGCCGTCGCCGTCGCTCTCGCCTTCGCCCTCCCCCAGCCCGTCCTACAGCGAGCCGCCCGCCGATCCGGCGATGGCCAGCAGGGGCACGGGAGTGGTCAGGGCCGCAGAGGCCTTCCGGCACGCAGCCACGCTCGACACGAGACTGGCCAGCGCCGAGCAGCAGCTCCAGCGCCTGCGTTCCGCACAGGACAGACCCATCATCCTGTACCAGCAGGCAGCCGCCATCCCCGCCGATCTCCGCGACACGTGGTGGCAGGCCCGCCAGCTCACCGGCCGGGGCGGCAGCGACCTGACCCCGATCGACGAGAGCACCGTGGCGGCCCTGCGGGGTTCGGTACTCGCCGCGCACGACACGGCAACGCGGCTCGCGGCCCCGTTCGGCGACGTGACGGCCGCGCGGCTGGCGGAGGCGGCCCAGCGCCGGGACGGGAAGCTGCGGCTGCCGGTACCCGGCGGGGTGACGAGCGGTTTCGGCCCCCGGATCAACCCGCTGCACCACGGGGCGGAGGAGCACAGCGGCTGGGACCTGGCGGCGGAGCCGGGTACGCCGGTGCTCGCCGCCGCCGCCGGGCGGGTCAGCCGCGCGGGGTGGAACGGCAGCTACGGGTACTACGTGTGCGTCGACCATCCCGGCGTGCAGTCCTGCTACGCGCACCAGGCCGTGCTGCTCGTCCGGGCCGGGCAGGACGTGCTGAGCGGGCAGCCGGTCGGGCTGAGCGGGTCGACGGGCGCGTCGACGGGCCCGCACGTCCACTTCGAGGTACGGACCCCGCGCGGCCAGGCACTCGACCCTCTGCTGTGGATGTGAGCGGCCTAGATGGACTTCGCCCTCTGCCGGGCGTAGTAGGCGCGGGCACGGTTACGGTCGCCACAGTCCTTCGTGTCGCACCAGCGCCGGTTCCGCCGGGGTGACGTGTCGAGATACACCCAGC
Source organism: Longispora albida DSM 44784 (assembly GCF_000379825.1). Taxonomy (GTDB): domain Bacteria; phylum Actinomycetota; class Actinomycetes; order Mycobacteriales; family Micromonosporaceae; genus Longispora; species Longispora albida. The sequence goes on from NZ_KB903814.1 coordinate 779,455, forward strand.
CGCACTTGGCGTCCTCGCACTGGTGGAGACGGTCAAGGTCGCCGCGCTGGGTGAGGGCCACGAGCCCGCGGACGATCCGATGGCGGGGCGAGCGGAGATCAGTCTCCCGGTCCCGCCACTGCCAGCCCTCGCCCGACCGGACCAGGTCGGCCGCTGCGATCGCCGTACGGAACATGCCAGCGAGGTGCGCGGCGGCTTCGGGGGCGTCCTCGAAGAGAAGCGCGTAGACCCGCTCGCGCGCCTCGATGACCTGCCGCCGTTCCCGCTCGGCCCCGGCTTCGTCCCGCTCGCAGAGGTCACGCAGGACGGCAGCCTCGTCTCCGCCGATCAGGCTGGACTCGGCGCACCAGTCGACGACGTCGGAGAAGGTGTTCAGGCTCTCCGTGCGCTCGCTGCCGCCGAGGCGCCACCCGACGGTGTTCACCAGGTCGAGCATGGGGTCGCCCGCGATGTGGCGGAACTTCATTCCCGGCTCCTCTCATGGGTAAAAGCATTCTTGCATGTGAGATAGCCAGTGTGCCATGCTCACGCCTCATCGGCCTATCACCCATGAGAATTCACCAGGAGGCTGCTCATGCCTGCCGCTTCGCCCCGCAGGTCGTTCACTGCCCTGCAGGCGTCCCAAGCGTCCTCGAACCTCGCCGACGGGCTGCTCCAGGCCGCGGTGCCACTGCTCGTCGCCGCCCTGACCCGCGACCCGCTCGTGGTGGCCGGCGTGACAGTGGCGCAGTTCCTCCCCTGGCTGGTCGCGACCCTCCCGGCCGGCGCACTGGCCGACCGGATGGACAGACGCCGGATACTCACCATGGGCAACTGGCTGCGCGCGGCCGGATTCGCGCTACTCGCCACGGCCCTGGCGGGCGGGTGGCATCACGTCACGCTGCTCTACGCGGCGGTGTTCCTCGCGGGTTGCGCCGAGACGCTGGTCGACAACGCCGCCCTGACCATCCCGCCCCGGTTGCTGCCGCGCGAGCGGCTTGAACGCGCCAACGGGCGGTTGTTCGCCACCCAGTCCGTCATCAACACCTTCGCCGGCCCGCCAGCCGGGGCGGCGCTGTTCGCGCTGGCGGCCTCAGCGGCCTTCTACACCGGCGCCGCCGCTTTCGCCCTCGCCGGACTGGCGGCCCTGCTGCTGCCCGCACTGCGCCCCACCAGCGAGGAACAGCAGCGCCGCCGGTCCACTCCGACGAGCACCGCCCAGGACATCCGCTCCGGGTGGGCACACTTCTGGCACCACGAGCTGCTGCGCCGGGTCGCGTTCATCTCTGCGGCCATCAACTTCTTCGGTGCGGCCACCGGCGGGCTGCTCGTCCTGCTGATCACCGGCCCGTACCAGGTGACCCTGTCGCGCTACGGCCTGTTCATCGCCGTTCCCGCCGCCGGAGCCATCGCGGGCTCGCTGCTCGCCGCGCACGTCGTACCCCGGATCGGCGGCGGGCCAGCCACCTGGCTCGCAGCCCTCGCTCCGGCCGCCAGCTACGCGGTCCTCGGCCTGGGCCACAGCACGGCTCTCGCCCTGGCCAGCATGTTCGTAGCCGCCATCGCGACTTCGCTGAACCAGATCGTCGTCAGCACCCTGCGACAGGCAGCGGTACCCGACGAACTCCTCGGCCGGGTCACCGCCGCGTACCGCCTGATCGTCCTGGGCGTAGTTCCGCTCGGAGCCCTGGCCGGAGGTTTGCTCGGACGCGGCCTGGGCATACGCGCCACCTTCCTCGCCGCTGCCGCCGGACTGGCACTCGCCGCCGTCCCGCTCGCCTCCCGGGTCACCACCCAGGCCCTCCGCGACGCCGAGACGAGACATCCACAGCGTGACGCCGCACGAGGTCCGGCCGAAGCTGTATCGGCGACGTGACGTCCCAGCATTCCCGGCTGGTTCTCCGCCGGACCGGGGCCGGGGTCACGAGTCAGGAACGGGTAACCCCCGTGGCATGGGCCCGTTCCAGCAGTTCCACAGTGGAGCCCGGGGACCGGCTGGGAGGCGCCGGTCCCCGGGCTCACGGAGGGGTGGGTGGAGAGGCTAGAAGGTCAGGTTCCAGGCGTCGATGTAGCCGGTGTCGGCGCTGTACACGTCCTGGACCTTGAGCTTCCACGTGCCGTTCGCGACCTCGGAGGAGGCGTTCACGGTGTACGTGGTGATCACGTTGGCCGCCGAGTCGTTGCTGCTGCTCTTCAGCCGGTAGGTGCTGCCGTCCGGCGCGACCAGGTCGATGACCAGGTCACCACGGTAGCTGTGCTTGATGTCCACGCCGACCTTGAGCGCCGACGAGGCGTTGCCCGTGCGGCCGGTGACCGGGATCGAGGAGGTGATCGCCGCACCAGCGTCGGGGATGCTGACGTCGGCGGTGTTCTCGAAGTACCCGCCCGGGGTCGTCGTGGTGACGGCCGTCAGGGTCGCGGCGGCGTCGGCCAGGCCGGCTCCGCAGCCGCCGGTGCAGGTACCGGCGAGCGGGCGGGCGTTGTCCTTGATGGCCTGCTCGATCTGCGCCGGGGTCAGCGTCGTCTTGGAGGCGATCAGCGCGGCCAGGCCGGAGATGTGCGGGGCGGCCATGCTGGTGCCCTGGTACGGCTCGTAGTTCTCCGCACCCGGGGTCGTGGCGCCGGTGTTCAGCGTGGAGTAGATGGCGTTCTCCGGCGTGGTCACCGTGCCGGGCGTGTCCGTCGCGCGCCGGGTCTCGCCACCCGGTGCCGCGATGTCGATCTTCGCGCCGTAGTTGGAGTAGTAGGCCCGGTTGCCCTCGCGGCTGCTCGCCGCCACGTTGATCACGTTGCTGCAGCTGGCCGGGTTGTAGTTCGCCGTGTCGTCGTTGGAGTTGCCGGCGGAGACCACGACGGTGGTGCCCCGGCCGACCGCGCCGTTGATCGCGTTCTGGTACGTGGCCGAGCAGGCGCTCTTGCCGCCCAGGCTCATGTTGATGACCTTGGCCGGGGTCGGGTTGGCCGGGACGCCGGTCACGGTGCCGCCCGAGGCCCAGGTGATCGCGTCGGCGATGTCCGAGGTGGCGCCGCCGCACTTGCCGAGCACCCGCACCGGCTGGATCTTCGCGGCGTACGCGACGCCGGCGATGCCCTTGCTGTTGTCCGTCACGGCCCCGATGGTGCCGGCCACGTGCGTGCCGTGCCAGGAGGAGTCGGTCGGCTTGGCCGGTACCGGGTTGCCGTTGGCGTCGGTGCCGCACTCGCCGGCCGTGGCCACCCAGTCGCCCTGGTCGGCAGGGTTGTTGTCCCGGCCGTTGCCGTCGCGGGCGGCGGAGGAGGAAGAGATGAAGTCGTACCCGGCGACGATGTTGGCCGCCAGGTCGGAGTGCGCGACGTAGCCGGTGTCGAGGACCGCGACGGTGACCCCGCTGCCGGTGGACTTCGCCCAGGCGCCGGGCACGTTCATGCCGGCCGTCGCCTCGAAGAGGTCCCACTGCCTGGAGTAGTCGGTGTCGGTCGGGTCGGCCAGCGGCTGCATGATCAGGTCGGGCTCTGCGTAGGCCACGGCCGGGTCGTTCCGGTACGCGTCGAGGGTCTTCGCCAGGTCACCACCCTGGAGGTCGACGACGACGGCGCCGGTCGACAGCCGCCGGTTCACCTTGAGCTTGCGGCCCTTGCTGGCCGAGTCCTCGCTGGCGGCGGAGTCCGAGGTCGCCCCGGCCGCCCCGCTCTTGTACCCGACGATCACGGCCAGTGCCTGCTGCCCGGGCGACACGGCCGGGACTGAGGGGGTGGCTGGGGCCGCGACAACCGGGAGTGCTGCGGTCAGCGCGGTACCGGCCACGATGGCGGCACCCGCGAAAACCGCGGTGAGGGGTCTGCGCATTGCGTGTTTCCTTCCAAGCCTCCGGTGGAAGTGCAAGTGCGCAGACAGTCGCAGACACCGGCTCAAGTGCTCCTGTGCGAAGACTTAAAAATTGGTGAATAACGTTGTTGATAGATGCATTTTGCAATCAAGATCGCTCGCGTACTGTGAGCGGATGCCGGCCACCCTCACCAGCAGGTCCGACGTGTCGCTGTCCGCCGTGACCGCCGGGGCGGTCGCCGTGCTCATCGGCTGCTCAGGACCCCTGGTCATCGTGATCACCGCCGCGACGAACGCCGGGCTCAGCCCGGCCCAGACGACGTCCTGGGTGTGGGCGATGCTGATCGGCTGCGGGTTCAGCTCCGTCATTCTCAGCATCTGGACCCGCACTCCGGTGATTACCGCGTGGTCGACCCCGGGTGCCGCACTATTGGTGACTTCGTTACTGGCTTTCCGTTACTCCGACGCGATCGGCGCTTTTCTCCTCGCCGGAATCGCCGCGACACTGATCGGCGTCACGGGACTGTTCGGCAAGATCATGGCGCGGGTACCCCGGGGCGTGACGGCCGCGATGCTGGCCGGCATCCTGCTGCCCTTCGTGCTCGCCACGTTCACCGCGATCCCGAAGTCCCCTGTGGTCGTGCTCGCCGTGATCGCCGCGTACCTGCTGGGCCGGCGCTTCCTCGCCCGGTACGCGATCCTGCTCGCGCTCGGGGCCGGCGTCGCGGCGGCCGGGGCCCTCGGGCAGTTCCGGCCGGCCGGGATCAGGCTGGACCTCGCCGTCCCGGTGTGGACGACGCCGACGTTCGGCTGGCCAGCCCTGGTCAGCATCGGCATCCCGTTGCTGCTCGTGACGATGGCCAGCCAGAACGCGCCGGGGCTCGCGGTCCTCCGCGCGTCGGGGTACGAGCCGAGGGACCGGCTGCTGCTCACCGGTACCGGGATCGCGTCCGTGCTCTTCGCGCCGTTCGGCAGCCACGCGATCAACCTGGCCGCGATCACGGCGGCCATCTGCACGGGCGAGGACGCCCACCCGAACCCGGCCAAGCGGTACGTCGCCGGGATCGCCAGCGGGATCACCAACCTGCTCTTCGGGCTGTTCGGCACGGCACTGGTACAGGTGTTCGCCGCGCTCCCCCGGCCACTGGTCGCCGCCGTCACGGGCGTCGCGCTGCTGGGCGCCGTCCTCACTGGACTCGCCGGAGCCCTCGAAGACGTACCGGCCCGCGAGCCAGCCCTGATCACCCTCGCCGTGACGGCCTCCGGCGTGACGATGCTGGGTGTCGGCTCGGCGTTCTGGGGACTGGTAGCCGGGATGGGTACCTATCTCGTTCTCAGGCGTAAGACTGGCTGAGCAGTTCTGTGGCGAGTGGTGTGCGCTGGTAGAGGACGGTCCGGCCTGCCCGGCGTGAGGTCACCAGCCCGCACCTGCGCAGCACGGACAGGTGCTGGCTGACGGCGGCCGGCGTGACACCGATGTCCATCGCGAGCTGCGTCGTCGACAGCGGCAGGTCGAGGTGGGCCAGCAGTGTCGCGCGGCTGCGGCCCAGCAGCTCGCCGAACGGAGCGACGGCCGGGGTGCTCGCGCCAGACCACAGCTCGGCGATGCCGCGCGGCGGGTAGCCGAGGACCGGCTGGTATGGCGGGCTGGCGATCAGGTTCAGGCCGGGCCAGGCGAACACGCACGGGACGAGGAGCAGGCCGAGGCCGCGGAGCTCGTGCTCGCAGTCGCTCCATTGCCTGATGTGGAGGGTGCCCTCCTGGTGCTGGTACTCGACGCCCGGGTGCAGGGTCGCGAAGACCTCCGCCACGCCGCCCCGGGTGAGGGCCGCGGCCCGGTACGCGAGGTCGGCGTCGGTGAGCGCGCGGATGCGGGGCCAGTAGGGCTCCAGTGCCACGTCCCAGTACGCGGCGAGCTGCCCGGCGATCCGGTCGAGCCCTGGCTCCGGGTCGTCGCGGAGGGCGTGGAGTTCCGGGGCGAGGGGGCGGCCGTTGCGGAGTTCTTCCAGTGCGGCGTGCACCCGCTCTGGCGGTGTGGCCCGGAGCTGGTCCAGCTGCTCGGCGATCGTGGCCTCGGCGCGATCCGGCGGGCGGACCAGGAAGTCCGGCAGCCGGAGCCGGTCGCCGATCAGCGGGAGCACCGCGCTCAGGTCGAGGCCCGCGACCCGGCCGGGCACAGTGGACAGCCAGGGCCGGAACATGCCGGGCCCCCGGGCGGGGTGCCCCGGCCCGGGCTCCAGCAGCAACCGCAGGCTGTTGATCACTTCCATCATGGGGGAACGGGCGAAGCGCACCCGGATCAGGTCGTCCGGCCCGAACCGCATCGACACCATGCGCCGACGATAGCCCGGCCCGGGGTCCGGTCCGCAAGCACTCCGGCACGCGCCGCCGCCCGGACCCGCCGGTCGCCGAGCGCCGGCCATCGTGGATGATATGAGAGTTATGTCCATATAAGGCGGGAGAGTGCAGTGCAGCGGTGGTGTGCCCGGGTCGTCGAGGAACGCTGGTTCCACACCACGACGGCCGCAGTGATCGTCGCCAACGCGGTGCTCCTTGGCCTCGGCACGTACCCGAGCCTGGTCACCCAGCACGGCGGACTGCTCAACGCGCTCGACACCGCCTGCCTGGCGTACTTCATCGGCGAGCTGGCCATCCGGCTCGGCGCGTACGGCAAGCGCCCGCTGGCCTTCTTCCGCGACCCGTGGAACGTCTTCGACTTCGCGGTCGTGGCCCTGGCCCTGACGCCGGGCATCCGGGAGAACGCCACGCTGCTCCGGCTCGCCAGGCTGGCCCGGGTGCTCCGCGTGGTGCGGATCTTCCCCACCATGCGGATCATCGTGCTCGCGGTGTGGCGGAGCCTGCCCGGCACGGCGAGCCTGGCCGTCGTCGGCGTCATCCTGCTCTACCTGTACGGCATGCTCGGCTGGACGCTGTTCGCGGAGAAGATGCCCGAGCAGTACGGCTCGATCGGCCGCGCGACCCTCACCCTGTTCTGCCTGATGCTCTTCGACGGGCTCAGCGACTCGCTCAAGGCCGGCCTGGAGATCTCCCCCTGGACCCTGCTGTATTTCGTGTCCTTTGTGGTCTTCGCCGGCTTCCTGCTGGTCAACATCCTGCTCGGCGTCGTGCTGAACTCGATGGAGGAGGCCCGGGCGCTGGAGTCGGAGGAGAGGGCCGAGCGCGAGCCCGGCGGCGGCGACCCGGCGGGCTCCCCCGCTCCGGCCACCCCGCCGAACCCGATGCCGATCGACCGGATCGCCGCGCTGCGCGAGGCCGTCGACGAGCTGGAGGCCGAGCTGCGCCGCGATCCGGTGCTGTCCGGGTCGTCCGGCAAGGGGCACGGCGAATGAGCCGGCCGCCAATAATTCCATAGTTAGTCGGTAGGAATAGTTGCCTTTACCGGCTCGCGTGGCCTAGCCTTCAGGCAGACAGGTTCCAGGCCCGGCTGTGCCACTCCTCGGAGCCGCTGTCAGGGGAGGGGACGCCCCTGCGGCACCACCTCTCGAGTCCTCGGTACCGGTGTGGCGGACTGCCCTGCCGCGACCGGTGCCACTGAGCGGCCCGGCCTTCCCTGGGCGGGCGCCCGGCCTCACTCCACCGGGCGCCCGCCTCAACCTGCACCCCCAGCAAAGGCCGGTTCTGGGTAAGCTGCCGTGATGTTCCCGTCACGGCGTGTCGCCTTGCTGCTGGCCCTGGCGCTGGCGAGCGGGCTGGGGCAGGCGGGCTGCACCTCGGAGCCCGAGAAACAGCCGGTCCCGGCGGCCGGTACGTCGCCCGGTGCCCGGCGGTTCTCGGTGCCTGTGCTGCCGAGTTCGGAATCAGAGCAGAACCGGCTGGCCCGGGTGCTGCGGCTGGCCGACCAGCAGCCGACCGGCTGGTACGCGCCGGCGGGCACGGCGGTCACCATCGAGGCCAGCCTGGCCGAGGGGCTGCCGGAGCCGGAGATCACGATCGGGACGCCCGGCCCGTCCGCCCCGCGCAGGTACCCGGTGAAGGCATCGAAGATCACGGTCACCGATCCCGCAGGCGGGCCGATCCACGTCAGGTACCTGACGGGCACGGTCACCGCCACCGCCCCGCCGGTCACGATCACGATCGGGCACGGCGCGGTACCGATGCCGCTGGCCGTGCTCGGTGCGACCACGCCGCAGCAGTGGAAGGACCTCGTGGCGCGCACGGAGGCGCCCGTCGCCCAGCTGCGCAGCAGGTACGTCGTGCTGACCGTGCCGGTCGCCACCGCGAGGGACCACGCTGGCGAGGACGTCACGGCGCTGCTCACCGCGTACGACGAGCTGGTCACGGCCCAGGACGCCCTCGGAGGGCAGGCCGGGGACAGCCTCCGCGACCGGGTCAGCCCGCTGCTGACCTACGTCGTGGAGGGTCAGGCGGCTGCCGCCGCCGACGAGTACGTGACGTGGCCAGCCAGCCGGATGAGTGAGGTGCTGACTGTCGCTGGGGTGCGCCGGTCGTGGGCGTTGTGGAGCGAGTTCGGCCACCTCCGCGAGCAGCAGGCCTGGGAGTGGAAAGCAGCCAGCGAGCCGATGGCCGGGCTCTACGCGCTGGCCGTCGAGCGGGCGTGGAAGGCACCGCCCCGGCTGACGGCCGAGGGCTCGTTCGCGAAGGCCGAGGCGTACCTGAGGAAGCCGGCCGCCGAGCGTGACTACAACGCGCTGGCCGCGAGTGATCCCGGCACGGCGCTGGTGATGTTCGAGCAGCTCCGGCTCGGGTACGGCGACAAGCTCTTCCACCGGTTGCACCAGGGGATCCGGCAGCGTCTTCCCGACCCGCAGGACGAGCGGACCCGGATGGCCTTCTTCCAGATCAGCGCCTCGACAGCCGCCGGGGCCGACCTGTCGGGCTTCTTCACGGCCTGGGGGCTGCCCTCCGACGACCGCGTCGCGGCCCGCATCGCGGGGAGCAGGCTGACCGTGCCGGTGAAGGACCTGACCACCCTCCGCTACTGATCTTCGATACTGGGTGCATGACCAGCTTCAGCTCTTATGACGGCACCCAGCTCTGGTACGAGGTGACCGGGGACGGGCCGCCGCTCGTGTGCCTGCCGGGCGGGCCCGGTGCCGACGCCCGCAGCCTGGGAACGCTGGGCGGGCTCGATGCCCGGTACACACTGGTCACGCTGGACGGCCGGGCAGGCGGCAGGTCCCAGATCCCCGCCGACCGGGCGAGCTGCTCGTTCGCCGGGCAGGCCCGGGATGTCGAGGCGCTGCGCGTGCACCTGGGGCTCAGCGAGCCCGACCTGCTCGCGCATTCGGCGGGGACCCTGACCGCCCAGGAGTACGCCGTCCGGTACGGAGTCCGGCGGCTGGTCCTGGTCACGCCGGCCGGGCGCGCCGCCCGCGAGCCCGACCCTGCCGAGGGGGCGGCGATCCGCGCCCAGGGCTGGTCGAACGCCGAACCGGAGGACGACTACCCGGCACCGCCGGAGTGGCTGCGCGCCGCGTTCTATGGGACTGCGGAGTCGTCCAGCCCGCGACAGCTGGAGCGGCTGCGGACCATGCGCGCGCCCGTGCTGGCGGTGTGCGGGGCACGGGACGGGATCGCCGGCACGCACACCTCGAAGCTGATCGGTGAGCTGTATGAGAACTGCGCTGTGGAGATCCTGCCGGCGGGCGGGCACTGGCCGTGGCTGGACGACCCGGAGGGGTTCCGGGAGCGGGTGAGCAGGTTCCTCTCAGAGTGAGGTCTCCCTGCGGCTGAGCCAGTGGTCGAGGTGGAGCAGGACGGTCAGGGCGACGGCCGCGCCGAGGGCCAGGCCTGCCCCGATCAGGTTGTTGGGCAGGCTGCCGAAGTCGAGGGCGAAGAAGTCCCTGGTCCAGGGGATGAGCGCGACCAGGACAAAGGCGAGGCCCATCGCGGCGACCAGCCCGGCCCGCCAGAACGTGTAGGGCCGGGCCACGAGGGCGAGTGCCCACAGCGCGACCAGGAACAGCGTCATGGCCGCCGTCGTCCGGTCCTCGGCGAGGATCGAGTTGGCGTTCGCTCTGGCCAGCCAGTACGCGAGGAACGTGGCCACAGCGCAGATCAGCCCGGCCGGGATGGCGAAGCGCAGGACACGGGGTACGAAACCTGGGCGGGCGCGTTCGGCGTTCGGGGCGAGGGCGAGGAAGAAGCCGGGGATGCCGATGGTGAGCGCTCCGACCAGCGTGACGTGGCGGGGCAGGAACGGGAACGGGATGTGCATGACGCCGACGAGCACGGCGAGCACGACGGAGTACATCGTCTTGACCAGGAACAGGTTGGCGACCCGTTCGATGTTGCCGAGCACGCGGCGGCCCTCGGCCAGTACCCGGGGCATCGACGAGAACTTGTCGTCCAGCAGCACGACCTTCGCGACGGCCCGGGTGGCCGCCGAGCCGGAACCCATCGCGACGCCCAGGTCGGCGTCCTTCAGCGCGAGGGCGTCGTTCACCCCGTCGCCGGTCATCGCGACCGTGTGGCCACGTGACTGGAGCGCGTGGACGAAGGACCGCTTCTGCTGCGGGGTGACCCGGCCGAAGACGGAGTGCGTGGCGAGGGCGTCGGCGAGTTCCTGGCCCTCGGGCGGCAGCTCGCGGGCGTCCACTGGGGACAGTGCTCCCGGGATGCCGAGCGAGGCCGCCACGGCCCCGACGGAGACCGCGTTGTCGCCCGAGATGACCTTGACCGCGACTTCCTGCTGCTCGAAGTACCGGAGCGTTTCGGCGGCGTCGGGCCGGACGCGCTGCTGGAGGAGGATCAGCGCCTCGGCCCGGACGCCGGTGAGAGTCTCGGAGATCGCCGGTACCTGAGCCAGGGCCAGCACACGCAGCCCCGTCGAGCCCAGCTCCTCCGCCTGGGAGCGGGACGGGTCACCGGGCGGGAGGACGACGTCGGGCGCGCCGAGGACCCACGAGCCCTCCGCCCCGAAGCTCGCGGCGCTCCACTTGCGGGCCGAGGAGAACGGGATCTTGCCGTCGACCGTCCACTGTGGCGGCTGGGTCGTACCGGCCGCAGCGGTCAGGGTCGGGTTGGGCCGGTCCTCTGCGGCTGCCATCGCGGCGAGTACCTGCTGGAGGCGGCCGGGCGGCTGGCCGTTCAGCGACCGTACCTCCCGCAGGTCCATGCCGGGCTCGGTGAGCGTTCCGGTCTTGTCCAGGCACAGCACGTCCACCCTGGCCAGCCCCTCGACGGCCGGCAGCTCCTGCACGAGGCAGTTGCGGCGGCCCAGCCGGACGACGCCGACGGCGAAGGCGATGCTGGTCATCAGGACCAGCCCCTCGGGGATCATCGGCACGATGCCCGCCACGCTGCCGACGACGGCGTCGGCGAAGCTCTCGCCACGGCTGCTGAGCTGGCTGATGACCAGCAGCACCCCGACCGGGACGATCAGCCAGGTCACGAACGTGAGAATCCTGTTGATCCCGCTCATCAGCTCGGAGTGGACCAGGCTGAACCTGCTGGCCTCCGCGACGAGCTTGTTCGCGTACGAGTCGGGGCCGACCTTCGTCGCGGTGAACGAGCCGTCCCCCGCCACCACGAAACTGCCGGACATGACCGGGTCGCCGGCCGCCTTGTGCACGGGGTCTGACTCGCCGGTCAGCAGCGACTCGTCGACCTCCAGGCCGCCGGAAGCGGTGACGGTGCCGTCGACCGGGATCTTCTCGCCCGTGCTGAGCAGGATCAGCTCGCCGAGGACGATCCGGTCCGGCGGCATGCTCTGTTCGGCACCGTCCCGGCGGGCCCTGACCGGCGCCACGCCGAGCACGGCCAGCCGGTCGAGGGTCTGCTTGGCGCGCAGCTCCTGGATCACGCCGATCGCGCTGTTGAACACGATGACCAGGCCGAACAGCGCGTCCCGGGGATCGCCGAAGACCAGCACCAGGACGAGCAGCACCCCGATGATCGCGTTGAACCTGGTGAACAGGTTCGCCCGGATGATCTCCGCGAGCGAGCGGCTGGAGTCGCGCCGGGCGACGTTGACCTGCCCGGCCGCGATCCGCGCCGCGACCTCCTGACCGGACAACCCGGCCTGCGCCGCCGGCCAGCCCCCGGCCTGTACGCCCTCCACTCGCCGGCCGCCTGTAGCCCGCTCAGGCTGTGCCTGCCCGGATCCCGCCTGCCCGGCCCCTGGCTGCTCAGCCGCGGTGTGCTCAGCCCTGGTCTGCTCGCCCTCGCCGGCCCGTCCGTCCATGCGGATAGTTTTGTACCTTTTGCCGGCGAGGGCGGGCAGTTTCCCGATGCCGGGTCGTTTCCCCGGCCCCGGTACGACCGCTACGGCCGGAAGATGTGCCCCGGCGGCAGGTAGGCGCGGCGGCCGGGCTGCCCGATCTGGTACCCGGTCAGGCCGGTGGCCTCCGCCGCCGAGATCTCGGCCGCGTCCTCGCCCTGGAAGAACGCCCGGCACTGCCCGGCAGCCGTCAGAGCCCGCTCGAACAGGGCGGGGGCCGGCTTGTACTCGGCGGTGCTCCGCGGCGTGAGGACGGGAGCCTCGAAGTAGTGCCACGGGAACGGCTCGGGCTCGGCCCAGCTCGCCGCGATGAACTCGCGCACCCGGGCGGCCCGCTGGGCGTCGTCGGCACCCCAGCTCGGCGGGACGTTGGTGATCACGCCCATCGGCACGCCGAGGACGCGCAGGAGGCGCAGGTGCTCACGGGCGCCGGGCATGTACCGGTACGCCGTGCGGTCGGAGGTGTCGACCAGGGTGCCGCCGAGGTCGAAGTAGACGACCGAGCAGCGCACGCGCTCCGGGCTCGCGGCCGCAGGGCTCGCGGCGGGGACGAACAGGGCGGCGGCGACCGCTGCGGCGGCGGCGAGGCGGGTCAGTGTCCGCAATGGGTACTCCTTCGCTGGTACTCCCTTATGGATTTCAGATCGATGATCTTCTCATCCGGAGGCTCTCCCGCGCTGTCCCGGGGGTGAGGGGTCGGCGCGGCGGGTTGGTGCGCCAGCCGCCCGGCCAGCGCGGGAGAGATCCCCGGGGCCGGCCACCGGGGGGAACCGGGAGCCGGCCAGCCGCGTGCGAACGTATCGAGAGCCGCCACGGTCCGTCGAGGACATTCGGCCGCAGCCGAAACAGCATGCCGGAAAGCCTTCCCGGAGGCACGGAACCGGAGGCACGGATCCGGAGGTACGGAATTCCGGCACCGCCCCGCACCCCGGCGAAATAGGCTGGCTGCCATGCGGGGAATATCACTATTTGTGGCGGTAGCCGCCCTGGCGGCCGGAACCATGACCGGCTGTTCCTCTGACGAGCTCAACTCCGGCCTGGTCAAGGTCGAGGAGGCGACGCTGCGCGTCCTGACCACCCGGGCGGCCACCGAGGAGCTGAAGAAGGCCGGGGTCCGGCTGGACGGCAAGCTCAGCTGCACCGTCACCCAGGCGCCCGACGACCGGAAGCTGTTCAACCTGAGCTGCGACGGCACCACGTCCGAGGGCTCGAAGGCCGTCGTGTTCGGCCAGCTCAACACCGAGCAGAGCCGCGACGCCGACGGCCCGGCCCGCGGGCTGAACTTCGTCGGCGTGGTCGGCGACCGGGTGGTCTTCCAGAAGCAGAACTGCATGGGCGGATGCTGACCACCGGCTTCCCGCCCGCGGGCTGCTAGTTTTGCCGCATGTCTGTCTTTGATGTGGAGATCGCCACCCTCGATGGCCAGCCGGGGGCGCTCAGCGCGCACCGGGGCAAGGCCGTGCTGATCGTCAACGTCGCCTCGCAGTGCGGCCTGACCCCGCAGTACACCGGGCTCCAGGCGCTCGCCGAGCAGTACGCGGGGCAGGGCCTGGTCGTGCTCGGCGTGCCGTGCAACCAGTTCGGGGCGCAGGAGCCGGGTTCGCCGGCGGAGATCGCCGAGTTCTGTGACGTGAACTACGGGGTCACCTTCCCGCTGACCGAGAAGGTCGAGGTCAACGGTGACAGCCGTCACCCGCTCTACGAGCGCCTCGCCCCGGTCGCCGACGGCGAGGGCCACACCGGCGACATCCGGTGGAACTTCGAGAAGTTCCTGATCGGCAAGGACGGCTCGGTCGCCGCCCGCTTCTCGCCGCGCGTCGAGCCCGCCGACCTGGGCACCGAGATCGAGAAGGTTCTCTAGCACGTACGCGGAAGGAGGGCTCCCCGCAGCTGCGGGGAGCCCTCCTTCTTCGTGCGCTCAGTAGGACTTCTTCGCCCCGGTAGTGCTCGCCTTGGAGCCGTCAGGGGAGATCGCGAACCACACGCCGCCCTTGCCGTGCCCGGCGGTCTGGCCGAGAGCCTTGTCGTCCTTGTAGTAGTAGAGCGGCCAGCCCTTGAGGGTGAGCTGCTTGCCCTCCGGCCGGTCGATCGCCGACACCAGGGTCTTGTCCACCCCGTCCAGCTCGAACGCGCCGCCCGGCCCGGCCAGCACCGGCTGCCACGTCTCCGCGCAGGCGTCGAAGCACGTGGTCTTCGCCGGGTTGTTCGTGTCCTTGTCGAAGCGGTAGATGGTCCGGCCCTTCGCGTTGGTCACGAAGCTGCTGAACCCGTCAACCGTGGCCACCTTCAGCGTCTGCGGCGACCCGGCAGCCGGACTGGAGGCAGCACCCGGGCTGGAGCTCTGCGCGGCCGGCTGCTCCGCCGCGGGCTTCTTGTCCGCCGCCGTGCCGCAGGCCGTCATGCCGAACAGGCCGACGAGGGTCAGGGTGCCGAGGGCGATACCGAACTTCTTCATCAGATCCTCCACTGTGGTCTGTCGCTGCGTTCTCGTTCGTGGTCTCTGCCCATCACTACGGATCCGCCCCCTGACTGGTTCACCTCAATTCCAGAAATTTCATTTTTTCTTGTACCTGCTGCGCGCAGCCGGACACGGCCGCGGCGGTAAGTCCCCGCTCGCGGCCGCACCCCTTCGAACGACTAGAACCGCACGGACGCCAGCACGGTCCCCTGGGTGTTGACCACCTTCACAGCGGTCACGTCCTCCGGAGCCACGGACGCCGAACCGTCCAGGTTGGACCCCTCGGCTGCCCCCCTGGCTGACACCACCCAGCCGCCAGCCGTCTCTTCCTTGCCGCCCTTGCCGACCACGACGATCCGGCAGTCCTCCCCTTGCGCGATGCCGGCCGTGGAGACGTTGACGCGTACCCAGCCCGGAGCGGGAGTCAGCGCCACAGTCAGCCGGACTCCCGTCGCATTGTCCACTGTGGTGCCGAGTATCCGGTTCGGGGGCGGGGTCAGGGCGGGGGTGACCGTGGCGGGCGGCTGGGCCTTCGGGCCGGTCCCGGGTTCCGGAGCTGTCAGCCGGCCGGCCAGTACTCCCCCAGCCGCGACCCCGGCGAGCACGACGACGGCGGCGGCGAGCGCGAACATCCGGCGGCGGGTACCGTGCGCGCGGACCTGGCGGGAGGCGCGTTCCAGTACGTGGTCTGCGCCGGGCGGGCCGTGCAGCAGCGCTTCCGGCGGCAGGTCCCCCAGCACGTCGCGCACCTCCTCCAGTTCCCTGAGCTCGCTGCGGCAGCCGGCGCACCCGGCCAGGTGCTCTTCGACCTCGCGGCGTTCGGCGTCGGCGAGCCCGCCCAGCACGTACGCACCCAGCAGCGGCGTCATCCCGTCACCCCTTTCAGCGAGACCCTGTTCCCGCCCAGCCAGTCCCGCAACGTTCTCAGCGCGTAGTGCGAACGGGACTTGACCGTCCCGGACGGTATGCCCAGCGCCTCGGCAGCCTCGGTGACCGTCCGGCCCCGGAAGTACAGCTCGACCAGCACGTCCCGGTGCTCGGGCGGCAGGGTCTCCAGCGCCTCGATCGCGACCATCGAGTCCACGACCCGCTGGGCGTGGTCCCGCTCGACCGGCACCGTACCCGCCGACTCCGCCACCTCCGCCGGACGGGCCGCAGCGGCCCGGTGCCGGTCGGTGACCACGTTCCGGGCCACGGTGAACATCCAGGCCCGCACGGAGCCCTCGGTGTCCGAGAGCGAGCGGGCGTGCTTCCAAGCCCGGATCAGCGTCTCCTGGAGGACGTCCTCTGCCGCCGCGCGGTCCCCGCCGAGCAGGCGGGTGGCGTACGCGAGAATCGCCAGGCCGTGTTCCTCGTACAGTGCCCGGATCAGTGCCTCATCCCGTTTGCGGGGCCACATCCGCCAGTCCTCTCGACGCGCTCACCCAGCACTACGGACCGGAAGGCGAAACGGTTCACCGCCGGCGGGACTCAGCACGCGCGGCCGGAGTTGATGCAGGCCACGGCCTGGGCCATGAGCTCGTCGGGCATCACGTTGACATGGTCACCGTGGTCGGTGCGGGCCTTGCCGCGCTGCTCGGGGAACGTGTCGATCGAGAACGGCTCCCCGCCGGGCAGCTCGTACGCGACGGCGAGCCGGAGCCGGGCCACCGGGAACATCCCCGCCGGGCAGGCACCGTCCGGAGCCGGGAACGCGAGGTGGGAGCGGTGATCCGCGCTGTCGGTACGGCGGCCGTCCCAGCAGCTCGGGAAGTCGAAGACCCGGACGATCCGGCCGGACGCGCACGCCGGGTACTCCGTGGTCCGCCGGTCGGTCAGCCCAGCGCAGGTCCACGTGGGACGGACGTGCGCCCCGCCGCGCGCGTCGCCGGTACTGGCCCGGAGGAAGCGGGGCAGCGGGAGTACCTTGCCCGCCGGGCTGCCGTGCAGGCTCAGCTCGACCGACACCGGCTGCTGGATCGGGCCTGCGTGCGGCTCACCGATCCGGAGCACCGGCCAGTAGTACGTGGACAGGTCGCCGTTCTTGCAGGTCGTGGGGGCCGAGGCGAGCGTGTCGTTGGTGGAGTACGCATCGGTCGTGAGGTTGCCGACGTAGTCGTGCACGTGGTGGGCAGCCCCGCGCTGGCCGGGCGAGGCGATCACGTTGTCCGAGTTGCGGTGGCGTTCGAGATTGCGGCCGCAGTCCCAGCGGAACGATCCGGTCGAGGCTCCCGGCTGGGCCACGGGCACCGGCTGCGGCGGCAGCACCGACACGTCGGCCAGGCCTGGCTCTGGTGCCAAGCAGCCGCCTGGCATAAGGAGAGCCACGAAGAACCAGGTCCGGCGCATGCGCTGAGACTACCGGCAGGCGTGCACCGTCCGGATAGGTCAGAGCCCGGCGATCAGCTCCGGCAGCTTCCGCATGTCGTCGAAGAGCACCGTTCCCGGGCCGGCCAGCCACTCGCCCGGCGTCACCCCTCCGGTGTACCCGAAGGACCGCATCCCGGCCGCACGGGCCGCCTGCACCCCGTACTGGCTGTCCTCGACCACGACGCACCGGGCCGGGTCGGCGCCGAGCTGGCTGGCCGCGTACAGGAAGAGGTCCGGGGCCGGCTTGCCGTGCTCGACGTCGGCGGCGCTGTAGATCCGGCCGTCGAAGCGGGACAGCAGGCCGGTCCGGGTGAGGTTGGTCCGGATCTTGTTGTGGCTGCCGCTGGACGCGACGCACGTCGGCAGCGTGATCCGCGCCAGGGCCTCGGTGATCCCCTCGACCGGCTCGACGGCGGCCAGCCCGCCTTCGTGCAGCTCACGGAACCGGGCCGCCCACGCTGCCCCGCGCTCGGGCCCGAGCTGCTCGTAGACCTGCGCGTCGATGGCCTCGTGCGAACGGCCGACGAACCGCTCCACGATCTCGGTGTCCGTCAGCGGCCAGCCGTACTCGGCCAGGCTCACCGCGTTGGCCCGCAGCGCGATCGGCTCGCTGTCGACCAGGATGCCGTCACAGTCGAAAATCACAAGATCCACAGGGCAACGGTAACCGAGCCCCTTCCCGTGACCTGTTACCGGTACCCGTTGCGGGTGTATGCCAGCCCGAACGTCCCCTCCCCGTTGAAGTAGGCCGTGACCAGCTTCGCCGGGTCGGTCGCGAGCAGCCCGCGCTGGAGGTCGCTGCCGTCGTTGCCGTCGTCCCAGCCCCACGGCGCGTTCGCGGCGTTGTCGGAGCCGTTGTCCCCACGGAACGTGCCCCAGGACGCGAAGGTCTGCGCGTCGTAGCGCCGCGCCCACAGGCCGCCAGCGTCGAACACGCCCACCAGCCGGTACCCGACGGAGCGGTCGTTGCCTCCGGACGGGATCTCCGCCGTGCCGCTCGGGTAGTAGACGACGCCGTCGCCGCCCGGGAACTCCTTGCCGTCCCAGGCCTTCACGCCGTGGCCCTTGGCCTCCTGCCGCGTCGTCGGGCGCGCGTACCCGTTCGCGGTCTGCATGATCACGGATCCGTCGACGCTTTCCCGGCCGCTCACGAACGCGCTGCCTGGCGGTACGAAGGAATAGAAGTCGCTGTGCGCGACGGTGACCATAGCCTCGAACCTGCCGTACGTGCTGCCGTCCCGGCGGATCGTCAGGAGCACGCCCTCCATGTCGTTCTCGTGCTCGCCGCAGAAGATGCTGTCGCACCAGTCGCGCGGGTGATAGAACCCGTACACGATGAACCAGTGGGTGCTGGTCTCGACCACCGAATAGCTCACCGTGCCGAGCAGCGGGTAGCTCGGCTCGTGCTCCCAGTTGTTCAGGGTGTCCCACTCGCCGTCGTAGTCCACGGCGGACAGGTAGTCGGCGTCGTAGTCGGTCGAGTCGGTGTCCTGGTAGTGCACCGGCGCCCAGCGCTGGGCCAGGGCAAGGTCACTGACCTGCGCCCGAGCGGGGGCGGGTGCGGCCAGCGTGACGAGGGAGATGGTGAGGGCCGCCGCGGCCAGGGTGGCGGCGAGTAACCGTCGCATGTGGAGCCTCCGGGGGTGAGGGTGTCAGCACCCTATCGATCCCCGCCGACATTTCCGCGAACTCCACATGACACGCCGATGGCCCGGAGATCATCCGGGCCATCGGCGTCGGTTCACCTCAGTAGGGCTGGCCGCAGACCCGCCACGTCCCGTCCTCGTCCACCAGCCGGAAGAAGTGCTCGCCGCTGGCCCCGCCCGCGTAGTCGAGCCGGGCACGCACGGTCGCGGACTTGTCGCCGTTGTAGTTCGACACGCTCACGTTGCGGATGTCGTGGCCGGTCACCTTGCCCCGGGCCTTCGCGATCGAGCTGACCTGCTCCACCGTGTACCGGGTCCGGGCGCTGGAGCACAGCTGCCCGTGCGCCTCCTCGTACTTCTCGCCCTCCAGCGCGACGATGAACTTCTCGGCCGCGTCGCTCGCCGGCTGCGTGGCGCCCTTGATGGTCCGGTAGAACAGGAACCCGCCTCCGACCCCGCCGAGGCAGCACACCGCCAGGACGACGCCGACGACGATCAGCACGATCTTCGTCGTGTTCCGCTTCGGCTTCGCCTCCCCGGGCGGCACCCACCCCGGCCCCGGCACGCCGTCCATCTTCGCCATGAACGGACTGTAACCTCGGACCATGATCGATGGGGGCGAGATCGACGCAGCCGAGCGGCGGATCAGCGGGCGGATCCGGCGCACGCCGGTCGCCGAGGCTGGCGCTGACCGGTGGTTCAAGCTGGAGTACCTCCAGCACACGGGCTCGTTCAAGGCGCGGGGCATGTTCAACCGGATCCTGGCCGCCGCCGAGCGGGGCGAGCTGACGGCCGAGGGCGTGATCGCCGCTTCGGGCGGCAACGCGGGCCTCGCCGTCGCGTACGCTGCCCGGGAGCTGGGCGTACCAGCCACCGTCTACGTCCCGCGCACCGCGCCGGAGGTCAAGGTCGCGAAGCTGCGGGCGCTCGGCGCGACGGTCGTCCAGGAAGGCTCGGAGTACGCCGAGGCGTACGACGCGGCCATCAAGCAGGCCGCCGACGGGAGCCGCCTGTTCTGCCACGCCTACGACCAGCCCGACCTCGTCGCCGGGCACGCCACCCTCGGGCTGGAGCTGCTCGAACAGATCCCTGGCGGCTTCGACACCGTACTGGTCGCGGTCGGCGGCGGCGGGCTGATGGCCGGGGTCGCCTCGGCCCTGTACGGCCACGCCCAGGTCATCGCCGTCGAACCGGTCACGATCCCCACCCTCCACTCGGCACTGAGTGCCGGGCGGCCGGTCGACATCGAGGTGTCCGGGATCGCCGCCGACTCGCTCGGCGCCCGCCGCGTGGGTGACATCGCCTTCGAGACGGCCCGGGCGGCCAGCGTCGGCAGCGTGCTCGTCAGCGACGACGACATCATCGCCGCCCGCCGCGAACTGTGGGAGGACTGGCGGGTACTCGTCGAGCACGGCACCGCAGCCGCCCACGCCGCGCTGATCTCCGGCGCCTACCGCCCGGCCGATGGCGAGCGCGTCGTGACTCTCCTGTGCGGAGCGAACACGAACCCGGCCAGCCTCTAGCCCTTCGCCCCCGGCCGGGTCTGCCTCGGCCCGGTGACCGCGATCGCCTCGCCCCGGACCAGCCAGCGGAACATCGTCCCGTTGCGCCGGAGCCGTTCCATCGCGCCCCGGAAGAGCTGGCTGTAGGTCATCGGCCGGGGAGCCTCCGGGTCCCGGAGCGCCGCCATCATGGCCTCGGTGGCCGGGAAGCCTCCCGTACCAGTGCCCGGCCCGCCGGCCAGGCCGAGGAACATGCCGAACGACTCGCCGCCGAAGTCGCTGGCCAAACCGTCCCAGCCCAGGAACGCGTCGTCGGGCTCGCGTCCCTGCCACTTCGCGCCGAAACAGTGGTCGACGACCAGGTACACGCGCCGCGCCTTGCCGCGCCGGACGATCTGCCGGAGCCAGTGGTAGTTCAGCCCGCCCCGGCCCGAACGGACGAGCACCCTCCTGCTGTCGAAGAACACCTCCCCCACGTACCAGACGAGCAGCGTGTCCGTCGTTCCGGCCACCAGCCTGGCCAGCCTGGTCTCCAGATCACGGGCCGTGTCGGACAGCCGGTGCACCCGGCCGGCGCCGAACACGCCTTCTGGCTCCGTGAGCAGCGTTTCCAGCTCGTCGAGCGCCCCGGTGGCCGTCGTGGCGGCCCGCAACGACCCCGCGAACTCGGGCCCGATGATGACCACAGTGGACTGGGCGGCCGCAGGAACGAGGATCGAGTGGCCCGTCGGCGAGCGGTCCGGCCTCAGCAGGGAACGAGCCTTGTCCAGGTTCACCGCGAAACGCTCGGCCACGTGGCCATACTCGCCCCGGGCCAGTAGCGTGACAGCATCGATCGCCTTGCTGGCCGCCGCTTCCTGCCCGGTACGGGCCAGCAGCAGGGCGATGACGCTGTGCAGGTGCGCCAGAGTCTCGTCGTCCCGTGGCTGGGCCTGCCGGAGCAGCGCCTGGGCTGCGTTCAGAGCCGGTTCGAGCGACTGGCCCGGCGCAGCCAGCGCCTCGAACATCTCCAGCAGCTCGCACGCCAGCGGGATGTTCACCTGCCGGATCGGCGTCGTGGAGATCAGGAGGTCGAGGCCCTGCTGCACGGCCTCACGAGCCCGCCTCCCCTCACCACTCGCGTGGAGGAGGGCGGCGTACTGCACCTGAATGTCGAGCCTGACCTGCGTGCTGCCGGACGAGGTCAAGCTCGCGGAGACCGCGAACTCCTCCACTGTGGCCAGCGCGTCCCCGACCCGGCCCAGCTTGCGGCACAGGTCCGTGTACGCGCGCAGGTACCGGCCCAGTGGCTCCGCCTGCTGCTGGGCAACGAGGTCGATGGCTTTGCCGAAGGCTTCCCGGGCGGACACCCACTCTGCGGTACTTCCCGAGACGTCCGCCATTTCGGCGAGGATGGTCCCGAGGCTCGCCCACGCCTCGTCGCTGTCCGGGAACAGCTCCGTCGTCGCGGCCGCGTACTGTCTGGCCGCCGCGAGATCATCCAGATCGCCGGAGGCCTGGTACATCACGTAGGACAGGCGGGCCAGGCCGGTCACGCCGTCCGGAGCGCTGTCCAGGGCCGCCAGCGCCTGTGACGGGTCGGGGAGCTGGCTGGTGAGTTCCCAGCTCCGCTCGATCGCCTCGGCCAGAAGGCGGCCGATCGCTGTCCGGCCCTCGGGCGTGATGTCCGCTCTCCGTAGCCCCCGGTGCAGGACGTCGAGGGCGTCCGCGAGGCTCGGGCCGTCACCGATCTGGACCAGCGCCGCGCCGAGCAGCAGGACCGTCCTCAGTGTCCAGTGGGAACGCCGTACCTCCGACAGGAGAGTGATCCCGGTTTCCCGGTCCGCAGGATCTTCCGACAACGCGTGCCGCTGGAGGTACAGCTCGCCGCGCCGGACCAGGAGGGGCGTACCCGGGGTTCCGCCCCGCACCTGCTCGATCGCATGGATCGCCAGGTCGATCGTTCCGAGAGTGGAATCGTCCGTGGCCATCTCGGACAGGATCGTCGCGTAGGTGCGGAGCAGGTTCTGGTGCTCGGGCTGGCCCTCGGCGGAATGGTCCAGGGCGTTCTTGGCGTTCGCCAGGGCGAAGGACAGCGAGTCCCGCTGGCCGAAGTCGGTGGCGAGCCTCAGGTCCAGCTCGGCCCGCCAGCGCAGGATCGACTGGTACGGCGGGGAGTGCTGCGGGAAGCGGTCCAGTGCCCGGCCCAGCCGCGAGCCGGCCAGGTGCAGGGTCTCCGGCTTCCCGGCGGCCATCGCCTCCTCGTGGAGCTGGGAGTAGTACGCCAGCTGGTCGAGGTGGTCGGGCTGGTCGCCGGGGTGCGGCTGGCGGCCCATGCGTTCCAGCAGTTCGGCGCGGATCGTCGCGAAGCCGCCCTCGCCGTCGTCCCCCGGTACGGTGAACTCCCCTTCTGGGGACGGGAACAGGGCCGTGAAGCCCCGGCCAGCCCGATGGAACTCGCGCTCCACGTACTCGGAGACCTGGCGCTCGACCTGGCGCGCCTCGCGCTGGGTGAGCGTGCCGAGCAGCAGGCTCGCGACGCCGGGCGGGAAGTCGTAGGAATCGCCGGCTCCGGACGCCCGGCGGACCAGCAGCCCGCCGAACAGGATCTCCGCGAGGACGGACGGCCCCGTACCCGGCAGCATCGCCTTCTGGATCAGCCGGATCACCGCGAGATTCAGCGCCCTCGGCACAGCCAGGTACCCGGCGAGCGCGTAGGCCTCCTGGCTCGCCGCCGCCCGGAATCTCGCCAGCAGGTCGCGTGCGCTCAGCCCGGCAGGCAGGGCGCCGGCGAGCTGTGGCCGGGCAGCCCCGGCGATGGCCACTGTCGCGTCGGCGGCCTGGCCGGTGACGAGCCGCGCCCAGGGTGCCAGCCACGCCGGGCCGAGGCCGAGCACCGGGATCGCGACGGCGCCGGGCGGGAGGGTGCGCCACCTCCGCTGGTACCCGGTGAAAAGCAGGCGGGCGGTGGCACTGCCCGGGGACGGGGCAGTCAGGCGGCCACGCACGGGCGGCGCCGATGTCCTGGCCCACAGCCTTTCCGGGAGGGGCTGGAGGATCGCCAGCGGGCCGGCGCCTGCCCAGCGTGCGAGCAGCCGTCCCGCCGATCCGTCCTGCCAGGACCGGCCGACGCAGTCGGACAGGACGAGGATGAGGCGCTGGCCTGCCGGGTCGAACAGTGTCGCCGGGCCGTGCAGCCTGGCCGTCGAGGGGTCGGCGTCCGCAGACAGGCCGAGCGGCCCGCCACCTGTCCCGTGCAGGTATCTCAGCCGGACGTCCCGGAACGCGCCGAGCTGCTGGCACAACGTCCGCAGCTCGGCCGCGAGGTCCAGCCAGAGCTGTTCGGCAGAGCCGGAATCGGCCACGATCACGAGGTCGAGCCAGCGGCCCGGGGCTGGCCTGAGCACGGGCAGCCGCACGCCGTGTTCTGCGATCCGCCGCGCCGTCGCCTCCTCGTCCAGAATGGACGCCCGCCTGGACGGGACCCTGCGCTTGAGCGGGCGCAGTGCCCGCAGCAGCGCCAGCGGATCGGGCAGCACGGCGGCCGACGGCACGCGGATCGGGCGGGCGGGTGTCCCCGGCCCGGTCACCTCACCCTGCGGATACACCGGCTCCGAGGCGGGCCGCGTGTTCCCGCTGGCGTTCGACGTGTTCGCAGGCTCGGGTGACACGCCCTGGTCGACGGGCGGCTCCAGCACGGCGAGCCGGTCGCCGGCTCCGGGTGCTCGCGGCGGCGGGGTCACCCGGCTGGCGAGCCACAGCACCTCGGCCAGCTCCAGGGCGCTCAGGTCGTGACCGGCCTCGGCGAGCACCGTGTGGAGCTCCCGGACGAGACGCTGGGACCAGGCACGAGCCATCGACCCCGAGCCCCGGATCGCCCCGCCAGAGGGGTACTCAGGCGGGCCCATGAACGGCTTCGCTGGTTCGCCAAGGGGCTCGGACGACCCGGGAGCCGGCCTGCTGGGCAGCCGCCCGCTGTCCTCCGGGGGCTCCCGATCGGGGCTGTCGCTCACCGGCCGGCCCCGGTCAGCCGGACGTGTTGAGGTGGCGGAGGACCAGCTCGGCGAGGTGCTCGCGGTCGCCGCCGGAGTGCCGGGCCAGATACACGGCGTTGAGCAGCTGGTCAGTGGCCAGCTCGCCCAGCTCCCGGCGCTGGAGGAACCGCGCGATCAGGTCACGGGCCGCGCCGGCCTCGCTCTCGCCGAGGTGCGCGCTGACGATCGCCGCCAGGCGCTCCGGGCCGGGCTGCGGCAGGTCGAGCCGCACACAGCGCCGGAGGAAGGCCGGCGGGAACTCCCGCTCGCCGTTGCTGGTCAGGAGCACGATCGGGAACGCTCCACACCGGACGTGCCCGCGCCCGACCACGATGTCCGGCCCGTTGTCTGCCGGGCGGACGGGGACGTCCGGGACGCTGGACGCGATCCGGGACAGCTCCGGGATCTCGTACTCACCCTCCTCGAACACGTCGAGCAGGTCGTTCGGCAGGTCGATGTCACTCTTGTCGATCTCGTCGATCAGCAGGACCCTGGGCAGCCGGAACGGTGCGAGCGCCGTGCCGAGCGGGCCGAGCCGCAGGTACCTGCCGATGTCCTCACCCGCGTCGCCGACCCGGCCGATCGCGTCGTACCGGTACAGTCCGTCGGCGAGCGTCGAGCGGCTGGTGATCGGCCAGCGCAGCACCCGGCCGAGGCCCAGCTCGTGCGCGACGGCGTAGGCCAGCGTGGACTTGCCGGTGCCGGGGTGCCCGGTGATCAGGAGCGGCCTGCGCAGGTAGAGGGCGGTGTTGACCAGCTCGACCGTCCGCTCGTCAGCCTGGTAGGTGATGGCGCGGGCCAGGCGGTGCGCCGCCGTGTCGGCCGCGCCCGGCTCGGCGTAGGCTCCCGGCTCGCCGAAGGTCCGCCAGGGTGGCGGGGCCGGCAGCTCGCGGATGCCGTCGTGCTGCTCACCGGTACCACGGAAGATCATCCAATCCGTCACGCGAGCAACCTCCTTTCCTTCCTCACGCGCTGGTCATCAGGTGCAGGTGCGGGCGGCGACCTGGATCGTCCCACAGCAGTACGACATCCTGTCCACAGTGGTGCCTGCGGCTGCGCAGGTCGCGGATGCCCTCGGGGAGCTGGGCCGCGCGCAGGCCCTGGAGGCCCTCACGCAGGCCGGGGTAGAAGTCGGCGGCGACGCAGGACGCCGGAGCGCACGCCGCCCGCCGCCAGATCATCACCGGGACGCCGGCGAACAGGCCGGTCTCCAGCGCGATCCTGGCCGGGCCCTCGTCGTGGGGGCCGTGCAGGACGAGCGCGGCCCGGCCGGTTCCTTCCTCCAGCCAGGACTCCATCTGCTCGTGGTCGCGCGCGTCCGCGCAGTCGATCAGGTCGAGCACGGTGGCGAGGTCGGCTTCGGCGAGGCGGCGCCAGCGGATCTCCCAGCCAGCCGTCACCGGCTCCTCGAAGCGGTCGAGGTCCCTGACCACCACCGGATGCTTGACGCCAAGCCGCGACCAGGGCTTCTTCCAGATCGCCCACTGCTCAGCGCCGACGCCCATCAGCTCCAGCGGCAGGATCAGCTCGACCATCACCCGGGACCGGCCGTCCTCCAGCAGGCTGATCTGCCCCGGGAGCACGCCGCGCAGCCATTCCCACGCGTCGTCGCGGCCCAGCGGCTCGTGGGGCAGCTCGGCTTCGGTCACGTCGTGCTCGTGCACGAAACGCCAGATCCTCATCGTGTACCGGCTGGCATCGTGCCCCGCCGGCCGCACGCACACCAGCACCGACCGGACACCCTTCCCCGGGCTCGCCAGCCGCTCCTCGATCGCCTCCAGTACCCCGAGGCGGCCGGCCACCGCGAACACCCAGTCGCGCAGCTCCCCGCCCCCGCCGCACAGGTCGGCGGCGTAGGTGAGGACGGCAGGCGCGGTACCGGCGGGCGGCGGGCACAGCTCCCCCAGGTCGGTGATCACGTCTCCGCTGGTCAGGAGGGGATGCCGGGGCGGCCGGCTCAGTTCACCCGCTGCCCGCCGGTACCCAGCCTCGTGGTCGCTGTGGCCACGCCGCCTCGCGAGCAGGGCCCGGAGCTTGATCTCCTCGCCCCGGCGGAGCCCGCTGATCAGGATGGGGCCCGGGTCGGCTGCCGCCGCCGCGTGGTGCCGGTCGTGCTCGCGCCACAGTCGCGTGTAGACGGCCGGGTCGAGGGTACGCAGCCAGCGGACCGGCGCGGCGAGCCCGCCCATGTCGCCGTCCGGCATCCTCGTCGCCTTGACGACCGCGCAGACTCCGCCGGTCGCCTTGTTCAGCACCGGGCCGCCCGACATGCCGGGGACGATGTCGCCAGGGATGCGCAGCATCGGCACGCCGGCCAGCTCGTGCTCGCCCTGGGCCGTGCCGGTGGCGATCACCTTGTCGAGCTCGTCGGTGTACGCGGGGTTGTGACCGGCGATCTCCAGCTTGGCGTCCGGCTCGGGGAACCGCGCGTCGAGCCAGGCCGCCGGGTGACGGGCCGGCGGCTGGAGCAGCTCGACGATGGCCAGGTCGGGCGGCTGCCAGACCTGGCCTACGTAGACCTTCGGGGTGGCCGCGCGGATCACCGCCTCGTACGCCTGGCCCTCCCACCGGACGGTCACCGGCTCACCCGGCTCGTCGCCCGCGACGTGTGCGCAGGTCAGGACCAGGCCGGGCGCGACGAAGCAGCCGCTGCCGTTGCTGACCCCGTTGACGATGACGAGGCAGTCTCTCAGCGCTGTCACCGGCCCAGGTACCTCCACTCCGGACTGTCCCCGCTACACCGTAATGGGTACATGCCACTCCGTAGTGCCGCCTACCTGACTCTTCGCCGCTCGCCCGGCCGGCAGTCCACGGCTTCCGTCCCGCCCCGGCCTGCCGTGATCGTGAAGGTCCGGTCGCCGCAGGTCAGCGTCCACGGTTCGGTGAGCAGGCCCGCGCTGTCCGGCCTGATCGCCGGGTTGATGTCCCACTCGAAGGTGCCGCTGGCCGGGACCGTCAGCTCGGAGCTCAGGGCGGCCAGCGGATTCGTTCTCGTCAGCGTGAGTACCTGGCCCGGCTCGCCGGTGCCGGTCACGACCGCGTGCAGTGCACGGTCTGCGGCCATCTGAGCCGCCGCGCCGTACAGTTTCCGCAGCCCCGCGTACTGCCGCACCACCGTCCCGAACACCGGATGGAACTCCTGGCCGATCTCCGGCATGAAGCCGAACCCGGCCGTCGCGTAGTACGACCAGTGCTCGGCCAGCCCGCCCGGCACCATCGTCCGCGTCCCGTACCCGGCCTCGGCGGCCAGCTCATCGGACAGTCTCTTGTAGATGGTGTCCTCTTCCGGGCCGCCGGGGTGACCGAGCCAGTCGCCGTACGTGTGGTTCGTGATCAGGACTGTCACCTGGCGCGTGCTCACGAGCGCCCGGATGTTCCGCGTCTCCGGTTCGCTGAAGGGTTCGGGGCCGGGGTAGGTTTCCGCGCTGGGGTTGGGGGCTGCCGCCCAGCCGTGGGCGTAGTTGCGGTTCAGGTCGACGCCGAGGGTGAGGTTCTCGATCCGGCCACAGTCGCCGGTCACGGGCAGCGTTCCGGCGGCGATCCGGCAGTTCTTCCGCTTCATCTCGTGGCCGAGGCTGCGGGACAGCTCGAACCCGTCCGGGTTGACCACCGGCACCGCCACCACGACCAGCCGGTCGAGGATCGGGTCGCCTGTGGCCAGCAGATCCGTCGCGTACTCGATCACCGCCTCGCCCGAGGGCCACTCGCGGCCGTGGTGCAGGCCGAGCAGCAGCATGACCGGCTTGTGCGCGGAGTTCGCCACGTCCCGTGAGATCTCGATGCCCCGCACCGGCCGCCCTTCGAGGCTCGGCTCGGGCAGCGTGAACGTCCGGGCGTCGCCGGGATGCGCGGCTGCCAGCTCGTCCAGCCCCGCCCCGTGGTCGGCCAGGGTCCGGTAGGCCGTCCGGCCGCTCGGCAGGGTGGCCTCCTGCCCGGGCGTCGCAGCCGTGGCCACCGCTCCGAGGGACAGCGCGACGATCACCGAGTACCGAAAAAGCATAAAATCCATTTTGTACTAGAAAGTGAGGGTGACCGAAAATCCCGCGCCCGGCGTGGCACCCGCATCTAGAGTCCTGCCCGTGACGACACCTGCCCCCGCCCTCACCCATGCCGCGCACGGCCGCGACGACGCAGCCCCCGCACTGGCCCTCCTGTGCGACTGGACCCCGTCCGGCCGCCCGGTCAACCCGCTCCAGCCCGGCGACCTGGGCTGGCACCTGCGCTTCGACGCCGAGGAGGTGGCTGGCAGCATCCACGTCTGGTCAGCCTCCGACGGCCCGGTCGCCGTCGGCCTGCTCGACGGCCCCGTGCTCCGCCTGGCGCTGAACCCGGCCCCCGGCTGGGACATCGAGGCGCTCGCCGACGCGATCTGCGCGCTCACGGACGGCACCGAGGCCTGGTGCGACGCGCCGAGCGACGCGCTCAAGGCCGCGCTGCTGAGCCGGGGCTGGAACGACGACACGGGCGAGCCGTGGCCGATCTTCTTCCTCGGTACCGCTCCCGCCTTCCCCGCCTCCGCCGCGATCGTGACCGAGGCCGGCGCCGCCGACCGGGTCGCCGTGCAGCGGGCGGCCTTCGAGGGCTCGACCTTCACCGCCGAACGCTGGCAGGCGATGAAGGACTCACTGGCCGGGCACCTCGCCGTCGAGGTCATCGTCCGCACCCCCGGCGGCGAACCAGCCGCGGCAGCCACCGGCTGGCTCGCTGGCCCCGGCAAGTGCGCCGTCCTCGAACCCGTCGGCGCGCACCCTGACCACCGGGGCCACCGCCACGCCAGGGCAGCCGTCCACGCGGCCTGCGCAGCGCTCTTCGACCGGGGCGCCTCAGGCGTGTCGGTCCTCACACCCGGCGACAACACCGCCGCCGTCGCCCTGTACACCTCGGCGGGTTTCCGCCGCGAAGGCCAGATCGGCAGCCTCCACCGCCCGGCGCGGGCCTGACGCGTCGGGCACCATAGCCAGGTGATCATCGACGGCGTCTCCATCCCCGACTTCCCCCACGCGGAGCCACCGCTCCGCCGGGGACGGTGGCCGATGACCGTGCCGGCCGTTGGCCAGATCTTCGCCGAGGGCCTGAAGTTCCGTACCCCGGTGACGTTCCTGGTCGGCGAGAACGGCTCCGGCAAGTCCACGGTGCTCGAAGCGATCGCCGAGGCCTACGGGCTCGAACCGCACGGCGGCCACCGCGGCATGTACGCGACCGACCAGCAGCGCTCCGACCTCGGCCGCAGGATGAAGCTGAGCCGGACGAAGACCGGCAGCCGCATGCTCGGCGCGCGGACCCGCGGGTTCTTCCTCCGCGCCGAGACGGCCTACGAGGTGTTCACGGAGAACTTCGGCAAGGCCGGGTACGGCGACCGGCACCCCGACCAGGTCAGCCACGGCGAGAGCGTGCTCCAGGTGCTCGACGGCCGGTTCACCGACGTCGGCCTGTACCTGCTCGACG
This sequence comes from Longispora albida DSM 44784, assembly GCF_000379825.1. Lineage (GTDB taxonomy): Bacteria > Actinomycetota > Actinomycetes > Mycobacteriales > Micromonosporaceae > Longispora > Longispora albida. The sequence goes on from NZ_KB903814.1 coordinate 808,855, forward strand.
AGCCGGAGGACGGCCTGTCCTTCACGTCGTGCCTGCGGCTCCTCGCCCAGTTCGAGCTGCTGGTCCAGCGCGACGCCCAGATCATCTGCGCGACGCACTCCCCGGTCCTGTCGGCGTACCCGGGCGCGACGGTCCTGGAGGTCGGCAGGCACGGCGTCCGCGAGGTGGCGTGGCGGGAGCTGGAGGTGGTCGACCACTGGGCGCGGTTCCTGGCCAGGCCCGAGGCGTACCTTTCCGGCCTGCTCGACTGAGATCTGTGAATATAGGACCCGGGACCGCCCGGCCGGGGCGATCATGACGCTATGCGTGAACTTCTGGCCCGGAACTGGGGATGGATCGTCCTCCGAGGCGTGATGGCCGTCCTGTTCGGCCTCATCGCGATCATCTGGCCGGACATCACCGTCCTGGCCCTCGTCTTCCTGTGGGGCGCGTACGCGATCGTCGACGGGATCACCGCCGGCTGGGTCGGCTTCCAGAGCGGCACGAGCAACCGCTGGCTGTGGATCCTGACCGGCATCTCCGGCGTGCTGGCCGGCGTCATCAGCTTCGCCTGGCCCGGCGTGACGGCGATGGTGCTGCTGATCTTCATCGCGGTCTGGTCGATCATGGTCGGCGTCTTCCAGATCGTCTCCGCGTGGCAGCTGCGCAAGGAGGTCGAGGGCGAATGGCTGCTGGCGCTGTCCGGCGCACTGTTCGTCCTGCTCGGCGCCTTCCTGCTGATCCGGCCGGGACAGGGCATCGCCGCGCTGACGATCGCACTGGGCATCTGGGCCCTGATCTGGGGCGTCACCCTGGTAGCCCTGGGCCTCAAAGCCCGTCAGCTTGTGCCGACCCGGTGAGCGGAAATCTGAGCTGCGCAGAACAAAAGCCCGTGTACAACCAGTACACGGGCTTTCGTTCTGCTTGTCAGATTTCCGCTCACCGGGCCACCTCGCGTTGGATCAAAACCACATTTAACGGGTGCTCCAGGAGGCGGCTCATCGCAGGGTCCAGGCCCGGCGGAACCCGCTCGGCACCCAGCGCCCGCAGGAACCCAACCAGCGCGGCGCTGGCCGGGACTGGGGCGCTCGGGTCGTAGCCGCGCAGGTTCACGAACAGCCCGTCCCCTGGGGAGCACGCGGAGTGTCCACTCTGGACCTCCCCGTTGCCCGCGAGTCTCTCATCGGGATCGATGGCGGGTGTCCGGGGATGTCCGGACGTGTCCAGGATCGGCGAGCTGGGCGGTCGCATCGGGCACAGTGACGTCCAGCGAGACGCGGTCCCGTTGCGCGTCACCACCTCGGAAGGAAACAACGATCATGACTAAACTCCGCCGGAGCCTCGCCGTCACCGCAGCCGGGCTCCTGGGTGCCGGCGCCCTGCTCTCCCTTGCCAGCCCGGCGTCCGCGAGCGGCACCTACGTGCCGGGGTGCATCGACCGCAACGTGCAGTCGAGCTGGGTCACGCTGAAGAACAACTGCGGCTACGACATGCGCATGCAGGTCCACATCGGCGCCTACCCCGACACGAGTTGCTTCACGGTCAAGGCCGGCAAGTCGGAGACCGTCTTCTGGGGCGGGGCCGGCTACTACCAGCACACGGTGAAGTGCTGACCTTCGCCTGAACGCCCGCCGGTGGAGCACCTCCACCGGCGGGCGTTCCGTCGTTCCCTAGTGGACGTTCCAGGCCGTGATGACCGGCTGGCCGCCCTCGGTGGCGAGGTAGCCGAGCGTGCCTGGGTGCGGGTGGCCGAGAATCCAGGCCATCGACGGGCCGAGGCCGAGCCAGCGCATGGCGAGAATCCGGGACAGGTGCCCGTGTGCGACCACCGCGACGTCCCCGCCTTCCAGCAGTGGCCGGATCCGGTCCAGCACGCCGTCGACCCGGGCGGCCACCTGCGCGAGGTCCTCGCCGGGGTGCTCGGCGCCGCCGGGGACCACCCCGTCGCGCCAGAGATCCCAGCCCGGCCGGGCGGCCTGGATCTGTTCGGCGGTCAGGCCTTCGTAGCCGCCGTAGTCCCATTCGAGCAGACCCGGGTCGGGCTGGACATCCGTCAGGCCCGCCAGTTCCGCTGTCCGCATCGCCCGGCTCAGCGGGCTGCTGAACACCGCTGCCAGGGTCCGCCCGGCCAGCTTCGGCGCGAGGGCCCTGGCTGAGGCTTCGCCTGCTTCGGTCAATGGCACATCGGTCCGGCCCGCGTGCTGGCCCGACAGGCTCCACGCGGTCTGGCCGTGCCGGATCACGATCAGTTCACCCATGATCAAGAACGATAGCCGCAGCGGGACGGTCCACTATGGTCCGGGATGCGCGACGCCGTCCCCGCGGATGTGCTCGAAGATCAGGCTGGTCTCGGCGTGGGCGACCTCCGGCCTGGTCAGCAGGTGGTCGAGCACGAAGTCGCGCAGGCTCTCCGCGCCGGGCACGGCGACGTGCAGGAGGTAGTCCGTCTGCCCGGTCACGTGGTAGACGGCGAGGACGCCGGGCAGCCGGGCGGCTGTGCCCCGGAAGCTGTCGACCTGCGCGCGGCCGTGCGCGGCGAGCCGGACGGACACCATCGCCTGGAGCGCGAACCCGAGCGCCGCCAGGTCGACGTCGGCGTGGAAGCCCCGGATGACCCCCTGGTCGCGGAGCGCGCGCAGCCGGGTCAGGCAGGTGGAGGCGGCGATACCGCAGGCCTCGGCCAGCGCGGCGTTCGACATCCGGCCGTCCCTGGCCAGCAGGGCCAGCAGCTTGCGGTCGGTGGAATCGAGGCGAAGATCCTTCGGCACGAAGCCAGTATGGATCATGGACCCAGAATTTTGCGAGCACAGATCAAGATCATTCAGAATTTCCTGCAGTACTGTTGCCGAACTCGCTCGGATTCTTCATGATCCGAGGCATGACCAGCCGCATGACCAGCATCGACACGCTCGCCGTCCACGCCGGCCGCGAGGACCTGGCGGGCCTCGGCGCGCACGTGCCGCCGATCGACCTGTCCAGCACGTACCCGCTGCCCGACGTCACCGTCGGCGGCGACTCGTACGAGGCCCTGGCGACCGGCGGGCGCCCGATCGACGGCGGCAGCCTGGTCTACCAGCGCCTGTGGAACCCGACCGTCGCACGGTTCGAGGACGCGCTGGCCCGGATGGAGGGCACGGCAGAGGCGGTCGCGTTCGGCTCGGGTATGGCGGCGCTGACCGCGATCCTGCTGGCCAGCCCGAAGAAGCACGTCGTGGCGGTCCGCCCGCTGTACGGCGGCTCCGACCACCTCCTGGCCACGGGCATGCTCGGCACCGAGGTGACCTGGGCTTCGGCCGACGGCGTGGCTGCGGCCATCCGGCCGGACACCGGCCTGGTGATCCTGGAGACCCCGGCCAACCCGACGCTCGACCTGGTCGACATCTCCGCCGTGGCCGCGGCGGCCGGCGACGTGCCGGTGCTGGTCGACAACACGTTCGCCACGCCGGTACTCCAGCGGCCGGCCGAGCACGGGGCGACCCTGGTGCTGCACTCGGCGACGAAGTACCTCGGCGGGCACGGCGACGTGCTCGGCGGCGTCGTGGCCTGCCCGCCGGAGTGGGCGGCGCGGCTGCGGTCGACGCGGGCGATCACGGGCGGGCTGCTGCACCCGCTGGCCGGGTACATGCTGCACCGCGGGCTCCAGACGCTCCCGGTGCGGATCCGGGCCCAGCAGGACGCGGCCATCAAGCTCGCCGACGCCCTGATCCCGCTGACCGAGCGCGTGTACTACCCGGGAGCCGACCCGCTGGTCGGCAGGCAGATGTCCGGCCCGGGCGCGATCCTGGCCTTCGCGGTGCGCGGCGGGTACGAGGCGGCCTCCCGGGTCGCGAGCGCCTGCCAGCTCGCCACGCACGCCGTGTCGCTCGGCGGGGTCGACACGCTGATCCAGCACCCGGCAGCCCTCACGCACCGGCCGGTCGCCGCCGAGGCCAAGCCGCACGGGAACGTGCTGCGGGTGTCCGTGGGCCTCGAGGACCCGGCCGACATCATCGCCGACCTGACGCAGGCACTGTCCGCGTAGCTCAGCACTTCCCCAGCCACGCTGGCCGCCCGTACCTGATCCGGGTGGCCAGCGTTCGTTCTCAGCCCCGTGGCGCGTACATGATCACGGCCACGCCGAGCAGGCACAGCGCCGCGCCGATCACGTCGTACCGATCCGGCCTGAACCGGTCGGCGACCATGCCCCACGCGAGCGAACCGGCGACGAACACGCCGCCGTACGCCGCCAGGATCCGGCCGAAGTGCGCCTCCGGCTGGAACGTCGCGACGAACCCGTAGGCACCTAGCGCGAGGACACCAGCGGCGATCCACAGCACGCCCCGGTGCTCCCGCCAGCCCTGCCACACCAGCCAGGCCCCGCCGATCTCGGCCAGCGCGGCCAGCACGAACAACACGACGGACCGCAGGACGCTCACGAGCCAGACCCTACGCGAGGATCTCCCCCAGGACGCGCCGCGCCTCGGCGACTTCGGCCTGCGATTCGGCGTCGTCGTACCGGAGCTCGCGGGCATAGGTGGTCAGCGTCTTCCACAGCGCCCAGCCCCGGCCGCGCGCCCACGTACCGTCGTCGGCGCCGATCCCGGAACGGAAGGCCTCACGGGCAGCTCCGGACAGGACGGTCCAGGCGATGGCCAGGTCGCAGGACGGGTCACCCACTCCGCAGGTACCGAAGTCGATGACGGCGGCCAGCGCGCCGTCCCGGACGAGCAGGTTCCCGAGGGCCACGTCGCCGTGGAACCACACCGGCTGCCCGTCCCAGTCCGAGCGGAGCGCCGACTCCCAGATCTCCGTCACGGCGTCCCGGGGCACGTGCCCGCCGAGCGCCTCGATCGCCTCCCTGGCCTGCCTGTCCCACACGCGCAGCGAGCCGCCCCGGTACCAGCTGTGCAGGCCAGGCTCCGGCCCGCCTACCGGATCGGCCGCCCGGAGCGCGGCCAGGAACCCGGCAAGGCGCTCCGCGAAGGCGCTCGGGTCACCGATCCCGGCCGTGCTCGCGGGCTCGGCGTCGATCCACTCGTAGACCGACCAGGGGAAGGCGAAGCCCTCACCGGGTACACCTTTCGCTATTGGCACCGGAATCCGCAGCGGCACCTGCGTGGCGAGCACTGGCAGCCACTGGTGTTCCTTGGTGACCGCCAGCGCGTACTCCCTGGCCGTCGGCAGCCGGATCGACATGTGGTCGCCGAGGTGGAACGTCTGGTTGTCCCAGCCGCTGCTGGCCACCGGCCGCACGGGCAGGTCCGTCCACTGGGGAAACTGGCTGGCGATCAACCGCTGGACGACCTCCAGGTCCACGAGGCGGCGGTCGGGCATCGGCACGTCGTCCGGGTCTGCGATCACGCCAGCCATGCCAGCACGCACGCACACCACCCGCAACGCATTATGCGAAGGAGCCTGACGGACGCGGGGCTCGCTCCGCGTCTTCGCCTGCCTGAGCTGCCCCGGCACACCAGTGGTCCTCAACCCGCAGTAGCTAGGACAGCACCAGAGCCGGATGGCCCTTCAGGTAACCGGTGAGGTCGTCGCTGGCCACGGCCCGGAACAGCTCGACGGCCTCCGGGTTGAGGGCCTCGCCGAGGTAACCACTCTGGTCCCGGACGGAGTGGCCCGGTGTCCGGATCAGCGTGATGCGGTCGGGTGATATGCCCCGGAGCGCGAACAGCAGCTCCGCCGGGCTGGTCCGGCCGGTCGTGACGGTCAGGGACTCACCGGCAGCGCGGAGCATCAGGTCCAGCCGCGCCGGATCCGTGCCGGACCCGGTCACCGCAGCCTTGATGAACTGCTGCTGGTGCCGCTGCCTGGCGTAGTCGCCGTGCGCGATGGTCTTGCGCTGGCGCAGGTAGTCCAGCGCCGACGGGCCGTCCATCTTCCGGCAGCCCTTCTTGTACACGACTCCGCTGTGGATGGACTTCGTGTCCTCGTCCACGCACAGCTGGACGCCGTCGACAGCCTTCACGACCTCCATGAACCCGTAGAAGTCGATCAGGGCCGCCGCGTGGAAGCCGGGCAGGCCGGTCGCCCTGCGGGTCACGTCGGCCAGCAGCCGGCTGCCGCGAGCCCGGTCCTGCTCACCGCCGGCCCCGTAGGCGAAGGAGGCGTTGATCCGGTCGCGGCCGTGGCCGGGGATGTCGACGAGCAGGTCACGGGGCAGGGAGAACAGGTACGCCCGGTCACGGCTCGCCGGGACGTGCACGATCATGATGGTGTCCGCCCGGATCAGCCCGGCGGCGCCCTTACGCCAGTCCACCCCGACGAGCAGCATGTTCAGCGGGCCGCTGTTGTCGTCCAGCAGCGCCGGGCCGAGCAGGTCCGCCTGCTGCACGCGGGCGGCGTACCGGTCGGTGACGACCTTGCCTGCCACCAGAGCGCCGCCGCTGGCCAGCATCAGCAGCACACCAGCCCACACCGTCAGTCGTGCCCACAGCGGATCTCGGTATTTGCGCCGGATCTGCTGGTCGAGCATCTGGCGGCGCATCGCGACCGGCCGCTCGCCGTCCGGGGTGACAGCAGCCGACGTCAGCGCGGCGGCCTCGCCCGTCCTTGCTGGCTGGTGCCAGCCGACCCGCGCGCCGACCAGCGCGGTGACCAGGGACTGGATGACGACCAGGTAGATGAGCTGACGGTAGACGACCTGCTGGAGCAGCAGCGACCACAGTGGACCGGCGCGCTCGCGGTCCAGCCGGAAGGCGTACGCCGCCACGCCGAGCTGGCACGCGTGCAGCCCCAGCCACAGAGCCGCCACCCAGGTGACCGGCTGGAACAGCAGCGCGTACACCATGTACACGTCGACGAGCGGGGCGAGCATCGGCTGGAGGATCTGGAAGAGCATCAGGTACCCGAGGCCGCGCCGGCCCAGCTTGCCGCCCGCGCCCAGCTCCCTCACCGCCGAGCGGTGCTTCCACATCGCCTGCATGGTGCCGAAGCACCACCGGTACCGCTGGCGCCACAGCCCGCCCCACGTGCTCGGGGCCTCGGTCCAGGCGCAGGCCCGGTCGGCGTAGACGATCTTCCATCCGGCCCGGCACACCGCCATCGTCAGGTCGGTGTCCTCGGCGAGGGTGGCGGTGCTGACCCCGCCGGCCCCGGCCAGCGCCGCCCGGCGGAAGGCACCCAGCGCGCCCGGCACGGTCGGCATGCACTCGGCGACCTCGAAGACCCGCCGGTCGAGGTTGAAGGCGATCACGTACTCCAGGTGCTGCCAGCGGCCGAGCAGCCCGGAACGGTTGGCCACCTTCGCGTTGCCGGCCACCGCGCCGACCTTCGGGTCACGGAACGGCTGGACGAGCAGCGCCAGGGTGTCCTGCTCGATGATCGTGTCGCCGTCGATCAGCACGATCAGGTCGTTGCTGGCGTGGGCGATGCCGGTGCTCAGGGCCGCGGCCTTGCCGGCGTTGTCCTGCCTGACCACGACCACCTGCGGCAGTGCCAGGCCGGCCACGATCTTCCCCGTACCGTCCACCGAGCCGTCGTCCACGACCACGATCTCCAGGCCCGGGTACTCCGTGGCGGTCAGCGACTCCACAGTGGCCGCGATGTTGGCCGCCTCGTTGTGGGCCGGGACGATCACGGTCACCGGCGGCCGGTACCCCTCGTCGGGGTCCGAGCGCCGTCCCCGCCGCGCGTGCCGCCAGGCCGCACCGCCCTGGATCAGCATCCTGACGCCGGCCAGCACGGTGGCGAGCACCAGCAGTACGAACAGGATGTCGGCGACCGCTCCGGCGATGGACCGCACCACCCCGAAGGACGCGCCCCGCGCCCGCGCCTCCCACCCGGCGGCGGCGGGCTCGGGCAGGCTCAGCGCCTCCGAGACAGTCACCAGCCGGCGGCCCCGGCCGCTCAGCGCGGGGACCAGCGTCCGCAGCGCCGTCACGGTCTGCGCTCGGTCGCCACCGCCGGCGTGCATCAGGATGATCGCCCCGGCGTCACCGGGCTGGGCTGCGGCCGTGACGATCGCGTCCGGCCCGGGCAGCGACCAGTCCCGGGTGTCCAGGTCGGCCAGCACCGTCCGGTACCCGGCCCGCCCGGCCGTGCCGATCAGCCTGGCGTCGGCACCGGCCGGCGTCGAGGAGTATGGCGGGCGGAAGAGGGTGACGTCCCGGCCGGTCGCGCTGGCCACCGCGTCACGGGTCAGCTCCAGCTCGGCCCTGGCCCGCCAGGCCGGTACCGCGCCCAGGTCGGCGTGGGTGTAGGAGTGCAGGCCGAGCTCGTGGCCCTCGTCCACGATCCGGCGGGCCAGCTCGGGGTGCTCGGCCACCCGCGCGCCGACCACGAAGAACGTGGCCTTCACGTTGAGCTTCCTGAGCTGGTCCAGGATCCTCGGCGTCCAGACCGGGTCCGGCCCGTCGTCGAAGGTGAGCGCCGAGACCTGGTCCGGCAGCCGCCGCGCGGTACCGTCCGGCTCGATCACCGGCCCGGTGAACGCCCGGGTCCGGTTACCGGCCGTCACCTGGCCCGGGCGGACCGTGCCGCCGGAGCCAGCGGCCGTGAACCCGTCGACGGCCAGTGCGGCCAGCACACCGGTCAGGCCGAGCAGGAACAGGAGCCAGTGGGTACGGGAAAGGCTTCGATGCTTGACGATCACCGGGCGGCGGCCAGCGCGGACGCCACATTCACCGCGACGAGCCCCAGCCAGGCGAGCAGGGCCAGGGCGAGCCCCGTCCCGGCCCGGGCAGCGAGCCTGCGCCGCCGTCCGGAGTGGTCAGCGAAAACCTGCCTTGTCATCCGTGAACGCCCCCGTGTCCCGCGCCGTCATCCCCGCTTGCAGGAGCAGCAGCGTAACTGGGCGGAAGTGGCCCTCACCAGGGGGTTTGATGAGAGGAAACCCACTGCAACATTTGGCGCGGCTGCCTGACCAGCGGTCCGGGGTGGACAGTCAGGAAGCCGTCACGGACAGTCATGTACTCGTCAGCCACACAGCCCCCGCCACAGCCCCGCCGAGCAGGGTGCCCGCCACGACCTGCGCCACGGTGTGGTCCTTGAGCCTGACGCGCGACCAGCCGACCAGGGCGACCATCGGGAGAGAGACCAGCAGGACCGGCCCGAACAGCGCTACGGCCACTGCCGCCGAGCCGGCAGCCACCGAGGCGTGCCCGGACAGCTTCCACCGCAGTAGGGCGTTGACCGCGCCGGCGGAGGCCAGCACGGCCAGCATCACGTACGCCATCGCCAGGGTCTGCCGGGGCGCCCCGAGCCAGATCAGCACCCCGACCCCGGCCACGACCGAGAGCACGCCCCACACCAGCGGACCCCGGCGCTCCTCCACGGCCCCCATGTGGTGCCCGGAGGTGATCCGGCCGGTCGCCATGAACAACCGGATCACGCCGTACGGGACCACGCACGAGAAGAGCAGCGTCAGCAACCCCCAGCCGAGGCCCGCCAGGAGGGTCGGGCCTGCGTGCAGCCCCACGGCCAGCGGCATCACGGCGGCCAGCACGGCCGGGGCCAGGATCTCGGTGACGAGACGGGCGGCGCGCTCACTGGTCACGGTACTGGGGCTCCTCACGGCAGGCGAACCCGCGGAACGCTACCGGGCGGAGGTCACCGCCGCGCCCCCAGGTACCGCAGCGGCCCCGGGCGCCCGCCGGGCGGCGACCAGCAGCGCGGCGGGGATGAGCCCGAGCGGGAACCCGGACGGCACCAGGACGACCGCGCCGAGCGTGACCCAGGCCCCGAGGACCCAGCCCGTGTACCCGGGCATGGCCACCCCGGCCTTCGCCAGCCGGGCGATCAGCAGGCCGAGGACGAGGAGCGGGACGCCGAAGCTGCCGAGGAATCCCCAGAAGTTCAGCAGTGTCTCCTGGTTGGCCACGTCCTCCACGTTGGAGACTCCGCGCAGGTCACCGCCGAGCCAGTTGTCCCAGAAGGCCGTGGTGCGGATACCGAAGACGAGCATGTGGACGGCGGAGATCACGACGAGCAGCCGGCCGGCCCACAGCGAGAGGCGCTGGGCGGCGGGGGTGGCGAATCCGGGCATGACTGTCCTCCGGGAGTTCGGATGGTTCGTGATTACGAGACGTTGAGTTCCGGAACTTATGGTTCCGTATACTGCTCCCATGGGCAGCGGAAAGCAACCTCCAGGGCGGCCGAGGGACAGTCGGGTGGATCACACCATCGCGGCGGCGGTCCGCGAGCTGATCGTCGAGACCGGCTACTCAGGACTGACGATGGACGCCGTCGCGGCCAGGGCCGGCGTCGGCAAGGCCGCGATCTACCGCAGGCACAGCTCGAAGGCCTCGCTGGTCTTCGCGAGCCTCCTCCACGGCGCGACCCCCCAGCCACTCCCCCGGACGGGCACGCTGCGCGGCGACCTCACCGCGCTGGCGGAGACGATCGTGGGCGACATCGCCAATCCCCTGGCCATGGCCGCCGCACCCGGCCTGATGGCAGATCTGGCCGAGCAGCCCGAGGTGGCCGAGCTGTTCCGGCAGACGTTCTTCGCCGGCGAGCAGGCCGAGATCGAGGGCATCCTGAGCCGCCACGGCGTCACGGCCGACGCCGAGCTGCTGCACGCGCAGATGCTCGGCACGGCCTTCGCCTGGCTGTACCTGCTCCGCAAGCCCCTCACCCCGGGCCTGCCCGGCCACATCGTCGCCAGCGCCCTGGCGAGCCTCGGCCAGCCGGAAAACTAGGGACCCGACCGGCGGGCCATGTCCTATGGTGGCCCGATGTCAAAGATCATCAAATTCCAGGTCACCTTCGACTGCGCGAGCCCCGTCCGCGTCGGGCTCTTCTGGTGCGAGGTGCTGGGGTACGTGCCGGTGAAGGCCCCCGAGGGCTTCGCCACCTGGGAGGACTTCGATCGCTCGCTGCCAGGGGACAAGCAGGGTTCGTGGTTCGCGTGTGTCGACCCGACGGGCGTCGGCTCGCGGCTGTACTTCCAGCGCGTACCCGAGGGCAAGGTCGTCAAGAACCGGGTGCACCTCGACGTCCGGACCGGCGCCGGCCTCGTCGGCCAGGAACGCCTCGACGTTCTCGAAGCCGAGTGCGCCCGGCTCGAAGCGCTCGGCGCTGTACGCGGCCAGCTCCTGCTCGCCGACGAGGTGAACGAGTCCTGCCAGCTCATGCAGGACGTCGAGGGCAACGAGTTCTGCCTCGACTAGGAACCCTCACAGGCACCCAGCCACGCGTCGTTCAGCTCGGTGACGCTGGCGTACCGCCCGGCCGGGTCGGCAGCCGTCGCCCTGGCCACCACGTCGAGCTGCGCCTGCGTGCCGCGCCAGGCCAGCTCGTCGTCCCCGGCGTCGAGCAGCAGCCTGATCGTCCGCCCGAGGTTGTACACGGTGGTCCGGATGTCGATCACCGACCCCGGGCGGAACGGGTACTCCTCCGGCGACATGTACCGCACCGAGCCCGGCAGCTGCCCGGCCGGCTCGAACGGGCCCGGCCGGTACTCGTCGAGGTCGCACAGCGCCATCGCCCCGGTACCGAAGTCGTAGAGCATGCAGCCGTCGTAGAGGTCCACGGCGACCAGCCCGGCCCGCTCGACGGCCAGGTGCGCGCCGAGAATCGCGGCGAGCGCCCGCTCGACGTCCGGTACCGGGCGCTGGCGGAAGCGGGCCATCGCGCTGGCCGGGTCGCGGCGGTCCACTGTGCGCGGCACGGTGGAGTGGTAGAGCACCTCGCCCGCCCGCCACGGGTACACCAGGGCCAGCGACCCCGCCACGCTGATCGCGTGCCGGATCGGGATGATCGCCGGGTGCTGGACCATCGCGTGGAAGGCGACGGCCCGGCGCAGTGAGTCCTCGGCGCGCGCCTCACGGGCGGTCTTCACGAACCAGCGTTCCGTGCCGATTTCCACGCCGTACGCGACGCACCCCGAGTCCTGCTGGTCGAACACGCGGAACACTTCCCCCACCCTGCTCAGATACGCGGCGAGATCGTCAAGTGCGGCGATATCAAGCAGCGGGTGCGACATATCCAGCATCCTGCCAGGTTCACTGTCCGTGAGCATATGGGGCCACTGAGAGACCACTGTGGAATCCCTAGTAGAGGGTCGACCGGCGGGAATGTCGTACCCATTGGCTAGCATCGGCCTCATGATCGCAGCTGTCAGTCACGGTCCGGCCCTGCCCGCCGACTCCGGCCTGCCCAGCACGCTGCCCGAGGCGCTGGCCACGGCCGCGGCACAGCACCCGGCACACGGCGTGCTCTGCGCGGGCCAGGCCCGCGATCTCCTCACCTACCCAGAGCTGCTGAGCAGGGCGGCCGAGGTGGCTGGCGGGCTGCGCGCGATGGGCGTCGCACCCGGCGATCCGGTCCTGGTCGAGGCCGCGGCGACCCGCGACTTCCTCACGGCTTTCTGGGGCTGCGTCCTGGCCGGCGCACTGCCAGCGCCGGTCACCGGCCAGATCCAGCAGGCTGCGGCTTCCGCTCTCGGCAACCCCCTCTTCCTCGGCACCGGCGGGGTGGACGTCGCCCGGCTGACCGGCCCGGCCCTCGCGCCCCACCGGCCGCAGCCCGGCGACGTGGCGCTGCTCCAGCTCAGCTCCGGCAGCACCTCCGGCACCCCGAAGATCATCCCGATCACCCACCGGGGCCTGCACGAGCTGGCGATCGGCGCGCGGGCCGGCCTGGGCATCTCGGCGGCCAGCCTCCTGCACAACTGGCTCCCGCTCGACCACTCCGGCGGTTTCCTGCTGTACCACGTGACCCCCGTCTGGCTGGGCGCATCCAACATCCACACCCCGACAGCGTGGATCCTGGAGGAGCCGGGCCGGTGGCCTGGCCTGCTCGCCCAGGAGGGGGTGACGCACAGCTGGGCACCCAACTTCGGGTACCAGCTCACGGCGCAGGCCATCGGCGGCCGCCGGTGGGATCTGTCCAGGGTGGAGTCGCTGGCTTCCGGCGGCGAGCAGATCACGCTCCGCGCCGTGGAGGACTTCCTGGCGGCGACCGCACCGTCCGGCCTGGATCCCCGGGTCCTGATCTCCGCATGGGGCATGGCGGAGACCGCGACCGGCATCTGCTTCGCCCGCCTGTCCGACCCAGGCGTCCTGCACCGCGTGCGCGGCGAGAGCCTCGCCGGCGAGCTGGAGCCGGCCGCCGAGGACGACCCTGACCAGCGCGTCTTCTTCAGCGTCGGGCGCCCTTCTCCCGGCGCGTCGTTCCGGATCACGGGGGATGAGGGCGGGGTGCTACCCGAGCTGCACATCGGCCACCTCCAGGTCCGCTCGGCGCGGATCACCTCCGGCTACTGGGGCGATCCGGTGTCGACGGCGGCGGTGTTCACGGCCGACGGCTGGTTCGACACGGGCGACCTTGCCTTCATGTCCGGCGGCCAGATCACGATCACCGGCCGGAGCAAGGACGTCATCATCCTCAACGGCGGCAACCACTACTGCCACGAGATCGAGGCCGCGGCCGGCGGCGGGCTGGTCGCGGCTGTCGGGGTCCCCGACCAGGCAACCGGCACGGAGGAGCTGGTCATCTGCCACGTCCCCCGGGCTGGCGAGACGGCTGAGGCCGCCGGGCAGCGGATCCGCGCGCAGGTGCACGACCGGCTCCAGCTCACCGTCGCCCGGGTCGTCGCGATGACCGAGGCTGAGTTCCCCCGGACCAGCAGCGGCAAGATCCAGCGCGGGAAGCTCCGCGACTGGCTTCTTTCAGAGTCCACATTGGATTCCGTACCGGGAGGCGCGACCACCCAGTTGCCGGCCGTCGCCGTGGAGGCGGCGCCAGCCCCGCCGGCGGGTACCACGCGCCTGTCGGCCAGCGCGGCCCGGAGCCTGATCCTCGCCGCTCTCGGCCGGCCGGCCGATCCGGACACGCCGTTCCACGAGCTGGGGCTGGGCTCGATCCAGCTCATCCAGCTCCGCGCCGAGCTGAGCGCCCGGCTGGGCTGGGAGGTGCCGCAGACGGCCTTCTTCGCGTACCCGACCGTCAGCGCGCTCGCCGCCCACCTCAGTTCCGGCCAGCCGGAGGGGGTGGCTGCGTCCGGTGCGGGCGGGGAGGCCGAGCCCGCCGACCGGCGGGTCGCGATCATCGGGATGGCCGCCCGGTTCCCCGGCGCGGAGGATCCTGAGGAGTTCTGGGCAGCGCTGCTGGCCGGGAAGGACAGCGTCCAGCGCTTCGCCGGCCTGCCAGAGCACCTGGTCCCGGTCACGGGGGCGCTCGCAGACATCGAGGGCTTCGACGCCGGCCTGTTCGGGATCGGCGAGCGCGAGGCCGAGCTGCTCGACCCGCAGCACCGCCTGTTCCTTGAGGTGTGCCACGGCGCGCTGGAGAACGGCGGGTACGGCGTTCAGCCGCCCGGCGCCCGCATCGGCCTGTACGCGGGCAGCGGCATGAACCTCTACACCGGACAGACCCACTCCCGGCGGCTCGGCGAGCCCGGCGACCCGGTGACCGCGATCCAGGCGGCGATCGGCAGCCAGCCGGACTTCCTCCCGTCCCGCGTCGCGTACCGGCTCGGGCTGACCGGCCCGGCCGTCGCCGTGCAGACCGCGTGCTCGACCTCGCTCGTCGCGGTGCACCTCGCCGTGCAGGCCCTGCTGTCCGGTGACGCCGACCTGGCGCTGGCCGGGGCCGCCGCGGTGCACGTTCCGCAGGTCACCGGGTACGAATGGGCGGAGGGCTCGATGCTGTCCCCGACCGGGGAGATCCGGCCCTTCGACGCGGCGGCTGACGGGGTCGTCGGCGGTAACGGGGTCGCCGCTGTCCTGCTCAAGCCGTACGCGAGAGCCCTGGCGGACGGCGACACCATTCACGGCGTGATCCTCGGTTCGGCGATCAACAACGACGGGGCCGCGAAGGCCGGGTTCACCGCGCCGAGCGTCGGCGGCCAGGCCGACGTGATCCGCCGGGCGCTGCGCACGGCCGGGGTGTCGCCCGGCACCATCGGGTACGTCGAGGCGCACGGCACCGGTACGGCGCTCGGCGACCCGATCGAGTTCGCCGCGCTCACCGAGGTCTACGAGCGTCCGCCGGGCGGCCGGATCGTGCTGGGCTCGGTGAAGGCCAACATCGGGCACCTGGACAGCTGCGCCGGGATGGCCGGGCTGATCAGGGCCGTGCTGAGCCTGCGCGAGGCGGCATTCGCGCCGCAGATCAAGTTCGCCAGCCCGAATCCGCAGCTCGACCTGGCCGGAAGTCCCTTCAGGATCGTCACGGCCGCAGAGCCCTGGCCGGCAGGCCCCGGCCCGCGCCGGGCGGCGGTGAGCGCGCTCGGCGTCGGCGGTACGAACGCGCACGTGATCCTGGAGGAGCCGCCGGCCGTGCCAGCGCGGCCTGAGCCGCTGCCACTCGGGATCTATCCGGTGTCCGCGATGACGGCCGAGGGGCTGGCTGAAGTGGCCCGCCGTCACGCCGAGTACCTGCGCGCCAACCCCGGCCTGCCGGCTGCGGACCTGGCCGTGACCGCCGGAGCTGGCCGCCGCCACCTGCCGCACCGGTTCGTCGCGCTCGGGACCAGTCCGGCCGAGCTGGCTACGGCCCTCGAAGCCGGTCCGTCCGCTCCGGACATTCCACGCGGCCCGGTCGCCTTCACGTACTCCGGCCAGGGCCTCACCCCGACGGACACCGCCGGCCTCAGCCGGTTCCCGGTCTGGCGCGCCACGTACGAGCGGTGCCTCGCGGCGGCTGGCGGGTCGCTCGGCGTCCAGGGCGGCCTCGTCGCCCAGCAGATCCAGCTCACGGAGCTGTGGCGGTCGTGGGGTGTGGAGCCGGAACTGGCGGCCGGGCACAGCCTCGGTGAGTACGCCGCGCTGTACGCGGCCGGCGTGCTGTCCCTTGAGGACACCATGCGCCTGGTGTCGGTCCGCGATCAGCTCTTCGGGGAGGCGATGGCCCCCGGTGCCATGCTGATCGTCTTCGCCGGACCGGCCGATACGGCCGATGTCGTCGCCGAGCTGGGCGGGGCCGGCCTGGAGCTGGCTGTCGTCAACACCACGGCACAGCACGTCCTCGCCGGGCCGGCCGAGGCGGTCGGCCGGGCCGAGGCCGTCCTGGCCGGGCGCGGCGTGGCCACGCGCAGGCTCGCCGCCGAGCGCGCCTTCCACACGGCGATGGTCGAGCCCGCGCTGCCCGGGCTGCTCGCCGCAGCGGCCGGCGTGCGGTTCAGCCCGGCGCGCATCCCCGTGGTCGGCAGTTCCGACGGCGTGGTGCATCCGGCGGGATGGGTGCCGGCGGGCGATCACCTGGCCCGGCACGCCCGGCAGGCGACTCGCTACGACCTGACCCTGGACGCGCTGGCCGCCTCCGGGTGCCGGATGTTCCTGGAGATCGGCCCGGCGGCCGTGCTGACGGCGGTGGGGCTGGAGCACAGCCCGGACGGCCGGTTGTGGGTGCCGTCGCTGCGGCCCGGCACTCCGGCTCTCGACACTCTCCTGGGCTCCGTCGCCAGCCTGCACACCGCAGGTGTAGCCCTCGACTGGCATGCCCTGACCAGCCACAGTGGAGGCCGCCGCGTGCCGCTGGCCGCTTATCCGTATGCCCGTGACACCCAGCCGGAGGCGGCTCCGGCCGTGCTGGCCGGGCTGCTCGACGGCGCGCTCTCCCGGGTACTCGGCGGGCCGGTCACCGATCCGGACGCGAGCCTGCTGAGCCTGGGGGCCGACTCGCTCATGCTCGTCAACCTGGCTCAGGAGATCGAACGCGACTACGGCGTGAAGGTCAGCCTGAGGGAGCTGTTCGGCGACCTGGGTACTCCGGCACGGCTGGCGGCGGCCGTCCAGGACCGCGGCACGCCGAGACCGGCGATTCCCGGGCAGCGGACTGCTCCCGTCGTTGAACGCCTTGTACCCAGCGCGGACGTCCAGCCAGTGCCCAAGGAGGATGTCCAGCGCGCGGCGCCGCCTGTGCCGGTCGCAGCGGATACCTCTGCGATCGAGCGGATCATCCAGGAGCAGCTGCGGGTGATGAGCCAGCAGCTCGACGTCCTCCGGGGCACCAGCGAGCCCGCCACAGTGTCCTTGCCAGTACCCGCGCCGGTGCCGGTGCCGGTGCGCGAGCCGGTCCAGGGTGGGCTCGATTTCAGCCTCTACTTCTTCGGCGACTACCCGGCCGGGGACACCACCGACGCGTACCAGGCTGTGCTGTCGGCGGCCGAGTACGCCGACGTGAACGGGCTGCACGGTGTGTGGCTGCCCGAGCGCCACTTCCACTCCTTCGGCGGCATCTTCCCGAATCCGTCGGTGCTCGCCTCGGCCGTCGCCGCCCGGACCAGCCGGATCAGGATCAACGCCGGCTCGGTCGTCCTCCCGCTGCACCATCCGATCCGGGTCGCCGAGGAATGGTCCGTGGTGGACAACCTGTCCGGCGGGCGGGTCGGGCTGGGCTGCGCGCCAGGCTGGCACGCCAACGACTTCGTGTTCTTCCCGGAGAACTACGGCCAGCACAAAGACGTCATGTACGACAACCTCGGCACCGTCCTCCGGCTGTGGCGGGGCGAGCCGGTCGCGGCCAGGTCCGGCGACGGCCGCGAGATCGAGGTCTCGCTGTACCCGCGCCCCGTGCAGGCGGTGCCGCCCGTGTTCACCGCGATCGTCGGCAACCCGGACAGCTACCGGCAGGCGGCGGCCGAGCGCGTCGGCGTCGTCACCAACCTGATGACCCAGGGCATCGCCGACCTGGCGCGCAACATCGCGCTGTACCGCTCGGAGTACCCGGGGGGCCGGGTCGTCGTCCTGGTCCACACGTATCTCGGGCCGGACGCCGAGCGGGCCAGGGCCGAGGCTTTCGAGCCGTTCTGCTCGTACCTGCGTTCCTCGCTGTCCCTGCTCGGCCAGGTCGCCAACAGCCTCGGCATGAAGATCGGGGCGGAGACGGCTGAGGACGACATCCAGTTCATGCTGGAGCGGGCCTACGAGCGGTACTGTGCCGAGCGCGCCCTGATCGGCAGCCCGGAGAGCGTCGCGCCGGTCCTCGCGGAGCTGACCGCCGCCGGTGCCGACGAGATCGCGTGTTTCGTGGACTTCGGGCTGCCCGCCGCCGCGGTACGGGCTGGCCTGCCGTACATCGTGCAGCTCCAGGACCTCGTGCCAGCTCAGGCCGCCCGGCACCGCCAGGAGACCGTGCAGCCCGTGCAGCCCGGGAACAACACCGAACCCGCTTCAGTCATCGAGGCTCCGATCGCGCCGGGGCAGCGGCGGCTGTGGCTGTCGGAGCAGCTCGATCCCGGGCAGCCCTCGTACAACGAGGCGGTGGCCATCCAGCTCGACGGCCCGCTGGACGTGGCGGCGCTCCGGGCGGGGCTCAAGGCGCTCACGGTCAGGCACCACCCACTCCGGACCGGGTTCCGGGACGGCAAGCAGCTCATCTACCCGGCCTGGCCCGGCGACCTGACGGTCGAGGATCAGGACGGGGAAGCGGAGGCGGCCGTCCGGGCCGCGATGGCCGAGGAGAGCCAGCGGGCCTTCGGGCTCGGGGCCGGGGAGGTCTTCGCCGCCCGGCTGCTGCGCTTCTCCCCCGCCCAGCACGTCCTCGTCCTGTCGTTCCACCATCTCGCGAGCGACGGCTGGTCGTACAAGGTGCTCACCCGCGACCTGTCCGCGCTGTACGCGGCGGCGGTGACCGGCGAGCCTGCGAGCCTGCCCGAGCTGCCGGTCACGTATGCGGAGCTGGCCGCCAGGCAGGCCGATCCGAGCCCGGCGAGCCTCGCCTACTGGCGGGGGCAGCTCTCCCCCGAACCGCCCCGGCTGCGGCTGCCCGCTGACGGCGCGGGGCCGGGTGAGCGCCCGGGCCGGAGCCTGTTCGCCGACTTCCCGGCCGAGCTGGCCGAGCAGGCGAAGGAATTCAGCCGGGCCGAGGGTGTGACGCTGTTCGCGACGCTGCTGGCCGCGTTCGCCGCGAGCGTGTGCCGGTTCAGCGGGCAGGACGAGTTCGTGCTCGGTACCGGGGCGGCGAGCCGGCCGGCGGAGGCTGCCGACCTGGTCGGTTTCTTCACCGCCACGCTGCCGATCCGGGCCGATCTGACCGGCGATCCGTCGCTGCGCACGCTCGCCCGGCAGCTGCACAACACGTTCGCCGAGGCCTTCGACTACGCGGTGCCGTTCGACGAGCTGGTCCGGGCTGTGGGGCCCGACCGGCTGCCGGGGCGCAACCCGTTCTTCGACGTGGCGATCGAGTTCGAGGGCGATGGCGCGTTCGAGCTGGAGCTGCCCGGTGTCACGGCCACGCTGCTGCGTGCCGGGCTGGACAAGGCTCCGCTCGACCTCATGGTCTACCTGTCGCACGGGGCTGGCGGGATGCGCGCGCACGTCGAGTACACAGTGGATGTTCTGTCGGAGGAGACCGTGCGGGGCATCCTCGGCGTCTTCCGGCAGGTGCTCGGCCGGGCAGTGCGGCATCCGGACGCGAGTCTCGGCCAGCTGCTGGCAGAGGAGGGCGCCGATCCGCTGGCCGGGCCGGTGTCACAGGCTCCCGAGGTCACGCTGGGTGCCCTGTGTGAGCGGTGGGCGGCGGATCCCGGGCCGGCGATCCAGCACGGGAGCCAGGTGTGGACGCATCGTGAGCTGCACGGCCGGGCCACAGCGCTCGCCTCGCTCGTCCACGCGCAGGGCATCGCGCCGGGTGATCTCGTCGCGGTCTGCCTGCCGCGCGGCCCGGAGCTGGCCGCCGCGTGCCTGGCGGTGCTGCGAGCCGGCGGGGCTTTCCTGCCGCTCGATCCGGCGCTGCCCGAGGCCAGGCTGCGCCTGATGATGGCCGACAGCGGCGCGCGCCTGCTGCTCACCCATCGTGGTGGCCTCGAAACCAAGACCCCCATCGTGTACGTGGAGGACGAGGCCCCCGAGGGCTACCAGCTTCCGCCAGTGCCCGCCGATCCGGAGGCACTCGCCTACTGCGTCTACACCTCCGGGTCCTCCGGCACGCCCAAGGGTGTGCTGGTCCCGCACCGGGCCGTGGTCAACACCGTCCACTGGCACCTCGGCGCACTGCTGGACGGCCGGCCGAGGGTGAGCCAGCTGCTCAGCCCGGGGTTCGACGCGGGGATCTGTGAGCTGTTCACGACCCTGGCCTCGGGCGGGACGCTGGTCATCTCGCCGGAGGAGGTGCGCGCCGATCCGGCTGCCCTCGCCGCCTGGCTGACGGCGGAGGCGATCGAGGTCGCGTTCGTGCCTGCCGTGCTCGCCGAGCCGCTGTTCGCCGAGCCGGTCACGCTGCGGGTGCTGATCACCGGGGGCAGCGCGCTGACCGCCCGGCCTCCGGCTGGTTTCCCCGCTGTCGTCGTCAACGAGTACGGGCCGACGGAGAACGGGATCGTCACGACGGCCGGGGTGGTCGCGCCCGAGCCCGCCGCCGGGCTGCCGCACATCGGGCAGCCGATCCCCGGCGTGCGGCTGGCGATCCTCGATCCCGATGGCCGGGCCGTGCCGCCCGGGCTGCCGGGTGAGCTGTGGGCTGCCGGGCGGGGCCTGGCCCTCGGGTACCTGGGCCGTCCGGAGGAGACGGCCGCAGCGTTCGGCACCCTCGACGGCGAGCCCGCGTACCGGACGGGCGACCGGGTGCGGCTGCGGCCGGACGGCAGCCTCGACTTCCTCGGGCGGCTGGACGAGCAGGTGCAGGTCCGGGGGTACCGGGTCGAGCCGGCCGAGGTCACCGCGACCCTGCGGGCCACGCCCGGCGTGCAGGACGCGGTGGTGGTGCCGCGCGGCGACCGGCTCGTCGCTTACGTCGTGTCCACCCGCTCGACGGCCGAGCTGCGCGACCATCTGGCGGGCCTGCTCCCCGAGCCGATGATCCCGTCCAGCTGGATCGGCATGCCGGCCCTGCCGCTCACCCCGAACGGCAAGGCCGACCTGGCGGCGCTGCCCGTCCGGGCGATGCTCGACGAGCCAGCCGCCGAGCCGGCCACGCCAGCCGAGCGCCGGGTGCACGCCGCCTTCACCGCAGAGCTCGGCACGGCCGACGTACCGGCCGACCGGTCCTTCTTCGAACTCGGCGGCCACTCGCTCTCCGCCGTCCGGGTGGCCAACGCGCTCGGGATCAGCCCGGCCGCGCTGTTCCAGGCCCCGACGGTCCGGCGGCTCGCAGCAGTGCTCGACCCGGTCGAGGACAGCGCCCCGGCGACTCCGCAGCAGGCCCAGATGTACCACCGGGCCCGGCGCGCCCCGGCCTCCGCAGCCAGCCACATCGGCCTGCGGATCAACCTGACCGCGCAGGACGGTGAGCTCGACGAGACGGCACTGCGGTCGGCGCTCGACGCCCTGGTCGGCAGGCATCCGGCGCTGCGGACCAGGTTCATCGAGCGTGACGGCCAGCTCCGGCAGGAGGTCGGCGCGCCGCATCCGGTGGGGCTGTCCGTTGTGGACGATCCGGCGGATGTGGACGGCTGGGCGCTGGGCTTCGGCCGGGAGCCGTTCGCGCTCGACGAGCCGTATCCGTTCCGCGCGGGCCTGGCCCGGCTCACGGGCGCGGACAGGCGGCGGAGCTGGGTGCTCGTGCTGGTGATCCATCACCTGGTCGCGGACGGCTGGTCCATGCTGAACCTGGTCTCCGAGTTCCGTGAGCTGTACTCGGCGGCGCTCGGCGGCCGGGTTCCGGCGCTGGTGCCGCTGCCCGCCACGTACCTGGACTACGCACGGCGCGAGCTGCCGGACCAGTCCGCGTACTGGCGCTCCACACTGGACGGCCTGCCGCCGCACGAGCCGGTGCAGACCTCCGGTGACGGCGCGGAGTACGCGTTCTCCGTCCCCGCCGACCTGACACGCCGGCTGGAGAAGATCGCCGCCGCGCAGGGGACGACGCTGTTCCCGGTGCTCGTCGCCGCGTACGCAGAGCTGATCTGCCAGCTCACCGGCGCTGACGACGTGCTCGTGGCCGCGCCGTACGCCTTCAGGGACACGACGGGTGACGAGCCGGTCGTCGGCCTGTACTCGAGCATCCTGCCGATCCGGGTCCGGCTCGCCGGGGTGCAGACGCCCGGCGAGCTGATCGCCCAGGTCCGCGACACGTTCCACGACGCGGTCGGCCATGCCGTCCCGATCGGGCAGGTGTGGTCGGCGGTGCGGCCCGGCTGGGACCCGCGTACCGACCCGCCGCCGCTGGCCTCGGCCCTGATCGCCGTCAACCCGGGCCTGCCTGCCCTCGACCTGCCCGGCCTGCGCGCCGAACTGGTGGACATGGCGCTCGGCTCTGCCCGGCGGGACTGGTCGATGATGCTCGTGCCGGAGGGCGAGGGGCTGGCCGGGGTGGCCGAGTACGCCACGGATGTGGCCGGCCTGACCGCGATCGAGGAGCGCTGTGCGGCGTTCGTGGCGATTCTGGAGGGGTATAGTCGCTGGTAGCCGGGCGGTTTCGTGCCCGGCTCCGGACGAGATGTGCGCCGTACCCGGTCCGCCAAGACGACGCTCACCAAGGAGTGAGTGTCGTGGTGTCACAGCTGGTGCAGATCCTCGGTTCCCTGCTGGTGCTCGCCGGGTTCGCCCTGGCCCAGTACGGCGTGCTGTCGCCCCGGTCGCGGACCTATCTCGTGCTCAACCTCGCCGGGTCGGCCGTGCTCGCCGTGCTGGCCCTTCTCGACCGGCAGTGGGGATTCCTGCTGCTCGAAGGGGTCTGGGCGATCGTCTCGGCCGCCGGCCTGCTCAAGGCCCTGCGCGGCGGCGGCCAGGACACACCGGCCGGCGGGACTGCTCACTAGCCCGCGGGCTGGTCGGCACCGCCCCGGCCGGTGAGGCCATGGCCAGCAGGCCAGCCGCACACGCGAAGGCCAGCCACGCGCGGCACCGCCGCAGGTGTGCCCAGGCCGCCCTGTCAGTCGTAGTGGCGGAACCGGGGCCACGGCTGGCTCGGCTCCCGGCAGACCCGGATCACCACGCACTGTTCCTCGCTGTCGACGCCCAGGCCATTCGGAGCGTGCCCGCGTCGGCACGGTACTCGAAGAACTGGACCGCGATGACGGCGTTCGCGAACTCAGGCCGCCTGCTCAGCAGTTACAGCTCGTTCTGGCCACTGTAGACGGCCGGCAGGTCGCGGCCGTACCGGCCGATCACGCCGGCCTCGCCGGCCCGCCAGCCACAGCCGCCCCGAGCCTCCGCAGAGGATCCGGATGACGAACGGCGGCTGATCGGCGCACCCCACTGTGGATGCTGCCGGGCATCCGGAGCTACAGCCGGGGAAAGCCCGGAGCCCGAGGGGCTTTTCGCCATGGATGCCGGATTTTGGCCCGCGATCACCGCCGGTCCCCTCCCTGCGGACCTGGGCGCGCCCCGCCGGTTCGGTACTGGCGGAGGACCCACCACCGGTCCCAGGTTTAGCCATTTTCCCCGATGACGGTAGTTCGCCTGGCTAGCTAGCATTTCTCACGTTTTACCGAACGCTGATGCACTGAACACCGTTAGGAAACCCCTCTCTCATGAACCCCTCCTTACGCCGTGCTGTCTCCGGCCTGGCCCTGTCCGGCGTGCTCGCCACAGGTGCCATCAGCCTCTCCCAGACCGCGTACGCGGCTCCTGGCCCCGGCTGCGGGCCCGTGACCACCAGCGACGAGGAGACGGCGCGCCGGGTCACGGGTGACCTCACCGGCAAGCTCGCCGGGAAGGTGACCGGATCGCAGGTGTCGTGCGCGCGGGCCATCACCGCCGCCGTCCTCGACCGGGGGCTGACCCAGGACGCCGCAGTGATCGCCGTCACGGCCGCGATCACGGAATCCCAGCTGCGGAACATCCCCGGTGACAACGATCACGATGCCGCCGGCCTGTTCCAGCAGGGTGAGAGCTGGGGTCCGCTCGACCGCCGGCTGGACCCGGCGCAGTCGGCCGGCGCTTTCCTGGACGCGATGGAAAAGGCGTACCCGGGCGGTTCCTGGGGCGGTGTCCCGGCTGGCGAGGTGTCCCAGCGGGTCCAGGCCGCAGACGTGCCGCGAGGCTACGAGGCCGAGGCGGGCGACGCGCGCCGGATCATCGCCGCGCTGACGGCCACAGCCGCACCAGTACCCACGGCCGCACCGTCCACACCGGCCACGTCCGTGCCTGTGCCGACGGCTCCGGCGGCTCCCGCACTGGCGGCTCCCGCATCGTCCGGTTCAGCGCAGGGTGCTTCGGCGGACGGCTGGGGGATCGCCCGGTCCACGGTGATCAGCCGGGCGCAGTACTGGTTCGCCAACCGGGGCCGGATCTACTACAACCAGGGCGGGCGCTACCCGGATCCGCAGGGGAACACCTACCGGACCGACTGCTCCGGGTACGTGTCGATGGCGCTGGGGCTGCCGCGCAGCTACGGTACGGACGACTTCGCGGGCAGCGGCTCGTTCTTCCCGATCAGCCGGTCGTCACTCGCGCCGGGCGACATCCTGAACAACACCTCGGGCCCGTACTCCAGCCACCACGTCATCCTGTTCGACAGGTGGGAGGCTGACGGGGTCCACTTCTCCTACTACAGCTTCGGGTCGACGCCCGTCACCTACGTCCGGCACGCGTCCTTCTCCGGGACGCTCGACAGCCACCCGGCGGGCAACTACCGGGCCTTCCGGTACGCCGGCATCGCCGAGGACGCCGTCGCCGCACCTCCCGCCCCCAAGCCGCTCATGACGGGTGTCGGTGACATCTTCGGCGACGGCCGGCAGAGCTTCGTCTCCATCAGCGGCGGCACGGGGACCCTGTACTACGGCAACGGCTACGGCAGCTTCGCCAGCAGCATCTCGCTGGGCGGCGGCTGGACCGGCACCCAGCAGATCGCCGGGGTCGGCGCGTTCGACGGCCAGCCCGGCCACCACGGCATGCTCGCCCTGCGCACCGACGGTTCCATCTGGCTGTACAACATCATCAACAACGGCGGCAGCGCCACCTTCGCTGGCCCGCCGGCCCTCGTCGACCGGGGCTTCAACGGCACAGTGGCCCTCGCTGGCGTCGGCGACGTCTTCGGTAACGGCCGGCAGAGTTTCGCCGTGGTGCTCTCCAACGGCTGGGCGAAGCTGTTCTACGGCAACGGTTCCGGCAGCTGGGCGACCAGCATCTCCCTGGGCGGCGGCTGGAACGGCACCAGCGCGATCTCCGGTGTCGGCGACTTCGCCGGCCGCGGCGGGCGGGGCCTGCTCGCCCAGCGCACCGACGGGTCGACCTGGCTGTACAACGTGATCAACTCGTCCGGGTACGCCACGCTGGCCGGTCCGGCTTCCCTGGTCGACCGCGGGTTCAAGGGCGCTGGCGCGATCGCCGGCGTGGGCAACTTCGACGGCGGCCACGGCACGGACTTCCTGTACAGCCACGACGGCGAGCAGTCGCTGTACCTGGTGAGCGGCAACGCCACCGGCTCGTGGCGCTACGTGTACCGGATCACCGGCGGCTGGCGCTGATCCTGGGCGGTCCAGCACCGCACAGCCCGGCCCGGCACCGTCAGGTTGCCGCGCCGGGTCCCAGGCTCGCCGCGACCTCGGCAGGATCGGCAGGACACGCCCTCAGCCCCGGTGAGGAACACGGGGGCAGGAGTGCACCGGTTCGCCAGCTCAGGTGCCCGGGACGGCGGGTAGCGTGTGGACATGTCTACCAGAAGCCTCACCCTTGACGAAGCGCTCCAGTCCTATGTGGTGGCCCGTATCCCGTCCCAGGATCAGATCGTCACCGACCTGATCGCCGAGACCCAGGCGAACCTGGGCGGGGCGGCCGGCATGCAGATCGCCGCGGAGCAGAGCGCGTTCATGACCCTGCTGACGAAGATCACCGGCGTGCGGTTCGCCGTGGAGGTGGGCACCTTCACCGGCCTGTCCTCCCTGTCGATCGCCCGGGGCCTCGAGCCGGGCGGCAAGCTGCTGTGCTGCGACATCAGCGAGGACTGGACCGGCGTCGCCCGCCGGTACTGGAACCGGGCGGGTGTCAGTGACTCGATCGAGCTGAAGATCGCCCCGGCCGCCGAGACTCTGGCCGCCCTGCCCGCAGAGCAGAGCATCGACCTCGCGTTCATCGACGCCGACAAGACCGGCTACCCGGTGTACTGGGAGGAGATCGTCTCCCGCCTGCGGCCCGGTGGCGTCGTGCTGGTCGACAACACGCTGTGGAGCGGCCGGGTCGTCGACCCGGAGGCGACCGACGCCGACAGCGTGGCGATCCGCGCGTTCAACGACATGGTGGCCGCCGACAAGCGTGTCGAGTCGGTCATCCTGCCGATCGGCGACGGCCTGACCCTGGCCCGGAAGGTCTGACTCTCACCCTGAATGCCTGACGACGGGGTGGGCGTGAGCCCACCCCGGTTTGTCGCGGCCTCGGACGTTAGCCGGCAAGCTCAAGCAGCCGGCACATGTCGTGGAAGCCTTCCACACAGGCGTCGGTAACCGTGCGGTGGCCGCTTGTGGTCTCGGCGTACAGCAGAAGAAAGTACGGGTCGATGGTGTCCGGGGAGTAGATGCTGGCCTCGACAACCTCGCCGTCCGGGCCCTCGAACCGGCAGTGTTCGCCGTGCGGCTCCAGGTCCCAGGTCCCGCCCCGGAACTGGACAGTTTCGGGGTACTCCCCGTCGGGGTCTCCCTGGGGCGACGTCCCGGCCAGCATGAGGGCCACCAGCGCTCCAGCCACCTGCCGGAACTCGGCGACGAGATGATCCAGGGCCGGGCGCACGGCGGCGGCTTCGGCGTCCGTGAGGAGCTGGAGCACCGTGAGACCCCGCCCTCCTCGGCTCGTCCCCGGCACGGCGAAGACCGTCACGTGAGGCGGGAGCGCGGCTCGCAGAGTTCGCGCGATGGCCGTAGCTGACGGCATGTCGGCGTCGAGGGGGATGAACAGCTTCTGACCCCGGGCGACCCGCTGGGCGATGTCGGCCGGGTCCGGCATTCCCGGCGGGGCCGGCCCGGCCTCTGGCTCCATGCCGCCAGGCTAGCCGGGGTGTACAACCGGCCGGACAGACCCCTAGTCGCCGGGTGTGCGGAGTTTCCGCCAGGCGCAGAGGGCCGCGCTGCGCTGGGCGTCGGCCTGGTAGGCGGCGAGGGCCCAGGCGACCAGGTCGGCGGAGCGGGCAGCCAGCGTGCTGCCGGTCTGCCAGGCGAGCAGGTGCCGCATCCACAGCGGATCTCCGGCGAGGGGCCGGACGACGATGCCGGCCGAGGGTTCGAAGGTCGCCTGGCACGGGGAGACGGCCTTGCCGGTGGCGATCAGCTCGTGGGTGGGGCGGAGTTCCGCGATGCGGTGCCCGACCCGGGGCTCGAAACCGGCGCGCTGGCAGGCAGCTTCGAAGCTCTCTGGCCAGCCGGCTCCGTCGGGCGGGGTCAGTACCCAGGTGTCGGCGGCCAGGCTGCCGAGGTTGATCTCCGGCTGCCCTGCCTGGGGGTGGCTGACGGGGAGTGCGACGAAGACGGGTTCGCTGACGAGTTCGCAGAGCTGGACGCCGGGTGGCGGGCAGGTCTCCCAGGACGGGTAGTCCACGACGACGGCCAGGTCGAGCTGCCCGGACGCGACCAGGTCCACGAGCAGGCGCGGGGCCGGCTCTGTGCGGACCTGGACCTCGGTGGCGTGGAGTTCCCTGGTGAGCTTGCCTGCCAGCCCGATCACCACGGGGCCCGCGATGCCGCCGAGGCGCAGGGGTGGCCTGGCGGCCTCGGCGTGCCAGCTCAGCGCCCCGCGCCGCAGGTCGTCGGCTGCGGAGAGGACGATGCGCGCCCGGTACAGGAAGAACTGCCCGAAGGGCGTGGGCCGCACACCGTAGGCCTGGCGCTGGAAGAGCTGGCCGCCGAGACCGCGCTCGATCCGCTGGAGCTGCGCGGTCAGGGCAGGCTGGGTGGTGCCGAGCGTGACGGCCGCCTTGGTGATGCTGCCGGCGTCGGCCACGGCGCACACCGCGCGCAGGTGACGCAGTTCTAGCTCCACTCGGGGCAGAGTATCGACACTTATGCCTGTTGTCAGCCCACGGCAGGCACCCGGTCCAGGTCGATGCCGAATTCTTCCCGCAGTGTGGACAGGAACAGCGTGTCGTCGTCCACTACGGACTCGGTCTTGCCAGCCGGGCCGGTGCGGATCAGCCGCCGGTCACTGAACGTCACGCGGCCGTCGTGGGTCAGCCGGGTGACGGTCAGCCGCCGGGTGAAATCCGAATCCGCCGACGTCTGCTGCCACCAGCAGGTCGGGGCGAAATCAGCGAGTGCGCGGGCACGCAGTTCCAGTTTGTACTGGCGTCCGCCGTCCCGCGTCACATCCACGTCCCCCTGGCTGGCCGGCTCGACGGCGAACACGCCGCCCGGATCGTCCTGCGGGCCCGTGGCATCGAGGCGGAGCGGGTGGACGCTGTGCTTGCCGAAGCCCACGTCGGCGAGCCACGTCCGGTCGACGCGGAGGGCGAGGTGGTCGAAGGGCGGGCCCAGCTTCTCGCTGTCGTACACGGCGGCCGCGAGGTACTCCACTGTGTGCCCCAGGGCAGTCAGCAGCTGGGCGAACAACCCGTTGAGCTCGTAGCAGAAGCCACCGCGCCGCCGGTTGACTATCTTGTCGAAGAGCAGGTCCGGGTCGAGGACGATCGGCTCGCCGAGGTGGATGCTCAGGTTCTCGAACGGTACGGCGAGCAGGTGCTTGCGGTGCAGCTCCGGCAGCGAGTCCTCGCGGCTGGCACCGATCCGCTTCAGGTAGGCGTCGACGTCGATCACAGGAACACTCCCTGGTTTCCGGCCAGCGGGGCGGCCAGCGGCAGCGGCTCGAACCAGCAGGCGAACTCCATCCCGCCGTCCTCCCCGTCCCCGGTGACCCGGTGCGTCCACTCGCTGGGCGCGCCGGCCGGTGCCGTGGCTGTGAAGTACGTGGTCCGGCGGGCCTCGCCGGTCTCCGGGTGCGGACTGTCCTCTGTGCCCGCTTCGCCGGTGAGCGTGATGCCGAGCAGGCCGGTCTCCTCGGCCACCTCCCGCAGGGCCGCCTCGGCCAGGCTCTCCCCGGGGTCAACACCGCCGGCCGGGATCTGCGTACCGGCCTCCGGCAGGCCGACGTGGTCGAAGACGAGTAGTTCGTTGCCGTTACGGATGACGTAGACCGCGACTCTGATCCTCACGAGTGATCATTCTGCCCGAGCCCGGGCGGCAGCCATCGACCCGTGTACCCATTGCCCAGATTATCGCGATTGCTATGGATGGTGGGAAAATGGGCGGGACATGAGGAGGTGGGCCATGAGCACAGCACGTGAGGTCATGGACCGGCTGACCGAGCTCCTGACCACGAGCGGCGACATGGA
This sequence comes from Longispora albida DSM 44784, assembly GCF_000379825.1. Classification (GTDB taxonomy): domain Bacteria; phylum Actinomycetota; class Actinomycetes; order Mycobacteriales; family Micromonosporaceae; genus Longispora; species Longispora albida. The sequence goes on from NZ_KB903814.1 coordinate 837,901, forward strand.
AGCCCTGGGAGAGTGCTTCGCTGAGGACGCGGTCGCCCTCACGCCCGAGGGCGAGTGGCGCGGCCGGGAGGCGATTCTCGGCTACTGGCGCACGATGCTGGACGCGATACCGGAGAGTGCCTACACGCCCGAGCACAAGTACGACGTCGGCGACACCGCGATCGACGAGGGCTACTGGGGCGGCGTGAACTCCGGCCCGATCGCCATGCCCGACGGCAGCACGATCCCCGGCACGGGCAAGACCGTCAAGATCCGGGGTACCGACCTGGCGACCGTCAACAGCGACGGCAAGATCACCGAGTACCGCCTCTACTACGACCAGCTGGCCTTCATGGAACAGGTCGGCCTGTCGTCCGCGCCGTAGTGCACAGGCACTCGTTCAACCCGGTTGCGGCCCGCCCGTCACCGGCAGCCCCGCCGCCGCCCACGCCTGGAACCCGCCGTCGAGGTCGGTGGCGTCCACCCCGAGCTGCCGGAGACTGGCCGCCGCCAGGGAGGACGCGTACCCCTCGGAGCAGAACACGATGACGGCGCGGTCGTAGCTGGCGACCGGCAGCCGGGCCTCGCTGGCCGGGTCGAGCCGCCACTCCAGCACGTTGCGCTCGACGATCAGGGCACCCGGGATCTCACCCTCTGCCGCGCGCTGGGCGGCGGGCCGGGTGTCCACGAGCAGCGCCCCGCCGGCGTACGCGGCGGCGGCCTCCCGCGGACCGGGCCGCTTCAGTTCCGCCCTGGTCCGTTCCAGCAGTTCGTCGATGTTCACCAGTTCTCACCTTCCCGCTCGACGGCCAGCACGCGGAGGCTGCCGTCAGCCGTGTACTCGTATCGGGTCATCGTGGTCAGCCGGGGCGCGTAGACGTGCAGGGACAGCACGGGCTCGTGGCCGGCGTTGACGAGCCGGTGGACGTGCCCGGTACCGAACTCGGCGGTCTGCCCCGCCGTCCACTGCCCGCCCTCCCCGAGGTGGACGTCCTCGCTGAGCGTGCCCGCCAGTACCGTGAACGCCCCTGCCGCCCCGCCGTGGTCGTGCAGGCTCGTCTCCTGACCGGGCAGGAACGTCAGCAGCCAGGCCTCGTGGTCACCGTCCGCGCCGATCCGCGCGTACCACCGCCGGACCGGGTCGAACCGGGGCACGGCAGGCCAGGCGCTCGGCCGGTCCGCGTACCAGCGGGCCAGGTCAGACAGGTTCACGATCACGTTCGGTGCCATCACCGCACAATAGCCCACTATTCCTAGTGGCCTAGTAGGTTATTGCCTCGTGTCACAGAAATCCGCCGGCCGTCCCAGCCAGGACAGCGCGCCCGGCGACTCCTACCGGATCACGTGGCCGGATGCTCAGCCTGGACGCGGCGCTTCACCCGGTACATCTCCCCGTCGGCGAGGTCGAACGCTGGAGCCAGCCCGGCGACGGGGTCCATCGGGGCCCAGCCCACGCTGATCGACACCGGCGTACCGGGCAGCAGCGCGTCCCAGTCCTCCCCCGCCACCGCCGCCGTGATCCTGGCACCGATCTGCGCGGCCTCCGAGGACGTCGTCGCGGGCAGCACGATGATGAACTCGTCGCCGCCGCACCGCGCGAGCAGGTCGCCCCGGCGCAGGCAGCGGGCCAGGATGCCGGCCACCCGCTGGAGCACGAGGTCGCCGGCCAGGTGCCCGTGCGTGTCGTTGACGGCCTTGAAGGCGTCGAGGTCGAGTACGCCGACCATCGCCAGGCACCGGCGCGCGGCGAGGTCCGCCACGAACTCGTCGACCCGCCGCCGGTTCGGCAGGCCGGTCAGCGGGTCGGTGAACGCGGCGTCGGCGTACCACGCGATGCTCCGCCGCAGGTGATCCTGGTCGATCAGCGCACCCAGGCTGTCCAGGAACAACGGGGCGAGCTGGCTGGCCCGGCGCAGCACGGCCCTGGTCGCCGTACGCTCAGCCTCCAGCGCGCCAGCGTGGTCCCCGGCCGCCATCAGCGCCAGCGCCTTGAGCCGCCCCGCCTCTGCTGGGCCGGCGGTCTGCTCGCCGATCTCGGTCCTGGCGAGCAGGGCCGCCGCCTCGGCCGGCCTGCCCGTGGTGATCAGGTCGCAGACCTCGGCGAGGACGAGGAGATCGGACAGCTCGCGGCTGTCGGAGTCGGGGTGCACGGGCACCGCCACCCGCACCCCGGACGGGGAGCCGAGCACGTCGAGCCGGCGGGCGGCGTACTCGAACCACGACTGGTCGATCACTGCCACCCCGGACAGATCCCCGGGGAGCATGCCCAGCACGTCCCGGAGGATCTTGGTACAGCTGGCGGAGTCCCCGCCGTGGTCGAGCCACAGCGCGTGCCGGACGGCCACCTCCATCCCGCCGCACGCCCACATGTCCAGCCCGCTGGCCTCCGCGGCGGCGCGGCCCCGGTCCAGCGCGGAGTGTGCCTGGTCGTGGAAGCCGACGACGGAGTACGTGACGGCGAGGTCGTGCCAGGCGTCGACGGCGGCCTGCCCGGTCTCCGTCATCCGGCTCAGCTCGCGCTCGCTGGAGACGAGGTGCATGCCGCAGCGCTCGATCGAGCCGAGTTCGTAGGCGTACCAGGCCGCGAGGGCATGGAACTCGCCGTGCAGCCGGGGCTCCGGGCACTGGGCGAGCGCGTCGTGCGCCGCGGCCTGGGCGGCCAGCACCCCCGGCCCGTCCCGCCGGTTGATCTTGCCGCCGAACTCGAACAGCCACGCCTGGGCCTGCCGGAACGGGTCGCCGGCGGTGGCGATGATCCGCCGGGCCAGCCGGGTGGCGTCACTCGGACGGCCCTGTGTCATCAGGTCACGCAGCCGCGCGTAGTCCGCCCGCCACTGCTCCTCGTCACCCGCCGGTCGCATGCGGACAGAGGATAGTAGGAAAGTTGTACTTATGGCTGAGCCTGGGCCGGAAACCCGCTACCGGAAGACGACCGTCCGGCCGGCGTTGAGCAGGATCCGGTGCTCCGAGTGCCACCGGACGGCCCTGGCCAGGGTCAGCCGCTCCAGGTCGCGGCCGATCGCCACCAGCTCGTCCGGGTGGTGGCTGTGGTCGACCCGCGCGACCTCCTGCTCGATGATCGGGCCCTCGTCGAGGTCCGCCGTCACGTAGTGCGCGGTGGCCCCGACCAGCTTCACGCCCCGGTCGTACGCCTGGTGGTAGGGCTTGCCGCCCTTGAAGCTGGGCAGGAAAGAGTGGTGGATGTTGATGGCTCGCCCGTCGAGCTTCGCGCACAGGCCGTCGCTCAGGATCTGCATGTACCTGGCGAGCACCACCAGATCCACCCGCAGCTCGTCCACCAGGGCCAGCAGCCGGGCCTCGGCCTCGGGCTTGGTGGCCGCGGTGACGGGCACGTGGTGGAAGTGCACGCCGTGGAAGGCCGCCAGCCCGGCCAGGTCCGGGTGGTTGCTGACCACGCCGGCGATCTCGGCCGGCAGGTCGCCGGACTGCACCCGGTAGAGCAGGTCGGCGAGGCAGTGCTGGTACTTCGACACCATGATCAGGATGCGGGGCTTCACGGCGAGGTCGTCGAACCGCCACGTCATCGCGTACTGCTCGGCGAGCGGCCCGAAGCCGTCCCGCAGCCCCTCCAGCGTGACCCCCGGCGCGTCGGCCTGCACGCGCATCAGGAACCGCCCCGTACCCGGCTCGGCGAACTGCCTGCTGTCCACGATGTTGCCGCCGGCCTGGTGCAGGTACGCGGAGACCGCGTGCACGATGCCAGGCTGGTCGGGACAGTCGAGCCGGAGGACGAAGCTACTCATCGGCCGATCTTACCCGCCCCAGTTTTGCCCGCTTTCACACCACATGCCCGTCCCTCGCCCTGGCTGGGACAAGGGTCAGCGCAGGACCCAGACCGGCCCGTCCGCCGTGTCCGTGACCTGCACACCCAGCTCGTCCAGCTCGGCGCGGATCCGGTCGGCCCGAGGCCAGTCCCGCGCGGCCCTGGCCTCGGAGCGCTCGGCCACCAGCCGCTCGATCACCGCGCGCTCCTCCGCACCGGCCTCCCGGCGGAGTTCGAGATCGGCGGGTGCCAGGGTGCCGAGGCTCAGCCCGAGCAGCGACTCGCAGGCGGCGAGCACCGCGATGCGACCCGGGCCCTCGTACCTGACGGCCTCCTGGAGCACCGCGAGCAGCTGCGGCGTACCCAGGTCCAGGCTGATCGCCGCGTCCACCTCGGACAGCAGCCGCAGTGCGCCCTCGTCGCCCCCGGCCAGCGCCACGGCCTCGGCGTACGTCTCCACGGCCGGTAAGGAGGGCACCTTCGCGACGAGCCGGCGCAGCGACGCACTCGCCGCCTCCACCGCCTCGGACGCGAAGCTGACCTGGGCCCTGTAGTGCCCGCCGAGCAGGAACATCCGGTACGCCAGCGGGTGCAGGCCAGCGGCGGCCAGATCAGCGAGCCGGGGCGCGCCGCCGGCCGACTTGGCCATCTTCGCCCCGCCGAGCTGGACGAACTCGTTGTGCATCCAGTACCGCACCCACGGCTGACCATCTGACAGGTACGCCTCTGACTGGGCGATCTCGTTCACGTGGTGGATCTCGCGGTGGTCGACGCCGCCGGTGTGGATGTCGAAGTGCCTGCCGAGCAGTTCCATCGACATCACGGAGCATTCGAGGTGCCAGCCGGGCGCTCCCCAGCCCCACGGCGAGTCCCAGCGCATCGCCCGAATCTGGCCCTCGGCTTCCGTGCGCCACAGCGCGAAGTCCGACTTGCGCCTGCGGCCGGCCAGCGGCTCGACCCGGGCCCCCTCCTGCTGGCCGTCCACGTCGAGCAGCGCGAGGGCGCCGTAGCCGGGTGAGGTGGCGGTGTCGAAGTAGAGGCCGGAGGGCAGCCGGTAGGCGTGGCCCTTGGCCTCCAGCTCCGCCGCGAACTCGATCATCTGGCTGACGTAGGCGGTCGCCCTCGGGTACTCGTGGGCCGGCAGGATGTTCAGCGCGCGCACGTCGGCGAAGAACACGTCCGTGTAGTACGCGGCGATCTCCTCGACCGTCCGGCGTTCCCTGGCCGCGGCGACTTCCAGCTTGTCCTCACCGATCTCCGCGTCGGCCACGGCGTGCCCGACGTCGGTGATGTTGGTGATGTGCCGGACCGGGTACCCCTTCCAGCGCAGCGCGCGCCGGAGGGTGTCAGCGAAGACGTACGCCCGCATGTTGCCCAGGTGCGGATAGCTGTAGACCGTCACGCCACAGGTGTAGAGGCCCACCTCAGCGCTCGCCGGTACGAACTTCTCGAGCACGCGGCCCAAGGAGTTGAACAACATCAGCGGCTGGCCGGAGGTCACGGCGGGCTCCATTCGGGATTCGCAAGGGGTACGGGAAAGAGTGCGGCGAGGCGGAACGACGCCGTAGGCAGCGGGGGTGACCCGGGAGTAACCTGGCTCACACCTTCGAGACGGGAGCTGCCATGCACAGCACCATGCAGGACGTCCCACTGAGCGTCCGCCGCCTGCTGGAACACGGATCCACCGTGCACTCGGGCAGCCGTGTCCTCACCGCCATGCCGGAAGGCTACACCGAGGCGAGCTTCGCCGAGGTCGCGGCGAACGCCGCCAGGCTCGCCGGGGCGCTGCGCGGGCTGGGCGTCGGCGAGGGTGACCGCGTGGCCACGTTCATGTGGAACAACCAGCAGCATCTCGAGGCGTACTACGCGGTGCCGTGCATGGGTGCCGTCATCCACCCGCTCAACATCCGGCTGCCCGGAGAGCAGATCGCCTACACGGCCAACCACGCCGGCGACCAGGTGATCATTGTGGACGGTTCGCTGCTCGCCCCGTTCACCGGGCTGATCCCGCATCTTCCCCAGGTCCGGCACCTGATCGTCAACGGGCCGGCCGACCCGGCGGTGGTCGCTGGCATCACCGGCCCCGAGGTCCACGACTACGCGGCCCTGATCGCCGGCCAGCCGGACTCCTACGACTGGCCCGATGTGGACGAACGCCAGGCCGCCGCGATGTGCTACACCTCCGGCACCACCGGCCATCCGAAGGGCGTCGTCTACAGCCACCGGTCGATCTACCTGCACTCGCTGGCCATCGCGCTGCCCGACGTGTTCGACCTGTCGGCCGCCGACTGCGTGCTGGCCGTCGTGCCGCAGTTCCACGTGCTGGCGTGGGGGCTGCCGTACACGGCTTTCGTGACCGGGTGCTGGCTGGCGATGCCGGACAGGTTCCTGGCGCCGGAGCCGCTGGCCGGGTTCGTCGCGGCCGCCCGGCCGAACAAGGCCGCCGGCGTGCCGACGGTGTGGCAGGGGCTCATCCGGTACGCGGACGCGACCGGCGCCGACCTGTCCTCGCTCACCGAGGCCGTGGTCGGCGGCTCGGCCTGCCCGCCGAGCCTGATGGCCGACTACGACCGGCACGGCATCACGCTCGTCCACGCGTGGGGCATGACGGAGATGTCGCCGCTCGGCACGCTGTCGCGCCCGCCGGCCGGCGCCAGGGACCGGGAGGCCTACCGGCTGACCCAGGGCCGGTTCCCCGCCTCGGTCGAGCCCCGGCTGATCGGGCCGGACGGCAGCGTGCTCCCGCACGACGGCCACAGCGTCGGCGAGCTGCTGGTCCGCGGGCCGTGGATCACCGCTGGCTACTACCAGGAGGAACCGTTCGCCGACGGCTGGCTGCGCACCGGCGACGTCGGCCTGATCAGCCCGGACGGGTACCTCACCCTGACCGACCGCGCCAAGGACGTGATCAAGTCGGGCGGCGAATGGATCTCGTCCGTCGAGCTGGAGAACCTGCTGATGGGCCACCCCGCCGTCCTGGAGGCCGCCGTCGTCGGCGTACCGGACGAGCGGTGGGGCGAGCGTCCGCTCGCGACGGTCGTGCTCAAGGAGAAGGGCAGCGTTGCCTTCGCCGAGCTCCAGGACTACCTGGCCGCCAGGCTGCCCAAGTGGCAGGTGCCGGAGCGCTGGGCTTTCGTCGACGAGGTACCGAAGACCTCCGTGGGCAAGATAGACAAGAAGGTACTCCGGGCCCGGCACGCCGCCGGCGAACTCGACGTGACCACAGTGGGCTGACGGAAGCGGGGCCGGGTGATCCCGGCCCCGCTTTCGTTCACGCCTCAGCCCGCCGGGGCGAACGCCTTCGCTTTCGCGGCCCGCTTCCGGAAGAACCGCACGATGTAGAAGATCCAGCCGGCGGCCGCGAGCAGGCCGACGAGCACGATCCCGGTGTGCACCAGGTACTTGGAGCCGCCATCCTTCGCGAAGACGCCGTCCTCCGCACCGGTGTCGAGGGCCGCGACCTTGCCGTCGGCCGGGATCGTGTCCGGCTCGTCGTAGAGGACGACCTTCGCCCGGGTCGCGCTGCCGTCGTCGGCCTTCCACGTGCCGTGCAGGGTGCAGGACGTGCCGCCACGGCGGCGCTTCTTGCACTCCTCGTACGTGGCGGAGAAGATTCCGGCCTTGCCGTCGCCGTTGTGGGCCTTCCAGGACGGGATCAGGTCCTGGGAACCGAAGAAGAGGGCCAGCCCTGCGATGAGGGGGAGGCCGGCCCACATGAAGATGGCGGTACGCCAGTCGGTCTTTGACTCACTCATGGCGGCGGAGCCTAATCAATGAGCGCCAGTCTGTCAGACCCGGTTCTCCGCCCCCGGCGAATGTGTCCAAACCGGTCGGCCCTTGCGCGCCGGGCCGCGCCCGGCGAGAATCCCCCGGTCAGTCCACGGGGCAGGGAGCCAGCGATGTTCGAGCAGCGGGGCAAGCAGGACCGCAGCGCGCGGACCAGCGGTTAGGCCGTGCTGCCACCGATGACAGCACCCGTGGGAGAAATCCGGGGGCATCGCCCCTATCACGCCCGTTCGGGCCGATGGCAGGATCTTCGAGCATGACGGATGTCTGGTGGGCTCGGGGCCTCACGCTGGCAGAACGGATCGGCGGCCGCCCCTCTCCGGCCGGGGTGCCCGGGGAGCGGCCGAAGGCCAGGCTGGCGAGGTGGCTGGAGGGCTACCCCAGCGAGGAGCTGCTGGCCACCCGGCTCGGCGAGCTGGGCGTCGACCTGCCGGGCATGCTCGCGCTGCTCGCCGAGGACGCGGAAGACCTCGGCTCCCGGTCCGCGGTGCCCGGCTGGGCGCGGGCCGTCGACCACGTGCTCGCCAGCACCCCGGCCGAGCTGCCGGCGGAGGGCGAGCTGACCTGGGCCGACGGTTTCAAGGCCATCTTCGCCCCGTTCGCACGGCAGGCGGCCGGCCTGCTGCCGCAGCTCCCCGATGTGGACAATGCCGCCATCCGTGCGGCTTTCACCGAGCGGCTGTCCCGCGAGCTGGTCCGGCTCGGAGCCCGATGCCTGGTGCTGGAGGTCAACGTCGCGCGGGTCTCCGGCCGGCTGACCGGCGAGACCCCGGGGCAGCGCTTCACCGATTTCGTCCGGCAGACTGCCGCGCGTGACGGCCTGCGGGCCTTCCTGATGGAATATGTCGTACTGGCGAGGCTGCTCGCCCAGGCCTGCGGGCACGCCGCAGAGGCCATGACCGAGCTGCTCGCCAGGTTCGCCGCCGACCGGGCCCTCCTGGTGCGTACCCTGCTGGGCGGCACCGATCCCGGCGAGCTGACCACTGTGGAGGCCGGCGCGGGTGACGGGCACCGGCGCGGCCGGTCCGTCGCGGTGCTGACCTTCGCCGACGGCCGCAAGGTGGTGTACAAGCCGCGTCCCCAGGCCGTGCACGCCCACTTCAACGAGGTGCTGCGCTGGTTCAACAGCCGGATCGACGGGCTGAGCCTGCGAGCGGTGGACGTGGTGGAGCGGCACGGGTACGGCTGGGTGAGCTTCGCCGAGGCCAAGCCGTGCGGCAGCGAGGACGAGGTCCGCGAGTTCTACCGCCGCCAGGGCCTCCTGCTCTCGCTGCTCTACGCGCTCGACTGCACCGACATCCACTACGAGAACCTGATCGCCGCAGGCCCCGACCCGGTGCTGATCGACGTGGAGACCCTGTTCCACCCGGCGCTCCCCCAGCCGTCGGAGACCGGCCCCGACCCGGCGGCGCAGGCGCTCCAGTCCTCCGTGTACCAGGTGTCGCTGCTCCCCCGGATGTTCGTCAGCTCCTCCGGCTCGCTCGACGTGTCGGGCCTGGGCGGCGACGCGGGGGCGCAGTCGCCGTTCGAGTCGGTGGACTGGGACGCGCCCGGTACCGACGAGATGCGGCTGACCCGCCGGTCGCGGACCTTCCCCGGCTCGGCCAACCGGCCGGTGCTGGGCGGGGAGGCAGCCGTGCCGGAGCGCTACGCCGCCGAGATCCTCGACGGTTTCCGCCTCGGCTACGACACCATCTCGGTCTACCGGGAGGACCTGGCCAGCAAGCACGGGCTGCTCCGCAGGTTCGCGGGTACTGAGGTGCGGGTCGTGCCCCGGGCCACCCGCTGGTACGCCCGGCTGCTCGACGAGTCCACCCACCCGGACGTGATGCGCGACGCGCTCGACCGGGACCGGATCCTCGACATGCTCTGGCCCAGTTCCGCCGACGACCAGGTCCGCCGGGCGCTGGTCAGCCACGAGCTGCGCGAGATGTGGGCCGGCGACATCCCGTTCTTCACGAGCCGCCCCGCGGCCACCGAGCTGTGGGACTCGGCTGACCGGCAGGTGGCCGCGCTGCCGGAGACCGGGCTCGACCGGGTGCTGCGGAAGCTGCGCGGCATGGACCGGGTCGACCGGTACGACCAGGAATGGATCATCAAGGCGGCGCTGGTCACCCGGGGCCGCTCGCCGGAGCACTGCGTCGCTGGCCCGCGCCCGGCCGGGCAGGGTGCCGGGCTGCCGCCGGTCGCCGCGGACTCCGACCGGCTGCTGGCCGCCGCGCGGAGCATCGCCGACCAGCTGGTCGCCACGGCGTACCAGGGCGACGGCCGGGTCAACTGGCTCGGGCTCGAACCGCTCAGCGAGCAGCACTGGAACATCATGCCGCTGGGTGCGAGCCTCGGCAGCGGGTACTGCGGGCCGGCCCTCTACCTGGCCCAGCTCGCCGCGCTGACCGGCACCGAGCGCTACGCCGCCCTGGCCCGCCGGGCGATCGGCCCGCTGCCCAGGCTGCTCGACAGCCTCTCCAGGTACCCGGAGCAGATCGCCGTGGTCGGGCCGGGCGGCTTCGCCGGGTTCGGCGGGATCGCCTACACGCTGGCCCAGCTGTCCGGTCTGCTCGGCGACCCGGAGCTGCCGGCGGCCACCGAGCAGGCCGCCGCGCTCACGTCAGCCGCCGCCGAGTCCTGTACGGACACCGGCGTGCTCGCCGGGCTGGCCGGCGGGCTGGCGGCGATGCTCGGGGTGCACGAGGCCGGCCAGGACGCGCCGTGGCGCGCGGCCGCGTGGAAGGCCGCGGAGGTGTGCGCCGCCCGGCTCGCCGGCCTGCCACCGGCGGAGGCCACCGGTTTCGCCGACGGCCGCGCCGGTACCGGCTGGGCCCTGGTGCGCTTCGCCGAGGCCGGCGGCGGCGACCGGTACCGGAGAATGGGTCTTGATCTGCTGGGCAGCCTCCCGGAGGTCACGGCAGCGCCGGAGCGGGCCGACCTGACCTGGTGTCAGGGATTGACGGGCGTCGGCCTCGCTGTGGCCGGGGTGCCGGAGCTGGCCGACGTGTCCGATCGGGCAGTATCAGCGATCACCAACGCCGACCCGCTGCCGAGCCACTGCCTGTGCCACGGCGAGCTCGGCGCGCTCGAACTCCTCAAAGTCCGAGGTCAGCGCCTGGGTTCCGCACTGGCCACAGTGGAGCGCAACGGCCCGGCCTGTGGCACACCGGGCGGGGTGGCCAGCCCAGGGCTGCTGGCAGGTCTCGCGGGAATTGGGCACGGGGTACTACGCATGGGGTTCGCCGACCGGGTACCTTCAGCACTGCTGCTGCACTCCCTCCAGCAGTGACCCTGGGGAAGGGACGGTCCCGTGCCTACTAACGACCTGATCCGACTGTGGAAGGACCCCGACAGCGCCGAGCGCCCAGGCCACCCGGCCGGGGCGATCGTGCTGCTCGACGTGCCCAGCCCGGCCCGCCGCACGCAGGCGCTGAGCGGCAAGCCGTTCACGTCGCACTGGAGCGACGGCGAGGGCACGTCCTGCGGCCTGATGACCTGCCGGCTCGAAGCCGACACCACCGACGAGGAACTGTGGCCCTGGTAGCCCAGCGGCATGCATCTCTCCTCGCCAGTCCTGATCGGCCGGGCGGCTGAGCTGAGCCTGCTGGGTGACCGGCTGGCAGCCACCGCCCGGCCATCGGCGTCCCCTGTGGACGACCTGGGCCTGGGGCGCGCGGTGTTCCTGTGCGGCGAGGCGGGGATCGGCAAGACCCGGCTCGCCGCCGAGTGCTCGACCCTGGCGTACACCGCCGGCCAGCCCGTGCTGCGCGGCAGGTGCGGTGCCACCGCGATGACCATGCCGTTCCGGCCGCTGGTCGAGGCGATGGCCTCACTTTTCCGGGCCTCCGGGCCGCCCGCCGACCCCGCGCTGCTGCCCTACCGCCCGGCGCTGTCCCGCCTGATCCCGGAGTGGCGGGCCGGGCAGCCGAACAGCACGCTCACCGAGCTGGCCGAGGCCCTGCTGCGCCTGCTGACCGTGATCGGCGGCGAGAACGGCTGCCTGCTGGTCCTGGAGGACCTGCACGACGCCGACGCCGAGAGCCTCGCCGTCCTCGACTATCTGATCAGCAACCTTTCCGGTGTACCGGTGCTGCTGGTCGGCACCCTCCGCCCGCACCCGAGCCCCGCGCTGGAGCTGGCCAGGGCCGCAGAGCGCGGCCGGACGGCCGAGGTGCTGACCCCGCGCCAGCTCAGCGCCGCCGAGATCGGGGAGCTGGCGGCTGCCTGCCTCGGTACCAGCCCGGCCGGCGTGCCAGCACCCGTGCTGCGCAGCCTGGTCCGGGACTGCGACGGCAACCCGTTCGTCGTGGAGGAACTGCTCAGCGGCATGGCTGGCTCCGGCGTACTGCACCGGGAGGGCCAGGGCTGGCGGCTGGCCGGGCCGCTCGGCTCGAAGGTGCCGACCACCGTGGTCCGCAGCATCGGCGACCGGGTCGGCAGGCTCGGCCCGCAGGTACAGGACATGCTCCGGACGGCGGCGGTGCTCGGGCACCAGTTCACCGTGCCGGCCCTCGGGCTCGCTTCCGGGCTGGACGAGCGGACGCTCCTGAGCCAGCTGCGCGAGGCCGCCCAGGCTCAGATCATCGTCCCGGACAGTACCGGCACCGACGGCTACTCCTTCCGCCACGCCCTGACCAGCGACGCCCTCCTCGCCGAGCTGATGCCGGCCGAGCGCGCCGTGATCGCCCGCCGGGCGGCCGACGCCCTCGAAGCCGCCGAGCCCGTCCTCTCCGACGAGTGGTGCCAGCTCGCCGCCGGGCTGCGGATCGTCGCCGGCCAGCCGGAATCCGCCGCTGTGCTGCTCAGCGAGGCCGGTCGCCGGGTGCTCGCGTCCGGGTCGAGCGTGTCGGCCCTGACCCTCCTGGAACGCGCCTTCGACCTGCACCCCTCCCCCGGCCTCACCGAGACCCTCGTGCAGGCCTTGGCCGAGGGCGGGCAGCTCGACCGGGCGCTGGACCTGGTCCGCGAGCTGGGCCCGCCGTCCGATGTGGCCGGTCGCGCCGAGCTGCACACCTCGCTGGCCTGGGCGGCCGGCTCCGCTGGCCGGCCGGAGGACGCGGCGGCGCAGGTCGCGCTGGCTCGCGGCCTCCTCGGCCCCGACGCTGGCCCCGGTGAGACGGCAGCGCTCGACGTGGTCGAGGCCCGGCTGGTGTGGGACGGCCCCGGCGACCGCGCCGAGCGCATCGCGAACACCGAACGCCTGGCCCGCCGCGCCGTGGCCCTCGCGGAGCAGGCCGGCCTGCCCGAGGTGGCCTGCCGGGCGCTGAACCTGCTGTCCGGCCTGAGCCGCCTCTACTCCTACGACGAGGCCGGCCGCCACCTGGAGCACATGCTCGCCATCGCGGAGGAGGCCGGCCTGGCCGCGTGGCGGGTCGACGCGCTGCTGCGGCTGGGCGTGAACGCCGCCATCCGTACCGGGGACCTCACGCGGCTCCGCCAGGCCCAGCAGGCGGCCGACGAGCTGGGCTCGATCGTGTTCGGCATGTCCACGGAGGCCAACATCGGCTGGCAGCTCATCCTCCGTGGCGAGCACGCGGCCGCTGCCGAGATCTTCGACCGGTGCGAGAGCGCCGTGCTGCGCATGCAGAACACCACCGAGTACCTGATCATCTTCCGGTTCAAGGCCACGCTCGCCGCGCACCAGGGCAACCGGGTCGCGATGGAGCGGGAGCTGGCCCGCTACGCCAGGCACGGCGGTACGTCCTCGCAGCAGCAGGGCATGGTGATCGGCCTGTGCCACGCGGTCTGCGCCCTGCTGGAGGAGGACCGGCCCCGCGCCACCGCCGACCTCGACGCCCTGCTGGCCTGGGAGCTGGCCAACCCGACGGTGTTCGACGTGGCCGGCCGGTGGGGCCTGCGGGTCCTGACCGAAGCGCTGGCCGGCCGGGCGACGTGGGCCGGCCACGCCGAGGCGGCCTCGGCTCCGGCCTCTGCCGTCCGGTGGAACCAGCAGTTCCTCCACGCGGCGGAGGCTGTCCTGCATGGATCGTCCGATCCGGACAGTGCGGCCGAGGCGATGGGCCGCGCACTGCACGCGGCCGAGCCCTTCCCGATGGCGGCGCACCTGATCCGGCGGCTCGTCGCCGAGCACGGCATCGCCTCCGGCTGGGGCGATCCGGTGACCTGGCTGCGCGCCGCCGAGGAGTACTTCCACACCGCAGGCGTGTCGCCGGTGGCCAACGCGTGCCGCTCGCTGCTGCGGCAGGCCGGTGCGAGCACGACCCAGCGCCGTGAGGGCCGGTCCGACATTCCCCGGGCGTTGCGGGACCTGGGCGTGACCGTCCGCGAGTACGAGGTCTTCCAGCTGCTCGGTGAGCACCCCGGCAACCAGGGCATCGCCCGGCAGCTGTTCATCTCGCCGCGCACCGTCGAGAAGCACGTCGCGAGTCTGCTGGTGAAGACGGGCCACACCGACAGGGCGGCCCTCACGGCCTACGCACGGGCCCTGGACGCCTAGTACCGCATGTAGTGCGAGGTTCTGGCCTGGGCTCGGCTGCGGCCCCTCGCGCAGGCGAACGCCCGCAGCCGCGATGCAGTGATAACCGTCGATCAATGCGGGCGGCGCGATCCAGGCTGCCAGCACTAGGCTGACCATGCGGGAAGGAGGCCGGATGAACCGCGACATCCGCGATATCGAGGACGTGCTGAAACTGCTGGACGGGCTGCTCGCGCCCGGTGCCGACCGGTGGACGCCCGGCGGCGGCACCGACTGGTGGGACGGCTTCTACGCAGACCGGGACCGGCCCGTGCCGTTCTTCGCGGACAAGCCCGACGAGAACCTGGTGTCCTACCTTGACCAAGGGCTGGTCACCCCTGGCCGGGCCCTGGACCTCGGCTGCGGCCCCGGCCGCAACGCGCTGTACCTGGCCGCCGCGGGCTTCCAGGTCGACGCCGTCGACCTGTCCCCCGCCGCGATCTCCTGGGCCCGCGACCGGGCCGCCACGGCGGGACTCGACATCGCGTTCCACTGCGGCGACGCGTTCGCCGAGACTGCCCCGTCCGGGCCGTACGACCTGATCTACGACTCGGGCTGCTTCCACCACCTGCCGCCGCACCGTCGCGTCAGCTATCGCGCACTGCTCGCCAGGGCACTGGCCCCCGGCGGCTATTTCGGGCTCACCTGCTTCGCCGCCGGGGCGATGGGCTCCGAACTGCCCGACGCAGAGTTCTACCAGCACGGCGGGCTGCAGGGCGGCGTCGCGTACACCCCGGAGGCACTGCGCTGGATCTTCGCCGACATGACCGAGGTCGAACTGCGCCGCATGCGTGACGAGCCCACTGACTCGCCCCGATACGGCGAGCCGTTCCTGTGGACCGCACTGTTCCGCCACGACGCCTGACCCGAAACGGCCGGCGGCCCCTCGAATCGAAGCGCCGTCGCTTGCGCGCCCGCCTACGGCACAAAGCAGGTCCCGCGCTAGCCGGCTGACGTTAGCCAGGACCTCGCGCCGCTCCGTCGAAGCGATCCAGGTTCGCGGTACTAGGAGGTCCTGGGTACCCGGTGCCCCGTCGTGCCGTCGAGCTGCTCGCGGAGGATGTCGGCGTGCCCCGCGTGCCGGGCGGTCTCCTGGATCATGTGCGCGATGATCCACTGGAGGCTCTGCTCCCGGTCACCGGTGCCCCGGGCGAGCGGGTCACCGGCCCCGGCGATGATCTCGTTGCTCCGCCGGATCGCCGCCCGGTACCCGGCGAGCAGGCTGGCCTCCGTCGCACCCTCGGGCACGAGGCTGGCGCTGAAGTCGACCGGCTCGTCCAGGCCGAGGAAAGCCACCTCGAACCAGTACTTCTCGGCGTCGGCGAGGTGGCGGAGCAGCCCGTGCGGGCTCGTTCCCGAGGGGACGCCGGAGGTGCGGCCCTGCTCGGCGGTGAGTCCCGTTACCTTCGCGATCACCGCCGCGCGCGCTCCATTGAGGATGGAGGTCAGCACCGGCAGAACCTCGGGTACGAGCTGCGTCTCCCAGGCCCTTAATTCATCGTCGATCATGGTGTGCACGCTAGCAATTCCCGCCCTGCCGGGTTGCCCCGCGTGCGCGAAACCACGAGGAAAACAGGCACTCCGCCGGAGGATTCGCGGCGGAGTGTCCAAGATCGACTAGATTATGAAGGGAGCGTCACGCCCACTGGGTACTCAGGTATTCATCGCGAATGTTGAATACTTTGCGTTCCGCCAGTGAATTGATGATGATCGCACTGCGGATCGGCAGGATACTCACATTCGAATCGACGAGCCCGTGGCTGAAACGGCCACGGTTCAGCACGAAAATCTTATTACGGTCGGAATACTTCCACCGCAGCGAGTAATCGGCTTCGATGATGACGTCGCCATTGTCGTCGCGGTCGATCAGCTCGTCCATCTCCTCGTCGAACGGCATCGGGGCGTTGCGCCGCCCGGCGGCCACGACGACGTACGCGGCCCGCAGCCGCTCCTCGCCGCCGGAGGTCTGGCAGACCAGCTCGATCTCGTCCCCGGCCATCGTCGCGCCGGTCACCTCGCGGCCCGGCATGATCGTCATCGGGAACCTGCCCTCGCGCAGCCGGCCCTCGTAGTTCACCTGGTACAGGTCGCGCAGGGTGCCCGGGGTGATGCCGTCGCTGGTCAGCAGCTGGTCGGCGACGAGCCGCTTGCGGTCCTCCGCCGGGAGCTGGACGAAGTACTCCTGGTAGGACGGCCGGTACAGGTCGTTGGCCGCCGGGGAGTCCTCCAGCGGGGCGAACCACGAGCGGCGGCCGATCCAGCGGATGTTGCGGTATCCACGGCCCAGCAGCGCGCCGGCGCATTCCGCGCTGGTCTGCCCGCCGCCGATCACGACGATGGGGGCGTCGAGGTCGGCCGGCAGCTCGCCGATCCGGTCGGCCAGCACGTCGGCCACGATCACCCGGTCGCTCGCCGCGAGGTCGCCGAAGAACTCCGGCAGGTGCGCGACGGTGCCCTGGCCGAGGACCAGGTGCTCGGAGCGGGCGATCGGCCTGCCCTCCGCGTACGTGACGATGGCGTCGTCCACGGAGATCTTGTCGATCCGGGTGCTGTAGGTCAGCCTCGGGATCTGCGCCGCGGCCCAGGCCAGGTACTGGGTGTACTCCAGCCGGGGGATCGAGTCGAAGTTGGCGCCGACCAGCGCGTACACCTTGCCGGTGGTGACCAGGTAGTTCAGCAGGGACAGCGGGTGGGTCGGGTCCAGCAGCGAGACCAGGTCCTTGACCCAGCCGGTCTGCATGCGCACGCCGGGGTGCAGCATGCCGCTGTGCCAGCCGGGGCCGGCCTGGGCGTCGAACAGTGCGATCTCCCGGGGCGCGAGCACCCCGAACAACGCGGCGAGACTCAGGCCAGCCGGGCCGGCACCGATCCCCACCGTGTCGTAGAACGGGATCGGAGCGGAGTCGGGCGGGCGGTTTTCCGGCATTGCTCTTCTCCTCAGTTAGTGCCTCGGCTCAGCCTTGCGGACAGTGCACCCCGTGATTGCGCTCGTGAGTGGAGAGTGTCGCGAGCCGTACATAGCGTGATGCTTCTCCCCCGTTGCCGACTACGCCGGACCTGTGTCCTTAGTACTCAGTCCTCAAGGGACGCTGCGATCGAACTTTAACGTAACTCGGCATGTCAAGTGGAGTCACAGAGTCCAGACATGACGAAAGACACTTGGGCATTGAATGCCCGGAACTGCAACGTTGTCCGTGGTTTCTGGGAAAGCAGATCCATTTCGCGCCCAGAAAGCCGGCTTGAGGGGTAAGCAGAGAATTGACGGCCCCTTTCCTACGCCGTGCCGGCAATCTCGTCACGCTCCGCCTGCCGCACCGGGCCCGCGAGGACCGCTTGGTCCACTTCGGCGCGTTTCCTGCCCCCGGGACTTGCCCCGGCCATGTTCACACCCTGGGGCAAGTCCCGGTATCACTCAGCGAGATAACCGCCACTGTCGGAAACCGAACTCACCCGGACCGAAATGTGGCCCTTCCGGGAGGCAAGCCCGATCACGAACCAATCGCCCGCCCGGCCTCAGTCACAACGGCTGTCATACCCGCCGTACCTGGGCATACCCAGGCCCATCGCCGGAGGGGTCCTGGCAGCACCACGCGGACCGGGGCGAGCGGCGCCGGGCGGGCCCACCCGAAGGGCGGGAAGTCATCCTCCAGCCTGGCCGGATTCGTGGCCGCCTGGTTCATTCCGCGCATCGTCCGGCCCTTTCCTGATGGCCGTTCATCCGATCAGGACGGTCCAGTCAGGACATAGGTCACCTTTTCGGTACACCCGGCTCAGCACACCGGGCCGGTCGAGGCCGCCGTGGCGGCGAGCAGCGCGCGGATGAGGCCGAGGTCGATGGCCTCCGGCCTGCGGTACCGGATGCAGCCCTTGCCGACGTCCAGCCCGGTCAGGTTGTGCGCGTCGAGCACGTCCCGCCGGAGGAAGTACAGGCTGATGTACTGGCGCTGGCTCGCGAACGCCACCTCGGCCACGCCCTCGCGGAGGTAGGACGGCATCCGGTACGCGATCACCTCGGTGAAGCCGGTCAGCTCGCGCTGGCACAGGGTGCGCACCTCCTCCAGCACCGCGCGGCGCTCGGCGGGCACCCCGGCCATGTACTCGTCAACGTCCATGTCACTCATCTTGCAGCCTCGGCCGGCCGACCGTGACAATCATTCATCTTTCTCGATAGAGTCCCGGGCAGGAGGTGCACGATGACCCAGGATTCCCCGATCTCGTTCCCGTTGCCCGATCCGCCCACCCTGTACCATCCGGCGCCGCTGCTGTCCGAGCTGCGCGAGCACCGGCCGGTCGCCCAGGTCGCCTTCCCGGACGGCAAGCTCGCGTGGCTGGTCACCCGGCACGCCGACGTGCGCACCGTCCTGATCGACTCCCGGTTCAGCCGGGCGCTGGCCACCGGCGAGGACATGCCGCAGATGGGGCTGGGCTCCCTGGCGAACGAGTCGCTGATCGCCAAGGACCCGCCGGAGCACACCCGGCTGCGCCGGCTCGTCGCCCGCGCCTTCACGGCCCGCCGGGTCGAGGAGCTGCGGCCCCGGGTGGCCACTGTGGTCAGTGACCTCATCGCGGGCCTGCGCAAACAGCCCCAGCCGGCCAACCTCGTCGAGCACTTCTCGCTCCCGCTGCCCGTCCAGGTGATCTGCGACCTGCTCGGCGTGCCAGCCACCGACCGCGACCGGTTCCATGGCTGGTCCGACGCCGCGATGGGCAACTGGGAACGCGACCAGGACGTGATGGCCGGAGCGTTCATCAGCCTCGGCGGGTACTTCATGGAGCTCATCGAGGCCAAGCGGGCCGCACCGGCCGACGACCTGATGTCCGCGCTGATCGCCGCCCGTGACGATGACGACCGGCTCAGCGAGGAAGAGCTGATCACGATGGGCATCGGGCTGCTGATCGGCGGGCACGAGACCACGGCCAACCAGATCAACATGTTCCTGCTGACCCTGCTGGAGCACCCGGAGCAGCTGGAGTGGCTCAAGGCCAACCCCGGCCGGCTCGACGTCGCCGTCGAGGAGCTGATGCGCTTCACGCAGCTCGGTTCCAGCACGGCGAGCCTGATCCGGGTCACCACCGAGCCGGTCGAGCTGAGCGGAGTGACCATCCCGGCCGGGCAGGCCGTCATGCCGGCCATCGGCGCGGCCAACCGCGACCCCGGGGTCTTCACCGACCCCGACCGGCTCGACCTCGGCCGGGCCGAGAACCCGCACATCGGCTTCGGCGCCGGCGTGCACCACTGCCTCGGCGCGCAGCTCGCCAGGATGGAACTCCAGGAGGCGCTGCGGGGGCTGCTCACGGAGCTGCCGGACTTGCGTGTGGCCGTGCCGGACAGCGAGCTGCGTTTCAAGCCCACGATGATCGTCCGCAGCGTGGAGGAGCTGCCGGTGGTGTGGTCATGACCTGGCGGCTGCGGGTCGACCGGGAGGCCTGCATCGGCTCCGGCATGTGCGCCGGCGCGGTCCCCGAGGCCTTCGACCTCGACGCCGATGGCAAGTCCCGGCCGGTGCGGGAAGAGATCAACCCCGATCAGGATGTACTCGACGCCGCAGTGTCCTGCCCTGTCGAGGCCATCGCGGTGCTCGGCAGGGACGGCGAGGAGATCCCCTGGGACTAGATGTCCCGTCCGGAGTGGACGGGGGCGGCGGAGTGACCGCCGTCCCCGCTACGGCATCGTGACGACGACCTTGCCCGTGGTGTGCTCCCGGGCGAAGGCCACCAGTGCTCTGACCCCGTCGTCCAGCGAGAACCGTTTTCCGATCACCGCCGGAAGCAGCCCAGCCTCGGCCGCCTCCGCCACCTCGCGCATGCCGCCGGCCACGCCAGCCATGTCCAGCACCAGCTGGAGGCTGACATCGTCCCGCCCGAGTTCCCCGCCGACCGGAGCCGGGAACGTGATCGTGAACATCCGGCCACCCGGCCGGGCCGCGCGACCTGCCCCTGCGAGATCGTCCCCCGGCAGGACCAGGTTGAACACGACGTCGACACCGTCAGGCCGTCGCTTCAGGACCTCCTCAGCCGGGTCAGCCGTGCGGTAATCGACTGTCTCCGCCGCTCCGAGCCCGGCGAGCAGCTTCTCGTCCTCCCCGGTCGCCGTGGCGATCACGTGCGCGCCAGCCTGGGCGAGCAGCGGTACGACGGCCGTGCCGACCCCGCCGGTCGCACCGATCACGAGCACGGTCTCCCCCGGCTTGATCTCGGCGTAGTGCATCAGCGCCCTGGCTGTCAGGCCCACCGTCGGCAGCGCGGCCGCCTGCTCGGCCGTCAGCCCGGCTGGCCGGTGCGTGACGAACGGGGTGTCCGCTTCGAACACCGCGTACTCGGCGAGCGCGCCAGTACCCAGTGACGGCGAGCCGGGCCCGGCCATGCCGCGCAGTACGCGGGGAAGGGCGAAGCCGAACACCTCGTCGCCCGGCTGGTAGCTGGTGACGCCCTCCCCCGTCCTGGTCACGGTGCCGGCGAAGTCGTTGCCGGGTACGTGCGGGAACTGGACTTCCACAACGTCGCGGAAGTCTCCGCTCGGCAGCCGGATGTCGCCGGGGTTGACGGACGCGGCGGCGATCCGGACCTGGATCTGCCCGGGGCCGGGCTCCGGTACCGGCAGGTCGGCGAGGACGAACTCTTCTGGGGTGCCGTAGTGCGTGGCCTGCACTGCTTTCACGCGACGCTCCTGGGGAGGGGAAATAACCGGACCGCCCGGTCATGTTAGCGACCCTAAAGCTAACCGGACCCGGCGGTCAACTTATTCAGTGCGGCGCCTGAGGTGCCAGTAGGCTGTGGCGGTGCACCCGACGAACCGGCTAGAGACAGCCCCACCGGCACGTCCGCTGCGCGCCGACGCGGCCAGGAACCGGGAGGCGCTGCTGGCCGCGGCCTCGGCGGAGTTCGCCGCGCACGGTGCCGACGCGTCGGTCGCCGACATCGCCCGGCGGGCCGGGATCGGCAAGGGCACGGTGTTCCGGCACTTCCCCACCAAGGAGCACCTGCTCGGCGCGATCGTGCTCGACCGGCTGGTCACGATCAGCGAACTGGGTGAAGACCTGCTCGGGGCAGGCGACGCGGGGCGGGCGCTGCTGGAGTTCCTGACGGCGGCCTGCGAGCGCGTGCAGCAGCTCGACCTGTCGTTCCTCCTGGCCGCCAGCCCGGCCGTCCTGGCCGAGCCGGCCGTCAGCGCCGCGCAGGAGCGCATGTTCGGCGTGGTCGGCGCACTCGTCGCCAGGGCCCAGGAGCAGGGGGCCGTCCGGGCGGACGTCACCGGCCCGGACGTCATCCTGCTGATGTGCGCGCCGAGCCATGCCGCCAGCCCGCTCCAGGACTCCGATCCCGGGCTGTGGCGGCGGTATCTGGGGGTGCTGTTCGACGGGCTCCGGCCGGAGGGCGCGCATCCGCTGCCCCACCCGCCACCGGCCGCGCCAGTACCGTGACCACTGGCCGGCCGGAGGTCCGCCGGGCCCGGGTCAGCCCTGCTGGTTGATGTTGACCATCCAGATGATGCCGAACTGGTCGGTGCACATGCCGAACACGTCGCCCCACATCTGCTTCTCCAGCGGCACGGCCACCTGCCCGGCCGAGGAGAGCTTCTCCCAGTACCCGCGCAGCTCGGCGTCGTCCTCGCCGCTCAGGCTGATCGAGACGTTGGTACCGGGGTTGTACGGCATGTTCGGCGGGGTGTCGGCGGCCATGATGGTGATCCCGCCCGGGGTCTCCAGCATGCCGTGCATGAGCTTGTCCTCGTCGGGCGTCCCCTTCATCCCGTATTCGCCGAAGGTGTTGGTCCGCAGCTCGCCGCCGAGAACGCTCTGGTAGAACTCGAGCGCCTGCCGGGCGTCGCCGTTGAAGCTGATGTACGGGTTGAGCTTGGTGGCCATCGGAGTCTCCTCGGTCGCGGCCTGCCTTGTGGCGTCTGCCACACACAACCCTTGCAGACTAGCCGCGACCTGTGACAAAACCGGCCTACTTCTCCAGGTACCCCTTGAGCGCCGCGAGCCCGCCCCGCCAGCCCTCGGCGTTCTGCCGGACGTGCTGGGCCTGCTTCTCCGGCCCGCCGCCGAGGCTCGCGAAGCCCGTCTCGTTCACGGTGACCCGGGTGCCGTCCCCTTCGGGAGTGAGTGTGAAGACGGCGAGCGTTGAGTTGCCCGCGTCCGGCACGACGTCGGGGTGCAGCGCCCACCGCCACGCGAACTGCACCGGCGGCTCGATCCGCTCGATCCTCGCGTAGAAGCTGCCGTGCTGCACCCAGCGGAGCACGAGTTCCCCGCCGGGACGCGGATCGAGATCCGCGGAGTCGGCGAACCACGTGCCGAGCTGGGCTGCCTCGGTCAGCGCGGCCCAGACACGCTCGGCCGGGGCCGCGACCACCACGCCATGCTCGATACGATCCGGCACCATTTCCGGCATACGTCCAGTCTAGTGCCGACCCGCTGAGAGTGAATCTGGACTGCGCGTCGCGGGCTTCCACGTACAACGCCGGTACGAGGAAGCCCGCGACGCTTGCCAGATTCACTCTCAGCGGGCCACCTCGCGTTAGATCAAGGGCAAGATCGAGAACAGTGGTTACGTGAAGCATCTTCACATTGATGGGCGCCTCCGCCTACCCTGGCGGGCATGAAGCGTCTCATCCGGACAGTCCTCGCCGTGGTGCTCGCGGTCGTCATGCTTCCCGGTACGGCGGTGGCTGGAGGGGGTGACGTGGTTGTCCGGGCGGGTGACCGGTTCCTGATCGCCGACCGGATGGGGCGGGCGATGAACCTGCGGGGGTTCAACGTCGGCGACAAGTACGAGTGGGACACGCTCGGGGCAGCTGACTTCCGGGCGATGCGCGCGCAGGGGTTCACGTTCGCCCGGCTGCTGATCCGGTGGGACGCGATCGAGCCGGCGCGCGGGACGTACGACCGGGCGTACCTGGCGCGGATCAGCCGGGTGCTCGACGCGGCGCACCAGGGCGGCGTGCTCGTCATGCTCGACATGCACCAGGACATCTTCGGGCCGTACTTCAACGGTCACCGCGGCATCCCGGCCTGGGCGACCCGGACCGACGGGCTGCCGTACGAGCCGCAGCCCAACTGGTTCGACGAGTACTTCCAGCCGGGCGTCATGCGCGCCTTCGAGCACCTCTACACCGACCCGGATCTCCAGGAGGCGCAGGTCGCGGCGTGGCTCCAGGTGGTCAGGCGGGTACACGGGCATCCGGCTGTCCTCGGCTACGACCTGCTCAACGAACCGTTCGGCGAGATCGCGCCCGGCGAGGACCTGGTCACGGCCTCCGCGCGGATCGAGCAGACCCGCCTGACGCCCATGTACCGGCGCCTGACGGCCGCCATCCGCACCGTCGACCGCCACAACTGGGTGTTCGTGGAGCCGACTGTGCTCGTCGGGCTGGGCGTGCCGACCCGGCTCGGGGCGATCGGTGACACGAGGGTCGGGTACGCGCCGCACTTCTACGACACCGGCATGGAGGACGGGCGCGACTACGACCCGGATGGTGGCTTCGTCCCGGCGTACGAGCAGGCGATCACGGCCTACCCCCTGGCGAACCGGATGCCTCTCCTGGTCGGCGAGTGGGGCATGCCGAATCCCGCACTACCCAACGCGGGCCGGTTCGTCGAGGACGCTACCTCGGCCATGAGCCGGTTCTCGGGCGGCTGGTCCATGTACTACTGGTGCAAGGGCGGCGGCTACTGCGTGCGGGACGGCTCGGGCGGCCTCCGGCCGGTGATCAGCAAGATCCGTCAGCCGTACGCGCAGCGGATCGCGGGCACTCCCGAGCAGGAGACGTTCGACTACCGCTCGGAAACGTACACCCTTGTGGTCAAAGCGCGTCCCGGCAGTCACGGGCCGACCGAGCTTTTCGTGCCACGCGGCTGGCGGGTCTTCCACAACGGACGGCCTGCCGGGACGATGGTGTGGGGATCGGGCACCATCACCGTCCGGCGGGCGTGAAGGATCGAAGATGCTGAGACTGCTGCGCTTCCTCGCACTGCTCGTGCCTGGCGTCGTTCTGGCGCTCATGGCTGGCGGGCACTCGCTCTTCTTCCTGCTGGCAGTCCTGGCAGCCACGGGTGTGAGCATGTGGCTCGACGGCACCAGGCCGTCGTTCCGCTGGGCGCAGCTGGGCATCGGATTCGGCGCGGGCGCGCTGCTCTTCTCGCTGATCGCCGTGGTCCAGGCCTGGGCGGTCGGCGCGGCGTTCCAGTTCCGGCTCATTCCCGCAGCCCTGGCCGGCGGCCTGGTCATGATGCTGCTGTCGGTCCTGTTCGAAGAGCTTCTTTTTCGCGGGTACCTCTTCGACAGGCTCCACACCCTCGGCGGCGCGCCGCTGGCACTCGGCGTGACGAGCCTGCTGTTCGGCGCGTACCACCTCATCGGCCGTCCGTACTGGGCGATGGGCGCGGTGTTCGTCTTCGTGCTGCCGGCGCTCGGCGGCCTGTTGTTCGGGTACGCGCGGCTGAGCAGCGGGAGCCTCGCCCTGCCGATCGGCCTGCACTGGGGCGGCAACTGGGCGACGGCCAGCCTGTTCGGCTGGGGTACCGGCGGCTCAGCACTGTGGACGGCCGAGATCACCCCGGCCCAGGCCCACGCGCTGACAGCCCCCGACCTGCTGCCCCACCTGCCGTACCTGACCGCGCTGGCCGTCATGGCCGTGCTGGTCAGGTTCCGGTTCTCCGCTCAGCGGTACGCCTGGGAGAAGTCGTAGTAGAAGATCCCGAGCGCTGCCAGCACCCCGATCGCGGCGACGATCCAGAACCTGACCACGATGTTGACCTCGCTCCAGCCCTTCTTCTCGAAGTGGTGGTGCAGCGGGGAGATCAGGAAGATCCGCCGGCCGAAGCCACGGAGCGAGATGATCTGGAGGACGACGGACATCATGATGATGACGA
Source organism: Longispora albida DSM 44784 (assembly GCF_000379825.1). GTDB lineage: Bacteria > Actinomycetota > Actinomycetes > Mycobacteriales > Micromonosporaceae > Longispora > Longispora albida. Next base: position 862,787 of record NZ_KB903814.1, read on the forward strand.
ACAGCGCTCCCAGGATCGGGGTCAGCAGCACCGTCTTCGTCGCGATGGCCATCCCGCCGAGCAGGCCGCCGAGGCCGAGTGCCCCGGTGTCGCCCATGATGATCCGGCCCGGTGACGTGTTCCACCACAGGAATCCGAGCAGCGCCCCGGCGGCGGCCGCAGCGATCAGCGCGATCTCCAGCGGGTCGCGGGTCGTGTAGCAGTAGTCCCCTGCCCGGCTCGCCGGGTACTCCGGGCACCAGTGCCGGTACTGCCAGAAGCCGATCAGGCTGTACGCGAGGAGCACCAGCGCCGTGGCGCCCGTGGCCAGGCCGTCGAGCCCGTCGGCGAGGTTCACCGCGTTGCTCATCGACATGATGACGAACACGAAGACGGCGATCGAGAGCGCCGTGCCGATCTTCAGCCAGCCGATGTCGCGGACCAGGGACAGGTACTCGCTGCCGACGGTCAGCGCGTGCCCGTTGATGGTGCGCGGGAAGCCGAGCGCGACCCAGCCGAGCACGACGCCGGCGCTGATCTGCCCGATCAGCTTGCCCCGCTTGCTCAGGCCGCGCGGGTCGCGCTTGCGTACCTTGATCCAGTCGTCGAGGAACCCGACGGCCCCGCACCAGACCAGCAGGCCCAGCAGGACGACGCCGGTGACGGTGATCCCGGCCGGGCGGGCAGCGCGGTCCGGCATGCCGGCCAGGACGAGGTGACCGGCCGCGTAGGCGATCAGCGTCGCCGCGATGAAGATCAGGCCGCCCATCGTGGGCATGCCCCGCTTCTCGGTGTGGGTGACCGTGCCCAGGTCCCGGATCGGCTGGCCGGCCTTGAGCGCCCGTAAGGCGCGGGCTGCGACCGGTGTGACCAGCAACGACAGGACAAAGGCCACAAAGGCGGCGGCGACGACAGCCCGCACAGGCGGAACTCCTATTCAGCAGAGGTACCCCGGCACCCCCGTAGTGCCGGGGTACGACCACCTCCCAGCCAACCGGGATTCCGGCCGGAGCCGGCATTGTTTTAGGCTCACGCGAATCCTGGCTACGGAGGTGAGATGGCACAGGTACGGTTCGAGATCGGCGACCTCGCCGAGATCCGGTTCTGCGTGTCCCCCGTCCGGGAGACCGTGACGAGCCTGTGGGCGCTGGCCGATCCGGCCCGGCACGCCTGCCACCTGCCGTGGGTGAGGTCCGCCCGTACCCTGGCGGGCCTCGGCGCGCACCGCGAGCTGCTGGAGGCCTTCGCCCGTCCCCGCGCCCACCTGCCGGCCTTCCTGACCCCGGCGCCCGGCGACCCGCTCGTGGAGATCGGCGAGGAACTGGCCGCGATCCGCGCCACCCCGCCGGAGATCGTGGCACTCGACATCCTCGCCACCGACCGGCCAGCGGTGCCGTCGCACCCGCTCGCCCGTACCGTGGCCGCCGACCCCGTCACCTGGCTGCCCCGGATCGCCGACGCCGTCGCCGCCTGGTGGGACGCCGCGATCCTGCCGTACTGGCCCCGGATGCGCGCCCTGCTCGAAGCCGACATCGCCTACCGGTCCCGCCAGTTCGCCGAGGGCGGGCCCCGGCTGCTGTTCGACTCCCTGCACCCCAGCACGACCTGGGCCGGGGACCGGCTGCTGATCGCCGACGCGTCCGATGTGGACATCGCCGTCGCCGGGGCTGGCCTCACCCTGCTGCCGAGCCTGTTCCTCGACCACCGGGTACTCCTGACCGAGTCGGAATGGCACTCGCCGTCCGCGATCTACCCGGCCAGGGCCGTCGGCACCCTCTGGGAGGCAGCTCCCGCCCACGCCCACGGCTCGCCTCGGGCGCTCGCCCGGCTCCTCGGCGCGAACCGGGCCCGGCTGCTCGGCCTCACCGCCACCCCGGCCACCACGACCGCGCTCGCCGCCCGGACCGGCCTGACCCCGGGCAGCGTGTCCCAGCACCTCGCCGTGCTGCACGGGGCGGGGCTGGTGACCAGGTCCCGGCACGGCCGGGAGGTGCACTACACCCGGTCACGGCTGGGCGAGGAGGTCACCCGGGAGTGCGCGGGCTGACCGCTTCACCACGAGCAGGGACGTGGCCCGGGAGCCCCTGTGGCGTGCTCGCCACCCCTTCGGCTCCCGGGCCACGCCCGGCTTCGTGTGTTACCCGGCCCGGTTCGCCAGCCCCCGATCAACTGCTGGCGAACCCTGGCCCTGTCCTGGTAGTGGTAGCCGAGGGTCTCGCCGAACACGTCGCCGACGCTGCGCTGCGCCGTCGCCGTCTCGGCCGCCGCCCAGGATGGAGAGGACGATAGGTGGCCGGTCCCGGCCCGGCGGCGCTCCCGGACAGGCCCGGACACCCCCGGACAGCCGGAGTGGGAACTGCCGGAAGCTAGCCGCGCTGTTCCGGGCCGGCCACGACGAGCCGGGCTGTCCTGACCTGCTCGACGACATCAGCCAGCGCGTCGTCGGGATCGTCCACTTCGGGCAGTGGCAGGTTCGCTGGCCGGTGGTGGAGCACGACGGAGGCCGCCAGGTCGTTGAGCACGGCGGACAACTGGGCAACCTCGGTCTCCCCGGCCCCGCCGTGCACGGCGCTCGCTGTGATCGCGTCGGTCACGTTCTCCAGCGCGACGACAGCCGGCCACCACGCCGAGGCCCGGGTACTGGCCGGCGGCGGCTCGGCGAGCGCCTGCTCCACGGCGGCCCTGGCGTCGGCGAGGCCCCGGTACGCCTGGCGGCGCAGCCGGACCCGCTCGGCCTGGTCGCCGTCGCGGAGTGCCCCGTCGAGGTACGCGGCCACGCCACGCACGGCGGCGGCGAAGCGCGGGCCGACCCGGGCGTTCCACGTCTCCGGCCACAGCAGGTACCCGGCGACCAGGACGATCAGGCACCCGGCCAGCGTGTCGGCGATCCGGGTACCGAGCAGCCCCGCGCCCTGGTCTGTGCTCAGGTCGATCAGGAACAGGAAGCAGGGCGTGGCGGCGACGGTCGCCATCCCGTAGCCGCGGACCCGGCTGACCGGTACCAGGATCATCGACCCGATCACCACCGGCACCATCGGCCAGCCGGAGGGCGCGGCGGCGAGGATGAGGCCGGCGATGGCCACGCCGATCAGGGTGCCAGCGCTGCGCTGGATGGCCCGGGCGAACACCGAGCCCAGGTCCGGCTTGAGGACGAACGCGACGGTGGTCGGCAGCCAGTACGACCGTTCCTCGTGCATCATGCCCGCGACCACGAGCGCGATGCCCATGCACAGCGCGAGCCGCGTGCCGAACAGCAGCGCCGGCGGCTGCACCATCCGGCGCAGCGTGGCCGCCACCCGGCCGGGCCGGGCCGCGCCGGGCGTGCCGTGCCGGGTCAGGTGCGCCGGGCCGGGATCGGCGACCTCGGCCAGCGCGGCGCGCAGCGATCGCAGCCCGGGTGTGTCGCCGGGCAGCTTCGGCGGGATGACCGGCTGGCGGCCTTCCCGGATCGCGTCGGACACCTCGAAGACGGCGACGACCACCCGGTCGGGTACCGGCTTGCCCTCCCACAGCAGCGCCTGCGCCGACTCGCCGAGCAGCGTGCCGGCGTTGAGGAGTTCGAGCAGGTGGCGTTCCTCGTCGGACCGCGCTCCGGTACGCAGCCGGTAGCCGAGGAGGCTGTCGTAGGCGTTGTTGAACGCGGCCGTGGTGGTCCGGCGCGCCTCGATCGCCGAGTCCGTGCCGATCACGGCGAGCTGGTGCACGAGCGCCTCGAAGGCTCCGGCGACCGCTGCCCGTTCCGCCGACTGGCCGCTGAACGGCCACACCACGAGCGTGAGGAGCAGGAGCAGGGCTGCGCCTGCCAGGTACGTGATGGCCCAGTGCGGGCCGGCCAGCGGCATCGCGTACCCGAGCACCGACGTGACCGTGAACTGGAGACCGGCCGAGGACGTGACCGGACCGGCCACACTGGTCACTCCGCTGACGAAGATCAGCGCGACGAGGACGCCGAGCGCGTACCGTTCGCCGCGCAGCTCGTAACCGATCATCATCCCGGCGGCGCCCGCCAGGGCTGGGATGCCGATGCGCAGGAGCCTGGCCCGGTACACCTCCGATCTGTCGTTGGCCGAGGCGAGCAGCACCGCGAGAGCGGCAGGCATGACCTCGGCCAGATGGCCTGCCAGCAGCCCGGCGGTGAGCAGGATCGTGGCAGCGAGGCCGATCCGGATCGCCGGGCCCCACGGGATCGGGGCGGTGGAGGGCTGGAGGGCCAGCACGAGCCAGTCAGGGGCATACCTGTCCGGCCGCCACCACTGCCGCCCAGAAGCCATCCTCGGATTATCGCCAGCTGACGCGGGACGGGTCCGGTGATCCGCATGACATGCCCCGGTCACCGCAATGTGAAAGGATCACACCACCGTCACGGGGAGTCAGGTTCTGCTGGAAGGAGCAGTGTGGATCACGCGCGCCTCTACCTTCCACTGCTCATCGGCGGGCTGGCCATCGTGGCCAGTGTGGGAGCCGCCCGGCTGGCCAGCAGGGCGGGCCTTCCCGTCCTGCTCGCCTATCTGGGCGTGGGGCTGATCCTCGGCGAGGACGTCCTCGGCGTCGACTTCGGCGACGAGCGCCTGGCCCACGACCTCGGCAACGCCGCGCTGGCGATCATCCTGGTCGAGGGTGGCCTGGCGACGCGCTGGCGATCACTACGGCCCGTGATCGCTCCCGCGATGCTGCTGGCCACGATCGGCGTGGTGGTCAGCGTGGGCGTGACGGCCGCCGGCGCTGTCCTCCTCATCGGTACCGACTGGCGCCTCGCGCTCCTGCTCGGCGCGATCGTGGCGTCGACGGACGCCGCAGCTGTCTTCTCCGTACTGCGCAGCCTGCCGCTCCCCGGCCGGCTGGCCGGCCTGCTGGAAGCCGAGTCCGGGTTCAACGACGCGCCGACCGTGATCCTGGTGTCGGTGCTCAGCATCGGCACCCTGCACTGGACCACCCCGCTGGAGGTCATCTACCAGCTCGCCATCGGCGCGGCGATCGGCCTGTTCACGGGCGGGGCCGGGGCCTGGGTGCTCCGCCGCATCTCGCTCCCGTCCTCCGGCCTGTACCCGATCGCCGCCTTCGGGGCCGGCATCGTCGCGTTCGGGGCCGCCGGGTTCGCGCACGGCAGCGGCTTCCTCGCCGCGTACCTGGCCGGCATCCTCCTCGGCAACTCCAGCCTGCCGCACCGCCGCGCCGTGCAGTCCTTCGCCGAAGGGCTGGGCTGGGTCGCGCAGATCGGGCTGTTCGTCATGCTCGGCCTGCTCGTGACCCCGCACGAGCTGCCGGCCGTGATCCTCCCGGCGCTGCTGGTCGGCGGGGTGCTGCTGCTCGCCGCCCGGCCGCTGTCCATCGCGGTCTCCCTGCTGCCCTGGCGGCTGCCGTGGCGGGAGCAGATCTTCCTGTCCTGGGCAGGCCTGCGCGGGGCGGTGCCGATCGTGCTGGCCACGATCCCGGTCGTCAACGGCGTACCGGGCAGCGAGCGCCTGTTCAACATCGTGTTCGTGCTGGTCGTGGCGTTCACCCTGATCCAGGGCCCGACGCTGCCCTGGCTGGCCCGCAGGCTCGGGCTGTCCTCACCGGACCCGATCCAGGACATGCAGGTCGAGTCGGCCCCGCTCGACGCGCTCGCCGCCGATCTGCTGTACCTGTCCGTCACGCCCGGCTCCCGGCTGCACGGCTGCGAGGTGTACGAGCTGCGCCTGCCGGCACCGGCGGCCGTCACCCTCGTCGTCCGCGACGGCGACGCCTTCGTCCCGTCCCGCGACACCCGGCTCAGGCTCGGCGACGAGCTGCTCGTGGTGACCGGCGCGGCGAACCGCGAGGAGGTCGAGGCGCGGATCAGGTCCGTCGCGGAGTCGGGGGCGCTGGCCCGCTGGTACGCCCGCAGACGCAAGTCCTGAACTCCTGTCTCGCGATTGACTTGCAGTGGCCGTCCCGTCATCATCTCCCGATGACGATCATGGATATAGATCTTCCTCTCGGCCGGCCGGGCCGCCTGCACCTGCCCGGCGACCGGCCGCCGCACACCGGGATCGTCGCGCTGCACCCCGCGTACCTCGGCGACCGCGAGCAGCCCATCTTCGAGCACCTCGCCGGAACGCTCGCCCCGCTGGGGTATGCGGTGCTGACCTACGACCGGCGGGCCGGTGAGGGCATGGACGACGTGCCGTTTCCCGACCAGGCCGCCGACGCGCTGGTGGCGCTGGAGTGGCTGGCCGCCGAGTACCAGATCGGGGTGGGGCTCTTCGGCTTCAGCCAGGGCACCTGGGCAGCGGCGATCGCGGCCGGGGACAACGACCAGGTCGCCTTCCTCGGCCTGCTGGGCAACCCGGGCGTGAGCCCCGCCCGGCAGATGCGCTACTTCACCGACGAGTCACTGCGCCGGGGCGGCTACTCCGAGGCGGACCGGGCTGAGCTGGCCACACTCCGCGCCACAGTGGAGGAACTGCTGCGCGGGGCGGGCGACCGGGACGAGGCGGCGAAGCTGCTGGCCGAGGCGGCCACCAAGCCGTGGTTCGCGCTGGCGTACCTGCCGCCGGAGTTGCCGGAGGAACTGCCCGCCTGGGCGGAAATGGACTACGACCCGGCGCCGGGCTATGCCCGGATCAGCTGCCCTGTGACACTGTTCTACGGGGCTGACGAGGAGAACGTGCCGGTCGGGCCGAGCGTGGCGGCGTGGCGGTCCGCCGGGCACCCGGACCTGACCGTGGTCGAGCTGCCCGGGCTCGGGCACTGGCCGGGCGACTTCGAGGCGAAGACGCTGAGCCCGCTCTACACCCAGGCGCTCATGGACTGGGCCGCCGGGCGCGAGTAGGGCCCGGCTGCGGGGCGACCACCACGGTCACCCCGCGCACCAGGGTCCTCAGGCCTCGGGGAGGACCTGGATCGTCTCGGTTTCCTCGCGGAGGGCCGTGCCGACCGTGCAGTGCCGGTCGTGGACCCGGTGGGCGACGCTCCGGAAGACCTCACCGTCGTCACCCTCGGGGAGGACCACGTCGTAGGTGGCGGTGATCGGGCCGAGCTTGTTGGGCCGGATCTTCTCCGCCGACACGGTCACCGCCAGCTTGACCAGCCGGTGGCCGCGCTGGGCTGTCAGCGGCTCCACGGTGACGATCTCGCAGCCGCCCAGCGCGGCGAGCAGCAGCTCGACCGGCGTGAAGTCGGACTCGGGGCCGCCGATCGAGATCTGGCCGCCCCGGCCGTTGGTGGCGACGAAACCGTCCTCGGTGCGTTCAATGTTCACAATGGCCATGATCACGAGGGTAGCGGGCTCGGGGAGGCTCCGGGCTGTTGTCTCGTTCCGGCTACGGCCCGCCGCCTGGGTTCGGCCAGGCCGAACACGAGCCCGGCTCCGACAAGTACCGTTCCGGCGATGGCGACTGGTGACGGCACGGCCCCGTCGAGTACCGCAGCTCCGGCCAGCGCTGCCACCGGGAACAGCCCGGCGAACATGCCGGCCTTCGCGACGCCGAGCCGCTTCAGCCCGGCGTACCAGATGACAAAGGCCCCTGCGGTGAGCACGACCGCGAGATAGAGCAGCACGCCGGCCTCGGCAGGTACCGGCATCCGCCACTGCTCCCCGGCGGCGAGAGAAGCGGCGGCGAGCAGCGGTACCGCGAAGACGCAGGCGTAGGCGGAGACGGCGATCGGCCCGAGCCTCGGCACGAGCGGGGCCGCCACCAGGGAGAACGCGACCTCACCGCCGAGCGCGCCGACCGACCACAGCAGACCGGCGAGTGAGGCGTGGCCGACGCCCTGCACGAGGGCCGCCCCGATCACCATCACGACCGCGCCGAGAACCAGCCGGGTGGACCGGCGGCCGGCCAGCGCCAGCACGACCGGCGTCGCGCCGATCACCGTCCCGACCGTGGCCGGGTCGGCCTCGCGCAGCGCGGCCAGCAGGCAGATGTTGAACCCGGCCAGGCCGGTCGCCGCCAGCGCCACCAGCCGCACCGCGTCCCGTGTCGTCAGCCTCGGGAAGCCGCGGGCGAGGACGAGCAGCACGGCGGCGGCCAGCGCGTAGCGGGCGGCCTGCCCGGCGAGGGTGGGGTAGTCCAGGAGTTCCCGGCTCAACGGGACGGAACTGCCCACCAGGAACATGGCAGTCGTGCACATCAGGGCACCGCGGAGGTTCATACCGGTTACGCTAGGCAATACTTGGACCGGCTAAGAGGTCCAATCCGCGAGTAAAAAAGAGGACCACATGCTCGGCTTCGCGCTCCACGGGCCCCGGCGCGGCGACCAGCTCCTGCGCGAGCTGCGGGCAGCGATCGGCGACGGCAGGCTCGCGCCCGGCACCCGGCTGCCGTCCAGCCGCGAGCTCGCAGCGGACCTCAACGTCTCACGCGGGCTGGTGGTCGCCGCATACGAGCAGCTCACGGCCGAGGGCTGGCTGACAACGCGGCGCGGGGCCGGCACAGTCGTCGCCCTCGCCGCCCTGCCCCACCCAACCCATCACCGGGTACCCGGCGGGGCGCCCCACCCCCTCCCGCTCCGCCCCGGCGTGCCGGACCTGGCGCTGTTCCCCCGGGCGGCCTGGCGCCGGGCGTACCATCACGCTCTGTCCACAGTGCCCGACGCCGACCTCGACTATCCCGGCCCGCTCGGCGCGCCCCGGCTGCGGCAGGTCCTCGCCGCGCACCTCGGCCGGGTCCGCTCCGCCCGCGCCGACCCGGCGAACCTGTTCGTCACGACCGCCACCGCCCAGGCCCTGACCCTCCTCGCCCGGGTACTCCCCGGCCGGCTCGTCGGCGTCGAGGACCCGGGCAGCGCCGGGCTCGCCGAGCACCTGGTGAGCAACGGGCTGACCCCCGTGCCGGTACCGGTCGACTGCGACGGCATCACCGTGCCACCGCCCGGGCTGGCCGCCGTGCTGGTCACCCCGGCGCACCAGTACCCGGAGGGCGTCGTCCTCTCCCCCGCCCGCCGGGCGGCCCTCGCGGCCTGGGCGAGGGCGGAGGGCGCACTGATCATCGAGGACGACTACGACGCCGAGTTCCGCTACGACCGCGACCCGATCGGCTGCGTGCAGGGCGTGGCCCCGGACGTGACAGCGCTGGTCGGCTCGGTGAGCAAGGCCCTGGCCCCCGCCGTGCGGATCGGCTGGCTGCTCGCCCCGCCGTACCTCGCCGACAATCTCGTCGCCGCCCGGCTGGCCGCCGACCGGGGCGGCCCGGCCCTCGAACAGCTCGCCTTCGCCGCCCTCCTCGAATCCGGAGGCTACGACCGGCACCTCCGCCGGGCCGCCCGCTCCTACCGCACCCGCCGCGACGCCCTCGTGGCCGCCGTCGGCGAGCACCTCCCCGGCGCCCGGGTCGGCGGCGTCGCGGCCGGGCTGCACGCCGTCATCACCCTGCCGTCCGAGGTGGACGACGTGGCCCTGTGCGCCAGGGCTCTCGCGCTCGGCCTCGGCTCCGTCCCGCTCAGTACCCTCCGGCACGCGCCCGGCCCGCCCGGCCTCGTCATCGGCTTCGCCGCCACCAGCCCCGGCGAGCTCACCGCGGCTATCCGTACCCTCGCGTCCCTCGTTAAATGAGGAGCACGGTGGCGCCCGCCCTGGTTATCGTGCCCGCCATGACTCTTCGCCTGTACCGTGGCCCGGCAGACCTGCCCGGCATCGAGGCCGTCCGCACCGCCTGCCAGGAAGCCGAGGGCGACCTGTGGCTACCCGGCCCGTCAGCCGAACCCGACCCGGACGGCGACCCCTACTGCCTGATCGCCGAGCACGAGGGCGAGATCGTCGGCTACACGTGGATGCCGCACTGGACAGAGGTCGACGGTACCCGTCTCTACCTGCTGCTCGGCTGGGTCAAGCCCGCCCACCGCGGCCGTGGCCTCGGACGGCGGATGCTCGCCTGGCAGGAGGAACGCGCCGCCGAGCTGGTCGCCAGGGAGCAGCCGGCGAAGCCGATGCTGGGCGGGAACGCCGACGACACACAGGAGTCGAACAGGGAGCTGCTGCTCGCCGCCGGGTACAAGATCGCTTTTACGGTCGTGCATCTGGAATGCGCACCCACCCGGCAGCCGGCCGCCATTCCGGACGGTTTCGAGATCCGGCCCATGCGCGAAATTGATCATCCGGCGGTGCACCGCCTGATCGAGGATTGCTTCTCCCGCAACGGCCTCGGATACATCGCCCGCGACTATCAGAAGTACCTGGCTGATTTCGCCGACGAACTCACCGACCGCGACCTGTGGCACCTGGCCTGGGCCGGCGACGAACTCGCCGGGCTCGCGATCAGCGGCATCGAGGAAGACGGCACCGCCGACACCCCGTGGGTGGCCGTCAGCGCCGCTCACCGGCGCCGTGGCCTGGCCCAGGCCCTGTGCCGGCTGACGCTCGACACCCTCGCGGCCCGGGGTGTGGAAAAGGCCATCATCACCACATTGCAGGAAAACCCCAACGACACGGTGACTCTCTACGAAAGCGTAGGCTACCGGGTCTTCCGCCAGCAGCCGCGTTACCGAAAAAGTCTGTCATGACACCACAGTGGACACCTCTGCTACTCTCACGGTCCTAGGTCCATATTCGGACCCTATTTCGCTCATTCTCTTCACTCGCTGAGCGCAAGGAGAGCCGTGAAGATCGAGATGTACTCCGATGTGGCGAGCCCGTTCTGCTATCTCGCCCATCGGCGGCTCGGGCAGGCCCTGGCGATCCTCGGCGACCCGGCGGACATCGAGATCGTGCACCGGCCGTACCAGCTCGAGCCCAACCAGCCGGACGGTCCGGTGCCCCTGCGCGAGTCGATGGCCGTGCGCTACGGCTGCGACCAGTACGAGGAGCTGACCTTCTCCCTGCTCTCGGTCGGCCGGGACGACGGCATCGACTTCCGGCTCGACCGCGCGCAGGCCGTCAACACCCTCCAGGCTCACCGGCTGCTCGCCTTCACCGGCGACAAGTACGGCCACCAGACCCAGGTCGAGCTGAAAACCCACCTGTTCGCCGCGTACTTCACGGACGGCGCGGACCTCTCCGACCACGGCCAGCTCGCCGAGCTGGCCGGCCGGGCTGGCGTCGACCCGGCCGACGCCAGCCACTACCTCACCTCCGACCACGGCGTCGAGCAGATCCGGGGCGAGATCGTCCTGGCCAGGACAATGGTCAGCGCCGTGCCAACCGTCGTGGCCGGCCCAGTCCGCCTCTCCGGCGCCCAGCCCGTGTCGTGTTATCTCGACCTGCTGCGCAATCGCCCCTGACGCTGCCGCACATCCCGTCCAGGTACGCCCTCGTCGTCGGCTCCACTGTGGCTGCTGGAGCTTGAGGGGCTCACAGTTCTTGATCAAGGGCTGCGGGCTCCGGCTCCGGAACCAGAGCGCGTGATCGGGGTAGGCGAACCATCCAGGAAGAAAACAACGTTTTCGTGATCTTGGATTGATTGGGTGTCCTGAGCCGCCCGCTGGTTCGCCTCAGTGGTCGGTGGGAAGCCGGTCGACGGCAGCGGCGAGGTCAAACGTTCGTGAGATCTGAAGTGATTCCGAGGGGATCGGAACCCTACCGCAGGCCTGACCGGCGGGGACTCGCCGCCTGACCCGGAGACCGGAGGCGGCACCCGGCTCATCGAGCGGCCCACCAGGAATCCGTCCTGCGCGACGCCAGCCCAGGTCAGGGCGGCGGCCCGGTGGCCAAGGAACCCGAGGTAATCGGCAAGGCAACCGCGCCCCGGTCGACGTCGCCGTGGCCGCGCAGGTCGGCGTGGCCGGCCCGTCGGGCGTGAAGGCGTATCTGGAACGGGAGAAGACCCGCAGTTCGAGCAGCAGCGGGAGATCTGAGGTTTCGATCATCATCGAATAGATGGCTGCCCTCGGCTGCTGCCGCGCAGACTGTGCGCGGCCTGCGGGCCACAATCCTCCACCCTTACGACGGGAGTCTCATGTCACGCATCAAGGCAGCCCTGGCGACCCTTGCGGTCACGGCGACCGGCCTGGCGGGCGCGCTGGCGGTGCAGAGCCCAGCCGCCGCTACCTACGACCAGTGCCCGGACCGTAACTTCTGCATCTTCTACAACGCCGACTCGTCCGGCTACCAGGGGTGGTTCACCGAAGGCACCGACGACCTGGGCGTCGCGCTGGGCGGCAAGCTCCAGGACCAGACCAGCGCGGTGTGGAACCGCTCGACCAAGCCGTGGTGCCTGTACGAGCACGCCAAGCAGAACGGCACTGGCGTGCCCGGCCACGCGCTCATGGTCTGGCCTGGCTGGAAGGGTTCCATCGCGGGCGTCCGCGCCTCCGACGGGTTCGCATGGAACGACCAGGTCAGCTCCCTGCGCCCGGCCATTTCCGGGTTCGGCTGGTACTGCCTGACCACGTGGGACAACCTGCGCTAGATCCGCAGTGCCCCTCCCCGGCCCGGGGAGGGGCACCCCGAATACCTGAGCAAGACCACCGACCTGCGCACCTTCACCCAAACCGGCCTCGACGCCATCGCTGAACAGCTCAATGGAAGGCCTGCGCTAGGCGGCCCGGTGGTTCATCGCTGCGCGCTGAGCGCTCCAGCCGATCGCCACATAGGAGCGCTGCTGAACGCTGAGCCAGCCGGGGAGTCCGCCGAGCGTTGCCGCGAGGTCATCGATCGCCGCCTCAAGCGCGGCGGCGTCTGGCGGAGCGTTGAACGATGAGTAGCAGGCGAGATCGGCTCTCAGGGCGGCTAGGAGCGACCTGTGAGCTGACGGCGCGCCCGGGCGGTGGCGGCGTTCGTCGCCGCGATGAGCGTTCGGGACTCGTGCGGCTGAACTGTCAGACCCCTCGGGCAGGATCGGCGGCATGACCTTCCAGATCACCATCGACTGCGCCGAGCCCGACCTGCTGGTCCCGTTCTGGGCGGCAGCCCTGGGCTACCGCGCGGCGGATCCGCCCACCGGACACGCCACCTGGCGCGATTTCTACCTGAGCGTGGGCGTGCCGGCTGCGGAGCTCGGCGACAGCGACTGCGTCGACCGGCTCGTCGACCCCACCGGCGCCGGTCCGGCCATCTGGTTCCAGATCGTCCCGGAGCGCAAGACCCTGAAGAACCGGCTGCACTTCGACGTACTGGTCGGCGGCGGCCGGTCCGTCCCGGTGGCGGTGCGCCGACAGCGGGTCGACGCCGAGGTGGCGCGCCTGACCCAGCTCGGCGCGACCGTCCTGAGCAGGTCCGACGACGAGCCGAATGGCCAGTACGGGGTGACGATGGCCGACCCGGAACGCAACGAGTTCTGCGTCTCCTAATCGCCTCAGTTTCCCCCACCGGTGACGCGGCTGCCGCCCCGCACGAAGTCCACGGGATCATCGACGTCGGCAATCAGGACGGGTTTCGGGCCAGTCGACCCAACACCACCAAGATCCTTCTCAGCGATAACCACTGTTCCTGGAATCCCCCCAGCCGCTCAGCCAGCCGGGCCACCGCCGCCGGCGGCGCGGCCGACACATCATCCGGCACGAACCCCAGCCAAGGCAGGCTACAAAGCTGGACCGCCACACCCAGGATCGAAGGACCGTAGAACTTCCCCAAGAACGCCTCATCCGCCGGCGTCAGGGTGAAGAACTTGTACAACTCCTCCTTGTTGATCTCCGGGAACCGGCGCAACCGCTCCAGATCTTCTTCAGAGAACGCCTCGAACGTCACGCCCGCCCACCCATCGACCAACCACCCAGCCCCACACCACGACCGTCACATTAGGACGGACAGCCGTTAGCACCAAAAGGCCACGTCAACAGGCAACTCAATCCAAGATCACGAAAACGTTGTTTTCTTCCTGGATGGTTCGCCTACCCCTGATCGACGGGTACAAAATCTGAACCTGGCTCTTGGCTCTTGGCTCTTGATCTAACGCGAGGTGGCCTGCTGAGAGTGAGGATGCGAAGGCGCCCAGGTTCCGCCATACCGGTGTTGTATGGCGGGTTCTGGGCAACGCGCGCATCGTCGCTCTCAGCGGGCCGGCACTACCCAAAGGGCGCCACGGCGAGGGCTCTCGGGTCGAGCTCGGCCGTCTGGGACCTGACAGCGGCGTCGAGTCCGGCATGGATGCAGGCACGTTCGCCGTGGCGCACGGCTATCTTGTCAGGATATTTCGCTGTCTGGAAGACTCCCGGCCCGCCCAGGTTTACGTGTCCCTGATCGCTCCCTGATGGACAGCGCGGGATGGGCCGGCCCGGGCCGCCTGCCGGTCCAGTGCCCACCCTGGACCCTCGTCAGTGGCGGCGGCCCGGCCCGGACGTCTCAGCGGCGGGCGGTTTCCCGCCGGGCGCGTACGGCCCTGGCGAGCACGTCCAGCTGGTCCGTGGTGTGTTCCCAGCTGAGGCAGGCGTCCGTGATGCTCCTGCCGTACTCCAGGCGGCCTGGCCGGATCGGCTGCGCGCCCTCGGCGAGGAACGATTCGATCATGATGCCGGCCAGGCCGTGCTGCCCGGCGGCGAGCTGGCCGGCCAGGTTATCGATCACGACCGGCTGGCGGCGGTGGTCCTTGCCGCTGTTGCCGTGTGAGGCGTCGACGACCACCGTCTCGCGCAGGCCCGCGCCCCTCAGCAGCTTGAGTGCGGCACCGACGGACGTGGCTTCGTAGTTGGGGCCGGTGCGCTCGCCGCCGCGCAGGACGACATGCCCGTGCGTGTTGCCGTGGCTGCGGATCACGGCAGGCTCGCCCTCGTCGCCCAGCCCGGCGAAGACATGCCCGGCCGATGCTGCTTGCACGGCGTGGACAGCGGGGCCCACGTCGCCCGACGTCGCGTTCTTGAACCCGACCGGCATCGGCAGCCACGATCCGAGCTGCCGGTGCGGCTGGCTCTCCACGGTGCGGGCGCCGATGCAGCCCCAGGAGACCAGGTCCGCCAGGTACCCGGCGAGCATCGGGTCGACGAACTCGCAGGCCAGCGGCAGCCCGGCGCCGTGCGCGGCGAGCAGGAACTTGCGGGAGATCCGCAGCCCGGTGTCGAGGTCGCTGCCGCCGTCGAGCCCCGGGTCGGTGAGCATGCCCTTCCAGCCGACGATCGTGCGGGGCTTCTCCAGGTACGCGCGCATCACGATCAGCAGGTCGGCCCGATGCGCGGCGGCGGCGGAGGCGAGCCTGCGGGCGTAGTCGAGCCCGGCGATCGGGTCGTGAATGGAGCAGGGACCGGCGAGGACAAGGAGCCGGTCGTCCTCGCCGTCGAGGATGGCCCGGATCTCGGCCCGCTGCCGGAGGATCCGGTCCGGCGCGTCCAGCGGCAGGCCAGAGCGCAGCTCAGTGGCCGTGACCAGCCTGCGGTCCGCCTCCAGAGTGATCATGTCAGCGGCCCGGCCAGGCCCGTGCGTACCTGCAACTCGGTCACCTTCTCCTGCTCCCGTGGTGCGGTCTCGGCGCTGTACTCCCCGGAGCGGATCCACCCTGACTGCCGACCGGAGCTGGCGGCGCTGCCGGCCCCAGCGTACCCGCCGGAACGCGGCGCACCGGTTCCCGTGTCGGATGCACAACCCTGCACACACGGATCAGCCGAGCAGCCTCGCCTCGCCGCGTACCCGCAGCGCGACCCGCTCCCCCGGTACGCGGCGGGGCATGCCGCCCAGCACCCGGGCTGACAGGGCCGTGCCGTCGTCGAGCCGGAGCAGGAGCAGCGCGTCGTGTCCGAAGAAGTCCTCGCGCTCCACAGTGGCCGCGACACCCTCGCCGGCCAGTTCGACCTGTTCGGGGCGGATCAGCACGGTCGCGGCGGCGGTGTCGGGGGCCGGGCACGGTACCTTGCCGAGCGCGGTGAGGGCCTGCCCGGCACGTACCTCGGCCGGCAGCAGCACCGCCTCGCCCACGAAACCCGCCACCCAGGCGTCGGCCGGGGTGCCGTACACGTCGGCAGGCGGGCCGCTCTGGACGATCCGCCCGCCACGCATCACGGCGATCCGGTCGGCCATCGACATCGCTTCGCCCTGGTCGTGGGTGACCAGCACGGCCGTCGCCCCGTCCGCGCGCAGGGCCGCCCGGATGTCGCGGCGCAGCTCGGCGCGCAGCCCGGCGTCGAGGGCACTGAACGGCTCGTCGAGCAGGACCAGCGGCGGCCGGGGTGCCAGCGCCCTGGCGACGGCGACCCGCTGCTGCTGCCCGCCGGACAGTTCGTGGGGCATCCGCCTGCCGTATCCGGCGAGGCCGACGAGTTCGAGGACCTCCGCCGCCCGGCCGCCGCGCCGGTCAGCCCTGGGCAGGCCGTAGGCGACGTTCGCCGCGACGTCCAGGTGCGGGAAGAGCGCGCCTTCCTGCGGCACGACAGCGATCCGGCGCTTCTCCGGCGGCAGGGCCGTCACGTCCCGCCCGCCGACCAGGATCCGCCCGCTGTCCACCGTCGTGAATCCGGCGAGGCAGCGCAGCAGGGTGGTCTTCCCGCAGCCCGACGGCCCGAGGACCGCGGCCAGTTCGCCTTCCGGCACGCCGAGGGTCACCGTGTCGAGCGCGGTCACCTGGCCGAAAGCCTTGCGCAGCTCACGCACCTCAAGAGAGCTCACGGTAGTTTCCCCTCACGAGCAGCCAGGTTGGGATCGCCGACAGGGCCACCAGGAGCGCGGCATAGGGTGCGGCTCCCGCGTATGCGCCGGCCGAGGTCTGCGTCCACAGCTCGGTGGCCAGGGTGTCCATGCCGGTCGGCCGCAGCATCAGCGTCGCCGCCAGCTCCTTCATGCAGGTCAGCATGACCAGCGCCGCTCCGGTGGCGATGCCCGGCGCGGTCAGCGGGATGGTCACCGTCCGGAAGACAGACCAGGGTGTACGCCCCAGCGAACGCGCCACCTCCTCCAGCCCCGGCGGCGCCTGCGCGGCTGCGGCGTGCACCGAGCCCACGGCCAGCGGCAGGAACAGCACAGCGTACGCGAGGGCCAGCATCGTCGTGGTCTGGTACAGCGGATAGACCACGTGCACGCCGAAGGCGACCAGCGACAGGCCGATGACCAGGCCCGGCAGGCCGTGACCGGCATAGCTGACCCGTTCGAGCAGGCCGGGCAGCCAGCCGGAGCCGCGGACGGCGTAGAGGCCGACCGGGAGTGCCAGCAGGACGCTCAGCGCCGCGCCGAGGGCCGACACGCGCAGCGAGTTGCCGGCGGCCACGGCGACCTCGCCCAGCGGGTCGGCGCGGGACACGCCCTCGATCATGCGCTGGGCGAGGCTGAGGGCCGGTACGCCCAGGGAAAGGAACGCCACACCGGACAGCGCGCCCGCCAGCGGCCAGCGCCACGCACCCAGTTTTCGCTGCGGCGCCTGGTGCCGGGCACCGGAACCGACCCGGGCGTAGCGCGCGCCCCTGCGGCGGGTGGCCATCTCGCCGGCCAGCAGGGCGACGGTGAGCACCACGAGCACCGTGGACAGCACCAGCGCTCCGGTCTTGTCGAAGCCGAGGTCGACGGCGGTGAAGATCGCGACGGTGAAGGTGTGGAACCGGGTCAGGGACACCGCACCGAAGTCACTGAGGACGTACAGCGCGACGAGCAGCCCGCCGGCGGCGACCGCCGGCCGGATCTGCCGCAGCGTCACGCCGGTCAGTGTCCGCCACGGGCCGTGCCCGAGCGAGCGCGCGACCTCCTCCTGCGCCGGGTCGGCTCCGGCGAGCGCGGCGGCCACAGGCAGGTACACATACGGGTAGGAACAGAGCGTGAGCAGCAGAGCCGCGGCCCAGAACCCCTCGAAGGCGTCGACGGCCGCGATCCAGCAGAACCCGGCCACATAGGTCGGCACAGCCAGCGGCAGTGCGGCGAGCACGCCGAAGAACCGCCGGCCGGGCAGGTCGGTCCGCACCACCAGGTACGCGGTGCCGGCCCCGAGCACGAGGCACGCCGTGGTCACCACGGCGGCCAGCAGCAGGCTCCGGCTCGCCAGCAGCGCCACCCGTGTGGTCAGCAGCTCCTCGGCGACCCGCTCCCAGCCGGCCTCCGCGGTACGGATCAGCAGGTAGACCAGGGGCGTCACGGCCACGGCACCGGCGAGCAGCGCGCCGGCCGCCATCACCGGCCTGCGCGCCGCCCCGGTCCACGAGCGGTGACTGGTCAGGGTACGAGCCCCGAACCCTTGATGATCGCGATCGTCTGCTGGAGGGAGTCGAGATCGTTCAGGTCGACCTTCGGCGGGTTCAGATCCTTCAGGGACGGCAGGCCCGGCGCGGTGGCCACCCCGGCGACCAGCGGGTACTCGTAGGTCTGCTCGGCGAAGTACTTCTGGCCGTCGGCCGACAGCAGGTAGTCGACGAACTTGCGCACGTCGGGATCCTTCGCAGCCTGCTTGAGCACGCCCACGCCGGCCACGTTCACGAGCGCCCCGGGGTCACCGCCACGGAAGAAGTGCAGCTTGGCCTTCAGCCCGTCGGGCGTCGTGCCCTTCTCCTTGGCCTTCTCGTACACGTAGTAGTGGTTGACCAGGCCCGCGGCGAGCTTGCCCGAGTTCACGTCCTCCACGATCAGCGCGTTGCCGGAACGGCTCTGCACGTCGTTGTCCTTCAGGTTCTTCAGGAACGCCTTCGCGGCGTCGTCGCCCTGCGAGACCCTGATCGCGGTGACGAAGGACTGGAACGAACCGTTCGTCGGCGCGATCCCGATCTTGCCCTTCCACCTCGGGTCCTTCAGGTCGAACACCGTCTTCGGCAGGTCGGCGGCCTGCACCAGGTCGGAGTTGTACACCAGGACCCGCGACCGGCCGGTCACGCCGACCCACTGGTCGTTCGCCGCCCGGTACTCGGCCGGAACCTTGCTGGTCACGTCCTTGGGCAGCGCGGCGAACAGGCCTGCCTTGGCGACCGCGCCGAGCCCGCCGGCGTCCTGGGCGAAGTACAGGTCGGCCTTGGTCTTGCCGCCCTCCTCCAGCAGCTGGGCTGCGAGCTTGGCCGTGTCGTCGTACCTGACCTCGACCTTCACCCCGCTGGCCTTCTCGAAGTTCTCGATCAGTGGCTTGATCAGCTTCTCGGTCCGGCCACTGTAGATCGTGATCTTCCCGTCACCGGCCGGCGACGGCTCGGCGGTGGCTTCCTTACCGGAACCGGATCCGCAGGCGGCGAGGGCGAGCGCCGTGACGGCTGTGACGGCTGCGGCGAGCACGCGGGGTGTACGCATCAACGATCCTCCATGGTAGTGGCAGATTAGGCACCCCCGAGTGCCAACTTAGGGGAGGCTAACCATAACAACCCGGAGGGCGCAAGCCACTGGCCGCAATACGCCGTTCACCAGCTCACATCACGAAAGGTATTCGCATCACTACTCAAAACCTTGTTCAGGGTAACGGCCGGCACTCATCCATATTGGACAATGAACCACGAGAAGCCGGCGGCCCGGCACACCGGAAGAAACAGAAAGCCCGCCACCCTGCGAACTTGAGTTCTAGTGGTCGTCGCAACACCCCAGTTCAGGGGATGCGATGGATTTCGAGGTTCGTGAGGGTCGGGTGCCTCAGGGACGCAAGAAGCTGGTCGCGGAGCGGGAGGAATACTTCCGGCTCATGCAGCAGGGCTTCAGCGTTCGAGAGGCGTGCCGGATCGTCGGCGTCAACAGGCGGACCGGGCAGGAGTGGAGCAACGGGCGCCCGGAAGGACGGAAGAAGCCGTTTCGGCCGCCCGCGCATACCGCGCGGGCGGCCGCGCGTTTGCCGTCTCGGTCCGACCGGTAT
>NZ_KB903815.1 GCF_000379825.1 Longispora albida DSM 44784
CGGGCTGACCGTGAAGCGCCGGCAGGCGTCGCGAGAGTAACGGCGCCTGGGCGCGGGTTGGGCGGGCTGGCCGCGGTTCGCTTTGTGCTCCGACCCCCAGGCCGGAGTGCAAAGGGAACCTGCTGAAGCGGTCAGCCCACCCAACCCCGGCTAGCTCAGGCCTGGGCGAGGAGGATGACCACGACGGTGGTCAGGACGATGACCACGCTCGTGCTGAACAACAGCATGAACCAGCCCTCGGGCAGGGTGGCCCGTTCGGGATGCCGGGGGTCGTAGAGCACCCGGCAGGGCTCGCCGACCTGGGCGCCCGGATCGAGGTACCCGTCGGCGTAGCCGGTCTCCCCGTTCTTGGTACGGAAGCCGACCCGTCCGCGATAGACCGGGCCGTACCGGCCGATCGACCGGCGGACGCTGAGGATCTGCCCCTCGGCCCAGGAGCCGAAGAGCCGGAGCCGCCACTCCTTCCATGCCGCGTACCCGTAGCTCACCGTAGCGGTGGAGAGCAGGAGCAGCAGTGCCGTCAGGCCCACTTCTTTGGGGACCACGGCCGGGAACAACAGGGTGCCGACCACGAGGGCGGCCAGCAGCCAGAAAGCCCACCGGATCAACCGGTGCCGTGTGCTGTGCCGGTGCCGAGTGCCTGTCATGGCCCGACAGTGACACTCGGGCGGGCCGGGCGGAAGTGGATGATCGGCTACCTGACGAGTGCCCCATGTGGAGTCCACATGACACCGGCGGCCATGTTTCACGTGAAACATGGCCGCCGGAGGTACGAGCAGAAAAGGGTTTTAGTTCTTGCGGGCGATCGCGAGCTGGACCAGGTCGCCCAGCACCTTGCCGACGTCGAGCCCGGCCGCCTCGATCGCCATCGGGACCAGCGAGGTCTCGGTCAGGCCGGGGGAGACATTGGCCTCCAGGAAGTGCACGTCCCCGCCAGCGTCGACGATCAGGTCGACCCGGGACAGGTCACGCAGGCCGAGCGCCTTGTGGGCCTCGACGGCCAGGGCTGCCACGCGCTCGCTGACCTCGGGGCTGAGCCGGGCCGGGGCGTGCCACGTGGTGACACCAGCCGTGTAGCGGGCCTGGTAGTCGTAGACCCCGTCGGCCGGGACGATCTCGACGGCGGGCAGCGCGACCGGCCCCTCGCCGAGGTCGAGCACGGTGACCGCCACGTCGATGCCGGTGACGAAGCGCTCGATGAGCGCCGTGCCGCCGTAGGCGAAGCAGCCGACCATCGCGGCCGGCAGCTCGGCGGCCGTGCGGACGACGTGCGCGCCGAGGCCGGAGCCGCCCTGGGCCGGCTTGACCATCAGCGGCAGGCCCATCTCCTCGACGATCTGCGTCATCAGCGCCGAGGCGCCGAGTTCGGAGAAGGTTTCCTGCGGCAGGGTGATCCAGTCCGGGGTGGGCTGGCCGGCGTCGCGGAGGATGGCCTTCGCGGTCGGCTTGTCCCAGGCGCGGCGGGCGGCCCGGGCGTCGGGGCCGACGTAGGGCACTCCGGCCAGCTCCAGCACGCCACGGAGCGCGCCGTCCTCGCCGGTCGCGCCGTGCAGGGAGATGAGCACGGCGTCCGGCGGGGTGGCCAGCAGCAGCGGCAGGAGGGTGGTGTCTGCGTCCCGCTGCTCGGCGTCGAGCCCGGCGAGCTTGAGCGCGTCGAGCACCCGGCGGCCCGAGCGCAGCGACACCTCCCGCTCGAAGGACAGGCCGCCGGCCAGGACGAGGACGTGGGCGAAACTCATGCTGGTGATCTCCTGATGTGCTGGCGTCACGAACTGACGCCGAACGTGGCGCGCAGGGCCTGCTCTTCCTCGATCGTGCCAGCCAGGCGGCGGACACCTTCCCTGATCCGCTCCGGCGGCGGGAAGCAGTAGGACAGGCGGAGGTGCTGGCGGCCGGTGCCGTCGGCGAAGAATCCGTTACCGGGGACGTAGGCGACGCGGTTGGCGATGGCCCGCGGCACCATGGCCTTGGAGTCGAGCCCGTCCGGGAGGGTCAGCCAGACGTAGAACCCGCCGGCCGGGCGGGTCCACGTCGCGCCGGTGGGCATGAAGTCGTCGAGCGCGGTGAGGACGGCGTCGCGGCGTTCGGCGTAGACGCCCTGGAACTTCTTGAGCTGCTCGCGCCACGGCATGGTGGTGAAGTACGCGGTGACGGCCGACTGGGCGAGCATGCTCGGGCAGAGGATCTGCGCCTCGGAGGCCATGACCAGCTTGTCGCGGACGGCGTGCGGGGCGAGGATCCAGCCGACCCGGACGCCGGCGGCGAAGGTCTTGGAGAAGGTACCGAGGTAGATGATGCCCTCGCGCACCCGCGACCGCAGGGCAGGCAGCGGCTCGGCGTCGAAGCCGAGCAGGCCGTACGGGTTGTCTTCCAAGATCAACAAGCCGGCTTCGGCGCAGATCTCGATGATCCGCTCGCGGCGGCTCTCCGGCAGGGTCACGCCACCCGGGTTGTGGTAGGTCGGCACGGTGTAGAGGAACTTGACCCGGCGGCCGGCCTTGGCCATGTCGGCGATCGCCTGTTCGAGGGCCTCGGGGATCAGGCCGTCCTCGTCCATCGGCACGTGCACGACGTCGGCCTGCGCGGCCTGGAAGACACCGAGCGCGCCGACGTAGGACGGGCCTTCGGCGAGCACCACGTCACCGGGATCGAGGAACACCCTGGCGACGAGGTCGAGGGCCTGCTGCGCGCCGGTGGTCACCACGACGTCGTCCGGGGAGGCGCCGCACTGGGCGTCGATGCCCTCCAGCGCCATGATCTGGCAGATGATCTCGCGCAGTGCCGGGTCGCCCTGGCCCACGCAGTACTGGAGAGCCGAGGCGCCCTGCTTTGCGATCAGCTCGCCCAGCATCTCGCCGACCGCGTCCAGCGGCAGGGCCGACACGAACGGGGAGCCGCCGGCCAGGCTCACGACCTCGGGGCGGCTGGCGACGGCGAAGAGTGCCCGGATCTCGGAGGCGGTCATGCCGCGTACTCGCTGGGCATACCGATCGGTGTAGTCGTCGAGCGTCGTACCGGTCACACGGAGCCTCCGAACCGTGAGAGCGCTGAGCGTCCCGGCTGGGGCTGCGTCGACCCAGCTTGGCGCGCCTGGATCGCCTCAGTCTACTGACGGGTGTGATCCGTACCCCGGTAGGAGATCGGCGGAGGCGGGGGTCGGCCGAATCGTGTCAACTATCGGCTGTTCGGCTCACCGCGGCCTAAGCTTGTACCTGTGTCTCGCAGACTGGTCAGCCTGACTCTCGACACCCTCGAGGAACTCCCTCGGAGGTGTCGTGCCTGCGTGCACTGGGAACTCGATCCGGTGGCCGGCGAGCGGGCCTGTGCGAACGGCACGGCTGAGCTGGCCAAGGAAGCCTGGATCTCGCAGACCCTGCTGGAGTGGGGCTCGTGCGGCAAGCTCGCCTACGTGGACGGCATGCCCGCAGGCTTCGTGACGTACGCGCCGCCGGCCTACGTGCCGCGTTCGATGGCCTTCCCGACCTCGCCGGTGTCCCCGGACGCCGTGCTGCTGATGACCGCGCACGTCGTGCCGTCGTTCAGCCAGACCGGGCTGGGCCGGATGCTGGTGCAGGGCGTGGCGCGCGAGCTGACCAAGCGCGGGGTGAAGGCGATCGAGGCCTTCGCCGACGCCAAGTGGGAGGAGCCGGCCTGCGTGGCCCCGGTGGACTTCTACCTGTCGGTCGGCTTCAAGACTGTCCGGCCGCACCCGAGGTGGCCCCGGCTGCGGCTGGAGCTGCGGACCGCGCTGGGCTGGAAGTCCGACGTGGAGTACGCGCTGGAGAAGCTGCTCGGCACGATGAGCCCGGATCAGGTGCTCAAGCCGGCCAGCTACACCTGAGCTTGCCCGCGCGCGGCGGTACGCATCTTCTTCCCGGCACTACAAGATCTACCGGACAGGCCCCAGGCCCTTCCCGTTGTCGTTGGCTGGATCAGGCCGTGGCCAGGGCCCGGGTGACCCGGCGTTCGAACCAGATGGTGGCCAGGGGCGGGATCGACGCGGCCAGGCCCAGGGCGATGGTGCGCGGATCCCAGCGGTAGGCGCGGGCGGCGAGGATGACCGAGACGCCGTAGACGACGAACAGCACGCCGTGGATCGGCCCGAAGATCTTCACGCCGAGCTCGTTGTGCACGACGACGTACTTGAAGAACATGCCGACGAGCAGGCCGGCCCAGGAGCAGGCCTCGGCGATGGCGGCGATCCGGAACAGCTTGCCGGGTGCGAGCACGGCGATCCTCCACAGGGCGGGGCTAACGTCTTCGACAGAGTGTAGAAGACGCCGGGATCGCTGCTTCTAGGTGTGTACGACCTCAAGGGCGGCCGGGCCGGTCTGGCGGGCTGTGAAGCCGGCGGCCTCGGCGACGGCGAGCACTCCGGCGAGGTCCTCGGCCGGCTCCAGCGCGAGTACGCGGGCGAGGCGGCCCTTGGTGGCCTTGTTGAAGTGGGAGACGACCTTGCCCTCGGCCGTGACGACGCGGACGGTGACCGCGCCCGGCAGCGGGGCCAGTGCCGAGTAGGCACCCGAGCGCATGTCGATCACCAGGCCGGGCAGTGCGCGGAGCACCGGGCCGAGTACCGGTTTCCAGAGCGGGGCGAGGCCGCCGACGCCGGGGAGGCGGGAGCCGCCGGACAGCCGGTACGGCGGGATCATGTCCTCGGCCCCCAGCAGCCCGAACAGCGCCGAACCGACCAGCAGGCACCCTCGGGCCTCCACGGGCAGCGTCGCGGCCTCCAGGGCGTCGTAGAGGACGCCGGTGTAGCGGTCGATGGCCGGGGTGGTGGCGGCTGAGCGGAGTACCAGATTGTGCTTGAGTTCCTGATCTTGTTTGTCGCTCAGGCCCAGGGCCGCGCGCGCCTCCTCGGGCGGCAGGGCGGTCAGCGCTTCGACCAGGCGCTGGCGGACCGGGGCCAGCTCGGGGAAGGACAACGGGCCGAGCGGCTCGCCGGACCCGCCGGGAGCCTTCGTCTCGCTCGGCGGCAGCAGGATCCTCACCGGGCCGCCAGGGCCGCGCGCAGGGTCGACACGTCGAAGGTGCCGGTGGCGACGTCGGACTCGACGGAGAAGTACATCCGCTGGATCGCGGCGAGGAGCGCGTCGACCATGCGGTCACGGAAAGCCGGATCGACCAGCTTCGCCCGGTCGTCCGGCGAGGTCAGATAGCCCGTCTCGACCCGGACAGCCGGCATCCGGGTCCTGCGCAGCAACTCCCAGGTCTTCGCGTGTACCCGGCAGTCGGCCAGCCCCGTCCGCACCACGAGCTCCCGCTGCACCAGCCCGGCGAAGCGCTCGCCGGCCGTGGAGGTCACCGCGTTCTCGCCGCCGTAGTGGTAGGCGGCGACGCCCTGCGCTTCCGGATTCGGGTTGCCGTCGAGGTGCAGGGAGACCAGCAGGTCCCCGTTGAGATCGTTGGCGAGGGCTGCCCGCTCGGCGTCGGAGAACCCGTTGTCCGGGCCGCGCGTCAGGTGCACGGCCACGCCGGCGGCTGCCAGGCGGCCCTCCAGGCGGCTGGCGATATCGAAGACGAGAGCCGCCTCGTCCGTACCGTCCACTGTGACACCACGGTCGGTCCCGCCGTGCCCCGGGTCGATGATGATCCGCTTGCCGACCAGCGCCGGGCCAGCCGTGTACAACGTCGCCGACTCCCGGAGGAACTGCGGCCGCCCGCCCACCACCTTCCGGCCCAGGCGCCGCAGAGCGGCCATCGTGGACGGACCACACGAGCCGTCGGGCGACAGGCCGACCTCCCGCTGGAACTGGGCGAGGGCCCGCGACGACCGCTGGCCGAACAGCCCGTCCGGCCGGCCCGGGTCGTACCCCATCTCCAGCAGCCGCTCCTGCAACTGCCGGACGTCGTCACCGGCGAGCGGCTCGGGGAACGTCAGGTACAGCAGGCGGTCGCCGAGCTTCCACCTGGCCGCGACCAGCGCTCGCCACGTCTCGTCGCCCACGGCGCCGTCGGCCGTCAGGCCGCGGGACTGCTGGAAGGCGCGGACGGCGAGCTCCGTACCGGAGTCGAAGACCTCACCCGGAACGTGCAGCGCGAGCTGCTCCAGGATCGCCCGGATCTCAGCCACCGCAGGGCCGTGCGCTCCAACCCGAATTGCCCGCATCCCCCGATGCTAGTGGACCCATTTTGTGCCCGCCGTCCAACACCGGACCCGGCCCGGGCAGGAGAAAGCGAAAAGGCCCGCACCGGGCGGGCCTTTTCACAGAAGGAAGAAACCTAGATCGAGCTCTCGATGAACGCGGCGATCTTGCTCTTCGGGTGCGCGCCGATCATCGACTGCACAGCCTGGCCACCCTTGAAGATGGTCAGCGTCGGCGCAGACATGATCTTGTAGTCGCGCGCGATCGCCGGGTTGGCGTCGATGTCCAGCTTCACGATCTCGATCTTGTCACCGAGCTCCTGGGCCAGCTCGGCCAGCACGGGCGACACCTTCTTGCACGGCGCGCACCACTCGGCCCAGAAGTCCACCAGCACGGGCTTCTTCGACAGCAGGACGTCCTCAGCGAAGCTCGCGTCGGTCACAGCCTTCATATTCTTACTCTCCTGTCACGTGAGCGAGGAAGCGCTCGGCGTCGAGCGCAGCTGCACAGCCGGTACCGGCTGCGGTGATGGCCTGGCGGTAGGTGTGGTCGACGACGTCGCCAGCGGCGAAGACGCCCTCCAGGTTGGTCCGGGTGCTCGGGGCGGCCACCTTCACGTAGCCCTCCTCGTCGAGCTCCAGCTGTCCCTTGACCAGCTCGGTCCGCGGGTCGTGGCCGATCGCGATGAACAGGCCCGTCACGTCGAGGGTGCTCTCGGCGCCGGTCACGGTGTCGGCGAGCTTCAGCCCGGACACCTTGCCCTCGCCGGTGACCTCGGTGACCACCGTGTTCCACAGGACCTTGATCTTCGGGTTGGCCAGGGCACGCTCGGCCATCACCTTGCTCGCCCGGAACTCGCCCCGGCGGTGCACGATCGTGACCGTGTCGGCGAACTTGGTGAGGAAGGTCGCCTCCTCCATCGCCGTGTCGCCGCCGCCGACGACCGCGATGTTCTGACCACGGAAGAAGAAGCCGTCACAGGTCGCGCAGCTCGACACGCCATGCCCGAGCAGCTCCTGCTCACCAGGCACGCCCAGCGGGCGCCAGGCGGAACCGGTCGAGATGATCACGGCGTGGGCGCGGTACTCCTTCTCACCGATCCAGACGCTCTTCACCGGGCCGTCCAGCGAGACCCGGGTGGCGTCGTCGGTGATGAACTCCGCGCCGAAGCGCTCGGCCTGCTTACGCATGTTGTCCATCAGGTCCGGGCCCATGATGCCCTCGGGGAACCCGGGGAAGTTCTCCACCTCGGTGGTGGTCATCAGCGCGCCACCCGACTGGGCGCCCTCGATGACCAGCGGGTTCAGGCTGGCCCGGCTCGCGTACACCGCGGCCGTGTAGCCGGCCGGGCCGGAGCCGACGATGATCAGCTTGCGTACTTCCACGTCACAGTCTCCTCGGTCAGCGTGCACGGCCGGGTGCTTGGGAAAGCCCTACGGCGCAACGCCATCGTACGGAGTCTGGATTCCCGAAACCGCTCAGCGTGAGCTGTATATCTCATCGGGGCCCGACAGCCCGCAGGACGGCCCGACCACGACGATGCCGGTGGAACCACTGAACGTGAGGATCACGGCCGGACGGCCCTCGAACCGGGCGTAGTCAGCGGCCTCCGGTACGACGCCGTGCCTGCGCTGCACCTGGGCCAGGCACCGGTCGAGCGCCGGCTTGTCGCGCAGCCTGCTCAGCTCCGCCACCGCGCTCTGCTCCTCGGCCTCACCCCGGCTGGTGCTCTTGGGCGTGTCCGTGCTCTTCGCCGCGCCGAGGGCCGGGCCGCGCTGGTAGTCCTTGCCGCTGGCGGTGACCCGGATCCGTTCGGCGTAGGACTGCGGGGCCGCGCCAGCCGGGGCGTCGCCGTTGTCCGCGGACATGCCGCGCGTCGTCGAGGACGAGTCGCTGCCGGTCAGCAGGAACGTACCGCCGGCCAGCGCGAGCAGGACCACAGCCAGTGACCCGCCGGCCAGTGCCCACTGCGACTTCCTGCGCGTCTGAGGCAGCGCAGGCGGCTCGAACGGTGCGGCGAAGTCTCGTGGCGGCTCGTCCGGCTGCGCGGCCAGCACGGCCAGATCCGCCTGGACCAGGGTCAGAGCGCCGGTCAGCTCCTCGTACGCCGCCCGCCAGGCCGGGTCCGACGCGATCCGGGCGGCGACGGCAGCACCCTCCGGGGTGCCGTCGAGGGCTCCGCCCGCGTAGTCGGCCAGCGAGTCGTACATGTTCATGAGACGTCGTCCAGCAGCGATGGGTTCCGCAGGTGACCGAGGAGCACGGCGAGTTTCGCCCGGCCACGGGCACACCGGCTCTTCACGGTCCCCTCCGCCACACCGAGCACTTCCGCCGCGTCAGCCACACTGAAGCCTTGCACGTCGATCAGGATCAGTGCGGCACGCTGCTCGGCCGGCAGCTCCTGCAACGCGGCTCTGACCAGCATCGGGGTGTCCCGGTCGGTGTCGACGGCCGGCTCGCCGGGGCCGGACTCGGGCAGGGGGACGGTCGGGCGGGCCTGTTTGCGGCGTACGCGGTCGAGGCACGCGTTCACCACGATCCGGTGCAGCCACGTGGTCACGGCTGCCTCGCCACGGAACTTGTCCGCGTTGCGGTACGCCGACAGCAGCGCGTCCTGGAGCGCGTCGGCGGCTTCTTCCCTGTCCCCCAGGGTCCGCAGCGCCACGGCCCACAGGCGGCTCTGGTGCCTGCGGACCAGCTCGGCGAAGGCACCCTTGTCGCCGTCCGCGTGGGCGGTCAGCAGCTCGGCGTCGCTGCGCACGATCCGCTCACCTCCCGGAGGTCAGGCCGAGACATTGGCATGGGCCTGGGCTGAACGAGCGTCACCCTACTCCGCCGATACCGTGAACCGGGTCACGTGACCCGGACGGTGACTTCCTGGACACCGATCTGGTACTTGCCGCCGGGGATGGACGGCAGCGTGGTGACCCAGATCAGCAGGTACTGCACCTGTTCCTTGCCGTTGAACAGCACCCGGGCCGGCACGTTCGTCTTCGGCCCGTCGATGTCGGCATACCCGGTGGCGATCTTGCTGTCGCCCTCGGTGGTGCTGCCCGGGTCCTCGGTGCCGCCCCGGAGCGAGACCGTCGCGCCCGGCGCGTCGAACTGCACCTCGACCGAGCTGACATTCGTCGGCTTGCCGAGGTTGATCAGCAGGCCCATGCCCTTCTTGATGTTGCCGAACTCGGCCGGCGGCGAATACCAGCTGGACTTCCAGCCGGTCTCCAGCTTGCCGTCGACGGTCTTCTCCGAGCCTTCCAGCTCGTCGCGGGCGCCGTTGGGCGGGTCGACGATCCTGACCTGGTTCGCAGTCAGCTTCAGCACGGTGGGTGCGGTGCTGGGCGCGGTCTTCGGCGTGGTCGCCTGGGCCTGCGGCTGGACCGGCTCCTCCTTGGCCGACGGCCAGGCGATCGCGACCAGGGACGCGGTCAGGCCGAGGACCAGCAGGCCTGCCAGGGCCAGGCCCCAGCGGGCCTTGATCCGGCGGGAGCGGACCGCAGCCGGGGAGACCCGGGGGAAGCGGACCGGGTTGTCCGGGCCGAGCAGCGAGTCGAGCGGGGCGGGGCCGAACCGGCTGAGCTCCGCCGCGACGTCGGCCGCGGCCGGGAGCTTCTCGTCGGCGGCGTCGTCGAGCAGCCGCATGCACAGCTCGTCGAGGTCTGCGGGCACGCCTGCCCGGATCTGGCGCGGGGAGGCGACCTTGCCGCCGTCGACCCGCAGCGCGTCCGGCAGCAGCTTCGCGCCCTCGAACTCGTGCGGCCAGTGCCCGGTCAGAGCGGAGTAGAGGATGGCGCCCAGCGCGCGGACGTCCTGCTCCTGGGAGGTGGCGTCGGTGACCCGGGCGTCGGCGAGCACGACCCGGCCCTCGTCGCCGATCAGGACCGTGCCGGGGTGGAGGTTGCCGTGGGCGACACCGGTCTCGTGGATCGCCGCGCAGGCGTCGGCGATGGCGTGCGTGACCATCGCGGCCCGGCGCGGCTCCAGTGGCGTGTCAGCGAGGAGCTGGCGGAGCGACTGGCCGTCGACCCACTCCCGGACCACGTAGGCCCGGTCGCCCTCGTCCACGGCGTCGTAGACGCCGGCGAGGTTGGGGTGCACGACCCGGCTGGCGGTCACGGCGGCGGAGAGCATCTCCAGGGCGGCGTCGCCACCCGGGTGCCGCAGGACCATCGCGACGGCCCTGCGCAGCACGATGTCCGTCCCCCGCCAGATCTGGCGGCCTGCGGGATCGTCGTTGATGTGCTCTTCGAGCTTGTACCGGTCGGCGAGCACCTCGCCGACCACGCTCTGCCCCGCGACGGCGGTGGCCTCTTCCCCGGGCGCGGTGATCTCGTCGAGCCCGGCGACCAGCTCGGCGCCCAGGTCGCTCACCGGCTCGCCGGCGCCCTCGGGGTCACCGGCCGTGGCCTCGGGAGCCGAGTCCACCAGGGCCTCGGAAGGATCGGCCGTGAGCGGGCCGGCGTTCTCGCCGGCCGGGCTCTCGTGACCCTCGTCAACCTTGGCCACCCGTCGCTCCCTCCGATGTCAGCCAGCTGGACAACAACAGCCTATGCGGTCGCCAGCAAACAGACCTTACCTGTCTGCCGCAATCTGTTCTTAGACGTTGATCGATGTCCGCTAACTCCCATGACATTCGGTGCAAATCACTAGGATTTAGGCCATGACTGGGGAACTCGTGGACAAAGTCACCGCCGGCTACACCTTCGGTACCCCCACTCTGGACCTGGGTGCCCTGGTGGACGGCGGAGTCGGGGTTCCGACAGCGCAGGTCAGGATCCCGCTGGCCGTCCTGAACCGGCACGGGCTGGTGGCCGGGGCGACCGGTACGGGCAAGACGAAAACCCTCCAGCTGATCGCCGAACAGCTCTCGGCTGCCGGTGTGCCCGTCTTCCTGGCCGACATCAAGGGAGACGTCTCCGGTATGGCTGTACCCGGGGAGACGAACGACAAACTCACCGCGCGGGCGGCCGAGATCGGGCAGGACTGGCAGCCGGCCGGGTACCCGTGCGAGTTCTACGCGCTCGGCGGGCAGGGCACCGGCATCCCGGTGCGGGCCACGCTCACGGCTTTCGGGCCGACGCTGCTGGCGAAGGTGCTGGGGCTCAGCGAGGTACAGGAATCCAGCCTGAATCTGATCTTTCATTTCGCCGACAAGAACGGCCTGCCGCTCCTCGATCTCAAGGACCTGAGGGCCGTCATCCAGTACCTGACCGGCGAGGAGGGCGGCGCGGCGCTCAAGGAACTCGGTGGCCTGTCCAAGCAGACCGCCGGTGTGCTGCTCCGCGAGCTGATCGGCTTCGCGGACAAGGGCGCTGACCAGTTCTTCGGCGAACCGGAGTTCGAGACGGCCGACCTGCTGCGCACCGCGCCCGACGGCCGTGGCCTGGTGTCGATCCTCGAACTGCCCGGCGTGATCACGCAGCCCGCGCTGTTCTCGACGTTCCTGATGTGGCTGGTCGCCGACCTGTTCGAGACGCTGCCCGAGGTCGGGGACCCGGAAAAGCCCAAGCTGGTGTTCTTCTTCGACGAGGCGCACCTGCTGTTCAAGGACGCCTCGAAGGCCTTCCTGGAGTCGATCACGCAGACCGTCCGGCTGATCCGCTCCAAGGGTGTCGGGATCTTCTTCGTGACCCAGACTCCCAAGGATGTACCGGCCGACGTCCTCGCCCAGCTCGGCAACCGCGTCCAGCACGCGCTGCGCGCCTACACGCCCGAGGACGCCAAGGCGCTCAAGGCCACCGTGTCGACGTTCCCCAAGTCGGAGTACGACCTGGCGGAGGTGCTGACCACTCTCGGTACCGGGGAGGCCGTCGTCACCGTCCTCTCCGAGAAGGGCGCGCCGACCCCGGTCGCGTGGACGAAACTCCGCGCTCCGCAGTCGCTGATGGCCCCGGCCCCGGCCGAGACGCTGGAGTCCACAGTGAAGGGTTCGCCGCTGTACCCGAAGTACGCGGAGCCGATCGACCGCGAGTCCGCCTACGAGAAGCTCGCCGCCCGCGTCACGACCCCGGCACCCTCCACTGAGGACAAGCCAAAGCGTGAGCCGAAGCCAGAGCCGGGCATGGTCGAGCAGGTGATGGGATCGAGCGCGGTGAAGAGCTTCCTGCGCTCGGCGGCGTCGACGATCGGCAGGGAGATCACCCGCTCGATCTTCGGCACGGCCAAGCGCCGCCGCTGAGGAACAGGTACGAGTACCGGTTGCTCAGCGGCCCAGCTTGCGGCGGACCATGCCGATCGCCTCGGTGACCTCCGTGATGCGCAGGACGTGGGCGACTGCCAGGTACACGCCGCCGATCACCGCACCACCCAGGGCCAGGACCAGGATGTTGTAGAGCTTGCCGCCGTCGGCCGGGTCCATGAGGAAGACCAGCAGGAACCCGGGGATCGCTGCGGCGACGGCGGCGGCGAGGACCTTGCCGGAGGTGATGGCGATGTCGCGGGAGCCGAGCGGGCCGAGGCGCTTGCGCAGCAGCCAGCCGCACAGCGCCGCAGCGAGCAGGAACGACACCGCGTTGCCGATCATGAGGCCGAAACCGAGGATGCCGACCGGCAGCAGCACCTTGAAACCGATGCTGACCAGGCAGCGCACCGCCACGACCGGGATGTTGATCAGGGCGGGCGTCCGGGTGTCCGGCATGGCGTAGAAGGCGAAGGTCTGGAGCTGGCTGACCGCGAACGGGATCAGCGCGAACGCCGCGCCGGCCATCACCACGCCGGTCGCGAGAGCGTCGGAGGTGGTGAAGTTGTTCAGCTTGAACAGCGTGATGGCGATCGGCACGTTCAGCACGAGGTACAGGACGGAGACCGGGGCGAGCATGACGATCACGAGGCGGGTGCCCCGGGAGAGGTCGGCGGCCACGTCCGCGTACCGGCCGGCGGCTGCAGAGGTGCTCATCCGGGGCATGAGGGCGGTCAGGATCGACACCGCGATGATCCCGTGGGCCATCATCATCAGCAGGTACACGTTGTTGTAGATCAGGCTGCCGGCCTCACCCTGCGCACCGGAGAAGTTGGCCAGCTTGTTGACCACGATCACGCCGATCTGGCTGACCAGCACGTAGCAGACCATCCAGCCGCCCAGCCTGCCGATCTCGCGCAGCCGGAGCGCCCGCAGGTCGAACCGCCAGCGCCACCTGAACCCGACCTTGCGCAGCGCGGGGATCAGCGAGACGGCCTGGACGACGATGCCGAGCGCGGTGCCGAGGCCGAGCACCAGGACGACCCAGTCCGGTACGTCGATGAGGGTCGGCTTGCTGTTCAGCAGGACGATCACCAGGGTGGCAGCCAGGCAGATGACCAGGTTGTTCAGGATCGGCGCCCACATCGGCGCCGCGAAGCTGCCGCGCGTGTTCAGCACGGCGGCGAACAGGGCGGCCAGGCCGTAGAAGAAGATCGTGGGCAGGATCAGGTACGCCCAGCGGGTCGTCAGCTCCACGTTGGCCGGGTCGGCGACCGCCCGGGCCAGCAGCGGGGCACACGCGACGGCCAGCACGGTCGCGGCGGCCAGGAACAGGACAGAGCCGGTCAGCAGCCGCTGCGTGTACGCCTCGCCCCGGTCGTCGTCGGAGTCGCGGGCCCGGATGATCAGTGGCACGAGCACGCTGGACAGCACGCCGCCGAGCAGCAGCTCGTAGACCATGCCGGGGAAGAGGGTCGCGTTCGTGTACGCGTTACCGACGGCGCTACCGAGCGCCGCCGTGATCAGCATGGTGCGGAGGAACCCGGTCGCCCGGCTGACGAGGCTGCCCAGCGCCATCGCGGCACTCGACCGGCCGATGCTCTTCTCCTGCGCCCTGGGTGCGGCGGGGACGGTCGGCAGGAGCTGCGTCGCGTCGGGGTCGGCCTCCGGTACCACCGGCAGGATCACAGTAGCGTCGGGGTCCGGCTGCCTCATGTCACCGACCCTAGCCCGTTGCGGCGTCCGGTGGACGTCCGCCCAGCCGGGAGAGCAGCCGCACCCAGGGGCCCGGTACCAGGATCACCCGGACTACCCTGGACCAACCATGTCTGAGAACCGCGCCGGCGACCGCGAGCTCACCGGGACCCAGGAGTTCACCCGGGCCCAGGAGTTCACGGAAGCCCAGAAGAACGCCGAGGCCCAGCAGCTCACCGAGGCGCAGAAGTCCGCAGTAGCCGAGCTGCTGCGGATCTCACCTGTGGCCGACGACCTGGGCCGCAGATTCGCCGGCGCAGGGCACGAGCTGCACCTGGTGGGCGGGTCGGTGCGTGACGCGCTGCTCGGCAGGCTCGGCGATGACCTCGACTTCGCGACCGACGCGCACCCGGAGCAGACGATCGGCCTGCTCAGGGGCTGGGCCGAGTCGATATGGGAGACGGGCCGCGAGTTCGGGACGATCGGCGCGAGCAAGCACGGCTTCCGCGTGGAGATCACGACATACCGTGCCGAATCGTACGACGGGGTCAGCCGTAACCCGCAGGTCCAGTACGGCACCACGCTCGCCGACGACCTGATGCGCCGGGACTTCACGATCAACGCGATGGCCGTGTCCGTGCCCGGCCACGAGTTCACCGACCTGTTCGACGGGCTCGGTGACCTGGCGGCGAAGGTGATCCGGACGCCGGGCGCGCCGGAGCTGTCCTTCGGCGACGACCCGCTGCGGATGCTGCGCGCCGCCCGGTTCGCCGCGCAGCTGCGGTTCGCGGTGGCGCCGGAGGTCAGGGACGCGATGACCCGGATGGCCACCGACCTCGACCGGATCACCGCCGAGCGGATCCGTGACGAGTTCAGCAAGCTGCTCTGCGGGGCCGACCCGATCGCCGGGCTGCGGCTGCTGGTCGGCACCGGCCTGGCCGAGCGGTTCATGCCGGAGCTGCCGGGGCTGCGGATGGCGATCGACGAGCACGCCCAGCACAAGGACGTCTACGAGCACACGCTGACCGTCGTCAGCAACGCCGTCGCGCTCGAAGAGGACGGGCCGGACCTGATCCTGCGGCTCGCCGCGCTGCTGCACGACATCGGCAAGCCCGACACCAAGGCCATCGAGGGCGACGGGCGGGTGTCCTTCCACCACCACGAGGTGGTCGGCGCCCGGATGACCCGCTCCCGGCTGAAGGCGATGAAGTACCCGAAGGACGTCATCGCGGCCGTCAACCAGCTCGTCTTCCTGCACCTGCGGTTCTACGGCTACGGCCGGGGCGAGTGGACGGACTCGGCGGTCCGCCGGTACGTGACCGACGCCGGCGAGCTGCTGCCCCGCCTGCACAAGCTCGTCCGCTCGGACTGCACGACCCGGAACAGGCGGAAGGCGGCGCAGCTGTCGTCGACCTACGACATGCTCGAGGAGCGGATCGCCCGGATCGCCGCCGAGGAGGACCTGGCCCGGGTGCGGCCGGACCTCGACGGCAACGCGATCATGGAGCTGCTCGGGCTGCCGCCCGGCCCGCTGGTCGGGCGGGCCTGGCGTCACCTCAAGGAACTCCGCCTCGAACGCGGCCCGCTGGACCGGGACGAGGCGGAGGCCGAGCTGCGCGCCTGGGCCAAGGACCAGGGCCTCTCCGCTTAGGGGACCACCACGGTCGTGAAGGCCAGCTGTTCCTTCGGCTTGCCGCCCCCGCCCGCGCTGCTGTTGTCGTGCCCGCCCTCGATCACCTTGTCCACGATGGACATCCCGTTGGTGACCTCGCCGAAGACGGTGTAGTTCGGCCCGAGTGCTGTCGCGTCGGCCTGGAGGATGAAGAACTGCGAGCCGTTGGTGTTCGGCCCGCTGTTGGCCATCGCGAGGATTCCGCGCGGGTACGGCCGGTCGGTGCCGGAGGGCAGGTTCTCGTCGTTGTACTCGTAGCCGGGGCCGCCCCTGCCGTCGCCGGCCGGGTCACCACACTGGACCATCGCCATCGTCGCGTCGGTGGTGACCCGGTGGCAGGCCACCCCGTTGTAGTAACCCTGCTGCGACAGGCTGCGGAACGAGGCCACTGTGCACGGTGCGCGGTCCCCGTACAAAGAAATGGTGATGGTGCCCAGATTCGTGCCGATGGAAGCGGTCATCACCCGCGCCTCAACGGCCTGGGGCTGGGTTGCCTTCCTGCCGGACTGGGTGACGACTGTCCGCCATTCGCAGCCACCGTTTCCGGTGGGCGCTGACGAGATCTGCTGTCCGTTGCCGGTGGTCTTGGGCAGGCCATCTCGTGCGTTCCACACGAAAACGACCGCGACGACCAGCACCAGCGTGCACACCACACCCGCGGCGAACGTGAAGGCGAGCGGCACGGCCAGGTTTTTCCGGGGCGGCGGCGGAGGGGCATACGGCTGCATGGCCCAGATTCTTCACTGTCCCGGGGTGGCGCGCGAGCCCTGACTGGGCAGCCAGCTACCGTCGGGACATGCGCCGTGCCCTGATCCTGCTCGCAGCCTCGGCCTTGTTCGCCGTCACGGGGCTGAGCCTGGCCGCGAGCCGCGACGAGCCAGAGGTGCTGAACGCCCAGATCGACAACTGCCTGCGTGGCCAGTGGCGCGAGGTCTCCTACACCGCCCAGAGCGCCGTGGCCGGCGACGGTCCAGTCACCCTCAGTGGTGCGGGTCGCACGCTACGTTTCAGCTCCGGCCGGGAAATCATGGACTACGGCCAGGGCGTCACCTACACCGGGAAAACCACAAAACACCAGATCAGTGTGTACCGGACGGGCAAGGTCATCTACTCCGTCCGCCTCGAAGGCGGCAAGCTCCACTTCACCGGACTGACCGCCGACGCCACCGAGAAGATCACAGTGGACGGCCAGCAGGTCAGCTCCGGCCCGATCGGCGCGTCGAGCGCACCCCTCGAAGCCGACTGCCAGCGGACCACCCTGACGCTGTCCGAGCCGGGCCACAAGGCCGTCTTCGAGCGGCTCGCCGTCAAACCCTGACGGTCGTCTTCCGCGACACCAGCGTGTACCAGCAGGCCAGCAGCGCGTACCCGGCGGCCACGGCCAGCACCATCCCGGTCGACTTCCCGCTCACCGGCAGCGTGTACGCCCCGACGAACAGCCCGCCGACGTAGAGCACGTTGAACGCGGTGTCGTTGACACTGAACACCCGGCCCCGGTACTCGTCGGCGCACTCGTGCTGGAGCGCCGTGTCGACAACGATCTTCGCGCCCATCGAGCCCACGTTCAGCAGGAACACCGCCATCAGCAGCGGCGCCTCCTGGAACCCCCAGGCGAGGATCGGCACGATCACCGCGTTGGCGGCCAGCAGCGCGGCCAGCCAGCGTGCCCCGCCGATCTTCCGGCTGGCCGCCGGGGTGATCGCGGCGGCGACCAGCGCCCCGATCATGCCCGAGATGAACACGCCAGCGAGGAACTGCTTGTCGTGGCTGAGCGTCTTGGCGAACAGCAGCATGGCGATCGTGAGCAGCCCGTAGATGCCACGGGCCCCGCCCTGCGCGAGGAGGGCGTAGAAGGCCGGCCGCCGGGCGAACAGGTGCTTGGCCCCGCGCACCATGCCCCGTACCGTGTCGGCGGCAGCAGCGGCCACAGTGGACGAGGGCCGCTCGGCGTCGTCCGGCCCCAGCTCGGGCTTCGTGTAGTACAGCCGGGCGAGCAACGAGGACGTCCCGTAGCCGATCAGCGCCGTCAGGGCGATGACGCCGTACCCGTGGTCCTTCGCCCCCACCACGCCGATCAGCGCCACGGCCGTGGCCAGGCCCGACGTGTAGGCGACCGTGCCGAGCGTGTTGGCGACGGCGTTGGCAGTCGCGAGGCGTTCGTCCTCGACGACGTGCGGGAGGGACGCCGACAGGCAGGCCAGGAAGAACCTGTTGATCGCGATCACCCCGAAGGCCAGCAGCCCGGCCGCCGCGCTCTTCGTGTCCCCCGCCCACACCAGCCCGGCGATCGGGATGATCAGCAGTGCCCTGGTCAGGTTCGCCACGACCATGATGTTGCGGCGGCTCCACCGGTCGAGGAAGACGCCGACGAACGGGCCGATGAACGAGTACGGCAGGAGCAGGATCGCGAAGCCGGTGGCCATCTCCAACGGGCTGGCCGCCTGCTGCGGGTTGAACAGCACGGCCCCGCCGATCGCGGCCTGGAAGATCCCGTCGGAGACCTGACTGCTCAGCCGGACACCGAGCAGCCGCCGGAAGCCCCGTCGGGACATAACAGCGCGTAGCTCATGCCTGGCAACCACCCGCCGAGTGTAGGCCGTGCCCCGCCGGTCGTGTCGACGCGGAAGCGCCCGGCACCTGGACAGGTACCGGGCGCTTCGGCGTGTCGCTACTTCTTGTCGGTCTCGGCCAGCTCCGGCTGCGAGGACCCGCCGAGCAGCTCGGCGGCGCCGCCCAGCCTGCCCAGGAGGCCAGCCAGGTCGATGCCGGTCAGGTCCGTGCCGAGCTGGAGGCCCTGCGCGACGTTCGACGCGACGGTCTTGGTCAGCGCGGACGCGCCGTCCGTGGAGATCACGGTCAGCTTGTCGATCGAGCCCATCGGGGCCGAGGCTTCCTTGACGACCTCCGGCAGCACCTTGACCAGCAGGTCGAGGACGGCAGCCTGGCCGTATCGGGCGAACGCCTCGGCCTTCTGCTCCATCGCGGCCGCCTCAGCCTGGCCCTTGGCGAGGATCGCCGAGGCCTCGGCGGCACCCTCGCGCTCGACGGCGTCGGCGATGGCCTGCCGGCGGAACTTCTCGGCCTCACCCTCCTTGGCGCCCTCGATCGCGTTGGCCTCGGCGAGCGCGGCCCTGCGGGACTTCTCACCCTCACCGGTCAGCCGGGCGGTCTCCGCCTCGGCCTGGGCGCGGGCGATGGCGGCCTGCCGCTCGGCGTCCGCCTCCATGATCTTGGCGTTCTTGGCCGCTTCCGCTTCCTGCTCCAGCTTGTACCGCGCGGCGTCGGCAGGCTTGCGGACCTCGGTGTTGAGCTCGCGTTCCTTGAGCTCGGCGTTGCGCTCGGCGACCTTCTGCTGCTCCGTGAGGATCGCCTGCTGCCGCTCGGCCTCGGCCAGCGGGCCCGCCGCGGCCGACTTGGCCTTCGCCGCGTCGATCTCGGCCTGGACCTCGGCCTGCTTGAGCGCCAGGTTCCGCTGGGCCTCGGCGATGGCCTCCTCGGCCTTCATCCGCTCCTGCTCGGCGGTCTGCCGGGCCTGCGCCTCGGCGATGGCCGCGGTCTGGAGCACGCGGGCGGCCTCGGGCCTGCCCAGGTCCTCCAGGTACGAGCCGGCGGTGCGGATGTCCTCCAGCTGGAAGGCGTCGAGCACGAGACCCTGGTGGGACAGCGTGTTCTCGACCTCCTCCGCGACCTCGGCAGCGAAGGCCGCCCGGTCACGGATGATCTC
Organism: Longispora albida DSM 44784; assembly: GCF_000379825.1. Taxonomy (GTDB): domain Bacteria; phylum Actinomycetota; class Actinomycetes; order Mycobacteriales; family Micromonosporaceae; genus Longispora; species Longispora albida. The sequence goes on from NZ_KB903815.1 coordinate 19,359, forward strand.
CTCGACGGTCAGCCGGCCGACGATCGAGCGGAGCGCACCGGCCAGCACCTGCGCCGTGAAGTCGGCGATCTTGTCCTGCTGGTGCAGGAACCGCTGGGCGGCCGGGCGGATCGCGTCGGCAGTACCGCCGACCTTGACGATGGCGACGGCGTCGGCGTCACACCGGATGCCCTGCTTGCTCACCGCGGCGGTGATCGACACCGGGATCTCGCGGGAGGACAGGTCCAGCACGTAGAGCTGCTGGACGACCGGCATCACGAACACGGACGCGCCCATGACGACCTTCTGGCCGGACATGTCGGTGACGGTGGTGCCGTCGGCGGCCGTGGTGGCCTTGCCCTTGCGCCCGGTGACGATGAAGGCCTCGTTGGGGCCTGCCACCTTGATCCGGGACAGGATGAACAGGACGACCAGGATCAGCAGGACGGCGGCGCCGGAAATCGCGAAAACGAGGGGAGTCATTGACCTTCCTTGGAGAAGTACTGCGGGGTGGGTTCGACCTGCACGCAGGTCGGGCTGACGGTGTCGATCACGAGGATCGACGCGCCGCGGGGCAGCGGCTGGTCCGATCGGGCGTTGAGCCGCATGACCTGTCCACCGATCTCCAGCCTGACCTCCCCGTACCGCCCGTGGGCGAGAGGGGTGAGCACCGTGCCGGTCGAGCCGATCAGGTGCCCGGTGGTCAGGGTCGAGTCGGTTTTCATGTCTTTGGCGGCCCGGACGAGACGCCCGGCCAGCCAGCCGACCGGGATCGCCACGGCCACACCTGCCACAGCGCCGATCAGTCCGTCCATGCCCTGCCCGGGGGTCAGCTCGGCGGCGATGGCGCCGCCGAAACCGAAGGCCCCGGTGAACCCGGCCAGCGCCGGCAGGCTGAACCAGCCGCCGAAGTCGCTGTGCCCGAGGTGTACCTCACTGCCCAGAAGAGCCACGAGCAGGAAAAGCACGCTGAACCCTCCGATGATGAGGAAGATCAGCGTCGCTAAACCCACATCCACCAAGGTAAGGCACCGGTGCAAGATCCCGCTGTCCCGCAGCCGATGACCCAGGTCACCCGGCCTTCTCCAGCGGTACGGGACTGAGCCACGCGAACTCGGCGGGCAGCACCTTCGACAGGCCGGTCGGGGTGCCGTCGACGCGGTGGGCGGTGTAGCGGCCGTGGCCGTCGTCGTTGCGGCTGAAGGTCAGGTACGTGGCGTTGTCGATCCAGTACGTCGTCAGGGCTTTCTGCCCTGGTACCGCCGCGACGGGACTGCCGGTCGCCACCTCGTACACCATCGGCTTCCCGTCCGGTTCGGAGTTGGCGACGACGTACTTCCCGTCGGGTGACCACGCCGTGCCGTCCTCGACGTAGGCCTTCACCGGCAGCCGGGTCTTCGCCTTCGGCTCGGGGCCCTGGTCGGTCGGGAACACGTCGATGCCGAGCGGCTCGCGGCTCGGCGTGGTCGCAGTGACCACCACGTCCCTGCCGTTCGGGTGCCAGAAGAAACGGCACAGCCGGGCGCAGGGGACGGTCACCTTGAACTGCCGCGACTCCAGTGTCACCGGGTCGACGATCGAGAACGTTCCCGTCGGCCCCCGGAGGGAGCTGACCAGCAGGCGCTTGCCGTCGGGCGACCAGGTGGCGTCCATCAGCGCAGTGCTCGACATCCACCGGACCTGGCTGGTCGCCGGGTCGAGGAACCCACTGAGCTCACCCGGCCGCGCACCCGAGCCGTACACGGCGATCTCGGAGCCAGCTGGCGAACGGCGGGCACCCATGTAGGGCACGCGAAGGTAGGACTTCTCCGCCGGAAGGTACACAATGGAGTTTTGTGCCGGATCGTCGCTGGACCAGCCGGCGGCGCGCCAGCCACCGATCTCCCACGCCCCGTCCTCGATCTGGAAGCGGTCCAGCTGCGGGCCGGTGCCGGGCGAAAGAGCAGGCCCAGGAAGCGACGTGGCCTGGCTCGTCGCGGCCGGCCGCTGCTGTGGGGCCTTCATCTCCTGCATCAGTTTGTACGGCACGACGCACGCCGCGACGGCCGCCAGCAGCGCCGCGCCCGTCGCCAGCCGCCTGGCCCGCCGGATCCGCCTGCTCTGCCCGAGCGCCCGGCTGGCCAGCTCCACCGGCGGCTGCGTGCCGTCGAAGCCCTCCAGCGTCTCCCGCAGCACGATCTCGAACTCGCGGTCGTTGTCCCGGCTCATGCCACACCCTCCATCGCCGTCCGCAGCTTCGTCAGCGCCCGCGAGGCCTGGCTCGCCACGGTGCCCGTCGAGCAGCCCAGCCGCTCGGCCACCTGATGCTCGCTGAGATCTTCGAGGTACCGCAGCACGATCACCGCGCGCTGCCGTGGCGGCAGTCTCCGCAGCGCCTCGGTCAGCACGAGCCGCAGCGCCGTCGCGTCCGTACCGTCCGGCAGCGCCGTCTCCGGCAGCTCCGGCACCGTGGTCTCCCGCCGGTTGCGCAGCCGGCGCCACCAGGACACGTGCTCGTGGTACATGACCTGCCGCACGTAGGCGTCCACGCCCCGGCGGTCCAGCCTGCGCCATTTCAGCGCCGTCTTGGCCAGCGCGGTCTGCACCAGATCCTCAGCGGCGGCCCGGCTGCCGGTCAGCGCGTACCCGATCCGCAGCAGCGACGCCCCCCGCTCGGTCACGAACCGCGTGAACTCGGCCTCAGCACTCGGCTCCACGTCCACCTCCTCACGGTTCAGTACGCGCGGAGGCCACAGGAACCTTGCACCGGCGGAGGATCACGGTATGGCAAAGGGCCGCACCCGTGGCGGGTACGGCCCTTGCAGACGATGCGTCAGTACTGGCTAACGCTCGATCTTGCCGTTGATGAAGTCCTCGACCGACTGGTGCGCGTCGTGGTCGCTGTACTGGACCGGCGGGGACTTCATGAAGTAGCTCGACGCCGACAGGATCGGGCCGCCGATGCCACGGTCCTTGGCGATCTTCGCGGCCCGGACGGCGTCGATGATGACACCGGCCGAGTTCGGCGAGTCCCAGACCTCCAGCTTGAGCTCGGCGTTCAGCGGGGTGTCGCCGAACGAGCGGCCCTCGAGCCGGATGTAGGCCCACTTGCGGTCGTCCAGCCACGGCACGTGGTCCGACGGTCCGATGTGGACGTCGGAGCCGCGCATCTCGTGCGGGATCTGCGAGGTGACCGACTGGGTCTTCGAGATCTTCTTCGACTGGAGCCGCTTGCGCTCCAGCATGTTCATGAAGTCCATGTTGCCGCCGAAGTTGAGCTGGTACGTGCGCAGCAGCTCCACACCGCGGTCCTCGAACAGCTTCGCCAGCGCGCGGTGCACGATGGTCGCGCCGACCTGCGACTTGATGTCGTCGCCGACGATCGGGAGGCCGGCGTCGGTGAACTTCTGCGCCCACTCGGGGTCGGAGGCGATGAAGACCGGCAGGGCGTTGACGAAGGCACAGCCCGCGTCGATCGCGGCCTGGGCGTAGAACTTCGCCGCGACCTCGGAACCCACCGGCAGGTACGCCACGACGACGTCGGCGCGAGCCTCACGCAGGGCGGCGGCCACGTCGACCGGCGCCTCGTCAGACTCCTCGATCATCTCCTGGTAGTACTCGCCCAGGCCGTCGTGCGTCGGGCCACGGAGCACGCTCACGCCGGTCGGCGGCACGTCGCACAGCTTGATGGTGTTGTTCTCGCTGGCGACGATCGCCTCGGCCAGGTCACGCCCGACCTTCTTGGCGTCCACGTCGAACGCGGCCACGAACTCCACGTCCGCGACGTGGTAGTCGCCGAACTTCACGTGCATCAGGCCAGGTACTCGTTCAGCGGGGTCGGCGCTGCGGTAGTACTCGACGCCCTGCACCAGGGACGACGCGCAGTTGCCGACACCGACGATGGCTACACGTACGGAGCCCATCGCGCTGCCTCCTTCAATCATTGGTTCTCTTCTTTGGTCTGTTCTTCTGCCTGCTGGACGTGGTCAGCCACGGTCACGGACGGCCCCCGCCCGGCCCGCTCGTGGGCGATCAGCTCCTCCAGCCAGCGGACCTCGCGCTCAGCCGAGTCGAGGCCGTGCCGCTGGAGCTCCTCCGTGTAGGCGTCGAGCCGCTCGGCGGCCCGGTGGAGGGTCTCGCGGAGCCCCTCGCGGCGCTCCTCGACCCTGCGGCGGCGGCCCTCGAGGATCCGGAGCCGGGTCGCCGGGTCGGTCCGCGCGAAGAACGCGAAGTGGACGCCGAACCCCTCGTCGTCATACGTGTCGGGGCCGGCCCCGGCGAGCAGGTCCTGGAACCTCTCCTTGCCCTCCGCCGTGATCTTGTAGACCACGCGGCTGCGCCGGCCGACGAGTGCCGCTTTTTCTTCCGGGTCGGTTTCCTCGGTGATCCAGCCGGCCGCCTGGAGGCGGCGCAGCGTCGGATACAGCGAGCCGTAGCTGATCGCCGCACGGAAGGCCCCGACCTTCAGGGCGAGCTGTTTGCGCAGCTCATAGCCGTGCATCGCCGACTCGTGCAGCAGGCCGAGGATGGCGAGTTCGAGCATTCGCCGCCTCCTTCGCTCCGCTCGTCCACTGATCCGGCGTGCCGTCCAACAAGATCGGACAGCTCCGATGTATCGGCTCGATACATCGTAACGGTAGCTCTCGCCGATAGCTGAGGGCAAGCGGCCCCTCGCCCCTGCCAGATCCGGCCGCTACCCTCGGTTCCATGCGTACCCAGCGTCAGGTGGTGGACTACTCGCTCCAGCGGCGAGCACTCCTGCGTGAGCTGTACGCGACCAGGGTCGGCACGTGGGAGGTCTGTGACGCCTCGCCGTACCTGAAGACCGCCGCGCGCTTCCACGGCGAGGCCACCGAAGTCCGATGCCCGGTGTGCCGGCGGGAAAAGCTGACCAACGTGCACTACATCTACGGTGACGAGCTCAAGCAGTCGGCGGGGCAGGCCCGGCGGCTGAGCGAGCTGGCCATCCTGGCGAAGACGTACCGCGAGTTCACGGTGTACGTGGTCGAGGTGTGCCAGGGATGCGGCTGGAATCACCTGGTGGAGCAGTATCTGCTCGGCAAGGCCGGGCTCGAGACCGAGTTGGTGTGAGGAATGTCTGACTATCCCCCGGAACGTCCCACTGGCCGGGCCTCGGTGCCCGGCCTTCGACCGTCCCGGCCGGACGAGGACCCCCCCGGCTACGGCCAGCAGCCACCGCCGCCACCGGCAGCGAGCGGCCGCGCGACCGTCGGCCGCGCCTCCGTGTCCCCGCCCCCGCCGCAGGATGCCGCGTGGGACGTGATGGACTCCGGCAACGCCGGGCAGCCTGCGCCCGTGGCAGGCCGCGCCTCCGTGGCCGGCGCGGCCCCGGTGAACCTCGACGAGGTCAAGGCCGTCAAGGGCAAGCGCCCGATCGACCCGAAGAAGCTGAAGAAGCGCAAGCGCCGTAAACGCCTGGTCGCCCTGATCGTGGTGATCCTGATGCTGCTCGGCCTCGGCTCGATCGGCGGCACGTACTACTTCACGACCGTCCCGCTGCCCGACCAGGTGGCGCTCGCCCAGATCACCCGGATCTTCGCCTCCGACGGCAAGACGATGATCGGCCAGATCGGCGAGGAGAACCGGACCGTCGTCGACTTCGCGGCCATCTCGCAGCCGATGAAGGACGCGATGATCGCCGCCGAGGACCGGTCGTTCTACAAGAACTCCGGCGTCGACTTCAAGGGCATGCTCCGCGCCTTCTGGAACAACGTGACGGGCGGCGACCAGCAGGGCGCCTCGACCATCACCCAGCAGTACGCGCGGATCGCGGCCAACCTGAGCCAGGACTCCTCGTACACGCGTAAGGCCAAAGAGGCCGCGATCGCGATGAAGCTGGACCAGCAGTACAGCAAGGACCAGATCCTCGGCTTCTACCTGAACACTGTGGACTTCGGCCGGGGCGCCAGCGGTGTCCAGTCGGCAGCCCAGGCCTACTTCGGCAAGGACGCCGCGAAGCTGGAGTACGACGAGGCCGCCGTGATCGCCCTCCAGGTGAAGAGCCCCGGCGGTTACTACGAGCCCACCGAGAATCCGGAGCGGGTCCGCGACCGCTGGGTGTACGTCATGGACTCCCTGGTGGAGACCAAGGCCATCACCCCGGAGAAGCGCGCGGCCTACAAGTGGGAGGACACCTTCAAGAAGATCGGCCCGCCGAAGCTGGTCGGCGAGTTCTGGAAGAAGCCGGTCTACCAGGTCGTGAAGTACGTCAAGGAAGAGATGGCCGAGCTCAAGCGGCAGGGCATCGCGAAGTCGGACCTGTCGACCGGCGGCTACTCGATCTACACCTCGATCGACACCGGGCTGCAAGCCGAGGCCGAGAAGGCGGCGTCGAGCACCGAGAAGGGCATGCCGCTCAACGGGCAGGACCCCCGGATCCAGGCCGCGATGGTCGCCACAGAGCCGAGTTCCGGGCGTGTGCTGGCCTACTACGGCGGCCCGGAGGGCGCTGGCAGCGACTACGCCGGCTACCGCCGCAACTCGAAGGGCCAGATCGAGGGCGAGGGCTTCCACTCACCGGGCTCGACGGCCAAGGTCTTCGTGCTCGCCGAGGCGATCAAGAACAACTACCGGCCCGACTCGATCTGGGACGGCACGTCACCGAAGGACTTCCCCGCTACTCAGCGGACCAAGGCCAGGGGCAACCCAGTCCGCAACGCGGGTGGAACGCCCGGCTGCGGCACGGCGTGCACCCTGAAGGATTCGACCGTGCAGTCGCTGAACACGCCGTTCTACGCGCTGGTGGAGGAACTGAAGCCGGACAAGGTGGTCGGGGTGATGCGTGACGCCGGCATCAGGTACATGCAGCCGCCGCAGCCCAGGGACGGCAACGCGATCATCGACATGATGCAGTACCAGGCGGCGGATCTCGCGCCGAGCAGCTTCTACTACGAGGTGGGCATCGGCCAGTACCCGGTCACGGTGCTCCAGCACTCGGCGGGCTTCGCGACGTTCGCCAACCACGGCGTTGCCGTCAAGCAGCACTTCGTGACCAAGGTGCTCGACGACAAGAAGAAGACCATCTACGACGACAAGGCCACCAACATCCCGCCGTCCAAGAAGCTCATGGAACCGGCCCAGGCCGACGTGCTGACCAACATCCTGACCGGCGTGAAGTTCGACCAGGCCGGCGGCAACCTGGCCGGCAACCGCCCGTACGCCGCCAAGACCGGTACGTGGGAGCTCGGCGGCGGTGACAAGGCCGAATACAACGGTGACGTGTGGATCGCCGGGTACACGCCGCAGATCGCGACGTCGGTGTGGGTGGGCTCGAAGAAGGAGCGCGTTGCCCTAGTCAAGGGCAACAAGGACGGCAAGAACCCTGGAGAGAAGGGCTTCCCTGGCCTTGGCGCGCAGATGTACGGCTCTGCGGTCCCCGGCTCGATCTTCAAGGCCTTCATGGACAAGGCCTACGAGGTCAACCCGGCCTACAAAGCGATCAAGGCTACGGACAAGGCTGCCAAGTTCAACCCGCCGAAGAACATCGGTGACGAGGACAAGAAGGGCAACGGTGTACCGAAGTCCTCGCCGCCCGCCACACCCGCCATCCCCGGCGCCAACGGCAACGGCAATGGTCACGGGAACGGCAACGGTGGTGGCTTCTGCATCCCCGGCATCACGTGCGAGACCGGTGGTCAGGAGGTGGTGAACCCGACGCCGGTACCCCGGCCGACCGGGCCGGCCACGCCACCGCCAGCGCGGGTGGAGGGCGCGGTCGGGCCGCTGCTGGATTTCCGGCGCACGAGCGGCTGACCTCTCACCATCGGGCGCCGTCATGCGGCAGGATGCCCTCATGCGCGACGAGGATCACGATACGGTCAGCCCGGCCCGGACTGACGGGTTCATCCGGGGCCTGAGCCAGCTGCTGGGCGGGCCGCGCGGCGAGCATGCCGCCGCGCCCCGCCCGGACCGGTTCTGGACGCCGGTCCGGGTCGTGCTCGCCCTCGCCTGCCTCGTGATCGCCCTCAACTGGGTGCAGAAGGCGCCCTGCATGGACAGCGGCACGTGGGTCAACCACAAGCAGTACAAGCAGGCTTGTTACACCGATGTGCTCGCGCTCTACTACGCCGAGCGGCTCAGTGACGGCGCGGTGCCGTACAAGGACCACCCCGTCGAGTACCCGGTGCTGACCGGGGTGTTCATGGGGGCGCTGGGCCTGCCGGTACACGCGTGGGGTGTGGCCAATCCGGCCCTGAACCAGGGCATGGCCTTCTACAACCTCAACGCGATCGTGCTGGGCTGTTTCGGGGTCGCCGCCATCGCGATCATGCTGGCGATGCGCAAACGACGGCCGTGGGACATCGCGATGATCGCCGTCGCCCCGGCCATGCTGGTCACAGCCACCGTCAACTGGGACCTGTTCGTCATCTGCCTGACGGCCGGCGCGCTGTACTACTGGGGCCGCAGGCAGCCGGTCGCCGCCGGGGTCCTGCTCGGCCTGGCCGTCGCGGCCAAGTTCTATCCGATGCTGATCCTCGGCCCGCTGATCCTGCTGGCGATCCGGGCCAGGCGGCTCGGGCCGGTGCTGGTCACGGCGGGCACAGCGCTCGGCGTGTGGCTCGCGATCAACCTGCCGGTCGCGATCCTGTGGCCGGAGTCCTGGCAGCGGTTCTTCGACCTCAACCAGACCAGGCCGATCGACTGGGGCACCTTCTGGTACATCGGCGCGCACTTCCCGCGCGGCGGCGACCAGTACGGGCTGCCCTGGTTCCAGAGGCTCGGCGCGGACATCCCGGCCCTGAACATGGCGTACGGCGTCTTCTTCGTGCTGTGCTGCGCCGCCATCGCCGCGCTGATCTTCCTCGCGCGGCGCCGGCCACGGCTGGCCCAGGTGGCGTTCCTGGTGGTGGCGGCTTTCCTGCTGACGGGCAAGGTCTGGTCGCAGCAGTACGTGCTGTGGCTGCTGCCGCTGGCCGTCCTCGCCCGGCCGCGCTGGGGGGCATTCCTGGCCTGGCAGGCAGCGGAGTTCTGTTACTTCATCGCCTTCTACGGCGAAATGCTGATGGCGAGCGGCGCGAAGCCGATCTTCCCCGAATGGGTGTTCGTGCTGTCGTCCTCTGCCCGGTGGATCACCGTGGCCGTCCTGTGTGGACTGGTCGTCCGCGACATCCTCCGGCCGGAGCGCGACGTGGTCCGGCAGACCTACGGCGACGACCCGGACGGCGGCGTGCTCGACCGGGCGCCAGACGCGGACTGGATTCCGCGCCTGCTCGACCGCTTCCGGCGCCGCGAGACTGCCGAGCCCGCGGCGCCGTTGCTGGAAAAGATCTCTTCCTGACGGGTACTCACAGGGTGAAGATCAGTGCCCCGTCCGGCCCTTCCCGCAGGTCGACACCCTCGGCCGGCCGCTTGTCCGCGCCCTCCCAGTGGGTACCGGGCAGGCGTTCCGGCAGGACGATCACGGTCTTCACGCCGAGCCGCCGCAGCTGGTCCACGCTGGACGCGTCCGGGAAGCTGTACGTGGCCTGACGGATCTGCTCCTGGAGCGCCGGCGGGAAGGCACTCCCGCCGTTCACCATCTTCGGGAAACCGTCCGTCGACCAGAGCATCGCGTTCTCATCGGTGAAGTGGTCGCTGGGCAGGATCATCAGCGGCCCCTGTGCGCCGTGCAGCGCGGCCGGCGGCCGGGGGACCTCCGGGTGCGGGGTGTTGTTCAGCCCCTCGACGCCGACGGCGAGCACCGGGATGAGGATCGCCAGCCGCAGCGGCAGCCCGATCCGGCTCAGCGGCCGGGTCCTGGCCACGGCCTGGGCCTGCTCGGCGAACGCCGACACCAGCCCGGCGGCGAGCACCGCGAGCCCGAGCGTCACCCACAGGATCAGCCTGCCGGGCGTGCGCATCACTTCCAGCCCCGGCAGGTACCGGTAGAGCAGCAGGAAGCCGTACTCCCCGCCGCCCGCCGACTGCGTGCCGAGGGCGAACCAGGCCATCAGCGCCGTCCCGCCGGCCAGCCACAGCCGCGTGCTGAGCTTCCAGCAGGAGAAGAACAGCCCGCCGATCGCGAGCCCGATCAGCGCGAACCCCGGTAGCAGCGGCATCTCGGCCATCGCGACCATCTGCGACCGGGCCTGCTCGTGCGCGGCACCCCACAGCCAGTTCTCCGCGGGGGCGGTCAGCAGCCCGGACGGCGGCGGGGAGAAGAGGGCGACGTCGGCCTCGGTCCGGGTGGCGTTGGGATGGGCCTCCCGCACCGCCAGGTACGGCGTGGTCATCCACAGCGTGAACGCCCCGAACAGCACCCCGCCGATCACGTCACCCAGCACGATTTTCCGCGGGATCGAGGGCCGCTTCTTGACGAACCAGGAGACCAGCGCGGCCACGCACACCGTGAACAGCACCCAGCCGAAGGGGATGCCCACCGCGAACCCGAGGGTCATCTGCCAGGCGGCCACCGCCCAGCCGGCGATCACCCAGCCGAGCTTGACCTTCTCCGCCCGGTACCCCTCGCGGAGCGAGAACCCGTGACCCCGGGCCAGCAGCGCGAGCGCGAGCAGGATGCCGCCGGTGGAGATCACGTTCATGTGGCCGCCGTGCGCGAGCCGCCACGGCGCGTACGCCCAGGCCAGCCCGGCGATCACGGCACCGGGGATCCGCGCGCCCAGCTGGCGCAGCAGCACGTACCCGCCGAAGAACGCGAGCGCGTGCAGGAAGATGAAGACCAGGTTGTAGCGGATCACGGCCGCCGCGAACCCGGTACCGAAGAAGCCGAACGGCGCGTAGCCGGGGATCGCGTCGGTGAAGGCGAGGCTGGTGCTCTCCGGGTAGAACGGATTGGCGTTCCACAGGTTGGCGGGGTCGGTGAGCAGGGCGTGCCCCGACCAGGCGATCTGCCAGGCCTGCAGCGTCGGATCCCAGACGTCCTGCGGGATGGTGGTGCTCAGGTGCCTGGCGGTCGGCCAGGTGAACAGCACGGCGAGCAGGACGCTGGCGAGCGCCGCGAGTGTCCACTCGTGACCGAGGACGTGCCAGATCCGGCTGGACCGGCGGTCCCTGTGTTCCGGTGCGAACGCCTCCCACTTCTCCCCGGTCTTGTCCTCGGTGTCCTCGGTCTCGTCTTCAGCCTGGGCGGTCATGCCGCGTTCTCCCGCAGGTAGGCGATGTCGGCCAGGTGCTCGGTCACCCCGCCCGGCGTCTCGCACACTGCCGGAGCGCCGGCCGAGCGCACGATCTCCGCGATGAGCGCGGCGTCGATCTGTCCACTCTGGAAGTTCTCGTGGCGGTCGCGGCCGGAGTCGAAGCCGTCCTTCGAGCCGTTGGCGTGCACCAGGTCGATCCGCCCGGTGATGCCCTTCACCCGGTCGACGATCCCGGTCAGATCCTCGCCGCCAGCGTGTGCGTGGCAGGTGTCCAGGCACAACCCGACCTCGTACCCGTCCAGCGCCTCCCACAGCCGGCCGAGCGCGTCGAACCGGCGGGCGCAGGCGTTGTCCCCGCCTGCCGTGTTCTCGATCAGGATCGGGAGCGGGAAGCCGCCCTCGCTCTCGGCGTACGCGAAGGCCTTGCGCCAGTTGTCGAAGCCGCTCGCGATGTCCTCGCCGGCGTTGACGTGCCCGCCGTGCACGATCAGGCCCTTGGCTCCGATCGCGGCGGCGGCCTTCGCGTGGGCGAGCAGCAGCTTGCGGCTCGGGATCCGGATCCGGTTGTTCCCTGTCGCCACGTTGATCACGTATGGCGCGTGGACGAAGATGTCCACCTCGCTCTTGACCAGGTCGTCGGCGTCCTCGCGCGGCTGCGGGGCCTTCCAGCCCTGCGGGTCGGCGAGGAAGAACTGGATGACCTCCGCACCCCGGGCCTCGGCCTCGGCGAGCGGGTCTGTGGAATCGACGTGAGCCCCGATACGCATACCGGGAGCGTAGTCGTAACCCCCGACAATGCGCGTCGTTGACTTCAAGTAGAAACAGACCCTGGGTATGGAAGGAGATCATCATGCGTCGCGTGCCCGTTATCGCTCTCGCCGGTGCTCTCGGCCTGTCCGGGGTGCTGCTGGCGGGCAGTCCGGCGCTGGCCGAGACGACCGGGGTCACCTTCTCCGGCGGCTGCGGTCTCCTCGGGGTCGGTGCGCACTCGCGCCCCGACGTGACGGCCCTGACCGTGACGACCATGAGCGCCGTCCGGTTCGTGAACGGGATGACGGTCCAAGGTGACCTGGTGCTGCCGGGCGGGGTGCGCTACACCCTCCAGCCCCGTACGTACCTCGACGTCCCGATCGCCAGTGGCCCAGCCGAGGCGCTGCTGGAGCCGGCCTGCGGGCTCGGCCTGCTGCCGACGTACCAGAAGGTGACGATCCAGGTCGAGGCGCCGCCAGCTGAGCCGGCCCCATCGCCCCCGGAAACGTCCGCCACGGCTCCGGCCCCCGCCGGTACCCCTGCTCCCCCCGCCTCCCCGGCCGCCAGGCCAGCGCAGTCGCAGGCTCCGGCGGCCACGGTGCCGTCAGCCGCGGTACCGCACGCCAGCGCGCCGCCCCCCGCACCGGCCCAGCCACCGGCCGCCGCTGCCCCGGCTCAGCCGCCGGCGGCGGTCGCGAAGCCGCCAGCCAGCCAGGCGGCCCCGGCAGAGCCGATCACCGTCGAGCCGGTGGCCGCCGGTCAGGTACCAGAGAGGGCTTCGAGCCTGCTGGCCCTGGTCGCCGTGGTCTTCGTGATCGGGGTCGCAGCCGCTGCGATCCGCGCCATAGCCGCACAGCGCTCTGGCCGGGTCATCCGGCCAGCCGGCTCGTAACAATGGAATAGAAGAGGCTCCGCGGGGCGTCCGTGTCCCACCTTGTTGGTGTGGTCGTTCCTCCCCAGGTCCCACCCCGGAAGTGGACCGGGTGCCCCGCGGCTGTATCGTTACCGAGTTCACCCTACGTAGCTGCGGGAGCATGCCCGCGGTTCACGTGTGTGAACGACGCAGACCCCTGCCACAGAAAGTCTGTGGCCGCCTAGTCCATAGGGGGTGAGTACGTCTTGCGTCATTACGAGATCATGGTGATCCTCGACTCGGAGCTCGAGGAGCGCACCGTCGCTCCGTCGCTCGACACGTACCTGAACGTGATCCGCACTTCTGGCGGTTCCGTGGAGAAGGTCGACGTGTGGGGCCGCCGGCGGCTCGCGTTCGAGATGAAGAAGAAGACCGAGGGCATCTACGCCGTCATCGACGTGCAGGCGACCCCGGAGGCTGTGCTGGAGCTTGACCGCCAGCTCAACCTCAACGAGGCCATCCTGCGCACCAAGGTGATCCGGCCGGAGACCCGCTAGGCCCTCCCTTCAGCCATGCCCGTGCTCACGGCGATTGTCGTGCAGCCGACAGGGCGTGGCCCCCGATTCCTGTCGTACCCAGGTGCGACGCTGGCCTCCAAACACGAGGAGTAGCCATGGCAGGAGAAACCGTCATCACCGTCGTCGGCAACATGGTCGACGACCCGGAGCTTCGATTCACCCCGTCGGGCGCAGCGGTCGCCAAGTTCCGCATCGCCTCGACGCCGCGGACGCTGGACCGTGAGACCAACCAGTGGAAGGACGGCGAAGCGCTGTTCCTTTCCTGCGTGATCTGGCGGCAGGCAGCGGAGAACGTCGCGGAGACGCTGACCCGCGGCACGAGGGTGATCGTGCAGGGCCGGCTCAAGCAGCGCTCCTACGAGACCCGCGAGGGTGAGAAGCGCACCGTCTTCGAGCTGGACGTCGAGGAGGTCGGCCCGTCGCTGAAGTACGCGACGGCCAAGGTCCAGAAGATGTCCCGTGGTTCCGGTGGCGGCGGCTTCGGCGGTGGCGGCCAGGGCGGCCAGGGTGGCGGCGGCTTTGCCGCTGACGACCCGTGGGCGTCGGCCACTCCTTCCGGTGGCGGCCAGGGGCAGGGATCGGGATCTTCGTTCAGCGATGAGCCCCCGTTCTAAGAGGAGTTAAGGACATGGCCAAGCCGCCGTCCACCCGCAAGCCCAAGAAGAAGGTGAACCCGCTCGACAAGGAGGGGATCACCTACATCGACTACAAGGACACCGCGCTCCTGCGCAAGTTCATCTCCGACCGGGGCAAGATCCGTGCCCGCCGGGTCACCGGGGTGAGCTCGCAGCAGCAGCGGCAGGTGGCCCGGGCGATCAAGAACGCCCGCGAGATGGCCCTGCTGCCCTACACCAGCCAGACCCGCTAAGGAGGTCCGACATGAAGATCATCCTGACTCAGGAAGTATCCAAGCTCGGTGCCCCCGGCGACGTCGTCGAGGTGAAGGACGGCTACGGCCGGAACTTCCTGCTGCCCCAGGGCTACGCCATCGCGTGGACCAAGGGCGCCGAGAAGCAGGTCGTCGACATCAAGCGGGCGCGTGCCGCCCGTGAGATCCGCGACCTCGGCCAGGCCAACGAGGTCAAGGGTGCCCTGGAGTCCCGCTCCTACACCCTGGCCGCCCGCTCGGGCAACGCCGGCCGCCTGTTCGGCTCGATCACGGCCGCCGAGATCGTCGACGCGGTCAAGGCCGCCGGCGGTCCGTCGCTGGACCGTCGCCGGGTCGAGCTGAAGAGCGCCATCAAGTCGCTCGGCAACTACCAGGTGCAGGTCCGCCTGCACTCGGAGGTCACGGCCAAGTTCTCCGTGAACGTGGTCGCCGCCAAGTAGTACTGCCAGACGGCGAAAGAGCCGCCTCCCGTTCGCGGGCGGCGGCTCTTTCCGTGTGCCTGAAGGTTGTGGACCTGTCGTGTACCCGGACGGTCGGTCAGCTACCGAAGACGACCGAGGTGGCGCCCGCGCTGATCACGGCGGCGGCGAAGCCGACGGTCAGGGGCTGCCAGCCGTAGGTGACCCGGCGCAGCGGCACTGTCAGCAGCAGGCCCAGCACGATCGCGAGCAGGGTCAGGCCGACCGAGAGGCTCGGGACGGCTGCGGAGGCCGCGCGGGAGAAGAAGAGCTTCCACAGCAGCAGCAGGAACGCCGGGAGCATGTACCAGCCGAAGGTGGCGACCAGTGCGGGGAGGAGCCGGCGCTGCGGGTCCGCTTCGACGAGAGGGTGCCGATGACGCGGGCCGGTCCATGCGCCGATGCTGTTGTCCACGACGTTGCATTGTGCCTTATCCGGAGCCCGAGGGGAATCGGGTGGCGGGCCGCAATTCCTTTTCCCGCCGGCTTTTCCCGGTAGCCGAACCCGGCTCGAACATACGCCAGGCGTGAGCGCGGTCACGTGGTTACGGGCAGTTGACCCATTCCTCGGTGCCGTCGGCGAACACCTGCCGCTTCCAGATCGGCAGCTGCGCCTTGACCTCGTCCACGAGCCGGGCGCACGCCGCGAACGCCGCGCCCCGGTGTGCCGTGGAGACGGCTGCGGCCAGGGCCACGTCCCCGATGGCCAGCGGGCCGATCCGGTGGCTGACGGCGACGGAGTACACGGCCGGGTCGGCGGCGATCTCCGCGGCAACCTTGGCCAGGATCTCGGCCGCCGAGGGGTGGCCCTCGTAGTCGAGGGAGACGACGGCGCGCCCGTGGTCGTGGTCGCGGACGACACCGCAGAAGGTGACGACGGCCCCGGAGGCCGGGTTGGTCACGAACTTCTCGTGCGCGGCCAGGTCCAGCGGCTCGGTGGTGACTTCCGTGAAGATCATGACGACGGACCCCCAGTACTTTCGCCCGGCAGCAGCGGGAACGGCAGGAACTCGACTTCGTGCCCGGGCGTACCCGTCTCGCCGCCAGGGATGACCGCGAACCCGTCCGCCTGGGCCAGCCCGCGCAGCATGGCGGAGCCCGCGTGCCTGAGCGGGACCGCGCCGCCCTCGCCGAGCCGGGCGAGCGCCAGGTGGGTGTAGTCGCCGCGTCCCGGTACGGGTGCCCCCAGCACGACTCTGGGCAGGCTGACTGGCCTGCCGCTGAGCCCGGCCAGGAGTGGCTGCACGAGCGACATCAGCGCGACGATCGCCGACTGCGGGTTGCCGGGCAGCCCGGCGACGTACTTCCCGCCCGGCATCGCCGCCACGAGCATCGGGAACCCTGGCCGGACCTTCACCGTGTTGACCACGTACGACCCGCCCAGCTCCGCGAGCGCGGGGTGCAGGTGGTCGACGGGCCCGTGCATGGTGCCGCCGGTCGTGCACACGACGTCGGCCCGTTCGAGGGCTGCGGCCAGCGCGCTGACGTGCGCCTCAAGGGTGTCCTCAACGGGACCGTGTATGTACTCGACGCTCGCGCCCAGCCGGTCCAGCCAGGCCGGCACCTGCGGCCCCAGCGCGTCCCGTACGCGCCCGGCGCCCGGCAGCCCGTCGGTCAGCAGCTCGTCCCCGAACACGAGCACGGCGACCCGTACCCGCGCCCGGACTGACAGCGTCGTGTACCCGCAGTGCGCGGCCAGCCCGATCACACCCGGCGTGACCACGCTCCCGGCGGGGATCAGTACCTCGCCCTTGGCCGCCTCCTCGCCCACGTCCCGCCAGTCGCGCGCGGGCCGGGGTGAGCCGGTCACGTGACCGTCGGCCACAGTGGAGTCCTCGACCCGCACGATGGCTTCGACTCCGTCGGGCACGCTCGCCCCGGTCGCGATCTCGACGCACGTGCCGTCCTCGGCCAGCGGCTCCGGGTCGTACCCGGCGAGCACGCGGCCCGTGATCCGCCACGGCTGCTCGCCGCGCCCGGCCCAGCCGTCCACGCTGGACGTCGGGAAGGCCGGCAGGTCGGTCAGTGTGACCAGCGGTTCCGCGAGTACGCGGCCGTCGGCTCCGGCCAGCGGGACGTCCTCGGCGGGCAGCGCCGGTACGGCGGCACACGCCGCGCGCGCCTCGTGCCAGCTAAGCATCCGTGTTCCCCTCATGGTCCCCGCCGCGCAGCTGCGAGACGGCGTGCCCGAGCAGCGGCTCCAGTACCGCGAGCCCGTCCTTGGCTCCGCCCGTCGAGCCGGGCAGGTTGACGATCAGCGTGCGTCCGGTGACGCCGGCCAGGCCACGGGACAGCGCGGCGGTCGGGACGGCTGCGCGGGAGCGGAGGGCTTCGGCGATGCCCGGTACCTCGAAGTCCAGCAGCGGCCGGGTGACCTCCGGCGTCCGGTCGGTCGGGGAGATGCCCGTGCCGCCAGACGTGAGCACGACGTCCGCACCGGAATCCAGCGCCTCGCGCAGTGCGAGCCCGACCGGCTCGCCATCGGGCACCACGACCGGCTCGCCGACCTCGAACCCGAAGCCGCGCAGCCCAGCGACCAGCAGCGGGCCGGACCGGTCGGCGTACACCCCGGAGGCGGCCCGGTTCGAGGCGACGATGACGACCGCCCTCACGGGCGCACCCAGTCGCCGGTCTTGCCGCCGAGCTTGCGCAGCACACGTACGCCATCCAGCACAGCGGCCGGGTCGACTGCCTTGATCATGTCGATGAGCGCGAGGCCAGCCGCCGCCACAGCGGTCAGCGCCTCCATCTCCACGCCCGTCCGGTCGGCGGTCCGCGCCGTGACCTCGATGGTCACCCGGTCGTCGAGCAGGGTCAGGTCCACGGTCACGCCGTGCAGCGCGATCGGGTGGCACAGCGGTACGAGATCAGGGGTTTTCTTCGCCCCCATGATGCCGGCGAGCCGCGCGACGGCCAGCGCGTCACCCTTCGGCAGTGCGTCCTGGCGCAGCAGCGCGAGGACCTCCGGGGTGGTGAGCACGTGCCCGGCTGCCGTAGCGCTGCGCGCCGTGACCTCCTTGGCCGAGACATCCACCATCCGGGCCGCACCCGTGCTGTCGACGTGCGTGAGCTCCATGCTTTTATTCTGCCGCTACGGTGATCAGGTGAAGAACCGGGCGCTGATCATCGACTTCTTGCTGTACGCGGGCTCCGCGATCTTCGCAGCCCTCACCATCGGGTCGAATCTGGCGAGCCACCGGCCCTGGGGTGCCTTCGCCGCCGTCGGATACGCGACAGCGGCCGTCGCCGTCCTGCTGACCAGGGGCAAGGGCCGCCTGCCGATCACGCTGGCGACCTGGGGGGCCGTCTGCCTGCTCCCGCTGCTTTTCGAGGCCGTGCAGCGCGCAGCCGGACATTCCGGGCGTGCACAGGAGGAAGTCCTGGTCGTCGAGAACTCCGGCGTCCGCATGCTGGAAACCGGCACGCCCTTCCTCGGCCGTTCAGAGATCGCAGCCCTGCCAGACCCCCTGCTCGGCTACACGCCCTACCAGCCCGGCATGGCGGTCTTCGGCATTCCGAGGGGCCTGCTGGGTGCCCACTGGCTCACCGATGCCCGCATCTGGTTCGCCCTGGCCACAATCATTGTTTTGTACCTGTCGGCGAGAGTCGCCGCCGATCGCGGACGCGTCCTCGCCATCCAGGCCGTCACAGTCCTCCCCGTCGCGGCACTCACCCTCGCGACCGGCGGCGACGACCTCCCCGTACTGGCACTGACCCTGCTCGGCCTGTCACTCCTGGCCCAGGGCCGCGACACCGTGGCCGGAGTCGCGATCGGCATCGCGGCGGCCCTCAAGCTCTTCGCCTGGCCCGTCGCGCTCGTCTTCCTGATCGCCCGCCCGCGCCAGTGGCTGCCCGTCGCCGGTATCCCGATCCTCACCGCGCTCCCGGCCCTGATCATCGACCCGCACGCCTTCGCTGAGAACGTCGTCAAGTTCCCGCTCGGCCACGGCCTGGTCAAGAGCCCGGCCGCCAGCCCGCTGCCCGGTCACCTGATCGCCGAGAACGTCTCCCGCGAACTCGCCCTCGGCCTGCTCCTCCTGGCCGGGCTGTGCATCGCGGCCTGGATCTGGAAGCGCCGTCCGTCCACAGCGGCCGACGTCGCGCTGATCAGCGCCGTCGGGCTGTTCACGGCCATGATGCTGATGCCGGCCACCCGCTTCGGCTACCTGCTCTACCCGGCCGCCTACGCCCTGTGGATCCCGTATCTGAAGGCCCTGGCCGGCAGCGGCAACGAAACAGGGCTGCCTCCCCGTCTCCGGGAAAGCAGCCCTGCTGGCAGCTAGCCAACTAGCAGTTACGCGGCGGCGTACGGGTTCTGGTCCGAGTCGCCGTAGTTCACGGTGTCGAACGTGCCGTCGTAGTTCGAGTCAGTGGTGGTGTTCCACTGCCGGTCCTCGTCGGAGTCCGTCTTCACCGAGTCGTACTGCTCGTCAAGGTTGCGGTCGTCGTAGACCGTGTCCACCTTGCCGTTGTAGTTGTTGTCCGCCACGACGTGGTCGAACGTGCCGTCCTCGTTGGTGTCCACCCCGGCGAGGTCGGTGCGGCCATCGTCGTTACGGTCGGCTGCCTCGACGTCCTGCCAGCCGTTGCCGTTCGTGTCACCCGTCTGGGTCTCGAACCGGCCGTCGAAGTCGTTGTCGTACTGCGCGGAGTCGATCAGGCCGTCGCCGTCCTCGTCGTTGCCGATGAAGTCGGTCTGCCCGTCGTTGTTCTGGTCAACCAGGATGTTGTACCCACCAGAGCCATCCGACTCGATGGTGTGCTCATCCCAGGTGCCGTCGCCGTCGGCGTCAACATTGGTGTCGTACTCGCTCATGATGGGGTGTCCTGTATCTGACTAGGAGGAGTGAGGAGTTAGTTGCTGGCGAACGGGTTCGGGGACTTGCCGGCCAGCGGGTTGGTCTCCGCGTCGCCGTAGTGCACCGTGTCGTAGGTGCCGTCGAAGTTCGAGTCCGTCGTCGTCACGTTGGCCTGACCGTCCTGGTCGTAGTCCTTCGCGTCGAAGTCGGCAGCGCCATCGTAGTTGCGGTCGAAGGTGGTGTGGTCCACCCGGCCGTCGTAGTTCTCGTCGGCGTAGACGGCGTCGACCCGCTGGTCGTCGTTCCGGTCGAACGAGGCGGTGTCGAAGCGGCCGTCGTGGTTGCGGTCGCCGTACTGCGAGTCGGCGTCGCCGTCGTCGTCGCGGTCCACGGTCGCGGTGTCGAGGTCGTGGCCGCCACCGTACTGGTGGGTGTACTGGACCTCGGAGTTGCCGTCACCGTCGTGGTCGTAGCTGGCCACATCGGCGTAACCGTCGTTGTTCGTGTCCGTGAAGGACTCGCTGTGACCGTCGCTGTAGTCGGCGGTGATGGTGTGGTCGTCGGTGGTGTCGAACTCGCTCATCGCTTGCTCTCCTTGTCGGGGTGGCTTGTGCTAACCACGATACGAAGCAGGAACAAGTTTTAGCTCCCGGGTTCGTGCCACCTCAATCAGGTACCCGCCAGTGACCTTCGTACAGCGGCGGCGTGCGATCGCCAGGTACCGTAGAGGAATGCAGATCACCTGTCCGAAATGCCACGCCGAGATGCGGCAGTACGAGCGCAGCGGCATCGTCATCGACCAGTGCACCGAGTGCCGTGGCGTGTTCCTCGACCGCGGTGAGCTGGAGAAGATCATCCAGCACGAGGGCCCGGCCGGTGCCCGCCCGCAGCAGCCGCAGCCCGGCGCGGTACCCCCGCCGCCCCCGCCGCCGGCCGCGTACCCGCCTGCGCACGCCCCGCAGCCCGGCTACGGCTACCCGCCCCCGCCGCCCCCGCAGCCCGGCTACGGCCAGCCGGCGTACGGGCACGGCCACGGGTACCGGCACGGGCACGGTGGGCACGGCTACCGCCACGGCGGCCGCTACCGCCGCAAGGGCTTCCTCGGCGAACTCTTCGACTAGGTAGTGCCGACCCGGCGAGCGAAAATCTGAGCTGCGCGGAAAAAGCTCCCAAGTACACCAGTACTAGGGAGCTTTTTCCGCTTGTCAGATTTCCGCTCGCCGGGCCACCTCGCGTTAGATCAAAAGCAAAAGCCAGACATGTGCTATTTCCAGTGGGGGGCCAGGAGCGTGCTCCAGCCGTTGACCAGCTGCTGGTATTCGTTCTGGCAGCCGTCGGCGCGGTCGCGGTTGAGGTAGCCGTCGGTGACCAGGTGGTCGAAGGTGGTCTTGTCGGAGCCGTAGAGGTAGCAGAGGAAGTTCACCGAGCGTTGCTGGTCGAGCGAGTGGGTGTCGTAGAACGGCAGCTCGTCCAGGCTCTTGGTTTCCTCGGCTGACAGGGCGTAGGCGTTGGCGACGCTCAGCAGGGTGGCCTTGTCCTCTTCGGAGTTCGTGAGGACGTAGGCGGCGAGCTGGTCGGCCACGTCCTCCTCGCGGCCGGTGAACGTGAGGCTCAGCTCGCCGATCAGGGCGTGGCCCGCCTCGTGGTACAGGGTGCCGACGGCGCTGTTGAAGACCTCGGTGTCGAGCTCCGCGCCCTGGACGCCGGTCTTGGCGAAGAGGGCGCGTTCGGCGGCCAGCAGCTCGTAACAGAGCTGGATCTTGTGCTCGTCGGGCACGTAGAAGGCGTTCGCCTCGCCGCACTCCTCCGCGACGACTGTGACGTCACGCGGGAAGCGGAACGCGCTGGTCATGCCCTCGGCGAAGTCCTCGAGGAGCTTGCGGGACCGGATCAGGTCCCGCTCGGCCTGGGTGGCCGGGGTCTTCGCCTCGCCGTACTCGGGGACGAAGCGGCCGCCGTTGCCGTTGCTGGAGCAGCCCGGGACGGCCAGGGCCGCGAGCAGAACGAGTACCGGCAGGAGGCGGCGCAGCGTCATGCGGTCAGGATATGCACCGCTCAGGCCCCATCAGCGGCTTTCTGTACACCGCGCCAGCCGGCCGGGTCGACGCCGCCAGGGATGGGGGCCGCCGGGTCGTACGGCTGGCGGGTGAAGACGAAGGTACCGAGGTCGAAGTGGTCTGCGGCCACCCGGAGCGTCTCGCCGTGGTAGTAGCCGTTGAGGCCGAGCCACGTACCGTCGGGCTGCCTGCGGAACTGGGTGGCGCGGCCGTTGCCGTACGCCGGGACGAGATCCAGTGTGGAGTTCGCGTGCAGGTGGACGGTGAAGGGCGACGTGCCCCAGTACCAGGTGCCGGTGAGGGCGACGAGGGCCGGATCTGTGGCCGGAGCCGGTCGCCACGGGGCCGGGATGGCCGGCTCGGCGTCGGCCACGATGCGGATGAGGTCGGCTGCTGTGCCTCCCACCAGTACACCTGAAGTGCAGTTGGCCAGGATCACGGCCGCGAGGTCCTCTCCAGGGCTGGTCCACAGCGTGCAGAGGAAGCCTGGCATCGAGCCGGTGTGGCCGATCAGGAGACGGCCGCCGACCCGGGCCAGCTGGAAGCCGAGACCGTAGATCTCGCCGGGAGCGGCAGGCTCGCGCATCTCGGCGATCGTGCCGAGCGGGAGCACCCGGTCGTCACCGCGCAGCAGGAACGCGCCGAAGGCCCCAAGATCGCCGACCGTGGACCACAGCTGCCCGGCGGGAGCCATGATGCCGACGTCCTGGACGGCTTCCGGCAGGAGCACGTCGGCGTGCGGGTGGACGGCCCAGCCCTGGGCGTGTGGCGCGGCCGGGAGCAGGCTCGTGCGGGTCATGCCGAGTGGTTCGAGGATCTCCTTGCGAAGGGCTTCGCCCCACGGCTCGCCGCGCAGCTTCTCCACGAGGGCGCCGAGCAGGGTGTACCCAGGATTCGAGTAGTGGAAGACGCGGCCAGCCGGGTGCAGCGGCTCGGAGACGACCTGGTCCAGGCCTGTGCGGCCGGGCGTGCGCTCCCACCAGGGGCCGGGGGACTCGGCAGGCAGGCCAGCCGTGTGCGCGAGCAGCTCGGCGATCGACGCGTCGGTGGTGCCGGGCAGGTGCTTGCTGCACGGATCGTCCAGACCCAGCAGGCCCTCGTTGCGCAGGCGCATGACCAGCACGGCGACGAAGGTCTTGGTCAGAGAACCGATCCTGTACCGGGTCTCCGTCACCGGCCCCGGCACGTCACCCCACCCGTTGGCCCACACCAGCGCGCCCTCGCGGACGACACCAGCCACGACGGACGGGGCACGGCCCTCACGCTGGGCAGTCGCGACCCGGTGCAGAAGAGCCCGGCTGGTACCCGGCAGCAGCTCGATCATGAGATGAGGGTATCCGCGAGCGGCGTCCGCGCGTACAACACGACGCGGCCGGAGCGAGCCTTGCTGACCAGTCCGTTACGCCGGAGAACCGCCAGGTGCTGCGAGATCGCGCTCGGGGTGACGCCGAGCCGCCGGGCGAGTTCCGTGGTGGACGCCGGGCCGTCGAGCGCGGCCAGGAGCGTGGCGCGCGGGTAGCCGATCAGCTCGGCGAGAGCACCGGGCGGGCAGGGCTGGCAGGTCTCCCAGAGAGTACCGATGCCACGGGCCCGGTAGGCGATCAACGGCGGCTCGTCCGGCCCGACCGGCGAGATGGTCTGCGGGACGAACAGCGCCGGTACCAGCCAGAACCCCCGCCCGGCCACCTCACGGTGATAGTCGAGCCCCGCTCCCGTGTAGAGCGTCAGCACGCCGTCGGCCGACCACTCCACCCGCGGGTCGAGGCCGGTGAACAGCGCGGCGGCCCCGTCGCGGGCGAGGACCCGGGCCCGGTACACCATGTCGGACTCCAGGACGGCGCGCATCCGGTACCAGTGCGGCTCGATGGCCAGGTGCCAGTACTCCTCCAGCAGGTCAGCGACCCCATCGACCGGCTCGGCCCCGACCGCCCGGAAGTCGGCAGCCATCTTCTCCGGCGGCGTGTTCCGTACCCGCCGCAGCTCGTCGGCGATGTCGGGCAGCGGGGACACGGGCCGGGGCGCGACGAAGTCCGGCAGCCAGCCGTTCGACGGAGCGAGCAGCGCCTGCAGCCGGTCCCAGTCGATCGGCAGGGCCCGCGTCTCGCGGATCCAGGGCAGGTGCAGCACGTACCGCTCCGGCCAGCGCAGCGCCCACAGGCTGGTCACGGTCTCGGTCAGCGGGGAGATCGCGAAGTGCATGTCCGCGAGGTCTGCGGCCCGGAAGCGGTAACTGATCATTTAGTGCCCAGCTTAATCTGTACTGGTTTCCGAGCGTGGAACCCAGCCTGGGCGCATGGCTCGCTACGTACACCAGATCGCCCGGCCGCACGGGCGGCCCACCGCCGACCAGTTCCGCTTCGTCGACGCTCCCGACCCGGTACCCGGCCCCGGCCAGGCACTCGTCGAGAACCTGTACCTGTCCGTCGACCCCTACATGCGTGAGGTCATGAACGATGGCGACCTCGACGCCCCGATGGAGGGCCGGGCCCTCGGCCGCGTACTCAGCTCCGACGAACCCGGGCTCAGCGAGGGCGACCTCATCCTGCACCGCGACGGGTGGCGGACACACGCTGTGGTCGGCGCCGGCCAGTACCGGAAACTCCGCCACCACGACGGCGTCCCGCTCGACACCTTCCTCGGCCTGCTCGGCGGCACCGGCCTGAGCGCGTACGTCGGCCTGACCAGGATCGGGCGGATCGAAGCCGGCGAGACAGTCTTCATCTCGGCAGCGGCGGGCGGCGTCGGCAGCGCGGCCGGCCAGATCGCCCGGCTGCTCGGCGCGAAGCGGATCATCGGCAGCGCCGGCTCCGACACCAAGGCCGAGTACCTCACCAGCAGGCTCGGCTTCGACGCCGCGATCAACTACCGGGCAGGCAACCTGCGCGACCAGCTCGCCCAGGCGGCACCCGACGGCATCGACCTCTACTTCGACAACGTCGGCGGCGAGCACATGGAAGCCGCGATCGACGTGCTCAAGCCGGGCGGGCGGATCGTGTGGTGCGGGGCCGTGTCGCAGTACAACAACACGGGCACGTGGTCGGGGCCCGCCAACCTCTACGAGGTGGTCTACAAGACCCTGCGGCTGGAAGGCTTCCTCGTCCGCGAGCACATGGACGCCCAGCCCGAGCTGGAGGACTTCCTCGTCCCGCACCTGCGCAGCGGAGCCGTCCACTCGGCACAGACCATTGTGGACGGCTTCGACGGGATCGTCGACGCGTTCCTCGACATGCTCAGCGGCGCCAACACCGGCAAGATGATCGTCCGGCTGTAGACCGCCGTCCCGGCTGGCCCGCTCACGGGGCGGGCCAGCTGTCAGACGATCGCCATGTCCACGAACTGCGACAGGTGCAGCTGCGCCGCCACGGTGATCGTGTCGGTCGGGCCATTTCGGTGCTTCGCGACTATGAAATCGGCCTCTCCGGCGCGCGGTGACTCCTTGTCGTAGTAGTCATCACGGTGCAAAAGAATAACAACGTCGGCATCCTGCTCAATAGACCCAGATTCACGCAAGTCGGACAATTGGGGCCGCTTGTCTGTTCGTTGTTCCGGGCCACGGTTCAGCTGGCAGGCCGCGATCACCGGGGCCTGGATCTCCTTCGCTAGCAGCTTCAGGCCACGCGACAGCTCGGCGACCTCCTGCTGGCGGCTCTCCGTCTTCTTCGGTGAGCTCATGAGCTGGAGATAGTCGACGCAGACCAGCTTGAGGTCGTGCCGCTGCTTGAGCCGCCGGGCCTTGGCCCGGACCTCCATCAGCGTCATGTTCGGCGTGTCATCCACGAACAGCGGAGCCTCGCTGATCTCACCCATCCGGCGAGCCAGCTTCGTCCAGTCGTCATCGGACAGCTGCCCGGACCGCAGGACGTGCAGCGGCACCCGCGCCTCGGCCGACAGCAGACGCATGACGATCTCGATCTTGCTCATTTCCAGGCTGAAGATCGCACTCGCCAGGCTGTGCTTGAGCGCGGCCGACCGGGCGAAGTCCATCGCGATGGTCGAGTTGTGCGTGGGGACCATCGACCGGCCAGCCAGGTAGAGATGGCTCTGGTTGTCCACCTGCACACACCGGACCGGCACGCTGGCCACAGGCCGCACGTCCACGATGTACCGGGACCCGGTCCGTGCCGAGGTTGTGGCACGGCAGCGTTCGCGGTGGGCTGCACACTTGCGTTCGAGCCGGAAGACCTGGTCAGCCGTGGTGAAGTTCAGGGTGTACGCGGTGGAAGAGGCCGCAGTCCGGCCCTGCACCGCCTTCTCGCTGATCGTGCACCGGTAGCCGAGGCTGACGACCAGCTCGTAGACGTCCAGAGCCAGCCGCTCCGACGTGGACGTGAACTGCACGTTCCCCGTGGCGCCGACCGCGCCGTCGGTGTCGAGCAGACCGGCCAGCAGAGCGCGCCGCTGCGCCTCGGATGCCCGCAGGTAGCCGGCCGGGATGTGCTTGTTGTTCAGGACCCCGGCCTCGCGGAGGAAGCCGTCGCTCTCGATGTGGCCGGCCATCTCCGGGTCGGCCGTCGTGAACTGCGACGCGGCCGAGTGGCCGTCGCCCAGCCAGGCGCCGAGCGTGTACGGAGGGATCGGAAGGTCCTGCTCTGGCAGGCAGAGCGGGGCGGCGTTGACGACCGCGTGGTTGAGGCGGCTGTCGGAGCCCACGCGCAGGGTACGGGCGATTTCGGCCGTCGTGTGGATCCCACTGTGGGAGGCGGCACCGTGGGCGTTCACCGGCCGCTCGGCGCGCAGGAGCAGGCCCGTGAGCAGCTTCCGCTGTGAGTACGCCGGTACCTGCCTCGGGCCTTCGGCCACGCGACCCGAGATGCCGACCTGGCGGCCGACCGTGTGCAGCACGTTCCGGAACTGGTCGCCGACCTGGCCGAGTGCCCCGGCGAAGGTGACCAGCCGGTCCGGCTCGGACAGCGCGCGGGCCGCTGCCCGGCGGGCCGACTCGAGAGCTGGCTCGTCCCAGTACAGGGCGTGCTTGAGCTGCTGGCGGCGGGCTGCCCGCGTGGTCGTCTGCCACAGGTGCTCGCCGTCGGCCACGATTACCGTGCCGTCGGAGAACTCGACCTCGTAGCACGGCCGGTCCTGCATGACCTCGGTCGCCGCCACCACGGTGGTCGGGCGGCCGTCGGCGCCGAGCAGCTGGTCGCCGACCGAGACCTCGCCCATCGTCGTCCACCCGCCGGGCGTGGGCAGCGGGGTGTCGAGCGCCAGTGCCTTGCCGAGACCAGGACGGCCTGCCACGATCACCAGCTGGCCGGGGTGGAGGCCGCCCAGGAGGCGGTCGAGGTCGGTGAAGCCGGTGGGGACGCCGGTCATCGTCCCGCCGGCCGCGCCGATCGCCTCGATCTCGTCGAGGGTCGGCTGGAGGAGGTCGTTGAGGACGGCGTAGTCCTCGCTGACGCGCTTCTCCGTCACGTCGTAGATGGCCTGCTGGGCCAGGTCCACCACGTCGTCCACGTCCCGCCCGGCACCGGCGCCCGCGCCGTAGCCGAGCTGGACGACCCGGGTGCCTGCCTCGACGAGCCGGCGCATGATGGCGCGCTCGCCGACGATGCGGGCGTAGTAGCCGGCGTTGGCGGCGGTCGGGACGGTGTTGACGAGGGTGTGCAGGTACGGGACGCCGCCGACCCTGGCGATCTCGCCGGCGTCGGTGAGGGCCGCGGCGACGGTGATCGGGTCGGCGGGTTCGCCGCGGCCGTACAGGTCGAGAATGGTGTCGAAGATCGTCGCGTGTACCGGCTTGTAGAAGTCGGCCACGCGGAGGATCTCGACGACGTCGGCGATCGCGTCCTTGCTCAGCATCATGCCGCCGAGGACGCACTGCTCCGCTGCCACGTCCTGCGGTGGCGTCCGGTCGAAGCCGGACGGCTCGCTGACAGCGGCTGGCGGTGCTTCCGCCGGCCGTACATTGTCCGAGATCGCCACGTCGTCCCCCTCACCTGCGGCTCCGTGACCGAAGTGTTCGCCTGCCGCAGCCTGGAACCCCGCCGGCGCGCCGCAAGAGAACAAACCTTGACCCTAGGATTCGAGCCCCGAGCCGCCAAATCTGCCTGTGGATAAACCTGTGGATAACCTGTGGATAACTGGCCAGTTCCGGTGCATAACCTGTGGACAGGCCTGTGGACAACGCCCGAACTGGCCAGTGGATAACTCGATTTCGGCGCTCTGACCTGCGCAAATCTCAGTCCACACCCTGTGGACAGAAGAAAGTCTGGCGTGTCGTGGTCAGCCGGCGTGTCGTGGTTGCTGCCCAGTGTCCTCCACGTCCGGCTCCGGGATGTCGCGGGCCGACAGCGCGGTGAGGGCCTGCCGGATGCTCTCCGGAGGCGCCGAGGTCTCCACGAGCGGCCGGACCTGCCAGAACTGCCAGTTGCCGGAGATATCGGCGTGGAGCTGGTAGGAGGAGGCCGGGTGCAGGAGTTCGTCGCCGTGCAGGGTCGGGAGGGCCTGGAGCAGCCGCTCGCCATAGTGGAGGTAGTAGGAGTGGCCGGGGACGACCCACGGTCCACCGGAGGCTGTCCAGCCGGTGCCGTCGTGGGCGAGGTAGTAGATCTCGCCGGTCGTCATCCAGTAGTCGAAGTGTGAGCCGGACAGGTCGTCCAGCAGTGTGACGCCGACGATACGGTGCTTGCCCCCGCGCCGGTGGGTATCTGTGATGCCGATCTTGAGGGGTTCGAAGGGCCGGAGGTCCTGGATCCGGCCTTCGAGGACTTCCTGCTCGGTGGGCTGGCTGGACGGCTGGTCTGGTTCGTATGCGGGAAGGTTCACGGCGCAGATTGTGTGCCGGGGGCTCCCGGCGAACCCGCAAAAAGTTGCGGGTTCATCTGAGCTGGGAAAACGTCGGAAAATGGCCCCGATTGATCGATGGACGTCAGCAGCCGGCCGCGCCGGGCTTCCCGATCGACCACCACGGCAGCGGGCCGGCGTCGCATTCGACCATCAGCTCGTTGCGGCGGGCGGCGGCGCGCTGGCCGCCGGTGTCGCCGCGCCGGAAGCCCGCGTCGGCCGCCGCGTCGGCGAGCTCCGCCGCGAGGTGCCAGTGCCGCAGGTCCGCGTACTGGTCGCTGACGGACATGAGCTCAGCCGGGTTGCGGCGGGTCAGGGCCTGGATGTGGCCGACGCGAACCGCGGCGACGGGTGAGTGCTCGGGGGCCGCCACCGGTATCTCGGGGAAGACGCCGAGCCGGGCGAGCAGGGTCAGCGCGTCGATCCGCTGGACGGGCGCGTCGTTGGCCACGCACTCGTCGGCGAGGGCTGCGAGCCGGGCGCGGGCCTCGGCCAGCTTGCCCTGGCAGGCCATCGCGTAGGCGACGGCCAGCAGGCGGGAGGCGCGGCGCGGGTGGCGGACCGGGTCCTCGGTGGCTTCGGACTCGGCGAGGAGCCGGTCGACGGCGTGGCCGCCGAGGGAGGCCTTGGCCGCGGCGAGCTCGGCGAGCTGCCAGGAGAGCATGCCGCACGGGTCCTGGCCACGGGTGAGGGCGACGGCGGCGTCCAGCAGCTCGGCCGCGCGGCGGGCCCGGCCCTGTGCCGCGGCGGCGAGGGCTTCGATGTGGAGGCCGTAGCCGCGCCCGGCCGGGTACCTGCTGCGCCAGCCCCAGTCGCGCAGCTGCCTGCCGATCGCGACCGCCTCGTCCATCCGGCCGATCTCCAGCAGGTAGCAGGCCTCGGTGTGGGTGAGCGAGACGGTGCGGTCGCGGTCGGGGGCAAGGTCGGGCAACGCTGTACCTCCCGTCCGGCGGTGCTGTGCTGGCGGTGCTGTGCGGTGCGGTGACGGCGGTGCTTCGTGCACGCGCTGTAGTACCAGAAGATATTCAGCCCGCTGTCGGCTCTCGTCCACGGTTGCGGTGGGTATCTGACAGCCAATTTCGCTTGATCTTCGCAATCGGGCCTTTACGGCCTAACGATCAGCGATGATGGCGGTACATGCTGCAAGGAAGGGGACAGAGGATGGGACGCTTCCTGGAGATTGTGGTCAGTGCGATCTTCTTCGGGGCCATCATCGGCGCGCTCGGCCGGCTGCTCCTGCCCGGCAAGCAGAGCATCTCGATCGCCAAGACGATCGGGGTGGGCATCGCCGCGGCGTTCGTCGGCAGCCTGCTCGCGTGGATCTTCGGAGTCGACGAGACCAAGGGCATCGACTGGATCCAGTGGGCGCTCCAGATCGGCCTCGCGATGATCGGCGTCGCTCTCGTCGCTGGTACCGCGAAGAGGTCCTGAGAGGTTTCAGAAGCCGCGCCGGCGGTGCCAGACCACGATCACGCCGACGCTAGAGAACAACAGGCCGCCTGCTCCAGCCACGATCAGCAACCTCGGGCTGGGCAGGCGGTCCTCGTCGTCGGCGACCGCCGTCTCGCCCTGGACAGCGTCTGCCGGCTCCAGGCCGCCGCCACCTTCCGCTGGTGCCACGGTGGCAAGAGCCTCATCCGGTACCTGCGGGACGGGCTCGTCCATCCTCGGCGCGGGCTCCGGCTCGTCGGCCCGCCGTGGCGCGATGGGCTGCGGCCCCGGTACGCCGGACGCCTGCTCGTGTGCCGGCGAAGGCGCGGCTGACGGCGTCGCCGGATCCGCCGGTTCGGACGGCTGGCTCACCGCGGGTGACGGGGAAGTCGGCGGGGACACGGGCGGGGACAGCGACGGGGACGGCGCCAGCTCGCCTGGTTCCGCCGGGGAGACGGCGGCCGGGGTCAGCGGGCTGCCGCTGGGGACGGGGTCGAGGGGGTCCGGGCTGGGTTCCGCTGCTGCCTGCCAGCCCCACCCGAGGACGACGGCCGCGCATGCCGCGCTCAGCGCGAGTCGACCCGAGAACCGTCCAGTCATGTCCGGGACCCCTGTCTGGACCCATCAGCTCCATCTCAGGCTAGATCGCCGTGTGGCCACTCCGCCGGTCGTTTGCTGATCTCTATTGTTTTGTGTACTTGTTCTGACTATGGACGCAAAGGAGTTCGGGGACCACGTCCGGCACCTTCGCCGCACCCGCGGCTACAGCCAGGCAGGCCTCGCAGCCAGGATCGGCCGCTCTGAGTCCTGGGTTTCCCAGGTCGAGCGGGGAGTGTTCACAGTGGACAAGGTCACGGTGCTCACCGCGCTCGCCAAGGAGCTGGAGGTGAAGCCGGACCAGCTCGTCGACGGGCCGATGCTCCCGGCACTGGTCGAGGACGACGAGCTGCCGATCGCCGGGGTGCGCGAGCACTTCACGAGCGTCGCGGTCGCCCAGGAGACGTATCCGGGGACCGACGAGGACTACTTCCAGCTCCGCCAGGACGTCTGGGCCGCGTACCAGGCGTACCAGGCGGCCGAGTACGAGGAGCTGTGCGCGGCGCTGCCGGGCATCCTCCGGCTGGCCGACCGGATCCAGGGCCCCGGCTACATCCCGGCGTACGCGCTGGCCGCCAAGATGCTCGCGAAGCTGGGCGACACGAACACCTCCTACGTCGCCGCCGACCGGTGCGCCGTCGCTGCCTCCCGCATCCCGTCAGACAACGCCCGAGGCCTCGCCACGTACGAGGTGGCGCAGGCACTGTCCCGCCTCGGCCGGATCGAGGACGGCGAGCAGCTCGCCGTCGGCACGGCGGAGGAGCTGCAACGCCGCCCGTACCACCAGATCCGCTCGCTCGCCTCGGTCATCGGCTGCCTGTGGATCTCGGGTGCGCTGATGGCGGCCAAGCGCGGCGACCGCGGCGCCGCGTACCAGCGGCTCCGGCTGGCCAGCCGGATGGCGGACGTCGTCGGCCAGGACCTGAACCTGGCGTGGACGGAGTTCGGCCCGACCCGGGTGGCGCTGCACCGGGTCCGGGTCGCGGCCGAGCTGCAGGATCTCTCCGAGGCCACGCACGCTGCTGACCAGGTCCGGGTGCAGTCGCTGGCACCCGAGCTGCGCCGCCGCCGCGCTGACCTGCACCTGACCCTGGCGTGGGCGCACGCGACCCGGCGCAACGATCCGCAGGCCGTGCTCCAGCTCACCGAGGTGCACCGGGTCGCCCCGCAGCTCGTCAAGTACGAGGTGGGTACCCGCCGTCTGATCAGGTCGCTGGTGGCGCGGGGCGGCACCGGCCCCTTCGTCCACGACCTGACCCGCGAGGTCAGCCTCACGTTCCCGGACAGGCTGGAAGGCGAAGTGGAGGAGTAGCGCGGCTAGATCGCGCGGGTTTCGGCTTCGAGGCGGAGGGCAGCGGCTTCGGCGTGCTCGCCCTCGCCGTCGAGCAGCTCCGCCAGCAGCAGGAACGAGTCCACTGTGTGCGCTCCGGCACCGGCGGCGATCGTGGTCTCGATGGCCGCGCGGAGCAGGGCGATGGCCTCGGCGGTCTGGCCCTGCTTGGCGACGATCCGGGCGGCGAGCAGCTCGGCCAGGCCGGCCCGGACGGGGTCGCCGGCCTCCCGGTACAGGTCGGCGGCCTGGAAGGCCGGAGCGACGGCGTCGGAGTAGCGGCGCAGGGCGGCCAGGGACCGGGAGGTCACGTCGGCCAGCTCGGCGAGCAGCATCGGCTCGCCGGCCCGCTCGGCCTCCTCGCGGGCCTCCGCCAGGTCGCTCAGGCCCGCCGGGTCGCCGCTCTCGCACCGGGCCAGGCCGAGCGAGCGGCGGACCTGGGCGGTGGCGACCGGGTCGCGGGACAGCTCGATCTGGGCCAGGGACTCGAGGTATGCGGCGATGGCCGGCTCGAACTTCTCGTCCTGGTGCCACAGCTCGGCGATCGTGAAGTGCACCCTGGCGGCCTCGGCGTGCGCGTCCGGAGCGTCGCCCAGTACCTCCAGGGCCTTGCCCCAGCAGGACAGTGCCGTGCGCCGGTCGCCGCGCTGGCGGATGGCCACCCCGAGCCAGTACCACGCCTCGCCGTGGATCTCGGCGATCTCGATGCTCTCGCCGTCGGAGCCGCCGAAGGCGTCCCCCAGCTCCTCGGTGAGCATCCGGAGCACGTCGCAGGCCTCGTCCGTCCGGTACGCGGCGATCAGCAGCGAGCCCAGCTTGCACCGCAGCGACCAGTGCGCGACGCGGTCCCACTCGGCGCGGTGCGTGCGGTCGATCGTCCAGCGGAGCCGCTCGGCAGCCGAGACGGGGTCGCCCATCTCCGCGAGGTACGTGACCTCCAGAGTGGACGCGTGCCCGACCCAGCCGGCCGAGCCGGGCAGCTCGGCGAAGTTGTGGGTGGCCTCGGCGGCGAGCTCCGCTGCCGGGGCCAGCTTGCCGGAGACCGCGAGGATCTGGGAGAGCAGGAGCTGGAGGCGCGGCCGGGTCGCCTTGCGCAGGTCCGGGCGGGCCAGTGTGGACTGGAGGACCTGCTCGGCAGCCGAGTACTCACCGGTGATGGTCAGCGCGTGCGCCAGTGCGTAGACGGCGCTGTCGGCCACGCGGTGGGCCCCGGCGGCGCGGGCGTGCTCCACGCCGGCCTTGAGCTCCGCGACGGCCTCCTCGGCCCGCAGGGCGTACAGGAGGACCTGGCCGAGCAGCAGGCGGGGCATGGCCCGCACGCGCAGCGGATTCTCCGGGCGGTCGTACTCCGTCACCAGCGTCTCGGCCAGCGCGACCTCGTCGCCGGTCAGGGGCTGCACGGCCAGCTGCGCGCTGCGTTCGAGCCAGCCAGCGTACGCCTCCTCGCCCAGGTCGCGCAGCAGGGCGACCCGCTCGGCGATCAGCGGCGGGATCTCGTCGCGCCGCTCCATCTCGCTGAGCAGGCGGACGCGGTAGCCGAGCAGTTCGGCTTTCAGTTCCGGGTCGGGGTCGAGGGCCAGTGCGTGCCCAGCAGCCTGGTACGCGGCCTCGTACTCGTGCAGCTCCGACAGCTCGTCGCACCGCTCCAGCCAGCCGTCGGCGGTGACCGGCAGGCCGAAGTGCAGCGGGCGCTCGGCCGGGCGGGCCGCGGGCAGCGTCGACAGCGGCACGTCATAGTGGACGGCGCGCAGCTCGCTGCGGGTGTGGCCGATCGCGGCCGAGACGCGGGACAGCAGCGGCTGCCCGGTCACGCCGAGCTGGAGCGCGAGGTCGACGGGCAGGCGCAGCGGCCGGTCGGTGTGCCCGGCGTCCACGGCCCGGCCCAGCACGACGCCGACGGCGTCCAGCTCCTCCGACATGTCGGCGAGGTGTTTCTCCACAAGGGACACTGCGCGGTCCAGGTTGCCGGTCAGGGCACAGAACAGCAGGTGCTGCGCCACGAGCGGCGGGTGCGGATCCTTGCGGAGCATCTTGTACCCGCGCAGGTGCGCCCGCCGGGCCTCGGCGAACCGCCCGGCCCTCAGGTACGGCAGGAGCAGGAAGGCGAGCGCGTGCGGGTCGTCCTCCCGGCCGGCGAACCGGGCCAGCAGCTCGGCGTCACTGCCGGTGCCCTCGGCACACGCCGCGCACTCAGCCATGATCCATCCCGGACAGATCCTCTTCGAGGGACGCGAGCTGGACGAGGTCGAGCATGGCCCCGCTCAGCAGGTCGGAGTCGACACCGCGCAGCGGATAGTGGCCGAGGAGGCGGGCCTGCGCGTGGAGGAGCTGCACAGTACGTGACAGTACGGTCTGATCCGTCAGTCGCGCCAGATGCTGCACGATCGGACTGCGGTAATTCAGGCAGAGTGTCCCTGAATCGCCCAGATAAATCACGGGCAGACTCGCCGGTTCGTAGGATTTCATCACGGTCACGGATCCGGTAGGAGCCAGCGCGAGATCGGCCACCCCGAGCAGCCGGGCGTGGGCGGCGCGGCTCGACAGCGGCGGGTCGTCGAGATCGTCCAGCACGTCGGCCGGATCGACCCGCTCCACGGTCACGCCCTCGTAGAGCGAGGGGACCATCTCCAGCAGCTTCACGTCGTGCAGGTGGCCGCCGTTGACGAACGGGACGTTGCGGCCGGCGATCGGGGCCAGCTGCCGGTACACGTCGCGGGAGGCCGCGTAGCGCACGTGCCGCGTCCGGCTCAGCAGCTCGGTCAGCGTCAGGCGGCCGGCCGTGGTCTCCAGCGGCAGCCAGCGCACGATGATCCGGGCCAGCTCGGGATCGTGGGCAGCCTGCACCTTCAGCGCGAGGTGGTGCGCCGCCACGAACTGGTTGAGCCTGCGCGGCTGCCGGGAGGACAGCAGGAGCAGCCAGCTCCGCAGGCTGGCCGCGACGGCCTCCGGCGAGGGCATGCGCGCCACGTCGAGCACGCACCGGGCGAAGAACGCCCAGCCGGGGAGCAGGTCCTCGCCGGTGTCGTCGAGGCGCAGCCCCTCCCGGTACAGGATGTGGGCTGGCTTGTCGCGGGGTGGCGGTGAGGTGGGCAGGATGTAGGCCACGCCGTAGGTCTCGCCCTCGGCGTCCTTGAGCGGGAGCAGGTCGAGCGGCTCGGCACCCAGCAGGTCCAGGCCGAACTCCGCGACCTCGATCGCGTCCTCCGACTGCCAGACCGGCGTGCGGTTGACCGTCTCGACCCCGGTCTTGGTGACCACCTCGACCGTGACGCCCATCATCTCGGCGTAGCGCCGGGTGAGGCTGAGCACGCTGTCGGTGTCGAGGAACTTCTCGTCCATCCGGCGGCGCAGCATGATCGTGGTCGCGTCGCCGCAGTCCTCGTGCTCGTTCGAGCTGTGCATGCCCGAGACCCGGCCGACCCAGCGCGTGGCGCCGGAGATGACGGTCACGGTGTCGCTGACCAGGAACCCGGCGAGCGGGCCGTCGTCGCTGCCCGTGATGGTGCCGTCCGGCACGCCGGTCTCGCCGTTGAACGTGAACAGGAACCGGCCGCGATTCAGATCAGCGGGCAGAATCCGGATATGGTACGCGCTTCTGGACAGCGCAAACGTCAGCAAGGCCGGCAAAAAGGAACTCGGATCGGCATAGCGCGCGCCAAGGATCCCACGCGGGTCCACCCTGAACGCCCTGGCCACCCGTGTCCTCCTCATTCGCGGCTAGACACCCAGCGTAGGCCCTGACCGCCAGCAGAGCACCCTCGCGGGTTCCGCCCAGCGCTTATCCGAACCCATTGCGCAATTGGTGAGCGGCCGTTGACAAAGGGCGCGCGACCGGTTTCCCGGCCGCGCGCCGCTGTCCTTCCCGGGTTCAGAGAATCTTCGCCATCTCGCTGAGCAGGGCGGAGTCCGGTGAGTCCTGGCTCAGCTCCCACGCCATCAGGCCGCGCAGGCCCAGTGCCCGGACCAGCCCGGCCCGCAACCGGATCGACTCCGGATCGGTATACGTGATCAGCGTGGTGGTCGCCTCGGTGTAGGGCGACTTGCACGTACCGTCCGGATTGAAGGCCCCGCAGAGCTGGTGCTCGGCCGTCCCGTACAGCGAAGGCTCGCCGGTGAGCGGGTTGCGGCTCTTGGTGAGGCCGGGGATGCCGTTGGCGACGTCGCGGTACGCCGGGTTCGGTGTGGAGTCCCAGCGCAGCGTGTTCGGGTCGAGGCCCCGGCTGTCGTGCGGCTGGTACAGGCCGTTGGTGCGGAGGAACTGCACGCCGTAGAACGGGACGCCGACGACGAGCTTGTCGGGCCGCACGCCGTGCGTGAGGTATTGGGCCACCGTGCCGACCGTGTTCCATGTGAGGTCGGAGGAGTTCGGGTCGCGCGGGTCCCAGCCGAAGGGCGAGGACGGGCCGGTGATCGTGTCGCCGCCGACCGTGTAGTCGTAGGTCATCACGTTGACCCAGTCCAGGATCTTCGAGACCTTCGCCAGCTCGAAGTACTTGGTGGACTTGGTTGTGGCCGGCAGCGCCGCCGTCAGCAGGTAGTGCTTCTTGTCGGCCCTGCCCTGTGTGTCGAGCTGCCTGCGGAACTCCTCGAAGAGCAGCGTCGCGTTCCGCCGGTCCTCCGGGCGCGGGTCGACGTTGCCGCCCGCCACCGCCGTCGGGTACTCCCAGTCGATGTCGATTCCGTCAAACACGCCCCTGGCCGCGCCGGGTCCGCCCGCGTTCTCCGGCCAGCCGCCGGTCGGCAGGTCACCCTTGATGAACGTGTCCACACAGGACTTCACGAACGCCCTGCGGCGCTCGGGGGTGGCGGCGACCGTGGAGAACCAGGTCGACTTGGTCCAGCCGCCGAGCGAGATCTCGACCCTGAGGTGCGGGTACTTGGCCTTCAGTTTCCGGATCTGGTTGAAGTTGCCGTAGAGCCGCTGGTCGGGGTAGTTGTCGGCGACGCCGTCGACCGTGTTCTCCCCGGACCAGTAGACCTGCTGGTAGTCGGCCCACGGGTCGACCGGCGCGCAGCCGACGGCACCGGTGGCCCGGTCGAAGGTGGGATAGCCGAAGGCGTACTGGATGACGTTCAGCTTGGTCGCCGGGATGTCCTTGACGAAGTACTGCCTGCCGTAGACGTCCCAGTCGGCGAAGTAGGCGGTGACGACCTTCTTCGGCACGCCGCTCTGGTCTCCGGCGGACGCGGGGGCCGGGGCGCCCGGCAGGAGCGACACCAGCGCGGCGACCAGCGTCGTACCAGCCAGGGCCAGTGACCTTCTTCTCTTGGTTGGCATGGCCTCCACCCTGGCCGCCCCGCGACTCTACTGTCAATAGTCTTAACTATTTAGCTGTGCCGATCCCTGGTACGCCAGGGCCGCCGCGCCGATCACGCCCGCGTCGGGCAGCGCGGCCGGCAGCACCTCCAGGCCCTGGAGGAAACCGAGCCCGGTGAGCTTGGCCAGCCACGACTGCAGCGGGTCGAAGAGCAGCGGCCCGGCAGCCGCGATGCCCCCGCCGATCACGATCCGGTCGAGGTCCACAATGGCCGCCGCGCTGAGGATGCCGGCCGCCAGCGCACGCGCCCCCCGGTCGAAGGCCGCGAGCGCCACCGGATGCCCTTCGCGGGCGGAGGTGGCGAGCTCACGCCCGCTTCGGCCTGACCAGCCCTGGCTGCTCGCCCAGCGGACCATCGAGGGGCCGGAGGCGTAGGCCTCGACGCAGTCCAGGCTGCCGCACGCGCACTCCACACCGTCCGCGGAGACGATCGCGTGCCCGATGTGCCCGGCGTTGCCGGACGGGCCGAGGACCACGCCCCCGTCGAGGATCAGGCCGCCGCCGACCCCGGTGGACACGACGATGCCGAGCAGGGCTGAACTGCCCCTGCCCGCGCCCAGCCAGTACTCGCCCAGGGCGAAACAGTGCCCGTCACCGGCCAGGACGACCTCGGCACCGCGCGCGGCCCGCAGCCGGTCGGTGAGCGGGAACTCGCGCCAGGCCGGGATGTTCAGCGGGCTCACCGTCCCCCGGAACGGATCGAGCGGCCCGGCCGACCCGATCCCGATCACCGGGGCCTCGAACGGCGCCAGCAGGTCGAGAACCGCGCCGAACACCTCCTCGGGATCCCGGGTGGCCGGCGTCGGGCAGGTGACTGCCGATCGCACGGTGCCGTCCCGTTCCACCAGGCCGGCGGCCAGCTTCGTGCCGCCGATGTCCAGTGCCATCACCGCTTCGGTCATGTGTTCCGCTCTCAATGCAGTCAGTCTCAGTGCCTGTGGTGATTGTCGGGCTGGCCCGGATCACCAGGATGCTCGCAGCCCGGTACGAGGACGAGCCGCGACGCGCGGGCCTGGTCCAGCCACAGGGCGAAGGCCTGGCGGCGGGCTGCTGCGAGCAGACGGTCCCGGATGGCTGGCCGGTGCGCGGTGGCGTCGGCGGGCTCGGCTGGCCGGTGGGCGGTCACGGTGAACTCGTGCAGGCCGAGCGCGTCGCGAGCTGTACCTCTGCCGCTCTGGACTTCCTCCGCGACGGCCTGCGGCAGCTCGGCCAGCCGGGCAGGCCCGAGTGTCCCCCACGGCCCCCCGTTGAGCCGGTGCCGCAGGGTCCACTGCTCGGGTGTGTCCTGTGCGGTGGCCGCCCAGTACCGGTCGACCTCGCTCTCCGGCACGGTCACCCCGGCTGTCCGCGCCACGAACGCCGCCCGGACGGCAGGGGAGCGCTCGTACGCCGCTGCCGTGATCGACCCGAAGTCCACCGCCCCGGCCTGGTCCAGCACCGGGGCCAGCGAGGCCAGGCTCAGGTCGGAGCCGGCGCACAGGGCCTCGGTGAGGAGTACCTGCGCCGTCCACCGCCGGAACTGCCTGCCCTCCGGGCTCTCCGGCACCGGCAGGGCATGCGGCCGGGCGGCGCGCAGCTCGGCCAGCCGGACGTCGAGCAGCCTCACCGGGACGGGAGCGCCGTCCACGTAACCGATGACCGTCATCCGGTGACCTCCAGCCGGATCGTCGGCGCGTACTGGCACCGGCCGAACCACATCACCTTGGCCATCGCCCAGTACTCACCGGGCATCGCGTCCTCGGGCACCGACACGTCGAAGGTGACCACTGTGGACTGATCCGCCGGTACGGTGAAGCCCCGGATCGGCTCTGGCAGCCACTCCCACGTACCCCACGGCGAGACCAGCTCGATCTCGCCCCGGATCTCGCTGCCGGTCGTGTTCGCGAGCATGAGGCCGATCCGTTTCGTCGTACCCGGCCGGATCACCACGTGGCTGGCCTGTACGCCGAGGCCGAGGCCGGTGTCGCGGCCCGTCACGGACTGCGTGCCCTGGGCGGCTGTCCAGTCCTCCGGGATGCTCTCGATCACCGGCGGCGGCTCCGGCGAGAAGGTCACCACGTCCTCGAACACCTGACCGGCGTGCTCCGTCCTGGCTGCCAGAAAGAGCAGGCTCCCGGCGTCACCGTCGCGAGTGACCTCGACCGTGAACTGGGTGTGGCCGTCCGGCTCGATCCGGTACACGCGCTGTGCGGGGCTCACTGTCCAGCCTTCCGGCACGTCGAAGGTGACGACGCCCTCGACGGCCGAGTCCTGGTACTGGTTCGTGAGCGTCACGGTCACGCCGTCCCCGTCGCGCCCGGCCGTGATGGTCACCGGGGCGTAGCCGAGCGGGGCTGGGCCGCGATTGTGCAGCCAGTACCGGGAAAAGACAGGCTGGGCGATCTCGGCCTGGCGGCCCAGCACTGGCCCATCGCCATCCACCGAGGCCGGGCGGCCCAAGACGGTCGCGACCTCGAATCCATCCAGAGTGGACGATGCTGGGCCGGAGTCCTGCTCCAGCAGGTTCGCCGAGCGGAACTCGCCCAGGCCCAGCCCCTCGACCGTGTACTCGCGACCCAGGCCGGTGCTCTCCGCGAGGCGCAGCGTGACGCTCCGCGCCGGGTCGACGGTCGCGGCCAGGCCCTCGGCCATCGGGTTCCCGGTGGGCTTGAGGGCCTGCAACAGCACCTCACGCTGCGGCTCGATCCGCAGGAAGCTCTCACGCGGCCCGAACCGGCCCTCCTGAGCCGGGCGCAGCACCGGCAGCAGCGGCGCCGAGTGCTCCTGACCCCTGGCAGGCAACGCGGAAGCCCGCCAGTCGCCAGGCCCGGCCACCAGCGCGTAGCGGAACTCGTGCGTCCAGTGCTGGAGCTGGAAACTCGACCCGTCGGGCGCGGTGCGCTTCGGCGGGTCCAGCCACACGCCGGACGGCCAGCCCGTGCAGGACCGCATCAGCGACAGATGCATGCCGCCGGCCGGGTCGACGGCGAAACCGGGCAGGCCGTAGGTCAGCAGGGCGACCGTGGCGTCGGCCAGCGGCTCGGTGTTCTCACCGAGCAGGACGGCACCCACGCGGGCGTCGGCCAGGTCCTCGATGAGCCCGTCCAGGTCACGGAGGACGATCAGGGCAGGAAGGGCACGTGCGTCCCGCAGGTCGGCATTCGGCTGCCAGACCTCTGGCAGGGGTTTCATCGCCGGTACCCAGACGGCGGCGTGATCCCCCGGATCCAGCTCGCCCAGGATCTCGGCGGCCAGCGGGTTCACGGCCGGGCCGCCGAGGACGATCCGGAAGTCGGGCAGGTTGGAGTCGACGTCGAGCCAGCCGTACCGCGACCAGTCAGCGCTCGCCGTCGTCGCCGTCACCCCGGCCCTGGCCAGCGCGATCACCAGATCACGGGCCTCGGGGGCCTGGTCGAGGGCCGGCACGACGACCTCGGCGACGCCCAGCGCCCGCTCCGTGCCGTCCTGGAACACCGCCCGCGCCGTCGAGCCGAGCCCGAACCACGTGTTCGCCGGGTTGTCCATCGTCCACGGCGCCTCGGTCACGTCCACGTCCGGCAGCGCGTAACTCCGGCCGATCACCGCCGAGGCCACCTCGCACACCGGCAGCGCGCCCGGCAGGTCCACGGGGAACTTCACGCGGAGCAGCTTGTCCTGGCTCGCGTACCCGGTGATCCGCGTCGAGCAGTCCACCCGGTCGAGACCGCGCCACAGGGTGACCGTCTGCTCGTACCGCAGCCCGCCGAACTCGCCCGTGCTGACCAGCCGCTCGCCGGCCGGGCTGGTCTCCCGGCGCACCTGGGCCGGGCTCGCGGCGGAGGACTCCACGCCACCCGACGGCACGAGGTGCCACGGGCCTTCGCCGAAGTCGGGGTGCGCCGGGTACTCCTCGTACAGCCGGAGCTCGTTGCCCACGTCCTTCAGCAGCTCACGGCCGTGCGCCCGGATGCTGGACAGCGCGCCGCCACGGGCGGGGTCCGCGGTGACCGTGTACGTCTCGTTGGTGATCGTGCAGCCCTCGGCGGCCGTCCACCCCGGAGCGACGCCCTCGGTCAGCGGCCACGACGCCCAGCCCAGCGCCGGGACATCCGAAGCCAGGAAGGTCAGGGTGCCGCGCTCGGACACGCACGGTACACCCTCAATGATCTTGTCGGTCCGGATCTGGACCAGGTCCGTCCGGTCGAACCCCAGCGTGTTCGTGACGACGGCGGACTCGGCATCCAGCCCGATCTGCCCGGTGAGGACCTCCAGCGCCCGTTCGCGCGCTTCAGCCGCGAGATCGTGCGCCTCACGCCACCCCGCCAGCAGGTCGATGTACACCTGATCCGACTCGGAACCCGTGATCGCGTCATGGTGCGCGCCGTAGGCCAGCAGCCGCCACGCCTTGTCGAGCGCCGCCTCCGGGTACCGGCCGAGGCCGTGCAGCGCGGCGACCGTGCACAGCTTCTCGGCGTCGGTGACCGCGACCTCGCCAGCCCGCTGGGCCTGCTTGGTGTCGATGTAGGACACGTCCTTGCCCGTGTAGATCGGGCCCATGTCCCTGGTCTGCGGCGACGGCCGGTCCAGCTCGGCGCGCACCCCGTCGAGGAAGTCCCTGGGGATGCTGCACACGAACCTCGGCCACACGTACCGCTCGTTCCAGCTCCGCTGGATCGCCGTCACCCACTTGTTGGGCCGGGTGTAGTCCGTGCCGACGGGCAGCAGGATGTGCCGGGTCGCCGCGACCGGCTTGAGATTGCGATAGAGCTGGTAGACGGCCTGCTCGGCGGTCGCCAGGTCGGGCGAGGAGTCCATCCACCAGCCCGCCGAGTAGTGGTTGGGCATGTAGTGGGTCAGCACGCCACGGCCGCTCGGCGACAGCCACTCGAACTCGCTCGGGAACTGCATCACCCGTGCGTCGTTCTTCGCCTCGCCGAAGTTCTTCTGGATCGGCCCCCACTGGTGGAACGGGCCACGCGCCCACGCGCTGCCGGTCAGCCCGGCGTCGTCCAGATAGCCGGGGAACTGCGGATCGTGGCCGAACACGTCCAGCTGCCAGGCGGTGCGCGGGTCGCCGTGCAGGATGCCCCGCTGGTACCCGACGCCGTGGACGATGTTGCGGATCGTGGCCTCGGCGCCGGTCAGGTTCGTGCTCGGCTCGTTGTACGTCCCGCCCATCAGCTCGGCCCGGCCCGCGTCGACCAGGGCGCGGAGGACGGGCTTGCGCTCCGGGTACACGTCGAAGAACGGCTTGAGGTAGTCCAGCTCGGCCAGCACGAACTTGTAGTCCGGGTCGCGCAGCGCGTGCTCGATGTGCGCGTCGACCAGGTGGAACGCGTTGCGCTCCCACAGTGGCCGCGTCGAGCCGTCCCCGGCCAGCCACTCCCACGAGCTCGTGTACGCGGCCTGCGTGTTCCACCAGACCGGGTCGAAGTGGAAGTGCGAGATCATGTGCATCGTGTAGCCGGGTTGTTCCACGTGAAACATTCCGTCGAGGCTGGCCGAGCCGGCCCGGACCGTGATCCGGGCTGCCCGCTCCTGGCTGGTCTCCAGCCCGACCTCGACGGTCACCTCCCCGGCGCCCGGCGGTACCTCCGCCGCCCCGCTCGCCTCGCCGGTGACTTCCAGGGCCGTGCTCTCGGTGGTGTCCCGGACGATCGTGACGCGCAGGACCTGACGTGGGGCCGCCTCACTCCCGACAAAAAGGTCGGTGGACTCGGCAGAGGTGATCTGCATGCGGCCACTCTAAGGGCCGCTCAGGGCTCATGGCAACGTTGTCATAGATGAATTGGTGTCGATGTGAACGGTGGTGCCGGCACACAGCAGGAGGGGCCGCCCGGATACCGGGCGGCCCCTCCGTGGCTTACTGCTGCGGCTACCGCCGCTTGAGGCAGAGGGTGAAGCTCAGCGCCTCGACCGGGTGCTTGCTCGTGTAGTGCGTGGTGTAGCCGGCCACTCCGGTGCACGCGGCACCGTCGGCCTTGCCTGCGATGTTCTTCA
Source organism: Longispora albida DSM 44784 (assembly GCF_000379825.1). Classification (GTDB taxonomy): domain Bacteria; phylum Actinomycetota; class Actinomycetes; order Mycobacteriales; family Micromonosporaceae; genus Longispora; species Longispora albida. The sequence continues at coordinate 62,214 of NZ_KB903815.1, forward strand.
GCACCTCGTACGTGCCCGTCCCGCAGGTCACCTTGACCATCTTCGGGGCGTCGTTGGTGCCGTCGTTACGCAGGCAGACCCCAACCGGGGTGTACCGCAGGGCGACGTCGGCGTCCGAAGAGGACGTGCTGGCACGCGGCGTCGGGCTCTTCGTGGTCGGCGTCGGGCTCGGGGTGGACGACTTGCTCGTCTCCGGAGTCGACTGCGACGTCGTCTTGTCGGCGACCGGCGTGACCGGGTCGTCATCCTTGAGCAGGAAGTAGCCGCCGATGCCACCACCGATGCACAGCACGAGCACCGCGACGATCACCAGCGCGATCAGGCCGCCGTTGCTCTTCTTCTCCGCCTGCGGCGGGCCCCACGGCTGCATCGGCGGGCCCGACATGGGCGGGCCGGACATCGGCTGCGCCGGGTACGCCTGGGTGTAGCCGGGCTGGCCGTAGCCGGGCTGCTGGCCACCGGCGTACGGGTCGGCGGGCGGCGCGCTGAACGGGTCGGCTGGCTGGCCGTACGGCTGCTGGCCCCCGGGCGGAGTACTGAACGGGTCGGCGGGCTGGCCGTACCCGGGCTGCTGCTGCGGGTTGTACGGCTGCGTCGGCGGGTTGTAGCCGGGTGCGGGCTGCGGAGGTGCGCCGAACGGGTCGTTCGGCTGCTGCCCGTACTGGGGCTGGTTGGGGTCTCCTGGCTGCCCGCCGGGCTGCGGCCCGTACATCGACATGGTGGTGCTCCTCAGGGGTGAAGGGGTCCGAGCCAGTGCCACCCGCGAAACGAACCCGGCACCACCATACTTGCCCCGCGCTACAGCAATCGAAGCTGCTGATCCTTGGGCTTACGCCGTGTGACGCCGGCGCCACGCCGCGCGAGCAGGGACGGATCTACTGAGGACAGGAACGGGCTGGGCGGCAGCTCCCGCTCGGCACCGTGCCGGTACCTGCGGGGACTGTGCGAAAGGTACAGCCGATCCTGCGCCCTGGTCATGCCCACGAAGAACAGGCGGCGTTCCTCGGCCTCGTCGCACTCCGCGCCGGGGAAGCGCAGCGGGAGCAGGCCGTCCTCGCAGCCAGTCAGGAACACGACAGGGAACTCCAGGCCCTTGGCGGCGTGCAGAGTCAGCAGCGTCACAGTGTCGGCGCGCGGGTCGAGCGCGTCGACCTCAGCCCCGGTCCGCAGCTCGGTCAGCAGGAGGTCCAGGTCGTCACCGCACCGGCGGGCCAGCGGGGCCAGCAGCTCGACGGCGGTGTGCACGTCGGCGGCGTCCAGCCCGGCCCCGGTCAGGCTGCCGCCGGTCAGCGCGGCGGCGGCGGCCCGGATCCGGGCGGCGACCGTACCGGTCTGGAAGGGCAGCTCCTTCGCGATCGCCTTCACGCCCGCCCGGTCGGTCAGCCGGTTGTGCGAGCGCTTCTGCACCGGGATGCCGGCCCGTTCGAGCGCGCCGAGCAGGATGGCGGCCTGGGCGTCGGTCCGGTAGAGGACGGCGATGTCCGAGAAGGACAGTTCGAGGGTGGAGTGCCCGGACGCCCGGCCGGAGTCGAGCGCGTGGTGGGACGAGCCGCCGACCAGTTCCTCGATGGTCCGGACGACGTGGTCGGCCTCGTCGGCCTCGCTGGCCGCCGAGTACAGGCCGACGAGCTCGGCGTCGGTGTCGCGGCGGGCCGGTTCGAGGATGCGGCCCTGGACGAGCGAGCCGGGCGCGATGGCCTGCACGGCAGCAGCGAGGATCGGGGCAGCCGAGCGGTAGTTGCGGGTCAGCCGGACCGTCCGGGCCTGCGGGAAGTCCTCGCTGAACCGCATGAAGTACTTCACGTCGGCGCCACGGAACGCGTAGATCGCCTGGTCGGGGTCGCCGATCGCGTACAGGTTCCCGTCGGGCGGGCTCAGCAGCGTCAGCAGCCTGTACTGCTGCTCGTCCACGTCCTGGTACTCGTCGACGAAGATCCACGGCCACCGCGCCTGGTACCGGTCGGCCAGCCCCGGATCCGCCGACAGCAGCTCCACCGGCAGGCTGATCAGCTCGTCCATGCTGACCACACCGCTGGCGTGGTCGGCATCCTCGGCGATCGTGAAGTTCTCCGGCAGCCCGAACCGCCCGGTGTGCTCGCGCAGGATCGACAGCCCGAGGCTGTGGAAGGTGCCGACGGTGAGCCGGTCGGCGCGGTCGGGCAGCAGGGCGTGCAGCCGCTCGGTGAGCTCGCCTGCCGCCCGCCGGGTGAAGGTGATCGCGAGGCACTGTTCCGGTTCGACGCCCAGCTCGGCGACCAGGTACGCGATGCGGTGGGTCAGGGTCCGTGTCTTGCCGGTACCCGGACCGGCCACGATCAGCATCGCGCCGGACGAGGCGGAGGCTGCCACCCGCTGCATCGCGTCGAGCCGGTCGAGCAGGCCGGTACCGACTTCCTCCATGCCCAGCAGCACGGGTTCCATCGGCTCGTGCGGGGACGGGGCCGGCAGGTCACGCGCCGGGGTCTGCGGCTCGGAGACGGGTTCGAGGTCGAAGTCGAAGGCCGGCTGCGGGGCCGGCTTGGGCCGCTTGGGCTTCTTCTTCGGCGCGACCTTCTCGAAGAGCCCGTCGAACAGCGTCGCCTCGGACCTCAGCTCCTCGGGATCGAAGAGCTTGATCTTCCCGTACTCGCCGTCGTAGCCGGACTCCCGCCGCACCTCGCCCCGCCGCAGCCGCCCGATCGCCTCGCCCAGCAGCTCGCCGCCGGCCTTGGTGACCTCCTCGATCGGCACGCTGGTCAGGATCTCGAACTCGGGCCCCAGCTCGGCCACCAGCGTGTCGATCCTGGTCGCGACGGTCTTGCTCTTCGGGCCGACGCCGGACAGCTCGCCGATGATCTCCGGCAGCGGAATGATGCTTGTGGACGGTGAGAGGGGGGCTGCCGCCCGGTCGGCGAGCGCCTCGATCCGGCTGAGCACGCCGACCGTCACCGGCTTGCCGCACTTCGGGCACCGGCCGCCCAGCTTGATCGTCTCGGCAGGGTCGAGCACCACGTCGCAGTTGCGGTGCCCGTCGGCGTGGTACTTCCCTTCCTCCGGGAAGAACTCCAGGGTGCCCTCGTAACCGTCCCTGGTCTTGAGCGCCTCGCGGATCGCGAAGTAGTCGAAGCCGGTGGAGAAGGCCGTCGCCTCGCGGCCGAGCATGGGCGGCGAGTGGGCGTCGGAGTTGCTGACCAGGGTGTACCTGTCCAGTGAGGACACCCGCGAGTTCATCTCCGGGTCGCTCGACAGGCCGGTCTCGACCGCGAACACGTGGTCGGCCAGGTCCGCGTAGCAGTCGGCGATGGCGTCGAAGCCCGACTTCGAACCGAGCGCGGAGAACCACGGCGTCCAGATGTGCGCGGGGACCAGGTAGCCGTCCGGGCTGGCTTCGAGGGTGATCTCCAGCAGGTCGCGGGAGTCGAGGCCGAGGATCGGGCGGCCGTCGGAGCCCAGGTTGCCGATCCGGCCGAGCGCCGCGTTGAACCGGGCGGCCGCCTCCAGGTCCGGCATGTAGATCAGGTGGTGCACCTTGCGCGTCTTGTCGCCCCGCTTGTAGATCGTCGAGATCTCTACGGAGAGCATGAAGCGGGTCTGGCCGCGCAGGTTCTTCGGCAGCCGCTGGTTGATCGCCGACCCGAGGTCCGGCCGGAGGACGTGGAGGCCGGGCTCGGCCTCGACCAGGTTCTCCCTCAGGTGCTCGTACCAGGCGGGGTGGGTGAAGTCTCCGGTGCCGACCAGGCCGATGCCCTTGCGCCGGGCGTACCAGGAGAGATTCTCCAGGTCACAGTCCTTGGAGCAGGCACGGGAGTACTTGGAATGGATGTGCAGGTCGGCGTAGAACCGGCCCTGCGGATTCGTCTCTCCCACGGCAGCCCATCCTGGCATGCCCGCCACGCCTGCGCGCAGCGGGCACGCCGGATTCACTGACTCATTCGCCAAACCTCGATCCGCGCACCAGACGGCACAGCCCAGGCATAGAAGGCATTCGCCGTCGTACACCCCAGCCAGGTGCGATTCCCGCTCATTTCCACAGCCTGGATCTCGTACCGGCCCGCGCCGCCCCGCCACTGCACCCGCGCCGCCGCGCCGAACCGCTCGACCTTCGTGACCGGTACGCGGCGGCGGGTCCCCGTGCCCGTGCCCGGCAGGTCCAGCGCGAACCGGCCGAGCCGCAGGGTGACGTCACCCGGCGCACCGGCCGGCCTGATCGCGATCCCGGCCCGGACCAGCGTCCGGCCGGTGTGCCGGGACAGGTCGGCGGCCCAGGTACGCCAGCCGCTGTCCTCGTCCTCCTCCGGCTCCTCCGCGATCACGTCGCCGGGCTCGGGGTCGAAGGTGAAGCCCGCCGGGTTCCGTACGGGACGCAGCGGCACCTCGACGTCCACGTCCGGCGCGTCCAGGAACCGCACGAGGCCGGCCAGCCGGGCACTCCCCTGCACCGTGACGGCCAGCCGCGTACCCGGCTGCACGCGCAACCGCGTCGCGTACAGCGGCAGGGTCGCCCGCTCCCCGAGCTGGCCACTGATCCTGAGTGACGAGCCGCCGTGCCACGCCGTCGTGTAGTCGTACGCGACCGTGAGCGGTGACCCGCCGACCAGCCAGCGCCACGTCGGCAGGATGTCCTGGGCCGTCAGGTTGTTCCAGTCGCCGCGCTGCCAGACCCGCCCCCGGTCGGCCCACAGCCGCCCGTGCCCGGTGTTGAACGTCGAGCTGAACGGCAGCCCGGTCACCACAGTGGACTCGGCGACCTTGGCCGACACGCCCCGCCAGCCCTCGTGGTCCGCCGTCGATGTCGAGGGGTCGCCGTCCGCGCCGACCCAGAACCGCGACTCGCGCGCCTCGTACTGCGTCTTGTCGTCGATGCTGGTCAGCGTGAAGTCCGGCCGGTAGAGCCCGACCGACAGCCCGCAGTCGCCCCACACCGCGTCGAAGTCGAGCTGCACCTTGAACTGCCGCCAGCCGGTGTCGACCGCCGCGAACAGGTCGGAAGGGTCACGCCGCATGCCCCGCGCGTACTCGGCGGAGGACGGCAGGTCCGGGAAGTCCCAGCGGAAGTCGACGAACATGGTGTCCGAGGTCGCGAAGTACGGGGCGTTGAGCGCGTCGAGCCTGCCGCGCCAGCCGACGGCACCGGTCACGTTCATCGCGTCGTACCAGATGACCTGGGTCTTTTTCTTCAGCTCGACGGCGAAGAGCCTCATCTGCTCGGCGAGCGCCGCGTCGGCCCCGTCGGTCTCCTGGTTGATGAACCAGCCCTCGAAGCCGTGGTGTGCCGCGATCTCCGCGAGCTTGGCCGCGACCGGGAACCGGCCGAGCGCGTCCCTGACGACGAGCTGCCGGACCCAGTCGATGTTCCCGCCGTAGACGTTCGGCGGGAAGAAGACCGTGCCGTAGACGGGCACGCCGTTGCGGTGGGCCGCGTCGGTGACGGTCGGGTTCGGCGCGAGGATCAGGCCCTCGCTCGCCGAGCCGCCCCAGAAGATCACCCGGTCGATGTACTGCCAGAACTCGCTGGTGTAGTAGTCGAACTGCGCGCTGCCCTGCGCCGGGTTGCCGTCGGTGGGGGCGAAGACGGACAGGCCCATGATCCGGCGGGGCCTGGCCTCAGGGTTGGCCGTGGTGTGCCGGTCGGTGATCCGGCGGGCCAGCGGGGTCGTGCTCCGGTTGAAGGGCGCGTCGGGATCACCACCCGGCGACCAGCCCAGCACGTCGGCGGGGAACCAGTTGGACGCCCAGGGCTGTCCGGTGCCTGTCCCGGCCCGCGCCTGGCCGGGCTGACCGGGGAGTAGTGCCGCTGCGGTGCCGGCAGCTCCGGTGAGGAGGAGCGCCCGCCGACTGACCGTTGCCACTTCGACCCCCTTGGATTGAAGTCCTGTATGGATGGTCCATCGTGGCAACGTTGTCATCTCGATCGCAAGGGTTCCGCCATATGGGAATATCCCGCTGTGCCTCTGCTCTGCCATAACGATGAGCATCTCTTGACATCGTTGTCATTCCGGCTCTAGGTTGCCACCCACGGACAACCAGAGTGGGGAGTTCACCAGTGGGCAGCCACAAGCACCGGACCCGGATCCGCCTGATCGCCGCGCTCGCCACGACCGCGCTCGCCCTGGCCGGGTGCGGCCTCGGCGGCGAAAAGAAAGATGGCGGGACGCCGATCGGCGGCGAGGTCAAGGGCGAGGTCAGCTTCCTCACCCTGTCCCTCAAACCGAAGTTCACCGACTACATCCAGGGCATGATCGACGACTTCCAGAAGAAGTACCCCGGCACGACGGTGAAGTGGATCGACCTGCCGCCGGACGGCTACCAGCAGAAGATCCTCGCCGACGCGGCTGCCGGGACCCTGCCCGACGTCGTGAACATCGGCGCCGACAACGCGCTGCCGATGAGCAGGCAGGGGCTGCTGGTCAACATCGCCGAAGCCATGCCGAAGGCGAAGGACGACTACACGGCCGGCTCGTGGAAGGCGTACGAGATCCCGGGCAAGGGCGGCAGCTACGGCTTCCCCTGGTACCTGACGACCGGCGGCAACTTCGTCAACAAGTCACTCCTCCAGCAGGCCGGGATGTCCGGCGAGCAGGTGCCGAAGACCTTCACCGAGTTCAAGGAGTTCGGCATGAAGATCTCCCAGAACAGCGGGGGGAAGATCTGGGCGCTGTCGGCCAAGCCCGGCCTGGTCGACCTCGCGCTGCACGGCGTGAAGGTGATGAACGACGAGGGCACCAAGTTCACCTTCAACACCCCGGAGGGTGTGAAGGCGCTCCAGGACTACGTCGACCTGTTCAAGGCCGGCGCGATGCCGCCGGACGCGCTTACCCGCGACGGGGCCAAGTCCAACACCGACTTCCTGGCCGGCAAGATCGCTCTCGTACCGGGCTCGGCCAGCTTCCTCACCGAGATCAAGCAGAACGCGCCGAGCCTGTACCCGAACGTGGCCATCGCCCCGCAGCTCACCAACACCGGCCACAGCAACATGTACATCCTCGGCCTGTCGGTGAACGCGAAGTCGAAGAACAAGCGGACGGCGCTGGAGTTCGGCCACTTCGTGACCAACCCCGAGAACCAGGCGAAGTTCGCGAAGATCGTCACCATCTTCCCGAGTACCCCGAAGTCCTATGAGGACCCGTTCTTCTCCACCCCGCGCGCCGACAAGAACGCCGACGAGGAGAAGTACCGGATCGAGATGAGCAAGCAGATCAAGGAGGCGGTCAGCTACACGCCCGCGCAGTTCTCCGACCGGATGAGCAAGGTGTTCGACCGGGAGGTCGGGCTGGCGATGCTCGGCCAGAAGTCAGCCAAGGAGGCGCTGGACACCGCCGCCGAGGACTGCAACAAGCTGCTGGCCGGCTGACCATCGTGTTGCAACGCGCCAGTACTCGCCGGGCCCGGGTAACCACCCGGGCCCGGCGGGCACGCACGGTACAGAGGCACCGGTGGTGGACGCCGTGGCTGTTCCTCGTCGTCCCGCTGGCCGTCACTGTCCTCTTCTCGCTGTTCCCGTTCGTGAACACGGTCGTGCTGTCCTTCACCAACGCCACGCCCCTGGGCGGCGGCGAGTTCACCGGCCTGGCGAACTACCGGGAGATGACGGGCGACGGCCAGTTCTGGCTGGCCGTCCGCAACAGCACGTTGTTCATGGTCGTCGTCGTGCCGCTCATGGTGCTGCTGCCGTTGTTCCTCGCGCTGCTGGTCGCCAAGCAGATCCCGGGCATCGCGTTCTTCCGGGCCACCTTCTACACGCCGGTCGTCGCCTCGGCCGTCGTGGTCGGGCTGGTCTGGTCGTGGGCGCTCGGCACGCAGGGGCTCGTCAACGGCTTCCTGGAGTCGATGAGGTGGGTCAACGAGCCGGTCGGGTTCCTCACCGACGCGCAGCTCCTGCTCTTCTCCACGATGGCGGTGACCGTGTGGAAGGGCCTCGGCTACTACATGGTGATCTACCTGGCAGCCCTGGCCAACGTTCCGAAGGAACTCCACGAGGCGGCAGCCCTGGACGGCGCGGGGGCCGTCCGCCGGTTCCGCAGCGTCACCGTACCGGCGCTGCGCTCCACCATGATCCTGGTCGGCACCCTGTCGGCGATCTCGGCGTTCCGGGTGTTCACCGAGCTCTACGTGATGTCCAACGGCTCCGGGGGCCCCGGGCAGCAGTCCATCACCCTCGTGTTCCTGATCCAGATGGTCGGCCGGGGGCTGGACGGCTCCGTCGGGTACGCCTCGGCGCTGTCACTGGTGCTCTTCGTCATCACGCTCGGCTTCTCCCTGCTGCTGTTGCGGCTCAACCGGACGGAGGACCGGGCGTGAGGCTCACCGGGTACACAGTGGAGGTTGTGGCATGAGGGCGAGCCGCAGCGAGATCGTGCTGCGTTACCTGTTGCTGGTCCTGGTTTTTTTGATCTCGATCGGCCCGTTCGCGTGGCAGCTGGCCACGTCGCTCAAGTCGCCGGCCGAGGACATCTACACCTACCCGCCGCAGTTCCTGCCGTCCGATCCGACGCTGGACAACTACGTGAAGGTCGGCGAGATCGTGCCCGTCTGGCGATACGCGATCAACTCCCTGCTCGTCGGCGTGGCCTCCGTCGTCAGCAACTGCCTGTTCGCCGCGATGGGCGGCTACGCGCTCGCCCGGTTCACCTTCCGGGGCCGCAGGCTGGCCACCTGGGCCTTCCTCGCCACGCTGCTCATCCCCGGCGAGGCTGTCCTGATCTCGATGTTCCTCACCGTGCGCTCAATGGGCCTCGCGGACACCCTCACTGGGGTGTGGCTGCCGGGCTGCGCCGGTGCGATCAACGTCCTGCTGCTGCGCAACGCCTTCCTCGCCCTGCCCCGCGAGGTGGAGGAGGCCGCGGTGGTGGACGGGGCACACGCCTGGCAGCGGTTCCGCCGGGTCGCGCTGCCCAGCGTGAAGGGGACACTGGCCGTCGTGGCCCTGCTGTCCTTCATGGCGGCCTGGGACGACTTCCTCTGGCCGCTGATCATTCTGTCCGACCCGGACAAGTACACCCTCACTGTTGGCCTGCAGTACCTGTCCGGCACGTTCTCCAACGACCAGCGGCTGGTCGCGGCCGGCACCATGATCTCGGTGCTCCCGCTGCTGGCCCTGTTCTTCTCGCTCCAGCGATTCTTTTTCAAGGGCCTCGGAGAAGGAGCACTCAAAGGATGAGACTTCTGGTCGCGGCAGCACTCGCCGCAACGTCACTTCTATCGGTACCGGCAGCAGCAGCCCCCGCTGTTTCCGCAGCTCCGGCACCCCAGCCGTACGCCTCCTACTGGTACCCGAACACCATTCTCACCTGGGATCCGGCCACCGACCCGGACGCCAGGTTCAACCGTTCCCGGGTACCAATGCAACCCCGCACCCAGAACGCCGCACTGAAAGCCAACACGAACGCCAGGGCTGGAGAGGGCAAGGTCGCCTCCCTCGTCTCGTTCGGGCCGACTTCCAACAACCCCTCGCAGGGTTCACTGGCCGAGAGCTACTACGCGTTCGGCTACTGGCAGTACGTCGACACGCTCGTCTTCTGGGGCGGCTCGGCCGGCGAGGGCCTGATCCTCGCCCCGAACGCGACAGTGATCGACGCGGCGCACCGCAACGGCGTGAAGGTGTACGGGACGGTGTTCTTCCCGCCCACCGCGTACGGCGGCCAGATCCAGTGGGTCCGCGACTTCGTCGTGAAGTCCGGCACGCGGTACCCGGTCGCCGACAAGCTCAACCAGGTCGCCCAGCACTACGGCTTCGACGGCTGGTTCATCAACCAGGAGACGGCCGGCGGAGACGCGGCGCTGTCGACGTCGCTGCGCGACTTCATGAAGTACGCGCGGACCTCGCCGACCGAGTTCATGTGGTACGACTCGATGGTCGAATCCGGCGGCATCTCCTGGCAGGACGCGCTGAACAGCAGCAACGACTCGTTCCTCCAGGAAGGTTCCTCGCGGGTCTCCGACTCGATGTTCCTGAACTTCAACTGGTCGTCGTCCGACCTGACATCCTCCCGGACCAACGCCCGCGCCCTCGGCCGCAGCGAGTTCGACCTCGCGACCGGCATCGACACCGAGGCCAACGGCTACAACAGCAGCGTCAACTGGTCCGGCCTCTTCCCCTCCGGCCAGCCACACGTCACCTCACTCGGCATCTACCGTCCAGAGTGGACCTGGAAGTCGTCCGCCAACCGTGACGACTTCATGACCCGCGACGCCCGCTACTGGACCGGCGCGAACGGCGACCCGTCCAACACCACGACCTCCAGCTCGTGGAAGGGCCTGTCCACCTACATCGCCGAGTCGACACCCGTCACCTCGCTACCCTTCACCACCAGCTTCAACACCGGCCAGGGCAGCATCTACGCCGTCGACGGCCAGATCACGAACACCGGCGGCTGGAACAACCTCGCCGTCCAGGACGTCCTGCCGACCTACCGCTGGCTGGTGTCGTCCACCGGCACGAAACTCACGCCACGCCTCGACTTCACCGACGCCTACAACGGCGGATCGTCCCTCTCACTGTCCGGTTCGATCTCGGCCACCAACACCATTCGCCTGTACCAGACGGCGCTGCCCGTCTCCGCCACGACCCAGCTCGCCGTCACCCTCAAGACGGCAACCGCTGGCGCCACGAACCTCTCAGCCTCCGTCTCCTTCACGGACGCCCCGAATACCTTCACGCACCTGCCGCTGGGCTCCACCACCGGTACCGGCTGGGAAACCAAGACGCTCGACCTGTCCGCCTACGCCGGCAAGACGATCGCGCAGCTCGGCTTCCAGGCCGCCGCCGGTACCGTCAACGTCAAGGTCGGCCAGCTCTCCGTCCGCAACGCGACGGCCACCACGCCGGCCCCGGCCACCTTCACGGTCGACGGCACCACCGACGTCTCCACGACGACCAAGCAGCTCCGCGTGTCGTGGTCCCCGGTCACCGGCGCCCACCACTACAACGTCTACCGCCGCAACCCGGACAACACCCGGACGTACCTCGGCGGCACCACCAACGACGCCTACTTCGTACCCAAGCTCGACCGGGCCGGCACCGAAACCAGCACAACCCTCGAAGTCGAGTCGGTCTCCGCGACGGCCACCCGCTCCACGGCCGCCACAACCACGGTCCCGTGGAGCGGTACCCCCACCTCCACCAACCTCGCCCTGAACCGCCCGGCCACCAGCTCCACACCCTGCAACTCGAACGAGTCAGCCGTCAAGGCCGTCAACGGCAGCGTGACCGGCGGCAACACCGACAAGTGGTGCTCACTCGCCTCGGCCAAGTGGCTCGAAGTCGACCTCGGCTCGGCCCGCACCCTGAACCAGTTCATCGTCAAACACGCCGGCGCCGGCGGCGAGTCGACATCCTGGAACACCCGGGCCTTCACCATCCAGACCCGATCCTCCACAACAGACCCGTGGACCACGGCCGTCACAGTCACCGCCAACACAGCCAGCACAACGACACACCCGGTCACCACAACAGCCCGCTACATCCGCCTCAACATCACCACCCCAACCCAAACCACCGACCAAGCCACCCGAATCTACGAACTCGAAGCCTGGGGCACCTGAGCTAGTTGGGCTTGGGTGAGCTGCCCTCTCCCGAGGGCGGCTCTCCCAAGCAGGTCAGCCAAACCGCAGGAGTGGGACGTCGTAGAGGTCGGGCTGGCGGACGCGGCGCATCTGGGGTTCGAGTACTTCGACGATGATCATTTCGGTGAGGAATTGGACCTGTGCGCTGAGGAGGTGGCTGGTGAGGCCGGTGGCGGAGCGTTCTTTGAGGCCGACGGCGATGTGGATGTGAGGCTGGACGGTGTCGGATTCGGGGTCATAGGCGAGGGTGCCACCACCGAAGGCTTCGGCGTTGGTGAGATAGACGGCTGACCAGACGGGCGCTGCCGGGTTGTCGAGTTTGTCGCAGGTGCCGACGATGCGGGCTTCGGAGAAGCCTGCGATGAAGGACGGAATATAGCCCTGGCGGATTTTGTGGGCGCGGCAGGCGTCGGCGAGGGCGGTGAAGAAGTCATCGCCGTGGTCGAAGGTGACACCGATGGTCCGTCCGATGGTGAGCTCGTGACTGCGCACGTTGTGTCCTCTGTGGCTGGGGCTAGTAGGTGTGGTGCTGGAGGTCTGCGAGGTACTCGCAGGCCCGTTCGGCTCCGGTGAGGGCCATGAGGCGGCTGCGGGGCTGGGTGAGCCCGGCGAGACCGTAGTCGGCGAGCTGTGCGCAGCGGATGGTGACCGTGGCCCAGTTCAGGTCGAGGTAGGCGGCCAGGGACCGTAGCCTGCGGGCCGGGTCGCTGGCGGTGATGACAGAGTGCGCGGTGGTGTGGCCGGTGGCATCGGCGTACTCGCGCAGGACAGGGCGGCTGGTAGTGACATCGACGTGCCAGAGGCTGTCGCCGCCGACCCAGTTGGCGAGGATCGCGTGCCGCCCGTCGCTGACGAACCCCTCGACGGCGGTGTACTCCGGCGCGGCGGTCACCTCGACCCGGATACCGAAGGACTCCATGAGGGCTGCGGCAAGCAGGAGCAGTACCCGCTCTGGTGCGGGGGAGGTGGTGACCTGCTCAGGCGGGATGCAGAACGAGCGGGTGACCTGCTCGCCGGTGGCAGCGAAGCGGCCAGTGACGGCCTGGAGGTAGGCGTACTTGTGGGTGAACAGCAGCCAGGTGCTGGCTTCCTCTCCGCGCTGTTCCCGGGTCCAGAACGACGGCAGCGCGGTGAGGGCTTCGGTGTGGCGGAGGATGTACCGGGCGCAGAAGTCCGACCCGAGCCATGCCTGCGACACCGCAGCGAGGTCAGCCGCAGATTCGCGGCCGGCGGCGGACCGGTTGAGGGTTTCGTATCCGGCGAGCTGACGCTGGCAGTCGGTGAGGAGTGTGTCGTCGCCGAGGAGCGCGTCGTCGAGGTTCGCCACGGCCCACACCAGGCCAAGGGTCACGTCGTCGAGGACGTAGGCGGGCGGGATGATCAGCTGGGCGCCGGGGGCGGCGTGGATGAGGCGGCGGCGGGCCTGGCGGCTGTCGAGGGCGTACATCTTCGGCCCGTCCTCGCTGGTGGTGATGCCGACGACGAGGCCGCGCTGGGGACGGCGGAGGAACCGGCCGCCGGCCAGGCCCTCGGGGACGGCGGCCAGGATCCGATCGCCGTCGCTGGCGGGGAACGCCAGGGCGGAGACTGCTGACCCGGTGAACATTTTCCCGGCCGGGCCGATCAGGGTCAGCTCGCGGCCATAGCCGCTGTGGTCGGCGGCGTGACCGGGGTGGCTGAACGGCAGCGACGCCAGCCCGCCTGCGGCGAGGGTGGTGTTGACGAGAAAGCCACGGCGGTTCACGTCTTCGCCTCCCTGGTTGATCAGCGTGCCCAATGTAGGCACAGCCAGGGATGTCCACAGGTCAGAACCCAGGTGCTGGGTGTGGGCTGGTGTGGGCTGACGCTGTGCGAGCCTCAAGCCATCGCGGGCCTGCTGCTCCCGGGCGTAGATTCCCGCCAGAGCACCCCCAGTACCCAGGGCCGTGTCACAGCCGGCCGCGACTTCAGGGGAAGGCCAGCGCGCGCCGCGCTCGATCTGGCCCAGGTAGCTGAAGTCGAACCGGGCCCGCAGCGCCAGTGCCCGCAGGGACAGGCTCCGCTCGCGCCGGATCCGGCGGAGGGCTTGCCCAAAGGTTTCCATGTGCCTGTCACCTCACCGGGTGTGGGCTGGCCGATGTGGGCACACAGCTCACATCTTGGGAACGACCGACTGTAGGCAACAGGCTACTCACAGCGGACCCGGCGGTCGACGCACTCACTGAAGCTCGGTTGCCGGGACCGCACCCAGCCGGAGGGGAATGCAGCGTCATCGTCGACGCGGTGTCCATCCCGTTCCCTCAGCAGATCACCAGGAGGTAGCCATGTCCGCCACCACGACTAAGGCACCGCAGATCCAAGCTCACATGCCTGTGCCTTTCACCCGCGAGTGGAACCGCGTTGCCGGCGTCGCTGTCGACGGCCACAAGCTCACCATCAACCCGGCCGAATTCTTCTTCCGGTACAACAACCCCTCGTGGCTGCTGTGCGAATGGGACAAGGTCACCGCCGAGCTGCTCACTGCCACCGAGACCGACGCCGTGACGATCGAGCAGATGGTCCTGGACTTCGTGAAGGCCAACGGTCGCACCACCGATGACCCCGCCGAGGTCCTCCACGCTGCCCATTCCGTCTATGCGCACATGTTCCGCGCCGAGCACCTTGACAACCCCGAACTGGACTTCGCCACCCCGAAGACCCTCGTCATGCTCCGCGAGCTCGGTACGCTGATGGCCCTCAACCGGGTCGAGCTGGACGGGACGATCAGCAACGCCTCCCCGGCCTGGATGCTGTGCGCGACCGCCCGCGTTGTCTACGACCTCGACGAGCACGAGGCGCACGTCCTCGACGAGCTGTACCACGGCACCTGGTTCAACGAGTCCCGCCGCCGGGAGAGCATCTTGGCACACGCGGCGCTGGGCGGCAGGCTCGTCCACGGATGCCAGGGAGCCCCTAACATGAGCGGTGGCTGTGTCGTCCCGTTCGGTACCGACATCGACCGGTTCCGCAAGGAACTTTCGCAGATGCGCGGGCCGTGGATCGAGCGCAGCCTGGCCGGGCTGGACAACTAGCCCGGAGGCCCGCGGTGGAGGACCATCCGGCGGTGGTTCTCCACCAGCATCGACTGGAGGCAGTATGGCAGTACCCAGGGACACCACAGGACGTGTCGTCGTCGTCCGCGACACCCTCGACGGCGTGAACACCTCGCTCAAGTACACCAACTACCAGCTCGACACCGCAGGAGCCGGGCTGCCACCGCACCCGTTTCTGTGGACAGAGTCCGCCGGGCATCTCCGCTCCGTGCTCACCAAGCAGGCCGAGCTCGCCGAGCACGTCGCCCGCAACATCGACCGGTGGATCAAGAACAACGTCGGAGCCGATGCCGCCGACATAGCCGCCATGCGAGCGGCGGCGAAGGACTACAAGGCCATTGCGAAAAGCCTGATCGGCAACGCGCGCAAGGCCCGCAACGTCCAGGCCTGCCTCGAAGTCACCGGCAGCTAGCAGCACCCGATGCGTGAAGCCGCCGCCGTCAACGCAGCCGCGTGGAACCACCAGGCCAGACTGGCCGGAACTCCCGATGGCACGACGGCCGGCCGCCTCGAGCTCACCCAGTACCCCGGCCACGGACCCGGCATCGAACTTCTCGGCAACGTCACCGGCAAGACCGTCGTCGAACTCGGCTGTGGACGCGGACACAACCTCGCCGCCCTCGCGGGAGCCGGAGCACTCTGCACCGGCATCGACATTGCCGAGGAACAGATCCGCTGGGCACAGGCGGCCTGGCCGCATATCGATTTCCACTGCGCCGACGCCCTCGACTACCTCACCACAGCACGACCCGCCGACATCTATCTCTCAATCTTCGGCGCTATCGGCCTCACCGACCCGGACCAGCTCCTACCTGCCATCGCCACCGCGATGCACCCCGAAGCGATCCTGCTGTTCACCGTGCCCGTCCCAGACTGGCTCGGAACGCGCCACGACCACATGACCACCCGTGACGGCCGCAGGTTCCCGGTACGCCGATGGCTCCTGGAGCCAGGCGAGTGGGTGTCTCAGCTTCGGTCCGCAGGCCTTGTGCTATCCGATCGCTGGACGGTCACCGAGCCAGCTGGTGGCCAGACGTGCACGCTGATCTTCAGCGCCGCCCAGCCGACGTCAATGCCCTGCGTCTAGCCCAGCGCCTGCTACTCCGCCGAGCCCCTGATGATCAGCCTCGTCGGGATCCGTACCTCGCGGGCCGGGAGGGCTGGGTCGGCCAGGCGGGACTCCAGGAGTTCCATCGCGGCGCGGCCGATGCCCTCGGCGTCCTGGGCCACGACGGTCAGGCCCGGGGTGATGAGGTCGGCGAGTTCGAGGTCGTCGAAGCCGACCAGGGCCGGGCGGCTGGGGAGGCTGGGGAGCTGGCGGAGTACCTCGGCTGTGATCCGGTTGTTCGCCGTGATCAGGGCGGTGACCGGGCCGGAGCCGGCCAGGGCTCCCGGTACCGGGCCGGGGCCCAGGAGTTCGTCGAGGCTGCGCTGGATGCCGCCAGCTGTCGGGGCCGCGAGCCGGATCAGGGCCTCGTCGGTGACGATCTCGTTGTCGCGGAGGGCCGCCCGGTACGCCATGACGCGCTCGCGGGCGGTGAAGACCATCTCGTCGTCGCCGAGGTACCCGATGCGCCGGTGCCCGTGCCGCACCAGGTGGTCGACGGCCGAGCGGACGCCGCCGGCGTTGTCGGACAGCACGCTGTCGGCGAGCAGGTCGTGGGCCGGCCGGTCGATCGCGACGACGGGCAGGCCTGCCGCGACCTCGGGGTGCAGGTACTCCTGGCTGTCGGCGATCGGGGCGAGGATCAGGGCGTCGGGGCGGCGGGCGCAGAAGGCGAGGGCGACCTCGCGTTCGCGGGCCGGGTCCTCGTGCGTCGATCCGATCATGACGACCTGGCCGTCGCGGTGGGCGGCCATCTCGACTGCCCGGCCGATCGCGGCGAAGAACGGGTCGGCGATGTCGCGGACGACCATCGCGAGGGTGCCGGCCCGGCCGCTGCGGAGCTGCCTGGCGCTCTCGTTGCGGCGGTACCCGAGGGCGACGATCGACTCCTCGACCCTGGCCAGGGTGCTGGGGCCGACGCCCGGTTCGCCGTTCACCACGCGGGAGACGGTCTTCAGTGCCACGCCGGCGTGGGCGGCGACGTCCTTCATCGTCGGGCGCCGGGGAGGGAGGGCACCGGAGGACGAAACTGCGGCGGTCATGACTGCTAAGCGTAGTTGACTTTGCCCTAGACAACGTTGTCTGATCACAGAATGCTGCACAGACCCGCGAAACGGCTGCCCGGCGGCACCTGGCTGGGCGCGAACTACTGGTCGGCTGCCGGTGGCCCGTTCATGTGGCGGACGTTCGACGAACAGGTCATCCGGCGTGAGCTGGAGGTCCTGGCCGGGCACGGGCTGAACCTGGTCCGCACGTTCTGCTTCTGGCCAGACCTGATGCCACGGCCGGACTTCGTGGACCCGGAGGGGCTGGCCGCACAGCTGCGGTTCGTGCGCCTCGCCGCCGGGTACGAAATGAGGGTTGTCCCGACCTTCCTCGTGGGGCACATGTCCGGAGAGAACTGGGACGTCCCGTGGCGGCAGGGCCGGGACTTCTACACGGACGGCTGGCTGCTCGGGCAACAGGCGCACTACATCGCCACCGTGACGGCGGCACTCAAGGACGAGCCGAACATCGCCGGCTGGCTGATCTCCAACGAGATGCCCCTGTACGCGGACGAGTTCCGCGCTGGCCCGCCCCGCCACGCCGACGTGCTCGCCTGGGCGCGGATCTGCACGCAGGCCGTCAGGGCCGGTGGCGGCCACCAGCCGGTCAGTCTCGGTGACGGCGCGTGGGGCCTGGAGGTCAGCGGCAAGGACAACGGCTACCGGCTCCGCGAGCTCGGCGAGGTCATCGACTTCGCCGGCCCGCACGTGTACCCGATGGGCGACGACGCCACCCGCCTCCTCCTCAGGCACGCGTGGGCGTGCGAGCTGGCCCAGACCGGCGAGCTGCCCGTGATCCTGGAGGAGTTCGGGGCCTCGTCGACGTTCAGTTCCGACGCGCACGTCGCGGACATCTACCGGGTTGTCCTGCACAGTTCGCTGCTGGCCGGGGCGACCGGCTGGGTGGCGTGGAACAACACCGACTTCGACCTGCCCAGCCAGCGGCCGTACTCGTTCCGCGGCTATGAGCAGGGCTTCGGCCTGACGACTCCCGACTCGGTACCCAAGCCGGCCCTGCGTGAACTCGCGGCCTTCTCCGAGCTGCTGTCCGCCATCGACTTCGCCAACTGCGAGCGCACGCCCTCCGACGTCGGGCTCCTGATCAGCTCCTATCTGGACGAGGACCTCCCGATGACGGTGCAGGAGGATTCGGTACCGGTGGCCGAGTGCGGCTTCCAGTCCTGGATCTCGGCCCGCGCCGCCGACCTGTCCCCGGCCGTCGTCAGGGAGCGCGACCTGGCGGACAAGGAAGCCAAGCTCTGGCTTGTACCGTGCGCCAAGGCTCTCCAGCTCCCGACGTGGCGTGACCTGCGGGCCAAGGCCGAGGCGGGCGCCACGGTCTACGTCTCGTACTTCGCGGGCGTCGACATCCACCAGCGCGGCCCGTGGTGGCGGCCGGAGGAGGTCTTCGGCGTGGAGTCCGAGCTGTTCTACGGGCTGACCGACCCGGTGGACGACGCGACGTGGACGTTCGAGCGGGACTTCGGGGACATCCCGGCCGGTACCAGGATCACGTTCCCGCTGGGTGGGACGGAGCACACCCGCTCGCGGCTGCCCGTCCGGCCGGGAGCCGCCACGGTCATCGCCAGGGACGCCGACGGCTGGCCTGCCCTGCTCGTCACCGAGGCCGGGGCCGGGCGGCTCGTGCTGTCCACGGTCCCGGTGGAGGCCTTCGCCGCGTACCGGCCGAACGCCAACCCCGACGACGCCACCTGGCGCCTCTACCAGGCCCTTTCCGTGCTGGCTGGCGTCGAGCGCCCGATCACGGCCGACGACCCGCGGGTCATGGTTGACGCGATCACGCACGCGGACGGCACCCGCTATGGGATCCTGGTCAACGCAAGTCGTGTACCAGTGACGGCCGTCATGCGAGCGCCTGTGGGGAGCGCCACTCTGAACGGGGAACCTATGGTGGGGGAAGTGACTCTCTCATCATGTGACGTCAGAGTGGTCAGGCTCGGATGACGTCACGCTTCTCCGGGGGCGGTGTACTCCGGGGTCGAGGGGGACGCCGACCCGGTCTGTGAGGACCGGGCCGGCAAACTCGTGGAGGCTGGCGGTCGGCGAGGACCGCCGCCTCCCCAAATCCCCATTTCTCTCTCCTTTTCCCACCCGGGTTTTTCCGGCTTGACCCTCACGTAGCGGCAGGCTGAACCCTGGAGTGCGACAGAGAAGGGGGCCAGCCCGTGAGCTACGCGGTGGGACAGGTCGCGAAGTTCGCCGGGATCACCGTGCGGACCTTGCACCACTACGACGAGATCGGCCTGCTCAGTCCGAGCGGGCGCACGTCAGCCGGGTACCGCAGGTATTCCGACGCCGATCTCGGCCGGTTGCAGCAGATCCTGTTCTACCGCGAGCTCGGGTTCCCCCTCGACGAGATCGCCGTCATCCTCAGCGACCCGGGCATCGACCCGGCCGGGCACCTGCGCCGTCAGCGAGAGCTGCTGCTGGGCCGGGCCGGCAAGATCCAGGAGATGGTGGCGTCGATCGAACTCGCCTTGGAGGCAGAGCACATGGGTATCAACCTCACGCCGGAGGAGCGGTTCGAGGTGTTCGGCGACCACGACCCGGACCAGTACGCGGACGAGGTGAAGCAGCGCTGGGGCAACACGGACGCCTACAAGGAATCCGCGCGCCGGACCAGCAGCTACACCAAGGCCGACTGGGAGGCCATCAAGTCCGAGGGCGAGAGCATCAACTCGCGGCTCGTCCTCGCGATGCGGCAGGGCCTGCCGGCCGACGATCCGCAGGTCTGCGACCTCGCTGAGGAACACCGCCAGCACATCAGCCGGTGGTACTACGAGTGCGCGTACGAGATCCATCGTGGCCTGGCGGTGATGTACGTCGAGGACCCCCGGTTCACGACGAACATCGACCAGGCGGGCGAGGGCCTGGCGGTCTACCTCCGGGACGCGATCCTGGCCAACGCCGACCGCGCCGGCGAGTAGCGCACAACGGAAGGTCACGCGGCTCCGGCGTCCGCGTGGCCTTCCTTCTTTTTCATGGGTACCCCTTTCGCCGGTACGCCGGCGACCTCGCGCGCCGGAGCCGGCAGCAGGCTCAGCCACGCCGCGAACAGCCCGCACAGGGTCGCGAGCAGGTGCCCGAGTTCCCAGATGGACCGGGTGACCACGAACGGCACCAGCACCCCGGCCACGAGTCCCGCGATCACCAGCCACTGCTTCCAGCCCCGCAGCAGCAGGGCTGCGGCCGCGCACCCGGCGACCATCATGTAGCTCACGCCGACGTCGTTGGTGTACCGGAGCAGCTCCGACTCGTGCCCGGCCGCGATCGCGTGCCGCTCGGCGAGCGCGGTCAGCAAGGTACCCGCGACGTGCCCGAACAGGCAGACGAAGATGATCCGCGGCGTGCCGTACCTGCGCTCGGCCCACGCCACCACCGTCGCGTACACGAGGATGTAGAGGCCGAGCCCGTAGCCGCGTTCCGCCACCCAGATCGCGCTCGTCGCCAGCGCCCGGATCGGCTCGTCGCTCAGGTGCGCCAGGTTCGTGCTCTGCATCGTCGTCAGCACGTTGATCAGGTGCGGCGGCGCCGAGAACTGGACGAGCGTGGTCGCGGTGAACACGGCGACGTAGGCGAAGGTGGCCGGCGCGAACATCACCCACCGGTGCAGCCGCCTGGTGTACGGCGAGAGGCGGGCGACGGCCTCGCTCGCTGGCTGCCACACCCGGCCCAGCGCCTTGAGCAGGTACCAGGCGAGCACGAGTCCCAGGAACACCAGCGCCATGCCACCCACTATCCCGGGCGGCCCGCCATTCAGTGCCCGGAAACCGGCACGTACTGGTAGTAGGCCAGGAACATGTCGACCCCGTGCTCGATCAGCCCCGTCGTCAGGTCCGCGCCGAGCGTGACGCCGTACGCGCTGTGGACCAGGTGCGGGTACAGGACGAGGGCGTAGAGCTGGACGATGGCCAGCTCGACATCGGGCATGACCAGCCGGCCCTCGGCCGCGAGCTGCCCGAACGCCTCGGCCAGCGCCGGGTACGCCCGGCTGGGCCCGTTGCGCTGCCATGCGGCCCCGAGGTCCGGGAAGCGGCGTACCTCGTTGACGACCAGGTGCCGGAGGGCGAGCATGCCGGGCTGGGTCATCGCGTCGACCCAGGCCCTGGCCGTCCACACCAGAGCGTCACGCAGGTCCTCGCGGCTGGCGAGCCGGGCGGCCGTGCCCTCGACGGCCGCTGCCAGCGCGTCTTCCAGCGCCGCCCCGATCACCACCTGGAACAGGGCTTCCTTGCTGCCGAAATGGTTGTAGACGGTCACCTTGGACACGCCGGCCTCTGCGGCGATCGTGTCCATCCCGGCCGAGAACCCGTCGCGGACGAAGGCTTCCCGCGCGGCGCGCACGATGGCCTGCCGCTTCCTGCTGGCCCGGTCGCCGCTGGGCACCCGGGGCATCTCGCTCGGTCCCATGCCGTACCTCCGTCCGGAGGTCAGCCTAACAGCGCCTGAACTGAACAGTTGAGTTCACAGAAAACTACCCCCCGGCGAAGGGCGGCAGCACGTCCACAGTGGCCCCGGCCGGGAGCGCGGCCGCGTGATCCCGGCAGGACACCTCGTTGACCAGGAAAGACGCGGCTTTCAGTACCCGGGCGAGCTCCTCGCCGTGCTCGGCGGACAGCGTGGTCACCAGCTCGCCGAGCGTCCCGGCCGCCACCCGCTGCTCCGGCAGGCCAGCCGCCGCGCGGGCACCGGCGAAGTAACGGACTGTCAGCATCTCCACCACCAGTACGAGGAAGAAGTCAGCCGCCGATGGACGACATCGGGCGGTCGGGCTGGAGGAAGGCCGGGTTGTCGATCCCGTGGCCGGGCAGCTTGCCCCACATCGCCGTGCGCCACAGGGCGGCCAGCTCGGCGTCGGAGGCCCCGGCCCGCATGGGGGTCCGCAGGTCGCTCTCGCCCCGGGCGAACAGGCAGTTGCGCACCTGGCCGTCGGCGGTGAGCCGGGTCCGGTCGCAGTCCCCGCAGAACGGCCTGGTCACGCTGGCGATCACGCCGACCCGGGCCGGGCCGCCGCCGACCAGCCACGTCTCGGCCGGCGCGGAGCCCCGCACCGTACTGAGATCAGGCGTCAGCCCGAAGCCGGACAGCGACTCCAGGATCTCCGTGGCCGTGACCATGTTGTCCCGGCTCCAGCCGTGCTGGGCGTCCAGCGGCATCTGCTCGATGAACCGCAGCTCGTAGCCGTGGTCCAGCGCGAACTGGAGCAGGGCCGGCGCCTCGTCCTCGTTCACGCCGCGCATCAGCACGGTGTTGAGCTTGACCGGGGTCAGCCCGGCAGCAGCGGCGGCCTCGATCCCGGCCAGGGTGTCGGCGAGCCGGTCCCGGTGGGCGAGCGCGACGAACCGGTCGCGGTCGAGCGTGTCCAGCGAGACGTTGACCCGGGCCAGCCCGGCCTCGGCCAGCGGCACGGCGAGGCGGGACAGCCCGATCGCGTTCGTGGTCAGCGAGGTGTGCACGGGGGTCTGCCGGACGATCTCCACCAGGCCGGGCCGCAGCAGCGGCTCCCCGCCCGTGTACCGGACCTCGGTCACCCCGAGCAGCCCGGTGGCGATCCCGACCAGCCGGATCACCTCGGCGTCGGTCAGGATCTCGTCCTTCGGCAGCCAGGGCAGGCCCTCGGGTGGCATGCAGTACGAACAGCGCAGGCTGCACCGGTCTGTGAGTGACACCCGCAGATCGGTGGCGACGCGGCCGTACCGGTCATCCAAGAGCATGCCCCTACGCTAGCTCAACAGCTCCGCTACCCGGTCATGCGCGGGACCCGCCAGTTTGCGCTCCAGCGTGTGCAGCAGGTCGTGGGCGGCGGTCCCCGGCCAGTCGGCGGGCAGCAACTCGTGCGGGAGGCCCGGGTCGAGGTACGGGAGCCGGCGCCAGGCCGTCAGCGCGCGCACCCAGTCGGCCAGCGCGTTCTCGCCGGTCACAGCGCTGTAGGCGGCCAGGAACTCCTCGTAGAGCGTGCGCAGCTCCGGCAGGTCCCACCAGGCCTCGATGTCCACGATCCCCGGGGTCTCGCCGACGAACAGCGTCACGTACTGCGACAGGTCGAGCCGGTCGAGTGTGTCGCGGACGATCGCGTACCGGTGGGCCGGCGCCACCCACACACCCGGGGCGGCGGTACCGAAACCGAGCCGGGTGAGCTGGGAGCGGAGGGTGTGGCGGCGCTGGCGTTCCGTCTCGGGTACCGAGAAAACGACGAGCACCCACCCGTCACTGACCTGACCGCGCCGGGGATGGAAGATCCGCTCGTCGCCCTCGCGGAGCAGGTGCGCGGCAGCCTCGGTGAGGGCGTATCCGGCGGAGCCGTCGTGCCGGCGGGGTTCGAGCAGGCCACGGCGCTTGAGCCGGGACATCGCCGAGCGGACGGCCGGCTCGTCGACCCCCAGCTCGCCGAGGATGCGGATCAGGGCGGCGATGGACATCCAGCCACCGGTCTCGCGGGCGTAGAGCCCGTAGACGGTGACGATCAGCGCGCGGGGGCTCTCGTTCACTGTCTGGCCCAGGGGGTGCCGAGAACGTGCCACGGAGCGGAGGAGGGGCTGGGTTCACTCACTCTGACGAGGATATATGTAGCGCCCTCTTGACTCCCGTCACAGGAGCGGAATACTTCGGATATGGATCTGTCGCCGAGCTCACACGTCGACACCTTCGCCCGCGATCACCTCCCCCCGGCTGATCAATGGCCTGAGCTGCTTCTCCTGGACTACCCCGACCGGCTGAACTGCGCCGTCGAGCTGCTGGACCTGGCCCAGGACCTGAGCGCGCCGTGCCTGATCAGCAACGGCGAGACCTGGTCGTACGGCGACCTGCTGGCGCACGCCAACCAGATCGCCCGCGTGCTGACCGAGGACCACGGCCTGGTGTCCGGCAACCGGGTGCTGCTGCGCGCCCCGAACAACGCCTGGCTGGTGGCCTGCTGGTTCGCGGTGCTCAAGGCCGGCGGCGTCGTGGTCACCACCATGCCGCTGCTCCGCGACCACGAGCTTGAAGTCATCGACGAGATAGCGTCGATCAATCTGTCCCTGGTGGACGACCGGTTCGCCTGCCAGCTCCAGCCCCAGGTCACGTTCTCCGAGCTGCGCAAGGCGGCGGAGAGCAAACCTGCCACGTTCAGCAATGTGGACACTGCTGCCGACGACGTGGCCCTGCTCGCCTTCACATCCGGTACCACGGGGCGGCCCAAGGCGACCATGCACTTCCACCGGGACGTGCTGGCCAACGCCGACACGTTCTCGGCTCAGGTGCTCAGGCCGGACGCCACCGACGTGTTCGCCGGCTCGCCGCCGCTCGGGTTCACGTTCGGGCTCGGCGGTCTCGTGGTGTTCCCGATGCGCGTGGGTGCCTCTTCGGTACTGCTGGAGAAGGGCACCCCGGACATCCTGCTACCGGCCCTCGTCGAGCACAACGTGACGGTGCTGTTCACCGCGCCCACGGCGTACCGGGCCATGCTGCCGCTGCTCCCGCCCGAAGGCCTCAGGCTGCGGCGCTGCGTGTCGGCCGGCGAGCCGCTGCCCCGGTCCACCTGGGACGCCTGGCTGGCCGCGACCGGGATCAGGCTGATCGACGGGATCGGCGCGACCGAGCTGCTGCACATCTTCATCTCGGCAGCCGACGACGACATCCGGCCCGGGTCGACGGGCAAGCCGGTACCCGGCTACGTCGCGACGGTCCTCGGCGACGACGGCCAGCCCGTGCCGCCCGGCGTGATCGGGCGGCTCGCGGTGAAGGGGCCGACCGGCTGCCGGTACCTCGCCGACGAGCGCCAGCAGGTCTACGTCCAGGACGGCTGGAACCTGACCGGCGACACGTACGCGCAGGACGAGGACGGCTACTTCTGGTACCAGGCCCGCAGCGACGACATGATCATCTCGGCCGGCTTCAACATCGCGCCGCCCGAGGTGGAATGGGCACTGCTCAAGCACCCGGAGGTCGTGGAGTGCGCCGTCGTCGGCCAGCCCGACGCGGAGCGGACGATGGTCGTGGCGGCGTACGTCGTCCTCGCCGCCGGGGTGACCGGTGACGAGGGCAAGGCCGCCGAACTCCAGGAACACTGCCGGCGGGAGATCGCGCCGTACAAGATGCCGAGGGTGGTCGAGTTCGTGGCGGCCCTGCCCCGCACCTCCACCGGCAAGGTCCAGCGCTACATGCTCCGCAACACCTAGAACTCCTTGACGCACACCCACTGCTCGGCGACCGGTTCGTAGCCGAGCCAGCGGTTCACGGCGAGCATCGGCGCGTTCTCCTTGTCGTTGCCCGTGTACGCGGCCGTGATCCCTGCGGCGGCAGCCCGGTGCAGCGCCTCGGCCTTGACCAGCTTGGCGAGGCCGAGGCCGCGGTACTCCGGCCGGGTGCCCGTCATGCCCGACCAGCTCCGTGCGTTCGCGAGGTCGGCCTCGACCAGGGTGTACGCGGCCGGAACCCCGTCGACCAGCGCGGCGACGCCCACCTCGTGCAGCAGATCCGGGTTGTCCCAGACGGCGGGCAGCCACTCCGCGAACGGCCTGGTGGTCGCCGGCCCGACGGAGGGCATGTCCACGACCGCGGTGGCTTCGATCGTGTGGATCGCCTCCGGCCCGGCCTCGGCCAGGCTGACCAGCGTCACGCCCGGCCGGGGCTCGGGGACGGCCGGCACCGCCCGGGGGTCCACCATCGACACGGAGGCCGGCCGGGTCGTCTCGTACCCGCGCCGGCTGGCCCAGCCCTGGGCTTCGGCCATCGCCCAGGCCGTCACCTCGCGGCCGCCGATCGAGCGCATGTGCTCCTCAGCGGCCGCCAGCAGTGCGGAGCCGATGCCCTGCCCGGTGTGGCCGGGGTGCACGGCCAGCACCATCGCGCACCGGCCGGGTTCCGTGCCGAACGGGCTGAACCCGGCCTGCGCCACCCCGGCGACCTCGCCACCGGCCTCGGCGACCAGGTAACGGGAGCGCAGCCGGGCCGGCCGCGACTCGTACCTCCGGAGCAGGCCACCGGGAGTGGTGAGCGGGACGATCATCGCGGCTGACCGGACCCGGGCGATACCCGGCATGTCGTCCACTGTGGCTTCCCGGATCAGCATCGCGCCGCTCCCCTGGTGTCAGAGCTCCTTCACGCACGACCACTGGGTGGCGACCACCTGGTAGCCCAGCCAGTCGTTGATCGCGAGCATCGGAGCGTTGGTGTAGTCGTTGCCGGTGTAGGCCGCCGTCACCCCGGCCTCGGCAGCCTTGCGCAGCGACACCGACTTCAGGTACTTGGACAGCCCACGGCCACGGTACTCCGGAAGTGTCGCCGTGCCCGAAGCCATCGCCTTGCCCGCAGCCAGGTTCGCCTCGACGAAAGTGGCTGCCACAGCCCTGCCGCCGGCCATCGCCACCAGGCTGATGTCGAGCTGCATGTCGGGGCTGTTCCAGACCCGGGCCAGGAAGTCCTCATAGGGCATTCCCTCGTACGGCACGTCCCCGGGCTCGTCGGCGAAAGCCGCGGTGTCGAACGCGTGGGCGGCCTCCGGGCCCAGCTCCCGCAGCGCGATCAGCTCGACGCCCTCGGGGGCCGGCGGGACGGGCGGCAGGTTCCGCGGGTCGACCCGCGACCAGCGGTCGGAGGACTTCGGCTCGTAGCCGCGCCTGCGCACCCAGTCGAGCGCCTCCGGCTCGTCGGTCGACCAGCCGCGCATCCGCAGCGGAGCCATGCTCAGCACGTACTCCTCGATCTCCGCGTAGAGCGCGCTGCCCACACCCTGCCCCCGGAACTCGGGATGCACGTTGAGCGAGAGCTCCCCGACCGGCTCGGACACCGTCGCGTTCAGGCCACCGGTGGCGAAGCCGAGAATCCGGCCGTCCTCGCGTACCGCGACGATCCGCCGGGTGCGCGCCTTGGGTGAGGCGGCCACGAACCAGCTCTTCTGCGCCTCGACACTCGCGCACATGTACGGCTGGATCGCCTGCCGGATCGTCACCCACTGCTCGACGTCGTCGAGCACGGCCGGGCGGATCACGTAGTCAGTCATGGGAGTGTCCAGGAGGTGAGAGGGGACCTAGTAGGTACGCAGGAAGGACCAGTGGGCGTGCGTCGCCCGGTAGCCCAGCCAGGTGTTGACCGCGAGCATCGGCGCGTTGGCGGCGTCGTTCGCGGTGAACGCGGCGGTGATGCCCGCGTCACGGGCGGCACGCAGCGAGGCGGACTTCATCAGCTTGGCCAGGCCCCGGCCACGGTAGTCGGGCATCACGGCCGTGCCGCTGGCCCAGATCCGGTCACCGGCCGGGTCGCCCTCCACGATCGTCAGCGCGGCGGGCGCGCCGCCGACGTACGCGACGTAGCCGAGGTCGCCACGGTTGTCGGGGTTGTCCCAGAACTTGGCGACCCACTCGTCGTACGGGATGGCGATGCTGGCCATGTCGCCGGGCTCGTCGAGGAAGGCGACGCAGTCCACTTCGTACACGACCTCGGGGCCAGCCTCGGCAACCGGGACGAGCGTGACGCCGGCCGGGATCTCCGGCATCGGCGGCAGGTTTGCGAGGTCCACACTGGAGTACGTGACGTCGCGGCTCTTCTCGTAGCCACGGGCGGCGGCCCACGCCATGTCGGCTGGCTCGTCCGTCGTCCACGTCTGTACGCGCTTCGCGCCGATCTCCAGCAGGTGCGCCTCGATCTCGGCGAAGAGCGCCGACCCGAGCCCGAGGCCCCGGAAACGCTTCGCGATCCGCATCCCGGCACCGGCGGCCCCCGCCTCGTCGGTGAAGGTGTTGAGGGCGCAGCCGCCGAAACCGGCGATCTCGTCGCCCACCGTCACCACGAGCCGCTGCGGCAGCGAGCGCTCCGGCGTCGAGCGGACCTCCTGGAGGTGGTGGGCGACGCTGTTGGTGAAGTGGGCAACCTCGGCCCGCTTGATGGCGACGATCGCCTCCGCGTCCTCGGGCGTGGCCGGCCGGATGACGAGATCGGGGCGGTTCAAGGCATCAGAAGTCACGCGTCCTGTCTAACAGCCACCGCCACCGATTTTTCGTGATCATCAATTCCTAGCGTCGCGACGGGTGGTCCAGCGCCCCGGCCAGACCAGCGGCGTAGGCCTGCTCGGCCGTGTAGCCGATGCTCGCGGCCGCCTCGTAGTCCCTGCCGAGGTCGGTGTCGAACATCGCCGGATCGTCGGTGCTGATCGAGCACTGGATCCCGGCTGCTGCGAGCTGGGGCAGCGGGTGCTCGGCGAGGCTGGCGACGACCTTCGTCCGCAGGTTGGACATCGGGCACACGTCGAGGACGAGGCCACGGTCGGCGATCTCCTTCACCAGCGCCGGGTCCTCGACCGCCCGGATGCCGTGCCGGATGCGGTGCGGATCCATCTCCAGCGCCTCACGGACCGACTCGGCCCCGGCGCCCTCGCCGGCGTGCGGCACGAAGGCCACGCCGCCGTCCCGCGCGATGTCCACCATCCGCTGGAACGGCTTGAGGGACAGCCCCCGCTCCGCCCCGCCGACGCCGATCCCGACGACGCCGAGATCCCGGTACCGGACGCACTGCCGGGCGAACTCCTCGCACAGCTCCATGTCGCCGATGCCCCGGTGGGTGTCCGGCGTGAAGCGGATGTCCACACCGAACCGTTCCCTGGCCTCCACCGCGCCCTCGGCGTAACCGGTGAACATCTCCGCCCACGGCACGCCGCGGATGACCCGCTCACAGGGCGAGAAGATCCCTTCGATGTACTCGGCGCCGAAGCCCGCCGCCTCCTCCGCGTAGTCGACGACGACCTGGCGGAAGTCCACGGCGGTCCGCAGGCAGTTCGTGGTCAGGATCCACGTCTGGAGGAAGTGCTCGAAGCTGGTGAACTCGTACAGGCTCGCCNGCCCCTCGACAGTGTCGGCCGGAAGCGGCTGGTCGTTGCGCCGGGCGATGTCGAGCAGGGTCTGCGCCCTGATCGTGCCCTCGAGGTGGACGTGCAGCTCAATCTTCGGGGTCATGCACCCATCTTGTACGAGCCCTGGCTGTACAGCAGTTCGAGGATGGACCTGGTCGCCTCGAACCACCGGTCGAGCCATTCCACGCTCGGCGGCTGCCCGCCCCGTGGCGGCAGCTCCATCAGGAGCCCGCGCAGCAGCGGGTGGTCGGCGAGCGCCTCGGCGGAGAACTCCAGCACAGCCGGGTCGTAGACCGGTTCGATGAGCGGCGGCAGTTCCCGTGGTGGCGGCTCGGCCTGCCTGGCCGGGCCGGGCCCGAGTGATGCCTGTTGCTGGGCGAGGTCGCTGCGCTGCTGGACGAGTTCGCTGCGGAGGCCGAGGGAACGGTCCCCGTCCGGCGCGCCCTGCTGCGGGCCGGGGAGCTGACGTGCCTGGCCGCGGAACTGCTGGACCTCGTCAGCGCCGCCCCGGGGGCCAGCGAAACTCTCCGTGGGATGATTCATTCGATTATGCCTAACTTGTACGATTAGCGATGGCTCCTGGCTCCCCGGGTGTCACCCGTACAACGAATGGCGCCGTGCCGGGCGACGGTTCGCCCGCGCTTCGCCCGATTGGTCTTAAGAGGCTCCGTGCTCGACTCAGGCGCAGCACCCGCCCGCCCGTTCACCGTGCTTCCCGGCGGATCGGCCCTCACGCACAGTTCCGGCAGCTCCGGTACGACGGGCGACGACGACCGTCTCCTGTGGCGGCAGGTCACGGCGGGGGAAACCGTCACGGCCCGCGCGCCGGGCGCACCGGACTCCGGGCGGCTCGCCGTCGCCAGAGCCGAGGCCGCGGCCGCCGTGGCCGCGGAGGAACGGCTCGCCGGGCATGTCGATGATCTGACAGCGCAGCTCGCCTCGCCCGCCGCGTGGTTCCAGCCGGCCCGGCGGCACGCGCTGGCCCGTCAGCTCCGGCTCGACCGGGGCCACCTCGGCGTCCTGCGGGCCAGGGCAGCCAAGGCGATCTCCGCGCGCGACCAGCTGGAGGACCAGCTGAGCAGGCATCGCGCGTACCTCGACGACCACCGGCCGACCCTCGACACCGCGAAGCTCGCGAAGGCAGAACTCGACCGGCGGATCGACGACGTGATCACCGCGCACGCGGCGTCCACTGTGCAGCCGCCCTGGTTCAGGTACGGGCTCGGTTTCCCGCCGGAGGCCGCGAGCTATCCGGCCTGGCTACGGCGGGCCAGGGCCGCCGTCGGGTACCGGCTGCGCTTCCGCGTGGACCACCAGCTCGAACCGCTCGGTACCGAGCCGCCCGAGCACAGTAAGCAGCGGCAGCACTGGCTCGCGGCCCGGGAGGCGTGAACCAGGACGCGGGAACACGCCCGGGATCGCCGGCCAGTTTGGCGATTCGGCAAATGTGGCAAACCGGACTCAAGATCTCGATAGGGTACGGGAATGCTGGAATCATCCCGGGCGCGGATCGAGTCGGTACGCCAGTCGCTGCTGAACCGGATCGACGGTGCGGACACGAAAGACCCGGCGGAGATCAGAGTGCTGGCCGAGGCCTTCCACCTCGTGGCCGGCGGGATCGCGCCGCCGAGCGACCACACGCTGCGCAGGTAACAGAAAAGGCCCCCGGAGTCTCCTCCGAGGGCCTTCCTCTGTGGTGGGGATGGAGGGAGTTGAACCCTCACACCCTTTCGAGTACACGGACCTGAACCGTGCGCGTCTGCCATTCCGCCACATCCCCTAGTTGCTTGCGACTGGGATCAGAGATCCAGCCCCAAGAACAACGCGTCCGGGCGGCAAACCCCCTCAGCGACCCGAGAAGCTTACCCCACCAGGGGGTATTGCTTGTCGTGCTGGGGAACTCTAGCACGACCTTGGGACGCGACTCGTCCGCAGGTGGCCCGCTCCGGATACCATCATCTGCGTCGGGTACCCGAGGAGGAGCCGGTGAGCGTTCTGCAACGCTTCGAGAAGAGGTTGGAAGGCCTGGTGGAAGGGGCCTTCGCGAAGGTCTTCAAGGGGGTAGTGCACCCCGTGGAGATCCTCAACGCCATGCAACGCGAGGCGGAGGCCCACAAGGCGATCTTGGCTGGGGGCCGGACCCTCGTGCCGAACAGGTATGTGATTGACCTCTCCCAGTACGACCACGGGCGGCTGGCGCCATACGCTGCCGCCCTGGCTCAGGAGCTGGCCCAGTCACAGGCCGAGTTCATCGGCGAGCAGGGCTGGACCGTGTACGGCGACGTGATCGTCGAGGTCGAGCGCGGCGAGGGCCTGGACACCGGGATGTTCCGGGTCACTGCCGAGGTCTACACGGGCGGAGAGGTCGCGCCGCAGCCGGCGTACGCCCCGCCGCCGCAGCAGCCCGGCTACGACCAGGGTGGCTACCCGCCGCCCCCCGGCCCGGGGTTCGGCCAGGACCAGGGTGGTGGCTACCCGCCGCCGCCGGGGCCCGGCGCGCGCACCCCGAGGCTGGTGTCCAGCGACGGCAGGCAGTACGCGGTGGCGATCGGCTCGACGGTCATCGGCCGCGGCGAGCAGGCCCAGCTCCGGCTGCCGGACGTCGGCATCTCCCGCCGGCACGCCCGGCTCGACTTCGACGGCGCCCAGGTGGTCCTCACCGACCTCGGCTCGACGAACGGGACCCTGGTCAACAGCCAGCGGGTCTCGGCCGTCGCGCTGAATCCCGGCGACGTCATCCAGATCGGTACCACGTCACTGACCTTCCGCGTGGACGGCTAGTTCCCTTGCCGGACGTCGTCCTCGCCGTCGCACGGTTCGGCTTCCTCGTGCTGCTGTGGATCTTCGTGTTCGCAGTGGCCGGGGTGGTCCGGCGCGACCTTTTCATCGGGGCACGGTCCTCGGGGCTCGTCGCGGCCCCGCGCGGGCTCGGGCCGGCCGCAGCCGGTCCGAAGGTGAAACGGGGCAAGGCGGCCCACCTGCTGTCGGTCAAGGAGGACGGCAGGCCGGAGCGGACCATCACGCTCGCGGACACGCCGATCACGATTGGCCGGGCCGAGGACTGCACGGTGGTGATCACCGACGATTTCGCCTCGGCGCACCATGCCCAGCTCGTCCCCCGCGACGGGCAGTGGTTCCTGCAGGATCAGGGTTCCACTAACGGTACCTACCTCAATAACGCTAAGGTCTCCGGATTGACCCCTGTCCCCCTGCGCGTGCCGATTCGCATCGGGCGCACGTCACTAGAGCTACGGTCATGACTCTGACATTGCGTTACGCGGCTCGCAGTGACCGCGGTCTGATCCGGGACGGTAACCAGGACTCCGTCTACGCCGGCCCGCGCCTGCTGGCTGTCGCCGACGGCATGGGCGGCATGGCCGCCGGTGACGTGGCGAGCAACATCGTGATCGGCGTGCTCGCGCCGCTCGACGAGGACGTTCCTGGCAACGATCTCGTGGAGCCGCTGCGCCGGGCGGTCGAGGCGGCCAACCAGCGCCTCCGGGCCACTGTGGAGGCCAATCCCCAGCTTGAGGGGATGGGTACCACGCTGACCGGGATGCTGTTCTCCGGCAGCCGGTTCGGCATGGTCCACATCGGAGACTCCCGCGCGTACCTGCTGCGCGACGGCGAGTTCGCCCAGATCACCAAGGACGACACGTACGTCCAGATGCTGGTGGACGAGGGCCGGATCACCGCAGAGGAGGCCGGCAGCCACCCGCAGCGTTCCCTGCTGACCAGGGCGCTGGACGGGCGGGATGTCGACCCCGAGTTCTCCGTGCGGCAGGCCAGGCCGGGCGACCGGTACCTGATCTGCTCGGACGGGCTGTCCGGTGTGGTGAGTGCCGAGACGATCGGCGACACCCTCCGGGAGATGGCCGATCCGGCGCAGTGCATGGAACGGCTCATCCAGCTCGCCCTGCGCGGCGGGGGCCCGGACAACATCACCGTGATCATCGCGGACCTGACCGACAGCGACATCGTCGAGGGCACGCCGATCGTTGGCGGTGCCGCGGCGCGCGACCGGGGCGACGTCACCCAGCAGATCGACCTGACCAGCTCGGCCGGGCGGGCCGCCGCGCTCGCCCTGCCGCCGCCGAGGCCGGCCGCTCCCGAGGAGCCGCTGGCGGCCGTGGCCGGTGACGAGGACGAGGGGCCGAAGCGGCACCCGGTCCGTAACACGCTGCTGATCCTGCTGGCCGTGGTCGTGCTGGCCGGTGCCGGGCTGGGCACGTGGTTCTTCACCCAGGCGCAGTACTACGTCGGGGTCACCGACTCCGGTCAGGTCGCCATCTTCAAGGGCGTGCCGGGCTCGTTCGCCGGGCTCAAGCTGTCCCGGGTGGACGTGGTGAGCGAGCGGCGGGTGGAGGACCTGACCCCGCAGGTACAGGAAAAGGTTCGTAAGGGTGTGCAGTTCGAGGACCTGAAGAACGCGCAGGCCCTCCTCGCCGAGCTGAGCAACGACGACGCGACCAACGACAAGCTGATCCCGGTCTGCCCGTCGCCGGTCACGCCGACTCCCACGCCGGTCCCGAGTTCGCCGGCGCCGGTGCCCTCGGGTACTCCGTCGGTTGTTCCGACCCCGGGCACGACCGGGAGCCCGGCACCTGCCGTCAGCGCCACGGCCTCGGCCTCCGCGTCGGCGACCGCCGAGACCCCGCGGGACATTCCGAACCCGTGCCGGACCCGGAAGTAGCGCTCGGATGAGCGCACCGGTCATTCCGCCAGCCCCCGCAGCACCTGCGGGGGCGATGCCGCGTACGCCGACCAGGCGTAACACGGAGCTTCTGCTGCTGCTCGGCGCGATAGGCATCGTGCTGATCTTCAGCGCGGCCGCGGAGGCCGGTTCGGCTGGCGAGGTGACCGCCGACTTCTGGGTGCTGCCCGTGATGCTCGGGCTGGTGCTGCTGGCCGCGCACGTGGTGGTGCGGTTCGTCGCGCCGTACGCCGATCCGGTGATCCTTCCGGCGGTGGCGCTCCTCAACGGGCTCGGCGTGGTGTTCCTGCGCCGCCTCGACCTGGGCGAGCTGAATCTCAAGGACCGCGCTGGCCTGTCGGTGTTCTCCGGCCTCGGTTTCAAGCAGCTGATCTGGACGCTGGTCGCGATCGGCCTGTTCAGCGCGCTGCTGATCGTGGTCCGCGACCACAAGTCGATCTCGCGGTACGCCTACAGCCTCGGCCTGGCCGGCGTGGTGCTGGTCGCGATCCCCGCCGTGCTGCCGTCCAGCCTGTCCGAGGTGAACGGCGCGAAGCTGTGGGTCAGGCTCGGCCCGGTGTCGTTCCAGCCCGGCGAGTTCGCCAAGGTCGCGCTGCTGTGCTTCTTCGCCTACTACCTGGTCCGCAAGCGCGAGGTGCTCTCGCTGGCCAGCAAGCGGATCGCCGGTATCGACTTCCCGCGCGGCCGTGACCTCGGCCCGGTGCTGGCCGTCTGGCTGTTCTCGATGCTGGTGCTCGTGTTCGAGCAGGACCTCGGCACCGCGCTGATGTACTTCGGCATGTTCGTGGTGATGCTGTACATCGCCACGGAGCGGGTGAGCTGGATCCTGATCGGCCTCGGTACGTTCGCCGGTGGCGCGGTCCTCGCCCACTCGATGGTGTCCCGGCTCCAGCTCCGCGTGTCGATCTGGTGGGACCCGTTCAGCGACGCGCGGGGCAAGGGTTACCAGCTCGTGCAGTCGCTCCTCGGCTTCGGTACCGGCGGCCTGTTCGGCACCGGCCCCGGCGCCGGGCAGCCGACGATCATCCCGGAGGCGGAGAACGACTTCATCACCGCCGGCTTCGGCGAGGAGATCGGCCTGTTCGGGCTGACCGCGCTGCTCTGCCTGTACATGGTGGTCGTGATGCGCGGGCTGCGCACGGCGGTCGGCGTCCGGGACTCCTTCGGCAAACTGCTGGCCGGCGGGCTCTCGTTCACACTGGGCTTGCAGGTGTTTGTCATCGTCGGTGGTGTGACCAAGCTGATCCCGCTGACCGGCCAGACCACGCCGTTCCTGTCGGCCGGCGGGTCCTCACTGATGGCCAACTGGCTGCTGATCGCCCTGCTGATCAGGATCTCCGACGCCGCGCGCCGCCCCGTGCTGGCCACGCCGAAGGAGCCGCTGAAGCTGCAGGACGCGCATACGGAGGTCATCCGCACGTGAACGCGCCACTGCGCCGGGTCGGCATCGTCGCCTTGGTCCTGTTCGGTCTGCTGTTCGTGAACCTCAACTACGTGCAGTTCTACAAGGGCACGATCACCGAGGAGTACCGCAACAGCCCGTACAACGGCCGGGTCCGGCTGGACGAGTACAAGAACGAGCGGGGCGAGATCCTGCTCGGCGGCGGGGTCATCGTCGCCAAGAGTGTCGACACGGGCGGCGAGCTGCGCTACCAGCGGGAGTACCCGTTCGGGCCGGCCTTCGCCCACATCGTCGGCTACAAGTCCATCCACTACGGCAACGCCGGCATCGAGTACGCGGAGAACGACCTGCTGTCCGGCAAGTCCGGTGACCTCTTCGTGAACCGGCTGACCGGCATGCTGACCGGCAAGAACGCGGCCGGCGGCTCGGTGCAGCTCACGATCAACCAGAAGGCGCAGGAGGCGGCGTTCTCCGGCCTGGGCAACCGCAAGGGTGCCGTGGTCGCCATCGACGCCACGACGGGCGCGATCCTGGCGACCGCGTCGACGCCGAGCTTCGACCCGGGCCCGCTGAGCAGTAACAGCGGGGCGACGGCGCAGGAGGCGTGGACGAAGTACAACAACGATCCGGCGCAGCCCATGCTGAACCGGGCGTTCGCGAACCGGTATCCGCCGGGCTCCACCTTCAAGATCATTGACTCGGCCGTGGCGCTGTCGAAGGGCCTGACGCCGGACAGCATGGTGAAGGCCGGCTCGGAGTACCGCCCGCCGCAGACCACGCACGTGATCCGCAACGCGCACCCGTCGATCTGCCCGCAGGCCGAGGTGACGCTGAAGACCGCGCTCACGTTCTCGTGCAACACCGCGTTCTCCCGGATGGCCGTCGAGGACCTGAAGGCCGGACCGCTCAGCAACCAGGCCAAGGCCTTCGGGTTCGGGACGAAGTTCGAGACGCCGATGGTCAGCGTGGCCAGCGAGACCGGCCCGCTCGACGACAAGGACCCGGCCGTGCTGGCCGGTTCGGCGATCGGCCAGCAGAACGTGACGATGAGCCCGCTCCAGGGCGCGCTGATCGGCGCAGCCGTGGCCAACGGCGGCACCCTGATGAAGCCGTACCTGGTCGCGGAGACCCAGGGCCCCGACCTGAGCGTCATCGACAAGGCCAACCCGGGTGTGTTCAGCCGTCCGGTCACCCCTGACGTGGCCAGTGGGCTCCAGGAGATGATGGTGTCGGTCGTCGAGAACGGCACCGGCACGGCGGCGAAGATCCCTGGCGTGAAGGTCGGCGGGAAGACCGGTACCGCGGAGACCGGCGCGGCTGCCGACGAGCACGGCTGGTTTGTCGGGTTCGCGATCAAGGGGAACCAGAAGATCGCGGTAGCCGTCTTCCTGGAACGGGCTGGAGAAGGTGGCAGCCGCGAGGCCACCAAGCTGGCCGGCACCGTGATGAACGCGGCACTCGCGAAGTAAGGGAGTTCGAGGAATGCTCACGCCAGGCAGCACGCTGGGCGAACGCGGCAGGTACACCCTGACCGAACGGATCGCCAGCGGCGGCATGGGGGACGTGTGGAAGGCCGAGGACACCGTCCTGGGCCGGACGGTCGCTGTCAAGGTGCTCCTGCCAGCCCTGCTGGAGGAGCCCGGCTTCGTGGAGCGGTTCCGCGACGAGGCCAGGACGATGGCGACGATCAACCACCCAGGCGTGGTGGACGTCTACGACTTCGGCGAGAGCGAGCTGCCGGGCGGCAGCCGGGCCTCGTACCTGGTCATGGAGTACGTGCAGAGCGAGCCGCTCAGCGCCGTGCTGGCCAGGGTCGGCAGGCTCACCCCGCAGCGGGCGATGGCCCTGATCGCCCAGGCTGCCGACGCGCTCCAGGCCGCCCACGACGCCGGCATCATCCACCGGGACGTCAAGCCGGGTAACCTGCTGGTCCGCCCGAACGGCTCGCTGGTGCTCACCGACTTCGGGATCTCCCGGGCCGGGGCCGGCAGCAACCTGACGGCCGTGGGCTCGACGCTGGGCACCGCGGCGTACATGTCGCCGGAGCAGGCGGCCGGGCAGCCGGCCGGGCCACTGTCCGATGTGTACTCGCTGGGCGTTGTCGCCTACCAGTGCGTCGCCGGCCGCCGCCCGTTCGAGGGCGACAACCCGCTCGGCGTCGCGATGATGCACATCCGGGACACGCCGCCGGCGCTCCCGGGCGACGTGCCGCCGCAGATCCGCCAGTTCGTGGAGCGGGCGATGGCGAAGGACGGTGCCGCGCGGTGGCCGAGCGCCGCCGCGATGGGTGCCGCTGCCCGGGCGCTGTCGGCTGGCCAGCCGCTGCCACACACCGCCGCGCAGCCGGCCGCACCTGCCCGCACCTCGGTCATGCCGGCCGTGCCGCCTGCCGACCGGACGCAGGGGGCGATGCGGGGCGCTGCCGCCGTGCCGCCGCCTCCGCAGCCGAAGCAGACCTACGAGCCGGTCAAGCCGCCGAAGAAGGGCAACGGGCTGCTCATCGCCGGCATCGCTGGCGTGGTCGCGGTGCTGCTGGTGTTCGGCGGGATCGCGTGGGCGCTGATCGCGAGCAGCGACAAGAACAATAAAAAGAACAACAGCTCGGATAATGTACCTATCGTGACGACCACGCCGACGCCGACGGCAACCAAGTCCTCGCCACGGCAGCCGGAGACGCCGCAGGGCCGGACGATCCTGGTCGTCAACTGCGAGCAGCTCAAGGGCAAGCAGTACAACAAGGTCGAGGAAGAGCTGCGCAAGCAGAACCTGAAGCCGAAGCGCAACGACGTGGACGACAACGCCAAGAAGGGTACCGTCGTCGATCTCCAGTGCGAGGTCGACCGGAACACCCGGGAAGTGAACGTGAACGTCTCCAAGGGCGAAGACGACGACAAGCCCTCGACGCCGTCGAGCCCCTCGGCCACGCCGAGCGGCCGGCCGTCCGGCGGTACCACGCTTCCCCCCATCGGCGGCGGTTTCTGATGACCGAGCATCGCCTGCTGGGGGGCAGGTACCAGGTCGGTGACCTGCTCGGGTACGGCGGCATGGCCGAGGTGCACCGGGGCAGGGACCTGCGCCTGGGCCGGGACGTCGCGATCAAGATGCTCCGGACCGACCTGGCCAGGGACGCCACGTTCCAGGCCAGGTTCCGCAGGGAGGCGCAGAACGCCGCCTCGCTGAACCATCCGGCGATCGTCGCGGTGTACGACACCGGCGAGGAGCGCGGCGCCAACGGCGAGTCGCTGCCGTACATCGTCATGGAGTTCGTCAACGGCCGCACCCTGAAAGAGGTGCTGGCCGTCGAGGAACGGCTCCAGCCGCGCCGGGCCCTCGAGGTGACGGCCGACATCTGCGCCGCGCTCGAGTTCAGCCACCGGCACCAGATCATCCACCGGGACATCAAGCCCGGGAACGTGATGCTCACCCAGGCCGGCCAGGTCAAGGTGATGGACTTCGGTATCGCGCGGGCGCTGTCCGGCGGCACGTCGACCATGACGCAGACCAGCGCCGTGATCGGCACAGCCCAGTACCTGTCGCCGGAGCAGGCGCGCGGCGAGACCGTCGACGCCCGCTCCGACGTGTACGCGACCGGCTGCGTCCTCTACGAGCTGCTCACCGGGCACCCGCCGTTCACCGGCGACAACCCGGTGTCCGTCGCGTACCAGCACGTCCGGGAGAACCCGCGCA
Source organism: Longispora albida DSM 44784 (assembly GCF_000379825.1). Lineage (GTDB taxonomy): Bacteria > Actinomycetota > Actinomycetes > Mycobacteriales > Micromonosporaceae > Longispora > Longispora albida. The sequence goes on from NZ_KB903815.1 coordinate 100,625, forward strand.
CGCCGAGCCAGCTCAGCCGGGACATCATGCCGGACGTCGACGCCGTGGTGCTCAAGGCGCTCGCGAAGAACCCGGCCAACCGGTACCAGTCGGCTGGCGAGATGCGTGCCGACCTGCTCCGGGCCGCCGCCGGCCGTCCGGTGCTGGCCACGCCCGTGCTGTCCGACGACGACCGCACGGCGGTGTTCGAGGCTCAGCCTGGTAGCGGATCACCGGCCAGGGTGGCAGATCCGGCCCGCCGCAAGGCGTCGACCTGGATGATCGTCATGCTGGTCGTCCTCGGCCTGGTCGCGGCCGGTGCCCTGGGCACGGGGATCTACCTGGCCAACCGGGAGACCACGGTGACAGTGCCGAACCTGGTCGGCAAGACCAGGGAGCAGGCGCTCGCCGACGCTGAGAAGCTCGGCATCAAGCTGACCTTCGGCGATCCTGTCTTCGACAAGACCTGCGTCAAGGACCAGATCGTCCGGCAGAACCCCTCGCCGCAGTCCAAGGTCGACAAGGACGACGCCAGGGCCACGGCGAACGTCTGCGGCGGCCGGAGCGCCGAGAAGGTGCCCGGCGTGGTCGGCCTGGACCGGGCGACAGCGGAGAAGAACCTGAAGGCACTCGGGTTCGCGGTCGCGGTGACCGAGGTCGACAACGACGCCAAGGCCGGCAACGTGGTGAGTTCCGAGCCCGCCGCCGACAAGGAAGCGGAGTACGGCAGCACGGTCACGCTGACGGTGTCGAAGGGCAACCTCAAGATCATCCCGCCGGTGGACGGCCTGACCGGTGACCAGGCGGCCCAGCGGCTGCGGGATCTCGGGTTCACGAACGTCAACCAGGTCCCGCGTTCGTCGCCGGTGGCTGGCAAGCAGCCCGGCGCGGCGATCGAGACCCAGCCGGGTTCCGGTAAGTCGGCCAAGGCCGGTGACCTGATCACGATCATCGTCCAGCCCACGCCGCCGCCGACGAGCAGCCCGCCGACGCCCACGCCGACGCCGTCCACCTCGGGTACCCCGACAGGTACGGCGACGCCGTAGGACATGCCCAGGCAGGTGTCAGGGAGACGGGTCCGGTTCAGCCCACGCGGCGAGCCGGACCCGTTCCACGTCGGCGGCCAGTTCCGGTACGCGGGCGAGGGCCGCCGGGTAGCCGCACACCGCCAGCCAGTTGGCGAGGATCTGGTGGCCGCCCTGGCTCAGCACCGACTCCGGGTGGAACTGGACGCCTTCGAGGGGTAGTTCCCGGTGCCGGAGCGCCATGATCACGCCGGACGTGGTGTGCCCGGTGACCTCCAGCTCCTCCGGGAGCGTGCCGGGCCGGACACTCAGCGAGTGGTACCGGGTCGCCGTGAACGGATCAGGCAGCCCGGCGAGCACGCCGGTACCGGAGTGGTGGACCTCGCTGGTCATGCCGTGCAGGAGTTCGGGTGCGCGTTCCACCACGCCGCCGTAGGCGGCCGCGATGGCCTGGTGCCCGAGGCAGACGCCGAGGATGGGCAGCTGGCCGGCGTACCGCCGAACGAGCGGCACGCAGATGCCAGCGTGATCGGGCGTCCCAGGCCCGGGGGACAGCAGGACGCCGGCCATCCCCTCGACCTCGGCGAGGGAGACCTGGTCGTTGTGCCGCACCACGCACTCGGCACCGAGCTGGCCGAGGTACTGCACGATGTTGTGGACGAACGAGTCGTAGTTGTCCACAACCAGGATCTTCACTCCGTGATCTGCCCGTCGTTCATCGGCAGCAGCGGGTCGACGGCCGGGAAGACCACCCACCACAGCAGCGCGGCGATCCCCGCGAGGAGCAGCAGCGAGCCGGCCAGCTTGCCGGGCACGCCGAAGGGCAGCTTGCGCCAGATCCACGCGTACATCAGCTCAGCTCCTTCCCAGGTTCATCAGGCCAGCTCCGCCGGGCGGCCAGCGGTCTTCGGCTGGGTTCTGGTGAGCTCGGCGTGCACGATCATGCGCTCGTAGTTGTCGAGCTTCGGGTTGCACGTGGTCAGGGTCAGCACGGCCTTCTTCGGCTGCTCGCCCGGCTTGCTCGGGACGGGGGCCACGACCTCGATCGCGTTCGGCTTGACGATCCGGTTCTGGTAGACCCGGTAGACGTACCAGGTGTCCTTGGTCTCCACGACCACGATGTCGCCGGCGCCGACCTTGTCCATGTCCCACCAGATACCCGGGGCGCGGTGCCCGGCGACCGCGAAGTTGCCGACGGCGCCCGGCTTGGCCGACTGCGGGTAGTGGCCGGGGGCGAACTCGATGTCCGCCGGCTTCACGCCCTCCACCACGACCCACGGGTCCTTGCGCATCTTCTGGACGTAGAGCCTGGCCAGGGCGCTGCCCGGGTACGCGGCGGGCGCCTTCGACGGGGTCGCTCCCGGCGAGGCCGGCGGGGCGGTCGTCGGGGCGACCGGCTGGTTCCACTCCTTGTCGAGCTGCTGCGTCAGGGTGTCCTGGTGGCCGTTGATCTCGGCCGTCTTGCCCCAGATCTCGTACGCGGCGAAGAACAGCACGACCAGGCCCATCGTGATCAGGACCTCGCCGGTACCCCGGACGACGCCCCGGAAGATGCTGGCCGGCGTCGGCCGGGTCAGCTCGGCGTACACACTCTTGTACCCGCCGTCCTCCTGCTGCACCGGCCGCAGCTTGATGACCTGCGGCCCGCCGGACTTGTGCCTGGGCACGACCCGGGTCCCCTCGGGCGCGGTGTCCAGGATGGGCAGCATCGCGGTCAGGTCGGAGCGGGGGCTGTCGTCGTCGTGCTCGTGGGGCGCCGGGCCGTGTTCTGGTTCGTGGGTCACTGGGCCACCTGGGCCGAGGTCACGCCGGTCGAGCCGGTGTAGGCGGGCATGGTGACCTCTCCACTGGTACGGGCCTCGTACCCGAGCCCGAAGGCGCGGACGGCCGCCCGGAATTCCTGGACCCCCGGCGCGTTGTCGAGGGCGGCCATCATCCTGGCCGGGTCGCCGATCGCGACGATCCTGAACGGCGGCGAGTACACCCGGCCGTGCAGCAGCAGGGTGTTGCCGACACACCGTACAGCGCTGGTGGAGATCACGCGGACATCCATGATCGTCATGGCTTCGGCCCCGCCGGCCCACAGCGCGTTCACGACGGCCTGTACGTCCTGCTGGTGGACCACCACATCGTCCGGCCGGGCGCCATTGGGCAGATCACCGCCGGCCTGGCGCGGCGCGTCGTCGAGCTGCACGGTGATCGAGGGCCCGCGCACGGCCGTCATCCCGGCGGACTCGCGGGAAGCCGCCGCGCGGCGCTGCTGTTCGGCGATCCGGGGATCGAGCCCTGATAACGCTTCGGTATCACCGTCGACCTCCCGCCGGAGCCGGGCGGCCTTGTCCTCCTGCTCGGAAACCTGCTTCCGGCGGACCTCGATGATCTGCTTCAGCTCGCCGCTGCCGTCGTTGCGCAGGGCCGTGCCCTTCGCGGTGAGCGCGCTCGACGCGAACAGGACACCAGCTCCGAGCATGATCACAGGCACCAGGTACGACCACGGGCCCCGCCACTTGCCGGGGCGGCGGCGCAGGGCGGCCCGGGCTCGGTGCAAGGTGCGCCGCCAGGGCAGCCGGCGCCCCGGGCCAATGCTTTCTGCCCGGACTTCCGTGGACTTCGACACTCCTGCTCCTTGTGCTGCGCGTCTTCTTGACTACGCTAGCTGGTGACGCCCGTATCAGGAGAGCACCGTGCCCAAGTCACAGATTCGCAAGAAAAAGGTCTACACGCCCCCGGCGGACCTGACCCCTGGCCGCACCACCGCGGCTGCCAACCGGCCCAGCCCTGTCTGGGTTCCGGCCCTGGCCATCGCGTTCTTCGTGATCGGCGTTGCCTGGCTGGTGGTTTTCTACCTGTCCGGCGGGCTCTGGCCGGTCGAGTCCCTGCGGTACTGGAACCTGGGGATCGGCTTCGGCTCCCTAATCGCCTGCCTCCTAGTCTTCTCCAAATGGCGGTAGAGACCCGCTGAGGACGAATCTGGACTGCGCGTAAGGACTTCCCACGTACAACACCGGTACGAGGGAAGTCCTTACGCTTGCCAGATCCGCCCTCAGCGGGCCACTTCGCCTTAGATCAAGATCAAAAGCTTGAAGATCTAGATCAAGGGCCAAGGTCAAGAGCCTTGCCGGGTGTACTTGGGCCGACAGGGCCTTCTTGCGTCGGGTGCCCGGATCGTCGGGTGTCCGGTGCGCAGGTGTGCCCTCGGGGCTGATCACACGGGTGTAGTTTTCCCCAGCGGTTATCCACAGGCTGTGGATAACCGCTGGCTTCTCGTTTCCGGGAGCCGGGGATGCCATCCTGGGCTGGTGCATGAGGAACCAGCGATCCGGCCGGCCAGTCCCACGCCCGCAGGGCAGGACCCGGGTGGTGATCACTTCGTCTGGCGGGTCCGGGCGGCGGTGATCGGGTGGAAGGTCACCGGTGCCGTGCTGCTGCTGGTGCTCGCCGCCGCCAATCTCGGCGATCCGGTCAAGCTGTCCCTGGCCCTGCTGGCCGCCCTGGCGATCGCCGGGCTGGCGGCCAGGGATCTGGTGTTCCGTGAGCGGGTGGCTGCCGACGTCACCGGCCTGACCCTCGTGGCCGGCCTCCGCAGGGAGCACGTGCCGTGGGCGGCGGTCGAGAAGATCCGGGTGGACAACCGGCCACGGTTCGGCCTGCGCACGGAGCTGCTGGAGGTCGACGCCGGCGAGCAGCTGTACCTGTTCGGCGCGGCCGAGCTCAGCGCCCAGCCCTCCGACGTCGCCGACACCCTCCGCCACCTGTGGACGGGCCGCTAGCCAGTGGTGTTGGGGCCCCTCATGTCGCTATGACGACATGAGGGGCCCCACATGCCGTCAGTGGGTGACGATCGCGAAGGCGGTCAGCGCCAGCAGGAACAGCGTCATGCCGGCCACGACCGCGACCTGGACTGCCGTGCGCTGCTTGGCCGGCGCGTAGACGAGGCCAGCCGCGACAGCTGCGCCGATCACGAGCCCGCCCATGTGCCCGGCCACGGAGATGTACCGCGCGCCGACGAACGTGATCACGACGTTGACGATCAGCACCGGCAGGATGGCCGAGGTGCTCCGGCCGAGCTTGCGCAGGACCAGGAAGATCGCGCCGAACAGGCCGAAGATCGCGGTGGAGGCGCCGGCCGTGGGCGCGTTGGGCTGGAAGAGCAGGGCAGCCACGTTGCCGCCCATGCCGGCCAGCAGGTAGAGCGCGGCGAACCGCAGCGGGCCGAGCGCGTACTCGAGGTTGCGGCCCAGTACCCAGACCGCCCACATGTTCAGCAGCAGGTGCAGCGGTCCATAGTGGAGGAACATCGGGGTGACCAGCCGCCACAGGCCGCCGTTGTACATCCCCGGCGCGGTCTCGCCCGTGTAGCACATCTCGTCGCCGCACGGTGCGGTCAGCGCGACGTTCGGCCCGGCCATGCCGCCCCACTCGTGGAGCACCGTGGAGCCGCCGAACAGGCTGCCGCCGATCGCCTGGCCCTTGCTGACCAGGATGCTGATCAGGAACACCGCGACGTTGAGCCCGATGATGGCCATCGTGACGTAGCCCTGCTGCCCGGACAGGCCGCCGCCGAACCAGCCCCTGGCCTGCCGCTGGGTGGACCGGCCCTCGGCGACGCACGAGGGGCACTGGTAGCCGACCGATGCCTCGCTCATGCAGTCAGGGCAGATCGGCCGGTCACACCGGGTACACCGGACGTAGGTCTCGCGGTCCGGGTGCCGGTAACAGGTGGGGACTGGGCTGGCCTCCATGTCGGGCAACGATACGCGAATCCGTGGCCGAACCGCCGATCCTGCCTCTGCGGCGGGCGGTGCGCGGTCGCCATCGGCCACTAGGCTCTGCTGATGTTCAAGCGGATCTTCGGCCGTGGCACCCCCGTGCCGCCTCTCGACACCGACATGGCTCAGGACGACCTGGACGTACGGGCAGCACGGCAGAAGGCGCTCGCCGGCGACTGGACGGCAGCCAGGGACGTGGTGCACGCGGCCCGGGGCGACTGGGAACTGTGGGGACGCCGCATCTCCGTCCTCAGCACGGTGGCCAGCCAGGGTTCGTGGCTGGCCGACTGGACGGCAGCCGCACCGGACGACCAGGTGGCCGCCGTCATCACCGCCAACCTGCTGCTCGACCAGGCTGGAGAGGTGCGAGGAGCCGCCTCGGCCAAGCACACGTCACGCGAGCAGTTCGCCGGCTTCGACTACTTCTCTGAGCGGGCGGCGGAGGCTGCGAGGCGCGCCGTCGAACTCGGGCCGGACGATCCGTCCCCGTGGGCCGCTGCTGCCAACGCCTGCTTCGCGCGTGGCCGTGGCCTGCGCGACGAGTTCCAGCACGCCTGCGACGAGGGGCTCGAACGCGACCCGGCCAACTTCGACCTGTGGCTGACGGCGCTGAGCTTCTACTGCGAGAAATGGTACGGATCGCATCACGAGATGTTCGCGATCGCGCGGGCGGCCGGCAGCGAGGCCCCGGCCGGCTCGACGGTGCCGATGCTCGTTCACCTGGCTCATTTCGAGTACGCGATGCGGGAGTTCGGCTGGGACAAGCGCTCCGACGCCTCCCGTGAGGCCTGTGGCGCGTACTTCCGGCAGCCCGAGGTCCAGCGGGAACTCGACGCCGCCGTCGCCAAGTGGCGTTCGGGTGGCCCGCGCCCGCTGGGCCGCTCGATGACCTGCCGCCACTGGGAGACTCTCGGCTACGTCCTCGGCGGGCGGAAGGCCGACGCCCGCCGGGTGCTCGACGAGATCGGCCCGTACCTCGGATCGGTGCCGGCCTGGGGCTACTTCTGGCTCCGTCAGGCCGAGGGCTACGAGGCCGCGTGGAAGTGGGCCGGCTGAGCTGGCGAACGCGAGGGCCCGGGAACCAGCTGGTCCCCGGGCCCTGAAAGCGGTGTGACTAGCGCTCGATCGTGACCGACTCGATCCGGATCTCGCTGACCGGCCGGTCGCCCGGCAGGGTCTGGGTGGTGGCGATCGCGTCGACGACCTTCTTCGAGTCGTCGTCGGCGACCTTGCCGAAGATGGTGTGCTTGCCGTTCAGCCAGTCCGGCGTGGTGACCGTGATGAAGAACTGCGAGCCGTTGGTGCCCTGGTTCTGGTAGCCCGGCCCGGCGTTGGCCATCGCCAGCAGGTACTTCTCGCTGAACTGGAGGTCCGGGTGGATCTCGTCCTTGAAGGTGAAGCCCGGGCCGCCGCGGCCGGTACCGGTCGGGTCGCCGCCCTGGATCATGAAGCCGTCGATCACCCGGTGGAAGATCGTGCCGTCGTAGTACGGGCCACTGCCCGGCTGGCCGGTCCGCGGGTCGGTGTACTCGCGCGTGCCCTCGGCGAGCTCGACGAAGTTGGCGACCGTCTTCGGCGCGTGGTTCGGGAACAGCTCGACGCGGATCGAGCCGACATTCGTGTGCAGCGTGGCGAACACGGTAACTCCTTGGGTTGCATTGCGTTGCACTGCCAAATCTCGGGTTCATCCTGTCATGGCCGGTGTGACGCGCCCGGCGGATGGGTAACTCCGTTTCGGTGGCAGTGGCCACCCTGAGCGTGCAGGATGAGACCTAATCGACGTGAGGAGGCGGGGCACAGTGCTGGGATTAGGACGGAAAACCCCGACCCGGGCGGAGCAGATCTCCAGTGAGCTCGGCGAGGCGGGTAGCCACCTCAAGGAGGTCGCGGCCCTGATCGCCGGCGGCGCGGCCGAGCGGCTGAATCCGCGGGTTGAGCAGGCACGGGAGATGGTGAGTCCCCGGATGGACAAAGCACGGGGCGCGGCCCTCCACGGGCTGGAGAACGTGACGGTGGCCCTCGGCGGGCGCAAGCGCCGCCCGGCGTGGCCGATGCTGGCGGGAGCCCTTGGGATTGGAGTGCTGGCCGGGCTGGCCGTCGCGCTCGTGATGCAGCGGCGTAACGCCCGCTGGGACGAGTACGAGCCGGTGCACGTGCTCGACTTCGAGGAGCCGCCGTCGGAGCGGTTCCGGGAGAAGGCCCGTGAGGTCAAGGACCAGGCTCGTGAGGTCGCCGACCAGGTGAAGGAGACGGCTGGCGAGGTCAAGGACACCGTGCGTGGCGCGGCTTCCGACGTCGCCGACTCGGTCGCCACCGGGGTGAAGAAACTGAAGTAAGCAGGCAGGCACTGTCCACAGGGGACCCCGCCGGGGTCCCCTGTGGCGTGCTCAGAGCCAGCCGGAGCGGCGGAGGAAGCGGTAGAGGCTGCCGCAGATCACGATGATCAGGGTCAGCACCATCGGGTAGCCGTAGCGCCATTCCAGCTCCGGCATGAACTTGAAGTTCATCCCGTAGATGCCGGCCAGCGCGGTCGGTACCGCGGCGATGGCCGCCCAGGACGCGATCTTGCGCATGTCGTTGTTCTGGTCGACGGTCACCTGGGCCAGCCGGGCCTGGAGCACCGAGTTCAGCAGGTCGTCGTAGGACAGCAGCTGCTCGATCACCCGCTGGAGGTGGTCGTTGACGTCGCGGATGTAGCGCCGCGGCTCCTTCGGTACCCCGCCGATCTGGCCGCTGACCAGCAGCTGCAACGGGCGCTGCAGCGGCATCACCGCGCGCTTGAACTCGACCAGTTCCCGCTTGAGCTGGTAGATCTCCTGGATGTTCGAGCGGCGTTCCCGGCTGAAGACGCTGGCCTCCAGCATCTCCAGGTCGTCCTCGACCGCGGCCGCCACGTCGAGGTAGATGTCGACGATCCGGTCGACGACCCCGTGGAACACCGCCCACGGGCCCTGTGCGAGCAGCTCGTGACGGCGCTCCAGCTCCTCGCGGACCGGGCGGAGCCGACAGGCGGCACCGTGCCGGACGGTGATCACGTAGTGCTCGCCGATGAAGAGCATCACCGAACCGGTCTCGATGACCTCACTGGTCTCGGTGAGCTGCGCGTGCGGCATGTACCTGGCGGTGCGGACGACGGCGAACGTCATGTCCTCGTACTGCTCCAGCTTCGGCCGCTGGAACGCCTTGACGGCATCCTCCACGGCCAGCTCGTGCAGGTTGAACGCCTCGGCGATGCCGGAGAACTCCTCCGGGGTCGGCTCGTGCAGTCCGATCCAGACGAAGGCGTGCTTGGTGGAGCGGGCGGAGGCGTACGCGCTCTGGTACGTCCACTCGCCGTCCTGGCGTACGCCGTCGACGTACAGGGCGAAGTCGACGAGGCCGGTGCCGTGTTCCGGCAGGGCCGGTCTGGCGGTGACGGCGGGAGCTGGTGCGAGGATGCGGCTGACCGCCCGCGCCGGGGCGGACAGTGCGCGGCTGAGGCCGCGTTCCTGTTCTGCCATACCTGAAAGCCTCCCACGTCCCGCACGGCACATCGAAAACCCCCGGCAAACAGCACCGGGCAGTTTCGGTCGCTACGGGGGGATGCGACCGAAACTGCCCGGTGCCCTTGGGGGCATGGTGCCCTTGCGCACCGCACTGTCCTGGGGAGGGCTTTTTTGCGGTGCTGGCACGCATTGTTAGTCACCGCGATGCGGAAAAGAAACACATTCGCGATGGCGACATTGCGCCAAGGGCTGCTGACGCTTTTACGACAGGGGTTACCGGAAGGTCAGGAGATCTCGCGAACCGCTGCCGCGATCCGCCGGACACCCTCGTCGACCTCGCCGGCGGTGACGGCGGAGAACGCCAGGCGCAGCGAACTCTTACCGCCCTCCAGCAGGAAGTCGCTGCCCTTGACCACGGCCACGTTGTGCTTGGCCGTCGCGGGGAGCAGCTTGTCCACGTCGACGCCCTCGCCGAGGTCGACCCAGAGGAAGTACCCGCCGTCGGGCTCGGTGAAGCTTGCCTCGGGCAGGTGTCGCCTAATTGACTCAGCGAGCAGCCGGGCCCGCTCGCCCAGCGCGGCGCACACGGTCTTGATCGAGTTCTCCAGGGCGCCGGAGAGGCAGAACTGGTACACGGTCGCCTGGGCCAGCATGTTCGGCGAGATGTACAGGTTCGTCGCGTTGGCCGCGATGTCGCCGATCAGCTCGGGCTTGCCGACCAGGTAGCCGACCCGGACGCCAGGGCACACCGTCTTGGTGAACGAGGACGCGTGTACGACCACGCCCTGGGTGTCCAGGGAGAGCATGCTCGGCAGGGCCTCGCCCCGGAACCGGATGTCGGCGTACGGGTCGTCCTCGAAGATCGTGAAGCCGTACTCGGCCGCCAGGGCCAGCAGCGCGTGCCGCCGTTCGAGGGACAGCGTGACGCCGGCCGGGTTCTGGAAGTTCGGGATGATGTGCGCGAGGACCGGCCGGACGCCGGACTCCAGCAGCGCCCGCAGCTCGTCGGTGTCGATGCCGTCGGCGTCCACAGTGACCTGCCGGACGTCGGCGCCCCGGTTACGCAGGTTGAGCAGGGTGCGGTCGTAGGTCGGCCGCTCGACGATCACCACGTCGCCCTCGGACACCAGGTGCTCGAAAAGGAACGCGTCCGCCTGGAGCGATCCGTTGGTGACCAGGACGCTCGGCGGCTCCACGCCGTGCTTGTCGGCGATCCACTTCCGGAGGGGAAGGTAGCCGACCGACGTGCCGTAGGCCGTGACCCCTGCCGGGTCGGCGTCGAAGGCGCGGACGGCCGCCGCCTTCAGACCCTCGATGTCGACGATGTCCAGGGACGGCGCGCCCCTGGCGAAGGAAATGAGCTGCTCGGCGGTCATGTGACCGAGTCTAGGCCGGGCCGGAGACGATCTTCACGCGCGTGTAGCGCCTCCCACAGGCTGGTGGAAACCTTCCGCCGCTGGTCGCGGTGGCCGCCGAAGTTGCCGCGCCCGGCCGCGCGGAACGTGGATCATGCGGACGGCACCCGCGCGGGAACGCGCAGGCGAGCCGGCCGGGGCACCACGTCCCCGGCCGCGCGGCGGGCGCCGGGCCCGTGTGGCCCCGGACCCGGACGCTCAGACCTTGGCGGTGGCCTGTACCCGGGCGCGGACGATGTCCCGCACCGAGATCATGCCGATCACCTCGTCGCCCTCGATGACGATCAGGTGCCGGAAGCCGCCCCGGATCATCGTCGCGGCCGCCTGGTCGAGATCCCAGTCGGGCCCGGCCGTGACCGCGTCTGGGGTGCGGTGGTCGGATGCTTCCTCGATGTCCGGATCGAGCCCGGAGCTGATCGCGTTGAGGACGTCCCGCTCGGTGAGGATGCCGATGCCGGGGGAGTCGGGGTCGATGACGACGGCGGCACCGAACCGCCGGGCGGACATCAGCCGGGCCACCTGACGCAGCTTGTGCTGTGGTCCGACTGTGAGAATCTCGGTACTCATCGCATCACGTACACGCATGACTACCTCCCGTGTAACCGTACGGCTATCTTCGCGCACCGTACGGCGGGTGGCCAGGAAATTGGCGCTATCCTTCGGCAGTGCGCAATGTCGTGATCCTGGCCGCAGGGATGGGTACCCGCCTCGGCCGACCGCATCCGAAGCCACTGACCCCGCTCCGCGACGGCCGGAGCATCCTCCGCCAGCAGCTCGAGAACCTGCGGGGGGCGTACGGGGCGAGCGCGTACATCTCCATCGTCGTCGGGTTCAAGAAGGACCTGGTCATGGAGGCGGCCGCCGGGGACGCGAGCTTCGTCTACAACGAGTTCTACGACCAGACCAACACCTCCAAGAGCCTGCTCAAGGCGCTGCGGCTGGCCCCGCCCGGCGGGGTGCTGTGGATGAACGGCGACGTGGTCTTCGACCCGGCGCTGCTCGGCACGTTCGCCGAGGCGCTGAGCGCCGAGCAGAGCTTCGTCGCCGTCAACACCGCCAGCGTGTCCGACGAGGAAGTGAAGTACACGCTGGACGGCGCCGGCTACATCAAGGAGCTGTCCAAGCAGGTGACCGGCGGGCTCGGCGAGGCCGTCGGGATCAACTACGTGTCGGCAGCCGACCGCCCGGCCCTGGTCGAGCACCTGGCACTGGTCGACGAGCAGGACTACTTCGAGCGCGGCATCGAGAACGCGATCGGCGCCGAGGGCCTGCGCTTCCGCGCGATCGACATCTCGCGGTTCGGCTGTGTCGAAGTGGACTTCGACGAGGACCTGGAACGGGCCAACACCCTGTGAACCTCTCCACCTTCTACGCCGCCAACCGTGGCGGCGGGCTCGGCACCGTGCTGGTCAGCCAGCGGATCGGCGCCGTGACGGCGCTCGCGGCGTACAGGGCGCGGCTGTCGCCGACGATGATGAGCATGGCCAACCTGGTCCTCGGGCTCGGCGCGAGCGCGATGGTCCTGCTGGCCGCGCCGTCGCGTACGGCGCCGATGGCTGTCGGGCTCGGCGCGCTGCTGCTGTGGCACGTCGCGTACGGCATCGACTGCGGGGACGGCCAGCTCGCCCGGGTCACGAAGACCGGCAGCGCGGCCGGGGCGCGGATCGACGTGCTGTGTGACGTGGCGTTGCAGATCGCGCTGTGCGCGGCGACGAGCGCGGTGGCCGCCGAGTACTCGCCGGACGCCCCGGCCTGGATCTACGCGCTGTTCGCCGGCACGTGGATGGTCAACCTGGTCACCTCCGTGATGGCGCAGGACGACGCCGGGGTGAGCATGGTGACCTCCCAGTCGCTCCCGGTACGCCTGGTGAAGCTGATCCGGGACTACGCCTTCGTCGTCACGGTGATCGGCCTCGTGCTCGCCTTCGCGCCTCAGTGGACGATCTGGGTGGTCGTGGCCTTCACCGCGGTCAACGGGCTGTTCCTGCTGGCCAGCATCGCGTTCACCGCACGGGCCGCCCAGCGTGCCTGGCGGGAGAAGATCGGCTGATGACCGTGGCGGCACCGGCGACCGGCCGCAGGCGCATCCTGCTCGGGTTCACCGACCAGGCGGTGTTCGGGCTGGCCAGCGCGGGCAACGCGCTGCTGGCGACCGCCGTGCTCGACCCGGACCGCGCTGGTGCCGTGCTCATCTCGATCACCACGGTCTACTTCGTGATGGGGATCAGCCGGGCCTTCGTCGGTGAGGTGGTGCTGGCGCACGTGTCCCGGTACGACGGGGCGGAGCGGCGGCAGCGCGAGGAGGACGCCCTCGCGAGCACGCTCACGCTCTCGGTCGCGGGTGCTGTCATCTGCCTGGGGCTGTGGTTGTTTGGCCCTTCGGAGTGGTTCGGTGACCTGATCTGGGCGATCCCGTTCCTGCCGGCCCTGATGACGCACGACACCGGCCGGCACACGTACCTGGCGGCCCGCGAGCAGGCGGGGGCGCTCACCGTCGACCTGACCTGGGTGCTCACCCAGGCCGCTGCGGTGACGGCGTTCCTGCTGGCCGGCTGGCGGGAGGGCGGGACGCTGCTCGTCGCCTGGGGGCTGGGCGCGACCGCTGGCAGCCTCCTCTTCCTGTTCCGCAGCCGCCTCAACCCGCTCCGTGGCCACATCCGGAACTGGTTCGCCGAGACCAGGCACCTGTCCGGCTGGTTCACCGGCAGCGCCGTGATCGGGCAGAGCCAGACGATGCTGATCGCGGTGATCGTTGCCGAGTTCCTGACCGAGGCCGCGTACGCCGGTCTGCGGCTCGCCCAGCTCGTCGTGCTCCAGCCGCTCCAGAACTTCATCACGGCGATGAACGCGCTGATGGTCCCGCGTTTCTCCCGGTTCGCCAGCGCCGGTGACCTGCCGGCCCTGCGCCGGCTCACGTTCAGGGTCGCGGCCTTCGGTCTTGTCGTCGGGCTTGCCGCGATCGCCGTGGTGGTGGCTGTGACTGGGCCGGTGCTCGGCTGGTACAAAAATGGCGATTATGCTTTTGTCGAACCGATCGCCCTGCCAGTGGCCATCCAGGCGGCGATCTATCTGATGCAGATTCCTTTCACGGCGGCGCTGCGCGGCATGCAGCAGGGGAAGTTCCTCTTCATGCAGTACGCGGTCTTCACCGCGACCAGCCTCACCGGTGTCGTTCTTGGTGCGCGAGACGGCTCACTGACGGGTGCGGCCTGGGGCCTCACCACCGGCGCCGCCGTGGGTTTCATCGCCATGATCATTTTGTACTGGTTCGCAGCCCACGGGCCCCGGCGGCCGGAGCCTCAGCGCTGACCACTGTGTAGCCTCCCCAAGAAGTTGATCATGGGGAGGGTGAAACCTTGTTCTCGAAGAGAACGAAGCTGGCCGCCGTCGCGACAGCATGCGCGGTGGTCCTGAGTGGACAGAGCACGGCGTCGGCGGCCACGCCGTCGAACGACATGTTCATGAACGTCGTCGCGCACGAGGACGACGACCTGCTGTTCATGAACCCGGACATCAGCTCGACCCTGACCGCCGGATACGACACGCTCACGGTCTTCATGACCGCAGGCCAGCTCACCGGGGTCGGCAGCAGCCAGGAACAGAAGGCCAGGAACCGGCAGCGCGGCATCATGAACGCCTACGCCGCCATGACCGGCCTGGAGGACGGCGACCTCGACACGCAGAACGAGTGGATCGGCGACGCCTGGTCCGTCGGCGGGCGCAAGGTCGAGCGGTACGCGCTCAGCGCCCGGACCGGCGTCCAGGTCATCTTCGTCGGGCTCCGCGACGGGCTCCTCGACGACCTGTACAACGGCGCGACGCACAACACGGTCAACACCGAGGGTGGCCTGGTCGGCTACGAGCAGGCGTACACGAAGGCCGTCGCGCTGGACGTCCTGGCCGGCATCATGAACGCCTACAAGCCCAGCGTGATCCGGGCGCTCGACAACCACCCGGAAGACGCGCGCTACGCCACCGACGACCACGGTGACCACGTCGCCTCGGCGCACTTCACCGACAACGCCGACGACCGGTACACCGGGCTGCACGTCCGGGTGAACTACCGGACGTACAACATCAAGTACAGCGTCCACAACCTGACGGCCACCGAGGCGGCGAAGAAGAAGGCGATCTTCGACGCGTACGCGGGGCCCGGCGACAAGCACGACACCTTCGTGCCGGACACCAACTGGCTGCACACCATGCAGTACCGCTGGTCGCGCGGCACGGCCTGGGCCGGGCGGAACGCCGACGGCCGCCCGCAGGCCTTCGTCGTGCGCAACGGCAAGGTGGACACGCACTACGTGACGATGGACGGGCAGTGGGCCACGGCCACGCTCGCCGACCCGGGCGGCCTGATCGCACCCGGCCTGGCCGTCGGCACCAACAAGGACGGCCGGCTGGAGATCATCGCCCGGCGGCTGTCCGACGACCACCTCATCTCGCTCCCGCAGATCGCGGTGAACGGGGCGTGGCGCACCTACTGGGCCGACATGGGCAGCCCGAACGCCGGCAGCAGCACGGCATCCCAGGTCGGAACCCCCACCGTCGTGTCCAACGAGGACGGGCGCATGCAGGTCTTCGTCCAGAACGGTGGCGGCGGCGTCAGCACGATCTACCAGAACTCCCCCAACAGCGGCTGGTCGTCCTGGGTCGACCTCGGCGGCACGGCTGTCCTCGACGGGCTGTCGGCCGTGCGCGGCCCCGGCGGCCGGATCGAGGTGTTCGGCAGCACCCCGGCGAAGATCCTGCACTGGTACCAGTCGTCGCCGAACGGTGGCTTCGTCCGGAACGAGAACCTGCCGTCCGTCCGCCCGGCCAGCGCGCCGCAGGCGACCCTCAACAGCGACGGGCGCACGCAGATCGCCTACCGCGAAGAGGCCACCGGCAACATGGTGACGGCGTTCCAGACCGTGGCCGGCGGCACGTGGAGCACGAACGTGGTGGACATCGGCGGGCACGGCGGCGTCGGCCAGCCCGCATCGGTCCTGGCCAGCGGCCGGATCTTCTACTTCGAGCGCAACCGGGGTACCGGGGTCAGCATGACCAAGCAGAGCTCGGCCAACGGCGGGTTCACGAGCTGGACCGACATCAAGGGCACTGTTCTCGACTATCCGGCGGCTGTGACGGCCTACGACGGGCAGGCCTTCGTGTTCACGATCGGCACGGACGCCCGCGTGTACGCCCGCTGGCAGCAGTCTCCGGGTGCCGACGTCCCGTTCGGCCCCTGGACTCCGCTGTCCTGACCCAGGTCACGAGCGTGGATGGCATCGGGCTGCCCGGTAAGGTGGCCCGATGCCGTTCCTGACGTCTCAGCGCTACAAGCCGTTCGCCCTGGCCGGGCTGGTGGTGGCTGGCGCCGCTGGCCTGATCGAGGCCGCCCAGGAGAACTCGGCCAACGGCCTGCGCGCGTTCCTCGCCGCCGCCATCGGCTGGGCGATCATCGGCCTGGCCCTCAGCCTGCCGGGCCTGACGGTGCGGGGGCTGGTGATCGGCGGGTTCTTCGTCGGGGCGGGCATCCTGAGCTGGTCTTTCAGCGAGCAGCCAGCCGTGGTGTGGGGCCTGCTGGCCGCCGAGGGCGCGGTGTTCGCGGCGTGGACGTTCCCCTGGCTGCGTGACCTGGCGAAACTCCCGAAGCTCGGCGCGGCGTGGCTCGGCCTCGCCTACTGGATCCTCGGCACGTTCGGCGCGCTGTTCGGCCTGGCGTGGAAGGTCAGCGCCCAGCGCGTCGTGTACGGGGGCCTGTTCGTCCTCGGCGCCCTCGCGGTCCTCGCCGTGATCAGGAAGACGCGCAAGGACCCGACGCCGGCCATCGCGGCGGCGTTCCTGATCGCGCTCGGGCTGCTGCTGCTGGCCGGCTCCGGCAACGCCCTCGATGACCTGCACGCCGTCCCCGAGACGGCCTGGGGCCGGAAGATGGAACTGCGCTTCTGGGGCGGGCCAGGGTTCCTGTACCACCCGAACTCGATCGCGCTCATCTCCGTGCTCGTCGCGCTGCGGATCGCGCCAGACAAGGCTTTCGCGGCCTGGCAGCGGTACGGGGCCCTCGCGACGTCGTTCCTGATGCTCCTGCTCGTCACGTCCCGTACGGCGTGGGGCTTCGCGCTCGCTGCGGCACTGGTGCACGCGTTCTTCGAGTTCCGGAAGTCGCTGCTGCGAACCCTCGTGCCGTTCGTGCTGCTCGCCGCGCTGATGATGGGCTCCGGCGGCCCGCAGTGGCTCGTCTACAACCGGTACCCGAACGCGACCGGCGGCTCCGACCTCACCAGCGGCCGCACGGAGACCTGGAAGCAGGTCGTCCGGGACTTCAAGGCCGACTCGCTCGGCGAGAAGCTCTTCGGTAACTCCCACGACGCGCGCGGCACGGTCACCCGCAAGAACGCCGTCGAGGACCCCAACGTCAAGCCGCCCAAGCTCACCACGGACAACGCGTTCTTCGGGGCGCTCCGCCGTGGCGGCATCCTCGGCGTCCTCGCCTTCCTCGGCGGCCTGGGCCTGCTCCTCTGGCACGCCACACGCCGCCGGGCCGCCCGCTGGTTCACGATCACCGCCATCGCCGCCGTCCCGACGATCGCCACGTCCGACTGGCTCCTCGGCGGCACGGGCGGCACGCTCTGGATCCTCCTCCTCGCGGCGGAGTCCTGGCAGCAGTACGGAACGCCGGCCGAGACGGATAACTGAAACAAACGAAAGCTGCTTGCGTTTGTTTCGTTTGAGTGTGACCCTTGGGGCATGGCGATGACGCTGAAGCAGACTGCTGAAGAGCTGTCCCGGGCCGCCGCCGACCCGGACAGTACTGCCCGAGCGGCACTGGCCGGACTAGTCGGGCTCGCAGAGATCGCGCCGTCCGACGGCGCGCAGCTGGTCTTTCGCGATGGCCGGTCCGTCGAACTCCTGCCCGACATGGTGGACCTGCTTCACCACGCGGCCCGGGCGCTGACACGTGGCGAAGGCTTGTACTTCGGGGTGCTCGCCCGTGAGCTCACGACGAGTGCCGCGGCCGAAATCCTCGACGTCTCCCGCCCCACCCTGGTAGGGCTTCTCGACGACGGCAAGATCCCGTCTCGCAAAGTCGGTACACATCGGAGAGTGATGCTGAAGGACGTCCTCGACTACAAGGCGCGGCAGCACAAGGAGCGCGTGGAAGCCTACGTGGAATTCATGACCTACATGGATGACCACGGCTTCGACGAGGACTGAACGGTAGACAGTTTCTCTGCTGGGCTGCTGACCAAGCGCCGGAGGCGGTGAAAACGGTCTTTGGCCAGCAGGTCGAGTATTGGGCCAAGCGCGGCCAGCTGTCTGATGAGGACGCGGCCGATCGGGTGATCGAGGCTGTGGAGAAGGCCGGGGCTGGCCGGTTCGGGTTCCTGCTCCGGACCGACCAGCGTTTCCGGGTCTGGTCACTCGGCGGCGAGTGAGCCGGTCAGTTCACCGGGGTGAGCTGCCAGCGGGAGGTTGAGCTGCCGTTGCAGGGGGTGGCGGTGACCGTGCCGCCGATGGTGGTGGCGAGGCACTGGGTCGTCAGGTCGTTCTGGAGCATGTAGTGGCCGCTCTCGTCCACGATGGCCGTCCAGGTCTGGCCGTCGCGGTTGTCGCACTTGTGGGTGCCGATCCGGTTCTCGCCGTCGTAGCCGGTGACGCAGATGTTGCGCGTCGCGCCGGCGAGAGCCACGGAGTCGCCCTGCTCGACGAGCTGCCAGAGCTGGCGGCGGTTGCCCTGTTCGCAGGGCGTGAGGACGGTGGCCTTCTGGTCGGGCGCGTACTCGAGGCACAGCGCGCTGTCCATGTTGCGCACCGTGAACGAGTTGTCGGGGATCGCCGCAGCGGCGGGTACTGCGAAGCCGGCGGCGGAGACACCGCACACGACGGCCAGGGCACGATAGGCAAACATGCCAGCTAACGTACCATTTGCACCTTTTCGTAGATGTTCAGCAGCTGGCTGAGCACGACCTCCGGGGTGAAGGTGCGCAGGTACCGGTCGCGGGCGCGTTCCGTGAGGGCCGGAGCCTCGGCTGCCGCCTGCTGGAGGCCGGCGGCGAGGGCCTGCGGGGTGGGTTCGACGACCCAGCCGGCGTCGCCGATCAGGTACGGGATGCCGCCCATCGCGGTACCGAGGACGGGCCGGCCGACGGCGAGGGACTCGATGATCACGGTCGGGAGCGGGTCGAGCCAGGTGGACGGGACGATCAGGGCTGCCGTGGCGCGCCTCGCCTCGCGTACAGAATCCTGGTCCTGCTGGCCGAGGTACTCCACGCCCGGAGCCGAAGCGACGCGGTCACGGAGCGGGCCATCCCCGATGACCGTGAGTGTCCCGGCCGGCTGCTTGGCCCAGGCGTCGAGCAGCAGCCCGATGCCCTTCTCCTCCGTGAGCCTGCCGACGAACAGGAAGCCCTGACCAGGATCGGCAGACATGCCCGGGTCGGCGATCGAGTTGGGCTTGACCGTGATCTGGTCCTCGCGGATGCCCAGGGTCAGCAGGTGCTCGGCGATCGCCGGGGTCAGCGCGATGAACTGGTCGAGGCTCCGCCACGTGCCACGGTGCGCGGCGATCGTGCTGGCCATGACGATGCTCTGCGCCTTCGAGCCGCGGTAGCAGGAGTGCTGGATCGCCGGGTACGGGAAAGCCTTGCCCAGGCAGTCCTTGCAGATGTGCCCGTCGCGGAAGTAGAGGCCGTTCGCGCAGCTCTGCCGGTAGTTGTGGACGGTCTGCACGACCGGAACGCCGTACTTGTGCGCCGTCCGCACCACCCACGGCGACAGCAGCGGGTAGGGGTTGTGCAGGTGCAGCACGTCCGGGCGCTCGCGCTCGATCAGGGCGGCCAGCTCGCGCTGCGCCCGGGGCGCGTACAGCGGGGAGACCGGCAGCAGCACCTTCTCGCTCTTCGGCAGCGTCGGGATCTCGTCCGAGCTGCGCTGGAACGGGACGACCTCGACACCGGCCGCGGTGAGCTGGCGGATGTCGCTGTCCACGATCGTGTTCTCGCCGGACGGCTGCGCTGACGAGTACCGGTTGTGCGCGATGACGACCTTCACGCGGTTCAACGTATCAACGCACGAGTTTCGACAGGCGGCGGTCCGCCAGCGGTTTGCCTTTCGTCTGGCACGTCGGGCAGTACTGGAGGTTCGACGTCGCGAACGACACCTCGCGGATCGTGTCCCCGCACACCGGGCACGGCAGCCCGGTCCGGCCGTGGACGCGCAGCCCGGCCCGCTTCTCGGCCTTCAGCGTCGCCGCCTGCTGGCCGGTCGTCTTCTCGACGGCGTGCCGGAGGATGTCCTGCGTCGCCTCGTACAGCGCGTGCAGCTGGTCGCCGGTCAGCTTGCCAGCGATCGCGAACGGCGACAGCTTCGCCAGGTGCAGGATCTCGTCCGAGTAGGCGTTGCCGATGCCCGCGATGACTCTCTGATCGGTCAGTACCCCTTTGACCTGGGCGTTCTTCTTGATCAGTTCGGTGAAGCCCGCCTCGTCGATGGTCAGGGCATCCGGGCCGAGGGTGCGGACGAACTCGATCTCCTGCGGGTCGGAGACGACATAGAAAGCCAACCGCTTCTGTGTACCGGCCTCAGTCAGGTCGAACCCCGACCCGTCACTCAGCCGCACCCGCACAGCGATCGGCCCCCGGCCCGGCTTCAGCGGCGCCGGGCTGAGCTCCTCGCGATAGTGCAGCCAGCCGGCCCGGGACAGGTGCGTGACAGCGTGCAGCCCGCCGATCGTCATGTCGAGGTACTTGCCGACCTGGCCAGCCGTCACCAGCGGCTGCCCCTCCAGCGCCGTCACAGGCGGGGAGTAGGTCTTCAGCGCGCTCAGCGCGACGATCTCGACCCGGGTCACGGTCAGCCCGGCCGCGCGCTCCCGCAGGTACGCGGCGAGCGCCGCCACCTCCGGCAACTCGGGCACTCCCCGAGCGTATCGGTACGCTGCTCCCCATGCGTCGGGTCTGGCTGCTCGCCTTCCTCGGATATCTGCTGCTCGGCTCGGCCTGGGCGGCGGGTGTTCCCGTCAACGGCACGTACGACGAGATCCAGCACATTCCCCGGGCGTACTCCGTGGTCACCGGCCAGCTCGTCCTCGACGGGTACCACGTCGAGGCCCCGGCCAGCCTGCTGCCGCACAACGACTACCTCACCTGCCTGGATCAGAAGAGGCTCGCGGCGAGCTGCCAGACCCCGCCGCCCGCCGCCGGTACCGCCGCTGGTGACGCCACGGTCAAGGTGTACAGCGCCGCGGCACGGTACAGCCCGGTCTACTACGCGGTCGTGGGCCTGCCGCTGCTCGTCAGCCCGGATCTGGACGGCATCATCGCCGCGCGGGTCCTGTCGGCAGCGTTGTCGGCGGCGCTGCTCGCGACGGCGCTGGCGATCGCGTGGCGGCTCCGCAACAGGTACCTGGTCGGCGGCCTGCTGCTCGTCTCGACGCCGATGATGATGAACCTGGCCGGCTCGGTGAACCCGAACGGCCTGGAGATCGCGGCCGGCGTCCTGGCCTGGGTGAGCCTCCTGGCCATCGTGCGCGGCGAAGGAGCCCCGGGACGGCTGCTGCTCTGGTCGGCCGGGGTCAGCGGCGCCCTGCTGCTCACCGTCCGGCACCTGGGCCCGGTGCTGCTCGGCATCATCGTGCTCGCCTGCCTGGTCTTCGCGAAGCGCGGCCGGATCCGTGAACTCCTGAGGAACAACGGGTTCCGCTGGCTGCTCGGCGGCCTGGCCATCGCGGCACTGCTCGGTGCACTGTGGATGGTTGTCTCCTCGGTCAACACGCTGCCCGACGACACGAAACGCGCCGCGCATCTTTCGCTCTCGCAAACCGTTGAGCAGATCGTGCGGATCCGCACCCCGTTCTACCTGAACCAGGTGGTCGGCCAGTTCAGCTACGGCGAGCTGACCCTGCCGGGCTGGGCGATCCTGGGCTGGTACGCGTTCGTGGCGGCGCTGGCCATCCCGGCGTTCCTGTACGCGGGCCGCCGATACCAGCTCGCCTGGCTGGGCACCGCCGCCGCCTGCTTCGCCGTCCTCGCCGCGCTGGAGCTGTACTTCGTGCCGAAGGTCGGCTGGTACTCCCACGGCAGGTACGCGATGCCGGCCGGCCTCGGCCTGGTGATACTGGCCGCGTTCACCAAGGGACTCCCCGGTGACCTAGCTGTACGGTTCACCCGGATGGTTGCCCTTGTTACCGGATTGCTGCACATCTACGCCGTGATGGAGGTGACCCTCCGTTATCGTGAGCAGGTTACGTCGATGCCGTCACCGGCGTACGCTTTCTGCGCCGGGACAGCGGGAGTGCTGCTTCTCGGCGCGGTCGCGTGGATCGGCGTCACAGGAACGGGCGTCGCGAGGATCGGCGGAAGTTCGCAACCGACCCCGACTCGACGCGACCCGGACACACCGAATAATGTCGGCCGGTCGTCAGAAGACGAGGCGGGGGCCGTGGCACACTAGGGGAGCCGTGAGCAGCAGACTGCCGGAGGGCCTGTTGAGGTGACGACGAGCCTCCAGCGACCGGCCGGGAAAGAAGGCCGGACAGCCGGTGCAACCGGCGACAGACAGGCGGTTGGCGATGACACCGAGACCGTGCCGGTGACCAACGGCGTACCACGCTCGGCGTTCTTCCGCGGCAACCGGACCGGGACGAGCGCGACCTGGGCATGGTGGTACTCGGCCGCTCTCGTCTTCGGCGACTTCGCGGCCATCGCGCTCGCCAGCTTCGCCACGATCTCGTGGATCCCGCAGGCGGCCTCCGGTTTCGTGGTCGACCCGGAAGCTCCGACCCCGGCATGGTTCTACATCGTGGCGTACCTGTTCCTGCCGCTCGGCTGGGTGCTGGTGCTGTGGGGCCACGGAGCATACGACCGCAGGTACCTGGGTGTCGGCTCCGACGAGAGCAAGCGCGTGCTGCGCGCCTTCTGGACGGCCGTCGCGGTCGTCTCCTTCACCGTCATGAGCACGAAGACCGACGCCTCGCGTATGTCCGTGGGCGTTGTCCTGCTGCTCGGCCTGATCCTGCTGCTGATCGCCAGGGTGCTCGCCCGCCGGGTGCTGTACAGCCTGCGCGCGCGCGGCCGCTGCGTCCAGCGCGTGCTGCTGGTCGGAGCGCTGCCCGAGGCGCTTGAGGTCCACACCGTCATCAGCCGCAACGTCGAGGCTGGCATGGCCCCCGTCGGCCTGTACCTGACCGAGGGCTACGGCGCGGCGCGTGGCGTGGAGACCCCGGTCCCCGTGTACGCCAACCGCGACCTGGTCGAGCTGGTCCGGGAGCTGGGCGCCGACACGATCGCGGTGTGCGGTGCGGCAGGGGCCGACTCGGCCGACCTGCGGCGGCTCGCGTGGCAGCTCGAAGGCACCGGCATCGACCTGGTGGTCGCCCCGCAGCTCACCGACATCGCAGGCCCCCGGGTGCACATCCGCCCGGTCGAGGGCCTGCCGCTCCTCCACGTCGAGGAGCCGACCCTGTCCGGCATCGGCTGGGTCGCGAAGAACCTGATGGACCGGGTCGCCGCGGCACTCGGCCTGATCATCCTCTCCCCGGTGCTGCTCGCGATCGGCATCGCGATCAAGATCAATGACCCGAAGGGGCCGGTGATCTTCCGGCAGCGCCGCCTGGGCCTCCAGTCGCGCAACTTCAAGGTGTGGAAGTTCCGCACCATGTACGTCGACGCCGAGGCGCGGCTGGCGACCCTCGTCGACCAGAACGAGTCCGACGGCCTGCTGTTCAAGATCAAGGACGATCCCCGGGTCACCCCGATCGGCCGCTGGCTCCGCAAGACGTCCATGGACGAGCTGCCCCAGCTCGTGAACATCCTCAAGGGCGAGATGTCACTCGTCGGACCCCGGCCGCTTCCGGCGGAGGACGGCGACTTCCTCGGCGACGTCCGCCGCCGCATGCTCGTCCGCCCCGGCCTGACCGGCCTGTGGCAGGTCTCCGGCCGCTCGGACATGTCCTGGGACGACGCGGTCCGCCTGGATCTGTACTACGTGGACAACTGGTCGTTGCTGCTGGACCTGCGAACCCTGTGGAGAACCGTAGGCGTGGTAGTAGCCCGCCGCGGCGCTTACTGACCGTTTGGACCCGCTGAGCGCGACGCTGGACTGCGCATTGAGCCCGTCTAGATACAACACCGGTATCTAGACGGGCTCAATGCTTGCCAGCCCCGCGCTCAGCGGGCCACTTCGCGTTAGATCAAGATCAAGAGATGAAAGTGCAGATCAAGGGCTGTTTGGGGGTACTGGGGCCAGGGCGCTGAACTGGGCGTCGGTGAGGACCATGGCTGGAATGGTCGTCCGGTTCTCCAGGGCGGCCTTGAGGAGGCGGTGGAAGCCGTCGAGGATCACGGGGCGGCCGTGGTGCGTGACGATGTGCACCGGGTAGGCGAGGTCGGCGGCCTGTACGCGGGCCAGGTGGTGCGGGAAGGCTTCCGGTGAGCGTTGTACCTGCCGGGGCGTGACCTGGAACCGCCGGCCGTTGTCCTGCCACAGCGGCAGGTCCAGCAGGTAGTCCAGCTCGGTGAGCGGGAACTCGTGTACCGGCAGGTCCAGTGCCCAGAGCCGGTCGAGTTTCCAGCGGACGTGCTGGGGCAGGGCGTCCAGGATCACCTGTGGCGTCTGGGCGATCAGCTCGCCGAACGTCAGGTTCGGTGCGACGCGGTCCACGTCAGCCCCCGGCTGCCGTGCGCAGGGCGAGGAAGCCGGGCCGGGCCAGTTCTGCGGCCAGGGCCTCGCGCCACGGGGCCATCGGGGTGAGCCCGGCCTCGGCCCAGCGGGCGTGGCCCAGGACGCTGTACGCGGGCCGGCGGGCCGGGCGCGGGAACTTGTCCGTCGTGGTGGGCCGGATGCGGCGGCTGTCCAGGCCGGACAGTTCGAAGATGGCCCTGGCGAAGCCGTGCCAGGTCGTGGAGCCGCTCGCCGTGCCGTGGTAGATCCCGGGCTGCGCCTGGCCGGCCTGGGCCGCTCCGGCGAGCGCGGTGAGCTGCTTCGCGAGGGCTGAGGCGGAGGTGGGCTGGCCGTGCTGGTCGTCGACCACGTCGAGCGTGTCGCGGTCGGCGGCGAGCCGGAGCATGGTGGCTGCGAAGTTCGGCCCGTTGTCGCCGTAGAGCCACGCGGTGCGGACGACGTGGCCGCCGGCTGCGAGGACGGCGCGTTCGCCGATCAGCTTGCTGCGGCCGTAGGCGTTGATCGGGCTGGTTCCGGCGTCCTCGGCGTAGGGGGTGGCCGAGTCGCCGGGGAGTACGTAGTCGGTGGAGACGTGGATGAGGAGCGCGCCGGCTTTGGCAGCCGCGCCGGCCACGATGGCGGCACCCGTGCCGTTGATCAGCACTGCGGCGGCCTCGTCGGACTCCGCACCGTCCACATTGGTATACGCGGCGGCGTTGAAAACGATGTCGTGGCCGGCCACAGCGCGCCGGACAGCCTCGGCGTCGGTGATGTCGAGGGCGGAGCGGTCAGCGCCCGTCACGTCGTATCCGCTGGCCGTCAGTGTCGCCACCAGGTCGGTGCCGAGCATTCCGGCGGCCCCGGTCACCAGGCAGCTGGTCACGACATCCGGTCCTTCAGCGGCTGCCACCACGCCTGGTTACCCGCGTACCACTGGACGGTCTCGGCCAGCCCGGCGGCGAACTCGACCCGCGGCGCGTACCCGAGCTCGGTGGAGATCTTGGTGATGTCGACCGAGTACCGCCGGTCGTGCCCGAGCCGGTCGCTCACCTGCTCGACGCGGTCCCAGCCGGTGCCGGTGGCTTCGAGCAGCAGGCTGGTGAGGTCCTTGTTGGTCAGCTCGGTACCGCCGCCGATGTTGTAGACCTCGCCCGGCCGCCCGCCTGCGAGGACGAGCCCGATGCCCTGGCAGTGGTCGTCGACGTGCAGCCAGTCGCGGACGTTGCCGCCGTCGCCGTACAGCGGGACGGTCAGCCCGGCCATCAGGTTCGTGGCGAACAGCGGGATGACCTTCTCGGGGAACTGGTACGGGCCGTAGTTGTTCGAGCAGCGGGTCACCGAGACGTGCAGCTTGTGCGTGCGGTGGTAGGCGAGAGCGAGCAGGTCGGAGGACGCCTTGGACGCCGAGTACGGCGAGTTGGGGGCCAGCGGCCAGTCCTCTGTCCACGAGCCGGTCTCGATCGAGCCGTAGACCTCGTCGGTGGACACGTGCACGAAGCGCTTCACGCCGTGCTGGAGGGCCGCGTCGAGCAGGACCTGGGTGCCGACCACGTTCGTGGTCACGAAGGGCGCTGCGCCGGCGATGGACCGGTCGACGTGGGTCTCCGCCGCGAAGTGCACGATCGCGTCGTGGGTGGCGGCCAGCGGGCCGACGGCGGCCGCGTCGCAGATGTCACCGTGCACGAAGGTCAGCCGGGAATCGTCGGCCACCGGGTCGAGATTCGCCCTGTTTCCGGAATACGTCAGCTTGTCCAGCACTGTAAGGGAATCGACCTCGACACCGGCCAGCCGCCCGTTCAGCGCGGTACGCACAAAATGCGAACCAATAAAGCCGGCCCCGCCGGTAACCAGGATTCTCATGCCCATGAACAGAGGATCGTAGCCTGCTTCCGTGACTGTTCACTGACCGTCAAACTGTCAAATTTGTGAATCGCCGGACTGGCGGCATGCTGCTCTAAACTGCCCCGGTGCGCGGAATCCTGCTGGCCGGTGGCACCGGCTCCCGGCTGTGGCCGATCACGAAGGCCGTGTCCAAGCAACTGATGCCGGTCTTCGACAAGCCGATGGTCTACTACCCGCTGTCCACCCTGATCATGGCCGGGATCTCCGAGATCCTGGTGATCACCACCCCCGAGGACCAGCAGCAGTTCCAGCGGCTGCTCGGGGACGGCTCGCAGTGGGGGCTGCGGCTGGAGTACACCGTCCAGGCCAGGCCGGAGGGGATCGCCCAGGCGTTCGTCCTCGGCGAGGAGTTCATCGCCGGCGAACCGGTCGGCCTCATTCTCGGCGACAACATTTTCCACGGCGCTGGCCTCGGCCGGCGTCTGTCGGAGCACACCGATCTGCACGGCGGGCGAATTTTCGCGTACCAGGTGGCAAATCCCCAGGATTACGGCGTTGTCGAATTCGGCGCCGACGGCCGTGCGGCCGCGATCGAGGAGAAGCCGGCCAAGCCGAAGTCGCGGTATGCCGTCCCCGGTCTCTATTTCTACGACAGCCGTGTCGTGGAGATCGCGAAGAACCTGAAGCCGAGCGCCCGTGGCGAGCTGGAGATCACGGCCGTCAACGACACGTACCTGCAGGCTGGCGAGCTCCAGGTCAGCATCCTCGACCGGGGCACGGCCTGGCTCGACACCGGCACGTTCGCCTCGCTCGTCCAGGCTGCCGAGTTCGTCCGGGTGATCGAGGAGCGCCAGAGTCTCAAGATCGGCTGTGTGGAGGAGGTCGCCTGGCGGGCCGGGCTGATCGACGACGCGCAGCTCGCGGCCCTCGCCGAGCCGTTGCTGAAGAGCGGCTACGGCACCTACCTGCTCGACATCCTGGACAACGCATGAAGATCAGCCCCCTGAGCATCGGCGGCGCGTTCGCCGTCGAGCCGGTCCAGCACGCCGACCAGCGCGGCCTGTTCCTGGAGACGTACCGCCACGACCTGCTCGCCGAGGCCGCCGGCCACCCGCTCCGCCTCGCCCAGGCCAACCTTTCGGTCTCGGCGAAGGGCGTGGTCCGCGCGATCCACTTCGCTGACGTGCCGCCGGGCCAGGCCAAGTACGTCCACTGTGTCCGGGGTGCTGTGCTCGACCTGGTCGTGGATCTGCGGGTCGGGTCGCCGACGTTCGGTCAGCACGAGTTCGTCCGGCTCGACGACGTTTCCCGGCGCGCGGTGTACGTGGCGGAGGGCCTTGGCCACGGTTTCTGCGCGCTGACCGACGACGCGACCGTCTCCTACCTCTGCTCGGAGAACTACGCGCCGCAGCGCGAGCGCACGCTGCACGCCTTCGACGAGGAGCTGGGCATCGAGTGGCCGGTGGACGATCCGCAGCTCTCACCGCGTGACGCCGAGGCTCCCCGGCTGGCGGAGCTCCGCGAGGCCGGACTTCTCCCCGATTACGCCGCCTGCCAGGAGTTCTACGCGACGTTGCGCGGGTAGTTGCCTGGCTTGTCGTTAGGTTCACCATCTGCATCGTCACGTTCTGTGGGCCAGACGGGTGCCGTGGGTGGCTCATAGGGTCAGGCTTTCTGCCCCTCCCCTGGAGCCTGACCCCTCCCTGGAGCGAAGACCATGAACCCCGGCAAGACCCCCGGCAAGCAGTCCTGGCAGGCCCTCCCGGGCGGTGCCAAGGCCGCGATCATCGTGGCGGCCGCCCTGGCCGTCATCCTGTTCCTCTGCTGCGGCCTGGCGGCCTGCGGTGCGATCCTCGTCGACCCGCAGCCGAAGACCGACAACAAGGGCAACCACCAGGAGGCTCCGCAGCCTGCCCAGGTCACCACCCCTCCTCCGGTACCGGCGACCACACAGCCCGCGCCGCCGCCCCCGACCACCGCCGCACCCGTCCCCACCACGGCACCGCCCGCCCCGCCGGTACCGACGCCGGCCGCCCCGAAGACGACAGCACCCGCCCCGGTCTACTACGCGAACTGTGACGCCGTCCGCGCCGCCGGCAAGGCCCCGCTGTACCGCAACTCGCCCGGCTACCGAGCAGCCCTCGACGCCGACAACGACGGCATCGCCTGCGAGACCGACACCAACACGGGCGGCGGCGGTACCGGAGGTGGCGGAGGCGGCAGCGCGCCCGTCTACTACGCCAACTGTGACGCCGTCCGCGCGGCGGGCAAAGCCCCGCTGTACCGGGGTCAGCCCGGCTACCGTGACGCCCTCGACCGGGACAAGGACGGCATCGCTTGCGAGTAGTGACACCACTTTGACGCCAATAAAAGCCCAGCTCACAACGGGTACAACTGAATAGGCTGACGCCAACGCTTGACATGGCGCCGCATCATGACGTCATAATGATGTCGTCATGATGCGGCAGCGCCACCCGTGGCAGCGCCCAGCAGATCAAGCGAGGAGTCGTCATGCGCAAGCTGTTCTTCGGCCGTCCCCGGTCCCGCACCACCCGCCCGGTGACCAGCCGCCCCGACCGCGTGGTCGCCGTCTACGGCACGGTCGTCCGTGTGCAGTCCACGGCCTACTAGGCCCTCAGACGAGCGACTCGGGGGCGTGCAGCCGGAGCAGCATGCGGCCCACAGCCGCTGGCACCCGCCGCCGGGTCGCAAGCGACACGAGCACCATTACTGCAAATGCCATCGGTACCGTCCACGCCGCAGGCTGGGTAACCAGGACCGCTAGCCAGCCGTGGCCCGGATCGCCGAACACCGTGAAGACCACGGCACCCGCAGCGGCCCCGCCCCCGGCGATCATGCCGGCCGCAGCGCCTGCGTCGGTGAGGCCGCGCCACCAGATCCCGAGCAGCAGCAGCGGGCAGAAGGTCGCCGCAGCCACCGCGAAGGCCAGGCCGACCACTCTGGACACGTCCACCCCGTCGACGCTGAGCGCGAGCACGGCGGGCACCAGGCCAGCGATCACCGCCGACCAGCGGAAGTCCCGCACAGAGCCCCGGCCGAGCACGTCGGTCGACAGCACGCCAGCCACCGAGGTCAGGAGACCCGATGACGTGGAGAGGAAGGCAGCGAAGGCCCCTGCGGCCACCAGCGCACCGAGGGCCTGCCCGAGCGGCCCGTCCCCGAGCACCACCCCCGGCAGCACCAGCACCACGGCATCCGGTGTGGCCAGCCCCGGCGTGTAGATCCTGCCGAGCAGGCCATAGATGGTGGGGAAGAGATAGAACACCCCCACCAACCCCAAGACCCCCAATGTCGTACGCCGGGCGGCGCGCCCATCCGGATTCGTGTAGAACCGGACGAGCACGTGTGGCAGGCCCATCGTGCCGAGGAAAGTCGCGATGAGCAGCGAGTACGTGCCGAAGAGCCCCTGAGCTGGCGTGCCGCCCCCGAGCAGCCACTCCGTGCCGACCGGTGACTCCGGAGTCACCAGCGCGCCGGAGCCGCTCGACCGCCAGCGCAGCAGCAGGAACACGACGGGTACGGCGAGCGCCGTGAGCTTCAGCCAGTACTGGAAGGCCTGCACGAACGTGATCGACCGCATCCCGCCCAGCGCCACCGACCCGGTGACCACGGCGGCGACCAGCACGACGCCGGCCCAGTAGGGCGCGCCGGTGACCGTCCGCAGGGTCAGGCCGGCTCCCTGGAGCTGCGGCAGCAGGTACAGCCAGCCGATGAACACGACGAAGGCCGTCACGAGCCGCCGCAGTTTCCGCGACCCGAGCCGCAGCTCGCAGAAGTCCGGCAACGTGAAGGCACCCGACCGGCGCAACGGCCCGGCCACGAACAACAGCAACGCCAGGTACCCGGCCGCGAACCCGATCGGGTACCAGAGCACGTCCAGCCCGTAGCTGAGCACCAGCCCGGCGATGCCCAGGAACGATGCGGCCGACAGGTACTCGCCACCGATCGCGGCGGCGTTCCACCGCGGGCTGACCGAGCGCGAGGCGACGAGCAGGTCACTCGTCGTCCGGGCCACCCGCAGCCCGTAGAAGCCGATCACCAGGGTCACGAGCGTGACGAGCACGATCCCGGCCAGCGCCCAGCTCACCCGAGCACCCCCCATGATCGTGGGACCCCTGAAGTCGCTATAGCGACTTCAGGGGTCCCACACTCTGCCGTCACTTCTCCACCAGTTCTGTGAAGTCGCGTTCGTTGCGCTCGCTCATCCGCACGTACACCCAGCCGGCGGCGACCAGGAACGGATAGGGCAGCAGGCCGAGAAGCAGCCAGGGCAGGGATATCTCCCAGATCTTGACCCTGGCCAGCGCCGGAGCGGCGCTGAACAGCAGCGGCAGCGTGCCGAGCCCCAGCCCGACGATCAGCGCGAGCCGCAGGGCGAGGGCGAGCTGCGCCCGGACCAGGCCACGGATCAGCGCGTCGCCGATCTCGGTCTGCTCGGCCAGCTCCCGCCGGGCCTGGCTGACCTTGCGCGCCCGGGCCACCTCCCCGAGCACCACGCGCGTCCGCTTCGGGCGGTTGCTCAGCGGTGCCATTCTTCCCTCGCCG
Source organism: Longispora albida DSM 44784 (assembly GCF_000379825.1). GTDB lineage: Bacteria > Actinomycetota > Actinomycetes > Mycobacteriales > Micromonosporaceae > Longispora > Longispora albida. Next base: position 131,350 of record NZ_KB903815.1, read on the forward strand.
ACCGCAGCAGCAGATCCTTGAGTTCCCGGGTGTGCCTGCGGGCCACCGGCAGCGTCCGGCCGCCGACGACCACGACATAGCCCGAGTTGGTCATCCGCAGCTCACTGATCTGGTCGAGCCGGACCAGGAAAGACCGGTGGATCCTGGCGAACCCGGCCTCGGCCCACCGCTCGGCCAGCACCGCCAGCGGGATCCGCACGAGGTGCGAGCCCTCCTCCGTGTGCAGCCGGGCATAGTCGCCCTGCGCCTCGACCCAGTGCACAGTGGACCTGGGCAGCAGCTTGATCGTGCCGGCCAGCTCGACGGGGATGACGGCCGGCTCGGGTACCGGTGCCTTCGTGCCGCGTGCCGACAGGATCCGCCGCAGCGACTCGGCCAGCCGCTCCGGCTCGACCGGCTTGCGGATGTAGTCGAGAACGCCCAGGTCGAAGGCGTCGGCTGCCCGGTCGTCGTACGCGGTCACGAACACCACGGCCGGCGGCGCCGCGAACCGGTGCAGTACCCGGGCCAGCTCCATCCCGTCCAGCCCCGGCATCCGGATGTCCAGGAAGGCCGCGTCCACGTCCGCCGAGCGCAGTACCCGCAGCGCCTCGGTCGCGTCGCTGGCCGTCGCCACGCTGCCGACCCGGGGATCGGCGCGCAGCAGGTACGCCAGCTCGTCCAGAGCCGGCAGCTCGTCGTCGACGGCGAGAATCCGCAGCGGCCTCATGACCGCGCCGCTCTCATGACCGCGCCGCTCTCATGACCGCACCGCCGGGTGGAACTTGGGAATCCGGAGCATGATCCGCGTACCCGCGCCGACGCCAGTCTCGACCACCAAGCCGTACTCCTCCCCGAACACCGCCCGCAAACGTTCGTCCACATTCGACAATCCGACGTGCTGCCCGTCGCCCGACTCTTCCTCGGTCAGCAGCTCCGGATCCATGCCCACCCCGTCGTCGTCCACGCTCAGGTGACACTCGGCTCCGGCATCCCGCGCCACGATCGTCACCGTTCCGACGCCGGGCTTGCGGGACAGCCCGTGCCGGACGGCGTTCTCCACGAGCGGCTGCAAGCACAGGAACGGCAGCGACACCGGCAGTACCTCCGGCGCGATCTGCAGCCGCACCTGCAACCGCTCACCGAACCGCGCCCTCTCGATCGTCAGATATCGATCAATGGATCGCAACTCCTCCGCCAGCGTCGTGTACTCACCATGCGACCGCAGGCTGTACCGCGTGAACTCCGCGAACTCCAGGATCAGCTCCCTGGCCCGCTGCGGGTCCGTCCGCACGAACGAGGCGATGGCCGACAGCGCGTTGTAGATGAAGTGCGGGCTGATCTGGGCCCGGAGCGCGCGCAGCTCGGCGCGCGCCAGCCTGTCCCGCGACGAGTCCAGCTCGGCGAGCGCCAGCTGCGTCGCCGCCCACCGCCCCGTCTCGATCGCCGCCTGTACCAGGCCAGGGGCCACCGGCTCGTCGGCCAGCGCGACCAGCGTCCCGACCCGCCCGGCGTCCGTCTCCAGCGGGACGAGCACCGCGCCACGGATCAGGCAGTCGAGCCGGTCGCACGGCAGGTCCCCGGCGGCCAGCACGGCCTTCGTCGCCCGGAGTACCTGCTCGGCGTGGTGCTCACCCGTGCCGTCCCACGCGAGTACCTGCTCGGTGTCCAGGAGCGCCAGGCCGCTCGCGCCGATCAGCCGCCTCAGGTGCCGGACGGACTTCGCCGCCGCAGCCTCGGTGAGCCCGGCCCGCAGCGGCTCGGCGGCCAGGCCAGCCGTCCGCAGTACCTCGTAGGTCGCCCGCTGGTGCTGGGTCGCTATGCCGCGGCGCTGGCGCAGTCTCAGCAGCGCGACCAGCCCGGCCGCGAAGGCTGCGGCCAGGGCCGCCACCGCCCAGACAGCGTTCATCGCTGCCAATATCCTCCGTCACACCAGGTAAAAAAAGCCTTGCGCGATGCCGGTGTCCCATGCAGACTTGCCTGCGACGCGCTCACGGCGAGCGCGAGTCACGCTCCGGTGTGAGCGGACGAGTCCCGGGAAGGGGGCGGAACCAATGTCAACGACTGTCATGCGGTTTGCGCTGTCCAGCCAGACCGTCCCCAGCCTCACCGTCTGAGCGCACCTACTTTTCTCTAGTACTGCCAAGGCAGTACTGCGCCCCGGTGAGGCACTCCCAAGGAGAACCTCACACATCATGCGCGACACGTACCACGTTAATTTCAGCGCCCGCTCCCGTGGCAAGAAGCGTCTCGACGAGGACGACGTCCAGTACGAGAAGTTCTTCGAGTCGCACGAGGACTGGGACATCTCCGACGACACCGACGGCCGCCCCGACGGCGACCGCTGGTCCACCTGGGACACCTCCCCGCCCACCGAGCGCGGCCCCCTGCCGTACCCGGAGTGGCTGGTCACCGACCTGGGTGCCGTCGACACCGAGATGGGCATCCTGAAGACCGGCAAGGAAGGCGACGTCTTCCTGGTCCGGCGCTGGGTACCCGACACGGACAGGAGCGTCGTGATGGCGGCCAAGCGCTATCGCAGCTCCGACCACAAGATGTTCACCCGCGACACCGGGTACACCGAGGGCCGCAGGGTGAAGGAGTCCCGCACGATGCGGGCCATCCAGAACAAGACGTCGTTCGGCAAGGAAGTTCTGGCCGGACAGTGGGCGATCGCCGAGTTCAACGCGCTGAAGACCTGCTACCAGTGGGGCCTTCCCGTGCCGTACCCGGTCCAGATCACCGGCACCGAGATCCTGATGGAGTTCATCGGGGAACCGGACGGCACCGGCGCGCCACGCCTGGCCAACGCCCGGCTCGAGGGCGACGATCTCACCGACGTGTGGGAGCAGCTCGTCGAGGCGTTGGTGACGCTGGCCCAGAAGGGGTACGCGCACGGCGACCTCTCGCCGTACAACACCCTCGTCAAGGACGGGCAGCTCTACATCATCGACCTGCCGCAGATCGTCGACGTGGTGGCCAACCCGCGCGGCGGGGAGTTCCTGGAGCGCGACGCGAAGAACGTCGGCACCTGGTTCACCCAGAAGGGCCTGCGGAACGCGAGCGTCGCCCCGGAGGACCTGGGCGCGCTGCTCCGCAGGGAAGCCGGCCGTTGAGAGTACGCACGAAGCCGATCCTGGGCCGACGGGTCCGGGATCGGCTTTTGCATGTGCGTACCGTGACTGTCGCGCCGAGTCGGCGACAGGACACCCCGATCCGGATGACCTGCCGGTAGCATCTCCCCCGGCGCAGCCCATGACCTGCGTCAATAGCCTTGGGGGGAACATTGCGCTTCGAGATCAGCAAGGTACTGGACGCGATCGAGCACCGGCTCAGCATGGATCCGGTCCTGGCCGGCGCGATCCTGGACATCGGGGAACTCCTCCGTGCCCAGGAGCTCGACGGCGGCCGCCCGCTGTACCTGCCGCGCGTCGGCACGGTGATCGACGCCCTGGCGGTGAAGCTCGACGACGCGGCCGTACCGGTCTACGCGGTCGCCGAGCGCGGACTGCTGTCCAGCCTCGAACTCACCTCCAACGAGAAGATGGTGCTCCGCCGCTGGGCAGACGACGGGCTCATCGAGGTCCTGTCCGACGTCGAACCGGGCCGCCGCCTCATCGAGCTGCACGCGATCACGGGCCTCCCGGTCGTCAGCCGGAACCCGCTGCCCGTCGCGATGGCCTACGCGCCAGTACCGGGCATCGGCGGTGTCGCGCTCATCGACCGGCAGGGCGCCGCGCCTGTCCGCGCCGACCGCCCCGGAGTCGTCCCGCCCCAGGCGGTGCTCGCCCGGCGGTGGCGCTGCCCGGAGGGTGAGCCCGTACCGGTGCCGCTGCTGCTCACCACCGGCCATCCGACCTGCCCCCGGCACGGCCAGCCCCTCGGCGACGACGGGGCCCGGCCGCAGGCGATGGCGGTGACGGTGTGGGTGAAGGGTGCGGCGAAGACCAGGTTCCCCGTCGATCCGCTGCGGCCCGTGGTGGTCGGGCGGGCGCCGGCCCAGGGCGTGATGCTCGGGCCGTGGCTGGACGAGGAAGCGCTCCAGTGGGTCAGCCGGGCGCACGTCGAGCTGTCGGCCGGGCCGGACGGGCTCGTGGTGCGTGACCTGAGCACGAACGGCACCGTCGTACAGAAGAGCAACGGGCAGAAAGCCGAACTGAGCAGGGACCAGACAGCGGTCGTCGGCGAGCAGGACGTCGTGGAACTCCACCAGGGCGTCGAGCTGGCCAGGGCCGGGCGGCGTCCGGCGAAGGCCGCCCCGGCATCCTCCGGCATCATGGCGGAGGCGCCGACCATCGCTCTCCGCCTTCCACGCCCCTGACGATCCTCCCGCTGAGGGATGGTCCGCTGGTTCCCGAGGATGACGAAGCGGCCGGTCAGGCCCCGTACGCTGGGCCCATGATCGAGAATGCCTTCGAGCTACGGGGCTTGGTGAAGAAGTTCGGAGACAAGACAGCCGTGGCCGGCGTGGACCTCGCCGTCCCGGCCGGCTCCTTCTTCGGGTTGCTCGGCCCGAACGGAGCCGGCAAGACCACGTCGCTGTCGATGGCCGTCGGCCTGCTCCGGCCGGACGCCGGCACCGCGTACGTGCTCGGGCACGACGTGTGGCAGGACCCGACGGCCGCCAAGAAGCTCCTGGGCGTCCTGCCCGACGCCGTCCGGATGTTCGACCGGCTCACCGGGCTGGAGCTGCTGACATACACCGGCCTGCTGCGCGGCATGCCGAACGACGAGATTTCCGCCCGGGCGACCGAGCTGCTCGCCGTGCTCGGCCTGTCCGACGCGCGCGGCACGCTCGTCGTCGACTACTCGGCCGGCATGAAGAAGAAGATCGGCCTGGCCTGCGCGCTGCTGCACGCCCCGAAGCTGCTGGTGCTCGACGAGCCCTTCGAGGCGGTTGACCCGGTGTCGGCTGCGACGATCCGGGACATTCTCAACAAGTACGTCCGCTCCGGCGGCACGGTCATCTTCTCCTCGCACGTCATGGAGGTCGTGGAGCGGCTGTGCAGTCACGTCGCGATCCTCGCCGACGGCGTGATCAAGGTGGTCGGCACGCTGGACGAGGTCCGGGGCGGCCGCCCGCTCGAGGAGATCTTCGTCGAGCAGGCCGGCGGCCGGACAGCCCTCGGTGAAGAACTGGCGTGGCTGGCATGATCCGCGTTTTCCTCGGCCTGAAGCTGCGCATCCTGCGCAACGGCTTCAAGGGCAAGACCGGCCGGGTCGTCGCGTTCGTGTTCAGCGCGATCATGGGCCTGCTGCTCGCGGCGGCCGGCTTCGCGATGTTCGCGGCGACCAGCCAGCTCTCGCACGGCGTGGGCAAGGGCGTCGTCGCGATGCTCGGCACGTTCATCGTCATCGGCTGGATCGTCATGCCCGTCGCGATGTTCGGCGTGGACGAGACCGTTGACCCGGCCAGGTTCGCGCTGCTCCCGATCCCCAAGCGCTCGCTGCTGTCCGGCCTGCTGGCTGCGGCTTTCCTGGGTGTACCCGCCATCGCGACCTTCCTCGCCACGGCGGGCCTGATCCTGGCGGGCGCCCTGGTCGACGGGGTCGTCGGCGCGCTCACCGCCGCGATCGGCGTCGTGCTCGGCACCCTGCTCTGCGTGGTCGGCAGCCGGGCCGTGACCAGTGGGTTCGCCGCAGCGCTCCGGTCGCGCCGTTCCCGTGACCTGGCCCTGATCGGCGTCACCCTGCTGTTCACCATGATCGGCCCGATGATCTCGCTTGGCAGCAACTCGATGGCCGCTGGCAACGTCGAGGCGGTACGAGAGGCGCTGCGCGCGGCCGGCTGGTCGCCGCTGGCGGCCCCGTACACGGCCTTCTACGACTTCGCCGACGGCCGCCCGCTGCTGGGCGTCCTGAAGCTGGCCGGCTCGCTCGTCGTGCTGGTACTCATGCTGGTCTGGTGGGACCGGTCGATCGAGTCCGCCATGATCGGAGCTGTCGGCGGGGTGCAGGCAGGCAAGCAGGACAACGGCAAGGTGCTCGCCGTCCTCGGCCGGACCCCGAAGACCGTGTACGGCGCGATCGTCGCCGCCGACATGCGCGGCTGGTGGCGTGACCCCCGCCGTCGTGCGACCCTGCTGTCGATGGTGGCGGCGAGCGCCGCGATGCCCATCGCGCTCGGCGTCGGCCCGGCCAAGTCCCCGATCGCGTTCGGCGCGACCTGGGTCGGCGTGTTCCTCGCCCTGTCGGCCGGCAACCAGTTCGGCTTCGGCGGCGCGTCCTACTCCCAGCACATCTTCGCCGGCGTACCCGGCCGGACCGAGCTGCGCGGCCGGGCCGCAGGGCTCGCCCTGATCGCGGTCCCTGCGCTGACCGTGATCGTCCCGGCGCTCGGCGCGCTCACCGGGCAGTACGGCAACATCGCCGGCGCGCTCGGCACGGCATACGCCTCGTTCGGCGTCGCGGCCGGCATGATGTCCATCCTCTCGGTGTACGCCGCCTACGCCCTGCCCGAGTCGAGCAACCCGTTCGCGATGAACAGCGGTGGCGGGTGCATGAAGGGCCTGGTCAACATCGCGGCGATGCTCGCGACCCTGGTACTCGCCGCCCCGATGGCCCTCCTCGCCTGGTGGGCTGGCAGCTCGGCCTGGTCGGTCGTGGTGATCCCGGTCAGCGTCGCGTACGGCGTGGGCGCCGTCCTCATCGGCACCCTCATCGGCGGCGACGCCCTCAACCGCCGCGCCCCGGAACTCCTCGCAGCCGTGACGCCGTCACGGTAGTAACCCCGCAGCACCCGAGGCCGGCCACGCGACAGCGCGGCCGGCCTCAGTTGGTTGTGCGCACGCCTGGCATGGAGAATCCACAATTTTTTCACAGTGGACGGGCCAGGCCCCGGCCATCCTGATCAGCTCACGAAAGGAGTGGCTGATGAGGGATGGGCAGGATAATGGGCGGATGGGGATTCATCCTGAGCATCCGTTCGCCACGCCCGAGCCGGAGCGCGGGCCCGTACGGCGGCTTCGCGGGCGGCTGGCCTCGACCGTCACGCTGTGGACGGCCGGGGCCGAGCCGGGGCGGGCCGGGCTGCCGGTCGCTTCGACGCTGATCGCCGACGGCGAGCCGGGCCGGGTGCTGGGCCTGCTCGACCCGGAGTCGGAGGTGTTCGACGCGCTGACCGCCAGCGGTACGTTCGCCGTGATGGTGCTCGACGGCAGCCAGCAACGGATCTCCGATGAGTTCGCCGGTCTCGTACCCGTCCCCGGCGGCGCCTTCCGTAACCACGGCTGGACCGAGACCGAGTGGGGCCCGGTTCTCGTCGGCGCCACGACCTGGGCCGGGTGCACCGTGGAGAACACCCGGCCGTGCGGCTACGGCGAGCTGGTCGAGGGCGTCATCCGCTACGTCGAACTGGGCGAGGCCGAACCGCTGGTGTACCACCGGGGCCGGTACCGCACTCTCGGCTGATCACTTCTTCACGAGGTCCTTGAGGTCTTCTACTGCCTTCTTGGCCGCGTCCTTGGCGCCGTCGGCTGTCTTCTTGGTGACCAGGTCGGTGACCCAGGCCTCGTTGAAGCCGCCGAGGAAGCCGAGGGCCCCCCAGTAGAACCAGACGGCGAGCGGGGCGTCCGGGACCTTGAAGATGTTGACCAGCTCGCCCTTGACCAGGAACAGGATCGCGCCTGCGAAGAACCAGCCGAGCATGATCCGGATGGCGGCAGCCCGGATGCCGGACGCCTGGTGGTTCTCGACCTCCTGCTTGCGGAGCCGGATCAGTGAGCTGAGCGTCGCGCCGCCGGCCCCGCCGCCGATCGCGACCAGCGCGTGCTCGACAAGGATCTTGTTGTTGCCGCGCAGGCCGTCGGCGAACAGCTCGAAGCAGGCGGCGATCAGGAGGTACAGGATCGCGAGCAGCAGGAGGCTGGCGAAGACGCCGAAGATCGTGCCCTTGAAGTACTCGCGCTGGACGCGGCGCTGCGCGAGGGCCTTCAGCTCGGCCCCGACCTCGGCGGCCCGGGTGCTGAGGAACGCCTCGACCGGGTCCGGTGCGCCGACGCGCGGCTCGGGGAGCGTCAGCGCCGTGCGGACACCCTCCTCGATGCGCTCGCGGATGAGGCGCCAGTCGTCGGGTACGAGATAGCGCTGTCCTTCCAGATACTGACCCTTGAGGAGCGCGAGCGGGACGAGCGCCCTGGCGGAGAACGAGCCGTCGAAGGGGCCGAGCACGCTGTCGAGCGGGACGACGGGGCGACCCTCGATCCGGCGGGTCTGGACGTAGAGCCAGCGTTCGCCGAGCCGGCGCCGGATGCGGTGCTGCTCCACTGTGGCCGGTGGCGGCGCTGGTGGCGGGGCGGTCTGCTGATCGGTGGACATCGCGACCTCCTGAGGGGCTGGGCCGGATCGAGCCAGATCATTATCGGCCGGTCCACTGTGTCCGGCCAAGCCGGCGAACGGACGTCCGGTGGCCGTTCGGCGCACCGGGGGCGCCGTTCGCCGGTCGCGGGCCGGGGATCACCGCCCGGCCCTGATGATCGTTTCTACGGTGTGCCACGTCACATGCATCCGACCTTCATGGCGGTAGAGATGTCAGAAGAACAAAGTCAGGGCCGTTACGAGGAGGTGCAGGCCAGCCCGGAATTCGCCGGGTTGAGGCGTGCGCTGCGCCGGTTCGTGTTCCCGGTGACCGTGGCCTTCCTGTCCTGGTACGGGCTGTACGTCGTCCTGTCGGCCTTCGCCCGTGACTTCATGGGCACGAAGGTGTTCGCCGAGGTGAACGTGGCGCTGGTCTTCGGGCTGCTCCAGTTCGCCTCGACGTTCCTGATCGCCTGGTGGTACGCCAGCTACGCCGGCCGGCGGCTCGATCCGGCCGCCGGGCGGATCCGGGCCGAGCTGGAGGAAGAGGAGTCCGCCGATGCTCGCGCGTAACCTGACGCTGGTCCTGTTCGTCGTGCTGGTCGCCGTCACGCTGGCCATCACGGTGTGGGCGAGCCGGCAGAACAAGACGGCCGCGGACTTCTACGACGGTGGCCGGTCGTTCTCCGGCTTCCAGAACGGCATGGCGATCGGCGGGGACTACATGTCGGCCGCCTCGTTCCTGGGCATCGCCGGGATGATCGCGCTGTCGGGGTACGACGGGTTTCTGTACTCGATCGGGTTCCTCGTCGCGTGGCTGGTGGCGTTGCTGCTGGTCGCGGAGCTGATGCGCAACTCCGGCCGGTACACGATGGGTGATGTCCTGGCCTTCCGGATGCGGCAGCGTCCGGTGCGGACGGCGGCCTCGGTGTCCACCATCGTGGTCTCGATCTTCTACCTGCTCGCGCAGATGGTCGGGGCAGGCTCGCTCGTCGCGCTGCTGCTGGGGATCAAGGAGGGGCAGACCTTCCTCGGGATGGGGCCGGAGACGGCGAAGGTCGTCACCATCGTGATCATCGGCGTCCTGATGATCGCGTACGTGGTGATCGGCGGGATGAAGGGCACCACCTACGTCCAGATCGTCAAGGCGTTCATGCTGATGCTGGGCGCGCTGCTGATGACGCTGCTCGTCTTCGCCGCCTTCAAGTTCAACCTGTCGGACCTGCTGTCCTCGGCCGCGCAGAAGTCGGGCAAGGGCCAGGCCTTCCTCGAACCAGGTCTGAAATACGGCCGCGAGCTGGACAGTCCACTACGGACGATGGTCAGCAAGCTGGACCTGATCTCGCTGGGCATGGCGCTGGTGCTGGGCACGGCCGGGCTCCCGCACATCCTGATCCGCTTCTACACCGTGCCGAACTCGAAAGCCGCCCGCAAGAGCGTGGTGTGGGCGATCGGCATCATCGGCACCTTCTACCTGATGACCCTGGCCCTCGGCTTCGGCGCGGCGGCCCTGGTCGGCGGCAAGGCGATCACCAGCCAGGACCCGAGCGGGAACACCGCGGCACCGCAGTTGGCCGCCGAGCTGGGCAAGAGGTACTTCGGCGGCGAGTTCGGCGGGGCGCTGATGCTGGCGATCATCGCGGCGGTGGCGTTCGCGACGATCCTGGCCGTCGTCGCCGGGCTGACCCTCGCCTCCTCGTCCTCCCTCGCCCACGACCTCTACGCCAACGTGATCAAGCGCGGGAAGTCCGACGAGCGGCAGGAGGTGAGGGTCGCCAGGGTGGCGGCCTTCGCGATCGGGGCGGTGGCGATCGTCCTGGCGGTCTTCGCCCGCAGCCTCAACGTGGCGTTCCTGGTCGCGCTGGCCTTCGCCATCGCGGCGTCCGCCAACCTGCCGGCCATCCTCTTCTCCCTGTTCTGGAAGAGGTTCAACACCCGTGGCGCGCTGTGGGGGATCTACGGCGGGCTCGTCGCGGCAGTTCTGCTGGTACTGCTGAGCCCGGTCATGTGGGGCGGCGCGTCGGACACGCAGCCGCCGGCCGCGCTGAACGAGAAGTCGGCCGCCGCCTGCGGGGTACCCGTGACCTCGAAGGCTGTCGCCAATCCGACCGCGCTGATCAGCTGCACGGCTGTCGCGCCGGTGCCGTTCCAGAACCCGGGGCTGTTGTCGATCCCGATCGGGTTCCTGTGCGCGGCTGTGGGGGCTCTCACGTCCCGTGAGCAGGACAAAGGCAAGTTCGCCGAGCTGGAGGTCCGGGCACTGACCGGGGCCAACGCTCACTGAGTACCGCAATACCGGGCAGTTGGGGATCTATTCACCATTTCTCCGGCTGCCCGGTCCATGTTGCACACAGTGTCGGCTCGGTTACCCTGGCGGGCCGCACGTACCCTGGGGACATGACCGAGCCCCGACCAACCGGCCGCGCGTCAGTCCCCTCCGGCCGGGCAGCCCGCCCGCAGCAGCAGCCCCCGGCCGACCCGTGGGACGACGTCGCGCCCGCCGCGCCGCACCGCCCTTCCGGCCGGGCAGCCGTGGGTTCCGGACGCCCGCCAGTCCAGCCGCCGCGCGGGACCGCGTACGGCAAGGGTGCTGGCAAGGGCCCGGGTAAGCGCAGGCCGCGCTGGGGCCGGATCGCCCTCGTCGTGTCCGGGGTGCTCGTGATCGCGCTGATCGCGGCAGGCTTCGGCGCCTGGTCGTACCTCAGCGGGCTCAACGACGACGTCAAGCGCACCGACGCCTTCGAGGGCCTGGTCGGCAACCGGCCGGCCAAGACGGTCGACGGCGCTTTCAACATCCTGCTGCTCGGCAGCGACTCGCGGAACCCGGACAACATCGAGGCCGACGCGCGGGCCGACACCATGATGCTGCTGCACGTGACGGCGAAGCACGACCAGGCGTACGTGATCTCGCTGCCCCGTGACCTCTGGGTGCACGTCCCGAAGAATCCGAAGGGCGGCCCGGGCAACCAGATGGCCAAGCTCAACGCGGCCTTCGCATGGGGTGGGGCGCCGCTGACGGTGGCCACTGTGGAGGGATACACCGGGGTACGTGTCGACCACGTCGCCCTGATCGACTTCGACGGGCTGCGCGCGGTGACCGACGCGCTCGGCGGCGTCGACATGTACGTCGAGCAGGACGTGACGTCGATCCACGGCTACACCAGCCACCGGAGCTGGAAGAAGGGTATGAACCACTTCTCCGGCGACGCGGCTCTCGACTACATCCGGCAGCGCAAGCAGTTCCCGGACGGGGACTTCGCCCGGATGCGGCACCAGCAGCAGTTCATCAAGGCGATGCTGGACAAGGCGGCCGACACCGGCACGCTGACCAACCCGGTGAAGCTCAAGGCCTTCCTCGACTCGGCGATCAAGGCGCTCGTCGTCGACAAGGACTTCCAGCTCATCGACATGGCCATCCAGTTCAGGGGGCTGCGGTCGAACAACCTGACCTTCATGACTAGCCCCAACGCCGGCACGGACACCGTCGATGGAGAGAGCGTCATCCTCTCGGACAAGGTCAAGGCCAAGGCTCTGTACGAAGCGGTCAACAAGGACAAAATCGCCGAGTGGGTCCAGGCTAACCCGCCCCAGAAGTGATGAAGGTCCGGTTCGTGCGGGTGGCGGGTGGGCCACGGTTGGCATAGGGTCCGAACTCGGCGCCGTTCGCGGTCCGTGACCATCAGCCCCCGCCCACAGCAGCGCGAGCCTGTGGCCAGAGCACCGAGCAGAGGAGACCGTGACGTCCGGCAAGCCAGACCTGCCCGGGGTGCACCGCCAGCGGCGCAGCCCCCTGTGGGCTCGGCTCTGCCTGGTCTTCGGCCTCGTGCTCAGCCTGGGAGCCGGCGGCACCCTTGTCGCCTTCGAGCTGGTGAAGAACAAGGTCGAGGGCTCGATCACCCAGCGTGACCTGCTCGGCCGTGGCGAACCGGAGAACCAGGCCCGCCGCGAGGTCGACGGCCCGCTCAACATCTTGCTGGCCGGCCTGGACTACCGCAAGGACGATCCCGAGAGCCAGAAGTTCCAGCGCGCCGACTCGATCATGTGGGTGCACATCCCCCGCGATCACAAGAGCGCCTACATCCTGTCCATCCCGCGCGACCTGCGGGTGGAGATCCCGGCCTTCGCCCCGTCCAAGTTCGGCGGCCGGACGGAGAAGATCAACGAGGCCTTCGGCGACGGGATGGGCAACGGCAAGGGTCGTGAGGGCGGGATGCAGCTCCTGGTCAAGACCGTCGAGCAGGTGACGGGGGCCAGGTTCGACATGGCGGGGATCATCGACTGGTACGGCTTCACCGGCATCACCGGAGAGCTGGGCGGCGTGACCATGTGCCTCGACACGCCGATCAAGTCCCACCACTCGGACTACACGTTCCCCAAGGGCTGCCAGCACTACAACGGGCACCGGGGCCTGGAGCTGGTCCGCCAGCGCTACGACGTGCCCGGCGGCGACTACGGCAGGCAGAAGCTCCAGCAGCAGTTCGTGAAGCAGATCCTGAAGCAGGCGATGGGCAAGGACGTGCTGACCAACCCTGTGAAGCTGAACGCGCTGGTCAAGACGGTCGGCGACTCGCTGGTCCTCGACAAGGGCGGCTACGAGCTCTCGGATCTGGTCTGGTCGCTGAAGGGCATCACCCCGGAGAACATCATCCCGATGCAGGTGCCGCACAAGTCGCTCAAGATCAACGGTACGGACTACGAGAGCCTGGAGCAGCCCCGGGCCAGCGAGCTGTTCAAGGCGATGGCCGACGAGCGGATCGACAGCTTCCTGGTGGCCAACACCGACCTCACGTCGAAGCTGCCCGGCTGATGGCCACCACGGACAAGGCGGGCGTGCACCGCAAGCGTAAGAGTCCACTGTGGGCCAGGATCTGCCTGATCTTCGGCATGGTGCTCACCATCGCCTCCGTCGGCACCCTGATCACCGGCCAGGTCCTGATCGACAGGTACACCGGCTCGATCGCCAGCGTCAGCGTGCTCGACGACAGCGGCAAGGAGAAGCCGAAGCGGTCGGTCAAGGGGCCGATCAACATCCTGCTGGCCGGCATCGACGCCCGTAAGGACGACACCAACCTGGTCCGCTCCGACACGGTGATGTGGGCGCACATCCCGGCCAGCCTCGACCGGGTGTACCTGCTCGCGCTGCCCCGCGACCTCCAGGTCAGCATCTCCAAGTGCTACGGCGGCAACAACCCGTGCCAGGCCAAGCTGAACGCGGCTTTCGCCTTCGGCTCCGGCGACAAGCGCGACCTGCCGGGCGGGCTCCGGCTGCTCCGGCAGACCGTGGAGTCCTTCACCGGGGTGAAGTTCGACATGGCCGGCATGATCGACTGGTACGGCTTCACCGAGATCACCGGTGAGCTCGGCGGCGTGACGATGTGCCTGGACCAGGGCTTCAAGTCCACCCAGCCCGGCCTGAAGGGTTACCAGTTCCAGGCGGGCTGCAACCACTACAACGGTCACTCGGCGCTGGCCCTCGTCCGGCAGCGCTACGACCTGCCCGGCGGCGACAACGACCGGCAGAAGCTCCAGCAGCAGTTCATCGGCCAGATCATCAAGCAGGCCACCAGCAAGGACATGCTGAAGGACCCGAAGAAGCTCGACGCGGTGATCCGCAAGGCCGGCCGGTCGCTCCAGATGGACCTCGGCGGCTTCGACTTCATTGATCTCGTCCTCGCGCTGCGCGGGATCAAGGCGACCGACATCGTGCCGCTGTCCGTGCCGCACACGCCGAAGATGATCAACGGCGAGTCCTTCGAGATCCTGACCCAGCCGCTCGGCGGGCAGATGTTCCAGGCGCTGATCGGCGGGCAGATCGACGCGTTCATCGCCGGCCACCCCGAACTGGCCTCGAAGCTGAAGGGCGTGTAGGCCCGTCCTCGGCGTTCGCCCCCGTCTGACCCTTTTCCCCGCCTAGCCTGGTACGCATGGGCAGGGTGCGTATCCCGAGGCTGAGCAGCGTGCACGCCCCGGCGTGGACCCTGTGGTGCATCGGCATCGGGGCACTGCTGATGCTGGCCAGCGCCGGCGGGCTCGTGACCGGCGGCGTGCTCCTGGAGCGGTACACCAGCAGCCTGCACCGGGCCGATCTGCTGCCAGAAGGCGTGACCCGCACCGGCGGCCAGGTCACCGGCCCGTTGAACATCCTGCTCGTCGGCTCCGACTACCGGCGCGGCCTGGAGAACGAGGCCTGGCGCTCCGACACGATCATGATCCTGCACGTGGCGCCAACCCTGGACCAGGCGTTCGTGCTGTCGATCCCGCGCGACCTCCAGGTGCAGATCCCGCGCTGCCCCGATTCGGAGAGCGGCTGCCTCGACAAGGTCAACGCTGCTTTCGCGTACGGCGGGGCCGGCCCGCCCTTCGACCAGGCCAAGGGTTACCGGCTGCTCGCGGCCACCCTGCACGACCTGACCGGCCTGCGGTTCGACGCCGCGGCCGTGATCGACTTCAGCGGCTTCGCCAAGCTGGTCGAGGCGATCGGCGGGGTCCGGCTGTGCGTGGACGTGGAGACGACCTCCATCCACACAGGAATGACGTGGCAGCCCGGCTGCCAGGTGTTCCAGGGCCACCAGGCGCTGGACTACGTGCGCCAGCGCGACTTCCCCGACGGGGACGTGACCCGGCAGCGGCACCAGCAGCAGTTCATCAAGGCGGTACTGGAGCAGGGCTTCGACTCCGGCACGCTCACCGACCCGCGCAAGCTCGACAAGGTGCTGCGCGCCGCCGGGGACTCGCTGACGGTCGACACCGCCTACGCCCCGGCCGACCTGCTCTTCGCCCTCCGGGACCTCCGCCCGTCCGGCCTGGTGATGCTCCAGCTCCCGGTCGCCTGGGACTGGATCGGCGGCGTCTCCTACGCCCTGCCCACCGAGCGGACCACCGCCATGCTGGCCGCCCTCCGGGACGGCGACCTGGCCAGTTTCACGGTGCGGAACCCCGACCTCGTCAACAGGTGAGCACCGAGTCCCTCGCGGTTTCCGGGGCGCACCGGAAACCGCGCTCCGCACCGCGCGGGACGTGCCGAGGCTGGAATAAGCTCATAGGCATGTTTGGTACCCAGATTCCCCAGGTCACCCCGGCCGAGCTCCCCGAGGGCGCGCTGCTGCTCGACGTGCGCGAGGACGACGAGTGGGCCGCCGGCCACGCCCCGGACGCCGTGCACCTGCCGATGATGGAGATCCCGGCCCGGCTCGCCGAGGTACCGAAGGAGGACCCGGTCGTGGTCATCTGCCGGGTCGGCGGCCGCTCGGCACGCGTCGTCGCGTACCTCCAGGGCCAGGGCTGGGACAACGTCGTGAACCTCGACGGCGGCATGCAGGCCTGGGCCTCGGCCGGGCGCCCGGTCGTCGACGGGAACGCCCAGCCGGGCACGGTCATCTAGTAACCGGAAAAACTGGTCACCCGCCGAGCGGGACCGGGACTTCCCTCGTCCACGACCACTTGTGGTCGTCCTTGGTCAGCGCGATCAGCGAGGCCTCGGTGATCCGCAGCTCGACCGGCTCGATCTCCAGCGCGGCCAGCCGGGTCCGGAAGGGCTCGGCCGGTCCGTCGGCGTTGACGTAGGCGACGGAGACGTGCGGCTCGAACTCCCCGGTCTCCTGGCCCGGCAGCGCGTAGAGCCGGGATTCGTCCACAACGGAGAACACGCCGGCTCTGATGGCCTCGCGGAGCTGCGTCAGAGGTTCGATCGGGCCGACGGGAATATAGACCGAATCGCTTGCGAGGATTTCCGGCTCCGTCCACACTGTCAGCGGCGGGACGTGGCTGAGTTCCTTGCGGACCGCCGCCTCGATGGCGGACATCTCCTTCTCGGTCAGCTCGTCGGTGAAGGTGATCCCCTGGATGGTCATGTGCCGCCACTGGGGCAGGATGAGGTCCAGATTGGGCAGATCCGCCAGCGCGGTCTGATAGGTGTCAATGAGCTGGTGCAGAGCCGGATGACCGGCGAAAGTGAGATAACACGAGTACAGAGCCCGGCCCGGGGACCAGCGCGGGAGTTCGGTCCAGTGATTCACCACGGTCATAACAGGCACACTAGGCCACACCCCGCGGCGTCACCGGCGGAACAGGAGGCGGAAGTTCCGCCGGGGGCCTGTTTCACTGCCCGGTATCGGGGTATTTTGTCGGAAGGTCGCCGGAGAGTACCTGGGCGGATGGGGGAGGCGTGAGCGGCTGCGTGGAGCTGGGCGAACGGGCGTCCGTCGTGGTCGTGCCGCACCATGCCCAGGCAGCTGGGATGGCCCGCCGCCGCCTGGCCGTCGAGCTCACCGGCCGGGTCGATCCCGAGACCCTGGCCGACATCACGGCGATCGTCTCCGAGCTGGTCGGCAACGCCGTCCGCCATGCCCGGCCGCTGCCGGACGGCGGCGTGCGGGTGGCCTGGCAGCTCGGGCGGGACGAGATCGAGCTGAGGGTCACCGACGGCGGCGCCGTCGAGGTGCCGCACGTCCGCCGGGTCGGCCCCGAGTCGCTGAACGGCCGGGGGCTGGGCATCGTTGCCGCCCTCGCGGACCGCTGGGGCGTGATCCGTGACGGCCTCGGCCAGTGCGTCTGGGCGCAGCTGAGGCGGGCGTAGCGGGGCTCAGGCGGCCCCGTGAGCTGCCCGGTTGGTACAACTCGGACAGCAGGACGTACCCTCTCAGGGTGAGCAAGCGTGCAAAGAAGTCCGGCGAGAAGCGCCAGAAGATCCGCGACGTCTTCGTGCCCCGGCCATTCGAGGGTCTGCCCGGCGAGGTGCAGTGGGTGGCGCTGCGGGAGCTGGTGCCCGCCGCCAGCGCCCCGCTGAAGCTCAAGCCCGAGTTCGCCGTCGAGGGCCGTGAGGTCATCCTGGCGACCGTGCTGCCGATGGCGTGGCCCGCCATGACCAAGCCCGACGGCCGGGTGTTCGTCGCGCTCCAGCGGCACGTGCAGTCCGGCGACATCAGCCGTGACATCGCCGTGGCGATCCTGCGCGGCCTCGAGACCCAGCCCGGCCAGCCCGTGTCGGTTCCCGCCCTGCCGGGTGAGGGCCCCAGGCTCCAGGACATCCTCGAAGAGGTGCCGCTGGAGGTCACGGTGCACGAAGGCTTCGAGTTCTGGCTGGATTCCGATGTGGACGACCCGGGCGTGACCGCCGGTGTCGAGCGAGCCAACGAGGCGATCTACCCGACGAAGGCGCTCGCCGCCGCCGAGGGCGCCTACTGGTGCCAGGTCGTCGAGAAGTCCCACATCCGCTGGGTGCTGGGCGGCGACGAGGACCGCGGGCTGAACGCGCTGGCCCGGCTGGCCGCCCGGCAGGAGATCCTGCTCGGCGAGGGCACGAAGTTCGCGGGCATGTTCCGCGCGCACGGCCTGCTGGTGCCGGTCTGGGACGTGCCGCTGGAGCCGCAGGCAGCCGAGTGGGAGCAGCCGCTGGCCGACTTCGTGAAGCGTTTCACGGAGGCGTACGGGTCGGATGCCGAGCTGAGCCCGGCGGAGCGCCAGGCCAAGCAGGGTCTGACCGCGCGACAGCTCACCTTGCGATAGTTCCACTTGAGATAGTTCCCATTCACTCACGTACCAAACCTCGCAACGTAAGGGTTGGATCACCTAACGTAGTGTCAAGTCCCGAACTGGCGAGGTGCGTGATGAGTGCGGTACCGATGACTGATGCCAACCTTCCCGGCCCAGGAATGTCCCTCGGCTGGCTGGAGCGTCGTCGGGCAGTCAAGGCCGAAAGGCAGTCAGCTGCTGCCCGCCAGCGCGTGATCGACCGGATCAACCGGCTCGGCCCCGACTGGCGGGTGCTGGACGCCAGGTCCTTCGGCCTGCCCGGCAGTCTCGACTTCCTGCTGTTCGGCCCGGGCGGCATCTTCACCGTGCAGGTGAAGGCGCAGGGCCGGACGCGGGTGATGGTGGCCGGGGACGTGGTGCAGATCGACGGCAAGCGGCCGCCGTTCATCGCCTCGGCCCGGAGGGACGCGAAGCTGGCGTCCACCGCCCTGACGAAGGCCACCGGCCGGCAGATCCCGGTGATCCCCATCGTGGTGTTCGTCGGCTCTGGCCAGCTGTCGATGCAGGGTCTGCCGAAGGGCTGCCTGATCGCGCACTACCGCGAGATCGACCGGATCCTGCTCTCCCGGGGCAGCTTCCTCTCGTCACGCTCCGTCGACACCCTGTACGAGGTGGCTGCCCGGCCCTCCACCTGGGCGCCACCCGCTGACGCACCCACCCTGAAGGCCGCGTAAGGCAAGGCTGCGCGCCTGCTCACCGCACCACCCAAGGCAGCAAACCCTTTCGTTGTACCGGGTTTGCTGCCTGCCTCTTTCTCTACAGCGCCTTGACCAGCTCGTAGACGGCGAAGAGCGCGAAGCCGGCGAAGAGCACGGCAGCCCCCCGCTGGATCCACTTGAGAGGGACGTAGCGGAGCACGGCGCGCCCGAGCAGTACGGCGACGGTCGCGACCCCGACGAGCGCCAGGAACGCGCCGAGGAAAACCGAGAACGGTGACTGGTACTTGGCGGCCAGCCCGGCCGTGGCCAGCTGCGAGGCGTCGCCCCACTCGGCGGCGAAGAGCACGCCGAAACTCGTGAGCACGATCCGCCACCAGGGCGCCTCGACGTGCCCGCCGTTCTCTGCCTCGTCCTCCTTCTGCATGCTCTCCCGGAACAGCAGGAACGAGCCCAGGCCGAAGAGCAGCGCGACGACGGCGAGCACGACAGCCGCAGGCAGCAGCGTGAGTACGGAGCCGGCGGTGACCGCGATGGCGCACTGCACGGCGAAGGCCGCCGACACGCCGGCCAGCACGGGGCCCGGCCGGTACCGGCTGGACAGCACGAGCGTGGCCATCAGGGTCTTGTCGGGCAGCTCGACCAGGAAGATCAGGCCAAACGTCGCCAGTAGTGCTGCATACTCCACGGCCATCACCCTAAGTGAGGAACCAGCCCAGCCGGTGCGATCGGGGTCACCGAGCGGCGGTCGCCACTGTACGGCCGTGAATCTGTACGCTTCGTTGCGTGCTGGACCTTGATCTCTTCCCGGGTGAATACGCCATCTGCCGCCTGCCCGCCGGTTCCGGTGTGCCGCAGCCCCTCGTCGACGCTGCCGCCTCCGGCAAGCCGGGCCAGGCGGTGTCGGTGACGTGGACGCCGTACGAGACGAGTGTCATGTGCCCGGCCGAGCTGGCCCCGGCAGAGGCGACCGTCGAGCCCGGCTGGCGCTGCTTCCGGGTGGTCGGCCCGGTGAACCTGACGCTGACCGGCATCGTGGCAGCCTTCTCCGTCCCGCTGGCCGAGGCCCGGGTCAACATCTTCTGCTTCTCGACCTACGACACCGACTACCTCCTGGTGAACTCGGTGCGCCTGGGCGAGGCCATCGCCGCCCTCTCGGAGGCCGGCCACCGCCTGTCGGGCGACCTGCCGTCGGAGTGACCGTGGGACCCCTCATGCTGCTATGGCGACATGAGGGGTCCCACGATCTCGGGTGGGCAGGGCGCAGAATGGGGCCGTGAAGTACGCATACCTGGGACCTGCCGGAACGTTCACCGAGGCGGCTCTGAGGACCTTTGCCGGTGACGGTGACGAGCTGGTGCCCTGCCGGAGTGTGCCGGAGGCGCTGGAGGTCGTCCGGCTCGGTACGGCGGACGCCGCGCTGGTGCCAGTGGAGAACTCGGTCGGCGGCGGCGTCGACGTGACGCTCGACGAGCTGGTGGCCGGCAGCCCGCTGGAGATCATCCGCGAGGTGCTGATCCCGGTCACGTTCGTCTTCGTCGGCGACGAGGCTCCCGACCGGGTCGGCGCGCACCCGCAGGCGAGCGCGCAGTGCCGCCGCTGGCTGGCCAAGCACCACCCGGACGCCGTTGTCGTGGACATGCTCTCGAACGCCGCCGCGGCGCTGTCCGTCCGAAGTGGAGAGATCCCGGCGGCGATCACGTCACCGATCGCGGCACAGCAGCTCGGGCTGACACCGGTGCACTCCGACATCGGGGACCAGGCGGCCACGACGCGGTTCGTGCTCGTCGCGCCGCCGGGTACCGGGCCGGGGGCCACGGGGAACGATCTGACGACGCTGGCCGTCTACATCGCGCACGACCAGGTGGGCGCGCTGCTCCAGGTGCTCACGGAGCTGGCCAGCCGTGGCGTGAACCTGACCAGGATCGAGTCGCGGCCGACGGGTGAGGCGCTGGGCCGGTACGTCTTCTTCCTGGACTGCGAGGGGCACATCAGTGACCGGCCAATCGCCGAGGCCTTCGGCGCGCTGGAACGGTTCTGTGCCAAGGTGACGTTCCTCGGCAGCTACGTGAGTGGGGGAAGATAGGCACGTGCCTGTCGAGATGAGCCGGGAACGGTTCGAGGAGCTGGTCGGTGACGCGCTGGACGCGGTGCCCGCCGAGCTCCTCAAGCTGATGAGCAACGTCGTCGTGCTGGTCGAGGACTCCGCCCCGCCCGAGGACCCGGAGCTGCTGGGCCTCTACGAGGGCCATGCGCTGACCGAGCGCGGCTGGGACTACTCCGGCGTGCTCCCCGACACCATCACGATCTACCGGCTGCCGACGCTGGCGATCTGTGAGTCCGAAGAGGACGTTGTCGAGGAAGTCTCGATCACCGTCGTGCACGAGATAGCCCACCATTTCGGGATTGACGACGAGCATCTGCACGAGTTGGGCTGGGGGTAAAGGGCCGAACGGCTGTTGTGTTGGAGTCATCGCTCAGCGTCAATTAGACGTATGTGGCGTGTGGGGCTCCTGTTGGTCGCCATCGGCAGTGTCGCCGAGCTTGCGGGCCTCCTGCTGCCCTGGGGACGGGACATGTCCCTGGCGACCCTGCTGACCTGGCCGGCCGAGGAGGCTGGCCGGGTACCCCTCGGCCTGGTCGGCGCGGTTGGCACGCTCTGCGCCGCGCTGTGGGTGCTCAGCGGACGCGGGAGCATGCCGCTGCGGCGGATGCTGGTGGGCTGCACTGGCACGGTACAACTGAGTGGTTTATTTGCGGTTTTGACCTGGCCTGATGCGCCTGGTGCCTGGACGTTCACCGCTGGGGCGGTCTGTGTGCTCGTTGGCGGGCTGTCCGCATATCGGCACGGTATCCCCAGTGCGGCTGGCAGAGCGGCCCGATAAACTCGGGCAGCATGATTGACCTGCGCCTGTTGCGCGATAACCCGGATATTGTCCGCGCGAGCCAGCGACTCCGTGGTGAGTCGGAAACGGCTGTTGACACCCTGCTCGCCGCCGACGAGTCCCGCCGCAAGGCCGTCGCGCACTTCGAGGGGCTGCGGGCCGAGCAGAAGACGCTCGGCAAGCAGGTAGCACAGGCCAAGGGCGAGGAGAAGACCGCGCTGCTGGCCCGGACCAAGGGCCTCTCGGCCGAGGTCAAGGAGGCCGACGCGGCCGTCACCGCCGCAGAGGAAGCCATGCGCGCCGCGCACCTGGCTGTGCCGAATGTCGTGGATGCCGCGCCTCCGGGTGGGGAAGACGACTATCTGGTACTCAAGGAGATCGGCGAGCTGGCCGCGGCCGGCCGCGACCACCTCGAACTGGCCGAGCTGCACCGCGCCATCGACATGGAACGGGGCGCGAAGGTCTCGGGCTCGCGGTTCTACTTCCTGACCGGCGTCGGCGCGCTCATGCAGCTCGCGCTGCTCCAGCTGGGCATGGCGCAGGCCGTGCAGTACGGCTTCACCGCCATGATCACGCCCAGCCTGGTCAAGCCCGAGTCGATGGAGGGCACCGGCTACCTCGGCTCGCACGCCAGCGAGGTCTACCACCTGCCGGCCGACGACCTCTACCTGATTGGCACGAGCGAGGTGGCCCTCGCCGCGTACCACAAGGACGAGATCCTCGACCTGGCCGAGCCGAAGCGCTACGCGGGCTGGTCGTCGTGCTACCGGCGCGAGGCCGGCAGCTACGGCAAGGACACCCGGGGCATCATCCGGGTCCACCAGTTCGACAAGGTGGAGATGTTCTCGTTCTGCCACCCCGACCAGGCGATCGAGGAGCACCAGCGGATGCTCGCCTGGGAGGAGGAGCTGCTCGGCAAGCTCGAACTCGCCTACCGCGTGATCGACGTCGCTGCCGGTGACCTCGGGTCGAGCGCCACCCGGAAGTTCGACTGCGAGGCGTGGGTGCCTTCGCAGCAGCAGTACCGCGAGGTCACCTCGACGTCGAACTGCACGACCTTCCAGGCCCGCCGGCTCAACATCCGGTACCGGGACGCCGAGGCGAAGACCGCGCCGGTCGCCACGCTCAACGGCACCCTGGCCACCACCCGGATGCTCGTGCCGATCCTCGAGCAGCACCAGCAGCCCGACGGCTCGATCCGCGTGCCGAAGGCCCTCCAGCCCTTCCTGGGCAAGGAAGTTCTCGAGGTGGCATGACACCGCGGCTGGTAGCGCTCGACCTCGACGGCACGGTGGTCCCCTACGCCCAGGACTTCGCCGTGCCGTCGGAGCGGGTGCGCAAGGCCATCGCCCGCGCGATCGACGGCGGCGCTGTCGTCACGGTCGCGACGGGCCGGGCCGTGTGGAACGCGCTGCCGACCGCGCGTGCCCTGGGGCTGGCCGGCATCGAGCTGGTCTGCTCCAACGGCGCGGTCGGCTACGACCTCGACACCGCCTCGGTGATCTTCCGGACGGTGTTCGACCCGGGACACGCCGCGCGGGTGCTGGCCGAGGCCGTGCCGGACGCCGGGTTCGCCGTCGAGTACGAGACGCAGGGTTACCTGTACACCTCGTCCTTCGTGCAGGAGTACCCGGTCGGTTTCCTGACCGAGGTCACGCTGGAGGAGATGACCGCGACGCCGACGAGCCGGATGATCTGCCGGCTGGCCGGGGACGCCGGTGGTTCACTGGCGGGCATGGCTGGCCGGCGCGCGGAGGCCGCGAGGGTCGCCGGGCTGCTGAGCGAGGCCGAGTACGGGATCGAGCTGGGCTACTCCGGCTGGATCGACGTGACAGCGCCCGGGGTCTCGAAGGCCTCCGGGCTGGCCACGCTGGCCGGTCGGCTGGGGATCGCGGCGAGCGAGTGTGCCGTGATCGGCGACGGCAGCAACGACCTGCCGATGTTCGCGTGGGCCGGGCATTCCGTGGCGATGGGCCAGGCCACCGAGACCGTGAAGGCCGCGGCGCACGAGGTCACGGGGACCGTGGCCGAGGACGGGGTCGCGATGGCGCTGGAACGCTGGTTCTAGAGGAAGCGCTGCTCCAGGTAGCTGGCCACGCCGTCGGCGTCGTTGCTGTGGGTGACGTCGTCGGCGAGGGCCATGACCTCCGGGTGCGCGTTGGCGACGGCGACGGCCCGCCCGGCCCAGGCCAGCAGCGGCCCGTCGTTCGGGGCGTCGCCGAAGGCCAGCACCTCGGAGGGCTTGACGCCGAGCGCGGAGGCGATGACCGCCAGCCCGGCCGCCTTGGTCACGCCGGGCGGGGTCAGCTCGATGAAGCCGGTGCCGGCCTCTGTCACCTCGCACAACGTCACCGGTACGACCCGGCGGGCCACGGCCAGCAGCTCGTCGGGTGACAGGCCCTGCGCGCGGAGGAAGACCTTGAGGATCGGGCCGGACAGGGCCGCCTGGCGGGCCATCGGCTTCCACGTGCCGGGGTATGGCCAGCTCGGACCGGGGTCGCCCCAGAGCGGCGACTCGGGGGCCGTGTCGGCCTCCACAGTGCAGTGCAGCTCTCCGGCCTCGGCCTCGATCAGGTCGACGGCCTTCGCGAAGACGGTGCCGTCCACAGTGATCTCGCTCAGCCAGGCCCCGGAGCCGGTGTCGATGACGTGCCCGCCCTGGGCGAGGGCGAGGAAACTGGCGCTGGGAATGTCCAGCCGGCACAGGTCGATCAGGCGCGGGCCCCGGCCGGTGACGCCGACGATCGGCATGCCGGTGGCCGCGAGGCGGCGGAGGACGTCGTGGGTCCTGGGGCTCACCGTCCCGTCGGTGCGGACCAGCGTGCCGTCCAGATCGGTCGCAACGAGCTTGGTCGTCATTGTCCGACGTTATCCGATGTGGTGACCCTGTGTTATGGGCCAGCTGGTGAAATTCCAGGGCCGGTCAGTGAACTTCCCGGCCCTGGTCACGCCGCTACAGGTACTGGCCGGTCGGGCCCTCGCCGGACTGCTGGCCCGCGCCGCTGGGGCCGGGCGGCAGGGCAGCCGGGCCGCCACGGCGCATCTGCTCGAGCTGCATCCGAGCCGCCATCTGCTGCGCGACGAGCGTGGCCTGGATGCCGTGGAACAGGCCCTCCAGCCAGCCGACCAGCTGGGCCTGCGCGATCCGCAGCTCGGCCTCTGACGGGACCTCCTCCTCGCTGAACGGCAGGGAGAGCCGCTCCAGCTCGTCACGGAGCTCGGGGGCCAGGCCGTCCTCCAGCTCCGCGATGGAACGGTGGTGGATCTCGCGGAGCCTGCGCCGGCCCGCCTCGTCGAGCGGCGCGACCCTGACCTCCTCCAGCAGCTGCTTGATCATGCTGCCGATCCGCATGACCTTGGCCGGCTGCTCGACCAGGCGGGACGGATCATGGTCGTCGTCGCCGCTCACCAGAATGATCTGCTGCTCCGGGGGCTGTGTCATGCCCTCCATCCTGCCTCACCACGGCTCAGCGGTAGGGGTCGAAGTCGGGCTGGCGTTTCTCGGCGAACGCCTGTGCCCCTTCGGCTGCCTCCTTGGTGTGGCTGAACAACTCCAGGCCGTCGAAGGCGAGATGCGACAGGCCGCCGAGGTGGTCGCTGTCGGCGTTGAAGGAGTGCTTCAGGAACCGCAGGGCCGTCGGGGAGTAGCTGGCGATCTGCCTGCCCCAGTCCTGCGCGCTGGTCAGCAGGTCCTCAGCCGGTACGACCTTGTTCACCAGTCCCCAGCTGAGCGCGGTCGGGGCGTCGATCAGTTCGAGCAGGAACCACAGCTGGCGGGCGCGCTTCTCGCCGATCACCCTGGCCAGGTACGCCGAGCCGAAGCCGGCGTCGAACGACCCGACCCGGGGACCGGACTGGCCGAATCGGGCGTGTTCGGCAGCAATCGTCAGATCACACAACACATGGAGCACGTGCCCGCCGCCGACCGCGACCCCGTTGACGGCGGCGATGACGGGCTTGGGGATGTCGCGGATCATCCGGTGCAGCCGCTCGATCTCGAACGTGCCCCACTCGGTCTCACCGTAGCCGCCGGTCTCCGCCCGTTCCTTGACGTCGCCGCCGGCGCAGAAGGCCCGGTCACCGGCGCCGGTCAGGATCACGCAGGCCACCTCGCGGCTGGCCCACGCGGTCTTGAAAGCGTGGATGAGCTCGTCGACCGTCCGGCCACGGAAGGAGTTCATCCGCTCGGGCCGGTTGATCGTGATCGTCGCGACCCGGTCGGTGACCGTGTAGCGGATATCGGTGTAGTCAACGGTCGTCACGGAGACACGATAACGCCCGGGGCGCCGCGCGGGGTCCGGCGTTAGCATCGGCGGGTGGATCCTCGCGACGTACTCGAACGCCCAGCCCCGCCAGCCGACGAGACCCGGCGCTACGGCGAGCACCCCGACCAGGTGATCGACTTCCGGGGCGCCGGCCCGCTGGTCGTGTTCGTGCACGGCGGGTTCTGGCGGCCGGAGTACGACCGGGCGCACGCGGGGCCGCTGTCCGCCGGGCTGGCCGAGGCGGGCTTCACGGTCGCGACGATCGAGTACCGCCGGACGGGCTGGGAGGGGTCCTCGGCCGACGTGCGGGCGGCTCTCGCCTCGCTGGACGAGCCGCGTGTAGTGATCGGGCACTCGGCGGGCGGGCACCTGGCGTTGCTGTTCAGCCCCGTCCCGGTACTCGCGCTGGCTCCGGTGACCGACCTGCCCCGCGCGTACGAGCTCGACCTCGACGGCGGGGCCGTGCGCGACTTCCTCGGCGGCTCCCCGGCCGGCCTGCCGGACGTGTACGCCGCAGCCGAGCCCAGCCGCCCCGCCACCCTCATCCACGGCACCCTGGACGAGCAGGTACCCGTGGAGCTGTCCAGGGCCTACGCGGCCCGGACCGGCTCCCGCCTCGTGGAACTTCCGGACACCGAGCACTTCGGACTGATCGACCCGCTGTCGGCGGCGTGGCCGTCGGTGTTGTCGGAGCTGCGTGCGCTGCTGTGACACTGGGGGCATGGAGTTCCTCTGTTACCACCGTGACCGGCCCGGCTCGCTGGCCCTCCGCCAGGCGCTGATCGAGGCGCACTGGTCCTACATGGACCAGTTCGAGGCGGAGCTGATCGCGCGCGGCCCGACGTTCACCGACGACGAGCTGCCGACCGGCAGCGTGCACATCGTGGACCTGCCGGACGTGGCCGCCGTCCGGGCGTTCGCGTTCGACGAACCCAACTACCAGGCGGGTGCCTACCGCGATGTGCTGATCCGCCGCTGGCGCAACCTGCTGGGCCGGACGATGTGGGAGTACCCGGGTGGCCGTGAGGGCGGCAGCCGGTACCTGGTGCTCGGCTTCGGGGCAGGTCAGGCGGCCGATCTCGACGTGCCGGCCGACCCGTCCGGTGACCTGGTCGCCTACGGCCCGCTGCTTTCCGACGACGCCGCGACGTGGCTCGGCACGGCCGTCCTGCTCCGAGCGGCCGGCCCGGAGGCGGCCCGTGCGGTGCTGACGGCCGAGCGGTACGACGCGATCGAGGTGCACAACTGGGAGTTCGGCGGCCGCCGCTGAAGCCAGGCGACCTTCACGCTGATTTCGCCGACCCTGGCGACAATGTCCACCTGCCCGCCCAGGGCCACGACGTAGGCGCGTAGCGTCTCGACGCTCTCGAACTGGCCGTTCTCGATCTGGCTGATCCTCGACTGGGACAGTCCTGCCGTGGCGGCCAGCTCGGTCTGGGTGAGGCCGACCTGCTTGCGGAGTTCGGCGAGCTGGTGACCCCGGACCCTCGCGGCCATCTCCCCGCCGTACTGCTCACGCCGTGCGACGCGCTCGGGGGCGTCGTGGCCGGGATCGAGCTCGCGGGCCTTGGCCTGCTCCTCGATCAGGTCTGCGGCTTCCGCAGACGTGGAGATCAGTTTTCCCCGTACGTACCGCCGACCCGGCCGGCACTGCTGGGTATGCCGGGTTCTTGACGGGCGTGAAAAATGCGTGGCATGCTCAGGCCCGTGAAGGCCCCCACCGCGGCCCCAGGGGCCACGCCCCCTGACGCAGGCCAGGCCCCGTCCGAGCTGTTGCCGCTGCTCTGGGCGGCGCGGTCGGTCGCCGTGATCGGGGCTTCGTCCAAGCCGGGCTCGCTGGGCAGGCTGCCGGTCGAGTACCTCCTACGATACGGATACTCCGGGCAGATCCTGCCGATCAACCCCAAGGCGGGCGAGGTCTGCGGGCTGCCCGCCTATCCCGAGCTGCCGCACCGGGTCGACCTCGCTCTGATCATGGTGGGGGCCGAGCACGCCCCTGCTGCTGTCGAGCAGTGCGCGCGCCACCAGGTACCGGTGGCGATCGTCGGAGCCTCGGGCTTCGCGGAGGCCGGGCAGCCGGAGTTGCAGGCTGAGCTGCTGGCCAGGGCCGGCACGAAGACCCGGCTCCTCGGGCCGAACTGCATCGGTGCCGCGAACCTCCACACCGGACTGGTCGCGAGTTTCAGCCCGTGGTTCGGCGGGGCGCAGACCACGCTCGGTAAGCCCGGCGGGCTCGCGCTGGTCAGCCAGAGCGGCGCGCTCGGCTTCGGCGCGGCGAGCCTGGCCGTAGAGCGCGGCCTGCCCCTCGGCTGGGTCGTGACGACCGGCAACGAGGCTGACGTGACGGCCCTGGAGGTCCTGGCGGGGCTCGCAGCCGAACCGGAGTGCACGGCACTGCTTGGTTATGTCGAGTCGCTTTCGGATGGGCCGGCGCTGCGGAAGCTCGCGTCGTACGGCAAGCCGGTGACGTTGCTGGTCGCGGGCCGGTCCGTCGCGGGGCGGAAGGCGGCGGCTTCGCACACGGGTGCGCTGGCGACCGATGACCGGGTGGCGACGGCTGTTCTCCGCCAGCTTGGCATCAAGCGGGTGTCCGATGTGGACGCGCTGTTGGATGCCGGTGAGATCGTGCGGACGGGGCGCCGGATCGCGGTTGTCACGACGTCCGGTGGTTCCGGGATTCTGGCTGCCGACGCGATCGAGGAGCACGGCCTCGAACTTGCCGCCTTCACGCCCGAGACCCAGGCGACGCTGGATGCGATCGTCCCGGCCTTCGGCAGCGCGGCCAATCCCGTCGACGTCACGGCCACGGTCATGCGCGACCAGACGCTGGTGTCCCGCTGCCTCCAGGCCATCGACGCGGATCCAGGCGTGGATGCGATCCTGCTCTGCTTCTGTGTACTGACGGGCGAGGACGTCGACGGCATCGTCGAGTCGGTCTCCACCCTCACGAAGCCCGTGGTCGTGGCCCGCACCGGGGCTGAGCACCTGGCGCCGGAGGCGGCGAGGGTACTCAAGGACCAGGGCGTTCCTTGTTTTGCGACTCCGGCGAGGGCGATCGCCGCGATGGCCCGGCCGGTGCCGGACGCAGCCGGGGCGGAGACCAAGGCCGCGGAAGGTGATGTGCCTGCGGAGCCGCCGTCCGAGCAGGAGCTGAAGCGGATTCTGGGGCTCCCGGTTCCGTATGGGCGGTTCCTGGAGGGGCCGGAGGACTTCCCGTTCGAGGGGAAGGCCGTCTACAAGGCTGTCGCGCCGGGCCTCGTGCACAAGACGGAGGCCGGGGGAGTCCTGCTCGGGGTCACGCGGCCGGGTGCTGGTACGGCGTACAAGAAAATCAAAGCCATCGGTCAGGTGTGGGCAGAGGAGCAGGTGGAAGGCGGGGTGGAAATGCTGGTCGGCATCACGCCCAGCCCTCTCGGCCGGCTGCTCACGATCGGGGCCGGCGGGACGCTCGCCGAGCTGCTGGGTGATGTGGCTGTGCGGCTGCTGCCGGTCGCTGATGTCGAGGCCATGCTGGGCGAGCTGAAGATCGAGAAGCTGCTGAAGGGGTGGCGCGGCGCGCCGGCCTGCGACATTCCCGCTTTCGTCTCCGTGGTCCGCCAGCTCGTCGAGCGGACGGCGAACTGGCCCGCTGACTGGGCGATCGAGCTGAATCCCGTCCTGGTCCGGCCGTCCGGAGCCGTGGTCCTGGACGCCGCCTGTGTGAGGGAAGAGGTCTGACGTGGACGTTGGCACGCTCGTGGCCAGGGCTGCCGCCCGGTACGGCGATCGGATCGCCCTGGACGGCCCGCAGGGCAGGCAGACGTTCGCCGAGCTGGGGGACAGGGTGACCCGGCTGGCGCGCGGCCTGCTCGGCCTGGGCCTCAAGCCGGGCGACCGGGTGCTCGACCTCCAGCCCAACCAGAACACCTACGTCGAGACGGACCTGGCGCTCGCCACCGCCGGGCTGGTCCGCGTGGCGCTCAACTACCGGCTGCACCGCGACGACTGGGCGCGGATCGCCGAGGACTCCGGCGCGGTGGCGATCATCCGGGACGAGCGCTACGACCCGGGCCTCGACCTGCCGTACGAGATCGTGATCGGCCGCGACTACGAGCAGATCATGACCCCGGGGGCCGTCGAGGCACACCACGACCTGGTCAGCCTCAACTACACGTCCGGGACGACCGGCCGCCCGAAGGGTGTCCGGCGGACCCACCGGAACCGGTACGCGAGCCTGATGAACATGACCTACGACGTGCTGGGCGGCCCGCCCGGCCCGTCCGACGTGTACCTGCACGCCGGCCCGATCACCCACACGTCAGGGCTTTTCGTGCTGCCGTTCCTGGCGGCCGGGTCGACGCAGGTGATCCTGCCGTCCTTCACCGCGGACGGCGTGATTGAGGCGGTGAAGGAGAAGGGCGTCACGCACACCGCGCTCGTGCCGACGATGGTCGCCCGGCTGCTCGCGGCCGGGGCGAGCCTGGCGGAGTTGAAGATGCTCGCGTACGCCGGCGCGCCGATGCCACCCGAGCAGATCCGGCAGGCGCTCACGCACCTCACCCCGAACCTCGTCCAGTACTACGGCCTGGTCGAGGCGATCCCCCCGGTGACGGTGCTCGACGCGGCCGACCACCAGGTACCGGAGCTGCTGACCAGCGCTGGCCGCCCGGCCATCGGCTGCGAACTGCGGATCGTGGACGGCGACGGCCGGACACTGCCCGACGGCGAGATCGGCGAGGTGCTGACCCGGGGCGAGCACGTGATGGGCGGGTACTGGGGCGAGGCCGGCGACACCCACAAGGTCGTCCGCGACGGCTGGCTACACACCGGCGACCTCGGCCGGATCGCCGACGGCAGGCTGTGGCTGGTCGACCGCAAGGGCGACATGATCATCACGGGCGGGTACAACGTGTACCCGAGCGAGGTCGAGAACGTGATCGCCGAGGTGGCAGGGGTTGCCGAGGTCGCCGTGATCGGTGTGCCGGACGCCGACTGGGGGCAGCGGATCGTCGCCCTGTACACGGGCACCGCCGAGCCGTCTGCCGTCGAGGAGCACTGCCGGGCGCGGATGGCGTCGTACAAGAAACCCAAGCAGGTGATCCGGCGGACCGAGTTCCCGCTCAACTCCACCGGCAAGATCGCCAAGAACGTGCTGCGAGCCGAATATGGCGCCTGAGCAGGCCGGCGAGTTCCCGTACACCCGGGGCATCGCCGCGGAACCGAAGCCCTGGATCATGGGGCAGTACGCCGGGTTCGGTACCCCGGCCCAGTCCAACGAGCGGTTCCGGCGTCTGCTCGCCGAGGGCGTGACCGGCTTCTCCGTCGCGCTCGACCTGCCGACGCAGCTCGGCATCGACTCCGACGATCCGCGCGCGGCCGGCGAGGTCGGCAGGGTGGGCGTCGCGATCGATTCGCTCGCCGACATCGAGATCCTGATGTCCGGCATCCCCCTGGAGAAGATCAGCCAGGTCAGGACAACCGCCAATTCCATCGGGTACCTGTGGACAGCGCTGTTCACAGCCCTCGCGGAGAACCGTGGCGTCCATCCGGACGAGTTCGGGCTGTTCATCCAGAACGACGTGCTCAAGGAGTTCATCGCCCGGGGTACCCAGATCTTCCCGCCCGGCCCCTCGCTCAAGCTCGCCGTCGACACGATCGAGCACTGCGTCCGGCACACGCCCCGCTGGGTACCGCTGGCGATGTCCGGCTACCACATCCGTGAGGCCGGCTCCGACGCCGCGCAGGAGATCGGCTACACCTTCGCCAACGCCATCGCGTACCTCGACGAGTGCGTCCGCCGTGGACTGTCCGTCGACGCCGTCGCCCCGACCCTGTTCACGTTCCTGTCCGTCAACATGGACGTGCTGGGCGAGATCGCCAAGCTCCGCGCCGCCCGCCGCGTCTGGGCCACCCTGGTCAGGGAACGCTACGGCACCAAGGATCCGCGCAGCGAACAGCTCCGCATCTTCGCCTTCACGGCCGGCAGTTCCCTGACAGCCCAGCAGCCGCTCAACAACGTCGTCCGGGCCACGGCCGAGATGATCGCGGCGGCGCTCGGCGGCATCCAGACCATGCACGTGTCGGCCTATGACGAGGCGCTCGGCGTGCCGACCGAGGCCGCGGCGACGCTCGCACTGCGTACCCAGCAGATCGTGGCCTTCGAGACCGGCCTCGGCGACGTGGTCGACCCGCTGGGCGGGGCACCGTACATCGAGGCCCGGACGGACGCGATGGAACGCGAGATCCGCGACGTCATGGCAGCGGTCGCCGAGCGGGGCGGGGCGCTGGCGTGCATCGAGTCCGGGTACCTGGTCGGCGAGCTGTCCGAGGCCGCCTACCGCCAGGCCCAGGCCGTCGAGTCCGGCACCAAACCCGTTGTCGGCGTCAACCTGTACCCGTCAGCGACCGGCTCCCTCGATGTGTTCACAGTGGACCCTTCGGTCGAGGCCGCACAGGTCACCTCCGTGCGCGCGCTGAAGGCCAAGCGCGGCCCGATCGACGCCGTACTGGCCGACGTCCGGGCAGCAGCCGTTGCCGGCGACAACGTCATCCCAGCGTGCACGGCCGCCGTCCGCGCGTACGCCACGATCGGCGAGATCGTCACGGAACTCCGCAAGGTCTACGGCAACTGGCAGGCGACAGGAATCTTCTGACCACAGCCGGGCTGACGCCTCCACAACTGGTCTGACCGTGAAGCGCCGGCAGGCGTCGCACGGGTAACGGCGCCTGGGCACGGGTTGGGTGGGCTGGCCGCGGTTCGCTTCGCGCGGAGGCCCCCTGGGGCCGGGGCGCGAAGGGAACCTGCTGAAGCGGCCAGCCCACCCCACCCCAGGGTTACAGCACGAGGGACCAGGAGTTGATGCGGCCCGTGTCGTAGGAGGCCACGTCCTGGACGCGGAGCTTCCAGGTGCCGTTGCCGGCCTCGCCCGACAGGTTCGCGGTGTAGGTGGTCTTCACGTCGGCGGCGCTGTCGTTGCTGTTCGACGCCTTGAGCCGGTACGTGCTGCCGTCCGGGGCGACCAGGTCGACCACGAGGTCACCACGGTAGGAGTGCGTGATGTCCACTGTCACCTTCGAGGTGGACGACGCGGCGCGCGAGCAGCCGGAGATCGTGATCGAGCTGGTGACGGCGGCGCCCGCGTCCGGGATCGACACGGCCTGCCCGTTGTTGCCGGAGCACGTACCCGACGGCGGGGTGGTGGTGCCGCCCGTGTTCTGGCTGATCCACGAGGCGAAGGCCGTCACGTCGGTGTAGATGGCGTTGCCGGTACCGCAGGTGGTGTTGTTGTCGCCGCTGCGGCTCGTGGCGCCGACGAGCGCCCAGCCGGAGCCGGAGGAGACCAGGGCGGGGCCGCCGGAGTCGCCGTAGCAGGCGGTGTTCGTCGTCGTGCCGTAGACGCACAGCTCGTTGCCGGTGTTCATGCCCTGGCAGCTGCTGTCGGAGATGATCCGGGTGTCGAGCTGCTTGAGCCCGTCGGGTCCCTGGTCACAGCCGCGCTGCGGGCAGGTCTGGCCCCAGCCCAGCAGCCGGACGTTGGTGTTCGCCGCCGGGGAGGCCGAGGCGATCGTGATCGGGGCTCCCGAGATCGAGCTGGACAGCTTCAGCAGCGCGATGTCGTACTGGGTCTGGTAGCTCGGGTGCCGGATGATCTGGGAGACGCCGGACAGCTGGCCGCCGGAGGAGCGGCTGTTCGATCCGAACCGGACGCTCACCTGGCTGGGGCTGAGCGGGCCGGACTGGCTGTACGTGCAGTGCGCGGCGGTCACTGCCCACTGGGAGGACAGCAGGGAGGCGCCGCAGTAGTGCCCGCCGCCGACCTGGATCGAGCCCATGAAGGAGTAAGTGGTGGTCGCAGACCCGCCACCGACGATGTTGGCGTGGTTGGAGTCCGGGGCCGGGATGGCGTTACCCGCCGTGCCGAGCAGCCCGACGCCGAGGACGGCTCCAGCGGCGACCGTGACGGCGGCCAGCAGTGTTCGTAGCTTTCGCAACGTGAGGGGTCCCTTCGCGATCCGCGCCTCACCGTTGAGGCAGCGGGACCGCGACCGTAACCACCCGAATGGCGCGGTTACGACAGGGAAAACCCTTGCGCAGACCCTATAACAGGTCCAGTTAAGACAGTCTTTACCCGTATTTATGTGTGGCAAAAGGTGGACTTAGGACTGGGATGGAAACGCGGGCTCAGACGCTGGCGACCGCGAACACCGACTGCCCGAACGGCGAGCGCACCCGGTCGAGCATCCTCGCCACCGGCACGATCCCCCGGTCGTACAGCCGCAGGGCCGGCCCGTTGCGCGGGATCATCCGGAGGGCCTTCGCGCTCAGGTACCAGGTCAGCAGCCCCAGCGGGTTCACATACCTGACGATCTCCGGGGTGAGGCCCGCGCCGGTCATCGCGGCCAGCATCGTCCTCCTCGTGTACCGGCGCTGGTGCCCGATCATCCGGTCGAAGCGGCTCATCGCGGACGGGAAGGCCGGCACCAGGGCGACGATCTTCCCTCCGGGCTGGACGAAGGAGGCCATGTTCCGCAGCGCGGCCACGTCGTCGGGGATGTGCTCAAGGACGTTCAGCGAGACGACCGAGCTGTGCACCGGCCCCGGCCCCTCCCCCGGAAGCTGGAGGAAACGGGCACTCACCACCGGATGGCCCGCGTACCGGGTGCTCAGGTGCTCGTATCGAGCGCGGTCAGCCTCCGACACCGTCAGGCGTGGAAGATGCTCGATCCACTCCGCCGCGTAGTCGCCCAGTCCCGAGCCGATCTCCAGTGGGTGCTCGCCCAGGTGGGGCAGTGCCAGGCCCGCCAGCCAGCGGCGATAGTTGCGGGCGTCGCTCAGGTCCTCCAGTACCTCCGACTGGAGGCCTGTGTCTCCCGTCACAGCCGTCACCCGCAGAAGTTTGGCAACTTTTCCCACGGTGTCAAGCGTCCGTAACCCCCCTAAGTTCGTTAACCTGCCAGAACCCGGCCAAAGAAATGCTGGGGGTGCCGTACCCGACGATCTTCGTGGAGCAGGCCGTGAAGCTGTCCATCCTCATGCCCGTCTACAACGAGGAAGCCCGGGTCGCCGCGGCCGTCAAGCAGGCGCTGGATGTCAGCTACCCGTGCGAGATCGAGCTGGTGATCGTCGACGACGGCAGCAGGGACCGCACGGTGGAGATCCTCACCGCGATCGACGACCCGCAGGTCAAGGTGTTCCGGCACGAGCGCAACCAGGGCAAGGGCGCGGCGATCGCCACGGCGGCCCGGAGCGCGACCGGCGACTACATGGTGATCCTGGACGCCGACCTGGAGTACGACCCGCAGGACATCCCGAAGCTGCTCCAGCCCGTGATCGACGGCTACAGCGAGGTCGTCTACGGCAACCGGAGCTTCGGCGGGCACAGCTCGTACTCCTTCTGGTACGTGATGGGGAACAAGGGCGTCACGCTCGCGGCCAACGTGCTGTTCAACAGCTACATCGGCGACCTGGAGACCTGCTACAAGCTGATGCCGGTCGCGCTGTACCGCTCGCTGAACATCCGGTCCCGTGGCTTCGGCATGGAGGCCGAGGTGACCGGCAAGCTGCTCCGCCGGGGCGTCCGCCCGTACGAGGTACCGATCTCCTACCGGGCGCGGTCCCGCGAGGAGGGCAAGAAGATCACGTGGAAGGACGGCGTCGAGGCGCTGTGGATCCTCGGCAAGGAGCGGATCCGCCGCAAGCCGGGCAGCTAGCCAGGTACCACATCGGGGTCCAGCGGGGATTGTCCCTTCTGGACCCTAATCGTCTTCGCGTCACCGGCCTGTAATCAGTTCCCGTCAACCTTTCAATGATCTTGCCGCGTCCTCTTCCTTGGAGGCACCCACCCACACCGACCGGGTGCACCCAAGGAGGTGTCACCCGGCATGCGCAAACCCCTCGTGCTTCTCGCGCTGCTCGCGTTGCTGCTGTCCGGCTGCGGCGGCCCGTCCGCGGCCCAGCACACCCCACCGGGCCAGCCCGGCGGAACCGCCCCGCTGCCTGCCCCCACCCAGGGCGTGGTGCCTGCGCCGATGCCGGTACCTCCGGCCGAGCCCACCAAGCCGCCAGCTGTCACCATCAACGGCTGCCCGGTGAAGGACGGCTGGGACTGCAACTGGCCGGCCAGGTTCGCCGCCGCGCAGGCCATTGTGGACGGCAAGTCGGGTGCGCTGGCCATCGTGCTCCGCGACCGGAAGACCGGTGCCGTCTGGCGTACCGGCGACACGAACACGAAGATGTGGACTGGTTCGACCATCAAGCTGGCGATGGCCACCCACATCCTGGAAAGCGACAGGGAGCTGTCCACCGCGCAGAGCAAGGACATGAGGGACATGCTCTCCTGGTCGTCGGACGCCGCAGCCGACCGGCTCTGGGCGCAGTTCGGCAAGCACACCATGCTCGGTGCCTTCCGGGAGCGCTACGGCATGTCCGGGCTGACGATGGCCGGGTCGAACAACGACTGGGGCGCGCTGGCCTGCCGGGCCGACGACCTGTCGAACCTGATGTCCTACATCCTCGACAAGCTCAACCTCAACGACCGGTCGTACCTGACCAACGCGATGCGCAAGGTGAGCGACGTCCAGCACTGGGGCGTGTGGTCGGCCGGTGCCGACCTGAACCCCGGCAACAAGAACGGCTGGCTGGAGAACTTCCACAGCGGGCAGTCGCACTGGTGCACGAGCACGGTCGGGTTCGCCGGGCCGGACGAACGGTACACCTTGTCCATCATGTACCAGATGTCGCCGGAACGTGACTCGCTCGACCTCGGTGCCCGTACCCTGAGCGACATCACGGCCAAGGTGTTCGGCGTGACCAACCCGCCGAAGCCCACGATCCGCCCGACCTGAGAATCGCCAGCACTCGGTACCCTCTGAGGCATGGACACGCCGATCACCGACATCGACCGTCAGCAGCGGGCGGAACTGCTCCACAAGGCCGTGGGCGACGGCCGGATCAACCTGGAGGAGTTCAGCGTCAGGGTCGGCGCGGTCTGGGCGGCCGAGAGCGCGGTCGAGCTCCAGCAGTCGACGGAAGGCGTGCCGATGGCCGACGTGCAGATCGTCGGCCAGTCCAGCGCGGCCGTCCAGCCCCGGATCGTGAACTTCATGGGCGACACCAAGCGCAGTGGCCGCTGGCTCATGCCCGGGGTGCTCCGCACGATCAACATCATGGGCGACACGAAGCTCGACCTGCGCGACGCGGTGGCCAGCCCCGAGGTGTTCGCCGGCGGCGTCGTCGAGATCGAGGGCTGGTCGCTGATGGGCGACGTGAAGATCGTGGTGCCGGAGGGCGTCGAGGTCGAGGTGCACGGCTGGGTGCTGATGGGCGACCGGGAGGTCCGGCTGGCCGCCGTCCCGAGGATCGCCGGCACACCGCTGGTCCGGGTGAAGGTGCACGCGCTGATGGGCGATGTCGAGGTGCGCAGCGCCCCGCCCGGCGAACTCCGTAAGGAACTGCCCGGCTGGGTGCGCGCGCTCATGGGCCGCCAGTAACCGGGTAGTTCCGGGCCACCCGCAGGTGAATAGCGGGGAAACTCAGCGAAAAGTAATCCCCTGTGGACGCTGGAGAGCCGTCCACAATCGGGTCGCCTCGGCATCGCGGCCGATCGTGCCCTCACATTTCGCATGGTAAGTTTCCAGAAATCCGCGAATAACGCCCGGGTCGATGGTGTCCGGTGCGACACCGTCGAATTGCGGATGGGCGTGCAGGACGAGCAGGAGCAGATCGCGTACCCGCTCGCCGCGCGCCCCCAGCCCCGGCTGGTAATAGGGAAGATCCAGTACCCGCGCGCCACGCCGCTGGTAGAAACGCAGCCGGGCCTCCGGGTCGCCGTAAGCCTCGCCGGAGCCGTCCTCGCCGCCGGCCGTCTCCCGCCGCTCCCGCTGGTGGCGGGCCGGGTCGGCGACCTCGGCCAGGATCAGGCAGGGGTCGTGCTCGGCCCGCCAGGCGGCCAGGGCTGCGCACAGGAGCGGCCCGCCGATCCCGCCGCCCCGGTTACCTGGCCGGACGGCCATCCAGGCCAGCAGCATCACGCGGGACGGGGCATCCCATTCCCCGATCGCCCCGGCGAGCACCTGCCCGTCGTCGGCGACCGAGAGCCAGATGCTCCCGGAATCGGATCTCGCGAGGCTTTCGAGACTGGAGACTCCGCCGAGTACTGCGGCCGGGAATGAGGGCTCCAGGATTTCGTGGTACAGCTCGTACAGTTCAGGCCCGGTACCCGAAAGTTGTGTCAGCCGCATGCAGCAGAGTCTAGCGAAAGACACGTTCCTCTATAGACATACTGCGATTGGTTTCGTGGCTGCCCGATCGGTTCGCCCGGCTACGGAAATTGCTTATGAAACAGCCGGAACCGAGCGAATTCATGAGTTCACCCGCTGGGCCGTGAAAGCGTCCAGCGAGGCCCGGATGCCCTCGGCCGTCAGCCCGTGCAGCCGGTCGTGGTCGGCGGGCGTGCCGTACCTGCGGAGTTCCTCACGGCCGACGCCGAGCGACAGCAGCCGGTGGGGCCGGTCGGACAGCGCCGCGCTGACGAGGTGCGCCGAGGTACCGGCCAGGTACGGCTCGACGAGCACCACCTCGTTCGTGTACGCCAGCTCCCGGAGCGCCTCGGTGTCCAGCGGGCGGGCAGTCGCCGCGTACGCGACCGAGACGTCGAGCCCGGCCGTCGCCTCCAGTACCCGGTCGAGCATCGGCCCGACGGCGACGACGAGCGGCCCGCCCCACCCGGACTTCACCAGGTGCAGCCCGGCCGGGTGCGCCTCGCGGTTTTCCTGGGTCGACAGCCGGATGTAGACCTGGTCGTCGCTGGCGACGGCGGCGCGGAGCAGCGCGGGTACCTCGTCGCGGTGGCCGGGGACGTGGACCGTCCAGCCGGGGATGCTGTCGAGCAGCGTCACGTCGCGCGGGGACATGTGGGTGAACCCGCCTTCTGTCCAGTCGTACGACGCGCCGACGCTGACCAGTACTCCCGTTACGCCCTGGTGGCCGAAGTCGAGCTTGACCTGCTCGAACGCCCGCTCCACCAGGAAAGGCGCGTAGGTGTGCACGACCGGGCGGAGCCCGGTGAGCGCCAGCCCGCCTGCCACGCCGACCATGAGCTGTTCCCTGATCCCGACGTTGATCAGGCGGTCACTGTGGACGTGGCCGAAGGCTCCGGCGGAGATGTCCGCGAGGACCAGGGCCGACAGCGGGTCCTCGTCGAGGATCTCGGTCATCGTCTTGACGAACGCTTCACGCATTTTTGGGCTCCACGATGGCTGTGACCGCGTGCGGTCGCCTGCTGAGGGGGGTGAGTGCCGCCTCGATCGCGTCGAGGTCGCGGCCGTTGACTGTGGACGTGGTCCAGCCGTTCACGGCGAACCGGGAGGCGATCCCGCCAGCCCAGCCGTGGCTCGCCGACTGGTTGTCGATGACGATGACGGTCAGGTTGTCCAGCCCGACGGCCCCAGCGAAGGCGATGGCCTCGTGGTTGGAACCCTCGTCGAGTTCCGCGTCGCCGAGCAGGACGTAGACCCGCGGTTCGAGGCGGCCCTGGGCCTTGAGCCCGAGCGCGGTACCGATCGCCAGCGGCAGCCCGTGCCCGAGCGAGCCGGCCGACATCTCGGCCCCCGGCACGAGTACCCGGTCGGGGTGGTGGCCGAGGGGGCTGTCCACGGTCGCCGCTGTGTCGAGCCATTCGGCGGGGATGAAGCCCTTGGCGGCCAGTACCGAGTAGAAAAGCGCTGGTCCGTGGCCCTTGGAGAGAAAGAACCGGTCTCGGTCAGGATCGTCGGGGTTGTCTGGATCGATGTGCAGGACCCGGTCGTACAACGTCCAGAGCACCTCCATTGTGGAGGTCGCGCTGGGCAGGTGTTTGTCGTCACCTGTGAAGCGGCGGCGGAGTTCGAGGAGGCTGTCCATGCGGATACACTGCGCTCTCAAGTTGACTTGAACTCAAGGAGCGGTGACCGTGGACACACTTCCGATCGGGGAATTCGCATTCCGGGCGGGAGTCGCGCCTTCAGCGCTGCGCTACTACGAGAACCGCGGCCTGATCCGCGCCGCGCGCACCACCGGCAACCAGCGCCGCTACGAGCGCTCCGAGCTGCGCCGCGTCGCCTTCATCCGGGTCGCGCAGCAGGTCGGGCTGAGCCTCGACGAGATCACGGCGGCCCTCGCCGAGCTGCCGGAGAGCCGCACGCCGACCAAGGCCGACTGGGCCAAGCTCTCGAAGAGCTGGCACGAACGGCTCACCGACCAGATCAAGATGCTGGAGGGGCTGCGCGACGACCTGACCGGCTGCATCGGCTGCGGCTGCCTGTCACTGAAGCGCTGCTCGCTCTACAACGCAGGCGACAAGGCAGCGGAACGCGGCTCGGGCGCCAACTTCCTGATCAAGCAGGCTGTGGCGTCGTGAGTACTACCTTGCCGACGTGTGCGTTGGCTTCGACGACCCGGTGCGCCTCCGCGGCCTCGGTGATCGGCAGTACCCGGTCGATCACCGGCTTGACCTGGCCCGAAGCGATCAGCGGCCAGACCTGCTCGCGGACCTCCGCCACGAACCGGCGCTTCTCCTCCAGCGGCCGGGCGCGCAGCGTCGTGCCTGCCACCCAGGCGCGCTTGCGCATCAGCTTGCCGATGTTCAGCTCGGCCTTGATCCCGCCCTGCGTGCCGATCATGACGAGCCGGCCGCCGGTGGCCAGCGCGTCGATGTTGCGGTCCAGATAGGACGCGCCCATGATGTCGAGAATGACGTTGGCGCTGACCAGCTTCTCGAAATCCTCCGCCCGGTAGTCGATCACCAGGTCGGCGCCGAGCGCCCGGATCGCGTCGTGTTTGGCCGCGCTGGCGGTCGCGGCGACCCGCGCCCCGCGCGCCTTGGCGAGCTGGACGGCGAACGTGCCGATCCCGCTGGCCCCGCCGTGCACCAGGAACTGCTCTCCTGCCTGCAGATCGGCGAGAGCGAAGACGTTCGACCAGACCGTCGTGGCCACTTCCGGCAGGGCCGCAGCCTCGGTCAGACCAAGATTCTCCGGTACCGGCAGCAGCAGGCCGGCATCCACCGCGACCCGCTCGGCGTACCCGCCGCCGGCCAGCAGCGCGCACACCCGGTCGCCCTTACGCCACCCGGCAGCGTCCTCGGCGACCACACCGGAGCACTCCAGGCCGGGCCAGGCGGGGGCGCCGGGCGGAGCCGGGTACTTGCCCTGCCGCTGGAGCAGGTCGGCCCGGTTCACGGCCGTCGCGGCCACCTCGATCAGCACCTCGCCGGGGCCGGGTACCGGGTCGGGCACCTCGGCCCAGGTCAGGACTTCCGGGCCGCCGA
The DNA here is from genome assembly GCF_000379825.1 of Longispora albida DSM 44784. Lineage (GTDB taxonomy): Bacteria > Actinomycetota > Actinomycetes > Mycobacteriales > Micromonosporaceae > Longispora > Longispora albida. Next base: position 172,245 of record NZ_KB903815.1, read on the forward strand.
AGCTGGGCAGGGTCATAGCGCGCATGAGCCCCAACCTAGCCGCAGTGAGAGGTCAGGCGGCCAGCTGGTCGGCGAAGTACGCCTCGTACTCCGCGACGTAGTGCTCGATCGGGTGGATCGTGCCCGTCTCGTGCACCGCGCCGTGGAACCGGTCCACGAGCAGCGGCGCGGCCTCCGGCACCATGTCCTCGAACTCGCCGCTGCGCACGTGCTTCGCCGAGTCGTAGGCGAACAGCCAGCCGACCGAGCACTCGGTCACCCGGGTCAGCATGAGGTCGGCCACCGCGGACCGGCGCCTGACGTCCTCGAAAGCGACCGCGGCGATCCGCGTCGCCTGGTCACGACTGATTATTCCTCGCATTCTTCGATGCTCCTTTCCTGAATCGTCGCCAGCCGTAACAGCCGGTAGCCGGCAGGCAAACCATGCCGGGCTGACGCTTCGCCGCAGCTCACGCCGGACGGATCGTGGCAACGTACCCCCGCGCCGGCCCAGGAGGAAAGCAGATATTTGACGCGCGGAGTGTGAGCCGGCACCCTGCGGGCACCCACAGCCCGGCCCCGCCCATCTGGCACACTGGGCTCTGCACGTTGGAGGGCTCGCCTAGTGGCCGATGGCGCCGGTCTTGAAAAGCGACACGCGCCCCTCCCGCCACTTCTGCCCCTGGATCCGCTGACCGGCCGAAACCCCTCCGCACCTGGGCTTTCGGCAACTGTCTTCCGTGGTCACCCAGTCCAGTGAAGTCCAGCGACATACAAGATCCAACAAGGGTTTGCGGGACAATCGCGGGCCAAAAATCGCGGCTCCTACCTGGGCTTTCATGCCTACGCTGACCACTCGATCTAACCCAAGGTTCTGGCCAGAGGGGGCCATCCCGTCACCTGGTCTTGACCGACCGCGCTACCTCCAGGGCGTCAACCAGCTCCACCGGTTGACGCCCTGGAGGTTGTGTGGTTGCCCTTGTGGCAGGTGACGGGATGGCCCCCCGAGACAGGACCGGCCCCACGCACCTCCTGAGGCCGTCCTGCTGCCCCTTGGCCATCCCGGATCCTGCCCGTCCGGCGAGGACATGCCCTTGACCTTCCTCGCTCACCACCAGGTCGTCACGCTCGATCGGTGCGAGGTCTGGCCTGAGCCACAACCAGACGACCCGGCACGCGCGGAGAGCTGGGCAGGCTGATCGAGTGTCACCGTGAGCGGGCAGGCGTCGCGACCACTCCACTTCGGTCTTCAAAAGTGCTGGACCACCTACCCGCCTCGCGGCTGGCTCTTGAGCGTGCCGGTCGTGGTCTCCGCCGGTTCTCGGCGGCTTCCCGTGCCCGCGGCCGACCGGAGGGAGAGCCGCGGGCACGGCGTGCCGCCGGGCGGCTGCCGCGACCGGCACGCGCGCCGCGAGGCGCGCCTTGATCCTGTAGAGAACAATTCGGCAACCACCTGCGTGCTGGTGAGCGGCTGGGCTGGAGCAAAGTTATGACGCAAGATAGACCCGTGGAGCCGAAGCCTGACCCGAACGCCGAGTGGTGGACGACCTCCGACGTGGCTGCGTACCTGGGCGTTCAGGGATCGACGGTTACGAACTATCGCAAGCGCGGCCAGATGCCCGACTCTGACTTGTCGCTGGGCAGAACCCGCCTGTGGAAGCCTGCGAAGATCATCAAATGGCATGAGGAGCGACCGCGCCCCGGCGTTGGTGGTCGGCCGGTGACAGCGAAGGACTGAAGCTGTCAGTTTTTTTGAAAGTTCGTGCCTCCGCGCCCTGTTTAGCCTTGTCCTATGAGGAACGAGAGGGAAGACGTGAACGAGATGACTCCCGGTCAGCGGGTCGCTCGTGCGCGCAAGCGGAAGGGCTGGACGCAAGGTGACCTTGCTGCGGCAGTAGATCGCTCCGCTTCCTGGGTGGCCAAAGTAGAAGGTGGGCATGCTCCTCTTGACCGGCGCAGCATCATCGATCGCCTCGCTCACGCCCTGGGCGTGGAGGTCGTGGAGCTGACCGGACAGCCCTACCGGCCAGCCACACAGAACATGGACTCAGGACACGCGGCCGTACCGGCCCTTCGCCTGGCTCTCCAGCGAGCATCACTGCCGTCGTTCGCCTCGATCGAGCGACAGCCACGCCCACTGATGGATCTTCAACGAGCCATCGCCCATGCTGAAGATCTGCGCCAAGCGGCGAACTTCTCACCCTTGAACTCGCTGCTTCCAGACCTCATTGAAGACCTCGTAGTTCTTGGCCGTACCGAAACGGGAGATGCTGCGGCCAGCACAGCGGAACTCATGGTCCGGGCATGCCACATCGCTCGCGTCATGGCCAACCTAACTGGGCACCACGATCTTGCATGGCTTGCTATGGAGCGCGAGCTTTCGGCAGCACAGTCTGTTGGGTCGCCGGTCGTTCTGGCTGCGGCTTCGTGGGATCTGTGCGGAGCATGGCTCCACGCTGGGGCAATAGACGAGGCCCGAAACGTGGCGACGCAGGCAATCGACACGCTTGACGGCCTCCAAGGTTCGGACGCTCCGGACATCCCAGCCATGCTAGGAGCCATGCACCTTCGCGCGGCCGTTGCCTACAGCCGTCTGTGGTCGGCAAGCGATGCGGCTGCCCATATCGCTGAGGCTCGCCGGGTGGTTCAGCCAAGCGGAAACGCATGGCAAACGCAGTTCAACGCCGCCAACCTCGCGATTCACGAGGTCGAGATCGCAATTGAACTGGGCCGCCCTGGCGACCTTGAACGCCAGGTGCAGTCGGTACCAGTCTCGGAGATCAACTCCGGGGAACGTCTGTCCCATTACTGGACTTGCAAGGCACGCGGTCTAGGCATGAGCAACAAGCCAACAGAGGCGCTGGAGGCCCTGCTCAAAGCCGAGCAGATCGCTGGCGCTCACGTGCTCAACCGACCGATGGCGCGGGCGCTCATCATGGATCTACTCAGCCGTACACGCCGGGGAGTCCATCCTGAGCTGCGCCGCATGGCTGGACTGATCAACGCTTAAAAGATCTTGGACAAGCGGCACGACTGCTAGTTTTCAAGTACCAGTTGAACTGGTACTCTGGGCCATAGAAAAACCTCGACGGGGCTGGCACCCCATCGAGGCAGGTACATCGGACCCTCGGACAAAGGACTCACGATGTCTTCTCAGCTTACTGTCCCTGCTGCCGCTCCGGTTCCTGCGGGCAGGCCAGATTTCACAATCACCCTGGATCGGCTGGTATTCGCGCGCAAGCCTCCGCGTGAGAACTTCGCTGGCGTGTGCGGCTACTGCGGCTCGCTCGGCTGTGAGAGCCCGCGCTGCATCGACCGGCACGAACGGTCCATCTGGATCATCTGCCCGGACTGCCAGGGCGGCACGGAGGATGCCGACTGCCACTGCCTGTGGGGCGTGTCGGAGATCTTCGAGCCGACCCGCGCGAAGATCCTGGCCGGTCAGGCGGTGCAGGCATGAACACCACGGCGACGGCCACCGAGCCGGTGTCGGCTGAGCTGCTGCTGGCGGTGGTGTTCGGGCTCAACGACTTCGAGCTGGCTGCGGCGTTGCAGGTCGTGACAATCCCGCCGGGTATCCCGAACACGGGGAGGAAGATCCGCCTGGCGATGGAAGGGCTCGCCAAGCTGGGCCTGGATGAGGTCCGCCGGATCGGGCTGGAAGCGGGGAAGGCTTCGCGCCGCCGGTTGATGAAGTTCGAGCTGGGCGGCCCGAAGGCTGACGTGTCGGCGGAGCTGGCAGTCCTGGAGAACCTGTTCCCCGGTGAGCGTGGCCGCAACGCCCGGGACGTCGCGGGGATCCTGGCGATGGATCTCGGCTCGCCTCACGGCATCGTTTCTCCTGAGGAGGCGTGGCTGTGACCCTCGCCGTCCTGCCGCCCGCCAGCCCGGCCGCCGAGGCTGTTCCGCGTCCGGGCTCCCGGGCCGCCCGCATGGCCGTACCGATGTCGCTGGAAGTACTCCGCCAGATCGCGGCTGAGTCTGGCGTGTGCCTGCACCCGATCGCGCTGCGCCGTACCGATGTCACGACCGGGCAGACTGAGGTCATCGAAGTTCCGTGTGGTGCCCGGCTGGCCTCGAAGTGCGCACCCTGCGCTGAACGGAACCGCAAGCTGCGTATCCAGCAGATCCGGGAGGGCTGGCACCGGGCCACCGAACCCGACCCCGTACCCCGTGCCGCGACCGAAGAGGAACGCTGGCTCGTCGGATACCGGGCCGCACTCGAATGGGAACGTGCCGCCCTGATGAGCGCCCGTCTCGACCCTGACGAGCGTGCCCGGCAGCTCGCCGACCTGGATGCCGCGATCGGAGAAGTCTCCGCCGAGCTCGCCAATGCCGGGCTGCGCGGAAAGCTCCCGTCCTCGGCCGAGCCGTCCAAGGCTGCGGTGAAGCGATCCACGAAGCGGCGCCAGGACGTACCCGACCTGCCTCGTATGAAGGTCGACCGGGGCCGGACAGTGGGCCGCGTCATCGCCGGACAGGACGGGTCGCTGCACCGTGACTCGATGCTGCTTACGATCACCCTGCCGTCCTATGGGGACATCCACTCGCCCCGCCGCGCCGGCCGACCGGTGTGTCCGTGCGGGTCGTCGCATCACCCGGACGACCCGGTGATCGGAACCCCGGTCGACCCCGCGTCCTACGACTACCGCCGTGCCGCTCTCGACGCGATTCACTTCTCCCGGCTGACTGACCGGCTCTGGCAGAACCTCCGCCGCGCAACCGGCATCAACATCCAGTACGCGGGCTGCGTCGAACTTCAGAAGCGGCTGGCCCCGCACGCACACTTCGCCGTACGCGGCACTGTCCCGCGTGCTCTGGTCCGCCGGGTTGCTGAGGCGACGTACCACCAGGTGTGGTGGCCTGCCCATGACGAGCTGCTGCACGATCCTGCCCGCCCTCCCCGGTGGGATGCCGGTTCGGAGTGCTGGACCGACCACGCGGGTACCCCCATCGACCTGGTGCCGTGGGACGACGCGATCGAGGCCATCGACCAGGCCGACGAGCCCGAACCCGCCCATGTGATCCGCTGCGGCCGGATCGACCCGCGCGGAGTGAAGGGCGGCACGAAGGACGCTGAACGCACCATCCGCTACGTCACGAAGTACCTGACCAAGGACATCACCGAACACGTGCGGCCCGAAGCCTCGGCTGCCTCCGCCCACTTCGACCGGCTCCACGCTGAGCTGTCGGTGCTGCCCTGCTCGGCAACGTGCGCAAACTGGCTGCTGTACGGCATCGCCCCCAAGGGCTGCACAGGCAAGCTCCGGCCCGGTGCCTGCCGTGGCAAGGTTCACCAGCGCGAATCGCTCGGCTTCACCGGACGGCGGGTGCTGATCTCCCGGCAGTGGTCCGGCAAGACGCTCACCGACCACCGGCAGGACAACGCCGCGTGGGTCCGGGCGCTGCTGGCTCTCGGCAACGACGACCAGGGCGACGAGCCCGAACCAGCGCTGCCACGGCGGTACGAGTACGAGCTGTGTCGACCGGACGATCCGGACCTGCCGCCGGAGTCGCTGCGCATCATGCGCGCGATCACTGTCCGAGCTGGATGGAAACACCAGCTCAGGCAGGCAACAGAACGGCTCGGAGAACTCTCGGCAACTTCAACCCTGGCCCTCGCGGCCTGATCGAAAGGAGATGGCTATGGATCGACTGAGTGTGCGGCCTGCTGAGGCTGCCCGGCTTCTGGGTGTCTGCCGTGACACCGTGTACGTCATGCTGCGGGCTGGCCAGCTCCGATCGGTGAAGCGTGGCCGGGCTCGGCTTATCCCTGTGGCTGCGATCGAGGAATACCTCTCGGCAACTGAGGAGTACGCCGCGTGAGCCAGAAGAGCACGAGCCAGAAGAAGCCGCGCCGGGCCAAGGGCGAGGGCTCGATCTACCAGCGCTCGTCGGATGGCCTGTGGGTGGCCGCGATCGATGTCGGCTACGTGGCAGGCAAGAGGCAGCGTGCTGTGGGGTACGGCGCGACGCAAGAGGAGGCGATCGAGGAGCGGGACCGGATCAGGGACCAGAAGAAGGCTGGCCTGGACCTGACGAAGAAACCGAAGACGGTGGCTGACTGGCTGGATGAGTGGCTGCTGATCAAGGCTGAGGAGGAGCGGAGCCCGAGCACGCTCGATCGGTACCGGAGCGTGGTGGATGTGCATCTGCGGCCTGGCCTCGGTTCGGTCCGGCTGGACAAGCTGACGGCCAAGCGCATCCGGCAGTTCCTCGCCGGGTACAAGGGGAAGCGGTCACCGGCGACGATCCTCAAGATTCACGCTGTTCTGAGGGCGGCGCTCAGTGGTGCGATGGCTGAGGATTTGCTGACCAGGAACGTGGCCAAGTCGGTGACTCCCGGTGGCGGTTCGCGGGATGAGCGGCGGGCGCTGACTCCGGATGAGGCGAAGACGTTCCTGCGGGCGATCAAGGGTGATCGGCTGGAGTCGGTATTCCTGCTGGCGATCGCGACTGGGCTGCGCCGGAGTGAGCTGCTGGGCCTGCGGTGGAGTGACGTGGATCTGGATGGCGAGGCGCTGTGGGTCCGCCAGAAGCTGATCCGTAGCAGTCAGGGCCTGACGATCGGCTCTCCGAAGACGCACCGGTCGAAGCGTCCGATTCCCCTCCAGCGGGTTGGGCTGCTGGCTCTGCGTCGGCAGAAGGCCCGGCTGGCTGAGGAACGGCTGGCCGCTGGTGAGGCGTGGAAACCGGAGTATGACCTGGTGTTCCCGAATACTCTCGGCAAGCCGATGGAGCCGCGCAACGTCAACCGGCGGTTCGAGAAGTACAGGGCGGCGGCCGGGCTGGACTGGCTCGACCTTCACGACCTGCGGCACGCCTTCGCCACGTTCCTGCTCGATGCTGGCGAGGAGCTTCGGACGGTCATGGATCTTCTGGGGCATTCCACGATCAGGCTGACGGCTGACCTGTACGGGCACGTGCTGGCTCCTCGGGCTCGGGAAGCCGCAAAGGGCATCGATCAGGCTCTCGGCAACCTGGCATAGCCGAGTCTTGGCAGCTCATCCGCCATCGGACTAGAATTCGGACTATGACAATGACAATGACGGTCACTGATGCGAAGGCGCGGCTGTCCGAGCTTGTGGCAGCCGTCGCGACGACCCATGACCATGTGGAGATCACCCGCAACGGCGAACCTGCTGCGGTGCTGGTCTCCCACGATGAGCTGGTGGCGCTCCGGGAGACGATCGCGCTGCTCCGTGATCCTGGTGCTCAGGCGGACATCGCGGAGGCTGAGGAAGACGTCACTGCTGGCCGGACTGTCAGCGCTGAGGAGATGCGGAAGCGGATGCTGGCGAGTCGGCGGGGTGGCGCGTGAGCGAGGAGAAGTGGGCCGTGGAGATCACTGGCCCGGCTCAGCGGGCTCTGGAGAAGACTCTTCCAGAGCCCGTCGCGTGGGCGGCGCTGGCGTTCATCACGGACCGGCTGCCGTACAACCCGCATCGGCTTGGCGGTGAGCTGGAGGGTCCGTACGAGGGGAAGCGGTCGGCGCACCTCGGGACGTACCGGGTCGTGTACCGGATCGATGAGAAGAAGCGGACGGTGTATGTCCTGGCGATCCGGCTGCGCGGCGATGTGTACGGCGTCTGACCGGGCCATAGGCTACACGGCTGGCTACAACTCGACCATGATCGAGAAGAGTATTACCTGGTGGAGACGAGGGGAATCGAACCCCTAACCCCCGCCTTGCAAAGGCGGTGCTCTGCCAATTGAGCTACGTCCCCGAGTCTTGCTCCACCCGTGCCAGCCTTACCGCACCACGCGCAACACTACCTCTGCGCGCTCCGGTCTCACCTCTCGCGAGGCTCGGCCCTGGCAAAGTCCCGGCAGCCAATCAGACTACCGCCTCACCGAACCATCACGGCCAGGACGATCGTCAGGCCGTACCCGGTAACGAGACCCGGCGACCCAGCAGTCTGACTCAGCCAGCCGGATCGCGCAGGCCTTGCGGAACCTATCGGAGGTCGGGAGCCGTGGTCGCCTCGTGCCACAGGGCACGCTCGTCGTTGGCGTCCTTGACCTTCTTCACCACGAAGGCTGCGGCACCGATGATCCCCGCGATGATGATCAGCTTCTTCAGCATCGGGTGAATCTCCCTAAGCATCGAGCGGTTGGATCTATCTATGGGTCTTGCTCTTGGTGCTGTTGGTGGGGCTAGCTGGAATCGAACCAGCGACCTCAGAGTTATCAGCTCTGCGCTCTAACCGACTGAGCTATAGCCCCGTGACACGCGAGAACGAACTTTACCCCACACCCTCCCGACACCCAAAATCGGGGGCCCGCCCACCTGAAACCCCAGCCCACAACCGCCCCGCGACCAGCCAGCGCCCACCCGCCGGCCACCCCGGCCCCGGTCGTCGCACCGCTCGGAGCCCCGGCTGGAAACCGCTCCGAAACATCCCCGGCACACGCCCCGCCTACCGTCCGCGCATGATCCTCAAGCCGGCCACCGCCGCCGACCCGGACGTCGTCGCGCTCACCACTGCACAGCAGGCCGAGATCGCCGCCAGGTACCTGCCAGACGAGGAAGCAGGCGGGTACCCGCTGGACGACACGGCCCGGTACCTGGTCGCGTACACCACCGAGGGCCAGCCGATCGCCTGCGGAGCCATCCAGACCCTCCCGGCGGCCCCTGCACAGCCTGCGCCGCCAGCACCAGCACCAGCACCGCTCAACCCGCCCACAACGCCCACACACGCCGAACTCAAGCGGATGTTCGTTCACCCCGCCCACCGCGGCCGTGGCCTCGCACGGCGGCTCCTGGCGGCCCTGGAGGACCTGGCGCGCGCCGAGGGGCACCACACCCTCAGCCTGGAGACCGGTACCCGGCAGGCGGAGGCGATCGGGCTGTACACGACGGCCGGATACGCCGAGATCCCGCTGTTCGGCCACTACGCCGGCAGCACCACCAGCGTCTGCTTCAGCAAGTCCCTGGTCTGACCCGCACGCCCCGTGCCACCACACAACAAGAGGCACCAGGACAACGAGAAGCGCCGCACCCCGGCCGACCCGGGATACGGCGCTTCCTTCGTCCTCTGTGTACCGCTAGGGGCACACCACCATCCGAGCTTCCGCTACTCCTTCTCGGAGAGCGTCAGCTCGACGCCACCCACCAGGTCCGCGCACACGTTGTAGATGAACGCGGCCAGAGTGGACAGTGCCGTGAACAGCACCATGTTCACCACGCCCAGGACGGCCGACGTGCCGATCACACCCAGAGCCGTGATCTTGAATGCCGACTCCTTGTTCTCGCCAGCCGAGCCGATCAGGTTGCCGAGAGTGGTGTTCACGCTGTCGAAGACGCCCATCGCGTCCAGCGCCAGGTACAGCACGGCCGTGGCGACCACCATGACGATGAAGAGCACGACGGAGACCGCGAACGAGAACTTCATGACCGACCAGGGGTCGATCCGCTTCAGGTGCAGTCGCGCCCGGCGCGGGCCACGTGAGGCCGCGGCGGACACGGTGGCCCGTGCCGCCCGGACAGCCTCGGCGACCTGCCCCTTCGTCCCAGCCGGGATCGGGGCCGCCGCCACGGCGACCTTCGCTGTGGCGGTCACTGGCGCCTCCTGAACGGCGGGCTGGACAGCCGTCGGCCGGGCCGCAGCGACCGCGGCGGAAGCCGCGACCCCGGTGGCTGGCAGGCTGTCCGGCGGCGGGTTCATACCCGGCGGACGGGTGAACTTCGGCGCCGAAGGTTGCGCCTCTCCGGGGACTGTGGCGCGCCCAACCGCCGCGCGACCAGCCGCGCTCTGCACGGCAGCACCATCCGGACCGCCCCCCGAAGGCCCGGCCGGCGTCGAGTTCTTCGCCTGTGTCTCCGTCATCGGCTATTCCTGTTCGTCCGGCTCGTCGGCATTACGGGCAACAGCCACGATCGTCACACCGTCTGGGAGTTCCATCAACTTGACACCCATTGTGTTCCGATCCCGCGTCCGGCGCACAGGCTTCACGGGAGTCCGGATCACTCCGCCGTTCGACGTGATGGCGAACAGCTCGTTGTCCGGTTCGACGGAGAGTGCGCCCACCAGGCCACCCCGCTTCGAGGTGATCTTGGCGGTGAGCACGCCCTTGCCGCCGCGGCCCTGCACCGGGTACTCCTCGATGGGGGTGCGCTTGGCGAAGCCGCCGTCGGTGACCACCAGGATGTCGGAGCCCTCCCGGGCGACCTCCATCGCCAGCAGCTCGTCGCCGTCGCCGAACCGCATGCCGATCACGCCGGACGTGGCCCGGCCCATCGGGCGCAGCGCCTCGTCGGTGGCCTGGAAGCGGATCGCCTGGGCGTGCTTGCTGACCAGGAGCAGGTCGTCGTCCTGCGAGACCAGCTGAGCCGCGACGAGCTCGTCGTCGTCCTTGAGGTTGATGCCGATCACGCCACCCGAGCGGTTGGAGTCGAAGTCCTCCAGCTTGGTCTTCTTCACCAGGCCGGCCTTCGTCGCCAGCACCAGGTACGGAGCGACCTGGTAGTTGGGGATCTCGATGATCTGGGCGATCGTCTCCTCCGGCTGGAAGGCCAGCAGGTTCGCCACGTGCTGGCCCTTGGCGACCCGGGATGCCTCGGGCAGCTCGTAGGCCTTGGCCCGGTACACCCGGCCCTTGTTCGTGAAGAACAGGACCCAGTCGTGGGTGGAGCAGACGAAGAAGTGGCTGACGATGTCGTCCTGGCGGAGCGTGGCGCCGCTGACGCCCTTGCCGCCGCGCTTCTGCGAACGGTAGAGGTCGACCTTGGTCCGCTTGGCGTACCCGGTGCGGGTGATCGTCACGACCACGTCCTCGCGGGCGATCAGGTCCTCCATCGAGACCTCGCCGTCGAACGGCACGATCTTCGTCCGCCGGTCGTCGCCCCACTTGGCCACGATCTCGGCGAGCTCCTCGCCGACGATGTTCCGCTGGCGCTCCGGCTTGGCCAGGATGTCGAGCAGGTCCGCGATCTCCAGCTCGATCTTGGCGAGCTCGTCGATGATCTTCTGCCGCTCCAGGGCCGCGAGGCGGCGGAGCTGCATGTCGAGGATCGCTGTCGCCTGGATCTCGTCGACAGTGAGCAGCCCCATCAGGCCCGTGCGGGCCTCCTCGGTGCTCATCGACCGGCGGATGAGGGCGATGACCTCGTCCAGCATGTCGAGGGCCTTCACCAGGCCACGCAGGATGTGCGCGCGCTCCTCGGCCTTACGCAGGCGGTACTGCGTGCGGCGGACGATGACCTCGAGCTGGTGGGCGACGTAGTGCCGGAGGAACTGGGCCAGGTTCAGCGTCCTGGGCACCCCGTCGACCAGGGCCAGCATGTTCGCGCCGAACGTCTCCTGCAGCTGCGTGTGCTTGTACAGGTTGTTCAGCACGACCTTCGCCACCGCGTCGCGCTTGAGCACGATCACGATCCGCATGCCGGTACGGCCGCTGGACTCGTCGCGGATGTCGGCGATGCCGGTCAGCTTGCCGTCCTTGATCAGGTCGGCGATCCGCTCGGCGAGGTTGTCCGGGTTGACCTGGTACGGCAGCTCGGTGACCACCAGCACCGACCGGCCACGGGCGTCTTCCTCGACCTCGACGACCGCGCGCATCCGGATCGAGCCGCGGCCCGTCCGGTACGCGTCCTCGATGCTCTGCCGGCCGACGATCAGGCCGTAGGTCGGGAAGTCCGGCCCCTGCACGATCTTGATCAGCTCGTCGAGGGTCTCGGCCTCGTCGGCCTCCGGGTGGTCCAGGCACCACTGCACGGCCTTGCCGACCTCGCGCAGGTTGTGCGGCGGGATCTTGGTGGCCATGCCGACCGCGATGCCCTCGGAGCCGTTGACCAGCAGGTTCGGGATACGCGATGGCAGGACGTCCGGCTCGGTGGCCCGGCCGTCGTAGTTCGGCGAGAAGTCGACGGTGTCCTCGTCGATGTCGCGCAGCATCTCCATCGCCAGCGGGTCGAGCTTGGCCTCGGTGTACCGCATGGCGGCCGGCGGGTCGTTGCCCGGCGAGCCGAAGTTGCCGTGGCTGTCGATCAGCGGGTACCGCAGCGACCAGGGCTGGGCCATCCGGACCAGGGCGTCGTAGATCGAGCTGTCGCCGTGCGGGTGGTACTGGCCCATCACGTCACCGACGACGCGGGAGCACTTCACGAAGCCGCGCTCCGGCCGGTAGCCGGAGTCGAACATGGCGTACAGGATCTTGCGGTGAACAGGCTTGAGGCCGTCGCGGACATCCGGCAGCGCCCGGCCAACGATCACGCTCATCGCGTAGTCGAGGTAGGAACGCTGCATCTCCACTTCGATGCCGACCAGGTCGATACGCTCGCCGCCGCCGGGCGGCGTGCTCGTCTCCGTCACAGGTAACCCTTCTCGCTAGTGAGGTCGGCTCAGATGTCCAGGAACCGGACGTCTTTGGCGTTGCGCTGGATGAAGCTCCGGCGCGATTCCACGTCCTCACCCATCAACACGCTGAACAGCTCGTCGGCGGTTGCAGCATCGTCCAAAGTGATCTGGAGGAGCGTGCGGGTCGCCGGGTTCATCGTGGTTTCCCAGAGTTCGTGGTAGTTCATCTCGCCCAGACCCTTGTTGCGCTGGATCTCGTCGGGCTTCGCGTTCGGCTTCGACTCCTGGCGGAGCTTGATCAGCCCGTCGCGCTCCCGGTCGGAGAACGCGTACTGGATGTCGTCGCCCTTCTTGTTCCACTTGATCTTGTACAGCGGCGGCTGGGCCAGGTACACGTGCCCCAGCTCGACCAGCGGGCGCATGAAGCGGAACAGCAGGGTGAGCAGCAGCGTGTTGATGTGCTGGCCGTCCACGTCGGCGTCGGCCATCAGCACGATCTTGTGGTACCGCAGCTTCTCGGCATCGAAGTCGTCGTGGATACCGGTGCCGAGCGCGGTCACCAGCGCCTGGACCTCGTTGTTCTTCAGCGCCTTGTCGATGCGCGCCTTCTCGACGTTCAGAATCTTGCCGCGGATCGGCAGGATGGCCTGGATCTTCGGGTCACGGCCCTGCTTGGCCGAGCCGCCGGCCGAGTCACCCTCGACGATGAAGATCTCCGACAGCCGCGGGTCGGTGGACTGGCAGTCGGCCAGCTTGCCCGGCATCGAGCCGGACTCCAGCAGGCTCTTGCGGCGGGCCAGCTTGCGGGCCTGCTGGGCCGCGACGCGCGCCCGGGCCGCCTGGGAAGCCTTGACGATGATCGTCTTGGCCTCCGACGGGTTGCGCTCGAACCAGTCGACCATCCACTCGTTGCAGGCCTTCTGCACGAAGCTCTTCATCTCGGTGTTGCCGAGCTTGGTCTTCGTCTGGCCCTCGAACTGCGGGTTGGCCAGCTTCACCGAGATGATCGCCGCGAGACCCTCGCGGATGTCCTCACCGGTCAGCTTCTCGTCGGCCTTGAGGAACTTCTTCTCCACGCCGTACTTGTTGACGATCGTGGTCAGCGCGGCGCGGAAGCCCTCCTCGTGCGTGCCACCCTCGTGCGTGTTGATCGTGTTGGCGAAGGTGTAGACGCTCTCGCCGTACGACTCGTTCCACTGCATGGCGACCTCGAGGGACATGCCCTCGACCTCGGCGCTGAACTCGACCACGGACTTGTGGATCGGGTTCTTGCTGGCGTTGAGGTGCCGGACGAAGTCGGAGATGCCGCCCTTGTAGCAGAAGACGACCTCCCGCTTCTCTTCCTCGTTCTCCGGGCGCTCGTCACGCAGGACGATCGTCAGGCCCCGGTTGAGGAAGGCCATCTCCTGGAGGCGGCGGTAGATGGTCTCGAAGTTGTAAACCACGGTCTCGAAGATGGCCGGGTCGGGAATGAACTCGATCGTGGTGCCGTGCTCGTTGGTCGGCTCGCCCTTGACCAGGTCGGCCACAGCCTTGGAGTTGCGGAAGTCCTGCCGCCAGACGTGGCCGTTCTTCTTGACGGTCACCTTGACCTCGGTGGACAGCGCGTTCACGACGGAGATACCCACGCCGTGCAGACCACCGGAGACCTTGTAGGCGTCGCCGTCGAACTTGCCGCCGGCGTGCAGGATCGTCAGCGCGACCTCGACACCCGACTTCTTGAGCTTGGGGTGCAGGTCGACCGGAATACCACGGCCGTTGTCGATCACGCGGACGCCGCCGGTCGGCAGCAGGGTCACGACGATCGTGTCGCAGATGCCCGCGAGCGCCTCGTCGACGGAGTTGTCGACCACCTCCCACACGAGGTGGTGCAGGCCCCGCTCACCGGTGGAGCCGATGTACATACCCGGCCGCTTGCGGACGGCCTCAAGGCCCTCCAGCACGGTCAGTGAACTGGCGCTGTAACTGTCTTGCTGTTGCTTCGGCGCTGCCACCCTCGGTCGCTTTCTCCGCCCAACGCTGCTGGACGGCAGTCGGCACGGGCACGGCGTCGACATGGGCGCTGGGCACCCCCGACGCCCGTACGCGCGGATCTGATCGGCTGCTTCGCGGTAATCCTACTTCGGCCCACCGACAGAACATGCACCAGACGGCCTGAAGTCGCCGTAGCGCCGATGACGGCCCCAGGTTGGCATCCCCCCACGCAACCCGCGCGGCTGGTGCGGCGGGTGGCTAATCAGGGCTCGGTTGGCCCGGCGGGGGTATGCCGGGCCCGGCACGGGTGAAACTACGCTAATCCGACGAGGAAGACGATGAGGACGAACCCGAGTCCGAGGATGAGGACGAAGAGCCCGAATCCGACCACGAACCACCCGAACTGGAGCCCGAGTCACCCCACGAGGACGACGGGCCCGAGTCGTAGGAGTAGGGCTGCTGCTCGTAGTACTGCACCTGGCCCCCGCTGTCGGAGCTGTGGTGGTGCCCGTGGCCGTACCCGGGGTGGCCCTGCTGCCACGGCCCGCCCTTGCCTGGGCGCGGCCGGGACGAGCCGGACCGGGAGACGGCGGCGATCGCGATGGCGACAGCCACGAGGACGCCAACGCCCATGATCATGAAGCACAGCAGCGTGGTGATTCTCATGGGCTCAGGATCACCGCCCGGGTCAAGACCCGCTGTCGGCCACCCGACGGAGTGATCAAGAGTTATTCGTACTGGTCACGCGGCCCCGGCCGGTCACGCACCCAGCGCGGCCCCTGGTACCCGCGGCCGGTGCTCGGCCCGTGCACGTTGATCCGGCGGACGACGTTGTGCCCGGTCTCCCTGCCGATCTGGGCGACCAGCTTGGCGGCGATCAGCCGGAGCTGGGTGGCCCAGGCCGTCGACTCCGCCTCGATCGTCAGCTCACCGTTGTCGAGCTTGACCGGCTTGCAGTGCGCGGCGATCTCCGGCCCGACGACGCGGGACCACTCGCCGAAGACCCTGGCCTCGGCGCTGGGCCGCTGCCAGCCGCGCGACTTGATCAGCTTGCCGAGCAGCGAGCCGAGCAGCTGCGGGTCACGCGGGTCTGGCCCCGCTGCCGTGTACCCGCGCTTGCGCCGCTCCGGCGGCAGCCCGGCCTGCTTCTGGGCTGTCTTGCGCGCGACGGCCCGCTTCTGGGCGGCGTCCAGCGCCGCCCGGGCCAGATCCGGCCCGCGCAGCGGCTCCGCGCCGCGCGCAGGACCGGGCGAGGAGGAAGGGTCAGAGGACACGCCGGACCTCGCCCTCGTGGACGTCGTAGCGCGCGCCCTGCAACGCCGCGGGCACGTCACCGGCCACGGCGCAGGTCACGAGGGTCTGCTCGGCCGTGGACACCAGCTCGGCGAGGCGTTCGCGGCGGCCGGTGTCGAGTTCGGCGAAGACGTCGTCGAGCGCGAGGATCGGCTCGATCCCGCCGGCCCGGAGCAGGTCGAAGCTGGCGAGGCGCATCGCCAGGGCGTACGACCAGCTCTCGCCGTGACTCGCGTACCCCTTGACCGGCAGGTCGCCCAGCGTCAGCTTCAGCTCGTCGCGGTGCGGGCCGACGAGGGTCACGCCGCGCTCGATCTCCTGGGTACGCGCCTGGGCCAGGGCCTCCAGCAGCTGGGCCGTCAGGAGGCTGCGGTTGGCGGCGGGCAGGTCATCGCCGAGGCTCGACGAGTACGCCATGTCTGCGTGCCCCTTGCCCTGACTGACCGCCTCGTACGCCCTGGACATCGGCGCGCGCAGCTCCGCGGCCAGCTCCAGCCGCCCGGCCAGCAGCTCGGCGCCGTGCTGGGCGAGGTGGTTGTCCCAGACGTCCAGTGTGGACAGGTCGCGCGAACCGGCACCCGTCTTCCGCGACAGGTACGCCGTGCGCAGCAGAGCGTTGCGCTGTTTGACGACCCGCTCGTAGTCGGAGCGGACGCCGGCGTAGCGCGGCTGCCGGGCGACGAGCAGCTCGTCGAGGAAGCGGCGGCGCTCGGCCGGGTCACCGCGTACCAGGGAGAGGTCTTCTGGTGCGAAGAGCACCATCCGCAGCGCGCCGAGGATGTCTCGTGGCCTGGTGGCCGGCGCGCGGTTGAGCCTGGCGCGGTTGGCCTTGCCTGGCACGATCTCCAGCTCGACCAGCAGCTCGCGGGCGTCGTTGACCACCGTTGACCTGACGATGGCCCGTTCGGCGCCCGACCTGACCAGCGGCGCGTCGGCGGCGACCCGGTGCGAGCCGAGCGTCGCGACGTAGCCCAGGGCCTCCAGCAGGTTGGTCTTGCCCTGGCCGTTGGGGCCGACGAACACGCTCGGCCCGGCCTCCAGCTCGATCGTCAGCTTCTCGTAGCTACGGAAGTCGATGAGTTCGAGATGCCGGGCGTGCAAGTCAGGAGCTCTTCACCGCGTGGCCGCCGAACTGGTTGCGCAGCGCGGCGACGGCCTTCATCGCCGGGGAGTCGTCCTGGCGGGAGGCGAACCTGGCGAACAGCGAAGCGGAGATCACGTGCAGCGGCACGCCGAGCCGGATGGCTTCCTCGACGGTCCAGCGGCCCTCGCCGGAGTCGGCGGCGTAGCCCTTGATGCCTGCCAGCTCCGGGTCTTCCTGGAGGGCGTTGACCAGCAGGTCCAGCAGCCAGGAGCGGACGACGGTGCCCTCGCGCCACGAGGCGAACACCTCGGGGACGTTGGTGACGTGCTCGGAGGCGGCGAGCAGCTCGTAGCCCTCGGCGTAGGCGTGCATCAGGCCGTACTCGATACCGTTGTGCACCATCTTCGCGTAGTGCCCGGCGCCGACCTTGCCGGCGTGCACGAAGCCGGAGTCACCGGCGGGCTTGAGCGCCTCGAAGATCGGCATCAGCCGGGCGACGTCGGCGTCGGAACCGCCGACCATCAGCGCGTACCCGTTCTCCAGGCCCCACACGCCGCCGGACACGCCGGCGTCGATGTAGCCGATGCCCTTGGTGGCCAGGTGGGCGGCGTTGGCCTCGTCTTCGGTGAAGCGGGAGTTACCGCCGTCGATGACGATGTCGCCATCGTCCAGCAGCTCGCGCAGCTCCTCGACGGTCTGCCGGGTCGGGTCGCCGTGCGGGACCATCACCCACACGGCACGCGGGGCCGCGAGCTTCTGCACCATCTCGGCGAGGCTGGCGACGTCGGAGATCTCGGCGTTGCGGTCGTAGCCGACGACGTCGTGCCCGGCGCGGCGGAGCCGCTCGCGCATGTTGCCGCCCATCTTCCCGAGTCCGACCAGCCCGAGCTGCATGTCCGCCCCCTCAGCAGTTCCCTTGGCAGTGATCCGCCCACAGAGCCTAGCCCTGCCCTCTGCCCGCGCGGAGCGAGGTCGCTAGATCGCTGTTACAGCGCCAGAAGCGCTGTTTTACCCCAGCCCCAAATCAAGATCTTTATTTTTGTACCCGCTGCGTGAGGCTGCCGGGGAACCCACGTCCCCCGGCAGCCCTCCCACGACCACAGGCAGCCCGCACGCCCAGCCGGCTACGAGTTGAGCCTGATCGGCATCAGCAGGTACCGGTAGGCGGCCTTAGCGTCGGCGTCGGAGTTGCCGTCCTCGGCGCTCGCCGACAGCACGGCTGGCTTCATCGGGTTCGTGAACGACAGCACCGCGACCGGCCCGTCCAGCACCGACAGGCCGTCGAGCAGGAACTGGTGGTTGAACGCGATCGTCATCGCCTCGCCGGAGTACTCACACTCCAGCGCCTCGCTCGCCCGCGCGTCCTCGGTACCGCCGGCCTCGACGACCAGGCCGTCCTCGCTGAAACTGAGCCGGACCGGAGTGGAGCGCTCCGCCACCAGTGCGACACGCTTGACCACCTCGACCAGCGACGAGGCCTTGACCCGCGCCTGGGCGTTGTACGCGTCAGGGAACAGCGACCGCAGCTTCGGGTAGTCGCCGTCCAGCAGGCGGCTGGTGGCGCGCCGGCCCTCGCCAGCGAAACCGATCATGCCCTCGCCGACGCCGTCGGCCGCGAGCGCGATGGTCACGTTGCCACCGAGCGGGCCGAGCGTCTTGGCGGTGTCGGCCAGCGTCCGCGCCGGTACGAGCGCCTGGAAGCTCGCACCGGGCTCCGCCGGGCTCCAGGTCAGCTCGCGCAGCGCAAGCCGGAACCGGTCGGTCGTGAGCATCGTGAGCGTCTCGCCCTCGAACTCCAGCCGGACGCCCGTCATCATCGGCAGGGTGTCGTCACGGCCCGCGGCTATGGCGACCTGTGCGACAGCGGCCGCGAAGGCCGCAGCGTCGATCTGACCGGCCGTAGGAGGCATCTCCGGCAGGGTGGGGTAGTCCTCGACCGGCATGGTCGGCAGGGTGAACCTGGCGCTGCCACAGGTCAGCTCCAGATGCGAGCCGACAGCAGCCACGTCGACCGGCTTGGCCGGGAGCGCCTTGGTGATCTCGGCGAGCAGGCGGCCGGACACCAGGGTCACGCCGTCGGACTCGGCGTTCACCAGGACCCGCACCTGGCTGGACACCTCGTAGTCGAAGCCGGACACCGTCAGGTGGCCGTCGGCGACCCGCAGCAGCACACCGGCGAGCACCGGAACCGGCGGGCGGTTCGGCAGGCTCTTGGCTGTCCACGCCACTGCCTCGGCGAGCGCGTCTCGCTCTACCCGGAACTTCATGCTGCCCCCTTCATCGATTGCCTTGGATAGCTTGGCTGCGCAGGCGCGGAGAGCGGTTCTCCACAGCTTTTCCCCAGCCCGTTCTTGATCTTTTTCTTCTTTAGAGAAGTACTCGTAGTAGTAGTCGGTCCTGTGGATACTGTGGATAACTCACGTTTTCCCAGGTGAGAAGCGTCGATGCCATGTGGATAACCTGTGGACGAACCTGTGGAGAACCTAGGGGTTTTTCCACAGGCCCTCCGTTGTCCACAATCTGTCCACAGGAAACGGCTAGTTATCCACAGGATATCCACAGGGTTTTCCCCAATCTGTGGATAACACTGTCCACAAGGTTGTCCACAGAAACCCCGCTGTTTTCCACAGATCTTGAGGGTTATCCACAGGCTATCCACAGGGTTGTCCACAGAGTTATCCACAGGCTGTGGAACAGCGATCTTCAACCCATAGGTGTACGTGGATCGAATGCGCGGGAAACGTGAACCGGCCACCGTCCACAGCCGACGCCCGGACCGCTCGACGGCACGGGTGCCGGAGGTGCGGATGGGGCTCGTGGTGTCCGTCTGGGGCCTCTCCGGCACTCGGCAGCCTTCGCCTTGTGCCGTGCCCATCACGGAGCCTGGAGCTTGATGCGGTTGGTCAGCTCGGCGATCTGGTTGTACAGCGAGCGCCGCTCGGCCATCTGCTGCCTGACCTTCCGGTCGGCGTGCATCACCGTCGTATGGTCCCGGCCGCCGAACGCCGCCCCGATCCGGGGCAGTGAGAGGTCGGTCAGCTCTCTGCACAGGTACATGGCGACCTGGCGGGCCCCGACCAGCAGCCGGGAGCGCGAGTGGCCGCGCAGGTCCTCCACGGTCACCCCGAAGTACTCGGCGGTCTCGTGCATGATCTGGTCGGCCGAGAGCTCCGGGCCCTCGCCCTCCGGGATCAGGTCCCGCAGGACCTCCTCCGCGAGGTGCAGCTCGACCGACGTCCGGTTCAGGCTGGCGAAGGCCGTCACCCGGATCAGCGCGCCCTCCAGCTCCCGGATCGACGAGGAGATCTGGGAGGCGATGAACTCCAGTACCTCCGGCGGGGCGTACAGCCGCTCCTGTGCCGCCTTCTTCTGGAGGATCGCGATCCTCGTCTCCAGGTCGGGCATCTGGATGTCGGCGAGCAGGCCCCACTCGAAGCGGGTACGCAGCCGGTCCTCCAGGGTCGCCAGCTGGCGCGGCGAGCGGTCGGAGGTGATCACGATCTGCTTGTTCGCGTTGTGGAGCGTGTTGAAGGTGTGGAAGAACTCCTCCTGGGTCCGTTCCCGGTTCTCCAGGAACTGGATGTCGTCGATCAGGAGGATGTCCACGTCGCGGTACCGGCGCTGGAACGCGCTCGTCTTGTCGTCCCGCAGCGAGTTGATGAAGTCGTTGGTGAATTCCTCGGTGGACACGTAGCGGACGGACCGCGCGTTGCCGAGGGTCACGGAGTAGTGCCCGATCGCGTGCAGCAGGTGGGTCTTGCCCAGCCCGGAGTGCCCGTAGATGAACAGCGGGTTGTACGCCTTGGCCGGCGACTCCGACACGGCGACCGCCGCGGCGTGCGCGAACCGGTTCGACGAGCCGATCACGAACGTCTCGAACATGTACTTCGGGTTGAGCCGGGACAGCCCGTTGTCGGCCTTCGGGTCCCGGCCGGCGTTGCGGCGGACGTAGTCGCCGGGATGCGGGGCGTCGGCGGCCCGGGCGGCGGCGGACTGGGCGCTGCCAGCGGTACTGATCGGTGGCTTGCCGCCCGCGGCACCCTCCAGGGCTGCCGGGCCGCGCCGCTCGGCCTCCAGCGCGTCGGCCGTGGCGTGGTTCGCGATGACCTGGTCGTACTCGACCGGGTTCGTCAGGCCGGGCAGCGCCACGGCCTGGGGCTGGCCGTCCACGTGCGACACCGGGGCGTCTGGCCGCCGGGTACGCCGCGCACGGGACGGGCTCGGCTGCTCGGTCACCGCGGCCTGGCTGGGCGCCGGGTCGAACGGCAGCAACCCTGCCGGGTTGACCGGGGCGGCCTGGACGGCGTGCGGCATCGGAGCCGGGTCGGGCACGACCGGCGGGGCCATCGGCACCGGAGCCTCGTAGACCGGCGGAACTGGAACCGGTGCCGCGGCCGGGGCACCGGGAAGCACAGGAGAAGAGGTGACCGGCGCGGGAGCCGCCTGGGCCTGGTCGGGAGCCGAGGCCGGGTCCGGCGGGCGGACGGTCACGGCCACCTGGATCGGGCGGCCCAGCCTGCGGGACAGCGCCTCGGTGATGGCCGGCCGGAGCTTGGTCTCGATGACGTCCCGGGTGAAGGTGTCGGGGACGGAGATCAGAGCAGTGTCCTCCACCAGGGCGCGGAGCCTGGTGAGCCGCAGATACGCCCGCTGCTGTGGTGAGATCAGGCCGTCGGAGAGCTCGTCCGTCGCCGAGGTCCACACCGTCGCGAGGTCGACCGGATTGTCGGTCACGGCCGCGCCTCCCTGGGTTGAATACCTGGTGTTGACTTGCGAGTGATGAGTTTTCCACAGGCTCCGTACCGGTGCCACAACAGGGCCGAGCCTGTGGAAAACTGGCCGGAGACCGGCGTGTTCGCACATCCCGGTGAGGCACAACACCTGGCCAGCGCCCTACCCTGAAGGGTCGGTGACTTCGACCCTGGGCTATGCTGGTCGGCGCGGCATGCCCGCACCTGTTTCTGAAGTACTCAAGACTACGGAGCCCGTGACGTGAGCAAGCGCACCTTCCAGCCGAACAACCGCCGGCGCGCCAAGACCCACGGCTTCCGGCTGCGCATGAGCACCCGGGCCGGCCGTGCCATCCTGTCCGCCCGCCGGGGCAAGGGCCGCAAGACCCTCTCCGCCTAGGTCCTGCGACCGGTCTGCTGAGCCGTGTAGTGCTGCCCGCCGCATCCAGGCTGCGCCGCCGCGCCGAGTTCAGCGTGACCGTCCGCTCTGGCCGCAAGGCCAGCCGGGGCTCGCTCGTCGTGCACCTGGCGCCCGCGCCAGAGCCGGAAGCAGTATCGCCAGCGTCGGAAACCCGCCCGGAGGGCCTCCCAGTGCCCCGGGCGGGTTTCGTCGTGTCCAAAGCCGTCGGCAACGCCGTGACCCGTAACAAGGTCAAGCGGCGGCTGCGCGCCCTGGTCGGCTCCCGGCTGGAGGGCCTGCCGCCCGGCAGCTCGCTCGTCGTGCGGGCGCTGCCGAGCGCCGCGGCCCGCTCGTACGAGAAGATGGGTGTTGATCTCGACGAGGCGCTCGCCGCGGCACAGGCGCCGCGCAGGCAGCGAGGAGGCGCGTGATGGCCGCCGTGCCGTTTCCCACGACATTCGCAGCCCGTTTACTGGCTTTCCCGATCGTCGCGTACCGTCGATGGGTAAGCCCGGCGCTGCCGGCGCGCTGCCGGTTCCACCCGTCCTGTAGTGCCTACGCTCTGGAGGCGTTGGCTACGCACGGTGCCTTGCGGGGGATCCGGCTGACGCTCTGGCGGCTGCTGCGCTGCCAACCATTCCACCCAGGCGGCTATGACCCGGTGCCCCTGCCGGGCGGCCGCCACCCTGGCGATGCGACTGGAGCCGTGACGTGAGTCTCGACTGGATCTACTGGGGCATCTCGTGGCTGCTCCTGCGCTGGCACGAGCTCTGGGACGGCATCGGTGTGCCCGCCACCAAGGTGATCGGCACGAACTGGTCCTGGATCCTCGCCATCGTCTTCCTGGTGATCACCGTCCGGATCCTGCTCTTCCCGCTGTTCGTGAAGCAGATCCGCTCCCAGCGGGCCATGCAGGCCATCCAGCCCAAGGTCAAGGAACTCCAGGCCAAGCACAAGGGCGACAAGGAGACCCTCCAGCGTGAGCTGATGGAGCTCTACCGCAAGGAGAAGGCCAACCCGCTGATGGGCTGCCTCCCCCTGCTGCTCCAGATGCCGGTCTTCCTCGGCCTGCTGCACGTCCTGCGCCGGATCACCCCGGACAACAACCTCACGACGCTGTACGGCTGGACCGACGCCCAGTTCAAGAGCGCAGCCGACGCCCAGCTGCTCGGCGCGCCGATCTCCGCGAAGTTCGGCTCGACGGCCGGTGAGCTCGCCGCCTGGGGCGCCAGCACCACGACAGTGAAGATCGTGTCGGGCCTGCTGATCCTGACGATGATGGTCACGACGTACCTGACCAGCCGTCAGATGATCCTCAAGACCGGATGGTCGGAGGACCCGCAGCAGAAGATGATCCAGCGGCTGATGCTCTACGGCATCCCGGTCACCCTGCTGATCTCCGGGTACCTGTTCCCGATCGGCGTGATCATCTACTGGGTCACCACCAACCTCTTCTCCCTGGGCCAGCAGTTCTGGGTGCTGAAGAAGTACCCGCCGCCGCCTGCCACCGTGAAGGTCGGCGAGAAGACCAAGACCGCAGCCCCGATCGCCACCACCGTCGAGGCCCCGAAGCCCGGCGTGAAGCCCGCCAACCCCAAGAAGCGCGGGGCACGGCGGTAGCAGGGCCGAGGAACTTCAGACCACTGGCGTTGGGCGCCGAACCGCCGGAACGTAGGAGATAAACACTGTGACCGACACGAGCACGCCACAGGCCGAACCGGCCGCCGAGGCCGCCGCTAAGCCGGCCAAGGTCCAGGCCGATCCGGAGGCGCTGTTCCGGGAGAGCGAGATCGCGGCCGACTACCTCGAGGGGCTGCTCGACATCCTCGACTACGACGGGGACATCGACGAGGTGGTCCAGAACGGCCGGCCGCTCGTCGAGATCGTCGGTGACGGGCTGGACGGCCTGGTCGGCCCGCGGGGCGCGACCCTGGAGGCCCTGCAGGAGCTGGCCCGGCTGGCGGTCTACAACCAGACCGGTCACCCGAGCCGGCTGCTGGTCGACGTCGGCGGCTTCCGCGACGCCCGCCGCAAGGAGCTGGCCGCGATCGCCAAGACCGCTATCGACAAGGTCAAGGAGAGCGGTGAGGCCCTCCGGCTGGAGCCGATGAGCGCGTTCGAGCGCAAGTGCGTGCACGACGTGATCACCGCGACCGCCGGTGTGCGCAGCGAATCCGAAGGCGTCGAGCCGGCTCGCCGCGTCGTCGTCCTGCCGGAGTGATGAGCACTTCGCCCGGGCCGGACGAGAACGCGATGGCGTCCGAGCCCGGGCTTTCGGGTTCTTCCGCTGCCGAGAACACGGACGCTGCAGAGAACACGGACGCTGCAGAGAACACGGACGCTGCCGAGAGCCCGGAGGTGCCTGCTGACGGCAGCCTGCCGGAGGAGTTCGCCGCTGCCGCCAGCGAGGTGTTCGGAGACCAGCTCGACACCGCCAAGGAGTACGCGCGGCTGCTCGCGACCGACGGCGTGATCCGTGGCCTGATCGGCCCGCGTGAGGCACCCAGGATCTGGGAACGTCACCTGCTCAACTGCGCCGTCCTCGGGGAACTGATCCCGTTGGGCGCGTCTGTGATTGATGTGGGCTCTGGGGCAGGTTTGCCCGGTATCGTACTGGCTGTGGCCCGGCCAGATCTCCAGGTGACCCTGGTGGAGCCGCTCGCCCGGCGGACCGCCTTCCTGGACGAGGTGGTCAGCCAGCTCCGCCTGACCGGGGTCACCGTGACCCGGGGCCGGGCGGAGGAAGTGGACGTGGCACCCGCCGACGTGGTCACCGCCCGTGCCGTGGCACCCCTCGACCGGCTGGCCCGCTGGTGCCTGCCGCTCGCCGCGGCCGGAGGCAGGCTGCTCGCGTTGAAGGGTTCGTCAGCCGGGGACGAGATCGCCGAGCACCAGCACGTCCTGCGCAAGCTGGGCGGCGGGCCCGCCCGGGTACTCACGTGCGGGCAGGGCCTGGTGGAGCCGCCCACGACCGTGGTGGAAGTGGTCAGGGAACGAGTCGTCGCAGCAGGGGGCAGCCGGCTCCGACGCCGGTGACAGACACGCCGAGGGGGGCTGATGGCGGTGGGCCGGAAACGAAAGCAAGGACGGCCGCCCAGCGCCGTCGACGGCCGGCTGAGCGAGTCGGTCGGCAACGCCACCTCTGACGAGACGCAGGTACGGTCCGGCCGGATGAGCCGGGGAGTGACCAGGTCCCCGTTCGGTGCGGTACCGGGTGCGCCGGCTCCTGGCGGGCGTCCCGGGGCCGGGTCCGGCGCCGAGGGTGGCGTCCCGGCGGTGGCGTTCTCCTCGCCCGAGCCGGTGATCGAGGTCCGGCGGGCGTCCGGCTCCGCACCGGCGCCGAGGTACTTCGGGGACGGCGGTTTCGTCGCCAGGGACGCGGGCCCGGCTGGCGCCGGCGTGGACGGCGCGGTACCGGATGATGGGGTTGATCTTCGGGGTGCGGCCGGGCGCGATGGTCGATCGGGCAAATCCGGTAAGACCACGATGGACCCCCGCAAGGGCGGACAGTCCACAGCAAACTCCCGCCGGAAACCTGTCACTTCGCTGTCGGGTCGTGATTCGAGTACGGGCGCCGATGGCGAGTACGGCTCTGTCCCCGTAGGCTTGCCGAGCGCCCCCCGATCGGGCGGAGACGCGGTGCCGGCCCCATCCGGTGCAGACTCCTCCGGAAGACCTGGAGATTCGGAGTCGCCCGCGGCTCAGGGAGCCGAATCCAGCGGAGCGGACACGGTGCAGGACGACAGCTACGGCGATGTTTCACGTGAAACCAGCGACATCCCGCACCCCCGGATGGGGGATGTTTCACGTGAAACGAGCGCGACCGACATTGACGATGATCTTCCGCTGGCGATGGAGGCCAAGCGGGCGGTGAAGGTGCTCAACCCGGGTGGCAACGCCCTGCTGCCCCGCCCGGCCCACCGCCGGGTCATGTGCATCGCGAACCAGAAGGGCGGCGTGGGTAAGACCACCACCACGGTCAACGTGGCGGTTGCCCTGGCCCTGCACGGCAACCGGGTGCTGGTGATCGACCTCGACCCGCAGGGCAACGCCTCGACCGGGCTCGGCGTGGACCATCACGCCGGAGTGCCCAGTATTTACGATGCTTTGATTGACAATGTCCCGTTGTGGGAGGTCACCCAGCAGGTCGAGGGCATCCCGAACCTGGCCTGTGTGCCCGCGACCATCGACCTGGCCGGCGCCGAGATCGAGCTGGTGAGCGTCGTGGCCCGGGAGTCGCGGCTCAAGCGGGCGATCGAGTCGTATCCCGAGGAGCTGGACTACGTCCTGATCGACTGCCCGCCCTCGCTCGGCCTGCTGACGGTCAACGCGCTCGTCGCGGCCGAGGAGGTCATGATCCCGATCCAGTGTGAGTACTACGCGCTGGAGGGTCTCGGCCAGCTGATCCGCAACATCGACCTCGTCCAGGCGCACCTGAACCCGCGGATCGAGGTCTCCACCATCCTGCTCACCATGTACGACAAGCGGACCCGGCTGGCCGACCAGGTCGAGCAGGAGGTCCGCGGATACTTCGCCGACAAGGTTCTTCAGGCGGTTATCCCCAGAAACGTCCGAGTTTCCGAGGCGCCTAGCTATGGTCAGTCCGTGATGACCTACGACCCGGGCTCACGAGGCGCGACGAGTTACTTCGAGGCGGCGCAGGAGATCGCGCAGCGTGGGGCGAAGCTGGGAGGCGGCGCATGAAGAACAACCGACGGCCGGGCGGACTGGGCCGGGGACTCGGCGCACTGATCCCCTCCGGGCCCGTCGCCGGGGCGGTCGCCGAGGCTGAGCGACCGGCGCCTCCGGCTCCCGCGCCGGAGACCGCTTCCGCCTCGGTCGAGGAGGTCGCTGCCCCGGTTTCTGTGGCTCAGGCCGCTGTGCCCGCCCAGGCCGTGCCGGTCGCGGCCGAAGAGCTTTCGCCGGTACCGGGAGCGCGGTTCCGTGAGCTGCCGATCGACGCGATCACGCCGAACCCCAAGCAGCCCAGGCAGATCTTCGACGACGAGGCGCTCGACGAGCTCAAGACCTCGATCCGTGAGGTCGGCTTCCTCCAGCCGATCGTCGTCCGGGAAGCCGGGGAGGGCAAGTACGAGCTGATCATGGGTGAGCGCCGCTGGCGGTCCGCCCAGGCGATCGGGCTCACCGCGATCCCGGCCATCATCCGGGAGACCTCCGACGACGCGCTGCTCCGGGACGCCCTGCTGGAGAACATCCACCGGGCCAACCTGAACCCGCTCGAAGAGGGCGCTGCCTACCAGCAGCTGCTCGAAGAGTTCGGCGCGACCCACGAGGAACTGTCGAAGCGGATCGGCCGCAGCCGCCCCCAGATCACCAACACCATCCGGCTGCTGAACCTGCCGCCGTCGGTGCAGCGCCGCGTCGCGGCCGGCGTCCTGACGGCTGGGCACGCGCGGGCACTGCTGTCCCTGGACTCGGCGGACGCCCAGGAGGCGCTGGCGCTGCGGATCGTGGCCGAGGGCCTGTCGGTCCGGGTCACCGAGGAGCTGGTGTCGCTCGGCGTGCAGGAAACCAAGAAGGCGAGCCCGGCGGCGCGGCGCGCGGTACCCCGGGCGCCCGCGCTGAGCGAGCTGGCCGAGAAGCTGTGCGACCGGTTCGACACCAAGGTGAAGGTGGACCTCGGCAAGCGCAAGGGCAAGATCACGATCGAGTTCGCCACTGTGGACGACCTGGAGCGGATCGTGGGCGTGATCGGCCTGGACCGTCCGGCGGACGAAGACTGAGCAAGGTTGGCAGGAGAGGGTCCCGGTTGGCTTCGGCCGCCGGGGCTCTTTTGTGTTCGGGGCTTGGGGGCCGGCCGGGGTGGGGAAGCGGGAGTCTGCTCGCGTCCGGGGGCGGCGGTGGTGACTGTCTATCGTGGATCTGGTGTTGTAGTGGTGATGCTCGATGGGTGCGCGATGTGGTGGGCATTTCGGGGCGAATACTGACTTATCTCCAGCCTACCCGATCACCCACGGGAGAAACGTCACGGTGACGGAAGTCCGGTCGCACCTGCGGTGTGTCCAAGGTGGCGCGACTGGGCTAAGGTCCGGATGTGGCCGACGACACCCCTGCTCAGCCTGACCCGACCCGCTCATCCCAGGGACTTCCCGACTTCGTCTCCTGGCCGACCTTTCCTTTCGAGGGTGACTTCACGGTGCGCCCCCTCGACCCGCCGGTCGATCTCGAACCGGACCGGGAGGGCGAAGACCCGAGTACCTGCACGGCATGCAAGCGCACCGACGAGGAGTACATCTGGGTCGACGAGCGCTGGCGGCTCCGGGCTCTCGGCCCGACCGGCCTGCCGATCGTGCTGATGCTGGAGACCCGGTCGCACCTCGACCTCGGCGACCTGCCGAACCTGCTCGCCACCGAGATGGGCGTGCTGACTGTCCGGCTCGAACGGGCGATCCGCTGCCTCGACGGGGTGGCCCGGGTCCACGTGAACCGGTGGGGGGATGGGTCCGCCCACCTGCACCTGTGGTTCCTGGCCCGGCCGTACGGGCAGTTGCAGCTCCGGGGAACCTTCCTCTCGCTGTGGGACGACGTGCTGCCCCCGGTGCCGGAGCGGCCGTGGCTGGAGAACCTGGCGTTCGTCGCGGCGTACCTCGCTGAGCACGGTGGCCGGGCGGTCGCCGCCCCGCCGCCGATCGACTGGGGGAACGACCCGGGCGGGGAGTGAGCCGGAAAGTACTGAGCACCGGGGCGATGTTTCACGTGAAACATCGCCCCGGTGCTGTGTTGCGGGGCTGGGATGGGACGCCATGTTTCACGTGAAACATGGGCTGGAAAACGGGGAGAGTGCAGGGATGAGGGAGTCGTTGCAACACATCGCTGGTCAGGCCTGGCTGTATCCGGCCGACCCCGACCCGGCGAAGATTCAGGCGGGCGTCGGCGTGATCGTGACCGAGGAGGGCTCGGTGATCGTCGACGCCGGGTACACCCCGGGACTAGCCAGGGACGTGCAGGCCGCGATCGCCGAGGCTGGGCTGCCGCCCGCGCGCTGGCTGGTGTACACCCACCACCACTGGGATCACGTCTGGGGCGCGGGTGCCTGGGACGGGGTGGAGGTGATCGGGCACGAGAGCGGGTACGCCTTGCTGGCTGCGGAGGCCGCCCGGCCGTGGAGTCACCGGTACCTGGCGGAGCAGATGGCCGCCGACCCCCGGCTGGAGCCCAGCTTCACGGCCCGGGCGCAGGCGATGGCCGGCTGGGCAGGCTTGGAGAACTGGGCGGACGACGGGTTCGCGATCCGCCTGCCGGACCGGACCTTCACCGATCGGCTGGAGCTGCCGGGCGGCGTGCAGGTCCGGCACGTGGGCGGGCAGCACGCCCCGGACTCGACGATCGTGACGGCCGGGAGCCCGGGCCCGGGGTCGGTCATGTTCGTGGGGGACTGCTATTTCCCGCCGCCGTACCACTTGCGGCAGCCGGGTGACCGGGCCGATCTCGGGATGGCGAAGCGGCTGCTGTCGGAGGGGTACGACTGGTTCGTGGACAGCCACTCGCCGCCTCGCCGGAGGGCTGATGTTTCACGTGAAACATGAGTCACAGGCAGCTCGTCGGCCGGACCACGCCGNCGGGCTGACCGTGAAGCGCCGGCAGGCGTCGCGAGAGTAACGGCGCCTGGGCGCGGGTTGGGCGGGCTGGCCGCGGTTCGCTTTGTGCTCCGACC
>NZ_KB903816.1 GCF_000379825.1 Longispora albida DSM 44784
GGACCGGTCGGCCATCCCCGCCTCACCGAGCTCGCGATACCGGCCGGCCCACCGCGCCGCGGTCGTCGCCGACACCTGGAACCGCTCCGCGGCACGGCGCAACGGCCACTGATCATCAACAACGCAACGGGCAAGACGCAGCCTGCCCGTCTCGGACAAGGGTGCATTACGGTGGACCATCGAGGGCCTTCCGGCTCGGGTGCGGCTGACTTGGTAGCTCCACACCTAACCGGCAGGCCCTCACCCTTTCAAGACCCCACATCACCAACGTCCATGGACAGAACATCTAGAGCCTGTCTGGTAGATCTTGTCGGTGCGAGGCGAGTCTCAGGAGTCGGCTGACAAGCCGTTTTCGTACCGGAATACCGGTGTTGTATTCCGGTACGAAAACGGCGCAGGCAGGCGACTTCTGAGACTCGCCGCAGCCCGGCAAAGATCTACCGGACAGGCTCTCGTGGTCAGGCTGTCCCCACCCCGGCTCTGGTGCTGGCAGGCTCGTTCCTGAGCCGGGCGGACCATAGCGTCGAACACATGAGAATCCGCCTCACCAAATACACCCGCGCCACCGCCGTCCTCGCCCTCGCCGGGCTCCTCGTCAGCGGGATCGCCGCCCCGGCTGCCGCGTTCTCGTCCGCGCCGCCGGCCTTGGTCTCGGCGTCCAGCCATCGTGGACAGCTGATCCGGGCCGAGCTGATCCGGACCCTGAGCAAGGCCGAGGAGGTGTCGGCGTTCCTAAGTTCCGACGAGTTCGACGGCAGCCAGGCCAGGTACGGCGTGGACGTCTACCGGGTGACCTACTGGACGATCGACGTGAACGGCCGCCGGACCACGGCGAGCGGGCTGCTCGCGCTGCCCCGCAACCGGCAGGGCGGCCTGACGATCGTGTCCTACGCGCACGGTACGGCGACGACGAAGGCCGACGCGCCGTCCACGGCCGGGACGGTGTGGGCCGAGGGGCCTGCCGTCATGTTCGCCTCCGCCGGGTACGCGGCTGTCGCGCCCGACTATCTGGGCATGGGTACCGGGCCGGGTCACCACCCGTGGATGCACGTGCCGTCCGAGGCCACCGCCTCGCTCGACCTGCTGCGCGCGGCACGGGACTTCACGCCGCGGATCGGCAGGCAGGTCCTCGCCACCGGCTTCTCCCAGGGGGCCTCGGCGGCGATCGGCCTGGCCCGGGTACTGGAGGACGGCCGCGACCCGTGGTTCCGGCTCAGGGCCGTCGCGCCGATCAGCGGGGCGTACGACTTCCGGGGCGTCGAGCTGCCGGCCCTGCTCGGCGGCCAGGTACCGGCGCCGTGGGACACCGTGTACCTCACGTACCTGCTCGTCTCCTGGAACCGGCTGCACCACCTCTACGACGACCCGGCACAGGTCTTAACCGATCCGGCCGTCGAGAACCTGTTCGACGGCCTCCACACCGGCCCGCAGATCTTCGCGGCCCTCCCGAAGGACGCCGACGGGATGCCACAGGTGAGGCTGGTGCTCACGCCGTACGCGATCGAGCTGCTGCGCAACCCGCCGCCGAGACTGGCCGCAGCCCTCGCCGACCTCGACGCGACCTGCATGACCTGGACCCCGCGCGCCGCCGTCACCCTCTACTACGGCGACGGCGACAACGAGGCCCTGAACGCGAACACCGAGCACTGCGCAGGCGCACTGAGGTCGCACGGCGCAAACGTCTCCACTGTGGACGTCGGAACCCCGGACCACAGCGAGTCGAACAAGCGCGGGACGGCAGCAGCCGTGCGCTGGTTCCGGACGCTGTAGCGGAGTTCAGTCGCGGAGCGCCCTGGCATAGTTGGTCATCGAGCGGCGGTACCGGGTCATGTGGCCGGCCAGCTGCTCCAGGGCGATCGACAGGGCCTCGCGGTCGCGGCCGGCGCTGGAGAGCGCGAGGGCCAGAGTCGCGGCGAGGGCGTCGTCGTAGCCGTCGGAGGCCCGTTCCCGCTCGGCGGTCAGCAGCTCGATGGCCTCGGCCGGGTCGCCAAGGTTCCGCACGGAGCTGGAGAGCTGGACGATGACCTCACGGCGGCGGTAACCGTCGAGGCCGCCGGCGAGCGCCTCCCGGTACAGGACGACGGCCTCGGCCGGGTGTCCGGTGGAGTCGAAGGAGCCGCCGCGCTCGAAGGCGCTCACCGGATGCCCGGGCGGCAGCTCGGCACAGACGCTGGCGATGAGTTCGCGGAACTCCTCCTCCTTGCCTTCGTACTCGTCGGCGCTCGCCCAGGCGTCGGCGATGCGCTGTTCCCACTCGGCGGCCGGTGCTGCGTGCATGGTGGTGTCCCCTCGGTTCTTCTTCCAGCTGTATGAGTTGATCTTTGGGCCGGAGCTAGACTCGGGCAACTGATTCGGTCAGAAACGAATCTCAAGAGTTACCGAAGGGGATGCCGTGGCCGTCACGCTGCGATTCGGCCCGGCAGACCTGCTGCGTACCCGATTCGCGGTCTCCCCGGCCTTCGAGACGATCGCGGCGATCCGGCTCACCGCGCCCGGCGAGAGCCCCGGCCACCACGAACGCTGGCTGCACGCCGCCCGGCAGCGGCTCGGCGGGCTCGACCTGCGGCCGGTCACGGTGCTCCAGCCGAGGCGCGGGTACAGCCCGGACTTCCTCGCCCCGCCGCCGGGCGGGCCAGCCACCACCATCGGCGAGGACCTGGCCCGGATCGCCGCCACACCGCCAGAGCAGGCCCGCGCGGAGATCTCCCGGGCGCTCGCCGGGACACCCGGCGCGTCTGACAGCGAGCTGGGCCGTTCGCTGCTCGGCGACCCGGCTGCCGTTCTCACGCAGCTGACCGGCCTGATCAGGAACGCGTGGCACGCGATGGTCGAGCCGGTCTGGCCCCGGGTCCGCGCGCTGCTCGACGCCGACATCAGCCACCAGTCCCGGCGGCTGGCCGAAGGCGGGCTCGGCAGGCTGCTCACGGAGCTGCATCCGACCCTGAGCTGGCACGACGGCGTGCTGACCCGGTCGAGAGGCGACGACGAACACCGCGACCTGCGCGGCGAGGGCGTCGTGCTGATGCCGAGCTGCTTCAAGTGGGACCAGGTACTCGTGGTCCTCGACGAACCCTGGCAGCCCACCGTCATCTACCCGGCCCGGGGCATCGGAGCCCTCTGGGAACCCGTCGCGGGCACGGCCGACGCGGCCCTCGCCAAGCTCCTCGGCACGACCCGCGCGAACATCCTCAGTGGACTGACCGAGCCGGCCAGCACGACAGCCATCGCCTACCGGTACGCGCTCGCCCCGGCCACCGTCTCCCAGCACCTCACCGTGCTCCGGGACGCGGGGATGGTGGCAGGTGCCCGGCACCGGTACGAGATCCGCTACCGCCGCACCGAGCTGGGCGACGCCGTCGTGGCCGCCCGTGCCGCTACCCTCACGCCATGAGCTTGCAGGTGGCGTACATGACCGGAATGGCGGAAGACGAACGCGGCGGCGTGGCCGTGGTCCTCCTGCAGGGCTGGGGCGCCCCGGCCGATGACCTCGTACCCCTGGGCAAGGCCCTGGTCCGGCCGGGCCTGCGGGCCTTCGTACCCGGCGCGCCCCTCCCCGAGCTGGGCGGCGGCCGGGCCTGGTGGCACCTGAACGACGACGACCGGCCGGCCTGGTCGTGGGAGGGGAAGGCGCCCGACGGGTACACCCCGCACCGGCTCGTCTCCGCCGCGCGGCTGGAGGTGCAGACGCTGCTGGCGGCGATCCGGGAGCAGTACGCGCCGGAGCTCGTGGTCCTCGGCGGGTTCTCACAGGGCGCGATGCTGGCACTCGACGTCGCGCTGCGCCCGGGCTCCGGCGTCGACCGGGTGGCCGCGCTGTCCGGCGTGCTGATCGCGGACACGGCGCTCGCGCTCGACGAGACGCCACAGGCCGAAGACGAACGGCCGGCCCTGCTCGTCACGCACGGCGAGTGGGACCAGGCGCTCCCGTTCTCGGCCGGCGAGCAGGCGAAGGACGTGCTGGCCGGGCGCGGGTACCAGGTGGACTGGCTACCCTTCGAAGGCGGTCACGAGATCCCCGGCCAGGTACTGGAGGCGCTGCGCGCGCTGACCGTCGACGCGTGACGTTGTTCTCGCAGGTCACGGGCGAGTTGACTTCAACTGGGGTTCAGGTTTTAGGGTTCTGTCCGCCAACCCGGACACCACCCCCGCATCCTGCGCACAGACCCCAGAGGAGTACGTGGACATGAGCAGCACAGCCCTGCGCCTGGCCGTGATCATCGCCAGCACCCGGGCCGGCCGGCGAGGCCCGATGGTCACCAGCTGGTTCGCCGGCCAGGCCGGGGAGTACGGCGGCTTCGACATCGACGTGATCGACCTCGCCGAACACCCGCTGCCCCTCGACCTCACCGACGACCTGGACGAGGGCCCGGCGGCCGTCCTCGCCGAGGTGTCCGGCCGGCTGGACAAGGCCGACGCCTTCGTCATCGTCACGCCGGAGTACAACCACAGCTTCACCGCCCCGCTGAAGAACGTGATCGACTGGCACAAGGGCGAGTGGAAGGCCAAGCCGATCGGCTTCGTCGCCTACGGCGGCACGTCGGGCGGCCTGCGGGCCGTCGAGCAGCTCCGCCTGGTCTTCGCGGAACTGCACGCCGTCACCGTCCGCACCTCGGTCGCGTTCCCGCAGGTCTGGGAACAGTTCGACAGCCAGGGCCAGCCGGTCGACCCGGCGATGTTCGCCGACCACGCCAAGAACATGCTCAGCCAGCTCACCTGGTGGGGCGAAGCGCTCCGCGAAGCCCGCACCACAAAGCCCTACTTCGGCTAGTGCCGACCCGCTGAGGACGAATCTGGACTGCGCGACGCTTGCCAGATCCGCCCTCAGCGGGCCACCTCAGGTCAGATCAAGATCAAATATCAAGAGCAAGATCTGGTTGTACGCCTTCGCCGGGTCTCGTGCCAGCAGGGTGGCCCACTCGTCAGGGCCACCCTGCCCCTTATCTGGGATGCCGTTGAGGCGACCGGCCGCGATACTCGCCTGATGTTCTACGCGGCTCTCGGCGACTCGATGTCCATCGACGACTACGCGGGCGGACCCGGCCGGGGTGCCGCCAGCCTTCTGTACCGCAACGACGACCACCGCTTCCCCGCGTGGGCCGGGCGGGACCTGGCGACGGCGGGCTTCCGCTTCGCGTATCTGGCCAGGGACGGCGCGACAAGTGCCGACGTGCTCGAACACCAGCTCGGCCGGCTCCCGTCCGAGCCGCTGGGCCTGGCCACGCTGACGATGGGCGGCAACGACATCCTCGTCCGGTACGGCGACACGGCTGCGGCGATGGCCGGACTGGACGCTTTCGTGGCCCGGGGAGACGCCATCCTCCATACGCTCCGGCAACGGCTAGGGGACTGTCCGCTGCTCGTGAACACCATCTACGACCCGAGTGACGGGGCCGGGGCGATCCCTGAGGCCGGGCTGGCGGACTGGCCGGAGGGCCTGACGGTGATCGCCGCGTACAACGAGAAGATTCGTGAACTTGGCTCCGCCCACGGCGCCGTCCTCGTCGACCTGCACGCTCTCTTCACTGGCCACGGCCTGATGACCGGCAACCCGGCCCAGCTCGAAGCCGAACCGTCCAACCACGACCTCTGGTACTGCGGAGTGGTCGAACCCAACGCCTGGGGCGCCCACGCCATCCGCCGAGCCTGGCACCAAGCACACTCTCGCCACTGACCTCGCTCTTGCTCTTGCTCTAACACGAGGTGGCCCGCTGAGGGCGGATCTGGCAAGCAGAACGGCTTCCCTCGTACCGGTGTTGTACGTGGGAAGCCATTCTGCGCAGTCCAGATTCGCCCTCAGCGGGTCGGCACTACCCAGGCACAACCAAAGAAGTTTCATAGGCGGTTATTACTAGCTGGGCTCGGTCGCGGGCCTGGAGTTTGGCCAGTAGACGGCCGATGTGGGTCTTCACTGTCGGCATGCTCAGGTGCAGGCGCTCGGCGATCTCCACGTTGGACAGCCCGGTGGCGACCAGGGTGAGGACTTCGCGTTCGCGGGCGGTGAGACCGTCGAGGCCGTGCGGTGCCCGCCTCGGCTCGGCGGGGGCGTTCCGGGTGAACTCGGCGATCAGGCGGCGGGTGATCGACGGGGACAGCAGGCTCTCCCCTGCCGCGATGATCCTGATCCCGGCGAGCAGGTCGGCGGGCGGCGTGTCCTTGAGCAGGAAGCCGCTGGCCCCGGCGCGCAGCGCGGCGTACACGTACTCGTCCAGGTCGAAGGTCGTGAGCACCAGGATCTTGGTTGTCCCGGCGAGCCTGCGCGCCGCCTCGATCCCGTCCATCTCCGGCATCCGGATGTCCATCAGCACGACGTCCGGGCGGGTCTGGCCGGCCAGGTCGACGGCCTCGCGGCCGGTGGCGGCCTCGCCCACGACCTCCATGTCGGGGGTGGTCTCCACGAGCAGCCGGAAGCTGCCCCGGAGGAGGGCCTGGTCGTCGGCGATGAGGACTCGGATCACTGGTTGATCTTCCCGTACGGCAGGGTGGCGAACACGCGGAAGCCGCCGCCCGGCCACGCTCCGGCCTCGAACTCGCCGCCGAACAGCGCGACCCGCTCGCGCATGCCGATCAGCCCGTGACCGGGAACGGCCTGCGGGACCGGGGCCGGCCCCTGGTTGGTGACCTCGATCGTGATGGCGGAACTGTCCACTGTGAGGTGTGCAGCGCAGGTGGCCGGGGCCGCGTGTTTGACCACGTTCGTGATGGCTTCCTGGACGATCCGGTACGCGGACAGTGCGGCCGTCTCCGGCAGGCCGGTGCCGTCCCCGGTGATGGTCAGGCCGACGGTGACGCCGGCCTGGGCCGCGCGGTCGGCGAGGGCTGGCAGGTCGGACAGGCCGGGTGCCGGGCCCAGCTCGGCGGCTTCGCCAGCGGCGAGACGGAGCGCGCCGACCGTCCGGCGGATCTCGGTCAGCGCGGACCGGCTCGTTGCCTCGATCGCGGCCAGGGCCGCGCCGGCCTCCTCCGGGCGGGCCTGGGCGACGTGCTGGGCGACGGCTGCTTTCACCGCGATGATGCTCAGGCTGTGGCCGACCACGTCGTGCAGGTCGCGCGCGATCCGGAGCTGCTCGGCGCTGACGGCCTCGGCGGCACGCTGCTCGATGGACCGGGCTGTGGCCGCCCGGCGCTCGGCTGCCAGGAGCCCGGCGAGCCAGGGCGCGACGACCAGCAGCACCGCCGTACCGGAGCCTTCCGCTGCCTCCCACATCGAGTCGCTGCCCGAGACGATCAGGGTCACGATCGCGAGGAGGGCCAGCACGAGCGCGCCGAGCGCTGGACGGCGCGGTACTGACCGGCCGACGGTGAAGAGAGCCAGGGCGACCGCCGCATACGGGGCGAGGGCCGCGTAGGCCGGGATGACGCCGGTGCCCGTGGCGGCGAGGGTCGCGGCCACGGTGCCAGTCAGGGCCAGCACCGGCCAGCGCTGCCGGAGCAGCAGCGGCAGGCTGACAAGGGCGGCCATCAGCACAGCGACCCAGCCGGGGGCCGTGCCCTCCCGGCCGGCCACCCAGCACACCACGCCGGTCACGAGCACCCCGGCCACCGTCACCCACCTGTTCACCCGGCCGAGCCTAGCCCCGGGCGGGCGGCGCGTCGCCGGCCTTGAGTACGTCATACCCAGGTATGGGCCGGGCCGCCGGGTGCATGCCCAGGTCCGATGTGGAGGGGCTGCCGGGCCGCGAGGCTGGTGGACATGATCGAGGTACAGGAACTCACGAAGCGGTACGGCGAGCACGTGGCGGTCGACCGGCTGAGCTTCACGGTGCGGCCGGGCGAGGTCACAGGATTCCTCGGGCCGAACGGGGCCGGCAAGTCGACCACGATGCGGGCCGTGCTCGGGCTCGACCGGCCGACCTCCGGCACGGCGCTCGTCGGCGGCAGGCAGTACCGGGAGTACGCCCGGCCGCTCACCGAGGTCGGCGCGCTGCTCGACGCCGGGGCCGTCCATCCCGGGCGGACGGCGTTCGGTCACCTGCACTGCCTTGCCCGGGCCAGCGGGATCGGCATGGGGCGTGTCACCGAGGTGTTGCAGCTGGCCGGGCTGGGCGGGGTCACGCGCAAGCGTGCCGGGACGTTCTCGCTGGGCATGCGCCAGCGGCTCGGCATCGCTGGCGCCCTGCTCGGCGATCCTGGCGTGCTGCTGTTCGACGAGCCGGTGAACGGGCTGGACCCCGAGGGCATCCGCTGGATCCGTGGCCTGCTGCGCGGGCTGGCCGCCGAGGGCCGGACGGTGCTGGTGTCCAGCCACCTGATGAGCGAGATGGCGCTGACCGCCGACCGCGTGGTCGTGATCGGCAGGGGCAGGCTGATCGCCGACCTGACGATCAGCGACCTCGCGGCACAGTTCCAGCGGGACGTGCTGGTCAGGACGCCGGACACGGCGCGGCTGCGTTCCACAGTGGAGAGCGCGGGCGGCGCGGTGTCCGCCGAGCCGGACGGCGGGCTCGCGATCACCGGGCTCGACGCGAGCCGGGTCGGGAGCCTGGCGGCCGGCGCCGGGATCGTCCTGCACGAGCTGACCCCGAGGAACGCGACGCTCGAGGAGGCGTACCTGGAGATGACCGACGAGAGTGTGGAGTACCGGCATGGCTGACGTGATCGTGTCCGAGTGGCTCAAGCTGCGCACAGTGCGGTCGACGTACTGGGTGCTCGCGGCGCTGGTGGCGTTCTTCGCTGGTGGCTCGGTCATCGCGTACCTGATGACCGCCGACTACGACGGATCGCCGCCCGCGATGCAGGTTCTGTTCGCGGCGGCCGACCCGGGGGTCGTGGTGGTGCCGCTGGCTCAGTTCTGCCTGGCGGTGCTGGGGGCGCTGGCGGTGACGAGCGAGTACGGGACGGGGACGATCCGGCCCAGCCTGACCGCGGTACCGGGCCGGGCGCGGCTCCTGCTCGGCAAGGTGCTCGTGGTCGGCGGGCTCGGGCTGGCGGCCGGGCAGCTCGTGACCTTCGCCTCCCTGGCGGCCGGCGAGCTGATCACCGGCGACCGTCCGGCCCCGATCTCCGCCTGGACCGAGTGGTCCGACGGCGTGCCGAGCGCGATCGCCGGCGGGCTGTCCATCATGGTCGCCGGGATCGCGGCCCTCGGGCTGGGCTTCGTGATCAGGTCGACGGCCGGGGCGCTGGTCACGATGACGTTGCTGCTGTTCGTGCTGCCGTCCGTGGCGTTCTTCCTGCCAGCCCCGTGGGGCGCGCGGGTCTCGGCCGTCATGCTGCCGAACCTGCCTGGCCAGCTCGCCGGGGCGTACCCGGACGCGGTGCTGTCGCCCGCCGGGGCCGGGGTCGCGCTGGCGGCGTACGGAATCGCCGCGATCGGTGCCGGATGGTGGGCACTGAGCAGGCGCGACGCGTAGAGCCTGCTCAGAGCGCGAGATCCCGGTGGCGGCCGGACCGGCCAGCGACTCCGGACCGGCCCGGTCGCCACTGAGGACTGTTAATAGTTGATCATGGCGGGATGAGTACAACTTTCGTGTTTGTTCCCGGAGCGGCCAGCAGCTCCTTCCACTGGGCGCCGATGATGCGCGAGCTGGCACTGCTCGGGCACCGCTCGCTGGCCGTCGACCTGCCCGGGCACGGCTTCGGCGCGACCTTCCCCGCCGCGTACCAGGCACCACAGGACCTGGCGGCCCTGGCCACCGCCCCGAGCCACATGGCGGGCAGGACCCTCGCGGACAACGTCGCGCACGTCGTGGAGACGATCAAGCAGGTCGCCGAGCACGGGCCGGTCGTCCTGGTCGGCCACAGCCGTGGCGGCCTCACCACCACCGCCGCCGGCAACGCCATCCCGGACCTGATCAGCCGGATCGTCTACGTCTCCGCATGGTGCTGCGTGGAAGAGGGCCCGGGCGACTACCACGCCGGCCCGGAGAACGCGTCCAGTGTGCTGCACCGGACCGCCGCCCTGATCGCCGCGAACCCGATGGACATCGGCGCGCTGCGCTTCAACTGGCGCACGGCCGACCCGGAGCTGCTGGCGGCGCTGAAGGAGGCGACGCTGGCCGACGGTACCGACGACGAGTTCCTCGCGATGCTCAACACGCTGGAGCCGGACGAGGGCCTCGACGTCGGCGAGCCGTCCGACCGCGCCCAGGCGGAGACCTGGGGCCGCATCCCGCGCACGTACATCCGGCTCACCGCGGACCAGTCCATGCCGGTCGCGCTCCAGGACCGGTTCATCCGGGAGGCCGACGCCCTCACCCCCGGAAACCCGTTCGACGTGCACTCCCTGGACAGCAGCCACAACGGCTTCCTGATCCGCCCACGAGAGACAGCAGAAATCCTGTCCAGCCTGGCTATCTAGCTTTTGATCTAACGCGAGGTGGCCCGCTGAGGGCGGATCTGGCAAGCGTTGAGAACGCCCGCATACCGGTGTTGTATGCGGGCGTTCTCAACGCGCAGTCCAGATTCGTTCTCAGCGGGTCGGCAACATCTCGTTGCGGAAGAGGTCTACGAAGATCTGGTGGTCCTGGCGGGCCTTTTCTCCGTAGCTGTGTGCGAACTCCGCGAGCATCGTCGCGAAGCCCTCGTCGTCCCCGCCGATCTGCGCCGCGATCGCCTCCTCCGTGGAGAAGGTGACCAGGTCGTGGCTCGACTCGTCGTCGGCGACCGAGTGCATGCGGGCGGCGGCCCGGCCGAGGTAGGTGATGACCTGGCGGACGTCGTCCGGTTCGCTCAGTTCCGACCAGTCGAGGTCCGTCGCGTATGGCGAGACCTCGGCGACGAGCTGGCCGATCCCGCCGAGCTGGGTGTGGCCGAGCCACGGGTCGGCGTAGGCCTGGAGCGCGCGCTGTGACTCGGCTGTGCGGTGACCCTGGTCGGTGAAGTAGCCGCGCACGCGCTCGTCGTCGATGACCCGGCTGACGGCGGGGGCCTGCGCCTGCTTCATGTAGATGATGACGTCGTTCTCCAGGGCCTGCGTCGGGCCTTCCAACAGCAGGTTGTACGAGGGCAGCCCGGCCGACCCGATCCCGACGCCCTTCCGGAGCACGATGTCCTTGATCGTGTACTCCGACTGCCGCCGGGTCTGCGCGGCTGGCAGCGTGGCCAGGTACGCGGCGAAGGCCTCCCGGACAGCTTCGGCCGTCACGGAGTCGATGGGGAAGACGCCGTCGGCGACGGTGAAGCGCCGGTCGTAGTTCTCGATGGTGGTCTGGGCGTCGAGCAGCGACACGCGCGTGCGGAGCCGGGCCCGCTGGAGCGCCTCGTGCAGCGGGCCGGACGTGTTGTCCAGGGTCAGCGAGCCGATCGCGTCGTCGCCGCCGGCCGCCAGCGCCCGCAGCTCGGAGAGGTAGCTGTGCGCGAAGCCCTCGACCAGCCCGGTGATCGCGGCGTCGGACAGCGCCTTGGCGTACCCGATGAGCGCCACGCTCGCGGCGAACCGCATCAGGTCCCAGGTGAACGGGCCGACGTACGCCTCGTCGAAGTCGTTGACGTTGAAGACGTAGACGCCGTGCGCGTTCATGTACGAGCCGAAGTTCTCCGCGTGCAGGTCGCCGTGGATCCACACCCGGCTGGTCTGCTCGTTGAGGTACTTCGCCGACGGGTCCTCCTCGGCCAGGTCGGCGTAGAACAGGCAGGCGCTGCCCCGGTAGAACGCGAAGGGCGAGGCGGCCATCTTCCGGAACTTGCGCCGGAAAGCGGCCGGATCGGCGGCGATCCCCGCGCCGAACTCGGCGGTCAGCACGTCAACGATCCGCGTGGCGCGGGCACCGGCATCAGTCACGGGGCCAAGCATGGCTCGGACGTTAGCTCACTGGCCATACGAGTATCGGGTAGTACGCAGATTCACCAGGAGTTATGGCGCCGAAAGTCCCGTCACGATGGGTTTGCGAGCTGCCCGGCCCGCCGTGATGGCCGCAGCCAGGACCGCGGTGAGGACGGCGGCGAGCCCGATGACGGCGAGCTGCCCGAAGGGGACTGTCGGCGTGCCGTGGCCGTAACGGCTGATCAGGGCGAGTGCGGCCAGCCAGCCGACGGCGGCGCCGAAGAGGACACCGCTGAGCGCTCCGGCCGCGCCGATCAGCCCGGCCTCGGCAAGGAGCATGCCGCGTAGCTGGCGGCGGGACAGGCCGAGTGCACGGAGGGTGGCCGACTCCCGCGTCCGCTCCACGATCGACAGCGCGAGCGTGTTGCTGATCCCGAACAGTGCGATGAGGACGGACATGCCGAGCAGCGCGGCGAAGATGCCGAGGAGTTCGTTCAGGGAGGCCGACAGCGCGTCCGCCCGGTCGGATCCGGCGCTGACCTGGATCAGCGGGTAGGCGCTGGCGACCTCCTCGATGACCGTGCGGGCCTCGCGCGGGGCGTTGACCAGGACCTGGTGGGCTTCGCCCGGCCCGTAGGACTCGGCGTACTGCTCCCAGGAGACCAGGGCGTCGGCGTCGACCGGGGAGTCGTCGTAGGTGGCGACGACGGTCAGGTCCCGGTAGGTCTCGCCGACGTGCAGGCCTGTCCGGCGGCTGACCGCGACCGTCCCTGGCCGCAGGTCGAGCAGCCCTTCCGTGATCTCCGGGGTGAACACGCCGGGCGGCGTCATGGCCCAGACCGGCCCTGAGCTGCGTACTCCGGCGACGGATTCGATCTCCGGGCGCTGGCGGAGTGCCGTGATCAGTGCTTCGGGGATGGTCGGCCGGATGCGTTCACGCTCGGCGACGGTGCCGGTGGCCGAGGCCGGGGCCAGGCGGAAGTCGACGCGGAAGTTCTCGCGGAGTTCGGAGCCCGCCTGCACGCGGGCCGTCGACAGCAGCACGCTGAACAGGGCCATCAGGGTCACGCCGATCATCAGGGCCGTGGCGGTGGCTGCGGTGCGGCGCGGATTGCGCCGGGCGTTCGCGACGGCGAGCCTGGCGGTCACGCCTGGCAGCCAGCCGCCAGCCCCGACCAGCCGCTTGATCAGCGCCGGGGCCGCCGCCGCGAACCCCAGGAAGACCAGCATCGCTCCACCCAGGACGAACGGCAGCCCGCCGAAGCCACCGCGCAGGCCCAGCAGCGTGCTGCCCAGGCCGGCCAGCCCGCACGCCCAGGCCGTGACGACCCTCGAAGAGCTGATTTTGTACTCCGTGGCAGCGCTCGCCCTGATCGCGGCGACCGGCGGGATCCGCCCAGCCGACAGTGCCGGGAGCAGTGCCCCGAGCAGGGTCACGGCGGTGCCGAACGCGACGGTCAGCACGACTGTCCGCCAGCCGAGGACGAGGTCGTGGCCGGGGATCTGGGTGCCGACCAGCTCACGGGAGACGAGCAGCCCCCAGCCGACGACCAGGCTGAGCACGACACCGCCGAGCGAGGCGAGCGCCCCGAGGACGAGAGCCTCGGCCGTGACGACCCGCCAGACCTGGGCGCGCCCGGCTCCGGC
The DNA here is from genome assembly GCF_000379825.1 of Longispora albida DSM 44784. Taxonomy (GTDB): domain Bacteria; phylum Actinomycetota; class Actinomycetes; order Mycobacteriales; family Micromonosporaceae; genus Longispora; species Longispora albida. The sequence goes on from NZ_KB903816.1 coordinate 13,349, forward strand.
ACAGCGCAGCAGGGCCAGCTCGGCGGCGCGCTGCGCGGTGAGGATCGTGAACGTGTTGTAGATGACGTACCCGGAGACGACCAGCGCCACCAGCCCGAACGCGATCAGCACGCTGAGGAACCCGTCGACGTACTTGCCGGCCCGCCAGGCCAGACCGCCCCGGTACTGGTCCCCCGTGATCACGCGGTGCGGCCCGGCGAGCACGCCGTCGACCCGGGCGCGCAGTGCCGCCTGGCTGACCCCGGGCTGCGCGGCGATCGCCACGTCCATGTACCGGGTCGTGCCGGTCAGCCTGGCCAGCTCGGCGTCGGTGAGCACCCCGGCGGGCGAGCCGCTGAAGATCCGGTTGACGCCGAGGTCGACGATCCCGACCAGCGCCAGCGAGTGCTGCGCCCCGGTACGGTCGGTGACCCGGACGGTGTCCCCGGCCTTCCAGCCCTGTTCACCGGCCGTCAGCTTGTCGATCGCGATCTCACCGGGCGCGCCAGGCAGCCGCCCGGTCAGCAGGTCGTACCTGGCCATCCGAGGGTCCCCCGGCAGCGACAGCCCGTACCCGACGTGGCCGTCGCGGACGAGCAGCCGCCCGTTGCGGTCGAGGACACCGAGAGGACCGACGATCCGCGGGTCCACGGCCGCGACACCCGGCAGGGCGCGGATCTCGTCCACCGTCTCCCGGTCGATGAGCACCGGACCGGACTGGGCCAGCGCGTCCACGCCCCGCGCCGAGCGGGCCAGGTCGTCGTAGAAGGCCGCGCGGGCCGTGTCACCGTACACAAGGGACCCGGCAAGGAAACTGACCCCGGCCATGATGGCCAGCGCGGTGAGCAGCAGCCGGGCGGGATGGGCACGCAGCCCGGCCAGGGCTACCCGGGCCATAGGGAACCTCACGCCTCCCAGAGTAGGGAGTGCCGCCGCGTCACCGGTGGGGTGTGGATGGGGTGGGGGCCGGGCAGCAGGTACAAAATAATGGGGTTGGGGCTTATAAAGGGGTTGGGCCTTTCGTGGCGGGAAGCTACTAGGCTTGGCAAGTGCCCGCATTTATCGATCCGCCCGGCCTTGACGTACAGGCGTTGCTGAGCGCCCCCGATCCGGTGCCGGCGCTGCGAGAGTGGTCTGCCGCCCCGGAGCCGGACCTGGCGATCGCCCTGCACGCGCTGCTGGCGGCCCTGCGCACCCAGCCGCATCCGGTGCTGAGCCAGGTCCCGCTGGACCTGACGCTCGGCGAGCAGTCCACCCACCTCGATCTCCTGCTGCTGCCGAGCACCTTCGCGCCGGAGCAGTGGGGCACGACGTTCCTGGAGGGGCTGCTGCGCAAGCCGCTGCGCGCCTACCGGGGCAAGCGGCTGATCGAGCTGGGCACCGGGACGGGCTGGGTGGCCCTGGCGCTGCTGCGTTTCACGGAGCTGGCTGCGGTGCTCGGCGCTGACCTCAACCCCGAGGCCATCCTGATCTCGAAGCTCAACGCCGTGCTGAACAGCTACACCGCCGACGGCGACCCGCTGCCGGTGCTGCTGACCGAGCGGTTCGAGGCCGTCGAGTCCGACCTGCTCGCCGAGCCCCGGCGGCTGGGCTGGCGCGCGGACCTCATCGTCGGCTGCATCCCGCAGGTGCTCGCCTCGGCCGCCGACCTGTACGACCTGTCGAACTACGCCGAGGCCCAGGGCCTGGTCGAGGACCAGTTCGGCCTGGGGCTCAACGCCCGGGCGCTCCAGGAGGCGCTGCGCCTGCTCGAACCGGGTGGCTCGGTGATACTCAACCTGGCCGGGCGGCCGGGCCCGGCGGCGCTGGACCGGATGTTCCGGCGGCGCGGTTTCGAGCCGGAGACGCTGTGGCGGACCAGGGTCCAGCAGGCCGGCGACACCGACATCCGGCCGCTGGTCGAGCTGGAGGCCAGGACGGGCAGCCCGTTCGCCTTCCAGCTGCACCGGCAGTCGCAGCAGAGCGTCCCGGCCCGGGTGGCGCTGGCCGCGCACGAGGCCGGGCTGCCGATCTACCACGAGCTGCAGGTGATCGAGGGCCGTCCGCGCAGCGAGGCGCTGTTCCCGCTGGCGGCGGCGCTGGAGGAGCTGGAGCTGGAGGAGCTGTGGAGTTCCGTCGACCTGTCCGACTCCGGTGACGTGCTGGACGAGCAGCTGCGGTTCGTGACGCGCGTGGCCGAGGGCTTCCTGGCCGACCCGCGCGCGCCGTATCCGCACGAGGCCGGCGACCTGTCGTTCCGGGGCCGGGTCGCTGGTTTTCTCCGGAAGTTCCACGACCTGCCGTTGGAACCGGGTGACGTGTTCACCGCCCCGAACCGGGCCGAGCTGCTGCACGCGCTCCTGCTGAACCTCACGGTGCCCGGCGACCTGGTCGTGCTGAGCGAGACACTCCGGCCGAGCCTGGAGCCCGCCCTGCGCAAGGCCGACCGGGAAGCTGTCTGGCTGCACGACGACGCGGCCGAGATCGCTGAGCTGCTGCCGCACCTGGCCCCGAGGTTCGTGGTGCTGTCCGGTGTCCTCGGCAGCCTGGAGCCGATCCTCGCGGTCTGCGAGCAGATCGGAGCGCTGCTGATCGCTGACGAGTCGGCCCGCTTCGAGATCGGCTCCGGTAAGCCGGAGACCCCGGGACTGCGGCTGCTCGCCCGGCACCTGACCAGCGGCCACCTCGCCGTCATGGTCGGCCTCGAACGCAGCCTCGCCTTCCCCGACACCGAGCTGGCCCTGTTCGTGACCCGCGACCGACTGCTCACCGAGGGCCTGATGGCCGCGGCCGAGCTGACCTGGTCCCGTGTCTCGTACTTCCACCAGGCCTACTACGAGTCACTGTTCGACGAGCTGCTGACCTTCAAGGTGAACGCCGCCGAGGGTGTGCGGGCACCCGACCCGTGGCCGGGCCCGTCGCTCGTACCGTCCATGCTGGACCTCCTGCGCAGCGCGGCCCTGGGCCGCCCGGCCCCCGACGCCGACGTGATCCGGCTCGACTACGGCGAGAACGAACTCCCCATGCCGGCCGCGCTCCAGGCGGCGATCCTCCACGGGTACCTGGTGCCGCCGTCCCCCGCGAAGGTCGTTGACGGGCCGGCGAGACCGGCCAGGGAAGTTGACGGGCGGGCGATCCCGGCCGTCGCCGAGTACCTGCGCGCGACCCGGCTGCCCGACCTGCGCGACGACCAGGTGCTGCTGGGCATGGGTACCCTGCCGCTGCTGCTCGACGCGCTCCGGGCCGTGGAGCTGCGGCGCAGCCAGCCGCCGGTCGTGCTGCTGCCCGAGGGCTCGTACGGCATGTTCGCGCCGCTGATCCGCTGCGCGGGCGCGCAGCTGCGGATGCTCCCCGCGACCGGGCCGGACTTCCTGGCCACAGTGGACGCCGTGCGGGCCGTGGACGGGCCGTACGACCTGCTCATCCTGACGAACCCGGCCAACCCGAGCGGAGCGTCGTACGAGCCAGGCCAGCTCACGGAGCTGATCCAGCTCGCGGCGGCGGCCGGCGGCCGGGTCGTCATCGACGAGATCTTCGGGCTGCTGGCCGATCTGGACGGCCCGCTGCCCCTCGGCCAGGACCGCTGGGCAGGCCTGACCGAGGCCGAGCGCAACGCCCTGCTGATCCTCGGCGGCGCGTCGAAGGAGTTCGCGGCCGGCGGCCTGCGCCTCGGCTTCGCGGCGAGCGCCGACCGCGACTGGCTGGCCACCATGGAATCGCTGCGGCTGACACCGATCCCGGCCAGCATCTCCATCGCCGCGACGGACCTCTTCGCCGACCTGCCGGCCCTGTGGTCGCAGTTGGAAGGAATGCGCGCCGACCTGCGCCACCGCCGGGCTCTCCTCGCCGAAGGCCTGGCAGAACTCGGGTTCACCGTCCCGCCCGGCGACCGGGGCGGCCTGTTCCTCTACCCCGACATCAGCGCACTCACCGGCAACCCAGACCAGTTTGTCCTCGACCTCGAAAAGCACGCCCGCGTCCGGCTCAACACGCCGTCCTGGTCCGGCGTCACCACCAACGCCCGGGCGTGCTTCGCCGTACCGGAGCAGACGATCGCCGCGGCCCTCGACCAGCTCCGCAAGCTACTGCAGTAGATCGATCAGTGTCGCGGCGTTGCGCTGGGCGTAGTCGCTGTAGCAGTTGTTCATGAGTACGTGGGTCCGGCCGGCTTCGCTGGAGAGTTCGGCGAGCCGGCCGGCCCACTCTCGCAGCTCCCGTTCCGAGTACATATAGCCGAACTTCTCGTGGATGTCGGTACTCGTCCACAGCTCACTGTGCCCGTGGAAGCGCACCATCGCCAGGTCAGCCGTCGCCTCCACGACCGGCGGAATCGACGACTTGTGCCCCTGCGGCATGTCCACGCAGACGAACGGCAGCTCGTGCTTCCGCAGGAACTCCAGCGTCTCGGCCGCGTTGTCCCCCTCGAACCACGAGGCGTGCCGGAACTCGATCGCGACCGGCAGCGGGCTGCACCGGTGCGCGACCTCCAGCACGTACTGCTTGTTGTCCTTCCGGATCGTGAACCACGGCGGGAACTGGAAAAGAATCGCCCCCAGCTTCCCCGCCTCCACCAGCGGATCGAGCGCCGACAGGAACCGCGACCACACGTCCTCGTACACCTGAGGTTCGAGATCCTTCGGGTACACGTTCTTCTTGTCCGTCTCCGGCCGCAGATCCTTGTACAGCGCCGAAACCTTGGTCGGATGCCCGGTCAGCAGGCTGAACGCCTTGATGTTGAACGTGAACTCCTTGGGCGTCCGGTCAGCCCACAACTTGGTGGTCTGCTCGGCCGGTGGCCCGTAGTACGTCGCGTCCACCTCGACCAGCGGGAAGTTCCGCGCGTAGTACGCGAGCCGCTTCTCCGCCGTGTTCGCACTCTCCGGATACCACCCGGAGCCCAGCAACGTCTTGTCAGTCCAGGAAGCGGTACCCACCAGGATCTGGCCCATGATTCCAGTCTGGCCCGGATTCATGCCCATCATCGGGGTTTCGCCGGATGCTAGCGGCGTTCCAGGAGGAGTTCGAGGGCGTCGAGGAGTTGCCACCACCAGGAGGTCGCCCGGTACCGGTGCTGCTCGCCCAGGTGCTGGCGGAGCACGTCGGCGGACAGCCAGCCAGCCTGGGTGATCGCGTCGGCGACCGGGCCGGACGAGTTGGCGATCCGCTGCGGGGTCAGGAGCTGCGAGTTGTTGCCCCGGCTGGCGAAGAGCGCCCCGAGCAGCAGGATCGCCGCGTCGAGGCTGCCGGCCGGGAGGGCGCTGGTGGAGTCGGCCGGTACGGGTACCCAGGCTCCGCGCGCGTCGCGGTGCATCGGCCGGGAGCTCGGTTCGCAGGAGGCGGCGAGTACCGAGCCGATCCCGAGCAGGTCCACGGTCTCCGGCGGCCCGAAGGCGTCCGGGGCTGGCAGGTCGGCCCACGGGTACCCGGAAACGAGCTCCGGCCACGACCGGTTACCCATGAACGTCATGAGCCGCTCGGGATTCCGGAATGCGAAGACGCGCCTCGGGGAGCCGAGGAACGACGGAGGCCGGCCAGCAGTGATCACGTGCACCGGGCCGCTCGGCAGCTGGAAGACGAGTACGCGCGGAAGCGGGAGCTGCATCTCCGTGGTCAGCGTGTACGCGACGGGCTGCGTGACAGCAGCGGGAGCGACGGGCACCGGGGTTTCCACGGGTGCCCAGATGGGCATGGGGCTGGAGAACTCCACCTCAGGAGCGGCCGGCTTTATGACGGGGAGTTCGCGGGTGTCGGACTCAGCCGCTGGCACTGTGGACAATGCTTCGGCTGGTACGACGAGGCTGCCTTCTGCGACGACGAGTTCCGGTTGTTCGAGCACCGTCGGCGCCACTCCGAATGCCCGGTGCAGAAGTGTCGCCACGGCCGGCAGGCGGCTCGATCCGCCGACCAGGAACACGCCAGCGAGTTTCTGCGGTTCGGCCTGGGCGGCAGTGATGGCCTCTCGGGTCGCCACGACGGTTCTGTCGATGAGCGGGGCGGCCAGCCGGTCGAGTTCTTCGCGGCCGATAGGCGCTTCGGCTTCGACTATCGGTACGTAGACAAAGGCTTGCGGGGTGCGGGCGAGCATTTCTTTCGCGCCACGTACATCATCGAGAAATTGTTTTGCCAGACGACGGTCGCTGGCCGAATCCGGATCGGCGAGGCGCTCCCATTGTTCTGTCGTGCGGGGCAGTGCGGCACGCAGGTGCTCGATGAGAGCCGCGTCGACGTCGAGCCCGCCGACGTCGGGCAGGCCCGAGGCTGACAGGACCGTCGGGCCGGGACCGACGACCGAGGCGTCGAACGTGCCGCCGCCGAAGTCGTAGACAACCAGCGCGCCGTCCGCGCCGAGCGTGCCGCGCAGGACAGTGGTGAAGTAGCAGGCAGCGGCGACGGGCTCGGGGACGAGGCGCGGTACGGGCAGCCCCGCCCGGCGGGCGGCGTCGGCCAGGAGCCGGAGGCGCTCGGCGTCCCAGGCCGCGGGGTGGGTCAGGACGACCTCGTCAGGCGGGCCGCCCATCGTGCGCTCGGCCTCCGCGCTGACCCGGTGCAGGACGGCGGCGATCAGCGTGACCGCGCGATCGGTGCCGGCGCCTTCCTCGTCCAGCAGCCGCTTCGGGTTGGCCACGAACCTGTCCGGGGCCAGCCGGGCGCTGTGCGCGGCGTCGCGGCCGGTCAGGATCTCGCCTTCCGGCGTCGTGAACACCCCGGAGGGCAGCACAGGGGAACCATCGAACAGGAGCTGGCGGACCTGGCCGTCCGGACGGCGCATGACCGCGACGGTGTTCGAGGTGCCGAAGTCGATACCCAGCCGGTGAGCCATGCCGCCAAGGTACCGGCCAAACCTGGGCCAGGCGTCGCGCGGGCGGGGCGTGTACGGTCGGAAGAGTGATATGGGCGCTCTTGCCGTCTCCGATCGGCCTGCTGGCCGCGGCAGCCGACGAACACGGTATCTGCAAGATCCGTTTTGACGGCGAGGTGCACGGCACCGTCGGGGACTCTTCCGTGCTCGACGAGCTGGCCGCGCAGCTCACGGCGTATTTCGCTGGCGAGCTGACCGAGTTCACCGTGCCGCTGTCCGTGCGGTCCGGCACGGCGTTCGAGCGGGAGGTCTGGCTGGCGCTGCGCCGGATCCCGCACGGCGAGATGCGGACCTACGGGCAGATCGCCACCGAGGTCGGCGACCACGACCCGCTGGCGGCCAGGGCCGTCGGGACAGCCAACAACCGCAATCCGCTGCCGATCGTCGTCCCGTGCCACCGCGTCGTGGGCGCCGACGGGAAGCTGGTCGGCTTCGGCGGCGGCCTTGACCGGAAACGCTTCCTGCTGGAGCTGGAGGCCAGGGTCCGAGTAGAACGCGACTTCTTCTTGTGAGAGTGCCGACCCGCTGAGAGCGACGATGCGCGCGTTGCGGGTCTTCCCAGATACAACACCGGTATCTGGGAAGACCCGCGCCTTCGCCTCGCCGCTCTCAGCGGGCCACCTCAGGTCAGATCAAGAGCAGAAAGACCTCCTGGCACCACGTAGTGCCGGTCGTATCGGGCCAGCTCAGCGGCGTCCGGGGCACTGAAGTACTTCAGGTACTCCTCGATGTGTTCCGGGGTCAGTGGCACCGTCCCGTGCTCGCCCGCCACGTTGCGGAGCGCGAGCCGGCGGTTGAGTTCTGGCACCGGGACGTCCAGGTGGTACAGCTCGACCTCGGCGCCGAGGGCCTGACCGGCGGCGCGCTTGTCCTCGCGGTGCTCGGGCACCCACAGGCCCCATTCGAGGATCACGTGCTGGCCGAGGCGCAGCAGGTCCTGGGCGAGCAGCCAGAAGCGCTGTTCGAGCCGGTCGCGGGCCTGCTCGTCGAACAGGTCGATGTGCAGGTCTGCCAGCCATTCGTCGGGGCAGAGCCGCACGGCGGGCACCTGCGCGGCCAGCCGCTTCGCCAGCGTCGTCTTGCCGGATCCGGGCAGGCCACACAGCAGGATCAGTCGAGCCACGCCACGCATGCTCACAGGCTGAGGCCAGCCATCGCCGCCGCCCCGGTCCCGGCATGCTCGCCGCCAGCGAGGATGAGCGTGCGGGCCCACTGGTACCGGCAGCCGGCGGCGTCGAACGCGGCCGCGACGGCGAGCAGCCGGCCCTGGTCACCGTCGAGCAGTGCCTCGGCCCGGTCGAGCAGCGCGCCGGCGACCGGGTTCCCGCCCACGATCGTGCGGGAGTCCTTGATCCGGTCACGGGCGTCGGGGCTCGCGGTGAGCGCGGCTGCCTCGGCGCGCAGCGCGACGTACCAGTGCTGCCATACCCAGATGACCCACTCGTTCATCTCGCCGGGCTCGGCCAGCAGGCCCGTCAGTGCCCGGTCTGCCTGACCGTGGTGGAGCTGCACGATCGCGTCGAACACCGCGCTGTAGCCGGCCTTGTGTTCCGGCATCGCACCCAGTCCGTCCATGATGGACAGCCATTCGCCTCTCGGACCGTCGTCGCGGCGCAGGCCGTGGACCATCGCCACCGCGGCCGCCGCTGTGGCCAGGTCGGGGGCGTGCGGGCTGCCCGAACGTTCCCAGGCATCGCGGAACCGCCTGCTGCCGGCGAGTACGTCTCCGATGTTGCCCGCCAGCGCGTCCGCCACCAGGAGCCGGGAGGTGGCGAAGTCACCGCGTTCGGCCAGGAGCGGCAGGTCGCGCAGTTGCTCGCCCCACCGGCGGGCACCGTGGAGGTCGCCCACGCCGGTGCAGGTCTCGGCCGCCTCGGACAGCGCGTTGGCCTGTTCGTGCGCGCTGGCCGGCGTCACCGGTACTGAAGCGAGCAGTTCGACGCGCCGGCGGGTCGTCTGCGCGGTGGCGAAGGTGTCGCCGGCCCAGCACTGGACTGCGGTGAGCGCGTCCAGTGCGGCGCTGAGGGCGAGCGGGTCGCGGGTACGGGTGGCCAGCTCGACCGCGTGCTCGGCGCGCGCGAGCGCTACCGGCATGACTGTCTCCGGCTCGGCGTCGCTGAGGACTCCGCATTCGGCCAGGGCCACGGCAGCCAGGGCGGCGGGATCAGCGCCGGCCAGCTCACGTGCCTGGTCGAGCAGTGCGGCGGCCTCGCCAGGGGATGGCGCCTGGGAGAACGTGCCGGAGAAGCGGTACGTCGTCGCTACGGCCGTGGCCAGGTCACGGGCGGCCCCAGCGGTGTCACCGGCGCTCAGTGCGGTGTCCGCAGCAGCGCGGTACAGCCGGTACATGGCGTCGCCGTGCAGCCGGCAGCCGGCCACCGCTGCGGCGTGCCGGAGCGCCGAACGCACGGCGACCGGGTCGTCGGCCAGCGACGCCGCCTGTTCGTAACGCTGCTGGGCCTCGCTGGCCAGGTTCCGGGTGAAAGTGAGCTGAGCCAGGGCGACAGCCAGGTCGTGCGCGTCGGCCCGGGACTCGGGACGGCCTGCCGCCCAGCCCAACGCCGCCCGGATGTCGTCGGCCGCCACGTCGAACCCGGCGCGCCACACCCCAGTACCCGCCGGCGCAGTCCCGGCCAGGCTGGTGGCGGTCGCCAGGCACCAGCGCAGGTGGCGCGAGCGGACATCGTCGAGCTCACCGGCCCCAGCAAGCTGCTCTGTCCCGTACTGCCGGATGGTCTCCAGCGTGCGGTACCGGGTGCCACCCGGCGTCGGGGCGACCGTCAGCAGGCTCTGCTCAGTGAGCCGGGCCAGCGCGTCGGCGGTTTCGAACAGCCCGAAACCGGTCACCTGCCGCGCGGCGTCCACAGTGAACGGTGCGACGAAGACTGAGATCCGGCGCAGCACCGTACGGTCGTCCGGCTCCAGCAGGGCGTGGCTCCAGTCCAGCATGGCCCGTACCGAGCGGTGCCGGTCTTCGGCGCGCGCCCCGCCGGTCAGCAGCCGCAGCTGGTCGGGGAGTACCCCGGCCAGGCCGTCCAGGCCGAGCGCTGGCAGCCGGGCGGCCGCCAGCTCGATCGCCAGCGCCACCCCGTCCAGCCCCCGGCAGATCTCGGCGGCCTGGGTACGCTGCTCCGGCGTCACCGGCCAGCCCACAGCCGCAGCGCGTTCGAGGAGCAACGCGACCGCGTCCGGGTCGCCGGTCTCGCTGTCGAGTGACAGCGGCGGGATGGGGTGGACGCGCTCGAACGGTACTGTCAGCCGCGCCCGGCTGGTGGCCAGCACGGTCAGCCGGGGGCACCCCGCGAGCAGCCGTTCCAGCAGGGGCGCGACGCCGTCTCGTACGTGCTCGCAGTTGTCGAGTACCAGCAGGGCGTGCCGGTCGGCGAACGCGGCGACGACCGACTCGTCCATGCCACGGCTCTGCTGCTCACCGATGCCGGCCGCTGCTGCCACCGCCGCGCTGACCATCGCCGGATCGGTGACCGGTACCAGGTCGGCGAACCACACGCCGTCGGCGAAGTCGCCGGCCGCGGCCTCCGCGACCGCCAGCGCGAGCCGGGTCTTGCCCACCCCGCCCGGGCCGACAGCGCTCACCTGCCGGTGTTCCCTGACCGCCGCGATCAGTTCCGCCAGCTCACGTGACCGGCCGACGAACGAGGTCACCGGCGCGGGCAGCCCCAGCGCCGGCATGCCACCACGTGCGGTCCGGCTCCACTCCGCGGCTAGTTGCGCGAGGCCCCGCCGGTCCGCGGCACCGAGCTTGCGCAGCAGCGAGGAGACGTGTGTCTCGACGGTACGGACCGAGATGAACAGCCGCGCGCCGATCTCGGCGTTGCTGAGATGCTCCCCAACCAGGTTCAGCACCTCGGCCTCCCGGCCAGAGATCCCCTGAGCTACCACGGGCCCATCCTGCCCTACACCTGCGCCCGGCTCAGTGGTGGTCTCCGTGGTCAGTACGGATGTGTGGCCGGCCTGGCCGGGAGAAGCTCTGTGCATGGCCGGCGCCGAACACGCCGGCCGGGCCAGCCAGGCCGAAGCGCCTCACGACTCAGGAGCCAAACATGATCAAGACTGTGCTGCACCCCGTGTCCGACCTCGCGGCGGCCAAGGCGGTGTACTCCGCGCTGACCGGCACCGCGCCGCAGGTCGACAGCACGTACTACGTCGGCTTCGACGTCGACGGCCAGCAGATCGGCCTGGTACCTGCTGGCGGCCCGCAGGGCATGACCTCTCCGGTGGCCTACTGGCACGTGCCGGACATCGAGGCGAAGCTGGCCGAGGTCACCGCAGCTGGCGCGACCATGCAGGACCCCGTCCGCGACGTCGGCGGCGGCCGCCTGGTGGCCACCGTGACCGACCCCGACGGCAATGTCCTCGGCCTGATGCAGGACAGCTGAACCGAACTTCCCGGCCAATAGAGGAGTACGCCATGAAGTTCCGCACTCTCGTCGAGCCGCCCGAGCCCATGCGCGGGCTGGAGGTTCCGCCCGAGGTGATGGAGGAGCTCGGCGGGGGCGCCCGGCCACCGGTGACCATCACGATCAACGGGCACTCGTGGCAGAGCCGGGTCGCCATCCTGCGAGGCCGCCACCTGCTCGGCCTCAGCAACGCCAACCGGCGGGCCGCCGGGGTCGAGATCGGCGAGGAGATCGAGGTCGAGCTGGAACTCGACACCGAGCCACGCGTCGTCGCCGAACCAGCGGACTTCGCCCAGGCCCTGGACGAGAATCCGGCCGCCCGCGCCGCGTACGACAGCCTCGCCTACAGCCACAAGCGCGAGCATGTCCGCGCCGTCGAGAGCGCGAAGAAGCCCGAGACGCGCCAGCGGCGTATCGAAAAAGCCATCACCACCCTCCTGAAAGGACAAACATCATGAAGCGCCTCATGACCGGCCTGTACTGGTTCCTCGCCCTGGAGTTCATGCTCGGAGCTGTGACCAAGTTCTGGCCTGGCGACACGATATTCAGCTCGGCGTACTCCGTGAAGTTCGCCGAGTGGGGTTACCCGGCCTGGATGCGCTTCGTGGTCGGCGCGCTGGAAGGCATCGCCGCCATCCTGCTCGTGATCCCCAACAAGCGAACGCGTTTCGTGGCCGCGACGACGCTGATGTTCGTGCTCACCGGCGCGGCCACCACGCACATGGTCAACCACGACCCGGCAGTGGAGAGCTGGGCCGCGCCGGCCCACCTCGTCATCATGGGCATCCTCGCGCTGGCCAACTGGCCCGCCACCTGGAGAGACCTCCTGCGCGCTCCCGCCGCCGCCGCCGGAACACCGCTCCCGGCAAAATGACGAACTTCTATCCCGTACCGGCCACCGCCGCCCCGTCCCCCGGCGCGTTCTCCGGGAAGTGGCAGGCGACACGGTGTCCGGGGCGGAGTTCGCGCAAAGGCGGCTCGATCTGACGGCACACGTCCTGGGCCTTCCAGCACCGCGTGTGGAACGGGCAGGCCGGCGGCGGGTCGAGCGGGCTCGGCACGTCGCCTTCGAGGCGGATGCGCTTCGGGCGTTTCGTGCTGGCCGGGCCGGGGATGGGCACCGCGGACATCAGGGCGACCGTGTAGGGGTGCATCGGCGTCTCGTACAGCGACTTCCGGGGGCCGAGCTCCGCGATCTTGCCGAGGTACATGACGGCGACCCGGTCGCTGATGTGCCGGACGACGGAGAGGTCGTGCGCGATAACCAGGTACGTCAGGCCGAGGGTGTCCTGGAGGTCCTCCAGCAGGTTGATCACCTGGGCCTGGATCGACACGTCCAGCGCGGACACCGGCTCGTCGGCGATGATCAGTTTCGGCTTGAGCGCGAGGGTGCGGGCGATGCCGATCCGCTGGCGCTGCCCGCCGGAGAACTCGTGCGGGTAGCGGTTGTAGTGCTCGGGGCTGAGGCCGACGAGTTCGAGGAGTTCCTGGACGGACTTCTTCACGCCCCCTTCCGTGCTGATCTTCTGGATCCGGAAGGGCGCCCCGACGATCGCGCCGACCGTGTGCCGGGGGTTGAGGCTGCTGTACGGGTCCTGGAAGATCATCTGGATGTCGCGGCGGAGCGGCCGCATCTGACCGGGCCGCAGGTGCGTGATGTCCCGGCCGTCGAACACGATCCGGCCGCTGGTCGGCTCGATGAGCCGGACGAGCAGCCGGCCGGTGGTCGTCTTGCCGCAGCCCGACTCGCCGACCAGGCCGAGCGTCTCGCCGGCCGTGACGGTGAAGCTGACCCCGTCGACGGCCTTGACGAGCTGCTTGGGCTTGAACAGTCCACTGTGGGCGGGGAAATGCTTGGTCAGCGCCTCGACTTCGAGCAGGGTCTCCCCCTGCGGCGCCTCCGGGGGTACCTCCAGCGGCACCACGTCCATCGGCCTGGCCACGAGATCCCGGCCAGCCTGGCCCCGCCCGGGCGAACCCTCACCGAAGCTGTTCATCGTCCACCCTCCACGGCTGGCCTGATGTCGTGCTGCCAGATCCGGCGGCGTTCCTCCACGGGTATGTGGCAGGCGACCCTGTGGCCCGGTGCCACCTCGGTCAGCGGCGGGACGAGGGTGCGGCTGGCCAGGTCGGCGTACGGGCAGCGGGGGTGGAAGGCGCAGCCAGCCGGTACGTTGATCATGCTCGGCGGGGTGCCCTTGATCTGGAGCAGCCGGTCCGTCGGCTCCGCGTCCAGCCGGGGCATCGAGCCGAGCAGGCCCCAGGTGTAGGGATGCTCGGGGGCGGTGAAGAGGTCCTCGGCGCTGGCGTACTCGGCGGCCCGGCCCGCGTACATGACGAGGATGTTGTCGGAGAGTTCCGAGACGACGCCGAGGTCGTGGGTGATGAGGATGACGGCGGTGTTGAAGTCGCGTTGCAGGTCGCGGATCAGGTCGAGGATCTGGGCCTGCACGGTGACGTCGAGCGCCGTCGTCGGCTCGTCGGCGATCAGCAGCTCGGGATCGCAGGACAACGCCATCGCGATCATGGCGCGCTGCCGCATGCCGCCGGAGAACTGGTGCGGGTAGTCGTCGACCCGCTTGTCCGGCCGGGGGATGCCGACCCTGTTCAGCATGTCGATCGCGTGCTTGCGGGCCACGGCCTTGGTGACGCGGTGGTGGATCCGGTACGCCTCGATGATCTGCTGGCCGACGCTGTAGAACGGGTGCATCGCCGAGAGCGGGTCCTGGAAGATCATGGCCATCTTCCGGCCGCGCAGCTTCCGCACCTCCTCGCTCGACGCGTCGAGCAGCGAGATCCCGTCGAGCCAGATCTCCCCGGATCGCTTCGCGCCCTTCAGCAGGCCCATGATCGCCAGGCTGGTGACCGACTTCCCCGAGCCGGACTCCCCCACGATGCCGAGCGTCTCGCCGCGTGCCACGCCGAACGACACGTCGTTCACCGACCTGACCAGCCCGTCGTCGGTCGGGAAGGACACCTGGAGGTCCTTGACCTGGAGGAAGGGTGCGGTCATGACAGCCTCACGCGCGGGTCGGCGACCGCGTAGAGCAGGTCGACGATCAGGTTGGCGACCACGATGAAGAAGGCGGCCAGCATCGTCACGCCCAGCACCTGCGGCAGGTCGTTGTTGTTGATCGCGTCGATCGCGTAGCGGCCGATGCCGGGCAGGGAGAACGTGCTCTCCGTCAGCACGGCCCCGCCCAGCAGCAGCCCGATGTCCAGGCCGAACACGGTCAGGATCGGGGTCAGGGTCGCCCGGAGCGCGTGCCTGGTGACAACGATGCGCTCGGGTAGACCCTTGGCACGTGCCGTCCGGATGTAGTCCTCACCCATCGTCTCCAGCATGCCGGCCCTGGTCAGCCGGGCATACAGCGCCGCGTAGAGGAACGCGAGCGTGATCCAGGGCAGCAGCAGGTTCTTCGCCCAGGCCAGTGGGTCGTCGGTGATCGACACGTAGCTCACGCCGGTCGGCAGGAACAACGCCAGCGACAGCAGACCCGTGAAGAAGATGGGTAAGGAAACCCCGGCCAGAGCCGTGATCATGGCTGCCCGGTCGAAGAACGAGCCCTTTCTCAAGGCCGACAGGACCCCGATCGACACCCCGGCCAGCAGCCACAGCACCGAGGCGCCGAAGGCCAGCGAGGCTGTCACCTCCATCCGGTCCACCAGGTCGGGCCACACCGGGCGCTGCGTTTTGAAGGAATAGCCAAAACAGGGCGGAGGACAATATTCGGTACTGGGACCGAAGGAGTACTCCCGCCCGGCGACGATGCCCTTCACGAACCGGCCGTACTGCACCGTGATCGGCTGGTCCAGCCCCAGCTTCACCTTCGTCGCCTCGATCTCGGCCTGGCTCGGGTCCTTACCGACGTACTGGGCTGCCAGCTGGTCGACCGTCTGGCCGGCCAGGCGCGGTACCACGAAGAAGATCGCGAAGGTCACCATGCTGGTGACGACCAGCAGCAGTACCGCGCCCAGCGCCCGCCGGATCACGAACCCGGCCATGCCTGCCCCCTAGCCCTTCCCGAGCCCGACGTAGTCGTACATGCCGAACGGGTACGAGATGAACACGTTCGTCATCGCCGGGTTGCGGTAGAGGAGGCCCTTGCCGTACAGGAACGGCACCACGGAGGCGTGTTCCATCGCGGCCTTGTCGATCTGGCCGTAGATGGTCTCGCGTTCCTTGGCGTCGGTGCTCGCCGCCGCCTTGTCGAACATCGCGTTGATCTCCGGGACGTTCATCTCCTGCACGTTGGTGTTGCCCTGTGCCTTGATGGTCCGGCCGTCCACCAGCTGCTGGAGGAAGCCGTAGCCGGTCGGCCAGTCGGCCTGCCAGCCGTGGAAGGCGATCCCGATCTGGTTGCCCTTCATGTACTCGGGCGCGCCGGCGAAGCGGGTGAAGTACTGGCCCGCGGGCACCGAGCGGATCTCCGCCTTGATGTTCACCTTCCCCAGCGCCTGCTGGAGCGCCTCGCCGGCTGCCACCTCGTTCGGCCGGTCGGCACGGAGCAGGATCTTGGTCTCGAAGCCGTCCGGCCTGCCGCACCTGGTCAGCGCGTCCTTGGCCTTGGCCACGTCACCCTTGCTCTCCGGCGTCGCGTACAGGTCGAACTTCTGGTACCCGACGATGGTCGGCGGCAGCATCGTCGTCGCCACGTCGCCACCTGCGATCGGCCCGCCGTACGCGGTCTGGAGCGCCACCTTGTCCGTCGCGTACTGGACGGCCTTGCGGCACTCGATGTTGTCGAACGGCGCGACCTTCTCGTCCATCACGAAGAACCACAGCCGGCCGGTGAAGGTGTTGTCGGAGTTCTTCTTCAGGTTCGGGTCGGACAGCACCCGGGACCGGGCGGCGGCCTGCATGCCGGAGCCCGCGATGTCGGCGTCGAGCGAGCCGGCCAGTAGCCGGTTGTCGATGTCCTCAGCGTTCACCTTCAGCTTCACGTCGATCTTGTCGACGAGCTGCTTGCGGTTCGGGTCGGAGCTGTCCCAGTTCGGGTTCTTGCTCAGCACGAACTGCTTGCCAGGCTCGTAGGTGTCCACTTTGTACGAACCGGTGGACATCGGGTGCTCCTGGTACTTGGCACCCGTGTCCTTGGCCTGCGGCACCGGAATCGTCTGCGGGCTGGACACCAGGAAGTCGAAGTCACCGAACGGCTGCTTCAGCTTGAACACGACCGTCGTGTCGTCCGGCGTCTGGATGCCGGTGAAGGCGTTGATGTCCGTGTTCTTGTACGGGCCGGTGTAGGTACCGGCGTCGAGCAGGTCCACGAAGTACGTGGGGCCGTTCGGCAGGACGTCACGGGCGTAGGTCCGCGCGACGGCGTACTTGACGTCCTTCGCGGTCACCGGAGTGCCGTCCTCGTACTTGATGCCCGGCTTGAGCTTGTAGGTGACCGTCCGCCCGCCGTCACTCACCTCGCCGAGGTTCTGCGCGAGGTCGGGTACGAGGGTCAGCCCGTCCTTGCCGGCCGCCGGTTTGAACGTGGTCAGCGCCCGGCCGTACAACCGCGCGAAGTTCCACGAGAAGGCGTAGTACGTGTTACCGGGATCGATCGAGTCCCAGTCGTCGGACAGCGCCAGGTTCAGCGTGCCGCCCGTCTTCGCCGACTGGTTCACGATCGAGGCGTCGGCCGCGTTGAACTCCGCGGTGCCGCCGTTGTCCTTGTCGTCCCCGCTGGAACACGCCGTGACCCCGAGGGCCAGGGCCACGACCGCCGCTAGACCGGTCTTCTTCATCATCATGGTGTCCACCCCCTCGGGTGTCCGCTGTTGGTTGTCACCGGGCGCGCGGGTCGAGCGCGTCGCGCAGCCCGTCGCCCAGCAGGTTGAAGGCCATCACCGTGACGAAGATGGCCAGGCCCGGCACCACCAGGTACATCGGGGCGACGGAGTAGAACGGCACAGCGTCGGCCAGCATCTTGCCCCAGGACGGGGTGGGTGGCCGGATGCCGACGCCGAGGAAGGACAGCGCGGCCTCGAACAGGATGTTGGCGGGGATCATCAGCGTCGAGTACACGAGGATCGGGGCCGCGAGGTTCGGCAGCATCTCCTTGAACATCACCCACCGGCCGCGCGCGCCCAGGCTGCGGGCGGCGTCGACGAACTCGCGCTCGCGCAGCGACAGCGTCTGCCCCCGGATGATCCGGCCGATGTACGGCCAGTTGAAGAAGCCGATGATGAAGACGAGTACAGCGATCCGGAGCGTGTTGCCGCTCAGCCCGAAGGCCCGGTCGGGGATCACCCCGGCCAGGGCCAGCGCGAACAGCAGCAGCGGGAACGCGAGGAAGGCATCCATCAGGCGGCTGATCAGGGTGTCGACCCAGCCGCCGAAGTACCCGGCGACGATGCCCATCAGGGTGCCGATCGCGACGGAGACCAGGGTCGCGAGGAAGCCGATCAGGAGGGAGATCTGCGCGCCGTACAGGATCCGGCTGAACACGTCACGGCCGGAGCGTGGCTCGACGCCCAGCGGGTGCTCCCAGCTGAACCCGGCGAAGGTTCCCTCACCCTTCGGCTTGCTGAACGTGGGGTCGACCAGGTCCTGGTGGAAGTCGGTCGGCGAGCCGCCGGTGATCCGGGTGAGGAGCGGGGCGGCGATGGCCGCCAGGATCAGGACGACGATCACGACGCCGCCGGCCAGCGCGACCCTGTCGCGGCGCAGTCTCAGCCAGGCGATCTGGCCCAGCGACCGGCCCTCGATGGCACGCCCGGCCCCCGCCAGGACCGCTTCGGGCTGGGCCTGGGTGGCCGTTTCCGGTACATCGAGCGGACTGGTCATCGCACCGTCCCCGTAGTACGGAACGTTGCCCGACCGGCAGCCTGCGCGGCCACCCCCGTGACCCGATCAGGGCCTCACAGTCCCCAATCCTAGCCCGCTATATCCGTTATTCCCGGACGCTTGCCAGCGCTCCACACATCTCTCGTACATAGGGCCAATCAGCTGTAATCCGACCAGAAAGCACGCTCGTCCGGATCGAGCGGCCTCGACTTCTTCCCCTCGTACGAGTACGCGACCAGCACGCACTCGCACGAGGCCACCAGGTCCTCCCCGTCGTACATCTCCTGGCTCAGCGTCCACGACGACGTCCCGAGCTTGCTGGCCCAGGTCTCCACGCGCAGCAGCAGCCCCGGCCGGTACTCCACCGGATAGCGGTAGTCCACAGCGACCCGCGCCGCGATGTACCCCCGGTCGCCGGGCGCACCGGCCAGCCCCGACGGCGACGTGGACAGCAGTTCCATCCGGGCATCCTCGAAATAGGACAGATACCGCGAGTGGTTCACGTGCCCGAGCTGGTCGGGGTCCGACCACCGGACCTGGGCGTGGTGCACAGCTTTAGCCATGCCGAGAACATACGTGGGACCCCTCACGTCGTGATAGCGACGTGAGGGGTCCCACGATCATGAAGCCGGGACCTCCACAAGCTTGCCGGTGTCCGGGCAGACCCGGCTGACCTTCGCAGCGCCGATGTCGAAGTACAGCCCGTGCAGCCGGAGCCGCCCGGCGGCGATGGCCTCCGCGACCGCCGGGTATGTCCGCAGGTGGGCGAGCTGCTGGAGGACGTTCATCCGGCCCAGCCACTCGTGGCCCTTCACACTCGCCGACTCCGGCCAGGCCCGGGTCTCCCGGAACAGCCGGACGCTCGGCGTCACGTGCCGCAGCCACTGGCCGAGGTGCCCGCCGAGCTGCTTGCCGCTCAGCGTGGCCTTCATGGCCCCGCAGTCGGAGTGGCCGCAGACCGCGATCGAGGTGACGCCCAGTTTCACCGCGAACTCGATCGCCGCGCCGATCGACGGGTCGATGCCGTGCTGGGGCACCAGATTCCCCACGTTACGGACGCAGAACAGGTCCCCGGGCCCGCTCATGGTGATCACGTTCGGTACCACGCGCGAATCGGCGCACGTGATGAAGAACTGCTCCGGCTGCTGCCCGTCCGCGAGATCCATCAGGTACGGCCGGACGAGTTCCGCCCCGCGCCGCTGGAACTCGGCCACCCCCGTCGTGATCGGATCCCGGCTCGCCCTGGCCCACGACCCCCACGGCGCGAGGAACCGGCGCGGCGGGCCGGGCAGCGTCTTGCGCAGCAGCGGGTGCCGGGCGCCTGCCCGCTGGTACCAGCTGTCGTGAACCTCCTCCACCATCACCCGGCCGCCGAGCTGCTCCTGCTCCTCGCGCCAGGTCCGCAGCGCCTCGAAGGCCGCGTGGTCGAGGAAGTCCACGTGCAGCTCGAGGGTCACGGCCGAGCCGGGCGGCACGGCGCGCAGCTCGCGGAGCAGCCGGCCGACGCCGAGGAAGACGAGCGTGCCGCGCACGGTGACCCGCCAGCCGGCGTCCTCGCACGGGGCGACCGTGACCGTGCAGTGGGTCAGCCGGTACACGGAGACGGCCAGGGCCGCGAGCAGCCCGAGCACCACCCCGGCGACCAGCCCGCCGAAGAGCACACCGGCGGCGGTGACCACGTACGTGAGGATCTCGTGATGCCGCCAGAAGGTCCGCAGGTGGGCCACGCCGATCAGCTTGATCCCGCGCACCCCGCCAAGTACCCCGGCAGCGACGGCGATCGCCCCGACGATCAGGGTGTGCTGGAGCCCGCCGTCACCTTCCGGCCACAGCCGGACGATATCGGGCAGGTCGAGCAAAGCGTGCACCTGGTCGAGCACGATCGTCGCCGCGGCACCCGTCAGCGCCCCGTGCACGACGGCGGGAGACAGTCTCAGCGTGCCCGGCCCGAGCCGCGTCGCCCCCAGGACGAACCGGACACCAGCGGCACCGAGGACCACCGCGCTCGCGACCGGCCAGCCGTACTCGTGACTGAGCCCACCAGCGAGAATGAGCACGGCAAGCGGCAGTTCCAGCCGAGTAATTACGCTACGCATGTACACAGTCACACATTGTGACGTGTCACATAGGGGGTGTCACCACCCGCCCAGGGTGCTAACCTTCGGTGAGGTTGCAGTCATAGCTTTTTGGCACGTGCTTGTTACGCCCGCAAAGTTTGTGACAGGCGGGCGTTCGCTTTCCCGAGTTGACGTTCGTCGCAGCCGGCCAGCCCACGAGGTGTGGGGTGGAGCTAGCTACGTTTCAGGGAGAGCGCATGGCGCAGGGCACCGTGAAGTGGTTCAACGCTGAAAAGGGCTACGGGTTCATCACGCCGGATGGTGGCGGCGCGGACCTGTTCGTTCACTTCTCAGCTATTCAGTCGAGCGGCTACCGCTCCCTGGAGGAGAACCAGCGGGTCGAGTTCGAGGTCACCACGGGCCAGAAGGGCCCGCAGGCCGACCAGGTTCGCCCGCTGTAACTACAGCCACTCACGGGCTTGTGCTATATGCACAAGCCCGTGTTTGCTTTCTGGTGGTGCCGACCCGCTGAGAACCAATCTGGACTGCGCAAGCGCGAGAGCCCGCATACAACACCGGTATGCGGGCTCTCGCGTTGCTTGCCAGATCCGCTCTCGGCGGGCCACCTCGCCTTAGATCGAAAAACATCTAAAAATGCATCATGCCGGGCATCTGGCCCATACGCTTTTCGGCGAGTCCAACTCGACCGTGAAGGGCTGATGATGATGGCTGATTACGCAACCGGTACCCGGGTCAGTGCCACTAACCCGCAGTCTGGCGAAGAAGGCTGGCAGTGGGTGATCGTGGACGGCACGCGCCGGCCGATCGCCGACACCACGTACAACACCCTCTATGTCGACAAGAACTCGTTCCAGCTCGACAACCTGTACGACATTCCCGAAGGCTCCGAGATCAGCAGCGCGTATCTCGCCAATGACGACGACGGGACGACGTACCTGGTGACCGAGGGGACCAAGTACAAGATCACCAGTCAGGCGGCTGTCGACAAGCTCGGCTTCGACAAGTCCAACGCGCGTACCGGCGAGGATCTGAACTCGATGGGCGCGGGAGCCGACATCTCCTGACCCAGCCAGCGGTGCGGCGGAAGAGGGCGCAGCGTGCGCCCTCTTTTCGTTTCCGGCTACTCGGCCTCGGCGGCCGCGAACTCCCGCGTGGCCCGGCGCTTGATGTACAGCGTGGTCCCGATGCCGAACAGGACCGCGATCAGCAGGCCGGCCCAGCCGAAGCCCTTGAGCCACTTCTCGGCGACCTCGCCCAGCCAGTAGATGACGAAGGTCGTGCCGAAGGCCCAGACGATCCCGCCGGCCGCGTTCGCGACGAGGAACCGGCCGTAGGGCACCTTGAGCGCGCCGGCCAGCGGACCAGCGAGGATCCGGAGCAGGGCGATGAACCGGCCGAAGAACACGGCCCACACGCCCCAGCGGTCGAAGAAGCTCTCCGCCTTGGCCAGGTGGGCCGGGCCGAGGTGCTTCGGGAAGCGCCGTCCGAGCCGCTCCAGCAGCGCGCGGCCGCCCCGCCTGCCCACCGCGTACCCGACGGAGTCGCCGATGATGGCGCCCGTGCTGGCCGCGATGGCCACGCCCCACGGGCTGACCGCCTTCATCGCCGACATCAGTGACGCGCTGACCAGCACGACCTCGCCGGGTAGCGGGATGCCCATACTCTCGACCCCGATGACCAGGCCGACGACGAGATAGACGACGAAAGGCGGCAGCGTTTGCAGCCACTCAGCCACGAACTCCACTTGGCCAGCCTCCCTGCGCGAGAACCCGTGATCTACCCTCAGTACGTGACCGAGCAGCCGTCAGCGCCCAGCGCGCTCTATGTGGTCGGCGACGTGCACGGCCACCGTACCGAACTCGCCGGCGCCCTGCACAACGCCGGACTGACCGGCGAGGGCGGCGAGTGGGCCGGCGGGGACGCGCAGCTGTGGTTCCTCGGCGACCTGGTCGACCGCGGCCCGGACGGCCTCGGCGTACTCGATCTTGTAATGAGCCTGCACAGCCAGGCTGACGGCCAGGTGGAGCTGCTGCTCGGCAACCACGAGATCCTGCTGCTCGGCATGCACCGCTGGGGTGAGACGGAGATCTCACTGTCCACCGGTTCCGCGTCCTTCGCGCGCTCGTGGCTGCGCAACGGCGGGCAGCTCGGCGACCTGCACGGGGTCGAGGAGACCCACCTCGCCTGGCTGCGCGAGCGCCCGCTCGCCGCCGTCGTGGCAGACCGGCTGCTCGTGCACTCCGACACGCTGTCCTACCTGGCGTACGGCGACACGATCGAGGAGATCACCAAGACGGTCCACGACGTCCTGAACGGCGACGACGCGGGAGCCTGGTGGGACATCTGGCGGCGGCTGACCACCCGGTTCGCCTTCCGGGGCGAGGACGGGCCGGCCCACGCCGCCACGCTGCTCGGCGCGCTCGGCGGGCAGCGGATCGTGCACGGGCACTCCCCGGTGCCCGACCAGCTGGGCATCCTGCCGGAGGACGCGCCGGTGTCCTTCGAGTACTGCGAGGGCCTGGTGACCAATGTGGACAGCGGGCTGTGCCAGGGCGGCCCGGTGCCGCTGCTGCGGCTCAGCTGAATCGATCTTCCTGGTTACTGCTGGCAGCTGTGGCCGACTACAACCAGACTCAGTTCCAGGAGTACGCCAGGGGCCGCGCCCTCGATCCGGCGGAGCTCCGGCAGCGGACCGAGCGGTTCGAGCGGCACGCGGCGGAGGCACCGGAGGACGAGCTGGTGACCGGAGAGGCCGGCCTGCTGGTCTTCGAGCGGCCGTGACGGGGTTGTCAGGGGTACGCCGTAGGCTGGGCGAAACAACAGGCGGCAGGGCAGCGGATCGGGAGGCTCAGGGTGTCGGGCAAGATCCGGGACGAGGACATCGCGCTGGTCCGGGAGCGGACCTCGATCGCAGAGGTCATCTCCGAGCACGTCACGCTCAAGCCAGCCGGCGGCGGCAACCTCAAGGGCCTGTGCCCGTTCCATGATGAGAAGTCCGCGTCGTTCAATGTGAGTACCGCCCGAAATGTCTTCTACTGTTTCGGTTGCGGAGCTGGTGGCGACGCGATCTCGTTCATCCAGCAGATCGACCACCTCAGCTTCGTCGAGTCGATCGAGCGGCTGGCGGCGAAGGCCGGCATCCAGCTGCGGTACGCGGAGGCGGGCAGCGGGGGCGGGCAGCCACGGCAGCAGCAGGCCGGGCAGAAGCAGCGGCTGATCGCCGCGCACCGCGACGCCGCCGAGTTCTACGCCAGCCAGCTCGGCACGCCGGGTGCCCGGGCCGCGCGGGAGTTCCTGGCGCAGCGGAGCTTCAGCCGGGAGCACGCCGTCGAGTACGGCTGCGGGTACGCGCCGGACGCCTGGGACACGCTGTCGCGGCACCTGAGGCAGAAGGGGTACACGAGCCAGGAGCTCATCACGGCCGGGCTGGCCAAGGAGGCCAGGTCCGGCAGCCTGATCGACCGGTTCCGCCGCAGGCTGCTGTGGCCGATCAAGGACCTCGGCGGCGACGTGATCGGCTTCGGCGCGCGCAAGCTCTACGAGGACGACGACGGCCCCAAGTACCTGAACACGCCGGAGACCCCGCTCTACAAGAAGTCCCACGTGCTCTACGGCATCGAGCACGCCAAGCGGGACATCGCCAAGCAGGGCCGCGCGGTGGTCGTCGAGGGGTACACGGATGTCATGGCCTGTCACCTGTCCGGCGTGCCGACGGCGGTGGCCACGTGCGGGACAGCCTTCGGCTCCGACCACATCGGAGTGCTCCGCCGGCTGCTGCACGACCTGAACACCAACGGCGAGATCATCTTCACCTTCGACGGCGACGCTGCCGGGCAGAAGGCCGCGCTGCGGGCGTTCGCCGACGACCAGCGGTTCGCCTCGCAGACCTTCATCGCGGTCGGGCCGGACGGGATGGACCCGTGCGAGCTGCGGCTGGCCAAGGGCGACGCCGCCGTCCGCGACCTGGTCGCCCGGCGGGAGCCCCTGATCACGTTCGCGCTGCGGACCCTCACCGGCAAGTACGATCTGTCCACTCCGGACGGCCGGATCGGCGCGCTCCGCGAGGCCGCCCCGCTGGTCGCGCAGATCAAGGACCGGGAGCTGCGCCCGGAGTACGCACGGAAGCTCGCAGGTGACCTCGGCATGGAGGTCGAGCCGGTGCTGCGCGCGGTGACCCAGGCCGCTGGCAAGGCCGAGCCGCCCCGTCCGCGGGCCGCGGCGAGTGCCGTCAGCGAGCCACAGCGGCTGGTCGAGCGGGAGGCGCTCAAGCTCGCGTTGCAGTCCCCCGTGCTGGCCGGCCCGTTCTTCGACGCGATCGACGAGACGCCGTACAGCTTCCCGCCGCACGTGGCGCTGCGGCAGGCGATCACCTCGCTCGGCGGGGCCGCGACGGCGTCCGGCGGTGCCGACTGGGTCGAGCGCATCCGCGACAACTGCGATGACCTGGCGGCCAAGGCGCTCGCCGCCGAGCTGGCCGTCGAGCCGCCGAGGTGCGACGGGGAGCCCGACCACCGGTATGTGAACATCACCCTCGCCCGGCTCCAGCTCCCGGCCGTCGAGCGCCGGATCGGCGAGCTGAAGGGCGGCATCCAGCGGCTGAATCCGGTGGAGAACAAGGACGAGTACCTGCGGCTCGCCAGCGAGCTGTTCGCGCTGGAGCAGCAGCGGCGCGGGCTGCGCGAGCAGGCTGTCGGGGGGCTCTGAGATGTTCTTCCGCAAACCGAAGCTCCCGGCCGATGCCCGTCCGGACCTCGCGCCGGACGAGCGCGTCGTCGCCTGGGCAGCCACAGTGGACGGTCACGTGGTCGCGACCACCGTCGGGCTCTGGCTGGGCAAGGAGCGGCGGCTCCGCTGGGACGAGATCAGCAAGGCGAGCTGGTCGGGCTCGGCGCTGACGATCGTCCCCGGGCCCGCCGGCGGGTACACGGACGAGGTGGGGCTGGTGGCCGAGGAGGAGCCGGTCAGCTTCGCGCTGACGGTGCCCGGCGAGATCCCGCGTCAGGTGCACGAGCGGGTGACGCGTTCGGTGGCCTACACGAGTCATCACCTGCTGCCCGGAGCGCCGGGTGGCGTGCGGGTGCTGGCGAGGCGGGTGCCGGGCATCAACGGGCTGCGCTGGGCTGTCCGCTTCGACGCCGGTGTCGACCCCGAGGATCCGGCGGCCCGGGCCGCGGCGCTGGAGCTGGTCCACGCCGCGCAGCAGGAGTTCTAGGGCCCTGGGGTCAGACGCCGACGGAGTGGTCCTCGTGCCGGAAGGCGCGGACCACGGCGTCCTTGCCGGTGTGGACGAGCTTGCCTGCCTGTTCCTGCACCACTCCGGCGGCCTCCTGCACCGTGGGGCTCTGCCGGACCTTGCGGGCCACGCGGGCGATCTGGTCGTACCGCGACCGGCCGGCCTTGGCGCCGAGGATGTACCCGGCTGCGGCGCCGAGGACGAACGCCACTTTCCATCGCATGCTCATCACCTCATACTGCCCGAAAGTGCCGCCGCGCGGGCAGTACCCGGCACGCGAGGACGGTAAACGCTCAGCTGATCCGGGCCCGGTACCGGGAGAACAGCTCGTGCCGCTCGTGGTCGGCCTGGCCGGTGAAGGCCTTGAACCTGCCGAGCCGGTAGGCGGCACCCGTCTTGCCCTCCGCGATCTCGATCTCGAAGTCCCGGCCGAGGAGGCTGATCCGCCGTTCGAGCTCGGGGGCGTCGAGGTCGAGGCCTGCGGCGCGGGCGATCTGGGCAGGGGTCATGTGCCCGCCGTGCTCGCGGAGCGCCCGGTAGACCGGGTCCTGCTCCGGGCCGGCGTCGCGTTCCCTGGCCGGGCCTTCCTGGCGGAGCGCGACGGCGATGGCCTGGCCGACGGCGCGGGCGACGGGCGGCGGGAAGGCGTTGCCGATCTGCCGGTACCTGGTGGTCTTGCGGCCGGTGAACTCCCAGCCCCACGCGTCGTCCCAGCCCTGGATGCGCGCGACCATCTCGCAGGTGAGCCGGGGCCCGACCGGGTACTCGGCTCCGGGCGGCGGTGGGGCGTCGGCCACGCCCATGCCGTCGACGCCCAGCTCGGCCCAGGCGCGCTTGGCCCGGGTCGGCCCGAGGTCCGCGCCGCCGTGCTTCTTCGAACCGCCCACAATGGTCGGTGCGATCCGGTCGGCTCGGCGTGCCCAGTCAGCGGCGCCCTCCCAGCCGGCCGAGCCCATCAGGTCCTCCAGCGCCGCCCCGACCGTGACCTGGCCGGCGAGCGGCTGCGGCCAGTGGAAGTACGGGGCATGCTCGGGCTGGAGCGCCACGAGCACGAACCTGGGCCGCAGCTGGGGCACGCCGTAGTCGGAGGCGTGCAGGAGCCGCCACTCGCCGACGTAGCCGAACTCGCGCAGCCGGTCGAGGACGTGCTGCCGGTACCCGGTGAAGCGGGGCATGCTGAGCCCCCGGACGTTCTCCAGCAGCAGCGCGCGGGGCTTGACCACGTCGACCTGTTCGATGGCCCACGCGAACAGGTCCCGCTCGTCGGACGCGCCGAGCTGCTTGCCTGCGATGCTGAAGGGCGGGCACGGCACGCCACCGGCCAGCAGGTCGATGCCCTGGTAGTCGGCGGGCTTCCACACCTCGGGGTCCGCGACGTCGCCCTGGGCGATCCGCCAGCCGGCGCGGGCCGGGTGCCGGTCGCGGTTGGCCTCCAGGGTGCGGCAGGCGTTCTCGTCGAGCTCCACGGCGAGCCGGTGGCCGAATCCGGCCAGTTCCAGCCCGAGCGCCTGGCCACCAGCCCCGGCACAGATCTCCACGGCTTCAAGGTCGGCGGATCGCATCACCAGAGGCTAGCGGACGCCGGCGGGGGCGACTGTGGACGGCCGGCGGGCCCCGCCGGTACACAGAAAAAGTCCCTGACCTGTGTTTCCACTGGTCAGGGACTTTTGATCCTGCTCCCGCGACTGGACTCGAACCAGTAACCCTCCGGTTAACAGCCGAATGCTCTGCCAATTGAGCTACGCGGGATCGTGCTTTTCTTGCCGTCTTGCTTGCCGTGCTGAGATAGGTTACATGACACCCCCCGGAGTGGTGCAACCCGGTACCCTGTCTGCCGGCCAGATGTTTCCCGGGTCCCGGCCTCAGGCGAGGTAGGTGCGCTCGCCGACCGTCCGGGTGGCCTTCACCTCTGGGAACTGGCTGGCGCCGTCGGCCCGGAGCCCGGCGGCCGGGCCCGCCTCGTAGGCGGCGAAGGCCTCGCGGGACGCGAAGACGTACCGGCTCTCCACCGTCCCGTCGTCGAGCACGGTCACCTCGCCGGAGGTCGCGCCGGCCGCGACGACGGCCGCCACGTGCCCGTCGTGCAGCCAGGCCAGGAAACGGTCGCGCTCGGCCGGCGACGTGAACTCGGAACGCACCGCGTAGATCAGCATCAGCTCACCGGCTTCTTCGTGTACATGGTCAGCAGGTCCTGCCCGTTGGCCGTCTCGAACGTGACCCCGCCGAACTGGGACTTGCCGTCCTTGCGGATGTTCTGCCCGACCCAGGCGCCGGCCGCGTTCTGCGGTGAGAGGAACGGCAGGCCCGCCGCCATCGCGAAGAACGGCTGGAGTTCCTTGTCGGTCACCTTGGTCTCGCTGGTGATCCCGGTGCCGCCGTTGGCGACGATGCCGGTCACGCTCTCCTCGTCGATGAAGTGGATCGTGACGCTGAACGTCGCGTTGACCACCAGCTTCTCGCAGCGCGCGATGGTCTTGCCCGGCGGCATGCAGGTGAAACCGTCCTTCTTGAGCTTCTCCATCACGCCGGTCGTGGTGATGCCGGGAACCGCCCCTGCGCTGGCCTGCTGCCCGCCCTGCGGCCCGAAGTACCAGTAGCCCACACCAGCCAGGAGCAGCAGGACACAGACAACACCAATGATCGTGTACTTGTTCAGGAAACCGCCGCGCCCGGTGCTCTCCCGTTCGAGCCGCTCGGAACGGGCGTCGCGGCTGTCAGCCCGGCGGACCGCCGACGGAGCCTGCTGGCCGCCCTGCTCGTAGGCCTGCTGCTCCTGCGCGTACTGCTGCGGGTCGTACTGCTGCTGCTGGTCGTAGGACTGGTCGTACTGCGGCGCCTGCTGCTGTTCGTAGGCCGGCTGCTGCTGGGGGTACGCGGGCTCGGCAGCCCGGCGGGGCATCCGGGGCTCGTCGTACCGGCGGCCTCCGTGCGGCACCTCCAGCCACTCGTCGTTGCGGGCCTGACGGCGCGTGTCGCCCCGGCCGGGTGACGCCCAGGCGTCCTGGCGGGGCGTTTCGCGCCAGGCCTCCTCGTCGTCCCATTCGCGGCGGCGGCGCCTGCGCGGCGGCGGGGGAATCCGGACCTGCTCGCTCGCCGGGAGGCCGAGGGACGCGCTGGCCCAGGTGGGCTCGTCGCCGGGCGCGGCCTGGTACGAGCGGCCGTAAGCCTGCGGCTCGGGCATCGCGTAACCCTGCGGCTCCGGGACGGCGTATGTCCCCGTCTCGGACGGCGTGCCGTAGGTCTGAGGCTCGGGCGTGGCGTAGCCCTGGGGCTCCGGGACCGTGTAGCTCTGGGGCGGCGGGACGGCGGCGTGGGAGCCGGAGGTCGGCTCACCGTGCACGTACTGCGCCGGAGCCGCGTGGGAGCCGGTGGTGGGCTCGAGCTGCTGGTACGAGGGCACGGCGGCGTGGGAGCCGGAGGTCGGCTCGCCGTGCGGGTACTGGGGCACGGCGGCGTGGGAGCCGGTGCCCTGCGGCTTCGGCACGGCGTATGAGCCGGTGGACGGGCCGCCGTACGTGGTGCCGGCCGGCGGCACCGGAGGCACGGCGTGCGAACCGGTGGGCGTGCCCGGCGCCTGGTACGGCCTGGCCTCGGGGACGGCGTAACCATCCGGGGCCGGGTACTGCTGACCCGGCGAGGGCTGGGCCGGGTAGGCGGGCTGCTGTGGCTCTACCTGGCGGCCGTAGACCCGGGGCTCGGGCGGCGCGCTGTACTCCTGCGGGGGCTGCTGCGGGGTGCCGTAGACGGCCGCCGAGCCGTACACACGCGGCTCCGGCGGCGGAACCTGGCTGTACGCGCCGGAGCCACGCGGCTCTGGCTGCGCGTACTCCCCCGGCGCCTGGCGGCGCATGATGCCCGTGGGCTGGTCGTAATCGTCGTGATCACGACGGGGCTGCTCCCAGGGCTCACGGGGATCTTCGTCGGGGGACGGTGTCCAAGGTTGCACAGGCCGGAGTCTATCCGCTCCGGGGAACGGACTGATCAGCCTGAGCGGCAGTCGTCACCGACTCCGGCGTATGATGACAAATCAGCTATCCGGCTGGTGGAGCTGCTCAGAAGCGGTTATCCGGCGTCCGATGAGTGCCCCGGGAACAGGTGCGCGGCGGGGTCTATCGCGACTGCGGCATTGTTCACAGCCGTGGCCGCCTCACCGAAACCGGTCGCGATCAGCCGGACCTTGCCCGGATATTCCGTGATATCCCCTGCGGCGAAGACACGCGGCAGATTGGTCGCCATGGTCGAGTCGACCCAGACGTGCCGCTTGTCGAGCCGCAGGCCCCACTCGGCGAGCGGGCCGAGGTCCGCGATGAAGCCGAGCGCGGCGACGACCGTCTCGGCCGGC
The DNA here is from genome assembly GCF_000379825.1 of Longispora albida DSM 44784. GTDB lineage: Bacteria > Actinomycetota > Actinomycetes > Mycobacteriales > Micromonosporaceae > Longispora > Longispora albida. The sequence continues at coordinate 43,018 of NZ_KB903816.1, forward strand.
AGGACCACCGGCTCCTCACCCCGGGCCACCACCCGGACACCGGTCACGCGCTCCTCGCCCAGGATCTCGGTGACCTGCGCGTTCACCAGGATGCGCACGCCGAGCTCCTTGACCCGGGCGACGGTCCCCGCGTGGGCCCGGAAGGCGTCGCGCCGGTGGATGATGGTCACGCCGGCCGCGATCGGCGCGAGGGCCATCGCCCAGTCGAAGGCCGAGTCGCCGCCGCCGACGATGACGACCCGCTGGCCGGCGTGGTCATCCAGGTGCGGTACAAAATAGACAATGCCCGCGCCAGTGAAGGACCCGGCGGCGGGCAGCGGCCGGGGGCTGAAACTGCCGATCCCCCCGGTGAGCAGCACAGCTCCAGCGTGGACAGCGGTGCTGTCCGCAAGAGTCAGTACCGGCCGTTCCTCGGCGTAGGACAGCTTGTCGGCCTGCACGCCGAGCAGGTAGCGCGGCTCGAAGGGTGCGGCCTGGGCGACGAGCCCCTCGACCAGGTCACGGCCGCGGATGGCGGGGAAGCCGGCCACGTCGTAGATCATCTTCTCCGGATACATCGCGGTGACCTGGCCGCCCGGCTCGGGCAGGGCGTCGATCAGCACGGTGCTCAAGCCGCGGAATCCCGCGTAGTAAGCCGCGAACAGGCCCGCTGGGCCCGCCCCGACGATCGCGATGTCGACGTCGATCCGCTCGGTGACCGCCATCATTCCACGGTAACCACGTCATAAGATCCAAAACAGAGCCCATTTTGTACCCGGATGAGCGGTTCACTGTGGCCCGGGTCAGCCGACCAGTCTCCGGTGCCAGGTGACCGCTCCGGGGTCGGTGAGGCTGGCGACCTGGTCGATGACGACCCGGAGGCGGGCAGCGTCGGTGGGCGCCGCGCGCCACAACGGGGCGAACACCGGGTCGAGGGCGTCAGGGGCCCGGAGGGTGAGGGCGTGCACGAGTTCGGCGAGGAGGTCGCGCTGGCGGGCGTAGCCGGGCTCGGCGCCACGGCGGCGCATCACGTACCGGAGGGCCAGCCCCTTCAGCAGCGCGCACCGGGCCCGGTCGAGCCGTGGCACGACCAGGTCTGCGCCGTACCGGCTCAGCGGCTTGTCCCCGAACGCCTCCCGGGTCGCCGTCACCGCCGACGCCACGAACCGTCCAGTGAGGACACTCGTGGCCCCCTTCAGGGCCGCCTGCGCGCCGTGACTGCCGTCGTACGCGGCGAGCGGAGCCAGCACCGGATCGGCCAGCAGTTCGTCGAGGACGGGCGCGAGGAAGTCAGGTGACTCGGCGGAGTACTCGAAGGCCACGTCCTGGCAGAGTGCGACCCGCTCGTCCACTGCGGACAGGCCGGCCAGCTTGATGTACCCGCCGTGGATGCCGTCCTCCACGTCGTGCACCGAGTACGCGACGTCGTCGGCCCAGTCCATCACCTGGGCTTCGAGGCAGCGGTGCTCGTCCGGCGCGCCCTCACGGAGCCAGGCGAAGATCTCGGCGTCGTCGGCGTACACGCCGAACTTGCGGGAACCCGGCCGGTGCGGCCACGGGTACTTGCTGATCGCGTCCAGTGTGGCGCGGGTCAGGTTCAGGCCGGCCCCGGGCACCTTGGCCTCCAGCCGGGCCACGACCCGCAACGTCTGGGCGTTGCCCTCGAAACCGCCACAGGACGCGGCGACGGCGTGCAGCGCGTCCTCTCCGTTGTGGCCGAACGGCGGGTGCCCGAGGTCGTGCGCGAGGCAGGCCGTGTCCACGACGTCGGGGTCGCAGCCCAGGCGCTCGCCCAGCTCACGGCCGATCTGCGCGACTTCGAGGGAGTGGGTCAGCCGGGTACGGGGAAAGTCGCCCTCGCCGGCGGTGTGCACCTGCGTCTTGGCGGCCAGCCTGCGGAAGGCCGCCGAGTGCAGCACCCGCGCGCGGTCCCTGGCGAAGGGACTCCGCCCGGCGGCGGAGTCCTTCGGCGGTTCGGGGGCGAACCGGAGATCGTCCATCTCCCCAAGGCTACGTCCTCTCCGGGGCTACGGAGCCGAGAAGCTCTTCACGTCCCAGACCCAGACGCCGCCCGATTCCTTGCCGGGGCCAAACAGGGCCTCACCGAGGGCGTACAGCTGGGCCTCGTTGTACTCGCCCTTCGGCAGGACGACCACGTCGGCCTTCCAGAACGTGAGGTCGTCCTTGGCCTGGTTGCGGACGTCGTCCGTGATCTGCGGCAGCTCGCCGCTGCGCCAGACATGGCTGATCAGGTGGCCGGTCGGGCGGCGTTCGGCGTTGTAGAAGCCGACCTTGTCCGGGCCGTGCGGGCCGACGAAGTAACCCTCGATGTTGCGGAAGCCCATGTTCGTGGCCAGCTGCCAGCGCACGGGCTGCATGTTCGAGTTGTCGGACACCGGCAGCGAGACCAGCGAGCGACCGTCCCTGATGTACTGCTTCCACGTGCCGGCCGTGAAGAACTCCGGGATGGACCGGCGCTCGATCGCCGGCAGCGGTACGGGGATCAGCGGCACCATCACGGCGGCGATCGCGCCGAACCAGAGCAGCTTCGCCGGGAGCCGCTTCGTGGTCTGCTCCTCCCCGCCGGAATCGGCTGCCCGCCAGGCCGCGCTGACCGCGACGATCCGGGCCGTGCCGAGCGCGAGGATCGCTGCCATCGCCGGCATCGCGACGAACGTGAGCCGGCCCGGCAGGATCGAGCCGACCAGCGGCAGGCCGGAGAACAGCTTCCACGGGCCGGGGATGCCGGTCCGCTGCGTGTTGATGATGATCTCGGTACCGAGTGAGAGCACCAGGAACGTGCCAGCCGTGATCGCCAGCGCCTTGACCAGCGCGGAGCCCCGCCACAGCCAGGCTGCGACCACGCCGGTCAGGATCAGCAGCGCCCAGCCGAAGAAGCCGTTCTCCTCGGTGGGGTTCATGGCGATGATGCCGGCCACCGTCCGGCCACCGCCGATGATCTGGCTGCCGTAGGTGGTCAGCGAGTACAGGTCGTTGCCGGCCGCGGCGGCGTGCGGGAGGCCGTTGTAGGACTGCGGGCCGTAGAACTGGTACCAGAGCGGGTAGCCGGCCAGCACCACCGTGACCAGCACAGCCACGCCCAGCCCGGCCAGGAACGGCTTGAGGGCCTCAAGGGCTGCCTTGTGGATGATCAGCGCGTACACGATGGTGAAGAAGCCCAGGCCCATCGCGGCGACGAGCAGCGGCTCCTCGCCGATGAAGATCTGCCAGGTGATCAGCAGGCCGGCGATGACGCCGTTGCGCAGCCAGCGGCCGGGCTCACGCAGCTTGATCACGCGCCAGACGATCACGGGGAGCAGGAACTGGGCCACATAGTTCAGGTGCCCGCCGTTGGCGTGGGAGATCATCGGCGGGGCGAACGCGCAGAACGCCGCCGCGATCACGGCGCCGGCCCGGGAGGACGGCACCAGGTGCCGGGAGAACAGCCAGTACCACCCGATCGCCGTGCCGGCCAGCGAGCCGGTCAGGATGACGGCGAAGGTCACCGACGGCCCGAACAGCAGGGTCACCGGGATGAGCGGGATCGACAGGCCCATGATCGAGGTCTGGGCCATCACGTTGATGCCCAGCGGCATGTTGATCATGTCAGTGAACAGCGGATTCTGCCCGTTCAGCACCGAGTGCGTGACGAGCTGGATGATCCACTCGAAGCCCTGCTGGTCCGCGTGAGTGATCTTGAGGTACCTGGTCACCGGGTTCACCCAGAGCTGGGCGAGCAGCAGGAGGCTGACCATGACGAAGCCGCCAGCCACCATCAGGCCGGCGCTCTGGCGCTCTTTCCTGGCGGCGTCGGCCGCGGCCTCTTCGTCCGGCGCGAGAACGCCGTCCCCATCATCGTCCGGCGCGAGCACGCCGTCTCCCTTGGCGATCTCGGTCGGCATGGCGGCGAGCTTACACGGCGGTTCCCTTCCGGAATCCCCTCGCGAGCCTCACACTCACCGATCTTGTCCGACTGGGTATGACAATACAGACATCCTGCCGGGTCGATGCGGGGAACGTGGGACCCCTCAAGTCGCTATAGCAGCATGAGGGGTCCCACGTGCACGTCAGCGGGAGTCGGAGCCCGCCGCCTCCGAGGCGGCCCGGCCGGCTTCCAGGCGGGCGACCGGTACCCGGAAGGGCGAGCAGGACACGTAGTCCAGCCCGACCTCGTGGAAGAAGTGCACCGAGTCCGGGTCGCCGCCGTGCTCGCCGCACACGCCGAGCTTGAGGTCGGGGCGAGCCTTCCGGCCCTCCTCCGCGGCGATCCTCACCAGGCGGCCGACGCCGTCACGGTCCAGCGTCTCGAAGGGCGACACGCCGAAGATGCCCTTCTCCAGGTACGCGGAGAAGAAAGCGGCCTCCACGTCGTCCCGGGAGAAGCCCCAGGTGGTCTGGGTGAGGTCGTTGGTACCGAAGGAGAAGAACTGGGCGGCCTCGGCGATCTGCCCTGCGGTCAGCGCCGCGCGCGGCAGTTCGATCATGGTGCCGATCAGCGCGTTGATCACGACGCCGGTCTCGTCGGCGACCTGGGCCAGCACCGTCTCGGCGTCCGAGCGGACCGCCTCCAGTTCCTGCACCGCGCCGACCAGCGGAATCATGATCTCCGCGCGCGGGTCGCCGCCGGCCGAGATCCGGGCGGCAGCGGCCTCGGCGATCGCCCGGACCTGCATCGTGAACAGGCCGGGGATCACCAGGCCGAGCCGGACGCCGCGCAGGCCGAGCATCGGGTTCTGCTCGTGCAGCTTGTGGACGGCCTGGAGCAGGCGCAGGTCGTTCTCGTGCTTCTCGCCCCTGGCCTCGGCCAGCGCGACCCGGACCGACAGTTCCGTGATGTCCGGCAGGAACTCGTGCAGCGGCGGGTCGAGCAGCCGCACGGTCACCGGCAGCCCGTCCATCGCCTCGAAGATCCCGATGAAGTCCTCGCGCTGGAGCGGCAGGAGGCCGGCCAGCACCTCCTCGCGCTCCGCGTCGCTGTCGGCCAGGATCAGCCGCTCGACGTGCTGGCGGCGGTCGCCGAGGAACATGTGCTCGGTCCGGCACAGGCCGATGCCCTGCGCTCCGTACCTGCGGGCACGCGCGGCGTCCTCCGGGGTGTCGGCGTTGGCGCGCACACCGAGGCGGCGGGTGGTGTCCGCGTGCCGCATGAGCCGGTCGACGGCGCGGACCAGGTCGTCGGAGAGGTCGGTGTGACCCTCGAAGTACTCGGCGACCGGAGAGGGCACGACGGGGACGGAGCCCCGGTACACCTGGCCGGTCGAGCCGTCGATCGAGATCACGTCACCTTCCTCGATGACGATCCCGCCCGGGGCGAGGAGCCGGCGGCGCTTGGTGTCGACGTCCAGTTCCTCGGCGCCGCAGACGCAGGTCTTGCCCATGCCCCGGGCCACGACGGCAGCGTGGCTGGTCTTGCCGCCGCGCGAGGTGAGGATGCCCTCGGCGGCGATCATGCCGTTCAGGTCGTCGGGGTTGGTCTCCCGGCGGACCAGGATCACCTTCTCCCCCGACCGGGACCACTTCACCGCGGTGTACGAGTCGAAGACAGCCTTACCGACCGCGGCACCCGGCGAGGCGTTCATGCCCCTGCCCAGCTTCTCCGCCTTGGTCTCCGCGTCGAACCGGGGGAACATGAGCTGCGCCAGCTGCCCGCCGCTCACCCGGTGCAGCGCCTCGTCGAGGTCGATCATGCCCTCGTCCACGAGCTGCGTGGCGATCACGAACGCCGCGGCCGCCGTCCGCTTGCCGACCCGGGTCTGGAGCATCCACAGCTTGCCGCGCTCGATCGTGAACTCGATGTCACACAGGTCGCGGTAGTGCCGCTCCAGCGTGGACATGATGTCCATCAGCTCGTCGTACGACGACTTGTCGATATGGGCCAGTTCCTGCAGCGGTACCGTGTTCCGGATGCCGGCTACCACGTCCTCGCCCTGCGCGTTGACCAGGTAGTCGCCGTAGACGCCGCGCACACCGGAGCCCGGGTCACGCGTGAAGGCCACACCGGTGCCGGAGTCGGAGCCCAGGTTGCCGAAGACCATCGAGCAGATGTTGACCGCGGTACCCAGGTCGGCGGGGATGCGCTCCTGGCGGCGGTAGAGGATGGCGCGTTCGGAGTTCCACGAGTCGAAGACGGCGTGGATCGCGGCGGCGAGCTGCTCGCGCGGGTCCTGCGGGAAGTCCTCACCGGTGTGGGACTTGTAGATCCCCTTGAAGGTACCGACGAGTTTGCGCAGGTCAGCGGCGTCGAGGTCGAGGTCGTTCTCCGTGCTGCGGACATGCTTGAGGTCTTCGAGCGCGTGCTCGAACTCCTCGCCGGGCACGCCGCGCACGGTCTTGCCGAACATCTGGATCAGGCGGCGGTAGGAGTCCCAGGCGAAACGGTCGTCGCCCAGGCCAACCACGGAGGCGTCGGTCAGGCCGATGTTGAGGACGGTGTCCATCATGCCGGGCATCGAGAACTTGGCACCCGAGCGCACCGAGACGAGCAGCGGGCCGTCCGGGTCGCCGAGCCGCTTGCCCATCTTCTCCTCGAGCGCCGCGAGGTGCTCACCGATCTCCCGCTGGAGGCCCGGCGGCTCGCTCCCGGTGTCCAGGTATGCCCGGCAGGCCTCGGTGGTGATCGTGAACCCGGGAGGCACCGGCAGCCCCAGGTTCGTCATCTCGGCGAGGTTCGCGCCCTTGCCGCCCAGCAGGTCTTTGAGGTCCTTGTTACCTTCGGCAAAGTCGTAAACGAACTTCGTCACAGCAAGCCTCCCGGCCTGTAGCTGCGCCCTGTGCCGGCCCGCACTACGCGCTTTGGCGGCAGGCTAGCGGGTTCAGTTCGACCGAGGGCACCCTTTGGTGACGCTCGGCACACAGTCAGTACACCTCTGTGTTCAAAGTAGCGCATGGCTTGCTGATACCACGCCCATCCGCTCATGAAACGTCACCTGGCCGGGTGGCAATCGACGGGTTGAGGCGTGAGAAAAAGTGGCCTGGGCACGCGAAAAGGGCCGGGCGAACCCGGCCCTTTCCCGTCTGACCTCTGTGGATGCCCGATCGCGGCTACTTGGCCAGGCCCGCCCGGCGGAGGGCGTCGGCCAGGGCGCCACCGGCCGGCTCCTCCCGGCGCTGCTGGCGCGGCTGGCCCCCGCCGCCACGCTGGCCGCCGCGCTGGTCCCTGCCGCCCCGGTCCCGGCCCTGGTCCCTGTCCTTGTTCGCCGGGGGCGGGGTGTCCTCCAGGCGCAGCGTCAGGGAGATGCGCTTGCGCGGGATGTCCACCTCCAGCACCTTGACCTTGACGATGTCGCCCGGCTTGACCACGTCCCTCGGGTCCTTGACGAACGTGCTGGACAGGGCGGACACGTGCACGAGCCCGTCCTGGTGCACGCCGACGTCGACGAACGCGCCGAACGCCGCCACGTTGGTGACGACGCCCTCCAGGACCATTCCCGGCTCCAGGTCGGTGATCTTCTCCACGCCGTCCTTGAACGTGGCGGTCTGGAAGGCCGGTCGCGGGTCGCGTCCCGGCTTCTCCAGCTCCTTGAGGATGTCGGTCACGGTCGGCACGCCGAACGTACCGTCGGCGAACTCCTCCGGCCTGACCTTGCGCAGCGCGGTGGTGTTGCCGATCAGGCCGGACATCTCGCCGGTCGTGGCCGCGAGGATCCGGCGGACCACCGGGTACGCCTCGGGGTGGACGCTGGAGGAGTCGAGCGGGTCGTCGCCGCCCGGGATGCGGAGGAAGCCCGCGCACTGCTCGAAGGCCTTCGGGCCGAGCCGGGCCACGTCCTTGAGCGCCTTGCGGGTCCGGAAGGGTCCGTTGGCGTCGCGGTGGGCGACGATGTTGTCCGCCAGGCTGGGCGTGACACCGGAGACCCGGGTCAGCAGCGGGGCCGACGCCGTGTTCACGTCGACGCCGACCGCGTTCACGCAGTCCTCGACGACGGCGTCCAGCGAGCGGGACAGCTTGGTCTCCGACAGGTCGTGCTGGTACTGGCCGACGCCGATCGACTTCGGGTCGATCTTCACCAGCTCGGCCAGCGGGTCCTGGAGCCGCCGGGCGATGGACACCGCGCCGCGCAGCGAGACGTCGAGGCCGGGCAGCTCCTGGGAGGCGAAGGCCGAAGCCGAATACACCGAGGCTCCGGCCTCCGACACCATCACCTTGGTCAGCTTGAGCTGGGGCATCATCGACAGCAGGTCGGCGGCGAGCTTGTCGGTCTCGCGGGAGGCCGTGCCGTTGCCGATCGCGACCAGCTCGACGTTGTGGGCCTGGCAGAGCCCGGCCAGGGTGGCGATGGACTGCTGCCACTTGTTCTGCGGGACGTGCGGGTAGATGGTGTCGGTGGCGACGACCTTGCCCGTCCCGTCGACCACGGCCACCTTCACGCCGGTACGGAAACCGGGGTCGAGGCCCATCGTCGCGCGGGCTCCGGCCGGGGCGGCCAGCAGCAGGTCGCGCAGGTTGGCGGCGAAGACCCGGACGGCCTCGTCCTCGGCGGCCTGGCGCAGCCGCATCCGCAGGTCGATGCCGAGGTGGACGAGGATGCGGGTCCGCCAGGCCCAGCGCACGGTGTCGAGCAGCCAGCGGTCGGCTGGCCGGCCACGGTCGGCCACGCCCACCTTGGCCGCGATCTCGATCTCGTAGTCGGTGGGACCGGCCTCGTTCGCGCCCGCCGGATCCAGTACGAGATCGAGAACCTCCTCGTTCTCCCCACGGAACAGGGCGAGGATGCGGTGCGAGGGGAGCTTGGCGAAGGGCTCGGCGAAGTCGAAGTAGTCGGCGAACTTGGCGCCCTCGGTCTCCTTGCCCTCCCGGACCCGGGCCGTGACCTGGCCGGAGCCCCACATCCGCTCCCGGAGCGAGCCGATCAGGTCCGCGTCCTCGCCGAACCGCTCGACCAGGATCGCCCGCGCGCCTTCGAGCGCTGCCGGGACCTCCATGCCGAACCCGGCCGCGAGGACCTGCGGGTCGTTCGAGGGGTCGTTCAGCAGCTGGTCGGCCAGCGGCTCCAGCCCGGCCTCCCGCGCGATCTGCGCCTTCGTCCGCCGCTTCGGCTTGTAGGGCAGGTAGATGTCCTCCAGCCGGGCCTTCGAGTCGGCCGCGTTGATCTGGGCTTCCAGCGCCTCGTCGAGCTTGCCCTGCGAGCGGACGGACTCGAGGATGGCGGCCCGGCGTTCCTCCAGCTCACGGAGGTAGCGGAGCCTTTCCTCCAGTGTGCGCAGCTGCTCGTCGTCGAGCATCCCGGTCGCTTCCTTGCGGTACCGGGCGATGAAGGGCACTGTCGCGCCGCCGTCGAGCAGGTCGACAGCCGTGACGACCTGGGCGTCCCTGACGCCGAGTTCGGCGGCGATGCGCTGGTAGATGGACATTCGCCCAATGTAGCGGGGGCCTGTGACAACCAGGCCCCCGCACGTGCGTGTCTAGCTCACATGTACGGGTAACTTGGCGTACCCGCGCAGGAGCAGCTGCGCGTTCATCACCGGCTCAGCCCCCAGCCGCAGCTTCGGGAAGCGCTGGAGCAGCCGTGGCAGGGCGAGGCGGCCCTCCGTGCGGGCGAGGACGGCGCCGAGGCAGTAGTGCGCACCGGCCCCGAAGCTGATCGCCTGCCCCGTCGGCCGGGTCGGGTCGAAGACGCCGGGGTCCGGGAAACGGGCCGGGTCGCGGTTCGCCGCGCCGAGCATGACGAGCATCGACCGGCCGGCCGGGATGTGCACGCCGTCGAGTTCACTGTCCACTGAGGCCCAGCGGACGACGAGGTGCACGGCCGGCTCGTAGCGCAGGATCTCCTCCACGTAGCCGGGGACGCAGTCCGGGTCGGTGCTGACCGCGTGCGCGTGGTCCGGATTGCGGAGCAGCTGGGCCATGCCGTTGCCGAGCATGTTGAGCGTCGTGACGAACCCGGCGTTGAAGGTGACGACCATGTTGCCGATCAGCTCGGTGTCGCTGATCGGCTGCTCGCCGGCCTCCATCGCGGCCAGCAGCGCGCTGAGCAGGTCGTCGCCCGGCCTGGCGCGGCGCAGGGCGATCTGGTCGGTGTAGTAGCCGGCCAGCTCGGCCGCCGCCACGTCCGCCGCGGCCTTCGCTTCCTCGTTGCCCAGGTCGAGGGCCTTGTTGACGGTGTCGACCCGCGGCCGGAACCAGTCGAGGTCCTCCTCAGGGATGCCGAGCAGCGCCGCCATCACCGTCGTCGGGAACTTGTACGCGAACTCCGACATGAACTCCACTTCGGACCCGCCGGACCCGAGATCGGCGATCCGGTCCAGCAGCCGGTCGATCATGCCGGTCATGGCTGGCTCGAGCGCGGAGACCCGGCGCGGGGTGAGCACGGCGTGGAAGAGCCGCCGCATGCGCGGGTGGTCCGGCGGGTTGGCGAACATGGTGGAGTTGAGCAGCGTGTTGTACATCGGGCTGTCTCGCCAGTCCGGCTTCTTGCGGGCCACAATCTCGTGCCCCGTGACGAGGAAACCCGGGTCGCGCAGCACCTTGTCGACGGCGGCGTAGCCGTGGACGATGGCCGCGTGCGGGCTGCTGTCGCCGAGGGCCGCGACCTGGCCCAGCTCGTGCATCGCCGCGTACAGGGGGAACGGGTCCGCCCGTCCCTCCTTTGTGGACAGTTTGGCCATAATGCTATCTATGTTCACAAGTAATTCCTTGATTGTCGGGGCGCTCATTCATTGCGGTGAAAGCGCCTCTCAAGTAATTACTGGGCCGCAGGCCGCACCGCAAGCTTGACAAATGCCTTCTCACCGTGCGGGAGTATCTGGAGAATGGGGATGATCTTGCCGATCGTGTTCCCTTTCTCGTCGAGTTCGAGCGGGCCGGTGACCCCGGTGTAGCGGTTCTCGCCCTGCACGCCGTGCCAGCCGTTGATCAGGGCGCCGGGCTGCACCTTGCCCGCCGTCGACGCCACGTCGCGCAGGGCCTTGATGGCCGTGCCGACCGCGTCGTGCCCCATCATCGCCTGCCCGTCGTCGAGCGGGGCGTTCGGGAACTCGCTCCGGAAGACGTCGCTGAACTTGGCGAACTGGCTCGCGCCCGGAGCACTCGCGTCGAGCGTCCACTGCTTCGGATGGGCCAGCCCGGTGTACGTGAGCTTGATCCGTCCACTGTCGAGCGCCTTCGTGAACAGCTGGTCCTCGGCGTTCGACGGGTCCAGCCGGATCTGGCTCGCGTCGTCGCCGGTCATGATGGTGACCTCGCCGCACGTCCGGTCGCCGAGTGCCTGGACGAACTGGCGGATGGCTCGGCTGCGCCCGGCGAAGTACACCTTCGGGTACTTGAGCGAGCACACCTCCAGCGCGATCTGCCGCATCCGGTTGGCCACGGCCGGCTCCGAGGAGTCGTAGTTCTGCGGCTTGGCCTCCTTCGTGCGGATCTCCAGGAACCGGTCGCCGAGCGTCTTGGCGTACCGGTCCGCCGGGTTCGTGTCCCGCACCAGCAGCACCGGCCCGTCGCCGAGCTGGCCGAGCCCCGCGCGCGCCTCGTCGCTGTTGGTCGGGGTGACCCGGGCCAGGCCGCGGATGCCGTCCGCCCCGCCGTGCAGGTCGTCGGTGGTGATCACGGCGCCGATCATCGGCAGGCCGAGCCGGGACAGCTCGCCGAGCGCCTCCCGGGTCGCGTCGAGGCTCTGGCCGAGGCCGGCCACGGCGACGATGCTGTCGGGCCCCTTCCGCTCGGCGATCTTCGGGGTGAGGTGCCGCCACTGCGCGCTGGCGTTGCCGGAGTTGGCGATCAGTACCTTGATCTTCGGCAGCTCGCCGGTCTGCCGGTTGGCCTCGTACTGCGCGACGTATGCCCCGCGCAGCTGCCCGGCCACGGAGGCGATGCTCGACGAGCCGCTGGTGTCGTACGGGACGGGCACCATGTAGACGATGCTCACCCAGGACCTGCCGCCCTCGACCTCGTCGTTCTCCTTCTTGATCAGGCTGGTGACCTGGTCGAGTTCCTCGTCGAAGGAGTAGGAGCCGTCGCTGACCCCGATGCACTCGCCGTGCTCGCCGTGCTTGGTGATCCCGTCGGCGCACTGGTTGAGCCGGTCGGCGAGGAAGACTCCGCCGGCGATGACGACCGCGAGCGCCACGGCCGCGCCCAGCCAGCGGAGCACGAGGCGGCGGCCGGAGGTCCCGGGCTGGATCGGGGTGGGGCTGGAAGGCAACGGATTAGAACTCATAGTCTCTGGCCCTTCTCCGGTACTCCTCGGCCTTGGCGAAGAACTCGTCCGAACAGGACGGCAGCAGCGAACCCAGCTCGGCGAACCGGGTCGCGATCGACCGGTACAGCAGACCTTCCGGGTCGCCGAGCGGGTCGGCGGCTATCCACAGCTCCGTGGTCAGCCTCGCCAGGGCGCGCACCCGGGGCTGCTCGGCGTCCGCCCAGCTCAGCAGCCGCCTGGCGCTCGCCTCGCCCCGCCGGGGCAGCTTGTTGGGCGCGGCGGTGACGGCGTGCAGCAGCTTCAGCCACGCGGCCGGGCCCGCCGGATCGCCGTCCGGATCGGTACCGGTCAGCGCGGCGTCGAGGCCACGGACGGCCGACTCGGTGTCCTCGAGCGCGAGGTCGTGGTAGTGCTGGCCAGCGAGGTCCTTCTGCTCGGCGTACAGGGTGCGCAGCCGGAGGTGGACGATCGACCAGTCGTCCTCCAGCCGGAGCAGCAGGAGGCGGCGCAGCCAGGGATGGAGTGCCCCGCCGGTCAGCCACAGCCGCTCGGTGACCAGCTGGCGGAGCCGGTCGGCCAGCTCGGCCTCCTCGCCGAGCGCCGCGCGCATCGTGGCCGGTACGAGGTCGCGGGCCGCCGCGCACCTGGCCAGCGGGGCGTGGAAGCCGGGCGGGATGTCGGCGAGCAGCGTGTCGAGCAGCTCCGCGCCGAGCGTGGCGTCCTCACCGGGATCGTCGAGCACCGACCGGCGCAGCTTTCCCCGGACCATCGGCAGCACCGCGTCCGTCCCCTGTGGATGGCCGTGCGTGAGCCGGTGGGCGAAGAGCGGGATCGGGCCGCCGTACACCTGGTGCTGCCTGGCCCAGTGGGTGACCTCGTCGTCCGTGAGGTCCCGGAGCTGCACGGGCAGGAACCAGCGCCGCCAGTGATCATTGGTGCGCTGCCGCCGCCAGGCACCCAGGTCGATCCGCTCCGGGGGTACCGGATCGGAGGTGTGCATCCGCTGGGGCAGGAGCCGGCCGGTGGCGGCGAACACCAGTAACGGCAGGGGCTCTGGCTCGTAGGTCCGCACGCGCGCGAGCAGCTCCAGCACCTTGTGCCCAGGCGTGGTGTGGGCGTTGTCGAGCAGCAGCACGCTGGAGACCGTCCGGTCCGGGCCACGGAGCTGGTTGTTGTACGCGGCCAGCAGGTCGGCCACGAACGCGCGGCACAGCCTGTCCTCCGCCTCGCGCCGCTCGTCCGGCGTGCCGACCGTCAGGTGGTGGTGGAGTTCGAGGAGGGCGTCGACGGCTGGCTGGTGGCCGCTCGCCCACCAGATCTGCCCGGGAGCCCGCCACAGCTTCAGCGCGGCCTCGATCCCGCCGAGCGCCAGGTCGGAGCTGCCGTCCGGGATGGGAGCCGCGATGTCGATCAGCCGGGCGCTGATCTCCCGGATCTCCTCCGGGAGCCTGCGGAACCGCTTGATGCTCTCCAGCAGCCCCCGCACCCTGGCCCGGTCGGCCTCCGGGCTGCGGCCGAGCGGCAGCTGCCCGACGAGCTGCCCGAGCAGGAACCTCGGGAACCGCAGCCTGCCGATCTTGCGATGCCCGAGGCTGAGCTGGAACACGGCGGCGGTCAGCACGTCCAGCGCCGAGCCGTGCCGCCCGGACCCAGTGTCCACAAAGGCATGCGGAAGGTGCTGCACGACCCGGCGCAGCTCGCGCAGCATCACGGTCTTCCCGCTGCCCGCGGGCCCGGTCAGCAGGACTATCGGCAGGTCAGCCCCGGGCCTGCGCCAGTGCGCGCACTCCACGGCCAGCTCCGATATCCCCGCGCGTCCCAGCACAATGGAGTCAGAGGCCACCACTCATTATGTTTTACCTAGCCGCCGGAGTCATCCAGCTCTGCCCCTTCGGGCACCGCACGGTCGTCGCGGTCGGCGAGCCAGCCCTGCGGCAGGAAGACCTTGCCCGGCTCGGTGATCCGGCCGCGCGGCCCGGTCTCCCCCGCCGGATAGGGCTGCGCGTGGTCGAGCAGCGCCAGCAGATCCTCCAGCTCGGCCACACTGCACACCTGCCCGAACCGCCGCCGCAGCTCCGTGGCGACGTCGAAGCCCTGCAAATACCAGGTGATGTGCTTGCGGAAGGAGATCAGGGCGTCTTTTTCTTTCGTGTACGCGGCCGCGAGCAGCGCGGCGTGCCGCCCCATGATGCCCGCCACCTCGCCCAGCGCGGGCGTGACCCGGTCCGGCAGGCCACGGAACGCGTACGCGAGGTCGGCGAACAGCCACGGCTTGCCCAGGCAGCCCCGCCCGACCACCACGCCGTCGCAGCCGGTCTCCTTGACCATGCGCAGCGCGTCGTCGGCGGTCCAGATGTCGCCGTTGCCGAGTACCGGCACGTCGAGCGCGTCCTTGAGCTCGGCGATCGCGGCCCAGTCGGCCGTGCCCGAGTACCGCTGGGCGGCCGTGCGGGCATGCAGCGCCACCCACTGGACCCCGCAGTCCTGCGCGATGAGCCCGGCCTCGACGAAGGTCAGGTGATCGTCGTCGATACCCTTGCGCATCTTGATCGTCACGGGGATGTGCTCGGCGGCCCGGACCGCGGCGGAGACGATGTCGGCGAACAGCCGCCGCTTCCACGGGATCGCCGAGCCGCCACCCTTACTCGTGATCTTCCGTACGGAGCACCCGAAGTTGAGGTCGACGTGGTCGGCCAGGTCCTCGTCGACCACCCGCCGGACGGCCCGTGCCGTGACCTCCGGGTCCACGCCGTAGAGCTGGAGACTCCTCGGGCTCTCCTCCGGCGCGAAGGCGATCAGCTTCTCCGTCTGCGGGTTGCGGTGCGCGAGCTGGAGCGTCGTGATCATCTCGCAGACGTAGATCCCGGCCCCCTGCTCCCGGCACAGCTGCCGGAACGCCACGTTGGTGATCCCGGCCATCGGCGCGAGCACCACAGGCGGATCAACGGGGAAGGGACCTAGACGCATCCCGCGACGGTACCCGAGGACGCACAGGAGTGCCCGAAGCCGCTGAGCCAGCGATACCTGAACAAACATCAAACTGGGTACCAGGTGAATATGAGAGGCGGTACCAAATGAATATGCAGCTTGGCACCAAACGAATATTTCATGGAAAGATATTGGGATGACCAGCTCACAGGAACTGATACCTCGCCATGCGGAATCCCTGGTCAAGGAGGCACTCACAGACACTCGCGTCGTTCTGGTGAACGGGGCCCGTCAGGCCGGCAAGAGCACGCTGTCCCGTCTCACGCTGGCGAACAGTCCCGGTTCAGTAATGCGGTTGCTCGACGATCCAGCCACACTGTTGTCCGCTCAGACCGACCCCAAGAGTTTCGTCGAACACACAGGGCTGATGGTCATCGACGAGATCCAGCTGGTACCCGAGCTGCTCAGCCCGATCAAACTCGCCGTGGACCAGAACCCCGAACCAGGCCAGTACCTTCTGACCGGGTCGTCCCGGGTCCTGGGCCTGCGTTCGCTCCCCGACGCGCTCCCTGGCCGGATGGAGGTCATCGAACTCTGGCCGTTCTCCCAGGGGGAACTGTCCGGCGGGCCGGACCGATTCGTCGACGCTGCCTTCGCGCACGGCCCAGGAATCGACTACTCGTCCACGCTGAAACGCCGTGACTACCTCGAACGCATGGTGGCTGGCGGCTATCCGGAGGCGGTCAAACGTGCCCCGAAGCGCCGGGCGGCCTTCTTCGACTCATACCTCTCCGCCCTGATCGAACGCGATGTCATGGAGGTCGCGCACATCCAGCAGCGAGGGGAGATGCTCCGGCTGCTGTCACTGCTGTCCAGCCGGGCAGGCGGGCTGCTGGTCCCGGGAACCCTGGCCAACCAGACCACACTGACCCGGCCGACGATCGTCCGCTATCTGGAAGTGCTGTCGGCCGTCTTCCTCATCAAGAGCGTTCCGGCCTGGGCTCCAGGCCTGACCCAGCGCACGATCGCGACACCCAAGCTGGCCTTCGTCGACACGGCCATCGCATGCCACCTGATCAACCAGGACGTCAACCGGCTGAGCGAGCCCGACGGGGCCGCCGGAGCCATGATGGAGAACTTCGTCCTGATGGAGCTGGCCCGGCAGCTCACCTGGTCTGAGGAACGCGGCCAGCTGTATCACTTCCGCACCCGGAAGCAGGCCGAGGTGGACGCCGTCATCGAGACCCCCGATGGCCGGGTGATCGCGATCGAGGTCAAGGCCGGAGCAACTGTCCGGGCCGAGGACTTGAAGGGGCTGCGGCTGCTCGCCGAGTCACTGGGCGACCGGTTCATCGGGGGGTACGTCTTCTACACCGGGCAGCAGACACTGCCGATGGGCGACAAGATCCGCGCGGTACCCCTCGAAGCACTGTGGCAGCTGGCACCCTGAAGCCAGGTTTAAGGTAGATCGAATCTACGTAGATCCGATCTACCTTACTTTCGTACCGGCTGACCTGCAGTTCTCGCCGACCCAAGATATTGACGGCGCGGCATTTCGGCACCTGAAGTGCCGGCTAGAACTCGCTGGGGAGATAGCGCTCAGCCCGGAGGTAGACCTGATAGGTGCGGACCGGGCGCCGGTGGCCGGGCGCGTCTGGTGCACCGGGTCCGCCAAGTGGCTGGGCACGCCTTTCGACGAGCGTGACCTGGCGGACCCGCTGGCGGGCAGCGCCGCCGTTCCCGGCTTCCTTCCCGGTGAGACCGGGCATGTGATCGTCTCCCTGTCCGGGGTGGCCCCGGGTACCGCCGATGAGTACTGAGTAGTGGTGGCACGTGCACCTGCTGGCTGGCCCTCCCGATCTGGTACCCGGTCCCTGGGTACCCGCGGGCCGGCCAGCAGGTGAGCACGTGAGCGCGTGGCGGGGCCGACCGGTGCCGCGGTCAGCCCCCCGCGCTCGGGTTCCTGCGGCGCCCGGCACCCGCATGCCTGGCCCCGCACCCCCGATCCCTCCCGGTTGAGCCTGCATGAGGCGGCTATACACGGCCTACACAGTCCCGGTGGGGATCCGGGTCGGCTAGGCTGCTTGGGTGCGGTTCAGCCTGCTTGGCCCAGTGGAGATCAGCGACGGCAACCGGACACTCACCCTGCCGCGGTCGCTCCGCCGGGGCCTGCTCGCATTCCTGGTGCTGAATGCCGGTCGCCCGGTCAGCCTGGCCGCGATCACCGAGGCGCTGTGGGGCGGCAGCCCGCCGGGTACAGCCAGGGCGCAGGTCCACTCCGGCATCTACGCGATCCGCCAGCAGCTCGCCGAACTCGACGCCGATCACCTGCTGACCGGCGGGCAGAACGGGTATGTGCTGGACACGAGTACCGCCGCTGTGGATCTGTCCACTTTCGAGGATCTGGTGGGGCAGGCCCGGACGGCCGCCGATCCGGTGCCGCTGCTGCGCCAGGCGCTCGGCTGCTGGCGCGGGCCTGCGCTGAGCGGGGCGACGGGCGCTTTCATCGACGGTACGCGGGCCAGGCTGGACGACCAGCGGCTCGCGGTCCAGGAGGATCTGGCGGAGGCCGAGCTGGCGGCCGGACGGCACGCCGAGATGGTGGCCGAGCTGGCGGCGCTGGCCGAGGAACATCCGCTCCGGCAACGGCTGCGCGGGCAGCTCATGCTCGCGCTGTACCGCTCGGGCCGGGCCGTCGACGCCCTGGCCACCTTCCGCGACTACAAGACCCGGCTCGCCGAGGAGCAGGGCCTAGACCCGGACCGGGCACTGTCCGAGCTGGAGTGCGCGATCCTGCGCGCCGACCCGGCCCTGGACCTGCCGGCGAGCCGTGGCCCGCGCCAGCTGCCCGCGGACCTGCCCGACTTCTGCGGCCGGGCGCAGGATCTGTCCACTCTGGACGAGCTGAGTACCGGCACGGCGCTGACGGTCGTGACGGGGACGGCCGGGGTCGGCAAGACCGCGCTGGCCGTGCGGTGGGCGCACCGGCGGGCCGCCGAGTACCCGGACGGGCAGCTCTACGTGAACCTGCGCGGCTACGACCAGGGCAAGCCGCTGCGCCCGCTGGACGTGCTGGCCCAGTTCCTCCGGGCGCTGGGCGTGCCGGCCGACCGGGTGCCGGCCACTGTGGACGAGGCGGCCGCGCGGTACAGGTCGGAGCTGGCCGGGCAGCGGGTGCTGATCGTGCTGGACAACGCGGTGTCCGCCGACACGGTAAGGATGCTGCTGCCCGGGACCGCCGGCTGCCACACGCTCGTGACCAGCCGTGACCGGCTCGGCGGGCTGATCGCCAGCAGCGGGGCGCGGCGCCTCACCCTCGGTGTCCTGCCCGAGGACGAGGCGGTCGGGCTGCTCGCGCTGATCCTGGGCCGGAGCCGGGTGGCTGCCGAGCCGGAAGCCGCCGCCGAGCTGGCCCGGGCCTGCGGGCTGCTGCCGCTGGCGCTGCGGATCGCCGCCGCGAACCTGGCCGAACAGCCCGGGCACCGGATCGCGCGGTACGTGACGGAGCTGGAGGAGGCCGGCCGGGTCAGCGCACTGGCGGTCGAGGGCGATGCCAGCTGGGCTGTCCGCCCGGCCTTCGACCTGTCGTACCGCGCGCTGGAGCCCGAGGCCGCCCGGCTGTTCCGGCTGCTCGGCCCGGCCCCTGGGCCGGACTTCTCCGTGCAGGGCGTCGCGGCGCTGGCCGGGCTGGACCTGGCCGAGGCCGAACGGCTGCTCGACCGGCTCGCGACCGCGCACCTCGCGGACGAGACGGCCGAGGGGCGGTTCACGCTGCACGACCTGCTGCGCGCGTACGCGACCGAGGCGGCGGCAGCCGAGGACCACACCGGAGCGCACGCCCGGCTGTTCCGGTGGCGGATCACGCACTGCGAGGCTGCGGCCAAGCTGCTGTATCCGCAGATCGTGCGCATGCCGGTACACGATGAGGGTGTTGTCTTCGAGGACGCGCCGGCAGCGGCCGCCTGGCTCGACAGTGAGGCACGCGGTCTCGTGGCCGCCGTGGCGCACGCGGCCGAGCATGGCCCCGCCGCGTCGGCCTGGCTGCTGGCCGACTCGCTGCGCGGCTACTTCTGGCTGCGGCGGACCATTGTGGACTGGCTGATGGTGGCGAGTGTCGCGCTGAGCGCCGCCGAGGCCGCCGGCGACTGGCGGGCCAGGGCTTCAGCGCACACCAGCCTCGGCATGGCGTACACCTATCTCGCGTCCTACGACGAGGCCGCCGAGCACTACCGGCACCTGCTGAAGATCTCCGAGGAGGCCGGCTGGCTGGAGGGCCGCGCGACGGCCGTCGGCAACCTCGGCATCACGCACTACTACCGGGGCGAACTCGGCCCGGCCGAGCACTACTACCGGCAGTCGTTCGAGCTGTTCGAGGAGCTGGGCCGGGCCCCGAGCGCCACCATGCACCTGATCAACCTGGGCACCGTGTACCTGCGCACCGGCGACCTGGCCAGGGCAGCCGGGCACCTCGAACGCGCCAGGGAACGCAGCCTCGCCCACGGCAGCCGCACGCTGACCGGCGCGGCAGCCCACCACCTCGGCATGGTGTACCAGGAGCTCGGCCGGCTCGACGAGGCCCTGGTCGCCCTCGACGAGGCGCTGGAGATCCACGCCGGGATGGGCAGCGCCAACGGCGAGGCGATGACCGTTCTGGCCCGCGCCCACCTCCAGGCTGACCGGGGCGAGGGCGCGGACGAGATCGCTGCCGTCCACAGTGCACTGGAGACCCTGCGGCGCGAGGGCGACCGGGCTGCCGAGGCCCGCGCGCTCAACGCCCTCGCGTACCTGGAGCTGAAGCTCGGCCAGCCGGCCGGCGAGCACTTCCGGCAGGCGCTCGTGCTGGCGGAGGAGACCGGCGACCAGTCCTCGCAGTTCGAGGCGCTGATCGGGCTGGCCAGCGAGGCGCGGCCGGAGGAGGCGCTCGGGTACGCGGCGCGGGCGCTGGCGATCAGCCAGGAGGCCGGGTACCGGCTGTTCGAGGCGGCGGCCCGGCTGGAGCTGGCCCGTGCGACCCTCGCGCTCGGCGACCCGGCCGGGAGTGAGACTTATGCCACGATGGCACTCGATATCTACCGGGAAACCGGGCATCAGCCTGGGGTTTCGCGGGCCGGGGACATCCTCATGAAGATCACTGACGCCCGGCAGTAGCGCGGTCGCGAATTTGGTTGTAGAGTCGCCTACAAGCTCGTCCCGACAACTTCCCCCGTGGTTGCCGGGACGAGCTTCTTTGTGTGCCCGTTCCCTTACCCCGGGCCATGTTCGAGGTTTGTAAGGCCATGATGGAGCGAACGCCAGGAGCGTCCGCCATCACAAGTCTTCTTACCTTTTCCGGCGACTCCGGCCATCGAGCCCGCACTATGTGAGGCCTTACTACCGAGGGCCGGAACAGGCTGGCGAGGTCGGTCTACGCCAGGCGGGCGTCGCCGAGCGGGAGATCCATGGCTGCCGCCTTTGACTTCGACACGGTCGCGGTCAGCTTCTGCCCTGCAACCCGCCCGACGACAGCACTCCCCACCAGCCCAGCGCCGCTACCAGCGTGAAGATCCAGCCGACCACGATGCCGCGCACGGCGTGGCGGTCGCCGGTCTTGCCGGTGCGCCGGATGTCGGCCAGGGCGATGTGCCCGAGAATCGCGCCGTACAGGGCCGTGACGCCACCCGTGCACAGCCCGGCGAAGGCCAGCACCGACGACAGCACGGCCAGCACGCTGGCCCTCGGCGCGCCGCGCTGCCCGGCGAACGGGTTGATGTCGTCCGTGGCGAAGGCGTTCCTGACCTGGCGCCAGGTGCGGTCGTCGACCCGGCCAGCCTGGTTCCTGAACTGGCGCGGGCGCAGCCGGAACGGGCTGGACATGTCGAGGAAGCTGTTGTGGTCCGCCGACCGGTTCCAGTGCCGGGTGGGGATCTCGAGGTGGTCGTGCCTGCCACGCTTGTCCTGGCTGGTGATCTTCAGGACCTCGATCCGCCCGCCGTGCACCCGCAGCACCAGGCAGGGCCGGACCTTGCTGTCGTCGACCTCACGGAACGGGACGTCGGCCCACCAGATCTCGCCTGCCGCCGGCCAGCCGAGGCCGGGCTGCACCGGGCGGCGGTAGACCCGCACGCCCAGCAGGATCAGCACGACCAGGCCAGCCAGGCTCGCGATCGCCAGCGGGAGTACTGCTTCGGGCATGCGCACCGTCCATCGTGGTCTGCTTCACTCTGCCGGGAGCGCCGATTGTCCCAGCCCGGCGATCTTCCGGTCTCCGCCACCTGAGGCACAATCCCCAGTGGCTGCCCGCTGCGGAAATGGCCCACGGAATCCGCGCCTGATTGGCTCTGATCTTGAGCCAGTTTCCCGGCTACTGTCATGCCATGATCACTGCGGACATGTGGTTCGACCCGAAATGCCCCTTCGCCTGGATCACCTCCCGCTGGCTGCTGGAGGTCGAGCAGGTGCGTGACGTCCGGACCCGCTTCCACGTGATGAGCCTTTCCATCCTCAACGATGGCCGGGAAGGGCTTTCCGAGTGGTACCAGGGCTGGCTCGCCGACACCCGGGGGCCGGTGCGCGTGGTGATCGCCGCCGAGCAGGAGTTCGGGAACGAGGTCGTGGGCAGGCTGTACACCGCCCTCGGTACCCGGATCCACCACGACAGGCAGCCGATCGGCCCCGAGCTGTACGCGGCGGCGCTCGCCGAGGCCGGCCTCCCCGCCAGGCTGGCCGAGGCCGCTGACGAGCCCGGGTACGACGAGCCGCTGCTGGCCAGCCACCGGGCCGGGCTCGACCCGGTCGGCGAGGACCTCGGCACGCCGGCCATCCACGTACCGGGGCCCGACGGCCGGCCGATCGCCTTCTTCGGGCCGGTGATCACGCCGATTCCGAGGGGCGAGGCTGCCGGGCGGCTGTGGGACGGGGTGCTGCTCGTCGCGGGTACCGACGGGTTCTTCGAACTCAAGCGGGCCCGCGACCGGTCACCGAGCTTCGCGTGAGCCACGCGTCACCAGCGCAGGCCGGCCCGCCCCGGGCGATCGCGCTGGCCCAGCTCACCAACGCGATCGGCGACGGCGCGTACTACGTCACCTCCGCGCTGTTCTTCATCCGGATCGCCGGTTTGTCCGCGGCGCAGGCCGGCCTGGCGCTGACAGTCGGCTGGGCGGTCGGCTCGGTCGCGGGGATCGCCCTGGGGCACGTAGCCGACCGGCGAGGGGCACGGGGTACGGCGGTCGTGCTGGCCCTGGGGACCGCAGCCTCGGTCGGCTCGTTCCTGCTGGCCGGCTCGTTCTGGACGTTCCTGCTCGTGATCTGCGTGTACAGCTGCTTCCAGTGCGGGCTGACGGCGGCCAGGCAGGCGCTGCTGGCCGGGCTCGTCGCGCCGGAGCACCGGACCAGGGCCCGCGCCCGGCTCCAGTCGATCGTGAACGGCGGGATCGCTGTCGGGGCCGGCCTCGGCGGGGCGGCGCTCTACTTCGACACGAAGCTGGCGTACCAGGCCGTCTTCGCCCTCGACGCCGTGTGCTTCCTGGTCGCGGCTCTGGTGCTGCTCAAGCTGCCCAGGGTACCGAGGAGCGCGACGAAGGAGGCACGGTTCACGGTGCTGGCCGACCGGCCGTACGCGGTGCTGACGCTGGTCAACGCGTTCCTGCTGTTGTACATGCCGCTGCTGAGCCTCGCGATTCCCCTGTGGATCGTCCAGCGGACGTCCGCGCCGGGCTGGCTGCCGGGCGTGCTCCTGGTCGTCAACACGGTGAGCGTGGTCCTCTTCCAGGTCAGGGTGGCCCGACGTGTGACCAGCGCACGCACGGCCACGCAGGCGATCAGGTTCGCGGGCGGCGTCATGTTCGCAGCGTGCGCGGTGTTCGCGCTGTCGGCGGCCGGACCCGGCTGGATGTCGGCTGCCGTGCTCGTCGCCGGGACCGGGCTGCTCGTGTACGGCGAGATGCTGCTGGCCGCCGGGGCGTGGGAGCTGAGCTTCGGGCTGGCCCCGGACGGGCAGCAGGGGCAGTACCAGGGCTTCTTCGGGCTGAGTACCGCTGTGGCCCGGATGCTCGGGCCGGTGCTGCTGACCACACTCGTGGTCGGCGGCGGGCCGGTGGGCTGGTTCGCGCTGGGCGGGCTGTTCGCGGCCGCCGGGCTCGCGATGGGGCCGGTCGCCCGGTGGGCGGCCCGGACGAGGGACGCGGAGCTGGTGGCTGCTCCTTGATCACCATCGGGCTCGCGTAGGACACAATCGCAGGCATGCACTTCGGCATCCTCGGCCCGCTGGAGATCCGCACAGCGGACGGCACGCCCGTACCGCCCGGCGGCCCTCAGCTCCGCGCCCTGCTGTCCCTGCTCGCCCTCGACGCCGGCCAGATCATCCCGGCCGAGCGGCTGATCGACGGCATGTACGGCGAGGAGCCGCCGGCCGGGGCGGCCAACGCCCTCCAGTCCCAGGTCTCGCGGCTGCGGCGGGTGCTCGGGGACGCGGGGCTGGTGGAGTTCCATCCCGCCGGGTACCGGCTGGCTGTCGATCCCTCCAGTGTGGACGTCCACGAGTTCGTGCGGCTCGGTACCGAGGGCCGCAGGCTGCTCCAGGCCGGGGACGCGGCACAGGCCGCCCGGCTGCTGAACGACGCGCGCGGCCTGTGGCGGGGCCAGGCACTGGCCGAGCTGCCCCACGCGGCCAACCAGCGGGCCCGCCTCGAAGAACTGCGGCTCGCCACGGCTGAGGACTGGGCCGAGGCACAGCTCGCCCTCGGCGGCAGCCCCGATCTCGTCGCCGAACTCCAGGCCCTCGTCGCCGGCCATCCCCTCCGCGAACGCGTGCGCGGACTGCTCATGCAGGCCCTGTACCGGACAGGCCGGCAGGCTGAGGCCCTGACGGCCTTCGACCAGGCACGCGAGCTGCTCGCCGACGAGCTGGGCGTTGACCCCTCCCCCGGACTCGCAGCCGTCCACCTCGCGATCCTCCGGGCCGAGCCGGCCCCAGCCGTGCGGGCGGCGGCGCTGCCAGCCCAGCTCACCAGCTTCGTCGGCCGGGAGACCGAGGTCAGCCGCGTCCACAAGCTGCTGGCCACCGCCCGGCTGGTGACGCTGCTCGGGCCGGGCGGGGCCGGCAAGACCCGGCTGTCCATCGAGGCCGCGAGCGCCCTCGGTGAAGAGGTGGCCTTCGCAGACCTGTCCGTGACGACTGCTGACGAGGACGTCGCGCACACGCTGGTCATCGCGCTCGGCCTGCGCGAGCCTGGCGTCCTCTCGGCAGGTGAGAACGCGGTCCAGGGCGCGGAACAACGGCTCGTCGCCGCGCTCACCGGCCGGAGCCAGCTCCTCATCCTCGACAACTGCGAGCACGTGATCGACGGAGCCGCCCAGCTCGCCCACCGGCTGCTCGGCGCCTGCCCGGGCCTGCGAATCCTGGCCACCAGCCGCGAACCACTCGGCATCACGGGCGAGGCACTGTGCCCGCTCCCGGAACTGCCCACCCCGGCCGCTGTCCGTCTCTTCGCCGACCGTGCTGCCGCCGTCCAGCCCGGATTCACAGTGGACGATCACAACCGCGACTGTGTACTGGAGATCTGCGCGGCACTCGACGGCCTCCCGCTGGCGATCGAACTGGCTGCCGCCCGGCTGCGTACCCTGCCGGTCGAGGAGGTGGCCGCGCGGCTGGGCGACCGGTTCACGCTGCTGTCCCGGGGCAGCCGGACGGCATCGCCCCGGCACCAGACCCTGCACGCCGTCGTCGAGTGGAGCTGGGAGTTGCTCAGCGACGACGAACGCACCCTCGCGCGCCGCCTCACCGTCTTCGCCGGCGGGGCCACCGCTGAGGCGGCCGGGAAGGTCTGTGGTGTACCGGATGCCGGGGAACTGCTGGTCAACCTGGCGGAGAAGTCGCTGATCGTGGCGGCTGGCAGCAGGTACACCATGCTGGAGACGATGCGTGCCTACTGCGGTGAGCGGCTGGCGGAGGCCGGGGAGACCGAGGCGCTGCGCCTGGCGCACGCGCGGCACTTCCTGACGCTGGCCGAGACGGCCGAGCCGCACCTGCGCCGCGCCGAGCAGCTCGAATGGCTGGCCAGGCTCCGCGCGGACCACAGCAACCTGCACGCGGCCCTGCGCTGGTGCGTGGACGGCGATCCGCACCTGGGCCTGCGCCTGGCAGCGGCCCTGGCCTGGTACTGGTGGCTGGGCGGGCTGCGGGCCGAAAGCGCGCCGCTGGCCGCCGGGCTGCTCACCGCCGTCGGCCTGCGGCCACCCGAAGGGCTGGAGGAGGAGTTCGTGCTGTGCGCGCTGAACGCCACGCCCGGCGGCGCCCACGACCCGGTCGAACGGTCCTATGTGGAGATCGCCCGCCCGCTGATCGCCGGGTTCGACGGGCCGACCCGATGGCCGTTCACGCCGCTGATGTGGGCGATGGCCGGCGGCCCGCCAGCCGACGAGCAGCAGGGCCTGGACGAGTGGAGCCGGCGCGTCGGCGACGACGACTGGTCACGCGGCCTGATGGCGATGGGTACCGGATTCATGGCGGTGTTCGCCGGCGACCAGGCCGGGGCCGAGCGGCTGTTCACGGCCGGGCTGGCCAGCTTCCGGGCGACCGGCGACCGCTGGGGCATCACGAACACCCTCGACCAGCTCGCGCACCTCGCCAGCGCGCGGGGCGACCGTGAGGGCTTCCTGTCCATGATGGACGAGGCGATGGACCTCATCGGCCAGCTCAACGCCCACCAGGAACTCGCCGACCTGCACAGCCGCCGGGCCGAGTGGCTCGTGGCGCACGGCGACCTCGACGGGGCCGAAGCCGGCTTCGAGCAGGCTGCCGCGCTGGCCGCCCGGGCGGGAGCGCTGACACCTGCCGCTGCGGCCCGGCTCGGCCTCGGCCAGGTCCACCGGCTGCGCGGCGACCTCCCCCGCGCTCGTACCTTCCTGGCCGAAGCGCTCGCGGCCTGCCCGTCCGGCGGGTACCCGGCGGCACTCCTGCGCTGCACCCTCCACATCGAACTCGGCCGGACCTCCGAAGCCGCCGGAGACCTGCCCGAAGCCCGTGCCTCGTACCGGCGCGCCGTCACGGTCGCCCTGGCCGGCCCCTACTCTGCGGTCTCCGTCATCCGCCCCGCCGTACCGGAAGCCTTCGCGAGCCTCGCCGCCCGCGAGGGGGACGGCACCCAGGCCGCGTTCCTCCTCGGAGCGGGCCAGGCACTCCACGGCGGCCCGGCCCTCCCCGACCCCGACGTCACCCGGGCAACAGCCGCCGCCCAGGCCCTCATCGGCGAGGACTTCGCTCCGGCCCACGCCCGGGGCACAACCCTGACCAGGGAAGAGATCCTGGAACTGCTCAAGGAGCTGTGACTCGTCAGGCCCCTTCGTACATGCGGTGCAGATCCACGAGTTCGACGTCGGCCGCCGCAGGTCAGCCGTCCGATTGAACTCAGCTCAGCAGCTCACGGAGCAGGAACGCGGTCTTGGGTGGGAGAAGATGCGCCGGGTAGTACTCCTCCACACAGTCCAGCGCCTCCTCGACGGACGAGAACCCGCAGAGCGCGTAGAGCTGGAGAAGGTCTCGGGCGTCACGCTCGATACGGGCCGCAGCAGCCTTCATCGCGAACAAGTAGCGAGGTGAAGCGATCCGCACCGACAGCCCTGGGCGGTCGAACAGCGTCGTGGCGTTGGGGTCCTCGCCGGGCAGGAAGCCTTTCACCGCGTCGTTGAGCCAGTCCGGGGCCAGCCCATGCCGCTTTCCGACATCGCGTGCCGCCTGGTAGACCACGTCTTTCGGCTCGAAGACCGCACCAAGGTCCCGGGTGGACCGGCGCAGATTGTAAGCAAGCGCCATAGCCGCACCACCGACCACGAACAAGTGGCCCCGCAGTCCTCGGGACTCCAGTTCAGTGCTGATCTCTTCGAGCAGTTTCAGGAGTTCGTCTCTCGACAGAAGGCTCATACGCTCACCAGCGAATCGCCGTCAAGGAAGACTCCGCGGTTCGCCAGCGCTGGCGGAGCGGAGACGAAAGCCAGTGCGGCCAGACCAGGCGCGGGACGACCGAGGACGTCTTCGACCACGAACCAGAAGCGATGCAGGAATCGCCCTGGAGCAGCCGTCCAGCCAGGAACAGCCAACCCGAACAGGCCGCTGGCGTATTCGGCGACGCCAGCCAGCAGGGCGTCCCATCTGCGGTCACCAACGGAATCCGGTTCGTCCCGGAGCGCCCGCAGGCGCAGCTCATTCGTCAATCCGTGCAGGTCGTCAAGCATCTGGATGATGTGGCGGAGTGCTTCATCCGCGTCGCCGGCGGCAAGCGAAGCCTTGACATGCGCAGCCGTTGCCGCGACCGACGAAGCCTCACGCTGGGGCAGCAGCCCAACTCGTTCTCCGACGGATTCCGCGTATCGCAGGAGTGTGCTCAGACGAGGATCGGACTGGGCAGCTTCGAGCCGGGCGACCGCCGACTGCGTCGTGCCCATGCGCTCGGCCACGTCAGCCTGGGACAGCCCGTGACTGAGACGGGCCTCCCGAAGCTCGGCAAGAGTCTCTTCGAGGGAGCTTTCCATGCTGGAAGTATAGCCAATTCGCTATACCGGGCTGCCGCTTGCCGCCTCAGCCGCCCGAGTGTTCCAGTTCGGCGCCCTCCGGTACGGCTTCGGACTCCGGGTCGTCGAGCCAGCCGTCGGGGAGGACGACGCGGGCCTGGGCGTTACTCCGGCCGCGCGGCGTGCCCAGCTCACCGACCGGGTACGGCGCGTCGTGGTCGAGCTTGCCGAGCAGGTCGTCGAGTTCGGCGAGGCTGCCGACCATCGCCAGTGCCCGGCGGAGCTCGCCGCCTGCCGGGAACCCTTTCAGGTACCAGGCGATGTGCTTGCGGAAGTCAGCGCAGCCGTGCGGCTCGTCACCGAGCCAGGCGACCAGCAGCTCGGCGTGCCGGCGCATGATCGCGGCCACCTGGCCCAGGGTCGGCAGCGCGCGCTCCACCCGGCCGTCGAAAGCGGCTGCGAGATCGCCGAACAGCCACGGCCTGCCCAGGCAGCCCCGGCCGACGACGACTCCGTCACAGCCGGTCTCCCGCATCATCCGGAGCGCGTCCTCCGCCTCCCAGATGTCGCCGTTGCCGAGGACGGGGATGCTCGTCACGTGCTCCTTGAGCGTGGCGATCGCCGACCAGTCGGCGTGGCCCGAGTAGAGCTGGATGGCCGTCCGGCCGTGTAGCGCCACCGCGGCGGCCCCGGAATCCTCGGCGATCCGGCCAGCGTCGAGGTACGTCAGGTGCTCGTCGGTGATGCCCTTGCGGATCTTCACGGTCACCGGCAGGTCGCCGGCCGCCGCGACGGCCTGGCTGACGATCTTCTGGAAGAGCCGCCTGCGGTACGGCAGGGCCGAGCCGCCACCCCGCCGGGTGACCTTCGGCACGGGACAGCCGAAGTTGAGATCGATGTGGTCGGCGAGGTCCTCGTCAACGACCATGCGCACCGCCTGGGCGGTGATGTCCGGATCGACGCCGTACAGCTGGAGGCTGCGGGGCTTCTCGTCCGCGCCGAACGCGACCATGTTCAGCGTCTTCGGATTCCGCTCGACGAGCGCCCGGGTGGTGACCATCTCACAGACGTAGAGGCCGGCCCCGTGCTCACGGCACAGCTGCCGGTAGGCCACGTTGGTGATCCCGGCCATCGGGGCCAGGACAACGGGCGGCCACACCTCGTGCTGGCCGATGTGCAGGGGGCGGAACTCAGTCACCCCACCAGGGTAACCAGCCCGCCGAGAGCAGCAGAGCCGGCCGATCCTCGCGGATCAGCCGGCTCTGCTGTCTAGCGTGTGATTACAGGGGACGGATGTTGTCCGCCTGCGGGCCCTTCTGGCCCTGGGTGATCTCGAACTCGACGCGCTGGTTCTCGTCGAGGCTCCGGTAGCCGCTGGTCGCGATCGCGGAGAAGTGGGCGAAGACGTCAGCGCCGCCGTCGTCCGGGGTGATGAAACCAAAACCCTTTTCGGCGTTGAACCACTTCACGGTGCCCTGAACAGCCATTTCAATCCTTTTGAACCGATGAGGGGCGCGTGTGACGCCCCGCCGCAGCGTAACCAAAACAAGCGCCCCGCAATGTTCACAGGGCGCTCGCGTACTGCAACTTGTCAAACGTAGCACGTTTCCGGCCGCGAGGCAGAGACTCTAGCCAAGTCGTTCCGCTGGACGGTAGTCGAGGACGATCGCGCCAGAGCTGAAAGTGTGGGTGCCGGCCAGTGTCCAGCTCTTCGGGGCGGCGCCGTCGGCGAAGAGCCGCTGGCCGGTACCGACGATCACCGGGTGCACGAAGAGCTTGAGCTCGTCGACCAGGTCATGGGCGATCAGGTGGTTGAGAAGCTCGCCGCTGCCGTACAGAAGGAGATCCTCGCCGTCGGCCGCCTTGAGCTTGGCGACGGCCTCGGCCACGTCACCCTCGATGACCTGGGCGTTCCACGTCGTCTCGGTGAGCGTCGCCGAGGCGACGTACTTGGGCATGGTGTTCATCTTGACCGTGCCCTGGTCGGCCGAGCCCATCTTCGGCCACGCCTGCGACATGCCCTCGTAGGTCCTGCGGCCGAGCAGCAGCGCCCGGCTGAGCATGAGCTGACCGTGCTGGAACTTCCCGTGGTCGTCGTTCCAGTAGGGGGCGGTCCACGCGGGGTTCTCGACGACACCGTCGATGGAGATGTAGACGACGGCCACGAGCTTGCTCATCTGCTGTCCTGTTCGGATCGTCCGGAAG
Source organism: Longispora albida DSM 44784 (assembly GCF_000379825.1). Taxonomy (GTDB): domain Bacteria; phylum Actinomycetota; class Actinomycetes; order Mycobacteriales; family Micromonosporaceae; genus Longispora; species Longispora albida. The sequence goes on from NZ_KB903816.1 coordinate 72,747, forward strand.
GGGGGTGTGAAGCCAGGTCCAGCGTGCAAGATCAGAACTTGGGCCAGCAAGCACCAGGAACGCAACGTTCAGGGCCCGTGCGCTCATCAATCGACACATACACATAGCTTGTACCGTGTCAGAGGCTCAACTCCGGACACCACGCGCCGTAAGATGCGCGTATGTGCAGGTTGTTCGCCCTCACCACGGGCGGTCCCCGGGTCCACGCCGCGCTCTGGCTCCTCGACGCCCCCGTCAGCCTCGCCGAGCAGAGCCGGAGGATGCCGGACGGCGCCGGGCTCGGCTGGTTCAACCTCGGTGACGAGCCGGTCAGGGACCGGGCGCCCCTGGCGGCCTTCGACAACCCCGACTTCGCCTCGGAGGCCCGGCACGTCGTGTCGCACACCTTCCTCGCGCACGTCAGGTACGCGTCGACGGGCCAGGTGAGCGTGCGCAACACGCACCCCTTCGACATCCGCGACCGGCTGTTCGCGCACAACGGCGTCGTGCGCGGGCTCGACGTCCTCGGCTCGTGGCTCGGGCCGGTCGACAAGGCCTTCGTCGAGGGCCAGACCGACTCCGAGCTGGTGTTCGCCTACATCACCGCCGAGATCGAGCGGCTGGGCGACACCACGGAGGGCATCATCAGCGCCGTCACCCGGATCGGCCAGGAACTGCCGGTCTACGCGCTCAACTTCGTCCTCGCCGAGCCGGGCAGGCTGTGGGCGCTGCGGTACCCCGACGTCCATCCACTGTGGGTGCTCAACCCGGAGCTGGGCGGCCGGGGCAGCCTGATGCTGGATCCGCGTACCGAACTCGGCCGGATGACCGTCGAGTCGGCCGAGGCCGGCGGCAAGGACGTGCCGGCCTTCGTGATCGCCTCGGAGCGGATGGACGACGATCCCGACTGGCGGCTGCTGGAGCCTGGAGAGCTGCTCGTCGTCGAGGGGCTGGCCGCCAAGTCGCTGTTCCCGTTCGACGAGCCGGCGCACCGGCTGACCCGCGAGGACCTGCACCCGCAGGAAGCCTCCTCGCAGGCGCCGTCACACGCCTGATTCTGTCGGAGGCGCCGGCTAGGTTGCCGGCATGACTGGACAGCTGGCGCGCCGCCTCGGGCTCCGCGACGCCGTGATGATCGGGCTCGGCTCGATGGTGGGCGCCGGGGTCTTCGCCGCCTTCGCACCCGCCGCAGCGGCCGCCGGCCCGTGGCTGCTGGTCGCACTGGCCCTGGCGGCCCTCGTGGCGTACTGCAACGCGACGGCCTCCGCCCAGCTCGCCGCCGAGTATCCGACCTCGGGCGGGACGTATGTCTACGGGCGGGAGCGGCTCGGCGAGTGGCCCGGCTTCCTGGCCGGCTGGGGCTTCGTGATCGGCAAGACGGCCTCGTGCGCGGCGATGGCGCTGACCTTCGCGGCGTACGCGGCGCCGGCCGGGTGGCAGCGGCCGGTCGCCGTGGCCGCGATCCTCGGGCTCGCCGCCGTGAACTACCGGGGCATCACCCGCACGGCCAAGCTCGCCGCGATCATCGTCGTGTTCGTCCTGGCGGTGCTCGGGCTGGTCGTGGCCTCGACGGTGGGCGGCGGGCCGGTGACTGGCGGGCCGTTCGACGCGTACGGCGTGCTCCAGGCCGCCGGGCTGCTGTTCTTCGCCTTCGCCGGGTACGCGCGGGTCGCGACACTGGGCGAGGAGGTACGCGAGCCGCGCCGGGTCATCCCCCGGGCCATCCTGATCGCGCTCGGCATCGCCGTCGTGGTGTACGCGCTGGTCGGCACCGGGCTGCTCCGGGCGCTCGGCGCGAGCGCGCTGGCTGGCAGCCGTGCCCCGCTGGCTGACGCCGTCCGGGCCGGTGGCTGGGGCTGGGCCGTGCCGATCGTCACCGCCGGGGCCGCCGCCGCCGCACTCGGGGCGCTGCTGGCCCTGATCGCCGGGGTCGGGCGGACCACCCTGGCGATGGCCAGGGAGCGCGACCTGCCGTCGTGGCTGGCCGCCGTGCACCCGAGGTTCCAGACCCCGCACCGCGCCGAGGCCGCACTGGCCATTGTGGTCAGCGTGCTCGTGCTGACGACCGACCTGCGCGGCGCGATCGGCTTCTCTTCCTTCGGCGTCCTCATGTACTACCTGGTCGCCAACCTCGCCGCGTACACCCAGACGGACCGGCGCTATCCGAAGGCCCTGCAGATTCTCGGGGCGGCCGGCTGCGTCGTTCTGGCTGCGACGCTGCCGGCCAGTTCAGTCCTCATCGGACTGTGCGTTTTCGCCGCCGGTACCGTGTATCGCTTTGTGGTCTTGAAGTTCAGATCTTGATCTGTGTTTTTGATCTAACGCGAGGTGGCCCGCTGAGGGCGGATCTGGCAAGCGTCAGGGCTTCCCTCGTACCGGTGTTGTACGTGGGAAGCCCTGACGCGCAGTCCAGATTCGTTCTCAGCGGGCCGGCACTACCTAACAACCCGGAAGGCGCTCGATCAGGTAGGTTTCCAGGCGGTCGAGGCTGACGCGGTCCTGGGTCATCGTGTCGCGGTCCCGGACGGTCACGGCGTTGTCCTCGAGGGTGTCGAAGTCGACCGTGACGCAGAACGGCGTGCCGATCTCGTCCTGGCGGCGGTAGCGGCGGCCGATGGCGCCGGCGTCGTCGAAGTCGACCACCCAGCGCTTGCGGAGCATGGCGGCCAGCTCACGCGACTTCGGCGACAGCTTCTCGTTGCGGGACAGCGGCAGCACGGCCACCTTGACTGGGGCGAGGCGAGGGTCGAAGCGCATGACGGTGCGCTTGTCCACGCCACCCTTGGTGTTCGGGGCCTCGTCGACGTCGTAGGCCTCCAGGAGGAAGCACAGCACCGCGCGGGTCAGGCCGGCGGCCGGCTCGATGACGTACGGCGTCCAGCGCTCGCCCTTCTCCTGGTCGAAGTAGGACAGGTCGACGCCGGAGTGCTTCGAGTGGGTCTGGAGGTCGAAGTCCGTCCGGTTGGCCACGCCTTCGAGCTCGGAGAACTCGGTGCCGCCGAACTGGAAGCGGTACTCGATGTCCACTGTCCGCTTCGAGTAGTGGGACAGCTTCTCCTTCGGGTGCTCGTACCGGCGGAGGTTCTCGGGCTTGACGCCGAGGTCCAGGTACCAGTTCCACCGCTGTTCGAGCCAGTACTCGTGCCATTCCTCGTCCGAGCCGGGCTCGACGAAGAACTCCATCTCCATCTGCTCGAACTCGCGGGTACGGAAGATGAAGTTACCCGGGGTGATCTCGTTGCGGAACGACTTGCCGACCTGGGCGATACCGAACGGCGGCTTCTTCCGGGCTGCCGACTCGACGTTCTTGTAGTTCACGAAAATGCCCTGCGCGGTCTCGGGCCGCAGGTAGTGCAGGCCCTCCTCCGACTCGACCGGGCCGAGATACGTCTTCATCAGGCCGTTGAACATCTTCGGCTCGGTGAAGGTGCCCTTGTTCCCGCAGTTCGGGCAGTTCTGGTCGGACAGCGCGAAGGTCTTGCCCGGGTGCTTCTCCGCGAACTCCTCTTCGAGGTGGTCGGCGCGGAACCGCTTGTGGCAGGACTGGCACTCGGTCAGCGGGTCGGTGAACTCCGCGATGTGACCGGAGGCCGCCCACACGTCACGGGCCAGGATGACGGCGGAGTCGAGGCCGACCACGTCGTCACGCTGCTGCACCATCGTCTTCCACCACTGGCGGCGGACGTTCTCCTTCAGCTCGACGCCGAGCGGACCGTAGTCCCAGGCCGACTTGGTGCCGCCGTAGATCTCGCTTGACTGGAAGACGAAACCACGGCGTTTGCACAGGCTGACGATCGCATCAATACGGTCGGCGGACATGTGGGACTCTCCATCCGGCTGGCGGTCGGTGGGTGGATTTGCTACAAGGCCATCAGGCTACCTGGCAGCCTAATTGTCGTTGCTACAGACCTGGTAGCGCTTATCCACCGGGTCGAGGACCACGCGCAGCCGCTTCGTGGCGGAAGAACTATTCTGCTGTACCCGCACGGTCACCCACACCGTCGCCTGCTCGCGATTGCTCGGCTCGGTGCGCGTGATCTCGTAACCCTGAATGCGCGGCCTGCGGTCGTGCTCGGCGGCGAATTCCTCCGCCGTCTGGAGTTCACGCAGGTCGGAGCACATTTCCAGGTACGCCTTGGAGTACTCGCCGCGCTGGAGCGGGCCCATGTACCTGTCGGTGGCCGCCCTGGCCTCGGTGTTCTGCTCGACCGACATCCAGATCGCGAGGCCGGCACAGGTACCGATGGCGCCGCCGACGCAGAGGAACACGGCGAGGACACCGCCGACGACCGCGAACCACGTCCGGCGCTTGTCGCGCTGCGAGGGCGGCGCGACGAACGGCGGCTGGACACCGGGGCCGGGCGGGGGCGGCGGGGCTGTCACCTCGGCCGGGTGGTGGCCCGGCACGCTTCCTGGGCCGTATCCGAGCGATTGTCCGATATGCGATAGCGGAGGGGCAGCAGGTGCTGGCGATACCGGGGCGGCTGGGGGCTGGGGGGCTGGCGGGACGACGGTCGCGAGTTCGGGCTCCGGGGCGGGCGCGGGTGGGAACTCCAGGGGTTTCGGGGCTGGCCACGGCTCCTGGGGTTCGGCGGAGCCGGGGTCCTGGGGCGGTGTGGTCACCGGCGGCCCTCCTCGACCGGTACCCAGTCGCCCTCCGCCACGGTCAGCTCCCCGCCCGGGGCCAGGCTGGCCAGCACCTCGTAGGCGCTCGGCTCCTCGATGCTCTGGGCGAGGAGCGGGGTCGCGTACATCTTCACGTCGAAGTTGCTGAGCGCGCGGCGGTACGCGCCGACGGACTTCCACTCCGTCGCGAGCGCCCACAGCTCGGGGTCGTCGGGGGCCCGGCCGAGCCGCCCGGACAGGAAACCGGCGCAAGCGCCCAGCGCACGGAGGGCAGCGTGTGCCCGCTCAGTGAACTCCCCCGGGTCTGTGCCGACCCGGAACCGATTGACGACCAGCATGCGCCCAACCTACCCGGATGTCCGCACCGGCACGCGACGCGACTCACATCAGCGGAACCCGGTGTTGACAATCATTCTCATTAAGAGCCAAGGTTGATTCATGTTCAAGCGCCCCCTCGCCGTCAAGCGCCCTCTGGCCCTGCTCGCCGCCGCAGCTCTCGCCACGGGAGCGCTCGCCGCCTGCGACAGCTCCGGCTCGGCTGACGGGAAGCTCAGCGTGGTCGCGGCCGCGTACCCCTTCGAGTGGCTGAGCAGGCAGATCGGCGGTGACCAGGTGAAGGTGACGAACCTGGTGAAGCCGGGAGCCGAGCCGCACGACCTCGAGCTGACGCCGAAGCTGGTCGCGGCGGTCAGCGAGGCCAAGCTCGTCGTCTACCTGCCGGGCTTCCAGCCAGCCGTCGACAGCGCCGTCTCCCAGCACGCCGTGGGCCGGACGTTCGACGTGGCGGGCGTCGAGCCGCTGGCCGAGAGCAGCGCCGCCGAGCACGACCACGACCACGGGCCCGGCGCGAGCCCGGGGATCGGCGAGGACAAGGACAAGAAGGCCAAGGACCCGCACGTGTGGCTGGACCCGGTCCGGTTCGCCAAGATCGGCGACCAGCTGGCCGAGCGGTTCGGGCAGGCCGACCCCGGCCACGCCGCCGAGTACAAGTCGCGGGCCGCGACGGTGCGGGCCGAGCTGGAGAAGCTCGACAAGGAGTACGCAGAGGGCCTCAAGACCTGCCAGCGCAAGGAGCTGGTCACGTCGCACGCGGCGTTCGGCTACCTGACCACGCGGTACAAGCTGGAGCAGATCTCGATCGCCGGCCTGAGCCCAGACCAGGAGCCGTCCGCGCAGAAGATCGCCGAGATCGTGGCGGAGGCCAAGGAGCACGGCGCGACGATCATCTTCACCGAGGCGCTGGTCAGCCCGGCCATCGCGAAGACGATCGCCAGCGAGGCCGGGGCGAAGACCGAGGTGCTCGACCCGATCGAGAGCCTGCCCGAGGGCAGTTCCGAGGACTACGCGAAGATTATGCGCGCCAACCTTGGCAAGATTCGTGCCGCTCTGGGGTGCTCGTGATCCTTGAAACAGCAGGCGTCACCGTCGGCTACGACGGCAGGCCCGTCCTGCGTGACATCTCCCTGGGCGTGGCGCCCGGGGAGGTCGTCGCTTTGCTCGGCGCGAACGGTTCCGGCAAGTCCACACTGGTCAAGGCCATTGTCGGGCTGACGCCGGCCGCGTCGGGCTCGATCCGGCTGTTCGGCGAGCCGCTGGGCAGGCTGCGGAACAGGTCGCGGATCGGTTACGTGCCGCAGCGGATCGGGGTGTCCTCCGGGGTGCCGGCCACCGTCCGCGAGGTCGTGGCCGCCGGGCGGCTGGCCCGCCGTGGTTTCCTCCGGCCAGGCGGCAAGGCCGGCAAGCTGGCCATCGACTCGGCGCTCGTCGCCGTCGGGCTGGCCGGGATGTCTCACCGCCCGGTGAGCAGCCTGTCGGGCGGCCAGCAGCAGCGCACCCTGATCGCCAGGGCCCTCGCCGGGCAGCCCGAACTCCTGATCATGGATGAGCCGACCGCCGGCGTGGACGCGGCGAGCCAGGCCGCGCTGGCCGCGGCGCTCCGCCAGTTCAGCGGGAACGGCGGCACGGTGATCGTCGTCCTGCACGAGCTGGGGCCGCTCGCCCCGCTGATCTCGCGCACCGTCGTCCTGCACGGCGGGCAGATCGTCCATGATGGACCACCGCTGCCGCCCGCCGCCGGGCACGACTGCCCGGAACACGTGCACATCCATCCGCACGCCCCGGCAGCCGAGCCGGCCCGCTGGGAGCTGTGATGAGTTACCTGACCTCCGACTTCATGATCCGGGCGCTGATCGGCGCGCTGCTGGTCGGCGTGACCGCTCCGGCCATCGGCGTGTACCTGGTCCAGCGCAAGATGGCGCTCATCGGCGACGGGATCGGCCACGTCGCGCTGTTCGGCGTCGCCGTGGGATTCCTGTTCGGCACGAGCCCGGTACTGACCGCCACCCTCGTGTCCGCGCTGGGCGCGATCGCGATCGAGCTGGTCAGGGAGCGGACGCGTACCTCGGGCGACATCGCGCTCGCGATCATGTTCTACGGCGGGATCGCCGGCGGCGTGGTGCTGATCTACCAGACGAGCCAGGGGACGAACGCGACACTCACCTCATACCTGTTCGGCTCGCTCCTCGGCACGACATCCGCCGACCTGGTCGTGATGGGTGCCCTGAGCGCTTTCGTGCTGTCCGTCGCGCTGATCGGCCGGCCGTGGCTGTTCGCCGTCTGCCAGGACGAGGAGCACGCGAAGGTGTCCGGGCTGCCGGTCAGGTTCCTGAACCTGCTGCTCGCGGTCACCGCGGCCGTGACGGTGACCGTGGCGATGCGCGCCGTCGGGCTGCTGCTGGTCAGCGCGTTGATGGTGATCCCGGTCGCCACCGCGCAGCAGTTCACGCGGAGCTTCACCGCCACGCTGTTCACCGGGATGGCGATCGGCGTCGCCGTCTCGGCCATCGGCGTGATCGTGTCGGCGGAGGTGGACACGCCCCCGGGCGGGTTCATCGTGGTCGTGGCCGTGGTGCTGTTCGCGGTCGTCGCCACCGTCGCCGGGCTGCTGCGCAGCAGGAAGCCCGCTCCGTTGCCCGAGGCACCCGAGCCACCGGATGTCGTCTTGCACCAAGTAACGTAACGGTTATGACTGCGTCGTTACCCCGGAGCACCCGGCAGCGCTCGGCGGTGATGGACCTTCTCGGTGACGTCACCGGCTTCCACAGCGCCCAGGAACTGCACGCGATGCTCCGCGACCGTGGCGACAAGGTCGGGCTGACCACCGTGTACCGGACGCTCCAGGCCCTCGCCGAGGCCGGCGAGGTCGACGTCATGCGCCCGCCGGGCGGCGAGCACCTGTACCGGCAGTGTGGCACCGGGCACCACCACCACCTCGTGTGCCGCAGCTGCGGCAAGGCCGTCGAGGTCGAGGGGCCAGCTGTCGAGCGCTGGGCCGACAAGGTGGCCAGCGAGCACGGCTTCGTGGACGTGGCCCACACCCTGGAGATCTTCGGTACCTGCCCGGAGTGCGCTGCCCGCGCCTAGGGCATGAGGAGTTTCGCGAGCTGGGCCATTTCGGCGGGTGGGTCGGCCACCGGCTGGACGAGCAGCTCGCCGACGTCGGCCTGTTCCAGGGTCCGGAGGCGGGCCCGGAGGTCGTCACGGGTGCCGACCAGGGCCAGCATGTCCATCAGCGAGGGCAGGACCAGGTCCCGGTCCTCCGGTGCGATGCGGCACAGGTAGCCGCGGTAGAGCTTCGTGTACCGGTCCGGCGCGGTGGCCGTCGTGCCCCGCCGGTCGAGCAGCCGCCGGACCGCCTCGCGTTCCCCCGGGCCGAGCCGTCCGGCGAAGGCTGGCGTGTCGGCGGCGTACGCGAGCAGCGACAGGGCGAGGTGGCCGGTCGCGTCCCGGGCCGCGTCGCCGTGCGGGTCCTCGCCCTCGCCGAGAACGTGCAGCGCGGTGACCAGGTACGAGCCGGGGTCGCCGCCCGTGCCCTGTGCCGCGCGGCGGCGAGCGTCGTGCAGCGCGCGCCAGGCGGCCGGGTCCATCAGGCCGAAGGAGATGAGCCCGGTACCCCGGCGGCCCGCGACGGCGGCGGCTTCCGGCCCGAGGGCTGCCACGACGAACTCGATCGGCTCAGTGGTGTTCACGTGCCCGCCGGCATGCAGGAACCGGATGTCGCGAACCCGGTCACCCTCGCGGTACTCGGTTGTGCGCCCGGCACACAGGTCCTGCAGTGCGGCGGTGAAGCGCTCCAGCGTGGCGGCCGTGGCTGGCCGCATGCCCAGAGTGCGCCGGGCGGTGTTCCCGGTACCGACCCCGCAGCTGACGCGACCCGGTGCCAGGGCGTTGAGGCTGGCGAGCCCGCTCGCGGCCGCCGGGGCCGAGCGCAGCGCCGGCGAGGTCACCGCGATGCCGAGCCTGATCCGGCTGGTGGCCTTCGCGCAGAGGCTCAGCGCGACGAACGGGTCACCGTGGACCATCGGGGTGTCGTAGACCCAGAAGCTGTGCAGGCCCAGTTCCTCCGCGCGCACGGCGAGGTCCTCCACACCGGCCTGTGCGGTGACCACGACGCCGGCACGCATCAGCACCTCCACGGTGCGAGGTTTGGAGCGAACTCACTCAGCATGCCAGTCCTGGGGAGATTGCCGCGTGTCTCGGGTCCGAGCTGGGAGAAGGCCTCATCCGTGGACATGGTGATTGTGCGACAGGTGTTGCGCAACCGCGACACCGTCATATAGATGTCCCATTACCTTCCCCGTGATAGCTGGGTTGGTGGGGCCGCCGACTTTGCCGGCGGCCCCACTGTTGTTCATCGTCCTCGGGTCGGCGCGTTCAAGGCGCTCAAGAGGTCGCGGTTGGCGGCTAGATGATTTAGTCCTCATGGTCGTAGGCGATTAGGGATCGCAGGACGGGCTGGTAGGTGGTCCGGGCCCGCTCGGAGCGAGGTGCGCTGCGTGAGCTGTGGCCCGGTCGGCGCCGGTGGGACCAGGCGGCAGGCCTCCACGCGATCGGTCAGGCTCGGCAGGTCAGGTCCTGGGCTGGCAGCCGGCCGGCTACGAGGTAGGACATGGCGGCCTGGTCCGCGCAGGCGTTGGTGCCGTTGACGATGTGCCCCTCGCCGCCGGCGACGGTGACCAGCCGGGAGCCGCGCAGGGCCCGGTGCATGGCCTGGCCGCTGGCCAGGGGCGTCGAGGAGTCCCACTCGTTCTGCACGATGAGCGCGCGGACCGTGTTGCCCACGGCCGTGGCCGGCTCGCTGCCACGCTGCCAGAAGGCGCACGGCTTGATGGTGGACCCGAAGTCGCCGGCCAGCGGGAATCGGGCGCGGTCCCTGATCGCGTCGCGGCGGTATTGCTCGGGGTCACGCGGCCAGGCCGCATGGTTGTCGGCGCACAGCACTGCCCAGGCGGATGCGGCGTTGTTGTCTGCGGGCACGTCCGCTGCGGGGCCACTCGGAGCCGGGGCGCCAGGAGCCGGGGCGCCGGACGGTGACCTGCCCTCGGCGGCCCGCTTCAGCTCGGCGACCCAGGTGGCGGCGTCGCGCACCCGGGCGAAGGCGGTGTACTGGGCGCGGATGGCGTCTCCGGTGAGCGGCGCCCCGCCGACGGTGATCGGGCTGCGATCGGCCTGGGTGACGAGCTGCCAGAACGTCCGGCGGACCTCGGCCGGGGTGGCGCCCAGCTGATAGGTCGCGTGCCGCTGGGCGGTCCATTCGGTCCACCGGGTGAAGACCGGCTCGGCGCGCTCGGCCATCGCCTGTAACATGCCCCGGCTGTACCGCGTGGGGTCGGCTGCGCTGTCCAGCACGAACCGGTCGGCGCGCTGCGGGAACAGCTGAGTGTAGACAGCACCGAGGTAGGTGCCGTAGGAGAAGCCCAGGTAGGAGATCTTCTTCTCGCCCAGCACGGCCCGGATGACGTCCAGGTCGCGGGCGGTGTTGCGGGTGGTGAGGTGGCGCAGAGTGTCGCCGGCTCGGGCCCGGCACTTCTCGGCCACCGTGCGGGCCCGGCGGACATCCGCCGCGAACGTCTCCGCGTGGTACGGCCACTCCAGCTCCTGCTCGTCGCCGGTCAGCCCGCAGCTCACCGGAGAACTGCGCCCGACGCCCCTCGGGTCGAACCCGATCAGGTCGTACCGGCGCTTCACCTCCTCAGACAGGGTCAAGGCCGGGTCGGCCGGCAGGTCCAGGCCAGGCGCGCCGGGGCCGCCGGGGTTGAGCAGCAGGACACCGCGACGATGGGTGGCGCTGCTGGCCTTCAGCCGGGAGACGGCGAGATCGATCGTCCGGCCGCCGGGATCGGTGTAGTCCAGCGGCGCTTTGAGCGTCGTGCACTGCAACGCCGCCGGGCGGTCCGGGGCGCAGCGCTGCCAGTGCGGCTGTTGTTGGGCGTACCGCCGCAGCGGATCGCGGGCATCGGCGTCGGCGGCTGTCGCGGGGGCGAGCGCCGAGACGAAAGTCGCGCCGACGGCCACCAGTGATGCTATTTGCATAGTGATTTCTTTCCTGCCGGTTGGACGTGCGCACCGCATTGCGCACAGCACGATCCTGGCTCTGTCCGGCGTCGGCGCGCATCGCGGAAAAGCGGGAGAAAATGCTCCCCCGATCGAGTGAGGCCACCGGTGACCTGCGTGGTCATACTTGCTCACTATGATCAGGGGGATTCGGTCGTTACTGCTCGGCCGCACATATTCGGGAATGCTGTTCGCCTGTTGCGGCGCTGTGGCGAGTTTTCTGTTGCTGCCTTTCGCGATGCTGCCGGCACTGGTGTGGCCCGCCGCGCCTTATGGCGTGCAAGCCGGGTTGGTCCTCACGGCCTGGGCGGCGCTGGCCGGCGTGCTGGGGCTGGCCCGGACCACCCGGCGGGCGCTGGTCGCCTCGGCCCGCCGGCTCCTGCGGGTGCCGTTGCCGGACCCGGTCGCCCCACGCCCGGGGGCCACCCCCTCGGCTGACCGGTGGCGCACTCCACTCTGGCTGCTGCTGCACGTGGCCCTGGGATGGGTCGGGGCGCTGGCCGGCGGGCTGCTGATCATCATGGGCCTGACCCTGCCGATCGGGTGGTTCGACGCCGAGGCGAAGCTGAGCCTGGGCGGCTGGGCGGTGCGGCCGACCGGCTGGCAGGCCTGGGCGGTGGCGCTGTGCTGCCTGCTGCTGGCAGCGGCGGTGTGCGCGGCCGTGACCGGCGCGCTGCGCTGGTTGGCTCCCCGGCTGTTGGGGCCGTCTGCCGCCGAGCGGCTCGCACTGGCCGCCGAGCGGGAACTCCGGCTGGCCGAACGCAACCGGCTGGCCCACGAGCTGCACGACTCGATCGGGCACACCCTGACCGCGACCACGATCCAGGCCGCGGTGGCCGGCGAGGTGCTCGCCGCCGACCCGGTGGCGGCGCGGGCCGCCATGCGCAGCATCGAGGAGTCGTCCCGAGCCGCGCTGGAGGACCTGGACTACGTGCTGGGGGTGCTCCGCGAGCGGCGGTCGGAGCCGGCGCCGACCAGGACCCTCGCCGACCTGCCCGAACTGCTGGACCGGCTGCGGCACGCCGGCGCGGTCCTGGACTCGGAGGTGTCCGGTGACCTGGTGCAGGTGCAGGGCACGCTGTCCCGGGCGGCGTACCGGATCCTGCAGGAGGGGCTGACGAACGCGTTGCGGCACGGGGCCGGCGGCCCGATCAAGGTCCGGGTGGCGGCCGGGACCGGCGGGCTGGAACTGAGCGTGGTGAATCGGATCGGGGTCGCGTCGAACCCGGGTGCGTTCCCGGCCTCCGGGCACGGGCTGCCGGGGCTGGCCGAGCGGGTGCGGCTGCTGCACGGCGAGCTCGAGACCGGGCCGGACGGGCCGAGGCAGTGGCGGCTGGCTGTCCGGCTACCTGCGCGGGTGGCGGCGTGACCAACGTCGGGGCGGGTGTCGGCACCGGTGCGGATGTGGACGCTGACCCGGCCGGCATTCCGATCACCCTGCTGATCGCGGACGACGACGCGGTGACCCGCAGCGGGCTGTGCACGTTGCTGGCCGCTCAGCCGGGGATCATGGTGCTCGGCGAGGCGGCCGACGGGGTCGAGGCGGTCGAGCGGGCCCGGCTACTGCGGCCGGACGTGGTGCTGATGGACGTGCGAATGCCCAGGCGCAACGGCATCGAGGCCACCCGGGAACTGCTCGCCGGGCCGGCGGAGCCACCGAAGGTCGTGGTGATCACCACCTTCGAGAACGATGACTATGTCACGGCGGCGCTCAGTGCCGGGGCCAGCGGATTCGTGCTCAAGCGCCGGCCGGTCCGGCAGATCGCGGAGGCGGTACGGGTGGCCGCGGCCGGCGAGGCGATCTTGTTCCCGGCGGCGTTGGGCCGGATGGTCACCGCCCGGCCGCTGGGGTCCGCCGAGGCACTGCCGGGCGCCGCGCTGACCGGGCGGGAGGAGGAGGTGCTGCGGCTCATGGCCACCGGGCTGTCCAATCCGGAGATCGGCGAGGCGCTCACGGTGAGCCTGGAGACGGTGAAGACCCACGTCGGGAACGTGCTGGCCAAACTCGGGGCGCAGAACCGGACGCATGCGGTGGTGATCGCCTACGAGTCGGGCCTGGTGGTGCCGGGGCTCGCCCGGTAGTGGTCAACCGGGCTGCGGAGGGACCTCTGACGCGGCCGACGCGGCCGACCGGCACAGGTCCCTCACCGGATCCGGCAACGCATCGAGCCATGGTCCGCCACGGTGAAAGGCCAACTCGACCTCGAAGGCCGGGTTCAGAACGCTGTGCAGTTAGTGGTGCTACCGCTGTCCGTGGTGTTGCATTTGTTGGTTCCGGGCCCGCCGTCGACGAGGCCGAGGTCGTAGACGTTCACCGGGCTGGCAGGGGGCGGGTTGATCTGGTCGTCGCCGCCGTCGCCGGCCAGGAGGGCGAGGTCGTGAACGCTGCCGACCGTGAAGGTGTCGTTCCCGTCGCCACCCCGGACAGCCGCGCCGACAGTGGCCACCTCGGTCACGTCGATCGTGTCGTCACCGCCATCGCCATCGACCAGGGTGTTGAGCCCGTCGACCCGCAGGGCCTCTATGGTGTCATCGCCAGGGCCACCGTGTACGACAGGATGGGTCTCCTCGCCTGACGTCGTCAGGTGGCGAAGGCTCACGTGGTCCCCTCCGTCGCCAGCGTCGATGCTGATAGCGCCGGCGAGTTGTTTGGTAGCGTCAAACGAATCGTCACCGGCTCCGCTCGTGACGGTGAGCCGTGCCTGGTCATTGACGGTGAATTGTCCCTCTGTGCGAATGGTGTCGATGCCAGTCCCGCCGTCCACCGTGACGATGACGGTGTTCCACTCATTGGAGCCTGCGCTGCCAATCCCGATACGGTTGTTGCCCGCGCCGCCGAGGATGCGGGTGCGTCCGGTGTCCACGACGGTCTCCACCACCACTTGGTCGTTGCCTTCGGAGGCGTCGATGGTGGAGTTGGCGCACTGCCCGACGAGGATGCGATCGTCGTCGAACGCACCGCTGATCTGGCTGTTGGTGACCCGCCCGGTGGTAATGGTGTCGTTGCCGTCTTGCCCGTTGACGGTGGAGCCACTGGTGGCGCCCTGCAGGTCGATGGTGTCGTTTCCGGTGCCGCCGAAGATCTCGGCGGTGTCGATCAGCGCCGTGAAGGTGACATGGTCGTCGCCGGGGCCGGCGTCGATCGTGGTCTTGGTCGCCGCGGCAGTGACGGTGATCGTGTCGTTACCGCCCCGGCCGTTGACGGTCAGGCCCAGCACGCCCGCGCACTGGATGACATCAGCATTGCCGGTGCCGTTGATGACACCGCCGACCGCGACGGCGAGATTCCCGTTGACCGTGCACACAGCAGCCGCGTAGGCGGGCGCTGCCAGCGTCATGACCCCGGCGGCGGCCAGCGTGGCCGCGGACACGACCCCGGCAGCACGGCGCCGCACCATGTGGGCATGATCCGATCTCACCATGTTCGTCCTTTCGCTGTGGGCCGGGCACGCACACCACCAGGCGCTCCGGGCGGGCGTGCCCAGGTCTGGAGCTTTCCAGGAGGTGACCGGCCCAGCGCCGGCGACACCCGACACGCGGGACGCTACCCACAGTCACAACCCCGACGCGGCCAAAACCCTGAAATGATCACCACCCGCCGCTAATCGTGATACAGCAACCCTGAGCACGGCAGATGGACCATCACCATCTGTAGCGAATGCGACCAGGTAAGCCTCATGGCCGCTCACTGAGCCAAACGAGTGCCAGCTATTCGCCGCCGTCCTTCGCGGGCGCGCCCTCGCCTGCGCAAAGAACCGTGCCTAGCTGTGCATACAGCTCGTACTTCGTTGTGCACGCCGGCTAGTACCCCGGCAACGGGTACCGGTCGTCAGTCCGCCTCCGGTTACCGGCCGAGGACGATCTCGGCCAGCGGCCCCTCCAGGTCAAGGGCCGGGTGGTCGCGCGATCGGTCGCGTCTGTCATGGACTTGATCATTCCGAGGTACGCGCACCGCCGACTCCGGACGCTGAGCGATCCGGCTCCCCGGCCGAGGGAGAGGGCCGCCCTGCGGGGCGGGCGGGCCTCCCGAGGCCCGGGGGCACTCAATCCTCAGAGTTGCTTCAACTGGGCTCAACTTTCTTATCTGGATGACTTCACAAATCTATACTCTGGCTTGTAGACTTTCTGTTGCCTGATGGCGAACATAGCTTCGCGCGGAGGGGGTGATCGGTGATGTCGCCGACGTTTGCGGTCGCCTTCGGCGGTCGCCGGCGTCGCCCGTTCCGGCGGCGCCAGTGCTGCCGGTGGTTGCGGGGTCCCGGGCCGGGGTTCCCGCCCCGCCTGCCGTGACCCGCCCCCTGCGCGAGGCGCCTGTTGGTTATTGGACATGTCCTGTGCGAGGAGTGAGAACAATGAGCTCGTTGCGGTTTGACCCGTTCCGTGAGCTGGACCGGTGGACGAACGAGGTGCTGGGCACAGCGCGCACGCCCCGGCTGATGCCCCTGGACGCGTTCCGCGAGGGCGAGAACTACGTGCTGCGTTTCGACCTGCCGGGCGTGGATGAGTCGTCACTGCAGGTGATGGCCGAGAACACGACACTGACGGTGCGCGCCGAGCGGCGGCCGGAGCGTCCGGAAGGTGCGGCGTACCTGGTGGCCGAGCGCCCGGTGGGGGTGTTCCAGCGACAGATCGCCCTGTCCAACGGCCTGGACCTCGGTGCGATCTCCGCCGGTTACACCGACGGGGTGCTGACAGTGACGATCCCGGTGGCCGAGCATGCCAAGCCTCGCCAGATCTCCGTGGATCGCCGCTCGGCCCAGCACGAGGGCCACAAGATGATCAGCGGTGAGCCCGCCCCGGCTGACGCGAGGCAGCCCGCGGCCGTCGGCGCCTGACCAGACCCCGCACGCGCCCCCGCGATACGGCCTCCCGAAGCAGCGGGGCGGTGCGCACGACGGCGGGCCCGCCAGGCTCCCCCGGGCGGGCCCGCACCGCTTCCCGGTTGCCGTTCCCGGCACCGTCGAGGATTGAGGAGTCCTGCGGTGAACGATCCGATCCCACAGGGCGTGCTGGACGACCGTTCCTACCCGGCGTACACGATGAGCGCCGCCGCCGACATGGCCGGAGTGACCCCGGCGTTCCTGCGCAGCCTCGGCGCCTGCGGCCTGCTGGATCCCGGGCGCTCCGGTGGCGGGCACCGGCGGTACTCGCGGGCCGAGCTGGACCTGGCGATGCGGGTGCGCGACGTCGCGTCGACCGGTGTGAGCCTGGCTGCGGCATGCCGGATCGTCGAACTGGAGGGGCGCCTCGCCGCGGCCCGCGCCGAGATCGCCGCGCTGCGGGCCGCCATGACAGGATCCGGCGGCCAGCCCGCGACGTAGGCGACGGCACGTCACACCCACGACCAGGACGGCCTTCACGACCACGATCTGGCCGGTGTCGCCTGCGGGGCCCCGCTCGTGACCGTCACCGACGCCTGCGGTGACAGGGGGCTGCTTGCGGCGAGGCGGCCACCGCCGGCTGGGATGCCCCGCCCGGCGCGCCAGAGGGCCCGGCTGCTCCGTGCCCGAGGACCCCGTGCGGGCGTGGCCGGCCAGCCTCTCGCCGCAGCCTCGGACCCTGCGGCACGCCGAGAGAAAATCTGCAGTAGTCGCGGTAGACATGCCTTCGGCCGTGTGTTAGCTTTACTCCCGCTGGAGAGAGAAAGAGTCCTACAGGGGCGGCAGAGACTAGCTGCTCGATCGGATGAACGGGCAGGTCAGGCGTGCCGGGGCCACGTAGGTGCAAGGGGCTCCGGGCGGTGGCGCTGCCAGCGGTCACCAAGGCCGCGAACAGCTCGGCAGTACGGCAAGGCAGTACGGCAAGTGTTCGACCGCACGTGCACGGCACGCGCGCCAGGGCCAGGTTCGATGTCAGGGTCCTGGCCGGTGAGGGCGGTGAGGTAAGGCCGCCCGGCAGGTGAGTACAGGTAAGGGTCATGCGTGCCGGGACCAGGTTCGCTGTGAGGGGTTCCGGCCGAGACCAAGGCGGCCAGCAGGCAGGGCCGTGAGTGGATTGATGTACAGGTAGTTCAGGGAAAGGGGTTTCGACGCCATCGCCAGATCGCCCGTGCCGGCTTGAGTTATCGCCGCACGGACACCGCAGTCCCACGGATAGGAAGGTGGTCTACGGTCACGATTACGCGATCGCGCTCACGCCGCCACATAGGGGCTGGGGCGCAAGATGACACCGGTGCTCGTTGCCGGTAGATGGTGTTGAACGAACTCCGGGCCCCGGCGCAACCGCGCCGGGGCCCCTCGCCGCGTTGGAAAGGCTTTCTGAAGGGCTTATGGGACAACCAGAACACACCCCGGCCGACCCGACGAGCTCGGGTGACAAGTTCGACGACGACGACTACCCCGCGTACAGCATGGGCCGCGCCGCCGAAATGCTCGGCGTCACACAGGCATTCCTGCGCACTCTCGACAGCGCCGGGCTCATCGCCCCGCAACGCTCCGACGGCGGACACCGCCGCTACTCCCGCTACCAGCTACGCCTCGCCGCCCGCGCCCGCGAACTCGCCGACACCGGCACCGCGATCGAGGCCGCGTGCCGGATCATCGTCCTCGAGGACCAGCTCGCCGAGGCCCTGCGCATCAACGCGGAACACGAAGCCCGCGACCGAGGTGCCCACCCCCCGGCAGGAACGTGACCAGGCGGCCACGCCCCCGGCCCCGTGCCAGCGGCCAGGACCGGGACGGCTGCTCGCGTCTGCGACCGTGACGTTGTCGCGGGAGATGGTTGCCGAACGACTCGGGTTCACCCGACAGACGATGATCTCGATGGAGAAAGGCCACTTCGACCCCCGGTTGTCGCTGGCTTCGGGATCGGCGAAGTGTCCTTCCCCGGGGATCCTCACTGAGTCAGCTGGGTACCTGGTCCTTGACGTCGTCGTAGCCGGCCTCGGCCGGCGCGGCGGCCGGTGCGTAGATCACCCGGATGACGCCGGTCGGGAACACCTCGGTGGCCAGCACCTTCAGGTGGTAGGGCGCGTCACCGTCGTCGAAGAGCCTGCGTCCCCTGCGAGCGGCCACCGGGTGCACCAGCAACCGCAGCTCGTCCACCAGGCCAGCGGCGAGCAGCTGCTGCACGACGGAGATCGAGCCGGGGATCAGGATCCCCTTCACCCCGGCATCGGCCTTGAGCGCGGCGACAGCGTCGAGAAGATCGCCCTCGACCAGCTCGGAGTTACGCCAGGCGAACTCCAGCGGCTGACGCGAGGCCACCACCTTGCGCACGTCCCCGAGCTGCTTGGCGAAGCCCGCATCCTCGCCGCCAGCCGCCTCACGGTTCGGCCAGGCGCCAGCGAAGCTGTCGTAGGTCTCCCGGCCCAGGAGCAGTACGTCCGCGGTGTCGTAGTCCTCGCCGACGCAGCGGCCCATGTTCTCGTCGAAGTACGGGAAATGCCAGTCAGGGTCGATCTCGGCCACACCGTCGGCCGAGATGAACAATGTGGACACAACCTTCGCCATCGCAGCGGTCCCTCTCGTCACGAGGCGACCGGTATCCGGCCGCCACCTCTTCGGTACTCAACCCGGAACCCGTGGCCCGCGCCTAGGCACGCCGGGTGTGGCTGGTCAGCCACAGGTCGAGGTTAATCGCGAAGTCCAGGGCCGCGCGGGTCGCCCAGTCGCCGGCTGGCCGGGTCAGGCGCTGCCGGAGCGCCGCCGGGTCCAGATAGGCCCACGCGGGTGAGGCCGGGCTCAGGAGAAGATCGCCGGCCTGCTCACGGACGACCGCGTGGTATCGCGGGTCGCCAGTGGACGGGTACGGCGCCTTGACCCGCTCCCGCACGGCTGCGGGCAGCAGGCTGGCCGTCGCCGCTCGGAGCAGTGACTTCTCCCGGCCGTCGTGGGTGTGCTGGGACCACGGCGCGTTGAAGGCGTACTCGACGAGCCGGTGGTCGCAGAACGGGACCCGTACCTCCAGGCCGCTGGCCATGCTGAGCCGGTCCTTGCGGTCGAGGAGGTCCGGCAGCCAGCGGGTCAGGTGCAGGTGGAACAGTTCGCGGGTGCGGCGGTGCGTCCCGGTCTCGCCGCGCAGGCGCGGGGTCTCGGTGAGTGCCTGGTCGTAGTGGGCCGCCCGGTGGGTTTCGAGGTCGAGTTCGGCGGCGACGTCGGTACGGAGCAGCGCCTTGTACGCGCCACTGTGGCCGGTCAGGTAGCGCCACGGGTAACCGCCGGGGCCGGTACGCACTGGGTCGTGGAACCAGGGGTAGCCGCCGAACACCTCGTCGGCGCTCTCCCCGGACAGCGCGACGGTGACGTGTTCACGGACGGCGCGGAACAGCAGGTACAGCGAGATGTCCATCTCGCCGGAACCCGGGTGGTCGCGGGCCGCGAGCGCCGCGAGCCGGTGGCCCGGGTCGGCGAGGGCTGCCGGGTCGAGAACCAGGTCGCGGTGCCGGGTGCCGCAGTGCGCGACCATCGCACGGACGTAGGGCGCGTCCGGTGTGGCGCGCAGCGCGTCGGGAGTGAACGGCCCGGCGAACCCGACGGAGAACGTGGCCAGCGGGCGCTGGTTCTCCCGCTGGGCCAGGGCGACCAGGGCGCTGGAGTCCAGCCCGCCGGACAGCAGTGCCCCGAGCGGCACGTCGGCGTCGAGGCTCTCCCGGGTGATCCGGGTCAGCAGGGCACGGACCCGGGCGGCGGACTCCGGGACGGTGTCCTCGTGGGGCCGGGCTTCCAGGCGCCAGTATGGCCGTTCGTGCACGCCGTGGTCATCGAGTACGAGGAGGTGCCCGGGCCGGACCTCAGCCACGCCGTCGTACCAGGTGCGGCCGGGCGTGCGGACCGAAGCGAGGTGATCGCGCAGCCCGTCGGCGCTCACAGCGCGGCGGACGAGTCCCGTGGTGAACAGCGCCCGTGCCTCCGAGGCGAACAGCAGCCCGGAACCGGCCTGGGCGTAGGCGAGCGGCTTGACGCCCAGCCGGTCCCTGACCAGTACCAGGCGGCGGCGAGCCGGTTCCCACACCGCGAAGGCGAACATGCCAGCCAGCCGGGCCGGCGCGTCCTCGCCCCACTCCTGCCACGCCCTCAGCACGACCTCGGTGTCGGTACGGGTGCGGAACTTGTGCCCGGCCAGTTCCAGTTCCGCCCTCAGTTCGGCGTGGTTGAAGACCTCTCCGTTGTACGAGAGCACCAGCAGCGGCTCGCCAGCGTCGTCCTCCGCGATCATCGGCTGGTGCCCGCCGGCCGGGTCGAGAATCGCCAGCCGCCGGTGCCCGAGCGCGCAGTGCCCGTCCGTCCACAGGCCCGCGCCGTCCGGCCCCCGGGCGGCGAGCACGTCTGTCATCGCCCGCACCACGCCCGCGCTGTCCTCAAGCTCTCGGGCCGGGTCAGCCCAGCCGGCGATCCCACACATGGTTGATTCCTGTCAGTTCGTTAATATTTACTAGTTTTGTCATGTTTTACACCGAACTGATCGGTGAGTGAGGTCCGGAGGGCGCGACATGCGGCAAGGCGAACCGATCGCGATCGTGGGCATCGGCTGCCGGTTCCCGGGAGCCTCCCATCCGGACGAGCTGTGGCGGCTGCTGCTCGACGGCTCTGACCAGGTCGTACCGGCCCCGCCGCCCGGCCGGCTGACCGGGACCCCTGATCTGCTCGATCCCAGGCCACGGACGCCGGGCCGGCTGGTCAGTACCGCAGGCGGTTTCCTGGCCGGCCTCGACGAGCCCGTGGCCGCGGCGATGCTCACCGAACGCGAGGCGCTGGCCGTCGACCCGCAGCACCGCGTGCTGCTGGCCGTCGCGGCCGACGCGCTCGCCGACGCTGGTACGGAGCCCGCCGCGATCGAGGGCCGTGAGGTCGGCGTGTTCATGGGGCAGAGCACCGGCGAGCACTGGGACACGCTGACCGGCCCCGCCGACATGTACTCGATCGCGGGTGCCGCCGCCCGCAGCATGGCTTCCGGCCGGATCAGCTACGCCCTCGACCTGCGCGGACCGTGCGCCACTGTGGACGCGGCCTGCTCCTCCGGTACCCTCGCCGTCCACCTCGCGAGGCAGAGCCTTCTGCTCGGCGAGTGCGACGTCGCCCTGGCCGGCGGCGTGAGCCTGGTCCTGGGTACCGACCACACTCTCGGCTACTCCGCCGCAGGCATGCTCTCGCCGACCGGGCGCTGCGCTTTCGGCTCCGACCACGCCGACGGTTTCGTGCGGGCCGACGGTGCCGCCGTCCTCGTCCTCAAGCCCCTCAGCCGCGCCCTCGCCGACGGCGACCGGATCCACGCCACGATCCTCGGCTCGGCACAGGCCAGCAAGGGCCGGACAGCCAAGGCCATCATCGCGCCGTCCGTCGACGGGTACCTCCAGGTCATCGACCGTGCCGCCGCCACAGCAGGAGTCAGCCCCGCCGACATCGGCTACGTCGAGGCGCACGGCAACGCCGCACCCAGCGGCGACACCCTCGAGCTCCAGGCCATCGGCGCGGCGATCGGCCAGCACCGGGCCAGCCCGTGCCTGGTCGGTTCCGTCAAGACCAACCTCGGCCACTCCGAGGCGGCCGGCGGGCTGGCAGGCCTGATCAAGACCGCCTACGCGCTCCGGCACCGCACGATCCCAGCCAGCCTGCACGCCCACCCGCCCACGAGCGCCGTCGACTGGGCCGGCCTCGGCATCGCACCCGTCACCCGGGCGACCACCTGGCCTGGCGAGCGGGCCGTCGCCGGGCTCAACACCTACGGGCTGTCCGGCACCTTCGTCCACCTCGTGCTCGGCAGGGCGTGACCGGTACTCGAAAGGGAGAAGCCCCGGCGGTGCCGGAGCACCACCGGGGCTGACTTCCCCTAGGAGTTACGTTCAGGCGGCGGCGAGCGCCGGGGCCTTCTTCACGGCCGGGGCCGGTGCCGGGGTGGCCAGGCCGACCGCGGCGGCGGGGAGCTTGCGCTCCAGGGCGGTGAAGCCGGTGGCCGCGGCGACCAGCGCGACGCCCATACCGATCCAGAGGACGCTGGCGTTCCAGCTCAGCAGGCCGGTGAAGGCCGCGGGGGCCAGGACGCCGGAGACCGAGTAGGACAGCTGGTGGAAGGCCATGTACCGGCCGCGGATCTCGGCGGGTGCCGCGTCCATCGCCAGGCCGTTCTCGCCGGCGCTGTAGAAGATCTCGCCGATGCTGTACACGGTCACCGCGAGAACCAGCAGCGCCACCCGGCCGTTGTCGATCAGGGCGGCCAGCGGGAAGAGCAGGAACGAGCCGCCGAAGAGCGCCGCGCCCAGAGCCGCGACCCGGGTACGCCGGGCGTTCTCCACCAGCCGGGACAGCGGGACGTTGCCGAAGGCGACCAGCGCGGTGTTCAGGCCGAAGAGGATGCCGATCCAGCTGGCCGAGATGCCGAGCGCGCCGGTGGCGTAGGCCGGGATCGCCAGGCTCAGCGCGGCGAACGCCAGGCCGCCGAGGACGTTCAGGCTGGTGAGGCCGAGGTACGGCTTGTCGGCGAACACGGTGCGGTAGCCGCCGGAGGACTTCGCGGCCTGCTCGGCGCGCTGGCCGCGGACCGCCAGGAGCAGGAGCCCGGCGAGGGCGAAGCTCGCGGCGTTGAGCACGGCGATCATGACGTACCCGGACTCGCCGCCCCCGGCGATCACCAGGCCGGCCAGCAGGCCGCCGACGCCGAGCCCGCCGTTGCGGATGCTCCGGGACAGCGCGCGCAGCCGGTCGCGCTCCTTGCCTTCCGTGATCTCGGCGATCATGCCCTGGTTGGACGGGAAGAACAGCTTGTCGCCGATGGTGGCCAGGATGGCGACCGCGAGGAAGGCGGCGAAGTTGCCGGCCGCCAGGTACCCGACGAAGGCCACCGCGCGGATCGCGTAGCTGGCCAGCAGGACCGGCCGGGAGCCGAACCGGTCGATGCCGATCCCGGCGAGCGGGGTGGCGAGCACCCCGACCAGCGCGGCGATCGACAGGCCGGCCCCGACGGACGCGAGGGACAGGCCGCTGACGGTGTGGAAGAACAGGAGGGTGAAGGGCAGGTACAGCCCGGTGCCGACCGAGTCGACGATCATGCCGGCCGCGAAGGCGTACCGGGCTGTGCGGGTGGAGGGGGAAGCGGCGGGGGAAGTCATGCGAAGAGCTTCGGAAGTGAAGCTCACTTCAACTCAAGCGGATGTGGTGACCGCCACTTCCCGCTCGGCCTCCGCGTCCAGAGCGGCCCGCCGTGACCTGGTGAGCCGCAGGTAGAGCAGGCACGCGGCGGAGACGAGGATCGGCGCGAGCAGTGCCTGCGCCGAGAACGGGACGACGATCAGGCAGCACACGGCCGCGATGATCGAGGCCCAGCGCCCGACCGGGTCCGTCCACAGGAGCTTGACGCAGGCCAGGGTCACGAAGACGTAGATGAAGATGCCGAGGGTCACCGGGCCGAGGATCATCTTGTTCACGTCGATCTCGCCGAAGTAGCCGACGGCCAGGGTGCCGACCGTGGTCACGAAGAAGAAGATCGTCGAGCGGTACGGGACGCCGCGCCTGCTGACAGCGCCCAGCCAGGCCGGCATGGTGCCCTCGCTGGCCAGGGCGTAGCCGAGGCGGGCCGCGCTGGCCAGGTACACGTTGACGACTCCGGCCACGACGATGCATGCGACCACGCCCGTGATCACCCCGGCGCTGACCCCGAGGGACTTGTTCATCAGGACGGTCAGCGGGGCGTCGTTGCCCTTCGTGGTGCCGTAGGTGCGGGTACCGATCGTGACGAAGGCCAGCGCCAGGTACACCACGGCCACGATCACCAGGGCCGTCCACGTGGCCCGCATGACGTCGCGGGGCCGGCGGAACTCCGGCACGAGACTGGTCAGCGACTCCCAGCCCAGGAACGCCCAGAACACGAGGACAGCGGCGCTGCCGATCGCCGGGACGCCGTGCGGGGCGAAGGGCTCGAAGGCGGCACCCTCCACATGGGGTACAGCGAAAACGATCGTGGCGACCAGCATGACGAGGACGACGGCGCTGAACACCAGCGAGGCGTTGCCACTGACCTTGAGCCCGCCCAGGTTCAGCACCACCGGGATCACGGTGAACCCGAGAGCGAACAGATACACAGCGTCACGGCTCCAGCCGAGCGGCGCGCCCAGATACCCGGCGCCGGTCAGCGAGACCGGCGCCCAGCCGATCGCGACCCAGACGAAGTAGAACCAGCCGATCAGGGCGCCCGGCGTCCGCCCGAAGGCCTGCCGGACGATCGTCGCCACCCCGCCGAAGTCGTTGTAGCGGATGGCCAGCCGGACGAGTGCGTAGACGAGCGGCACGCTGAGCAGGCACAACGCCAGCCACGACACCAGCGAGGCCGGGCCTGCGATGTTCGCGGCGTGCCCGGGGAGGATCAGGACCCCGGTCCCGAGAACCAGGCCGACGAACATGGCGACGCCCTGGAGATAACTGAGCTTGGCAGACTTCACGCCCCACTGTCGCTGGTGGACAGTGCGAAGAGCAAGCTAACTGTGGGCGATGTCGATCATTGATCCTCCGCTGTGGTCACCTGGCCGCCATATACGCATTGAGCTGTTTGCGTACCTTGCGGCGGAGGATGCCCGGCCCGCCCGGCAGCCTGGTGAGCAGCCGGCCGGGGCCACCGAGCGCCTGCCGCGCCCAGGCGTCGAGGTCGAAGGCGTCCACGTGGTCGATGATCCGGCCGTCGTCGGCGAAGCGGTATGCGGCCTTGACCTCGTTGAGCACCGGCCGGCCGCCGACGGTGTACGCGGCGGACCAGTGGGCCAGCGCCCGGCCCTCTCCCGTGACGCGGATGTCGGCGACCTGGGCGCGCAGGTCCTTGCTGCGGCCGGTCAGCATCCGCCACATCGCGCCGATCTCCTCGCCGTGCAGGTCGAAGAGCGGATCGCGGAACCGGGCCTGCGGGTGGTAGCAGGCCGCCATCGCGGACCCGTCCCGGGCGTCCAGTGCCGCGTACAGGGTCTCGATCGTCTCCGCAATATCGGACATATAGTGCAGCCTACCGGGACCGGAGCCCCAATGTGGCCAGCTCCAACAGGGCCAGCCGACCGATCGTCCCCTCGTCCCCCGAGCGCCAGCCGCCCGCCGGGTCGGGATCGGCTCTGGTGAGCTGCTTGAGCGTCGCCGAACTGAGCGCCCGCAGCGCCAGCAGGTCCAGCCCACCCGGCAGGTCACGCAGCCGGACGGCCGTCCGCGCCCGGTACACCCAGCGGACGCGGAGGAACAGCCACAGCGCCAGCACCGGGACCACAGCACCGACGACGACCGCGATGGCGGCGAAGAGCGCGACCTGGCCGATGGTCTCCGTACCCTCCTGGCCGCTCTTCGCGATCGACTGCGCGACCCCGGCGGCGTCCGCCAGCTTCTGGCCGAGGGTCTTGCCGACCAGCGGGATGTCCCGTGCCGAGTCGGCCGCGCCGTTGAGGCTGCCCTCCAGCCGCGTGCCGTCCTTGGTGACGGCCTGGGTGACCCTGTTGAGTTCCTGGATCGTCTGGTGGATCAGGTACGCGACCCAGCCCCAGAGCGCGGCCCAGGCCAGGGCGCAGAGGTCGGAGACGATCTGCCGGGTACGGCGGGCGGGCAGTTCCGCATACACCTTCATGGCTTCCATTTCACCGCAGCGAGCTACCCGATTCGGCCATCCGGGCCGGAACTGGCAGGCGATGTCCACAACGCCGAGATGGGCAGGCAGGTGAGACCGGGGCCGAAACTCAGTGATTCCTCCCCGCAGTACAGGACGAAGCCGGCGTGGAACCTGCTGCCGAGCCGCCGTTGCAGCATCCTGAGACCGGCGAAGTCGTTGCCACGGACCGTCTCGGCGGCCTTCACCTCGATACCGACCACCGAGCCGCCGTTGTCCTCGATGATCCCGTCTACTTCGTACTGGTCGCGGTCCCGATAGTGGTAGAGCCGCGCGGAGGTCCGCGCCCAGGTGAGCTGCCGGGCGATCTCGCCAAGCGCGAAGTTCTCGATCAGTCCCCCGACCGGCGCGTCACCGACGGCTCCCGAGGTCAGGTAGGACGCGAGCCCGGAATCCCGGAAGATGATCTTCGGGGTGGACACCGCCCGCGTCGTCGCGTTGGCAGACCAGCCGGGGATCAGGTTGATCAGGTAGATCGTCTCCAGGATGTCCACATAGTTTCGGACAGTCGGCTTGGTGATGCTCAGCTCGCTCGCCAGCCGGCTCAGGTTGACGAGGCCGCCGGTCTGCGCAGCGAGCAGCGCGACAAGCCGCCGCATGTCGCCGTGCCGTTCGATGTCCGCGACCTGCTTCACGTCCCGGGCGATCAGGTCGGCGAGGTAGCCGTCGAAGAAGCGTTCCCTGCGGCGCGGAACCTCACGGCGAACAGCCTCGGGGTATCCGCCACGCGCCGCCCTCGCCACATAGTCCTTGCGCCGCAGCCCGGCGCTGACCGCTCTCAGCTCGGCTCCCTCGGCGAACGCCGCGTCGACGAACCCGTCCGGCTCGCCGTCGATCTCCCCCTGCGAGAGCGGCCACAGTTCGATCGTCTCGGACCGTCCGGGCAGCGCATCGGGAAGACTGCTCAGAGCGAGGAGCCGGGCCGAGCCGGTGAGCAGGAAACGCCCCGGCCGGGGATCACGATCCACGAGATTCTTGATCGCCAGCCACAGGTCCGGTACGCGCTGGACCTCGTCGATCAGCATCAGGCCTTCGTGACGGATGAAACGCACGGGATCCTCGGAAGCGGCAGCCCTGGTACTGGGATCGTCGAGAAAGCGCGTCACCGCGCCCGCCGACCGCTTGAGGACCACCTCGGCCAGGGTGCTCTTACCAACCTGGCGAGCCCCGTTGATCACGACAACCCTGGTGTCTTCGAGGGCTTCGCTGATCAGCTCAGAGGCCCGTCGTGGAAGGTAGTCACCCGCTTTGCGCATGGGCTCCACTTTACATCTGCCGGGTAGTTGAGTTTACATTTGCCGAAGGGGTGGCTTTACGTTTGCCGGGTGTTTTGTCCCGGTAACGTGAAGCCACCCCTTCGGATGACGGGCGGTCAGGCGGTGCGGGGTTCCGGCTGGCGGCGGAGGCGGGTGAGGAGCGCGCGGGTGCTGGCGTGGCGGCCGCGGGCGATCAGCAGGAAGATGGCGCCGAGGACGACGGTCGTGATCGCGATCGGCTCCTGGCCGGGGAGCAGGAACAGGTTGGTGAGGGTGGCTCCGGCCATCACGCCGGCCAGGCCGAGGGCCGCGAGCCCGGCCAGCGGCGGGATCAGCAGGCCGATGCCGCCGGCCAGCTCGCACACCCCGGTCAGCACCCGGAACCACTGGCCGAAGCCGATCGTCTCGAAGCTCTGGACCATCAGCGGGTCGCCGAGCAGCTTCGGGGCCGCCGCCCAGACGAACAGGAGGCCGAGCACGATCTGGCCGGTCCACAGGAGGACGCTGGTTACCTTGCGGGGCTTGGCGTTGGTCGTCATCTCGGTTACCTCCACTGTGTACTCGCTGCTCTCACAGGGATAGACCAGCGCCGGGGCGGGAACTCATCGCGGCGAGCGGAAAAAGTTCCGGGGAATCTTCCTGCTAGCGTGAGCGGCCCAAACCCCTCAGATCCTGGGAGAATCACACCATGCGACCAGGCACGCACAGCAGCAGATGGCGCACTCTGGACATCGTCGTCGTCGCGGTCCTCGCCGTGGCCTTCGGCGTGATCTTCTGGGGCTGGGCGGCCGTGTGGGCGGCGACCGAGCCGGTCTTCGCCGGGTTCCCGCCGGCCCAGGCCCTGCTGTACGGGGTGTGGCTGCTTCCGGCCGTGCTGGCCTTCCTCGTGGTCCGCAAGCCGGGCGCCGCGGTGCTGACCGAGTTCCTGGCAGCCGCGATCTCGGCGGTGCTCGGCAACAAGTGGGGCATGACCGTCCTCTTCCAGGGCTTCCTCCAGGGGCTGGGTGCCGAGATCGTGTTCGCGGCCTTCTTCTACCGGGTCTACCGGCTGCCCGTCGCCGTGCTGGCCGGTGCGGCCGCCGGGATCGCGGCGACGGTGTTCGACCTGGTCGTCTGGTACCCGACGTACGCGTGGGGCAGTTTCAAGCTCCCGTACCTGGTGGCTGGCACGATCAGCGCAGCCGTCATCGCCGGGTTCGGCGGCTACTTCCTGACCAGGGCGCTGGCGCAGACGGGCGTGCTGGACAGGTTCCCGTCCGGCCGGGACCGCGACCTGGTGTGACCGGCCGATGATCCGGCTGCGGGGGTTCGGCTGGCGGCACGGCGGGCGCAGGGCCTGGGCCGTCCGGGGGCTCGACCTGGAGATCGAGCGGGGCGAGCGGGTCCTGCTGCTCGGGCCGTCTGGCGCTGGGAAGTCCACGGTGCTGGCCGCGATCGCCGGGCTGCTGCCCGCCGACTCCGGCGAGCAGGAGGGCACGATCGAGATCGATGGCCGGCCGGGCATCCTGTTCCAGGACCCGCAGAGCCAGCTCGTGATGGCCAGGGCCGGCGACGACGTGGCGTTCGGCCTGGAGAACACCGGTACCCCGGTCGCGGAGATCTGGCCGCGCGTGGACGCCGCGCTGAACCGGGCCGGGTTCCGCCACGGCCGCGACCGCCTCACGCACGAGCTGTCCGGCGGCGAGCAGCAGCGGCTCGCCCTGGCCGGGGTGCTCGCGCCGGAGCCGCAGGTCCTGTTGCTCGACGAGCCGACCGCCAACCTCGACCCGGCCGGGGCCGCCGGTGTCCGCGAGGCGATCGCGAACGCCACCGAGGGCACGACGATGCTGCTGGTCGAGCACCGGGTCACCGAGGTGCTGCCGCTGGTCGGCCGGGTGGTCGTGCTGGAGGCTGGCGGGGGCGTGCTGGCCTCCGGTACACCCGAAAAGATCTTCGAAGCCCACGGTGAGGCGCTCGCCGCGGCAGGCGTCTGGGTGCCGGGATTCGCCGCGCCCGTTTTTCACCGCGACAACGATCCAGGTCAAGAGCTGCTGCGCGGCACCGATCTGTCCCTGCGCTATCCGGGCGCCTCCCGGCCGTCATTGACCGGCGCCAATTTTTTTGTACGGGAGGGTGAGGTCCTCGCGCTGGCCGGCCCGAACGGCTCGGGCAAGTCGACCCTCGCACTCCTGGCCGGCGGCCTGATCGCGCCCACCGCCGGCACGCTGACCTCTCCCCTGGCCTCCGGTGCCCCGCACCGCTGGCCAGCCAGGGAACTGACCACCCGGATCGGCTCGGTGTTCCAGAATCCGGAGCACCAGTTCGTGACGCGCCGGGTGATCGACGAGCTGACCCTGTCGGCCACTCCCGCCCGCGCCGGGGAACTGCTTGACCGGCTGCACCTCACCCATCTGGCCAGGGCCAACCCGCACACCCTCTCCGGCGGCGAGCAGCGCAGGCTCTCGGTCGCGACGGCGCTCGCCGCAGCCCCCCGCCTGCTGGTGCTCGACGAGCCGACCTTCGGGCAGGACCTGCGTACCTGGCGCGAGCTGGCCGGCCTGATCGCCGAGCTGCGTGCCGCCGGGCACGGGCTCATGATCGTGACGCACGACGAGGCGTTCCTGGCGGCGTGCGCCGACCGGGTCATGACGCTGGCGGCTGCCGTATGAGCTTCGCCGAGCCGCTGGTGACCCGGCAGACCGCGCTGTCCCGGCGCAGCCCGGTCGCCAAGCTGGGCGCGGCCACGATCCTGTCCCTGGCGCTGCTCAGTACCCTCGACCCGGTCGCACCGGCTGTTGCGCTTGCCGGGGAGCTGCTGGTCATCCCCTACTTCGGCGTACCACTGGGCCGGCTCATGCGCCGCTGCTGGCCGCTGTTCCTCGCCGCCGCCGGCCTGGTCCTCACCACGGCGCTGTTCACGGCCGAGCCGACCGGGGACCACCTCTTCTGGACCGTCACCACCGGCTCGATCGGCAGCGGGCTGAGCCTCGCGCTCCGGCTGGTCGCTGTCGCGCTGCCAGGTATCGCGGCCTTCGCCACCATCGATCCGACCGACCTGGCCGACGCGCTGATCCAGCAGCTCAAGGTACCGCCGAGGTTCGCGATCGGGGCGCTGGCGGCGTTGCGCCTGCTGCCGTTGCTGGCCGACGAGTGGCGGCTGCTGGTCCTGGCCCGGCGGGCGCGGGGGCTGGCGGCGCGCGGGCCGGTCTCCGGGGCCCGGCTGTTCGCGGGGGTGGCGTTCGCCCTGCTGGTCGGCGCGATCCGGCGCGGGGTGCGGCTGGCGGTGGCGATGGACGCCCGGGGTTTCGCCTCCGGTACACCCAGGACGAATGCGCGAAAGCGGCCTTTTACTGCAAATGATGCATTAGTCCTGTTCGGAGCGGCCGTACTGGCGGCCCTCGCCCTCGGAGTGAGCGTGGCCACAGGATCGTTCCACGCGATTCTCTAGCCGCGAGGTTGCACCCTGTGACGGTAATCCCGCTTCGTCGGACCGGCTCGTTGAACGGCTTCGATCGTGCCAGTCTCGGTGGGTGCGTTCCTTAGGCAAATTCTCGAAGCTCCTCGCCCTGCTCATGACCGGTGGCCTCGCCGCGGTCGTGGTCGTGGCGCTGGTGCTGCCGGTGGCGATCTCCGGGGGCCTGCTCACCAAGGTGGCCGCCGGTGACTTCAAGGACCTGCCGGAGGCGCTCAAGAACCCGCCGACCCCGCAGAGCAGCTACATCTACGCCTCGGACGGCAAGACACTGATCACGTCGTTCTTCGACCAGAACCGGCGTGACGTGTCCTACGAGGAGATCCCGCAGGTGATGCGGGAGGCCATCGTCGCGAGCGAGGACACCCGGTTCTACGAGCACAAGGGCGTGGACCCGAAGGGCGTGCTGCGCGCGTTCGTCAGCAACGTCGGCTCGGGCGGGGTCTCGCAGGGCGCTTCGACGCTCACCATGCAGTACGTCCGGAATGTACTGCTTTACACCGCGAACTCCGAAGCCGAGCAGAAGGCCGCCACCGAGCAGAGCGCCGGCCGCAAGCTCCAGGAGATGCAGTACGCGCTGTCCGTCGAGAAGGAACTGTCCAAGGAAGAGATCCTCCGCCGGTACCTGAACCTGGCGTACTTCGGCCACGGCGCCTACGGCATCTACTCGGCCAGCCAGACGTACTACTCCAAGAACCCGAAGGACCTCACGCTCGACGAGGCCTCGCTCCTGGCCGGCCTGGTCCAGGCGCCGGACACCTACGACCCGGCCAAGAACACCAAGGACTCCGCCGACCGGCGGGGCTGGGTGCTCAAGCGCATGGTCGACATGAAGTACGTCGACGAGGCCGCCGCCACCGCAGCCCAGGCCAAGCCGGTCACCCTCAAGCTCAAGAACGCGCCGGACGACTGCCTGGCCAACGCCAGCGGCGACAAGGCCGGCTGGGGCTTCTTCTGCGGGTACTTCAAGGAGTGGTGGCTGGCCCAGCCGGCCTTCGGCGCCACGACCGCCGACCGGCAGGCGAACCTGCAGCGCGGCGGGTACACCATCGTCACCTCCCTCGACCCCGACCTGCAGCGGGCGGCGGAGAAGAACATCGCCGACCAGCTCAAGAAGGACAACCCGCTCGCGATGAACCTCGCGGTCGTCGAGCCAGGTACCGGCCGGATCAAGGCGATGGCCACCAACCGGAACTACTCCGTCGACATCGCGAACAACGGCAGGAACACGGCCGGCGAGCAGTACGGCAAGGGCAGCTACCCGAACACCGTGAACCCGCTGGTCGCCGGCGGCAAGGCCGCGTCCGGGTACCAGGCCGGCTCGACGTTCAAGATGTTCACGATGCTCGCCGCGCTCGAACAGGGCATGCCGTTGAGCACGGCGTTCGACTCGCCGACCAAGTACAGGACGAAGTTCCCGGTCGAGCCGGGCCCCGCTGCCTGCGACGGCCGCTACTGCCCTGCCAACTCGTCTCCGAGCTGGATGGACGGCCGGCGGACCATGTGGGACGCGTTCGGCCGCTCCGTCAACACGTACTTCGTGTGGCTGGAGGAGCAGGTCGGGCCGGAGAAGGCCGTCGAGATGGCCAAGCGGCTCGGCATCCAGTTCCGGGCGAAGACCGACGCCGACCTGGCGAACAACCCGTCCCAGTGGGGTGCCTTCACGCTGGGCGTGTCCTCCACGTCCCCGCTGGACCTCGCCAACGCCTACGCCACCCTGGCCGCCGAGGGCACGTACTGCACGCCGCTGCCCGTCACCTCGGTCACCGACCACAAGGGCGAGCAGCTCGACGTGGCCCAGCCCAAGTGCACGAAGGTCCTCGACCCGGACATCGCCCGCGCCGCCACGGACGCGGCCCGCTGCCCGGTCGGCGACCAGAACTCGTTCGGCAAGTGCAACGGCGGCACCGCGGAGATCGTCCGCTCCACTGTGGGCCGGGACGTGGCGGGCAAGACCGGTACGTCGGACAAGGACTCGACCGGCACCCTGGCCGTCTACACCCCGAACCTCGCGGTGGCCGGGATCGTGGCCGACCCCGACAACCCGCAGAACTACGCCGGCTCGGCGAACGCCCAGAAGGTCAACCTGGCCGTGGCCCGTACCGTCCGCGACGGCGTGAAGGCCCTGCCCGACAAGGACTTCAACCCGCCGTCGCGGAAGATCGCACTCGGCTCGCAGGGCAACCCCGACAACCGGCGGGCGGAACGCGAGGAGTCGGCCACCGTGCCGACCCCGACCGTCAACCCGCCGGCCCCGCCCTCGCGGAACCCGTCGGCGCCGCCGAGCCAGAAGCCCCCGGCCACCGGCTTCCCCACGAACTTCCCCACGAACCTCCCGACGGCGAAGCCGACCGTCCGGCCCCGGCTCTAGTCCTTACACCGGGGCGACCGGGTTGGGGATGGCGCCGCCGAACCTGCGGTCACGCTGGGCGAACAGCTCACACGCGTACCACAGGTGGCGGCGGTCGAAGTCGGGCCACAGCACGTCGAGCGAGACGAACTCCGCGTACGCCGCCTGCCAGATCAGGTAGTTCGACAGCCGCTGCTCGCCGGAGGACCGCAGGACGAGGTCAACATCCGGGACATCCGGGCAGTACAGGTACTTCTGTATCGTCTTCTCGCTGACCTTGTCGGCCTTGAGCCGCCCGGCTGCGATATCGGCCGCCATCTTCGCCGCCGCGTCGGCGATCTCGGCCCGCCCGCCGTAGTTCACGCAGAACTGCAGGGTGAGCTTGGTGTTCCGCTTGGACATCTCCTGCGCGATCTCCAGCTCGTTGATCACGCTCCGCCACAGCCGGGGACGGCGGCCGGCCCAGACGATCCGCACGCCCATCGCGTTCAGCTCGTCGCGGCGCCGCCGGATCACATCCCGGTTGAAGCCCATCAGCCAGCGGACCTCCTCGGGGGACCGCTTCCAGTTCTCCGTGGAGAACGCGTAGGCCGACAGATTCGGGATGCCCAGCTCCAGCGCGCCCTCGATCACGTCGAACAGGGAGGTCTCACCCTGCGTGTGCCCGGCGGTCCGGGGCAGGCCGCGCTCCTTGGCCCAGCGGCCGTTGCCGTCCATGATGATCGCCACGTGCTTCGGGATCGCGTCCTTCGGCAGGGCGGGCGGCCGGACGCCCGACGGGTGGGGGGCCGGCGGGGAGTAGGTCACTGCTCACTCCTTCATCGTGCGGTCAACCAGCGGCAACGAGCGTAGCGCCCGCTCCAGGTGCCACTGGAGATGAGCCGCCACCAATCCACTGGCCTCCCGCCGAATCCCCACATCACTGGCATCTGCCCGCTTCCAGTCGCCGCTGGTCAGGGCGGCCATCAGGCCCAGAGTGGCCGGCGCGGGCCTGGCGGCGCCGGGAGGCTGGCACGCCGGGCACACCGACCCGCCCGAGGGCACGCTGAAGGCCCGGTGCGGGCCAGGGGTGGCGCAGACCGCGCACTCGGTCAGCGCCGGCGCCCAGCCAGCGGTGGTCATCGCCCGGAGAAAATACGCATCCAGTACCAGAGGGGGCGCGTGCTCCCGCACCGCCAGCGCCCGCAGCGCCCCGAGGGTGAGCTGGAACAGCCGCAGGGCGGGCTCGCTCTCCACGGGAGTGAGCCGCTCGGCGGTCTCCGCGACGGCCGAGGCCGCCGTGTAGCTCGGATAGTCCTGGGTGATCCGCCCCGCGTACAGCTCGACGGCCTCGGCCTGCGCGACGGTGTGCAGGCCGGCCCGGCCCTCGGCGATCTGGAGCTCGACGTGGCCGAAGGGCTCCAGCCGGGCGCCGAACTTCGAGCTCGTCCGGCGCACGCCCCGCGCCACGGCCCTGATCCGGCCCGTCCGGCGGGTGAGCAGGGTGATGATCCGGTCGGACTCGCCCAGCCTCTGGACACGGAGCACCACCCCGTCGTCCCGGAAGAGCCTGCTGCGATACCCCTGCGCCACCCGCCTATTGTGCCCGCCCGGTACGACAGTCCTTTACCGGCGGCTGAATCTGCGCAGGACCACCAGCCAGCGGACCAGCAGCCCGAGCACCACCAGGGCGAGCAGCGGGACGGCCAGCAGGAAGCTCAGCAGCGGCCGGGCCGGGAACGGCCCCGGCTCGACCGGCTCGCCGCCGAACCGGCCGAGTTCGATCATGCGCCCGGCGATGTCGTAGCTCAGCACCCCGTCCACCGGCTCGATCAGGCCCAGGTTGACCGTGCCCCTGCGGCCGACGCCGATCACGGCCGCACCGCCCACCTCCCAGAACCCTGCGTCGTCGGGGCTGTCCGCGAACGGCGGCCTGCCCGACCGATCCGGCTGGTAGACCACGGTCACGGGGCTGAAAGCCTGCCGCCAGCCGACGACCCGGACCGCCATCCCGGACACCGCGTTCAGCTCCGGGTCCGGCGCGTCCGTCCCGTCCCTGGCCCACAGGCTGTGCAGGGTCCACTTCCGGGCCCCGAGCTGGGCCGGGGTGCACCGGCTGGTGCAGCCGTCGTGCCGGGCGATGGTCAGCTTCTCGCCGAAGAACGCTCCCGGTCCGGCCAGGAACTCCTGCGGGCTCAGCTCACGCGACCAGGAGCTGGCGCCGGTCATGTCGTGCACGCTCACCGTCCGTCCAACCTGGACGGCGACCCTGGGCAATTCGCTCGCGGAGAACGCCATCGCCGAGACCCTCCTGAACCGCTGTGTATCCGGGACAGGCACCAGCGGGACGACCGGCCCGCCATTGACCGGTACGAGTGCCAGCACGCCAGGCAGCACGTCACCGCCGAGATACGGCCCGTGGCAGATCGCCACCACCCTGTCACCGGCCCAGCCGAGCGGCTGCAGGCAGTCCGTCCCTTCGAGCTTGCGGTTGAGCGCCCTGTCCTTGCCCGTTTTCAGGTCTGTGATGGTGATGCCGTAACTCGCGACGTACCGGCCGTCCGCGGAGAGCTGCGCGTCGACCCCTGCCATCGACTCGGCTCCGCCCTGCAGGATCATCCGGTACTGGCCGTCCGGCCCGACCACCGCGATCTTCCCCTCGTGGTCGAGCAGGTCCGGGCCGCGCAGGCCGGGTGCGGCATCCCCGCTGAACAGCATCGACGCGGCCCCCGGCGGCGACTGGTCCACAGTGGCCTGCCACATCCACGGCTCGAACACCCGGCGCGGCACCATCACGGGCTCACCGTTACGGCGTTCGCCCAGATCCCCGGGTGGTACGCGGGTGGTGTCCCGGCCAGCCAGCCACGGCACGAGCACCGCGACGAGCAGCACAGCCAGGCACAGCGCGCCAGCCTGGGCCAGCCACGCCCGGTACCGCATCCGCCGCCCCCGCCGCCACAGGTCAGCGGGCAGCCGGGCCGGTGGCATCCGCTCGGCGAGCCCGCGGAGCATGTCAGACGTCTCCATCAGTACCTCCCGCTCAGCTCGGGTGCCAGCACACGCAGCCGGGCCAGCGCGTCCCGCACGCTGCTCTTCACAGTGGACACCGAGCAGCCGAGCGCCTCGGCCGTCGCGACCTCCGTCATGTCCTCGTAGTACCGCAGCACCAGCACGGCGCGCTGTTTCCTGCTCAGCCGGGCGAGCGCGGCACGCACCATGAACGCGGTCTCCACCCCGGCGGCGTGGTCGGGCACAGCCCGCTCCGGCGGCTCGGCGTACAGGTCGGTACCACGCCAGCGCCGCCGCCACACCGACACGTGCTGGCTGTACATGACCCGGCGGACATACGCGTCCGGATCGCCGCCCGCGATCACGCGTTCCCAGTGCCGGGCGACCCGGACCAGCGTGATCTGCACCAGATCCTCGGCGTGATGCCGGTCGCCGGTCAGCAGGTACGCCACCCGGGACCAGGCGGCCAGCCGGCCGGCCACGTACTCCCGGAACGAATCCTCAGCGAGCACACTCACCTCCCTGCCCTCTTCCACGCCCGGCACCCCGCCGCCGGGTGGGTACGGGAGCAAGGAACTCCGGGCGTCAGGAACTCCGGGCGAGCAGGCGCCGGGCGTCGGCGTCGCTGGCGATCCGGACGAAGTCCAGCCGGGCGTTGGCCGGGTCGGCTGCGGCACGCCGATACCGCTCCCGGTACTCCGCGTGCTTCACCCAGGCCCAGGCGATCACCGAATTCTCCGGCGCGGACCGGCCGAACGGCCACAACCCGCGCACCGGCTCCCGGTTACCGTTCCAGAGCAGCTCACGGCGCAGCGCCCGCCCGTACGTCCGCCGCGTCACCCGCCAGATCACCTGCCAGCGCGGCCGGTCGAACCAGACGACGGTGTCAGCGCGTTCCCAGATCAGCTCGCGGGTCAGCTTGTAGTTCCCGTCGATCACCCAGCCGTCCCCCGCCGCCAGCTCCGCCACCCGGGCCTGGAACTCCCCGGCGTCCAGCGGCTCCCAGCCCTCCTGGTGATAGACCGAGTCGAGCTCGAGATACGGCACACCCAGCCGGGCGGCCAGCTCCCGCCCCAGCGTCGTCTTACCGGAACCCGGCGTACCCACCATCGAGACTCTGCGCATGACCGGCCAGCCTAGCCCCCGATCCCCGGCCACACCGGCCCCTTTTTCAGGCCTGCCGCCATCTGGCCTGCTTCTCACCCGTGTATTTCGTGCAGCGGTACAGCGCACCCGTCTTGCTGCGGCCGAGCGCGCCCTCCGGCGATGAGTTCTGCGGTACTGCCGGGAAGGTGACCGGCTGACCGTTTCCGGGTGACTCCGGTACCCGGATCAGCGAGCCATACTCGGCCGTCCAGCCACAAAGGCGGCGGCCGGCTCTTGTGGACCCCGTCGCGGGTACAAAGGAAAAAGTCCGGTCACCGGCAGGGCCAGTGACCGGACTGAGGAGCTGGAGCGGGTCAGAACCCGAGCCGGCGCAGCTGCTTGGGGTCGCGCTGCCATTCCTTCGCGACCCGGACGTGCAGGTCAAGGAAGACCTTCGTGCCAAGCAGCGACTCGATGCCCGCCCGGGACGTGGCACCGACGTCACGCAGGCGGCTGCCCCGGTGACCGATGATGATCGCCTTCTGCGAGTCCCGCTCGACGTAGAGGTCCGCGAAGATCCTGGTCAGGTTGCCCTCGTCGTGGATCTCCTCGACCACCACGGCGATCGAGTGCGGCAGCTCGTCGCGCACGCCCTCCAGCGCGGCCTCGCGGATCAGCTCGGCGATCAGGACCTGCTCCGGCTCGTCGGTGACCGCGTCGTCCGGGTAGAGCTGCGGAGACTCGGGCAGGTGACGGGTCATCACGTCGAGCAGCACGTCGACCTGCTCGCCGGACACCGCGGACACCGGCACGATGTCGGCGAAGACACCCAGCTCGGTGACCGCGAGGAGCTGCTGGGCGAGGCGTTCCTTGCTGACCAGGTCCGTCTTGGTCACGACGGCGATCAGCGTGGCCTTCAGCCCGCTGATCTCGCTGGTGATGAACTTGTCGCCCTTGCCGATCTCCTCGTCGGCCGGGATGCACAGGCCGATCACGTCGACCTCGCTCCACGTCTGGCGGACCAGGTCGTTCAGCCGCTCGCCGAGCAGGGTGCGCGGCCGGTGCAGGCCGGGCGTGTCGACCAGGATGAGCTGCGCCTCCGGCCGGTGTACCACGCCACGGATCACGTGCCGGGTCGTCTGCGGCTTGTTGCTCGTGATCGCGATCTTCTGGCCGACCAGGGCATTCGTCAGCGTGGACTTGCCGGCGTTCGGCCGGCCGACGAAACACGCGAACCCGGCCCGGAACCCGGCACTGGTCTTACCGACACCGGTACCGGACGGCTGGGCCTTCGGGGCCTGCTTCGGGGTCAGCGAAGGCTCGCGTTCCCGGACGACCGGGCTGGTCTGCTTGCCGGTCGGCTTCTGCTTCTTCGCGGCGCCGTCAGCCTTCTTCGGGCCCGGCTTCCACGAGGACTTCTTCTTCTCCTTCGGGTACCAGTCGTTCCCGGCGCCCTCTGGGCCCTTCCCTGACGGCTTGCGGGCGCTCATACGGTGCCCATCAGCGTGCCGGCCGGGTCGGCCACGTGCAGCGGCGCGTCAGCGGACACGTCACGGACGGCGGCCAGGCCAGCCTGGTCGACCTCCGAGCCCTCGGTCACCACGACCGCTGCCTCGAACTTCGCCGCGCCAGCCGACACCGCCTGCGCGACGGCACCCTGCAACGCGGACAGGCTCAGCGAAGGCAGCTTCACCGTCGCCGCCGCGTACGTCCGGCCGTCGCCGTCGCGCACCGCGGCCCCCTCGGCGGCGCCGACACGCGCGCGGGCCGCCTTGGCCAGCGTGATCAGCTTCAGGTCTTCCTCAGTCATCTTCGCTCTCCCCAACGGGTACCTGGTGCACGAGCACGGTATCGATCCTGTTCCGGCGGCCCGCCGTGCCCTCGGCCGTCAGCTCCAGCCCCGCGACGACGGCCTGCGCGCCGGGGATCGGCACCCGGCCGAGCGCCTGGGCCAGCAGCCCGCCGACCGTCTCCACG
This sequence comes from Longispora albida DSM 44784, assembly GCF_000379825.1. Taxonomy (GTDB): domain Bacteria; phylum Actinomycetota; class Actinomycetes; order Mycobacteriales; family Micromonosporaceae; genus Longispora; species Longispora albida. Next base: position 111,415 of record NZ_KB903816.1, read on the forward strand.
TCCTCGGCGGCGATCTCGATGCCGAACAGCTCGCCCAGATCCTCGGTGGACAGCCGGGAACTCACCCGGATCCGGCCGTGGTCGAGCTGCTCGACCGGCGGCCGCTCCACGTCGTACTCGTCGGTGATCTCCCCGACGATCTCCTCGAGGATGTCCTCGATCGTGACCAGCCCGGCCGTGCCGCCGTACTCGTCGACCACGATCGCGAGGTGGTTGCGGGCGGCCTGCATCTCCCGCAGCAGGTCGTCCACCGGCTTGGACTCCGGGACGAACTCCGCCGGGCGCATCAGCTCGCTGACCGGCAGCTCCGGCCGGTCCAGCCGCCGGATGATGTCCTTGAGGTAGATCACGCCCAGCACGTCGTCCACGCTCTCCCCGATCACCGGGATGCGGGAGAAGCCGGAGCGGATCGCCAGCTGCATGGCCTGCCGGAGCGCCTTACGGGACTCGATCCACACCATGTCCGTCCGGGGCACCATCACCTCGCGCGCGATGGTGTCACCCAGCTCGATCACCGAGTAGATCATCGTGCGCTCGTCGTGGTCGACCGTCCCGCGTTCCTCCGCGAGGTCCACCATCTCCCGCAGCTCGGTCTGCGTCGAGAACGGCCCCTCCCGGAACCCCTGCCCGGGCGTCACCGCGTTACCCACGATGATCAGCAGCCGGGCCAGCGGGCCGAGCGCCCTGCCCAGCCAGCGGACCACTGGCGCGGCCGTCTGGGCCACCGGGTACGCGTGCTGGCGGCCGAGGGTCCTCGGGCCGACCCCGACCAGCACGAAGCTGACCACGGTCATCGAGGCCGCCGTCACCGCCGCGGCCTTCCAGCCCAGCGACCAGGTGTCGAACGTCACCAGGGCCACCAGGGCCGTCGCGGTCAGCTCGGCGGCGAGGCGGAGCAGCATGAGCAGGTTCTGGTAGTACGGCTTGTCCATCGCCACGGCGTGCAGCGACTGGCCGCCACGGGCACCGGCCCGGACCAGCTCCGCGCACCTGGCGGGAGAGACAACCGTGATAGCGGCGTCGGCGGCCGCGAAGAGCCCGGCGAAGAGCACCAGGCCGACCGCGACCGCCAGCAGAGTGAGATCAGGCATTGTCCCGGCTCGCCCGCCAGCCGCTGAGCAGCTTGGCCTGGAGGGCGAACATCTCCTTCTCTTCCTCCGGCTCGGCGTGGTCGTAGCCGAGCAGGTGCAGCACACCGTGCACCGTGAGCATGTGCAGCTCGTCGTCCGTGGAGTGCCCGGCGGTCACGGCCTGCTTGGCCGCCACCTCCGGGCACAGCACGATGTCACCGAGCAGGGCCGGCTCCGCCTGGTCGGACGCGGCACCCGGACCGCGGTCCACCGTCATCTCGTCCATCGGGAAGGCGAGCACGTCGGTGGGACCGTCGCCGCCCATCCACCGGTTGTTCAGCTCCGCCATGTACTCGACCTCGACCAGCAGGATCGACAGCTCGGCGAGCGGGTTGATCCCCATCTCGTCGAGCGCGTACCTGGCGACGGCGAGGATCGGGTCCGTAGCGGTCTCGATGCCGGACTCGTTCGCGATCTCGATGGACACGTGCTCACTCTCAGGTTCGTGCTGGGGCACCGGGGGAACTCCCCCGGCACCGTGGCTAGCGCCTGCGGCCCTGCTGCCGGTTGGGCAGCGGGTGCGGCCTGGTCTCCTGACGCGTCTCGTCCCACTTGGCGTAGGCGTCGACGATGTCACTGACCAGCCTATGGCGTACCACATCAGCACTCGAAAGCTGGGCGAAGTGCACGTCGTCCACGCCGTCGAGAATCTCCCGGATGATGCGCAGCCCGCTCGCCGTGCCGTTGGGCAGGTCGACCTGGGTCACGTCACCGGTCACCACGATCTTCGAGTTGAACCCGAGCCGGGTGAGGAACATCTTCATCTGCTCCGGCGTCGTGTTCTGCGCCTCGTCGAGGATGATAAAAGCATCATTAAGGGTTCTACCCCTCATATATGCCAGCGGCGCGACCTCGATCGTGCCGTTCTGCATGAGGCGCGGGATCGACTCCGGGTCCAGCATGTCGTGCAGGGCGTCGTAGAGCGGCCGCAGGTACGGGTCGATCTTGTCGAACAGCGTGCCCGGCAGGAAGCCCAGCCGCTCGCCGGCCTCGACGGCCGGGCGGGTCAGGATGATCCGGGTGACCTGCTTGGACTGGAGGGCCTGGACGGCCTTGGCCATCGCCAGGTACGTCTTGCCGGTACCGGCCGGGCCGATGCCGAACACGATCGTGTTCTCGTCGATCGAGTCCACATACCGCTTCTGGTTCAGGGTCTTGGGGCGGATCGTCTTGCCGCGCCGGGACAGGATGTTGAGGGTCAGCACCTCGGCCGGCCGCTCGTTCCCGCCCTGCTCGATCATGCCGACGGTGCGCCGCACGTCGTCAGAGGTCAAGGATTGGCCTTTCTCGATCAGCTCGATCAGCGTGGTGAAGACCCGCTCCGCGTGCGCGTTGTCAGCGGCCTCACCCGTGATGGTGATCTCGTTGCCCCGGACCAGCACATCGCTCTTCAGGGACTTCTCGACAAGTTTGAGCAGTTCGTCACCGGGGCCCAGCAGCCTCACCATCAGGCTCGGATCGCGCACGGTGACCTTGGTCTGCACCCGGGGTGTCTCGGACATACGCCGGCCCGCTGAGGGCCTGTCCCACCTGCTCTCCCTGACCTGGCCGGCCCAAGACCGGCGCCGTTACCGATTCCACCATCGTATCGGGCATTCGCACACATGGCCTGCTTGATTTAGCGTGGTCATCGGGTGCTGGGAGCACCCGGCGAAGGCCCGGAGGCGCGCGGCGTCCCGTGATCAGAACGGGAACGTGGCGGGGGAATCGTGAGCCGCCCGGCCCGCCGGGCCGGGGTCTCCCCCGGCGATGACGAGCTGACGCCGCGCGAAGTGGACTGTGCCGGACGCCAGCCCGCCGGGCAACACGATTTTCGTGTACCGGCGGCCGGCCGGCTACCGGAAGGAGTGCCCGTCGAAGGCCTGCTGGTCGCGGGTGAAGCGGTACGTGGCCCAGTGCATCCGGACGACGGTGCCGCTGGCGTCGCGGGTCAGGCGGAGCTGCTCGCCGGCCTCACGGCCGGAGACGGTGCGCAGCACGTCGGCGGACTCCACGGCGAAGACCGACGGCGGCTTGTTCGCGGGGGCGCCGGCGGGCCGGGCGACGAGAGCGCCCTTCTCCCAGCGGAAGACATGCTCGAAACCCTCGCCCCACCAGCGGCCGAGGACGCTGCGGAACTCTGCGGGCACTTCCTCACCCGGTACCCAGGGGGTGACGTCAGCGGGGTCGGCGGCCACCGACGCGGCGAGCAGTTTGTTCGGCAGGTCGACGACGGGGTCGCCGTTGCCGGCCGAGCCGAAGGCCGCAGCGCCCATGCCGCGCGGGGTACCCGGGCCTCGGCGGCCGAAGACACCGGCCAGGAAGCCCGGCATCGCGCCGTCGTGGCCGACGTGGACGATCCGGTCGCCCTGCGGCAGCAGGATCACGCCGAGGCCGAAGCCGGCCGCCCAGGCCGCGTCGTCCACTGTGGTCACCGGCCAGCAGGCCTCGTCGAGGGTCGAGGGCTTCAGCACCGCGCCGTCCGGGTCGATCCCGGCCGGGTCTGCGAGGAAGGCCGCCCAGCGGGCCAGGTCCGTCGCGGTACCCCAGAGCTGCGCGGCCGGGGCCACGGCCGCCATGTCGACGGGCGGCTCGGGCCGGGCGTAGTCGGAGTAGGCGTCGACCTGGTACCCGATAACGGCGTCCTCACCGGGGCTCACGGTCACGGACTCCAGCCCCAGCGGGGCGAGCACGAGGTCGTGCAGGATCTCGGCCCACGTGCCGCCGCGCAGCTTGGCGACGGCGAGCCCGGCCAGCGCGAAGCCCAGGTTCGAGTAGTGGAACTGGCGGGCAGACGGGAGCACCTGCTCGGCCAGGTCGAGCTGGGCCAGCAGCTCGGCGGTACCGGGCGGCTGGAGCGTGTCCCACACGTCGCCGTACGGCTCGCGCTGGAGGCCGGCCGTGTGGCTCAGCAGCCGCCGGAACGAGTGCTCGCCGTGGGACGGCACGTCGAGGTGCTTGCCGACCGGGTCGTCGAGGTCCAGCAGGCCGGCGTCGCGGGCCTGGAGCACCAGGACGGCCGTGAAGGTCTTCGTCACCGAGCCGATCCGGAACAGGCTGCCCGGGCCGAGCGGCCGGCCGGTACCCGAGCTGCCGACGCTGAACTCCCAGGCCGGCCGGTGTGCGCGCACCAGGGCCGCCTGCACGGCGGGAATCCGGCCAGAGGCTTGGGTATCGCGGACCAGCCGCTCCAGCTCCTTCATGGCGGCGACGGTACCAGCAGGCGGGACGGAATTGACCTATGTCACGGTTCAGTGAAGGTCGAGACCGGACGGGCCGAGCGGCTTGCCGCCGATCACGTGCAGGTGGGCGTGGAAGACCGTCTGGCCGGCGTCGGCACCGGTGTTGAAGACCAGCCGGTAGGAGTCGATGCCGTCCTGCTTGGCCACGTCGCCGGCGGCCGCGATCAGCTCGCCAGTCAGGGCCGGCGCGGCCTGAGCCAGCTCGACGGCGTTCGCGTAGTGCGCCTTCGGCACGATGATCACGTGCGTCGGGGCCTGCGGGGAGATGTCACGGAAGGCGAACAGGTGCTCGGTGTCGAGCACGACGGTGGCCGGCAGCTCCCCGGCGACGATCCGGCAAAACAGGCAGTCAGTCACGGGAGCGATCCTACTCAGCAGAGCAACGGGGTCACCGGGTAGCGGCCGGTCCAGCTTGTGCGCAGCAGGTACAAAATCATGCTCTTCGGTTTTGGTGCTTTGTCAGCCGCGGACCGTGAAGTTGCCGCTGGCGGTCTCCGACATCGGGGCCATCCCGGTGCAGGGCGGAAGGTCGCCCATGTGCGCGAGCTGCCAGGAGGCACCCAGCCGGTCGTGCCGTCCCTGATCGTGCACGGTCAGGCCGATCCGCACCCCGAGCGGCATCCGGGGATCGGAAGCCCAGGTCACCCGGCCCGTCATGACAGCGACCTGGCCGCCGACCTGGAGACAGTCCACCTCACCGGTGAACGACGCCTCCTCGCCGCCCTCCTTGTGCCGGATGCGGAAGGTGCCCCGCGCGGCCTGGTCCACCCCACGGGCGTCGATCGTGAAGTCGAGCTCAGCTTCGGTCGTTGTCTTGAGGCGTACCGAGCCGGTGAGGCTGGGCTCGCGAGGAGCCGTGGGGGCGGTCGCCACGGCGGGCGTGGCGGCTGCGAGGAGAACAGTGACGGCGAGTGTCGAAACAGCGATCGGTCTCATGTCCACATAGTCCAGAGGTGGCACTGTGGAGACGCTGAGCCCAGCTCAGGCTCCGCTCAGCTGGCCTTGATCTGTTCTTGATCTGGCTCTTGATCTGACCTGAAGTGGCCCGCCCACACCGGGTCCAAACGGCCTCCGACGCGCAGTCCAGCGTCGTCCACACCGGGTCCAAACGGCCTACCAGCGGCGGAGGCGGGCGGAGAGGATCGAGAGGGCCGCGACGCCAGCCGTCGAGGTGCGCAGGACCGTGGGGCCCAGGCGGACCGGGATGGCACCCTTGTCGGCGAAGGCGAGAACCTCAGCCGGGTCGATGCCACCCTCCGGGCCGACCACGATGGTCAGGTCACCGGCCGGCAGCGGAACCGTCGACAGTGGAACGTCGGCCTCCTCGTGGAGGACGAAGGTCGGGGCGATCTGCGCGGTGGCGTGCAGGCCGGAGACGACCGGGAACCACATCCGGCGGGACTGCTTGCCGGCCTCGCGGGCCACGGCACGCCACTTCTCCAGGGACTTCGCGCCGCGCTCGCCCTTCCAGTGGGTGATCGCGCGCGCCGCGTGCCACGGGATGATCTCGTCGACGCCGACCTCGGTCATCGCCTGCACCGCCAGCTCGGCCCGGTCGCCCTTCGGCAGGCCCTGGACGACGATCAGGCGGGGGCTGGGGGCCGGCTCGGTGTCGTACTGCTCGACGCGGAGATCCAGCGCGCCCTTGTGGGCCGCGATGACCACGCACACCGCGCGCGCACCCTGGCCGTCGCCGAGCAGCAGCCGCTCGCCGGCCCGCAGGCGCTGCACGTCGGCGGCGTGCTTGCCCTCGGGGCCGTCGAGCCGGAAGACCTGGCCGGCCGCCGGTACCGACGCGCAGAGGAAGAGAGGAAGACTCACGGCACGCCTCCACAAGAGATCCAGCTCAGCCGGGAACCCGGCTGAGCTGGGGACCGATGAAGTTTATTTGAGCGCGTCCTTGACCCGCGAGAAGAACCCGCCGGCCTGCTTGGAGACCTCGACGATCTCCTCGCCCCGCGCCTTGGCGAACTCGCGGAGCAGCCGCTCGGACTCGGCGTCCAGCTTGGTCGGGGTCTTCACGTCGAGATGGATGCGGATGTCGCCCCTGGTGCCGCCGGTGCCGATGTTCCGCAGGTGGGTGACACCCTTGCCCTTGATCCGGACCTCGGTACCCGGCTGGGTGCCCGGCCGGATCTCCACCGGCTCCTCGCCGTCGAGCGTCTTGATCGTGATCTGGGTACCGAGGGCCGCGGCCGTCATCGGCACGGACACGGTGCAGTGCAGGTCGTCGCCCTTGCGGGTGAACACCTCGTGCCGCCGCTCGTGGATCTCGACGTACAGGTCGCCGGCCGGGCCGCCACCCGGGCCGACCTCACCCTGGCCGGACAGCCGGATCCGCATGCCGTCCTCGACGCCGGCCGGGATCTTCACGGTCAGGCTGCGGCGGGACCGGACCCGGCCGTCGCCGGCGCACGTCGCGCACGGGCTGGGGATCACGGTGCCGAAACCCTGGCAGGCCGCGCACGGCCGGGCAGTGACCACCTGGCCGAGGAAGGTCCGCTGGACGCTCTGTACCTCGCCACGGCCCTGGCACATGTCACAGGTCACCGGGTGCGTCCCGGCGGCCGTGCCCTCGCCCTCACACGTCCCGCAGACCACGGCCGTGTCCACCGTGATCGGCGCCTCGACGCCGAACGCCGTCTCGGTCAGGTCGAGGTCGAGCCGGAGCACAGCGTCGGCGCCGGCCCTGACCCGCGACCGGGGGCCACGGCTGGTCGAGTTGCCGAAGAAGGCGTCCATGATGTCCTGGAACCCGACGAACGGGCTCCCGCCCGGCGGCATGCCACCGCTGTTCGGCGACAACGGGTCGCCGCCCAGGTCGACCATCTGCCGCTTCTGCGGGTCGGAGAGGACCTCGTAGGCTGCGCTGATGTCCTTGAACTGCTCCTGAGCCTCCGGAGCCGGGTTGACGTCCGGGTGGTACTGGCGGGCCAGCTTCCGGTACGCCTTCTTCAGCTCGTCTGGGCTCGCGTCACGGCTCACGCCGAGAATCGCGTAGTAGTCCTTGGCCACTGTCGTCCTAACTCAGTGTGGGGAGTTCTGGGCGAGGATCTCGCCGACATAGCGGGCCACCGCGCGGACGGCGGCCATCGTGCTCGGATAGTCCATGCGGGTCGGGCCGAGCACGCCCATCCCGCCGACGGCTGTCTGGCCCGGCCCGTAGCCGGTGGAGATCACCGAGGTGGTGCGCAGGTCGGCGAACTCGTGCTCGTCGCCGATCAGGACCCGGACCATGCTCCCGGAGGTGCCGGTCTCCCCGATCAGCTTGAGCAGGACGACCTCCTCCTCGATCGCTTCCAGGATCGGCATCAGCGAGCCGTGGAAGTCCAGCGCGCTGCGGGTCAGGTTGACCGTGCCCGCCAGGGCCAGCCGCTCCTCGTTCCGCTCGGCCAGCGACTCCATCAGGACCGTGGACAGGCTGGTCATCGCGGGGCGCAGGTCGTAGCGCACCTCGTCGACCAGCGCTGCGACCAGGCTGGGGGTGTCGGCGAGCCGCTTGCCGGTCAGCTTCTCGTTGATCAGGCGGCGGAGGGTGAGGACGGACTCCTCGTCATACGGCCCGGGCAGCTCGCACAGCCGCTGCTCGACCCGGCCGGTATCCGTGATCATGACGACCAGCAGCCGGGTCGTGCTCACCGAGATCAGCTCGAGGTGGCGGACGGTGCTGCGGGTCAGCGACGGGTACTGCACGACGGCGACCTGGCGGGTCAGCTGGGCCAGCAGCCGGACGGCGCGGTGCACCACGTCGTCGAGGTCGAGCGAGCCCTCCAGGAACCGCTGGATGGCTCGCTTCTCGGCAGGCGACAGCGGCTTGATCCGGCTGAGCTTGTCGACGAAGAGCCGGTAGCCCTTGTCGGTCGGGATCCGCCCAGCGCTGGTGTGCGGCTGGCGGATGTACCCCTCCTCCTCCAGCACCGCCATGTCGTTGCGCACGGTGGCTGAGGAGACACGGAGATTGTGCCGGTCGACGAGTGCCTTACTGCCCACGGGCTCCTGGGTGGCGACATAGTCCTCGACGATGGCGCGCAGCACGTCGAGCTTGCGTTCGTCCATCGGCACCGTGTCACCTCCCCTGGCACTCCCACGTCGTGAGTGCCAGTCTACGACCGAGGGCAAGCAGAACGGGAGTTCCGCTGTCAGCTTGCTGTCAGGTGACGGACATTAGTGATCTACGCAACTACGGTGTGCGCCATGACGCAGCTCCCACCGCCCGGATACGCCACCTCCGACGACAAGACCTGGGCGCTCATCGCCCACTTCGGCGGGGCAGCCGGGGCACTGGTCTCCTGCGGGGTCTTCGGTTTCGTCGCCCCGCTGATCGCATTCCTCGCGAAGGGCAAGGAGTCCCCAGCCATCCAGGCACACTCCCTTGCCGCCCTCAACTTCCAGGCACCCCTCAGCGCCGCGACGTTCGTCGTCGGCGTCCTCTACTACTGCGCGGGCTTCGGCGGGCTCGGCATGGCCCTGGTCTCGCTCGCGCTGTCGCTGGTCGGCCTCGCCGTCACGGCCGTCGCCGTGGTGTTCGGCGTCATGGCTGGGATCAAGGCCAACGACGGGCTGCTGTACAAGTACCCGTTCAACCTGGGCCTGATCAAGTAGGACCCGGCCCAGCCAGGGCCTTTTTCGGGTCGCACGCACCGATCTTGCAGGAAAGCACGCCAGGGCATGGGAAGCACCCCGGCGGGCCCGGACTGCAAGATCGGCTTTTTTCTCTGTACCCGTTTCTCTGTACCCGCCGGCTTCTCCGGGGTTTCTCAGGGGCACAGGGACTGTCTGCACCTGGTACCGCTGCCATACCCTGGGCCCGTGGCTGACTACGACCCCGACCGCCCCGTCACCGGCCCGCCGTGGACCCCGCCGGGCCCGCCGCCGCCCCCGCGTGGCAGCTTCCGGCCGCCGGCCCGGCCGGCCACCGGCTACGGGTACGGCGGACCGGGTGATCCCAGCGATCCGGTCTACGCCGGCCCCGGGCCGAGCAGGGCCGAGGCGAGCGACGCGGCCCTGACCCACTTCCTCGGGGCGATCGGCATCATCGGCCCGCTGCTGATGTACCTGCTGAAGGGCCAGCGTTCCCCCTGGGTGAAGGCCAACGCCGCCGAGGCGCTGAACTTCCACCTGTGCATGATCGGGTACACGTTCGCGTGGTTCTTCGTGGCCGGCGTGCTGTCCTGCGGGCTGGCCGCCGTGACGGAGGGCCGTGGGTTCATCGTGTTCTTCCTGCTGGCCTTCGTGCCGGTGATCGCCTCGGTGACGGCTTCGGTGATCGCGGGGCTGGCAGCCAACCGCGGCGAGTTCTTCCGCTATCCCGGCACCTATCGCATGGTCAAGTAGAGGTAGTGCCGAACCGCTGAGGACGAATCTGGACTGCGCATCGCGAAGGCCCGCATACAACACCGGTATGCGGGCCTTCGCGATGCTTGCCAGATCCGCCCTCAGCGGGTCACCTCGCGCTAGGTCAAGATCAAGGTCAGGAGCTTCATGCGTAGACCTCTGCTGTTACCCGGTCGCCTGTTGCCGCTGTGGTGCGTGACCAGCCGCCCGACTTGGCCGTCCACTCCAGGCCGGCGAAGCGCACCGAGCGCACCCCGTGTTCCTCCGCGCGGGCCACCAGCCAGTGCGCGTAGCGCCAGCCGACCTGGTTGCTCACCGCCGGCAGGCTGAACGCCCCGCCCTCCACCGTGCCCGACGTGCCCCAGTCGAGCTGGACGGACGTGTCGAGGGCCTTGGCCGCCTCCGCCCCGCGTGTCGCCGGGTTGCTGCCGAGGGTGCAGGTGACGGCCTGGACGGCCGTGCCCTGGAGCGCCCTGGCGAGGATCTCGGACTCGTCGGCCCACTGCTGGTACAGCTCGGGGTGCGCGCTGATCTGCACGGCCTGGGCCGCGTCGGTGACCCGCATCTTCTCCCAGCCGGGGATCTTCACGAGCTTGTCGTAGAACTTGCCTGCCGCGTAGCGCTGGTCGCTGATCTGCTCGACCGTGCCCCAGCCCTGGCTGGGCCGCTGCTGGAACAGCCCGACCGAGTCACGGTCCCCGCCGGACAGGTTACGGATCTTCGACTCCTGGTACGCGGTGGCGAGTGCCACCACGACCGCGCGCTCGGGGAGCTGGCGGCGGATGCCCACCGCGGCGATCGTGGCGGCGTTACCGAGCTGCTCGGCGTCCAGAGTGACCACACCGTCGGCTGTGACCGTGCAGGACTGCTTGGCCAGCGGCATGTCCGCCAGCTTCCCGCCGAGGTAGCGGGCGACCACGTACCCGCCGGCACACAGCAGGAGCAGGCAGGCCGCCAGCACAATGAGTAACGTCCGGAGCCGCATGGCAACCCACCCTACTTCGGCCAGCGCCCTTCCGGCACCCACGAAGGGGCGCGCTTCTCAGCGAAAGCCTGAACACCCTCCCGCCCTTCGGGTGACAGAAAGTAGCTGGCGGACAGGGTGGCGAGGCGGTCGAGTTCCTCGCGGACCGGGCGGCGCAGGAGTGCCTTGGCTCCCGCGAGCGCGCCGGGCGCGCCGAGGACGAGCGCGTCGAGGTACCCCCGCACGGTGGCGTCCACATCGGACACTGCCGCCGTGACCAGCCCGATCCCGGCCGCCCGCTCGCCGTCGAAGACCGCGCCGGTCAGGTACAGCTCGGCCGCCGCGCGGGACGTGAGCCGGGGCAGGACGGTCGCGGAGATGACGGCCGGGACGACGCCGAGCCGTACCTCGGTGAAGGCGAACGTGGCCGACGCCGAGCACACCGCGATGTCGGCGGCGGCGATCAGCCCCAGCCCGCCGGCCCGCGCCGGGCCGTTCACCCGCGCGACGACCGGCTTCGGGCACTCGACCAGGCGGGCGAGCAGCTCGACGAGGGCCGCCGCCGGTACCTGGCCGGCCTCGCGGGCGGCTGCCGTCTCCTTGAGGTCGGCGCCTGAGCAGAAGACCGGGCCGGTGTGGTCGAGCAGGAGCGCCCGGACGGAGTCGTCGGCTTCCGCGCGGTCGATCGCGGCGATGAAGTCGCTGATCAGGGCGGTGGACAGCGCGTTGCGGTTCGCCGGGCTGTCGAGCGTGAGGGTCGCCACGCCCTGCTCGGCGGAGTACCGGACAAGTTCTTCGGCCATGCAGGGCACACTAGACGGCATGCCAGGTGCCCTGCCCTCCGGAGAGCCCGTCCCCGCCGACGGTCCGCTGTCCGGCGTCCCGCCACGGAAGGCCGGTGAGCGCGGTTTCGGGGTGTATGTGCACGTCCCGTTCTGCGCGTCCCGTTGTGGCTACTGCGACTTCAACACCTACACGCCCAGCGAGGGCGTGACCTCGGCCGGCTACGCCGACCAGGTGCTGGAGGAGCTGGCGCTGGCGAGCCGGGCTGTCGACCCGCCTGCCGTGTCGACGATCTTCGTCGGCGGCGGCACGCCGACCCTGCTCCCGGCGGCCGAGCTCGGCCGGATCATCGCGGGCATCGAGAAGACGTGGGGCTTCGCGCCCGGCGCGGAGATCACCACCGAGGCGAACCCGGAGACGGTCACCCCCGCCTATCTCGCCGAGCTCCGCGCGGCCGGCTTCACCCGGATCTCGCTCGGCATGCAGTCGGCAGCCGCGCACGTCCTCGCCGTGCTCGACCGCAGGCACACCGCCGGTCGCGCCGTCGCGGCTGCGGCCGAGGCCCGGGCCGCCGGCTTCGAGCACGTCAACCTGGATCTGATCTACGGTACGCCCGGCGAGACGGCCGAGGACTTCGAGCGCTCACTGGCCGCCGTGCTGGAGGCCGGAGTCGACCACGTGAGCGCCTACGCGCTGATCGTCGAGGACGGCACCCGGATGGCCGCGAGGATGCGCCGGGGCGAGCTGCCGTACCCGGACGACGACGTGGCCGCCGACCGGTACCTGGCCGCGACCTCCACCCTGGAAGGCGCCGGCCTCGCCAACTACGAGGTGTCGAACTGGGCGCTGCCCGGCGGCGAGTGCCAGCACAACCTGCTGTACTGGCGGGGCGGCGACTGGTGGGGCTTCGGCCCGGGCGCGCACAGCCACGTCGCCGGGGTCCGCTGGTGGAACGTGAAGCATCCCAGCGCCTACGCCTCGGCCCTCGCCGCCGGCCAGTTCCCGGCGGCCGGCCGTGAGGTACTCGGCGACGAGGACCGCCGGATCGAGGAGATCATGCTCCGGCTCCGGCTCGCCGAGGGCCTGCCACTGTCCTACCTGGACGACGCCGGCCGGACAGCCGCCAGCCGGGCTGCCGAGGACGGGCTGCTCGTGCTCGACGGCGACCGGGCGGTCCTGACCCTACGGGGGCGGCTGCTCGCCGACGCGGTGATCAGGGATCTGACTTAGAGGTCCCGGCCGAGTTCGTCCGCGGCGGTCAGGCAGCCCTTCATGCGGTACAGCTCGGCCAGCCGCTGGGCCGCGTACGGCGCGACCTGCTCGTCGCCGGAGCCGGCGGCTCTGCGCAGCGCCACGCGGGCCTCGTCCAGCTGGCCGGAGTCCATGAGCATCACACCGAGCGTGGCGTGTGCCGCCGCCTCGGACTTGCGGATGCCTGCGGCGTGCTGGAGGAGCTGGCGGATCTCCTCGACGGGCCGCTTCCGCTGCACCCGGCCCAGGATCGCGTGCTGGGCGGCGCCCGGCGAGTACAGGGGGTGGCCGAACTCGGCGGCCCGGACGCTGGCCGCGTCGGCCCCGGCCGGATCGGTGGCCTGGAGCATCTTTCCCAGCTCGTACGCCGCGAGGGGGCTCCACTCCGGATGTTCAGCGGCGATCACCTGCTCGAACAGCGAGGTGTCCTTCGCCATGCGGGCGGCGCGCAGTGCGGCAAGTGTGCTCCAGTCGCCGCGCCGGGCCGCCGCGACCTGCCGGTACCCGGCGATGGCCGCCTCGGTCTCCCCGCGCCCCTCGGCGTCGTGGGCACGGAGGTACCCGGCGAGCACGTCCTCCTCACGGATCACAGCCTTCGGAGACGGAGGCAGGGGCGGGGGCGGAGGTGGCGGCTCGGAGGGGACGCTGGGGACCCGGGCCAGTACCAGATCGGCGATCGTGCCCTTGAGGATGCGCTGCGGCGTCGACAGGCCAGCGGCCGCCATCCGCATGTTGACGTGCTCGTAGAGGTCATCGGCGGAGACGTACCCGCCGGACGCCCGGCACTCGCCGCGCAGCGCCTCCGCGAGGTAACCCGTGAACGGGCTGGGCGCCCCGCCGTCCTTCGCGTCGGGGGTGCGCTGTCCGCTCAGGGAGCTGGTGAGGACGAAGCGGCCCTTGCCGCCGAGCTCACCCGGGGTGTCCGGGCCGCCCTTGAACCCGCCCGAGTAGCAGCAGTCGAGCAGCACGATCTTCGCCACGGCCGGCGAGTCGTCCATCAGCTCGCTGATGTCGCGGGCCGAGATCCCGGTCGCGCGCAGTGAGGTGGTGTTCGTGTCGCGGGCGCACAGGTACAGGCGGCCGAAGAGGTCGGTGAAGCCGTGCCCGCTGTAGTACAGGAGAAGCTGTTCGTTCTTCGTGGAGCGGGCGAAGAACTGTTCCAGCGCGGTGAGGACGGCCTGCTTGCCGACGTTGGCGACGAGCCTGATGTCGCCGGCAGCGTGCAGGCCGGTACCCGGATCGGACAGCACCGCCCGGAGCAGCTCACCGTCGTGCCGCGCGCCCTTGAGCTCGGTGAGCACCCCGGCCTCGTCCTCCGGGAACTCCCAGTTGGCGACGAGCAGCGCCTTGTGTACCCGATCAGCCATCGAGCCTCTTGGTCTCCAGGGACTTGAGCATCACCTCGCGCAGGGTGCGGTCGCTGAGAGCGGTGCCGTCCACGGTGTGCCGGACGCCGTCGACGACGACGTTCAGCTCGCGCCGCTTGTCCCGGCCGAGCCAGGCGGAGAACGCGGCCAGGGCCGCCGTGACCGCACCGGAGCTGCCGAGCGCGACCAGGATCTCGATCACGGCGCTCTTCTCGCCGGGCGAGGCCGTCGCCCGCTGGCCGACCCCGTCCACCTCGGACTCCTGGAGCTCACGGACCAGCATCTCGACCTGGGCCAGCCAGGCCGGATCGTCGGCGTCGAAGGCAACCGTGCCCGGCACTACCGCGATCTCCAGCGTCATCCCGCACCCTCCAGCTCGGACAGTCGTGGCCTGAGATGGGATGCTATCCCGCATGGCCAATCCAAGGGCGTCGGTCGATACCCGGCGGTTCCAGGAACTGTTCGACGACGCGGTGCGGATCGCCACCCGCAAGGGCCCGCTGGACGACAGTGCCCGGGAGGTCCTGCTGGGTGCCGCGTTCGTCGCCGACCAGCTCCTCTACCGGATGAGCAGCCTTCCCGAGCAGCTCAGGGGCCCGATGCTGGCGCTGGCCGGCCTGCGACCGGCACCGGCGCGGGCCGCGAGCCTGCTGCTGGAATTCCGCCCGCCTGGCCTGCTCACCTCGCCGGTCACGATGCCGCGCGGAGTGGTCGCGGCCACGGAGGACGGCACGGTCGGATTCACGACACCGATCGATTTCACTCTCGTACCGGTGAGCCTCGCCCACTGCCCGCTCAGCCTCGGCAACAACCAGAACTCCGCGGCGTACTTCCGGCTCGACCAGCCAGCGCCCGGCTGCGTCGTCGAGCTCTCCTTCGAGCTGACCTTCCCCGGTACCGGTGTCGACCCGGACGACCCGCCACTGTTCTGGGAGTACTGGGACGGCAGCCAGTGGTACGAGTGCACGGTGATCGAGGACGGCACCGGCGGGCTGACCCGTCCGGGCCTGCTGACGCTGTGGCTGCTGCACGACTTCAAGACGGTCACCGTCGACGGCACGCACGGCGCGTGGATCCGGGCCGTCGTGGACATGGACGAGGACGATGCCGGGTACCGCTACCCGATCACGTTCGGCCGGGTCACCGCCGCGACGGCCGGCGCGCGGATCGGAGCGTGGCACGCGCGGCTGGTCGCTGACGAGCCCCTGGGTACCAGCACCGGGGAGCCCGGCCAGCGGTTCCGGCTCCGGCACGCCCCGGTCGTGGAGGGGGACCGCTGGCCGGTGGTCGAGGCGCGGATACCGGGCGGGGAGTGGGAGGAGTGGGCGCTGGCCGGCTCCTTCGCCGGGAGTACGGCGGATGACATGCACGCGGTGCTCGATCCAGGTACCGGAGAGGTGTTCTTCGGACCGCAGGTCAGTGAGCCGGACGGGACGACCAGGCAGTACGGCGCGATCCCGCTCGCCGGAGCCCTCCTCCGCGTGCGCGACTACTGGTCCGGTGGCGGTGCCGCAGGCAACGTCCCGGCCGGCGCCCTGCGTTCCGTCATCGACGGCCTGACCCTGCACGGCCAGGACGCCGCCAGCGACGGCCGGGACGCCGAGACGATCGACGCGCTGTGGCAGCGCGCGCCGCTGGAGCTCCAGGCCGGAGACCGGGCCGTGACAGCCGCGGACTTCGAGTACCTGGCCAGGAAGGCCGCGCCGGAACTGGCCAGGGTGCACTGCGTCGCCGACGAGCAGGGCACCGTCCGCGTCCTGATCGTCCCGGCCCCGGCACCCGGCGAGCTGGGCGAACTCGGCTTCGGCGACCTCGCGCCGCTCCCGGAGACCATCGAGGCCATCGCCACGTATCTCGGCGAGCGCCGCCTGGTCGGCACCCGGGTCGTGGTGGAGGCGCCGTACTACACCGGAGTGGGCATGACGGTGGGCCTCACGGCCCGGCGCGGTACGAGCCCCGCCCGGGTCCAGCAGGACGCGCTCCGAGCCCTGCACACGTACCTCAGCCCGATCACCGGCGGCCCGGCCAAGCAGGGCTGGCCGCTCGGCCGGACCCTGCGCGCCGGCGAGCTGTACGGGGTTCTCCACCACGTGGACGGAGTGGACACAGTGGACGAACTCGTGCTCTACACCGCTGACCCCAACACCGGCGACAAGGACGAGGAGGTCACGGCGATCGAGTTGTCCGACCGGACCCTCCTGCTCGCCCGCGAGCTCGCCGTCACGGTGGCGACGTGAGTTCCGCGCAGCCGGGCTCGGTCCGGTTCGAGATGCCGGACACCGTGGTCGCCGATCCGGCCGCAGGGCTGCTCGCCGACACTGTGGACGAGCTGCTGGCGCCCCTGTGGGACATGGTCACGGGCTCACTGCTCGATCCGCTGGGTGCGCCCGTCCCGCTCCTGCCGTGGCTGGCGGCCTTCTCCGCCGTACCCGACGGCAGCCGCCTCCGGCACGCCATCGCCGGGGCGATCCAGCTGCACCGCCGGCGCGGCACGGTCGCCGGCCTGCACGGCATCGTCGCGCTCTACGGCGGGACAGCCGAGATCACCGACAGCGGAACGGAACCGGAACCGCCCAGTGAGCCGGCCGGACAGCCCTGGGTCCGGATCACCGTCACCCTGCCCGACCCGGAACTCCGCGAACCCCTCAGGTACGCGCTGGAGTCCGCGACGCCGGTCCACGTCCGCTGCGAGGTGGTCTACCCCTAGAGTTCCGAGCGTCGCCCCTCCGCTACGCCGCCCGCTCGTACTGCCTCGGCCAGCTGACCGGCACGCCCAGCTCCCGGGCGGCCCGCAGCGGCCAGTGCGGGTCGCGGAGGAGTTCCCGGCCGAGGAAGACCGCGTCGGCCTGCCCGGTCGCCAGGATGTCCTCGGCCTGCTTCGGCTCGGTGATCAGCCCGACGGACGCGACCGGCCCGCCACCGGCCTCGCGGATCCGGGCCGCGAGCGGTACCTGGTAGCCGGGGCCGACCGGGATGCTCGCCTGCGCGATGCCGCCGCTGGACACGTCGATCAGGTCCACCCCGCGCTCCCTGAGCAGCGGGGCGAGCCGCACGGTGTCCTCAATGGACCAGCCGCCGTCGATCCAGTCGGTCGCGGATGTCCGGTAGAAGAGCGGCTGACCGGCCGGCCAGGCCGCACGGACTGCCTCGACGACGCTCAGCCCGAACCGCGCCCGGTTCTCGAAGGAGCCGCCGAACTCGTCTGTGCGTCCGTTGACCAGCGGAGAGAGGAACTCGTGGATCAGGTACCCGTGCGCACCGTGGATCTCCAGCACCTGGTACCCGGCGTCGGCCGCCCGGCGCGCCGCGTCGGCGAAGGCCCGCACGATCCGGTCGATGCCCTCCCGGTCGAGGTTCGCCGGGCTGAGAACGGGCCAGCCGCCGTCACCCGGGGTCAGGACGTGGCCGCCCCGCCACAGCTCGGCCGTGGAGGCTTTGCGGCCGGCGTGCCCGATCTGCACGGCGGGCACAGCGCCGCGCGAGGACACGAACTCCGCGATCCTGGCGTGGCCGCGCTGCTGGTCAGCGTTCCAGAGGCCGAGGTCGGAGGGGCTGATCCGGCCCTCGGGGCTGACGCCGGTCGCCTCGGTCATGACGAGGCCGGCTCCGCCGAGCGCGCGGGCGGCGTAGTGGGCGAAGTGGAAGTCGTCGGGCACGCCGTCAGTGGCGGAGTACATGCACATCGGGGACAGCCAGACCCGGTTCGGGATGGTGACTTCGCGGAGGGTGAAGGGCTCGAACAGCACGGCAGGATCTCCCAAGGTCCATTAGTACGAGGATCTTCGTAGTACGACATCCATGAAACTACTACGGATGTCGTACCATCGCAACATGGACCGCACACTCCCCCACCCGGAAACCAGCGAGATCAGGCTGGACCAGGTGCTGCACGCCCTGGCCGACCCCGTGCGGCTCCAGATCGTCTGCGACCTGGCGAAGGCGTCCGAGGAGGTGGCGTGCAGCTCGATCGAGCTGCCGGTGACCAAGTCGACGACCACGCACCACTTCCGGGTCCTCCGCGAGGCCGGCGTGATCCGCCAGCACTACAAGGGCACAGCCAAGATGTCCTGCCTGCGCGGCCACGACCTCGACGAGCTCTTCCCCGGCCTGCTGGCCAGCGTCATCGAGGCGGCCCGGAAGAACAGCTAGGGAGACCCAGGCCGCGCGCGTCCCGGGTCGCGCCGGGGTGTCGGGGAACTCCTCCAGAAATTCCGGTCAAAACGTGCAATATTCTCGAATGTGAGTATTGCGCTGTTACCGGGGGTGTCATGGTGGGCGTGGGTTCGACGCTGGTGGCTGTGGGCGCTTACCGGCCCCAGCGGAGGGTGACAAACGCCGAACTGCTGGTCGCTGATCGGGTGAGCGACGAATGGGTGCGTGACCGCACCGGAATCATTGCCCGCCGGCACGCCGGGCCGGCCGAGGGTCTCGTCGAGATGGCCAGGGATGCCGCCCGGGCGGCGTTGCTGGCCGGAGAGGTGGCCGCTGGCGAGGTCGACGCGATAGCTGTGGCGACGTGCTCGCGCTGCCCTCGGGTCTTCCGAACGCCGCAGCCCGGGTGGCTGCCGAGCTGGGGCTGACAGTGCCGGCGTTCGACGTCAACGCCGCCTGCTCCGGGTTCGTCTACTCCCTGGCGCTGGCTGACGGGCTCGTGCGGGCGGGGACCTGCCGCACCGTGCTCGTGGTGGGCGCGGAACGGATGACCGACTGGGTGGATCCAGCCGACGAGGCGACCGCGCCGCTGTTCGCTGACGGGGCCGGGGCCGTGATCGTCCGCGCCGCCGGGTACGCCGGCGTCGGACCGGTGGTGTGGGGCAGCGACGGCAGCCGGGCCAGCCTGATCGCCGTCCCCGACCGGCGGTCGCCGCTGCGGATGCAGGGCCCCTCCGTGTACCGGTGGGCCGTCACCGAACTGGCCGCGCACGCCAGAAAGGCCTGCGCCGAGGCGGGCATCGCCCCCGGCGAACTGGCCGCGTTCGTGCCCCACCAGGCGAACCTGCGCATCGTGCGGGCGCTGGCCGGCGAACTCGGCCTCGGCGACGCGGCCGTCGCCGACGACGTCACCGACAGCGGGAACACCTCTGCGGCCTCCATTCCGCTGGCGCTGGCGCGGCTGATCGACCAGGACCGCGTACGGGCCGGCCAGCCGGTGCTCCTCCTGGGCTTCGGCGCCGGCCTGACCTATGCCGCGCAGGTGGTGGCGTGTCCGGGCGCGGCAGCGTACTTCCGCCACGATGGCGACTGAGGTGACCCGGCCCGCCACCCCCGCGAGCACGGCCTGGCCGACCGTGGTCGCGGTCGCGGCGGTGGCGGGCTGGTCGCTGGTCCTGCTGACCGCGGCGCCCCTGCTGCTGACCGCCCGCCTCCTCCTGCTGTTACCGGGTTTACCGGCGGCACTGCGCGCCCAGGTCCGCCTCACCCTGCTGGCCGGGGCCTACCTGGCCACTGTGGAGATCCCGGCGCTGCTCGCCCTGCGCCGCGGCCCCGCGCAGGGAACAGGGGCGCTGCTGCGCCGGGTACTCGGCCGCTTCTACGGATCAGGGCTGGCGCTGGCTGGCTTGCGCCTGTCGTGCGCCCATCCACCGGAGCTGGGCGACCGGCCTGTCATCGTCCTGGCCCGCCACGCCGGGGTGTTCAACAGCCCTCTGGTCCTGCACCTGGTCGCCTCCCAGCTCGGACGCACACCCCACACCATCGCCAAGCGGTCGGCGGCGCTCACGCCCGGGACGCGCAGGCTCTACCGGGCCAGCAGGGTCGCGTTCTTCGACTTCGGCCGGCAGACCGGTAAGGTCGCCGCCCTCCTGCACCTCAAACGCCTCGCCAGCACCGCCGAGCCCTCCGACGCCATCGTGATCTTCCCCGAGGGCGCCAACTACTCCGCAGCCCGCCGGAGACGGCTCATCGCCGCACTCGGCGCCGACGGCCACACCCAGCTCGCCGGCCAGGCCACGCGGATGCGCCACACCCTGCACCCGCACCCCGGCGGCGTGCGATTCACCGCCGCGCACGCCCCGCACGCCGACATCGTGATCCTCGCCCATACCGGGCTGGAGGACCTGCTGGCCGGATGGGGACGGATCGACTACCCGATCACCACCGACGGCATCGTGCACGTCGCCTGGTGGCACATCCCCAGCCGGGACATCCCCCGCGCCCCGGAGGCCTTCGCCGCCTGGCTGGGCGAGCGGTGGCTGGCGGCTGACAGGTGGATCGGGAGCGTCCGCGCCGAGACGACAGGGAACCACGCATGGAACTGAGCCATACCGCCGACGCCCCGAAGGTCGCGTTCGTGCTCGGTGGCGGCGGCTACCTCGGCGGCTACCAGGCCGGGATGCTGCGGGCGCTCCTGGAGCGCGGCATCCGGCCCGACCTGGTGATCGGCACCTCCGCCGGGTCGATCCAGGGCGCCATCCTCGCCGCCGACCCGACGGTGGCCGTGGCCGCACGGCTCGCGACGTTCTGGACCGACTGCGTCACGACGGGGGTGATGAGGATCCGCCCCCGGGAGGCGGCGGCCAGCGTGCTGCGGCTGCGGGCGGCGCTGGCCCGGCAGGACCGGCTGCGGACGCTGCTGGAGCGGTACCTGGGAGCCGGCACGCGCATCGAGGACCTGGCTGTGCCGTACCAGGCGTGCGCGGCCTCCATCGAACGGGCCACCGCCCGATACTTCGACTCCGGGCCGCTGATCCCCGCCCTGCTGGCCTCCTGCGCCGTCCCCGGCCTGTGGCCACCGGTACCGATTGGCGGCGAGCACTACGTCGACGGCGGCGTCGTGGAGACCATCCCCATCGGCCGGGCCGCCGCCTACCAGCCGCAGGACATCTACGTCCTGCGGCTGCGACAGCGCCAGCAGCCCCTGCGCCTGCCACGGTGGCCGTGGCAGCTGGGCAACGTCATCTTCGAGGTCGCCCGGCGCCACCGGCTCGGACAGGTCATCCACGCCCGCCCCGACGGCATCCGCGTACACCTGATGCCCACTGGCGAGGAACTCCTCGAACCGCCAGACCACGGCCTGCGCACCAGCGTCGCGGAACAGGTCGCCACGATCGCCCGCCGCGTCGAGCAGGGCTACCGCAGCGCCTGCGCCTACCTCGACAACGACAGCGAGCAGACCGGCACCCACCCCTCCAGCGCCGCCCGGCGGGCCACGCCCGACGGCCCGGCCCGCCCGGCTCCCCGGCCCACCTCGGCGTTCCTGTCCGCCAAACTCCACCGTCACTTCGAGCTGTTCGACCACGACGATGACGACCTGATCACCGCGGCCGACTACCGCGCCGTCGCCGACCACATCGCCAGCGCCTTCGGCCACGCTCCCGAAGGGGCTGTCGCCAACCGCCTGCGTGCGTCGTTCACCGCCTGGTGGATCGCCCTGTGCCAGGCCGCCGGGCAGAACGGCCACAACGGCATCGGCCGCCCTGCCTTCGACCGCGCGCTCTTCGCCCTGGCCAGCGACCCCGACGCCTACGATGGGTACCTCTACCCCGCGATCGACGCGGTGCTTGCTGCGGCCGACACCGACGGCGACCGGCTCCTCAACCACACCGAAGCCGTCCGCATGCTGCGCGCCTTCGGCGTACCACCTGCCCAGGCCCGCACGGCAGCCCTGCGTCTGGACACCAACGGCGACGGTGTACTCGCCCTCGACGAACTCGCCGAGGCGTTCCACGACTACTACACCAGCGACGAACCCGCACGCCCTGGCAACCTGCTCTTCGGCCCCTAGGGACACAGTGGATCCAGGGGCCGAACAGGTTCCTACCGCACCGACAGGTGCACGTGGTTCGTGTGCGCGGCCGCCGGGCCGCCGCCGCCCGAGTAGGACCGCCAGCCGGTACCGGGCATCCAGATCTGCCGGTACCAGATGACGTACAGCACGGCGAGCTTGTCGGCGTTGGCCACGTACCAGGCTGCCAGGTTGTTCCCGTAGGTGCGGTCCCCGCCGCTGGCGTCCACGTTCTCGAAGCCACCGACGGCCGCAGCCCAGTCGCAGGCCCGGCCGCGCGGGTGCTCGCCACCGTCCTCACCGGACCGGTAACACGCGACGAACCTGGTGAAACCAGCGCTCTTGGTCTGGTTGAAAGCGTGCAGCGTGCGCGGGGTCAGGCAGCCCGAGGTGGTCGGGTCCTTCACCGAGCAGCTCTCCGACGGCCAGCTGCCGTCCGGGTTACGCGGCGCGGGGTTGGCGCTGTTCGGCAGGGGCCCGGACGGCCCGGAAGCCTGCTGTCCACCGCCGGCCGCCTCCAGCGCCTTGAGCGCGTCGGCCCGCCGCTTCGCCAGCTCCTTGAGCTGGGTCTCCTGCTCGGCGATCGCGAGGTCGAGCTCCTTGCGCTGCTGGTCGAGCTTGAGCTGGGCGCCCTTCAGGTCGGTGACCTGCTTGGCGTCCCGCTCGCTCATGTACCGCATCGTCGCGGCACCCTGCAGGTACGCCGACATCGAGTCGCTGGACAGCAGTGCCTTGAGCGAACCGTTGCCACCGCCCTTGTACTGCGTGGCGGCCAGCAGCCCGACCTGCTGCGAGAGCTGGTCGACCCGGGTCTTGCTGGCGGTGATCTCCACGGCGAGCTCGCCCTGCCGCTTCTTGGCGGCATCGAGCTTCACCTTCGCGTCCTGGTACCCCTTGGACGCTGTCTCCAGGGCCTCACGCAGGCCCTTCGTACCGCCCTCACCAGGCTCGGCGTGGACCGGCGGGGTGATGACAAACAGCGTGGCCGCCACGACGGCGGCCACGCCTGCTGCAATCCGGCTGCGTAATCGCATGCCCTACTTTTTACCAGCCGGCTTGTCGCCAGCTTCATTGGTACTCAACGCTGCGATGAAGGCCTCCTGCGGGACCTCGACCCGGCCCACCATCTTCATCCGCTTCTTGCCTTCCTTCTGCTTCTCCAGCAGCTTCCGCTTCCGGGAGATGTCGCCGCCGTAGCACTTGGCGAGCACGTCCTTGCGGATGGCGCGGATGTTCTCGCGGGCGATCACCCGGGAACCGATCGCGGCCTGGATCGGCACCTCGAACTGCTGCCGGGGGATCAGCTTCTGCAGCTTCGAGGTCATCTGGACCCCGTAGTTGTAGGCCTTGTCCTTGTGCACGATCGCCGAGAACGCGTCGACCGGCTCGCCCTGGAGGAGGATGTCCACCTTCACCAGGTCGGCGACCTGCTCGCCGGAGGGCTCGTAGTCCAGCGAGGCGTAACCCTTCGTCCGGCTCTTGAGCTGGTCGAAGAAGTCGAAGATGATCTCGCCGAGCGGCAGCGTGTACCGCAGCTCCACCCGGTCGGCCGACAGGTAGTCCATGCCCTGGAGGACGCCACGGCGGCCCTGGCACAGCTCCATGATCGCGCCGACGTAGTCGTTCGGGGCGAGCACGGTCACCCGGGCGACCGGCTCGGAGACCGACGCGACCTTGCCGACCGGGTACTCACTCGGGTTGGTGACGACCACCTCCTCGCCGTCGTCGGTGGTCACCCGGTAGATCACGTTCGGGGCGGTGGCGATCAGGTCCAGGCCGAACTCGCGTTCCAGCCGCTCCTGGATGATCTCCAGGTGGAGCAGGCCGAGGAAGCCGCACCGGAAGCCGAAGCCGAGCGCGGCCGAGGTCTCCGGCTCGTAGACCAGGGCGGCGTCGTTGAGCTTGAGCTTGTCCAGCGCCTCGCGCAGCTCCGGGTAGTCGGAGCCGTCCAGCGGGTACAGCCCGGAGAAGACCATCGGCTTCGGGTCCTTGTACCCGCCGAGCGGCTCGGTGGCCGGCTTGGTGTTGAGCGTGACGGTGTCACCGACCCGGGACTGGCGGACGTCCTTCACGCCGGTGATCAGGTACCCGACCTCGCCGACGCCGAGCGCCTTCGACTTGACCGGCTCCGGGGAGATGACACCGATCTCCAGCAGCTCGTGCACGGCGCCGGTGGACATCATCTTGATCCGGTCGCGGGCCTCGATCTTGCCGTCGACGACCCGGATGTAGGTGACCACGCCCCGGTACACGTCGTAGACCGAGTCGAAGATCATGGCCCGGGCCGGGGCGGCGGCGTCGCCCGTGGGCGGGGTCATCTGCCGGACGATCTCGTCGAGCAGGTGCGGGACACCGAGACCGGTCTTACCGGAGACCTTCAGGCAGTCCTCCGGCTCGCAGCCGATCAGGTGCGCGAGCTCCTCGGCGTACTTCTCCGGCTGGGCGGCCGGCAGGTCGATCTTGTTCAGCACCGGGATGATCTTGAGATCGTTCTCCAGCGCCAGGTACAGGTTGGCCAGCGTCTGGGCCTCGATGCCCTGGGCCGCGTCGACCAGCAGGACAGCGCCCTCACACGCGGCCAGCGAACGCGAGACCTCGTAGGTGAAGTCCACGTGGCCCGGCGTGTCGATCATGTTGAGGACGGCCTGGTAGCCGGCGTTCTCGCCCTCGCGGATCGTCCACGGCATCCGGACGGCCTGGCTCTTGATCGTGATACCGCGCTCGCGCTCGATGTCCATCCGGTCCAGGTACTGCGCCCGCATCTGGCGAGCGTCGACCACCTCGGTGAGCTGGAGCATCCGGTCGGCCAGGGTCGACTTGCCGTGGTCGATGTGCGCGATGATGCAGAAGTTCCGGATGTGTCCGGGATCCGTGGCGCCTGGGTCGAGCTTCACCGGTGTCCTTGAGTCCTTCGTCGGGCGGGCCTAGGGTCTGGCGGGGCAGGCCGCAGGGTATGGGCCGCCTCCGATGATCCCACAACACCTGAGGGATCATGTCGGCCATGCACAGCTCCGCGGTCAGTTACGACTCGACGGCCGTCCGGCCGGGCTGGGACAGCCTGCCTGCCGGAGTGCGCGACGCCGTCGCCGCCCGGCTCAGCGGGGGGCCGCTGACGAGCGGGCCGCCCGCTGGTGGCGGGTTCACCCGGGGCTTCGCAGGGGTGGTGGCGGGTGCGGCAGGTACAAAATTCATCAAAGCCTCAAACCAGGAGATCATTTCCCGCAGTTACCGCCGGGAAGCCCTGATCAATCCCCGGTTACCTGCGGGGATACCCGTCCCGCGCCTCGACTGGTCCCTGGAACTGGACGGCTGGGTGGTCCTCGCGTTCGACGCGGTGCCCGGCGCCCGGATGCCCGCCCAGCCCTGGCGCCGGGAGGAACTGGACGCGACCCTGCGCGCCTGGGACGAGGTGGCCTCAGCCCTCGCCAGCCCGCCCCAGGCACTCCTGGACGTGGGACTGCTCACAGCGGAGGCCGACGCCGGGGCCGCGTTCTCGGCGTGGCGGCACGAGGCGGCCGGTTCCCTGCGGATGAAGCTGCCCCGGTGGCTGCCCCGCGACCTGGTCGTCCCGCTCGCCTGGCTGGAGGACGCCTGGCCAGCCGCCACCGCAGGCACGGCCGTCGCCCACGCCGACCTGCGCCAGGACAACGTCGTGCTCGACTCGGCAGGTCAGCCGTGGTTCTGCGACTGGAACTGGCCGTGCCTCGCGGCGAGCTGGTTCGACCTCGCGACGCTGCTCGTGACCGCCTCCGGGGACGGCTACGACGCCTCAGCTCTCTTCGCGGCCCAGCCCTCCGCCCGCGACGCAGCCCCCGAGCAGCTCGACGCGCTCCTGGCAGCCATCT
The DNA here is from genome assembly GCF_000379825.1 of Longispora albida DSM 44784. Lineage (GTDB taxonomy): Bacteria > Actinomycetota > Actinomycetes > Mycobacteriales > Micromonosporaceae > Longispora > Longispora albida. The sequence goes on from NZ_KB903816.1 coordinate 137,033, forward strand.
CCGGCTACTGGCTGGCAGCCTCGGCCGAGTCCCCGGTACCGTCGGCCTCACCGATGCTCCGGCAGCACCAGCGCTGGAGCGGGGAGACGGCACTGCGCTGGCTGGCCCGGCGCAGAGGCTGGCGTCTCCCTTAGGCAGGTGGCAGTACCCGGCCCGTTTTGGCTTGCGGCCGGGGCGGCTGGTAACCTGGCTTTTCGCGCGTGCCTATCCCCCGGGATTCAGCGTGCGCGTGGTAAATGACCCGACTCACAAGACCGAGGCTGTGTCGCGTGGCGAACATTAAGTCCCAGATCAAGCGCAACCGGCAGAACGAGAAGGCCCGCCTGCGCAACAAGGCGGTCAAGTCTTCCCTGAAGACCGCCATCCGCAAGTACCGCGAGGCGGTTGCGGCCGGCGACACTGACAACGCCGGTGCGCTGCTGCAGGACGCCACCCGCAAGCTGGACAAGGCTGCGAGCAAGGGCGTCATCCACAAGAACCAGGCTGCCAACCGCAAGTCGGCCATCGCGTCGTCTTTCGCCAAGCTTGCCGCTTAAGTAGCTCAGCACCACCGCACGTCACCAAGGAGCCGCCCGGCTGCTGCCCCCGCGAGGGGACGGCTGCCAGGCGGCTTCTTGCCGTGCTCTAGCGCTGTCCTGTCGTTCTGTTCGTGCCCTCGTGTGTGGATACGCCGGTCCGGTGCGCCGGGCCGATATGCTGCCGGCGTGACGATGCCGCCGCCTTCCGGCCCCTACCAGCCCGGCCCAGCCCCGCACCCGGCACCAGACCCGTACGCGGCCCCCGGCCCCTACGCGGCATCGGATCCCCACGCGGCCCCGGCGTACCCGGGCGGGGTCGTGCCGGACAGCCCTGTGCCGGACGTCTCAGGCGCACCGGCCCCGCAGGCGTACCCGCATCCGCCGCACCAGCCGGGCCCCGGATACACCGGCCAGCCCGGGTACCCGCAGCAGCCGGGGTATCCCCCGTTCCCCCCGCAGCCCGACTACGCCCAGCAGCACGGATACCCGTACCCCGGCTACGCGCTGCTGCCCCCGCCGAAGAAGAGCCGGACCGGCCTCATCGTCGGGCTCGTGGCCGGCTTCGTCGCGCTGCTGCTCACCGCCGCCGGGGTCGGCACCTGGCTGTACCTCAGCAAGGAGCCCCCGCCGGACCTGAGCGCCGTCGTCGACTACCACAAGACCATGCCCGACGCGCTCGGCCAGGAACACTCCGACAAGCCCGTCTCGTACCCGATGACCCCGCCGGTCGGCGGCACCCACGCCCCGGTCTGGCAGAACTGCATGGGAGACGTGTACACCTCCAAGATCCCGAGCGAGCGGGCCGTGCACAGCCTCGAGCACGGTGCGATCTGGATCACGTACGACCCGGCCCAGCTGTCCGGCTCCGGGCTGAGCACGCTGGCTGGCAAGGTACGCGGCACCGAGTACACGTTCCTGAGCCCGTTCCCAGGCCAGAAGCCCAAGATCTCGCTGCAGGCGTGGGGGTACCAGCTGGCGGTCGACTCGCCGGAGGACAAGCGGATCGAGCTGTTCATCCAGCGCTACCGCAAGACCGCAGGCCCAGAGAAGGGCGCCACGTGCTCGGGAGGGTCGACCTCGACTTCGAGCTAGCCCGGGGAGTCTGCTAACCTTTCGGAGGTCCGCAAGGGCCACGCCCCCGTAGCTCAGGGGATAGAGCACCGCCCTCCGGAGGCGGGAGCGCAGGTTCGAATCCTGCCGGGGGCACCATCCGGAAACACCAAGAAGCTCTGACCAGCATGAAGCGGTCAGGGCTTCTTCGCGTCCGCCGCCTTTCGCCAGCCGCCCAGCCTGCGTGCCGCCGCGCTCCCGCCTCCGGAGGGCGGTGCTCCATGCGCGGTTTCACCGTCCACATCGAAGTATTCTCATAGGGCGACAAGGCCCGGAAGTCACATCGCTGGCTTCCGGGCCTTGCTGTTTCCCGGCGGCTCGGGGAATGTCCGGCGGGGTTGCGGACGCTGTCCACCATGGTGCTGGTAGCCCGGTGAGACGGGTACCGCCGCCGGGATAGGGGAACGTCCCGGCGGCGGTACCTCACCCGGGTCAGGCCGTGAAGGTGTGGACCAGGCTGATGCGGCCGACGATGTGCCGGTTGAACTCGGCGAGGTCCTCGGCCGGTACCCACAGCTCACGGATGTCGCGGCCGCCGGCCTGCTGTACCGGGTACCTGGCGAGGAACGCGGAGTCCATGAAGAACCTCGTGACGTGGCCGGAGCCCGAGTGGGGCACGTTCCACTCGCGGGCGATGCGGATCGCGTAGTCCTCGGTCAGTACCGGGTAGAAGATCGGCTGGTCCGGGAGCCTGGCGGGCCAGCGCCGCCAGCCGGACTCGGCGACGAGAGCCAGCTCCTGTGGCCCCGTCGGCCGCCACAACGTCGTCACCCACACGCTCACCACGATCACCGCCCCGGTTCGGAAAAGGGCATCCTGCCAGCCCCGGTACGCCGGTGGCCAAGGCTTTCCCGCTGGGCGCTGCCCGTACGGCTGCCCGGAAGGGACTTGGTGGCCGCCCCTTGACGGCGCAAGCTGGGCGGAGGAAGGGCTGGAGGCGTTCATGGGGAAAGCCAAGGCCAAGCTGAGTGCTGGCCCGGCGCAGGCGCAGGCGGGAGAGCAGGGTCGCGCGCTGGCGGGTTCCGATCCCGTGCGGCTCGACGCGGCGCGGCGGCTGGCCAGCCTGGACGCGGCCGGGCAGGCCCGGCTGCTCGGTGCGTTGCAGCACCTGTACGGCAACGCGGCTGTCCAGCGGGTCGTCGACGCCACGCCCGGCGGCGCCGTCGTGCAGCGTGACCGGGTCTATCACGACGCTCATCCCGCTCTGGCCTGGAAGGACTTCAAGGGCAAGGTGCCGGCTGGCGTGCCGTTCGACGCGGGCACGTTTTCCGGCAACACCGGGCTGTCCTACAAGGCGAAGGCCAAGAAGACCGGCGCGACCTGGGACGCCGAGGCCGAGATCGTCGCGTCCTCGCTGGATCTCAAGGCGTACATGGACCGGAGCAGGTCCTTCGTGCGCAAGGCGAAGAAGAGCGGTGACCTGCTGCGGCACGAGCAGGGCCACTTCGACATCCAGCACGTGCTGACCGAGAAGGGCGAGACCGCGATCAAGGCGGTGGCCAAGGGCGCGAAGGGCACCGGCTCGGCCCCGAAGATGAAGCAGGCGCTGAAGGCCGCGGTCGACAGCCTGAAGAGCACTCCGCCGTTCGCGAAGTTCGCCGCCACGGCAGCGAAGATCACCGAGGCGCAGGACCACTACGACAACCATCCGGTGAAGGGCACCGGTCACGGCACGAAGGCCACCGAGCAGGCGGCCTGGGAGTCCGCCATCGCCGCTGGCCTGCCGGCCTATCCCATCCCATGAGGCCGGTCACCGCCGTCGATCTCGTGCTCATCGCCCGGGCCACCGCCCTGGAACCCTGGGATTTCCTGGTACTCCGCCCAGCCGAAGACCCTCATCTCGTACCCGGGCCCTTCGCGCTCGGCAGCGGCCCCGCCCGCCACGTCCTGGCCCTCGCCGAGCCCTGCCCGTTCCGCCTGGTCACCCGGCACGGCTCCGCGTACTGCGCGCTGTCGGCGGTACGGCCGGTCTGCACGACGGAGGCGAGCCCGGCTGACCTGGAGATCCACGCGACCGTGGCGGCCGGCTGGAACGACTTCGCCGCGCGCTGGCCGGACGGCGATCCGCTCACGCTGCACGACCTCGGGCGGTACGTGCTCGATGCCGCTTCGGTGCTGGCCGGGCGGGAGGGCGGGTGACCGGGTACGGGGGTTGTGCGAGTTGCGAGGGCCGGTGCTGCCGGGAGTACCTGGTGCCGGTCAGCGGGTTCGACCTGGTCCGGCTGGCCGGGCGGACGGGGCTGGCACCGGAGGAGTTCGTGGTGCTGGTCAGGGTGGAGGAGGTCGCCGACGGGCTGCCGGGCGGCGAGGGTGCCCGGCTGACGGGCGACGGGCCGCTGCTGTCCATGGTGCTCGACCGGCGGGAGGACGAGGCGTGCGTCTTCCTCGCGACGATGCCGACGGGGAGGGCGCGGTGCGGGGTGTACGACTCACGCCCGCTGGTCTGCGCGGTGTTCCCGTTCGAGTTCCGCCGGGGCGGTGTGGCACCACGGGAGGATGCCTCCTGCGGTACCGGATCATGGAATCTCGCCACGATCGACCTGGCGGCGAAACGAGCACAGGTGCTGCGCAGCGAGGCTGAGTGGGCGATCCACCGGATCGTCATCGCCAGCTGGAACGAGCTCGTGGCCGCGTCCCATCCCCGGCTCTTCTCCCCCGCCGAGCTGTTCGGTTACCTGCTGGCGGCCTACGAGCGGATCGACGAGCTGCGCGCGGCGACCGGCGACTTCGACCGCCTGGTGCTGGCCTGGGGCCGGGCCGATTCCGCCGGCTTCCTGCGCGCGGTCGCGTCCATGCTGGACGGCTGGCTGGGCCCCGGGGACGGCTGAGCAGTACCTCGACGCCAGCCAGGCCAGCCGCTAGATGTACCCGGCCGTCAGGTTGGTAGCAGGCGGCTGATGGGTGGCAGTCCTTTGAGTGCGCTGTGGCGGCGGTCAGTGTTGTAGGAATTGAGCCAGGGTGCAAGGGCTGCCGCCCGTTGCTGGTTGGTGGTGAACGGCTGGTGGTAGGCCCATTCGTCGGCCAGGGTGCGGTTGTAGCGTTCGACTTTGCCGTTCTGCCAGGGGCAGTGGGGTTTGATGAACAGGTGCCGGGCGCCGAGGGTGGCGATGGCGTCGCGCATGGTGTGGGAGCGTTTGTAGCTCATGTGGTTGTCGGTGATGACCCGCTCGATGCGGGTGATGCCGACATCGGCGAACGCCTGGGCGGCGCGCAGCAGGAAGCCTGCACAGGTCGGGCCTTTCTCATCGGCGAGGATCTCGCTGTAGGCGTAGCGGGAGTGGTCGTCGACGAGTGAGTGGATGTAGTCGTAGCCGATCCGGGTGCGTTTCTGGGCGCCGGTCTGGCCGTTTTCACGGCCCTTGGCCTTCCACCCGCCGCCGTCGTGGATGCGGCCCATCTTCTTGACGTCCATGTGCACCAGTTCGCCCGGCCGGTCGCGTTCGTAGCGATGCGCAGTGGTCTTCGAGGCCCGGATGGGCCGGCCAGTCATCGGGTCGCAGTCACGAAGGTAGGGCATGTGGTGACGGCGCAGGATCCGTGACACCGTCCGCGCCGGCAGGCCCAGTTCCGGGCCGAGCCTGTCCTGGCCCTGCCGCTGCGCCCGGCGCAGCTCGATCACCTGTTGCTCGACGGAGGCCGGCGTGCGTGCCGGTGTCGTGTGCGGCCGCGAGGACCGATCATGCAGGCCCGCCTCACCTTCGGCCGTGTACCGGTCGATCCAGGTCTTGACGCACTTACGTGACACGCCCATCGCCGCAGCGATGTGGGCCTGGCGCCAGCCTTGGCTGTGACGCGCAACGATCAGCCGCCGGCCATGAAACGTCAGCCGGGCATTACTGTGGGCCACGGAGAACCTCCGGGATGGATGTGGGCCTTAGACAAGCCACACCCCACCCGGAGGTTCTTCACATGTCAACCAGACACCACCGCTACCAACGTCCTGGCCTGGTACAGCTAGAAGGTGTAGTAGAGGTGCGTCACGCCCTCGCCCAGGGTCACACGGGCCGGGGCGAGTTCCTTCCACTGTGTACCGATCCCGTCCCACAGCCGGATGCCCTCGCCGAGCAGCACCGGTACCTGGTGGAGGTGCAGTTCGTCCAGCAGCCCGGCCTTGATGCTCTGCTGGACGATGCTGGCGCCGCCCGAGACGAACACGTTCCGGTCCCCTGCGGCCTCCTTGGCCCGCTCGATGGCCAGTTCGAGCCCTCCGGTCACGAAGTGGAACGTCGTCTTGCCCTTGACCAGGGTCTCGCGTTCCCGGTTGGTGACGACGAAGACCGGTGCCTCGTACGGCGGCTCGTCGCCCCACGGTTCCTCGCCGAAGTCGAACATGTTCCGGCCGAGGACGTAGGCCCCGGTCGTGGCGAACTCCTCGGCGACCAGGCCGGAGGAGACGTCCTCGCGCCCGCCTTCCATGCCCTGGCGCGACCGCCACGCCGCCAGGTCGAAGACCCAGCGGTGGAGGCGCTCGTGGACGGGCATCCACTGGTCCATGTCGGGCGTCCCGACGTACCCGTCGACGGAGATGGACATCGCGGAGACGACCTTGCCGGCCATCAGCCGTTCACCTTCTCGAGTGCCACAGCCGACTCCAGCCACCGGGTGAACAGCGCCGTGTCGATGTCGGACGCCGACTTGAGCTTGATGGTGGCCATCTGCCGGGCTGCGGGCACGAGCAGGCCCGAGTCGTCGGCGACCTCCTGGCCGCGCCAGAAGCCGAACGTGAGGTACGAGGTGTAGCCCTTGATCAGGCAGACCGGCTGCTGTCCCGGCTTGGAGCCGAGGCTCCACACCGGATGCCCGTGCCAGACCGCGCCGGTCTGCTCCGGCATGACGGCCTCGATGACCGGGAGGATCCGGTGCCCGATCTCCCGCAGGTCTTCCGGCAGGCCATCGATGTAGTCGATGATGCTCTGTGCTGTCATGCTGGCGTTCTCCTGAACTGGCGTGAACTCCGTCGTGGTGATGCCTCTACGATCCGGCAGCGGCGGGGAGCCATCAACGCACGATCCGAGCATGACCGTTTACAGAAGTTCAATGATCGACGGTCACCGTGCCCGTGCCGTCAGGGGCTCAGCAGGTGTGCGCGGAGGGCTTCGGCCAGCGGGTTGTCGCGGCGGGGCATGGCGATGCCGATGTGCCGGGCCGGGCGGGGCGACGTGACCGGTACGGCGGCGATGTCAGCCGCCGGGTCCAGCGCGACCTCCGGGATCAGGGCGACGCCGACCCCGGCGGAGACGAGCGCCTGGGCGAAGAAGTAGTCCGTCGTGCTCGCCGCGACCGTCAGCTCGAAGCCGGCCCGTGCGGCGTACCGGTGCAGGTAGTCGCTGGTCTTCATGCAGCCCATGACCCAGCGCTCGCCGGCCAGGTCCGCGAGGTCCAGCTCGGCCCGGCTCGCGTACGGGTGACCGGCCGGCAGCACCATCCACATCGGATCGTCGCGGATCGGGGTCCAGGTCAGGCCGGCGCGGACGGGGAGCGGGCCGTCGAAGTGGTACGCGAGCGCGATGTCCGCCTGGCCTTCCCGCAGCAGCGGCAGGCTGAACTCCGGCTCGCGTTCCAGCACGACGAGCTCGGCTTCCGGGTGGTCGGCGGTGAACGCGGTCAGCGCGGCGGGCAGCAGTTTCCGGCCGCCGCTCGTGAAGGTCGCGATCGTGAGCCGGGTCCGGCGGGTCGTCAGCTGCTCGATCCGCCGCTGGGCGTGGTGCAGCTCGGCGGTGATGACCTCGGCAGCCTCGACGAGGAGGCGGCCGGATTCGGTGAGGACGACGCCACGGGTGCTGCGGTCCACCACCGCCGCACCGAGGGTGCGTTCCAGCGCGGCGATCTGCTGGGAGACGGCCGAGGGGGTGAAGCGGAGCGCTGCGGCCGCCTTGCTGAAGCTGCCGTGCCGGGCCACCTCGCGGAGTACCCGGAGCCGCTGGACGTCGATCATCAGTTTTCCTAACAGCTGGTTTAGCAAGTCACCACTTCTGCTAACCGATGCTAACCGGCAGGCTATCGATCATGAAACGGATCGCGGTGATCGGCGGCAGCCGGTACTTCGGGAAAGACCTGGTCCTGCGGCTGCGCGACGCGGGCCACGCGGTGACGGTGGTCAACAGGGGCTCGGCTGCGGTGCCGGAGGGCGTCGCGCACGTCGTGGCCGACCGGGACGACGAGGCGGCCCTGACCGAAGCCCTGCGAGACCAGGCCTTCGATGTCGTACTCGACCAGGTCCTCTACACCCCGCGCCAGGCCGCCGCCGCAGCCCGCGTCTTCGCCGGCCGGACCAGCCGGTACGTGATGACGTCCACGATCGAGGTGTACGACGGGGTGGCCGGCGGCACGGCCCCGCTCACCGAGTCCGCCATCGACCTCGCGGCGCTGCCGGTCGACCTGAATGCTGTGACCTGGGAGTACGCCGAGGGCAAGCGGCAGGCGGAGGCGGTGCTGGCGCGTTCCGGCCTGCCGTACGTGACGGTCAGGGCCGGGCACGTCCTCGGCGCCGGGGACTTCACCGGGCGGCTGGAGCACTACGCGACCCGGGCCCGGGCCGGCGAGCCGATCGTCGTCGCGGCCGAGGACCAGCCGTCCTCCTTCATCCACGCCCCCGAGATGGCGGCGTTCCTGCACTGGGCGGCCGACGGCACGTTCACCGGGCCGGTCAACGCCTGCTCACACGGCGAGCTGACGGCGACTGACCTCTGTGGACAGATCGCCGCCACTCCGGTGTACCGGACGGCCGACCCCGGTGAGCCCGTCTCCCCCTTCTCCTTCGCCAGGTACTACGGCATGGACAACGCCCGCGCCCAGGCCCTCGGCTTCCCGTTCAGCCACGTCTCCAGCTGGCTGCCCGCCGTCTTCAAGGAGCTCTCCTGATGCGTACCCGCACCCTCGGCACCCGTGACGTCAGCGCGATCGGGCTCGGCGCGATGCCGCTGTCCATCGAGGGCAGGCCGGACGAGGCCCGGGCGTCCGCCACCATCCACGCGGCGCTGGACGCGGGGGTGACGCTGCTCGACACCGCCGACTCGTACCACTGGCACGCCGGGGAGGAAGGACACAACGAGGAGCTGATCGCCCGGGCGCTCGCGGCGTACGGGCCGGCCGATCACGTGCTCGTCGCGACGAAGGGCGGGCGCGGCAGGCCAGGCGACGGCTCGTGGACCGTGACCGGCAGCCCGGCCCACCTGAAAGCCGCGGCCGAGCGCTCACTCCGGCGGCTAAGCGTCGAGGCGATCGACCTCTACCAGCTCCACAAGCCCGACCCGGCCGTACCCTTCGCCGAATCCGTCGGCGCGCTGGCCGAGCTCGCGGAGGCCGGCAAGATCCGGCAGGTGGGGCTGTCGAATGTCAGCTCGGCGCAGATCCGCGAAGCGGCTGCGATCCTCGGGGGCCGTCTGGTCTCGGTACAGAACAGATTCTCCGCCGGGCACCGGGAAGCCGCAGCCGAGCTGGAGACCTGCGCCGAGCTGGGCCTGGCCTTCCTGCCCTGGAGCCCGCTCGGCGGCATCTCCCGGTCGGCGCTGGACGGCCCGGGCGAGGCACCCACCCGCAACGCCTTCCACGACGTCGCGGCGGAGCGGGAGGCCAGCCCGCAGCAGGTCGCGCTGGCCTGGCTGCTCGCACAGTCGCCGGTGGTGATCCCGATCCCCGGCGCGAGCCGCCCGGAGACGATCCGCGACTCGGCGGCCGCCGCCGACCTGGATCTCACCCCGTCCGAGCTGGCCAGACTCGGCTGACACGCGTCTGAGGCTTGGTGACTCGTGACCAGAAAGCTATTCTGGTCACGAGTTACTGTCCAGAATGGAGGCCCAGGCGATGGCGAACGAGGAACGCGCCGACCGGATCATGGACGCGGCCCGGGAACTCCTGCTCCGCTGGGGCTATCCGAAGGTCACCATCGCCGACATCGCGCAGCGGGCAGGCATCGGCAAGGGCACGATCTACCTGCACTGGCGGAGCAAGGACCAGGTGTTCTTCGCGGTGGCGGCCCAGGAGGCCGTGGCCACGTTCGAGGCGGTGGTCGCGGCGATGCGCGCGGATCCCGCCGAGATCGCACTCGACCGGTACCTGCGCAGGTTCTACGTCGAGGCGATGGGGCGGCCGGTGCTGCGCGCCCTGTTCACGCGCGACGCCGGCACGCTCGGCGGGTTCCTGACCAGCCCGGCCCGGAAACCGGTGCAGGGGGCGAAGCTGCTGGCCTCCGAGGAGTACCTGGGCCTGCTCGCCCAGCACGGGCTGCTCCGCGACGGGGCTGATCCGGCGGCGGTGGGGTATCCGGTGCAGGCCATCGCGTACGGCTTCTTCACCGTCGATCCGTTCCTGGCCGGCGAGCCACCGGACGTGCCGGAGCGGGCCGACCGGCTCGCCGAGGTGCTGCACCGGGCATACGGCCCGGCGCGCCGGCCAGCCGCCCGCTCGTACGCCACGGCGGCCCCGGCGGTGATCGGCGTCTTCGAGCGGCTGAGCGCCGGATTCCGCGCGGCCGCGTACCAGCACACTCCCAGGGAGGCCGATCATGCCTGAGTACGACATCACGGGGCTGCACCACGTCGGGCACCTCGTCGGGGATCCGGCTGCCGCCGTCGCCCTGTACCGCAGGCTCGGCTTCACCGTCCCCGGCATGTCCTACCCCGCGCTGCCGGGGGTCCCCGGCGGCCCGCCGGAGCCGATCGGGGCTGGCAACACGCATGTGCGCTTCCCCGGCGGGTTCATCGAGCTGGTCACCATCGCGGCCGGCCCGGGCAGCGTCCCGCCCGGCGCTCGGCTGCTGCCGATCAGCGTCCCGGAGGACAGTCTGCCCGGCGTGCTCGCCGCGATCCGTTCGACGGCCGCCAACCTGAGTGCCTGCCTGGAGCGCTTCGAGGGCATGCACATCGCGATGTTCGACTCGCACGATCCCGAGGCGGCTGCCGCCCGGCTCACCGCGGCTGGAGTCGGCCACGGCGGGCTGCACGCGGTGCAGCGCCCGGCCGAGACCAGCGCGGGAGTCAGGATGCTGCCCGTCAGGTACCTGGAGATCGACGGCCCGGAGCCTGGCCGGGTCCCCGAGGGCCGGATCGGGCTGGCCAGCGACGCACCAGCCACAGATCTCGTCCACCCCCGCCACGCCAACGGGGCCGTGGCGCTGACCGGCTGCCTGCTCGCCGTCGCCGACGACGCCCTGCGCGAGACCGAGGGCCGATACGCGGCGTACCTCGGCCGCAGCGCCACCGGCACGGCTACGGTCCGGCACTTCGAGCTGGGCGACGCGACCGTGACCGTGGCCGCCGCGTCCGCAGTACCGGATCTGTTCCCGGGCAGCGGACAGGCACTACCTCTCCCCAGTTTCCTGTCGTCCACTGTGGAGGTCGCGGACCTGGCCGAAACGCGAGACTATCTGCTCAGCGCCGGTTTCGCCCCGGCAGCGACGAGCACCGGGGACCTCGCGATCCCGGCGAGTGCCGCACTCGGCATGACGATCGTGTTCAGGCAGCGGAACCGGGCCTGATCAGGCGGGCACCGCGACCACGTTGCGGCCGAGGCCGCCGTCGACGCCCAGCTCGAAGCCGGTCGTGAACGTCGCGTCGAAGGCCAGGAACAGCGCGGCCTTCGCGATCTCCTCAGGAGTGCCGATCCGGCCCATCGGGGTGAGGTGGTTACCTTCGGCCTCGAAGGCGGCCAGCTCCTCGGCCGGCGCCCCCGTGACACCCATCGTCGGCGTCTTCACGAATCCGGGGCTGACCGCGTTGACCCTGATCCCGCGCGGCAGCAGCTCCGAGGCGAACACGCGGGCGAAGGACCACATCGCGGCCTTCGATCCCGAGTAGACACTCATCGTCGGGAAACCGCCGAGGTTGGTGACCGCCGTCGTGAACACGATCGACCCGCCGTCGGCGATCAGCGGGGCCAGCTTCTGCACCGTGAAGAAGGCACCCTTGGCGTTGACGTTGAAGATCCAGTCGTAGGTCGCCTCGCTGACCTCGGCGAAAGGTTCGAGCACCGAGACGCCGGCATTCACGAACAGCGCGTCGATCTGGCCGAGATTCTTTTCCGTGTACTCCGCCAGAGCCGCGATGTCCCCCAGGTCCCCTGCGTCCGAGCGCAGGACGTGCGCGCCCTCGCCGAGCGACTGTCTAGCCGCAGCCAGGTTCTGTTCGTTGCGCCCGGTCAGCACGACCTCCGCTCCGCCGTCGAGCAGGCGGTTGGAGATCGCCAGGCCCATGCCGATGGTGCCGCCCGTGACGACGGCCTTCTTACCCGCGTACGCGTTCATGAGTTCCCTTTCGTGATGAGAGTGTCGACGAGGCTGGACAGGCTGTCGGCCCCGTGCCCGGCGGCCACCCGCCGCTCGATGAGTTCCTTGACTGGCTGGAGAAGGTCGAAGCTGACGCCCTGGTCTTGACTCGCCTGCCCGATGTTGGCGAGCGCGTCCGCGTTGACGGCGAGACTGGCGACGTCGGTGTGGTACGCGGCCGCGTCGATCTCGGCGGCGAAGGCCGGGAGCATGCCCGACATCGCCGACAGCCACGGCCCGAGCAGCTCCATGAACTCGGCCGCCCCGGCACCGGCGCTCCGGACCAGCCCCATCGCCTGGTAGAACCCGGCGAACAGGCCGTACATGCCGCTGAGCAGCGCGAGGTCGTAGAGCGCGGCGAGCCCGGGGTCGGTACCGAGGTACACCGGCTTGCCGAAGGCCGACAGCACGGCCGGGGGCTCGGACTCCCCGCTGTACAGGACCAGCGCGCCGGGCTGGCCGATCATCTGCGGTACGGCCATGATCCCGCCGTCCACATAGGTCACACCAGCGCCGGCCGCCCAGGCCGCCAGTGCCCTGGCCTGTTCCGGCGTGCCGTTCGTCAGGTTGACCAGCGTCTTCCCGCCGAGCCCGGCCGCGACCGGGCCGAGCAGGCTTTCCACCGTCGCGTTGTCGGCGACACAGACCACGACGATCGGGCTGGCCGCGACGGCTTCCGACACCGAGGCCGCGAGGCTGGCGCCGCGCGCCGTCAGCGGCCCGGCCTTGGCCGCCGAGCGGTTCCACACGGTCACGGCCTGGCCCGCGTCGAGCAGTGCCCCGGCGAGCGCTGAGCCCATCAGGCCGAGCCCGATCACGGAGACTTGACGTACCGGAGACATGATGCGCCCCTCTGTCCACAGTGCTGGATTGACGGCCACCTGATCTTGGGGCCTTCTCCAGCGTGCCCCGGCGCGCTAGGTTCAGCAAGTACCTACTAAAAAGTCAGGTACTTACCTAGAGGTAAGTGATCGGAGCTGGGACGATGCGCGGCAGGATGTTCTCGTGCGGGCTCGACGCCGCCATGAACGTGATCGGCGGCAAGTGGAAGGCACTGATCCTGTGGGCGCTGCACGCCGAGCCGCGCCGGTTCGGCGAGCTGCGCCGCGACCTGGACGGCATCAGCGAGAAGATGCTGATCCAGCAGCTCAGGGAGATGGAGTGCGACGGCGTGGTGCACCGCGAGGTGTTCCACCAGGTGCCGCCGAAGGTGGAGTACTCGCTGACGCCCCTAGGCCAGAGCCTGAACGCGGCGCTGCTCCCGCTCGGCCTCTGGGGAGACGAGCACCTGGCGGCCATCGAGGACAAAAAGAAGCAGCAGGCAGCGGCCTAGCTGTCCGGCGACAGTCCACGCAGGACGATCGCCAGGCCGCCGTCGAACTCCTCGCCGGCGGTGATCGCCTGGGCGGCGCGGGCCGTGGCGGCCAGGTGGGGATAGGTCCCGCTCAGCCCGGCCATCACGCCCGTACCTGAGCCGGACAGCGGCCCGAGGTGCCCGGCCTGCAACGCGCCCAGCAGGTACGCGAGGAGGGCACGGAACGCGATCACCCGGGCCCGCGCGCCGAACCCGGCACCGGCCAGGACCGCGAGGACGGCGTCACCCCACGCGAGCGTGCCCGGTGACGTGTGCCGGTGGCTGAGCAGCAGCGGGACGACCGCTGGATGGGCACCGATCTGGGTACGGATGCGCCCGGTGAGGACGGCGAGCTGCTCGCGCCACGGCAGGCCGGCCGGGAGCCCGAGGTCGGTACCGGAGACGACCAGGTCGACGACCAGCCGTTCCAGCGCGGAGCGGTCGGGCACGTAGCGGTACAGGGCCATCGTGCTCATGTGGAGTTCCGTGGCGACCGAGCGCATGGTCAGGCCAGGGAGCCCTTCGCGGTCGAGGACGGCGAGGGCTGCGGCGGCGAGCGCGGCCGGGGTCAGTGAGCGCGGGCGTGGCATGGCCTTGACAGCGTACAAGATACGCTCATACCGTCGTAGGCGTACCTCGTACACCTAACGGAGGTCCACCATGCCCAGCACCGCCGTGTCCACCCGCGTCCTCACCGACATCCACGGCCGCCCGGTCCCCGTCCCCGACCCGGGCGGCCTCGTGCACATCCAGTTCCGCAGGTTCGCCGGGTGCCCGGTGTGCAACCTGCACCTGCGGTCGGTGGCCGTCCGGCACGACGAGATCGCGGCAGCCGGCGTCCGCGAGGTGGCCGTCTTCCACTCCACGGCCACAGAGCTGCTCGAACACGCCGCGCACCTGCCGTTCGCCGTGATCGCCGACCCCGGCAGGGTCCTGTACCGCGAGTTCGGCGTCGAGTCCTCGCTGCGCGCCCTGCTCGACCCGCGCGCGTGGCGGCACATCCTCCGGGCGATCGGCACCGCGCTCCGCCGCCGCGACAAGAACCCGGCGCTGAGGCAGGAGGGCGGGCGGCTCGGCCTGCCCGGCGACTTCCTGATCGCCCCGGACGGGCGGATCGTGGCCAGCAAGTACGGCGAGCACGCCTACGACCAGTGGTCAGTGGACGAGATCCTCGCCCACGCGGCTACCGCTCCCTGACGGCCAGCCAGATCATGTACTCGAAGTCGCCGTCGCCGTAGTTCGAGTCCTGCTCGACCGTGAGCAGCCGGCCGTCGGGCAGCAGCCACGAGCGCGTCGCGCCCGCATCGCTGCCCCGCATCCCGTGCACGTCCTCCAGCGGAGTTCCATAGTGGGCGGCCAGCCGCGCCACGTGCCCGTCGAAGGCCCGCTGGATGGCCTCAGCCGTCCGCGTGTCGAGGAACTGGTACTCGCCCCAGATCTCGTCGTTCACATACGCGCTGGCCAGGTACGCGAGGGCGCCAGTGAAGATGTCCTCGTCGTCCCACTCCTCCAGCCCGGCCTCCTCGGTCAGGAATCCGTAGGACATGAAGTACGTCGCGAAGGGGGCCGGGTCGGCCCGCTGGAGGCGGTCGGCGACGACCAGGACGTCGTCGGCCGTCTCTGCCAGGTCCTCGGGGCGGCGGGACAGGAAGCGATAGTGGCGCTTGCCGGGGCCGTCCCGCCAGACGACCCCGCCTGCGGCCGAGCGGAGTTCCTGGCCGCCGGGGCCAGAGGCGAAGGTGGCGAGCGGGGTGGCGTGCTCATCCAGGTACACAAGGGAATGTTCTTCGGTCAGGAACGGCGCTATGCCATGCCCGGAGCCGAAACCCAGCACCCAGCCCTCGTCGTCGGTGACCGGCTCCGGATGCGGGACCGGCAGGAACGTGCCGTCAGCACGCAGCACGCCCCACACGTCATCCTCGCGCAGCGCGACCGTGGCACCGGCCGAGCTGAAGTCCTGAGCCCACAGGAAACGGCCCTCGAAGCCACGCGGCCCCGCGAAACTCAGCATCGACAGGCCGGTCCGGGCCACGCCGCACACCATGCGGCTCGACAGGTGCCGGTCTCCCCTCAGGACGACCGCGCCGGTCGCGTCGAGATAGCCGCCGCCGTCCTGCCAGTGGTCCAGCTCGGCGAAGTAGGCCAGGCCGTCACTGGTGAAAGCGCCGATCTGCCTGTAGCGCGGCGAGAGGATCCAGCTTCCGTCACACCCGGCCAAACCCCACTTCTTCCCGGTACGAGCCGGAGCAGCGCCCTGAGCCGAGAACCCCAGCGCCTCCTCGAACCTCGGCTCGACGACCATCCGGCCCGCCCGGTCGGCATACCCGACCGGCCCGCCAGCCGTGACCCGGACCGGAGCCAGGCCCACCGGAGAGAAGTGCCCAGCGGCCCAGAAGTCACCGGGAACCGCCCGCTCACCCGTCACGTCGACGTAGTACCGGGTCGGCGCCTCACCCTCCCGGACAGCCGCCAGCCCCTCCCGGAACGCCGCAGCCTTGCCGAACCTCGGTTCGATCGCGAACTCGCCGCGCACGTCCACGTACCCGCACAGGCCGTCACGCTTCACGGCGGCCAGGCCCTCCGAGAACCCCCGGACATCGTCGAGCACCGGCTCCATCAGCCACCGTCCGGTGTGGTCGACGAACCCCCACGACCCGCCGGCCGCCCGCGCCGGAGCCACGTACCCGCCGGCCGCACCGGCCACGAACCTGCCCACCGCCGTCAGCTCCCCCGGCGCGCGCAACAGCTCGCCGGTCGCCCGGTCCGTGAGCGCGAAGCGCTCCTCGCCCACACGCAGTACCGCTGGAAGCATGCGAGCCAACGTACAGCACCGCCCCGGTTCCAGTGTCTCCACTGTGGAACCGGGGCGGTGCGGCAGAATAAGGGTTACGCCGGGTAGCGGCGCTCCAGCGGGCCGGTGTAGACCTGCCGCGGACGGCCGATCTTCGTCGCCGGGTCCTCGATCATCTCGCGCCACTGGGCGATCCATCCGGGCAGGCGGCCCATCGCGAACAGCACGGTGAACATGTGCGTCGGGAAGCCCATCGCCTTGTAGATCAGGCCGGTGTAGAAGTCGACGTTCGGGTAGAGCTTGCGGGAGACGAAGTAGTCGTCGGCCAGCGCCAGCTCCTCCAGCTCCATCGCCAGGTCCAGCAGCGGGTCCGGCTTGGCCATCCGGTCCAGCACGTCCCGCACGGCCTTCTTCACGATGACCGAGCGCGGGTCGAAGTTCTTGTAGACGCGGTGACCGAAGCCCATCAGCTTGACGCCGGGCTCCTTGTCCTTCACCCGGCGGACGAAGCCACGGACGTCGCCGCCGGACTCCTTGATGCCCTCGAGCATCTCCAGCACCGCCGAGTTCGCGCCGCCGTGCAGCGGGCCGCTCAGCGCGGTGATGCCGGCCCCGACGCAGCCGAACAGGTTCGCGTTGGCCGAGCCGACCAGGCGCACCGTCGACGTCGAGCAGTTCTGCTCGTGGTCGGCGTGCAGGATGAGCAGCATGTCGAGCGTGCGCGCGACGACCGGGTCCACCTCGTAGTCCGTGGTGGGGAAGCCGAAGGTCATCCGCAGGAAGTTCTCCACGTACCCGAGGGAGTTGTCCGGGTACATCAGCGGCTGGCCGATCGAGTTCTTGAAGGCGTACGACGCGATCGTCGGCACCTTCGCCAGCAGCCGGATGGTGGACATCTCCACCTGCTTCTGGTCGAACGGGTCGAGGCTGTCCTGGTAGAAGGTGGACAGCGCGTTGACCGCCGAGGACAGCACAGCCATCGGGTGCGCGTCGCTCGGGAAGTTCTTGAAGAAGCGGCGCATGTCCTCGTGCAGCAGCGTGTGCATCCGGATCTGCTCTGTGAACTCCTCCAGCTGGGCCGGAGTCGGCAGCTCGCCGTAGATCAGCAGGTAGGACGTCTCGAGGAAGGTCGACTTCTCGGCCAGGTCCACGATCGGGTAGCCGCGGTAGCGCAGGATGCCGGCGTCACCGTCGATGTAGGTGATGGCCGACGTACACGAGGCGGTGTTCACGAACCCCGGGTCGAGGGTGACGTGCCCCGTCGTGCTGAGCAGCTTGCCGATCCCGAGACCGCCAGGTCCCTCCGTGGCCTCCTGGACGGGCAGTTCGAGTGAACCGCCTGTGTGCTCCAGCTTGAAGTCCGTCATCCCGGCTCCCACTCCTTCGTGTCCAGGCACAGCGTACGTCGCCCGCTGTTAGGGGGAAGCGGGAACGATGAGGTCTCTTCATAATCCTGCGAATCAGCCACATGCTAGGACCAGCCCCGGCCACGGTGATACCCATCACCGGGTCACCTACACTCCGGCAGGCCTGTTCCGCGCACACGAGCGCAGGGCAGGCCCCGGTGCGGGGACTGCCCTGTGCTCTGCGTTACCCGGCTGCCGCCGGGTCAAACCTGGCTAGCCGACCTGGGCGTACTCACGCTCGCGGTGCTTCGGCTCCGCCGGCGCCGGCTTGCGGCGGAGGAACTTCGGCGCCCACCAGTTCGCCTCGCCCAGCAGGGTCATCAGGCTCGGCAGCACCACACCGCGGATCAGCGTCGCGTCGATCAGGATCGCCGCCGCCAGGCCCACGCCGAGCTGCTTCATGTCGATCGTGCTCAGGGTGGCGAAGATCCCGAACACCGCGACCATGACGACCGCCGCGCTGGTCACGACGCCGGCCGAGGACGTGATGCCTTCGGCGACCGCCTGCCGGTTGGACAGGCCGCGGTCCCGGGCCTCGCGGATCCGGCTGACCACGAACACGTGGTAGTCCATCGACAGGCCGAACAGGATCACGAAGAGGAACAGCGGCAGCCAGGACACCACGGAGTGCGTCGAGCGGAAGTCCAGCAGGCTCTCCGCCCAGGTGCCGTTCTGGAAGACCGCGACGAGCAGGCCGTAGGCCGCGCCGACCGACAGCATGTTCAGGAGGATCGCGGTCAGTGCCACCACGACCGAGCGGAACACGAAGGTCATCATCACGAACGTGAGCAGCAGCACGAACCCGATGACCAGCGGCAGCTTCTCCTTCACGTGCGCCGCGTAGTCCACGTCACCGGCCACCTCGCCGCCGACCGCGTACTGCGCGCCGGACAGGGTGCCGATCGTCTCCGGCACGAGCGTCTTGCGGAGCTTGTCGAGCGAGTCGTGGGCCTGCGTGCTCCCACTGGAGTACGGCGTGGCCACGTACACCAGGGTCACCGTGCCGTCAGCGGACACCCGGGGCTTGGACAGGCCGTCCTGGGCGAAGAGCGCGTCACCCTTGGTCCGGTTCGTCAGGTTCTCCACGGCCTTGGCGACCTGGTCCTTCGCGGCGGCCGGAGCCTTGATCGCGACCATGTGCGCCGTACCGGTGCTCGGGAAGGCCGCCGTCATCCGGTCGTAGGCCTGCATCACGGACGTGGTCCGGGGCAGGTCGGCCTCGCCGGGCAGCCGGAGCTTCATGTTCAGCGCCGGGACCGCGAGCGCGGCGAGCGCGAGCCCCGAGATGAGGAACGTGACGACCGGGTACCGCAGCGCCGGGCGGAGCACGAACGGCCAGAACTTCGGCGGGGTGCTTTTCGGGGCGGTGAGCCGCCACAGGAAGGGAACCCGGGGGCGGTCCACCCAGCGGCCCAGCTTGCCGAGCACTGCGGGCAGCACGGTCAGCGAGCCGACCATCGCGATGGCGACCACCAGGATCGAGCCGACAGCCATCGAGGAGAACACGGTGTCGTTGGCGAGGAACATGCCGGCCATCGACACGATCACCGCGAAGCCGGAGACCACGACCGCGTGGCCGGAGGTCTTGGCGGCCAGCTCGATGGCGTCGATGTGCGACATGCCCTTGGCGCGTTCCTCACGCTCCCGGCGGAGGTAGAACAGTGAGTAGTCGACACCGACAGCCATGCCGACCAGCAGGACGACGCTGCTGACCGCGTCGACGGCCGGTACGAGGTGCGAGGCGGCTGCCGACAGGCCGATCGCGGAGGCGACGGCGGACAGCGCCAGCAGCAGCGGTACGCCGGCGGCGATCAGCGCGCCGAACGCGATCAAGAGGATGGCCAGCGTCACCGGGATGCTGAACAGCTCGGCCTTCTGGAAGTCCTTGCCGAGGGTGTCGTTGAGGGCCTTGCCGATGGACAGGCCACCGACCTCCTCGATCCGCAGCCCCGGGTACTCCTTCTGCACCGCGGCCGTGGCGTCGAGCAGCTTGTCGACGTCGTGCTTCTCGCCCTTCGGCAGTTCCTTGAGGTTGACCTTGACGACCACGGCCTTGCCGTCGGGCGACGGGACCGGATCGTCCACAGTGGTCACCATGCCGGTGAGCCCGGTCATCCTCGCCTTGACCGCCTCGGCGGCCTTGTCGGCCTGCGCCTTGTCCAGGCTGCCGGACTGCGCCGTGATGAGGATGTTCTCCGACGGCTCCTTCGGGAACTTGCCGTCCTCGGCGATCTGGGAGGCCCTGCTGACCTCACCGATGTTCTGGTCGTCGTTCGTGGCCTCGTTCACCCCGACCACCTGGCCGACCGTGAAGCAGAGCGCGACGAAGACCAGCCACAGGCCGATCACCCGCCACGGGTTCGTGGCGCTGTACCGCGCTACACGTACCGTCCAGGGCCCCTTAGACATTTCGACTTCCTCCCCCTGAGGCGGGCCGATCCCTTCGCCGGCCCGTAGAAGAGCCTCGCGGACCGGCCACTTCGGAACCATCCGGGAAGCCCCCGAAGCCACCCGGGGGTTAACCTCAGGCCGCCCACTAGGGGTAGCTCATCCTCAAGATCTAGACCTCCTCACCTCAGGGTCTGATGATGCGCGCCACACCATCCACAGTGCTCTGTCCTCACCGGAGACACCAATCAGCTGGCAGATCGGCGATCTGCCAGCTTCCCCTGATCCTGTATACCCCTGGCGGGGCTAGTTCGCCCCGAACGGGTCACCAGCCAGCCGGCCCGGCTGCGAGTAGTGCACGGTGTCGTAGGTGCCGTCGTTGTTCGTGTCGGTCACGGTCACGTCAGCGACGCCGTCGAAGTCCTCGTCCTTGAGGGCGAGGTCAGCCCGGCCGTCGTAGTTCTGGTCCGCGATCGCGACGTCGGCGATGCCGTCGTGGTTGTGGTCCTCGGCGTACAGGTCGACGCGGCCGTCGTGGTTCCGGTCGGAGTACACGGCGTCGTACTTGCCGTCGCCGTCCGTGTCCACGGTCGCGGTGTCCAGGTCGTGGCCGGGCCCGTAGCCGTGGGTGTAGACGACCTCGGCGTGCCCGTCGCCGTCACGGTCGATCTCCACCTTGTCGGCGTACCCGTCGCCGTCGACGTCGGTCATCGTCTCGGTGTGCCCGTCCGAGAAGGTCGAGGTGACGACGGTCGGCTCGTGGTCGGCCGGGTCGTCCATGGGCTCCAGCTCAAGTTCGCTCATGCCGATGAGTCTAAGAACTCCAGGCCACCGGCAGATCCCACGTTCGTGCCGTGCTGGCCGGGGTTGGGCAGACTGGCCGCTTCAGCAGGTTCCCTTCGCGCTCCGGCCCCGGGGGGCCTCCGCGCGAAGCGAACCGCGGCCAGCCTGCCCAACCCGTGCCCGGGCGCCGTTACCGCTGCCACGTCTGCCGGCGGTTTACAGTCAGTCCAGTTGTGGCCAGGCTGGAATCCCGATGGTTGTCCAGATCTGGTCAGCCGCGGCCGCTGCCCAGCCTGCCCGGATACGGGGCGACAAGTCGGGGCACTGGCAGTCGAAGGAACGCACCCGCGACGAGGAGGCGGCAGGATGACCAGCTACAGCCGGTGGAAGGACATCCGGGCGGAGCACGTCGAGCGGGCTGGCGGAGCTGAGGCGGTGGAGGCAGGCAAGCAGGAAATGCTCGCGGAGATCGTCGGGCACCGGCTCGCCGAGATCCGCAAGGCGCGCGGGCTGACCCAGCAGCAGGTGGCTGAGCGGATGGGCGTGACCAAAGGCCGGGTGTCGCAGATCGAGCAGGGGCAGATCTCCGGGCAGGAGGTCGTCGCGCGGTTCGCTGAGGCCCTGGGCGGCCGGCTTCACCAGGCGATCTACTTCGATGACGGGGAGATCGCCGCGATCGCCTGAGACACGAGGCGCGGGTACCCCGGTGAGGTACCCGCGCCGTACGCGCCAGGGATCAGCTCCGGCGGAGCCTGGTCCGCAGTCCGGCCAGCAGGTCGATCGCCAGGAAGGCTGCCAGGCTGATACCCAGTAGGGGGATGGCCCAGCCGACGGCCGCGATCACGAGCGGGACGAGGGTGATGACGGCTGGGTGGAGGTCGCGCCAGCCGCCCCGGGCGGGGGCTGCGCCGAGCGGGGCGCGGCGGTCGGCGCGGGTGGGGCGGCGCTGCCACCACATCAGGTACCCGAAAATGATCACGAAGACCAGGCCGAGCGCGATCGCGGCCAGGACCACCTGGTTGGCCAGGCCGAACAGGTTGCCCATGTGGGCGTGGATGCCGAGGTTGGACAGTTTGGACAGCAGCGGCCGGTCGTCCCAGCTGGCCCGGGAGGTCATGGTGGCGGTGGCCGGGTCGATGGCCGCCTTGTCGAGGCGGACCGGCCAGGTCTTGTCCGTCTGGGCGACGACCCAGGCCTTGCCGGGGCCCGCGAGGGTGATCTCGACGGGGCCGGACAGGCCCTCGTCGCGGGCGGTGGTGAGGATGGCGTCGATGTCGCCGTTGATCGTGGAGACCCCGGCTGACATGCCGTGACCTGCGTGTTCACCGGCCGGGGCTGCGGCGGCGGGTGCGCTGGGGAGCGTGGTGTTCAGCTTCGGCGGGGTGGCGCTGAGTGAGGTGAGGGCCTGCTGGAAGTTCTCGCCGGCGTAGGTGGACCAGGTCAGGCCGGTCGCGGAGAGGAAGAGCAGGCCGAGCGTGAGCCAGACGCCGGCACTCGCGTGCCACGACCTGGTCCTGCGGACACCCTTGGCACCTTTCTCCGGGCGGACGGCAAGGCGCCGGTTACGCCGCCACCAGAGGATCAGGCCACCGAGGACCAGTACCCAGAGCCAGCTCGCCGCGAGCTCCGAGTAGATCCGGCCGGGCTCGCCGAGGTGCAGGTTCTTGTGGAGGTCAGCCAGCCAGGCCGTCAGCGGGGTGTTGCCGTCGACGGTGTCCAGGACGCCGCGCACCTTGCCGGTGTACGGGTCGACGTAGGCACTCTGCCCTTCGAAGTTCACCCGGGTCGTCGCTTCCGCGCCCTCGGGGAGGGTGACGCTGACCAGCTCGCCGCCCGGTACCGCGGCCTGGGCCGCCTTGACCTGGTCGGCGACGGGCAGGCGGGTGGTGCCGGGTTCCGTGGACAGTTCGCGGCTGTAGACGACCTGGTCGAGCTGGGGCGCGAGCGCGTACAGGAAGCCGCTCAGGGCTGCGACCAGCAGGAACGGGGCGACCAGGATGCCTGCGTAGAAGTGCAGCCTGCGTAGCACTGGGGTCTCCTCGAGGGTTGGGCTCTCGGGTACCTCAGTCGTGCTGGTGACCGCGGGCAGTTCCTGGCCGGCCCGGTGAGCATCCGCACACGGGCCGGCCGGAACTTTTCGCCCTACTCGGACGACCTCAGCGACTTTTCGCCGGCCTCGACCCGGAACGGCAGCACGTTCTGCTCCGGGGGCAGCGGGCAGACGAACGCGTCGGAGAACGCGCACGGCGGCAGGCTGGCCCGGTTGAAGTCGAGCTCCACGGGGCCGCCGCCCTGCGGTACCTGCGGGAAGAGGAACCGGGCTGCCCCGTAGCTCTCCTTCCCGCTCGTCCCGTCGCGGAACGTGATGTGCGCGATGTTCTCGCCGCCGTGCAGGGCGAGCACCTCGACCGGCTGGCCGTCCACCTCGAACGACAGGGTGCCGAGCAGCGGGTAGTCGGCGACCCGGTCGGTGTAGCTGTGCTCGATGTGCACGGTGTCGAAGGGGTCCGCCGGGGTGAACTGGGCGGGGATCACCCACTTCCGGTCGGGCTCGAACGTGTCGATGCCCTGGAAGGAGCGGGCCGCCTCAGAGTTCACGTCGTAGGCGCGGACCGCGAAGTCCTCGCCCCGCCGGATGATCAGGAGCTCGATCTCGCCGTACCAGAGCCGCGAGTCCTCGTAG
The DNA here is from genome assembly GCF_000379825.1 of Longispora albida DSM 44784. Classification (GTDB taxonomy): domain Bacteria; phylum Actinomycetota; class Actinomycetes; order Mycobacteriales; family Micromonosporaceae; genus Longispora; species Longispora albida. The sequence goes on from NZ_KB903816.1 coordinate 160,327, forward strand.
ACCAGCGCCTCGGTGATCGGCTCGCCGTCGAGGGTCAGGCCGTCGGCGCCGGTGACCCGGACGCCGGTGCCCTCGGTGCGCCACGTGCCGGGGATGTCGTCGATGACCGTGTCCCCGTACAGCCAGTGGGTACCGGTCAGCGTCGCCGACCCGCCCCGCGCGACCACTGCGGCCTCCCGCTTGGCTCGCCACTGCCGCCACTCGTCAACAAAAGTCATGGCTGGACGCTAGCCGCTGGCGGTCCGGCACCCAAGGGGCTGGTGATCAACAACTACTACAGAATTTTGTTTGCAGAATTTCCTCTGCGGTTGGTACGGTCGGAGCATGACACCCCCCGAGTCCCCCGATCCGCGCACGCGCCGGGTCAGCAGCACCGGCGAGTTCAAGGCCCTCGCGCACCCCATCCGGCTCAGCCTGCTCGGCGCGCTGCGCGCCCACGGCCCGGACACCTCGGCCGGCCTGGCCAGGCGGCTGGGCACCGACACCGGCACGACCAGCTACCACCTGCGCAAGCTGGCCGAGGCCGGATTCATCGAGGACGACCCCAGCACCGACGGCCGTGAGCGCCGCTGGCGGGCCGCCCACCAGCTCACCGACTGGGACAGCACGGCGCTCGCCGCCACAGCCGAGGGCCGGGAGGCCATGCACCTGCTGCGCAACCAGCAGGTCGGCAACCTCCAGCGGGACATCAGCCAGTTCCAGCACCACATCGCCGACGTGCCGGCCGAGTGGATCGAGGCTGCCGGGATCGGCGACCTGCTGATCCGGCTCAGCCCCGAGGCCGTCACCGAGCTGTGGGACCGGTTCTACGCCCACGCCGAGGAGCTGCGCGAGCGCGAGGCCGCGAATCCGGCCGCCGTGCCGGTGTCCATCGTGGTGTCCGGGTACCCGCGGCTGGAGGGCTGGGAGTGAGCGCCGCCAGCCGGTACAAGATGATCAGTTTCTTGATCTGGCTCCCGACCGGGCTCTACCTGGCGCCGCTGGTGCTCCTGATGCTGAGCCGGGGCCTGGATCTGGCTACCGTCGCCGCGGTCGGCCTCGGCTACTCGCTGACCGTGACCCTCCTCGAACTGCCGACCGGCGGCCTGGCTGACGTGATCGGGCGGCGCACGGTGCTCGTGGTCTCCGCCGTGGCCAGCCTGACCGGGCTCCTGCTGCTCGGGCTAGCCGAGTCGATCGGGCTGCTGGTGGCCTCAGCGGTCCTGCGCGGCATCGCCCGGGCGCTCCAGAGTGGACCAGCCGAGGCCTGGTTCGTCGACGCGACGCACGCGGCCGAAGGGCCCGACGCGGATCTCAGCAAGGGCCTGTCGGGCGGTTCGGCGGCCGCGTCGGCGGCACTCGGGATCGGGACGCTCGCTGGCGGAGCGCTTCCGCTGCTACCCGGCGCGTCACTGGCACTGCCGGTGCTGATCGCCGCCGTTGTGGAAGTGGCACGCCTGGTGTTCACGGTGTACGGGCTGCCCGAGGCCGCACGCCCCCGCACGACGCTGGCTGGCGTGCTGCGCGGCGTCCCTGCCACGATCCGCACCGGACTGCGGCTCAGCGTCGGCCACCAGGCCATCGCCCGCCTCCTGGTCGTGGTGGCGGCCTCCGGCGTCGCCCTGGCCACGATCGAGCTGATCACTCCTGCCTGGATGGCCACCCTGACCGGAAAACCCGGAACAGCGGGAATCGCGTACGCGATCGTCGCCTCTCTCGGCTTCGCCACGAGCAGCATGGGCAGCGCACTGAGTACCCGGGTGAGCGAAGCCCTCGGCACGCCAGCCCGCGCGGTCGCCACCAGCGTGCTGATCGCCGCCGGTTCCCTCGCGATCCTCGCGGCCTCCGCCCGGCTCACCGGCCTGGCGGGGCTGATCGTCGCCGGCCTCTCGTACTGCCTGCTCTTCACCGCGCTCGGCATCGGCGGCCCAGCCGGGGCGACCATCCTGCACGGCCACGTGACGGCGGGCGAGCGGGCGACCGTGATCTCCGTGCAGTCGCTCGCGCTGCAGCTGGCCGGGGCGGTCGCGGCCGTCTCCTTCGGCTGGCTGTCCGGGACTGCCGGCCCGTGGGTCGCGTTCGGCGCGGCAGCCGGGCTGGTCGCACTGTCGGCGCTGGCACTCATCCAGCGCTCCCCGCAGCCGGTACTGGAAAAGGCCGAGTTCTAGAAGAAGGCTGAGATCAGGCCCCGGATCAGCCCGCCCTTGCGGGGCTTCGGGGCACTCGCCACCGCCTCCACGTCCACCACGATCACCGAGATGTTGTCGTGGCCGCCGCCGGCGAGCGCGAGGCCGATCAGGCGGGCCGTGCAGCGGTGCGGGTCGGGCTCGTCGCGCAGGGCCGCCGCGATGTCCTCAAAGGACGCCAGGTCGGAAAGGCCATCGCTGCACAGCAGGTACCTGTCGCCACGGACGGGCCTGCGGACCTCGTACGTGGCCTCCATCGGGGATCCCTGGAGCACCCGGGTCACCACGTTGCGATGCGGGTGGACGAGGGCCTCGGCCGGGCTGATCCGGCCGTCCTCGACGAGGAGCTGGATGTAGGTGTCGTCCCGGGTGATCTGGGTGAGGGTGCCTTCACGCAGCAGGTAGGCCCGGGAGTCGCCGGCGTGGGCCAGCACCAGCTTGTCACCGGACAGCAGCAGGCCGGTCAGCGTCGTCGCCATCCCGGCCAGCGCCGGATCGGCCTCCACCGCGGCAGCGATCTTCGCGTTGGCCGCCGTCACGGCCTCCCGGAAGGCGGCCACCGGGTCGCCTGCGGTCTCAGCCAGGCCAGCCATCGCCTCGATGGCCAGCGCCGAGGCCACCTCACCGGCCACCTCACCGCCCACCCCGTCGGCGATCACCGCCAGCTTCGGGCCGGCCAGCAGGCTGTCCTCGTTCACCTGCCGGATCAGGCCGAGATCACTGGCAGCGGCGTGACGCAGGGTGAAGCGATCACTCATGATGGCAGCATGCCCTGCCGGGCAGGCTAAGGTCTGTACGCACTTGTACGTAGGACCCCGGCACGCCCCGCACGACTCCCCGGCCGCGAGCGCGACCCCGCCCAGCGGCCACGAGCGCACCCTGGAGCCACCAGTGACCGCCTTGCCGATGGCCGGCCGAGCCGAAGAGCTCCGGGCGATCAGCGAGGCCTGGGCGGCCCGGCAGATCGTGGTGATCACCGGCGAGGCTGGCATGGGCAAGAGCAGGCTGGTCGCCGAGGCGCTCGCGGTACTCGACCCGGCACCGGCCACCGTGCTCGCCGGGCACGCCCGCAGCCACGCGCCGGCCCCGTACGACTGGGTCGCCTCCGCGCTCAGCGGCCGCGACCTCGGCGAGCTCGGCGTACCCGCCGACGCGCTCGGCTGGCTGACCCAGCGCCCGGACGCCCCGGTACGCCGGTTCGCGCCGGACACGCTGCTGCGGGTCGCCGTCGACGCGGTACGGGAGCTGACCGGCCCGGCACCCGGCGGCGTCATCGTCGTCGAGGACCTGCACCACCTCGACCCGGCCAGCCTGTCGCTCGTGGCGGAGCTGGCCACCGTACCGGCGCTGCTCGTCGTCACCAGCCGCCCGCCGACCACAGCGGCGTTCCCGAGCCTGGCCGGCCGGGTGCTCGCCCGGCTGAGCGGGACGGCGCGCTCCGTCCGCAGGCACCTCGGCCCGCTGAATCCGGCCGAGACGGGCTGCGTGATCGAGGCGGCGTTCGGCTCCGCCGAGTACGCGGAGGAGACCCAGGCCCGTACCGGCGGCAACCCCTACTGGCTGACCGAGCTCATCGCGGCCCATCGCGGCGACAGCCCGCGCTCGCTCGCCGAAGCTCCCCTGCCCAGCCACGTCGCCGCGATGGCCACCGAGAACCTGAGCGGCGAGGACCCGGCCGTCATCCGGCTCGCCCACTCCGCGGCCCTGCTCGGGGCGGCGGAAGCCATCCGGTCCAGCCCGGACGACGAGTCCGTCCGCAGGCTCGTCCACCTCGGACTGTTCGAGCTGGGGCCNGGCGGCGAGCCCGAGTTCCGCTACCCGCTGCTCCGCGAGGCCGTCGCGGCCACCGTGCTCCCCGGCGAACGCGCCGCGCTGCTGGCCGGCGAGCCCGACACCCCGCTCACCACCCGCGAACGCGAAGTCCTCGGCCGCATCGCAGCCGGGATGACCAACCAGCAGGTGGCCAGCTCCCTCGGCATCTCCGTCCGGACGGTCACCGTCCACGTGTCGAACCTGCTGCGCAAGACCGGCTCGGGCTCCCGTACGGAAGCCGCGCTGTGGGCTGTCCGGCGCGGCCTGTCCGGCTAGCCAGCGACACGAGAAGGCCCCCGGTACTCGGAGTACCGGGGGCCAATCCTCGCTGGTGGAACTACTTCTTGCCGGCCAGTTCCTTGGCCTTGCCCTTGCGGGCTTCCTTGTCCTCAACCTCGAGCGGCGAGAAGAAGCCGCGGATCGCCGGCCCGAGGGCGCCGATCCGGTTCATCTTCTTCGGCACGACCCAGCCCTCGTACTCCAGCTGGCCGTGGCCGTGGTCGTCGACCGGGCCGAGCGGCTGGTGCACCTCGTAGAACCGGCCGTCGGGAGCCCGCTTGATGATGCCGGTCTCCACGCCGTGCGCCAGGACCTCGCGGTCGTGCTGCTGGAGGCCGAGCGCAATCCGGTAGGAGATCCAGAACGCCGCCGGCGGGGCGAGCAGCAGCGCGATCCGGCCGATCCAGGTCATCGCGTTGAGGCTGATGTCGAAGTGCTGGGCGATGACGTCGTTACCACCCGAGGCGAACAGCACCAGGTAGAACGCCAGCGCCATCATGCCCAGGCCGGTACGCACCGGGGTGTCACGGGGCCGCTGGAGCAGGTGGTGCTGCTCCTTGTCCTTCGTGAACCTGGCCTCCAGGAACGGGTACAGCAGGCCGATGTTCACGATCACGCCCGGCAGCACCACGGCGGCCCAGAAGATCGGCGGGATCGTGTACCCGTTGCCGAACAGCTCGAACCTGGTCTCCCAGGCCGGCCAGAGCCGGGCGATGCCGTCGAGGAACATCACGTACCAGTCGGGCTGGCTCGCCGAGGAGATCACCGAAGCCTGGTACGGGCCGAACAGCCAGATCGGGTTGATCTGGAACAGGCCGCCCATCGCCGCGATCACCGCGAAGGTGATCATGAAGAAGCCGCCGCCCTTCATGGCGAAGCCCGGGAACATCCGGACGCCGACCACGTTCTTGTTGGTCCGGCCGGGGCCGGGCCACTGGGTGTGCTTCTGCTTGACGAGCAGGCCCATGTGCGCGGCGATCAGACCCAGGATGATCGCCGGGAAGATCAGCACGTGCAGGATGTAGAACCTCGGGATGATCACCGTGCCGGGGAACTCGCCGCCGAACAGCGCGAACCCTGCCCACGAGCCGATCACCGGGATCGACTGCGTGATGGCGTTGATGACCCGCAGACCGGTGCCGGACAGGCCGTCGTCCGGGATGGAGTAGCCGAACAGGCCCTCCATGAAGCCCAGCCAGAACAGCAGGAAGCCGATCATCCAGTTGGCCTCACGCGGCTTGCGGAACGCGCCGGTGAAGAACACCCGGAGCATGTGCACCACGATCGAGGCCATGAACAGCAGGGCTGCCCAGTGGTGCATCTGCCGCATGATCAGGCCACCGCGCACCTCGAACGAGATGTCCAGGGTGGACTCGTAGGCCTTCGACATCTCGATGCCCTTGAGCGGCGTGTACACGCCGTCGTACTTGACCTCCTCCATCGAGGGGTCGAAGAACAGGCCGAGGAAGGTACCGGTGAGCAGCAGGACGATGAACGAGTACAGCGCGATCTCGCCCAGCATGAACGACCAGTGGTCGGGGAAGACCTTGTTGAACATCCTGCGCAGCGGCGTCGAGGCGTGGAAACGCTCGTCGATGCCCTTCGCGCTGCGCTCGGGCAGCGTCGCGAGGTCGAACCTCTTCTTTTTCATGGCCGCTCCCAGAACGCCGCGCCAACCGGCACCTTGTAGTCAGACGTCGCGTAGAAGAAGCCCTCGTCGTCCACGCCGATCGGCAGCATCGGCAGCCGCCGGGTGGCCGGGCCGAAGATCGGCTTCGCGTTGTCGGTGATGAGGAACTGCGACTGGTGGCACGGGCAGAGCAGACGGTTGGTCTGCTGCTCGTACAGGCTGGCCGGGCAGCCGAGGTGGGTGCAGATCTTCGAGTAGGCCACGAAGTTCTGCCACATGCCGCCCTTGTTGACCTCGACGCGGCCCAGGTTCTCCCGGGTGAGCTTCGCGTCGTTGTCACGCAGGTGGATCAGCAGGGTCGGCGAGTCGGCGTGCACGTTCGTCGTGCCGTGCGGCACGCCGGGGAAGGCGGTGATCTGGCCTCCGACGCTGACGTCCTCCGGGCGGATCGGCGTGCCGTCCTCGCGGACCAGCCGGACCGGCTTGCCCTCGTTGAACTGCTTGGCGTCGAAGCCGGTGTGGAACAGCGGGTCGCCGTGCCCGTGCGGGTCGACGATCATGCCGCCCAGCGGGACGACGGCCGCGGCACCCAGCGGCAGCGCGCCGAGGGCGATCGCGCCCTTGAGCAGCGGGCGCCGGGACACGTTCAGCTCCTGGCCCATGTTCACGAGGGTGGCACCGGTCAGCTTCTGCTCGACGGTGTCCACGTCGTCGTGCCGTTCCTGGACCGAGACCTCGGCCGGCAGCAGCCGCTTGGCCCAGATGATCTGCGCGGCGCCGAGGCCGAACAGCGCCAGGCCCAGGGTCGCGCCGAGCATCGGCGTGTACCACTTGTCGAGGTGCCCGCCGAACTCGTACTCCCACGGCCACGCGACGTAGACGACCACGAACGCCAGGGCGGCCAGGCCGGTGATCATGAACCAGAACGCGATCGTGCGCTCCACCCGCTTCTCGGCCGCGGTACCGGCCTTCGCGAAGCGCGGTTCGTAGTGGACGATCTCCACGCCGTCCCGACGGGCGCCCTCCCGGACCAGGTCGAAGCGCGTCAGGTGCGGCTCGTCCGGGTCGAAGGTGCTGTCGTTGTGTTGGGTGCTCATGACTTCCCTGCGATCCAGAGGGTGGTGAAGACCAACAAGGTGATGCCGACCACGAAGATCGCGATACCCTCGGTCGCCGGCCCGATCCGGCCGAGGCCGTAGCCACCGGGGTCCATGTCGTTCTTCATGTACTCGACGTACGCGATGATGTCCTTCTTTTCCTTCACGGTGAGCTGGTTGTCACCGAAGACCGGCATGTTCTGCGGCCCGGTCAGCATCGCGCCGTACAGCTGGGCCGAGTTGGCCGGATCGAGCGGCGGGGCGAACTTGCCGGAGGACAGCGCGCCACCACCGGCGGTGTAGCCGTGGCACTGCGCGCAGTTGACGCGGAACAGGCGGCCACCGTTGGCGGGGTCACCGCCGCCGTACTCGCCGGGGAGCTGCGGCCCGCCGCCGATCTCCTGGATGTACTGGCCGAGGGCCTCGATCTTCTTCGGGTCCTCGAACAGCGGCACGACGGCCTTGCGCTCGGCCTGGGCACCCTGGGCCGCCATCGGCATCCGGCCGGAGCTCACCTGGAACTCGACGGCTGCGGAACCGACACCGATCAGGCTCGGGCCCCGGTCCTTGACGCCCTCGGCGTTGGTGCCGTGGCAGCTGATGCAGCTCACGTCGTAGAGGGCCTTGCCCTCCTGGGCCCTGGCGGACAGGGTCTTCGGAGCGTCCTCTGCCTGGGAGGCCGGCATGATCGCGGCGTACACGCCGCCGGCCAGGGCCAGCGCGGCGAGCATCCTGGCCGCCGCACCGAGGCGGCGCCGGAGCTTGCCCGGTACCCGGCGGGGCTGTTCTGCGCTTGAGGTCATGTCCTCACCTTGCGGTTGTTCGACGGGGACGGGAGAGGGGCCATCTACTTCAGGAAGTAGATCATGGCGAACAGCGCGATCCAGACCACGTCGACGAAGTGCCAGTAGTAGGACACGACGATCGCCGAGGTCGCCTGCGCGGGGGTGAACCGGGACAGCGTCGTGCGGATCATCAGGAAGATGAACGCGATCAGACCGCCCGTCACGTGCAGGCCGTGGAAGCCGGTGGTCAGGTAGAACACTGTGCCGTAGCCGTCACCGTTGATGGTGATGTTCTCGTGGCTGACCAGGTTGCGGTACTCGTTCACCTGGCCGAGGACGAAGATCAGGCCCATCACGAACGTGACCGTGAACCAGCGCCGGAGGCCGAACACGTCACCCCGTTCCGCGGCGAACACCCCGAACTGGCAGGTCACAGAGGACAGCACCAGGATGATGGTGAAGACAAGCGCGTAGGGCACGTTGAGCTTCTCCGTCTGGGTTTCCCACAGACCCGGCGCCGCCGCGCGGATGGAGAAGTACATCGCGAACAACGCCGCGAAGAACATGAGTTCGCTGGAGAGCCAGACGATCGTCCCTACGCTGACCATGTTAGGTCTGGTCAGAGAGTGGATCCGACTCTTCTCGATCGCTGAGGCCGCAGTCACGGGGCCATTATTGCCCCTAGATCGCCCCTCGATGCGGCGGGGTGGGAATAACCGCGTGTCGGATCGGCTAGTACGATCCGATCGTTCTATACCCGCACGCGTGGGAGCCTGGCGAGATGACCGCGAAGAAGTACAGCGTACTGCTCTACAGCGACGACCAGCTCATCCGCGAGCGGATGCGGCTGGCGATCGGCGCGCAGCCCGCCGCCGACGTGGCGATCGAGTTCGTCGAGGCCACTGACCAGCGGGAAGTGTTCCGGATCCTCGACGACCGCGACCTCGACCTCCTGGTGCTGGACGGCGAGGCAGCCCCGGCCGGTGGCCTCGGTGTCGCCCGCCAGGTCAAGGACGACTACCCGGACTCCCCGCCCGTGCTGCTCGTGATCGCCCGGGCCGCCGACCGCTGGCTGGCCGCGTACGCGAACGTCGAGGCGACCGTCCTGCACCCGCTGGACCCGATGGAGACAGCCGCCACAGTGGCCGGCCTGCTCCGCAAGCAGGACATCACCCAGCCCTGAACTCTCCCCTGAGTTTCCTGGAGGCTCGCCGTGGGCGACCGTACCTGGCCCCATCTGCTCTCCGCCCTGATCAGCGGGACCGAGCTGACCAGCGAGGACACCGCCTGGGCGATGGGCGAGATCATGTCGGGCGAGGCGACAGGTGCCCAGGTGGCCGGGTTCGCGATCGCCCTGCGCGCCAAGGGTGAGACGGCTGCCGAGATGGCAGGCCTGGTCGAGTCGATGCTGGGCAACGCCACCCGGGTGCCGGGCGGGCGTGACGCTTGCGACATCGTCGGTACCGGCGGCGACCGCGCCCACACCGTGAACATCTCCACAATGGGCGCCCTCGTGGTGGCCGGTGCCGGTGTGCGGGTCGTCAAGCACGGCAACCGGGCGGCGTCCTCGTCCTGTGGTTCCGCTGACCTCCTCGAGTACCTGGGCATCCCGCTCGACCTCGGCCCGGCCGGCGTGCAGCGCTGCCTGGAGGAGGCCGGGATCGGGTTCTGCTTCGCGCCCCGGTACCACCCTGGCATGCGCCACGCCGCCCCGCCGCGCCGTGAGCTGGGCGTGCCGACCGCGTTCAACTTCCTCGGCCCCCTGACGAACCCGGCGCAGCCGCGCGCGGCGACCGTCGGCTGCGCTGACCTGCGGATGGCTCCCGTGCTGGCCGAGGTCTTCGCCCGCCGGGGCGACTCGGTCCTGCTGGTACGCGGCGAGGACGGGCTCGACGAGTTCACCACCGCCGCCGCCACGCGCGTCTGGGTCGTGACGGGCGGGACGGTCACCGAGCTGCTGCTGGACGCCGCCGACTTCGGCCTGCCGCGAGCCGAGCCCGACGCGCTGCGCGGGGCCGACGTGACGTTCAACGCCGACGTCGCGCACCGTGTGCTGGCCGGAGAGCGCGGCCCGGTGCGCGATGCCGTACTGGTCAACGCCGCCTGCGCGATCGCGGCCTACGAGGGCCTACAGGACGTTTCCGGGGCCATCCAGCGCGGCCTCGACCGTGCGGCCCAGGCGATCGACTCCGGCTCCGCCGCCGCCCTGCTCACCCGGTGGGTGGAGGTAGCGCAGGCCGCCCGGGCCGCCGAGTAGGTCACCACGTACACGAAGAAGCCCCCGTCCATTCCGGACGGGGGCTTCTCTCAGGTCTGGCTCAGTGCTCGCCGAGCGCCTTGCGGGTGCCCGTGTAGTACTCGAACAGCAGGCCACCGGTCGCGCCGAGGATCGCGAGCGCGCCCAGGGCGATCAGCCACGGCATCCAGAACACGACGCCCATGCCGGCCACCGAGGCGGCCAGGGCCAGGCCGAACGGCCAGTACGAGCCCGGGGAGAAGAAGCCGATCTCGCCGGCTCCCTCGTGGATCTCGCCGTCCGGGTCGTCCTCGGGCCGCAGGTCGATCCGGCGGGCCACGAACCAGAAGTACCCGGCGCACATCAGGCACAGCGTGCCGGACAGGATCAGCGCGACGACGCCGATCCAGTCCATGTGGCCCTGCTCCTTGGCGACGCCAGGTGCGGTGCTCATGTAGTACTCGGAGTACCACGCGTAGAAGGCTGCGGAGGCGTAGATGAACAGCGCGACGCCACCGAAGATCTTGTACTCAGTTCTCATCGGCTTCTCTCCGCTCAGCTCGTGGTACGCGAGACACGGCTGGTGTCGAACGGCTGCGTGGTCGTGGCCAGGCGGGCCTCACCGGCTGCCTCGAGGGCGTCCGGGGTGCTCTTGCCGGCCTTCTTCGCAGCGATGAACTTGTCGTACTGCTCCGGCGTCACCGCACGCAGCTCGAAGTTCATCATCGAGTGGTAGGTGCCGCACAGCTCGGCGCACCGCCCGACGTAGGCACCGGTCTTGTTGATGGTGACCTCGAAGGAGTTCACCGCGCCCGGGATGACGTCCCGCTTGAACAGCAGCTCCGGCACCCAGAACGAGTGGATGACGTCGGTGCTCTTCTCGGTGAAGAGGATCTTCTTGCCGACCGGGACGACCACGACGGGGATGTAGTCAGAGGAGCCGACAGTGGACACCTCTGGTGCCATCGGCTTCTCTGCGCCCTCGAGGTAGCTGAACTTCCAGTTCCACTTGAACGCCGTGACCTCGACCCGCACGTCGGGGTTGCCCGAGTGCTTGTTCACGAAGGTCTCGGTGATCGCGGTGTAGTAGAAGAGCACCGCCACGATGAGGAACGGAAGGATGGAGTACAGCGCCTCCATCGGCATGTTGTACCGGGTCTGGGGCGGCAGAGCGTCGCCCTTCTTCCGGTAGCGCACGATGCACCAGAAGATGAGCGCCCAGACCAGGACACCGATCACCAGGGCGGCGATGGTGGAGCCGATCCACATGTCGTACATGCGCTTGGACTGCTCGGTGATGCCACCCTTCGGCCATCCGAAGGAGAACGCATCGTCGACCGTGCAGCCGCCCAGCAGCGAGGCGAGCGCAACGCCGCCGCCGACCATGCCAGCGAGCCGCCGGAGGCCCAACCCACGACTTTCGACCACCTGCACCTGCCTCCTCCGAGCGCCGCAGTACTGAAAACGGCAAGGTCGTCTTGACGGTCGCAGAGTACTTGACTCTGGACACCCGCCCTGGCTGGGGGTCGGCGTGTCACTGCGACTAACTTCAGGGTATGAGCGCCAGCTATCTCGACGCGGCCTCGGCTGCCCCGTTGCACCCGGTGGCCAGGGAAGCCCTGCTGGCAGCACTCGCCGACGGCTGGGCGGACCCGGCGAGACTCTACGCCCAGGCCAGGCGGGCCCGGCAGCTTCTCGACGCCTCACGGGCGACGATCGCTGACTGCCTCGGGGCCCGCGCCGACGAGATCACATTCTGCGCGAGCGGCACCCAGGCGGCGCACCTCGCCATCGCGGGCGCACGCAAGGGCCGCAGGCTGCGGAAAGTCGTGCACTCGGCCGTCGAGCACTCGGCGGTCCTGCACGCGGCAGCCGAAGACGAGCACGCCGAGGTCCCGGTCGACATCCTCGGCCGGGCAGACCTGGGCGCGTTCGCCGCCGCGCTCACGCCGGACACCGCGCTGGCGGCTCTCATGCACGCCAACCACGAGGTCGGTACCGTCCAGCCTCTCGCAGAAGCCGCAGCTCTGTGCGCCGAACACGACATTCCCTTGTACACGGACGCCGCACAGTCCCTCGGCCGTCTCCCCGTACCCCCGGGCTGGTCGGTCCTCACCGGCTCCGCGCACAAGTGGGGCGGCCCGCCCGGCGTCGGCCTGCTGATTGTGAAAAAGGGCACCCGGTGGCGGCGTCCCGGCCCGTCCGACGAACGCGAACCAGGCCGCGACCTGCCAGCGATCGTCGCGGCGGCGGCTTCCCTCCGCGCCGTGCAGGCGGAGTCCGAGACGGAGAACGCCCGCCAGTCCGCCCTGGTCGGCAGGATCCGCGCCACGGTCGCGGCGGAGATCCCCGACGTCGAGGTGATCGGCGACCCGGATGGCCGCCTCCCGCACATCGTCACCTTCTCCTTCCTCTACGTGGAAGGGGAGACGCTGCTCCACGAGCTCGACCGGCAGGGTTTCGCGGTCAACTCCGGTTCGAGCTGCACGTCGTCCACCCTGCACCCGAGCCACGTCCTCGCGGCTATGGGCGTGCTCACCCACGGCAACGTGCGGGTCTCCGTGCACCGGGACACGACCGGAGCCGAGGTCGACCGGCTCCTGGCCGCCCTGCCACCCACTGTCGCGCGACTCCGGAAAGAAGCAGGCTTGTGATCACATTGGACTGCCTCGGCCAGCGCTGCCCGCTGCCCGTCATCGCCCTGGCCCGCCACATCGGCGAGGTGGAGGTCGGCGGCACGATCCGCGTACTCGCCGACGACCCGGCGGCCGCGCACGACATCCCGGCCTGGTGCCGCCTCCGCGGCCAGGAGTACGCCGGCGAGCACACCGTCGGCGACGCCCCCGCCTACGACGTCGTCCGCACCAGCTGACGCGAACGGGCCGCCGTGCACCCGCACGACGGCCCGTTCACCACGTCACAGTCACCCGATGTGGGCGCGCACGTCCTCGGCCGCCAGCGGCCCGTAGGAGTCCGACAGCCGGTCCAGGAACTCGGCGGGCTTCACGCTGTACTCCTGCGTGCCGACCGTCTCCAGCACGAGCGTCGCGAGCAGCGAGCCGACCTGCGCCGACCGCTCCAGCGACAGCCCCCACGACTGCCCGGCCAGGAACCCGGACCGGAAGGCGTCGCCGACACCCGTCGGGTCGTACGCCTTGATCTCCTTGGCCACCGGCACGTACACCCGCTCCATGCCCCGGCCGGTGATCTCCGCGCCGTCCTTGCCGAGGGTGGTGATCCGGATCTCGACCTTCTCCAGCACCTCGTCGCCGCTCAGCCCGGTCTTGGTCTCCAGAAGGCTGCGCTCGTACTCGTTCGTGAACAGCATCTTCGCGCCGTCGATCAGCCGCAGCGCCTCCTCGCCGCTCATCCGGGCGAGCTGCTGCGAGGGGTCGGCCGCGAAGGCCAGGCCGCGCTGACGGCACTCGTCGGAGTGGCGGAGCATCGCCTCGGGGTCGTTGGCGCCGACGAGCACCAGGTCCAGTCCGCCGTGCCGCTCGCTGATCGGGCCGAGCTCGATCAGCCGGGCCTCGGACATCGCGCCGGCGTAGAAGGAGGCGATCTGGTTGAGGTCGTCGTCCGTCGTGCACACGAAGCGCGCGGTGTGCGCGACCTCGCTCACGTGCACGGAGTCACAGTCGACGCCGTGCCTGCTCAGCCAGGACCGGTAGTCGTCGAAGTCCGCGCCGACCGCGCCGACCAGCAGCGGGGCGAGCCCGAGCTGTCCCATGCCGAACGCGATGTTGGCCGCGACACCGCCGCGCCGGACGACCAGGTCGTCCACCAGGAACGACAGCGACACCTTGTGCAGCTGCTCGGCGAGCAGCGAGTCGGCGAACTTGCCGGGGAAGTGCATCAGGTGGTCGGTGGCGATCGAGCCGGTGACGGCAATCTTCATCGGGTCCCCTTAGGGAGGTGTCGGGACAGGAGTCGTCGGGAGGAAACGGAACAAGCCGCACAACGAAAAGCCCCGCGGCAAGGCGGGGCTTTCGCAGGCTACTGCTGTGGCACGGCTTAGTGGAACGAGTCGCCGCAGGCGCACGAGCCGCCAGCGTTCGGGTTGTCGATCGTGAAGCCCTGCTGGTCGATCTTGTCCACGAAGTCGATCGACGCGCCGGCCAGGTACGGCAGGCTCATCCGGTCGACGACGACCTCGAAGCCGTCGTACTCGTGGACGACATCGCCGTCGAGCGAACGCTCGTCGAAGAAGAGCTGGTAGCGCAGGCCCGAGCAGCCGCCCGGCTGCACCGCGATCCGCAGCCGCAGGTCGTCGCGGCCTTCCTGCTCGATCAGCGCCTTGACCTTGCCAGCGGCGGCGTCGGTGACGATGACGCCATCGGCCTTGGTCTCGGTGGTCTCAGTGGTCACGTGGTGCTCCCTGGCGTGCCTGCTTATAGGTCCAACCCCTGCAACGACAAGCACAGGAGCGGTATTTCCCATGTTCGCACACCCAGCGCCGCCACGCCCACTCCCCCGAGTTACGTCCGCCACTACCTGGACCACTGCCCAGCTGCCCGTGCGCCCAGCGCGCGCAGCCCGTCAGCCGCCTCGCTCAGCGCCCGCCCGGCGTCCCCGAAATGCTCGGCCAGCGAATAGATCTCCGTGACACCCGCAGCGGCCGCCTCACGCCTGCCGACCGTCGAGACCCCGGCGATCACCACACACGGCGCACCCTGCTCGGCAGCCGCTTCCGCCACCCCAGACACGACCTTCCCGCGCAGCGACTGCGCGTCGAAGGACCCCTCACCTGTGATCACGAGCGAGGCGCCGTCGATCGCCGCGTCCAGCCCGGTCAGCTCCCGCACCAGCCCGAACCCCGCGACCCGCCGCCCGCCCAGCGCGAAGATCGCCGCTCCGATCCCCCCAGCCGCCCCCGCACCAGGAAGATCAAGATCAGACCCAAAAGCCTTATTCAGTACTCCGCGATAAGCACCCAGGGCGGCATCCAGCAGGAGCACATCCGACCGTGAAGCCCCCTTCTGCGGCCCGTACACGTTGCTCGCCCCGTGCAGCCCCAGCAGCGGACTGTCGACATCCGTCGCGGCCACCAGCCGCGCACCCCCGAGATCAACAGCCCCGCCCAGCCCAGCGCACCGGCTCAGCGCGGCCCCGCCCGGCGGCAGTACCTCCCCGGCGGCGTCCACAGGCGGAGCCCCCAGCGCCGCCAGCATCCCGGCACCACAGTCGTTGGTACCCGACCCGCCGAGCCCGACGACAACCTCACGCGCCCCCGCCGCCACAGCAGCCCGGACAAGCACCCCCAGCCCGAAGGAACTCGTCACCTTCGGATCGCGCTCCCCCTCGGCCAGCAGATGCAACCCGCACACCTGAGCGCTCTCGACGTACGCCGTCTCCCCCACCAGGAGCACCTGCGCACCCACCGGCCGCCCCAGCGGATCCACCGACCCGACGTCAAGAACCGACCCGCCGAGCCCGCCCAGTACCGCCAGAAATCCTGGACCGCCATCGGCCAGCGGCCGGCACACCAGCTCGTCCCCAGGCGAGACCGACGCCCATCCCGCAGCGATCGCCGCAGCGACCTCCGGAGCACTCAGCGAGCCAGCGAACTTATCGGGGCACACAACAACACGCATCCCAGCAGTCTCCCAGCGTCACAACCCGCCTTGACAGAGTGTCAACCAACCACGGATGACAATCCGCACACGGCAATCTCGGCATCCGAACCTGCGTGGCAGGATTAGTGCATGTCTCAGTGGCAGGAACCCTCACCGACCGCGACAGCGCTGCTGCTCCTCGGCCGGGGCACCGACCCAGGCTCCGAGAAGGGCGTGGACTGCCCCGGCGAGCTGCCGGCCCCCAGCGACCCGACACTCGTCGCCAGGGCCGAGGCCGCCAAGGCCGCGCTCGGCGACCGGGTGTTCATCCTCGGCCACCACTACCAGCGCGACGAGGTCATCCAGTTCGCCGACGTGACCGGTGACTCGTTCAAGCTCGCCCAGCAGGCGGCCGCCCGGCCTGACGCCGAGTACATCGTGTTCTGCGGCGTGCACTTCATGGCCGAGTCCGCCGACATCCTCACCGGCCCGGCGCAGCAGGTCGTCCTGCCCGACCTGGCAGCTGGCTGCTCGATGGCCGACATGGCTGTCCTCGGCCAGGTCGAGGACTGCTGGGACCTGCTGGCCGACCTCGGCATCGCCGGGGAGACCGTCCCCGTCACCTACATGAACTCCTCCGCCGACATCAAGGGCTTCGTCGGCCGCAACGGCGGCGTGGTCTGCACCTCGTCCAACGCCAAGCGCGCGCTCGACTGGGCCTACGAGCAGGGCCAGAAGGTCCTCTTCCTGCCCGACCAGCACCTCGGCCGCAACACCGCCGTCCTCGAGATGGGCCTCACCCTCGACGACTGCGTCCTGTACGACCCGCACAAGCCGAACGGCGGCCTCACCGAGCAGCAGCTCCGCGACGCGAAGATGATCCTGTGGCGCGGCCACTGCTCCGTGCACGGCCGGTTCACCCTCCAGAACGTCGAGGACATGCGCGCCCTGCGCCCCGACGTGAACATCCTGGTGCACCCGGAGTGCCGCCACGACGTCGTGCAGGCAGCCGACTACGTGGGCTCGACGGAGTACATCATCCGCAAGCTCGACGCGGCGGAGCCCGGCTCCACGTGGGCCATCGGCACCGAGCTGAACCTCGTCCGGCGGCTGGCCAACGCCCACCCGGACAAGGAGGTCATGTTCCTGGAGAAGACCGTCTGCTACTGCTCCACCATGAACCGCATCGACCTGCCCCACCTGGTCTGGGCCCTGGAGGAGCTGGTGGCCGGCCGGGTCCCCAACGTCATCACCGTGGACGACGACACCGCCAAGCACGCCCGCACGGCGCTCGACCGGATGCTCGCACTCCCGTAGTAGGGTGCAAGTTCCGCGTGTTCTGCGCATTCAGCGTGTCGTCAACCCCGGTGGAGGATCTGTGGCCGGCAATGCCCTCGTCGTGCACGGCGGTACCCCGCTGCGCGGCGAAGTCCGGGTCCGGGGCGCGAAGAACCTGATCTCGAAGGCGATGGTGGCCTCGGTGCTCGGCACCGGGGTCAGCCGCCTCTACGACGTACCGGACATCAGCGACGTCAAGGTGATCCGCGGCCTGCTGGAGATCCACGGCGTCCGGGTCAGCACCGGCCCCGAAGGCGAGCTCGTCTTCGACCCGGCGAACGTCGAGCGGGCCAGCACCGACGAGATCAACGTGCACGCCGGCTCCAGCCGGATCCCGATCCTGCTCTGCGGCCCGCTGCTCCACCGGCTCGGCCACGCCTTCATCCCCGACCTCGGCGGCTGCAAGATCGGCGACCGGCCGATCGACTTCCACCTCGAAGCGCTCCGCCAGTTCGGCGCCGTCATCGACAAGACCCCCGACGGCCTGCACCTCACAGCACCCGAGCGCCTCCGCGGCACCAAGTTCGAACTCCCGTACCCCTCCGTCGGCGCCACGGAGCAGGTCCTGCTCACGGCCGTCCTGGCCGAGGGCGTCACCGAGCTGCGCAACGCCGCCGTCGAGCCCGAGATCATCGACCTGATCTGCATCCTGCAGAAAATGGGCGCGATCATCCAGGTACACACCAACCGCGTGATCGAGATCGAGGGCGTCGACCGGCTCGGCGGCTACAGCCACCGGCCCATCACCGACCGGATCGAGGCCGCCAGCTGGGCAGCGGCAGCCCTCGCCACCCGCGGCGAGGTCATGGTCGCCGGCGCCCGCCAGCCCGACATGATGACCTTCCTCAACACGTACCGCTCGATCGGCGGCGCCTTCGAGGTCCTCGACGAGGGCATCAAGTTCTGGCACCCGGGCGGCGAGCTGCGCGCCGTCGCCCTCGAGACCGACGTGCACCCCGGCTTCATGACCGACTGGCAGCAGCCGCTCGTCGTCGCGCTCACCCAGGCCCGCGGCCTCTCCATCGTCCACGAGACCGTGTACGAGCGCCGCTTCGGCTACACCCAGGCCCTCAGCACGATGGGCGCCAACATCCAGCTCTACCGCGAGTGCCTGGGCGGTACACCGTGCCGCTGGGGCCGGCGCAACTTCCTCCACTCGGCCGTCATCGCCGGGCCGAGCAAGCTGCACGCCGCCGACCTGGAGATCCCCGACCTGCGGGCCGGGTTCAGCCACGTGATCGCGGCCCTGGCCGCCGAGGGCACCTCCCGCGTGTACGGCGTCGACCACTACATCGTCCGCGGCTACGAGGACTTCGAAGGCAAACTCGCCGCACTCGGTGCCCGTACCGAACGCCCGAGCTGAGCAGCACCTACCCGACTTCGGCTACAGTCGATGCAAGCCATTTGCTGTCCGCGAGAAAGTGTGTCCCGAGAGTGTTCCGTCGCAACAGCACCCAGTCCGCCGAGCCCGAGGCAGAGGTCACCGTGGAGACCCCGGATCAGCCAGAGGCCCAGGCCGGCGTCAAGGGCCGTACCCCAGGCAAGGGCCGCCCCACCCCGAAGCGCAGCAGCGTCCAGGGCCGCAAGGCACCCGAGCCGCCGCCAGCCAACCGCCGTGAAGCCGCCAAGCGTGCCCGCGAGGTCCGGATGGCCGACCGCGCCGAGGAACGCGCTGGCATGCTCCGCGGCGACGAGAAGTACCTCCTGCCCCGGGACAAGGGTCCGGAGCGCCGCCTGGCCCGCGACATCGTCGACTCCCGCCGCAACGTCGGTACCTGGTTCTTCGCCGCCGCGCTCCTGATCCTGGTCGGCACCAACCCGGTCTGGCCCCGCCCGGTCCAGTCGATCTCCCAGATGCTGTGGCTCGCCGTGGCGGTCCTCTTCGTCATCGACGCGGTGGTCCTGTCCCGCAAGGTCCGCAAGCTCGTCTGGGAGCGTTTCCCGAAGACCACCCAGGGCAAGGCCGGCCTCTTCATGTACGCCGTCATGCGCTCCATCACCTTCCGCAAGCTGCGCATGCCCAAGCCCCAGGTCAAGGTCGGCGACCCGATCTAACCCCGAAACCCTTTTCTTCGGTACTACCCTGAGCCAGTCCCCACCCCGGGGGCTGGCTCTTCTTTCGTCTCAAGGGATACAGGTACCCATGCTCGGCACCCTCGACTGCGTCGTCCTCGACTGCCCGGACCCCCACGCCCTCGGCGCCTTCTACCGCGAGCTCCTCGGCGGCACCATCAACCAGCCAGACCCGCGCTGGAGGCTCGACGACGACTGGGTAACCCTGCACACCCCGTCCGGCCTCGTACTGGCCTTCCAGCGCGCAGAGAACCACCAGCCGCCCCGCTGGCCCGACCCCGAGCACCCCCAGCAGTTCCACCTGGACATCCACGTCGCCGACATGCCCACAGCCGACACCCGGGTACTCGAACTCGGCGCCACCCTCCTGGACACCTCATCCGGCTGGCGCGTGTACGCCGACCCCGCAGGCCACCCCTTCTGCCTCCTCGGCAAGTAGGCCCCCAACGCAGAAACAGAAGCAGGCCCGACCACATTGTGGTCGGGCCTGCTTCTGAATGTATGTCCGGCGGTGTCCTACTCTCCCACCCCGTCCCCGGGGCAGTACCATCGGCGCTGAAGGGCTTAGCTTCCGGGTTCGGAATGTTACCGGGCGTTTCCCCTTCGCTATGACCGCCGTAACCCTGCGGAACCAACCCCAAACCTGGTCCGGGTTCTCACCTGCTGGTGAACCCCGATGGTTTGGTGGTTGTTTTTCCAGAACCGGATAGTGGACGCGAAACATTCTTGATTGCGGTGCTGGGTAAGCCACTCGGCCTATTAGTACCAGTCA
>NZ_KB903817.1 GCF_000379825.1 Longispora albida DSM 44784
CTCCGCCTACCGGTCCACGTCCTGGCGCGAAGCTCTGGCCACCGCCGGGATCCAGCACAAACGCACCCGGCCCTACCGGCCGCAAACCAACGGCAAAGTCGAACGCTTCCACCGCACCCTGGCCGACGAATGGGCCTACGCCCGCCCCTACCAGTCAGAAACCGAACGCCGGACAGCCCTCGCCGGCTTCCTCCACACCTACAATCACCACCGAGCACACACCGCACTCGGCGGCCACCCACCAGCCAGCCGCATCCCCAACCTCACGGGACAGAACATCTAGAGTTCGGGTGTGCCGCACACCGAACTCCGGCCCGCGACGCCCGCCGACGCGCCAGCCATCGCTGACCTGGTCAACTCCGCCTACCGTGGCGACTCTGGGCGGGAGGGCTGGACGACGGAGTCCGACCTGATCGGCGGGCAGCGCACCGACGCCGCCGACGTCGCCGCGCTCCTCGCCAAGCCGTCCACAGTGGTCCTGGTCGCCGAGTCCGAGGGCAGCGAGGTCCTGGCCTGCTGCGAACTCGAGCACCAGGGCGACGCCGCCTACTTCGGCATGTTCTCCGTCCGCCCAGTGCTTCAGGGCTCCGGGATCGGCGCGGCCGTGCTCGCCGCCGCGGAGCGGTACGCGGCGGAGACCTGGGGTGCCCAGCGCATGGAGATGAAGGTGATCTCGGTCCGGGAGGAGCTGATCGCCTGGTACGAGCGCCGGGGTTACCACCGCACGGGCGAGTTCACGCCGTTCCCGTACGGGCAGGCGCGGTTCGGCGAGCCGCTCGTGGCCGGCCTGCGCTTCGAGACCCTGACGAAGGACCTCTAGGCGTGGCCGTGTGACCAGGCCCAGGCCGCGATGCCGACCCGGTTGCGCGCGCCGAGCTTGGCCTGGATGTTCGCCAGGTGGGTCTTCACGGTGCCCGCCGTGATGAACAGTTCCGCCGCGATCTCCGTGTTGGTCGCGCCCTGGGCGACCAGCCTGATGATCTCCAGCTCGCGGCTCGTGACGGAGGCTGCCTCCTCCGGTACCGCAGGAGAGGGGTTGAGCTGGCGGAGCAGGCGGACAGTGAGCTGCGGGCTGATCAGCGTGTCGCCCTGCATCGCCGCCCTGACCGCCTCCACCAGCAGCGCCGGGCCTGACCGCTTCAGCAGGAAGCCGCTCGCGCCGTGGCCCAGCGCGGCCCGCACGTAGTCGTCCTGCTCGAAGGTCGTGACCACGATGACCCTGGCCGGATCGTCCGCCAGCTGCCGGGTGACCTCGATGCCGTCCAGGCCCGGCATGCGGATGTCGGCGAGCAGCACGTCCGGCTTGAGGTGCCTGACCAGGTCGAGGGCCGCGTCGCCGCTGGCTGCCTCGCCGACGACGGTCATGTCCGGCTGAGCGTCGAGCACGAGCCGGAATCCGATCCGGACGTTCTCCTGGTCGTCGGCGATCACGATCCGCGTGGTCATGCCCGTGTCCTTCCCGGCAGGGCCGCGCTGACCCGCCAGCCGCTGCCCTCTGGCCCGGCTTCCAGCGTGCCGCCGAGCAGTCCGACTCGTTCCGTGAGCCCGGCCAGTCCCGAGCCGCCCTCCGCGCGCGGTGTCCCCGCGCCACCACTGTCCGCAACGGACACTCTGACCATCTCGCCTTCTCTTCTCACGCTCACCCGCACCGCCGTCGCTCCCGCAGCGTGCCGCCGCACGTTGGTCAGCGCCTCGACGACGATCCGGTAGGCCGTGCTGCCCACGTCCCTGGGCACGTCACCCTCAAGATCAAAATCAAGGTCTGTCTTCCCGGTACCTTCCTGAGCGAACCGCTCCACGAGCCCCGGCAGTTCCTCCAGCCCCGGTACCGGCTCGCGGGCCCCCTCGCCGGTCCGCAGCGTCCCGACCGCACGGTCCATCGCCGTCAGCGCGTGCTGGCCGGCCTCCTCGATGCGTTCCAGCAGGCCGGCCAGTGCTTCCGGGTTGGTGGCCGCGACCATCCGGCCCGCCTGGGCCAGGGCGACCATGCCGCTCACGTCGTGGGCCACGTAGTCGTGGAGGTCGGCGGCCAGCGCGAGCCGCTGCTCCTGCCGGGCTTCCGTGACAGCCCGCTCCCGCCGGTACTCGGCCAGCCTCGGATACCCGCCGGCGATCGCGGCCCCGGCCAGTGGCACCGACCACAGTGCACAGCCAGCGACGAGTTCCAGTGGCGAGACGCCGGGCTGCTGCGTCATGTAACGCAGGATCCACAGCGACTCCGCCAGCCCGGCCAGCCCGGCCCACGCCGACACCAGCCGCGCCGGAGCCCACCGGATGGCTGCCGTCGCGAGCAGCAGCAGCGCGGCCACCTCCACCATGCCCAGCAGGGCACCGCGCTCGTCACCGCCTGGCTTCCCGAGCAGGAACAGCACCGTGCAGGCCACCGACACCGCCCCGGCCACACCGACCGGCCACAGCAGGCGCTGCCGGTCGCCGGAGACGGCCAGCCACACCACCGCGGCCACCGGCACGGCCAGCGGGACGGCCGTCAGCGCCCCGGCCAGCGGCGCCAGCGCCAGGCCACCGAGCATGGTCAGGCCGGCCACTCCACCGGCCAGCCAGTACCGCCTCGCACTCGGTCTCATGCCTCCAGCCTAAAGATCCACTTCCCGGGCCCGCTCTGCCGATCGGCGTACCCAGCCTCCGGCCACGCCCGGCTCTTCTGCCATTCGGCATATGGTCTGCAAGATCACGGGCGGCGAGCGTAGTGGACATGAAGAACGTGCAGGGGTACCTGACAGCAGCGTGGGCGGCCTGTTACGCCGTCCTCGGCGTGATCTGGGCGCTCGGCGGCCCGGGCTTCCCGTTCGGGTACGGCGACCCCGACCCCGGGGTGCGCGACAGCACCGTCCTGGGCCGGCTGGGCGCGGAGGCCGGCGGCCCGGTGATCGCGGTACTCGGCCTGACCGGCGCCGCAGCCGCGCTCGTCATGGCCCGCTCGGCCAGGCCGGCCCGCTGGATCATCGGCGCTGGCTGGGCATACGGGGTACTCCTCATCGCGGTGATCCAGGACATGCGGCCGCTGGTCGCGATCGGGCGCGCGCTGGAACTGCCGATCCTCTGGCCGCTCGGCTACGCGAAGAGCATCAGCGTCACCGACTACCTGCCCTGGCCGGTACTGAACCTGTTCTCGTGCCTGGCCGGCGGCACCCTCTTCGTCGCGACGGCCATCCGGGCCAGCCGCCGTCGCCGCCAGGCGTGCCCCGGCTGCGGGCGGACCGGCGGGCACGACCACGGCCTCACCACCCGGGCCGGCGCCGCCCGCTGGGGCGTGTGGGCAGTGTGGGTGGCCGCGGTCATCCCGGTCCTGTACGCGCTGACCCGCTGGGCGTGGTTCCTCGGCATCCCGTTCGGTTTCAGCGCCGCCGAGCTCAAGGCGATCGGCGCCGAGGCACCCGGTATCTGGCTGGCCGGCGCGCTGCTGGGCAGTTTCGGGGTCGGTGGCTCGATCCTCACGCTCGGTCTCGTGCAGCGCTGGGGCGAGGTGTTCCCCCGGTGGATGCCCGGCCTGCGCGGCAAGCGGGTACCGATCAAGCTCGCGGTGATCCCGGCGACCGTCGTCGGCCTCGCGGTCATCGCGGCGGGCAACACCATGATCATCAGCTTCTTCCGGCACCTCGGCGACCCGGCGCACCTGGCGATCATCGGCCCCTCGGTGCTCTGGCCACTGTGGGGGCTGGCCCTGATCGGCGCTGCCTACGCCTACTACCTCCGCCGCCGGCCCGCCTGCGTCACCTGCCACCAGAACGTCTGAGCCTGACGGACATCGACGCAAGTGCCACTTTCGCCGGGGTGGCACTCCGTCGGCGGGCACGTGAATAATCCGCGTGTCGCACACGCAGGCAGGAGCGAGATGAAACGACTGGGCACCCTGACAGCACTGGCTGTGGCCGCGCTGGCGTTACCAGCCACAACAGCACACGCAGAGCCGGTCAGCACCATTCTGTACGTGAACAGCGAATCCTCGTCGTGTTCGGACACCGGGCCGGGCACTGACCAGTTCAGGCCGTTCTGCAAGGTCCAGCCTGCGGTGGACGCGGCCCAGCCCGGCCAGACGGTCCGGCTCCTGGGGCACATCCACAAGGCGGGTTCGCTGACGTTCAAGCGCTCCGGCACCGCGGCGGCACCCATCACGATCGAGGCGCCCCAGCGGTCACGGATCTATCTGGAGGACGGCGGGCTGACCATCCCGGCCGGGGTGAACCACATCCGGATCGAGCGCCTCGACCTCTGGTCCACCGGGAACGGCAGCAGCCTGATCGCCGGGGACGACGTGTTCGTCGACCGGGCTTACCTGGTCACGGCGCTGCTGGTCACCGGAGACCGGGTCAGGGTGCAGCGGACATACTCGCACCGGAGCATCGTGTTCGACGGAGCGGCGGATGCTGTTCTCTCGACCAGCGCCGTGCGTGGTTACTCCGCCAGACCGCTTCCCGTTGTTGTCCGGGACAGCCCCAGGGCCGTCATCACCAGCAACACGATCAGCGCGATCCAAGGGGCGCTCACCCTGTCCGGCGCGTCCTCCGGGGCCTTCCTGGCGAACAACGTCTTCCGGACGGAGGAAGAGTCGATCCAGGCTCCGTTCCTGACTGTCGACGCCAGCAGCGCGGTGCAGACCACGGCCAGGTACAACGCACTGGAGCGCCAGGACAGCCCGGTCTACTCGTGGGGCGGAGGCGTCTACCGGACAGCGGCGGAGTTCCAGGCCGCGACCGGCCAGGGCCAGGCTGACGTCATGATCGCGCGGCTCCCGGCCTCGGTGATCCCGCACGAGCTGATCGACTCCGCCGACGCGCTCGCGCCGGGCCAGCTCGGCACGGACCTCCCGGGCAGGGCACGGGTCCGCAACCCCAACGTGCCCGAGGCGACGGGCACCGGCGTGGGACATCACGACCGGGGCGCGTACGAAGCCTCGTACACGGCTTACCAGTTCAGCGAGGGTTTCGTCCGGCCGGTGAAGTCCGCTGGCGGGCTGACGGCCGAGTGGTCGGACGTCTCGTACACGGCAAGCTGGGGCACCGTCACGATCAAGGTGACCTACGACTGGGGCGACGGGACCAAGGAGACGCTGGACATCGCCGTCCCGCCGCTCGTCGACGGAAAGACCGCCTCGGCTCAGCTGCCGAACAGGACACACACCTACGCCAAGCCCGGGTCGTACTTCGCCTCGATCTCCACCACGGACGGCACGACCACCGACACCGGCGGCGACAGCGTCTCCGTGGGGCCGGAGCATCCACAGGGGACACTTCTGCCTGGCTCCAGCCAGTTCAAGGCTGACTTCAACGGCGACGGGCGCGCCGACGTCGCGATGTTCTACGACTACGGCAACGGTCACGTCGCGCTCTGGGGCATGGACGGCCTCGATGGCGGCCTGGGACCGGTGACGTTGCGCTGGGAGGACAAGGCCTGGGGCAAGGGAACCAGGTCTGTCACGGCCGGGGACTTCAACGGCGACGGCAAGGCCGATCTCGGTTTCCTCTACGACTTCGGCGTGGAGGGCCTGGCCTTCCTGACCATGACCTCGAACGGCAGCGGGGGCTTCGGCGCACCGAAGCCGGTGTGGTGGGGAGGTGACTACTGGGGCCAGCTCAGGTTCGCCAGCACGGGTGACTTCGACGGGAACGGCCGCACCGACTTCGCCATCTTCCGCCAGCTGGACAGCAGCTGGGTGCAGATCGACGCCCTGCTGGTCCAACCGGACGGCGGGGTCAGGAACGCAGGATTGGGCCTGTCCACCTGGGGTTCCGGCACGCGTGCGATGTCCGCCGGTGACTTCAACGGCGATGGCCGGACCGACCTGGGGCTGTTCTACGACTACGGTGACGGTCACGTGGCGACCTTCGCCCTGACCGCAGGTCCCAACGGCAGCTACTTCGAAGGGCCGTCCACCCTGTGGGACGCGCCGCAGTGGGGTCGTGGCACGAAGTTCGTCCAGTCCGGCAACTTCGACGGGGACAGCAAGACGGACTTCGCGCTGTTCTACGACTACGGCGGCGGGCACATCGCAGCCTTCAGTCTCACGCCACAGGGCGCGCTGAAGACCATGTGGGACGGCCCGGTCTGGGGCGGCGGCACGAAGTTCCTGGCGGCGGGGGCGTACACCGCAAAGGACGGACGCGACGACCTCGCGCTGTTCTACGACTACGGCGGCAGCCACCAGGCGCTCTTCACGCTCACCCCGAAGGCCGGCGGCGGGTACACCGGGCCGGTCCAGCGGTGGAACGCCCCGTACTGGGGCGGCGGGACCCGCGCGCTCTTCTAACCCGTTCGGCATACCCCGCCCCGTCCCCGGCCTGGCTTTCTGCCTTTTGGCAGATCGTCTGCAAGGCTCCGGGCGACGAGTGTTGTGGGTATGAAGAACGTGCAGGGGTACCTGACAGCAGCGTGGGCGGCCTGTTACGCCGTCCTCGGCGTGATCTGGGCGCTCGGCGGCCCGGGCTTCCCGTTCGGGTACGGCGACCCGGAGGTCGCCGTGCGGGACGCGACGGTTCCGGGCCGGCTAGGCGCGGAGGTGGGCGGGCCGCTGATCGCCGTACTCGGCCTGGCCGGGCTCGTCACAGCGCTCGTACTGACCAGGGCGGCCAGGCCACCGAAGGCACTCATCGGGGTGGCCTGGGGGTACGCGGCTCTGCTCGTCGTCGTCATCCAGGACTACCGGCCGCTCGTGGCGCTCGGCAGGTTCCTGGTCCTGCCGGTCATCTGGCCGCTCGGGTACGCGCGGCACATCTCGTTCATGGACTTCCTGCCCTGGCCGGTCGTGAACCTGTTCCTGTGCCTGCTCGGCGGCCTGCTGTTCGCGCTCACCGCGACCAAGGCCAACCGGCGCCGGCGGCTGGCGTGCGACGACTGCGGGCGGGCGACGGAACTCGGGTTCGTCAGCCGGGCCCGCGCGGCCCGCTGGGGCCTGTGGGCGGCGTGGACGGCGGCGATCATCCCGGTGCTCTACGCACTCACCCGCTGGGCCTGGTTCCTTGGCATCCCATACGGGTTCAGCAGCGAGGAACTTCGGTCACTGGAGGCCGAGGCACCGGGTATCTGGCTGGCTGGCGCGCTGCTCGGCAGTTTCGGGGTCGGCGGCTCGATCCTCACGCTCGGTCTCGTGCAGCGCTGGGGCGAGGTCTTCCCCCGGTGGATGCTCGGCATGCGCGGCAAGCGCGTGCCCATCACGCTCGCGGTCGTTCCTGCCACCCTGGTCGGCCTGTCGGTGATCGCGGCGGGCAACACCATGATCCTGGGGATCATCAAGCACTGGGGCGACACGAAGCACCTGCTGATCAGCGGGCCAGCCGCCCTCTGGCCACTGTGGGGCCTCTGCCTGATCGCGGCGGCCTACGCCTACTACCTCCGCCGCCGCGCCGCCTGCGGCACCTGCCACCTGGACACCTGATCCCGCAGCCAGTACGACGGCCGGGCCTGCCACGCGCAGGCCCGGCCGCAGCACATGCCCAGGTGTTCCGTCGCCCAGGCAACGTGTTCACGCTCCCTGCCGCAGTGCCCGCAGGTACTCCTTGCGGTTGAGGGGATTGTGGTCGGTGCGGGGCCGGGTCCACTGCTCGCCCTGGAGCGGCTGGTAGTGGGAGAAGACGGAGTCCAGGACGCCTTCGCCGCTGGTCAGGGTCGGCAGCTGCTGCTGGAGTTCGTGGACGCGGGCTGCGGGGATCTCGCCCTCCAGCAGGTACCCGGTGCCGCGCGGCTCGCACACCCGTGGCGTGCCGCGCAGCCGGGCGAGCACCTGGAGCACCGGCTTGAGGCTCTCGCCCGGGATCTCCAGCCAGAACTCGTGGATCGGCTCGTGCACCCGGGTACCGGCCCGGCGGAGCGCGTCCATCAGCACCAGCGGCGTGAGGTTGCGGAAGTCGCCGGCCGTGCTGGACATGCTCGCGTCGAAGGTGCCGTGCGAGTGGCTCTGCCGGGCGAAGTACCCGGAGTGGGTCAGGGTCACCACGCAGTCGATGACCTGCCAGCCGTGCAGGCCCTGGCCCAGCGTCTCGCGCACGGTGCTCTCCACGGCCGTCATGAACGCCATCGGCATGGAACCGAGCTCGACGCCCAGCCGGTACGTGACGCCGGACCCTTCCGGGCCCGGCTCGACCCGCAGACCGACCGTCGCGAGGAACGGGTTGTCGCCCTTCGCGATGATCTCGAAGTCCTCGCCGGTACCGGCCACCCGTTCCACGCACACCGTCGTGCTCTCCCGGAACGTGACCGGCACGCCGTACTCCGACGCCAGGGTCGCCTCGATGACCTCCTTCTGCACCTCGCCGTACAGCGAGACGTGCACCTCCTGCCGCTCGTCGTCCTGCCGCAGGTTGATCAGCGGGTCCTGCTCGGCGAGCTGGGCGAGGGCCGCGAGCATCGCGCCGCGCGCCCCCGGGTACCCGGGCTCGATCACCGTCTCCAGGCTGGGCGCGGCGAACTGGCGGGCGGCTCCCCGCGCGGGTACCTCGCCGATCGTGTCGCCGATCCGGATGCCGGCCAGCCCGCGCACGATCGCGATCTGCCCGGCCCGCACGGCCGTGGCCCGGGCGGCCTTGCCCTCGCTGAACAGGTCGATCCCGGTGACCCGGCCCTGGGGCAGCCGGTCACGGGTCCGGAGCGTGCCGCCGAACATCCGCACGTACGCGAGCCGTTCGCCGGCCGCGCCACGATCCACCTTGAACACCGTGCCGGACACCGGCCCGTCCGCCTCGCCAGCTGCTGGGGGGAGCAGGTCGCGGATCGCGCTGGTCAGCAGGTCCACGCCGGCTCCGGTGATCGCCGAGCCGGTGTACACCGGGCAGACCAGCCCCTTCGCCGTCTGCTCCCGGAGCGCGGCCAGCAGCCGCTGTCGCGGGGCAGCCTCGCCCTCCAGGTACCAGGAAAGGATCTCGTCGTCCTGCTCGGCCAGCACCTCGGTGAGCGGGCCGCCGGGCAGGATGGCGCTGATCTGGGCGCCGGGCGTGCCCGGGGCGTCCACTGTGGTCATGGGCGCGGCAGGCACGCCGAGTTTCGTGCTGATCTCGCGCAGGACGCGGTCAGGATCGGCACCCCGGCGGTCGGCTTTGTTCACGAAGACCAGGGTGGGGATGGCCAGCCGCCGCAGCGCGCGCATCAGGATGCGGGTCTGCGGCTGGACGCCCTCCACAGCGGACACCACCAGCACCGCGCCGTCGAGAACCCCGAGGACCCGCTCGACCTCCGCGATGAAGTCGGGGTGGCCGGGCGTGTCGATCAGGTTGACGGTGGTGCCGCCGAGGGCGAACGAGACCACGGCGGACTTGATGGTGATGCCACGCTGGCGTTCCAGCGCGAGGGAGTCGGTCTGGGTGCTGCCGTCGTCGACACTGCCGACCTCGCCGATGACACCGGCGGCGTGCAGCAGCCGCTCGGTGAGGCTGGTCTTACCGGCGTCGACGTGCGCGAGGATTCCCAAGTTCAGAGAGTTCAACAGTCAAGTCCTTGACGTAGGCAACGGTGACCTGGTTGGACATGACTGCAGTTCGCATGGTGCTCCTCAGAACGTGGGTACTCCGGCCAGTAGAACAGTGGCGTCAGACGGCGGGCAACCGGTTTCTCCACCACGCGACGTGCCCGGTGACCGCAGCGTCCGCCGGGGTCGCGGTCAGGCCCAGCGCGCGCGTCGCGGCCGAGGAGTCCATGACGAACGGCCGGTCGAACTGGTAGAGGATGCCGGCGATCTCGCGGGCCTGCGGGTTGAACAGGCCAGCGGCGCGGAGTGCGAGCCTGGGCAGCACGGAGACCTTCGGGGCCGGTACGCCGGCCGCTGCCGCGAACCTGCCGATCATCTCGCGCTGGGTCGCGGGGGCCGCTGACGGTACGTGCCAGGCGTGGCCCCACGCGCGCTGGTCGGTGCCGAGGGCCACCATCGCGCGGGCCACGTCCGGCAGGTACGACCAGGTGTGCGGCTGGTCGGCCGACCCGATCACCGTGAGCGCCCTGCCGCCGAACAGCCGGGGCATGACCCGCTGGCCGAGGTGGCTGTTGGCGAGCGCGCCGGGGCCGAAGAAGTCCGAGGCCCGCGCCTCGGCGAACCGGATCAGGCCCGCGTCGTGCGCCGCGATCGCCTCCCGCCACATCGCGGCCCGTACCTGGCCCTTGACGTGCTCGGCGGCCAGCGGCAGCGCCTCGGTCATCGGCCCGTCCACCGGCCCGTAGCCGTAGAGGTTGCCCATCGTCACCAGCACGGAACCCGACGCGGCCGCACTGTCCAGGATGGACTTCGAGATCGGCGGCCAGTCGGTGGCCCAGCGGTGGTAGGCGGGGTTGACGCAGTTGTAGATGACCTCGGCCCCGAAGGTCGCCCGGCGCAGGGCTACCGGGTCGGCGGCGCTGGCCGCCACGGCCTCCGCGCCCGGTACGGCGGTGCCGGAGCGGGTGACGACCCGGACGCGGTGGCCTGCGGCGGTGAGGAGCTCTGCGGTACCCGAGCCGACCGGGCCGGCTCCGAGGACGACGTGCATGGTGACTCCCAGGGTAGAGAGAGCAGTGCTCTGTTATGAGAGCACTGCTCTCGTATAAAGTCAACGCGTGACCACCGCACGCAGCCGCCTCCGCGCGGAGCTGACCGCCGAGATCAAGCGGATCGCCCGCGAGCAGCTCGCCGTCGACGGGGCGAGCGGGCTGTCCCTGCGCGCCGTCGCCCGCGAGCTCGGCATGGTCTCCTCCGCCGTGTACCGGTACTTCGGCAGCCGGGACGAGCTTCTCACGGCGTTGATCATCGACGCGTACGACGCGATGGGCGAGGCGGCCGAGGCTGCTGACCGGCCCGGGAGCGGGTACATAGCGCGGTGGCTGGACGTGTGTCACGCGGTGCGGGGGTGGGCGCTGGCCCATCCGCACGAGTACGCGCTGCTCTACGGCTCGCCGGTGCCCGGCTACCACGCGCCGGACGACACCGTCCGGGCCGCCGTCCGTACGGGCCGGGTCCTCGGCCGCATCCTGTCCGACGCCTCGGCCACCGGCCAGCTCCAGCCGGCCGGCGTCGCCCCCGCGCCGCTGCTCGCCGACGCGGAAGCCATGAGTGCCCTGGTGATGCCGGGCGTGCCCGCCGAGTCGGTACTGCGGGGCGTCGCCGCGTGGACGCAGCTGTTCGGCGCGATCAGCTTCGAGGTGTTCGGGCACTACGCGAACGTGCTGACGGACACGGCGGCCGGATTCGAGTACATGATGACGAACATGGGCCGGGCCGCCGGCCTACCTGAGTCCTAACTGGACAGCTCGGCGATCAGCTTGGCGTAGGTCTCGAAGGCCGGCTTGGGCGTGTAGTCGTCGCGGAGCAGGCCGAACCGGTGGAACAGGCCGGTACCGGTGCTGTCGGCGTCGCGGAGCGCGAAGAACGAGTAGCCGGAGACGCCGAGCGTTTCCCGCAACCCGGCGATCGTCCGTACGACCTCCTCGACCACTTCGGACTGCCGTTCCTCCGGCCGGTCCGGCCCGGTCGGCCAGCCGTGCTCACAGATCCGGATCGGGACGCCGGCTCCGATGCCGGCCCGGGGCAGCCAGTCGTTCCGCATCGCAGTGAGTACGCCGGTGACGGCCGCGCCCAGCTGCCCGGCGGGGATCGGCCGGAACACGTCAGGGAAGAAGTCCAGCCCGGCGTAGTCGAGAGCGGCGTGGAACTCGGGCGTCGCGGCGGCCCCGAGCCGTTCCCAGAACGTGTCGGCCGGGTCGAACGACGGGATGGCGTTGAACCCGACCTCGATCGGGTACCCGAGCACCCGCGCCTCTGCCTTCGCCGCGACCACGCCCTCGACCAGCGCGGTGAGGACGCCGGGGATGCTGCCGTCGAGTACGGGGAGGGCGGCGTTGGGTTCCTCGCACAGCTGCAGCGTGCCGATCCGGTGCCCTTCGCCGCGGACGGTCTCCCGGACGAAGTCCAGCCAGCCGTCCACTGTGCCCGTCGGCTCGCGGAAGGTCAGGACGAGGTCGAGTGCCCGGCCCTCGCCCGCGTACCGGCCGGGCCGCGCGGGTGTCGGTGGCGTGTCGGGCGGGGTGGTCTGCGCGTATGGCCGGTACGCCCGGACGAGCAGCCGGGGCGCCGGCCCCTGGAGGGTGCGGAGGGCGGTGACGATCTGCTCCGGGTCGTCGGGCCGGACCGGGGTGACAGCCCCGGTGTCATCTCCGAGCAGCGCGCCGGGGTAGATGCCGAAGGTGAAGGCCATGCGGCAACGGTACCCAGAAAGTTATAGTGACTTCAAGTTTGCAGTGACACTACAATTCCCGGTGTGGGATTGCGGGAGCAGAAGAAACAGCGGACGCGCGAGGCGCTGACCAGCGCAGCCATGCGGTTGTTCGCGGAGCGTGGCTTCGACCGGGTCACCGTGGCCGACGTCGCCAGCGCGGCCGGCGTCGCGGTGACGACCGTCTTCAACTACTTCCCGGCCAAGGAGGACCTGTTCTTCGACCAGGCGGCGGAGGTGGAGGGGCGGCTCGCCGAGGTCGTCAGGTCAAGGCCTGCGGGCGTCCCGGTGACAGACGCGGTGCGAGACGACCTGCTCGGCGCCCTGAGAGGCGGGGAGGAGACCCTGGGCCTGGACCAGCGCGCGGCGGCCTTCTGGCGGATCGTCGCCGGCAGCACCGCGCTCCAGGCCCGGCTGCTCGCGATCGGGGAGCGGGCCGAGGCCGCGCTGGCGGACGTGCTGGCCGCCGAGTGGCAGGCCGGCCCGCGCGACGCGCTGCCCCGGGTGCTGGCCGGTGCGATCGCCGGCGCTCACCGGGCCGTGATCGCCGAGATCCGCCGCGGGATCGTGGCTGGTGACGATCCCGCAGCCGTCCGCGCCACCGCGCTGGCCGCGACGGAACAAGCCTTCGCGGTGCTCGGCTCGGGGCTGAGCCACCAGCCCCCGCCGGCCTGACGGCTCCGCTGGGCGGTCGCTAGTCGCGCCTGGCCGTGTTCTGGTTGGCGGTAAGACGCCACTGGCCGTCCTCTTTGGACATCACGTACATCGGCGTGCCCTCGCCCATGTCCGTCAGCAGTTCGCCCTCCGGGGAGAAGTACCGCTGCCTGACCTTCACTGCCGCGACGTCTGGGCGGATGAAGAGCACGTGCACGACCTCGTACGAGGGCACCAGGCCCGCCATCGCGCCCGGCAGCACCGTGCCGGTGAACTCGGCGATGGCGTCCCTGCCGATCAGGAGCTTGCCGTGCGCCGTGGTCCAGATGGCGTCCTCACGGAACTGGCTGACGAAGGCACCGACCTGCTCGTCGCGCTGCGCGTGCTCGACGGCTGCGACGACCTCGCGGATGGCGGCGATCTCGGACTCGGTGTCTGCTGGCTTGTTGTTCATGCCAGTCAGCGTGCTACCTCACGTCCACTTGAGATCAAGTGTGTCGGCTGTCTCTCAGCCGTCTCTCCGCCGGAGCAGGTACGTGTCCATGATCCAGCCCTTGCGCTCGCGGGCGGCTGCCCGGACCCGCTGGATCTCCGGGCCGGCCTCGTCGACCCGCCCGGCCACCAGGATCTCGTCCGGCGTGCCCAGGTACGCGCCCCAGTAGATGTCGAACTCGGCAGCGTCGGGGAGCTGGGCGAAGGTGCAGTGCGCGTCGAGCATCACGATCACGTCATCGAGGCCGGCCGGCACGCCCTCGGCCAGCCGCCGGCCCGTCGTCACCTGGAACGGCCGCCCGATCCGGTTCAGCGGGATGCGGTGCCGGGCCGCCAGCGCGGAGATCGCGCTCACCCCGGGGATCACCGCGTACTCGAAGGTCACGCTGCCCCGGGCCAGCACGTCCTCCAGCGCGGCGATGGTGCTGTCGTAGAGGCTCGGGTCGCCCCAGACCAGCAGCGCGCCGGTCTCGCCGTCGGCCAGGCCCGCGATGAAGTCCTCGTACAGGTCACCGCGCCGGGCGCGCCAGTCCTCGACGGCCCTGGTGTAGGCCGGGGTGGTGCGGTCGCGGTCCACCTCGGCCACCTCGGTGACCCGGTGCCCGGGCGTCGCGTGCTCGGCGAGGATCCGCTGGCGCAGCGCGACCAGGTCCTGCTTCTCCTCGCCCTTGTCCAGGACCAGGAACGCGCTGGCCCGGCCGATCGCCCTGGCTGCCTGCACGGTCAGGTACTCCGGGTCGCCTGCCCCGATCCCGATGACGAGAAAAGTCTTCACGGGGAGTGAGTGTGCCGTGCCGCCCGGCCGGGGTCACAGGCAGGGGCAGCTGGTCATCAGGGCCATGACCGCCTCCACGTACTGCGGGTTGCGGACGGTCACCTGGCCGCCGTTGATGGTCACGGAGGACTGCCCGCTCTGGTACGCCGCGATCACGGCGGTGAGCAGCCGCTTGTCGGTGAGGTCGTACTTGGGGAAGACGGCCGGGTTGTTCTCCACGAAGTACTTGGTGAGCCACGAGAGGTACTGCACGCCGAGCGTCGCGTTCTCCTTGTAGTTGTAGGGGCTCAGCGGGCGCTCGTTGATCCGCTCGTTCATGTGGCTGACCGTGTCCGGCATCAGCTGCATCAGGCCGACGCCGCCGTCGCAGGAGATCACGTCGCTGTTCCAGCCGCTTTCCATGTACGCGATGGCGTACACCAGGTTCCTCGGGACCTTGAACGGCGCCTTCTCCGGGAAGTACATCCGGTCGGCGGCCTGGTTGAGCGCTGCCCGCACCTCGGCGTCGCTGGCCAGGACGCCCTGGCGCTTGCACGGCGTGCCCGGCGGCTCCGGCCGCTTGGACGCCGAAGCCGACGGCGAGGGCTTGGCCGAGGGTGAGGCCGAAGGCGTGGGCTCCGGGCTGGGCTCCGGGCTCGCCGAGGGGGAGGGTGAGGCCGTCGCGCTCGGCTCGGCTGGCGCGGTGTACGCGGTCTCGACCCGGGCAGAGGCGTCCTTGGTGTCCGATCCGGACATGTTCCGGACGAGCAGCCAGCCGCCACCCACGGCGACGGCCAGCGCGACGGTGCCGGCCAGGGCCGCGAGGAGCCAGCGCCGGGTGCCCGGGCTGGGGGCTGGTGCTTCCAGCTCCACGTCGGGCTGGCTGTCCTGAGGGGATGCGGAGTCCATGAGCTCGATCCTGGTCCGGCGGCAGGGGCGCGGTATCCGTCCTGGTACTCAGTCGGGATACCTAGTCACGGGAGGATATGCATCAACGTGCGCCGCTGTCGTCCCGGCAAAAGATGCAAATGCGACGGAGCGGGTGTGACATGAAAGAGGGGGCGCTCCGCAACCTGGGAGCGCCCCCTCGCGTGGGCGGTTACGCCCAGCGCTGGTAGTTGCCGCCGTTGCAGGCCAGCGTGTAGACCTCGCCGTTCGCGTTGCTGTCCAGGCAGCGACCGGTCGCCTTGTTCTTCAGCTGCCAGCCAGTCGAGGTGCTGGTCTGGTACCACTTCTGGTAGTTGCCGCCGTTGCACTTCAGCGTGTAGACGCTGCCGTTCGCGTTGCTGTCCAGGCACCACATGTCCATGGCCTGGGCCTTCAGCAGCCAGGTGCCGTCCGACTGGCTGTACTCGGTCCACTTGGACTGGTAGATGCCGCACGAGCCGGCCAGCACGTTCATGCCGATGCCCCGCACGCCGGCCAGGCACTTGCCGGTGGCCTTGTTCTTCCAGGTCACGGTGCCGCCGTCGGCGGCGGACGCCGCGCTGCCCGCGCCGAATACGACGGCCGGCACGATGACGGCGGTCGCCAGGATCTTGGTGATGAGCTTCCTCACGGTGTTTCCCCCAGGTACTTGTTGTGCGACATGGACGGTATTCGACAGTCATCCATGTTTTGCCTGTTGCGGCGGACTATCGCCGCCTGGGCCCGCAGAGCATACATACGGGGTTACCGGGCAGTATCAGGGGTGGGTAAAGGTGTCGACTGCTGTCGATATGCAGGGGGCGGGTCAGCCGCCGATGCGCATCAGGCGGTAGCCGAGCGGGTCCGAGGGGTCCTCGATCGCGAGAACGTGCACGCCGGCGTCCGGCCGGACCCGGCGGAACACGTCGCCGAGCGGCTCGTCGGCCCCGGCGACGATCAGGTGGGCTGGCCGCCCGCCGGCCACCTCCCTGACCGCGCGGCGCAGCCGGGGGTCGGCCAGCGACCTCGCCATCCGGGCCGCCGCGTCACGAATGGCGA
This sequence comes from Longispora albida DSM 44784, assembly GCF_000379825.1. Lineage (GTDB taxonomy): Bacteria > Actinomycetota > Actinomycetes > Mycobacteriales > Micromonosporaceae > Longispora > Longispora albida. The sequence continues at coordinate 16,048 of NZ_KB903817.1, forward strand.
GCAGGCGCGGATCGGGCTGCGCCCCCGCGCCGGCCGCCCCGCCGCCAGAACCCTGCGTCCCCTGAGTCACGCCCTGAGCCTAGCGAGCGGCCGGGCCCTGCGGCCCGCCGGTTGCCGTCGCGGGCCCCGGACCCCGGTGGTCGACGCGGCGGGGCCGGCTCTGCGATCATCGGTGGGCTTTTCCCTTCCGTGTACCCGGCCACCCGAGCTGAAGGCGCGAACACCCATGACGAACCAGACCGGCCGCCTCGACCTCGCGACAGTCCACTCTGGAGGCCGGGCGCTCCCGGCCGGGCGCAGCGCCGTGCCGCCCGGCGGCCTGCTCCACGTACCCGCAGCCGGACCCAGCCGGATCGTCCTGCTGCTGCACGGCGCGACGCAGGACGCGGAGTTCGCCATGGACCTGCTGGCCGGCCACGCCGACAAGCACGGCCTGCTGCTCTACGCCCCGAAGTCCGGCGGCGTGACCTGGGACGTGATCCGCGGCGGGTACGGGCCGGACGTGGCCAGGATCGAGGCCGAACTGCGGGGCATCCTCGCCAGCACGGGGCCGCTGCCGCTGACGATCGGCGGGTTCTCCGACGGCGCGTCCTACGCTGCCTCGCTCGGCATCATCAACGGCGACATCTTCGACTCCGTGCTGGCCTACTCGCCCGGGTTCGCCGCGCCGACCAGCGCCACCGGCCGGCCGGACTTCTACGTCTCCCACGGCACCGCCGACCGCATCCTCCCGATCGAGCGCTGCGGCCGCAAGCTCGCGGGAACGCTGGAGGACGCCGGGTACCCGGTCAGGTACGACGAGTTCGAGGGCGGGCACACCGTGCCGGCGGACATCATCGAGGCGAGTCTCGCCTGGCTCAACGCTCGCTGAGCAGGTCCACTATGGAGGCGACGGTCTCGGCGCCTCCGGCGACTATGGCCTTCGAGCGCATCGTGTGTGGCGTGCCGTCGTGGTCGGCGACCGTCAGGCCGGCCTCCCGGCAGATCACCGAACCGGCAGCCATGTCCCAGGGCGTGTTGTTGTAGAGGACGACGGCGTCGACCTTGCCCGCCGCGAGGCAGGCCAGGTCGGTGACCGCGCTGCCGAGGATCCGGACGCGCTGGATGTGCGGCACGAGCCGGCTCACGAAGCCGAACCGGTAGGCGTTGCGCTCGTCCGCTCCGTCGCCGTACGCAAAGTCGCCGATGGCCACCAGCGACTCGGCGAGCGGGCGCGGCCGGTGGACGAGCCGGTTGCCGTCGATGTCGAAGGCTCCGGCGCCCTCGGCGGCGTAGTAGCGCTCGCCGAGGAACGGGAGGTCGACCACGCCGAGGACTGACGTCGTGCCCTCGCGGACCAGGCCGAGGCTGACGGCGCACATCGGCAGCCCGTGGGCGAAGTTCACGGTGCCGTCGATCGGGTCGAGTGCCCACATCAGGTCACCGCTGCCGGTCAGGCCCTCCTCCTCGCCGAGGAACGCGATGTCCGGCGTGCGGGTACGGAGGAAGTCGCGGACCGTGCGCTCGACGGCCACGTCCACCTCCGTGACCGGGTCCTTCTCGTTCTTGTAGACGACGGTTTCCGGGCGGGCCTTCGTGGCCAGTGCGCTGCCGAGGGCCACGGCTTCCAGGGCGATCGGGAGCAGGGATGAAGGGTTCACCTGCCAACAGGTACCAGAAAAATCTTTGCTTTTGCTCTCCTGATCTTGATCTGACCTGAAGTGGCCCGGTGAGAACGAATCTGGCAAGCATCGCGGTCTCCCTCGTACCGGTGTTGTACGTGGGAGACCGCGATGCGCAGTCCAGATTCGCTCTCACCGGGTCCAAACGGTCAGCAGGGGCCGGCGTTTTGCCAGACTGCCCAGGACTGGGGCGCGCCCGGTTCGGCTCCGGTGGACCACCAGGTGGAGTTCCACAGGTGACCGTTGTGGGTGACGCGGTCGCCGGGGACGTAGGAAGTGCCGGAACTCCAGCCCGGCACGCCGGAGCAGTTACCGGGCGGGGCTGTCACCGTCAGGGTGTAGACCACCGAGTGCTGGCCGCTGGCTGCGGTCGCGGTGACGGTGAGCTGATAGACCCCGGCGGGTGTGCTGGAACTGGTGGAGACGTTCAGCGTCGCCGAGCCGCCCGAGGTCACCTGGCCGGGGTCGACGTTCGCCGTGGCACCGGACGGCGCTCCGGTGACGGAGAAGGTCAGCAGTTGCGGGTTGCCGGACGTCGTGGCCGTGGAGACGGCGGAGGACGCTGACTGTCCAGCCTGGACGGAGCCGGATGTGGGGTTGAGCGTCACGGAGAAGTCGTTGTTCGTGTCCGTGACGGTCAGGGTGTAGCCGTCGGTCCGCGTGCCGGAGTTGGCCGTGCCGGCGACCGCGAACGTGCTCGTGCCCGGTGGCGTCTCGGCCGCTGTCGTGATCGTCAGCGTCGACGTGCCGCCGGAGGTGACCTGCGGCGGGTCGAAGGTGGCCACGACGCCGCTCGGCAGCTCCATCGCCTGGAGAGTGATGGTCTGCGGGTTGCCGGACACCGTCGTGGTCTGGACGGTCGTGGTCAGCGTGCCGCCGGCCTGGACGGTACCGGAGTTCGGATTCACCGCGACCGAGAAGTCGTCCGGGATCGGCCCGCCGGTGATGGTGAGCGTGTAGCCGTCGGTCCTGGTACCCGAGTTGGCCACCCCGGCCACCGCGAAGACGCTCTCACCGGCCGCCGCCTCGGGATCCGTCGCGATCGTCAGCGTCGACGTACCGCCCGAGGTGACAGTGGGCGGGTCGAACGTCGCCGTCACGCCCTTCGGCAGGCTCTGCGCCGACAGCGTGACCTGCTGCGGGTTGCCGGACACCGTCGTGGTCTGGACGGTCGTGGTCAGCGTGCCGCCGGCCTGGACGGTGCCGGAGTTCGGGTTCACCTTGACCAGGAAGTCGTCGCTGGGAGCGGTGACGATGGTCAGGCTGTACTGCACCGTGTGCGTCCGGCTGCCCGTCCCGGTCACGGTCAGCGTGTGCGTACCGGCCGGGGCCGCGGACGTCGTCGAGATGCTGAGCGTCGCTGAGCCGCCGGACATGACCGACGGCGGCGTGATCGTGGCGGTGACGCCGGCGGGCGCGCCGGTGACGGTCAGGTTCACGTTGTGCGAGACGCCGCTGATCGTGGTCGTGCTGATCGTGCTGGAGAGCGAGCCGCCCGGCTGGGTGCTGCCGGACGCCGGGTTCAGCGAGAGGGTGAAGTCGTTCGCCGGCGGTTCGCAGATCGCCTCGCCGGTCTGGGCCGGCACCGACACGGCGTCCCACGCCGCCTTGGTCTTCGCGTGCAGGGCGCACGTGCTGTCGAGGTTCTTGGCTGCCTGAAGGGTGGTCACCCGGTACTTCCGGTACGTCATGCCGGACGTCTTGAGCAGCATGCCGCCGTAGAACACCTTGCCGGCCAGCTGGATGCCCACCCCGGTCACCGTGGTGTTGTTGCAGGTCGGGCTGTCCGGCTTGCCGCCGCCGGGGCTGGAACCCTCGGCGAGCAGGTAGAACCAGTGGTTGAACGGGCCGGCGGCCTTGTGCGTCTCGGTGCCCGGGATCGCCGACGAGTAGCAGTTCGGGTCGCTGTTGACGAGCGAGGGGTTGTACATGTTGCGGATCGGCCCGCGCCCGACCAGGTTGACCTCCTCGCCGACCAGGTAGTCGGGCTCGTCGAACTCGGCAGGCTCGTTGGCGTACGCCTCGGTCAGCGCGCCGAAGATGTCACCGGTCGCCTCGCCGAGCCCGGCCTCCTGGCCAGCTCCGCCCGGCGTGTACTGGTCGATGGCGTGCCCGTGCTCGTGGCCCACCACGTCCATCGCGGCGATCCACTGGCTGGCGTTGTTCCGGCCGATCTCGATGTGGTCGCCGGTCCAGTACGCGTTGACCTGGTTGAGGCCGACCTGGATCGGCACGCCACGGCCGTTGCCGTCGATGCCGTTGCGGCCCAGCCAGTTCTTCAGCATGTCCCACTGGTTCTTGGTGGACCAGAGCACGTCGACGCAGCCGGTCTCCTTGGACGTCGCCTGGCCGTTGCCCCAGGTGTCCGTGGACTTCGAGAACGGCTGCTTGGTCGCGTAGTCCTGGCAGACGACGCCGGGCCGGTTCGGGTCGGCCGTGGTGTACGCCGACCCGGTGCGGGTGGTGTCGATGGCCAGCGGGTTGGGGCCGTTCCACTGGCTCTGGCCGGTACCGGCGAACACGTCGTCGCGCTGCCCGAGGACGGAACCGTCGTTCGCGTCCACGTACACGTGGAGGCGGCTGGGGGCGGTGGCCGTCGTGCCCGTGACCACGGTCTCCCACGCGAGGCGGGGCGCGGTGTCGCCGACCGTGTAGACGATCAGCCGGCGCGAGTCGACCCGGTCCACAGTGGTCAGCCGGCTCCTGGACGTCGCCTCCGCCGTACTGGCCGCGATGCCGGGAACCGTCGACACCGCGATCGGCCGCCGCGAGGCCACGCTGGTCTCCCGGACCCGCCCCGTGCCGTCCGCGAGCACCACGGCGTCGCCGCCCACGACGGGCAGGCCACGGTACGTGCGCTCGTAGGCGACGGAGAACAGGTTGTTCACCCAGGGAGTGACCATCCTGCGGTCGTACTTCTCGGAACTGCTGCTCCTGGCCAGCGAGTCGAGCCCGCTGGCCACAGCACGGTCAGCGGCCTGCACGGCGAGGACCTGCGGGCTGGGACGGTCTGCTGTGGCCGGTGCCGCCGCGGCTGCTGGTGACGGCCAGAGGACGGCAGGTGCTGCCGCCGCGGCCAGGGTGAGGGCGAGGAATTGTTTCACAAGGACACTCCCCAATCAATCGACATTGATCGAAGTACCTTGTAGCACGCACAGGAAGGTTTCCTAATAATTACTGGGGGAGTTGACACCCTTGCGCGGCCCTTGCGCCTGTTCCTCCCCGAGCTGGCTGGCGGCGAGGGTGTAGCGGACCTTGGCCGACGGCCGCGCGCCGAGCCGCTCGTAGAAGCGCTGGGCACCATCGTTCCACTGTGGAGTCTGCCACTGCAGTTCGTCGTGAGCCCCGGCCGCGACTGCGCGCAGCAGCCGCAGCCCGAGGCCACTGCCGCGCTGCCCCTCGCGGACGAAGAGGCAGTCCAGATGCGTGTACTCCCGCCCGGCCCACGTGGAGTAGTCGACCGTGTAGGTGGCATAGCCGATCAGCCGGTCCCCCTCTGCGGCGATCAGGCAGAAGAGCCTCGGCCGCTGGCCGAAGAGAGCTTCACCGAGTCGTACCGCGAGGTCGGACGGCACTGCTGGTGCCCGCTCGTACGCGGCGTGCTCGGCGCAGATGAGCGCGAGTTCTGGCAGGTCCCCGGCGCGTGCTGCGCGGATCTCGGAATGTGTACCGGCTGGCATGGCTCGACTATCCGGTGCGCGTGGCTGCGTGCGGCAGGGGTGATCGCGCCGGATACCCGCGAGATCTGGCCAGCCGCAATTCGTGTGACGGCTGCCGGGCCCGGGGCTAGGCTGGCCGGCATGACTGTCAGGTTCGGATTCAGCGCTGCCGCGCGAGCTGCTTGCTCGCCGGCCGCCGCCGCTGCCTGACCTCGTTCTCACACCCCGGCGACCGGAGACGGTCGCCGGGGTTTTCGCATGCCCCGGTGCGCTGGTCTCCGTCTTTACAGAAAAGGACAGATCCATGCGTACCTCCGAGATCCGCGACACTTTCCTCCAGTACTTCCGGGAGCGCGGCCACCAGCCGATCACCGGGAGCACCCTCATCCCGCCGCCGGGCGACCCGGTGCTGTTCACGACCTCTGGCATGCACCCGCTGACCCCGTACCTGGAGGGCCAGCGGCACCCGCTCGGCCGCCGCCTGGTCAACGTCCAGCGCTGCCTGCGCACGACCGATCTCGACGAGGTCGGTGACCGCACCCACCTGACGGTGTTCGAGATGCTCGGCTCCTGGTCGCTGGGGGACTACGACGGGCCCCAGAGCCTCCGGTGGGGTTACGAGCTGCTCCGTGACGGCTTCGGCATCCCGGAGAGCCGGCTGCACGTGACCGTGTTCGGCGGCGAGGAACGCCTCGGGCTCCTCGAACCCGACTCGCGGTCACTCGGCACCTGGCGGGAGCTGGGCGTGCCGGTCGAGCTGACCGGTGAGGACAACTGGTGGTCCAACGGCCCGACCGGCCCGTGCGGCCCCGACTCCGAGATCTTCGTCTGGACGGGCGAGGGCACACCGGTCGGCACACCTGGCACCGACAGCAGGTGGGTGGAGGTGTGGAACCACGTCTCCATGCGCTACGAACGCCGGCGGGACCACACCCTGCACCCGCTCCGTCAGTCCAACGTGGACACCGGCATGGGACTCGAACGCCTGATGATGGTGCTCGGCGGCAAGTCCTCGGTCTACGAGTGCGACGTGTTCGAACCGTGGACCCGGACCGTGTCCCAGCTCTGGCCGGGGCTCGGGATCGAGGACTTCCGGGTCGTCTGCGACCACCTGCGTTCCTCGGTGGTCGTGTGCGGGGACGGGATCACGCCGTCGAACACCGGGCGCGGGTACGTCCTCCGGCGGCTGGTCCGCCGTCTGCTGACCGTGCTGTGGCGGCACGACCCCGGCCTCACGCTCGGCGACCTGCCGGACGAGCCGGGCCTGGAGACCCTGGGGCACTTCGGGCAGCCGCGTGAGTGGTACCCGATCCGTGAAGTACTCGTCGGGGAGGAACGCCGCTTCCGCAGCCTGCTCGACCGGGGGCGGCCGGTCGTGTCCAGGCTCCGGCGCCGGGGCGAGCTGACCGGCGGCGACTTCGAGTACCTCCGCGACACCCACGGCCTGCCCCGCGACCTGGTCGAGGAACTGCTGCTCACGTAGCTCACACGTGAGGGGGCTGGTCAGTGCAGTGACGGCTCGCGGAAGTAGGTCAGCGGGGTGGCCTCAGGTTCCCCGTCGAGGTGGCGCAGGATCTCCTCGGCGAACGCGAGGTAGTTCGACCCGGTGGCGGTGACGATGTTGGCATCGGTGACCAGGGTTTCGGCGAGCATCGTGCCCCGGCCGTCGACAGCGGCGTACGCGGCCTCGTCCGGGGTCAGCGAAGCGGTGTAGCTGGCGTTGTCCAGGACGCCGCTGTCGGCGAGCAGGGCCGGCCCGGCGCAGATGGCGGCCAGCAGCTTGCCCCGGGCGTGCATGGCCTGGATGAGGTTCGTGAGGCCGGGGTGCTGGAACAGGCTGGCGGGGAACCCGCCGGGGATGATCAGCGCGTCGTAGGCGTCCGGGTCGATGGCGGCGACGGCCTGGTCCGGCTGGATGGTCAGCCGGCCGGTGGAGACCACCGGCTGGGTGGTGGGGCCGACCGTGGTCAGCGTGTGCCCGGTGCCCTGGAGCGCGGTGACGAGCACGGCGATCTCGAACTCGGCGAAGCTGTCGTAGACGAACAGCAGGATCTTCTTGTGCATGATCGCGCACGGTATCCGGCTCACGGCGCCGCTGAGGGGGAATTATCGGCAGGAGCAGGTCAGCGGGTCGCGGAGATGTTTCCGGCCGGCGTGGTGGCTTGCCGGAATTCGCGCGTGTGTTCGAGACTCCGTGGGTGGAGGAAATCGCTGCATGGCACAACGGCCTGACCGGTATCGACCAGATGATTGTCTTCGTCCGGCGTAATCCGGCGGGGCTCTGCGAGGTGGAAGTCCGGACCGTGGAGGGCTCCCGTCTCCAGGAACTGCTGACCGAGGCCAACGCCCTGGCCCTCGCCGCCCAGATCCGCAAACGGGCCAGGGGCCGGTGGGAACGAGTACTCGTACCTGCTGAGCTCTGACCTCAGGCACCGGCCGCCGCCGGGGCAGCACAATGGTCCCGTGCCAGTTGTGGAAGCCTCCGTCGTCGTGCCGGTGCCCCCGGCCCTCGCGTTCGCCGTGTCGCAGACGACCGCGCCCGTCCGGTACCGCTGGGATCCGTTCATCCGCGAGCAGCACTTCGCAGACGGTGCGACCCGGCCGGGCAAGGGCGTGCGCACGTTCACCCGGTCGCGGCACGGGATCGTGATGGTCAGCGAGTACGTGTCGTACAACCCGCCCAGCAACGTCGGCATGAAGATGGTGCGCGGGCCGTGGTTCTTCGAGGTGTTCGCCGGCGGCTGGCGGTTCGGGCCGGCCGCCGAGCCGGGGCACGCGACAGCCGTCTGGCGGTACAGCTTCCGGTGCCGCCCGGCCTGGCTCCGGCCGGTCGCGGAGCGGATCGGGGTGTGGCTGCTCGGCCGGGACATCCGCCGCCGGATCCAGGGCTACGCCCGGGGCTGCGCGGATCCGGTGGTGCTGGACGCGGCCAGGGAGACGCTCGGGCACGACTGACCGCCGGGTCTGACAGCCGCGGGGTTCCCGGGCCATAATCGGCGCTGAGGTCGCACCCACGGGGCATGGTCATCTATGGGATCCCCGCTCTGCTGTCACCAGGGCGGGCCGGGGCGGCGAGCGGCGGCCGGCTGCCGGGAAGATCAGGTAACGGCCCGCGCGCTGGCTGGTCACAGCACGCTTAAGGCTTGGTGACGACAGCGGGACCCCCGGGGTGTGGCAGGCATACTGTGCCAGCTCAGGGCCCCGGACTCGTACCGCCGGGTGCCCGAGGGGATGCGTCCGGGGGGTCGGTGGCGGTGGAGTTCCAGGTGTTGGGGCCGTTGCGGGTCGTGCGCGGCACCGAGGAGGTGTACCTCAGCTCGGCCCGCAAACCGCGCCTGCTGCTGGCCGCGCTGCTCGCAGCGGCTGATCAGCCACTGTCGGCCGAGCGGCTGATCGAGATCGTCTGGGACGGTGCCGCCCCGTCGTCGGCCCGGCGGAACCTCCAGCAGTACGTGCACCAGCTCCGGCTGGCGCTCGGGCCGGAGTATCTGGTCAGCACCCCGTCCGGGTACACGCTGGCGGCAGGTGGCCGCCTGGACGCCGCCCGGTTCAGCACGCTGGCCGACCAGGGCATGGCCACGCTGGCCGCCGGGGACGCCTGCCAGGCCCACCATCTGCTGACCGCGGCGCTGGACCTGTGGCGGGGGCAGGCCTTCGAGGAGTTCGTGGCGTGCGGCCAGATCGCCGAGCACGCCGAACGGCTCGAACAGCTCCGGCTCGCCGCCCGGCACAAGCGGCTGGAGGCGCAGGTCGAGCTGGGCAGGCACACCGAGGCCGCGGTGGAACTGGCGGAGCTGGCCCGCGAGTACCCCTTCCACGAGGACATCTGCGCCCTGCTCATGCTGGCCTGCTACCGGTCGGGCCGCCCGGCGGAGGCACTCGCCGCCTACCGCACGGCCCGGGAGGAACTCGGCGGCCAGCTCGGCCTCGAACCGGGCCCCGAACTCACCCGCCTGCACCTCGCCGTCCTCAACCGCGACGCGAGCCTGCTCAAGCCGGCCGCCCCACCCCGCCAGGCGGCCGTGCAGGGCCTGCCGGCCACGGTACCGGCGTTCACCGGCCGCGCCGCCGAACTGGACGGGCTGACCGAGCTGACCACGGCCCCGGCGAGCGGCCCGGTCGTCCTGTCCGGCCCGGGCGGGGTCGGGAAGACGGCACTGGCCGTCCACTGGGGACACTCGAACGCCGGGCGGTACCCGGACGGCCAGCTCTACGTCAACCTGCGCGGCTACGACGAGGCCCGCCCGGTGGCGGCGGCAGAGGCACTGGGCCGGTTCCTGCGCGCGCTCGGCACGCCGCCCAACCGGATCCCGCTGGACGAGGACGAGGCGGCTGAGCGGTACCGTTCGGCGCTCGCCGGCCGCCGGATGCTCATCCTGCTCGACAACGCGAGCACGGCAGAGCAGGTCAGGCCGCTGCTGCCCGGCGAGCCCGGCTGCCAGGTCGTGGTGACCAGCCGGGACCGGCTGACCGGCCTGGTCGCCAGGGACGGCGCCCGGGGGCTGCCGCTCGGCCCGCTCAGCCCGGCCGAGGCCGTCTCCCTGATCAGCGGCATGATCGGATCCGCGAGGGCCACGGCGGAGCCGGAAGCGGTGGGGGCGCTCGCTGAGGCGTGTGACCGGCTGCCACTGGCGCTGCGGATCGCTGCGGCCCAGCTCGCCGCACTGGCGTACCGGACGGTCGCCGAGCACCTGGCGGAGCTGGCCGCGGGCGGGGCACTGGACGCGCTGGCGGTGCCGGGTGATCCGGGTACCGCCGTGCGGGCCGTGTTCGGCCAGTCCTACGCCCGGCTGCCGGAGGGCGAGCGGCGGCTGTTCCGGCGCCTGGGCCTGGTACCCGGCTCGGACTTCACTCCGGAGGGCGCCGCGGCGCTCGGTGACCTCGGGGTGGCCGGGGCCGGCAGGCTGCTGGCCGGCCTGGCGGAGGCGCACCTGGTCGAGATGACGGGGCCGGGGCGGTTCGGCATGCATGACCTGCTGCGCGAGTACGCGAAAGAGATCTGCTCGGCGGAGGACTCCACTGTGGAGCGTGCGGCCGCTGTGGGCCGCCTCCAGAGCCACTACGTGCGTTACGCCCGGGCGGGCATGCAGCTCTTCTCCAGCGAGAGCTTCGTGGCGCCGGGCGTGACCGTCTTCGCCACGGAGCCGGAGGCCCTGTTCGCCGGCAAGCCGGAGGCACAGGCCTGGCTCGACGCGGAACGCTCCAATCTCACGGCGGCCATCTGCGCGGCCGCCGGCCCCGGGCAGGCCGGCTTCGTGTGGCGGCTCGCGCACGTGATGCGCCGTTACTTCGGCCAGTGGCCGCACCTCGGCGAATGGTTCACGGTCGGGCGGGCGGCGCTCGGTGCGGCCTCGGCCGCCGGTGACCTGATGGGCGTGATGACGGCGGAGTCCTCGCTGGGGCTGGCGTGCATCCGGGCCAGCCGGTACGCGGAAGCGATCGGGCACTTCGAGCGGGCGGCGGCCCTGAGCGGGGAGCACGGCTGGACCAATGCCGAAGCCCTCGACGAGATGCTGCTCGGCCTGGCCCTCATGGAGTCCGGTGACCTGCGCCGGGCCGCGGCCTGTCAGCGCCGCGCGCTCGCCCTCAACGAGGAACTCGGCAACGCGCCAGGGATCGGCGCGAGCCTGGGCAACCTGGCCGGCGTCCACTTCGAGCTCGGTGACCTGGCCGAGGCCCGCGGCTACCTGCTCCGCGCCCTGGAGATCCGTGGCGGTACGCACGCCGGCCGCGCTCCGGTCGTGTCCAACCTGGGCATCGTGTCGATGTTCCTCGGCAGGTACCCCGAGGCGCTCGGGCACCTCACCGACGGGCTGGCCTGCTACGGGACGCTGGGCGAGGCGATGCGCGCCGGCCCGCTCAACGCGCTGTCCGAGCTGTACCGCGACACGGGCGACCTCGCGGCGGCCCTCGACCACGCCCGGCAGGCCCTCGCGGCGGCCCGGCCGGCCAAGCGCAGCTACGACGAGGCCGACGCGCTCAACAACCAGGCCAGCGCCCAGTACCTGACGGGACACGTCGGCGCGGCCATCACCCTCCACACCGAAGCACTCGAACTGGCCAGGGAAGCCGGCCTGCCCCACGCCGAGATCTCCGCACTGGTCGGCCTGTCGGCCGCACAGTCGGCGAACAGCCCCGAACGCGGCGCCGAGCTGGCCGCCGACGCGGTCTGCCTCGCCCGCCAGCGCGGCTACCGGCTCAGGGAAGGCATCGGGCTCACCGCCCTCGCCAGCGCCGAACTGGCGGCCGGGCGGCTCGCGGAGGCGGAGAGCGCGGCGCGGGCGGCGGCGGAGATTCACCAGCCTGCCGGGTACACCCTCGGGCTCACCCGCAGCTTGGCCATCCTCGACCTCCTCGACCAGGCCCGAAAGCGGGCTTAAACGACCTTTCGCTCATGGCATCCGTGCCAGCAAGATCCGGGGCCGGCGTAGCCTAGAGTCGAACAGGTGTTTGATACTCTGCTGACGGGCACCTGGCGGGCGAGGCTGGACGAGCTGGAGTTCGTCCTGGTCAGTGAGGCCCCCACCTGGGAAGAGATCGAGGCCGTGAGCGGCTGCGGCGGGCCGATGTCGACCGGCTTCGTGACGGAGCCCGGACGGCTCGTCCTGATGACCGGCATCGGCGACCTGCCGCTGAGCAGGCAGGAATGGGCCGCAGGCCGATCCTTCGCCCTGCCACCCGCCGACCCCTCCGGCCGGATCCCGATCGCCGTCCGGCTCATCACCGGCGGTCACGGCATGGAAGTGGCCGCCGGCCACACGAGCTGGCCAGCCTGGTTCGGCGAGCAGCTGACGCAGGCCCTCGCTCACGGCCACAGCGCGACTCCCGCACCGATGATCTGCACACCCATCACCCCCAAGGTGTACCCGGCGGAGCACAGCCCCCTCGCACCCCGCCAGGCCCGCCCCCTCACCCTGGCCACCCGCCCCTGACCAGCACTCCACATCGGAACCGGCCGCCCAGCCGCCATCCGGGGACTGGGGCGGCGGCGGGCCGGCCAAGCCCGGTAGGCTGTGCCAGGTTGGGGGCGGTAGCTCAGCCGGTCAGAGCAGAGGACTCATAATCCTTGGGTCGTGGGTTCGAGCCCCACCCGCCCTACCACGTTGACCTGCGTAAACACGGTTTCTGCCTGCGGGAGCGTGCCCGTTTTGCGGGCCGTGGTGCTCCTAGGGTGCTCCTCCGTTGTGTAGCTGTTAGTCCGGTGGGCTGAGCATGGTGCTGCTGGCGGCTGGTTGGTCCGCGGTTCCTGGGGGAGCACATGCGGCGGCTGGCTCGAATGCAGGGGAACTGGCTGGGCTTTCCGAAGCCGCTACGGGTTCTTTCCCGGCTGGCGCCGGAGGCCGGGATGCGTCAGCTGGCGGTCGTCGCTCCTGCCGGCTGAGTGGGCCCTCGATGACACGGTCAGCCTAACCCTCGCTAGGAAACCTGCTGGATTCTCCTGCGCCGTAGCTTGGGCGAGTCTGGGCGGTGAGCGTGGCAGGTGCGAGAGGGCGTAGAGGGCGGAGGCTGGGGCTTTGGAGTACCAGGGAGCGACCTCGGCGTAGTCGTTCGATGCCTTGTCTGCGAGGCCGGGCGGGAGCTCGTCTCCGCAGAGCAGTGCTGCGGCTGTGCCGTAGCAGCGGTCGTAATCAAGATCCAGCTCTGAGGTGAGGCCGGGGTAGTCGGCCGCGAGTTTCGCCGCGCAGGTGGCCAGGCCGGCGAAGTCCTGGCGGGTGCGGAGCTCGGTCAGGGTGAGGACGGCGATGGCGAACGCTGGTGCCAGCCATGCTGCCGTGTCTGGTTCCGGGCCGGTGACAAGAACAACGGCCAGGGTGGCTGCGGCCGTGGCGAACACCGCGGCGGGGAACGCGGCCGGCAGCTTGTTGCGGAGACGGCGGCGGCCGTCCAGCGGAAGCCACCAGTCCAGCGTCACCTTCACCGGCCACCGGTGAAGGCAGATCGCCGCATCGCCTGTGAACCAGGTCCTGGCGAACCGCCCGGCCCCGATGTGGATGCTGGCGAGCCGCAGCCTGGCTGTGAGGACACCCGTGAGCTGAGCGATCAGGAACACGGTGTGCGCTGCTGCTGCCAGGAGAGCTACCCGGCCTGCTTCAGCCCAGTCCGGCGGTTCCGGGAGAAGAACCGGCCGGGTGATCACGAGGTAGAGCCCGGCTCCGGAGGTGAGGCTGAGAGCTTTCGCGTTGGCTGCGGAGTACTGGGGCGGGGTTTGTTCAGGAGCAGGCACCGGGAAGGGTACAGATCCCCGGGAACACACCCCCCCACGGCCCAGTCCACGGCCTTGACGGCGCTGCGGGGGCGGGTTTGCGCGGATGGGGCAGGATCGGCAACGGGATGGCTGGGGGTGTTGTGGTGCTGGGTGTGCAGCCAGAGGCGGATGGGCAGCTGATGTGCCTGGAGTGCGAGCGATGGCTGCGGGCACTGGGCGCGCATCTGCGCGTGCACGAGATGACGGCGGCGGAGTACCGCTACCGTCATGAGCTGCCGGCGACCATGGCCCTGGTATCAGCGGATCTGCGGGAAACCTTCGCCGCCCATGGCCGCAAGCATTACCCGGAACGGCGCGAGGTCCTGCGCCCTGATGAGGCGACCCGCGCACGGTCACTGCGGAAAGCGCGCCAGGCCATGCGGGACAGCGCGGCCAGGGCCGGGACCCGCAGGCTCCTGCGCGAACAGGCCGCTGGGCGAGCCTTGCGCCAATCACAGGAAGCGGCCGCACGCCACGAAGCCCAGGTGCGTGCGCTCGGCTACACGGGCCTGGCCGCGTTCTTCGCGGCGCACGACTCCTACCCGGACCGCTATATCGCGGGCCTGCTGGAGGTGTCGGAGTCGACAGCGGGCACGCTCAGGTCCCGGCACGCCGGGGACCGGGAGGTGACGGGAGCAGCTCGCAGGGCACAGCAGACCCGCAGGTCCACCCGCCGCACCTACGACGAGCGCGCCGCCCGGGCCGGCTTCACGGGTATCACCGAACTGCTCCAATTCCATACAGGACGGCCCGATCGCGAGATCGCCCAGCTGCTCGGAGTGTCTGTGCAGACCGCCAACCGCATCCGCCGTGACCCGAGAATGACAAACCCAGACCCCGGATAGGGCACAGCGCGCGTCATCATGGCGGCGGGTCTTGCCTAGGCCAGAGGGTGGCACTCGTGCCTGGCTGGTGGAAGCAAGGTGCCTGGGAGGGCACGAGCCAGCCGTGTTGCCATCTGGGCTCATGGCGTGGATGTGGCGGCGTGGCGAATCGGCCGGCTGCCGCCAGCCTGCTCGCGAGCGAGCCTGGAGCATGTCGGTGCCATCCAGGGCATTCCAATGCTATTGGTCTGTTATGGACACTGCGGAGTGTGATCTGTCTGCGGCTTGAGTGCGGGCTGCTTGGTGACGGAAAGTATTGATTGCGGGGAGTGGCTGGGTCTCCGTATGGTCATCGCCTGCTTGTTGCTGTCGAGACCGGGGAGGGTCTGCGTGCTTGCACGCCGTGGCTTTGCCGTGCCCATTTTCGTGGCTGCGGTTGCCTTTTCGCTGTTACCGGGTGTTCCTGCTCTGGCTGAGCCAGGGGCTGGTGCGCCGTCACTGAACGAGAAGTCTGTACCGGTGCAGCCGGTCGTCCCGAAGACGCTGCCGGCCCCGCCGATGCCGGCGTGGCAGGCTCCGGCGGAGTCCTGGCCGATTCCGGGTGCGTATGAGGCTGTTGTCCCGCAGTCTTCGCCGGAACTGCAGGCGGGGCAGCTGGCCGCTCCGTCCGCGGAGGCCAAGGGTTCGGAGGCTGGCTCGTGGTCGAAGGCCGGATCCTCTGCGTTCTCCGTCCGGGCCCGCAAGTCCACATCGTCGCTTGCTGCGGCTGAGCCGCGTACGGCGAAGGAGGCGGCTGCGGGGCCGCCGTCGAGTGTGAAGGTGATCGTCGCTGACCGTGCGGTGGCGAAGAAGGCCGGTGTTCCCGGTGTGCTGTTCACGGTGAAGCGTTCCGATGGTGTGGCGAAGCCGGGTTCTGTCGGTCTTGGCCTGGACTACGCGGGTTTCGCGCAGGCTCTCGGTTCGGACTACGCGTCGCGGCTGCGGCTGGTTGCTCTTCCCGGGTGTGCGCTGACCACCCCGGAGCTTGCGCAGTGCCAGACGCAGACTCCGCTGCCGGATTCGGCGAACGCGTGGGGTGACAAGCGGGTCTCGGGCACGGTGACCGCCTACGCGGACCAGGGGTTCTCGTCGTTCGCGGACGCACCTTCGGGTGCGTATGCGGCGACGACGGGGCCGGGGTCGTTCACGTCCACGCCGCTGTCGATGGCGGGGGAGTGGGCGGCGGGCAGCCAGTCCGGGGACTTCAATTATTCGGTGCCGATGGGCGTACCGGAATCAGCGGGTGGCCTGGATCCGAAGGTCGCCTTGTCGTACTCCTCGCAGTCCACCGACTCACGGACCCTGTCCACCCAGGGCCAGGCCAGCTGGGCCGGCGAAGGCTGGGACCTGACGATGGGGTTCATCGAACGGCAGTTCACCTCGTGCACGGGGAAGCCGAACCCGGGCGATCTGTGTTACGCCTCCGACCACGTCACGATGAACCTGGGCGGGAAGTCCACCCAGCTGATCATCGATCAGGGCACCGGCCAGTTCAAGCCGGTCAATGACGACGGGTCGAAAGTCGAGCGCCTCAACGGTGCCGCCAACGGTGAGGGCGGCAACGGTGAGCATTGGAAGATCACCACGGTCGACGGGACGCAGTACTGGTTCGGGCTGGGTGGCCGGTGGGGTGTCGACAACGGAGATGTCACCAAGTCCGCGTGGATGACGCCGGTGTGGGCGACGGATCCGTCGCACCGCTGCTACAACGCCACCTACAGTGCGTCGCATTGCCGGCGTGCGTGGCGGTGGAACCTGGACTACGTCGTCGATGCGCGCGGTAACTCGATGACGTTGTTCTATGAGCGGGAGTCCAACTGGTACGGCGCGTACAACAACACCATCTCCTACCAGGTTGATCGCGGCGGGTACCTGTCGCGGATCGAGTACGGCACCCGGCAGGGTTCTGAGGGTGGTGGTGCGCCGTACCGGGTGCTGTTCGCCCCGGCCGAGCGTTGTTTCGCCGCGGTGTGCATCGGGAATAGCGCTGGCTGGCCGGATACGCCGTGGGATCTGTGGTGCCAGTCCGGCACCGCGTGCCCGAACAACCAGTCGCCGACGTTCTGGACCTCAGTGCGCCTCGCCTCGGTGACGACCCAGTACTGGCACCCGGAATCGGGGGCCTACCGGCAGGCCGATCAGTGGCGTCTGAAGCACTGGTTCCCGGATCCGGGTGACCTGACCGCGCCGTCGTTGTGGCTGGGGTCGATCGAGCACACCGGCGGCTACACCAGTAACAGCCTCGACTCGCCTGTCATCTACTTCGACGGGCAGGTCCTGCCCAACCGGGTGGACTACAACACCGCCGCGGCCGCGCCGACGATGAACAAGTACCGGATGTGGCGTATCACCCCGTCCACCGGCTCGCAGACCGTTGTCACGTTCGACCCCAACGCCGCATCTGGTGCCGGCTGCTCCGTGACAGTACAACCCGCATCAGCGGATCAGAACGATCGCAGGTGTTTCCCGCAGTACTACACGCTCGACCCGAAGAACATCCCCAATGGCACCGGGTGGGGCTGGTTCCACAAGTATGTTGTCGCCTCCGTGAAGGAGGTTGACGTCACGGGCGGCAGCCCGGACGAGTGGTGGACCTACAACTACACCAACACTGGCTCGTCCAGTACCGCGTTGTGGCGGCACGACGAGAACCACACCCAGCTCGACTACAACAAGCGGTCCTGGAACAGGTGGCAGGGCTACACCAACGTCCTCACCTGGCACGGCCAGGGCGGCGCGGTGGAGTACTCCACGAAGACCTACTACCGGGGCATGAACGGCGACCGCGTCGGCACCACCGACGGCGCACGCAGCGTCACCCTGAAAGACTCCTGGGGCTACACGTGGACCGATCACGAGTACCTCGCGGGCACCGTGCGTGAGGAATACGCCTACGACAACTCCGGTGCGACCCCGCAGGCACGCACGCACGCCGTGTACGACACGGTCGGTGTGAACACGTCGTGGCAGCCGTTCTGGGGCGGGCACTCCGGCTACCAGATCCGCACGAACGCCACCTACACCGACACTTACATCGCCGCCACGGGCGGGTGGCGCAAGACGATCACCCGCAACACCTACGACTCCTACAACCTCATCACCAAGGCCGAAGACCTGGGCGATGAGACCACCAGTGCTGATGACGTCTGCACCAGCACCAGCTACGCCCGCGACACCGCCCGGCACCTGATCGATTACGTGTCGCAGACCCTCACCACCAACTGCGCGGCCAGCCCGGCCGACGCGGACTATCTCGGTGGCAGTCAATGGAAGTACGACGGCAGTAACTTCGTCGGCGCGGCACCCGTGAAGGGCAATGCCACGCAGACCAACCTGCTCCACCGGCCCGCGGGCACGATCGAGTGGTGGCAGATGGACACCGCCACCTTCGACGACTACGGCCGCGTACTGACAGCCACCGACCCGATCGGGCGGACCACCACCACCGCATACGGCCCGCAGAACGGCCACCCGACCACAACAGTCACCGTCGATAACGCCGCCGGGCACCGCACCGTCACCACCATCGACCCCGCCCACGGGATGCCGCTGACGGTCACCGACCCCAACGGCAAAGTCACCACCACCCAGTACGACCCGCTCGGCCGGCTCACCAAAGCCTGGCGCGCCAACAGGTCAGACCCCGCGAAACCCGATGTCGCCTACACCTACCACCTGCCGTCGTGCTCGTTCAGCAACAACGTCTACACATGCAGCAACACACCCCACGTGAAGACGTCCGCGCTGGGCCCGAACGGCAACATCATCGACTCCTACGAGATCTTCGACGGGCGGCTGCGGCCCCGCCAGACCCAGGCCATCACCCAGGACGGCAAAACGTCCCTGACTGACCAGCACTACGACAACGCCGGCCGGGTATGGCTCACCAACGCCTACAAAGCCGATCGGGTCCCGTCCGGAACCCTGTACTACGCCGCCGACGCCGAAGTCCCCGTCCAGCACCTCATCACCTACGACACCCTCGGCCGCCCAGTCACCGACACGCTGCGCAGCAAGGGCACCCAGATCTCCCAGACCCAGACCACCTACGGCGGCGACCGCATCACCATCACCCCGCCAGCCGGCGGCACCGCGAACACGGCGATCAGCGACGCCCGCGGCCGGACCACCACACTGCGCGAGTACCTCGGTTCCCAGCCGACCGGCACTTACCAGGACTCCACGTTCGGCTACGACCGGCTCGGGCAGCGGACCACGATCAAGGACGTAGACGGCAACACCTGGACTAGCACGTACGACATGCTCGGGCGGATCACCGCGAAGAACGACCCGGACACCGGCAGCACGTCGATGACCTACGACGCGGCCGGGCAGCTCACCACGGCGACCGACGCGCGCGGTGTGAAACTCGGCTACAACTACGACAACCTCGGCCGCAAGACTGGCGTCCAGAAGGACGTTTCCGGGACCGTCAAGCTTCTGGCGTCCTGGACGTACGACACCCTCGGTAAGGGCATGCCCGTCTCGTCCTCCCGCTACGAGGGCGCCGACACGTGGACCACCGCGGTCACGGGCTACAACGACGACTACCAGCCACTCGGCTCATCTATCACCGTCCCGGCCTCCCAGGGAACGCTCGCCGGCACCTACACCGTCAGCGCCACCTACAAGACAGACGGTTCTCTTGCCACGCAGACCATGCCCGCCGCCGGTGGCCTTCCCGCAGAAACCCTGACCCACACGTACGCCGACACCGGGCACCCGCTCACGATGACCGGCCTGGACACCTACGTGTCGGATACCTGGTACCACCACGATGGCGGCGTGTACCAGCGGACTCTGGGCGCTGGAACGAAACGCGTCAAAATCACCGCTGAGCGGGATGACGCGACGCTCCGGCTCGACAGGACGATCCTGTCTATTGAGCAGGTGCCGGGTTCCTTTGCGGAGGAGTACAAGGAGAAGTACTCCTACGATCTCGCAGGCAACGTCACAGGCATTGCCGAAACGAAAAACGCGTCGGTCACGGGAACACAGTGCTTCCAATACGACGGCCTCCAGCGGATGACCGAAGCGTGGTCCACAAGCTCAGCCTCCTGCCAGGCCACGCCTTCCCAGGGCATCATCGGCGGAGCCGAGCCGTACTGGACGTCCTACACGTTCGACAAAGCCGGCAGCCGCAAGGCAGAGACGCGGCACAATGCCAGCGGCGACACCGTCCGCACCTACACCACCCCAGCGGCACTGTCGGCGAAACCGCATTCACTGACGAAGATCGACACAAAGATCGGGGCAGGCGCGTCCTCCACGACCGACCAGTTCACCTACGACGCCGCAGGCAACACCAAAACCCACAACGACAAGACGTTCACCTGGAACGACTTCGGCAACGTCGCATCCATCACGTCCCCGGCGGCAACCTCGGGCTTCGTGTACGACGCCGACGGAACCCGCGTCCTGCGCACCGACGCGACAGGCCGCACCCTGTACCTGGGCGCAACCGAGCTGCACGCCACCGCACTAGACGCCACACCCACCGCCACCCGCACCTACAGCTCCGGCGTAACCATCGCCGTGCGCACCACCACCGGCGGGCTCACCTGGATGGCCGAAGACCACCACGGCACCGGCCAGGCCACCATCAACGCCACCACCCTCGCCGTCACCCGCAAGCGAACCGACCCCTACGGCAACGTACGCGGGACGATCCCAGCCTGGCCCAGCCAGCGCGGATTCGTCGGAGGCATCAACGACCCCGGCACCGGCTACATCCACATCGGAGCACGCCAGTACGACCCCGCAACAGGCCGATTCCTGTCCGCCGACCCCATCTTCGACGACACCGACCCCCAGTCCTGGCACGGCTACGCCTACGCCAACAACGCACCCGTCACCAGCTCCGACCCCACCGGCTTGAAGCTGCTCCGCCAGCCTGGAGGCGAACCCGGCGTTGTCGGCGGCGGCGGAGGTGGGGGTGGAGGCGGCGCTCTGGGCTTCATCAGCCGCCAATGGCGGGCGATCAAGGGCAGCAAGTCAGCCAAACCCAAGCCGAACCCGCCCACCATCCGCCCACGGACCCCGACGGAGGTTGAGACGGCAGGCACCCAGTCCCGTGCCCAGCAGAAGCGCTTCGACAGCGAAGCCGCCCGCCGTACCGGCAACAACGACCCCAAGACCTCAACTACTACGACAACTACGACCAGAACACCTCGCACCGACCCCAAAATCACCAAGACTGTCAAGAAGCTCGAGAAGGACGGCGTAGACAAAGCCGATGACGTTGCGGACGACGGGGGCGGCTGCCACAGCTTTGACCCGGCTACCCCGGTTCTTATGGCGGACGGTACGGCAAAGCCGATCGCGGACATCAGAGAAGGTGACCAGGTCACCGCTACTGACCCAGCGACTGGTGACACCACCAGCCAGCCTGTAACGCAACTTCATATCAATCAAGACGAGGAACTCACCGACCTCACCGTCGCCACTCCAGCCGGTACGACCGCTACCCTCTACACCACCCAGAACCATCCCTTCTGGAACGCCACCACCGGCCAATGGGCACACGCAGCTACTCTCCTTCCAGGCGAGCAGCTGCGAACCCCGGCCGGAGAAACCGTTGCGGTCAGAGATGTCCGCAGCTACATCGGCAGCAAGCAGATGCGCGACCTGACCGTTGCCGTGATCCATACCTACTACGTGATCGCTGGCGCGACGCCGGTTCTCGTGCACAATGTCAACGGGATCCCCTGCAAGGATGTCCCCACGATGGGTAAAGGAATCCCGACCCGGGAGCCAGCTACGGTCGGATCAGCCGCGAGTCACAACTACAAGGAGACGTTCTTCAAGGCGAATCCCGGCCTTCGCGGTAATGTAGTGGTCCACCACGCGATCGAGCAGCAAGTGCTCAGGAGGTACCCAGGGCTATTCTCCCCAGCCGAGATTCATTCACTACAGAATCTGCGCGGCATCCCCAAGGGTACTGTCAACAATCGAGCACACCTAAGCGAGATCAGGAAATTGTGGAACGGATTCTATGACTCACATCCGAATCCGTCACGCAAGGAAGTCCTCGACTTCGCCACTCACGTGGATGATTCACTTGGAAACTTCTTCAAGCCGAGGAGGCGATAGCTATGTGGCGAGAACTAGTGGAGAGCCTGAGCTCGGACGCGTCGTTCGGTGAGCCGGCCACCGAAGCTGAGTTGGCTGCTATTGCGGACCGGCTCGGTCAGCAGGTTCCCGAGGAGCTTTCGGCCCTTCTGGGGGAGGTAGGGACGGTCCAGGACGCGTACGGCACTGACATCGTGTGGCCCGCAGACAGAATTGCGGAAGAAAACAGCGAATTTCGGTCCGATGTCAGCTATGGCGAGCTCTACATGCCATTTGACTCGCTGATGTTCTTCGGTGAAGCCGGGGATGGAAGCCGGTTCGCATACGTCCGGCAGCCCGTCCGGCCCGATGTATTTGTCTGGGATCATGAAACGGATGGCCGCTGGTGGATCGCCAGCGGGATGCGGGATTTCCTGTCACGCTACTTCGCGGCCGAGGCGCCAGACTGGTACCAGCGATAGCCAAACCGAAATCGGGCGCTAGAGCCGAGAAACTGGCCGCGCCTCCCGCAATATGGGAGGCGCGGCCAGGTCGCACTTCTAGCATAAATGCGGGTAAAGATGGGCAGTAATATCTCCGGGCTAGCCACATCCGCATCTTCCACAGAGTCCTCGGCGCGTAGCAGTGCAGCCGCCGTTCCAGGTTCGCACGCCTGTGGCCAGGGTGACAGGCAGTGCTCGCTCGCGGGACACGCCGAGGTGCAACTCAGCCCTTCGGCGGATGCTTGGGCCGATCTGAGAGCATGCCTTGAGTGCCCAGGGTCAACTGTCTGGGCATGTCCACGGTGCGCGGCTCATGACGGTGCCATCGTGGGATTGGTATAGAGCTGGTAGCGGGCTTCCCATGTCGAGGGAAGGAATCCTCCGGCGGCCGGGGCACCTCAACGGCACGGCATCTGGGTCTCTTACTTCATCAAACCTCCCTGGCTCCGGATGCTGGGTCCTTGCGGAATCGCTTCTTCGAGCGCATCTGTGCCGAACGGACTTGCGTGCATTCAGGTTGCAAGCCGTACGATCGTCCGATGCGGACGAAGGCTGAGCGGCAAGCGCTCCGCCGTGACCTGGTGGCCGGTGGGCATACTGTTGCTGAGATCGCGCGGGTGTTTGAGGCCCGGGGCAGGGTTCGCTGCCGGTTGGCGGCGCGGTGGGCGACAGGGATGACTCTGCAGGAGGTCGCCGACGCGTGGAACCGTTTGGAGGCAACGGGCCGTGCTCCGATGACGCCGCAGCGGGTTAGCGACTATGAACGCTGGCCGGAGGGCGGTCGGCGCCCGACTGCCCATGCGTTGCGGATGCTGTCGCGGATATGTGGGATCGGGGTCGACCGCCTGATCGACTCCGCGGATCTGGCGGCCTGTGATGACCGGCAGATGCTGGAGATGGTCGAGCTAGGAGCGTCCTCCGGCGTTGCCGCGCTTCCCGGGGTCCGCGCTGATCCGGGTGAGTTTGAGGAGTTCGTGGGGCCGGAGATCGCAAGGTACGGTGCGGCTTTGGTGTACCCGACGTTCCGGCTTACCGACGAGGTGCGCACAGCTGTCGCGGGCCTGAACGAGCAGCTGCTGTACGAGAAGGAGCAGTCGCCTTTCACCAGGATGCACCGGATTGATGTGCCGGTGGCTGCGGCGGTCAACGACATGAGGGCGCTGGTCTACGCGGTGGATCTTTTCCAGGTACACCTGCGGGTTTCCTGGACGTTGCAGACGGACACGGATGCGGTGCGCGATCCGGCGCGGAGCATCATCTCGTTCGGCTTGAGCAGTAACGATTGCACTCACATGTACCTGGAGACTGCCGACTCCCCGCTGTTTGCCATCGTTCCTGACGGGCTGGGCAGCGAGTTCCTGAGGCTCGCCGATGGTTCGGAGTATCGCTCGACCGCGGGTGAGCAGTTTGGGATCGTGGTGCGGGCCCGGCCGTTCCCGGATATGCCGGACCGGGTGTGGTTCCTGGTCTCTGGTCTCGGCCCGCTCGGTACGCCGGGTGCGGCGTGGTATCTGGCTATGAACTGGTGTGAGCTGCACCGGCGGGCAGGGGCTGCTGATTTCGCAGCTGTGGTCAAGGTACGGCGGTACTCGGAGAAGAGCGCTCAGCTCCAGCATCTTTACGTTGCTGGACGACCAAGGAGAGCATCGTGACGCAGGGGCTTTCGTCGGGCTGGCTACCGTGGATCTGGGCTACCTGGTGGCCGGATATCCGATCGAGGACACGAAGGCTACCGCTCTGGACCAGTTCACGGCGGCGGGCGGGCCGGCGACCAACGCGGCGGTGACGTTCGGGTTCCTCGGTGGCCAGGCGTGCCTGGCGACGTCGATGGGGCGGCATTGGCTGACCCGGGTGGTGCGCGAGGATCTGGAGCAGCACGGTGTGGCGGTCACGGACCTGACGCCAGACACTGAGGGTGCCCCGCCGGCGTCGTCGATCATCGTGGCGGAGGCAACCGCGAGCCGGACCATCGTGTCGCTGGACGCCACCCGGACCCACGCACCCGCCCCGGCAGACCCGCGAGCATTGCTCGGCGGTGCCAGGATCGTTCTGGTCGACGGTCACCTGACCGAGCCCTGTGCCGCCCTCGCCGAGACTGCCCGCGCGGCCGGGGTACCGGTCGTGTTCGACGGAGGACGGTGGCGTGCCAGCCACAAAGACCTGCTGGGTCACGTGAGCGTGGCGATCTGCTCGAACCGGTTCGATCCGCCGGACGCTGGCGGTGACGTGCACGCCTACCTGCACGACCTCGGAGTGCAGCATGTGGCGATCACCAGCGGTGAAGCACCGATCCGCTGGTCCTCGGCCTCCGGAGACACCGGCGTGATCAAGCCGCCTGTCATCCGGGCTGCTGACACTCTCGGGGCTGGGGACATCTTCCACGGCGCGTTCAGCTACTACTTCGCCGCCGGGTATCCCTTTCCGCGAGCCTTGGAAGCTGCTTCGATCGTGGCGGCGTCATCGTGCGAATCGTTCGGCACCCGGTCATGGATGGTGGCGGGGCGCGAAAAGTATGCCGCCTAGTATTCGACCGGCCCCAGTACAAGGTCAGCATTCCGCCGCGTGGTCTCGATAATCATCGCGTTCGGCAGATCCGTCCTCGTGATCTTCGCGTCCGCGTCCTGGACGCTCCGCCCGGTGGACAGGTGCCGGTCTCGCAGCCTCTACCACGTTGACCTGCGTAAACACGGTTTCTCCCTGCGGGAGCGTGCCCGTTTTGCGGGCCGTGGTGCTCCTAGGGTGCTCCTCCGTTGTGCAGCTGTTAGTCCGGTGGGGCTGAGCATGGTGCTGCTGGCGGCTGGTTGGTCCACGTTTCTGGGGCGTATGTGCGGCGGCTGGCTCGGAATGCGGGAGGGCTGGCTGGACTTTCCGAAGCCGCTGCGGGTTGTATCCCGGCTGGCGTTGGGGCCGGGATGCGTCACCTGGCGGTCGTGGCCTGTGATGCTGGCGGGGTTCGTGGCCCGGCGTGATGGTTTGCGCGTGCTGGATCGCGGGTGGGTCCTCGATGGCACGGTTGGTCTAGCACCTGTTAGGAAACTTGTTGGGCTCTCCTGCCCCGTAGCTTGGGTGAAGTCACGAGTCGCCAGATCGAAGGCGTTAGCCGCTAGAGGCAGGGCTTTTAGCGATAAAACCAGGTACTGGGCTCATAACCCAGAGGGCACAGGTTCAAATCCTGTCCCCGCTACTGAAGTAAGTGCAGGTCAGGACCTAGATTCCATTGATTGGAATCTAGGTGGGTGGTGGCTTCGATCGCGGTGAGCACCGTGCCGAGGAAGTTGGTGGCCTCGTCCGGGGCCCGCTCGTTGAGCAGGCTCATGGCCGCGGTCAGGTTCGGCAGCACGGTGTCGGCGATGTCGGCCACGTCCGCAGGGTGGCCTTGTCCTGGTCGGAAAGGGTGACGGACATTGTTGCTCCTTCAGTCGATGAGGACGCGTTGTTCGCTGTTGCATCCACTATCAGCAGCTGACCTGTCACCGCCCTGCTAGCGTCCTGACACGGTCCTCTGACGGCTAGTCCCGCATGAGTTGGGCGAGGCGGTCCCAGGCCGGGGAGGTGGCTTCGGGTTGGGATTGTGCGGCCAGCTGGGCGATGGTCGGGTTGTGGACGGGGCGGGTCTCGGTGTGGCTGTGGTGGCTGGTGAACCAGTCGCGGGTCCGTTTCGCCAGGGCGGGGAGGCGGGCGTCGTCGGGCGGCCAGTCGTAGGCGGCGTCGTGTTCGAGGTAGAGGGCGCGGAAGGCGGGGTCGGTGATGAGTTCGCGTTTCTCGGCGATCCATACCGCGGCGTCGGCGGGTGAGGCGGTCTGCATGAGGATCCAGCCGTCGCGTTCGAGGCGGATCTGGCGTTCGCTGACGCCGAGGTCGCGCAGGGCGTCGAGGTAGGTGGCGACGTCCGGGGAGACGAACAGTTGGTCGCCGCCGCGCAGCTGGGCGAGCTGTAGGCGGGTTCGCCGCAGCCGCGCGATGCGGTCCTTGAGGTCGTGGTCGATGTCGGCGATGGCCGCAGTGAGCGTGTCGGGGTCGGCGTCGAGGAGTTCCCTGACCCGGGCGAGGGGCACGCCCGCGTCGGCCAGGGTGCGGATCTTGACGAGGTCGATGGCGTGTCGGGCGGTGTAGCGCCGGTAGCCGGAGGAGTCGCGGTCGGGCTCGGTGAGCAGGCCGCGCTCGTGGTAGTGGCGGACGGCCTTGATGGTCACCCCGGCGTAGTCCGCGAGCTTGCCAATGGTGATCATGCCGGCCATCCTTCCACCTGGTCGGGCCAGTCAGGCGCGTCGGGTGAGCCGGCCGCCGCCGTTGCGGAACCGCGCCTGCCCGTCGCGGACGTCGTGGTAGGAGACGAGCAGCAGCCGCAGGTACCCGTCGAAAGCTTCCAGGGGGTAGCCGGCGGGTGCGAACAGGCCGGGTCGGATCGGCACGAGGCGCTGCGGCGGGCCGGAGGTCGTGCCGCCGCAGAACGCGGTGAAGATCTGCTCCTGGGTGTCGTCGGCGGGCTCGTAGGTGACGCGCTCCTCGAGCTGGCCGTCGACGATGGTGACGTCGACGCGCAGCTGGTTGGAGCGGTAGACGCCCACGTAGGGGGTGAGGTCGACGTCCTGCTCGAGTTCGGTGACGAGGGTGGGGATCTGGACGCCGAGGTGCTCGCTCAGGAGCCACTGCAGTAGCTGGTCCTGGAGGAGGATCGCGCCGGGGCTGTTGCCGAAGGCGGTGAAGACCAAGTCGTGTTCGGGTACGACGCACAGCAGGGAAACGCCGCCCGGTGAGGCGCCCGACATGGCCAGGACGGTGGTGTCGCCGAACGGATAGAGCACCCAGCCCAGGCCGATCGGCGGGACGTTGGGGCTGTGCATGTCGAAGGAGACCTGCTGCATCAGGGCGGTCGACGCCGCGGACAGGACGCGGGTTCCGGCCGGGGAGACGCCGCCGGTGAGGTGGGTGCGTCCGAAGGCGAGCAGATCGCCGATGGTACCGATCGGTGTGCCGCCGGCCGGCCCCCAGGTGTCGGGCAGGGTGAACATGCCGGTGGGGGTGGCCGCCATGGTCTCCGGGTCGGGGAAGTGGCCGATCGCGGTGCTGCGCAGGATGGCCTGCTCGGCTGAGGTACTGGAGTCGGTCATGCCGACGGGCGCGTAGATGTCGCGGGCTAGCAGGTCGCCGAACGGCAGGCCGGTCACCACTTCCAGCAGCCGGCCGGCGATGATCATGCCGCCGTTGGAGTAGCTGAGCTGCTCGCCGGGTTCGAACAAGGTGCCGCAGCCGCTCGGCAGGCCGTCGACGTAGGTCTTGAGGGCCTCGCGGCCGGCCGCGTCGGGGAAGTACAGGTCGGCGTCGATGCCGTTGGTGTGCGCGATCAGGTGCCGGACCAGGATCTTCCCGGCCGCGCCCGGCACGGACAGGGCGAACTCGGGCAGGTAGCGCACGACCGGCGCGTCGAGGTCCAGCACGCCCCGGTCGACCTGCTGCAGGACGAGGGTGGTGGTCATGACCTTGGTGACCGAGCCGAACAGGAATCCGGTGTCCTCGCGCATCGGCGCGCCGGTGGCGACGTTAGCGACGCCGTGGGCGACGACGACCTGCTCGCCGGCGTGGTAGACACCGGCGGCGAAGCCGGGAACGTGGTTGGACTCGCAGTAGGCGGAGGCCTGCTCGCGGAGGTGGGCTTCGACGGTGTGCAGTGCGCTGTTTGTCATGTGGACCATCGTCGAACCCTGCCCCAGGGGCAAGGTCAAGTCCCGTCTTCGGCTGGGGTGCGTTGTGCTCAAGGCCTCGGCATCATGCTCACCCAGACCTGAATGTCCACACCCGACTCAGCACTCCTCATCAACGACTTCTGGACCACCCTCTACCAGGCCATCGACTGACACCCAGCCCCAGGCGACTGGCTCGCCCGCTCGTCGAGGAGGCGCAGGGTTCGCTTCGCCTCGGCGAGGAAGGACCGACCGGCCGGGGTGGCTCTCGCACGCCGGGCCGCTGGTGTTCACAACGCCCAGCTCGACCATGCGCTGAAAAGGGCGCGGGCTCACGGGCTCACAGCGGCCAGGATGCCGGATCGGGCTGGGGCGCTGAACTCGCGGGCACAGCCTCAGCAAAGGCTTGGAGGTACTGGCCTGGCTGCTTGAGGCGTAGCGTGCGTTCATGTTCACTGTGGAGGAACGTGACGCTGTCCGTGCCCGCCTCGTCGAGCTGGCCCAGGCCGACTCGGAGGTGGCCGGAGCGGCGTTCACTGGCTCGTATGCCGGAAACGGCGGCGACCGCTGGTCTGACATCGATCTCGTACTCGGCGTCGGAGAAGGCCTCGAAGCGGTGATCGGCCGGTGGACGGCGACGCTGGCCAGCGAGTTCGGTGCGGTACACCACTGGGATATGCCAGCCGGGCCTTCCGTGTACCGGATGTTCCTGCTGGCCAGTGGCCTGGAAGTTGATCTGGGGTTCGCGCCGCGTGCTTCGTTCGGGCCGCGTGGGCCGGCCTGGCGGCAGGTGTTCGGGGAAGCCGCCCAGCTTGAGGCGGCCCGGGTCCCCGGGCTGGACGAGATCGCGGGGATGGCCTGGCATCACACGTTCCGTGCCTGGCACGCCATCGAACGTGGCCAGCCCTGGCAGGCCCTGCACTGGCTCGGCGAGACCCGGGGGCAGGTCTTCGCGCTGATCGCACGCAGGCTGGGTGTCCTGGGTGGGTTCACCGTCCGGCCCGACTCGCTCCCGGTCGAGGTGACAGCGCCCCTGGTGGCATCGGTCAGTCAGTCGCTCGCGCCTGGGGAACTGCACCGGGCCCTGAGGGTAGTGATCGGTGTACTGATCACCGAGCTGCACCTCGCCTCCCCGGACCTCGCGTCCCGCCTGGCCCCGCTCCTGCAAACAGCCACCGGGTAGAAGTACCGCCCGGATCGCGGGGCGTTTGCTTATCGAGATCCGTAAACCGCGCACGGCCCGGGGTCGAGCCCCACCCGACCTACCGGGCTTGACCTGCACAAACGCGTTGTTTGCCGCGCGGGGAGTGTGCCCGTTTCGCGGGCCTGTGGTGCTTCTCCGGTGGGGCAGACGGCGCGCGTGCGAGGGTCCCGCTGGGTACGGTCAGCGTCCGGTGCAGATGGCGTTGTCGATCAGCTTGTCCAGCGCCTGGTACATCGGTCCAGCGTTCCAGGTGCTCGGCAGGAAGCCGGTTGTGGTCAGGCTGGCCGTCACGCTGCGGGTGCCGTCGGAGGTCACGGCGAACTGGCTGGTGTAGCCGTGTACGCCGCCGTCATGGGTCCAGTACTCGATGCCGCAGCTGGCTTTGATCCGGCCGATGCCGAGCCCGTACCCGGCGTCTTCGCTGACCGGGTACACATTGCGCATCTCGGCGAGCTGGGCCGGGCGGAGCAGCGTGCCGTCCTGCAGGGCGGCAGCGAAGCGGTTGAGGTCGTCGGTGGTGCTGATCAGCGCTCCGGCCGCGCCGCCCCAGGTGGTGTTCATCAGGGTCACGTTGAGGACGGACCCGTCCGGGCGGTGGTCGTAGCCCTGCGCGTGCACGCCTGGGATGGCCGGGTTCCTGCCCGGGGCGGTGGTGCCCCGCAGCCCGAGCGGCTGGACCAGCCGCGCGCTGACCTCACGGTCCCAGGTGTTGCCGGTGACCTGCTGGATGATCATGCCTGCGAGTACGTAGTTGGTGTTGGAGTAGGCCCAGCCGGCACCGGGCTCCGACGTCGGAGGGTGCTTCATCGCCAGCGCGACCATCTGCTCCGGCCTGTAGGTGTCGAAGCGGTGCAGGTAGTAGTCCTCAACGGTGAACACCGGTACGTCCTCGAAGCTGAACGACGGTATGCCGCTGGTGTGCTGGAGGAGCTGGCGGATGGTGACCTTCTGGCCGTCGTTGCCGTTGCCTGTCACCACCCCGGGCAGCCAGCGTCCGACCTTGTCGTCCAGCGACAGCCGGCCTTCGCCAGCCAGTTGCAGGACCACGGTGGCCACGAAGGTCTTGGTGATGCTTCCGGGACGGAACCGGCCGTCCAGCGGCACCGGGCGCCGCGTCCTGACATCGGCGACACCCGCGCCAGCCTTGACCGTGCGCCCGTGGTCCAGCACGGCGGCCTGCGCACCGATCACTCCTGTGTCCACGATCGCGTTCACGTCCCGCTGGAGCAGCTTCTGGGTGACGGAGCCGGGCACCGGGTTCGCGCCCGCCGCAGGCCCGGTCGCAAGCACCCCGCCGGCTACCGCGACCGCTGCCACTGCGGCGGCCAGGGGGCGGTGGATGGTCATTGTCAGCCTTCGCATCTCAGTCACTCCGATCCCCGGGGCGGCCGGTCACCGGTCCGCCATCCTGTGTGGAGGATGCGCCGTGGACGCTGACAGTGGCCTGAGGTCCGCTCAGCTACCCCACAGAGTCCCCAAAGGACTACCGGGCCATTAAACGGTCCTCACCCGCCGCCCGGTGCCGCAAGCGTCTGCCGGGCCGGCGCGTTTGAGGGCGCCTCCAGCGGGTATCGCCAGGGGCATGACCGCTGCGCGAGATTCCCTCCACGGCAGGCTGGGGCAAGGCCGGGTGCTCCGGGGCAGGTACCAGCTCACCAGGCTGCTCGGACAAGGGGCCACAGCCTCGGTCTGGCAGGGCAGGGACCTGGAGTGTGGCCGGACGGTGGCCGTCAAGATCCTGCACCGGGCGGGCGTACCAGATCCGGCCGGTCGCCTCCGGTTCGACCGGGAGGCGCAGATGCTCCGGACACTGTGTCACCCCGGGATCGTCACCGGCTACGACGCTGGTACGGACGGGCCGGACGCCTTCCAGGTCCTGGAGTTCGTCGACGGTTCCAGTCTTGCCCGGGTACTGGCGGCCGGGCCGATGCCGGTGGACACCGTCGTGGACCTCGCAGGTCAGATCGCCGCTGCGCTGGCCGTGGTGCACGAAGCCGGGATCGTGCACCGTGACGTGAAGCCCCAGAACCTGCTGCTGACCGGCGACGGTACCGTCAAGCTCTGCGACTTCGGCATCGCGAGCATGGCCGCGAACTCCAGGCGACCGGGGCTGACGGCCTTCGGCCAGGTGGTCGGCAGTGTGAAGTACATGTCTCCTGAGCAGGCGTTCGGCTTACCGCTCAACGGCAGGTCCGACCTTTACGCGCTCGGCTGCGTCCTCTATGCCATGCTGGCCGGCGCCCCGCCGTTCACCGGTGGTGAGGACCACGACATCCTGCGCCAGCACGTCGCAGACGAACCATTTCCCGTCGCCGGGTACCGGCCGGACATCCCGGTACGGCTCGCCGAGCTCGTCACGCGGTTGCTTGCCAAGAAGCCGCAGCACAGGCCGCGCGACGCCCGGCAGGTACACGCTGAACTCGCCAGCATCCGTGCTGCCCTGGCTGGGCAGGCTCCAGCACCCGTGGCCGCGTGTACGACAACGCGCGTCGAACGAGTGGCGGTTCTCCGCTTCCCGGCCTTCCGGGTGGCGTGTGCGGCCGCCGCCGCAGCTGTGGCGCTCGGATTCCTCGCGGGCATGGGTGTTGCCGCTCTGGACACGACAGACGCCAGGATTTCCGCGACCGGAGCCGAGGTAGCCCGTCCCGACGTCCCTGCGGAGGGCGCACCGCAGCCAGCGCCGGTGGCGACTGTCCCGCCCGAGGGCCAGCAGGAGGGCGTCGGCAGGAAGAGCCCGGTACAAGGAAAAAAGGCCAGTGGCAAGGATGGGAAAGGCGGCAGCGGTCACGCCGGCCGGCGCGGTGGCAAATGACGACAGCGCTGGTCAGGGTGTGCCAGCGAGGCTGCCGGTGGCGTTCGGGTGAGGTACGGGTAGGTATGTCTGAACGGCGGAAACGGCTGCCGGGTTCTGCGTAGCGTGAACTGCGGCAGGGTCAGGCCCGGCGATCATCACTCGCTGGAGAGTTGCTGGCTTTGCCGTATCGCCATCGCGAGGAGGAACGTCATGGCACGCCAGACCGACCCGCAGCAGGAACGCCAGCCGGGCCAGCCGCAGCGTGAGGAACCAGGCCGTACCGGGAAGCAGCCCGGCCAGCCGTCCCGCCAGGAACAGAACCCGTCCCAGCCGTCCAGGCCCGGTGACCCGCAGCGCAAGAAGCCGGGCACCGAGCGCCAGCAGCCCGGTGAACCGCCGAACATGCGCAACGCCGAGCAGCCCCAGCGTGACCAGCGGCAGATCTGAGAGTTCGTGCGGGTTCCGCCTGGCCGGGTGACGAGTGACCCTCCGGGCAGTGGACCGCACACAACGGGGTACCGCTTCGCAGGTCACGACCTGTCGCGGTACCCCGTTCCTGCGGGATACCGGGGTCGCGGTACTCCGCTACGGGCACTCCGTGCCGGGTTGCGCGCGCATCTGGGCTCTGGCCAGCGTGCCGAGGTCGCTGCCTGGTTTCGCCGTCCTGTATGCCGGTTTGGTCCTAGGGTGTTGGGCATGCGGATCAAAATGTGCTCGATTCATGTCACCGACCCGGCTGCGGCGTACCGGTTCTACACCGAGGTGCTCGGCTTCACGGATCTGTTCGTGATGCCCGAGGGCAACCTCTACGTGGTGTGCTCGCCGGAGGATCCTGACGGTGTCGGGCTGCTGCTCGAACCGAGTGACAACCCGATCGGGGAGAACTACCGGCGTGCCTGTTACGAGGAGGGGCACCCGGCGATCGTGTTCGGCGCCAAGGACGTGGCTGCTGAGTACGAGCGGCTGACCCGGGCCGGGGTGCGGTTCACGCAGAACGTGGTCGAGGACCCGGGTGGCACGACGGCCGTGTTCGACGACACGTGCGGCAACCTGATCCAGCTGCACCAGGACTGACCTGAGCCAGAGCGGACCCGGCCCGATCATCCACAAGGGATGATGACGCTGGCCGGGTCGACTTTTCCCGGAAGCTGAACCTGGCCTCCCGCCGGCAGCTGCGGGACCTGCCAGCGATCCGCTGAAGCGGCAGGCGAGCCAGCCGGCCCGCCTGCCTGTTCGGCCTGTTACCTCAGGCTGATCGCGGGATCAGCCCGGCGTGGTCACTGACCTGTCTGGTCACCGATCCGCAGCATGGACTCGATCACGTCGGTGAGCAGCGGTGGCACGTCCTGGGCGCCATCCGTCACGGTCACGGTCTTGGCCGTGCCGTCAGCGTAGGTCACCGTGACCTCGTAGGTGAACAGGTCGCAGCACGGGTTCAGCGGCTGGTAGGCCGGGGCGAGGGCCCGGAATCCGGGACTCGCCGCCCGGTTCAGCACGCCGGGAGCCTCCGGGTGGATCCAGGGCAGGACCACGATGGTCCGGTCGACCCCGGCGAAGCCGCCGGTCTGGTGCAGTGTGGCCTGGCTGGCCGGTGCCGGCGGTGCCGCCGGGGCTGGGCTGGCCGCGGCCGTCCCGGTCAGGCCGAGCAGCGCGGCGGCGACCAGAGTCACCAGGGCTCGTGCGATCCGGGTGGGCATCTCGATCTCCCTTTCGTTCGGTGTGCATTGTGGACACCGTCGGGATACCCGCTGGGCATCGGGACGAAACACCGCCCTTCCGGCAAGTCTAGTTAACTATTGTCAGATCGGGGCAGGACCGGCGCCGCATCTGCGCCGCGCCGTCCGGCAGTGAGCGCGAGGAACACGGGCAGCACCGCGAACAGCTCGCCGGCCGCGCCGATCCACAGCGCCGGGCGGACGCCGAGCCACTGGCCGAGCAGCCCGCCGATCACCGCCCCGGCCGGCATCGCGCCCCACACCACGAACCGGACGGTCGCCGTCATCCGGCCCAGCAGCTCCGGCGGGCACAGCCGCTGCCGGTAACTCACCGAGCTGATCCTGAACGTCATGAACACCACCCAGCCCAGCCCGTGCAGCACGAACGCCACGGCCAGCCGCCAGTCCGCCTGGAACATCGGTACCGCGAGCAGCCACAGCACGGCGCTCACGGCCACCGGTACCGACAGCGCCAGGCGCTCGCCGATCCGGGCCACGATCCGCCTGGTCAGCAGCGCGCCGATCAGCCCGCCGGCCGCCTCGGCGGTGAAGACGAGCCCGCACAGGACCGGCGGCAGCCTGAGCTCGCCGGCCAGCAGTACCAGCAGCAGCGAGAAGCCGATCGTCCCGAACAGGTTCGACAGCGCGGCCGTCAGCGTGATCCCCCGGAGCTGCCGGTGCCCGAAGACGAACCGCAGACCCGCTCCGATCTCGGCTCGCAGGCTGCCGCCGGGCTCCCGGGTACCCGGCTGGCCGGGCGTCCTGATCCTCGCGAGCAGCGCCGCCGACCCGAGGTAGCTGAGCGCGTCGACCAGCACGGCGAAGGGCGCGGTGAGCGCGCTGATCAGCAGGCCGCCGATGCCCGGCCCGCCGACCTGTGCGATGGTCCGGGTCACCTCCAGCTTCACGTTGCCGTCGGTGAGCTGCTCGGCGGGGACGAGCCGGGGAAGGTAGCCGCCGTACGCGACGTCGAAGAACACCGTGCAGACCGACATGCCGAAGGCCACCGCGTACAGCTGCGGGAGGCTCAGGACGCCGAAGGCCGCGGCTGCCGGTACCGAGCCGAGCAGCACGGCCCGGCCCAGGTCCCCGGCGAGCATGATCCGGCGGGGCCGGTACCGGTCGGCCCAGGCGCCAGCTGGCAGGCCGAGCAGCAGGAAAGCCAGGTACTCGCAGGCCACGAGCAGCCCGGCCTGCGCCGGTGTCGCGTGCAGCACACTGATCGCGACCAGCGGCAACGCGACCAGCGTGACCGCTGTCCCTGCCTGGCTGACGGTGTCGGCCGCCCACAGCTGGCGGAAGTCGCGATGGCGGTACAGGCTCGTCTGGCTCCTCATGGTCGCAAAGACCAGCACCTGGCATCCTGGGGGCGCCACTGTTTCCATCACGGTGGAAACGTCGGCGCGCAGCGGGGGAGCAGGGATGAGCGAGGTGCGGTTCGGTGCTGGCGACGTCGCCAGGGTCAGGTTCGCGATCTCGCCGAGGTGGGAGACCGTGGCCAGCCTGGGGGCGCTCGCGGAACCGGGGAGGCACCCCAGCCACGGCCCCTGGCTGCGCGAGGCCCGGGCACTGGCCGCAGACCCGGAGCTGCGCCGGCTGGTGGCGCCGGTACGGGCGCTGATCGGCCCCGGCATGGTCCTGCCGGACTTCCTCACCCCGCCGCCGTCCGAACCGCTCGCCGACCTGGACGCCGAGCTCGCCGGCCTGCCAGCGGAACTGTCCGCCGGGATCAGGGCCTGGTGGGCCGCCGCGATCGCGCCGCACTGGTCCCGGATCCGGGCCGTGCTGGAAGCCGACATCGCCTACCGGACCCGGCAGCTCGCCGAGGGTGGCCTGAGCCTCCTCTTCGACCGGCTGCACCCCACCGTCCGATGGGCCGGCGACCGGCTCGTCGCGCAGGACTGCGGCATCGGCGACCTGGACCTCGCCGGCCGGGGCCTTCCGCTGCTCCCCAGCGTGTTCGCACCCCAGGCCGTCCTGCTCAGCACCGAACCCGCCGCGCCACCCGTCGCCATCTACCCGGCCAGAGGCTCCGGTCTGCTGTGGACCAGCGGCCCCGTCGCACCCGGGCTCGCGAAGCTGCTCGGCCGCAGCCGCGCCGAGGTGCTCGCCCTCACCGTCACCCCGAGCAGCACCAGCCAGGTCGCCGAACGCGCAGGCCTGAGCCTGCCAGCCGCCTCCCAGCAGCTCACCGTCCTCCGCGAGGCCGGCCTGATCACCAGCCGCCGCTACCGCCGCGAGGTCCTGCACGCGACCACCGAACTCGGCGCGGCACTGCTCCACCCGTAGCTGCACTGACTCCGGGCACCACCGACACTAAAGAATCTTGGTCCCGCTGCGAACTTTCTGGCTGCGAACGGCCAATACAAGGTGTACCGGCTGCCGGGGCGCGGCCGGAAGTGTCACCTGATCAAGTTTGGAGTCAGCGTAGCGTGGTTGCTGAGCTGGTGTTTCCGGGTGAGGGGGACCCGGAGGATGTGAGCGATGTTGGGTCGCTGTACGCCAAGCATCACGAGTGGATATTCCGGTACGCGCACCGCAGGGTTGGGCCTCGCGGCGCGGCGGAAGCCTTGAGCCGCGTGTTCGAAAAGGTCGCGGTGAATCCGGACTACGACCCCGGGCGGGGTTCTGTGGAGGCGTGGCTGTACTGGAAGCTGCGGACCGTCCTGCGGCGGATGGGCAGGGAAGAGGCGCGGGACGCCAAAGCGGGGACCGCGGACCAGTGGCAGTTCGCTGCGGAGGCGGCGAGCCCGGACATAGCGGCCGAGTACGTGGAGCGAGCGGCGCTCAGGGAAGCGATCCTGCGCCTGCCCCACGACGAGAAGGAAGCACTACTGCTCGTCCACTGGGACGGCCGGTCCTATGAGGAGGCAGCGGCCATGCAGCGAGTGCCAGTCGGCACGGTCAAGACCCGGGTCCACCGAGCATGCAGGAAGATCGCGAAGCGTCTCGGACGACAGGAGGAGGCATGACTCCAGAAGAGATCAGGGCACTCGCCGGCGACATGCTGGAGATGAGAGAACCAGTGCCGGACGACCTGCGGGACCGCGTGATGCGGTCGGTGGACCGGGTGCGGGCACGCAGGCGCCGCCGCCCGCTGCTGCTGTCGGGCCTCGGCGGGCTGGCGGTGAGCGCGGCGGCCATCGTGGCGGTCGTGCTGGCCCAGCAGCCAGCCCGCCCAGGGCTGAACCCCGACGTCACCGACGTCCTCAACCGCGCGGCGAACGTCGCGGGCAGCGAGCCTGAGCTGGTACCGGGCGCGGGGCAGTTCGTGTTCACCGAGACCCGGGCGTGGTACCCGACCGCCACCAGCTCCGCGAACAGCGCCGACGGCGCGGTCGTCACGGTGTACTCGTGGCGGTCAGCCGACGGTACGCGCGACGGCCTCGTCCGCCAGCCGGACGGCCCGGGCGCGCGCGGCGACGAGGTGCTGCCGGGCTGCCGTGACGGGAAGATGGAGCCACGGGACAGGCAGGGGCACCCGCTCGGCACGCTCGTTGGGTGCGATCCGGATCCGGGATATGTGACGGGTCTGCCCTCGACAGCCGAGGCGATGGCGAAGCTGCTCTTCACCCGCGGCGGCGGCACGGCACGGGGCGCGTTCGAGCAGGTCGGCGTGATCCTCAAGGATCACTACCTGCCGCCGAAGTCGCGGGCACTGCTGTTCAAGGCCGCCGCGCTGATCCCCGGCGTGGAGGTGGCGTACGGGGTCAGCGACGCGGCGGGCCGGCCGGGCATCGCGATCGTGCTGGCGGAAGACGGCGTACGCCAGGAGCTCGTCTTCGATCCGGTCCGGTTCACGTTCTCCGGCTGGCAGATGCGCTCGGAGTCGGACGGGGTGAACGCCATGCTCCGCCGGTACGCGGTCATGAGGGTCGCGGTCACCGGCACGGCCGGGTCGCTGCCGTGACCGGCGGGTACCGGGCGGACGCCGTCACTGTCCCTGACGGCGTCCGCCCGGCCCTGGCCGTGGCTATCGGATCACGGGTAGTACTGGTTGGGGCTGTAGGCGGTCATGAGGTAGGTCCCGGCGGAGTTGTAGAAGTCCACGGCCGTCCACGCCACGCCGGATCCCGGGGCGTAGTGCGTGACCGTCGGGTAGCGGCCGAGGCTGTAGGTCCGGCTGGAGTACTTGTAGTAGTAGGTGTAGTTGACGGCGACGTAGACGTACGC
Organism: Longispora albida DSM 44784; assembly: GCF_000379825.1. Taxonomy (GTDB): domain Bacteria; phylum Actinomycetota; class Actinomycetes; order Mycobacteriales; family Micromonosporaceae; genus Longispora; species Longispora albida. The sequence continues at coordinate 53,596 of NZ_KB903817.1, forward strand.
GGTGCCGCCGTAGCCGATGTTGCTCCACGCGTTGACGTAGAGGTCGCCGTTGAGCTGGCGCTTGCTGCCCCAGTAGCTGATGCAGGTCCCCGCGCCGTAGGTGTTGGCGCAGCCGCCACCCGAAGCGGAGGGGAACTGCCCGGCCGGGTCGCGCTGGCCGAGCGGTGCGGCAGGTGCCGCGGGGTCGTACCAGGTGGCCGGCTGCGCGCCGGTTCCGTGTGCACCAGGGCCTGGCCCGGGCGAGGCCAGGGCCGGGGCTGGCGCGGTGAGTACTCCGATGGCCAGCGTGATGGCGGCGAGCAGGCGGGCGATTCGTGCCATGACACCTCCCGTGACGAGCGGGCTGGACGCGTCCAGCGATCCGTAGGCATAGATATATCCGAATGATGTGCCCCGGGTCTGGGGTCCTGCTCGTTTCTGACTCATCCAGGCCCGCGCGGCCGGCGCCCCGGTGCGCCGAACCAGGCCCAACCGGCCCTTGACGGAACTTTTACCCGAGATATTCATCCAATCTTGTTGTCGTTCACGGCTTATGTGATGAAAGCGGAGAACGACCGTCCAATGAGGAGGACGCCGCATCGTGACGCGTCAGGTGACACATTCCTCCCGCGCGACCGCGCAGGGGAGGGCGGGCCTGTGACCGGGGGTGCAGCGCTCATGAGTGACAGTGAGCTGCAAGTGTTCTATGTGGACAACCACCCGTGGACGGTGAGATACCTGTCCTTCGCCACCGGCGACCAGGAAACGGCGAGGGACCTGGCGCAGCGCGTGTGGATGAAGTTCCTCGCCTACTCCAGGCGCAGGCCGCTGACCAGCCCCCGCGCGGTACTGCGGATCATGGCCAGCGACGCGGTGGCCGAGTGGTGCCGGCGTCCCGTGAAGGACCGGGTCCTCCCTGCGGGTCTCGCCCCGGCGGGCCTGGCACCCGTACCAGGAGGCCAGGACGGGTCCGACGCGCGGTGGGATCTCCAGGCGGCACTCCTGACCCTGCCGCCGGACCTGCGTGAGGCGCTTCTCCTGCGGTACTACGCAGACCTTCCGCCCGGCGAGGTCGCCCGGATCCTGGACATCCCGCTTCCCACGCTCAAGAGCAGGCTCGCTGCGGCCCGTGCCGCTCTGCGGAAAGCGCCATCGCTGGCCGGCTACCAGGTCACCACCGGAGGTATACGGTGAGCATTCCCGAGGAACTCAAGCGCCTGGGCCAGCAACACCCGCCCGTCACGCCAGAGGAGACAGCCTCGTCCTTCGGCGAGCTGCTGAGGTCCTTCGATGCCCTCGCCGCCGACCCCGCCCAGCTCAGCGAGCTGGAGGATTCGGCGATGACCGTCCTCGCGCGACGGTCGTTCTTCGAGCTCGGGGCACGCCAGCTGGCGGCCGGGCACATCGCCGAGGCCCGCCAGTGGCTGCACGAGGCGGCCTTCCTGGGCTGTACGGCGGCACCACTGCTCCTGGATCAGCCGTTCCCGCCGCCGGAGCCCTGTGGCGGGATGACAGTGCCCGGCAGCGACCCGGGCCACGGCTGCCAGCAGGCGGCCACCGGCCCCGAACCGGATCCGCGCACCGATCCACCGGCACCCGCTCCAGACCCCGGCCCGGAAACGGTGCCCGGCGCTGACCAGCGGGCCGCGCGGGCCGCACGGGCCATGCTCGACGCGGCCAGGGAGGAAGCCATCGCCATCGTCGCCCAGGCCCGCCAGGACGCACGCGAACTCGCGGACGCCGCAGCCCGGGAAGCCGCCGAGGTCATCGTCAACGCGTACAGCACGGCCGAGCGGCGGCACTATCTGCCGCTGCGCTCGCAGTACCCGCCGGCTGCGGCCGGTGACGCAGCCAGCCAGCAGGCGGCTGCCGACGGGGAGGTGCAGCTCGTGCTGCTCAAGGCCGAGATGGTCGAGCCGCCGGACGTCAGCCGGAGCTGCCGTGAGCTGATCCGGCCCAGCCAGGTACACGAGGTGGCGGCCATCGCCGTCCTGTGCATCGGGTTCACCCAGGCACTTCCGCAGGCTCCGGCGCGACCGGCCGGGGAGCCGGCCGGCCCGGCGCGGATCAGGTCCCTGATGGACCAGGCGGCCGGGGCCAGCCGGACGTCCCCGCCCGCCGCGTACTCGATCCTCCAGGAACTTCTCCAGATCGCCGGGCCAGCGGCCCACCAGCGCGACACCACCTGAGCAGCACCTACCCGGCAGCACCCCTGGTCTACCGGCAGCCGCCGGGACGGCCCGGACCACATACAGCTCAACCGCACAAACGGCACAACAGGAGGGCAGCTCATGGCTGCGCGTCACGAGAACTCCGGAACCACAGGCCCGGCCGCCAAGGACCCGGTAAGACGGAACCAGCCCAGAACGACGCCGGGTACCCGCCGGCGCAACCCCAGCAGCAGGGCAGCCGACGGGAAGCTGCTCACGACCCGGGCGGCCACGATCCTCACCGTCGCGGTCACGATCGGCATCCTCACCGGGCACGGCACAGCCATCGCGGCCCTGGGCACGCTCAGCCCGGACCTCGCTCTCTTCACCGGTATCCCGGCCGGCCTCACCGCTGGCCTCACCGCGGCGCTGGGCCTGCACCGGCTCGTGCGGTAAGCCCCCGGAAACCCGAGCGCCACGACCCGCACCCGGCGGGTCGTGGCGCTTCCGCGTGTCCCGGGTACGTCACGCGGGGCGGACCACGATGTCGCCGCCGTGGGTGCGGGCACGGACGCTGACGGTCCGGGTACCGGTGCCGGCTGTCTCCGCGAAGTTGCGTACCCGCCCGGCCGTGGTCCGGGCGTCGAGCGCGAGGGCCGAGCCCCGGGGTACGCCGATCTCCACCTCGCCGGCCGGGGTGTACAGGTCGGCCGGGCCGGCGCCGAGCTGGCCGAGGCGCAGGTCGCCGGTGCCGGTCCTGACCTTGAGCGCTGCGCGGGCCACGTCGACGGTGACCGGGCCGTTGGCCGAGTTCACGCGCAGGTCACCGTACGCCTCGCCGATCCGGGTCTCGCCGCCGATGTTCTTGACGACGGCGTTGCCGCCGAGCCTGCTGACCTGGATGGTGCCGTTCCCGCTGATGTCGGCGCGGCCGGCCACCTCGCCGACGGTCATCGTGCCGCCGGTGGTCCGCAGGTGCACGCTGGCGGCCCGTTCGACCCGGATGTGCCCGGTCGGGGTCTTCAGCTGGCACGAGCCGACCGGCCCCTCGACGGCGTAGTCACCCTTGGCCGTGTCGCCCCGCACGTCCGAGCCGGCCGGCAGCTCCACGAGGACCTCGACCGTGCCGTACCGGCTGGTCCACAGGTTGCGCATCCTCGGGTGCCTGACGGTCAGCTTCCCGTCGGAGAACTCGACCCTGGCCTCCTCCGCGGCCCTGACGTCCAGTTCCCAGGCCGGGTCGACGGGGCTGACCGTGACCACGGCGTTGTCGCGGTCGCTGGCCGCGAACCGGATGTTCCCGAAGATGATGTCGACGGTCGCGGAGATCGGGCCGGTGGTGGTGAACGCTGGCATGGTGCTGCTCCCGTGGGTGGTCCGTGCGTCGTGACGACCTGACACGTTCGACGATCACCGGTCGCCCTGTCACCGGGCAGCCACGGCCCTGACACGGCCGCCACGGTGCCGGGGACCGTGTCAGGGCTGGAACAGGGCCGTGACAGGCCGGGCCGTGACAGTGGTCCCCATGACGAGTTCAGCGATCGCGGTCTCCGGACTGCGCAAGTCCTACAAGGACAAGGTGGTGCTCGACGGCATCGACCTGGATGTCCCGGCCGGCACGATCTTCTCCCTCCTCGGCCCGAACGGCGCGGGCAAGACGACGACAGTGAACGTGCTGACCACCCTGACCAGCGCCGACGCCGGCACGATCCGGATCGCCGGTCACGACATCGCGGCCAGCCCCAGGGAGGTCCGGCGGGCGATCGGGGTGACCGGCCAGTTCGCGGCGGTCGACGAGCTGCTGACCGGCCGGGAGAACCTCCAGCTGATGGTGGACCTCAGCCCGGTGTCCACGAAGGACGGCAAACGGATCGTCGGCGACCTGCTGGAGCGCTTCGAGCTGACGGAGGCGGCAGGCAAGCCGGCCTCGACGTACTCCGGAGGCATGCGCCGCAAGCTCGACCTGGCGATGACGCTGGTCGGCAGCCCGCGCATCATCTTCCTCGACGAGCCGACGACGGGTCTCGACCCGCGCAGCCGCCGCACGATGTGGTCGATCATCCGTGACCTGGTGGCCGGCGGCGTGACCATCTTCCTCACCACGCAGTACCTGGAGGAGGCCGACCAGCTCGCCGACTCCATCGCGGTACTCGACCAGGGCCGCATCGTCGCGCAGGGCACAGCTGCCGAGCTCAAGCGGCAGATCCCAGGTACACACGTCCGGCTCAGGTTCGCCAGCGAGGCGGAGCTGGACACCGCCGCCCGGGCCGTCGCCGGGTCCACGAAGGACACCGAGGCGCTGACGCTGCGCGTACCCGGCGACGGTGGCACCCGGTCGCTGCGCGCCCTGCTCGACCGGCTTGACGAGCACTCGGTCAGTGCCGAGGAGTTCTCCGTCCACACCCCAGACCTTGACGACGTCTTCCTCGCCCTGACCGGGCACGCCACGGAGGTAACCGCGAAATGAAGGCCAGTTCGCTCGTGATGTTGCGCCGCAACTTCAAGCACGTCACCCGGAACCCGACGTCGGTGTTCAACGCGGTCCTGATGCCGATCGTCATCATGTTCATGTTCGTCTACATGCTCGGTGACGCGTTCAGCGTGGGCGTCGACTACATCGACTACGCGACACCAGGGCTGATGCTGCTGGCGGTCTGCTACGGGCTCGGGGGCACCGCGACCTCGGTGAACTCCGACATGACCAAGGGCATCATCAACCGGTTCAAAGTCATGGACGTCTCGCGGGGAGCGGTGCTGACCGGGCACGTCGTCTCCAGCGTCGTGACCAACCTGGTGGCCATCGTCGCCCTGGTCGGAGTGGCTTTCGCGCTCGGATTCAGCCCGAAGGCGGGTTTCCTCGACTGGCTCGGCGTCGCCGGGATGGTCGTGCTGCTGGCGACCGCCGCCGGCTGGTTCACGGTCGCACTGGGCCTGTTCGCGAAGTCGCCGGAAACGGCTGGCATGGCTGCGGTACCGCTGGTCATGCTGCCGTTCTTCAGCAGCGCGATCGTGCCGGCCGAGAAGATGGGCCCTGGCGTCCGGCAGTTCGCGGAGTACCAGCCCTTCACGCCGATCATCGAGACCATGCGCGGCCTGCTCAACGGCACTCCGTCCAGCAGCGACACGATCACGGCTGTCGCCTGGTGTGCCGTGATCGCCATCGTCGGGTACCTGTGGGCCCGCTCGCTGTTCACGAAGCGAGCGTGACCGCCACCAGCTCGCCCCAGCTCGTCTCCGCACCCGCCCGCGCCGCCTCAGCGAACTCGGTCTCGCTGAGGCGGCGCCGCGTTTCCTCCTCGATCCGGGCCAGGTCCGGCAGGGAACGATCGGCGAGCCCGCGCGCGGCCGTGCTCGCCGCGATCAGCTGGGCGGCCTGCCCGGGCTGGTCACGGCGCAGCGCGAGGTCGGCGACGCCGACGAGTACGAGCGAGAGGAGCGGCGCGTGGCCAGCCTCGGCAGCGGCCTCACAGGCGGCGGCCCGGTGACTGCGGGCCTCGGCGAGATCGTCAGTCAGGTACCCGAGCGTGTCGTGCACGACCCCCCGGATGCTCGGCTGTTCGGCCTTGTCGCCGAGGATCGACAGGGCGGCGTCGAGCTGCCGGCGGGCCTCGGGGGCGTCGCCCCGCCAGCGGGCGAGGTCCACTCTGGACAGCGCGAGTTCGGCCAGCGACTCCTGCCAGGTGACCTGGCCGGCCAGCCGGACGGCCTCGGCGATCGTCGACTCGCTGGCCTCGGCGTCGCCCAGCAGCCAGTACAGCTGGGCCTGCCGGGACTGGATCCGGATGACGTCCTCGATCGCTCCGGCCTCGGTGACGACCTCGATCGCCTGCTCGTAGTACGCGCACGCCGCCGCGAAGTCACCCCGGGTCGCGATCCGGTCGGCCAGCTCGGTCAGCGCGAAGGAGATCCCGAACCGTTCCCCGATCACGCGGAACTCGGCGAGCGCCGTCTCCAGGCACTCGTCGGCCTCCAGCCCGCCCTCGCCGAACATGATCCGCATCTTGCCGAGCTGCAGCCGGGCGAGCGCGCGCACCCACGGATCCTCGTTGCCCAGCACCGACTCCCAGGCCGGCAGGAAGTCCGTCGGGTCGTGCAGCATGCGTTCCAGCGGGACGATCAGGCCGAGCAGCGGGTTGCGTGACCCGCTGCGCCGCGCGTACAGGAGCGTCTTGTGGATCCACTCCTCGGCCTGGTTCTCGTCGCTGCCCCGCCCGGAACTGGCGAACATCACGACGAGCGCGTACACCGAGGCCCGCACGTCGTCGTCGACCTCGCCGGGGAGCCCGGTGGCCGCGAGGATCAGCTCGATGCCCTCCGCCTTGTGCCCGCTGAGCCACCAGTACCAGCCGCTGGCCGCCGCGAGCCGCATCGCCGCCTGGGCGTCGCCGGCCGCGAGCGCGCCCCGCATGGCCGCGCCCAGGTTGTCGTGCTCGGCTTCGAGCGTGACCAGCCACTCCAGCTGCTCGGCGCGGCGGAGGTGCGGGTCGGCGGTCTCGGCGAGTTCGGTGAAGTACGCGAGGTACGCGGCGCGGGCCAGCTCGGCCTCCTCCGCCTCGGCGAGCCGGTGCCCGGCGTACTCCCTGATCGTGCCGAGCATCCGGTACCTGGGCGCTCCCCGGTCGTCCTCGGCTGCCACCAGCAGCGACTTCTCGGCGAGCGCGGTGAGAAGTTCGAGCACGTCCTCTGCTTCGGTGGTCTCGCCGGAGCACACCCGCTCGGCGGCCTCCAGGCTCGCCCCGCCGGCGAACACCGCCAGCCTGCGCAGGACGGCCTGCTCGGGGCCGGTCAGCAGTTCCCAGCTCCAGTCGACCATCGCGCGGAGCGTCCGGTGGTGGGGGAGCGCGGTCCGGCTGCCCCCGGTCAGCAGGCGGAACCGGTCGTCGATCCGGTTGGCGAGCTGCTCGATGGACATGGTGCGCAGCCGGGCGGCTGCCAGCTCGATCGCCAGCGGCATTCCGTCCAGCGCCCGGCAGACGCGGGCCATCGCCGGCAGCGCGCTGGGGCCGGCTTCCAGGTCCTTGCGTACCGCGCCCGCCCGGTCCCGCAGCAGCCGGACGGCAGGTGAGGCCTCGATCGCGGCGGGGCTGGCGTCGCCACCGGGCAGGGCCAGCGGCTCGACCGGCCACAGTGCCTCGCCGGTGATCCCGAGCGGTTCGCGGCTGGTCGCCAGGATGCGCAGCCGCCGGCACTCGCCGAGCACGCGGTGGGCGAACGCCGCCGCCTCTTCGATCAGGTGCTCGCAGTTGTCCAGCACGAGCAGGGTCTCCCGCTCGCGGACCGCCGCGATGAACCGGTCGATCGGCTGGGCGTCCGAGGCGTCGCCGAGCAGGGTGTCGCGCAGGCCGAGGCCGGCGAGGGAGGCCTGGGCCACGTCGCCGCCGAGGCCGATGGCCGCGAGTTCGACCAGCCAGGTGCCGTCGGGCAGCTCGCCGGCCAGCGTGCGCGCGGTCTCGGTGGCCAGCCGGGTCTTCCCCGAGCCACCCGGCCCGGTCAGGGTGGTCAGCCGGTGCCCGCCGACCAGCTCGCGGACGGCCGCGACGTCGGCTTCCTTGCCGACATAGCTGGTCAGCTCGGCGCGCAGGTTGGTCTTGCGGGTCTCCTCCCGCCGCCCCAGTTCGCCGCGCAGCAGCGCGACATGCAGCTCCGACAGCTCGGGAGACGGGTCGACGCCAAGCGTGTCCGCGAGAACTTCGCTGGCCCGCTGATAGACCAGCAAGGCCTCCGAGTCGCGTCCAGACGCCACGAGGGCACGCATCAGAGCAGAAACAAGCTTTTCGCGTACCGGATGCGCCGCCACCAGATCAGTGAGCTCGCCGACCAGGTCAGCCCCGTGCCCGAGGCCGACCTCCGCGTCGAACCTGTCCTCGGTCGCGGTCAGCCGCAGCCCGTCGAGCCGGGTGACCGCCGCGTCGAAGGCCCCGCTGTCCGGCAGGCCGACGTCCTGCATCGCCGCGCCGCGCCACAGCCCGAGGGCCTCGCGGAGCAGGCTGACCCGCCGGGGCCCCTCGCTGGTACGGGCCTGGCCGATCAGGCGCTCGAAGCGGACGGCGTCGACGGCGTCCGGCTCGACGCGCAGCCGGTACCCGTCGGTCTGGCCCTCGACCGAGCCGGCCGGCAGCACCTTGCGCAGCCGGGAAGCCAGGCGCTGGAGAGCGTTCGCGGCGTCGGCGGGCGGGTACTCGCCCCAGATCCAGTCGATCAGCGTGGCCTTCGGGACGGCCCGGCCGGCCTCCAGCGCGAGGGCGATCAACAGGCCGCGCAGCCGGGCTCCCGGTACGTCGGCCGTGGCGCCGTCGTCCGTCCTGACCTCGAACGGGCCGAGCATGTTGATCTGCATCCGCCCGATTCTGCCACGGCGATCCGGCCCCTCCGGCTGCCGAGAGCCGCCCCGGTAACCGGGTCCATAGAGGACGGTGATGTAGAACACTGGCGAGTAACATTGAACAACCTGAAAAGTAAGGTGTTGCGGTGATCACGGCGCGGACCAGACAGGAACTGCTCGCTGAGCTTGGCCGGCTGCGGGTACGCGCGGCCCGGGGCACAGGCAGGGCGCAGGTGTCCCTCAGGGACCTGGCCCGCGCCACCGGTGTACCGCGCAGCAGCCTGAGCCAGTACCTCAACGGCCAGGCGCTCATGCCGGGCGACGTGCTGGACGCCGTGGTGCTGGCCCTCGGCGCGACACCCGCCGAGGCGCGCGAGTGGGCCGAAGCCTGGGAACACGTCACGGCGGAAACCCTGCGCCCAGCCGTACCGGCCGCGCAGCCCGCGCCCGCCACGCCCTCCCGCCCGCCGGTACGCCTGCTGCCCGCCGACGTGGCGGCGTTCACCGGCCGGGCCGGGACTCTGTCCGAACTGGATGGGGTGCTCGCCGCCGGTACCGGCTCAGCTGTGGTGATCACGGCCATCGCCGGCACGGCTGGCGTCGGCAAGACCGCGCTGGCCGTGCACTGGGCGCACCGGGTGGCCGGGCAGTTCGAGGACGGCCAGCTCTACCTGAACCTGCGCGGCTACGACCCCGGCCAGCTCGTCACAGCCACGGCAGCCCTGGAACGGCTCCTGCGGACGCTCGGCATCGAGGCGATCCCGCCGGACCTGGACGGGCGCAGCGACCTGTTCCGCAGTACCCTCGCTGGCCGGCGCATGCTCCTGGTACTGGACAACGCGCGCTCTGCTGACCAGATCCGGCCGCTGCTGCCCGGTACACCGGAAGTCCTGGTCCTGGTCACGAGCCGCGACGACATGGCGGGCCTGGTCGCGAGGGACGGCGCGCGCCGGATCGCCCTGGACCGGCTCAGCGAGGCCGAGGCGGTCAGCCTGCTCCGCCAGCTGCTGGGCGCCGACCGGGTGCTCGGCGAGCCGGAGGCCATCGCCAGCCTGGTCCGGCTGTGCTCAGGCCTCCCGCTGGCGCTGCGGATCGCCGCCGAGCGCGTGGCCAGGCTGGGTGACCTGCCGGTGGCGGAGCTGGTCGCCGAGCTGCGCGGCGAGGGGCTGGACGGGCTCGACGCCGGCGGTGGGCCGCTCACCGATCTGCGCGCGGTGTTCTCCTGGTCCCACCGGGCACTGCCCGCTCCGGCCGCCCGGCTGTTCGTCCTGCTGGGTGTGGTTCCCGGCCAGGACTTCGATGTGGAGGCGGCGTCGCGGGCCGCCGGCGTCACGTTCGCGGAGGCCCGTTCCCTGCTCAGTACCCTGGCTCGCGCGCATCTGGTCGAGGGCACCGTCCCCGGTCGCTACGCGATGCACGACCTGCTGGCCGAGTACGCCGCCGAGCTGGTGGCGGGCCAGCCGCACGAGGCCGAGGAGGCGACGACCCGGCTGTTCGGCTGGTACCTGGCACAGGCCAGGGCAGCTGTCAGCCTCGTACGCCCCGATGGCCTGTGCCTCGACGACGGCCGGGCGGACAGCGAGCCGGTGTCGCCCATGGACACCGCCTCCGCGCTCGCCTGGCTGCGCACCGAGGAGGACAACCTCGTCGCCGTCGCCCGCCGGGCGATCGAGCGAGGCCGGCCGGAGATCGCCTGGCTGCTGCTCGACGCGATGCGCAACTGCATGGCCGTCAGCGGCCGGCACGACGAGTGGCTGGCCGTGGCGGAGACGAGCCTGACGGCGGCCGCTGCCGCTGACGAGGCGCCGGCCCAGGTCGCGATCCTGCTGGCCATGACGCATCTCCGGTTGATGCGCGGCGAGTTCCCGGCTGCGCTGCGGCACTGCGAGGTGGCGCTGCCACTGGCCGAGTCCTCCGCGATGCCGGCCTACGAGGCCGTGATCCACAGCGCGATGGGCGGCGCGTACATCACGATGGGCGAGCTGGGGGTCGCGACCGAGCACTATGTCGCCGCGCTGGCGATCAACCGCCGCTCGGGTCCCCGGGAGATGCTGCCGCTTCACCTGGCCAACCTGGGCCGGGCGCGCGGCCAGGCAGGGGACCTGGCCGGCGCCGCCGGATACCTGACGGAGGCCGCCGCACTGTTCACGGAGCTGGGCTCGGACATCGGCCTGGCCGTCACCGTGCACAACCTCTGCAACGTGCACCTGATGCTCGGCCAGCTGGACCAGGCCAGGGAGCACGCGGTGCGCGGCGTGGCCATCCAGCGCAGGCTGGGCGACCCGGCCAACCTGGCCGACAGCCTCCACCTGCTGGCGCTGGTCGACACGAGGCGCGGCGACACCGGGCAGGCCTGGCTGGCGGCACACGAGGCCGTCACGCTCGTCCAGGGCGACGTCGACCCGCTCGCCGAGGCCATGTGCCGGAGCATCATCGGCGGGGTGCACCTGGGCCGCGGCGAACTGGGCGACGCTCTCCGCGAGTACCAGCTGGCACTGGATCTGGCCCGGCAGATCCAGGCACACCTGGCCGAGGCGAACGCGCTGAGCGGCCTGGCCAAAGTCCACCGTGACCTGGGGCAGCACGACGCGGCACTCGGCTGGGTCACGCAGGCGATCGCGTGCGCGCGTGCTGCCGGTGAGCCGGTGGACGGGGACTTCGCGATCCTCGCGTCCATCCACAACGCCCGTGGCGAGCACGACGAGGCCACCGGCTACGCGGAGCAGGCCGTGGCCGCCGGGCGGAGCCAGAACAAGCCGCTGACCATCGCGGATGGGCTCATCGAGCTGGGTGTGGCGATCGTGGCGAAGGACGTGGGCGCGGCCGGGGCACACTGGCGGGAGGCGCACGCGATCCTCACCGAGGCCGGCTCACCAGAGGCCAGCCGGGTCCTCGCCCTGCTGACCGCGCACAACCCGGGGCTCGCCTAGAGCCAGCCGCGTTCCTTGGCCAGGGCGGCGAGCTGGAAACGGTTCTCCGCGCCGAGGCGCTGCATGAGTTCTGCCACGTGCCGGCGGAAGGTCCGGACGGACACCCCGAGCTGGCGGGCGGCGACCTCGTCCTTCGGCGCGCCCTGGAGCACGGTGAGCAGGTGCAGGTCGGCAGGCTGGGGCGGGGCGGCCAGCGCGGTCTCCAGGTCCGCGGAGTGCAGCCAGGCCTGGTCGAATAGGTCGGCCAGTGTGGACACGATGCCCGGGTTGCGGATCAGCAGCGCGCCAGCCCGGCCGTCGGACGGGTCGAGCTGCACGAAGGCCCTGGTGCGGTCGTGCAGGACGACGGTGCGGTTGTAGTCGCTGCTCACCCTGACCTGGTACCCGCTGCGCTGGAGATCCCGGTAGTAGTCGAGCAGCGTTGGCACGCTGAGCCGGGAGGTGTGGAGGATAGTCCGGTAGATCACGCCCCGCCGGAGGTTGTACTTGGTGCTCGCGTAGGAAGCGCCCCGCTGGAAGGCCAGCGGCGTCTCCGCCTTCGATGACCGGACCTCCCTGGCCGGGGCGTCGCGCATCTCGGGCCCGCCGCTAGCCCGTGACGAGCTTCATCGCGTGCATCGTCTCCACGGCGCGGAAGCCGAACCGTTCGTTGATCGTCCGCATCGCGTCGTTGACCTCCGCCGTCCACGTGTGCACGTACCTGGTCTGCGGGAAGTGCTCGGTGAGCTGCCCCAGGTTCGCGGCCTTCGCGACCGTGCCGAGCCCGTGCCCGCGGTGTGCGCGCAGCACGAACGTGTCGTCCTGGATGACGTGCGCCGGGTCGTCGCCGGGCACGAACATCATCGAGTACGCGACCGGGCTGCCAGCTGGCCCCAGGACGAGCGCCGTCACCAGCCCGTAGCCCTGGTCGGCGAGCCGCTGCTGCCCGGCGGCGACTTCGGGTCCGGTACGGACGGGCGGCTCCAGGCCCAGGTCGCCGGTCGGCACGTCCCGGCCCATGAGCGTCTGCATCTCGGCGAACGAGTCCAGCCACCGGGCTGGTGGCACGCCGACCCACGCCACGGTCGAGTAGCCGTCCGGCACGTCGTGCGCGGGGACCGTGGCCGGCAGTTCGAGCATCAGCCGTTCTTCGGTGTGGGCGCTCACGAATCCGTGCCGGAGCAGGAACCGGCCGCCGTCGGAGTCCTCGATGGCCTGCTTGCCCGGGATGTTCAGCTCGCCGGTGATCAGCGTCCGGCCCTGTGACCCGGCCACGTCGAGGCTGTGGCGGAGCAGCGCGCCGCCGACGCCACGGCCCCGGTACTGCGGTGGGACGTTGACGTCGAGTTCTGCGGCGGTCGGGTTGCTCCGCTGGGGGAGGTCGAGCAGCGCGGTACCGAGGCACACGTCCCTGTCCCACACCCCGAACCCGCGCCGGTCCATGTTCGGGTTGCTGTCGTTGAACCGCAGCGAGGACAGCAGCGCCGTCTCACCCGTCACGAGCGGGCTGACCCGGCCGGCCGCCGCTCCCGCGCGCATCGCCGCGTACCAGGGCCCGGCCTGGGCGGAATCATGTGGATCGAGTTCGATGATCTTCACAGCCGGATGATTCCGCCCGCGTCCCGGCGCCCGCAACCCCAATTCACCGGATCCCGGGACTCAGCCCCGGTACCGCTCCAGATGGACGACGCGCGACCGGTCCCGCCGGCCGGGGTGCCGGGGCTCCGCCGCCGCGTACCCGACCGACACCAGCAGCGCGATGGCCAGGTCTTCGCGGCCGTCGACGCCGATCGCCTTCTTCACCGCGTCCTCGTCCCAGCCGTTCATCGGCGAGGTGGCCAGGCCGAGCTCCGTGGCGGCGAGCATGACGAAACTGGCCGCGATCATGGCGTCCTTGACCGCGTACTCGCGCAGCAGGCCCCGCTGCTCCAGCCCCAGCTGGAACGCCTCGGACGCCGCGCCGAAGCCCGTGCTGAACTCGGCGTTCCACGCTCCGAGCCGCATCGCCTGTTCGTGGACATCGCTGTGGTCCTGCCGCCACGACCCGGGCTCCGCGACGAAGACCAGCATCACCGGGGCCTCCTGGGGCTGGGGCTGGCCGCCGGTCGCGAGGGTCAGCGCTGCCCGTCCCTCCGCCGAGGACACCACGACGATCGCGCGGTCCTGGAGGTTCCAGCTGGTCGGGGCCTCGTTGGCCAGGTCGAGCAGCGCGTCGAGGTGCGCGGCCGGTACGGGGTCCTGCCGGTAGTGCCGGACTGTCCGGCGGGTACGGATGGATTCTGCGACCGAGAGAATGTGCTGCGTCATGCCTCTAACTATTGGGGAGTCGCTCTCTATCGGGAAGTAGGCACTTAATAGTGCGCTACTCTCCTCCGGGTACGCTCGGTCCCATGCAGACGATCGTCGCGTCCTCCGGCCTCCCCGCCGACGTGTACTCCGCCAAGTGCCCCACCCGGCAGGTCCTCGACCACATCGCCGGCAAGTGGACGATCCTGATCGTCGACGCCCTGCTGGCCACCGGCACGATGCGGTACTCGGACCTGAGCCGGCGGATCGGCGGCGTCTCGCAGAAGATGCTCACCCAGACGCTCCGTCAGCTCGAAGCGGACGGCTTCCTGACCAGGACCATCCACCCGACGATCCCGCCGCGCGTCGAGTACGAGCTGACGCCGCTCGGCCGCAGCCTCGCCGTCCCGATCGCCGCGCTCCGCCGGTGGACGGAGGAGCACATCAACGAGATCGAGGAAGCCCGGTCGGCCGGCACCGCCAGCTGACCGGGCTTCCCGGTACACAGTGGATCTACCTGGTCCGGTAGGCCTTGTGGATCGTGCTCTTCACCGAGGACCCGTCGGTGCCCTGCGCGCTGAGCCGCAGGGCCACGTCGCCGGCCGTGGCCGGGTGCTGGATCTGGGCGTGCCAGCCGGAGGCGTCGCAGATCATGCGCGGTGCCTGCCAGGTGGTGCCGCCGTCGAAGGAGACCTCGACGACCGGCTTGCCGGCCACCGAGCCGTCGGCGGTCACCGTCCGGACCGGAAGCCGGAGCATCTTCCCGGCCGGGGCGTAGCCCTCCTCGTCGAGACGCGGCGAGGCTTCCACGGCGATGGCCCGGACCGGGGCCACTGTCTGCGTCGTGCCCGAGCGGAAGGTCCACTCGGACGTGATCCGGTCGCTGACGGGTGCTGTCGGGTCGGCGAACTCCATCACGAGCCGGTAGCCGGACGAGGTCTCCTCGGGGAGGTACAGGCCGATGCCGTTCGGGTTGGTGTCCTCGACGAGCTTGACGCCGTTGCGGTACAGCGTGTTCTTCGCGGTGACGTCCGCGCCGATCCGGCGGGCGACCCAGCCATCACCCGCGCTGTACAGGTTGTTGTAGGCCACGAACGCGTCACCCTGCCGCCACATCGTGCTGCGGACGACACCCGGCCCGAACACCGGCTCCACGGGGACCCGGTACTGGTACCTGCGCCCGGGCAGATAGGTCAGCGCCGTGTCCGTGTTGAAGTGGACCTCGCCGGACCGCTCGCCGAACCGCAGGACGCTCTGGGACCACGTCATGCCCTGGCCCAGGTAGTACTCGGTGCGCGTGGTCCGGGGCCTGGCCGGCGCCAGGAACCCGGACTCGCCGATGAAGAAGGGCTTCGGCAGGCCGGGTACGTTCGGGAACGCCTCGTACTCGATGACCGGGTACCCCGGATCGAAGCCGGGGGTCGTGACCCGCACGGTCGCCAGGTCGGCGCGCTGCACCGCCGTCGACAGGCCGGTGGGCAGCTGATCGGCGGCCCAGGCCAGCCGGTAGAAGTACGGGCTGTCCGCCGGCTCCACTCCGCCCTGGACGAAGGCGGTGCTGACCAGGCTCTTGATCCGGCCAGGCGGCGGCGGTGGCCCGATGTGGAGGGAGTAGAGGTCTGTCGTGCCGCCGATCGTGAGCGTGCTCGGGCCGTACGACCCGCCGAAGATGGCGTACTGGAGTGTCACGCCGAACAGCTTCGCGCCGGAGTCCGGGACGCTCGGCTGGAGTCTCTTCGCCTGCCCGCCCTGCATCTCGATGGTCGTCGAGCCGGTCACGTCGAACACCGGCTGCGACAGGAAGCCGTACCGGCCGTCGTTGCCGATGATGGTGCTCCACAGGTCGTAGCGGCCCGGCGGCACGCGGAACTCGAGCGCGCCGTCCGGCAGCACGGTGTACGTGAAACGCGCCGTCTCGTCGTAGGGCGTCAGCCACGGGGAGGCGAACCGCACGTCCCAGCCTTCCGGCACGATCGTGCGCACCGTGACCAGGACCATGCGCCGCTCGCGGTGCACGGTCAGCGGGTTGGTCAGCACGAGGTCACCGGCCGTCGCGACGACCCGGCCCGCGTACCAGCCGTCCGGCCCCTCGGCGCGCGTGTCGGCCGTGACGGTCACCTCGGCCGTGCCGCCGGCCGGTACGACGACCTGCGCCTTGTCCACTGTGAACATTCCGGCCGGCGCGGGCTTGCCGTCCGGCCCGGTGCCCTCGGTGCGCACGGTCAGCGTGACGGGAGCGGTCCCGTCGTTGCGGTACGAGGCCGTGCGCTTGAGCAGCTCGTCATCGGCGTGCGGGAACTCCTGCACGCCGAACGACAACGCCCCAGCCGTGGCTAGGACGGTCTGACTGTGCGCCCGGGCCACGTCGAGGCGGCCAGCCCCGACGCCATGCACGGGCTGGTCGAGGGGCTTCGCGGTACCGATCAGCACGTTCTTGATCTGCTGTCCGGTCCACTGTGGATGCTGGGCGGCGAGGATGGCCGCCGCGCCCGCGACGTGCGGTGTGGCCATGGATGTGCCGCTCATCTTCGTGTACCGCTCGTCGATCGGCGGCCCGAGTTCTGCCCGCGCGGCCCGGGCCGCGACGATCCCGACGCCCGGCGCGGAGATCTCGGGCTTGATGGCCCCGTCGTCGGAGCGCGGCCCGCCGCTGCTGAAGGGCGCGACCTTGTCCGCGCTGTCCACCGCACCGACAGCGAGCGCGGCGTCGGCGGTGGCCGGTGACGACACGCTGTCCGGGCCGCTGTTGCCCGACGCGACGAC
This sequence comes from Longispora albida DSM 44784, assembly GCF_000379825.1. Lineage (GTDB taxonomy): Bacteria > Actinomycetota > Actinomycetes > Mycobacteriales > Micromonosporaceae > Longispora > Longispora albida. The sequence continues at coordinate 70,005 of NZ_KB903817.1, forward strand.
GAACAGCGCGCCGGTCTCGGCCGACAGCGTGTTCACCGCCTCCTCGACGGGGTCGACGCCCGGCGAGTCCATCAGCCCGAGGCTGATGTTGACCACCTTGGCCCGCTGCTCGACCGCCGCCCAGCGCATCCCGGCGAGGATCGCCGACTCTGGGCAGCCGAAACGGAAGCAGACCTTGCCGATCGCGAGCTTCGCCCCGGGCGCCACACCCTTGTACTTCGCCCCAGCCCCCGCGATGGTCGACGCGACGTGCGTGCCGTGCCCGATCGTGTCGTCCGCGTCGGGGTCCGGCGAGAAGTTCTGCACGGCGGCGAGCCGCCCGGCGAGGTCGGGGTGCCCGGCGTCGACGCCCGTGTCGAGCACCGCCACCGTCACGCCGGTGCCGTCATGCCCGGCAGCCCACGCCTGCGGCGCGCCGACCTGCGCGACACTGCGGTCCAGCAGCGGCTTGCGCATGCCGTCCAGCCACAGCTTCTGGGGCGCTGCCAGCCTGGCCTTGCTGCGACCGGCCCAGAAGCCTGCCGCGTCCTTCTTCAGAACCTTCTGGCTCGTGTACCCGCCAGAGGCCCGCAACCCGGCACCCGCCGGCACCAGCAGCGGCACGTCGGCCCGCCGGTCGTCCGTGTAGCCGGACTCGATCAGGGTGGTGACGTCGAACAGCCGGGGATCGAGCCGCTCGGCCCGCACCTCGGCCAGGGCGTCGCCGGGCACGACCCGCACGCGGCCCTTCTCGCGCGTGAGGACGTACCCGACCCGTTCGCGGCCGGGTGCCATCCGCACGGTGACGTGCTCGCCGGCGACGATGACCCGGTCGCCAGTGATCAGGGTGACCGCCTCGATCCGGCTGGCATCCTTGCCGCTGCCGAGGTTGCCGTTACTGGTGGTGCCGGGCGCGGCGCTGGCCACGCCGCCAGGTAACGCTGAGGCGGCCAGTGCGGTCGCGACCAGCGCGACTGACCAATGTGGACGTTTCAGTGGACGCAAGAGTGCGCTCCCTCCAACAGTGTTGATCACTGAAGGAACGCGTTGCCCTCGCACAAAGGTTGCCCGTTAACTGCTGCCGGGTCACTCCGTCCCGGACGGCACGTCGAGCACGACCACCCGGGCGGAGTTCTTCCCGGCCTTCTTCGCTTCGTACATCGCGGAGTCCGCGGCGTGCAGCAGTTCCTCGGCGGCATGCCCGCCCGCACGGTCGATGGCGGCGCCGACGCTCGCGCCGATCACCAGGTCGTGCCCCGTGATCCGCACGGGCCGGGCGACGGCCGTCACGATCCGCTCGGCGACCTCCCTGACCACGGCCTGGTCCGGGCTGGTGATCAGCACCCCGAACTCGTCCCCGCCCAGCCGGGCCAGGACATCGGTGTCGCGGACACACGACCGCAGCCGCCCGGCGACCGCGATCAGCAGCTCGTCGCCCGCCCGGTGCCCGAACCGGTCGTTGACCGGCTTGAAGTCGTCCAGGTCGATGATGACGACCGCCGTGTCGCCGGCCGCCTCGTCCAGCCGCTCGGCGAACAGCGCGCGGTTGCCCAGCCCGGTCAGCCGGTCGTGGTACGCCTGATGGTGCAGAGCCGCCGCCAGCCGCTGCCGGTGACCCACCTCCGCGCTCAGCTCCCTGACCAGGCGCTCGTTGTCCAGGAAGGCCAGGACCTGGCGGATGACGACCAGGAGCGTGCAGCAGAACGCGGCGGCCACGGCGACCCAGGCGCGGAGGTCCAGGCCGTGGCCGGCCAGGGTCAGCACCAGCACGACGTACACGCTGGCGATCGCGGCGTATGGCAGCACGCTGAACCGCCGCCGCGACGATCGTGCCCGCAGGCCCGTGCCTGCCGGCATCTGGCTGAGCTGAACCTCGGCACCCGCGGCGGCCAGGGCGCTCGCGACGAGGGTCGCGGCGAGGAGCAGGTGCAGCCGGTCGTTGTCCACCCAGAAGGGGCCGCCTGCCGCCTGGATCGACGTCTCGACGGCTGCCGAGGCCACGAGCAGCGTGCCTGCCGCCCGCGTGAACAGCGGTACCTGGCTGAAGACCAGTTTCGTGACGGCGAACAGCTCGATCAGGAACAGCACGGGCGGTCCGAGCAGCCCGGTCGCCGAGCGCACGTCCGAGGGCGGCTCGGCCAGGAGGTACAGCCCCCAGGCCAGCCCGGCGGCCATCACGGTGCCCACGTCGAACCAGAACCGGAGCCGTTCCCCCTCGGACGTGAGGCCCAGCGGCGTCGCGAGCATCCCGGACACGAGAATGGCGATGCCCGCCACCACCAGCACGGACTGCGCCGGTACACCGGTCACAGTGGACACCGTCAACGGGCGGGTGGCGAGGGAGAGGAGCTGGATCATGTCGCCGAGCAGGAACAGCGCCAGGGTCACCGCGCTGGCCCGCCACAGCCGGCGGTGCCCCGGAACCGCCGTCCGGCGGGTGATCCTGACGACGAGACTCAGCGTCCAGCCGTGCAGGACGGCCAGGGCCAGCCAGCACGACCAGGTCCGGGCCGCCAGCCCGCCACCGGGGATCAGGTACCACGTGGTCAGGGCCAGCACACCGACGGCGAGCAGCCACAGCCGCCAGCTGGCCCGCCGGCCTGCGGGGGACGCCGCCGTCAGCACAGTCGCAGTGTACGCCCGGACTGCCTGGTATTGACGGGTAATGTGCGGTTACGGGGTCCCGGTGATCAGGCAGTACACGCCGCCGGCCGGGTCCCGCATGACCGTCCAGAATGGATGTTCCTCGACGACGGCCGCACCCAGTTCCGCATGCCACGCGGCCGTCGCGGCCACGTCGGCGCAGAACAGGTCGAGGTGTGCCCCTGCGGGCCGGGGCTCGCCGAGCCGCTGGACCAGCAACCGGAACGGCATGCCCTCCGGCGCCCCGATCACATGGAACCCGGGCAGCCGCGCCGCCCGGTCAGCCCACCCCGTCAGCCCGGCCCAGAAGGCGATCTCCGCCTCGTAGTCCTCCGCGGCCACATCGACGCACACCTGGCCCAGCCGCGTACCCCGCACCGGCTCCGGCCGCTTCTGCTCGCCATGCCACGGCACCGAGCAGAACAACTGCCCGGCGGGCGACCGCAGCACAGCCCACGTACCGTGATGCTGGACGACACTCGCGCCCAGCCCGACGGCCTTCTCGACCAGGCCAAGCGTGTCCGCCGTGCACAGGTCGAGGTGCACCCCGCCGGCGTCACCCACGGCCTGCAGCTTCGCGAACGGGTCCCCGTCACCGGGTACGAGCGTCGCGAACTCCTGATTGTCCCCGCGCCGCGCAGACACTTCGCTGCCGGTCACCTGGGTCCAGAACGTGATGCTGTCTTCGATCCGCCCGGCTGGCCGGTCGGCGAACGCGTACATCCACGAGATCATGCCCAGACCCTACGGCGAACGCCGCCGGCTGAACCCAGCCGGCGGCGTTGAAAAAGTACGCGGAACTACTTCGCGGACAGCACGTCCACCACGAACCGCAGCGTGCCGACCGGCCGCCCGCTGCTCGCGTCGTCGCCGTAGGCCATGTTGGACGGGATGTCGAGCTGCACCCGGCTGCCGACCTTCACGCCGACCAGGCCCTCGTCCCAGCCCTTGATGACCCGGCCGCCGCCGACCTGGAACTCGAACGGCTCGCCCCGCTTCCACGAGGCGTCGAACTCCTTGCCGTCGGCGAAGGTCACGCCGACGTAGTTCACCCGGATCGTCTGGCCGGCCTTGGTCTCCGGCCCGGTACCGGTGACCAGCGGGGTCACGGTCAGCTTGCTGATCTGGCCCGTGCCGGCGGTGACGACGGGCTTGGTCTTGAGCGCCGGGTCCAGGTTCGCGGTCTCGTCGGCGGCAGGGCCGCTCGGCGTGGCACTCGCGCCGGCCTGCGCCGTCTTCTTGTCGCCGGAGCCGCTGTTCGCGATCCAGTACACGCCGCCGATGACGACGATCACGGCCAGCGCGATCAGGCCGGCGTTGACGATCTTGCGCTTCTTCGCAGCGGCGGCCTTGGCAGCGGCAGCACGGGCTGCGGCTTCCTTCTTGGCCTGGCGGCGGGCGTTCTGCGTCTTACTGGCCGCGGTGGTCAACCGGTCTCCCACGTCTCTCGGGACTCGCGGCCCTGCTCAGACCCGCGATCACTTGCGAATTCACGGCAGGCCACGACGGCATGCCCCGCAGATGCTACCGGCAGTCACAATCCCCGGACCAGAGCCGAACCTCACGACTCACCGCCACCACCAGCCCGTTACCTGCCCCTCTCACCCCGGATGCCGGATTCCCGCCATCACCGCAGCTCGACGGCGGCACCCGTGTCGTGGAGCATTCCCAGCAGGTACTCGAACGTATGGGCCGGTGACAGCCAAAGCCGGTCGTAGCCCGCCACCAGGTGGGCGCGGGCTGTCCCGGAGTCGTGCCAGACGAGTGTGAACGGCAGCCGGGCGCCCCACGACCCGCGCAGGCAGTCGTCGAGCGCGCCGAGATTCCAGCCGAAGTACCCGCCTGGCCCGTTGATCGCCTCGCCGATCGCGCAGTAGAAGCCCTCGATGTCGGTCACGTGCCGCCCGTCGAGCTGATACGTCGCACCTGGGGCATTGTCTGGTTTGTCATACCGGTGATGGTTTAGCGCGGCGCCCAGCCATTCGTGGCGGAGCAACCTGTCGTACTGAACCCAGGAACCCAGGCGCTCCGGTGGCCCGCTGCGCCGCCCCTCCCAGATCTCCCGGGCTCGGGCGGGCATCGGCCGCATCCCGCAGTCGAGAGTGACGTCCAGCAGTCCCAGGCCGAGCCGCGATGGGCGTGTACTGGTGATCCGGCCGTGCATGCTGCGCCCCACCGCGACCTCCCGCCCGTCGTCCGTCACGCTGAGGATCGAGGCATCCAGGGACTTGCCTGGCAGGTCGAGCTGGCAGCCCAGCAGGGTCACCGGAATGGCCGGCGGCGGGACCGGGATGCCAGCCAGTCCAGAGCACGTGCCCATGGGGTTGCCCGACATGTCGGAGAGCTGCCAGGAATCCGGCCTTGGGCTCAGCGCCTGTGACAGCTCTCGGCCCGTTACGTCGATGTCCACAGCGCCCCGTGCCAACGTCGAAGCCCGGTGGCCGAGCACCGTCACGTCCCTGAGGTCCTCGGACCACGGCTCGCCCTCGAACGTGATGTTGCCCAGCCAGGGATCGCCGTTCCCCTCCAGCACGTCGGCCAGTGGTCCGGAAGGGACACAGCCCAGCAGCGTGAACCGGTCGGCCGGTGCCGCTGGCAGGTCCGCGAACAGCCCGTCGATCTCAAGGCACCTCGCGACCACCCGGTCAGGCTCACCCATCGTGTACTCGTCCAGCAGTGTCCATCGCACCCGGCCGACGATAGGTGATCAGCGGGTCAGCCACTCCGTGGTTTCCGCCTGGGTCATCGGCGGGGAGAACAGGTAGCCCTGGCCGTAGTCGCAGTGCAGGGCTGTGAGGATGCTGCGTTCGGCCGTGGTCTCGATGCCCTCGGCGACGACGGCGAGGCCGAGGGTGTGGGCGATGCGGATGATGCCGTCGACGAGGGCGCGCTGCGGGGCGGACCTGTCGAGGCCCGCGATGAACGAGCGGTCGATCTTGACGAGGTCCACGGCGGTCTGCCGGAGGTAGCTCAGGGAGGAGTAGCCGGTGCCGAAGTCGTCGATGGCGACGCGGACGCCGGCCGCGCGCAGCCCGGCCAGCTCCGTCCAGACCCGTTCGTCCTCGTGCAGCAGCAGGCTCTCTGTGATCTCCAGCATCAGGCAGGTGGGGGACAGGCCGGCGTGGTCCAGCTCGGCGTGGATGCTCCGGACCAGGCCGGGTGTGCGGAACTGGCGGGCGGAGACGTTGATCGCGACGTACGGGCGTTTCCCACCCGGCCGCAGGCGTGGCCAGCCGGCCGCCGCCGCGATGGCCCGCCGCATGACCTGCGTGCCGATCGGCACGATCAGGCCGGTCTCCTCCGCGACGGAGATGAACTCGCCGGGGCGCAGCGTGCCGCGTACCGGATGCTCCCAGCGGACCAGCGCCTCCAGCCCGGCCGGTGGCGCTTCGGCCGCGCCGAGCTGCACGATCGGCTGGTACCGGACGCTGAACTCCCCGGCGGCGATGGCCCGTTCCAGTTCGCTGCGGAGGTTCATGCGCTCGGTGACGGCGCTGTGCAGCTCTGGGCGGAACAGGTGCCAGCTGCCCTTGCCGTCGGCCTTCGCGGCGTAGAGGGCGAGGTCGGCGTTGGCGATCAGTTCCTCGGTACCGGTGGCCAGCGCGCTGCTCGCGACGCCGGCGCTGACGCCCGCGCCGACCAGGTGGTCGCCGATCTGGGCCGGCACTGTCATCGCCAGCACCACCCGGCTGGCGACGCTCTCGATGACGGCGGAGTCCTGCACGCCGGTGATGAGGATGGCGAACTCGTCGCCGCCGATGCGGGCTGCCATGTCCGACGGCCGGAGGATCTCGCGGAGCCGCCCGGCGACCTGGATCAGCAGCTCGTCGCCAGCCGGATGGCCGAGCGTGTCGTTGACCAGCTTGAAGTCGTCGAGGTCGATGAGGATGACGCCGGACAGGCTGCCGGTCAGCCGGGACTCGGCCAGCGCCTCGCTCACCCGCTCGGCGAACAGCGCCCGGTTGGCCAGGCCGGTGAGCGGGTCGTGGAAGGCGCGGTGGGTCAGCTCGCGTTCGAGCTGGCGGCGTTCGGTCACGTCGTGCAGGGTCAGGACCAGGCCGCCGACGGTGGGGTCGGAGCGCAGGTCACGGCCGGATGCCTCCACCTCGATCTGTGTACCGCCAGCGCCCAGCACCGTCCACGACGTCCGGTGCTCCGCCGCCGGTTCGCTGGCGTGGTCGGCCGGTTCGCGGAGCCAGCGGGCCAGCTCGGGCTGGTCGCCGTCGCTCAGCTGGCCGAGGAAGTCGGCGCCGGGGGCGAAGCCGGTACCGAACATGACGGCCGCCGACGGGCTGCCGTACCGGATGCGCCCGTGGTCGTCGAGGATCAGGATGACGTCCGTCGCGTTGTGTACCAGGGTCCGGAAGTACGCCTCGCTGTTGCGCCGGTTGACCTCGGCTGTGAGGCCGATCCGGGAGAGGGCCATCGCGGCCTGTGAGGCCAGTACATCCAAAGAGGGTTTCAGCTCTGTGAGGGCCGGCTCGTCGGCCGCTGCGACCAGCAGCACTCCACTTCGGACGGTCGTGGCGAAGGCGGCGGGCTCGCCGTTACCCGGGCCGAGTGTGACCTCATGCGGGGTTCTGGGCAGCAGGCTGGCCACGGCGGCCTCGGCAGCACGGGTCGCCTCGGCCTCGCTGGTCGCGGCCACGAAGCGCGCCCCGGCCTCCCGCAGGCTCCGCTCCCGCCGCAGGGCCCGCCGGTTGAGCTGGAACGCGCCCAGCAGCCGGGCCATGATCAGGCTGAGGATCACGATCAGTGCCAGCGCGGCGGGAATGGTCACCCGGTCCCGGACGTGGTGTTCGGCGAAGAGGTCCGTCGTGATCAGCAGGAGCGGCGGGACCAGCCCGCAGACCGCGAGGAGCAGCAGCCGCTGCTGGGTGAGTTCGGCCGAGCGGGCCAGCCCCGGGCGGGTCAGCTCCACCATGCCCGGGTGCAGCGCGGCCAGCCCCCAGGCGAGCAGGAAGCCGAACCAGCCGAGGTCGACCAGGTGGCCCGGTTCCCAGCTGCCGAGGGTCGCGGTGCCCTGGTAGTAGGCGTTGGCGGTGAAGAACGACAGGCCGCCGAGCCCGATCAGGACGACGGGCACCGTCCACCTGGCCCCGACGACGAGCCGGACGACGAGTGCCAGCAGGAACAGGTCGCCGAGCGGGTAGGCGGCGAGCGCGATCTGCTCGATCGTGTTCAGGCCCTCGCCGAGGGGGCTGGCCAGCCGGGGAACGATCAGCATCGTCCAGGAGATCAGGCCGGCCGCCGACAACAGCGCCAGCCCGTCGAGCAGGCTCGCGCGGCCCCACCCCGCCGAGTAGTGCGCGAAGCCGGACAGTGCGGCGCCGAGGCAGATCAGTACCCCGATGTAGAAGGCGTCGATGAACAGCGACTCGGCCCCCTGCGACCGCCACTGCCTGCCCAGCAGGGGAGTCGCGAGGTCAGCCGCGACGAACAGTGCCATCCCGGCGGCGAGCATCCACCAGAGGACAGGGCGTTCCGGCCGGTACCTGCGCACGGCGATCACCACCGCCGCGGCCGCGCTGAAGCCGATCACCACCCACAGGGTTCGGCGGGCCGGCTCCGCCGCGTAGTACACGATCGCCAGCAGAGCGAGCCACGACGCCAGCACGATGGACGCGGTCCGGGACCACACGGTTACCCCCAGCCCCCATAATATGCCCATTCAGGGGTAAAACCCGTGAAAACAGCGGCTCCCCGGGGCGGGCCGGGGAGCCGCTGTGACCGTGACCGTGCTCTGCCGGCTAGCCGACCGGCGGAAGGTACGCGTACCAGTTCAGAGCCTCGACGAACTTGGTGCCGCCGTAGCTCGGTCCGGTCAGCTCCCACACCGTCCGGTACGCGAAGATGATGTCGCCCTCGGCGTCCGTGCCGGTCACCAGGACGGTCTTGCGCTCCAGGGTGATGGTCTCCAGCCGGTACGGCGACTGAGTCTCCAGGTAGCCGGTGGTGCCGTGGTCGGGCGCGGCGGCCGGGTCGTGGACGAGCAGCTCGACCTTGCCGGTGCCGATCGAGCCCTTCGCCTGCACGACCGTCACGAAGTGCCCGCCGGTGCGCTTCCAGGCGTTGGTGTTCGTCATCGAGTACCGGCCGAACACCATCTGCACCGGCGCGTAGCTCAGCTTCTTGGCCAGCTCGTGCCCGAACTCCGGGGTGTCGGCCGTGTCGATCTGGCCCCGGGCGAACTGGTGACCGGCGGCCCTGGCCTTCGCCGTCGCCTCGTCGAAGGACTTCCGGTTGCCGTACATCGAGGTGCTGCCGCCGTCCCAGCCCTGCCCGGCGGCCAGGCCCAGCCAGCCCAGCCATGCGGTGGTGGCGTCGAAGCCGGCTGCGGAGGCCGGGTTCGTCTGGTTCATCGGGGTGCCGTTCGGGCCCATCGTGATCGGCAGGTTGTGCTTCTTGCCGATGTAGTTGAGCGTGTTGTAGACCGTGGCCGGCCCGCAGTGCGTGTTGCCGTTGCCGATCAGGTCCACCCGGAGCTGGTCCACATCGGTCACCCCGCACAGCTTGACCTCGAAGCCCGGCGCGCTGGCCGTGGCCGTGGTGTCCCGCACCTCACCGCACGCCGGGGGAAAGGTGATGTCGGCCTGCGCGGCCGTGCCGGTCGCCGCGACGCCGGGTGCGACGACCGCCACCGAGATGCCGAGAGCGGTGAGGAAACGCTTGGTGCTGTTCATGCCTGCCTCCGTCGAACGTCTTTGCCGATGGAAACCAGCTTCCGGACGAGCCTCAGAGCCGGCTCAGGGTCGGCTCAGGACCGGGTGTCCGGCGGCCGACATGGTGAGATGTATTCATGGAGGGTTTCGGGTTACTCCCGCCTGCCGCCGTGACGGTTGTGACGGCCGCCGCCGGATACGGGAAGTCCACAGTGGTACGCCGCTGGTCACGGTCCCTTTCGGCGCGCGAAGTGACCCTCGCGGACCTCGGCGCGGTCGACGGAGGCCCGGCCCTGTACGTGGCCGAGGACCTGCCGGCCGGCACGCGGCTGCCCGACGACGTGATCGCCCGCTTCGCGAACTGGCCGGAGACCCGGCTCGTACTGACCTCCCGGCACCGGATCGCCGTGCCCGCCAGGTGGCGCGGCCGGGGCGTCGTCGGCGAGGTCGGGCCCGTGCACCTCGCGCTGCCCGGGCCGGAGACCGCTCAGATCCTCGGCCGTCACGGGACGAGCGACATGGCCGCGTACACCGGGGGCTGGCCGGCCCTCGTCCACCTGGCCAGCCGGGCGCTCGCCAGCGGGGGAGACCCGGCGGCGGCGGTCACCGGGTACCTGATCGACGAGGTGCTGGCCGAGTTGCCAGTACCCCTCCGCAAGCAGCTCCGCACCGCCGCCTACCTGCCCACAGTGGACGGATTCCCGGTCACGTTCACGGCCGCGCTGGCCGCGCTCGGGCTCGTCCGCGACGGCCGCCTCCTGCCGGCCGTGGCCGACGCCGTGCGTGCCTGGCGGCCACTGACCGGGGCTGAGCGGCACGCGGCGCTGGTGGAGGGCGCGGCCCGGTACCAGGAAAACAGGAAATACGACCTGGCCGTGCGCTGCTTCCTCGACGCACCCGATCACGAAGGGGCAGCTGGCCTGCTGCGTGCGCACGGCGACGGGCTCATCGCCGCCGGCCATGCCGAGCTGGTCGCGACGTGCCTGCGCGCGGCGGAGAGCCGGGACGCGCAGCTGCGTCTCATGCTGGGCGAGGCGCTCCAGGTCACGGGCGACAGCGACAGCGCCTCCGAGGTGTACGCGGCCCTGGCCGGCCCCGCCGACTCGCTCCCGGCCGGCCTGGCGTGGCGAGCGGGCGTCGTTGAGTACCTGCGCGGCAAGCCACAGGCCGCCGGTGCCTACTTCGAACGCGCTGACCTCGGCTCCGACAGCGACAGCGCGCTCCTGCTCGGCTGGTCGGCCGCCGCGAAGTGGATGCTCGGCGACCCGGCGTCGGCAGGCGACCTGGCAGCCCGCGCCATGAACCTCGCGGCCAGCCTCTCCGACGACGCCGCCCTGGCCACCGCGCACATCGCCCAGGCGCTCCACTGCGGGCTGACCGGCGATCGTGTCGGCAGGCACCAGCACTACGACCTGGCACTGGGCTTCGCCGAGGCCGCCGGGGACGTGGTGCAGGTGACGCGGATCAGGGCCAACCAGGCGAGCATCCTGCACCAGGAGGGCCGGTACGCGGAGGCGCTGCTCCAGGTCCGCCCGGCCGTGCAGCTCGCCGAACAGTCCGGCTACGCCGCCATGCTCGCCCTCGCGCTGTGCAACCGCGCCGAGATCCTCCTCCGCCTCGGCCACCTCGCCGAATCCGAGCAGGACTATGCCCGCGGCGCACAGCTGTACCGGCGCATGGGCTCCCGCAAGGTCGCCTACGCCCTCAACGGCGCAGCCGAACTGCACCGCCTCCACGGCCGGCTGGCCCTGGCCCGTGCCGTCTTCGAGGAAGCCGCCCGGATCGCCGGTGCCGACGCCGACCTGCAAGGGCTGATCCCGGCCCTGGCCGGCCTGGCCCGGAGCGCGGCAGCCGACGATCCGGCCATCGCCGCCGGCGCCGCCCGGCGCGCAGTGGAAGCCGCGTGCCCCGGCGGGCAGCCCGGCCACTTCGCAGCCCTCGCGTACCTGGCGGCCGGCGAGGTCGCGCTCGCGGCCGGTGACCAGGAGCAGGCGGCCGCCGCCGCCCGTACCGCAGCCAGCCACGCCCGCAGGCACGCCGACATGGCGGCCCTCGCCGACGCCCTCGAACTGGCCGGGCACGCCAGCACCGAGCCGGCCGAGGCGCGCCGCGCGTACCTCGAAGCCCGCCGCACCTGGCAGGACGCCGGAGCCAGCCTCAACGCCGACCGGCTCAGCGCCGTGCTCGGCCAGCTTCCCGGGGCCGACACCGAGACCAGGTCCGCCGGGCGGGTCGCCGCCGGGCGGCTCACCGCGCTCGGCATCGCCACGGCGCGCTGGCCGGGTAGCGGCACAGTGGACAGTGTCGCGGTCAGGACCCTCGGCCACTTCACCGTGCTGATCGGCGGCGAACCCCTCCCTGCCGGGGCCTGGCAGTCCCGCAAGGCCCGCGACCTGCTGCGCATCCTCACCGCCCGGCGCGGCCGCGCCGTACCCCGCGAGGAACTGGCCGAGCTGCTGTGGCCGGGCGGGGAAGAACCGTCCAAAGTGGCCCACCGGCTCACGGTCGCCCTGTCGGTGCTGCGCGCCGTGCTCGACCCGGAGAAGCGGCGCGGGCCCGACTGGTACGTGCGCGCCGACTCGTCGAGCGCGGCCCTCGACCTCAGTCACGTCGACGTGGACCTGGAGAGCTTCCTGAGCACGGCCGAGCACGGTCTCCGGCTGGCCTCCGGCAACGGGGACGCGCTCCCGCCGCTCACCGACGCCGACCGTGCCTACCCGGGCGACTTCCTCGCCGACGAGCCGTACGACGACTGGGCTGCCCCCGTACGCGACTACGCCCGCTCGACCTTCATCCAGGTCGAACGGGCGCTGGCCAGACTGGCGGCGGAAGCCGGAGACACCGACGGGGCTGTCCGTGCCCTGCTGCGTCTCCTGGAGGCCGACCCCTACGACGCGGCCGGGCACCAGGACTGCATCCGGCTGCTGAGCGCCGCCGGGCGGCACGGTGAGGCTGGCAGGGCCTACGACCGCTACGTCGCGGCGATGTCGGCGCTCGGGCTGCCGGCCGACGGGGTCGAACCACCGCCGGCCGCAGCCAGACGCTGACTAGAAGAGGTGCGAGATCGTCCGGACGACGTCGACGTAGAAGTTGCCCTCGAGCCCGCGGAACAGCTGGAACTCGAGGCTCTTGTCGCCGAAGAACGGCCGGAGCGTCCAGCCGAGCTGCGTGCCGACGAAGCCGAACAGCAGGATCCAGATGTAGAGCAGGCTCATGCTGGCCGGCCGCTGCTGGGGCATCTGCTGACCCGGGTACCCGGGGTGCCCGGGGTGGACCGGGTGCACGATCCGCTGCCCGGGGTGAGGCTGCCCGGGGTGCTGCTGCATGGGGTGGGGCTGGACCGGCACGCTCATCGGGGCCACGACGGCACCGTTCTGCGGCGCGGCCACGGCGACCAGCGCCAGCTGCTCGGCCTCCGCCTCCTTCGGCGCCTCGGCGGCCTCGGCCTTCGCCAGCTCCAGCGCGGTCCTCGCCGCCTGCCGCTCGTGGTGCTCGTTGAAGGCGACCATGCCCGACGTGAGGAACTTGAGCCCGACTGTCGCGCTCAGCACCAGGATCGCCACGTTCAGCAGCTTGAAGAACGAGTAGTTGGGCGCGGTGAGCAGGAAGAACAGGCTGATCGGCGCGAAGGCGAGCGCGAGGGTCGACATCACGGTGATCGAGGTCATCACGAGCGACACCGCCTGCCCGATCGACAGCTTCGCGCCGAAGACCAGGTTGAACAGGTACAGCGTCGGCAGGCAGATCGCCAGCGTCACCAGGAACAGGATCGGCAGCTTCACCATCGACACGGCAGCCTGGGCGAAGCTGTTGAAGAACCCGAGCACGAAACCGTACACCGCCAGCGCGATGGCGGAGCTGGCCAGCATCTGGCCGGTGAGCTGGCGCAGCTTGCGCTCTTCGATGATCTGCCGCCAGATCCCCTCGCGGTCGCGCAGGATCCGTTCGATCACCAGGCCGTTGGCTGCGGCCATACTTTCCTCCCGTGGTTGGCTGACGTCGATCTCACCGGCTGGCCGGCAAGTTGCCGAACAGTACCCGATTACCTGCTGCGGAGATAGCTCTCCAGGTCCGAGATCGCGGACAGGGCATCGTCGAGAGTGGATGCTGGTGCTGCCCCGGCCGCCGGGAGCTCAGCGTCCCCGGCCGTCAGTTCCAGTCTTCGCGTACCCAGCGCGAGCTGCTCCAGCGCCGCGGCCTGCCCGTCCAGGGCCGTGAGCCGGGCCTCGCGCGCCTGGGCCCTGCTGGCCCGCAGGTCGTCCAGCCCGGGCTCCGCCGGGATCTCCGGCTGGGCGGCGAGCGCCGCGACCTCGGCGAGGATCGTCCACTCGGCTCTGTCCAGTTCGGCCGGGGCGATCGGCAGCCACTTGTCGCGGTATGGCCGGCTCTCGCGTACCAGCCCGGCGGCCCGCTGCGCCCGCGCCGCCACGGCCCCGAGCGCCGGGTCGCCCTCCGCGATGGCCTCCAGGGCGGCGGCCGTGAGGACGGCCTCGCCGAGCTGCCGCGTCCGGTACCAGGCAGCGCCCGCCCAGCCCGCGTATCCGAACCCGCCCAGCCCGAGCAGCAGGCTCCCGGCCCCGAGCGGCCCCGAGGCCTCGCCCAGCAGCACAGCCAGCCCGAACCCGCCTGCGATCACACCGAGCAGACCGCCGAGCAGGATGGCGAGCCCCGCCCCGACGGCCGGAGCCCCCCGCCGGTACCTGGCCGGGACGTGCGGGGCGTACGCGTCAGAAAACTCTGGCATAGCGGGGGAGCATAACCGCCCGCCATATTCGCCGGGGCACCCTCGCGGCGGCGCACTGCGCTACCGTCCCGGGACACGCAAGCGAGCCGTAGAGAGGTGCGAGATGCCCAACGGGGAAACGATCCAGGCCTACACCGGCAACCTGACAGCGGCCGGCCTCCGCGAACCACACTGGACCACCTGGGCTGCCATGGTGACCGGGATCCTGGCCGTGGGGTGCGGGGGCTTCGCGGTGGTGTACTACATGGCGGCCACAAGTAACACGGGCAGCCTGCGGGACGCGGAGGACTTCATGCTCGCCCTCTTCCTGCTTCCCGCCTTACCGGCCGCCGGTTTCACTGTCGCCACCCCGCTGTACCTGCGCGGGCGCCAGGCCTCGCGACTCCGCCGTGGGATCGCGGTGGCCTTCACCGCCGCCGGAGCGGTCGCACCCGTGCTGGTGCTGGTCTGGCTGGCGATGATCATCTTCTAGTCACAGGTCCAGTGGCAGGTATGGGCTGGTCTGCGGCCGCGCCGGAAGCAAAAAACCGGTGCCCCGGGCGGTCACGGATGACCGCCCGGGGCACCGGGCACAACTGTGGTGGAACCTAGGCGGCGGCCTCGTCGCCGAACGCGCCGGCCTCGACCAGGCGAGCCTCGGTGGCGGCCCAGCCGTCGTTCGGGTGCGAGGTGGCCAGGACGGCCAGCTCGGCGCGGATCTTGGCGGTGTGACCCGCGGCGGCCAGCACCTTGATCTCCTCGACGAACTTCTCCGAGGTGGTGCTCAGGTGCACGGTCTTGCCGTTGGTCAGGTTCCGCACGTAGACGTGCTTCCCGCCGTTCAGCGGGATCAGGTACTTGAACTCGCCGAGCACGCTGAGCGCGCCGCCAGCGGCACCTGCCTGGCCGGCGCGGACTGACGCGCGCGCGGTCTTCGACGTGTTGCTAGCCACGCGAAACTCCTTGCATACGGACGTGAAGAATGATCGGCCCAATGGCCGGTAAGCAACTCTACCCGAGCCCTCCGCCGCACGTCGAACGGGCCGGGGGCGGGGCAGGGGGTGATGCTGGCCGCAGGGGACAAACCGGTACACTCGCCGTTCGGCGGATGTTTCACCGGAGTTTCTCGGTTCACTGGCGCAACAGCCGCCGCAGCCTGCATCATGGGTAACGACATTCTGGCTGAGCGAGGCCGTGGGGGAAGACGAACCTCGGTCACCCGGGAGGTCACAAGTGCCTACACGAGGCGTCGTGTATGTCCACTCGACCCCGCCCGCCGTGTGCCCACACGTCGAGTGGGCTATCGGGCGTGTCCTGCGCACACCCGTGCGACTGGAGTGGACCGCACAGCCCGCCGAGCCGCCCGCCCTGCGGGCGGAATGCACCTGGTCCGGTCGCCCCGGAGCGGGAGCTGAGCTCGCCGCTGCCCTGAGGCAGTGGCCGATGACCCGGTTCGAGGTCACCGAGGAGCCCAGTCCCGGCTACGACGGCGAGCGGATCATGTTCGTGCCCAGCCAGGGCCTGTTCCGGGCCGCGATGAGCGCCAACGGCGACATCGTGCTCTCCGAGGACCGGCTCCGTACTCTCATGGCCTCCGCGACCGGTGCCGAAGCCCTCCAGCACGGCCTCGACCGGCTGCTCGGCTCCGCCTGGGACCACGAACTCGAGCCGTACCGGCACGCCGGCGACGGGGCCCCGATCACCTGGCTCACCCAGGTCGGCTGACATCCCGCCCGCCGCCGGTCCGACGCCCCCGGAGCTGGCCCGGCTCGCCGCGGCCGTGCTGATGCCCGAGGCGGCGCACCGTGCCCTGGCAGCCGCGTACGCCATCCCGCATCTGATCGTGATGACCGGGAACGACCTCCCGGGCCACTCGGCTTCCGGCCTGGTCGGCATCGACCAGGAGTACGGGCCGGTCGCCAGGATCCGGGAGGGCCTGACCCCGTTGCCTGCCCCGATGGGTTTCGGGGCTGCGGACGACCCGGCGCTCACCGAGGCCGCGTGGCGGATGGCGGGGGCCGAGCTGTCGGCCCTCGGGATCGGCGTCAACTTCGCTCCGGTCGCCGATCTCGCCGTCCCGAGCCGGGTCATCGGCGCGCGGTCGTTCGGCGCGGACGAGGATGCGGTGGCTCGGCATGTCCGGGCCGCTGTGCGGGGCATGCAGTCACAGGGCGTCGCGGCCTGCCCGAAGCATTTTCCCGGCCACGGCGGCACGCTCGCCGACAGCCATCACGAGCTGCCCGTCGTGGACGACGTGGCCCTCGGGCCGTTCCAGGACACGGGAGCCTGGCTGACCATGATCGGCCACCTCGACGTGCGGAGCGTCGACCCGGGCGTGCCGGCGTCCCTGTCGGACCGCGTGATCCGCGTGCTCCGCGAGGACCTCGGGTTCGGTGGTGTCGTCGTGACGGACGCGCTCGACATGAAGGCGCTGGCCGGGGATCCGGGCGAACTCGCGGTGCGGGCACTGCTGGCAGGCAACGACCTGCTGCTGATGCCCGCTGACCCGGAGGCGGCCTTCCACGGCATCGTCCGCACCGCCCAGTCGGGCAGGCTGCCGGTCGCCCGGCTGGCCGAGGCCGCCGAGCGCGTCCGTGTCCTCACCGGACGGATCGCCAGCCTCCGGCGCCGGACCGAGGTGGGGACCCCGGCGCATCAGGCCATCGCGGCGCGCGCTGCCGCTGCCGCGATCACCGTGGTCCGTGGCGACCCGGTCCTGGCCGCCTGCCGGGTCACCGCCCCACCGGATCTCCAGGATCTGGCCGCGTCTCTCCAATCCCATCTCGTACCAGGCGAGCATCGCGTCCACCTGGTCGCCACCCCCGCCGATCTCGTACCCGGCGCGGCGGTGACCGTGGCCCTCGGTGCCCCGTACGTGCTGGCCGACGCCACCTCGCCCACCCTGATCGCGGCCTTCGGCACGACCCCGCACACCGTGCGGGCCCTCGCAGCCGTCCTCACCGGCCAGTCAGCCCCCACGGGCCGGCTCCCGGTGGACCTGTCAGCCTGAGCTCTCCTGGGGCGGTTCGGGGCGGGTGTGGAGGACGGCGCGGGCCTGCTCGGCGGCGCGCGTCATGCTCTCGCTGACGAAGTCGAGGAAGCGGGCGATGTTCTCCATGCGCGTACCCGCCGGGGTGCCGTGACCGAGGATGCTCACGCCCTTCCGGGCGGTCTCGATGACCTGGGCGTTGGCCCGCGCGCTGGCCACCATCGCCTGGTACCACACGTCGTCGTCGACGACGTAGCGCTCGCGGCGGCGCTCGTCGCGCTCCCGGCGGGCGAGCCCCTGACCGTCGAGGAACGTGATCGCCTTGGAGATGGACGCCGGGCTGACCTGGAGCCGCTGGACCAGCTCGGCGGCCGTGAGGCTGCCGGAGTCGGTGAGGTACAGGCAGGACAGCACCCGCGCCATCATCTTCGGCAACCCGGACTGCATGAGGACGGTCGTGAACGCCTCCTCGTACTCCCGCACCGCCTCGGGGTCGCGCCCGTGGGCCTGGGGGAGCGCCTCCGGCGTGCGGGGGGTGGCCGGCCGGCGGCGGTGGGCGCGGCGTTCGGTGGCGCGGTGGGCCAGGTCTGCGCGGTAGGAGGCCGGGCCGCCGTTGCGCATCACCTCGCGGGTGATGGTCGAGGTGGGCCGGTCGAGCCGCCGGGCGATCTCCGCGTACGCCAGGCCGTCGGCCAGCCCGAGTGCGATCTGCTGGCGTTCCTGCTGGGTGAGCCTGCCTCCCGGCATCACGGCCTCCTTCATGGTCCCTGAGGCCCCAGCATAGCGTTCGCTCGCAATCCATTGCAACGTACCCGAGCCGTACGTTGCATTAAATTCGGAACCATTGCAATGATTGGAAGGCTATGAGCTGTGTAAATGCTGCTCTTGCGCAACGAGCTTGTTGCTCGACGATGGAAAGCAACGTAGCGTTTCTCCTGTCAGAAAGAACGGCACCACAC
Organism: Longispora albida DSM 44784; assembly: GCF_000379825.1. Taxonomy (GTDB): domain Bacteria; phylum Actinomycetota; class Actinomycetes; order Mycobacteriales; family Micromonosporaceae; genus Longispora; species Longispora albida. Next base: position 87,960 of record NZ_KB903817.1, read on the forward strand.
ACCACAGGAGCACACACCATGTACTCGTACGACACCACCGCCCCGATCGCCGCCACCATCGACATCCCGGCCGGCCGGATCCAGCTGATCGCCGCCGACCGCGCGGACACCACCGTCGAGATCCGCCCGGCCGACGCCGGCAAGAGCCGCGACGTGGAGCTCGCCGGGCAGACCACGGTCGAGTTCACCGAGGGTGTGCTGCGGATCAAGGCCAGCGCGAAGAACCAGTACTTCGGGGCGTCCGGGGCCATCGAGGTCACGGTGCAGCTGCCGGCCGGTTCGCGGGCCGAGGTGAAGGCGGCCAGCGCGGAGATCCGCGCGGTCGGGCGGCTCGGCGACACGGTCGTCGAGAGCGCGCACGGCTCGATCAAGGTCGACGAGGCCGCGAGCGCCCGGCTGACCATCGCGGCCGGCGATATCACGGTCGGCAGGCTCGGCGGGTCCGCCGAGATCAAGACGGAGAAGGGCGACATCACGGTCAGCGAGGCCACGAGCGGCACCGTCGTCCTGCGTACCCAGGCCGGGAACATCACGGCGGGCGCTGCGGCCGGGGTCAGCGCGACCCTCGACGCCGGTACGTCCTACGGCCGGATCAGCAACGCGCTCCGGAACACGGGTGGTACGCCCGGCCTGACCATCCACGCCACCACCGCCTACGGCAACATCGCCGCCAGCAGCCTGTAACCGCAGGATGCGCGCGGGCCGGTCAGCCGGGGACGCGGGCGCAGGGGCTGGAGCCCGTCTGCTCGTACCAGAGAGAAGAACGAAGGCCGGGAGGGCACCTCCCGCAGTCGCGGTGACTGCGGAAGGGACCTCCCGGCCTTGTGCGTCGTTGAAGCGCAGTGCTTACAGCGGGATGTTGCCGTGGGCCCCACGGGCGGACGGCGCGGCGGCCAGGGCCTCAGCGATCCGGCGGCGGGTGATGACCGGCTCGATGACCTCGTCGACCACGCCGATCTCCAGCGCCCGGCCGACCCCGCCTGCCGTCTGGATCTGCTCCTCGATCAGCTGGGCCCGCAGCGCCTCCCGGTCCTCCGGCTTGGCGGCGGCGAGCTTCTTGCGGTGCAGGATGTTCACGGCAGCCGAGGCACCCATGACGGCGACCTCGGAGTTCGGCCAGGCGAACACGGCGGTGGCGCCGAGCGACCGCGAGTTCATCGCGATGTACGCGCCGCCGTAGGCCTTGCGGGTCACCAGGGTCACCCGCGGCACCACAGCCTCAGAGAAGGCGTGCAGCAGCTTCGCGCCCCGGCGGACCACGCCGTCCCACTCCTGGCCGACGCCGGGCAGATAACCCGGGACGTCCACGAGCACGATCAGCGGCACGCCGAGCGAGTCGCACATCCGGACGAACCGGGCGGCCTTCTCCGCGCTCGACGCGTCGAGGCAGCCACCCAGCCGCAGCGGGTTGTTCGCGATCACGCCGACCGTCCGCCCGGCGAACTTGCCCAGCGTCGTGACGATGTTCGGCGCCCACTTCGCGTGCAGCTCGACACCCGGGGCGTCCAGCAGGGCCTTGACCACCGGCTTCACGTCGTAGGCCCGGTTGACCTGCTCCGGCAGGATCGTGCCCAGCTCCGGCGAGTCCGGCACGTCCGCCGGGGAGAACCGGCCGTGGTGACCGAGCAGCGAGGCCAGCTCACGGGCCTTGGCCAGCGCGGAAGCGTCGTCCTTCGTGGTCACGTGCACGACGCCCGACCGGCGGCCGTGCGGCTCGGGGCCGCCCAGGCGCTCCATGTCGACCTGCTCGCCGGTCACGCTCCGCACGACCTCGGGACCGGTCACGAAGATCCGGCCGGTGTCGCTCATGACCACGATGTCGGTCAGCGCCGGGCCGTACGCGGCACCGCCGGCCGCCGGGCCGAGCACGACCGAGATCTGCGGGACACGGCCGGAGGCCCGGACCATCGCCGCGAAGACCTGGCCCACCGCGTCCAGCGCGACGACACCCTCGGCCAGCCGGGCACCACCCGAGTGCCACACGCCGATCACCGGGATGCGCTCCCGGATCGCGGAGTCGATGGCGCCCACGATGTGCTGGCAGCCGTCGGTACCCATCGCGCCACCCATCAGGCGGGCGTCGGAGCAGTACGCGATGACCGGAGCGCCGTCGATCTCACCACGGACACTCAGCACACCCGAGTCGTCGCGCGGGGACATCGGCTTGACCGTGCCCTCGTCGAACAGTGCCTCCAGCCGGGGCAGCGGGTCGCGCACGTCGGTGACGGCGTCCGCCGAAACAGGAGAGGTAGTCATGCAGGGACTCCTAGGCTCGCGTGAACAGCAGGGCGACGTTGTGCCCGCCGAAGCCGAACGAGTTGTTCAGCGCGGCGTCGAGCTGCATCTTGCGCGGCTCGCCAGTGACCACGTCCAGGGTCAGCCCCTCGTCGGGGTTCTCCAGGTTGATGGTCGGCGGGATGATCTGCTCGTGCAGGGAGAGGATCGTCGCGATCGACTCCACGGCACCGGCCGCGCCCAGCAGGTGACCGAGCATCGACTTCGGCGCGGTCAGCACCGGGTGGTCACCGATCGACGCGCGGATCGAGTTGATCTCGGCGATGTCGCCGACCGGGGTCGACGTCGCGTGCGCGTTGACGTGCTGCACGTCAGCGCCGGTCAGGCCGCCGTCACGGATGGCCATCTTGATCGCCCGCGCCGCGCCGATCCCCTCGGGGTGCGGCTGCACGATGTCGTACCCGTCGGAGCTCATCCCGGCGCCGGCCAGCTTCGCGTACACCCTGGCGCCACGGGCCGCAGCGTGCTCTGCGCTCTCCAGCACGATCACGCCGGCTCCCTCGCCGAGGACGAAACCGTCCCGGGCGGCGTCCCACGGCCGCGAGGCGCGCTGCGGCTCGTCGTTGCGGACCGACATCGCCCGCATCGAGGCGAACCCGGCCATCGGCAGCGGGTGGATCACGGCCTCCACGCCACCGGCCAGCACCACGTCGGCCCGGCCGGAGCGGATCATGTCCAGGCCCCAGGCGATCGCCTCGGCACCGGTCGCGCAGGCACTCGCCGGGCAGTGCACCCCGGCCTGCGCCTGGAAGGTCAGGCCGACCCAGGCCGCCGGCCCGTTCGGCATCAGCATCGGCACGGTGTGCGGGGACACCTTGCGCGGGCCGGAAGCCTCCAGGATGTCGTCCTGGGCGAGCATGGTGGTGGCACCGCCGATCCCGGTACCGACGACGACGCCGAGGCGCTCGCGGTCCAGGTCGTCGCCGAGACCGGCGTCGGCGTACGCCTCACGGGCCGCGATGACGGCGATCTGCTCGGCACGGTCCATCCGCCGGGCCTGCACCCGGTCGATCTTCAGGCTGGGTTCCTCGGCGAGCTGCGCGGCGATCCGCACGGTCAGCTGCTCCGCCCAGTCCTGGGTGAGGGGGCCGACGCCGGAGCGCCCGGCCAGCAGCCCGGCCCACGTCGAGGCGGCGTCCCCGCCCAGCGGGGTCGTCGCACCGAGTCCGGTGACTACGACGTCGGCCATGATCACGCCGCCTGCTGGTTCAGGACGAAGGTGGCGGCGTCACCGACGGACTTGAGGTTCTGTACCTCGTCGTCCGGGATCTTCACACCGAACTTCTCCTCAGCGGCCACGACGACCTCGACCATGGACAGCGAGTCGACATCGAGGTCATCGGTGAAGGACTTGTCCTCGGTGACGTCCTCCGGGTTCACGCCGGCCACCTCTTCGAGGATCTCGGCGAGGCCGGCCACGATCTCTTCTTTCGTCATTGCCTTTCCTTTCCTGGATGTTCCCTGGGTGTTACTGGGGAGAAATTGTCCCTAGTGGACAAACGCGTACTCTACGGGCAGCGGACGACCTGACCGGCATAGGTCAGGCCCCCGCCGAAACCGAACAGCAGCACGGGCGCGCCCGACGGGATCTCCCGCCGCTCGACCAGTTTGGACAGCGCCATCGGGATCGATGCCGCCGAGGTGTTGCCGGACTCGACCACGTCGCGGGCGACGATGATGTCCGGCGCGCCCAGCTTGCGGGCCAGCGGCTCGATGATCCGCAGGTTGGCCTGGTGCGGGACGAAGGCCGCCAGCTCCTGCGGCTTCACGCCGGCCCGCTCACAGGCCTCCACGGCCAGCTTCGGCAGGCTGAACGTCGCCCAGCGGAACACGGTCTGCCCGGCCTGCTGGATGTACGGCCGCCAGCCCTCGATCACCACGGCGTCGCCCTTGTCGGGCTCCGAGCCCCACAGCACCGGGCTGATCCCCTCGGTGTCGCTGGCGCTGACCACGGCGGCACCGGCGCCGTCGGCGAAGATGACGCACGTCGTCCGGTCGGTCCAGTCGGTGATGTCCGACAGCTTCTCGGCGCCGATCACGATCGCGTTCTTCGAGGCGCCGGCCCGGATCGCGTGGTCGGCGGTCGCCAGGGCGTAGGAGAAGCCGGAGCACGCGGTGTTCAGGTCGAAGGCGCCCGGCGCGGTGATGCCGAGCTTCTTGGCGACCCGGGTGGCCACGTTCGGGCAGCGGTCGATCGACGAGGTGGTGGCCACGACGACGAGGTCGATGTCGGCGGCCGACAGCCCGGAACCGGCGAGCGCCTTCTCCGCGGCGGCCGAGGCCATGTCGGCGACGGTCTCGCTGTCGGCGATCCGCCGCTCCTTGATCCCGACCCGGGACTGGATCCACTCGTCGTTGGTGTCGACCATCTGGGCGAGGTCGTCGTTGGTCAGCACCCGGGACGGCTGGTAGTGCCCCATGGACACGATCCGGGAGAAAGTCATGCGGTGCCTCCAGCTGGGTGCAGGCGTGCGACCGGCTGGCCCGGTGCGACCGGGTCTGCCGGGTGCGCGAGCCACTCGATCAGGGTGCCTGCTGCGTGCGTGGCGATCTCGACGTCGCCCTGGCGGGTCTCGACGAACCCGATCACCTGGTTGTTCCTTACGTCCGCGCCCTCGGACACGTCCTCGGCGGGCCGGAAGTTACCGGCGGCCGTCGCGACGGCCACGTGGAACTGCGGGATCGGCTCGTGGGTCGGGGCGACCCCGTGGCGGGCGATCAGGTCACGGGCGGCGGCCAGGTCGTCCGGGGTGTTCACCGTGACGATCTCGACGCCCTTGATCGCGCGCTTGACCAGCCCGGCGAGAGTACCGGCCGGCGGCAGCTCGATCACGGCGGTCACGCCGAGGTCGGCGAGGGTGTCCATGCACAGGTCCCAGCGGACCGGCGCGGTGACCTGCGCGACGAGCCGGCGGAGCACCTCGGAGCCCGAGGTGACGGCCGTGCCGTCCAGGTTCGACAGCAGGAGGCGCTGCGGGTCGCCGACCGTGATGCCGGGCGCGAGGGCGTCCAGGGCCTTCTCTGCCGGAGCCATGTACGGGGTGTGGAACGCGCCAGCGACCGCCAGCCGGATGATCTTCGCCCGGGCCGGGGAGTTCGCGGCGAGCTTGTCGATGCCCTCGGCGGCGCCGGCCGCGACGATCTGGCCCGCGCCGTTCCGGTTGGCCGGGTAGAGGCCGGCTGCCTCGATCGCCGCCAGTACCTCCTCCGGCACGCCACCGAGCACGGCGGCCATGCTGGTCGGCTCCAGCGCGCAGGCTGCCGCCATCTCCCGGCCGCGAACGCCGGCCAGGGTGACAGCTGCCTCGGGGCTGAGCACCCCGGCCAGCCCGGCGGCGCCGAGCTCACCGACACTGTGCCCGGCGACGAGGGCGACGTCGTGCAGCGGGAGCTGCTCGCCTGCCAGGAGAGCAGCGGCCACCAGCAGCGGCTGGGTCTTCGCGGTGTCCTTGATCTCGTCGGCACCAGCCTCGGTACCAAGGTGGATCAGGTCGATGCCCGCCAGCGCGGACCACCAGCGGAGCCGGGCCTCGGCGCCGGGTACGTCGAGCCACGGGGTCAGGAAGCCGGGCTTCTGGGAGCCTTGGCCGGGAGCGAGAACGGCAAGCACGTACTCGACTCTGTCTGACGCAGCGTGAACCTGGCCCTATCGCGCGCCACCAATCCGCACGACAAACCTTGTAGGGTTCCTACAACGAGATCCCTAACCGCAGGTCAGCCCGGTTTCTTGCGCCCCCAGGTTAGTGTGCGGCGGCTATGAGGTAGCTCACGACAGAGGTGGCATCCAGGTGAACCGCGGGTGGAAAAGCATTGCGCTGCTGGTCACGGCCCTGATTCTGCTGCTCGGCTGGCGCACGGTGCTCGGGGTCTTCGGTGAGCCGTTCACCGACCCCGTCCGCCGCGACGGGAACGCCCAGGTGCTCGCCTGCCAGAAGTCGGCCCCAGTTGGCCTGCACGGCTTCGGCTACCTGCACACCTGCCGGCTGGAGATCAGCTGGCAGGGCGGGGCCGTCGAGGAGCGTGCCGTCACCGGCCGGGCGTTCAGCGCCGCCGACCGGGGCAGGGACATCGCGGTCACCGACAACGGCGGCGCGCTGCGCCGCAAGGACCACACCAGCGCGTTGTGGGGGCTCCTGCTGGGCGTGCCGCTCCTGCTCGCTGCCGGATTCTGCCTTTTCCTGATGTACCGGGTGATCACCACCCGGTCGCCTTCCAGCACTCCGGAGCCCGGCACGCCAGCCGGGACCGAGGCTGAGCCCGCCTCTGAGGCTGAGCCCGCTCCGGAGGCTGAACCCGCCCCCGAAGCCCCGTCCGAAGCCCCGGCCGAGGCGGCTATACCGTCGCAGCGGGCGGAGTCGCCGACGGATCGAGCCGCCCGATCGTGAGCGCGATCCGCAGCGCGAAGGCCTCCCGGGGGTTCATCGGGGACAGCCCGGTGACCTCGGCGATCCGGCGCAGGCGATAACGCACCGTGTTGGGGTGTACGTACAACTGCCGGGCGGCGCTCTCCAGTACCCCGCCGACGGCGAAGAAGGCGTCCAGGGTCTCCAGGAGTTCCCCGCCGGCCTTGGCCAGCCCGCCGTAGATCACGCCCCTCAGGACACGGCGTGCCTCCGGGTCGCCGGCGATGGCCCGCTCGGGCAGCAGCTCCGCCGCCGGTACGGGCCTCGGCGCGGCAGGCCAGGCCGGCGCTGCCCGGTACCCGGCGAGCGCCGCCCGCGCCGACTCTGTCGCCTCGTCCAGCGAGGAGACGGCGGGCCCCACCACGACCGGCCCGTCGCCGAACCCGCCGAGCAGCTTCTCCGCCGTCGTGACCGGGTCGGCCGTGCCGCCGAGGACGACGACGAGCCGGTCGCCGTGCACCCCGCCCAGGATCTCGACGCCGACCCGCCGCGCGGACCGGTGCAGGACGTGCAGGACGGCGCTGGCCTCGCCGCCGGGTGACCGGCCGACGGCCACAGCCACGGGGCTCGCGTCCGTCCAGCCGAGCGCGGCGGCCCGGCTGGCGAGCACGTCGGAGGAGTCGCCTCGGAGCAGCGCGTCGACGAGCAGGGCCTGGAGCCGGGCGTCCCAGGCGCCTCTGGTCTCGGCGGCCCGCGCGTACACCCTCGCGGCGGCGAAGGCGATCTCCCGGGAGAAGCGCAGCACCGCCATCCGCAGCTCGGCCTCCTCGCCGGGCGCGGCGAGCCGTGGCACCTGCTCCTCGACCACGTCGATGGTGACCTTGATCAGCGCAACGGTGTGCTGGAGCGTGATCGACCGGGCCAGCTCGCGCGGCGCGGCGTCGAAGACCTCGTCGCTGACCTCGCCGGGCGTACCCTCGCCGCGCAGCCACTCCAGGAAGGACCGCACGCCGGCCTGCGCGACGAGCATGACCCAGGACCGCTGGTCGGCCGGCAGCTCCCGGAACCAGCCGAGCGCGTCCTCCATTTTGGCCACGCTCTGCGTCGCCAGCCCTCCGGCGGCACGTTCGATGTTCTTGATCGTGGCCGAGAGCGGCGGTTCCGGAGTCGTCACGCCGCCCAGCCTCCCACACCCGTGCCGACCTGGTGCGCGCGGCGATGAGTCGTGGGACCCCTCATGTCCCTATAGCGACATGAGGGGTCCCACGATCACGCCGGGATGATCTGCAGTCCCGGGGCGATGCGGTGGAAGAGCTGGTCGCGGTCGGTCACGACCGGCCAGCCGCGCCGGAGCGCCGTGACGGCCACGTGCGCGGCGGTCTGGTCCCCGCTGGCCAGCGCCGTGTACCGGGCCAGTTCGTCGGCCGGCACGTCACCCGGCAGCGTGAGCAGCCACATGTCGCGCTCGTCGCGGATGGGTTCGAGCCGCTTGCGGTGCCGGGCGAGCGGCCGGGCGGCGTAGGCCTCCGCGAGCACGCCGATGGGTACCAGCATGGTCAGGCTGTGCCGCCGGGCCGCCCGGGTGACGGCCTCGGCATATGTGGTGGCGTCGGCGAACTCGAGAAGTGCGGCAACGTCCAGTACCCAGCCTCCGACCCCACCGATCATGCGCGGTGCCGGGCGAGGGCGACTGCGTCCTTCGTGACAAGGGTGGCGGCGAGCTGATCAGCCTCGGGGAACCACGGCCGCAGCCGGTCGGCGTACTCGTCGGTGCTCGGGGACTTGCCTTTTTCGCGCAGGTTGTCAGCGCGGCGGCGCCAGGCGTCGACGGGTTTACGCGGTACGGCGAGAGCGGCTTCGATGGCCGCAGTACGGGCGGCGGTCATTCGATCACCGTAGCTCGATCGCGGGTATCAGCTCAACTGCCCGTTCGGCGAAGTTCGGTGAAGTTCGGCGAACCGCTCCCGGGTCAGCTCCCAGATCACGGTGATCCGTTCCCGGTCCTCATCTGGTTCCCTGCTGGTCTCCGTGAAGCCGAGCCGGGCCGGGACGGCCCCGCTGCGCTCGTTCAGCGCGTCGTGCCGGATCTCGACGTGCTCGATGCCGTCGATGGCGAAGGACGCCTCGGTGAGCAGCCGGGACGCGGTGCTGGCCACGCCGTGGCCCTCTGCCGCGTTGCCCAGCCAGTAGCCGATCTCCAGCCTGCCGGGCCCCTGCCGGGTCATCAGCCCGCAGCCGCCGGCCATCTCGCCCCGCCAGAAGATCACGTAGTTGTAGTGCACGTCGTCGTCCCACATGGTGACCGACTTCTCGAGATAGTCCCGGGTGCCGTCGAGCTGCTGCCCGGCCGCCCACGGCAGCCAGGGCGACAGCCGGTCGCGGGCGTCCTCGATCAGCGCGTGCAGCTCGTCAGCGAATTCTGGCCGCATCCTGCGCAGGGTCATGTCCCCGGCGGTCAGGTGCTCAGCTGGTTTCTCCATCTCCCGATCCTGCCGATCGCCCTCAGGGCGGACAAGCTAGTTATCCAGTACCGAGCGGAGCCACGCCCGTTCGGCCTTGCTGCTCGCCTTCGCGATCGTCAGCATCCCCTGCCGGTACGGGTCGGCCTGTTCCTGGTGGAAGAAGCCCCGCCCGCCGGCCTCCAGGAACGCGAGCCTGCGCCGGAGTACCGCGTTCCGGTCGGCCAGTTCCGGCAGCTTCGACAGGAAGGCCAGCACCGTGAAGAACTGCGTGCTGTCGCTGATCTCGGTGTCGGTCGGTTCCCTGAGCCGCCGGAGCAGTTCGGCGCGCCCGGCTTCGGTCAGCTCCAGTACCTGCCGCTGGGCCGCTGAGCTGCCCGGTTCGGCTCTCCGGCTGAGCAGGCCCTTCTCGGTCAGCCGGGTGATCGCCGGGTACAGGCTGCCGTCGCTGACCGGGCGGGCGTGCCCGGAGAGCTGGTGGATGCGGGCACGCAGCTCGTAGCCGTGCAGCGGTTCCTCGGCCAGGAAACCCAGGATGCTCAGGACCAGCATGGCTGCTATCGTGGCACCTCGAACCGAGGTATATCGAATCGAGGTATGGCTGATGGTGTCCTACGGTGGCTCCGGCGCCCCGATCGTCCTGCTCCACGGCATGATGGGCTCCGCGCGGTCCTGGACCGGCCACGAGTGGCTCACGGACCTCGGCCGGGTGTACGCGCTCGACAGCCGGGGCCACGGAGCCGCGCCCCGGGGGCCGTTCGGCGAGGAGACCCGGGTCGCCGACGTCATCCAGGTACTCGAAAAGACTGGTCCTTCCGTCCTGATCGGCCACTCGATGGGCGGGATGACCGCCTGGCAGGTGGCCGGCGCCCGCCCCGATCTGGTGCGCGGCATCGTGGCCGGCGACATGCCTGTGGTGATCCCGGAGCGGGTCAGCGGCTACCGCGCGTGGTTCGAGTCCTGGCCGGCCTTCGCCGACGCCGGCGAAGTGGCGGCCTTCTTCGGCAGGGAACACGCGGGCATGGGCCGGTTCTTCGCGGAACAGATGCCTGACGGCAAGCCGCCCTTCGCGGTGGCTGACATGCTGGAGATCGTCGCCACCTGGGAGAACCGCGACCTGCGCCCGCAACTCGCGGCGGTCCAGTGCCCGGCGCTGCTGGTCAAGGGCGAGCTGAGCACGACCTCGCGCGAGACCCTGAGCGAAGCCGCAGCCCTCCTGCCGCTCGGCAGCTACGCCGAGGTACCGGGCGCCGGCCACGTCCTGCACTACGACAACCCGGACGGCTGGCGCGCGATCGTCGAACCCTTCGTCCGGAACCTCGGCACGTGAGAACCCGAGCGCACGAGAAAGGGCGGGCACCCGCAGGTACCCGCCCTTCTCCGTGCTTACCGCGTCAGCTCTCGCCGCCGGCCTCGACCACGTCGATCGCGGTGACGTCGTGCAGCTGGTACTTCTTCACGGCCTGCGCGACCAGCTCGGCGGGCACCTGCCCGTCGGCGGCCAGCTCGCGCAGCGTGGCCACGACGATCGACTCGGCGTCCACGTGGAAGTGCCTGCGCAGCGCGCCCCGCGTGTCCGACTGGCCGAAACCGTCGGTACCGAGTGAGGTGTAGCGGCCCGGCACCCAGCGCGAGATGAGGTCCGGCACGGCCCGCATGAAGTCGCTGACCGCGACCTTCGGGCCGGTCGCCTCGGCGAGCTGCTGGGTCACGAACGGCACCCGCGCGGCGGCCTCCGGGTTCAGCAGGTTGTGCTCCTCGCACTCCACCGCGTCCCGCCGCAGCTCCGTCCACGAGGTCACCGACCACACGTCGGCGGCCACGCCCCACTCGTCGGCCAGCAGCTGCTGGGCCTTGGTCGCCCAGCCCATGCCCGTGCCGGACGCGAGGATGTTCGCGCGCGGCAGGTTGGGGTGGCTGGCGGCCGGCAGGTACCGGTAGATGCCCTTGAGCAGGCCGTTCACGTCGACGTCGGCCGGCTCGGCTACCTGCTGGATCGGCTCGTTGTAGACCGTCAGGTAGTAGATCAGGTCCTCGGGCACCTCACCGAACATCCGGCGCAGGGCGTCTTCCATGATGTACGCGATCTCGTACGCCCACGCCGGGTCGTACGTCACCACGGCCGGGTTGGTCGCCGCGATGAGCAGCGAGTGGCCGTCCTCGTGCTGGAGACCCTCGCCGTTCAGCGTGGTCCGCCCGGCCGTCGCGCCGATCAGGAACCCGCGCGACATCTGGTCGGCAGCCGCCCAGATCCCGTCGGCGGTCCGCTGGAAGCCGAACATCGAGTAGAAGATGTACAGCGGGATCATCGGCTCGCCGTGCGTCGCGTACGACGAACCAGCCGCCGTGAACGACGCCACCGACCCGGCCTCGTTGATGCCCTCGTGCAGGATCTGCCCGGCCGTCGACTCCTTGTACGACAGGAACAGCTCCCGGTCGACCGGCAGGTAGTTCTGGCCGTGCGGCGAGTAGATCTTCGCGGTCGGGAACATGGCGTCCATGCCGAACGTCCGCGCCTCGTCCGGGATGATCGGCACCCAGCGCTTCCCGATGCCCTTGTCCTTCATCAGGTCCTTGAGCAGCCGGACGAACGCCATCGTCGTGGCGACCTTCTGCTTGCCGGAACCCTTCTTGATGTCGCCGTAGGTCTCCTTCGGCGGCAGGGCCAGCGGGATGTGCTTGCGGTTCCGGCTGGGCAGCGAGCCACCCAGCGCCGAACGGCGCTCCATCATGTACTCGTACTCGGCGGAGTCCGAGCCCGGGTGGTAGTACGGAGCCGCGTACGGGTCGGCGAGCTGCTCGTCCGTCACCGGGATGAACAGCCGGTCGCGGAACGTCTTGAGGTCGTCGACGGTCAGCTTCTTCATCTGGTGCGTGGCGTTGCGGCCCTCGAAGTTGCCGCCCAGCGTCCAGCCCTTGATCGTCTTGGCGAGGATCACGGTCGGCTGGCCGGTGTGCTCGACGGCGGCCTTGTACGCCGCGTACAGCTTGCGGTAGTCGTGGCCGCCGCGCTTGAGGCCCCAGATCTCGTCGTCGGACATGCCGTCGACCATCTTGCGGGTCCGGACGTCCCGGCCGAAGAAGTGCTCGCGGACGAACGCGCCCGACTCGGCCTTGTAGGTCTGGAAGTCGCCGTCCGGCGTGGTGTTCATCAGGTTCACCAGGGCGCCGTCGGCGTCACCCGCGAGCAGGTTGTCCCACTCGCGGCCCCAGACGACCTTGATGACGTTCCAGCCGGCCCCGCGGAACTGGCTCTCCAGCTCCTGCATGATCTTGCCGTTGCCGCGTACCGGCCCGTCGAGCCGCTGCAGGTTGCAGTTGACGACGAACGTGAGGTTGTCCAGCTCCTCACGGGCGGCCAGCGCGATCGAGCCCAGCACCTCGGGCTCGTCCGTCTCGCCGTCACCGAGGAAGGCCCACACCCGCTGCTGCGAGGTGTCCTTGATCCCGCGGTTGTGCAGGTACCGGTTGAACCGGGCCTGGTACACCGCGTTCAGCGAGCCCAGCCCCATCGAGACGGTCGGGAACTCCCAGAAGTCCTGCATGAGCCGCGGGTGCGGGTACGAGGGCAGGCCGCCGCCCGGGTGGGACAGCTCCTGGCGGAACCCGTCGAGCTGCTGCTCGCTGAGCCGGCCCTCCATGAAGGCGCGGGCGTACATGCCGGGGGAGGCGTGGCCCTGGTAGAAGATCTGGTCCCCGCCGCCGGCGTGGTTCTTGCCGCGGAAGAAGTGGTTGAAGCCCACCTCGTACAGCGAGGCGGAGCTGGCGAAGGTCGAGATGTGCCCGCCGACCCCGACGCCGGGACGCTGGGCCCGCTGCACGATCATCGCGGCGTTCCACCGGATGAACGCCCGGATCCGGCGCTCGATCGCCTCGTCACCGGGGAACCACGGCTCGGCTTCCGGCGGGATGGTGTTGATGTAGTCGGTGGTGGTGAGCGGCGGGACGCCGACCTGCCGTTCCCTGGCACGCTCGAGCAGGCGCAGCATCACGTACCGGGCACGCTGCCGCCCGCGTTCATCAATGACGCCGTCCAGCGACTCGATCCATTCCAGCGTCTCAGCCGGATCGATGTCCGGAAGCTGGCTGGGAAGGCCGTCGCTGATGACCGGGCGCTTGCGTTCGGTGGTCACTGGCGTTCCTTCGTGTTCAAGAAAGTCTGCTTTTCCAAGCCCATCCTGCCCTCTCGGGAGGGCTCCGTCACGCCGACCGGCGAGGTACGCGACGATCAACACACCTACTCACCAGTAGTTTTCGGGTGCCACGTGCGTGACCGCCGTGTCCGCCGGCACACCTGACGAGGTATTCTCCGGCGAGTTGGCCAATTTCTGCGCCGCGCGCCACTTGCGCCGGGGCAGTATGGCTGTGTGGACTACATGGAAGGCGTCACCGGGGCGCCACAATGAGGAGGCACGCGACAGTGAGCGCGACGGCTGACCAGGCTGACGGCATCAAGAGCCTGGCGGACCGGCTCGGAGTAGAGCCGGACATGGTCGTAATGGAGATGGGCTTCGACGACGACGTCGACGAGGAGCTCCGCGAAGCACTGACCGACCGCTGCGGCGAACTGGTGGACGAGGACACCGACGAGGTGGTCGACGTCGTCCTGCTGTGGTGGCGTGACGGCGACGGCGACCTGGTCGAGACGCTCATCGACGCGCTCGGGCCGCTCGCGGAGGACGGTGTCGTCTGGCTGCTCACCCCGAAGTCGGGCCGTGACGGTCACGTCGAGCCGAGCGACATCTCCGAGGCGGCCCCGACAGCAGGCCTCCAGCAGACCTCGACGCTGAACGCCGGCAAGGACTGGGCGGCGGCCAAGCTGGTCACCCCGAGGTCCCCGAAGAAGCAGCGCTAGTGCTCCAGCCGGGCCACGCGGCTCCCGACTTCACGACCAGGGATCAGAACCACCAGGAGGTCACCCTCTCGTCGTACCGCGGCGGCAGGTGCGTGCTCCTGGTGTTCTACCCGCTGGCGTTCAGCGGGATCTGCTCCGGTGAGCTGGCCGCGATCCAGGCCGGGCTCGGCGACTTCCAGAACGAGCGCGTGCAGGTCCTCACGGTCAGCGTGGACTCGCACTTCGCGCACAAGGTGTGGCAGCAGCGGGAGGGCTTCGGCTTCCCGTTGCTGGCGGACTTCTGGCCGCACGGGGCGATCGCTTCCTCGTACGGCGTGTTCGACGAGACCAGGGGCGTGGCCGGCCGGGGCACCTTCCTGGTCGACCGGGCCGGGATCATCCGCTACGCGGCCCTGACCCCGATCGGCGAGCCGCGTGACCCGGCAGCGTGGCGGGAGGCGCTGGCCGAGCATGGATAAGCGCTCCCCGAAGGACACCTTCATCACCGTGTACGGGCGGATGCCCGTCCTCGCGATCCTGGAGGACCCGGCCCGCGAGGTCGACAAGCTCGTCATCGCGGAAGGCTCACGCGGCGACAACCTGGGCCGGATCCTCGACCTGGCCAAGCGGCGCGGCGTCCCCGTCAGGTACGCCTCGGCGCACCGGGTGAAGCTGCTGGCCGGCAACGGCAAGCACGACCAGGGCGTGATCGCTGACGTGGTCGCGCCGGGCATGCGCACGCTGGCCGAGTTCGTGGACAGCGCGGCGGCGCGGTGCAGCGTGCTCGTCCTCGACGGCGTGAACAACCCGTCCAACGTGGGCATGATCCTGCGTACCGCGACGGCGGCCGGCCTGTCCGGCATCGTCCTCCCGCACGTCGGCTCCCCGGCGATCGACCCGCTCGTCATCAAAGCCTCGGCCGGGGTGGCGTTCAGCGCGCCGATCGTGCGGAGCGGCACGGGCGCCGAGGCCGTACGCGAGCTGCGCGAGGCGGGCTTCGCCACGTTCGGGCTGGCCGGCGACGGCCGGTCCACCCTGTACCAGGCGCAGTTCCCGTCCCGCTCGGCCTTCGTGCTGGGCAACGAGACCGAAGGCGTGTCACCGGACACCGCGAAGCACATCGACGAATGGCTGTCGATTCCGATGGCGGGCGGCGTCGAGTCCCTGAACGTCGCGAGCGCGGCGGCCGTCCTCTGCTTCGACCTCGTCCGCCGCGACCAGGAGCCTGTAACTGTGGCTCCCCGTCGTCCGATCCCCTCGGCGACCCGCCGCCTCCGCCGTTCCTAACCCAGTTCGAGGCTCGTGACGCCGTAGAGCCCGCCGCGGTCGATGCCGGTTCGTGTCTGCCAAACCGGTACATTCTTCCGGGCAATCGGGAACCAGGATGCGCCGGGCTGGGGGAGCCCCGTAGGGTGGTCATCGCGTGAACTAGAGTGTCGTTCGCGCTGCGGGCGCGTAGCTCAGTGGGAGAGCATCCGCCTTACAAGCGGAGGGTCGGGGGTTCGAAACCCTCCGCGCCCACCCGTAGCACCGAAGGGCCGGCCAGGGGAAAACCCTGGTCGGTCCTTCGCTGTTTCCCCGGCTGTGCGACCGCGCGCTGACGGGTGACACGTATGCGCTGACCCGCCGGGAGCTGGGTTGCTTGCCCGGGGTTGCGGGGTTGTCCTAGCATCTGCGTTCAGTCGGCCGGGGGGATTGCCGCCCGCTGGGGGTGGCGCCGGTCGGTACCGCCGAGTCGCCAGCACTGGTGATCCGGGGAACCAAGGTAGTGGGGTGAATCCGCAGGTCACCTGCGGTAGGGCGATCTTCCCGCCCGAATCCGTCAGCTCACCTGGTAGGCGGGAAGCGGAAGAAAGGCTCGTGCTGTCTTGCGGTCACCCGCACGTTTGGCTGCGCTCCTCGTCATGGTCGCGGTCGCTGGGCTGCTGAGTGTCACCCCCGCGAGCGCTGAGCCGGAGGGCGGCACCCCGGCGCTGCGGTCGGCGTTGTCGGCCGCCTCGCAGAGGTACCAGGACGCCCGTGTCAAGATCACGGAGTCGCGGAAGCGCCAGCAGGAACTGTCCACTCAGATCACCCAGACCCAGGGCCGGGTGGACGCGCTGCGCAAGGTGGTCGGGCTGCTGGCCGCCGAGCAGTACAAGGGCACTGGGCGCGGTCAGCTCCAGGTCTTCCTCAACAGTGAGTCGCTGTCGGGTTTCCTCGACACGGCGACCCTGATGCGGTACCTGTCGATGCGTGACGGCAAGGCCGTCGAGGACCTGCGGATCGAGCAGGGCAAGCTGGACGAGCAGCGCAAGCAGCTCGACGCGGCGATCCTCGTCCAGGACACCGAGCTGAACGCGCTGCGCAAGAGCCAGGACGAAGCGCTGAAGGCCCTGCGGAAAGCTGGCGGCGGCGACCCGACCCTCGGCTTCGGTGACCTGCCGGCGAACGCGACGCCGGCCCCGCGCAACGCCAGCGGCGGCTTCTCGTCCGAGGGCTGCACCGTGAAGGACCCGACGACCAGCGGTTGCCTGTCGCCGAGGACGCTGCACGCGTACAACGAGGTGCGCAAGGCCGGATTCAGCAGGTACACGGCGTGCTACCGGTCGACAGAGGACGGCTACGAGCACCCGCGCGGCCGGGCCTGCGACTTCGCCGCCGCGCCGAACGGTTTCAGCGGGCAGGCGTACGGCGGCGACAAGGAGTATGGCAACAAGCTCGCCGCCTGGCTCATCGGCAACTCGGAGCGGCTGGGCGTGCTGTACGTGATCTGGTACCGCCAGATCTGGATGCCCGGCATGGGCTGGCGCTCATACTCCGGCTACGGCGGCCCCTCGGCTGAGCACACCGACCACGTGCACCTGTCCATCCGCTAGTCGGCCACTCTCACTTCCCGGGCGTCGTCCTCCGGGTACATGAAGGCCAGCAGCCGCTCCGCCTCGTCCTCGACGGCGGCCCGGCCTGCCCGGCCGAGCGGGTGCAGTGGCTCGATCGTCAGCGCGGAGCCCTTGGTCGACCAGACCCCGTGGACGAAACCGTCCACTGTGTACATGGGTACGCCACCGGAGGCGGCCCGCGCGAACCGGCGGCGGATGTCCTCGGTCATCATCCGGGTCCGGTCGCGGTACCCGAGCAGCGCGTTGTCGAACGCCGGCAGGAAACGGACCGGCACGGGCAGGTCCGGGTCGGCGATCGGCGCGCCCGGCAGGTCGAAGAGTTCCCGGCCGTCCTGGTCGTGCCAGACCTGAAGCCTCGGGCGGAGCCTCTCGACGATCTCGCGGAGCCTGGTCACCCCGGCCCACGCCTGGATGTCCATCACGCCGGCCGGCCCGAAAGCCGCGAGGTACCGCAGGATCATCGTCTCCGGCCGCGCCCCGATCATCGGCTCCCCGAGCCACTCCTCGGCCAGCGCCACCGAGATCCGCCGGCTCGCCCAGGAACCCCACGAGCCGCACGCCGGATCGTGCACGAGCGGCAGCAGCAGCTCCACGGTGTCGGCGAGCCGCTTGGCGTGCCTGCCGGGGAACGTGACAGCCAGCCGCTTGCCGAGCTCGGTCCGGGGGAGTGGCTGCTCGCCGGTCAGGGCACTGTGCCCGGCCGTGGCCAGCGCGCCGAGGTCGAGGCCGCGGATCTCGTCCAGGTACCACGGATGCTTCAGCGCCGCCTCGACGATGGCCGTGACGGACGGCCGCAGCCAGCGGAAGTCCTCGCTGGCCGCGACGTGGACCGTCCGGCGGATCATCGTGGACCGCACGACGCTACGGTCGTCGAGCAGTTCCTGGAGCTGTTTCCTGGCGAAGCCGTCCACCCTGGACCAGAGCGCGACGTACGGCCAGTTCGGCTCCTGGCCCTGCACCGCCACCAGGTGCCTGATCACGTCCAGCGGGGCGGTGCTCGTCCGCTCGGCCAGGTACTGCCTGGTCAGCAGGGTCCGGTTCAGGCCACGGAGGCTGATGGTCGACATAGGACCCCTGTATACCTCAGTGGGCGTGGTACTGGTGAACGACGGCGTGTCCCTTGCCCTTGCCGATCAGCCAGCGGTTCACCGGCACCGTGACCACGAACGCGATCGCCAGGGCTCCCGCGAGGCTGCCCCAGAACACGGGGCTGGCCAGGCCGGCCTCCATCGCGCCGGGGATCACCATCATCGCCGCGTTGTCGATGATCTCCATGACGATGATCGACACGGTGTCGGCGGCGAGCGCCACGCCGATCGCCGTCCGCAGCGGCAGCCCGGCCCGCAGCACCGGGAGCATGGTCAGCGAGTAGCCGAACACGAAGGCGAGCGCGACAGCGAGGCCGACAGTCGGCCAGTTCGACCAGCCGAGCGCCGTGCCGATCACCATGCCGAGGACCTCGCCGATCGCGCAGCCGGTGAGGCAGTGCAGCGTGGCCGAGGCGGCCATCCGCCACGAGACCGGAGCCCCGCCACCGTGAGCCCCGTGCCCGTGATGCTCGTGCCCTGCGTGGTTCTCGTGTCCCGTGTGAGTCCCGTGGTGTTCATGAGCCGTGTGGTTCTCGTGCCCGGTGTGCTCACCGCTGTGGGAGCTGTGAGCGCCGTGCTCGCCTTCGTGAGCCCCATGACCCTCGTGCGGCCCGGCCCCGGCTTCGGTTCCGGCTCCGGAAGCCGTGCGGGAGCTGGTGTGGTGGTGCTGGTGCGAGTTGTGGTCCATGACAGGTCTCCCGCTTTCCGGCGTTCGGGGCCCGGAGTCCGTTCTTGCCCCGGGCGCCGGATCAACATACCCCCTGGGGGTATCTTGCGCAAGATCAAATTTTCGGGGGCCCGGTCAGCCCCGCTTCATCAGCCTGCCGACCGCCGCCATCATCTCCGTGGCCAGCTCATCCGTCTTGCCTTCCGCCGCGGACTGGTGCAGGCAGTGCCGGGCGTGGCCGTCGAGCAGGCCGAGGCCGACCTTGTCCAGGGCGGCCTGGACCGCAGAGATCTGGGTGAGGATGTCGATGCACCACCTGTCGTCCTCCACCATGCGCTCAATGCCTCTGACCTGGCCTTCGATCCGCCGGAGCCGGGCGAGAAGCTGGTCCTTGGTAGCGGAGTACCCGCGGGTGGGAGTCGTCATGCGGCCAAGGATACCCAACCCCCGGGGGGTATGGTACGGTCGAACGCGACCCGATACCCCCGGTGGGTATGCTGGGGAGAGCGACAGCAGAGAGGGCGAGCAGATGATCACCACCACGTACCAGGTTCAGGGCATGACGTGCGGCCACTGCGTGAACGCGGTCAGCACCGAGGTCGGCAGCCTGGCCGGAGTGACGCAGGTCGCGGTCGACCTGGCGAGCGGCGCGGTCACGGTGACCAGCGACGCCCCGCTCACCCAGGAGGCGGTGGCCGCGGCCGTCGACGAGGCCGGCTACGAGCTGGCCGGCTGAGCGGGGCCTGACGTGAGCCGCGCAGGGGAGAGGGGAGTGGCAGTCATGACCGGTACGGAACAGGTCGAGCTGAGCATCGGCGGCATGACCTGTGCCTCGTGCGCGGCCCGGATCGAGAAGAAGCTGAACAAGCTCGACGGCGTCCTCGCGACCGTCAACTACGCCACGGAGAAGGCGCGCATCCAGTTCTCTCCGCAGACCACGGTCGGCGAGCTGATCGCGACCGTCGAGAAGACCGGTTACACGGCGGAGCTGCCGAAGAAGGAGCCCGAGGCCCGGGAGGCCGGCGAGCAGCATGATCCGCTGCGGGCACTGCGCGACCGGGCCGTGATCAGCGCGCTGCTGGCCATCCCCGTGATCGCGATGGCGATGGTCCCGGCGCTCCAGTTCACCTACTGGCAGTGGGCGTCGCTGACGCTCGCCGCGCCGGTGATCGTGTGGGGCGCCTGGCCGTTCCACGTGGCGACCTGGAAGAACATGAAGACCGGCACGGCCACGATGGACACACTGGTCTCGATGGGTGTCCTGGCGGCCTTCGGCTGGTCGCTCTACGCCCTTTTCCTGGGTACCGCCGGCGAGCCCGGCATGACCCACCCGTTCACGTTCACCGTGGACCGGCTGGCCGGAGCGGGCAACATCTATCTCGAGGTGGCGGCCGGTGTCACCACCTTCATCCTGGCCGGGCGGTATTTCGAGCACCGGGCCAAGCGGCGGGCGGGCTCCGCACTCCGCGCGCTGCTCGAACTGGGCGCCAAGGACGTCGCCGTCCTCCGGGAGGGCAAGGAGATCCGGATTCCCGCTGACCAGCTCGCCGTCGGTGAGCTGTTCGTGGTCCGCCCCGGCGAGAAGATCGCGACGGACGGCGTGGTGGCCGAGGGTACGTCAGCCGTGGACGCCAGCCTGCTGACCGGTGAGTCCGTGCCGGTCGAGGTCGGGCCGGGTGACGCGGTGACCGGGGCGACCGTCAACGCCGGAGGACGCCTGGTCGTCCGCGCGACCCGGGTCGGAGCCGACACCCAGCTCGCCCAGATGGCCCGCCTCGTCGAGGAGGCGCAGAACGGCAAGGCGGAGGTCCAGCGGCTCGCCGACCGGATCTCTGGCATCTTCGTCCCGATCGTGATCACGCTCGCGGTCGCGACCCTGGGCTTCTGGCTCGGTACGGGCGGCACGGCGGCAGCGGCCTTCACCGCGGCCGTGGCGGTCCTGATCATCGCGTGCCCGTGTGCGCTGGGCCTGGCCACGCCGACAGCGCTCATGGTCGGTACCGGGCGGGGCGCGCAGCTCGGCATCCTGATCAAGGGCCCGGAGGTGCTGGAGTCGACCCGGCGGATCGACACGATCGTGCTGGACAAGACGGGTACGGTCACCACCGGCAAGATGGCGCTGGCCGAGGTCATCGCCGCTCCGGGCGAGGACAGCGACACCGTCCTGCGGTTCGCCGCCGCCGTCGAGGCCGGCTCGGAGCACCCGATCGCCCAGGCCATCGCGCACGCGGTCCCGGACCGCCCGGCCGTCACGGCCTTCAGGAACCTGCCGGGGCTCGGCGTCCAGGGCACAGTGGACGGCCGCGAGGTGCTCGTCGGCCGCCCGAGCCTGCTGGCCGAGCACGGCATGACGCTCGACATCGGTGTACCGGACGACGGCCGGACCGTGGTCGCGGTCGGCTGGGACGGCGTGGTCCGTGGCCTGCTGGCCGTGGCGGACACGGTCAAGCCGACGTCGGCGGAGGCGATCAGCAGGCTGAAGGCGCTGGGGCTGCGCCCGGTACTGCTGACCGGCGACAACGAGACCGTGGCCCGCGCCGTGGCCGCCGAGGTGGGCATCGGCGAGGTCATCGCCGGCGTCCTCCCCGAGGGCAAGGTGGACGTGGTCAAGCGGCTCCAGGCCGAGGGCCGGGTGGTCGCGATGGCTGGCGACGGCGTGAACGACGCGGCGGCGCTGGCGCAGGCCGACCTGGGCCTCGCGATGGGTACCGGGGCCGACGTGGCGATCGAGGCCTCCGACCTCACCCTGGTCCGGGGCGACCTGCGGGCCACCGCGGACGCCATCAGGCTGGCGCGCGCCACCCTCCGTACCATCAAAGGGAACTTGTTCTGGGCTTTCGCCTACAACGTCGCGGCACTGCCGCTGGCCGCCGCAGGCCTGCTGAACCCGATGATCGCCGGTGCGGCCATGGCCTTCTCCTCGATCTTCGTAGTCACCAACAGCCTCCGCCTCCGCGGATTCCAGGCAGCGAAGTAGGGCAACCAGTGACGCGTACGGCCCCGGGGTTCCCATCCCGGGGCCGCCGGGCTGATCAGGCGTCCGGGCTCCACGTCATCGTGAGGGCACGCTCGAAGACCGAGTAGCCGGCCCGCTCGAAAGCCTGCGCCATCGGCACGTTGCCCAGGTCGGTGGCTGCCCGGACCCGGGGAGCTCCCGCCTCGACGAGCGTCCGGGTACCCCGGGCCAGCAGGTCGGCGACGTAGCCCTGCCCGCGGTGGGCCGGCAGCACGGCGATGTAGGCGATGATGTGGTTGTACGGGTTCCTCGCCGGGATCACGAACCCGACCGGCTCCCCGGACGGCAGCGTCGCGACCTCCCACCACTCGCGCGGCGAGGCGTACCGGGCGAACTCCTGGTCGAAGTGGCTTTCCGCTGTCTCGCGCGGTGTCATGACCTGCATGTCCATCGTGGAGTACGCGTCGAGGGTGCCTTCGAGTACTTCCTCCATCAGCGGGATCAGCTCTTCGCGGCCGCCGGCCACCCGGTACGACAGCCGGCCGCTCTCCGGTGGCACCTCGGTGAGGGACGAGAAGGTCAGCCGGAGCCGTTCGACGAGCAGCCGGGCGCCCGTGCGTTCCAGCGCGGACATCAGAGCGCTGACGGTGGCGTACTCGTCCGGATCCTCGCGCCAGCCCGGCGAGACGAACCGCACGTAGTCCGGCCGCAGGTCCCCGGCCGGCAGCGCGGCGGCCAGCAGCTCGCCGGTCAGGTCGCGATGCGCGGGGTCGACGTCGAAGATGTCCAGCATGGCCGGTTCGGCGGCACCCGGAGCCGACCAGAAGCCGATCCGGCCGACGACCTTCCCGGCGCGCTCGGCGATCCACATCCACTCGGGACGGCGGCGGCCGACCTCAAGATCGTCGGCGAGTTCGTGGTTGAGGACGTAGGGCAGCTGGAGGAAGAGGTCGATCTCGGCAGGTGAGGTGAGCTGGCGGATCTGGGTGCGAGCCGGTTCTGCGGCGGTGGTCGTGGCGCTCAGGGTGTCAGTGCTCATCGCGGATGTCCTCAGGTTCTGCGGGTGGGCGGGATGCTGGCCGGAGGTCACAGGTCCCCGGTCTCGGGGGCCTCGACGACGAGGTGGACGCGCCGCGTGCGGAATCCGAGCTCCCGCAACAGCTGGTGATTCGCTGGCGTCGCCACCGTCTCCACCTCACTGACATACGGAAAATCCCTGATCAGGTACCTGAGCAGCGCCGCGGTCACCCAGATCTCCAGCGAGCCGGTCTGGCCGGGGCGAGGGGTGGGAGCCCGCAGGATCGCCCGGTCCGGTACCGACGGCCGCACCAGGCCCTCGGCGTCGGTCACGGCCCGGCCGTCATCGGCGAGCACGGTGACCGTGAGTACCAGACCCAGCGGCTGGACCGTGCTGTCCTCCGCCAGCGTGTGGCCGGGGTGGTCCTCGCCAGCCAGCTCCTCCAGCCATACCGGGTGTACCTCCCCAAACTCCAGCGAAAGATGATGAAAAGCATTCACCTCCATGCGTCTACGATCACATCCGCCCGGCGGGGCAACAAGGTCGAACCGCGAAAGGTTCGATAATCACGGCTTAACGCTGCGGGACCTGGGGGCACGGTGGAACTTCGCGACATGGAAGTCTTCCTGGTCCTCGCCGAGGAACTCCACTTCGGACGGACAGCAGAGCGGCTGCGGATCTCCGCCGCCAGGGTCAGCCAGACGATCAGCAAACAGGAACGGCAGATCGGCGCCCCGCTGTTCGAGCGGACCAGCCGCAAGGTCACGCTCACCCCGATCGGCCAGCAGTTCCTCGCCGAACTGCGCCCGGCGTACGAGGAGCTCCGGCGGGTGGTCGAGACCACGGTCGCCGTCGCGCGCGGCCACGAGGGCACGCTCACGCTCGGCATCATGGGTGCGATGGGCCACGAGATCTTCCCGATCCTCGACCTCTTCCGCGCCCGGCACCCGGCCTGCGCCCTCCAGCTCCGCGAGGCCCACTTCAGCGACCCCTTCGGCCCGCTGCGCTCCGGCCAGGTCGACGTCCAGCTCACGTGGGGGCCGGTCCGGGAGCCGGACCTGGCGGTGGGGCCGGAGGTGTACACGGAGAGCAGCGTGCTCGCCGTCCCGGACGGCCACCCGCTCGCCGCCCGGCAGTCGGTGTCCCTTGAGGACCTCGCCGGCTACCCGGTGATGGCCGTACCCTCCCAGGCCCCCGAGTACTGGATCGACGCCATCTCGCCCTTCCGCACGCCGAGCGGCCGGCCGATCGCCAGGGACACCACGGTCGTCACGTTCCAGGAGGTGCTGACACTCGTGGCGGCCGGAGTATCGATCACGCCCGTCCACGCGCACGCCGTGAAGTACTACCAGCGGCCGGGCATCGTCTTCGTGCCCATCCACGACGCCCAGCCCTGCTCCTGGTACCTGATCTGGCGGGCCGCCGGTGAGACCACGCTGGTCAGGGCCTTCGCCCAGGCGGCAAGGGACGCGACCGGTTAGGGCGTGTCCACAGCGGAGGCCGGTGCGAGCGCGCGGACCGAGGCGAGCGTGTCGGCGTCGGCCGGCCGCTTGTCCTCCCGGTACCGCAGGACGCGGGCGAAGCGGAGCGCGACCCCACCCGGATACCTTGTGCTGCGCTGCACCCCGTCGAAGGCGATCTCCGCGACCAGCTCGGGCCGGACATGCACCGTCCAGTCGTCCTCCCGGACGGCCAGCCCGCGCAGCCGCTCGGTCTGCCAGCGCAGCATCTCGTCCGTGAGGCCCTTGAACGTCTTGCCGAGCATCACGAACCCGCCACCCTCCGGGTCCCGCGCGCCCAGATGCAGGTTCGACAGCCAGCCCTGGCGGCGGCCGTGCCCCCACTCGGCGGCCAGGATCACCAGGTCGAGCGTGTGCCGTGGCTTGATCTTCAGCCAGGCGCCGCCCCGCCGCCCCGCGTCGTACGCCGACCGCGGGTCCTTGAGCACGATGCCCTCGTGCCCGGCGGCGAGCGCGCCGGCCATCGCCTCGCCGATCTCGTCCTCACTGGACACCAGCCTGCGGCCGATCACCTGGCCGGCAGGCACGGCCGCGTCGAGGGCCGCGAACCGCACGCTGGCCGGCTCGTCGATCAGGTCCTGGCCGTCGAGGTGGAGCAGGTCGAAGAAGTACGGCAGCAGGACGCCCTCCTTGCGCACCGTGTCCTGGAACGCCAGCGGGCGGCCGTCAGAGGCGAGCCCGAGCCCCTCACCGTCCAGAATGGCCCGGCTGGCCGGGAGCGCCGCAGCGGCGGCCACGATGCCGGGCATCCGGGCGGTGATGTCGTCGAGGCTGCGGGTGTAGACGCCGATGTCGGAACCGTCCTTGTGTACCTGGATCCGGATGCCGTCGAGCTTGGTGTCCGCATACGCCGGGCTGAACTTGCCGAGCGCCTCTGCGGCGTCGGCGGCCGGCTGGGCGAGCATCGGCGCGAGCGGCCGGCCGACCTCCAGCCCGATCCCGCCCAGGTCGCCGTGCAGCGCGGCCTCCGCGACCGTCTTGAGATCCCCGGAGAGCAGCAGCGCCCGGCGGATCCGCGCGACCGGCAGCCCGGCGGCGAGCGCCACGGCGTCGGTCAGCACCCCGAGCAGTGCGCCCTGCCGGACCTCACCGGTGAGCAGGCCGCGCAGCAGCACCTGTTCACCGGCCGTCGCGGCCCCGAACAACTCGCCGACCGCTGATCTCTTCGCCGCCTGGGAGCCTGGCCCTGTCATGCCCCCGATCCGCTCGAAGGCCCCGTCCACAGCCGCGACGCTCAGCACCGCGTGATCGGACGCGGACGGCAGCTCGCGCAGGCTGGCCCAGCCGACCCCGATCTGCCGTTGGCGCAGCTCGCCGGCCAGGAAGGCTGTGCCTGCCCTGATCTCCTCCGGGCCGAGCTGGCCCAGGCAGGCCGCCAGCAGCCGGATCTTCTCCTTGCGGGCTGAGGTGGCCGCGACAGCGGCCGAGCAGGCGGCGAGCTCGGCGAACAACATGCCCCGATTATGCGCAGGACCCCCGACAGTATTCCGGGGAACGAGATCAGCCGGCGTGATCGGCCGGAATCAGCCGGTGTGGTTGAGCAGTGACCAGCCGAGCCGGGTCAGGTGGTGGACCATCCGGTTGCCCGAGCGGTGGCTGGAGACCAGGCCTGCCCGGCGCAGCACCGTCGCGTGCTCGCTCGCCGACGCCGCGGACACGCCGGTCCGCCTGGCCAGGTCACTCGTCGTGCAGCCCGCCCCGATCGCGGCCAGCATCGCGGCCCGGGTCTGGCCGAGCAGCTGGCCGAGAGCCGGGTCGCGCTGGACCTCCGGGCCGATCAGCCCGCTCGTCATGCCCTCCACCGGGTACACCAGCACCGGGGGCAGCAGCGGGTCGAACAGCGTGATCGGGTTGACCAGGCAGAAGTAGGACGGGACGAGCACCAGGCCGCGCCCGCCGAGATACAGCTCCTGGTCGCGGTGCCCCGGCACGCGCAGCTCGCCGGCCGTCCACTCCATCCGGGGCCCGAAACTGCCGAGCATCCCCTCGACCCCGCTGCTGACCAGGGCCTGCGTCCGGATCGCCCGGTCGTGGTCCACGGCTGCGTCGATCTGCGGCTGGTACGGGGTGATCGCCACGCCGAAGTACTCGGCCATCGTGTCGGTGAGCCGGACCAGCGCGGCCACGTCGCCGTCGGCCAGCAGCCGGGTACTCGACGGCAGCTCCTCCCGCACGGACAGCTGCCGCAGATCCCGGCCCAGCAGCTCCGCCGGGGTACTCCTGATCGCTTCGAGGCCGCCGGCCAGCCCGCCGGGGACGCCGGGGGTGAGGAAGTCCGGAAAGTACCCGAAAATGGGGGTGAGCCGCAGCAGGGTCCGCAGCCTCGCCGTGAGGCCCGCACCGCGCAGGGCGGTGATCGTCCGCCGCCGCCACGGGCCGAAGAGCAGGTCACCACGCTGCCTGCGCAGCATCTGGAGGCTGAGCACCATCTCCCACATCGGGTCAGGCATCATCGCGACCCGGGTCCGGGCCACGTCCTCGCTGGTGAAGTAGATCCTGAGCATGACTCCATCCGGGCAGGGGGTGCCGGGGGACTCTACCCCGCCGATCGGCCCGGTGGGGGCTCCCTGACCCCCCTTCCACAAGGGACTTTCGGCGTAGGCCGAAGATCGTTGCGCTCCCGGCCGGTGCCGTCAACCCTAGAGAGGCCCGCACCACGGGGGTTCGCAGCTTCGGGGTCTGCGCGCCGCGGGCTGCCTCACCCAGAGGGTCGCCGGGGGAGGTTGGGCAGAATGGCACAACCTCCCCGGAGGCGCCGGGGAGGCTGGCGGGAAACCGGGGTGTCAGTCCCCGGGGCGGGTGATCTCCGGCAGGTTGCCGCTGAGCAGGGTCACGTCCACCGGCAGATCCGGGTACTCGGCGGCGAGCGCGGCCAGCTTCGCGTTGGCCAGGCCGGTGGCCTCGTGGATCGCGGACGTGACGGTCTCGCTGAGCGAGGCCGCGGTGTGCCGGGTCGCCCGCTCACTGAGCTGCACGCCGGTGACGACGCCGCCGGGGCGGACGGTCACTGTCACCGCGTAGTCGCTGGAGGTGTGCTCCACAGCCAGGTCACGGAGCTGGGCCGCGAACTCGTTGGCCTGGGCGATCTGCGCGGTCAGCTTCTGGCGTGGATCCATCTCAGGCAACGTGCAGCCTCCCCTGGGTGTATGCGGGCACGGCGGCCCGGATCACCTCAGGTGCGTTTCCCTGCAGGCCGGCCAGTGGAATCTCGGCCGCCCCCGCCCGCAGGACCTGTGGCCCGAGGCTCAGCCCGGCCGCCGCCTGCCAGGGTAGCGAACCGCTGGCCGAGGCCACCCGCCAGCTCAGCCCGGCACCGTCCACTGTGAGGTGGTCGGAGGTGGCCCGGCGAAACTTCCGGACGAAGTAGACACCGGCGGCCGTGCAGGCCAGCAGAACCGGCAGCGGGCTGAGCAGCAGCTGCGGCTTGCCGGCGGCCTGCGGGATGACGAGCACGACCGCCAGGAACAGCCAGATCAGCGCGATCATGGCGGTGATGAACAGGCTGCGCCAGTGCCGGACTGGATCCTGCCGGCTGTCGCTGGGGATGGCCAGCCGCTCCGGCTGGTAGGGCGCGCCGAAGGAACCCAGGTAGCGGTAGTCCACGGCGGTCACCTGGCCGGGCCGGACGTCCAGCTCGGCACGCGGGTTCGACGCGGAGGGCTCGTACCCGGCTTCGACGGTGTGCCGCCCGGCCGGGACCGGGAAGAGGTGCACGCCCAGCGGCAGGTCGCCGAGGACCTGCCCGCCGAGCCGGAAGACGGTGCGGCGCTCCGGAGTCCGGTAACCGGCGGGGAACGACCGCCAGAACGGCAGGCCGAACTCCCACAGGTACGACCAGGTGGTCCGGTAGATCCGGATCTGGAGCCAGCCGCCGTCCGTCATATGGCTTTCAAACCCTTTTCGATGTCCTCTTCGGACTGCCTGCCGTCGAGGTACTCCTTGCCGTCAGCGGCCAGGTTGTATCCGAGGCCGCCGAGCGCGCCAGCCGACTCGGCCTTCCAGCCGGCGAAGTCGAGCACGAACGGTCGTTTGCGGATCGTCTGGCCCTGCACGTTGAGCGTGTTGGCCACGCCGTCGTACTTGCGGGTCAGGCGGGCCATCCGTGCATAGTAGCGCCGGATGCCCATCGCGAGCTTCTGGAGGATGGTCTTGAGCCGGCCCATCACGCTGACGATCCGGGTCAGCGCCATCGACACCCGCGACGTGGCCACAGCCGCGTTACCGGCGGTGGCGGCGCCGGCGGCCGCCGTCGAGGCACCCAGCGTCGGAGCCGCCGCGGCCAGCGCCGCGAGCCACGTGATGATCAACCAGGTGACGAACTGGGCGATGATGTCGAGGATCAGCGCCTGAGCCACCTCCATCAGCACCTTCGACACCTCGAGGATCATGCCGAGGCTCTGCACCTCGCTCGCCATGCCGAGGATGCCGGTCGCGAACTGGTCGAGCCGGTCCCTCGCCGCGTCGCCGGCCTGGCCGACCCACTGGGCCATCTCCGGGCCCTTGACGGTGTCGTGCAGCTCCTTGGCCAGCTCGGTCAGCTCCTTGCCGACCTCTTTCCACTTGTCGGCGTCCTTCTCGATCCGCTCCGGGTTGCCGGTGACCAGCCCGAGGGCGTCCTCCAGCGGCTGGATCCAGTCGATCAGGAAGCCGAGCCCGTTGGAGACGAGCCAGGTGATCGGGTCGACGATGGCGCTGGCCACGTTGCCAGCCAGGTCCATGACCGCGCCCTGGAGGCTGAGCACGTCGCCCTTGCCGAAGGCCTCGGTGAGCTGCTTGTACTGCTCCATGAAGGACAGCTCGTCGATGGCGTTCGGGTCGAGCGGCCCCTCGACCAGGGTCGGGTCCTTGTCCTTCCCGTTGTCGATCTCCGTCCAGCCCTTGTCGTAGTTGAACGGGTTGTTCGGGTTGGCTGGTTCGTCATCGGCCACGGCGCTGCTCCAGGATGGTCCGCATGCTGTCCAGGTCGGCCTTGCCCTGGTTGTCGTCGTGCTCGTAGGCGTCGGCGCACTTGCCGAGCTTGGTCACCGCGCTCTCGAAGCCCTCGACCATCATGTCGAGGTGCTCGTAGATCTCGTCGGAGACCGAGTTGTACATCACCGGCAGCATGACGGTGGCGTAGCCGAGCGCACCCCAGAGGTAGGGGTCGATGTCGGCGTCCTTGGCCTTCTGCTTGGTCTCGCCGCCCTTCTCACCCATCTTCTTGATCTTGGCGGCGATCTCGCGGATCTTCACCGGATCGGCCTTGACGCTCATCGTGCACCTCCACCACATCGGGCGTTCATCGGTCGTCCTCCGGCGGCAGGGCCTCCTCGGGGATGCTGGACCGGACCAGGCCGACGATGTCCATCCGCTCGCCGGTCAGCGACTGCACCACCGTGGCGGTCTCCAGCGCGACCTTGGCGCCGGCGGCCTGGATGGTGGACAGGATGACGTGGCTGAGGACGCCGGGGCCGTGCCGCATCACGGACTCGGAGATCCGCACGCCGCGGATCGCGCCACCGGAAGCCGCCGTCACCTCCACCCCGCCGTCGGGTGAGCTGACCGTGACGGTGAGGTTCGCGAGGCGCTCACGGACGTCGGCGTACCTGCGGAGCTGTTCTTCGGAGTCTTCCTGGAGCCTGCGGAGAAGATCATCGGGGAGGTCTGGCACGCCAGGGATCGTAACCAACGTGATCAAGAAGCCCGCCCGGGTAGTTCCCGTGCCCAGTTCGGACAGAGGGGTGTTGTGTGAGCTGGGTCTCGCCATAGTGTTCAGTGCATGCATCTGGAGCTGCGGCACCTGCGGGTGATCTGCACGATCGCTGAGACGGGCAGCGTGACCAAGGCCGCCTCGGTGCTCGGGCTCGCCCAGGCCGCGCTCACCGCCCAGCTGCACCGGATCGAGGGCTCGCTGGGCGGCCAGCTCTTCGAGCGGGACCGGCGCGGTGCCCGGCCGACGGCGCTGGGTGAGCTGGTCCTGGCCAGAGCCAGGGTGCTGCTCCCCGCCGTCCAGGATCTGCGTGCGGACGCTGCCAGGCTGGCCAGTGCCGAAACCCTCATCCGGTACCGGATCGGAGCCGTCAACGGCCCCATCCTCGGCGGCCTGGTGCACCGGCTGGCCGCCGAGCAGCCCGAGGCCGGCATCACGACCCACCCGGCCTGGTCGGCGGCGGAGCTCGCTGGCCTGGTCGCCACCGGCCGCCTCGACTTCGCCCTGATCGGGGTGTGCGGGGACGCTGGCCCGCCTGCGGGGAAGGGCAGCCCGGGGGCGCAGCTGGAGTGGCGGGCGATCGCGGCAGACCCCGTGTTCGTCCTGCTGCCCGACCACCATCCGCTGGCCGGTCAGCCCGAGGTCGCGCTGGCCGCCCTGGCTGGCGAGCACTGGGCCGCCACGCCCGGCGACGGTTGCTTCTCCGACTGTTTCGCCGCGGCCTGCGTCCGGGCGGGCTTCGCGCCGAAGCCGATGTACGAGGCCGACCTCGGCGGCGTGATCGACCTGGTACGCGCCGGGGAGGCCGTCGCGCTCTGCCAGCCGACGTTCCGCCAGGTCCCGGGGCTGGCCGCCTATCCGCTCTCCGGGAATCCGCTGCGCTGGCGGCACCTGCTCGGCTGGCTGCCCGGCTCGCCGGCCGCAGGGTTCGCCGGGAGGCTGGCCCGGCATGCCGTGGCGGCGTACGACGAGGCGGCGGGCCGCTCGGCCAGGTACCGGGAGTGGCTGGCGGGGCACTCCGGGTTCGGCACGCTCGTTCCGCTGTAGACGGCTGGCGCGCACGCGGATGGTATGACCTGTCTGGTATCTATGTCTGCCGATCTCTGGCTGGCTAGCCTGACGGCGATCATCCGTCGAACTCCTCACCCCTCAGGAGTCAGCCAGCATGAACAGGAAACGCACAGCTCTAGCGATCGCAGGGCTGGTGGCGGCCGGAGCCGCCGTCACAGCGCTGACGATCCCGGCCTCCGCCGACCCCGGTACCGGCACCGTCGCCCCCATCGCCCCGGAGGTCCAGGCCGCCGTCGAGCGTGACCTCGGGCTCACCCCCGGCGCGGCCCAGGAACGCTTCCGCGCCGAGGAACGCGCCGCCCGCGTCGAGCCCGGCCTGCGCCGCCAGCTCGGCGAAACCTTCGGCGGCGGATGGCTGTCGGCGGACGGCAAGACGTACAAGGTCGGGGTCACCGACAAGAACCAGGCGCGGAAGGTGAAGGCCGCCGGAGCCGAGCCGGTCACCGTCGCGCGCAGCGAACGGCAGCTCGACGCCATCCGGACCAGGCTCGACGGAGTGCTGTCCGGGGTGGAGGGCATCCCCGTCTGGTACACCGATGTCACTACCAACTCTGTCGTCGTGAAGGCACACGCTGGTGTGATGACCAAGGCCGCCGACCTGGTCCGTGGGTCCGGTGTGGACGGTGCCGCCGTGCGGGTCGTGGAGAGCACCGAGGCGCCGCGTCCGCTGATCGACGTGATCGGCGGCAACGCGTACTACATCGGCAGCGGCACCCGCTGTTCCATCGGTTTCTCCGTCAACGGCGGCTTCGTCACGGCCGGGCACTGCGGCTCGAACGGCGCGTCGACCACCCAGCCCAGCGGTACGTTCCGTGGCTCGTCCTTCCCGGGCAACGACTACGCCTGGGTGCAGGTCGCGGCCGGTAACACCCCGCGTGGCCTGGTCAACAACTACTCGGGCGGCACCGTGACCGTCGCCGGTTCGACCGAGGCGGCCGTCGGCTCCTCGATCTGCCGTTCGGGCTCGACGACCGGCTGGCGCTGCGGCACGATCCAGGCCCGCAACTCCTCCGTCACGTACCCGCAGGGCACCGTCACCGGCCTGATCCAGACCACCGTGTGCGCGGAGCCCGGAGACTCGGGCGGCTCGGCGATCTCCGGCAGCCAGGCCCAGGGCGTGACGTCCGGCGGCTCCGGCAACTGCTCGTCCGGCGGCACGACGTACTTCCAGCCGGTCAACGAGATCCTCTCGGTGTACGGCCTCACCCTCGTCACCGGCGGCGGCAACCCGACCCCGACGCCGACCGGTACCAGCACGCCACCCGGTGGCTGCACGGGCTACTCGGGCACCCTGTCGGCGGGCGGCAGCCAGGTCCAGCCGAACAACAGCTACTACCAGTCCACTGTGTCCGGCACGCACGGCGGGCGGCTCTGCGGCCCGGCGGGCGCCGACTTCGACCTCTTCCTCCAGAAGTGGAACGGCAGCTCGTGGGCGCAGGTAGCCAAGTCCGACAGCCCCAGCAACAACGAGACCATCTCCTACAGCGGGACGGCCGGCTACTACCGGTACGTCGTGCAGGCGTACGCCGGTTCCGGGGCCTACACGCTCGGCATCACCAAGCCGTAGGCGCCTGACCGGTACGAACCTCTCGGAGCCTCCCCAGAGGAGACAGCGGGACCAGCCCCACCTCGGCTGGTCCCGCTGTCTGTCGCTACCGGAGGGTGATCGGGGTCTCCTCGTCGAGGCGGGTCAGCTTCTGCGGGTTGCGGACGTAGTACATGCCGGTGATCTGGCCGCCGTCGACGTGGACAGCCATGACGCCGTCGAACTCGCCGTCGAGGTGGACCAGCAGCGCAGGGTTGCCGTTGACGACAGCCGCCTCGCACGTGACGATCGCTCCAGCCTTGCCGAGCCCGCCCTGGAGCAGCCTGAACACCTTGTCCTGGCCGAGGATCGGCCGCAGTGCCGCGTGCTTGACGCCGCCACCGTCACCGACCAGGACGATGTCGGGCGCGAGCACCTTGAGCAGCGACTGGACGTCCCCGGTCTCCAGCGCGTGCTGGAGCGACTCGACGGCGGCCCACGCCTGGTCCTGCGAGGCCTGCTGGCGGGGGCGGCGGGCGTCGACGTGCTGGCGGGCGCGGTGCGCGATCTGGCGTACGGCCGCCGGGGTCTTGCCGACCGCCTCCGCGATCTCGTCGTAGTCCACGTCGAAGGCCTCACGCAGCACGAAGACAGCGCGTTCGGTGGGGGTGAGGGTCTCCAGGACCAGCATGAGCGCCATCGACATGCTCTCGGCGAGGTCGCTGTCCTCCGCGACGCCCGGCGCGGTCAGCAGGGGCTCCGGCAGCCACGGGCCGACGTAGGACTCCTTGCGCTGCTTCATGCTGCGCAGCCGGTTGAGCGCCTGCCGGGTGGTGATCCTGACCAGGTACGCGCGCTGGTCGCGCACCTGGTCGAGATCCACGGCGACCCAGCGCAGCCACGTCTCCTGGAGCACGTCCTCGGCGTCGGCCGCCGAGCCGAGCATCTCGTAGGCGACGGTGAAGAGCAGGTTGCGGTGGGCGAGGAAAGTCTCGGTGGCTGGGTCAGCGGCGTGCGGCTTCATGTCCGCTACTCTCCCCCAGCCGGATTCCGAGTTGATCATCAGGCGGCCAGCTTCGCCTTGCGGGTGCCGTCCCGGAGCCACTTGTGCGAGCCGGGCTTGCTGGCCTCGTGGATCAGGTGCTTGACACTGAAGTTGCAGGCCAGCTCCTTCATCTTCTTGCCGGCGCCGCCGGAGAGGTACAGCCGCAGCGGGGACGTGTCCTTGCGGGTGAGCTGGTAGACGCCGCCCTCGCGGCCCAGGCTGACACAGACGGCCAGGAAGGCCACGTCAGCGGAGGTCGGCTGCTCGCCGGCCAGCCGGTGGAGGATCGTGTCGGCGGCGTGCGCGCCCAGGCAGTACGCCACGTAGGCACTCATCCTGAACGGCAGGTTCGACGGAGCCGCCGAGTCGCCGGCCGCGAGGATGCGGTCGTCGTCCACGCTGGTCAGCGACTCGTCGGTGATGATCCGGCCCACGGCGTCGACGGTCAGCCCGCTGCGCGCCGCCAGGTCCGGCACGGCGAAACCGGCGGCCCAGATCGTGACGTCGCTGGGCAGTACCCGGCCGTCGGCGAGCCGCACGGCGTCCCGCGTCACGGCCGTGACCTTCGCGGCCGAGCCCTCGATCACGGTCACGCCGAGCTGGGCGAACCGCTTGGCCGCACCGCGCCGGGCCTTCGGGTGCAGGTACGGCGCGAGCTCGCCGCCGCAGACCAGCGTCACGCGCCGGCCCTGCTCGGCCAGCTCGGCCGCCGTCTCCAGGCCGGTCGGGCCGGCCCCGATGACGGTGACGGCCGCCGAAGCTGGCGTGGTCTCCAGTACCGCCCGGAGCCGCTTCGCCGCCTCAAGGGTCGCGACGGGGTAGGAGAACTCGCCGGCTCCCGGTACCGGCTGCTCGAAGTTGCCGCTGCCGACCGCGTAGACCAGGTAGTCGTAGTCGAGTGTCCCGCCGCTGGCGAGCGCCACGGTCCGCCCGGCGGCGTCGATCCGGTCCACACTGTCCACGACGAGCTGGACGCTGCCGGCCAGGACCTCCTGGTAGCTGTAGACGGCGCTGTGCGACCCGCCGACGAGCTGGTGCAACCGGAGCCGCGCCACGAACTCGGTGCGCGGGTTGACCATCGTGACGGTCACGTCCCCGTTCTGGGTCAGCCGGTTGGCCGCCATGACACCGGCGTAGCCGCCGCCGACCACAACCACGTTCGTCTTCTTCGTCATCGGTATCTCCTCGGTGTCACAGGGGTTCGGCCACAAGACACGCCGTGTGCCGCTCCCTGTGACACATGTGACTCAGGTCACTCCAATGTCGCCTCGATGGCGGCCTCGGCCAGCCGGGCGAGGATCTCGTCCGCCGTCTGCTCCGGGGTCTGCTCGGAACTGTCGAGCCACAGGCCGATCCGGGGCGTGAGCCGGAGCTGCCGGACGGCCTCCGCCGGCATCGAGCCGGGCGTGGGCTCGGCGCGTCCGCCGATCACCATCCGGCGGAACAGGTCGCCCCGGACGTGCACGGACTTCTCCAGGCGTTCCGCGACAAGCTGTGCCACGGTGGACTTCCCGGCCGCCTGAATGCCGGTGATGAGGATGATGGATGGCCGCATGACTGCATTGTCGGTACAAGGAAAGGGTTGTCGCTCTTGGTCTTCGGAACAGTCACAAGTGGATAACAGCGCTGCGTGTGCTGCGGGGAATGGGTGTTGCCGGGCCTGGGCGCGGACCGTAGGGTCCCCGCCGCATAAGTTTCTTCAGGCCTGGGGAGGTCTTGGTGTTAGCGCGCCGTGGCTTTGCCGTGCCCGCGATCGTTGCGGGCCTTGTCGCTTCTCTCCTGTCAGGAGTACCGGCGCTCGCAGCGCCAGCCACTCCTGCTCCTACTCTGAACGAACCCGGCGCACCGGTCTCCCCGGTCGCGTCGAAGTCCGTGCCGTTCGCCCCGATGCAGCAGTGGGCGGGGCCGGAGGTTTCCTGGCCCGCCGCAGGGGCATTCGAGGCTGACGTCCCGGAGGTGACCTCCGCGATGCCGCAGGCTGGCCAGCTTTCCGCCAAGACGGCCTCTGGCTGGTCGAAGGCCGGTTCGTCGCCGTTCTCCGTGCGGTCGCCGCAGACCTCGGCGGTGAAGGCCGCCGTCGAGCCGCGGACGGCGAAGGAGGCATTGGCCGCACCGCCGTCCCGCGTGAAGATCGTCGTCGCGGACCAGGCACTGTCGAAGAAGGCGGGCATTCCCGGCGTCCTGTTCTCGGTGAAGCGCTCCGACGGGGGGACGACGCCGGGCAAGGTGGGCCTCGGCCTGGACTACGCCGGATTCGCGCAGGGGCTCGGCGGCGACTTCGGGTCGCGGCTGCGGCTGGTCGCGCTGCCCGGTTGTGTGCTGACCACGCCGGAGGTTCCGGCCTGCCGTCAGCAGTCGGCGGTCATCGACTCCAGCAACCAGCTGGGTGCCAAGCAGGTCTCCGGGTCGGTCACGGCTGCCGCCGACACGGCGTTCTCCTCTTTCGCTACCGCGCCAGCGACGGCCTACGCGGCGACAGCGGCCCCGGGTGGCTGGGCGTCGACGCCGTTGTCGCAGGCGGGCTCGTGGGCGGCCGGCGCGCAGTCCGGTGACTTCTCGTACTCGGTGCCGTTCAAGCTGCCGGCCTCCGCTGGCGGCCTGGACCCGAAGCTCTCGCTGAACTACTCCTCGCAGTCGACGGACGCGCGGACCCGCTCGCAGGCCAACCAGACGTCCTGGGCCGGTGAGGGCTGGGACCTGAACACCGGGTTCGTCGAGCGGCAGTTCCAGTCGTGCCAGGGCCTGCCGAACCCGGCGGACCTCTGCTGGGCCTCCGAGCACGTCACCATGAACCTCGGTGGCCGGTCCTCCCAGATCATCATCGACAAGAACACCGGCCAGTGGAAGCTGACCAACGACGACGGCTCGAAGGCCGAGCGGTTCTACGGCGCGGCCAACTCCGACGGCGGCAACGGCGAGCACTGGCGGATCACGACCCCGGACGGCACGCAGTACTGGTTCGGCCTCGGCGGCCGGTGGGGTGTCGACTCCGGCGACGTCACCCAGTCGACCTGGCTGGTGCCGGTGTGGTCCCCGACCGCCGGCCAGCCCTGCTACAAGCCGGTGTACCGCGACTCGCACTGCCGCCGCGCCTGGCGCTGGAACCTGGACTACGTCGTCGACCCCAAGGGCAACTCGATGACGATGTACTACCAGCGCGAGAACGCCTGGTACGGCTCGTTCAACAACACCGCGAACTACATGTACAACAAGAACGGCGTCCTGTCCCGGATCGACTACGGGACGCGGGCCGGACAGGAACTGAGCGGGACCCAGTACCGGGTGCTGTTCGGGACCGACGCGCGCTGCGTCGCCGGAGCCTCCTGCCAGGGCGACACGTCCCTGTGGCCGGACACGCCGTGGGACCAGTACTGCGACTCGGACTGCTCGGCCATCCAGTCGCCGGTCTTCTGGTCCGGGTACCGGCTGGCCTCGATCACCACCCAGTTCTGGGACACCACGATCAGCGGCTTCCGGTCGGTGGACCAGTGGCGTCTCGTGCACACGTTCCCGGCGACCGGAGACGGCACCTCGCCGTCGCTGTGGCTGGCCTCGCTGGAACACACCGGCTACCTGGGCGGCGCGAGCGAGGGCTCACCGCCGCTGTACTTCGACGGCTCGAAGTACGCGAACCGGATGGACTTCGACGTGGCGCAGGGCGTGCCGCCGATGTACAAGTACCGGATCACGCGGATCACGCCGTCGACCGGCTCGCAGACCCTCGTGAACTACCTGCCGAACACCCCGGAACTGGGCGGTTGCAGCCCGGCGGTGAAGCCGGCCTCCGCCGACAACAACGACCGGCGGTGCTTCCCGCAGTACTTCACCCTCGACCCGAAGAACCCCTACGACGGCAGCGGGTGGGGCTGGTTCCACAAGTACGTCGTCGCGTCCATCTGGGAATCGGACATCTCCGGCGGCGGGGTCGACGAGACGTGGCAGTACTCGTACACCAACGACGGCTCGTCCACCGGTGTGCTGTGGCGGCACGACGAGAACAACATCCAGAACGACTACCGGATGCGCTCCTGGTCCCGCTGGCAGGGCTACGGGCAGGTACACACCTGGCACGGCCAGAACGGCGCCGTCGGCTACTCCACCAAGCGGTACTTCCGTGGCCTCGACGGCGACCGGGTCGGCACGACGGACAACGCCCGCCGGGTGACGCTGACCGACTCGTGGGGCTACACGCACACCGACAGCGAGGAGAAGGCCGGCCTCGTCCGCGAGGAGTACGTCTACGACAACAACGGCTCGGGCACCCCGCAGCCCCGCGTCCACACGGTCCACGACCCGAACATCGTGAACACCGGCTGGCAGGAGACCTGGGGCGGCTACTCGGCCTACCAGATCAACGAGGGCGCGACGTACGTCAGCACGTACGGCGTCTCCGCCGGGTGGCGGAAAACCAAGATCGAGTACACGTACGACTCGTACGGCCAGCCGGTCACGGTCAAGGACCTGGGCAACGTCGTCGGTGACACCGACGACGTCTGCACCAAGACCTACTACGCCCGCAACACCACCAAGCACCTGATCAGCTACCCGTCGCTGGTGCGCACCACGAACTGCGTCAGCGAGGCGAACGCCAACACGATCAGCGACGCCTACACGTTCTACGACGGTTCGCTGACCCTCGGCGCGGCTCCCACCGTCGGTGTACCGACAGAGACGCAGTTCAAGGGCTACACGCCCGGCTTCCCGGAAACCGAGGTCACCTCCCGCGTCTCCCGGACCACCTACGACGCCTACGGCCGGCCGCTGTCGACCGAGGACGCCCTCGGCCGCAAGACGGAGACCGACTACGGCACCTCCGGGCAGCCGACGCGCTGGACAAAGGTCACCAACCCGGCCGGGCACGCTGCCACCACGACCATCGAACCCGGCCGGGGCCTGCCCGTCACCGTGACCGATGCGAACGGCAAGGTCACCAACGCGGAGTACGACCCGCTGGGCCGCCTGACGAAGATGTGGGCCGCGAACCGCCCGACCAGCGGCACGCCCGACGTCAGGTACACCTACAGCTACCCGGCATGCACGCGCAACGCCGACCAGTCCTACTCGTGCAACGGCACCCCGTGGGTCAAGACCACGAAGCTCGGCCCCAACGGCAACAGCAACACCATTGACTCGTACCAGATCTTCGACGGCCGGCTCCGGCCCCGCCAGACCCAGACGCTCACGCAGACGGGCGTCGCCTCGATCAGCGACCAGCACTACGACTCGGCCGGCCGCGTCTGGCTGACCAACTCGTACAAGGCGGACTCGGCGCCGTCCAGCGTCCTCAAGTTCACGCTCGACGCGAACGTGCCGGTACAGCACCTGATCACGTTCGACAGCCTCAGCCGCCCGACCAGCGACACCCTCAGCACTCGCGGCACCGCTGTCTCGACCGCGAAGACCTCCTACGACGGCCACTTCACGACTGTCGAGCCGCCCGCCGGTGGCACGGCGACGAGGGCCTTCACCGACGCGCGAGGACGGACCACGACCCTGCGCCAGTACCTCGGCTCCCAGGTGTCGGGCTCCTACCAGGACTCGACGTTCGGCTTCGACCGCCTCGGCCGCCAGACGTCCATCAAGGACACCGAGGGCAACACGTGGACGACGACCTACAACGACCGGGGCCTGCCCACCGTCAAGACCGACCCCGACACCGGCACGACCAGGACCGACTACGACCTGGCCGGCCAGATCACCGCGACGACGGACGCGCGCGGCGTGAAACTGGTCTACAAGTACGACGTGCTGGGCCGGAAGACGCACCTGGGAGAGCAGACTCAGAGCGGCGCGGAGCGGATGGTCTCGTCGTGGAAGTACGACACCCTGGCAAAGGGCCAGCTGACGTCGTCCACCAAGTACGACGCCGCTGGAAGCTGGATCACGGCCGCCACGGGCTACGACGACGCGTACCGCCCGCTCGGCTCGTCCATCACCGTCCCGGCCTCGCTGGGGACTCTCGCTGGTACATACACCACGTCGGCGACATACAAGGGGGACGGCTCTCCGGCGACGGTGACGCTACCGGCAGCGGGTGGCCTGCCTGCTGAGACCATCACCTACGGGTACGCCGACACCGGCCACAACATCACGATGCTGGGCCTCGACCCGTACGTGTCGCTGATCTCGTACTACCACGACGGCGGCGTGTACCAGCGCACTCTCGGCCCCGGGTTCCTGATCAAGCTGACGACCGAGCGCAACGAGGCGACCCTGCGCCCCGAGCGCATGATCCTGTCGGTGCCACGTGACGGCGCCAGTATTCCGGAGGACGACTACACCGAGGCGTACAACCAGAAGTACACCCACGACCCGGCGGGCAACGTCACCGGCATCGCGGAAACCAAGAACGGCGCGGTTGTCAGCACGGAGTGCTACAAGTACGACGGCCTGCGCCGGATGACGGAAGCGTGGTCCACGGGTGCCGCCGCCTGCCAGGCGACTCCGTCCCAGGGGGTCGTCGGTGGTGTGGAGCCGTACTGGACGTCGTACACGTTCGACAAGGCTGGCAGCCGCAAGACCGAGACGAAGCACAGCGGCACCGGTGACACGGTCCGGACGTACACCACTCCGGCTGCGTTGTCGGCGCGTCCGCACTCGCTGACGAAGATCGACACGAAGATCGGCGCTGGGGCTTCGTCAACGACGGATCAGTTCACGTATGACGCGGCTGGCAACACCAAAACCCACAACGACAAGACCTTCACCTGGAACGAGTCAGGGAAGGTCGCGGCAATCTCAGTGGCGGGCGGCTCGACGTCGGCGTTCACGTACGACGCAGACGGCAACCGCATCATGCGCACTGACTCCACTGGCCGCACCGTCTACCTCGGTGCGACTGAGCTGCACGCTGACACGCTCACCACGAGCGCGACGGCAACGCGGTCCTACAGCTCCGGCGGAACGGTCGCCGTTCGCACGACGACCGGCGGGCTGACCTGGATGGCCGCCGACCATCACGGCACCGGCCAGGCAACGATCAACGCGGCAACCATGGCCGTCACCCGCAAGCGGACTGACCCCTACGGCGCGGTACGCGGCACGATCCCGTCTTGGCCGACGCAGCGCGGTTTCGTCGACGGTGTGAACGACCCCGACACTGGGCTGGTCCACATCGGAGCCCGGCAGTACAACCCCGCAACCGGCCGCTTCACTTCTGTTGACCCACTATTTGATGGCCTAGATCCGCAAAGCTGGCACGGTTACGCCTACGCTAACAACGCTCCAATCACCGTCAGCGACCCTACTGGTCTCCGCAATTGCTACGAAGGTGAGAATTGCTCTAGGTCCGGTGGTTCGGCGCCAACCCAGCCTTCCGCATGGCAGCCGCCGAATCCGTCCCCCGTTCCAAGCACTCCAGCACCCGCCGTCTGTTCTGGCAAGAATAAGGTGGAATGCCCGCTCACTCCCCAGGAGGAGAGTGAGAAGAAAGATGCAGACAAAGTCCTGAAGAGGTGGGGAGGCCGACTGCATTTTTGTCTCCCTAATACATATTGCGCGGATTACCGTCCGGCCGGGGTGTCGGGTCATGAGTTCGCCATGTGTATTGACATTGGCCTTTTGGACTGCGACATCATGAAGCGGGCCAGAGAAATAGCGGAGGGGGAGTTTGGTAATCAGCCTCCCCGTGAACGCGACTGGTCGAACGCTGAATGGAATGCTCTCCATCACGCGGCGTGGATGGCAATTGCCGTTGGCCTGGGTGTGCCAGCGGAAGACGCGTACCGCATGGGCATTGCGCACGAGGTTGGGGCTTTCATTGATGGCACCGGGTCTGCGTTTGGAAGTCAGGACTCCCGCATCGACGTGCGAAATAATGCGATCGGTATCGAGATTGGCAAAAGAATCTTGAAGGAGGGGCCGCGAAATCCGAACGTCGAGTATGTGAAAAGGCAAGTTGTCAAGTACCTTAGGGGTGCCACGGGTGCGCCGGAAGGCAAGCCTGGATTCAGTCTGGACCTCACGGAACGGATGCATAAATGATGTCGGCAAGATCGGGGCGATGGGCACGAATTGGAGTGATTTGTGCTTTTCTGGCCCCAGTTGCAGCTTGTGGGCAAGCTCCTACTCCGGTAGATGGGGTCAATCTCGTCCCTCATGTGTCAGAGAACAGCATTGGTTCATCGGCATGGATGTCAGACGGCACCCTGTACTACCTCGACTGGGATAAAGAAGACGCCCCAGCCCAACTGTTTGCTGTCCGGCCCGGCCAGCGGCCCACCAAAGTCCAGCTTTCTATCTATAGCGGATGTAAAGGTGCACCATCGCTGGCCAATCTTCAACGTGTTCCTGACGGCAGGCTCGGGGCTGTGGACCGCTGCGGGGCGGGACCTGCAAAGGTTGTAGTCGTTGATTCCGGTGGCGGCTTATCGATATTGACAGATCGCCTGCCTGGCGATGATGTCGTATGGGGCGGCTCTCCAGAGTCAAGCTGGGTTCCGCTGATTGGTGGGCATGGGTGCATGTCACTTGTCAGAGCTGATGGGCGGAAGTTGCCTTTCGGCCCGGGCCACGTGATCACTTGGGCGGCCAGCGATCTCCATGCTGGGACCTCTTATGCCGAATGTGCATCCTTTGGCAGAGCAAGCTTCCCTGTCGTTGGACGAGATGGGACAGGTTACTTCCTGGCTTCGCCGCCTGGGCCGCTGAGTAGTCCTTGGGCGGTCTTCAAGGTTGGTAGGGACGGTTCCGTTTCCACTGTGGGTGGGCAGTTTACTGATGTTCGCGGAGCAGCCCTAAGAGAGAGTCGTAGCGAGGTCATTGTTTCCGCTTCTCGCGATGGCAAAGAAGGGCTCTGGGCGCTCAACATGAGTACCGGCAGTATCGCCCTCCACAAGGAGGGTCGATACGACGCGCTCGCGCTGGACGAGAAAGAAACCACCTTAGCCGCGAACTGGTACCCGGGGCCATTTCCCGGCAACGCGGGTATCCGTAGGCTTGTAACCATCAGTTTGCGTTAGGCGGACACTGTTTACGCTGCCAGCTCGTTTGCTTAGTTAGTTTGGATAGGGAGTGCGGCGGGCACTAGAAAACTTGAGGCGTTCGAGTGGGGCGTGCAGCTAAGTCGGCGTGGTGCTGCCCAGCTGGGCAAGTGGAGTCCGGACGGGAAGCATCTCAATGTCTCTCTTAAGGGTAGAGTTACTCACTGACGATCCCATGGAGGTTTTGGTGGACGAGGAAGTTCTTCCATTCTTTTCGGAGGTTGAGGTGCTGGCAGCCCCGGGGCGGAATGATCTTGTGGGCAGGGTGGGGGCTGTGCTTGGAGTGTCTGATGACGTAGATGAAGGTCAACGGCATTACGCTATTCAGCTCGATGGTCATGAAAGTGTGATCAGCTTTTCCCGGGCACAACTGCGTCCCACTGGAGGCCTAAGGCGGCGTGAGGATTACTATTGATTCATTCTCTGCCGATCTGGGTAGCAACTCGACCACCTACGAGCGTGAGACTTTAGGGCACTGAATGTTATGAGCGCCGCGCCCCTAGGGGCGCGGCGCTTCTTTTCGGGTGAGGGAGGGTGATGGCATATGCGCAGGGCTCACGCTCCGTATCGGCACCACTCCCCAGATTCATTCGGAAGTGAGAGATGACTCGCCACGCTCATACAATTGACGACGCCTCGGGCGAGCGCAGGGGCAAACCTGGATTCAGCCTGGACCTCACGACACGGATGTATCAGTGGTGATTTCACCAATATGGCGTTGGATGCGCATCGGAGTAGTTTGTGCTGTTGGCCTCGGATAGGCAGTGCGGCGGGCACCAGAAAGTTTCTGGTGCCCGCCGTCTTCTGGCTCAACCCGCGCCTGGCGCGGACAGCGAGTACCGGCCCACCCTCCTGCGAGGCGGCACCCGCCAGTGGCCCCGCAGCATGCAACCATCCTCAACCCCCAGCCAGTACTCCACAGCGAACACCACTGAGAGGAGGGCGGCACGGTGCACACACCCGACGGGTTCGACGAGTTCGTCAGGACCCGTTCGCCGCGGTTGCTGAGGACCGCGTATCTGCTGACGCGGGACTGGGCGCTCGCGGAGGACCTGTTGCAGACGGCGCTGGCCCGGGCCTGGTCGGCCTGGCGGAGAGTTTCCGGTGATCCGGAGCCGTACGTGCGGCGGATCCTCGTCAACACCTACTCGTCCTGGTGGCGGCGACGGTGGAACTCGGAGCAGCCGACCGCGGACCTGCCGGACACCCCGGCGGCCGAGGCGGATCTGGCTGAGCGGGAGCGGGTCTGGCGGGCGCTCGGCCAGCTTCCCCGCAAGCAGCGCACGGTTCTGGTGCTGCGCTATTTCGAGGACCTCACCGAGGCGGAAACCGCTGATGTCCTCGGCTGTTCCGTCGGCAACGTGAAGAGCCAGGCGTCCCGTGCGCTGGCCAAGCTCCGGCTCGACCCGAATCTGCGTGCTGAGGGGGTACTGGCGTGAACACCACAGACCTGCGTGACCTGTTGAACGACCGTTCCGCTGGCCCGGAGGACACGGAGCAGAGCACACGCCTCGCTGGTATCCGGTCCAAAGTGGCCGCCCGCCGGCGGCGGATCTCGGCCGCACTGGCCGGGGTCGTGATAGCCGGGCTCGGGGCCGGCTATCTCGTCCTTCGCCCGCACGGCACCGAAGCGCTGCCGCCGGCGGTCCCCACCTATGGCCCGAAGGTGGTCGACGGCTTCAGGAACTACGTCGACGGCATGAGAATCGTGGCGACGACCAAGGGCCTGTTCCCTGAGCGGTCCGTCTCGATCACGTTCACGCCGTCAAGCTCCAAGGTGTGGTACTCCACACGGTGCTCCGCGATGGTGGACCACGGCATCTTCGTCGACGGGAAGCCGGCGGCAAGTGGCGGCAGTTGCCATCCGGATATCGAGAAAAGCGGAGCCCTCCACATTGCGCGACCGGGCCAGCCGATCACCGTCACCTTGACGGTCACCGACGGGATTCCGCATCCCGGGGCTCCGCACCGCCCGTTGGTGCTTGTGCCGGACGAGGGCGAGTTCTGGCTGGCCATCAGGGAACAGACTCCGTTGTCGGAGTATCCGGTGTCGCCACGGCCGGCCAAGCTTGCGCCTCTCCGGGTCGAGGATGTGACTTCGTGCGGGGTCAAGGTCAGGTCGGTACCCGGTAAGCACAACGCGCCACAGCAGGTGGCGCTGACTGTTCCGGAGCGCACGGCCACCACAGGCGCGATCCTTGGCGTCACCCAGACACCCGGCCATCTTCGGATCATGGTGGGGGACCAGGAGATCTCGCAGCTTTCCTCGTACAGCTACGCGACCGGCTCAAAATATCCTGAATCGGGCCTCTCTGAGGCGTTCCCCTGGATGAAGGCGAGAATCGCGGCCGGCACCGCGGTCACAGTTCGGATCGTGCCGAGTGAGATGACCGGGGAGT
Source organism: Longispora albida DSM 44784 (assembly GCF_000379825.1). Taxonomy (GTDB): domain Bacteria; phylum Actinomycetota; class Actinomycetes; order Mycobacteriales; family Micromonosporaceae; genus Longispora; species Longispora albida. The sequence goes on from NZ_KB903817.1 coordinate 132,729, forward strand.
GGGCGGTCGGGCTGAACTGCTAGCTGAGGCTGGTCGCAGTGCTGCCGGGGGCAGCACTGCGACCAGCCAGCTAAACCGGGTGTGGGGCCGCGCGGCCGGGGCCTATTCTTGATCCCGTTATGGAGACGCCCCAGCCTGAGAAGGCCACCCTCGCTGACCTGCGTAAACGCCTTCCCAAGCTGATGCTGCGCGACGAGTGGCGGCTGGGCAGGCGGCTGGAGGGCGCCCGCCGTGACCAGCGCAAAGTCCCCCAGATCGCCGCTGACTTCGCCAAGGCCGAGGCCCGGGTGGCCGCCAGGCGCGGGGCGGTGCCGGAGATCACGTATCCGGAGCAGCTGCCGGTCAGCCAGAAGCGGGACGAGATCCTCGCCGCGATCCGCGACAACCAGGTCGTGATCATCGCGGGGGAGACCGGCTCCGGCAAGACCACCCAGATCCCGAAGATGTGCCTGGAGCTGGGCCGGGGGATCAAGGGCCTGATCGGGCACACGCAGCCCCGCCGGCTCGCGGCCCGTACGGTCGCCGACCGGGTGGCCGAGGAGCTCGGTACGACGCTGGGCGAGGCGGTCGGTTACAAGGTCCGGTTCACGGACTCGGTACGGGACACGACGCTCGTCAAGCTCATGACGGACGGCATCCTGCTCGCCGAGCTGCAGAACGACCGGATGCTCAGCCAGTACGACACGCTGATCATCGACGAGGCGCACGAGCGCAGCCTGAACATCGACTTCATTCTCGGGTACCTCAGGCAGCTGCTGCCCTCCCGCCCCGACCTCAAGCTGATCATCACCTCGGCGACGATCGACCCGGAGCGGTTCGCCGCCCACTTCGGCGGGGCGCCGATCGTGGAGGTGTCGGGCCGGACGTTCCCGGTCGAGGTCCGGTACCGGCCGTCGGAGGACGAGGAAGCCGACCAGGTCAGCCAGATCTGTGACGCGGTGGAGGAACTCCAGGCCGAGGGGCCGGGCGACATCCTCGTCTTCCTCAGCGGCGAGCGGGAGATCCGGGACACCGCCGACGCGCTCGGCAAGCTCCGGTTACGTGGCACGGAGATCCTCCCGCTCTACGCGCGGCTGAGCGTCGCCGAGCAGCACCGCGTCTTCGCCCCGCACTCCGGCCGCCGGGTGGTGCTCGCGACGAACGTCGCCGAGACCTCGCTGACGGTGCCGGGCATCAAGTACGTGGTGGATCCGGGGACGGCGCGCATTTCCCGGTACAGCCAGAGGTTGAAGGTCCAGAGGCTCCCCATCGAGCCGGTCTCGCAGGCCTCGGCCAACCAGCGCAAGGGCCGGTGCGGGCGGACCAGCGACGGTATCTGCATCCGGCTGTATTCCGAGGAGAACTTCCTCAGCAGGCCCGAGTTCACCGACCCGGAGATCCTGCGCACCAACCTGGCATCCGTCATTCTCCAGATGACGGCGATCGGGCTGGGCGACATCGCGGCTTTCCCCTTCGTCGAGCCGCCGGACAAGCGCAACGTCGCTGACGGCGTCCAGCTGCTGGAAGAGCTCGGCGCGCTGTCCGACCAGGGCCTGACACCGATCGGGCGGAAGCTCGCGCAGCTGCCCGTCGACCCGCGCCTCGCCCGTATGGTGTTCGAGGCCGAGAAACACGGCTGCGTCTCCGAGGTCATGATTATCGCCGCCGCGTTGTCCATTCAGGACCCGCGGGAACGCCCGGCAGACAATCAGCAGGCCGCGACGGAGAAGCATTCCCGCTGGGCCGACAAGGACTCCGACTTCGGCTCGTTCGTGAGCCTGTGGCGGTACCTGCTGGAGAAGCAGAAGGAACTGTCGTCCAACCAGTTCCGGAAGATGTGCCGGACCGATTTCCTGAACTATCTGCGTGTCAGGGAGTGGCAGGACATCTACAGCCAGCTCCGGCAGGTCGTGAAGGGCATGGGCGTCCCGATCAACGACGCTCCGGCCGCCGCCGAGCAGATCCACCTGTCGCTGCTGGCCGGCCTGCTCTCGCACCTGGGCATGTGGGACGAGACCAAGCGTGAGTACGTGGGAGCGCGTGGCGCGCGGTTCTCGATCTTCCCGGGTTCGGCGTTGTTCAAGGGCAGCAGGAACCCGCAGGCTCAGGAGAAGGCGGCCACCCCGGGCCGCCCGCGCTGGGTGATGTCGGCCGAACTGGTCGAGACCAGCAGGCTGTGGGCGAGGGTCAACGCGCGGATCGAGCCGGAGTGGGTCGAGCCGATCGCCCCCCACCTGGTGAAACGGACCTACTCCGAGCCGCACTGGGAGAAGAAGCAGGGCGCGGTGATGGCCTACGAGAAGGTCACGCTGTACGGGCTGCCGATCGTCGCCCAGCGCAAGATCAATTACGGCCGGATCGAGCCGGTGGTGGCCAGGGAACTGTTCATCCGGCACGCGCTGGTCGAGGGCGACTGGCAGACGCACCACAAGTTCTTCGCCGAGAACCGGGCGCTGCTCGACGAGGTCGAGGAGCTGGAGCACCGGGCGCGCCGCCGCGACATCCTGGTCGACGACGAGACGCTGTTCGCCTTCTACGACGAGCGCATCCCCGCGGACGTCGTCTCCGGCCGCCACTTCGACTCCTGGTGGAAGAAGGAACGGCACACCCACCCCGACCTGCTCAGCTACTCGAAGTCGATGCTGATCAATGAGGGCCGTGGCCAGCTGAACCCGGCCGACTACCCGGACGCGTGGGACGGGCTCAGGCTCACCTACCAGTTCGAGCCGGGCGAGGCCGCCGACGGCGTCACGGTCCACGTGCCGCTGCCGGTGCTGCCGGGGCTCGACCCGCTGCCGTTCGGCTGGCAGATCCCCGGCCTGCGCCACGAACTGGCCACCGCGCTGATCAAGTCACTGCCGAAGAGCATCCGGCGTAACTTCGTGCCGGCTCCGGACTTCGCCGCCGCCGCGCTGTCGAAGATCGGCCCGGAGAACGGGCCGCTGCCGGAGGCGTTGTCCCACGAGCTGCTGCGGCTGTCCGGGTGGGTGAAGATCGCCCCCGGCGACTGGGATCTCGCCAGGATCCCGGACCACCTGAAAATCACCTTCCGCGTACTCGACGAGAAGGGCGCGACCCTCGCCGAGGGCAAGGACCTCCCGGCACTCCAGGAGGAACTCAAGCCCAAGGTCCGCCAGCGGCTCTCCGCCGCCGGGCAGGGCATCGAGCGCTCCGGCCTGACCAGCTGGGACTTCGAGGAACTCCCGCGCTCGCTCACCCGGACCATGGGCGGCTACCCGGTGCAGGCGTACCCGGCGCTGTCCGACGAGGGCACCTCCGTGGCGATCAAGGTGTACCCGACCGAGGCCGAACAGGCGGCGGCCATGCTCGGCGGTACCCGGCGGCTGCTCCTGCTGACCATCCCGTCCCCGGTGAAGGCCGTGCTGGGCCGGCTGTCCAACCAGGCGAAACTCGCTCTGTCCCGGTACCCGGGCGGCAAGGCCACCGAGATGTACGCCGACTGCCAGAACGCCGCCGTCGACGCCCTCGTGGCCGGTTTCGGCGGTCCGGTGTGGACGAAGGAACGGTTCGAGGCGCTGCGCGACTACGTCCGTGGCGGCCTGCACGAGACGACGTTCAACGTCGTCGGCCACGTGCAGCTGGCGCTGGGCATCGCGCACGGCGTGGAGCAGCGGATGCGCGGCCCGGTCGACCCGGCGGCCCTGGCCGACCTGAGGGCACAACTGCGCGGCCTGGTCTACCCGGGCTTCGTGGCGACGATGGGTGGCAGGCAGCTGCCGCAGCTCGCCAGGTACCTGAAGGCGATGGAGGTCCGGCTCGACCGGCTGCCGTCCAACCTGTCCCGCGACCGGCAGTGGACGGACATCGTGCACCGGGTCCAGGACGAGTACCGGGAACTCTTCACGACTGTCCCGCACAGCCCCGAGCTGACCGCGATCCGGTGGATGATCGAGGAACTCCGGGTCAGCCTGTTCGCCCAGGGCATCAAGACGGCGTACCCGATCTCAGAACAACGCATCTACAAAGCCATGGATGACCTGTAGGTGGTGCCGACCCGCTGAGGACGAATCTGGACTGCGCGTCGCGGGCTTCCACGTACAACACCGGTACGAGGAAGCCCGCGACGCTTGCCAGATCCGCCCTCAGCGGGCCACCTCAGGTCAGATCAAGAGCGAAGAACTAGGACTACCAAGGCAGGTTGTACTTCACTCCGAGGTACTTGCCTGTCGTCTGGCGGTCCGTGTCGGACAGCTTCGTCGGGTAGACGATCACCTCGGCGAGGTCGCCGACCATGAAGTACGAGGAGTACCAGGCGCCGATCTGGGCCAGGGTCCAGCCGCCGCTGGTCGCGAAGGTGTGGGTGGAGGTCAGCGCGCCGTCCCGGTACACGCGAAGGGTTGAGCCGTCGTAGGTGGCCGACAGTGCGTGGTAGACCATCGTGCTGCCGACGTTGCTGGTCACGGCCGGGAAGCTGTTACCTGTGCCCACGAGCAGGGCCTGGCTGCTGTTCTCCCAGCGGAGCTGGTTGTTCGCGTAGTTGCCGCCCGGGCCGAGGATCATGCTGAACCCGCTGGTCTTGCTGTTCTTGCCCACGACGAACACCGTGAACGTGTAGGGGTTGACCGGCGAGGTGAGGCCGAGTGACTGCGCCCCGCTGAACCGGATCACCGGCAGCCCGTTGATCTGGCCCTGGACGAGCTGCGGCTGGCGCGAGGCCAGGCTCATGGTGCCGTTGCGGGCGTTGCCGCTCTGGTCGAGCCAGGCGCTGACGCTGGTGCCGTTCACCGTGACGCCGACGTCGGCGCGCAGCCACAGGTGGGCACCGCCGACCGGGTTGGCGCTGGCCGGGGCTGGGATGACGATGGCCGCGGTGACAGCGGCGACGGCCATCGCGAACATGCGGACGAATCTATGCACAGGGATCGCTCCCGTTCCGAGTGGAGTAGTGGGAGGCCCACGCTAGGTGATCCCGGGGCTGAGGGGGCTGGGGCGCGAGCCCCCATCTTTCCGGGGGCGGTACCACCATTCCCATCGTCCTCAGTGGATGACGCGAACAGGGCAGCCGCCCCGTGACGGCCGCCCTGTACTGGCGTTACGTGCTCAGATCTCCGGGTGTTCCCGGGTACGGTGAGAATCCTGGCCGGCGGCGGTACATCCCCGGTACAGTGCGGACGGTCATGCTGTGATCACGCTCAGAGGGTGGCGCCCCGGGGGGCCGCCAGCTGGAGAGCGTCCACAATGGCGTGTTGTACTGAGTACGTGCGCGGCAGAGTCCAGCCCACCGAGGCAGGCGACACCTCCCACCGCAGGCGGCCGGTGAGTGAGCGGCTGGGCGGCGCGGGTACCCAGGAGCCCAGGTTGTGGTGCACGATGTCGAGCTGCCGGGACAGCTCGGGCCGGAGCGCGTCACCCGGCGAGACGAACAGCATCCAGCGGCCGGTCGGCGACACCGAGATCGGGCACCGGCCGTGCAGCGCCCGGGCGGCGTGCTCGCCGAGGTACGCGGGGATCTCCAGCACGTCGAAGCTGACGCCGGTCGGCAGGAGCACGCTGTACGGCAACTTGTGCCACCAAGTGGAGATCTGGGTGAGATCAGAGCTGGGTACGAAGTCTGTGCCCATCTCGTCGTGCGCGGGGTGGCAGTCGCTGGTGGGACAACTCGCCGTCGCACAGTGGTACCGGCTTCCCGCCGGGTACGCGCCTGGTAGGACATTCCAGTCATGCCGGGCGAAGGTCGCCGCTGAGCGCCGCAAAACGGTACGCAGCGCGAGATTCCACGTCATGAGGCTGTCCAATCTGTCGTCACTTCTCTGCGGGGCGCTCGTTGGGCCGGATAGAACGCGGTACATGAGGAAAGTACAGCTATCCCAACGTAACGGGCCGCACACCAAGTGCGATGGCTGATCGGAGGTCCCAGAGATGGCGATGGATGAACTGCCGATCGGCCGCCGGGTCGCGTACTGGCGGCTGCGGCGCAACTTGTCCCAACAAGTTTTCGCCGACCGGCTCGGCAAGTCGAAGAGCTGGGTCGACAAGGTCGAACGCGGCGTGCGCAGGCTGGACAAGTTCTCGGTGCTGCACGACATCGCCGAGGTGCTCCAGATCGACGCCCAGATGCTCATGGGCAAGGAGCCGTCCCGGCGCCCCGACAGCGTCAACTGCGTGGACCAGGTCGAGGTCGAGGAGATCCGGTCCTCCCTGGAGTGCTACGACAGCATCAGCCCGTTCCTGAACGTGATCTCCGAGCCGCCGCTGCCCGTCGTCGAGCTGGAGAAGTCGGTCAACCACGCGTGGGCGACCTTCCAGCACGTCCGGTACGGCACCCTCGCCCGGCTGCTGCCCCGGCTGATCTCCGACGCCCAGGCCGCCGACCGCGCGTACCGGGGCAGCCAGGAGGAGCACAAGGCGGCGTCGCTGCTGGCCCAGGTGTACATGATCTCGTCCTCGGCGCTCCGCAAGCTCGGCGAGCACGAGCTGTGCTGGCTGGCAGCCGACCGGGCGATCAACGTCTCCCAGCGAGCCGGCGACCCGCTGCTCACCGGGCTGGCCTCGATGCGGGTCGCCAACGCGCTGCGCTCCCTCGGCCGCCACCAGCCGGCCCTCGAGCTGAACGTCGCCGTCGCCAACCAGCTCGCCCCGGCCGACGATCTCAACCCCGACCGGCTCAGCGTCTTCGGCATCCTGCTCCTCCAGGGCGCGATGGCCGCAGCCCACCTCGGCGACAACGCCGGCGTCAAGGAACTCCTCGACCAGGCAGAGGAGACGGCCAAGGTGCTCGGCAAGGACGACAACCGGTACTGGACCTGCTTCGGGCCGACGAACGTCCAGCTCCACCGGGCAGCCGCCGCCGTGGAGATGGGCGAGGGCAAGCTGGCCACCGAGATCCACAAGCGCATCGACATGACGAAGTTCGACGTGATGCTCACCGAGCGGCGGGCCACGCACCTGGTGGACCAGGCGCGCGGGTACACGCAGTACGGCGACATGGACGGTGCCACGACCGCCCTGCTCGAAGCGCATTCGATCGCACCGTCCGAGGTGCTGTGCCGGCCGCTCGCGCACGAGGTGGCGCAGGCGATCGTCCGGCGTAGCCGTGGCGCGGCACCCCAGCCGATCGCCGAACTCGTCGAGCAGATGGGTACGGCGGCATGAGCAGGGTCCTGTACGCGATCGCGTGCGGTTCACCCGCCGCCGCCCGGATCGGCAGGCTGGTCGGCCTGGCCCAGGCCGAGGGCTGGGAGGTGTGCGTGATCGCCACGCCGGACGGCGCGAAGTTCCTCGACCTGCCGGCCCTGACGGCGATGACAGGGCATCCGGTCCGGATCCAGTACAAGAATCCGCAGGACCCCGACGTGCTCCCGGCGCCGGACGCCATGATCGTCGCACCGGCCACAGTGAACACGATCAACAAGTGGGCCGCCGGGATCTGCGACACGCTCGCCCTCGGCCTGATCGTCGAGGGCATCGGCCTCGGCCTGCCGATCGTCGCGATGCCCTTCACGAACCGGGCGCACGCCGCCCACCCCGCCTTCGGCGAGAACCTGGCCAGGCTGTCGAGCTGGGGCGTGACCGTCCTCTGGGACACCACCGGCCACCGCCCCCACGAGCCACGGGCCGGCGAGGGTCTGATCGACACGTTCCCGTGGGAACAGGCACTGGCCGCGCTGCCGGAACTGGCAACGGTCCGCTGAACCCGAGCCGACCCCTGTCGGCTGACCGGGCTGACCGTCAACCGCCGGCAGACGTCGTCAGGGAAACGGCGCCCGGGCACGGGTTGGGTGGGATGCCCGCGGTTCGCTTCGCGCGGAGGCCCCCCGGGCCGGAGCGTGAAGGGAACCAGACGGAGCGGGCATCCCACCCAACCCCAGCCAGCTCAGTTAGCCTAAGCGGCGTGAGTGTCGCCGAGCTTGCCGCGCTGCTGGACGAGTGGTATCCGCCCGCATGGGCCGCCGACTGGGACCGGGTCGGCCTGGTCGTCGGTGAGCCCGAGCTGCCAGTGTCCCGGGTCCATTTCACTGTGGACTGCACGCCGGAGACCGTCGCCGAGGCGATCACCCACGGGGCCGGCCTGATCGTCGCCCACCACCCGCTCCTGCTGCGCGGGGTGTCGAGTGTGGCCTCGACGACGTACAAGGGCCGGATCATCCGGGACCTGATCCGGGCCGAGGTGGCGCTGTACGTGGCCCACACCAACGCCGACATCGCGAACCCCGGGGTCAACGACGCCCTCGCCGCCCGGCTGGGGCTGACGCAGCTCCGGCCGCTGGTCGCCGCGACGGGTGCCGGGGCCGGTGGCGGGCGGGGGAGCGGGCGCGTCGGGGTACCGGAAAACGGGCCCCTGACCCTCGCGGAGTTCGCCGCACATGCCAAAGCTGTGCTTCCCGCCACGTCGTGGGGAGTCAGGACCGCCGGTGACCCGGACCGGATGGTCAACCTGGTGGCGGTGTCCGGCGGAGCCGGCGACGCGTTCCTCAAGGACGCCGCGGCGTCCGGCGCTGATGTCTTTCTGACCTCTGACCTGCGCCATCACCCAGCCAGCGAGCATATGCTCGATGGCGGGCCAGCCCTGATCGACGCCGCGCACTGGGCGACGGAGCGGCCGTGGCTGGACGACGTGGCCCGGCGGATGCGGGCGGAGGCTGGAGTCGATACGGTCATCTCTGACACCGTGACCGATCCGTGGAACATATGAGAGGGCTGCCGCTGTGAAAGCCGACCCGTTTGTGCAGCTCCGCTTGCTCGACCTCCAGGCCGTAGACACCGCGCTCGGCCAGCTCGCCCACAAGCGCAGCCACCTGCCGGAGCACGCGGAGATCACCCGGCTGAGCGCCGGGCTCGACTCGATCACCGGTGAGCGGGCCAGTGCCCAGGCCGAGGTGGACGACCTCGACCGGGACATCAAGCGGTACGAGGGCGACATCGACCAGGTCCGCCAGCGGGCCGCGCGCAACCAGGCCCGGCTCGACTCCGGTCAGGGTTCGCCGAAGGAGCTGGAGGCCACCCAGCACGAGCTGACCTCGCTGGGCCGCCGCCAGGCCGAGCTGGAGGACACCGAGCTGGAGCTGATGGAGAAGCGTGAGGCCGCGCAGGTGGTGGTCGCCGAGGTCACCGCCCGCCGGGACCACATCGCCACCGAGCTCCAGGCCGCAGCGGCCCGCCGGGACGCCCTGCTCGCCGAGATCGCGGCCGAGGAGGAGAAGAAGCAGGCAGCGCGCGGCCCGATCGCGCTGAACGTGCCTGCCGATCTGCTCGCGCTGTACGAGAAGATCCGTAAGTCCAGCGGTGGCATCGGCGCCGCGATGCTCCGGGCCCGGCGCTGCGAGGGCTGCCGGCTCGAACTGTCGGGCGGGGACCTGGCCCGGGTGCGCACCGCAGCTCCCGACGAGGTGGTCCGGTGTGAGGAGTGCCGCCGGATCCTGATCCGCACCGGCGAGTCGGGGCTGTAGCCGTGCGCGTGACCGTGGAGGAACCATGCGCGTGATCGTGGAGGCGGACGGCGGCTCGCGGGGCAATCCGGGGATCGCCGGGTTCGGGGCTGTCGTCCTCGGTGCCGACGGTTCGACGGTGCTCGCCGAGCGGGCCGAGCCGATCGGGATCGCCACGAACAACGTCGCCGAGTACTCGGGGCTGGTCGCCGGGCTGGCCGCGGCTCTGGAGCTGGGCGCGGCCGACGTGCTGGTCCGGATGGACTCGAAGCTGGTCGTCGAGCAGATGTCCGGCCGGTGGCAGATCAAGAACGACGCCCTGCGCGTACTGGCGGCCGAGGCTGCCCAGCTGGCCAGCCAGTTCGGCTCCGTCAGGTACCAGTGGATCCCGCGGGCGCAGAACTCGCGGGCCGACGCTCTGGCCAACAAGGCGATGGACGGCGTGGTCGTGGCGAGCGCCCCGGTCGGGGACCTCAGCCCGGCCCCGGCCGTGCGCTCGTGGACGGGGAGGATGGAGGAGCCGACCCGGCTGATCCTGGTCCGGCACGGCGAGACGGCGTTCACGGCCCAAGGGAGGTACTCGGGGCGGGGCGACATCCCGCTGTCCGAGCGCGGCGAGGCCCAGGCCAGGGCTGCGGCCGAGCGGGTGGCCCGGCTCGTGCCGGACGTCGCCGCGATCGTGTCCTCCCCGCTGACCAGGACCCGGCAGACGGCGGCGGCGATCGCCGAGCGGTTCGGTGGCAAGGTGGCGGTCGAGCCGGACCTGATCGAGGTGGACTTCGGCGACTGGGAGGGGCGGACCTTCCAGGAGGTCTCCGAGGGCTGGCCGTCGGAGCTGGAGTCGTGGCTGGGCTCGACGGCACTGCCGCCGCCGGGCGGCGAGTCCTTCGACGCCGTGGCGGAGCGGGTGTCGGGGGTGGTTTCCCGGCTGCGCGCGGAGTATCCAGGGCAGACGGTCGTTCTGGTCAGCCACGTGAGCCCGATCAAGGTCACGCTGCGCGACGCGCTGGAGGGCGGCCCCGGCTTCCTGTACCGGATGCACCTTGACCCGGCGGGCGTGTCCCTGATCGACACGTGGCCGGACGGCGGCGTCGCCGTCCGCCTGGTCAACGACACGTCGCACCTGGCGTAGGGACCGTGATGGTGGGACCCCTCATGCTGCTATAGCAGCATGAGGGGTCCCACACCGTTCGGCCACGCTGGCAGGCCTTTCGGCGCGCCCGGGATACCGTTCGGCGCGCCGAGGGCTCCGCCGAGCGGGGTATGGGCGGTACGGTGCCCGGACTTACCGAGTTTACGGAGTCCGGATGCCTGAGCCACATTCAACCGAAGAGCCCGGAACGCCCGGAAGGTCCCCAGGAATCCGGAGCCAGTGGGGGTGGCTGCTCGCCGTACCGGTGATCATTCCGCTGCTGACGTTCCTCTACAACGGCGACGGGCCCCGGCTGCTCGGCTTTCCCCGGTTCTACTGGCTCCAGCTGGCGTTCATCGCCATCGGCGTGACCACGACGACCATCGTGTACCGCAGGGGCCGGGCATGACCCTAGCGATCTTCATCGGCCTGTTCGCGCTGGTCAGCGGGCTCGGGTTCGTGGCGTCCCGGTGGCGCAGGCCGGACACCATGGCGCACCTGGACGAGTGGGGGCTGGGGGGCCGCAACTTCGGTACCTGGATCAGCTGGTTCCTGATCGGCGGCGACCTGTACACCGCGTACACCTTCGTCGCCGTGCCCGCCCTGGTCTTCGGGGCCGGGGCGATGGGCTTCTTCGCCGTCCCGTACACAGTGGTGGTCTATCCCCTGGTTTTCCTGGTCCTGATCCGGCTCTGGTCGGTCTCCCGGGAACACGGTTACGTCACGCCGGCCGACTTCGTGCGCGGCCGGTTCGGCTCGCCGGGCCTCGCCCTCGCGGTCGCCGTCACCGGCATCGTCGCCACGATGCCCTACATCGCGTTGCAGCTCGTCGGCATCGAAGCGGTACTCAAGTCGATGGGCATCACCGGCCACTGGCCGATCATCGTGGCGTTCGGGATCCTCGCCGCGTACACCTATCAGTCAGGGCTGCGGGCCCCGGCGCTGATCGCCTTCGTCAAGGACATCCTGATCTACGTCGTCATCCTCGTCGCGGTCATCTACATCCCGTCGCAGCTCGGCGGCTGGGGTTCGATCTTCGACGCTGCTGACGCCAAGTTCGCCAAGTCGCCGAACCCGAACGACGGCATCCTGCTCAACGCCAGCAACCAGCTCCAGTACGTCACGCTGGCCTTCGGCTCTGCCCTCGCGCTGTTCCTCTACCCGCACTCGGTGACCGGTGTCCTCGCGGCCCGCGACCGCAACGTCATCAAGCGCAACATGTCGGCGCTGCCCGCCTACAGCCTGCTGCTCGGCCTGATCGCCCTGCTCGGCTACATGGCGATCGCCGCGGACGTCGGGCCGGTCGGCAAGGACAGCAACACGATCGTGCCCCAGCTCTTCGACAAGATGTTCCCGGACTGGTTCACCGGCGTCGCGTTCGCCGCGATCGGCATCGGCGCGCTGGTCCCGGCCGCGATCATGTCGATCGCCGCCGCGAACCTCTTCACCCGCAACATCTACAAGGAGTACCTGAACCGCGCCGCCACCCCAGCCCAGGAGGCCTCGGTCAGCAAGGTGACGTCCCTGGTGGTCAAGGTCGGCGCCGTCCTGTGCATCCTCCTCCTCGAACCGCAGTTCTCGATCGACCTCCAGCTCATCGGCGGCGTGATCATCCTGCAGACGCTCCCGGCCGTCGGGCTGGGCCTGTTCACCCGCTGGTTCCACCGGGCCGGGCTGATCGCGGGGTGGGCGGCGGGCCTGGCTGCCGGGCTGTGGATGCTCTACCAGATCCCCGGCGCGAACGGCCGCCTCCACTTCGGAGGATCGGCGTTCCCGCTGTCCCAACTGGGCCTCGACACGAAGGTGACCATCTACGCTGGCCTGCTCGCCGTCACGGTCAACCTGCTCGTCGCCGCGATCGCCACCCTCCTCCTGCGTGGCCGCGTGCCGGACGGGGCCGACGCCACCGAACCAGCACACTACGAGGAAGCTGCTGCCACGGTCAGCGCAGGAAGAGCCAGCCGCTGACCAGCACGCCGAATCCCACAATCGCGGCGCGGAGGATCCGGGCGGGTATCCTCCGCGCCGCCTTCGCCCCTGCGAACCCGCCGACGATCGCCGCCGGAGCCACAACCGCCACCGCCAGCCAGTCCACCGGCGCGAACAACCCGAACACGACCGCCGTCGTCAGCCCGCTCACCAGCGAGGTCACGTTCTTCAGCGCGCTGATCCGCCGCAACGGCTCCGCCAGCGCGAACGACAGACCGGCGATCATCATCACGCCCAGCGCCGCCCCGAAATAACCCCCGTAGACCGAGATCCCCGCGACGAGTGCGTGCGTCACGGCGGGATGCGCGGTCCGTGACTCCTTCTTCGGTACCAGCAGCGCGAGGCTCGCCCCGAGCACGAGAAAGGGCACCACGCCCTCGAACGTGCTCTCCGGCCCCAGCAGCAACAAGGCACACCCGGCAGCGGTACCGGCCAGCGCGGCGGGCACCAGCCCCCAGGCCACCCGCCCGGGCAGATCCCGCCAGCTCCCCGCCACGCTCGCCAGGTACCCGGGGCACACGGCGATCGAGTTCGTCACGTTCGCGGCGACCGGCGGCAACCCGGCCGCGAGCAGCGCCGGGAACGTGATCAGCGAACCACCCCCGGCGATCGCGTTCACCACCCCGGCAGCCAGCCCGGCCCCGAGCAGCAGCGGCACGTTCACCGCGGGCCCCCGGTGGCGGTTGGCACCGTGATCGTCATGCCAACTAAGCTAGTCGGTACGGCGGACGAGCCGGCCGGGCGGTCGCGTTACCCACTGGGTCACACCAGGCGGGTACCGAGGAACGTCCGGGCTCCACAGGGCAGGGTGGTTGCTAACGGCAACCCGGGGCGACCCGCGGGACAGTGCCACAGAAAACAAACCGCCCCTCTCGAGGGGTAAGGGTGAAACGGTGGGGTAAGAGCCCACCAGCGCCCCGGGTGACCGGGGCGGCTCGGTAAACCCCACCCGGAGCAAGGTCAAAAAGGGCCTCCGGGCCCGCGCGAGTGTCTGAGGGCTGCCCGCCCGAGCTCGCGGGTAGACCGCTAGAGCCATCCGGCGACGGCTGGCGTAGATGGATGACCGCCACCTGGGCAAGCCCCAGGAACAGAACCCGGCGTACAGGCCGACTCGTCCGCCCCATCCCAGCTCACAGCCGCAATCTAGGGCAGGGAGCTGTTGGCTGCCGGTCGGTATTCTTGGTGGTCGTTTGACGGCCCAGCGACGGCCCCGCGGCCCAGGGACGGCCCAGAGATCGTTTTGACGGTGACCAGATGACCGCCGTAGGCAGGGGTGGTTGGGCGGCGCGCTGGATCGGGCAGGCCCCGGCCTCCGGTGCCCGGAGTGACCTGCACTTATCCTGTGCTGACCAGGCCTGACCGGGCCTACCACGGGGAGTGATCATGAGGCCGTACCTGTTGATGGGCGTGCTGGCCGTTCTCGGCCTCGCCCTGCTGATCTTCGTCGTCGTGAGCAAGCGGCGCAGTGACCCGTTCGCCGGGTCGGCCGAGCACGGTTCGGACGGGCTCAACCAGGAGTTCCTGCCGGGTGAGGTGCCCGGCGGCCCCCGGTTCGACCAGCAGCCCCGGCCAGGCTCCAAGCCATAGCCCGCTCGGTTCAGCCGTAGCGTTCGCTGCTGCTGTGCCAGGCCAGGTTTCCGCCGAGCCAGGCCCACACGCCGGCCATGAATCTGAGTACCGCAGGGGAGCCGTCCGCCGCCAGCACCGCCGCTTCGGTCTCGAAGTCGCGGACCAGCTCGTCGTGGATGTCCACGGTTCTGGCCACGCCCTCGGCCAGCGAACAGCCCTCCTGGGCCGCGATGATCGATGGCAGATCGAAGTCGGCGCCGTTCGACGTGCTCTGCCTGGCCAGCGAGTACAGGTCGTTGACGAGGGTGGCGGCCAGCGCGGCTTTCAGGACCGGGCCGCGTACCCGCGGGTGGGCGTACGCCTCCGCCGGCACCTCGTAGCCGCCGATCGCGTCGATGGCGCCGATGCAGGGCAGGAAGCTGTTCTGCTGCCGGTGGATCAGGTACTCGACGACGGCCGGCGTGTGGCCGGTGGCCCGCCAGGACGCCTCGGCGTCGAAGGCCACGAACAGCATGGCCAGCTCGTGGCGCAGCCGGTTCACCTGGGCGTGGCTGGCGTACCTGCTCAGGTGCGCGATGCCCGACCGCAGCGCGACCCGCACCGGATCGCCGAGCATCTGCTGTTCCAGGTCCTGCCGGTACCGGGCCGGCATCTGCGCGGGGTCCGCCGCCGCGTAGGCGACGCCGAGCCGCGCGGCCAGTACGGCAGGGCGCGAACCGGCCGACTCGTCGTCGCAGTAGTGGTCGTCGGCTGCCCACTCGGCGACCGCGCACTTCGCGGCGGCGAGCAGCCGGTCGGCGTCGTCGGTGTCGGGGTGGGTGAGCATGATGAACCGGCCGAAGCTGGTTGACCGGAGCTGGTCGAGCCGTCCCGGGTAGATGCCTGTTTCCGCGGCCCAGCCGATGAGCCGGTCGTTGACTTCCTCCGCCAGCGCGGGGTCGTCGCGCAGCGGTGGCGGGCAGTACAGCTCGGGTACGCGCTGCCTGCGAGCCGGTGCCGTCACCCTCAGCGAACTGGTACCCAGCCCGGTCGGCCCTGACGGCGGCTGTGGCGACTCCGTCCCGCTCTCCGCATGCCGCGCGGGGGGAACAGGAAGGACAGCCGGCCCAGCAGGAGGAAACCTGGCCGAAGCCGTGCCCAGCCCCACCGGCCCGTGCAGTACCCGGTGTTGAAGACCTTCCTGCTGGCCTTCCGGCTGGCCTTCCTGTGAGCGGCGGCTGGCATGGGACAGCAGCCCTGCGACGAGATCGGCCAGTTCCGGGACCGCTGCGGGCGCGCTCACCCGCGACAGGAGCGACACGGTTTCCTCCCGTCGCTAGTCGCGGTAGTACGACAGCTCGACGCTGTCGAGGATGCCGAGCGCGTCCGGGACGAGGACCGCCTGCGAGTAGTAGGCCGTGACGAGGTACGACATGATCGCCCGCTCGTCGATGCCCATGAACTTCACGGTCAGGCTCTCCTCGTACTCGTCGGGGATGCCCGTCTGGTGCAGCCCGACCACACCCTGCTCGTCCTCCCCGGTACGCATCGCGAGGATGTGCGAGGTGTGGCCGTTCGAGATCGGGATCTTGCCGCACGGGAGGATCGGCACGCCCCGCCAGGCGGGCACGTTGTGGCCGTGCAACTCCGCCGGCTCCGGGTAGATCCCGCGATGGGTGCACTCACGGAAGAACGCGGCGATCGCCTTCGGATGCGCGAGGAACAGCTTCGTGCCGCGCCGCATGCACAGCAGCTCGTCCATGTCGTCGGGCGTGGGCGGGCCGGTGCGGGTGTGGATGCGCTGGCGGGGATCCGCGTTGTGCAGCAGCCCGAACTCGCGGTTGTTCACCAGCTCGTGCTCCTGGCGTTCCCGTAGTGCCTCGATCGTCAGCCGTAACTGCTGGTCGAGCTGGTTCATCGGCTCGTTGTAGAGATCGGCGACCCGGGTGTGCACCCGGAGCACCGTCTGGGCGACGCTCAGCTCGTACTCGCGCGGCGCCAGCTCGTAGTCGACGAACGTGCTCGGCAGCACCGGCTCGCCGATGTGGCCGGCTGACAGGTCGATCGCCGCCTCGCCGTGCTTGTTCTGCGGCAGGCTGGCCTTGGCCCGATGCTGCTCCACGTGGGCACGCAGCGACTCCGACCGCTCGGTGAGCTGCGTGAACGCCTGCCGGGGGAGAGCCAGCACCGTCACGGCCGTCATCGCCGTGGCGGTGAACTCCCAGATGCTCTGGTCCTCGAGCAGCGACTGGTCGCCGAAGAACTCCCCGGTGGACAGCACCGCGAGCTGCACCGGATTGCCGTACTCCCCGACGCCGGTCTTGCTGACCTTGCCGTACGCGATCAGATACACGTGGTCGGCCACCGAGCCGAACTCGGTGATGACCTGGCCCGCCTCGTACTCGTGCTGGCCGAACCTGCCCGCCAGCTCGTCGAGCACTCCGGCGTCGTCGAAGCCGCGCAGCAGCGCCAGCTCGCCGAGCTCGGCCGGTACCACGCGAACCTCGGCACCGGCCTGCGTGAACGTCACCCGGCCGTCACCGATCAGGTAGCTGAGCCGGCGGTTCACCCGGTACGTGCCGCTGCCGACCCGCACCCACGGCAGCATCCGCAGCAGCCAACGCGAGCTGATCTCCTGCATCTGCGGCACAGACTTGGTCGTCGTCGCCAGGTTGCGCGCAGCCGCCGTGCTCAGGCTGACCTGCGAGGGCTGCGAGGACTCCGCTGGCTGTGAGGACTCCTCAGCGCGTTCCACCGACCTGGTCATCTGCATACACCTGCCGATCGAGGAGGCCGCCGATGATGGCTCTCGACCAGTAATACCAGGTGCAGACAATTTTTATTGATTTTCGTACATATTGGAAACCCGGGCTCGCGTCGAGACGGCGGCTGGTGCGGTGCCGGGCGAAACGGGACCGCACCAGCCGCCTGCTGGATCATCAGACGCTGTAGTCGACGTAGCCCCACGCGGCGACGGTCCCCCACGGGCAGGTGGCGACGGAGTCGCCGACCGTGACGGTGGTGCCGTAGCGCTCGGTGACCACATTGCCGAACCTGTCGAGGCAGCGGACGGCCGCTCGCGCGTGGTCCATGTTGTGGATGAAGCAACGGATCTGATACGAGCGGGACGTCGGATAGTCCCAGTCCTGGCAGCCCTGGGTCGGGGCGGCCTGGGCGGCCTGCGGGACGGCCAGCGCCGCGGCGCTCAGCACCCCGGCCAGTGCCACGGCGCGGAAGGTCTTCGACATGTGAACCTCCTGGTCACAGCCTGCGATCGCCCCGTGCGACCGCGATGCCCAGACGCTATGGCCGCCGCCTTACCAGTGCCTTACCGCGATCGATCAGGCGTCCAGTGTGGACAGCCACCGGTTCACCTCCTCGTGCTGGTCCAGCATGTCCGCCTCGGCGTACCGTGCCGCGGCCTCGCGCCCGGTCAGCGCCGCGGCCTCGAAGTCGCCGAGGCCGGCGTGGGCCCGCGCGAGGTACTGCAGGATCCTGGGCAGGAAGGTCGGCGGCTGCAGCGTCCTGGCCAGGCCGGCCGCCTCGGTGAACATCGCGAGCGCTGTCGGCGGGTCGGAGCGGCTGAGCGCGATCTCACCTGCCAGGGACAGCGCGTCGCGCAGCGCCCGGGCGTCGTCCGCACTCCGGGCCAGCGCCAGCGCGTCGCTCGCGCTCCGCCACGCCGCCGCGATGTCCCCGACCTTCAGCCAGGTCCTGGCCAGGTGGCAGCCGGTGACGCTGCCGAAGACCGGCTCGCCGAACCCGGCGAGTACCTGGCACGACTCCTCGAACCGGGCGGCGGCCTCCCGGTGCCGGCCGGCTCTGTTCAGGCTCTGGGCGATCCGGGAGAGCGCGTTCGCCTCGCCGGCCCGGTCGCCTGTCCGGCGAAAGATCGCCAGTGCTTCCTCGTGGTCGTTGCATGCCTGCTCGTCGCCAGGCGTGATCTCGTGACGGAGGGTGCCGCGGGCCAGGTGTGCCCAGCCCAGCTGCGCTGATTCCGGGTACCCGCGGAGGTGGCCGATCGCCCACGCGCTCGCGGCACTGGCCGCCCGTACCTGCCGGGTCATCCGGTATGCCATGCCCAGCTGCGTGGCGGCCACCCCGGCGAGCAGGACCTGGCCGGTCCGCGCCAGGACGCGGCGGGCCTCGCGCAGCATGGGCAGTGCCGTCGTGTTGTGCCCGCGAGCCCGGCGCAGGCCGCCGAGCGCCAGGAGCAGCGGCCCCCGGCCGGGCGCTCCCGCTCCAGCCGCGCCGAGTACGTGTTCCGCCGCCTCGGTCCACGTGCCGATGTAGTCGGGGTTCCCGGCGAAGTTCGCGACGGCGGACAGCAGGTCGCAGGCGAGTTCCGTCCAGCCACGGGCTGCGGAGTCCACGGCTGCCGCAGCCACAAAACTCTGCTCGGCCGCGAGCCACACGAGCGGGTCGGCGGGCAGCTCGGTGTCCAGCGGCGCGTCGGGTACCGGGAAATGCCTGCTGGCCAACTGCCGATCCGCAGCGACCGCGAGCCCCAGCAGCGTCTCGTAGCACCGCCGGAGCGCCGCCTGATCGTCCGGAGTGGACAGACCTGCTGCGTACTCCTGAACCAGGTCATGCACCGCGTACTGGTTTTCGCGCGTCGCCGTGATCAGGGAGGCCTCGACCAGCTCCGCCAGACCCCCGGCCGCCTCCCCGCCGAGCAGCGCCGTGGCCACCCAGTCGCGCAGGCTCGCCACCGGCAGCAACCCGATCCGCCGGAAGAGCAGCAGGCCGGCCGGGCTGAGCCAGGCGAGACTGAGCCCGAACACCGCCTCGACAGCACTCGCGGGATCCCCGTCCACGCGCAGCGCTCCCACCCGGCCGTCACGCGCGAGAGACGCGGTGTAGGACTGGACGGTCGCGCGGGCGTCCTCGGCCAGGTTCGCGGCGGCGATCCGCAGCGCGAGCGGGAACCGGCCGCACGCCTCGGCCAGCCCGGCCAGCACCCCGGCCTGCGCGCCTGCCCGCCCAGGGCCGAGCAGCGTACCGAGCAGGCCAGCCGCGTCGGCCCGCGACAGGGTACCGAGATCGATCCGGCGCGCACCCTCCCTGACCACCAGCCCGCCCAGCCGATCGCGGCTGGTCACGACGACGGCGGCCTCCGGGCTGCCCGGCAGCAGCGGGCGTACCTGCTCGGCGGAGCGCGCGTTGTCGAGGATGACCAGCACCCGCTGGCCGGCGAGCACCCGGCGGAACATCGCCGCGGCTTCCTCAGCCCCGGCCGGGAGCGCGTCGGCGCGCACCCCAGCCATCAGCAGCAGCTGGTGCAGCGCCTCGGCAGAGCTGAGCGGCACACCCGAACCGTACCCGCGCAGGTCCAGATAGAACTGGCCATCGGGGAACCGGCTCGCCGACTGCTGTCCCCAGTGGACGGCCAGCGCTGTCTTCCCCACGCCACCAGCCCCGGCGACAGCCGA
Source organism: Longispora albida DSM 44784 (assembly GCF_000379825.1). Classification (GTDB taxonomy): domain Bacteria; phylum Actinomycetota; class Actinomycetes; order Mycobacteriales; family Micromonosporaceae; genus Longispora; species Longispora albida. Next base: position 152,195 of record NZ_KB903817.1, read on the forward strand.
GATCACCGCGACGGCCGACGGCCCGGCCACCGCCCCGTCGAGCCAGCTCAGCTCGGACTCCCGGCCGGTGAAGTCCGGTACGGCCCGTGGCAGGTACCGGCGCGGGCTCGGCTGGGCGGCCGGCTCCGGCGGGGCCACGTCGCCCAGCAGCATCCTGTGGTGCAGCTCGCGCAGCGCCGGGCTGGGTTCGAGGCCGAGGTCGGTGGCGAGCAGCTCCCGGGTCGTCCGGTACGTGGCCAGGGCCTCGGCCTGCCTGCCGGTGTCGTACAGCGCGCGCATCAGCAGCCCGGCGAGTCCCTCCCTGGCCGGATGGGCTGCGGCGAGGGTCTTGAGCAGGCTGACCGCCTCGTGCTGCCTGCCAGTGTCCAGCAAGGACTGTGCCCGCAACTCCAGGGCCGTGAAGCGCAGGTCCTCCAGCCCGGAACCGACCCGCTCCCTCAGCAGGTCGTCGGCGACGTCGGCCAGCAGCGGGCCACGCCAGTACGCGACCGCTTCCTCCAGTTTGGACAGCCGGGCCTGCGGGGCTGGCGTCCGCTGCGCCTCGGCGAGGGCCGCTGTGAACAGGTGGACGTCGACCAGCTCGGGTGGCACGTCCATCAGGTACCCGCCGCCGCGCGTCTCGACGGTCAGCCCGTGCGGGCGCAGGAGCCGCCTCAGCCGCGCGGTGTACGTGTGGATCGCGGCCCGTCCCGACAGCGGGGGACTGCCGTGCCAGAGCAGGTCGGCCAGCCGGTCGATCGGCACGACCCGCCGCGTCTCCAGTAACAGCAGCCCGAGCAGGCAGCGCTCCTGCCTCCGGCCGAGCCCCACCGGCTCGCCCCCAGCCTCGAACCTGACCTCGCCGAGAAGCTGGAATCTCATGCCCGGTGATCCTATGGGCTTCCTCCCTTTCCAACCACCTTTCAGTACCAGCTTTATCGTCGCCCGAGTAATGATCATCAAGGCGCCCGGCCGTGGTTGTTAATGGGTTGCCCGGCCACTTCGCCCGCCCGTACTGTCGGCGGCATCAGCAAGGACCGTCCACGCTGAACCAGACCTGGAAGCAGGAGCTTTCGATGACCCGGCACACGATGCACGACCTCAAGCGCCTCGCCGCGCTCGGTGGCATTGCGTTCGGTGGCGGTATCGAAGGCAGGGAACACATTCTGGCCAGGCAGCGGGGCTAGCGCACACCAGCGCACACGCCGCCTGCCCGCCAGCCGGGAGGCGGCTTTTTGTTTCCCGGTAAAAGAAATCAGCAAACGAAACTCCGGTGAAGGAAAACCATTCTCTCGCCGGCCAGAATTCGCCATTATCTCGCACGCGGCTGTAGCTCACCAGGCAGAGCATCTGGCTTCCAACCAGAAGGACGGGGTTCGAGTCCCCGCCGCCGCTCGGCGGGACCTGGACCCCCACGGGGGGATGGTCCGGGTCCCGACCCCAATCCCGCCGTAGCCAACCGGTGAAGGCACCGATCTGATACATCGGCACAGCCAGGTTCGACTCCTGGCGGCGGGACTTCCCTCGCTGGCTCAACAGGACCGAGCGGCGCCGTCCTAAGAGGTCCTAACTTAATGGCGGTGGTGCTATGGCGAGGTCCAGGAGGCGAGCGGCAAGCAGAATTCGAGGGCGGATACCGGTGTTGTATCCGCCCTCGAATTCTGCGCAGTCCGGTCGTCTTCTGGGGCCGCCAGAGCGCCGCCAGTCATTGAGTTAGGACCTCTAAGGCGACAGTTCCGGGTTCGAATCCCGGGCGGGGGACAGCACGATGCTTGAGGCGCGTTGGTCTAGGGGTCAGGATACCCGGCTTTCATCTGGGAGACGCCGGTTCGAATCCGGTACGCGCTACCTGAGTTTCCTCGGTGCCATCCGCTGTGGAGTCCACGCCCGGCGGCTATCGATGCGGTTTGCGGCAATCGGCCCCCTGTGACAGTAACGCTCAGTTACCGTCAGCCTGTGCTGTCCGGAGCCGGGTGCCGGCTCCGGCCACCTGTGGAAGGGGGCCGAGGTGACCGGTACGTTGCGGGTTCTCACTGCCGGGGTCGTGGTGGCGGCTTCGGCGTTCCTCGGGGCCGTGCCAGCGCACGCCGCGCCGCCGAGGTGCTTCGGGAAGGCCGCGACGATCACGGGCGCCGGCTGGATCACGGGTACCCCGGGCCCGGATGTCATCGTCGGCTCGGCCAGCCCGGACGCGATCGACGGCCAGGGCGGCGACGACCTCGTCTGCGGGCTCGGCGGCGGCGACCTGATCCAGGGCGGGCGTGGCGACGACAAGCTCGACGGCGGCCCGGGCGACGACATCATCGTCGGCGACATCCGCGTCGAGGAGGGTGACGTCTGGCCGGCCGGCGGGGAGGACCTCGTCATCGGCGGCGACGGCAACGACCGGCTGACCGGGGACAACCGCGCGGCCGGGCACGGCGGCAAGGCCGGTGGCCCGGGCGGCGACGACGTGATCAAGGGCGGGGACGGCGACGACAACGTCACCGGGGACAACGGCGCCAGCGACGGCGAGGTCTACGGCGACGGCGGCGACGACCTGATCGAGCTCGGCTCCGGCAGGGACTCGGCGTCCGGCGACAACGTCGGAGCGACCAGCATGGGCGAGGGCGGCGACGACATCATCGAGGGCGGCGACGGCGACGACGTGTACCTGGTCGGCGACAACGCCACCTACGCGGGCACCGTCGGCCCCGGCCGGGGCGGCAACGACATGATCAGTGGCGGTCCCGGCGACGACAAGTACCTGATCGGGGACCACAACCCGGTGTCGGGGCCCGGGTACGGCGAGAGCGCCCACGACATGCTCGACGGCGGTTCCGGGCGGGACGGCCTGCACGGGGACAGCTTCAACGACGTGCAGTCGATCGACTCGGGTAGCGGATTCGACATCTGCCGTGGCCGGTCGGGCGGCGACACCCGGGCGCGCTGCGAGGTGGCGTTCTGATTCTCCCGGCCCGAGCGTATGGCGGCCCCTGCCGGATGCGCTCATGCTGGGATGAGGAGGCACGAACATGGAGAACGAATCCGATTACGCCGAGGTGGTGGAGGCTATCGCGGCAGGCAGCATCACCTTCGCGTACGCGGCGCCCGGCATGGGCACTGTCGTCGACCGGAGCATCCTGCTGACAGCCGACGCCGACGCGCGGATCGAGGCGGCGGCCGCCCGGCGGGGCGTGGAGCCGTCGGCGCTCATCCGGTCGTGGATCGACCAGGGCCTGGCCAAGGAGAGCTAGGACCTCTTAGTACCCATAGCGGCGGATCCGGCGCGCCGGGCGCTTACGGTGCGCTGATCGGCCGCGCCATCCTTGGCCACGATCGTCCCTTGTGGCCGGACGGCGTTCTATGGTGCCGGCATGCTCACCCGTTGGTGATGGGAGCCTGCCGATGCCTGCTTCGATGTTTCTTCCCCGGGCCGCGACCGCACTGCTCGGTGCGGCCCTCGTCCTCACCCCCGCGATCCTGGGCCCGGTACCGGCCCACGCCGCCAGCCCGAGTGTCATGATCAGCGGTCCGGGGGTGATCACGGTGAAAGCGAAGTACGCCTTCACCGCCGTCCACTCCGGGCTCGGCAACCAGCCGGTCTTCCTGTGGCACGAACGGTTCTGCTCCGACGCGGCCTCGGAGAACTGCACGGACTGGGTGGCCACGATCAACGTGCCGGCCACGTACAACCGGGTGCTGATCCCGGACTGCTCCGGCGCGGGGGAGAACTCCTTCCAGCTCGCCGTCGTCGCGACCGGCAACGGGCTTCAGGCCAAGGCCGAGCACCGTACCTGGCTCTGTATTCAGTAACCGCCGCCCAGGTGGCAGATCACGGCGGTGGCGTCGTCATGGTGCTTGTGCCGGGGCAGCGCCACCCGCTCCGGATCGGCGTCCTCGCAGGCCCGCGTGCGCGCGATCAGCTCGCCCGGCCCCTGCGCGTACCCGACGGCCAGCAGCTCGTGCCACTCCAGCGCCCCGAACCCGGTGACCAGCAGTGACACCCCGTCCGAGAGCAGGGCCGCACCGCGCAGCCCGGACACCGTTCCGGTGTGGGCGTGCCCGGCGGCCGCTGGGTCGACCTGTGCGACCCAGTACCCGCCGGGCTGGTTGCGGATCTGCTGCTGGGCCTGGATCAGGCTGCTCAGGCCGCTGGCGGTGGCGGCCCCGGCCTGCTGGGCGGTGAAGTGGTCGTCGACGGCCGGGTCGCTGACCGCCCGGACCTCGCCCGGCAGGTCGAGCACGACCGTGGCGTCGGAGAGCACGAGATAGTCGGCCGATCCGGCGCCGTCCGTCCTCAGCAGAGCGACAGTCGAGGCAGGTGTACCGGGATGGCCGAGGTCGCACTGGCCGCCGTGCAGGCCGGCCACGTGCGTGATCGCCCCGGAGAGCGCTTCGGGCAGGGCCACGGCCGGGTCGGCGGCGAGCCGGAGGAGTGCCGTGCCGAGCTGCTCGACATACCACGGCGTACCGTGCAGGCAGCCCGTCTCGGCGCTCTCGGTCAGGCCGTCCAGGACGACGGCGGTACGAGGGCCGGTGCCGGCCCAGTCCTCATTGGCCCGCCCGGGATGCCCGGGCACGCTGGCGATCTCACTGCGCATAGCCGCCCAGTATGTCACGCACTACTTCGCGGTGGCCTCCACGTGCGAGTCGACGCCGGGGTAGACCAAGCCCTCCACGCCGGTGTCCTCCCAGCGGACCATGTACGGCGGGGTGCCGTCCGGATGCCTCAGCTCGGTGATGGTCCCGATTCGCCGTTTGTCCCCGGTGTGGGCTCCCTCGACGATCAGCCGGTCGCCAACGTTCGCCTTCATGGCTTCCTCCCGTTCCTCCCGGGATAGCTTTCCTCCTTATTGTCGGCCTCGGCGGCCCTCGGGGCCATGCCAACAGCCCACGCGGCCTGCACCCCGAGGAACGTGAGGACGCAGAAGAGGATCGCCTCGACCTGGAGCGCGGTCAGGTCGCCCCGGATCGCGTTCGCGAAGGCCGGCAGCCCGGCGACGGCCGCGATCAGCACGTACACCGGCACGGCCACCCACTGGAACATCCTGGCCACCCCGAACTGCCCCGACTCCCGGCCGAGCGCCGGGGCGAGCAGCAGGATGCCGAGCGCGCCGGCCAGCCCGGCGAAGGTGAACGTCACCCGCCACACCATCGGCACGGTCGGGGCGACCTGGGCGAGGAGGGCCATCGTGCCCGGTACGAGAAACTGGAGCGAGACCAGGTAGGCCATCCGGCGGCCAGCGGCGTCCCGCCCGGCCATCTCTGGCCGGTCCTTGGCCGCGACCCACCACAGGCCCAGCAGCGTGAAGTTGATGCCGGACACCACCGCGTAGAAGGAGCTGAGATCCATCGGGCACTCCCCTGGCCTCTGTCCTATTTAAGAAAATTGTACGAAATCAGGGCGGCCCAGTCAGCCGATCGCGCGAGCCACCGGCGGCCGGGCCTGGCGCGACTAGAATGAGAAAGCCCCTCACGAGCTGGTGAGGAGGGGGTTTTCATGACAGTCACCGGGCGGGTGTTCGGCACGTTGCCGGCCAAGGACATGAATCGGGCCAAGGCCTTCTACGAGAAGAACCTCGGCATCAAGCCGGTCATGGACAACGACGACGGCGCGGTCTACGAGCTGGCGGAACACACGAAGATCATGCTGTTCCCGTCCACCGGGGAGCCGAGCGGCACGCACACGCAGGCAAACTTCGAGTGCGACGACCTCGACGCCGAGGTGCGGCGGATGAAGGCCAACGGCGTGAAGTTCGAGGACTACGACACGCCGGGCCTCAAGACGAAGGACAGCATCACCGTCGACCAGGAGTTCCGCGGGGCCTGGTTCCACGACTCCGAGGGCAACCTGATCGCGATCAGCGAGCGCATGCCGATGATGTGACTCCGCCCCGGACGACGAGCGCGTGGGACCCCTCACGTCGCTATAACGACGTGAGGGGTCCCACGATCATGGACGCTCGCCGCCCTCCAGGTCGCCCTCGGTTTCCAGGTATGCCTGGCGGAGGGCTTCGAGGGTCGCCGGTTCCGGGTGCTCCCAGAGGCCACGGTCGGCGGCTTCGAGCAGGCGCTCGGCGATGCCGTGCAGCGCCCACGGGTTGGAGTCGGCGAAGAACTTGCGGTTCTCCGGGTCGAGGACGTAGCTGGCGGTCAGCTTCTCGTACATCCAGTCGGCGACCACGCCTGCCGTCGCGTCGAAGCCGAACAGGTAGTCGACCGTGGCGGCCAGCTCGAACGCGCCCTTGTAGCCGTGCCTGCGCATCGCGGCCAGCCAGCGCGGGTTGACGACGCGGGCACGGAAGATCCGGGCCGTCTCCTCGGAGAGGGTACGGGTGCGCACGGCGTCGGGCCGGGTGCTGTCGCCGACGTAGGCCTCCGGGGCCTTGCCGGTCAGCGCCCGCACCGTGGCGATCATGCCGCCGTGGTACTGGAAGTAGTCGTCGGAGTCCGCGATGTCGTGCTCGAGCGTGTCGGTGTTCTTGGCCGCGACGGCGATCCGCTTGTACGCGGTCTCCATGTCCGGCCGGGCCGCCACGCCGTCGAGGCCGCGGCCGTAGGCGAAGCCGCCCCACACCGCGTACACCTCGGCGAGGTCCTTGTCGTCGCGCCAGTTGCGGCTGTCGATGAGCTGGAGGAGGCCCGCGCCGTACGCGCCCGGCTTCGAGCCGAAGATCCGCATGGTGGCCCGCCGCTCGTCGCCGTGCCCGGCGAGGTCGGCACCGACGTGCGCCCGGACGAAGTTGTCCTCCGGCGCCTCGTCGAGGCCGGCGACCAGCCGTACCGCGTCGTCGAGCATCGCGACCACGTGCGGGAACGCGTCCCGGAAGAAACCGCTGATCCGGATGGTCACGTCGATGCGGGGCCGGCCCAGTTCCGCGAGCGGGATCGGCTCCAGCCCGTTGACCCGGCGGGAGGCCTCGTCCCACAGCGGGCGGACGCCCAGCAGCGCCAGTACCTCGGCGATGTCGTCGCCGGCCGTGCGCATCGCCGAGGTGCCCCAGACGGACAGGCCCACCGAGCTCGGCCATTCGCCGTGGTCGGCGCGGTACCTGGCGAGGAGCGAGTCGGCCATCGCCTGCCCGGTCTCCCAGGCCAGCCGGCTCGGCACGGCCTTCGGGTCGACGGAGTAGAAGTTCCGGCCGGTCGGCAGCACGTTGATCAGGCCGCGCAGTGGCGAACCGCTCGGCCCGGCCGGGACGTACCCGCCGTCGAGCGCGTGCAGCACGTGCGTCATCTCGTCGGTCGTCCGCGCGAGCCGGGGCACGACCTCCGTCGCCGCGAACCGGAGCACGTCGGCGACCAGGCCCTCGGCCAGCTCGCCGGCCGCCGCCGGGTCCCAGCCACGGTCCTCCATCGCCTGGACCAGTGCCCGGGCCTGCTCCTCGACCGCGTCGACGTCGCCGCGGGCACTGTCCCCTTCGGACAGACCCAGGGCCTCGCGGAGACCCGGCAGCGCCGCGACCTGCCCGCCCCACATCTGCTTGGCGCGCAGCATGGCCAGCACCAGGCTGACCCGGGCCTCGCCTTCCGGAGCCTCGCCCAGGATGTGCAGGCCGTCGCGGATCTGCACGTCCTTGACCTCGCACAGCCAGCCGTCGACGTGCAGCAGGAAGTCGTCGAACTCCGCGTCGTGCGGCCGGTCGGCGAAACCGAGGTCGTGGTCGAGCTTGGCCGCCTGGATCAGCGTCCAGATCTGGGCGCGGATCGCCGGCAGCTTGGCCGGGTCGAGGGCCGCGATGTTCGAGTACTCGTCGAGCAGCTGCTCCAGCCGGGCGATGTCGCCGTAGGACTCGGCGCGGGCCATCGGCGGGACGAGATGGTCGACCAGGGTGGCGTGGGCGCGGCGCTTGGCCTGCGTACCCTCGCCCGGGTCGTTGACCAGGAACGGGTAGATCAGCGGCAGGTCACCGAGGGCGGCGTCGGGGCCGCAGCCGGCCGACAGGCCCAGCGTCTTGCCCGGCAGCCACTCCAGGTTGCCGTGCTTGCCGACGTGCACGACGGCGTCGGCGCCGAAGACCTCGCCCAGCCAGCGGTACGCGGCCAGGTAGTGGTGGCTCGGCGGCAGGTCGGGGTCGTGGTAGATGGCGACCGGGTTCTCACCGAAGCCGCGCGGGGGCTGGACGACCACGACGACGTTGCCGGAGGTGAGGGCGGCCAGGACGATGTCGCCGTTGTCGACGAAGAGCGTGCCGGGCGCCGGACCCCAGTGCTGTTCCATCTCCTCGCGCAGCTCGGCCGGCAGCGTGTCGAAGAACCGCTGGTACGTGGCCGCCGGGATCCGGACCTTGTTCGCTTCGAGCTGCTCCTCGGTGAGCCAGTCCGGGTCCTGGCCGCCGGCCGCGATCAGCGCGTGGATCAGCGCGTCGCCGTCCTGGCTGGCCACGCCCGGCAGGTCACCGACGTCGTAGCCACGCTCGTGCATGGCCTTCAGCAGCCGGACCACGCTGGCCGGGGTGTCGAGGCCGACGGCGTTGCCGATCCGGGAGTGCTTCGTCGGGTACGCCGAGAGCATGATGGCGATCTTCTTCTCGGCCGCCGGGATGTGCCGGAGCTTCGCGTGCCGGACGGCGATGCCCGCCACCCGGGAGGCGCGCTCGGCGTCGGCCACGTACACCGTGAGGCCGTCGCCGTCGATCTCCTTGAACGAGAACGGGACGGTGATGATCCGGCCGTCGAACTCCGGCACGGCGACCTGGGTCGCGGTGTCCAGCGGGGACAGGCCGTCGTCGTTGGCGTCCCACGCCTCGCGGCTGCTGGTCAGGCACAGGCCCTGGAGGATCGGCACGTCGAGCGCGGCGAGCGCCCCGACGTCCCACGCGTCGTCGTCCCCGCCGGCCTGGGCGAGGGCAGGCTTGGAGCCGCCGGCCGCGAGCACCGTGACGATCAGCGCGTCGGCCCGGCCCAGCGTCTCCAGCAGCTCGGCGGGGGCTGAGCGGAGCGAGGCGCAGTACACCGGAAGGGCCTGGCCGCCAGCGTCCTCGATGGACTCGCACAGCGTCTCGACGAACGAGGTGTTTCCCGCCACATGGTGCGCCCGGTAGTACAGGACGGCGACCGTCGGGCCGGACTCCACCCGGGGCGTGCGGTCGAGGACGCCCCAGGCCGGCGTCTCCGCCGGGGGAGCGAAGCCGTTACCGGTCAGCAGGACGGTGTCGGAGAGGAAGTTGTGCAGCTCGGCCAGGTTCGCCGCTCCGCCGTGCGCCAGGTACTGGTGGGTCTCGGCCACGACGCCGCTGGGCACCGTGGACAGCTCCATCAGCTCGGCGTCGGGGGCCTGCTCGCCACCGAGGACGGCGACCGGGAGGCCGGAGGCGAGGACGAGGTCGAGCCCCTCCTCCCAAGCCCGGCGGCCACCGAGGATCCGGACCACGACGAGCGACACGCCGTCCAGCAGGGCTGGCACGTCCTCGACCGCCGTCCGCGCGGGGTTGGCCAGCCGGTACCCGGCACCGGAGGCGCGGGCGCTGAGCAGGTCGGTGTCGGAGGTGGACAGCAGCAACAGGCGGCTAGCGGAAGGCACGACGGCAGCACTCACGGCAGGTCCTCACTCCGGGGTCCGCGCCCCAGGTCGACGGCGGCGGCGACGGGAGTCTCCTGGCTTCCCGGATCGCCGCTCCCCTCAGCCTTCCCACCCAACACGGGCAGTGACTATCGTGAGGCTTGCTCCCCGGTGACAGTGGCGGGACCGCGCCGGACTCGCACCGGCTTCCTCCACCTGTCGCCGCATAGTTGCGCCCTCACTCTGCTGTCTGGCCCCGCCGCCGTCAAGTTGCCCGCCGCCCACCAGCGCCGCGCCCCCTGCCATCCGCACATTCCTCCGCCCCGTAGGATCCGCCGCGTGCTGTCGCCCCTGCCCGACCGGTCCAAGCCGGACAACTGCCCCGGAGTGCTCATCCCGCACCCGGCGGCCGATGGCGGGCTGGTCCGGGTCCGGCTGCCCGGCGGGCAGGTCACGGCCGGTCAGTGGCAGGCGCTGCTCGACGCGGCCGTGGAGTTCGGCGATGGCGCGCTGGAGCTGACCTCGCGCGGAAACGTCCAGCTCAGAGGGGTCGCCCCGGGTGCCGAGGCCGAGCTGGGTGCCCGGCTGGCCGAGCTGCTGCCCTCCCGTACGCACGAGAAGGTCCGCAACATCCTGGCCTCGCCGCTGTCTGGTGTGGCCGGCGGCCTGGCCGACGTCCGCCGCCTGCCTCGGGCCCTGGACCGCAGTCTCCAGCTCAACGCCCGGCTGGCCGAGTTGTCCGGCAGGTTCCTGTTCGCGATCGACGACGGCCGGGGTGACGTGAGCGCCCTCGGCGCCGATGTCGCGGTCCTGGCGACCGGGCCGGACGAGTTCGTGCTGGTCCTCGGCGGCGAGCCGACCGGCCAGCGGATGCGCTCCGCCGCCGTGTCCGCCACGATGGTCCTCGCCGCGCTGGCCTTCCTGACCGAGCGGGAGGCCCAGGGGTCGAAGGCCTGGCGGCTGGCCGAGCTGCGCGACGGCGCGGCCCGGGTCGCCGACCGGCTCACCCTCCGGCCGTCCATTGTGTCCATCGTGCACGCCGTGACGCCGCCGGTGTCCGTGCCGGGCGGCGGAGGGCCGGGTCTCGTCGGCCGGATCGCCCGGAACGACGGCCGCGAGGCGCTCGGGCTGCTCGCTCCGCTGGGCCGGTTCCAGGCCAGCCAGGCCCCCACCGGGCACGACCTGATCGTGACGCCGTGGCGTGGCCTGATCATCCCCGACCTCGAACCGGGTACGGCTGTCCAGCATGGACTGATTGACGACCCGGAGTCCCCGTGGATCGGGGTCACGTCGTGCGCCGGGCAGCCGGGGTGCGCCAAGGCACTGTCCGATGTGCGCGGCGACGCGGCCGTTGCCCACCAAGGGATTCCGGGCGGGCTTCCGGTGCACTGGTCGGGGTGCGGGCGGCGGTGCGGCACGCCGGCCGGGCCGCACGTGGAGGTGCTGGCCACGGACGCCGGGTACGAGATCAACGGGGTTGGCGCAGTGGAGCTCGCGGCGGACATCACCGCCGCACGGAGGGTGGCAGGACAGTGACATACATCAAGGACGGCGCCGAGATCTACCGGCAGTCGTTTGCCACCATCCGCGCCGAGACGGACTTCTCCGGTGTACCGGCCGACGTCGCCAAGGTCGCCGTCCGCATGATCCACGCCTGTGGCATGACCGACCTGGTCCGCGACCTGGCCTGGTCGGCGGGTGCCGTGGCCGCTGGCAAGGCCGCGCTGCGGGCTGGCGCGCCGATCCTGTGCGACGCGAACATGGTCGCCTCTGGCGTGACCCGCAAGCGGCTGCCCGCGGACAACGAGGTGCTGTGCACGCTCCAGGACCCCCGGGTGCCGGGCCTGGCGGCCGAGCTGGGCACGACGCGCAGCGCCGCGGCGATGGAACTGTGGCGGGACAAGCTCGCCGGGTCCGTCGTCGCGATCGGCAACGCGCCGACCTCGCTCTTCCGGCTGCTGGAGATGGTCGTCGGCGGCGCGCCCCGGCCTGCGGCCGTGCTGGGCATCCCGGTCGGGTTCATCGGGGCCGCCGAGTCGAAGGAGGCCCTGGCGGCCTCCGACCTGGAGTACCTGGTCGTGCGGGGCCGCCGCGGCGGCAGCGCCATGACGGCCGCGGCGATCAACGCCCTGGCCAGCGAGGAGGAATGAGCATGCTGTACGGCGTGGGCCTCGGCCCCGGCGACCCCGAGCTGGTCACGGTCAAGGCCGCCCGGCTGATCGGTGCCGCCGACGTGATCGCGTACCACAGCGCACGCCACGGCCGGAGCATCGCCCGCTCCGTCGCCGCGCCGTACATGCGCAACGGCCAGATCGAAGAGCTTCTGATGTACCCGGTGACGACGGAGACCACCGACCACCCCGGCGGGTACCGTGGCGCGCTCGAGGACTTCTACGAGGCCGCAGCAGCCCGGCTCGCCGAGCACCTCGACGCCGGCCGGACGGTCGTCGTGCTGGCCGAGGGCGACCCGATGTTCTACGGCTCCTACATGCACCTGCACAAGCGGCTCGCGCACCGGTACCCGGCGGAGGTCGTCCCCGGCGTCACGTCGATCAGTGCGGCAGCAGCCGTGTCGGGCCGGCCGCTCGTCGAGGGCAACGAGATCCTGACGGTGCTGCCCGGTACCCTCCCGCCGGACGTGCTCGCCGAGCGCCTGGCGAACACGGACTGCGCCGCCGTGATGAAGCTCGGCCGGACCTTCGGCAACGTCCGTTCCGGGCTTGCCGAGTCGGGCCGCCTCGCCGAGGCCGTGTACGTGGAGCGGGCCACCACGGACAAGCAGCGGATCGAGCAGCTGTCCGAAGTGGACCCCTCGACGGTGCCGTACTTCTCCCTGGCGCTCGTGCCCTCCCGCCTCACCCCGGCCACCGGCGGCCTCCCCGAATCCTCCACTGTGGAGGAACGCAAGGGCGAGGTCGTCGTCGTCGGGCTCGGGCCGGCCGGCCGCGACTGGCTCACCCCGGAAGCCGCCGCCGCCCTGACCACGGCCGACGAGCTGGTCGGCTACACCACGTACCTCGACCGGGTGCCCGTCAACCCCCGGCAGAAGCGGCACGCCTCCGACAACCGCGTCGAGGCAGAGCGCGCCGAGTTCGCCCTGGACCTGGCCTCGCGCGGCTCCCGGGTCGCGGTCGTGTCCTCCGGTGACCCGGGCATCTTCGCGATGGCCAGCGCCGTCCTCGAAGTGGCCGCCGAGCCGAGGTGGCAGGACGTGCCCGTCCGCGTCGTACCGGGCCTGACGGCCGCGCAGGCCGTGGCCAGCCGGGTCGGCGCGCCCCTCGGCCACGACTTCTGTGTGCTGTCGCTGTCGACGTACCTGAAGCCGTGGGAGGTCATCGCCCAGCGGCTCAGCGCCGCCGCGCAGGCCGACCTGGTGATCGCCATCTACAACCCGGCCTCGAAGTCGCGTACCTGGCAGGTCGGCACGGCCCGGGACATCCTCCTGGAGCACCGCCCGGCGGACACCCCGGTGGTGATCGGCCGGGACGTCGGCGGGCCGGAGGAGTCGGTGAGGGTGGTCCGGCTGGCTGACCTCGACCCGGCCGACGTCGACATGCGCTGCCTGCTGCTGGTCGGTTCCTCGCAGACCCAGTGGGAGGCCGGGCGGGTGTACACGCCGCGCAGGTACCCGGCTGTGGCTGTGAACGCGAGCCAGGACCAGGTCCAGTAACCGCTGGACGTGGCCCGGGGCCTGATGTCGTTCAGGCCCTAAAAGATGTTTCATAACTTCTTCTCGTGTTTGGCCGTTGTGCGGGCATGGGGTTGCTGCGTGGTCTGAGCGCGGAGTGGGTTGAGGTGTTCACTGGCCTGCCGGCAGGGCGTTTCGCCCGGCTCGTCGGGGTGGTGCGGCGGCGGGGTGGTGATCATGCGGGTGAGGGCAGGCCGTGGAAGCTTCCGCTTGCTGAGCGGGTGCTGATGATCGCGGTGTACTACCGGACGAACCTGACGATGCGGCAGCTTGCCCCGCTGATGGGGATCTCGCCGTCCACGGT
>NZ_KB903818.1 GCF_000379825.1 Longispora albida DSM 44784
AGTTCAGCACCGCAACCGACATGGGCGTCTACTTCTGCGACCCCGCCAGCCCCTGGCAGCGAGGATCCAACGAGAACACGAACGGCCTGCTCCGCCAGTACTTCCCCAAGGGCACCGACCTGACCTGCCACACCGCCGAGGACCTGGCCGCCGTCGCAGCCGAACTCAACAGCCGCCCACGCAAAACGCTCGGCTGGGAGACCCCAGCCGAGCGCCTCGCTACGCTTCTAGCAACTGCCAGTTGACCAACCCGTGTTGCGACGACTCCTGGAATTCGCCTACACGGGGGGCGGGGCTTCCGCGCACACTGATGATCATGTGATGGTGCAGGTCACAGGTAAACCCTTCGCGTTCTGTCACACCCCGGCGGCAGACTCGCCTCATGCTCCGCTCCCCCCTCAGCCTGCTCCGTTCCACCCTCCCCGCCCGGCGGGAAGCGCGCAGGATGCTGCTCGGCACGCTGCTGTCCACCGTGGCCCGTGGCCTCACCCTGCCGTTCCTCTTCGTCTACCTGAATGAGGTCCGCGGGCTGTCCGCCACGACCGTGAGCTTCGCCGTGGGCTGGATGGGCGTGCTCACCCTGCTGCTCGCCCCGATCGGCGGCACGCTGATCGACCGGTTCGGCGCGCGCAAGGTGCTGCTGCCCGGTTTCCTGATCGAGGCTGTCGGCACGGGGTCGATCGCGCTGGTCACCGAGCCGTGGCACGCGGTGCTGTCGATGACGGGCGTGGCGCTCGGCGGTGCGGTGCTGTGGTCGGCCGGCAGCACGGTGATGACCAGCCTGACGAGCGAGGGGGAGCGGCAGAAGACGTTCGGGCTGAACTTCACCCTGATCAACCTGGGGATCGGCATCGGCGGCCTGGTCTCCGGTTTCATCGTGGACACCGCGCGCCCCGGCACGTTCGAGCTGGTCTACCTGCTCAGCGGCATCGGCAACCTGGTCCCGATGTTCATCCTGCTGTCCATGCCGCACGTGGGGCACCGGATCGCCAAGGAGGAAGAGGTCAAGGAGTCCGGCGGGTACCTCACGGTGCTGCGGGACCGGCCGTTCCGTCGGCTGATCGTGCTGAGCCTGGTGCTGTCGGTCTGCGGGTACGCGCAGATGGAGATCGGCTTCACGGCCTTCGCCACCAAGGTGTCCGACGTGACGCCGGGCGTGATCGGCGCTTCCTTCGCGGCGAACTCGCTGACCATCGTGACCGTCCAGCTGTTCGTGCTGCGCTGGCTGGAGGGGAAGAGCCGGGCGCTGGGCCTGGCAGGTACCGGCCTGTTGTTCACCGCGTCCTGGGTGGTGCTCGGCGCGACCGGGTTGTCGGCCCCGGCCACCACGGTCGCGATGGCTGGCGTGCTGGCCTGCATGGTCATCTTCTCGCTCGGCGAGACCATGATGTCCCCCGTGATGCCGGCCCTGACGAACGCGCTGGCGAAGCCGGAGCTGCGCGGGCGGTACAACGCGATGGGCTCGATGGTCTTCGGGGTGAGCGGCATCGTCGGCCCGGTGACCGCCGGTCCGCTGATCGGCAACGGGCACGGCGGGGTCTGGGTGGCGCTGGTGATCGGTGGTTCGCTGCTCGCCTCCCTGCTGGCGGTGTCGCTGCGCCGCCTGCTGTCCGACGAGCAGGACGGCCGCCGTGCTCAGGACAGTTCCCCGGAGGGACTGGCTACAGTCGGCGCATGACACGACGCGAGGCGCGCGTCCGGGCTCCGCAGCTGCGGGGCCGGGGCTGGCTGAACACCGGTGGTAAGGAGCTCGGCCTCGCCGACCTCCGCGGCAAGATCGTCCTGCTGGACTTCTGGACGTTCTGCTGCATCAACTGCCTGCACGTCCTGGACGAGCTGCGCCCGCTGGAGGAGAAGTACGCCGACGTGCTCGCCGTGATCGGCGTGCACTCCCCGAAGTTCGAGCACGAGAAGGATCCGGAGGCGCTGGCGGCCGCGACCGAGCGGTACGGTGTCGCGCATCCCGTCCTCGACGACCCCGAGCTGGTCACCTGGCAGAACTACGCTGCCCGGGCCTGGCCGACGCTGGCCGTTGTCGACCCCGAGGGGTACCTGGTCGCGTCGATGGCCGGTGAGGGCCACGCCGAGGGGCTGGACCGGCTGCTGGCCGAGCTGGTCGCCGAGCACGAGGAGAAGGGCACCCTCCACCGGGGTACCGGCCCGTACGTTGCCCCGCCAGCCCCGGAGACCGCGCTGCGCTTCCCGGGCAAGGTGATCGAGCTGCCCGCCTCGCGTACCGGCAGGGAGGCAGCCACGCTGCTCGTCTCCGACTCCGCCAGCCACTCTCTCGTGGAGCTGGCCGCCGACGGGGAGACCGTGCTCCGGCGGATCGGTTCCGGGCAGCGCGGGCGGCTCGACGCGCCTGTGCAGTTCAACGAGCCGCAGGGCCTGTGCCTGCTGCCGGAGCACGAGGCGGGCATCGCTGGCTTCGACGTCGTCGTCGCCGACACGGTGAACCACCTGCTCCGTGGCGTACGGCTGGCTGACGGTGCCGTGACCACCATCGCCGGTACGGGACGGCAGTGGCGGGGCACGCTCGACTACCACGCCCACGACGCCCGGTCCGCCGACCTGTCGTCGCCGTGGGACGTGGCCTGGTACGAGGGCAAGGTCGTCATCGCGATGGCCGGCACGCACACCCTGTGGTGGTACGACCCGGTGAAGCGGACGGCCGGCTGCTACGCGGGTACCACTGTGGAGGCTCTGCGGGACGGCGCGCTCGACCAGGCGTGGTTCGCCCAGCCGTCAGGCCTGTCGGTGAGCCCGGACGGGCGGCGGCTGTGGCTGGCGGACTCGGAGACGTCCGCGCTCCGGTACATCGAGGGCGGCGTGCTGCACACCGCCGTCGGGCAGGGGCTCTTCGACTTCGGGCACGTGGACGGGCCTGCCGCCGAGGCGCTCTTCCAGCATCCGCTCGGCGTGGCCGCGCTGCCGGACGGCACGGTGGCCGTGGCCGACACGTACAACGGCGCGGTCCGGCAGTACGACCCGGTGTCGGGGACGGTCCGCACGCTCGCCGTCGACCTGGCGGAGCCGAGCGATGTGCTCCTTCTCGGTGACGAGCTGGTCGTGGTCGAGTCGGCCGCGCACCGGCTGGTCCGGCCGCTGGTCGGCGGGCTGGAGGTGTCCGGCTCCCGGCTGAGGGTCGAGCGCCCGGTCACCGAGCTGGCCCCGGGCGAGGTGGAGCTGCGGATCGTGTTCGAGCCGGCTCCCGGCCAGAAGCTCGACGAGACCTATGGCCCGTCGACCCGCCTCGACGTCTCCGCCTCACCGACTGAGCTGCTGCTGGAGGGCAGCGGCGTCACGACGGACCTGACCCGCCGGCTCGTCCTCGCAGAGGGCACCGGCGTGCTCCAGGTGGTCGCCCAGGCCGCGACCTGCGATGCCGAGGCGGAGAACCCGGCCTGCCACCTGACCCGCCAGGACTGGGGCGTCCCGATCAGCGTGGCCCCGGGAGGCGCGACGACGCTCACCCTGGTACTAAGGGGCCTTGATTAAGATCTTGATCTTGATCTGAGGCGAGGTGGGTCGGCACACGTTGCGGGAGAAACCTACGGTTCCGTAACCTGGCAAGGTGACGACGACCCAGGTCAGTGGGCAGCGTGAGCTGTACATCTTCCCCAAGCCGCGAGCCCGTGGCTGGCTGCACGTCTATGCGTTCGGCGTGGCGATCGTGTGCGGGATCGTGCTGTCCTCGCTGGCCGCCGCGCGGCCGGGCTGGGCGCCGTTCGTGTCCACTGTGATCTACTGCGTCACGATCTGCGGGCTGTTCGGGGTCAGCGCGCTCTATCACCGCCGCTGGTGGACACACCGGGGCTGGAAGATGATGCGCCGGCTCGACCACTCCATGATCTTCGTGTTCATCGCCGGCACGTACACGCCGTTCAGTGTGCTGCTGCTCCCGGCGGACACCGCGAAGGTGATCCTGTCGGTCGTCTGGGGCGGTGCCCTGGGCGGCGTGGCGCTGAAGATGGCCTGGCCGAACTCGCCGCGCTGGCTGGCCGTCCCGTTGTACATCGCGCTCGGCTGGGTGGCGGTGTTCGCGCTGCCGGCGTTCCTGACGGCCGGCGGGGTGACCCTGCTCGTGCTGCTCGCGGTGGGCGGCGTGGCCTACAGCGTCGGCGGCGTGCTGTACGCGGTGAAGCGGCCGAACCCGTGGCCGGAGACCTTCGGGCACCACGAGTTCTTCCACGCGTGCACCCTTGTGGCCGCGCTCTGCCACTACATCGCCGTCTACTTCGCCCTGTACGCCTAGGCTGGAGGGCATGACGCGCCTGCTCGTCCTCCTCCGGCACGCGAAGGCCGAAGAGCCGTACAACGGCCAGCCGGACAAACAGCGCCCGCTGACGGCCAGGGGCCTGGCCGACGCCACGGCGGCCGGTGCGTGGCTGGCGAGCCAGGATCTCGTACCGGAGCTGGTGCTCTGCTCAGCCGCCCGCCGGACGAAGCAGACCTGGGAGCAGGCCTCGGCGGCGTTGCCCGGGGCCGGCGAGGTCCGGCATCTCGACGAGCTGTACGGCGCGGGCCCGCTGGAGCTGCTGGAGCTCGTCCGGGCCGCCGATCCCCGGATCGGCACGCTTCTCGTGGTCGGGCACAACCCGACGATGGAGCTGATGGCGGCGCTGCTGGACCCGGAGCGGGGCGGCCGGATGAAGACCGCCCAGCTCAGCGTGCACTCCCAGGCTGGTACGTGGGACGGGCTCGCCGCGCGTTCCGCTCCGCAGGTCGCCTCGCACGTGGCGCGAGGGTAGGGACTGCTCAGCCCATCGACTTCTGGCCGTCGAGGGCCTCACGGATGATGTCGGCGTGCCCCGCGTGCTGCGAGATCTCGGCGATCAGGTGCAGGATGGTCCGCCGCGCCGACCAGCGGGCACCGGGCTCGAACCACGGCGCCGCCGGGAGCGGCTGCGAGGCGTCCAGGTCCGTCGTCGCGATGATCTCGTCGGTGCGCCGGGCGACCTCCTCGTACCAGGACAGCATGCCTTCCAGGCTCTCGCCGTCGAGCAGCTGGAACTGGAGTGCCCAGGACGCGTAGTCCGGCTCGCCGGTCTCCGGGCCCTCGAGGATGAAGCGGACCCAGTCCAGCTCGCCGTGGATCACGTGCTTGACCAGGCCGGCCAGGGTCAGCTCGCTGACGGTCGTGCGGCGGGTGGCCTGCTCGTCGGTGAGGCCCTGCACGGTGTGCCGGAGGAAGTGCCGGTGCTTGTTGATCGTCTCCAGCAGGTCGGCGCGCTCGACGCTGAGGGTAGCCCGGGTGAGGGTGGCGGTGGCGGTCATGACGGCCTTCTTTCTGTCCGGCTCGGCTTGATGACCTCACGCTATCGGCCATTCCGGCCAGTTCCTGACCTCAATCCGGCCGCGGGTGCGAAAAAGCCCGGACCGTTTCCGATCCGGGCTTCCTCTTCGGTACCTGTGTCAGTGACCTTGACCGCCGGCACCTGGTCCGTGACCTGCTGGCAGGGCCTAGAAGGCGTCCTCCGGCAGGTCCATCAGGTCGAGGTTCGCGTTCTCGATGATCTTGCGGTCGCCGGTCAGGCGGGGCAGGATCTCGCGGGCGAAGAACCGGGCCGCGGCGACCTTGCCCAGGTAGAAGGCGTCGTCCGGGGTCTCGGTGAGCTTGACCAGCGCGATCTCGGCCTGCCGCTGGAGCAGCCAGCCGACGATGAGGTCACCGACGGCCAGGAGTACCCGGCGGGAGTGCAGGCCGACCTTGTACAGCTCGCGGGCGTCCTCACGGGAGCCGGCCAGGTACGAGCCGACCACCGCGACCATGCCCTGCACGTCACCGGCGGCCTTGGCCAGGGCGGCGCGCTCTTCCTTGAGCTGGCCGTTGGCGGCGGCTGCTTCCAGGTACGCCTGGATCTCGCCGGCCACGGTGGCCAGGGCGACGCCGCCGTCCTTGACGACCTTGCGGAAGATCAGGTCGAGGGACTGGATGGCGGTGGTGCCCTCGTACAGGGTGTCGATCTTCGAGTCGCGGACGTACTGCTCCAGGGGGTAGTCCTGGAGGAAGCCGGAGCCGCCGAAGATCTGGAGCGACTCGTGGCCGAGCAGCTCGTAGGCCCGCTCGGAGCCGCAGCCCTTGACCAGCGGGAGGAGGAGGTCGTTGACCCGGGCGGCCAGCTCGGCTGCCTCGGCGTCGCCGGTCTCCTCGGCCAGCTTGGCCTTGTCCTGCCACTGCGCGGTGTAGAAGACCAGGGCGCGCAGGCCCTCGGCGTACGCCTTCTGCATCATCAGCGAGCGGCGGACGTCGGGGTGGTTGGTGATGACGACCCGCGGCGCGTCCTTGGCCGGGTTGGTCAGGTCAGCACCCTGGACACGCTGCTTGGCGTAGTCGAGGGCGTTGAGGTAACCCGACGACAGGGTCGCGATGGCCTTGGTGCCGACCATCATGCGGGCGTACTCGATGATGAGGAACATCTGGCGGATGCCGTCGTGGATCTCGCCCATCAGCCAGCCCTTGGCCGGGATGGTCTCGCCGAGGGTGAGCTCGCAGGTCGTGGAGACCTTGAGGCCCATCTTGTGCTCGACGTTGGTCACGAAGGCACCGTTGCGCTCGCCCAGCTCGCCGGTGGCCGGGTCGAACTGGTACTTCGGCACGACGAACAGCGACAGGCCCTTGGTACCCGGGCCGCCCTTGCCCTCCACGCCGACCGGGCGGGCCAGGACGTAGTGGATGATGTTGTCGGTCAGGTCGTGCTCACCGGACGTGATGAACCGCTTCACGCCCTCCAGGTGCCACGAGCCGTCGGGCTGCTGGTAGGCCTTCGTCCGGCCGGCGCCGACATCCGAGCCGGCGTCGGGCTCGGTGAGGACCATCGTGGCGCCCCACTGCTTCTCGACGAAGAGCTTGGCCCACTCCTTCTGCTCGTCCGTGCCCTCGCGGAAGAGGGTGTGGGCGAAGCTCGGGCCGGCCGCGTACATCCAGATCGCCGGGTTGGAACCCAGGACCAGCTCGGCGAGCGCCCACCACAGCGAGCGCGGGGCGCTGGTGCCGCCCAGGCCCTCGGGCAGGTCGAGCCGCCAGAACTCGGAGTCCATCATGGCCTTGAAGGACTTCTTGAAGGACTCCGGCAGCTTCGCGGAGTGGGTCGCCGGGTCGTAGACCGGCGGGTTGCGGTCGCCGTCGGTGAAGCTGGCCGCGAGGTCCTCGCGAGCCAGGCGGTCCACCTCGGACAGGATGCTGTGTGCCGTGTCCTTGTCCAGGTCGGCGTAGGGGCCGGTCCCGAGCACGTCGCCCAGGCCGAACACGTCGAAGAGGTTGAACTCGAGGTCTCGCAAGTTGCTCTTGTAATGCGTCATTGGGCCGCGCTCCCGGGACATCGAAATCTTGTTACCTGCCGGTAACTTAAGTATATTACCTGGGAGTAGGTCGTGCCTGGGGCTTTCGGATGTGATGCAGGTCATATTTTAAGCTGCCCAGTGACGGTAAGCCGACACACCGTCACCCATTGACATCGGTGCTCGTTTGGAACTGCAAACGCTAAGACTGAGGTCGATCGGGAGGGCGCGATGTTGACCAGCCTGCTGCGCATTCTGACCGGGCGCTACCGCTATATCGGACGGCACCGGTCCACGCTGTAGTACTTGTACGGGGGACCTGTAGTTCCAGCCTCACCCCTCGCCGCCGGGCGTCACCCGGCGGCGAGTTCCATTTTCCGGGCATCAGCTTTCTTTCCGGAAATCCGATCAGGTGTACGTAGCATGGCCGTGAAGCCATGCCAGGCCTGACGGAGGAGACCCGATGAGCAAGGCGAGGACCAAGGACACCCGGCCGGCCGAGGCGCACGTCGCCGACAGCCACGACCTGATCCGGGTGCACGGGGCGCGCGAGAACAACCTCAAGGACGTCAGTATCGAGCTGCCGAAGCGGCGGCTGACCGTGTTCACCGGGGTGTCCGGCTCCGGGAAGAGCTCACTGGTGTTCGGCACGATCGCCGCGGAGTCGCAGCGGCTGATCAACGAGACGTACAGCGCGTTCGTGCAGGGGTTCATGCCGACGTTGTCGCGGCCGGAGGTGGACGTCCTCGAAGGACTGACGACGGCGATCATCGTCGACCAGGAGCGGATGGGTGCCAACCCGCGCTCGACGGTCGGTACGGCGACGGATGCGAACGCGATGCTGCGGATCCTGTTCAGCAGGCTCGGGACGCCGCACATCGGCTCGCCGAACGCCTACTCGTTCAACGTGCCGTCCGTGCGGGCCAGTGGTTCCGTGACGGTCGAGAAGAGCTCGGGGAAGAAGGCCGAGAAGGTCACCTTCAACCGGCTCGGCGGCATGTGCCCGCGGTGCGAGGGCCGGGGCTCGGTCAACGACATCGACCTGACCCAGCTGTACGACGACAGCAAGTCGCTGAACGAGGGGGCGCTGACGATCCCCGGGTACAGCATGGACGGCTGGTACGGGCGGATCTTCAGCGGTTGCGGGTTCTTCGACCCGGACAAGCCGATCCGCAGGTTCACCAAGAAGGAACTGCACGACCTGCTGTACAAGGAGCCGACGAAGATCAAGGTCGACGGGATCAACCTGACATACGAGGGCCTGATCCCGAAGCTGCAGAAGTCGATGCTGTCGAAGGACATCGACGCGCTCCAGCCGCACATCCGGGCCTTCGTCGAGCGGGTGGCCACGTTCACGACCTGCCCGGAGTGCGAGGGTACCCGGCTGACGGAGGCGGCCAGGTCCTCGAAGATCAAGGGTGTCAGCATCGCGGACGCCTGTGCCATGCAGATCAGTGACCTGGCGGCGTGGGTGGGCGGGCTCAAGGAGCCGTCCGTGGCGCCGCTGCTGGAGGCGTTGAAGGCGACGCTGGACTCGTTCGTGGAGATCGGCCTGGGGTACCTGTCGCTGAGCCGCCCCTCCGGCACGCTGTCCGGCGGCGAGGCGCAGCGGACGAAGATGATCCGGCACCTCGGGTCCTCGCTGACCGACACGACGTACGTGTTCGACGAGCCGACGATCGGGCTCCACCCGCACGACATCCAGCGCATGAACGACCTGCTGCTCCGGCTGCGCGACAAGGGCAACACGGTGCTGGTGGTCGAGCACAAGCCCGAGATGATCGCGATCGCCGACCACGTGGTCGACCTCGGCCCGGGTGCCGGTACGGCCGGCGGGACGGTCTGCTTCGAGGGCACAGTGGACGGTCTGCGCGGCAGCAGGACCGTCACCGGGCGCCACCTCGACGACCGGTCGGTGGTGAAGGAGAAGGTCCGGACCCCGGACGGCAGCCTCCAGATCCGTGGCGCGAAGTCCAACAACCTCCAGGACGTGGACGTCGACATCCCGCTCGGCGTGCTGGTGGTCGTGACCGGTGTCGCCGGGTCGGGGAAGAGTTCCCTGATCCACAGCTCGATCCCGGCCGGCGCGGGTGTCGTGTCGATCGACCAGAGCGGCATCCGGGGCTCGCGGCGAAGCAACCCGGCGACCTACACGGGCCTGCTGGAGCCGATCCGTAAGGCCTTCGCGAAGGCCAACGGCGTGAAGCCCGCCCTGTTCAGCGCGAACTCGGAGGGCGCGTGCCCCGGCTGCAACGGGGCCGGCGTGATCTACACCGACCTCGGCATGATGGCCGGGGTCACCAGCACGTGCGAGGAGTGCGAGGGCAAGCGCTTCGACGCCTCGGTGCTGGAGTACCACCTGGGCGGCAAGGACATCAGCGAGGTACTGGCCATGCCGGTCACCGAGGCGCTGGAGTTCTTCAAGGACGGCGAGGCCAGGACCCCGGCCGCGCACACCATCCTCGGCAGGCTCGCCGACGTCGGGCTCGGGTACATCAGCCTGGGGCAGCCGCTCACGACGCTGTCCGGCGGCGAGCGGCAGCGGCTCAAGCTGGCGACGGAGATGGCGGAGAAGGGCGGGGTCTACGTCCTCGACGAGCCGACGGCCGGGCTGCACCTGGCCGACGTCGAGCAGCTGCTCGGGCTGCTCGACCGGCTGGTCGACTCCGGCAAGTCGGTGATCGTGATCGAGCACCACCAGGCGGTCATGGCGCACGCCGACTGGATCATCGACCTCGGGCCGGGGGCCGGGCACGACGGCGGGCGGGTCGTCTTCGAGGGGACTCCGGCCGACCTGGTCGCCGGGCGCTCGACACTGACGGGCAAGCACCTGGCGGAGTACGTCGGGGACTAGTTCTCCCCGACGGCCCAGGACGGGGTGGCCGGCTCGACCGGCGGGCGGGTAGCGGTGTACTCGAGCAGCACCATGGCGATGTCGTCATCGAGTACACCGTGGACCCAGTCGAGCAGGGCGCTCTCCAGCGAGGCCAGGCCGTCGCCGACCGTGCCGTGCCCGAGCAGGCCCCAGGCGCGCTCCTGGATCGGGAAGAACTCGCCGGCCCGGCGGGCCTCGGTCAGGCCGTCGGTGTAGAGCAGCAGCCGGTCACCGGGCTCCAGGCGTTCCACCCGGGGCGGCGGGGTCGGCATGAAGCCCAGCGGCGGGGCCGGGGCTGGCGGGTCGAGCGGGATGACCTTGCCCCGGCGGAGCAGCAGCGGCGGCGGGTGGCCGCAGTTGACCACGGTCAGCGTCCCGCCCCGCTCCTCGATCACGGCCGCGGTGACGAAGTCCTCGTAGCCGACGGAGCGCGACACCGCCCGGTCGAGGTCGGCGACGACGGCCCGCAGGTCGGCGCGCTCGTAGGCCACGTGCCGGTACGAGCCGAGGACGCCGCTGGCGAGGCGGACGGCTTCGAGGCCCTTGCCGCGCACGTCGCCGATCAGCAGGCGGGTGCCGTAGGGGGTGTCGAGAGCCTCGTACAGGTCACCGCCGATGTCGGCCTCGGCGCTGGCGGAGACGTACCGGCCGGCGATCGCCAGGTTGCCGGCCTGCCCGCCGATCGGGCGCAGCACGGCCTGCTGGGCCACCGAGGCCAGGTGCGTGAGGGTCGCGAGGTGTTCGAGCTGGTGGCTGCGGAGCTTGGCGACCCCGATCGCGATGGCGGTACTGGCCGCCACAGCGACCAGCTGGAGCACGATCGCGAGGGTCCAGCCGTCGGAGTGGGCGAACGCGAACGCCAGCCCGGCCAGGATGCTCGTGGCGCCAGCGCACAGCACCGAGCGCCACGGCACGAAGGCCGCCGCCAGGAGTGGCGGGAGGGCGAGCAGGCCGAGATAGTTCGGCCGCCCGCCACCGTCGGCGATCTCCAGCCCGATGATCAGAAAAAGCAGCACAAACGCCGCACCCAGACCGGCACGTGACTCCGGTCTGGGTGTACGACGGCGCTGTTGCTGGGCCATGACCTCTCCGGGGCGATGACGACTGTCTCAGCATGCCTCGCGGAAGCGGGCACCGGGAGAGCTTTCCGGTCAGACCCGTCCGCCGTTCAGCCCAAAATCTCCCACTTGGCGGCCTTGATGACACCCTGAGATGCCGGCGCGATGGCCTGGAAGGCCCCCGCGGAGAGGTCGAGGCACCGGCTGCCGGAGTACGGGCCGCGGTCGTTGATGCGGACGATCACCGACTTGCCGTTGGCGGGGTTGGTCACCCGGACCTGGGTACCGAACTTGAGCGTCCGGTGCGCCGCGGTCATCGCGCTCGCGTTGAAGATCTCGCCGCTGGCGGTGCGCTGGCCGTCGAAGCCGTCGCCGTTGCCGTAGTTGGAGATCTCGCAGACCCCGGCGCCGGTCACATTGGACGGTACCGGCGCGGCGGGCTTGGTGGTCTTCGGCGGTGCCGGGGGCCTCGTGGTGGCCGGCGGCGGAGGCGGCGTCGTGGGAGCCGCTGACGGGCTGGCGCTCGGCGACGCGGAGGGCGAGGGGGAAGCCGAGGGGCTGGCCGACGGCGAGGGGCTGGCGCTCGGCCGTACCGCGCGGTCGGCGCGGTCGGAGACATCCCGGGTGAGGGAGGTGTTCCTGGTGTCCGGGGCGCTCAACTGGACCGAGGCGTAACCGACGCCGGCCAGGATGCCGAGGACAGCTGCTCCGGCGATGATCGGGATCTTCCGCGACCGGGCTGCCGGTGCCCTGTGGGTGGCCGGTCCGCTGATCGCGCCAGCCGCACTGTCGTGACTATCGGGTGTTGCGGGAGTTTCTTCGGGGGTAGCGTCTTCTACGGCTTGGTTGCCGGACAAGAGCGAACCCTTTCTCTAGGCGACAGGACAGGCTGGTGCCGGCAGGGCAGGCACGGGCCAACGGGGACCGTAGGCAGACGGGACCCAGATACTCAACTCGGATTGCCATGATTTGGTAGCGATGTCGGGTTATTCAGTCGACTGAGCCCCCTGACGCCTCGGATGATCGGCCCAAAATTTACTACTTATGGTTGTCTTTAGTGCACAATCTGCAACGTGCGGGAAAGACGGCTGTACAGGACCTTCGCGGTTACCGGTGCTTCTGCGCTTCTTCTCACCGGGGTCTCCGCCTCGGCTGCCGAGGACGGGGGCGGCCCGCTGGCGCGGTACAACATCGATGTCGCCCGGACCACTGCGGACGGTGCGGCGATCGCGGTGCCGGACTCCAGCGGACGCGGTCATGACCTGTGGGTGAAGACCTCCGGCGGCGGGGAGCTGACCGTGCTGCGCGACGGCGGCCGCCCCAGGCTCCGCTTCCCAGACCCCTGCGACGACCAGGAGGAGGACTGCCCGCACGCCATCCTCCAGGGCGCGAACGCCGCGGAACTCAATCCCGGTTCGGAACGGCTGCGCTACGGCGCGACGGTCCGGATGACGGAGGACGAGACGTCGGAGGGTTCCAACATCCTGCAGAAGGGTTACTCGATGCAGGGAAGCCAGTACAAGCTTCAGGTCGACGGCGCGGAGGGCAAGCCGAGTTGCGTCCTCGTCGGGCACGGCCCGATCTGGCTCGTGCTGTCGCGGGCCGGTATCGCGGACGGCGCATGGCACACCGTGGAATGCGCACGTGACGGCCGCGTCCTGACCATCAGCGTG
The DNA here is from genome assembly GCF_000379825.1 of Longispora albida DSM 44784. Classification (GTDB taxonomy): domain Bacteria; phylum Actinomycetota; class Actinomycetes; order Mycobacteriales; family Micromonosporaceae; genus Longispora; species Longispora albida. Next base: position 12,888 of record NZ_KB903818.1, read on the forward strand.
GACGGCAGGGAAACGGGCCGGATCGCCGTGCCGTCGAGCCTCTCCATCGAGAACAACGAGCCCCTGCGCCTGGGCGGCAAGGGCACAGCCCCGAACAACGACCAGTATTTCGGCGAGCTGTCCGAGGCGTTCGTCGCTATCGGGTAGTCAGCTTCCGGTGCTCCAGGTCCGCCAGCTGCGGTAAGAACGCGAAGGCGTCGGGCCGCGCTGGCCCTGGTAGCGGGAGCCGTAGACCTCGGAGCCGTACGGGTGCTCGGCCGGCGAGGACAGCCGGAAGATGCACAGCTGGCCGATCTTCATGCCCGGCCAGAGCTTGATCGGCAGGTTCGCGACGTTCGACAGCTCCAGGGTCACGTGACCGGAGAAGCCCGGGTCGATGAAGCCGGCCGTCGAGTGGGTGAGCAGGCCCAGCCGGCCGAGGCTCGACTTGCCCTCCAGCCGCCCGGCCAGGTCGTCGGGCAGCGTGACCGTCTCCAGCGTGCTGGCCAGCACGAACTCGCCCGGGTGCAGCACGAACGGCTTCCCGTCCTCCACCTCGACCAGCTCGGTCAGCTCGTCCTGCTGGATCGCCGGGTCGATGTGGGTGTACTTGTGGTTGTTGAACACCCGGAACAGGCGGTCCAGCCGCACGTCGATGCTCGACGGCTGGACGAGGGCCGGCTCGAACGGATCAAGGCCCAGGCGGCCCGACTTGAGCTCGGATACCAGGTCGCGGTCGGAGAGCAGCATGGCAGTCAGGGTAGCCCGCCCTGATGGTCGAACACGTGTTCGATATGATGCCGGGATGGCAACGTGGTCCCAGTTCGCCGAGTCCGAGCCGCTGCTGGCCGCTTCGATCCAGGCGCTGATGCATCAGTACGGGCCGGGGATGGCCTATCTCGCCACCGTCCGCCCCGACGGCGGCCCCCGGCTGCACCCCGTCTCCCCGGTCATCGCCGGCGACGGGCTGTACTGCTTTCTCGTCGACTCCCCGAAACGCCGCGACCTCGAACGCGACGGGCGCTACGCCCTGCACAGCTACCCCTCGGAGGAGGTCGACGACGAGGCGTACCTGACGGGGCTCGCGATCCCCGTCCCGCCCGGGCCCGAGCGCGACCGGATCGCCGCGGCGTATTCGGCGGCGCCCCAGGCCGGCTGGAAGCTGTTCGAGTTCACTGTCGAGACTGCGATGCACGCCCGGTACCAGCGGGGGTGGCCGCCGGAGTACCAGACGTGGCGGGTGCCGGCCGGCATGGTCGTGGCGGATCGGGTACAGTAGAGCCCGCTTGGCGTATGTTCTTCGGCGCCGTTCGCGGGTGTAGCTCAATGGTAGAGTTTCTGCTTCCCAAGCAGACGGCGCGGGTTCGATTCCCGTCACCCGCTCTTCCGCTCGAAACGTGAGAACCGGTCCTGGTCAGGGCCGGTTTTTTTATTTGCGTACCCATCCGCCGTCGCTGATCGTGAGCTGCGGCTCCAGCCACGGCAGGTAGCGGTACTCCAGAGCGAGCTTCGCGGCGCGGGCTGTGCGCGGCCAGCCGGCCCGGCTCACGGGCTCACCGGTCACGTGGTCGGGGTGGTCGTAGCAGACGGTGTGGACGCGCCGAAGGCTGGGCATCGCCTGGAAAAGGTGCACGACCGCGCGGAAGTGGTACCAGCGGAGGATCGCCGTCGCCGTCGTGGGCGCACCGAGGCGGGCTGCGATCAGCGGGGCGGCGAACAGCGCATTGTCCACAGTGTTCTGTGAGCGGTCCTCGATGACGAGGTCAGTGTCGGGTACTCCGGCTTCGCGGAGCGCGGCGGCGTGCGCCCGAGCCTCGTTGTGCCCGGCCAGCGTCCGGCTCTCGCCTCCAGTGAGGACGATGGCCGGGACGAGACCCGAGTGGTAGAGCCGGGCGGCGTGCACGACCGGGTCCGCCTGCCGGTTACCGAAGACGATCGCGAAGTCGGCCGGGCCCTCGGCTGGGGTCGCAGCGTCGAGGGCCCGCGTGATGGCAGCGTCAGTGGTCACGTCACCGGCTGCGTGACAGAAGCTCGGCGAGGCCGTTCGGGTACAGCGGGAGGTGCGGGCCGAAGGAACTCAGCGGCTTCCACGAGACCGGTGAGCCGTCGTCGGACACGACACCGACCTCGTCCCGCTCGTACAGCGACGCGTCGGCGAGGCGGCAGCCGAACACGAAGACGACCTCGTGGCCTTCCACGCCGTCCCGGTCGAAGATGTTCTCCAGGACGCCGAGCAGCGTGACGTCGGCCAGCTCGGCGCCGATCTCCTCGTTCAGCTCACGGTGCACGGCCTCCAGCGCCGTCTCGCCGTACTCGATGCCACCGCCGAGGGGACGGCAGAAGGTGTGGCCGTTGCTCCGGTACGAGTACTGGAAGACCAGCACGTCCTCGCCGCGCATGGGCACGGCGAGGGCGACCGGGCGAATCCTGCTCAGCTTCATGCCGGGCTCATGGACGGGCCGACAACGGCGTTGAGTACGTCATCCAAGGTCACTATCCCCAGTGGACTGCCGGCGTCACCCACCAGCACGATGTGCCGGTGATCCCGGCGCATCGACAAGAGTAGGTCGGCGAGCGTCCGCGTGGGGGGCACCGTGGGCAGCGGGCGGAGCATCGGCGGCTGAGACGTACCGAGGACGTCCTTGACGTGCACGAAACCGAGCACCCGCCCGCCGTCCACCACCGGGAAGCGCGAGCGCCTGGCCCGGGTGGCCAGAGCCTCCAGCTCGGCGGCTGTGATGCCGGGGCGGACGGTGACGACCTGCGACCAGGTACGCATCGCGTCGGCTGCGGTCCGCTGGTGCAGGGCCAGCGCGCCGGTGATCCGGGCGTGTTCCTCCTCGTCGAGCAGGCCCTCTGTCCGTGACTCGGCGACCAGGCCAGCCAGTTCCTCAGCGGTGTAGATCGTCTTCACCTCGTCGGTGGTCTCGATCCGCCACAGCCGCAGCACCTGCTTCGCCGCCCATTTCAGCGCGATCAGCAGCGGCTTGAACGCCGTGCAGAACGCCAGCATCGGCGGCCCCAGCCACAGCACGGCCTGCTCCGGCCCGGCGAGCGTGATGTTCTTCGGCACCATCTCGCCCAGCACCGTGTGCAGGAAGACGATCACGGCGAGCGCGATGATCAGCGCGACCGGATGCACCATCGCCCCGGGCAGCTTCGCCGCCTCGAACACCGGCTCCAGCAGGTGCGCCAGCGCCGGCTCCGCGATGGCGCCCAGGCCGAGAGAGCAGATGGTGATACCGAGCTGAGCGCCCGCGATCATCAGCGGGAGCTGACGCATCGCGGCGAGCGCGCCCCTGGCCCGGCGTGACTCGGCGGCCAGCGGCTCGATGAGCGTGGCCCGCGAGGCGATCAGCGCGAACTCCGCGCCGACGAAGAACGCGTTGCCGAGCAGCAGCACGATCGTGACCAGCAGGCTCATGACTCGGCGTCCTCGTCGGCGGACGGCGGGGCAACGACCTTGACCTGCTCGATCCGGTGCTTGTCCATGTCGGTGACCGTGAACTCCCAGCCCTCGTGCTCGACCCGCTCGCCGACCTCCGGGATGTGGCCGAGCTGGGCGAGCAGGAAACCGGCCAGGGTCTCGTACGGGCCCTCCGGCAGCGTGAAGCCGGTCTGCTCCAGCACCTCGTCCTCGCGGAGCACGCCGGAGACGGTCTCACTGACGACCGGGGCGGCCAGCTCGCGGCGGTCGTGCTCGTCGACGATCTCGCCGACCAGTTCCTCCACGAGGTCCTCGATGGTGACGACACCGTCGGTGCCGCCGTACTCGTCGATGACGATCGCGAGGTCGGAACCGCCGCGCCGCAGGGCTTCCAGCACGTTGTCGAGGTCGAGGGACTCCGGGACGAAGACGGGCTCCTTGGCGACGGCCCGGACCCGCACGCGTACCCGTTCGTCCGGGTCCACGGACAGCGCGTCGTTGACCGTGGCCACCCCGATCACCTGGTCGAGGGTGTCCACATAGATCGGGAAACGGCTGCGGCCCGTCTCCCGTACCAGCTTGATCAGGTCTGCGACCCTCGCGTCGGCGGGCAGGGCCACGACGTCGACGCGGGGCGTCATCGCCTCGGCCGCGCGCTTGTCGCCGAACCGGATCGTCCGGCGCAGCAGCGCTGCCGTCTCGGCGTCCATCGCGCCGGCCTTCGCCGACATGGCTGCCAGCAGGCCCAGCTCCTCGGGAGAGCGCGCGCTGGCCAGTTCTTCCTGGGGCTCGATGCCGAGCCGGCGGACCAGCCAGTTCGCCGAGCCGTTCAGCAGCTTGATCAGCCAGCCGAAGAACGTGGAGAACGCGCGCTGCCCGTTGGCAGTGGCCCGCGCGATCGGCATCGGCCTGGCCAGCGCGGCGTTCTTCGGCACGAGCTCGCCGAACAGCATCGAGAACAGGGTCGCGATGCCCAGGGCGACACCTGTCGCGAAGCCCTCGCTCTTGATGACCGGGGCCAGCAGGCTCGCGATGGCGGGCTTGGCCAGATACCCGCTGAGCAGTGCCGTCAGCGTGATGCCGAGCTGGGCGCCAGACAGCTGGAACGACAGGGTGCGCAGGGCTTTCTGGACGGTACCCGACCGGCGGTCACCGGCGGCCACCTGCTGATCGATGGCGGCCCGGTCCACGGTGACCAGGGAGAACTCCGCGGCGACAAAAAAGGCAGAAGCAGCCGTCAGCAGCACGAACACCGCCAACGGCAATAGATCACTCACTGTGATAATCACCCCTCGGCCGCCCATCTTACTGGGCTGGCTGGGGTTGGACGGGCTGGCTGGGCTAGCTGGGGTTGGATGGGCTGGCCGCTTCAGCAGGTTCCCTTTGCGCTCCGGCCCAGGGGGCCTCCGCGCAAAGCGAACCGCGGCCAGCCCATCCAACCCGTGCCCGGGCGCCGTTACCCTTGCGACGTCTGCCGGCGCTTCACGGTCAGACCAGTAGCGAGCGGTCAGCCCCGTAGCGGGGCACCGCAGAGGCGAATACGGACAGTTACGTACAGGCGAAGGCGGGCTTTACTTCGTGACGACGAAGGTCTGGGCCGCCGACTCCGTGATCGTGGTGCCGTTGATCGTGAACAGCCGGAGGGTGTGCTCGCCGGCCGGGAGTACCCCGTCCGTCCGGCCCACCATCCGGCAGCCCTTGAGGTCGGTGAGCGCGGCGTAGTCGAGCTTGCCCCGGGCCGCGCTGACCTTCTTGTTCGCGTCCATCGTCAGCTGCTCGGCGTCGATCGCCACGATGTACTGCCCGACCGGCCCGGTGACGGCCCACTCGATGTCGTCACCGGACGGGACCTGCTTCTCGCGGACGTGGACGGCCAGCTTGTCGCAGCTGGCCTCCGGCGCCCAGTTCCGGCCGGCCTTGAGCCAGAGCACGGCACCGATGCCGAGCAGCAGCAGGGCGAACATGATGACGTACTTCGGCTTGCGCAGCCGGGACCAGATCATGAGGCCGGTGCCCCCTCGGACGGCTTGATCGAGCGGAGCAGGACGGTCGCCACGTCCACGACCTCGACGGCCTCGGCAGCCTCACCGGCGGCCTTCTTGCCGGTCACGCCGTCGCCGAGCATCGTGAAGCAGAACGGGCAGCCGACGGCGATGGTCTGCGCGCCGGTGCCGATGGCTTCCTCGACCCGGTCGACGTTGATCCGCTTGCCGATCGTCTCTTCCATGAACATCCGGGCGCCGCCGGCCCCGCAGCAGAACGAGCGCTCCGAGTTACGCGGCATCTCGGTGAGCGGGGCGATCGAGCCCAGCACCTCGCGCGGCGGGGCGAAGACCCGGTTGTGCCGGCCGAGGTAGCACGGGTCGTGGTAGGTGAGCCCGCCCTCGATCGGGACGACCGGGGTGAGCTTGCCGGTGGAGACGAGGTGGCTGAGCAGCTCGGTGTGGTGGACGACCTCGTACTTGCCGCCCAGCTCCGGGTACTCGTTGCCGATCGTGTTGAAGCAGTGCGGGCAGGTGGCGACGATCTTCTTGACGCCGGCCTCGTTGAGCGTCTCGACGTTCTGCTGGGCGAGCATCTGGTACAGGAACTCGTTGCCGATCCGGCGGGCCGGGTCACCCGTGCAGCCCTCGCCGTTGCCGAGGATCGCGAAGGACACGCCGGCCTCGTGGAGCAGGGTCGCTACGGCGCGGGTCGTCTTCTTGGCCTTGTCCTCCAGCGCGCCGGCGCAGCCGACCCAGAAGAGGTACTCGAACTCGGTCTCGCCGTCGACGCGGGGTACCTCGAAGTCGAGGCCCTTCGTCCAGTCCTCGCGGGAGTTGGGGTTGGCGCCCCACGGGTTGCCCTTGTTCTCCAGGTTCTTGAGCATGACGCCGGCTTCGCTGGGGAAGTTCGACTCGATCATGACCTGGTACCGGCGCATGTCGACGATGTGGTCGACGTGCTCGATGTCGACGGGGCACTGCTCGACGCACGCGCCGCACGTGGTGCACGACCACAGCACGTCGGGGTCGATCACGCCCATGACGTCCTCGCCGCCGATCAGCGGGCGGTCGGCCTCGGCGAGCGCGAGCACGTTGACGCCTGCCAGCTGTTCGGCGGTGCCCTGCTCCTCGCCCATCAGGTCCTTGCCGCCGCCGGCCAGCAGGTACGGAGCCTTGGCGTACGCGTGGTCGCGGAGGGAGGTGATGAGCAGCTTCGGGGACAGCGGCTTGCCGGTGTTCCAGGCGGGGCACTGCGACTGGCAGCGGCCGCACTCGGTACAGGTGGAGAAGTCGAGCAGGCCCTTCCAGGTGAAGTCCTCGACCCGGCCGACGCCGAACAGGTCCTTCTCCGGGTCTGCCTCCTCGAAGTCGAGGACCTTGCCGCCGGACATGACGGGCTTGAGCGCGCCGAGCGCGACGCCGCCGTCGGCCTTCTTCTTGAAGAAGATGTTGAAGAACGCGGCGAACCGGTGCCAGGCCACGCCCATCGTCAGGTTCTTCGAGATGACGATGAAGAAGATCCACGACACCAGGAGCTTGATCAGCGCGATGATCGTGACCATCGTCAGCGCGCCCTTGGACGGCAGGATCGCGCCGAGGCCGTGGGAGATCGGCGCGGACCAGGTCGGGTACGGGAAGTGGCCTGCCGCGTCCTTGAAGCCACGGATCAGCAGGATGCAGACGCCGATCATGGTGATGGTGAACTCGACGTAGTACGCCTGGCCCATCGCCGAGCCACGGAACCGCGACTGGGCCTTGCGCCGGTTGACCTGGCGGACCACGGTCAGGGCGACGATGCAGATGATCAGGGCGGTCGCGATGAACTCCATCGCCAGCCCGTACGGAGCCCAGCCGCCGATGATCGGCAGCTCGAACTCGGGGTTGACCACCTCGCCCATCGCCTCGGCCACCGTGAAGGCGAGCGAGAAGAAGCCGACGAAGACGAACCAGTGTGCGACGCCGATCCACGTCCACTTGAGCATCCTGGTGTGCCCGAGGGTCTCGCGCAGCGTCGTGGCGACGCGCTGCGGGATCGAGTCCGTCCTGGTCGGATCGGGCTGGCCGAGCCTGACGATCTTGATCATCGACCCGACGGCGCGGGCGAACATCACGATTGCCACCACGGTCACGCCAATCGCGATACTCGTGGCCACGATCTGTACGGCACCCATCGCCCCACACCCTCCTCGCCTTGTTACTAGCGAGTAATGTTACGTCCTCCGCAGTCACCATAGCCGCCGCCCGGCCGTTAATTTCTCCGGACGCTCCCACCGGGGGCTGGCTGAGGGGGATCGGCCGTGCGGGTTCACTGTGTGCTGCTGACCGCGGCGCTGGTGCTCATCGGCCCAGCGCCTGCCCTGGCCAGGCCGGATGCCGTCACCGGGCTGGTTTTCCAGGATCTCGACTTCGACGGTGTACGCGACAATGCTGACCCACCGTTACCCGGCCTCACCGTCACCGCCGCCAACCGCGAGGGCCACCGGGTAGCCACGGCGCAGACCGGGCCGGACGGCCGTTTCACGTTCACGGCGCGCGGCCCGCTGCGGGTGCTGTTCGGGCCACCGCCACGCGGGTTCCACCCGGGGCCGCTCGGGCCGGACAACGGCGGTGAGCTGCAGTTCGTCAGCTCCGGTACCGAGATCAGGTACGCGGTGGCCGACCCCGGGACCTTCTGCCAGGGCGGAGCGCCCGTCGCGCGGGCGTGTGCGGGGAAGCCGTGGCTGATCGGGGACGCGGCTGGCAGCCGGTACGCGAAAAGTGAGATCGGGCCCGTCCGCCACCTGGCGTGGGCGGCGGACCGCAAGAAACTGATCAGCGCTTCCCCGGCTTTTCCGGGTCTCGTGCACGAGACCGATCCCGTGACCGGGGTCAGCACGGTGCTGGCCAGGCTGACCGGGCCGGTCGGCGGGCTGGCGGTGACCCCGGAGAACGAGATCTTCGTGATCGAGGGCCGCAGGCTGGTGGTCCTGGGCGCCGGGCAGCCCGCGCGGGTGCCGATCCCCGACCCGGGTTGCGCCGGCGCGAGCCCCCGGCCGGGCAGTATCGCCATCCGGCGGGCGGAAGTGCTGGTCACGATGCTGTGCGGCGGCCTGAACCCGGCCAGCTACGTCTACATCTTCGATCCGGTCACCCGGACCTTCGACAGCACACCGCTGTCCGGCAAGCTCCCGGCGCTGAGCGCGGTGACCAGCCTGCTCGACCGGCCGGAGCTGCCGTCGGTGCCGATGTGCGCCGCCGCTCCGGTGGAGATCGGTAACCGCGTGTGGTGGGACCGGGACGGCGACGGCGTGCAGGACGCCGGAGAGCCCGGCGTACCCGGCCTGACCATCACCCTGCGTAACGGAAACCAGTCGGCGAAGACGCAGACCGACGCCGAGGGCCGGTACCTGTTCAGGGACCGCGACCTGCCCGCCGGGCTGGCCCGGCGCGCCACGTACAAGCTGACGGTCGAGTACACCCCGGCGCTCGCCGGTGCCGGGCTCGCGCCGCGCGGTGTGTCGGGCGGGCAGGCCGACTCGGTCGGAGAGCTGCCGGTACCGGGATTCATCGAGGCCGGCAACGCCCCCTTTGTTCACGTCAAAACTGGGCATTCAGGGCTGGCGATCCATCGGTACGACATCGGCATCGTCCCGCCGGGGCCGACCACGGCACCTGCGCCGGTCCCGACGTCGGCGGTGGAACTGAGCCCGGCGGCCGCAGCGTCCGAGCCGGTACGCCACAAGGAGCCGATCATCCTGACCGTCGGGGCGGCCATGCTGGCCCTCGGCTACCTGGCACTCACCCTCGTCCAGAAACGCCGTCACCCACAGTGATCTGAGCCGTTGTACCTGACAGGTCTTTTGGCCTTCTGCGGATCAGGAGCGACCCGGAATCAGGTGTGAGACATCCATGGATCAGTTCAGCAAGACCGTCCTGCCGGCCGCGGCGGAGTCCAACATCCCCAGCGTCACGCTGACCCGGCACATGCCGGCCTTCCGCCGCTGCGTCCACCCCTCGGACAGCGTCGTGCTGCTGGCGCCCTGCCGCAGGCCCGAGTACTCGCTGACCGGTGACTACCTGCTGTTGCTCACCAGGACGCGGCTGCTGGTGACCCGGCAGTCCCGGCTCTCCGGCAAGGTCACCCTGCACCTGGAGGCGCCGATCAGCGATCTCGACGACGTGGTCTGGCGTACCAACTCCAGCCGCTCGTCCGTCGAGTTCGCCGCCATGATCGGCGACACCCGGCACCGGTTCTGGATCTCCCGGCCGCGCTCCCGGCAGCTGTGGCGGGTCGACGCCCAGTTCAGCGGCCTGTTCCGGCCGGTACCGGTCGCCGCCTGAACCTGCCAGGGCGGCCCTCCGCACAGTCTTTAACCGGATCCTGACACGGCGCGGCGATCATTCCGAACTTTTTCCGGACAGTCGCGTTACAGGAATCGCGTGCCAATCAGGCACCATGAGTCAATGGGTAACGACACTCCAGGTAAAGGACTCGTGCTCGTCGTTGACGACGAGCGGCCGATTGCTGACCTGGTGCGTCTGTACCTGACTCGCGAGGGCTTCGGCGTCCACACCGAGTACGAGGGCGAGGCCGCGCTGGCCGCAGCCCGCCGGATGCGCCCCATCGCCATCGTGCTGGACATCGGCCTGCCCGGGCTCGACGGGCTGGAGATCTGCCGCAGGCTGCGCGAGGACGGCGACTGGACACCCGTCCTGTTCCTCACGGCCCGCGACGACGAGGTCGACCGGGTCGTCGGCCTGGAGCTGGGCGGCGACGACTACATCACCAAGCCGTTCAGCCCGCGTGAGCTGGTCGCCCGGATCCGTACCGTGCTGCGCCGCACCGAGGGCCCGCCGAGCGCCGACAAGGTCCGCCAGGTCGGCACGATCCGGCTCGACAACGAGCAACGGCGCGTCTACTCCGGCGGGCAGGAGATCGCGCTGACCCCGACGGAGTTCGAGCTGCTGTCCCGGCTGATGAGCAGGCCGGGCCGGGTGTTCAGCCGGGAGGAGCTGCTCGCTTCCGTGTGGGGGTACGCGGCGCTGGCCGGCACCCGCACCGTCGACGTGCACGTGGCGCAGGTCCGCGGCAAGCTGGGCGACGCCAGCCCGATCCGTACCGTGCGGGGTGTCGGTTACTCGGTCGAGGCGACCCCACCGGAGCCCGCTGAGCGGTGAGTGAGCGGTGAGGTGGTCGGGATCGGGTCTGACGGCGCGAGCGCTGCTCGCGACGTTCAGCGTTGCCCTCGTCTCGATCCTGATGACCGCCATCGTCGCTATGCCGATCGGGTTGCGCGTGGCGCAGACCGAGGCCAAGAAGGTCCTGATGGCCAAGACCGAGATCGCCATGTCGTTCATCCAGAACGCGCCGATGCCCGGCCAGGGCCAGGGAGCCGGTACCGGCCCGGGAACAGGTGACGGCAGCGGCCCGGGTGTCGGCGGCACGGCACCGGGCACGGGATCGGGCACCGGCCCAGGTACCGGGCAGACCGCGGGGCCCGGCACCCGCCCGGGAGGCGGTCAGAGCCCCCGCCCCGGCGCAGGCCAGGCCACGTCACCCGGAGCGGGCCGTACACCTGGCCCGGCGGCCAGCCCGGGTACGGGTGGGAGTCCCAGCCCTGGCGCTGGGTCCGGCGTCGGCCAGATGCGGGAACGGAACCTGAAGCTGGGCCACCGGCTGCGGCTCACCGGCCTTGAGGTCGTCATGATCACGAACGGCGAGCCGGACACGACGGGCCTGCCGAAGAACATGATCCGCAAGGTGGCCAGCGGCGGGACGGTGGACTGCGAGACCGTCACGTTCCTCGACCGGCGCATGATCGCCGAGGGCCGCCCGCTGGAGACTCCCGGCGACGGGATCATCATCCTGGAGAAGGCCGTCAGCGGTACCTCGCCAGAGGTCTGGGACCGGCTCTGGCTCGCCCTCGTGGCCGGCCTGGCCGCGAGCCTGGTGGCCGGGCTGCTGCTCGCCCGCAGGCAGGCCAAGCCGATCAGCGAGGCAGCCGCCGCCGCCCGGCGGATGTCCGGCGGTGACCGCACGGTCCGCCTGCCGGTCAAGCCGCCGAACGAGGTCGCCGACCTGGCCAGGGCGCTCAACGACCTCGCGGCGGCACTGTCCACAAGCGAGGGGCGGCAGCGCGAGTTCCTGCTGGGCGTCTCCCACGAGCTGCGGACGCCGCTGACGACGATCCGCGGGTACGCCGAGGCGCTGTCGGACGGCGTGATCACCGCCGACGACACCCCGGGCGCCGGCCGGACCATCCTCGGCGAGGCCGACCGGCTCGACCGCCTGGTGTCCGACCTGCTCTCCCTGGCGAGGCTGGAAGCCGCCGACTTCCCGGTGGAACTGGTGGCGGTCGAGCTCGGTTCCCTGATCACGGCGGCGGCGGAGGCCTGGCGGCCCCGGTGCGTCGACGCGGGGCTGGACCTGCGGGTCGAGACGCCCGACAGCCCGGTACTGGTCCGCACCGACCCTGGCCGCCTCCGCCAGGTCGTCGACATCCTGATCTCCAACGCTGTCCGGGCACTGCCGGACGGCGCCCCGCTCGTCCTGGCCGTCCGGCCCGGCACGCTGGAGGTCCGCGACGGCGGGCCGGGGCTGGCCGACGAGGACCTGGCGGTCGCGTTCGAGCAGGGTGTGCTCCAGGAGAAGTACCGCGACGTGCGCCAGACCGGCTCGGGCATCGGGCTGGCGCTGGCCGCCCGGCTGGTCCGCCGGATGGGCGCGGAGATCGAGGCTGGTCACGCGGCCGAGGGCGGCGCACGCTTCACGATCCGGTTCTGACCCTGGCATCAACATGGCCCGTGTACGTACAATTTCTTGTACGTATGTGAGGGGGTGTGGCGTGAAGACGATGACCTACAGCGAGTCACGCAAAAACTATGCGGAAACGCTCAACTCGGTCGTAGAGGATCGGGAAGAGGTCGTCATTACCCGTGCAGGACATGAACCAGTCGTCATCGTGTCCCTGGACGACTACCAGGCACTCAAAGAGCAGGCTTACCTCCTGCGCAGTCCGGCCAACGCCCGCCGTCTCATTGCGGCGATCGACAACCTTGAGCACGGTGGAGGCATCGTCCGGGAGCTGTCGGAGTGAAGCTGGTCTGGGATGAGCGTGCCTGGGACGACTATGTCTGGTGGCAGGAGCAGGACCGCAAGCTTGTCAGGCGGACCAACACTCTGATCAAGGACGTCGAGCGCAACGGCAATGAAGGCATCGGCAAGCCAGAGCCGCTGAAGCATGGCTTTCACGGCTACTGGTCGAGGCGGATCACAGACGAACATCGTCTCGTCTACAAGGTGGAGGGTGACGAGATTCGTATCGCCCAGTGCAGGTACCACTACGAATGAGTACTGAGCCCGCCGCATAGCGACGGGCTCAGATTCAGCAGACAGTACGGTCAGTACACCCTGGATCCGATGAAGTCGGAGTGGTTGTAGCCGGCCGGGTTCGGGAAGTTGCGGGTCTCCGTGTTCCAGGTCTGGGCCCCGGTGCAGGGCGTGAGCCTGGCGTGGGAGCCGGCCGTCGCGCTGGAGAAGGCGACGCACAGGTCGGACCGGCTGGCCGGGTGCAGGCCGGCCGCGTCGAGCGTCCACTTCTGGTTCGCCCCGCCATGGCAGTCCCAGAGGATCACCTTGGTGCCGCTGGCGATGCCGCCCGAGGCGTCGACGCACCGGTCGTGGTTCAGCTCGACGTGCAGCGACGTGCGGGTGGTGTCGTACCAGAAGCCCTGGTTGCGCCCGCCGTGACAGCCCCACGAGAGCAGCTGGGTGGCGTAGCGCGAGTTGTACGCCTCGCTGTCCAGGCACAGCCCGCCCTGCGTGAGCTGCTTGAACTCCATCAGCCCCGGAGTGATCAGGCCGTGGCCGGTGCTGGCCGGGTCGGCGCAGGTCGCGACCTGGAGGCCGGAGTTGTAGAAGGCGCTCATGCACTCGGCGAAGGCGCCGTGGCCACGGGCGTTGGGATGCGCCGACTGCCGGGCGGCGTTCTCGTCGAAGATGTTGCCGTTCTCGATGTACACGCCGAGCGCCCAGGTGTTCTCCGTGCACACCTCGTGACCGTGGAAGAGCCGGCTGGCGTCGAGGTACATGACGCCGGTGTTCATGGCCGCCTTACGCTCGGCGGTCTCGAACATCGGGACGGCCTTGTTCCGGCCGAACGCGGCGTCGGCGAGGTAGATCGTGCAGCCGCCCGCGTACCAGCCGGGGAAGTTCGGGTTGTCCTCGACGTCGGGGCTGATCGGGCTCGGGTACCCCATGAGGGAGATCTTGAAGTCCGACGGCAGGTAGCCGGCGTTGGTCATGGTCTGCTTGATGCTGTTGACCGCCCACTCCACCTCCTGCTGGGTGTGCTCGGCGCGCGTCTTCCACACGTCGGTGTACGTCGGCCAGCACGTGCCCTGGAAGAAGATCCGGCGCTTGACGCAGTCGGTGGCGACCGGCCCGAACTCGATGTTGCCGGCCCCGTTGGCCCCGACGACGACCCAGATCAGCTTGACCCTGGTGTTGCGGGCCTTGATCGCGAGGTTCTCGCCCTGGTTCAGCTCGTTCCACTGGTGCGAGCCCGAGCCGTAGACCAGGTCGGCCGGCGAGCCGCCGGAGCAGGCGATGTTGTACCGCACGTCGACCGGGATGGTCAGCCGCCAGACGGCCTGGTCCCTGGACCGGTCGCACCAGTTGCCCTCCTGGTGGGTACCCGGCTCGTAGTTCCCGGCGCCCTCACCGGAGATCTCGCTGTCCCCCATCGTGAGCACACTGGACTTCCGCTGCTCGATGGGCTTGATCTCCGGGCTGCCGTACAGCGCGGTGGCCTCCGCCGCGCGCTGCTGCTCCAGGTTCGCTGGTAGCGGGGTGATGCCGGGGCGCGCGGGTGCTGCGCTGCCTGGCGCCGCGAGCGCGGCCGCTGCCAGGAAGCCGACCGCGATCGCGGCGAGGGGTGGCTTGAAGCGCATCGACGTACTCCTCTCCACATAGGCGTGTTACCGCACGGTAGTGGCCGCAGAGAGGAATGTGAATACTTCTCAGTATCGATGGCACGGGGATGGCCGTGAACGAAGGAAGGGCACCGGGTGCGCCCGGTGCCCTTCCTCCACTGTGTACCCGCGCTGCGGTTACTTGACGATCTCCCAGAGCGTCTCGTGCTTCGCCCGGAAGAGAAGGGTCTGCTGGCCGGCGGCCGTGGTCACCACGACCTCCAGGTCGGCACCCTTGGCCTGCTGGCTGACGATGCCGGTGATCGCGCCAGCGCCGGGGAGCTCGTTCATGCCGGTCGCGACGACCTCCCAGCCGGCCAGGTAGTTGCCGTCGATGCCGTCGGTGCCGAGCCGGACCGCGTAGACGCTGGTGCGCGCCTCGGCCGGGTACTTCTCGGAGGTCCGGCTGACGGTCACGAAGGCGATCCCGTTGCTGGCCTGGGTCACCGAGCCGACGGAGTACTGGAAGGTACGCTCCCCGTTCCGGTCCGTGTTGAACAGGCTGGTCATGTCCTGGCCGGTGCCGTTGACGAACTGGACCCTGGCCGGAGCGCACCGACTGCTCTGGCACCCCAGGCTGAGGCTCGTGTTGCGGAAGTCGACCTTGTCGATGGCCGTCGGCGGCGCCGGGAAGCCCGCAGGACCGGAGACCTGGCGGAAGGCGCCGTTGTCGTAGCGGTACCCGCGTGCCTGCTTGAACGACCAGGCGCCGTTGGTCGAGTAGTGCCCGAGGATGCTGACCTCGACGGTCCGGGCCGACACCCGCAGGTCCTCGGAGTCCAGCGCCAGTGCCCTGCCGTTCTGGGCCGGGACGACCGGGCCGAGCGTGTTCAGCTTCTTGTCCGCGGTCGGCTTGAGGCCGAGCAGGAAGACGGGGTGGAAGGACCCGGCACCGGTGCAGGTGACCCTGACCAGGATCTCGTCACCCGGCTGCCCGTCGAGCTCGGCGTAGACCGGCGTGCCGAGCACGTAGGTGAAGTCGTCCCAGGTGGTCTGCTTGGCGATCAGCGCGCTGCCGTCCTTGAACGTGTACGGCCCGGCCTTGCAGGTGTCCGTGATCTGCGCGCCGCCCGGCCACACCGGCATCGTGATCGTCGCCGACTTCAGGTCGACGGACCGCGGGTCCGGCGGCGGGACCTGCGATACCGGCGGCTGGGAGCTGGCCGAAGCCGTCGGGGCCGGCTGGGGGGAGTACTCGGGGGTGTTGTCCGGCTCCGGTACAGCAGAAGCAGTGATGTTCTGAGCCGGGGGTGCGTGTGGCTCGCCGGTGTCGAGTGTGGCGAACGCAGCGGCCGGAGCGGCCACCATGATCATGGCCAGCGCGCTCAGGGCGATGTTGCGGACCTTGCGCTGGTGCCGGACGGTGCTCTGCACGGCGGTCATGCCCGCCGGGGTGACCTCTTCGATGCTCTCGCTGCGGAACGCGGCGAACAGGCCGTGCAGCTCGGCTTCCTTGTCGAAGTCAGACATTGTTCTGCTCCTTGTCGATGAGCTGGGCAGCGAGGGCGATGCGCCCCCGGTGCAGCCAGGACTTGACCGTGTTCTCGGTGGACCCGAGCTCGCGGGCGATGTCGCTGATCGGGAGGTCGGCCAGGTAGTGCAGGACGACAGCCTTGCGCTGGTTGCCCGGCAGGGCCTTCAGCGCGTTGGCGAGAGCCACCCGATCGGGGCTGGGCGAGGACACGTGCTCCTCCCGCTGCCCGCGGAGGAAGTTCGTCGCGGTTCTCGCCCGCCGCCAGCGGCTGGTGGCGAGGTTCCACGCGACTTTGCGGACCCAGGCCACCGGGTCCTCGTACTCGGCGATCTTCTTCCACCGGCTGTACGCCCGGCAGAACGCCTCCTGGACAACCTCCTGCGCGTGGCCCATGTCGCCGGTGTAGGCGTAGAGCTGCACGGTCAGGGAGTGGAAGTGAGCCGCGTACAGCTCTTCGAACCCCCGTGCCGCCACCTGAGCCGGTGGCGACTCCTGCACCATCATCTGACGTTGTCTCCCCTGGTCTTCACCGGCGCTCCGCCGGTCGAACGACAGCAACACGCCCTTGCCCGCGGCAGGGTTGCAGTCAGCTAGTTTGAAAAATATGGACGACATCGACCGGCGGATCATCACCGCGCTCAGTGAGGATGCCCGGCAGTCGTACGCGGAGATCGGGGCGCTGGTCGCGCTGTCAGCCCCGGCCGTGAAACGCCGGGTCGACCGGCTGCGGGCCACCGGGGTGGTGAAGGGTTTCACGGCGCTGGTGGACCCGGCGGCGCTCGGCTGGACGACGGAGGCCTTCGTCGAGCTGTTCTGCACGGGGCGGACCACCCCGGCGCAGCTCGCCGAGGCGGTCAAACGGCATCCCGAAGTGGTCGGCGCCTACACGGTGTCCGGTGAGGCCGACGCTCTGGTCCACATCCGGGCTGCGGACATCGCGCACCTGGAGCAGACCCTCGAACGGCTGCGCGGCGAGCAGTTCATCACGCAGACCCGGTCGATGATCGTGCTCAGCCGGCTGGTCGACTCTCTCTAGAACTCTTTACAGGTACATCCCGGTGCGTTCCTCGCCCTGCGGCTTGCGGTGCGGGACGTCGCCCTCGCCGAAGAAGCGCTTCCCGCCGAACTCGCCGTGCAGCCGGTCGTCGAGCTCGTCGGCCAGGCCCATCATCACCTGCACGGCGAGCATGAGGTGGGTGGCCTGGAAGTCGCGGCCGAAGACGGGTACCGAGGCCCAGACGGTGTGGTCGGTGCAGTAGAGCCTGCCGATCGGCATCCGGCGGGTCAGCTCGGCGAGCCGCTCGTGCAGCTTCGCGTCGGGGCTGATCTCGGTGAGGATCGGCGAGTACACGTCGACGACGGCCGGGTTGTCGTGCACGCGGACGAACACCATCGCCGAGCCAGCCCGGACCCCGATCTCGCCCTCCTCGTCGATTTCCAGCTTGTCGGGAGTGGTCTTCAGGAGGGCCGCCACGACGGTACGGACCTTCTCGGCCAATGGCAGGGCGGCGGTGGCTTCGAGGGCCTTGGTCAGCACGCCTTCCTGGGCCGTCGCCGGTACCTCGGGGACGGTCGGGGCTGGCCGGGCGCCGCCCAGCGGGGCCGGGCCGGCTTCGACCTCCCGCCCAGCCTCCCGTGCCGCCTCGATCTCCTCGGCGAGCGGGCGGACGGTGTAGGTGAGGAACGCCGGGTGCGGCGCGCCGTACACGTCCCGCATGGTCCGGCTCAGCAGCCCGGCGAGCTGCTCGGCCTCCTCCGGCTTCGCGTGGAGCCCGAAGTTGGCCCCGGAACCCTCGACGACGCCGGGCGGCGACCAGCCCAGCTCGATCATGTTGCCCACGGCGACCCGGTCGAGGCGGAAGCCCTCGGGGAGGCTGGCGTTGCCCACCGCGTACCCGGCGAGCCCGTCCGGGCCGGTGATCACGTTGATCTCGTAGATGGCCTCCCCGGTACCCGAGGCTGTCGGGTCGAGAGTGAGGTCGAGCCGGACCCCCGCGGGCAGGGTGGGCAGCGCCCGGGCGAGGGCCCGGGTGAACTCCTGCCACGCGGTCGTGACCTTGGCCTTGAGGTCAACGTTGTCAGCGTCGTCGTAGAGCATGGCGACAACCCTAACCGAGCAGTAGCGGGCTGTTCGGCTCCATCCGCCACTGGTACCGGTTGCGCGGGTCCGCCCGGGCGGCACCAGTACGCTCGCAGGCATGGCGAAGAAGGCTCCCGCGAACGATCCCGGTGACCGTGACCTGCGGGTTGGCCCGCCGAAGGACGTCGCGGCCGGTGTGCCGGGCGTCGTGGCCGGCCTGAAGGCCGCGTACGCGGAGATGGGGGTCCGGCGGACGGCGCTGACCCTGGCCCGCGTGAACCAGAAGCACGGATTCGACTGCCCTGGGTGCGCGTGGCCGGAGAGTGGCGGCCACCGGTCCCCGGCGGAGTTCTGTGAGAACGGCGCGAAGGCCGTCGCCGAGGAGGCGACCCTGCGCCGGGTGACGCGGGAGTTCTTCGAGCAGCACTCCCTCGACGACCTGGCCGGCAAGTCGGACTACTGGCTGGGCCAGCAGGGCCGGATCACCCGGCCGATGGTCAAGCGGCCCGGCGCCTCGCACTACACGCCGATCGCGTGGGACGAGGCGTTCAGCCTGCTGGCCTCGGTACTGAACAAGCTTGAAAGCCCTGACCAGGCCGCTTTCTACACGTCGGGCCGGACCAGCAACGAAGCCGCTTTCCTGTACCAGCTCTTCGCCCGGGCCTTTGGCACCAACAATCTGCCGGACTGCTCGAACATGTGCCACGAGTCCTCGGGCAGCGCGCTGAACGCGACGATCGGGATCGGCAAGGGCAGTGTGTCCCTTGAGGACATCCACCGGGCCGGGCTGATCGTGGTCGTCGGGCAGAACCCCGGCACCAACCATCCCCGGATGCTGTCCGCGCTGGAGATCGCGAAGCGGAACGGCGCGAAGATCATTTCGGTGAACCCGCTACCGGAGGCCGGGCTGATCCGCTTCAAGAACCCGCAGCACACGGGCGGCGTGGTGGGCGCGGGCACCGCCCTGTCCGACGTGTACCTCCAGATCAAGGTGGGCGGGGACCTGGCGTTGTTCCAGGCGATCGGGTCGCTGCTGCTGGAGCACGCCGACCGGGAGTTCATCGAGCGGCACACGACCGGTTTCGAGTCCTACGCGGCGAACGTCCGCGAGGTGGACTGGGCGAAGGTCGAGCACGCGACCGGGCTGGGCCGCGCGCAGATCGAGGACGTTGCCCGGATGTTCGCGGAGAGCGAGGCCACGATCGCCTGCTGGGCGATGGGCCTCACGCAGCACAAGGACGCGGTCGCGACGATCCAGGAGGTCGTCAACGTCCAGCTCCTGCGCGGCATGATCGGCAAGCCGGGTGCCGGCCTCTGCCCGGTGCGCGGCCACTCCAACGTCCAGGGCGACCGCACGATGGGCGTCTGGGAGCGGGTGCCGGCCTGGGGTCCGGCTCTGGGCAAGGAGTTCGATTTCCCGGTACCCGCGGAGACCGGCCACGACACTGTGGACACCATCCGGGCGATGCGCGACGGCCGCGTGAAGGTGTTCGTGGGGATGGGCGGCAACTTCGCCTCCGCCACGCCGGACACCGAGCTCACCGAGGCGGCTCTGCGGTCGTGCACCCTGACGGCCCACATCTCGACGAAGCTCAACCGCTCGCACGTGGTGACCGGTGAGACCGCGCTGATCCTGCCCTGCCTGGGCCGTACCGAGGCCGACCCGGCAGGCTTCGTGACCGTCGAGGACTCGATGAGCTGCGTGCACGCCTCGCGGGGACGCCTCAAGCCCGCCTCCGACCTGCTGCTGTCCGAGGTCGCGATCGTGTCCCGGCTCGGGGCGGCCACCCTCGGCGACCACATTCCGTGGCGGGAGTTCGAGCACGACTACCGGGAGGTCAGGGCGCGGATCGCCCGCGTGATCCCCGGCTTCGAGAACTACGAGGAACGGCTCGACGGGGCCGGCTTCACCCTCCCGCACCCGCCGCGCGACTCGCGGTCGTTCAACACGCCGGACGGGCGGGCGCAGTTCACGACGTCACCGATGACGGTCATCGACGTACCGGAGGGGCGGCTGCTGCTCCAGACGCTGCGGAGCCACGACCAGTACAACACCACGATCTACGGGCTCGACGACAGGTACCGGGGCATCAAGGGCGGCAGGCGGGTCGTGTTCGCCCACACGGAGGACCTGGCCTCGTTCGGGGTCGCGGACGGGTCCCTTGTGGACATCGTGTCGGAGTGGCCGGACGGGGAACGGCGAGCCGAGTCGTTCCGGGCCGTCGCGTACCCGACGCCGCGCGGATGCGCAGCCGCGTACTTCCCGGAGGCCAACGTCCTCGTGCCACTGGACTCGGTGGCGACAGGGTCGAACACTCCTACGTCGAAGGCGATCGTGATCCGGCTCGAGGCGCGCTGACCCCTTCGGGTTCCAGGCCGTGTTCGGGTGCCGGCCTGTGCTCGCGTTCTGGGTTTCGGTCTTCAGAGCCAGGCTTGTCCGCGTGCCGGGTCTGGTTCGGCGGATGTGGTGCGGGCCCCCGAGCGGGCAGGTGTGACGCCGATGCTTGCCTTGGCGGGCCGGGGTGCCCGAGGCTGGCGGGAGGGGAACGCGGGGGCTGCTCAGGGTTACCCGGGGTCACGAGGGGTCACCGGGGCCGGTGGCGCCGGGCTGTTCCTGTCAGCGTGGCCGGGAGTGTCCGGCCTGGTCGGGCGTACTTTTCCCGGCCGGTGACAGTACGTGTCACCGGGTGGGTATCAGGCTTCTTCCGACTAGCCGTAGGGAAAAACTTAGGCTAGGCTCGCCTCGCCAGGCGGCCGAAGGAGGTGCAGGTGTCTGAGTCTCTGGCCTCTTTGCTGGGTGGCCGGTCTGGTGCGGTGGACGCGACCATCCCGCCGCTGGCCTTCGCGGCCGGCTGGCTGCTGACCGGCAACTCCATCGGCTGGGGTGCCCTCACGGCACTGGCCGCAGCCGGCGGCGTCGCGCTGTGGCGGCTGCGGCAGGGCGCCAAGCCCCGGGCGGTGCTGATCGGGGCCTTCGCCGTCTGCGTGTCGGCGCTGATCGCCCTGTACACCGGCCGGGCCTCCGACTTCTTCCTCATCCAGATCGCGTCGAACGCGGCCAGCGCGCTCGGCTGGACGATCAGCATCGTGATCCGCTGGCCGCTGCTCGGCGTGATCGCGGGCGCGGCCCTCGGCCAGAAGACCAGGTGGAGGCGGGATCCCGCGCTGCTGCGGGCCTACTCGCGGGCCAGCTGGGTGTGGGTCGGGCAGTACGTGCTGCGGCTGCTGGTGTTCGTGCCACTGTGGGCGGCCGACCAGCTGGTGGCGCTCACGGCCGCCCGGGTGATCCTCACGTGGCCGCTGATCGCGGTGTGCCTGGCCGTGAGCTGGTGGGTACTGCGCAAGGCACTTCCATCCGGGCATCCGGGCATCCGCCATCCGGAACTCCTGGAGGCACCGTGAGCCCTGCCTGTTCGCCACTGATCCCGTGTCCGGCCGGTGCTGAGGAGTCGACGTGACCAACCCGTTCTCGCCCGAGATCATCGCCGCCGTGCAGCGGCACATGAACGCCGATCACGCCGAGGACTCGGTGCTGATCTGCCGGGCGCTGGGCGGCGTGCCCGAGGCGGCAAGGGCCGAGATGACCGGCCTCGACGGCGAGGGCATCGACTTCGAGGTGACCACCGGCGACGCGACCGTCGCGGTCCGGATCCCGTGGGCGCACACCCTCACGGAACGGCCCGAGATCCGCACCGAGGTGACCCGGATGTACCACGAGGCGTGCCGCCAGCTCGGCGTGCCGGCCAGGGGCGAAGGGGAGCACTGAGCTTTCCGGCGGCCATGCGAGCCGGCTGGTCGGACAGAGTCCGGAGCCTTACCGACAAGTTGTCGGGAAAACCTTGACAGGCTGGGGCATACCCCCACAGACTCGGATTACCCCTTCGTAAGGAGCAATCCGATGTTCTCCGCTGATCTGCGCGCCGCGACCTGGTCCGACCACCAGAAGGCCGAAAGCACGGCCTACCTCGAAGCGCTGATGCGCGGCCAGCTCAGCCTCGGGCAGTACGCGGAGATGGTGGCCCAGCACTACTTCGCGTACGTGGTCCTGGAAGAAGCCGCTGCCGTGATGCGCCGCGACCCGGTCGCCAGCGTCTTCGCGGTACCGGAGCTGGACCGGCTTCCCGCGCTCGAAGCCGACCTCGCGTACCTGCTCGGCGACGGCTGGGCCGGCCAGATCACGGCGAGCGCGTCGACGGAGCGGTACTGTGCCCGGCTGCGGGAGGTCTGCTTCGGCTGGCCCGGGGGGTTCGTCGCGCACCACTACACGCGGTACCTCGGGGACCTGTCGGGCGGCCAGTTCATCCGCAAGTCCGTGGCCAGGACCTACGGGCTCACCACCGGCGGCGTGGCCTTCTACGACTTCCCGGAGATCGGCGACCTCAAGGCATTCAAGATCCAGTACCGGGACGCGCTCGACGCCGCGCCGTGGACGGCCGAGGAGCAGCAGCGGATCATCACCGAGACCGCGCTGGCCTACGAGCTGAACACGGACGTGCTGGCCGAGCTCGGTACCGGGCTGCCGGGCAGCGACCTGGCGGCCTAGCCGCCAGAAGTACCAGCAGCCGTATCACCAGAAGCTTCAGCGAGCCGGCGGCACAGTGCGAGCTGTTCCGGTGTGTCGCAGTCGAGCCAGGGCGGCGGATAGGCGGCGCTCCGGATCGTGTTGTGCCGCAAGCCGCTGAGAATCGGCCGGAGTGCCGCGTTCTCGGACGGGGACGCGGAGACCGCTGCACGGAGTGCGGTCACACGCCACACGCCACACAACCACTGCGGATTGCCGTTGTCGTCGGCGTAGATCGCGCCGTCGAATCCGCTGGCGGCCTCCGCCAGTACATCCAAGGATTTTCTGGTCAGGAATGGCTGGTCCACCGCGACGACAGCGACCAGATCGCCGCCCTGGGCATTACTGGGGGAAGTATCTGGGGAAAGCCGGCGCAGGCCGGACTCGATAGCGGCGACGGGGCCGCCCTGCTGCTCAGGGCCGACGATGACCGGGAAAGCGTGCCCGCAGGCAGTCAGGACCCGCTCCAGCAGCGTCCGGCCGCCGACCACCAGCGCGGCCTTGTCCTGGCCCCCCAGCCGCCGGCCCGAGCCACCGGCCAGCACCACCACGGCAGATATCGTTCCCACATGGGCAGGGTGACAGATCGGCGGCCAGTGGTCCGCATCGACAACGGGAAAACCAGCAGGCGGCCAGACACACTCAGCGTCGAGGAACCCCTGGAAATCCGCGTCGACGGCTCCCCGCTCGCCGTCACCATGCGCACACCAGGCGACGACGTCGACCTCGCACACGGATTCCTGCTGACGGAAGGAATCATCACGAGCGGCGCCGACGTGGCGGGCGCGAAACACTGCATGGACACCAATCTCAATGTCCTCGAGGTAAGCCTCCGGGCCGGTGTCCCAGCACCCGTCACCGACCCGACCCGGCATTTCTACATGTCCAGCTCCTGCGGCACCTGCGGAAAGGCCAGCATCGACGCGGTGAGAATCGCTTCCGTGTACCCGGTCGAGAAAGACCAGCTGACCGTCACCCCGGAAACACTGAGCAGCCTCCCCGACCGGCTCCGCGAGCGGCAGAAAGCATTCGACCGCACCGGAGGCCTCCACGCGGCCGGCCTCTTCACCGCCAGCGGTGAACTCCTCTGCGTCCGTGAGGACGTGGGCAGGCACAACGCCGTCGACAAGGTACTGGGCTGGGCGCTCCGCTCCGGCCACGTGCCCCTGACCAGCCACATCCTCATGGTCAGCGGCCGGGCCAGCTTCGAGCTGACCCAGAAGGCCGCGCTCGCCGGCATCCCGCTCCTGGCTGCTGTCTCGGCGCCCAGCACCCTCGCCGTCGACCTCGCGAACGAACTCGGGCTGACCCTCGTGGGATTCCTCCGCGGGACGTCGATGAACGTTTACTCCCGGGCTGATCGGATCGCGGGAGGAGAGGAGTAGGGGTACTGCGGGTTTACCGGGAGCGGTGGCTTGGGAAGTTGCGTGTGAGAGGAAGCGGGAACGCGTGTTAGCGGGCGCCTGAGGAGCCCCGCAGCCGGGCGCGCTGGTCAGTGCCGGAACGACTTTCCGGCCTTGTGGATAACTTTTCCCAGGTCAACGGGAAGCGGCACCAGTTATCCACAGTACAAAATGGACCACTTCCAGCGAACCGAAAACCCCGCCACTCTGGTACCCATGCTTCGAGTCAACCAACCCGGCGAACTACTCGCAGCCGTGCCCTACATGCTCGGCTTCCACCCGTCCGACAGCCTCGTCGTGATCGGCGTGAAGGACGGTCACCTCCAGTTCGCGGCACGAGCCGACCTGCCAGCCTGCGAACACGAAGCACTGGCCAGCCTCGCGGCAGTCACCGCCCGGCAGCATCCCGACACGACGATCCTGATCGGCTACGGCACCGAAGCCGCCGTCACGCCGCGGCTCGCCACGGCACGCGAAGCACTGGCCGGCCGCAAGATCCCCGTACTGGAAGCCCTCCGGCTGACCGACGGCCGCTACTACTCGTACGACTGCCCGGAAGCCAGCTGCTGTCCACCGGAAGGGCGGGTACACGAGCCCGACACGACGGTCGCGGCCGCCGAGGCCACGCTGGCCGGGCAGGTCGCACTCGCCAGCCGGGCGGAGCTGGAGGCAAGCGTCGAGCCAGTACCGGAGCCAGGCATGAAAGAAGCTTCCGGCACTGCGGAGACGCGCATGATCGCCCGGCTCGCCAAACCAGGCGGGCGCAAGGGACTGATCATGGAAGGGGCCGCGCTTCTCGAAGTGGCGCTGAGCCGGTACTACACCGGTGGAACGCTCACCACCGACGAAACGGCCTGGCTGCTCGGGTTGCTCCTGTTCACCGAGATCCGCGACGCGGCCTGGCGCCTCATAGAGCTGCGTCCACAGGATCAGCACCTACCACTCTGGGCCGATGTGACGCGCCGGGCCGAGCGCGGCAGAGGGGCACCGGCGGCGACGCTGCTGGCCTATGCGGCGTACACGGCAGGCCAGGGATCACTAGCGGTCGTGGCGCTCGACCGCGCACTGGCCGACGATCCCGAATACGCCCTGGCGGACCTGCTTGGGCAGGCCATCGCCAGCGGCATTCCGCCCAGGAAACTGCGGACACCGAGGGCACGAAGGATCAAGGGAAAGCGGCGGATCCGGCGGCGCGAAACGCGGGCGTGAGGCGGGACGGTGGTGCGAGGGCAGATGTGAGGAGTGGATGAGGGAGGCATAAGCAGCCGGGCGCTGATTGCCTGGATGAGCGGCTTAACGATGAGCCTGGATAACCAGGGACCGGGCTGGCCTGTGGTGGCGGGACCGTCAGGTGTGGTGGCGGAGGGTGCCATCGGTGTGGGCTGACTGGAGTGATGCCTGGGCTCGCGGGTAGGTGATACCTATCCCGGCGGGTCAGCTGCGGACGCGCCCCAGGCCGGCCGGAGCGCGAAACACAGGGGGAGGAGGGGTGGGGGGNGGGGCCCCTTCCCCCGGCGACATCACATCACCAGCGAACAGCCCACATCACCACGGAAACAAACAAGCCCCAAAACCCCGAACCCTCAACTCACCTAACCTCACCGAGCATCCCCCAAAGCCCCCACAGCCCTCTCATACCTCCCCAGCTCCCGCCGCACCGGCGCCACCACCCGCATCTCCGCGACCCGGTCGACAGCTTCCGCGATCTCTCTCAGGACCCGGTGCCGCACCCGCCTAGCCCCCACCCGCAGCAATGGCCGGGCCAATACATTCACCAGCACCCCGGCAACAAAGCATCCACCAACCAGCCACAATGGATTACGCACCGCCGGTACATCCACATAAATCCAGGCCAAGAACCAGCAGATCCCACCCAGCACACCCAGAGTGAAGAGCCATTGCAGTCCACCGGCCAGCCGCCACCACACTGGCGTACGCTCGACCGGCTCAAAAGAAGAAACCGCACGATCAAGCGCGTCCGGCAGTTCCGCTTCCTCCGACTGGGCTGCCTTCAGTACAGCCTCAGGCCAAGGCGCAGGCATCTCAGCTGCAGCGTCAGCAGCCAATTCCCGCATAGCCAGCGTCGCACTGGCCCGCCGGGCTTTCGAGGGCTCAGGCAAAGAACTCCGCCCAGCTCCTCTTTCTCCCTCTGCTCTCCCTGCCCTCAACCCCAGCCGCTTCAACGGATCACGGCCTCTCACGCGAAACGGCGGCCATCCCACCATTCTCAGCCCACGCCGGTGATAGGACTCCGCCACCGCATGCGCGACCGTCTCAGCTCCCGCCGTAGCCGCAAGCGCAGAATTCAAACGTCGCACCAGAAAATCGTCGACATCCCTGACCGGCCCACCCACCAGGTCGCTCAGTTCAGCCACAACACCGTCGACATCGGCGGCGATCCTGGCCTGTGCCGACCGCTTGGCAGCAACAGCCTTCTCCAGCAACCCGCGCAGCTCCGGCAGTCCGTTCTTGTTCCGCGTAGAAACGGCAATCACCGGAACGCCGGCACCCAGCCCATCGTTCTCCAGCAACCCCCGCAGGTCACCGACAACCCGCCCGACCGCCTCCGAATGGAGAGTGTCCACCTTGTTCAAAGCGACAACTACAACATCCCGATGCTGAGCAAACCGCGCCAGATACTTCTGGTGCAGCACAGTGTCCGCGTATTTCTGCGGATCGAGTACCCACACCACCAGATCAGTCTTTGCCAGCAGTCGCTCGGCTTCTTCTCTGTGCTCGTCTTCCACGGAATCGAAATCGGGCAGATCCAGCAGAATCAAACCACGCAATGCCGCCTGCTCTTCGGCGTCCAGCACGGTCTCCCGTGCGTGCCACACCGGAATTCTCAGCCATTCCAGCAGTTCACCCGAGCCGTCCGGCCCCCACACGACAGCACTGGTTCGCGACGTCGTCGGCCGCCGTACGCCCACATCGGACAACTCCAATCCAGCAATCGCGTTGAACATGCTGGACTTTCCGCTACCCGTAGCCCCGGCCAGCGCCACCACAGTGTGTTCTTTGGACATGTCGAGCCGCTGCCCGGCCCGTTCCAGGAGTTCTTTCGCTCCCGCCAGCCGCTCGTCCGGCACGCGCCCTTCGACCAGGCCACAGAAAGTGCCCAGTGCGGTCAGCCGCGCCGCCAGCTGCGTGGGTCTCGGCCTCGGCTTCATTTTCCGGTACCCCAAGCGAGCCGCGCCTCTTCCACCGCGCCCCCAGCCTTCCGCAGCACCTCGGCCCCCACGACCGGCGATTCCACCACGTACGGCTTCTTCCTCGCCTCGTACAGTTCGCGGATCCGCCGGAGCAGGTCCTCCCGGGCCTTCCCCGCCAGTTGCCGTACGGCCTGGTCCCCGAAGATGGCTTCGAGCAGCTTCTGCCCGACAACCGTCGTGCCGGCCGCCACTCCGATCTCCGCGCCGGTCGGGATGAACGCGGTAGCCGTGAAGACTGCGATCATCACCAGCAGCCCGGTCGCGTTCACCGTGTAGGCAGCCACCCGGGCCATGCCCCGCTTGCTGGCACCTTCCTTGCGTACCAGCTCCAGCACAGTCCCCTGCCAGTCCCGCACCACGCGCTCCGCGTGCGCCGCGGTGACCGGAGCCGGAGCCTGTTCCGACGACAAAAGCCCCCGCAGCTCGTCCTCAGCCTCCGCGGCACCCGCGATGATCATTGCCGCCACGCCGCTGGTCAGCGCCTCCCGCAGCGGCTCGCCGCTCACCGGTTTCCCCGTGAACGCGCCCGTCACCCGGTCACGCCACCGGCCCACCCGGGCCTGCACAGCCCTCAGCAGCTCCCCGGTACCGACGATCTCCTGCCACCGCGCCAGCACCTCGCCGCGCAGCACGGTCCCGGCCTCCACATCGCGCCGGATCCCCTCCACAGCCTCCGCGTAGGCCGCGTCCACCCGGGCGTTCGTCTTCTCGGCGTACGCGAGCTGCCCCCCGGCGGCCACCGCCAGCGCCTCGACCTTCCCAGGTACTGCCCGCAGCGTCCCGTCCAGCGTCCGCCGCACGACGGCCGCCCGCCCCCGGGCATCCAGCGCGAGCTGCGTGAACCACTCCTTGACCGGCCGGACGACGTCCTCGCTCAGCAGCCCGTGGTTGTCCAGCCTGGACTCGGGCAGCGCGAAGAACTGTTCCTCGCCGAGTCCCTTCTCCGCCAGCATTTCCCGCAGGTGCGCGCTCACTTCCTCCATCGCTTCGGCTGGTACGCGGTCGAGCACGATGGCCAGCGCGACGTTCCGCTCCACGGCCTCCCGCAGGAACCCCCACGGAATCGCGTCGGCGTACCGGGCCGCCGTGGTCACGAACAGCCACAGGTCGGCGGCCGCGAACAACTGACCGGCCAGCTGCCGGTTGCTGTCCACCAGCGAGTCGATATCGGGCGCGTCGATGAAGGCGAGCCCGGGCGTGAGCCCCGTCGCCGTGACGAGGTGGATCTGAGCCGCCGGATTCGGCCGCTCGTCCTCGTCCCTGATCGCGCGGAACATGGCCGTGTCCATTCCGGTCGCCCGCGACATGCCCGGCAGGATGTTGATCCCCCGGAACCAGCGGCTGTCCGCAGGGTGGCTGACCAGCACAGGTGCCCGGGTGGTCGGCCGGAGCACACCGGCAGCGCTCACCGGGGCCCGCACCAGGCTGTTGATCAGGGTCGACTTGCCGGCTCCCGTCGAGCCGCCCACCACCACCAGCAACGGCGCGTCCAGCCGCTTCAGCCTCGGCAGCAGGTAGTCGTCCACCTGTTCCCGGAGTGCCCGGGTGCTCTCGGCAGCCTCGCCGGCCCCGTCCACCGGTAGCGGAAACCGGACGTTCCTCAGGACCGCGCGCAACTCTGCCAGCGCCCCGATCAGCGCTTCGGCGTTCTCTGCGGCCCCCGTCACAGCACCCATCTTCCGCGTCGAGATGCAGGTCTGACAGCAGGTTTGACCGAAATCACGGTACTGGATCTTGAAAACTTGCGCCCATGTGACTCAACTCTGGTTTGACAGTCCGCGATCGTCTGGCAATATTGAGCGAGGTCCACTCAACTTGGGAGGCAAGCGAAGATGGCACGTGCGGTCGGTATCGACCTCGGGACGACAAACTCCTGCATGTCTGTGCTGGAGGGCGGCGAGCCCACCGTGATCGCCAACGCGGAAGGGTCGCGGACGACCCCGTCCATCGTGGCGTTCGCGAAGAACGGTGAGGTTCTCGTCGGCGAGGTCGCCAAGCGGCAGGCAGTAACCAACCCGGACCGGACGATCCGGTCCGTGAAGCGGCACGTCGGCACCGACTGGACAGTCGACATCGACGGCAAGCCGTACACCTCGCAGGAGATCTCCGCGCGGGTGCTCATGAAGCTCAAGCGCGACGCCGAGGCGTACCTGGGCGAGCCGGTCACCGACGCGGTGATCACCGTCCCGGCGTACTTCAACGACGCGCAGCGCCAGGCCACCAAGGAGGCCGGTGAGATCGCCGGCTTCAACGTGCTGCGGATCGTCAACGAGCCGACCGCCGCGGCCCTGGCGTACGGCATGGACAAGCACGACGAGGTCATCCTGGTCTTCGACCTGGGCGGCGGCACCTTCGACGTGTCGCTCCTCGAGGTCGGCGACGGCGTGGTCGAGGTCAAGTCCACGGCCGGCGACAACCACCTCGGTGGCGACGACTGGGACGAGCGGATCATCGCTCACCTGATCAAGACCTTCCAGGGTCAGCACGGCATCGACCTGGGCAAGGACAAGATGGCCATGCAGCGGCTCAAGGAAGCCGCGGAGAAGGCCAAGATCGAGCTGTCGGCCACCCCGCAGACCGGCATCAACCTGCCGTACATCACGGCTGGCCCCGACGGCCCGCTGCACCTGGACGTGACCCTGACCCGGGCCGAGTTCCAGCGGATGACGCAGGACCTGCTCGACCGGTGCAAGGCGCCGTTCCACCAGGCGATCAAGGACGCGGGCATCCCGCTGTCCGGCATCGACCACGTGATCCTGGTCGGCGGTTCCACCCGGATGCCCGCCGTGACCGACCTGGTCAAGGAGCTGACCGGCGGCAAGGAGCCCAACAAGGGCGTCAACCCGGACGAGGTCGTCGCCGTCGGCGCAGCCCTGCAGGCCGGTGTGCTCAAGGGTGAGGTGAAGGACGTCCTGCTGCTCGACGTGACCCCGCTGTCGCTGGGCATCGAGACCAAGGGCGGCATCTTCACCAAGCTGATCGAGCGCAACACCACGATCCCGACCAAGCGCTCGGAGATCTTCACGACCGCCGCCGACAACCAGCCGTCGGTGCTGATCCAGGTCTTCCAGGGCGAGCGGGAGATCGCGGCGTACAACAAGGCGCTCGGCACGTTCGAGCTGACCGGCCTGCCGCCGGCCCCGCGGGGCATCCCGCAGGTCGAGGTCACGTTCGACATCGACGCCAACGGCATCGTGAACGTGCACGCCAAGGACCTGGGCACGGGCAAGGAGCAGAAGATGACCATCACCGGCGGCTCCGCGCTGCCGAAGGATGACATCGAGCGCATGATGCGCGACGCCCAGGAGCACGCCGAGGACGACAAGAAGCGCCGCGACGACGCCGAGACCCGTAACCTGGCCGACTCGCTGGTGTTCCAGACCGAGAAGTTCATCGCGGAGAACGGCGACAAGGTCCCCGAGGACAAGAAGTCGGAGATCAACGACGCCCTCGGTGAGCTGCGCGGCGTGCTGGGCGGCACCGACATCGAGGCGATCAAGTCCTCCACCGAGAAGCTGTCGAAGCTCTCGCAGGAGGCCGGCGCCGCGATGTACGCGTCCAGCCAGGCCGCAGGCGAGGCCGGCCCCGGCCAGCAGGCAGGCGGCCCCGGTACCACCGCTCCGGACGCGGACGACGTGGTGGACGCCGAGGTCATCGACGACGAGAAGAAGAAGTGACTGACCGGGAGCAGGAGCCCGTCGTGATTCGCGACAAGCGCAGGGTCTCCGCGGACGGCGCCAAGCCGTCCGCGGGGGCCCCCGCTCCCGTCGAGGAGAGCACAGTGGCACCTGACAACACCGAGAACATCGAGGTCACCGACGAGGCTGGCGAGAACGGCGCTGTCATGCAGGCCGCGCTCGACGAGCTGACCAGGGACCTCCAGCGGGTCACCGCGGAGTACGCGAACTACCGCAAGCGGGTCGACCGTGACCGTGGCGTGGTCGCGGAGCAGGCGACCGGTGCGGTGCTCGCCGCGCTGCTGCCGATCCTCGACGACCTGGACAGGGCCCGTGACCACGGCGACCTCGTCGGCCCGTTCGGCTCGGTCGCCGAGCAGATCACGGGCGCGGTGACGAAGTTCGGGCTGGTGTCCTTCGGCGAGAAGGGCGACCCGTTCGACCCGACCCGGCACGAGGCGGTCGCGCACTTCACCTCGCCCGAGGTGACCGAGCCGACCTGTGTGGATGTGATGCGCCGGGGGTACCTGCTCGGCGAGCGTCTGCTCCGCCCGGCGATGGTGGCCGTGGCCGACCCGGCTGACGCCGAGGGCAACAACGCAGAGTAGATCGGAGGGAGGCGCTCGTTGAGTTCCAAGGACTGGCTGGAGAAGGACTTCTACGCCGTACTCAAGGTGTCGAAGAGCGCCTCCGCCGACGAGATCAAGAAGGCGTACCGTTCGCTTGCCCGTGAGCTGCACCCGGACCACAACCCGGGCAACGCCGAGGCGGAGAACCGGTTCAAGGAGGTCTCCGAGGCCTACGACGTGCTCTCGGACGACGCCAAGCGCAAGGAGTACGACGAGCTGCGGTCGTTGTTCGGCAGCGGGGCGTTCCGCAGCGGTACCGGCGGCCCGCGCGTCCAGCAGCAGGACTTCTCGGGTTTCACTGGCGGTGGCTTCGGTGACCTGTTCGGCAACCTGTTCGGTGGCGGGGCGGCCCGGCGCCGGACGGGTCCAGCGCGTGGCCGGGACGTCGAGGCCGAGCTGCTGCTCGACTTCGACTCGGCTGCCCGGGGCGCGACCCTGCCGCTGACCCTGCGCTCGCCCGGCACGTGCGACGTGTGCCACGGCTCGGGCGCGAAGCCGGGTACGAGCCCCAGGACCTGCCCCACCTGCGGCGGCCGTGGCCTGGTGACCCGGTCGGAGGGCGCGTTCAGCATGGCCGAGCCGTGCCGGGACTGCCAGGGCGTGGGCACGATCGTCGACGAGCCGTGCGTGGAGTGCCACGGCACGGGCGGGGTCACCAAGACCCGCACTCTCAACGTCCGCATCCCGGCCGGCGTGGCCGACGGCCAGCGCATCCGGCTGAAGGAGCGCGGTGAGCCCGGCGAGCGCGGCGGCCCGCCCGGCGACCTGTACGTGCTGATCCGGGTGCAGCCCGACGAGCTGTTCGGCCGCTCTGGTGACGACCTGACCCTGACGGTGCCGGTGACCTTCGCGGAGGCCGCCCTCGGTACCGATCTGCGGGTCCCGACCCTCGACGGCACTGTGACGCTCCGGATGCCGCCGGGTACGCCGAGCGGGCGGACGCTGCGGGTGCGCCGCAAGGGCATCCAGCGCCGTGACGGCTCGGCGGGTGACCTGCTGGTGACCGTGGAGATCGAGGTCCCTGCCGTGCTCAGTGAGGAGGCGCGCAAGGCCCTCGCGGAGTTCTCGGCAGCCACTCCACCGGCTGACCGGGCTACCCTCGATGCGGAGGTGCGTCGCCGTGAGCACTAGCGCCAAGGTGTACATCATCTCGGTCGCCGCGCGGCTGGCCGGGATGCACCCGCAGACCCTCCGGCAGTACGACCGGCTGGGGCTGGTCGAGGCTGGCCGTGCACCTGGCGGCGGCCGCAGGTACAGCGCGCGGGATGTCGACCTGCTCCGTGAGATCCAGCGGCTGAGCCAGGAGGACGGCGTCAACCTGGCGGGCATCAAGCGCATCATCGACCTGGAGAACATGGTCGACGAGCTCCAGCGCCGCCTGGCGGCCACGGAGGCGGCGCTGCTGGACGCCGAGCGGCGGGCCACGGAGCTGGCCGCGCTGCATCCCGGTTTCGCCCGCCGGTCCGTCGTTCCGAGCCAGGAGACCGCACTCGTGGTCTGGCGCCCCCGGAGGTCCCCCGAGGCCCGCTAGACCGTCCCACACACAGCGGCTGCGCACACGCGTGGCCGCTGTGTGCGTTTCCGGGCTTCCTGCGGCGGGTACTCATGAACGGGTACTCATGAAAGATCTTCATGGATCTGCCGCCTGGGGCCTGGCTCCGAGCCTATACTTGGCTGGCGGGCAAAAAGGGCATACTGCCCTAGCCGTTATGGGGGAGAGGCGTTATGGGCGTGTTCGACGACATCAAGAAGAAGGCCGAGGAAATGCTGGGCGGGGCGAAGGACAAAGCGTCCGAAACCCAGGAGAACGTCCAGGATCAGGCCGGCGAGATGCAGGACAAAGCCGGTGGCGCGATGGGCAACATGGCCGACAAGGCCGGAGACGTGATCGACAAGGGCGCCAACATGGTCGATGACAAGACCGGGGGCAAGTACAGCGACCAGATCAACAAGGGCGCCGACACTGCCAAGGACGCCATCAACAAGATGGCTGGCGGCAACAAGTAAACACTGGTGTCCGGCGCGGTGCGCGCGCCGGAACCCGGCCGTTCGTGCCGGGCAACGCCGACGCCGGTTTTCCGTGGCCTCGGCGTCGGGCGGGGCCGCTCTAGGCCTCGCCCGCTTTCTCTTTTTCCTGTTACTAGGTGAGCAGCCGGCGCGGTTTACGCACGAGCCCGCCCTGGCACCACTCGGCGTAGTCGAACAGCTCGGGGTTGCTCATCAGCGCCTGGGCGTTGGCGGCCCAGATCCGCAGGTTCTCGTCCTGCAGGCCCCCGGCCCGGTCGATCAGCTTCTTCAGCTTCCGCTTCGGGTGGGCCCGGAAGTCGGTACGGACCGCGTCGGCGGTGTAGATGTACATGCAGTGCAGCGCGAACCGCCGCGCCGGGCACGCCTGGTCCGCTGCCAGGTCGTACAGCGTGGCGATCAGCGAGTCCTGGGCGACCAGCAGGTCCCAGTCCGGCGGCAGGCCGGCCAGTGCCACGGAGTTGGGGTCGTAGGCCCAGGTGCGCAGCTCGGCGGGACTGGGGTCCACCGGGTTCGCGAAGCCAGCGAACACGGCTTGCTCGTTCACTTCTCCCCCTCGGGTCTACCCTCGCGCGCCGCACCCCATCGCATCGGCGACAACTTAACTGGTAGCCGGCCGCGGATGCCATCCCCCAGACGGTGAAGCTGATGATTCCCTGCTGCGCATTCCCGGCAGTTCAGGAGGTACCGGGGCGCCAGCGGTGATGCCGCGTGCCCGAATCGTTACTCCGGAGCAGTTCCAGCCGGGGCTTCGGCCCGTCGGTCCGGCCGGTCTGCGGTTTCCGGCTGCCCGCCTTGTACTGGTCCGGCCACGTCAGCGGGTACCCCTGCTCGGCGGCGGCGTGCAGTGTCCAGTGTGGATCATAGAGGTGGACCCGGCCGAGGGCGCACAGGTCGGCCCGGCCGGCCAGCAGGATCGAGTTGACGTCGTCGTACGACGAGATGGCGCCGACCGCGATGACCGAAGGCAGCCCGTCGACCGAGTTACGGATCTTGTCCGCGTACGGCGTCTGGTACGAGCGGCCGTATGCCGGGCGCTCCGCGGCCAGCACCTGCCCCGTCGACACGTCGACAGCGTCGGCACCGTGCGCGGCGAAGGCCCGCGCGATCTCGACAGCGTCCTCGGCGTCGTTGCCGCCCGGGTACCAGTCGGTCGCCGAGATGCGGACCGACATCGGCTTACCGGCCGGCCACACCGCGCGGATCGCGTCGAACACCTCCAGCGGGAACTTGAGCCGGTCGGTCCCGTACTCGTCCGTCCGCCGGTTGCTGAGCGGCGACAGGAACGACGACAGCAGGTACCCGTGGGCGCAGTGCAGCTCCAGCAGGTCGAACCCGGCCTCGTCGGCCCGTACCGCCGCCGCCGCGAACTCGTCCCGGATCTCCGCCAGCTGGGCGACCGACAGCTCCTCCGGTACCGGCGACCCCGGCCCGTACGGCAGTGCCGAAGGCCCGACCACCGGCCAGCCGCCCTCGGGCAGCGGCTCGTCCATGCCCTCCCACATGAGCTTCGTCGAGCCCTTGCGCCCGGAGTGGCCCAGCTGCACGCCGGCCGCGGCACCCGACTCGTGGACGAAGGACACGATCCGCCGCCACGCTTCGCGCTGCTCGTCGGTGTAGAGCCCCGTGCAGCCCAGCGTGATCCGGCCGGTCTCCGAGACGCACACCATCTCGGTCATCACCAGCGCGGCCCCGCCCAGCGCCCGCGCGCCGAGGTGGACGAGGTGGAAGTCGGTGGGCATGCCGTCGACCGCCGAGTACATGTCCATCGGCGAGACGATGATCCGGTTCTTGAGTTCCAGGTCGCGCAGCTTGAACGGCCGGAACATCGGCGGCACGTCCGAGGCCTGGACTCTCGCCACGAACTCGGGGTCACGCAGTTTCAGGTTGTCGTACGTGATCCGCCGCGACCGGGTGAGCAGGTTGAACGCGAACTTCAGCGGCGGCTGGCCCACGTAGTCGCCCAGCTCCTCGAACCACGCGAGGCTGGCCTTCGCCGCGCGCTGCGTGGAGATCACGACGGGCCGCCGCTCCGCCTCGTACGCCGGCAGCGCGCGTTCGAGACTGTCCTGCTCGGACAGGCACGCCGCGAGGGCCAGGGCGTCCTCCATCGCGAGCTTCGTACCGGAGCCGATCGAGAAGTGCGCGGTGTGCGCGGCGTCGCCGAGCAGGACGACGTTGCCGTGCCGCCAGGACGTGCACCGCACGGTCGTGAAGTCGATCCACTTCGAGTTGTTGCTGACCAGCTTGTGGCCGCCGATCAGGTCGCCGAAGATCTCGGTGATCCGGGCGATCGCGTTCTCGTCGGTCAGCCCGGCGGCCTCCCAGACGTCCGAGCGCATCTCGATGATGATCGTGGAGCCGGTGCGGTCGTAGGGGTAGGCGTGCGCCTGCATCACCCCGTACCGCGTCTCTTTGATGTCGAACGTGAACGCCTCGAAGACCTTGTCGGTCCCGAGCCAGATGTAGCGGCAGTCGCCCTTCTCGAACGTCGGCCCGAAGGTCTCCGCGTAGAGGCTCCGGGTCGCCGAGTGCACGCCGTCGGCCGCGACGACCAGGTCGTAGTCCTCGTAGTTCCCAGGGAACTCCGTCCGGTGGTGCAGCGTGACGCCGAGTTCCCGGCACCGGTCGACGAGCAGCGCCAGCAGCTTCTTCCGGCTGACGGCGGCGAAACCGTGCCCGCCGGAGGTGACGATCTCGCCCCGGTAGTGCACGTCGATGTCGTCCCACCGGGCGAACTCGCTGGCCAGGGCCTCGTAGAACTGGGGGTCGGCCGTCTCGATCCCGCTCAGGGTCTCGTCGGAGAACACCACGCCGAAGCCGAAGGTGTCGTCGGGGGCGTTGCGCTCCCAGACGGTGATCTCCCTGGACGGGTCGAGCTGCTTGGCGAGCGCGGCGAAGTAGAGCCCGCCGGGGCCGCCGCCGATGACCGCTATACGCACCGGCCCAGGCTATGCTGCCTCTGCGACGGTCGTCAACAGAGCGCAATGCTAAGAGCACGTGGGACCCCTCATGCTGCTATGGCGACATGAGGGGTCCCACGTGCCCGGAGAGAGGAGCCGGAATGCGCAGAGTGCTGGTCACGGGTGGCAACGGCGGCATCGGGCGGGCAGTGTGCCAGGGTTTCCAGGACCAGGGCGACACGGTACTGGCGGCGGACCTCCCCGAGCACGACGTCCGCGACGCCGGGGCCCTGGCGGCGCTCATG
Source organism: Longispora albida DSM 44784 (assembly GCF_000379825.1). Classification (GTDB taxonomy): domain Bacteria; phylum Actinomycetota; class Actinomycetes; order Mycobacteriales; family Micromonosporaceae; genus Longispora; species Longispora albida. Next base: position 49,500 of record NZ_KB903818.1, read on the forward strand.
GCGGACTTCCGGCCGAACGTGCTCGTGGCCCTGGCCGGCGGTTCGCTGGGCACGCCGCGCGACGAGTACACCCAGGAAGATCTTGATCTTGTACTGGACGTGAACGTCAAGGGCACCCTCAACGCCGTGCGGGAGGCGGCCCGGCACATGACGGCCGGGGACGCGATCGTCACCTGCACCTCGATCGGCGCCCGGCAGCCCTCGCCCGTCACCGGAGCGCCCTATGCCGCGGCCAAGGCGGCGATCGGCGGCCTGACCAGGAAGTTCGCCAGGGATCTCGGCGCGCGGGGCATCCGGGTCAACGCCGTGGCCCCCGGTCTCTTCCTCACCGGGCGGCTCCAGGGCATGTTCGACGACCTGGCCGAGGCCGAGCGCCGTGAGGTCCTCGACGCGATCCCGCTCGGCCGGATGCCGGAGCTGCGCGAGATCGTCGATCCGATTCTTTTCCTCGCCAGTGACGCGGCGTCATACATCACCGGCATCACGCTCGATGTCAACGGGGGCCGCTACCTGCCGTTGTAACGGGTAGGCTGGCCCGCCATGACCAACCGCTTCGACGAGCTGTTCACGCTGGGTAGTGAGGCCATCCTGGCCGGTACACACGAGACGGAGGCCCCGCCGCCCGGCGGTGGCCGCTGGGGCCCCTCGGTGTGCCTGCGCCCCGACCCCGGACTCGCCGCGAGCCTGGCCGCCGCCACGGACGAGGCCCTCCAGTACGCCGGCCCCGGTCACTGGCCGACCGGCAACGAGCTCGCCGCGCACTTCACCCTCCGCGTGATCCACGGACCAGAGCCGATCGACCCGGCCCGCACTGAGCGGATTGGCATCGCCATGCGCAAGGCTGCCGCCGAGCCCATCCGCCTCGCGGTCACCGGCCTGACCCTGACCCCGATCAGCATCATGGCCGCTGCGGAGCCGGTCGGCGACACGGCTGCGCTGTTCAAGGAGGCGCTGGTCGAGGCGCTGGGTTCAGACGGCGAGTTCGAGGCCGGGTTCAACCGCTCGATCTGGTACGCGAACCTCGTGCACTTCGCGGGGCCCATCGCTGACCCGGCCGGCCTGGTGGACTGGGTCGCCGCGCGCCGCGAGTACCCGCTCGGCGTCCTCAACCCGGCCACTGTGGACTACCTGGGCTGGGACTACACCGGTACGCAGTGCGTACCGGTGGTCCTGGCGTCGGCGCCGTTCACTGCTTCCTGAGCGTCGCCTGGACGATCCGGTCGGCCAGAGCCGGCCGGTCCGTCCCCATCTTCGCGGTGTTCACCGAGTAGACGAGCGTCGCGCCCTCCGGGGTCATCGCCACCCCGTTGTTGTACCCGGGCCGGTCACCGCTCTTCCCCCACAGCACGTAGCCGGGTGCCAGTTCGATCCGCGTGATCCCGGCCGCGTGGGTCGCCTTCTGCTGCGACCCGTACACCGGCACGTCCGGCACCCGGGTCAGCTCGGCCTGCTGGGCCGGCTGAAGCAGCTTGCCGCCGAGCAGCGCCCGGATGAACGTCTCCAGGTCCGGCGCCGACGTGATCAGGCTGGCCGCCGACCACTGGAGGCTCGGGTTGGCCGTCGTGACCTCCCGGTACCCGTCAGCAGTCAGCTCGTACCCCGTCGCGTGCCGGCCACGGATGTGCGTCTGCTCGCCCGGCGCGTACGTGTCGCGCAGCTTGAGCGGCTTGATGATCCCGTGCTCGATCGCGTGCGCCCACGGCCTGCCGGTCACCTTCTCGATCACGAGCCCGAGGACGATGTAGTCGGCGTTGCCGTACTTCTGCTGCGTACCCGGCGTGAACAGCTGCGGCTTGGTCAGGTCGAGCTGCGACCCGGCCTCCCAGTGGTCGTACCGGTGCTCGAAGAACCATTCCGGCGTCTTGTGCGGCGTGTCGGCCCCGCTGATCCCGCCCGTGTAGGTGAGCAGGTGCCGGATCGTGACCGGCTCGTAGGAGTCCGGCAGCAGGCCCGGCAGGTAGTGCTGCACCGTCTGCCCCAGATCGATCTTCCCCTGCCCGGCCAGCTGCAACGTGGCCGTGGCGGTGAACAGCTTCGTCATGCTCCCGGCCCGGAACCGGGAGTCCTCCGCGATCCCCCGGCCGGACTCCAGAGACGACACCCCGCCATAGCCCCGGAAGCACCCGTCGCTGCCGGTGTACCGGGCAAGAGCGCCGGTCGCCTCACCGCGCAGATCACTGAGGACGGCGGTCAGCGCGGCGCTGTTCGGGGACGGCGCGCAGCCGGGGCGCGCGGCCGAGGCGGTGGCGGGAAGGGCGAAGGATCCGGCGAGAGTGACGCCGGCGGCGAGTACGGCAATCGTTTTCATGTGTTTGATCGTTGTTCGGAAGCGTCCGCCGCGACATCCGGAAGGCCCCGGAAACTCCCCTCGGGGGTCTCCCTGGGCCACAATGGCCGATGTGGACCTGGAGTACCTACGGGCGAACCCGCATCTGCTGCTGACCTTCCTGGCTCACCAGCGGCTTCGCACCACCCCGGTATCAGGGGGATCGATCTGTACCGCCGAGCGGATCACCCTGGACGACGGGTCCGACCTGCTGCTCAAGACCTGGCCGGGCGGAGTGTCCGCGGCACCGACCCAGGACACGATCCCGCCGCCACCCGGCTTCTTCGCCGCGGAGGCGCGCGGGCTGCGCTGGCTGCGTGAGGCAGCCGGGCACACCCGCCAGCACGGCGCGCGCATCCCCGAGCTGATCGCCGCCACCGACGACCTGCTGCTCATGGAGTGGATCGAGCACGGCCAGCCGACCCTGGCCGCCGCCGAGCGCCTCGGCCACGAGCTGGCCACCACCCACCGGGCAGGCGCCAGCCACTTCGGAGCCGCCGAGGACGGATACCTCGGCTTCCTGCCGCTCGACAACACCCCGGGCGACTCGTGGGCCGACTGGTACCGGGCCCACCGGCTCGCCCCGCTCGTCAGGCTCTCCGTCGACAACGGCGGCCTGACGGCGGAGGAGGGCACGCAGATCGAGCGGATCCGCATCGAGGTACCCGACGAGCCGCCGGCCCGCCTGCACGGCGACCTGTGGCCCGGCAACGTGGTCTGGGGGCTGCGCGACCGGGCCTGGCTGATCGACCCGGCGGCGCACGGCGGGCACCGCGAGACCGACCTGGCCACGCTGCACCTGTTCGGCGGCGCGCCGTACCTGCCACGGATCCTGGAGGCCTACGACGAGACCTGGCCGCTGGAGCCGGGCTGGAAGGAACGCGTGCCCCTCCACCAGCTGTACCTGCTGCTCGCCCACACCGCGCTGTTCGGCTCCCGGTACCGCAGCGCTGTGCTGCGCGCCGCCGGCCACTACCTGTAGCCTCAGCCGCCATGAGGCAGCTACGAGACCTGGCGCTGGGCGTGACCGTGCTCGGCACGGTGGTGATGGGCGTGTATATGCTCGCCGCCGCCGTGACGGCCGACTGGCGCTCGGGCCTGACCTGGCCGCTGGCGACCGCCCTGCTCGGCCCGCTGCTCGGCGCCTGGCTGGCCCGCCGTGGCCTCGGCCGCTGGACGCTGACCGCCTCCCTCGGCCTGACCACGGCCCTCTTCGCCGGCATGAACTACTCCGGTGCCTCGTGGCTGGTCAACCTCAAGGATCTCGGCGTCCCGCACGGGCTGGCCGCCGTCGGCCTGGGCGCGGTGCTGCCCTACGCCGTCGCTCCGCTCGCCAAGACCCGCAGGCCGGCCGCACTCCTGCTGTCGGGCGTGTGGGGTGCCGCGCTGCTGTTCGCGCCGATCGGGATGGCCTACCTCCAGCGGTACACCGGCATCGAGATCTACATCTGGATCGGCCTGGCCGGCTTCCTGGCCAGCCTCGTGCCCGTGCCGTTCAGCTCGCTCGGCAGGCGGCCACGTGACCCCGGCTCCGGCAGCCTCTTCCAGTGGCTCGGCGGGCTGGCCATCCTCGCCATCGTGAGCCCGATCATCCAGCCCCAGTACCCGGTGAAGGCCGCCGAGCTCACCGCCCTCTACGCCGTCCTCGCCGCCCTGGTCGCCTACACCGTCTACGCGTCGCTCCGCGTGGCCGGCCCGGCCCTCGCCGGGGTGCTCGTCACCGGCTTCGTCCTCGTGGGTACCGGCTACGTCCTCACCCGGATCCTGGCGGTCACCGAGTACACGAAGGAGATCAGCCTCCCGTTCGCGGTGGCCGGCCTGGCCGGGGCGCTCGCGGTCGCCGCAGCCCTCCGGCTCTCCGTGCCCGCCCGCCGCTGGGCAGCCATGATCGGCCCGGGGCTGGCCCTGCTCGGCCTGCTCGGCATCCTCGACGTCGGCGGCAAGCCCCGGTTCGCGATGTGGCTGCTCATCGCCGTCGCCATCGGGGCAGGCCTGTCCCTCGGCGCAGGCCTGGCCAGCGTGAACCGCAGCACCGCACTCCTCACCGGCGGCCTGCTCGCCGTCGCCGTCCTCGCCGGCAGCAAGCTCAGCCAGGGCCTCCACGTCCTGGCGGCCCTGACCGAGGGCACGGCCAGCGGCATGGCGAGGCACTGGGTGATCCTCTGCCTGCTCCCGCTGGCAGCGGCGGCCTTCATCGCCTACCGTCAGCCCCGCAGGGCCTGACCGACCAAGGAGACGTGATGGAGCGCATCAACCCCGCAGAGCTGGCCAAGCCGAGCGGCTTCTCGCACGCGGTGGCCGCCGAGGGCCGGTACGTCTTCCTCGCGGGCCAGACCGCCCTCGACGCCGAAGGCAAGATCATTTCTGGCGGGGTGGTCGAGCAGTTCGAGCAGGCCCTCGGCAACCTGCTCACCGCGCTCCGCGCCGCCGGCGGCACCCCGGACCAGCTCGCCAAGGTCACGATCTACATCGTCGACATGGAGGACTACAAGGCCAACGCCGCAGCCATCGGCCAGGTCTGGAAGCGCCTCGCGGGCCGCGACTACCCGGCGGCGGCAGGCATCGGCATCTCCCGCCTCTGGGACATCGAGGCTCTCGTCGAAATCGAAGCCATCGCTGTGGTGCCGACCCGCTGAGAACGAATCTGGACGCTTGCCAGATCCGCCCTCAGCGAGCCACCTCGCCCTAGATCAAGATCAATAGCCAACCCCCACAACCAGAGATCCATCTTGTACTCTGTGGGGCATCCCCGTGATCACGACGGCCGCGAGTCGTTGTCGTGTATCTCGAACGGGGGTTCTCCTTGTCCCGCATGCGGAATGTCTGGCGGATCGGCCTGCCAGCCGCCGTGCTCTGTGGTGCTCTGACCGTCGCGTTCTATTCGCTGCAACGGGCTTTCCCCGACAAGCGCACGAAGGCCAGGAACGCCCACGCCAACAGCAGGCAGGTCTTCGAGCACACAGCCGGAAGTCCACAATGGGCGAAGGCAGAATCCTGGTTCCGGGACAAGTCCGGGCGCACCCTGACCGTCAGCGAAGGCGACCGCATCGCGTTCCTCCACGTCAGCTGGCGATCCCGCGAGGACAAGCCGGCGTGCACCCCCACGATGACCTGGCGGAACCCGCCCGGCTGGCATCTGCTCGCCTGGGGCGGCGGCCCGAGCCTGACGGCCACCACGGAAAGCCAGCTCCCTGACGGCCAAGTCACGCTGGCCCTGCCCCGGACGTCCGGCGTGGACATGGTCGCGGCCTGGCGGCTTTCCCCAGGCGCGGCGAAAGCCCCGTCCAGCCTCGGCACGATCGACCCCGGCTGCTGACCGGCCCCCCGACACCACACCGGCCGCCGTGCCCAACGGGGGGACACAGCGGCCGGTGTGGCTAGTTCCTGCCTACAGAATGGCCCACGGCTGCTGCCAGTTAACCGAGTTCCACAACGCCTTCGGGCCGGAATACTTTCCGGTCTGGGCGGGGCTGATCCTGAACAAGGCGCTGGTGCTGTCGTCGTACTTGTAGAGCAGCACGATGTCAGCCCGCCCGGTCTTCGTGGTGTAGTTCCCGGCCCGGATAGCCCGGGTACCGGCACCCCACACAGCGCCATCCCAGATAGTGCTCAGTTCGGTGAACGTACCGCCGTCGCCAGCGGCCAGTGAGAACACGGTGACGTGCCCCTTGCCGTAGTCGTAGAACAACGTGAGATCGGTCTTTCCATCACCCGCGAAGTTCCCGGCCTGGACGAACTTGGTGCCGCCGCCCCAGTGGGGCGCGTTCCACCGCTGCGCGATCTTGCCGCCATCGAGGGTGAACACGGCGACATGACTCCCGCCGTAGCTGTAGAACAGCGCGAGGTCGGACTTGCCGTCGCCGTTGAAGTCCCCGGCCGTCATCGACTGCGTACCGCCGCCCCACTGCGGGGCATTCCACTGCTGCTTGAACCCGCCAAGCGAGCCGTCGGCGTTGCCGTTGAGCGTGAAGACCGAGACGTGGCTGCCGCCGTAGCTGTAGAACAGCGCCAGGTCAGCCCGGCCGTCGCCGTTGAAGTCGCCGGTCGAGACGTACTTCGTGCCGGTGCCCCAGTACGGAGCCTCCCAGCGCAGCTTCGGCTCGTCGAACTTCCCGGTCGCCTTGTTGAAGGCGAAGGTGTAAAACCCGGCGTAGCCGTTGGTGCGCTGGAAGAGGATGCCGAGTTCCGGAGTGCCGTTGCCGTCGAAGTCCCCGGCGGTGAGGTGCATGGCGGAAGCGTTCCAGCAATACGCCAGCCACGCTGGTTCCAGCGCCGGAGTGATCGTGCCATCGGATCCCTTGTGGAGGAACCATCCCTCCCCGCGAGTCTGGGACTCCCAGGTCAGGAGGTCGTCATGGCCGTCACCGTCGAAGTCGGCCTCGACCTGGCTCGTGTCGGGGGTGAAGCGGACGGGCACCGAGGTGAGGGCTGGGACATAGACGAGCTGGCTCTGCTTCACCGGTGTGACTGGCTGGCCGGGCAGGGTGAGCGTCAGTTCCACAACGTTCATGCCGGGGTAGCCGAAGCGGTGCGTAACCGGCTTCAGCACGCCCTTCACCCACCGGCCGGTCACGGGTGGCAGGTCGATCAGCTCGGTCTCGACCGCGCCATCGCTCCACGTGTACGTCGCCTGGGCCTTGATGCCGCCCCACGACGAGGAGTAGGTGATGTCCTTCCACACGGCCGTCAGCCCGTCCGGCGTATCGGCGGCGGACAGCTCCGGCCCGTTCACCCTGATCTCTGGGTAGCTCTCGTAGGCACCCCGGTCGTGCACGCTTGGACCCGGGTTGCTCTTTCCAGGGTTGCGGATCCGCCGGCGTCCGTCGAAGTCGACAGCGAGCTGCCCCGGCGCGCCGGCGTCAGCGGAGTCCACCAGTTCGATCGGCGTGAAGGACATGCCCTCCCGCTCGGCGATGGTCATGTTCTCGGAGACGTCGGCCGTGCCCTGCCCGGTGGCGCTGTGGAACCCGGCCAGGGTCAGGTAGTCGGTGCCGCCCCAGCGGTAGAGCAGCTTGGTGCCGTCAGCCAGGCCGAACGCCGAGTAATTGATCTTCGTGCTCGCCGTGGCGCCTGCGGCCACCTCGACCACCGGATGGACTGACGCGCCGCCGGCGTACCGGGGCAGGAAGTAGTTGTTCGTGAACCGGGTGTCGGCTGCACCACCCGACACCAGCACTCCGGAGTGCTCGCGCTTCATCGTGTTACTGGTGATTACGGTGCGGACAGCCCCGCTGACGGTCAGCGTCGGGACGGCAGCGGGCTGCCCGGGGCGCCACGAACCCGTCATGAGGTTGGTGGACAGGACGACGTCGCTGGCGCCGGTACCGACAGTCACCGCGTTGTAGAGCCGGCTGCGCTGGATGGTGATCCGGCTCGCGTTCGAGATGTCCAGGACCGAGAAGTCGAAGGCACCGCGCTCGAACAGGAGCGAGTTCGTACCAGCCAGGCTGAGCGAAGCCGGGGCCTTGCTCTCGTCGGCGAACCGGAGCCCGGCGAACTGCACGTCGTGCAGTCCCTGAGCGAACGTGACCTTGTAACCCACCGGCGGGAGGATGTTCACGACGCTCGTCGCCTCGAACCGGATCGGAGCTTCCGGGGTGCCCGACCGGCCGAACGTCAGCCCCTCGCTGTAGATCTCGGACGAGATGTGCACCGTCTGTCCGGGCTGGACGACATCTGCCGCCTTCTGGATCGTGCAGAACGGCCGCCACTGCTCACCGGTACCGGTGTCGGAGCAGTTGCCAGACCTGTTGACGTACAGAATGGGTTCGACGGCCTGCGCGTGTGCCGCAACCGGCGCGAGGCCGGCGGCGAGTACGGCAGCGGCCATCGAGAACCTGAGCGTTCTCATAGCACCTGACCCCGTGAGTACCTGTAAACGCACTGACGATAGGGATCACGGATCACAGGGAGATCACGGAAACGGCACCGGCCGCCGTCCCGGTGCGGGACGACGGCCGGTGTTCGTGCGGCTGGCTACACGCCGGTCTTGATCTGCTCGTTCTCGGCGACTGCCCAGTTGACCCACGGGACGCCGTAGCTGGAGTCCGGGCTGAGCATCATGAGGTTCCACAGCCCGTTGCCGTAGTTGTAGAGCATCACGAAGTCGGAGCGCCCGCCTGGCGTGGAGTAGTTGCCCGCCATGACGAAGCGGGTTCCCGTCCCCCACTGCGCGTTGTTCCAGAGGGTGCCGAGCCCGTTGAGCGTGCTCCCCGCGTCCGTCGCCGTCAGCGAGAACGCGGTGACGTGGCTGTTGCCGTAGTCGTAGAACAGCACGAGGTCGGTCTTCTTGTCGGCGGAGAAGTTGCCCGCCTGGACGAACTTCGTGCCCGCACCCCAGTACGGCGCGTTCCACCGGGTCGTCAGCTTGTCGAGCTTGCCGGAGGTGCCGGGTTCGAGCGTGAAGACCGCGACGTGGCTGCCGCCGTAGGAGTAGAAGAGCGCGAGTTCCGACTTGCCGTCGCCGTTGAAGTCACCGGCCGCGAGCTGCTGGGTGCCGCTGCCCCAGTACGGGGCCTCCCACTGCTGCGTGAAACCGGTCAGCGAGCCGTCGGCGTTGCCGTTGAGCGTGAACACGGCGACCTTGGACGCGTCGTACTGGTAGTACAGCGCCAGGTCGGTCTTCCCGTCGCCGTTGAAGTCGCCGGCGGAGACGTACCTGGTGCCGGTGCCCCAGTACGGGGCATCCCAGCGCAGTACCGGCTGGTCGAACCTGCCGGTGCCGGCGTTGTAGGACAACGTGTAGAACGCGGTGTGCCCGCTGGGCTGTCCGAAGAGGATGCCCAGCTCGGCCTTCCCGTCGCCGTTGAAGTCACCGGCCGTGATCTGCCGGACCCGGCCGTACCACTGCATCCCGCCGGTCCACGCTTCCTTGGTCTCGGTCAGCGCACCGCCCTGCCGCGCCTTCAGCAGCCGGACCTGGAACGCGTTCGGCAGGTCCTCCCAGAGCGCGATGTCGTCACGGCCGTCGCCGTCGAAGTCCGCCTTGAGCTGGCTGCCGTCGGCCTTGTACGGCGACGGGGGTAGCGTCGTGTCAGCCGCCGGGGCGGAGAACTGGCTCATCAGGTTGGTGAAGGGGTACTCGGGGTCCGGAATGCCGTCGATCGAGAACTCGACGCTGGTCTGGTAGAGCCCCGGCACCTGGTACCGGTGCACGGCCCCGGGCATGGCCAGTTCCTGGCTGTTGTGGCCAGCGGCCAGCGGCGGCAGGTCGGCGTGGGTCTTCGACGTGGTGCCGTCGCCCCAGTGGAAGGTGGCTGTGACCCGGGCCGCGCCCCATTCCGCACGGACACGCACTCCGCCCCACTGGCCTGTCATACGGTCGGCGGAACTGACGGGGCCGAAGTTGCCCGTGTTCCACGGCAGGTAGGCGTACCGCTCGACGGCGCCCCGGTCGTGGAAGCTCGGGTCGGCGACGGCCTTGCTCGGGAACCGGAGCCGCTTGTTGCCCCTGATGTCGGTGTCGAGCTGGCCGGGCGCCGTGGCGTCCGCGGAGTCGACCAGCTCGATCGGCAGGTTGTTGCTGGCCCGGGGCACGCTGTCCGACACGTTCTCGGTGAGGTCCGCGGCGCCCTGGCCGGTGGCCGTCTGGAAGGCCGCGATCGTCCCGTAGCTGGTGCCGCCCCAGCTGTACAGGACGGCGGGCTTGTTGTACGTGCCGAACGCGCTGTGGCTGGCCGTCGTGGTGGCGGTGCTCGTTGCGGCCACCTCGACCAGTGGCTTGCTGGGATCCTGCGAGTACGGGCCGAAGTAGTTGTTGGTCAGCCGGGTACCGGTCGACCCTCCGGTGACCAGCACCCCGCCCGGCGAGGCGTGGATCGTGTTGCTGGTGACCGCCGTCCCGGTCGCGCCGTCGAGCACGATGGCCGAGGAGACACCCGCAGGGGTGTACTGGCCGCGCACCCGGTTCGTGGACAGGATCGTGTCGGTGGCCTTGCCGACCCGGATGCCCCGCTCCGCGAAGGTCCGCTGGATGGTGACCCTGCTGCCGTCGGCCACGTCGAGGGGGACGTCGGCGTACGAGCGGTCGAGGGTGACGGACTGGGTGCCCGCGAAGCTGATCGGGTTCGACCCGCCGGCGTGGAGCCCGTTGACCTGCACGTCGTGCAGACCAGGCTCGAACCGCACCGCCGTCCCGCCGGACCCCGCGATGTAGAACGTCATGTACGGCTCGTCGCCGTCCACTGTGAACCTGATCGGCGCCTCAGGCGTGCCCGACCGGGTGAACAGCACGCTCTGGTACGAGGGAATGGTGGATTTGATCCGGACTGTCTGCCCGGGCTGAACCACGTACGCGGCCGACTGGACCTGGCAGAACGGCTGCTCCTGCGTTCCGGGCCCGCCGTCCGCGCAGTTGCTGGCCGTGTTGTCGACGTAGAGGGTGGATCCGGCTGCCTGCGCGTGTGCTGTGGCTGGCACCAGGCCAGTGGCGAGAACGGCAGCGGCCATCGACATTCTGAGTGCTCTCATCGCACCTTCGCCCCGTTGAGTGTCGTGCAAATGAGGCGATGATAGAGATCTCTGATTACATCGCGGTCACGGTAGCGCGAACTACCTGCGAGAACCCGGCCGCGTTTTCCCTGCTGAAAGCCGCAATCCCATCGATCTAGTGTGGACTCTGATCAGGACTGGAGTGCCCCGCCGTCCACATTGAGCCCCTGGCCCGTGACGGCACCGTTGCCCACGCAGTACAGGACGGCGGCCGCCACCTCGTCCACTGTGATCAGCTTGCCGGTCGGCTGCTTGCGGGCGAGGAGCTGGCGGGCTTCCTCCGCCGTCCGGCCCGTCTTCTCGGCGATCCCGGCGACGCTCTGCTCCGTCATCGGCGTGTCCACGTACCCGGGGCACACGGCGTTCACCGTGACGCCCGTCCTCGCCAGCTCGGCGGCCGCCGACCGGACGAGGCCCAGCACCCCGTGCTTGGCAGCCGTGTACGCCGCGATGTAGGGCTCGCCCACCTTGCTCGCCACCGAGGCGATCACGACGATCCGGCCGTGTCCCGCCGCCACCATGCCCGGTACGGCGCGCCGGACGCACCGGAACGGTGCGGTCAGGTTCAGGTCGAGCATGGCCTGCCACTCGTCATCCGTGATCCTGGCGATCGGCGCGGACGAGGCCCCGCCGGCGTTGGCCACCAGGATCTCCACCGGCCCGAAAGCCGCCTCGACCTTGCCGAACACCTCGTCGACGGCTGTCGTGATGTCGGCGGGTACGACGAGCGTCTCCCCGGAGCACAGCGCCGCGGTCTCGGCGAGCTCGCCGGCGTTGCGGGCGGTCAGGGCGACCCGGTGCCCCGCGGCGGAGAGGGCGACGGCGACGGCGCGGCCGATGCCCCGGCCGGCTCCGGTAACCAGACAGGTGGACATCAGCTCACCCTAGAACGTCGGAGTGCTCACCGCGAGGGCTTAGCCGGACAGAGTTGAGTCCGCTACGCTCAACTCATGAATGCCGAGCGCCTGACGACCAAGAGCCGGGAAGTCATCTCCGCGGCGATCACCGACGCCACCCAGCGCGGCCACGCCATCGTCGAGCCGTGGCACCTGCTCCTCGCCCTGCTCGACACCGGCGGCTCCACAGCCCCGGCCCTGCTGCGCGCGGTCGGGGCCAACGGTGCCGACGTGCGCAGGGCTGCCGCGCGGACCCTGGAGCGGATGCCCTCCGCCAGCGGCACGACGATCGCCGAGCCGAGCATGTCCCGCGAGGTGGTCAACGCGCTCAACGCCGCCGAGCACGTCGCCAGCTCCCTCGGCGACGACTACGTCTCCACGGAGCACCTGCTGGCCGGCCTGGCCCAGCTCGGCGGCGACGTCTCGGCGGTGCTCAAGGGCGCAGGCGCAGGTTCCGACCAGCTCATCGAGGCGTTTCCGCAGATCAGGGGCGGTGACCGCCGGGTGACGACCCCCGACCCGGAGCAGACCTTCCAGGCGCTGGAGAAGTACGGCCTCGACCTCACGGCCAAGGCACGCGACGGCAAGGTCGACCCCGTGATCGGCCGCGACGCCGAGATCCGCCGGGTCATCCAGGTGCTGTCCCGGCGGACCAAGAACAATCCGGTACTGATCGGGGAGCCCGGCGTCGGCAAGACGGCGATCGTCGAGGGCCTCGCCCAGCGGATCGTGGCCGGCGACGTCCCCGACAGCCTCAAGGACAAGCGGCTGGTCAGCCTCGACCTGGGCGCGATGGTGGCCGGCGCCTCCTACCGCGGGCAGTTCGAGGAACGGCTCAAGTCCGTGCTGGAGGAGATCAAGGCCAGCGACGGCCAGGTGATCACGTTCCTCGACGAGCTGCACACCGTGGTCGGGGCCGGCAAGGCCGAGGGCTCGATGGACGCCGGCAACATGCTCAAGCCGATGCTGGCGCGCGGCGAGCTGCGCATGGTCGGCGCGACAACGCTGGACGAGTACCGCGAGCACATCGAGAAGGACCCGGCACTCGAGCGCCGGTTCCAGCCGGTGGTGGTAGGGGAGCCCAGCGCCGAGGACACGATCGGCATCCTGCGCGGGCTGAAGGAACGCTACGAGGTCCACCACGGCGTGCGGATCACCGATGCGGCGCTGGTCGCGGCTGCGACGCTGTCCGACAGGTACATCACCGATCGTTTCCTGCCGGACAAGGCCATCGACCTCGTCGACGAGGCGGCGTCCCGGCTGCGGATGGAGATCGACTCGCGCCCGGTCGAGGTGGACGAGATCGAGCGGACGGTCCGGCGGCTGGAGATCGAGGAGATGGCGCTGGAGAAGGAGCCGGACCCGGCCAGCGCCGAGCGGCTCGAACGGCTCCGCCAGGAGCTGGCCGACCGCCGGGAGCAGCTGGCGGTGCTCGGCGACCGCTGGCGCAACGAGAAGGCCCACATCACGGCGATCTCCGAGGCCAAGGAGGAACTGGAGGATCTGCGCATGGCGGCCGACCGGGCCGAGCGCGACTCCGACCTGGGCCGCGCCGCCGAGCTCCGCTACGGCCGCATCCCCGACCTGGAACGCAAGCTCGCCGGGGCCGAGGCGGAACTGGCCAACCTCCAGCGCGGCGGCGCGATGCTGAAGGAGGAGGTGTCACCCGACGACATCGCCGAGGTCATCTCCGCGTGGACGGGCATCCCGGCCGGGCGGATGCTGGAGGGCGAGACCGCCAAGCTGCTGCGCATGGAGGACGAGCTGGCGGGCCGGGTCATCGGCCAGCCGGAGGCCGTGCAGGCGGTCAGCGACGCCGTACGCCGCTCCCGGGCCGGTATCGCCGACCCCGACCGGCCCACCGGCAGCTTCCTCTTCCTCGGCCCGACCGGCGTCGGCAAGACCGAGCTGGCCAAGGCGCTCGCGGCGTTCCTGTTCGACGACGAGCGGGCGATGATCCGCATCGACATGTCCGAGTACGGGGAGAAGCACTCCGTCGCGCGGCTGGTCGGCGCCCCGCCCGGCTACGTCGGGTACGAGCAGGGCGGGCAGCTCACCGAGGCCGTCCGCCGCCGCCCGTACAGCGTGGTCCTGCTGGACGAGGTGGAGAAGGCGCACCAGGACGTGTTCGACATCCTGCTCCAGGTCCTCGACGACGGCAGGCTCACCGACGGCCAGGGCCGCACCGTCGACTTCCGCAACACGATCCTGATCCTCACGTCGAACCTGGGCTCGCACGCGATCGCCGACCCGCTGCTCAGCGAGGAACAGCGCAGGAACGAGGTGATGGCGGCCGTCCGCACCTCGTTCAAGCCCGAGTTCGTGAACCGCCTGGACGACATCGTGGTCTTCCACGCGCTGTCGATGGCCGAGCTGAAGTCGATTGTGGATATCCAGCTCGGCGCGCTGGCCCGCAGGCTCGCCGACCGGCGGCTGACCCTGGAGGTCACCGACGCCGCCCGTACCTGGCTGGCCGAGCACGGTTTCGACCCGCTCTACGGCGCCCGCCCGCTGCGCCGGCTCGTCCAGTCGGCGATCGGCGACCAGCTCGCCCGCAAGCTCCTGGCCGGCGACCTGCGCGACGGCGACACGGTCGAGGTGGACTCCGGGCTCGGCTCCGGAGTGGAAAGGCTGGTCGTCCTGCGGAAGGAGTGACGATCCTTCCCGAGGGGGGTCCAACGGCCTGGCTGTGCGGTTACGGTGCTTGCATGACTGAGTTTCCCGCGTTTCCCGCGCAGCCGGGCCCGGCCCCGAAGGTGCGCCCCGCCGTCGTGACGGTCTCCTCCGCGCTGCTGGTCGCGTTCGTCGCCCTGCTGCTCGTGAACACGGTGGCCGCACTGGTGGGCACGACCGACGCCGTCAACCAGACGATGGAGGACGCCTACAAGGACATCCCGAACGGCGACGCCGCGCTCGACCTGGTGAAGGCGATCCAGGTCGTCTCGCTGATCCTGAACCTGGTGGCGGCGCTCGGCTTCCTCGTTCTCGCCTTCTTCAACCTCAAGGGCTCCAACGGTTCCCGGATCACCACGTGGGTCCTGGCCGGCATCGGTACCCTGTGCTGCGCCTGTGGCATCTTCGGTGCCGCGGCCGGTGGCGGCTTCGGTGGCGACGAGGCTTCGAAGGCCGCCGCTGAGCGGGTCGCCGAGGCGTACCCGTCCTGGTACCAGCCGGTGACGATGGGCGCGATGGTGCTCGGCCTGCTCTGCCTGATCGGCGCGATCATCACGCTGGCGCTCCCCGCAGCCAACGACTACTTCCGCAAGACCCCGCCGGAGCCGCAGTTCATCCCGCCGGGCCAGCAGTTCTAAATATCCCGATCCGGGAAGTACTAGTAAGTAACCAGTGGGCACGCTACCTTGGGGCGTGCCCACTGCTCTTGTCACCGGCGCCACGGCCGGCATCGGCGCCGAGTTCGCCCGGCAGCTCGCGGCCGGCCGGTATGACCTGGTTCTCGTCGCCAGGGACGCGGCCCGGCTGGAGGCGTTCGCGGCAGACCTCAGGGGACAGTACACAGTCGATGTTGAGGTTCTGCCCGCTGACCTGGCATCCGAGCAGGGGCTGACAGTAGTGGCCGACCGGGTCGCACAGGGTGTTGACCTGCTGGTCAACAATGCCGGCATCGGCCTGAACACCGCCTTCACGAAGGTGGACTACGCCGAGGAGCAGCGCCTCCTGCGGCTGAACGTCGAGGCGGTCCTCCGCCTGACCCACGCCGCGCTGCCCGTCATGGTCGAACGCGGCTCCGGAGATGTGATCAACGTTTCGTCCGTGGCCGGCTTCGGCGTGCTGGCGCCCGGCTCGACCTACTCGGCCAGCAAGGCCTGGGTGACCAACTTCAGCCAGTCGATCGCCTTGTCCGTGCGCAAGAGGGGCGTCCGGGTCATGGCGCTGTGCCCGGGCTTCACGCACACCGAGTTCCACGACCGGGCCGGGATCTCGAAGAAGGGCCAGCCGGGCTGGCTGTGGCTGTCCGCAGTCGACGTTGTCCGCGACGGCCTGCGCGACCTGCGCCGGGGCAAACTCGTTTCGATACCGAGCGTGAAGTACAAGTTCTCGGTCCTGCTGCTCCGCCACCTGCCGTCGACTCTCATGTATCGCCTGGCAGGGGACACCCGGGGGAAGGGCCGTCAGGCGGGTACGTAAGCTCGTCACTATGACCGACCGTGACGACCTGCTGAAGCTGATCAAGGATCTGGCCGTCGTGCACGGCAAGGTGGTGTTGTCCTCCGGCCTGGAGTCCGACTACTACCTCGACCTGCGCCGGATCTCCCTGCACTCCGCCGCCGGCCCGCTGGTGGGCAGGGTGCTGCGTGAGCTGACCGCCGACTGGGACTACGACGCCGTCGGCGGCCTGACCCTCGGCGCCGACCCGGTCGCCAGCGCCGTGATGCACGCGCCGGGCCGGCCGGTCGACGCTTTCGTCGTCCGCAAGGAGACCAAGAAGCACGGCATGCAGCAGCGGATCGAGGGCCCGTCGATCAAGGGCCGCCGCGTCCTGATCGTCGAGGACACCTCGACCACCGGCAACAGCCCGATGACCGCCGTCGAGGCCGCCCGCGAGGCAGGCGCCGAAGTGGTGGGTGTTGTGGTGATTGTGGACCGGGGCGCGACGACGGTCCGTGAGGCCGGCTTGCCGTACCGGTTCGCTTACCGCCTGGAAGAGCTGGGCTTGTCCTGATCCGCTGGCACTTGCCCCGGATCGGTGGTTTACGATGTTTCCTGAGAGCTAGGCCGTCAACCTATCGGCTGACAATCGTTAGCCATGACGGTGGGCGTGAGCCGACACACAGGGCCGAGGAGCGCTGCACGTGGCATCCTTCTACGGGAAGCCGCTGATCCGGACTTGTAAATATCTATTCGATTCAATAGTAGTGTTGGAAGGATGAGGTACGTGGGTGCCGCCGTGGCCGAGAAAATGATGCCGAACCTGTCGCCGCTGACCGGTGAGCCGATGGAGCGTGCCGACGCCGAGCGCCTGGCCGGCGTGCTGAAGGCGCTCGCCGACCCGGCCCGGCTGCGGCTGCTGAGCCTGATCCAGTCCTCGCCGGACGGTGAGGCCTGCGTCTGCGACCTGACTGCTCCGCTGGGCCTGAGCCAGCCGACCGTGTCCCACCACCTGCGCATTCTCACCGAGGCTCAGCTCCTCGAGCGTGAGAAGCGGGGCGTGTGGGCCTTCTACCGGCTCGTGCCGTCCGCCATCGGCGCGGTCGCAGAGCTGCTCACCCCGCCGCGCAAGCGTGGCGGCCGCAAGACCCGCTAGCCTGCCTGCGCCCGCCGTCCTGACTGCCCGCACAGCCAGACGGCACCGAGACGCGGCACCACAGCGGCAAGGCAGCAACGCACGACAGTAAGAAGGGGCACCCGTCATCGGGTGCCCCTTCTTTTTCCTACGTGCCGTAGGCCTTGCCGTTGCCGTGCGTTTGCGGCCGGCGACCGTCCGAATAGCTCGGACGTTTCTCTGACAATTCTCAGACGTTCGCCCGGGCCCGCCGCTTCACGACGTAATTCTTGATGGCCTCCACGAAAATGGGGATCATCGAGATGAAGACGATGACGAAAACTGCCGGCAGGATGTAACGGTCGATCTTCTCTGGCGGGATGATGTCGAGGATCTTCTTGGCCAGCAGGTACCCGGCGAGGATGATCCCGTCCGTCCACAGGATGCCGCCGATGATGTTCCACAGCAGGAACTGCCTGGCCGGCATGCCCAGCATCCCGGCGACCGGGTTCAGGAAGGTCCGCACGAACGGGATGAACCTGGCGAGCACGACGGCCTTCGCCGGGCCGAACTTCTGGAAGTAGTACTCGGCCTTCTCGACGTACTCCGGCTTGAACAGCTTCTTGAACAGCCGGCCCTTCGGGTTCTCGAAGAGCTTCTTGCCGTACTTGGCGCCCATGAAGTGCCCGAGCTGGGCGCCGACGATCGCGCAGATCGGCGCGCCGATCAGCAGGCCGGTCAGGGAGATCTTCGTCCCGACGATCTCCATCGCGACCTCGGAGGCCGCGACACCCGCCAGGAAGAGCAGCGAGTCGCCGGGCAGGAAGAACCCGACCAGCAGGCCGGTCTCGGCGAACATGATCGCCCAGACGCCGACCATGGCGAACGGACCCAGCGCCAGCAGCCAGTCCTTGGCGTTCAGCGGGTTGAAGGCGATGCCGTCGAGCACGGTGCGCGCTTTGTCTGCGAGGTTCACGGCACCGAGGCTACCTGGAAGGCCTGTGTGCCTCGCGAGCGCGTGTGACGCCGCTCTCCCCGCGAGGACGGACACCCTGGTCAGGGCAGGGAAAAGCCCCCGGGAGCCAGCTCTCCGGGGGCTTTTCGCCTGGCTGCTTGTGCCGGGCGTTACTTGGCGAGGGTGGTGCCCGTCGACCGCAGGTGCTCGCACGCCTCGGCGACCCGGGCTGCCATGCCGGCCTCGGCCGACTTGCCCCAGGCACGCGGGTCGTACTGCTTCTTGTTGCCGACCTCGCCGTCGACCTTCAGCACGCCGTCGTAGTTGCCGAACATGTGCGCGGCGACGGGCCGGGTGAAGGCGTACTGGGTGTCGGTGTCGATGTTCATCTTCACGACACCGAAGTCCACCGCGTCACGGATCTCGGACAGCAGCGAGCCGGAGCCTCCGTGGAACACCAGGTCGAACGGCTTGTCCTTGCCGTACTTGGCGCCGACGGCCTCCTGGATCTCCTTCAGGATCTCCGGGCGGAGCTTCACGTTGCCCGGCTTGTACACGCCGTGCACGTTGCCGAAGGTCAGGGCGGCCATGTAGCGGCCCTTCTCGCCCACGCCGAGCGCGGCGGCGGTGGCCAGGCCGTCAGCCACGGTCGTGTACAGCTTGTCGTCGATCGCGCCGACGACACCGTCTTCCTCGCCGCCCACGACGCCGATCTCGACCTCGAGGATGATCTTCGCGGCGGCGGCCAGGGCCAGCAGCTCCTCGGCGATCTGCAGGTTCTCGGTCAGCGGCACGGCCGAGCCGTCCCACATGTGCGACTGGAACAGCGGGTTCTCACCCTTGTTCACCCGCTCCTGCGAGATGGCGATCAGCGGCCGGACGAAGCCGTCCAGCTTGTCCTTCGGGCAGTGGTCGGTGTGCAGCGCGATGTTGACGTTGTAGTTCTTCGCGACCTCGTGCGCGTACGCGGCGAACGCGACGCTGCCGGAGACCATGTCCTTCACCGTCGGGCCGGACAGGTACTCGGCGCCACCGGTCGAGACCTGGATGATGCCGTCACTCTCGGCCTCGGCGAACCCGCGCAGCGCGGCGTTCAGGGTCTGCGAGGAACTCACGTTGATCGCGGGGTACGCGAACGCGCCGGTCTTGGCGCGGTCGAGCATCTCGGCGTACACCTCGGGAGAAGCGATGGGCATTACTGCTCCTTTGTCTAGTTTCACACGCGAGACCGCGCTGTCCCTACCCGGAGTATTCCGCAGAGCCGTACGGGCCGTGCGCCCGGCCCGTACGGTGGGATTATGCGAGCCGAAGAAGTACCAGAGGCCGACCTGCTCGAACAGGAGGCCGAACTCGCCCCCGAGCCGGAGGAAGCCGAACCGGTACCGGGCGCCGGGCCGGTGATCGGGCCGGAGACCCCGGAGGCCGACGCTGTCGAGCAGGCCCAGGTGCTACCCGGCGACGAGGACGAGGACTACCGCTAGCCGGAGCGGCCTTACGTGATCTTGGAAAACCGCGCGCAATAAGTACTCGACCTGCCGCGTGTCTTAGTTGCTGACCCACACCAACCCGGTGCGGGAGCAGGACACGAGGGGGAGTGCTGGTGCGCAGACTCGCCGAACCGGAAACCGCGGCACAGGATGACGACAGCCCGCCCGGCCCGGAGGCCATGACCTACGCCGACTTCTACCACGCCAGCTACGGCCGGCTCGCCGCCCAGCTGAGCGCGTACCTGGGTGATCCGGCGGAAGCCGAGGACATCGTCCAGGAGGCGCTGCTGCGCGCCTGGCAGAAGTGGGCCAGCATCGGCCGCTACGAGGACCCGGTGTCGTGGGTCCGCAGAGTGGCGTGGAACCTGGCCACCAGCCGGTGGCGCCGCCTGATCAGCCACAACAACTGGCTGCGGCGCGCGAGCCGCACGGAGCCTTCCACCGGAGCGCTCGGCCCCGACAACGTGGCGCTGATCGCGGCGCTCCGGCAGATCCCCGAGAAGCACCGGCAGGCCGTTGTCCTGCACTACATCGCCGACCTCTCGGTCGCAGACATCGCCTCGGATCTGGGTGTACCGAGGGGAACCGTCCTGTCCTGGCTGTCACGCGGCCGGACCCAGCTCGCCAGCCTGCTCGCCGATGCCTGAAGGAGTGCCAGTGAACGACCAGACCCCGGACGCCGAGCAGGAACTCGCCGTGCTGCCGGCCCTCATGTCCTACCGCGACTCCGCCCCGCTCGGGTTCGCGGCCCCGGCCGTGGCGACCGTCGCCGCCGCCGGTCGCCGCCGTACCCGGCGCAACACGATCGTCGCGGCCGTGGCCGGCCTGGCGATGTTCGGCGGGGTGACGGCGGTACTCGCCAGCCCCGGCGACTCCGGTTCCCTGCCGGCCGGCGCGCCCTCGTCGGCATCCGCACCCAGGCCCCGGCCCTCGGCGAGCGGCGTCTACCAGTGGAACACCAACCCGCCCCAGCCCGTCCCGTCAAGCAGCCAGGGCGCCGGTAGCGATGAGCTGCCCGCGCTGGCCAGCCTCCAGCTGTCGGACGCGGGATCCGGATACACCGTGGTGTACGACTACAGCGGCTCCGGTGAGGACCACCTCAACTACGCCAATCTTGTGTGCAAGCCCATGCAGACCCGTCTCTGGAGGACCACGGGGCGGTCCCTGCGCCAGACGATGGTCACGGCCGGCGGCGAGACGGTGATCGACGAGTACATCGAGGAGTTCAAGCCGGGGAACGCGAAGATCTTCATGGACTACTGGCGCGACTTCGCCGGGAAATGCACCTTCGAACCCGGCTACTTCCTGGACAAGGTCGGCAGCGGGTTCGCCGGGCAGGACTCGGTGATGCTCCGGTGGACGACGCCGTCCGGGACGATGTTCCACGCCCTGATCAAGCAGGGGGACCTGGTCGCGGACCTGGCCTGGAGCGGTGAGCAGGACGCGCTGGCCGGACTGTCGAAGAAGGCGGCGTCGAGGATGTGCGCGGGGACCACGGCCTGCTGAACCGAACGTAGGATCAGGTATGGCCTACAGCCCTGACGAGATCGAGACCCTGGACGAACTCGCCCCGCACGTGCGGCGCGGCAGCCTGGACGGGCTGACTCTCCAGGGTCTCGATCTGACCGGTGTGGACCTCGGCGAGGTCAGCCTGACCGGCACGTTGTTCGTCGGATGCGCGTTCGGCGGGCGGGAGGACGCCGCGGAGCTGATGCGGCGGGGCGCTGACGTCATACCGGTGTTCCCGGACGCGCCGTTCCTCGCCCATCCCGGCCTGCTGTACACAGCGGACGATCTCGCGGACGGGTTCGCGGAGGGCGGATTCGACGGGATGTACGACACCGTCGTGTACCGGCACTTCGTCAAGCAGGGCGGGGCCACACCGGACGTCCGGACCGCGCTCGCCCAGCGGCTGCACGACTCGGGCATCGACAACGCGCTCGGCGAGGCGATGGCCGAGTGGCGCGCGACCAGCGGCGGCCCCGTCGTCGGCGTGATGGGCGGCCACAGCGAGCAGCGCGGCACGAGCGGGTACCTGCTGGCGGCCCGGATCGGGCAGCGGCTCACCCAGCAGGGCTGCCTGATCGTGACGGGCGGCGGGCCGGGCGTGATGGAAGCGGCGAACCTGGGTTCATACCTGGTGGACGGTGACCTCGACCGGGCGATCGCGACACTCGCCACCGCACCGGATTTCCGCGATCACGACCGGTACACCAAAATCGCTTTGGAAGTCAGGGCCCAGAATTCTTCCGTGAGTGGCGGACTGGCCATTCCCACGTGGTTGTACGGTCATGAACCGGCCAACTTGTTCGCCGGGAAGATCGCGAAGTACTTCTCGAACGCGTTGCGCGAAGACGTGATCTTGCGTCTTTCGCGGGGCGGAATCGTGTTCGCGCCAGGTAAGGCCGGAACGGTACAGGAAGTGTTCCAGGCCGCGACCAAGACTTTCTACACGACCGACGGCCCCAGCGGCCCCTTCGTCTTCCTCGACCGTCACTACTGGACAGACGGCGTCGCAGCACCTCAACTGCTCCGCGACCTGCTCGCCAAGTCCCCGGCCGGCGATCTCTCCGGGCTGGTGCACGTCACTGACGACATTGACGAAGCCGTATCGGTGATTACGGCGGGCGCCGTCCCTGTGTGAGATAAGAAGCAGCCCGGCGTCACTGTCGGAACGCCGGGCTGCGAACCGGTCCTGGGGAGGCTCCGGAGTTATATTTGTATCGCCTTGAGCCCCGTGTGCGTTACCGGCCGGCCGGTGGATTCCCCCAGCGCCATCCGCGTGATGCAGGTCTCATCCGTTCGGCCAACGCGGGTACCGGAGAATAAGCGCATGAAGAACCTCATGCCTGAGCCGCCACCCACTCTGCTCGACGTCGAGGAAGCTCCAGCAGCCGCGCTGGCCGCCGCCGCCGATGACCCGGCTGCCGCAGCAGCGCAGTTCCCCGCGTACAGCGCGGCGTGGGCAGCCCTCGCCGACCGGGCATACGCGGCCGGCGACGTCGTCGCCTCCTACGCGTACGCCCGCACCGGCTACCACCGCGGCCTCGACCAGCTCCGCAAGGCCGGCTGGCGCGGCACCGGCCACGTGCCGTGGAACCACGAGCCCAACCAGGGCTTCCTGCGCTGCCTCCACGCCCTCGGCCGGGCGGCCGACGCGATCGGGGAGGTGGAGGAAGCGGCACGCTGCGCCCAGTTCCTCCGCGACTGTGACCCAGCAGCCGGAGATGCGCTAACCGGGTAGGTAGTGCCGACCCGCTGAGCGAAAATCTGAGCTGCGCGAAACAAAAGCCCGTGTACAAACCAGTACACGGGCTTTCGTTTCGCTTGTCAGATTTCCGCTCAGCGGGCCACCGCGCGTTAGATCAAGAGCGTTAGATCAAGATCTTTTGGGTGTACTGGGGGTCAGACGTAGACGGCCCAGGCGGCGCGTTCCATCCACCAGTTGCGGCGTTTGGGGATCTCGCCTGCTACGCCGTCGTCCAGGTACGGGAGCTTGCCGTCCCGGGGGGTGACGCCCACCGCGCGGCCACGGGCGCGGCGGACCTCGATCCGCTGCTTCGGCTTCCGGAACAGGCCCTTCTCTGTGACCGGGACGGCGATGGCCACGTCCAGCAGGCCGTCGTCGGGTACGGCGCCGGGCGACAGGGCCAGGCCGTCGAACGTCGCATAGCCGGCGGCGTTCGCGACGGTCGCGGCAAGGATCGGCTCGTCGCCCGAGGACAGGATGACGTCGTCGACCTCCACCCGGCCCTGCCACGGGACGGCGCGGCCCGCGGCGTCGGCGGTACCGAGCAGCGCACCGTTCACCGTGACCGACCCGGCGTCCGTACGCAGCAGGTCGAGCCGGCGCGTCGTACCCCTGACCACGGCCGCGGCCACCTCCGCCGGATCCTTCGGCAGGCCCAGCAGCTCGACGAGCGGCGAAGCGTCCAGGGGCAGCACGCCGACCGGCGGCAGGTCGGGCACCGTACGGTCCGTGGCGAGCTCGGCGGTGCGCTGGCCGGGCGGGGGCGCGTACCGTTTCACGAGCCGCCGGAGAACGGCCCGGAGCTCACCATCCGTGCTCACGGCGACGATCAGCCGTTTGCCGCCCTCGAACGTCGCGTCGATCTCGGCGTCCGAACTCGCCGTGACCAGCGTCACGTCGGCACCTGCCTCGCGCAGCGCGTCCTGGCAGTGCAGCACCGGCGTCCGCGTACCACAGCCGCCGTCACCGCAGCATCCACCCGCGCCGTCACCCAGCGTGAGAATCACGACCTCGCTCACCCGGGCCCCCTTTCGTTCTCCGTGGGTTAGCCTTTCATCCGCAGCTTGGGCTCTGCCGGGTGGGCCGGGCGCGTGTGAGGAGCGGACACATGTCAGCGATCGTGCTTATCGGCGCACAGTGGGGCGACGAAGGCAAGGGCAAAGTAACCGACATGCTCGGCAGCCGGGTCGACTACGTCGTCAGGTTCTCCGGAGGCAACAACGCCGGGCACACCGTCGTCACACCCGACGGGCAGAAGTACGCCCTGCACCTCCTCCCCTCCGGCGCACTCGCTCCCAACGCGACGATCGTCATCGGCAACGGCGTCGTCATCGACCCGAAGGTGCTGCTCGCGGAGATCGACGGGCTCGCGGAGCGGGGCACCGACCTCACGTCCCGGCTGAAGATCTCTGCCGACGCGCACCTGGTGATGCCGCACCACCGGGCGCTGGACCGGGTCGTGGAGCGCTACCTCGGCTCCGCGAAGATCGGTACCACCGGGCGCGGCATCGGGCCGGCCTACGGCGACAAGGTCGCGCGGATGGGCATCCGGGCCCAGGACCTCCTCGACCCGGGCATCCTGGAGAAGAAGCTCGAACTCGCGCTCCGTGAGAAGAACCAGATCCTCACCAAGGTGTACAACCGCAAGGCGATCGACGCGGCTTCGGTCATCGAGGAGTACCTCGGGTACGCCGAGCGGCTGATCCCGTACATCGTGGACGCCAAGACGCTGCTGTGGGACGCCATCGACCGCGGCGAGGTCGTCCTCCTCGAGGGCGCCCAGGCGACCATGCTCGACATGGACCACGGCACCTACCCGTTCGTCACCTCCTCCAACCCGATCGCGGCAGGCGCGTGCGTCGGGGCCGGCATCCCGCCGACCCGGATCAGCCAGGTCATCGGCGTGATCAAGGCGTACACGACGCGGGTCGGCTCCGGCCCGTTCCCGACGGAGCTGTTCGACGACTACGGGCAGCACCTCCGCAAGACCGGCCACGAGTACGGGACCACGACCGGGCGCGAACGGCGCTGCGGGTGGTTCGACGCGGTGATCGCCCGGTACGCCGTCCGGCTCAACGGCATCACGGACCTGGTCGTCACCAAGCTCGACATCCTCTCGGGGATCGAGCAGGTGCCGATCTGCGTCGGGTACGAGGTCGGCGGGGTCCGCTACACCGACATCCCGATGACGCAGACGGACTTCCACCACGCCAAGCCGGTCTACGAGTACCTGCCCGGCTGGTGGGAGGACATCTCCAAGGCCCGCACCTTCGACGAGCTGCCGGCCAACGCGCAGGCCTACATCCGCCGGATCGAGGAGCTGTGCGGTACCCGGGTCAGCCTGATCGGTGTCGGCCCGGGCCGGGACGAGAACGTGGTCGTGCACGAGCTGCTGCCTGCCCGGTAGGCGAGTACGTAGGTTGTGGTTTCCAGAGCCGCCCGCGCTGATCATTCAGCGCGGGCGGTTTCTTTACGCGGGTGCGTGAGTGGTTGTTTCGTGCACAGCAGCGCCCTGACCTGGGGGCGGTTATCCACAGGGGACGAAGTTATCCACAGGCCGGGTGCCGGGTCGGCCGGTCCCGGGCAGCCTGAAACGCATGGAAACCACGATCGCCGCCGGTCACCTGGCAGCCCAGCAGGACGGCGTCATCACCGCCGCGCAGTGCCGCCAGCTCGGCCTCAGCCCGATCAGGGTCACGCAGCTCTGCCGGAACGGGACGTGGCAGCGCCTGGCCCACGGCGCCTACCTCGTCGCGCCCAGCCGGGCCAGCCGCAGGGCGTTCATCCGCGCCGTCCTGGCCGGATACGGGCCAGGGGCGGCCGTGATGCTCGGGACGGCCGCCGAGCTGCACGGACTGGAAGCGGCGCGGGAAGGGCCGGTGCATGTCGCCATACCGGCGGCGCGGGCCACCCGCAGCCGGCGGCCGGGGGTCGCTAGCTACCAGCGCACGCTGGGCGTGGACGACGTGACCGAGGTGGATGGGATAGCTGCCACGAGTGTGCTCAGGACACTGGCGGATCTGGTGCTCAGCCGAGAACGGCTGTCGGCAGTGGCGCTTGTGGACGGCGCGCTCCACGAGGGAGCACTGCGACATCCGGGCGACCTGGTTCCGTACATCACGGGGCGGCGTGGGGCGCTGGCCGCTAGGAAGTACCTGGCAGAGGCGGACGGGAACGCCGAGTCGCCGCTGGAGACCCGGGTCCGGCTGCGATGTGCCGACGGTGGCGTGCCGCCTGAAGCACTCCAGTACCCGGTCCGCACGGCTGGCGGGCTCATCCTCGGCTACGGAGACCTCGCCTGGCCCCGCGACCGGCTCATCGCCGAGGCGGACGGGGACGAGGCGTACCGGGAGCCGGGGTCACTGGCGCGGGACCGGCGACGGCAGAACGACATGACCAACGCTGGCTGGCGCGTGCTCAGGTTCACGTGGCAGGACACGTTGCGGCCTGGGTACGTGCCGGCGGTGGTCCGGGCTGCGCTGGGGCCTGCGGGGAGCGGGAGAGGCCGGGTGCGGGCCGGGTAGTGGCGACAGGTGGAGTCTGACTTGGGGCGTGCGGCTGTCCAGCTCGAAAGCTGGCGGGCGTGCAGCACCAGGGCGGGCGGGCAGCACAGCACGAATCAGGGGGCGGGGAGGGAGGGGAGGGGGAGGGGGCGGCCCCCCGAGTAGGCTGACCAGAGTGCGCGTACTTGTGATCGGTACCGGCGGCCGCGAACACGCCCTGGTCACCGCCCTCGCCAACGACCCAGCCGTCGCCTCCCTCCACGCAGCCCCCGGCAACCCCGGCATGGCTCTCCTCGCGGAACTCCACCCGGTGGACCCGATGGACCCCGCCGCCGTGGCCGCCCTCGCCACCACCCTCCAGGCCGACCTGGTCGTCGTCGGCCCCGAGGCCCCGCTCGTCGCTGGTGTCGCCGACGCGGTCCGCGCCGCCGGGATCTCCTGCTTCGGCCCGTCCGGCGCAGCCGCCCAGCTTGAGGGTTCGAAGGCGTTCGCCAAGGACGTGATGACCGCGGCCGGTGTCCCCACCGCCCGTGCCTTCACCTGCACCACGCCCGCCGAGGCGGCTGCCGCTCTCGACGAGTTCGGCGCCCCGTACGTCGTCAAGAACGACTCGCTCGCCGCAGGCAAGGGCGTCGTGGTCACGGACGACCGCGACGCGGCTCTCGCGCACGCTGCCGAGTGCGGCCGGGTCGTCATCGAGGAATACCTCGACGGCCCCGAGGTCTCGCTGTTCGTGGTCACGGACGGCAAGGCCGCGCGCCCGCTCCTTCCCGCTCAGGACTTCAAGCGGCTCGCCGACAACGACGAGGGCCCCAACACCGGCGGCATGGGTGCGTACGCACCTCTCGACTGGGCGCCGTCAGATCTCACGCCCACCGTCCTCGACCAGGTCGTCTTCCCGGTACTCCGTGAGATGACCGACCGCGGCACCCCCTTCCAGGGCCTGCTCTACGTGGGCCTGGCGCTCACCTCGAAGGGTGGCCCGAAGGTCATCGAGTTCAACGCCCGGTTCGGCGACCCGGAGACCCAGGTAGTCCTCCCGCTTCTGGAGAACGGCCTGGCGGGCCTCCTGCTGGCCGCCGCGAACGGCACCCTCGACGCCCACCCCGAACTCACCTGGCGTGACGCCGCCGCTGTCACGGTCGTCATCGCTTCGGACGGTTATCCGGCCAAGCCCGTCGCCGGCGACGTCATCACCGGAGCGGACGGCCCCGGCTACATCCACGCCGGTACGAAGCTGACCTCCGAGGGTCTCGTCTCCGCTGGCGGCCGGGTTCTGTGCTGCACGGCGGTGGCCCCGTCGCTCCCCGAGGCCCGCGACGCCGCGTACGCCCTGGTGGACAAGGTCTCCCTCCGTGCATCGCAGCACCGCACCGACATCGCCCGGCCCCGCTAGGTCATGCCTCACTCGAAGATCAACTGGAACCCAGCCCCCCGCGGCCGGTAGGTGATCGCTCCCGTCTCCCGGCCGAGCACCTCACCCCGGCAGCGGGGCGGCACGGCTCCGGCGAGCCACGAGTTCTGGTCCTCGAACTGCCGCCAGACGTACTCGTCGATCGCCTCGGCGTCCAGCACGAGGCAGGAACACCGGTAGACCGCCGCCCCGTCCATCACGGCGGGGAACAGCGGTTTGCGGCAGGTCGCCCCGCACCACAGGAGTTTCCGTAACAGGTGGCCTCCGACCGGGACGGTGGTTGTGGTGTTCATGGGTTCCTCCGGGGTGCTTCTTTGATGAAAGAGGAAAGTTCCCCGCGAGTGAAGTAGTGCGCCGTTGACTGGGTGTTGGTCGGGGCCGCCCGGGCATGGGTGAGAATGGGTTCGTGCAGATCCCGAATGTGCTTGCAGACCGCTACGCCTCCGCTGAGCTGGCCGAACTCTGGTCACCCTCGTACAAGATCGTTCTGGAGCGGCAGCTGTGGCTGTCCGTGCTGCGTGCCCAGCGCGAGCTGGGTGTGGCGATCCCGGACGGCGTGATCGAGGCGTACGAGGCTGTCGTCGAGCACGTGGACCTCGAGTCGATCGCCGCACGCGAGCGTGTGACGAGGCACGACGTGAAGGCTCGGATCGAGGAGTTCTCGGCGCTGGCCGGGCACGAGCACATCCACAAGGGGATGACGTCCCGTGACCTCACGGAGAACGTCGAGCAGCTCCAGATCCTCGCCTCGCTCAAGCTGCTGCGCGGCCGGATCGTGGCGACTCTCGCCCGGCTGGCCGAGCGGGCCGGGGAGTACACGGCGC
The DNA here is from genome assembly GCF_000379825.1 of Longispora albida DSM 44784. Classification (GTDB taxonomy): domain Bacteria; phylum Actinomycetota; class Actinomycetes; order Mycobacteriales; family Micromonosporaceae; genus Longispora; species Longispora albida. Next base: position 77,866 of record NZ_KB903818.1, read on the forward strand.
TGACGATGGTCGGCAGGTCCCACAACGTCGCTGCCCAGGCCACCACGCTCGGGAAGCGGTTCGCCAGCGCCGCGGAAGAACTGCTCATCGCGTACGAGCGGATCAACGACCTCATCTCCCGCTACCCGCTCCGTGGCATCAAGGGCCCGGTCGGTACCGCCGCCGACCAGCTCGACCTGCTCGGCTCCCCCGAGAACCTCGCGGCTCTCGAAGCCAAGGTCGCCGAGCACCTCGGCTTCAACCGCGTCCTCACCTCCGTCGGCCAGGTGTACCCGCGCTCGCTCGACTTCGACGTCCTCTCCGCCCTCGCCCAGGCCGCAGCTGCCCCGTCGTCGCTGGCCACCACGATCCGCCTGATGGCCGGCCAGGAGCTCGTCACCGAGGGCTTCAAGCCGGGCCAGGTCGGCTCGTCGGCGATGCCGCACAAGATGAACACCCGGTCGTGCGAGCGGGTGAACGGCCTGGCCGTCATCGTCCGCGGGTACCTGAGCATGGTCGGCGAGCTGGCCGGCGACCAGTGGAACGAGGGCGACGTGTCGTGCTCGGTCGTCCGCCGGGTCGCGTTGCCGGACGCGTTCTTCGCGCTCGACGGCCTGTTCCAGACGTTCCTGACCGTGCTCCAGGAGTTCGGCGCGTACCCGGCCGTCGTCGAGCGGGAACTCGACCGTTACCTGCCCTTCCTCGCCACCACGAAGATCCTGGTCGCGGCGGTGCAGCGTGGCGTGGGCCGCGAGCAGGTACACGAGGCGATCAAGGAGCACGCGGTCGCCGTGGCGCTCGGCATGCGGGAGAAGGGCTCGGTGGAGAACGACCTGTACGACCGCCTGGCCGCCGACTCCCGGCTGAAGCTGAGCCGGGCCGAGATCGACGCGCTGGTCGCCGACCGGGGTGCCTTCACCGGCGCGGCCGGCGCCCAGGTGGCCGAGGTGCTGAACCGGGTCGGGGCGGTCCTGGCCGCCCACCCCGAGGACGCCGCGTACACCCCCGGCGCCATCCTGTAGCCCGCGTCCCACCCCCGGCCACCGAACGAGCCCCGGGCCACTGCCCGGGGCTCGCCCGTATCCGAACCAGGACATCCCCATCCCCCCACCACCCATGTTCGTTCGTGTTCGATTGTGATATCCGCCATCTCCCAGCCACTCGCCCCCGGTGGGACCTGTGCGAATGCACCCTTCATCCACCCTCGATCCGTGTACTCGCACGCCGCCCGTGACGCAACGTGTGCGAATCGCCCGGGAATCACCACGGTCACTGTGCTGGTCAGCGGCTTGGCCCCTCGGGCGCACCGGTAAGCTCTGAGGCGCTAACGGCTGTGAATTAACGTCAGGAGTGACCCGTGGCTCGCGTCGTAGTCGACGTCATGCTCAAGCCCGAGATCCTCGACCCGCAGGGACAGGCGGTAGCCAACGCGCTGCCCCGTCTGGGCGTCACAGAGGTCTCGTCGGTCCGGATCGGCAAGCGGATCGAGCTGGAGTTCACCGGAGAGCCGGACCTGGACAAGGCCCGGGAGATCGCCGACAAGCTGCTGGCCAACACGGTCATCGAAAGCTTTGAGGTCCGGCTGGAGGAGTCCGCAGACACCGCCAGGACCGCCCAGTGAAAATCGGCGTAGTCACCTTCCCCGGTTCCCTCGACGACGGCGACGCCCGCCGCGCCGCCCGGCTGGCCGGCGCTGAGGCCGTCCAGCTCTGGCACGCGGACTCCTCGCTGCACGACGTCGACGCTGTCGTCCTCCCCGGCGGGTTCTCCTACGGCGACTACCTGCGCTGCGGTGCCATCGCGCGCTTCTCGCCCGTCATGGAGTCGGTCATCGACGCCGCCAGGGGCGGCCTGCCTGTCCTGGGTATCTGCAACGGTTTCCAGGTTCTGTGCGAGGCACACCTGCTGCCCGGCGCGCTGCTCCGCAACGCCCACATGCACTTCCGTAACCGCGACTGGAAGCTCAAGGTCGAGTCCACGTCCACGGCGTGGACGTCCGGCTACACCGAGAGCCAGGAAATCGTCATTCCGGTGAAGAACGGCGAGGGCCGCTACACCGCAGACGAGAAGACCCTGGACATGCTCGAGGCCGAGGGCCGGGTGGTCTTCCGGTACCTCGACGGCAACCCGAACGGTTCCCAGCGCGAGATCGCCGGCATCCGTAACGAGGCCGGCAACGTCGTGGGCCTCATGCCGCACCCGGAGCACGCCGTCGAGGCGCTGACCGGCCCGTTTGGCGGCGGTACCGACGGCCTGGCCATGTTCACGTCCGTCCTGTCGAACCTGGGGGCGAAGGCATGACCACCATCGACACCGTCGAGCTCGCAGAGAAGAACCCTGACGAGGAGCAGCCGTACGCCGAGCTGGGCCTCCAGGCCGACGAGTACGAGCGGATCAAGGAGATCCTCGGCCGCCGCCCGACCCAGTCGGAGCTGGCGATGTACTCGATCATGTGGAGCGAGCACTGCTCCTACAAGTCGTCCAAGGTGCACCTCCGCCAGTTCGGCGAGAAGGCCCCGAAGAGCGACCGCATGCTCGCCGGCATCGGCGAGAACGCCGGCGTCGTGCGGGTCTCCGACACGCTCGCCGTGACGTTCAAGGTCGAGTCGCACAACCACCCGAGCTTCGTCGAGCCCTACCAGGGCGCGGCGACCGGTGTCGGCGGCATCGTCCGTGACATCCTCGCGATGGGTGCCCGGCCGATCGCCGTCATGGACCAGCTCCGGTTCGGTGCTGTCGACCACCCCGACACCACCCGCGTCGTCAACGGCGTCGTGCAGGGTGTCGGCGGCTACGGCAACTGCCTCGGCCTGCCGAACATCGGCGGCGAGACGGTCTTCGACCCCTGCTACCAGGGCAACCCGCTGGTCAACGCGCTCAGCGTCGGCGTGCTTCCCGTCGACCGCCTGCAGAACAAGGCGGCGGCCGGCGTCGGCAACGTCGTGATCCTGATGGGCGCGAAGACCGGCCGCGACGGCATCGGCGGCGTGTCCGTCCTGGCCAGCGCGACCTTCGAGGAGGGTTCCGAGGACTCGCGTCCGGCGGTCCAGGTCGGTGACCCGTTCACCGAGAAGCTCCTCATCGAGTCCTGCCTGGAGCTGTACGACGCTGGCCTGGTCGTCGGCATCCAGGACCTCGGCGGCGCCGGCCTGACCTGCGCGCTGTCGGAGACCTCCTCCGCCGCCGGCCTCGGCATGCGCGCGTACCTGGAGCGTGTCCCGCTCCGCGAGCCCTCGATGCTCCCGCACGAGATCCTGGCGAGCGAGTCCCAGGAGCGCATGCTGCTGATCGTCTCCCCGGAGAACGTGGAGGCCGTCCTGGCCGTCTGCGAGAAGTGGGGCGTGCTGGGTACGGCGATCGGCGAGGTGACCGAGGGCGAGCGCCTGGTGATCTCGTGGAACGAGCACGTCGTGGTGGACTGCCCGCCCGGCAGCCTGGCCGACGACGGCCCGGTGTACGCGCGCCCGCTGCGGGAGCCCGCCGACCTGATCCTGCTCCAGGCCGACCGGGCGGAGACCCTGCCCCGGCCGTCGGACCTGCGGGCCACGCTGCTCACGCTGGTCGCCAGCCCGAACCTGTGCGACAAGGGCTGGATCACCGAGCAGTACGACCGCTACGTCCTCGGCAACACCGTGCTGGCCCAGCCGGAGGACGCCGGCCTGGTCCGCCTGGACGAGGAGTCGAATCTCGGTATCGCGATCGCCACGGACGGCAACGGCCGCTACACCCGGCTGAACCCGTACGAGGGCGCCCGCGCGTCCCTCGCCGAGGCGTACCGCAACGTGGCGGTGACGGGCGCTGAGCCGATCGCGGTCTCCGACTGCCTGAACTTCGGTTCGCCGGAGGACCCGGCCGTCATGTGGCAGTTCGCCGAGGCTGTGCGCGGCCTGGCCGACGGCTGCCAGGAGCTGGGTATCCCGGTGACGGGCGGCAACGTCAGCTTCTACAACCAGACCGGCACGGTCGCCATCAACCCGACTCCGGTGGTCGCCGTCCTCGGCATCCACGAGGACGTCACCACCCGCACGCCGATGGGCTTCGCCGAAGCAGGGCACACCATCGCCCTCCTCGGTGAGACCCGCGAGGAACTCTCGGGTTCCGAGTGGGCCTGGGTCGAGCACGGTCACCTCGGCGGCCAGCCGCCCAAGATCGACCTGGGGCACGAGAAGAAGCTCGCGGACGTTCTCCGCGCCGCCGACCTCGTCTCCGCGCACGACCTCTCCGACGGCGGCCTCGCTCAGGCCCTGACGGAGTCCGTCCTCCGCCGTGGCATCGGCGCGACCGTCACCCTCACCGGTGACGCGTTCGTGGCGCTGTTCAGCGAGTCGGCTGGCCGGGTGCTCGTCACGGTCAAGGACGTCGACGCCCTGCGCGCCGCTGCCGGTGACATCCCCGTCACCGTTCTCGGCACCACGGGTGGTGACAAGCTCACCGTCGAGGGCCAGTTCGAGATTCCGCTGACCGAGCTCGCCGAGGCCCACCAGGGCACGCTCGGCAAGCTGTACGGCTAAGGGAGACCGATGGCCGCTTCGCCGTTCAGCCAGCCCGGTAGCGGGGTCCGTTTCGACTGGGGGCTGGGCGGCGCGGCCGAGCTTGGCCGGGTTTGCTCGGTTTTGGTAGTGGTGGACGTGCTGTCGTTCACCACTTCCGTGAGCGTGGCGGTGTCCCGGGGGATGCGGGTGTACCCGTTCCCCTGGGACGACGCGTCCGCGCAGCAGTTCGCCCGCCGGATGGGCGCCACGATCGCCACCGGCCGTACCAAGGCCACTCCGGCGCACCCGTGGTCGCTCTCTCCGGCGGCCCTGGCCAGCGCACCGCCCGTCCGTGACCTGGTCCTGCCCTCTCCCAACGGATCGGCGATCTCCGCCGCCGCTGGTGCGAGTGGCGTTCCCGTCGTCGCGGGCTGCCTGCGTAACGCCGCGGCGGTGGCCCGCTGGCTGCTCCGGCAGGGCTACGGCACCGCTGACCGTCCCATCGGCGTGATCGCCGCCGGCGAACGCTGGCCCGACGCCACCCTCCGCCCCTCGGTGGAGGACCTGCTCGGCGCCGCAGCGATCCTGGATGGCCTGGTGACGGCGGAAGGCGGCCTCTCCCTGGAAGCCGCCGTCGCCCTTGCCGCCTACTCCGCGCTGCCTGACGTCCCGACCGCCATCCGGGGCTCGATCTCCGCAGGTCAGCTCCGTGACATGGGCTTCCCGCGTGATGTCGACATCGCCGCCGAGCTCAACGTCACCGACGTGGTCCCGATCATCCGCCACGACGCCTTCATCCCCGCGGTCTAGGCAACCGCCGGAGCTGGCGCCCGGCGTTCCCGCAACACCACCAGTGCCACCACCAGCGCCAGAGCCATCACCCCGGCCCCCACCTGGAACGCCAGCCGGTATCCCTCGGCCAGTGCCTCCACGCGCCCGGCGTCCGTCAGTTCGGCTGTCCGCCCGGCGGCCACTGTGGCCAGCACGGCCACCCCGATCGCGCCGCCGATCTGCTGGGTCGTGTTGGCCAGCCCCGACGCGATCCCCGAGTCCTCGGCGGACACTCCGGACATCGCCAGTCCTGCCATCGCGGGCAGGGTCAGCCCGCCCCCGATGCCCAGCAGCACCAGGGCCGGCAGAACATCTTGAACATAAGACCCCTCATCCGGTACCCGCGTGAGCAGCCCATACCCAGCCACCAGCGCCACCAGCCCGCCCACCAGCACCGCGCGCGTCCCGTACCGCCCGATCAGCCGGGCGGCCATCCCGAGCGCGACCGCCCCGATCGCCACCGTGATCGGCAGGAACGCCAGCCCGGTACCGAGCGGCCCGTACCCGAGCACGTCCTGCAGGTAGAGCCCCAGCAGGTACTGGAACGCGAGCATCGCGCCGATCACGAGTACCTGCACCAGGTTCGCCCCCGTCACCTCCCGCGACCGGAACACCCGCAGCGGCAGCAGCGGCCGGGCGGTCCTGGCCTGCCGTACGACGAACCCGGTCAGGAGCACGGCGGCCGCCCCGCCCGGCATCAGCACCTCACCCGTCACGATCGCGTACACCGCGAGCATCATCCCGCCGGTCACCAGCAGCGCGCCCAGCCCGTCGGCCCCGGCCCGCAGCCCGGCGCCCGTGTCGCCATCCACCCATCGCAGGGCGGCCAGGAGCACACCCAGCCCCAGCGGCAGGTTCACGAAGAAGATCCAGTGCCAGCTGACCAGCTCGGTGAGTACCCCGCCGCCCAGGACACCCACCGAGGCACCGGCCGCGCCCACGAAGCTGTACACCCCGATGGCCTTGGCCTGCGCACCTGGCTCGGGGAACATCGTGACGATCATGCCCAGCACCACGGCGGACGTCATCGCCCCACCGGCCCCCTGGAGGAACCGGGCCGCGACCAGCATCTCCTGGCTCCCCGACAGCCCAGCCAGCACGGAGGCCGCCACGAACACCACCAGCCCCGACACGAACATCCGCTTCCGCCCGAGCAGATCCCCCAGCCGCCCGAACAACAGCAGCAGCCCGCCGAACGCGATCAGGTAGGCGTTGACCACCCACGCCAGACCACCCGGCGTGAACCCGAGATCCCGCTGGATGGCCGGCAACGCGACGTTGCTGATCGTCCCGTCCAAAATGATCATCATCTGCCCTGCGGCGAGTACCGCCAGCGACAACCAGCGCGACTTCATGGCCCTGACCTCCAAAGGTGCACGACTTGTTACTGGGGCCATGCTCTGTGACCATTGGTGCTCGCGATAAGGAGGCACTTTCATGTTGCAGGGGAACACTGATGTGTCTGTCCAGGCCGGCCCCGGTGAGGCCTGCACGATCAGTGAGGTGGTTAACAGGGTCGCCAGCAAGTGGGCGATCGGGGTACTCGTCGCCGTGGCCCCGGGCCCGATCCGCTTCACCGAGCTGGAACGCGAGATGAAGGGCATCAGCCGCCGGATGCTGACCCTGACCCTGCGCAACCTCGAACGCGACGGCCTGCTGCACCGCGAGGTCTATCCGACCGTCCCGCCGAAGGTCGAGTACACCCTGACCCCGATGGCCGCCAGGCTGCACCAGCACCTGCGCGGCCTGGTCGACTGGGCGGCGGACCACCGCACGGACGTGGCGGCCGCCCGCCTCCTCTTCGACGCCCAGCACTGAGAAGGGCCCCGTCTCAACCCGAGACGGGGCCCTTCTCACACAACTACTCGCTAGTCGTCCAGCCAGTCCAGCGGCCGCCGCTCCTGCTGGCGCGGCTGCTGCTGCCCGTGCCCGCCGTACTGCTGCGGCTGCTGCCCACCTTGCGGCGGGTACTGCGCGGTCTGCGGCCCGCCGAACTGCCGGGTCTGGTCGGCGTACGGATCCACCGGCGGCTGGTACTGCCGGGTCGCCTCACCCTGACCGGCCTGCCCGTAGGCGTCGGCGCCCGGCCGGAACTGCTGGGTCGGAGCGGCCTGCTGCGGCGGGGCACCGTACGGGTCAGCCGGAGCGCCGTACTGGTCGGTCCGCCCGTACCCACCCGGCTGGTACCCGTACGGATCGTCGGTGACCAGCGGGCCCTGGTGCATCATGGTCGGCGCGTCGTCAGCCGGGGGCATCGGCCGCGCGCCACCAGCCCCGCCGTACACGGTCGGCTTCGGCGCGACAGGCTCGTCGTCCTCCTCCTTGCCCTTGCGGAGCAGGAAGAAGATCGCGAGGCCGCCACCGCCGACCAGCAGGATGCCGAGGCCGATCAGGATCCAGGTCAGCGCACCCAGCCCGCCGTCACCGGTACCGGTCTTCGTGCCGCTGTTCCCAGCGACAGCGCTGTCCTGCGGCTGCGGAGCGGCAGACGTCGCCGCCGGCGCGGAACTGGCCGGAGCCGAGGGAGTCGCGCTGGCCTTGACGTCGATCGCGAGGTTGAGGCCGGCCAGCGGCACCCCGCCGGGCACGTTGGACTTGATGGTGGTCTTGGGCGGCGTTCCGGCCTTCGTGATCAGGATCGTCAGCGTGCCGGCCTTGAACCCGTTCGGGTCCCTCGCCGGGACGGTGAACTTGCCGTCCTCACCGGTCGCGACCTGGTTGGTCTGCCCGGCCGAGTCGGTGACCTTCACCGTCGCACCGCTGACCGGCTCGGCGGTCGTGAGGGTCTGCACCATCCCGGACACCGAGGGCACCCCGGGCGCCGCGGTCGGCGACGCCGGCGGCGCCGCGCCCTTCACGTCGACGTTGAACCCCTGCTCACCGGTGACGGTGAAGCCGGCAGCGCTGGCGTTGACGGTGGCGGGCAGGTTGGTGCTCGGCGTGCCCTGCGGCGAGCCGACCATGAACTGCACGACGGCCTTGCCGTCCTTGGGGAGCACCGCGATCTGGCAGGTAGCGGTCTTGCCCTGGTCGGCAAGCGAACAGGTGAAGCCCGGCGAGGACTGCGCGCCGTCGGAGAACTGCGCGTTGGACGGCAGCTGCACGGCGAGCTTGACGCTGGGAGCGGGCTTATCGGAGGTGTTCTCCACCGTGATCCGGACAGCCTTCGTCTGACCGGCCTCGATCGACACCGTCCCCGGGTCAACGTTGACCTTGAGGGTGTCGGCCGCCAGCGCGGGGCTCGCGCCAAAGGCCAGCATCCCGGCGACCATCGCGCCGACGACGCCGAACCGCGCCACTCGCATTGCTGGGTGGGTCACTACCGCCTCCTGGTCTTGCCTGACCGTGCATTACCACCGTCGTGCACTATACGGCGGAGCGGGCTGGCAAGCTCATGCGCGCCAGAGACTATGGTCGGTTCATGCCCGTTCATAACCCGAATCCGGCGGCCAGTGAGAAGATCGCCACTCGCGAATACCTCGCGGAGCTGGCGAGACGGGCTCCCGGCCGCACGGTGGAGGTCCGGGTACCTCCCTATGGTGCCGTCCAGTGCATCGAGGGCCCCCGTCACACCAGGGGTACTCCGCCCAACGTCGTCGAGACCGACCCGGCGACGTGGCTGGCCCTGGCGCGCGGCGAGCTTTCGTGGGCGGCGGCTGTCGAGTCCGGCTCGGTCCGCGCGAGCGGTTCGCGTGCCGATCTGTCGCCATACCTCCCGCTCGCCGATCGTTAACCTGATCACACCGCCGCGCTTCGCCTCGGGTACGCGGAGAATTCGTTTTCGACATAAGTCGCAGATGCGGACAAACGGCAGCGGGCAATAAGCCCGAATTATGGCACTCGATCACTGGCGCCCGCCCCTTGTGACCGGCTATGGTCAGGGGCGGAAATCGGGGAAACGGCGGCCGTCTGCGCAGCACACGGCCTCGCGTAGACTCCAGAGCTGACGGCTTATTCCCATCTCCCGCAAGGAGTGGCACGTGCCCCGAGGCGACGGGCTTCTGACCCATGACCTCGACCCCCAGGAACGAGGCCCGCAGGACGCCTGCGGCGTCTTCGGTGTCTGGGCACCTGGCGAAGAGGTCGCCAAGCTGAGCTACTTCGGTCTGTACGCCCTCCAGCACCGTGGCCAGGAGGCTGCGGGCATCGCGGTGAGCGACGGTTCCGGGGTCACCGTGTACAAGGACGTCGGCCTGGTCTCCCAGGTGTTCGACGAGTCGACTCTGGGCAGCCTGCACGGCCATCTGGCCATCGGCCACGCCCGTTACTCCACCTCCGGCGACTCGACCTGGGAGAACGCCCAGCCCACCCTGCGGTCCACCGCTGGTGGCACGACGATCGCCCTCGCGCACAACGGCAACCTGGTCAACAAGGCCGAGCTGGCCGAGCGCGCGGCGCAGGTCAGCACCGGCGAGCTGGGCACCAGCGACACCGGCAGCCTGGCCACCCTGCTGGCCGGCCACCCGGACCTGTCGGTCGAGGCGGCGGCCATGAAGGTCCTGCCGACCGTCAAGGGCGCGTTCAGCCTGGTCTTCATGGACGAGAACACGCTGTACGCCGCCCGCGACCCCCAGGGCGTCCGCCCGCTGGTCCTCGGCCGCCTCGAGCGCGGCTGGGTGGTGGCCAGCGAGAAGTCGGCCCTGGACATCGTCGGCGCGAGTTTCGTCCGCGAGATCGAGCCGGGCGAGCTGGTCGCGATCGACGAGGAGGGGCTGCGCTCGGAGCGCTTCGCCAGCCCCGACCCGAAGGGCTGCCTGTTCGAGTACGTCTACCTGGCCCGCCCCGACGCCACGATCGCCGGCCGCAATGTCTACCAGACCCGGGTCGGGATCGGCGAGCAGCTGGCCCGCGAGTTCCCGGTCGAGGCTGACCTGGTCATCCCGTCGCCAGAGTCGGGTACGCCGGCGGCGATCGGCTACGCCCGCGAGTCGGGCATCCCCTACGGCGTCGGCCTCGTCAAGAACGCCTACGTCGGCCGCACGTTCATCCAGCCGTCCCAGACGCTGCGCCAGCTGGGCATCCGCCTCAAGCTGAACCCGCTGCCCGACGTGGTACGCGGCAAGCGGATCATCGTCGTCGACGACTCGATCGTCCGGGGCAACACGCAGCGCGCGATCGTCCGGATGCTCCGGGAGGCCGGCGCGGTCGAGGTGCACGTCCGGATCGCGTCCCCGCCGGTGAAGTGGCCGTGCTTCTACGGCATCGACTTCGCCACCCGCGCGGAGCTGGTCGCCAACGGCCTCGACAACGACGGCATCCGGCATTCGATCGGCGCGGACTCCCTCGGGTACGTCTCGCTGGACGGCCTGATCAAGGCGACGGAGCAGCCGAAGAACCGGCTGTGCCGCGCGTGCTTCGACGGGGAGTACCCGATCGAGCTGCCGGAGCGCAGCCTGCTGGGCAAGCACCTGCTCGAGGGCCTGGGCAAGCGCCTGGACAACGAGGAAACACAGCCAGTGGCCGCCACAGGCCTTGCTAGGGGAGAGTCATGACCCACGTGACCGAGGACGCGAAGTTGATTCGTGAGCCGTGGAGCGGCGGTAAGCGCCGCAGCCCGTCCTACGCGGATGCCGGGGTCTCGATCACGGCCGGCGAGGAGGCCGTCGAGCTGCTCAAGTCGAAGGTCCGCAAGACCTACCGGCCAGAGGTGGTCGGCGGGATCGGCGGCTTCGCTGGCCTGTTCCGGCTGGATGTCGGCAAGTACAAGCAGCCGCTGCTGGCCTCGTCGACGGACGGCGTGGGCACGAAGCTGGTGATCGCGCAGCAGATGGGCATCCACGACACGGTCGGCATCGACCTGGTCGCCATGATCGTGGACGACCTGGTGGCGTGTGGCGCCGAGCCGCTGTTCATGCAGGACTACATCGCGTGCGGCGAGGTCGTCCCGGCCAAGATCGCAGAGATCGCCGGCGGCATGGCCGACGGCTGCCGGTACGCGGGCTGTTCCCTGGTCGGCGGCGAGATCGCCGAGCACCCGGGCGTGATGCGTCCCGACGAGTACGACATCTCGGGCACCGCCGTCGGTGTCGTGGACGCCGACAAGGTCCTCGGCCCGGAGCGGGTCCAGCTCGGCGACACCGTGATCGCGATGCGCTCCTCCGGCCTGCACTCCAACGGGTACTCGCTGGTCCGCCACGTCCTCCAGGGCGTAGCCCGGATGCGCCTGGACTCCGTCGTCGAGGAACTGGGCAACCAGCGCACCCTCGGCGAGGAACTCCTCACCCCGACCCGGATCTACGCGAAGGACTGCCTGGAGCTCATCCAGGAGTGCGACGTCCGCGCCTTCGCCCACATCACCGGCGGCGGCATCCCCGGCAACCTCGACCGGGTCCTCCCGGCCACGATGGACGCCGTGGTCGACCGCTCCACCTGGCGCCCGCAGCCGATCTTCGAGCTGGTGCACGCCAAGGGCAAGATCGAGATGGCCGAGATGGAGCGCACCTTCAACATGGGTGCCGGCATGATGGCCGTGGTCTCCGCCGAGGACACCGACCGTGCCCTGGCCCTGCTCACCGCTCGCGGCGTCGAGTCCTGGGCCGTCGGCGAGGTCATCGAGGGCTCCGGCGTGGTCCAGATGATGGGCGACTACACCCGAGGTTAGGGTGGGGCACCTCCCAGACCAAGAACGGCCGCCCACGTACAACACCGGTACGAGGGCGGCCGTTCCGCTTGTCATTCTCGCCCTGGAAGGCGCCACTTCACGTCTGATCAAAACCAGAACCACAGATCAAACCCGTGATTTTGTACGAGGCACCGGAGTCCCCACCTCAACCAAGCACCACAGCCGTCCAGCCCGTCGTGACAGCCCGGACCAAGCCAACGTTCTGGCAGCACTGCAGCCCCGCCTCGCAGGCGGTACAAAATCGCGTTCTTGATCTTTGCTCTTGATCTAACGCGAAGTGGCCCTGGACAGGGCCTCACAACCTAAGCAGCATCCGGGTGTTCCCCAGGGTGTTTGGCTTGACCCGTTCCAGGTCGAGGAACTCCGCGACGCCCTCGTCGTGTGAGCGCAGCATCTCGGCGTACACCTCGGCGTCGACCGGTGTGTTCTCGATCGTCTGGAAGCCCAGCCGCCCGAAGAACTCGACCTCGAAGGTCAGCACGAAGACACGGCGGATACCGAGTTCGCGGGCGGTGTCGAGCAGCCCGGTGACAAGGCGGCGGCCGACCCCGGAGCCAGCGGCCGACGGATCGACGGCCACGGTACGGATCTCGGCGAGGTCCCGCCACAGGACGTGCAGCGCACCGCAGCCGACGACCTCGTTGTCGCGGGCGGCGACCCGGAATTCCTGCACAGCCTCGTAGAGCGTGACTGCCGCCTTGCTGAGCAGCCGGCGGTCCGGCACGTACATGTCGACGAGCCGTTTGATGCCGGGCACGTCCGCTGTCCGTGCCCGGCGGATCTCTATACCGCCAGCCGTATTGTCATGCACACTCGCATGCTACCTCGCACAGAACTGACGACGGAGCGCACCGTCCCGGCTGGACGGCGCGCTCACGCGTGGTGTTCTGGTAGGTCAGCGACTACTTGTGTGGTGGTGCTGAGCCCAGGGATCGTCGTCATCCTCTTCGAGGTAGTCGTCGTGATCCCCGGCTGGCTTCGCTTCCCCGCCGGACAGTTCGCGCTGCAAAGCCGCGAGGTCCGTATTGGGGGAGGAGTACTTCAGCTCCCGGGCCACTTTCGTCTGCTTGGCCTTAGCACGGCCGCGCCCCATGGCCGACCCCCTCGCACAGATAACGGGGCGGCCCCTGAGAGGCGGGCCCCGAAGACGTCAGGTATCACTCGTGCTGACCACCTTACAGCGCCGAGCGGATATGCAAAATCTCGCCCCACCGGGGCGCGCCTTGCAACCCGGGTGAAAGCTCCGTTTTTGTCCAGCACTGCCCGGCTCGCCGAGGGGATGCAAGACATCACACCTGGGAAAAGTAACCAGATGACCGAGGAAACCGAAGGTCAGAGGTTGAGCAGCTGCCGCAACCCGCCCGTCACCCGTTCCTCGCCGGCCCGTCCGCCACCCGTCGGAGAACGATCATCCGCGATCGGCTGGCCGGCCTGTCCCTGGCCACCTGTGACCCACCGGCCACGGCTGGCGCCCGGCCGTCAGACCGCCCCGTCAGATCGCCGGCGCTCACCACGGAACAGAACGCTGCCCGCGAGCGAAGAACCCGCCGGCTCGGGCGCTGGCTCAGCCCCGGTCCGGCGGGTTCTCCCCGCACCGTGCGTGCATAAACACCCAGTGCCCGCTGCCGTACCCCAGGCGGGCACGGCAACGGCAACGGGACGCGTCCTACGGCAGCAGGATCGTCCGGAGGCGGCCGCAGTCGGCCATCCGGCGCTCGGCGAGCTGGTCGGCGGCGAGGGCCGGCGGGATGCTCTCGGTGTCGGCCAGCTCGAGGATCTGCTTGGTCGTGTCGTAGATCTTCGTGGCCCGGGCCTTGGCCCGCTCGAAGTTGAAGCCGCTGATCTCGTCGGCCACCTGGATCACGCCACCCGAGTTCACCAGGTAGTCGGGGGCGTAGAGGATGCCGGAGTCCGCGAGGAGCTTCTCGACGCCGGGGTGCGCGAGCTGGTTGTTGGCCGCGCCGACCACGATCTTGGCGGTGAGCACCGGGACGGTGTCGTCGTTGAGGGCGCCACCGAGGGCGCACGGCGCGTAGATGTCCAGCGGCGTCGTGATCAGCGACATCGTGTCGTCGACGACCTCGACCTGCGGGTACGCGGCCTTCACCCACTCCAGGGCCGGGGCGTACACGTCGGTGGCCACCACCGAGGCGCCGTCGTCGATCAGGTGCTTGACCAGGTACTTGCCGACCTTGCCCAGCCCGGCCACGCCGACCGTCCGGCCAGCCAGCGACGGCGTGCCCCACCTGTGCTCGGCCGCGGCGCGCATGCCCTGGAAGACACCCCAGGCGGTGAGGATGGACGAGTCGCCAGCCCCGCCGTGCTCGACGGAGCGGCCGGTGACGAAGCTGGTCTCCTTGGCGATGACGTCCATGTCCTGCACGTAGGTGCCGACGTCGCACGCCGTGTAGTACCGGCCGCGCAGCGACTCCACGAACCGGCCGTAGGCGCGCAGCAGTGCCTCCGACTTCACGGTGCCCGGGTCACCCCAGATGACGGCCTTCCCGCCACCGAGGTCGAGGCCGGCCAGCGCGTTCTTGTACGCCATGCCCCTGCTCAGCTCCAGCACGTCGTGCAGGGCGTCTTCCTCGCTGGCGTACGGGTAGAACCGGGTGCCACCCAGCGCGGGGCCCAGGGCCGTGGAGTAGATCGCGATGATGGCCTTGAGCCCGGACTGCTTGTCCTGGCAGAACACGACCTGCTCGTGCCCGGTGTCGGCGGTGAATACGCCCATCCCAAACTCCTGTGTTTGAGCGGCCCTCTTGAGGCCGTCCCGACGATCCCGGCGGGGTGGTGCCGGGTACCAGCGACACTAGACCGCGCGAGGAAACCGGTGCCTTGCCGCCCGCTGGGTCCCACTCCATGCGACGATCGGGCGCGTGTCGTCTCCGTTTGCCTCCTTTCTCCGGGTGTACGAGCCGCTCGCGGCCTTCGACCGTGAACGTCAGCGCTACTGGCGCGGCTACGCGAAGTCCGGCCGGGCGGTCTCCCCGGTCGTGGGCGCCGCGCGGCAGCGGGCCCTGATCCTCGACGCGCTCGGTGCCGGCTGGTCCGGCCTGCCGGACGAGGACGAGGCGTACCTGATGTGGCGGGAGGAGCCGGAGCTCAGCCCGCCGCTGATCTGCCCGTGGAGCCTGCGGGTCCGGGTGGCGGAGGCCGCCCTCGAAGCCCGCGACGGGGTACCGCCGCAGCTCGCCGACGCCTTCGTCCCCCCGGCCCTCGCCGACGCCTCCGAGGCGGCTCTCGCTGGCTGGCGCGCGTCGATGACGAGCCCGGACGCCGGCGTACCCCGGCTGCACGAGCAGGCGGTCATGTGGCTGGTACCGATCCGCTGGTTCGTGTTCTTCGACGGCTCCGAGCGTGAGCTGAACCTGGCTCCGGAGCGCTCGGTCCGGTTCCGTACCCCGATCTCGCTGGCCCGGCGGCGGGGCCACCGCGCGCTGAGCGTGCTCCGGAGGTCCCTTCCGGACGGTCCTGTCACGAGTGAGCTCGCGGAGACGGTCCGGTGGCTGGAGGAGTTCCACCCGGGTTCAGTGCTCGAACTGGACTATGGCGGCCTCGCCGGCCTGATGCCGGACGAGAAACTGATGGCAGACAAGTCGGCCGAACTGGCCGCGTCGGGCATCGCCGCGATGTCGGAAGGGGACCTCGACGGGGCCGGTTCCGCCTATGAGCAGCTGGTCGAGTTCTGGCGCGAGACACAACTGTTAGAGCGCTGTAACTAATTCGTGACCATCGAAGAGGGACATAGGCGGATAAATTACCCATTTATCGACCGTCCGGCCAGAGGGCTTCAACCGTTCGGGCCATGTCCGACATCGTGGACAGGCCGGACGATGGAACGGCGTTGGCCGGCGGGACCCCGGCTACGTTTGAGAGCACTTGTGGAGGAGTGACCGATGGCATCTCGTACTCACGAGCCCGAGCCGCTGCTCACCCCGGCTGAGGTCGCGTCGATGTTCCGTGTCGACCCGAAGACCGTCACCCGGTGGGCCAAGGCCGGCAAGCTGAGCGCAATCCGCACGCTTGGCGGACACCGCCGTTACCGTGAGTCAGAGGTTCGGGCCCTGCTGCAGGGACAGATCCCTCAGCAGCGCCAGGGCGAGTAAGGCGTCCGTGCTCCAGACCCCCTAATCCCTGGAGCACGAGCAAGGGCGTGGCCGTAGCCTGTTTACGGTCCCGCCCTTTTTGCTGTCCGCACCCAAGTTCTCCCGCTCGCAGCAGAACCCGTCGTCATCCACCCCCTGATTGGCTTGATTGGCAGTCATGACTGAGCAGAACGTGCCCTCCTCGTACCCTCCAGCTCAGCCCGCCGCCCCATACCCGGCCCCGCCCGCGCCTGAGCACCCGGCCCAGCAGGCTCAGCCTGCCCAGCCCGCCCCGCAGGCCTACCCGGCCCAGCCTGCCCCGCCGCCCGCCTACCCGGCGGCACCGGCCCAGCAGCTTCCGCCGGCCGGCTACGCGGCCCCGCAGCCCGGGTATCCAGCGACGCAGGCTCAGCAGCTCCAGCAGGCTCCGCAGCCCGGGTACGGGATGAACTACCCCGCGCCCCCGCTCGGCCCCCTGCACGGCCCGTGGGGCCCGCCACCGCCGCCTAAGCCGAGCCGGGCACCGCTGGTGCTGTCGATCCTCGCCCTCGTCCTCGCCGTGCTGTGCGCCGGCGGTGGCGTGGCGCTCACCGGCGTCAAGATCTCCGAAGACAACAAGGCGCTGCCGGACTCCGCGCTGTACCTGGCAGGCGTCGACCCGAAGGCCAGGGACGCCGCTGTCACGGAGCTGCTGAACCGGCGGTCGAAGGCCGTGCTGGACAAGAACAAGGACGCCTTCCTCGCCGACGTCGACGCCTCGCAGCCGGAGCTGGTGAAGAAGCAGACCAGCCAGTTCGAGAACCTGACGAAGCTGCCGTTCGACTCGTTCACGTACACGCTGGAGAAGGCGCGTTACGACCTGGTCAAGCAGAAGGACCTGACGGCCAGGTACCGCAGGATCGTCGTGGTGCCCGGCGTGAGCACCAAGTTCAGGATCAAGGGCATGAACGAGGAGCTGGAGACGGCGACCCCGTACGCGCCGATCTTCGGCCGGACGGCCGCGGGCAAGTGGGTGCTGGCCGGCGAGGCCGTCAACGACGACGTGGACGCGACCATTCCGTTCGGCATCGGTACCCAGCCGTGGCAGGGTGACCCGATCGCGGTCCGGACCAGCGAGAACGCCGTGCTCGTCTACTCGCCCGGCGACGAGGCGAAGTCCGGCGAGTGGATCGGGATGCTCGAGGACTCGATCCGCGAGGTGAAGAAGGTCCGCCCGGACAAGTGGAACGGCAAGGTCTACGCGATCGCCGTCCGGGACGCGAAGCTCTTCAACGAGTACAAGGGCGTGGATCCGGCGAAGGCCGTCGCGTTCGCGACCACCCGCTGGGACCGGGTCTCCGGCTGGTCGTCGGCCCCGAAGGACACCAAGCGGGCCGGCTCGCTGTTCATGATGAACCCGCGCCAGCTCGACCGGGACTCCGACGACACCAAGCGGACCTTCGTCCACGAGATCGCGCACATCGCGATGGACCCGTTCGACCACGAGGGCGAGGCCCCGCGCTGGCTGATCGAGGGCTTCGCCGAGTGGGTGGAGTACGGCGCGAAGGTCGACGTGCGGTACAAGAAGTCCTTCGTGGACAAGTACCTGCGCGGCAAGGACCTGTCGAAGCTGCCGGACAGCGCGACGTTCTACAGGGACGAGGGCGAGAACTACGCCCTGGGCGCAGCGGCCGTCGAGCTGATCGCCGAGACGTACGGCAAGCAGAAGCTGCTGGCCTTCTACGAGTGGTTCGGCACGAACAAGACCGAGGACGACAAGCCGGAGACGCAGGAGAAGGCCTTCAAGGAGGTACTCGGCACGACGATGGCCGACTTCACCGTCAAGTGGCGCAAGGCCATCCTCGACGAGGCCATCCCGTAACAGTCAGCAGGAGCAAAGCCGCTCGGGGAGATTCCCCGGGCGGCTTTTTCATGTACTGAGCATGCCGGCGAGGCCGGCCGTCAGGCGGTCGTAGCCCTCGCGGCACAGTTCGTCGAGCCCGGGCCCGTCCTGGTTGGCGTGCCACGCGCACACGGCCGCCTGGGCCGACCCGATCGCCGCCGTCGCGAGCAGGCGCGGGAAGAAGTCGTTGGGCCCCTGCCCGCTGTGCTTGGCCGCGTACTCGGCCACGATGTCGGTCAGCTCGGTGAACACCGCGTAGTACGAGACGAGCAGGCTGGGCTGTTCCTGCATGAGGTCGAGCCGGACGCTGATCTGCCGGGTCTGCTCCGGCTCGGAGAAGGTCAGCGCCTCCAGCGCGTTGCGTACCGCCTCGATGGCCGGCTCGGTGGCTGGCCGGGCCTCGAAGGCCTCCCGGAGCCTGCCTCCGACGTTGTGCGCGACGTCGCCGAAGAGCACGTGCTGCTTCGAGGAGAAGTACCGGAAAAAGGTCCTGAGCGCGACGTCGGCGGCTGCCGCGATGTCCTCGACCGTGGTCTGCTCGTAGCCCTGCTCGGCGAAGAGCCGCAGCGCGGCGGCCTCGAGTGCCGCCCGGGTCTCCTGCTTCTTGCGTTCCCGCCGCCCCACCGGAACTGCCACCGTCGTCATGCTCACATTCTGTCACGGCCGGTCATGTGGCACCATGTGTCATGTGGCACGGCGTGTCACTTCACTGGGATTCCGGAGTGAGGAGACGAGGATGTTCGCAGCGATCGGGCGCGGGGTGACCCGCAGGCCATGGCTGGTGATCGCCGGCTGGCTGCTGGCCGCCCTGGCGATCATGGCCGCGGCCCCGAGCCTGAAGTCCGTGACCAACTCGGACCAGAGCGCGTTCCTGCCCTCGACCACCGAGTCGGCGAAGGCCACCGAGGTCGCGCGGGCCGCCGGGTTCACGAAGGGCGCCACCGCCGTGATCCACCTCCAGCGGGCCGACGGCGGCACGCTGACGCCAGCGGACCTCGGCCAGGTCGGCCAGCTGGCCCAGAAGCTCAACCAGGACAAGCCCGACGCCGTCGTCGGCGCACTCTTCGACCCGAAGCAGCTCGTCGCGCCGAACGGCAAGGGCGCGCTGATCGCGGTGCAGTTCGAGGGCGCGGCGCGCGAACCCCGGGTACACGATGCTGTGGACAAGATCCGCTCCCAGCTGGACGTGCCGGGCCTGAAAGCCGGCATGACCGGCGAGGCGGCCATCGACGTGGACAACACGAAGGCGATGGCGGACGCCGAGAAGATCGTCACGATCGCCACCCTGGGCCTGATCGTGGTGCTGCTCCTGCTGATCTTCCGCAGCCCGATCGCCGCCGTCCTGCCGCTGGTCTCCGTCGGCCTGGTCTACGGCATCTCGCAGGCGCTCGTCGCGATCTCAGCGAAGCTGTTCAGCTTCGAGATCGGCACTGAGGTGCAGACTCTGCTCACTGTTGTGCTGTTCGGCATCGGCACCGACTACATCCTGTTCCTCCTTTTCCGGTACCGGGAGAGGCTCCGCGCCGGTGACTCCCCACGTGAGGCGATCGTCGCGGCGGTCGACCGGGTCGGCGAGGCGATCTCTTCGGCGGCTCTCGCGGTGATCGCGGCGTTCGGCGCGCTCGTCCTGGCCCTGCTCGGCTTCTTCACCACGCTCGGCCCGGCGCTGGCGATCGGCGTGTTCGTGATGCTGCTGGCCGCGCTGACCCTGGTGCCCGCGATCATCTCCGTCCTCGGGCCGCGCATCTTCTGGCCGGTGAGGACCGAGCCGGACACCGCCGGGCACCCCGCCTTCGCCCGGCTCGGCCGGTTCGTCGCCCGCCGTCCGCTGGCCGCCGTGCTCGGATCGCTGGCCTTCCTCATCGGACTGTCGGCCGGGGTCTTCGGGTACCAGGCCACCTACGACCCGCTCGCCCAGCTGCCGGCCAAGATGGAGGCCACGACGGCGTTCAAGGACCTCGGGAAGAACTTCCCGGCCGGCGTCATGAGCCCCAGCCAGGCGTACCTGAAGTCGGACACCCCGCTCACCCCCGAGCAGGTCCAGGCGTTCGCGCTCAGGGTCGGCGGGCACCCGGCCGTCGCCACGCCGATGCAGCCGCAGCTCTCGGCGGACGGGAAGGTGGCTCAGGTACCGCTGATCCTCAAGGAGGCCCCGTACTCGGCGAAGGCACTCGACGCCGTCGAGGGGTTGCGCGACGCGGCCCACGAGGCGGCCCCGGCGGGCACGACGGCGTACCTGGGCGGCATGACCAGCGGCTTCGCCGACATCCGTGACATCACCAACCGGGACCTCAGCGTGATCTTCCCGGTCGCAGGGCTGCTGTTCCTGCTGATCCTCGGCGGGCTGCTCCGCGCGGCCGTCGCCCCGCTGTACCTGGTCGGCATGGTGGTGCTCGGCTTCGCGGCCACCCTCGGCGCCGCGGTGTTCCTGTTCCAGGGCGCGCTCGGCAACGCTGGCCTGATGTTCATGCTGCCGATCATCATGTACCTCTTCGTGACGGCGATCGGCACCGACTACAACATCCTGATCACCGCCCGGATCCGTGAGGAACTGCGCGAGGGCCGGGACGCCCGCGAGGCCGCCGAGCTGGCCGTCGAGCACGCCGGCCCGTCGATCGCGGCTGCGGCGGTGATCCTCGCCGGTACCTTCGGCTCGCTGCTCATCTCCGGCGTGTCCTTCTTCGCGCAGATGGGCTTCGCGGTGACGCTCGGGATCGCGCTGGTCGCGTTCGTGGTGTCCCTCGTCCTGGTACCGGCGGCCACGGTGCTGCTGTCCCGCTCGTCCTGGTGGCCGGGTCTGCGGCAGGCGAAGTCCCCGGCTCCGTCCACCCAGGAATCCGTCACCGTCTGACCGGATCGGGACCCGCGTCCACATGACGCGGGTCCCAATTTTTTCCTCACGCAACGTTCCCACCCCAGCCGCCGTGACCGGGGTAAGCTCACCGACAGCGACAGCTTCGCTACCGGTGGGGGAGGCCGATGCGAGCAAACCTGCTGGGGACGCTCGCTGTCCTCCTGGTGCTCCTGGTGATGGTCGTCGGCCTGCCGGTCCTCAACCAGGCCATCCCGGCCGAGCGCCCGGTCGCTGTCGGCGCGGCGATCGACATCGGCCACGGCGTGCGGCTCGTCCCGCCACCGGGCGCCGCGATGGACACCACCCGTACGCTGCCGAAACAGGGCGTCCTCTTCCTCGTCCTCCACGGCCTGGACTTCAGGGCCGAGGTCAAGGCGACGTCGCAGTCCCTGGAGGACTCGGCCCGCAGGCTGCGCGGCCGGATCCAGGGCCAGCGCGGGGTGCAGCTGGCTGGCGATCCCCGCGAGGTCGTGACGGCCTCCGGCGTCCCCGGCCTGCGTGGCGCCTTCTCCGCGACCGGCGGGGACGGCCTCTACGCCGTGTACCAGCGAGACAATCTGGCCGTGCAGATCACCGTGAGTGGCGCGTCCCTCCCGGACCAGGTGACCGCCGTGGAGACGAGCATGGCGGGGATGGTGTTCCCGTGACCCGGCAGGTGAAGGCATGACCGCAGCCGTCCGGCCGATGCCGAGCGGCCAGCGCCGCGTCACCTGGCGCACCCCGGCCCTCTGGCTCACCATCGCGGCCCTCACCTACGGGCTGTGGAAGGTCACCAGCGTCGTCTACCCGGCCTTCGTGACCTACCCGCACGCCGCCTGGCTGGCGATCGTCCTCTTCGGGCTGTACGCGGTCCCCTTCGTTCTCCTCTTCGCAGGCCTCGACTATCTCGAACGCGAGCCGATCAGCCTGACGGCGACCGCGATGGCCTGGGGCGGGCTCGCGGCGACAGCGGTGTCAGCCGTCAGCGGCAAGGCGCTCAAGGACATCGTCGCCAAGCTCATCTCGCCGGAGTTCTCCGACGTCTGGTCCAAGGCGATCGTCGCGCCCACCGTCGAGGAGCCAGCCAAGCTCCTCGGCATCATCGTGATCGTGCTGCTGGCGAAAGGCCAGGTCAACAGCGTGCTCGACGGGGTGGTCTACGGGGCGTTCGCCGGCATCGGCTTCCAGCTCGTCGAGAATTTCCTGTACGCGATGCGCGCGGTGGCCGTGGCAGGCAACGGAGACTCCCTCCCGCCCGTCATCGCCACCTTCGTCGTCCGCGGGTTCCTCAGCGGGCTGTGGAGTCACACGATGTTCACGGCGCTCGCCGGGGCAGGCATCGGGTACGCGCTGGTGGCCGTCAGCAGGCCCTGGTGGCGCCGGATCGGCATCGCGCTGCTCGCCTTCGCCGGAGCCTGGCTGCTGCACTTCGTGTGGAACTCCCCGCTCCTGATCAACGGCTTCGGTACCGGGCTCCTCGGCGTCGTCGCCGTCCTCATCGTCAAGGGCCTGCCCGGCCTGCTGCTCGTCGCCGCGATGGTCAACACGGCCCGGCGCAGCGAGGCCGCCTACTACTCGGCGACCCTGGCCGGCCTCGACGACCCGGGCCTGTGCACGACCGGCGAGATCCGTACCCTCTGCCACGCCCGCAGCCGTGCCGCCGCCCGCCGGCACGCCAAGGCCCGGGGCGGCTTCAAGGCGGCGATCCTGGTCCGCAGGCTCCAGTACGCCCAGGCCCGGCTGGCCGTCGCGCTCAGCAGGGCTGCTGGCTCGCCGGCCGGGACGGTGTACGACCACTTGTCCGCCCGGTTCCGTGACCCGGCGATCGCGGTGGAACGCCGCGAACAGGAGGTCCGTACCCTGCGCGGCAAGCTGCTCGGCCTCGGCATCTCCGACGCGGCGGCCCCCGTGCACCACAAGGGCGTGCACTGGACCCGGCTGGCGCTGACCACTGTCCTCGTCATCGCGGGTTCCGTGCTGCTCGCCGTCATCATCCGCCGCCTGGGCGGCAGCTGACACTCTGCCCTAGTCTGGGGCCATGCTGGAACGCTTCGTGGTGATCGGGGCCGGGACGATGGGCGCGGGCATCGCGTACGTCGCCGCGGGCGCCGGGTACGTCGTCGACCTCGTCGAGCTGGACGCCGAGCGCGGCCGGGCCGCACTGGCCGGCCTGCACGCGCTCTGGGACAAGGCGGTGGCCCGTGGCAAGCTCGACGCCGCCCAGGCCGCCAGCGCCAAGGACCGGCTGACCCTGCGCGGCTCGCTGCGGGAGGTGTCGCCGGAGCCGGACGTGCTCGTCGAAGCGGTACCAGAAAAGCTCGAACTGAAGCGGCAGGTCCTGGAGGCCGCGGCGGCCCTGCGCCCCCGCCTGCTGGCCAGCAACACCTCCTCGATCGCGATCGGCAGCCTCGCTGCGAACCTCCCGGAGCCGGCCTCCTTCCTCGGCCTGCACTTCTTCAACCCGGTGTTCGCGATGCCGCTGCTGGAGATCGTGGTCGGCGACCAGACCTCCGACGAGGCGCGGGCCCACGCGCTCGACGTCGCCGGCCGGCTCGGCAAGGACCCGGTCGTGGTCCGGGACATGCCCGGCTTCGCGACCTCCCGCCTCGGCGTGATGCTCGGCCTGGAAGCGATCCGGATGCTGGAGGACGGCGTCGCCTCCGCCGCCGACATCGACAAGGCCATGAAGCTCGGCTACAAGCACCCGATGGGCCCGCTCGAACTGACCGACGTCGTCGGCCTCGACGTGCGCCTCGACATCGCCCGCACCCTCCAGGCCGCGTACGGCGACCGGTTCGCCCCGCCGGAGCTGCTGGTGAAGATGGTCGCGGAGGGCAGGCTCGGCAAGAAGACCGGCGAAGGGTTCCACACGTGGCCAGCCTCCTGATCGACGAGCGCCCCGACCGGCTGGTCGTCACGCTCGACCGGCCGGAGAAGCGCAACGCCATCGACGCCGACCTGGTCGCCGAGCTGCACGCCGTGTGCGCGGAGCTGGAGGCCAAACCCAAGCTGCTCCTGCTCACCGGCGGGGCCGACGGCATCTTCGCCGGCGGCGCCGACATCGCCCAGCTCCGCGAACGCCGCAGGGCCGACGCGCTCGCCGCGATCAACCAGGGTCTGTTCGCCCGCATCCTCAAGCTGCCCCTGCCGACCATCGCGGCCGTCGACGGCCCGGCGCTCGGCGGCGGCGCGGAACTCTCGTATGCCTGCGACCTGCGCATCTGCACCGACCGCGCGTTCTTCGGCCAGCCTGAGGCCCGGCTGGGCATCCTCGCCGGAGCCGGCGCCACGTACCGGCTGCCCCGCCTGATCGGCGAGGGCCTGGCCAAGGACCTGCTGTTCACCGGCCGCCGCATGGCAGCCGACGAGGCACTCCGCTCGGGCCTGGTCTCCCGGGTCGTTGCGCCCTCGGAGCTCCTGGCCACGGCACACGGCATCCTCGACGAGATCGCCAAGTCCTCGATGCTCGCCCTGCGCCTGACCAAGCTCGCCGTGGACGCCCCAGAGGGCGCGCACCCGCACATCGAGCTGGCCAGCCAGGCCGTCCTGTTCGAGGACGAGGAGAAGTACCAGCGCATGACGGCGTTCCTGGAGAGGAAGAAATCATGATCCCCGAGTCCATCGCCGTCAGCCCCGGCGGTTCCTTAGCCGACCGGATGGGCATCGAGCTGCTCGAACTCAGCGCGGACAAGGTCGTCGGCCGGATGCCGGTCGAGGGCAACACCCAGCCGTACGGCGTACTGCACGGCGGCGCGTCTGCCGTCCTGGCCGAGACCCTGGGCTCGATCGGCTCGGCGATCTACGCGGCCGACACCGGCGGCATCGCCCTCGGCATCGAGCTGTCGGCCACCCACCACCGCTCGGCGCGCACCGGCTACGTGACCGGCGTCGCCACCCCGATCCACCTCGGGCGGACCCTTGCCACGTACGAGATCGTGATCAGCGACGAGGGCGGCCGGCGCATCTGCACCTCCCGCCTGACCTGCGCGATCCGCCCGAATCCGCAGGGCGGCTGACCGGCGGGACCACCGGCGGGAATGCCCGTGCCACTACTGACGGGTCCACGTCCCTCACTTGACGCAGCTTAGTAGTCTGCGACCTGATGACGATCCCGGCGAGCGCTTCGGACGAGATCGGCGACTGCCTGCACGCTGTGCTCACGGCCGGGGTCGCCGGTGATCTCGACGCTGCCATGCGCACGCTCGACCGGGTCCTCGTCAGCCACGGCCCCTGGGTCGCCTACGACATCGCCGGCGCCGTGGTCGCCGAGATGCTCGGCGAGGTCCGCCCGGTCGGCGGCATGGAGTTCTGGAGCCTCGACTTCCCCGGCATCGAGCGAGCCAGTTACGACGTGCGCTGGGCGGCCCGCTTCATCAGCGCCCACGCGAACGCCCAGGAGGACACCGCGCACGCGCTGTTCGCCGCGGCCATCGCCGAAGGCGAGCTGAGTGCCTGCCTGGGCACCCTGCTCAGCTCCGCCGCCGCGACCCTCCGCCAGCCCCTGTAACCCTTTTCCTTGTACTACGCGGCAGCGAGCACGACCACTCCGCCCAGCACCACGGCGGCCCCCAGCAGTCTCCGCACCGGATTAGGCTCGCGCAGCAGCAGCCAGCCCAGCACGCTGCCAACCACAATGGACAGTTCCCGTGCGGGCGCCACGAGACTCACGGGCGCGTAGCGGTAGGCGTACAGGACGAGGATGTACGCGAGCGGCGACAGCCCCGCGATCACCAGCACCTCACGCTTGTGGGCGCGCCACACCTCCCGCACCTTCTGCTTGTTCCGCACCGTGTACGGCGTCAGGTACACCATCCGCACCAGGTTGCTGGCCCAGTCGAAGAAGAGCGGTGCGATCGCGAGCGGCCCGACAGCCTGCGCGTCGAAAATCGTGTACCCGGCGATCAGCACCCCCGTGGCCACCCCGTACCCGAGGCTCGCCACGTTCACGTTCTTCCCGCTCCAGCTCACGATGAGGATGCCTGCGACGACAGCCCCGGCCCCGGCCAGCGCGAACCAGCCCGGCCGTTCCCCGAGCACCACGACGGCGACGACGACCGACAACAGCGGCCCGGTACCGCGCGCCAGCGGATACACCACGGACAGGTCGCCAACGGCGTACCCGCGCTGGAGCACCACGAAGTACGCCAGGTGGATGACGGAGCTGGCCAGGATCACCCCGGCGACGGCCCAGTTCAGCTTGATGTCGACGAAGAACAGCAGCGGCGCGTACAGCACGGTGGACACCACAGTGGACAACCACAGCAGCCCGGGCCCGGCGGTACCGGCCCGCTTCGCGGCGAGGTTCCACCCCGCATGGCAGAAGGCTGCGGCTACGACGAGCGCGATGGCGGCGGGAGGCACCGGCAGAGCCTACTCCCGCCGCCACCCCTAATTGATCTTGCATACCTCCGGGTGGACAATGGGGGAAAGACGTAGGAGGTGCGTTATGTCCACCGCCGTCATGACCCGATGGACCGTCGAGCTGACCTTCGACGAGGACCCGGACCACACCATCGCCACCGCCACGCTCCGCATCCCGAACGGCCAGCAGTTCACCAGCCGCGGCCACGCCCGCCGCCACCCGAAGGACCGCCCGGCCGCCACGATCGGCGAGGAACTGGCCGGCGCCCGCGCCCTCTCGGCCCTGGCCCACGACCTGCTCGAGTACTCGGCCACCGAAGTCGAACACAACGCCCGCCGCGGCCCCGGCCGCTGATCTTCGCGCCGGCTCGGGGCCGCCCAACCTCGTGAGGCCCCGAGCAGCAGCGTGCCCTCTTAACGGTTATGGGTTGGTGAAAATACCGTGCGTTCCGATTCGCCGCCAGACCACATGAGCCTTGCCCTGCTGCACCTCCGGGCCGTACTGCCAGGTCGCCCGGCCATCTCCGGCCCATGTCATCTCCCAGACATGTTCAGTTCCCTGTACACGCTTGACTCGCAGGCCGGGCCGGCACGGCCGGCCTGCGTCCAGATCCTCGACGAAGTGCCGGACGGCCTTCAGGAATTTTTCCCGGTCTTTGGCAGAGAGCTTGTCGAAATCGCGGGCGAATCGATCGGCGGACTCGTATGTAGGGCTCACTGATCCCCCGAGACGCGGCGCTCCAATGCACCGAGAAAGTCCTCGCCGGAGGCGTACACCTCGGAGCGACCCTCAGCTAGATCAAGCTCTGCCTCACGCTCTCCTGCCTGCCACCCACTCGTCCAGAACCAAAGCTGGTCCCTGGGTATGGATGCGCTGGGCGTCAGCACCAAACGGCCATCCTCGACAGTGAGAAGCACTTGGTCGCCGACGTCGAGGTGCAGTTCCTTGCGGAACTGTTCCGGGATCGTGAACTGCCCCTTGGCTCGCAGTGTGGCGGTTACCGCCTCGTTCGTGATCTCACCGGTGCTGCCGTGTCCGATGCGCATGAGAGACCTCCACCGTCAGACTTTCCTACTATCCTACGCGGCCACCAGTGATCTGATCTCATAGTCGGACGGCCGTTTGCTAGGTCTAATATCCGACAGATCCTGCCTTGCGCCCCCGTATCGGGACAGGTAGACCTGAACATCAGCGAACCAAGGAGGGGACGAATGACGGAATACACGATCCTGATCGAACGAGCAGATGACGGGGGCTACGGAGCCTGGTGTCCGGACCTGCCTGGTTGCGTGGCTCTCGGCGACACGTACGACGAGTGTGTGGACGAGATGCGTTCGGCGATGACATTTCATCTGGAGGTCATGCGTGAACACAACGAGCCGATCCCGGTTTCTACCACCGTAGGCGCGGCACTCATCGTCATCTGACAGGCGGGACAAAGCAAAACGCCGACCGGCGTAAGCCTGGTCGGCGAGTGCTCAGCCCGGCGAAGGGCCTGGTGCCCAGGGGCGGGGTCGAACCGCCGACCTTCCGATTTTCAGTCGGACGCTCGTACCAACTGAGCTACCTGGGCCGGGAAAAAGCTAAGCGGTCCTGACGGGACTTGAACCCGCGACCTCCGCCTTGACAGGGCGGCGAGCACTCCAACTGCTCCACAGGACCTTGCTGGTGTTGCTGTCTTGCTGGGTCGTACTCTACAAGCTTCGCTTGCGTACCCCCAACGGGATTCGAACCCGTGCTACCGCCTTGAAAGGGCGGCGTCCTGGGCCACTAGACGATGGGGGCCAGTCCGCAAATTCTCGCACATGGTGCTCAACTCGCGTCTTGCCCCCGTGCCTGGGCCTCGGTGAAGGCTTGGAAAGCATACGTGATGCCCCGAGCGCCTGCCAAATCCGGGGTACCCCTCCGCGAGCCCCAGCCCGATCAGGGCATCGGTATCAATGTCACACGGCTCTTGAGCAGCGGAAATATCCGTCGGCACGCGGCGAGCGTTCCGGAGCGGTCCCCGCCGGCGTCGTGGAGCAGGATGATCGCGCCCGGCCCGGTCTGGCCAGCGACGACGTTGTAGATCGCGTCGGGGCCGGGTTTGCGCCAGTCGTTGGTGTCGACGGCCCAGTGCAGGGAGCGCATGCCGAGCGAGGTGGCGACGGCGACGACGCGGGGGGTCCAGTTGCCGCCGGGCTGGCGGAAGTACTTGACCCTGGTGCCGGGCACGGCGGCCGCGATGGCCTGGTTGGTCCGGGTCAGGTTGGCCCGGATGGCGTCCTCGGCCTGGCTGCCGAGGTTGAGTTCGTGGCCCCAGCTGTGGCTGCACAGGGTGTGCCCGTCGGCGGCGATGGCGCGTACCAGGTTCGGATAGGCCTGGACCTCGGTGCCCACCATGCAGAACGTCGCCTTGATCCCGTGCTGTCTGAGCAGGGCGAGGATCTGCGGTGTCCAGGTCGGGCTCGGCCCGTCGTCGAAGGTGAGGGCGACGTCGGCTGTGCCGGTGACCCGGTGGGTACCCATCGGGCCGTTTCCGGTGGAGCCTGCCGGGGTGCCCGAGCCTGCCGGTACCGGGATGCTGGCCGGCAGCCGGTGCGCGTCGGCTCCCGTGATCGCCGCCGGTGCGCTGGAGGCGAGCGGGGCTGCCCACTTCGGACTGTCCCCGTCGGAGCATCCGGCGAGCGCGAGGCACCCGGCTACCAGGACAAGGAGCAGTTTCCGCACGCCAGCACCCCCGCGTCCAGAGTTCGTGTGAGTGCTTGTCAGCCTAACGGGCCGGTGATCCGTTCGGCGGCGAGCCGTCCGGAGACCAGGACCATCGGCACGCCGACGCCGGGCTGGGTGCCTGCTCCGGTGAGGACGACGTTCTGGAGCCCGGGTACCAGATTGGACGGACGGAACGGGCCGGTCTGCCCGAACGTGTGGGCGAGGCTGAACGGCGTCCCGGCTGGCGCGTCCCAGTCGGCCGGCGTGACCACGTGTGACACCTCGATCTCCGCGCCGAAGTCGAGGTACCCGCGGGCTTCGAGGGTGGCGACCAGCTCGGAGGCGTACCGGCGGCCTTCGAGCCCGCGCCACTGCCGCTGCCCGAGGTGCGGGGCCGGGGCGAGGACGTAGTACGCCTGCTTGCCTGCCGGGGCGAGGGACGGGTCCGTCCTGGTCGGGTTGGTGACCAGGAGGGAGGGGTCGCTCATCAGCTCGCCGCGCTTGATGATCTGGTCGAAGGTACCTTCCCAGGCCTGCCCGAAGTGCAGGTTGTGGTGGGCGATCTTCGAGTACTCCGCCCGCGAGCCGACGTGCAGCAGCACGCAGGACGGCGAGTAGCGCAGCCGCCGCCGGACCGGCCTGCCGAGCAGCGCGTAGGCGTGGGCGAGGTCCGGGTTCAGCACGACGACGTCGGCGGGGATCCGGGTCCCGTCGGCCAGGACGACGCCCGTCGCCCGGTCGCCCGACATGGCGACGGAGGCGACCTCGGCGTCGTACAGGAAGGAAATGCCGTGTTTGGCACCTGCCCTGGCCAGGGCGTCTGGCAGCGCGTGCATGCCGCCCTTGGGGAAGTAGACGCCGGCCACGCAGTCCAGATAGGAGATCACCGTGTAGATCGCGAGCGCGTCGGACGGCGCGAGCCCGGCGTAGAGCGACTGGAAGGAGAACATCCGAGAAGTGCGCGGATCGCGCAGGAACTGGCCGACCTTGGTCCCCAGCCGCCGGAATCCGCCCATCGCGACCAGCTTGACCAGGCTCGACGTCGCCAGGTCCAGCGGGGAGTCCAGGTTGCGGTCGATGAAGTCCCGCATCTCCAGTTCGAAGATCTTCTTCGTGTACTCGGCGAAGCGCAGATACCCGTCGGC
The DNA here is from genome assembly GCF_000379825.1 of Longispora albida DSM 44784. Classification (GTDB taxonomy): domain Bacteria; phylum Actinomycetota; class Actinomycetes; order Mycobacteriales; family Micromonosporaceae; genus Longispora; species Longispora albida. The sequence continues at coordinate 107,771 of NZ_KB903818.1, forward strand.
CTCCCGGGCCCCGCACACCCGGCTCACCTCCGCGGCCATCCTGGCCGTGTCGGTGTGCACGTCGAGCGTCGACCCGTCCGGGAAGTGGCCACGGTAGGCCGGGTCGAGCCGGACCAGCTCCAGCCAGTCCTCCAGCCGCTCGCCGACCGCGCCGAGCGTGTCGGCGATCAGGTCGGGCGCGGTGAGCACGGTCGGCCCGGTGTCGAACTCGTACCCGGCCAGGCTCAGCCGCCCGGCCTTCCCGCCGGGGCCCGGCCCCTTCTCGACCACGGTGACCTGCCGGCCGGCCCCGGCGAGCCGCAGGGCACACGCCAGCCCGCCCAGGCCGGCCCCGACGACAACGACGTGTTCGGTAGGCCCGGTTACTCTGCGCACACGAATACCGTAGGCGGCAGGGGGTGGGGATGAACGCAGGGCTGGCCGAGGCGTACGAGCGCTGTCGGATACTTCACCGTACGCACGGCCGCAGTTACTACCTGGCCACGCGCCTGCTCCCGGCCTGGAAACGCCGTCACGTGCACGCGCTCTACGGCTTCACCCGCTCGGCGGACGAGATCGTCGACGCGCTCGACGGCACGCCACCCGCCGTACGCGCGGCCCGGCTCGCCGCGTGGGGTGACGCGCTCATGGCGGGCCTCGACGGCGCACCGGTCGCCGATCCGCTGCTTCCCGCTGTGATTCACACCATCTCCGTCTTCGGCCTCGACCGTGCCGACTTCGAGCTCTTCCTCCGCAGCATGGCGATGGATCTCACAGTCGCCTCGTACGACTCGTACAACGACGTTCTCGGCTACATGGACGGCTCGGCGGCCGTGATCGGCACGATGATGCTCCCGCTGCTCGGCGCGGCGGACCCGGCAGCCGCGCGCGAGCCGGCCCGGCAGCTCGGGATCGCCTTCCAGCTCACCAACTTCGTCCGGGACGTGGCGGAGGACCTGGGCCGTGGCCGCCTGTACCTGCCGATGGAAGACCTGTCCCGTTTCGGGGTCAGCCCGGCCTGCCTGCGGGCCGCCGCCGCCTCCGGTACCAGCCCGGAGCCGGTGCGTGAGCTGATCCGGTACGAGGTGGCCCGGGCGCGGGAACACTACGCGCTCGCCGAGCCGGGCATCGCGATGCTCCAGCCGAGCTCGCGGGCGTGTATCCGGGGTGCGAAGGCGCTCTATGCCGGGATCCTCGACGAGGTGGCCCGCTCGGGGTACAACGTTTTCGCCGCGCGGGCCCGGGTACCCCTCGGGCGGAGGTGGCGGCTGGCGTGCGGTGCGCTGGTCGCCGAGGCCGTCAAGCGCTGAGCGACTGTCTCCTGTAGGTACACGTTGAGCTGGTCTTTTGGCATGTAGGCACAGCGTCGCGTGCCAATCTGCCAGGTGGCAGTTCGCGGCCTTCCCAAGGGCTTCCTGCCGTGCACATACTTGGCTTAGTAATCGTTCATGGTCGATTTGATGATCGCTTGGAGGGCCGGGCGATGACGACTGTCTACTACGACCGGGGTGGCATCAGGATCACCGAGCGCTGCATGGAACTCCACGGCCAGTGCTATCCCCTCGCCGAGCTGAGCAGGATCGAGGTGTCACCGCCGTCCGGGGTGCTCGCCTTCCTCCGGATCCGCCGGGTCTGGGAGCTGTGGGCCGAGCATCGGGGCGTGGTCACGCTGATCTTCACCAGCCGCAGTGAGCGGATCTTCGGGCAGGTGCGCAGGGCGCTGATGCGGGCGAGGGAGGCCCGGCCGCCCCAGCACGTCTGAACCTGTTGGCATCGATGTGCCAGGTGGCTGTCCGCCACCTGGCACATGTATTACCATCTATGCGTCGGCTGGCACTCTTTTCGCGTCGATCGGGTGGGAGCATGAGCGGCGGCACGGGGCGCGGTCTGAGCGTTCGGCGCAGGAGGCTGCGGTTCGAGCTCAAGCGCTCCCGCGACGAGGCCGGGCTGACCCAGGAGCAGGTCGCCCAGGAGATGGACTGGTCACCGTCCAAAGTGATCAGGATCGAGGCCGGCGCTGTCGGGATCTCCACCAACGACCTCAAGGCGCTCCTGCGGCTGTACGGCGTGGACAACCCGGCCCGGATCGCCGAGCTGACCGAGCTGGCCCGCCTGACCCGGCAGCGCCAGCCGTGGTGGGCGCCGTACAAGGAGCACATCGATCCGCGTTACGCGGAGTACATCGGCTACGAGATGGACGCGGCGGTGATCTACCAGTCGCATCCGTACACGATTCCCGGGCTGCTGCACACCGAGGAGTACACGCGGGTCGTGATCGCCGACGGCGGCCCGGCCGACCTGACGGAGGAGGTCGCCGAGATCCTGGTCGAGGTCCGGCTGCGCCGCCAGCGTGAGGTGCTGGAGCGGCCGAAGCCGCCGGCCTTCCATCTGGTGCTCGGCGAGGCGGCACTGCGCATCCTGGTCGGCGGTCAGCAGGTGATGCGCAACCAGCTCACGTACCTGCTGGACGTGGCGCGCCGCCCCGAGGTCACTCTGCAGATCGTCCCGTTCTCCGCCGGGGCGTACGCCGGGCTGATCGGCCCGTTCACCATCCTCGAGTTCGCGGATCCGATCGACGACGACGTCGCCTACCTCGAAGGGTCGGAGGCCGGCCTGATCCGCGACTCCCCGGAGCAGCTGAGCGGCTACCGGCAGGCCTTCGACCAGGTCGTCGGCCGCGCGTTGTCCCCGGCGGACTCCGCTGGCTTCGTCGCCACGATCCGGGAAGAACTTTCCTCACTTGAGACGTAGGTCACACGGCGTGATAGAAGCTATCCGTGCACGCCACTGGTGATCCCTTGAGGAGGAACGGCATGGAAATTGTGGATATCGCAACTGCGGCCTGGCGGACCAGCTCCCGGTGCATGTCGAACAGTCAGTGCGTCGAGGTCGCCATGCTCACGGCAAGTGTCGCGGTGCGAGACTCCACCCAGCCGGACGGCGCGATCCTGACCTTCCCGGCCGCCGACTGGAACGCTTTTGCCACACACGGCCCGGCCGTCCTCGCAGCTGGGCACCACAGGGAGCACTGAACACCGCCGCGCCGTCGTACCCTGATACCGACAGTCATCTATCCCTCAATGGCTGCTGGCGGTGACGAGTGCGACGGCGCAGACTCCGATTCGAGCTCCGCAGGGCGCGGGACGAGGCAGGCCTGACCCAGGACCAGGTCTGCCACGCGCTCGCCTGGCCCAGGGCCCGCCTGATCCGGATGGAGGCCGGGGCGGCCAGCGTCTCCAGTGTGGACATGCGGGCGCTGATCAGGCTGTACGGCCTGCCGGGCACCGAGCGCGCCGAGCTGCTGACCCGCCTGGCCGCCGAGGCCCGGCAGCGCAGCGACTGGTGGAGCGTGCACCGGGACCTGCTGCCCCCGTCGACGCTCGACTACTTCGGGTACGAGGCGGAGTCTTCCGTCCTCCGCCAGTTCCACCCGTACCAGGTGCCCGTCCTGCTCCAGAGCGAGGGTTATGCCAGGGAGCTGATCCGGGGCGGCCCGGCGGAGGTGTCGGAGGGCGAGGCCGACACGCTCGTGGACATCCGGATGACCCGGCAGGAGCTGGTGCTCGACCGGATCGGCCCGCCCCGCGTGATCGCCATCCTCGGCGAGGCAGCCCTGCACATCGTGGTCGGCGGCAAGACCACGATGGCCGAGCAGCTGCACCACCTCGCGGACCTGGCCGTCCGGGAGCCGGTGGACGTGCGGGTGGTGCCGTTCAGTGCCGGTACGCATCCGGGGCTGGCCGGGGGCTTCGTGCTGATGGAGTTCCCCGACCCGATCGACGATGACGTGCTGTGCCTGGAGAGCGCGGAGAACGACCTGCTGGTCAAGGACGAGCCGGAGATCCTCAGCCGGTACCGCCAGGCCTTCGACCGGATCGCGGCCCTCGCGCTGCCGGAGTGGGAGTCGCTGGAGCTGATCCGCCGGGTCGGGGGTGCGCTCTAGGCTGGATGGGGCTGGGGGTGTGGCATCTGCCAGGCTGTGGCCAGGCGGGACGGGTGTACCTGCCTGCCGTCCCCGAAGAACTCACAGAACTTCATGATCAGTGGCTGCCAGCCGACCGGGTCGACGTAGTCGGTGCCCGGGATGATCAGTTCCTCGGCGACGTGCGCGCGGCGGACCGCGACCTCGAAGGCCGTGGCCATCGACTCGAACGAGTGGCTGGCCACCAGCTCGCACTCCAGCTGGATCGGGCATTCGGCGACGCGCGGCGGGCCGACCACAGTGGACGGCTGTGCTGTCAGGCCTGCCCTGGCGAACTTGTCGGCCTCGTGCTCGTACCCCATGCTGGCCTTGCGTTCCGGCACCGGGTCCGAGCCGGTCGTCATGGCCAGCCGGTCGACGGCGTCGACGAGCGAGCCGGGAACGAGGTTGAGGACGCACTCGCCGGTACGCAGCAGGTTCGCCGTGGTCTGGCCGCTGTTGCCGAACCCGAGCATGGCGTGCTGGCCGAGCCACCACGCGGACGACATCGGGGCGAGGTTGGGGCTGCCGTCGGGGTTGAGGGTGCTGACCAGCACGACCGGGGTACCGAAGTAGAGCACTTTCAGCGGGGTGACCTTGTGCATGCAGCCAGCGTCTCCCGGCGGCTCCCGGAGTGCTGGCGGCAAACGGACATCGACCTATCTGAACGTGGTGCCCAGCAGGCGCAGGACAGGCGTGGCCTTCACGACCGTCTCCTCGAACTCCGCGTCCGGGTCGGACAACGCGACGATCGCCCCGCCGACGCCGTAGGACACCCGGCCAGGCGTGATCACCGCTGTCCGGATGACCATGCTCAGGTCGGCGGCCCCGGTCAGGGAGAAGTAGCCGAGCGCCCCGGAGTAGACCCCGCGCGGCCCGGCCTCCAGCTCGTCGATGATCTGCATGGTGCGGACCTTCGGCGCGCCGGTCATCGACCCGCCGGGAAACGCCGCCCGGACGCACCCGACCACCGTCGACTCCGGCCGCAGCTTCGCCTGCACCGTGCTGACCAGCTGGTGCACGGTCGCGTAGCTCTCCACGTCGAAGATCTTCGGGACGCTGACCGAGCCGACCACCGCGCACCGGCCGAGGTCGTTGCGGACCAGGTCGACGATCATCAGGTTCTCCGCGCGGTCCTTCTCGTTCGCCGCGAGGTCGGCGATCAGCGCCCGGTCCTCGGCCGGCGTCGCGCCGCGCGGCCGGGTGCCCTTGATCGGCTTGGACTGCACCGTCCGGTCGGCGTGCACCCGCAGGAACCGCTCCGGCGACGTGCTCAGCACCGCCAGCGGGCCGAACCGCAGCAGCGCGCCGAACGGGGCCGGGCTGATCCGCCGCAGCTGCCGGTAGGCGTCCCACGGCTCCACCTCGCCGTCGGCCTCCAGCATGTTCGTCAGGCAGATCTCGTAGGACTCGCCATCCGTGATCGCCTCGTGGCACGAGGCGATGTGCTTCAGATAGGTGTCCCGGTCATGCCGCGCCTCGATCACTAATGACGGGACTGGGCGTAATTCTGGCGCCGATCCGACAGTGCTTAATCGTTGCCGGGTTTCTGACAGCCAATTCTTCGCCTGCCCGTCGTCCTTTTCGGACAGCGCGAGCAGATAAACGCAATTCTCGGCATGGTCGAGGACAATCGCGCGGTCCGCGAATACCATTGCGGCGTCCGGGTCGGCCGAGCGGTGCGCTTTCTCTCCTCCGGCCTGGGATTTGAGTTCGTAGCCGAGATAGCCGACCCAGCCGAGTGCGAAATCGAAGGGCAGGGCGGGTGCGTCGACGGCGATCGAGGCCAGGTCGCGGTCCAGCCAGTCGAAGAAGGACTCTTTCCTCGTACCCGCGGAGGTCGCCGTCACCGTCCCCAGCCACGCGTCGGCCGTCACCACCCGGGCGAGCGGCCCTGAGGCGTCACCCAGGTACGAGAACCGGCCGATCCCGTCGTCCGACCGGCTGCTGTCCAGCCAGAACGCGTGATCGGACCCGGCGAAGAACTCCGCGTAGACCGCCTCGGCGTCCCACCGGCCGTCGATCCGCTCGGTCAGCACGGTGAGCACCCGCAGCTCAGGCTGCTCGCGCGGCTCGGTCTGTGCCCGTTCGGCGGGGCGGATCTCGATCGGCGGGCGTGGGCTCGCCATGTCCGTGAAGTTGCGCAGCAGCTGGTGCCCGTACTCCGTGCAGATCGACTCCGGGTGGAACTGCACGCCCCACAGCGGACGGCTCCGGTGCCGCAGCCCCATCAGGATGCCGTCCGGGGTCCATGCCGTCGGCTCCAGCTCTCCGGGCAGGTCGGTGACGGTGAGCGAGTGGTACCGGACGACCTCGAACGGCGACGGCAGCCCTGCGAACAGCCCCGTGCCCTCGTGCAGCACCTCGGACACCCGCCCGTGTACCGGCTCCGGCGCGTGCCCGACGGTCGCCCCGGCCAGGTGCGCGATCGCCTGGTGGCCGAGGCACACCCCGAGCAGCGGCAGCTCGCACTCCGCCAGCACCTCCCGGCACAGGCCGAGGTCGGCGTCGCGCAGCGGCGTGCCGGGGCCTGGCGAGACCACCACGGCGTCGAACTCGCCGAGCATCCCCAGCCGCCAGGCCGGGTCGTCGTTGCGGATCACGACGGGCTCGTGCCCGGTGACCTCCGCCAGATAGTGGAAGAGGTTGTACGTGAACGAGTCATAGTTGTCGATCAGCAGCGTACGCAAGGCGAGCCTTTCGCTGGGGCGGCTGGTGACTGTCTACTCGCGACCTGGATACGGTCTCGGCGGCCGAAGTCAAAACCATCGAGCCATATGGTTTCTATATTTTTTCCATGTTCGGGCGAGCCCTTGTGGGCGCCTTCCGCGCTGGTTACTTTCGGTTCTGGCTGCGCGATGTGAATACCTGTCTCCACAGGGAAAACGGGGGCGGTGTGCCGATGGGAGAGCGCCGGATCATGCGCGGGAACACCTGGGAAGCGGACAACGCCGGACTGGTCGACGATCTTGTTCTGGCCGGGCCTGGCGGCGAGCCCTGCCTGCGATTCTGCTCGGCCGCCGGCGCCGGTCACGAGTCCACGATGGACCGTACGGAGCTGGGTGCCGCCGTCGCCGGCCGGCAGGCCGAGCTGGCCGCCGCCGGCCTCGCCCCGGGTGACGTGCTGGCGCTGAAGATCGCGCCCGGCACCGGGTACGTGGTGACGCTGCTGGCCGGCTGGCGGCTCGGCGCGCAGGTCGTGCTGCTCGACCACCGGCTCACCGAGCACGAGACCAGCCGGGCGCTCGACCGGACGAAGCCCCGGCTGCTCGTCACCGGTACCGGGAGCGGCGGGGCACTGCGCGCCTGGCACGACGTCGCGCTCCGGTACGAGGCGCGCGCTGCTGGGCCGGCCGCGACCGATCACGTGCTCATCCAGCTCAGCTCGGGCTCGACCGGGCCGTCGAAGGTGATCGGGCGGACGGCGGGCAGCCTGGCGGCGGAGATCGCCAGGTACCAGCTGATCCCCGGGATGCCTGCCCGTGGCGAGCGCATCGTCGTCCTCAACTCCCTCATCCACGCCTTCGGCCTGGTCGGCGGGCTGCTGCACGGCCTGAGCAGCGGAGTCGAGATCGTGGTGCCCGAGCTGCTCACCCCGGAGAGCATTCTGACCGCGCTGGCCGGCGCCGGTAATCCGGCCACCCTGCTGGGCGTGCCATTTCACATCGAGCTGCTGTCCGCCGTCTCCGGGGCGCCGGCCCTGCCGCAGTTGCGCCGGGTGATCACCGGCGGGGAGATCATCCGGCCGGGGCTGGCCGCCAGGTTCCAGGAGCGGTATGGCGTGCCGCTGGGCGAGTGCTACGGCATGACAGAGGTCGGCGTGATCGCGATGGACGCCGACGGCGCGCACCGCCCGGCCGCAGGCCGTCCGGCTCCCGGCGTCGAGGCCAGGATCGAGGACGGCGAGCTGCTGGTCAGCGCGCCCGAGTGCCCGTACGTCGGTGAGGTCGCCGAGGGCCGCTGGGCCGGCGGCTGGCTGCGGACCCGCGACGCGGCCCGGATCGACAGTGAGGGCCGGGTGACCATCCTCGGCCGCCTCGACTCGCAGATCTCGGTCGGCGGGCTCAAGGTCGACCTGACCGAGGTCGAGGGCACCCTGTCGGGGCTGCCCGGCGTGAGCGAGGCGATCGTCGTGCACGACCGGGGCATCGAGGCGTACGTCGCGCTGGAGCCGGGCCTGACCGGGCAGGCGGTGGAGGCCGAGCTGGCCGGGCTGCTCGCCCCGTTCAAGCGCCCCCGCCGGCTGCACGTCCTCGCGGCGGGCCTGCCGAGGACGTCCAGCGGCAAGCGGATCAGAGACCACGCCGCGCTGCGTGCTGCGGCTGCTGAGGGAGGGTAACGACAATGTCGAGTGCACTGATCGACGAACTGCGGGCGTTCTCGCTGGACGCCATCAAGGCGATGAACTACGACACCAGCGACATCACCGACGCCACGCCGCTCGGCCCGGCCGGGGTCGACCTGGAGTCGCTGGGCATGGCGGAGCTGGGCCTGCGGATCGAGGACAAGTACGGCGTCGTGCTGGCCGAGGAGGACCTCGAACGGCTGGCGAGCCTCACACTCGGTGACTTCCTCGCGGAGGTGGCTGACCGTCACACCGGGGGCGGCCCGGCGTGAACGTCGACCGCGAGACGCTGATCGAGCTGCTGGCCGGGTACGGCGACCGGCCGGCCGCCGAGGTCGACGACCGGCTGGACTCGCTGGACCTGGCCTGGCTCGTGCACGCGGTCGAGCAGCGCTACGGCGTCCGCCTCGACCTGCCGGACGCCACGCTGGCCGGTATGACCACTGTGGACGCAGCGCTCGACGTGCTCCGGGCTCATGGCTGACATCGCGGTGAGCGGGATGGCCGCCGCCACGGCGTACGGCCGGGGCACCGGCGCGCTCGCCGAGCACGTCTTCGCCGGGAAGCCCGGGTTCAGCGCTGTGCACCGGTTCGACACGTCACTGCACCGGGCGCACGTGGCTGCCCTGCTGCCCGGCGCGACCACGCTGGAGGCCGAGCTGGCCGAGGTGATCGACGCGGCCTGCTCGGACGCCGGTCTGTCCACAGCGGACCGGGCCGCGACGCCGTTGCTGCTGGCCGCCGAGCGGGAGGACGGGCGGGCCCGGCTGCCGCGCTGGGGGCGGACACCCGAGCAGACCCCGGCCGGCCTCGGCGCGACGCTGGCCGAGGAGTGCGGGCTGGGCCGGCTGGTCCGGGCGTACACGACGGCCTGCGTGTCGGCCAGTACGGCTGTGATCGACGGGGCCGCGATGATCGCCTCCGGCCGGGCGGAGCGGGTCGTGGTGGCCGGCGGGTACCTGGTCACCCGCGACGACTTCGCCATGTTCAACGCGGGCTTCGCGCTGTCGGACGACGGGGCGGTCCGGCCGTTCAGCGCGGGGCGGCGCGGGCTGCTGCTCGGGGACGGGGTCGCGGCCGTGGTGCTGGAGCGTTCCGCCCGGCGCTCGCCGCGCGCCCGCCTGACCGGCTGGGGCCGGGCCGGGGACGGCTATCACGTGTGTCAGCCGCATCCGGAGGGGCATGGCATGGCCAGGGCGATCCGGGCCGCGCTGGGCCGGGCTGGGCTGGAGCCGGAGGACCTGGGTTATGTGAACGCCCACGGCACAGGTACCAGCTACAACGACGCCGCGGAGGCAGCTGCCCTGCACCGGGCGTTCGGCCTGATGGCTGACAAGATTCCGGTGAGTTCGACCAAGGCGCTGCACGGTCATGTGCTGGAGGCCTCTGGCCTGGTGGAACTGATCGTGACCATCCTGGCACTGACCTCTGGCTGCCTGCCGGTCAACGCCGGGTTCACCGGCCCGGACGCCGACTGCGCCCTCGACCTGGTGCTGGACCAGCCCCGGCAGACCACGCACCGGCACGCACTGAGCCTCAACGCCGCCTTCGGTGGCGCCAACACCGCGCTGGTGGTGAGCCAGCCGTGAGAGTCGTGGCGAAAGCCGAGTGGTCCGGCGAGGAAGAGCTGCCGCTGTTGCGGGGTTTCGTCGTGTCGTCCTACAGCCCGCTGGTCGCCGAGGTGGCCAGCAGGTGCCTGAGCCAGTGCTACGAGCGGCCGGTGCCGCCCGAGGTCGGCGAGCGGATGGCCGTCGTCCTGATCAGCCAGGGCGGTGACGTGCACAGCGCTGTCGAGACCGCGTCGCTCGTCGACAGCGGGCAGAAGGTCTCGCCGTTGCTGTTCTTCCAGTCCGTACCGAACGCGATCGCCGGTCACGTCGCCAAGCGCTGGGGCCTCAACGGCCCGGTCGTGTGCGTGAGCCCGGCCGGCGACCCGGAACACGAGGCGATGGAGCTGGCCGGGCTGCTGTTCGGCGACGGCGACGCCGACCGGGCGCTGGTCGTCCTGGTGGAGCAGGCCACGGTGGAAGGCGCCCCCGACCGGGCTTCGGCGCTGCTGATCGAGCCGTATGGCACAGCTGGGGGAGGGAAAGAATGAGCATCCGGGCCACGCTGGCCGCCGATCCGGCTCTCGGAGCCGGCAACGCACTGCGCCGGCTCCTCGCGAACGGGGTCGACCCGGCCGCACCGGTCATCGCCTTCGACACCGACGTCGACGCGCACCCGGCCTGGGAGCGGTGGAGCCTCGGTGACCTCGACCGTGCCGTCGCGGCCCGTGCGGCCTGGCTGCACAGCCGGGGCGTCGGGCCGCGTGAGGTCGTCGCGGTGTTCGAGGACACGGCAGCCGGCAACATCCTGGCCTTCCTGGCCATCGCCCGGCTCGGTGCCATCGCGGCCCTGGTCAACGCGAGGCTGGACGTGAAGGTCGCCGCCCGGTACATCAGGCGGCTGCGGGCGGGTGGCGTGCTGACCAGCCGTGAGGATCTGATCCGCGCCGATCCGGAGGCGCGCTGGCTGGGGCCGCTGCTGGCCGGGGAGCCGGACGAGGCTCCGGAGCCGTACGAGCACCACGACGACGATCCGGTCGCGATCACCCACTCGTCCGGCACGACGGGCATCCCGAAGGCGGTCACCGGCACGCACCACAGCCTGTTCGCCGCCATCCGGTACCGGCTGACCGCCCCGCGCGCCCAGGGCCTCGACCGGTGGCTGAGCGCGCTGCCCGCCGCCCACAACTCGACGCTGACCATCCTGAACCTGGCTCTGTGCAACCGGACGGAGCTGCTGGCGCTGTCCTCGCAGTCGGCGGAGTCCACTCTGGAGGGTGCGCGCCGCTGGCAGCCGGGTACGGTGCTCGGCTTCTCGGTGACCTGGGCCGAGCTGGCGGCCCGGGACCTGTCGGGGCTCGACTCGGTCAGCGTCTGGTGGAACACGGGCGACAGCGCCCACGAGTCGCACATCCGCAAGCTGATCGGCGCGGGCCGCCACCGCGTACCGACGAAGGACGGTCCACAGTGGCGTGACGGCTCGGTGTTCGTCGACAACCTGGGCTCCTCCGAGCTGGGCCACTCGGTCTTCTCGATCACGCACCGGCCGGACACCGAGCGCTACGGCCGATGTGTCGGCAAGCCGGACGCGTACGCCGAGGCCAAGGTCATCGACGAGGGCGGCCGCGAACTTCCCGCCGGCCAGCCCGGCCTGCTCGCCGTCCGCACCCCGTCGATGTCGCCCGGCTACTGGAACGACTCGGTGGCCACGTACGCGAGCCGGCGCAAGGGCTGGCTGCTGACCGGTGACGTCGTACGCCGCGACGAGGCCGGCTTCTTCTACCACCTCGACCGCGCGACCGACACCTACGGCGGCGTCTATACGGTCCTCGCCGAGGAGCAGATCCTCACGGCCGTCCCCGGCGTCCTGGACTGCACGGTCGTCGCGTCCCCGGACGGCACGGACATCTACCTCCAGGCGGCCGGCCCCGTCGACGAGCAGGCGATCAGGGCTGCGATCGGAGCCGAGGCCGCCGCCACGATCCGCAAGATCACGGTTGACGGCGTGCCGCAGGGCGCGACCGGCAAGGTCCGCAAGGTGGCCCTCCGATGAGCACCCCGGCCGCCATCACGGGGCTGGGCATGGTCACCCCGGTCGGTACCAAGCCTGCCGAGGTGTTCGATGCGGTTGTCGCCGGCCACTCGGGTCTGGCTCGTCCGGCAGGTGCACTGGCCGGCCTGCCGGACGGCCGGGGCGGCGCGCTGATCGAGGTGGTCGGTGCGTGCCCGCCGATCGACCCGCTCGACGTGCTGCCGCCCAAGGCCGGAGCGGCTGTCGACCGGTTCATCCTGTTCGCGCTGCTGGCGGCCGAGGCGGCGCTGGCCGACGCCGGCCTGGTCATCGGGGAGAACGCCGATCCGGAGCGCGTCGCGGTGCTCGTCGCGACCAGCAACGGCGGCATGGCCACCTACGAGGAACAGGCGCTCCTCTTCCACGACCGTGGCCGGGCGGCCGTCAGCCCGTACCTGCTCCCCGGCATCATGCCGAACCAGCCAGCCGCCCGGATCGCGATCAGGTTCGGGGTGCGTGGCTACACGTCCGGCATCGTCTCGGCGTGCGCGGGCGGCGGCCAGGCGATCGGCGAGGCGCTGCGCCTCATCCGGGCCGGCGAGGCCGACGTCGTCCTCTGTGGCGGGACGGACGCTCCGCTCGCCGCCGCGACCATCGCCGGTTTCAGCAACGCCGGTGCCCTCGCTCGCGGCTGGTCCAGCCCGTCGGAGGCCAGCCGCCCCTTCGACAGCCGCCGCAACGGTTTCGTGCTCGCGGAGGGCGCGGGCATGCTGGTCATCGAGAGCACAGCCCACGCCCAAGCCCGGAAAGCCAAAACCCATTCCCTTGTACTGGGCTGGGGCGCCACCACTGACGCCCACCACCCGACAATGCCTCGCCCCGACGGGGCCGGCGCTGCGGCCTGCATGCGCAAAGCCCTCGCCGACGCCGGCCTCACCCCGGCCGACATCGGCTACATCAACGCCCACGGCACCAGCACGAAGCTGGGCGACGCGGCGGAGGCGACCGCGATCCGTGCGGTGTTCGGCGAGACGACGCCGCCGGTCAGCTCCACGAAGGGCGTGACGGGTCACCTGCTGGCCGCGTCCGGCGCTGTCGAGGCGGGCATCACGGCGCTGGCCCTGTCCACCGGCACCCTGCCGCCCACACACAACCTGACCACCCCGGACTGCCCGCTGACACACATCACCAGTCCCTGGAGCCTGGGCTCTCCCTACGCCCTCTCCAACTCCTTCGCCTTCGGCGGCCACAACGTCAGCCTGGTCCTCGGTCAGGCCCCGACCCGGGAGGCGCGCACGTGACCGACATTCCCTACCAGCAGTTCTGGTGGCTGCACGACGCCCGCTGGTACCAGGGCGTCGCCCGGCGCTTCGGCCAGGAGGCAGCCAACGAGATCAACGCGGAGGCCCTCAAGTTCGTCTCCCGGCGCGTCGCGAACTGGTGCGCCCGGAACCACGACATCAGCCTCGGCGACAAGCCGATGGCCGAGTTCGTGCAGGAGTTCGAGCAGATCGCCGGGGTGATGTGGGCCGAGGGCACGATCTCGGTCACCGAGCGGGCGATCGACGAGTCGTCCTGGGAGTCGGTGATCACCGAGAGCTTCGTGCTCAAGATGCTCCGGGCCGCCCGTTCCCTCGACGGCTACGAGTGCCCGTGCCTCGACATGCGGGCCGGCTGGTTCGAGGGCCTGGGCCTGAAGGTCCGGGACTCGGTCGTGGAGTGCCAGCGCACCGGCGGCGAGTGCTGCCGGTTCCGTGCGGAGGTCGACCGGTGAACGACCGCACCACAGTGGACGTCTGGGTGGACCCGATCTGCCCGTGGGCGTGGCGGACGGCGCAGTGGCTCCAGGAAGCCGAGCAGGTGCGCGACCTCGCCGTCAGGTACAACATCATGAGCCTTTCCCTGCTCAACGAGGGCCGCGATGATGTCGACCGCCGGTACAAACTCCTGTTGAACCGTGGGTGGGCAGGCGTCAGGGTGTGCGTCGCGGCGCGCGAGCGGCACGGCCCGGGCATCATCAGGCCGCTGTACTCGGCGATGGCCCGGCACATCCACGAGGAAGGCACGGGCATGGGCGACCGCATGGTCCGCGCGGCGCTGGCAGAGGTCGGCCTGCCCGGCGAACTGGCGGAGGCGGCCACCAGCACCGAGTTCGACGACCTGCTGCGCGCCAGCCACATGGCGGGACTCGCCGACCTGGGCGACGCGGCGGGCACTCCGATCCTCCATAGTGGGGGGCGGGCCTTCTTCGGCCCGGTCGTCAACGCCGCCCCGGCGGGGGAAGCGGCAGGCCAGCTGTGGGACGCAGTCGCCGTGCTGGCCTCAGCACCGGAATTCTTCGAGTTCAAGCGAGCGAGGGGGAATGGTGATGTACCTACTCGGGCACGATGAGGCCGAGCTGCGCCGCCTCGAACACCAGGCGGCCATGCTGGCCCCCGCCACCGAACTGATCCTGCGCATGGCAGGCCTCGAACCAGGCATGCGCGTACTCGACCTCGGCACCGGTACCGGCGACGTCGCCAGGATCGCCGCGTCACTGGTCGGCCCCACCGGCTCGGTCACCGCGATCGACTCGGCACCCGAAGCGCTCGAAACCGCCCGGGCGCTGAGCCCCGGCACCATCGAGTACGTCGAGGGCGACGTGGCGAGCTGGCACGACGGCCGCGAGTTCGACGCCGTGATCGGCAGGCTGATCCTGCTCTACACCCGCGACGCCGCCGCGGTGCTCCGGCACCACGCCGCCTCGCTGCGCCCGGGCGGGCTGATGGTCGCGATGGAGTTCGACATGACCGGCGCCCGCTCCGTACCGCCGACGGCAGCCGTCGCCGACGCCCAGCGGTGGATCACCGGAGCCTTCGGCCGGGCCGGGCTCGACGCGGGCCTCGGGGCGCGGCTCTCGGAGATATTCACGGCCGCCGGGATGCCCGGGTACGCCCAGCTGGGCCTCCAGGCCTACCACGGGCCCGACTCGCACGACGGGCCGCAGATCCTCGCCGGAGTGCTCCGCACGATGCTCCCGCTGTTCACCGAGCCGGTCGACCCGGAAGCCGTGGCCGATCAGATGCGCGCCGAACTGGCCGCCGCCCGCGCCGTCTTCGTCCCGCCGACCCTGGTCGGCTGCTGGGGAGCCGTCTGACCGTTCGCCATGTTCGACCAGGCCAGCCGGGTTAGCCTCGGCTGGTGAACTGGCTCGACGTCATCGGCTGGGCCGGATCGGCCCTGCTGGTCTGGTCGCTGCTCCAGACCCGGATCCTCCGGCTGCGCGCTTTCAACCTGGTCGGCTGCCTCGTGCTGATCGGGTACAACGCCGCGCGGTCCGTCTGGCCGATGGTCGGGCTCAACGTCGTGCTCTCGATCATCAACGTGTACTACCTGCGCAAGATGCTCGCCACCCGCCACGACGAGCGCACGTACTCCGTGATCGAAGTGGACCCCGACGACCAGTTCCTCTCCTACGTCCTCGACCAGCACGCCCCGGACATCGCCCGGTTCAACCCCTCCTACCGGCGTACCTCCGGCGGCCTGGCCTTCCTGGTCGTGTCCGGCGACGAGACGGCGGGCGTCGTCCTCGTCCGCCCGGAACCCGGCGGCATCGCCCAGGTCGAACTCGACTACGTGACCCCGAAGTACCGCGACTTCACCCCCGGCGAGTTCGTGTACCGCCGCAGCCAGCTCTTCGCCGCGCGCGGCTTCCACAAGGTCGTCACCCCGCCCGGCATGGTCGCCCCGTACTACGCCCAGCTCGGCTTCCGCCCCGAGGGCGACTCCTACGTCCTCGACATCTCCCGCTGAGGGCTCTGAGGGTCTCGCGCCGGGCTGGTTATCCACAGAGTTATCCACAGGCTCTGTCCACGGGGCCGCACTGCCTCGGGATAGACAAGATCGCCGATATCCACTAAGGACGGACTTCGTTGCAGATCTTGTTTTTGGGTGCTTAAGGTGACCGGGCTGATCTACCCGTACATGCGTATGAACCGGGAGAACACGTGCCCCTGCACCCCAACGTCCACCAAGGCCTGCACGGCGAAGGCTTCGTCCACGCCCTGGCCTCAGCCGCCGGGCTGGTGACCTCGCGGCTGAACATCGATGTTCTCGGCATCGACTGGCTGATCGCCTGCCCCGACCCTGTTGACGGCAGCCACCCGCCGATGGCCGAATTCCAGGTCAAGAGTTCGTCCCGGGAGAGGTTCACTGACGGGAAACTCTCCTTCCAGCTCAAGACGGCGCACTTCAACCACCTGGCTGGAGCCGGGCGCCAACGGCCCAGATTCCTGGCGGTCGTTCTCGTTCCGCCGAAGAAGGAGGACTATGCGGAGTGCACTGACGACGCGATGGAGCTGGCGCGTGCGGCCTACTGGGTGTCGTTAGCCGACCGCGAGCCGATTCCGCTGGGCGACCAGGCTCCGGCGACGGTGTCGGTCACCGTGTACCAGCGGAATCGGCTTACCGTGAACACTTTGACCTCGCTCATGTCCGGAGACCTGGAAGGAGCCGTGCTGTGATCGACAAGCATGGCTGGATCATCGACCTGGCCGCACTGAACGCACGTACGCCAGCCGAGCTCACCGCCTACCTGAGTTTCACGGGCTGGGCGGTCAGGCAGACGGATGACAAGGGGGCTTCCTGGTCGAGGGAGGTCGACGGGAAGGTGTCCTGGGTGCTCCAGCCAGGACACCGGGAGCTCCTCGACTATCCGATCCGGGTTGCGGAGCTTCTGCGGACCCTGTCCGAGGTGGAGGGGCGCGACCAGCTCGACATCCTCCGGGAGATCGGCAACGTCGGGATGGACACCCACCGTGTCCGCGCTTTCCCCGAGGGATACCCGCCCGGCATGATCGGGATCGACGACGGCGTGCAGGCCTTCGAGAGCCTGCGCAACCTGGTCGCCGCCGCGGCGTACGCAGAGAGTGCCGGCCAGCCACGGGCTGTACATCCAGCACGTAAGCCGGCCAACGTGCTCGACCTGCTCCGCGATGTCCGGATCGGTCCAGTGACCGAGGGCAGCTTCGTGTTCGCCGTCCACGTGCCCGTCCCGCCGCTGCTGACGAGCGGCGATCCGGAGAGCCCGGAGACCGACCCGTTCGAGCGCCGGGTCTCGCTGCGCCTCCAGCAAGCCGTCGCCGCGGCTCGGGCAGCGGCCGATTCCGCGATGCGCACCGGCGAGCTCGACGCGTTCACCCGGCTCGTTCCCGAGGGGCTCAGCGCGAATCTGTGTGAGGCGCTGGTCGGGCTGGGCGGTGGCATGCACCATCCGTTCGAGATCGATCTGCGGCTGGCCGCCACCCGGCCCATGCCCGGCCGGACGTTCGCCACGGTCTCCTTCAGCCGGGATCACTTCCCCGTGCTGCGCGCCGCCGCCTCCCAGCTCCGCCAGCTCGTGCCGGAAGCGAGCGTGCTGGTGGAGGGCAACGTCGTCCGGCTGCACCGCGAGGGCACCGAGGCCGGGGAGATCAGCCTCACCGGGACGGTCGACGGCGAGGACCGGCTCCGCCGGATCTGGATGACCCTGCCACCCGACGACTACCAGCTGGCCATGACGGCGCACCGGGAGATGCGCCCGCTGGCGGTGCGCGGTGACCTCATCCGGCGCGGTACCCGGCTGTGGCTGCACCATCCGCACGACGTCCAGACCCGCGAGGACGACTACCGCTGACAGGACGATGGCCCGCTCCCGGCACTGAGTACCGGGAACGGGCCGCACCCGAGGGGCCTGGCTACTGCCGGATTCCCATCCCGCCGCCGGAGCCCGCCCGCAGGGCCAGCCGGGCCGGGAGGGCGGTGCTGGCGAAGGCGAGCAGCGCGCCGCCGCCCAGCACGGCCGCGTAGTACCAGCCCGAGACCCGCACATCGGCTGACCCGGTCATGCCGATGCTGAACGTCGTCAGTACCGCGAAGCTGATCACCGACCCGAACAGGAGGCCGATCACCGACACCACAGCCGACTCCCAGCGGAGCATGCGCAGCACGTGCCGCCGGGTCGCGCCGACCAGCCGGAGCAGGGCGAACTCGCGCCGCCGGTCACCGACAGCCAGGGCCAGCGTGTTGACCACGGCGATCGCGGTGAAGGCGAGTACCAGGCCCATCGCGACGTAGCTGATCTGCGCGTTGACCCGCTGCTGCTCGGCCTGGGCTGCCTTCAGCGTCGTCCGGTCGAGTACCGCCAGGCCGGGGAATGCCTTGGCCAGCCCGGCCGGGTTGCCACCCTTGACCAGGACCATGTCGTTCAGCGGGTTGTCGACGTGGGCGGCGAGCAGGTCACGGTCGAGGGTGAGCTCACCGAAGCCGATCCCGCGGTCGTAGATCGCGATCACGGTCAGCGTCACCGGCGCGCCGTCGCCCATCGTCAGCGGCAGCCGGGAGCCCACGGCCAGGTCCAGCGACTCGGCGGTGCGCGTGCTGACCGCGACCTTGTCCGGTCCGAGGTCGGCGAGCCGGCCAGCGGTCACCGTCAGGTCCATCGTGGAGTCAACTCCGGCCGGGGTCACGCCCTGGGCGCTGAGCTTGGTCAGCCCGTTCCGGACGACGCCGCGCTTCACTTCGGTGACGGCGGTGACGCCGGGCTGCTGGCGGGCGGCCTTGGCCGCGGCACTCGGTACGCCGGGGCCGGCCGCGCCGAGGACGTGCTCGGCCAGCAGTCCTTCGCTCGCCTGCCGCTCGACAGCCCCGCCCATGGTCGTCTGTACGAAGAGGACGGTGCACGCCATCGCCACCATCAGGGTCAGCGGAGTGATCACCGAGGCGAGCCGCCGGGTCGCGGCCTTCGAGTTCTCCGCGGCCAGCCAGCCCATCCGCGACATCCGCAGCGGCAGGGTGAAGACCGCGACGGCGGCCTTCGCCAGTACCGGACCGAGCAGCGACACCGCCACGCACCACAGCAGCACGGAACCGAAGGTCACCGGGGTCGCCGCCGCGTCGGCGTGCAGGATCGTGAGCAGGCCAGTCGTACCAGCGGCCACTGCGGCGACCAGCAGGCCCGCGATCACGCGCCCGGCGCCGGTCCGCTGCTGCATCGACGACTCGGCCAGCGCCTCGGTCGGCCGGATCCGGGTGGCCCGGCGGGCGGAGACCAGGGCGGCGACCAGGCCGGCCCCGACCGTCACGAGCGTCGCGGCCAGCAGCGGCACGAAACCGATCACCGGTTCCATCGCCTCCGGGATGGCTCCGGCCGCCACGAACCTGTCCCGCAGCCACGCCATCACGACGATGCCCAGCGCCGAGCCGAGCCCGCCGGCCACGACCCCGACCACCAGCGCCTCGCCGCCGATCAGCCTGCGGATCTGCTTCGGTGTCGCGCCGATGGCCCGGAGCAGGGCGATTTCCCGGTACCGCTGCTGGAGCAGCAGAGCGAAGGTCCCCGACACGACCAGCACCGCCACGATCAGAGCCGTCCCGCCGAGCGTCCCGCTCATGCTCACCAGCCGGGTCTGCGCCTTGGCCGCGTCCAGGAACTCGAGCCCGCCCCGCGCCTCGCCTTCGTACACGACTGCCGGGGTGCCCTTCACGGCAGCGTCCAGGTCCACGCCCGGCGCGTCCACGCCGAACGCGCTGACCTCGCCCGGGTGGCCGAAGAGCCGCTCCGCTTCGGTACCCGTGAAGAAAACAGCACTCTGCTGCCGCAGCGAACGCACCAGCCCGACCACCGTGTACTTCGCGGGCTCCTGTGTGGACTGCACGGTCACCGTGCCGCCCACGCTCACCCGGGCACGCTCGGCAAGCCCCGCGTCGAGTACCACCTCGGAAGCCGCAGCCGGCGCACGCCCGCTCGTCAGCGTCAGCGGCGTGATCGCGGCGGCCGCCCACGGGTGGCCCCAGGCCGCAGGCCCCTCCGAAGCCCCCGCGACAGCGGCAGGGAAAGTCAGGTCGGCCACGACCGACCGCACGCCCGGCGTCCCGCGCAGCTTCTCGCCCACGCTCGCCGGGATGCGTACCCGCTCGGTCAGCGGCTTGCTCTTGATCTTCTTGCCGGTGTTGTGGTGGACCTCCTGGTCGCCACCGACCAGGGTCATCCCGGTGTAGCGCTCGGCGGGCAGCCCGCCCGTCAGCCCGGTCTGGAGCAGCAGCCCGCACGCTGCCACCAGCGCGGCGGCGCACAGCAGGGCGAGGAAGGCTCCGGCGAAGCCCGCCAGCCGGAAACGCAGTGTCTGAACGGCGAGACCAAACATCAGACCCACGCCCCCAGCCGCGTCATCCGGTCGGCGACCCGGTCGGCGGTCGGCTCGGTCATCGTCTCCACGATCCGGCCGTCGGCGAGGAAGAGCACCTGGTCGGCGTACCCGGCAGCGACCGGGTCGTGCGTGACCATCACGATCGTCTGCCCGGTCGCGTCCACGATCTGCCGCAGCAGGCCCAGCACCTCACCGGCCGTGCGGGTGTCGAGCGCTCCGGTCGGCTCGTCGGCGAACAGCACCTCGGGCCGGGTGACCAGCGCCCGGGCGATCGCGACCCGCTGCTGCTGCCCGCCGGACAGCTCCCCGGGCCGGTGGCTGGTCCGTGCCTCCAGCCCGACCCGGATCAGGATCTCGGTCAGCCAGTTCTCGTCGGCCTTCTTGCCGGCCAGCCGGAGCGGCAGCGTGATGTTGTCGCGGACGGTCAGCGCCGGGAGCAGGTTGAAAGCCTGGAAGACGAAGCCCAGCCGGTCGCGGCGGAGCAGGGTGAGCGCGGTTTCCGACAGCCCGGACAGCTCGGTGTCGCCCAGCCAGACCCGGCCGGCGGTCGGGGTGTCGAGCCCGGCGGCGCAGTGCAGGAACGTGCTCTTACCGGAGCCGGACGGCCCCATGACGGCGGTGAAGGTGCCGCGCGGGATCGTGATCGACAGGTCCCGGAGGGCGTGCACCCGGGCGTCGTTCTTGCCGTACTGACGGCTCACGCCCTCCATCTGTACTGCTATAGCGCGAGAAGTCGGATTGTTGCGGGCGGGACTCATCGTGTGTTGTCCTTTGCGGGGAAGCTTGCGGTGGGGATCGCGGGCATGCCACATGACCGGGTCGCCGAGTTGCCGCTCGGCGGCCCGGGTTCGGATGGTTCAGAAGTACTGGGTCAGCTCGGCGAGGGGAACGCCAGGAACCGCAGGTGCACCGGCCGCGCCTCGGCCGGCGGCTTCCGGCTCGCGTACTTGGCCAGCAGCGCCTGGTACTCGCGCTGGAGCTCGATCAGCTCCGCGTAGCTCAGGTCGACGGTGTCGCGGTCGTAGGGGAGTTCCTGCGCCCAGTCGCCCTCCGGGTCCCTGGCCGCCTGGGCCGCTGCGAACAGGTCCACATCCGCGGCGAAACCGAGCCGGGTGACCTCGTGCAGCACCGGGCGCATCTCGGCGTCCTGCCGGTCGCGGAGCGGGAGCTGCCGGGGCTCGAAGCGCCACCAGCGCTCCCGCCCGGACGCGAGTTCCGGTACCTCGGCGACGAAGCCGTGCCTGGCGAGCTCGCGCAGGTGGTAGCTGGTCGCGCCGGAGTTCTCGCCGAGCACCGAGGCCAGCATGGTGGCCGTGGCCGGGCCGTGCAGTTCGAGGTGCTGGAGGATCCGGTGCCTGCGCGGGTGAGCCAGGGAGCGCAGGGCCTCCAGGTCGGTCACCTCCGCAGGGAGGGAGGACCTCAGTGGGTGGGGTGCTTCCGTCATGCGTCCATGATCACGCATGCACAAGTGATTGTGCAAGGGCGATTGTGCACGATCCTCTGTGCATGGTGCCCTGTGCACAGATGCATTTTGCATACGGTCTCGTGCGCGGTCTGCACGGTGCCCGCAGGGCTTACCCAATGGCGGCTCCAGGCTGGACACATGCCCCGCATGGCCTTACCGCCCGTCCCGACCGCCCGAAAACAACGCTTCGCGCGGAGCCTCTGTAAGGTCTTTGCCCAGCTCACATGCCGATTGTGCCGCAGCCGGATCGCGCTGGCTTCCGCCTCGCTCATGTCACGAGTTCTGCCCTGCTCCCGCCACGAGCGCGCCGATCACGTGTGCCGGCTTCCGGCATCCAGGCCGCTGGGAACAAGGCTCCGCACCACGAGCCGACTATGCACTATGCACAAGAGAACGAAGGCTGCTGTGCACTATGCACAGCAGAACGGAAGCGCTGTGCCCTGTGCATGCCCGGACCGCTGGTGCATGCCCCCCCGGACCAGAAGCGCTCTGCACGACGGACAGGTAGCGCTGTACGCAACGGAACCGAAGCGCTGTACGCGACGAAACCACAGTGCTGGGGCACAACAGGCCGCAAGCAGTGTGCACAAGGAAGCGGAAGTACAGACAGGCCGGCGAGCCTCTTCCCCGTCGGGAGGCTCGCCGGCCTGATCAGCGCGCGTGGAACGATGCCCAGAGCGGGACCTTCGGCGTCACCAGCAGGGGCATGCGCGCTTCGGAGGGAGTACGGTCGCCCTTCCGGCCATTGCAGCCGGCACAGGCCGCGACAGTGTTCTCCCAGTGGTTCTGGCCGCCACGCGAACGCGGCAGGATGTGGTCGATGGTGCTCGCCGAGCCGGAGCAGTAGCCGCAGCGCCTGCCGTCCCGGGTCAGCACTCCGGCCCGGGACCAGGCAGGTCCGCGGCCCCGCCGCCAGCGGGTCACGACGTACTGGACGAGGCGGACCACCTTCGGCACCGGGTACACGCCGATTATCCGGTCGGGCTCGGCCTCGTGGATCTCGGCGACCTGCCGGTAGAGCATGCGGATCGCGTGCTTGAGGCTGACACGGTGCAGGGGTCCGAGGTCGGCGTTGATAACGAGTACGGCGGTCACCGTGCCCTCCTCCTTCGCGTGGTCTTGGGTGGTACCCGGGAAAAGGAAAACCGCCCGTCCCGGGTGGTCCGGGCGGGCGGGTCGGGTGGCGCGGCTGGCGCGCTATCCGGTCCGCTGACCCGGCTGGTCGGAGGGTGCCCAGCGCCGCCAGCTCGCCGCCGTGCCGGCGGTCGGGATGCTGGTCGTGCAGAGCATGGCTGGGCTCCAATGGTCAGGGTGAGGTGCTGCTTGCTGGCAAAACACTACGTCGGCCTGTTCTGAGCGTAAACGCAATTTCCCCGCGCGGTCCAGACTGGACGGCGCGGGGAAACGATGAGTTTCGATTCAGGGTACGAGGACGAGCTTGCCCCGGTGGTGGCCGTGCTCGCTGTCCCTGTGTGCCTCGGCGGCCTCGGCGAGCGGGTAGGTCTTCCAGATCGGGAGTTCGAGGACGGGCAGCGCGACCGCCCGGTCGAGGGCTTCGCGGGTGTAGCGCTCGTCGCCCGGCTCGTGCCCGGAGCTGAACCGGACTCCGTGTTCGGCTGCCGTCGGGTCGGCGATCGTGATGACCCGTTCGGTGCCGCCGGTCAGTTCGACCGACAGTGGCAGCACACCGCGCCCGGAGGCGTCGACGACCGCGTCGACCGTGCCGATGGCCTGGACCCGCTCCAGCAGGCCGTCGCCGTACTCGACCGGGATCGCGCCCAGCGCCCGCAGGTAGTCGTGGTTGCTGGTGCTCGCCGTGCCGATGACCTTGGCTCCGGCGGCCACGGCGAACTGGACGGCCAGGCTGCCCACACCACCGGCCGCGGCGTGGATCAGTACCGTCTCGCCGGCCGTGAGCTTCACCGAGTCGAGTGCCCGATGCGCGGCGTCGGCGGCCACACCCAGCGCCCCGGCCACCTCCCAGGTCAGGGTGGCTGGCTTGGCGGCGATCCGGATGACGTCGGCGATGGCGTGGCCGGCGTACCCGCCCTCGACCATCCCGAACACCTCGTCGCCCACCGCGAACTCGGTGACGCCCTCGCCGACGGCGTCGACGATCCCGGCGGCCTCCAGCCCGGGTACGTGCGGGAACGTGATCGGGAAGAACTGGCTGAGCAGGCCGGCCCGGATCTTCCAGTCGGCCGGGTTCACGCCGGCCGCCCGGACCTTGAGCCGCACCTGGCCGGCCCCGGGCTGGGGCAGTTCCGTGACATTCGTGAGGGCCAGGACGGCCGGGGCTCCGTACTCGGAAAACGTGATCGTGGCGGTGTTCGTGCCGTTGTTCGTCATGCCGGTAACCCTGCCGCCGTCGCGAGCGGGGCGGGAGCGGAGCGGTTTGGCTAGGACCCGGAGTCCCTGGCACATCCTGAACTCCCTAGTACAGTTCATCGGCATGGAGATGGATCGCGCCGCGCTCGCCGACTTCCTGCGCAAGAGCCGGGAGCGGCTCCGCCCGCAGGAGGCCGGCCTGCCCGCCGGTGTCCGGCGCCGGACGCCGGGCCTGCGCCGGGAGGAGGTGGCGATGCTGACCGGCATGTCGGCCGACTACTACATCCGGCTGGAGCAGGCCCGCAGCACGCAGCCCTCGGTGCAGATCCTCGCCGCGCTGGCCCGCTCGCTCCGGCTCACCGACGACGGCCGCGACCACCTGTACCGGCTGGCCGGCCACCACCCGCCGGCTGGCCGCAAGGCTGGCGAGCACATCCGCCCCGGCCTGATGTACCTGCTCGACCAGCTCACCACCACCCCGGCCCAGATCCTCAGCGACCTCGGCGACCTGCTCGCGCAGAACGAGATGGCGACGGCGCTGTTCGGCTCGGTGTGCCGGATCAACGTCGGCAGCCAGAACATCGTGCTCAACTGGTTCACCGACCCGCTGGCCGCCGCCGCGTACCCGGAGGACGAGCGCCGTGAGCGCGGCCGGGCGCACGTGGCGGCCCTGCGCTGGGCGGTGACCCGGCGGGGCCCCGGCGACCAGCGCGCGACGGAGCTCGTGGCGAAGCTGACCAGGGCCAGCGCCGAGTTCCGTGAGCTGTGGGATCTGCACGAGGTGGAGTCGCGCAAGTCGTCCGTGATGCGCGTCGACCACCCGCTCATCGGCCCGATCGTGCTCGACTGCGAGGCTCTGCTCACGCCGACCGAGGACCAGCAGCTGCTCATCTTCACGCCGCCGCCCGGTACCAACTGTCTCGAGCATCTCGACCTGCTGCGCGTGGTCGGCACGGAGCAGTTCGCGGGGAGCACCTCGTGACCGGGCACCTCATGAGCCGGAGTACACCATGAACGGTTTTGATCTGGAGGCGGCGACCATCCTCGAAGTCGTCGTCGGATCGCGGGTCTTCGGGCTGGAGACGTCTGCTTCGGACACTGACCGCCGGGGCATCTTCGCCGCGCCGGCCTCGGCGTTCTGGGGTTTCACGAAGCCGCCGACGCACGTGGACGGGCCGCTGCCCGAGCAGTTCCGCTGGGAGGTGGAGCGGTTCTGCGAGCTGGCTCTGGTCGCCAACCCGAACGTGCTGGAGGTGCTGCACTCGCCGCTCGTCGAGCGGATCACACCGGAAGGTGAGGAACTCCAGGCGCTCCGCCCGGCCTTCCTCTCCCGCCGCGTCGCCGGGACCTACCTGCACTATGCCCGCGCGCAGTTCGTGAAGGCGCAGCGTGGTGTCGAACGCGACGGGCATCCCGTGTGGCGGCACGTCACGCATCTCCTCCGGCTGCTCGCCGAGGGGAAGTCCCTGGTGGAGACGGGTGTCCTCACGCTGTCCGTCGGGGAGGAACGTGAGTTCCTGCTCTCCGTCAAGCGGGGCGAGGTGCCGTGGGCGGAGGTGAACCGCCGCCAGGCAGCCCTCGCCGACGGCCTCGAAGCCGCACTCCCGCGCAGCCCCCTACCCGCCGAGCCGGACACCCGGCGGGTGGAGGAATGGCTGATCTCACTCCGGCGCAGATCCCTTACGCCGTAAGGGCTGTGATCCGCTCCGGGTCGGTGATCGAGTGGATCTCGGCGATCCGTCCATCCCGGACAGTGAACGCCATCAGCGAGAACGGCCTGCCGTCGACGGAAGCCAGGATGCCGGCCAGCCCGCCGATCAGGACCGGGGCAGCGGTGTCTGCGAGCTTCGAGAACATCAGCGCCCGGCCGGCCACCAGCTCTGCGCCGCGTAGCAGTGCCGTCGCGTCGGCGCGCAGCACCACGTCCGGGTCGAGCACCCGGACCAGCGCCTCGAAGTCCCCACCGCGCGCCGCGCTCAGGAACGCCTCGACCACCTGTCGCTGTTTGCCCAGGTCAGGATCTGGCTGAGCCGCGCCCTGCACCTTCTTCCGCGCCCGGCTGGCCAGCTGCCGGGTCGCGGCCTCCGACTTGCCGGCGATCGGCGCGACCTCCTCGAAGGCCACCCCGAACATGTCGTGCAGCACGAAGGCCAGCCGCTCGGAGGGCGACAGCGTGTCCAGCACCACCAGCAGCGCCAGGCCCACCGAGTCGGCCAGCAACGCCTCCTGCTCCGGGGTGACCGGCCCGGTCTCGCGGGTCACGACCGGGTCCGGCACGTGCGTGTCGAAGAAGTCCTCCCGCCGCGACTTGCGGCTGCGCAGCAGGTCGAGGCACACCCGCCCGACCACGGTGGTCAGCCAGCCGGCCAGGTTGGCCACGTCGCTCGTGTCGGCCCGGCTCAGCTTGATCCACGCCTCCTGCACGGCGTCCTCCGCCTCGGCGAAGGAGCCCAGCATCCGGTAGGCCACCGCCCGCAGATGCGGTCTGTGCTCCTCGAACTGCCGCGCCAACTGGTCGTTCTTCTCCACTGGCCAAACCCTCTTTCCCCGGTACCTGTGTGAGGCACGCCCCAGCCACCCCGCGCCAGAACCCCTCAGGAACATGACGCGCCGGACCCGCCCGGTGTGACGTGATCATGGGTACCATCGGCGGCGTGAACCGGCCACCCGTGCACATCAGGCCCATGACGCCAGCCGACGCCACCCAGGTACTCGCGATCTTCCAGGCCGGGATCGACACCGGCGACGCCAGCTTCGAGGAGCGGGCCCCGTCCTGGGCGGCCTTCGACGCCGCGCGCCTGCCAGCCCACCGGCTCGTCGCGACCAGCGAGGACGACGAGGGCACAGTCCTCGGCTGGGCGGCACTGACCGCCTACTCGTCCCGCCCGGTCTACGCCGGCGTCGCCGAGCTCGGCATCTACGTCGACCCACGAGCCCAGGGCCGGGGTGTGGGCGGCGCGCTGCTCGGAGCGCTGGTCGAGGCGACGGAGGCGGCCGGGATCTGGACCCTCCAGGCCGGCGTCTTCCCGGAGAACACGGCGAGCCTCACCCTGCACGAGCGCGCGGGCTTCCGGGTACTCGGCGTGCACGAGAAACTGGGCTGCCAGCGTGGCCGGTGGCGCGACGTGATCCGCCTCGAACGCCGCAGCCGCGTCACGGGTACGTGATGAGGGCAAGAAAAAACCGGCCACTGGTGGCCGGTTCGGGCAAAACTGGAGCGGACGACGAGACTCGAACTCGCGACCCTCACCTTGGCAAGGTGATGCGCTACCAACTGCGCTACGTCCGCATTTCCTTACTGCGGAAAGAACTGTAACGCACAGGTGCCCCGGTATGCGAACCGGGGCCTCCCTGTCCTGGGCGATCACGACCTACTCGACGTGGCTGGGGTCCATGTACAGGATCTCCCACATGTGCCCGTCCGGGTCGGTGAAGCTGCGGACGTACATGAAACCGTGGTCCATCGGATCCTGGGCCGCCGACCCGCCGGAGGCCAGCGCCGCGTCGGCGATCTGGTCGACCTCCTCCCGGGTGTCGGCGCTCAGCGCGATGATCACCTCGGCGACCTTGCTCGCGTCGGCGATCGCCCGGGTCGTGAAGGTCGAGAAGAAGTCCTCGGTGATCAGCATCGCGTAGATGTTGTCCGCGATGACCAGGCAGCCGGCCTTCTCGTCGGTGAACTGCTTGTTGAACGAGTAGCCCAGCTTGGTCCAGAACGCGATCGTCTGGTCCAGGTCCTTGACCGGCAGGTTCACGAAGATGTTGCTGGTGGCCATGACGGGTCTCCCTCTCACTGTGTCTGTCGTGCTCGCACCCATACAGACTCGGCGAGGACCCCGAACTCATCGCTCAGATCGAAAAACTTTTCCCTGGTACCTGCCGGCGCAGGTCAGAGGCCTTCCTTCGCCCCCGCCGCCTCTCCAGCCCGGTCGCGGAACACTCCCCGGACGGCGCGCTCGGCCCGCCGCCGCCACGCCCGCGCGACGAACTCGGCCGCGATGAGCGCCACCACGGTCAGCGCGAGCCCGGAGGCCGCCACGATCAGCTGGGCCTTGCGGACGCCGAGCTCGTTCGAGTCGGCGGTGCGCTGGTCGGTACCGGCCAGGATCTGGGTCGTGATCTTCAGCCGGGAGTTCTCGCCGAGCGAGGCCTGCTTGGCCGCCACCTCCGCAGCGATCGTGTTCAGCACGTGCTTGACGGTGCCGAGCGCCTTGCTCGGGCTCGACGAACTGGCCTCGACCTCGATGATCGACGTCTTCGGCCGCAGCCGCATGAAGTACGAGGGCTCGAAGCCCGCTGTCTCGACAGCCGCCCGCCGGTCGCCGGAGTCCATGAGATGGATGATCGCGGTGGCCAGGTCGGCCGGGCCGAGCATCGTCCACGAGTTGGAGGCCGGGGGAGTCTTGCCCGGAGCCGCAGTCGCCTTGCCGGTCGGCGGCAGCAGCATCACCGAACCCGCCGACTCGAACGACGGCGGAACGTAGTCGCTGACCTGCCAGGTGGCGAAGACCGTGAGCGCCAGCAGCGGTACCCAGACGAACCACCGCTTGACCATCGTGGCCGCCCGGTCGAACCAGTCAGCGGCCAGCGGCATGATCACACCGGTCCTGGCAGCCTTACCGCTGTCCCTACCGGGCATGACGACCTCACGTACTCGCTGTGCTGGTACTCCGGCGCGCGCCGGCGGCCAACCCTACAGCCGATCGGCCCACCCGGCCAGGCAACTGTCGAATACCCGCCCGCCTATCCCTCCCAGCGCACGCCATGAAACCCCGGCGCGACATCCGGGTCGACCAGGTGCACGAGACTCCGCCCGATCAGCCGGAGCTGCGCGACGTCCTTGTGCGCGGACCGCCCGTCGGCCCGCCAGATCCGGTACGCACGCTCCACAGTGGTACCCGCCGCGAACCGCAGCGTCAGCTCGTACCCCTGCCCGGCCGTCCGGAACCACGAGCCGTGATACGACTCCACCGGCGAACCCTCCTTCCGGTACTCCAGCGCGTACGTGTCCCCGGTCCCGAGCGCCGGGAAGAGCAGCTCGGCGGCTACCAACCCCGCTTCCGGTTCGGTACGCACCCGGCCCAGCGCGCAGTCCCGCCCGGCCTCGATCACCGGCAGCCGCCCGCCCTGGACGTGGCTGAGTACGACATGCCGGTGCACCCCCGGCTGCCGGGCCCGGACGACGACCCGGACGACCGAACGCCAGCCAGCCGGCCCGGCCACGGTCACGTCCTCCTGGACCCCGAGCACGTCGACATCCGCCGTCGCGTCCCGCGCGCCCAGCTCGGCCCTGAGCCGCTGTACGGCAGGCCGGGGCGCCCCGGGCTGCAACACGGCCTTCCGCCCGGCCTGCCCCGGCCCGGCGAGCAACTGGCCGAGCACCCCCGGCGGCAACCCGAGAACCCGCTCCAGCTCGGCGACCGTCCGCACGTACCGCTCCTGCTCCGGCCGGGTGACGCCCCGCTGCCAGTTGCTGAGCGTGGAGACACTCACCGGGTACCCAGCCGCCGCCAGCCGCTCCCGGATCCGCTCAAGACTG
Source organism: Longispora albida DSM 44784 (assembly GCF_000379825.1). GTDB lineage: Bacteria > Actinomycetota > Actinomycetes > Mycobacteriales > Micromonosporaceae > Longispora > Longispora albida. Next base: position 137,111 of record NZ_KB903818.1, read on the forward strand.
AGCCCCCGCACCGCGATAGCCCACCGCAGCGCACTGTGAAAAGGCCCGGCACCAACCACATCCCGCAACCGGAGCTCGTCGATAACCAGCCTCCAACCCACCCATCCCGAGACTGCCACGGTAACCAGCCGCTCCACACCGGATACAGAACAGCGGTCCAACGCGGCGCCCGACGCCAGACGGTAACCAGTCAGCGACACAGCAAGACCATTCCAGGAAAGGAAAGATCGAGGTCCGCAGCTTGTGCGGCCTCGATCCATCTCTCAGAGCAGCCCCTCAGCGGGCCTGTTCGTGTCTGACTCACGGAAACTGCCCTGTGCCGGCGGCTTGGGGAGCCTGGCTCGCGACGGAGCCAGCGCGGGCAGCGCCGTGTCAGCCCGGTCAGACCGGTCAGACCGCCAGGCGCCGGCGGAGGTGGTCCTTGCCCTGCTCGGCGCCCTTGCGGCTCTCGGCCTGGGCCCGGCGGAAGAAGTCGGCCAGTTCCTTGTCGCCTGAGCGCTCGGCGTCGGCGATGTAGGTCTCCAGGCGCAGGGCGTTGCTGAGGCACTTCTCCACGAACCAGATCAGGTTGTAGTCCTTGTCGGCTGTACCGGTGACCTGGCCGGTTTCCTCATGGTCTCTCATCGCGTCTCCTCGTCTCTGCCGTGCTTGCCCGCCAGCCCGGTCGGCTTCGTCGATCCGGGTGATGACGCCAGCCGGCAGGGTCACCTTCTTGCCGAAGATCCAGGGACCGGTATCCACCACGATGAAACTGGCATCGGTGGTGTTCGTGGCCTCGTCGATGTGCCCGATCCCGCTCCTGTTGTCTGGCCCCGTTGGGTTTTGAGGCCCGCCCGTCTCACGGGCCCGCACGAGGGGCCGGTCTACTAGTCAGCTACCCCGTGCAGGGCTCGGCAAACCGCGCCGCCGTGCCTGTCGCACGGAAAGTAACCGCCCACGCTGGTCCAGTCCGGCAAAGTGAAACTGCCGGTCCCGCTGGGTGCGGGTCCGGCAGTTTCTTTTTGTTGCTGTTTTTAGAATCCGTAGTCGGCCATGTACTTCGCCGAGCCGTAGATCCAGAGCTGGTCGTCGATGAGGTAGGTGAGGTCGAGTGTGGTGTCGCTGTCCCATGTGGCGACGTCGGCGAAGCGGGCTCCGCCGAAGCCGGTGCCGATGAGGACCCGGCTGGCCCCGTAGGCGTAGAGGTTGCCGTTGAGGGGGCCGCCTTCGATCCGGTAGATGACGTCGCCGCTGCCGTCGCGGTCCCAGTCGGCTACGCCGGCGAAGGTCGCGCCGCCGAAGCCGGTGCCGGCGCGCTGGGGGCCGCTGGCGTTGTACACCATGAGGTCGCCGGCGTTGGGGCCGCCGTCGAGCCGGTAGTACACGTTGGTGGCACCGTCGCCGCGTACGGCGAGGCCTGCGAAGGTCGCGCCGCCGAAGCCGCTGCCGGCGAGCCTGGCGCCGTC
>NZ_KB903819.1 GCF_000379825.1 Longispora albida DSM 44784
GACGGCGCCAGGCTCGCCGGCAGCGGCTTCGGCGGCGCGACCTTCGCAGGCCTCGCCGTACGCGGCGACGGTGCCACCAACGTGTACTACCGGCTCGACGGCGGCCCCAACGCCGGCGACCTCATGGTGTACAACGCCAGCGGCCCCCAGCGCGCCGGCACCGGCTTCGGCGGCGCGACCTTCGCCGGCGTAGCCGACTGGGACCGCGACGGCAGCGGCGACGTCATCTACCGGATCGAAGGCGGCCCCCTCAACGGCAACCTCTACGCCTACGGGGCCAGCCGGGTCCTCATCGGCACCGGCTTCGGCGGAGCCCGCTTCGCCGACGTCGCCACATGGGACAGCGACACCGCACTCGACCTCACCTACCTCATCGACGACCAGCTCTGGATCTACGGCTCGGCGAAATACATGGCCGACTACGGATTCTAAAAAACAGCAACAAAAAGAAACTGCCGGACCCGCACCCAGCGGGACCGGCAGTTTCGCTTTTCGCGGGAGGGCGTCAGACCCGGGAGGTGAAGGTGGACAGGAAGTTGTGCGTGGCCGAGGCGCCCGTGTTGTCGAAGCAGATCACGTCCACGATGGCGTCCGGCCCGGAGTGCAGCCAGTTCTGGGTGAGGTTGCAGTAGTTGCTGCCGGCCCCGTGCGCGGTGATCTGCGCGTGGGTCTCCTTGACGCCCAGCTGCGGGTACTTCACCGTGTACCGGCCGACCGGGACGGACGGGCCGAAGCTGTTGAAGCCGAAGCCGCCCATCACGTAGTTGAAGTTGGTCTGGCCGCCGGAGATCGTGTCGAGGTACCCGATGTACTTCGGCGGGGCGAACGAGCCGGTCACCGAGCGCTCCCGGTGGTAGGACAGGTTGAACTCGGTGTTGGTGAGGGCGCCGGCCTGGTTGAAGCAGAAGACGTGGGCGATGACGTCGAGCCCGCTCGGGTACCACTTGTAGATCTTGCAGCGGCGCGGGGCGAGGTTGGGCTGGATCGCCGTGGCCTGCACGTTCCCGGCCAGGACCCCGGCCGTGCCGAGCACCCCGTTGAGCCGGACCTGGTACTGGCCGGCGCCGATCGGGGCGACGACGACCGCGCCGCCGGTCGAGTTGTAGGCCTGCACGAGCGACACCGTGCCGTACTGCGCGTAGGCGTGGCTGCCCGGCGGGACGCCGAGCACGCCGGAGCTGACCGTGAACAGGACACTGAAGGCCGTGTCCGCCGCGATGCCGCCCGGCTTGAAGCAGGCCACGTCGACCAGCTCGTCAAGGCCGGACTGGAACCACTTCACGACCTCGCAGTAGTTGCCGTTGCGGTCGACCGTCGTCACGTGGGCGACGCCCTTGTTGCCAGGAGTCCCGATGCCGGGGAACTTCACCATGAACCTGCCCGTGGCGATCTTGCCGCCCTGCGCGCTGGGCACGCCGGTGGTGACCCAGTTCCGGGCCGGGTTCAGGCCGGCCCAGATCGGGACCACCGGGTTGTCGACGAGCGCGTAGCCCCACCGGTCGGCCGTTGCGGCCTGCGCGGGTGCCGCCATGCCCAGCGAACTGGCTGCCAGCCCGGCGGCCAGGGCGAGGACCGCCAGCAGTCGTGCCTTTATCCGGATGCTTGTTCTTGTCCGCATGATCGATCCATTCATATGTGGCGATGCATTGCGGCCACTGTCCACGACCCACAGCTTGGTCACAATATGGTGTCGGAGAGGCGACAGTTCACAATGGATGGCGCCTGGATTCCGACATCCAGTTGTGATCTACCGGCCTCACACTGGTGCCCACCTTCCTTGCGAACGGGGGCATGAGATGGGCATCCTTCACTACGCGTACCTGGTCATCAGCGTGGTTCTCCTCGCCGTGACCGTGCAGAGACTCCGTGGCCGTTCCGGACCGGCCCCGGCCGCCACCAGCCTGACGAGCCCGATCGCGGCCGGCGCGCTGGCGGGTGGACTGCCTGGCGCGCACTACGCGTGCCTGGCCGGGCTGCGTGCCCGGGGGCTGATCGACGCAGTAGGCCTCACCGGCGCTCCGGAACCCGCCGGGCTCACCGCGCTGGAGAAGGCCGTGCTGGCCGCGTGCCGCCGGATGGACACGGCGGCGACCGTCTACGACCCGGAAGTGATGCGGCAGTACGACGTCGTGCGGGACAACCTGGTCCGGCAGGGCCTGCTCTCCGGACCCGCCGAGCGCGACGCCGCCAGGACCAGGGCGCTGACGCTGTTCGGCTGGGGTTTCGGCGGGGCGGCCTTCATCCTGGTACCGGAGACGCCGTTCTGGATGTTCGCGGTGGCCCTGGTGTGCGTCGTCGCGGGCTTCTTCGCGCTCCGCGTACCGGAACAGACGCCCGGTGGCAGGGCTGTGCTGAACGACCTGCGCCGCTCCAACCGGCACCTCCACCCGGCCAGCGCTCCGTCGTGGACGGTCTACGGGTACTCCGGTGCCGCCATGAGCGCCGCGCTGTTCGGGGCGGCCGCGATCTGGGCCGCCGACCACGAGTTCGCCGACGAGCTGGGGCTGCCGTCCGCGAAGGCCGCCGGGTACAACAGCGGCATGTACTCCGGTGGTGGCTGTGGCGGTAGCAGCGGTTCCGCCTGCGGCAGCGGGTCCTCCAGCTGTAGCGGGGGCTCCGGCTCCAGCTGCGGGGGCGGCGGAGGCGGTGGTTGTGGCGGCGGTGGCGGGTGACGGAGCGCCTGGCCCTCGGCGGGCTGGGGCTCGGCTGGCGGCCGCCGATCGCCGGGTTCGTGGCCGGGCTGCCCGGCCTGGGGTTCACCGAGGTGATCGCGGAGTCGCTGCCAGCCGTCCTCGACGGGCCGCTCGCTGACCTGCGGGACCGGGGTGTGCCGATCGTCCCGCACGGGGTGCGGCTCTCGCTCGGCGGTGCGGAGGAGGTCGGGGCCCGGCGGGTCGAGCACCTGGCCCGGTGCGCGGAGTGGCTGCGGGCCCCGCTCGTCAGCGAGCACATCGCGTTCGTCAGGGGCGGCGGGATGGAGGCCGGGCACCTGCTGCCCGTACCCCGCAGCCGCGAAGCCCTGGCCGTCCTCGTCCGCAACGTCCGCCGCACGCAGGCCGCGCTGCCCGTACCGCTGGCGCTGGAGCCGATCGCCGCGCTGTTCGGCTGGCCGGAGGACGAGCTGACCGAGGCGGAGTTCCTGACGGAGCTGCTGGAGCGGACCGGGGTGTACCTGCTGCTCGACGTCGCCAACGTCTACGCCAACGCCGTCAACGCCGGCCAGGACCCGCTCGGGGCGCTGACCTCGCTCCCCCTCGACCGGATCGCGTACGTGCACGTCGCGGGCGGGGCCGAGCACGACGGGATCTACCACGACACGCACGCCGCGCCCGTGCCCAGCGCCGTGCTGGAGCTGCTGGACGCCGTCCGGGGCGCTCCGGTACTGCTCGAACGGGATGGGCACTACCCGCCCGCTGACGAGCTGCGGGCCGAGCTCGACGCCGTTGCTGACGCAGCCGGTCTGGCCCGGATCACCGGAGACACCCGATGAGCCTCGCGGAACGGCAGGCCGCGCTGGTCGCGGCACTGGTGGCCGGCGGGCCGGACCCGGAAGGGTTCGATCCCGGGCAGCTGGCGGTGATGCGGCATGCGCTGCTGGTCAAGCGCGCGGGTGAGGTCGCAGCCGCCTGGCCAGCGCTGGCCAGGGAAGCCGACCTGCGGGCGCTGCTGGCCGGGCACCCGCCGCTGGGCGCGCACGCCGACGGGCTGCGGATCGCGCGGGCGCTCGCCTCGGCCGGCCAGCTCGGGCCTGCCGGGCAGGCGGAGCTGGCGCGGCGGGAGGCGGGGCGGCGTCCCTGGTACAAGAAATGGATTGATGTCCTTAATAGACGTTGACCCCGTAGGCGCTGAGCGGGCGTGTGACGGGCGAGTAGAACGAGATGCCCCCTGACGTGCAGTTACCGCTGCCGCCGGAGGCCAGGCCGATGGCCTTGGTGCCGGAGAAGAGCGGGGCACCCGAGTCACCGGGTTCCGTGCAGATATTCGTGCGGATCAGGCCGTAGACCGTGCCGCTCGGATAGTTCACGGTCACGTTGACGGCGGTGATCGTGCCGGAGCGGACGCCGGTCGTGCCGCCGGACCTGCGGACGGCCTGGCCGACGAGGCCGTTCGAAGCGGGCGGCACGATGTCCTGGAAGCTCCCGTTGTGCAGGGTGACGTTGCCGGGCTTGGGGATGTTCGGATTCGTGTACTTCACGATCGCGTAGTCGTAGGTGGTGTTCCGGCCGGTCACGACGCCGATGTTCGGGACTGGCGAGCCCACGGCGCCGACACAGTGTGCTGCGGTGAGGAAGTAGAGCACCCCGAGGTTGTCGACGACGTTGAAGCCCACAGTGCACCGGTAGGAGCCGTTGAGGAACGTGTCGCCGCCCGACAGGTGCTCGGTGAACCGGCCGGGATAACGCTCGACCCGGGCAGCCGTGGCCTCCACTCTGGCCAGCGCCGGGCCGGTGACGGTGCTGTCCACGGCGGCGGTGAGCTGGCCGGTGGCTGGGTCTGTCCACCACGCGGTACCGGGAACGGGTCTTTCGCCTGGGACGAGCAGGGCGGTGGCCGCGAGGATCACGGCGGCGGCCAGGCGGGAAAGTCGCATCTGGACCTCCAGAGCGGGAATCTCATTCTGGCAGCGATCGGCGGGCTGCCGGTGGAGCTGATCGTGCCGGATTCCGGCCCGCGCGGTAATACCTGCGCCGATTCGCGTCATGGCCCGTGTCCGGCGCGTCGGATCCAGCATGAACACTGCGCTCGCCCTGCCCGGCCGCGAAACTCTCCCCCTGCTCAAGCCTGGTGACACGTTCATGCTCGACGGGCAGGTGTCCGTCCAGTTCGCGGGCCGCCGGCTGCCCGTCCGGGTGATCAAGATGTCAGCTCGCCGGTCCTCGGTGGCCGGCTGGGGCTGGGCCGAGGTGTACGTTCTCGACAATCGGGGTAACGCCACGGAGCGCCGGGAGGTGTTCATCAACCTCGCGGCGCTGAACTGAACACTGGGATAGCTGAACGCTGGGGAGTTAACGGCTCAGTGACGATCATGGTGCGGGGCAGCGGCACGCCGTGCGCTCAGGTACTTTCCCGTTTGATCATGTCGGGCCGTGAGAGGAACGTGATGCACTACGGCGGGGACTACAACCCGGAGCAGTGGGGCCCGGAGGTCTGGCGGGAGGACGCCGCGCTGATGCGCGAGGCCGGCGTCACCATGATCACGCTGGGCGTCTTCTCCTGGTCCCGCCTGGAGCCCCGGGAGAGCGAGTACGAGCTCGGCTGGCTGGCCGGGCTGATCGACCTGCTCTGGGGACACGGGATCGCGGTGGACCTCGCCACCGGCACTGCCTCTCCCCCGGCCTGGTTCGTCCGGAAGTATCCGCACGCCCTGCCGGTCACGGCCGAGGGCGTCCGGCTGGAGTTCGGCAGCAGGCAGCACTACTGCCCGTCGTCGCCGGAGTTCCGTGCCGCGACGGCGAGGCTGGCCCGGGAGATGGCCAAGCGGTTCGGCTCGCATCCGGCCGTGCGGCTGTGGCACATCAGCAACGAGTACGGCGACCACGTCACCGAGTGTTTCTGCCCGGTGTCCGCCGAGGACTTCCGGCGCTGGCTGGCCGCGAAGTACGAGACGGTTGAGGCGCTGAACTTCACGTGGGGCACCGAGTTCTGGTCGCAGCGGTACGGCTCGTTCGCCGAGGTCGAGCCGCCGCGCGCCCTGCCGGGGCCCGGCAACCCCACGCAGCAGCTCGACTGGCGGCGGTTCAGCTCCGACGCGCTGCTGGCGTGCTACCGGACCGAGCGCGCAGAGCTGCCGGCCGGCGTGCCGGTCACCACGAACTTCATGTCGATGATGCGCGACCTCGACTACTGGAAGTGGGCCGCGGAGGAGGACATCGTCTCCGACGACGCGTACCCCGACCCCGCCGACCCGCTCGCGCACATCACCGCCGCGATGAACTACGACCTGATGCGCTCCCTGCGCGGCGGCCAGCCCTGGCTGCTGCTGGAGCAGGCGCCGTCCGCCGTGAGCTGGCGCAGCGTCAACGTGCCGAAGACCGACGCGCAGTACCGGCTGGGCTCGCTCCAGGCCATCGCACGGGGCGCCGACGGCGTCATGCACTTCCAGTGGCGGGCCTCGAAGGCCGGCGCCGAGAAGTGGCACTCCGCGATGCTCCCGCACGGCGGCACGGCCTCCCGTGGCTGGGCGCGGACGGTCGCCTTCGGCCGCGAGCTGACCCGCCTGGCCGAGGTCACCGGCGCGCGCTCCACCGCCGACGTCGCGATCATCCTCGACTGGGACTCGTGGTGGGCGCTGGAGCTCGAAGAACACCCCTCCCAGCTCCTCAGGTGGAGAGAGCTGGTGCGGGCCTGGTACGGCCCGCTGTGGGAGAAGAACATCACGATCGATTTCGTACCGGTGACCGCCGACCTCACCGGATACCGCGTCGTCCTCGCCCCCAACCTGTACCTGACCACCACAGCCCTCGCCGCCCGGCTGGAGTCCTACGTGGCCGGCGGCGGGCACCTGGTGACCGGGTTCTTCTCCGGGCTGGTCGACGAGCACGACCACGTCCACCCCGGCGGCTATCCCGGCGTGCTCCGTGACCTGCTCGGCCTGCGGATCGACGAGTTCTGGCCGCTGCCGGCGAGCGAGCCGGTGCAGGTCGAGCTGGCCGGGTCGGTGTACACGGGCACGCTCTGGCGGGACTGGATCGTGCCGGGGACGTGTGAGGTGCTGGGCTCCTACGCGAGCGGCGTGCTGCGCGGCAGGCCCGCCGTCACCCGCAACGCGTCCGGCTCCGGGGCCGCCTGGTACGTGTCCACTCTCCTGTCCCACTCCGGCCTCGCCGACCTGTTCGGCCGGGTGCTGGCCGAGGCCGGGGTGCCCTCGGGGCCCGCGGGAGCCGAGATCACCCGCCGGGGTGACTACACCTTCGTCCTGAACCACGGCGACGAGCCGGTGGCCGTCCCGCTGCCCGGATTCGACCTGCTGACCGGAGCCGCGTACACGGGGGTGGTCGGGCCTGGCGATGCGGCGGTGATCAGGGCCGGGCACGCCGATGAGTGAGTTCGCGAACGTCGTGGACCTGGCCGGTGTGCCGGAGTCCGCCCAGCCGCCCGGCTTCAACCCGGTCAGCGTCTTCTCCGACCTCGGGGCCTGGCACGCGTACGCGCTGAGCCCCGGGCCGGGCGGCTTCACCGGGCCGCTGTACGTGGCCGAGGAGTACCCGTGGTGGCTGTCGGAGTGCTTCACCCGGATCGCGGTCACGGACGCGGAGACGGGTGAGGCCGTTCCGCTGACGGTGGAGTCCAACGAGTACCTGCCCGGCACCCTGACCCAGGTCTGCACCGGGCCGGGTGTGCACCTGACCCTGCGGCTGTGGTTCAGCTCGGCCCGGTCGGCGACCGTGACCGCCGTCCTGTCGAACCCGACGCTGGAGGCGCGGCGGCTCCGCGTGAGCTGGCACGGGAAGCTGTTCGGCCACGAGCACGCCCCGGCGCTGGAGCCGACGGAGCGTGGCGTGCGGGCCGTGTTCGGCGACGTCCGCGAGCCCGCGTCGTTCCTGTCCACCTCCGACGCCCAGTTCGAGGTGATCCACAACCGGCCGGTGACGACGACGGTGACCGGCGGGGAGTACGAGACGACCCTGGACGAGGAGGTCGTGCTGGCCCGCCGGTCGGCCTTCCCGATCCGGTGGGCCGAGCGGTACACGTTCACGGCCGCTGAGCGGGCCCGCCCGGTCGACGACGCCGACCCGAAGGACCGCTGGCAGGGCTACCTCGACCGCGTGCTCGCCGGAGTGGCGGCCGGGCACCGGCGGCTCGCCGTGAAGTGCCTGGTCACGCTGGTCACCAACTGGCGCAGCCCCGCCGGTGCGCTCCGCCGCGACGGCGTGACGCCCTCGCTGAGCTGCTCGGTGTTCAACGGCTTCTGGGCCTGGGACTCGTGGAAGCACGCGGTCGGCGTCGCCGTCTTCGACCCGGCGCTCGGCGCGTCGATCGTCGAGTCGATGTTCGACCACCAGCGCGAGGACGGCATGGTCCCCGACGCGGTGTTCTACAACCGTGCCGGGGAGAACTGGAACGAGCGGAACACCAAGCCGCCGCTGGCCGCCTGGGCGGTGTGGGAGGTGTACCAGGCCGGCGGCGACCTCGCCTTCCTCCGCCGTCTGTACCCGCGCCTGGCCTCCTACCACCAGTGGTGGTACGACCACCGGGCCGCCGGCGACGGGCTGTGCGCGTACGGCGCGACGGTCGACCCGGCCAACGACACAGCGCCCGCTGTCGTCCAGGCCGCCGCGTGGGAGTCCGGGATGGACAACGCGCCACGGTTCGACGCCGCGGTGCCGCACGACGGGTACGTGCTGAGCCAGCAGTCCGTCTGCCTGAACGCGTACCTGGTCGCCGAGAAGTCCTACCTCACCCTCATCGCCCGCGAGATCGGCGTGTCCGACGTCTACCTGCCGACCCCGGCGGCCGGCCTGATCCGCGAGCGCATGTACGACCCGGCGACCGGCTGGTTCTACGACGCTCTCGACGGCAAGCCGCTGACCGCGCCCGGCAAGGGCATCGAGGGCGTGATCCCGCTGTGGGCAGGCATCGCCACGTCCTCCCAGGCAGCCGGGGTGCTCGCCGGGCTGCAGGCCGAGTTCGCCACCCACGTGCCGTTCCCTACCGTCGCGGCTGGCAGCCCCCACTTCACCGTGGACGGGTACTGGCGGGGGCCGGTGTGGCTGGACCAGGCGTACTTCGCGCTGGAGGGGCTGCGGCGCAGCGGGTACGCCTCAGAGGCGGCACTGTTCCTCGACCAGCTGCTCCGCAACGCCGACGGCCTGCTCGGCGACGCGCCGATCCACGAGAACTACCAGCCGCTGACCGGCGCGCGCCTGTGCTCGCCGAACTTCAGCTGGTCGGCCGCCGCGCTGCTCCTCCTGCTGCGGTGATCAGCTAGGGGCATCGGTGTCCCTGCTCAGGCGGCGGGCCGCGTCCCGGCTGGCCCGGCGCTCGTCGTTGGCGGCGAAGCCCGCGTCGAGCGTGCCCAGTAACTCCGCGAGGGTGCCGGGCCGGGCTGGTGGCGGCTCGGGCACTGGCTCCGGATCTGCGGCGGGGGCGTCCCCGGGTTCGGTCGTCATGCCCGTGGGACGGGGCTGATCGGTGCTCATGACGGGAAAACGAGCGGAGGACCCTGGCGGTCAGCTTTCCGTGCCCGGCTCGCCGGCTGGTTCCATCCGGGACGGGAGCTCGCGGCCGGGCGGGCGGGGCCCCGGCCGGGACACCGGCTGCGGCTGGGGCTTTGGGTCAGGGGCGTCTTCCCTGGCTGGCTTCTGATCGCGGTCGGCGATGGAGGCTCCGGCCCGGCGGGCGGGTCCGGGTGCCACTGCGGCGTGCAGCAGGTGAGCGGTCAGCCCGTGCGGGTCCGCGACGGTCACCGTCAGGCTCCGCCAGCGCACTCCCACGTACCGCACCGGCCGGCGGAAGGTCATCAGTACCCCGGCCCGGGTGCTCGAGCCGAAGGTCAGGCCTCCGCCGGTCAGCGAGGCGCGGACACCGATCGCACGCCACCATCGGTACGGGCCAGTCACCTGCGCGGAAGCGACGTTGTCCACTGTGGTGCCCAGGCTCGCCCAGCCCATCCGGGCTTCGACCCGGCCGGCGACTCCCCCGTCGACCTCCACGGCACTACGGCGCGGCCCAAGGCCGAGCGCCCGCAGGTACGGGAGCCAGCGCCGGTCGTATCTGAGCGGGAATCTCACCACTTTTCCTGTTTACCCGGCCACGGGCTGCCGCAAACCCCGCCGCTGGTAGTACGCCCAGGTCACGGCCAGCAGGGCCGGGCCCCAGGCGAGCAGCGGGGCGTAGCAGACCACGAGCAGGACGTTCCCGGCGATCGTGAATCCGGCGTTGTCGAAGCCGCCCTCGAGGAACAGCACCCCCATCGCGTAGAACTCCCAGATCAGGGTCAGCGCCAGCCCGCCGAGGACCGCGGGGACGACGGCGGCCATCCGGGGGATGCGACGGCCGCCCAGCAGCGGTACCCAGCGGGGTACCCGCTCGCCCCACGGCTGGACCAGGCCCAGGGTGAGCAGGGCGAGGAGTTCGCTCACCACGCTCAGGCTCAGGACGTAGCCCTTCTCCCACAGCGGCATGGTGCCGGCACTGACGGCCCCGATCGGCAGGCCGGCGACGAGGGCCACGCGCCACAGCCCCGACGGGAGGGTCATGAGGGGCACCCAGCGAGCCAGGCGGTCCGCCCAGCGCGGTACACCGGCCATCACGGTCTTCGTGGTCTTCATGATCTGATCTTGGACCTGGGCAGCTGTGTCCCGGCTGAGACGACTGGCTTGACACTGCACGGACCGCGAGTGATCATCCAGTGCTCGTACCAGGAATCCCGCCCCCGCAGGAGAAGCCGCCTGAGACCGCGACGGTCTAGAGTGGACGTTTCCGTACGCCAGACGCTGCCGGTCGGGAGGTGAGGGCCGTGGAGACACAGTTCCGGCTGCTCGGCCCGCTCGAAGTCCGCAGCGGGGGTGCCGCGCTGACCCTCGGCGCGCCGAAGCAGCGCGCCATGCTGGCCGTCCTGGTCCTCGAAGCCCCAGCACCCGTGTCGCTGCGCAAGCTGACCGAGCTGCTGTGGGAGGGCACGCCACCCGCCTCAGCCACCGCCAACCTGCGTACCTATGCCGCCGGCCTCCGCCAGCTCCTCGGCCCCAGCCGCCTGCTCGCCCGCGACCAGGGGTACCAGCTCCGCGTCGAACCGGGCGAATCCGATCTGGACGTGTTCACCCGGCTCGTCGCCGAGGGCCGCGCCGCCGCCGATCCGGCGCTGACGGTGGCGGCACTCGGGCAGGCCCTGGCGCTGTGGCGGGGGCCGGCCGGCGACCAGCTCCCGGCCGGCCCGCTGCTCGGGCACCGGCTCGCGGCCCTCGACGAGAGCCGGCTGCTGGCCGCCGAGGAGTACACGGCGGCGCGGCTGGCGCTCGGCGCGCACACCGAGCTGATCCCCGGGCTGCGGATCACGACAGCCGAGCATCCGCTGCGCGAGCGGAGCTGGGAGCACCTGATGCTCGCCGTGTACCGGGGCGGCGACCCGGCCGGAGCGCTCGCCGTCTACTCCGCAGCCCGCCGCGCCCTCCAGGACCTGCTGGGCGTCGAGCCCGGCCCCGGCCTCCAGAAACTCCAGGCTGCCGTGCTGGCCCGCGATCCCGTGCTGACCCCGGTGCCGGTGGTTGTGCCCAGGCAGCTCCCGCCGGTACCGCCGCTGACCGGCCGGGCCGATGACCTGGCCGCGATCCTCCGGGCCGCCCGGGCGGGCGGGGCGCTGATCGCCGTGGACGGTACGGGCGGCGTCGGGAAGTCCACACTGGCGCTGCACGCCGCGCACCGGCTGGCCGGGGACTTCCCCGGCGGCCAGCTCTACATCGACCTCCAGGGCGCCCACGCCGGGCTGCCGCCGGTCGAGCCGGGTGAGGCCCTCGGCCGGTTCCTCCGCGCGTTCGGGGACCCCGGGGTGCTCGGGGACACCACGGCCGCTGCCGCCGAGGAGGCAGCCGGGCGGTTCCGGACGCTGCTCGCCGGGCGGCGGGTGCTGATCGTGCTCGACAACGCTGCCAGCGCCGCCCAGGTCCGGCCGCTGCTCACCTCGGCCCCGCAGTGCGCGGTGATCGTGACCAGCCGCCGCGTGCTGTCGACTCTGGACGCGACCGCCCGGGTGTCCCTCGACGTCCTGCCTGCCGGTGAGGCGGTGGCGCTGCTCGGGCCGCTCGGCGACGAGCAGGCGGCCCGGGAGATCGCGGAGCTGTGCGGCGGGCTGCCCCTGGCCCTGCGGATCGCGGCGGCCCGGCTGACCGGCAGGCCCGACCGTACGGCGGCAGCCCTGGCCGCCCGGCTGCGCGACGAGCGCCGCCGCCTCGACGAACTCGGCCTCGACGAGCTGGCCGTCCGCTCCTCGCTCGCGGTCAGCTACGCGGCGCTCGCCACCGACGCCGGGCAGCTGGCCGCCAGGGCGTTCCCCGCTCTCGGGCTGCTCAAGCTCGCCGAGATCGGGCCGGAGGTCACCGCAGCCCTCCTGGAGACCAGCCCTGCCGAGGCGGCCGTCGCGCTCGACCAGCTCGCCGGGGAGCGGCTGATCGAGCCGTGCGGGCCCGGCCGGTACAAGATGCATGACCTGCTCAGGCTCTTCGCGGCCGGCCTCGCGAGCCTGCACCTCGGCAGGGAACAGCGGACGGCGGCCATGCGCCGGGTCCTCGGCTACTACGTGCGCGCCGCCGCCACCCTGCGTGCCGAGCTGCGCCCGCTGCTGAAGGGCTCGCCGCTGCTGGGCTTCGTCGCCGGGCTGCCGGAGACCGAGGTGCCAGCCGTGCGCGGGGCCGCCGGTGTCACCGCGTGGTTCGCCCAGGAGGAGGCCAGCGTCATGGCACTCCTGCGGCAGTCGGCGGAGGACGACGAGCTGGCCACGTACACGATCCATCTGGGCGGGGCGATCAACACCCACCTGGCGGCGAACAACGCACGCGCGTGGCGGGAGGCCAGTGAGCTGACCGCCGCGGCCGCCCGCCGGATCGGCGACGTGGAGTCCGAGGCGCGGGCGATGCTCGACCTGGGTGGCGCGCACGGCCGGGCCCGCCGGTTCGGCGAGGCCCGCGAGTGCCTGCGGCGCGGGCTGGAACTCGCGGCAGGCCTCGACGTCGAGCGGTTCCTGCTGGACGGGCTCGGGATCACGGCACTCAGCGAGGGCGAGCACGACGAGGCCCTGGCCTGCCTGAGCCGGAGCCTGGCCCTGCACCAGGCCATCGGCGACCGGGTGGCCGCCGGGATCACCCTGCACAACCTCGGTGACCTGTCCGTCGAACTCGGACGGTACGCGGAGGGTGTCGAACGGCTCACGGCCTGCCTGGTGCTGCGCCGCGAGAACGGCGACCTGACCGGCGAGACCCGGACGTTGCTCTCCCTCGGCCGGGCCTGCTCGGCGCTCGGCGACACCGGAGCCGGGCTGGCCTACTACGCCGAGGGGCTCCGGCTGTGCCGCCAGACCGGCAGCAGGCTCCACGAGTGGAACGCCCTGTTAGCCCGCGCTCCCGTACTGGCGGGGCTCGGCCAGGCAGACCAGGCGCGCGCCGATCTGGAGACCGCACTGGCCCTCTGCGAGGAACTCGGCGACGAGGCCGGCGAGGCGGAGGTCAGGCAGGCGATGACCACGCTGGGCACGTCGTGACCGGGGCCGGCCGCCCCCGTGACGGCCACCGCCGGTCACGTTACCGGCGGGGCATACAGATCAGATACACGCCGGGCGCTGGCCACCACGCGGCGCGGCCGGCCGGGTATCGGGGCAGCACACCCTAAGCTGGCGCAATGGACGTGATCGTGCTCGGCATGGGTGTGGGTGGCGAGGCGGTCGGCGGCAAGCTCGCCGAGGCTGGCCTGGAGGTCCTGGGCATCGAGGACCGCCTGGTGGGCGGCGAGTGCCCGTACTGGGGCTGCGTCCCGAGCAAGATGATGATCCGGGCGGGCAACGCCCTCGCCGAGGCCCGGCGGGTACCCCGGCTGGCCGGCACAGCTGAGGCCACACCGGACTGGGCCCCCGTGCACAACAGGATCCGGGACGAGGCCACCGACGACTGGGACGACCGGGTGGCGGTGGACCGGTTCACCGGCAAGGGCGGGACGTTCCTGCGCGGCCGGGGCAGGATCACCGGCCCGGGCCAGGTGACCGTCGCCGGGCAGGTGTACGAGGCCCGGCTGGGGATCGTGCTGGCCACCGGTACCGAACCGGCCGTCCCGCCGATCGAGGGCCTCGCGCAGACCCGCTACTGGACCAGCCGGGATGCCGTGGCCGCCGCCGAGCTGCCCGAGACGCTGACCATCCTCGGCGGCGGGGCGATCGGGCTGGAGCTGGCACAGGTGTTCGCCAGGTTCGGCGTGCGCGTGACCATTGTGGAGGCGGCCGGCCGGCTGCTCGCGATGGAGGAGCCGGAGTCGTCCGCACTCATCACCCGGGTACTCACCAGCCACGGCATCACCGTCCTCACCGGACGCTCGGCGGTCCGGGTCCGCGAGGGAGCCGTGACGCTCGACGACGGTACGGAGATCAGGGCCGAACGCCTCCTCGTCGCCACCGGCCGCCGCACCGCGCTGTCCGGGCTGGGCCTGGACGCCGTCGGCCTCGACCCGCAGGCCAGGACGATCACAGTGGACGGCCACATGCGCGCGGCCGAACGGCTCTGGGCCGTCGGCGACATCACCGGCCACGGCGCCTTCACCCACATCGCCATGTACCAGGCGGCCATCGCGACCCGCGACATCCTCGGCGAGGACGGCCCGGCGGCCGACTACACGGCACTCCCCCGGGTCACGTTCACCGACCCGGAGATCGGCGCGGCGGGGCTGACCGAGGCGCAGGCACGCGAACAGGGCGTCAATGTCCGGACTGGATTCACCGAGCTGCCGTCGGCGACACGTGGCTGGATTCACAAAGTCGGCAACGAGGGCTTCGTCAAGCTCGTCGCCGACGCGGACCGCGGGGTGCTCGTCGGCGCCACGTCGGCGGGCCCGATGGGCGGCGAGGTGCTGTCCGCGCTGGTCGTGGCCGTGCACGCCGAGGTGCCAATCGACCGGCTGCGCACCATGATCTATGCATACCCGACCTTCCACCGGGCGATCGAGGACGCACTCCAGAAGCTCTAGTACCCCGCCCGGGTACACTGTAGACAGTCTGCGGCCCGGGTTTTCGCGCAGTATTTGCGAAAACGCCACTTCCACCGACCGTATCCGTGCTGTTACGGTCAGAGATGGCGGCGGGGGCTGGCGCTTGGCGATGGAGCCACGCTGCCCGGGGAGAGCCGCTGTGCTCTTTGGGGAGGAACAAACATCGTGTCAGCCCGACCGCTGATGCCCCGGCATCTGCGCGCCCATCATCGTGGAATGATTCTCCGGCTGTTACGTGACGAAGGACCACTGCCCAGGCAGGAGCTGGCCCGCCGATCCGGGCTCTCCGCGCCGTCGGTGTCCGCCGTCATCACCGAGCTGACCGGGCAGGGCCTGGTCGCAGAGACCGGTACCAGGTCGCGCCGCAGCAAGGTCGGCCCGCCGGGCACCGACCTGGCCCTCGACGCCGGGGCCTCGGCCGTGCTGGCCGTCGACAGCGCCTCCGACCGGGTCCGGGTCGCCAGCTACGACATCCTCGGCCAGCTGATCGAGGCCGTGGACTGCCTTCCGGCCGACGTGCCGGCCAGGCTCCGCCGGATGTGCCAGGACGTGGAGGCGACCGGCCGGACGGTGCTCGGCATCGGCGTGGCCACCCCCGACCCGATCGACCATCCGGAGCGGGCCGGCCACCGGCTCGCCGAGCGGATCAGCCGGGCACTGCAGGCACCCGTGGTCGAAGAGTTCGGCGCGCAGGCGATGGCGCTGGCCGAGGCCCGGTTCGGCGACGGGCGGCACGCGAGGAGTGTGCTGTTCGTGTCCGTGCAGGAGAGCACTGGCGTCGGGATCGTGATTCCCGACGACCTGTTCCAGGCCGGCCGGTACGGCATCCCGCGTTTCGGGCACCAGCAGGTCGTCGCGGACCGCCGGCCCTGCCACTGTGGCGGGCACGGTTGCCTGGAGACGGTGGTGTCCACCGAGTACCTGGCCCGGCTCGGCATCCAGCTCGGCGACTCCTCGGCCCGCGCGGACGAGTTCCTCGGGCGGCTGTGTGACGGGCTGGCCCCGGCCGTGAGCCTGTTCAACCCGACGCTCGTCGTGCTGGGCGGCGCGCTCACCGAGCTGGCCGATCCGCTGCTCGACCGGCTCCGGCGCGGGCTGCTCGGCCGGATCAGCCCGGCCCTCCGCGAGAACCTGGAGATCACCCCGACATCCTTCGGGGAGAACGCCGGGGTGCTGGGCGCGGCAGCCGTCGCCCTCGACAGCCTGGTGTACTGCGCCGAACCGGTCCAGTAGGGACAGCGGGAACGCGCGCGGCCGGGTACGAATAGCGGCATGACCTTCGTACCCGGGCTGGAGATGGCCCGCGCCTTCTACGCGGGGACCGTGGGGCCCATGCTGCGCGAGCTGGGGATCCGGCACTCGGCCGGCCGGCTGGGCCCCGGCTCCGACGTGCTGGGCCTGGACACCGAGCGGTCCCGTGACCACGACTGGTGGTACCGGCTGGACATCTTCGCCGAGGACCCGGCGCAGGTCCCCGAGCTGCGCATACCCGGGCTGGCGGAGCACCGGATCGCGGTACACGAGATCGGGGCCTGGCTGACCGGGATCCTCGGCACCGACCCGCGTGCCGGGCTCACCGCCCGCGGCTGGCTGGCCATCCCGGCCCAGCGGCTGCTGGAGGTGACGGCCGGGGCGGTGTTCCACGACGGGCTGGGGGTGCTCGCGCCCGTCCGCGAACAGCTCACCTTCTACCCCGGGGACGTGTGGCGTTTCCAGCTCGCCGGGCTGTGGAGCCGGATCGAGGAGGAACAGCCCTTCGCCGGGCGATGCGGCGAGGTGGGTGATGATCTCGGGTCGCGGCTGGTCACCGCCCGGCTCGCCAGGGACGTGCTCCGGCTCGGGCTGCTCTACCAGCGCCGCTACCCTCCGTACGCGAAGTGGCTCGGCTCGGCCGCCGGGCAGAACCCGCACCTGGCAACGGCGCTCAGCGCCGGCACCTGGCAGGAAAGAGAAGAAGCTCTGCTGCGGTCCTACGCGGACCTGATCGCGGCGCACAACGCGACCGGGCTGACCGCTCCGGTCGACGCCACGCCGAGGCCTTTCCACGACCGGCCCTTCCGGGTGGTCGACACCGCTGGGCTGATCGGCGGGCTCATGGCCGGAATCAGCGACCCGGTGCTGCGCGGTGCCCCGCCGACCGGCGGCGTCGACATGATCAGCGACAACTCCGATGTGCTGTGCGACGCGCGCCTGTCGTGGGTGGCCGGCCAGGCACTGCCCCAGGGCCTGGCCGGGTAGCTGGTGGCATGGCGCGGCGCGCGACGGTTCGTCCGTCCCGCGCCGCACGTCCTGCCGGGGCTCCCGGCCGGCCTGACCGGCCGGTGTGCCCTGGTTCTTGGTCAGTCGCCGTCGAAGAGGTCGTCGAGGACCTCGCCGGCCACGTAGCCGGCCGCCAGGCCGCCGACGACGCCGCCAGCCATGCCGTGGCCACGGCGGTGCCGGTAGCCGTGCTGCTGGTGGCCGTAGTGCGGCTGCTGCGGCGGCGGGTAGTGGCCCTGCTGCGGGGCGTAGGACTGGCGGCGGCCGAGAGCCGCGCGGCACCAGGCGTCGACCTGGGCTGCCCAGTCGGTGCTGTCCACAGTGCGGTAGTCGACCGTGTTGTACGTGATCGTGTCGTGGCCGCTGGTGAACAGCCCGCCGCGCTTGTCGAACTCCAGGATGACGTCCATGTACTGCGGGTTCGCGAGGAAGGTGACCTCGACGCCGTTCACGCCCGGGTACTGCGGCGGGGCGTAGAACTCGACCTCCTGGTAGAACGGCAGCGTCTGCCGGGAGCCACGGATGTGGCCGCGCTCGACGTCTGCGGCCTTGAACCGGAAGCCGAGCCGCCCGAAGGCCTCGATGATCCGCTCCTGGGCCGGCAGCGGGTGCACGTTGACCTGGTCGAGGTCGCCCTTGTCGATCGCGCCGGCCACGGCCAGCTCGGTGCGCAGGCCCATCGTCATGCCGTGCAGGCGCTGGCCGCCCGTCACGTTCGTGATCGGGGTCTCCCACGGCATCGGGAACTGGAACGGGATCGAGATCGGCTGCTTCGGCATGACCTGGAACCGGCCGGCCACGTTCAGCCGGTGGAACTCGGTGACCTGGTTGTACTCGCTGTCGCCGCTCTCGACCTCGACCTTGGTCACCAGGCCCAGCGAGACGTACTCGATGTCGACCACGTGGTCGCCACCGGTGATGTTGACGTGGCCTTCCAGGTTGAGACCCGGCCGGGTGTTCGGGTTGGTCAGCACGGTGTCGACGGACGGGCCGCCCACGCCGAACGCACGCATCATCTTCTTGAAGACCACTTGGTGACTCCTGTCGAATAAGCCTTCTCCCGAGGGTAGCCGAGGAACAGGTCAGCCTGGTGTCGGGACGCCGACCAGGAAAAACCCCAAACCCTTCTTTATCTTGTACCTGCGGTGAACACTTACTCTTTCCCCATGCCCCCGTTACGTCCCGCCCCTGGGTGCCGTTCTGGTGTGCCTGCTGGCGCTCGGGCTCGGCGACTCGGGCGATTCAGCCGGTATCACGGGCATTTGCGGTGGATTGCTGGCCGGGTACGTGGCTCGCCGGCTGGCCCGGCGTCCGCCGTACCCGGAGTTCGCTGTGGACGGTGACCGGCTGGTCGGCGTGCCGTGGGCGATCACGGCCTGGTTCACGGTCGCGGGCGGGCTGCGGTGGCTGGAGCTGGGCCCGGCCGGGATCACGTCGCGGACGGCGGGCAGGCGGCGGTTCGTGCCGTGGGCGGAACTCGGCTGGCCAGGGCTGTACAGCGTCGAGGTCCCCGGCGAGGAACGGATCAGCTTCGACGGGACGGCCGTGGACGTGGCGGTCATCCGGGCCGCCGTGCGCGAACGGCTGTCCACCGTGACCGGTTAGGGTCACGTGCATGAGCGAAGTACGTGACCGGATGCGCGCGATCTACGACGAACAGGCTGGCCGCTACGCCTCGTTCCATGTGGAGACTCCCCCGCCGCTGCGGCTGCTCGCGGCCGAGTTCGCCGCGCTCGGCGCGCTGGCGGGGCAGGTACTCGACCTCGGGTGCGGGCCGGGGCAGGACATGGCACACCTGCGCGGGGCCGGCGCGCGGGTGTCCGGGCTGGACCTGTCGGCCGGGATGCTCGCCGAGGCTGCCACGCGGAACGCCGGGCCGCTGGTCCAGGGTGATCTGTGCGCCCTGCCGTTCGGCGGCTCTGTCTTCAGCGGGGTGTGGTGCAACGCCTCGTTCCTGCACGTGCCGAAGTCACTCGCCCCGGCAGCGCTCACCGAGATGGCCCGGGTACTCCGGCCGGGCGGCGTGCTGATGCTCGCCGTGAAGGCCGGCGACGGCGAGACCTGGGAGATCAGCAACAAGTCGGTCGTGGAGCGGTTCTTCGCCAAGTACTCGGAGGCCGAGCTGCGCGAACGGCTCACCGAGGCCGGATTCGGGGTACGGGAGGCGCGCGAGCAGCACAGCCCCTCCGGTGAGACCTGGCTGCGGACGCTGTCCGTGCTGGGGTGACTCCGGTCATACCGGGAACCGTGGCCGGTTCCGCCGCCGACTACCCACCGTCACACCAGTGCGGGAGGGCAGATGCGACGGAGAGTGCTCGCCGCGATCACGGCGGCGGCTGTACTGCTGGTTCCGGCCTGCTCGGCGGCTGAGGAGCCGGACGCGAAGCAGGTCAGCCAGCTGCGGGGTACCGAGCTGGGCAAGCCGTTCGAGCGGCCGAAGGCTGTGCTGGCCGACCTGGCCGGGCAGCCCTTCGACGTCGCGGCGCGGCTGGGCGAGGGCAAGCTGACCCTGTTGTACTTCGGGTACACCAATTGCCCGGATGTCTGCCCGACCACGGTCGCCGACCTGGCCGCCGCGCTGCGTAAGCTGCCCGAGGCGACCCGGGCGCAGGTCAGGGTGGTGATGGTCAGCTCGGATCCCGCGCGGGACACCCCGAAGGATTTCCGGGCCTGGCTGGACAGGTTCGACCCGTCGTTCACCGGCCTGACCGGCGAGATCACCCCGATCGTCGAGCTGGCCAGGAGCGTGGGCATCGGGCTCGACCCGCCGAAGGTCAACTCCCAGGGCGACTACGAGGTGGAACACGGCGCGCAGGTCGTCGCGTTCACGCCGGACGGGCTGGCCCACCGGTTCTACCGCAGCGGCACGTCGCCGGACGACTTCGCCCACGACATCCCGCTGCTGCTGAAGATCTACCCGAAGGAGAAGTAGTGCAGATCCGGCGAATCTCCCCGATCCTCGCGCTGGCCGTCGTGGCGGGGCTCGCGGCTGGCTGTTCGGGTGACGGCGGCAAGGAGCCCGGCAAGACTGGCCAGGGCACGACCGCGTCCGCAGCCCCGGCTGCTGGCGAGGTGCAGGCCAGCAAGGGCGCGCTCAGCGTCTCGGGCGCGTGGGTCCGCGAACCGGCCAACCCGAAGGTCGCCGCCGCGTACCTGGAGATCACGAACACCGGGGAGGCCGACGAGCTCCAGTCCGTGTTCACCGAGTCGGCGCACCGGATCGAGCTGCACACCGTCAAGGCGGAGAACGGCGCGGAGACGATGTCCAAGGTGGACAGCATCCCGGTACCGGCGAACGGCAAGGCCGTCCTGAAGCCCGGCGGGTACCACATCATGCTGCTGGACGTGCCGCGCCCGCTCAAGGCCGGCGGCAAGGTCCGGCTCGCGCTGAGCTTCACCAAGGGCGGCGTGCTCGTGGTCGACGCCCCGATCAAGACCGGAGCATGAGCCAGGACCCGGAGCTGGCTGAGGAGCCCGAGCCGGTGGGTTTCGGGCGGCGGCGGGTGCTCGGGCTGGTGGCCGGCGGGGCCGCGACGGCGGGTGCTGGGCTGGGAGCGGGGGCTGCGGCTCTCGTACAAAATGAGCAGTCGCCTGAGCCGCAGCGGCCGGGACGGGCGTGGGAGACCGTGCGCGGCACCGGGCCTGGCCAGCCGGGCATCGCGGAGGCACCGCCAGCACACCTCCGCCTCCTGGCATTTGACCTTGAGCCAGCGGCCGCGAAGGCCGCGCTGACGGCATGGACGAATCTGGCGGCCGAGCTGGCAGCCGGGCAGGCTGACCTGGGGCTCGCCCCGGCGGCGCTGACCGTGACGGCCGGGCTCGGGCAGTCGCTGTTCGCCAAGCTCGGGCGGCCGGTGCCCGGCCAGCTCACGATGCCGTCCTTCGCCGGTGACCGCCTGGAAGAGCAGCGTGGCGGCGGGGACGTGCTGCTCCAGGTGTGCGCGGAAGACCCGATGGTGGTGGCGTTCGCGGCGGAGAAGCTCCGGCGCGTGCCTGGCACGCGGTTGCGCTGGCAGCAGAGCGGCTTCCGGCCGACCGCCGCCGCCTCGGTCAACCCTGCCGCGACCGCCCGCAACCTCATGGGGCAGCTGGACGGGACAGCCAACCCGGCACCGGGCTCCGGCCTGTTCGACAGCGCGGTCTGGGCTCAGCCGTCCGGCACGACGTTCCTCGTGTACCGGCGGATCAGGATGCTGCTCGGCACCTGGCACGACACCCCGCCCGCCGTCAGGGAACGAGTCATCGGGCGGCGCCTCACCGACGGCGCACCCCTCACCGGCAAGGCCGAATCCGACCCGCCGGAGCTGAACAGGCGCGATGCCGGCGGCGAGTACGTGATCGCGGCCGACGCGCACATCCGGCTCGCCAATCCCGGCGTGAACCGCGGCGCCCGGATGCTGCGGCGCGGGTACAGCTACGACGACGGGCCTGAGGATGCCGGGCTGGTGTTCCTGGCGTTCCAGGCGGATCCGCGCACGGCCTTCGTGCCGGTACAGGAGCGGCTCGCCGCGTCTGACGCGCTCAACCGCTTCACCGTCCACACAGGATCAGGCGTCTATCTCGTACCGCCGGCGTCCGGCACCTGCGTCGGGGCCGCGGTCCTCGGTCTCTAGGTTGTCTCCAGCACGATCGTGCACGGGCCGTCGTTCACGCTCTCCACGAGCATGTGCGCCTGGAAGCGGCCCGTGGCGACCGTCGCGCCGAGCGAGCGGAGTTCCTCGGTGAGCGCCTTGACGAGCGGCTCTGCCACGCCGGCCGGGGCCGCGGCGTTCCAGCTCGGGCGGCGGCCCTTGCGCGTGTCGGCGTACAGGGTGAACTGGCTGACGACCAGCACCGGCAGGCCCAGGTCGGAGGCCGACCGCTCGCCGTCGGCCGTGCCGATGATCCGCAGTTCCCAGATCTTCCGCGCGAGCTTCGCGGCGTCGGCGGCGGTGTCGGTGTGCGTGACGCCGGCCAGCACCAGCAGACCCCTGCCGATCTCCCCGGTGACCTCGTCGCCGACGGTCACCCTGGCCCGGCTCACGGTCTGTACCACTGCGCGCATGCCAGCCATCTTGCCCGAGCTGGGCACCTCCGGCTCTCGCCGGCCGGCTTGCGGAGGTGATCTCGGACACCCGCAGGGCTAATTCGCCTGAGTCTTGTCATACCCAGGAGCGACTATGGCGGCATGCGCCTGACTGCCTACCGGACCGTGCTCGCCCTGCCGGGCGTGAAGGTTCTGATGATCTTCGCGTTCCTGGCCAGGATCCCCCTGGTCGCCTCCGGCATGGCGCTGACGTTCCACGTCCTCGGCGACCTCAAGGGCAACTACGCCGAGGCCGGCCTGGTCGCCACGGCCGTGACCGTCGCGGCAGCGATCGGCGCGCCCTTCATGGGCCGGATGACCGACCGGCGCGGGCTGCGGGCGACGACCGTCGTCGGCACGATCCTCGCGCTGGTCTTCTGGTCGACGGCGCCGCTGCTGCCGTATCCGGCGCTGCTGGTCGCCGGGTTCCTGTGCAGCCTGGCCGGCATCCCGATCTTCTCGGCGATCCGCCAGGCCATCGCGGCCCAGGTACCGGAGGACCAGCGCCGCACGGCCTACGCGCTGGACTCGATGTCGACCGAGCTGTCGTACATGATCGGCCCGGCGATGGCCGTGGTCCTCGCGACCCAGTTCTCGCCCAGGCTCGGCATGATCGTGGTCGGTACGGGGGCCGTGGCCGTCGGCGTCGCGCTGTTCGTGCTCAACCCCAGGACCAACGAGAACAGCGCCTCAGAGGAAGCGCCCCCGGCCCCGCCGCGCCGGACCTGGCTGCGGCCCAGCTTCATCGGGATGCTCATCGTCGCGCTGGCCACCACGTTCACCCTGACCGGCACGGAGCTGGCGATGGTCGCCAACCTCCGGCAGAGCGGCCAGGAAAGTATGATCAGCGTCGTCATCGGCCTGTGGTGCGTGTACTCGCTGGCTGGCGGCTTCGTCTACGGCGCGCTCCGCAACGGCACGCCTTCCGTCATCCTCGCCGCGGGGATGGCCCTGCTGACCATCCCGATCGGCCTCGCCAGCGGGCAGTGGTGGCTCATGGCGCTCGCACTGATCCCGGCTGGCGCGCTGTGCGCACCGGCCCTCACCTCCAACACCGCCGAGCTGTCCGCCCGGGTGCCGGCTTCGGCGCGTGGCGAGGCGATGGGCCTGCAGGGTTCGGCGATGACGGTCGGCATGGCGATCGGCGCGCCGCTGGCCGGCCTCGCCAGCGACCAGCTCGGCCCGTCCTGGGCCTTCGCGGCGATCGGCGGGATCGGCCTGCTGCTGACCCTGGTGGCCTGGCCGCTCGCCCGGCGGACAGCCGCCCCCGCAGCTGACGCCGAGCCTGCTCCGGCTCCCCGCGTGGCGGAGGAAGCCGCAGCGGCCTGAGCGTCCTCACCGGACGGGTGGAAACTGGGGACGACCGAGCACAATGGAGGCCCGGAGCGCTGTACGCGCCCCGGGCCGCCTCAGTTCACCGGCGTGGGACCCGCCACCCACCCCGCGGCAGTTGGATACCACCGCTGTCCCCGCCGAGACGGGAAACTATGGAACGTTAGCTCCGTCACTCTCTCACGAGCGGACTGACTCCGGCTGACCGGCTCGCTGACAACGCCAATCCTGGCAATTGTCCACTGTGCCCTGTCTGGCACCGGCGAGTGCTGGCACTCCCCTGGCGCGCTCCTGGGCATCCGCGAGGCGGCAGCACCTGGCCGGGCCTCGGATTGTTCCTCTCCGTGAGGGGCGAAGGCGCCACGTTCACGCCGTTCCGGCCGGCCGAGATCATTCCTAACTGGACTCTCGGAGCGGAACGAATCTGTGGCAACACATCACGGCTTGCCGTTCTAGACTCACCTTGCCCGGCGCAAATGGGCGAAACCAGGGAATTGATGGGTCAGCAAAGTGCAGGGCAGCAACCGGAAGGAAGGCAAACGTGGGTGATACGACACAAGCCGGTCACCTCGATGACCTTCCGGGAATGAGTGACACAGCCCTGGCCCTGTATCGATGGGCGTTGCGGTGCCGGCACGTGCAGGCGGATGATCTTACGAATCTCGCCTCAGAACTGTGCCTGCCCGAAGGCGAATGCGCAATTGCGATGTCGACACTGACAGAGTTGCGACTCCTCCAGCCCGAGCCGGACGGGCTCCGGCTCATCCCGGTCAGCCCGGACGCCGCGGCGGCCGCACTGCTCGGCCCCGGCGAGGCGGAGCTGCGGGCAGCGGAGGAAGAGCTGCGCCGCAAGCGGGACAAGATCGCACAGCACCGGGCGTACATGGCCGGGCTGAATCCGATATACCTGCACGCCCGGCACCAGGACCAGTCCTCTTTGGAGAGTGTGCACGACCAGCAGACCGTCCGGGCGCTCATCTCCGACACCGTGGCCCAGTGCCGGGACGAGGTGCTGACCTGCCAGTCGGGCGGCGCCCGGCCCCCGGCCGCGCTCGCCGAGGCGCTGCCCCGGGATCTGGCCCTGCTCGGCCGGGGCGTGGCGATGCGGACGCTGTACCAGCACACGGCGCGGTTCCACGAGCCGACGCGGGAGTACATCGACCAGGTGATCGCGGCGGGCAGCCAGGTCAGGACGATGGACGAGCTGCCCGGCCAGATGATCATTGTGGACAGGGCTACGGCGTTCCTGCCCGACCGGGCGCACGAGGGTGGCGCGGTGGTGGTGCGGGACCGGGCGCTGATCGAGTTCCTGGTAGACACGTTCCACCAGATCTGGCACCGCGCGATCGGCTACGAGCCGGGCCCGGCAGCGGCCCAGCAGGTCACCGACCAGACCCGGCGGGCGATCCTGATGCTGCTCGCCGACGGCCTCAAGGACGAGGTGATCTCCCGGCGGCTGGGCATCTCCCTGCGTACCTGCCGCCGCCACATCGCCGACATGATGGAGCAGATCGGGGCCACCAGCCGGTTCCAGGCCGGGATCATGGCCAGCCAGAGGGGCCTCACGCCGAACGCCAGGGATCTCGGGGTCGTGACCTGAGTCCCGTCCTCACAGCTGTGGCTGCCACACCTGCACGTCAGCGATCCGCCGTCCCGGGCCGAGCAGCCGCTCCAGGACGGTGTTCAGCTCGGTACGGTGCTCGGCCGGGCCCAGCACCACACACGACGCCCGCCAGTGCCGGAGGTCCGTGGCGGCCGAGGCGCGTTCCCGGTCGCCGATCGGCGGGACGACGCCGGTCCGGCGTACCTCGGCGAGGAGTGCCGACGTCGGGCGCGCGGGCGTTCCGTAGCCGTTGGGGCCGATGAACTGGCCTTCCGGTACGCCGAAGGCCGCGTGAGCCGCAGCGGCCCAGCGCAGGCTGCCCGGGTCGCTCGGCACCGGGATGGGTACGGGCACCAGGACACCGCCCGGCTGGACGCATTCCCTCCAGTGCCCCTGGGTGAAGAACTCCGGTACCGGGGTCCGGCCGGCGGCCTCGATCGGCATCGGGAAGAGTGCGGCCAGCACGGTCGCGGTGAGGCCTGCGCTGATCAGCGCCCGGAGGCGCGTGGCCTGTAGCGCCGCGTGGACGGCCAGGGCGAGCACGGCGGCGATGAGCGGCACGAGCGCCATCGCGTACCGGGTCGGCAGCGCCCACACGATCACCGGCACGTCCCGGAGCAGCTGGAACGGCCCGTGGTAGTCCGTGCGCTCGCCGCCGATCACGAGGCCGGGCCCGAGCGAGAGTCCGAAGAGGACGATGCACACCGGTACGGCGGCGCGGACGAACGGCAGCCGCCAGCACGACACCACGGCAGCCGCGAACAGCAGCAGAAGCGGCCAGCCGAGGAACGTGTTCATCTCGGCGGGGTGCCCAGCCAGCCGGCCGGCGTCCCCGCCAGCCCCGGCCAGCGTGAACGGGGACAGGGCCGGGTAGCTGAGCAGGTCGGCGGAGTAGTTCTCCGGCGGGTACAGCCCCTCCCAGCCGCGCTGCGGCCCGGCGAACTGGAGCCACAGTGGCCGGGCGAGGATGACGACAGCCACAGCGGCGCCCACCGCCAGCCCGGTCAGCAGCGGCCGGGCAGCGCGGCGGGTCAGCTCCCGGTCGGCGAGCGCGTAGGCGGGGGTCAGGAGCGCCAGGGTGAGCGCGCCCAGGTACAGGACCTCCTCGCCTGTGAAGGCTTGGGCCACGACGAGCAGGCCGAGGGCGGCGCCGGTCCGGACGGGGGTCTGACCTCGGGTCAGCCGGAGCACGCAGTACACGATGGCTGGCATGAGCCAGTGGCTCGTCAGGTTGATGTGGCCGTGGGCGTGGGAGACCATGCACGGCGCGAACCCGCAGAGTGCCCCTCCGGCGGCCGCCGCGAGCCGGTGCAGGCGGAAGCCCCGGGCGAACAGCAGGTACCAGCCGGCCGCCGTCAGTGCCAGGTTGAGCGTCGCCAGCGTCGTGAACGTGACCGCCGGGCCCCAGATCCAGGTCACCGGGGCCAGCAGGGCACCGGGGAACAGGTTGTTGGTGTTGGCCATCATGTTCACGCCGTCGGGGCTGTTCATCAGGTCCGTCAGCAGCGCAGCGCCGCCCAGCCAGAACCGTGAGGCCCACGCGAGGAACCATTCCGTCTGGGCCTGGTCGTTCAGGTTCACGGCGACGCCACGGGTACCCGGGCCGGCCCACAGGCCCGCGGTCACCCAGAAGGCCAGGGCCAGGAACGCCCCGCTCACCGCCGCGTCGCGCAGCCAGGGACCGCCGCGTGCCCGGGCGAGCCGGGGCCACGCGGGCACGGAGTGACGGCCCGTCCGGGCCCGATGCTGCACTGCGACCGGCATGAACCGGATCATAACGACTCAATTGCTATGGGATCTCCGAACGCCGAGCACGTCCAGCATCGCGCGGGTCGCGGGGCTCGGGTTGAACCGGCTCCACACCAGATACTCGACGCGGCGCGGGCCGCCGGCCACAGGCACCAGGGCCAGCCGGGCATCGGCGGCCGCGAGCGGGCGGACGAACGCGGAGGGCAGCAGCGCGACGCCCAGGCCGGCCAGGACCAGCCGGGTGATCATCTCGGCGACGCCGGCCTCGTACGAGACGTCGCGGACCAGCCCGGCCGCCGCGAAGGCCTGGTCGGACTGGGCGCGGGCCGGAGTACCTTCCACGAAGTCCACGAAGGTCTCCCCCGCGATGTCGTGCAGGGTGACCTGGCCGGCGGTGGCCAGCGGGTGGCCGGCCTGTACGACGAGGACGTGCCGGTCGTGGTCGAGGGCGAGGGTCTCCACACCGGTCGGCCGTTCGGTCTCCGGCAGGCCGAGGAAGGCGATGTCGAGCTCACCGGAGCGGACGGCTGCGGCGAGCTCGTCGCTGCCGCCAGCTTTGAGCAGGACGTGGACGCCGGGATGCTGGGCCCGGTACCGCTGAAGAAGTTCCGGCACGTCGACGGCGGCCGTCGTGACGATGACCCCGACGGCGAGCCTGCCCCG
This sequence comes from Longispora albida DSM 44784, assembly GCF_000379825.1. GTDB lineage: Bacteria > Actinomycetota > Actinomycetes > Mycobacteriales > Micromonosporaceae > Longispora > Longispora albida. The sequence goes on from NZ_KB903819.1 coordinate 27,354, forward strand.
CACCACGCCCGTGGCCGCAGCCGCGTCGGCGACCGCCCGGTCGGCGGCGGCCAGGCACTCGCGCGCCCCGGCCAGGAACGCCTCCCCGGCGCTGGTCAGCTCGACCCTGCGGCTGGAACGCGCGAACAGCTGCACCCCGAGCTCCCGTTCGAGGCTCGCGATCCGGTGGCTGAGGGACGACTGGACGACGAAGCAGCGTTCGGCGGCGCGGGTGAAGTTGCGGGTCTCGGCGAGCGCGACGACGTACCGCATCTGCTGGAGGTCCATTTCAGCCATCGTTGTGGTTCATAGCTGCGATCGCAACCATGCGTTGGAAACATGGCTGGCCCGGCCGAGACTTCACGCCATGCAGATCTCCACCGGGAACGGCCAGCGGGCGGTCACCGTCGCGCTGACCGCACTCGCCCCGGCGGCGTGGGGCACCACCTACGCCGTCACCACCGAGTTACTGCCGCCCGGGCACCCGCTCTTCGCCGGCCTCATGCGCGCCCTGCCCGCCGGGCTCGTCGCGCTGGCCATCACCCGCGCTCTCCCGCGCGGCGAGTGGTGGTGGAAGTCGGCCGTCCTCGGAGTGCTCAACATCGGCGCGCTCTTCCCGCTGCTGTTCCTGGCGGCCGAGCGCCTGCCCGGCGGCGTCGCGGCCACGCTCACCGCCGCCCAGCCACTGCTGGTCGCCGGCCTGGCCACAGTGGTGCTCCGGGATCGCCCGACGGCGTGGCGGTGGGTGTGGGCGGTGCTGGGCATGGCCGGCGTCGGCATGGTCGTCCTCGGACCCAACGCGCGGCTGGACCTGGCCGGGGTGCTGGCCGCGCTCGGCGGCACGGCGAGCATGGCCGCCGGGGTGGTGCTCACCAAGCGCTGGGGCCGCCCGCCGGGAGCCGGCCCGATGACCCTGGCCGGCTGGCAGCTCACGGCCGGCGGGCTGGTCCTGCTGCCGCTCGCGCTCCTGGCCGAGGGAGTGCCGCCCCGGATCGACGCCGAGGCGGTGGCCGGATACCTGTGGCTCGGCAGCATGGGCGGGCTGATCGCCTACACGCTGTGGTTCCGGGGCATCGGGAAGCTGCCGGTCGGAGCTTCGGCGCCGCTGGTGCTGCTGTCGCCGCTCGTGGCCACCGCCGCCGGTACCGCGCTGGGCGAGTCGCTGAGCCTCGGGCAGTCGTCCGGCTTCGTCCTCGCTCTGGCGGCCATGCTCGCCGCCCAGCTCAACCCGCCAATCTCAACAAGGAGCAGGGAATCATGAAGATCGCTGTACTGGGTGCCACCGGAATGGTCGGCAGCCGGGTCACCGCCGAGGCCGGCACGCGCGGGCACGAGGTGCTCGCGCTGGCACGGAAGCCCGAGATCGCAGCGCCGGGCGTGACGCCGGTCCCGGTCGACGCCGCCGATCACTCCGCGCTGCGGGAGGTCCTGACAGGTGCTGCCGACGCGGTGGTGCTGACCGTTCGCACGTTCCCGGCCGATGAGAGATTCCTGGTGGGTACCACGCGGGCGGTGCTGGACATCGCCGCGCGGTCCGGCATGCGCGTGCTCGTGGTCGGCGGCGCGGGAGCCCTGCGGAGCCCGGGCGAGCCGGGGCTGCTGGTCGCCGACAACCCCGGGTACGTGCCGGCCTCGCTGCGGGCGGTCGCCGCCGCCGGGGTCGCCCAGCTCCGGGCCTGCGAGGAACACCCGCACGGCGAGTGGGTCTACCTGAGCCCGCCAGCCCTCCTCGAACCGGGCGAGCGCACCGGCAGGTACCAGCGCGGCACGCACACCATGCTCGCCGACCCGGCAGGCCGGCCCTGGATCAGCGCCGAGGACCTGGCCGTCGCCGTGCTCGACGAGCTGGAGAACCCGGGCCGGGACCCGCACATCACCGTGGCGCACCAGCCAGCATGACCAGCCCGTCGGCGAGGCCACCCCGCCAGCAGGCCATGTCGTGCCCGCCCTCGTACTCGCCATAGTGGACAGTCGCGCCGTGCGCGAGCAGGGTGGCGTGCAGCTCGCGGACGGTGCCGAGGAGTTCGCCCTCGCGGTTGCCCGCTTCGAGGAAGAACGGGGTGGCCGGGGCCGCGTCGCGGTACCGGTCCAGGATGTCCCGGCCGGTCAGGCCGCCGTCCGAACCCGGCCACCACAGGGCTGCGGACTGGACGATGACACCGGCGAAGCGGCCGGGGTACTGGCTGGCGAGATGGGTGACGCCGATCCCGCCGAGGCTCTGGCCAGCCAGGTACACCGGGCCGGAGCCGGCCACCTCCGCCACGTGCGGCAGGAGCCGGTCGAGCACGAACGGGTCGAGCACCTCGGGCTTGGTGAGCCGGGCCCAGCGGGACGGGCCCCGGCCGGACTCCACCAGGAAGACGGCCAGCGGCGGTATCCGGCCCTCGGCGACCAGGTTGTCCACAGTGGCCGCGAGGTCCACGCCTAGCCAGAACGCGCCGTCGAAGACGATCAGGGCCGGGTACGTCCCGCCAGCGCGGTACCCGGCCGGCAAGTAGCGGTGGACGACCTCGCCCGCGAGTTCGTGCCGGTCGAGAGTCCCGGCCGGGACGCCGGGGCGGCGGTCCCGCCACGGCTGGGGCGGGGCGTCCGGGAGTTCGAGGATCGAGGCCGGGCCGGCGTTACCGAAGATGTTCCCGGCTGCCAGGACGAGCGGGGCTGACGGGTCCGGCACGCCCGCCGCGCAGATGGCCGTCCAGCGTTCCGGGGCCGGGCTGGCCTCGGCGGGGCCGTCGGTCACCGGGCAGATCTGGTACGACGTGCGCAGGCCGGCCGGGAGCGCGAGCCGGAGCGCCCAGCCGTCCGGGCCGCGCTCCATCCAGTAGGGACCGAGGTCGCCGGCCTCGTACGCCTCGTCGGTTTCCGCGGTCAGCCGGAGCAGGACGGCCTCGGCGGCACCGGCCCAGGCGAAGTCGGTATCGATCAGCATGGTGACCTCCTCGTGAGACGGCTATGTTCGTAGCATGAAACAAGCTGTCTCATCCAGGAGCGCGCTGCTCGACACCGCCATCGCTCTCCTGCACGAGCGGGGCTGGTCCGCACTGAATCTGGAGTCCATCGCCGAGCGGGCAGGCGTCTCCCGGGCCACGGTGTGGCGAGCGGGCCTGACCAGGTCAGCCGTCGAGCGGATCCTCCGGGAGCAGCTCGCCGCCGACTACCGCGAGCTGATGTGGGTCCCGCTGACCGGCCCTGGCCCCGGCGACCAGCGGCTCACCGCCGCGCTGCTGGCGCTGTGCGCGGTCGCCGAGCGGAACCTGCCGCTGCTCGCGCACACCGAGACCGCGTTCCACGGCCCGGACCTGGACGCGGCCGGGATCCAGCTCGACTACTTCGGGCCGTGGCTGCGCATCCTGGAGCTGGCCGCCGCCGACGGCAGCCTGCCGATGCCCGAGGATCCGTACACCTTCATCGGCACGCTCAGCAATGCCGTCCTGCTGACGTACGTGCACCTCCGGGCCTACCACGCCCAGCCAGGCGACACGGCGGAGCACACGGCCCGCCAGGTCGTGAACCTGCTCGCGAACGGCTACCTGCCGCGTTAAACCGCCGGCCCCAGGCTGGGGCCCGTGACATGCTGCCAGCGTCGGGAACCGGGCCCTTCCTGGATGTCTGCATCCCGGACGATGGCCCGTTCACTCCCAAGCCCCAACCGGGGGCGGTACCGTGGCCGGTCCCGCTCCGGCTGCTCGGCCATGTCCAGGCATCGGGCGACATCGTGGGTGACCCGCTACCTCAGGTCGCCGGGGATCTCAGCCTGTCCAGTCAGGTCAGGCCGTCACGAGGCCGTGCGATCGCAGCCATGCCTGGTAGTCGGGGCGACGGCTGGCGTAGGCCCAGTAGGCCTCCTCCGCGAGGCGCGCTATGGGGCCGAATATCGCGGCTAGGTGACTGTCGCGCCGGCAGGCAAGCAGGTGCCGCATGCTGAGCGGGTCCCCTTGGAGAGGTTTGACGACAACGCCGTCGCCGCTGGGAAAAACTGCCTGGCAAGGCGATACGGCCCTGCGGGTGGCCACTATCTCGCGGACGGGAACCGCGTCTGACACGGAGTACTTCACGTGCGGGAAGAACCCTGCCTGCTGGCAGGCGGTGTAGAAGTAGTCTGGCCACCCGGCGCCGTCGGCTGGCGTGATCGCCCATGACTCGGTGGCCAGGTCAGCGAGGCTTACCTCGTCCTCACCCGCGAGGCGGTGCTGATCGGACATCGCCACGAAAAGCGGCTCGGTGGCGATCTCCTGTACGACGATCTCCGCGGGGACGTGCAGCGTGAAACCTGGATAGTCGACCAGCGCGGCGGCGTCGAGCCGGCCGGTGAGCATGAGTTCCCAGAGCACCTGTGGCGAGTATTCGGTGTGAAGCCGGACGTCTGACTCCGGGAGCAGATCGCTCAGGCGGTCAGCCAGTCCAACCGAGACGGCTCCCACGATGCCACCCAGGCACACGGCAGGCCGTTCGCCTGGCAGGTGCCGTGCGGCTCCGTAGCGCAGCTCCTGTACTGCCAGGAGGATGCCTCGTGCCCGGGTGAGGAGGAACTGTCCCAGCGGTGTGGGTGTCACGCCATGCCGGTCACGGGCGAAGATCTGCCCGCCGAGTTCACGTTCGACTCGCTGGAGCTGTGCGGTCAGCGCGGGCTGGGTGACGCCGAGGACGGCCGCCGCCTTCGTGACACTTCCCGCGTCGGCGATCGCGCACACGGAATGCAGATGCCTCAGCTCGAGCTCCATCGCCAAAGGGTAGGGCACCATCCGCATGCCGTGAAGCGGCAAGCCAGGGCGGGCACCTGGCTGGTCTGCCTGTGCCCGCCCGGACAGAGGAACCCGTTATGGGGTGGTATAGGCCAGGGTATACGCACCCGATCCGGACACGGCCTGGATCAGGAAGATGTAGTAACCGGAGGTCCCTTGGTAGCTCAGCGTCTCGTCCGGCCCTGTGGTGGTGCCGCTGGCCACGGTCTGCCAGGCCGACCCGCTCCACTTTTGCAGGTACACGTTGAGGTTCGTGCCCGGTGGACCGTCCAGGCAGGCGCGGTGCTGGCCCGCCGCTGTGGCGTAGTAGTAGGTGCCGTCCGGCTGGTAGGCAGATCCGCCGGCGGCCAGTGATCCGGTGCGTGCCGAGGCGTAGCCGGCACAGGCCTGGGTGCCGCCGCTGATCTTCGAGCCGATGGCGCGGTCCATCACGTCGAGGCCGATGCTGTTGAACGGTTTACCGAGGCTGCGCATCAGCGAGTCCTGCGATGGCCGGTAGATACCGTGCTCGTGGTAGTACCCGCCCTGGAACGCGCCGATCACCCCGCCGTCCGGTGTGGGCCTGCCCAGGTATGCACCCCACTTCGAGCCGCTCGGGCTCCTGGTCACGTTGGGTTCGGCGGGCTCAGCACCACCGTATGTGGTGCCGGTCTTGAAGTACTCGTCGGCCAGGCCGCCGACCGAGTGGCCTAGCTCGTGTATCGCGATCTGCCCGGACGAGGCGTTGGCCCCGGACGCGGTGGAAAGACTCGGATACCCTGCGCCGCCGTACTTGCCGGAGTTACCGATCGCGACGATGGCGTCGACGGCCGGCGCCTGTGCCGCGTACTGCTGTGCCTTGGCCTCGTTGAGACACAGCAGGTGCTCGGTCCCGCCGCACCAGAAGTACATGTCCAGCGCGGTGCTGCGGGCCGCCCCTTGAGTGGGATCATTGTCCACTCCAGACTGTGCCGAGATGACTTCCACCAGCCACACGTTCACGTAGCTGCGGTACTTGCTCCAGGGGGCGGTCGCGGCGATCTCGTTCCACTTCGCCTGCGCATGCTGCCGGTAGGTGCCCAGTTCGGATGCGGTGTAGCCGTCACCGACGAAGACCAGGTCGAACCGGGAGTCCACAGATCCGGTGTCCTGCAGCGCCGACACGTTAGCCGTCGCGGCGGCGGCGAGATCGCGTGACCGCACGGCTGCCGGGCGTTCGGCCGGCAGGTACATCTCGGTGATAGTGCCGTTGGGGAGAAACACCTCGCGCCAGACTCGTTCCTCACCTCGTGGCACGGCATGAGCCGAGGAGGTTGCCAGGACGGCGGTGACCATGGCCGCGATGGCCACAGTCAGGCGCGTGATGATGGGGCCTTGTCGCATGAAGACTCCCTTGCCAGTTCGAGGGGTACCTGAGCCGCCTGGCATGTGGATCGGGCACAGCCAGGGGTTCAGGTTTGCGGAACACAGTGCCGCCTGCCTGCGGCTGCGCGGTAATCACGGGGGTACATCACTGCCGGGTAATGGCGGTTTCACATGCGCGCCATTCCGGCAGTAACTGGCGCAAATGGGGAGGCAGAGAGGCCAGCCCCTCGCGTCCGACTTCAGCCAGGACGGGCCGGCTATCTCTGTGACGTGTGGCCGCAAGCAGGCGCGCCATGGGGTGTGCAGTCAGCGAAAACGCCGCCGTCCAGGCGGGCGTACACGTGCACGCCATCACTGCACAGATGCTCTGGCTCGGATCCCTGCAGCGCAAGGAGCACGTAGGTAGCCGATATCGCGGTCACGTCACGGATCTCGGCTATCTGGAACAGCGAGCGGGTTTCAGCAATGGCCTCGCTCTCACCAGCCCTCAGCACCACCCGCACCCCTGGTGCAACCGCTAGCGCCGCCACAGCGACAGCGATGTTGCCGAGTTCGTCGGAGCCCACGGCCGCGATCGCGGTAGCACGACGCAGCCGCAGGCGCCGGAGCACCTGGCGATCGCTGCCATGCGCTACCAGCACAGGAATGCGGCTCAGCTTGGCGATGCGAAGATTGTCCGCAGCCGGATCGCGCTCCACGGCGACGACATTGACACCAAGCCGCTTCAGCGCGATACACAGACGCAGCCCCACCTGCCCAAGACCGACCACCACCACATGGCCGTCGACGGGTGGTGTCCGATAGCCGACGAGACCGAAAGGCCGGCCGTTCATCGCACGGTGCACAACCCCCGCGGTGAAGACGCCAGTAAAGATGATGGTCGCCAGCATGGAGAAAGCGGCAAACATCCGGTACGCCGCAGAAGCGCCCGGGTCTTCGGCCGGGCCGACGGTCGCGACAACCCGGGCAGCCTCGTAGAAGGCCCCGGCTGCGTCCCGGTGGTGTCCGCAGTAAAGCCACAGCCAGTCCGCTGACAGAAGTGATGTGATGCCTGTCAGTCCCACGAGAAGCATGCGAGACCCGTTGTCGTGCGGCCGGAGCTGCCCCCGGATGCGGCCCAGACGGGAACGCCACCGCATGCGTGGCGACAAGGAATGAGGTGTGACGGCATGACCGTCCTCAGCCTGCCGTATGGCCCGCGAGCCGCTTGCGGTGGACCAGAGTGCGAGGAGACCGGAATCCAGGCATGCCGCGGCCAGGCTGGGCGCGGCGACGTCAGCAGGCGAGGCGATGACACATTCCGGCATCACGCGCCGAAGCTGGTCGGCAACGGTGCGGTCGAACAGTGATACGACAAGGCGGGTGCGAGGAAGCATATGGGCGACCGTCAGCGCATAGCGAAGACAGGCGACGTCGTCGTGGACCAGGACGGCCACCGCGGATATCGGATTGCTCGTAGCGGCCCGGAGTTCGTCCTCAGCCGGGTCCGAAAGGTGAACGACATCATGGCCGAGACCGGTCAGGCTGTCGCACACGCGTTTCGCCACCACCGTTGTGCCGATGACCACGTAGCGCCCAGCCTTGCCGTGATACCCCTCGGTACGCATGTGCTAGCTCCTCAGAAACCGTTGCGGGCGTAAGCATCAGCTCACGGAGCCAGGCTGCGTTCGCCGGCGTTCCGCCGGAAGATCACAACCTCACATAACTCTGGAGTTTCCGGCGCCGCCGACCCGCGCGGCGCAGCGATCCATGCGCTTTCAAGTTCTGTGTCATCGCCGGCCGCTACGGCGAGTGGGAGGCATGGGGCTGCGGCAGCTACCGCATCTCGTCAGGCTGGTACAGCGGAGCTTGGATCAACGATCTGCCGGGCACGTACGACCGGGTCGCGATGTACGGCTCGAGCGGCACGAAGATCTACACGACTCCGCACTCACCGTCCGCAGACAGTGACGCCGACGGGGGGCCGGTCTACCGGGTCCAGGTCTGCAAGCCGTGGAGTCAAACGCGTAGGGGCGGCCACCGTGGCGGCCCCTACGTTTCCGGTTGGCGATCTGGTCGCTGGGTTCAGCAACGACGGCGATGATGCCTAACCGGCGAAGCGTTGTCCGGTTGGCTCGTGACGAGTAGGCCTTGTCGGCGGTCACCGGCACGGGTCGCTGACGCGGCCGGCCACCGTCGAGCTTGGCGACCCGGACCTGATCGAGCAGGGCCGCCAACTGCCGGGTATCAGACGCGCCTGGCCCGGCGTGATGAGACTGGTCAGCGACCGGCCCCTCCCGTCGGCGAGGGTATGGACCTTCGTTGGTCAACCCGCCTTTGGACCGCCCGATGCCCTGCCATGCCTGAGAATCGGCGGCACTCAGCCCCTTTTGCGGGCTCCCGCCGCATGCTGATGCGCCTTCACGCCCGGAGCCCACCCGCACACATAGAACCGGGCCAGGAGCGGCCGGGCCGGCACCCGCGCCGATCGGCTCCGGCGCGGCGGCCCGTGCCGCCGATCCCTTCTCCCCGTGGTGGGCAGACACGCATTCACACAAGAACTCTGAACCCTGACGCGGGCTCCGGCGATGCCGGACATCCCCGGACATCCTCAGCCACCCCCGGCCACCGGTTACCGATCTTGGCGAGGGATACTCGCGGGCGACGGGGAGGCACACTGTGGACACTGTGCGTGCACTGCTGGATGAACTCGCTCGCTGGAGGGTGCGGGCGGCGCGCGGCACGGGTAAGACCCGGGTCTCGTTGCGGGACCTGGCTGCGGCGACCGGTGTACCCCGCAGCACCCTGTCGGGCTACCTGTCCGGCGAGACTCTCATGCCTGCGGACGTACTCGACGCGGTCGTGCTGGCACTGGGTGCCTCCGCCGAGGACTGCCGGCGGTGGGCGACCGCTTGGGAGAAGGCCGCCGTAGCGTCACTGGCCCAACCACCGGCCACTCCGGAGGCAGAGGGCAGCGCGCATCCGGTACCCGTCCCGCGGCAGCTTCCCCCTCGTACCGCTGACTTCGTCGGCCGAGACGACGCCCTTGACGCCCTGGAGCGGCTGGGTTCTGGGGCCGGACTTCTGATGATCACCGGAGCCGCGGGGGCCGGCAAGACCGCGCTGGCCGTCGAGTGGTCCCACCGTGTCCGGCCTGCGTTCCCCGATGGTCAGCTCTACATCAACCTGCACGGCTACTCCTCCGTCCCCGCTGTGTGTCCCGAGGCGGCGCTGGCCGCGTTCTTCCGCGCACTCGGCGTACCCGCCGACCGCGTCCCCGGCGACCTTGAGGCCTCTGTCATGCTCTACCGCACCGTGCTCGCTGACCGGCGGGTTCTGGTCGTGCTCGACAACGCGTGTTCCGCCGATCAGGTCCGGCCGTTGCTACCCGGCTCACCCGGCAGCCTGGCTCTCGTCACGAGCCGGAACACCCTCACCGGCCTGATCGCCCGCGACGGCGCACGGCGTCTGTCTCTAGGCCCGCTTCCGCCCGGCCGGGCCGCCGCCCTCCTGAACCAGATCATCGGAGCCCGCGCGAACCCGGCCGATATGGAGCCCCTGGCCGAGGCGTGCGGCCGGCTGCCGCTGGCCCTGCGCATCGCCGCCGCCAGCCTCCTCGACCGGCCCCATATGACGGCCGAGGGCTACGCGGAACTTCTCCGTGGCGCTGACGCGCTCAACGTCCTGGAGATCGACGGCGATCCGTCCAGTTCCGTACGCGCCGCCTTCGCCCTGTCCTACCAGGCACTACCCGCAGAAGCCGCGCGGATGTTCCGGCTGACAGGCCTGGTCCCCGGATCAGACTTCACCGCTGAGGCCGCCGGCTCGCTCGCCGAGGTCGACGCCGCCGAGACCCGCCGGACCCTTGCCCTGCTGTGCGCCGCGCATCTTCTGGAGCGGAGCGGACCGGACCGGTACTCGATGCACGATCTTCTGCGCCACTACGCCGCAGAACTGTGCGGTTCCGTGGAAGCCGAGGAGGCACTCGCCAGACTGTATGACTGGTATCTGCGCCGGACCTCCCTCGCCAACCACCATGCCTTCCCCGACACCCTCGGCCTCACCGACCCACCGGACACCGCCGACGCCCCTGACCGTGAGACGGCGCTCGCCTGGTTCGAGGCCGAACTTGTCAACCTCATCGACGCGGCACAACGCGCCTACGAACGACACCACTACTCCGCCGGCTGGCTGCTCACTGACCACCTCGTCAGCTACCTGCACACAGGCGGCCACTACACCCACTGGGACAGAGTCACACGTCTCGGGCTCTCGGCCGCCATCCAGGACGCGAGCCCGAGGGCGCTGGCGATCGCGTATTTTCACCGCGGCATGTTCCACAACTTCAGCGGCAGGCCAGACGAAGCCGAGAAGCACTACCGGCTGGCCATGCCACCAGCCGCACAGTGGGGGCACCCCCGCGTCCGGGCCAGCCTCGCCTCGTTCCTCTGTATCGTCCTCATGAGGCAGGGCAAGGCAGCCGAGGCCGAACGCCACCTCCACGAAGGTCTCGCCATGAGCGAAACCCACCGCGACCCGATCAGCCTGGCCAGGGCACACATCGCCCTGGGTGTCTTCTACACCCGCGTGGGGCGAACGCGCGATCTGCACCACCACCTGCGACGCAGCATCAGCATCCTCGGCGACACCGGCAACCCTCTGGCCGGGCAGGCACACGGAGTGTATGCCTGGGCACTGTCCACTATCGGCGACCACGAAGGTGCGCTGACCATCGCGGCGAGAGCACTCGACCTCGCAGCAGACATCCCCAACCACCAGCTCCGCCGTGTTGCGCTGACCATCCGGGCACTGGCGTACTGCGAACTGGGCCGTCACGGCGAGGCACGCCGCGACCTCGCCCAGGCACGAGCCCTCTCGGACCGGATAGGCGATCCGATCGGCCATCCCGCCGTCCTGCACGTCCAGGCACGAATCGACCTGCTCAACGGCAACGTCGACGACGCGCGGCGGGTATGTGAAGAAGGCATCGCCCACTCGGGCACAACGGCGGAAAACCCGGAGATGGCACCGCTGCGACTCACCCTCGCTGCGGCCTACCGCCACCTCGGCTGGATTCCCCAGGCTCGGGCGAAGATCGACCAGGTACTCACCGTCACGACCGGTGGCCGGGACCCCGTCGCCGAACACCAGGCCAGAGCCGAACTCGCTCTTCTCCTGGCCTCCGAAGGCCAACCGGCCCAAGCCGCGACCCAAGCCCTGAAAGTCCTCACGTTCTGCCACGACACCGGCTGCCGCATCGGCGACGCGGCACGCCTGGCGCACCTTGCCGGGGCCCGATGAGGTGCGCCACGCACCAGTCCGCAGTGCCCGGCGGGGCTCCCAGGTACGGGCGAACAGACCTGGTCGCCGAGCCCGGAACTGGCAACTGGCCGAAGGCCCAGCACCAACGGGCTGTTCGGCCGGGCTCCGGGAGTAAGGCCCCGGAGCCCGGTACCGGTCAGGGTTACCCGACCTCGATCACCGAGTAGTCGGAGCCGTTGATGATGTTGCGGGCGTAGGTGGTGATCCGTTCCGAGTACACGATGGAGGTTTTCTGGAACCAGAGCGGGATGATCGGCATCTCCTCCAGGACCAGGTCCTCGGCCGCCTGGTAGTGCCGGACGGTCTCGGCCTCCGCCGGGGCCGCGTCGGCGGCCGCGAGCAGCGCGTCGAAGTCCGGGTTGTCGTAGAACTGCTGGTTGGCCGAGCCGCCCCGGGCGAAGATCGGCCGGAGGTAGCTGTCGGCCCAGGCGTAGTCCGGTGCCCAGGCCCGGCGGAACAAGCCCTGGTACTCCGCCTGCTTGGCCTGCTCGAAGTAGTCGGCGAAGGCCCGGCTGACGTCCAGCTCGGTCTCGATCCCGAGGTGCTCGGTGATCTGCTGGCCGACCAGTTCCAGCCACGGCTCGTGGCCGCCGCCCACGTTGGCGTGCAGGACGAGCTTCCCGCCCGGCCAGCCGCCCGCCTCGGCCAGCAGCTCCCGCGCCCGCTCCGGGTCGAACGTGCAGTAGCCGGTGAGGTCCGGGCGGTACCCGAGGAAGTTGGGGCTGATCACGCCGCGGGCCGGCAGGTACTGGCCCTCGTAGACCCGCTCGATGATCTCTTCCCGGTTGATCGCCAGCGACAGGGCCTGCCGGACCCGCTTGTCCCGGAACCGCTCGTCGTAGAGCGGGACGCCGAGGTAGCTGTAGCTGTTGCTCGCCTGCTCGAAGATCCGGCCGGCGAAGTCGCGGCGGGCGGCGACGTAGCTCTCGGCTGGGATGTTGTCCATCAGGTCGTGCTCGCCGTCGACCAGCGCGGCGTACCCGGCTTCCAGGGACGGGTACAGCGTGAAGACCAGCCGGTCGGCCTTCGCCGGCTCGCCGCCCCAGCCGTCGTGCCGGACGAGGGCGATCTCGCACTTGTGCTCCCAGCTGACGATCTGGTACGGGCCGTTGCCGATGGGCGCCTCGCGGTAGAGGTCGAAGTCGGCCAGGCACACCGAGGCCATCGGGAAGAACGCCGAGTAGCCGACGAGCGCGCGGAAGCCGGGGAACGGGCCGGTCAGCGTGACCTCGAAGCCCAGCTCGCCGGTCACCCGCAGGCCGGACATCTCCGTCGCGGCCGGCTCTGAGCCCTGGAGGTCAGCGAAGCCAGCGATCCGCTCGAAGAAGCCAGCGTTGGCGAACTCGCGCGGGCCGTACGCCGCGAAGTTCCAGGCGTCCACGAAGGACCTGGCCGTCACCGGCTCGCCGTTGCTGAACGCGAAGCCGGGTTTGAGCACGATCTGCCAGACCGTGTTGTCGGCCGAGGTGATCGACTCGGCGATCAGGTTGACCGGCGCCCCGCTGTCCGGATCGAAGGACACCAGGCCGGCGAAGAGCTGCCGGATGACGATGATGCCGTTCTGGTCACCGCACTCGGCAGGCATGATGCCGGTCGGCTCGAAGTTATAGATCCGCAGCTCAGACATGCTGAAGTTCCTCCACAATACAGCGCCCTGCGGGTGGTTTGATCTTCTGGTCTCGATCTCAGGCGGGGTGGCCCGCTGAGAGCGCCGAGGCGAAGGCGGGACAACGCGCGCATCGGCGCTCTCAGCGGGCCGGCACTGCCTACGGAACGGTGTAGGGCGCGCCGACGATCCAGCCGCCGGGGCGCGGGCCCGTCGGGCAGCCGGCGACCAGCTCGACCGGGTCGCCGACCCGGATCGTGCCCTCTTCCGCGACCCAGCTGTCGAGGGCGAAGCGGCCCTCGTACTGCCGGTTCAGCATGCGCAGCACGTCGAGGTCCTGGTCGGTGGTGTCCGGGTCCAGTGTGGTCACGACGCACCGGGCGCGCAGCTTGAGCATCCCGATCAGCGCGCCGCCGGCCCGCAGGGCCAGGCCCGGCCAGTCGCGTTCGGCCAGGCCGGGTACGCCGCCGATCACGATGTTCGGCCGCAGCCGCCGGTAGTCGTAGCCGAAGGCCGTGAGCGCGCCGTCGGTGGCCACCAGGAGCGGCAGCACGTCGAAGCGCTCGTGCCCGTCGTACTCGACGGCCTCGGCGTCGGGGCCGGCCACCGCCCGGATCTCCTTGGTGGTGACCGGGTCGTCCCAGGGCCTGCCGTTGATCAGGGCCTTGCCGTCCGGGCCGGTGGTCGCGGCGAGGCCGAGCATGCCGTACCTGGTCCGGGCGGTGAGCGGGCCGTAGCTGCCCCGGACGTGGATCAGCCGGTCGCCGGCCACGCCGTTCGTGGTCAGCACGGCCTCCTCGAGCTGCTCGCCGCGCATCGACTTGACGGGGTAGCGCCACAGTTCCTTGATGTACATGCCGGTCATCAGGACGCGGCCTCCGCTTCCTTGGCGGCCGGCGGGAGTTCCCGGAGGCGGCTGACCGGCGAGACGAGCAGGCCGATCACGACCGCAGCTGAGCCGGCCGCGGCCCAGACCAGCGCGGGCTTCGCGCCGATCCCGCCGGCCAGGAGCCCGGCGAACAGGCCGCCGAGCGAGCCGCCGCCGAACAGCATCGTGCGGAACGCCGCGCTCATCCGGCCCATCAGCGAGGGCGGGGTGCAGGTCTGGCGGAGGCTGACCATGACGACGCCGGCCACGCCGAGACCCAGGTAGCTGATGAAGAAGGACAGGACGAAGAAGGCCGACCGGACGAGCGTGCCGCCCTGGGCGAACACGATCAGCAGCGGGCTGAGGAAGATCATCGACATCGAGACCAGGTACACCGGGCCGATCGGGAAGCGGTCGATCACCTTACGGGAGATCGTCGCGCCGACCAGGCCGCCGATCGAGGCAGCCGAGAAGATCACGCCGATGATGGTCGCGTTCAGCTTGAGGTCCTTGGCCGCGTACAGCAGGAACATCGTCCACACGGTGACCAGGGAGAAGTTGCAGAACGGCGCGACGATCGCCAGGGGGCGCAGGATCGGGTGCTTGAAGACGAAGCCCACACCCTCCTTCAGCTCCCGGCCGAGGTGCCGCTCCACAGTGGAGGGCTTCGGCGCGGCCTCGGGCTTGCGGATCAGCAGGAGGCTGACCAGCGAGGCGAGGTAGCTGAAGGCGTCGACGACCAGGGCTACCGGCGCGGTGAGCAGGCTGACCAGGCCGCCGGCCAGGCCGGGGCCGACCACGTCGGCGGACGAGGAGGAGATGCCCATCTTCGAGCTGGCCTCCACGTACTGCCGCGGCTCCTTCACCACGGTGGTCACATAGGACATCCAGCTCAGGTCGTACCAGACGGAGGCGATCCCGATCGCGCAGGCGATCACCAGCAGCGGGGCCATCGCGAGCATGTCGGCCCAGTACAGGATCGGCACGAGGGCGATGAGGACGAGCCGGGCGGCGTTGGCCGCGATCATGCCCGGCTTGCGGCGGACCCGGTCGATCCACACGCCGAAGATCAGGGCCAGGCCCAGGTAGGGCGCGAGCTGGAGGAACCGGAGCAGTCCGACCTGCTCCTCCGTCGCGTTGAAGGCGAGGATCGCGGTCAGCGGCAGGGCGAGGCTGGTGACCTGGGTGCCATACAGCGACAGGGTCTCGCCGAACCAGAACTTGAGGAAGTCGCCGTTGCGCCACAGGCTCTCCGGCGGCGCCTCCTCCTCCGCCTTGACTGACTCCTGCCCAGTGGTCACAGTGTGGTCCCCTTCTCTGCCAAGGTCGCCCGGACGATCTCGCTGAGCTGGGTCAGCCCGCCGGACCAGATCGAGTGGTGGTCGGTGCCGGGAACGGTGCGCTCGGTCAGTTCCGGCGTCACCTTCTCCCAGCGCATGTACTGCCGTAACGACTCATCCCCGGCCATGATGTGCGTAACCGGTCCGGAGTATTCCTTAGTGAACTCGAAACCGAACAGCGCTGCAAGATGCGCACGGAACACTGTGTACCGTTCGCCGAGCAGTTCCGCGTCGAGCTCCTCCGGGAGGATCTCCGCTTCTTCGATGGCGGCGAAGACCTCGTCCGCTGTGGACAGCCCGTCGCGCGCGATGACCGCCTCGACCTCGGCCGCCGAGGTGCCGGCGATGCCCATCAGGTCCGCCATGAACCGGCGGATGATCTCCTTCTCGGCGGGCAGTTCCGCCACCCACGGCACGCCGGAGTCCACCATGATCAGACGGCGGACGCCGACGCCGGCCTCGGCGAGCTGCTGGGCGATCTCCACCGCCAGCACGCCGCCGAAGCTCCAGCCGAGCAGGTCGTAGCCGCCCTCCGGCCGGAACTCGCGGAGGATCGCCGCGTACTCGGCCGCCAGGCCCGGCACCGAGTCCGCCGGGGCACGCTCGTTGTCGAAGCCGGGGGCCTCGAAGGCGTACACCGGCTGGTCGTCGCCGAGGAGCTGGACGAGGCCCGTGTAGGAGTACGCGGAGCCGGAGACGGCGTGCAGGCAGAAGAGCGGGGGGCGGGTGCCTTCCTCGCGGAGGGGTACGAGCCGTTCGAGGTCAGCCATTCGCCTTCTCCTTGACGCGCTCATCGATGGCAACGGAGATCGCGGCGACCGTCGCGTTCCCGTACAAAAGACGGATATTGATCTTGATCTTGAAGGTCTTGTTGATCCGGCTGACCACCCGCATCGCCTGGAGCGAGTTGCCGCCCACGCCGAAGAAGTTGTCCTCGGCGGACACCCGCTCCAGCGACAGCACCTCGCCGAAGATCCCGGCGACCGTCGCCTCGGTCTCGGTGCGGGGCTCGACGAACTCCGCTCCGCCGCCGTCCTCGACGGGATCCGGCAGCGCCTTGCGGTTGATCTTCCAGCCGCCGCTCAGCGGGAACTCGTCGAGGAGCACCCACGCGGTCGGCACCATGTAGTCGGGCAGCAGCCCGGCCAGGTGGGCCCTGAGGCCGTCCACGCCGAGGTTCTCGCCGGTCGCGTAGCCGACCAGCCTGTTCTCGCCGTTGCGGTCGGGGCGGAGCAGCACGACCGCCCGGTCCACGTCCTCGTGGGCAGCCAGCGCCGCCTCGATCTCGCCCAGCTCGATCCGCAGGCCGCGCAGCTTGACCTGGTTGTCGACCCGGCCGACGAACTCGATCTGCGCGTCGGCGTTCCACCGGACCAGGTCGCCGCTGCGGTAGACCAGCCGGCCGTCGGCGAACGGGTCGGCGACGAACTTCTCCGCCGTGGCCTCGGGCAGGTTGAGGTAGCCGCGGGCCAGGCCGCCGGGCTCGCCGCCGATCAGCAGCTCGCCGGGCACGCCCTTCGGGACGAGGTTGCGGTGCTGGTCGACCACGTAGACGACCCGGTTGACGTGCGGGCGGCCGATCGGCGGCGAGGTCTCCCAGACCTTGTGGTCCACGAGGTACTCGGTGCAGGCGATGGCCGCCTCGGTCGGGCCGTACAGGTTGAGGTACTTGCGGCCGTCCAGGTTCCACTTGTTGACCAGCTCGGGCGGCAGCACCTCCGCCCCGCCCATCACGTACCTGAGGTCCGGGTAGGAGTCGGCGTCGATCACCGACTGGATGGCCGGCGGCAGGCCGGCGTAGGTGCAGCGCTGCTCACGGATCAGCGTGGCCAGCGACTCCGGCGACAGGGCCTCCTCCGGGGCGACGGCGATCACCGTCGCGCCCGCCGCCCACGCCGTCCACATCTCACCCTGCGACATGTCGAAGGTCAGCGCGGGCAGCTGGAGCATGCGGTCGGCCGAGGTCAGGCCGAAACTGCGGACATAGGCCTCGGCGAAGAAGGCCACGGCCCGATGTTCGATCATGACCCCCTTGGGCGTACCCGTGGAGCCCGAGGTGTACAGGATGTACGCCAGCGACTCGTTCGTCGCCCACTCCGCCAGCTCGCCGCCCTCGGCCTCGATCGCTTCCTGCTCGGTGTCGAGCAGCACCGCAGACCAGCCGCTCGACTCGGGCAGCACGTCCACGAACCCGGTCCGGGTGACCAGCAGCGAGGCCCCGGTGTCCCGGATCATCAGGTCGAGGCGGCTGGCCGGGTGCTTCGGGTCGAGCATCGCGTAGGCGCCGCCGGCCTTGAGGATGCCGAGCATGGTCACGTACGCGTCGAGGTCACGGTCGATGACGACCGCCACGACCTCGCCGTTCTTCAGGCCCCTCGCGCGCAGGTACCTGGCGAGCTGGCCGGCCCGCCGGTCGAACTCCGCGTACGTCAGCTCGGCGCCCTTGCACACGATCGCCACCGCGTCCGGCGTCTCGGCGGCCTGACCAGCGAGCCGGACGTGCAGCGGGTCCTGCGAGAACGGGACGACCTCGCCCGTACCGGCCGCGAGCAGCTCCGCCCGCTCCCCCGCCGTCAGCAGCGGGATCTCCGAGACCTTCAGCGCGGAGTTGGCGGTCACCGCCTCCAGCACCGTCTCGATGTGGCCGAGCATGGCCTCCACCCGCCACGCGTCGTACAGGTCGGAGGAGTACTCCACGCTGGCCTTGAGCGTGTCCCGGGTCTCGATGAAGTTCAGCGACATGTCGAAGCGGGACCGCACCGACGGCAGCAGCAGGTACTCCGGGTCGACGCCCGGCAGGAAGATGTTGTCCCCCGACGTGCCGCCGCCGAGCACCTGCACCGCGATCTGGAACAGCGGGTTGCGGCTCGGGTCGCGTGTGGTCTGCACCCGGTCGACGACCTGGTGGAAGGGGACCTCCTGGTGCTCGTACAGCTCCAGGCTCGCGTCGGCCGTCCGGTCGAGCAGCTCGGTGAACTCCGGGTCGCCCGACAGGTCGCAGCGCATCACGACCATGTTGGTGAACAGGCCGACCACGTCCTCCAGCTCCGGCTCGACCCGGCCCAGCATCGGCACGCCGAGCGGGAAGTCGTCCTGCCCGGAGTACCGCGCCAGCACGACGCTGAACGCCGCGGACAGCACCATGAACAGCGAGGCTCCGTGCTCCTCAGCGAGGGTGCGGGCCTTGGCAAGCAGGGCCTCAGGGTAGATCCGGATGGCGGTCGCGCCGTTCTGGTTGGCGGCGGTCTGCGGGCGCGGCCGGTCGGCGGGGATCTCCAGCACGGGCAGGCCGGCCAGCTTCTCCTGCCAGAAGGCCAGCTCCTCCTCCAGCGCCTCGCCCTGGAGCCGGTCGCGCTGCCAGCGCACGAACTCGGTGTAGCCCATCGCCTGCCCGGCCGGCTCGGGGTCCTCGCCGCCGAGCAGTGCACGGTAGGCGGCGGACAGCTCGTTGTTCATCACGGCGGACGACCAGCCATCTGTGGCGATGTGGTGGTAACCCTGGCAGAGAACATAGTCCTCTTCGGACAGTTTGAACAGGGTGAATCTGTACAGCGGGCCCTGTTCCAGGTCGAAGGGCTGGTAGGTCTGCTCGGAGATCGCCGCCTGCACGGCTTTCTCCTGCTCGTCCGGCCCGAGCGCGCTCAGGTCGACCTGCGGCAGGTCCACACTGGACGGTGCCGGGGCGATCACCTGGTACGGCGTGCCGTCCGCCGCGTGGATCGTCACGCGCAGCGACTCGTGCCGCCCGACGACGACGGTCAGCGCCCGCCGGATCAGGTCGGTGCGCACCTCGCCGCGCAGCCGCCACGCGAGCAGGATGTTGTACGTGGTCTCGCCGGGCGCGAGCTGGTCGAGGAACCAGAGCTGTTCCTGGCCGAAGGACAGCGGCACCCGCTCGTTCGTCATGGTCATCGCCTATACCCCTGTCGTCGTCTTGGCGGCCTGGCGCGGGATCCGGGCACCCGTGCCCCCGTGCAGTACCGTGTCGATCCGGGCCAGCCCCTCCGCGAGGACGGCCGGCGGGCGGGCGAAGCTGAGCCGGAAGCCGCCGGAGCCGCCGAGGGTCTCCCCCGGTACCAGCAGGACGCCGGTCTCCAGCACCCTGCGGCAGAAGTCGAGTGAGGTCTCGCCGGTGAGCAGGTGCACCCAGGCGAACGGCGTGCCCTCCGGCTCGACGAGGCCCAGCCGGGCGCCGTGCCCGTCCACCCAGTCGCCGAGCAGGCCGCGCCCGCCGGAGATCAGGTCCTGGTACCGCCGCACGTACCCCGAGCGCCGGGCCAGGATGTCCGAGGCGAGTTCCTCCGAGAGCACCGAGTTCGCGATCGTCGTGAGGTGCTTGCGCTCGGCGCAGGCCGCCATCAGCTCTGGCGGGCCGTACATCCAGCCGAGGCGCAGGCCAGCGTAGCCGTACACCTTGGACAGCCCGGAGACCGAGATCGCCCGGTCCGAGCGGGCGGCCAGCGAGCCCGACAGGTCCGTCTCGTACTCCTCGTCGAGCACCAGGTACGCGTCGAGGCGGGTCACGAGCTCCAGCAGCTCCGCGAGCGTCTGCTCCGGGATGCGGCGGCCGGTCGGGTTGCACGGCGTGTTGAGCACGATCAGCCGGTGGCCGATCCCGGCGGCGGCCCGGACGGCGTCCACGTCGATCGAGAAGTCGCCGTCGAGGTCGAGCACGTCCACCGCGCAGCCGAGCAGGTCGGGCACCAGCCACGACTGCTGCCAGCCGGGCCGGAACGTCATGACACGGTCGCCGGGGCGGAGGAGGACGTTGTAGAGCAGGTACAGGGCCTCCTGCGCGCCGTGCGCGACGACCACGTTGCCGGCCGGGCCGCCGTACAGCTCGCCGATCTGCGCGCGCAGCCCGGGGCCGCCCCGGTCGTAGCCGTAGCCGAGTTCCATGTCGGCGGGGACGGACAGCTCGGCCAGCGTGCCGCACCGGGCGTAGCTGTCGCCCAGGTCGATGTCGAACCGGCCGGCCGAGTCCTCGAAGAACCACTGCCGCATCGGGTAACCGATTTCCTTCACGATCCACCTCCGAGTGCCGAGCGCAGGGCTGGGGCGAGCTGGCCGGTGCACACCAGCGCCGTGACGCCGGTCATGCTGACCGCGCCGTCGGCCGCGATGCTGATCTCCAGCTCGCCGCCAGGCATCCGGACGGTCACCGTGTCCTCGATGAAACCGAGCGAGCGGGCGGCGGCGGCCGTGGCGCACGCGCACGCGCCGGAGGCCGGGGTGTAGCCGGCCCCGCGCTCGTAGACGAACAGGTCGATCGTGTGCCGGTCGGCGACCCGGGCGAAGGACACGTTGACCCGGGACGGGAACCGCTCGTGCCCGGCGATCAGCGGGCCAGCCTCGCGGGCGAGCGCCTCGGATGCCTCGTCGAGCAGGACCACCGCGTGCGGGTTGCCGTTGTGCAGCGCGGTCACCGTGTACTCGCTGCGGCCGGCCTTCAGCGGGAAGGCCAGGGCCTGGGTCACGCCGAGCACGCCGATGACGGCCGGGTCGTAGGACGGCACGCCCATGCCGATCCGGATCAGGCCACGCTCGCGGTCGAGGATGTCCACCGCGGACTCCCCGGCGACCGTGCGCAGGACGTAGTGGTCGCGGGGCTCGTAGTGCTCCGCGAGGTACAACGCGAACAGCCGCAGCCCGTTGGCGCTGCGCTCGCACTCGGTGCCGTCGGCGTTGAAGATCTGCACCGCGACCGGCTCGCCGGCCGTGACGCCGCCCAGCGGGCCGAACATCACGCCGTCGGCGCCGACGCCGAACCGCCGGTCACACAGCGCCCGCGCGGCCTCAGCCGTGCGCGGGACGGCGGCGCTGGCCGGGTCGATCAGGAGATAGTCGTTGCCCAGGGCCTGGTACTTGGCGAACTCTGCCATGTCCTCTCACCTCCCCACTCGTGGCAGTGGCCGGCCCCGGGACCGGGCCGGCCACTGCTGGTCAGCTACATCGCGGACTGTTCGCCAGCTGTCGCCAGTGCCGCGGCGTCGTGGTCGTCGCCGTACCACTTCTCCTTCCACCGGGAGAAGGCGACGATGAGGATGTCGCGGTTACCGGGCTGGCCGTCCAGCGGCAGCACGTCCGTGACGTCGTGGGCGATGGCCCGGTCGTCGAGCAGGACGGCCTGGCCGGGCAGGAGCGTGCCGTTCCAGAACGGCTCCGTCGCGTCCTTGCTCTCCCACAGCCGGGTCTCGCCGCCGGTCACGCTGTTGCGGGCCAGGATCGCGATCATCACGAGCTCGTGCCCGTCGTGGTGCACGCCCTCCGGCGTGAGCTGGCCGGGCTTCTCCGGGGTGGCCTTGGTCCGGTTCTGGTGGACGTTGATCTGCCAGTCCTCGGACTCGTCCAGCCCGAAGCCCGCGATACCGGCCCGGATGATCGGCCTGAAGTCCGCCTCCAGCGGGTCGTACTTGCGCTTGATGCCCCCGGCCACCTTGTTGAAGTGCGTGAAGGTGGTGTAGTCGCGGTGCTCCAGCAGCTCGAAGCCCCAGCCGGTGTCGGCGTCGTGGTGCAGCCGGTACTGGGAGAACCGCTTGTACCGGGTCAGGTTGCCCATGTACGGGTCCAGCGCGCAGTTGTCGTAGCTGGCCAGGACCTCTGGCGCGATCTCCGGCAGATCGATGATGGCGAAGTGCTGTTCGTTCAGCGGCATGGCGATCTCCTTTCCCTGGTAGTCAGCTGGCCGCGGCGGCCAGTGGCGTGTTGGCCAGGCGCTCGTCGAGGTGGCGGGCCGAGGAGTTCAGCCGCCACAGGGTGCCCCGGGCGATACCCCGGCGCATGTGGTCGTTGGTCGCCGCCGGCACCACGACGTTGTGGAACCATCCGGCGGCGTGCAGCGAGTCGATCTGGACGTGGAGCCGGTGGTACGTGATGCCGACGTCGGGCAGGCCGAGCCGCTCCCAGGCACGGATCACGTTGGTGAACCGGTCGGGCACCAGCCACTCGGTCATCCCGAGGAAGCCGACCGCCTCCGGGTACAGGTGCCGGTAGCGGCAGACCAGCAGCGCGAGGTTCCCGGCCAGCAGGTCGCTGGCGGTCATCGCGGCTTCCATCTCGTCCTCGGAGATCTCGAAGACCTCGTAGATCTTGTTGAAGAGGTAGGTGTGCACCTCTTCGGGCTTGCCGTTGCCCATCTCGTCCCAGAAGTTCTGGGCGATCTCCATCTTCGCCGCCCCGTCCGTGCCGACCTGCATCATCGCGAGCAGGTCGTCGAACCGGCCGTCGACCAGGGACTCCTGGATGACGTACGTCCGCAGGTCCTCGGCGCCGGCGTGGGCGCTGATGAAGTCCACGTAGTACGGGTGCTTGAACACCCGGTGGTCGCGGGCCATCGACTTGATCCAGGACAGGAACGCCTTGCCTTCCACCGGCGCGCCCTCCAGGGTGCCGGCCTCGATCCACCGGTCCTCGGCGGCGATGGTCGCCGACTCCAGCAGGCGGGTCACCTCATGGATGACGATCGAACCCTCGGCGGTCGGGGCCTCCGGGATGCGCATCGCCATCGCGTAAATGCGGGAAAGGAGAAGCTGCTGCTGGTAGAAAGCCTCCTCGTCGCCGGCCAGCGCCTTTTCGTTCATGGCGCTGACCGCCGATGCGATTCCGGCTCTGCCGTGGCCGTGCAAACGATCGACCTCGTCGGCGGGAAGACTCAGCCAGCCCGATATTTCGTTGACCAATGAAGCAAGGTCACTGGGCAGGTGGTGAACAGAAACAGACACAGTTGTACCCCCGGTGCTCGTCGAATGAATGGCGTGATCAATACGGCGACCACAGGCCGGATCAGCAAAACGTCCGGACCTGGCTGGCGCGGCTGGGCCGTGTCGCGTCAGGCGGCGGCGGAGTCCCCTTCTGTTACCGGATCATCGGAAAGCTGCCGGTTGGAGGGGCGGTAAGTCTTCAGCGGACAGTCACCTGCCCGACACTCGGATCACGGAGTAACAGTCACCGGAATAGGGCCGTAGGGAGCGGTTTCCTTGCCCCAGCCCGTGTCGGCGAGCGGGGCGTGGCTGCCGCCGCCGGGTGCGGTGGCGGCAATCGTGCCAGCCAGGGTCACCCCGAGCACCAGCATGGTCAGCACAGCAGCAAAACGCTTGCTCATCTTTGGCCTGTCTTCCCTTTTACGTCAATGGCGGATCTTTTCTTGTCCGCGCCGTCGTCGTCTGCAAATACCTTGCCCCGCAAGGGATCCGGGATCCAGTTCTTTGACCGGTCAGGAAAGTGCATGGCAGCAACGGGAGGGGAGACAAACCGGGCGGTTCCCATACCAGCCGGTCGGCACTGTCGTTGATCGCACTCGATATCCCGCTTGCGATCCACAGTGGACTCGCGGCCGTTACAGAACCCCGCCAGCCTATGATGAGACGTGCATCTCACGCAGTCCTATCTGGACACTCTGACGGCCCGCGGGCTCGACGCCGCGGCACTGCTGCCGGCTGACCGGATCCCGCCGATCCTGAGGGCCTTCTACCGCGAGCGCATGCTCGCCCGGCCCGTGTTCCTGAACCGCGCGGAGGTCAGCCAGCTGACAGCCGATCTCGCCGCCCTGCACGGCGCGCTGGCCGGGCTGCCGGAGGCTGTGGCAGGCGGGAGCATCGCCCGGCTCGCCCGGATGGCTGGCCTGACAGCACAGCAGGCGGAGTTCGCGGAGCGCAGCCAGGCCGGGCTGCCGCTGACCCGGTTCACCCGCGCGGACCTGTACGCGGACACCGGGGGCTTCAAACTGCTGGAGTACAACGTCGGCAGCACGATCGGGCTCATCGAGGCCAGCCTGCTCA
The DNA here is from genome assembly GCF_000379825.1 of Longispora albida DSM 44784. GTDB lineage: Bacteria > Actinomycetota > Actinomycetes > Mycobacteriales > Micromonosporaceae > Longispora > Longispora albida. Next base: position 51,311 of record NZ_KB903819.1, read on the forward strand.
ACGACGCGCTGCTGCGGCACCCGGCGCTGGCGGAGTTCGCGGCGGAACGCGGGCTCGGGTACGTGGACATGATCGGCGAGAGCCTGGCGACGATGCGGCTGGAGTGCGGGCTGCCCGCCGGTTCCCGGCCGGTCGTGGCGCTGTGCGACTGGCCGGGTGAGTACCCGGCCAACGAGCCCGCCCTGCGGCTGTGCGGCGACCTGCACCGCGAGCGGTACGACGTCGACACCGTGGCCACGCACCTCGGCCGGCTGGAGTACCGGGGTGGCCGGGTCTGGGCCGAGGGCCGCCCCGTCGACGTCGTGTACCGGATCTTCATGCTCCAGCACGCCGTGCACCCCGAGGCCCGCGAGCTGATCGAGCCGCTGCTGGCCGCCGTGGAGCGGGGCGAGGTACGGATGTTCACGCCGATGGGCTGCCAGGTGTTCGGTTCCAAGGCCGCACTCGGGCTGCTGGCGGCGCAGGAGCACCCCCCGGCCACCCGGGAGAGCCTGGACCGGATCCTGCCGTGGACCCGGATCTGCCGGCCGGGCGAGGTCAGCATCGGCGGCGGCGAGACGGCGGAGCTGCTGGACTACGCGGTCGCGGCCCGCGAGGACCTCGTCCTCAAGCCGGCCCTGCTGCACGGCGGCCACGGCGTCGTACCCGGCTGGGAGACCACCCCGGAGGACTGGGCCAGCCGCGTGAAGGCCGGGGCCGACGGCACCTGGGTGCTCCAGCGCCGGGTACGCCCCCGGCCGGAGCTGATGCCCGCGCCCGGCGGGGGCATGGCGGACTACATCGTGAACTACGGCACCTTCACCATGCCGTCCGCTCCGGACGGGTACGGCGGGACAGCCGTCCGGGTCGCCCCGGTGGCGTCCGGAGTGTCGGTCGTGGGCATCTTCGCCGACCCCTCGGTACTGCTCGGCTGCACCATGCACGAGGTATCCGCCCCGTAGCGCGGAAAGGCTGGCGGCACGATGCCGCCAGCCTTTTCTTACGGCGTTAGCCGACGTGGTGCAGGTCGCCGTCCGTGCTGCCACCCGAGGCGGCCTTGATCAACCCGGCGTCATTTCCCGCGTTGGCTGAGGACGTGCCGGAGCCGTGGCCCGCGCCAGCGGCGAGCATTCCCATGGCGACCAGTGCGAAGACAGCGATGAACCGCCGCATGTGTACCCCCTCGTGTATGGAGGGGCCAACATATCCCGGCTACGCGTCCGCGCGCTGCCCCGCGATCCGGGCGGCGTGGGCGGCGAGGCCGTCGGCGCACTGCTGGATGAACCGGCCCAGGAACCACCGGTAGAACCAGCCGGTACCCGGAATCTTCGCCGTGAACGACGAGCGCCACCGGATCAGCGTGCCGCCATCGTCCAGTGGGGACAGTTCGACAGCCGCCCGGTACCCGCGCAGGGGCAGGCCGGACAGCAGCGCGTACCCGAGGCGGACGCCGGGCACCAGCTCGACGATCTCCTCGCGGCTGGTGACCGGCCAGGTCCGGAAGGCACGGATCGCCCCGATGCCCTCACGGGCGGACGCCCCGGGGCGTTCGAGCTCGAAGGAACCGATGCCGCTCCACTGTGGCCAGGTGGACCCGTCGGCCACGAGCGGGAAGACGACGTGCGGGCTGGCGGCCGACCGGGCCGTGGCGTCGATCCGGTGCACAGGACACTCCGATCCCTCGATGTACCACTCGGTACATGTACCATACGGTACATGGCAGACGCACGGCAACGGCTCCTCAGCGCGGCGATCGAGCACCTGGCGGCCAGCGGGATCAGCGACCTGAGCCTGCGGCAGCTCGCCGCGGCCCTCGGCACCAGCCACCGGATGCTGATCTACCACTTCGGTTCCAAGGAAGGCCTGCTCACCGAGGTCGTGCGCGCGGTGGAGCAGGGGCAGCGCGACGCGATGGCCGGCGCCGAACCGGACTTCGTGCGCGCCTGGGAACGGTTCGCCGACCCGGCGCTCTGGCCACACGAGCGGCTGTTCTTCGAGATCTACGGGCAGGCGCTCCAGGGCCGCCCCGGCACGACCGGCCTCCTGGACGGGGTCGTCACCTCGTGGCTCGACCAGGCCGAGGCCCAGGGCTTCGACCGGGCGGACGCGCGGCTCGCCGTCGCCGCCATGCGCGGCCTGCTGCTCGACCTGCTGGCGACCGGCGACCGGGCGGGGACGGACGCCGCCGCTGCCCGCTTCGGAGCCCTCGCCGGGCTGGTTACGCGAACGCCTGCCGGGGGCAGGGCCGTGTGCGAGGCTTCGAGCATGGACGACAAGCAGATCTTCGACCAGATCCGCGAGCTGGTGAACGCCGAACACGACCTGCGAGCGGCCGAGCAGTCCGGCACCGCTGTCGACCCCCGCCGCCTGCGCTCACTCGAGGAGACGCTCGACCAGTGCTGGGACCTGCTCCGCAAGCGCCGCGCGCTGCGCGACTCGGGCCTCGACCCCGACGACGCCGAGCAGGCCCCGATCGACGAGGTCGAGAAATACCTTCAGTAACAAAGATCTGATTGTGTACGCCGTCGCGGCTCCGGGCTTTCCTACCGTCCCAGCCGGTTCGCGATGCGCCCGGAGAGCTTGTACAGCGGGTAGAGCAGGGCGGCGACGACGAGCAGGAGTGCACCCGGCACCCAGGTGAGGGCCCTCGGCCGCACCGGGTACCCCTTCATCACGACCTGGCAGGTGTGCGCGCTGGCGCCCTCGTCCCCGCAGTACCGCTCCTCGACCGTCGCCTGGCCGTTCAGCGGGAGCCGGGACAGCACCTCCTGGGTCGCCTTGCGCTGGACGCCCGTCGCCGGGTCCGGCGCCCAGGTGATGGCGGCCCGGCACAGGTATCCGGGGCCGACGGTGTTGGGCGTGCAGTCCTCGACGACGGCCGTGCCGGTCGCCACCACGCGGCCGGAGTCGGTGCCGTAGCGGTCGGGGCCCGCGATCAGGTACACGCTGATGGGGGTGATGACCAGCAGCAGGACGGCGACGGCGGCCAGGACGGCGAACACCCGCCCGCGGCCGAAGCGCTCAGCCATGCGCACTGGTCGTGTCCAGGCAGAACCCCACGCCGTCCTCCTCCCGATAGACGGGAGCGAACTTACCGTAAGCGCGCAAGGGTCAGGACGGCTGCCTGACGAGCGCGCCGTCCGGACCCGGGATCACCAGCACGTCGGCCCGCCTGACCGCGAAGAGTCCCGACGTGATCACTCCGGCGATCTGGTTGATCCGGCCCTCGGTGCCGGCCGGGTCGGTGAGGTCGAGTTCCGTGGTGTCGAGGATGTTGTTGCCGTCGCCGGTCACGAACGGATGCCCGCCGTCGAGCGTCATGCGCAGCTCGGCGTGCACCCGGGCCCCGGTCGAGGGCAGGAGGGCGAGCTGCTGGGCCGCGTGCGTCCGGTACTGGGGGGCGACCTCCACCGGCACAGCCACCGCGCCGAGCACCGGCACCCCGCAGTCCACCGCCGCCACGCAGATGAACTGGCGGGCCTGGGCGGCCAGGATCTTCTCCCGGGTCAGCGCGCCGGCCGTGGCCTTGGTCAGCCGCAGCGCCGGATTGATCTCGCTCGGGCTGTCCACATAGGCGTCCAGCCGCTGCCCGAGGTCGTCCCCGGCGAGCGGCAGGCCGAGGGCCTTGGCGTGGATCATGTAGTTCTCGGAGCTGGCCAGCACGCCGCGCAGGCTCTTGCCGCACCCGGCCAGCTCGTCGAGGAACGCCCGCACGGCTCCCCCGCTGCCCACGCCGATCAGCGCGCCGTCCGGTACGAGCCGGACCGCCTGCCGGGTGACGGCGAGTTTCAGGTCTTCCTTCGTCAGCATCGCTCCCCCTAGGACTGTGCACCCTCCGGCTGTGCCTGTTTGCGCACCTGCCGCCACCGGGTCAGGATGATCTTCGCGGCGGCGGCGATCGGGATGGCCATCAGCGCGCCGAGCAGGCCGAGGATCTGCCCGCCTGCCAGGGCGGCGAGCAGCACGGCGATCGCTGGCATGTCGACGGCGTTGCGCATGACCCGCGGCTGGATCAGGTAGTTCTCGATCTGCTGGTAGAGGACGAAGAACGCGGCGACCAGCGCGGCCTGCGGCCAGATCGGGACGGCGGCCAGCGCGACGAGTATGCAGATCACGGCGCCGAGGGTCGCGCCGATCATCGGGATCAGGTCGGTCACCGCCACCAGGAAGGCCAGCGGCAGGGCGAAGGGCACGCCGAGCAGTTCCAGGGCGACGTAACTGGCGGCGCCGGCGATCAGGGAGATCACGATGTTCCCGATCATGTACGAGCCGATCTTGTCGACGACGACGCCGACCGCCTCGGCCGCCCTGGCCTTCCTGGTCTCCGGGAACAGCCCGACGACCCTCCTGATGATCTTCGGCAGGTCGAGCATGAAGTAGATCGCCAGCACCGAGGTCAGCAGCCAGGAGGCGAGCACCCCGAGGAACCGGCGGCCGTAGTCGAGCGCCTGGCCGCCCAGGTACTCCGGCAGGGTCCGCGCCCAGGCCTCCAGCCGCTCCCGGAAGTGGAACTGGTCCTCCAGGCTCTGGAGCCGCTCGGACTGGCGGCGGGCCTGCTCCAGGTACCCGGGGAGGTCGGCGATCAGGGAGCGGGCCTGCTGGACGAGCGGCGGGACGATCGCGAGCAGGAACGCGGCGATGAAGGCCACGGCGCACAGGATGACGATGAGAACGGCCCACGGGCGGCGTACCTTGTGCCGGACCAGCCAGCGCACGGCCGGGTCGAGGCTGACCGCGATGAACATGGCGATGAAGACCTGGACGATGAGGCCGCGCACGACGTACACCGCCCACAGGACCAGCAGCACCGCCAGGGCGCCTGCCGCCCCGGCTGCACCCCAGCGGAACACTGACTTGAGCTGCGGGCCTCCCGCCATGAGCCCCATTCTCGGCCAGTGCGCCGCTTTCCGGGGCATTTCCGAGGGGACAGCCCGTCAGATGTACTGTCCGCATGATGATCGTCAGAGAGATGACGGCCGCCGACATCCCGGCAGTGTCCCGGCTCCGGCTCGACGGCTGGCACGCCGCGTACCGTGGCCTGATCCCGCAGAGCTACCTGGACGGCATGTCCGCCGAGGCCGACGCCGAGTGGCGCGCCGGGTTCTTCGCCAGGTCACGGGACACCGTCACCGACTTCGTGGCCGAGGTGGACGGGACCCTCGGTGGCTGGCTCAGCGCGGGGCCTGCCCGCGGCTGCCCGGGCGGTACCGGCGAGATCTACGCCGTCTACGCCCGCCCCGACCTGATCGGCACCGGCGTCGGCCGCGCGCTGGTCAGCGAGGCGCACGGCTGGGCCGCAGGCCGGGGCTTCACGTCCATCGTCCTGTGGGTACTCGACGGCAACGCCAGGGCCGAGCGCTTCTACCGGCTCGCCGGCTACGAGCCCGACGGCGCCGTGCAGGCCGACGACTACGACGGCACGGAGCTGAAGGAGCTCCGGTACTCCCGGCGGCTGGCCTGAGCCGAACCTGACCGATCCGGGCACCGATTGCCGGGTCCGGGGGGTGGCCGCCCGCCTACGGTGAAACGGCAGGAAGGGAGGCCGGGCGTGCTCGAACGGCTCAACGACGCCATGCGCCACATCGAGGACCACCTCACCGGTGAGCTCGACGCGGCGGCGCTGGCCAGGATCGCGGTCACGTCGGAGTACCACTTCCGGCGGATGTTCTCGGCCCTGGCAGGCATGCCGCTGTCCGAGTACGTCCGGCGGAGGCGGCTCACGGTGGCCGGCGCCGAGGTACTGGCCGGGGAGCGGACACTGCTCGACATCGCCGTCCGCTACGGCTACACCTCGGCCGAGGCCTTCACCCGGGCGTTCCGCGCGGTGCACGGCGTGGCACCGGGTGAGGCACGGCGGACGGGTGCCGTGCTGCGCGCCCAGCCTCGCATGTCCTTCCGGCTCGTCGTCGAAGGGAGCAGCACCATGCAGTACCGGATCGTGCGGAAGGAAGCCTTCACCCTGGCGGGGCGCAAGGCTCGCGTGCCACTCGTGCACGAGGGCATGAACCCGGCCATCGTGGACTTCATCCGGAGCCTTCCACCATCCACAGTGGAGGAGATCCGTGCACTGTCCGACCAGGAGCCCGCCGGCATCCTCCAGGTCAGCCACGGCCTGGCCGAGGGGCGCGCGGAGGGCACGGAGCTCGACTACTACCACGCGGTCGTGACGGGCCGCCCGGTACCGGACGGGATGGACACGCTGGCCGTGCCCGCCGGTACGTGGGCCGTGTTCACCAGTTCGGGTGAGTTCCCGCGCGCCGTGCAGTACCTGTGGCGGGACATCTACACCCAGTGGTTCCCGTCGAACCCGTACCGGGCCGTGGCTGGACCGGAGATGCTGAGCATCCAGCTGACGGCGGACGGCAGCCAGGCCGAAGCCTCGCTCTGGATCCCCGTGGAACCGGACTGACTACGGCACCAGGGGGCCGGTCAGCACTTCCTGCGCGACGTACGTGTCGCCTTCCCACGTGAAGTGCTGGCCGGTCAGCTCGCGCCGGCCCCACAGGCCGAGCAGCAGGTCCTCGCTCGCGCCGCTGAGCTGGGCCACCGGCTCGTCGGGGCCGAGTACCCAGGACTGGCCGGTGTCGGTGGCCACGAGCCGCACGGCGTGCTTGCGGGGCTCGGCGCGGCCCCGGTCGACCAGCCGGGGAACCATCACCTCCAGTACCTCCGCGATGCCGTCGGCGGCGAGCGCCGGGTCGATCGGGCCTGGCCGGCCGAGGGCGTGCTCTGCGTCCCACCGGTGGACGACGGTCTCCAGGCTCCGGCGGCGGCGCCAGAAGCCGGCGGTGTGCGGCGGGAAGAACGTCCACGCCTCGGTGGCCGGGTCGCTCTCAAGGGCGGTGAGCAGTTCCTGGCACGTGCTCTCGTACCACTCGCGGATGCTGTCGCGCGGGGCCGGCGTGACCGGGTAGTCGTTGCGCCGCTCGCGGATCGCCGTGACCACCCACGTGTTGCCGTTGCCGAGGTGGCTGGCGAGATCGTGGAGTGTCCAGTCGCCGCAGTGCTCGACCGGGGCGGACAGGTCACCGCCGAGGCAGTCGCCGAACGCGGCGAGCTCCCGGCGGAGGATCGCGAGATAGTCCATGATTCGCGACGATAGTTCCGAGTCTGCGCTCCGGGCGGGAAACGCGCCGGCATCCGGTCCTCTACCTGGGGTTATAGCCGCCGCTCTGCCCGTGGATGGACGACGCAGGCCGGCCAGGCTCGTAGCTTGGGAGCATGACACGCACGATCGCCGAGGACTTCCTGCTGATCGCGTACGGGGCTGACGGCCGCCCCGTCTACCCGGCGATCAGCGGTGGCATGCCGGCCCTGCGGGGAACCGTGGCCGGGGCGCTGCTCAGCGAGCTGGTCCTGGACCGAAGGCTGGAGCTGGCGCAGGGCCTGATCACCGTCGTACCCGGTGCCGCTGCCTCCACCGGCACCCCGGCGCTCGACGCCTTCCATCTCACGGTCGCCAGCGAGGGCGCGCCGCACCCTCCCGAGTGGTGGATCTCGTCCGTGCAGTCCGACGGGGTCAACCGCCGGCTGCTCGGCCAGCTGGTGCGGGCTGGCGTGCTCGGGCGCGAGTGGCGGTTCGGCGGGGCCATCTATCCCGAGCGGGATCCCTCGGCACGCGCGGTCATCCGTGCGCACCTCGCCGCGGCGCTCTACGATCCCGCGACGGCCCCGCCGCGCGCCACCGCACTGCTCGCGCTGATCGCTGCGGCACGCATCGGCGAGGCGGCCCTGCCCGGCCTCGACCCCGACATCCGCGAGGACCGGCTGGGCGCCATCCTCCGGACCGACCCCATCGCGCGCGCCGCCCGGACGGTGCTGGACGACCCGCTGATCTCGGCCGTGCTGTTCGCGGCCTGACCAGCTAACGCCGGGCGAAGTCCGGCGCGTGTTCCGGCCGGGGGCCGAAGGCGACCATGCGGGCTGGCAGCTTGCGGAATCCCGGTACCCGCTGGGCGAGAGTCAGGAGCAGGCTGGGCGGCCCGCTGGTCTCACCGCGCAGTACCGGAGCGAAAACGAAACGGTGGAGGAGGCGCTGCACCGCCTGGAGCACGACGGTCGGCATCCACCGGCGGCCCCGCACCTTGGCCAGGTCCGCCGGAGTGACCCGGCCAGCGAGCAGCGGCCCGGCGAGCAGGCGTGCCGCTGCCACCGCGTCCTGGATCGCGAGGTTGATGCCGACGCCCCCAGCCGGTGACATGGCGTGCGCCGCGTCGCCGATGCACAGCAGCCCGTCGCGGTGCCACGTGCTGATCCGGTTGAGCTTCACGTCGAGCATGTGCAGGTCGTTCATGGACCCGATCTCGCCGAGCCTGTCGGCGAACCTCGGCGCGAGCTTGGCGACCCTGGCCCGGAAGCTCTCCACGCCCTCGGCCCGCAGCTCGGCGTCCCCGCCCTTCTTGTACAGGTACGCGATCTGGTAGAAGTCCTCGCGGGTCAGGGCGAGGAGCAGCTGGCCCTCCCCGAAGGTCGGCAGGACCGACGCGATCTCACCCTGCTCGCTGGCGAACCGTGGCAGCCGGAACCACCACGTGTCGAACGGCACCGGGTACTCGCGCGGCACGAACCCGGCCAGCCGCCGGAGCACCGAGTGCCGCCCGTCGCAGGCGACCGTCAGCTCGGCCCGGATCTCACCCTCCTGCCCGTCCCTGGTCCGGTACCGGACCCCGGCGACCTTGCCGTCCTCGGTGAGCAGGTCCGTGACCTCGGTGTTCATCCGCAGCTCGAACACCGGCTCCTGCGCTGCCGCCTCGGCGAGGAAGTTCAGCAGGTCCCACTGCGGGACCATCGCGATGTAGTTGTACGGCGGGTCGAGCATGCCCAGGTCACCGAAGGTCACCGTGCTGCCGTCCGGCAGCGGGAACCTGACGCTGCCGAGCTTGCTCTGCGGCAGCTCGCGGAAGCCCTCGCCGAGGCCGAGCTGGTCGAGCAGCCGGATGGTGGAGGCGTGCACGGTGTCACCGCGGAAGTCGCGGAGGAAGTCGCCGTGCTTCTCCAGCACCGTCACCCGCACGCCGGCCCTGGCCAGCAGCAGGCCGAGCATCATCCCGGCCGGGCCGCCGCCGCTGATCACGCAGGTCGCGGATTCCGTCGTTCGCATCGTCATCGCCTCCGTCTGTCACACCACCGTCTTTGGAACTGTCTTAGGTAGAGTATCTGATCCAGTTCCAGATGTATAGTAAAGTCTTCACCATGACAGTTCCGGACCACGTGGTCACCGCCGCCGTCGAGGCAGCCAGGGCACAGGGCAGAGACGTGGCCGAGCTGCCGCTGGCCACGATCGCGGCGGCCGCTGGCATGTCGCGTAGCACGCTGCTGCGCCGCCTCGGCGGCACCCGCACCACACTCGACGACGCCGTCCGCGCCGCGGGCTTCGACCCCGGCGAGCGGGTACCGGTGCGGGAGCGCGCCCTCGAAGCCGCTGCCGCGCTGATCAGCGAGCACGGGCTGGGCGGCGTCACACTCGACGAGGTGGCCAGGACGGCCGGGTGCTCCCTGCCGAGCCTGCACGCGATCTTCGGCGGGCGCGACGGGCTGCTGAGCGCGCTGTTCGACCGGTACACGTTCATCGTCGCTCTGGAGGCGCTGGCCGCGAACCCGCCGGCCGAGTTCCCCGAGACGATCCGGGAGGTCTACCGGGTGGTGGTCAGCGCGTTCACCGACGAGCCACGGCTGCTGCCCGCCGTGTTCGCCGACCTGCTCTCCCGGCCGGCCGGCCCCGGCGGCGAGGTGTTCGCCGCGCATCTCCCCCGGCTGCTCGGCAGCCTGGGCGCGCTGGTCACCGCGGAGGTGGCATCGGGGCGGCTGCGGCCGATCGCGCCGCCGCTGCTGGTCCACCTGCTGCTCGGCCCGCTGTTCGTGCACATGATGACCCGGCCCACGATCGAGAGGCTGCTCGACCTGCCTACTGTGGACGAGACCTGCGAGACGTTCGCCGGGGCGTTCCTGCGTGCGGCAGGATGGCGGGATGAGTGATCAGCTGCCGGCGCTGCCGGAGGACTTCGACCGGGTACTCGGCATCGTGGCCCACCCCGACGACCTGGAGTACGGCGCGGCCGGCGCCATCGCGCGCTGGACGGCACAGGGCAGGTGGGCCGGATACGTGATGGTCACGCGGGGCGAGGCCGGCATCCAGGACCTCGAACCGGGCCGGTGCGGGCCGCTGCGCGCCGAGGAGCAGATCGCTGCCGCCCGGCTCGTCGGGGTGGACACTGTGGACTTCCTCGACCATCCGGACGGCATGATCGAGTACGGCACGGCGCTCCGCAGGGACATCACGGCCGCGATCCGCCGGCACCAGCCCGACATCCTGATCACCCTGAACAACCGGGCGACGTGGGGGCCCGGCGGGCCCCGGAACTCGCCGGACCACCGCGCCGTGGGCGAGGCGGTGCTGGACGCGGCCGGGGACGCCGGTAACCAGTGGATCTTCCCGGAGGCCGGGCCCGCCTGGAACGGCGTGCGGGCCGTCCTGATCGCCGGCTCCCCGGAGCCGACCCACGCTGTGGACATCAGCGGCACCCTGGACGCCTCGATCGCCTCGCTCCGCGCCCACGGCGCCTACCTGGACGGCCTCGGTGAGCACCCAATGGCCGATGCGGAAGCGTTCCTGTCCATGATGGCCGGGCAGGCCGCCGGGCGCTTCGGCGGCGTACCGGCGACCCTTTTCGAGCGCGTCCCCTGCTGAGGGCGGTGGCGGGCCGGGAGTGCCCGGCCCGCCACCAGCGGTCTGCGTCAGCTGTACGGACGGAACGTGAGCTGCCGGAAGACAGCCGTCGCGACGTTTTCCGGCTTGTGCTTCAGGTCGATCGCCACGGTGTAGCCCGACACGTCGTACACGTTCAGCCAGCTGGCCGACGCGCCAGGATCGGCACCGGTGGCGGCCCTGAAACCGTCCACTGTGGTGTTCGCCTTCTCGGCGTGCACGGGCAGGTAGGGCATGATCGAGATCCGGATCAGCTGCGTGCTGGGCGCCGGTGGATCGACCACAGCGACACTCGGGCCGTACTCCACACTCACCGACCACGGTGTGAACGAGCTGCCCTGGGACGGGGAGTCCGGTGTGCGGCGCACCATGATCTCGCGGAGCGGCATACCGTCCATCGCGGCAGGCACATTCGCCGGGAGGTCAAGCCGCTGACCGGGGCCGAACTGCATCGCGCCGGCGATCCGGAGCGCCATCTCCTTGCCCTGCGCTTCCGAGCCGGCGAACTCCCTGTCCACGGAGACGCCCGCCCACGCGTCCGGCCCGAGCTGCCAGTAGAGGGAAACGGTCTGGCTGCCCATGTCCAGCCACATCGCGGTGCGGTGGTTCACGTCCGGTGCCGGTGTGGTCGCGCCGGGCGGCTTCCGGAACTTCGCGTGCATCCGGAACGTGACCTTGTCGGCCAGCAGCATGTACACGACGTCGGTACTTCTCGTCGCGCGGTAGCTGCTGAGCCCGGGAGGCAGCCAGCCCCAGCCGGCGTACCGGACCAGCGGGTCGAGCCGCTCCGGCACCTGCATGCTGCCGTCCGCAGCCACGACGCCCGGCGTCGCGCCAGCCCCCTGGCCCGCGCCCGGTACCGCGGCGGAGGGCAGGCCGCCGCTCTGGGTGATCAGGGCGCCAGCGGTGAACACCGCCAGGACGGCCAGCCCGGCCGTTCCGGAAGCCACCACCCTCCGCCGCCGGACCGTACGCTGGCCGTCGCGCATGGCCAGCCCCACGTCCACTCGGGACGGCGGCAGCTCGCCGTCCACATCGCCGAACAGTTCCCGTGTATCCATCTCAGCTCTCCCGCACGATCAGGTTCCGGCGCAGGGCCTCCAGGCCCCGGGCGGTCTGGCTCTTCACGGTTCCCTCCGAGCAGCGCAGTGCCTCGGCGGTGTCCGTGACGGACAGGTCCAGGTAGAACCGGAGCACGAGGGTGGCACGCTGCCGGTCCGGCAGGTCGCGCAGCGCGGCGCGTACCTCCAGCCCGGTCTCGTGGTCCGCCGTCTCGGCCGGCCGGTCCACCGGCTCGGCCGTCAGGTGCACCCGGGAGCCCCAGCCCGTCCGCTTCTCACCGAGGAACACCCGGAGCAGCATCGTCCGGACGTACCCGTCGAGGTTGTCCGCCTTGGCCGCCTTGCGCCAGTGGACGTACAACCTCGTGATGGTCACCTGGACCAGGTCGTCAGCCCGATGCCAGTCCTGGCAGAGCAGGTAGGCCACCCGCCGTAACCAGGGCAGGCGGAGCTGCACGTAGTCCTCGTAGGCTTGCTCGTGTCGCACCGGCTTCCTTTCCGCTGTCCTCGCCCTCCTGATGGCGCCGGAGCCGTGGCGGGTTGCACGGCACGGACAGGAATCCGCGAAAGCGCCCGGGCCGGGGGCGCACGGCTTATCCTGAGGGGTGGACCCCTCATCACAGCCGGGGTGGTAGCCATGCGAATTCTCAGGGGCACGGTTCTGGCTGGGCTGGCGAGCGCCGCCGCCTGGCTGCTGGTGATGTTCTTCGGGTACGCGGCCAGCGGTCGCCCGATCGCTGAGGTGTTCACGCCGATCGCGAAGACGTTCCGCGACTCGGTGGCACTCGACGGGCGGGCCAGCGCCTCCACCGTCCTGATCGCCCTCGCCGTGGTCGTGGTGATCGCGCTGCTGTTCAGCGCGGCGCTGGAGGTCTTCGCCTCGAACCGGACCCCGGGCAGCGCGCCCTGGCTGGTCCTGGGCGGCGCGATCTTCGGCGGGGTGTTCTGGATCTTCGCGCACATGATCGCGTGGCGGGCCGGGTCACCGGAACCGGCTGCGCACCTGGTGCAGGGCTGGTCGTGGTTCGCGAGCGTCGTGGCCGGCGCGGTGTCCGCGTTGTGCCTGCTGCCGGCCAGGCTGCCGGAGGAGCGCTTCTTCACGATCGACCCGCCGTCCGGGCCAGGCAAGCCCACCGGCACGCCGATCCCGCACTAGGTTTCCCCAGCGCGGGATCATTGCTGGCGGCTCTGCTTCTCTCAGGCGACCAGTTCGTCGATCTGGTTGATGGCCTGCGAGGCACCCTCGACAACGCCCATGTCGAGCACCTGCTGAAGGCCCTCGGCCGTCGCGTACGTGCTCACGTACACCGCGCGGGTGCCACCCTCGTGCGCGGTGAAGGTGAAGACGTTCCCGGAGACGGGCATGTCGGTGTTCGGGGTGAAGTCCGGGTTGGCGAAGCCGTCCTCGAACTCGAAGCTGCGCGGCTCGTCGACCGCCGTGACCAGCCAGTATCCGGAGTGCTTGTCACCTTCCGGGCCGGTCATGAAGTACGTGACCCGGCCGCCGGGCTTCAGGTCGTGGTCGACGACGGTCGCCGGGTAGGACGGCGGGCCCCACACCTTCTCCAGCTGGCGCGGGTCGGCGTAGACCTGCCAGATCCGCTCCACCGGCGCGGCGAAGTCGGCGATGATGCTCAGGGTCCGGCTGTCGAGGTCGCTCTGGACGTCGATGACGGGCATGGCTCTGTCCTCCTGCTGTCGTTACCGCTGTCGTTACTGCTGCTTGTCGTTGTCGAGGGCGATGAGCTCGTCGATGCGCGCGATCCGGCCGCGCCAGACCTGCTCCAGCTCGGCCAGCATCGAGGCCACCGAGCGCACCGCCTCCACGTCGCCGCTGGCCAGCTGCTCGCGGCCACTGCGCCGCTTGGTCAGCAGGCCTGCCCTCTCGAGCACGGCGACATGCTTCTGCACCGCGGCGAAGCTCATCTCGTACTTCGCCGCGAGCACCGAGACCGAATGCTCGCCGCGCAGCACACGGCGCAGGATGTCGCGCCGGGTCCGGTCGGCGAGCGCGTGGAACAAGGCGTCTGCCTGGTCCTCGTCCCTCTCACTCACCCTTCCAATATACAACCGATTGGTTGTACGTTGTCAAGCTCCAGGCAGCCCAGAGTTCTGTGTACCCCGGGTAAGCTGCACAGATGCCCAGTTCTCCGGAGATGGCAGCAGCAGAACTCAAGGCGGCGGGGCTGAGCCTCGCCACGGCCGAGTCCCTGACAGGCGGGCTGCTGGGCAGCCTCCTCACCTCGGTACCGGGGGTGTCCGCCTGCTACCGGGGCGGCGTGATCGCCTACGCGACCGAGGCCAAGGCCCACGTCCTCGGCGTGCCGGCGGACCTCCTCGCCGCGCACGGGCCGGTCAGCGTGGAGTGCGCCCGCGCGATGGCCGAAGGTACGCGGCGGCTGTTCGGGGCGGACTTCGGGCTGGCCACGACCGGGGTAGCCGGACCGGACACCCAGGACGGCCACCCGGTCGGCACGCTGTTCCTCGGGCTGGCCGGCCCGGCCGGCGTCACCCACGCCGGGCTGTTCAGCCCCGCCCCCGGCAGGAACGAGATCCGTGAGTGGGCGGCGGAGGAGGCCTTCCGGCTGCTGCTGACCGCCCTACCTGGATACTCTGGGTGAGGCTTTTCTCACAGTCCGAAGTGGAACCCGGGGGCCGGGTACACCGTCCCCGCTGGCCACGATCCTGAGGACCCCTAACCCTGAGGAAGGTTGCAGTTCCCATAAAAGGGGCTTAAGCAACTTGACTTGCACGCATCCTCTGTGGATGGACAGGCTGGGCATCGTTCACCTTTCGGCGTGGAAAGGACCCACGATGCGTACGACACTCCTCAGGCTGGCCCGGCCCGCTGGCGTGCTGATCTTCACCCTGCTGGCCGGCCTCGGGCTCGCGGTCGCCCCGGCCTCGGCGGCACCCGGGCACGCCGTCCAGAGCGTGACGCTCGACCAGACCGGCGGCTACGCCGGCGTGCGCCTGCGGTACACCGTGGACCGTAACGCGGCCACCGCCCAGGCCTCCGAGCTGCTCTCCCTCACCTCGACCCCGGCCTTCACGACGCTCGGCGACAGCTACCTGCCGGACGACCCGTGCTGCGACCGGTTCACCTACGACCTCACCGTGCGGTACAAGAACGGTGTTGTGAAGACCGTGAGCACCATCGACGGTGGCGGCGCGCCGGCCATCCTGGAGCAGGCGATCAGCCTCGCGAAGGATGCCGGGACGGTGACCGACCTGGCCACCGCCGGCCCGACGCTGCTCTTCGTGGAGCTGCGGCCCGGGCAGGGCGCCCAGCCGGTGCAGTGGACGATCAGCTGCGCCACCGGCGAGACCTGCGCGAGCCTGACCCCGTCGGCCTACGCCGCACTGGCCCCGGTGCCGGCCGGCGCGGCCTGCACCAGGATCTACGGCGGCCCGCAGACGGCCTGGCTGTTCGGCCTGTGGCAGGGCGAGTGGGTCAGCGCGTCCTTCAGCCGGGCCGACGGCTGCCAGCTCAGCCGGTGGGAACGGGCAGCCTCGCTGCTCACCCCGCCAGCGTGACCTAGCTCAGTCCCGCCATTCGATGGCCGGGCAGCGGTCCATCACGACCGCCAGCCCGGCCGTCCGCGCGCGTTCCGCCGCCGCCTCGTCGATCACGCCGAGCTGGAGCCAGACGGCACGCGCGCCGATCCCGATCGCCTCGTCCACGTGCGCCCCCGCGTCCTCGGAACGGCGGAAGACGTCGACCACGTCCACGGGGACCGGGATCTCCGCGAGGCTGCGGTAGCCGGTCTGCCCGTGCACGGCCTCGCCGGCCGGGTTGACCGGGATCACCTGCTTGCCCTTGTCGAGCAGGAACCGGGCCACCCGGTACGCGGCACGCGAGGGGTTGCTCGTCAGGCCGACGACGGCCCAGGTCTTGAGTTCAAGGATCTCGGGGATCTCCATGAGCCTATTGTGCCGGGGTTGGATGGGCTGCCCCTCAGGCAGGTTCGGGGCAGCCCATCCAACCCGTGCCCGGGGCCGTTACCCGCGCTACGTTTGCCGGCGGTTCACGGTCAGAACTGTTAGCCGCAGTAGACCTGCGTGGCTCGGGCGGGGTCCAGGGCGTTGGTCACGTGGTGCAGCGCTGTCGGGCTGAACGCGATGGCCACGTGCTCGGCCAGCGAGAAGATGCAGTTGTGCTGGATGACGACGTTGGTCACGCCGGGCCCGGCCAGGAACTGCGTCTCGTACGGCGTGACCACCTGGTCGTACCAGGTCGAGATCACCGTGTACCTGACCCCGGCCTGGGTGTCGCCGCCCGCGTTGAGCTGGGTGAGCGCGGCCGAGCCGGCGACCTGGTCCTTACAGGACGGGCAGGCAGAGTAGACCAGGTCGGCGATGCCCGGGAAGTAGGCCGCCAGGTTCGCGATGCCGGACAGCGTCGTGCCGTGGTTGCTCGGCGCGAGCGCGACGAGCTTGTCCACCTTGGCGGCCCCGCCGAGGAACTTCAGGTAGTACCGGGGCATCATCCCGCCCTGCGAGTGGCCCACGATGTCCACCTTGGCCGCGCCGGTCGACGCCCGGACCCGGTCGACGAAGGCCGCCAGCTCGCGGGCCGAGGACGCGATCGGCTGGAGCCCGCCGATCGGCAGGCCGATCCCCGTGCCGGTGGACGTCCAGCTGTCCGGGGTGAGGCCGTAGGTGAGGGCGTAGACGCAGTAGCCCTTGCTCTTCAGCAGCGGTGCCAGCGCCAGCCAGTTCTCGAACTGGTTGGCGAAGGTGCCGTGCACGAGCACCACCGGGTTGGGGTGGGCGGCGCTGGGCCTGCACGCCCAGTCGTTCGCGCCGGGCGGGTCGGAGACCTGGCTGCCGCCGCCGGACTCGGGGGCGGCGGCGGCAGGGGCCGCGAGCCCCGCCACGAGCATTGTGGCGGCGGCCAGCACGGCCATGACAGAGCGCAGAGCAGCCACTGTTACCTCCAGGCGATGCGCTGTTTACTGGTGGGTAACAGGATCGCCCCGCGACGGGCACCGGGGTCCTGGAAACGTCACCAGACCTGGAAGGCGGCAGTTGTGACCGGTGACAACAGGACACTGTGTATCGGCGGCAGGCCTCTGCTGGAGCGCTTCCTGGCCGCCGTGCCTGCCCTCACGTCCGAGATCCTCGCCGAGCTGGCCGCCGCCGTCCCGATGTACGGGCTGCTGCCGGCCGAGGAACTGTCCGGCGACATCGCCCGCGTCGTCGAACGTGGACTGCGCGCCTTCGGCGAGGTCCTCCGCAGCCGGGAACTCCCGCCCGTCACCGATCTGGCGGCGATCCGCGAGTCGGCGGCGCGGCGGGCGGAGGAAGGCGTGCCGATCGACGCGGTGATCGCCGCCTACCACGTCGGCGCCCGGATCAGCCTCGACCGGGTCTCCGCCGACGCGCTCCCCTCCGACGTCGGCGACCTGCGCGCCGTGCAGGGCCTGGTGCTCGGCTTCCTCCAGCGGACGACGGCAGCCGTGGCCGCCGGGTACCTCGACACGGCCAGCGGGGACGAGCACGCGGCCCGCCAGGCCCTGCTGGCAGCCCTGCTCGACGGGCTCATGATCGAACCGGCAGCCGAGCGGGCCGGGGTCAGGCTGCCGGGCGGGTACCTCGTGCTCAGCCTCGCGCTGACCGGCGGCACCGCAGTGCCGGACGGGGCCGGCGCGGAGATCGCGGGGGCCGGTGCGGAGATCGCGGCCCGGCGGCGGGTACGCAGGCTGCGGGTCGAGCTGACCCAGCTCACCGCCGAGCCGGTGCTGGCGATGCTCACGGCGGACGGCGGGCTGGCCCTGGTACCGGTGCCGGGGCCGGGCGACGAGGACGTGTGGCGGCGGTACGCGGGACTGCCGGCCAGGCTCGGCCAGGCGTGCGGCTGCGAGGTACTGGCCAGCGGCGTGCTGGCCGTGCCACGGCAGGTGGCCGAGGCCGCCCGGCTCGCGCGGGAGCTGCTCGCCGTCGCCAGGACCTTCGGCCGGGCCCCCGGCCTCTACCAGCTCACCGATCTCCTCCTCGAATACCAGCTCACCCGGCCGTCGGCGGCCCGCGACCAGCTCGCCGGGCTGCTGGACCCGCTCGACCCGGAGCTGCTGGGCACCCTGCGCGTCTACGTCGCGACCGGCCTGAACCGGCAGCGCGCCGCCCGCCAGCTCCACCTGCACCCGAACACAGTGGACTACCGGCTGCGCAAGGTCGCCGCGCTGACGGGTCTCGACGCCACCCGCCCGGCCGAGCTGCCCAGGATCGCAGCCGCCCTGGCGGCCCGCGACGCCCTCTCCTGAGCACCCTCCTCTGTGGACGGACCCCGGGGCCGCCCGGCTCGCACCGATAGGTCATGATGCTGGGATGATCCGATGGGAATACGCCCGGCTGGAGTACCGCGCGACCGGTAACTTCGGCGGCGACCGTGACCAGGACTGGCGAGCCGTCTTCGTGCACTCCCGTGGCGCGGAGAACTGGGGCACCGACGAGCGTTTCAACGACATCCCGCACCTCAACAAGGCTGGTGCGGCCGGCTGGGAGGCCTACGACCGCTCGCCGCGCATGATCGGCCAGCCGCTGCGCCTCCAGGTGGTCACCTACTCGATGCGCCGCCCGGTCGAGTAGCGCTAGGCTCTCCGTTCGGCTTCAGGCGGGGAGATCATGACAAGAGCTTTCGCTGTACCCGGGGAACTGGCCGCCGTGGTCACGGCGGCCCTCGGCCCCGGCCGGGCCATCGCCGGAGCGCACCGCCTGCGCGGCGGCAGCAAGAAGGGCGTGTACCGGCTGGCACTCGCCGACGGGTCCACCGTGGTCCTGTACTCCTGGGGCGCGGACGAGAACTACTGGCCGGCCCGGGACGCCGGGAGCGAGCCGGGCCCGGCCGACCCGTTCGCCGATGCCTCGGGCCTCGACCTGTTCACGGCGGCCTCCGACCGGCTGCGCGCGCTCGGCGTGCGGGCACCAGCCGTGTACTTCACCGACGACACCCACGCCAGCTACCCGGCCGACCTGGCCATCGTGGAGGACGTACGCGGTGAGACGCTGGATTCCCGGCTCGCCGCCGACCCGGCCGGAGCCGGACCGGTGCTCGGCAGGCTCCGCGAAGCCCTCGCCCTGATGCGCGCCGACACGAGTACCAGGATCGGCAAGCTCGCCCGCCCGGCAGCCGGGGGCGCCTGCCCGGACCTCGTGCTGCGCCGGGCGCTCGGCGACCTGGCGGAGGCTGCCCGCCGTACGAGCCGGATCGGGGAGGTGTCCGGCCAGGTGGCCGGCACGCTGCACGAGCTGGCCGCCGCCATCGGGCCGAGGAGTGAGCACAGCCTGGTTCACGGCGAACTCGGCCCCGACCACGTCTTGGTCGGCCCGGACGGCGAGCCCGTGCTGATCGACATCGAGGGCCTGATGCACTTCGACGCCGAGTGGGAGCACGCCTTCCTCCGGCTCCGGTTCGGCCAGCACTACCGGCACCTGGCCGTGCCCGGGCTCGACCCGGCCCGGATGGCCCTCTACTCCCTCGCTATGGACCTGTCGCTGGTGTCCGGCCCGCTCCGCCTCCTCGACGGCGACTTCCCTGACCGGGACTTCATGCTCGCCATCGCAGGCCACGCGACCGGCCGGGTGCTCGCCGCGCTCACGTAGCCTTCCGGCATGACGACCCTGATCCGCCCTGCGACCCCGAACGACGGCCCCGCGATCGGCCAGCTCAAGGCCCGGGCATGGCGCGCCGCCTACTCCAGCTTCATGCCCGCCGCGTACCTGGACGGGATCGATCCGGTGCGGGAGGGTGAGGCGTGGGGTGAGTACCTCGCGGAGATCCCGGCCGGGCATCGGATGTGGATAGCCGAGGTGGACGGTGCCGTCGCCGGCTTCTGCCGCACGGGGCCGGCGGAGTCCGATCCCGACCTTGGTACCGGGGCGGGCGAGGTCTACGGGCTCTACGTCGAGCCAGCGCTGATCGGTACCGGCCTCGGGCGCCTGCTGTTCGGCCACGGGGTTTCCGACCTGCGGGAACGTGGCCACGAGCCGGTCTGCGTGTACGCGTACGCCCCGAACGAGACAGCCATCCGCTTCTACGAGCGGGCCGGTTTCGCGGCCGACGGCGTGACGAAGACCGACGAGGGCGACGGTACCGGCGTCGCGGAGGTCCGCCTGGTGGCGCGGCGGTAGGGGTACGGCGTGCGGGGCTGCTGGAAGTGCGCAGTTTCCGCGCACGTTCGCGCATCGGTACTGCTGAATGATCTTCGTTCCGAACACGCTCTGATCCGTTTCCGATCATTACCTGCGCGTTCATCCGCAGGCCATTGATGCTGGGCACTGGCGTTCATAGGCTCCGTGCGCTCCCCCGCCTGCCGTGACCCCCTCAGGAGCCCACCGATGAAACGCCGTGACGTCCTCCGCGCCAGCGCCGCAGCGACAGCTGGCTTCGCCCTCCTCCCGCTCAGCCTCCGCGAGGCGCTCGCGGCCGCCGCCCCGACCGGCGGGCTGGAGGTGATCGAGCACGTCGTGATCCTGATGCAGGAGAACCGGTCCTTCGACCACTACTTCGGCACACTGTCCGGCGTGCGCGGCTTCGGCGACCCGGCGGCGATCAGCCTGCCCGGCGGCGCGCCCGTCTACCGGCAGCCGAACGGCGGCAGCAACTACGTTCTGCCGTACCGGGTGGACGACCAGTTCATGGAGGGCACGCCGCACGGCTGGGGTGACGGGCACGCCGCCTGGAACAACGGCAGGCACGACCAGTGGGTACCGCAGAAGACCGTGCGGTCCATGACCTACATGGACCGGGCATCGCTGGGCTTCTACTACCAGCTCGCCGACGCCTTCACGATCTGCGACAACTACCACTGCTCGGTGATGGGCGCGACGAACCCGAACCGGTTCTTCCTCTTCTCCGGCATGATCGGGAACGAGCCGGGCACCAGCACCCGTGCCACCGGCAACGACGCCTGGCAGAACCCAGGCCACACCGGCTACAGCTGGACCAGCTACGCGGAGCGCCTGGAGTCCGCAGGCCGGAGCTGGCGGGTCTACCAGGAGTGGGACAACTACGGCGACAACTCACTCGACTACTTCGCGAGCTTCCTCGCTGTCGGCCGCAAGGCGCTGTCGAAGACGAAGGACTCGGCCGGCAACCCGTACCAGAAGCTGGAGTACTTCTTCTACGCCGTGCAGGCCGCGACGGCCGCCCAGCAGACTGTCCTGCTCCAGCAGCTCGCCGACGGCGTGGCAACCCTGACCGCCGCCGAGCGCAGCCTCTACGACCGGGGGCTCGCCCGGCAGCGGCCCGGCCAGCTCGCCTCGGCGTTCACCGCCGACGTGAACGCGGGGCGGCTGCCGGCCGTGTCGTGGATCGTCGCACCCGAGTACCAGAGCGAGCATCCCGACTGGGGGCCCGGCACGGGTGCCGCGCTCGTCAAGCAGATCCTCGACGCGCTGGCCTCGAACACCGCCGTGTGGAACAAGACCCTGTTCATCCTGAACTACGACGAGAACGACGGCTTCTTCGACCACGTACCGCCGCCGGCCCCGCCCGTGTCTGCGGCGGACGGCCTGTCGACAGCCACGACGGCGACGGAGCTGGTCGGCACGGCACCGATCGGCCTGGGCATCCGGGTACCGATGATGGTCGTGTCGCCGTGGAGCCGTGGCGGCAAGGTGTGCTCGCAGGTCTTCGACCACACGTCCGTGCTCCAGTTCCTGGAGAAGTGGTCGGGGATCGCGGAGCCGAACATCTCGCCGTGGCGGCGGACCGTCTGCGGCGACCTCACGTCGGCGATCGACACGACGACCGCCGACGCCACGTACCCGGCGCTCAGCACGCCAGCGCTGACGACCGGCCCACGGCACACGACGCCGAAGCCGCCGGCCAGCCAGGCCATGCCGGTACAGGAGCCGGGTGTCCGGCCGTCGCGCCCGCTGCCGTACAACCTGACGGTGTCGACCCGCGTGGCCGCCGACAAGCTGTGGATCGACTTCGTCAACACCGGGACGGCCGGCGCGCACTTCTACGTGTACGCCAACGCCTTCCGGACCGACGGGCCGTGGCGGTACACAGTGGAGGGTGGCAAGACGCTGTCCGACTCGTGGGTCGCTGGCACGCCGGCCGGGGCCTACGACCTGACGGTCAACGGGCCCAACGGCTTCATCCGCCGGTTCGCCGGCAACCGGGTCACCGCGACGACGACCGGCAACGCGAATCCGGAGGCCACACTCCGGTACGCCCCGGCCGACGGCAGGGTCTGGGTGAAGATGACCAACACGGGGTCGAAGGCCTGCACGTTCACCGTCAGGGCCGGCAACCGGCCGGGCGGGCCGTGGACGTACCCGGTGGCGGCCGGCGCGTCCTCCGAGGACTACTTCACCGTCGGGTACGGGCTGACGGGCTGGTACGACCTCACGGTCACCGCAGACACGACCGACGGCTTCGTGCGGCGGTTCGTCGGGCACATGGAGTCCGGTACCGAGGGCAAGAGCGACCCGATCATGGGTTCCGCGCCGATGACGTGCACCGTGGCCCGCGCCGACAGCCAGGAACTCGTCGGCGAGAACGGTGCTGCGGCCAACGCCGTCGACGGGTCGGCGACGACGATCTGGCACACGAAGTGGTACGGCGGCTCCGACCCGCTCCCCCACGAGATCGACCTCGACCTCGGCCGGGTGCGCACGGTCACCGGCCTGCGGTACCTGCCCCGCCAGACCGGCGTCAACGGCCGGATCGGCAGCTACGAGGTGTACGTGAGCACGGACGGCGTCGCCTGGGGCTCGCCCGTCGCCACGGGTACCCTCGCCGACGACGCCACCCTCAAGACGATCCGGTGCTGGCCCAGCCAGGCCCGGTATGTCCGGCTCCGCGCGCTCACCGAGGCCGGCGGCCGGGGGCCGTGGACCTCGGCGGCCCAGATCGTCCCGCTGGGCTGGTAACCACTCGGCCGCACCGGGATCGGTGCCCGCCCGCCGTGCCGTGCGGGCAGGCACCGATTCCGTGGAGCTGGCGTTCGCTCCCATAAATGATCATGGAAGCGCTAGCATCTCGGCATGGCGACGCGACTTGTGCAGATCAACATGAAGGCCAGCGACGAGAACGCGCTGGGCCGCTTCTGGGCTGACGTACTCGGCTGGGAGCTGACCAGCGAGGGCCCCGGCGTGACGAACCTCGAACCCGTGGGCAACGTCTACCCCGACCCCGCCGCCATCTGCATCGACCTCGTCGTGTCGGCAGAACCCAAGACAGTGAAGAACCGCGTGCACGTCGAGCTCGCCGCCACCTCGCCGGCCCACCAGGCGGAGATCGTCGCGCGCCTCAAGGACCTCGGCGCGACCCTCGCCGACGTTGGCCAGGGCGACGACGTCTCGTGGGTCGTCATGGCCGACCCGGAGGGCAACGAGTTCTGCGTGCTGGACTCCCTCCACGAGAAGACCGGGCCGATCGCGTCGGTGGTCGTCGACTGCGCGGATCCGCAGGCCATGGCGACCTTCTGGGGCCAGGCTATGGACTGGACCGTGCAGCGGGTCACCGAGGACATCGCGGTGATGCGCTCCGCGAAGGAGGTCGGCCCGTACCTCATCTTCGCCCGCACCCCCGACGCGAAGACCGTGTGGAACCGCGTCCACCTCGACATCAGGCCGTACCCGGGCGACGACATCGAGGCCGAGGCGGCCAGGCTGGTCGCGCTCGGCGCCACCGCCGTCGACCTCGACGTGCCGTGGAAGGTCTTCGCCGACCCCGAGGGCAACGAGTTCTGCCTCCTGTCCCCGAGCTGATCGCTGAAAATGCCTGGCCTGGGCTGGGATGATCGGATCCGTGCTGCTCACGATCTCCACCACACACAGTCCGGCGACCGACCTCGGGTACCTGCTGGTGAAGCACCCTGCGCAACTCCAGTCGTTCAGTACGACCGGCGGGACGGCGCACGTGTTCTACCCGCAGGCCACCGAGGACAGATGCACGGCCGCGTTGCTGCTGGACGTGGACCCGGTCGAGCTGGCCAGGCCGTCGAAGGGGCAGAAGGGGCCGGACAGCTTCTCGCTCGGCCGGTACGTGAACGACCGGCCGTACGCCGCTTCGAGCCTGCTGACCGTGGCGCTGGGCCGGGTGTTCCGGTCGGCGATGAAGGGCGCGAGCAAGGACCGGCCCGAGCTGGCCGCCACGCCGATCCCGCTGGAGATCGAGGTGCCGGCCCTGCCCTGCCGGGGTGGCACCGGCATCGTCGCCCGGCTGTTCGAGCCGCTGGGCTGGACCGTTGAGGCCGTTCCGGTACCGCTGGACCCGGCATTCCCCGAATGGGGCGACGCCCGCTATGTGCAGCTCCGGCTCACCGGTACCGTGCGGCTGGCCGACGCGCTCAGCCACCTGTACGTGCTGCTGCCCGTCCTCGACGACGCCAAGCACTACTGGGTCTCCGAGGACGAGGTCGCCAAGCTGCTGCGGGCCGGTGACGGCTGGCTCGCCGGGCACCCGGACAAGGAACTGATCGCGCGGCGGTACCTGGCCGGGCGGCGCTCGCTCGTGCTGTCCGCGCTGGAGCGGCTCCAGGGTGACACCGCAGCCACGGAACCCGGGCAGGACGAGGAGCAGGCCGAGGTACCCGAGCGGCGGGTTCCGCTGGTGAAGCTGCGCAAGCAGGCCGTGCTGGCGGCACTCGCGGAGTCGGGTGCCTCCCGGGTACTCGATCTCGGGTGCGGCGAGGGCGCGCTGCTGCTGGAGTTGTTCGCTGACCGCCGGTACACGGAAATCGTGGGTGCCGACGTCTCCACCGTGAGTCTCGCGATCGCCGAGCGGCGGCTCAAGCTGGAGCGCCAGCCCGACCGGCAGCGTGAGCGGATCAGGCTGATCCAGTCGGCGCTGACCTACCACGACGACCGGCTGACCGGCTACGACGCGGCCGTGCTGATGGAGGTCATCGAACACGTCGACGAGGAACGGCTGCCCGCGCTGGAGCGCGCCGTCTTCGGGCACGCCGCTCCGTCCACCGTGGTCGTCACGACGCCCAACGTGGAGTACAACGTGCGGTACGAGACGCTGTGCGGGCACCGGCACGACGACCACCGGTTCGAGTGGACCCGCGAGCAGTTCGCCGCGTGGACCGCCCGGGTGTGCGCAGCACACGGCTACACGGCCGAGATCCGTCCCGTGGGCGAGGACGACCCGCAGACCGGCCCGCCCACCCAGCTCGCGTACTTCCGGAAGGTTGCCTGATGAAGCTCGACATTCCTGAGCTGTCCCTGATCGCGCTCGTCGGCATCTCCGGTTCCGGCAAGTCGACGTTCGCCCGGCAGTACTTCAAGCCGACGGAGGTGCTGTCCTCCGACTTCTTCCGGGGGCTCGTCGCCGACGACGAGAACGACCAGTCGGCGACGAAGGACGCCTTCGCCGCGCTGCACCACATCGCCGGCATCCGGCTGCGCGCCGGGCGGCGGGTGGTGGTCGACGCGACCAACGTGCAGAAGCACGCGCGTGCGGAGCTGGTGAAGCTGGCCAGGTCGTTCGACGTGCTGCCGGTGGCGATCGTCATCGACACTCCAGAGGCGGTCGCCTGGGAGCGCACGCAGGCCCGGCCCGACCGGGACTTCGGCCGGAAGGTACTCCAGCGGCAGGCCGCCGACCTGCGCCGGTCAGTACGCGACCTGGGCCGGGAGGGATTCCGGAAGGTCCACATCGTCCGCGAGCCCGGCGACGTGACGATCTCGTACGAGAAGGCCTGGAACGACCGGCGGGACGTCACCGGCCCGTTCGACATCATCGGCGACGTGCACGGCTGCCGTGCCGAGCTGGAGACGCTGCTGGTCAGGCTGGGCTACGTCATCGAGCGTGACGATCAGGGCCGGCCGGTGAGCGCGGCGCACCCGGAGGGCCGGCAGGCTGTCTTCGTCGGCGACCTGGTCGACCGCGGCCCCGACTCACCGGGCGTGCTGCGGCTCGTGATGGGCATGACCGGCGCGGGCACGGCGCTGTGCGTGCCCGGCAACCACGAGCAGAAGCTGCTGCGCAAGCTCCGTGGCCGCAAGGTGAGCGTGACGCACGGCCTGGCCGAGACGCTGGAGCAGCTGGAGCGGGAGGGTCCCGCCTTCACGGAAACGGCCGCCGCCTGGATCGACGGGCTCGTCAGCCACCTGCGGCTCGACGGCGGGCGGCTCGTGGTCGCGCACGCCGGGCTCAAGGAGGAGTACCAGGGCCGGGCCTCCGGGCGGGTGCGCGACTTCTGCCTGTACGGCGAGAGCACCGGGGAGACCGACGAGTACGGGCTGCCGGTCAGGTACCCGTGGGCGCGCGACTACCGTGGCGACGCGATGGTCGTCTACGGTCACGTGCCGTCGCCGAAGGCCGAGTGGGTCAACAACACCATCTGCCTCGACACCGGCTGCGTGTTCGGCGGGGAACTGACGGCGCTGCGGTACCCCGAGAAGGAACTCGTGTCCGTGCCCGCCGAGCGGGTGCACTACGAGCCGGTCAAGCCGCTCGCAGAGATCGCCCCCGAGCGGGATGGCGCGACGCTGAGCATCTCTGACGTGACGGGCCGGCGGCACATCAAGACGGCGTACGGGACGGTGCTCGTGGACGCCGAGAGCTCGGCCGCCGCGCTGGAGGTGATGAGCCGCTTCGCGATCGACCCGCGTCAGCTGCTGTGGCTGCCGCCGACCATGTCCCCGCCTTCGACCTCCCGGCAGGAGGGGTACCTGGAGTACCCGGCCGAGGCGTTCGCCGACTACCGGTCGGCCGGCGTGTCCACAGTGGTGTGCGAGGAGAAGCACATGGGCTCGCGTGCCGTCGTCCTCGTCCGCGAGGAGGGCGGAGCGGTGTACACCCGGACGGGACGGCCGTTCTTCAGCGATCCGGCGACGACGGAGGCGCTGCTGGAGCGGGTACGCACCGCCGCCCGGCCCCTCTTCGCCAAGCTGGAGACGAGCTGGCTGCTGCTCGACTGCGAGCTGCTGCCGTGGTCGGCCAAGGCTGGATCGCTGATCCGGAGCCAGTACGCGAGTGTCGGCGCGGCCGCCCGCGCGGCACTGCCCGGCGTTCTGTCCGCTGTGGACAGTGCGGTTGCTCGCGGGGTGGACGCCGGAGGGCTCGCCGGGCGGTTCAAGGAGCGCGCTGCGAACGCCGAGGCGTTCACGGCTGCCTACCGCCAGTACTGCTGGCCGGTCGACGGGCTGGATGGCGTGCAGCTCGCGCCGTTCATGGTGCTCGCCTCGGAAGGGGCCTCGCACGCGGGTCGTGATCACGGCTGGCACCTGGCCCAGTGCGACACGCTGGTGGCCGCAGACCCGGAGCTGTTCCGGGCGACGGGCCGGCGGGTCGTCGACCTGTCCTCCGCCGAGGACGAGGCCGAGGCGACGAGGTGGTGGCTGGAGCTGACGGGTTCCGGCGGCGAGGGCATGGTGATCAAGCCGTACGAGGGGCTGGCGCACCGGGTCAGGGGGCAGCTCGCGCAGCCGGGCATCAAGTGCCGTGGCCGGGAGTACCTGCGGATCATCTACGGCCCCGACTACACGATGCCGGAGCACCTCGACCGGCTCCGGGACCGCGGGCTCAGCCGCAAGCGCAGCCTCGCGCTCCGGGAGCACGGGCTCGGGCTGGCGGCGCTGGACGCCCTCGCGAGCGGGGAGCCGCTGTGGCGGGTACACGAACTGGTGTTCGCGATTCTCGCTCTGGAGTCCGAACCGGTCGATCCCCGGCTCTGACGGCGGCCTGCCCGGCGGGATCGTGAAAGCGATTCCGCCGGGCCCCGCCGGTGGCACTACGATCACCGTCATGATCCCGGCCGTGCCGGGGCTGGCCGAGGTGATCTCGGAGCAGCCTCACCCCCTGCTGTTCGTGACCGTCTCCGGCGCGCACCTCTACGGTTTCCCGTCGAAGGACTCCGACGTGGACCTGCGCGGCGTGCACCTGCTCCCGGCCGCCGACCTGGCCGGCCTGCGCGAGCTGGAGGAGACGCACACCTGCATGTGGTGGCACCAGGGGACCGAGCTGGATCTGGTCAGCCACGACCTGCGGAAGTTCGCCCGGCTGATGCTGCGCCGCAACGGGTACGTCCTCGAGCAGCTCCTGTCGCCGCTCGTCGTGCACACCACGCCCGAGCACGAGGCGCTCGCCGCGCTGGCTCCGCTCGTGTTCACCAGCAGCCACGCGCACCACTACCGGGGCTTCGCCAAAACCCAGGAAGACCTCTTCTCACGTACCGGCGAGCTCAAGCCTCTCCTCTACGCCTTCCGTGCCCTCCTCACCGGCATCCACCTGATGCGCTCCGGCACCGTGCAGGCGCACCTGCCCACGCTGCTCGGCGAGTACCAGGCTCCGGGTTACCTGCCGGATCTCATCGCCGCGAAGGCCAGCGCCGAGCACGCGCCGGCCTCGGGGATCGGCGCCGATCGTGTCGCCGCCGGCCTGGCCGCCCTGCACGCCCGGCTCGACGAGGCCGAGTCAGCCTCGGAGCTGCCGGTCGCGCCGGGCGGCTTCGACGAGCTGAACGACCTGCTCGTCAGCGTCCGGCTCGGCGGCGTGGCCGATCCCGCCGCCCGGCTCTCGTGACCACCGCGCTGCGGCTCGTACCGGCGGCTCAGCGGCCGATCGCCGCGCTCAAGGCCAGGCGGGTACAGCATGACGTGATGCCGTGGGCTGTCGAGCTGCTCGGGCCGGCTGGCGGCCGGGCCGGGCGGGCTCTCGCGCACGCCGTCACCGCGATCGCGCCGGCGCTGCGGGTTGTCCAGCTCGCCAGGCTGACCCGGTTCGCGGTGTGGACCTTCCTGTACGACAACGTGATGGACTCCTCCGGCGCCGGGCAGGCCGAGCTCCGCGAGACCGAACAAACCGTCCAGGCCGTCCTCGCCGGCGAGCCCCCGTCGGGACGCGTCGCGACGGCCCTGGCCAAGGTACTGGCCGGGCTGCCGTCGAGCCCTGCCCTGCTGGCCGCCCTCGCCGACGACGCGGCCGGCAGCCTGGAACACGCGCTGCTGAGCCGTTCCGGCGAGCATCCGTCCCTTGTGGACTATCTCGCGGTGGCCAGCCGGAGCATCGGCTACCGTGGCTGGGCCCATGCCCTGCTCGCCGTCACCAGGGCCGAGGCCGGGCCCGAGCTGGACGCCGCGCTGGGCTGGGCCTGCCAGGCTGTCCGGCTCGCCAACGACCTGCGGTCGGCGGACAAGGACCTGGCCGCCGGCACGCTCAACGCTCTCGCGCTGCCCGGAGCTGACCGGGCGGCCCTCGACGCCGAGATCGACCGGTGTGCGCGGCTGCACGACGAGCTCGCGGGCAGCGCGCTGCTGGTGAACAGCCTCCGGGTCTCCGTGGGGATCTACCGGCTCGGTGACCTGCGCTGACCTGATCCAGGGGGTCCACTGTGGTATCCCCTGTTGACACCCTATGTAGTCTGTCGACTATGGGACAGGAGATCCGGCTGACGACGGCCGTTGCCAAGGTCCTGGCCGCGCTGGTGTCCGATCCGGACGCCGACCGGTACGGGCTCGACCTCATGCACGACACCGGGCTGCCCAGCGGCACCCTCTACCCGATCATGGTCCGGCTCCAGCGGGCCGGCTGGGTCGAGGCGTCCTGGGAGGAGATCGACCCGGTCGCGGCTGGCCGGCCTGCCCGGCGGTACTACCGGCTGACCCCCGACGGCCTGGCCTCGGCGCGCAGCGAGCTCGCAGCCCTGCACGCCTCGCTCACCAAGGGCTCAGCGCCCGGGAAGCTGAGGACGGCGTGAGGGCGCTGTTACGCGTCGCCGCCCGGCGCTGGCCCGAGGAGCTGCGGGCCGGCCAGCTGCGCGAGTGGGAGGCGGAGTTGCACGGGCTCGGCCCGTTCCGCGCCTTCCGGTACGCGCTGAGCCTCGCCGTGTCCCCGCCCGTCGAGGACGAGCACGGCGTGCCGCGCGGCTGGCGCGAGGTGCTGCCCGGTGCCGGGCGCGGCCTCCAGCCGGTGCTGGCCCTGGCCGGGATGACCATCGTGTTCGGGGTGCTGCTCAGCCTCACGCTCGTCGGCCGGGCGATCGCCAGGGCCGGCCGGGGGCCCGTCGCCCCCGGCGAGGGCTTCGACTGGGCGGCGAACACCGCCTCCGTCGGCTCGCTGGCCGTGGCGGCCCTGGCGAGCGCCTGGATCGGCGGCTGGCTGGGTAAGCGGCTCCCGGTGCACTGGGCGCACAACGCCTGGCTCGGCCGGGCGGGTAGCGCCGTCGCTGCCCCGCTGATCCTCGCCGTGACGGTCGGCGGGGTGTACACGGTGATGCGCCTGCGCCCCGAAGAGCCGGGCGTGGAGTATCTGGAGCTGATGAACCCCTGGCCCGGCCTGGCGCTGTGGGCGGCAGGCATGGCCGGGCTGGCCTGGTGGGTCACGCGCCTGACGTTGCGCGGCCGCCGGTGGCTGGCGTTCGCGGTCGGGTTCGGCGGGACGCTGCTGATCCTTGAGGCTGTCGGTGTGGCCATCGCGTTCGAGGAGGCCCCGAGGGCCGGGCTCGGCCGGGAGACTGCGCTGCTCTGGTTCCCGCTGAGCCTGCTCGACACCCTCGACAGCGGCGTACAGCTCGGGAAGGTCGACCAGGGGTACGTGGCCTCGGACGTCGTGGCCGGTCAGGTCGCCGGGGTGACGTGGCTGCTGCTGATGGCCTCGGCTTTCACCCTGCGGTACGGGATCCGGGCCAGCCAGGCCGTGCTCCGGCCGGCCCGGGTGAAGGTGCCCGTCCTGGCCGGTGCGCGGGTCGAGCCCGGGCCGGGCAGTGGCCGGGCTTCCGTCCTGTGCGGAGTGCTGGTGGCAGCACTCGGGCTCGCCACGTGGGCGCAGTTCGCCGCCTTCGGCACGCAGCTCGGCGAGAAGGTCATGCGCACGGACGGAAACCCTTACGGCGCAGGCGATCTGATCACCGTGAACTACGACATCCGGCTCGGGGCGATGGCTGTCATCGTGCTCGGGATGCTGATCGCCGTCACGCGGCGTGGTGCGGGCGGGGTGCTGCCGGCCGCGGTGGCCGCCGGGGCGCTGGTCGTGATCGACGGGCAGGTCGCCGCCAACGCTCTGTCCGGCAGGCCCGTCTTCTTCGCGCTGCTCGGCGCGGGCGTCCTCGCCGGCGCGGCGCTGGCCGGGCTGACCTGGCTGCTGAACAGGCTCACCCCGTCACCGTCACCGTCACCGCTCGGCGGCCGCCGCGTGCTGACCGGTGCCGCCGTGCTCGCGGCCATCACCGGGCCCTCGGTGCTGGCACAGAGCTACACGGCCGCGCCCAGCCCCTACCTGCCCGTCATCTTCCCGCGTACGGCTGCCATCGTGGCCGGGCTGCTGGTGGCCACGGCGATGCTCGCGGCGCTGGCCGCCAGCACGCGCCGGATCGGATTCCTGGGTGGCGCGGTGCTCGTGCTGGCCCCGGCCGGGCTCGTCGCGGCGGGTGGCCTGCTGCTGACACCCAAGCCGGACCTGCTGGACTGGAAGGCGCTGCCCGGCATGGCCGGCCTGCCCCTGGCCGTGCTCGCTCTCGTGCTCGTCCGGCCGATCGCAGCATGGAAGGTCACCGCCGCCGGCATCGTCGCCGTCACCCTCGCCCTCCCGGCGTTCGCGATGGGCATGTTCCTGTCCATCCTGCCCGGCAGGCCGCTGCTGATGCTGTCCGGCACGGACATCGGTGCCGACGGCCTGCCGATGGTGTCGGGGGCCATGCTGATCGGCTTCGGGCTGGCCGCGCTCAGCGCGCCCCGGATCGTCCGCGCGCCCCAGCCACCACCACCGTCCCTTGTGGAGGCACGGGAGATCCCCGTGTGAGAGGCCCGGGCCGGGCCGGGCTGCTACGGGGGCCAGCCCGGCCCGGGCACGTACCAGGACACGCGTTACGGGAGCTCGGCGAGCTTGAGGGCGTTGAGGACGATCTGCCGTACCGCCGGGTCCTGGGGGATCGCTCCGGCGAAGGTGACCGAGCCGACGCCGAACGTCCAGCCTCCGCCCGGCCTGCGGGTGAACACCATCTCGGCGCCGTGCGTCCTGTGGTTCTCCCCCGCCGCGATGACCTCGGTCTCCAGCGCGTCGCCCCGCGTGCCCATCCGGCGGTCGGTCTCGACGCCGGCCGCCGGCCCGAGCCCGCCCGTCGCGCCGAAGGTCTGCCCCGGCTTGAGCCCGGTACCGGCCAGGAGCGGGTGGTCGCGGAGCACGCGGTAGGGGCCGGCCGTGTTGTATGCCTCCACGGCGTAACCGATGCCGAGGATCTCACTCTCCGGCTGGTCGTGCCAGCGGTTGACCCAGCGGTCGCCCCAGGGGTCGCGGAAACGCACTGCTGTGCCGTCGGGGGTCGGCTCGACGCGTTCGTAGAGCCCGTTGCCGCCCAGGTACAGCAGCCGGCCGCCCCGGTCGAGGAAGGCTGCGAGGTGCCTGCGCATCTCGGCCGAGAAGTACTCGGGGTGCGCGCCGGTGACCAGCGTCCTGTACTCCGGCAGCCACCGCCCGCCCTCGCGGTGCAGGTCTCCGTCGTCGTAGCAGTCGAAGGCGTGGCCGGCGCCGGCCAT
Source organism: Longispora albida DSM 44784 (assembly GCF_000379825.1). GTDB lineage: Bacteria > Actinomycetota > Actinomycetes > Mycobacteriales > Micromonosporaceae > Longispora > Longispora albida. Next base: position 83,495 of record NZ_KB903819.1, read on the forward strand.
CAGGTTCGTGATCGTGATGTCGGTGGTGACCACGTGCTCGGGCGGGGCGTTCGTGCCGAGGTCCGTCCACGGGTTCGGGCGCTGGAGCGAGAACACGCGGCGGCGCCCGCCGTACCCGGGGCCGTACTGGTTCGCGCCGTCCCAGGTGTTGTAGGCGAGGCTGGTGTAGGTGGACACCAGGAAGGCCGTCTTCGCCTTCGGTTTCGGCGGGCGCACCGAGAAGGCGACGTCCACTGTGGTGCCGTCCTCGGCGCGTACCTCGGCGCAGTAGAGGCCGCTCGGCCAGTTCGGCGGGATGGTCACCTCCTGCGCGTGGGGCCAGCCGCAGCCGCGGGCCCGGTACCGGTGCGGGAGGGGGTGGACCTTGCCCTTGAACGGGACCGGGCCGTACGTGACGGGCTGGGTCTTCCCGCCGGGCGACAGGTGCCGGATGGAGATGGTGCCGTTCATCGCGGTGGACACGGCGATGCCGAGGCGTTCGCCGCTGGTGACCGACGGCGGCCACACGTAGGCCTCCATGCGGGCGGCCTGGTGGACGACGAGTCCGGAGGCGACCCGTTTGCCGCTGTCCTTGCTCCACGTGCCGGCGCCGCCGGTCGCGGCGGCCGACCAGTCCCGGAGGCGGCGCCAGTGCAGGTGGTCGGCCGGGTTCGGGTCGGGGCGGGCGTCGATGGGCATGGTGTAGAAGACGCCGTCCCCGGCGGCCATCACCTTCCAGAGGTCGTCGAAGCCCTTCCGGCCGAACTTCGCGGGCTTCCCGCCGTTCGCCCAGGACCCGGGGCCGGAGCTGCCGTCGCCCGCCAGGTACTTGCGGCCGGTCAGGTGGCCGTCGGCAATGGTGTAGACCACGCCTTCGCGGTCGGCCATGAGCCACTTGCCGGGCAGGTCCTGCGCGATGACCGCTCCGGAGTTCGGCGCCCACGCGCCGGGGCCGGCCGAGCCGTCGCGGGCCAGGTACTTGTGCCAGTACAGCTTGGTGTCCCAGCACCGGGCGTACAGCACACCGTCGCCGCCGCAGGCCAGCGCGCTCGTACCGGCGAGGTTGCGGATCGCCCGGCCGCTGCCGCGCGCCCAGCTGCCTTCGCCGGTCTCCGCGTTGGACAGGTCCCAGCGGTGCCAGCACAGGGTGCCGTCACGCCGGAGGCCGTAGATGTGGCCGAAGCTGTCGCCGGCGATCGAGACGTACTGGTGCCAGCCCTCCCCGATGACGCGGCCGTCGCCGCTGTTGGCCCAGGCCACGCCGCCGGTCCGCCAGTCGAGGTGCCGGAGCCAGACCAGAGCGCCGTCCGCGCGTACGCCGTAGATGACGCCGTCGGTGCCGGACGTGAGCTGGAGGTAGCGCAGCTCGTCTCCGCCCGTGAGTGGTGTGGCGGCCGGCCGCCACACGGCCTTGTCCGGTGCCTCGCGCTGCCGGATGATCGCGCGCCTGGCCGTCACCGCGGCCACCCCGGCCACAGCACCTGTAGCGCCGGCCCGCAGCAGCAGGTTCCGGCGGCTGACCTGGTCCTCCATGCTTTCCCTTACCCCGTGTGCAGTACAGCCCGCCTTCCGGCGGACTGAAAGGATCACACAGGAGACGCTCAACGGGCCTTCCGGAGTTGCCGGCCGTGAGCTGGGGTACAGCTGAACGATTTTTGCCCCGAAAAGGGGGCAAGGCAGGCGGGGAAACGTGCCCGGCGAGCCAGCTACGTCCCGATTGTAAGGAAAAGGTAATGCCCATCCCTCAAACCAAGATCAATATCACGCTTCCGTAACTACTGGATGTGCCGGCCCTGGCTGCCCAGGACCGGCACTCTCAGCCGCTGGCTGTCAGGCCGTCAGGCTTTCCTGCGGCGGGCGAGTGCCCGGAGCATCGCCCCGCCGGCCAGCAGGAACAGCCCGATCAGCGTCAGCCCGTGCACAGGACCGCTGACCCCGGTCACCGGCAGCGGCTTGCGGGCGTTGGACGCGAGCACCATCAGCTCGTCGTCCATCCGGACGGCGTACGGCCCGCCCACCGTCGCAGGTGGCAGCTCGAAGCCTGCTGGCGCGTGGAGCTCCTGGAGGTAGTACACGCCTCCGGCCAGGCCCGTGAAGTCGCACAGGCCCGCACCGGTCGTCGTGCACGGCGCTCCGGCCACGGTGTCGCCGCCGAGCTGGAGGCCCGGCGTGCCGTTGCTCTCCCGCCACAGCTGGAACACCGCGCCCGCCAGCGGCGAGCCGTCGCCCGCGCTGGTCTTCCACAGCTTGATCCGGTTCGGCTTCGGCTGGTTGACTGCTGTCACGGCCACCGTCTGGTTCACGTGCCTGGTGGTCACGACCAGCGGACCGGACACGACCGGGTCGGGCAGGTAGTACCCGCTGGGTGCCGCCGTCTCCTGCCAGTAGTACGTGCCGGCCCGGACGGGGCTGGTGCACAGGCCAGCGTCCGAAGTGGTGCACGGCTCCCCCACCCTGGTGTCGGAGGCCGGCTGGAGTCCGGGCGTGCCGTCGCTGTCCAGCCACAGCTGGAACACGGCACCCGGCAGCGGCTTGCCGTCCGGGTCCTGCTTGAGAACCTGGACCGGCCCGTACGCCACCTCGTTCACGGCGGTCGCGGCCACACCCTGCGTCCGGTTGGCCATCGTGAGGACGAGCGGGCCGATGACCGGCGGGCCGGGCGGCAGGTAACCGGCGGGGGCCTGGGTTTCCTGCCAGTAGTACGTCCCCAGTGGAACGACTGCCTTGCAGACACCGTCGGCCGTGGTGGTGCACGTGGCACCGGTCTTCGTGTCGGAGTCCGTTTGCAGGCCGGCGGTGCCGTTCGTGTCCTGCCAGAGCTGGAACACCGCTCCCGCGAGCGGCTTACCTTCCTTGTCCTGCTTGAGGATCTTCACCTCGCCGGTGGCCAGGATGTTCTGGGCGTTCGCCGACACGCCCGCCGTCCGGTTCGCCATCGTCAGGGTGAGCGGGCCGAAGACCGCCGGGGCGGGCAGGAGATAACCCGCGGGAGCCTGGGTCTCCTCCCAGAAGTACGTCCCCAGTGGAACGACTGCCTTGCAGACACCGTCGGCCGTGGTGGTGCACGTGGCACCGGTCTTCGTGTCGGAGTCCGTTTGCAGGCCGGCGGTGCCGTTCGTGTCCTGCCAGAGCTGGAACACGGCCCCGGCGAGCGGCTTGCCAGCCTGGTCCTGCTTGACGACGCGTACCTCGCCGGTGGCCAGCACGTTGGTCGCGGTGACCGTCACGCCCTGGGTGCGGTTCGCCATCGTGAGCGTGAGGGGGCCGGCGACCGGCGGGTCCGGAAGCAGGTACGCGGCAGGGGCCTGGGTCTCCTCCCAGTAGTACGTGCCCAGCGGGACCGTCGCCTCGCAGGTGCCGGCGGCCGGGGTCGTGCAGGGTCCGCCGATCGCGGTGTCCGTGGCCTGCTGAAGCCCTGCCGTGCCGTTCGTGTCCCGCCAGAGCTGGAACACCGCCCCGGCGAGCGGGTTACCGGCCGGGTCCTGCTTGACGACGGAGACCTTGCCCGTGGCCAGCTCGTTCGCGGCGCTGGCCGACACGCCCTGCGTCCGGTTGTCCATCGTCAGGTTCAGCGGGCCGAAGACCGCCGGGTCCGGGAGCAGGTAACCGGCCGGGGCCTGGGTCTCCTGCCAGAAGTACGTGCCGAGCGGGACGACGACCTTGCACACGCCGGGGGCATCTGTCGTGCACGGTGGCCCGGTCGCCGTGTCGGTGGCGGTGTGCAGGCCGTCAGTGCCGTCGGTGTCCCGCCAGAGCTGGAACACCGCCCCGGCGAGCGGCTTGCCGGCGGTGTCCTGCTTGACGATCTTCACTTCGCCCTCGGCGAGCTGGTTCGTGGCCACTGTGGACACGCCGGCGGCGCGGTTCGCCATCGTGAGGACCAGGGGGCCGAAGATCGCCGGGTCAGGCAGCAGGTAACCGGCCGGAGCCTGGGTCTCCTGCCAGTAGTACATGCCGAGCGGGACAGTCGCCTTGCAGATCCCGTCGGTACCGGTCGTGCACGTGCCGCCGGCCTTCGTGTCGGAGTCCGTTTGCAGGCCCGCCGTGCCGTTCGTCTCCCGCCAGAGCTGGAACACTGCCCCCGCGAGTACCTTCCCGGCCTTGTCCTGCTTCGTGACCTTGACCTCGCCGGTCGCCAGCTCGTTCTGCGCGGGTACGGTCACGCCGGCCACACGGTTGGCCATCGTCAGGACGAGGGGGCCGAAGATCGCCGGGTCAGGCAGCAGGTAACCGTCGGGAGCCTGGGTCTCCTGCCAGTAGTACGTGCCGAGCGGGACAGTCGCCTTGCAGATCCCGTCGGTACCGGTCGTGCAGGTCCCGCCGGTCACCGTGTCCGGTGTGGCGCCGCTGGCCTGGAGCCCGGGTACGCCGTTGGACTCCTTCCAGAGCTGGAACACCGCCCCGGCCAGTGCCTTGCCAGCGTTGTCCTGCTTGGCGACCCGGACCTCGCCTGTCGCGAGGGTGTTCGTCGCTGGTACGGACACGCCCTGCGCGTAGTTCGCCATCGTCAGCGCCAGCGGGCCGAACACCGCTGGGCTGGGCAGCAGGTAACCGTCGGGGGCCTGGGTCTCCTCCCAGAAGTAGGTACCCAGCGGGACCATGGCCTTGCAGATCCCGTCGGCGGCTGTGGTGCACGTGCCGCCGGCCTTCGTGTCGGAACCCGTTTGCAGGCCAGCGGTGCCGTTGGTGTCCTTCCAGAGCTGGAACACCGCTCCGGCCAGGGCGTTGCCTGCCGTGTCCTGCTTGACGACCTTCACCTCGCCGTCCGGCTGGTTGTAGCCGAAGTCGTAGGTGTGGTTGTCCTGACCGGGCCCGCCCGTCGTGATCGCGTGCTCGGGATAGGTTCCGCCAGCCGGCACGGTGCCGTCGCTGTCGACGAAGTCGTTGGTCCCGGCGTTGGCCTGCGTGACCGTCCACTGGTAGAGCGGGCCGCCTGCGGCGTAGTCGGCCGGGTTGTCAATCCTGATCGTGTACCGGGTGTCCGGCTGAAGCCCGCCCGTCACGTTCGAGTTGTCGAAGTAGTACTCGCCGCGCGCGGTGGTCAGCATGGTCCCGGCCACGGCACCCGCCGCGTTGTAGAGCCGCACGGTCGCGCCGGGTACCGGGGCCTCACCCGGGTCCTGGATGCCGTCCTTGTCGACGTCGTACCAGACCCGGTTGCCGATCTGGAGCGGCGCGAGGTCGCACAGCACCTCGATGTCGGCCATGCCGCCGCCCTTGCCGAACGCCGTCGTCAGCCGGTTCCCGTGGGTCGAGTTGAACGGGGTCGGCGAGCCGTCACGGTTCACGAACGCCGTCCCGCCGGTGAAGACGGCTCCGGTGGGGTCGATGGCGGATGTCGCGATCGTCGTCTCCACTTTGGACAGCGCCGTGCCCGCGTACATGCCGTTGCGGTGCTCGGGGTACGTGTCGGTGAAGTAGTACTCCGCGCCACGGACCGTCTTGCCGCAGCCCAGGTTCTCGGCGAGGACGAACATGCCGCCGGCGCCGAGGCAGGCCCGGCTCACCGTGCCACCGGCCGCCGACGTGTACATGCCGAGGTTGGCGGGCGTGCCGCGCTCGCTGTAGCCGACCTGGTCGGCGAGCCGGTCCCGCATGCTGATGATCAGGTTGCCGTCGGTGTCCACGATGATGTCTGCGAGCATCGGCTCCGGGTTGGAGTAGAAGCCGCCGGTGCAGCTTATGCCGTCCTGGGTGGTGGCCACGTAGTCCTGCCACGGGTACCAGCCCTCGCCCTCGCAGGCGGCCGAGTCGAAGGTCTTCGCGCGGGTGTAGTCGAGCGGCTGGTCCAGGATGACGGGGCCGAAGGTGCCGGCCACCGGGTCGAAGGTCCTGACGATCGCACGCAGGTCGGCCCGTTTCAGCGTGGACTGGCCGGAGCAGACGCCGCCGGCGTAGACGACGCCGTCCTGGAAGCCGAGCCCGTACGGCCGCCAGTCGCCGTCGGCCGGGCAGGGCGTGTCCGGGCCGGGGATCGGGTACGTGGCCTTCGGGCTGGCGGCCGCGGGCTGGGTCGCGTCGTAGCGGTAGAGGGTGCGGTTGGCGAGGTTCACGACGTACAGGTCCTTGCCGTCCTCGGAGACCTCCACGTCGCCCAGGGACTCCTTGCCGACGTACGGCATGAAGCTCATGTCGGTGAGCGCCGCGAAGTTGTGGCTGGCGGTGCCCGTGTCGGGGACGGTGGTGAACAGTGCCGGGGCGCTGAACGATGGCGTCGCTCCCGGCGTGTACCGGCTCAGGTAGATCGCGCCCCGCCCGCCCGGCCCGTAGTTCGCGTTCCGGTGCGCCGTCGCGCCGCTGAAGATCCACCGCCGCTGCTTGCTGTACCCGATGCCGTAGACCGAGCCCGTGGTGGCGTCCGTGCCGAAGTTGGTCGTCTCGTCGTCCGTGCCCCGCGCGTCGTACGGGAAGGCCACCAGGGTCCGGGACGTGTCGGCCTCGGCTGAGTTGCGGATGCAGGCCGTGGCCAGCAGCGCGTTCTTCTGGCAGTAGTCGCCCGGGTTCCACAGTGCCGTCGTGTAGGAGACGTTCCTGCCGCCGGACAGGTCCACGAACTCCTCCGTGGAGCTGAGCCTGTTCGGCGCCTGGGCCAGGCCCTCGCGCGCGGCGAAGGCGGAGTACAGGACGCCCGGCTTGGGGTTGATGACCTGCACGCGGTACTTGCCGCCGGTCAGGGTCGCGCCCGGGGACAGCGTGACCGTGCCGCCGGAGGCCGTGACCCCGCTGACGGTGCTGCCGGCGTCGTCGGTCAGGTTGACCGTCACCCCGGGCATGCCCGGTTCGAGCGCGGCACCGTCCCAGGAGCCGTTCGCGTTGACCTCCCGCACGACCCGCACCGTCACCGTGCCGTCACCAGGGGCAGCCCGCGCCGCCGTAGCCTGCACACCAGGCGCCGCGACGACCACAATGGCCAGTCCAGCTCTCAGCCACGCCTGGATGTTCATCCACATGCCCCTTGATATGTCACGAATCCGACACAAATATCATAAAAATACTCAAAAGCCTTTTCCGGTACCCGGAGAGCTATGGAGTGTCGTGAATCGGGCCCAGCCCCGGCACCCGCTCGCGACACTGGTGACATGGCAGGCTGGGTGCTCCACGTGGACCTCGACCAGTTCGTCGCCGCCGTCGAGGTGCTCCGCCGGCCCGAGCTGCGCGGCAGGCCCGTGGTCGTCGGCGGCGACGGCGATCCTGCGAAACGCGGCGTGGTCAGCACCGCCTCGTACGAGGCCCGCGCCTTCGGCGTCCACTCAGGCATGCCGTTGCGCCTGGCTGCGCGCAAGTGCCCGCCTGCCGTGTTCCTCCCGGTCGACCGCGACGCGTACGAGGCGGCGTCTGCCCAGGTCATGGCGGTACTCAGGGAGACGGGGGCCGTCGTGGAGGTGCTCGGCTGGGACGAGGCGTTCGCCGACCCGGGCGAGCGCGACCCGCAGGAACTCGCCCGGCACATCCAGCACGGCGTCAGGGCGGCGACCGGGCTGGACTGCACGATCGGGATCGGGGAGAACAAGGTCCAGGCGAAGACGGCGACCGGGTACGGCAAGCCGGCCGGGATCTTCACGATCACCAGCGGGACGTGGGACGGGCTGCTCGGCGGCGAGCCGGTCCGCGCGCTGTGGGGCGTCGGGCCGAAGACCGCGCGGCGGCTGGCCGGCCTGGGTGTCACCACGGTGGGCGAGCTGGCCGCCGCAGACCCGGCGATGCTCGCCGCCGAGTTCGGGCCGCAGCAGGGACCGTGGCTGATCCCGCTGGCCAGGGGCCAGGACAGCTCACCGGTGTCCGGCGAGCCGTACGTGCCCCGGTCGGTCAGCCGCGAGACCACGTTCCAGGAGGACCTGGCCGACTGGTCCCAAGTGGTGGCCGAAGTGGACCGGATCGCCCGCGAGCTGGTGATCGAACGGCCGGCGGCGCGGGTGGTGGTGAAGGTGCGCTACGCGCCGTTCACGACCAGCACCCACGGGTACCGCCTGGCCGAACCGAGCACCGATCCGCAGGCGCTGGCGGAGGCGGCCCAGGAGGCTCTGGCCCTGTTCGAGGCCCGGAAACCCGTGCGGCTGCTGGGTGTCCGGGCCGAGTTCGCTGGCGAGTAGCGGCTACACCATCGCGGTCGTGCCGGTGCCCCAGCCGGGCCGGTCCCAGCGGGTCGCCAGGGTGCCGGTCGCCGGGGTCAGCGTGAACAGGGTGACGTGGCTGTTCCCGTAGTCGTAGAACAGGTCGATGGCGTCGCAGCATCCGCCGGAATGGCTGGCCGCCGCAGCCAGCCGCGTACCTCCGCCCCACGCTGGCGCGTCCCACGACCAGGTCAGGCCCCCGCCGGTGGCCAGGGTGAACACGGCGACGTGCCCGCCGCCGTAGTCGTAGAAGAGTGCCAGGTCGGCCTTGCCGTCGCCGGTGAAGTCGCCGGCCTGGGCGAACCTGGTGCCACTGCCCCAGTTCGGCGCGCTCCAGCCCTGGTACAGCGAGCCGCCGGCCGGCAGGACGAAGGTGGCGACGCCGCCATTGCCGTAGTCGTAGAACAGCGCCAGGTCCGACTTGCCGTCCCCGGTGAAGTCACCGGCGGCCAGGAACTTCGTACCGGTGCCCCAGGACGCCGCTTCCCACCGGGTGGCCGGGCCTGAGAAGCCGCCGTCCCCCGTCGCGGTCAGGGTGAACACGGCGACGCGCCCGCCGCCGTAGTCGTAGAACAGCGCCAGGTCGGACTTACCGTCCCCGGTGGAGTCGCCTGCGGCCAGGAACCTCGTCCCGGTACCCCAGTAGGGCGCGTCCCAGCGCAGCACCGGCGGGCCGAACGCGCCGCCGCCCGTGGCTGTCAGGGTGTAGATCGCGGCCCGGCCGTCGCCGAAGTCGTAGTACAGCGCAAGGTCGGACCTGCCGTCGCCGGTGATGTCGCCGGAGACCACGTACTTCGTGCCCCGGCCCCAGTTGGCGTCCTCCCAGCGCAGGCTGAGGCCGCCCGCGGCGTTCAGCGTCCAGATCGCGACGTGGCCGCCGCCGTAGTCGTAGAACAGGGCCGTGTCGTCCCTGCCGTCGCCGTCGAAGTCGGCCCGCAGCCGCGAGGACGAGTTCACCGGGACCTGCGCGTCGCCGATGCCGCCGGGCACGTCGACGCCGGCCAGCCGCTTCAGGTCGGTGTAGCTGCCGTTGAACACGTTCTTGTCGTAGTTGGCGTACTGGCTGTTGTTGCCCTCCGCGTACTGCCAGAGCGTCCACGTGGACCAGCCAGCCGGGAGGGTACCGGGGCCGTTGGTGTTCCAGTTCGCGACGTCCAGCCTGTAGCCGCCGAAGTTTCCGGCCGAGCCGACGCACTGGTCCCACCAGCCCCTGGCCGTGTAGATCATCGGGTCGCGGCCGATCCGGGCGCGTACCTGCACGACGAAGCGCCGTACCCAGTCGGCCATCTGCGCCTGGTTCAGGTTGTAGCAGGTGCCGACGCCCAGCGCCGGATACGGCCACTCCATGTCCAGGAACGGGATCAGGGTGCGCGAGTCGCTCACCCAGGCCGCGTTGTCGATGAAGTAGTTCGCGTCGGTCTCCGGGGCACCCCGGTCCGGCCGGCCGAACGTGTAGGCCCCGGTCAGCAGGCCGGCGTTCTTCGCGTCCCGGTTGTCGGCCGCGAAGTACGGGTTGATGTAGCTGTTGCCCTCGGTGGCCTTCACGTACGCGAAGGACATCCCCGCTGCCCGCTGCGCCGCCCAGTCGATCGTCTTGTACGTCGAGTGGTCGTGGCTGGACACGTCGATGCCCTTGACCGGGTAGTCGCTGGCAGCCCTGGTGACAGCGGCCTGCTCGGCGGCGGCCTCGTGCCCGCCGGCGTGCGCCCGGCCGTTGCCCTGGTCCGGCGGGGCGGCATGAGCCGGACCGGCCAGGCCCGGCAGCGCGGCGGCGACGGTGACAGCGACCAGGGCCGCGAGCAGCGACGGACGTAGCACGGTGCAGGTCTCCCTATGGGATCGCAGGGTTCCACTGTGGTCGCGCCCAGCATAGGACCACCACAGCCGTCCAGCCCCCGGGGTGGGCCGCACCCCGGAGGCTGGACCCGGGCGCTGGTTACCGCTGGCGGGCCAGCCGGTAGAGCCCGGCTCCGGCCGCGACGAGCAGGGCTCCGATCGCGAGCAGGACCGGCAGGGCTATGCCGGTGACGGGCAGCTCCGCCGTCTTCGCCTTCGCCTTGGCCGCCGGGGTGCCGGACGGCGCGGGGGGCGCGGTCTGCTGGGCTGGTGCCGGGGCCGGGCCGCCGGCTGGCGTGGCGCGGCCGGTACCGGTCAGGTTCGCGACGCGGATGTGCTCGGCCTTGCCGTTCACGGCGTCCGTCACGGTGAGGGTCGCCGTGCGCTGGCCGGCCATCACCGGCGTGAAGACGACGGTCACCTTGCAGGTGCCGTAGGCCGGGATCGCCTTGCCGGTACACGTGTCGGAGGTCTTGGCGAAGTCACCCGGGTTCGTGCCGCCGAGCGCAGCCGAGGTGATGTTGTACGGCGCGTCGCCGGTGTTGCTGATGGTGAAGGCCTGGGGGGCGCTGGTGGTGCCGAGGTCCTGGGTACCGAAGTCGTGGCTGGCCGGGCTGAGCGCGACGACCGGCGCGGCCTCCGCCTCCGCGAGGTAGACGACGGGTTCTGCGGGCACGTCGTCGGCCGCGATACGTAACGCAGCGTGGGCTGGCTCCCAGGCCAGCGTTCCTGCCAGGACGGCCAGGGCCGCCACAGTGGGCACAGTCTTCCGCATGACTCTCCTATCAGGCTCGACGCTCAGGCATCGAGAGATTCATCAAAATCCCCAGATCAGTGCTTAGTCTGCATAGGATCTGGTTCCATGACATTACGCCGTAAAATCGGGCAAGCTATTCTGGCCTCCCTTCTCGCGGCGGGACTGTCGGCTGGCGTCGCGCCGGCCTCTCCCGCGCAGGCGGCCCCCGGGCTGCCGCCGGGGTTCGCGGCGCAGACGGTGTTCTCGGGGCTGAGCGCGCCGGTCAACGTCGAGTTCGCGCAGGACGGCCGGGTGTTCGTCGCCCAGAAGAACGGCGTGATCAAGGTTTTCGACTCGCTCACCGACACGGCGGCCGACACGTTCGCCGACCTCTCGGGCAAGGTGCACAACTACTGGGACCGCGGCCTGCTCGGGCTGGCACTGGCACCGGGATTCCCGAGCGACCCGTACGTCTACGTGCTCTACACCTACGACGCGAAGCCCGGCGGCACGTCACCGGCGTGGGGTGACGTCTGCCCCGACCCGCCGGGCGCGACGAACAACGGCTGCGTCGTGACCGGGCGGCTGTCGCGGCTCAAGGCGGCCGGTAACCACCAGACCGGGCCGGAGGAAGTGCTGATCACCGACTGGTGCCAGCAGTTCCCGAGCCACTCCATCGGTGACCTGAAGTTCGGCGCGGACGGCTCGCTGTACGCGTCAGCCGGCGACGGGGCCAGCTTCACCTTCACCGACTACGGGCAGCGCGGCAACCCGTGCGGCGACCCCGGCGGGACGGCACCGAAGCCACCGGACGCGCAGGGCGGCTCACTCCGCTCGCAGGACATCCGGGCGACGGCCGACCCGACCGGCCTCGACGGCACCGTGATCCGGATCAACCCCGCTACGGGAGCCGGGCTGGCCGGCAACCCGTACTTCTCGTCCGCCGACGCCAACGCGAAGCGGATCTGGTCCTACGGGCTGCGTAACCCGTTCAGGCTGGCTGTCCGGCCCGGAACGTCGGAGGTGTGGGCCGGTGACGTCGGCTGGAACACGTGGGAGGAGATCAACCGGCTCGCTCCCGGGCACAACGCCGGCTGGCCGTGCCTGGAGGGCCCGGGCCGCCAGCCCGGCTACGACGGCGCGAACCTGAACCTGTGCGAGAGCCTGTACGTGTCCGGCGGCGACACCCAGCCGTACTTCGCCTACCGCCACGACCAGCCTGTCATCTCCGGCGAGGCGTGCGACTTCGACGGCTCGTCGGTCTCCGGGCTGGCCTTCCACCCTGGGCAGGGCAACTATCCCGCCGAGTACGCCAAGGCGCTGTTCTTCGCCGACTACAGCCGGAACTGCGTCTGGGTGATGAAGGCCGGCGCGAACGGGCTGCCGGACACCTCGCAGGTGGCGACGTTCGCCTCGGGTATCGGCGGGCCGGTCGACCTGGCGTTCGGGCCGGGCGGCGAACTGTACTTCCCCGACATCAACACGGGCACGATCCAGCGCATCCGGTACTTCGCCTCCGGCAAGCCGCCCGTCGCGTCGTTCACGACCGACAAGACGTTCGGGCCGTTGCCGCTGACCGTCCAGTTCGACGCGAGCGGCAGTTCCGACCCGGAGGGCGGCGCGCTGACGTACTCCTGGGACTTCCAGAGCGACGGCACCGTGGACTCGACGGCGAAGACCCCGGGTCACGCGTACCAGACGGGCGGGAAGAAGATCGCGAAACTGACGGTGCGTGATCCGGATGGCCTCACCGCCAGTACAACGAAAGAGATCTATCCCGGCGAGGCACCGCCCGCAGCCGTCATCGACTCCCCCGGCGGGCAGCTGCGCTGGCGGTCCGGTGACGTGATCTCCTTCAACGGGCACGCGACGGACCAGCAGGACGGCAGCCTGCCCGGCTCCGCGCTGAACTGGAGCGTGCTGCTGTTCCACTGCGAGGGTGGTGACTGCCACCTGCACGAGGTGCAGAACACGACGGGGGCGAGCGGCAGTTTCAGCGTGCCCTCGCACGGCTATCCATCCTATGTGGAGCTGGCGCTCACGGCCACGGACTCGGCCGGGTTGCAGGACACCAGCACCGTCCGGCTCGACCCGCTGACCACCGACGTCACGTTCGACACGGTGCCGAGCGGGCTGGAGCTGGTGGTCGGCGCGGTCTCGGCCGTCACGCCGTTCACCCGCACGATGGTGATCAAGTCCGGCGAGTCGATCAGCGCCCCGACGCCACAGACCCGCAACGGGGTGTCGTACGCCTTCCAGGGCTGGTCGGATGGCGGCGCGCAGTCGCACACCCTGACCGTGCCGGAGGCCCCGGTGACGCTGACGGCCACGTACGCCGAGATCACGAATCCGCTGAGCCTGTCGGGCCGGGCGCTCACCGGCACGAAGGGCCTGGCGGGCGCGACGGCGACCCTGACGCCGGGCGGGCAGACGGTCACCACGTCGGCGACGGGCGCGTACTCGTTCACCGGCCTGTCCCCCGGCACCTACACGGTCAGCATCTCGCTCGGCAAGGGCCGCTGCGTCACCCCCGCGAGCGCGACCGTCGTGGTGGACCAGCCCAAGACGGCCGACATCCCGGTCGCGGCCCGCACCGACGCCTTCGGGTACACGTGCGTGGACGGTTCGCTGCCCTTCGTTCCCGGTAACCAGGCGCTGAGCCTGACCGGGGACAACGCGGTCGCGACGGTGAACCTGCCGTTCACGTTCCCGTACTACAGCCAGACCCACACCAGGGTCACTGTGGACACCAACGGCATCCTGTCGATGGGCGCGGTAGCGACGTCGTTCCCGGCACCGGCGATCATCCCCGCCGCCGCCGCTCCGAACGGGATGATCGCACCGTTCTGGCGGGACTTCGTGGTGGACGCCAGCGCCTCGATCCGGACGACCAGCTCGGCTTCGGCCTTCACCGCCGAGTGGCGCAACGTGCTGCTCAAGGGAACGACCCGCCGGGTCACGTTCTCGGCGACGCTGTACCCGGACGGCCGGATCCAGTTCGGCTACCAGGGCATCGACGCGCAGGTCGACGAGCGGGGCGGCTCGGCGAGCGTCGGGATCGAGCGGCACGCCGGCAGTACCGGGCTCCGGTACAGCTGGCAGGACTCCCCGCTCCGCACGGAAACCTCAGTGCTGTTCCGGAGGCCGTGAGCGGAGCTGAGCTATTAGTCTGCGTCCATGCGTATCGGTGTGATCGTGCCCATGACAACCGCAGGCTGGCCCGAGATCAGTGCCTACGCCCAGCACGCCGAGGCGACCGGCGCGGACTCGGCCTGGGTGTTCGACCATCTCTACAGCGGGCACGGCGACGTGCCGCCGGAGGACATCCAGGAGGCGTGGACGGTGCAGAGCGCGCTGGCCGCCGTCACCAGCCGGATGGAACTCGGGCAGCTCGTCACGTGCGCCACGTTCCGGCCGCCGGGCCTGCTGGCCAAGATGGCCGCCACGGTGGACGGGGTCAGCGGCGGCCGGCTGGTCCTGGGCATCGGGGCCGGCTGGTACGACCGGGAGTACCGCGACTTCGGCTATCCGAACGACCACCGGGCCAGCCGGTTCGCCGAGGCCGTGGACATCATCAAGCCGCTGCTGGCCGGGGAGAAGGTCACCGTCGCCGGGCGCTGGCACAGCGTCACCGAAGCCGAGCTGCTGCCGAGGCCTGCCCGGCGCGTGCCGCTGCTGATCGCCGGGTTCAAGCCGCGCATGCTCCGGCTGGCCGCCCGGCACGCCGACGCGTGGAACACCGCCTGGCACCCCGCGCCCAACGACATCTTCCACCAGCGGCTGGCCGCCTTCCGGGCCGCGCTGGAGGCCGAGGGCCGCGACCCGGCGACGATCCGGCTCACGGTCGGCATGCACGCGCCACAGGCCACGGCCGCAGAGCTGGCGAAGGGCATCGCGGCCTTCGGCGGGTACGGCATCGACGACCTGATCGTCATGCAGGAGGAGAAGACCCCGGCAGCCCTCGACATGCTGGCGGAGGCCAGGGCCCTCCTCTGATCCCTACAACCGGGCAGCGCTGGTACCCAGGCCGACCGGGCCGAAGTGGAAGAACTCCGGGGTCCTGGTGTACTCGGCCTCGGCGTACCGGCCCGTCTTCACGTGCCAGTGCAGCACCCCCGCGACCCAGTCCTGAAGCTGGGCGACGTACCGGCCGACGGCCGCCAGCGCCTCGGAGTCCAGCTTCAGGTCCGCGCACAACGCCGGCAGCTCCACCGTGCTCAGGTGACGGAACTGGGCGAGCCGTTCCGCCATGAGCCGGTGGACGACGCCGGCGGCCTCCTGCGGCGCACAGCCGAGGAACCTGGCCGTCACGAGCACCATGTTGTTCAGCTCGCCGTCGTGCTCGACCTCCTTCGGGTAGGAGACGATGTCGTTGGCGAAGCCGAGGTAGTCGGAGAGCGCGGCCTCCATCGCGGCCAGCGGGCGGGAGTCACGGACCTGCGCGGGCAGCCGGGCTCCCTGGCCGAGCCGGGCGCAGGCCAGGACCATCTCGTTGCCGAAGGTGAGCCGGCGCATCTCGACGTAGTCCACCGGGTCGGGCACGCGGTGCTGGAGCTGGTTGCCGATCTCCCAGACCCAGCTGGCGAACATGTCCATGATGGACTCCCGGAACTCCTTGCGGGAAGCCAGGTCCAGGCCGCGAGCCGTGCGGGGCCAGAGATCGGCCAGACCCTGTTCGAGGGCACCAGCCGGCTCGGGCGGGGTGGCACGGTCCAGGGGCATCAGCGCTGCCAGGCGTTCGTTCTGGGCCAGGGCCCCGGCCACGTCACGGCGGGTGCCGAAGATGGCCGGGTAGTAGTCGTCGGCGTAGGTGCCCCAGGTCAGCCAGGCTGCCGCGAGATCAAGGGCTTCCGGTGTACCTTCCGGATTCATCGCGGCCGCCGCCAGCGCCACGTCGGCCGCACGTTCACGCTGCTCGTCCCAGAGCCCGGGCTGCCCGGTGAGCCCGATCTTGCGAGCCCAGGCCGACAGCCGCTCGCGGGCCCCGTCCAGGTGCGGGCTGACCCGCACGGGGAAGGGCTCGCCGAAGCCGGGGACGGTGATGCCGTCTCCTGGTACGGGCACGTGGGTGTGCGGGGCGATCATCGAGCGGAGCAGGCCGGCCGCCGAGGCGTGCAGCCCGCCCGGGTTGTGGGCGGCAGAGGAGTTCATGTACCGGCTGGAGCGCAGGTGCCACTCGTGCCCGCCGGCCTGCCAGTCCTGGAGGCCCTTCACGTACGCCCCGACGGCCAGCTGTTCAGCCGGCCCGACCTGCTCCATGGCGAGCAGGGCCGGCACCTCCAGCAGCGCCGTGTTCTCGAACTGCCGGAGCCGTGAGGTGAGCAGCTGGTTCGTCAGCTCCGCGCACTCCTGCGGCGGCCTGCCCAGGAACCGCTCCAGCACGAGCACCGCGTTCGCGTTCTCGCCTTCCCGCTCGACCTCACGCTGGTAGGAGAACAGGTCGTTGCGCAGGTGCACGGCGTCGGAGAAGGTGTCGCGGAGCACGCGCATCGGCCGGGTCGCGGCGATCGCGTCCGGCACCTCGGCCCGCGCCGCGTACTCGACCAGGTTCGCCGACCAGGGCGCGCCGCCCACCTTCCGCCGCGTCTCGATGTACTCGATCGGGTTCGCCACGCGGCCCTCGCTGATGTTGGCCAGCTCCCACAGCGACTCGATCATCAGGTGGTGGGTGCTGAGCGCGAAGCGCCACCGCCACGCTTCCGACATGGACGGCGCGGTGCGCTGCCACAGGTCGGCGAGCCCGCGCTCGACGGGATTGGACGGCTGCGGCATCCGGCCTCCGCCGACCGGCATGAACAGGTCGAGCCGGGCCAGGTACTCCTTCGCGCCGGCCATGTCCCGGGTCCGCTTGAACTGCTCCAGGAAGTGGTCGTCGAAGAAGAACACCCAGACGTACCAGTCGGTGACGAGATCGAGGTCAGCCGCGGAGCAGTCGGGGTGGGTGTACGCGCAGAGCAGGCCGTAGTCGTGCCGGTCGAGCTCTGCCTCGTCCCAGATCACGCCGCCGCCAGCCGCCGGGGCGTCCAGCATGCCCATCTCCCGCGCCCAGGCTCTGCTGTGGACGCGTGCGCCCTCAAGGTGCGGATTGAGCCGGGCGGGGTACGGCATGTAGAACGCGGGCAGCGTGAAGGGCTCCATACGCGGAAACGTACCTATCCCCCATTAAACTGCCAACCACCCCTTGCTTGGCAATATCAGTCCGCATTCTGACAACTGTCCGGGGTATAGACCATGATTCTCGGCGCACTCGCCCGGCTGGGCGCCATCGCGCTGGCCGCCACCGGGGCACTCGCCCTGCTGGCTCCGCCCGCGGCCCAGGCCGCGGTGATCAAGCCTTTCTCGCTCACCTACGACAAGCAGCTCTACGGGGACTTCCTCATGGCGGGCAACGCCGTGCTCGGCTGCCCGCCCGACGGCACGCCCGCCCACACCGGGGTGCCGTGCGCCGACGGGCAGACCAGGACCAACCGGGGCGCGCTCAACGACTGGTACTCGATGCGCCAGGTCGACGTGGACTCCGATCCGCAGACCTTCAACTCGTCCCAGGTCCAGATCACGATCCCGGCCGGCTCGGCAGTCGACTTCGCCCGGCTGTACTGGGCCGGCAACACCGGCCTCACCCACGCCTCGGACGGCACGCCGATCACCGGCGCGGCATGCTCGGCCTCCGCCGGGGCCGGCGGGCTGCCGAGGGCTGCCAAGCCGCCGGCGCCGGCCGCCGCGAACCCGGCCGCCCAGCAGGTCCGGATGACCATCGGTACCGGGACGCCGGCGAACATCGCCCCCGTCCTCACCTCCGAGCCCGCCCCGAACCGGGCCGAGTCGCAGTACTACAGCGCCCTCGCCGACGTGACCGCGAAGTTCGCGGGCGCGCCGACCGGCAGCCCGCTCACGATCACCGTCGGGAACGTGTGGACGCCGAGCGGCTTCAACTGCTTCGGCGGGTGGTCGCTGACGATCGTCTACAAGTACCCCGCTCCGAACCCGCAGTTCGCCCCGTACCTCAAGCGGGTGTACATCTGGGACGGCCACGTCCGGCAGGACCGGGGCAACCCGCCGACCGAGGTGACGGCCGACGGGTTCAGCTACACGGGCGGCGACATCCGGGCCGGCGTGACGGCATACGAGGGCGACTGGGGCATCCCCGGCGACCAGCTGCTGATCAACGGGAAGCCGATGCCGGAGGGTTTCCGGTACAGCCAGACCGACAACTTCTTCACCAGCAACGCCGACGGCGGGAGCAACCCGAGGCACCTCAACAACTACTCGATCGACACCGGGGACTTCCCGGCCCCGGACGGCACGATCAAGGCCGGCGACACGTCGGCGAAGCTCGCGTTCACGACGTCGGGCGACTCGTACCTGGGGCAGCAGCTGGTGCTGTCCGTGCCGGTGCCGCTGATGGAGATCCGCAAGGAGGTCTGCCAGGGCGGGACGGCCCAGGCGTGCGGGCCGGGCGGGGCCGGGCCGTGGGGTGAGGAGGCCGTGGTGAGCACGGGCGGCACGGCGTACTGGCGGATCACCGTCACGAACCCGGGCGGCGTGGACATCACCGGTGCCCGCCTCACCGACGACGACGAGCCGGGCTGCGTGAAGGCGGCCGGCACGTTCGACCTGCCGAGGCTGACCAGCAAGACGTTCTACTGCCAGACCGAGAACATCACGGGCAAGAAGGTGAACCGGGCGTCCACTGTGTACCCGCCGCCGCTCGTCCCGACTCCGACGCCCGTGCCGCCGATCGTGATCCCGCCGGACTCGGCGACGGTCAAGCCGGGCCTGGCCGACACCGGTCTCAAGGTCGGCGCGATCGCCCTGCTGGGCCTGGCCCTGGCGGGAGCCGGCCTGCTCGTCCGCCGCCTCGCGAGGGAGCGTTCGTGATCTGCCCGAACCTGTACTCCCCGTTCTGGGACCTGTTCACCGCCGACGACGAGGCTCCGGAGCAGCCGGCCGAGGAGATGCCGCAACCCGACGGCGACCTCGACGGCGAGCTGACGTAGCACGCGAAAGGCGGGGCGGCTTTCCTGCCGCCCCGCCTTGTGTCATTTCACGATGATGAGCAGGTCTCCGTCGGCGGAGGTCGCGGCGTAGCGGCCGTCCCCGCCGAACCGGACCTTGTAACCCTTGTGCCGCAAGGCGTCCAGGCTCAGCCGCAGGTCCCGGCAGACCGCCTTGCCCGTGCTGTCCGTGACGGCCCGGCACACCTCCCGGCCGCCGATCTCGAAGACCAGGGTCCGGCCGGTCACCGAGCCTTCCCGATCGGCCCGGGACAGCCTGGCCGACAGCTCACCCATCAGGATGGCGCTCGCGTCGTGGTTGACGTGCAGGATGACTGGTTCGGCGGCGAGCTTCGTGACGACCAGGATCACGCGGGTGCTGGTGCTGCCCTGGTTGCTGGCCGGATTGGGGTCGGTGCCCGCCGAGGTGGCTCCGGCGGTGTCGGTGAGCGTGACGGCCGACCCGGTGTCGCTGACCTTGATGACGATGGTCGGCCGCAGCGTGACGCCGGCGGGCAGTGGTGTCCCGCCCTTGCAGATCACGGACCTGACGGGTGCCGGTGTCACCTCGCACGTCCCGCCGGGCAGGGTCGCGCTGACGAAGTCGGCCTCGCCGGGCGGCGGCAGGAGGTCGGTCACGGTGAGCAGGTCGGCGTCGGATGGCCCCTGGTTGCGGACCTCCACCGTGTACGTGACGGTGTCGCCAGCGGTGGCCACGTCCGGCACGCCGGTCTTGGTCACGACCAGGTCGCTGACCGCGATCACGGTCGTGTCGAGGGTGGCGGCGTTGTCGGTGGTCACCGCCTCCGGCCACGCTCCGGACGAGACGCTGGCCGAGGCACGGACAGACCCTTTCCCGGTACTGCCAGCAGCCGCCCCTGGCGGGATCGGCACCACGACGGCGAGGTCCTTCGACTCCCCCGCCGACACGCGGCCGACGGTGCAGGTGACCTTCTTCCCGTCGGCGGTGCAGCCGGACGGCACCGCGCTCGGCGGGTACGGGAACTCCAGCGCCGCGACAGTCTCCAGAGCGGGCCCGGTACCCGCGTTCCGCACACTGACCTGATAGGACAGTGGCGTCCCCGCCGGTACCGGATCAGGGCTGGCACTCAGCCCCACCGTGAGGTTGTAGGCGCACTCAGGCGCAGCCGGCGTCGCCTTGCACTCGGCCGTGATCGCCGGAGCCGTGTCCACAGTGGCCACTCGCGCGCCCGTCGCGTTGTCCGTCAGCGCGATCGTGTCGGTACGCGTGTCGAACGGCGCGATCACCATGCGCTGTCCGGGCATGTACGGGTACTCGGGCCCCTCCAGGCTGGCCATCGCCGGGTGCGGGATGCCCTGTTCCGACACCGTCGCGTCCCGGGCCAGCCCGCGCAGGGTCATGTCCTGCGGGAGGTGCTTCGTCCCGGGCGGCGCGCCGCGTACGACGACCACCTCGACCGGCTTCGCCACCAGCGGCCCGGTGAAGTCGAGCATCGCGGCGAAGCTGCGCTCCGGGTCCGCATAGGCAGGCACGGGCACCGGCTCGGTCCCCGGGTCACCGGGCTCGGCGCCGAGCGCCAGGCCGGCGGCGAGCCCGGCCGCGAGGACGACCGCAGCGCCTCCGGCGAGGACCAGCCCCGCGTGGCGCTTCACAGCTCACCCCTCGTGCCCAGGTCGAAGACCCAGCGGATCCTGCGCCGGTCGCCTCTGCCGAAGTACTTGAAGGTCGCTCTGTTCATGATGTCGCCGATGGTGGCGTTCGGAATGGTCGGATGCGGTGCCGATGGCGGGTCGGACACCCAGTAGTCATGCTGGCCGTCGCCGTTCTTGTCGTATCCGGTGCAGTCCGCCGGCACGCCGCCCAGGTTGCCCACGTCGGCCCTGCAGGCGTCGAGGCTCGCGTACACGTTGGGGAATGGATCGACCTGGCGGTTGCCGGCGTCGCAGCAGTACTCGTCGGACAGGCCGAAGCCGGCGTGCCCGGTCTCGTGGACGAACGTGTAGGCCGCGTCGCCCGAGCTGAAAATCGAGTCGACACCGCCGTAGGCGCAGTCCCGGTACGTGGCCAGCGGCGGGTTCGGCACGCGCGGCGGGTGCAGGATGGCCCGCGCGTTCGCCCAGCCGTACTCGAACCTGGCGAGGTACGGCCGCTCGTGCTGGCAGTAGTCGACGATGCCGTCTCCGTCGGGGATGCCGTCGCCGGTCGTGTCCCGTGCCAAGGTGTCGGGCCTGCGGTCGCCGTCCGTGTCGGTCATCAGGTCCCGGAGCGCACCCGTCGCCGCACCGCTCATCGCGAACCAGATGTTGACGGAACGCTGCCGCTCCAGCATCACCTGTTCCCGCCAGAACTGTGCCACCGACGCACCGGCGTGGGCGATGAACCGCGGGTCACGCGCGTCGGTGTAGAGGGCGTCGTTCATGCGCGGCCCGACGGTGGGGAAGAAGAACGGATTAGCCGCAGCCTGCTCGGACGCCGGGATGATGACGACGTCGAGCGCGTGCCGCTTGGCGGAATCCCCGATCATCACCGGGACCACCCGGCCCTCCGGCGGATCACCGACCTGCACGCTCTTCCAGCCGGAGAAGACCGCCGGGGTGTTCCTGTCCTTCGCCCGGCAGCCGTACGCCAGACGGCTCTGGCTGGCCCCAGCCGTTCTGGAGATGGTGTGGGTGGAACCTCTGGCGATTCTGTCGACGGCCCGCGTGCCACCGTCGTCCGTGGAGTACCAGATCTCGATCTCGTCCATCGTGCGCGCCGGCAGCTCCTGCCCCTCGGGCTGGTCGGAGAACGTCTCGGCGGTGATGACGACGGTCTCGTTCGGCTGCGGCCACAGCGGCGTGTGCGTGCACCGGATGTGCAGCCCCGGCGCGTCCGGCGGCTCCGTCACCTCCACCTTGAAGTGCACTCTCGCCCGCTCCGGGTACTTGGCGAACCCGCCGAACGTCTCCAGCGTCTGGTTGCAGAAGCCCCGTACGCCGTCACCGTCGACCCCGCAGTCGTGGCCGGCGCGGTGCAGGTCGATCCGCGCGTCGTAGTCGTGGTCGTCACCGGTGTCGCCGAAGCTCACGTCGATGTGGTCGTCGTCGCCGCTCGCACCGCCGTCCCGGTCCCACACGTCGAAGGTGAGCTGCACGAACTCTGTCCCGCTGTCCACGACCTTCTCCGCGCGCCAGCCCGGTTCGATGAAGTCGTGATTGTCCTCGTACGAGAAACTGGACTTCGCGCCGTCGAGCCAGATGCTGGCGTAGTAGTCGGCCCCTGAGCCCGAGTCGATGTTGCTCTCGCAGCACTCCCCGATGTCCAGCAGCGTCACGGACACCGTCACCGGCACCCCGGCGGCGGCAGGCGGCGGGGCCGCCAGCACCCCGGTGACCACACCACCGGCCACCATCGTCGCGGCCAGGACGGCCGACAGCGTTCTCCGCGCAGCGTCCAGCCGTATCGAGCCACCCACGTGTGCCTCCCCAGGTCACCACTGTGGAGCCGATCATGGCACGCGGGCGAGGGTAAGCGATGGCAAATATCCACATTTGATCGTTACCGCCGACTATCCGGCCACAACCGGGCTGACCGTGAAGCGCCGGCAGACGTCGCAAGGACAACGGCCCCCAGGCCGGAGTGCGAAGGGAACCTGCGGGAGGACGCCACCACCCAACCCCAAGTACTCTGCGTGGGTGTCTGAGGATCCGCTCATCGCCAGCCTGACAGCAGCCCTGGAAGCCCGCCCGGCGGACGTCCCGCTCCGGGTGCACCTGGCCGGGCTGCTGCTCGCCGCCGGGCGCAGCGCCGAGGCGATCGGCCAGGCGGCCGTCGCGCTCCAGCACGACCCGGGCAGCGCTGACGCGCAGGGCGTCATGCAGCGCGCACTGGGCGGACCGGCTCCGGCTGCCCCGAGCACGCCGGCGCCCGACGACGACCCGTTGCGGGCGCTGGAGGCCGAGATGGCCGACGTGTTCCCGCCCCGGTTCGTCGGCGGCCCGGGGGCCGAGCCCGCCGACCACGCCGCTCCGCAGCAGGTGGCCGGGGACGGCGACCGGATGTTCGACGTGGAGCGGTCGGCGCTGACGCTCGCGGACGTCGGCGGGATGACCGAGGTCAAGGAGCGGCTGGAGCTGGCGTTCCTCGCGCCGATGCGCAACCCGCAGCTGCGCGCGATGTACGGCAAGAGCCTGCGCGGCGGCCTGCTCATGTACGGCCCGCCCGGCTGCGGGAAGACGCACCTGGCGCGGGCTGTGGCCGGTGAGCTGGGGGCCGGGTTCCTCTCGCTGACGATCGTCGACGTGCTCGACATGTGGATCGGCAGCTCGGAGCGTAGCCTGCACGAGCTGTTCCAGCAGGCCCGGCGGAACGCGCCGTGTGTGCTGTTCCTCGACGAGATCGACGCGCTGGGCGGCAAGCGCAGCAAGATCAATTCACACGGCATGCGTACCGTGGTGAACCAGCTGCTGTCCGAGCTCGACGGCGTGGACTCCGACAACGAGGGCGTGTTCGTGCTCGCGGCGACCAACGCGCCGTGGGATGTCGACGCCGCGCTGCGCCGGCCGGGCCGGCTGGACCGGACGCTGCTGGTCCTGCCGCCGGACGCCGCAGCGAGGTCGGCGATCCTCCAGTACCACCTGCGCGAGCGCCCGATCGCCAGCATCAACCTCGACCAGCTCGTCGCCGGTACCGAGCACTTCTCCGGTGCCGACCTGGCGCACCTGTGCGACAGCGCCGCCGAGTACGCGATGCACGACTCGATCCGCTCCGGCCAGGTCAGGATGATCGAGCACCGGGACTTCGAGCGGGCGTTGCGGGACGTGTCGCCCTCGATCGGCCCGTGGCTGGAGACGGCCCGTAACGTCGCGCTGTTCGCGAACACCGACGGCACGTACGACGAACTCGCGAAGTACCTCAAAGCGCGGAACATGCTGTAGTGGACGGAGACTTCGAGCGCGCCCGGCAGCTCTACCAGGCCGACCGGGAGGCCGCAGCCCTGCCGTACCTCGCGAGGTACCTGGCCGAGGAGCCTGACAGCGCCGAGGGCTGGGTCCTGCTGTCGCGCTGTCACCACGCGCTCGACAACGACACCGAGGCGCTCCAGGCTGCCCGCCGGGGCGTCGCGCTCGACCCGGAGGAAGCCTCGGCGCACAACGCGCTGGCCGACGCGCTCGGCTCCTTCGACCCCCAGGGGGCGGTGCGGGCCTCGCGGCGGGCGCTGGAGCTGCAGCCGGACCACTGGTACCGGCACTGTCACCTCGGATGGCAGCTGCTGCGGACCGGTGAGCACGCCGAGGCCCGGGTACACGCGGAGAAAGCTCTGGAACTGGAGCCTGAGCAGCCGGTCAACCACCGGCTGCTGGCGTGCGTGGAGGAGCTGTCCGGCGACCAGGCAGCGGCGGCGGACTGCTGGCGGCGGGTGCTGTCCCTCGATCCCGAGGACGCCGGCGCGTTGCAGTGGCTGGGCGAGCACGGCATCCAGTACGGGAAGATCGGCGATGCCATCCACGTGCTGAGCAACGCAGCGGCGCTCGATCCTTCCGACTCGAACCACCGTAACCATGTCGACTGGGCACTGATGATGCTGGCCAGGCGGCTGTGGTCCGGCGGGGCGGTCAGCATGTTCGGCGTGTTCTGCCTGGTGGCGTTCACGCAGGTCAACCAGCCGTGGCGGCCGATCGCGGGCACGGCGGTGCTGGCGGGGCTGTGGCTGGCCGGCGACCGGATGCTCAAGCGGCTGCCGAAGGGCGCCCGGCTGCGGCTGTCCACCCTGGCCGGGCCGCGCGGGCCGCTGCGGCGGCGGGCGATCGGCCTGGTGGCGATGGGCGCCGGCATCGCATACCTGAGTTACGCGCCGCGCCTGGCGCCGATGGCCGAGTGGAACACCGGCACCGCCTGGTTACTCCTCGTCGTCCCGCTCGCACTGTCCGGAGTGGCGGCCTGGTCGGCCCGCGAGGCCTGATCACCGGGCTCTCGTCACCCCGCACGGTGCCGGCCGCCCGGCAGATTAGGTTTGCCTTATCTTAGTCGGGTGCTAGTGCCCTCTCCCCAGCAGCGGACCCCCAGACGCCCGGCGGCGCTCCGGCGGCCGGTGCTCCTCGCTGCCCTGCTGGCCGGCGTGCTGCTGGCCTGCCTGGCCAGCGTGATGATCGGCGCCAAGGCTGTCGCGGTGCCCGACGTGCTGCGCGCCCTCGCCGGTGAACGCTCCGGCGACGCGCTCGTCGTGTCGGAACTGCGCTTTCCCCGTACCCTGCTCGGCCTGCTCGTCGGCGTCTGCCTCGGCGCGGCCGGGACGATCGCGCAGGCCGTGACCCGTAACCCGCTGGCCGACCCTGGCCTGCTCGGCGTGTCGGCGGGGGCGGCGGTCGCGGTGGCCGCCGGGATCGGGGTGCTCGGGCTGACCTCACCGTTGCAGTACGTGTGGTTCGCGTTCGCTGGCGCGGCGCTGGCAGGCGCGCTCGTGTACCTGATCGGCGGCACGGGACGCGGCGGAGCCTCACCCGTGAAGCTGGCCCTGGCCGGGGCGGCGATCACAGCGCTGCTCGGCAGCGTCACGTACGCGCTGGTGCTGCTGGACGTGCGCACACTCGACCAGTACCGGTTCTGGGCCGTCGGCTCCCTGGCCGGCCGGGACGGCGAGCTGGCGGCCAAGCTGGCCCCGTTCGCGATCGCCGGGCTGGTCCTCGCCCTGGCGCTGACGCCGAAGCTCAACGCGCTCGAACTCGGCGACGAGCTGGCCAGCTCCCTCGGCGTCAAGGTCGGGGCGACCCGGCTGCTCGGCGCGCTCGCCGTCGTCACGCTGACCGGGGCAGCCGTGGCCGCCGCCGGGCCGGTCACCTTCGTCGGGCTCGTCGTACCGCACGTGATGCGGGCGTTCACCGGCCCTGACCTGCGCTGGCTGCTGCCCGCCTCCGCGCTCGGCGGGGCCGTGCTGCTGCTCGGGGCCGACACGCTGGGCCGGGTGCTCGACCATCCGGCCGAGGTACAGGCCGGAGTGGTCACGGCCTTCGCCGGCGCGCCCTTCCTCATAGCGCTGGTCCGGCGCGGCAAGCTCCGGGAGCACACCCGATGACCCTCCTGAACGTGAAGCGCACACCCGGCCGGGTCGGCTGGCAGGCAGGCCCGGTGGGCGGCGTACTCCGGCCGAGGCTGGCGATGGTCGTGCTGGGCGCGCTGGCGCTCGCCGCAGCGGCCCTCGCTGGTTCCGTCTCGCTGGGACAGTTCACGATCCCGTTCGCTGACGTGCTGGCGGCGCTCACCGGGACGGGCAGCGAGGACGCGGCGCTGATCGTCCTGGAGCTGCGCCTCCCCCGCGCCCTGACCGGGCTGCTGGTCGGCTGCGCGTTCGGCCTGGCCGGCGCCCTGTTCCAGGCGGTCACCCGCAATCCGCTGGCCAGCCCCGACCTGATCGGCGTCTCCGCTGGCGCGAGTGCCGGCGGGGTCGCGGCGATCCTGATCGGCGGCGTGACGGCCGCCGGGGCCGGCTCCTACGAGGCGGTACCGATCGGCGCGCTCGCCGGAGCCCTCGCCGCCTCCGCCGTGATCTACGTGATGGCCTGGCGCGGCGGCACGATCACCGGGTACCGGTTCGTGCTCGTCGGCCTCGGCGTCCACGGTGTCCTCGGCGCGCTGACGAGCTGGCTGCTGGCGCGTGCCGACATCGACCAGGCCTCGCGGGCGATGGTGTGGCTGACCGGCAGCCTGAACGGCCGGGGCTTCGAGCACTCCTGGTGGGCCGGGATCGCGCTCGCGGTGGTGGTGCCCGTGGTGCTCGCGCTGAGCAGGCCGTACCAGCTTCTCCAGTACGGAGAGGACACAGCGCTCGGCCTCGGCGTCCCGGTACACCGCGCCCGGATGATCCTGCTGCTGGCCGGCGTCGTGCTCGCCGCGATCGCGACCGCCGCGGCGGGCCCGGTGTCGTTCGTGGCGCTGGCCGCCCCGCAGATCGCCAAGCGGCTCGCGGGGACGGCGAGCGTGCCGCTGCTGGCCAGCGGATGCGTCGGCGCCGCGCTGCTCCTCGGTGCCGACCTGGCCGCCCGGCTGGTGTTCGAGCCGATCGAGCTGCCGGTCGGCGTCGTGACGGGCGCGGTCGGCGCCCCGTACCTGATGTGGTTGCTGCTACGGGCCAACCGGCTCGGGACGGGAGGCTGAGATGGCCGCGCTCACCGGTAAGGACCTGACCCTGCGGTACGGCGAGCGGACCGTCGCGTCCGGCCTCGACCTCGACCTGCCGTCCGGGAAGGTCAGCGTGCTCGTCGGCCCGAACGCGTGCGGCAAGTCCACGGCACTGCGCGCGCTGTCGCGGCTGCTGACGCCGTCCGCCGGTTCGGTGCTGCTCGACGGCAGCCCGGTCCGTGACCTGCCGGCCAGGGAGTTCGCGCTGCGCCTGGCCCTGCTCCCCCAGGCGCCGATCGCCCCGGACGGGATCACGGTCCGCGACCTGGTCGCCCGGGGCCGGACCCCGCACCAGCGCTGGTGGCGGCAGTGGTCGGGTGCCGACGAGTCCATCGTCGACCGGGCACTGGCCGCGACCGGCGCCACCGAGCTCGGGGAGAGGACGCTCGACGAGCTGTCCGGCGGGCAGCGCCAGCGGGTGTGGATCGCGATGGCCCTGGCCCAGGACACCGAGGTGCTCCTGCTCGACGAGCCGACGACGTACCTCGACCTCGGGTACCAGGTCGACGTCCTCGAACTCGTCACGGAACTCAACCGCGAGCACGGCACGACGATCGTGATGGTGCTGCACGACCTGAACCAGGCCTGCCGGTACGCCGACCACCTCGTGGCGATGCGCGCCGGGGAGGTGGTCGCGGCCGGGCGGCCGTCGGAGGTGGTCACTCCGGAGCTGGTCCGCGACGTGTTCGAACTGGACTGCCAGGTGATGACGTGCCCGGTGGCCGGTACGCCCATTGTGATCCCGGTTGGCAGGGTTAAGCACACGGCGGGCGAAGTCCACAAGGGATCAGCGAAGAGTGTGACCCATCTGACCAAGGCCCCCTGAGCCGAGGTCAGGGCCGGCGTCACATCGATGGCCGGCGACGGGTTGGCCCCGCGGGCCGGGGCCGGCTTGAGAGTCGAAGTCAGGCGAGGCTAACCTCACCCGGATTCATAAGGACAGCCTTACCTGAGGAGTTCTTCGCATGTCGCGTTTCGCGCGTTCGGCCGCTGGCCGGTTCGCCATCGGCCTGACCGGCCTGGCCCTGGCCGCCAGCCTTGCCGCCTGCGGTAACACCAAGGACGGTGACAAGCCGGCCGCCGGTACGAGCAGCGCGGCCGCCGACACCACCTCGGTGTTCCCCCGCACGGTCACCCACGACAAGGGCACGACGGAGCTGAAGGCCAAGCCGCAGCGGATCATCGCCCTCGACAACAGCCTCGTGGAGGCCGTCGTCCTCCTGGAGCGGCCGCTGGTCGGCGGGATCGCGTCCTACCGCAACCAGAAGACGTTCCCGGACTACCTGGGCGCGGCGGTGAAGGACACCAAGGACATCGGGCCGCTCGACAACCCGAACCTGGAGCTGATCGCCTCCCTCAAGCCGGACCTGATCGTGTCGGCCACGGTGCGCCACGACGCGCTGTACGACAAGCTCAAGGCCATCGCGCCGACGGTGTTCGTGAAGACCACCGGCCCGATCTGGAAGGACAACGTCAAGCTCCTCGGCCAGGCACTGGGCGAGGAGAAGAAGGCGGCTGACAAGCTCGGCGCCTACGAGGCGCGGGCCAAGAAGATCGGCGACGCGGTCAACGCCAAGGCTTCGAACCCGACGATCTCGGTCGTCCGGTTCGTCGACGGCCCGACCCGCCTCATGGCGCACAGCAGCTTCGCGGGCATCGTCCTCAAGGACGCCGGCCTCAAGCGGCCCGACGCGCAGGCCAAGGACACCTTCGCCGTCGAGATCAGCGAGGAGCAGATCGGCCTCGCCGACGCCAGCTACATCTTCGTCACCACCTACGCCGGCGGTGCCGACCGCAAGGCCAAGTTCGAGGCGAACCCGCTGTGGCAGCGTCTCAAGGGCGTGCAGGACAAGCACGTCACCGAGGTCAAGGACGAACTGTGGATGACGTCCGTGTCCGTCCAGGGCGCCCACTTCATCCTCGACGACATCGCCAAGACGTTCGGCGTCGACGCCGCGAAGTAAGCACCGCGCAGTAAGCGACACCCGGATGGCCGTCAGTCCTGTATGGACTGGCGGCCATCCGCCATCACAGGAGAGATTCCCGGTTACCTGCGAGCCAGGCAGCCTCGGCGTCGATCTGCCGCACGTCACCGCGCTCCAGGAACGAGTCCCAGGGCGCGATTCCCTCGGTACCGAGCCGCACGATCCGCTCCCGCTCCCGCCGCTGCAACCCGGCCAGCGCGTCGAGCACAGCGACCGGTTCGGCGCCGTAGACGGAGCACAGTAGTTCGAGGCGCTCGCGGGCACCGGGAGCCGGGCCGCGCAGCGGGACCGCGTACCAGGCCAGGTGTGCGAGGTCCTCGATCGGCTCGCCGGGTTCGGCGAAGTCCCAGTCGATGAAGCCGGCCAGCTCCGTTCCCTGCCACACGGAGTTCCACGGGCCGAGGTCGCCGTGCCGGATGATCTGCCCTTCCCGCCAGGTCAGGCCGGGTACGAACCAGTCAGCGCCCGCCGGCGGGCGGAAGTCACGGACAGCGGCGTGGTATTCGGCGAGCCACGTGGCCAGCGCGACGATCCCGGAGGGCTCGGTCAGGGCCGGTGGCCACGGCCGCCGCGCCGTCTCGCCCGGCAGGAACGACAGGATCTCGCGGCCCTCGGCGTCGATCCCGAGCGCCCGGGGCGCGCGGGTGAACCCGGCGCTCTCCAGGTGGGCCAGCAGCGCGTGCACCACCGGCGTCCACCGCCCGCACGGCCGGCGGATGGTGTCACCGACCCGCAGAACCGTCGTGACGCTGCCGCTCGCCGTCTCCCCGTCCCCGATCATGACGGAACCCTACCGCCGGCCCAGGGCCGCCTGGTCAGGACCAGCCCGGCTGCACCAGGCCCGACTCGTACGCCCAGATCACCAGCTGGGCCCGGTCCCGCGCGCCGAGCTTCACCATCGCCCGCGACACGTGGGTCTTGGCCGTGGCCGGGGAGACGAACAGCTTCGCCGCGATCTCCTCGTTGGTCAGCCCGCCGGCGACGAGGGCCATCACCTCGCGCTCACGGTCGGTGAGCACGTCGAGGCTGGCTGACGGCGGCGCGGACCGGGGCCGGGACCTGCTGGCGAACTCGGCGATGAGCTTGCGGGTGACTCCGGGCGACAGCAGCGCGTCGCCCCTGGCCACCACCCGTACCGCCTGGATCAGGTCGGCGGGCTCGGTGTCCTTGACCAGGAAGCCGCTCGCCCCGGACCTGACGGCCTCGAAGACGTACTCGTCGAGCTCGAACGTGGTGAGGATGACCACCCGCACGGCGGCCAGGGCCGGGTCGGCGCAGATCAGCCGGGTCGCGGCGAGCCCGTCCGTGCCCGGCATCCTGATGTCCATCAGCACCACGTCCGGCTGGTACGTGACCGCCAGCCGCGCGGCCTCCGCCCCGTCCGGGGCCTCGGCCACCACCTCAATGCCCTCCTGCGCGGCGAGCAGCGCCCGGAACCCGGCCCGCACCAGCGCCTGGTCGTCGGCCAGCAGTACCCGGACCACATCCGTCATGACGGCAGCCTCGCGTACACCCGGAATCCTCCTTCGGCTCGTGGCCCGGCGACCAAGGTACCGCCGAGCGCCTCCGCCCGTTCCCGCATGCCCGTCAGCCCGTTCCCTTCACTGGCCAGCCCGCCGGCCCCGTCGTCGAGTACTTCCACCGTCACGGCTCCCGGTTCGTAGCCGACGTTGAGGCGTGCCGTGCTGACCTCCGCGTGCCGGTACACATTGGTCAGTGCTTCCTGGGCGATCCTGAAAGCGGCGAGATCCACGCTGTCCGGCAGGTCCCGGGGTTCGCCCGTGACGGCCAGCCGGACGTCGAGCCCCGACACGGCGAGCCGGCCGAGCAGCTCCTCCAGCCGGGCCAGCCCGGGCGCTGGCGCACGCGGTGCCTCCTCGTCCACCCGCCGCAGCATGCCCAGGGTCGAACGCAGCTCCTGCAACGTTTCCTTGCTCGCGGCCTTGATCACGGTCAGCGCCTCGCGCGCCTGTTCCGGGTTGCCGTCGAGCAGGTGCAGCGCGACGCCCGCCTGCACATTGATCAGGGAGATGTTGTGCGCGATGACGTCGTGCAGCTCGCGGGCGATCCGCAGCCGCTCGTCGCTCGACTGCCGCTTGTGCTCCTCGGCGCGGGTCTTGGCGATCTCGATGAACCGCAGCCGCTGCGCGCGGAACAGCTCCCCGGCCAGGATCACCCCGATCGGGATCAGGATGCCAGCCAGCCACTTGCCCTCAAGGTAGACGTAGAGGGCACTTCCAAGAACAGCCAGCGGCCAGGCCAGCCTTTTGTGTCCAGTATGGACAGTGAGAAAAAGCGCTATCAGGTACCCGGCGGCGACCGGCCCGCGCGGATAGTCCAGCGCCAGATAACCCCCCGTCGCGGCCAGCGCGACCGGCATCGGGATCGCGTAGTGCGCCCGACCGGCGTAGAGCACCAGGGCCGACAGGACCAGCAGCGCGTACCCGGCGACGTCCAGCGGCCGGTGCCCCGCGACCGGAGCCCAGCTCGCCCCAGCCACCTGGATGATCGCGACGACGATCGGGAGCTTGTGCAGCCGCCACGACGGCGGGCGCGGAATCCGCCACGGCTGGTACGCGTACGGCCTGGGATGAGGCCGCCGCTGTCTGGGCTCACGCCTGGGCCCGCGCGGGTGGTTCCGGTGCACCCTCGCAGCGTAGCCAGCCCGGCTGTGCCCCGCGTCAGCTCCAGGGAGTGCACGGACAGCACGCTGCGTACTCCCCCGGGAGTAGCCGAGGTGCCGTCCCCCAGCCGGCGCGGCAGGCCCCTCCCGCTCCGCACACTGGGCAGGAGTCACGAGGAGGTCACCATGTTCGAGGAGCCCGGCCCGGTGCGCGTGTCCACCACGGAACGCGAACGGGTCATCTCGGTCCTGCGCACGGCGCTCGCCGAGGGCATGCTCACCCTGGAGGAAGCCGAGGAACGCGAGGCCGTGGTGTACGCGGCCAGGTACCGGCACGAGCTCGACGCCGTGCTCACCGACCTGCCGCGCGCGCTGCACTGGCGCACCCCGGAGGCCACGGCCGCCCGGAGGAGGTGGGGACGGTACAAGGCTTCGGCCGGTCTCGTGCTGCTCGGCGCGCTGATCGGCGGGGTGGCCGCGACCGGCCACTTCTTCTGGCCGCTGATCCCGATCGTGCTGATCGGGCTGGCGATCGCGAAGAAGCGGCACTGGTACCGGCACGGCGGCTTCGGCTATCCGCACTTCCGGGGCGGATCGTGCCACGGCCGCAGGCACCACGGCTACCGGCACCGCACGCACGGCTACAAGCACGGCGGCCCCCAGGCGGCACCGGCCGCCTGACCCGCCACGGCAGCGTGGCCGGGCACGGGACGCACCCCGCGCCCGGCCGCCCTGCATGTAGTCATATGCCGGTATTGTCCGGTCGTGATTCTTGACCAGCAGCAGACCACCAGCCTGCGCCGCCTCGCCGTCGCCAGTTTCGCCGGCACGACGATCGAGTTCTACGACTTCTTCGCGTACGGCATCGCGGCCGCGCTCGTCTTCGGCCAGGTCTTCTTCCCGGCCCTCGACCCGCTGAGCGGCACCCTCGCCTCCTTCTCCACGTACGCCGTCGCCTTCGCCTCCCGCCCGCTGGGCTCTGTGGTGTTCGGCCACTTCGGAGACCGCTACGGCCGCAAGAGCACCCTGGTCGGCGCGCTGCTCCTGATGGGCGCGGCGACGTTCGCGATCGGCCTGCTGCCCGGGTACACCTCGATCGGCATCGCGGCCCCCGTGATCCTGGTCGTGCTCCGCTTCCTCCAGGGCTTCGGGCTGGGCGGCGAGTGGGGCGGGGCCGCGCTGCTGGCCGCCGAGCACGCGCCACAGGCCAAACGCGGCCTGTACGCCGTCTTCCCCCAGCTCGGCCCGACCGTCGGCTTCATCGCCGCCAACGCCGTGTTCCTGGCCGTCACGCTGGCCGTGAGCCCGGAGGCGTTCCTGGCCTGGGGCTGGCGGATCCCGTTCCTGCTCAGCGCCACCCTCGTCATGGCAGGTCTGTACGTCCGCCTCAAGGTCCTCGAAACACCCGTGTTCGCCGCCTCGGCCCCCGTCGCCAGTCCCCTCAGGACGGTCGTCCGGCACCAGTGGCGCGAGCTGCTCCTGGGCAGCGGGGCGATGGTCGTGCAGTACACCTTCTTCTACACCGCGACCGCGTACTGCCTCGCCTACACCACCACTGTCCTCGGCCTCGACCGCAGCCTCGTCCTCGTGCTCGCCATGGCCGCGATCGCCGCCAAGGGCCTCGCGACGTGGTGGGGCGCGGGTTTCGGCCAGCGCTACGGCCGCCGCCGCGTGCTCCTGCTCAGCTACACCGGCGCGTTCTGCTGGGCCTTCGTCCTCTTCCCGCTCCTCGACACCGCCGACCCGTGGCTCGTGCTGCTCGCCCTAGCCGGCACCCTCGGCGTGGCCGGCTTCGGCTACGGGGTCATGGGCGCCGTCCTCCCCGAGCTGTTCACGACCGCCTGCCGCTACACCGGCGCCGGCCTCGCGTACAACCTCGGCGGCGTGGTCGGCGGGGCACTCCCCCCGATCGTCGCGACCCGCCTCCAGACCACCCACGGCTCGTCCTCCGTCGCCCTGTACCTGGCGGCGATGGCCGTCCTCAGCCTCCTCTGTGTCCTCAAGCTCCCCGAAACCCGCGACCGGAACCTGGCTGACTAGCCACGCCGAGCTAGCTGGCCAGCCCGAATCCCTCCACGGCAGCCCTCGCCAGGTCGGCGGCCCCGGGCCCGGCCGGCGCCACGTCCACCCCGGCGAAGTGGTCGAGGAACGCCCGCTGGAAGCAGGCCCCGATCAGCAGCGCGGCTGCCGCGTCCGGCTGGGCCTCCGGGCCGATCCGGCCCTGTTCCTGCTCGGCCCGCAGGTAGGCCGCCAGGCCGTCGTTCGCCAGGTGCGGCCCGCCGTTGACCTTCCGGAGTGCCTCCCGCTGGGCCGCCAGCAGGCGGGGCTCGGCGAACAGCGACGCGGCCATCGGGAACGTCTGCCGGTAGTGCTCCAGCGCCGCCTCGGTGAACTCGGTCAGGTTCCCGAGCACAGTGCCCTGCCCGACCCGCCCCGGCAGCCCCTGTACCAGCCGGAAGAACGACGGCATCCGCTCCAGCTGCACCCGCGTGACCAGGTCCTCCTTGTCCCGGAAGTTCTTGTAGATGGTCGCCTCGGCGAAACCGGCCACCCGGGCGATCTCCCTGGTGGTCGTCTTCGCCAGCCCGAGCCGTCCGATCACCTCGGCCGCTGCGTCCAGGATCCTGTCGCGTGTTGTCACGGTCACACCTTCTTGACGGGGTGAGTGCTTACTCACCATCGTAGTGGTGAGTAAGCACTCACTAACCAAGAGGGTGACAGCTATGAAGATCGTGTGTACCGGGGACAGCCTCACCCGCGCCCAGGTCAGCGCCGACTACGTCCAGATGCTCCGCGAACGGCCGGCCGGCGTGGGCGGCTGGGACGTCACCAGCGCGGGGGTGAACTACGAGCTCTCGTCCGGCCTCCGCGCCCGCATCGGCGAGGTGATCGACTCCGACCCCGACATCGTCACTGTCCTCATCGGTACCAACGACCTGCGGTCCGCGCTGTCCGCCAAGGACGCCGCCTCGCTCCGCAAGCGCTGGAAGCTCACCAGTGCCCCCACCGCCGCCACGTACCGCGAGAACCTGTCCGCGATCGTCAGCCGCCTCCACGCCAGCACCCACGCCCGCGTGGCCCTCCTGTCCCCGCCCGTCATCGGCGAGGACCCCGGCTCGACGCCGAACCAGCTGGCAGCCACGTACGCCGCGATCGTCCGCGAGGTGGCCACCGAACACGGGGCCACCTACCTGCCACTCTTCGAGCAGATGCTGGACTACCTGCGCACCCACCACCAGCAGCCCCGCACGGCCTTCCGCCCCGGAGTCCTGCTCGCCGCCACGGCGGCAACGCAGCACTTCGTCCTCCGCCGGAGCTTCGACAGCATCTCCCGTTCCCGGGGCCTGCGCCTGACCACGGACACGATCCACCTCAACAACCGGGGCGCCACCATGATCGCCGACCTGATCAGCACTTTCGCCACCCAGAACCGGCAGTACTGACCATGCGGCAGCCACCGCCGAAACGACGGCTGCTCACGACGCTGGCCATCTTCCTGGCTGGTGTACTCACCGGAGCGCTCGCCCTGGCAGGAACCGCAGGCTACCTGGCCTTCGCCCGCCCAGCCACGAACCCGCCAGCCCAAGCCTGTCCCGCTGCCAGCCCCCGGCTGCCCATCGTGGTCACAGCCGGCGCGAGTGCGACACAAGGCGCCCTCGGGGCCGACTGGGTCGGCACCCTGCGCACCCAGCACCCCGCCTACGAGTTCGTCAATGCTGGCGTCAACGGCAGCACCAGCGCGGACCTCCTGGCCCGGATCCCGTCCATCACAGCCTGCAGTCCCGCCGCAGTCACGATCCTCATCGGCGCCAACGACGTCCGTAACGGGGTCCCGCCCACCACCTACCGGACCAACCTGGAAGGCATCGTCACGAAGCTCGCACCCTCGGGCGCGCGGATAGCCCTCATGTCCCTGCCGCCGCTGGGCGAAGACCTCACCGGCCCGATGAACCGGAAACTCCACGAGTACAACGCCGTCATCCGCGAAACAGCCACCCGCTTCACGCTCACGTACCTACCTGTCAACGAGAACATGACGGCCTACCTGTCCGAGCACCCCGCCACCCGCAGCCCATACGACTTCAGTTTCCCCCTGGCGCTTACGGCCGCGACCCAGCACTACATACTCGGCCGCAGCTGGGACGAGATAGCGGACCGCGCGGGCCGCCAGCTCCTCGTCGACCACATCCACCTCACCAACCGGGCAGGCACCATCGTCACCGCCCTGGTCAGCTCCTGGCTGTCTACCTGAACAGAACGCGCCCAGACGCGCGATGCCCGGGCTGCCACAGCAACCCGGGCATCGCGGCAGAGCTCCTAGACCAGCTTCACGCTGGCGGTAGCAGCCCAGCCCGGGAAGTTCGCCACACCACTGTTCGTGATGGTGAACGTCCCGTTCCCGTTCGAGAACGCGACCGGCACGGTGGACCAGCCAGCGCCGCCCGCGAGCGCCAGGTCCGCTCGCCCATCACCGTTGAAGTCACCCGACGCGAGCTTCGCACCGGAAACCGTTGCCCAGCTCGGGAAGTTCGCCACGCCACTGTTCGTCACGCTGAACGTGCCGTTCCCGTTCGAGAACGCCACAGGCACTGTCGACCACCCCGCGCCACCCGACAACGCCAGATCCGCACGCCCATCGCCGTTGTAGTCGCCAGCCGCAACCTTGACGTTGGCGGTGGCAGCCCAGCTCGGGAAGTTCGCCACGCCACTGTTCGTCACACTGAACGTCCCGTTTCCGTTCGAGAAGGCCACCGGAACCGTCGACCAGCCAGCACCACCAGTCAGCGCGAGATCCGAGCGCCCGTCCCCGTTGAAGTCGCCCGCGACAGCCTTCACGTTGGCCGTGGCAGCCCAGCTCGGGAAGTTCGCGACCCCGCTGTTCGTCACATTGAACGTCCCGTTCCCATTCGAGAACGCCACCGGCACTGTCGACCACCCCGCGCCACCCGTCAACGCCAGGTCCGCACGACCATCCCCATTGAAGTCAGCGGCAACCAGCTTCGCGCCGGAAACCGTTGCCCAGCTCGGGAAGTTCGCGACCCCGCTGTTCGTCACGCTGAACGTCCCGTTCCCATTCGAGAACGCGACCGGAACCGTCGACCACCCAGCACCGCCCGACAACGCGATGTCAGCACGCCCGTCACCGTTGAAGTCGCCGTACACGGCCTGGACATTCGCCACCGCAGCCCAGCCGGGGAAGTTCGCGACCCCGCTGTTCGTCACGTTGAACGTGCCGTTCCCGTTCGAGAACGCGACCGGGATCGTCGACCAGCCCGCGCCACCCGTCAGCGCCAGGTCCGCTCGCCCATCGCCGTTGTAGTCGCGCAGTGTACCCGCCGCAGGCGTGGTGCACGGCAGGTCCTCGCCCGCGACGTTCACACCCGCCCAGGCCGCCTGCACCGTCTTGTACTCCGCCGAGCAGTACCCGTACAGGTCGGTGGCCGCCGACAGCGTCGCCGCCCGCGAGTCGTTGCTGTTGCCCGCGGACACGTACTTCGTGGAGCTTGTGAAGTAGATGTCCATCGCCCGGTACCAGATCTTCTCCGCCTTCGCGCGGCCGAGCCCGGTCACCGGCTGGGCACCCGCGCACAGCGGCGCGTTCCCGTACGGGGTGTTACCGCTGCCCTCGGCCAGGAAGAAGTACGCGAGGTTCCCGACGCCCGACGAGTAGTGCACGTCGATGTTGCCGATCCCGTCGTACCAGCAGTTCTTCGAGGACCCGTCGAGCTTCGGGTCGTACATCCAGCGCAGCGGGTTCCCGTTGCCGAAGATGTTGATTTTCTCGCCAACGGTGTAGTCACCAGGGTCGTTGGCGTTGCCGCCGTAGAACTCCACCATGTTGCCCCAGATGTCGGACGCCGACTCGTTGAGCCCGCCCGACTCGCCGGAGTACGTGAGCCCACCCGGGATGATGTTGTCCGTGACCCCGTGACCCATCTCGTGACCGGCCACGTCGATCGCGACCAGCGGGCGCTGGTTGCTCTGGCCGTCGCCGTAGGTCATGGTCGACCCGTTCCAGAAGGCGTTGATGTAGTTGCTGCCGAAGTGCACGCGGCTCGGGACACCAGCACCGTTACCGAAGATGCCGTTCCGCCCGTGGACATTCTTGAAGTAGTCGTAGGTCAGCGCGGCACCGTAGTGCGCATCGACACCCGCGGACTGCCTGCTGGTCTGGGTGCCATTACCCCAGACGTTGTCCGCGTCGGTGAACGTCGTGCAGGTGCTGCTGCCCTGGTTCATGTCGCAGGTCGAGCCGTTGCCGTGCGAGGGGTCCACCATGGAATAGGTGCTGCCGCTCAAGGTCGTGTCGACTGTCACGGTCCCGGAGTAGATGCTATTTCCGGTACCTGCGACCATCGCCGCCCCGTCACTCCCGCCCGGGCCACCGGCCCGCCCGCCGAGCGTCTTCACCTCATCAAAAGTCCGGATCACCTTCCCGGTACCGGCATCGGTCACCACGTGCAGCCTGCTCGGCGTCTGCCCGTCGGCGGCCGCTCCACTGACAACGGTCTCCCAGGCCAGCCGCCCCGTACCGTCGTAGGCGTCGACAACCAGCCGCCCACCCGTACCAGGAGCCGCGACACCCGCCCTGGTCCCGACGGTCAACGGCTGCGTGAGCCCGCTCGTCGCACCCCGGAACTCACCGCCCCGGCCACTGTGGACGACAAAATCACCACCAAGAACCGGCAGGCCCTGGTACGTCCGCGTGAACCGCACATGCGACGTGCCGTCCGGGTCCACGACACTCCGCCCAGCCTGGTACGCCTCACCAGGAGCGGCGTTGATCGCAGCGCTATGAGTACCGCTGACGTGAGCGAGTGCCCGGTCAGCGAGGGACAGCTGAGGCCCGGCGCTGGCCACCTGGGGCAACGCCGAGAGGAACGCGGCCGCGAAGACCAGCGCTCCCCCAGCCGCGAGGGATCGTTTCATGGGTGCTCCCTATCGTAAGGAGACAAAGGGGTGTTACACCCATAACAGCCGATGAAAGATCGTGTACGCGGCTTGTCAGGTATTGGCAAATCCCTTGCGATCAACGCCCCAGATAGTGCACACGCAAAAAACGCTGGCCTGGTACCCACAAGTGTGAGTACCAGGCCAGCGTTGAAAAGATGTCCGGCGGTGTCCTACTCTCCCACCCCGTCCCCGGGGCAGTACCATCGGCGCTGAAGGGCTTAGCTTCCGGGTTCGGAATGTTACCGGGCGTTTCCCCTTCGCTATGACCGCCGTAACCCTGCGGAACCAACCCCAAACCTGGTCCGGGTTCTCACCTGCTGGTGAACCCCGATGGTTTGGTGGTTGTTTTTCCAGAACCGGATAGTGGACGCGAAACATTCTTGATTGCGGTGCTGGGTAA
>NZ_KB903820.1 GCF_000379825.1 Longispora albida DSM 44784
CCTATCACGGCACCGGCGCGATCATCCCGCACCGCCGCCGCGCAGGCCGCGCCCTGCTGCCCGCCCAAGAGTCCGACAACACCGCCCACCGCAAGGTCAGAGCACGCATCGAGCACGTCATCGGCCGCCTCAAAGACTGGAAAATCCTCCGCGACTGCCGCCTCAAACACGACGGCCTCTGGCACGCGATACGCGCCATCGCACACATGCACAACCTCGCAGCCACCACCTGAAACACATCCGGGACGCCTTGCAGCGCAAGACATCCCGGAGTTATGAAACATCTTTTAGCGCGGAAACCGCAAGAATAGCCAGCATGAATATGCGCTCCGGCCACCCGCTGCCCATGGAGATTCCCAGCACTCCGATCAAAGCAAAGACTAGGGGTGGCGAAGCGGTGATCATGTTCCATCCCCATGACCGCCAGACCTGATTCTTCATGATCCTCCGTTCGCCGGCTTGCCAGGTCGATCGCTGGCAAGCCGGCCGCCTGGGCTAGCAGCGTGCGGCCCCTCGCCGGATTTTCTGGCGAGGGGCCGCACGCCGTTCGTGCCACCCGGGTGTTCATGGCTGTCGTCGTCGGCCGTCCGTCCTTCGTCTGGGTCGAGCTCGGCGGCCAGGCCCGCCGGATGGTGACGTTCATCAGGCTCTCGGAGGTGAGCGGGAGACGGTAGGACCTGTTCGCGGCCAGCCTAGCTAGTGCAGTTCGTGGCGGTGCCGGATCGGTTGCCGATGGTGTCGACGGCTTCGATCTTGACGCAGGGCTGGTTCGTGTCGAAGGTGAGCTTGTCGTAGACGAGGTCGAGGAGGACGTTGCCGGAGGTGGAGATCCGGTAGTGGGACAGGGCGTTGCCTGGGGCTGGTTGTGACGGCTGCCAGGACACTCCGGTGCTGGTGGTGGTCAGCCCGGGCGGGGTCTGCACGGGGGCCGCGGGCAGGGTGCCGGTGGTGTTCCACGTGACGAACGGCCGGTGGTAGATCCCCTTGTTCGTGCTGTTCGGGCTGGTCTGGTGGGTGAAGCTCCAGGAGGTGTAGCCGGTGACGTCGTTGCGGATGGTTTCGACCACCGAGGCGATGTCGCCGATGGGCTTGGGCCAGCCGGTGGAGTTGTAGAACTCCAGGTCAGCCCAGAGGACGGTGGCGTCGGGCTTGCCCGTCACGCCTCGGCTGGCGTTCGCCTTGTCGATCGCGGCCCGGGTCGCCTGGTATTTCGTCTCCAGGTGCCGGCGTTCCTCCGCGGGCGTGAGCAGGATCGGTTTGCCCTTCTCGTCGATCACGTCGCCGGTGCCGTCCTGCAGGGCGACCACGTCGACCGTCGCTGCGGTCAGCGCGGGGACCCACAGGTCTCGCCACAGGTCCGGGCTGGGGAGGGCGTGGACGTTGTAGAACGGCGCGATCATCGTCCGCTGCGTCAGTGTCAGCGTCCGGGCCGTGCCGGTGAGGTCCTTGTAGTACTGGGTGAGCGCAGCCCTCGCCGTCCAGAACCACGCCCAGTGCGAGGAGATCTCCGACGACAGGTACCAGCCTCGGACCACGTCCTTGTAGGAGCCGTACTTCCTGTCGAGTTCGCCCATCACCGTCTGGGTGATCGCCTGGTTGGCTTTGGCCCGGGAGGCACCGGTCTTGTCGTCGTAGGTGAACCAGCTCTTGCCGTCGGTGTAGGTGCCCAGCCAGACCTTCATCCCGTACTTGCGGGCCTGGCGCAGCGTGAGAGCGACGACATCGACAGGCGTGCCGTCTGGCCCGGTGGCGCGGGTGACGTTAGCGATCCCTGCCGGGTAGTAGGCGGTGGTGGTGCCGGTCGCGTCGTTCTTCGTCAGCGCCGAGGACAAGACGAGTTCGGTGAGCCCGGCCTCCTGGAGGTAGCGGAACTCCGACTCCCACGTCTCGGGCTTCCAGCTGGCGGCCGCGGCGACGTCCACGATCGTCGAGCCGACCCTGACCGTCGCGGCCGCCGGCGCGGCACCCGCCGCCGTCGGCACAGCAGCGCCTATTAGTGAAAATCCGAGCAAAAACGACATCACTGTACGTGCACGGGTCATTGCCGAGTCCTCCGATTCCAGCCCCGGCTGACCGCCTGAGGCCCCGGGCGCGCGGTCCGGGCGATGCGACCTGACGCAGACCGCATCCGGCCACGATATCCCCCAGCTCAAGACCGCGCGGACGCTTTCGCCGATGTCATCGGGTTCGGAGCCGGATTCGGCATCGGCGGCGCGTTCATCGGGAAAATAGTCACCCAGGACATCGGCAAGGGTGCCGGGTGGGTACTCAAGGGACAGGGTTTCGCGTCCTGCACAACCATGACCGCCGGCCAGGCAAAGGCTCACTATTATGGGAGACCGTGCAGATGGGAACCAGAATCAGGTTTCTCTACCGGAAGAAAACCATGATCGCCGTATCGCTGTTCGCCGTGCTCTGCCTTGCCCTCGGCGGATTGATCATCCGGGAGAACCTCAGCCCCCTGGACCGTGCCGGCCTCGGGTTCGGGGTGGCCATCATCCTTCCGTCCCTGTACTTGCTGCTCAGAGTGGCGCGACTGGGAGTGGGCGTGTATCCCCGGGGGATCATCATCCGCAACTATCTGAGTTCCCCTCGCATACCTTGGGGCGACATTGAGACCTTCGGGCCTTCTGGTCAAACCGGCGTCCAGGAAGGACTGCGCGTTCAGCTCGTCTCTGGCCGCGTTCTCCGCTGCAGAGGTCTCACCCAGACCATCATCGAAGACCCGAGCAAGGTCGACACCTATGGGACCGCGCTGAATCGCTATCTCCATCTCGCCCGCGAGAACGACGGAATCCTCGACCACGGATCGCTGAAAGGATGAAACTCGCGACAGTCACCCGCCGAAACAGCGAACCTCGCCTGAGCTTGCCCCGGGCTGCCTGCCTGCAGGGAATCTTCCGCCGCCGAAGATACGGCTGCACGGTCAGGAATCCCGCTGCGACACCCAACCCGGACCTGGTGAACCGCCAGTTCAATGGCCGACCGCCCAGACCGGCTCTGGGCCCGCGACATCACCCAGCACCGCACGAAGGAGGGTTGGGTCTACTGCGCGGCCGTGTTGGATGCTTTCAGCCGCGGCGTCGCCGGATGGTCAATCGCCGATTTACCGAGGGGTGCTACGGGGTCGCGGCCTCGGCCGGGCGGATGGTCCCGTCATCGAAGCACACGCTCACCCTCCACCTCACGGCGCCGACGATGCTGGCTGTGACCTGCGGCGACGTGCCCGCGCCGTGCAGGGCGGCTACGCCGGGGCGTTCGTGCGGGCCTGGCCGGCGGTAGCCGCGTAGTTGCAGAGGGACGCCGTCGAGGTCGATGCGGGCGGGCAGCCGCTCCCACCAGGTGTCGGGGTGCAAGCGGTATTGGGCGTAGAGCCAGGTGAGCATCGGCTCGAACAGCGGGCACACCCAGATCCGGGTCTTGTTCAGGTCCGCTGCGGCCAGGCCCCCGAGAAGGAACAGCGCGCCCTCGCTGGTCTGCAGGTCAAGGACCCAGGTGTGCTCCGGCCCCCAGCCGCGGCCGGCGAGCAAGGGCCGGGACTCCTCAGGCAGCACCGACCGGTGGGCCCACTCGTCATGGGTATGCGGAGGCAGCCGGGCGCAGGATGCTGATTCTGCCCGGCGACACCACCACCTCCGTCGACGACCGCGACACCGCCGACCTGGCTGCACTCGCCGCGGCGCACGGGCTCGACGAGGTGCGCGTCGTACCGGCGGTCGGGTTCTGGGCGGGCGTGTACATCGACGGGCCAGTTCCGGACGCTGCGCGTCGCGTGGCGGCTGGGCGGGTGGTTCGTTTGTCTTACCCACCGGCAGCTTTGGCCGCGCGCAGCCGGGTCTCGATGCCCTCGGCAAGGCCGTGGATCTGGGTGGCTCGGGCCAGGGGGAGGGCCTGGTAGGCCAGGGCGTCGAAGTAGGGGCGCAACTCATCGCCCCAGCCCATGACGGCCCCGGAGAGTACCCAGCTGGGGCGGGGAAGGAAGATCTGCCGCATCAGGGAGATCCGCTCGGCCTCGGGGTGTTTCGTGGTGTAGGGCGGTGTACTGGGTTCCCAGAAGTCGGCATCCGCGTGGGGTACCGACCACTGGTCGGCGATGGCTTGTCCCAGGCATGTGGTGCCGGTGCCGCTGGCGCCTGTGATGTGCAGACGGCATGCTCGCACAGACCAGCCCCCCTCGGACCAGATAACAGGCACCATGCTCGGCTTCACTGTCAGGCGGTGCCGTTGACGGTCATCGGACGCCTGTCAGTGCCTGATCGCCTACGTCAGCAGCGCTACGGAGCAGAACAGCGAGCAGGCGTTCCTGGCTTCATTCGCCGGCTCGGCGGGAGAAGATTCTCACGCCTAGCAGGATCACGCACACCACGATGGCGGCGGTAATGATCGATGCGGCGATGTTCCGCGTTGACCCGGTCAGCTGCACGCTGACCGCGCCCAGCGCCACCGTCAGCATTGCCAGCCCGACGACAAGGCCTTGTACCGATCCGGACCTGCCCGACCGTCCGCTCATGCGTTCCATTGTCATGCCTCCTGCTCGGTGGACGTTGAAATTCGCTGAAAGTCATCCGGTGTTTCCTGGGCTGGCCGATCAGTAGCTCGGGCTGCTGGAGAAGATCTGGGAGTCGAACAGCGTCCGGTAGTGGCCTTCTGCTTCCATGAGTTCGCGGTGTGTGCCGCGTTCGGCGATGTGGCCGGCGTCCAGTACGAGGATCTGGTCTGCGTCGAGGACGGTGGTGAGCCGGTGGGCGATGACGATCCGGGTGCAGGATTGGCGGCTGAGGTATTCGGAGATCAGGGTTTCGTTCATGAGGTCAAGGGAACTGGTCGCTTCGTCCAGTACCAGGATCCGTGGTTTCTTGAGGATGGCGCGTGCGAGTGCGAGCCGCTGGCGCTGGCCGCCGGAGAAGTTGGCCCCGAGTTCTGACACGAGTGTCTGGTAGCCCATGGGCATGCGCGTGATCTCGTCGTGGATCTGGGCTGCCTGGGCTGCTGCGGCGACGTCGTCGTCCGTGGCGTCCCGGTCCATTTTGATGTTGTCGAGCACGCTCCTGTTTTCCAGGGCGATCTCCTGCGGTACGTATCCGATCTGGTCGTAGAGAGACGAGCGATGGTAGGCCTGCAGCGGGACGCCGTCCAGGAGCAGCGAGCCGGACGTAGGCTCGTACAAGCCGGTGAGGATCTTGCCGAGTGTGCTCTTCCCGCAGCCTGAGGTGCCGACGACGGCAATTTTCTGCCCTGGTGTCACGTCGAAGCTGATGTTGCTGAGCACGTCGGGGCTGTCTTTCGTGTACGAGAAGCTCAGGGAGCGGACTGTGACGGCGCCCGCGAGGGGGGCGCGGACGCCGTCTTCGCGTTCTGGTAGCGGTTCGGCCTGGACGATGTCGTCGAGGCGTTCCAGGTAGGACTCGGCCAGAAGGAACTGGGTGTAGGAGCCGAAGATGGACGACGCGAGCCCGAAGAACGTCGCGGCCACGCCCTGGAACGCCACAACGGTGCCGATCGACGTTGATCCGGATCGGACCAGGTACAGGCCGTAGAACAGGATCAGGACTGGGCCTGCTGTCTGGATCACTGTCACGATCGCGCTGATGCGGCCCTGGAGCAGGCTGCGCCGGGACAACCGCGACAGGCTCCGGTCGAAGGTGCGCTGCCAGCGCTGGAAGAAATGGTCTTCGGTACCCGACAGCTTCAGGGCTGCGATGGACACGATCGCCTCAAGCTGCATTGACTGCGATTTGCTGAGCTCGGTGAGCTCGTTGTGGATAGCCTCGGCGACCGCCCGCCGGTGGGCCAGGAGCACGCCGCAGATCGCAAGGAACAACACCAGCACCAGGACCGACAGCTGCGGGGAGGTGACAGCCATGTACACGGCAAGGCACAGCAGCATCCCGATGTCGAGAATCCCGCCGACGAGCTGGCT
This sequence comes from Longispora albida DSM 44784, assembly GCF_000379825.1. Classification (GTDB taxonomy): domain Bacteria; phylum Actinomycetota; class Actinomycetes; order Mycobacteriales; family Micromonosporaceae; genus Longispora; species Longispora albida. Next base: position 5,921 of record NZ_KB903820.1, read on the forward strand.
GGACAGCAAATCCCGGATCGCGTTGACACTGCTCAGCCGGTAGATCAGCTCGCCGGGTGGCCGGAGGCTGAAGTAACGGTAGGGCAGGCGCAGGAGATGCTGGAAAGTGCTGCCCATGAGCTCGCGGCCCACGCGGACCGTGAGGTGGGTGACGACTTGCACCCGGGCGAGATTCAGCACGTAGTAGACCAGCGCCCCGCCTGCCAGCGCGAGGAAGAACAGGAATCCGATACCTGTGGCTCCGGGGCGCAGCTGGCTGTCGAGGGCGCGGGCGGTGAGGATCGGGGTTCCGATGGTCACCAGGTACAGCAGAAGGGAGACCAGTACGATGGCCGCGATCCACGGCTTGGAGCGGGCCAGCGGTGCCAGGAAGTACCGCCACGGACTGCGGCGCGGCGCGGTGGACCTGTCGATGTCGGCAGTGGGTTCGATGTCTAGCGCGATTCGGGAGAACGAACGGGTGAACTCCTCCGGGGCGAGCTTGCGGCGCCCGACCGCAGGGTCGTTGAGCAGCACCTCCCGGTTAGTGATCTTCTCCACCACCACGTAGTGGTAGTTCTCCCAGAAGGCGATGAAGGGACGCCCGAGGCGGCGGAGCCCGGCGAGATTGGCCCGGTAGAGACGGGTCTGGAATCCTCGCTCACGGAACACCCCGGCGATGGCGTCGAGGCTGGCGCCGTCACGGCCGACATCGAGCTTGTCTCGCAACGCGAAGCTGGTCTCTTTCACACCGTGGTACGCCAGCAGCATCTGGGTGCACGACAGCCCGCATTCCGTCTGGGTGAGCTGGAGGAATTGCGGCACCCGGCGGCGGGTCAGCACGGCTCGCCCTGCAGGGACAGCAGGAGCGCCGACGGCGTGCCTGCTGGTGCGAGGAGCGCGTGGCCGACCCCGGTCAGCCCGAGCATGAAGGTGGTCAGGCCGGCGCTGTGTGCGAGCCCGCCGCGGTACCCGTGCACCCGCACGTCCCGCAGGGTGCGCATAAGCCTCTCGTGCGCCCGATGTGCCCCGTCCTCGTCGCCGATCAGCCGGCAGGCGTCTGCGAGGGCCCTTGCGTCACCGGCTTCGCCGTGGCACAAGCTGAGATCGCCGTCGGCGCGCAGAGGAGCGCTCAGCGCAGCCTCGATGGGGGCGTGCAGCAGCGTACGCGCGTCCTCCGTGCTGGCACCGAGGTCGGACAGGATGCGGGCGGTGGCCTGGATGGCACCGGTCGAGCCCCAGCACCAGTTCTGATCGGCGGCGAACAGCTGCCCTGCAACGAGCAGCCGGTGCAGCTGGTCCTCGGCCTGGCCCAGCAGTCCGCTGTCGCCCAGCGCGGCGCCGGCCCGGCTGAGCGCGAGCAAAGGTCCGAGTTGGCCATGGGCGAGGTGCACAGCAGGCAGCTCGCCGGCTCGCTCCAGGAGCACGCTGGCCACCTTGCTCAGCAGCGGGCTGGCCGGTCCATCAGGATCGTCTATGGTCAGGTTGGCCAGCAGCACGGTCAGCCCTGCGAGCCCGCCGACATAATCAGTGACCTCGGCCGTGGCGAAGTCGATCTCGCCGAGCCTGGACAGGTATTCATCCCGAGCGGCGAGAAGTTTTCCGGAACCGGGCAGACGGCCCAGCCGCGACAGCAGATAGATCGGTGAACCAGCTCCGGAGAAGACCGACACGTCCGCCTTGGCTGGATCAAGGGCGGGCCAGCGGGCTGGGTCGGGGATGCCGGCCCGGGCAAGCTTGGCGTATTTCGCCTCCCCGGTCACTGCGGCCAGCTCGGCGAGGAACAGCAGCATGCCGCCGCCCTCGTACACCGTGAAGTTGGGCAGATCCAGGACGAGGTTGTCCGCATCGGCGAGCAGGGGTGTGATCCAGCCGCATTCGGTCCGCTCGGCGTTCCACAATGCACTGTCGTACAGGAAGTCCCCGATTCTGCGGGCGGCGGCGATCGCGTCTGAGGGTTCCAGAAGCTCCGCGAGGCACGACGACCGTGTGTCGCGATCCGCTGCAGCCCAGCTGTCGGTGACAGTGGTCAGCAGCGACATGCCGATCAGGTATTCGTTTTCGGCAGTCGGTGCGCCGATGACCCGGGCCATCCTCGAGCCGGCCTGTTGACGGAGTGCCGCGGGGTAGACAGCAGGTAGTTCGGCTGCCTGGTTTGCGGTGAGCCCGCTCCCGCCGAAGTCCGAGGTGAAGTACGGCACGTCGCCTGCGATCATCGCAGCCACCTCATGCCCGTGGACCCAGCTGGCGTTCTCCTCTGACAGCCCGGCCCAGTAGCCGAGCTTGCCGAACAGTGTCGCGCGGGCCTGAGGATCGGAAAGGTAGGCCGGGTGGGTCGCTGCCTCGAGGAACCTGCCGTACACCGCGGTGGGACGCAGGACCTGGCGGACTGGCAGGCCGGCCCAATACTCGTCGTGGATCAGGCCCATGACCTCCCGCTTGCGATGGCGCAGCGCCGACACCCCCGCCCGGAAACCCGCACGGATATCGTCGCCGTACCTGACCGGATCGACCGCCGTTCCCCGCAGGGTGGCCAGGTTCGCACCCGCCGGGATGGCCGCACTTTTCTTCTCGAAGCGCAGCTCGTCGGTGCCGGCCCCGACGAGCTGATAGTTAGGCCATTTCTCCGAGGACTGGGATGTGCGGTTACCCAGGCCGGAGATGTCCACGTCGAACACCGCGAGGGCTGTCTTAGCTGGCATCAGCATCGTGTTCAGCACACTCGCTGACACCCGGTCGAAGAACACCTCGTGCAAGGTGCGCGGGCTGGCTTCAGGCGGGATGCGCTGCACGAGTGTTTCCAAGTCGATGAACATCGGCTCAGGCCCCGCCGCTATTCCACTGCTGAAGCTGGGCACGCACCTCAGCAGCCTCCTCGCCAGCACGAAACGCTTCATGATCATCGGGCCGGACCAGCCAGTCAAGGGCGGCAGGATCACTCAGCCGCTCGATCAGCACAGCCTCCACATAGGCATCCAGCCGCTCCACCCTGATCGACGTGCACCTGCCAGCTTTACAGTTGTACTGCATATAGCCGCCCGCGCCACCGTCAGACGCCTTCCGGCCACCCCTGCCAATTCCCAGCGGGGCTCCGCAAACGCACACAGCGAGATACGACAGCAGGTACTTAGCCCTGCAGTCACGCGATGTCCGGCGCCGGGGATCCTTGAGCCTGCGGACCGCGGCTTCATGCAGCCCGTCGGACACCAGCGCCGGCCACACGCCCCGCCGCGCTTTCTGCCCCCTCAGCACCCGCCAGCCTGCATACGTGGGGTTCAACGCCAGCAGGCGGATATGCCGGGCAGTCCATAGCCCATCCCGGAACCCCAGAACCCCGGCATGGTTGAGTGCCCGCATCAGCCGGTGACACGAATCGCCCCCAGCGATCCGCTTGATCACATACGCGGCAACCATCGCCTTCGAATAGGTGAACCGCTGTCCATCCGCGCTCACTGCCCAGCGAGGCTCAAGATCCGGCTGCTGGGCAACGAACTCCCGAGTATGCGGATCATAGAGCCGCACATACCCATACGGCGCCGGGCCGCCGTGCGGCAGGCCCGCCCGGGCCGCCTTCGTGATCCCCTTACGTACCCGGGCGCTCAGCAGGTCCACCTCACGCTCGGCGAGCACGATGTCCAGCGCGGTGCGGAAACGGTCGTCGTAGTTGTCGAGATCGAACAGCGTGCCGTTGTAAAACCAGCGCACCCCCAGCTCCCGCGAGGTCTTACGCAGCTCCGCGTACAGCGCCAGATCCCGGGTCGAGCGTGAGGCTTCCCAGTAGGCGACGATGTCGCACTCACCCCGCCGTATCCGCCCGACCATCGCCTCAAACTCCGGACGCTCCTTCGTTGCGTACGGGCTCGCGGAGAGGTTGTTGTCCATGAAGATCGCCCGGACGTACCAGCCCCTCCGGGCAGCATCGGCGAACTGATCCTCGATCTGGCTCTCAACGCTACGGCCGTACCCCTGCACGCGATCATCTTTAGATGCACGGGCATACAGGAACGCAACAGGCTGCCCGCTGCCGCATGGCGGCTGGCTGCTGACAAGGCGGTCTGCGAGTTCACGAAGCCCTCGCGCAAGGTCGATGCGGGCCGGGTTCGTCATCGTTGCTCCTCCGTCCTCAGAGATCAATCATGGCGGCTGCTGTCGATCGCTGCCGCTAAGCGACTGGCTCAATGGAGATGGTCCGGGTTCGATTCCCGGGCAGGGGCTTTCCACTGGCGCCTGATGGCCGGTTCGATTCCCCGTGGACACCCCATGCGAGCGCGCCGACGATGGAGCGCCGGGCCTGGCTGTAACCCAGGTGCATTGCTGAGCAGGTTCGAATCCTGTCGCTCGCACGCACGCCCTTGTAGCTCAGCGGAGAGAGCAGGCGCTTCCGAGGCGTCAGGCCGCCCGTTCGAATCGGGCCTTGGGCACCGCCTTCGGGCAGGCTTCGAATGCCGTTCGCTGTGAGTTTCTTGATATGGGAGAACATGGGCGCTGTTACTGCGGGTCGGTCCCGCTGAGTGCAGGGTTGTTGCCTCGCCCGGCTTTGCGCGGTGCCGATGGCCGGTTACCGTCGTGGGGACTCTGACCCGCCGGACGATTGCTGGAGCATGCGCCCCTTCCGGATCGACGTACCCGAGCAGGTGCTCGCTGACCTGCGGGAGCGCCTGTCGCGTTCCCGGTTCACCACTGCCACGGACAGCACACGGTGGAAGGCCGGGGCTGACCCGTCGGACCTGCGTGCGCTGGTGGAGTACTGGGCTGGTGGCTTCGACTGGCGCGGGGTGGAAGCGAGGCTGAACGAGTATCCGCAGTATGTGGCGGAGATCGAGGGCCAGCGGGTCCACTTCGTGCACCTGAGGTCACCGCGGCCTGGTGCGCTTCCGCTGGTCCTCACGCATGGCTGGCCGAGCTGTTTCGCCGAGATGCTGGCCTTGGCGGGCCGGCTGGTGGCTGACTTCGACGTGGTCGTGCCGTCGCTGCCGGGTTTCGCGTTTTCTGAGGCGCCGCGCGGGCCTTTCACCGGGCGCGCGGTCGCCGGGACGTGGCAGCATCTGATGACGACGACTCTCGGGTATGAGCGTTACGGCGCGTTCGGCGGGGACATCGGCGGCAGCGTCACGCAGTGGCTCGGTGCCCTGTATCCGGCGAGCGTGGCCGGCATCCACATGACTTCCGGCAGCCTCACCTCTGGCGTCGACCCTGCGGTGCTGGATGCGGCCGGACTGGCCTATCTGGACGCCCAGGGGGCTTATGACGCCCAGGACGGCGGTTACAGCGAGATCATGCGAACCCGTCCGGACACCATCGCCGCCGCGCTGGCCGATTCACCGGCGGGGCTGCTGGCCTGGATCGCGGACAAGTACCGTGACTGGAGCGACTGCGGCGGGGACCTCGCGAGCCGGTGGGGTGCGGATGACCTCCTCACGGTTGCCACCATCTACTGGGCCACGGGCACTATCGGCACGTCGTTCCGCGCCTACTACGACCATCCGCACTCCGGGCCGCGCCCGCCGATCACTGTGCCGACCGGAATCACACTCAGCCACGAACCCCTCATGGAAGGCTTCCCGGAAAGCCTGGCCCGCCGCGCGTTCCCTGGCCTGAGCCACTTCACCCGGCCCGCCAGCGGCGGCCACTTCATGGCCCACGAGGAGCCGGACTATCTGGCAGGGCAACTCCGCACCTTCTTCGGCCCGCTGACCTGAACCAGCAACCGCCGGCGCGGCGAACCCGCCACGACGAGGACTGCGCTGGCGCAGTCCTCGCAGTCTTTGGCTGGTAGGCGAAAAAGGACTGTCCGGATTGGCCGGTCCGTCCGGCAGATCCTCGTGGCCGGAGCCTGGTGAGCGTGCAGATAGAGCACATGCCATTGCGGGCGGGCGCCGGACTTCGTTAGTACGGGTGTTCGCTGATCAGGCCGGAGCGGGGAAGGGATCACGCCGTGACAGGTACCGGACAGGCAAGCGGGCTGGATGTGGAGACCACAAGGGAGGTTCTGGCTGATCTCCTGGCGGAGCGTTACGCGCAGCACGCGATCTGGGGAGACCAGTCGCGGCTGCCCGACGGTACCGGAGGGGAGGCCCGTGCCGCGCGCGCTGATCGGGCCCGGGCGGACTGCCAGGCGGCCGGGGACGGGCTCACGTTCCGGCACCTGGTGGAAGAGGAGATCTGCGAGGCGTACGCGGAGACCGAACCCGAGGCGTTGTGCGGGGAGCTGCGGCAGGCGGGTGCGCTGATCGTGCAGTGGATGGCCGCGATCCGCCGGCGCGCTGCAGTAGGCGGCCCGGCTGCGGGGACGGGAGCGCACCAGTGACCACCTCACACGAGCGCACGGTCCTGCCGCCCAGCGAGCCCGCCAGCACCAGCGAGGCCGGTGAGCAGGATTCGCACGATCTGCTGATCGAGTTCGAGGCCGACAACCACTGGCACAAGTTCACTGCCGACATGGTCGACACCCGCTTCGTTACCGTCCTCGCCCGGCTGCCGAAATTGATGCGCCTGGCGTTCGGGATGGCGTGGAAGGCGTCGCGGTCGAACACCATCGCCACCGTTGTCCTGCAGATCGCGTCCGGGCTGTTCACCGCGTTCGGGCTTCTGGCCACGCAGAACGTGCTGACGCACCTGTTCGCCAGCGGCCTCACCAAAGACAAAGTCACCGCCGCACTCCCGTCACTGCTGCTGGTGATGGCCGCCGCTGTCGCCAGGGGAACGCTGTCCACGGCGGCTGGCTACGCCCAGGCCCGGCTCAAGCCCCGGGTCCGCAACGCCGCCGAGCACCACCTGCTGTCGGTGACGAGCAATGTGCAGCTGTCGGCGTACGACACCGATTCCTACGCTGACGCCCTCGACCGTGCCCGTAACCGGGGCCTGCACGCCGTCGAGGAACTCGTCAACGCCAGCATCGACCTGATCACCAACACCGCCCGGTTCCTCGCTGTCGCAGTGACACTCCTGGCGATTCACCCGCTGCTGCTCCCGGTGCTGATCCTTGCCGCGCTCCCCGAAGGATGGGGCGCCGTCCGCGCCGCACGAGCCGAATACGAGGCGTCGAACCGGTGGCTGGCCCGGGCGCGCTGGTCATGGACGCTCGGCCACCAGCTCGCCTACCGCCGCCACGCCCCCGAGGTCCGCGCTTACAACCTGCGTGGCTACCTCCTCGGAAGGTTCAAGCGACTCCTCGACCAGATTGAGGCCACCGAACTGCAGGTCGCCCGCGAGCAGACGGTTGCCCGCATCATCGGCGGCAGCCTCGCGGGCATCGGCACAGCGGGCGTCTACGCCCTTCTCGCCGTCCTCCTCATCGGAGGGCGATTGCCGCTCGCCGCAGCCGTCACCGCTGTCTTCGCGCTGCAGACCGGTGGCAGTGCGCTGCGGAACCTGATCTACAACGTCAACACAACTTTCGAGTCCGGGCTGTATGTCGGCGACATCCAGAACACTGAGCAGACCACCCTCGCCCGCCAGGAACGCACCGGCAGGACCACCCCCGCGGCACCTGCCGAGATCCGCCTGGAGAACATCTCCCTCACCTACGAAGGTGCTGGCAAACCGGCCCTGGAAGACGTCACCCTGACGATCACACGCGGGCAGACCCTCGCGCTGGTCGGAGAGAACGGCTCCGGCAAGTCCACGCTCGCCAAAATCATCGGCGCGCTCTACGAACCGACCGCAGGCGTGATGCTGTGGGACGGTGCCGACACCCAGCAGATGGCCCCCGAAGCGATGCGGGAGCACATCGCCACCGTCAGCCAGGACTTCGCCCGCTGGCCGTTCACCGCCCGCGAAACCATCCGCATCGGTGCCGAAACGCGCCCAGCGACCCAGGCTGACATCGAGAGTTCCGCCCGGGCGGCCGAAGCCCACGACATGATTCTCGGCCTTCCCGACGGTTACACCACTCTCCTCGACACCGCGTTCAAAGGCGGCCATGACCCTTCCCAGGGCCAGTGGCAGCGCCTCGCCGCAGCTCGTGGATTCCACCGCGACGCGCCTGTCGTCATCTGTGACGAACCATCAGCGGCCCTCGACCCCCGTGCCGAGCACGCCCTCTTCCAGTACCTGCGCAAAGGCACAGCTGAACGGATCACCGTCCTGATCACACACCGGCTCGCCAACGTCCGCGACGCCGACCAGATCATCGTGCTCGGCCACGGGCGGATCATCGAACACGGCGACCACGAGCAGCTGATGGCCAAGGGCGGCGTGTACGCGGAACTCTTCCAGCTCCAGGCGGCCGGATACCTGACTGCGCGGAACTGAGGCAGTGCCCGCAGACTCGTCCGGCACTGAGCCAGCCAGGGAACACCGGCCGGACAGGACGGGCGCTTCTGCGGGCTCCGGTGGAGAAGGCGCGGGCCCGGTGGGTCCAGGGCTACGGAACGCCGAGGATCCAGTTGCCGGGGGCGTCGGGGTCGTTCGAGCGGTAGAACTCCTCGGCCATGGTCATCAGGTCCTCGGCCGTGATCTTGCCGTCGCCGTCCCGGTCGACCCTGCGCAGGGTTTCGGTGATGGCGCCGGGCCCGATGCCGTTGCCGCGTAGCCAGGCCGAGAACTCGTCGGCGCTGAGTATGCCGTCGCGGTCCAGGTCGAAGCCTGTGAGTACCGCGTTCACGGTCGGGAGGATGACCCAGTCGAAGCCGCTGCCGGAGTCCAGGCTGGCCACGCAGGCGGCGACGAAATCGTCCCGGGCGACGCGGTCGTCTGTGCTGGTGCCGGTGGCCGCGCACAGCCGATGCCAGCCATCCCGGTAGACCTCGCTGATCTCGGCGGCGCGCGCCGGGTCCTCGGCCGAGCCGCTGGCGGCGATCATCCGGCGGCCGAGGGACCCGAAGTCCGACTCTTGGACGTAGCCGTCGCCGTCCAGGTCCAGCAGCCGGAACCGCCGGGTGTACTTCTGCCGCTGAAAATCGGTAGACATAGGGGCAAATCTAGCCGAGCTGGGTGGTCGAGAGGGGCAGATTCGAAGGCCTGCCCCTCCCAATGGGCAGCGCCCGGCCGGGACACCCGGCCGGGCGCTGCTCGTGCTCACACCCGGTCGGCGGCGATCAGCAGGTACTGGAAGCTGCCGTTCTTGTACGCCTCGAGGAACGCGTCCTCGATCCCGGTGACCAGCGAGGGCACCTTCGCCCGCATCTCCCAGTACGGGATCGTGTCGGCCGTCAGGTCCACGACCTCGATCGGGACCAGCCGGTTGGCGGCCATCTCGCGGAAGTAGAAGCTGCGCGGGTGGATGTCGCAGATGTAGTGCGCGTTGATCTGGCTGACGGCGCGCGACGGCAGGCCGTACGCGTCGTTGTAGCAGCCGGTGATCGTGACGTAGCGCCCGCCCCGGCGCAGCTGCCGGGCGTGCTCGGCGAACAGCAGGCCGAGCTCGACGTACATGGTGCTCTCGTTGTTCCAGATGGCCTGGTAGGCGCCCGTCTCGAAGCCGGTGTCGAGCATGTTCTTCAGGTGGAACTGCACCTTGTCGGACACGCCGCGCTTGGCGGCCTGCTTGTTGGCGAAGTCAACCTGCGTATCCGAGATCGAGATCCCGTCGACGTAGCAGCCGTGTACCAGGTTCGTCAGGATGCTGGAGCCGCCGCGCCCGCAGCCGGCGTCGAGGACCCGGTCTTCGGGGCTGATCTGGCCGAGGTGCTTCAGGAGGAACTCCGCCTGGGCCGACTCGAGCCGGTGCAGCTCGGCGATGACACGCTCCTCCCGGCCCTCCTCCGGTCCCTCGAGCACCGACCAGTCGGGGTCGCCGATCCCGTAGTGGTGGTGGTAGAGCCCGTCCACGTCGCCGAGGCGCAGGTTGACGGGGTTCTTCTCGGCGTTCCAGTAGTCGGCGACGGAGCGCTGGTAGTGGCTCGTCGCGGGGCGTGCAGAGGACATCAGTTTCTCCTTAGTGGGGGGTGTCACTGCTGGTAGCGCGGGCTGGTGCTGTGCCATTCGAAACCGCCGCCCATCCAGTCGCGGGCGCCGCGCAGGAAGCGGTGCAGTTCCGGGCACGGCTCGTCGGCGAGGTCGCGGCAGCTGGCCTCGAAATCGCGGACGAACTGGTTGTGGAGCTCGACGCAGGCGACGATGGCGTCGTCGAGCGGGCAGCCGCGGTCGGCGGCGATCAGGAGAGCCAGGTTGCTGTCGGGCAGCTCGTCGGCGGCTTCCCTGGCCAGGGAGTGCAGGTCGTTGACGATGACGGAGGCCGTGCCTGCCCGCATCAGCGCGTGGTGGAACCGCCGGTCGGCGAACAGGTCGGGCGGCAGCTCGTACCCGCCCACGATGTCGATCAGCGTCATCGACGTGTAGAAGCTGTCGTGCTGGCGTGCGCCGAGGTACCGCCACGCGCTGGGCAGCCGGCCGGAGCGCCGCCACGCGACGTACGCGTTCCAGCTCACGTACATCTGCGACGTGATGTTGCAGACGCGCATCACCTGTGCCCGGCTGGCGCGCCCGGTCAGGTACTCGGTGGCCGAGCGCAGCGCCATGAGCACCGGGCTGGACGTGATGGCCCGTTCCAGCGGCGCGGTGTGCTCACCGGCTGGCGGCGGCGGGTCCATCGCCGACATGACGAGCGCGAGCTGGCCCGGTGTCTCGTCGGGGTTGGCGCCCAGCGAGGTCTCGTCGGCGAAGTAGTCGTCGCTGGCCCACCAGCCGGCGTTGAGCATGGCAGAGATGAGGATCATGTCGGGGTCGTCGGAGTCGGGGTGGGCGAGGGTAGCCAGCCGCCCGAACCCCGTGTCGCGGAACTTGTCGATCCGGTCGGGGTAGATGCCGGTCTCCTCGGCCCAGACCACGAGGCGCTTGTTCACTTCCTCGGCGAGGGCGTCGTCGACGCGGGGTGTCGGCGGGCAGTACAGCGGCGGGAACCGGCCGTCTCCCCAGGGACGATCGATGTAGTCGGGCACTCTGTTCTCTCTCCAGTGTGGTCAGTGCATGGGTGGCAGGGTGAAGACGAGGTCTTCCTCGCCGGAGGAAACGGGCTCCACAGTGGTGAATCCCTGGCTGGCCAGCCAGGCCAGCACGTCGGTGACCAGTACCTCGGGGGCCGAGGCGCCGGAGGAGACGCCGACAGTGTCCACGCCGTCCAGCCAGCCGGGGACGATGTCGGCGGCCGCGTCGATCAGGTACGCCTGCCGGGCGCCGGCCGCCTGTGCGACCTCGACCAGCCGGACGGAGTTCGACGAGTTCGGTGAGCCGATCACGAGCAGGAGGTCGCAGTCGGGGGCGATGAGCTTGACGGCGCGCTGCCGGTTCTGGCTGGCGTAGCAGATGTCGTCGCTCGGCGGGTCGGCCAGGTGCGGGGCCCTCGCGCGGAGCCGGGCGGCCGTCTCGGCCACGTCGTCCACGGCCAGCGTGGTCTGCGAGAGCCACACGAGCTGCTCGTCGCCGCCGATCGGCAGGGAAGCCAGATCGGTGTGCTCGTCCACGAGCCGCACGGCGTCCGGCGCCTCACCGAGCACGCCCTCGACTTCCTCATGGCCGGCGTGGCCGATCAGCAGAACCTGAAAACCCTCCTTCGTGTACCGGCGCACCTCCGCGTGCACCTTCGCGACCAGCGGGCACGTGGCGTCGATCGTGTTCAGCCCTCGACCGGCGGCCTCGGTGCGGACGGCTGGCGACACTCCGTGGGCGGAATAGACGACGATCGCGCCCTCCGGTACCGCGTCGAGTTCTTCGACGAAGACCGCGCCGCGCGCACTGAGATCGGCGACCACGTGGGTGTTGTGGACGATCTGCTTGCGCACGTAGACGGGCGGGCCGTACCGGGCGAGCGCCGCCTCGACGGTGCCGATCGCCCGGTCCACCCCCGCGCAGAACCCTCGGGGCGCCGCGAGCAGCACCTTCTTCGGTTTGGACACGATGCTCCTCACAGCTCGCGGCGGGTCGTGGTGGTGATCAGGCCGTCCAGGACCGCACGGGCCACGGGGTCAGCTGGTGCCCCGGCGAGCGCGTCGCGTGCGGCCTGGGCCCGTTCCTCGATGAGCTTCTCGACCTCGTCGCGGGCCCCGGACTCGGTGATGATCTGGCGCAGGCGGGCCGCGCCAGCCTCGGTGAGCTGCGGGTCACCGAACAGGGCCTCGATCTCCGGTACTTGCCGTGGCCGGGCGTTGAGCCTGGTCAGGGCGATCAGCACTGTCGGCTTGCCCTCGCGGAGATCGTCGATGTTGGGCTTCCCGGTCACCGCCGGGTCGCCGAACACGCCGAGTACGTCATCGCGGAGCTGGAACGCCTCACCGAGCGGCAGCCCGACCGCGTCCAGCGCGGCGACCACCTTGTCGCCGGCCCCGGCCATCGCGGCGCCCATCCGCAGCGGGCCGCGCACGGTGTAGGAGGCCGTCTTGTAGCGGATGACGCGCATGGCGCCTTCCAGCGTCCCGCCGGCGGCCTGTTCGTGCAGGTCCAGAAACTGCCCGCCCAGGACCTCCGTGCGCATCGAGGTCAGATGGGGGTACCCGGCGGCGATCCGCGCAGCGCCCAGCCCGCAGGACCGGTACATCTCGTCGGACCACGCCAGGAGCTGTGCGCCGCAGAGGATCGCCGTGCTGACCCCGAATCCGGCCGCGTTCCCGAGCCAGCCGTGCCGCCTGTGGATGGATTCGAGGGTGCGGTGCAGGGCTGGGCGGCCACGCCGTTCGTCGGAGCCGTCGATGATGTCGTCGTGCGCGATCAGGGAGGCGTGCAGCAGTTCCAGCGAGGCTGCGGCAGTCGTGATCGCCTGGCAGTCCTCGCGGCCGGCGGCACGCCAGCCCCAGTAGCAGAAGGCCGGCCGGATGCGCTTTCCCGGTGCGAGCACGTACTCGCGGAGTTCGCTGGAGACCAGCCGGCTGGACTGCCCGGGCCACAACGGCGTGACCCGGTCGAGGAAGGTGGCGAGTTCGGCGTCGATCCTGCTCCGCAGCTGTACGGGGTCAGCGGTGCCTGTGAGGGTCATGACGTCTCCTCCTCGGCTGTCAGGCGCAGCGCCTCTTCGATGAGCCGTTCGACGATCTGGGACTCCGGTACGGTCGCCACGACCTGGCCCCGGACGAAGATCTGGCCTTTGCCGTTGCCGGAGGCCACCCCGATGTCGGCCTCGCGGGCCTCGCCGGGCCCGTTGACGACGCAGCCCATGACGGCGACGCGGATCGGGTACGGGAACTCGTCGAAGGCCGCGGCCACCCGCTCGGTCAGCGACAGCACGTCGACCTGTGCCCGGCCGCACGAGGGGCACGAGACGATCTCCAGCCCCGGCGCGCGCAGCCCGAGTGAGGTGAGGATGTGCTGGCCTGCCTTGACTTCCTCGACCGGGTTGGCGGTGAGGGACACCCGGATGGTGTCGCCGATGCCCTCGCTGAGCAGCTGCGTGAACGCGACGGCCGACTTGACGCTGCCCTGGAGCAGCGGCCCGGCCTCGGTGACGCCGAGGTGCAGCGGGTAGTCACACCGGGCGGCGAGCAGCCGGTACGCGGAAACCATGATCTGCGGATCGTGGTGCTTGACCGAGATCTTGAGGTCGGTGAAGCCGTGCACCTCGAAGAGCGAGCACTCCCACAGCGCCGACTCCACAAGCGCCTCCGGGGTCGCGCGGCCGTACCGGGCCAGCAGCCGCGCGTCGAGCGAACCGGCGTTCACCCCGATCCGGATCGGCACCCCGGCGGCCCCGGCGGCCCGCGCGATCTCGCCGACCCGGTCGTCGAACTTCTTGATGTTGCCCGGGTTGACCCGCACGGCGGCACAGCCGGCGTCGATCGCGGCGAACACGTACTTCGGCTGGAAATGGATGTCGGCGATCACCGGGATCTGGGACTGGCGGGCGATGCGGGACAGCGCGTCCGCGTCGTCCTGCGACGGCACCGCCACCCGGACGAGCTGGCAGCCCGCCGCCGTCAGCGCGGCGATCTGCTGGAGCGTGGCATCCACATCGGCCGTGAGCGTCGTGGTCATGGACTGCACCGAAACCGGTGCCCCGCCGCCGACCAGCACGGCGTTGCGGCCGGAGCCGATGGTGAGCTGCCGGGTGTGCCGGCGCGGCGGGAGCACGCTCTGCCGGGCCTGCGGCATCCCGAGTGCCACGGTTGTCATGCGATCCTCCCGCTGGGCACAATCTCGCCGGCCGGGCTGGCCAGGACGAGCCGGCTGATCGTGGTCGCGATGCCGTGCGCGTCGAGCCCGCACTGGCGAAGGATGTCGGGCCGTTCGCCGTGCGCCAGGAACTGGGCGGGCAACCCGAGGTTGTGTACCGGCGTCCGCACGCCGGCGGCCATGCACGCCTGCGCGATCGCGGAGCCGGCACCGCCGGACACCACGCCGTCCTCGGCGGTGACCACGAGCTGGTGCCGGTCGGCCAGGTGCACCACGGTCGGGTGGACCGGCAGGATCCACCGCGGGTCGACCACGGTCACGCCGATGCCCTCGGTACTGAGCTGGGACGCGGCCTCGACAGCCGCCTCGGCGGTCACGCCGGTCGCGACGAGCAGCACGTCCAGCGGCAGCCTGCCGCCACGGTGCAGGATGTCGATGCCGTCCATCCTGGCCACCGCCGGGAGGTCGGCTCCCGCCGTCGCCTTGGGGAAGCGGATCACGGTCGGGGCCGAGGACTCGCCGACCGCCTCGCGGAGCAGTTCCCGCAGGCGGGCGGGGTCACGCGGGGCCGCCATCCGCAGGCCGGGCACCATCGCCAGCATGCTCGTGTCCCACATCCCGTGGTGCGAGGGGCCGTCGGGTCCGGTGACGCCGGCCCGGTCGAGCACGAAGGTGACGCCGAGGCCGTGCAGCGCGACATCCATGAGTACCTGGTCGAAGGCCCGGTTCAGGAACGTCGCGTACACGCAGACCACAGGGTGCAGCCCGCCCATCGCCAGCCCGGCCGCCGAGCACACCGCGTGCTGCTCGGCGATTCCCACGTCGAAGACCCGCTCCGGGTACCGGGTGGCGAACTTCTTCAGCCCGACCGGCTGGAGCATCGCCGCCGTCAGGCACACCACGCCGGGCACGTCCGCGCCGACCTCCGCGATCTCGTCGGCGAAGACGTGTGTCCACGATGGACGGCCAGGTGCGTCCGGCTGGCCGGTGACCGGGTCGATGACCCCGCAGGCGTGCATCCTGTCGGCGTCGTCGGCTTCGGCGTGCCGGTACCCGTGCCCCTTGGCCGTGACAGCGTGTACGACCACTGGCCGCCACATCGCGGCTGCCTCGCGCAGCGCTTCCTCCAGCTCCGCGACGTCGTGGCCGTCGACCGGGCCGACGTAGGCGAAGCCGAGTTCCTCGAAGTACGCCCGGTGCCCGTCAGCCGACCGGAGCCCGCTCAGGTGCCTGGCCAGGCCGCCGATGGTCGGGTCGTAGGAACGGCCGTTGTCGTTGAGGACGACGATCACGGGCCGGTCAGGGGCTCCGCCGAGGTTGTTCAGCCCTTCCCAGGCCAGGCCGCCCGTCATGGCGCCGTCACCGATGACGGCGACGACCCGCCGGGCCGGCTCGTCCGGGCCGGTCGTGAGCTGGACGGCCTTGGCGATGCCGTCGGCGTAGGACAGCGCCGTCGAGGCGTGGGAGTTCTCCACCCAGTCGTGACCGGACTCGGCCCGCGACGGGTAGCCGGCGATGCCGCCGGCCTGCCTGAGCCCGGCGAACTCCCCGGCGCGCCCAGTAAGGATCTTGTGGACGTAGCTCTGGTGGCCGGTGTCGAACACCAGGGCGTCCCGAGGTGAGTCGAAGACCCGGTGCAGGGCGATGGTCAGCTCCACCACCCCGAGATTCGCGCCCAGGTGCCCGCCTGTCCGGCACACCTTCGCGACGAGGAACTCACGGATGCGCTCCGCCAGCCCCGGCAGGTCACCTGCCGGGAACTCGCGCACCGCCGCCGGGCCGGTCAGAGCCTCCAGCGGTACGAGCGAGGCCCTGGCGGGTGCGGATTCCTCCTCGCCGTCGACGTTCTGAAGGGCGGCACCCCGATATCCGGGCACGGGTCATCACCTGCTCACTGCGTGGGTACTTGCTTCTGGGGACTGGCGAATGCCACATCCCATTGACATGCGTTTCGGGGTTGGCCGGTAGGGGTAAGACGTACCGGAGGTGTCTCACATCTCCCGCTGTCGCGTGCCCGGGACCGGCCAGCGGAACGGGGATTGACATGGGGCTATGCCGGCTGGATCCTTCAAGTGCGTGGCCGGTGGAACACCACACTCGAACCGGAACAGGGGGCAGCGTGCGAACCGGGCGCCAACCCAACGAACGTCTGCGGAGACTGCTGACCGAGGCCGGATGGGCAGGACAGGATCTGGCCACGGCCGTCAACACCGCAGCCGCCGAGAGCGGGCTCTCGCTGACCTACGACCGCAAGTCCGTCTCCCACTGGCTGTCGGGCATGCGGCCACGCGCTCCCGTGCCCGCTCTCGTCGTGGAGGCGCTGTCGCGCCGGCTCCAGCGGCCGGTGAGCCTCGCGGAGGCTGGGCTCTCCGCGCAGCCAGCGCCCGCTGCCGTCGCCGATGCCCAGCCCGGCCGGCCGCAGCAGCTCGACTGGGACGAGTCCGATGTGGTGATCTTCCGGGGCCAGCAGCCGGTGACCAGGAGGAAGCGTGCCACTGACCTGTCCTCTGTGTACAGTGTCGCCGCGCTCGCCGTGCCCGGCTGGCCACAGGCCCAGGCGCTGGTCAGGTCGGCGCCGGCCGAATGGTTCGACGAGGCCGGCCGGGTCGGTACCCCGCACGCCGAGGCGGCGGAGGCCCTGCTCGAACTGTTCCACCACAGCGACATCCGGTCGGGCGGTGGCCTGGCCCGCCGGGCGTTGTCCGCGTACCTCGCCGCCGACCTGCTGCCCCGGCTCCGGGCGCCGATGCAGGGCCGGCTGCGGCACCGGGTACTGCGCGTGGCGACCCGGCTGACATACCTGTGCGCGTTCATGTGCTTCGACGACGAGCAGCACGGGCTGGCCCAGCGGTACTACCGGGCGGCGCTGCGGTTCGCGGCGGAGAACGACGACCCGGGCAGCTACGCGATCACGATGCGCGGCATGTCGGTACAGGCCCGCCTGCTCGGGCACTACGCCGAGGCCGTCGAGCTGGGCGAGGCCGCGATCAACGCCAACCGGTACGGTGAGCCCTCCCGGATGGCGTTCATCCAGGGCCAGCTCGCCGTCGCGCACGCGGCAGCCCAGGAACGCGGGCCGGCCCTGTCGTGCCTGTCGGCGGCCCAGCGGTCGCTTGACCGGTCCACATCGGGCGCTCCGGTGGGGGCGTACCACCTGGCGTCCCTCGCGCACCAGCAGGCGGCGGTACAGGCGATCCTGGGTGACCGCAGGCGGGCCATCGCCGCGCTGGCCGAGTCGATCCGCCACCGGCCGGCCGCGGAGCGCAGGTCCCGGGCGATCCTCCTGGCCCGCCTCGCGGAACTCCAGCTCCAGCACGGTCACCTTGAGGAGGCTGTGGCCAGCTGGAACGACTTCCTGGACCTGTACCCGAGCCTGCGCTCCGGCCGGGTGCTCTCCGCCCTCAAAGCGCTGCGTGCCCGCATCAGGTCGTACCCGACCCACCCTGCGGCCCGGATACTGCTGCGCCGCGCGACCGGCCTGGCGTGACGGTGGTGATGGTCAGTACGTGCGCTCGATGAGCTCGCGGGCGGCGGAGCGCGCCGCCCGGTCGGCGGCCATGACGTCGGCCAGCTCGTGTGGCTCCTCGTCCGGGTAGTCCATGAGAACACCGGCGATGGTCTCGGTGATCGCCGTGAACGGGATCCGGCCGGCGAGGAACGCCGCGACGGCGATCTCGTTGGCGGCGTTGAAGACCGCCGGTGCCGTACCGCCCCGCTCGCCGGCCAGGCGGGCCAGCCCGATCGCGGGGAAGGTCTCGTGGTCGACCGGCTCGAAGTGCCAGGCCCGTGACCGGGACCAGTCGAAGCCGGGCGCGGCGCCGGCCAGCCGGTCCGGCCAGGACAGTCCCAGGGCGATGGGCAGGCGCATGTCCGGCGGCGAGGCCTGGGCGATGGCCGAGCCATCGGTGAACTCGACCATGGAGTGCACGGCGGACTCGGGATGGATCACCACGTCGATGTCGTGGATGTCCACGCCGAACAGCAGGTGTGCCTCCAGGATCTCCAGGCCCTTGTTGACCAGGGTCGCGGAGTTCACCGTGACGAGCGGCCCCATCGTCCATGTCGGATGCTTCAGTGCCTGGGCCGGCGTGACGGAGGCCAGGCTGGCCGGTGACCAGCCCCGGAACGGGCCGCCGCTGGCGGTCAGGATCAGCCGCCGTACCTCCGACGGCCGCCCCGACCGCAGGCACTGCGCGAGCGCCGAGTGCTCGGAGTCCACCGGCGTGATCTGGCCCGGCTCGGCCAGCGCCGACACCAGGGGGCCGCCGATGATCAGGGATTCCTTGTTGGCCAGTGCGAGCCGCCGTCCCGCTCGCAGGGCCGCGATGGTCGCAGGCAGTCCAGCGGCGCCCTCGATGCCGTTGAGCACGACGTCCGCTGGCCAGGCCGCTGCGGTTCGCACGGCTTCTTCCCCGGTCAGTACCTCCGGCATCGGGCGGCTGCGGGGGCCTGCCGCTTCGGCGTAGGCCGCGCTGAAGGCGCTCAGGGCCGTCGCGTCGGCGAGCGCCACGAACTCGACCTCCCAGTCGAGTGCCTGCTGGGCCAGCAGGTCCGGCCGGCTGCCGCCAGCGGCGAGGGCCACGACCCGCATGCCGCCGGCCCTGGCGACCTGGAGTCCCTGGGTGCCGATCGATCCGGTCGAGCCGAGGACCGACAAACGTGTCTCAGGCATCTGCCCACCCCTTCCGATCTGCGCATCTGCGCACGCCGTCCGGCCTCCACGAGACCACCGCCGGGCCGGGGGGCTGCATCGGCCGTGAGGGTTCCTCGTGTTGCGCCTTGTCGTACTCCGCCGCGATGTTGCGCGTGACCCGTCTCCTAGCACGACTCCTGGCCGGCCATCCAGAAATATGCCAATACCCTCAAATCTCATATTTGACGCATTAGATTTTCAATGCTGCCGGGACGTACCGCGGCCCGGCAGGTAGCGGGGGTGTTGCTTATGAATCGCACGAAACTCGAGCAGTGGATTCCGTCGGACGCCAGCCCGTCCAGTGGCGAGGTGCTGGTGGCGACCCAGATCGAACATCCGGTACGCGGCCAGATGGCCTGCCCGGCCGCTGACCTGGTCGGGGCCAGCCTGCGCAGGCACGGGCTCTCGGTCAGCTACGGCGCGATCGTGGCTGGCGGACCAGGCGGACCTGGTGCGGAGGCCGGGATCGTGTCCTATCTCGACCGGGACGGCTCGCCCTCCGGCCTGGGAGCGGTGCCCTGCCCGGGCGACCCGCACAGCCGCCGGCTGGTCGCAGAGGTGATGAACGGCTGGTCAGCCGTGTTACGGACCCGGCGCCTGATCCTCGACACCACGCCAGCCGTGTGCACGGGGCAGCAGGAGGTCCTGCGGCTCGTCGACGAGGTCGCAGCCCCGGGCACGTACGTCGCCGGGCCGTCCGGCACCGACCCCGGCACACAGGACGACCTGCAGCGGCAGGGTGTGGTCTTCGGCGCGGACCCCGGCGACGTGCCGGCCGGGGCGACCCTGGTGATCCCGGCATCCGGGATCGACCCGGGCTCCGCCGAACGGGCCGCGCGCCGTGGCCTGCGGATCGTGGACGGCACGTGCCCGTGGGTGCGGCGGGCGCAGGACGAGGTCCGGTTCCGGCACGCCGACCACGACGAGCTGATCGTCGTCATCGGGCCGGAGGACGTGCGGTGCCGTTCGTCGATCCTGTCCCAGGCGGCCCGCACGGTCCCCGTGTCGCGGCCCGCCGACGTCGCCGGCCTCCGGCCAGCCGATCCGGCCGCCGTGTCCTATGTGGTCACACCGGGATGCTCCGTCGAGGCGATCCTCCCCGTGATCGCGGCTCTCCGGGCCCGCTTCCCGGCCCTGCGCGGCCCGCATCCGGACGGCTGGTGTTACGCGGCCACGGACCGGTTGCTGGCGATCAGGGCCGCGGTGGCCTTTGCCGATCTTGTGCTGGTGTGCGGGGCTGCCGGCTCGGCCGACGCCCAGCGGGTGGCACGCGTGGCGGGGGAGCGGGGTGCCCGCGTCGAGCTGATCAGCGCGGCCGGGGACATCCGGCCGGAGTGGCTGGCCGGAGCGTCCACGGTGGCCATCCTCCGCTCGGTGTCGGCGAGTCCGGGCCTGCCGGAGGCTGTGTGCGCGGCACTGCACGGCCTGGGCCCGGCCAGTACGGTACGCCGGGGCGTGGCCAGCATGCCCGGCCCGGCCGGTCGCCTGCCCGCCCAGCCGCTCAACGTCATGCCAGCCCGGACGGTGTGCGGGTAACGCCTACCGGTGCCGGTTCCCCGCTCGTACCCGGATCGCCTCCGCCAGCAGGGAAGCGGCGGCAGGCTCACCCGGATACGAGCGGAGTCCGGCGATCACCGACCCGATGGCCTTGCCGACGCGTCCCGAGGACAGGCCAGCTGCCGTGCCGAGCAGGTCGCGCCACGTTCCGATGGCCTGCTGGAACTGGCCGTCGGCCAGGTACTGGCTGCCGAGTTCCGCCTGGATCAGCGCTCGCGACCGCCGTTCGGCTGCGGGCCGTCCGGCCAGGGCGGCCCGCAGCGCCGTGATGGCCGCCCGCCGCTCGCCGAGTTCCGAGTGGACCTTGGCCTCGGCGAGCGCGAGGGCCTGGGCGTGGAACTGGCCCACCGGGCCGGCCTGGCTCGCCGCGTGCCCCAGCCCGGCCCGCGCGGACCGCAGGGCGGACTCCGCGCCGTGGCGGTCCCCGGTAGCGGCCGTGGCGACGGCGAGCTGACTGCCGAGGAAAGCGCGGTCGGCCGGCGTGAGCTTGCCGCTGGCCGCCGACACTGCCGCCTCAGCGAGGTCCCGAGCCTGCCGGTGGTACCGCAGATGGTGTGCCTGCACCGACAGCGCCCGCAGCGTGATCGCCCGCGTACGGAGGTCACCCGACTCGCCGGCGAGCCGCAGCGCGACGAGGAAGTACCGCTCAGCCAGCGAGTGCTGCTCGTCGTCGAAGCACGCGAAGCCCGCCAGGTACGAGGCCTGGGCTGCCAGGTGCTGGATCCGGGCCCGGATGCGCGGAGGGGCGGTGGCGCGCAGCATCGGCCGCAGGTGACCGGCGAGGTACCCCGAGATCGCCGCGCGCACGTGACCGCCGCCGAAGCAGGCCTCGCTCGCCGACAGTACCGAGATCATCTGCTCGGCGGCCGCCACCTCCTCCCGGCCGGCCCGCGGCTGGCCAGCGCCTCCCGGCCGGCGCGGCGGGCCGTAGTCTCCCGTACCAGCGGCGGCGGTGAGCGCGCCGAGGTCGAAGCTCGCGGCCGGTGCGTGCCTGGCACGCCGCGCGGCCTGGCTGCCCAGCGCGGCCAGCTGTTCGGAAGGGTCGGCGGCCAGCAGGCTCACGGGCGCTGGTGCCAGCTGGACCGCCGGTGCCAGCCCGGCGTCGGCTGGCGTGACCGTGCGGCCCAGCCGCCGGGTCAGCACCTCGGCCACGATGTCGGCGGCGGGCTGGCGCGGGCGGCGGCCTGCCAGCCAGTGGGACACGGACGTGCGGTCGTAGCTCATCGGCTGGCCCGACTCCCGCGCACAGGCGTTGACGGCCCGGGCGAACGTCTCGCCCGTCCAGCCCGCTTCGCGGAGCAGGTTCCGCAAGGCGGGGTTGGGCACCCGCTTGCCAGCCATCACTCCTCCGATCGAACGGCAACCATCACTATGTCAGGCGGTGTCGCGGGAGGAAAGAGCGCGCCGTGATCAGCGCTGATGTCTGCTCGGATGGTGATAGGCCTCGATGCCGTTGCTGGCGGCCCCCGTGGTCGTCTACCACGTGACGGGCAGCGACCGCAGGCCGTAGATGCTGGAGAAACCGCGGAACTCGACCTCGTGGAACGGTGTCGCGAGCCTCAGTGCGGGGAATCGGCGGAGCAGCGCTGGTATGGCGACGCGCAGCTCGTGCCGGGCGAGCGCGGCGCCGAGGCAGAAGTGAATGCCGTGGCCGAAACCGAGGTGATGCTCGGTGTCACGGGTGATGTCGAACCGGTCCGGGTCCTGGTAGAGACTCTCGTCGCGGTTGGCGGTGGACATCGACATCATCACGTGCTCGCCGGCTTTGATGAGCTGGCCGCCGAGCAGTACGTCCTCGGTGGCCGTGCGGACCAGCCCGGTCTGCACGACGGACAGGTAGCGCAGCATTTCCTCCACGGCGTTGTCCACAGTGGCCGGATCGTCGCGGACGGCTGCGAGGGCCGGCGGGTGGCGCAGCAGGAGCAGCGTGCCCAGCGCGATCGTGCTGGCCGACGTGTCCTGGCCCGCGATGAGCAGCCCGTTGACGAGCCCGATCAGCTCCCGGTCGGTCAGCTCTCCGCCGTGGTCGCGTACCAGGGTGCCGAGCACGGTGTCGTCCGGATCCTCGCGCTGGCTGGCGGCGAGCCGCGCGGTGTAGTCCCACATCGTGGTGAACGCGCTGGCGAGCTCCTCACCGCTGAGGGTGCGGTCGAACGCCCGGTACGCGAGGTGCTGGAAGTCGTCGAGATCCTCGGCGGGGACGCCGATCAGCGCGCAGAGAGCCAGCGTGGCCACTGGCTGGGCGTAGGAGACAACGAGATCAGCTGGCGGGCCGGAGCGCTCCATTGTGTCCAGGCAGCCGTCCACGATCCGGGAGACGCGGGTACGGAGCTGTGCCATCCTCCGGGCGGAGAAGGCCGGGCCGATCATCCGCCGCAGCCGGGTGTGTTCCGGAGGGTCGTTGCCGGGCAGGCTTCCCGGCTGCCGGGTCGGGCTCGCGATGGCCGCCCGGCCCGTGGAGTGCGGCCGGGTGACAGTGGGCGGCGTGAGGGCTGTGCTGAACCTGCGGTCACTGAGCACCTGCCTGACCTCGGCATGCCGGACTACCAGCCAGACCGGCTCGCCGTTCGGGGCGAGCTGCCTGGTCGGCGCGGTCAGCGCTCTCAGGCCGAGCAGCTCCTGCGCCGGATCGAACGGGCAGCTGGCGGCATGCCGGTAGGCCAACGGCAACCAGGTACCGGCCACGGAACGCTCCTCTCAGGTCAGTGTCCGGGCGGCGTGCACGATCCGCCGGTCAGGATCGGCGTACCGGCGGCCCACGGTGTGCCAGGCGTGCACGGCCGCCGGCCAGCACGACGACGCCTCGGCCTGCTCCAGCAACGAGGGCGGCTGGCCGGCCAGCTCCCGGATGGCGTCGACGAGCCGGTCCCGCTGATGCCGGAGGGTCTCCACGACCGCCATGCCCATCCGGCACCCGGTGACCAGGGGAACCGAGTGCTCGCTGGCCAGCACGAAGGCGATGTTCCTGACCTCGGGGTACGCCAGGTCCTCCTGGACGCGCGCGAGGTCGTTGTTCAGCGCGCACAGCTTCAGGTCGATCATGCCGATCTCGGCCAGCAGCGCACCCGCGACACCGGAGGGCAGGCCCTGTCCCGCGTACCACTGGTGGATGGTCATCAGCCCGTACACGGCGAAGGAATGCGCGCGCAGGTCCAGGTACTCCGCCAGCGGCGGCAGCCGGTCCTCCGCGATCACGTCCCGTTCGTGCTGGTCCGCGTGCAGGTTCGCGGCGAACCGGTCGGCCAGCACGGGGATGATGTCGGCGGCGCCCAGCCGGAGCAGGTGCTCGCGCATCCCGCCGAACGTACGGGCCGTGGGCGTCGGCCTGGCCGCCGAGCCGGTACGCAGCGCGCGGTCGGCGGTCGCCGTGATCTCCGCGATGCTGACCCCGTGGTCGAGCATCCCGTCGTCGATCGCGGTGGTCCACGCGAAGAACATCGCGACGGGCATCCGGATCTCCGGGGGAGTACCGGGCATGCACATGCGGACCATGCGCCCGCACTCCAGCATGGCCAGCTCGTCGGCGTTGCTCTCGTCGTACACGCCGGCGTCCAGCGCCCACTGGTCCACTTCGTCGTCGAACGGCTCGCGGACGGGTACTGGCGTGATGGGCGGGTACGCCGCATCCAGGCGCGAGCGGATCCACGGCATCAGCTCGCCGACGGCGCCGGACTCCTTCTGGCAGCGGGCAACCAGCTCACCCAGCTGTGACATGGGGAAGGTCCCTTCGTCAGGCGCCGAGCCGCCGCTGGCGGCTGGCGTAGGCCCGCACCGCGTCGGTGAGGTCCTCGCGGGTGAAGTCCGGCCACAGCCGGGGACAGAAGTACAGCTCGGCGAGCGCCGCCTGCCACAGCAGGAACCCGGAGGTCCGCAGCTCGCCGGACGTGCGGATGATCAGGTCGGGGTCGGGCTGCCCTGCCGTGGACAGCTGCCCGGAGACGTGTTCCTCGGTCACCTCGGTGATCCGGCCCGCACGCAGGGCGTCGGCCAGGGCGCGCACCGCGTGGAGCAGATCGCTGCGCCCGCCGTACGCCAGCGCGAGATTGACGGACATGCCGCCGTTCCCGCACGTCGCGCGTTCGGCGGTGTGGAGCAGCTCGGCGAGTGTGCCGGGCAGCAGCTCGGTGCGGCCGATGGCGCGCAGCCGCCATCGGCCGTCGCTGGCGAGCTTGTTCACCACCTCGGCGTCGATCGTGTAGAGATCCTGGAGCTCGGCGGCGGACCGGTGGGCGACGTTGTCGTCGGAGAGCATCCACACCGTGACGAACCGGATGCCCAGTTCCTCACACCAGGACAGCACCTCGGGGATCTTCCCGAACCCGGCCCGGTGCCCGTGCCCGGCGGTGGCCAGGCCGTGCGCCCGCGCCCAGCGCCGGTTGCCGTCGAGGATGATGCCGACATGCTCCGGCACCTGGGCTGATGCTGGGGCCGATCCGGGAGCGGCCTGGGGAGACGTCGTCATGCTGGCTCCCTGTGATGACAGGAACACAGTAAGTATGTCCTCAGTGAACACGACGCGCTTGATCATGTCCAGATGAATCATCACCAATACCGCTGTACTGTCCTTAAAGGAACAAGTGCACGCGGCAGGGGCTCGATTTCTGGTACGTGTGCGCCAGTATCCGGGCCGTGGTCTTCGTCAGGCCGGGTGGACGAGGTGGCTCTCGCTTGGCCAGGATTCTCCCCAGGTGGGACTTCACGGTCGCCTCCGCCAGGTGCAGGGTGGCCGCGATCTCGGCGTTGGACCGGCCGCGACCCACCTCGGTCAGCACCTCGCGTTCCTGGGCGCTGAGGCGGTTCAGCCGTTCCTGATGTTCTGCGCCACCGTCGCCTGGCACGTGAGGGCGGAGGTTCTCCAGGAGCCGCCGGGTGATCTGCGGCGAGACCACCGCGTCGCCGGCGGCCAGGGTGCGGATCGCGGCGAGAAACTCCACGGGGGTGTCGGCGTCTGCTGGTCACCGATCCGCCTGACCGTCTCCCGGGGGCTCAGCCGGCAAGGAGACGGTGAGGGACTGGCCCAAGTGGTCGGAGAGCGTTTCGGGGGAGACCAGGCGGTAGCTGTGGGTGCGGAGGGTGGCGGACGTGAAGGCCCAGTCGAGGCGCCATAGCGGTGCGCTGGCCGGCCAGGTCGCCGGGTAGGCCGAGGGGCTGGCCGCGACGGCGTCCCTGAGCCGGTCCGAGATGTCCGTGAGCTCGGGCATGGCTGGGCTGGTGTTGAAGTCACCGGCGAGCAGAACTGGATGAGGGTTGGCCGCCAGATCCTGCGCCAGGCCCCGGTACTGGGCACGGCGCTGCGGGTCCGCGCGCCGGACGAAGGCATAGCACGCCCGGGACAACGGGTTCACCAGCTTGAGCTGCACCGCGATGTGCACGTTGTACACCGAGAGGATCCGTTCACCGACGCGCAGGTCGGTACGCAGTACCTTGGCGTCGCGGAACTGGGTCTCGAAGTCGCCCGAGCCGTGGTCGGGGGCCACGGCCGGCTGGGCGGCGATCGGGTACCGGGAGAGGGTGAGCAGCTCGCCCCGGACGGCGATCTGGTAGTCCGGGAACTCCCTGCGCAGCCGGGCAAGGTCGTCGACCGGCCGCTGCCCGTCGATCGGATCGGCGAGGTCCCAGCCCAGGTACTCCTGGAGGAGGTACACGTCAGCGCGCTGGGCCCGCAGGTACCGGTAGAAGTGTTCTGGATCTTCGTCCTGGTCCCAGTACTCGGTGTTCCAGGCGAACACGCGGATCGCGCCGGCCGGGACGAACGACTCCCCGGCGAGCGGGAACCGCAGGCCACTTCGCGGCGCGCCGAGCGCCAGGCAGGCCACGAGCGCGCCGGCCAGCCAGCGGTTGGCCTGCCGGCCGAGGACAGCGAGCATCAGCAGCAGTACCGGAATCGCCACCAGCAGGACCGGGGGCAGGCTCGCTGGAATCTGCCAGAACCACCAGCGGCCCGACAGTGCCAGGTGGGCGAGCAGGAACGCCGCCCATCCGGCCGTCGCCCAGATCAGCGCCCGGCCCGGCCTGGTCCGGACCTGCGCGGTCTCCGCGACCACGAGCCCCATTCAGCGCACCGAGAGCCACATGTCCTGGGCGGCGTGGTCGGACAGCCGCTCGGACGACGTGATCGTGAGCCGGTGCACCGTCACCGGTCCCCGGGTGAAAGCCCAGTCGAGCCGCCACAGCGGAACCCTGATCCCGTCGTCCGTCGCGAACTCCCTGGGTCCGGGCATCCGCCAGGTCAGCGGGACCAGCTGCCGGCTGGCGTGGCTGGCGTCGGTGGCGACCGCGCGCAGCGCGTCGGCGCTTCCCGCCGAGGCGCTGGCGTTGAAGTCGCCCGCGATCACCGACGGGTTCGGGTTGGCTTTCAGGTCGGCGGCCACCGCGCCGATCTCCGCGGCCCGCCAGTCGAACTTGCGCCGGAAGTAGGAGTCGAGATCCTTGTCGCGGGGGAGCCGGGGGTCGAGGTAGTTCAGGTCCTTGGCCACCGGTACCGAGAAGTGCACGTTGTAGGTGGACAGGACACGGCCGTTGACGTCGATGTCGGCCCGCAGCACCTTGTCGCGGAGGAACTTCTGCCCGAACGAGGCGTCCTGCGGTACCTGCGTGACCGGACCGAACCGTGGCGTCGCCACGATGGGGTACTTCGAGATGGTGGTCAGCTCGCTGCCCCGGGCGATGTGGTACCCGGGGAACAGCGTGCGCAGTTTCTCGTCGTCCTCGACCGGGACGTAGGACTCCTCGGCCGTGCCCTGTACCCAGATGGCGGACTCCTGGAGCATGTACACGTCCGCGCGCTGGGCGACCAGGAAGCGGTACATCGCCTCGGGGTCGGCGTTGTTGTCGCCCCACACGTTGGTGTTCCAGACGAACACGTGTACCGCGCCGGGCGGGATCCGGTGCTCGTCCCAGAACCGCAGCGCGTGCCAGTTGACCCCGGTCTGGTCGATCCCGGGCAGCAGACCCAGCACCACAACGAGCGCCGCCCAACGCCGGCGCCGTCCACATGCGAGTGCGCTGGCGGCCAGGAGCAGGATCGGGATGACCAGCAGCAGGATCGACGGGACGGCGTCGAGCAGGGTGGCCCAGTGCCAGCGGCCGGTGGTGGCACGGCGCACCAGGCTGTAGGCGAGCCAGAGCGCGGCGAAAACGATCAGGACCCTGCCGTACCACAGGCGGGCCACGCGGGCGATCCGCCGCCACCGTGGCGGGGTCTCGGCCGGCAACTCCGCCTCGGTGTCCTCGGGCGTCGTGGTGAGGGTCATGGCCGGGTCCTTTCTGGACGGTACATGCGGCGGAACCGCCCGCTGACGGCCCACTGGGCGAGCCCGCAGCCCAGCCCGGCCGCCACTGAGGCGTTCATCAGCAGGTGCACCAGGGTGAAGACGACGGTGAACGGCACGCCGCGTTCTGCCCGGACGAAGCGGTACTGGCCGGGGTCGAGGGCCATGAACGCGGCGAGCAGGCCCAGCGAGCCGAGCGCGGACCACGGGCTGAGTGCGATCCCGGCCACCGACAGCAGGGTCAGGCCGGCCAGTACCGTGGCGAAGGCCCGGCCCGGTGTTTCCACGCCCTGCATCGCACGGCCGCGGTCCAGGTAGAACGGCACGCGGAGCCGGCTGCGGACGAACGCCTTCCGCAGGATCGGCCACAGCCGGGTCTCGTCGGACAGCTGGCCGCTGACCTGGCTGGTCAGCAGCATCCGGTGCTGCCGGGACAGCCGCTCGGCGTGGTCGATCTCCTCGGTCTGGCGCAGTGCGGGGTTGAACCAGCCGGCGTCGTCGAAGGCCCGGCGGGTGACAGCCCCGAGCGCGTAGAAGCCGCCGCTCACCTCGCCTTCGGCGCTGCGCCGCCAGTAGTGGTACTGGAGGATCCGGTACTGGCAGATGAGGCCTTCGTCGAACAGCGGCACCTTGTCGGGCACGCCGAACACCGCGCCGTAGGGTCCCAGGAGCGCGACGGCGTTCGCGATGGCGTCCGGGTACATGGTCATGTCCGCGTCGATGAAGAAGATGATCTCGCCGCTGGCGTGCTGCACGCCCAGGTTGCGCGACGCGCCCGGGCCACCGTTGCACACTGCCGTCACGAGCTTGCACGGGTGCCTGGCCGCGAGCAGCGCACTGTCGTCCGTGCTCGCGTCGTCCACCACGATCACCTCGTACGGGTGGTAGCTCTGCCCGGAGATCGAGTGCAGGCACAGGTCGATGGTGTGGCTGTCGTTGTACATCGGCACCACGACCGAGACGAGCGGCCGGTCCTCCGCGGTCACTGATGGCTCCTCTCAGGAGTAGCGATGGACTATCTCGAAGCCGGCCAGGAGCACGAACCAGATCGCGGCGTTGATCACCATGAGGCGATCGCGGAGCAGAATCCGCACCGGGTTGTCGCCACCGGCATGCACCAGCACCACCTGCAGATACCGGAAGACCGCGAACAGCGCGCACAGCACCGACACCAGCGCCGCTTTGGGCAGCTGTATCTCGACACGCAGGTAGACCAGGTAGGAGACCAGAATGAGCCCGGCGCACAGCACCAGTAACTGGTCAATGAAACCTGTGGTGTACCCGCGCAGGGCCGGGCGCAGCCGGGCACCCAGCGCGGCCAGCTCCTGCCGGCGCTTGCCGAGCACGAGCAGCAGGCACGCGCCGAGCACGCACAGGCCGAGGCTGTCGGATACCGTGTCGCCCGTCGCCAGGTAACCCTGGGTGACCCGGAGCACGAAGCCGCAGGCCACCACGAACAGGTCGAGCAGCGGTACCCGCTTGAGCCAGGCGCTGTAGCCGGCGTTCAGCGCGAGGTAGGCCAGCAGCGGCCACCAGCCGATCACCGGCCAGGCGAGCACCATCGCCACGATCGCCCCGGCGAGGGCCGTGGCGAGCAGGGCGGCCGGGCGTACCCCGATCCGGCCGGCGGCGATCGGGCGGTGCCGCTTCACCGGGTGCAGCCGGTCGGTGCGCCGGTCTGCGATGTCGTTGATGACGTACACGGTCGCGGAGGCGAGGGTGAACGCGGCGATCGCCCACAGGGTACGGAGCAGGATCCCGGCGGTCCACGCTGGAGCGTCGAGCAGCGGCAGCGGTACTACCAGGATGTTCTTCGCCCACTGCCCGGGGCGGAGTAAGGACAGGTAGCCGCGCAGTTCCGTGCGGCTCCTGGTCAGCTCCGGCAGGGTGTCCTGGCTGTCGACAGCGGCCATCAGAAGAACACCTTCGCGGCCCCGAGTACCCCTTGCCGCCACGGATCGCGGCTGGTGCGGCCGCTGGCAGCCGGGGCGGGGCCGGCCGTGCGGCGATGCGCGAGCCACCAGTCGAAGGTCCGCAGGATGGCATCGCGGTTGGACAGCTTCGGCGCGAAACCGAGCCGCCGCTGGGCTCTGGCGACGCTGACGTAGGAGTCGGCCATCAGCTTGTGCAGCAGACGGCCGTACACGGGGGACAGGCCGGCCCGGCGCAGCAGGTCCAGGGCTGCCAAGGCAGGCCGGGCCGGCAGGGAGATCACCCGCTTGCCGTGACCTGCCGCGTCCAGCACGGCCTGGAAGTCCTCGCGTAGCGTGCCGAAGTCCGTCGCGGCCAGGTTGTAGGTGTCGTTCGCGATCTCGCCGGGCGCTTCGAGCACGGTCACCACCGCGTCGACGAGGTCCTCGACGGCGAACATCTGGATCTTCACGTCGCCCCGGCCGAGCACGGGGAAGTTCCGGCCCTCCGCCGCCCATTCGAACAGCATCGAGAACAGGCCCATCCGGCCGGGGCCGAGGAAGGTCTTGGGGCGGAGGATGGGCACGCACAGCCCCTCCGCCCGATGTGCCTCGGCGACCTCCTCAGCCGCGCTCTTCGCCGCGCTGTACGGGTCCACCGGCTCGCGGGGATGGTCTTCTGTGGTAAGTACGACCGAAGGCAGCCCGTACACGGCCGTGGACGACACGTGCACCGCCCGGTGCACCCCGGCTGCTGCGGCGGCACCGAGTACCGAACGCGCACCGTCCACAATGATCGACCGGATCTCGGCTTCGGGGTAGCTCGGCAGCGCCGAGGCGCAGTGCACCAGCACATCGCCGGAGGACAGTACCCGCCGGAGCGCGCCGGTGTCCCGGATGTCGGCCGTCGACCAGGTCAGGCCGCGCGGCATGGCTTCGGGCTCGCGCACGTCGACGCCGTGCACCTCGTACCCGCCGGCCAGGAGCCGCTCGGTGAGGCGCCAGCCGAGCATGCCGGCGGCGCCCGTGATGACCGCCCTGGTTACCACAGGTTACTCACCTTCTCTCGGAGGAATCTGGCCACCAGCCGGCCGAGCCCGTGCGACAGCACCTGGTCGAGAGCGTCAACTGCGCCCTCTGCCTCGGCGGGCTCCGTGATCAGCGAGGGCGCGATCACCAGCGGGTTCAGGCCGTTGAGGGTGTAGTACGTGAAGATGTCGTGATCGTGGTAGAGGGCGTTGATCACGGCGCAGGTGACGAGCTTGGTCTTGAACCGGGGGTCCCGGGCCATCCCGCCCGGTGCCAGCTTGGCCACGAGGTCGAGTACCTTCGGCCCGCCGTCGATGAACACGCCCCACAGCGCGCCCGAGCCCTCGGCCCGGCCGATCGCCTCGGGGTGCTGCTTGGCCAGCCGGTCCAGCGCCGGCCCGAGTACCAGTTCCAGGGCGCGCGCCCTGGCCGGGTAGTCGTCCTCGACCGCCACGTTGATCGCCTCGATCGCGGTGGCGCACTCCTCGCCGAAGCCGTAGTAGGTGGTGCTGGTGCTCTGCAGCAGCGCGTCGCCGAGGCTGTCGTAGGCCTTGCGGTAGACGGGTTCCCTGGCGACGTATGCCGAGACCGAGGACTTGCCGCCGCCGAAGGACTTCGAGGTGGTCAGGACGTCCGGCACCAGGCCCGGATAGCGCGTGAAGTAGAACAGGCTGCCGGTCTTGCCCCAGCCGGTGTAGATCTCGTCGAAGATCAGGATGATGTCGTGCTCGGTGCACAGCTTGCGGACCCCGCGGAGGAACTCCTCTGAGCAGTACTGGATCGTCGAGGCGCTGAATGGCTCGATCAGCAGCGCGTACACGTCGCCCCGGTGCTGCTCCACCAACGCGCGCACCGAGTCCAGGTCGCCGTAGCGGAACGTCGCGATGCCCGGAATGGTGGGGAACTGGAAGGCCTGGCCGGCGCCGGTCAGCCCGCCGCTGCCGAGCAGCTTGCCGTGGAAGCTGATGTCGGCCCGGAGCACGGTGTGCCGCTTACCGCCGTGGTACTTGTAGGCCAGCTTCACCGCGCCCTCCACGGCCTCGGCCCCGGAGTTCGGCAGGAAGGACATGTTCAGGTCGCCGGGCAGTACCGCCGCGAGGTTGTGCGAGAGCGCGGCCAGGTATGGCGAGAAGTAGGTCTTGTGTACCTCCATCCGGCGCTCCCGGGCGAAGCGTTCCCGGACGGCCAGGATCCGGGGGTGGTTGTGCCCGTGGTTGAGCACGCCGACCCCGCCGGTCAGGTCCAGGATCCGCCGGCCGTCGCGCTGGTACAGGTACGCGCCCTCGGCCCGCTCGACCAGCTCACGGCCGAAGCCGAACGAGGTCATCAGGCTGACCTGGCTCTTGTTGACGTACCGCCGGTACAGGTCCTGGACCTCGCCGGCCCCGAACCGCTCGCATTCCTCAACGCTGTACAGCTTGGACACTCTCGACTCTCCGACTCGTGCGTGCCGTGGCCAGGACAGCCAGGGACAGGAGGACTTCCACAACGACGCAGACCACGCGGCTGCTGATCGCGACGGCGCCGGCGGTACCCCAGGGCAGGACGGTCGCGAGCGCGGTCATGATGACCACCTCGCGGACCCCCCAGCCGTCCGGCACGATGAACGCCAGGCTGCCGCTCACCGTGGCGAGCGCGAAGCCGCCCATCGCCGGCAGCAGGGCGAGGCCGGGATCGGCGCCGAGGGCTGCGGCCAGCGCCCACAGGTGCAGGCCGCTCACCAGCCACGAGACCAGCGCCAGTACCGCCGACCGCCGGATCGCGCCCCGGCTGGGCAGCTCGATCCGCCGCCGGTACCGGCCGGCCAGGCTGACCAGCGGGCGGAGCGCTGCCTCTGGCCAGCCGGCGAAGAGCAGCAGGGCGGCGACGGGCACGGCCAGCCAGCCGGCCTGCCGGCCCAGAGCCGCAGGCGCGACCAGCAGGCCAGCGACCGAGCCGGTGAGGATGGTCAGCAGGATGCTCAGGAAGTACGCGCTGGTCATCCGCCCGGCCGAGATGCCCCGGTCGCGGCCGTGCTGGACGTGGGTCACCACGCCCCAGATCCGGCCGGGCAGGTACTTGCCCAGCTGGCCCAGGAAGAACACCTTCGCCGCCGCCGCGCCCGGCAACCGGGCCCGGTCGGTGTCCAGGAGCCTGTGCCAGGCGAGCACGCCGAGGCCCAGCCCGGCGGCGTTGGCCAGCAGTGCCGCCGCAAGCCAGGGCAGCGCCCGGGGCTGAGCCAGTGCCGCGACCGCGCTGGCGCCATCCCGCCGCAGAGCCAGCCCGAGCGCGGTGATCGCGGCCAGGACGGTCGCAGCGGTGAGGATCTGACGGAATCTCCACCGGAGGAGACCGACCGCTGCCCCCGCGACCAGCGCCACGTGGGTGAGCAGGTGGACGCCGATGAAGAAGAGCGCGAACGCCGCGCCCTTCCGGCTGGCCGCGAAACGGAGCAGGCCGGCGTTCACGCCGCAGAAGAACAGGAGCAGGGCCACCGGCACGGCGAGCCATGCCGCCGAGACCAGGCCCAGCGGAAGGCTCGCCAGGGAGCCGGCCACCGCCAGGATGCCGAGCGGCCGGTTGGCGGTCAGCGATGCCCTGCCCTTCCGCCGCGCGCCCAGCACAGTCCGGGCCAGCAGCTGGGACCGGCGGAACTGCTCGCGGAGCAGCGGCACCAGCCGGTCGGCCTCGTCGTGCCGGGCCACCACCTGGTCGGTGAGCAGGATCGGCCGGGGTGCGAGCCGGTCGCTGTACTCCAGGTCTTCGGAGTCGCGGAGGGTCTCGTCGAAGGGGCCCACCGCGTCGAACACGGCCCTGGGCATCGCGGTCTGGGCGAAGAACGCTGTCCGGACTGGACCGACGGCGGCCTGGCGCCACCAGTAGGCGTGCAGGGTCTTGTACCACTCGACCGGGCCGTCGTCGATCAGCGGCTCGGCGGCGATGATCCCGTGTACACAGTCGTAGCCATCGGCGAGCAGCCGCACCGCGTTCTCGATGGCATCGGGTTCGAGCGCCTCGTCCGCGTCGAGGAAGAACAGGATCTCACCGGTACTGGCCGCCACGCCGGCGTTCCGGGCCGCCGACACCCCTTGGTTGACCGGCAGCTCGATCAGGTGGCACGGGTACCCGGAGGCGATCTCCCGTGACTGGTCAGCGCTGCGGTCGTCGACAACAAGAATCTCATGAATCTTTAAAGTTTGCGAACAGATAGAGTCCAGGCAGGCGCCCAGCGTCTTTTCCGCGTTGAAGCAGGGCACGATCACCGACACGGGGGGTGGGTTCGACATGCGCTCGATTCCTCATCGATCGACGACCCTCAACGTTCGCGCAACGTCGCGCACCTCCTTTCTATGGCCTCGGCCCGCCGGGCGCCCGTACCAATTCCCGCCCGGGAATCCGTGCCAATTCGGAGCTGTCGATGCTGCTGAACCTCGATGAACAGACCGGCCCCAGGCACGCCCGCGTCGCGTCGGCACTGCGCGCCGCGATCCGCCAGGGCCGGCTCAGCCCCGGCGCCAGCCTGCCGCCGAGCCGGCAGCTCGCCGCGGAACTCGGGTACTCCCGATGGGTGGTGACCGAGGCCTACGCCCAGCTGACGGCCGAGGGGTACCTGGAAGCCCGCACCGGCTCGGCGACCCGCGTCAGCACACTGTGGACGGACCAGGCGCCCATGCTTGTCCAGCCCGCGCCGCCCCCTTCGCCAGCCGAGCCCCGGTATGACCTGCTGCCCGGCATGCCCGACCTCCGCGCCTTCCCCCGGGCCCGCTGGACCGAGGCGCTCCGGGAGGCTTCCCGGACCATGACCCACCACGACCTCGGCTACCCGGTCCTGGCCGACGGCGGGCTGCCCGAGGTCCGCCGGATCCTGACGGAGTACCTGGTCCGCAACCGGGGCGTCACCACGGCCGGTACCGAACTGCGGATCACCAGCGGGGTCTGCGACGGGCTCAGCCAGGTGTTCCGGGCCCTGTATCGCAGCGGCATCCGCTCGGTGGCGGTGGAGGACCCGAGCTGGCAGCGCCCGGTGCGCGCCGCCCGCCAATGTGGACTGACCGTGGTACCGATCGGAGTGGACGACGAGGGCATCCTCGTCGAGGAGCTGTTCGGCCGCCCGGAGGTCCGCGCGGTGCTGGCCACCCCGGCTCACCAGTTCCCGATGGGCGTCGTGCTCAGCAAGAGACGGCGCAAGGCGCTCCTCGACTGGCTGCGGCAGGTGGGCGGGGTGCTGCTGGAGGACGACTACGACACCGAGTTCCGGTACGACCGTTCGCCGCCGCCGGCGACGCAGACCCTGGATCCGGAGCGGGTCTTCCTGTTCGGCTCGACCAGCAAGACCCTGGCCCCGGCCGTCGGCGTCGGCTGGATGCTCCACCCGGCCGCGTGGTCCGAGGCGCTGCGCGAGGCGAACCCGGTGGTGGCCAGCCCCTCTGCGCTCGCGCAGACCGCCTTCGGGCACCTGGTGACCACCGGCGCGTTCGACCGTCACCTGCGGGACAGCCGGCGCAGGTTACGCCGGCGGCGCGACACCCTGGTCCAAGCGCTCACCGAACAGCTCCCCAGGCACCGGCTGTCCGGCATCGCGGCCGGCCTGCACATCGTCGTGCACCTCGACGGCAGCTCGCCGGTCGACGTGCCGGCCATCGTCAGCGAGACGCGCGCCCAGGGCATCCGCCTGTGCGACCTCGACACCTTCCGCAGCGAGCCGGACCCGGAGCGGCCAGGACTGGTCCTCGGCTACGGCAACCTGGCCGACGCCGTGGTCACGGAGGCCGTCACCCGGCTGGCCGGCCACCTCGCCTCGCGGTGATCACCGGCAGGGCGGGCGTTTGCTGTCCCATGTGCTGCGCGCCGTTCCTGGCCCAGTCTTCACATGGCCCACCCCGACGGTCAGCGCACCGCGGCAAGCGCACGAGGTAACAGAAGAGCAAGATCTTGATCTGGTACGCCGTGATCGCCCCGGGCGGGACGGGTCTGGGCGGTGCGGGCAGGGCCGTCCGCGCTCAGTCCGCACGGAAGTCCCGGGCCAGGATGTGGCCGAGCTGCAGCCGCCCGGTGGCCCGGTAGCGGTCCATCAGGGTGCGGACCTCGGCCGCGATCGTGCGCCTGCTCAGATCGAGCCGCCGGGCGACGCCCTCGTCGGTGTGGCCGGCGACGAGCATCGCGACGATCGCCTGCTGCCGGTCGGTGAGCCTGACGTCGGGCTCGGCGTCGGTCCAGTGCCATTCGAAGAGGGCCTGCAGTGCCTCGACGAGCACCGGGTCGGTGACCGGGACCTGCCGGCCGGCCATGACGAACGCGGCGAACCTGCGGTCGACCACCATCAGAGTGCCGGGCAGCTGCCGTGTCCTGCGGTGCCCGGCGAGAATCTCGGCGTCGGCCGCCGGCGGCGCGAATTCACCCCCGGCCAGGCTGATGCCGCGGACCGCGACGCCCCGGCCCCACGCGCCGAGCAGGCCCGGGACGCGTCGCTCGACATCGGGGAGGCCGGTCGTCACCACGTCGCACATGAGCAGGATCTCGGCGCGGGCCTGGTCGAGCACGCCGCCCGGTGGCGCCGCCACGCCACCAGCGGCCGGAGGCAGGGGCGACGCGGGCCGTGACGTCAGGTGGCGCAGGACCGGCCGGTGCGGGCGGGCCGCCCACAGCGGCCCCTGGATCGCAGCGACCACCACGGCGAGATCGTGCGCGCCGAGCGCCTCGACGGCGGGGCGGACCCGGGAGGAGTGCAGGCCGAGCAGCCGGCTGAGGTCCTGCTCGGCGGCCGGTCCGGAGTGGACGAGGGTGCGGTACACCAGATCGGCGTCGGGGGACAGGCCATGCCGGGTCAAAACGGGGATCGGATCCGTCATGGGTCCAGGTTCGCACAAATGCGCAGTGAGGGGCATCAATGTCTGGCGTGTCGGTTCCGGCCGGGACACGCTGTCGACCGGCGGGCCACCGCCCGCCGGGACCACCACGACGAAGGAGTTCTCATGGCGAAGAAACTGCGCAGGGCCCTGGCCGGAATCGCCGGGGCGCTCGCCCTGTTCGGGAGCCTGGCCGTCTCGGCTCCGGCCACAGCGGCCCCCGCGAACACGGATCCGGCCCCCGCGAGCACGAGTCAGGCCCTCGCGACCTGGAACCTGCACACCGCTCTGAACGGCAAGTGCCTGGACGTGCTCGGCCTCAACAACAACAACGGCGCGCCCGCCGGCGTGTGGGACTGCTGGGGCGGATCGAACCAGAGCTGGTACTGGGACAACGGCCGGATCCGCAGCAGCTTCAACCACAAGTGCCTGGACCTGCTCGGCTTCAACAACAACAACGCCGCCCCGGTCGGCATGTGGGACTGCAACTGGGCCTCCAACCAGCAATGGTCCTGGTACGGCTCGATGATCCGCAGCGGCATGAACGGCAAGTGCCTGGACGTGCAGAACTTCAGCAACGCCAACGGCGCGCGGGTCGTCATGTACCCGTGCTACAACACCGCCAACCAGCGCTGGTACCACTAACCGCATCGGGGTTCCGCACCGCCCGGCGCGGAGCCCCGCCCCCTCCGGCACGCCGCGCCCGATGACTGCCGCCGAAAGACCGGGGTTCGGCGGCAGTGCCGGGGCGCCAGCGAGTCACCAGACGATAACGATATCCGCCGTCGCACGCTGAGGAAGCGGATCGGGCGGCAGCAACGACCCGATCCGGGGCAGGCAGCTTCGGGGCAGGCCGAAACTCGTCGGTTCACGACCGCGCATCCCCCATGGTTCTACGGGAGCGTGTATGTCCAGATCGGACACGAGGATCAGAAGACGCGGCCCGCCGAGGCCCGCAACGCCCGTTGTAGGCTCGGGACCGGCTTGAAGCGGGTCAGGCTCACCGGCGAGCGTGACGAGGCCACGAACCGGCAGGCGAGCAGGTCCCTGACGGAGGCTTCTAGAATGCCCTGATGTCCGCCGGCCTCGTTCCTCACACCTGCCCGGGCTGCGGTCAGTCGAGTCAGATGCTGCCCGAGCTCCGGTTCAGGCCGTGTCGGCGGTGCACCGCGATCGAGCTCTGGCCACGGATCCCGCCGTCGGTTCAACGGGAATTCCTTGAACAGGTGGCCGCCGGGAGGTTCGTGCATGCGATGGGCAAGCTCTGGCAGGCGGACCTGGCCGAGAGGCCGGAGATTCCGGTACTGCACGAACTGATCGACCTGGCCGGCAGCGGGGAGATTATCGCCACCTAGCTCAGAGGGCGGCCCCAGCGATGAGGTTCGCCGCCGAGCGACGCGCCGGCTCAGAGGTGCCAGACCGACAAGCACAGCGGTATCAATGCTCCGATGTGGTTGGTGTGTCTTTGCTGGGTTCCTGCCGGCCGGTAGGGTCATTGCCGGTGTGCCGGGAAGCCTGGTCGGCTCCGTGACCGTGTGGTCGCGTGGAAGCTGACCGGAGGTCTGTGATGCGCGCGCTCGTCTCGGTCCCTGTCCGGCTCATCGCGGCCCCGGCCGGCCAGCTGTCCTCTGCGGCATGTCGCCGGTCATCGGCGCCCGCCACCGGCATGCCTGGAGCGTGGCGGAGAGGTGTCAAACAAGCCGGGCAGGATGGTTGGATGGGTAACCCACTGGCTGTCGAGAGGGCAGGGAGTTATGGACACTGAGCGCACGTCGTTGCCGGGTATCGGGTTCCAGCACGTGTTCACCACCGCGCGCAACCGGCGGATCGGGGTGGTGTCGCACCGCAGTGGCCGACGCGACCTGGTGATCTACGACAAGGAAGATCCCGACAGCGCCCTGGTCAGCGTGGAGTTGAGCGTCGATGAGGCCAACGGGCTGGCGGAGCTGATCGGCACGCCCCGGGTGACCGAGCGCCTGGCGGAGCTGCGCCGTCAGGTCGACGGGCTGGCCACCGCGCAGCTGGCGATCACCGACGGCTCTCCGTTCGACGGCAACACTCTGGGCGACACCCAGGCCCGGTCCCGTACGGGCGCGTCGATCGTCGCGGTGGTGCGCGGCCACGAGGTGGTGGCCAGCCCGCGCCCGG
Organism: Longispora albida DSM 44784; assembly: GCF_000379825.1. Lineage (GTDB taxonomy): Bacteria > Actinomycetota > Actinomycetes > Mycobacteriales > Micromonosporaceae > Longispora > Longispora albida. Next base: position 44,370 of record NZ_KB903820.1, read on the forward strand.
ACTTCACGTTCCACGGCGGCGACATCGTCGTCGTCGTCGGTACCGAAGAAGGTGTGGCCGCGGTCGCGACCATCCTCACCAGCGGATAGACCCCACTTACCCCTCACGGCGGAAGGACCCTTCGTGCACGGAAGCATCCTGCTGGTCGAACTCGGCGCCGTCATCCTCGGACTGGGCCTGCTCGGAGCGCTGTCTGTGCGCTTCTCGATCTCCCCGATCCCGTTATACCTGCTGGCGGGGCTGGCGTTCGGTCAGGGCGGGGTGCTACCGCTGGCGACCAGCGAGGTGTTCATTTCCACCGGCGCCGAGATCGGCGTCATCCTGCTGCTGTTCACCCTGGGCCTGGAGTACACCGCCGGTGAACTCGTCTCCACCCTGCGCACCTCGGCGCCGGCCGGCCTCGTCGACCTGGTCCTCAACGCCGCACCCGGCGTGGCCGTCGCCCTGATCCTCGACTGGGGGCTGGTCGCCGCCGTCGCCATGGGCGGCATCACCTACGTCACCTCCTCCGGGATCACCGCGAAGGTGATGGGCGACCTCGGATGGCTGGGTAACCGCGAAACCCCCGTCGTTCTGTCACTGCTGGTGTTCGAGGACCTCGCCATGGCCTTGTACCTGCCGATCCTCACGGCACTGCTCGCCGGCGTCGGCCTCCTCGGCGGGGCCGCGACCCTGGGCATCGCCGCGGTCACCATCACCGTCATCCTGATCATCGCTTTGCGCTACGGCCGCCAGGTCGAAAAGCTGGTCGCCTCGCCCAGCGACGAGGTACTGCTCCTGAAGGTCCTCGGGTTGGTCCTGCTGGTCGCGGGCATCGCCCAGCAGCTGCAGGTCTCCGCCGCCGTCGGGGCGTTCCTCGTCGGCATCGCCTTGTCCGGGCCCCTGGCCCACACAGCCCGGCAGATCCTCACCCCGCTGCGGGACCTGTTCGCCGCCGTGTTCTTCGTCTTCTTCGGCCTCAACACCAACCCCGCCGACCTGCCTCCCGTCGCCGGCATCGCCGCACTGCTAGCCGTCGCCGGCATCGGGACGAAGCTGGCCACCGGCTGGTGGGCCGGCCGCCGCGCCGGCATCGCCACCACCGGCAGGCTCCGCGCCGGCGCGGCGCTGCTGCCGCGCGGCGAATTCAACATCGTGATCGCGGGCCTTGCGGTAGCCGCCGGCGTCAACCCGCGCCTCGGCCCGCTGGCCGCCGCCTACGTCCTCATCCTCGCAGTCACCGGCCCGCTGCTCGCCCGCGCCGCCGAACCCCTCGCCCGCCGCCTCCGCCGACCCCCCGCACCCGCGCCAAGCCCATGACCACGGCGCCGCACTACGACCACGGCACCCTCCACCCCGACTGCCGGCGGCCCTGCACCGCGCCCTGTTCGTCAACGCCGACAGCCGGGGTGGCAGCAGCCCCACGCCGGAGCGCAGTGGCGAAGCAGCACGGTGCTGAGTACGGGTGGCGTGCCGCTGAGGGCTTCACGCCGGGTCTCTTATGGCCTCTGTGAGCCGGTGCCAGCACGACGGAGGCGCTCGCGGGCCTCATTCTCCGACAGGGAGGTGATGGGCTGCCCGACGGCATGCTGATGTTTGGCGTCGAAGGCCCTGGTCCAGACGCCTGCCGCCCACGACCGTTCACGTTCGTCGGCGCTGAACTCCCGGCCACGCGCCTGGCAATACGCGACGAGAAACCGCTCGGTGTCCTCGACGGTGGCGAGTTCGTCCACGCTGACGGTCGAATACAGCGCGGCAGCAAAGCCGGCCAGGACGGGTTCACTTTCAGCGATCACGCTGTCCCAGTCGTGCACTACCAGCAGCGCGTCTGCGCTCCAGCGCAGGTTGCCGGCAAGCCAGTCACAGTGGCCGATCACGGCGCCGGACTCGCTGGCTCGCAGCCGGTCGCGGGCGCGGCGCCCGGCATCGTCGATCCATTCTGCGCCGGCCACCTCGTTGAGGTTGACACCGGGATCCTCCTCCGGGCACGGCCACAGACCATCCCCGGCATGGTTCCAGGCCGCCCACGACGGTGCCGGGTCGAGCGTGGACACCTCGACTGGCCGGGGAGCTAGCCGGATCAGTCTCGCGAACGCCTCAGCGGAGGCCACGACCGCGTGGTCCGTGCTCGGGAGCATCGCACCGCCGGGGACGTAGGTCTCTGCGGTTGCGACGTCGCCGCCGAAGGCAGCAGGGCCGGTGAGCGGCCGGGGACACGGATAGCCGGCCTGGAACATGCGGCGCTGGACTTCGACGCATGCCGCTATCCGCAGCGAGTACGGGCGAACCTTGACCACGACCTCACGGCCGTCAGTCAGCCGGAGCCCGACAACGGCAGACAGGTACCCGGACCTGAACAGCTCCTCGGATGGCGGGCTGCCCAGATGCTCCAGGCACCACCGAGCAAGGTTGCCAGGATCGACGGCACGCCCGCGAGGTGACATCTGAGCATCTTCCCATGCGCTCATGGCCCTGGGCGGGCACCAACACCACGATCGCCCGGCCGCAACCTCTCCAAACCGGTCAGGTCACCCGCCTGGCAAATTACCGAAATGCCGAACCCGTGCCTGGCGACCCCGACGCCGGCTGATGCTTCGTGCAGCCGCTGCCCACTCAGCCTGGTTACTGCTGGCGCCGGGCGGCCGGGCGGTTACGGGCGCAGCAGGCACCGCCATGACAATGCCCGCCGCCGAGCGGCTCGGCCTGGAGATCAAACGGGCCGAGCAGGAACTGATGAGCGCCAAGCAGGCAGCCCTGCGGGAGGCGGGGCTGACCGTGGGGCAGTACGCGGCGCTGTTCGCCCTCGCTGAGCAGCCCGGTATCTCCGGCGCGGCCCTGGCCAGGGCCTGCCTGGTCACCCCGCAGAACATGGCGGCGGTGCTCAAGGTCCTCGGCTGCGCCTGCCACTCCGAGTAATCGAGAAACGTGGATGAAACTGTGGTCGCTGCCGAAGGTGCCGACCCTCAGCGGCCTCGCAAATGCCCTACAGGATGGAAGGGTCGCGCGCCTGGTAAGTACATTCTCGTCTTTTGTGGCATGTGGGAGCTGGGTCACTGCTGGGCTGAAGCCGGGAGGGGCTGCGGACGGCGCGCTGCTGCTTTATCGTGCCTTGATCGCCGCCGCCTGAGCTGACCGCACCGCGACCGCCCCGGCGGGCGGCACCCCACCCCCGAGAAGACGGGACACCGATGAACGTCCGCACCAAGCTGGCCGTGCTGCTGGGCGCCCTCGCGCTGGCTGCAGCCGGCACGGCCGCCCCGGCCCAGGCCGCCGAACCCACCTCGGCCTTCACCGTCCAGCACAAGCACGCAGCCTCGGGCGCGCTGGCGGTCGGCGCGAAGGGCACCATCGTCTGGTACAACCGCTCGATCGACGTCACCGGCCTCAAGCTCTACGTCCAGGACGGCGAGTGCGAGTACGGGTGGCAGAACGCGGCTATGGTCGCCTTCGACGCGGACGGCAACGTCATCGAGAAGCGCATGCTGTTCTGCTACCCCCAGAACGGATCCACCTGGCACAGCCTCCCCACCTGGTCTGTCGAGGCGGGCACGATCTACGGCGGGGTCCGCCGGGTCGAGGTCTGCGTCTTCGACAACGAACACGGCCAGGAGACACCGATCTCCTGGAACGCCTACAACCGGCCGGGCCTCAGCGGCCACGGCGCCTCCCAGCCCTGCAACGGCGCCCGGCCCTGGGGCTGGTGACCGCTGTGAACACTGCCGGCGGGTAGCCGCCGACTACCGCGCCGCACACGGCGTGTCCGGCCAGGAGAGTCCAGGCAATGCTCGGTCCAGCGAAAAGGCCCCGCGTCATGCCCGCGCTTCACGGCTGCTTGCCGGCGGAGGGGCTGCAGCGCAACGCCGCAGCCCCTCTTCGCAACGGCCAGACGAAACTGAATCGCCCCATGTCGCGGCTCGATCCTCTGAGACTGCTGACAGGTTAGGGGAGACCGGAATGCCCCAGTGCCTTGCTGACCATGTCGTCGATCGTCAGACGGCGTTGAAACGCTGCGGTTAAGACAGGCTCTCAGTGGTTCTGGAAGATTTCCGGCGGCTCGGGTACCGGTGAGGCCAAGAGAGTCTCAGCCTCCTCCGCTGTCATGACACCCATCTCACACAACAGGTCCGCGGACTGCCGCTGCAGAACTCGCGCCTCGGCATGCGTCCCGAGGTCGTGGTGGGCTGCGCCGAGGAACCACAGCGCCTCAGACAGGACGTCGATGGCGCTGGCCCGCCGGGCGACACCGATCGCTTCCGTGAAGAACTCGACCGCCTGCCAGGTATCGCCTGTGCCCCGGTGATGCTCGGCGAGGTTGGTGAGGGTGCCGGCGAGGTAGTAGTCGTTACCCAGTTCGCGGCTGAGCGCGACGCATCGGGAGAACACTGTGGCCGCCTCCCGCATCTGGCCCATCGTCTGCTGGGCCAGGGCCATGAGGTTGAGCAGGTAGATCTGAGTGGCAGGATGCCCAGATGACTGGTTGGCGGCGATGGCCCGCTCCAGGAGTTCGACGGCTGGGCCCAGGTCTCCGCGCATGTGGGCGAGCGCACCGAGCGTGCCGAGAATCGCGCCTTCGAGGCGGCTTGGACCGCGCTGGCAGCTCTCCAGTGCGAGCCGCAGTTCTTGTTCAGCGGCCTCGTAGTCCCCGAGCTTCCTCAGCGCACATCCCATGTCGTACCGGAACAGGGTTTCCAGTTCACTCGACTGCCCGGCACGCAGCGCCAGCGAAGCTACCGTGACCAGTTCCGCCTGACGGCCCCGGTTCGACCATGCGATCTGCACCATCGACGCGAGACCGGTGAGAACCGGTGCCCCGTCGCCGGGCAGGGTGGCGGCGCGGCGGGCTGCGGTGATGAGGTTGGCGGTCTCCGCTTCGATCCAGTCTCCAGCTTGGGCAGCGTCAGCGAAGGACCGCCCGGGCAGGACGAGGCTGCCGGTGGGCACGCCGAACCGGTCGCGGTTCGTGCCGGCCTGGATCAGCTCGGCAGCCGATCGGACAGCGCCCAGATACCAGTGCAGGGCCCGGCGGATGGCATCGTGGGCTGTGGCCGGTGCCAGCCGTGCTCCCCGTTCCCTGGCGAACAGCCGTACCAGGTCGTGTGGTGCGTAGCGGCTCGCGGAACTGGCCGGTACGAGCTGTGCCCTTGCCAGTGCTTCGAGATCACGCCGGGCCTCGGCTTCGGTGGCACCGGCGAGCGCAGCGGCCACTGGCACGGTCACATCCGGCATGTCGAGACAGCCGAGCAGCGCGAACAGGTTCGCGGGGCCCTCGGCGAGCTGCCCGAACCCGACTTCGAGGCTGGCCCGGACGCACAGGTCGGCGTGTTCCAGCTCGTCGAGGCGGTTGTGCTCATTGCGGAGCAGTTCGGCGAGCGTACCCAGCGGCCACTGCGGATGTGCTGTGAGCCGTGCGCCCGCCACCCGCACGGCCAGCGGCAGATGACCACACAGCGCTACGATTTCGCTCGCTGCACGCGGGTCGGCGGCAACGCGGCCGGCCCCGCTTGTGCCAGCGAGCAACGCCACTGCCTCGGTCTCGCTCAGCAGGCCGAGATGCACGTGGCGGGCACCATCCAGAGTGGACAGTATCTGGCGGCTGGTGAGGAGCACGGCACCGCCGGCCGGTATGAGCGCGCGAACCTGTTCCGCCGACGCGGCATCGTCGAGAACCACGAGCACACGGCGTCCAGCCGTCACCGAACGAAACCGCGCAGCGGCCTCGTGTTCCGTGTGGGGAATCTGCCCGGCGGGTACACCCATGCTGGTCAGGAAGGCGCGGAGCACAGTGACAGGCGTCAGCGGAACCATGCCTGGCGTCGCCCCGTGCAGGTTTACATGGAGCTGCCCGTCCGGGAAATGCTCGGAGAGCATATGCCCGGCCCGTACCGCGAGAGCTGACTTGCCAGCTCCCGCAGGGCCGTCCACGGAGGCTAGGGGCACGATGCCTGGTGCTGGTGGCGTGGACAGCAGGGTGGCGATGGCGGAGAGTTCGCTCTCCCGGCCGACAAAGCCCTCTACCAGTGCGGGAAGTTCGCTGGGCGCACGTCTGGGCACGTCAGGCGGGCGCTGCCCGTCCGACGGGAGACCAGCCGGTGGTTCACCGCGCAGGATCGCCCGATGCGCGTCGCGCAGCTCCGCACCGGGCTCGATCCCGAGTTCGTCGACGAGGTGTTCCCGGCAGCGCTGATACACCTCGAGTGCCTCGGCAGTGCGGCCCGACCGGTGCAGGGCGTGCAAACGCAGCGCGGTAAGCCGTTCACGCAGTGGGTACCGGTCGGTGAGTACCGCGAGTTCACTGATGACGGCCGTGTGCCTGCCGAGTTCCAGATCGGCCTCGATCCGCATCTCCCAGCAGGCGAGCCTCTGCTCCTCCCAGTGCCCAGCCTGCGACGCCAGGAACTGGCCGCCGAGGCCGCCCAGCGCCGGGCCTCGCCACAGGTCCAGCGCGGCGGACAGCAGCGCAGCCCGGTCACGTGGGCCCGCGGTGCGGGCACGAGATACCAGCTGCGTGAACTCCATGGTGTCGAGCTGCCCGGCCTCGACGTTCAGGACGTAACCATCAGGCACAGCGGTGATCGGATCGACACCAGAGGCAGCCAGCCGGCGCCGGATCCCAGCTACGCTGTTGCGAACCTGTGACCGGGCGGTCTTCGGTGGGTCCTCGCCCCATAGCGCGTTAGCCAGGGTGGCAGTGGGCACGGTGTGCCCGGCGTTCAAGAGAAGTACGGCGAGCAGCTTCAGTTCACGAGGGCGTCCGACCTGCAGCGACCTGCCATCGGACCAGACCTCTACCGCTCCCAGAAGCCCGAAAGTCAACACGTTCAGCAGTCTAGAGGCGACTGTGGACGATGGTGCAGAGCCAACGGCCGCCGTCGAGGCTTCGGCCCGCGTGCCGCGTTAGGTGCCCGAGCTTTTCGCTCCCGGTGGCCACCTCTACGGATGAGGAAAGCTGAATGAAATGGCGGAGGCAGCTCGCCGGCCGGCTCCCGCTTCGCGCGGTTCGCACCTTGCGGGCTGTGAACGTCCCTCGGGTGGGGGAGGTGTTTCCGTCCGGTGAGGGACGCGCCGGCCCGGCCGGGCTGCGATCTTGTGGTGGCGGGTCACGACGGCCCGCGAGATCGGAGAGCGCACCATGATCACCTTTCTGGCCAGGCTGCACGGCCGCCCGGCTCGGGGCGTGCCTCGCTGGGCACTGTGGACCGCCTATGTGACCGCGCTGACCACGCTGCCGTCGTCGGTCTGGCGGATCGTCGCGTTCGTGTTCGGCGGGCCGCTGGTCGAGCGGTACGACGCGCCGCCGGCCGGGCACGGGCCGATCGTCTTCGACGGCTGGTGGTACGTCATCGTGCTGAGCCTGGCGAGTGAGGTAGCGGCGTTTGCCACCCTCGGGCTGGTCTGCGAGTGGGGCGAGCGCTGGCCGAGGTGGATTCCAGGGCTCGGGAGCCGGCGGGTGCCGGTGCTCGCGGCGGTCGTCCCGGCCGGGCTCGGCGCGACGTTCCTGATGATCTTCCCGTACGCGACGGTGATGATGTTCTCCGGCAGGATGGTGAACGGGGCCCCGGAGCGGGCGCTGACCCAGGGCTGGGACACCCTGATCTTCTGGCTGTGCTATGGACCGCTGGTCCTGTGGGGGCCACTGCTCGGCGTACTGACCGTCCACTACTACCGCCGGCGCACCCGGATGATCACCGCGCTCGAAGCCCCGGTAGCCCTGGCACGCTGACCCGGGAAAGCGCTGAGGCCGTGAGCCGGGGAATGTGTCACTGCGGGAGGTCGCTGAGAAGGGCGCGTACCTCGCCGGCTTCGGGGACGCCGAGAGCTGTGTACAGGTCGAGGGCGTGGCGGGCGTGGTCGCGGGCGAGTCCGATGTGGCCGAGGTCGCGGTGGGTGCGGGCGAGGCCGTTGTGGGCGCGGGCTTGCTCGGGGCGGTAGCTGACCTCGACGGCGATGGCGAGGGCCGCGCTGTGGTCGTCTGCGGCCTGGCTGAGCTCACCCATGGACCGGGCGGTTTCGGCGAGCCCGTTGAGTGACTCGGCCTCATCGCCGGGGAAGCCGTGGGCGCGGCACAGGCGCAGCGCGTCGCGATGGTGCTGGCGGGCCTGGTCGTAGTGGCCCTGCCGCTGGTACACCAGTCCCAGGTTGTTCAGGACGACGGTTTCACCGATCCGGGATCCGGTCTCACGGTGGATGTGCAGCGCCTGGCGGTGGTGGTCGTGAGCTTCTTCGTAGCGGCCCTGGTGTTCGTGGACGGTGCCGAGGCTGGTCAGGGTGCGGGCTTCGCCGGCGCGGTCGCCGAGTTCACGGAACAGCGCCAGGGCCTGCTGGTAGTGGCTGTGTGCCTGGTCGTGCTCGCGTTGCCGCTGGTGGCAGGTCGCGAGGTTCTGCAGCGCGCGGGCTTGGGCGCCGTGGTCGCCGATGTCGCTGGAGAGGCGCAGGGCGTGCCGGTAGTGGCTGGCTGCCTGCTCGTAGTGGCCATACCACCAGTAGTGCACTTCGCCGAGGTCCAGGAGTGTGCGTGCTTCGGCAGCCGTGTCGCCGCGTCGCTGGTTCGCTTCGAGCGCGAGTCCGTGGAGGGTCAGCGCGTCGGCCTGGTGGGCGTGGCCGAGCAGGTAGCGGTGCAGGGTGGCTGCGAGGTGGCTGGTGTGGGTGAGCCAGCCGTGGCGAGCCGTGTGGTGCCCGGCGGCGATGAGGTTCGCGCGTTCGGCGTTCAGCCAGGTGACCGCCTCGGCCTCGTCTCGTGGCAAGGAGACAGGCGTGCCGGGTGCCGGGATGTGGGGCCTGCGGTTCTTACCCGCCGGGTATAGGAGGTCCATAGCCGCGCTGGCGGCGTGGAGGTGGTGGTCGAACAGCCGGCTCAGGGCCTCGCGCTGCGCGTCCGGCGGCTCCTGTGCGTCCGCTGTGGCGAGGGCGTGTTCGCGCAGGAGGTCGTGGAAGGTGTAGCGGCCGGGCTGGTGCTGGGCCAGGACGTGGGCGTCGAGGAGGTCTTCCATGAGCTGCTCGGCCCGGTCGGGTGGAAGACCGGCGAGCGCCGCGGCCGCCTCGGGGCCGATGTCGCGGCCTGGCTGCAGGCCCAGGAGCCGGAACATGCGTTGCTGGCCGGGGTCCAGCTGCTGGTAGGACAGGGTGAACGCGGCCGCTACCCCTCGTTCGGACGTGGTCAGCTCGGACAGCCGGCGGCGCTGGTCGCGGAGCCGGCCAGCGAGGTACTCGACGGTCCAGCGGGGACGGTGGTGCAGCCGGGCGGCGGCGATGCGGACGGCCAGTGGCAGGAAGCCGCACAGCTGGAGTACGTCGAGGACCGCGACTGGTTTGGCGGTGGCCCGCTGCCCCACGATCGACGTGAACAGCTCTGCGGCGTCAGCAGCGGGCAGCACGTCCATCGACAGGGCGTGTGCGCCGTCGAGGTCGGTCAGCCGCCGCCGGCTGGTGATCAGGATGAGAGCGCTGGTCGTACCGGCCAGCAGAGGCCGGACATGATCTGCGCTCCGGGCGTTGTCCAGCACCGCCAGTACCCGGCGGCCGGACAGCTCGGCCCGCCACACCGCCGCGCGTTCGGCGGGTGACGCCGGGATGCGTTCCGGGGGTACGCCGAGCTGCCCCAGGAGGATCTCGAGTGCTGCGGAGGCGTCGAGGGGTTCCTGGCCGGCGGTGTGGGCCTGCAGGTCCACGAAGAGCTGCCCGTCGGGGAAGCGATCGGCGAGGCGGTGTCCGGCGTGGACTGCGAGCGCGGTCTTGCCGACCCCGGCCATGCCGTCGATCGCTGAGATCGTCACGACCCCGCCGTCGCCGCCCGTCTGCGCGCGGGTGAGCCTGCCGAGTTCTTCTTCCCGCCCGGTGAAGTCCGGGAGGTCGAAGGGCAGAAAGTTCACCCGTGGTGACGTCGCGGGCGCGGTGACCGCAGGCCGCAGGCTGGGGTCGTCCCGCAGGATCGCCTGTTCGAGAGTGCTGAACGCGTGGCCGGGATCCAGCCCCTGCTCCTCGGCGAGGGCCGCCCGGAACGTGCGCGCGGCCTGGAGCGCGTCCGGCTGGCGTCCGGCGCGGTGCAGGGCGAGCATGAGCTGGCCGCACAGCCGTTCGCGCGCCGGGTTGGCCGCGACGTGGATGGCGAGTTCGTCGATGAGGTCGCTGGAGTGGCCGAGGGACAGTTCCAGGTCGGCGAGGCGTTCGATGGCGGTCAGCCGCTGCCCGTTGAGCCGCGCCCTGGCGCCCTGGACGTAGTCGGCGGTGATACCCGCCAGCGGCTCGCCCCGCCACAGCGCCAGCGCCACCCGGATCTGGTCTGCCGCAGCCCGCTGGCCACCGGAAGAGCCCTGCGCCGCGCTGACCAGCGTGGTGAACTCGTCCAGGTCGAGCTGGCCGGGCTCGGGCGTGAGCTTGTACCCGGCGGGATGCGTGGTCAGCATGTGCCCGGCCCCCGACGCGCGCAGCATCCGCCGGATCGCGGCGACCGTGGTCTGGATCTGCGCGCGGGCGGAGTCCGGTGGCAGCGGCCCCCACATCGCGCCGATCAGCCGGTCGGTACTGATCACGACCCCGGCGTGCAGCAGGAGATAGGCGAGCACCGCCCGGTGCCGGGGTGCCAGCGGGGGTGGCTGCGTGCCGGGAGCCGCGGTCTCGACAGGGCCGAGGATCGTGAACCGCATGCCGTCACTCCCGGGGTCGCCAGCGCTTGCATCGAGATCGCATCGGAAACCTATCAAGATCCACCGGCAGGATCTCCGGCATGCAGGTACTTCACAACGTTGACCCGGAACTCGCCACCGGCGAGACAGCGCGGCTGCTCACCGCCACGCACCAGGACCTGGGGGTCGTCCCCAACCTGGCCAGGGTGATGGCCAGCAGCCCGGCTGTCCTGAAGGGCTATCTGGGAACCGTCCGTGCCCTGGGCGCGGAGGGAACCCTGCCCGGGGGCCTCGCCGAGCGCATCGCCCTGCTGGTCGCGCAGGAAAGCAGGTCCGACTACTGCCTGTCGATGCACTCGTTCCGCGGGACGAACGTGGCAGGGCTGCCCGCAGCCGAGGTCACCCGGGCGAGGAGAGGCGAGACCGGTGACCCGCAGGCCGCCGCCGTCCTGGCCCTGGCAGCTGCCGTGCTCCGGCACCACGGGGCCGTTTCCGCAGATCAGCTGGCCCTGGTCCGGCACGCCGGCCTGGCCGACGGGCAGATCGTCGAGATCATCGCCCATGTGGCACTGGGCGTCTTCACCAGCTACCTCGCCACGGCGGCGCGCTGCGACATCGACTGGCCGCTCGTCCGCCACACCGGATGACAGAGCGCTCTCACCAAGGAGTACGCGATGACAAGCATTTCCCCGATTTCCCAGCTGACGGCAGAGCAGGCGGACGCGTGGCACGGGGTGCTCGCCGCCTCACTGACCAGTGACCTGCCCGGCGAGCCCCCGCCTTCGCCCCAGCAGGTCCACGCCCAGCTCACCGCGGGGCTGGACAGCCGCAGGCTGGCCTGGATGGCCACCGGCGCGGACGGCGCGGTGACCGGCGTGGCGGGGCTGCGGCTGTTCACGTCCGCCGGGCAGGATCACCTGGCCGAGCTGGAACTGCACGTCCATCCGGAACACCGCCGGGCGGGCACCGGCTCGCGGCTGCTGGCTGCGGCCAGGCTCGCGGCGGAGGGGGAGGGACGCCGCAGCCTGATCGCCAGTACGGCAGGCGGCGGGCCGGGTGAGGTCTTCTGCGCAGCGCACGGGTTCCGCCGGGTGCTGACGCTGAACCATCTCCTGCTCGACGTCGCACAGGCCGACGACACCGCTGCCAGTGCCGAGCACCCCGGCTACACCCTGACCGGCTGGACCGGCACGGTCCCCGGCGAACTCGCCGCCGCCTTCGCCACGGCCAAGAACGCGATGAACGACATGCCCACCGGCGACATGGACTACGGCCACCAGGACTGGACAGCCGACCGGGTACACCGGATGGCTCAGGTGCTGGCTGACCGGGGCGACACGCTGCTGACCGTCGCCGCGCTCCGTGACGGCGAGATGGCCGGGTACACCGAGGTCGTCATCCGGGCCGGTGAGACCCGCCGGGCGCTGCAGTACGACACGGCTGTCGTGCCGGCTCACCGCGGCCGGGGCCTCGGCCTGTGGATCAAGGCCGCGATGCTGCGCGGGCTGCGGGCCAGCCATCCCGGTATCGGGGAGATCGAGACCGACATCGCCGAGGACAACACCCACATGCTCGCCGTCAACCAGCGGCTGGGCTTCCGCGCCCACCGCCGCACCTGCGAGTACCAGCTCGCCCTGACCACCGCCTGACCCGGTACGAGAAGAGGAACACATGCGCAAGCTGACCTACTACGTCGCCGCCACTCTCGACGGTTACATCGCCGGACCCGGCGGCCAGTTCGACTTCTTCCCCTTCGAGGGAGAAGGGGCTGCGGCGATCCTCGCCCAGTTCCCCGAGACCATGCCCACAGCCGCGCGTGGCCCCCTGGGCGTGGCCGGCCGGGCCGCCGAGCGCTTCGACACCGTGATCATGGGGCGCGCGACCTACGAGGTGGGATCGACGGCCAGCCCGTACGCCCATCTGCGGCAGTACGTGGTGTCCAGCACGCTGAGCAGCCCCGATCCACAGGTGACAGTCACCGCCGACCCCGAGGCGCTGGTCCGCCAGCTCAAGCAGGAGGACGGCATGGGGATCTGGCTGTGCGGCGGCGGCAAGCTCGCATCCGCACTCCGCGACGAGATCGACGAACTGATCATCAAGCGGCACCCGATCGTCATCGGGTCCGGCATCCCGATGTTCGACGGCCCCTTCACCCCGGGTCACTTCACCCCGGCGGGCAGCCAGGCCTTCGGCTCCGGACTCACGATCACCACCTACACCCGCTAGCGAACACCGAAGGACTGGTTTGCCATGACACTCATCCGTCTCGCCGACGCCCGCCGTACCGAAACCCCTTCCGCCGTCATGACCACCCTGGCATCGCCCTCGCAGGGCGGCGCCACGCGAGCCCTGTGGCGCGTGGAGATGCAGCCCGGGAGCCAAGGACCCGCCCACGTCATCGATGCTGAGCAGATCTGGACCATTCTGGCCGGTGAGGCGGCGGTCGAGCAGGACGGCGAGCAACTCTCCCTCGCCGAGGGCGACACGCTGATCCTGCCCGCAGGATCGACCCGCCAGGTGACCGCAGGCCCGGGCGGCTTCACCGCCATCGTCACGGCTCCGGCCGGCGCGCAGGCCGGCACCCCGGGCAGCCCGGATCGGGTCGTGCCGCCGTGGCTCGCCTGACAGCCTCCAGCCGAGCCGGGCTCCGGGGCCTCCGGCGAGCGAAGACCACAGGTCCCGCAGCCGGGAAGGCCAGCTAGCAGCGGCGCGGCGGACCCCTCAAGCCACACGAACGCTCCATCCACCCCACACCGGAGAAAACCAGTGACCACAAGCGTCTTCGACCTCCCCGGCCACCTCGCGGCCAAGGCCGGCCCGGCCCTGATCGCCCGCGACGAACAGCACTTCGCGGCCATCGCTCGCAGCCTTGAGGAGACCACGGCAGACCTGACCGGCCGGCTCGGCACCGCCCGCAAGGCGACCGGAGGCACCGGCCAGGCGGCGCTGGACCGCGACCTGGAGATCCACCGGCTGACCGCCCGCCTGCGGGCACTGCGCCGGTACGGCGTCGACCTGTGCCTCGGTCACATCGTCAGCGAAGACGGTGAGACCGTCTACATCGGACGGCTCGGGCTCACCGACAACGAGGGCCGCAGGCTGCTCCTCGACTGGCGTTCACCGGCGGCCGAGCCGTTCTTCGGCGCCACCCACGGCAGCCCGATGGGGCTGACCAGCCGCCGCAGGTACCGCTGGACCCGGGGCCTGATCACCGACTACTGGGACGAGGTGTTCACCTCCGGCGGCCTCGAACACCATGCCGCACTCGACGACCAGTCAGCCTTCATCGCCAGCCTGGCCAGCAACCGGTCGGCGAAGATGCGCGACGTGCTCGGCACGATCCAGGCCGACCAGGACGCGATCGTCCGCGCCGGCTCCCGCGGCGCCCTGGTCGTCGATGGCGGCCCGGGGACCGGCAAGACCGTCGTCGCCCTGCACCGCTCCGCCTACCTGCTGTACTCCGACCCCCGCCTCGGGCACCACAAGGGCGGCCTGCTGTTCGTCGGCCCGCACCAGCCGTACCTGGCATACGTCTCCGACGTCCTGCCCAGCCTGGGGGAGGAGGGCGTGCAGACGTGCACCGTGCGTGACCTCGTCGCCGAGGGAGCCACAGCCGTGCCGGAAACCGACCCGGCAGTGGCCAGCCTGAAGTCCTCAGCGGACCTGGTGCGGGCGGTCGAGCGGGCTGTGAGGTTCTACGAGGAGCCGCCGGCCAAGCCGATGACGGTCACGACGGGCTGGGCCGACGTCCGGCTGACCGCCACCGACTGGGCCGAGGCGTTCGCGGCCGCCGACCCCGGTACCCCGCACAACGAGGCACGCGAGCAGATCTGGGAGGAACTGCTCACGATCCTCACCGCCAAGCATGACGACGATGCCCCGGCCGGCCTGATCCGCACGTCGCTGCTCCGGAACAAGGAACTGGCCACCACCTTCAACCGCGCATGGCCGCTTCTCGAAGCCGCGGACATCGTCGGTGACCTGTGGACAGTGCCCGCCTACCTGCGCATGTGCGCCCCGTGGCTCACCCCTGACGAGGTCAAGGCGCTGCAGCGCGCCGACCCCCGGGCCTGGACGGTATCGGACCTGCCGTTCCTGGACGCGGCCCGGCAGAGGCTCGGTGACCCGGCGGCGGCCCGTCTCCAGCGCCAGCGCAACGCCGCCGTCGCCGCCGAACGCGAACGGGTGGCCAGGGTGGTCGATGACCTGCTGGCGGCCGAGTACGACAACGAAGGCGCCATGATCATGCTGAAGGGCAGGGACCTGCAGGGCGCCCTGATCGATGAGGACACGCTGCCCAGCTCCACCCCGGACCTGCTCGCGGGGCCGTTCGCGCACATCGTCGTGGACGAGGCCCAGGAACTCACCGACGCGGAATGGCAGATGCTGCTGCTGCGCTGCCCGTCGCGCAGCTTCACCATCGTCGGGGACCGAGCCCAGGCCCGGCACGGCTTCACCGAGTCCTGGCAGGAACGGCTCACACGGGCCGGGCTCGACCAGATCACCATGGCTGGCCTGACCGTCAACTACCGCACGCCGGAGGAGGTCATGGCGGAAGCCGAGCCGGTCATCAGAGCCGTGCTTCCCGATGCCAACGTGCCGGTCTCGATCCGCAGCAGCGGCATCCCCGTCGTACACGGTCATGTCCGTGACCTGGACTCGACCCTGGAGACCTGGCTCGCCGCGAACGCCGACGGCACCGCCTGTGTCATCGGCGACCCTGCCTTCCAGCCTGCGCCACGGGTGCGGTCGCTGACCCCGAGCCTGTCCAAGGGATTGGAGTTCGACCTGGTCGTTCTCGTCAACCCGGAGGAGTTCGGCACCGGCATCGCGGGAGCGGTGGACCGCTACGTCGCGATGACCCGCGCAACGCAGCGGCTCGTCATCCTCACCAGCTGACGGCGGCCCAGTTCTACCGCCGTAGTTCAGCCCCAGAAGCATGAAACCCATCGGCTCGTACGGGGAACGAGCCGATGGGTTCCGCGCCATGCTGTGCCGCCCAGCAGGCAGCGCCGGCCCCTTGTTCCAAGTGGCACGTGGTCACAGCCGCCACTGTGAAGCCGGGCAGCGGGCTCGTGCGGCGTTCGGGCTCGCGGATCCCGCTCTCCGGCTTCAGACGGTTGCTAGCCAGCCGCGGGCGTGGGCGTAGAACCGGGGTGCTGTCCGGTGCAGGTTGATGACGTGGCCGGTGTCGCGCACGACGTACGCCGCCAGTGGTGTGGCCGGGTCGTAGAACGGGCGTTCGCTGGCGAGCAGCGCGGCGGAGCTGGTGCAGGCCGTTGTCCCGCACAGCAGCTTGTCGTGCTCGCCGACGGCGACGAGCACCGGTACCCGGATCTGCTTGTTGAGCCCGACATCCCCGAAGCCGGGGTCAGCCGGGTACACGTCAGCTTCAGGGGTTGCCTCGTCAGCGGCGATCACAGCCCGGCTGGCGGTGCGCGGGTGGTAGAACCAGGCGGACTTCGCCCCGGGCCGGGTCGTGATGTACCCGGCGTCGGTGGCCAGCGGCTGGAAATCCGCCGACAGCCGCTCGAAGGCCGCCCAGTCCGGTGTGCTGGACTCCCCGGTCAGGATCAGCGCGTCTACCGATCCGGGATGGTTCACGGCCACCATCCTGGCCAGTGTGGACCCGAGCGAGTTGCCGACCAGGATGACCTTCCCGAACGACTTCCTCAGGTGCTGGACGACCTGGTACACGGAGTTCTGATGGGTGGCTGGCTGGTACTGCGAGCTGTGCGGGCGGGAGCTGCGCCCGGTACCGAGCCGGTCGATCGCCAGGGTGGCGTACCCGGCCCGGTTCATGTGATCCACATAGGACGGTGTGCCCGGGAAGTCCCAGTACTGGCGGCTGTAGCTCCCGCCGGCCAGCAGGAGCTGAACAGTTCCGGCCCCGCGCGGTACACACAAAGTTCCTGAAATGTGCTGGTCAGCGGGCTGACCGGGGGCCAGGCTCACGGGCACGTCGAGCGCCTGGCATCGAGCAGGCGCGGCGCTCGCCGGGGCTGGCGCGAGCGAGACGAGAGAGAACAGGGCGAGCGCGAGCGTTCGCTTCAACAAGGGGGCAACCTCCAGGTCCGGATAACTGAGTACAGTGTACCCACTTTCCGGGCGCCCGCGCGAACCCGTACGCGATACAGTCCGGCGATGATCGTCTTCCCTGTTGACGATGTCGTCCCCGCTGCCAGCCCGCTGCCCGTCGTCGCGCTGCGTGACCTCTACCCGGAGGCCCTGGCCATCAGCGGCGACCCGGATCTCGCGGTACTGGAAACCGACGGCGTGCACCCGCTGCTCAGCGCCGTCGCCCGCGCCTTCGCCGATCACCGTCCACTGGTGCTGTCGCCCGACGCGGTGTGGCTGACCATCGCCCAGGGCCTGGCCCAGCACGTCCGGCTGCACGTCGATGAACTCCGGCCGCACCTCGTGGGCCACGCTGGCCGCAAACGGCTCACGATCACCACCACCGGCACGGAATCGTGGGACACCTACATCGGCCAGTTCTGCGAACTCCTGGCCGCAGAGGTTCCCGCCGCCGGAGAGCTCGGCTGTGACTTCTCGACCAGCACGGACACCGACCGCCTCGCGGGCCAGATCGTGGTACTCGACGCCTACTCGCCGTACTTCAGCCTGTGGCTGGTGTGTATCTGCGGTATCCCGTCGATCACGCTGACCGGTACCACGGAGGACTGGCAGCGGATCCGGGACCGCATTGGCAACCTCGCCACCTTCGGCCTGGCTGAGTGGCAGCGCTCGCTGGAAGGCATCCTCGACCAGTTCGTGCGCGCGGCGAACGGCGATGTGGACACCGCGTTCTGGCGCAGGATCTACAACCCGGCCGACGCTTACGGCGGCGATGTCGTCACCGGCTGGATCACCCGTTTCTACCCGTACCTGAAAGGCGCGGGCGCCATCGACGTGCCCAACCCGATGCTGGCCCTGCCCCTGAACGAACCACGCGACCTCACCACAGAGAGGCGTACCTACAACGGCCCCGGCATCACGACCAGGCAGGTTCCGGCTGTGCTCTCCCAGGTCACAGTCAATATCGACGACCGGCCCGGCAGGAAGCTGCGCACTGTCGCCCTGCACGGCGGGCTGGCCGCCGTAGCCCAGGACCCCGATGGCGCGCTCCGCCCGGTCTCCGGCTGGCACCTCGGACCCGCTGTGACCCCCATCGACCCGGTACTCGACCGGATCGCCGCCGAGCACTCCACCACGCCATCGGCCGGACAAGAAACTGCCTTCGGCGGCGACGGCGAGCTGCTGGCAGTGGGCCGCAGGTTCGGCTCCGCTTCGCTGTTCGGCGGCGCCTGGCGGCTGCTGCCAGCGGACGAGCGGGGCAACGTCGTCGTCGACCAGGAGTCCTGGCGCACCATGACCAAGGCCTTCGCACTGGCAGATGGCCGGTTCGTCGCGGCGTACCAGGACTACGAGACCATGAGCACGTACTGGGTCGCCTGCCGGATCCGTGAGTTCGAAGAGGAACCGGGCTATCACGCCTTCGAACTGGCCGAGGACCCCGCCGGCGTCCCGGTCTACGGGACCTCGCTCGCCGACCTCCTCACCACGGCCCTCGACAACGGCGGCGACATCGAGAGCATGAAGACCGGCAACCTGGCCGACCTGCTCACTGACTGAACGCCGGCCAGCCGGGGTGCGTTCTACGATGGGCGGTCACGCGGGCACTGGTCCTGTTCAGGGCCAACCCGCTGCCAGATCCCAGGTCAGCTGCAGGCGACTGCTATCGGAGCATCAACGACTCGGAACCCTAGGGGATCGCGCGCAGCCGGGTCCTGCGGGCCCAGAGCCAGGCGCCCAGCAGGAGCAGGACACCGCCAGCCAGCACCCCGGCCCCGAGCCACGCGGCCAGCGACGCGGTCCCGCCGGTGCGCGGCAGCTGGGGTGGCGCGGTGGTGGTGGGTACGGAGGTGGGCTCGGCGGCCGGCGCGGCGGCGACCGTGAGTGTCACCGTCCGCGTCGCGGAGGAGGCGGTGCCTGCAGCCTTGACGGTGAAGGTGCTGGTCCCCGCCGTCGCGGGGGTGCCGGTGAGGGCCCCTGTTGCCGCGAGCGACAGCCCCGCCGGCAAGGTACCGCTGGTCAGGGTGAACACGATCCCGGAGTCGCCGGCGGCTGCGAACGTGAAGCTGTATGCCTGGCCGGCCACCGCGCCCGGCGGGTCAGCCGAGGTGAACACGACGGCCGGGTCGGCCACCACAAGGGTGGCTGGCGTGGTCGCGGTGAAGCCGTGCGCGTCGGTCACCTTGATGCTGAGGGTGTGTGTCCCGGCCCTGGCGGGGGTGCCCGACAGCACGCCGGCCGAGCTGAACGTGACCCCGATCGGCAGCCCGCCGCTGACCAGCGAGTACGTGTACGGGCTCGCGCCCCCGGTCACCGTGAAGGTGTGCGTGCGCGCCTGCCCGGTGTACCACGGTGAGGGCACGGTCCCCGAGGTGAAGGTGAGGACCGGGGCTGTGATGACGATGGTGACTGTCTTGTCCGCGCCGAAGCCGTGCGCGTCGGTCACCCTGACCGTGAACGTGTAGCTGCCCGGGGTGATCGGCGTACCCGACAGCAGCCCAGCCGAACTGAACGACACTCCGGCCGGCAACGCTCCGCTGACCAGTGAGTACGAGTAAGGCCCGGTGCCGCCGCCCGCCGTGAACATGTGGCTGACCGGGGTGTAGGCCACCACCGGAGACGGTACGGCTCCCGAGGTGAAGGTGATCGCCGGGGGCTGGACCACGATGGTCACCGGCTGGGTGGCCGTCCCGGCTGCGGCGTCGGTTACCTTGACGGTGAACGTGTAGCTGCCCGGGGTGGCCGGCGTACCCGACAGGAGCCCAGCCGAGCTGAGCGACACTCCGACCGGCAACGCTCCGCTGACCAGCGAATAGGTGTACGGCCCAGTGCCACCGCCCGCCGTGAACGTGTGGCTGATCGCGACGTACGCGGTGACCGGTGAGGCCGGTGCTGCGGACGTGAAGGCGACGGGTTCCGCCGCCACGGCGACCGCAGGGCTGAACAGCACGACGAGAGCGAAGCCCAGCAGTCCGGCGAGCTGACGCGCAGCGCCCATCACGAACCCCATCCACACAGGAGACACCCGAACAGTGGTGCTCGACATCGTAGTCCGTCGATGACCGGTACGGGACTGCCTGATCGGCCGGCGCACGGGCGTGCCCGCCCCGGCTGAGGGAGGCCGGGGCGGGCACGGGTCAGGTCAGTAGTCGATGGTGTTCTGGTAGAGGCAGGCCAGCGGCACGGCCCCGACGTCGAAGCCGTCATGGCCCCGGTGCTGCCAGTACTGCGAGAACGTGTTGGACACGTGCCCGAGGAACGTCGTCCACACCGGCCCGGTCTCCGGCTCCGAGCACTGGTCTGTGCCCTCGTTCGTGCTGTCCACCAGGTCGAGCAGCGAGCCGAGTACCCGGCCCTCGACCCGGTCACCGTTGTCCCAGTTGGCGGTGCCCCAGGTCGGGTCCTCCACGTTCAGCGAGGCGCCGTTCGGCCAGCGGAAGTAGGGATCGTCGAGCACGGCGACGGCGAACCACGTCGCGAAGCCCTCCGTCCACGCGCAGCCCGTCGAGCTGGTACGCGGGATGTAGTGCGGGCTGCACTTGGGCGCGCGGGGGAAGTCGTCCTCGTACACGTCGTCCATCATGTAGTGACCCCACTCGTGCAGGACCAGGTTCGGGGCCTTGGGGTCGTCGGCGGCCAGGTGCACGGCGTCCTGCTGGAGCGAGTAGTACGTGCCGTCGGTGGAGTCGGGGGCCCACTTCAGCAGGCCCTTGTGGCAGGTGGTGTCGCGGGCGTCCCAGCAGGAACCCGGCGTCCAGTTCCAGCCGGCGGCGACCTGGTCGAAGGCCTCGACTCCGCGCATGAGGGCCGGGTCGGACGGCTGGCGGCTGCCGGTACTGGTGGTGCTGCCGGTGGCCACGTTCGCGTAGACCTGCGTGTCGAAGGAGAACACGGTCGTGTTGGAAGTGCGCTGGACGGCCCAGTGCGCGTTGTCAGTACTGATCCGCACGTAGATGTCCTGCCCGCCGCCCTCCTCGTCGGCGTTGTCGAAGCAGAGCCGGAAGGCGCCGGCCCCGTCCGTGAGCCCGGTCGCGAGCAGGTCGTCACCGCCGCTGGCATCCCGGTCGTACACAGCTGCCGTGGCGTTGCCGCTCGCCCGCGCAGTCCCGTTGTGGTCGACGTAGCCCCAGGTCCCGGTCGCGCAGGTCGTCGCGCTGGGCGGAGCCGGGGGCGACTGCGCCGGACCGGCGGGCTTGAACGCGAGCGCTGACAAGCCAGGAGACGGCACCTCTGCCGTTCCGGTATCCACACTGGACATTCCGAAGCTGGCCGACCCGTCACTGATCGTGAGGAAGATGTCGTCCGAGCTGACGTCGGGCAGCGCGGTGGCCGAGGCCCTGATCTGCCCGGTACCGGCAGCCAGCGCCGTCACCGTGCCCCGGAACCGCAGCGGCTGCCCCGCGCGGACGGCCCGGTCCGCCCGGGCGGCCACGACCCGGCCCCGGTCCTCGGGTGCGGCGGAGGCGCGCGTGGCGACGGTGAGCCCGGCGGGCTGCGCCGCCCACGCCAGGTTGCCCGGCAGCTCGACCGCGATGGCGGCCTGCCGGTCGGCGGTGGACTCGACCGTGATGTCGAGTGTGGACGACGCGCCGACCGCCGGGGCGCTGGCCATGTTCAGCGTGATCCGCAGGCAGCCGGTGTTCCAGGTGTCGGCGGCGGACCGGTGTGCTGCGGGCAGTACCGCGCACTGGGCCGGGGCCGCCGACGCGGGGGCAGGGGCGGGCAGGAGCGCTGCGAACAGGCCGGCGAGCACCGGCCCGAGCGTGAGGGGTCTCATGCGCAGATGGTCACAGGGTGAGCACGGCCCGGCATACTCCCGGAAATCCATAACACTCAAAGGGTTCAGGCTGTGTCCGCACAGGACTACCGTGATCGTGCATGAGGCTTGAGGTTCGACACCTTAGAGTGCTCGCGGCGATCGCCCGGCACGGCAGCCTGACCCGGGCAGCCGTCACGCTCGGCCTGTCCCAGCCGGCCCTCACCGCGCAGCTCCACCGGATCGAGCGCATGCTCGGCGCCCCCGTCTTCGAACGCGGCCGGGCCGGTGCCAGCCCGACCCCGTTCGGCGAGTTCGTGCTCGGGCGGGTGCGGGGCGCGCTGGCCAGCATCGACGACCTGACCGCGGCGCAGCCGGTACCGGGCAGCGCCCGCCTCGGTGGTATCGAGAGCTGCATGCTCGCCGGCCTGCTGACCGGGCTGGACACGGTGGCGCCGGGGATCGCGGTGCGTACCGAGTACTCGACGCGGCTCCTGTTCGACCTGGTCTGCACCGGGCGGCTCGACGCGGCACTGCTGGGCGACTATCCGGGGCACGAGGTCGGGCCCGCGCCCGGTGTCGAGCACAGCACCCTGGTCGTCGAGCCGGTCTTCGCCGCCGTGCACAGCGGGCACCGGCTGGCCGCCGGGCCGAGCATCCGGCTGGCTGACCTGGCAGGGGAGGCGTGGATCGTGCAGCCGCCCGACGGTACCGGCTGGCCGGAGTACTTCCTCGCCGAGTGCCGGCGCAACGGCTTCGAACCGCAGGCCCGGCACCAGATCACGGAGACGCACCTGCAACGGCGGCTGATCTCGGCAGGTCAGGCTGTCTCACTGGTCCAGCCGACCTTCGCCCCGACCCCGGGCATCGCCGTCCGGCCACTGACCGGCGATCCACTGTGGATGCGGCACCTGCTCGCGTGGCGGGAGACCGGCCCGCTGGCCGGCCACGTGCCCCTGCTGACCGAACTGGCCCGCGCCGCGTACGAGACCACAGCTTTGTCCTGCCCCGCCTACGCCACCTGGCGGGACGACACCGGCACGGGAACCACGGTCAGCTCAGTCGCCGGACCCGGTCCCGGAGTGGCGGGGTGAGCCGCTCAGCTCCGGGACTGCGCCACGGGCGGGATTCTGGCAGGATCACCCAGCGTCACGGGGGAGGAGGTCCTCCGCGTACCTGCCAGCCCGACGATAGGAACACCGCGAGATGACCGCCGACATCCGGCTGGTACCCACCAGCGAACTCGACGCAGAGAAGATCTTCGCGGAGCTGTTCACCGAGCACTGGCCCGAGTTCGTCTTCCACGACCTCGGCGTCAAGCCCTACGTCGCGCGGCGGGCCGAGTACTTCGGCGATCTCGACTGCTTCCTGCTCGACGGCGACCGGGTGGTCGGCGCCGGCTGGGGAGTACCGCTGCGCTGGGACGGCACGATCAGTGACCTGCCGTCCGGGTACACCGGCGCGCTGGGCCGCTCGGTCGAAGGGCACGAGGCCGGCGTGGTCCCGGACACGTTCGTGGTGATGGGCGGGATGGTCCGTGCCGACGAGCAGGGCAAGGGCTGGGCCAGCGCCGTGGTGGCGGCGTTGCGCGACCTGGCCGTCTCGCGCGGCTGGGAGCGGGTGATCGCCCCGGTCCGGCCGACGAGGAAGAGCACGTATCCGCTGACCCCGATCGAGGAGTACGCCACGTGGCGGCGGCCAGACGGCCTGCCGTTCGACCCGTGGCTGCGGACGCACGAGCGGATGGGCGCGACGATCCTCGCACCAGCCCCGGACAGCCAGGTCATGACCGGTACCGTCTCCGAGTGGGAGAGCTGGACCGGCCTGGCGCTGCCCGGCTCCGGCGACTACGTGATCCCCGACGGGCTGTCAGTACTGCACGTCGACCGGGAAGCCGACACGGGCGTCTACCGCGAGCCGAACGTCTGGATGCGGCACCGCTGAGCCGGCAGCCGGACGGCCCGGGTCCCTTGTGGAGGGCCGGGCCGTCCGCGGATCAGCAGGGTGACTCCCGGAAGACGACATACCCGGTGCGCTGGCCCCAGGTGTAGACGGAGCCGTCGCACTCCTCGTACATGCCGCCGATGTGGTTGGTGTATGACGAGTCGCTGTACCAGGCCGTGGTGCAGAAGTGGTCGATCCGGCAGGCCCGGGCCTGGGCCGGAACGGCCGGCACCACAACGGCGATCAGAGCGGCGACGGCGAGCGCGCCGATGGTTACCCTTCTCTTCACGTCAAGCTCCTCAGGTAACAAGCAATTGACAGAACTCTATGGCCGCGTCGCATGCCGCCGGCATCGCCTGAACGGCCGCCCCGGCGCGCGACCATCGCCTCCTGGCCGGCTCCAGTGACCTGGCACACCCCGAGGAATGATCCACTCTCCTAATGCCTTGATATCGAGCAAGCACATTAGACAGTGAGTGCACCAGGCGGCATCCGTGATGGAGAGAAGGCCATGACCAGCAGGTTCGCGCAGCTCGCGTTCACACCCGGTGTCCAGGCGCAGCAGCAGGCCCACGGCAGCGACCGCGCCTACCGGCGGATGCTGGAAGGCCCGCAGGCCGCCGACCGGCTCGGGCCGGACGAGCGGTGGTTCATCGGCGAGCGCGAGAGCTTCTACCTGGGCACGGTGTCCGAGACCGGCTGGCCGTACATCCAGCACCGGGGCGGCCCGCCCGGATTCCTCAAGGTCCTGGACGACGCGACGCTCGGCTTCGCGGACTTCCGGGGCAACCGGCAGTACATCTCCACCGGCAACCTCGGCCACGACCCGCGCGTCTCCCTGTTCCTGATGGACTACGCCCGGCGCTCCCGGCTGAAGATCCTGGGCCGGGCGCGCGCCGTCGAAGGCGATGCCGGGCTGCTGTCCGAGCTGACCGTCCCCGGCTACAAGGCCACAGCGGAACGCGCGATCGTGATCGACGTCGAGGCCTACGACTGGAACTGCCCCCAGCACATCCCGGCCCTGTACCCGGTGGACGCGGTCCGGGAAACGATCACCCAGCTCCACGACCGGATCGCTGACCTCGAACGAGAGAACGCCCGGCTCCGCGCCACTGCCTGACGACGCGGAACCGGGCGTACCCGCTCAGCTGTTGACGATGTCGTTCTTGATGTCGTTGTAGATCAGGTGAATCTTCGCGCCCTGGTTGTTCGGGCAGCCGCCGAGGTGGTGCAGCGCGACGACCTTGTGGTTCGCGTTCAGCACCGGTGAGCCGGAGTTGCCGCCGGACGTGTCACACGAGTACGAGATGTTGTAGGTGTTGATGTTCGCGTTCTTGATCGTGCACTGCGTGCCGCCCTGGGTGTCCTCGTAGATGGACAGCCGCTTGGGGGAGCCGTCGCCGTGGCCGGGGATGTAGATCCGCTGGCCGGTCGCCGACGCGGTGGTCTCCAGCACCAGGTAGCCGAAGCTGCCGATGTTGGCGAAGTTGTTCACGGAGTACAGGGTGTAGTCGAGCTGGCTGGAGCTGCCGGGCGAGACCTTGATCAGGGTCGAGCCGCTCACCTTGGTGCCGGCGCCGGCCGTCGTGCCGGTGCACGTCGTGCACTGGTAGTTGAACTGGACCTCGCTGCTGGCGACCTGCGCCTGCGTGGAGAAGCAGTGCTTGTTGGTCAGCAGCCGGTTCGTGCTGCCGACCCGCCACGTGGTGCAGGAACCGCCGCCGCCGATCAGCAGCTTCGCGACCGCCCGTGAGCGGGAGTACTCGGTCGGGAAGCTGGTCTGGTAGCAGACGACGTTGCGGCGCGCGTCGGTCGCGCACACGCTGCGCGGCGACGGGTTGTTGGCGATGATCTCCTCTTCGGAGTACCCGCGCCAGTAGCCGTCGGTGAAGGCGCCGTAGCCGCGCTTGGTGAGCTGGTCCGCGGAGCGCTTGCCGGTCGCGTGCAGCGTGATCACCGCGACGTCACCGTCGATCGACATCGCCCCGAACCCGGCCCGGCCGTGCTGGGTGTGGTCGGCGTCGCCGTCGGTGCGCTTGCCGTGATAGGTGTGCACCTCGGTGCCCGCCGGGTTCGACACGGTCACGTAGTCGCCGGGCGCGAGGCGCAGCTGGCTGAAGTGGACCTTCACGTAGGCGGCGCCGGGATGGCGGATCTCCTGCCGTGACTGGCGGTCCGAGGTGTACAGCACGGCCACGCTGGCGGTCAGTTCCTCGCCGATCATGCGGGCCTGGGGCTCCGGGGCGGTGTCGGGGGCGGGCGCGGATGGCGAGGCAGGGATGGCCGCGGCGGCGGGACCGGTGGCCCAGCCGCCGAGGGCTGCGGCGAGGGTCACCGCTGCCAGGATCCGGCTCAGTTTCATGGGGTTCCTCCCAGGATTGGAGAGGTGGTGAACATTGAGTGCTGGCGACTGTCCCGCACCTGAACGCGCAGAGTCAAGGAAACGTATGGGAATGGCAGGTGTCGATGTCTATATCGTTTTCGCTCCGCTTCCGCCTGCTGGGAGGATGGGCGGCATGCTGACAGTTCGCGGGGTACGGGCGGACGAGTGGGCCGCCGCCAGGGCGTTCCGGCTCGACGCGCTGCGTGACCCGATCGCCGCCATCGCCTTCCTCGACACCTACGACAACGCCCTGACCCGGCCCGACGAGCAATGGCGGGATCGCACGGCCCGTGCGGCGGCCGGCGAGACGATGACGCAGTGCGTCGCGGTGGACGAGGACGGGACCTGGGCCGGGGTGGTGACCGCGTTCGTGGAGCGGGCCGGGGACGAGGAGACGTTCGGTGACACGCCGAAGGTCGACCAGGCGCACATCGTCGGCGTCTACGTCCGGCCGGACCACCGGGGTACCGGCCTGGCCGGTGAGCTGTTCGCCGCCGCGCTGGCCTGGGCCTTCGGGCTCGCCGAGCCGCGCGTCGAGCAGGTCAGGCTGTTCGTGCACGAGCACAACACCCGGGCACAGGGCCTGTACGCCAAGATGGGCTTCCGCCTCACCGGTGCGACCGTCCCGTTCGAGGGCGACCCGGAACAGTCCGAACTGGAGATGGCCGTACCCCGCCCCGCCGGCCTGGACTGAAACCTGCCGCACGTCACCGCGGGTCGCGGCCTCCGAACGCCGCGACCCGGTCGTACAGCGGCGCGTCTGCGGGGATCTCCACGGCGGGGGCGACGTGGCCGCCTGCCGCCTCGTCCGCGCGGTGCTCGGGCTTGAGGTTTTCGTGGCCCCACCGCAGCGCCAGCTCGCCCAGCTCCGGGTCGAGGTCGGCGGGCTGGCCGGTGGCCCTGGCGATGTCCCAGGAGTGGATCACCAGCTCGGCGATGTGCTGGCCGGCCGCCCACGAGGCGGGCATGTCCCCGAACGGCAGCCGGTGTGGCCGCGACAGCGCCCCCGGCTGCTGCCACGCGGCCAGCAGCCCGGCGGCGGCCACCCGGTAGGCGGCTGCCCAGTCGTCGCCGATCAGGTCGGTGCCGAGATGGTGGCGCGTGCCGCCGCTGGCGACCACCGCGAACTGGCCCACCTCGTCGACCACGTGGTTCACCAGCGCCCGCACATCCCAGGACCGGCAGGGGGTGGGCAGCGACGCCTGCTCCGGCCGGATCCGGGAGATCAGGTCGCCGGCCTGGTCCAGCGCACGCTCCAGCAGGGCGATGGGGTTGCTGTCCATGTCAGTCATCAGCTGCTCCTCGTCACACGGTTGCTTTACCTAGGCAGACTCGCGGACGGCCCGGAACTCATCGCAGCGCTCAGGAAATTCTCCGAGGAACCCGCTCGCCCCCGGCCGCGCCGCCGGTTTGCGCTGCCCGGCCGGCGGGTATCTGGAGAGAGTCGCAGTAACCGGGACGGGGGCTAACGTCAGGGGGCGAACAGGATGGTTGTCCTTGGGGTGATTCTGGCCCTCATCGGGTGGCTTGCCGGGATCAGTATCCTGCTGTGGCTGGGGGTCATCCTGGTCATAGTCGGCCTGGTCCTGAATCTCGGTGGCTTCGTCAAGTCCCCGTACGGCGGCGGGCGCTGGTACTGACGCCGCGGTGGCACGAAGGCCACTGGCAATCGACCGTGCCCGCCGGAATCTGTCCGGCGGGCACGGTGCTGTCCGCGGTCAGGAGCCCGCTGGGTCCGGCTCACGGGGGCTTGGGGCACTGGTCGCTCCGGCCGGCCCGCCGCCGGCCCCAGTCGCAGACCTCCCACGCGGCCTTCGCGACTGGGCCGAGGCCGCCCTTCAGCGCGTCTATCCGGGTACGGACCTCTGCTGTGGTGGTGGCGGCGAGCAGACCGGGACAGTGAGCGGCTGTCTGCCGCACGCCGCTGGCGAACCGTGCCCAGTGCCGGTCGGCTTCGGCGGCGAGCGCTGGCTGGTAGAGCCTGCCGATCGGCTCGGCGTTGAGGCCGATGTCGGTGAGGGCGGCGCACGCGCGCTGGAGCGGCGCGCGTACGAGAGCGAAGTCTGTGGCCTCCTCGGCGGCGGCGAGATCCCGATAGGCGCTGGCGATCCTGCGGAAGATGTCCGCGGTGTGGCGCATCCAGTCGGCGTCGGGGGACAGTCCTTTGTCGAGGATCGCCGTGGGGTGGACCTGGTAGGCGTAGAGCAGCGTCGGCCGGGGGAGCGGTGCTTCCATCGTGAGCGTCTGATGGAGAGTCGTGCCGCCCAGCAGGCACACCGCCAGGGTGTTGACCAGCGCTGTGCCCGCCCTGCGCTGCGCGAGCACAGATTCAAGATCTTCAGGTGTACCGCGATGCTTCCGCACAGCCCGCGCGCACGCACTGGCTGCCGCCCCGAGCAGCGCGGCGAGCACCAGCACCGGGCCAGCGACATAGCCGTAGGCGTACTCGGCCACCGGCAGGAACCGCGCGGGATGCCATCCGCACTGTGCCGTCAGCTCGTTCAGCGGGCCGAGGCAGCCGTCGAGCACGCCTTTGACCAGCTGCCCCGCGACACCGATCGTGGCGGTGAGCCCTGCCGCGATGAAGCTGGTGAGGACGGGGTACCGATCCCGGGGCGAGCAGCCGGCCACAGTGGCGCTGAGGGCGGTGGCCACGCCGGTGACGATCACGACCCAGCCGAGGGCTGCGATGCCGTTGACCTGCCAGCTGCCCAGGGCGTGCGCGCTCGCCACCGCCTCGGGCGCGGCCAGCAGGCCAGCCCAGGACAGTACCCCGCAGCCGGCGCCGACCAGCAGCACGCGTCTCAGCGGCGGAGCGCCGGACCGCAACGGGGGTGACGCTGGCCGGGCATCGTCCAGCCAGGAACGGCGGGACACCACAGCCCTGCGGTACCGCCACAGGGCGACAGCCGCCAGCCAGCCGAGCAGTACCAGCCCCAGGTACCCGGCGGGGCCTGAGTTGACCAGCCACAACGTGCCGCAGCAGTACGCGGCGAACACCAGCCCGACCAGCAGCAGCCACAGCAGCGGGTACCGCTCGGCGGCCCGCCGGGCGGCCTCACCCAGCCGGGCCGAGTCCCGGGGGAGCCGGGACAGCCACAGCTGGAGCGGGGCCAGCCACAGCAGCGGTACCGCCCACCACAGCCCAGCCAGGCTCAGATCGCTGCCGGGCAGCGCCGTCAGCGTCGCCGTGAACCGGAGCAGGAACGGCGCGCCCGACGCGGGCAGCCGCGCGCCAGTAAGCGCCTCGTCAGCGGAGAACGACCAGCCTTCGATCCACGCGTCCGCGTTCCACCACAGCAGGACGAACGCGAGCGCCAGCGCCGGCGGCACGAGCCCGCCCGCCATCGCGGTGTTGAGGGACTCGCCGCGATACGTACGGACGCGGAGCTCGGCGAACTGCGTGGTCCACGCCATCAGCAGCCCCGTGACGACGACGAGGAACGCGAGCGCGCACACCTGGCTGATCCGGAGCCGGCTGATGTCCAGGCCGTGCGCCGCCTGCCCGGCGGCCACACCGGAACCGAGCCAGATCCCCGCCACCCAGCCGGACGGCACCCGCCGCCCGGTCAGCACAGCGTGCACAGTGGACCGCCACAGCGCCACGCCGCCGATCCCGGCCACCAGGCCAGCGATCAGCAGGTACTGCGCCATCCGCACCCACGGGCCCGACGCCTCGAACGGCGCGGCCAGCTGGGTGGTAGCCATGCCGGCGGTCAGGCCCGTGACGAGCAGCCGCGCCCCGCTGACGGCGAACAGCGCGTCCGGCTCGACGAGCGACCGGGCTCTCATCCGCCACGAGGGATGCGTGCGCCACACCTCGGCCAGCCCGGCCAGCCGGTGCGGCGGGCGGGCCGCTGACGTGCCAGGTAGCAGCGCGCCGGGACGCAGCCGGCCGAGACGCGCGGCGGTCCGGTCCGCGTACAGCTCACGGGCCCGGAGAATGTCGGCGCGCGTGAGATACACCAGCGGTACCAGCAGCAGATGGGCGATCAGCCACCGCACGGGCACCACGCCTCCCGTGGCCCATCCGGCGGCGATCACCAGCAGTTCCGGTACGAGAACGCAGGCGATCAGGACCCGCCACAGCGCCACGGTCGCGTAGGTGATCCCGACGTCACCGTTGTGCACGTGCGCGAGTTCGTGCAGGACGATCGCACGGAACCGTCCGGGATGCGCCGCCCTGGTCACCAGGAGGCCCGCGTTGAGGCACACGACGGGCTGCTTGCCGGTACCGAAGACGAGCGCGCCGACCCCAGCGGCCGCCGGATCCACGACGAACTCCGGCACCACGGGAAGCCCGCTCAGCTTCACCAGCTCGTCCACCTCGCGGCTGAGCTGGCCGCCGTCCGTGATCCTGGCGAGCGGCACGAACCGGGCTCGTGTGGCCTTCCAGCGCGGCAGCCTGTAGTAGACGGCGACAGCGCAGGCCGCGACGGCCACGGTCGCCGCGAGGGTCAGGCCGGCCCGGGCCGCGCTGTTCCCGCCGGCCAGCTGACCCGCGAGGACATGGGCCGCGCCAGCCGTCACCGCGACGAACAGGACGAGCAGCAGGGCGAACCGCTGCGTCGTCCCCGCGCTGAGGACCCGCTCGTCGAGGCCCGGGCCGGCCGGTACCAGCGCCGGCTCGGGCCCGGCCGGGATCATTCCCCGCTCTGCTCGCCGGTGATCGCGAGCCGGCCGACCACGCTGTCGGCGAGCTGCTCGGCCCTGGCCCGCTTCATGCCTGCCCGCAGCGCCGACTCGACCACCCTGGCGTGGACCGCGCGCAGCTCCTCGTCACCGAACCGGGGCAGTGGCGCGGCAGCCGGCCGTTTCAGCACCCGGCGCAGCACCGCGCGCGCCCGGGTACCGAGGCGTTCCGCCGCCCGGCCGGCGGCCTGGTTCGCCACGTACTGCACGGCTCCCCACACGACCGGCGCCACCAGCACGGCGATCTCGCCCGCGCCGAAGCCCAGCGGGTCCTCACCCTTCGACCGGCGGAGCAGTACGCGGCCGATCTCCTCGTCGTCCAGGCCGCCCAGCGCCTCCAGTAACGGCAGCTCGGCGGGCGCGGCTTCCGCCACGACATCCCGGACGACGTCGAAGAGGCGCGGACCCGCCTCCACCGGATAGCCCGCACGTTCCGTGGCCATGCCTACCCCCGTTTCCCGTGGTACCGAGCCATCGACTGTGATCGGCAGTGTCTACATCGGATTCGACCACATCGCCACGACGAGCGCCATACCGGCAAACGCGACCTACAGCTGCTGCCAGTCCGCCGAGTCGGCGACCCTGCGGGCGAGGTCCTGGAAAGCGCTGATCGTTTCGGGGTTGGCGATCCTGGTGAGGTACAGGTCGTTGTCGGTGAGCACCTGCTCACGCCACTGCAGGACCGGGTCCAGCGGGATGGTCCCCGCGACGAGGGTTCGCCCGGCACCCAGCTGGCTGGCCAGTTCCTGGAGGTCCTGCTCGCACCGCCGCAGCCAGGCGAGCTGCTCGCCCCGCAGGTTCGCGAGGGTGTCGGAGCGGGGGTCGATGACAGCTGTGCGCACGAACCGGACAGCGTGCGTGTCCAGGTCGCGGTGGCCGAGCTGCTTGGCGTAGTCCAGCAGGCCGTTACGGCTGTAGACGAGGCCGTGGGCCGCGAGGATGTGCTGCCGGGTCCAGCGATGGAACACCAGCCAGCGGGTCAGTACGTCGCGCAGCTCCGGGCCGGCGGTGACGCGGAGCGCGAGCTCCATCGCGAAGGACCGGCCGGCGCTGAGGTCCACGACGACGAGGTCGTGCTCGTCCAGCAGGCGCAGCAGGAGCTGCACGCAGTGCCGCTCCACCTCGTGGTCGATGGGGAACTCGAAGCCGTCCCGGTCTCCCGGTACCAGCGTCAGCCTCCCCGCGCTCGCAGGCCGGGTCCGCAGCGCCGGCTGCTCCGACTCGGTCCACACGTCCAGGCGGGCGGGCGTGGCGATGTTCCCCCGCAGGTAGCTGTGCAGGCCGCCGGTGCCGGTGCCTCGGGTGGCGGCGGCGATGCTGAACAGTGCCCCGGCCGTCGGCGAGCCGAAGTCGAAGTCGGCGTAGCAGACGTCCATGCCCCGCAGCGCGCACTGGTAGGCGATGTTCACGCAGGTGATCGACCGGCCGGTGCCACCCTTGTCCGAGGCCGCGAACAACAGCACGTCAGTACCCTCCGCCCAGGTCCTCGCGGGCCGCTGCCCAGCCGTCGAGGTCACGCAGGACGGAGATGGCCAGCCCGGCCGCCGTGCCCGGACGGTAGGCGAGCACGTCACGGGCCCGGCGCAGCGTGACCCGGGCCGCCTCGAGTACCTGACGGGCGGCGGCGGGCCCCTCAGATCCGCCGGCCAGTACCTCGCAGTCGAAGACGTGCTCGGCCTCGCTCAGCAGGTCGGCGGCGTAGTCGGCCAGCCGGGGGCTGGTCACCGGGTTGCCGGTGATGGCCTGGGAGGCGGCGATAAGGCACTGCACCACCCGGTACGTATGCGCCCAGGACGGCCCGGTGAACTCGACTTCCAGCTGCGGGAAGACCCTGCCCGGCTGGTCCCACAGGCCAGCTCCGGCACCGGAGGCGATCCGGCGCTCCGTGAGGTGGTCCCAGATGCGGTCGGCCAGCTGGAGTGTTTCCGAGCGCAGCCCGGGCTCGCTGACCAGTCCGGCCAGCCGGAGGCTCTCCAGGAGCAGCCGGGAAGCCATGTCGGTGACAGTCCACGACAGGTCGGGGCCGTCGTGGGGCCAGAGAGTTTCCAGGGGGACGGTCAGCCCCGGGCTGTGCAGGGCGAGCGCCGGATCGTCGCCGGTCGCCCGCTGTGTGATCCTCGACCGCCGGGCCAGGTCGTCGAGGACCCGGCCCACCCGGGCGATGTCCACGTCGGAGGCCCGGCTGCGGCGCAGGTCGTGCGTGACGGTCGACGCGACCAGCAGGGTGAAGTAGTCGGACTCCACGTTGTCGGTCGTCCGCCAGGGGACGTCCTCCAGCGGCCAGCGCATCCGGCCGTGGGAGGCGATCGTCGACCAGTAGGAGTGGGTCACCTCCCACCGGGTCTGCAGTGCCCGGGCCAGCCGCTGCTGGTCGTCGTTGAGCAGGCCGAGTAGCTGGATGCGCTCGGAGAACAGCACGACGATGGCGTCGAGCGCTATGGCCGTGAAGTACAGGTCCGGAACGGGCTCGGCGTACCCCTCCGGCTGCCGGATCGAGGTCCAGGTCTCGACCTCGGGCGCCTCGTGGCACACTCCCCAGGTCCAGCCGCACTCGAACAGCATGCTGGTCGATGTCAGGTCGACCGGCGGGCCGGAGCCGATCGTGATGTCCCGGAGCGCCGCGGCGGGCTGCACCAGTGCCCGGCGGAGCCCCTCGACGAACAGGCGGTCGGGCTCCCCGTGCTGGTTGAGCATCGCGCACAGGTTCTGGCCGAACTCGTCGTCGGCGTTGAAGACATTGACGGCGTAGCTGCGTAACAGGCCCACCAGTGCGGCGGTCAGGCGGTCGCTGGCCAGGCTGGACAGTACTTCGAGTTCCGACCGCAGGTCCGTGCGCCGGACGGCCTGGCGGAAGTCGCGGGCGAAGTCGAGGATCGCGAGGGTCAGGGCCACGGAGACCGCGTAGGACTCGGTCAGGTCCATGCCGCGCTGCCCGGGGCTGGGCTCACCTCCGCCGGCCGACCGCAGCTGGGCGTTGCCGGTGAACTCCGGGGTGCCGTCCGGTGCCGCGTACCGGCGCAGGTAGTCGCTGGACAGCCTGACCAGCAGGTGCGGTATCTCGATCGCGTCCCCGAGCACCCGGAGCTTGCCGAGCACCTCGTCCTGGGTCAGGTCGGGGTTGCTGAGCCGGAAAGCCTGCATCTCGGTGGAGGGCGCCAGGAGGCACAGGAGCTGCTGGGCGTCGCTGATTGCGTCTCCGCCCCAGGTCCAGGTGCCGTCGGTCATGCTCGCCTGGCTGACGGACTGCCAGATCTGCAGCAGGTTCTGGCGAGGCTGGATTCTCACCGGTTACCGTCCTTCTCCGTCGCTGGGACGAGTTTCCAGAGGGCGGCGGCAGACAGCTGGCCCAGGTGATCCTGTGTCGTCAGCCGGAGGGTACGCCGGCCCTCCGCGAGCGAGCCGGTGTACTGCACAATGCCAGCCGGTCCGTCCACAGTGCACCGGACCGAGTCACCCGACAGCTGGTACGTGCCGGTCAGCAGCCCGGCAGCGCCAGGCCTCAGCCACCGCGCCACCTCAGCGGGCGGCGCGAAGCTCGCCAGCCACAGCACCTCACCCGACCGCAGGAACCGCAGGAACTGCGCGCCGGCCGGCCCGGTGCACATGTACGTCCCTGTCATGCGCGCCGGATCCCCGGCGACGGGCGGCGGCTCGACCGGCTGGGGCGGGCGGTAGGCCCGGTTGCGGCCGAGCGCGAGCCGGTCGGCCGTCCCGCTGTTGAGGGACTGCGGCTTGGGCAGGCCTTTCGCGGTCAGGCGGACCAGCAGCTGATCGTGGAGTTCCTTGAGCGTGAGCAGTTCCGGTGCGCCGGGCACTCCTGAGCGGAGAAGCGCCAGCAGCTCCCCGGTGAACGCGGTGTGCCGCATGCCAACCGGGGCGGCAGCCGTCGAGGTTCCCGGAGCCGACGCCAGGGTGTACGTGCCGCTGATCGGCAGCTGCCCGGCGACCAGCGCGGCGGGGCTGGACATCGCCTGCGTCGCACGGCCGGAGAAACAGCAGTCCAGGACGACGATGCGGTTACGGGCCGGTGCGTCGGCGAGTTCACGGCGCAGCCAGTCGTACGGGAAGGCGGTGTAGCGGATCCGCCCGGGGTCGGGATCGGTGCCGGCCGTGGCCAGGTGCAGCTCGCCCTGCGAGTCGAGGAGGCCGTGCCCGGAGAAGTACACGATCAGGGTGTCTTCCGTGGCCGGGGCCAGCTGTGACAGCGTCAGGCCGAGCTCGTGCGGTAACGCGGGATCTTCGACGACGTGGCAGCGATCCGGCGGGAGGATGCCATCCGCCTCGGAGGTCAGCGCCGCTGCCAGGTCAGCCAGGTTGTGGCTGACCGACGGCAGGTCCGGCAGCCCGGCCCGAGCGAAGCGGGCTGCGCCGACCAGGATCGCGCGGCTGGCCTGAGGCTCCGGCAGCCGGGCTGTCACCGGCGTGGTTCGCCCATGGTCAATGCCTTCACCCCGCTCCGTTGTGGACAGCGCATTCACCAGTGTGAACACCCCCGGGACCATCGTCAAACATCGGCGCCCGGTGCTGCCGCGGCCCAGAACGGATCAAGCCAGATACTGCCCGTACCAGGTCATCAGCTTCTCGTACGCCGCAGCCGCAGCCGTCGGGTTGTACCGGGCACCTGCGTCGTTGAAGAACGCGTGGCCGGCGTCGGGATCGTTACACAGGTTTTGCTCGTATTACAGGGCTTCCCGGCTGGTCACCGCCCGGGTCAGCCGTCCGCTCCGGCCGCCGTTCCGCCGCGCTCGCCGAACCGGAGCCCCGGCGAGCCCAGGCCCGGGATCCACACCGGTGGCTCGGCGGCAGCAAACGCGCCCGCCATCGTCGTGAACCACGCGGCGAACGACGGGAAGTCCGGCGTCGCGGACTCCGGGAACTCCCACTCACCACTGCCGGCGTACCGCGCACGGCCCTCGTAGTCGTCCTGGTGGTCGTAGTACACGGGATACTCCCCGTCCCCGCCCGGCTGCGTGACGTCGAAACACCACACCGCCTCGTACCCGGCCCCGGCGAACCCGACCAGATGATTCGTGGACAGATAGCGGCCATCGCCACGGCTCACGTGTCCGGGCAGGTGAACCAGGTCCGCAGTGAGTTCAACGAGCGCCACCTCGTCGGCGATGTCGAACTCGTAATCGACACCAGTGCCATTCACGTCGACTGTCCGGCCGCACCGCAGTCCGTTGTGGAGGGTGAGGAAGGCGCGGTAGCTCGGGGGTACCGTCCAGGTCACCGTGCCGAAATATGGTTCGAGACCGGACTCCCGCGCGCTGATGGCGCTGGCCGGCGCGGGGCCGGTGGCGGAGAGCTCGACGACACCGGCCGACTCCGCCTGCCGCAGCGCCGCCAGCGCGGCCCGGATCTCCTTGGTCACGTCCAATACCCATCCTCCACCGGCGCCCGACCAGACGACTCCATAGTGGACCGTCAGCTGGCGTTCCGCCAAGGCGTCAGGTCGAGGCCCGGGTAGCGCAGTGCCGTGCCCGCCAGGGTCTCCGGGGTCCAGTACGGGTGGCCGGGCGGCGGGAAGCCGAACGCCTGGAGCTGACGCGGGGTGGCGCGCTCCACGAAGCTGGTCCAGTTGTCCTCGTAGCTGCAGCTGGCCCAGCCGCGCCGCTGGCCCCAGCGGATGCCGTCGCGCTGGTAGCCGAGGTGCATGCTGTACCGGGCCCCGCGCGGTGCGGTCAGCGCGGTGCCCCGGTGGAAGGTGCCCGCCTCGAACGCGACGACCGTGCCGGCCGGGCCCGTGGCTGCCACCTCGGCCTCGTACAGGTGCGGGCTCCCGCTCGTGTCGAGGAAGCGGCCCTCGCCGTCGAGCCCCGGCCGGAGATGCCAGTTGGGCACTGCCGGCATGCCCTCGGTCACCGAGCGTGGCACGAGCCGGGGCGCGCCGAGTTCCACGGTGACGTCGGCGAGGTAGACGAACATCTCCAGCTGCCGGTACTCGGGGGCCGAGCTCGGCACAGCGAGCGTGTAGTTCAGGTAGTCGCGGTGCATGTCCTGGTCGTACTCGCAGGCTCCCGTGTACTTCGCCCACGCCTCGGCGGTGTGGATGTGCACGTCGTCGTCCCCGAGCAGCGCCCCGGCGAGGGCGATCAGCCGGGGGTGCACGGCGAGCAGGCTGAGTTCCGTGCTGGCGAAGGGAAAAGCGTCGATGCCGTCGAACTCGTCTGCGAGGAAGCGCTCGCGCCTCGGGTCCGTCTCGTCGTGGAAGCCCTCGGCGGACGGGAACATCAGGCCCAGCTCGCTCAGGGCCGGCTGGAGTTCCTCCGCTGGGATGAGACCGGGGAGAACCACGAAGCCCTGGTCGAGCCAGGT
Organism: Longispora albida DSM 44784; assembly: GCF_000379825.1. Classification (GTDB taxonomy): domain Bacteria; phylum Actinomycetota; class Actinomycetes; order Mycobacteriales; family Micromonosporaceae; genus Longispora; species Longispora albida. Next base: position 81,136 of record NZ_KB903820.1, read on the forward strand.
ACGCGCCGCGTCATCGAAATTCATGATGCGCATCGTCCCCAGTGAACTCACGCCCCGCAACCGAATAGCGCTGAAGTCAGCCGGGCGATGCCCGGCTGACTTCAACCAGAGTGTGCCGGCCGTTCGAGCCGGCACACCCCGTCGTCGCAGCTCCGCTGCAGCCGGCGCAGGGACACCAGCTCGACGAGGCGCATCACCCAGCAGGCTGGGCAACCGCGCAGCGCGAGCATGCCGAGAGCGATCAGGAGGATGGTGGCCGGCCACCACACCCAGGCCATGACGACCGCGCCGGTCAGCGCGGCCAGGGCCAGTGCGCCCCGGATCAGGTGGCCTCTCACAGGCCCTCCGCCAGGGATGTCCTGACCGCGGCCCTGGCCCGGTGCAGCCGTGACTTCATCGCGGCGGTACTCAGGCCCATCGTCTCGGCGACCACGCTCCCGGGCAGGCCCTGCACGTCACGCATGATGAGCACGCGGCGCTGGTCGGCCGGGAGCGCGGCGATAGCGTCGGCGACCCTGGCCGCTTCGAGCCGTTCGATCACCTCGTCCTCCGCGGAGTGCGCCGGGTCGAGCGCCGGTTCCTCCACAGCGTCGACGCGGACCGCCCGGCGCAGGTGACGCAGGCACTCGTTGCGGACGATGCGGAACATCCACGACGCCAGCGCCCCGGTCGCCCGGAGTGTCCCGATCTTGCGGTACAGCGTGATCAGCGCTTCCTGGGCCGCGTCCTCGGCGTCCTCCGGCGTCGCGCACAGCGAGTACGCGAACCGGCGGACGTGCGGGTGCGAGCCGGAGACCAGGGCCGCGATCGAGTCGGCCTCGCCTCGCTGAGCCGCGGCTACGAGTACCGCGCCTGGCCAGCCGTCAGCCACGGGACTGGCTCCGCCGCCGTACCAGCACCACGCACGTGCAGACAGCCAGCGCGCCTGCCACCGCGGCAACGATCCACCACATCTTGATCCCCCTCCGGTTCCGCCGACCGTATCGCCGGCACGGGAATAGGAGGACGCGACCCCGGAAAAGGATTCAGGCCGGTCACCAGACGGTGTTGACGAGTCCCGTGCCCAGGTAAACCTGGTCGAAGCCGTTGCTGTCCTGGTCGTCGGTGAAAGCCGACACGATCTCTCCCCACGGCGACACCGCGAGGGCCGGCTCGTCCTGGCGGCCCGTGGCGGTGGCGTTGAGCCGGAGGACGAGGAGCCGTCCCGTGACCGTGCCGTCCGGGTTGAGGCCCTGGGCGTGCACGTCCGAGGCCGCCGTCCAGGAGACGACCGCGTAGCCCTGGTCGTCGATCCCGGCCTGCGGATCCGAGCCCGGCAGCAGGACGTCGGCCGACCTGGCCGTACCGGCAGCCGTGAACGACCGTGCCGCGTTCTGTGGCGTCCCGGTGTGGTCGGTCTCCCACGCGACCACGAAGTCCCCGTTCGCGTTCGCGGCGGCGGACGGGTGCCGCTGCTGCCCGCCGCCGTTGCTGTTCGCGACGCCCTGGGCGAGTTTCACGCCTCCGCCCGGGGTCAGGATCTTCAGCCCGATGTTGAAGAACGCGTTGCCGTCGCCGTCCTCGTCCCACGCGACGATCGCATTGCCTGCCGCTCCCATCGCGACGTCAGGCCGCTGGTGCGTGCCGCCGCTGGCGTGCACCTGAGCCTCGTACGTCTTCGTCGTGACCGTCGAGAACCCGGCGACCCGGACAGTCGGTGCCGTCGCCGTCTGCTTGTCCTCCCACACGACAGCGAACCCGCTTCCGTCCGGGTCGGCGGCGACAGCCGGGTTGAGCTGCTGCCCGGCCGAGCTCGCGTTCGCCGTCGCCGAGCCGGTGACCGTACCGGCGGCGCTCACCGTCCGCACGGTGATGTTGTAGACGCCGTTGCCGTCCGGATCCTCCGCCCACACCACGACCGCCGTGCCGTCCTCGCGGAGGGCGACGTCGGGCTGGACGTGCCGCCAGCTGCCCGTGCCACCGGCCGACAGCTTCTTCTCCCACAGCGGGGCGCGGTCCTTGTACAGCCGCAGGAACACCTCGCTGTGCACGGGATCTCCGGGGCTGGTGCTGTCCCGGTCGTCCTCCCACACCACGGCCGTGTACCCGGTCCGGGTCGCGGCCAGCGCCGCGTTGTCCTGGTCGCCGGTCGCCACGCTGTTCGCCACGGTCCACGTGATGTCGGCCGGGGTCGTGCCGTCGGCGTGCGCGGTACCGGGCACGGCGAGGATCGCGAGCCCCGCGACGCCCGCGAGAAGGGTCAGCTTCCTCATGGCGTCACCAGCCCGGGGTTGCCGGCCTCGATCGCGTAGCTCTGGATCGTCCGCACGGGATAGTCGCGGACAGTCACCTTGTCGACGACCCGGAAGTCGGCCAGCATCCGGGTGGAGTCCACATGGACCCTGACGTAGCCACGCAGGTTCTTGAAGAACTTCACGTGCGGGTTCAGGCTGCTCAGGCCGGTGTCGGCGGCGTTGCCGTCGCCGCCGGAGGTCACGGAGGTCGTGACCAGTTCCGTGCCAATGATCTTGTTCTGGGTGCTGTAGTCGAGCATCAGGTCGCTCGCCCACGAGCGGTGCACGTCACCGGTCAGCACGACGGTGCTCGTGTTGCCCCGGGCGTCCCAGCCGCGCTGGATGCGGTCACGGCTGGCTGTGTAACCGTCCCACGCGTCCATGCTCTTCGCGCCGTCGGCGCTCGCGAGCTTCTGGGCGAAGAAGACCTGCTGGCCGAGAATGTCCCACGTGCCGAGGCGCTGACCGAGCCCGTCGAGCAGCCAGGACTCCTGCGCTGCCCCGGTCAGGCTGCGGGCCGGGTCGCCGGCCGCCGCGCACACCTTGGTGCCGTCGCCGCACGCCTGGTCGTCGCGGTACTGCCGCGTGTCGAGCATGTGGAAGGTGGCGAGGCTGCCCCACCTCACCCTCCGGTACAACTGCATGTTCTCGTTCACCGGGATGGACGACGCCCGTAGCGGCATGTGCTCCCAGTAGGCCTTGTAGGCGGCAGCGCGCCTGGCGCGGAAGTCCCCGGCCGGGCTGGTGTCGCCCCGGACCAGATTCGCGTAGTTGTTCTCCACCTCGTGGTCGTCCCAGACCACCAGCCACGGCGCGGCCGCGTGCGCCGCCTGAAGATCAATATCTGTTTTGTACTGGGCGTGCCGCACCCGGTAGTCGGCGAGCGCCGTGATCTCGCTGACCGGCGCGTGCTTGCGCACGTTCGTGGTGGACGCTGTCCCCTCGTAGATGTAGTCACCCAGGTGGAGGATGACGTCGGGGCGCTCCTCGGCCATCCGGCGGTACGCGGTGAAGTAGCCGGCCTCGTAGTGCGAGCAGCTCGCGAACAGCATGGTGAACGCGGGGCTGGTCCCGGCCGCTGGCGTCGTCCGTGACCGCCCGGTCTGCGAGATGTGCCCTGCGGCCCTGAACCGGTAGTAGTACTCGCGGCCGGGCTGGAGCCCCGCCACCTCGACGTGGACGGTGTGCGCGCTGGCCTGGACAGCGGTGACGCTGCCGGTCCGCACGAGAGAGGTGAAGTACTCGTCGCTGGCGACCTGCCATTCCACTGTGACGCCGGCGCTGGACATGCCGCCCAGCCCGTCGGCGTTCAGGGGACTGGGTGCCAGCCTGGTCCAGAGGACGAAACCGTCGGGAGCCGGGTCGCCGGAAGCGACGCCGAGGGTGAAGGGGTAGCCGATCGCGTGCGCGGTACCGGAGGTCAGCACAGTCGCGCCGGCCCCGGCGAGCCCGCCGAGAATGAGCGTACGTCTGTTCACTGAGGACATGGCGTGAGTTCTACTCCTTGCCGGGTACCGGAACCAGGTCCCGTACGCGATATTCAGCTCGCTTTCGCCTGCCGTGCCCCAGCTAGAGGCTGATTGAGATCGCACTAGCAACCTAGGACGCTCTTAGGCGGTGTGATCTTGCGCCCGCCCGTGCGTTAGGCTCGGGAATGGCTTACCGCGGCGCAGTCTTCGACCTGTTCGGTACCCTCGTCCCGCCCTTCCCGGCCCGCGAGCACGAGGCCGCGGCTGCCGAAGCCGCAGCGATGCTCGGCGTCCCGGCCGCGACGCTCTCCGGCGTCATCCACGCCAAGTACCTCGACCGGATCACCGGGGGATACCGCGAGGTCGGTGACTACGTGACCGAGGCGGCTCCCGGGGCCACGCCCGATCAGGTCGCGGCGGCGGTGGCCCGGATGACGGAGTTCCTGCGCGCGGCCCTCGTCCCGGTACCGGGCGCGATCGAGACCCTCACGGCCCTGCGCGCCGCCGGCCTGCGCCTGGCCCTCGTGACCAACTGCGGCCCCGACGCGCCCGGCCTGTGGACGCAGACCCCGATGGCCGAGTTCTTCGAGGTCACGGCGTTCAGCTGCGAACTCGGGACAGCCAAGCCGGCCCCGGCCATCTACCAGCACGCCATCGATGGCCTTGATCTCCCGCCCGCCGAGCTCCTCTACGTCGGCGACGGCAGCGATCACGAGCTGACCGGCGCGGCAGCCCTGGGCCTGACCCCGGTACTGGTCACAGTGGACCTTTCCAACACCTTCGACACCGAGCGCGCCGACGTCGCGACGTGGACCGGCCTGCGCGTCGACGGCCTGCCGGGCGTCGTGCCGATCGCCACCGCCAGCCAGGGGGTGCTTGACCTTGCGGTTTCGTGAGGGTGAGGTCGTCGTCCGGCGGGGACTGCTGCCGGACGGGCGGATCAACCAGGTCGAGTGCGGGCTCGTGGTCAGCGACGACGAACGCGGGCTGCTCGTGTCGGTACCGGACGGCTCGGAAGCTGTCCGGCTGGGCCCGGACGGGCTGACGGTCGTGACGTGGCACGCGCCGAAGTCCCTGATGCTCGTGCCGCCCGGTGCCGCCTGCGCCGTGTGGTGGCGGTGGGACGAGGCGGGGGAGTTTCTCGGCTGGTACGTGAATCTGGAGACTCCGGCCGTGCGCTGGCACGACCAGGGTTACGGCATCGACGGCATGGACCAGGCTCTCGACGTGCTGATCGCGCCCGGCGGGTCGTGGGAGTGGAAGGACGAGGCCGAGTTCGAGTCGCTGACCGGCCGCCCGCTGTACTGGGACGACCGGTCAGCGGCGGCGATCCGCGCCGAGGGGGAGCGCATGGTGGCGCTGGCGGCCAGTGGCGCGTTCCCCTTCGACGGGACCTGGCAGGACTTCGAGCCGGATCCCGCCTGGGGGCCGCTGCGGATGCCCCCGTGGTGGGACCTGCCGTCACCAGGCGTTGACGGCGTCCAGATAGGTCGATGAGCCGCCGGAGGCTCCGGGCGCTGGCTGGAAGTAGACTCCCAGCTCCCGCACGTCCTCCAGGCCGGGCAGCCCGGTGAGGTTCACGCTCAGCGTGACGCCCGCTGACGTCACGAGCGTGCGTCCCGCGTCGCGCCACACCTCGCCGGCTCCGGTTTTCACATAGAGCTTCGCGGTGGTCCCGGCCGCATGGTCACCCCACGGCGCGACGCGGGCCACGACACTCAGAGAGGTGTACCCGCGCAGGTCCGCCGGCACCCTCGTCGCCAGCCCGCTCTCGCCCCGTCCGAGATCGACGTTGGACTTGAGCCCGTAGCCGCCCTGCGCCGCCCACTCGGTGAGCGCCCATGGCCCGCCGCTGACTCCGATCCCGTACCAGCCAGCCGCACTGCCGCCCTCGAACCCGGCGACAACCTTCGGCTCCCCGTACCCGGTGAGGTGGTCCACGTAGACTGCCGACTGACCCGTTGCCCCGGCCGCGTTCTCGAACCGCACGCCCACCTCCCGTACCGCCCCGAGGTCCGGGATGCCGCTGAGGTCGAGCCGCAGTTCCGCGCCGTCCGGCCCGACCGTGGTGCTCCCGTTGTCGCGCCAGTCCACAGCGGCCGTCCTGATGTACAGCTTCGCGGTCGTGCCGGTGCGGTGGCCGCCCCACGGCGCGGTGCGCGCGAACACGGACAGGGCTGTCCGGCCGCGCAGGTCGAGGGGGCCGGTGCTGAGGTAGTTCTCGGTGACGGCCAGGTCCACGTCGGCCTTGAACGACCGGCTGCCCTGCGCTGCCCACTCGGTGACCGGCCACGGCCCGTTCTTCACCTTGTACCCGCGCCAGCCTTCCGCCCCGCCCTCGAATCCGCTGAGGACGGTCGAGGGGCCGGATGGCCGATTGCCGGTCGCTGCTGTCCGGGCGCTCAGGCTGATCTCGCCGCGGTTGACGAGCCACGGGTCGGCGAACAGTGCCGCCGCGCCCTGGTTGCGCTGCGGGCTCCACTTGTCGTCCCAGGTCTGGAAGAACGCCGCCTGCGGGAACCGCTCGTGTAGCGCCGCAGCCCACAGCCCGTAGTCGAACGTGCCGGTCGCGGTGCCTTCCGGAGTCGTGCGCGGCCCGATCTCGGTGAAGCCGAACGGCTTGCCCAGCGCCAGCAGCTCCTCGTAGCCCTGCACGCCGGAGGGGTTGTCGCTGTAGGCGGACACGCCCACGACATCGGCGTACGCCCCGCCGGGGTAGTAGGTGGCCCGGTTGCCCCAGCCGGCGTCCGGTGCGTACACCCAGATCAGGTTGTCGAGGCCCCGTGCCGCCATGTACCCGGTCAGGTACCGCCAGACCCGCGTGAACTCGGCCGGATCCTGCCCGCTCCACCAGAACGACCCGCCGTTCATCTCGTGGAACGGGCGGAACAGCACCGGCACGCCTGCTGCCTTCAGGCCGGCCAGACCGGCCGCGACCTGGCCGAGGCTCGCGTGCCACCGGCTGCCGAGCGGGGACAGCGGATCGGTGATCGTGCCGAAGCCCTCAAGGCGGGTGTTGAGCCCGCCCGCCGGGTCGGGACTGGGCAGGTGCACGCTGACGGAGACCAGCCCGCCGTCCCTGCTCCAGGTCTCCAGGCCGGCGTTGCAGGAGTAGTCGATGCCGGTACCTGGCCCGAACGAGGCGTAGTCGCAGGCCAGCAGCCCCGGCCGCTGCCCGGTCATCGCGTGCAGCTGGCCGGCCTGCCCCAGCCCGAACGTGTTGCCGCTGTACCCGCCGAACTGGCCGGACAGCACCCGGTTACCGGCCCGGGCGGGCAGCGCGCCCAGCCAGTCCAGAACGGACTGCGCCCCGGGGCTCAGCGGGGCCCGGCCTTCGGCTGCCGGTACCGGGCCGGCGGGAACCACCACAATGGACAGTAGTACTCCGGCTGCGAGCAGCATCCGGGTTATGAGGCGGGATGGCACAGGCGCGCTCCTGGATCACGGGGACAGAACCGGGCCCATGATCACATCAATTCCGCTGTGCCGGCCACTGCACGTCACTGTCCCCGCTTCTGGCGGGACTGGGCGCGCAGCCCCGTCAGCAGCCGGTCGATGTCCGGGCTGGCCGCGCGCCGTGGCTCAAGATATGCCGTCACCAGGTCCCGCCAGTCGCGCCGGTGCCCTCCGGTCATCGCGGCGGCCAGCCGGGTCCGCAGCTGCCAGGGCAGGGTCTCCGGTTCGGCGGCTGCGCCGGCCAGGGTCCGCAGCAGGCTGGGCAGGCGGGGGTCGCCGGGGTCGGTGGCGGTACGCAGCACGGCCAGTGCCAGCAGCGCGACGGGGTCGGGGCCGCGCCAGGCCATCAGCTGCTCGGCCAGCACCGGAGCCTCGCCGCCGAGGGCCAGGCAGCTCGCGGCCAGCGGGGCGGCGTAGCTGGCGTTGTCGCCGTCGTCGTAGACGGAAGGGCTGATACACAGCAGGGTGCAGCAGAAGGCGAGGGCGAGAGGATCGGCGTTCGCGCGGGGCGGCCACTGGTACAGCCGCAGTGCCTCGCCCGGCTCGAACTCCAGCATCCGGGGCACCCGCCCCGACTTCCAGATCGCGGTGAGGATCCGGAGGTGCCCGGGTGCGCCGAACGGGTCCATGCCTGCGATGGCCAGCAGCTGCTCCTGGGTGATGCGTTCCCGGAGCCAGCCGAGCAGCGCGGACGCCGACTGCGGCCAGCCGGGCAGGTCGGGCACGTGCGCCCGCACCTGCTCCGGGCGCACCAGGGCCGGCTGACCCGGTGGGCCGCCCGGGCCGTGCTCCCGGCTGGCCATCGCCATCCCCTCCATTTCCAGCCTGGCTGGCCAGGTGCACGTCAGGTCACGCGGAACACCCGGAGGTGGCGGTCGGCCGTCATCACCACCACGTGGTTGGCGGCCAGGCCGACGTCCAGTGGCTGGTCGTCGCCGATGCTCGCGGCCTTGGTGGTCTTGTCGGAGCCGACCTCGCCGACGCTGACCTCCCACTGGCTGCCCATGCCGTTGTACCTGCGCTGCAGGAGCCGGTTACCGCTCGCCCCGGAGATCATGCCGTTGTCGATCCGGCGGAGTTCCTTACCGCTGGCCGGGTCGACGATGGACGCCGGGCTGCCGATGTAGCCGAAGCTGTTGGACCCGAACACGACGTGCTGGCCAGCCACGTACCAGCCGGGAGTGGTGACCGACGAGCCGATCGTCAGCTTCCACGCCTCGGCGCCGTCGCCGGTCTGGTACGCGACGAGCTGTTCCTTGCCGCCCTGCGGGGAGGTGACGGCCGCGCACACCAGGGTCGGCCCGCACGGCCGGAGGCCCTCGAAGCGGGTACCGGCGGCGAAGCTGACCTCCCACGCCTTGCCCAGCCCTGCCGTCCTGTACGCGGCGATCGCCGCCTTGTCCTTGGCCTGGCCGACGACCAGCCCGTTGTAGACGGTCCAGTTCTCGTTCTCGATCGGCAGCGCGCCGGTGGCCTTGTCCTTGCCGTCGGCGCCGATCACCCAGCCCTTGCTGCTGCCGCTGTCGAGCATGACGACCTCGCCCTGGCTGCCGAGGGTCTCGGCGAAGGACTGGTCGGCTGGCGGGGTGCTGACGCCCTCGTTCGGCCCCCAGGTCTGGGCGGCGTGCGCGAGCCGGTCGTTGATGATGAGCAGGTCGTTCTTGCGGCCGGGCCTGGTCCACTTGTCGGTGCCGGTGCGCAGGTCGACGCGGTAGACGGCCGGGTCCATGTCGCCGGTTTTCTCGACGAGGGCGTCGGTGCCCAGGTATGCGAGGTCGCGGCGGCCCTTCCAGTCCTTGGTCCACAGCTGCTTGCCGTCGGTGGCCTGGAGGACGGCGCGCCTGTCCGGCCGGGAACGCTTCGACGGGCCGCCGTCGAGGACGACGAGGTCGGCGACCAGGGTGAGGGTGATGTCGCTGGTGTTGACGGCGACGGTCTGCTTCCACTTCTCCGGACCGCCGCCGGCCGGGAGCGCGACGACCTCCGTGCCGCCGCCGGCCTTGACCGTGGCGTAGTAGACCAGCTCCCCGCCGATGGCCACGGCTGTCGCGCCGTCACCGGGGACGTTGATCTCCGTGGTCTGTTCCAGCTTGCCGAGGCCGCCACCGGAACCGGTCACGCCGTCGAGGCCGACACTGTCGGCGGCCTTCTCGCCGAGAGACGTGATCAGCTTGCGGATCTGCGGGGACACGGCGAAGCCGACGAGGAGCATGATGGCGAGCATCATGCCGATCCCCCGCAGGTACCGGAGCTTGAACGCTGGCCGGGCCGGCCGGGGCATCGGCGCGAAGTCGTCGCCGCCCTTGCCCGTCATAGGCGGTGGCGGGGGAGGCGGCGGGGTCACCTGCTCGTGCCCGAAGCCGTGCTGCCCGTGCCCTCCGTGCTGCCCGTGCCCCAGGTGCTGGGCCTGGAATCCCGAGTCGGTGTGCGGCGCGTATCCCGGCTGCTGGTACGCGGGCGGCGGGCCCTGCTGTCCAGGGTGGACACCGGGTGCGGAGCCCCAGCCCTGTGGCTGCCCCGGCACCGGCGGATAGCCGCCCTGCCCTGGCTGGCCGGTCACGGGCATCCCCGGAGCTGGCACGCCCGTGACGGGCACAGCGGACACCGGCATGCCGGACACGGGCACCGGCGGGTACCCGGAGGGCGCCGAAACCGCAGGCGGCCCGGTCACCGGTATTCCCGACACAGGAACACCCGACACCGGCACACCGGAAACCGGTACACCGGAAACAGGCCGGACCTGGCCACCAGCCGGCGGGAACGGCCCGGCCGGCGGCTGTCCCGGCCGGGGCACGACCGGCGGCGGGGGAGTACGGGGCTCGTCCGCCACCGGTACGGGATTGTCCATACTGGACGAAAGGCCGTACAGCAGGCCGCCGTGCGCGACCGGCAGCTCCGGCTGCTCCGGCACGGCGGGCGCGACACCGAGCCGGGTGTGCAGGCGGCTGGCGATCAGCGGAATCCGGCTGGAACCACCGACCAGGAACACCCCGGCCAGCTGGCCGGGCCCGATGCCGGTCCGCTGGAGTACCCGCCGGGTCTCGTCGACCGCGCGGTCGATCAGCGGCCCGGCGATCCGTTCCAGCTCCTCCCGCGTCAGGTGCAGGGCCTCGTCGCGGCCGGGCACCGACACCGGGGCGGTCGCGGCGCGCGACAGCATCTCCTTGGCCGAGCGCACCTCGTTCCAGAAGACGCGCCGGTCGCGCAGCTCCGCCGGGGTGCCTGGCGCGTGCAGCCGCCGCCAGGCCTGCGGGTCGCGCAGCTCCAGGAGCTGTCCCATGTGGCCGACGAGCGCCGCGTCGACGTCGAGCCCGCCGAGGTTGTCGAGGCCGCCGGTCGCGAGCACCTCCAGGGTCTCGGCCTCGCCGCGGCGGACGACTGTCACGTCGAGCGTCCCGCCGCCGAAGTCGAAGACCGCCAGGGCCTGGCCTGGGCCGACCTGCTGGCCGAGAACGTCCAGGCAGTACGTCGCGGCGGCCACCGGCTCCTCGACCAGCCGGATCTCGCCGAGCCCAGCCTCGCGGGCCGCGGCTCGCAGCACGTCACGCCGGGGCGTGCCCCAGTCGGCCGGGCAGGTGATCGTCATGCCGCCCGCCGGGTCGACGCCGGCGTGGCGTGCCTCGGAGGCGACCCGGCCCAGGATCGCGGCGAGCAGGGCCGTGACCGTGACCTCGCGGTCGCCGAGCAGGACGGAACCCGCGTCGACCTGGCGCTTGGGGTGCGGCTCGAACCTGTCCGGCCCGAGCTGGGCGAGCCGCTCGGCATCGCGGCCGACGAGCAGGTCGCCACCCGGATCCGCGTACACGCCGGAGGGCAGCAGTGGTGTGCCGTCGAACAGGAGGGCCCGGACGGGCTGGCCTTCGCGCCTGACCACAGCGACGGTGTGTGAGGTGCCGAGGTCCACGGCGAGCCGCACGGTGACTCCTTGATTGTGGCTGTAACGCGGCCGGAAATCTCTTGAAGCCGGCATCGTATCGGAGGCGTGTGACAAGTCTTCCCGAGACCTGTACACGACTCGGGCGCTCTGCCACCATGCATGCACCTACGTCGATATTTGAGGTGCCATATGCGCCGTGTTTCCCTCACCGGCCTGGTTCTTGTCATGTTCGCCGTACTCGCGCCACCGGCCCAGGCCGCCCCGCGCGCCCTCCAGACGGACCCGATCTACTCCTACGCCGACGCGATCCGCGAGACAGTCTGGGTCGAGTCCCCAGTGGACAACGACGGCAACGGCCAGCCGGACCGGATCACCGCCGACATCATCCGGCCGCGTGAGGCCACCCAGCGGGTACCGGTCATCATGGACGCCTCGCCGTACTACCACTGCTGCGGCCGTGGCAACGAGAGCGAGAAGAAGAGCTACGCCCCCGACGGCACGGTCACCAAGTTCCCGCTGTTCTACGACAACTACTTCGTGCCGCGCGGGTACGCCTTCATCGCCGCCGACCTGTCCGGCACGGCCCGCTCGACCGGCTGCGAGGACGTCGGCGGGCAGGCCGAGGTACTGGGCGCGAAAGCCGTCATCGACTGGCTGAACGGCACGGCCATCGCCCGGCGCGCCGACGGTACGCAGGCCTTCGCGACCTGGTCGACGGGGAAGGTCGGCATGATCGGCAAGTCGTGGGACGGCACCGTCGCCAACGGGGTGGCCGCGACCGGCGTGCCCGGCCTGGCGACGATCGTCCCGATCTCGGCGATCTCCAGCTGGTACGACTACAACCGGGTCAACGGCGCCGTGAACCCGAAGGTCAGCTCCGTCCCCAGCCTGCACACCCTCGTCAACAGCCGCCCGGCAGGCACCTGCGACGCGGTACGCAACGGGCTGACGTCCGGGTCGGACGCGGCCACCGCCAACTACAACGCCTTCTGGGCGGCCCGGGACTACGTGCCGCAGGCCAGCAACGTGAAGGCCAGCGTCTTCCTGGTACACGGAATGAATGATCTGAACGTCCAGGGCGCGCAGTACGGCAAGTGGTGGCAGGCGCTCGCCGCGAACAACGTGCCCCGCAAGCTGTGGCTGTCGCAGGAAGGGCACGTCGACCCGTTCGACTTCCGGCGCCCGGTGTGGGTGAGCACGCTGCACCGGTGGTTCGACTACTGGCTGATGGGCATCGACAACGGCATCATGAACGAGCCGCAGGCCACCGTCGAACGCGGCGCGAACGTCTGGTCGGACACCTCGGCCTGGCCGCCGGCCGGCACGGTGTCCACCGTGTACTCCCTGAAACCCGGCGCCGGCGCGGCAGGCGTCCTCAGCACCGCGCCCTCCGCCGCCGCCACCACCAGCATCAGCGACTCCCCGAACCTGTCGGAGTCCCAGGCGATCAGCTCACCGGCCAACAACAAGAACGGCCGCAAGGTGTACTGGACGGCCCCGCTCGCCGCCGACCTGCACCTGGCGGGCACCCCGCAGATCACGCTCCGGGTGAAGTCCAGCAAGAGCACGACGATCCTGTCGGCCCGGCTCGTGGACTACGGCACCGCGACCCGCGTCAACTACCGCTCGTCCGGCGAGGGCATCACCACGCTCGCCAACGAGACGTGCTGGGGATCGTCCACCGCTGCCGACGACGCCTGCTACAAGGAAACGTCGAAGGTGACCACGACGGCCGGCCAGGCCGTCCTCAGCCGGGGCTGGATCGACGGCGCGCACCGCGACTCCCTCAGCAGCCCGGCGCCGATGGCGGCAGGCACCTGGTACACGGTCGCGTGGAACCTCGCACCCACCGACCAGGTCATCCCGGCCGGGCACCGGCTCGGCCTCGTCCTGACCCTCAGCGACAGCGAGTTCGTCTCCCCGAAGTCCACCGGAGCCACGGTGGACGTCGACCTCGGCCGCAGCCTGATCCGGCTGCCCGTCGCCCCCGCCGCCCCGTACGGCGCCGGGCTCGGCATCGAGAACGCCGCCGAGCACACCGGCCCGCTGACCCTGGGATAGAGGAGGGGCGGGGCTCCACCCGGAGCCCCGCCCTCACCGCCCTACCCGATCTGGTAGATCTTCACCTCGGCGTTGTCGAGGTAGTAGTCGCGCTGTACCTCCCAGGTGGCGCTCAGCCCGTACGCCACCTCGAACGTCGCGCCGGCCTCCGGCTGGATGTAGGCGACGTGCGTGTACTTCGCCCAGCCCACCGGCCCGTCCGTCTGCCCGACAGAGGTGAAGTCCTCCTCGGCCGCGGGCGCCGTGCTGCCGATGTAGGCGAAGATCGGCCACGTGTTGAAGTTGCTCTGCTGCCCGGAGTAGACCCAGAAGGACACTTCCACCTTGTACTGCGCGGTGGTGTCCGGCCGGGCGAACTGCTTGCGCACCCACAGGGTGCCGTCGTCGTTGAGGCCGTCGAGATAGAACTTGAGGCCGTAACTGCCGTCCTGCGCCTGCGTCGCCGACCGGGTGACGTTGCCGTCCCGCAGGTTCGCGTCCTTGTACCAGGCCCAGCCGTCGAGCGAGGTCTCGTAGCTGCTGGTGTGGACGGAGTCCAGCCGCCAGGGGATGCCGACGTCCGCGGTGGCGGTACCGGCCGGACCAGCGACGAGGCTGGCCGCGATCGCGGCGGCCACGAAGAATCTGGTGATACGCACAGTAACTCTCCTTGTGGTAGGCGGAGTACGTGTTGCCCCGAGCCTATGCAGCCACCCGAGGGCCGGGCACCAGCCGCGCACTATGGCCATGATCACAAAAAGTCCACTGTGGATAGTGAAACGCCGCAGCACCCCGGCCTGGCACGGAACCAGGCCGGGGTGCCACCGGGCGGCCGGTCAGCGGTTGACCCGCCGGCCCATCCGCTCGGCCTCCATCGTCTCCAGCTTCCCGTGCAACTCCGCGATCTGGAGCTCCAGGGAGGAGAGCGCCTGCTTCAGGCCGTTGCGGGCACCGCCGCTCGCCTCGGCGTCGTCGTAGGACGCCGGGCTGCCACCGGCCCGGATCCACTCGTCGCGGGTGGGATCCCAGTTCGCCATCAGTACCCTCAGCCGGTAGTCCTGTCCGGGTGTCATGTCGTCCCCCTCTCCGGTCAGCGCAGCCCACACGGATGCGTCCCTGATCGCGGTCTTCGATACCTTGATGCTGCCGGCCCCCTCGACCGGGCCCACGGAGTACTGCAGCGCGGCGTAGTCACCCCAGCCGCCGTACCCGGCGTGCCAGTCCGGCGAGGAGTCCCCGGGGTAGCCGTCCAGGTAGCCGTTGTTCGGCGCCGCCCACAGGTACGGCGTCAGGTGGCCGCCCGTCCAGCCCTTGGGAACCCACCACCAGTCGCCGGTGTAGTTGATGATCGGCCTGCCGAGCCTGTCCTGCATGGCGTTGACGTAGTCCCGCCAGATCTCGAACGTCGCCGGGGAGTCGATGTCCTCGCAGTCGCACTGGTGGCCCATGCCCGCCGGGCCGCCGATCTCCAGCATGCCCCGGTAGGCGATGTCCGCCTGCTCCCGGCCCGATGCCGAGTTGTCCAGCCAGTGGTAGGTCATCAGGCCGAACCCGAGCGCACGGGCCCGGTCGGTGTACTCCCTCGCCCGGTCCCACGTGTACCAGTTGCCCTGCGTGGTCTTGATGTTGGCCAGCGTGAACCCGGCGTCGCGCACGGCGGCCAGGTCGATGCCCACCTGGTGCGAGGACAGGTCGAGCAGGTGCGAGGTGCCGGTCCACTGCACGCCCGACGAGTTCAGGGTGAGCGGCAGGCCCGCGCCCCATGCGTCCCTGGCCCGCGCCTCGATCCTGTCCATCAGCGCGGCCGACGTGGCCCAGTGGATGTGGTTGACGTGGTCGGCCTCGGCGTACGGCCCGCACCGTTCCTGGTCGCGGACGTACGTCAGGTGGTTGTTGTGCGGCTGGGTGTGGATCAGCTCGACCGTCAGATCCGGGAAGTGGTACCAGAGCCAGTCCGCCAGCAGGCCCATGTCCCACTGGTCTTTCGTGTCGTTGTCCTCCGACGGGTCGTCGTAGGCCCCGAAGTCGATCGCCGCGGTCGGTGAACCCGCGTAGTGCAGGTTGCCGTAGTGATGCGAGACGTTCCCGTGCGGCCCGTCCATCGCGGAGCTCACGTAGATCTCGTTCGCGTACGGATAGTACTTCTCGACCAGGGCGATCATCCGCTCACCGATCGGGCCGGTCTGTACCTGCGGCTGCCGGCGATATGGCGCGACCATGATGGCTGCCCCCTCGTTCGCGCACGTGGCGGCGGCTCCCCGCGGCGGCCGGCCGGTTGGCATTGGAATGCCCCCAATTTGGAGGCAAGGTCCGCTACACCCTTATTTTACCTTTCGGTACCCCAGCCGGATACCCTCCGGCCCGTACCCCGATCCGCCCTGCTTGTCCCCTCACGGAGCTGCGGTTGTACCCCTCGCGCGCTCGCGGATCCGATGTGGACGGCCCGCCGGCTGCTAGCCTCGGCGGCATGGGAAAGATCAACTATGACGCGCGGCTGCACACCGGTTACGTGGCCGGCCGGCAGCTGTCGCCGGACGCGCTCGGCACGTGGCTCGAGGCCTTCGCCCGGCACCTGCCGGACACCCGCCCGCTGTCCTGGCTGGACCTCGGCTCCGGTACCGGCCGCATGACCCCGCACCTCGCCGGAGCCTTCGGTGGCCCGGCGCACGGCGTCGAGCCCTCGGAGAAGATGCGCGCCCAGGCCGTGGCGGGCGCTGCCCACCCAGCCGTCACGTACGCGGCCGGGTCGGCGGAGAGCATCCCCCTGCCGGACGCCTCGGTGGACGCCGCGCTCCTGTTCTTCGTCTGGCACCACGTGGCAGGCCGGGAGACAGCGGCCCGCGAGCTGCGCCGGGTCGTGAAGCCGGGCGGCACGATCTTCGTGCAGACCAACTTCTCCGACCTGATGCCCGACGTCTGGTGGTTCCGTGCCGTACCCGAGTGGGGGAAGGCCGACTCCGCGCAGTTCCGGACCCAGGACGAGGTGATCGGCGACTTCACCGGGGCCGGCTGGACCCTCGCCGCCCGCGAGGAAGTCACCTGGCCACGCTCGGCGAGCCTGGCCGAGGACTACGAGCGGCTCAAGCGGCGTGCCGTCTCCTTCTTCGAGCTCGTGACCGAGGAACAGATCGAGGCGGGCTTCGCCAGGATCGAGGAGCTGCTGCCCTCCCTCGGCAGCGAACCGCAGTACGAGACCAGCCAGCTCCTCGTCTTCCGGCGCTGAGACCGTCAGTCAGGAGGTCAGCAGCGCCCCGTACAGCGTCAGCCCCGGCCCGAAAGCCAGAGCGGCCACTGTGGACGGTGGTACCTCCTGGGCGCGGAGCGAGTCGAGGACGAGCAGGACGGTCGCCGACGAGCAGTTGCCGTGCTCGGCGAGAGTACGGCGGGAAGCCGCCAGAGCGGACGGCGGCAGCCCGAGCTGCTCCTGGGTGACCTCCAGGATGCGGGGGCCGCCGGGGTGCACGGCCCAGCCGTCGACCGTGACCCCGGCCGTCAGCTCGGCGACCAGCGGCCCGACGTGCCGGGCGAGCACGCCGGGCACACGCGGCGACAGCCCCATCCGGAACCCGAGGTCGGTCACCTCCCACGTCATGTGGTCGGCGGTCGTTGCGTCGGTCCGGGCTGCCACACCCCGGATCTCGTACCCGGGGCCGGCCGGCGTCACCACCACGGCGGCGGCAGCGTCGGAGAACAGCGCGTGCGAGATGATCTGCCCGGTGTCCGTGGTCGGCGGCTGGCCGTGGAGGCTGGTCAGCTCGACGCACAGCAGCACGGCCGGCTTGCCGTGCGTGTCCACGTAGTCCGCCACGGCGCCCAGCCCCGGCAGCGCCGCGTAGCAGCCCATGTGCCCGATGACCAGCCGCCGCAGCGCCGGGTCGAAGCCGAGATCCCTGGCCAGCATCAGGTCGAGCCCCGGCGTCGCGTACCCGGTGCACGTCGCCACGGCCAGCAGCCCGACGTCGGCCACGCCCACCCCGGCGTCGGCCAGCGCGCCCAGCACCGCCTCCTTGCCGAGCGGGACGGCCTCCTCGACGTAGCGGCGCATCCGCTGCCCGGTACTCCAGCCCGACACGTCCTCCGTGAGCGGGTTGAGGACCGTGTGCCGGGTCGTCACCCCCGAGTTGCGGAACACCCGCTCGGCGATCGGCGCGCCGGCGAAGTGCCGGGAGAAGTAGCCCTCCCACAGTTCCGCCTGCGTGACCGGCGGCGGGAACGCTGTGCCTAGCCCAGCCAGCACGGCCACGTTGTCACCACGCTTTGACTCCTCTGCCCTGGTACAGGATGGCTGTGCTGAGACTCGGCACCATCCGGACCGCCCGGCGGCGCGCGAGCAGATCGAGCAGGCTGGGGCGCAGCCCGCGCACCCGCAGCCGGACCCCGTGCGCGGCGAACAGCGCCTTGAGGCGGGAGGGGGAGACCAGCAGCGCGGGGTCGTGCACACCGCGCGGAGCGAGCCCGAGCCGCTCGGCGAGCGTGATCGCCACGAACCGGCACAGCGCGGTGTCCGACAGCGTGTCGAGCACGACCAGCCCGCCCGGCCGCAGCACCCGGCACGCCTCGGCCACTGTGGACGGCAGGTCGTAGACGTGCTCCAGGATCTCGCCGGCGCTGACCACGTCGGCACAGCCACTGGCCAGCGGGAGCGCCGACACGTCGGCCCGCACGCCCGTCACGCCGTACTTCGCGGCGATGCCCAGGCTGCCGTGCACGATGTCGGCCCCGACGTGGTGGTAGCCCTTGCCCGCGACGTGCGGGGCGAGCAGCCCGCCGCCGCAGCCCAGGTCGACCAGGACAGCACCGGGGCGCTCAGCCGGCGGAATCAGCCTCGCCCGGGCGGCGGCCAGCCAGTGCAGCATCTTGAACACGCCGTCCTCGTCCCACCACTCAGCCGCGAGCTGCTCATACAAGGCGGGGTCATTGGGACGCATCATGTCAGGGTGGCACGAAACCGGATTTGCGGCCACACTTACCGGCGTGTTCGCACTTCGCCGGGCCTGTCGCCTGCGGGTCACCGCACTGCTGCGCGCCTGCCACCCCGAGCCGGCCCTCGCCGTGACCGCCGGCGGGACCCTCCTTGCGGCCGGAGCCGGGCAGCAGTGGAGCGGAGTCCTGGCCTCCGGAGCCGCGATCCTCGCCACCCAGCTCTCCGTCGGCTGGGGCAACGACTGGCTCGACGCCGACCGCGACGTCACCGCCGGCCGGCCGGACAAGCCCGTCGCCGCAGGACACGTCTCCCGCCCGGCCATCAGGACAGCTGCCATCGCCGCCGGGCTGGTCTCGCTGCCGCTGGCGCTCCTTTCCGGCGTACCGGCGGCGCTCGCCCTCCTGATCGGCCTGGCCTCGGCCTGGCTCTACAACATCCCTCTCAAGAGGACGGTCCTGTCCCCGCTCCCGTACGTCGTGTCGTTCGCGGCCCTGCCGGCCTTCGCGTACCTCGGCCTGCCCGGCGCGCCCCCGCCGCCCTGGTGGCTGCCCGTCGCCGGCGGCCTGCTCGGCTTCGGCGCCCACTTCGCCAACGCGCTGCCTGACCTGGCCGACGACGAGGCGACCGGCGTGCGGAGCGCGCCACTGCGAGCAGGCCCCGGCCTCTCCCGCGTACTGGCCGCCGCCGGCCTGGCCGCAGCCTCAGTGGTCCTCGCCGTAGGGATCCGCTCGTGGCCCGGGCTCGCCGTCGTCGCTGCCGCGGCCGTGATCCTCCCGGCCGGCCTGTGGCTCGGAAGCCGGCCGGGCTCCCGGGCCGCCTTCCGCGCCGTCCTCGTCGTGGCCCTGCTGGACGTCGCCCTGCTCGTCGCCGCCCCGTTCCTGAGTGGACAGACGTGAAGCCCGTCTGGCCGCTACTCAGTACACGCGGACACGCGAGATCAGGCCCTCGTCGGGTGCCTGGCCGAGCCGCTGGGCAAACCACACATACACGTCCTCACCCTCGCGGACCGGCAGCGCCGGAAACGTGTTCTCGGCGTGCTTCGTGACGTACCCGGTTCCGCCGGCGGTCAGGCTGGGTGCCTTGCTGCGCTCGTAGACGGAGATCTCCACAGTGGACCTTCCTGGCGGCGGGCTTCCCGGAGTGGCTGGCTCCAGCAGCAGCACGTTGTCCGAGTCGATCATCGTGGCGTTGGCCTCGTTCCGGTGCGCCTGCCACACGGGCCCGTAGTAGAACGCGTGCAGCATGTCCTTCCGGGACTCCATGTCGGGGAAAGTCCGCAGCCAGACGAAGCGGTCTGGGTCGTCCCAGTCGCGGAAGTGGCCCGGAATGCCCATCCCGGCCTCTTCCTGCCCCGCCACGAACAGCCTCTCGAACAGGTCGATCAGGACGTCGCGCTGGCCAGGATGGAGGGTGTACTGCCGGAGTTCCAGAACATGATCAGTCATGCGGCCCAGCGTGCGCGCCTGCCCGCCTCGCTCGCCAGGATTAAGACGCCGCTAAATCCGCTACCGGAGCGGGTTTGATCATCGACCCGGCCCGGCATAGCGTGGGCACGATGATCACTCCGCTGTACGCCGTCTCCGACGTCCACGGCCACCGCACCGCGATGCGGGCCGCCCTGCGCGACGCCGGGCTGGCCAGCGAGGACGGCCGCTGGACGGGTGGCGAGGCGCGGCTGTGGTTCCTCGGGGACTACGTCGATCGCGGGCCGGACGGCATCGGCGTGATCGACGACATCCGGCAGCTCGCCGAGGACGCGGCGGCCGAGGGCGGTCACGTCGGCGCGCTGCTCGGAAACCACGAGGCACAGCTGCTCGCCGCGCACCGGTTCCGCGACCAGCCGGTACCTGGCTGGGACGAGCCGGGCGGCTTCCTCGGCGCGTGGCGGCGCTGGGGCGGGCTCCAGGCGGACCTGGACCGGCTGTCCGCCGACCACCGGGCCTGGATCGGCGGTCTGCCGGCGATGGCCGTGGAGGACGGGTACCTGCTCGTGCACTCCGACACCGACGCCTACCTCCGGTACGGCTCTGCGGTCGGCGAGATCAACACCCGGGTGATGTTGGAGCTGGCCGGCGACGACCCGGAGGCGTTCCTGTACTTCGCGGGCGTGCTCAGCGACCGTGGCCCGTTCTACGGCAGCGACGGCGAACGACGGGCCCGCCACATGCTCCGCGAACTCGGCGCCGGCCACATCGTCCACGGCCACACCACGCTCCAGAACCTGTTCGGCCTGCCCTCCGAGCAGGTCACCGAGCCGATCCGGCACGCGGGCGGCCTGGCGACGGCGATCGACGGCGGAGCGTACAAGGGCGGCAAGATCCTGGTCGCCCGCCTGACCCCGCTGCCAGCGCCAGTCCACTAGGCAACGTCGCCCATGCGGGTGCACCTGTACGACGCGCTGCCCATCTGGCGGATGATCCGCCTGGACGAGATGCTGTACCTGTCAGCCTTCGATTCCCGCTGGGAAGGAGCGCTGCATGCCGCGTTCTCGCGCACGCTTCAAGAGATGATCGAGCTTTCTGAACACATCGTGTGACTGAAGGAGTGCCTCCGGATGCCGATCGAGGTTGAACGCACGGCGATCGTTCATGACGTGCAGCACGTCAGGACCAGGCTGAGCGCCTACACGTCAGGATCTGTCAGCACCTACCGGGACGTGTACTACGACTGGCCCGACAGGGCGCTGGAGCGCGACGGCAGGCGTGAGCTCCGGCTACGGGACATCGTCGAGGCGGATGGCGCGCGCCGGACGCTGCTCACCTACAAGGGTTCCGCGACCGACGGTGCTGTGATGCCCGAGTTCGAGACCGAGGTCGCAGACCCAGACATGATGGACATGATCCTTGCCGGGCTCGGGCTCGGCCACACGATCGCGTACCAGAAGCTCTGCGAGAACTTCCGGTTCGACGTCGCCGGACGGTCCATCCTGGCGACTGTGGTCCGGGTGCCGGAGCTGGAGCCGACGTTCATCGAAGTGGAGACCATCGTGGGGTCTCCGGGCGAAGATGTTCCGGAAGCGCTGGCGGCAGTCGACCGGGTACTCGCGGATCTCGGGATCCCGCCCGCCGACTTCACCACCGAGTTCTACATCGATCTCGTTACCGCCGAGCGGCACAGAGCTGGCTGAACACCTAGGTGTTCTGTCCCGTGAGGTTGGGGATGCGGCTGGCTGGTGGGTGGCCGCCGAGTGCGGTGTGTGCTCGGTGGTGATTGTAGGTGTGGAGGAAGCCGGCGAGGGCTGTCCGGCGTTCGGTTTCTGACTGGTAGGGGCGGGCGTAGGCCCATTCGTCGGCCAGGGTGCGGTGGAAGCGTTCGACTTTGCCGTTGGTTTGCGGCCGGTAGGGCCGGGTG
Source organism: Longispora albida DSM 44784 (assembly GCF_000379825.1). GTDB lineage: Bacteria > Actinomycetota > Actinomycetes > Mycobacteriales > Micromonosporaceae > Longispora > Longispora albida. The sequence goes on from NZ_KB903820.1 coordinate 102,526, forward strand.
CGTTTGTGCTGGATCCCGGCGGTGGCCAGAGCTTCGCGCCAGGACGTGGACCGGTAGGCGGAGC
>NZ_KB903821.1 GCF_000379825.1 Longispora albida DSM 44784
GAAAAAACTTTCCACCCCCAGCCATGCAGCCAGAAGTCGTATCCGGTATTAGCCACCGTTTCCGATGGTTATCCCGAAGTGAAGGGCAGGTTGCTCACGTGTTACTCACCCGTTCGCCGCTCGAGTACCCCGAAAGGCCTTTCCGCTCGACTTGCATGTGTTAAGCACGCCGCCAGCGTTCGTCCTGAGCCAGGATCAAACTCTCCAATAAGAATTCAATACCCGGCGATCAGACCGCTGACATCACTCAATGTGTTGCCATTGTCCGTATCACCAAAGGAATCCCGCCCTGAACAAATGCCAGGGCCGGGGTATCAATAACTTGGCACTAACTTTCAGACACCCTGTTGAGTTCTCAAAGAACAAAAACACACCATCGATGACCTTGAAGGCCACTTCTGGGGCTTATTTATGGCGACCTGCTCGGCCTCGCGATCACTTCCGTGACTCGCTTGCCCGTCTCGCTGGCGCCTCGGATTACTCTACCCGGTCGGTCTCGCTCCGCCAAATCGGCCTGTCAGCCGCCTTGCGGGCACCACCCGGGACCCGATCCCTCCGGCGAACCAGCCGGACCAGGTCACCAGCGCTTCCTGGTGGCTTCCCGGCTGTCCGCCTTGCGGCTTCTTTCCGTTCTGCCCCGTTCCTCGCTGGCAGAGAGAACATTACGTGGCCCCTGGCGGGGACTGCAAATCGGGGTCCCGTGTCCCCGGTCACCCAAGTGCCCGTTTCGGGAAACCTGCAGGTCATCGACTGTTTCCCGAAACGAGTGAGGCGGGGCGCCATGGCCCCGCCTCACCAGTTGATCACTGTTGGTTACTTCTTGCGTGCGGCCCGCTTCTTCGCGGGTGCCTTCGCCGCCACCGCAGCGGGTGTCGCCCCGAGCATGGGCTTGAGGAAGGAGCCGGTGTGGCTCTCCTCCACCGTGGCCACGTACTCCGGGGTGCCCTCCGCGACGACGTTGCCGCCCCGGCTGCCGCCCTCCGGGCCCATGTCGATCAGCCAGTCGGACGTCTTGATGACGTCGAGGTTGTGCTCGATGACGATGACCGTGTTGCCCTTGTCGACCAGGCTGTGCAGGACGAGGAGGAGCTTGCGGACGTCCTCGAAGTGCAGGCCGGTGGTTGGTTCGTCGAGGACGTAGACCGTGCGGCCGGTCGAGCGCTTCTGCAGCTCGGAGGCCAGCTTCACGCGCTGGGCCTCGCCGCCGGAGAGGGTGGGGGCGCTCTGGCCGAGGCGTACGTAGCCGAGGCCGACGTCGACGAGGGTCTTCAGGTGACGGTGGATCGCGGGGATCGGCTCGAAGAACTCCGCGCCCTCCTCGATCGACATGTTGAGCACGTCGGCGATCGTCTTGCCCTTGTAGTGGACTTCGAGGGTCTCGCGGTTGTAGCGGTCCCCCTTGCAGACCTCGCAGGGTACGTAGACGTCGGGGAGGAAGTTCATTTCGATCTTGAGGGTGCCGTCGCCTGCGCACGCCTCGCAGCGGCCGCCCTTGACGTTGAAGGAGAAGCGGCCGGGGGTGTAGCCGCGGACCTTCGCCTCCGTGGTCTCCGCGAAGAGCTTGCGGACGTGGTCGAACACGCCGGTGTAGGTGGCCGGGTTGGACCGGGGGGTGCGGCCGATCGGTGACTGGTCGACGCCGACGACCTTGTCGACGTGCTCGAGGCCGGTGATCCGGTTGTGCCTGCCCGGTACGAGGCGGGCGCCGTTGATCTGGTTGGCCAGGACGGCGTAGAGGATGTCGTTGACCAGGGTCGACTTGCCGGAGCCGGAGACGCCGGTCACCGAGACGAACTGGCCGAGCGGGAACGAGACGTCCAGGCCGCGGAGGTTGTGCTCGCGGGCGCCCTTGACGACGAGCTCGCGGCCCGGGGTACGGGGGCGGCGGATCTCGGGGATCGGGATCGCGGTGCGGCCGGAGATGTACGCGCCGGTCAGGGACTCCTCGTTGGTGAGGAGCTCGCCGACCGGGCCGGAGTGCACGATCTTGCCGCCGTGCTCGCCTGCCCCGGGGCCGATGTCGACGACCCAGTCGGCCGTGCGGATCGTGTCCTCGTCGTGCTCGACGACGATCAGGGTGTTGCCGAGGTTGCGCAGCCGGACGAGCGTCTCGATCAGGCGGTGGTTGTCGCGCTGGTGGAGGCCGATCGAGGGCTCGTCGAGGACGTAGAGGACGCCGACGAGGCCGGAGCCGATCTGGGTCGCGAGGCGGATGCGCTGGGCCTCGCCGCCGGAGAGGGTGGCCGCGGCCCGGTCGAGGGAGAGGTAGTCGAGGCCGACGTCGAGGAGGAAGGTCAGCCGGGCGGTGATCTCCTTGAGGACCCGCTCGGCGATCATCTTCTGCCGGTCGGAGAGCTCGAGGGTCTTCAGCAGCTCGACGGCCTCGCCGACGGAGAGCGCGCAGAGCTCGGCGATGTTCTTGCCGCCGAGGAGGACGGCGAGGACCTCGGGCTTGAGCCGGGTACCGCCGCAGTCGGGGCAGGGGACGTCGCGCATGTAGCCGGCGAACTTGTCGCGGCTCCACTCCGACTCGGTCTCCTCGTGGCGGCGCTCCAGCCAGGGCAGGACGCCCTCGAAGGTGGCGTAGTAGGAGCGCTCGCGGCCGTACCGGTTCTTCCACTTGACGTGGAGCTGGGTGTCGGCGCCGTACAGGATGGCTTTCTGTGCTCTGGCCGGGAGCGCGCGCCAGGGCTTGTCCATGTCGAAGGACAGCTGCTCGGCGAGGGCTGTGAGCAGGCGCGAGTAGTACTCGGAGGTCTGGCCGCCAGCCCAGGGCTGGATCGCTCCGTCGTTGAGGCTGCGCTCGGAGTCGGGGACGACCAGCTCCGGGTCGACCTCCTTACGGGAGCCGAGGCCGGTGCAGGCCGGGCACGCGCCGTAGGGTGCGTTGAAGGAGAAGGTGCGCGGCTCGAGGGCCTCGATGCTGAGCGGGTGGTCGTTGGGGCAGGCGAAGTGCTCGGAGAAGCGGCGCTCGCGGTTCGGGTCGTCTTCCTGCAGGTCGACGAAGTCGATGAGGACGATGCCGCTGGCCAGGCCGAGGGCCGTCTCGACGGAGTCGGTGAGGCGCTGCTTGGCGCTCTTCTTCACCGCGAGCCGGTCGACGACCACCTCGATGGTGTGCTTCTCCTGCTTCTTCAGGGTGGGCGGCTCGGTGAGGGCGTGGACGACGCCGTCGACGCGGGCCCGGGCATACCCCTTGCCCTGGAGCTCGTGGAAGAGGTCGACGTACTCGCCCTTGCGGCCGCGGATGACCGGGGCGAGGACCTGGAAGCGGGTGCCCTCCGGCATGGCGAGCAGGCGGTCGACGATCTGCTGGGGTGTCTGGCGGCTGATCGCCTCGCCGCAGGTCGGGCAGTGCGGCTCGCCGACCCGGGCGTAGAGGAGGCGGAGGTAGTCGTAGACCTCGGTGATCGTGCCGACGGTCGACCTCGGGTTGCGCGAGGTGGACTTCTGGTCGATCGAGACGGCCGGGGACAGCCCCTCGATGAAGTCGACGTCCGGCTTGTCCATCTGGCCGAGGAACTGCCGGGCGTACGCGGACAGCGACTCGACGTAGCGGCGCTGGCCCTCGGCGAAGATGGTGTCGAACGCGAGGCTGGACTTACCGGAGCCGGACAGGCCGGTGAAGACGATCAGCGCGTCGCGGGGCAGGTCAAGACTGACATCGCGCAGGTTGTGCTCCCGCGCGCCACGGATGATCAATCGTTCCAACACGATGCAACCCTCTGGTTGTTGCCCTCTGGTATTTGCCCCGATACGGGGGTTTTCAGCGCCGGGTAGAGCGCCAGTCCGCCACTGTATCCGTGGCGTCTGACATTTTCCGTCTGGGCAGCTGGCGCGGCACGGACCCGGTGTCCGGCCCGCCGCCCGGCGGCGGTTCGGGTTGCTGGATCTCGAGGACGGCCCCGCCGTGCGGGAGGACGATCAGGCCCTCGTCGGCGAGGGGCTGGATGTCGGTGAACTGGGCGGTGCCGACACCGAGCAGGCCGAGCGTGAAGCCGGGGGTCAGCGGGCCGGGCGGGGCCGCGGTGAGGGCCGGGATGTCCTCGGGGTGCCAGTCGGCCGGGTTGGCCAGGAGGACGGCGTCGAGGTTGGCGGCGAGGGTACGGGAGGCCGAGGGCCAGCGCCACGCGGAACGGCGGGGCAGGACGGTCTCGATCGTGACGGGGCCGTCGGGCCACGTGCGGAGCACCACCCAGTCGCCGACACACGGGAGGGCCTGCGGGGAGCGGGCGCCCCGGGCCAGCATGCCGCCGCCGAGGGTGGCCCGGCTGGTGCCGGTGGCTGTGAAGATCGTGTAGACGCCCTGGTCAGCACGCAGTACCCGGCCGGGCCGCTGGCCACGCCGGTGGTGAGGGCGGTAGGCGGCTGCCAGGTCGGCGCCCCAGCCCAGGGAGACAAGATCAATACTCATCAGGGGATCCACGCTAGGTTCATCGGTCCCCGTGTTCCAGCACATTATTCTCTGTCACATGACCTCTGACCCACTGGCCCTGCTGTCAGACCTCGACCGGGCCACCGCCAGGCTGCTCCGTACCGTCGGCGGCCTGACCGACGCCGACGTCGCCGCGCCGTCGCTGCTGCCCGGCTGGAGCCGTGGCCACGTGCTCGCGCACATCGCCCGGAACGCCGACGGGCTGGGAAATCTGCTCACGTGGGCGTCGAGCGGGGTGGAGACGCCCATGTACCCGGGTGGCAGCCCGCAGCGCGACGCCGACATCGAGGCTGGCGCGCCGAGGCCTGCCGCAGAGCAGCTGGCGGACGTGAAGGCTTCGTCCGAGCGGTTCGCGGAGCTGGCGGACGGTGTGCCCGCCGACGGGTGGGGCGTGATGGTGTGGGGACGTGACGGCAAGCCGTTCCCGGCCGCGACGGCCGTGTGGAAGCGGCTGAAGGAGGTCGAGATCCACCATCTGGACCTGGCTGCCGGGTACGGGGCGCCGGACTGGCCGGAGGCGTTCACGCTGCGGCTGCTGCGGGAGTCGGCTCACGACTTCGGGGTACGGCGGGACGCGCCGCGGATGGTGCTGAACGCCACGGATCTGGGTGCGCAGTTCGCGGCCGGTGACGGCGAGGGCGCTCCGGTGATCAGCGGGCCCGGGCACGCGCTCGCGGAGTGGGTGATCGGGCGCGGGGTACCGAAGGCGCTCACCGGGCAGCAGCTGCCGGCCCTGCCGAGCTGGGGCTGAGCCGCGGTGCAGGTACACGAGGCCGCCGGGCTGACGATCACGAAGGTGTCGGTCGGGCCGATCGACAACAACGTTTTCCTGCTGCGCTGCCGCAGTACCGGGAAACAGCTCATGATCGACGCGGCGGCCGAGCCGGACCGCCTGCTGGAGCTGGTCGGCGATGGCGGGCTGGAGACGGTGGTGACCACGCACCGGCACGCTGACCACTGGCAGGCGCTGGCGGCCGTGGTGGAGGCGACGGGTGCCGTCTCGCTGGCGCATCCGGTGGACGCGCCGGGGCTGCCGGTGCCCGCTGGTGATCCCGGGGAGGTCGTGCGGGTCGGTGAGGTGGAGCTGGAGGTCGTTCATCTCGCCGGTCACACGCCCGGGTCGATCGCGCTGGTCTATCGCGGGCCGGATGGTGACTGCCGGGTGTGGACCGGTGACTCGCTGTTTCCGGGCGGGGTGGGGAACACGCAGGGTGATCCTGAGCGGTTCGCCTCGCTGATCGGGGACGTAGAGACGAAGATCTTTGGCCGGCTGCCGGACGAGACGATTGTCTACCCGGGACACGGGCTGGACACGACGCTGGGGCGCGAGCGCCCGGAGCTGCCGGCCTGGCGGGCCCGGGGCTGGTGAGGTTCCGCCCGGCTCTCCGGTGCGTTCACGGTCTGTGGTGACAAGCAGGGAAGGTTAGGCTAACCTATGCCGCGTGCCTGACCTTCCTTCTGCTGCCGTCGCCAGCCTCCGCGTACCCGGCCGCCCGATGCTGACCGGGAACGGGCTGCGGATCGGGTACGGCGGGCGGACGGTGGTCGAGGGGGCCGGCATCCGCCTGCGGGCCGGAGAGGTCACGGTGCTGCTGGGGCCGAACGGGAGCGGGAAGTCCACACTGCTGCGTACCCTGGCCCGGCTGCACCGCGCTGACGGCGGGACCGTGGTGCTTGAGGACGAAGTGGACGCCCTCGGATTGCCGGCCAGGGAGTTCGCCCGGCAGGTGACGTTGCTGCCGCAGAGCCGGCCGGCGCCGGTGGGCGTGACGGTGCGGGACGTGGTCGGGTATGGCCGGCATCCGTACCGGGGCCGGTGGCGGGGTGGTGACCCTGACGGCGCCCGGGCGATCGAGCGGGCCATGCGGGTCACGGGTGTCGCCGGCATGGCGGAGCGACCGGTCGACGAGCTGTCGGGCGGGGAGGCTCAGCGGGTGTGGCTCGCGGCGTGCCTCGCCCAGGACACCGGCGTCGTGCTGCTGGACGAGCCGACGACGTTCCTGGACCTCAGGTACCAGATAGAGATTCTTGATCTGATGCGCGAGCTGGCCACCGAGCATGGCGTGGCTGTGGGTGTCGTGCTGCACGACCTGAACCAGGCCGCGGCGGTCGCCGACCACGTGGTGCTGCTGTCCGGCGGGGCCGTCGCGGCGGCGGGTACTCCCGCCGAGGTGCTGACGAGCGAGCGGCTGACCGCCGCGTACGGGATCCGGGTCGAGGTCGAGGTCCGTGGTGGGGCCGGGCAGGTGACGTGCCGGCCGGTCGGGCGGCTGGTCTCCGCCGGGTACTGAGTAATTGTCTTTTTTGAGTAGGTAAGGACTAATTTTGAGACGTGTGCTGGGCTTCGCCATGCCCTTTTTCGCTGTGGCCGTGCTGCTGGGCGGCTGCGGGACTTCGGAGAAGAAGGGCGCGGACGCCGCGCCCGCCGGATCCGCCGGGCCGGTGACCGTGACCGACAGCCGGGGCAAGGCCGTGAAACTGGACCGGCCTGCGAGCAAGGTCGTCGCCCTGGAGTGGGCCGAGGCGGAGATGCTGGTCACCCTGGGTGTCCAGCCGTCCGGGGTCGCCGACGTGAAGGGCTTCGCCACCTGGGACACGGCCGTGAAGCTCGCACCGTCCGTCAAGGACGTCGGCACCCGGACCGAGCCCAGCGTCGACTCGATCGCCGCGCTCCAGCCCGACCTGGTGGTAATGGAGGCCGAGCGGGACGCCCCGCTGGTCGGCCAGCTGGAGAAGTTCGTCCCGGTGATCGTCACCAAGGGCAGCGACGCCAGCCGCAACATCGACCGGATGCGTGAGGACTTCACGATGATCGCGACGGCGGTCGGCCGGACGGACGAGGCGAAGAAGGCTCTGGCGGGCTTCGACGCGGCGATCGCCGACGCGAAGAAGAAGATCGCGGCGGCCGGGAAGGCCGGGAGCGCGTTCGCGATCGCCGACGGGTACAAGGAAGGGTCGACCATCTCGATCCGGATGTTCGGGCAGGGGTCCTTCGTCTCGCAGCTCGCGATTCAGGTGGGGCTCAGGAACGCGTGGACGGGCAAGGTCGACGAGGCGTGGGGCCTTGGCGCGTCCGATGTGGAGGGCCTGGGCGTCCTGAAGGGCACTGACCTGGTGTTCCTGTACAACGCCTCGGACGGCAACGACGTCTTCGCCTCCGGGCTGGCCGGAAACCAGATCTGGGAGTCCCTCGGCTTCGTGCAGAAGAAGCAGGTCCGCAAGCTGCCCGACGGGATCTGGACGTTCGGCGGGCCGGACTCCGCCAGGCAGTACATCGAGCAGCTGGTGAAGGTCTACGCGCCTTGAGACCAGGCCGGATCTGGGTGATGAGCGGGGCGGCCGGGATAGTCCTGGCCGCCCTGGCCGCCGTCCACGTGACGCAGGGGACGTCCGGCGTCGGGTTCCTGGATCTGCTGGGGATGGACGACGAGGCCGCACGGGTGCTCGCCGCGTCGCGGCTCCCCCGGCTGCTGGCCGGCGTGCTGGTCGGGTTCGCGCTGGGGGTGGCAGGGGCCGCTTTCCAGTCGCTGGCCCGCAATCCGCTGGCCTCGCCGGACACGCTGGCGGTCAACGCGGGTGCGCACCTCGCGGTGGTCGTCGCGGCTGCCGCCGGAATTTCCCTGCCGGTACTCCCGTCCGGCGGCCTCGCGTTCGTCGGCGGGCTGGGCGCGGCCGGGCTGGTGATGCTGCTGTCGGCCGGCGGGGGCGGCGGGCCCGCCCGGCTCGTCCTCGCCGGGTCGGCCGTCGCGCTGGCCCTGAGCGCGCTGACCACCCTCGTGATGATCCTCTTCGAGCAGTCGACGACCGGGTTGTTCGCCTGGGGCAGCGGAACCCTGGTCCAGAGCGACCTGCGCGGTGTCACCCAGGTCGGGCCGGTGGTGGCGGCCTGCTTCGCGGTACTGCTGGTGCTCGGGCGGCGGCTGGACGTCCTCGGGCTCGGGGACGACTCGGCGGCCGTGATGGGTGTGCCGGTGCGGCGGGTGCGGTTGCAGGTGACGCTGCTGGCCGTGTTGCTGTCGGCTGCCGCTGTGACCGTCGCCGGGCCGATCGGGTTCGCGGGGTTGTGCGCGCCGGTGATCGTACGGCTGGCCGGGCGGGCTGCCGGGCTCGCGGCTGTGCACCGGCACCGGGTGCTGCTGCCGTTGTCAGGTGTGGCCGGGGCGGGGATCGTGCTGGCCGCCGATGTCGTACTGCGCGCTGTGATGGGCGGGCAGGCCGGTGTGGACATTCCGACGGGAGTCGTGACCACGCTCGCCGGTGCTGTCGTGCTGGTCGTGCTGGCGCGGAAGTGGACCGATGCTGGCGGGAACAGCCGCGGGGCCGGGTACGTGGCTGTCGTGCGGTCCCGCAGGTTCTTCGTGAGTGTTGTTGTGGTTTGTGGTGTTGCGCTGTGCGCGGCCGTGTTCGCGGGAATGCTGCTCGGCGACACGATGCTGCTGGCCGGGGACCTGTGGAACTGGCTGCACGGCGAGACCGGCCGCGCTCTGACCTATGTGCTCGATCAGCGGTACCCGAGGGTGCTGGCCGCCGTGCTGTCCGGGGCAGCCCTGGCCGTGGCGGGAACCGTGGTGCAGGCCGTGTGCCGCAACGCCCTCGCCGAGCCGGGACTCCTGGGAATCTCGGCCGGTGCCGGGGCCGGCGCGGTGACGATGCTGACCCTCGTTCCGCTGGCGGGCATCGGGCTGATGTCGGGCGCTGCGGGGCTTGGCGCGCTGGTCGCCTTCGGTGTCGTCTACGGGCTCGCGCGCGGTGTCCGGCGATCGGTGAGCCTGAGCTCCGACCGGCTGGTGCTGGTCGGGGTCGGAGTCTCGGCGGGGTGCGCGGCCCTGACCACGTTCATCATCGCGGCCACCGACCCGTGGAACACGGCCAAGGCGCTGACCTGGCTGTCCGGGTCGACGTACGGGCGGACCGCCGAGCAGGTCCTCCCGGTCGCCCTCGCGCTGCTGCTGGTCGCGCCGCTGGCGTTCGCCGGGCGGCGGGAGCTTGATCTCCTGGCGCTGGACGACGACACACCACGCGTGCTGGGTGTGCCGCTGGACCGGGTACGGCTGGTCGCGCTGCTCGGCGCGGCGCTGCTCACGTCCACTGCCGTCTCGGCGGCGGGAGTCGTGGGATTCGTCGGCCTGGTCGCGCCCCACGCCGCCCGGATGCTCGCCGGGTCGTCCCATGCCCGCGTGCTGCCGGTGGCCGCGCTGCTCGGCGCGATCCTCGTGAGCGTGGCCGACACGTTCGGGCGGACGGTGATCGCTCCGGCCCAGGTACCGGCCGGGCTGGTGACGGCGATGATCGGCACCCCGTACTTCGCCTGGCTGCTGTGGCGGTCGCGGGTGGCGGCGCGCGGGGCCCGGGTGCGGCGCGGGCGGCGGTTCGTGGTTCCGGGCTCCGGGTCCGGTTCTGGTTCTCGTTCTGGTTCTCGGTCTGTGGAGGGGAAGGCATGATTGTTCCTTGGCGGTTCTTCCGGGTCACGGTCGCTCGGCTTGAGGAGCTGAGCCCGTCGTTTCTCCGGGTCACGGTGACGGGCGAGGACCTGGCGTCCTTCGCCGACAACGGGTACGACCAGCGGATCAAGCTGGTCCTGCCGCTGCCGGGCAGCGGGCTGGCACACATGCCGGACGGGCTCGACTGGTTCGAGCAGTGGCGGCGGCTGCCGGACGGGCAGCGCAACCCGGTCCGGACGTACACGGTGCGCGCGGTGCGGCCGGAGGCGTCCGAGGTGGACATCGACATGGTCCTGCACCCCGGCGGCGACGGGCCCGCGATCCGGTGGGCCCGGGAGGCGGCCGCCGGCGGCGAGGTCATGCTGCTGGGGCCGGACGCCGGGTACACGGAGGGGCCGCACGGCGGGATCGACTTCCACCTGCCGGGCGGGACGCGGAAGGTGCTGATCGGCGGGGACGAGACCGCCGTACCGGCCATCGCCGCCATCCTCGAACGCCTGCCGTCCGATGTGGAGGGTGAGGTCGTGCTGGAGGTACCGTTCGCGGCCGACGTGCTCACGCTGGCCGCCCCGGAGGGCGTGCGGATCGGCTGGCACCCGAGGGACGGCGCCGGGCACGGGGAGGCACTCGTGCCGGCGTTCCAGGAGGCGGCCCGGCGGGTGCTGGGGTCCGGGGGCACGCGGGCCGAGGTGCTCGACGTCAACGTGGACGAGGAGATCCTCTGGGAGGTACCGGAGGAGGGCAGCAGCCTCGGCGGCACGGAGTGCTACGCGTGGCTCGCCGGGGAGGCCGGCGCGATCAAGACCCTCCGCAGGTACCTGGTGACGGAACTGGGCGCCGACCGGAGAGCTGTGGCGTTCATGGGCTACTGGCGCATGGGCCGCTCAGAGAACTAGCCATTCCCGGACCAGTACACCTGATTGGTTTTGACCTGCGGGTTTGATCTGACCCGAGGTGGGTCGGCACTACACGGGATACCAGGCGTCTAGTTCTGAGTCTTTGATGGTGAGCTTGCCGCCCGTGGCGTCGACGCGGGCGGCGAGGTCCTCGTGGGCCAGGGTGCCGTTGGTGGTGCCGAGGAGCCTGATCCTGAGGTGGCTGCGGCCGTAGATGAGCTGGGCCTCTGCCGGGCCAGCCGCGAGGGCCGCCTCGACGAGGCGGTAGGCGGAGACGTCGACCTCGGCTGGCAGCCGCCGTGGTTCGCCCTGGGTCGCGAACGTGACGCCGCTCGCCGAGCACAGGGCCGGGATCGCCGCTGCGGTCGGGGCCGGCCCGGAACTCGCTCCGGACGCGCCGGGCTGGCGCAGCACGCCGAGCAGCTCGCGCATCGAGGTCAGTGCCGCCCTGGCTTCGGTCGCCACTTCGGACAGTGCCGCCGGCTCGCCGCTGGTCGCGCGTTCGACGACGGCCGAGGTGTGGGCCAGGACGGAGCCCTGGAGGCCGTAGGCGATGCGGGCTCGTTCCTCCTGGGCGGCGAGCAGCACCGACTCGGCGGCCGCGGCCAGTGACACGGCCTCGCGGCTGACGAGCCTGCGGCGGCGGTGGCCGGCGATCGCCCCGATGATCCATATGATCAGGAGCGGGACGAAGTAGAACACAGCGCCTTCCAGCGCGACCACGGCCGGGAGCAGGTCCTTCTCCGGCCAGGGCTGGAAGAGGTACGCGCCGAAGATGGTCCCCGCGCTCAGCCCCAGTGCGCACAGCACCGCGCCGAGCCAGGTGAGCCAGACAGGCCGGGCGTAGGCGGCCAGGGCGTACACGGCGAAGGCCTCGGGGAGCGCTGCCATCGTGAACAGCCAGAAGCTGCCCGGGGTGATCAGGCCGAGTGCCATCAGGCCCAGCCACAGCAGCGCGGCCCCCGTGACCGCGCAGGCGGCCAGCCACGGGTACCGCCGCCGCCACAGCATCGGCAGCGCCCTCAGGAGCACGACCAGCGTGAGCAGCACACCCTGCGTCCAGGAGTAGACGACGTCGGGGGCCTGGGGGTCCTGCTGGGAGCCGACGATCATCAGGGCCGGCCAGAGCGCCGCGAACGACGCGAGGGCGATGTCCACGATCCGGTCGTCGCGGATCCGCCGCCACGGCCCGACGGGCGGCGGGGGCGGCGGGTCACCGGCCGGGCAGGGCAGCACGGCCCGCACCCGCCAGCCGCCGCCCGGCTGCGCGCCGGCCGCGAACTCCCCGCCGACGGCCATCACGCGCTCGCGCATGCCGGCCAGGCCACGGCCGCCGCCGAGCCCGGCTCCGGACGCCGTGCCCCGGCCGTTGTCCACGGTGATCTCGACGGCTTCCGGCCGGTACTCCAGCCTGACCAGCACCTGGGCGCCCTCGGCGTACCGGAGCGCGTTGGTGAGCGCCTCCTGGACGATCCGGTGCCCGGCTGCCGCGACCTCCCCCGGTACCTGCCGCTCGCCACCGACCTCGACCGTCACGAGCTGCCCGAGCCTGGCGAAGCCCTGGGCCAGCTCGCGGACCGCGCCGAGGGTGGCTGGCCCGTCGTCCTCCCCCACGTCCATGACCTCGACGAGCCTGCGGAGCGAGCCGAGGGTCTCCAGGCCCGTCGACGCCGCGAAGCTGAGCGCCTGGGGAGCCAGGGCCGGCACCCGCTCGGCGGCCTGGGCGTGCACGACGATCGTGCTGAGGTGGTGCGCGGAGATGTCGTGGAGTTCGCGGGCGAGGCGCCTGCGTTCCTCAGCGACCGCGTAGTGATGGTCGGCCTCCGCGCGGCCGAGCTGGGCGGCGACGGCCTCCCGCTGGGCCCGCCAGCGCCGCCGCACCCGCCCCAGCCCCCACACCAGGGCGTAGCAGCAGATCGAGAACAGTATCGACACGACGACCATCTGGAGGCCGATGTCCTGGAGCACGCACTGGATGGTCGTCTGGGTCAGGAAGATGCCCAGGGTCGCCGGGCCGGAGATCCGGACCGGACGGTGCACGGTGACCGAGAACAGCGCGATCGAGTCCGCGGCGCTGATGACGGCCAGGACCTCGGGCTGGGGAGCCGCGAGGTTCGCGACGAGGGTCAGCGGGGGCATGGTCGCCAGGACAGCCAGCGGGGCGACCCGCCGGAAGGCGAGAGCGGTGCAGGCCGCGGCGACGGCGAGGATCAGCACGGCCGCTTCGGTGATTGTGACGGGTTTGCCCGTCAGCCAGGGCCAGCCGGGCCAGACGGCGAGCTGCGCCAGGCACAGCGCGGCCGGCAGCCACAGGTCCCGGATCGGCGGTCGCACTGGCCGACGGTACCTGGTGACGTCCAGCCGCGCTGTCGTAAAAAGTTCAGCGCGGACGTGGCGGCCGTCACTGCGCGCAACCGTCCACACCGGACTACGAATAGACGAACCTGATCGCGGCGGCTGTTCCGGCCGCGATCACCAGCACCAGCAGGAAGGGCGCTCTGGCCAGCAGGGCGGCCGCCGCTGCCAGCAGCCCGCCGGCCCGGGCCGGGTCGAAGGCCAGCTCGCCACGCTCGGTCACTGTCTGTATCGCGATCAGCGCGGCGAGCAGCGCGACCGGGATGGCCGCCGCGAACCTGCCCACGGCCGGCCGGTCCAGCAGTCCCCTCGGCGCGGACAGCCCGGCCAGCTTCAGCGCGTAGCAGCCAATCCCCAGGACCAGGATCGAAACCCAGACACTCATTTCGTACCCTCACCGCCCAGCACCGTCGCGCCCACGGCGGCAGCCGCAGCCAGCAGCACCGGTACCCCGGACGGCAGGAACGGCGTCGCCGCCAGCGCGATCACCACCCCGGCCAGCGCCGTCCACCGGGCCCGCCAGCTCTCGGCCAGCCGCGGCCACAGGATCGCCAGGAACGCGGCCGGGGCGACCACGTCGAGCCCGAGCGCCGCCGGGTCGGCGAGGCTGCCGGTACCGAGGGCCCCGATCAGCGTCGTCAGGTTCCACAGCACGTAGAGGGTGGCGAAGGAGGTCCAGAAGCCGGCCCGGGCCGCGCCCCGGTCGGGCTGGCCGACCGCGATGGCCGTCGTCTCGTCGATCACGCCCTGGGCCGCGAGGAGCCTGCGCGGGCCGCGTTCGCCGAGGACGCCGGCCAGGCGCAGGCCGTAGAGGGCGTTGCGCCCGCTGAGCAGCAGCGCTCCGGCCGTGCCCGCCAGCAGGTTGCCGCCGGAGGCGATCACGCCGGCCAGGGCGAACTGGGAGGCGCCCGTGAACGCCAGCAGGCTCAGCGCGCAGGCCTGCCACACGGTCAGCCCCGACGTCACGGCCGTCGCCCCGAAGGCCAGCCCCGAGATCCCGACCGCGAAGCCGAGGCTCAGTGCCTGCCGGATCGCCGCCCGCCGGGTCTCCGTCGTATCCATGTCAGTCACGTCTTGCATGCGGCCGACGCTATGGGGCCGGCCCGGCTAGTTCTTGAACGTTCTTGCGCTCAGAGGATCGCTCACAGCCCGGAACTCCGCCGGTACTCCCCCGGCGGCACGCCCAGGTACTTCCGGAAGTGCCGGGTCAGGTGCGCCTGGTCGGCGAACCCGACCTCCGCAGCCACCTCAGCCGGACGCCGCCCGGCAGCGAGCAGCCCCCGGGCCCGCCGGACGCGTTCCTGCACGAGGTACGTGTGCGGGGGCAGCCCCGTCGCCGCCCGGAAGGCCCGGTGCAGCGCGTGCGGCCCGAGCCCGACCTCGCCGGCCAGCTCGGTGAGGGACGGCGGCTCGGCGATCCGCTCGTGCAGCAGCTCCCGGGCCCGCGCCACGGCCAGCGGGGCCGCGCGCCGCGGGGAGGACAGGCCCGCGTGCCGGGTCAGCACCGCGACCAGCAGCGCGTGCAGCGCCGAGGACGCGGCCAGGTCATCGCCGACCTCCGCCGCCCGGCTCGCCGTCCGCAGCAGCTGGTACCCGGCGGGGTCGGCCAGGATCGCCTCCGGGAACCACGGGGTACCGCCCCGCCAGCCCAGCTCCCGGGCGACGGCCGTCACGGCCTCGACGCTCGGGTAGATCGACCGGTACCGCCAGCCTTCCGGTACCCCGGCGTGGCCGGTGTGCGGGATCTCCGGGTTGACGAGGACGAGGGCGCCGGGGCCTGCCCGGTACGTGCGGCCCTCCGCCGTCCACTCCTCGACGCCGGCGCTGATCGCCGCGAAGGCGTACTCGGCGTGCGCGTGCAGGGTGAAGCTGTGCCGGACGAAGCGGGCGCGCAGCAGCTCGACGCCCGGTAGTGCCGGGTGCCGCCAGTACGTGGCCAGGTCCGCGCTCATCCTCTGATGAATAGCACTACTCCGACGCCGGCCGCCCACAGCATCGTGAGCAGGAAGCCGATCCAGGCGACCGGGGTCAGCATCGAGGCCGCCAGGACCAGGGTCACCCAGCCCAGCCACAGCGGCAGGACCCGGGTGTACAGAATGGCCAGCCCGGACGCTGCGAGCAGCAGGAACCCGCCGCCCACAAGCATGTAGAACAGCTCGTTGCCGAGCACGGTGAGGACCTGGGTGGCCTCGGGGGTGACCTTGCCGGCCGTGTCCGCGGCCGCGTAGGCCAGGCTCGCGAGGAGCAGCAGCGCTGTGGCCATGATCAGGGCGCCGGCGAACGCGATCGCGGCGAGCCGCCCGTCGCCGCCCTCAGCCCGGGACACGGTATGCCGGAGGCTCCCCGCGAACCAGACCAGTGCCAGTGCGCCCAGGCCCACCAGGTACGAGCCCGTGAGCTGGCTGGTGCGCTCCTCCGTCCAGAACCGGACGATCTCCTCCGGCGGGTCGTCGACTCCGGCTGTGTCACCCGAGACGAAGAAAGCCACGTAGACCAGCACGGCGAACACGACGCCGGCCAGCGGGGCGAGCCGGGCGATCCGCGCGGGTAGCTCAGGCATGGCAGCCCCCTTTCCGAGGACCACGCGCCAGGGCGCCGAGAACGAGTCCCAGCCTACTCGCACCCTTCCCATTGGTACCAAATGATGGGTTTTGACCGATCTAGCGGCCCGGAGCCGAGTGAGAATCGGCACCCGGCACCTGCCCGGCGGAGGGAACCAGGGACGATATACCCATGCCACTGCGCTCCGATCTCCGTAACTTCGCGATCATCGCCCACGTCGACCACGGCAAGACGACCCTGGTTGACGCCATGCTCAAGCAGGCGGGCGCGTTCCACGCCCGCGCAGAGGTCGCAGACCGGGTCATGGACTCCGGCGACCTCGAGCGGGAGAAGGGCATCACGATCCTCGCCAAGAACACCGCGGTGGCCTACACCTCCCCGGACGGCGAGCAGTTCACGCTCAACATCATCGACACGCCGGGCCACGCCGACTTCGGTGGCGAGGTCGAGCGGGGCCTGACGATGGTCGACGGGGTGGTGCTGCTCGTCGACGCGTCCGAGGGCCCGCTGCCGCAGACCCGGTTCGTGCTGCGCAAGGCGCTCGCGGCGAAGATGCCGATCGTTCTCGTGATCAACAAGGTGGACCGGCCAGACTCCCGGATCAAGGAGGTCGTGGACGACACCTACGAGCTGTTCCTCGACCTCGACGCGACCGAGGACCAGATCGAGTTCCCGATCGTCTACGCCTGCGCCCGCGACGGCATCGCCTCGCTGAACCAGCCGGCCGACGGCACCGTCCCGTCCGACTCGGACTCCCTCGCGCCGCTGTTCACCACGCTGCTGGAGACCATCCCGGCCCCCTCCTACGACGAGGGTGCCCCGCTCCAGGCGCACGTGACCAACCTGGACGCCTCGCCGTTCCTCGGCCGCCTGGCGCTGTGCCGGGTGAAGCAGGGCACGATCAAGAAGGGCCAGACGGTCGCCTGGTGCAAGACGGACGGCTCGAAGGAGAACGTCCGCATCACCGAGCTGCTGATGACCGAGGGCCTCGAGCGCAAGCCGGCCGAGGAGGCCGGCCCCGGTGACATCATCGCCATCGCCGGCATCGCCGACATCATGATCGGCGAGACCCTGGCCGACTCCGAGAACCCGGTCGCGCTCCCGCTGATCACGGTGGACGAGCCCGCCATCTCGATGACCATCGGCACCAACACCTCCCCGATGGTCGGCAAGGCCAAGGGTTCGAAGGTCACCGCCCGCATGGTCAAGGACCGGCTCGACAAGGAGCTGATCGGCAACGTCTCGCTCCGCGTCCTGCCCACCGAGCGCCCCGACGCGTGGGAGGTGCAGGGCCGTGGCGAGCTGGCGCTGGCCATCCTCGTCGAGCAGATGCGCCGCGAGTCCTACGAGCTGACCGTCGGCAAGCCGCAGGTGGTCACCAAGAACATCGACGGCAAGGTGCACGAGCCGGTCGAGCGGCTGACGATCGACGCGCCCGAGGAGTACATGGGCGCGATCACCCAGCTGCTCGCGACCCGCAAGGGCCGGATGGAGCACTACACCAACCACAACACCGGCTGGCTGCGGATGGAGTGGCTGGTCCCGGCGCGTGGCCTGATCGGCTTCCGCACGGAGTTCCTGACCGAGACCCGGGGCACCGGCATCGCGCACCACGTGTTCGAGAAGTACGAGCCGTGGTTCGGCGAGCTGCGCACCCGTAACAACGGCTCGCTGGTCGCCGACCGGTCCGGCGTGGTCACGGCGTTCGCCATGACGAACCTCCAGGAGCGCGGCTCGCTGTTCGTCGAGCCGACGATGGAGGTGTACGAGGGCATGATCGTCGGGGAGAACTCGCGTTCCGACGACATGGACGTCAACATCACCAAGGAGAAGAAGCTCACCAACATGCGGTCGTCCACCGCGGACGAGACCGAGAAGCTGGTGCCGCCGCGCAAGCTGTCCCTCGAGCAGTCCCTGGAGTTCTGCCGCGAGGACGAGTGCGTCGAGGTCACGCCGACCGCCGTCCGCATCCGCAAGGTGAACCTCTCCGCGACCGAGCGCGCCCGCGCCACGGCCCGCCGCAAGCACCAGTAACACCCAGCGTTCGTCTCACGTCAGGCCCGGTGGTCCGCCGCCGGGCCTGACGTTTTTGTTTTGTCTGGTACGCCGTGATCCCGGCTCCGGCTGCCGTGCGGCATGCCCGGGCTGGGCGCTGCGCGGACCCTCCCGGCGCGGCTGATCGCGGGGTATGGTCGCGGGCGTGACGATCACCGAGGTCCGCCTGCATCGGCTCAGCACACCACTGCACACCCCGTTCGTGACTTCCCTGCGCACCGCGACCGAGATCCGCTCCCTCGTGGTCGAGCTGGTCGACTCCGACGGCTTCCGGGGGTACGGGGAGGCGCCGGAGGTGTGGCGGGTGACCGGGGCTTCGATCGAGGGCGCGGAGGCGTGCGTCCGGCTGCTCACCCCGATCCTGACCGGCGCGGACCCCGAGGACCTGGTCGCGCTGCTCGGCCGGGTACAGCGCGCTGTCGTCGGCAACGAGTCGGCGAAGGCCGCTGTGGACATCGCCCTGCACGACCTGGCGGCGCGGCGCCTCGGCGTACCGCTGGCCCGGCTGCTGGGCGGCACGACCCTGCGCGTGCCGACCGACGTCACGCTGGCGGCCGGTGAGCCCGGCGGGCTCGCCGAGGCCGCCGCCGCCCGGGTCAAGGAAGGCTTCACGGTCATCAAGGTCAAGGTCGGCACAGACGCCGCCGGGGACCTGGCCCGGGTAAGGGCCGTCCGCGAGGCCGCCCCGCAGGCGACGATCCGGCTCGACGCGAACCAGGGCTGGACCCCGCGCGAGGCCGTCCGGGTCATCGGGGCCATCGAGGACGCCGGCCTCGGAGTCGAACTCGTCGAGCAGCCGACCCCGGCCCACGACATCGAGGGCCTCGCGTGGGTGTCGGAGCGCGTCAGCCTGCCGGTGATGGCCGACGAGAGCGTCTTCGGCATCCGCGACCTCGTCGAAGTGATCCGCCGCCGCGCCGCCGACCTCGTCAACGTGAAACTCGCCAAGTGCGGCGGCCTCGCCCCGGCGCGTACCCTGCTGGAACTGGCCAGGGCACAGGACATGGGAACCGTGGTCGGGTCCATGATGGAGGGTCAGATCGGCGTGGGCGCGGCCGCCAGCCTCGTCGCCGCGTACGGGACCAGTGCCGTCAGCGATCTCGACGCGGCCTGGTGGCTGGCGGAGTCCCCGCTCGGCGGCGGTCTGAGGTATGACGGCGCGACGGTCGTGCTGCCGGCCGAGCCTGGCCTCGGTGTGGAAGGGATCTGGTAACTGTGGTGCTGTCCATCTACGGGGCGCGGCTCGGCGAACGCCCGTTCCTCGCGAGCAACGAGCACGTCACGCACAACGCGGCGAGCACCATGAAAGCCGCCGTCCTCGCCGCCCTGTACCGCAGCGGCACCGACCTCGACGCCGAAGTACCGGTCAGCAACGGTTTCCGCTCGGCCCTCGACGGCGAGATCTTCGACAGCACCCCTGGCTACGACTCCGACCCCGAGGTGTGGTCCAAACTGGACGGCACGGCCACGCTGCGCTGGCTGGCGTACCGGATGGTGATCTGCTCTTCGAACTTCGCCACGAACCTCTGCCTGGACCACGTCTCCCTCAACGAGGTGGCAGACGTCTGGCGGCAGGCGGGCGCCGAGCACAGCGTGACCCGGCGCGGCATCGAGGACTACCGCGCCCACGACGCCGGCATCATCAACGAGGTGACCGCCGCCGACCTGGCGAAGCTGTTCCTGTCCCTCGAACCGGAACTGCTGGACATCATGACGGCCAACGAGCACCGGGCCGACCTGGCCTCCGGGCTGCCGGAGGGCACCCGGATCTCGTTCAAGAACGGCTGGATCAAGGGCTGCCGGCACAGCGCGGGCATCGTCTACCCGCCGGACGCCCCGCCGTACGTCCTGGCCATCTGCTACACCGGCCCACTGGCCAGCGGGAACTCCACCGAGGACCCGGCGGCCCGGCTGCTCGGCCGCCTCTCCAGGGCCGTCTGGGACCGCCGCCACAAGCTGTAGTCCATGATCGTGGGACCCCTCATGTCGCTATAGCGACATGAGGGGTCCCACGCCCTAGCCCAGCAGGTTCGCCCGGAGTGCTCCGATGTCGACACCGAGCCCGTCCGTCACGTACACCTCGATGTCACCTGCCGCCTCGAAGGCAGCCTCCAGATAGGACGCCCTGGCCTCGATCAGCGGCGCGAAGAGCTCGACGTCGAGGCCCAGCCGGGTCAGCAGCTGCCGGGCGCCGGCCACGGCCTCGTTCGTGCGGAGATAGTCGGCGAAGACGGTCTCTCGGTCCACGCCGAGCGCCGTGAGCGTCAGCGCGGCCAGCCAGCCCGTCCGGTCCTTGCCTGCCGTGCAGTGGAACAGGACGGGCAGTCCCGCCGGGTCGGCCAGCATCCCCAGCGCGGCCCCGAACTGCTGACGCGCCCGCTGATCCGTGGCGAACCAGCGGTACATGTCGAGCATGATGCGCTCACCCCGCCCGTCCCGCAGCAACGCCGACGGGTCGCCGTTACCTGCGGCTGTCGCCATCATCGAGTAGATGTCGAGAGTCTCGTCGTAGACGGGCAGCGGGCACAGCCGCAGGCCGGGCGGCAGCCGGTCGGCGCCCAGCAGCTCGACCTCCGGCATGCCCCGCAGGTCGATGACCGACACGAGCGACAGGCCTGCCATCGTGACCAGGTCCTCGTCCGTCAGCCGGGCCAGCGCGTCGGCCCGCCACACCCTGCCGGTCAGCACCCGCACCCCGCCTGCGGCCCGGTGCCCGCCCAGGTCGCGGGCGTTGCGTACCCCAGTCAGCGCAGTCATGCCCCCATCGTGCCGGAACCAGCGGCTATCTTTGGCTCGTACCGGCATACCAGCCGCCCCATACCCCCTTTCCGTCAGGAGGAACCAAGCATGCGTGAGGCAGTGGTCGCAGTCGGGGTGGCAACCCTGTGGACGGCCCCGGAAGCGCCCCGGCCCGTGGACGCACCGGCCCTCGGCACCCCGGCCCATCCCCGCCACTGGCTCAACGCCATGACCTCCGGCGACCGCGCCGGGCTCAACGGCCGTACCCTCACCCAGATCCCGCTCGGCGAGGCCGTCCTCGTCGAGGAGGAACGCGAGGGCTGGAGCCGGGTGCTCGTGCCCAGCCAGGCCAGCGAGCTCGACGAGCGCGGATACCCGGGCTGGCTGCCGAGCGCCCAGCTGACGGGCGCGTCCGCCGTACCCGGCGACGCGTACATTGTGGACGCGACCAGCACCGCGCTGCGCGACGAGCCCAGCGGGGACGTGGCACTGCCCGCCGTCGTCCTCGGTACCCGGCTCGTCGCGGCCGGGCCGGTCGTGCGGGGCTGGGTGCCGGTGCACGTGCCCGGCCAGGCCGAGCCGCTGTTCGCCCGGCTCCGGGACCTGCGGGCTGCCGCGGCCGGCGCCGGTACGCCGCTGGCGGTGGCGGAGCGGCTCCTCGACGTGCCGTACATCTGGGGCGGCGTCTCCGCGTACGGCATCGACTGCTCCGGGCTCGTGCACCTCGCCTACGCCCGGACCGGCCAGCAGGTCCCCCGCGACGCCGCCGAGCAGCAGGCAGCGGCCACCCCGGTCGCCCTCGGCACCGAGCAGCCCGGCGACCTGTACTTCTTCGCCCGGCCCGGCCAGCCCGTGCACCACGTCGGCTTCGTGCTCGGCGAGCGCCGGATGCTGCACGCCTGCTACACGGGCGGCAAGGTCGTCGCCGAGGACCTCACCCCGGAACGCTCCGCGACCCTGGTCTCCGCCGGCCGCCTCTGAGCACGGGTACGCGAAAGGGGCCCGGGGTCAACCCCGGGCCCCTTTCGCACAACAGCGTCAGGGCTGCCTGTCTCGCGGCAGCGTCAGGGCTGGCCGGCGGCCGGCTTGGCTGCCGGGAGCTCGCCCCGGCGGCGGTCCCGGGCGGACTTCGCCAGGCTGAGCACCGTCGTGATGGCCAGGGTGCCGATGATGATGCTCAGCGACAGCCAGATCGGGATGTGCGGTACCCAGGTGAAGGGCTCGCCGCCGTTGATGAACGGCACCTGGTTGTCCGCCATCGCTTCCATGATCAGCTTGACGCCGATGAAGCCGAGGACGAGGGACAGGCCGATCGAGAGGTACACCAGCCGGTCGAGCAGGCCGCCGATCAGGAAGTACAGCTGGCGCAGGCCCATCAGCGCGAAGACGTTGGCCGTGAAGACCAGGTACGGCTCCTTGGTCAGGCCGAAGATCGCGGGGATCGAGTCGAGCGCGAAGATCAGGTCCGTCGTGCCGATCGCGATCATGACGATCAGCATCGGGGTGAACATCTTCCGGCCGTGGAACCGCGTGGTCAGGTCCGCGCCGTGGTACTCCCGCGTGACCGGCAGGATCTTCCGCGTCCAGCGGATCATGATGTTCTCGTGGTACTCGTCGTCCCCGGTCTCCCCGCCCTTGGCCAGCTTGATCGCCGTGTAGACCAGGAACAGGCCGAAGATGTAGAAGACCCAGTTGAACCGGCTGATCACCGCGGCGCCGGCCGCGATGAACGCGCCACGCATCAGCAGCGCTATCACGATGCCGACCAGCAGGACCTTCTGCTGGTAGATCCGGGGCACCCGGAAGTTCGCCATGATCAGGACGAAGACGAACAAGTTGTCGACCGACAGGCTGTACTCGGTCACCCAGCCAGCGAAGAACTCCCCGGCATACGCGCCGCCGGACGTGACCAGGATGCCGAGGCCGAACAGCACAGCCAGGCCGACGTAGAACACCACCCACAGCGTGGACTCGCGCATGGATGGCTCGTGTGGCCGCCGCCCGACGATCGCCAGGTCGAACAGGAGCAGGGCGACCAGCCCGACGATCGTCGCAGCCCAAACCCAGGTGGAAACATTCACTTCAGCAGCCTCCGGCAGACACCATGTATCACCGGAGGTCTCTTCCGCCGCGAACCAGCACCAGAGCTGGCAGGCGACCGGCGGCCCCGGGCTCCCAAGAGCCGTGCTGACGAGACCGCCACGGGGGAATACTCCCCTCCATGTGCTCCCTATTGTCGCCGGCGGAAAGCCCCGGCGCAGTTCAGGGGCTGTGATTTGACCCGCGCCACGCCGCGAAACCCTCGCGACACGCCAAAAACCCCATTTTGGTGCACTCGGAGCGAATGCCCCAAGGGTGTGCCCGCCGTGACACCCCGTGCGCATCCTAGGAGCCTGGGTATCCCATTCGCCTTGCGAGAATGTCCGATTGCTGGCAGGCTGCGCGCATGATTCTCGAAGTCGCCCTCATCGACGTGCAAGCCGGGCAGGAAGACGCTTTCGCCGAGGCATACGCCAAGGCCCTGCCGATCCTGGCCGAGACGCCCGGCTGCCAGACAGTCCGGATGACCCGCGGCATCGAATCGCCCTCCCGCTTCGTCCTCCTCGTCGAGTGGGACACCGTCGAGGCCCACCTGGAGAACTTCCGGGCCACCGAGCGCTTCGAACAGTGGCGCGGCATCATCGGCGGCTACTTCGCGGCTCCCCCGGTCGTCGAGCACTTCACCGACGTCCCGGCCTGACCGCCTGGCCCGACCGGCCTCCCCGTCCGACGGCTCGGTCCGACCATGCGGCGCTGATCCGGCTGACCGCTCGGTCAGACCGGCCGGCAGGCGGTGGGCAACGGCCACCGACGCGGAACGGGCAGCAGGCAGCAGGCAGCAGGCAGCAGGCAGCAGGCAGCAGGCAGCCGCTAACCTCGGCGGCCAGGTCCGGCTACGGACCACTGCCAGCGGCCGGAACCGGCCACCAGGCATCTCGCGTGCGCACCATCCACGTGCACGCCCTCGCGCAGCCTGGCCGCCCTGGCGCCGGACAGCCAGTACCCACCGTCCTGCTCCCGCCCAGCTGAGCGGGAGCAGGACCGCACGTCAGGCGCCGGCCGCGTCCATCTGCCGGAGTTCCTTCTTCAGCTCCTTGATCTCGTCCCGGATCCTGGCCGCCAGTTCGAACTGGAGCTCGCGGGCCGCGCCGAGCATCTGGTCGTTGAGCTGCGCGATCAGGTCGGCCAGGTCGGCACGGGCCATCCCGGGCTCTGAGGTCAGCGAGATCCGCGGCGACTTCGACGCGCCGCCACCCGGCACCGGGGACTTGCCACGGGACAGCTGGCGGCCACCGCCGACCAGGGCCGCGTCGGTCTCCTCCGCCTCGCGATAGATGTCGTCGAGCACGTCGCGGATCTTCTTCCGGAGCGGCTGGGGATCGACCCCGTTCGCCTCGTTGTACGCGATCTGCTTGTCACGCCGGCGATTCGTCTCGTCGAGCGCCTTGGCCATTGATGGCGTGATCTTGTCCGCGTACATGTGGACCTCGCCGGACACGTTACGGGCCGCGCGGCCGATTGTCTGGATCAGCGAGGTCGCCGACCTCAGGAAGCCCTCCTTGTCCGCGTCGAGGATCGCCACGAGCGACACCTCCGGCAGGTCGAGGCCCTCCCGGAGCAGGTTGATGCCGACCAGCACGTCGTAGTCGCCCTTGCGCAGCTCACGCAGCAGCTCGACCCGGCGCAGCGTGTCCACCTCGGAGTGCAGGTACCGCACGCGGATGTCGTGCTCGAGCAGGTAGTCGGTGAGGTCCTCGGCCATCTTCTTGGTCAGCGTCGTGACCAGCACCCGCTCGTCCCGCTCGGTACGCAGCCGGATCTCGTGCATGAGGTCGTCGATCTGGCCCTTGGTCGGCTTGAGCACCACCTCGGGGTCAACCAGGCCGGTCGGCCGGATCACCTGCTCGACGAACTCGCCGCCGGTCTGGTTCAGCTCCCAGGGGCCGGGTGTGGCCGACAGGTACACCGTCTGGCCGACCCGGTCACGGAACTCGTCGAAGCGCAGCGGCCGGTTGTCCATCGCGGACGGCAGCCGGAACCCGTGGTCCACGAGGGTCCGCTTACGGGAGGCGTCCCCCTCGTACATGCCGCCGATCTGCGGGACCGTCACGTGCGACTCGTCGATCACCGTCACGAAGTCGGACGGGAAGAAGTCGATCAGGCAGTGCGGCGCGCTGCCCTCGCCCCGGCCGTCGATGTGCCGCGAGTAGTTCTCGATGCCGGAACAGAACCCGACCTGCCGCATCATCTCGATGTCGTACGTCGTGCGCATCCGCAGCCGCTGCGCCTCCAGCAGCTTGCCCTGCCGCTCCAGCTCGGCCAGCCGGATGCCCAGCTCGGCCTCGATGTCGTTGACCGCGCGCTCCATCCGCTCCGGGCCGGCCGCGTAGTGCGTGGCCGGGAAGATGAGCATGTGGTCGGTCTCCCGCACCACGTCACCGGTCAGCGGATGCAGATAGCTCAGCTTCTCGACCTCGTCGCCGAACATCTCGATCCGGATCGCCAGCTCCTCGTACGCCGGGATGATCTCGATCGTGTCGCCCCGCACCCGGAAGGTGCCGCGCGCGAACGCCACGTCGTTCCGGGTGTACTGGATCTCCACCAGCCTGCGCAGCAGCTTGTCCCGGTCGATCTCCTCGCCGACCTTCACCGCCGCCGCCCGCTCCAGGTACTCCTGCGGGGTGCCCAGGCCGTAGATCGCGCTCACCGTGGCCACGACGATCACGTCCCGCCGGGTCAGCAGGCTCATGGTCGTCTTGTGCCGCAGCCGCTCGACCTCCTCGTTGACCGAAGAGTCCTTCTCGATGTACGTGTCGGACTGCGGGACGTACGCCTCGGGCTGGTAGTAGTCGTAGTAGCTGACGAAATACTCGACGGCGTTGTGCGGCAGCAGCTCACGGAACTCCGTCGCGAGCTGCGCTGCGAGGGTCTTGTTCGGCGCGAGAACCAGCGCCGGGCGCTGCAGCTCCTCGATCAGCCACGCCGTCGTGGCACTCTTGCCCGTACCGGTCGCGCCCAGCAGCACCGAGTGCTCGTCGCCACGGCGGACCCGCCGGGCCAGTTCGGCGATCGCGGCGGGCTGGTCACCCGCCGGCTTGTACTCACTCACAACCTCGAAACGACCCGACGAACGGGTGATGTCCAGCGCCATGCCCCCACCGTACGCGGGGGGTACGACAAGCGCCGGCGGCGATGCGCCAACAAGCCCAAAAACCATTGTGTGCCCAAGATCCCGCCGATAGCCTCGACGATGCAGCAGGCGCGGCGCCTGCTCCCGGCGGCCGGCCAGCTAGGCCAGGCCCCGGGCACCGGTCGCAGCACCCAGCCCCACACGCTGGTGAGCGCGCCGGGTGCTGGGCGCCGCGCCTGCCCAAAGGGATCGTGGCCCCACCCGGCCACGATCCCTTCTGGTCTCTGCCGACCCGCTGAGAGCGAATCTGGACTGCGCATCGCGGTTTCCCACGTACAACACCGGTACGAGGGAAACCGCGATGCTTGCCAGCCTCGCTCTCAGCGGGCCACCTCGCCTTAGAGCAAGATCAAGGGCTTTTTCCTGGTACCCAGTTGGTGGTGGTGGCCCAGGATTCGGCTCGGGTGTCCATGCTGTCGAACCAGGGTTCCTTGGCTTCGGCGTAGTCGCTGGCGGTGAGGCCCTGGGCGGCGAGGGTGGCCTTGAGGGTGGCGTACTCGGTGACGGTCCCGGGGGTGGCGCGCAGCCAGTCGCGGAAGAGGAGCGCCCAGCGCCAGCTCGGCGAGCCCACGGTGCGGACGTGCAGGTGGACGACGATGCCGGGGTCTGCGCAGCCGTGCATGAGCTTGTGGTGGATCGGGCTGCCGGGCGGCTTCGGGTTGTCCCACCACTCGCCGTCCTTGGCCGGGAACCCTGCGGCGGCCAGCAGCGGGGCGATCTTGCGCCCGGTGTCCAGGTCCGCGACCCCGAGCTGGATGTCGATGACGTCCTTGGCCGGCAGCCCCGGTACCGAGGTGGAGCCGATGTGGTCGAGGCTGAGGACGGCGTCGCCAGCCGCGTGCCGGATCCGGGCGGCCAGCCGGGCGTACCTGGCTGGCCAGGCCGGGTCGGAGGGGACGATCGCCAGCTCTTCGGGGCGGCGGGAGTACCGGCCGGCGCGGAGGTTGGCCTCGTACCCGATCAGGCGGGGCCAGGCAGCGTCGATCTGGGCGTGGAGGGCTTCGAGGCTGCCGGAGTTGTCGAGGACGATGTCGGCGACGGCTGCCCGGTCCGCGTCGGTGGCCTGGGCGGCGATCCGCGCCTCGGCTTCGTCACGGGACAGGCCACGGGCGGTCAGCCGGCCGAGGCGGATGTGGTGGGCGGCCTGCACGACGAGTACACAGTGGAAGGTCGGGGCCAGGCCGACCTCGGTGAGCAGCGGGATGTCATGGACCACGACGGCGTCTGGCGGGGCCTGGGCCGCGAGTTCGTCG
Organism: Longispora albida DSM 44784; assembly: GCF_000379825.1. Classification (GTDB taxonomy): domain Bacteria; phylum Actinomycetota; class Actinomycetes; order Mycobacteriales; family Micromonosporaceae; genus Longispora; species Longispora albida. Next base: position 26,967 of record NZ_KB903821.1, read on the forward strand.
GAGCGGGCGCGGACCCGGGGGTGGATGATCGCCTCCAGCTTCTGCCGGGCGGCCGGGTCGCCGAAGACCTTGCCGGCCAGGGCGGGGCGGTCGAGCGCGCCGTCGGTGATCACGCCGGGGCCGAAGGTCTCCGCGATGGCCGCCAGGCCGCCGGTGCCGGGGCCGACCACCTCACGGGCCAGCACGTCCGAGTCGATGATCACGGCGCCCAGCGTCGCCAGGTGAGCGGCCGTCGCGCTTTTCCCGGCGCCGATCCCGCCGGTGAGTCCCACATGCAGCATCCCGCGAGCCTACCGGGGACAGAAAAGCCGGCAGCCCGGCACGCGAGTCGCGTGCCGGGCTTCCGGATGGGTCGTGCTGCTTAGCTCTTGCCACCCGCGAGCTTCTCGCGGAGGGCGGCCAGCGCCTCGTCGGTGGCGAGGGTGCCAGCGGGCTCCTCGGCGGCCTTGGCGGCAGCCGGGGTGCTGCTGGTGGTCACGCCGCCAGCGGCGGGAGCGACCGGACCGGCCTCGGCAGCCTCGGCCTCGGCCACGCGGGCGGCCTCGACCTGCTTGCCGTGGGCCTCCCAGCGGGCACGGGCCTCGGCGTACTGCTTCTCCCACAGCTCGCGCTGCGCGTCGAAGCCCTCGAGCCACTCGCCCGTCTCCGGGTCGAAGCCGTCCGGGTAGACGTAGTTGCCAGCCTCGTCGTAGGTGGCAGCCATGCCGTACGCGGTCGGGTCGAAGTGCTCGTCGCCCTCGACGAAGCCCTCGTTGGCCTGCTTGAGGGACAGCGAGATCCGGCGGCGCTCGAGGTCGATGTCGATGACCTTGACCAGGACATCGCCGTTGACCTGGACGACCTGCTCCGGGATCTCCACGTGGCGCTCGGCCAGCTCGGAGATGTGGACCAGGCCCTCGATGCCGTCGTCGACGCGCACGAACGCACCGAACGGAACGAGCTTGGTGACCTTACCCGGGACGATCTGGCCGATCTGGTGGGTCCGGGCGAACTGGCGCCACGGGTCCTCCTGGGTGGCCTTCAGCGAGAGCGACACGCGCTCGCGCTCGAGATCGACGTCGAGAACCTCGACCTCGACCTCCTGGCCGACCTCGACAACCTCTGACGGGTGGTCGATGTGCTTCCAGGACAGCTCGGAGACGTGCACGAGGCCGTCAACGCCGCCCAGGTCCACGAACGCGCCGAAGTTGACGATCGAGGACACGACACCCTTGCGGACCTGGCCCTTGGCGAGCTTGTTCAGGAACTCGGTGCGGACCTCGGACTGCGTCTGCTCGAGCCACGCCCGGCGGGACAGGACCACGTTGTTGCGGTTCTTGTCCAGCTCAATGATCTTGGCTTCGAGCTCGCGGCCGACGTAAGGCTGGAGATCGCGGACGCGGCGCATCTCGACCAGCGACGCGGGGAGGAAGCCCCGGAGGCCGATGTCGAGGATGAGGCCGCCCTTGACGACCTCGATGACCGTGCCGCGGACGACGCCGTCGTCTTCCTTGATCTTCTCGATCGTGCCCCAGGCCCGCTCGTACTGAGCGCGCTTCTTGGACAGGATCAGACGGCCCTCCTTGTCCTCCTTCTGGAGAACAAGCGCCTCGATCTCGTCACCCACGGAGACGACCTCGGCCGGGTCAACGTCGTGCTTGATCGACAACTCGCGCGAGGGGATGACACCCTCGGTCTTGTAGCCAATGTCGAGCAGGACCTCGTCCCGGTCGACCTTGACAACGGTGCCTTCGACGATGTCGCCGTCGTTGAAGTACTTGATGGTCTCATCGATGGCGGCGAGGAAGGCTTCCTCCGACGCGAAGTCATTGATGGCGACCTGGTTCGAGGAGACCTCGGTGCTGCTCGTCATGTGGGCAGGTGCTCCGGTGGGTTGTCGATCGTATGTTCGGCGCGTCGAGTGGGCCCATCCGGTGAATTCCTTCAGCGGCTGCGTGCCTGCTCCCTGCCGAGACTCGCGACCCACCAACGCGTCGTCCAGCCTACCCCGCCCAATACCACACGGTCCAACCGTCCCCCGGCATACTGTCACGCCGTGAGCGAGATCCACGCGGCCCGGGGCGCCGCGAACAGCGCGGTGAGCCGTGCCGCCAGCCGGTCCTGGTGGGACAGTGACGCCGATGACTATCAGGCGGAGCACGGGGAGTTCCTCGGCGACACCGAACTGCGGTGGTGCCCGGAGGGCCTGACCGAGTCCGAGGCCGGCCTGCTGGGGCCGGTGGCCGGGCGCAGAATCCTCGAAATTGGCTGCGGGGCTGCGTCTTCGGCGCGCTGGCTGCTGTCGCGTGGCGCCGAGGTCATCGCCTCCGATCTATCGGCCGGGATGCTGCGCCATGCGAGGACGATCAATGTCCGTACCGGACTCGACGTGCCGCTCGCGTTCGCCGACGCCGAGGCGCTGCCCTTCGCGAGCGGCGCGTTCGACATCGTGTTCACGGCGTTCGGGGCGGTGCCGTTCGTGGCCGATTCTGGGCTCGTGATGCGGGAGGCCGCGCGGGTACTGCGGCCCGGGGGCCGGTGGGTGTTTTCCGTCACACATCCCATGAGGTGGATCTTCCCGGATGATCCGGGCGAGGCCGGCCTGATCGCCATCAACTCCTACTTCGACCGGCGGCCGTACGTGGAGTACACGGATGGCAAGCCGAGCTATGTCGAGCACCATCGGACGCTCGGCGACCGGGTCCGGGAGATCAACGCCGCCGGGCTGGTTCTCCGGGACCTCGTCGAGCCGGAGTGGCCGGAGGGGCACACCCAGGAGTGGGGGCAGTGGAGCCCGGCGCGGGGGAAGATCTTCCCGGGTACGGCGATCTACGTGACGGAGAAGCCGGCCTGATCAGTTCCTGCGGGTCACCGGGTGGCACAGGGCGGCGATGACGACCAGGGCGAGGGCTGTGCCGCAGGCGACGCAGGCCGGGCCGGTACCGAGCCAGCCGGCCAGGGCTCCGAAGCCGGTCAGCGCGACCGGGACGAGGCCGACGCCCTGGAGGACGAAGATCGAGCCGATCCGGGCCCGGTACCCGGGGGCGGTCAGGCGCTGGATCGTGCCGCCCAGGAGCGCGGAGGTCACGCCGCCGGTGAAGCCGATCATGGCGACCGAGGCCGCGGCCAGCGCGACCGTGCCGGACAGGCCGAGCAGGATCGTGCCGAGCGGTTCGAGGATGACGATGGTCAGGCCGGCGAACACCGGGCGGGACCATTTCCTCGCGACCATGACGAGGAGCGAGCCGGCCACGGCCCCCAGGCCGAGCGCGCCGAACATCCAGCCGGGGCCCGCCGAGCCCCAGCCGCGCTCGACGGCGATCAGCGAGATGCCGATGTTGACCGGGCCGGTGATGAGGAACTCGATCGCCGTGAGTACGACGAAGAGCAGGCGCAGTGTGGGATGGCTGGCGACGTAGCGCAGGCCGGCGCCCACATCGGCGAGCAGGTTTTTCTTCTCGGCGGGTGCGGGAGGCTGTTCGGGCTCGTGGGCGGGGCGCAGGCGGGCCAGGACGAAGACCGAGATCGTGAACGTGACGGCGTTGACAGCGCAGGCGAGGACGAACCCGCCGGTCGCGGCGAGGAGGCCGCCGAGGGGCGCGCCGACGAGCAGGCCGGCCCGGATCGCCAGGCTGCGGGCAGCGGCGGCGGCCGGAAGCTGCTCCCCCGGCAGGATCTGCGCCGGGAACGCTGTCACGGCCGGCAGGTACGCGGCGTCGACGACGCCGAAGATCAGTGAGGCGGCCAGCAGCAGCCAGATCGGGGTACCGCCGATCCCGGCGAGCGCGGCGGCGAGCATGACAGCGGCGCGCAGCGCGTCGGCGGTGAGCATGAGCTTGCGCAGGCCGACCCGGTCGCCGAGCGCCCCGCCGAAGAGCAGGAGCACGGCGCGCGGCAGGGAGCTGGCCGCCGCGACGACGCTGGTCAGGAGCGGGTCGCCGAGCTGGGCCGCCGCGTACGCGAAGGCGATGAAGTAGATCTGGTCTCCGAGGAGGGAGACCCAGTAGCCGCCGAGCCAGCCGAGGAAGGCCGGGTTCCGGTACGGCTTGGCGGGGGCGGAGGTCTCCGCGAGCGTGGCGGTCACGGGACGTAGGGGAAGGCGTGGGCGGACAGGTACACGAACTGGCGGTCGTCGGACTCGTCGACCGGGCGGTCGCCCCACTTCGTGAACAGCGCCAGGAGCTCGGTGGTGAACTCGTCCAGCTCGTCTGGGGTGACGCGGATCCGGCTGTTGGTACTGAAGGCCCGGTCGCGCCACGCTGGCGGCCACGCCTCCTGGTCGCGCTGGTAGGTGTCGAGGAGGGTGAGGAAGCGGCGGACCGTGTCGGCCTTCACGGCCTGGGAGATGGCCCGGCCCTCGCTGCCCTCCGGGAAGGCCGAGTCGTCCCAGCGGATGCCGCCGGGCACTGACTGCCACCAGCGCTCGCGGCCGTCGGTGGCCAGCTCGGGCGCCTCGGCGACGAAGCCGAACCTGGCGAGCTGGTGCAGGTGGTAGCTGACCTTGGCGACGGCCTCGCCGACCCGGCCGGCCAGGGTGCTGGCCGTCGAGGGGCCGTAGGTGTTCAGCAGGCCGTACAGCCGCATGCGCAGCGGGTGCGTGACCGCTTTGAGGACCGCTGGGTCCTTGACGGGCTCTGTGCGCTGTTCCATGTACGCAAGATTAGTTGCGCAGTTTCAGTTGCGCAAGAAGTCTTGCGCAGTTTTCCTTGCACGATTACCGGAGCATCGCCTCGACCAGGTCGGTGCCGAGGCGGCTGACGGCGATCAGGTCCATGCGGTGCAGCGTGTACCGGCCGCGCCGGTCCTTCTGGACGAGGCCTGCCTTGTGCAGGACGGCCAGGTGCCGCGACACCTCCGGCAGGCTGAGCTGCCAGGCCGTCGCCAGCTCCCCCGTCGTGTGCGCGCCACGGGCCAGCAGCCAGCACAGCCGCAGCCTGGCCGGGTTCGCCAGGGCTTCGAGGCGGCGGGCCAGCGCGTCCAGGGGCAGGGTGCCGCCCAGGCGCTCGACCGGGTACTGGATGACGGGCCGCCAGCCCGGCTCGTCGGCGACCACGATGTGCGGCCAGCCGAAGGCCGTGGGCGAGAAGGTCAGGCCGAGGGTGGCCGCGCTCGCCGTGCTGTCCCGCATCTTGTCGATCAGGAGCTTGCCGTCCCTGACGGACAGTGCGGGCGACATGCCGGTCACCGCCTCCGCCAGACCCTTTTTCTTGTACCGCTCAGCGGCGTTGCGCGCCTCGTTGACCAGCTGCACGCGTACCCGCTGCCAGGCGTCGGCGAAGAACGCCTGCTCGCAGTCCTCGAACAGCCTGCGCAGCCAGGCCCTGACACCGGGCAGGTCCGTGGTGAGCCGGTCGACGAACTGCGCCTGGTGCGGCCCGCGCGCGGCGGCCAGGTCCCTGGCGCGCTCCGGGGTCAGGGCACGGTCGAGATTCGGCAGGTTGCGGCGGTCGGCCCCACAGGCCGGGAGAAGTGCCGCCCGGAAGAACCTGTCGTCGTCCAGCGCGTCGAGATCGTCGAGGTCCTCGGCGAGCGTCGCCCGGATCCGGGACGGCACGAGGAAGTCCGCCGTGCTGACCAGCCACAGGAAGCTCGCCGACTGGATGCGGTCGGCGAGGTCGGCCGGCAGCGCAGCCGTGACCGACGTGATCCACGCGTGCTGGGCCGGATGGTGGGCCGCCGCGCTCAGCAGGTGCAGCGCGGCCGTCAGCTCGCCCAGCGGCGAGGGGCCGAAGGCCAGGTCTGGCTGGGTACCGAGCTCGATCGTGAGGGTCACGCGGCCGATCCTCCCAGGTGGACGGCACCGGCCGGCCCTCGCTTGACGATCATCGTCAACTGGCGCGGGTCTCCGGCCACAACGGGTGCAGGGTCGCCGGCATGAGACTGAAGATGATGCTGGCGGTGGGCGGGCGGCCACGGTACTCGGCCGCGATCTTCGTGGACGCGCTCGGCGCCGGGCTGCTCCGGCCGTTCATGGTGCTGTACGGGCTCCACGTACTCGGGCTGGGGCTCACCGTGACCGGAGCCGCGCTGACCGCCGGGCTCGTCGCCGGGCTGGTCGCCATTCCGCTCGCGGGGCGGTGGATCGACCGGTCGGGCGGGCGGCCGCCGGTGGTGTTCGCGCTCGGGGTACGGGTGGCGGGGGTCGCGGTGCTGCTGGCGGCGGAGGGCGTGGTCGGGTTCGCGGCTGCCGCTGTGCTGATGAGCATCGGCACGCAGATGTGGCCGGGTGCCCATGCGGCTCTCGTCGCGGCACTCGTACCTGGCCGGGAACGCGATGTCGCGCTGGGCGCTGGCCGGGCACTCCGCAACGCCGGGCTCGGGGCCGGAGCGCTGCTGGCGACCGTCGCGCTCGCGGCTGGCGGGGAGGCGCTGCGGGTGCTGGCCGGGCTGAGCGGGGCCGGGTACCTCATCGCTGCCGTGCTGGTGTGGAGCCTGCGCGTGCCCGAGCTGGTGGTGGCGGAGCGGGCGCCCGGTGCGGAGGTTGCTGGTGTACCGGGAAAGGCTTTCCTGGTTCTGTGCCTGCTCAACCTGCCCTTCGCGCTGATGTTCGACGTGCTCGAAGTCGCGCTGCCAGCGGTGTTCCTGGAGCAGCTGAAGGCGGGAGCCGGGTGGCCGGGGGCCGTGTTCATCGCGAACACCGTGCTGGTGATCGCGCTGTCGGTGCCGCTGGTACTGCGCTTCGCGAACTGGCCCCGGCGGTGGGTGCTCGGGCTGGCCGGGCTCGTGCTGGCCGCCTCGTACCTCGGGTTCCTGTGGACGGCCGGTGCCGGATCGGCGGCCGGAGTCGCGCTGGTGTCGCTCGCGTTCACGGTCGGCGAGATCCTCTACGCGGGCAGCGGCGTCGCGCTCGTGATCGCCACCGCCCCGCCCGGGCAGCTGGGCCGCGCTCTGGCCCGCTGGGAACTGTCCACGGGCATCGGCAAGGCCGCAGCGCCGATCGTCCTCACCGGACTCCTGGGTGCGGCCCCGGCGGCCCTGTGGATACCGCTGGCAGTCGTGACGGCCGCCGCCGGGCTCGGCATCGCGCGCTGGGCGCCGAGGGACACCGCGCCTCAGGTACCGAGGCTGGCCACGAGCGCGGCGTAGGCCTCGTCCTCCCGGCCGTGGACAGTCGTGAGGACCAACGCGCGCGGCCGGGACGGCAGAAGCTCGGCCAGCCGGTCGTACATCGCGGCCACCTCGTCCGGCGGCAAGGGCGGCGACGCCGGCCGGGCAGCGAACCGGTACACCGCGTCGTCCCTGGTGGTGAACAGGACGATCTCGTGGAAGGCCGCCCCGGTCTCCGCGGCCAGCGCCTCAGCCTGCTCCAGGAACTGCGGCCTGCCCAGGAACTGCGGCACCACCACGTCGTGCCCGGCCAGCAGGTGCACCCGGGCCGCCGCGAGCGCCGCCGCCCGCGTGAGCAGACCAGCGTTGTGCGGATCGCCCTCCCAGTCACCCAGCAGATCCCGGATCCGATCGAGATCGAGATTGAACGTGAGCCGGTGCGCATCCGCATACCGCCGGGCCAACGTCGACTTCCCACACCCAGGCGGCCCATTAAGAACGATCAGCCGAGGCACAACACACACACCCCCCATTGCTCTTGATCTACCGCTCTTGATCTAAGACGAAGTGGCCCGGTGAGCGGAAATCTGACAAGCAAAGCGGAAGCCCGTGTACTGGTTGTACACGGGCTTTTGCTTTGCGCAGCTCAGATTTCCGCTCACCGGGTCCAAACGGTCAGTGGCCGGCGGCGGCCCAGGTGGTGCCATGTCCTACGGAGACCTCAAGTGGCACTGCCAGGTCATACGCCGCCCCCATCTCCCTCCGCACCAGCTCCTCCGTCGCCGCCAGCTCGCCCGGCGCCACCTCGAAGATGAGCTCGTCGTGGACCTGGAGCAGCATCCGCGAGGCCAGGCCGGCCTCCTGGAGCGCCTTGTCGACCCGGAGCATCGCGACCTTGATGATGTCGGCGGCGCTGCCCTGGATCGGGGCGTTGAGGGCCATCCGCTCGGCCATCTCGCGGCGCTGGCGGTTGTCGCTGTTGAGGTCCGGCAGGTAGCGGCGGCGGCCGAGCACCGTCTCGGTGTAGCCGTCCTTGCCTGCCTGGCGGACGATCCGCTGGAGGTAGTCGCGGACCCCGCCGAACCGCTCGAAATACCCGTCCATGAGGACCTGGGCCTCGCCCGGGGTGATGCCGAGCTGCTGGGACAGGCCGTAGGCCGACAGCCCGTACGCGAGGCCGTAGGACATGGCCTTGATCCGGCGGCGGTGCTCCGCGGTGATGTCCTCGGTCTCGAAGACGCGGCGGGCGACCGTGGTGTGCAGGTCCTCGCCGGAGTGGAAGGCGGCGATCAGGTCGGCGTCCTCCGACAGGTGGGCCATGATCCGCATCTCGATCTGGCTGTAGTCGGCGGTCAGCAGGGTCTCGTAGCCCCCGCCGACGACGAAGGCCCGCCGGATCCGCCGGCCCTCCTCCGTGCGGATCGGGATGTTCTGCAGATTCGGGTCCGTGGACGACAGGCGGCCGGTCGCGGCGACCGTCTGGTTGAGCGTGGTGTGGATGCGGCCGTCGTCCGACACGCTCTTCAGCAGGCCGTCCACTGTGGTCTTCAGCCGGGACACGTCACGGTGCCGGAGCAGGTGCTCCAGGATCGGGTGCTGGGTCTTCTCGTAGAGGCCCTGGAGCGCGTCGGCGTCCGTCGTGTACCCCGTCTTGATCTTCTTGGTCTTCGGCAGGCCGAGGTCCTCGAAGAGCAGCTGCTGGAGCTGCTTGGGCGAGCCGAGGTTGAACTCGCGGCCCGCCACCGCGTACGCGGACTGGGCTGCGGCCTTCACCTCGGCGGCGAAGTGCGCCTCCAGCTCCGACAGGTAGTGGGTGTCGGCGGCGATGCCGGAGCGCTCCATCGTGGCCAGCAGCACGCCGAGCGGCTGCTCCAGCTCGGTCAGCAGCGTGGCGGCCTCGCCCCGGCCTGCCAGCTCCTCCTCCAGGGCCACGGCCAGCTCGCGGGTCGCGGCGGCGCGGAGCATGAGGTGGTTCGCCTTCTCCTCGTCGCCGCCGCCGAGGCCGTCGAGGGTGAGCTGGCCGTTGCCAGCGTCCTCGGTCTTCAGCTCGCGGCCCAGGTAGCGGAGGGTCAGCTCGCCCAGCTCGTACGAGCGCTGGTCGGGGCGGGCCAGGTACGCGGCGAGGGCCGTGTCGGTCCGCAGGCCGGCCAGCGCCCAGCCGTGGGCTGCCAGGCCCCACAGGGCTGGCTTGGCGTCGTGCAGGGTCTTCGGCCTGTCCGCGTCGGACAGCCACGCGGCCAGGGCCGCCTCGTCTGCCGGGTCGAGCTGCTCGGTGGCGAACCAGGCCGAGCGCTCGGGGCCGGAGATCGCGATGGCCTCGATGCTGCCAGTACCCCGGGCGAAGGTGCCGGTCAGCGCCAGGCCCGCTGGCTCGGCGCCGAGGCCGGACAGCCAGCCGGCCAGCTCGCCGGAACCGAGGACGGTGCCGTCCACCGCGTCCATCGCGTCGCCCTGCGGGGCAGCGGTGACCGAGGAGCCGGTGATCTGCGCCCAGCGGTCGCGGAGCACCCGGAACTGGAGCGTGTCGAAGACCCGCTCGACCTCGGGCGCGTTGCCGCCGGACCAGGCCAGCTCGTCGACGGCCACCGGAAGAGTCAGGTCGTTGAGCAGCCTGTTCAGCGTGTGGTTGCGGATGACGCCCGGCAGGTGCTCGCGGAGGCTCTCGCCGGCCTTGCCCTTGATCTCGTCGGCGCGGGCGACGATGTTCTCCAGCCCGTCGTACTGCGTGATCCACTTCGCGGCGGTCTTCGGGCCGACACCGGGCACGCCGGGCAGGTTGTCGCTGCTCTCGCCGACGAGGGCGGCCAGATCCCTGTACCGCTCCGGTGGCACGCCGTACTTCTCCTGCACGGCGGCCGGGGTCATCCGGGCCAGGTCGGAGACGCCCTTCTTCGGGTAGAGGATCGTGACCCGGTCGGTGACCAGCTGGAGCGCGTCACGGTCGCCGCTCGCGATCAGGACCTCGTCGAAGCCGGCCGCGCTGGCCATCGTGGCCAGGGTGGCCAGGACGTCGTCGGCCTCGAACCCCGGCATCTCGACGAACGGGATGTTCAGCGCGGTCAGCACCTCGTGGATCAGGCTGACCTGGCCCTTGAACTCGCCGGGGGTCTCCGAGCGGCCGGCCTTGTACTCCGGATACTGCTCGGTGCGGAACGACTGGCGGGACACGTCGAAGGCCACGCCGACGTGGCTCGGCTTCTCGTCACGGATCAGGTTGATCAGCATCGAGGTGAAGCCATACACCGCGTTGGTGGGCTGGCCCGTGGTGGTCGCGAAGTTCTCCACCGGCAGGGCGAAGAAAGCCCGGTATGCGAGCGAGTGTCCGTCGAGGAGCAGCAGCCGATTCACGCAGTGAAGCCTAGTGGCTGGGTACGACAAAACCACTCATGGGGCCACGGGGGCGTGCGGGACGACTGCGCCCGGAGGGCGCGGGGCTCCGCCGCACGGGGGCACACGGGAAGTGGCCGCGAACTGGGTTCGCGGCCACCGGTACAAAATGAGGGGTTTTACAGCACTTTGGAGAGGAAGGCCTTGGTGCGCTCGTGCTGCGGGTTGGCGATCACCTCGCGTGGCGGGCCGGACTCCACGACCACCCCGCCGTCCATGAAGACCAGCGAGTCGCCGACCTCCCTGGCGAAGCCGATCTCGTGCGTCACGACCATCATCGTCATCCCGGAACGGGCCAGGTCACGCATGACGTCGAGGACCTCGCCGACGAGTTCCGGGTCGAGCGCGCTGGTCGGCTCGTCGAAGAGCATGACCTTCGGCTCCATCGCGAGCGCGCGGGCGATCGCGACGCGCTGCTGCTGGCCGCCGGACAGCTGCACCGGATAGGCGCCGCCACGGTCGCCGAGGCCGACCCGGTCGAGCAGCTCCTGCGCGCGGGCCTTCACGGCGGCCCTGGATTTGCCCAGCACCTGCACCGGGCCCTCCATGACGTTCTCCAGGGCCGTGAAGTGCGGGAACAGGTTGAAGCGCTGGAAGACCATGCCGATGTCACGGCGCTGGGCGGCGATCTCCTTCTCGCGCAGCTCGTAGAGCTTGCTGCCGCGCTGCTGGTAGCCGATGAGCCTGCCGTCGACCGAGATGCGGCCGGCGTTGACCTTCTCCAGGTGGTTGACGCAGCGCAGCAGAGTCGACTTGCCGGAGCCCGACGGGCCGAGGACGCAGCAGACCTCGCCGGTCCTCACCTCGAGGTCGATGCCGCGCAGCACCTCGTTCGTGCCGAAGCGCTTGTGCACGCCCTCGATCTTGATCATCGCGGTCATCGCTGCACTCCCCTGACCCGGCCGGCCGAGAACTTCCGCTCGAGGAAGTACTGGAACACCATCAGCACGCTCGCCAGGAACAGGTAGTAGAGCGCGGCGGCGATCAGCATCGGGAACACGTTGAACGTCCGGTGACCGACCGCGCTGAGCTGGTAGAACAACTCGACGGTCAGCGGGGCGAACGCGAGCAGGGACGTGTCCTTCAGCATCGCGATCGTCTCGTTGCCGGTCGGCGGGATGATCACGCGCATGGCCTGCGGCAGGACGATCCGGCGGAGGATCTGGCCCCGGGTCATGCCCAGCGCCGAGGCCGCCTCGCCCTGGCCCTCGTCGACCGACTGGATGCCCGCCCGGACGATCTCGGCCATGTACGCGGCCTCCGACAGCCCCAGGGCCAGCATGCCCGCCACGAACGCCGTGAGCACGGTGTGCGCGTCGAAGCCGAACAGCCGGGCCCTGAAGTCCTCGATCCCGAACAGCCAGCCGAGCTGCTCGTCGAACGGCAGCCCGAACTCGATCCGCTTCCACAGCGTGCCGAGGCCGGCGAACAGGATGATCAGCACGACCCGGGGCATCGCGCGGAACACCCAGGTGAAGACCCAGGCGGCGCCGGACAGCACCGGGTTCGGCGAGAGGCGCATGATCGCGACGATGACGCCGACGACGATGCCGATGGTCATCGCGATCACCGTGCCGGCCAGGGTGCCCTTGAGCAGGCCCTCGATCACCGGCGGCCGGAAGGCGTTGTCGATCATGAACGGCCAGTCGAAGGCCGGGTTCGTCGCGGCCAGGTGGACGAACTGGGCGGTCAGCACCGCCAGCACGGCGACTGCCACCCACCGCCAGGGGTGCCGGACAGGCACCACCGTCATCGGGGCCTGCGCCTCCGGTGACGACGGTGCCGGATCCGGGTTGAGCTCCTTGCTCATCAGGGGTTGATCCCCGGCGTGCCGCTCAGAGCGCCGTCCTGCACGTTCCACTTCTTGAGGATCTCCGTGTACGTGCCGTCGGCGATCAGGGCCTTCAGCGCGCCCTGGATGGCCTCAGCGAACTCCTTCTGGTCCTTGTTCAGGACGTAGCCGTACGGCGCGGAGTCGTAGACCTTGCCCAGCAGCTCCAGCTTGCCGCTCGTGGCCCGGACGGCGTCGACGCACACCGGCGAGTCGGCGAGCATCGCGTCGTGCTTGCCGGAGGCGACGGCGGCGGTGGCCTCGGACTGCTTCTGGTACGGCGCGACCTTGATCTCCGGCTTGCCGGCGTCCTTGCACGCCTTCTGCTTCTTCGGCAGGTCCTCGGTCTCCTGGACCGTACCCGTCTGCACGGCGATGCTCTTGCCGCACGCGTCGTCCGGGTTGATCTTGTTCGGGTTGCCCTTGACGGTCACCCACTGCGTACCGGCGCTGAAGTAGCTCACCATCAGCGAGTTCTTCTTACGGTCGTCGTTGATCGTGAACGACGACACGCCGGCCTCGTACTTGCCCGACTGCACGCCGGGGATGATGTCGTCGAACGCGCTCGTCGTCCACTCGGTCTTCAGCCCGAGCTTCGTGGCCACCGCGTTGAACAGGTCGACGTCGAAACCGACCACCGTCTTGCCGTCGGTGTCCAGGAACTCGTTCGGCGGGTACGTCGAGTCCACGCCGATCGAGATCTTGCCGTCTTCCTTGATCTTCGCCGGTACCTTGCCGGCCAGCGCGTCGTCCTTCGTCACCTGCTTGACGGAAGCGCTCGGGTTCGGCGCTGCCGAGTTCGAGTCCTCCTTCTTCTCGCCACACGCGGCGAGCCCGGCGGCCAGCGCCACGGCGCCCATGATGGCCAGTGCGGTACGTCCCTTGCCCACGTCGCTCTCCTCCTCCACAACGGGTACGCCACCCGGCAGGGGGTCCGGGCAGCGTGACCGGATGCCCCGGTCATGACAGCACAACCGGGGCATCCGCTGGTTCAGGCCACGCCCAGGTACGCGTCCTTGACCTTCGGGTCGACGAGCAGCTCGGCGCCCGTACCGGTCTTGACGATCTGACCTGTCTCCAGCACGTACGCGCGGTGGGCACGCGAGAGTGCCTGCTGCGCGTTCTGCTCGACCAGCAGGATCGTGGTGCCCTGCTGGTTGATCTCTTCGATGATGGTGAAGATCTGCTGGATGAGGAGCGGGGCCAGGCCCATGCTCGGCTCGTCCAGCAGCAGGAGCTTCGGCCGGGCCATCAGCGCGCGGCCGATGGCGAGCATCTGCTGCTCACCGCCGGACATCGTGCCGCCGACCTGCTTGCGCCGCTCGGACAGCCGGGGGAAGAGCCCGAAGACGCGCTCCAGGTCCTCCTTGATCCCGGCGCGGTCCTTGCGGGTGTAGCAGCCCATGTCGAGGTTCTCCAGGACCGTCATGCCGGGGAAGATGCCCCGGCCCTCCGGCGACTGGCTGATCCCCCGGACCACCCGGCGGTCGGCGCGTTCCCTGGTGATGTCGTGCCCCGCGAACCGGATCTTGCCGGACGAGGGCATCCGCAGCCCGGAGATGGCCCGCATCGTCGTGGACTTGCCGGCCCCGTTCGCGCCGATCAGCGCGACGATCTCGCCCTCGCCGACCTCGATGCTGATGCCGTGCAGGGCCTGGATCCGGCCGTAGTGCAGCGACAGGTTCTCGATCTCAAGCAGCATCTTGCGGCACCCCCAGGTACGCGGCGATCACCTTCGGGTTCTCCCGGACCTCCGCCGGGCTGCCCTCGGCGATCTTCTTCCCGAACTCCAGCACGACCAGCCGGTCGGTGACCCCCATGACCAGGCGCATGTCGTGCTCGATCAGCAGCACGGTCAGCCCGAGGTCACGGATCTTGCGGATCAGCTCCAGCAGCCTGGCCTTCTCCGCCGGGTTGAAGCCGGCGGCCGGCTCGTCCAGGCAGAGCAGCTTCGGCTCGGTGGCCAGCGCGCGGGCGATCTCCAGCCGGCGCTGGTCGCCGTAGGAGAGGTTCTTGGCCTGCGCGTCGGCGTGACCCTCGATGCCCACGAAGGACAGCAGGTCGAGGGCCTTGGCCCGGGCGGCACGCTCCTCGGCGATGTGCCGGGAGACGCCGAACGTCAGGGCGAAGGTCCGCCGCCAGCCCGACTCGGGCAGGGTGTGTGCCTCCGCCTTGACCCTCGGCAGCCGGAACAGCGCCCCGACCACGCTCGTCTTGTGCCGGGCGTCGGTGCCGACCAGCACGTTCTCCAGGGCTGTCATCTCGGGGAACAGCCGGATGTTCTGGAACGTCCTGGCGATGCCCAGCCGGGTGATGGCGTACTTCGCCCGGCCGCTCACCCGCTCCCCGTCGAAGGTGACCTCGCCGGCGGTCGGCTTGAACACGCCGGTCATCACGTTGAAGCAGGTGGTCTTGCCTGCGCCGTTCGGGCCGATCAGGCCGAGGATCTCGCCCCGGCGCACCTCGAAGTCCACCCCGTCGAGGGCTGTGACGCCGCCGAACCTGAGGGTGACGTTGTCGACCTTGAGGAGAGTGTCCGACATGGTCATACGGGCACCTCTTCCTTGGCAGCCGCGGGCGGCTGGGAGCTGCGATACCGCTTGGGCAGCAGGCCCTGTGGCCGGAAAGTCATGATCACGATGAGGGCGAGGCCGAACAGCAGCAGCCGGTACTCGGTGAAGTTGATCCGCTCGCCGTCGATCGTGATGTTGAAGTCCTGCAGCTTGAACGGCAGGTACCACACCAGGATCGCGCCCAGCGTGACCCCGGCCAGGTTGCCGGAGCCGCCGATCACGACCATCGCCACGAACAGGATCGACGTCATCAGCTCGAAGCTGCCGGAACTCATGAAGTTCTGCTTGCCGGCGAAGATCGCGCCGGACAGGCCGCCGAGGGCAGCGCCGATCGCGAACGCCCACAGCTTGAACCGGAACGCCTGCACGCCCATGATCTCGGCGGCGTCCTCGTCCTCCCGGATCGCCAGCCACGCCCGGCCGACCCGGCTGTGCTCGATCCGGCGGGCCGCCCACATGCAGACGATCACCAGGACGAGGGTCAGCCAGTACCAGCCGAGGCTGGTCACCGGGCCGAACATGTCCAGGCCGGTCCACTCGGAGTTGACGCCGGCCGGCCACTTGCCCGGCGGGTACGGGATCTCGGCGATGCCGCGCGGCCCGTTCGTCAGGGCGTCGCCCTTCTCGGCGATGAGCCGGATGAGCTCACCGAAGCCGAGGGTCACGATCGCCAGGTAGTCGCCGCGTACCCGCAGCGTCGGCCAGCCCAGCAGCACGCCGGAGAGCATCGTCAGCGCGATGGCGATCGGCACGCACACCAGCCACGGGTACTTCGTGGCCAGCACGGACTGCGGCGAGCCGAACAGCGCCACGCTGTACGCCCCGACCGCGAAGAAGCCGATGTACCCGAGGTCGAGCAGCCCGGCCAGGCCGATCACGACGTTGAGGCCGACGGCGACGAGCACGTAGATGGCGACCGTCCACAGCACGGTGGTGAAGTCGGTCTCCACGGTCCGGAAGAACGGGATGTTGATCCGGGGCAGCGCGAAGAGGAAGACCACGAAGGCCAGGCCGAACGCGATCCGCCACGGCTTCGGCAGCGCGTGCCACCGGTCGCCGATCCCGCTCAGGAAGCCCAGGCGCCTGTTGTCGAGGGCCCGCAGTTTGCTCATCATGCCCGCGCCCTCCCCAGCGACTCACCGAGCAGGCCGGTCGGGCGGAACATGAGGATGACGACCAGGACCACGAAGGCCGTGGCGTCGATCCACTTGTCGCCGATGAGGCCGGCACCCCAGTTCTCCACGACACCCAGCAGCAGGCCGCCGAGCAGCGCGCCGCGCAGGTTGCCGATCCCGCCGAGGACGGCGGCCGCGAAGGCCTTGACGCCGAGCAGGAAGCCGGCGTCGTACTTCGTCGAGCCGACCTTGATCATGTAGAGCAGGGCAGCGCCGCCGGCCATGATGCCGCCGAGCATGAAGATCATCAGGATGATCCGGTCCCGGTTGACACCCATCAGCGCCGCGGCGTCCGGGTTCTGGGCGACGGCACGCACGCCACGCCCGGCCCGGGTCCTGTTGATGAACTGGTCGAGCAGCAGCATCATGCCGATCGCGGCCCCGACCACCAGGAGCTGCACGTTGTCGACGGAGGTACCGAAGATCGTGAACACCTCCTTCGGCTGGATCAGGGTCATCGCGCCCATCGGCTTGCGCTTGACCAGCAGGCCGACGGCCTCGGAGAGGACCACGGAGGCACCGATCGCCGTGATCAGGAAGATCAGCGACGGCGGGTTCTTCGGCCGCAGCGGGCGGTAGGCCACCCGCTCCACCAGCATGGCGGTGGCTGCCGAGGCCAGGGCGGCGGCGATCAGGCCGACCGCGAAGAGGAGCACCACCGAGCCGAGGCCCGAGGGGTGCGCGTCGCGACCGTAGCCGATCGCGGTCCAGGCGATCGGGACCGCGAAGGTACCGATCATGAACACTTCGGAGTGCGCGAAGTTGATCAGCCGCAGCACGCCGTATACGAGTGTGTAGCCCAGCGCGACCAGGGCGTAGATGGCGCCCTGGGTCAGCCCCCCGACCGTCAGGCTCCAGAAATTGTCCAGCCAATACTCAAACTGCACAGCGAGACCCCCACCGGATCGTTCTATGGACCGGCCGGGGGCACCGAGCCCCCGGCCAGCCTTTCCGTACCTAGTTACCCCCTGGGTCAGGGCTTCGGGATCTCCTGCTTCGCGACGATCTTGCCGTCCTTGACCTCGTAGGCCCAGACAGCCACCGCGGACAGGTCGATCTCGCCCTTGTCGGTGAACTTGAAGGTGGTGGTGATGCCCTTGCCGTTGTAACCGTCGACGAAGGCCTCCATCTTGGCGCGGGTGGTGTTGCCCGCCTTGATGCCCTCGATGAAGATGTTCGCGGCGTCGAAGGCCTCGGCGCTGTACGTGCCGGCCTCCTGGCCCGTCGCCGCCTTGTAGTCGGCGGCGAAGTTGCCGGCCTTGTCCGGCGGGACGCACGGGCAGGTCACGACGGTGCCCTCAGCGGCTTCCTTGCCCGCGCCCTCGATCAGGCCCGGGTCCTTGAGGCCGTCGCCACCGACGAAGGTGGCCTTGACGCCCTGGCCGCGCAGCGCCTTCAGGAACGGGCCGCCCTCGGCGTAGTAACCGCCGTAGTAGATGGCGTCCGGACCGGCGGCCTTGATCGCGGTGATCAGGGCGGAGAAGTCCGTCTGGCCCTTCGAGGTGGTGCCGGTGGCGACCGGGGTGACGACCTTCTTCACCTGGTCGGCGAGGCCCTTGCCGTACTCGGAGGTGTCGTCGATGACGAACACCTTCTGAGCCTTGAGGACGTCCTTGATGTAGCGACCGGCGGCCGGGCCCTGCGCCGCGTCGTTGCCCAGGGCGCGGTGGAAGGTCTTCCAGCCCTGGTCAGCGAGCGTCGGGTTGGTGGCCGACGGGGTGATGATCGTGACGCCGGCGCCCGAGAGCTTCGGGTTGGCCGCCTTCGACTCGCCGGAGAAGGCCGGGCCGACGACGCCGATGATCGAGGAGTCGCCGATGATCGCGTCGGCGATGGCCGGGGCCTGCTTCTCGTCGCCCTGCGAGTCCTTCTGGACCAGCTCGATCTTGCAGCCGTTCGGGTTGGCCTTCGTGTACTGGTCGATCGCCAGCTTGGCGCCGTCCTTGATGTTGATGCCGAGGTTGGCGTTGCCGCCGCTCAGGGCACCGAAGAACGCGATCTTGACCTTGCAGTCGCTACCGCTGCTGCTGTTCTTGGTGTCGTCCGCACACGCGGCGCTGGCGCCCAGGGCGAGGGCGAGGACCGCCGCACCGCCGAACGCCCGTACGAATTTCTGCCTCAAGGCTCCGAGCCCTCCTCCGTCGTAAGCCCGGGGTGTGACGCGCGTCTGTGAACGGCGACACACACCAGTCCGTGCGGCGGAAAGCTACTCCGTTTTCGGGCGAGATGGAAACACTTCCGGCCCGAAGCATGTTCAAACTGTTATTTATTTTTTCGTCAGGCGGGGGAACCTGGCTCCTCCGAACCCGTCTGATCAGCGATGATGCGGTCCGCGACCTGCCGCATGCTCATCCGGTGATCCATCGCGGCCGACTGAATCCAGCGGAAAGCCTTGGGCTCGCTCATGTTGAATTGGGCCATCAGCAGCCCCTTTGCCCGTTCCACCACCTTGCGGGTCTCCAGCCGGTCGGTGAGGCTGGCGACTTCGGACTCCAGGGCATGCAGCTCCGCGAACCGGGACAGGGCGATCTCCACGGCCGGAACCAGGTCGGACTTCTGGAACGGCTTCACCAGGTACGCCATGGCCCCGGCAGCCCTGGCCCGCTCGACCAGGTCCCGCTGGCTGAAGGCGGTCAGGATGACCACCGGCGCGATCCGGGCGCCGGCGATCTTCTCCGCCGCGGCGATCCCGTCCATGATCGGCATCTTGATGTCCATGATCACGAGATCGGGGCGCAGCTCCTCGGCGAGCCGCACGGCCGTCTCGCCGTCACCGGCCTCACCGACGACCTCGTAGCCCTCCTCGGTGAGCATCTCGGCGAGATCGAGCCGGATCAGCGCCTCGTCCTCGGCGATCAGAACCCGGCTGGCCTGTGCTTCGCTACTCACGATCCCGAACCTCCTGCGGGTCTTTACTGACGCCACCAGGGTAGTGGGTATGCTGGACCGGCTTTGCGCCCCTGTAGACCAATCGGCAGAGTCACGGTGCTCAAACCACCGCCAGTGTGGGTTCGAATCCCACCGGGGGCACAACCACGCGAAGGAGTCACGCCGGTCAGGCGGGGCTCCTTCCGGCTTTCCAGCCCCTTGCCGCCGGGCTCACAACCCTTGCCAACCCCTTTGTCTGTTACCTGCTGCCAGCCGCACACCTCCCGGCAGGCTCACCGGCTGCCCGGCCCGCCCGCCTCCACTGCGGAGCCACGGAAAGCCCGCGCCACGCGGCCCGGTCACTCCTCTTAGTTCAGTCTTCCCGCCGGTGGATCTTCACACCCCGATGTCGTACCCCGCCGCTATGGTCCGCCCGTGCCTCTCAACGCGACTTTCCTCGTTTCGGCCGGCGCGGCGGCCGCGAGCCGGGTAGCCAGGCTGCTGCCGGAGCGTTCCCTGTCCCCGTACTCGGCCGGCGTGCTGGTCAGGGGTGGCCGTGAGGGGCTGACCCTGCTGGGTACGGATGGTGAGCTGTCCGCCGAGGCCCGCATCGAGGCTGCCGTCCACGAGGACGGCGAGGTGATGGTGTCGCGGCGCGGGCTCGCCGCTCTGCTGGCGGCGCTCGGTGAGGGCGACGCGCACCTCTCGGCCGAGGGTTCGCGGCTGACGGTGCGCACGCCGGGCGGCCGGTTCACGTTGCCGGCGCTGTCTGGGGTTTCCGGCCTGCCAGCTCTGGGTATGCCGCCGGCCGTGGGCACAGTGGATGGCCGGGCCTGGCGGGCCGCGCTGGCTCCGGTGGCCGGGGCGGCGTCCCGCGAGCACGCGCTGCCGATCTTCACCGGGGTGCGGATGTGGTCCGGGGGCGGGAAGCTGCGGCTCCTGGCCACGGACCGGTTCCGGCTGGCCAGGGCGGCGCTGCCCTGGGAGGCGGCCGGGGAGGTGGACGTACTGGTCTCGGCGCCACTGCTCGTCGAGCTGGCGAAGCAGGGCGCGGGGAACGTCACTCTCCATTCCGGAGCTGGCCGGTTCGGCCTGTCGTGGGAGCGGGACAAGGAGAATGGCTGCTCCGTGGCCGGCCCCGTACTGGGAGCGGCTTTCCCGCACGCCCAGGCCGAGAAGCTGCTCGCTCCCGACCCGTCCTGTGTGGCCGAGGTGGATCCGGGTTCCCTGGCTGCGGCGGTCACCCGGGCCGCACTGTCGTCCGGCCCGCATGGACGGATCACCGTGGAGACGGAGGACGGCGAGCTCGTCGTACGTGCCGCCGACGAGCAGGGCGGCGAGTCCCGCGAGTCCGTGAAGGCCACAGTGCACGGCGACCGCCTGACCCGCACATACCAGGCCCGGTACCTGCTGGACGCGCTCCGGGCCTTCGGCGGCGAGCCGGTCCGGGCCGCGATCCAGCCGGACCTCCGGCCGACAGTGTTCACCACAGCCCAGGAGAACACTGTGGACCTTACTTATCTGGTTGTGCCCATGCAGCAGCGTCCGAGCTAGGACTTGCGCCGTTCGATGCTGGCTTGCATCGCATCACGGAGCCGGCGGGCGCGTTCCTCGTACTCCTCGATCTGGGCCTCGACCGCGGCGACGATCTCGGGATCTGTGTGGGCGGACCGTGCGTGCAGCAGGAGGGCGTAGGCAACCTCGTCGGCGTCTTCGGGATTGAGCGGAAGGTTCCACCGGCGAACGAACGCCCCGAGTGCCACCGTGGCTCGCCGCAACTCAAGCCGGGACAGCTCGCCATCGTCGGTCACTGCCGGCTCCCTCCACCGCATAGCGTTCGGTGCACAACGTCTCCTGACCAGTACTAAGGCGCTACCAGGCCTGTGATGCCGGCGACTGCTCGGACGTGGGCGACGAAGAGTTCGTCGCGGACGGCTGGTTCCATCCAGTGGAAGTGTCCGTGGGCTTCGAGTGCGACGAAGCCGTGCAGTGCGGCCCAGGTGACGAGCATGCCCTGGTAGATCTCGGGGGTCATCCCGCCGCCGCCCATCTCGGTGTGCGCCTTGCGGCCGGCCAGCTCGGCGAACTGCTCGCTGACCTGCGTCACGGCTGGTGGCCGGAGGCGGCCGGCCCGCGCGGTGTCCAGGACGAGCCCCGCGAGGTTGCTCATGGCCCGGTGCGCGGCCTCCGTGGTCGGCCCCTCGTGCGGCGCCGTGTACCCGGGCACGGGCACCCCGAAGATCAGGGCGAACCGTTCCGGGTCTCCGGCCGCCCAGTGCCGGTACGCCTGACAGGCGGCGAGGAGCCGCCCGCCGAGGTCGTCGGGGGCCACCGAGGCGCGGGCGGTGTCGAGTGTGGCCGCGAGGTCGTTGAACGAGTCCGCGACGAGGGCGGTGAGCAGCTCTCCCCGGTCGGCGAAGTACCGGTAGAGCGCGGGAGCCGTCAGGCCCATCGCCCGGGCGATCGCCGTGAACTGGATGTCGACGGTGCCGGTCTCGCGGATCAGGTCGAGCGCGGTCCGCTTGATCTCCTCGATGGTGGCCGCGCGGACACGCTCGCGGCGGTTCGGTGCTGCCGGAGGGGTGGCGGCGGCCGGGGTCATCCAGTGTCCTTCCAGGACGGTCGCGTCCAGTTCGGCTAGGTCGATCCGGGTTCGGCGGGAGTGCTCAGTGGCCCGGGTCACATGGCGTTGACAACGTTACTCGCGATCATAACAGTTATGAGGCGTAACTTTTCTTAATCAGGTTCACTCTTATCGGGAGCACCTCGATGGCTCACCCCCTGCTCGACGATCCCCCGGCCGCCGCGGCGCCGGCCCCGCACCGGCCCGGGTTCCTCGGCCGCCTGGCCGGATGGAGCTTCCGCCGCCGCGGCACGACCATCGCCGCGTGGATCGTGGCCCTCGGCCTGGCCTTCGGGCTGTCCTCGATGGCCGGCGGCGACTACAGCGCCGACTACTCGGCACCCGGTTCCGACTCGACTGCGGCACAGGACCTGCTGAAACGGGAGTTCCCCGCCGCGTCCGGCACGACGATCAGCGTGGTCTTCCAGGCGCCGGGCGGGCTCGCGGCCGCCCAGGGCGATGTCGAAGCGCTGCTGGCGAAGATGGACGACGTGCCGCACGTGCGGAGCACCGAGTCGCCGTTCGCCGTCCCCGGCTCGATCGCCCCCGGCGGCACGACCGGCCTGGCCAAGCTCCGGCTCGACGAGTCCAACCCGGCTGACATGCCGAAGGAGGACACGAAGAAGCTCCTCGACCTGGCCAAGGCCGCGCCGGCCGGGCTCAAGGTCAGCCTGAGCGGGCAGGCGGTGGAGTTCGCGGAGCAGGGCGCGATCGGTTCCGAGGGGATCGGCATGGCCGCCGCGGCGATCATCCTGCTGATCACGTTCGGCTCGATCGTCGCCGCCGGGCTGCCGCTGCTGACCGCTATCGCCGGGCTGGGGGTCAGCAGCCTGCTGATCCCGGTGCTGGCGGCGCTCATGCCGGTACCGGACTGGTCCACCTCACTGGCCGCGATGATGGGCATCGGCGTCGGCATCGACTACGTGCTGCTGCTCGTCACCCGGTACCGGGAATGGCGTGCCGAGGGACTGGACCCGGAGGCCGCGACGGTGGCCACGCTGGACACGGCAGGCCGGTCGGTCCTGGTCGCCGGGCTGACCGTGGTGACCAGCATGCTGGGCCTGTTCGCGATGGGCCTGTCCTTCATGCGGGGAGCGGCGTTCGCCGCGATCCTGTCCGTCCTCGTCGTCCTGGTGGCCTCGGCGACCCTGTTCCCGGCGCTGCTCGGCTACCTCGGCAGGCACGTCGACAAGCTCCGCCTGCCCGGCATGCGCAAGCAGCGGCGCGCAGCGAACGAGATCAGCCCCGGCTGGCTGCGCTGGAGCAAGCTGATCGAGCGGCACCGGGTGGCGGCTGCCCTGCTGGGTGCGGTCGCGCTGCTGGCGCTGGCCGCGCCGTTCCTCGGGGTGCGGTTCGGCTTCCCCGACGAGGGCAACAACGCCACTGACCGGTCGACCCGGCAGGCCTACGACGCGATCGCGCAGAGCTTCGGCCCGGGTGCGAACGGCCCGCTCCTCGTGGTCGCGGAGCTGCCCAATGGCGACCAGAGCGGCCTGCCGGCCCTGTCCAAGGCCATCGGCGACATCCCGGGTGTGAAGGCGACCCCGCCGCAGGTGAGCCCATCGGGCAAGACCGCGATGCTGACGGTGTTCCCGCCGTCGGGTCCGCAGGCGAAGGCCACCGAGGACCTGGTGCACGACCTGCGGGACAAGGTGATCCCGAGCGCCGGGGTCGGCGGGAAGGTGCACGTCGGCGGGTTCACGGCGGTGGCCATCGACAGCACCGAGAACATCGTCAAGCGGCTGCCGCTGCTGGTCGGCGGCGTGGTGGCCGTGTCGATGCTGCTCCTGCTGGTGTCGTTCCGGAGCATCGCGGTCGCGGTGAAGGCCGCCGCGATGAACCTGCTGTCGGTCGCCGCGGCGTACGGCGTCGTCGCCCTGGTCCTGGAAGGCGGCTGGGCCGGTGAGCTGATCGGCATCCACGAACCGACCCCGCTGCCTGCCTTCGTGCCGGTGCTCACCTTCGCCGTCCTCTTCGGGCTGTCGATGGACTACGAGGTGTTCCTGGTCAGCCGGATGCGCGAGGCGTGGCTGGCCACGAGGGACAACGGCCAGTCGATCGTCAGCGGCCTGGCCACCACCGGCCGGGTGATCACGGCGGCCGCCGCGATCATGGTGGCGGTGTTCGCGGCCTTCGTCCCGGCCCCCGAGATCCCGATCAAGGTGATCGGCGTCGGGATGGCCTCGGCGATCCTGATCGACGCGACGCTGGTCCGGATGGTCCTCGTCCCCGCTGTCATGCACCTGATGGGCAGGGGCAACTGGTGGCTGCCCGCCTGGCTCGACCGCCGGATGCCGCAGCTGCACCTGGAGGGCAACCCGGAGAAGTACACGCCGGCGAGAGGTTAGATTCTCCCCGGCGCTGGGTAGTCCAAAGGCATGGAACTCGTGCTGTGGATCCTCGCGGTGGTCCTGGTGGTCGCTGGAGTGCTCGCCCTGTTCAGGCGGCAGATCCTCTGGGGGGTCGTGCTGATCATCGTCGGGCTGCTGGTCGGCCCGGGCGGAGTCAGCATCTTCACGTGACACCGGGTACCGCGACATGCGGACAACTGAACACAGGCAACCGAAGAGACCGGGAACGGGTGAACCCCGTTCCCGGTCTTTCCTCACTCCGGTTCCGTGCTGGACTCGGTGGTCCGGCCGCTGAAGGCCGGATCGTCCGGCGGAGCGCTGAGCACCTCGGCGGCTTCCTCTTCCTCCCCGGTTGATTCTTCCTCGGGTACTTCGTCCTTCTCCGGTTCGGTCATCTGCTGCTCACCCCCTGCCTCCAGTGTCGTACTCAGGAGGGGACGGGGAGCTGGTACACGGCGTACGCCTGCCTGATGACCGGGTGGGCCACGTTGCGGACCCGCGCGCCGCCCGGGGTGGTGCCGCGTTCCGTGCCGGCGTGGGCGTGCCCGTGGACGGCCAGTACGGCGCCGGCCTTGTCGATGGCCTGGCCGAAGAGGTACGAGCCGAGGAAGGGGTACAGCTCGGGCGGCTCCCCCGCGAGCGTGTCCGGTACCGGGGCGTAGTGGGTCAGGGCGATCCGCACGTCGCAGTCCAGCCCGGTGAGCGCCTCGCGGAGCCCGTCGGCGGAGAGCTGGGTGTGCCGGATGAAGTTCTTCATCTCCGGCTCGCCGAACTCGGAGGCGCACTTGCCCGCGAAGCCGCCGCCGAAGCCTTTCGCCCCGCCGATGCCGACGGTGGTACCCCGGACGCCGAGGACGGTCCCCGACTGTTCCAGCACCTCGATGCCTGCCATGACCAGGATCTCCGTGAGCTCTTCCTGGAGGTCGGAGTGGTAGTCGTGGTTGCCGAGGACGGCGATGACCGGTACGCCCAGCCCGCCGAACTCCTCGGCGACGCAGCGGGCCTCCGCCCGGGTACCGTGCCGGGTCAGGTCCCCGGCCAGCAGCAGGAAGTCGGCCAGGGCCGGCAGCTTCTCCAGGGCGGGGCGGAACCGGCCGGCCACGTCGGAGTCCATGTGGACGTCGCCGACGGCCGCGACCCGGATCATGTCAGGTCCTCCGCTTCCAGCGGCGGCGGAGCGTTGCGGACGATCCCGAGGTCGTTGTCGACGTTCACCTCGGGGAAGGCCTCCCGCACCACGAACTCGATCATGAGCCGGCGTTCCTCGCTCTCGACCTCCCCGTAGAGCACGATCCGGTCGTCACGGAGTTTCACCCGGACGGCCTGCTCGCACAGCCTCGGATCCTCGGCCAGCAGGCGGCGGATCGCGCTGTCCAGATAGGTGTCCATCATGGAGTGACCTCCAGCAGGCCGAGCAGCACGAGGAAGGCCGTGGCGTACGGCGAGCCCGCGGTCTCCTTCGCGACCCGGTCCCAGTCGATCTGCTCGCGCAGGGAGCGCGCGGTGGGCAGCGCCCGGCCGAAGTCGCAGACGTTCTCGGAGAAGGTCCACAGTGTGTGGATCATCAGCTCGGTCGCCGACAGCACGGGGATGCGCACGCCGTACACCGGCAGCTGGTCGCTGTCGGCGAGGGTCCCCTCGGTGACCGGCCGGTCGACCGGCCGGAAGATCAGATCAACGAGCCGGTCATCCTCGTACACCTTGACCAGCCAGTTCTCGGGAGGGCGCTCGGCACGGAAGCCGGCGTCGGACAGCGCGTCGAGCGCGCGGTCGGCGTCCTTCTCCTGGATCAGGAAGTCCACGTCGTGCTCGGACAGCGGCCCGCCCCGCGCGTGCACGGCGAACTTCCCCGCCAGCACGAACGGGATGCTGGCTTCCTGGAGCACAGCCGCCGTCCGTTTCAGGGTGCTGATCAGCAGTTCAGATTCGGCCTCGGCCATGCGTCATCCCTCCACAGGGAGAAATACCCGCCACCCCCGGCCCCAAAACCAGGGTCAGCCCAGCTCGGCGCGGGTTTCCAGCGCCACGTCCGCCGCCACGGCCCGCTCTCCTTCCCCGGTACTGAGGACGCGCCGCTGCCGCTGGGCCGACGTCCCCCGGCGCAGCAGCGCGTCGAGCCCGCCCGAGATGGCCTCGTCATCGCCGAGCTCGGCCAGGGCTGGCTGGCAGTGGGCGAGCAGGCGGCGCAGCAGCTCGGCCGCCGGTACGGACTCACCGGCCGTCACGTCCACCAGCCGGTCGCGCAGTCCCGAGCGGGCGGCACGCCAGAGCGCGCCGCGCAGCAGCTCGTCAGGGCAGTCCAGCTGGGGTACGCCCTCCTCGTCCTCGCGGATCGCCGTGACGACGAGCGCCCGGCACAGCCCGGCCAGCACGAGCACGTCGTCCAGCCGTGGCATCGCGTCGGCGATCCGGATCTCCACGGTCGGGTACCGGTGGGAGGGCCGGATGTCGTAGTAGACCATGCCGTAGTCGGAGATCACTCCACTGTGGATGAGCCGGTCGACGGCCTGCCGGTACCCGGCGTAGTCAGCGAACACCGGCGGCTGCCCGGCCGTGGGCCAGCGGGAGACCTCGATGGCTCGGTACGACTCGTAGCCGGTGTCGACGTGCTGGAAGTACGGGGAGCTGGCCGACAGGGCGAGCAGGGCCGGCAGCCAGGCCCGGATCCGGTTGATGACCCGGATGGCCTGGTCGGGATCTGGCACCCCGACCTGCACCTGGCACGCGCACACCGTCTGCTCGGCCGCGATGTGCTGGTACTCGTCGGAGATCGCCCGGAACCGCTCGTCGGGGAAAGCTGCGGAGTTGCTGGCGCCGCAGTCCGGCACGGTGCCCGAGGCCGCCACCAGCAGCCCGAGCTGGTCGGCGGCCGTGACGAGCAGCGACCTCCGGGCGACGAGCGCCTCCCGCAGCTCCGGCAGGCTCGCGCAGACCGGCGTCGAGGTCTCGACCATCGACACCCGGAACTCCTTCTCGACCCAGGACTTCACCGGCTCGGTCCAGAACGGGACCGGCCCCGGCTCGACGGACTCCAGCAGCAGGTGCGCGCTGGGCGACAGCCGCCCGGTACCGGCGTCGAGAAGGTGGAACTCCTCTTCCACGCCGAGCGTCCAGCCCGGAGGCAACTCCATCGCGATCCCTCAGTCCGCCGGGGCCAGCGGCTTGACGGCCGGGCCGTGGATGACCTGCCCGTCCGGCTGGTACCGGGAGCCGTGGCACGGGCAGTCCCACGTCAGGTCACCGGAGTTCCACTCCACCGTGCAGCCCTGGTGTGTGCACACGGCCGACACGGCGTGCGCCTGGCCATCGGGCTCGGTGTACACAGCGACGGGTTTGCCGTTCCGCTGGATGACGCCGGCCTCGCCAGGCCCCGGCAGGCCCCGGCTGGCGGGGCGGCGGAGCATGGCCCGGGCGGTCGCCAGGTTCGCGGTCACGAACCGCGCCGCGCTGCGGATGGGCGTGAACCTGTTGCTGTCGTACAGGGAAATGAAGGGGTTGACCCGGCCGAGAATCCGGTCGGCGACGGCCAGCGCGCACGCCGTGCCGTTGCTCAGCCCCCACTTCCGCAGGCCGGTGATGACCTGGACGTGCTTGTTCCACGGGGTGACCGGCCCGGCGTAGGGAATCCCGTCGAGCGGTACACCGTCCTGTGTGGACCAGCGGTAGGCGGCGCTTCCCGCGCCCAGCCGGTCGGTGGCGTACGCCGCGAGCCGCCGGTACCGCTCGGCCTGGTCGGTGACCGCCTCGGAGACCGGATGCCCCTCGCCGCCCGCGAGCACGTAGTTCTCGCCGTCGATCCGCGTCGTGAGGATCGACCTCAGCGGCTCGTCGGCGCTGATGAACGTGCCGTCCCACAGTTCACCGGCGAGCGGCGCGGCCACGAGATACGACCGGTGCGGGTGGCAGCGGAACATGAACAGGCCCTGTTTCGTGAACGGCATGTTCGTGGCGACCACGACATCCTTCGCGTACACGGCGCCCTTCTCCGTGACCACGCGGCCATCGCCGAAGCTGGACACCGTGGTGTTCTCGAAGATCCGGCCGCCAGCCCTGGTCACAGCCTTGGCGAGCCCGTGCAGGTACCGGACGGCGTGGATCTGCGCCTGCCGCTGGAACTTCACCGCGCCCCGCACCGCGAACGGCAGGGGAACCTCGGTCGTGAAGCTCGCCGGCAGGCCGAGGCTCGCCGTCAGCTCGGCTTCCCTGCGTACCCGGGCGAGCCCGGCCGCGGACTCCGCGAAGGTGTAGTTGTCCACCTCGCGGAGCCCGCAGTCGATGCCCTGGTCACCGGCGAGCGCCGTCACGTACTCGACGGCGAGCTGGTTCGCCCGCCCGTACAACGCCGCCGTACCGGCCGGCAGGTCCTGGTACGCCAGCCGGTGCAGCGATGTCACCTTCCCCGTGGTGTGCCCCGTGACGCCAGCGCCGATCCGGCCGGCCTCCAGCAGCACCACGGACTTGCCAGCATTGCTCAGTACCCATGCCGTGGTCAGCCCCGCGATCCCGCCGCCGATGACCGCCACGTCCGCGGCGTCGTCACCGGCGAGTTGCGGGTATCCGTCGTCGGCGGCCGTGGCCGTCCACAGCGAGGTGGGCTGACCTGGCAGGGTGGCAGGCATGGTGGACCACCTGTCTCACTTCACTTGGTGGGTTCCGCGGCGCTGATCGTGCCGAGGGCCGACTTCGGCTCGCGTTCGACGGCGAGATCGCCGAGCGAGACGATCCCGACCGGCCGTCCGCCGTCCTCACAGACCGGCAGGCGGCGGACCCGGTGCTGCGTCATCAGCCGGACGGCGTAGTCCACCGGGTCCTCCGGGCCGAGCACGGACGGGTGGTCCGTGGCCAGTTCCCCGATCATCACTTCGGGCCCCATGCCCTCCGCGATGCCCCTGACGATCAGATCGCGGTCAGTGACGATGCCAGTCAGCCGGCCCTCGTCGACCACCAGCACGTCACCGATGTCGTGATCGCGCATCGCGCGCGCCGCGTCCGCCAGCCGGGTGGTACCCGGCAGGCAGACGGGGTGCCGCGTCATCATGCTCCGGACCAGCTCGGCCATGCGCCTACCTCCTCTTCCCAGTACTCCTTATCCGAGCGTTACCCAATGGCGACCGGGTCCATGCGCTCGCGGAGCACCGCCAGTGACCGGCTGATCAGCCGGGACACGTGCATCTGCGACAGGTGGAGCTGCTCGGCGATCTGCGACTGGGTCAGCTCCGAGCCGAACCGCAGCGCGAGGATGCGCTGTTCCCGCGGCGGCAGCTCACGCAGCAGCGGGAGGAGGGTCTGGCGTACCTCGACGAGTTCCATGCCGGGGTCCGGCATGCCGAGCGTGTCGGCGATCTGGGTACCCGACTCGGCCGGGGCCTGGAGGGACACCGCGCTGTAGGCCGCGGCGCAGCTGCGTCCCTCGTGGACGGACGACTCGGCGACGCCCAGCTGGGCCGCCAGGTCCGCTGTGGTCGGAGTCCGGCCCAGCTCCTGGCTGAGGGCGGGCTCAGCGGTGTTCAGCGCGAGCCGGACCTCCTGAAGCTGCCGGGGTACCCGGACACTCCAGGTCTTGTCCCGGAAGTGCCGCTTGAGTTCCCCCGCGATCGTGGGTACCGCGTAGCGGGTGAAGCCGCCGCCCTGGCTCGGGCGGTAGCCGTCGACGGCGCGGATGAGTGCCAGCCTGGCCACCTGGGCCAGGTCCTCGGCGGGCTCGCCCCTGCGGTTGAACCGGCGGGCCAGCCGGTCGGCGAGCCCGATGGCCCGTTCGACGATGGCGTTGCGCAGCTCGACCCGGGCGGGATCCTCTTCGGACATCGCGGCCAGCCGGTCGAGATCGGCGGTGAGCAGCGCGTCGAGATCCCCGTGCTGGTGCACGCGGGCCCGGCGGGGCATGGGAGCAGAAGCAACGGTAGACACAACAGTGGAATGGGAGGACATGGTGTCGCCTCTCACGGGTGGCACTGCCGTGGGCACAGAACGGCTCAACGGCAGGAGTTCATCGCTGCCGGAGCCCGTTTCTGGAGCACCTCTCGGTACGACCCCCATGCGCGGCCCGTGCTTGGACCGCTGGCGTACCGCGTTCTTCTGACATTACTCCACCCGCGCAACCCCGGGAAACCTCACCACATGGCAGCCCGGTAAAGCTTGCGGCCTGTGTCCATCACTGGTGCGATTGGGACATGACGAAACAGCCGCCCAGTACCCACCCGGACGGCACCGACCCCGTCGAGGCCCTGTCGTCGATGGTGTCCAGGCTGCGCGCCGAACGCGACGGGCTCCGCCGGGCGATGCGCAACCGCGCGGTGATCGAGCAGGCCAAGGGCGTTCTGATCGAACGGCTGGGTATCAGCCCCGATGAGGCGTTCGACCAGCTCGTCGCCCAGTCGAGCCGTTCCAACGTGAAACTGGCCGAGATCGCCGCAGCCCTGGTCGCCACCCGCGTGCCAGGCCCCGGCGAGCTGCCGGTCGCCTCGGAACCGGACGGGCACGAGCGGGAGACCCGCGCCGCGCAGCCAGCTGTGCCGTTCGAGGAGGAGGCGCTCCGTGCCCAGCACCAGCTCATCGCGGCCCGGGTCGGCTCGGCGGTCAGCCCGGACGAGGTGGCTGCGACCATCGCGGAGAGCGGGGTCGGCTGGCCGGAGCCGGACGGGGTGCTGCTGCTGACGGCGGAGGCCGACGGTGCCCTGGGGCTGCTCGGCGCGTCCGGGCTCAGCGCCGAGCTGCGCAGCCAGTGGGACCGCGTGCCCCCGATCCAGGACCTGCCGATCGTGGCCGCAGCCCAGACCCGCAGCCCCGTCGTGGCCGGCGACCTGGCCAAGGACTACCCGGGCGGGCCGCCGTATCCGGCCGCCGCCCTGGCCGCATTCCCCCTCATCGCTGACGACCGGGTGATCGGCGTGCTCGCGCTGGCCTGGGACACGCCAGTCGACCTGGGCGACCTCGCCCTGCGGTACCTGTCGGCGCTGGCGGACAAGTGCGCCACCCGGTGCGCGGAGTGGGCGGTGCAGGGCTCGCGGCCCGACCCGAGTGTGCTGCCGCTGCTGGTCGAGGCGCTGGTCAGGCCGGCCGTGGCGCTGCGGCCCGAGTACGACGCCGACGGCCAGATCACCGACTTCTGGCCCGAGTGCGCCAGCCCGGCAGCCCGGCGCCTCGCCGAGGCCGAGGGCATGGACAACCCCGAGGGGAGCCTGATGTCCGCCCTGCCGCTGGCCGGGAGCCAGATCCTCATGCCGATCCTGGCCGAGGTGCTGTCCACGGGAGAGTCCACCGACCTGGACGCGCTGTGGCTGGGCGCGGAGACCGAGGGCCTGCGCCACTCGTACCTGGTCGACCTGCACGTCGCCCGGATCTGGGACCGGATCCTGATGACGTGGAAGGTGCACGGCGAGCCCGAGCTGCTGCACGAGCTGCTCCTGTTCGGCGAGGAGGCCGCCCAGACCGGCTCGGCCTGGTGGAGCCTCCAGACCGAGGAGATCCGCTGGTCCCCCGGCCTGTACCGGCTGGCTGGCCGCAAGCCAGCCGACGGCCCGATCACTCCGCTGGCGATGGAGGACCTCGTGGACCCGGAGGACGTGCGCGCCATCCAGTCGTCCATTCAGGACACTCTGGCCACCGGCCGTACGCTCTCCGCCGAGCTTCGCGGTGCCGGGCACCTGTCCGGGCGGCGGCTGCGGCTGACCGCCGAGCCGAAGTTCGCGATGGACGGCAGCCTGCGTGGCATCCTCGGCACCTGCCAGGACATCACGGAACTGACCAACGCCATCCTGCGCGGGCAGCAGGCCGGGGTGATCGCCGCGGCCCACCGGCCGCGCCAGGTCGTGGCGGTGACGGGTGCCGCGAGCGATCCCGGCTGGCACGAGATCGTCGGCCAGCCGGGCGGCGGGACGACCGCGATCATCGGCAACGGCGGCACACCGGAGATCCGGCAGGCCGCCCTGGCCTACGGGCTGGCCGGCATGACCCCGGCCGCACTGCTCGCTGCCCTCAACACGTTCGCCCGCACCTCGGCCTTCCCGGGCACCATGACCGCGACCGTCCTGCGTGTGGCGCCCGAGGGCCGGCTGCTGACCTGGGCCGCCGCCGGAGACGACGTCCCCGTCTTCCGCCCGGCCGACGCCGAGCCGGTCGTCCTCCCGGGGCCGCTCGGCCTGCCGGTCGGCGCGACCGACGGCACCCAGTACCCGGAGTCGCAGGCCCGCCTGGCGCCCGGCGACGAGGTACTGGTCACCGTCCCCGCCGACCTCACAGCGTCCCTGGCCGCGGGCTACCGCCCGGAAGGCACGTACGTACTGGCGAAAGCTGGAACAATGACCCCATGAGCCGCGACCCGGTGGCCGACCTCCAGGCGATCGCCTTCGCACTGGAACGCGCCGGCGAGGCCACGTACCGGGTGAAGGCCTTCCGTGGCGCGGCGGCCACCATCGCAGCCCTCCCGCCAACGGAACTGGCCCGGCGCGCCGCCGACGGAACCCTGACCGAGCTGCCCGGCGTCGGCGACGTGACCGCGCGCTGCGTCGCCGAGTCCGTCTCCGGCCGCGAGCCCGAGTACCTGGCCAGGGCGCAGGAGAAGTCCGTCCAGCAGCTCGGCCCCGAGGCGTCCGCGCTCCTGGAGGCGCTGCGCGGGGACTGTCACAGCCACTCGGACTGGTCGGACGGCGGCTCGCCGATCGAGGAGATGGCTGTGGCCGCGGTCGCGCTCGGCCACGAGTACCTGGTCCTGACCGACCACTCGCCGAGGCTGACCGTCGCACGCGGCCTGAGCCCCGACCGGCTCCGCGAACAGCTGGGCGTGGTCGCGGCCATGAACGACGTGCTGGCCCCGGACTTCCGGCTGCTGACCGGCATCGAGGTCGACATCCTCGACGACGGCGGGCTCGACCAGGAGCCGGAACTCCTCGCGGAACTGGGTGTTGTGGTGGCGAGTGTCCACAGTAAACTCCGCGACCCGTCCGACGTGCTCACGCCCCGGATGCTCGCCGCCGTGGCCAACCCGGACACCGACATTCTCGGCCACTGCACGGGCCGGATCGTGGCCCCCAGCTCACGCCGCGCGGGCGGCAAGACGCGCCCCGAAAGTACCTTCGACGCCGGGGCTGTGTTCGCGGCGTGCGCCGAGCGCGGGGTCGCCGTCGAGATCAACTGCAGGCCGGACCGGCTCGACCCGCCGCGCCGCCTGCTTCGTGAAGCCGTCGAGGCGGGCTGCCTGTTCTCGATCGACACGGACGCGCACGCACCCGGCCAGCTGAGCTGGCAGGGCAACGGCTGCACGCGGGCCATCGAATGCGGGGTGCCCCAGGAACGCGTCGTCAACACGTGGCCACTGCCGGACCTGCTGGCCTGGGCCGCCGACCATTCTCACCGGCCCGGGTAACAATTCACCCGGCCAATTCCGGAACAGTGCCAGGCCATCTCATTTCCAGCGCCGCGCAATTCCATCAAGCACTTTATTCGGTACCGGCGCGGAAAAGGCCCCGGTGATGCGCCTTGCGACCCCCCGGACGGCCGCAAGCCCCACCACCGGGACCAGGTCCCGCTACTACCTCAGCCGCCACCGAGCGCGGCGGCGAGCTCGGCCACATTCGGCCCCTGAATCAGTTTCTGTACCCGGATGATGCGATCCATCCCGGCCGGGGTCAGCTCGACCAGCACGTGCCGCCGGTCCCTGACTCCCCGCTCCCGGCGGATGCAGCCCGTCGACTCGAGACTGTCGAGACGGCCGGTCAGCGCTCCCGACGTGATGGACAACTGCCTGAGCAGCTGGCTGGGACTGGCCCGGTGGGGCTCACCCAGCCGGTACAGCAGGGTCAGCACCTCGAGATCGTGCAGGTTCTCCTCGGCGTCCCGCGAGATGCCGGCGAGCACCTGGCCGACCCTGCGGACCCGGATCGACAGGTCGATCAGCACGTCGACCACTGGGCGGGCATCCTCAGCCTGGTCGTCGAGCTCCCGCAGCAGGTCCTCCACCGATGCGCGCCCCCTTCCGCTGTGCAGTTCCCTCGGCTATGACACCCGACTATGACTCTAGATCCGGATCTCCGTCAACCCTGCACGCTGCCCTGTGACTGAGGCGCCCGCCACGGCGCCCTGGGCAAAAGCGGCCGAAGCAATCGACAACACCCATCGGCAAGCATCGAAGTTTGCCCTGCGTCCAGCCGGAAACACATGATCCAATAAAGTTTGGCGACTGCAAGCAACCCGGTCACCACTCGTGGCCCGGGATCGTTAAACTCCCCGGTGCACTCACGCACCGGGGAGATATGTGAACGTTCGCTTGACAATCTCTTATGACTAAGAAATTATGCGTGGTGACCTTGATCGCACGTTCCGTCAACGCAAGAAAAAGGGGGTACAGCAGTGCGTTACCTGCTTGCTGCTGTCATGATTGCTGCCGCTCTTCTGGCCGGACCCACAGGTGGCTCCACTGACGCGCCGAACGTGGACTGGCCCTGCTGCAACGGCTCGCCCAAGACTCACGTAGTTGGCTGACCAGACCGGCCAGGCCACCCGCTAGACCGTCGTGCGGGGCATCGCCTCGCTGCCCACGGGGGCCACGACGGACGGCGTGGGAATGGATCTCGCACCCAGGCAGTCCGCAAGCTCGCGATACGCGTTCATGGCCTCGTCCCTGCAGCCTGCGGTGAGTAGCGTCTCCGCCAGTTCTCGCCACAGCCCCGCAGCCCGGCGCTGGCCCGACAACCCTCGGAGCAGGTCAGCCACTGCGGCACAGTCCGAACCCGCCGCCGGATCCTCCAGGCCAAACCGAGCCTGGGCACGCAGCAGCAGCGCACGGACCAGATCTGTCGGCCGCCCGTCGTATGGCCGCTCGATCATCCGGCTCGCCAGCTCCAGCGCCTCGGCTGGGCGGCCCTGGAACAGCCGGATCCGGCCCAGCTCAGTCGAATACCTGAGGATCAGGTGTTCGTCACCAGCGCCAAGCACCAGGTCCTGGAAGGACGCAAGGATCTGCTCGGCCCTTTCCACCTGCGGCGGATCGACGCGCAGGAGCAGCCACGCCAGCACGGCCCGCATCTGCACGATGCCGCGATCGTCCATCGTCTCGCCCATCAGGGCCAGCGCCTTCTCTGCCAGCTCAATCGCCAGCTGGCGCTGCCCGCGAGCCTCGGCGACCAGGCTCGCGTTCCAGTAGGCCGAGCCGCGTGACCGGGGCGACCCGTGCCGCTCCGCCTGGGTAATGACCTTCTCCGCGAGCAGATGCGCCTTGGTCAGGTCACCGCGCTCCCAGTAACTGCCGACGAGGGTCGAAGCGAGCCGGATCTGGTCCTCAGTACCTTCCAGGCCGAGGTCCCGAACCTCCTGGAGCGCTCGCTCGCCCAGCTCGATGCTCAGGCCGAGATCGCCAGCCTCCCGGTACAACCAGCACTGCTGGTTGCGCAGGACAAGGAAGCCGGGTGCCTGCACCCGGCCGGCTACGGCCTCTTCGAGTAGTCCTTCCACGACCTTGATCGCGCCAGTGATGTCGCCCTGAGCCTCCAGCGCCCGGCCGGTGCCCCAGGCCGCCTGGTGGCGGATCTGCGGGAGGCTGCTCGACGCGAGGGCCTTGAACTGCTGGAGGGCCTCTGTGACCTGGCCGTTGGCCAGGGCGAGCTCGGCGTAGCGGACGGCGAGCTGCTTCTCCTGAAGCTCAGCGGCGTCCACACCCGTCTCGAGGAACTCGACGGAGGCACCGAGACGCTTGGCCAGCTCTTCGAGCACCTCACGCTCGGGCGTGCGCTTGTTCGCCTCGATGAGCGAGACGTAGCTGGGCGACACCAGGTCCCGGGCAAGCTCGGTCTGGCTGACACCCTTGGCGACTCGCAGTTGGCGCAGCCGCTCACCCACAGAACTCATTGACGCCTTCATTAACTCGGGATGTTACTGACGGTCGCATCGAAAGTCGAGACTGCGCATATTACATAATCACGCCAGCCGGGCACGCTTTCCCCGGCTTTGGCAAAGACGTTACCTAATCCGAACGGCTGGTGGTGTCCCCGGTTCTGATCGTCCGCCTCCGGCCGGAGTCATACCGGTATTTACTGGAAAATGTGCATCGGGTCACAGGGGTTCGCCCGGCCCCGTGGAACATCGGGGCCGGGCTCGCCGGAGTTACACCGCCGCGCGCAGGATCGCCTCGAGCTCGGTGACGATCGATGCCCGGCCGGCCTCGAACACCGGGTCGGTCAGGTCCGTGGTGTTGCCGGGGCCGAAGTTCAGGACAGGGGTGTGGACGTGACCACCCCGGACCGGCGCGCCGAGGGCCTCGCGGAGCAGGCTGGCCCGGTACGCGATCTCGTTGGAGAGGTAGCCGCCCCCGCCGCCCTGGACCGCGACCGAGCCGGCCGTCGGGCCGTCCGGGCGGAAGACCGGGGCTGACTGGCCGGCCGGGATCTCGTACACCGAAGAATTGATCTTGACGGGGAACGCGCCCTGCGCCGTGCTCATCGCCTGGACCGGCAGCGAGCTGGGCACGAACTCCGCACCGGGGCCGACGCCGGGGAACACGCGCGGCGCCACAGCGGACCCGCCGCCCCAGATGTTGTTGTTGTCGCCGATCGAGCTGACCGAGCGGCGGCGGCCGTTGTGGACCTCCAGGTCGAACTGGCCGGGGCGGCCCTGGCTGACCGTGGCCACGATGTCGGCCAGCTGCGCGCCGGCCGCGAGGTGCGGGGTGAAGGCGCGTTCGACCATCCCGGCGTCGAAGTCGGCGTAGCGGACCGGGAAGATCGCCGCCTGGATCTGCACGAGCTGGCCGCCGACCGTGATCACCCGGCCGTC
The DNA here is from genome assembly GCF_000379825.1 of Longispora albida DSM 44784. Classification (GTDB taxonomy): domain Bacteria; phylum Actinomycetota; class Actinomycetes; order Mycobacteriales; family Micromonosporaceae; genus Longispora; species Longispora albida. Next base: position 63,563 of record NZ_KB903821.1, read on the forward strand.
GAGCGCGAGCACGCCAGCCCCGGACGGGTTGGCCCGGCGGATCTCGCTGTCGAGCTGGAACGGGTCAAAACCGGATACGAACAGCCTCCGGACGCCGGGCATGGGGGCGAACTCGCTACTCGTGATGCCGCGCGAGGCGTGTTCCAGCTCACGTTCGACGGCAGCCTTGTCCACTGTGGCCGGTGCGCGCCACTGGCGGATCGTCCCGGTCATGCTGAGGCGGGCCCAGTAGAGCGGGCGGTCGTCGCCCCGGGCGGCCACCGCCGCCTCCCAGAGGTGCCTGCCGTGCGCCCTGGCGAGCGTCGCCGCCACGTGGGTGCTGGGGGCGTGGCAGAGGGAGCGCTGGAACGCGTGCACGATGTGATTCAGCCCACCCGAGCGGATCAGGCGGGCGGCGACGGGCTCGGGGTCGGCGCCGATCGCCTTCGCCAGGCGCTGCTCCTCGACGGTGAGCTGGGCCGACGGGTCCGAACAGGACGGAGCCGCCGATGCCGAGGTGCCGGGGACCACGATGACGGTGGCGGCCAGGAGCGCGCCGAGAGTTTTCCGCAGGGTTTTCCGCATGGCCCGAATCCTCAGTGACATATCACGACACGTCAATACGGTGAGCGCCGTCTCGTGTCATTAACCGGCCAGACGTTCGTCGATCGCGCGAAGTACGATCCCCGGATGCTGAATTCGGGGGCGATCACTGGACTGCGCCGCACTCTCCGCCCAGAAGAGTGCCTGTTCATCGGTTTCGGCGTCCTGCTGGTCTTCCTGATGGTCTATACCGGTCACGGTTACGCCACGCTTCTCGGGCTGGTGAGCGACGTCCGGCCGGCCGCGATCGTGCTCGGCATGTGCCTGCTGATCTACGGCCGGGCCTGCTGGCGGGCCAAGGACCTGCGGGGCAAGGAGCGGGCCAGGGCCGGGCTGGTCACCCTCGGGCGCACGCTGCGCGAGTTCAGCCCGCTGTTCGCGTGCATGGCGATCTACGAGGCCCTGCACGACCTGACCCCGGTGCTCCGGCCGGAGGTCGTCGACCAGTGGCTGATCGACATCGACCACGCGGTGTTCGGGGTGGACGTGAGCCGCTGGCTCAACGACCACATCGGCTCGCCGCTGATGACCCAGTTCATGACGCTGTGCTACGTGAGCTACGCGTTCGCGCCGCCGATCTACGCCGGGCTCCAGTACCTGCGGGGGCGGATGCGGGAGTTCCGGGACTTCTCGCTGGCGATCGCGATCACCGCGTTCATCGGGTACTGCGGGTACCTGCTGGTGCCTGCGGTCGGGCCTTACATCTTCCAGGCCGACCTGTACCCGGACCCGCTGCCGAACTGGGGGCACGGCGGGCTGATGGACACCCTGAACAAGATGAAGGGCAGCGCGCGGGACGCCTTCCCGAGCCTGCACACCGCCATGACGACCGTGGTACTCGGGCTGATGTGGCGCGACGCGCGCCGGCTGTTCTGGACGTACCTGCCGATCGCGCTCGGGCTCTACGTCTCCACCATGTACCTGCGCGTGCACTACGCCGTCGACGTGGCCGCTGGCTTCGCGACCGCCGCCCTGGCCCTCTTCCTCACCAGCCGCATCAACAAGTGGTGGTACGCGGCCGGCGGGAAGGCCGCTGCGGCGCTCATCCCGGGGCAGCGCAGGCCTGCCGAGGACACGGAGATCGCCCGCACGACGCGGTAGGCGGGAAGCGGTAGTGCAATGACGGGAACTGATACGAAAACGCGCGTCGCGCTCCGCGCCGGGATGATCGGGCTGGCGGAGGCTGGCATGCGGTTCCTGCCGGCCTGATCGCCGCTGCCACAGCCCGGCTGGGCGCCAGCGGCGGCCCGGTCGCGCCGAGGCTCGCGACGGTGCCCGGTGTGCTCATCGGGCTCGTGTCCATCGCGATCTTCGCAGGCACGGTCTGGGCCTGCCCCGAAGGACTTCCGCGCTACGCGGCGTTCCTCGGGCTGCCGTCGGTGGTGTGGTGCGCGCTGTGGCTGCTGCGGGTCCAGCGGCCGGGACTGTTCGCGCTGCTGGGCGCGGCCGGGGCGCTCACGGCGTTCCTGCCGTAACTCCCCCGGACTCCCCCAGAACGGAGGCAGCTACCGCGTCCGGGCTGGAGACGCGGTAGCTGCGTGAGAGGGTGCCTGGCGGCCGGGCGCCGCGGGACCTGCGAGACCCTGCCGCCTGCTCACCTGCCCAGGGCCACGACCTCGTGGCGGCGCTGGGCCGGCACCAGCCCCGTGCTGCCACCGGACAGGATCGCCCGGTACGCCTCGGACAGTGCCCGGCCCGGGTCGATGCCCAGCTCCTCGGCGAGCACCCGGCGGCCGTCCTGGTACACACCCAGGGCGTCGGCCTGCCGGTCGGAATCGCAGAGCGCCCGCATCAGCTGGATCCGCAGGCCCTCGTGCAGTGGCCGCTCGGCGACCAGGCCGGTGAGCTCGGACAGCAGCTGCACGTGCCTGCCGAGGGCCAGGTCGGCCTCGATCCGGCACTCGAGGGCGACCATCCGGGCCTCCTCCAGCCGGTACGACTGGGTGTCGGCCAGGAACTCTGTCACGTTGGCCAGCGCGGGGCCGCGCCACAGCTCCAGAGCCGCCCCGAGCTGGCGGGCGGCCTCCGCGTACCTGCCGAGCCGCAGGGCCTCGCGGCCCGCCCGGCTCAGCCGGTCGAATTCCTCGCTGTCGAGCTCACCCGGCTTGATCCTTATCAGGTATCCGGGCCTGCGACGGACAATGTTCACCCCGTCGCCCAGATATTTTCTCAACCGTGAAACGTAGGTGTACAACTGCGCGTTGAATGTCGCCGGTGGATTCTCTCCCCACAGCAGAGCGCACAGGTGAGAATCGGAAAGCATGCGCCCGCCTGCCAGTAGCAGCGCGGCGAGCACCGTGCGCTGCTTGGAGCCGTCGAGCGGAATCTCCTCGCCGTTGTTCCAGACCTCCACCGGCCCGAGGATACGAAAATCCATCGTTGTGCCACCCTGCCTCGTAGACGCGGTAGGAACGGGGGACATCACAGCGTGGCTGACTGGGCCTCGATCACGTCCCAGCCGAATCCTGCCTGCACAGACGGCCTTTCGTCCCAGCCGAAACCGTCACTGCTCGCCGCTGTGAAGCCTGCGGCCGCCGCCATCACGATGGCGAACATGATCGCGACCCTACTGATCTTGCGCATTGTTGCATTCCCTCCTCATGCAAGTTTTCAGCATCGTCACTCTTATTCGTACAGTGAAATACGCGTGAGGTCACTACCTGGCGAGTGGCAGCAACCTGCGTTTGCAGGCAGTTGTCAGCCGGGCGGGGGCTGGCAGGTTGCTGCCATTACCGGAACGAGGCAGGAAGTGACCACTTTCCTTACGTCACATTCGCCAGCGACAATACAACGAGTCGGCAAACTGACGATGACGTACGACGAAAAAAGAGCTTCGAAATTCACCCTGTGGTGTAAGGGTTCCGACACCGGCCAGCCACGGGACACCGGAAGCGTGGTGCGCGCATGTTCCTCGTCGTGATCGTGGTCGGGACGCCCGGCCAGACCCTGTGCACGGGTGCGCTGGACGGCGCGCTGCGCGCCAGTACGGCGGGTTCCGACCGGGTCGAGCACAGCTACCTGGACACCAGGCCGGACCGGGCGGCCTTCTCGCTCTACATCACGGCCACCGACCACTGGTCAGCCACGATGCTGGCCCACCAGCTGATCCGCCGGACGATGGCCACGCTGCCGGGCGGGCCGCAGTGGTGCGTGCTGTCGAGCAGCACCCTCTGAGGCAGTACACCAGCACTCAGGACATCTCCTCCGGCCTGATCCAGCCACGGGCCGCCGACAACGCCCCCGCCTGGAACCGGCTGCGCGCGCCGAGCCGCTGCATGAGGTCTGCGGTGATCCGCCGGGCGGTACGGACGGACACGCCGAGCTGCCGGGCGATCACCTCGTCGGTGTGCCCGTCCCCCAGCAGCTTGAGCACGTTCTCCTCCTGTGTGGACAGTCCCCTGTCGTCCCGCACGGGGCTGGACCCCAGTGGCAGCGCGGTGTTCCACACGGTCGTGAACAGGGCGACGAGCGCGGTGACGATCCCCTGGCCGGACAGCAGGAGCGCGCCGCTGTTGCTCTCGCTGTCGACGGGCACGAGTGCCAGCTCCCGGTCGACGATCAGCATCCGCAGCGGCAGCGTGGGGGCCGTGCGGACCTCGCTGCCCAGCTCGCGGAGCCACTTCGCGTACGCCATCGTCGGCGGATCGTTGCGGACACTGTCGAGGTACACGGTGCGCAGCCGGACGCCTCGGGAGATCGCGTCGGCGTCGAGCTGCCTGCTGGCCTCCAGGCTGGCCGCCGACTGGGCCCCGCCGGGCATCAGCGAGCACGCCTCCCAGCGGCAGGACGAGGCCAGCTCGACGAGCCGGTCACGGACCGCGTCGATGCCGATCAGCCGCTCGACCTCCGGGTCCTCCATCTTCGGCCGCAGCTCGGCGTGACTGGCCAGCAGCCGGGCCACGGCCGCGCGGCTCTCCTCGATCTCCAGGTGCCTGCGGGCCAGCTCGGTCTGCTCCCTGGCCAGCAGCGCGGCCAGGCCGACCTCCGGGCTGACCGGGCGGATCGCTTCCGGATCCTCCCAGGACATCCGGAGCAGCTGGAGCCGGGCGAGGTCGTCGAGGGCAGCGCGGACGGCGGCCTCGTCGGCGCCGAGCTGCCCGACGATGTCGGACAGGCCGGAGTCGGGCCTTCTGAGAAGTGCCAGATATACGGACTCGGCTAGGCGATCGAGCCCCAGGGCTTTGAGCATCGTTCCCCCGGTCACACATCGACACATGTCGCAGGTTGGACGGGACAGACTTTAGCCCAGCCATGCCAGCAATCAGGCCATGAAACGACAGCGTAGGGGCAACTTCGCGCGGCTTCCGGCCGAACTCCCGAGGGACAACCGGCGGGTAACAAGCCGGGCGTAACATGAAACGAATTCTCTATACGGGACTTTGCGCAGCACAAGGGCCAGATGAGCCACTGTGGACTTTCGCAGGGCGGACCGGGAGGCATCCGCTGTCATCACGGATTAACGCCAGCCTCACTGAATAGCTGGTAAAGGTGACGGAATTCCGACAGCCTCGCAGCTCAGGGCGCGGAGTCTCCGCCAATATGACGACAAAATTTGACAAGCCATAGCCCACGGGTCCACTGTGGCCGGTCGCACCCGGATAGGCTCTCCGGCCATGACCAATCCTTGGCTCAGGGTGTACCGGCCGGCGGCCCGGCCCCGGGTCCGGCTCGTCTGCTTCCCGCACGCCGGCGGCACGGCGAACTTCTTCCGCCCGTGGGCCGCGGCGCTGCCGTCCGATGTGGAGCTGCACGCGGTGTGCTACCCCGGCCGCCAGGAACGCCTCAGCGAGCCACCCGCCGAGGACATGGCCACACTGGCCGACGCGATCACCGAAGCCATCCCGGCCGGGCCGGTCGCGCTCTTCGGGCACAGCATGGGCGCCAGCGTCGCGTACGAGGTCTGCCACCGGCTGGAGAGCGCGGGCACCCGGCCGGCGCGGCTGTTCGTGTCCGGCCGGATCGCGCCGCACCTGACGCCGCCCGGCCCCGTACCGGAGCGGGACGACGAGCAGCTGCTGGCGGAGGTCAGGGCGCTCGGCTTCGAGGGCACGGCCTCGCTGGACGACGCCGACCTGCGGGAGGTGGTGCTGCCCCCGCTCCGCGCCGACTACCGGCTCATCGACGGCTACCGGCCGGCCGCGCCGCCGAAGATCGCGACGCCCGTCATCGGGTACACGGGAATCAGTGATCCCGGCTGCCCGGTGCCGGCCATCCGGGCCTGGGGCGAGCTCACCACCGGGGGCCTCCAGACCCGCGTCTTCCCCGGCGGCCACTTCTACCTGATGGCAGCACAGGCGGAGCTGCTGCACCATCTCGTCAGTAATCTGCGTTAGCAGATTCGCTCTTGATCTGACCTGAGGTGGCCCGCTGAGGGCGGCGAGGCGAAGGCGGCGGGCCTTCTGCATACCGGTGTTGTATGCAGAAGGCCCGCCAACGCGCGCATCGTCGTTCTCAGCGGGCCGGCACTACTGAGACGGCTCGGCCATCGCTACGGCTATCCTGCGGGGGCCCGTGAAGGGTTCGCGGCCGTGGGCCACGAGCATGTTGTCGACCACGAGGACGTCGTCGCGGTGGTAGTCGAACCGGGTGGACGCCAGGCGGTAGCAGGCCCGCAGGTGGTCGAGCACCTCGTCGTCGATCCGGCCGCCGTCACCGAAGTAGGTGTTGGTGGGCAGGTCCTCCTCGCCGAAGCCCTCGCGGAGGCCCTGCTGGAGGTCGAGCGGCAGCGTCGTCACGTGGAAGAACGTCGCGTGGTTGAACCACACCGTCTCCCCGCTCAGCGGGTGCTGGTGCACGGCGCGGCGGACGGCCCTGGTGCGCAGGCCCTCGCCCCGCCACTCGGTGGTGATGCCCCGGCTGGAGCAGTACTCCTCCACTTCGGACCGGTTGTCCGTGCCGAAGACGTCCTGCCAGCGGGTACCGAAGCCGTCGTGGAAGTTCCGGACGACCATCCAGCCGCGCCGGGCGAACTCGTCGCGGATCGCCGGGTCGATCGACCGGTACACCTCGCGGATGTCGGCGAGCGGGGTCGCGCCACGGGTCTCCGGCGGGGCGATGCAGTAGAAGTAGAGGGTGTTGGGCCAGACCTGCTGGTAGGAGTTCTCGTTGTGCAGGAAGATCTCCTCGGCCGGCGGGTAGTCCGTCGACGTGTAGACCTGGCCCTTGATCGTGCTGCGCGGCGAGGAACGCTCCGAGTAGGTCAGCGGCTGCCCGGACAGCGCCCGGACCACGGCGTCGAAGCCGTCGACCCCGCCGACCTCGAAGCCCCGGAACAGCACCGCGCCCCGCTCGTGCAGGAGCTTGCGGATCTGGGCGCGCTCGGCGCCGATCCGCTCGATGACGCCGGTTCCGTCTGCCTCGACCAGTGCCGGAAGCATGCTCATGATCTCTCCTATCAGTCCGGCGAACGTCAGTCCGACATCGCGACGAGCACGCGGCGGGAGCCCGTGTACGGCCTGCGTCCGTGCCCGACCAGCACGTTGTCGATCAGCAGCAGGTCGCCGGCCAGCCAGTCCACGTCCACGGCCGCCTCCAGCGCGCGGTCACGGACCTGGAGGACGTACTCCGCCGGGATCGGCGTGCCGTCGGCGAAGGTCACCGACTGCGGCAGCTCCTCCAGGGCGAGGATCTCGGCGAGGGCCTTGGCTGTCTCGTCGCCGAGCGCCGCCGGGTGCCACTGGTCTGACTGGTTGAACCAGACCTCGGCCCCGGTCACCGGGTGCTTGACCGTGGCGGGGCGCACCTGGCTGACCCGCAGGCCGTCCGGCGTCCACTCCCAGGTCGCGCCGGACCCGGTGAGGAACGCCTCGACCTCGGCCTTGTCCTGCGACTCGAACGTCTCCTGCCAGCTCTTGCCGAGGCCCAGGCCGTCGTGCAGGTTCTGGGTGTAGCGGACGCCGGCCGCGAAGGCCTGCCGGACCTCCTCGTCGAGCAGCTCCAGCCACAGCTGCGCGTCGACGACCGGCGTCGCCCCGCCCGTCTCCGCGGCGATCTCACAGAAGAACAGCAGCCGCTCCGGCCAGTGCGCGGCGTAGGACAGCTCGTTGTGCATCGAGATCGTGAACTCTGGCGGGTACTCGGTGGACGTGTACACGTTCGCGCCGACCTTGGTGCGGGGCGAGTTGCCGTGCACGTAGGCCAGGCGGTTGGGCAGCAGCCGGTCCATCACCGGCTCCAGGGTCGCTGGCGTCACGCCGAAGCCCCGGAACACCAGGGCCTTGTGCTCGGTGAGCAGGTCGCCGAGGCCGGCCAGCCCGTCCAGGTAGCCGCCGAGGCCCTCGGCGCTCGCGTCGGCTCCGGCCTCCGCCGGGGTGATCTCCAGAGGCTTCCACATCATGTGGCCAGTCTCGGCCGGTACCTATATTTTCCCTGTAGTACGTGTTCTTCCCTGGTACGTGACGGTGCCGGCCGGTGAGGGCGGGACCCCCTCACCGGCCGGCTCGTCCCGGGTGGAACGTCAGGCGACGCTGGCCGGCTCCGGCGCGCGGGGGGCCGCCGGGGCCTCGGGGGCCTCACGCAGGCCGTACCGGTCGTGCAGCTTGCGCAGCGGGCCAGGTGCCCACCAGGCTCCCCGGCCCAGCAGGGTCAGGGTGGCCGGGAGGAGCAGGCAGCGGACCAGGGTCGCGTCGATCAGTACCGCGATGAACAGGCCCAGGCCGATCTGCTCGATCTGCCCGATCTTCGCCGCGGCGAAGAAGGCGAACACGATCAGCATCAGCAGGGCCGCGGAGGTGATGATCCAGCCGCTCTTCTGCAGGCCGTAGCGCACGGCGGTGTCGGGGTCCTTGCCCTGGTCGTAGTACTCCTTGATCCGGCCGAGGATGAAGACCTCGTAGTCCATCGAGAAGCCGAAGGCGAAGGCGAACACGATCAGGATCATGTAGGGGCTCAGGCCCCCGACGGTCAGGGTGTCCAGCGGGCCGGCCAGCCAGCCGTCCTGGAACACCGCGACCAGCACGCCGAACGTGGCGCCCAGCGACAGCAGGTTCATCACGATGGCCTTGAGCGGGATGACCACCGAGCCGGTCATCAGGTAGAGCAGGACGAACATCGCGATCACCGTGATCGCGATCGACAGCGGGAGGCCGTCGCGGAGCCGCTGGTTGAGGTCGATCAGCTTCGCGGCGTCACCCATCACCCAGGACTCGACCCCGGCCGGGCGGTCGGCGCGCAGCCGGCCGACGAGCGCCTGTGCCGCCTTGTCCTGGCCGTCGCCCTTCACGGCGAGCACCACTGTGGACAGGTCCGAGGTGTACTTGCTGGCCTTCTCGACCCGCAGCACCGCCGGGTCACCCGACCAGCGGGTGGCGTAGCTGTCCAGGCTCGCGGTGTCGGTCCGGGCGAGGATCCGGACAGCAGCCTGGGTGGTCTGGCCGAAGCGGGTGTTCATGGTGTCGGCCACCCGGACAGCCTCGATGCTGCGCGGCAGGCCCTCCAGCTGCGGCTCCTTGATGGTGATGTGCAGCAGCGGAGCGGCGATCGCGAGCAGCACGACCACGCAGCCGGCCATGACCAGCACCGGGTACCGCTGGGTGCCCTTGGCCAGCTTCGCGAAGAAACCGGCCTCCATCGCGTCCCGCTCGCCGATCTCGTCGCCGCTGTCGCGGGCGGCCTTGGCCTCGGCGGCCCGGGCGAGCTGCTTCTTCGACGGGTTGATCTTCTTGCCCGCCAGGCCCAGCAGCGCGGCGGTGAAGGTCAGGCCGGCCAGCATGGCCAGCAGCGAGGTCACGATGCCGGCCGCGGCCAGCGCCTGCAGACGCCCGATGTTGAAGGCGAACAGGCCGGTCAGGGCCGCGGCCACGGTCAGCGCGGAGAAGAAGATCGTCCGGCCGGCGGTGCCCCAGGCCCTGCCCAGCGCCTCCAGGCGGTCGTCGGTGCTGGTGAGCTCTTCCCGGTACCTGGCGACGAGCAGCAGGCCGTAGTCGATCGACAGGCCCAGGCCGAGCAGCGCGATCACGGTCACCACATTGGCGTCGAGATCGACGAACCCGGAGAACCCGAGCAGGATGCCGGTCGCGCCGAGCATCGTGCCGAGCGCGGCGATCACCGGCAGGCCTGCCGCGATGATCCCGCCGAAGACGAACAGCAGGACGATCAGAGTGATCGGCAGGGAGAACATCTCGGCACGGTTCAGGTCCTCCTGCACCGCGTCGTTGGACTGGTCGCCGATCAGGTCACCGCCGCCGAACTCCACCGTGGAACCCGGCAGCTCCGTCTTGAGCTTGAGCATCCGCTCCTTGGAGTCGGTGAACGGCTTGAACTGGCTCTTGCTCTTGGCCAGCGTCACCACCACCACGACGGCCTTGCTGTCGGCTGCCGGGCGGGCCCCGGAGACGTCCTTGACGCCGGGGATGTTCTTGGTCTCGGCGATCGCGGTGTTCAGCGTGGTCTTGGTGGCCTCGGCCTCCGCGTCCACCTTGTCCACCAGGACCAGGTACTCCACGCCCCGGTCGAGGCCCTTCTTGATCTCGTCTACGGCCCGGCCGGCCTCGGTGCCCTTGAGGTTGTTGGCGTCGCCCATGTTGTCGAACAGCGGGCCGACGGCCGTCGCGCCGGCCACCATGACCACCAGCCAGGTGATCAGGATCCACCAGCGGCGGCGGAAGCAGAACTGTCCAAGTCGTGTCATCATGGGTCCGAGCTTCGCCCGGGCGGGGCATCCGAGTCAGTAGCGCTCCGGCCCGTTTCCGGGGTGGTGCTAGGTACAGCAAAAGCCGGGATCGCGGTTCATGGTCCGCCACGCTGCCAGTTCCTAGGGTCATGACATGACGACAGCAACGGGCTCGAAGCCCCCAACGGGAAATCCCCTACCGGGTGACGGCGCTCTGGTCACGCTGCTGCGTGCACCGTGGACGCCGCAGGCCTGGCTCAGCACCGCGAACGTGGTGACCGGGTTCCTGATCGCCCTGATCGCGTGGACGGTCATCTACTCGCTGACCTTCACCGTGGCGCTCCTGGCGGTCACGCTCGTCTTCGCCGTACCGTTCCTGGCCCTGACGTTCTCCTTCGCCCGGTTGTTCACCTCGTGGCAGCGCGGACGACTCGAAGCCTTCACCGGCGCGGAACTCGAGCCGATCCACCGCACCACAGTGGAGGGCGGCTGGCTGGGCAGGCTGTGGGCTGACACGCGCAGCTCCGGTACCTGGCGGCAGGTCGGCTACCACCTGCTCTCCGGGATCACCAGCTCGATCGCCTTCGCGGTGGTCGCGGGCTTCTGGGTCGGCGGCGTGCTGCTCGCGACGATCGCGCTGTATGCCTGGTCGCTGCCGGAGAAGTCCATTCTGGCCGACTACACCGGCAACCCGGCGGCACTGGCAGCGCTCACCGTCCTCGGCCTGATCATGTTCTTCGCGGCACCCTGGGTCGCCGGGCTGGCCAGCCAGCTCGACACAGCACTCGGCACAGCGCTCCTGGCGCCCAGCCGCAGCGAGGAACTGGCCAGGAAGGTCGTCACGCTGTCCGCCAGCCGGGCGGAAGTGATCGACGCGGCCGACTCCGAGCGGAGGCGGATCGAGCGGGACCTGCACGACGGCACACAGCAGCGGCTCGTCTCCCTCGCCATGAACCTCGGCCTGGCCAGGACCACCATGACCGACGTACCCGACCACGCCAAGCAGGCGATCGAGCAGGCACACGAGGAAGCGAAGACGGCACTGCAGGAACTGCGGGACGTGGTACGCGGCCTGCACCCCGCCGTCCTCGACGACCTCGGGCTGGACGCGGCGCTGTCCGGCATCGCCGCCCGCTCCCCCGTCCCCGTCCGGCTGCTGGCCGAGCTGCCCCACCGCCCGCCGAGGACCGTCGAGACCGTCGCATACTTCGTCGTCTCCGAGGCCCTGGCCAACGTCGCCAAGCACGCGGAGGCGAGCCGGGTGGACGTGGTCGTCGAGGAGACCTCCGACGGCACGCTGCGGATCATCGTCTCCGACGACGGGCGCGGCGGAGCCGACCCGGCGAACGGGACAGGCCTGCGCGGCCTCAAGCAGCGGGTCGGCTCGGTGGACGGAACCATGACCATCGACAGCCCGGCAGGCGGGCCGACCCTACTCGTTGTGGAGCTACCGTGCGCACTGTGATCGCCGAAGACTCGGTCCTGCTCAGGGAGGGCCTGGTCAGACTGCTCAGCGGAGCGGGCTTCGACGTGGTGGCTGCCGTCGGTGACGCCGACGCGCTGCTGGCAGCCGTCGAGGAGCACGAACCGCAGCTGGCCGTGCTCGACGTGCGGATGCCTCCGGCGTTCACCGACGAGGGCCTGCGAGCGGCGATCGAAGTGCGCAGGAAATGGCCGGAGACGGCGGTCCTGGTGCTCAGCCAGTACGTGGAGGAGCGGTACGCCGCCGAGCTGCTGTCGAAGGAGACCAGCGGCGTCGGGTACCTGCTCAAGGACCGGGTCGCCGACGTGATCGAGTTCCTGGACGCCCTGCGCCGCGTGGCGGCTGGCGGCACGGCACTGGACCCGGAGGTCGTCGCGCAGATCCTGGTCCGCAACCGGCGTGACCCGATCGAGGCGCTCACCCCGCGTGAACGCGAGGTCCTCAAGCTGATGGCGGAGGGCCGCTCCAACTCCGCGATCGCCGCGGCGCTGTTCGTCAGCGACTCAGCGGTCGCCAAGCACGTCAACAGCATCTTCACCAAGCTCCAGCTGCCGGCCGCCGACACAGACCACCGCAGGGTGCTCGCCGTCCTGCGCTACCTGAACTCCTGAAGGGGAGCACAATGTCCGCAAAGAAGTCCTGGCTGACCGGCGGCATCCTCGCCACTGTCGGAGCACTCGTGGTGTGCGGCGCGGCGGGATGGTTCTTCCTCCGCGGCTCCACCGAGGTCAGCAAGAAGTCCGAGACCCAGTCCTACAGCCAGTCAGCGAACCGGATCGAGCTCGACCTGTTCTCCGGTGACATCACCATCTCCAGCGGCACGGACGGCGAGGTCGGCGTCGACCGCGACCTCCAGTGGAAGAACGAGAAGCCGACGTACAAGGAGGAGTGGTCGGGCAGCACGCTCCGGATCACCTCCAAGTGCCCGGGCGACCCGGAGAACTGCGAGACCAACTACACCCTCAAGGTCCCGGCCGGCGTGACCGTCAACGCCAAGACCGGCGCGGGGAACGTGACCGTGCGCGGCCTGAGCGGGGACGTGGCCATCGACACCGGCTCCGGCGACATCACGCTCGACGGGCTGAGCGGCGGCAAGGTCGGCGTGAAGAGCGGTGCTGGCCCGGTGAAGGGCACGTCCCTCAAGAACGGCGAGATCGACATCGACACCGGCTCCGGCACCGTCGAGCTGACCTACGGCACCGCCCCGTCGGTCGTGAAGGTGAAGACCGGCTCCGACGCGATCCGGGTCAGCCTGCCGAAGGGCGACGAGGGCTACAACGTCAAGACCAGCACCCAGTCCGGCAAGCAGGACGTGACAGTGAAGGTCGACTCGACGAGCAACCGGGCGATCACGGCTACGACGGGATCGGGCGACGTGACGGTGAAGTACTCCTGATCGTCCATTAGAGAGAGAAGTCCGGGCTCCCAGGCCTGCCGGATGGGTACCGCTTGAGTGCGGTACCCATCCGGCTTCTAACTTCCGCTCACTTCGAGCTGGAAGTACGCGACAACGTCGGACATGTCGCTCGTCAACCACACGAAGCTACCGCGATCCTTCTCGCCAATAACCGCGAAGGCGATTTCCTCCTGCCGGGAATTCTCCAACTTTCCTAGCGCCTCGGCCAGGCAATCCGATACTTCGACTTGCCCTTCCTCCAGCGATCGCTGCAGCCTTTCCCGATACAGCAACTCGAGTTGCTGCCGACTCGTCATCCAGAACCGGATTTTCTCGTCCAGCTTTAGCGCTGCGCGCCAGTTCAGCCTGATTTCCTCATTTTCCCATTGCGGAGTGCGCTCCAGAAGCCGGACAAGTTCACTGGCTGGGAGCATCATCACGTTAGTCATTGCAACCTCTTCGCCCCGTAGACCGGCCCGTAGACGAAAACTTCCTGCTCACCAAAATAGTCGGGCGACTTCACCGTCTTATAGGCATTACGTGGAATTCGAAGAACCACGCCCCCCTTAGCCCTCTCTTTTGCCAGCTTGAGGCTTGTCGTCCAGGAGACAAGGTCACTCAGCCCATTCACACCGCCATTATGCTCTTCGGGAGTGAGCTTGGGGCCTGGCTGCCCCCAGCCCGTTGGGACCGCATTCCCAGCTTTAGCATCTTCATACTGCGGATGATCAGGCCAGATCCCGCGGTACAGATACTCATCATCACAGTCGTCGTTGTGCACCAGGACCGGCGATGACAGCACCACGTAGTACGTGTGGATGTCTGCGACCGTGAGGTTGAACATCGGCTTGAGGCCGGTGTAGTTGGTGGAGCCGGCGAGGAAGGCTTTGCGGCCGTCGTACGTCAGCAGTTCGTGGCCGACGGGGAACTGGCTGGCCACGATCCACTCGTGAGCCGTGACGTCCCAGAACGGGTGTTCCTGGGTTGTCTTGATCTCGGCCGGCTTGCCGTCGATCGTGACTGTCAGGTCCGTGAAAGCCTTGTCGGCGTTGAGGTGCAGGTACTCGACGGCCTTGGCGACGGTTTCGCCCGTCTCCGGGTTCGTGGCCATCACCTCGTCGCCGACGGCCACGAACTCGATCGGCTTGGTGGTGCCGTCGGCCATCAGTACCGGCGTGTCGCCCTCGAAGCTGTTGTCGCAGCTTCCGCCGCCTTCTGGCGCCTTCGGCTTGAACCGGGACTTCTGCCGGGCCAGGGCCACATTGAACTTCGGCGGTTTGATCTTGCCCTTGCGTCCGCCGAGCCGGTACTCAGCGTTGACGATCGCGCCTTCGATCACGGAGTCGTTGTCCGTGCCCTGGGTCTTGAAGTACTGCTTGTCCAGGGTGCGCATCACGAACTCGACGGCGTCGCACTTGGCTTCCCTGTTGTCGGCCTTGCACGCCTGCGTCATGCCAAGCAGTACCGCGACCTGCGGGCGGGCGTCCGGGTGGCCCTTCATGAACTCGCCGTACCGCTTGTCTGCGTGGTAGGCGAACATGTAGACGTCGGGGAACAGGGTCGGGTCGAACTCGATGCCGCCGAGGCGGGCCGTCCCGTCCTTGTAGATCCGCAGCGTCAGGCCGTTGTCGTAGCTCTGCTCGTCGACGACGTCGTTGCCGTCGTAGGTGTCTTCCTCGTTGTCCGTGAGGGACTCGTGGGTCTGGGTGTGGTAGGAGTTGCCGTCGTCGTCCCTCCACAGGAGACCACTGGGGTCCGACTTGGAGATGGGTGAGTTGTTGGCGTAGGCGTAGCCGTTCATCTGCTGCGGGTCGTTGAAGTCGACCAGGGGGTCAGCGGAGACGAACCGGCCGGTGGCCGCGTCGTACTCGCGGGCTCCGAGGTGGACGAGGCCGCTCGGGTCCTTGGTGCCGCCGAGGAAGCTCTTGTCGTCGCCCCAGGTCACGGACGGGCCGCGGTCGGTACCGAAGGGGGTCTGGTAGCGCTTCTTGACGTCCCAGGAGCTGTTGCCGATGGACAGCTGGCTGGTGCCCTGGTGGTCGGCCGTGAGCCAGGTGACACCGTCGCCCGTCCGGCTGGCGATGGTCAGGCCGGCGTGGCTGTAGTACCGGGTGCCCTTCTTCGACGTGCCGTCGATCCGGATCTCGGCGCCGCCGAGGTACAGGGTCGCGGCTGTGGCGGAGTCGCGGCGGATCAGGCGGTTGCCGCCCGCGTCGTAGACGAAGGTGGCTGTCTTGCCGTTGTCCTTGTGCTCGGCGAGGTTGCCCTCGACGTCCCAGGTCAGGGTCTGTGCCGAGGGCGCGCCGGGGCGGCTGGTCGTGTTACCTGCCGTGTCGTAGCCGTAGTTGTCGACACCGGTCGCCGCGCCGGAGCGGGTCACGGACTTCACGGTGTGCGGCTGGCCGGTGTTGTAGGCGTAGGTGCTGGTCACGTTGCCCGAGGTGGACTTCCTGACCTCGGTCAGCCGGTTGCCGTTGGCCGCGTAGGTCCAGGTCGTCCAGTACTTGGCCGGGCCGCCGAGCGCGCTGAGCGACGGGGTGGTGTCGCAGCTGCCGCTGGCAGGAGTCCAGGCGTCCTTGATGCGCTGGAGGTAGTCGTACTTGAAGCACTGGTTGTCGTCGGGACCGGCGCCGTACTGGTTCGTCTTGTCCTTGAGCGCCGTGATGTTGCCGGCCGCGTTGTAGCTGACGTTGAGGTTGCGGTAGACCGTGGCTGTCGCGTCCTCGTACGCGGCGTGGCGGGTCACCCGGTTGGTGCCGGTCTCGTACTCCCAGATCTGGGTGAGGGTCCGGCCGCCCGCCGAGGTGTTCAGCGTGCCCATCAGGCCGAGCCCGTCGTAGCTGGTCGACAGCGCGTAGCTGCTCAGCCCGTTCAGGGTCGTCGGGAGGCCTGCGTTGTTGTAGCCGTAGGTGAGGGTCTCCGCCGGCAGGTCACCCGTGACGGGCAGGGTGGCCGTGGCCACCGAGCCGTCGGCGTTGAAGGTGGACGAGTAGGCGTACTCCCCCGCCAGGTTGCCCTCGGCCGCGGGGATGACGAGCTTGGCCGAGGTGACCCGGTTGAGCGCGTCGTATCCGGTGACCTCGTTGACGTACGCCGCGCCGCCGACCCAGCGGGTCGTCGAGGCCGGCTGCCCCTTGAGCAGGGTGTCGAAGGTGGCCGAGGTGAGCTTCGTGCCGCCGATCACCGTGTCGTACGTGGCGACCTGCCTGCCGAGCGTGTCGTACTCGAAGGCGACCTTCTTGCCGCGTCCATCCGTTGTGGACGTGAGCTGGTCCACGTCGTCGTACGTGTACGTGGAGGTCCCGGCGTCGGGGTCGGTGGAGGTGTACTTCCGGCCCTCGATGTCGTACCCGATGGTCGAGACGGCCCCGCCCGGCGCAGTGATCTTGTTGAGCCGCCCGGCGTTGTCGTACTCGTACAGCGTCTCGTCGTAGGCACCCGTCGGGGTGGCCACCTTGTACTGGCCGAGCTTCGTCGTCCGGCCCCGGGGGTCCGTCCACACGGAGGTGGCCGTGCCGCCGTCCGGCGGGGTCGTGTCCACCCGGTCACCGTGGTGAGCCGTGGTGGTCCGGAACTTCTCGGTGCCGTTCGCCCGGAAGATCGAGGCGGTCACGCGGCCGAGCCGGTCGTACACCGCCTCGGTCTGGCCGGGTACCGCGCTCGCCGGGATGTGCAGGGAGCCGGAGGGCGCGCTGTTGTTGTAGTACGGCTGGTTGCTGTACTTGGTCTGGCCGCGCCCGTCGTAGTGCGTGTCGGTCAGGATCCGGCCGCCGCCCACGCCGGCCGTCTGGGTCTGGCGGGCGCGGAGAAGGCCGTCGTAGATCGCGTAGCTGTCGATGTAGCCGTTGCCTGCCGCGTTCAGCTTCTCGGTCCGGCTGTAGCTCGGGCCGCCGGTCCGCTGGAGGTTGTAGCTGAACTTCATGCTCGGGATCTGGGCCGGTGAGCGGTCCGGCAGCCAGACAGCCGTCAGCCGGCCGAGGCCGTCGTAGGTGGTCTTCGTGCTGCGGTTGTTCACGTCCACGGCGGTCAGCGCCGTGCCCCACGCCGGGTCCAGGGTGGTGTTGAGCGCCCAGCCAGCCGCGTTGGTCACCTTCACGGCTGTCACCGGGCCGCCGGTCAGCGGGGTGTACTTCGTGGTGTTCTTGCGGCCCCGCACGTCGGCCGTCTCGATGACCCGGCCGTGGGCGTCGTGCTTGGCCGTGGCCTTCGTCGAGTACACGGCCTGGGTGGTGACGCCGGTGAGTTCCCTCGTCTCGGTCACGTCGCCCTTCGACACCGTGGTGCCGTAGGACGTCGCGCCGTCGTAGAGCGTCTGCGAGCCGCCGATCAGGTGCTGGCTCAGGATCGGGGTGGTCTGGCAGTTCACCGAGAACGACTCCGTCTGCACCACCCGGTCGTGGATCCAGAGCCCGTCGTTGCGGGCGTACGCCGTCCGCGTGCAGGTGTCGTCCGCCGTGGTCGTGGTGTCGCCCTCGTCGTCGACGGCGATGATCCGGCCGGGCGGAAGGCCCGCGGTCGTGTCGAACGTGTTCGTGACCCGGGTGGTCCGCCAGCCACGGCCGCCGCTCAGCGCCTGCTTGGTGGTGCTGCTCTTCTGGCCGGTGACGTAGGCGTTGACCGTGACGCCGTTGCGGGTACGGGTCGCGGTCGGGCCGTGCTCCCACGGTTCTTCGAGGGTCTTGGCCGCGACGGGCGCGGTGTCGCCGACGCCGTCGTAGGTGATGGTCTGCCGGGTCGCCCCGGCCCGCCAGGGCTGGTCGAGGATGGCCGGGGTGCCGAAGTCCGGTTCCGCGTCCAGGTACACCGTCCGGGTGGTGCCGCCGGGCAGGCGGTCGCCGTGCATGCCCCGGAAGTAGATCGTGTCGCTCTGCGCCTGCGTGCCGTCCCGTGTGCCGCTCTCGGTGCGGACCCGGCCGTAGCCGCGCCACTGGCCGTACGTCTTGCGGTTCTCCGGGGTGAACTCGCCCTCGTCGTAGTGCCACGCCGGGTCACCCTTGTAGGTGTACGTCGTGAGCACGCTTGGCGCGCCGCCCACGTCGTCGACGACGTTGACCGAGGACACGAGGTACTTGTGGAAGTACTCCAGCTTGGTGCCGTTGCTCGCCGGGTAGCAGCGTTTGGTGTTGCTCTCCGGTGACGCGGGCATGTTGGTGCCGAGGACGCAGTCCGGGGCGGTGTAGTTGACGGTGAGGCTGCCGCCGGACTCGTTGTGGATGGCCGCGACGCGGTACCGCACGATCGGGTTGGCCGACGAGGTCACGTCGACCCGGTTGTTCATCGCGACCGGGGTGAAGCTGATGTCGGGCGTGGTGGTGTTCGCCCGGCCGGAGTGCGAGATGCTGTTCAGCCAGAGGATCTTCTCGTGACTGTCACCCGGGTCCTTGAAGATGTGGTTCAGCGTCCACTTCTCCACGTCCTGGAACGAGCCGTTCTCCCGGATCTGGGTGGTGACGCTCGCCAGGCGGGTGTGCGTGAAGAACGTTCCCGAGTAGACGTTCGGGCAGGACGTGCTGGAGTCACACTGCTGGTCCCAGGGCACGTCGAGGAAGTTGGCCCGGTTCGCCGCCGGGTCGCACGGCTGCCCGGCCTCGCAGCGGCCAGCCATCGTGAAGACGACCTGCGCCGGTGCGGTGCCAGCGAAGAAACTGTCGGCGTTGTTGTCCTTGCGGGTGCCGTAGACAATCTTTTTCACGTACCCGCCACGCACGTACTCCGACACCGTGTTGTCGGTGTGGGCACGCGCGTAGTTGTTCTTCTCCTGGTCGTACCAGTAGCTCATGGTGTTCCCGTGCAGGTCCACGACGTAGTCGAGGTTCCACGTGTACGGCTGCTGGCACCACGAGGACGCGAAGCCGGCCGTGTTGTGGCAGGGCTCGCCGGGGTTGTTCCCGTACACCGGGATGGTGAAGACCGACCTGGTCTCCTCAGCTCCGCCCGTCCAGCCGGGAAGCTGGTTCAGCCCGAAGTAGTACTGGGTGCCGTCGACTGTGGTGACCTTCCAGTGCTCACCGTTCGGGGCACCGTTGGCCGCACCGGTCAGGCGCTCCACTTTGGAGCCGTCGTCGTTCTTCGGCCGCCACACGTCGGGGATGGCGGAGATCTGGATCAGTTCCCCGCCGTGCCCGGCCATGCTCAGGGTCGCGTTGTCGCTTCCCCAGCACAGGTCGGCCACGTTGCTCTGGCCGTCCTCCGAGCACGCCTTGTACCCGCGCGAGAGCGAACCCGGCTCGAAACTGAAGCCCTCACCGATCTCCGAGGGCTGGCTGTTGGAGGCGTGCGACCGGCCGTCCACCGACTGCGCGGAGTACGAGAAGGCCACCGACGGGGACGGGCCGGCCGGGTGCGGGGGCATCCGCAGCGGGTACGACCACGAGAAGTCGCCGGACGCGCCGCCGGCCGACCAGGTCGCCGAGGCCTGGAACGGCGTCGCCTTGTAGTCGCCGCCCGGGGACGAGGAACTGGCCACCGCTGCCAGCAGTACACCTGAAGACTTTGCCAGGCCCTGGGTCTCGCCCAGGGTGACGTCAGCAGCGAGCCGGCTGGCCTTGGTGTTGTTGGTGCTCGCCAGCGGCGTGCCCTGGCAGCCAGGCGCGCCCGGGGTGGTGAGCGCGCACTCCGGGAGCTGGACGAACTGGAGCCTGCCGCCGAAGCCCCCGCCGAACGCGTCCTTGAAACCGGTGTAGTCGATCTCGACGGACGACCGGCCGGGCGTGCCGCCGTTCAGCCGGAGCAGGAGGCCGTTGACCCTGGCCCGCTGCGTGGCTTCCCTGTCGATGACCTCGACAGTGACCTTGCCCTTACCCTGGCCCTGGCCGGTGCGGGGTGCGGCCAGCCAGACCGGCAGCGAGCCGGCCCTGCTCTTGATGGTGTGCAGGCCGCTCGCCCTGGGCGCGGCTGCGGCATCGAGATCCACAGTCGCGGTACCGGGCGCTGGCCACGACACCGTCACCGGCTTCGACGGGGCCTCGGTGGGCACCGGCCCCTTGCCGGGTGCGTTCCTGCCGGGAATGGAGATGGCCTGGGTGGCTCTCGGCAGGGCCGGTGCGGCTTCCGCCGCCAGGCCCGGCCAGGTGGAAGCCAGGCCGGCCGCGAGCACCGCTGGCAGCCCGAAGGTGAGAAGCCGGCGTTTCCGGCTCAGGACATGGGAATACAACATGACTCCTCGGGGGAGGGAGGGGGAAAGCAGGGTGCCCGCCGGGACTGGCGGGCACCCTGGGAGGGGAAGATCAGGCCCGGCCGCCGGTGTGGAGAGCGCCGACGGCTGTCGCGTCGAGCGCCACCCGGTAGACCCGGATGTCGTCGATCTGGCCGGGGAAGTACGCCGCTGGCGCGCCGTACCACTTGCCCCGGCCGATGGTGAGCTGGCCCTGTGCCCGCCACGGTGCCGTGAAGGTGTTCGAGGCCGCGAGCTGGCCGTTCAGGTAGAGCTTCTGGGTACCTGTGGTGGCGTCGTAGGTCGCGACGAGGTGGGTCCACGTGCTGAGCTGCGGGGCTCCAGCCGCGAGGAGGGAGTACTGCCACGACGGTGCGTCCACATCGGACCCGGCCCGCTCCAGCTGCCAGGCGTTGCAGCCCTTGCAGTAGCTGAGCGTGAAGGCGTTGAGCTTGCTGCCTTCCTGGCCGACGACGACGGCCGACTCGGCGTTGCTGGTCAGGTACGCCCAGGCCGACACCGTGAACGACTTCGTCGTGTCCAGCACCGGGCCGGTGGCCGAGGCCACGCCGGTCGTCCCGTCGAACGTGGCCGTGCCGCCGGCTGCCGTCACTCTGCCGGAGATGGTGGCGTTCGCACCTCCGGTGCCGTCCGCCAGCACCGTGGCACCGTCCTCGCTCATGTCCCAGGTGGCCACCGGGTCCGTTGCCGCTGATACGACGGGCCGGATGTGGAGGCGGCTCTCCCAGGTACCCGTGCAGGGCCACTGGGCGACGCTGGCCCCGGGTGCCGTGCTGCTCCTGGTGACGGCCATGCACTTGCCGGTGACCCACGGGCGGATCTCGTACAGCGGGTCGTCCCCCGCGGACACCGGCGCGATGGTGAAGATCTGCGCGGTGGCACCGTTGCAGACCCAGTGGCTGAGCTTCGTGCCGTCCGCGGTACCCCAGTTCGCCAGGTCGAAGCAGCCCGGGGCGTGCACGCCGGTGATCCGGTACTCGGTCGCGCCCATCCGCTCCAGCCTGTACTGGCTGTTCAGCAGCGCCGTGCCGCAGGGCTGCTGCTGGAGCTGCTGGCCGATGTCACCAGCCGGGCTCGTGACGCACAGATCCGCCCCATCGCTGTTCGCCGGCTTGGAGAGGACCAGCTGGTGCGGCTGCGAGCCGTCGAACGAGGTGCTCCGCGCGAGGATCTCCGCCGTGGACAGCGCGCGGTTGTACGTCTCGGCACCGTCGATGCCGCCCGGCCAGTAGTCACCGAGGGCGTCGTCGAACTTGATCCGGCCGACGGTGAGCTTGCCCTTGGCGGGCCAGGTCTGGCTGAAGGCCGCCTCGCCCTGGAGCACGCCGTTGACGTACAGCCGGATCTTGCCAGCGGTCTTGTCGTACACGCCGGCCAGGTGTGTCCAGGTGCCGAGCTGGGGTGCGCCCTGGGCTGCCACCGCGTCCACCTCACCGCCCACAGTGTCGGTCCGGGACCTGCCGAAGACCCACTTGCCAGCCGCCAGGTTGTACTGGAGGTAGAAAGCCGGCCGGTGGCTGCCTTCGAGTGAGACGGCAGTGGCGTACTTGGTGGTGCTGTTCAGCTTCACCCAGGCCGCGACGGTGAAGCTCGCGTTCGCGTCGATCGCTGGGCCGGGAGCGCTGGCCCAGTCGTCCGTGCCGTCCAGGTTGAGCACGCCCGCCGCAGTGCTGGCCCCGCCGTTGAACGTCAGGTTCTCGCTGCGGCCCGTGGCGTCACTGCCGTCGTTCATCGGCCAGCTCGCGGTGAGGCCGTTGACAGCATCCGGGATCCGGTGGATGTCGTAGCGGGTGTCGGCCTGGCCGAGGCAGTCCCACTGCGTGATCGGCCCGCCGTCCGTCGTCACCGCGCCACCGACCGCCACGCACTTCTTCGAGTGCATGGCCTTGATCTCGACCTGCAGCTGCGCGAAGCCGGAGACGTAGGAGAAGGTGAAGATCTGCGGGACATTGGCCGGCGTCTGCGCGCACGCCTTGTTCACGATCCTCGTCCCGCTGGCCGAGCTGCCGTTCTCGACGTCCAGGCACTGCGAGTCGGCGTGCCCCAGCCGCAGCGCGTACGTCGACCCTCCAGCGTGGACGATCCGGACCGTGTGCTCCGGCACCGACGCCGAGCACGCCTGCTGGGTGAGCTGCACGGTGCTGGTGGTGCCACCGGCGACGCTCACGCACTTGCCAGAGTGCGAGGCGACGAGCTGGTACCGGGCGTTCTCGTCGATGCTGATCGAAGGGGTCTGCCGGTTGCCGAGCGCGCCCTCCCAGGCCAGCACCGGAGCCGCGAGGCTCGCGCCAGACGAGGTCAAGGTCCAGAGCTGATGGTGGTACCCGGCGGAGCTGCCGGCCACCCCCGAGACGTTCACCAGCACACCGAGGTCGGCCTTGCCGTCGCCGTTGAGGTCACCGGCCTGGGCCGCCGACGCGCCGCACCAGTTCTGGGCCGGGGACTTCCACGGCTCGGTGAAGTCCCCGAAGCCCGTGCCGTCCGCCTTCGCGTAGGACACCCGCACGCCGGTCTGGCAGTTCGGGTACTCGTACGTGACCGCGATGTCGGTCTTCCCGTCCGCGTTGAAGTCACCGAACGCCGCCCGGGTCTTGTCCCAGCACCAGGTACCGGCCTGGGCGGTGCCGGCGCTGGTCCACTTGACCGCCGGAGTCCTGTTGATCCAGAGACCCGACGTCCAGACCTTCACGGCCACGTTGCAGCCCCCGGCGTCGGTGACGCCGATCAGGTCGGCCTTGCCGTCGCCGTTGACATCGCCCGTGCCCTGCGCCTTCTCGTACTCCGGGAAGGTCTGCTCGGTGGAACCGGCCGGGTGGGGCGCCGGTGTGAAGTGCGGGCTGCCGGACGCGCCATCGCCCACCAGGATCTCGCTGCTCCACTCCGTCCCGCCGTTGTACATCAGGGCGAGGTCGTCACCGGGGGCTCCGTCGATGTTGCCGGCCAGCATCCGGACGTTGTCCAGGATCCAGCCGTCCTTCTCCCAGACCATGAACTCTGCCCCGCCGTTGCCGTCGGAGGTGAGCAGCTTCACCTGGATGCCGCCGGTCTTCGCCACCACCTGGGCGACATCCACCCGGCCGTCCCTGTCGAAGTCGCCACGCGCGACCCGGTGACCGGCGGTGGCGGTGGAGTTCTCCAGGACGGCTGAGGCCACAGTGGAGCTTCCCGCCTGTGTGAACTGCCAGACCGCCGACTTGCCGCCGCCGATGTCGGAAACAGCGCTCAGATCGGCCTTCCCGTCACCGGTCGCGTCGCCCGGGACCGAGGTCAGGCTGCCCGCATTGGCCTTGAAGTAGTACAGCGAGGAGGAGTTGTTGCCAGCGTTGTCGTACGCCTCCAGCCGGAGCACGTTGAGCCGGGGATCCTGCGGGTTGTACGCCACGACGGGCACCACCGGCAGGGTCACGGTGCCATCCGGCGCGGCCGGCACCCGGGTGCTCGCCGAGGCGGGCGCGGCACCGTTACCGACCGAGTACTTGTAGTACGCGATGTCCTTGTCGTTGCTGTCCGGCGTCACGACGACAGCCGCTGGCGTGCCGGCCTTCACTGTCGCGGGCGGCACCGGGGTCATGACCTGGTCCGTGCTGAGCTTGAGCTCGGCGGAGGTCACCTTCGGCTGCCTGGGAGCGGAAGAGTTCACCGTGAACTCACACCACGGGCTGAAGGCGCCCGCTTGGGCACCGTCGTGGCCCCGGGCCCGCCAGGAGTAGGTCTTGCCGTCCTCCAGGACGCCGGAGGGGATCGTCCACTGGTGCTCGGAGCCCGACGCCAGGTACCTGCCGTCGTTCACCTCAAGGATGACGGCACCGTTCGTGTGCGACAGCTCGAAGGTGGCCGAGGAGTTGTCGGCGTTGTCCTGCACCCTGACCTTCAGCTGCACCTCGGGCACCGGGCTGGAGCTGGAGCCGCCCAGCATCGGCCGGCCGGGGCCGGTCAGGCAGGGAGTCTGCGGGTTCGTCGACGGCTCGTAGGCCACCGGCGCGTAGTTGTAGTTGATGGACAGGTTCGGGTTGGCGTGGAACTTCTTCCACCGGTCGGCCGCCCACTCGTTGCCGCCGTCGGCGTCGGCGGCGGTCAGGGCCAGGGTGTAGGTGACCCAGCGCGCCGAGACAGCCGTCTGCACGTCGCCGCTGACGTTGAACGACATGGCCATGTCGTCCTTCCAGCAGGCGTCCTTGTTGGCGTTGCCCGACTCGGTCCGCAGGTGCGGGCCGATGGGGATACCCCAGGCGCTGCGCGGCGTGCTCGTGATGACACCCGACCGCCAGACCGAAACCGGTGTCGCGCCACACGAGTAGGAATGCGACAACGTGGTGTTGAACGTCGCCGAAATGACGGTGCTGCCGGCCACCGCGTCGATCGGGAACTGGAAGTACGAGCGCAGCAGGTTCTTGTTGGTCGGATCCCGTCCAACCCAGGCGCGGCCGTCACTGTTGTTGACGTTGTTGCTGTTCGCGTAGGCCCACTGGGTCGCGCCGGGGGTGTGCCACACCGGGTCGACGTAGATGGGGAAGGCCCGCTTGGCGTCCCTCAGCCAGTCCTTGTCCGGGCTGAGCACGAGCTGACCCTGATCCAGCCGCATCGGCACGGTACTGCGAGCCGAGCGCTCCCCGGGAGACGCCGGGGACGCGGCACCGGCCGACGCCGCAGGCCGGGCCTTGGCCAGCTCGGCGTTGCCTGCTGAGTCCCACATCGCGGCACCGCTGGAGACGGCGAGTACCTTGCCGTCCGGGCCGGCCGCGCTCAGGCCGCCGTCCGCGCCCTGCCGGACGGTCACGCCCTGGCCGCCCTTGAGGCCGAGCCGCAGCTCCGACAGCTTCTGGCTGGCCGCCGCCTGCGGGGACTTCACCACGAACACGTGGCTGAAACCGTCGGGCGTGGCGCGGAGTGCGAGGTCGACACCCGGGATCACCTCCGGGTACGTCGCGGTGTCGCCGGCCAGGACTGGCGCGGGCAGCGTGCCCGGCCAGGTCAGCTCGACCCGCTTGCCCTGCACGGTCAGCGCGACCGCCGGGCCGGTACCCCCGCCGGAGAACACCACGTCCGCGGCGCTCACCGCAGGCGCGATCCGGCCGCCCGCCGCGCGCAGCGTGGTGTCCACAGCGGCCCACGTACCGTTCGCCAGCCTGGCCCGGACGGGGAGCGCGTTCAGTTCCATCGTGAAACTGCCGTCCGGCAGGGCGAACACCTGGCTCGTCTCCGAGCGCCTGTCCAGCACCTCCACCCGGCCCCCGCACACCTTCGCCAGGCTGCTGGCCCCGGCGTGACCGGCCAGGCCGTCCCCGCACGGCGGTTTCGGCGACGCGCCGGCCGGCGGTGCCAGCGCGGGTACAGTGCTAACCCCTAGTACGAGGGCGAGTATGCGCGGTAACAGTGTTCCCGGACGAGACGTACGCGCGGCAGAAGACATGGGGAGCAGTGTCAGCCAGTCCTCTTGCCGAATTCTTGTCTTTCTCTTGCCGCCCGGAATGCAAAGACGCAGGTCAATGCCCGGATGGATAGGGGCTCAGTCCTGAGCGGAGTCCTTGCCGAGGTAGGGCCGCAGCCTGCCGCACAGATCCGCCACGGCCGCCGTCGTGCCACGGGGCGCACCGGGCCACTGATCGCCCGCCATCCATCCGTACTCGGCCGGCGTGCCAGCGTGGCGGGCGAACACGTGCTGATGGAAGTGTGCCTGGCTCATGCCAGCGATCGCGGAGAACACGAAGTCCGTGGCCAGCTCCGCCCGCAACGCCTGCGCCACCCGCCGGACTGTACGGCCGGCCGCTGCCGCCTCGCTGTCCGTGAGGTCGGCCAGGCAGGGCACGTGCCGCCGGCTCTCCACGAACAGGTACCCGAGCACTGCTGTGCCGTCCTCCCCCACCGGGCGATGGGTGACCACCAGATACTCGTCCTCCCAGACGACCGGCCCCGCCAGCGGCCCCTCGCCCCGGTGCTTGCGACAGATCAGGCACTCCTGCTCCGGCAGCCCGTCCATCCCCATGCCCGCACGGTAGCGGCCCCGGGAACAATCTGCTGCCCCGTGCCCAGCACCCGCAACCGCGCCTGACCGTCCACCAGCGGCAGAGGCCCGGGTTCCCTGCGGAACCCGGGCCTCTGCGGACTACTCGCTAGTGCCAGCCGGTGCAGGTGATCGGCGTGTTGAAGCCGGCGTCGCCGCAGGCCCGCATCACGTAGTTGCCGCCGTCGTAGAACGCCTCGGTGTACCGCTGCGTGCTGGTGGCGCCCGCGATGGTCGTCCAGCCGAGCTGCTGCCAGGTCCGCCCGCCGTCCGTGCTGCGGTCGACCCAGATGTGGTCGCCCTGGCGGCCGTTGCTGATCCGGCCCCAGGCACACCAGGAGTTCGGGTTGTACCGGAGCTGGATGATCCGGCCGGCGTAACCGTCCTTGGTCTCCAGCGTGCCGGTGCTGTCCTGGGTGCAGCCGTCCGCGGCCAGCGCGGCGGTCGGTACGGCCACGGCCAGCCCGCCGGCCAGCAGCCCTGCGGTCGCCAGGGTCAGGGCGGCCTTGGTGATCAGGTTGCGCACGATGTTTCCTCTCGGAGAGGCGGTCGGCGCTGATCGCGCCACACCGAGACTGCCCATCCGCACGCCCCACCCTCCAGCCATTCGACGACCATCGAATCCATGATTCTGGATCAAGCATCCCCGCCCAGCACAGACTCAGGTACAAGATGAATGTCCCTGGCGTTTGACCTTTTGCTTTTGATCTAAGGCGCGGTGGCCCGCTGAGCGGAAATCTGACAAGCAACGCGGAAGCCCGTGTACTGGTTGTACACGGGCTTTTGCGTTGCGCAGCTCAGATTTTCGCTCAGCGGG
>NZ_KB903822.1 GCF_000379825.1 Longispora albida DSM 44784
GGAACGCCCTGCGCTTCTTCAACGTCTACGGCCCCGGCCAGAAGATCGAGGCCTACTACACCAGCGTCATCAACACGTTCATCCAGCGCATCCGCTCCGGCCAGGCCCCCACCATCGACGGCAAGGGCGAACAGTCGATGGACTTCATCCACGTCACCGACCTCGCCAAATCCGTCGTCGCCGCCCTCGAATCCGAACACGACTGCAAGCCCATCAACATCGGCACCGGCATCGACACCTCCATCGCCACCCTCGCCAAAATCCTCATCCAAGCCCTCGGCGCCAACGTCGAACCCATCTTCGTCCCCCGCGACGTCCTCGTCACCCGCCGCGCCGCCGACATCACCCGCGCCAAAAACATGCTCGGATGGACCCCAGAAATCACCGTCGAACAAGGCATGACCGAACTCGTCAAGGCAGCACTCGAGCAGGGCTGACACCTGCGGGAGTACGTCCGGATCGCATAATTTGAACTGAGATATGGCGCCCTGTCCCGCAGGGCGCCTAATCTTCATGTATGGGGGGCGCGAGGAACCGGGGCACACCGGGATCACTACCGGGAATCCAGCGGACCAGCGCCCTGTCGGCGCAGGTCAGGGCCGAGGCGCGGCGGATGGCCAGGCAGGCGGCCCGGCTGCGGTCGGCGGCCCGGGTCCTCGGTGCCGTCCGGCACTGCCAGGTCCTCGCCCAGCAGCACGCTGCCCAGTGCGCCACCACGGCCGCCGACCTGGCCTACGCTGCCGGGATCATCGAGCAGCGCCGGACCGGCCAGGCTGGCCCGGTGCCCGGGTGGTGCGCGGAGTACGGGATCGCGCCCGGCCGCTGGCAGGGTGCGCGGATGCCGGCCGAGCGGCCAGCGGTCTTCGCCGAGCCCGAACCCCCGCAGGACACGGTGGCGGCGGCCCGGGTGCTGGCGGCCGTGGCCGAGGAGGTCCGCTCGTCGGCCGTCGCGGTGACGGCGCTGCTGGGCGCGGGCTCGCCCCGGGCGTTCCGGGCGCTGTGGCGGGCGGCCACCGACCCGGCCGGGTACGGCTTCGCGCCGGACGGCGGCCCGGTGTGGCGGGCGGCGCGCTGGCTGACCAGGCGGGACGACGACACGCTGGCGGTCCAGATCGCGGTCACCTCGCTCAAGCTCCGGCTGGAGATCGTCCGGCAGGCCCACCCGGAGATCCTGGACCATCCCGACGTCCACGGCCTGATCACGGCGCTGGAGGCCGACCGGCAGCTCGCAGCGGCCCGTTCCCTGCACAAGCTGCTGACCACTGCCGGGGTGGAGGACGCGCTGGCCGCCGTCGCGCCGGTCCTCACGGAGCTGCTGGCCCTCAACGCGCTGCTCGACGAGAACCCGTTCAACGACTCGCTGGGCTGGGACATCGTCGGTGGCCGGATGCCGACGGTCTCGCCGATCACCGGGGTGCCAATGTCGTGGATCACGCGGCTGGACCAGGGCGAGGGCCGGGCGGTGCTGGTGACGGAGCCGTTCACCTTCGTCCAGGATGGCGGCGGGATCGTGGAGGCGCTGCGTAACCTGATGGTGATCGGCTCGACGGGCAAAGTACTTCTGCGCGAAACGCGCGGCCCCGACGGCGTCGTCCGGTACCTGCTGCACCTGCCCGGCATGGCGATGGGCTCGGTCCGCAACGGCTCGCCCCAGGACCTGGTCGGCGCGATCCGCAACGCCTGCGAGGCGGACTCCCCGTACACGCAGGCGGTGTGCAAGGCGCTCGGGCTCGCGGAGATCCCGGAGGGTGCCGAGCTGGCGATCGTCGGGCACAGCGAGGGCGGCGCGGCCGCGATGAACCTGGCGCAGAGCGTGGCCGTCAACCAGCTGTACCGGATCACGCACGTGATCGCCGTCGGCTCGCCGATCGACTTCAAGACGCCGGCCAGCGCCTCGACCTGGGTGGCGAGCGTGACGAACCACCACGACATCGTGCCCAGCCTGGACGGCCAGGGTCCCGGTTCGCCGCACAACCGGCGGGACGACTGGTACATCGTGGACTACACGGACGACACCCACGAGTTCCCGCTCAGCCACTCGATGCAGATCTACGCCTCCAACCTGGAGAACGCGGTGCCGGAGGCCCGCAGGCACATCGACGAGCAGCTCACGCCGTACCGGGGCGAGGTGCTCCGCGACCTCGTCTACCAGCTCTCCGACCGGTGATCACTCGCGGCGCAGTGTCCGGGTCACGCCGGCCGCGATGGTGCTCGCCAGCCCCCAGCCGGAGGACGTGAGGAAGAAGGCGAGCCACTGCCAGCCGCCCTGTGGCGCGAAGGCGTCCTCCTGCCCGAAGGAGATCAGCGGGAGGAGCAGGTCGAGGGTGTAGAAGACGGGGCTGAACTCCGGGGCGGTGCCAGGGTTGCGCGGCACCGGCCGGTACAGGGTGAAGCCGGCGATGCCGAGCAGCAGGAGCAAAACCAGCCAGGCCGCCGCGCGCTGCGGCCGGTAGCCGTACCCGACGGTCCAGTCCTGGGCGAGGCCCCAGATCCGCAGTGGCCAGGAGGCGAGGGTGCGGCGGGCCCGCAGGCCGGCCAGGAGTACCTGCCGGGCGTCGGCGTCCCGGCCGAGGGCACGGTACCGGCCGGCCAGCTGCTCGTGCGCCTGCGGATCGTGGCAGGTCTGGTCCTGGGCGAGCCAGCGGAGCCGGGACCGCGCGTCGAGCACCGGGTCGAGCGCCTCGTAGGTGAACCCTTCGAGCCTCAGCTGCGCCTGGCCCTGCGCCGGGTTGTCGCGGTACATGGCGGTGTGGGCCTGGCGGAGGTCGACGAGCCCCTTGATCGGCTCGCGGGGCCGGACCGTCAGGTACCCGGCGCGCGCCAGCCGCAGGTCGAGCGAGCTGAACGAGCCGCGCAGCTCCATCCGGCCGTCGATCACCGCGCCGACGAACCGGGTACGTCCGTCTATTGTGGACGCGCAGTGCACGTCGCCGTTGACGGTCAGCGCGTCGCAGTCCAGCGCCGTGCCGGTCGGGTTGTCGAGCCGGGAGTCGTTGAAGGACAGGCAGCGCCCGATCCCGGCACCCCGCAGCCGGACCTCTCCCCTGGCGTGGAAGCCGTCGTCGCAGAACATGCCGCTGTCGGCGGTGAGCCGGTCGCCGACGAGCACGCAGCCGAGCGGGTTGGACAGCCGGCTGCCGCCCAGGTTGACCATGCCGGACACCCGGGCCCCGGCCAGCCACAGGCAGCCGGAGATCTCGCAGCCGCGCAGCAGCAGGTGCCCGTCGAGCTGGGCGCTGGAGGCGTCCATGCCCGGCAGCCGGCACGACACGAACCTGATGCCGCGGATGCGCGCCCAGTACAGGATCGGAGCCTGGTTGAGGACGCAGCCGGTGAAGGTCAGCGGGTACGGCGTGTCGACATGGCTCAGGTCGAGCACGCCGTCGATGTGCGCGCCGCTCAGCCACACCCCTGCGGCGTATCCGGACTCTGGCTGGCGCGCGCCGAGCAGCAGCGCCCGGATCAGCTCGGCGCGGACGGTCCGCGCCCGGCCGTCCGGCAGGCGGTGGGCCTCGACCGGGTCGCCGAGCGGGAAGGCCTCCCACAGCATCCGCTCCGCCGCGCTGAACGACAGGGTCAGGTCCTCGATCAGCGCCCGGCCCCTGGCTGGCGGCTGCCGCTGCGTGACCATCCGGCGGGCCGGGGACTGGAGCGGGGCGAGCAGGTCGGTGCTGGCCGGCTCCGGGCTGAAGAAGGCCCGCACCGCCGCGCCGAAGTCCTCGACGCTGATCCAGCCCCCGCCGTCCCGGTCCATCCTGTAGTACCCGGTGAGCGCGCTCTGCCGCTTCACGTCCCCGCCGCTGAGGATGTAGAAGTACTCGTCCTCGCTGACGTAGCCGTCCGAGTCGGCGTCGGCCGCCCGCGCGAGGGCCGCGATCACGCGGTCGATGCCGTTGGCCAGGTACCCGGGGTCCTCGCCGACTCCGCGCCGGATGGCGTCGACGAAGTCCCGGCGGGACACCCGGCCGTCGCCGTCGGTGTCCATGACCCGGCGGGTCTGCTCCCACCAGGCCCGGTACGCGGCCATCACGGCCTGCCTGTGCTCGCCGTTCGTGTCCAGGCGGGTGCACAGCCGGTCGCCGACGGTCTCGAAGTCGGCCAGCGTCACGTACCCGTCGGCGGTGGGGTCCATCGTGTCGAAGACCAGCCCGAGCCGCTGCGCTTGTAGATCCTGCGGCACGAGCCATTGTGGTCCCGGCTGTCAGTGCCCGCCAAGTACATGTTCCGCCGATTGGTACACATCGTTCCCCGCCGCTGGTGACAGCTGGACGGAGAGCCGGATCGCGCTGGCCGGCAGCAGGTACGGGAGGCGGCCCGCGGGCCGGAGCACCGGCGCGAGCAGCCGGAACCGCCCCCGGTCCAGCAGCTCGCCGAGCAGCGCGCTGGTGATCAGCAGCCCGAGGTCACGGCCGGCGCACGTGGCCCCGCCGCCGCTGAACGGGAAGTAGCCGGCGTCGAAGCCGCGTACCCTGCTGCCGAGGTCACGGCTCTCCGGCTGGAAACTGTCCGCGTTGGCCACTCCGGCCCGCTGGTGGTACGCGGCGGGCAGGAGGATGCCGGTGCCGGCCGGTACCGTGAGCCCGTCCCAGTCGAGTGCCGTGGTGGTCTCCCGGTACAGGTCGCGGACGGGCGGCCACAGGCGGAGGGTCTCCAGGACGCACGCGCGCAGGTACTCCGGGTTCTTCGCGGCTTCGAGCTGCCGGTACGGGTCGGCGCCGAGCATGGCGAGCGTTCCCAGCACGGTGCCGGCGATGATGTCGAAGGCGAGCAGCCAGTGCGTGACCTGGCCCTCGGGCACAGTCCCCTGCGCGGCCCCTGACCGCGCGATGAGGCTCCCCGGTTCGGCGGAGCCCGCGTAGGCCCGGAACCGGGCGAGCAGCCGCTCGCGGGCCGAGGCGATCCCGGCGGCCTTCCAGCGCCGGGTGCCGAGCCAGTTGCCCTCGCGGCGCAGTACCAGATATAGGTCTGTCACCTCCTGGTCGCCAGCGGCCGCGTCGCCCAGGATGACCCGGCGGGCGATGCGCTGCATGACCGGGTCGAGCCGGGCGGCGGTCAGCTCCGTCTCGCCGGCGAGCAGCTGCCCGGTCTCCTCAGCGATGATCGCCCGGAGCCGGGCCGCGTGCGGATGTTCCTGGCTGCCGAACCCGAGCACCGACTCGTTGAACCGCCGCCGCAGCACCCGGTCGCCACCCCGGCTCAGGATCAGCGAGTCGGGCTGCATCCCGCCGAGCATCTTGTGCTTCTCCGGCGAGTCGACGGCGTAGCTGGCCACCGGCCCGCCGAGCACCCGCTGGACGGCCGAGGGCGTGAGCGCCAGCAGCATCGGCCCCCGCAGCCCCCGCACCCACACCGCTTCGGCGCCGGGATAGCGCTGGCGCAGCCGGCCGACGAACCGGGCGGCGTGCTTCGCGGTGTCCAGCTTGTTGAGCGCGGCGGACAGTCTCGGCCTGGCGAGCAGCGGGCCGCGCAGCAGCGTCGGCACGAAGTGGAGCGTGAAGAACCGCAGGCTCTCAGCGGCCTTGGCTGTCGGGAACCGGGTCACTCGATCACCTTTCCGGGGTTCAGAATGCCGGACGGGTCGAAGAGCTGCTTGATGCCTCGGTGCAGTGCGAGGGCCGGCGGGTCGAGTTCCCTGGCCAGCCAGCCGCGTTTGAGCGTGCCGACGCCGTGCTCCCCGGTGATCGTCCCGCCGAGGGCCAGGCCGGCGGCCATGATGGCGTCGTAACACTGCTCGGCCCTGGCCACGGCGGCCGGGTCTGCGGCGTCGAACACCACGGCCGGATGCAGGTTGCCGTCGCCGGCGTGCCCGATCGTGGCGACGTACACGTCGTGGGAGTCCGCGAGGTCGCCGATCTGCTCGATGAAC
The DNA here is from genome assembly GCF_000379825.1 of Longispora albida DSM 44784. Lineage (GTDB taxonomy): Bacteria > Actinomycetota > Actinomycetes > Mycobacteriales > Micromonosporaceae > Longispora > Longispora albida. The sequence continues at coordinate 5,867 of NZ_KB903822.1, forward strand.
GCGGCGAGCTGCGCGCGGGGCACGGCCACGTCCTCGATGTACGCGGCGGGCCTGCCCGGGGTGCGGGCCGCCTGGGCTTGCAGGGCCGGGAGGACGAGCCGGCGCGCGTCGAGGATCTGCCGGGTCTCGCCGGCGTCGGCCGCGACCCGGACGCTGGACGCGCCCGCCGTCTCGCAGTGCTTGGCCAGTTCCGGCAGGTCGCCGTCCTCCGTGGAGACGATCAGTGTCGCTCCGGCTCCGGCGGCGAGCAGCGGGTGCCCGAGGGCCGTGATCGCCTCCGTCGTGACCCTGTCCAGCAGCTCCATCGCGGACGGCGTGTGTCCACTGCGGACGATCGCAGCCACGGCCTCCCCCGCTGCGGCCGGCGACCCGAACTGCGCGAGCAGCGCCAGCGCGGGCGGCATCGCTGGCCGGAGCGCCAGCGTCGCCTCCACGATCACCGCGAGCGTGCCCTCCGACCCGGTGACCAGCCGGACCAGGTCGAAGCCCGCCACGCCCTTCACCGTCCGCCGCCCGATCCGGGTCAGCGTCCCGTCGGCGAGCACCAGGGTCAGGCCGAGGACGTAGTCGGCCGTCACGCCGTACTTCACGCAGCAGATCCCGCCAGCTCCGGTCGAGATGTTGCCGCCGATCGTGCAGGTCTCCCAGGAGGCCGGGTCCGGCGGATAGCTCATGCCGTGCTCCGCGACCGCGCGGGCCAGGTCGGCGGTGATCACGCCCGGCTCGCAGCGCGCCAGCCGGCTGGCCGGGTCGATCTCCAGGATCCGGTTCATCCCGGCCAGGCTCAGCAGGATGCAGCCGTCGACGGCATTGGCTCCCCCGGCCAGCCCGGTCCGCGCGCCCTGGGGCACGACCGGCACCCGGTGCTCCGACGCGAACCGCATCACGTGCTGCACCTGTGCCGCCGTCTCCGGCCGCACCAGCGCGACCGGCCTGCCGGCCTCACCGAAGGGTGCCGCGTCGCGGGCGTGCAGAGCCAGCTCAGCCGAGTCGGTCGTCCCGGCGTCCTGCGGCAGCCCGGCGAAGAGGGTGTCCAGGTTCATCATTTTGTACCTGCGACGGAGACCTCGATCAGTACCGGCCCCGACCTGCTGCCCAGCGCCTCGCGCACCCGCCCGGCCGCTTCCGTCGCGGAGCCGACCTTCCACGCTGGCACCCCGTAGCCCCGCGCGATGGCCACGATGTCGATGCCGCCGATGTCGAGCCCCGGCACCCGGCCGACCTTCTCGAACTCGCCGAACCACTTGAGGATCGCGTACTCCCGGTTGGTGAGGACGACGAAGATCACCGGTGCGCGCTCGGCGGCGGCCGTCCACAGTGCCGGGATCGCGTACTGCGCCGACCCGTCCCCGAGCACCGCGATCACCGGCCGGTCCTGCCCGATCGCCGCACCGACCGCCCCGGGCAGCCCGAAGCCGAGCCCGCCGCCGGCGGTGAAGAAGTACGAGCCGGGCCGGCTGATCCGCACCTGGTCCTGGAACTCCGCGAGATTCGACGGCGACTCGTTGAACCAGATCACGTCGTCGCCAGCGACCCCGGCCAGCGCGGCGAACACCTCGCCGGCCGTACCGGGAGCCGGTGCGGCCGGGGCCGTCCGTGGCCTGGGTACCGGCCGGTCGGCGGTGCCGGACTCCTTGGCCAGGGCTTCGAGGGCGAGCCGGATGTCGGCGACGAGAGCGTCACCGGCGGGTGCCCGGGCCGCCTCGGCCGGGTCGGCCGTCAGGTGCAGCAACTCTGCCCCTTCGGGCAGGTATGAACCGGGCAGATATGGGTAGTAGCGGAAGACTGGCGCCCCGGCCACCACGATCAGGTCGTGCCCGGCGAGCTGCTGGGCCAGGCCGGGGATCAGGGGCGGCAGGAAACCCCGGAACTGCGGATGGTCCTGCGGGAACCCGGCCCGGCCATCGCACGGGGCAGCCCAGACGGGCATCGCGCACCGCTCGGCCAGCGCCACGGCGGCCACCCAGGCACCCGCCGAGTCCACGTCGGACCCGGCGACCAGTACGGGACTGCTGGCCTCGGCCAGCCGGCGGGCGAACATCGGCAGGATCTCGGGGTCCGGTGCCGCGCGCTGCGTGACGGCACGGGCGGCGAGAACCTCGGCCTCGGCCAGTTCCCGCTCGGTCAGCTCGACGTCGAAGTCGTCCATCGGCAGCGACACGAACACCGGGCCGGCCGGCGCCGACCGGGCGGCGTGGATGGCGCGAGCCAGCGCGGCCGGCACGTCCTGGGCGCGCGGCGGCTCGTACGCCCACTTGCAGGCGGGCCGGGCCAGCGCCGGTCCGTCCACGTTGGTCAGCAGCGCCTCCATCGCGAGCATCGCCCGTACCTGCTGCCCGGCCGTCACCACCATCGGCGTCCGGTTGGCCGCCGCCCCGAGGATCGCGCCCATCGCGTTGCCGAGGCCGGGGCCGGTGTGCAGGTTGACCAGGACGGTGCGGCCGGTGGCCAGCGAGTACCCGTCGGCCAGCCCGGCGACCACAGCCTCCTGGAGACCCAGCACGTACCGGAAGTCCGGCGGGAGGTCGGCGAGGAACGGCAGCTCCGTCGACCCGGGGTTGCCGAAGATCGTCGTCAGGCCGTGCGCGCGGAGCACGGCGACGCTGGCCTCTCGTACTGTCCCCACAGCCACCGCCTCCGCTCCCCGAATCTGTGTCACATTTACCGGGATTACATGCCAAAACGGTTCTATCAGGATATCCAAGATGGAGGCGAAGGTTCGGGCAGTAAGGGCAGTCAGATGGCACGTTCGGCAATCCACAAATTGGTGATGCGGCTGGACGCGCGGGCTGGCTGGCACCGGCTGCCCACCCCGCTGGCGATCCTGTGCCTCAAGGCGTTCCGCGACGCGCTGCGCGAGCACAACCTCCACGACACGTTCGGAGCCGGCGGCGAGCGGCCCCGGCAGCCGACGGCGGAACTCCCGCCGTACCGGACCTACGACGGGGGCGACTACGACCCGGACGACGCCGACATGGGCCGGGCGGGCACGCGCTTCGACCGCAACGCCCCGCTGGCCGACTGCCACCCCGACCCGGCCCGGCTCATGTATCCGAGCCCCCGCCTGGTGAGCGAGCGGCTGCTGAGGCGGGACGTGTTCCGGCCGGCCACCACACTGAACGCCCTCGCCGCAGCGTGGATCCAGTTCCAGAACCACGACTGGTTCAGCCACGGCGACAACCACCTCGACGAGCCCTACGACGTGCCGCTCGAAGACGACGACCCCTGGCCGCACCGGCCGATGACCATCCGCCGTACCCGGCCAGACCCCCTTGCCCACACCGGCGGCGGGACTCCGCCCACGTACGAGAACACGGTCACCCACTGGTGGGACGGCTCCCAGCTCTACGGCAGCACGGAACGCCGCTGCCGCCAGCTCCGCACCGGGGAGGACGGCAAGCTGCGCGTCGAGCCGGACGGCCGGCTACCCGAGGAGCCGCGCCCGGCACTGAAAGGAATCGACCTCGCCGGCTTCACCGACAACTACTGGATCGGCCTGTCCCTCCTGCACACCCTCTTCGCCCGTGAGCACAACGCGATCTGCGACCTGCTCCGGCGGCGGTACCCGGGCTGGGGCGACGAACGGCTCTTCCACACCGCCCGGCTCGTCAACGCCGCGCTGATGGCGAAGATCCACACGATCGAGTGGACGCCGGGCATCCTCGCCCACCCTGCCCTGCGCACCGGGATGGAGGCCAACTGGTACGGCCTGCTCGGCCCGGCCATCCGCCGCCGCTTCGGCCGGATCGGGCGCGGCGAGGTGCTCTCGGGCATCCTCGGCACCGGTACCGAGCACCACACCGCGCCCTACTCGATCACCGAGGAGTTCGTCACCTGCTACCGGCTGCACCCGCTGATCCCCGACGACTGGGAGATCCGCTCCTACCGGACGGACGAGGTGATCGGCCGCCACGAGTTCCTGGAGCTCCAGGGCTCCGGTACCCGGCCGGCCGGCGACCAGTACGGCATGGCGAACCTGCTCTACACCTTCGGCGTGAGCCACCCCGGCGCGATCACCCTCCACAACCACCCCGAATCGCTCCGGAACCTGGTGCGGCTCAACGGCGAGCGGCTCGACCTGGCCACAGTGGACGTGCTGCGGGACAGGGAGCGGGGCGTGCCCCGGTACAACGGATTCCGCAGGATGCTCCGCAAGCCCCCGGTGACCTCCTTCGAGGACCTGACCCCCGACGAGCGCTGGCGCAAGGAACTCGCCGAGGTCTACGACGGCGACATCGACCGGGTCGACGCGATGGTCGGCATGTACGCCGAGCCGCTGCCGAGAGGCTTCGGCTTCAGCGACACCGCCTTCCGCGTCTTCCTGCTCATGGCCTCTCGCCGCCTGAAGAGCGACCGGTTCTTCACCGTGGACTACCGGCCGGAGGTGTACACCCCCGAGGGCCTGCGCTGGGTTGAGGACAACACGATGACCACGGTCCTCACCCGCCACTACCCGGAACTGTCCCCGGCTCTCGACGGAGTCCCGAACGCGTTCAGCCCCTGGCGGCGCACAGCGGGGCGGTTTCCCTGGTTTGGCCGCGTTGGATGATGTCCGTGCCGAGAATGGGGTGATGACGAGCGCGGACGTCCCGGCACGTGGTTTCTGGAACCGGCCGGCGACGTGGAAGGTCTTCCTGCTGATCGCCGGCTACCTGGTGTTCTACCTGGCCGCCGGCTGGCTGCTCGGACTGGCGTTCGGCGACCACGTCAACAAGGACAACGTGCTGGCCGACCCGCCCAGCATCCTGGTCGCGCTCCTGCTCCCGGTCGCCGTCGGCGCGGCCGCGCTGCTCGTGTTCACCGGGCGGCTCGGCTGGCTGCGGCCGGTGTTCGGGCCGCAGCCGGTACGCGGCCGGGGCTGGATGTGGATCGGCCCTGTCCTGGTCGTCGCGGCGATCATCGGGCACGCCGGCGCCACTGACTGGAAGGCCTGGAGCGGCGGCCAGATCGCCATGATCTTCGTCCTGGGCCTGTTCATCGGCCTCGCCGAGGAACTGGCGACCCGAGGCCTGGCGGTGAAGATGCTGCGCGACGCCGGCCACGGCGAACGGTTCGCCGCGATCGTGTCCTCGCTGCTGTTCGCGCTCATGCACACCGTCAACCTGCTGTCGGGCATGAAACTGGCGACCGTGGCCACCACCGTTGTCTACACGTTCGGCTTCGGGATGTGCATGTACCTGGCCATGCGCGTCACCGGCACGATCTGGGCAGCGATCGTCCTGCACGCGGTCACCGACCCGACCACATTCCTGTCCACCGGCGGCCTCGACAAAGCCGTCAACACCGGTGGCGCGGGCTGGACCGCGCTGGCCGCGTCCGCCACCATCGCCCTGATCGCCTTCGGCGTCCTCGCAGCCTTCCTCACCCGCGGCGACGCCGCACCCACCACGGCGCCCATGGGCCGGAGCGCCTCCAGTCGCTGAGTCCGGGGCCCAGGACCCGGCTCGTCAGCCGGCGAGTGCCCGGAGGTCGCCGAGGGCCTGGTCCAGCCAGCCCTCCGCCTGGGACTCGGCTCCGCGCCAGGCCGGCTTCGTGATCAGGTGGAAGCGCAGGCCCGCGATCACCTCGATCGCGTCCAGCCAGGCCTCGGCGGCCAGGCCAGCCCGGTCGACCGGCCTGATCTCGGTGTACCCGGCCACGAAGTGGCCCCAGTTCGGGGAGCCGAACGGGAAGTCGGCGATCAGGAAACCCTCACCGGCGAGGTCGAAGTCGAAGACCACGAGCTCGGGCTCCTCCTCTGTACCGCCGGTGATCAGGACGTTGTCCATCGTGGCGTCGCCGTGGCACAACCCGCGCAGTGGCGGGTTCGCGGCCAGGCCAGCCCGGGCGGCCGCCGCCACGGACACCGCCCGGTCCCGGTCGGCCGCTGACAACAGCGGCAGGACCTCGGCCAGCGGCGCGTCCAGTACCGCAGCCAGATCCGTGCCGCCGCGCCGGTGACCCGGCCGGAAGGACTCGCCGGCCGCGTGGATCCGGGCGACCAGGCGGCCGTGTGCCCGGTGCAGGCCGGGAGCGAACGGCGGCACGGGCCGGTGTCCTTCGACCGTCTCCAGCAACACCAGCGGCCGTGGCCCCTCCGGAGCCTGCCAGGTGCCGCTCAGCGCGCCGTCGGCCCGGCGGACCACCGGCGGTACCGGGACGCCCTCCCGGGCCAGGTGCCCGGCCAGCTCGCATTCCCACGCGACCTCCTCCGGGCTGCGCCAGCCGTGCCGGTACACCTTCAGGAAGTGACCCGGGTCCACCCGGTAGACATCGTTGGCCAGGGACCGGTGCAGCGTGACGTGCTCAACCGGGACCCCCCACTCCCGCTCGACCAGCCGGCCGAGCGCGTCCGGCCGGGCCAGTGACCGCAACACGTCAGACATGGACCCAGTGTCCAGAACGCAGCAATCGGATTACTGGGCCGAGGTGATCTGCCACGTCATGCCGTGGAACCTCAGCGCGTCCAGGAACTCGGCCGGGTCGAAGGCTTCGGCGGGTGCCAGGCTGCCGGCTCTGGTTCCACCGGCCGCGAGGCGGACGGCTGCTTCCACGGCCATGATCGCGGTGTCCCGGTAGGCGTCCGGGCCGCTGAGCACGGCACGTACCGTCGTGCCGTCGGCGCCGTTGGCGTCCAGCACGAGGTCGTAGCTCAGGCCGGGGCTCGGCTCGGGCAGCAGGTCCAGCACGTCAGGGGTGAAACCGGCCAGCTGGGCGAGCATGGTGGCCTCCACGACACCCGCGACATAGGACACCTCCGTGTGACGCGGGATGGTGAGTACCGGCGGCTGCTGGAACTTCGCGACGGCGGTCGGCTCCGCGTTGCCGGGGAAGGTCATCAGCGGGTACCGGTCGCTGGGGCCCGTGCGCAGTTCGCCGTCCTCGTAGTGCCAGCCGCCTGCCCGGAACCAGTCCATCCCGGCCAGGACAGTTTCCGCACTCCCACGGGAGCCAGAGCCCGAGCCCCGCGTCACCAGGCTCATCACGATCTCGGCCGGCCCGGGTACCTGCCGCGCGGCCAGATGACCGAGCAGGTCGCCGGGCAGGTTGCTGTTGGTGACACCACTCACGACCGTCACGCCGGCGGCTTCGGCGCGCGGGCCGTACTCGTCGAGCGCCTTACTCAGGAACAGCTGCTCGCCGGACGTGTCGGTGTAGTGCGCTCCTGCCGCGATGGCTGCGGCCAGCACCGGCTCGCCGAGGGTGACGTAGGCGGGCAGGGTACTGATCACCACGTCGACCTCGCGGAACGCGGCGAGCAGTGCCGCCGGGTCGTCCAGGCCGGCGATCCGGATCTCGGCCTCGGGGAAACCCGCCGCCGCGGCGGCCTTACGCAGGCGTTCCTCGTCGCGGCCGACCAGGATCGGCGTGAGGCCGCGCCGCCGGAGCTCGGCGAGGGCATAGCCGCCGGTGTATCCGGTGGCCCCGTACACCGCGATCGCGGGCTTGCGGTGGTTCGTGTGTGCTGCTGTGTTCGTCATGGCTACGACGCTATGGCGGATCACCGGCGGAACGAATGGCTCAGCGGCTCAGCCCGATGCTCGAAACGCTCACGGTCACGCGGCCAGTAGGTTCGGGCTGTGGATCTGCTCAGCGAAACCATCACCGCGATACGCACAGGCGACCCGACCTGCGGCATGTTCGTCCGGCACGCGCCGTGGGGACGGGCATATCCGGTAGTACCGGGCACCGGCTTCCACGTGGTCCTGGATGGCTCGTGCTGGCTGGTCCCGCCCGAGGGTGAGCCGATCGCGCTGGGCGCCGGCGACGTTGTCCTCCTGCCGCGCGGGGCGAGCCACGCGCTGGTCGACGACCTCACCAGCGGGGTGACCGAGCACGCCCGCCCCGGCGAACCACGCGAGATCACCGGGCCCGGCGCGCGCAGTGAGGTGATGTGCGGCGCGTACGCGCTCGGCCGTCAGCGCAGCCATCCGCTGCTCGGCGAGCTCCCGGAGTTCGTGCACCTCCCCGCGCGTCCCGGCCGCCATCCAGCCCTCAGCGGAGTACTCGGCCTGCTGGCCGCCGAGGTGACCGAACCGCGCGCCGGTACCGGCGCGGCCATCCCGGCGCTGCTGGAGACCATGCTGTTGTTCGCGCTCCGCGCCTGGTACGAGGACCAGGGCCCCGCACCGGCAGGCTGGGCCGGGGCGTTCACCGACCCGCCGGTCACCGCCGCGCTCCGCGCCATCCACGGCGCGCCGGAACGGGCGTGGACAGTGCCCGAGCTGAGTACCGTCGCCGGGGTCAGCCGGGCAACCCTGACGCGGCGGTTCGCCGCCACGGTGGGCGAGCCGCCGCTGGCGTACCTCACGCGCTGGCGCATGCTCACCGCCGCCCGGCTGCTCCGCGACTTCGACACCCCGCTGGCGAGCGTGGCCCGCAGGGTCGGGTACCAGAGCGAGTTCGCCTTCGCCAAGGCGTTCAAGCGGGAGTACGGCCTGGCGCCCGGCCAGTACCGGCGGCACGACGAAGCCCCGGCTGTCGTCGCTGTGTGAGCACTCGGAGGGAGACGACGCCGGGGGGCTTCGCGCAGCAGGTACAAAAAATGGGTTTTCAGGCCAGTTAGTCGCGTGGCCCGCCGGCGACATAGAGGACCTGGCCGGAAGCGAAGCCCGCGCCCTCGCTCGTGAAGTAGGCCACCGCGTGCGCGATGTCCTCCGGGTAGCCGACGCGGCCGACCGGGATCGAGCGCGCAGCGATCTCCTGGTGCTCGCCGAAGTCGCGGCCGAGCAGGCGGGCCGTCTTGGCCGTCATGTCGCTGACCACGAAGCCGGGCGCGACGACGTTGGCCGTGACGCCGTGCTCGCCGAGTTCGAAGGCGAGGGCCTTGGTGAAGCCGATCAGGCCCGCCTTGGCCGCCGAGTAGTTGACCCGGCCCGGCGTGCCGAGCGCCGAGATGCTGGAGACGTTGACCACCCGGCCCCAGCGCGCGGCGACCATGTGCGGCTGGACGGCGCGCGTGGCGTAGAAGGCCGCGTTGAGGCAGACGCCCATCACGGCGTCCCACTCCTCGTTCGTCATGTCGGCGATGTCGGCGTCGCGAGCGAACCCGGCATTGTTGACCAGGATGGCCGGCGGGCCGAGCTCATCGGTCACCCGGCCGATCGCCGCGACGATCTCCGCCTCGCTCGCCACGTCGGCCCCGAGGGCCAGCGCCTGCCCTCCGGCGGCCGTGATCGCGGCGGCGGTGACAGCCGCGTCAGCCTCGGTCAGGTCGACCACGCCCACCGCATGCCCCTCGGCGGCGAGCCTGAGCGCCACGGCAGCGCCGATCCCCCGCGCCGCGCCGGTCACGATGGCCACCCGTTTTTGATCTTGATTCATTCCCGGAACTCTAGCCGTACAGCCCCGTGACCGTGGCGAGCATGTCGCGGGCGCGGTCAAGGGCCTGGCGGACCCGGCTGCCCAGCTCTGGGCTGCACCGATCCGGATACCTGACCCGGAAGGCCTCCCAGACCCGCTCCGCGTCGGCAGCAACCCCCTCCGCGTCGCCCAGCGTGGCCGGAATCCACACGTAGACCATCGCCGCCGACGCCATCGCCCAGGCCAGCAGGTCCTCGTGCCGGTTCGGCAGCAGCGCGCACAGCCTCCGGCACTGGCGGACGGCCTCCTCCAGGTGCCCTGCGGCCTCCGGCAACCGCTCGGCGGCGAAGCACTCGTACCCGAGGCTGATGAGCGCGATCGTCAGCTCCTCGTACTCCCCCGGCTTCAGCCCCGGCGCGGCCTGGAACGCCGCGACAGCCTCCGCCGTGGCGTCGGCAGCCTGCTGCCGGGTCTCCGGCGTGCGGGCCGGGTCGGCGTCGAGTGCGAGGGCCAGCTCGGTCAGCACGTCGGCCAGCTCGGCACTGTGCTCGGCCGGCAGCAGGGCAGCCAGCGGCCGGAGCAGGTCAGCCGACCGGTGCGCGGCGGCGAGGGCCGTGGCGTGCAGGCTCTCCTGGTTGGCGTACGCGGCCAGCCGGTTGAGGATCGCCGCCAGCCGGGCCTGGTCCGCGGTGGACGCTGCGGCCAGCGGCTCGTACAGGACGACGGCCTGCTCCAGGTGCTCGATCGCCTCACCGAGCTGGTCGAGCGCCGCGAGCCGCACAGCGTAGGCCGCGTGGGCCTCGGCCAGCGCCCGCAGGTCGGCCTCCCCGGTACGGCGAAGCAGCTCCTCGTGCGCGTCGTCCACTGCGGACACCGGGTCGGCAGGGGTCCGGGCCAGGCTGCGGACCAGGGCCGCGCGCATCTCCGCGACCATCGCCGCCGGATCGTTGGCCGCCGAGCCGCTGTCGGTGTACCGGCCGGGCTCCAGCTCGCGCGGATCGAGCCCGGCCAGGCAGTCCAGTGCCTCGCAGAAGAACAGCGGCTGGTGGTCCCCAGCTGCCGCCAGCACCTGGCCGTAGACGTTGAGGCAGGTCACCAGCCGGTACTGCTCGCCCGCCCCGCCCTGGCCAGCCAGCCACCTGGCCAGCGTGACGGCCTTGCGGGCTGGTTCGAGGGCCAGCCGGTACCCGCCGTAGTCGGCCAGCCAGCTCGCCTGCCGCGCCCACATCTCGGCCTTGGTGTCGAGGCTGGTCGCGCTCTCCGCCGCCAGCTCGGCCATCCGGGCGGCTTCCGCGCCCAGTGAGGGGAAGCCCGGCATCAGCGGGCGCCGCCCACGATCAGGCCGGCCGCCCGGCGAGCCGCCCCAGCGGCCTCCCGCTCGTCGGCCGGGTCGGCGGTCAGGGCGAACCTGGCCCGGAACGTCTCGGCGAGCTGGTGCAGCAGCGACGGCAACTCGGCTTCCCCCTCACCCAGCAGCTGGGCGGCTGCCTGCCCGGCCCAGATCGCGGAGTCCAGATCGGACAGTTTCCCGGTCGCGGCGAACCGCTCCCGCCACAGGCCGACCAGCGTCACCTGCGCGGCGGCATGTCCCGGCTCGCCAGGAGCCAGGCCGGCCAGGCCCATCGGCAGTACCTTCAGGGCGCGGTCGAGATCACCGAGCGCGCCGGCCGACCTGTACCGGGCGGCCAGCGCCAGAGCCAGCGAGATCAGGGCCTGCCCGTGCTGGCCCGTCTCGGGCGGAGCGGCCCGGACGCAGTCCTGTGCCAGGTGCACGGCCTCGTTCAGGTCGGCCGCCGAGCCCCTGGCCCGCAACGCCCGGCCAAGCTCGGTGGCGTACGTGGCGTGCATGGCGTGCTCGGGGCCGTCGGGGTCGCGGCTGCCGAGCACCAGCCGGTACGCGGCGATCGCCTCGTCCAGGTCGTCGGGGTCACCGGCCAGCTCGAAGCGGGCCAGGTGCGCGGCGGCGTACCGGGCCTGCCGTTCCGGCCACGCCTGGTCGGTGCCGGGGGTGAGCCTGGCAGCCTCGGCCAGCACCCGGTGCGCCTCGGCCAGGTCGGCCGGGGTGCTGATCCTCAGGTACCGGAAGAACAGCGCCTGCCCGAGCACGCTCAGCGCCCTGACCTGCACGTCCTCGGCTCCGGCCTGCTGGGCGGCCAGCGCCTGCCTGCACAGCTGCGCCGCCTCGGCCGCGTCCGTGAGCCGCCCGGTCAGCTCGGCGTGCACGGCGAGGCAGTGCGCGAGCATCACCTGGCAGAGCTGGTGGCTCTCCCGGCCGGGGGTGAGGCCGGCCAGCGTGCGGCGCAGCAGCCCTGCCGCCCCGGCGAGCCCGGCCGGATCTGACGGGCAGCCACCGGGCTGGGAGTCGCCGCAGCCAGCGAGGGCCTCGGCCTCGCGTACCCAGGCTCGGACCGGTTCGAGGTCGCGGTCCCACGGTCCTTCCTGGACAGCCGCCCTGACCTCCTCGCGCACCCCGGCCGGGACGAGTGCCGGGTCGGTGGCGTAGAGCATCGTGAACAAGCGCATCGCCTCCCGCCGGTCGGCTGCGGCGGCCAGGGCCGGCAGGACCTCGGCCCGGCACCAGCGCAGCATCGCCATCGCCTGCATGAGATCGATGTCGGGCTCGCCGGACGGATGCCAGTAGGCGCCGAGCACCCCGGCCGGGCCGGCCTCGGTGATCAGCCGGTCGTCGAGGACCATCGTCGGGTCGTCGGCGACCAGGAAGGCCCGGACGGCCTCCGCCAGCAGGCCCAGCAGCTCGGCCCGGCCCAGCCCCCCGCCATCGTGGGGGCTCACCCGGTCTTGCCCCGCTCGACCCAGCGGATCTGGAGATCGTCCCACCAGCCACGGTACCGTTCGGCGCTGTGCTGCCTGACCACCTCGACGGCCCGGTGCACGGGCACGGTCAGCTCGGACAGGCAGGCCACCTCGTACCCGGCCATGCCGTTGAGGAGCCGGTCCGGCTCACGGCCCGCCGGGCGCGAACGCTGCGGCCACACGGTCAGCCAGACCTGGCCCTGCTCGTACCGCTCGTCGACAGAGACCTCGATGTCCGCCCACTCGAAGGCTGTCCTGAGCCCCGGGCGGTCCACGATGATGCCCACAGCGTCGATCCGGAGCCGGAACGGCCGGAGCAGCACCCGCAGCCGCAGGGCGCCCCAGGCCAGCGCGGACAGGCCCGCCAGGCACAGCAGCGCGCCGAGCTGCCCGTTCAGGCCGGGGAAGCTGGCTGCGACCTGCACGCCGCCGGTGACCAGCGCCGCCAGGCCTGCCAGGAGCAGGGCCATCGTGACGGTGACCCGTGCGCCCTTGCGAGCGTGGAACTCCATTGTCGTCGTACTCCCGAGGGGCTTGCTCACGGTGGGCGTACGACTATCTCACTCTGGGGTTATGGAATGCTTTCGATTGAGAGTCCGCGAGAAAGCACTGGAGTCTCACGGACAGCACCGGATGGTCACAGTGGAGGATGACCGGCATGGAACGGCACGAGCTGGCAGCTGAGGTCAAGCGGCACCTGCTGCTGCGGGAACGCTCCGATGGCGAGCGGGTCGACCGCAGGCAGCTGGCCCACCGGATCGGCATCAAGGAGAAGACCCTCTACGCGTACCTGAACGGCACCACCCTCCCCCCGGCCAGCCGCCTCGACCGGCTGCTCTACGAGCTGGGCGTCGCGGAGGACGAGGTCGTCAGGCTGTGCTCGGCGCGGGACGAGATCCAGCTCAACCGGGCGGCGGCGGAGCCACCGGAGTCGCCGTACCACCTGGCCCGGCTGAAAACTGTGCTCCGGCTGGACACCCCGACCCCCGAGGCCTACGAGCTGCGCCGGGTGGTGGCCGGCCAGCACGGGCTGCGCGAGGTCCGCACGGCGCTGGACCTGCCGCGTGAGGCCGGCCAGGCCGAGCTGGGGCTGGCGGTGACCGTCCTGTTCGGAGCGCAGCTGGAGGTGGTGGAGAGCCCCCGGCCGCATCGCAGGGAGTTCGTGCTCCGGCTGCCCAGGCCGCTGCGGGCCGGCGAGTCCGCCGAGTACTGCCTGCATCTGCGGGTCGCGCCCGGTGAGCCGATGCGGCAGCACTACATCTTCACGCCGGAGCGGCGGTGCGACCAGTTCGCGCTGCGGATCCGCTTCCATCCCGGCCAGCTGCCGAGCTGGGTGCGGCAGGTCAGCGGCGAACCGGTCCGCGCGTTCGACGCCGCGCAGGCCCCGGCCGAGTCGATCGCGGTGGACGCGGTGGGCGAGGTCTGCGCCGACTTCCCGAAGCCGGCGCTGCACCTGGGTTACGGGCTCCAGTGGGGGTGACACGGGGCTGATGGATGAGGGGTGGGGCATGGTTGATCTCTACCGGTCCCGAGCTGGCTGCCGGGGTCCATCGCAGCCCACCCCTCATAGCCGCGAGTCCCTCACGATCTCCGTCCGGCTCATCATCAGGACCGCATCCTATCCAGGACCACCGACAAGAATCCTCAGCCGCGAACCGGCACCGGGTACTCCTTGAGGGTGATGCTGTTGGCCGCCTTGGTCGTCAGGTTCTTCAGCAGGTTCCCGAACATCGGGAGCGTGAGGATCTTGTGGGCGGAGTTGCGCAGGCCGATGCCCCTGGCGGTCTTCGGCGCGAGGAAGCTCCCGGCTCCGCTCGCGACGCGCTGGCAGGCCTTGGCGTAGTCCTTGAGCTGCCGTTCGTACTCGGCGAAGGCCACACGGTGGTCACCGGCCGCAGAGGCCAGCTCGCCAGCCAGCACGTACGAGCTGATCATGGCCATCCCCGCGCCCATGCCGCCGCAGGTCGCTCCGTAGCCCGCGTCGCCGAGCAGCGCGATCCGGCCGTTCGTGTACCGGGGCATCTGCACGAGGCTGATCGCGTCGAAGTAGAAGTCCTCCGCCTGCCACATCGCCTCGACGAACCGGGTGGCCTCCCAGCCCATCCCGGCGAAGGCCCTGGCGACGAGCCCCTTCTGCTGTTCGGTGTCCCTGCGGTCGAAGGTCAGGTCACCGCCGGCGAAGACACACAGGACGGACGCCGTACCGGGCCCGTGGCTGCCGACGCTGATCCCCCGGCCGGGCTCGTTGTAGAGCAGGCCGGCGTGGCCGAGCCCGAGATGGTCGGGCGCCGAGAAGATCGCGACGTGGTAACCGGTGTCCTTCACGAACTCCTTCTCCGGCCCGAACGCGAGCCGCCGCACGTTGGAGTGCAGCCCGTCCGCGCCGACCACCAGGTCGAACGTGCGCGGCGCGCCTCGCTCGAACGTGACGTCGACGCCGGAAGCGGTCTCGGTGAGCGAGGTGATCGAGTCGCCGAAGACGTACTCGGCGCCGTGCCGGGTCCGCTCGTAGAGCAGCTCGGCCAGGTCACCGCGCAGGATCTCCACGTCGCCGCCGGTGAAGTCGGCAGGCAGGCTGACCTGCGTCCGGCCCGCCGCGTCGATCAGGTTCAGCGGGCCGGGGCTGGTCTGGCGGGCCTGGATGCTGGTGAGGATGCCCATCTTCCGGAGCATCGTCAGGTGCGCATCGCCCCGGAAGTCGACGGCCTGCCCGCCCTGCCGCAGCTGGGGCGCACGCTCGACGACGGTCACCCGGTGCCCGTAGGCGTGCAGCCAGGAGGCGAGGGCCGGGCCGGCGATGCTCGCGCCGGAGATCAGGACGCTGAGGGACTTCGTGTTCGTCATGCCGGTAGGTTCACCGGCCCCGCTGACGGGCCGCGCACCAACGGCGCACGACCCTGGTCAGCGAGCTACTCCTTGGCAGGGTCCTCAGCGTCTGGATCGGAGTACCTGAGGTCGATCTCGGTACCCTCCCGCCACATCGCGCACAGGTCCCCGGCCAGCAGCCGTTCGGCGGCCAGATCCGCGGGCTGCTCGAGCCGGAGCGATCTGATCAGGTCGAGCCGCCCCAGATCGAAGGCGACGTACAGGCCCAGCGAATAGGACTGAGCCGCGGCGACCGCGCCACGGTAGGAGACCCACGCGACGCACAGCGGGAGGAGTACCAGCGGGAGCCATCTCCAGTGCCCCTGAACGATCAGGATGGCGGCTCCAGTGATCGCTGTCCCGGCTGCGGCCACTGCGAACCTGGCCGCGGCGTCGAGGGCGTCCCGGTGTCCATCCACTGTGTCCCGTACGCGCGGGTCCAGGACTGGGTACATCCGGGGCCAGGTGACCACCGCGTCCCATCCGTAGTAGCCGCCAGCGTTCTGCTCCGCGGAGGCGAGAATGTTGCCGAGCCTGGTGGGAAGCAGCCTCGTCCGCGGAAAACTCTCCCGGAGGTTCCTCGCGGCCAGTCCTGCCCGTGACTGGAACTCAGTGACCCAGCCAAGCGTGCTCTCAACCAGTTCGCGGCGGTCAGCTGGCGGGCCGGGCACGCCAGGCGTACCGGCCGTGATCTCCCTGACCATCTGCACAGAACTGTCGAGCTGCTCCGCAGGCCCACCGTCACGTGCCTGCGCCGCGTACCCGGGAAGAGCGTCAGCGGCCTCGGCCAGCGCGTCCAGCGCCCGCCCCTTGATCCGGCCATGTGCCAGTGCGCTGAGCCCAGTCCACAGGATCCGGAGGTTCGCGCTCTGGTCATCCGTTGCGGAGACCACCGCCTGCGCGCCCATCGCGAGGTTCAGGCCGGTGTCGGCGAGCAGCACCTCTCGTTCCAGCCGGGTACGCCGCCGGAGCTGGCCAGCTCGCAGGGCACGGCCAAGCGGGGCTGCCCAGGCAGGCAGGTACCCCTCGAGCATCCTGACCACAGCGAGCTGGAGGGGATGAGTGAGGACGACGATGATGGCGATACTGAGAATCAGCGTCACAACCTGCGCGGCGGTCAGCCTGCCGAGGAATTTCCAGGGTTCGGCCCAGCGCGGGCTCTCGTGCCGCCCGGCGACGAGCAGGGCGAGCAGCAGCAGGGCTGACATGGCGGCCGGCAACCAGCTCACCCGGAGCATGCGCACCGGGAGGTTCCCCAGCGCGGCCCTCGCCAGCTCCTCGGGCTTCACTGACGCCCTTCCATCGGAACCCCGTGCACGGGACAGGACGGTGGACGGACGTTCGCGTGTCCCCGGTACGTGAGCCTGGGGCAGCCTGATTCCGGGCAGGTGAAAGCCACTGGGCGGAAGCTGGCGGTCAGTCCCGGCAGTTCCTCGCGCCCGTCCGCCGCACCGTCAGCCGTGCGATGCCAGGTCCCGTCAGTGTCATCGTCCAGCAGTTCAGCGTGAACGACGCCGATCCGCTGTCCGTCCACTTCCAGGACGAATCTCCTTATCGAGGGATCGGCCCGGAGCACAGCCCGCAGCAACCCAACGGTCAGGTCGAATCCGTGGTCAGCGTCGCACTCCACAGTGACGTCGGCGTCGCCCGGCCCACCGTGGTCGATCAGGATCTCGTAGTCGGTCAAGCTGTCTCCCCGTAGCGATCGCGGTGGTCCCGTGGCGGGCTGCGGCCCGCAGCTCCGTCTGGTATGGACTATAGAAGCCACGCTATGTCCAGCCCCGGGAGGACCGACCTGTGCTCAGGTCCGAAGCCAGCCTGATC
This sequence comes from Longispora albida DSM 44784, assembly GCF_000379825.1. Classification (GTDB taxonomy): domain Bacteria; phylum Actinomycetota; class Actinomycetes; order Mycobacteriales; family Micromonosporaceae; genus Longispora; species Longispora albida. The sequence goes on from NZ_KB903822.1 coordinate 22,652, forward strand.
GAACAGGCCCTCGACGTCTACTTCGCCGAAGGAGACGACGTGATGCTACGCGACAGGCAGATGACCCGCGCCCTGAGGCGGATCGGAAAGACGGCCGGAAGGAGCCCCGGGCGGGCGCGCCCTCTGCTCGGCAGGGTCATCGAGGCACACTGGCACCGCTCGCTCATCCTCGGGCGGCACGGCTGCGGTGGCTCCGACCTGCTGGCGGCCCTGCGCTGCCACGCACTGGCCGGGGCACCCGACCTCGGGACGATCTCAGCGAACCTCCAGGACCGGTGGGACGCGGCGCTAAAGGTCGCGGCATCCGGCTGGGATGTCGACGAGGTGCTCCACACCTTCGCTTTCCTCCCGGCCATCCCGCACCTGGAATCACCGCTCGCGTCACGAGCCGCTGTCCGGTTCCTCAAGAAGGAGATCCGCCGGAACCGCTCAAGTCCCGTGACCGTGTCGGCGCTGCGCGTAGCTACGGCCTGTGTGCTGACCGGCCACGCCGTGCTGGCAGGGGAGCCTGGTGCCTGGCAGTCGGCCGCCGAGTCGCACCATGACGCTGTACTGCGGGCCCCAGCGGGTTCTTTTGCCCAGTGGACAGCCGTGTCAGCGCAGCTCGAACACGTTGTGACCCATCGCCGCCACCTCACGGGGCAGGAAAGCCAGGCCCCGCAGGAACCATCCAGCCCGCCGGAAGCACCTGACCATCCCTTGGTACTCATGGCGATGGCCCGGTCAGCCCGGCATGCCTCCGACGCCGGGGACCGCGGCAGGGCAGGCGCAGCCGCGCAGACTGCTGCCACGCTGGCCAGCCGGGCCGCCGGCCTGCTCAGGAGCTGGCCACTGACCATCCGGACGGATCTGCTTCTGGAGTGCGGCGAGATCGCGCTGGCGGCCAGCGACGAGCCGGGGACCAATCCGGATCCCGGCATCCTGGCACTGGCAGCCGAATGCCTGGCGACCGGCGGCACTCGCGCGGAGCACGACGCAAGGGCATGGCACCTCACAGCGCTCGTCCTCGATCGCCAGGCCGAGCGGGCCACTCCAGCGGAGCGGGAGAGGCTGCGAGCCGCCAGCGCCGGGGCGTGGGAGCACGCCGTCCGGTCCGTGCCATACAACGCACCAGTGCTCGGGCTGGACATCGTCCGGGATCTGCTGGGCAACCGCCACGACAACGTCCTCGCCGGCGTCCTCAACGTTGGCGGTGACCAGGACGAACGTTCCGCCCTGCAGGGTTACCTCCAGGAAGCGGTCGACCCAGGCCTGCCGCAGGCCACGAAACAGCGGCTCCTCCGGCGCTGGCCCAACCTCGCCAGCGAAGCGGCGGCGGTCGCGCTGGCTGCTCGTGAGGCGACCCGCGCGCTGGACCTCCTGGAGTCCTGCCGTGGTGTGCTCTGGGGGCAGCTCGCCGACACACGGTGGGACGTGGCGGCACTCCGCCAGAAGAACCCCTACTTCGCACTCAAGCTCGAGCAGCTGGCCGCCTCCGTCCGCGGAGCGCAGTTCGCCGCCGCGCCTGCCGCTTCCTGGGGTGACAGGGAAAGGTCGCGGACGGCCCGTTCCTTCGTCAGCCTGCTGGCCGAGCTCCGCAGCTTCGAGGGCCAGTACTCGCAGATCCTCTGGACGCCCGATCCCGCCACGGTCCAGGGCCTGCTGGACCCACACGAGACCGTTGCGGTGGTCAGCGCCGCACGCGCCGGTTGCTTCGCCGTGCTCATTTCCCGGGACGGGGTCCGCCAGATCGAGCTGGATCTGCTCAGGGTGGACGGCGCTCAGGATCTCCAGCGGAGGCTCAGGGACATCGTCGGCCGCCTTGCCACCAGCCGGTCCGAACTCGACCGCAGGAGCGGTGAGCTCCAGATGCGCAAGCTGCTGACCCACCTGTGGGTGGCCATCGCCGAGCCGGTGCTGTCCACCCTGCCACGGGTTCCTGGTGTCCCGGACGACGAGCGGCGAGTCTGGTGGTGCCCGACGGGTCCCCTGACAGGGCTCCCACTGCACGCCGCAGGGCAGTTCAGGGGCAACAGTCCCGACCGGGAACTGACCGTCGTCGGCAGGGTCGTCTCCTCCTACACCCCGACGCTTCGCGCTTTCATCCGCGCCAAGCGTCATGCTCCGGGCGCCCCCGCCGGCAGCGCACTGGTGGTGGCGATGCCGCGCACTCCGGGCCTTCCCGACCTTCCCGGCGCCAGTGCGGAGGCGGAGGCGGTACGTGAGCGGTTCCCTGGCCGGGTGAGAAGGCTGACCGGGCGGCGGGCGACAGAGGCCCGGGTCATCCGCCAGCTGCCGCGGTACCAGGCGATCCATTTCAGCTGTCACGGCAGCTCACGCCCCAGTCAGTTGCACCTGCACCGCAGCTCGCTGGATATCGGCGAGACCGGGACGCTCATCGCGCTGGCCGAGTCGGGAGTCCAGTTCGTGTTCCTGTCCGCGTGCAGTACCGCGGAGGGTGATCCGTCACTCCCCGACGAGTTCCTGCATATCACGGCAGCGCTACACGAAGCGGTACCGGCAGTGGTGGGAACGCTGTGGCCCGTTGACGACGCGGCACTCACTCCGGACCTCGTCGCGTCCTTCTACTCGGCGGCCAGCGCCTCCGGCGCGTTCGATCCCTCGGGGACAGCCGCCGCCCTGCATAGAACGCTGCGTACGCTGCTCTTCGACCCCGCCCAGTTCAGGGAGCACGGGGAAACCCGCTCGCCGTGGCACTACTTCCCGACCATGTGGGCACCCTTCATCCACGTCGGCCGCTGAGCACGGACGGCCTGCCAGACCTCGCAGCCTTGTCGCGGAAGTCCTGGGCGGCCCGCCGATCGGCGCCGGCCCCACCAGCATCGAAGCGAGCCTGGTAGAACCTGGCCAGGAGTTCGTAAGCCCCGGCTGGCTGAACCCTCATCCGCGCGAGTTGCTTCACCTGACCCGCCGTGGACAGGGCCGTTGCGTGCAGCACCGCCCGGTGCTCGCCGTGCTCCGTGCACGCCTGGATCCTGAGCTCGAGTTCCCTGAGGTTCCTGTCCCAGTCCACTGTGGCCTTGTCGGTCAGCGCCCGTTTGCGGACATAGGCACGCCAGCCCGCCTTCCGGGTGAGCCACAGGCCCCGGACGGCGAACCCGAAGGCGATCAGGTAGCTGAAGCCGAAGACTGGAGAGGCGAGCTCCGGACCGGGCGCCAGCTGGGCCACGATCGCGATGCTGGCGCTGAGGCTCACCACCTGCGCACATCGCCGGATCTTCGGATAACGCCGTACGTACTGCCCTCGGAGCAGGAACCACACCGCCCCGGCGAACATCATCACCGTGACGATGAACTGCGGGAGGTCAAAGGGCATCGCGTTCACCAGCCTGCCGTCTGAAGATCGCATCCTGGATCGCGGCGACCAGATTGCTCTCGTGCTCGTCCTGGAGGTCCAGGAGGGCACCGTCCGAGGTCCGGTTCACCATCGACTCGATCTTGCGTGCCAGCGGGCACCTGCGAACTTGGCTGCCATGACGCTCGTGCCGGGCGTACAGCTTCTCAATGATCTCCTGGATCCGGTACCGGGCTACCGGATCTCCGTAACAGGCACGTGCGGCCCAGTCAGCCACAGTGGAGTCATCAGGACCGGGCCTGAGGTCCCAGACGCAGCTCGACTCCGGCGGCTCTTCTGGCCCGGGTGCTGCTGGTTCGCCGGCCAGCCACGACGGAGCTGACCTCTGCGGGGACTGATCGCGGGACGCCTTCCGCACGTACGGCCTGATCTCCGGCGGTACTTTGCCATCGCGCAGGTCGTTGTAGAGGGTGACAGCTCGCTCCAGATCCCGGTACTCGCATCCGGTTCCCGCAAGAATCTTGTATCGCAGATAGTGGAAGAGTGCCGGCAGCCGGACAGCCTGCTCCCGGTAAAGCGGCGAGCCAGTAACCGATATCCCGGCGTGTCTGGTCGCGCTGACCTTCTCCGCCAGCGCGACGGCCGAGCGGTCAAGGATCGTGTGGGTGTTGACCGGATCGGCCTGGTACTCCTTGAGCACGGCCGCGAGCTCCACTTCGGCCTGGACGTACTCGAGCAAGTTGAGATCCATGTCCTTCTCCGAGCGGAGTACCCACACCAGCCCGTTGCCGGTCTCCGTGGGCGTCCGCGACGGCGGCGGGAAAAGCTTGCGGTGGGCTCGCTTCATCCGCCAGTACCTGAACGACACGATCAGGCCGCCGGCTGCCAGGCCGCTGCCGACCAGGGCCCAGGGTCCGCCTGCCGCGATCCGCACACCCAGCAGCCCGTCGAGGCTGGCGAAGGCGGCTAGCGCCGCGGCGTCCGCGACGGCGATGACGAGCCAGACCACAAGGAGGTACTGCACGTCCGGTGGCCGTGGCAGGTTCGAGGGCCAGGCTGCCCGGCGCCTGGCGAACCGCGGGATGGCGGCAGCAGGCCATGCCAGCAGGTTCACCCCGACGAGCAGTGCCTGGAGCAGGACGGACAGCGGCCCAGCCCAGTTGTCCAGCGCCTGCTGTGGCGTGAACTTCAGCGCACCAGCCGGGCTGGCTATGCCGACGAGCACCAGGCTCGTCACGACCAGAACGGGCAGGAACTGCTCTCTGCACTGCTGGGCGACACCAGGCTTCGTCGACATGTCCGTCCCGCCACGAGGTTCCATCGAGAAAGGTCAAGATACAACCTCCGGGGTCACCGAGCGGAACGTCCGCACCGCCAAGAACCGGCGTTACAGCCTGGCGAGGCTCCGGGGGCTTCCGGCACCGGATTCCACGGCCTGGCCGACCAGTAGTTCGGCGGGTGTCCCGGGGAGCCGCACCGGGGCCGCGCCACGGTTCCTGATGGTGTGGAAGGCGACCGTGGCCCAGGCGACGACGAGTCCGACGTAGAGGATCACCGCGATCCAGCCGAGCACCGTGGCTCCGGTGCGGGCGGCGAGGACGCTCGTTCCCGTGACACACGTGCCGAGCGGGAAGGTGAAGGCCCACCAGCCGAGGCTGTAAGACGGCCGGGCAGTGCGGGTCACCGCGAGCGCCAGTGCCAGCCAGAGCATCGCGAATCCCCAGGTCGCAAGGCCAAAGACCAGAGCGAAGACCTCAAGCCCCTTCGCGTACCCTGCGGGCAGCGCGCTCCCGGCCACGTTTCCCAGCAGCCCGGCGGCGGTGATCGACTGGCCGAGCGGCCCGAGGACGATCCACATCGCGGGGACGGTCGCGCCGGCCGGCTGGGCGTGGTGCATGAGCCGGGAGTAGACGGCGGAGATCACGAACACGGCGGCGAAGAGACTCAGCCCGAACATGGCGTAGCAGGCCAGGAGCATCGTGAGCCGGGGCTGCCCTGCCGGGGCGTGCGGGACGAGCAGCGCGCCGGTCGCCGCCGACACCATCGGGGGCACGATCGGCAGCAGCCAGGCCCCGAAAGCGGCGTCGGCCGGGAACTGGTGCCGCGTGATCATGCGGTACGGGACGGCGCAGGCGGTGAACAACCCGAAGCCGGTACCAGCGAACCACAGCACCCACGCGACTCCCACGTGCCCGGGCAGCGCCCCGCCCAGCAGCAGCGTCCCCGAGCCGACCGTGAGGAACGCCATCGCCACGGCCCCGTATGACTGGCTCATGACCGGATCCGCCCAGTACCCGCGCCGCAGCCGGGTCACCAGGACCAGCAGGAGCACGGCGGCCAGCGCCCACATCACGGTGGCCGCGCCCCGCAGCCCCGGTACCTGGTGGGGCAGGGTCACGGCGGCGTTGGCCACGATGCCGGTACCCATCACTGCCGCGAACCAGTTCGGTGTCACCCCGCGCTTTTCCATGCCTTCAGCCTCGCGCGGCCGGGTTTGCGCTGGTAGTGGGCTCGGGGCGATGGCGGGCATAGAATGGGCCTATGCCTCTGTCGCCGCGCGTCCCCGACCTCGCGGCCCTTGACCTGCTGCTCAGCGTGATCGAGCTGGGCAGCATGGGCCGGGCCGCCGAGGCGCACGGGATCAGCCAGCCGTCGGCCAGCTCCCGGATCAGGTACCTCGAACGGCTGATCGGCCAGCCGGTCCTGGAGCGCAGCACGCGCGGCTCCCGGCCGACCCCCGCCGGGGCGCTCGTCGCCGAGTGGGCCCGGGCGGTCGTGGGCGCCGCCCAGCAGCTCGACGAGGGCATCGCGGCGCTCCGGGACGAGACGGGCAGCCACCTGCACGTGGCGGCGAGCCAGACCATCGCCGAGTACCTGTTCCCCCGCTGGCTCGTCGCCCTGCGTACCCGCGAGCCGGGCGCGACCGTGGCCCTGCGCTCCGGTAACTCCGCCGAGGTCGCCCAGTCCACGCTGGAGGGCGGGGCCGGCGTCGGGTTCGTGGAGAGCCCGGTGATCCCGCGCGGGCTCCAGGCGCACGCGGTCGGCACCGACACCCTGACGATCGTCGCCGCCACGCCCACCGGCCCGCTGACCCCGGCCGAGCTGGCCGCCGCGCCGATGATCCTCCGCGAGCCGGGCTCGGGTACCCGGATCGCCTTCGAGGAAGCCATGCGCGCCGTGCTGCCCGGCTGGCAGCCTGCCCCGGTGCTCGAACTGTCCTCCACGACCGCGATCAAGACGGCAGCCGGGGCCGGGGCCGGCCTGGCTGTCGTCAGTTCGCTGGCTGTCGCGGCGGAGATCGCCTCCGGCGCGCTGCACGCCGTCACGGTGCCCGGCCTCGACCTCCGCCGCACCCTGCACGCCGTCTGGCCCAGGTCCAGCCGCCTCACCGGCCTGGCGGCCACCCTGTACGCCATCGCCAGGAGCTGAGACAGGGGTCACGGTGACGGCGGGTACGGGCCGGTAGCCGGATACGATCACCGCGCTCGCAGCTCGTGGATCAGCCGGGAAAGGCCGCCGATGTCCGTAACCCTGTTCACTCTCGGCGGCACGATCTCGATGGCCGGCCAGTCAGAGGCCGGGGGCGTCGTCGCCCGGCTCACCGGGGCCGACCTGACCCGGGCCGTGCCGGGGCTCGACGCCAGCGAGATCGAGATCCGGGACACCCAGAAGGTACCGAGCGCCAATCTCACCTTCGCCCAGGTGCTCGACGTGGTCGCCGAGGCCGGCGAGGCGGTCAAGGCCGGTGCCGAGGGCGTGGTCGTCACGCAGGGCACCGACACCCTGGAGGAGTCCGCGTACCTGGCGGACCTGGTCTGGCCGCACAGCGCCCCGCTGGTGTTCACCGGCGCGATGCGCAACCCGACGCTGGCCGGCCCCGACGGGCCGGCGAACCTGCTGGCCGCCATCCGGGTCGCCTCAGCTCCCGCGGCCCGCGACCTGGGCGCGCTCGTCGCCTTCAACGACGAGGTGCACGCCGCGCGCTGGGTCCGCAAGACGCACGCCACGAGCACCGCGACCTTCGGCTCCCCGGTGACCGGCCCGATCGGCTACTTCGCCGAGGGCGAGGCCCGGCTGCTGACCCGGCCGCTGCGGCACCTGCCGCTGAGCGCGCCGTCCCCGGAGGCCCTGGCCGCGACCCGCGTGCCGGTACACCAGCTCGTGTTCGACGACGAGAGCCCACTCCCGGCCGGGGTCGCTGGCCTCGTGATGTCCGCGTTCGGCGTGGGCCACGTCCCGGCCCGCCTCGTACCGGAGCTGGCCGGCCTGGCGTCGGCTGTCCCGGTCGTCCTCTGCTCGCGTACCGGTGCCGGGCCGGTGCTCACCAGCACCTACGGCGGGCCGGGGTCCGAGCAGGACCTGCTGGAGAAGGGCCTGATCAACGCGGGGCTGCTGCACCCGTACAAGGCCCGGATCCTGCTCCGGCTGCTGCTGGCGAACGGCGCTTCCCGGACCGCGATCCGGGAAGCGTTCGCACAGCACGGATAGGGAAACGAACGGAGAATCAGGCGGCAGGCGGGCGACCGGCGTCGCCGTGGATCACCCGGTCGGGCGTGCCGTCCTGGTCCGCGTCGATGATCGTGAGGTCGACGGCCCCGTCGTAGTCGCGGTCGAACTGGTAGAGGTCGGCCTTCCCGTCGCCGTCCGTGTCGGACACCCACACGTCGGGGCGTCCGTCTTTGTTGGTGTCCCCGGTCATCAGGTCGATGCGTTCCGTCATGCCGTCCAGGGTGCCACCGCGATGGCTCGCGGTGGGGGCAACACTCCGCCGGTGGTGACTATGAGTAGCCGGAGATACATGGACAGTAGTGGAAATTTTTTGGCGCACTGGGCGTAATCCGCGGGCCGCCACGACGACGTAGGGTCAACGACCGTACGAGCTGGAGGTAGCAGGATGCAGACCGATGCGTCGCTGGCCACCGCCGCGACCTTCGGGGACCGTGGCGCATTCGGAGAGATCTACGACCGTTACTCTCCGGGGTTGCTTGGCTTCGTCACGCGCCTGACCGGTGATCGCCACCTCGCCGAGGACATCGTCCAGGACTGTTTCCTGACCGCGTGGAAGGACCTCGCAGAGCTGCGTGATCCCGCCTCGGTCCGGTCCTGGCTGTTCGGCATCGCGTACCGCAAGGCGATGGACACCTACCGCCGGCCGGGTGCCGTGCTGCTGGCCGATCTCCCCGAGGTCGCCGACGAGACCCCCGGCGCCAACCCTGGCGCGTCCGCCGAGCAGCGCGAGGCCGCGAGCCTGGTCTGGACGGCGGCCCACGGCCTCGAACCACGCCAGCGCGCCGTCCTCGAGATGTCCGTCCGGTGGGAGCTGAACAGCGCCGAGATCGCCGAGGTGCTCGGAGTGGGCCGGGCGCACGCCTCCGTCCTCGTGCACCGCAGCCGCTCGGCACTGGGCAACGCTGTCCGGGTGCTGCTGGTCGCCCGGCAGCGCGGCAAGTGCGCCGGCCTGGACGAGCTGGTCGGCCCGGTCAAGCCGGCCCTCACCGCCCGCCAGCGGTCCAGTGTGGACCACCACATCCGGCGCTGCCCGTCCTGCCGCAGGCTCGGGGCCAGCGTGAGCCTGATGTCCGTTCTCGGCGCGCTGTACGCCGCCGCAGACAAGTCCCTGCCGCCGCTCCAGCCGACCGGCGTCGTGCTGCCGGACACGCCAGCGCTCCGCCACGCCAAACCCGCGGCGAAGAAGGGCCTGGTCGCCGCAGCTGCCGCCCTCACGGTGCTGCTGGCTGCCGGTGGCGCCGGCTGGTACCTGCTGAAGCCCGCGCCCCAGCCTGCCGAGCCCGGCCTAGCCGCCCCGCCCCCGGCCGCGGCGGTGAACCCGGCTCCCGCTCCGGTACCGGAGTCAGCCTCCCAGCCGCCAGCCCCGCCCAGCGCGCAGCCCACCCCGGACACCGCGATCTCCAACGCCCCGCCGAAGCCCACCCCGACCCCGTCGAAGACAACCACCTCCGCAGCTCCCGTACCCACGGCGGGCACCCCGGAGATGCAGGTCCTCGCCATCACCAACCAGCGCCGGGCCGAGGCGGGCTGCGGTCCGCTGCACTGGGACGACAAGCTGGCCAAGGCCGCAGCCGGCCACAGCACCGACATGGCCAACCGCGGCTACTTCGACCACAACACCCCCGAAGGCGTGACACCCTGGGACCGCGCGAAGGCCGCCGGCTACATGGAACCAGCAGCCGAGAACATCGCGGCGGGCAACGCGAGCGCCGAAGCGACGATGAAGCAGTGGATGAACTCCCCCGGCCACAAAGCCAACATCCTCAACTGCTCCTTCAAAGCCCTCGGCGTCGGCCGCGCAACAGGCGGCCCCTACCGCTACTACTGGACCCAGGTCTTCGGCTACAAGTAACCAGAATGGGCTCTGACGGCGAGGTGCAGGACCTAGCCTTGGAGGATCGGCGGCGCGCTGGACTGGGTAGGCCCTACCTGCCGCTCTCACTGCCCAGGGGTCGTCCCGCACGCTAGCGCCGCCCGACGCTCCCAGCCGGTGACGTGACCACATAGCTCAGCCCCCGTGGCGACCTGGACGACAGGCGGCCCCGGGGGCTTCTTGGTGCGCGCCGGTGGGGTGCTGGTCGCCGGAGGTCTGATCGTCTTGGTACCTAGGGGCAGATGGGGACGTCTTGCGGCGGTTGAGGACGTCCCTGGTTGGGCTGCCGTTGGTGCGTGCGGCTTTGATGAGCCATAGCCTCCAGTCGTGAGCGATTTCATCACTGAAGCCCGCGAGCTAGCTGAGACACAGCTAGCAGCGGCGTTGCCTCGGCGCTGGACCCATGTCCAGGCGGTAGCCGCGAAGGCTGCATGGGTCTCCACCTCGCTGCCTGCCGAAGACGGCGCTGTCCTCATCGCGGCTGCGTGGCTTCACGACATTGGCTATGGACCGAACATCGCCCAAACCGGGTTTCATCCTCTTGATGGCGGACGATGGTTGCGACAGCGATCGGTGGACGATCGTGTAGTCCGGCTCGTCGCTCATCACTCGTGCGCCTGGTGTGAAGCTGAGGAGCGAGGCCTCGGTGTAGAGCTGGCTTCTGAGTTTGACCGTGAGCAGTCTGAGACAGCGGATGCGCTCTGGTACTGCGACATGACCACTGGACCAGACGGACAGGATGTCGGCGTCAAGGCGCGCTTGACAGAGATCCGCTCACGGTACGGCCCTGACCATGTGGTGACCCGGTTCATCAACCGGGCCGAGCCTGAGCTCGTGGGGGCCGTCCGTCGTGTCGAGGCGCGGCTAACCGATGTAGGGCTTGGCTCGCTTCTCGTACCCGTGGTCGATGCGTAGCCGCATGGACGGGTGGATGTCGAGCTGATCCAGGTCGCCCTGCGCCACCCACCGGACCTCGGTGGACTCACTGCTAGGCGTCAGCTCACCCCCGATGGGCTGGGCTCTGAACAGGATCGAGAACTGCTGGCGTACCTCGCCGTCGCTGTACTCGACCAGGTGGTTCGGGTTCGTGTAGACGCCGATGATGTCGGTGACCTCGACGTCGATTCCCGACTCTTCCTTGGTCTCACGTACTGCCGTGTGGGAGATGTACTCGCCGAAGTCCTGGGCTCCGCCTGGTACGGCCCATAGTCCGTTGTCGCTGCGACGGATCAGCAGGACGCGACCTTGGTCGTCCTCGACGAACACCGTCACCGCCGACACGATGCTGTTCGGCCGCGGCGCGTCTGGGTTGTTGAAGTGCTCTATCCGTGCCACACGGTAACTGTGTCACGTTCCTCGTCCATCCACACGCTTGCCGACCGGGATCGCACTCGATCGAAGCTCTGCGAGTAGGTGTCGAACAGGGTTCCGCCCGAGAGCTGGCGTAGGTGCATTACTGGGGCGTGGGCGGCCGGGAACCCGAAGGCGTGAGTGTTCACGAGCATCTGATCGTCGTACCAGTAGATCGAGTTGTACAGCGTCGTGTCGTGGAACATGACCTTGATGTTCGGGACCCCGCGTAGCTGCTGGTAGAACGACAGCACGTTTCGCACCTTGGCTGCCATCGCGTCACCGATCCCCTCATCAGCTCCGCGAAGGGCGACGGCGGGGCTGTCCGGGTATCCAAGAAGAATCACGACCTCTGCGCCAGCCTCAGCCTTTCGCCTCAACGTCTCGATCATGGCGGGGTCCTGCTCCGGCAGGAACAACCCGGCATACGCGAGGACGCCAATGAATCGTTCCGCCCTATCCAGCAGGTCGAGCCACAGCGCCGGAGGCACTGACGTGCGGCGGGGGTACATCGTCACTACCTCGGACTGGGACGCCAGCGTCTTCCGGTCTTCCGACAGAGCGTCGGGCCAGAGGTAGTTCTCTGACGCACCCAGGAGGGCAGCGATGCGTGCACGGTGCCGCTGGTACGGCGTGCGGCCCTTGGTGATCCAGCGCTCGACAGTCTTGGCGTCTACTTGGAGATCGCCGGCAATCATCGCCGGGGTCTTGCCTGACTTCATGATCGCGTCGCGCAGTCGCTCGTTCGCCATCGGTCACCACCTGGGGACGAATATGGACTTCTCGCCGGACGTCCTCAAGGTACTGCGGACGTCCCTAGAGGTCCACAGTGGCGGTCTACGTGTCCTGCCGAATCCGATGTCATTGATTTGCCCCTGACACAGCACGAGGAAACCGGCGACCCGGAGGCATCGGATCATGAAGCTGCACTCAGACACGTCGAACGTCGTTCTCTCAGTCGATGCCTTCGCGCAGCTGATCCTAGAGGAGCCAGCAACCTCATGATCGGCCTGTCGATCAAGGTCATCTGCTCCACAGTAAACGGTTGCCGTGACGAACTGGGGCAGTTGAAAACCCGCATTCAGTGGCACGAGGTGAAGGGCCATCCCCACCAGCCGTGCGCGGTTTACATCGGCCTGTACCACCGCTTGCAGGAGTCTCAGCCGCTGTAGCCCTCGCGTTTACGTCGCTCGCTTTGTGTTGTATCGGGGCTGGGCTCATCGTCCTGTAGTCACGAACCGTCAGGGAACCACGCTGCGATCAACAACCACCACCCAAATGCCTTCGACTCACAGGAGGTAGCCACATGGCCGATATTGGGACCGCGCTACGCCAGATCAGTAACATGGCCGAGAACGTGGACGGCTTCACTTCGACGGCGAAACTCGCGCACAACATCCTGACCGAGGTTGCAGGCTCGCTGAGCAATCTCGGTGTCTCCGACCGGGCCAGCATGGCGTACATGGCTGCGGAGAAGATCAACGCGGCGATCAGTGCCGCCGCCAGCGTCAAGGAGCAGTTGGAAGAGTCATTGTCCTTGGCGAAGGCCGCCGCCGGCGAGGGCGGCGGCATTTTCTGAGGGACGGCACCGGCCGCCGAAGCCAGACGCCCGGCGGGGCCGGTCTCGCCGAGACCTCCCTCACCGCCTCCGCCGCCCGATAGCACCAAGGCCGCTGAGATTCCGCCCTACACTCGCTGGACCAAGGCTCAAGGCAAGCTCTGGTCCGCAGACGGCAGGGCCTTGACGGACGTATACCGGGCCGGGAACGGTCCAGCCTCAGACGGAACGGGAATTCGGGAGCCATGGCTATCTGATTCCACGATGACGTGGCACGTAGAAGGCCACGCAGCAGCAGTCATGCGGCGCGACCGAATCCGCGGTGCGCATCTGTACATCAACGCCAAGCCTTGCTTGGGTGACAACGGGTGCGATGAGAACATCGAGTCTGTGCTACCAGCCGGCTACTCGCTGATCGTGTACTGCGTCGAAAAGGGCTGCACCACCACGAGGGTGTACGAAGGAACCGGAGAAGGGCTAGATCCATGACCAGCGATTACGACCCCGCCCAGTATCCGCTTGAGGCGTCCCCGGAGGTCGTGGCCGACCTGATGCACCGGCGTGGCATCAGCACGCGGGCCTTGACTGCGTACGCCCTTTCCATCGGCGCGCAGCCCCCGGACGACAGGGACCGGTGGAAACTGAGCTACGTCTCGTTCCCGGAGGAATCCGGCCGTGAGCCCGGCCTGTTCTGGCAGAACGGTTACGACGAGCAGGCCGCGTACCCTGCCGAGTACGAGCCACGCCTGCCAAGGACCTGACGCACACGGAGCGAAAGCACCGGGCGGCATGACCAACAGGCGAGTCGTAACGCCGTCGCGTCAGGAGCTCTACACCCAGCTGCCCTGGCCTGTGAAGAACTGCGCGATCGCCCGGGTTGTGTCCGCCGTCCAGGATCTTGATCAGGATCACCTCTTTGCCCCCCCCCGGCAGCTGACTGTGGTCCGCGTGACGGGGTGGCGGTAGGTGCTGGTCAGGTTGGTGCCGCACAGGTTCACGCGGCGCCAGCTGTCCACAGCGGGCTCGATGGACGGGCCGTTGATGTGGGCGACGCCCTCGCCTTCGCCGCCGGCGTACGGGACGTTGCGGTCGGCGGTGTCGTGGATGTGGAGGACGGACACGGGGGCCGGGGAGGCGCACGGTACGAGCATGGTGCCGGATACGGGGGCTATGGCGGCGAAGAGGGTGGTCTCGCAGGCCAGCCGGTAGGCCATCATCGCGCCGTTGGACATGCCGGTCGCGTACACCTTGGACGGGTCGATGCTGGTGTTCCGGCTGGCCTCGGCGACCACGGCGCTGAGGAACGCCACGTCGTCCACATCGGACCTGCCTAGCTCCCCGCAGCAGCCACCGCCGGCGTTCCAGGCGTGGTCGGCGCCGTCGGGGTACGCGTTGACGAAGCCGCCTCGTTCCAGCCGTACGCGCCTTCCGCCTGGGCCGTGCTGCCGAACCCACCGTGCAGGACGAGGACGAGGGGTACTGCGGGTGAGCGTTCCTCCGGTTCGTACAAGATGAAGGATCTGTTTTTGATCTTGATTTCGGTGCGGGTGCCGGGCGGCCCGGGCAGGCTGCGCCACGGGCCGCTCGTCATGCCGTGTGTCTAGTACACGTCGGGGGTGCGGTCAACGGCTCCCCACGGGCCCATGATCGCCAGGACGTAGCCGGGGCTGTAGATGTTGGCGAACAGGATGCGGGCGTCGCCGCTGAACACCGGGCCTGCGAACTCGCTGTCGTTCAGGTCGTTGCGGGCCATCGGGTAGGACTTGCCCTTGCGGTTGATGCCGACGAGGTGCGAGACGCCGTCGCCGTCCTCGGCCAGGATCACACCGCCGTACGGGGAGACCGTGATGTTGTCCGGGCCGTCCCAGTTGGTGCCCTCCTGCTCGGGGTTCGGGTTGACGCCGAAGATGGTCTTCAGGGTGACGGTCTGGGTGTCCGGGTTGAACAGCCAGACCTGGCCGTCGTGCTCGTTCGGGCTGCCGTCGGTCCTGCGGGCGAAGCTCGACACGAAGTACGCGCCGTTCTCGCCCCACCACGCGCCTTCGAGCTTGCGGGCCCTGGTGACCTGGTCGCTGGTGAACTGCTTGCGGACGGACGTGACCCGCGCGTCGCGGTCCGGCACGTCCACCCAGGTCACGGCGTAGGTGGTTCCGGGGACTGTGGCCTCTGCCAGGTTCACGACGTGCTTGCCGGTGCTGTCGGTGCACTTCATCGCCTGGAGCGTGCCCGCCGTGTCGCCGCCGGGGCTGGTGGCCAGGTCGCGGAGCTTGCCCTTGCCGCCGGCCCAGCCGGGCGGCGGCGTCCAGCGGTAGTAGCCGCCGTGCGGGTTGTTGGCGTCCTCGGTCTCGTAGACGCAGTGTGTCACCGGGTCCACGGCGACGGCCTCGTGCGCGAAGCGGCCGAGGAACTTCAGCGGGACGGGGTTGAGGTTGGCCGCGTTGTTCAGCGGGTCGACCTCGAAGACGTACCCGTGGTCCTTCTGGTAGACGGCGCCGGCCCTCTGCTCGGTCTCCTCGCAGGTCAGCCAGGTCTTCCACGGGGTGACCCCGCCCGCGCAGTTGAGCAGGGTGCCCGCCAGCGACACGTACTCCCGGATCCGGAGACCGCACCGGTCGGCTTCGAGGTTCGTGGTGCCGCCCGGGGCTGCCGGGTCGTAGGTCAGGCCCGGCAGCGCTGGCACCCGGTACGCGGGGTTGCCGCTCTGCTCGTGGTTGCACACCAGGGCCGTGCCGTCCGGGCCACGGAACCAGCCCATGCCGTCGATGCTGGCCGGGGTCGGCTCGCCGCTCTCCAGCCGGGTGACGCCGGCCTGCGCGACGATCTCGTAGCGGAAGCCGGGCGGGAGGGCGAGCAGGCCCCTGGGGTCGGCGACGAGTTCGCCATATGTGCCGTCCGGGCGCCAGGCCAGCGCGGCCTGCGGACCGGCCACGGCCTCGATGCTCCCGGCCATGACGATGCCAAGGCCGCCGGCGGCGGACGTGCGCAGCAGGGACCGGCGGGACAGAGGGGAAGTCACAACAGGACCTTTCCGGTTGAGCGGCAGCTTGCCAGCGCCGAGGCGAGTCACGGGCGAGTCTTCGCCTTGAACGGGCCGGAGCCTATCCGTCCCCTCAGGAGCCAGGCGAGAGCTCCCGTGCACGCCGCCCGGGTGCCGCACGGGACATCCGCACAGGTCAGGGAGTGTTTCCCCGTGCTCATCGCTGAAATTTCAGCCAGCAGGTACAACGTTCGCGGCTAGCCTCTCCTGGTGGAGCACAAGCCAATGGAAAACGAGCCGGCGGAAGACGCCCGCGATCTGGTCACCGAGCTGTTTCCCCAGGCGCGCTGGGCGCTGCTGACCGGGAGTGTCACGACGGCGCACCGCACGGCCGGGTCCGATCTCGATATCGTGGTCATGCTGCCGGACGGTGATCCGGCGGCTCCGCACCGGGATTCGCGGCACTATCGCGGCTGGCCGGCCGAGCTGTTCGTGCACGACGCCGCCTCGCTCGCGCACTACCTCGCGAAGGAGCTGCCTTCGCAACGGCCGGTCCTGCACCAGATGGTGGCGATGGGCGTGCCGCTGCTCGGCGATCCATCGTCCACTCAGGACGAATGCCGGGCAGTGCTGGACAAGGGTCCCGGGCTGCCGGGCGAGGCTGAACGCGACCGGGCGCGGTACATGCTCACGGACCAGATCGACGAACTGACGCACAACACCGACCCTGGCGAGCAGGCGGTCATCGCGGCGGTGGCGTGGCTGTACGCCGGGCAGCAGACGCTGGCGCTCGCGGGCCGGTGGGTCGCGCACGGCAAGTGGCTGATCCGCGACCTGCGTGCGTACGACCCGGACGTCGCCATCGAATGGCTTGCTGCGCAAGGAAATCCGGCCGCCATCATCGCCTACGTCGAGACGCTGCTCGTCCGGCACGGCGGTCCGCTGTTCGCGGGTTACACCGTGCCGGGCGAGCGCCCCAGTTCCTAGTACTCGGCCTTCACCGTGACGCCGGAGCAGGCCGTCGTCCCGTAGAGGCTGAGGTAGCGGTAGCCGGCCTGGGCGTTGGTGACGGTGATGGTCTCACCGTTGCCAGCGTTCGCCGACCGCGACGTGTAGCTGTTCGTGTAGGCCCAGCTGTTCGCGTTGTAGTACAGGTCGCAGTTGCCGGTGCCGCCGGAGGACGTGAAGCGGAGCGTGGTCACGCCGGCCGACAGGTAGATGTAGAAGTGGTCGTAGTTGCCGGCCGCGGTGCCCCGGTTGCTGCGCTGGCAGTTGCGGTCCAGCGTCCGCAGGTCCGGCCCGGTGCACTCCGGCAGTCCACCTGACGAGACTGCCACAGCCTGCGTGCTGCTGGCCGTCGCGCCCTTGTTGTCAGTGACAGTCAATTTCACTGTGTACGAGCCAGCACCCGCATAGGTTTTCACCGGGCTCGCCGCCGTCGAGGTGGTCCCGTCGCCAAAATCCCAGGACCGAGACGTGACGCTGCCATCGGGGTCGGTGGACCGATCCGTGAAGGTCGCGGTCAGCCCGCTCGTGGTGAAGGTGAAGCTGGACACCGGCGGCTGGTTGGACGGCGTGCCGCCGCCACACGAGCCCGCCGCGCACGCCGCGAGCCACGTACGCCAGTCGTTGTCGTAGCGCGTCCCGATCGTCGACTTGAGGTATGTCCGGGCGGCGTTCCAGTTGCCGGCACGGTAGTAGCCGAGCACCGTCGTCATGTCGGATCGGTGCGACTGGAGCATGTAGCGGACGGCCAGGTACCCCCAGCGGTAGATCCGGGTGCTGTCCGCGTTGTCGTACGTCGTGTCGAACAGGGTGCTCAGCGCGTACGTGCCCTTCCCGGCCTCGGTGATCGCGGCGGTGTAGGTGAGGTTCCGGTACGAGTACGAGATGTACTCCGCGAAGCCCTCCACCCACCAGATCGTCGGGGTCGTGATGTTGGCGCCGAAATCGCCGTGCATGTTGAACCGGCCGTCGAGGTAGTGCGTGTACTCGTGGTTCAGGTTCCAGATCTCGAAGGACGGGCGGGCCCACTCGGCCTCGTAGGCGATGAAGCGGGCCTGGTTGGCCGGGTCGGCGGGGTTGCCTTCGAGGTACATGCCGCCGTTGTTGGTGTTGATGCCGAACAGTGCTCCGGCGTAGGTCTGGTAGTCGCGTGACGAGTCGAAGACGACGACTTCGAGGTCGGTGTTGACATCGCCGGAGACGGGACCGGGGTCGGCCACGACGCTGTGGAAGTATGCGTCCTGGTTGAGCATGCTCGTGCATGCCGACGACAGGTCACCCGCCGTCATCTGCTGCGCGCGGATCCGCAGGGTCGACGCGCAGGTGTGGCTGACGGGGAGCACCGCAGCCGACAGCCGGGCCTGGAGGTTGCACGTGTCGAAGTACGCGCAGTTGGCCTTGTCGTAGTAGTCGGCCATCTCGGCCACGCCGACCCACAGCGCCGCCCGGGGGCCCGTCATCGCCGACTTGGTCAGCAGGTCACGCGCCAGCGGCCGGACCTTGGTGTGCATCGCGGAGTGCTGGAGGAAACGGCCCAGTTCCCGGCCGGCGTTCGCCGTCAGGTAGCCCCGGTCGCCGCCGAGCATGTCCAGGTGGGAGGTGGCGAAGGTGTGGAGGGTGTCCAGGAGGCTCTGGTCGGCCTGCACTGCGGACACGAACGCCGGTACCTGGTGGCCACGGAAGGTCACCGTGTAGGTGTTGTTGACGGCCGCGAGCATCCACCAGTACGCGTCGTAGGAACTGTTGTAGCTGGTCAGCATCCGCTTCACGACCCAGATGTACCGGGCGTTCTCCTCCGCCGAGTCGATCAGCGTGACCGCCTCGGCCAGGGTCTGCCCGTTGGCGTCGTTCACGTCGAAGGCGCGGCTGTTCCCGAAGAAACTGTCCAGCCCGGACCTGATCGCCGTCTGGAGCGCCGTGCCGTACGTGCCGACATCCGCCGGGTGGTACCAGTGCACGAAGTAGCCGGCGCGCAGGTAGAGCACGAGCTGCGCGGTACCGGTGCTGTTGTCCCCCGGGTACGAGATGCCGTTGTCCCGCAGCCCGTAGGCCACAGACGTCATCTGCGCTTCCCGGAAGGCGCCGTTCGCGTCCGAACCGGTCAGCTTGAAGAGCGTGTTGACGCAGTCCAGTGTGGAGGCTTTGATCTGCGCGACGAGCGCCCAGCCGGTCTTGCTGGTGAAGTCGCTGACGGTGCAGGCGGCTGCGGCCAGGCCCTGCGGCTGGGCTGGCGGCGCGGCGTCGTAGTCGCGGCGGGTCGCGTCGCTGGACGCGGGAAGCGGGGCGCGGTCCTTCATGGGCAGCGGCGACGTGCCCACGTGCTGCGGATCGCGGTCAGGGGCCACGACCGGCGTGCCCACGGCCGGCGAGGCCTGGGCCGGGGCTGCGGTGGCGGGAAGGGCTGGAGCGGCGAGCAGTCCCGCCGCGAGGCTGGCGACGACAAGGGACAACCGGGCGACAATGAGCCGCCCTTGAGGCATCGGTCTCACTGGGGTCTCCGAGAGGGGGTCGGCGATCCCCGGCCACAGTGGCCGGTGCCCAGAACCTAGGAGCCCGCACGCGTCCGGACAACAGCCGTTAGCCCGTCATTGACGCCCATCACTTCGAACGTTACCCGAACCCTAAAGGTCCCTCAGCAACCTAACCGCTAACCCAGTCTCGGGTGGGCCTCGGGATGCGCTGCCCACCACGGGCGGAACACCGGGCTCGCCAGGGCGTGCGTGGTGTAGGCGCGGGCCACCGCGTAGTACACCTCGGCGGCGACCTCCTCCGCGATCCGCGACCGGCGCCAGGCCATCACCAGCCGGAAGCGCAGCGGGTCGCCGGCCAGCCTGCGGATCACCATGCCCCGGCCGCCCAGCGACGTCGGCTCGACCAGCCGGACGGCCTGCCCGGTCTCGATCAGCGGGCCACCGCCCCCGCTCGGCGCGTCGAACCGTACCCTCGGCTCGAAGCCAGCCCGCCTGCACGCGTTCCGCAGCGCGGCGAGCGAGCCGTCGTCGGCGCCGGGCGGCGAGATCCACGACTCGCCCGCCAGGTCGGCGAGGTCGATCTCGGCGCGCTGGGCGAGCGGATGCTGGTCGGACAGCGCGATGAAGATCGGTACCCAGGGCACGAGCATCCGCTGACCCAGCTCCGGCGCGATGGAGATCTGCTGCTCGTCGGACAGCCCGATCACCGCCACGTCGAGCCGGTCGTGGGCCAGGCCCTGGGTGAGGTTGATCGACGAGGACTCGACCTGCATCGTGATCTCGGTGTCCGGCAGGGCGGCCGTCACGTTCTCCAGCATCGTCCCGCAGCAGTCCATGTGCGCGGAGCCGAGCCGGAGCCTGGCTGCCGGTGACTGCCCGCCGCCGGTAAGGTCGCCGATGAAACCGTCCAGTTCGGCCAGGACGAGCCGGGCGCGCTGGAGCGCACGCTCGCCGAGCGGCGTGGGCCGCACGCCGGAGCGGCTGCGGACGAACAGCTCGCCGCCGAGCGAGCGTTCGACCCGCTGGAGCAGGGCGGTGAGGGCTGGCTGCGACATGCCCAGCCGCACCGCGGCCCGGGAGACGCTGCCCGCCTCCGCGATGGCGCACAGCGCCCGCAGGTGCCGGACGTCGAGATCCATAACCAAAGGCTATACGCGCTGCTATGACCGCAGGCAGCCAGCCGGTGTGAGGCTGCTGGAATGACGGACATCCTGCTCATCGACGGCGACGCCGCCGCGCGGCGGGCGATGGCCGACGGGCTGGCCGGGCACGGTCACGCCGTCACGAGCCTGCCGCTGTCCGAGGTCGGCACGGCACTGTCCGGCCTGGCCCAGACGCAGGCCGGCCTGCCGGACGCCGTGGTGATCGACCCGTGCGCCGCCGGTACGGACAGCGTGCTGATCCTGCGCCTGCTCCGGATGGCGGCCGGGCGGCCGGTGCTGGTCACGGCGGCCGGGCTGGGCGACACGGGAGTGGCCCGGCTGCTGGCCGCCGGTGCCGACGCCCACGCCCGCAAGCCGTGCTCGGCCGCGCTGGTCAGCGCCATGCTGCGGGCGATCCTCCGCCGGGTACCGAGCCCGGTGCCAGCTCCGGCCCGGGTGATCGGGCAGCTCCGGCTCGACGCCGCCGCGCGGGAGGCCACGTTGTCCGGTCAGCCTCTCCAGCTCACCGCCGCCGAGTTCGACCTGCTGGCCTGCCTGAGCGAGCATCCGGGGCGGGTACTGTCCCGCGCCATGCTCGGCGCCCGCCTCCGCCCCGGACGGCGGGCGGCTCCGGCCCGGTCCGTCGACGTGCTGCTGTCCCGGCTGCGGGCCAAGCTCGGCGAGCATGCCAGCGCGCCCCGGTACCTACACAGCACCCGGGGGCACGGCGTCGCGCTCCGGGAGCCGTGATGAGGGTCGGGGCACTGCCTGACGGCTCCGGCCGGTACCGGCTCGACGGGCTCCGCCTCGACGGGCCCGGAGCCGGGGTCCACGTGTACTGGCTGACGGCCGGCGAGACGTACCGCCTCCGGCACGACGGCGCGGCGTGGACGGTGACCGGCGGCTCGTGGTTCCGCCCCGGCATCACGTACCGGCTGACCCGGGCTGGCCGGCCGGCCACGGCGCTCCCCGGGACCGGCGGCGATCCGTTCACCCTCGACACCCGCTGCGAGTACGAGCTGCGGGGCCCCGAGTGGATGGTGGACCGGAAAGCGCTCGAGGTAGTCGCCTAGCTCAGTTCTCGGCGAGGCAGTAGTAGCCGCTGTAGTCGCGCTTGAGGTAGCCCGTGGAACCCGCTGGGCAGTCGGCCGTGTCCTCCGCCGTGCCGAGTACCCGGCCGTCGTGCGGCTGCGAGCACTCCACGAGTTCGCCGTTACCGTCCGGCAGCTCGCGGTAACAGTCCTTCGCCGGCGCGCTGGCGATGGCGACACCGATGGCCGCGAACGCGACCACCGGGATGATCAGCCCGGCGATCACCGGCCGGCGGTACAGGGGCTTCCCCGCGTCCATCGGGGCGGGGAGCTGGGCGGCCACACCGGGTACCGGAGAAGGGGCCCGCAGCCCGCCCAGCCGCAGCCGGCTGACCAGGTTGACGATGAGCATGATCGGGCAGATGACCAGGGACAACGGACCCCACCAGCCCTGGTAGAGCATCTTGCCGGACATCTGCCGGAATACGGCGATGCCGCAGTCACGGCAGAACGGGCCGGCCGCGGTCAGCGTCCGGAAGGCGATCACGAGGCCAACGTGGCCGTACATGTTGAGCTTGAGGGCAGGCCCGGAGCCGCAGTAACGGCACTCACCCGGCCCCGGAACGCGCGCGGCGGGTGGCACCTGGTGGAACGGCTGGCTCATGCCTCGGTCCTCTCACAAGGGGTGGAGGAGGCAGGCTACCGGTTTGGTATCCCGTCTGTGTTCGCGGTCAGGCAGTAGTAGCCGCCCTCCTCGCGTTTCAGCAGGGCCGTGGACCCCGGTGGGCAGGCGTCAGCCTTGTCGTCCACCGTGCCGAGCACCCGGCCCAGGTGCGGCTCCGAGCACTCCACCAGCTCGCGGGTGCCTTCCGTCTGGCCCCGGTAACACTCTTTCGCTGGCTCGCTGAAGTGGGCGATGGCCAGCCCGATCGCGCCGAGGAACACCACCGGGATGATCAGCCCGGCGATCGCGGGAGTGCGGTGCACCGGCTTCCCGGGGACCAGCGGGGCGGACGCTTCGACGCCCGGCGTGGGAGAAGCCTCCGGCAGCCTGGCGAGCCGTGCGCGGTTGATCAGGTTGACGATCAGCAGGATCGGGCAGATGACCAGGGACAACGGTCCCCACCAGCCCTTGTAGAGCGTCAGGCCAGTGATGAACCGGAAGAGCGTGATGCCACAACCACGGCACAACGGGCCGCGCACGGTTATCGACCGGTAGGCGATCATCAGGCCGACATGGCCGTACACCCTCATCCGGATGGCGGGCGTGCTGCCACAGATATGGCACTCCCCGGGCCCGGGATAGCGAGTAGCAGGCGGGCCGGGTTCGGGCGAGGGGTGCAACGGCTGTGCTCTTTTCCGGGTTACGCGGCGGGCAGGTCCCACTGCGGGGGCAGCGTAGCCGCCGGCCATTCCGGGCCGGGCCGGAACGTGGTGTGTGAGCCGTCGAAGGGGTACGCGCCCTGCTCGGCCAGGGCGATCATGCGGATCCCCTCGGCGCGGATCGCTTCCGCCTCCGCAGCGCTCCAGAACTCGGGGTGCCCGATCCTGGCGGCGAAGGCCTCCTCGTCCTTCCACGCCCACGACCGGTCGGGCTGGACCACGACGTCGAGCTCCAGGTCGAGGTAGTCGACGCCGAGCGACCAGCGCTTGGCCGGGGTCTCCAGATTCAGGTACCAGGCGAGGAAGGCACCATCCCCCTCGAAGAACCACCAGAGGGAGTGCATCGCGCCCGGCGGGGTGAGGACGAGGATGCCGTCGCCTCGCCACGTACCGGGGCTGAGCATCGTCGGCGTGACGGCCCGCTCGGCGACGGTGATGTCGCGGACCGAGCCTCCGTTGAGGAGGGTCCGCTGCATCACCTCGTACCCGCGGCCCGTCCAGGTGAGCAGGCCGCGTTCGTCGTCGCTGATCACGCGGGCGGTGTGCACGGAGCGGATGCGGCCGTTGCGGTGCACGTCCCGCCGGAGAATGACCTGTCCGGCCTCGAATCCCATCGCAGTCCCCGTTCGCCGGCCCGTGTCCTGGAACGAGTCTCGCAGCGCGCACCAGCATCGGCTGACCGGAATCCGGTGAGGTACGCCACGGGCGGCAGTCAGGCGCTGATCGCCACGCCGTCCACGCCCTCGATGGTCCGGAGCTGCTCGGCGATGCCGGCCAGGGTCGCGCCCCGGCGCGACTTGACCGACAGGACCAGCGACTCGGATCCGCTCACGTACCGGACCGAGCTGACCTTGCATGACGGCCACGCGGCCAGGACGGCACGCTCCACAGTGGTCAGTGGTACGCCGGACGCGACCGTCAGGGTGACCTCCAGCGGGCGGCGCCTCGGCAGCAGCTCGTCCTCCAGCTTCTTCAGCAGGACCAGGACGACGAGCACCAGCACGGTACCGGCGGCCGCAGGCCACCACGCCCGCAGCCCGAAGGCGAGCCCGATCGAGGCGGTGACCCACAGCGAGGCCGCCGTCGTCAGCCCGTGCACGGTCAGCCCCTCGCGGAGGATCGCCCCGCCGCCGAGGAAGCCGATGCCCGTGATCACCTGAGCCGCGATCCGGGTCGGGTCGGCGCCGGGCAGGCTGGCCCCGGCCACGGTCGCGAGCGTCGCGCCGAGACAGACGAGCATGTGGGTACGCAGGCCGGCGTGCTGGGCCGACAGCTCGCGTTCGAGCCCGATCACCGCGCCGGCCATCGCCGCCGCAGCGACCTGGAGCAGCACGATCTGCCAGGACATGCCTCCGACGCTACGGCACACGCGCTCCCCGGGCGGGAAACCTGGCCGGAACCGGGCATCATTGCTCCCCGATCGCCGCGTGCGCGTACCCGCTCGTCAGTAGGCTCGATGTGCATCGTGCCGGCCACAGGGAGGACCCAGTCATGGCGAGCGGCAGCGAGAAGGTCGACCAGCTGATGGCGACGGTCACCCATCCGCACAAGGATGCCGTCGAGTACCTCCGTACTGCCATCCTGGCTGCGGACCCGGAGATCACCGAGCAGGTGAAGTGGAACGCGCCGAGTTTCTGTTACGAGGGCACGGACCGGGTCACCTTCCAGCTGAAGTCACCGGAGGTCCAGCTCATCCTGCACCGGGGCGCGAAGGTCAGGGACGACGCTGACACTTTCAGCTTCCACGACGACACCGGCCTGATGCGGTGGCGTTCGGCGGACCGGGCGCTGGTGACGTTCGCTGACCTCGGCGATGTCAAGGCACACCAGGAAGCGTTCATCGCCCTGGTCCAGCGGTGGGTCAAGGCGTAGAACCGGCCCGGCGAACAGAAGATCTATTGTGTACCCGCCGGCGCCAGCGGCATCAGCCAGCGGCGCCGGATCGGGACAGCGCTATGCGGCAGCAGCCATTCTCACCGCCCGGACCGGCCCGAGTGCCCGTGCCGTGGCGATCACCTCGTCGAGCATCGCCAGGAGCGCCAGGCGCTGGAGCCTTGCCGGTGTCACGGTGCCGGGGTGGGCCGGTGACTCGATCTGGAAGTCGGTCAGCAACGACAGGCCCACCTGGGGCTGTACTGTCTCGACCCGCAGGCCGGCGAGCGTGGCGCGGAGCGTCTCCGTGGCTCCCGTACGGCCGTGCAGGCCATAGCTGATCAGGCCGGCCGCCTTGTCGTTCCATTCCGCGTAGAGCAGGTCGAGCGCGGTGCCCAGCGCTCCGGTCACGGCGTGGCCGGCTTCCGGGGTGACGAACACGAAGCCGTCGAAGCGGCTGACCGTCTCCGACCAGCGTTGCGTGTACTCGCCGCCGTACGGGCCGAGGCGCGGCCCGTCCGCTGCGGGAAGGCCTGCGTCGGCGAGGTCCACGACCTCGCAGTGCAGCCCGGTGCGTTCCTCGGCGGACACTCCGGCTGCCCAGTCGGCGACCAGACGGCTCCGGCGGCCGTGGCGGATGCTGCCGGCGATGAAAGCGATCGCGGTCATGACCTCACCGAGTCCACTGTGGTCGCAGCGGGGCGGCGGCGGGGCAGGAGCAGCGCCGGTACCAGGGCGACGGCCATGAGCGCGACGGCCCAGAAGTACGCGCCACGGAACGCGCCGGCCAGCGGGCTCGCGGCGGCTTCCAGTGCGGCCGGGCTCAGGTGGCGGACGGCACCGAGGCCGCGCTCGCCGGTACCGGAGGCGGCGGCCGACAGCTTCTCGGTGAGTTCCCTGGTCAGCAGTACCGAAATGGCTGCTCCCCCGGCAGAGGCCGCGACCTGCTGCACGATGTTGATCGCCGTCGAGGCGCCGGGGATCTGGGCTGGCGGCAGTGACCGCGAGGAAGCGGTGATGGCCGGCATGATCGTGGCACCGACACCGATGCCCATGACCACGCTGGCCACGGCGATCGCCCAGTATGGAGAGTCCGCCTGGATCTGGGTCGCCATCAGGAGGAAGCCGACAGTCGCAGTCGTCACCCCGGCGAGCACGACCCGGCCGGGTGGCACGCGGTCGACGAGCCGGCCGGCCAGCTGCATGCTGATCCCGGTGGCCAGGACCTGAGGGATGCCGAGCAGCCCGGCCTCCGTGGCCGTGTGCCCCCTGGCGAGCTGCCAGAACAGCGGGCCGAGCATCATCGAGCCGAAGTAGCTGGCGTTGAAGGCGGCCAGGGTCAGCGCGGGCACAGCGAACGACCGGTGCCGGAGCAGGCCGAGGTCGATCAGCGGGTGTTCCGTCCGCCGGGCGCGGATGACGAAGCCGGCGATCAGCAGTACGCCGCCCACGACCGGCACCAGCACGCCGGGCGAGGTGAAGTCGGCGTCGTCGCCGCCGGTCGCCAGGCCGTAGATCAGTGCGGCGAGGCCCGGCGAGAGCATCGCCAGGCCCGGCACGTCGAGCCGGCGTGCGACGCGCTCGCTGCCGGCGTCGAGCGTCCGGTACGCGAGGAGCAGGGCCAGCGCCCCGACCGGCAGGTTGACCCAGAAGATCCACCGCCAGGAGTACTCGTCGATCAGCCAGCCGCCCAGCACCGGCCCGGCCAGCGGCCCGACCAGGACGGGGATGCCCATCAGCGCCATCGTCCGGCCCATCGCCTCCCGGCCGGCCGCGCGCATCAGGATCGTCATGCCGACCGGCATGAGCATGCCGCCGCCGAGGCCCTGCACGACCCGGAAGGCGATCAGCGATCCCGTGTCCCAGGCGCAGCCGGCCAGCAGCGATCCGGCGGCGAAGAGCGCTATGGCCGTCAGGTACAGCCGGCGGGTGCCGAACCGGCCGATCGCCCAGCCGGTCACCGGGATCACGGTGGCCAGGGCGAGGGTGTAGCCGATGCCGGCCCAGGCGATCGTGGCCAGCGAGGCGTCGAACACCGTGGCCAGCTGGTTGAACGCGACGTTGACGATCGTGACGTCCAGTACGGACATGATCGAGGCGAGGATGACGACGGTCGCGGTGGCGCCGAGCGAGGGGGACGCTCTGGCGTGCCGGGGGCTGGCCGGTGGGGATGTGGCGGTGGCGGTCACGGGGGGGGCACCTCTTCCAAAGGCGAGACGGACCGTTCCGTCTCGCCAACAGCATGCAGAAGGCTCACGGCCAAGTCAACACGGAACGTTCCGTCTCGCATGGGGTATGCTCTGGCCCATGTCCCCCAGACGCCCCGAACGCCGCAGCGACCAGGCCACCCAGGCAGTCCTCCAGGCCACACTGGACCTGTGCCTGGAGGTCGGCTACGCCAAGCTGAGCATCGAGGGCATCGCGACCAGGGCCGGCGTCGGCAAGAACACGATCTACCGGTGGTGGCCGTCCAAGGCTGCCGTGCTGCTCGACGGCCTCCTCGCCTTCTGGGGCGGCACCGCGCCCTTCCCCGACACCGGGGACGTCACAGCAGACCTCAAGACACAGATGCGGGCCGCGCTGGCCAACCTCTCCGCCTCACCGGTCGGCGAGCACTACCGGGCACTGATCGGCGAGGCCCAGCACGATCCGGCTCTCGCCGAGGCGCTGTGGGAACGGCTGATCGGCCCGATGGTCGCCACAGCTGTCGAACGGATCACGGCGGCACAGGAGGCAGGCCAGCTCCGCGCCGAACTCGAGCCGGCCCTGATCGTTGAGCTGCTCTACGGCCCGATCTACCACCGGTGGCTGCTCACCCGGCGGCTCGCCACCCCGGAGCGGATCGAGGCCATCGTGGACGCCGTGATGACCGGGCTCAGGACCCGCTAGCCCCTCGCTCCCGCGTCCGGCCGGTCACTCCTCGCCGGTCGCCACCAGCTGCTTGCACAGCAGCCTGTTGCCGACGACGTAGGCCGGTGCGACCAGGAACAGCACCGGCTGTGCCGGGTCGCAGGGCTGCCAGGCGTCCTGCCGCTCCGGATGCAGCTGGCCGCCGGGCGCGCACTCGAAGTCCCAGCGGTGCTCGTGGCCGAGGCCCGAGATGCGCTCGCGCAGGGCGCTGAACTCCTCGACCAGCCGGTTCGTGGTGTCCACGTCCCGGCACAGGTCCAGCACCTCGCCGCTGTCGATCTTCGGGGAGCCCAGCAGCGCCCTGGCCAGCTCGCCGACCAGGTTCGCCAGCTCCAGCCGGGGCGGCGGGGTCTCGTACGCCTCCCGGGCCGCCTGGCGCAGCAGGTCGTTGACCATGCCCTGGTACTCACTCGCCAGCGGATAGTGGTCGGTGTGCCGCTCGGAGGTGGCATCCGGGTTCTTCTTCGTGAACGCCTCGGCCAGCGCCTCGGTGAACCGCTCGTCGAAGCTCTTCAGCTGGCCGCGGACCTGCCGCAGCTCCTTCTCCAGCTCGGCGATCCGCGCGCCGTGCTGGCGCAGCTCGTTCTCCAGGGCGGCGTTGCGCTGGTCGCGCTGGAGGATGATGGTCCTGAGCCGCTGGGCCTCGACGGCTTGCCGGTCCAGCTCCTGGCCGACGAAGCCGAGCAGGTCCGCGAGGCGGGCGGGGGCGTTGGCCATGTCAGTCGTCCTCCGGGCTGAACTCGATGCTCGCCTTCGCCTCGACTCCGGTCCTGGTGTCGACGGCGCGTACGTCGATCTCCGTGCCGCCGAAGAGCATCGTCACGTCGACCGAGCGCTGGCCGGCCGGCATGGACACCGTCGACTTCATGTCCACCACGACCTCGGCCATGTACTTGCAGCTCTGCTCCGTGACGTATCTCGGCTCGGCTGCCGTGGCCTGGTAGATCGCGATCGTCATGCTCTCCTGGCTGCTGTAGATCGGGTAGTACCGCTTGGTGACCTGGTGACCGGGCTCGACGATGTCGTTGGCGCGCACGCAGATGTCGAAGCGCTCGGTGCACTTCTCCCGGCCATTGGTGTCGACCACTTTGGAGCCGGGCGGGTCGCCCTGCTCGAAGTCGAGCGCCACGCTGAAGCCGTACGTGTACCGCGACCGCCGCCCCAGGATCGCCTCGGGCTGCAGCGCGTAGTGCACGGCGCCGATCAGCACCGCCGACGCCGGCCGGGACGGCACGAGCACCTTGGCCCGCTTACCGACGTGGTCGGCCAGCCGCGTCCGCAGGTACTCGGACTGGGCGAAGCCGCCGACCAGCAGGATCCGGTCCACCGAACCCTGGCCGATCTTGCTGAGCTGGTCGTCGACCAGGCTGAGGATCGGGCCGACCGCCAGCTCGAACAGCTGGGCAGCCTCGGCGGGCATCAGGGTCACCGCGTCGTCCACGCCGTTCTGCGCCTCGGCCAGCCGGCGCAGCGCGTCGTCACCGAGCAGCCGGTGCAGGCGGAAGGTCAGCGGGACGGTGATCAGCCGCTGGCGTTCCGGGCTGAACTCCCGTTTCACCCGCTCCCACGCGTTGAGCAGCTCGACGAAGGCCGAGGGCTCCAGGTCGACGACGCGCTTGATGGTGTCGGAGCCGACCCGGCTGGCGACCACGTTCTCCAGGAAGTACTGGTCGACGTACGTCGCGCCGTGACTGCCACCGGACGTGTACCCGATCTCGGTGAGCCCCTCACCATCCACTTTGTACGCGGTGATGTCGACCGTCCCGCCGCCGGCGTCCACGACCATGAACCGCTCGTTGGTGTGGCCCATGCCGACCACGCCGGCGTCGTGCTGGCAGTAGAGCGCTGCGACCTCGGGCTCGACCGCGATCAGCAGGCGCCTGGGGTCGGCAGGCAGGCCTGCGGCGACCGCGCAGTCGCGCATGACCCGGCGTTCCCGGTCGCGCCAGATCGCCGGGACCGTCAGGCACCAGCGGATCTCCTCCTCGCGGACGCCCGTCGCGGCGAGGATGCGGCCGACGGCGAACTCGTACAGCACCTTCAGGTACGCGGTGACGAGCTGCTCGACCTTCCGGCCGGCCAGCTCCAGCTCGGTGCCGGGGCCCGACGGGGCTCCCCCGGCCAGCAGGTGCATCTTGAACCGGTGGAAGAAGGCCAGGTCCGGCCGGGTACGCGACTCGTGCAGGAAGCGCTGCTGCGCCTCGTAGCCCCAGGCCAGCACCTCGTGGTCCGGGTTCGTCAGGAGGGCGGTCAGGTTCTTGATGTAGCTGGTCGGCTGGCCGTCCCACTCGTCGTAGAAGTGCACGGTGCGCTTGCCGGGCTCCTTGCCAGCCTCAGAGGCGAAGGCCCAGGCGAAGCCGGTGCCGTGGGTGCCGAAGTCGATGGCTGCCACGATCCGGTGTCTGCTCACCAGGAAGTCTCCGATGTCTACCGCGGTGGAGTGCTGATATCGAGGATGATCAGCCCGGTACAGACGAACCTAGCAAACGTCACGCTGGTCACCCGGTTCTGTCGGATTGTCGATCCTGACAGGACGATCGGCGCGCCGGTGCTCCTATGTTGATCCCCGAAGAACCTGTGACACCGAGGAGAAGGTCATGACCGACCTGCCCGGCGTGCTGGAACTCGAGTTCGCCAAGGAACTGATCAAGGCGGTGGTGGCCGGCGGGGTGGAGCTGGTCCGCAAGGTACCGGCGTTGTTCCGCCGCCAGGGCGAGGCCAGGGAGATCCAGGCCTCCGCCGAGCTGGACCGCACGGAGGCCCGTCTCGCAGCGGCGGCCGGCTCCGGGCTGAGCCGCGAGATCGTCGTCCAGGAGGCCACCTGGGAGACGCTGGCCCGTGGCCTGCTCGCCGATCACCCTGAGCTCGCGCCGCAGCTCCAGCAGCTCACGAGGGAGATCCGCGAGGCGCTGGAGGCCAAGCCCGAGGGCTTCACCGTGTACCACCAGCGCAACGAGGGTGGCAGCGCCGGCGCGATGGGCCCGAACGCCACCGCGACCGTCCACAACTACGGCGGCACCGCACAGCGGACCGGCGGCGAGATGCGGTGACCGAGAGCTACCGGATGGAGGTCGCCCCGGGCGGCGGTGGCGCGGCAGGCCCCGGATCGATGGCCTTCGTCACGAACTACTACGGCACGTCGGTCCCGCCGTTCGAGTTCGCGCCGCTCACCGGGTCCGGTGACCTGGACGAGACGGGCCTGGAGCTGCTGCGCGACCAGCCCAGCCAGCTGCTCGACAGCCGCCGTCAGGTGGTCGGGTTCGCCGGGCGGCTCAAGGAGCTGGGTTCGCTCACCCGCTGGCGGGACGCCGGCCCGGCGGTCGCGGCCCGGCTCGTGCACGGCCCCGGCGGGCAGGGCAAGACCCGCATGATCACGCACTTCGCCGAGCTGTGCGCGGCCGCGGGCTGGACGGTCTGGCAGGCCAGATCCGGCTGGCAGGGCGGGTCGCGCTCCGCTGTGGACCTGATACCCGGCGAGGCTCCCGGGCTCCTGATCGTCGTCGACTACGCCGAGCGGTGGTCGCTGGACGTGCTGGCCATGATGGCCGGTGATCCGCGCGTGGCGGCGGCGAAGCGGGTACGGCTGCTGCTCGCGGCGCGCTCCGCCGGGCTGTGGTGGGGCGCGTTGCAGGACCGGATCCGGCAGCGTTCCGGGGTGCCGGTGCTGACCGACGCCGTACCGCTGCCACCGCTCGCCGAGTCCGACGAGGACCGGCTGGCCGTGTTCGAGGCGGCGCGTTCCCGGTTCGCCGAGATCTACGAGTGTCCTGACGCGACGGTGCTGCCCTTCCCCGGCACGGTCGGGAACGAGGCGTACGGCTCCGTTCTCACCCTGCACATGGCTGCCCTCGTGTCCGTCGACGCCCACGCCCGTGGCGACGTGCAGCCCGACGACCCGGCGGTGCTGTCCCGGCACCTGCTCCAGCGCGAGCTGGCCCACTGGGACCGGATGTACCGGAAGAAGAAGGAAGAGGGCGAGCCCGCCACCCCGCCGGACGTGATGGCGCAGACGGTGTTCGTGGCGACGCTGACCCGCGCGCTCCCCCCGCCCGAGGCCGCCGGGGTGCTGATCCGGCTCGGCCTGGCCGAGAACCTGGCCCGGGCCAAAGAGATCCTCGGCGACCACCACACCTGCTACCCGAGCCCGACCGGCCACTGGCTGGAGCCGCTCTATCCCGACCGGCTCGGCGAGGACTTCGTCGCGCTGCGGCTGCCCGGCCACACCGTCGGGGGCGTCGACGCCGATCCGTGGTCGATCGTGCTGGTCGAGCAGCTGCTGGCGGAGGAGGATGGTGAGCTGCCGGGGTACGCCCGCGACGTGGTGACCATCCTCCTGGAGACCGCGCACCGCTGGCCGCACGTCCGGTCCCGCGCGGCAGCCATGCTCGGCAGCAAGGCTGAGGTGGCCGTGAGCGCCGGCAGTACAGCACTGCTGCGGCTGGCCGAGCTGCCCGGGGTCGAGACCTCCGTGCTGGAAGCGATCGAGAAGCGGCTGCCGAACGACCGGCACATCGATCTCGACCTCGGCATCGCCGCGATCTGTGAGGAACTGACCGCCCGGCGGGTGGCTGACGCCGAGCGGCCGCTCCAGGTGCTGCTCCTGGCCGGGCTGGCTGTGCGGCTCCAGTCGGCCGGGTGGCTGCGCCGTGCGCTGAACACCGCTGCCGAGTCGGTCCGGATCGGGCGGGCGCTGTCCGCCGAGGACGGTGACTGGCTGCCGGTGCTGGCGCTCGCGCTGTCGGTACAGTCGAACATCCTGCTCGCGATCCCGCGTGGCGCCGACGCACTGCCCGTCACGATCGAGGTCGCCAGGATCGTGGGTGAGCTGGTCGAGTCGGGCGCGCAGGCGCCGGCGATCTTCGAGCCGCTCCAGGGCGGGCTGACGGTCGGCCAGGCCGGTGACCTCTACCTGAAGTGGCACGTCGGCGGCCGGACCACCACCTACCACCTGTTCTACGCCGCCGCGCTCGGCAACCAGGGCAACGCGCTGCTGATCCTGGGCAGGCTCGCCGAGGCGGAGAAGGTACTGCGGCTGGCGCTGGAGGTCTGCAACGAGCTGGGCGAGGACACGGTCGCCGTGCCTGCGGCCTCGACCCGGGTCAAGCTGAGCCTGGTGCTCGCCAGCCAGGGCCGGATGGAGGAGGCCGCAGAGCTGGGCCGGCAGGCGCTCGGCATCTACCGGCAGCTCGCCGAGCAGGACTTCGCGTCGAGCGCACCGGCTCTCGCCGAGGTCCTGCACGCGCTCGGCATCGTCTACCTGGCCCAGGGCGAACTCGACGCCGCGCTGGCGCTCACGGAGGAAGCCGAGCGGCTGCAACGCAAACTCGCCGCGGTCAACCCGCACGCCCACGAGCCACTGCTGGCGAGCATGCTCGGGATGCTGAGCATGCAGCTCGCCGCCGCCGGCCGTGATCCCGCACGGGCCAGGGAGGTTTCCGAACTCGCTGCCCGGCTGTCCGACACGCTCAACCCGGCCGAGACCGGGATGGGCGACCCGACGCTCGGCATGGCGCAGATCGCCCAGGCGCTGGCCCTGTCCCAGGAGGGCCGCTGGGAGGAGAGCGCGCGGGCGGCCGGCTACGCCTACGAGGTGTTCACCAAGCTCGCCAAGCCCTACCCGGTCGTCTACGAGCCGCAGGCCGGGCTGGCGCTGGTGGTCCAGCACGACGCGCTGTGCGAGATGGGCCGGTACGACGAGGCCGCCGGGGCGCTGCGGATCGCGATCCGGGTCATGCGCCCGCACACCATGAGCGGGTTCGACTACACGTCCGAGGCGTACCTGGGCGCGCTCCGGCAGCTCGCGATGATCCTGATCGAGCTGGAGCGCAACGGCGAGGCGATCGCGGCGGCCGAGGAGGCAGCCGGTTACCTCCGGACGCAGGCTGCGACCGACCCGGCGCAGGAGCTGGAACTCGCGGAGCTGCTGCTGGAGCTGGCCGCGCTGCGCTTCGAGTCCGGTGAGGACAGTGCCGTGCTCCCGGTCGTCAGGGAGTCGCTGGAGATCTTCGATCGACGTGGCACGATGGTCCCGTCGGACGCGCACGCGTACCTGGCCGACATGCTGGAGGAGATCGAGGGCGGGGCCGAGCTGTTCGCCCTGCTGCCCTCCCGGCTGCGGCCGTTCAAGGCCAAGAACAAGGGCACAAGCCCCTCAGAGGGTGTACTGCGCGGCAAGCTGATCGACAAACTTCAGGCAAAGAAGAGCCCCCCGACACGGTAGGAGTGGTCATGCAAGGGTTCACGTACTCGGTCGACCTGGTGCTCGTCGTGGACGCCACCGGCAGCATGAGCGGCATCATCGAGCGGGTGAAGGCCAGCGCTCTGAGTTTCCAGAGCGACCTGCAGGCGATGATGAAGGAGAAGAACAAGTTCATCGACCAGTTGCGCGTCCGCCTCGTCGTGTACCGGGACTTCTACGCCGACGCGCCGGAGGACTCGCTGCGCACGTCGCCGTTCTACACGCTGCCGGACGAGACCGAGGCCTTCGCGGCGTTCGTCGGGGAGATCAAGGCCAACGGCGGCGGTGACGAGCCGGAGACCGCCCTGGAGGCGCTGGCCTCCGCGATGCGCTCGCCGTGGGCCTCCGGTGCCGCGCGCCGCCGCCAGGTGATCGTGGTGTGGACGGACGCGAGTGCCCACCCGCTGGAGAAGGACTCCGGCCGCAAGCCCTCCGGGTACCCGGAGGACGCCCCGGCCAGCTTCGACGCCCTCACGGACCTGTGGGAGGGGCAGGAGTGCATGGACCAGTATGCCAAGCGGATGGTGGTCTTCGCCCCCGACGCCTACGCGTGGACGGACATCGCCAACCACTGGGAGAACACCGCGCACTACGTGTCCAAGGCCGGTGCCGGCCTGGCGGACCGCGACTACAAGTCCATTCTGGACGGTATCTCGGAGAGCATCTAAGCCATGACTCCCACGGAACCGGGTGACGTCCTGCTCGCCTTCTGGACGGAGAAACGCGAGGGCCGCGGCGAGGACGCCCAGCCGGTGGCCGCGGCGGGCCCGAACGGCGGCGTGATCGCGGTCTGCGACGGGATGGGCGGGGCCGGCTCGGCGAGGGTGCAGGTCGGCGACGGCGAGGTCAGCCAGGCCCGCCTCGCCGCCCGGTTGGCAGCGCAGATCATCGCCGCGCGGTCCTGGGGGCCGATCGAGGACGGTACCCCGGAGGGGCTCGGTGACCAGCTGCGGTCCGGGTTCCAGCAGCGCGCCGCCGAGCTGGACCTCGGCAGCGGGCGGCTGCGGAGCCGCATGCTGCGTACCCTGCCGACGACGCTCGCGCTGGGCCACTACGAGCACGACGAGGACCGGGTCCGGCTCCAGGCGTTGTGGGCCGGGGACTCCAGGGTGTACGTGCTGGCTCCGGCGACCGGGCTCCAGCAGGTCACCGAGGACGATCTCCGGTCGCGGGGCGACGCGATGGCCAACCTGTCCGAGGACTCGCCGCTGAGCAACATGGTGAGCGCTTCGGCGGCGTTCACGGTGAACAGCCGGTGGGTCGAGGTACCCGCCGGGCCCTGCGTGCTGCTCGCCGCGACGGACGGCTGCTTCGGGTACGTGCGGACGCCGCTGCACTTCGAGTCGCTGCTGCTCCGGGCGATGGCCGAGGCGAAGTCCTATGAGGAGTGGTGTGAGGCCGTGAAGAGCGCCGTCCTCGACATCACCGGTGACGACGCCTCGATGGCCATCGCGGTGCCCGGCTCCCCGCCGTGGGAGGAGTTCCGCGCGGCGTTCGGGACGCGGGCGCGCGAGGTGGCGGAGCGGGTGGGGCTGTACGACCGGGAGTACGAGGAGCTGCTGGCCGCCCGCGCGCACCTGAGCGCGCAGGAGGGCCGGGTCGGCCAGATCCGGATGGACCTGTGGGACGAGTACAAGGAAACGTACGAGTTCTGGATCCGGGAGACCGAGGCCGGCAGCCCGCCGGCCCCGGTGAAGCCCGCTGCCGCCGTTGAGAGCACAGAGATCCCGGTCGACGAGTCGCCGACGCGGATGCTGCCGGTGTCCCCGGCGGCGGCTGGCATGTGCGAGCACTGCGGCCGGCCGGTAGCGAAGGCGGTGGAGGCATGAGCACGCACAACGCGATCCGGGGCTATGTCCTGACCCAGCCGTTCAGCACGGCCGGCGGCGGGCAGAGCAAGTGGACGTTCGCGGAGCGGGCCGGGCGGGAGTACTTCATCAAGCAGTTCCTCGCCCCGACCTATCCGCTGGACGACGGGCCGGGCAGCCCGGCGACCAAGGCCCGCAAGCGCGAGCGGTGCGAGCAGTTCGAGAAGCACCACCGGGCGATCACCGAGCGGCTCAAGCCGCTGAGCAAGTCCGGCGGGAACCTGGTGGTCACCGAGGAGTTCTTCCGGGAGGGCGCGCACTACTTCAAGACCACGGCGAAGATCGACGTGTCGACGGAGAAGCCCTCGGACATCGCGCGGCTGGCGGCGGCGGAGAACCTGCTCGTCCTGCTGACCGCGGCCCACAGCCTCGACATCCTGCACCGCAACGGTCTGGTGCACGGCGACATCAAGCCGGGCAACATCCTCGTCCAGCGGGCGCCGATCGGGCTGACCACCAAGCTGATCGACTTCGACAACTGTTTCCTCGACGCGAGCCCGCCGCCCAACGCCGAGATGGTCGGCGACCCGGTGTACTACGCGCCGGAGATGACCGAGTACATCGTGGCGGGCAGCGACGGGGCCAGCCTCACCACGAAGTCCGACATCTTCGCGCTGGGCCTGGTCTTCGCCGAGTACGTGACCGGGGCGCTGCCGTCGATCGGCGGCGGGCACCGGTACGCGGGTGAGGCGCTGCTCAACGGTGCCCGGCTCGTGGTCGACGGCGACGCCACGCACAAGGCGCTCGCCGAGCTGATCGAGCTGATGCTGAGCCGCGATCCGGCGGCCCGGCCGAGCTGCTTCGAGGTGCACCAGTCGCTCCAGCGGATCCGGGGCATCATGTCCGGCCGGACGACCAAGGGCATCAAGCCGGAACCCGTACCTGTCGTCGAGGAGACGATTGAGGAGACCCCGGAACCCGTGGCCGAGGCGAAGCCGGAGGAGGGCAGGCTGCGCGGTTTCAAGCACCTGGAGTCCCGGCCAGAGCCGAGGCCGGAACCCACCGGCGAGCTGCGTGGTTTCAAGCATCGCGACTCCCGCCCGGACGGAGGGGAGGAGGCGACGGGCGAGCTGCGCGGTTTCAAAAGACGACCCTCCACTGGGGACTGATCCGTACTGGCTGCGTTGGGTGTGCCCGGACTGTGAGCACATCAACGAGCCGGAGGACGACCCGTGCGTGGTGTGCCACGACCGGGTGCCGCATCCCGCGCTGACCGGCCCGGACGGCCCCGACCGGACGTGGATCGCCGATCACGGGCCGTTCTGGGTGGAGGTGGTCTCCGGCCGGGCGGCCGTGGCGCGCAGGGTGGCCGGGGAGTTCCTGGGCCAGCCCGGCTGCCCCGACCAGCGGATCGTGCTGGACGAGCTGCGGCAGGAGGACGGCGCGTACCGGATGCGCGCCGAGATCCATCCCTTCCCGAGCCTGGGCGGGGCCGGTGGCCGCAGGCCGCTGCCGCTCCCGCTGGGCGGCCGGGCAGGTACCCGGCTGCCGGGTGTCGTGGTGCTGGTCAATCCGGAGCTGGAGTTCGGGGTGGCCGACCTGGCCCGGGCCAGGTACGACGAGTCGGTGCGCCAGCCGGGCAGGCTCGCCAGGCTCGTCGCGCTCGGCGAGCTGGTCCCGTTCTCCTTCGCCGAGGCCGAGGGCGCGCCGTACTTCGAGGGCGAGCTGGTCGAGCTGGACGTGGTCGAGGCGCAGCCGGTGCGCAGGGGGACGAACGTCACCCGCCGTACCGTGCGCCGAAGGCTCTGACCGGCGGGTTTGTTCACTTTGCTGCCGTAGGGTTGCCCGTTGGGCCAGCGCGCGGCCCGGAAAGTGAGGCCACTGGTGACCACAGCCATCACCGAGGTACCGGCGGTGTTCCCCGGTGTGCCAGCCCCGCCGGAACGGACGCTGCTCGGCATCTTCGAGGCCACGGTCGCTGCCCATCCGAACGCCGCGGCGCTCGACGCCGGTACCGGCACGCTGAGTTACCGCCGGCTGGCCGAGGAGGCCGGGGCCGTCGCCCAGCGGCTGCGGAAGGCTGGCGTCGGGGCCGGGCACCGGGTGGGGGTGCGGATCGCTTCGGGTACGGCTGAGTTGTATGTCGCCATCCTGGGCGTGCTGACCGCCGGAGCGGCGTATGTGCCCGTCGACGCCGATGATCCGGATGAGCGGGCCGAGCTGGTGTTCGGCGAGGCCGGGGTGAGCGCGATCCTGACAGATGGCGGAACTCTGACCCCTGTCGAGGGCGCGGTCCCGGGTACCGGAAACGACGCGTGGATCATCTTCACCTCCGGGTCGACGGGCAAGCCGAAGGGTGTGGCGGTCTCGCACAGGTCGGCTGCGGCGTTCGTGGACGCCGAGGCCCGGCTGTTCTGCGCCGACGAGCCGCTCGGGCCCGGCGACCGGGTGCTGGCCGGGC
The DNA here is from genome assembly GCF_000379825.1 of Longispora albida DSM 44784. Taxonomy (GTDB): domain Bacteria; phylum Actinomycetota; class Actinomycetes; order Mycobacteriales; family Micromonosporaceae; genus Longispora; species Longispora albida. The sequence continues at coordinate 60,535 of NZ_KB903822.1, forward strand.
TGTCCGTCGCGTTCGACGCGTCCTGCGAGGAGATGTGGCTGGCCTGGCGGCACGGCGCCTGTCTCGTACCTGCGCCGCGCGCTCTGGTGCGCAGCGGCGTGGACCTGGGCCCGTGGCTGGTCGAACGGGGGATCACCGTCGTGTCCACCGTGCCGACGCTCGCCTCGCTGTGGCCGGTGGACGCGCTGGAGGAGATCCGGCTGCTGATCTTCGGCGGGGAGGCGTGCCCGCCGGAGCTGGCCGAGCGGCTGGCCGTCGAGGGCCGCGAGGTGTGGAACACGTACGGCCCGACCGAGGCGACCGTGGTGGCCACCGCCGCCCGGCTGACCGGTACGGGGCCGGTGCGGATCGGGCTCGCGCTGGACGGCTGGGAGCTGGCCGTCGTCGGCCCGGACGGCCAGCCGGTCCCGATGGGCGAGACCGGCGAGCTGGTGATCGGCGGGGTGGGCCTGGCCAGGTACCTCGACCCGGAGAAGGACGCCGAGAAGTACGCGCCGCTGGAGTCGCTGGGCTGGGAGCGGGCGTACCGCAGCGGCGACATCGTCCGCGCCGAGCCCGAGGGCCTGCTGTTCATGGGCCGGGGCGACGAGCAGGTCAAGCTGGGCGGCCGGCGGATCGAGCTGGGCGAGGTCGACGCGGCGCTCATGTCGCTGCCCGAGGTGACAGCAGCCGCGGCTGCCGTGCAGCGGACCAGGGCCGGCAACCAGGTACTCGTCGGCTACGTCGTCGCCTCCGACTCCTTCGACTCCGACAGGGCCGTCAAGCTGCTCCGTAAACAGCTGCCGGCGGCGCTCGTGCCGCTGCTCGCCCGGGTACCGGAGCTGCCGGTCCGGACGTCGGGCAAGGTGGACCGCAAGGCTTTGCCATGGCCCCTGTCCACAACGGACATCGCGCGGAGCATGCTGACGGGTACGCAGGCCTGGCTGGCCGAGGCGTGGTCGGAGATCCTGGGCGTGCAGGTCGTGAGCCCGAAGGCCGACTTCTTCAGCAACGGCGGGGGCTCCCTGTCGGCCGCGCAGCTCGTGGCGCACATCCGGAGCAGGTACCCGCAGGTCGCGATCGTCGACATCTACCAGAACCCGGCGCTGGGCGGGCTCGCCGCGTTCTGCGAGGGGCTGGAGGACGTCGCGGGGACGCGGCCGGATGTGGCTCCGGTACCAAGGAAGACTGGTTTTGTTCAGACGCTCCTGATGGTGCCGTTGCTGACGCTCGCTGGACTGCGCTGGTCCGTGGTGGCCCTGGCTCTGGCTAATCTGCTGGATGCGGCGTGGGCACCGCACGTGTCGTGGTGGTGGCTGCTGGCCGCGTGGGTGGTGCTGTTCAGCCCGCCGGGCCGGATCGGCCTGGCAGCTGGCGGCGCACGGCTGCTGCTGCGCGGCGTGAAACCGGGGAGTTACCCCCGAGGCGGCAGTGTCCACATCAGACTGTGGGCCGCCGAGAAGCTCCAGCAACTCAGCGGCGTGACCAGCGTGTCGGGCGCGTCGTGGATGACCTTCTACGCCAAGGCACTCGGCGCGAAGGTCGGCAAGGACACCGACCTGCACTCCGCTCCCCCGGTCACCGGCATGCTGAAGCTGGGCCGTGGCGCGGCCGTCGAGCCGGAGACCGACCTGTCCGGCCACTGGGTCGACGGCGACCGGGTCCACATCGGGAAGATCCGGATCGGGGCCGGCGCGCGGGTCGGCGGGCGCAGCACGCTGCTGCCCGGCACACGGATCGGCAAGAGCGCGGAGATCGGCGCGGGGTCGACGGTGCGGGGCGTGGTGCCCGCCGGGCAGCGCTGGGCTGGTTCGCCAGCTGCCCGTGAGGACGCTGGCCTGGGCAAGTGGCCGGTGGACCGGCCGGGCCGCACCCGGCTCTGGTCGGCTGTCTACGGCCTGAGTTCACTGCTGCTGGGCCTGCTGCCGCTGGCCGCGGCGGTGCCGGCTCTGGTCTGGGTGGCGCCGCTGGCCGAGCGCGAGGAAACCCTGGCGCAGGCGTGGAGCGCGGCCATGCTGGTCGTGCCGCTCGCGGCGATCAGCTACTTCCTGTCCTACGGCTTCCTGGTACTGGTGGGCGTCCGGCTGCTCTCGATCCGCCTCCGGGAGGGGTACCACGGGGTGCACAGCCGGGTCGCGTGGCAGGCGTGGGCGACGGAGCGGCTGATGGGCATGGCGCGCACCGGCCTCTTCCCGCTGTACGCGAGCCTGGCCACCCCGGCCTGGCTCCGGCTGCTGGGCGCGAAGGTCGGCCGGGGTGCCGAGGTGTCCACGGTGCTCGCGCTGCCGTCGATGACCCGGGTGGCCGACGGGGCCTTCCTGGCCGACGACACGATGGTCGCGAGCTACGAGCTCGGGTACGGCTGGCTGCACATCGGGCAGGCCAGCGTCGGCAAGCAGGCCTTCCTCGGCAACTCGGGCATGACGGGCCCTGGCCGTTCCGTGCCGAAGGGCGGCCTGGTCGGCGTGCTCTCCGCGACGCCGCGCAAGACGAAGAAGGGCGGCTCGTACCTGGGCATGCCCCCGATGGCCGTCCGGCGCGCCGTGGAGACCTCGGACGTGTCGCGGACCTTCGAGCCGCCGTTCCGGCTGAAGCTGGCCCGGGCGCTCATGGAGCTGCTGCGGATCGTGCCGGTGATGTGCAGTGCGGCGCTGGCCGTGACGTGGCTGGCGCTGGTCTGGTGGCTCGGGCCGGTGTGGGGGCCGCTGGCCTCGGGGCTGGGGATCCTGGCTGGCGGCGTGCTGGCCTGCCTGACGGCGACCGTGATGAAGTGGCTGCTGGTCGGCAGGTTCCGGGAGGTCGACCATCCCCTGTGGAGTTCGTTCGTGTGGCGCAACGAGCTGGCCGACACGTTCGTCGAGGTACTGGCGGTGACGTGGCTGGCGGGTGCTGCGGGCGGCACGCCGCTGCTCACCGGCTGGCTGCGCACGATGGGCGCGAGGATCGGCCGGGGCGTGTGGCTGGAGACCTACTGGCTGCCGGAGTCCGACCTCGTCCGGCTCGGGGCCGGCGCTACGGTGAACCGGGGCTGCGTCGTGCAGACCCACCTGTTCCACGATCGGATCATGAGCATGTCGGCAGTGGAGTTCGCGGACGGGGCGACCCTCGGCCCGCACGGCATCGTCCTGCCGGGCGCGAGCATCGGCGCCCGCACGACGGTCGGCCCCGGTTCCCTGGTCACCCGGGGCGACGCCGTGCCGGCCGACTCGCGCTGGCTGGGCAACCCGATCGCCGTGTGGGCCAAGCGGTGACGGCCGGCGCTGAGACGTCCGGCGATCCGTACCTTCCGGCGCACGGCAACGGCGGCTACCGGACCCGGCACTACGACCTCGACCTCGAGTACCGCGTCGCCCCGAACCGGCTGACGGCCAGGGCGCGCGTCGAGGCGACCACGACGCAGGCCCTGTCCCGGTTCAGCCTGGACCTGGCCGGGCTGCGAGTGAGCCGGGTGCTGGTCAACGGCAAGCCGGCCCGGTACGCCCAGCGCGACCGCAAGCTGCACGTGACCCCGGCGGTGCCGATCGCGGACGGCGGCACGTTCACCGTCGAAGTCCGGTACGGGGGGAATCCGCGCCCGATCCACGACCCGGCCTGGGGCGACATCGGCTGGGACGAGCTGAGCGAGGGCGCGCTGGTGGCCAGCCAGCCGATCGGTGCCCCGTCCTGGTACCCGTGCAACGACCACCCCGCCGACAAGGCCAGCTACCGGGTGACCGTGACAGCCGACGCCCCCTACACCGTCCTCGTCACCGGCGACCTGGTCGGCCGCCGTCAGGGCGGGAGCCTGGCCACCTGGGTCTACGAGCGCCCGGAGCCGACCGCCACGTACCTGATGAGCGTCCAGGTCGGGCTCTACGAGCAGGCCACGCTGGGGCCCGGCCAGCACGCCGCGTTCCCCGCCCGGCTACGGCAGCCGTTCCTGCACGACTTCGGGCGGCACGGGCTCATCATGTCGACGCTGGAGCGCTTCTTCGGCAGGTACCCGTTCAGGGGTTATCTGGTCGTGGTGACCTGCGACGACCTGGACGAGCCCATCGAGGCGCAAGGCATGTCGGTCTTCGGCGCTAACCTGATCGACGGCCAGCGCACCCACGAACGCCTGATCGTGCACGAGCTGGCACACCAGTGGTTCGGCAACAGCCTGACCATCAGGGAGTGGCCGCACATCTGGCTCAACGAGGGTTTCGCGACCTATGCCGAGTGGCTGTGGTCGGAAGCCTCGGGCGGCGCGCCAGCCGAGGACCACGCCCGCCAGTGGCACGCGAAGCTCAGCACCGGCCCGCAGGACCTGGTGCTCGCCGATCCTGGCGTGTCCCGGATGTTCGACGAGCGGGTCTACAAGCGCGGCGCCCTGACCCTGCACGCGCTGCGGCACCGGCTCGGCGACGCCCAGTTCTTCGCGCTGCTGAAGGACTGGACCGCCACCTATCAGCACGCCACAGTGTCCACTGAGGACTTCGTGCGGTTCGCTGGTGGCAGGCTGGAAGACCTTTTCACTTCCTGGTTGTACCGCCCGGAGCTCCCAGCCACCTGGTGACCTTCTTCTTGCCGGCCCGCCCCCACACCTCGGGGAACCGCGCACGCGCCGCCCGGACGGCCACCCGTTCCCGCTCGGCGAGCCGGCCAGCGGTCACGCCCAGCCGGGCCGGGTCGGCCTCGGCCAGTTCGAGCCAGGTGACGGCGGCCATCGCGGCGTCCTGATGCTCGCCGAGGCAGCCCTGCGCGGCGGCCAGCCGCGCGGCGAGTTCACCGGCGGAGGCCGGCAGAACGGGCGCCACGGCCTCGATCGCGTACCTGGCTCGCTTCGCCCGGACCCGCGCGGCGTGCCACACGTCGTCGGGCGCGTCGGGCGTCAGGTCGCGGATCGCCTTGGCAAGCCTCCGGTACGGCCGCGCGGCCAGCGGTGGCAGGACGGCGGCGGCCCGGCCCTTGGCCTCCCGGCTGACCTTCGGCCCGGCGGCGACGGCAAAGAGCTGGTCCAGCAGGGCCAGGTACCGGTCGCTCGCCAGTGCCTCGTCGAGATCCGCCAGCGCGGCGGCGTGCCGGGCGGCGAGCGCAGCGTCCAGTATGGACACCGCTTCGGCGTCGAGCGGGGCCAGCTCGTCGGCGTGAGCGGTACGGGACAGCCGGGCGCGCAGGACCTCGGCGTCACGGGCCCCGCCGAGCACGCCGGCCAGCCACGACAGCTCAGCGCGCAACGGCCCGGCCCAGCGCGGATCGAGCAGCCCGGCGAAGACCCGCAGGCGGCTGCGCAGCCGGCGGCAGCCCACCCGCATCTGGTGCACCGCAGTGTCGCCGCCTCCCACCTCGGCCCTGAGCCTGACGAGGGGGTCGTGCTGGATGATGTGGCCGATGTCCCGGCGCAGCCCGTCGGTGATCACGTCTGCGGCGCTGGCCTTCTTACGCGGCAGGGGCTGCGGGGCTGTCAGGTCCGATGGTGCGCTCGCGGCCCCGCCCAGCGCCCGGGCGAACTTCGACGTGAACTCCCCCTCGACCGCACCGGCCCCGGCCAGCTGCCCGGCCACCGTGTCGAGCAGGGAACGCGGCCCGGCCTTCCGCTCGACCTCGATCTCCCGGAACCGGGTGACGATCCTCCGTCCGGAGTAGACACTCACCTGGTCGTCGACGAGCTCGGCGAGGACCTCGCCCTCCTGGCCACGGATCTCGTACGGCGTGCGCTGGGTGCTCAGCACGACGACGGGAGCCAGCGGCTCGGACCTGCTGAACGTCGTGACCAGCCCGGCCAGCCCAGCCGGCGGGCGGCCCGGGCTGCCGGACGCGCTGATCTCCCGCCGGATGCCGGGAGTGCCGGTCGGCAGCTTCACCGTCCACGGCTCGGCGTCACCGGACCGGAAGCGCAACGAGGCACCGGCCCGGGCGAGCCGCAGGTCAGCGGTGTCGAAGTACGTGGCACGGAGCCGCTTCACCGGCATCGGCACCACCGCCGGATCGGCCAGGAACCAGGCCGGCAGCTCGAACTCACCATCGACGTCGAACTTCCGCTCCTCTTCCATCCCCTCACCCTAAACGCATACACACCTGGTGATCAGACCGCGACGGTCCGCACTGTATCCGCGCTGTACCGGCGATCTGCACGCTGTCCACCTGCTCAACCACGCAACACGAAGGAGCACCACATGAGCGTGAAGAAGTTCGCCGTCCGGGCCGGCCTGGTGGCCGCCGCCAGCACGACGGTCCTCGCGACCCTGGCCGGCCCGGCCGCGGCCCACGACGTGCAGAAGTTCCTGTACTCCGGCGGCATGACCTGCTGCACGCTGGCCGAGGCCAACGTGAAGAACAGCCACACGCTGATCACTATCTGTGATCGTGCTGCCGACAACATCGGGGTGTACGTCGAGTTCTACTTCTACAACGGGCGCTGGGACATCACCGACTACGCCACCGTGAGCGACGGCAACGGCAGCGCCTCGGGCTGCGGCGGGTACACCGTGCCGTCCGGGTACCAGATCACCAAGTTCAAGATCCATGACCGGAACGGCAAGGCCTCGGCCTGGTTCACCGCCTGATCGCCGTCGGCCGGGCATGAGGAAGGGGTGTACCCGGACGGGTACACCCCTGTTCGGGTTCGCTCAGGCGACCGGGCTCAGGGCCGGTACCGGGGCCTCGCCGTTGCGCGGTGTGCGGGCAATCCACGCCAGTACCGGGCCGGTGACCGCAGCCGCCGCCACGAACAGGCCGGCGATGACCCACCAGCCCCACCCGCCGGTCGTGATCGCCAGGAACGTCAGGCCGACCGGGCCGATCATCCGGCCCACGCCGCCGACAGTCTTCATCGCGCCCTGGTACGCGCCCCGCTGGCTGGCTGGCGGGATGTCCGTGGTGAACATCCACTGTGCCGCCGACGCCCACAGCTCGGCGGCGGTCAGCAGGACGACGCCCAGCGCCAGGACCGCGACGGTCTCCCAGCCGTGCGTCCGCCCGGAGAACGCGATCACCGGGCAGGCCAGCGCGGCCGCGATCCCGGCGAACCGCAGCAGCCTGGTCGCGCCGGGCACCGTGTCCGCCGTCCGCGTCGCCGGTACCTGGAGGGCGACCGCGATCACCGTGTTCAGCGCGAACAGCGCACCGAGGACCGGCTTGGGCGCGTCAGTACTCGTGATCGCCCACAGCGGCAGGATCTCGGTGAAGATCATGCCGTGCCACCAGATCACGGCGAAGATGGTCGACAGCGCCAGATACGGCCGGTCGGCCAGCACCTTCACCGGGTTGGCCGCCTTCCGGCTCGCCTTCTCGACCGCGATGTCCGGCATCCGCGAGACGATCACCGCGTTGACGAGCAGGCCGGCCGCGTTCAGCAGGCACATGCCGATCAGCGCGGCATTGGAACCGATCGCGAGCGCCGCCGCACCGACACCACCGCCGATCGTGAAGCCCACATTCAGATACGCCCGCATGTACGCCATCGATCGGACGCGGGTCTCGGCGGGCAGCGCGGCGGCGACGTACACGTGCCGCCCGGCGCCAGCCACCCCGTCGGCGACGGCGACGCCCGTCAGGACGAGCAGGAACAGCCAGAAGTTGCCGGCCAGCGGGTAGCAGGCGAAGAGCACGGCCTCAGCCAGCGCCCCGATCACCCAGGCCCGCTTGCCGCCGAGCCGGTCAGCCAGGTGCCCGAGCGGCAGCGAGCTGACCAGCATCACCAGGCCGACCAGCGAGAACCCGATCCCGATCCCGGTGGGCGACAGCTTGTTGACGTGCGTGAAGAACACGACGCTGCCGGTGAGGAACGTCCCGCTCCCGACAGCGATCAGCGCGGACTGGAAGGCCAGCTTGCGCGGCAACCCGCGCGGCGGAAGTAATCGTGCTGCGGCGTTGCTCATCCCCGTCATGGCCACGATCCAATCAGGGTGACGTCTAGGTGGCCAATCGGTTAACCTGCCCCCTCACCAGCCAAATGGGGGCAGATTGAGCCAGTACTTCATGGTCGGCCGGCGCACGGTGTGGAACCCGGCCACCAGCATCGCGCGGCTGTTCAAGGCCCAGGCGGAGATGATGGCCGCGCAGGCTGGCCTGCCGAGCGGCATCGGGGACGACCCGGGACTCGACGAGTACCAGATCGACGTCCCGCTGTTCACCACGTTCGTGGAGGCGGTGTTCGAGCGGTGGATGGACACCGGGCACCCGGTCGGCAGGCAGCTCACCGAGGGCTTCCTGCTCAACGCGTGGGCGCTGCTCGACAACTGCGGCGGCAGCGAGCCCAGCGCGTTCCGCCCCCGGCCTCACCTGCCGCAGCGCGGCCAGGAGATCCACGACATGTGGGTACGGCACTGGCGGGCGCTGCGCCCCGAGGCCGGCGTCCACCCGGCACCGGACGAGGACTGAGAACTGGCCGCCCGGCTTGGCTCCGGGCGGCCAGCGACAGCGGCCAGCCGATGACCGCGTGCGGGTCAGGCTGGGGTCAGGCCGGTGCGGGGACCGGATCAGACCGGCTCGAAGCCGCAGTGCGGGATGCCCGGGGAACCCCAGGTCACGTTGCTGACGTGCGACCAGCCGGAGACGCCGGTGGCGTTGTTCTTGTGGCTGATCCAGCGGCCGGTGCCGCCGACCTCACTGCCAAGGTTGATGTAGCAGTTGGCCGTGAGGGTCTGGCTCTTGTAGCCCAGGCCGACGACCGAACAGGACAGGTACGAGCAGGACCGGATCCGGGTGCCGTCGGTGAGGTACCGGCCGGACGCCGAGGCCGCAGCCGGCGCGGCGGTGGCGACCAGCGCGCTTCCGGCCACCGTGGCGACCACGAGGGTCTTGACGAGATTCTTCTTCATGAGCAGTTCTCCCCTGGATGGCTGCCGCCCGTTCTGGGCGGCCGCCTCCAAGAACTACCATCGAAAGGATCTTGTAAACCACGCCTGCGGGGATGAATGTGGCAATCACCACATTGGACGGTCAAGCGGCCAGGCCGTGAGTCCATTCAGGAAGATCGACCAACCCCGCCCTCCGCGCCTTCCCGACGCTCCAGTCGCCTCAGTGCGGAGGCCGACCGGATCGCGAGCACGACCGCGACCACGGAAAGTCCCGCCAGGCCGGCCACACCGGTCAGCCAGGCGCCGCCCGCCAGAACAGTCTCGGCACCCGGCACCGGATCGAGCACCGGGACCATCCACAACGCTGACCGGGCGGCCAGCACCGAGGCCAGCAGTGACACACCCACCAGCAGGCCAGCATCCCGCAGCCGGACCAGGAAGAAAGCCCCGACGAGCGCGTACAGCACCGGATCGGCGATGCGAGGCTCGCCCAGCACCCAGCCAGCCGCTCCGGACAGGACAGTCATCGCGACCACTCCGGCCGAGACGATCAGCGCAGGGCGGACGGGCACTCGCGGCACGTCGGCGTGGTACCCGGCGGCGAGCGCCAGTGCTGGCAGCGCGGCCAGCAGCAGCCAGGTCAGCGCGTCGGACACGGGCCCGTCATACATCATCAGCGCTTCGACGACGACCGATGCCGGGCCGATCAGCGTGGCGAAGGCCAGGACCTTCGCCAGCCTCGGGTATCCGGTCAGCAGCGCCGCGAGGGCCGGCAGGGCGAGCAGACCAGCCATGCCGGCGCTGAACGGCACGGCGGAGGAGGACACGGCCATCGCCAGGCCCCAGGCCAGGGCCGGCAGGGTGAGAGCCGCGTTCAGGGCGAGGCCGAGCAGGGCGAACAGCCGGACTCCGTCTCCCAGCGCCCGGGCACTCGCCGGCCCGTTGCCGGCCGCGAGCCGGGTCCGCGCCGCGAGCCCCACGGTGCCGATCACTTCCCGCCAGCCCGGCCAGGCCCCGTGCTCCAGCTCCTCAGGGTCGCGGCCTTCGAGGAAGTCGGCGGTCATCTCCTCCTCGCGCTCGGCCCGGTACCAGCCGGGCAGCAGGCGCAGCAGCCTCCGGTACCCGGTCTCCAGCCTCGTCATGCCCACCGCTCCTTCCCCTGGCGCAGCCGCTGATCGGCCACACGGGCGTTCGCGGCCAGCCGGGCCGCCTCGGCTCGTAGCACCTGTGCACCCTGGCTGGTGATCCGGTAGTACCGCCGGAGCCTGCCGTCGGCCACCTCGTCGCGGTCGCGCTCGATCAGCTCCTCTGCGGTGAGCCGGTCGAGCACCGCGTACAGGCTGCTCACGCTGAGCTTCACCCGGCCGCTGGACAACGCCTCGGCCTCCTGCCGGATCGCGTAGCCGTAGCGCGGGGCGTCAGCGAGCGCGGTGAGCACGAAGAAGGCTTGTTCATTGACGACTGGACGGCTCATGGCTGGACTATATATCAGTTTCTGATGCATGGGCAGCCCCCGGCGGAAACTCCTGGGGTTGCCCGCCGCAGGCTCGATCGCTACCGTGACCGGCTCGGCCCTCATGCGAGCGGCCGCACGCTGTCACGGGGGAATGCCTGCCATGCCGAAGACTGTCCGTTTAGCCTGCCTGCTCCTGGTCCTGATCGCGATCAACTCCGCCCCGGCGCTGATCGCCAGCACGGGCGACCTGATCGACGTGTGGGGCAAGCCCACGCCGGGCGCGGAGGACACCATCCCCCGCCACGTGGACGGCGCCGGGTGGACCGAGGTCAGCGCGCGGCCCGTGTACTACTTCGCCCTGGCGGTGGCGCTGATGTCCACAGTGTTCGCCGTGGTCTTCACGATCGTGAGCCCGCTGCTCGCACTGGCCATGTCGCGCGGCTTCCAGCGGGCCAGGCAGGCCGCGCTGTGGTTCGCGCCGGCCGGGATCGTGGCCGGCGTGGCCGGCATGACAACGGAGGAGGCCGCGACGCCCTGGGCCTGGACCATCGTCCTGGTCTGCTCGACCGGCGTCATCGTTCTGCTCACGCGGGAGCCGTCCCGGGAGTTCTTCCTCAGCCGCCGGGTGCCGGTCGACAACCGCTGGGACCTCTCCCAGCTCAAGCGGAGCTAGGTGTTCTGTCCCGTGAGGTTGGGGATGCGGCTGGCTGGTGGGTGGCCGCCGAGTGCGGTGTGTGCTCGGTGGTGATTGTAGGTGTGGAGGAAGCCGGCGAGGGCTGTCCGGCGTTCGGTTTCTGACTGGTAGGGGCGGGCGTAGGCCCATTCGTCGGCCAGGGTGCGGTGGAAGCGTTCGACTTTGCCGTTGGTTTGCGGCCGGTAGGGCCGGGTGCGTTTGTGCTGGATCCCGGCGGTGGCCAGAGCTTCGCGCCAGGACGTGGACCGGTAGGCGGAGC
>NZ_KB903823.1 GCF_000379825.1 Longispora albida DSM 44784
GTTCGACGGTGATTTCTGGTGCCCATCCGAGCATGTTTTTGGCGCGGGTGATGTCGGCGGCGCGGCGGGTGACGAGGACGTCGCGGGGGACGAAGATGGGTTCGACGTTGGCGCCGAGGGCTTGGATGAGGATTTTGGCGAGGGTGGCGATGGAGGTGTCGATGCCGGTGCCGATGTTGATGGGCTTGCAGTCGTGTTCGGANTCGAGGGCGGCGACGACGGATTTGGCGAGGTCGGTGACGTGGATGAAGTCCATCGACTGTTCGCCCTTGCCGTCGATGGTGGGGGCCTGGCCGGAGCGGATGCGCTGGATGAACGTGTTGATGACGCTGGTGTAGTAGGCCTCGATCTTCTGGCCGGGGCCGTAGACGTTGAAGAAGCGCAGGGCGTTCCAGGACAGGCCCTTGGTGCGCTGGTAGAAGCCGAGGAGGTCTTCGCCGGCGCGTTTGGTGATGCAGTAGGGGGTGAGGGGGGCGAGTTTGTCGTCTTCGTGCATGGGGAGGCGTTCGGGGTCGCCGTAGACGGAGGCGGTGGAGGCGAACACGAGGCGCTTGACGCCGTGGTCGGCGGCGGCGGCGAAGACGTTGTTGTTGCCGGTCATGTTGATGTCGATCGACTCGTAGGGGTCGGCGACGGACTTGTTGATGGAGACGGTGGCGAAGTGGATGACGTGGGAGCAGCCGGCCATGGCGTTGTGGACGGCGCCGCCGTAGCGGACGTCCTGCTCGACGAGCTCGACGTTCCCGCCGGCGATGAGGGCGTTGACGGCCGCGCGGTCACCACGGGCCATGTTGTCGAAGATCCGGACCTTGTAGCCCTTGTCCAGCAGGATCGGGATCACATGCAGGCCGATGAAACCAGCACCACCAGTAAACAGAACAGTCTTCTGCTCGGACATACGGGGAAGGTTCTCCTTCGGGACAAGCCACGGACCGTGACAGTGAGATGAATTACCGATTGAGGTTAATTGTCATCTTCTGTGCCGTGGGTAGTATTGTCGGCTGCTTGGGCCAGAGGCCCCCAGCTCGGGTTCCACTAGTATGCCAGGGTAGATTTCCTGCGCCGCCAGGACAGGCTCCTCACCTGTGACCGGGCCAGTGATCCGGTGGTTTCACGGGGTGACATGTGTCAGCTCCGGTTCACTCAAGAAAGGATGCCTGGGTGTCTACTGCACCACCTGCACCACCCGTCGCGTCTAGTGAGCCATCACCCGCGCCTGAGTCGCCGGGGAGGCGGCCAGTTGCAGCTACACGCCGTGACGGCGTCCCGCTGCACTACGCCGGGCTGGCACTAGCGTTGTCCTGGGGGCTCCCAGCTGCCGCGATGGCGATCCACGCCGGCTGGATCCTCCCGCTCGTGCTCTGGGCCGCCACCGCGAGCCTGCTGCGCGCCGGGCGCACGATCCTCGACCGGCTGGTCCTGTCCCTCGGCGCCCTGGTCGGCACGACCTGCGCTGCCGGGCTGGTCCTGTCGCTGTGGCCGGTGACGCTCAGGCCGGTACCGGTCTTCGGCATCGGTTTCACGATCCTCGTCGTGCTGTCGGTCCTGACCCGCCGCCGCCCCCAGTTCCCGGTCCGCACCGCGGGGCTGGCCGAGGCCGGCGTGGTGCTCACGACCCTGGTCAGCGCGGCGTTCGCGGTGTACCCGTTCCTCGGCAAGGGCTTCGCCGGCCGGCTGGGCATCCTCGCGATGGGCGGCGACCTGGCCAGGCACTTCACGATCTACGACGGGCTGCGGGTCACTGGCGGCTTCCTGTTCATGCACCGCACCGAGGCGCTCAAGTACGTCGACGACGGGTACGAGAGCTACCCGCAGGGTGTCCACTTCATCTACGCGCTGCTCGCCAACGTCCTGCCGCAGGGTGCCGACCGTGACGACACCGTCGCGTCCTTCGACCTGCTGATCAGCCTCGACATCGCCACGCTGGTGTTCCTCTGCCTCGCGATGCTGTGGGGGGCGCGCTGGGTGGCCGGACCGCTGATGCGTAACCCGCTGACCCTGGCCCTGCTGGCCGTGATCTGCGGCTACGCGCTGTTCGGCGAGCCGGTGACCATGCTGACCCAGGGCTTCCCCTCGGAGATGGCCGGCGGCGGGCTGCTGGCCCTGCTGGTCGCGATCGTGGTCCGCCCCGTGCGGCGGCTGCCCGACCAGGCACTGCTGGTGTCCAGCCTGCTGGTGGGCATCTCCTTCACGTACTTCCTGTTCATGCCCTTCGCCGGGCTGCTCGCCCTGCTGTGGGTGTGGCGCAGCCGGCGAGCACTCCGCGGACACTGGGTGAAGATCGGGCTGCTGGCTCTGGTCACCGGGGCGCTGGTCATGGTGTCGCCGGTGGTGAACACGCTGATGAGCCCGGCGAGTGTCGGCAACCGGCTGCTGCTGCCAGGCACGATCACCAAGGTCGACCGGTCGGTGGTCGTCTTCTGGCTGCTGATGGTGATGGCTGGCGGCCTGCTGGCCTGGCGCCGCAAGATCGTCCTCTGGCGGAACGCCCTGATCGTCGCGGTGCTCAGCCTCGCGCCGGCCGTGCCGCTGTTCGCCTACCAGGTGTACAAAGGCAGGTCCCAGGAGACGTACTACCTGGACAAGCTGCTCCACCAGAGCCTGCTGACCGCCGTGGTGGTCTCCGGGGTGCTCCTGCTGATGGCCCCGAAGATCAAGCTGACCGGCGGCCTGCGGAACAAGGCGCTGCCGGTCGTGGTGACCGCGATGGTCGCCCTGGCGATGTTCGTCCGCGTCGCGAACGTGGAGTGGAACGGGCCGGTCGGCCTGGGCCGCAGTTTCCTGAGCGGGCGGGACGCGTTGCCGTCCGCCGGTGCGAGCACGGAGACCGCGATCACCATGTTCCCCAAGGCTGACGGCCGGGTGACCTGGGTGCAGCTGAGCAGCCGGATCGACCAGAGCAACCGTGAGGCCTCGCACTGGGCGACCCTGTACACGTCGGTGCTCCAGCGCAACTACCGCGACTCCTGGTCCACGTTCTACTGGGGCTACCCGTGGCTGCCCAACACCGAGGAGGAGACGGCCGAGTTCCTGATGACCTCGCCCGTCCCGCTGCGGATCCTGGTCGGTGACCAGATCAGCTACGAGTTCCTGAACCGCATCCAGGCGCGGTACCCATCCCTGGACCTCGAGATCGTCGACCTGAGGAAGAAGAAGCTATGACCCGCGCATGGATCCGGCGGGCCGTGGTCACCGCCCTCGTCCTCGTGGCCGCGGCGGGCTGCACGGGCGGTACCACCGCCGAGCCGGCGAAGAAGGCCTCGGAGCTCAGCGGCAAGAAGCTCCAGGACCTGCTGGCGATCTACCCCTGTGGGCTGTACGAGAAGGACGACGTCCTCAACACGATCAAGCCCAGCCTCACCAAGGCCGGCTGGCCGAGGATGGTCATCGAGGACATCCGGGTCCGGATGAGTGGTCACCTCCAGCGCTGCCAGTGGGTGTTCGCCCCGTGGGACCTGCGCAAGGACGGTTCCCAGCGGCTGTGGCTCTCGCTGTACAACGAGGGCGAGCACGGCGGCAAGCTGATGAAGGACTGCCTGGCCCGGCCGGGTGCCGCCGAACGCAGCAAGCAGAAGGTGGGCGACGAGTCCTGTGTGGATCTCGCCGGCCAGTGGCGGGTCCGGGTCGGCACGGAGTACTTCTCCGTCCTGGTCCACGTCCCGCCGTACATGGAGTCCGGCGACCGCCCGCTCGTCGAGGGCGAGAGCGTGACCCCGCCGTCGCGCACGACAGACAAGGCCAAGGCCGACATCGCCTACTACGTGGCTGCCGACCTGGCCAAGCGCCTGGGGTAACCAGCGGCACTACCACACGACCGCCCCGTCACCGGCTCTCCGGTGGCGGGGCGGTTTGTCGTACATGGGCGTTCGGCCTGGCGGAACGCCCGCCCGTCGCCGGTCGGCTCCTGGGGTGAGGTAGGGAGGTGTCTCACGTGCGGAGGTGGTGGCGAAGTGCTCTCCAGCAGTCATGACCAGCTGTCCCTTGTGGAGGTTTCCCCGGAGTCTGTCCGAGCCTGGCCGGCCGGTGACCTGCCGGCGCTCGCCGGCCGGATCCGGGACTTCCTGGTACCGGCGGTGTGCGCCTCCGGCGGGCATCTGGGGCCGAACCTGGGCGTGGTCGAGCTGACGATCGCCCTGCACCGGGTGTTCGCCTCGCCCCGGGACCGGATCCTGTTCGACACCGGTCACCAGGCGTACGTCCACAAGATCCTGACGGGCCGCGCCGGGGGTTTCGGCACGCTGCGCCAGGCCGGCGGCCTGTCCGGGTATCCGGCGCAGGCCGAGTCGGCGCACGACGTGGTCGAGAACTCGCACGCGTCGACGGCACTGTCCTATGCGGACGGCCTGGCGAAGGCGTACCAGCTGCGGGGCGAGGACCGCGCCGTCGTGGCCGTGATCGGCGACGGGGCGATGACGGGCGGGCTGGCCTGGGAGGCACTGAACAACCTCGGGGCTTCGAGCCGCCCGGTGGTCGTGGTGCTCAACGACAACGGCCGCTCGTACGCGCCGACGTCCGGCGGGCTGGCCGACCACCTCGCGGACCTGCGGGCCGGCCGGGCCTCGGGGAAAGGGAACATGTTCACCGCCCTCGGGTTCGCCTACGCCGGCCCGGTCGACGGCCACGACATCCCGGCGCTGGAGGAGGCGTTCCGGCAGGCCAGGGCGCTCGGCCGTCCCGTGGTGGTGCACTGCGTGACGGTGAAGGGGAAGGGGTACGGGCCTGCCGAGGGCGACGAGGCGGACCGCATGCACGGCGTCGGCGTACTCGACCCGGTGACCGGCCGCCCGCCGAAGCCGACCAGCCCGACCTGGACGGACGTCTTCGCCGCCGAGATCGCGCAGCTGGGGGCCGAGCGGCAGGACCTGGTCTGCCTGACGGCCTCGATGCTGCTGCCGGTGGGCTTCGGCCCGTTCGCCGCCCGGTACCCGGACCGGGTCTTCGACGTCGGCATCGCCGAGCAGCACGCGGTGTGCTCGGCTGCCGGGCTGGCTCTCGGCGGGCTGCACCCGGTCGTCGCCGTGTACGCGACGTTCCTCAACCGCGCCTTCGACCAGGTACTGATGGACGTGGCCATGCACCGCCTCCCGGTCACCTTCGTCCTCGACCGGGCCGGGATCACCGGGCCGGACGGCGCGAGCCACCACGGGATGTGGGACACGTCGTTCCTGGCGATGGTCCCCGGGTTGCGGGTCGCGGCGCCCCGTGACCCGGCCCGGCTGCGCGAGCTGCTCCGGGAGGCGGTGCGGGTGACAGGCGGGCCGGCTGTGGTCAGGTACCCGAAAATGACTGCTGGACCGGATCTGGACCCGGTGGACCGCGTCGGCCGGGCAGACATCCTGCATCGGTCGGGGAGCGACGTGCTGATCGTCGCGAACGGACCTGTGGCGCGGATGTGCGTGGCGGCCGGGGTGGATCTGGGCAGCGCGACCGTCGTCGACCCCCGCTGGATCATCCCGCCCGACCGATCCCTGCTGGCCATGGCCGCCGAGCACCGGGCAGTGATCACTGTGGAGGACGGCTCGCGGACCGGCGGCGCGGGCACGATGCTCGCCCAGGCGATGGCCGACGCCGGCGTGACCACCCCGGTGCACTGCCTCGGGCTGCCCCGACGCTTCCTCCAGCACGGCGACCGGGCCGCGATCCTCGCCCAGCACGGTTTCACGGCCGAGGCCATCGCGCACGCCGCCCGCCTGGCCCTGACCGGCGAAGGCCCCTACCGGCACGAACCGGACCAGCCCCCCGCCCAGTCCCTGTGGCAGTCCTGAACCCTTCCAGAACCCGTCCAGCCAAGCCGAGAGAGGAACGCCGATGACGACCTTGGCCATCCGCCGTCCCACCCGCCAGCTCCAGGTCGGCAAGGTGGGAGTGGGCAGCGAACATCCGGTGAGCATCCAGTCGATGACGACGACGCTGACCGCCGACGTGGACGCGACGCTCCAGCAGATCGCCGGGCTGACCGCCGCCGGCTGTGACATCGTCCGGGTGGCTGTGCCCTCGCAGGACGACGCCGAGGCGCTGCCGAGGATCGTGGCCCGGTCACAGATCCCGGTGATCGCCGACATCCACTTCCAGCCCCGCTACGTCTTCGCAGCCATCGACGCCGGCTGTGCCGGGGTCCGCGTGAACCCGGGCAACATCAAGAAGTTCGACGACCGGGTGGGCGAGATCGCCCGCGCGGCCGGCGCGGCTGGCGTGCCGATCCGGATCGGGGTCAACGCCGGTTCGCTCGACCCGCGGCTGCTGGCCAAGCACGGCAGGGCGACCCCGGAAGCCCTGGCGGAGTCGGCGCTGTGGGAGTGCTCCCTCTTCGAGGAACACGGCTTCACCGACCTGAAGATCTCGGCGAAGCACCACGACCCGCTGACGATGGTGGCCACCTACCGTCTCCTGGCCGAACGCTGCTCCTACCCCCTCCACCTGGGAGTCACCGAGGCCGGCCCGGCCCTCCAGGGCTCGGTCAAGTCCGCCACGGCCTTCGCGATCCTGCTCGCGGAGGGCATCGGTGACACGATTCGCTGCTCGCTGTCCGACCCGCCGGTGGAGGAGGTCAAGGTCTGTGAGCAGATCCTCCAGTCACTGGGCCTGCGTCCCCGCACGCTGGAGATCGTGTCCTGCCCCTCGTGCGGCCGGGCGCAGGTCGACGTGCACACCCTGACGGCGAAGGTCAGCGCGGCCTTCGACGGCTTCCCCCACCCGATCCGCGTCGCTGTCATGGGCTGCGTGGTCAACGGTCCCGGCGAGGCCCGCGAGGCCGACATCGGGGTCTCCTGCGGCAACGGCAAGGGCCAGATCTTCGTCCGTGGCGAGGTTGTCCGCACCGTCCCCGAGTCCCAGATCGTCGAGACGCTCCTGGAGGAGGCCCTCAAGCTCGAACCCGCCCCGTAACCCCGCCGCCGGTTTGGCCTGGCAATCCACTCCAGGCCAAACCTTTCTCTTCTTGTACCCGTCTCGTGGCCCCCTGGCTGCCTTCCACCGGTTCCGTCCGGCCCGGGCGGCTGACGGAAAACGGATCGACGACTTTGCCGAGCTCTGACACAGTGGCGCACCATGACCGGCTTCGAGCTTGTGACCGCCGGGGACATCCTGCTCATGCAGGGTCTCGCCCAGCGTGTCACCGCCACCCGCCCGGACCTGGTCAGCGCAGGTGCTTCGTACGGGGAACTGGCCTGGATCTGGGGCGGCGGGCCTGGAGCGCACGGTGTGCCCGACGGACGCCGAGGAGTTCACCCTGAAGCGATGGGCGGCGCACGGCTACGAGGCCGACCCGTACTCCCTCGGCGACGACGGCGAATGGAGGGGCCTGAGGCTGCGGTCCGGGCCCACGTGGACGCCTGGTCTCCCACCTCGTACACAGCCGGGTGCTACGCGGTCGTCCGGCAGACGGCGGCCTACCGCAGCGACCTGCACGTCCTGGTGGAAGCTCCGGACGGGACGATGGCCTCCTCCACGATCATGTGGTTCGACGAGGCGAACAAGGCCGTCGAGTTCGAGCCGGTCGGGACGCACCCGGACTACCGGCGCCTCGGGCTGGCGAGAGCGATGATGCTGCACGGGATGCACCTGGCGCGCGCCGCCGGGGCCACGCACGCGACGGTCGTCTGCGAGGGCGGAGCAGCGCACGCCGGGACCCAGCGGCTGTACTCCGGCCTCGGATTCCGTGAACTCTCGCGAGACGTACCGCTCATCAAGGCCGCAGCCTGAAAACCAGGGTCAGCTCGCCGGGTCGTAGTGGAACGCGCGGACCTCCTGCGCGCACCGGCAGGCGGCCGCGATTTTCGCAGCCCACTCCAGCGCCGCCTCCCGGGACGGCAGATCCAGGACCGCGTACCCGCCTTCGATCTGCCGCGTCTGCGGATACGTCCCCTCGGTCACCTTCCCGTCGCCGTCCACCATGACCGGCGGAACGCTCTCGTCGATGCCACCGCCGAACACCCAGACACCGGCGTCCCTGGCCTCCTGCACCACAGCATGCGAAGCGTCCCAGACGGCCTGGAAATCCTCCTCGGGAACCACCATCGCGCCACTCGGAAACGAGATCAGGTACTTCGCCATCGCTTCGGCTCCTTCTGCGGCCTTCGGCTGCAAGATTCGATCTGGGCAGGTGTGACAGTGTCTCCTATCATCCGGCGCGGCATCCTCGAAACCGCGATCTTCGGAAGCATCACGTTCGTGGCCCTGCTGCTGCTCGCGGACGGCAAACAATGGCCGCTCCTGGCACTGATGGTCCTGGCCTCCGGAGCACTACGGACGTGGCTCCTCGAGCTGCGCTACCGCAGAGCCGCCCAGGTCGGCTCGGAACGCGATCGCACCAGCTAGCAATCAGCCAGCGAGAGCCGGCCCCGCCGAGTGGGGCTCACAGTAGTCGCAGGGCGGAGGCCGCAAGCGTGACAGCTATTGCCAGCACGACCAGTAGGCGGACACTGATCGTCCTGTGCCTGTAGTGGCGCAAGCGGCGCTGGACGTGCACCATTCCGGGATACGCGGCACATGGCACAGCCAGCCATTGTGGACGGTCGGCGCCTGGCGGCGTGAGGGCTTCCGCTGCGTCGGCCGAGGTGTACGCGAGGAACCCTGAGGCGCACAGCCCGCATTCGTACGCCACTACGGGAACACCGGTGCGCACATGAGTGCCACGAAGGCTGATCGCCGACCCTCGTCATCAAGATCCGTCACGTGGAATCCGTACCCGGCCAGAAGCAGGTCCACCTCGGCACGAGTCGCGATGAGCTGGCAGCCGGCCGGTAGCTGGCGAGCGCAGCCGAACCCGCCGTGGCCATCAGCGAACAGGACGGGTCCCGTGGCGGTGCCCCAGGGTTGCAGGAGAAGCTCGCGGACCTTCTCGCCCAGCTCCCGGTGCTGGGCGGCTGTCAGTGAGAGCATGGCCTCACGGTACGAGGTCCATGACCGAGGGTGAGGTACGTCGGTTGACGGGTACGACCGTACCTAGTCTGCTCCGACCCCGACCCGGCCGGCCAGCGTGACCGCCTGGGCCCTCAGATACGCGGGGGACTCCTCCACCAGCCGCCGGACCATGTCCCGGCCAACAGGGGAGTACCTGATGACCTCTGTGGACACATCGGCGGCCTGGGACAGCAGATGGAGCACACCCTCGCGTGATCCCTCCAGGTCCGCGAGCCGGGCCACTTCGAGCAGGTGCCGTGCCCGGTGCTCGGTCGACGTGATCGTCGCGGGGTCAAGCGCGTAGGCATGGTTGGCCGCGCTGGCCATGTCGCCCATCTCGACCGCGCACATCACGCCGTACACCTCGACCCGCACGGGTCCGATCTGCGTCCACGGGTGCGCGTATCCGGCTGGCAGCAGCTGCCGCACGATCGTGTCCGCCCGGCCCCAGTCCTGCCAGGACGACTGGTCACCAGCTCTGGCCCGGGTCAGCGCCGAGCACAGGTGCAGGTCCGCGAGCATCGCGGCCCGCTCGACCTGTTGGCCGCCCGTGCTCGAAGCGACCAGCGGAGTCATCAGCTCGATGGCTTCACGGAGCCGGTCCGAGGCCTCGTCCGTCCGGCCGACGGCTCTCAGCAGGTGCGCCGTGTACCAGACGGATCCGGCGATCGTGACCGGCTCGTCAGCTTCGAGCGCTGTGGACATGCCCCGGTCAGCCGTCAGCCACACGAGTTCGCGGTCGCCGTGCCAGGCCAGGTATGCCTGAGCCATGTGGTAGCCCTGCGCCAGCAGCGCCAGTGCCTCCCGCCGGGCCTCGCCGGTGTGCAGGCGGGCTGATCGCTGGAGCTGGTCGAGCAGGCCAGGCAGGAACTCGCCGGCCTCGGTGCGCTGGCGGGCGGACGTGTGCCAGGTGCGCCAGGCGGAGTCGACCGCCCCCCGCAGGTACTCCACCGGTTGAGGCTCGCCGTCGACCGAGAGATGCCATGTCGTGAGGACCCGGCGCACCTCGGGTACGCCCGGGTGACTCACCGGACCCGACAGCGACAGCCGTCCGATGTCGGCACCGTAGAGGTCGGCGAGGTCGTCGACGCGCAGGGCCGGAGCGAGCTTGCGCGCCGAGTCGATCGACAGATTCCGGCGGCCGTTCTCGATGAACTTGACGGCCGTGACGCTGAGCCCGCTCTGCGCGGCGAGACCAGCCTGCGTCAGCCCCCGGGCTTTGCGCAGTGCCCGGACCCGCTGGCCCGGAGTCATGGCGGACGGCTCTGGCATGGCGCGCCTCCTGGGGGTACAAGGTGTACCCCCAGGTTAGGTTCCTGCTTGCAGGGAATGCGCTTCCGGCACGCAGGTTGGCACGTTCCGGACATCAGTACACAGTGGATCTACAGGAGTTCGAGTTCTTCTGGGGTGGGCAGGGTCACCGGGGCCGGGCTGTGGCAGTCTGCTGGGCCTGAGGTGGTGAGTTCTTCCTCGTCCCAGAAGTCGGGGAGGCTGTAGCGGTGGTCGTTGGTGGCGTGCCACCAGTGGTTGCCGTCGACCCAGTCGGCGACGCCCTTGCAGAAGCGGGCGAGCTGTGGGAGCGGGTGGGCCGCCATGAGCAGCGCGCACTGTTCCTCGAACTGTTCCATCAGGTCGTTGTGGACGCGGATGGCCTCCAGGTAGGCCTCGCGGTCCGAGCAGCCGGTCTCGGCCTGGACGACGCGGGGGAGGTTGAAGTGGCCGGGGTCGGAGCGGAGTTCCTTGGTGTAGGAGTAGAGGTCGTTCACGATCGTGGTCGCGTTGCCCGCGAGCCCGATCATCTTCTGTACCAGCGGCAGGTCGTGGAACTCGGCCGGCAGTTCGTACCCGGCGACCAGGTCGGTGAGCACCGGGCACGGCCGGAAGTTGTTGTACTGCCGGTACAGCAGGTACTGCCACACGGTCGGCACGGTGCCGTCGAGGGCGTAGCCGGCTTCGGCCGCGTACCCCAGGTGCAGGCGCAGCAGGTCGTGCCGTTCGCGGTCGGCCTGGGCCGGGGTGCCGTACTTCTCCAGGTACGAGAAGGCTGACACGTACGAGACGACGGCCGGGTCGGAGTCCCGCCATTCCCGCCACTGGGAGGCGTAGGGCTCGGCGGTGTGCAGCGGGTCGACGGCGGTGTGGGCGCGGAGGATGCGGTACGCGAGGCCGCTCGGGCCGCCGCCGTAGGGCCCTGCCTCGCAGTAGGTGTCGTCGATGGCGTTCTCGGCGACGAGCATGCGGGAGGCGACCATCAGGTGCTCGACGCTCTGGTAGTCGGGGTGCTGGAGGCAGATCGCGTAGCCGAAGCCGAAGCCGCGGAAGTCCTCCTCCCATTCCGGCGGGTAGAGGCCGATCTCGTCGACGGCCCAGCGGGCGGTGCGTTCCTCGACCTCCGCCACGAGCAGCGGGTCGGGTTCGGGCACGCTGTGCCAGTGCAGCCCGGGGATGGGGCGGACCGGGGTCGAGCGCGCCTGCCCGGCCTCGGGTGCCGCCGGCAGGTGTGCGCGCGCGAAGGCCGTGCCCAGCCCGCGCGGGCCGGGCGGCAGGCCGCCCGTGGTGTCAGTCATGACGTCTCCTCACAGCATCGCCAGCACTTGGTTCAACGCTTGGGTCAACGATTCAGCCGGTACATCAGTCAATACATTGACCAGTGAATCGGAGAAAGCTATCCACTGTGGATGGAAACGGCGGTCCGGCGATGCTGCCGAGACTGAACGGCACTGCGGCCGGTGGCGGCGACGGGACCGGGGCTGGCGGGTCGTAGCGGCGGCGCAGGCCGGCCTCGGAGTACCGGCCGCACTCGGCGTGCCAGGCCAGGATGGCGACCATCCAGTCCTTGAGTTCGCGGACGCGGCGGGTCAGGCTTGCCCGTGCGGCGTCGCCGAGGCCGAGCTGCTCGCACAGCCGGGGCAGCTCGACGCCCGCGACCCGCTGGAACTGGGCCAGCCTGGCATCCATCAGGTTCTTGAAGACGACGGTCGCCTGTTCCCGGTCGTAGCCGAAGAAGTCCTGGATGACGAGGATCAGGTTGTGCAGCTCGTTCTCGTACTCGGTCTCCTTGTGGTACGAGTACCAGTCGTTGATCATCCAGCCCACGTCGTTGGCCGTGGTCTCCAGGTCGATCATGGTTTGCGTGCCGAACACCTCCGCCGGGATGGCGTCCGAGTGGCTGAACCTGGCCAGCACCAGCGTGAAGTCCGAGCCGAACGTCGCCCGGCGCATCTCGACGTAGTCGACCGGGTCGGGGATCCTGTTGAGCGCCAGGTTCACGATCTCCCAGCAGGAGGCGGTCAGGAACTTGCCGACGCCCTCGCGGAACTGGTCCTTCTCCGCCGTGGTCATCGTGGCCGTCGTCCGGGTCCACAGGTCGGCCAGCCCGGCCTCCATCCCGTTCGCGGCTCGCGGCGCGGGCACACCTTCGGCCGGCATGAACTCGGCCAGGCGGTGGCTCTGCAACACCGAACCCGCCACGTCCTTCGCCTTGCCGAACACCTCCGGGTAGTAGTCGTCGAGATACGTACCCCAGATCAGCCAGCCAGCCGACAGGTCCAGTGCCTCCGGGCCGCCGTCCGGATCGATGCCAGCTGAGCAGTGTGCGAGGTCGAAGGCCACCACGTCGTCCTCCGTCCACAGATAACGCGAGGTGTGGCCGGGCAGGAGAGCGCTGATGCCCATCTCGCGGGCCCACGCCTCGCTGCGGTCGCGCACCCCGTCCAGGTGGGGGGAGAGGCGGTGGGGGAAGGGCAGCGAGATGTCCGGCGCCGGGTCAGGGCCTGTTTTCTGGTACGGGACATGGGTGTAGTGCCGGACGCGGCCGGCGCCGAGCCTCGCCGCCACCCGCTCCGGGCTCATCGGCCCCTGCTCGAAGTCGGCGGGCTCGTTCGAGTAGCGGCTGGAGCGTGCGTGCCACTCCTGGCCGCCTGCCTGCCAGTCCTGCAACCCTTTCACGTACCCGAGCACGGCCAGCTGCTCCACCGGCCCGGCCCTGTGCTCGGCCAGCAGCAGCGGCACCTCCACCACAGCCGTGTGCTCGAACTGCTGCATGCGGCTGGTCAGCAGCTCGTTGAGCCAGCCGGCCGCCTCCTGGGTACCGACGCCGAGGAACTTCTCCAGGACCAGGACCCCGTTGGACAGCTCGCCCTCGTCGAGCACCTCGCGCTGGTACGAGAAAAGGTCGTTCCTGAAATGGACGGCGTCGGAGAAGGTGTCCCGCAGCACCCGCATCGGCCTCGTGGCGGCGATCCCCGCCGGGACCTCCGCACCCACCGCGTGCTCGACGAGATTCGCCGACCACGGCGCCCCGCCCACCTTGCGCCGCATCTCGACGTACTCGATCGGGTTGGCCACCCGCCCGTCGCGGATCGCCAGCAGCTCCCACATGGACTCGTCGAGCAGCGCGATCGTGCTGTCCGTGAACCGTTTCCGCCAGGCCCCCGACCGCGCGGGGATCGTGCGCGCCCACAGGTCCGCCAGGCCGGCCTCGACCGGATTCTCCGGCTCCGGCACCGGGCCGCCCGCCAGCGGCATGAAGGCCCGCAGCCGACCGAGGTGCTCCCTGGCGCCCTCCACGTCCCTCGGCCGCTTGTAGAACTCCAGGAAGCGGTCGTCGAAGTAGAACACCCAGACGTACCAGTCCGTGATCAGGTCCAGCATGTCCTGGCCTGCGTCGGGATGCGTGTACGCGCACATCAGCGCGTAGTCGTTCGCGGTCAGCTTGGCCTGGTCCCAGACCACCGTGCCGTCCGGCCCGTCCTCGCTCAGCATGCCCAGCCGGGCGGCCCACGCGTCGCTGTGCTCGCGGGCGTGCTGCTCGTGCGGGTTACGCCGGGCCGGATGGTTCAGGTAGAACTCGGGCAGCGTGAAGGCTTCCATCGTCTCCTCGTTCCTACCGGTAGTGGCCGAGCTCGACGTTCTCCAGCACGCCGAGCGCGTCCGGGACGAGGACAGCGACGGAGAAGTACGCCGTCACCAGGTAGGACATGATGGCCTGCTCGTTGATGCCCATGAAGCGCACGGAGAGCCCCGGCTCCCGCTCGCCGGGCAGCTCAGCCTGCCGGAGCCCGATCACGCCCTGCTGCGCCTCTCCGGCCCGGACCGCGATGATCGACGTCGACCGGCTCTCCGAGATCGGGACCTTGGTACACGGCAGCATCGGCACGCCCCGCCAGGCCGGCACGGCCTCACCCTCCACGATGGCCGTCTCCGGGTATACCCCGAAGCGCGTGCACTCGCGGTGGAAGGCCGCGATCGCCTGCGGGTGGGCGAAGAAGAAGCTGGTGTCCCGGCGCAGGGACAGCAGGTCGTCGAGGTCGGCCGGGGTCGGCGGGCCGGAACGGGTCGGCAGGCACTGCCTCAGGTCCGCGTTGTGGAGCAGGCCGAAGTCGCGGTTGTTGACCAGCTCGTCCTCCTGCCGCTCGCGTAGCGCCTCGACCGTCAGGCGCAGCTGCTGCTCCGTCTGGTTCATCGGCTGGTTGTAGAGGTCGGCGACCCGGGTGTGCACGCGGACGACGGCCTGCGCGATGCTCATCTCGTACTCGCGCGGCTCCAGCTCGTAGTCCACGAAGGTCGCCGGGATCTGAGGCTCGCCCGCGTGGCCGGAGGCCAGCTCGATCGCCGCCTCGCCGTACCGGTTCTGCGGTGGCCGTGGCGCGCTCAGGTTGGCCTCGATGTGCGCGACGAGCGCCGAGCCGCGCCTGCCCAGCTTCGCGAACACGGTGACCGGCAGGGCGAGCAGCGTGACGGCTGTGCTGGCCTTGACCGTGTACCCCCACTGGCCGGTGCTGCCGGGTACCAGGTACTCCTCGCCGAAGTGCCCGCCGTCGGCCATCGTCCCGAGCGTCGCCGTGTCGCCGAACTCGGTCACGCCGAGCCTGGTCACCTTGCCGTGCGCGATGAGGTACGTCTGGCTGACCGGCGTGCCGGCCTCCGCGATCACCTCGCCCGGGCCGAACTCGCGCTGCACGAGCCGGTCGGCGAGCAGGGTCAGCAGCTCGACATCGGTGAACCCGCGCAGCAGCGGCAGCTCGGCCAGCGACTCCGGCACGACGCGGACCTGGCCGCCCGACCGGTACATCGCGACGCGGCCCTCGCCGGCCTGGTAGGTGAGACGGCGGTTGACGCGGTACGTGCCGCCGGACACGGCCGTCCACGGCAGGGCGCGCAGCAGCCACCTGGGCGAGATCTCCTGCATCTGCGGCACGGACTTGGTGGTGGTCGCCAGGTTCCGCGCGGCGGCAGTGCTGAGGCTGTGCTGGTCGCTGTTGTCTCGCCCATGCCCGGTTTCCGGGACGGTCTGCGTCATGACAAGGCTCCGCTTCTGCTGCTGTGGTGTGGGGGGACGAGTGGAAGTCTGGAGTGGACGGTCACAGGTCGCGGCGGGTCGCGGCGTCGATCAGCGCGGCCAGCACCTCCCTGGCCTCCGGCGCGACCGGGGCTGCTGCCAGGGCGGCGCGCGCTGCGAGAACCCGGACCGCGATCATGTCCTCGACGGCCGCCGGGGCCCCGGTCGCCAGCATGATCCGGCGGAGCTGCGCCGCGCCGAGCGCCGTCAGGTTCGCCCGGCCGTGCAGGGCTGCGATCTGCCTGGCCTGCCGGGCGTCGGCGCGTTCCCTGGTGAGGGCGATCAGGACGGTCGGGCGGCCCTCGCGTAGCTCGTCGGCCGCGTGCCTGCCCGTCACCTCCGGGTCACCGAAGACACCCAGCAGGTCGTCACGGAGCTGGAACGCCTCACCGAGCGGCCTGCCGACGGCGGTCAGCGCCTCCAGCAGCTGCGGCCCGGCCCCGGCGGCGGCCGCCCCGATCCGCAGCGGACCCTCCACTGTGGGTGGTGAGGTCTTGTGCCGGATCACGTTGAGCGCGCCGGCCAGGCTCCCGCCCCGCGCCTGCTCGTGCAGGTCGAGGAACTGCCCGGCGATCGTCTCCGTCCGCATCCTGGCCAGCTGCGCGTCGGCCGCTGCCAGGGCGGTGGCCGGCAGGCCGCTCGTCCGGTACATCTCGTCGGACCAGGCCAGCAGCAGGTCACCGCAGTCGATGGCGGTGTTCGCGCCGAACCGGGCCGCGTCACCCCGCCAGGCGGAGCGGGCGTGCAGGTCCGCCAGGTACCTGTGCAGGGCCGGGCGGCCGCGCCTGGTCGCCGCGCGGTCCATCACGTCGTCGTGGATCAGGCAGAACGCGTGGAACAGCTCCAGCGAGGCCGCGACCTGGATGATCGGCTGGCAGTCCGCGCCGCCGGCCGCGCGCCAGCCCCAGTAGCACAGCGCCGGGCGGAGCCGTTTACCCGGCGCGAGCACGAAGCCCCGCAGCGCCTCCCACACCAGCTGGCTGCCGCCCTGCTTCGCCGCTGGCTCCGGCCAGTGGCCCGCACGGGCGTCGAGGAACGCGGCGAGCGCGCCGCCGATCCTGCTCCGCAGGCCCGGGAGCTGCTGCGCCGCGGGTATCTCAGGCTGTACGTGAGGGGAAAGACTGCTCATCACTGCGCGGCCTCCGATCGGCGACGACAGTCACTTTAGGACTGAAATGTGCGGCGGCAGGCGGCTGTTCCGGTCAGCCGACCGCGCACTTGGCGGTGATCAGATCCGATCCCAGTGCATGCCGCGCAGCTCGCGGCTGATGCTGGCCGCCGCGGCCCGTACCGCGCTCGACACAGCCGGGGTCCTGACCCGTTCGGCCGGCCCGGCCACGCCGACGGCCGCGAACACCCGCCGCCGCGAGTCGAGGACGGGAGCGGCGACCGCGTGCACGCCCGGGTGGTACTCGGCCCTGGTCACCGCGATGCCCTCCTCCCGGATCCGGCGTAGCTCGGAGGCGAGCTTCACCGGGGACGTGATGGTCGACGGGGTGTAGCCGGTCAGCTTCGGAGCCGACAGGAACCGTTCCGCCGCCTGCGGGTCGAAGGCCAGCAGCGCCTTCCCGCAGGCCGTCGCGTGCGCGGGGGCGAGCCGGTTGATCGGCGAGATCTCGCGCTGCTGCCGGTGGTCGAACAGCCGTTCGGGGTAGGACACCATCCACTGTGACCAGACGCCGAGCACCGTGGCGCTGCGGACCTTGCCGTGCAGCTCGACGAGGTACGGCGTGATCTGCTGGCGTACCTCGGTGTAGATGGGGTTGCCGCCCCGGTCAGCCCAGCGGTAGGGGCGGGCGCCCAGCACGTACCCGTGCTCGGTGCGCACGATCATGCCGTGCACCACGAGCAGGCCGAGGATCCGGTGCACGGTGACCTTGGGCAGGCCGGTACGCCGGACGATCTTCGACAGCGAGATCGGGCCGTGCGCGACGACATCCATGATGGTCACCATCCGGCCCACCTGGCTGACCACGCGCGGCCCGCCGGAATCGCCGGGTCCCGTGTCCATCACGGCGCCTGATTCGTTGTCATTTCCTGCAGAGATCCCGTCCACACCGGGGATAACGATGTCCAGACCACTGCTGGACCGATTGTGTCGAAGTCCCGACAGTGCGGACGGTTCGGCTGAGTGGAACAAACCGTAGACTCTTGCACCTACCCCTCCATACCGTGCAAACCAGTTCCCCCACACCCAAGGAGTCTCTGACATGACGGCTGTGCTGCGGACGGCGTACCAGAAGTCGATCGCCGAGTACTGGGACGCAGAGCGCGATCCCGTGAACATCCGCCTGGGAGACGTCGATGGCCTCTACCACCACCACTACGGCATCGGCGAGCCCGACCTGTCCGTACTGGAGGGTCCCGCCGAGACCAGGGAAGCCCGGATCATCGAGGAGCTGCACCGGCTGGAGACGGCACAGGCGCACCTCCTGCTCGACCAGTTCGAGCCGAGGGAGTTCGGGCCGCAGGGCTTCGGCCAGCCCGGCCCGCTCGGCGCCTCGTCCCGGCTGATGGACGCCGGATCCGGCAGGGGCGGCACGTCCTTCCTCGCCAACCAGCGCTTCGGCTGCCAGGTAGACGGCGTGTCCATCTCGCAGCAGCAGGTCGACTTCGCCAGCAACCAGGCCGTCGAGCGCGGCGTGGACGGCCAGGTCCAGTTCCACTTCAGGAACATGCTCGACACCGGCTTCCCCACCGGGTCGATGAACGGCATCTGGACCAACGAGACCACGATGTACGTGGACCTCTTCGAGCTGTACAAGGAGTTCTCCCGGCTGCTGGCCTTCGGCGGCCGGTACGTGAACATCACCGGGTGCTACAACGACCTGACGGGCGGCCGGTCCAAGGCCGTCATCCAGATCGACGAGAAGTACACGTGCAACGTGCACCCGCGCAGCGCGTACTTCAAGGCGCTGGCCGCGAACAACCTGGTGCCGATCAGCGTGGTCGACCTGACCCCGCACACCATCCCGTACTGGGAGCTGCGGCAGAAGTCCTCAGTGGCGACCGGGGTGGAGGACCCGTTCCTCACCGCGTACAAGGAGGGCAGCTTCCACTACCTGATGATCATCGCCGACAAGGTGTGACGGGCTCATGACGACGAGCGGTACCCCGGCCGGGACGGTCCTGCTCGCCGCCCCGCGCGGCTACTGCGCCGGAGTGGAGCGGGCGATCGAGATCGTGGAACGGGCGCTGGAGCTCTACGGGCCGCCGGTGTACGTCCGCAAGCAGATCGTGCACAACCAGCACGTGGTGGCCCAGCTCGCCGGCCGCGGTGCCGTGTTCGTCGACGAGCTGGACGAGTGCCCCGACGGGGCGACCGTGATCTTCTCCGCGCACGGCGTCTCCCCCGCCGTGCGCGGGGAAGCCGAACGGCGCGGGCTGTTCACGATCGACGGCACGTGCCCGCTGGTGGCCAAGGTGCACGCCGAGGCCAGGCGGTACGCGGGCTCCGGGCACCCGATCCTGCTCATCGGGCACGCGGGGCACGAGGAGGTCGACGGGACGGTCGGCGAGGCGCCGGCCAGCACACGGGTGTTCGACCCGGCGGCCGATCCGGCGAGCCTGCCGGACCTCGAAGGCCGCAGCCCGGTGTGGCTGTCGCAGACCACGCTGGCCGTGGAGGAGGTGGAGGCCGCGGTGGCCGGGCTGCGGTCCAGGTACCCGGACCTGCACGACCCGCCCAGCGAGGACGTCTGCTACGCCAGCAGCAACCGGCAGCGCGCGGTGAAGGCCATCGCGCCCCGCTGCGACCTGCTGCTCGTCGTCGGCTCGGCCAACTCGTCGAACTCGGTGCGGCTGGTGGAGGTGGCGCTCCAGCACGGTACGCCTGCCGCGTACCTGATCGACGACGCGTCCGGCCTGCGGCCCGAATGGTTCGCCGGGGTCGGCACCGTCGGGCTGACCGCTGGGGCCTCGGCACCGGAGACCCTGGTCAGCGGGGTGCTCGCCGCGCTGGCCGAGCGGGGCTACGCCGGAGTGGAGGAGGTACGGGTGGCTGAGGAGACGATCGAGTTCACCCTGCCGTCCGTCCTCAAGGGACGCTCATAGTCCTGGCTGGGCTGCCCGTCACTCCTCCGCGGGCGGCCCAGCCACACACCACACACCTGATCAGGCTGCGAGTCTCTCGTGTGCCCTGGCGACCGGGATGCGCTCGATCTCCGTGCGCAGCGGCTGGCCGTGGGATCCGCGCCGCCCGTTCCAGACGTCGGCGGGGAAGTAGCTCTCCATCGAGGGCAGCGTCTCCAGCCGGTCCCTGAGGAACGCGAAGGCGAACGCCCGCGACGGGCAGGGCGTCACCAAGCCGCACGCCGGGCACAGCTCGCCCTCGGTCTTCACGGGGCCGTGCTCGGCCAGCAGAGCGGTGGCAAGCCGGTTACCGATGTGCGCCGGTACCTCTTCCACCTCCGGCTCATCCTGCATGCGCCTGCCCTCCCACCTGAACACCTCGGCCATCGGGGGTCACAGGCAGCCTACCGAGAAACGGCCTCCAATCGGACAAATCCCGGGAATCTGGAGCGCTCCCCGGACGCTGCCGCCCCCATCCGCGGTGCGGGGACCCCCGTTGCGACTGGCGCGGCCCCCATATTCCCCGCGAGCCGTTGTCCCAGCTCACCGGGCCGCGTTGACTCGGAACCGACGTCACGGCAGGGGAGGGCCAGATGCACTACGGATCGTTCGCCGCGGGCACCCAGGTGTACTCGGTGGACCGCAGGGCCGCCGGGCACAGCCTCCTGATCCGCCCCGTCTGGCCACCAGCCGACCACCCGCCAGCGGAACTGGTCTACCCTCTCGACTCTGCTTCTGGGGCCTCGCCGTCCGCCTTGCTTCGCGGCCCCGGCCGGCTCGGCCCGCCCCCCGGCTGGGCGGCCCGGCCCGCGAACCGGCACCTGGCGGAGGGCGCGCTGGCCGCCTACCGGCTCGCCACCGCCGGCCCCGCGCCGGTCGCCGGGCCGGTCGACGCCGGCAGCTTCGCCTACCGTGGCCTGACCTGCCGGGTCACCGTGGCCAGCCCGGCCAGGCTGACCGTGCTGACCCCGGACGGCGAGGTCGCGGCCGAAGTGGACGGAGCCGGCGGCCAGGTACCGGCGATCGTGTCCCGGCTCGCCCGCTTCACCCAGGCCGACGAGCCGGCCCTGCTGTTCGCGGCCCTGGCCAGGTACCGGGAGGCCTTCAGCCCGGCAGCGTAGCCGCGTACGCGCACAGCCCGGCCCGGTCGGCGGCGCCGGTCTTCGCGATCAGGCTGGCGACGTGCTTCTCCGCCGTCCGGGGTGAGATGAAGAGCTGGCCAGCGATGTCGCGGTTGCTGTGCCGCCCGGTGGCCATCAGCCGCAGCACCTCGTACTCCCGGACACTGATCCGCAGCTCGCGCAGCGCGGCCGGCAGGTCGCTCTCCCCGGCGCGCCGCTGCGGTACCCGGCCGCCAGCCCGCCGGGTGAGCCGGCGGCAGGCCCGGGCCGCGACGGTGAGCCCCGCCGTGTGGAAGTGCTCCTCGGCGGTGCCCAGCCACGCCACCGGCTCGCCCCAGCCGCCGTCGATGCCGGCCTCCGCGACCAGGCGCAGGCCCAGGTTGCGGGCGAGCGGGAAGACCTGGCCGGCCGCCTGGGCCTCGGCCACCAGCCGGGACGCGTGGTCAGCGTGACCGGATCGTCCGCTGAGGACGGCCTGGCCGTACAGCACGAACTGCTTGTTCCAGCGCAGCTGCGCGGCCGGCTCGGCGCTGACCTGGGCGAAGCGGGCGGCGTCGATCTGGCCCCGGAGGACGCCGAGCAGCGGGTACAGGCCGTGGCGGCCGCCGAGCTGGAACGGGGAGTTGTGGCGGGCCTGCCAGGCGACCAGCTCCTCCAGGTCAGACCAGGCCCGGTCGCCGTCCTCTTCGAGCAGGGCACAGAAGGCGCTCGCCAGCCCGTACCGGATCGGCATGTACGGGGAGGCCGGCCCGGCGGCCTGGTCGAAGGCGAGCAGCGCGGCCGTCATCCGCTGCCGGTCGCCCTGGTGCGCGGCGACCAGCGCCCGGATCGCCAGGGCGTAGGAGTGCGAGCCGGTGTCGCGGAGCCGGCGCAGCGCGTCCGTGCAGTTGTCCAGGAGCAGGCCGGCCTCGGCATGGTGCCCGGTGAGCGCCGCCTGCATCGCCGCAGCCGACTCGGTGAAGTGGGCCAGTCCGATGTCGCCGGTCGTGTGCATGGCGCGGCGGGCCTCGTGGAGGCGGTTCGCGTCGCCGGTACACAGGAATTCGTTGATGCCGAGGCCCAGCAGGGCCCGCAGGCGGTGCAGGGGCAGTGTGTGGCGCTCAGCGATGGCCAGCATCTCGCGCAGGCAGGCGTCGGCCTCGGTGAAACCGTCGCGCCGGGCGCTCGACGCGAGCAGCTGCCAGGCGCGGCAGGCGATGTCGGGCGCGCCGTCGGCGGCGGCCCGGCGCAGCAGCGCCTCGGCGGCCTCCGGCTGGCTGCCGAGCAGGAACCGGCCTTCGAGCAGGGCGATCGCGGCGGCCTGCTCCCTACCCGGGTCCGGGATCTGGTGCTTGGCCTGCCGCAGCTGCTCCGCGGCGTCAGCCATCCGGCCGGCCCCGCTGGCCTCGATGGCCAGCCGCAGATGCAGCGCCGCGCGTTGTTCCGTGCCGAGCTGCGGCAGGCTGCCGGCCAGGCTCAGCGCCCGGTCGATCTGGCCGGCGTCGAGCAGAGCGCGCAGCAGAGCCTCCCGGGCCTGCTGCTCCTGGCCTGCAGCCCCGGCGGACCCGGCCAGCTCGCACGCCCGGTCGAGCAGCGCCACCGCCGAGCCGACCGCCCCGGACTCCAGGGTGGACAGCCCGGCCCGGGTCAGGAACCCGGCGGCGCCAGCCGGATCACCAGCGGTCAGCCGCAGCCCGGCGATCTGCTGGCACCGGTCGGCGGACAGTACCTGCGATTCGAGGATCGCGGACGCCGAACGCGCGATGCCGGCCTTGGCCGCCTGGGGCAGGCTCTCCCGGAGCGCCTCGGCCGTCAGGGCATGACAGAACTCGTACTCGCCCTCGGCAGCCCGCCGGATCAGCTGGGCCCCGGCCGCAGCACGTAACTGCGCCCCGACGGCATGACCGGCGACCGCCTCCAGATCGGCCACCCGGAACCGCTGCCCCAGCACGGCCGCCGCGTCGAGGACGGCGCGGGTCTGCTGACCCAGGCGCTCGGCACGCTCGGTCACCGCCCGGACCACGGTCATCGGTACCCCGGCGGACAGGTCACCGGACACCCGCCAGCCGGTCGCCGACGGGTGGAGTGCGCCCCGGGAGACCATGTCCCGCAGCAGCTCCTCGACGACGAACGGGCTGCCGCCGCCGTACCGGGCCAGCTCAGCCGCGACCGGCTCCGGCAGCCCGCCGGGCCCCACCCCGAGGCACGCGGCCCCCAGCGCGCGGACGTCCTCAGGGGACAGCGGACCGAGATCGGCCACCCTGGCCGCTCCGCGCCGTTCGAGCGCGCCGGTCAGGTCCAGGGCCGGGCTGTGCTCGGGCCGCAGCGTGACGAGCAGCAGTACCGGCAGGCTCGCGATGTGATCGGCCAGGTACTCCACGATGGCCAGTGTCTCGGGCTCGGCGTCGTGCAGGTCCTCGATGCTGAGCAGGCAGCCGGACTCCGCCCCGGCCACGCCGACCAGCCGCAGCACGGCCTCGGCGGTCTCCAGCAGGGTACCGGGGCCGGCCGGCGCCTCCTGCCCGCTGCGCCACTCGGGGATCAGCCGGGCCAGGACGGGCCGGTAGGGTGCCAGGCCCGGGTTGTCCGGCGGCCCTGCCGTGCGGAACAGGGTCAGCAGGGCCTCGGTGATGGGCCGGAACGGCATCGGTACCGTCGTCGAGCTGGTCCGCCCGCGCAGCACCGGCATCCCGCTGGCCGTGGCCTGCTCCGCGCACCACGCCGCCAGCCGCGACTTGCCCAGCCCGGCCTCGGCGCGCAGGAAAACGGCCTGGCCGGCCCGGTCACGGGCGGCGGCCAGGCCATTGTGGAGGATGGCCG
Source organism: Longispora albida DSM 44784 (assembly GCF_000379825.1). Lineage (GTDB taxonomy): Bacteria > Actinomycetota > Actinomycetes > Mycobacteriales > Micromonosporaceae > Longispora > Longispora albida. The sequence goes on from NZ_KB903823.1 coordinate 23,233, forward strand.
TCTCGCCGGACCGGCCGACGAGCGAGGGGGAGCGCAGGTGCATTCCAGCCAGGCTACCGGTGCGGCCGGGGCGTCACCTGCCGGTGACTGTGGTGATCTGCTCGAACACGATCTGGGTCAGGCCCTGTTCGCCGCCCATCGACATCGCGGCGCTGTCGCTCCACCGCGCCAGGACCATCGCCGTGACCCCGGCCCCGAGCAGCGCGCTCGCGTACCCGAACCGCAGCCAGCCGTGTCCACGCGGGAGGTCGATCTCGCCGGCCGGGTGCTCGCCGCCGTGACGCGCGCCGGAGTCCTTCCACTGCCGGACCAGGCCGGCCCCGGAGGCGCCTTCGCCCTGCTGACCAGGCAGGATGCCGTCGTCGTCTGCCATGATGGATGATCCCTTCGACGGAGTAGCTGCTCCATCATGACAGCGGGCCCCGTGATGGGGTAGAGCATCGTGCCCAGCGGTCACTGACCAGTCAGAGATTGCCTGCCAGCAAGTAACAGCAGGCGACGTGAGGGCCGCAGGAAGCGGGCCGGGTCCGGCATCCCTGCGAACCCGGCCTGTCTCCGGGCGTCAGGGCTTGACGGCCTCGATCAGCCGTTCCGAGTGGGCTATCCCGCTCGGGGCGCCCTGGCTGCCCGTGACGGTGAAGCCCGCCGCTTCCATGAGGGCGCGGTACTGGGGCTCGTCGCGGTCGTGACCTTCGAGGGCCACCAGCATCACGATGTCCACGATGCCCGGGTCGGCGGCGAGGCAGTCTTCCATGACGAGGAGGCGGCCGCCGGAGGGCATGGCGTCGTACACGCGGCGCAGGATGAGGGCCGCGTTGTCGTCGTCCCAGTTGTGGAGTACCCGGGTGAGGACGTAGGCGTCGGCGCCTGTCACCGGGAGCGGGTCGAAGAAGCTGCCGGGGACCAGGTCTGCGCGGTCGGTGAGGCCGGCTTCGGCGAAGAGGTCGGCGGCTTGTTCGACGGCGATGGGGAGTTCGATCAGGGTGCCGTGCAGGCCGGGGTTCCACTGGAGGGCCTTGATGAGCAGGCCTCCGGTGCCGCCGCCCACGTCGACGAGGGTCTTCACGCCGGTGAGGTCGGCCTCGCGGAGCACCTCCGGGACCAGGTTGCGGCTCATCGACTCGTTCCAGAGCCGGGCCTTGTCCGGGTTGTCGTTGAGGTAGTCGTACATGCCCTGGCCGGCGAATTTGTCGAAGCCCGACTTGCCGGTCATGAGCGGGTGCATGATCTCGCCGAAACAGCGGTGCATTTCCTCGCCGTAGATGATGGCGGTGCTCCACAGTGAACCGGGGACGTCGGCGCGGAGAATCTCCGATTTGGGGTTGTTGGCGAAGAGTCCCGGTTCCGGTTCGGCGAGCATCTGCCACTGCACGGCGGTGCGCAGGAGCCGGGTGAGGCCGTGTTCGAGTGCTCCGGTCGACTCGGCGAGCTGTGCGGCCGTCCGGGGGCCTTCCGTCAGCAGGTCCGGGATGCGGAGCTTGGCGATGGCGTACATCGTCTGTGCTTTCCACGTGCCCTGCAGGGTGGCGAGGAGCTGCCCGCGGAGGACGCGGGTCTCCTCTGCGTTCGGGGTCGTCATGGGAGTGCGGCTCTCCATTCGATTGTGGACGCCGTGGAAACGGGGGCTGTGGCGTCTGAGTACAAGATAAAGGCACTGTTGCCCTGGCCACAGTCAGAGATTGGTGCGAACGCGGAGCGCGTGGCTAGGATCTTGGGGATCTGTCCACAGAGGACAGATGGCTGCGGAAGAATTCACCGCCCTTTGTGAGCCATTCCTTTACCCCCACAAGGAGTGCTGCATGAGACGCACCATCCCCGCCGTCACCCTGGCGGGCATCCTGGCTGTGCCGCCGCTGGCGCTGATCGCGTCACCGGCCGCCGCCGCTCCGGCCCAGCCGGCCCTGACCGGGAAGGCCGCTGCCACCGCCGCTGCCAACCGGCTGGTCGCCAGCGGCAACGCGCGGTTCAAGAAGAGTGCCTACGACCAGCTGAGCCTGGTGAAGGTGCACGAGGGCACGGCCGGGTTGCAGTACGCGGCTTTCGAGCGTACGCACAAGGGCCTGCCCGTCATCGGCGGCGACGCCGTCGTCGTGACCGACTCGACCGGCAGGATCCTGCACACGGCGAACGCCCAGGACCACGTGATCACGGTCGGCACGACGCCGGCCGTCACGGCTCCCGCAGCCCTCGGTACCGCGACGCAGCAGCTCGCGGCCGTGAAGGAGGCTTCGGAGCCCAAGCTCTCCGTCCTGGCCTGGGGCAGCCCGGCGCTGGTCTGGGACGTGGTCGTGACCGGCCGGACGCAGGCCGGGACGCCCAGCCGGCTGCACGTCCTCGTCGACGCGGCGACCGGCGGGGTCGCGCGGAAGTACGACGACTTCGCGGCGGGCAGCGGCACCGGCTACTACAACGGCAGCCAGACGATCGGCACGTCCGGTTCGGCCGGCTCGTTCCAGATGTCCGACCCGGCGCGGCCGGGCCTGCGGTGCGGCGGGCTGGACGGCGCGACGTTCACGGGCACCGACGACGCCTGGGGCAACGGCTCCGGTACGAACCTCGAAGCCGCCTGTGTGGACGCCATGTACGCCGGCGGCAAGCAGTGGGACATGGTCGGTTCCTGGCTGGGCCGTAACGGGCTCGACGGCTCCGGCAATGGTTTCGCGATGCGCGTCGGCAGCAGCGATGTCAACGCGTACTGGAAGTACTCCTACGCTGAGTTTGGTAAATCCTCCGACAACCTGCGCCAGGCGGTTTCCGTCGACCTCGTCGGCCACGAACTCGGGCACGGCATTTTCCAGAACACGCCGGGTGGATCGACTGCCGAGAATGGCCTCAACGAGGGTACCGGCGATATTTTCGGGACGATGACCGAGCACTACACGGCGGACCCGGCGAAGCCCGCTGACTATGTCATGTTCGAGGACTTCAATTACTACGGCAGTGGCGCGATCCGCAACCAGGCCGACCCCTCCCAGTACGGCGACCCGAACTGCTGGTCGGCCGCGATCAAGACCACTGAGGAGCACGCGGCGGCCGGCCCGCTGAACCACTGGTTCTACCTGCTGGCCGAGGGCAGCAACCCGGGCGGCGGCAAGCCGGTCAGCCCGATCTGCGCCGGGGGCCCGTCCTCCGTCACCGGGGTCGGCATGCAGGCCGCCGGCAAGATCTTCTACAACGGGCTGCTGACCAAGACGTCCGGCTGGGAGTACACGGACGTCCGGGTCGCCACCCTGGCAGCGGCCAAGAACCTGTACCCGGGCGACTGCACCACGTTCAACCGCGTGCGCGACGCCTGGAACGCGGTCTCCGTCCCGGCCGGCCCGGAGGAGCCGCAGTGCGGCACGACCGACAACTTCTCGGTCTCCGTCGCCCCGGCCGGCGCCTCCGTCAAGGCGGACGGCATGGTCTTCCTCTGGGTGACCTCGGCCGTCACGAGCGGCTCGACCGAGATCCTTTCCCTGTCGGCCAGCGGCCTCCCCGCGGGCACGACCGGCGTCTTCGAGGCCCCGACGGTGACGACCGGCCAGCCGAGCCAGCTCACGATCGACACGGCAGCGACGACCACCCCGGGCACATACCCGATCACCATCACCGCGACCGGCGCGCAGACCCACACGACAGTCTTCGAGCTGTCCGTACTCGCGCCCGAAGCCGACGACTACGTGATCGAGCTGGAGAACATCCCGCAGTTCATCGTGCCGGGCAACTCACATGACGTGACCGTGAAGGCTGTCATCCAGGACACCAGCTCGCAGCCGCAGAGCGTGACACTGTCGGCGACCGGGCTACCGGCCGGCGCGACGGCCACGTTCACGCCGGAGACGGTGATGACGGGCGGCATCGCGTGGGGTCCGTCCACCATGCACATCACGACGTCGCCGGCCACGCCGTACGGCGAGTACCGGATCACCATCAGCGGTTCGGGTGGCGTGGCCAACCACTACACCTGGTTCTACCTGAAGGTCACCCCGGTACCGAACGACTTCTCGGTGTCGATCGGGCAGGCTTCGGCCTCGATCGCCGCCGGCGCGTCGGGCAACGTCACGGTCAGCACGGCGCTCGTGTCGGGGGCCGTGCCGTCGATCAGCCTGAAGGCGCAGCAGCCGGGGATGCCGGCCGGTACCGGCTTCACCTTCAACCCGGTCACGGTCGCGGCCGGTGGCTCGTCGGCGCTGACGATCGCCATCCCGGCCGGGGCGACGCCGGGCGCCTACACGCTGACCGTCAACGCTGACAGCCCGGACAAGAGCCACAGCGCCTCGATCCCGGTCACGGTGACGGCGGGCAGCACGTGCGGGGGCTACCAGGTCACGGCCACGGGCACGCTCAGCGCCGGCGCGAACGCCTACAAGCCCGGCACGAGCGGGTTCACCGCCGCGGCGGGCACGCACCAGGCCTGCCTCGACGGCCCGGCCGGCAAGGACTTCGACCTGTACCTCCAGAAGCTCAGCGGCGGCTCGTGGGTGACCGTGGCCAGCGCGGCGAGCTCCAGCGCCGACGAGTCCCTGACCTACACGGGCACCGCGGGCACCTACCGCTACCGGATCTACGCCTACTCCGGTTCCGGCAGCTACACCCTCGGCTACAACACCCCGTAGCCACAGGTAGGCGCTCCGGTGATCGTGGGACCCCTCATGTCGCTATAGCGACATGAGGGGTCCCACTATCTACCCGGGCCGGCCAGCTCCTCCACCACGTCAGCCAGGCTCCGCGCGTCCCCGCCGTCCACCATGCCCGCGAACAGCGCCATCGCCGCCGTGCCCAGCAGCGACCGCCGCCCCGCGTGGTCGATCAGCGGAGCCTCCGGGTCACCGGCAGCCCGCAGGGCCAGCCCCTCGGCGAGCGCCGTCAGCAGGGTCGCCAGGTCCTCGAACGTGACCCCCGGCCGCAGCCGCAGCCCCCTCGCGGCGAACACCGCCTCGCACATCGCGGCCCAGTGGACGGTGATGTCCCGGTACACCGAGGACATCACCTGCCGGAGCGGCTCGTCCTGGCCAGCCCACGCGGTCAGCAGGAACCGGTACCGCATGGCGGTCGACGGGTTCCCGGCCACCGACGTCATGTCCCGGTAGGCGATCTCCTCCAGCGCGGCGACGAAGTCCCCGCCCGACAACGCCGGCACGGCCTGCTCGGCGAGCTGGTTGTGCAGCGACCAGCGCCGGATGCGCATCGTGTACCTGGCGAGGTCCGACAGGTAGTCCGTGAAGTAGGCCCACCGGTCCCGGAACGACCCGACGCTGGCCCGCTTCGCGAGGTCCGAGGGCTCGTTGGCCACCTCCGCGATCACGTTCTCCCTGGTGAGTGTCGACAACGGCCGGGGGAAGCCCTCGGCTGGCGCCGGAGCGGCGAAGAACTCCCTGTCCGCCAGCCGCACCCCGGCCTCCAGGTAGGCCCGGGTCAGCGGATGGTTCGCCAGCCGGGCACGCACGACGGGATCCCGCCGGTTGAGACTCGTCACGACATCGCCGAGGTCGTCCATGTCCTGCCCAGCCCTTCCGCCCGTCCTCCGCTGGCGGAGGTCCACTGACGACGGTCCGTGCCGAGCCTAGTACCGGACCGCCACGGGGCCGTACAACGTTCCCATGCAGATCACATGCACGGCGGCGTTCCTCGCGAAGCTCGCCACCACCGTCTTCCTGTCCGGCCTCACCGCCGGAGTCCTCCTGTCAGCCTGGCTGACCTGAACTGACCGGACTGCTAGAACCTGTCCTCCGGTGAGATCCCGAGTTCCTGGTACAGGGCCAGGGACTCGGCGTGCAGGGCGGACTGCTCTGCGGGGTCCGGGGTGCAGCGCGAGGCGCCGGCCAGGGCGTCGGCCCTGGTGGACCGGGCGCAGGTCCGGCGGGCGGTGTTCAGGGCCGCCTCGTAGTGGACCAGGGCTGCGGCCGGGTTGCCGAGGGCTTCGAGGGCGCGGGCCAGGCCGTAGTGGGCGTTCATGACCGAGCCCTGCACGCCGAGGGCGATCGCCAGGCTCAGCGCCGTCCCGAACTCCTCGGCCGCCCGGGCCGGATGGCCGGAACGGAGCGCCAGCAGCGCCCGGATGTTCAGGGTCTCCACCTCGGCTGGCCGGCTGCCGGTCTCGCGGTGCACGGTCAGGGCCTGGTCGAGGTACCCGCGTGCGGAGTCCCAGGCGTGCTCGCGGATGGCGGCGAGGCCGAGGTTGTTGAGAGCGGCGCCCTCGCCGCCACGGTCGCCGGCGGCGCGGTACACCGTCAGGGCTTTTCCGAGGTATCTGATGGCGGCGGGATAGTCACCGGTCTGGCGGTGGCAGATGGCGATGTTGTTCAGGGTGTCGCCCTGCCCGGCCGGGCAGCCGGCCGCCCGGTGGATGACGAGGGCGCGGTGGTAGCACCCCAGCGCCTCCGGCCACTCGCCCTGCCACTCGTGGATGAGGCCGATGTTGCCGAGCGTGCGGCCCTCGGCTGTCCGGTCGCCGATCGCACGGCTGAGGGCGAGTGCCCTGGTGAACAGGCCGAGGGCCGTGGTCAGCTGGCCGAGGTGGTGCCGGGCGGTGCCGAGCGCCTGGAGTGCCTGGCACTCGCCGGCCGGACTGTCCAGCCCGATGTGGATGGTGAGCGAGTGGTCCAGGTCCGTGATGGCCTCGGGGTACTGGCCCAGCCGGATGAGTGCCATGCCCCGGTCGTGGAGAGCGGCGGCCCTGGCAGCCGGGTCGGTAGCTGCCGTGACGGCGAGCGTGTGGACGGTCAGCATGTCCGCGTACCGCGCCCGGGTGTGCAGATGCCGGTGCAGCGTGCCGGAGAGCGCCGTGACGTGGGCAGGCCAGCCGGACTGCGCCGCGAGCCGGGCCAGCGCGACGAGGTTGGGGAGTTCGGTGTCGAGCCAGGCGATCGCCGACTCGGCCGTCGTGAGCGGGACCCGGACCGTGGCTGGTTCGGAGACCTTGGGACGCGTGTGGGCCTCGTGCGGGTACGCGAGGTCCATCGCGGCGGACGCGGCGTGCACCTGCTGGTCGAGGAGCCGGGCCAGTGCGGCGTGCCGGACCGGCTCCGGCTCGGCGGCCCCCAGCTCCGCCGCGTACTCGCGCAGCAGGTCGTGGCACGCGTACCGCCCCGGGGCGACCTCCCCGACCAGGTGCGCCCGGAGCAGCCCCGAGGTCAGCGGCCGCGGAGCCGGCTCGCCAGCCAGCGCCGCGATGGCGTACTGGTCGAGCGTCCGGCCCGGGTGCAGGCCGATCAGGCGGAAGGCCCGGGCCGTCCGGTCGGGCAGGTGACGCTCCGACCAGGACAGCACCGAGCGCACGGCCGTCCCGGCGTCCCCGCCGGCGTCGAGCACGTCGAGCCTGCCGCCGGCCAGCTCGGCGGCCAGCCCGGCGGCCGTGAGGCCCGGCTCGGACACCACCAGCTCGGCGGCGATCCGCAGGGCGAGCGGGAGCCGCGCGCAGCGGCCGGCCAGCAGCGCGGCGCCGGGATCCCCGGTGAGCTCGGCCAGGAGAGCGACGGCATCCGGCTCCGGCAGCAGGTCGAGCTCGACGCGGCTGGCACCGTCACGGGCCACGAGACCGGCGAGCGTGTCGCGGCTGGTCACCAGTACCTCGCACGAACCGCCGGGCAGCAGCGGGCGGACCTGCTCGGCACAGTAGGCGTTGTCGAGCACGACGAGCATGCGGCGGCCGGCCAGCTCCGTCCGGTACCGGCCGGCCAGCCCGGCAGCCGGGCCGCCGATGCCGAGCGCAGCGAGGAAGTCCTCCAGTACCTCGGCGGGCTCGGCCGGGTCGCCGGGGCCGTAGCCGCGCAGGTCGGCGTAGAGGCAGCCGTCCGGGTAGAGGTCGCGGGCCTGGTGGGCCCAGTGCAGCGCGAGGGCTGTCTTGCCGACGCCTGCGGTCCCGCTGATCACGGCGATGCCGACCATGTCGTCCAGCATGGACAGTTCCTCGTCGCGGCCGGTGAACGTGGACGGGGCCGGCGGTAGCTGCCACGGCTTGCTGACCGGTACCGGGGCCGGGAGGCGCAGGGCCGGGTCCGCCGCGAGGATCTGCGCGTGGAGCTCCTGGGCCGGTGCGCCCGGCGCGACGCCCAGCTCGGTGCCGAGCAGCCGGTAGAGGCGCTGGTAGGCGTCCAGGGCCTCGGCCTGCCTCCCGCTCCGGTACAGGGAGAGCATCAGCAGGCACCACAACCGCTCCCGGAGCGGCGTGACGGAGATCAGGGACGGCACCTCGCTGGCCACCTCGGCGTGCAGGCCCAGCGCGAGCCGGGCCGACATGGCGTCCTCGATCGTGTCCTGCCTGCGGTCCTCCAGCAGCCGCGCGTCAGCCGTGACGGCCTCCGGCAGGTCGAGACCGGCGAGGACCGGCCCGCGCCACAGGCCGGAAGCCCTGGTCAGCCGGTCGGCCGCCAGGCCGGCCGCCCCGGTGGCCAGGCACTGCCTGCCCTCGGCGGCCAGGGCGGCGAAGGTCAGGGCGTCGAGCTCGCCGATGCCGGCCCGCAGCAGGTAGCCGCCCCGGACCGCGTCGATCTGCGGGCCGAGCTTGCGCAGCTCGGCCACGTACGACCGCAGGTTCGCTGCGGCCGACTGCGGCGAGCCCTCCGGCCACAGCGCCTCGGCGATGACCTCGGCGGACACCGGCATGTTCGCCCTGAGGGCCAGCATGCCCAGCAGGATCCTGGCCAGCCGCCGCTTCGGGCTGAGCACCAGGCCGCCGGACCGGATCTCCAGGGCACCCAGGATGCGGACCTCCACCGTCGCAGTCCCCCACTCTCCACAGTGCACGAAGCTCCACAGTGCACACACAAACGTATGCCTGATCGTGTGCTCCCAAGAACAACTATGCAAGGCATGGTGAAACGCATGATGATGACGATCGCCGCCACGGCGGTCGCACTGCTGACTCTCGCGCCCAGCTCCGCCCAGGCGGCCGGCTGGCAGCTCCAGTACTCGAACGCGGCCAGCGGCAAGTGCCTGGACGTCCAGGGCTCCTCCGGGGCCAACGGCGCGAACATCCAGGAGTACACCTGCAAGTCCCTCGGCACCTCCGGCGCGGCGAACCAGCAGTTCGAGCTGGTGGCCAGCGGCGGGGCGTACCAGCTGGTCGCCGCGCACAGCGGCAAGTGCGTCGACCTCCGCGACTGGTCGGCCAGCGACGGCGGCGCGGCCCAGCAGTGGTCGTGCACCGGCGCTGCCAACCAGCAGTGGAACCTCGTCTACCACAGCACCAACACCAACGGCAGCACGAACTACCTGATCCAGAGCGCCTACAGCGGCAAGTGCCTGACCCGTGCCACCAGTGGCAACCCGGTCTACCAGCTCACCTGCAACAGCGGCAGCACCCAGCAGGTCTGGCGGCAGAAGCTGCGCGACGTCGGCGGCACCGCCTAACCACCAGTGAGTGGTTCCGGACGCCGATCGTCCGGAACCACTTGTAGCGTGACGGCATGGCCATCGCTCGCTTTCCCAGCCTCGTCATGGACTGTCCCGATCCGGCAGCGCTCGCCGCTTTCTACGGTGCGCTGCTGGACTGGAAGGTCACCGTGTCCGAAGGCTGGGCCGAGATCCGCGCCGACTACGGCCAGTGCATCTGCTTCCAGCAGGTCCACGGGTACACCCCGCCGGTGTGGCCCGGGCAGGACGTGCCGCAGCAGATGCACCTGGACGTGATGGTCGACGACCTCGACGCGGCCGGGGCAGCCGTGCTGGCGCTGGGCGCTTCGAAGCACGCGCACCAGCCCGGCGAGTCCTTCCGGGTCTTCCTCGATCCCGCAGGGCACCCCTTCTGCCTCTGCGTGAACTGAAAGATCCTACGGGCGGCTGGCGGCGGGAGTCCTGGATGGAGCCTCCGCCGCCAGGTGCCGCGCGGCCTCCCGCTGACCCTGCTCGTACCCGTGCTCGCCGGCCAGGGCCCCCGCCTGCCGGAAGTACCGGCGGGCCTGCTCCTCGTTGCCCATCGCCCGCAGGGTCACCCCGAGGTCGATGAGGGTCTTGCACTCGCGGAGCCGGTACCCGGTCTTACGGGTCAGGTCGAGCGCCTCGTGGTGGCACTCCACGGCCTGCGGGTACGCGCCCTGCCCCCGGTAGACGTTCGCCAGGTAGCCGAGCGACTTGGCCTCGCCGCGCAGGTCACCGATCGACCGGTTGAGCGCGAGGGCCTCACGGAAGTGCCTGGCCGACTCGTCGAGCTGGCCGAAGTGCTCGTAGACCAGCCCGAGGTTGTTCAGCAGCGAGGTCTGGATCTGGAGGTGGCCCTCCTCGCGGGCGACGGCCAGCCCCTCCTGGAGATAGCCCAGCGCCTCGGTGTACCGGTTGAGGCGGCCGTGCAGCACACCCATGTTGTTCAGCGTGTGGAAGGCGTGCCGGAGCAGGCCGTTGTCCCGGTACACGGCCAGCGACTCCTGGTAGAGGCGCCTCGCCTCGTCGAGCCGGTCCTGGGCCTCCATCGTGTACGCCAGGTTGCTGATCGCCGCCGCTATCCGCAGCGGGTCGCCCAGCCGCTTGCGGGACTCCAGCGCCACCAGGTACACGCGTTCGGCCTCGGCGTAGTTGCCGAGTTCCATCTGGAGCGTGCCCAGGCTGTTGAGGATGTCCGAGTGGCCGGCCTCGTCGCCCAGCCCCTCGGCGGCGGCGAGCGCGCAGGTGTGCCCGGCCTGCCACTCCTGGATCAGGCTGCGCCGCTGGAGGTAGTGCTGGAGGCCCCGGGCCAGGGTGACGGCGTGCTGTGGCCTGCCGTGGGCTCGGGCGGCCATGATCGCGGCGGTGACGCCGGCGTGGTCGGCGTCCAGCCAGGCCAGCGCCGCCTCCTGGCTGCCCAGCTCCGGCAGGCAGGCCGGTTCCGGGACGTCCGGTGCGCCCTGCCGGGGATCGGGCTGGCCGCGCAGCACCTGGTCCGCGCGGTGCAGGGCATGGAGGTAGTACCCGTAGAGCCTGTCGAGCGCATCCTCCCGGATCCCGGCGGTCTCCTCGGCACACACCACGTCACGGGCATACTCGCGCAGCAGGTCGTGGAACTGGTACCGCCCGGCGGCCACCTCAGCGATCAGGTGCGCGTCGGCCAGGTCGTCGAGGATCCGCTCAGTCTCGGCCAGCGGCAGCCCGGCCAGCGCGGCCACGGCGTACGGCTCGACCACGTCCCCGGGCAGCAGGCCGAGCACCCGGAAGACCCACTGCTCCCGGCTGGTCAGGTGCTCGTAGGACACCATGATGCAGGCGTGCACGCTGCGGTCGTCCGCCGTCAGCTCCACGAGCCGCCGCTGCTGCCCGGTCAGCCGGGCCGCCAGATCCGCCACCGTCCACGACGGCCGGGCGCGCAGCCGGGACGCGGCGATCCGGATGGCCAGCGGCAGGTACCCGCACAGCCGCAGCACCTCAGCCGTGCCCTCGGCGTCGGCCAGGGCCCTGGCCCCGGCGATCTGGGCGAACAGGTCGAGCGCGTCGCCTGGCGGCAGCACGTCGAGCAGGACCGGCACAGCGCCGTCCAGCCCGGTCATCCTGCGCCGGCTGGTGACGAGGACCATCGAGCCCGGCACCCCGGGGATCAGCGGCCGGACCTGGGCCGGGTCGGCGGCGTTGTCCAGCACGACGAGCGCGCGGCGGCCGGCCAGCTCGTGCCGCCACAGCGCCGAGCACTCGTCCACATCGGACGGTACGTGCTCGCGGGGCACGCCCAGTGCCCGCAGCAGCGTCTGGAGGGCCGACAACGGCGTGACCGGCTCGCGGCCGGGCGTGAACCCGTGCAGGTCGCAGAAGAGCTGGCCGTCGGGGAAGTGCCCGGCGAGCGCGTGCGCGGCCCGGATCGCCGTGGCCGTCTTGCCGACACCGGGCATGCCGTCCAGCGCGGAGATCACGACGGCGGTGTTCGACTCTGCCGACAGCCGGGCCAGCTCGGCCAGCTCCGCGGTGCGGCCGGTGAAGTCCTGTACGCCGTAGGGGAGCAGCTTCGGCGCGACGGGCGGCCCGGCCGGCGGTGCGGCGGGTACCGGTGCGGCCGGTGTGAACTGCTCGTTGCGCAGGATCCGGGCGTGCAGGGCCTCCAGCTCCGTGCCGAGGTCCAGGCCCAGCTCCTCGGCACGGTACTTGCGGGCCTCCTCGTACACGCCCAGCGCCTCCGCCTGCCTGCCGCTGTGCAGGAGCCCGACCAGCTGGAGGCGCAGCGGCCGGTCCCGCAGCGGGTACTCGGCGGCGAGCGCGGCCAGCTCCGCCAGGATCTCCTGGTGCAGGCCGGCCTCCAGCTCTGCCTCCAGGAAGTCCTCCCTGGCCAGCAGGTGCTCCTCCTCGAGCCCGGCGCGCAGCCGGTCGACCAGGTTCGTGGGGTGCAGCCCGGCCAGTGGCTCGCCCCGCCAGAGGCCGAGCGCGCGGATCGCCAGCTCACGGTTGCCGGTCTGGCGGGCGCGGGCCGTCAGGTCGCGGAACTCGTACAGGTCGATCTTCGCGCCCGGTTCGAGCAGGTAGCCGGGCTTGCGGAGCGTGATGACCAGCCCGGCGGGGCGCAGGGCGGCGCGCAGCCGGGAGACGTAGGTCTGGATCACCCGGCGCATCCCGGCCGGCGGCCTGCCGTCCCACAGCGCCTCGGCGATCCGCTCGACGGGGACGACCCTGCCCGGTTCGAGGGCCAGGAGGGCCAGCACGCAGCGTTGCAGCGGCGATCCGATGTCGATGGTGCCGCCTTCGTGCCACACTTCCACCGGGCCGAGCAGTCCGATCCTCACGTCCCAAAACTACCGGGGGCGGCCCTTACTCCCGCCCGGAAGTCCGCTACGTCACGTCATCGAGAACGGGCGATGCGGGTTTATCGAGGGTCAGCATTTTCTCAGCAGCGCGTCATGGTGGCGGCCATAACGTCCGGCCTCATGTCACCTCCCCTCGACCTGACCCGAAGTCCCCGCCGCGCAGTGGCTCTCGCAGCCGTGACCCTCGCGACCACGATGCTCACCCCCGTCGCCCTGGCGGCCAGCCCGGCGGCCGCCGCCCCGGTGACCTGCGCCGACAGCCAGGCGGACCCCGCCGCGGCCACCAGCATGGCCAAGGCGTGCGGCAAGGACGTCGAGGTCATGGGCCAGCGCACCGAGACCGCGCAGACCTTCGCCAAGCCCGGCGGCGGATACACCGTCAAGCAGTTCCTGGCGCCGCGCTGGACCCGCAAGGGCTCCGGCTGGGCCGATGTCGACACGACGCTGGCCGTCGCGGCCGATGGCAAGATCAGCCCGAAGGCCGCCGTGCTGCCGGTGACGTTCTCCCCGGGCGGGACCGGCCCGCTCGCGACGCTCACCGAGGGTGACAAGACGCTCGCGGTGTCGTGGCCGGGTGGCGCGCTGCCCAAGCCGGTACTGGCCGGCGACAGCGCGACCTACCCCGAGGTGCTGCCGGGCGTCGACCTCACGGTCACCGCGTCGGCGACGGGCTTCTCCGAGGTGCTGGTGGTCAAGAACCGCCAGGCCGCCGCGAACCCGGCCCTGGCCGAGGTGAAGTTCGGCCTGGCCACCCAGGGCGTCCAGGCCGTGGCGACGGGGGCCGGCGGACTGGAGGCCCGGGACAAGGCCGGCAAGGCTGTCTTCCGCTCGCCGACGCCGCTGATGTGGGACTCGGCCAAGGACCAGCCGGCCGCCGCCAAGGCCAAGGGCGCGTCCGCCGCCGACGGCGCGGGCGAGGAGTCAGCGGCCCCGTCCGGTGCCCGCAAGGCCGTCATGCCGGTCAAGGCGCAGAACGGCCAGCTTTCCGTGGTACCGGACAAGCAGATGGTCAACGACCCGGCCACCGTGTACCCGATCTTCATCGACCCGTCGTGGACGGGCTGGCTGCGGAACAACAACTGGACGACGGTCTGGAGCAAGTACCCGAACCAGAGCTTCAACCAGAAGGGCGACGCCCTCCGCGACTCCGGCCTCAAGGGCGGGGCCGGGTCGGGCCGGACCTGCGACACCAGCACCACCGAGGGCGTGTGCACCTCGGAGCAGTACGTCGTCCGCTCGCTGTTCCAGCTGGACACGGGTGCGGTACGCGGCAAGCAGATCCAGCGCGCGATCTTCAGCATCGACCAGAAGTGGGCCTGGAAGTGTGACAACTCCAGCCAGGGCCTGTGGCGCACCGAGGCGCTCGGCGACTACTGGCAGGACTACTCCCAGGTGACCTGGGCCGTCTCCAACGACTGGAACAAGTTCCGCTGGCACGAGTCGACGAGCACGCCGGCCAACCACCGGTACAACGCGACGCTGGGCTGCGGCGGCACCGGACCGGTCGAGTTCAACATCACGAGCTGGATGGCCGGCGTGGCCTCCCGGGGTGAGTGGTACATCGGCCTGGGCCTGAGGGCGCTGGAGGAGAGCTGGAACTACAACCTCTGGAAGCGCTACGACCAGACCCGGGCCTTCCTCTCCATCGACTACAACACCCCGCCAGACAAGCCGTTCGAGCTGAGCACCGACCAGCGCGGCTGCGTGACGGGTGACAGCCGGCCGATCCTGCCGACCGGCACGCCGAACCTGCGCGCCCGCGCGACCGACCCCGACGGCGACTCGATGACGGTCAACTTCACGGTGCTGAAGGACTACAACTGGGGCCAGCGGCAGGACGGTTCCCACCACAACATCGGGAACTGGGGCTACGCGCAGTGGGCTCCCAACGTCGGTGACGGCAGGTACGTCTACTGGGCTGAGTCCAACGACGGACGTGGCGGCACTAGCGGGTGGAGCGCGCTCTGCGAGTTCGAGGTGGACCTCACCGACCCGGTCGTCCCGACGGTGACCTCGGCGCTGTACACCGAGGGCTGCCAGGGCTGTGGCTCGGTGGGCAAGCCCGGCCAGTTCACCTTCAAGAGCTCGGACGACGTGGTCAAGTTCCGCTGGGGCTTCGGCTCGCTGTCCAACGAGACCGCCGCGCCGTGGAAGGGCGCGGAGGTCACGGTGAACTGGACCCCGAGGGAAGGTGGCCCGGCCGCACAGCACCTGATGGTCGAGGCCGTCGACCACTCTGGACGGACGGCGCTGAAGAACTACTACTTCATCGTGAAGATGCCCGAGCCCGCTGTCGGCAACTGGCCGCTCAACGAGGGCGAAGGCGCGACGCAGTTCGCCGACACGACGCGGCACAACCGTGCCGCCGTGCTGACCGGTGGCACGCCGGGCCTGCCGGGCCGGATTCCGACTGGTGACACGGCTGCCGGGTTCAGCGCGGCCAAGCAGGAGTCCGCGACTGCCCCGCACGTCCTCGACACCAGCAAGAGCTTCTCGGTCGCGGCGTGGGTCAAGACCAACGACCTGACCTCGCACCGCACAGCGCTCAGCCAGGACGGCGCGGTGTCCACCGGATTCCAGCTCCAGGTGGCCGGCGACTGCGGCTGCTGGAAGTGGGTGCTGCCGGGTTCGGACGGCAACCACCCGGGTGGCACGACCGTGACCGGACCGAAGGCCAGGGCCGGGGTGTGGGTGCACCTCGCCGGCGTCTTCGACTCCGAGGCGAAGGTCGCCAGCCTGTACGCCAACGGCACCAAGGTCGGCGAGCAGCCGGTCACGTTCACACCGTGGAACGCCGCTGGCTCGCTGGTCTTCGGCCGGACAAAGTGGAACGGCGTGAACATGGACTGGTGGGACGGCCAGATCGCAGGCGTGTACGCCTGGGACCGTGTCATCACCCACCGCGAGGTCAACGATCTCGGCGGCACCCAGCGGGTCGGCCTGACAGGCGCCTGGCGGTTCGAGTCGCCGGGCCGTGGCCCGGACGCCGACGAGACGGGCAACCAGCTGCTGAACTTCCACCCGATCGCGAACGTGCCGCTCACCGGGGCCGGCAAGATCGGCACCGGCCTGCACGTCGGTGAGCTCGGTGCGCCGGGGGAGCCGGACAAGACCGGCTGGGCGGACACCGACAACCCGGTCATCGACACCAGTCAGTCGTTCACCGTCTCGGCGTGGGCGAAGCTCAACTCGCCGTCGCTGCCGGGGAAGAGCATGGCGGTCGTCAGCCAGGACGGCAACGTCAACAGCGCGTTCTTCCTGCGGTACCGCTGGTACAACAACGAGGGGCACTGGGCCTTCACCTGCACCAAGAAGGACGAGCTGGCGCCCGGCTTCTCTGACGCGCTGAGCGCCAGCCCGCTGACCACGGCCGACCTCAACAAGTGGGTGCACCTGGTCGGCGTGTACGACGCCCCGACCAGCTCGATGACGCTCTACGTCGACGACGTCCTCCAGCGCACCTCGCCGTGCGACATGTGGAACGCGCAGGGCAAGTTCAACATCGGCCGCGCCAAGTACGAAGGCTGGTCCTCGAACTACTGGATGGGTGACGTCGACGAGGTCCGGGTCTGGGCCGGAGCGCTCAACGGAGGCTTCGACCTGCTCACTGTGGACGGTCCGCGGCCGGCGCGGCTCCAGGGCGTGCACAGCACCAGGTGCCTCGACACCCCCAACGGGAACACCGCCGACGGCACGCAGCTCCAGCTCTGGTGGTGCAACGGGACCCCGGCGCAGGCACTGACCCTCTTCCCGGACGGCACGATGCGGCTGCTCGGCAAGTGCGCCGGCGTCGGCCAGGATCGCGTGGTGGTCGAGATGCGCACCTGCGACCCGGAGAACAACCCCGGCCAGAAGTGGATCCACAACCCGGCGACGCAGCAGTTCGAGTCGCTGGACCGCTGCCTGGACCCGGTCTGGGCCGGCACGGCGGACGGCACCAAGCTGATCGCGTGGAGCTGCCACACCGGCGACAACCAGAAGTGGCGGATCGTCCAGTAAGGACAGTCGCCTGACGGGCTCCCGTTCACCCGCGCGGTGAACGGGAGCCCGCGCAAAGTGACTGCCGTCTTTCCATTGTGATCAGCCACCCGGGGCCGATACGGTACCCGGATGGCCGTACGTGCCGGGCTGATCAGCAGAGAGTACCCGCCGGAGATCTACGGCGGGCTCGGCACGTATCTCGCCCACCTCGTCCCGCAGCTGCGGTCCTACGCCGAGGTCGAGGTGCACTGCTTCGGCGCGCCCCGCCCGGCCGCCCGCTCGTATCCGGAGCCCCGTGAGCTGGCCTCGGCCAACCCGGCCCTGCGCGCGCTGGCGACCGACGTGCTGATCGCGGCGGAGCTCGGCGGCCTGGACCTGGTGCACAGTCACGGCTGGTACGTGAACCTGGCCGGCCACCTCGCCAAGCTCCTGCACGGCCTGCCGCACGTGATCACCGCCCACACGCTGGAGACCCACCGGCCGTGGAAGCGGGACCAGCTCGGTGGCGGGTACGAGGTCAGTTCCTGGATCGAGCGGGTCGCCTACGAGGCGGCGGACGCGGTGATCGCCGTGAGCGCGGCCATGCGTGCCGACGTGCTGGCGGCCTACCCCGGCGTCGACCCCGCCCGGGTCCACATCGCACGCCCCGGCGTCGACACCTCCCTCTTCTACCCGGACCACGACCCTGCGGAACTGCTGCACTGGGGCATCGACCCCGGCCGGCCGATCGTGCTGTACATCGGCCGCAACACCCCGCAGAAGGGCCTGGGCAGCCTGCTGGCGGCCGCCCACCTGCTCGACAGCTCCGCGCAGCTCGTCGTGTGCAGCTGGGCACCGGACACGCCGGAGCTGGGCGCGTGGATCGGCCCGGCGGTCGGGCGGGCAGGCGGGCTGCTCATCGGGCAGCCGATCCCGCAGCAGCTCGTCCGCCAGCTGCTCAGCCAGGCGGCTGTCGTGGTCTGCCCCTCCGTCTACGAACCCCTCGGCATGGTCAACCTCGAGGCGATGGCCTGCGGCACGCCGGTCGTCGCGGCCCGGGTCGGCGGCATCCCCGAGGTCGTGGCGCACGGCCGCACCGGCCTGCTCATCGACCAGGGCCGGTCCTTCCCGGCCCGCCTGGCCGAGGCGGTCAACGGGCTCCTGGCCGACCCGGCCGAGGCCGAGCGGATGGGCCAGGCCGGCCGTCAGCGCGCCGAGCGCGAGTTCAGCTGGGCGGGCACGGCCGCCAGAACCCTCGCCACCTACCGCGCCGCCTGCATCGCCCGCGAACCAGCCGCCGGCCAGCCCGGCTCCCTCTGGGGCCCGCCGAAGGACGCTGGCGCCCTCTCCTAGCGGCGGCGTGCTGTGCCGCTCGTGCCCAGAGCATGCCTGCTGCGATCTATCGCTGATTCTGTCGAAAAACTTCTATTTGTACAAAATGCTGGTGGGATGGTAAATAGCCTGGCTTTTGTACCAAGAGGGGGCTCCATGTAGAGATGGGGTGAACTGTGGGCGTTTTGAGGAGCACGGCAGGTGCGGCGGTCTTCGTGCTGGGTACCCGGCCGGAGATCATCAAGCTCGCGCCCCTCGCGGAGTCACTCGGGGAACTGGCGGTCGTCGTCGACACCGGCCAGCACTACGACCCGATGATGAGCGGGGCCATCTACGCGGAGTGCGGCCTGCCCGCGCCGCAGGTACGCCTGGCCGTCGGCGGGCTGCCCAGGTCCGCGCAGGTCGGGCAGGGGCTGGCCGATCTGGGTGCGCTGTTCGCCCGTGCCGTACCCGCCGTGGTGGTCGTCCAGGGCGACACCAACTCCGGGCTGGCCGGTGCCCTGGCGGCCAACGCGTGCGGAGTGCCCCTCGTCCACGTCGAGGCCGGCCTGCGCAGCCACGACCGCAGGATGCCCGAGGAGAACAACCGGGTACTGATCGACCACCTCGCTGACCTGCTGTGCGCGCCGACGCCGGGCAACGCGGGCAACCTGCGCGCCGAGGGCATCGCCGGCCACCGGGTCGCACTGACCGGCAACACCGTGGTCGAGGCGGTGCTCCGGCACCTGCCAGAGCCGGAGGATCGCCGGAAACTGCTGGCACACCACGGGGTGCGGGCTGGTGAGTTCGTCCTCGCGACAGTGCACCGGCAGGAGAACACCGACGACGCCGCAGCGCTCCGCGAGGTCCTGAGCGGACTGAGCCGGTGTGCCGGGCGCGGATACCCTGTCATCCTGCCGCTGCACCCCCGGACACTCGCCGCCGTGACAAGCCTCGGCTGCGGGGACCTGCTGGGCGGGCTGCTCGTCACCGGCCCGCTCGGGTACTCCGACTTCCTGGGCCTGGCAGCCGAAGCCGCACTCCTGGTCTCCGACTCTGGCGGACTCCAGGAGGAGTGCACTGTGCTCAAACGGCCGATGGTGGCGGTCCGCACCTCGACGGAACGGCCGGAGAGCCTGGACGGTTTCGTACGGCTCGTACCACCGGGCGCTGGCCTCCACCGTGAGATCGACGGCTTCCTGGCGGACGTCGCCGGGTGCCACGCCCGGCTCGCCGCACTGCACTCCCCGTACGGGCACGGAGCCGCAAGCCAGAGAATCGCCGGCCTCATCCAGGAGCGCTTCCTGGTTCACAGCTAGCCCTGGGGAGATCACATGTACGGGAATCCGTTCGTCAGCCTGCCGGTCACCGGCCTGGCCAGCATCAGCATCGCCTTCGTCGCACTCGGGCTGATCTTCGCCGGCCTGCTGCTCTTCCGGCTCGGCCGTACCCGCCGCGCGGCGAACGGCGGCCGTGACTAGGTCCGGGCGGGTCGCCGAGTCCGCCAGGAGCCTGGCAGGGGCCTCGGTGATCGCCGGTGCCGTGCTGCTGGCCGCCAGCGGGATGCGGTTCCGGGGCTGGGAGGTCTCCGCTACCGGCTGGCTGATGGCGAACCTGTTCCCGCTCACCGCCGTGCGCGCCCCGGGGCACCCGGACGTGCTGCATTTCCAGCCGGCGTCCGGCCCCTGGTACGCGATCCAGATCACGGCAGCGTGCACCGCGGCGGTGCTGGTCGTGCCGCTGCTGGTGGTCATGGGCCTGCTGCTGTGCACCCGGAGGTTCCCGGCCTCGCGCATCCTGCTCGCCGGAGGCCTCGCCGCGGTGGTCGTCACCGTGGTCAACCTCGGCAGGGTGATGGGCATCGCCGCCGCACTCGCCTACGGCGACCAGTCGGCCTTCGAGGTGGCGCACGTCATCTGCGGCACGCTGGCCACCATCGTCGGCGGGATACTCGCGGCGGTCGTCTTCGTCCGGGTGCTGCTCGGTTCGCGGGGACGCGGCAGGATGGCGGCCGCCGTATGACCACTGTGGTGCTGATGGCGGCGATGAGCACGGTCATCTGGCTGTCCAACGGCTACTTCTTCACCATGCTCACCCTCGGCATCCGCTTCATGCGCCAGCGGGGAGCGAAACTGGGCGACCAGGCCAGGCTCGGTTACGGCCAGCCCCATCTCGGCCGCGACGACGACCTCTTCTACTACTTCCTCGTACCGTGCCTGAACGAGGAGAAGGTGATCGCGGCGACCGTCACCCGGCTGCTGGGCCATCCCGCCAGCCATGTCGTGGTCATCGACGACGGCTCTGACGACGCCACCGGCTCCCAGGCCCGTGTCGCGGGCGCGGACGAGGTGACGGTGCTCCGCCGGAACCTGCCGGACGCCCGCCAGGGCAAGGGCGAGGCACTGAACGACGGGCTCGCTGCCGTACGGCGGATGGTGGCCAGCGGGCAGCAGGATCCGGAGAAGGTCGTCGTCTGCGTGATGGACGCCGACGGCCACCTGTCCGACGGCGCGGTCCGGCACGTGTCCGCAGCGCTCGCCGAGCCGGAGGTCGGCGCAGTGCAGCTGTCCGTGCGCATCCGCAACCGGGACCGGTACCTCACCAGGATCCAGGACTTCTACTTCTGGGCCATCGCCGCGGTCACCCAGTTCGGGCGCTCGGCGACCGGGACGGTGAGCCTGGGCGGGAACGGCCAGTTCACCCGGCTCACCGCGCTGAACATGATCGGGGAACGGCCGTGGAGCCGGTGCCTCACCGAGGACCTGGACCTGACCATCAGCATGGTGATCGACGGCTGGCGCCTGACGACCACCCCGCACGCCGCGGTGGCCCAGCAGGCCGTCGACCGGCTGCCGGCCCTCGTCCGGCAGCGCACCCGCTGGTACCAGGGCCACATGGCCTGCGGGAAGCGGCTGCCCGAGATCTGGGGCTCCTCGCGGCTCAGTCACCGGCAGGCCACGGAGCTGTCCCTCTACCTGCTGGTGCCGTGGGTACTCGACCTGCCGTGGTCGATCCTGTGGCACTTCGCGATGATCGGCTTCGTCCTGCACGCTCCGGACTACTTCGTCACCGGCTCGGGCCCGCTCGTCTTCGGCCTCAGCGTCGCGACCTGGTACGCGTTCAGTTTCGGTCCGGCGATCGCCGCCGCGTACATGCAGAAGAAGCGCTCTCCCGGCACGGGCTGGCTCCAGGCGCTCCTGATCGGCCACTCGTTCATCGTCATGAACTACGTGTTCTTCGTCTGCGTGTGGCGTGCCTTCGCCGCCCTCGTCGCGGGCAAGCCGTCCACCTGGGCGAAGACCGCCCGGGTGTTCGAGAGCGGTGCCGCGCCAGCGAGCAGGATCCCGGCCCCGGCGCGGCGTGCGGGCGGCAGGCACCGGCGGACGGAGCCAGCGCGGGTCCACGGGTCCCGGCAGCGCGGGGAGGCCTGAGCGATGGGACTTCTCCTGCTGCTGACGAGTACCGCGATCATCGCCACCGCCGCGTGGCGGTTCGCCCGGCGGCTACGGGTACGCGGCCGGATCGAGCAGCTGGTGGCGGCGCTCGTGCTGTCCTCGGCCGGCGTGCTCGGGCTCACGCTGCTGACCGGGGGAGTGCTGCGCTCCTACGACCGGGCGGGGATGGCGCTCGGCGCCCTGGCCATCGGCGGGCTGGAGCTGTGGTGGACCCGGCGGAGCCCGCTGCCAGCCCGGTCCGGTACCCCCGTGCGGTCGTGGCTCACCGGCCGGACCGGCTGGGAATGGGCACAGTGGACGGCCGCCGGCGCGCTGCTGGTCCTGGTCTGCGGCCAGTACGCCTGGCGAGTCCTCCTGGCGGTCACGCTGCCACCGACCGACTGGGACGGACTCCAGCGGCACCTGGTCGGCCCCGCAGTGTGGATCCAGGCCGGCAGGCTCACCCACAGCCCGCAGAGCGAGTGGGCCGACAGCCTGCCGCTCACGGTCGAGTCCTTCGGCGGGTGGACCGGCGTCTTCCTGCACACGATGCGTTACGCCCCGCTGGCCCAGCTCCCGCTGTACCTGCTCGCCGGGCTGTCGGTGGCAGGCCTCGCCCGGAGGGCCGGAGCCGGCCGGGCGGCCGCGCTGCTCGCCGGACTCGTCCTCCTCGCGTCGCCAGCGGTGTTCGCCCAGGCCGGAACGAGCTATGTGGACGTTTCCGCCACGGCCTTCGCCCTCGCTGCCCTGTACCTCGTCACCGGCCTGGGGTCAGCCTGGCAGCCGGGCGAGCCGGGCCTCCGGGTCGTCGCGGCCTACGCCTGCCTGACCGGGGTGGCAGCCGGGCTGGCCGCCGGGTCCAGGATGGACAGTCTTCTGCTGGTGCCGGTGCTGGCCGCCGTGCTGTTCGTCGTCACGATCCGGCGGCACAACGCGGGCCACGTGTCCGGGGAGCACGCCGGGCTCCGGACCAGGAAAGCCCGCCGGCTCAGCCGCTCGGCTCTGCGACCGGCGGCCCTGGCACTGGCCGGGCTCGCCGTGCCGGTGCTGCTGCTCGGATCCTTCTGGTACCTGCGGGCCTGGGCCACCCACGGCAACCCCTTCCACCCGTTCACCGTGGCGGGCTTTCCCGGCCGTGGCGCGGTCGCCGATCTGCTCGCCGGGGCTTCGGTGACGGCGGAGCTGGGAACCGACCCGATCGGCAGGGTGGCGCGCTCCTGGCTGGCGGACCTGAGCCCGCAGGCCGCGCGGTACGACATGCGGTCCGGCGGATTCGGCGTGGCCTGGCTCGTGGTCGTTTTGCCTGCGGCCCTCGCGGCCCTGGCCGCGTCCCGGCGCCGTCTCGCGGGCCCGGTGCCACTGCTCGGTGCCGTGGCGCTGCTCGCCCTCGTGGTCAGCCCCGCGCCCTGGTGGGCCCGCTACACCCTCCTGCCGCTCGCGATCGGTTCGGCGCTCGCGGCGGCGAGCATCACCCGCTGGAACGCCGGGAACCTGCGGATCCTGGCGGCCGGCACGACCGCAGCCCTCGTAGCCCTCACCTCGGTCTCGATGTGGTGGGCGAGCAGCTCGACCCCCATCTGCGCCGCGGAACGGTGTCCGGCCGGCACGCTGCTGACCCCGCACGGTGCGGTCGCGCTGCTGTCCCAGCCCGACCGGCACCAGCGACTGTGGCCGTGGAACCAGTACCGGATCCTCGGCGCTCTCCCTCGTGGCTCGGTGATCGCCGTGCCGAAGGTCCCCAGCACCCCCTTCCCGCTCGCGGTCATGGGCGAGCGGCTCGAACGGAAGATGGTCGCCGTCGAGGCGCCGGACTCCGCAGACCGGCTCGCGGACGTCCTCGACCGGCAGCACGCCAGCCATGTCCTGCTCGACCCGGCCGTGCACGGTTCGCTGGCCAGGGCTGTCGCGCGGGATCCCAGGTTCGCGCTGCGTTCCGCGCCGTCCGAGCGAGTGTTCGGTTCCGACCTGTTCGCCTACGGCCCCCAGGCCACCGGCTGCCCGGAGCCGCTACCCGCCACGCTCACGGCCGGCCTGGCCGGGACCGCCGGTGAGGCCTCCGGGCTGCGGGTGTCCGTGATGGACGGCTGTGGCCGGCCGATGCGCGCCGAGGTGCGGCTCTACGCCGGCGACCCGGCCAAGGCCCTCTGGCAGGACGACGTGGCCCTCGCGGAGCACTCCTCGGACGCGGGCGGCACGGTCACCTTCGCACTGCCAGCGCGCGCCCGGCCGTGGCGCTACTTCGCCAGCGTCCAGGCGACCGAGTACCACGACGCGCTGGCCAGCGCGACCGTGATCGTCCCGCCGGCCGCCACAGCGGAGCCTGCTGGGGACTGACCTGATGTCCGTACCAACCTGTGTGGAGGTAGCAGTGAGGAATTCGACCGCGAGGTGGCTGCGCACGTCAGTGCTGGCAGCCGCTGGCAGCATCGTCCTGCTGAGCGCGACGCCGGCCCTGGCGGCGACGATGACGTCCAAGGACGAGCCGGAGACCGTGACCATCGCGCCCGGGGCCACCGGCATCGTCCCGGTCACGATCCGCAACACCGGCACCACAGTCGTGGAGATCGACACATCGAAGCCGAGCAGCGTGGTGTTCACCGCTCCGGCGAACACGACGTTCCCGGCGCAGACGAGCGTGCCCGCCTACCAGGCGCCGACCGGGTTCCTCTGGAACACGGGCTCCCTGGCGCTGAACAACTGTGCCGTCAGCAACGCGGGCAAGACACTGACGTGCAAGCTCGACACGACTCCCACCAGCGGCGGCTACATGCAGTGGAAGGGCGATGTCGGCCGGCAGTTCAGGCCGCAGGTCACCGTCGACCCGTCGGCCCCGCCCTCGACGACGCTCTCCGCCGGGAGCATGAAGATGTCCTGGCAGGACACCAGCGGCGCAGCCTGGGAGACCGTCCCGGGCACCATGAACGTCAAGACCCCGGCGGTGAACGCCATCCCGATCGCCAACCTGGCGGTCGCCGTGCCGGTCCTCCTCGTCCTGGGCGCTGGCACCTATCTCGTCCGCCGGCGCGGAGCGCGGAAGGCCTAGGGTGTACGCCTCCGGCCCATCGCCAGCACCGTGTCGAGCCGGATGTCCAGGTGGCCGCCGACCCGCCCGATCGCGTCGCCGATCCGGCCGAAGAGGGCGCTGCGCTGGTCGGCGGGCAGCAGCAGGTTCGGGGCGAACGTCCCGAGCAGGCTCAGGTACTCCGCGGCCGACCACCGCACCACCGGCGAGAAGATCCGCGCCTCCACGTCCGTGAACATGCCTGACCGGTCGACCTCCCGGAACAGCCAGTGGTCCTCCGGGCTGTCGAGCTGGTCGGGGAGCTGCGGGACGAGATGCGGGGCCGTGGCGGCGTACGCCGCCCGCAGCTGGTCGTCGAGCCGGGCGTCGACCACTGTGTACTCGTGCTCGAACACTGCCAGGGTCCCGCCCGGTGCCAGGGCCTTGTGCGCGAGCCAGCAGCGCTCGCCGACCGGCATCCAGTGCCAGGCCTGCCCGCTGTACACGATGGACACCCCGCCGGGCGGCGGCGTCCAGTCCTCGAACGCGCAGACGGCGACCTCGACGTGCGGCTGGCCGGCGAACTTGGCAGCCAGCACGCGCGCCATCACCGGGCTGCGCTCGACGCAGGTGATCGGCAGCCCGTACGGCGCGAACTGCTCGGTGGCCTTGCCGGTGCCCGCGCCGACCTCCAGGAGGCTGGACACGGTGCCGGTGCGGGTGAGGACCAGCTCGGCGAGTTCGGGAGAGTAGCTGGGCCGGGCGAGGTCATACTCGGCGGCGATGCCGTCGAACACCGAAGACGGGCCGGACATGCGGGCTACTCTAAGGTCCCCAGGCTGATCAAGTCGAGCATTGGTCCAACGTGGACAGTCGCGCCGTGGTGGGCAATTCCGGGCAATCGTGCCGAGTCCGCGAGCCCAGACCGAAACCTCACACAGCCTCACAGTGCGGTGCGCGAGGTGATGAAACGCCGGCCAAACGGTATCGCCCGCTGCCGGGTACCTGTTCGGGATTGTTCGGGATCGGTGACGATCCGGAGCGCCGCGAGCTGCAATTGCCTGCGACCAGGGTGAACAGGAGGAGGCAGCAATGCGGACGATCAGCAAGTTTCTCGGTGCGGCCGGTGTCGCCGCAGCTGTGGCCGTGACCGGCTTCGCGGCTCCCGCCAGCGCGTACTCGGGCGTGGAGATCAACGCGGCCAGCTGCGTGTCCTACGTCGGCCCGATGTACGGCGGCATGAACTGCTGGGCCGACGCCGTGGGCGGCGACGGGGTCTACACCTACACGTGGGCCAGCGGCGACGGGGCGTGGATCGGCGGCCACGGGTACGAGCAGAGCGGTGCCTGCGTCCCGGACCGCTGGGTGTACGTCAACGTGACCGTGATCGACAGCTCCGGGCACGGGGCCGGAACAGTCATCCACTTCTGGTGCGACGGGGCCGTGCCCGTCTGACCCGCGCCCTCCCAGACCAAGGAGCCACGGGATGCCACCCCCCGTGGCTCCTTCACGCTGTTTCGCCAGCTCGGCGACCACGCCGCCCCGGCCAGGTACGCGAAACGCCGGGCCGCCCGGGCACGGAGAGATACCGTGGGCTGCGTCCATCACTACCAGCGGGGAGTGACAAGTGTCCGAGCCAGTGCGATGGGGCAGCAAAGACCCGGGCCCGTTCTTCCACGGTACGAAAGCCGTGCTGGCCGCCGGCGCGTTGCTGGAGCCGGGATACGGCTCCAACTACGGCGCTGGCGACCGGGCGAACTTCGTCTACATGGCAGCCACGCTCGACGCCGCGGTCTGGGGTGCTGAACTGGCCGCGGGCGACGGGGACGGGCGGATCTACCTCGTCGAGCCCACCGGGTCCTTCGAGGACGATCCCAACCTCACCGACCAGCGGTTCCCCGGCAACCCGACCCGTTCGTACCGCACCCGCCACGCCCTGCGTGTCCTCGCAGAACTCCGCGGCTGGCAGGGACACTCCGAGCAGGACCTGCGGCACATGCGCGACCACCTCGCAGCGCTCAAGGAGCAGGGCGTCGAAGCCATCAACGACTGAAACCAGCCCAGATCCGGCGCGAGTCGATGACCCGTCCCGGCTTTGTGTCCTGCCAGGATGGTGCTGCCAGCGCATCCTCGTGACAGGAGCAACTGATGACAGGGTTCCCGACCGGGCAGTTCCGGCTCGTCAATGTGGAGACAGGGCTGTGTATGTACATACACAAGTACTCTCTCAACGACAGCCCGATGGTGGGGATGCAGAAGAAGAAGGGCGTGGCCGAGGAGCTCTGGCGCTTCGACGGGCGGCTCATCAACACTTCTGAGGTCGGCCTTCTCGGGACCTTCGGCCTGCGGGCGGATCGGGACCTGGATTTCCTCACCACCCGGGGTACCGGCAGCGAGCTGTGCAGCAAGTGGGAACACAAGAACGGGATCATCAGCTGCCCCGCCGTGCCGGGCGTCATGACCTGCTTGAAGGAGAACTTCAACGGGGCGGTTGGCATTGCCCGCGCGAACGGCACGACCCCGCCGATCAGGGCCGCCATCCAGAGCGCCACGGGAACAGACGATGCGGACACGTGGCTGGATGAGGCCCCAGACTACGAACTGCGGCACACGCTGGCGGAGATGACCATGGGGCGACAACTCCCTGGCGTGTCCGTGATCGTGATTCAGAAGAGCACTCCTGCCGAGCTGCGCGCGCTGTTCAAGAAGTTGCTCGCCGAGGAAGCCTCGCTCCCGCCCCTGAACCAGCAGTGGCGGTGCGATCCCGCCTGACCTGTGCGGCTGGCCGGCGCGGTGAGGAACCGCGCCGGCCAGCACAGGCACAGCCGCCACCAAGCGGCCCGCAGGAGGGCTGTTTTCCCAGCTCGGCACCCAGATCGCCACCTCGTGGCACGTCAGGAGACGAGACCCAGCTGTTCTAGTACTGTTGGGCGATGACCGCAGCCGTGAAGCCCTTCTGCCTCTTCCACTCCGACGGGAAGACCTTCTACGCAGCCGGCGAGGTCAGCTACACCCGATGGCTCGCGCAGATGCCCCGCCCGGCGGGGACCGACGGCCGCCCCGTGATCAGCATGGTGCCCTACACCCAGCTCCGCGAGCGGGGCTTCGAGCTGCACGACGGCGACGAGCCGATCATCTCCATGATCGCCACGGAGTTCCGCGAGGTGGCCCTCGACGAGCTGCTGCCGGAGGGTGAGCCAGCCTTCGGCACCTCCGAGCTGGTGCTGGACGTCAGCGACGCCGAGTACGCGGAGATGGTCCGGAAGGTGATCGAGGAGGAGATCTGCCGGGGCGAGGGCTCCAACTTCCTCATCTCCCGCACCGGGCGGGCCACCATCAGCGGCTTCTCGCCGGAGGTCGCCCAGGTGATCTTCCGGCGGCTGGTCCGTAACGAGCCTGACGCCTATCTCACCTTCTGCTTCCACGACGGCGAGCGCTACTTCGTCGGCTCCTCGCCGGAGCGGCACATCACGATCGAGCGTTCCGAGGTCACGATGAACCCGATCAGCGGCACCCTGCGGAAGGCGGAGCTACACAAGCGGTCGGACCTGGTCGAGTTCCTCACCGACCCGAAGGAGGTCAACGAGCTCTTCCAGGTGGTCGACGAGGAACTCAAGATGATGTCCCGGATCTGCTCGGAGGGCGGGGTGGTCCGTGGCCCGTTCCTCAAGGAGATGAGCGCCCTGATCCACACCGAGTACGTGCTGGTCGGCCACAGCCATCTCGACAAGGTCGACGCGTTCCGGGACTCGATGTTCGCGGCCACCATGATCGGCTCCCCGCTGGAGAACGCCGCCCGGATCATCCGCAAGTACGAGCCGGCCAGCCGCCGCTACTACTCCTCGGCCATCGTCATCAACGGCCTCCGCCCGGACGGCGAGGAGTACCTGGACAGCGCGATCACGATCCGGACGATGGAGGTCACACCGGACGGGCAGGCCCGGCTCCAGAGCGGCGGCAGCATCGTCCGCGACTCCGTACCGGAGAAGGAGACCAGGGAGGCCGAGGCCAAGATGGCCGGGCTGCTGCGCGCGATCACGTCGGGGGAGCTGGCGGAGCCGAAGCTGCCGCAGTACATGGACGCGCACATCGAGGAGCTGCTGACCTCGCGGAACAAGTACCTGTCCCGGTTCTGGATCGACGACCAGGAGGGCAGCCCGGTCCCGGTGCCCACCCCCGGCAAGTCGATCCTGGTCGTGGACAACGAGGACGAGTTCACGCACATGCTCGGCCACGTCCTGACCCACCTCGGTTTCGACGTGACCGTCAGCGACTACGACGATCCGGCGCTCGACCTGGACTCGGCGGACCTGGTGCTGGTCGGCCCCGGCCCCGGCGACTCGACCGATCTGTCCGACCCGAAGATGCGCAGGGTCCACGACATCGTGGGCAGGCTGCTGGCGAGCAGGACCCGGTTCCTGGCCGTGTGTCTCGGGCACCAGATGGTGTGCCACCATCTCGGCATGCAGATCGTCCCCGTCGACCCGCCGCTGCAGGGCGTGCAGAAGTCGATCGACCTGTTCGGGCGGCAGGAGGCGGTCGGCTTCTACAACACGTACTTCGCGCTCCGGCCGGAGGTCGCACCGGCCGGCGTGCGGATCGCCGCCGAACCGGACGGGCGGGTCATCGCCCTGCGCGGGGAGAACTTCTGCACCTTCCAGTTCCATGTGGAGTCGGTGCTGACCAGTAACTGCGTAGCCATCCTGAAGGAAGCGCTCGATTGCCTCCAGCACTGAAGTACCAGTCCATCGCCGACGACCTGCGCGCGCGGATCGCGGCCGGCGAGTTCCCGCCGGGGACGCCACTGCCGGCCCAGCGGGCCCTGAGCGTGTCGTACGGCGTCACGCTCATGACCCTGCGCCAGGCGCTCCAGGTGCTCGCCGACGAGGGCAGGCTGCTGCTCCAGCCCGGGCGGGGGACCATCGTGCCCCCGGCCGGCGCCGGCTACCGGCTGGACACCCTGCGCAGCCTCAGTGAGGACCTGCGCGAGCAGGGGCACACCGTGACCAACGAGGTACTCGCGTCCGGCATGCGCAAGCCGCCGGGCTGGGTGGCCGGCCACCTCGGCACCGGCAGCGCCCTGCGCCTCGAACGGGTCCGGCACGTCGACGGCCGCCCTGCCGTGCACCAGATCTCGTGGGTAGCCGAGCCGCACGGCACGCGGATCAAGGAACGCGACTTCCAGAACGAGCAGCTCTACGCCGTCCTGGCCAGCATCGGCGTCTCCGTCCACAGTGCCACGGAAACCATCCGTCCCCGCGTCGTCACCGATCCGGTCGCCGGCTACCTCAACCGCCCGGCAGGCAGCGCCGTCTTCGTCAGTGACCGCATCACCCACGGCCTCGACGGCCGCCCGGTGGTCGTCGACCGGGCCTCGATCGACGGCGACCTGATGGAGATCCGCGCCGAACGCTCCGCAGCCAGCCTGTCCATCCGCTGGGTCAAATAGGGCCGTTTGGACCCGCTGAGAGCGAATCTGGACTGCGCGAAACGGCTTCCCACGTACAACACCGGTACGAGGGAAGCCGTTTCGCTTGCCAGATTCACTCTCAGCGGGCCACTTCGCGTTAGATCAAGAGCAAAAGGTCAAGAGCGATAGATCAAGTGCTTCATCTGTTACTGGTGACGGGGGCACCCGCCGCGCGCCAGTGGCCCCCGGGAGAAGACCCGAGGGCCGCACAGTCCTCTGTGTCCGGTCCGGGGATCAGCGCGTGCTTCGCGGGGTCGGTGGCTGCGGCCTCGTACACGTCGAGGTAGCCCGCGAATCCGGGCTGACTGACGGCGAGGACCCGGTACTGCTCAGCTGGCCCGTAGTCGAGGCCGGGCACTGTCGTCGCGCTCAGGCTCTCGACGCCGAACCACAGGTCGCCGGTCACGCCGGGCGGCACCATCGCCGTCAGCGCGGGCCGTGCTCGCCGGCGAGCACGGTCGCGTACCGCATCCGGGAGGCGATCTGTTGTGCGCCGCCGGCGGAAACTTTTCCGGAACCGGCGAGGAGTATCGCTGACCTCGGATTCCTGGGTGCCGGGCAGGTGACTGCGGGCCCCGCAGCGGGTACAAAAATGGAGCTTTGGTTCTTGATCTGGGTGTGGATGGGCGGCGTCGCGTGGTCTGTAAGGTTCTGGATCATGACAACCCCCCTCGTCACCGTCTGCCGGGACTGCTGCTGTGGCTCGGCGAAGAAGCACCCGGACGTCGACCACGGCTACCACCTGGAGGTCGTGCGAGCTGGGGTGGCCGGTCACGCGCGGTTTCGGGTCGCTGACTGCCTGGACGTGTGCGAACGGTCCAATGTGGTGGTGGTCCAGCCCTCGCCGGAGGGCAAGCGGCGGGGCGCGCGGGGCGTGTGGCTGGGCGAGGTGCTCAGCGACGAGGCGGTCGACGCGGTGGTGGACTGGACGCGAGCCGGGGGCCCGGGCGCGGCGGCGATGCCCGAGGTGCTCCGGCCGCTGGTGATGCCCCGGCCGGCCACGAAGAAGAAATAGGCCCTTTGCCCTGAATACGCCGCTGCTGGGTGGCTGGCTATGTCAGGGGCAGGTCTGCCCGGCCCGGAAGGCTGGCGGCGGGCACCCGGGAAGGAGCCACACTGGGATGTGGAACCTGGACCAGCCGGGATCAAGCGGATCTACTACACGCTGGTGGTCGGCAACACCCTGGCGGCCTCGCTGATCTGGGGGATCAACACGATCTTCCTGCTCGACGCCGGACTGTCCAACCTGGAGGCCTTCGCCGCCAACGCCTTCTTCACGGCGGGCATGGTGCTCTTCGAGGTGCCGACCGGCGTGGTCGCCGACCTGCGCGGCCGCCGGACGTCCTTCCTGCTCGGCACGGTGACGCTGGCCGCATCCACCGCGCTGTACGTCCTGCTGTGGCGGCTCGGCGCGCCCTTCTGGCAGTGGGCTGTGGTGTCGCTGCTGCTCGGGCTCGGCTTCACCTTCTTCTCCGGCGCGACCGAGGCCTGGCTGGTCGACGCGCTCCAGGCGACCGGGTTCGACGGGCAGCTGGAGTCGGTGTTCGCCCGGGCCCAGGTCTTCGGCGGGCTGGCGATGCTGACCGGCGCGATCGGCGGCGGGTACCTGGCCCAGATCACCAACCTCGGCGTGCCCTTCGTCGTCCGGGCCAGCGTGCTCATGCTGATGTTCCTGGTGGCGCTCCTGCTGATGCGGGACATCGGCTTCACGCCCCGGCGGGACGGCCACCCGCTCCGTGAGATCCGCACGATCGTGTCCAACTCGGTGGAGTACGGCTGGCGGGTCCCCGCGGTCAAGTACCTGATGCTCGCCGCGCCGTTCAGCGCCGGCGTCGCGATCTACGTGTTCTACGCGCTCCAGCCGCATCTGCTCGACCTGTGGGGCGACCAGGAGGCGTACGGCATCGCCGGCCTGGTCGCGGCGCTCGTGGCCGGGTCGCAGGTCGCGGGCGGGCTGCTCGCCCCGGTGGTCCGCAGGCTGGTGACCCGGCGGACCACCGCGATCCTCGTGGCGGCGGCGGCCGGCACGGTGGCGGTGTTCGCCATCGGCCTCGTACCCGACTTCTGGGTGGTCGTCGCGCTGATCACCCTGTGGGGGCTGGCCTTCACGGCGGCCGGCCCGATCCAGCAGGCGTACCTCAACGACATGATCCCGTCGTCCCAGCGCGCGACGATTCTGTCCTTCGCCTCGCTGATGGGTTCCAGCGGCGGGATCGTGGCCCAGCCGGCCCTCGGCCGCTCGGCCGACGTGTGGGGGTACCCGGCCTCCTACCTGCTGTCCGCCGGGATCTCCGCGCTGGCCCTGCCCTTCGTGTACCTGTCGCGCCGGCAGAACGCACCGGCCGACTTCCGCCGGGGCGAACCAGCCGCCCCGGCGTGACGTGAGCTGGTCACGCGAACAGCGCGCTGACCGACTCTCCGTTGTGGATGCGGCGCATGGCCTCGGCGAGCGCCGGGGCGATCGACAGCACCTTGAGCTTCGGCCCGCGCTCCGACTCGGGGATCGGCACGGTGTTGGTGGAGACGATCTCCAGCACGTCGGGCTGGTCGCCGATCCGCTTGAGCGCGCCGCTGGAGAACAGGCCGTGCGTGCAGGCCACCCGGATCGACTTGGCCCCGAGCTCGCGGAGCCGTTCGATGAGTTCCAGGACGGTGCTGCCCTTGGCGATCTCGTCGTCCAGGATGATCACGTCGCGGCCGGTGACCTCGCCGATCACCGAGCTGATGCTGACCTTGTCGTCGGCGAACCGCTGCTTGGCCCCCGCGGCCACCTTGGCGCCGATCAGCCGGGCGAAGGCGGCGGCCTCCTTGGCGTTGCCCAGGTCGGGGGAGACGACGGTGGTGTTCGACAGGTCGTACTGCTGGAAGTGCGCCGCCAGCTCCCGCAGCGCGTGCAGGTGGTCGACCGGGATGTTGAAGAACCCGTGCACCTGAGGGGAGTGCA
The DNA here is from genome assembly GCF_000379825.1 of Longispora albida DSM 44784. GTDB lineage: Bacteria > Actinomycetota > Actinomycetes > Mycobacteriales > Micromonosporaceae > Longispora > Longispora albida. The sequence goes on from NZ_KB903823.1 coordinate 56,027, forward strand.
GGGTCATGGTGAGAACACGGCTGGCGCCCGCCGTGACCAGCAGGTCGGCCACGAGCCGGCCGCCGATCGAGATGCGCGGCGCGTCCTTCTTGTCCGAGCGCGCGTAGGCGAAGTGCGGCATGACCACAGTGGTGCGTGCCGCCGAGGCGCCGCGTGCGGCGTCCAGCATGAGGAGAAGCTCGACCAGATTCTCCTGTACCGGCTGGACGAGCGGCTGGATCAGGAACACGTCCCGTTCCCGGCAGTTGGCCTGGAGCTGGACTTCGAGGCAGTCGTTGGCGAACCGCTGCACCCGGACCGGGTGGAGCGGTGCCTCCAGGTGTGAGCAGATCTCGGCGGCTAGTTCGGGGTGGGCGCTTCCGCTGAACACGGCGATGTCCCGCACGGGAATGCTCCTTGTTGATCTCACCGGATGTCGCGCCGAATATACCGAGGCTCCGGGCGGCACCGACCGGCTGCGGCCAGCTGAGACGGACATCTCACATCCCGCACTATCCACATAGGATCATCGATGCCTCGTGCGGTTGGCCGTCACGTCCCGCGCCGCTTCCTCAGTGACCCGACCCGCCGAGGTTCAGCAGGATCACCCCGCCGATCACCAGCATGATCCCGCAGATCTTCATCAGGTTGATCTCCTCCTTGAGGAAGGTGAACCCGATCGCGGCGATCACCGCCGTCCCGACCCCCGACCAGATCGCGTACGCCGTCGACACCGGCACCCCGCGCAGCGCCACGGACAGGAAGTAGAAGGACACCCCGTACCCGACCAGCGACAACGCGGTCGGCAGGCCCTTGCTGAACCCGTCGGAGTACTTCAGGGAGGTCGTCGCGCCGATCTCGAACGCGATCGCCAGCGCCAGCATCACATAAGGCATCCCGGCAGCCTAGAGGCCCGCGTGCCCCGCGTGCCCAGGTCGGGCTGGGTAGCCTGGCCGGATGGTTCTCCCGGCTGCCGAGTGGTACGCGACCCTGCCCACCTTCCTGGCGTTCGCCGGCGCCGTGATCACGGATGACGCGGGGCGGATCCTGCTCGTCCGGACGACATACCGCCAGCACTGGAACCTTCCGGGCGGCGTACTGGAAGCAGGCGAGCCGCCCCACGCCGGCTGCGCCCGCGAGGTCAGGGAAGAAGTCGGGCTCGACCTGGAGCCCGGCCGGCTGCTCGTCGTGGATTGGTCGGCGCCGGCCGCCGGGCGGCAGGCGCTGTTCGGGTTCCTGTTCGAGGCCGGCCCGGTCGCGCCCGGCACCCCTATCCGGTTGCAGGACGGGGAGATAGCCGACTACGCGTTCGTGCCACCCGGCGAAGCCCTCGGCCGGGTATCGGCGAACATGGCGGCCCGGCTCCGCGCGGTGGCCACGGCCCAGGAGACCGGCACCACGGTGTACCTCGCCCGGTGACCGGCAGGTGAACAACAATTCCGGCCCCGGTGACCTGGCCGACAGTCTGGTCCGGGCCAAAAGGGCCGTCGGCTAGGGTTCCACGCGTGACCCCGGACTTCGCCCTGCTCCTCGACATGGACGGCACCCTCCTCGACAGCGAGAAGCTGTGGGAGATCGGCCTCCACGACCTCGCCGTCCACCACGGCGGCCGGATGTCGGCGCAGGCCAGGGAACGCATGGTCGGAGGCAACATGGCCGACTCGATGGACATCCTGCACACCGACATCGGCAAGCCGTGGCTCGACGCCCAGGCCAGCACGGACTGGCTGGAGAACCGGATGGCCGAGATCTTCACCGAGGGCGTGCCGTGGCGGCCCGGTGCCGCTGAGCTGCTCGCGGCGGCGCGCGCGGCGGGAGTACCGGTCGCACTGGTCACCGCCACCCGCCGCCACCTCGTCGAGGTCTGCCTCGACACGCTGGGCCGGGACAACTTCGACGCCGTGGTCTGCGGCGACGAGGTACCCGAGACCAAGCCGCACCCCGCCCCGTACCTCACCGGCGCGGCCCTCCTCGGCTTCCCGGCCGCGTCCTGCGTCGCGATCGAGGACTCGCCGACCGGTGTCGCGAGCGCCCTCGCGGCCGGCTGTGCGGTGCTCGCCGTCCCCTGCGAGGTACCGCTGGACGGCCTCGGCGCCACGGTCACCGACAGCCTGGCCAGCATCGACCTGCCGTACCTGCGTTCCCTGCTCCTCTAGGTGTTCTGTCCATGGACGTTGGTGATGTGGGGTCTTGAAAGGGTGAGGGCCTGCCGGTTAGGTGTGGAGCTACCAAGTCAGCCGCACCCGAGCCGGAAGGCCCTCGATGGTCCACCGTAATGCACCCTTGTCCGAGACGGGCAGGCTGCGTCTTGCCCGTTGCGTTGTTGATGATCAGTGGCCGTTGCGCCGTGCCGCGGAGCGGTTCCAGGTGTCGGCGACGACCGCGGCGCGGTGGGCCGGCCGGTATCGCGAGCTCGGTGAGGCGGGGATGGCCGACCGGTCCAGC
>NZ_KB903824.1 GCF_000379825.1 Longispora albida DSM 44784
GGTCCAGGCCCACGCCGACGCGGCCGGTGATATCGAGTGGCTGGTGTCGGTGGACTCGACCATCGTGCGGGCTCACCAGCACGCCGCCGGAGCCANAAGGGGCGAAGGGAAACGGGCGAACCATCAGATCACGCCCTCGGTCGAAGTCGAGGCGGACTGAGCACGAAAATCCATCTCGCCTGCGACGGCGCCGGCCGCGTCCTGGCGTTCGTCCTGTCTGGCGGCAACGTCAACGACTGCACCCGCTTTGAGGAGGTCATGGCCGCCATTCGAGTCCCCCGCGCTGGCGGCGGCCGACCACGATCACGACCTGACCACGTCATCGCCGACAAGGGCTACTCGTCAAAAGCCATCCGGGAGCACCTGCGCCGCCGAGGTATCGGCCACACCATCCCGGAACGCTGCGACCAGCAGGCCAACCGCCGCAGACGAGGACCCCGCGGCGGACGACCTCCCACCTTCAACCGTCAGATCTACCGCCACCGCAACGTCGTAGAACGATGCTTCAACCAGCTCAAACAACACCGCAGCGTGGCCACCCGATACGACAAAACCGCCACCTCATACCAGGCGACCATCACCATCGCCGCGCTACTTCAATGGATCTAAACCTTTGAAGACGAGCCCTAGTGCATGCCGGGTGCTGCGTTTACTATTCGCGGATACGTTGGCGGTGCGGGGAGAGGTGCGTGGGGAAGATCGCTCTGATTCTCGCGCCAGGAGTGGTGTCGCCGGCTGAGGCGCTGGCGCGGGCCTGCGGGCTGACGGCTGTCAGTGTGGGTGATCTGTTCCGTGAGCATGTGCATCGTCGGACAGCGGCCGGCCTGCGCTTCCAGCGCTACATCCGCGACGAGCGGCCGGTTCCCGCGCAGATGGTGGAAGACATCGTGGAGGAGGCGCTGGCTGGCGCACCGGGCGGCTGGGTACTCAGCGGATTCCCGCGCACGATCAGCCAGGCGGAAATGCTGACGCGTATCGGCTGCGAACCTGACAGCGTGATCGAACTGGCGCTGGCCGAAGAGCAGATCAGCCAGGACTGGCGGCTCGCCCGGGAACGCGAGACCATTGCCAGCCTCCAGGCCTCGTACCACGAGGCTGCCGGACCGCTACGAGCCCGCTACCTCGCCGCCGGTGTGTACCGGGCAGGCACCGGCACCGGTATTGCCGGCTATGAGCAGATGGCCAGCCAGCTGATCGCGCTCGTCCTCAACGGCCAGGAGTCTGCATGGCCAAGTCGCTTCCCAGCTGAGCCGGGTCGTGGTTGAGGCGGGCATCGAATCAGACGGCCCCAGTGCCGGGACGAACCCATTCGCCATGCTGCGGGACAGCCCCGAGGCCCGCAGGTCAGGATGTTGGCTTTCGTCATCGCTAACCGCACCTGCAGGAGACCGGAACTCCAGCGACCCGCGTTCCCCGAAGGGTTTAGCCTGGGACTTGTTCGCCGAATCTGAACTCCGTGAGGTTGTATGCCCCTCCTGAGGGCGGCTGTGGCACCGGGGGTCCCCGCATGGGTCCGCCGCAGGCTGGCACGTGCTGGTGCAGACGTGGCCACGCAGGACTTCCTGCTGGCCGCCGGCCTGGGCGCGGTGTTCGTCTTCATGTACGTCACATCGGCGGCAGGCGCCTGGGGCGGGGCCAGCGCCGTGATGTCGCGGGCTGCGCTTCTGGGGCTTGTGGCCGAGCTGTTCGCTGCCGGGATCTGGTGGTGCCTGACCGGGGGAGAACGCACGGCCAGGCTGCGGATCCCGCGCCGCTGGCGCCCGGGCGTCCTGACTATTCCGGATCTCAATCAGGCCCTGGAAGGCGACAGCCCGGCATACGACCAGGTCCGCCAGGTGCAGTCCGTGTGTGACCGGCTGCGGGCGCACAGCTCCGTCCGTGACGGCTGGATCCCGTCAGTCTCCCTCGGCGCTATCGACGAGGTGGAGTGGACTTTGACCGGCCGCATCCTGCGGCTGGCAGCAGCGCGCCGCGGCATCCGCAGCGCCCAGCCGCAGGGTGGAGAACTCAGCCAGGAAGTACGCGCTGTGCTCGAAGCACATGCTGGGCAGCTGGCGGCAGATATCGAGGCCCTGGCTGTCCTGGACAGTGCCGCCGGCCGGATCAGCCTGATGGCCGGGCCGGGCAGCGGTGAGACCCGCAGCCCAGGCCCAGAACTGCCGCTGGGGGCTCAGCCCGGTGACCTGGCGGATATCGCAGCCGTTGCTCTGGCGGTACAGGCCTTTGCAGAACAGGCAGGCGGCGAAGCGCATAGGCGGTAGCCGCCTGCGTGCCGGGCGAGCGACCTCGGCGATCGGCAGCCGGACCGAGCCGCTAGCTGTACCCGGCCAGGACGCCAGGCAGCAGGCGCGAACGCCCACTTGGGACAGTCTTCCCGTCCTGGTGCCGCAGGTATTGTGAACTGGCGGCCTCCAGCTGGGCGGCCAGCGGCACTGAGTCGGGAGATGTGATGTCGAGGCTGTCCCAGCAGCAGATCCGGGTCCTGTCGGCTGCCGCCCGCGGCGACCTCGCTCATTCCATAGCGGACAATACCGATCGTATCGACGAGCCTGGCTGGCCGCGTGTCACCGGCACTGTCACCGCGTTGCGTGCCAGGCGGCTTCTGCGCCCGGGAACAGCCGCCCATCCGGGGATGCGCATGAGCCGTATCTGGGAACTCACAGACGCAGGCCGAGAAGCCCTGTCCGCCCTCCGCGCCGGTGATGATGCCAGCGGTGCCACAGGCCTGTAGCTGGCAGTCTGTGTTCGCCGGCCGGGCCGCGATCGCCATGCCGGCCAGGCGATAGGCTCGGCACGGCCGGGGGCAGCCACACTGCACGGCCACCGTGGTCTTGCCCGGTGGGAACCAGGCAAGACCACACCCTCGGCCCGGTGACACCGGCTAGCCGGATGCGGCACGCGTACACCACCAGGACGTACCGCCGGTGTAGGGTCCCAGCGGTCGTGAGCAGCGAGGTGTCCGTTGAGCTGGCATTCTTCGTTTGTCTCAGTCTGTGATCAGTCCGATTCGTCTCAGCGCTGTGATCACCGAGGTTCCAGGATGAGCCGTCGTGCCCATCCGCTTCGCACCTTCACTCTGGCCAGGGGCTATCCGTCTCAGATTGATAGCCCATTTCTCAGGCTCGCTACACCAGGGCCACCTGGGACTCGAACCTAGAACCAAAGGATCAAAAGATCAGCTTTGCGGCTCTTGCGGTGGGGGCAGCCCCGCTTCAGTTTTTGTCAGGATGGTGGCGAGTTGAAATCGGCTGGTTGCGCCGTGGGCTTCCATCAGGGCGTGGATGTCGTAGGCGATGGTGCGGGCGCTGACGTGGAGGCGTTCGGCGATGACGGTGTCGGTGTGCCCCTGGGCGAGGAGGGCGATGATGTTCTGCTGGCGGGGGGTGAGGTCTGGTCCTGGGTCGGGGGGCGCCGCGGCATTCCAGTGGTGTTCGAACAGGTGGTGTAGTCCAGCGACGAGGGTCGGCTCGTCGACCTCGAGGACGACTGGGCGGACCAGACTGGACACGAGTGCGGTGCGGTGGTCGATGATGGTCAGGAAGCCGGCGACGTCGGCGGCCTGACGTTGGTCGCCGCGCTCATTGGGGGAGCTGGCGGAGGACAGGGCTTCCGGCGCGCCGACCAGGCTGACATCGCGAAAACGCGCTCCGCGCTGTCGGGCCTGGGCGACCAGGGCTGCTGTGCGCCGGGAGGCTTCGACGTTGACCGGGCTCGCGGTGAAGGCAGGGCACAGATGCATGATGTCGTGGCGTGCCGACCCCAGCAAGGCCAGATGGCGGGCCGATACCGTTTCCAGTGGCAGGATTCTAATGCCGGCTAGGGGGTTGGTGGCGGCTGCGGCTTCGATGGTCTTGAGCGTGGGGTCGATCCGGGCGGCGCGATTGTGGAATCTTCGTCGGTGTAGCGCGACGATCGCTTTGTCGGCCACGACGGCGGCCCACCACGGATGGTTGTTCCTGTCGAGTGCCGGCGGGTTGATCTGCACGACCAGGCCATTGTTTTCCAGTGCTGCGAGCTCAGCGGTGACTAGGTCACGGTCCATGCCCAGCCGGCAGGCCAGCGTCGGGGTGCTGGCCTGCCCGTCCGCACTGAGGGTCCGGTAGACCAGGTCAGCGTCGAGCGGCAGCCCGAATCGCGTCAGCGACGGCAAATTTTCCAGCCCCACGCTCGCCCCCTGTTCCTGCGGATGCCGCGCTCATGATTGCAGGTACTCGCAACCAGACGCTGCCCCGCCTGGACCAGGCACCGCGCCGGAGGCAGGCTGTACCCCCGGCTGTTCGCAGCACAGGTACGTAATGGGGGATCTATCCTTGTCGCGCATTTTCTTACCTACCACCCGCGCGGCGAGCCTGAGCGCAGGGGGCGGGAGCGCTGCGCCTGTACGGCCGAGACGCCGACGGCCAACTCCGCGAAACCTGGCACGGCCCCAACATCGGATCCTGGGCCACCTGGGCCCAAGAACCCGCCATGTCACCATGACATCCACGAGCGTCGGCAAGGCATAACCACCCTCGGGCTCTCCACCCGCCGCGGTCGACGGCCCGGTGCCGCTGGCCGTGGCGGCGCTCAGCAGAAAGACCCGCTATACCGTCCCGCGATTGCAGGAACTCGCATTTAGGTGCCGCGAACCCTGAACCCGGGTGCCGCGGCAGAACCAGATTTTATCCCAGGCCGCGGATCGGCCTGAGCTCCTACCACATTTCTTGTGCAACAGCGTGAAGGGACCTTTGCGATGCGATGGATGAGAGTTCTTGCCGCGTTATCGACTGCACTGACCATAGCGGTAGCTGCTCCAGGGCTTCCAGCCGAGGCGACAGATAACCAGACGTTGGCGAACACAATTCGCGAGCACATCGTTCGGGGCATCGAAGCCCAGACGTCATTCGGGGACATGACAGGTGAGGGTGCCTTCGAATTGGCGGGCATGCGCCAGGTCTCTGCATCGGCGTCGGACGAACAGCGCTATGCGGAGCGCGGTATCACTTTGCGCTCGCCGCGTATTTTCCGCTACTCCAACACCGGCGTCTACGTGACGGTCGCCAAGTTCCATTTCAACGGCAACATCCCCGAAACCGGGGACGAGCTGACAATCATTGGCTGGAGCAACATCGGCAAGGATGACGGCTTCGCCGTCAAGTACGACGCTGAGGTAACCGACCTGGGTAGTGCCCTGATCCTCTGCCCTCACCGTGAGGGGTGCCGCCGACAGGACCGAGCTGCGGGCGGAGGATTTGATGGTCCCGTTTTCGAGTTCCAGGATCAGGTCGATGCGTCCAGAAGAATGACCAATCACGATGTGGGCTATATCGTGCAGACCTTCGCCCACAAGCCTAACGCGACGGGTTGTGTCCAGGCCAAGGCCAGCTACGTACACACCTGGAATCAATGGGACATCGTGCAGCTTGAAAAGACCACCGGGTCTTCTTTCTCGCTGACCCTCGGTTGGAAAGTGATCGATCTCGGCGGCTCGCACACCAATGAAAATACGGTTGTGCAAGAAAAGCAGAACGAGGTGTGGGCTGCCCCCTCCGCCTCCTCGCACACTGGCTGCAGCGATCCACTTAGCATCGGCACCAGCACCCCCATCACAGAAGGATCGTCCTCGCCGCAGCCCGCCACAGTGCCGTTGAACCCGTCCAATGTCTCCGACGGCACGCTGATGCGGGAACCGTCCGGTCTGGTGGCAGTCGCCGCCGGCGGAGCCCCACATGGATTCGCCTCGTGGGGTGAGCTATCGAGCCTGGGGTATGGCAACGCTCCGATCCGTGACGTGGCCGCTGGTTTCTTCGGGCAGATGCGGTCCACGCCGGTGGACGGCACGCTCGTGCGTCGAGCCGACGGCTGGGAGGGCGTGGTGGCCGGCGGACATGCCTACGGCTTCAACTCCTGGGACGAGAAGAACGCCGCCGGCTACGGCAGCCGGGCAGCCGTCACGATCCCCGGCCGCAACATCGACGCCCTACTCACCACCCCGCCTACGGCGGGCGCCATCGTCGCCAAGCCCGTAGGCAGCCTGTGGATGGAGGCCGTCGTCGCCGCCGGACGAGCATTCCCCTTCGGCTCGTGGAGCGAGAAGCAGTCGCTGGGGTATGCGAGCTCACGTGCAACCTCGATCCCAGGTCGCGACTTCGACGCGCTAGCCGCCGCCCCCGTCGCCGATCGCACCATCATCGCCAAACCAGTCGACGGCGCCTGGATGGAAGCTGTCACCGGCGGCGGCCAGGCGTTCCCCTTCGCCTCCTGGAGCGAGAAGAACGCCCTGGGCTACGGATCGATGCCGGCGGTACCAATTCCGGTACGTGACTTCAACGCCCTGGCCTCCACCCACGTCGCAGACGGCACGATCGTAGCCAAGATGATCAACGGAATCGGGCTGGAAGCCGTCGTCGCCGGCGGTGCGGCGTTCGGCCTCGCTTCAGGAACCGAGAAGGCCACACTCGGCCACTCGGGCAAGCCTGTGGTATTCATCCCCGACCGCAATTTCGATGCCCTGGCCTCAGCTCGAGTCGCCGACGGCACCGTGGTCGCCAAGATGGTCAACGGCATCGGGCTAGAAGCCGTCACCGCCGGAGGCCAGGCATTTGGCCTCGCCTCCTATGCGGAAAAGAGCCAACTGGGCCACACCGGCAAGACCGTAGTTTTCATCCCGGACCGCAACTTCGACCCCATGGCCGCCGCAAACGCAGCGGACGGAACTGTCCTCCGCAACGGCTCGACCGGCGAACTCGCCGTCATCCTCGGCGGCAAGAAAAGGATCTTCACAAGCTCCGCCGATTTCGCCAGCAGCACCTACCAGAACAACCCCGTGACAACCATCCCGACCCGAAACTACAACGCGCTCGCCACAGCTTGACGTCCGGCTCCCCGGAGCCCGAAGACCACTCTAACCCATGACTACTACCAGCCGAATGGGTGCAGAGATGCAGTTCGTAGCCCAGCTCCCAGCCACGAACCATCTCCCCGGCGCGCGCTGAACCTGAGCGATCCGGCGGGAGTTTCACGATCGTGAAACTCCCGCCGGATCGGCCCGGGAAAGTCCGCTGACCAACATGGCAGTAGAACGTGCGCCACGGAGCCGTGGACCGCAACGGGCACCGTCGAAACCCGCCCGCGCAACAGGTCCGTGCCGCAACGCATCAACAACCACCACGACCGCCTCCCCCCACCGCCCGACGAACATATCCAGGCGCAGATACGGGAAATCCGATGCCATCCCACGCACCACCCAAAGCGAACGAGCGAATGTCCGAATCCCGCATTGCTCAGACATTGCTCAACTGAACTGGGAATTGCTCACGGAAGTTGGGATCCTACAGCCGCCGAGGTGAAGCGGGATCTCAGCGGAAGTCGCGTGAGACTGCCGCAATCGGCACGCCCAGCGGCGTGACACGCTCAGCGGCGAGGCTGATAGCCCCGCCGGCGGACTGCAGTTGCCCGCAGATGATCAGCCCGCCGGAGCGGCGGATTACCCGGCCCGCTTTTGCCAGCAGGCCCGGTGTACAGATGACGTTGAGGATCCCGGTCTCATCCTCAAGCGACAAGAACATGACACCATCTGCGGTCTGGGGCATCTGGCGGTGGGTGACCTGCCCGGCCACGGTGACCCTGGCCCCGTTACGGTGACCGGGGATGCCGCTGACGGGGACGACGCCCTGGCGGTTGAGCTGCGGCCGGAGGAACGCTACGGGGTGGTCTTTCGTGATGCCCGTGGCCCAGGCGTCAGCGCGTGCGATGTCGAGGGCGTCCATGCCGGGCAGCATGGGTGCTTCGGCTCCGGGAGTGGTGCCGGGAAGCGTTCCCGGATGTGCGCGGGCGGCGGCTCCGGCCGCCCAGAGGGAACGGCGCCGGTCCTGGCCGAGGGATTCGAGGGCGCCTGCGGTGGCGAGGGCCTCCAGCTGGGCGCGGGTAGCCCCGGTGCGGCGTGCGAGGTCGGTGATCGATGTGTAGGGCGCGCCCTCTGCGATCTGTGCAGCGAGGTCGTCGCCGATGCTGCGGATCTGGGTGAGGCCTATGCACACGACCGGACCGGACCGGCCCCACTTTCCGGGTGCGGTGCGGCGGGGTGCGGTGCGGCCGGTTCCTTCGAGGGAGGCTTTGGGCTGGCTGGCGTTCACGTCGGGGCCGTGGACGGTGACGCCGTGGCGGCGGGCGTCGGCGACGAGGGTCTGGGGGGAGTAGAACCCGAGGGGCTGGGCTGCGAGGAGCCCGGCGCAGAACGCGGCCGGGTACCAGCGTTTCGCCCAGCAGGACTGCCACACGATGTGCGCGAAAGAGATGCTGTGTGCTTCGGGGAACCCGTAGCCGCTGAAGGCTTCGAGGCTTGCGTAGAGGTCGTGCGCCTGGGTTTCGGGGATGCCGCGGGCGGCCATGCCTTCAAACAGCCTGGCCCGGAGTTTGGCGAGTTTCGTCTCGGCGTTTTTGGCGTTCATCGCGCGGCGGAGCTGGTCTGCTTCGGCGCCGGTGAGGCCGCCGAGGCTGATGGCCAGCATCTGCACCTGTTCCTGGAAAATGATCACCCCGAGGGTTCGCTGCAGTGCTCCTTCGGCGAGGGGGTGCGGGTAGGTGATGGGCTCGTCGCCGTGGCGGCGCCGGACGAACGGATGTACCGAGCCGCCTTGCACCGGTCCTGGGCGGATGAGCGCGACGGAGCAGACGAGGTCGTAGAAGGTCTCCGGGCGTAGCCGGGGCAGCAGTGACATCTGGGCGCGGGACTCGACCTGGAAAACCCCGATGGTGTCCGCATCGGAGATCATCCGGAAAACATCGCGGTCGTCAGCGGGAAGCTGGGACAGGTCGAGTGGAACGTCGTAGTGGCTGTTGGCGAAATCGCGCACGTAGTGAAGGGCGGTGAGCATGCCCAGCCCGAGCAGGTCGAACTTCACCAGCCCAGCTGACGCGCAGTCATCCTTGTCCCACTGGAGGACGGACCGGTTCTCCATTGTGGCCCATTCGACGGGGACGACGTCGATGACGGGCCGGTCGCAGATGACCATGCCGCCGCTGTGGATGCCGAGGTGGCGGGGGTGTCCGCGGAGCTGCTCGGCATAGGTCACGACTTCTCCGGGCAGTGCCTCGCCGGGTTCGGCAGTGGTATCGGGTTCGGTGAGGGGTGTGGGGCTGTGGCGGGGCTGGTCCCGGGACCAGGCGTCGGCCTGCCCGACGGAGTAGCCGAAAGCGCGGGCGACGTCGCGGATCGCGCTCCTGGTGCGGTAGGTGATGACGTTGGCGACGAGTGCGGTGCGTTCGCGGCCGTGGCGTTCGTACACGTACTGGATGACTTCCTCGCGCCTGGCGTGCTCGATGTCGATGTCGATGTCGGGTGCTCCTTCGCGTTCGGGGGACAGGAATCGTTCGAACAGGAGCTTGTAGCGGATCGGGTCGGCGTTGGTGACGCCGAGGGCGTAGCAGACCACCGAGTTGGCGGCCGATCCCCGTCCCTGGCAGAGGATGTCGTGCTCGCGGCAGAACCGCACCAGATCCCACACGACGAGGAAGTAGCCGGCGAACCCCAATCCGGAGATGATGCGCAGTTCGATGTCGAGCTGCCGGTAAGCGTCGGGATGTTCGTGCCGTGGCCCGTACCGGCGGGCCGCGCCTTCCAAGGCCAGCTTCCGTAGCCAGGAGTCTTCGGTGTGGCCGTCGCCGGTGGGAAAGGGCGGCAGGGCGGGTGCCAGAAGCTGCAGGTCGAATGCCAGTTCACCGGCGAGATGGACGGACGTGGCCAGGGCATCGGGGCACCAGGCGAACCGCTCGGCCATCTCTGCGGCGGAGCGCAGGTGTGCAGTGGCGGCGGGCGGGAGCCATCCGGCCATCTCGGTGAGGGGCCGCTGGGCGCGGGTCGCGGCCATGATCGCCGCGAGCCGTGAATCGGCGGGGGTGGCGTAGTGCACGTTGTTCGTCGCCACCACAGGCAGACGCGCATCCCGGGCCAGGGCAGCCAGAATGTCGTTGCGGTCATCGTCTCCGGGCCGGTCATGGTCTGCCAGCTCGACGACCACACCTTCGCGCCCGTACAGGCCGGTGAGCCGATCGAGTTCGGCCCGCGCGGCCTGTTCCCCGCCGGCGGTGAGGGCGCGGCCGATGTGGCTCTTCCGGCACCCTCCCGTCAGGACAACCACGTGGTCGCGTAGCTCGGCGGCGAGTTGTTCCTCGTCGTAGATGGGCAGGCCTTTGCGCCCGCCGGCGAGCTGCGCGCGGCCGATCATGCGGGACAGGCGGGCGTAGCCCTCCGGGCCACGCGCCAGCACCAGCAGATGCGCAGAATCCGGGTCGGGGTCACCCACGCCGGGGGCGGTGAGCCCGAGGGACAGTTCCGCGCCGTGCACGGCTGGCAGCTGAACATCGCGGGCGGCGTCGGCGTGGCGGACGACGCCGTAGAGGCCGTTGTGGTCGGTGATCGCCAGCCCGGCAAGGCCCAGCCGTGCGGCTTCGGTGACCAGCGCTTCGGGGGTGGAGGCTCCGTCGAGGAAGGAGAAGCTGGAGTGTGCGTGGAGTTCGGCGTAGCCGGGTTTGCGCCGCCGTGCCGCTACGGGCGTGACGGCCGGCCCGGGTTGTGGTGCGACCGGCGGGGGAGTGCCGGTGCCGGGTGGTGGGGTTGCGGGCTGGAGGGTCATGCGGCCGCGGAGTTCCCGCCAGCCGTAGGGGCCGCCTCCTTCCCACCTGCGGCGGCCTCGCTGATGCCGCAACGGCGAACCCTCAGGAGGTGTCTGGTCAGTCATAGATGGCCTCGACAGCCCAGTTGCCGCTGGCGAGGACGGTGAGGATCGCGCGGCCGTCGTCGAGGACGAGCTGGCAGCGTGCCACCCGGCTGGCGATCTCTGGTTCCCACCAGTTCTCATCAACCGGCCACGGCCCCGCCCACTCGGCGACGCGGTGGCGTCCGGGTCCCCATTGGATGGCGGCCGGTGGCGCGGAGATGCGGACCCTGCCGGTAACGGTGACGGGCCGGCCAGCAACATCGAGAACGTCGATGGGTTCAGGGCGGGTGAGGACAAGGCTCGGCGGCACCTCAAGGAGTGCCCCGGGCCAGGGCCGGTCCGCGGGGAGCGGCGGGGCAGGTTCATCGCCCCACGGGATGAGAACGGTCTGCTCGGCTGGTCCGCGCCCGCCGGACGGCACGGCCGTCACCACAGCCTCAGGGCCAAGGAGGCCCTGAATCCGGACGGCGGCGCGGTGTGCGCGGTCGCGTCCTTCGCCGGCTTCGCCCCACAGTCCGGTCTGGATGCCGCCTGAGGTGATGATGCCGTCGGGTGTGAGGCGCAGCCGGGCGATGCCTGCGGTGGGGCCGTTGCCGCCTCGGTTGCGGTGGGTGAGCCAGCCGTCGAGTTGCCAGCGGACGCGGTCGGAGATCGCGGCGGTGGTGAGCAGCCCGTCATGCCGCCACGTCCGCGCCAGTTCCTCACCCACGGCTGTTACCGCCTCGATCAGCAGGCGGCTGCACGCCAGGCCCCGGCCCGCAAGGCGGTCGTGAAGGCGTTCGGCGAGGATCCGCCCGGCGAACGCCGCCTGATCGACGCGTTCGAGGGGTTCGTCGTATCCCGCTTCGACCGCGAGGTCCGCTGGCGGGGTGCGGGGTGCGAGGGGCTGCCCGTCGCGGCCGGCCGCGAGACGGTGAGCAAGGAGCCCTTCGACGCCGAATCGTGCGCCGACGTCACCGGCGGGCAGGGCCGCGAACTGGCCGAGTGTCTCCACGCCCAAACGGATCAGGAGGTCGGTGAGCTCGGGCATGCCCAGCACTCCGGCAGGCAGGCCGGCAAGAAATGCTGGTGTGTGGCCGGGCGGGATGATGCGGCCGTCGCGGGCGGCGAGGGTGGCTGCCCAGATGGTGTCGGCGATCCCGACCGCAGCGTCCACACCGCACACGGCCGTGAGGTGTTCGGTGATGACCTGCCCTGCCTGTACCTCGCCGCCGTGCCAGCGGGCTGGTCCTTTCGCGGCCATCGCACACAACCCCGGGCGCACGACCTCCACACCAGCAGCCAGGTCCTCGACAGCGGCGACGATGGGTTCGAACATGCGGGCGTCGCGGGCAGGGTCGTGGTCGATGATGCTCATCTGCGGGACGAGGCCCTGCGCGTCACGGCGGCGCATACCCCGCCGGACACCGGCGGCCTGGGCTGCGGGGGACGCGGCGCGGACGCGGTGCTGGTGGAGCACTGCGACCGGGGTATAGATGTCGGCGAGGCCGTCGAGGCCTGCGGCGATCACGGGCCAGTCGTGGACGCCGATCGCGATGGCTCTCACGACGTCACCAGCCGCAACCCGCCCCTCGCCTCCGCAGCGGGGTCTGAGGTGTCCGCGCCGAGGGTGATGTGGCGGGGCCTTCCGCCGCGTATCGCGGCGGTGACGTCGAGGCGGCGGCTGCGGAGCTGGCCGCGGCCGTGCCGGATCCCCGACCACCGGCACCCGCCCGCCTCCACCACCACGTCCGGCCCCGGCCAAAGCGCCCCATAGACCGCGAGGACGGTGCCGTGCTGGCGGGCCCGCGCCGCAAGCCTTCCCGCAAGCGCGGCCGGAACCGGCCCGGCAGGGGCGATCACCACCAGGTCCACCGCGCCGACCAGCGCGGCTGCGGCGTCAGCCCACCGCGTACCGGGCTCAGGGACGAGCAGCCACCGTTCCAGAGCCACACCAGCAGCGGCGGCAGCGCGCCCGGCCCGGGCGAGGGCCGGCTGCCCGACCAGAGCACACCAGCCCCCGGCACCCGAGACGCCTCCGGCGAGGCGCAGCAGGACCTCCGCCGAGCCGGTCACCGTCACGACCTGGCCGTGCTGCAGGCCGCGTGGCAGCAGGCCCGGCAGCCCCGGCACCGGCCAGCCGGCGGGGCCGCCGGTCCCACCGGTGGCGGTGCGGACCTTGCCCGCCAGAGCACCGGAGCGCAGAACTTCCGCGAGGGCCGCGCGCCGGTCGCCGGGGGCTACCGGGTTGTTCCTGTCTGCGGGCAGGGCAGTTCCCATTTGCCCCACCTCCCGCACACACGCAGCCACGAAAAGCCCAGCTCACACCCATCATCGGCGGGTGTGGCCTGTTCGCTTTCAGCTTCGCACACTAGTACGAAACTTGTGCCTGCGGGCAGCTAGTTCTGGCCGTTGTCACACCCCAGATCACCCGCAACGGGCACCCGGGCACAGACCGCCAGCTGCCTGCCAGGCGTGGCCTCACCAGAGAAGGAGGGGGAGAGGTTCAGGCCGGGTCGAGGAGGTGCGCGCCGTTGTTGCGCACGTTGCCGACGGCCGGGCCTACCGGGCGGGCGGACATGACATTGGCCGCCGGTTCCAGCATCGCCAGGAGATCGGCGGGACTGGCCTCAGCAGCGGGGTTCAGCCAGTCGGCCCAGGCACCTTGGGGGACGGTGAGCGGGGTGCGGTGGTGGATGTCGCGCAGCGGCCCGGCTGACTCCGTGGTGAGGATCGTGGCGGTCCATAGCCACGCTGCCGGGTCCTCGCCCGGGACGGCATCGTCGCGCCACAGTTCGTACAGCCCGGCGAAGGAGACCCCGCCGCTGTCGCTCGTGTGCAGGTAGAACGGCTGCTTGCTGCCGCCGGGCTTCTTCTGCCACTCGAAGTAGCCATCGGCCGGGATGATCGCCCGCCGGGAGGTGAGCGCTTTGCGGAACGACGGCTTGCCCGCCGCGGTCTCACTGCGCGCGTTGATCAGCCGCGCGGCACCGGAGGTGTCCTTCGCCCAGGACGGCACCAAGCCCCACCGCACGGTGCGGATCTGCCGGGTGACCGGCCCGCCATCACGGCCGGCCCGCTCCACCACCGCGTATACCTCAGACGTCGGGGCGACGTTCCAGCTCGGCGGAAGCTCCGCCGCCGGGGCCGCCGCCGCATAAGTCTCCGCCAGGGCTGCCGCGCTGCGGGTCGCCGCGTACCTGCCACACATCGCCCCACCGTAGCCCGGCAGCCCGCCTCCCGGAACACGCCGTGAGAGACCTGCTCCCCGCCGCGGGCTCGTAGCCCTTGGCTGCACCCTGCCGGTGCTATCCAGAACTGCCGACACGGCGGGGCAGGCCAGGCCATGATCAGAAGATGCCCGCCCAGCCGCTGCGTGCCCAGCGGCCTTGCCGCAGTACGCCGAAGGGGAGCCTGCGCGCGAAACTCACAGGACACTGGCTCTCGCGCCTATGGAGTCTCGCCGGGCAAGTTGCTTTGGCTGCCCCAGTTTTCGATCGCCGTCCGGATCGCTGCGGTCCGCGGGTGATCAGCGCCGTGTATCCGGGTCAGGTCCTCGAAAAGTGACGACCCGACTTGCCGGGCGCCGTGCAGGTCGCCTGCTTTCGCCAGAGACATCGCGAGGTTGCTGCGCATGTGGAGTGTGTCGTCGTGGTCGGCACCGTGTAGCTGCGTCAGTAGCTGGACGACAGCTAAAGCTTCGCCTGCTGCGCGGTGCCACTGGCCTGCCTGGCCCAGCAATCTAGCGCGGTTTCCACGTGTTTTAAGGGTTCGGGGGTCGCCAGAGCCGAACAGGCGGGTTTCGCAGTCAAGGAGCGTTGCGCTGTGCTCGGTCGCTGCGGCGAAGTCGCCTGCTGAGGCGAGGATCCAGGAGAAGCTGGCCAGGGTGTTCATGGTGTGCGGATGATCGTGGCCGTGCAGCTGAGTCTGACGGTCAAGGACATGCGCCAGAACTGTGGCTGCTTCGCCGGTTTCACCGGCGTGGCCGAGGAGCACCGCCAGGTTAGCCTTCGCGACAAGAGTGAGCGGGTGATCGGTCCCTAGAGTTCGTTCCTTCGCCTCAGCGATCCTGGCGAGCGCAACTGAGGCTCCGCTGAAGTTGCCGGTTCGCGTCCGCCAAGCGGCAAGGTCCGCCAGAGTGCGGAGTGTTTCTTCATGGTCGGCCGCCAGGATCCGCTCCTGGGCGGCGAGCAGGGGCATCGCCGCGTCGATCGCCTCTGCGTATCGTCCAGACGATGCCCGTATCCGGGCAAGGTTTGTACGAGTAATCCGTGATTGCTCGTGGTCCGCGCCGAACTCGGCCTCAAGGTCGGGCAGTAATGCGCGAAGATCAGCCTCTGCTTGTTCGGTGTTTCCTGCTGCGTCGTGTAGTACCGCGATGTCGTTGCGTAGTACCAGTGTGAAGAGGTCCCTGGGGCCGTACACGCTTATGTAGTCCTCGCGAAGGGCCATTGCGGCTTCCAGCGCTGGTTCAAACTGCCGGGACGCCATCAGCAGGTCAAGCAGCCTGCGCCCGAGCGACAGGGTCCGTTCATGATCTGAGTCCTCCTGCTTCCGAGCGGATTGCAGTAGCGTTGTGACTATGGCTGCCGCTCCAGCCCTGTCGCCTGATTGCTCGAGCCAATGGGCGAGAGAATCTTTGAGGCTGATGGTGTCACCGTGCGAGGCTCCGAAAACCCGCTCGAAGTGAGGGCAGAGGGTCTGCAGGATTCTGGCTCCTTCGGCGGGGTTCCCGTTCTTTCCCTCGAAGTCCGCCAGGTACCTGTGCGTCGCCAGTGTAAATGGATGGTACTGGCCAAGAATCCGGCTCTGGTCGCCGAGCACAGCCTGATATGCGACGGCGGCACGAGCTTGCTGGCCCGCTAGCCCCAGCCAGTAGGCGAGCGCCGCTCGCGCTTGGAGGGTCTGGACGTGCTGCGGCCCGAGGACACGCTGATGGAGGGCAACCACGGGTCCAAGCATGTCCACCGCGACGTCCGGCCCTTCGGTGTACCCCCGCTGAACTGCGAGGTTCACCCGCGAAATGAGCGTGTCTGGATGGTCAGGACCGAGTACGGCTTCGCGCTGGGCAAGCAGTGACTCGAACTGGACCACCCCGTCTGCGTGATCGCAGCAGCTGTTCCTGGCAATCACGTTGTTGCGCGCGGTAAGCGTCCTGGCATGGTCTGGGCCGAGCACCCGTTCGTAGTCATCGGCTAGCTCGGCGGTCACAGCCTTCGCTTCGTCCTCCTGGCCAGAGCGCTCCAGCCAGACCACCAGCTCTTCCTTGACGTGCAGTGTCAGCTCGTGATCTGGCCCCAGGATCTTTGTACTGTCCAGCAGCAGTTCTTTGAGCTCTCCCGCGGCGGTTAAGGCATCGCCTGCTTTCCCGAGCGATTCTGCGTGATCGCCGCGGGCGCGCAGTGTGCTGGGATGATGCGGCCCAAGTGATTCTAGTCGATCTTCCAGGGTAGAAGAAGCGGCGGAGATGGCCGTCTGCGTGCTGTTCCGCTCGCCGGTCCAGTTCGCGATAAGGTCACGTAGCGATGCGGTGAGCTTGTGCGACGGCCCATGTGCGTGAGCCAGCTCATCCAGTAGGTCGCTGGCGTTCTGGACCGCAAGACCCAGATCGCCGCTCACATGGATCCAGGTGGCCACGTCCATGCGGAACTGGAACACCTCATCGCTACCCGTGCCAGTCACCCTCTGGTAGTCGGCTATGAGGGAAGCCGCCTCTGCCTGGCCTTCGGTGAGACCAGAGGAGGCAAACAGCCAGCGAGTAAGGTCCCGCCGCAGCTCGAGAGTCTCCTCGTGATCGGCCCCTAAGACCTGGACATAGTCGTCGCGGAGGACAGTGAGCAGCTCTACGGCTTTGCCAGGCTGCCCCGCATGGGCCAGCCAGGTGGCTTCATTCCACCGGGTCAGCAATGTCTCGCTATCCAACGGGCCGCACAGCCGTGCGAACTCCCCAGCGAGCAGCCCGTTGAGTTCCGCGGCGGCGTGGCAATTGCCGGCCTTACCTGTCCAATGTGCGATGTCACTTCGCAGCGTGAGGGTCATCAGATCCTCGGCGCCGAGGCGCTGTTCTGCCTCTCGCAGTAGCTCCGTGAACCGCTTGATCGCCGCTGCCGGATTGCCAGTGTCGCCCAGACTGTGGGCGGCGTGGCCAACTGCGGCATGCAGGACTGGCCGCCAGAGACTGTCGGGCGCGTGCAGGTACAGCGTGTCGGTGTTGGACCGCAGTGCCTGGGCGGTGACCGGCCCGTCGTTGCGAGATTCCCACAGCTCGGTGAGTACGCTGGCGGCTGACCGTGCGGTGCGGGCCAGATGGTCTGGGTCCTGGGCCTCGCGTATGGACCGGCCGACAAGGCCGTGCATCCGGACCATGCCATGCTCGCGCGTGATCAGGTTGAGGCGCTTCAGCGTGCTCAGGGCGTCGTGGACATCATCGCGGCTGACAGGTGTACCGCACGCCTTGAGCATCGCCCGTTCAGAAACAGCACGATTGTGCTGTACCCACCGAAGGCACGAGCTGGACATGAACAGCAGTTCGGGGATTCCCGCAGGATCAAGGAGACTGGCTAGCTCTAGCAGAGGCTGTGCCAGGCCGACGGGGCGGACCCGGTTTGCAGCGTCGACGGACAGCGACCACGTCGCAGCGACAGTGCGGCCGTACTCATCGACCGGCGACGTCGCGCCGGGAAAAAGATCCTTCAGCGTGCGCTGGCGGTCGGCGAAGCGCTGGCGATAAGTCCAGTACGTCAGGTCAAAGTTGTCCATATACGCAGCCGCGTGGCTCAGCGCGACAGGCAGTCTGCCGAGATCATCAGCGAGAGCAGCCAGCTCATGGCTTCCGCCGACTGTAGGAGGCCGCCTCGCAGTGAGGTAGCCGACGGCTTCATGCTGTGTGAACACGCCGAGCTGATGGACGATCTTGCCTGCTGTGAGGCTGGCTTCGGAGTTTCGCGTGGAGATCAGCGAGCGCCCCGTCTTGGTTACGGGAGGCCACAGCCCACGCAGGTCCGCAGCACTGGCCACGTCATCAAGAACGACCATCCAGCGTTTCGGCGAGTCTTCCAGCCACAGGAGCATGTCCTGCGCATCCGCTGACGTGTCGCTGCCATCGCCGATGCCGAGCCGATAAGCAGCGCGTGCGAACGCTGACTGAACCGCGTCACGGGACGACGCCTCGACCCAGATCAGAAGATCCACTGCTGCCGCCGACCAAAGGGTTCGGGCTAGCCACGCAGCCAGCTGTGTCTTACCCACGCCGCCCATCCCAGACACGATCACCGCAGGACGGGCCGCGCCGTCAAGCGCGAGCAGCTCAGCGAGCTTCCGGCAGTCGGCCCGTTCCTGAAAGAAGTCGGCTTGAAGCGGTGGGCGCCCGACGCGGAAGGGCCAGGCGACCGGCGGAGCCGGTGAGGAAACGTGCATGTGGAGCGTGTTGCCCGAGCCAACTTGCACCCCCTGGAACCACGCACGTCAACTCCACGTGGTTCCTCAGCCCCTCTCGTCATCCACGCCGCCCAGGACGACAACAAGAGCTCACGTCAGAACCTGATGTTCATCGTGTTGTTATCCCCGACCTGAACGCCTTTCGCATCGCGCAGATCGACAACATACTTTCCCTGCCTGAAGCCCGCCGGATCTGCAAGCTGCAGCACCCGCTGCGCCACGCGGACGACCTCGTCGCCGAGTTCCACCGCGGCCAACTCCGAGCCCAGCACCGCGCGCCACACCTCAGGCTGAACCTGTACGCCCTCAAGGGCCGCAGTTCCCCGGCTGGAAGCTGCCAGCCGTGATCCGACCAAGCCCTTGAGCGACTGGTACGCGTCCTTCACTGCGGCCGACGCCGTGTCTTTCAAACCGGCCACCGACCCTGCGGTGATAGCCGCGATCACAATGGATGCGGGATCCACGTTCACCTCACCTGAAACTCGTCAGAAAAAATTCGAGGAGAGCCCACGGCCTGAGGCCAATGGCAGTGTCGCAGCCCGCGAAACCCTCAGCCAAGGACAAGGCCTGCATCCGACACAAGGTGCCCGCGTAAACCCGATCAGCTTGGCGCCTGGCGCGGGGAAAGCCCGCAGGATTGTCCGCAGTTCCGTCGGCGGCTGTGTGCAAGCGGGGCGACCGGGGCGGAAGATACCTAGACGCGAGATGCCCTCAGGCTGGCGGGCGGGTAGCAGCCTGATGATCTAGCTTTTCCTGCGTTGGTGGACTGCTGCTTTCATGCGCTGGATATCCGCTTTGATGAGGAGGTCAGTGCGGACTTCGCCATGGTCTGGGCCGAAGAGGGATGTGTCGATGGTTATGGCGGTTTCGATGGCTTGCTCGGCTTTGCTGAACTGCAGGTGCGCTGCCCATGCCTGTGCGAGGTGGACGTGGACTGCGGCAAGAAGCCCGCGATCGGAGTCGAAACCTGTCTCGGTGAAGATGGAAGCGGCTTCGCTGAGATCTTCCAGAGCGCGGGAGTAGGACCTCTGGTCGAAGAGCAGGCGGCCGTGGGTTGCCAGATAGTGGGCTCGTTCCCGGCTGCGGGGGCCGCAGGCTTCGAGGGCGGGCTTGGCGAGCTGGAGAAGTTCATCTGCGAGTTTGTAGTTGCGGGCATCGATAGCGCCATCGGCGGCGGCCCGCTGCGCAGATGCTTCCTGGAGCCCGTTGGCTCCTGACTTCTTGCGGTAGTGCAGGATCTGCATCTCATGGTGAAGAACGGCTTGGTGGTCGCCGAGGTCACGGGCGATATGGACGCCGTTGTTATGCAGGTCAGCGAGAAGATAGTCGCTTGCCTCGTGGACACGCGGCCGGGCGAAAGCCGACGTGCTGACATTGAGGGCCTGCTGGGTGTCGCCGAGGAGGTAGAGCATCGCGGCATGGACGTGATCGACGGATGCCTGCGGGCTGGGCTCAAGTTCTCGTTCGCCGTCGAGCCAGGGGCGTAGTCCGTTCAGTACTTCCTGCGCGAGGCTGCGGCGTATCTGGTGGGCGGCGACCGCGCCGAGGTCCAGCCAGCCGGAGAGGTGGAAGGTGTCGTCGCCGGTGTCTTCCTGGTAGGCGCGGCCGAGGTTGATGATGCTGCGGAGCAGTGCGATCGCGTCGTCGGGTTGCCCGTTGGCCTGCAAGGCACCTGCGGTGGCTCGCTGCTGGTTCATGAGCACGTGAAAGGGGACGATACCCAAGTTCGATGCGTCATGAGCCGCACGGAATGCGTTGAGTGCGAAGGCACATGCGGCCGGGCTGTCCCACGCTGCGATCTTTCCTGCGCGCGCCAGGAACCGGCATACCAGCACGCAGGCGGTGATGACGCCGGGACCTTGGTGCCCGAGTTCCATGGCGTGCAGAGCCAGCGCGGCCAGATGGTCGATGGACTGGGTAACGGCCCGGTCGACGTCGTTGGGTGACGGCTCATTCAGGTCCTTCATGAACAATCCGATGCCGAGTTCCAGCCATGGCAAGGGATCGGGTTCGAGGGCGCGCATGACGATCGCAATCAGAGGATGAACCGCCACACCGCCGGGCGACCGGCTCACCAGCGAAGCGGACACCAGCGCGTCGATAACCCCCGGGTCCAGCGCGTCGTCAGAAAATATGGGACTGGCCTGAGCCCGCTGGCTGACGCCGACGGCGAACTGCCTGCGGGCCGGCTGAGGCGGCTGCGCCGTCACAGCAGGGCTACCCGGACCCGGGGGAGAAGCCTGCGGGGTCAGCACGAACGCGGTGCCACGGCGTCGCTCTAGGAGCCGCTCGTCGATCGGAGCCTCAGCCATGTAGGCGAACATGGCCAGAAGGTCGTAGCTGTCTGGTGATCGTTCCCGCACCGCGTCGACATTGAGGTGGATGGACTGCAGGAGCGTCTGAGGATGCCCGGATGCCCAGCCCTGCTGCAGTACCTTCGCGGGCGACGAGGCAAGACGGCCCAGTACGTCGCTGAGCGTGCGGCGTGCGGACATGCAATAGTTCACCGCCTGGGTGATCGCCAGCGGATGGCACGCTAGCCTGGAGGCAAGGAGTACCGCTTCGGCATGGGCCTCGCCAGGCAGGAACCGGGCGATATAGGCGGTTGCCTCACCGCTAGGCCAGGCACCCAGCTCGATGGTCCGGTAGCCGTGGTCGAGATGGGTAGCGGTGCTGGTGATGATGACCCTGCACAGCGATGAACGCGGGACAAGCCCCAGCACCGCATCGGCATCCGTGACACCATCGATGACCAGGAGCGTCGCGGAATTCCCAGGCAACGGGGCTGTGACCGGCCCTCGGACCTCAGCGATACCGCTCGGCTGCGGTTCTTCAAGGGCAGCCAGGCCTTCCTCGATGCTGCCGCGGGAGGTTCCGTTGATGAAAACCGGAGCGAACTGGCCGCTGTGCAGGGCGGCGAACTGCAGGGCCAGGCTCGTCTTGCCCACCCCGGTCATCCCGTGCACGACCACCGGCGCCACCTCCACAGGGTGACCGGGTCGCAGCAGCCGGGCGAGTTCATCGAGTTCAGCGGCACGGCCCGTGAACCCGGGGTCAGGCTGCCAGCCAGGCCGGGGGACCCGCGGCGCCTGCGCCGATAGCTGGTCGTGGACTGCCAGCAGCCGGTTGAGGACATCATCGCGGCCGGCGTACTCATGCCGGATCCTGATCACTTCCCTGACCTCAGCAAGACCGGCCAGCGTCGCGGCCCGCGCAGCTTGAAGCGTGCCTTCGCGCTCAGTGTCGGTGGAGGACTCCCGGACAAGCTTGCGTAACTCCGCGAAACACGCCTCCGCGGTGGCATCGGTGCCAGTGCGGTACGGGCGCAGCAGGTCAGCGGTGCGCCGGACGCAGATGTCGCCGATCTCCTTACGCCTGGGAAGTGGGTCCTCAGGCATGTGCAGTGCCCGCAGAAAACGGGCCGCGTCGGCTAGGTCCGTGCCAAGCTCAGTAGCGAGGTTTTTCAGCAGCGACGGTTTTGGCGTCTCACGCAATGCCGTAGCCCGCCACAGCTCATGGGCCTGGCCGCTGAACCCCCCGCACGTCCAGAACGCCACGCTGCACTCCCTGCCGTGCTCCGCCCACTTGGCATGAAGATCGGTGAGCACGCGGTCAGCCCGCAGATCACTCCACCTCCAGGCGCTCCCAGAAGTCCTGCTGTCCTCGCGATGTTTCACCGACACCAGCTCGACGCCACCCGACCGGGTCAGGATCACGAAATCGGTCGAACGTTCCAGGACCACACCCTCAACGTCCTCACTGGACAGGTGGCCAAGCAAGACCAGCGCGGCAAGATCGTATTGGTACTGCATCCACGCCGCGACCTTCGGCGCAGGATTCCTGCGGTCACGGGGCAGCCCGGCATGCTTGTCCGCGCCAGAGCTCATGAATGCACCTTCCGATCGCCGATGACGGTGGGATAGGTATACATCGTAGTGAAGGGCGCCGACAATTCCGGTATAGCCGAAGTGATCATGGTGGCATCTGAGGGCACGCCAATGGTTGTCAGCCTGTTCGCCGCAGCCGGAGCACGTTCCGGGGACCTGTTGCTGATCCGCTGGACCTTGCCATCACGGCGAGGTGGCGAGCCGGTGCTCTAGGACGCAGGTCATGGCCGGCAAGAACTTGGACACCTACCAGGCCACGTCCACCTGGACCGCGCGTGCTCATCGCCCCTGCGGGGGTAGAAACGAACGTGGGCCGACGTGACCATCCAGAGCCTGGCCCCGCCGTGCTCATCGCCACTTTGAGGGGACGAAGCGGGAGCCTGTTTCGGTGCGGCGGCGCGGTGGCTGCCCCGGCCTGCTCCTGCGTGCCCCTGCACGCGACCTCCGAATCTGGGCAAGCTGACTCCATGATCCGCTATGCATCGCAGTCACCTCACGATGAGCTGCCGTCCAGCGCGCTGCCCCCGAACCTTCCACTCCAGGCACATCAGAGCTATGAAGCCGCCACCAACGCTGCATTAGACCTCTATGCGGCCACACCGCTCACTGACGGTGCCCTCGCCGTATGACTAGCCCGATTACGTCGCCACGTCTGGCCGTTACTGGTAGAGGACCGGCCGCCTGGCCGCGCGAAGTGCTCCGGCCTGACAGCCTCGAGCCGATTCCTGCGCTGGCACCACCTGGGCTCGCCGGATCGCCGATCAGCACAGACGGTCCCGTCCACACCCCCAGTCCAGGCCACCCAGCGGGACTGCCCATGGCCGTGCTCGCCGAGCCCCAGGCCGCTGTTTCCCTTGTGTATGCGGCCTCCAGCATGGACGTCGCGGGCCGGATACCGGACCGCACCGTCCCGCGCGCGCTGCGCTGGCACCCGGGCATGCCCTACGACGTCACACCCGACACCGCCACTGGGCTCATCATGATCCGCCCGGGAAACGCCTACAAGATCGGCGGCCACGGCAGGCTGCGCCTCCCGAAACCCGCTCGCGCCAGCCTGAACCTCGCCACCGGCACCCGGCTGCTCCTCCTCGGCATCCCCGAAGCTGACCTCATCGTCCGCCTCGACTTCGACCGAGGGCGTGATCTGATGGTTCGCCCGTTTCCCTTCGCCCCTTTTGGCTCCGGCGGCGTGCTGGTGAGCCCGCACGATGGTCGAGTCCACCGACACCAGCCACTCGATATCACCGGCCGCGTCGGCGTGGGCCTGGACCCCTTCGAGCATCGCCGAGAATGTCCCATCGAGAGCCCACCTGCGAAAACGGGTGTAGACCGACTGCCACGACCCGTAACGCTCAGGCACATCCCGCCACGTCGCACCCGCCCGGATCTTCCACACGATCCCGTTGAGAACACGACGATCATCCGCCCGGGGACGACCACCAGTGACCGCCCCCGGCAGGAATTCCCTCAACGT
>NZ_KB903825.1 GCF_000379825.1 Longispora albida DSM 44784
TCACGTGTTACTCACCCGTTCGCCGCTCGAGTACCCCGAAAGGCCTTTCCGCTCGACTTGCATGTGTTAAGCACGCCGCCAGCGTTCGTCCTGAGCCAGGATCAAACTCTCCAATAAGAATTCAATACCCGGCGATCAGACCGCTGACATCACTAAAATGTGTTGCCATTGTCCGTATCACCAAAGGAATCCCGCCCTGAACAATGCCAGGGCCGGGGTATCAATAACTTGGCACTAACTTTCAGACACCCTGTTGAGTTCTCAAAGAACAAACACACACCATCGGCGGCCTTCAAAGGCCATCTCCGGGGCTTTGCACCACGCTACCAGATCGGTTTCGCAGGCCATCACTGAACGATCAGTGACCCGCACCGCCCTGGCTGGGAAGATCGACAAGCTGTCCTGCCGCCTTGAGCGGTGTCCATCGCCTTGTCTCTCACTCACCCTACCCGGTCGTTCACGCCGAACCAAATCGGCCTCGCCCGGTGTCTTCGTGATCCGCGCCGCCCCGGCGTCTTTCTTTCCGGTTTGTCGCGTTCCCCGCTGACAGAGAGAAATTTACGCTAGCGTCCGGACGGCGGTCAAATCGGGGGTCCCGAAACGCTCTGACCAGGCGAAAGGCCCGGTACCAGCGTGGTACCGGGCCTTGTGGGGGCTCGTGGGCAGCCTTGGCGGGCGCTCCGCAGGGCGGTTACGAGCCAGGTTCGCCGGGTCAGGCGTACTCGACGCCGGCGATCGTCTTCTTGCCCCGGCGGAGGACGAGGAGCTTGCCGTGGAGGCGGCGGTCGGCGGGTACGGGGGCGTCGGCGTCGGTGACGCGTTCGTTGTTGATGTACGCGCCGCCCTCCGTGACGGCACGGCGCGCCTCGGACAGGCTGCCGACGAGGCCGGCTTCCTTGAAGAGCGCCGCGACCGTCGTCTGCGGGTCGGTGACTGTGGCGAGGCCGGCCTCGGCGAGCGCGGCCCGGAGCGTGGCGGGGGCGAGCTCGTCGAGGGTGCCCCTGCCGAACAGTGCCTGGCTGGCCGCGATGGCCTGCTCGGTTTCCGTCTTGCCGTGTACGAGGGTGGTGACCTCGCTCGCCAGCCGCTTCTGGGCCGCGCGGGCGAAGGGACGCTCGGCCGTCTCGGCTTCGAGGGCTTCGAGTTCTGCGCGTTCCAGGAAGGTGAAGACCTTGAGGTAGTTCGAGACGTCGCGGTCGTCGGCGTTGATCCAGAACTGGTAGAACGCGTACGGCGAGGTCATGGCGGGGTCGAGCCAGACGGTGCCGCCCTCCGTCTTGCCGAACTTGGTGCCGTCGGCCTTGGTGATCAGGGGGGTGGCGAGCAGGTTCACGGACTCGCCGGTCACGCGGCGTACGAGGTCGGTGCCTGCTGTGAGGTTGCCCCACTGGTCGCTGCCGCCGGTCTGGAGACGGCAGCCGTAGCGCTTGAAGAGTTCGAGGTAGTCCATCCCCTGGAGGATCTGGTAGCTGAACTCGGTGAAGCTGATGCCGATGTCGGAGTGCAGGCGGGCGCTGACGGCGTCCTTGGCGATCATCTTGTTGACGCGGAAGTGCTTGCCGATGTCGCGGAGGAAGTCCAGCGCGGAGAGCCCGGCGGTCCAGTCGAGGTTGTTGACCATGCGGGCGGCGTACTGGCCGTCGAAGTCGAGGAACGGCTCGATCTGGTGCCGGATCCGTTCCACCCACTCGGCGACGGTGTCCTTGGAGTTCAGGGAGCGCTCCGCTGACTCCTTGGGGTCGCCGATCAGGCCGGTCGAGCCGCCGACGAGGGCGAGCGGGAGGTTGCCGGCGAGCTGGAGGCGGCGGAGCACGAGGATCTGGACCAGGTTGCCCATGTGCAGGCTCGGCGCCGTGGGGTCGAAGCCGCAGTAATAGGTGATCGGGCCCTTCGCGATCTCGTCGGCGAGGACGCCGAGGTCGGTCGACTGGTAGATGAGGCCACGCCACTGCAGGTCATCGAGAACACTGGTCATGCCCTGATTCTTCCCTACCTGGTATCCGGTTTTCCGTAGGGGATTGCCTGCCGTCCGCGTAAGGGGAATGTCAGGGTCGGTCTCGTCCCGTGGCCCGATCCGGACGGCGCGCTCTTCCGTGATGCTTTGGGGGTAAATCACCCAGCACTCTCGGGATCGACGGATCGTCCAGGAGGAACAGGGATGAGATTTGGCAGGACGTTCACTGTGCTCGGCGCGGTGACGTTGGTGATGGCGGTACCGGTGGCCGCGCAGGCTCAGGCCACAGCGCCCGGGTTGCGGGCCGAGCTGGACGCGGTGACGAAGGCTGGTGCGGTCGCGGCGGTGGCGGAGTACCGGGACGGCGCGTACGTGTGGCGCGGGGCGTCGGGGGTCGCGGAACTCGGGAGGTGGCGGCCGGCGCCGGAGAACGGGCGGTTCAGGGCCGGGAGCATCACGAAGTCGCTGACGTCGACCGTGGTGGTGCAGCTGGCCGGCGAGGGCCGGTTGTCGTTGTCGGACCCGGTCTCCCAGCACCTGCCGGGGCTGGTGCCGAACGGGGACCAGATCACGCTCCGGCAGCTGCTCAACCACACGAGCGGGGTCTACAACTACACGCGGGACCTGTTCACGTCCGAGGAGCAGCTGGTCAGGGACCGGTACAGGAGCTGGGAGCCGGAGGAGCTGGTGGCTGTGGCCACGCGGCATACGGCGGACTTCCCGCCCGGTACGAGCTGGTCGTACTCGAACACGGGGTACGTGCTGCTCGGCATGGTGATCGAGAAGGTGACGGGGCGGTCGTACGCCGGCGAGGTCGAGCGGCGGGTGCTGCGGCCGGCTGGCATGCACCGGACGTCGTTCCCGGGGGACTTCCCGTTGCTGACGGGGCCGCATGCTCACGGGTACGTGCAGGTGAAGGGCAAGCCGGTGGACATCACGTCGTGGAACCCGTCGGCGGCGTGGGCTGCTGGTGAGATCGTCACGACGACGGATGACCTGAACCGGTTCTACCGGTCGCTGCTGACCGGGAAGCTGGTCCGGCCGGCGCTGCTGGCGGAGATGCTGACGCCTGACGTGCACAGCGGCGGCGAGTACGGGCTGGGGCTCCAGCGGGTTGCGCTGCCGTGTGGTGGCGAGATGTGGGGGCACACCGGCGGGGTTCCGGGGTACTCGACGTTCTCGTTCAGCTCGGTGGACGGCACGAAGCAGCTGACCTTGTCGACGACCGCGTACGACAAGGAGTTCGAGGAGGCTGTGGTGGGGATGTACCTCAAGGCTTTCTGCGGGGAGGGTGCGAGCGACGGCCTGAAGAAGGGGTCGTTCGAGCTGAAGATCGCCGCGTAGCGGTGTAGGTGAGGGCTGCCTGTCCCCGGCCGGTACGAGCGGCCGGGGACAGGTTTGTGTTCAGTGCCCGATCGACGGTGGTGGCGGGCAGAGCAGTTCGGCGAGGAGCCTGACGCCGTAGCCGGTGCCGCCAGCTGTGGTTTCCCCGTCGTCGGCGGTGGCCCAGGCGCAGCCGACGATGTCGAGGTGCGCCCACGGGAGGCCGTCCGGGACGAACTCCTGGAGGAAGAGGGCGCCGAGGATCGCTCCGGCGTGCCGGTCGCCCGGCTTGTGGTTGACGAGGTCGGCCACTGTGGAGTCGAGGGTCGGGCGGCAGTCGGCGCGGAGCGGGAGCTGCCAGGCTGGTTCGCCGGAGCGGTCGGCGGCGGAGAGGACGCGGGCGAGCCAGCCGGGGCCGGTACCGAGGACGGCGGCCATCCCCCGGCCCAGGGCTGAGGGTGCCGCGTCGGTGAGCGTGGCCAGGTCGATGATCGCGTCGGGGTTGCTCTCGGCGGCGAGGGCCAGGGCGTCGGCGAGGATCAGGCGGCCCTCGGCGTCGGTGTTGAGGACTTCGACGGTGGTGCCGCTGCGGGTACGCAGGACGTCGCCGATGCGGGTGGCGCCGGGGCCGGGCATGTTGTCGGTGAGCGGCAGGTACGCGGCGACGGTCTGCTGGCAGCCGAGGTCGCGGAGCGTTGTCATGGCGGCGAGCACGGCTGCCGCGCCGGCCATGTCGGACTTCATGTCGCCCATCAGCCCGCTCGGCTTGAGGGACAGGCCGCCGGAGTCGAAGGTGACGCCCTTGCCGACCAGCGCGATGGTGCCGGCCGAGATCGGCGGCGTGTACGTGAGGCGGACCAGGCGGGCCGGTTCGGCGGAGCCGGCGTTGACGCCCAGCAGGCCGCCCATGTGCTCGGCGGCGAGCCGGTCCATCTCCCAGATCTCGCAGTCGAGGCCGGTGTGCTTGGCCAGCTCGGCGGCGCGGGTCGCGAACGCTGCCGGTGTGAGGGTGCCGCCGGGCTGGTTGACCAGGTCGCGGGCGAGGCAGACGGCTTCGGCGAGACGCTGTCCGGTGTGGAGGGGTGCCGGGTCCTGCTCGGGGGTCACCAGGTCGACGGTGTGGAGCGCGGCCGGGTCGGCGGTGCTGGTGAACTCGGTGTAGGTGTAGAGGGCGAGCGTCATGGACTCGGCAGCTGTGCGGATCGCGAGCGGTGCCGGTACGCAGGCGGGGAGGATGACGGCCAGGTGCTCGAAGCGGCGGGACGCGCGGGCCAGGGCTGCGAGTGCTCTGCGCAGGGCCGGGCGGTCGAGGGCTTCTGGCGATCCGAGCCCGTAGAGGATCGCCGGTGATCCGGGCTCAGGGGCCGGGAGGCCGGCGGCGGGGGCTCCGGGGAGGGGGAATGCGGGGGCTGTGCCCGGGGGTACAAAAAAGGTTTGCCCTGGTTTTGCGGTGAAGCCACATGCGGTCAGGAACGGGTCGCCGAGCTCGGAAGTGAAGACGGGAATCGCGGTGAGCGGGGCCGTCGGAGTTTGCGTGAGGGAGAATTTCACCGGGAGGCGCCCCATTCTTCGAGTGCTGCGGTGTATCCGAAGTCGTCGCCGTTGCGCCGCCAGCCGCGCGCAGCGG
Source organism: Longispora albida DSM 44784 (assembly GCF_000379825.1). GTDB lineage: Bacteria > Actinomycetota > Actinomycetes > Mycobacteriales > Micromonosporaceae > Longispora > Longispora albida. The sequence goes on from NZ_KB903825.1 coordinate 4,905, forward strand.
AGATCGCATACGGGTCGTGCCGGAGGGCCTGGATGAAGCAGTCCTCCGCGATGGCCTGCTGACCTGCGCGTTCGTAGCACTCCCCCGCCATCGCGTAGGCGATCGCCGTGCCGAGCGGGCCGAGCCGGGCCGTGGTCAGGTACGCCTCGGCGGCCTCGGCGAACTTGCCCTGGCGGGTGTAGCTCTCGGCGAGTTCGATGTGGCTCTTCGGGTCGTAGGGGTCGATCGCCAGGAACTCGAGAGTGCGTGCGTGACCGAGGTCGATCTCGCCGAGGCCGAAAGCTTCCTTGGAACGGCTTTCCAGGCAGGCGTGCAGGTTCTCGAGTTTGAGGAACTGCTCCCAGGGGGTGGTGGCGGGGACTGCGCGCGCGAGTTCTTCGGCGCGGTCCAGCTCGGCGATCGTGCCGGCGCGGTCACCGAGCTGGAAGGGCACGAAACTGGTGCCGCGATAGAACCGGCTCTCCAGCATGGCCTTCTCGAACGGGGTGTAGTCAGGGCTGGCCAGCGCGGTGTCGTGGTAGTCCTTGGCCCGGTCCCGCCACTTCACCATTTCCTTGATGTCACGCGTGGCACGGGCGTGGTAGACGACCGCGTGCAGTGACAGCGTCATGGCCAGGTCGAACGGGCAGCCGGGCCGGTCGGCGAGCGCGAGCGCGCCGAGGGAGGACTCGGGGCTGCGGCTGCCGACCGAGGCCGCGTAGCCGATCAGGTGCCGCCAGGCCGAGATCTTGAACTCGGCGGCGGACTGCGGATCGTCGTACGCGGGCACGAGGTCGAGCGCGAGCCGCTGGAAGCCGAGGCGGAACAGCAGGTGCATGGTCAGGTACTGCCGCTCGGGGCTCGCCACCGGCAGCTCGGTCGTCCACTCGCACAGCTTCGCCCATCGGTCCGTCCACAGTGGCTCCGGCAGCTCCGCCGGGTGGCTCACCATGAACTCGGGCAGGCCGGCCTCGCGGAACAGGTTGGCGCGGAAGGCCGGCGGCATGATCCGCTGGTGGCCGATCCTGGGCCGCTGGCCGCGCTCGGCGAACTCGTAGGCGTAAAGCGGCAGGTTCGCGTAGAGGCACGGGGACTTGGAGTCGGCGAGATTGAAGTACGCGCCGTACATCTGGTAGTGCCAGTTGCCTTCGAGGCCACGGCCGGTGGCTGTCGACTTCGCGATGGCCGCGAGGGGCTCGCTGTCTGTCGCGGACAGCACGGCTTCGAGGGTCTGCGGGGACGTGGGCATGGCCCGGAACGCCCGCTCGGCGAAGGTACGGGCCGCGCCGGGCTGGCCGAGGCGCTGGGCCAGCTCGTTCGCGCGGAGGAGCGCGAAGGCCGTGCCGTACGGGCCGAGGCGGGCGGCGTGCAGGTACCCGGCGAGGGCCGCGTCGTCCTCACCCCGCCGCTCGGCGGCCTGGGCCGCCTGCATCCGGATCTTCACGCACCACGGGTCGAGGGCCAGGCCCTCCTCGACTAGCGCGCGCTCGGTGCTCAGGTCTTTGCGCTTGACCGCGATCTCCACGCCACGGTCGATGACGCGGCGGCGAAGTTCGCGGGCGAGAAGGGTGCCGTCGTCCGGTACGAGGGCACGGGCGGCGGCGAGCAGGTCCGTGGCCCGGTCGAGCTGGCCGTGCCGCTCGGCGTGCATCGTCTCCTTGATCAGGAGGCGGGCCTCGCGTACGGCCCGCGTCCGGGGGTCCATGCCGGGCGCGAGCTGGCGGAAGATGTCCCAGGCCCGGCCTTCGAGCTCCGCGACCCGGCTGTCGTCGGCACCGTGGCGTGCGGTCAGGTACGCCCAGCCCGCCACGCCGTTGAGCTGGGCCGGGGTCGGGACGGTGGCTTCGAGGAGTGGCAGGCGGGCGGCCTTCGTCCGCTCGGACAGGCCCTCACGCTGGAAGAGGGCGATCGCGCGGGCGAGCTGCACGCTCGCGGCCAGCGGATCCGCGCACTCCTCCGGGCTCAGGTCGGCCGGGGCCAGGACGAGCATCGCGTCGGGCAGGCACGCGCTGACCAGCCACTGCGCGAGGCCCGAGCGGTCGGTGGCGTCGAGGTCTGCCCGGTGGGCGAAGGCCTCGGCGATCGCTGCCCAGGCCGGGGATGCGAGGGCCGCAGGGAGGTCGGTGGGCAGCGCCACCCGGTACTGGGCGAGCCGTGACTCGCGGGTGAGCAGCTGCCGGTAGCTGAGCGGCATGGTCATCGACAGCCGGGGCGAGACCGGGTCACGCCCGGTGAACAGCTCGGCGGCGAGCACCGGGCCGAGCGCCTGGATCGCCGTGCGGGCGCTGGCCGCGCCGTCGAGATACGGCCTGTGCACGTCGAACGTCAGCCAGACCGGCGCGTTGACCCCGACGTGCTGGCGGCTGCTCTCCCAGGTGATCACGTGTTCCTCCGGTGGTGCTGGTGACGCTGCGTGGCCGGTGATGAAAAGCCCGGGCCGGGCTGTGTGCCCGGCCCGGGTTCTATGGGACTAGCGACGATCCGCGGTCAGGCGGCGTCGTCGGCCAGGAAGCAAGCCCACACGTCCGACTGCGCGGTGGTGATCTCCACGTCCTCGGCCAGGTTCTCCCAGGTCTCGTAACGAGCCTCCATGATCCACACTCCTCTCTGCCTTTTGACTATCCACTATGGAGCCGTGTGCTCCGCCCTCCAGTCAAACTCGCAGGTGGGAGAGCGTCAAGAGGCGGGAGATCAGTTTCTTGCATGCTGCTGGAGCGCGGCGAGCATGATGTGCATCTCGTCGTCGTCCGTCCAGTAATGCGGGGAGGCGCGGAGGATTCCGTCGGGATAGGACAGATGGCAGCCCTGGTCGGCGAGGCGGGCGCAGAGGTCGGCGGCTGGCGTGACCGGGTGGGCGAACGCCACGATTCCCGAGCCTTCCGGGCCACGGAGCGTGTAGCCGGCCTCACGGACGCCCTCGCGGACCTGGGCGGCGAGAGCCAGGACGCGGGCATGGACGCGGGGCAGGCCTGTCTCCAGGAGTTCCTCCAGGGACTCGGCGAACCCGAGCAGGCCGAGCAGGTTCGGCATGCCGCCCTCGAAGCGGCGGGCCTGCGGGCGGGGTTCCAGATCGTACGTGAAGTGCCCCGGGCCCTTGGCCAGCATGTCCGTGGCCCCGGTGTAGCCGAACCAGCCGGCCGGCCCGTCACCGAGCATGGCCAGCGCCTCCTGCCGGGCATAGAACAGGCCGGTGCCCGGCGGGCCGCACAGCCACTTGTGCCCGCCGGAGGTGAGGAAGTCCACCGGCGTCTCGCGCACGTCGAGCGGCAGGGCCCCCAGGCCCTGGATGGCGTCGCAGAACACGAGCGCGCCGTGGCCAGCCGCCAGGTCACAGACAGTTCCCAGATCCACTGTGTACCCGGTGGCGAAGTTCACCAGGCTCACGGCCACCACCCTCGTCCGGGGCGACAGCGCCTTCTCCAGGTCGGCGAGGTCGTAGCCGCCGTCCTCGCGCATCGGCACCCAGCGGACCACGGCGCCGTGCCGGTCGCGGACCCGCAGCCAGGGCAGGACGTTCGCCGGGAAGTCCCGGTCGAACAGCACGATCTCGTCGCCTGGCGACCAGGACAGCCCGTCGGCGACGAGGTGGACACCGGTGCTCGTGTTCTGGATCAGGGCCAGCTCGTCCGGCCCGCAGCCGAGCAGTTTCGCCCCGGCGGCGCGGGACCGGCTCATCGCGGCCATCAGCGGGGCCGAGTACGCGGCGCCGAACGGGAGGACGTCCTCCAGTGCCGCGCGCATCACGTTCCGGGCGCGGGGCCGCAGGCGGCCCATGCTCGCGTAGTTCAGGTAGGACCTCACACCCGGGCCTCCTCCCGCTCGCGCTTGCGGTGCGTCAGCAGCGCGTAGCAGGCCGCGACGGTCGGCACGCCGTGCAGGAGCAGCACCCACTCGCCGACCAGCCCCGGCGTGACCAGCAGGCCAGTGACCGCCAGCCCGGACAGGAACCCGCCGTTGATCACCATGTGCGACAGGCCGAACGCCCCGCCCCGGCGGTCGTCGGGCAGCCGTTGCAGGGACTGCTTGAACGCGACCTCGGTGAGCGCGTCCCCGATCCCGGCCAGTACCGCCGACGCGAGCCTGCCCGGCCAGGACGGCATCCAGAACATCCCGGCGAACCCGATCGACATCAGGACCGTCCCGCCGTAGAAGACGGCGGCCGGCGCCCGGTCGATCGCGGACCTGATCAGCGGGCGGAGCCCGAAGCTGGCCGTCACGACACCGATCGCCCAGGCCATCCACAGTGTCCCGGTGACGCTGGCCGGGTCGGCCGGATCGAGCTGCGCGCCGAGTACCGGCAGGCCGACGTGCTGGGACGAGCTGCCGAAAGCGTCCAGGCCCCGGACGACGAGCGGTGCGGCGATCCCGGCGGCGACGAGCAGCGCCCAGTTCGCGTGGTTCCCGGCTGGCTGCTTGCCCGGGGAACCGTCACGCATGGGCAGCCGGAGCGTGAGCAGGACGATCGCGGACAGCACGTACGTCGACGCGTCGATCACGAACACGCCCCGGAAGCCGACGTACCCGATGATCACGGCCGACAGCCCCATGCCCACGATCCGGGACACGCCGGTCATGCCCTGGATGATGCTGTTCATCAGCTGGGCACGCGAGCCGGCCAGTACCGGTACCGCCGCGGCGAGGGTGCCGCCGAACACGGTGCTGCTGGCGCCGACGAGCAGCACAGCCGGGTACAGGAGAAAGATCTGCCAGTCCCCCGGCACCACCGCGAGCGGCAGCAGGACGGCCGCGCGGAGCAGATCCGCGCCGATCATGATCCGGCGGCGGTCCCAGGTGTCACCGAAGCGGTGGGCCAGCCTGCCGCCGAGGAACCCGCCGCCGTACATCATCAGGCCGACCCCGGCCGTCGCGAGCATCGACTCGGTTTGCAGCCAGGCGAACAGGCTCAGGCAGATCAGGTCGAGCGCTGTGCCCACATCGGACACAGCCTTGGCCGCGAGCAGCCGGACGACACCGGGTTTCATGGTCCACAGTGTCCGGTCGCCCGGCGGGGCAGGTCAAGATCGGGCAGGTCAGGATCGCGCCAGCCAGGCGGGCGGATCAGGAGCGGGCTGGTTCCTGGCTGGTGCTGCCCCAGGCGGACAGGAGGCGCAGGGCGTCGGCGTCCGGCGAGCCCGGCTCGGCGTGGAACGTGACCATGTACTGCTCGGCGTCGTCGGGCAGCAGCAGCGACTCGTAGGCGAGCGTCAGCGGCCCGACCAGCGGATGGCTGAACTGCTTCACGCCGTGCCGCTTGTCCTCCACCCCGTAGGCGGCCCACAGCTTCCGGAACTCCTCGCTGCGCATGGACAGCTCACCGACCAGCTCGATCAGCTTCGGGTCGTCCGGATACTGCCCGGCGCAGAACCGCAGGCAGTTGACCACCTCCTTCGCCTTCTCCTCCCAGTGCGTGTACAGGTCACGGGAGTTCGGGTCGAGGAAGACGAGGCGGGCCATGTTGCGCTCGCCCGGCGGCAGCGCGTCGAAGTCGGCCAGCAGCGCCCGGGCCAGCCTGTTCCAGGCGAGGATGTCGGTGCGCCGCCCCACGATGTACGCGGGGACGTCGGCGATCGTGTCGAGCAGCACACGCAGCTGCGGCCGGACCTTCTGCGGCTTGAGCTGCCGTGGCGAACGCCGCACCGGGCGGGCCAGATGCATCAGGTGCGCCCGCTCCGGCTCGTCGAGCCGCAGCGCCCTGGCCACCGCCTCCAGCACGGACGAGGAGACGTTCTGGCCGTTGCCCTGTTCGAGGCGGGTGTAGTACGCCACACTCACCCCGGCCAGCTGGGCCAGCTCCTCGCGGCGCAGGCCGGGGACCCTGCGGCGCCTGCCGTACGTCTGCAGGCCAGCCTCCTGCGGGCTCAGCCGCGCGCGGCGGGAACGGAGGAATTCGCCCAGCTCAGCAGTCATGAGCCCAAGTATGCCCAGCGGCTCGGCGGCCGGCACCGCGCGAGGGTGACCCTGCCAGTGGTACGTAAGGCAATGACTGGGCGGACCGCTGACCGAGACGGCATGATTCCCCGCATGGCTAACGTTTCCGCATACGCCGCACCTGCGGCCAAGGCTCCGCTCGAGCTCACGACCGTCCCGCTCCGCGAGACCGGACACCACGATGTGCTGATCGACGTCCACTACTGCGGGATCTGCCACTCCGACATCCACCAGGTCAACGAGGACTGGGGGCCGGCGATCTTCCCGATGGTCCCTGGCCACGAGATCGCTGGCGTGGTGAGCGCCGTCGGGGCCGGTGTGACGAAGTACCAGGTCGGCGACCGGGTCGGCGTCGGCTGCTTCGTGGACACCTGCCGCAAGTGCGCGAACTGCCTGGCCGGCGACGAGCAGTACTGCACCGGCGGCATGATCGGCACCTACAACAGCCGCGACAAGCAGGGCGAGCCGACGTACGGCGGCTACGGCAAGCAGATCGTCGTCGACGAGAACTACGCCGTCCGCATCCCGGACTCGCTCAGCCTCGACGTGGCGGCCCCGCTGCTGTGCGCCGGCATCACCCTCTACTCCCCGCTCCGGCACTGGAAGGCCGGCCCCGGCCAGAAGGTCGCGATCGTGGGCCTCGGTGGCCTCGGCCACATGGGCGTCAAGATCGCGCACGCGCTGGGCGCCGAGGTGACGGTGCTCAGCCAGAGCCTGCGGAAGAAGGACGACGGGCTCAGGCTCGGCGCCTCCGACTTCCGCGCCACCAGCGACCCGGCGACCTTCAGCGAGCTGGCTGGCACCTTCGACCTGATCATCAACACCGTCTCGGCGAACATCCCGCTCGACTCCTACCTCGGCCTGCTGAGGACCGGCGGCACCCTGGTCAACGTCGGTGCCCCGGAGAACCCCAGCCCGGTGTCGATGTTCGCCCTGATCGGCGGCCGCAAGAGCCTCGCAGGCTCGATGATCGGCGGCATCCGCGAGACGCAGGAGATGCTGGACTTCTGCGCGGAGCACGGCATCGGCTCCGAGATCGAGGTCATCGGCGGCGAGCAGATCAACGAGGCCTACGAGCGGATCCTGGCCAGCGATGTCCGCTACCGCTTCGTCATCGCCCTTTAGGTAGTGCCGACCCGCTGAGCGAAAATCTGAGCTGCGCGAAACAAAAGCCCGTGTACAACCAGTACACGGGCTTTCGTTTCGCTTGTCAGATTTCCGCTCACCGGGCCACCTCGCGTTAGAGCAAAAGAAAAAAGCCCTATTTGTTACTGGGTGGGCTGGCCCTCGATCAGGGGAAGGCCTGCGCCGGCCCAGTCCTCGATGCCCTCGCGGTACTTGCGGACGTTGGTGTAGCCGAGCGCGGTCAGCTGGTCGGCGACCTGGCCGCTGTTCGGGCAGGCGGCGTTCGAGCAGTAGGTGACGATCGCGGCCTGCCGGTCGGGCAGCAGCCCGGCTGCCAGGTCGACGGCCTCGCCGGGCGCGAGCGGGACGGCGCCGGGGATGTGCCGCTGCGCGTGGTACGCCGCGCCGAGGGCGTCGACGAGGACAACGGTGCCGGCCTCGACGGCTGTGGCGAGTTCCTCACGGGTGATCAGGGTGGTCACGCGGATCCTCCTGGAGATATGGACTACAGTCCGGTTATGGCCTCCGACGTTAACGGACCGCAGTCCGGTTATCAAGAACTCGTGGAGTTGCGCACGTCACCGCCCCCGGCCGGGCGCGCCGACGCCGCACGCAACCGCACGACGGTCCTGGCTGCCGCGGCCCAGCTCTTCGCCGAGCACGGCGTGGAGAACGTGTCGATGGACGCGATCGCGGCGGCGGCAGGGGTCGGCAAGGGGACGTTGTTCCGCAGGTTCGGCGACCGGGCCGGGCTGGCAGTCGCTCTTCTCGACACCCGCGAACGCGAACTCCAGCAGGCCATCCTGGACGGTCCGGCCCCGCTCGGCCCCGGCGCGCCGGACGGCGAGCGGCTCGCGGCCTTCGTGTCCGCGTACGTGGACTACCTGCTCGGGCACCTCGACCTTGTCCGGATGTCGGAGACGGCGGCGCCGGGTGCCCGGTACCGGATCGGGGCTTACCGCTTCTGGCACCGGCATGTGGCGCTGCTGATGGGCGGGGCGGCTGATCCGGAGTACGCGGCGCACGCCCTGCTCGCGAGCCTGGCCGCCGAGCACGTGACGGCACTGCTGCCGGACCTCGGCCCGGACCGGGTCAGGGCAGGCGTGCTGGAAACGGCGCAGCGGCTCGCTGGCTCCTGAAACTCTTGCCAGCGAGGTGGTGCCGGGTTTGGATGTTCCGCATGGCCTTGCCCGCGACTTCCGAGCTGGTCCGCGCCGGCGGAACAGTCCTGCGTTACTGCTTCTACGGCCCGCCGGACGGGCATCCGGTGGTGTGGCACAACGGATCGCCGAGCAGCCGCTGGAAGTGGCCGACGGTGGCCGAAGCCATGGAGCGCAGCAAGCTGCGGGTCCTGGTCTACGACCGGCCGGGGTACGGCGGCTCGACTCGCAGGCCGGGCCGGACGGTCGCGGACGCGGCCAGCGATGTGCGGGATCTCGCTGACGCCTGCGGCTGGGAGCAGTTCGCCGTTTTCGGCGGGTCGGGTGGCGGCCCCCACGCACTCGCCTGCGCCGCGCTGCTCGCCGGCCGGGTCACCCGGTGCGCCGTGCTGTCCGGGATCAAGCCGCGTGATCCGGGTGACCAGCCGCAGGACGAGGCCAGCCTGCGGTCACAGCTGGCCGACGTCGCGGCGCAGATCCTGGCCCCCATCGAGGCCGGTGGCCCGGAGATTCCGTCAGAACCCGGCCCTCCGGCGCGTGACGATCCGGACGCCATGTCGCGCGTACGGGCGACTTTCGTGGACTCACTGGACGGCTGGGTCGACGACAGCCTCGCCTTCGCGCAGCCGTGGGGCTTCGATCTGGCGGAGATCCGGGTCCCGGTCGGCGTCTGGCGAGGGTCCCAGGACCACCTGGTACCCGGGGACCACTCAGGACACCTTCTCGCGCACATCGCCACCGCGCAGGGCCACGTCTACCCCGGCGGGCATCTCCCCGGAGCGGCCGTCTACGACGACATCCACACCTGGCTGGCCGCTGGCTTGGTACCGGATTGACGGCCGGGTTCAGCTGGCCGGCGCCTTCTTGTGTCGCTTGTAGACGCTCACCGAGGGTTCCCCGGTGAGCCAGAAGCGCCACGGGGTCTCGGAGCCGACCGCCACCCCGACCCGGGGGCCGGTCGCGATCCGGGCCGGGTCGGCTGGCTCCGCTGGTGGCCGCAGCCGGATCGGCCCGTCGCCGAGCAGGTAAGCCCCGTTCGCCTCGCGGCCGAGGGCGAGAGCCGTGCACAGCCGGGCCGGGCCGCGCGCGAGGTCGTGGTCGCGTACGCCCGGCCGCCGCTCGCGGGCCAGGTCGATGCCGCCGACGACCTCGCCGGCCCGGAGCAGCAGCGCCGAGGCCTCGCCCTCGCCGCCGAGGACGACGTTGGCGCACCAGTGCATGCCGTAGACGAAGTAGACGTACAGGTACCCGGGCGGGCCGAACATGATCTGGTTGCGGGGTGTGGGGCCCCGGTGGGCGTGGGAGGCCGGGTCGGCGCCGACCCCGGCGTACGCCTCGACCTCCGTCAGCCTGACCGTGGAGCCGTGTGCGGAGAACTCCCAGCCCAGCAGGGCTTTCGCCACGGTCGTCAGGTCACCTTCGGGCAGCTCGGCCATCCGCACATCAGATCACGGGCTCCGTCACATCCGGGCACCGAGTTCGGTGAGGAGGCCCTGGAGGCTGCCGAGCTCGGGGAGCTGTGGCGTGCCGGGCACGCCGGAGGGCAGCACGTTCGGCAGGCCGCTGGGGACCGTGCCCGAGACCTGCGCGGACACCGAGATGCTCAGCCCGTCGGCGCGGACCAGCTTCAGCCTGCTCACGCCGGAGACGCCGACCGGCCCGGCCGGGGTGTCGACGCAGCGGTCGGCCTGGGAGCAGCTCGACCCGGGTTCGACACCCGGCACGATGTCCACAGTGATCGAGATGGCGGCCACCCCAGCCCTGGCGATGGTCGCGGTCGCGTGCAGCGTCGCGCCGTCACAGCTCGTGCTGGCTGTCACGCCTTCCAGGACTTTCTCCAGCGTGGCTGCCGCGCGTCCAGCCGCTTCCTTGCAATCCCAGGCCTTCGGTGTACCCGCGGGGACCGGCAGCTTCGTCGGCACGCCGGCACTCGGCAGCTTCGTGGGCACTGGCACGGTCGCGGGCAGGTTCGCCGACGGCACGCCGGCCGGGATGCCGCTCGGGGCCACATCCGTCTCGCCGTGCGCCGCCGCCGACGTGACCTCGTCGGAGACGGGCACGATGCCTGTCGCCCCCGCGGTCACCGCCGCGCCCGCGGAGAGCACCACCGCAGCCGCGCCGATGATCACCCAGCGGGACAGGAGGCGGGGCTTGGCGGGTACACGCTGGTCAGGGGTTTGGGGGTTGTCCTCTGTGCTCACTGCTTGGTTCCTTCCTCGATCCCAGGTCCGTCCGGCCACGAGTGGCCTTCATGGATAGGTGCCGGGGAGAGCGGCGGCAGGTTGCCCGGACGGGCAGTCTTTTTCAGGTTTTTTCTGCTAAAGCGAGGGCGATGGCCCGCAACTCGGCCACCGGCAGCACCGGAGCCGGGCCGGCCCACAGGCCCTCGGCCCGCGTCGCCACCGTGATCACCCTGCCGTCGGGACGGCTGAGCCTGACCTCGGCGGCCCCGGAGACCGCGAGCTGGCCGTACTTCGTGTCCTCGCAGCTCAGCGCCTGCGGGGCCGGGCACACGGCCGGGCCGGGCTCGATCTGTGCGCTGAGCACGAGCCGGGCCTGGCCGCCCCCGCCGAGGCTCGCGGTGACGTGCAGGCGGCCGTCCTGGCAGCTCGTCTGGGCCGCCGCTTCCGCTCGCTGGCTCAGCACCTTCGCCACCGCGATCGCAGCCGTCGCGCAGTCCCAGGCCGGAGTGGCCGGCGTGGCCTTCGCGGACGACGGGGCTGCCGTGACTGCGCGTGACGGGGTGGCCGTCACGCGGCGTCCCTCCACAGTGGCCGGTAGCGGCTGGACGGCGGGCGGAGGTGGCGGGGCTGCCTGGCTCGTACTCGACACCAGCTCCTCCCGCACCCGCGCGTGATCGCTGATCGCGTACGCCGTCGCGCCCACCCCGGTCGCCACCAGCGCCGACACCAGCCCAGCCAGGGCCAGCCGCTGCCCGCGCCACCAGCTGCGGCGGCGCCCGGCCGCGTACAGCTCGGCCGGGTCGAGCCGGGTCTGCGGGGCCGGAGCCGATCCGGCCAGCCGCAGCAGTTCCCGCACGTCCATCAGGCCACCTCCCAGACGGGTCGCGTCGCTGTGCTGTCCGGCTGGTACCCGGCTCCGAGCGCCGCACGCAGCGCGGCCAGGCCCTTCGCCGTCTGGCTCTTCACCGTGCCCTGCGAGCAGCGGAGCACCTCGGCCGTCTCCGCGACGTCCATGCCTTCGTAGAACCGGCACACCAGTACCGCGCGCTGCCTCCTGGGGACTGTCCGCAGTGCCTCGACCACGGCCAGCCGGGTCGCGAGCAGGTCACCGTCGTCCGGGCCGGCCGGCCGCTCGGGTGGCGACTCGGCGGTCAGCTCCCTGCGCCGCCAGGCCCGGCCGGTGTCGGCGACGTAGGCCCGGATCAGGCAGGTACGCGTGAAGGCGTCCAGCGCCCCCCGGTCACGGATCGTGTGCCAGGCCCCGGCCAGCCGGACGAAAGCCGTCTGCGCCAGGTCGTCGGCACGGTGCCAGTCGCCGCACAGCAGGTACGCGGTCCGGCGGACCACCTCCTGACGCGCGGTGAAGTAGGCGGTGAACTCCTCCAGGCCCTCGCTGTCCTCCAGCGCTCTCACCTCCCGTCGCCCGATAGGTGCGGTACACCCGCACGATCGGTTGCCCGGTTGGCTCGGAAATTATGCCTATGGCAGAAGCAGGTCACGGCGTGGATCGGCTCGAACAGCGTCCGCACCCGGCCTGTCGGCTACTTTCTGATCATGCGACTGACCGTAGCGGGCTGCTCGGCCCCCGCACCGAGCCCGGAGTCGGCGTGCTCCAGCTTCCTGGTGGAGCACGAGGGGTTCCGGCTGCTGCTGGACATCGGAGCGGGAGCGTCCGGCCCGCTGCAGAAGTACGTCACGCCGGCGGAGATCGACCTCGTCGTCGTCTCGCACGCGCACTCCGACCACTGGACCGACCTCACCCAGCTCGGTCACCTGCGCGCCCGGCACGGGCTCCCGCCGCTGCGCGTCGTCGGCTCCTCCGAGCTGAACCCGGTGGTGTGGACGGAACCGGACGTGTTCGAGCCGGCCGCCGCCCAGCCGGGTGAGCTGGCGGCCGGGCCGTTCACGCTGCGCCTCGCCCAGGTCCAGCACGGTGGCATGGAGTGCTGGGCGACCAGAGTGGACGATCGGCTGTGCTACACGGCCGACACCGAGCCGTGCGCGGCCATCGACGAACTCGCCGACGGCTGCGGCGTGCTGCTCGCCGAGGCCGCTGGCTTCGACGCCGGCGGGCCGATGCGGGGGCATCTGACGGCCGGGGACGCGGGACGGCTGGCGAAGCGGTCCGGGGCTCGGCTGCTGGTGCTGACCGGCCTGCGGTACTGGCTCGACCCGAACGACATCCTCGACGAGGCCGCGAGCATCGCTGACTGCCCGGTGGTCGTCGCGCACCCGGGCCTGCGCGTCGCGCTGTGAGCTGAACATGGGACCCCTCATGTCGCTATGACGACGTGAAGGGACCCACGTTCAGATCCCGTACGCGGCGCGGGTGCGGCGGTGCCTGCCGCCGCGAGCGAGGGCTGGTTCCTTGCCCCGGTCGAGGAGCAGGTCGCAGAGCTCGGTCATGCCCTCGCTGGTCGTGCCGGCCGCCACCATGCGGTCGAGGATCGGGGCGGCCGCTGACTCCCCGGGGTCCGTGCCGGGCTGGCGGGGGCGGCGCTCCGCGATGGCCGACTCGGTTTCGGCCAGGAGCCGGTAGAGGGAGGCGGTGTCGGGTGAGGACAGTTCGGTGTCCACCCGGCAGAGTTCGGTGAGGAGCCGGGCGCGTGCCGCCGGGTCGGCTGTCGAGGCCAGGTGGCCGAGCAGTGTGGAGTTCTCCGCGCGCAGCGCCGCCTGCCTGTCGCCGGCTGCGTGGTGGCCGAACAGGGCGCGGATGCTGGTGAACATGGGTGACCTCGTTTCGGTGGCCCGGTGGTGTCTGCCGTTTCAGGTTGCCTTCGCGTCACAATGCGTGAGCAGAGGCCAACGGCCTATTGACTTCCGGGCACCACAGTGGAAGCGAATAACACGGACATATGCCGTGATGCCCACAAGCTCAGCGCACCTTACCATTTGCCCGAGTTGATCCGCTATTTAGCTGCGTACGCAAAAATCGTGTAAACAAGGATCTCGGTCGTCCGGCAGGTCAGGGGGCCCTTTCGGACAGTCCGATGTGGCTGTTCGGTGTTCCACTCTGTGAGGGCACCGTGTCAGATCAGTGTCAGATCATGGATACAACGACGCCGGGGCCGCCGCCTGGATGATTCTCACCCAGTGCGACGGCCCCGGCCGTTCGAAAAACTATCGCGGTACGACGTGCTGGGCGCCCCACTCGCGCCAGTGGTCGAGGCGACCGGCGATGTTCTGGAGCTGGTCGGTGACCGCGCGCGGGCCCGTGGAGCCGGGGGTCGTGCGGGCTTCGAGAGCACCGCGCACGTCGAGCACCGACCGGACCTCCGGGGTCAGGTGCGCGGACACCGTGGCCAGCTCGGCGTCGGTCAGGTCCGCGAGATCCCGGCCGTCCGGGGCGCACAGCGCGACCAGGGCGCCGGTGATCTCGTGGGCCTCGCGGAACGGTACGTGCCCGCGGACCAGCCAGTCGGCGATCTCGGTCGCCAGGGTGTACCCCTTCGGGGCCGCGGCCTCGATCCGGTCGGCGTGGACGGTCATCGTCGCGATCATGCCGGTCATGGCCGGCAGCACCAGTTCCAGCGTCTCGACGGCGTCGAAGACCGGCTCCTGTACCTCCTGCATGTCCCGGTCATAGGTCAGCGGCAGGCCCTTGAGCATGGTCAGCACGTTGACCAGGGCACCGGTCAGCCGGCCTGACTTGCCCCTGGCCAGCTCGGCGATGTCGGCGTTCTTCTTCTGCGGCATGATCGAGGACCCGGTGGCGAAGGCGTCGTCCAGCTCCACCCAGCCGAACTCCTGCGAGGTCCACAGCACGATCTCCTCGCCGAGCCGGGACAGGTGCACCCCGGCCAGCGCCGCCACGAACAGGAACTCGGCGGCGAAGTCCCGGTCGGAGACCGCGTCCATCGAGTTCGGCGCGGGATGCGTGAAGCCCAGCTCGCGGGCCACGGCCACCGGGTCCAGCGGCAGCGAGGAGCCGGACAGCGCGCCGGAGCCGAGCGGGCAGACCGCCGCGCGCCGGTCCCAGTCGGACAGCCGGTCGAGGTCGCGGGCGAATGCCTGCACGTGCGCGAGCAGCTGGTGCCCGAAGGACACCGGCTGCGCGTGCTGGAGGTGCGTCATGCCGGGAGCCGGGGTGCCGATGTGCTGGCCGGCCTGCTCGACCAGCGCGTCGCACAGCTCGACGAGGCGGCTGGCGACACCACGGGCGTGGTCACGCAGGTAGAGCCGGAGATCGGTGGCGACCTGGTCGTTACGGGAACGGCCGGCCCGCAGCTTGCCGCCGGTCGTGCCGAGCCGTTCCAGGAGGCCGCGTTCGAGGGCGGTGTGCACGTCCTCGTCGTCCACAGTGGGCCGGAACTCCCCCGAGGCGCAGGCCGCTTCGAGGTCGTCGAGGGCCGCGAGCATCGCGCCCAGCTCCTCGGCCGTCAGCAGGCCGGCCCGGGACAGCACGCGGGCATGGGCTCGGGAGGCGGCCAGGTCGTACGGTGCCAGGCGCCAGTCGAACTGGACGCTCACGGACAGCCGGGCGAGCGCCTCGGCCGGGCCGCCGGTGAACCGGCCGCCCCACAGGCGGGTGGACTCGGTCCCGCCGGCCACAGGCGCGCCAGCGCCGCGGACCGGAGGGTCGGACGGCTCTGTTGTCTGCTGCTGGGTCACTGCACTCCTCAGTCGGTCCGCTGGAACGGGGATTACGGGGTTTCGCCGGCCTGGTCGAGCCCTGCCCAGCCGAGCAGGCGGCGGGCCAGCTCGTGGCCGCCGAGGTCCTCCGGCGCCACGACCAGGATCGTGTCGTCGCCGGCGATGGTGCCGACGATCTCCGGCAGCCCGGAGCGGTCCAGCGCGCTCGCGAGGAACTGTGCGGCGCCGGGCGGGGTACGCAGCACCACCAGGTTGCCCGAGGCGGTCGCGCCGGTGGCCAGCTCGCGCAGGAGCCGGATCAGCCGGGCGGAGGCGTGCTCGGCCGGGCGGAGGGCCGGGTTGCCGTCCTCGGGGATGAGGTACGCGGCCTGGCCGTTGCCGCCGCGTACCTTCACGGCGCCCAGCTCGTCGAGGTCCCGGGACAGGGTGGCCTGGGTGACCACGATGCCGTCGGCCGCCAGCAGCTCACCGAGCTCGGTCTGCGACTTCACTGACTTCTCCCGGATGAGCGCGGAGATCCAGGCGTGCCGGGCGGTCTTCGAGATGGGCGAGGTGTTCATGAGCGGTTCACCAACCAACTGAGGAGGGCCTGTTGTGCGTACAACCTATTGGTTGCCTGCTCGAACACGGCGCTGGCCGGCCCGTCCATCGCCTCGTCGGTGATCTCCTCGCCCCGGTGGGCCGGGAGGCAGTGCAGGGTGATGACCCCGGGGCTGGCCAGTTTGAGCAGCTGCTCGTTGACCTGGTACGGCCAGAACGGGGTCAGCCGGTCCTTGCCGTCGCTCTCCTGGCCCATCGAGGTCCACGTGTCGGTGGCGAGCACGTCGGCGCCCTCCGCCGCGGCCAGCGGGTCGCGGTAGAGGGTGACGGAGCCGCCGGTACCGGCAGCGATCTGCCGCGCGCGGTCCACGATGGCCGGGTCGGGGTCGAAGCCCTCGGGTGCCGCGATCCGGATGTGCGCGCCTGCCGTCGTGCCGGCCAGCAGGTAGGAGTGGGCCATGTTGTTGGCGGCGTCGCCCAGGTACACCAGGGTGATGCCCTTGATCTTGTTGTGCCGCTCCTGGATGGTCATGAGGTCGGCGAGCAGCTGGCACGGGTGGAAGCCGTCGGTGAGCGCGTTGACGACCGGCACCGTGGCCGAGGCGGCCAGCTCCTGGATGCGCTCGTCGCCGAAGGTGCGGATGACGATCGCGTCGGCGTAGGAGGACAGCACCCTGGCCGCGTCGCTGATCCGCTCGCCCCGGCCGAAGTGGGTGGTCTGGCCGTCCACGATGATCGGGTGCGCGCCGAGGCCCGCGATGCCCGCCTCGAAGGAGACCCGGGTCCGCAGCGATGGCTTCTCGAAGATGACGACGACCGTCTTGTCGACCAGCGTCTTCATCCGGAACTGCTTGAGCTGGGCCGCGAGGGTCAGCACCTCGGCCTGCTCCGCCGGGCTCAGGTCGTCGTCCCGCAGGAAGTGCCGGATCATGCCGGCCATGCCTGGATGAGCGCGTCCACCTGGGACTCGGTGATGTTCAGCGGAGGCGCGAGCCGGATCGTGCCCGGCTGCACGGCGTTGACCAGGAAACCCTTGCCGAGCAGGTCGGCCGCGACAGCCGCGGAGTCCGCAACCGGCACGCCGAGCAGCAGGCCGGCACCGTGCAGGTCGCCCGGGAGCCCGCCACGCAGCCGCTCCCCCATCGCCTTCACGTGGCCGAGCAGCCCCTCGGCCTCGATCGTCCTGATCACCGCCAGGCCTGCCGCGCACGACACCGGGTTGCCGCCGAACGTGCTGCCGTGCCCGCCCGGCTGGATCAGCTCCGCCGCGTCGCCGAACACGACCAGCGCGCCGATCGGCAGCCCGCCGCCGAGCCCCTTGGCCAGCGTGATCGCGTCAGGAGCCACGCCCTCGGCCTGGCAGGCGAACCAGTGCCCGGTCCGCCCGATCCCGGTCTGCACCTCGTCGAGCACGAGCAGCGCGCCGTGCCGGGCAGTGATCTCCCGGGCGGCGGCTAGGTACCCGGGCGGCGCCACCAGCACGCCGTTCTCGCCCTGGATCGGCTCCAGGATGACCATCGCGGTGGTCTCGTCCACGGCCGCTTCGAGCGCGGCCACGGAACCGTAGGGCACGTGCGTGACATCGCCCGGCAGTGGCTTGAAGGGGTCCTGTTTGGACGGCTGGCCGGTCAGCGCCAGCGCGCCCATCGTCCGGCCGTGGAAGGCGCCCTGGGCCGCGACGATGCCCGTCCGGCCCGTCCGCCGCGACAGCTTGAACGCCGCCTCGCTGGCCTCCGCGCCCGAGTTGCAGAAGTAGACCTTGCCGGCCCGGCCGGTCAGGGCGACCAGCTTCTCGGCCAGCTCGACGGCCGTCGGGTGCGCGTAGAGGTTCGACACGTGCCCGAGGGTCGCGATCTGCCTGCTGACGGCCTCGACG
The DNA here is from genome assembly GCF_000379825.1 of Longispora albida DSM 44784. GTDB lineage: Bacteria > Actinomycetota > Actinomycetes > Mycobacteriales > Micromonosporaceae > Longispora > Longispora albida. The sequence goes on from NZ_KB903825.1 coordinate 22,289, forward strand.
ATCGCCGGGTGGGCGTGGCCGAGCGCGTTGACGGCGATGCCGCCGAGGAAGTCCACATAGGTCTTCCCCGCCTCGTCGGTGACCTCGGCGCCACGGCCGGAGACGAGCCCGATCGCAGGGCCGCCGTACGTCGGCATGATCGCGGCTCCGAACCGCTCCACGAGGCTCATGAGGCCACCACCATCGTGCCAATTCCTTCCGAGGTGAAGATTTCGAGGAGAGTGGAGTGGGGTTCCCGGCCGTCGATGACGTGGGCCTGGGGTACGCCGGCCTGGACGGCGCGCAGGCACGCCTCCATCTTCGGCACCATCCCCGACTCCAGGCCGGGCAGCAGCTTCTCCAGCTCGGCCGCCGTGAGCTGCGAGATCAGGCTGGACCTGTCCGGCCAGTTCGCGTACAGACCCTCCACATCGGTCAGTACGACGAGCTTCGCCGCGCCCAGCGCCGCGGCCAGGGCGGCAGCGGCCGTGTCGGCGTTGAGGTTGTGCACGACGCCGTCCGCGTCCGGGGCGAGAGTCGAGATCACCGGGATGCGGCCGGCTGACAGGGCGTCGAGGACCCAGTCCGGGTTCACGCTGGCCACATCGCCCACCAGGCCCAGCTCCGGGTCGCGGCACACGGCCGTGATCAGGCCGCCGTCCTCGCCGGAGCCGCCGACCGCGAGCGGGCCGTGCCGGTTGATCAGGCCGACGAGTTCCCGGTTGACCTGCCCGACGAGGACCATGCGGGCCACGTCCAGCACCTCGGGCGTCGTGACCCGCAGCCCGTTCACGAACGCGGTCTCGATGCCCAGCTTCTTCAGCATCGCGGAGATCTGCGGGCCGCCGCCGTGCACGACCACCGGACGCAGGCCCGCGTACCTCAGGAACACCATGTCGGCAGCGAACGAAGCCTGGAGCTCCGGGTTCGTCATGGCGTTGCCGCCGTACTTGACGACGACGACAGCGTCGCGGAACCGGCCGAGCCACGGCAGCGCCTCGACGAGCGTGGCGGCTTTCAGCGCGGCGTTCACGAGGAGTACGCCGAGTTCTCGTGGACGTACGCCACGGACAGGTCGTTGGTCAGCACGGTCGCCGTGGCGTCGCCGTAGTTCAGGTTCACCGTGATGTGGATCTTCCGGCCGGAGAGGTCGACCGCCGACCGGTCCTCGGCCGCAGCGCCCTGCTTGCAGATCCACACGCCGTTCATGGCCACGTCGAGCTGGTCGGGGTCGAAGAGCGCGTCCGTGGTGCCGATCGCGGCGAGCACGCGGCCCCAGTTGGGGTCGTTGCCGTACAGCGCGCACTTGAGCAGGTTGTTCCGGGCGACGGCCCGGCCGACCAGCACGGCATCCTCCTCGTCCGCCGCGCCCTGTACCTCGATCGAGATGTCCTTCGTGGACCCCTCCGCGTCGCTCAGCAGCTGGGCGGCCAGGTCGGCGCAGGCCGACGTGACCGCGACGGTCAGTTCCTCCACGCTCGGCTGGATACCGGACGCGCCGGAGGCCATCAGCACCACGGTGTCGTTCGTGGACATGCAGCCGTCGGAGTCGAGCCGGTCGAAGGTCACGGCCGTCGCGGCCCGCAGCGCCTCGTCGAGGTCCTGCGCGCCGACCACGGCGTCCGTCGTCAGCACGACGAGCATCGTGGCCAGTGAGGGCGCGAGCATGCCGGCACCCTTGGCCATGCCGCCCACCGTGTAACCGTCGCCGGTCACGGTCACCGTCTTCGGCTTCGTGTCGGTGGTCATGATGGCCTCTGCGGCGGCCTGTCCGCCGTCCTTGGCCAGGTTCCGGGCCAGCTTGGCGATGCCGGGCAGCACCTTGTCCATCGGCAGCCGCTCGCCGATCAGCCCGGTCGAGCAGACGACCACGTCGCCGGCACCCATGCCACCGAGCGTGGCGGCGACCCGCTCGGCCGTCATGTGCGTGTCCTGGAAGCCCTTGGGGCCGGTGCAGGCGTTGGCCCCGCCCGAGTTCAGCACGACGGCGCGGACCACGCCGGCCTTCAGCACCTGCTGGCTCCACAGCACCGGGGCGGCCTTCACGCGGTTGGCGGTGAAGACGGCCGCGGCCGTCGCGTCCGGGCCGTCGTTGACGACCAGCGCCAGGTCACTGCCGCCGCTCGCCTTGATCCCGGCGGCGATGCCCGCAGCCCGGAATCCCTTGGGAACAGTCACGGTCACGGTGCCACTCCGTTGATCGAAAGGCCGGTGGTCTCGGGCAGGCCGAGCATGAGGTTGGCGCACTGGAGGGCGCCGCCGGCCGCGCCCTTGCCGAGGTTGTCGAGGGCAGAGGTCACGATGATCCGGCCGGAATCCAGATCAACCCCGCCCTGGAGATGCACGCTGTTGCTGCCATAAGTCGCGGCAGTGCGCGGCTGCAAACCCTGATTTTGTACGTGGACGAAAGACTCACCCTGATACGCGGCAGTCAGCACGTCCCGCACAGCCGCATCGTTCACCGGCCGCACAGCCCGCACCGTCACCGCCGCGAGGATGCCCCGGGGCATCGGCGCCAGGATCGGCGTCATCGACACGCTCAGCGCCCCGGTCGCCTGCTTGATCTCCGGCACGTGCTGGTGCGCCCCGACCTTGTACCCGGTCAGGTCCCCCATCACCTCGCTGCCCAGCAGATGCTTCTTCGGGGCTGTGCCGGCCCCCGACGTACCGGAGGCCGCGACCACGACCACGTCCTCCGGCGAGCCGAGCCCGCTGGCCAGGATCGGCCTGAGCGCCAGGATGATCGTCGCGGCGTAGCACCCGGTCGCGGCGACCCGGCTGCTGGCCGCGATGGCCTCGCGCTGGCCGGGCAGCTCCGGCAGGCCGTAGGTCCACGGGCCGGCGTGCTTGCTGCCGTAGTACTTCTCCCACTGGGCCGCGTCCGCCAGCCGGTGGTCTGCCCCGAGGTCAACGACCTTCACCTCGGCCGGGAGCTGGGCGGCGATCGCGGCCGACTGGCCGTGCGGGAGCGCGAGGAACACCAGGTCGGCGTCCGCCAGGATCTCCGGCGTCGTCGGCTCCAGCACGCGGTCCGCGAGGGTCACGAGATGCGGATGCACCTGACTGAGCCGAGTCCCAGCGCTACCGTGAGCAGTGACGGGGCCGATCTCCAGCTCCGGGTGCCCGGAGAGCAGGCGCAGCAGCTCACCACCCGCGTACCCGCTCGCACCGGCCACCGCGACCCGGAATCCCATCCCAGCCCTCCTTCGCATGTCTATGCATGCCACCGTATCACAATACGCACCTGGTTTCCGGTGTGGCCCGAGCCACGTTCAGCGCCCGTTCAGCGCCCCGCGCGAGCATCGGTGGACTACCCCACGGAAGGACCACCGATGCCGAAGCCAGCACACCTGTTCCTGGCCGGGCTGACCCTGGCGGGCGGCCTGCTCGCCGTAGCCAGCCCAGCCCAGGCCTCCCCGCCGACCTGCACGGCACCCGGCGGCTGGGTCACGAAGATCGACCAGTCCGGGCCGAACCGGGCCGGCCGGGCCACCGCCACCTGCCGGGGCCGGGAGGTGCACGTGGTCGTCCGGTGCGCCAACGGGAAGTCGTACCACTCGGCCCCGTACTGGAAGGCCACCACGAACGTGGCGCTGTGCCCGGCCGGCGTGAAGGCCACCAGCCTCACGCCATCGGTCCGCACGGGCTGAACGCGCACGCGAGAGGGCCCCTGCCGCATCGCGCGGCAGGGGCCCTCTCGTTGGTACTGGTGTCACGCGCCCCGGAGCACCGCCCCGAACCGCTTCGCGGCCTCGGCGACAGCCGCGTCCCGTACCGCGACCGACTCCTCGCCGGTCAGCGTCCGGTCGGCGGCCCGGAGCGTCAGGCTGTACGCGAGAGACTTGCGGCCCTCGCCCACCTGCTCGCCCTCGAACACGTCGAACAGGCTCAGCGACTCCAGCAGCTCGCCCGCGCCGTCGCGCAGCGCGCCAGCCACCTCGGCCGCCGGTACCGACTGCTCGACGAGCAGCGCCACGTCGATCAGAGCCGGCGGGTACGAGGAGACGAACGGAGCCGGGGCCGCGCCGGGCAGCGGAATCCGGTCCAGCTCGATCTCCATCGCGCACGTGCGCTTCGGCAGCTCCAGCGCCGCGCACACGGCCGGGTGCAGCTCACCGGCGTGGCCGACGAGCGTGTCACCGACGTAGAGCGCCGCGCACCGGCCCGGGTGCCACGGTGCGTGCTGGTCTGCCTTCACCGTCAGCTCGGCCCCGGCGGCGGAAGCGGCGATCCGGGCGGCCTCGATCGCGTCGGCCCAGGTACCCGGCCGGCCCTTACCCCACCAGCCGGCCGGCTCGATGCCCCCGGCCAGCACAGCGGCGACCCGCCACGGCTGGTCGGGGATCAGCGCGTTGACCGCGTCGAGGTCAGCCTCGGCCGGCCGGGCCGTGACGCCCAGCTCCGGCGGCACGCCCCCGCCGGTCACCGGCCGGATGACCCGGCCCAGCTCGAACAGCGCCAGGTCACGGTTGCCCCGGCCCAGGTTCCGCTTGAGGGCGACGAGCAGCGGCGGCAGCAGCGTGGTCCGCAGCAGCGGCTCGGCGTCACTCATCGGGTTGAGCAGCCGGACGGCGTCCCGCCGCGCGTCGTCCTCCGGCAGGCCGAAGGCGTCAGCGAAACCGTCCGCCACGAACGGGTAGCTGACGGCCTCCACGTACCCGGCCTCGGCCAGCGTCCGGCCCACCGACCGCCGCACGCGCTGCGCGCCCGTCAGCCCCGTACCCGGCCGGGACACGACCGGCAGGACACTGGGCACGTTGCCGTACCCGTCGAGCCGGATCACCTCCTCCGCCAGGTCGATCGGGTCGGTCAGGTCCGAGCGCCAGGTCGGGGGCGTGACAGCCTCACCGTCCACAGTGGCGCCCACCGTGGCCAGCAGCCCGGCCACCCGCTCCGCCGAGTACTCGTGCCCGGCGACCCGCGCGGCCAGCCCGGCGGGGAAGGTGATCGCGGCACGCGGCCGGACGGTGTTCACGTCCAGCACGGCCTCGTCGGCCTTGCCCCCGCCGTACTCGGCCAGCAGGCTCACCGCGCGCTCGATCGCGACCAGCGGCAGTGCCGGGTCCACGCCCCGCTCGAACCGCTTGGACGCCTCGCTCGGCAGCTTGTGCCGCCGGGCGGCCCGCGCGACCGTCACCGGGTCCCAGTGGGCGGCCTCGAACAGCACGTCCGTCGTCGACTCCGAGACCTCGGTGGACGCGCCACCCATGATCGCGGCGAGCGAGATGACGCCACTGTCGTCCGCGATGACCAGGTCCTCGGCGTCGAGCTTGCGCTCGGCACCGTCCAGAGTGGTCAGCGTCTCGCCCGGCACCGCGCGCCGGACGACCAGGCCGCCCTGGAGCGCCGAGGCGTCGAAGGCGTGCATCGGCTGGCCGAGGTCGAGCATCACGTAGTTCGTGATGTCCACGGCCAGCGAGATCGGCCGGACACCCGCGTGGGTGAGCCGGGCGGTCAGCCAGGCCGGGGACACCGCCTTCGGGTCCACGCCACGGACCAGCCGCGTCGCGAACCGGTCGCAGCCGTACTCGTCCTCGACCCGCACCGCCGTCGCCGGGCTACCGCCGGCCGGGGTGGCCAGTGCCAGGCCCGGGTCGGTGAACGGCACGCCGAGCTGGTGCGCCAGCTCCCGGGCGATGCCACGGATCGAGAAGCAGTACCCCCGGTCCGGCGTGATCGCCAGCTCGATGATCAGCTCGTCCAGGCCGACCAGCGGCCGGGCGTCCTCACCCGGCGTGCCGGCGGACAGCACGATGATGCCGTCGTGATCGTCGCCCAGGCCCAGCTCACGCGCCGAGCAGATCATGCCGTTGGAGACCCGGCCGTACGTCTTGCGCGCGGCGATGTGGAAGTCGCCCGGCAGCACGCCACCCGGCCGGATCACCACGACGAGGTCGCCCTCGGCGAAGTTCCGCGCGCCGCAGACGATGCTGGTCGGCTCGGCCTCGCCCACGTCCACCATGCAGTACCGGATGGGCTTCTTGAACTCGGTGAGCTCCTCGATGGACACCACCCTGCCGACCACCAGCGGGCCCTGCACGCCAGCACCCAGGTCGGCCAGCTCCTCGACCTCGAGACCCGCGTTCACGAGCGCGGTCTCCAGCTCCGCCGGGGTGATCCCCGCCGGAACATCCATGTGGTCACGCAGCCACGAAAGGGGGAAGCGCATGTCAGACCTCCATCCCGAACGCCGAGGCGAACCGGATGTCGCCTTCCACCATGTCCCGCATGTCACTGACCCCGTGCCGGAACATCAGGGTCCGCTCGATGCCCATCCCGAACGCGAAACCGGAGTACACCTCCGGGTCGATCCCGCAGGCACGCAGCACGCGCGGGTTGACCATCCCGCAGCCGCCCCACTCGACCCAGCGCGGCCCGTCCCTGTGCTGGGGGAACCACAGGTCCACCTCCGCCGACGGCTCGGTGAACGGGAAGTACGAGGGGCGCAGCCGGACACCTGCCTCCGGCCCGAACACGGTGCGGGCGAAGTGGTCCAGCGTGCCCTTGAGGTTGGCCATCGTGATGCCCTTGTCGACCACCAGGCCCTCGATCTGGTGGAAGGCCGCGGCGTGCGTGGCGTCCAGCTCGTCGGTCCGGTACGTCCGCCCGGGGCAGACGATGTAGATCGGCGGCTTGCGGGTCAGCATCGTGCGGATCTGCACCGAGGACGTGTGCGGGCGCAGCACCAGGTCCCGCTCGGCCGGGTCGAGATAGAACGTGTCCATCATCGTCCGGGCCGGGTGGTCCTTGCCGATGTTGAGCGCGTCGAAGGCGAACCAGGTGTGCTCCACCTCCGGGCCCTCGGCCACCTCGTAGCCCATGCCGACGAACAGGTCGGCCATCCGGTCGGCGAGCGTGGTCAGCGGGTGCCGGGCACCGCGCGGCCTGCGGTCGTAGGGCAGGGTCACGTCCACGGTCTCCTCGACCAGGACGCGGCGGTCACGCTCGGCGGCCAGGTCTGCCTCCCGCGCGTCGTACGCCGCCTGGGCCGCGACCCTGGCCGCGTTCACCCGCTGACCGGCCTCGGACTTGGCGTGCGGGGGCAGCGAGCCGATCTCCCGGCGGGCCAGCGAGATCGGGGCCCGGTCCCCGAGGTGCAGGTGCTTGACGGCCACGAGGGCGTCGAGATCACCGGCCTCAGCGAACGCCTTCTCCGCCTCGGCCACCGCCTCGGCGAGCGCGGCCGGGTCCAGCAGGGAAGCCTGCTTGGGATCGTACGGATCATTCCGGTAAGTCATGGTTCTCCCATAAGACTGCGACTCGGAGAGTCTAGTGACACGCGGTCACGCGGCTGGGCCGCAGCCCGCCGTAGTCCAGGGAGACCGGGAGAACTAGCTCCGGTGCCCGCGCACGGCGGGCCGGCTAAACAGAGTCATGACGCGGCCTCCTTCCGGCGCTGATGGCTCGCTGAAGAATACAAGCATACGGCCGCCGCCGCAGCCAGGTTCAGGCTCTCGGCCCTGCCGTGGATCGGTACCCGGACGCGGGCGTCCGCCGCCTCCAGCAGCTCCTGCGGCAGCCCGTGCGCCTCGGAGCCGAACAGCCAGGCCGTCGGGCGGGACAGCCGGGCGTGGCCCAGCTCGTCCAGGGACTCGGCCCCGTACCCGGTGGTCGCGAAGACCTGCAGGCCGGCGTCCTTCAGCGCGGTCACGACCCCCAGCGGGGAGCCGCCTCGGACCACGTCCACATGGAACAGGCTGCCGGCCGTCGAGCGGACGCACTTGCCGTTGTAGGGGTCGACGCTCGCGTCCGTGAAGACCACGGCGTCGGCACCGGCGGCGTCCGCCGTGCGGAGCACCGTACCGGCGTTGCCCGGATCGCGGATCTCGTTGAGCACCGCGACGAGCTGCGGCCGGGCGACCAGGGCTTCGGTGAGCGGCACGTCCACGTACTCGCACACCGCCACGACGCCCTGCGGCTGCACCGTCTCGCTCAGCGAGGCCAGGCCTGCCTCGGTCACGACGGACACCCTGGGCGCGTCGAAGCCGTACCGGCCGAGCGTCTCCTCCGTGCCGAACAGCTCGACGACCACGCCAGCGGTGATCGCCTCCCGGACGGCCTGCGGCCCCTCGGCGAGGAACCGCCGCCCGGCGTCGGCGTACCTGCGGCGCAGCAGTTTCCGGGCAGCAGAAACCCGGGGGGTCCGCTCCGTGAACGGAACGATCCCCCCGGGCCTGGTCATACCTGTGTACCTATACCGCTCAGGCGGCCTTGGCGGCCTGCTGCGTCGGGGACGCCGCGCGGGCGACCTCGACGATGGCGGCGAACGCCGGGGCGTCGTGCACGGCGATGTCGGCGAGAACCTTGCGGTCCACCTCGACACCGGCCAGGCGCAGGCCCTCGATGAAGCGGTTGTAGGTCATCCCGTTCGCACGCACGGCGGCGTTGATACGGGTGATCCACAGCTTGCGGAAGTCGCCCTTACGCTTGCGGCGGTCCCGGTAGGCGTAGGTCATCGAGTGGAGCATCTGCTCCTTGGCCTTGCGGTACAGCCGAGAGCGCTGGCCACGGTAGCCGCTGGCCTGCTCGAGGATGACGCGACGCTTCTTCTGGGCGTTGACAGCCCTCTTCACGCGTGCCACGGTTCATTACTCCTTGTGTAACTGCCTCGCGCCGGGGCGAGGAACGAGCGGGACGGTGAAGGGGCTACTTGCCCAGCAGGCGCTTGACGCGCTTGGCGTCGGCGGGCGAGACCTCGGTGATGCCGCTCATCGCGCGGGTCTGCTTCGAGGACTTGACCTCGAGCAGGTGGCGCTTGCCGGTCTTCTCGCGCATCAACTTGCCGGAGCCGGTCACCCGGATTCGCTTGCCAGTGCCGGTGTGGCTCTTCTGCTTCGGCATCGCTCTACTCTCCTACGTACTGACTGAAATTAGGTCTTACTCGGCGGCCGGCGCTTCGGCCTCGACCGGAGCGTCCTCGGCCGGCTCGTCCGCTGACGCGCCACCCTTGACCGCTGCGGCCTTCACCGTGCGGTGCGGCGCGAGGACCATGATCATGTTCCGCCCGTCCTGCTTGGGGGCGGATTCGACGAACCCGAGGTCCGTGATCTCCTCGGCGAGCTTGCGCAGCAGGCGGAAGCCCAGTTCCGGGCGGCTCTGCTCACGACCACGGAACATGATCGTGACCTTGACCTTGTCACCGGCCTTCAGGAACCGCACGACGTGACCCTTCTTGGTCTCGTAGTCGTGCGAGTCGATCTTCGGGCGGAGCTTCATCTCCTTGATGACGGTCTGCTGCTGGTTCCGCCGAGCCTCACGCGCCTTCAGCGCGGTCTCGTACTTGAACTTGCCGTAGTCCATGAGCTTGCACACGGGCGGGCGAGCCATGGGTGCGACTTCGACCAGATCCAGATCGACGTCCGACGCCAGCTGCAGAGCCTGCTCGAGCGGGACGATGCCCACCTGCTCACCCTGCGGGCCAACCAATCGGACCTCGCGCGCACGGATCTGCTCGTTTACGCGGACGTCGGCGCTGATGGGGCCTCCTCGTTTAGTGCCTGGTCAGTGCGTCGCCCTCCAACGCGAAGAAGCCCCGGCACGCATGCCAGGGCCCCAACTCGACCGGTCACGTGCCAGACGGCACGCTGCGCCAGCCACACTCGTGTGGCCACACACCAGGAGAACCCGCTCGGGGCTCTCTCCAGGACCGGGACCCGGCTGCCATCAGCGGCTCGGGTGGGAGCGGGGCTCCGCTTTGACTGCCATCACAGGGGACGGCGCGGTCGACCTGGCCAGCGTACACCATGCCCCGGGCCGGCGCCCGGCGGTCCCGATCACACCCCGGAGGCTGTGGCCCTGGCCGAGCTGTGCAGGGCGCGCAGGCCACGGACGGCCTCGACTGCGTACCCCTTGTCGGTGGCCTGCACCGCCATGACGGCGAGCACGTCGTCGCTCTCCAGCTCCAGGGTCACCCACGGGCTGCCCCGGTCGAAGCGGATCTCGCGGACCACGTCCCAGGGCAGGTCGTACTTGCCAGCCAGGTTGGTGACCCTGATCCCGGCCTCGTCGGCCTCGACCTTGAGCCGGGTGAACCACAGGATCGCGCCAGCCCCCAGCCAGCCGAGGACGATCATGGCGATCTGGTCACCGACCCCGAAGACGACAACGCCTTCCTTCTCCCCGCGCAGGCCCAGCGCCACCACGGTGAACACGAGCGCGACCGCGGCGGCGGCGATGACGCAGACGATCCGGGCGCGGCGGGGCCTGGCGGTGACAGTCATGCGCGAAGGGTACCGAGCAGAGCCGGGGTCACAGACGGCAGGCGTGGATGCCGGTGACGAGGATCCCCCGCGCGGTGCAGCGGGGACACGGTCGGCGACTCGATGCCGGGGTCAGCGCGCAGGCCGCGTCGAGGTGGCGGCCCGGACGTCGTAGCTGAGCATCACGTACTCGCGGGCGGCCAGTACACCGTGGAGCCGGCGGGTGACCTGGGCGGCGCCGGAGCCCACGTACGTGGCGATGTCGCGGGGCCGGAGGTAGAAGAACTCGACGCCGGCGGCGGGGACGGCCCACGTCAGGTCACGCTCGGAGGCGCGCTGGCGGTACCCGGCCTCGCAGAACATGGCTGCCGCCGGGGCCGCGAGGGGCCTGAGCCGGGGAGGGCGATCCGGAGCACGGTACGGGGAATCAGAGGTGTTTGTAGACGTCCTTGAGCTCCAGGCCGCAGGCGAGCATCAGGACCTGGGCGTGGTAGAGCAGCTGGGAGATCTCCTCGGCGGCGCGCTCCGGCGTCTCGTGCTCGGCGGCCATCCAGGATTCGGCGGCCTCCTCGACGACCTTCTTGCCGATCGCGTGCACGCCGGCCTCCAGCGCGGCGACGGTCCCGGAGCCGGGGGTGCGTGCCGCAGCGGTGGCCGACAGTTCAGCGAACAGTTCGTCGAAGGTCTTCACGGGCCTCATTCTGCCAGCTGTGACAGCCCTCCCCTGGCAGCCCGGAGGCTGTGTCACATGCCGGGAAAGCCGGCCGGCAAAACCGCCAGTTGATCGCCAGGTGCCGATACCCTCGGGGCTATGAACAGCGCTGACGTGGTCATCATCGGTTCTGGGCACAACGGTCTGGTCTCCGCGGTGCTGCTGGCCCGCGCCGGGCTGGACGTCGTGGTGCTGGAGGCGGCATCCGAGCTGGGCGGTGCCACCCGCACCGAGCACCCCTTCCCCAAGGTGCCGGGGCTCGGCCAGTCGACCGGGTCGTACCTGCTCGGCCTGATGCCGCCGGAGCTGATGCGGACCCTGGACGTGAGCCTGCCGGTGCTGCGCCGCGAGCCGCACTACTTCCTGCCGACGCCCGGCTCGCAGTACCTGCTGTTCGGCAGCGATCCGGCCGCGACCAGGGCGCAGATGGCCGAGTTCTTCTCCCCCGCAGACGTGGCGGCCGACGAGGCGATGCAGGCGGAGATCGCCGCGCTGCGCGAGGACCTGGCCCCGGCCTGGCTGCTGCCGCCGGAGACCGCCGAGGCGACCGCCGAGCGCTACATCCGGCCGCAGCTCCGCCAGGTCTTCCTCGATCTCGTACGGGGCTCGGTGGCTGACTATCTGGCGCGCTTCGAGTTCCAGAGCGAACTGCTCATTTCCATGTACGCGGTGACCGACGGCCTCTCCGGCCTCAACGCCGGCCCCGACGACCCCGGTACCGGGCACAACTTCCTCGTGCACAACATGTGCCGCCTCCCGGGCGCCGGCGGCACGTGGATGATCGTGGCCGGCGGCATGGGTACCGTGTCGCGGACCTTCGCCGACGCCGCCGTGAAGGCCGGGGCCCGGATCGAGACCGACGCCCGGGTCAGGAGGGTGCTGACCAGCGGCGGCGCGGTGTCCGGTGTGGAGCTCGCCGACGGGCGGGAGTGGCGCGCGCCGGTCGTGCTGGGCGCCTGCGACCCGTACCAGCTGATGGAGCTGGCCGACCTGCCCGAGGACCTGACCAGCCGGATGTCGGCGGTGCGGAGGACCGGCACGACGCTCAAGGTGAACCTGGCGCTGAGCGACCTCCCCCGGTTCTCCTGCCTGCCGGACGGCGAGCGTAACCCGTGGGGCTCGACGATCCACCTGCTGCCGGGCTCGGGTGGCGAGGAGCCGCCGATGGCCGCGCTGCGCCGGATGTGGGCCCAGGTGCAGGCCGGGCAGCTGCCGGACGAGCCGACGATCGAGTGGTACGTGCACACCACCGTCGACCCTTCGCTCCAGGACGCGGCCGGGCACCACTCGTCTGCGCTGTTCGTCCAGTCGGTCCCCTACGCCCCGGACGACCCCGACTGGGACTCCTATGTGGAGCACCTGCTGGGCATCTGCGAGCGGTACGCGCCGGGCACGCGCGACCTGGTCGCCGACATGTACCCGCTCAACCCGCAGGGCATCGAGCAGCATTTCGGGATCACGGGCGGGCACATCCACCACGTCGACAACACGGTGTCCTTCGCCGACCGGATGCCGTACGCGACCGGCGTGCCGGGCCTCTACGCCGGCTCGGCCGGCTGCCACCCGGCCGGGAGCGTGATCGGCGCGGCCGGCCACAACGCGGCCCAGCTCATCCTGCACGACCTGGCGACATGAGAAGGACGGGCACCCTGCCGGGTGCCCGTCCTCTCGGTACTAGCTCAGTGCGCGGAGCGTGAGGGCGGCGTCGAGGACGGCGACCGCCGTCGACCAGCCCTTGTCCTCCGAGGAACCTTCGAGTCCTGCCCGGTCCTTGGCCTGGTCGAGGGTGTTCACGGTGAGCACGCCGTGCCCGACCGGCGTGGCCTCGTCCAGGGCCACCCGGGTCAGGCCCTCGGTGACCGAGTCGCACACGTAGTCGAAGTGTGCCGTCTCGCCGCGGATCACGACGCCGAGGGCGACCACCGCGTCGTACTTACGGGCCAGCGCCTGCGCCACGACCGGCAGCTCGACCGAGCCGGCCACCCGCCGGACGTCCACAGTGGTCACACCGCACGCCTTGGCCGCGGCCTCGGCCCGGGCGACGAGCTGGTCGGTGATGTCGTGGTGCCAGCGGGCCGCGACGATGCCCAGCGACAGGCCGGCAGCGTCCACGGTGTCCACGGCGTCCGCGCCGAACCCGGCCATCAGGCACTCTCCTTCGCGGTGTTCAGGTCGATCAGGTGCCCCATCCTGTCACGCTTGGTCCGCAGATAGCCGACGTTCTCCGGCGTTTCGCGGCTGGGCAGCGGGACCCGGCCGAGGACCTCCAGGCCGTAGCCCTCCAGCCCGGCACGCTTGGCCGGGTTGTTGGTCAGCAGCCGCATGGTCTTCACGCCGAGGTCGGCGAGGATCTGCGCGCCGGTGCCGTAGTCGCGGGCGTCGGCCGGCAGGCCCAGGTCCAGGTTGGCGTCCACGGTGTCGCGGCCGAGATCCTGGAGCTGGTACGCCTGGAGCTTGTGCAGCAGGCCGATCCCCCGGCCCTCGTGGCCACGGACGTAGAGCACGACGCCCCGGCCCTCGGCGGCAACCAGGTCCAGCGCCGACTCCAGCTGCGGGCCGCAGTCGCAGCGCAGGGAGCCGAACACGTCACCGGTGAGGCATTCGGAGTGCACGCGGACCAGCACGTCCTCGCCGTCGCCGATCTCGCCGTACACGAGGGCGATGTGCTCGGTCGGGTCGAAGTTCACCCGGTACCCGATGGCGCGGAACTCGCCCATCGGCAGCGGCAGCCGGGCCTCTGCTGCCCGCTCGACCTGCTTCTCCGCCCGCCGCCGGTACGCGATGAGGTCGGCGATCGTGATCAGGAGCAGGCCGTGCTCCTCACAGAACTTCTCCAGGTCCGGCAGGCGCATCATCGTGCCGTCGGGGTTGATGATCTCGCAGATGACGCCGGCTGGCTTGCGCCCGGCCAGCTTCGCCAGGTCCACGCCGGCCTCGGTGTGGCCGGGGCGGCGGAGCACGCCGCCGGGCTTGGCACGCAGCGGGAACACGTGACCGGGGCGTACCAGGTCGTCCGGAACGCTCGCCGGGTCGGCCAGCAGCTGGATCGTCCGGGTACGGTCGGCGGCGGAGATGCCGGTGGTGATGCCCTCGCGGGCGTCCACGGAGACCGTGAAGGCCGTGCCGTGCTTCTCCGTGTTGTTGCTGACCATGTCGTCGATGTGCAGCCGTTCGAGGTCGGAGCCCTCCATCGGCACGCAGAGCAGGCCACGGCAGTGGGTCATCATGAACGCGACCAGCTCCGGGGTCACCGCGTCGGCGGCGAAGACGAAGTCGCCCTCGTTCTCCCGGTCCTCGTCGTCGACGACCACGATGCCCTGCCCGGCCGCGATGGCGGCGACGGCTTCTTCGATGCTCGCGAAAGTCATGACGTCCTCACCAGCTTCTCGACGTACTTGGCGATCACGTCGATCTCAAGGTTGACCAGGTCACCGGGGCCCTTGCGGCCGAGCGTGGTGAGTTCGAGGGTGGTGGGGATCAGGCTGACGGTGAAGCTCTCCTCGTCGAGGGCGCTGACCGTGAGCGAGATGCCGTCCACAGTGATCGAGCCCTTCTCGACCACATACCGGTTGAGGTCGGCCGGGAGCGTGATCCGGACGTCCTCCCAGCCGCCGCCCGGCGACCGGCTGATGATCGAGCCGGTCCCGTCGACGTGGCCCTGGACGAGGTGCCCGCCGAGCCGCGTGCTGAGCGTGGCGGCCCGTTCGAGGTTGACGCGGTCGCCGACCTGGAGAGCGCCGAGCGAGCTGCGGTCGAAGGATTCCTTCATGACGTCGGCCGTGAACGCGTCACCCTCGTTCGTGACGACCGTCAGGCACACGCCGTTGACCGCGATCGAGTCGCCGTGCTGGGCGTCCTTGGTGACTTTCGGGCCCCGGACGGTGATCACGGCTTCGGAGCCGCGCCACTCGAGGGCGACGAGTTCGCCGAGTTCCTCGACGATTCCCGTGAACATAGATGCTGACCCCTTCAATAGGTTTGAGGGGCGCAGGGGCACGGGGTGGCACGCGCGTACACGAAAAAGCACGCGGACCACCCGGCCTCCGCGCGCTGAACTCCCATCCGGACTCTCACCGTCGGCCCCGTGATTTCAACGGGTCAACCGGTCACTGGCTGTGACCGGGTCGCGGGCTCTCACCGCCGGTTCGGAATTGCACCGACCCCGCCAGCGCGTGGTGGGTTCTACCCGTCAGTTTCGCACGGGCCGGGGCGGCCACCGAGCATGGGAGACGGAGTTCACAGCCAGTAGGGTGTCTGCGTGAGACGTCCCCGCCATGCCCTGATGTCGTGAAAAGGCGCGTTCCCGCAGCTCTGCTGGGGCCTGCGCTGATCGGGCTGGCCCTGCTGGTGCTGCCGCTGGCCGGGCTGGTGATCCGGGCGCCGTGGCGGGGCATCGGCACCCGGCTGGCCGATCCGGCCGTGCTGGAGGCCCTGCGGTTGTCCATCGTCACGGCCACCTGCGCGACCGTTCTGGCGATTTTCTTCGGTGTACCGCTGGCGTGGCTGCTCGCCCGCGTCGCGTTCCGTGGTCGCCGGTTCGTGCGGGCGCTCGTGACGCTGCCGCTGGTCCTGCCGCCGGTCGTCGGGGGCGTGGCGCTGCTGCTCGTGTTCGGCCGGCGCGGCCTGGTCGGCGAGTGGCTCGAACCGCTGGGGATCACGCTGC
The DNA here is from genome assembly GCF_000379825.1 of Longispora albida DSM 44784. Taxonomy (GTDB): domain Bacteria; phylum Actinomycetota; class Actinomycetes; order Mycobacteriales; family Micromonosporaceae; genus Longispora; species Longispora albida. Next base: position 37,842 of record NZ_KB903825.1, read on the forward strand.
CGTTCACGACGGCGGGTGTCGTGCTGGCCGAGACGTTCGTGGCGATGCCGTTCCTGGTCATCGCGGTAGAGGGGGCGCTGCGCGGAGCCGACGAGCGGTACGAGGAGGCCGCGGCGACCCTGGGTGCCAGCCGGCTCACCGCCTTCCGCCGGGTGACGCTCCCGCTCGCCATGCCCGGTATCGCGGCCGGGGCCGTGCTGTGCTGGGCGCGGGCGCTCGGCGAGTTCGGGGCGACGATCACGTTCGCCGGGAACTTCCCCGGGCGGACGCAGACCATGCCGCTGGCCGTGTACCTGGCGCTGGAGACCGACCCGGCGGCGGCCATCACGCTCAGCCTGGTCCTGCTGGCCGTCAGCATCACGATCCTCGCGCTGCTGCGGGACCGGTGGGTGTCATGAGCCTCGTCGCGGAGCTGCGGGTACGGCTGGTGGATGTGCGGTTCGAGGTGGCGGCCGGTGAGACCGTGGCGATCCTCGGCCCGAACGGGGCCGGCAAGTCCACTGTGCTGCGGGCCCTGGCCGGGCTGCTGCCGAGCGGCGGGCCGGTGAGCCTGGCCGGGGAACGGATCGACCACCTGCCGCCGGAGCGGCGCGCGACGGGCGTCGTCTTCCAGGACTACTTGTTGTTCCCGCACTTGTCGGCCCTGGAGAACGTGGCGTTCGGGCCGAGGTGCGCGGGCGTCGCGCGGGCGCAGGCGCGGGCCGTGGCCGCCGAATGGCTGGAACGGGTCGGGCTCGGTGAGTACGCGAAGGCGAAGCCCGGGCAGCTGTCGGGCGGCCAGGCACAGCGGGTGGCGCTGGCCAGGGCACTGGCGACCGGGCCACGCCTGCTGCTGATGGACGAGCCGCTGGCCGCGCTCGACGCACGGAGCCGGCTGGAGATCCGGGCACAGCTGCGCCGGCACCTGAGCGAGTTCGCCGGGCCGTCGGTGCTGGTCACGCACGATCCGCTGGACGCGATGACGCTGGCCGGGCGGGTGCTGCTGCTGGAGGACGGGCGGATCACACAGGACGGCAGCCCGGCGGAGATCACGTCGCGGCCGAGAACGGAGTACGCGGCGACGCTGGCCGGGCTCAACCTGTACCGGGGGGACGCCGAGCGGGGCGTCGTGCGCTCTGGGGACGCGGTGCTGGTGACGGACTCGGGGCTGGGTGGCGACGTGTTCGTGGCCTTCCCGCCCTCGGCCGTCGCGCTGTACCGGAGCCGGCCGGACGGCAGCCCCCGGAACGTGTGGCCGGGGCGTGTGGCCGGGGTGGACCAGCACGGGGACCGGGTCAGGGTGACCGTGGAGGGCGTGCTGCCGGTGACGGCGGACGTGACGCCGGCGGCGCTCGCCGCGCTGGAACTGGCGCCCGGGTCCGAGGTCTGGGCCGCGGTGAAGGCTGCGGAGACTCATGCCTATCCGGCCTAGTACCGGCTAGTAATGGCTGATTTTCGTTTTTAGTGGCTTTTGGCCGGGTTGGCCGGGAGGATCAGAGCCAGCCAGCCCGGTACAAAGGAGACTTGCCGTGCCCATCCTCCGCTCGTTCGCGCTCGCAGCGGTCATGGTCCTGCCCTCGATCCCCGGCCAGCCGGTGACAGCGGGGCCGCCGCCGCAGACCGTTCCGGCGCTCCAGGAGTGGAAGGCCGAGCCGGGGAACTACACGTTCGGGCCGGGCAGCCGGGTCGTGGTCGATCCGGCGCACGCCGCCGAGCTGGCCGCCGACGCGGCCCTCTTCGCCGAGGATCTCCAGGCGCTGACCCGCCGGCCGGTGACCGTGACCCGGGAGAAGGCCCGGGCCGGGGACATCGTGCTGACCCTGGGCGGATCGGGAGACGCCGAGGGGTACACGATGCGGAGCGGATCGACGGTGACCATCCAGGGGCGGGCGAGCACCGGGGTCTTCTACGGCACGCGGACCGTGCTGCAGCTGCTCAAGCAGGGCAACACGATCCCGGCGGGCACCGCGCGGGACTGGCCGGAGAAGCCGGAGCGCGGCCTGATGATCGACCAGGGCCGGAAGTTCTTCTCCGTGGACTGGGTGAAGCGGCACATCCGGGAGCTGGCGTACCTGAAGCTCAACACGTTCCACTTCCACCTGTCCGACTCGCAGGGCTTCCGGCTGGAGAGCACGAGCCATCCGGAGGTGGTGTCGGCGCAGCGGTACACGAAGGCCGAGATGGCGGAGCTGATCGCGCTCGCCGCGAGGTACCACGTCACGGTGATCCCCGAGATCGACATGCCCGGGCACATGAACGCCGTCCTGACCCCGCACCCGGAACTCCAGCTCAGGACGGCCGGCGGCACGGCGGATCCGTACTATCTGGACCTCTCCAAGGAGGGCGCGTACGTCCTGGCGAGCGAGCTGATCAACGAGTACCTGCCGCTCTTCCCCGGCCCGTACTGGCACGTCGGGGCCGACGAGTACGTCCTGAACTACGGGCAGTACCCGCAGCTGCTGGAGTACGCCCGGAGCCACTACGGGGCCGAGGCCACGGCCAAGGACACCTACTACGGCTTCGTCAACTGGGTGAACGACCTGGTCCGGGCGCAGGGCAAGACGCTGCGGATGTGGAACGACGGGATCAAGAACGGCGACGGCGCGATCGAGCCGCACCCGAGCATCGTCGTCGACTACTGGTTCTCGTTCGGCCTGAGCCCCCAGCAGCTCCTCGACCGGGGACACGTCATCGCGAACCAGTCGTGGACCCCGACGTACTACGTGCTCGGCGGCCAGAAGCCCGACACGCAGTGGATGTACGAGACGTGGCGGCCCGGGCGCTTCGAGGACGGCCAGCTCGTCACGATGCCCTCCCGGAACCGGGGCACGATGCTCCACGTGTGGTGCGACAACCCGGACGCGGAGACGGAGGACCAGATCGCCGCCGGGATCAGGTACCCGCTGCGGGCGCTCGCCCAGGGCACGTGGGGGTCACCGAAGCCGGTCGCGTCCTATGCGGACTTCGTGGCGTTTGCCGACCGGGCCGGCCGGGTACCGGGCTTCCAGGGCAGCAGCTGAGCGGGCCGTCCGTCCAATGTGAGGGTTGTGTAAAGGCGTGGCCATCGATAGTATCGACGCTTGTCGATTACTTGGAGGTGGCACACATGAAACGCGTCTCAGTACTCGCAGCAACCCTGATGTTCGCCGCGACGGCTGGCGTGCTCGGCGCGAGCCCCGCGTCCGCAGAGCCAGCCGCCGAGGGCCAGGCCCTCCTCGCGACCCGGGTGTACTCCACGGTGAACGGGCTGAACATCCGCACCGGCCCCGGCACCGGCTACACCTCGGTCGGCCAGATGCAGGCCGGCCAGTCACTGCCGTGCCCCAGCTCTGGCTGCACGCTCGTCACCGGCGGGCTCTACAACCAGTGCGGGGGCGACTCCCGCTTCTGGGACAAGGTGATCTACGGCGGCGTCACGCGGTACGTCGCGTCCCGTTGCACGACCTGGCGCTGACCGGCTAACCGGTACTCAGGTGCGCCGGCGGTCGACGGCGACGTGCGAGCCGGGCTCGCGCTTGGCGACCGACTTCATCTCGGCGGCGGCGGAGACCACCTCCGCCGGGTCGGCGTACCTGCGGTGCTCGGAGGTGGCGACGCCGACGGACAGGGTGGCCAGCTCCCACTTCCGGGTCTCGCCACGGCGGTCCACTGTGGTCAGGTAGCCCTGCTGGGCGTGCGCCGGGTCGTAGACAGCCGGTACCCGCCGTTCGAACTCGGTGATCGTGGCGTTCAGCAGTGCCTCGGCCCGCCGGGGCCCGCAGATCACCACGAAGTCGTCCCCGCCGACGTGCCCGATGAACTCCCCGGCGGCCGTCCGGCGCAGCACGGCGGCGAGCAGCAGGATCAGCTCGTCGCCGCGCACGAAGCCGTACGTGTCGTTGACGCTCTTGAACCGGTCGATGTCCAGGTGGCACAGCGCGAACGGCTGGTGCGCGGAGATCCGCCCGGACAGCTCCCTGCGGATCCGCGTGTTGCCCGGCAGCCCGGTCAGCGGGGACGCCTCGCGCAGCTCCCGCAGCGTGCTCCGCCGGACAACCCTGATCATCGAGACTGCGCCGCCGCTAACGCCAGGTCGCGCAGGGAGGCCACCGCAGCTGCCCTGTCGGCCTCGCCGTACACGGCGGTACCGGCGACGAAGGCGTCAGCCCCCGCCTCGGCAGCCAGGCCGATGGTGTCGGCGTTGATCCCGCCGTCCACCTCGATCCGGATCGACAGGTGCCCGGCCGCCACGTGCTTGCGGGCCTGCCGGACCTTGTCCAGCAGCTCGGGGATGAAGGCCTGCCCGCCGAACCCGGCCTTGATCGTCATGATCAGGAGGGTGTCGAAGGCCGGCAGGATCTCCAGGTACGGCTCCAGCGGCGTGTCGCGGTCGATGGCCAGCCCGGCCAGCGAGCCAGCGGCCCGGATGTCCCTGGCGACCGCTGCCGGGTCACGGCTCGCTTCGGCGTGGAAGGTCACGTTGTACGCGCCGGCCTCCGCGTAACCGGGAGCCCAGCGGGCCGGGTCCTCGATCATCAGGTGGCAGTCCAGCGGGAGGGACGTCGCGGCCAGCAGGCTCTTGACGACCGGGAGCCCGAAGGTCAGGTTGGGCACGAAGTGGTTGTCCATGACGTCCACGTGCGCCCAGTCCGCGGCCCCCTCGATCGAGCGCACCTCGTCGGCGAGGTGCGCGAAGTCAGCGGACAGGATGCTCGGCGCGATCACGTAGGACACGCCTGCATTCTACGGAGCGTTGCCTGGCGTTCACCCGTGAGCAGTGTCACGGGCGCGTGTCTTGATCTTTCGGCTCCCGCGCCCGTGGACCCTGCGGGTACCTACCTCCGGCGGAGGATCGCCAGGAACATGGCGTCGGTACCGTGCCGGTGCGGCCACAGCTGCACCATCTCGCCGAGGTGCGGCAGGTCGCCCGGCAGCCACTCGCGGGCGTCCAGCAGCTCGGCCGGTACCGGGCTGCGGCGCAGCGTCTCCAGCACCGTCATCCGGGTCTCGGTGACGTGCGGCGAGCACGTCACGTACCCGACGACGCCACCCGGCCGCACAGCGCGCAGCGCGGCAGCCAGCAGCTCCCGCTGGAGCTTGCCGAGCGCGGGCAGGTCGGAGGGCTGGCGGCGCCAGCGGGCCTCCGGGCGGCGGCGGAGCGCGCCGAGGCCGGTGCAGGGCGCGTCGACCAGTACGCGGTCGAAGCCCTCCTCCACCAGATCCGGGTCCTCGCCGACCGTGCGGCCGTCGGCGTGCTTCACCCAGACGGGCAGGCCGCGCGTGGCCTTCTCCACGAGGTGGGCCCGGTGCTCGGTGACCTCGACGGCGAGCACGTCGGCCTGCCGGCCGGCCGCGATCGAGCCCAGCAGGCCCGCCTTGCCGCCGGGGCCTGCGCACAGGTCGAGCCAGCGGTCGTCGCGGCCCTCGACCGGCACGTTCGCGACGGCGGTGGCGACGAGCTGGCTGCCCTCATCCTGGACGTGGGCCTGGCCGACGCGGACGGCGTGCAGTGCACCGGGGTCGCCGCTGGGCAGGTACACAGCGTAGGGCGACCAGCGGCCCGGCTCGCCGCCGGTGATCTCGACCAGCTCTTCCTGGCTGATCCGGCCCGGCCGGGCGGCCAGGTGCACGGGCGGGCGTTCGTTGTCCGCGGCGAGCGCCCGCTCTGCCTCGGCCTGGTCCCCGCCGAGCGCCTCCATGAACGCGCGGACGATCCACTCCGGGTGCCCGGTGCGGACGGCCAGGTCGGCCAGGCTGTCACCGGGTGCGATCTCGCTCAGCCACGCGTCGAGGTCGCGCTCGGCGATCCGGCGCAGGACGGCGTTGGCGAACTTGGCGGCGCCCTCGTTGGCCGCGTCGCGGACCAGCGTGACCGTGGTGTCCACGGCGGCGTGCGGGGCGACCCGGGTGTAGAGCAGCTGGTAGGCGCCCATGCGCAGCGCGTCGAGGACCTCGGGGTCCGGCTCCCGGTCGGTCACCCGCTCGATGATCTTGTCGAGGGTGCCGAGGGAACGCAGCGTGCCGTAGGTCAGCTCGGTCGCGAAGGCTGCGTCGAGCCCGCCGACGCGGCGGTCACGGAGCAGCGCGGGGAGCGCGAGGTTCGCGTAGGCGTCGTTGCGGCTCACCGCGCGGATCGTCTCGAAGGCGATCAGGCGGGGCTCGTCGAGCCGCGAGCGGTCAGCGCGAGCGTTGCGCCCGCCACGGTCACCGCGGTCGTCGCGGCCCTGGTAACCCCGGTCGTCCCGGCCCTGGTAGCCACGGCCGCCGCGGTCGTCGGACCGGCCGCCGTAGCCCCGGTCGTCGCGGGGTGGCTGGTTCAGCCCAGGTGCTCGCCCGCCTCGATCCGGACGCCGCGCGCCCACGCCCCGGCCGCCATCGGCTTCTTGCCCTGCGCCCTGACCTCGCCCAGAAGTACTGATGTCGTTCCCGTCCCTATGTGCACGTCGTTCTTGCCGACGATCCTGATCTCGCCAGGGGCGAGTACGCCCGCGTCCAGGCTGATGCCCGTACCCAGGCTAACTGGCCCCAGTTTGACCCGTTCACCCCGGAAGGTGGTCCAGGCTCCCGGTGCCGGGGTGCAGGCTCGCACCCGCCGCCCGACGGCGAAGGCCGGCTCGGCCCAGGCCACCTCGGCGTCCGCGACCGTGATCTTCGGAGCCAGGGTGACGCCGTCGGCCGGCTGGGGTACCGCGCGCAGCGCGCCGGCCTCGATCCCGTCCAGCACGTCGACCAGGAGCTTGCCGCCGTCGACCGCGAGCCGGGCCAGGAGGTCGCCGGACGTGTCGGACGGGCGGATGGTCTCGGTGAGGGTACCGAACACCGGGCCGGTGTCGAGCCCGGCTTCGAGCTGGAAGACGCTCGCCCCCGTCACCTCGTCGCCGTGCCACAGCGCGTGCTGCACGGGTGCCGCGCCGCGCCAGGCCGGGAGGAGGGAGAAGTGCAGGTTGACCCAGCCGTGCCGGGGGATGTCGAGCGCGGCCTGCGGCACGAGCGCGCCGTAGGCGACGACGGGCACGCAGTCGGGGGCGATCTCGGCGAGCCTGGCCTGGAACCCGGGCTCGCGCGGCTTCACCGGGGTCAGCACCTCGATGCCACGCTCGTCGGCCCACGCCCCCGCCGGGGAGCGCATGAGTTTCTTGCCCCGCCCGGCCGGCGCGTCCGGCCTGGTCAGCACGGCGGCGATCTCGTGGCGGCCGGAGGCGGCGATCGCGTCGAGTGCTGGGAGGGCGACCTCGGGGGTACCGGCGAAGACTAGGCGCACCGGCACAGTCTAGAGGCGTGATCTTCGCGGCGCGCCGGGAGTGGGTACCGGGGCGTTCATTTGATCTTAAATCGGCCCTAGGGTGTGCACATGGAACTCTCCGAGCTGAGAGCCGGGGTCGCCAGCGGAGCGATCGACACCGTGGTCGTCGCGATCACCGACATGCAGGGCCGGTTGCAGGGCAAGCGGTTCCACGCGCCGTTCTTCCTGGACACCGTCCTCGGGCACGGCGCGGAGAGCTGCGACTACCTGCTCGCCGTGGACGTGGAGATGAACACGGTGGACGGCTACGCGCTGTCCTCGTGGGACAGCGGATACGGCGACCTGGCCATGCGGCCCGACCTGGGCACGCTGCGCCCGTTGCCGTGGCTGCCGGGCTCCGTGCTGGTCCTCGCCGACCTGGAGCACCCGGACGGCCACCCCGTCGAGGTCAGCCCGCGCCGGATCCTCCAGCGGCAGCTCGGGCTGCTGCGCGAGGCCGGGTACACGGCGAAGGCGGGGACGGAGCTGGAGTTCGTGCTGTACCGGGACTCCTACCCGGAGGCGCGGGAGGCCGGTTACCAGGGGTTGCGCCCCGCCACTGGGTACAATGTGGACTATTCCATTCTCGGCACCTCCCCGGCGGAGCCCCTCCTGCGCCGGATCCGCACCCAGATGGCGGCTGCCGGGCTGAGCCCGGAGAGCGCGAAGGGCGAGTGCAACCTCGGGCAGTACGAGATCGCCTTCCGGTTCGACGAGGCGCTGACCACGGCCGACCAGCACGTGCTCTACAAGACCGGCTCGAAGGAGATCGCGGCCCAGGAGGGCATGAGCCTGACCTTCATGGCCAAGCCGAACCAGCGGGAGGGCAACTCCTGCCACATCCACTTCTCCCTGTGGGCGGAGGAGGAGGCGGTGACCGAGCGGCTGCTGCCACGGATCACGGCGGGGCTGCTGGCGACGATGCGGGACTTCGCGCTGCTCTACGCGCCGAACATCAACTCCTACAAGCGGTACCAGCCGGGTTCCTTCGCCCCGACCGCGCTGCGCTGGGGCCGCGACAACCGGACGTGCGCGCTGCGGGTCGTCGGCCACGACGTCTCGCTCCGCGTGGAGAACAGGGTGCCCGGCGCCGACGTGAATCCCTACCTGGCCCTGGCCGGGATGGTGGCCGGGGCGCTGCACGGCCTGCTGGGGGCGGCGCCGGAGCAGGAGGAGTTCGCTGGTAACGCGTATGGCTCCGACTCCCCCGTCGTGCCGCCGACCCTGCGGGACGCGCTCGCGCTGTGGGAGTCCTCGCCGCTGGTGAAGGAGGCCTTCGGGGCGGAGGTCGCCGCGCACTACGCGAACATGGCGCGGGTGGAGCTGGCGGCGTTCGACGCGGCGGTGACCGACTGGGAGCTGGTCAGGGGGTTCGAGCGGCTGTGAGGCTGGTTGATCCGTCCACTGAGGACTTCATCGGGGACGTGCCGCTGGCGAGCCTGGCGGAGACGGACGAGGCGATCAGGCGGGCGCACGAGGCGTTCGGGTCGTGGCGTGCCGTCGCGCCCGGTGACCGGGCCCGGCTGCTGCGCCGGTTCGCCGTGCTCGTGGACGAGCACGTGGAGGAGCTCGCCCAGCTTGAGGTACGCAACGCCGGGCACACGATCAGCAATGCCCGGTGGGAGGCGCGGAATGTGCGCGACGTGCTCGACTACTACTCCGGCGCGCCGGAGCGGCTGGTGGGGCGGCAGATCCCGGTGCCGGGCGGGCTGGACTTCACCTTCGCCGAGCCGCTGGGCGTCGTCGGGCTGATCGTCCCGTGGAACTTCCCGATGCCGATCGCGGGCTGGGGCCTCGCTCCGGCGCTCGCGGCGGGCAACACCGTCGTGCTCAAGCCGGCCGAGGCGACTCCGCTGACGGCGCTGCGGCTGGCCGAGCTGGGCCTGGAGGCCGGCCTGCCGGAAGGGGTGTTCACCGTGCTGCCCGGGGCCGGTTCGATCGCCGGGCAGCGGTTCGTGACGCATCCGCTCGTCCGCAAGATCTGCTTCACCGGTTCCACTGCTGTCGGCAAGCGGATCATGGCCGGGTGCGCGGACCAGGTGAAGCGGCTGACCCTGGAACTGGGCGGCAAGAACCCGAACATCATCTTCGCCGACGCCGACCTCGAACGAGCTGCGGCCACCGCGCCGTACGCCGTCTTCGACAACGCCGGGCAGGACTGCTGCGCGCGCTCGCGGCTGCTCGTGCAGGCCAGCGTGTACGACAAGTTCCTCGCCCTGCTGGAGCCGGCCGTGCGCGGGGTCAGGGTCGGCCAGCCGGGGCTGGACGAGACCGAGATGGGCCCGCTGATCTCCGCCGCGCACCGGGACAAGGTCGCGTCCTATGTGGACGATCCGCTGTTCCAGGGCACGGTGCCCGAGGGGCCCGGTTTCTGGTACCCGCCGACGGTGCTGGAGTCCGCCGGCCGCGACCGGGCCTGGCACGAGGAGGTCTTCGGCCCCGTGGTGTCGGTCCGGCCGTTCACGGACGAGGCGGAGGCTGTGGAGCTGGCCAACGACACCGAGTACGGGCTGTCGGCCTCGGTGTGGACGCGCGACGCCAGCCGGGCGGTCCGCGTGGCGCGGGCCGTCCAGGCCGGGACGCTCAGCGTGAACTCACACTCGTCCGTCCGGTACTGGACGCCGTTCGGCGGGGTCAAGCAGTCCGGTCTGGGCCGCGAGCTCGGGCCGGACGCGCTGGCCGGGTTCACCGAGGTCAGGAACGTGTTCATGAGTGTTGAGGAGGCGTAGATGCGGCTGGACGGCAGGGTCGCCGTGGTGACCGGCGGGGGCAGCGGGATCGGGCTGGCGACGGTGCGGCGGTTCGCGGCCGAGGGCGCGCGGGTCGTCGTGGTGGACATCAACCCGGAGGCTGGCAAGGCCGCGGCGCAGGAGGCCGGGGGCGTGTTCCGCGAGGTGGACGTGACCTCGGAGGACGGCATCCGTGACCTGTTCGCGGAGACGGCAGCCGAGCTGGGCTCGCTGGACATCGTGTTCAACAACGCGGGGATCTCCCCGCCCGACGACGATTCCATCCTGGACACCGGGCTCGACGCGTGGGAGCGGGTGCAGCGGGTCAACCTGACGAGCGTGTACCTGGGCTGCAAGTACGCCATCCCGCACATGCTCGCCCAGGGCAGGGGCTCGATCATCAACACCGCGTCGTTCGTGGCGCTGATGGGCGCGGCGACCTCGCAGATCTCCTACACCGCCTCGAAGGGCGGGGTGCTCGCGATGAGCAGGGAGCTGGGTGTGCAGTTCGCCCGGCAGGGTATCCGGGTCAACGCGCTGTGCCCGGGGCCGGTGAACACTCCCCTGCTCAGGGAGCTGTTCGCCGCCGACCCGGAGCGGGCGGCCCGGCGGCTCGTGCACGTGCCGGCCGGGCGGTTCGCCGAGCCGGAGGAGATCGCGGCGGCCGTGGCGTTCCTGGCCAGCGACGACGCCTCGTTCGTCACCGCGTCGTCGTTCGTCGTGGACGGCGGCATCACCGGGGCGTACGTGACCCCGCTATGAGGCCCGTGATCGGTGTCACCGCGTATGTGGAGCCCGCCCGCTGGCTGGCCTGGGACACCACGGCGGTCGTCATCCCGCACAGTTACACCGAGTGCGTCCGGGAGGCCGGCGGCCACCCGGTCGTCCTGCCGCCCGATCCCGACCCGGCGATCCTGTCCCGGCTCGACGGGCTGGTGCTGACGGGCGGGGCCGACGTGTCCCCCGCCCTGTACGGCGCGGAGCCGCACCCGGAGACCATGACGCGCGCCGACCGCGACGCCGGGGAGCTGGCCCTGCTGGCCGCGGCAGGCGAGCTGCCCGTCCTCGGTATCTGCCGGGGCATGCAGCTCATGGCCGTCCACACCGGAGGCCGGCTGCACCAGCACCTGCCGGAGCTGATCGGCGGCGTGCGGCACCTGCCGCAGCGCGGTGTCTTCGGCAGGCACCAGGCGCGTTTCGAACCGGGTTCGCGGGTGCACGCGATCCTCGGAGCGGGTGAGGAGATCAACTCCTACCATCACCAGTCGGTGGCCGACCCGGGCAAGCTGGCCGTCACGGGCTGGGCTGACGACGGGGTGATCGAGGCGCTGGAGGACCCGGGCCTGCCCTTCCACCTGGGCGTGCAGTGGCATCCGGAGCAGTCCCGTGACCTGCGCCTGTTCAGCGCCCTGGTGACAGCGAGCCGAACCAGGTAGCCAGGACTTTCGTGTATTCCGGGCTCAGCGTGCCGGTGGCCCGGTCGCCCGGGAAATGGCCGAGCCCGGGCAGCACGGCGATCTCCAGTGCGGGGTTGCCGGTGCGGTGCCAGGTGTCGATGCTGGCCGCGACCGGCACGCATTCCTCGTCCTCGCCATAGATCAGCAATACCGGCTGCCCGGCCCGCCTCAGGAATGGTTCCAGATCGAAATCCATGTCTGGCCAGGAAAGCGGCCCCGGCGGGATTTCCGCCGGCAGGTGGCAGTGCGGGAACCATTCTTTTTCCTTGTACCCGCCAAGCACGATCTCCGCCTCCGCCCGCCCCAGAGTCCCGCGCAGCAGCCGCTCCATCGCGAGCCGCGCGGTGAGCGCCTCGGCGATGTCGGCCGCGCCGAACCCGCGACGGCGAAGCGCCTCGGCCGTGGAGTACCGCATCTGCTCTGCCGGGCTCACTCCCGGCCCGCCGACCAGCGCCAGGAACGCGATGCCCGGGTCCTCGGCGGCGGCGATCACGGCCGGCCACGAGCCCTGGCTGTACGCCCAGAATCCGCAGGGCGCGCCGCCGAGCCGGGCACGAAGTACCTCGTGCGCGGCCCGGGCGTCGGCCGCCTGCACGCCGAACGGGACGTCACCGGCGGCGTGCTGGCGGCGGTCGTAGCTGAGGACGGCGTACCCGGCCGGCACGAGCGTCTCGGCCAGGTGCCGGAAGATCGGCTGGTCACGGCCGGGATTGCTGGCCGGGTGGAGTGTGACCACGCCGCCGAGGGCCGGGCCGGACGGTTCCCGGATCACCGCTGGCAGGCCGGAGCCGGGCACGGTCAGCTCAGTCGTCATCATGACTTCACAATGACGGCTTTGATGACGCCAGTCAAGACGTCATTCTGACAGCCGATCCCGCAGCCCGCCGGAAGCGTCCAGCCGGTCCGGGTGCCACGGGCCCCACTTGCGCTCCACCTCGGCCGCCAGGTCGACGCCGTGGTGCCGGGCCAGGACGAGCAGCTGGCAGAGCACGTCGGCCAGCTCGGAGCGGAAGGCCTCGTCCAGCTGCGCCGCCGAGTACCCCTTGTCGCGGGCCTGACCGGAGCGCATGAGGTGGGCCTGGGTCAGCTCGCCGACCTCCTCATGGAGTTTGAGCAGGTACCAGGAATCATTACGGTCGATATCATGCCGGACGGCATATGTTGCGGAAACAGCCTCGGCCACATCCGCGATCTTTTCCAGGCGCATGGCGAGAGCCTAATAGGCAGCTCGGAGATCACTTATTCCTGATCGCATTGGCAGGCATGCCACACTGCGACATTCATCTATATCTGATCATCCGGTTTCCCTATAGTCAGGCATCGATCCACCCGTCGCTCCAACCCTCCACATCGGATCGGAGGACCATAATGGTCCGGCTAGCCAGAACCGCTGCCGCAATCCTGCTCGCCGTCGCCGGCAGCGTCGCGGCGCTCGCCACCCCGGCCCAGGCCGCGGTGATCGACGCGAGCTGTGTGCCGCCGAGCTACAACGTGACGGCCTTCAACCCGCCCCTCACGACGGTGCTCGCCCCGACGACGCTCACGTACAAGACCACATACAGGCCGTGCACGTCCCAGACGTCGAACCTGTCCTACGGGTTCACCAACATCACGGTCAACATGAACGACCAGTGCCAGATGGTGCTCCAGACCTTCGTGATGACGTACACGATCCACTGGAACAACGGCCAGAGCAGCACCATCCAGGCCACCCGCACCGCCAGCATCTCCGGCAGCACGCTGACGGTGACGCTCAGCGGCCAGGTGATCGGCGGGCTGTTCACCGGCAGCCGCTCGTTCGAGCAGCAGGTCGGGTCGGCTGTGGACCTCCAGAACTGCCTGGCGGGAATCAGCCGGCTGAGCAGCACCACAGGCAAAGTAACCCTAAGAATCTGGCACTAGGCCGTTTGGACCCGCTGAGAGCGAATCTGGACTGCGCATCGGGGCCTCCCACGTACAACACCGGTACGTGGGAGGCCCCGATGCTTGCCAGATTCGCTCTCAGCGGGCCACTTCGTGTTAGATCAAGAGCTTTAGATCAAAAGCTTTATCTTGTACTGGTTTTGGGCTTGGCTCTGATGTGCATGCGTTCGCCCTGGGGGCCGAAGAGGCTGAGGATCTCGACCGGCTCGTCGCCGGTGCTGCCGAACCAGTGCGGCACCCGGGTGTCGAACTCGGCAGCCTCGCCGGCCTTGAGCACGAGGTCATGCTCGGCCAGGACGAGGCGGAGCTTTCCCCGCAGGACGTACAGCCACTCGTAGCCCTCGTGGGTGCGTGGCTCCGGCTCGGACCGGGTCACCGGGATCACCATCTTGTACGCCTGCGGCCCGCCCGGCTGCTGGGTCAGCGGGACGATCGTCGAGCCGTGCCGGGTCACCGGCTTCAGCCGCACGCGCGGGTCGCCGACCGGCGGCGCGCCGACCAGCTCGTCGAGGGGTACCTGGTAGGCGCGGGCCAGCGGCAGCAGCAGTTCCAGGGTCGGCTTGCGCTCCCCGGACTCCAGCCGCGACAGGGTGCTGACCGAGACGCCGGTGCTCTCCGCGAGCTGGCTGAGAGTGATGCCGTGCCGTTTACGCAGCTCCCGCAGGCGTGGCCCGACCGAGGCGAGGATCTCCGGATCATCGTTTGCCATATCAGCAACATTACTTTGCCGTACCGGCAGAGCGTTGCACTGTAAGAGGTCCTAACTCCATGACGGTGGTGCTATGGCGAGCTCCAGGAGGCGAGCGGCAAGCCGAATTCCAGGGCGGATACCGGTGTTGTATCCGCCCTGGAATTCGGCGCAGTCCGGTCGTCTTCTGGAGCCGGCAGAGCGCCGCCAGTCATGGAGTTAGGACCTCTCAAGGCAGACGGAAGGGAGATCACAGATGGAAGAGAAGTACGACGTCGTGGTGGCCGGGGGCGGCGCGGCCGGGCTCGGTGGCGCGCTGGCGCTGGCCAGGGCCCGCCGCTCGGTGCTCGTCGTCGACGCCGGCCGGCCGCGCAACGCCCCAGCGGGTCACGTCCACGCGTACCTGGGCCGGGAGGGCACTCCCCCGGCGGAGCTGTACGAGATCGGCCGGAAGGAAGTCACCTCCTACGGCGCCGAGATCGTCACGGGCACCGTCGAGTCGGCGAGCAGGCACCGGGACGGCTTCGTCGTGACGCTGGACGGCGGCCGGTCGGTCCGCGCCCGCCGCCTGCTGATCACGACCGGCGTGACCGACGGGCTGCCGGACGTACCCGGCCTGGCCGGCCGCTGGGGGCGCGACGTGCTGCACTGCCCGTACTGCCACGGGTACGAGGTCCGCGACCAGCGGATCGGCGTCCTGGCCACCGGGCCGGTCGCCTGGCACCAGGCCGAGGTGTGGCGGCAGTGGAGCGAGCACGTGACCGTCATCCTGCACGGCGCCCCGGAACCGGACGAGGCCCAGGCCCTCCGCCTGACGGCACGCGGCATCCGGGTCGTGCCCGGCCCGGCCGGGTCCGTCGAGGTGACCGGCGACCGGCTGACCGGCGTGAAGCTGGCCTCTGGCGAGGTGGTGCCGCTCGACGCGCTGGTCGTCGCGCCGTCTCCTGCGGCCGGTTCCCCGCTGCTCGGCTCGCTCGGGCTCGCCGCCGCTGACGTGGAGTTCGGCGGGCAGGTGATCGGCAGCCAGGTACCGGCTGATCCGGCCGGGAAGACCAGCGTGCCGGGCGTGTGGGTGGCCGGCAACGTGGCCGACCTGAGCGCACAGGTGATCACGGCCGCCGCGGCCGGGACCAAGGCCGGTTCGATGATCAATATGGAACTGGTGAACGAGGACACCTACGACGCCGTCCACCAGTACCGGCACCGCACCGGCACCTTCTTCGAGCGCGAGGCGCTGGAGGACTGGTACCGCTCCCGCCCGGCGCTGTGGAGCGGCAGGCCCAACGCCCAGCTCGTCACGGAGGCAAGCCGGCTCACCCCTGGGCGGGTACTCGACGCCGGCTGCGGCGAGGGCGGCGACGCCATCTGGCTGGCCGGCCACGGCTGGCAGGTCACCGCCGTGGACCTCGCGAGCACGGCACTCGACCGGGGCGCAGCGCACGCCGCCGAGGCTGGGGCCGAGGTCGCGGGCCGGATCACGTGGACGCAGACCGACCTGCGTTCCGAGCCGCCTGCCTCCGGGACCTATGACCTGGTGTCAGCCCAGTACCTGCACCTGCCCGCTGCGGAACGGCAGGCGCTGTTCAGCCGGCTGGCCGAGGCCGTGGCCCCGGGCGGCACCCTGCTGCTCGTCGGCCACGACCCTTCCGACCCAGCCCACGGCGGCGGCCACGGGGCTGGCCATGGACCTCAGCACGACAACGGGAACACGCACGGAACCCGGCCGCACCTGATTCCGTTGTTCACCGTCGAAGAGGTCTCCGGGGAGCTCGACCCGGCGGTCTGGGACATCCACACGGCCGAGATCCGTGAGCGTTCCACTGCGGACAGGGCGGGCCGCGAGGCCACCGCCCGCGATGTCGTCCTGGTCGCCCGCCGCCGATGACCACAGTCGCCACCACCGCGCGGCCCGTCCAGTGGGGACTGGGCGGGCTCGCGCTCTCGATGCTCCTGGCGTCTCTCGGTACCAGCATCGCCAACGTCGCCCTGCCTGCCCTGGCCGAGGCGTTCGCGGCCCCGTTCCAGGCGGTGCAGTGGGTGGTGCTGGCGTACCTGCTCGCGATCACCGCACTGATCGTCAGCGCCGGCCGCCTCGGTGACCTGGCCGGACGGCGCAGGCTGCTCGTGGGCGGCCTGGCCCTGTACACGGGCGCGTCAGTCCTGTGCGGACTCGCCCCGGCGCTCGGCACCCTGATCGCGGCCAGAGCCGTTCAGGGCGCCGGAGCGGCGGTGATGATGGCCCTGACGATGGCGCTGGCCGGGGCCGCCGTACCGAAGGAGCGGACCGGCAGGGCGATGGGCCTGCTGGGCACCATGTCGGCGATCGGCACGGCGGCCGGCCCTTCGCTCGGCGGGCTGCTGCTGGCGGGGCCGGGCTGGCGGGCGGTGTTCCTGGCTCCGGTACCCCTCGGCGTGCTGGCCCTGTTCCTGACCTGCCGCCACCTGCCCGCCGAGCAGGCTCCCAGCGGCACCCGGCCCCGCTTCGACCACCTCGGTACCGCGATCCTCGCCGGCACTCTCGCCGCCTACGCCCTCGCGATGACCACCGGCCGTGGCTCCTTCGGCCTCGGCAACGCGGCGCTGCTCGTCGCGGCGGCGCTCGGCACGGCGCTGTTCGTCCGGGTCCAAACGCGCGCCGCGTCCCCGCTGCTCGACCTGACGGCCTTCCGCAGCGCAGCGCTGACCGGCAGCCTGCTGGCCAGCGCGCTCGTCTCCACGGTGATGATGGCGACCCTGGTCGTCGGCCCGTTCTACCTGACCCGTGGCCTGGGGCTGCCCGCAGCGCTGACCGGCCTGGTCATGTCCGCAGGCCCGGCCGTCACGGCACTGACCAGCTCGGCGGCCGGGCGGTTCGCCGACCGGCTCGGCGCGGGCCGGATGACCACGGCTGGCCTGGCCGGCATCCTCGCCGGGTCACTGCTGCTGGCTGCCATGCCACGGAGTTCCGGCGTGGCCGGGTACGCCGGATCGCTGATCCTCACCACGGCCAGCTATGCCCTCTTCCAGACCGCGAACAACACCTCGGTCATGGCGGGTGCCGCCCCCGAGCGGCGCGGCGTCATCTCCGGCGTGCTGAACCTCTCCCGCAACCTCGGCCTGATCACCGGCGCGTCGGTCATGGGCGCGGTTTTCGCGGTGGCCGCCTCCACCAGCGACATGACCTCAGCGGCACCCGAAGCGGTGGCGACCGGCATGCGCGTCACCTTCCTCACCGCCGCGGCCCTGGTCGCCCTCGCACTCGCCGCCATGCCCATCACGCACCGACGATGACTCCCGCAGCGCATTCACCACATCGACCAGCTGCCCAAGCACCGTCTCGGGCACAGGCTCGCAGGTGGGCACCCGGATCACCTGCCCGATGCCCAGCGGCGCGGCGGTGACCAGGCCCGCCCAGTAACCGGCTTCGCGGCCGCCGTGATCCAGCCGGGCCGGGCGGTCCGCCGAGCCGAGGCGCGCCGTGAACCGCCGGCGCGCGACATCGGCCGGCACCTCGCACCACACCTCGGCGATGCTCCCGGCCGGGAACCCTGCCCGGGCTGCACCGCCGAGCACGGCGCTCCGCCCGGTCGGCCCGAACCACGTCTCCACGATGGCACCGCCGGGCAGTGCGGCCACCAGGTCCCACAGGACCTGCCCGGCCAGCTGGCTCAGCTCGGCGGGCTCCGGCTCTGCCGGGTGCAGGCCGGCCAGGTAGTTCTTCAGGTCGTCCTTCGAGAGGTGCGGCAGTCCCGTCCGGGCGGACAGGGCACGGGCCAGGCTCGACTTTCCCGAACCGGGAATGCCGTTCACCAGCACCAGCACGCGGCGCCGGGTCACAACAGATCAAGAGGATCGATGTGTACGCGCACGGGAGCCTTCGCCCGGTGCGCGCTGCGGACCCCGGCCGCCCCGTGCAGGGCACCGGCCAGCGCCCGGCCCTGGCTTCGCGGTACCCGGATGAGCAGCCTCTCCTGCTCTTCCTCCCCCGTGACCGGCACGGGCCCGAGCAGGTCGGCGGCTTCGGGGAGGTGGGCGGCGGCGAGAAGTTCCTCGATGGCCTCCGGCCTGCCGGTCAGGCTGGCGACCCGGACGGCTGGCGGGAAGCCCAGCTCCGCCCGCTCGGCCAGCTCCCTGGCGGCGTGCCAGCCGGGGTCGAAGCGCATCAGGGCCTGCACGGCAGGGACGGCACCGTCGGCGATCACGACGACCGTCCCGCCGGCCCGGGCCAGGGCCGCCGCCGACAGCCACCGCCGCAGCGCTTCCTCCGCCGCCCGCAGGTCGGCCCGGGTCAGCAGCGCCCACGTGTCCAGCAGCAGCACAGCCCCGTACCCGCCATCAGCGACCGGCTCGGCTCCCGGCGTGGCCACCACGAGGGACGGTCCGCTGGGGACGGTGTCGAGCACCTCGCCCCGGCCCGAGGTCCGGACCGGCACGCCGGCGAAGGCCCGCCCCAGCTCCTCGGCGGTCCGCCGGGCACCCACGATCGAAGCGCGCAGCCGCCGCCCGCCGCACTGCGGGCACTGGTACCCCCCGGCGCCCCGCCCGCACCACCGGCAGGCGGCGGCCTCTGCGGACTCCAGCGCCAGCGGCCCCGCGCAGTGCGGGCAGCGCGCCGGAGCCCGGCAGGTCGCGCAGGCCGTCGACGGCACATACCCCCGCCGGGGCACCTGCACCAGCACCGGCAGCCCGGCGGCCAGCGCCTCGCGGGCGGCCCGCCAGGCGACGCTGGGCAGCCGGGCCGTCGCGGCACCGGCATCCCTGGCCTGGTCGGCGTCGTCGCCGGCGGGCACGACCCGGGGAGCGCGGGCGCGCAGCGCTTCCCTGCTCGCGGCCAGCTCCTTCGCCCAGCCGGTCGCGATGAGCAGCTGGGCCTCGGCCGACCTCGCGTACCCGCCGACCAGCGCGCCGGCCCCGTCCTGCTCGGCCCGGGTCAGCAGCACGTCGCGCGCGTGCGGATACGGCGCGCGGGGCTCGGCGAGCACGTCGTCGCCGTCGTCGAGGATGGCCACCAGGCCGAGGCCGGTGACGGGGGCGAACATCGCGGCCCGGGTACCGATGACGGCGCGGATCTCGCCCCGGCTGACCCGCAGGTACCTCGCGTAGCGCTCCTCTGGCCCCGTGGCCGCCGACAGCGCGACGTGGTGACCAGGGCCAGCCAGCGCGGTCAGGGCTGCGTCCAGCCTGTTCAGATCGCGGGCGTCGGGGACGACCACGATGGCGCCCCGGCCGCCGGCCAGTGTCGCGACGACCGCCTCCGCGTACCTGGCGGCCCAGTCCTCGCCCGGCGTCGCCGTCCACACAGCACGCGGCGCGCGCCCGTCGGACAGGGCTCTCAGGAACGCGGCCCCGGCCGGATACGCCACCCAGCCGTCGGCCGGGGGCAGGGTCAGAGGCCCGGCCTCGGCCTCCTTACGGGAACGCCCCTCAGCCCGGGCATGCCGGGGCGGGATGGCCAGCCGCAGCACATCGGCCAGATTCCCCGCATACCGATCGGCGACAGCCCGCGCCATCCTGGCGGTCTCCGGCCCGGCGACAGGCTCGGCTGACACGGCGCGCTCGATGAAGGCCAGGTTGCCCGGGTGCTCGCTGGCGCTGACCCGCTCCAGCACGAACCCGTCCACCAGCTGCCCGGCGAACCGGACGCGCACCCTGCTCCCGGCCGTGACCTTGGAATCCATAGTGGACGGCACGAGGTAGTCGAAGGGCCGGTCGAGATGCGGCAGCGGCAGGTCCACACACACCCTGGCGACCGGCAACTCCTCGGCCGCGACCCGTTTACCAGGGGCTTTACCGCCCTTACCTGCCCGGCCCGTGACCGTGGCGGACGGCGGCTCTACGGCTTCGCCGGCCGGCAACTCGAACAGCCCATCCCCTGAGGTCACACCCCGTTCCTACCAGACACCTCCGACACTCCGGCCCGGCCACCACCGTCAGTCTCCCGCGAAGGCCCTCTCCAGCGTCGCGATGTCGAGCTTCTTCATCGGCATGAACGCCTGCGTCACCCGGTCGATCTGCTCGCGGGTGCCCTTGCCCATCCACTCGTCGAAGCCGCGCGGCGAGATCTGCCACGAGACGCCGTACTTGTCCTTGAGCCAGCCGCACTGCTCGGCCTCCGGGACGGCGGACAGCTTCTCCCAGTAGTAGTCGATCTCCTTCTGGTCCTCGCACTGCACCAGGAACGAGATGGCCTCACCGAAGCTGAACTTGTGCTCGTGCGCGCTGTCCATAGCGGCGAACCACTCGCCGATCAGCTTGAAGTCGCCGAACATCAGGGTGCCTGGCCGGTCGGGTTCCATGCCCTCGCCGTAGTGGGCCGCCTGCCCCTTCTCCGAGTCGGCGAACACGGACACGTAGAAGTCGACCGCCTCCTCGGCCTGGCCGCACCTGTCCCCGACGAACAGCAGCGATGGCACGATCGGCGGCCGGGCATCCCCATCCTCGCCGGTCAGGATCAGCTGCCAGGAGACGCCGTACTTGTCCTGGACCCAGCCGTAGTGCTCGCTGAACGGATACTCACCCAGCGGCATCAAGGCCTTGCCGCCGTCGCCGTGCAGCTTCTCCCACACATCGTCCAGCATCGCCTTGGCGTCGCTCTTCTGGTGCGGCGGGCCGAAGTTCACGAAGAACGAAACCGATGGGTTGAACGTGAACAGCGGACCGGCACTGATTCCCATGAAGCCGCAGCCCCACAGGTCGAACGACATCACGGCCGTGTCACCGGACGGCGTGTCGCGCAGGACTGTCTTGTTGGTGATCCGCGACTCGGGGAAGACGGAGCAGTAGAACTCCGCCGCCTCCTCGGCCTCTTTGTCGAACCACAGATGCGGAGTGATCTTGTGCAGAGCCATGGCACTGCCCTCTCGTCGGCACGGATGGCGCGAACCCCACGTGCGACATTACCGCCGGACCCGCACCCCCATCACGGAAAGCAACCAGGGGCGCACGGTTTCGATCTTGCCGCTTCGATGTGACCTGGCTCATACTCCCCGGTAACTTCCGGCCGCCCACCAGGAGATTTACCTTGCCTCGCAAACCCCTCGCGCTCACCGTCGCAGTCATGGCCGCCATTGCCTCAGCCCTGGTACCCGGCACGGCTATGGCGGAACCATCCACTGTGGCAGTCACACTTGGTGACAGCTTCATTTCCGGTGAGGCCGGCCGCTGGCAGGGCAACAGCCTCGTCACCGGCTCCACTTCCGGCGGCACCGACCGTGCTTCCGGTGACCCCGCCGGCGTGTACGGCGCCACGCACGCCTCCGGCTGCCACCGCTCCGACGTGGCCCCGGCGCTGGCCGCCGACCTGGCCGTCGACGAGCGGATCAACCTGGCCTGCTCCGGGGCCACGTCCGCCAACGTGTACCGCGCCTCCAACGGCGGGCAGTCCTTCAAGGGCGAGGCACCGCAGGCCGACCAGCTCGCCGGCCTCGCGCGTACCCGGACCGTCAAGCTCGTCGTGCTGTCGGCCGGCGGCAACGACCTCGGCTTCGCGGACATCATCACGCGCTGTGTGACCGCGTACATGGGCTACTACTACTGCAACCCCGGCGAGCAGTCCGGCGTCGACAGCCTGCTGCCCACCGTGCGGGCCAACGTCGGCAAGGCCATCGACGAGGTACGCGCCGCGCTCGCCTCCGCGGGCCAGGCTCCCGGCTCGTACCGGTTCGTGCTCCAGTCCTACCCCTCGCCGCTGTCCCGGGGCGCGGACAACCGCTACCGCGAGTACGGCTGGACCCGTACCTCGACCGGCGGCTGCCCCTTCTGGAACGGCGACCTCGACTGGGCCCGCGACCGCCTGACCGGCCAGCTGTCCGACGCGCTCGCCTCGGTGGCCACCGCCAAGGGCGTCACGTTCCTCGACCTGCGCGACGCCTTCGCCGGCCGCGAGGTGTGCGCGAAGGCCAGTACACAGGCAGACAGCACCCACCCGCCCGCCGGCGCCACCTCCGAGTGGGTGCGCTGGCTGGTCACCGGCTGGACGTCCTCCCCCGGCGACCGCCAGGAGTCCTTCCACCCCAACGCCTACGGCCAGCAGGCCATGGCCCGCTGCCTAACCCTCATCGCCCAGACCACCGGCCTCCGCTACACCTGCCACAACACCCCAGGCCAGGGCCCCACCAGCATGTACTTGACCTAGGTTTTTGATCTAACCCGAGGTGGCCCGCTGAGTGGAAATCTGACAAGCAACGCAAAAGCCCGTGTACTGGTTGTACACGGGCTTTTGCGTTGCGCAGCTCAGATTTTCACTCAGCGGGTCGGCACTGGCTAGGCACTAGCTAATGGCCGACTTCAGGTCGGATACCCGGTCCGTGCGCTCCCAGGTCAGATCCGGCAGCTCGCGGCCGAAGTGGCCGTACGCAGCGGTCTGCTGGTAGATCGGGCGGAGCAGGCCGAGGTCACGGATGATCGCGGCCGGGCGCAGGTCGAAGACCTCCTGGATGGCCTTCTCGATCCGCTCGACCGGGACGGTCTCGGTGCCGAAGGTCTCGACGAACAGGCTCACCGGGTGGGCCTTGCCGATCGCGTACGCGACCTGGACCTCGCAGCGCTCGGCGAGGCCGGCGGCCACCACGTTCTTCGCGACCCAGCGGGTGGCGTACGCGGCGGAACGGTCCACCTTCGACGGATCCTTGCCGGAGAACGCGCCGCCGCCGTGCCGGGCGTAGCCGCCGTAGGTGTCGACGATGATCTTCCGGCCGGTCAGGCCGGCGTCGCCCATCGGGCCGCCGATCTCGAACCGCCCGGTCGGGTTGACCAGCAGCCGGTACCCGTCGGTCTCCAGGCCCAGCGCCTCGATCTCCGGCGCGATCACGTGCTCGCGGATGTCCGGGGTGAGCAGCGACTCGAGCGAGATGTCCGGGGCGTGCTGGGAGGACACGACGACCGTGTTGAGCCGGACGGGCCGCAGGCCGTCGTACTCCACGGTGACCTGGGTCTTGCCGTCAGGCCGCAGGTACGGAACGGTGCCGTCCTTGCGGACCTGGGCCAGGCGGCGGGCGAGCCGGTGGGCCAGCGCGATCGGCAGCGGCATCAGCTCCGGCGTCTCCGAGCACGCGAAGCCGAACATCATGCCCTGGTCGCCGGCGCCCTGGAGGTCGAGCTCGTCGCCGGCCTCACCGCTGCGGGTCTCGATCGCGGTGTCGACGCCCTGCGCGATGTCGGCGGACTGCGAGCCGATCGACACGCTCACGCCGCAGGAAGCGCCGTCGAAGCCCTTCTTGGACGAGTCGTAGCCGATCCGCAGGATGGTCTCGCGGACGATGGTCGGGATGTCGGCGTAGGCGGACGTGGTCACCTCGCCGGCGACATGCACCTGGCCGGTCGTGATCAGAGTCTCGACCGCGACCCGGCTCTTCGGGTCCTTGGCGAGCAGTGCATCCAGGATGCCATCGCTGATCTGGTCAGCGATCTTGTCCGGGTGGCCCTCGGTCACCGACTCGGACGTGAACAAGCGGCGTGCCACAGCTCTCCTACCAGGGTTTGACGACTTTGAGTAAGTCTAGCGCCGGTACGTGGTCCGGCCCTAGATGGCACGCTCGGGGCGCGCCTGTAATCCCTACCACAGAGGTATGACAATATCCCAGACCGCGTCAGCGATTTCCTCTTTGGGGGCTGATGCGATCTTTGCCTGGGTACCGTCGGGATGCAGCACGACCACTGTGTTGTCGTCTGTGCCGAATGCCCGGCCCTCCCCGACCTCGTTCACCACGATCAAGTCGGCTTTCTTACGCACGAGTTTGCCCCGGGCGTGCTCCAGCGCGTCATTCGTCTCGGCCGCGAATGCGATCAGCAGCTGCCCCGCGCGTTTCGCCGAACCCAGTTCCGCGGCGATATCCGGATTGGTCGCAAGTTCGATCGCTGGCGCGGTACCGGATGAGGTTTTCTTGATTTTCTGTTCCGAATAACGCAGTGGCCGGAAATCGGCGGGTGCGGCAGCCATGACGATCGCGTCGGCGTCGGCGGCAGCGGTGATGACCGCGTCGCGCAGCTGGGCTGTCGACACGACAGTCACCAGGTCGACGCCAGCCGGGACGGGCAGCGAGACGTTCGCGCTGATCAGCGTGACCCGCGCGCCGCGCGCCACCGCCGTGGTGGCGAAGGCGTAGCCCTGCTTGCCGCTGGACGTGTTGCCCAGGAAGCGGACCGGGTCGAGGTGCTCACGCGTGCCGCCAGCCGTGACGACCACGTGGCGGCCAGCCAGGTCCGGCGTGAGGCTGCCCCGGCGGGCCAGGCGCATCGCGACCGCGTACAGCTCCCTGGGGTCCGGCAGGCGGCCCTTGCCGGTGTCCTTGCCGGTCAGGCGGCCCACGGCCGGCTCGACGACGACGTTGCCGCGCGCCCGCAGCGTCGCGACGTTGGCCTGCGTCGCCGGGTGCTCCCACATCTCCGTGTGCATCGCCGGGGCGAACATCACCGGACAGCTCGTCGCCGTCAGCAGCGTGTTGGTCAGCAGGTCGTCAGCCAGGCCGTGCGCGGCCTTCGCCAGCAGGTCAGCCGTTGCCGGGGCGACGATGACCAGGTCGGCCTGCCGCCCGATCCGGACGTGCGGGACCTCGTGCACCGCGTCGAACGGGTCGGGCGTCACGGGCTGGCCAGACAGCGCGGCCCAGGTCGGCGCGCCCACGAACTCCAGCGCCGCCGCTGTCGGGACCACGCGGACACTGTGCCCCGACTCCGTCAGCAGGCGCAGCAGCTCACAGGCCTTGTACGCCGCGATGCCGCCGGACACGCCCAGCACGATGTTCATCAAACCCCCAGACACTACCCAGACACGACACTGCCCCGCGATCCTCCTATTGGATCACGGGGCAGCCGGTGCTGTGGGGGCGCTCAGCCCTCGGTCGGCTCCGCGGTCAGCAGGCCGGCGTTGATCTCACGCAGCGAGATCGACAGGGCCTTCTCCTGCGGAGTGGTCTCCACCAGCGGGCCGACATACTCCAGCAGGCCCTCACCGAGCTGGCTGTAGTAGGCGTTGATCTGGCGGGCGCGCTTCGCGCCGAAGATGACCAGCGCGTACTTCGACGAGGTCTTCTCGAGCAGCTCGTCGATCGGCGGGTTCGTGATACCAACCGGGTTTGCAACAGTTCCAGACAAAGCGGATCAACCTCTGGATCGACGGTGACTCACGGGAGTCCTGGATGCGGAATCGAGCAATTGTACCAACTCGCCGGCCGCACGCTCGACGGAGTCGTTGACGATGGTCACGTCGAACTCGGCCTCGGCGGCCAGTTCCTCACGGGCGTGCTCCAGGCGGTGCGCGATCGTCTCGGCATCGTCCGTGCCACGCCCGCGCAGGCGGCGCTCCAGCTCGTCCCAGCTCGGCGGGGCGAGGAACACCAGCAGCGCCTCCGGCATGGCCAGCTTGACCTGCCTGGCGCCCTGCAGATCGATCTTCAGCAGGACCGGCACGCCCTCGGACAACCTGGCGTGCACCTGCTTGCGGGGAGTGCCGTACCTGTTCCCCGCGAACTCGGCCCACTCGAGCAGCTGCCCTGACTCCAGCAGCCGGTCGAACTCGGCGTTGTCGACGAAGAAGTAGTGCTCCCCGTCGACCTCATACGCCCGTCGCGGCCGGGTGGTGACGGAAACCGACAGCCAGAATTCGTGCGGGTGACTACGGACCCACTCGATCACGCTGTCCTTGCCGACCCCTGAGGGGCCGGAGAGGACCAGCAACCGTGCGTCGTGCCACCCGGCCGGACGTGCGTCTTCGCTAAAGCTCACTAGGTGTTTCTAGCAACCGCTCACTTGCCGGTCGCGGGGAACTCCCCCAGAAGTGCCTTGCGCTGCTGCTCGCCGAGGCCACGGAGGCGACGGGAGTCAGCGATCTTCAGGCGCTCCATGATGGCGGTGGCGCGGATCTTGCCGATGCCGGGCAGTGCTTCGAGCACGGCCGACACCTTGAGCTTGCCGACGACGTCATCGGCGTCAGCGAGCTCGATGACCTCGCCGAGCGTGGTCTCGCCGCGCTTGAGCTTGTCCTTCAGCTCGGCACGGGCCTTACGAACAACAGCTGCCTTCTCCAGGGCGGCAGCGCGCTGCTCAGGGGTGAGCGACGGGAGCGACACCAGGTCTCCTTAGGTCAACGAACAGGCGAAAGGTGGTACCAGCGCCGGAAACCTAGCGGTCCGGAGCCTGTTCCGGCAACGTAGCCCCGCGTGATCATCGCTGTACAGGCGGCTGGCCGAGGGTCCAAACTCGGGCAAACTTCGCATAGCGACCCGCAATTTTTTGCGGGTTACTCATTCAGCCAGAGCTGAACGGCAGTCTTCGAGGGCCTTTGCCGTCGCCGCGCGCAGGCCATCGGGGGTCGGCCCGCCAGCCAGGACCTCGCGGGAGTACGAGGGCAGGACGGCGCCGAGGGAGTCGCCGAAAATCCGGCGCAGGTCCTCGGGACGGCCACCCTGGGCACCCATGCCCGGGACGAGAAATGGACCATTAAGTCCGGAAATATCGTGC
Source organism: Longispora albida DSM 44784 (assembly GCF_000379825.1). Lineage (GTDB taxonomy): Bacteria > Actinomycetota > Actinomycetes > Mycobacteriales > Micromonosporaceae > Longispora > Longispora albida. The sequence continues at coordinate 64,314 of NZ_KB903825.1, forward strand.
CCGCTGTCCCCGATGGTGGCACCGACCACCACCCCGAAGCTGCCCAGCGGCTCGGCACCCGCATTGAGGGCAGCCACTTCGTCGAGCATCAGCTGGCCGACCGTCCGGCCGCCGGCCGCCACGGCGTGCTGGACCTGCGGGCCCTCGGGGTTGGACGTGAGCGCGAGCACAAAAACTCCACCCCCGTGCAGGCGCGCAGTGTCAATTATCGGACTCAACGAGCCGAAGCCCAGAAACGGGCTCACTGTGACCGCGTCGACAGCCAGCGGGCTGGCCGGATCCAGGTATGCCCTGGCGTAGGCCGCCATCGTCGAGCCGATGTCGCCACGCTTCGCGTCCAGCAGCACGAGCGCGCCAGCCGCCCGGGCGGCGGAGATCACATCTTCCAGGACAGCGATCCCCCGCGAGCCGTGCTGCTCGAAGAACGCCGACTGCGGCTTGAACACGGCCACCTGGTCGCCGAGCGCGTCGACGACCGTCCGGCTGAACGTCTCCAGGCCGGCCAGGTCGTCGGCCAGCCCCCACTGGTGCAGGAGCTGGGCGTGCGGGTCGATGCCGACGCAGAGCTGGCCGCGCTCGGCCATCACAGCGTGCAGGCGGGTACCGAAGGAATCCATCTGTGTTCCTCTCAGGAGCGGGCGGCCACGGCCCGGTTGATGCTGCGGACCAGGCCGGGGCCGTGGTAGATGAGGCCGGTGTAGACCTGGAGCAGGCTCGCGCCCGCGTCCAGCATGCGCAGCGCGTCGTCGGCGGAGCCGATCCCGCCCACGCCGATGATGGGCAGCCGCCCGCCCGTCTCCCGGGACACGAAGGACACCACCTCGCGGGCCCGGCCGGTCAGCGGCCTGCCGGACAGCCCCCCGGCCTGGCTGGCCAGGTGCTCGTCGGAGGGCGCCAGGCCGCCACGGCCCAGCGTCGTGTTGGTCGCGATCAGGCCGGCCACGCCGTGGTCGGCGCACACACCCAGCAGGTCGGCGATCGCGTGGTCGGTCAGGTCCGGCGCGATCTTCACCAGGACGGGCTTGCCGCCACGGAGCGCGGCCAGGATGTCGCCCAGCGCGTCCTTGTCCTGCAGGGCGCGCAGGCCAGGGGTGTTCGGGGAGCTCACGTTGACCGCGAAGTAGTCGCCGTGATCCTTGAGGGCGGCGTAAGAGGCCGCGTAGTCCTCAGCAGCGGCCTCAAGCGGCGTGACCTTGGACTTACCCAGGCTGATGCCCAGCGGGACGCCCAGCGGCCCCAGAGCGGCCAGCTTGGCGGCCAGGGCCTGCGCCCCGGCGTTGTTGAAGCCCATCCGGTTGATGATCGCCTCTGAGCCACGCAGCCGGAACAGCCTCGGGCGGTCGTTGCCGGGCTGCGCGTGCCAGGTGACTGTGCCGACCTCGACGAAGCCGAAGCCGAGAGCCGGCCAGGCCGGCAGGGCACGGCCGTCCTTGTCCATCCCGGCGGCCAGGCCGACGGGTGACGGGAACCGCACACCGAAGAGCGTCCTAGGAGCCTGGGCCGAGAACACCGTGCGCAGCGCGCTGAGCGCGGCTGGCCTGCGGGAGATCCCGGCGAGCCGCCGCATCGTCCACTCGTGCACCTCTTCCGCGTCGCCGCCACTCATCCGGAACAGCATCGGCCGGAGGGCCTTTTCGTAGATCACCGCAACTCCGTTCCCAGGGCAGGGCAGAGCTAACCTCGAGCCCCGCCCGTGGTCGTACCCGGGCATGCCTCATGGCATTCCGGACATTAATCCTAAAATTCACCGATGTGGTGACATGGGTGCGGCCGGTGTGCCCGCCGCCATCCAGCGGCGGGCACACCGGTACACGGTGAAGGTTCTAACCCCGCAGGGCCTTGTGCAGCTCCTGGAGCGGGCGGACCCGCAGGTCGCCGTGGATCAGTGCCTCGATGCCCATGACGGCGGCAGCGGCGGCCTGGACCGTCGTGATGCAGGGCGTCTCGGTCGCGACGGCGGCGGAGCGGATCTCGTACCCGTCGACGCGGGCACCCGACCCGGCCGGGATGTTGATCACGAGATCGACCTCGCCGGCCTCGACCAGCTCGACGGCGTGCTGGACGCCCTCGACGTTGTCGAGGTGCTTGGGCACGACCCGGCAGGTGATGCCGTGCCGGCGCAGCACGTCGGCCGTCCCCGCCGTGGCGACCAGGTCGAAGCCCAGGTCAGCCAGCCGCTTGGCCGGGAAGACCATCGCGCGCTTGTCCCGGTTGGCGACGGAGATGAACACCGTGCCGCTGGTCGGCAGCGAGCCGTACGCCGCGGCCTGGGACTTGGCGAACGCGTGCCCGAAGGCCACGTCGATGCCCATGACCTCGCCCGTCGACTTCATCTCCGGGCCGAGCAGCGTGTCGATGCCCCGGCCGGACGGCGTGCGGAACCGCTTGAACGGCAGCACGGCCTCCTTGACCGCGATCGGCGCGCTGGCTGGCATGTGGCCGCCGTCGCCCTCGGCCAGCAGCATGCCCTCCGCCCGCAGCTCGGCGACCGTCGCGCCCAGAGCGATCCGGGCGGCGGCCTTGGCCAGCGGTACGGCGGTCGCCTTCGACACGAACGGCACGGTGCGCGAGGCGCGCGGGTTGGCCTCCAGGACGTAGAGGATGTCGTCCTTGAGGGCGTACTGGACGTTCAGCAGGCCGCGTACCCCGATGCCGCGCGCCAGCTTCTCCGTGTGCCGCCGGATCATCGTGATGTTCGCCTCGCCGAGGGTGATCGGGGGCAGGGCGCACGCCGAGTCGCCGGAGTGGATGCCGGCCTCCTCGATGTGCTCCATGATGCCGCCGAGGTACACCTCGCCGGTCGCGTCGCACAGCGCGTCGACGTCCACCTCGATCGCGTCGTCGAGGAACCGGTCGACCAGCACCGGGTGCTCCGGCGAGATCTCGGTGGCCCTGGCGATGTACGCCTCCAGCACCACGTCCTCGTAGACGATCTCCATGCCCCGGCCGCCGAGAACGTAGGACGGGCGGACCAGGACCGGGTACCCGATCTCGTCGGCGATCGCCTTGGCCTCCTCGAAGGAGGTGGCCATGCCGTGCTTCGGAGCTGGCAGGCCCGCCTTGGCCAGCAGCGCGCCGAACGCGCCCCGCTCCTCCGCGAGGTGGATGGACTCCGGGGACGTGCCGACGATCGGCACCCCGGCAGCCTTGAGCTTCGCGGCCAGGCCCAGCGGGGTCTGCCCGCCGAGCTGGACCACCACGCCCACGACGCCCGGCCCGCCGGAGGCCTTGCCGGAGGAGTCCTCGGCGTGGATGACCTCGAGGACGTCCTCGAAGGTCAGCGGCTCGAAGTACAGCCGGTCGGCGGTGTCGTAGTCGGTGGAGACGGTCTCCGGGTTGCAGTTGACCATGACGGTCTCGTACCCGGCCTCGCGCAGCGCCATCACCGCGTGCACGCACGAGTAGTCGAACTCGATGCCCTGGCCGATCCGGTTCGGGCCGGAGCCGAGGATGACGACCTTCGGCCGGTCCGACGGGGCGACCTCGGTCTCCAGGTCGTACGTCGAGTAGTAGTACGGCGTGGCCGCGGCGAACTCGGCGGCGCACGTGTCGACCGTCTTGTACACCGGGCGCAGGCCCAGGCGGTGGCGCAGCAGGCGGACACCGTCCTCACCGGCCAGCTCGGGGCGCAGCTCGGACAGCTGGCGGTCGGACAGGCCTGCCCGCTTCGCCCTGCGGAGCAGCTCGGCGGTGAGGACGGGGGCGGCCTCGATCTCGGTGCGCAGCTCCACCAGGTACAGAATCTGGTCGATGAACCACGGGTCGATGCCGCCGGAGGCCTGCTTGACCTCGTCGATGCTGTGGCCGGCGCGCAGCGCGGCCTCCACTGTGTAGAGCCGGCCGTCGTGCGGGGTTGCCAGCATCTCCAGCAGGTCACCGGTGACCGGAGGGCCGGTCCAGAAGCCGACCCGCTTCTCCTCCATCGAGCGCATGGCCTTGCCGAGCGCCTCGGTGAAGTTGCGGCCGATGCTCATCGCCTCGCCGACCGACTTCATGGTCGTGGTCAGCTCGGCGTCGGCGCCGGGGAACTTCTCGAACGCGAACCGCGGCACCTTGACCACGACGTAGTCGAGCGTGGGCTCGAACGCCGCCGGGGTCTCCTTGGTGATGTCGTTGGCGATCTCGTCGAGCGTGTAGCCGATGGCCAGCTTCGCCGCGATCTTCGCGATCGGGAAGCCGGTGGCCTTGGAAGCCAGGGCGCTGGACCGGGACACCCGAGGGTTCATCTCGATGACGATCAGGCGGCCGTTGTCCGGGTGCACGGCGAACTGGATGTTGCAGCCACCCGTGTCGACGCCGACCTCACGGATCACCGCGATGGCCAGGTCGCGCATCTTCTGGTACTCGCGGTCGGTCAGGGTCATCGCCGGGGCGACCGTCACCGAGTCCCCGGTGTGGACACCCATCGGGTCGATGTTCTCGATCGAGCAGACCACCACGACGTTGTCGTTGCGGTCACGCATCAGCTCCAGCTCGTACTCTTTCCAGCCGAGCGCGCTCTCCTCGATCAGGACCTCGTGCACCGGGGACGCCGCCAGGCCGGCGCCGGCGATGCGCTCCAGGTCCTCCGGCGTGTGCGGCATGCCGGAGCCGAGGCCGCCCATCGTGAACGAGGGCCGGACGACGACCGGCAGGCCCAGCTCGGCGACGGTCTCGCGGACCTCTTCCATCGACTTGCAGACCCTGCTGCGCGGGACCAGCGGCTCGTCGCCCCAGCCCAGCGAGGCGCCGGCCTTGGCGACGATCTCCTTGAAGATCTGCCGGTCCTCGCCCCGGTGGATGGCCTCCATGTTCGCGCCGATCAGCTCGACGCCGTACTTGGCCAGCACGCCGTTCTCGTGCAGCGCGACGGCCGTGTTCAGCGCCGTCTGGCCGCCGAGGGTCGCCAGCAGCGCGTCGGGGCGCTCCTGGGCGATGATCTGCTCGACGAACTCCGGGGTGATCGGCTCGACGTACGTGGCGTCGGCGAACTCCGGGTCGGTCATGATGGTCGCCGGGTTCGAGTTGACCAGCGAGACGCGGATGCCCTCGGCGCGCAGCACCCGGCAGGCCTGGGTACCGGAGTAGTCGAACTCGCACGCCTGGCCGATGACGATCGGGCCTGAGCCGATCACCATCACGTGCTTGATGTCTTCACGCTTAGGCATTGTTCCTCGCCCCTTCGATCAGCTCGACAAGGCGGTCGAACAGGTAGTCGGCGTCGTGCGGGCCTGCTGCGGCCTCAGGGTGGTACTGGACGGAGAAGGCCGGCCTGTCGAGCAGCCGCAGCCCCTCCACCACGTTGTCGTTCAGGCAGACGTGGCTGACCTCGACGCGCCCGTACGGCGTCTCGGCCACGCCCTCCAGCGGCGCGTCGACCGCGAAGCCGTGGTTGTGGGCCGTCACCTCGACCTTGCCCGTCGTGCGGTCCATCACGGGCTGGTTGATGCCCCGGTGGCCGTACTTGAGCTTGTAGGTGCCGAAGCCCAGCGCCCGGCCGAGGATCTGGTTGCCGAGGCAGATGCCGAACAGCGGGATGTTCCGGTCGAGCACCGCCCTGGTCAGCTCGACCTGGGTGTCCGCGGTGGCCGGGTCGCCCGGCCCGTTGGAGAGGAACACCGCGTCCGGGTTCACCGCGAGGACGTCCTCGATGGAGGAACCGGCGGGCAGCACGTGCACCTCGATGCCCCGCTCGGCCATCCGGCGCGGCGTGTTGCTCTTGATGCCGAGGTCGAGGGCCGCGACGGTGTACCGCCTGGCGCCCTTGGCCGGAATCACGTAGTTCTCTTTCACTGACACGTCGGCCAGCAGGTTCGCGCCCGTCATCGGCGCCTGCTCGCGGACCTTCGCCAGCAGCGTCGCCGGGTCGGCGTGCAGGCTGGAGATGCCGGCCTTCATCGCGCCGCGCTCGCGGAGGTGGCGGGTCAGCGCCCGGGTGTCGATACCAGAGATGCCGACGATGCCCTGCCGGTCGAGCTCTGCTTCGAGGGAACGGGTTGAGCGCCAGTTCGACGGGCGGCGGGCGGGGTCGCGGACCACGTAGCCGGCCACCCAGATCTTCGACGACTCGTCGTCCTCGTCGTTCCAGCCGGTGTTGCCGACGTGCGGGGCCGTCATGGCGACGACCTGGCGGTGGTACGACGGGTCGGTCAGGGTCTCCTGGTAGCCGGTCATGCCGGTGGAGAACACCGCCTCGCCGAAGGTCTCCCCCACGGCGCCGTACGCGTCGCCTTCGAAGACGGTGCCGTCTTCCAGTACCAGAATCGCTGAGCTCATCGGGTCGCCTTCCCATCCAGAACGGTGGCCTCGCCACGCAGGAACGTCGCGACCACCCTGCCGGGGAGTTCCATACCGGCGTACGGCGTGTTCCGCGACAGGCTCGCCAGCGCCTCCGGGTCGACGGTCCAGCGGGCGGCCGGGTCGACGAGCGTGAAGCTCGCCGGGTTGCCGGGCAGCGGGTCGTGGCCGTGCTCGCTCAGCCCGGCGATCCGGGCCGGGGTCCGGCTCATCCGCTCGGCGATGGTCTCCCAGTCGTTGCCGAGGACCTGCATCGTGATGGAGAGGGCGGTCTCCAGGCCGAGCATGCCCGGCCGGGCCCGCGACCACTCGCATTCCTTGTCCTCGGCGGCGTGCGGGGCGTGGTCGGTGGCGACCGCGTCGATGATGCCCTCGGCGAGGGCCGCGCGCAGGGCGTCCACGTCGGACTGCGTGCGCAGCGGCGGGTTGACCTTGTTCACCGGGTCGTACGTGCAGGCCCGGACGTCGGTCAGCAGCAGGTGGTGCGGGGTGACCTCGGCCGTGACGTTGACGCCGCGCGCCTTCGCGTGCCGGAGCACCTCGACGCTGCCGGCCGTCGAGACGTGGCAGACGTGCAGCCGGGAGCCGACGTGCTCGGTGAGCAGGACGTCGCGGGCGATGATCGCTTCCTCGGCGACGGCCGGCCAGCCGGTGAGGCCCAGCTTGGCGGACTGCACGCCCTCGTGGACCTGCGCGCCCTCCGTCAGCCGGTGCTCCTCGGCGTGCTGGGCGATGACCCCGCCGAAGGCCTTCACGTACTCCAGCGCGCGGCGCATGAGCCGGGGGTCGTTCACGCAGAAGCCGTCGTCGGAGAACATCGTGACCTTCGCGGCCGACTCGGCCATCGCGCCCAGCTCGGCGAGCGTCTCGCCCTTCAGGCCGACGGTCACGGCGCCGATAGGCTGGACGTCGACGAGGCCAGCGGCCTGGCCCAGCCGGTACACCTGCTCGACGACGCCAGCGGTGTCGGCGACCGGGTCGGTGTTGGCCATCGCGCACACGGCCGTGTACCCGCCGAGCGCCGCGGCCCGGGAGCCGGTCTCGACCGTCTCGGCGTCCTCGCGGCCCGGCTCGCGGAGGTGGGTGTGCAGGTCGACCAGGCCGGGCAGGGCGACGAGGCCGGTGGCGTCGATGGTGACGTCGGCTGCCGGGCCGGACGGCTCGTGGAGCTGGCCGTCGCGGACCAGGAGGTCGCGGGGCTCACCGCCCAGGACGGAGACGTTCTTGATCAGGTACGTGGTCATCTCACTTGCCTCCGAGGAGCAGGTAGAGGCAGGCCATCCGGACGCTCACGCCGTTGGCGACCTGCTCGACGATGGTGGAACGCGGCGAGTCGGCCACCTCTGGCGCGATCTCCATGCCCCGGATCATCGGACCGGGATGCATAATTATTGCATGCTCCGGAAGAAGTTTCACTCGCCGGTTGTCGAGGCCGTACCGGCGGGAGTACTCCCGGGCTGAGGGGAAGTAGGCCTGGCCCATCCGCTCCCGCTGCACGCGCAGCATCATCACCGCGTCGGTGCCGGGGAGGACGGAGTCGAGGTCGTAGGAGACCGTGGCCGGCCAGTCCTCGACGCCGACCGGCACCAGGGTCGGCGGGCCGACCAGGGTCACCTCGGCGCCGAGCGTCCGCAGCAGCAGCACGTTGGACCGGGCGACCCGGCTGTGCAGCACGTCGCCGACGATCGCGACCCGCAGCCCCTTGAGCTGGCCGAGCCGGCTGCGCATCGTGTACGCGTCGAGCAGCGCCTGTGTCGGGTGCTCGTGGGTGCCGTCGCCGGCGTTGAGGATGGAACCGTCGACCCACTGGCTCAGCGTATTCGGCGCACCCGAGGCGGGGTGGCGGATCACGACACCGTCGATACCCATCGCCTGGAGGGTGAGCGCGGTGTCCTTCAGGCTCTCGCCCTTCTCCACGCTCGAACCCTTGGCCGAGAAGTTGATGACGTCGGCCGACAGCCGCTTGGCCGCGGTCTCGAAGGAGATCCGGGTCCGGGTCGAGTCCTCGTAGAACAGGTTCACGACGGTGCGGCCGCGCAGGGTCGGCAGTTTCTTCACCTCGCGGGAGGCCATCGCGGCCATCTCCGTCGCGGTGTCCAGCACGAGGGTGGCGGCGTCCAGATCGAGGTCAGCCGCCGAGAGGAGATGCTTCACTTCGCTGTACTTCCCGTCAGCAGCACGGCGTCGGTTCCGTCCGTCTCGCTGAACAGCACGCGGACGCTCTCCGACAGGGAGGTGGGGATGTTCTTCCCGACGTAGTCGGCCCGGATCGGCAGCTCGCGGTGGCCACGGTCAACCAGGACGGCCAGCTGCACGTGGCTCGGGCGGCCGAGGTCGCTGAGCGCGTCGAGCGCCGCGCGGACGGTACGGCCGGAGAAGAGGACGTCGTCGACGAGGATCACGCGCTTGCCGTCGATCCCGCCGGGCGGGACGCTGGTCGGGCCGACCGGGCGGGCGCTGCGGGTCCGCAGGTCGTCGCGGTAGAGGGTGATGTCGAGAACGCCCTGCGGCACGTCGGTGCCCTCGAAGGCGCGGATCCGGCCGGCCAGGCGCCGCGCGAGGGGCGTGCCACGGGTGGGGATGCCGAGCAGGACGGCGTCGCGGGCCCCGGAGGTCTTCTCCAGGATCTGGTGCGCGACCCGGTCGACGATCCGGGCGATGTCGGCGGCGGAGAGGATCTCCTTCACGGCCGGCGCTTCCGAGCCCGGCATTTCGGGCATAGCACTGTTACTCATATCAATCTGACTGCCTTCCCCGCCTCACGGGACGGGTCGTTAAAGGTTGTCTGCCGACGTCAACCCTAACAACAGCCGCGGCGATCTCAACGGGTGGGTAACAACCACTTGACCGGGCGCGCGAAGAGCCGTACCGTCACGCTCCGTAGCGAAGACTGGGGAGCGTCCCCGGGCAAGTGACTGGGAGTGTCAGCGATGCCCTCTGAGTACGCGAAGGCCCTCGGTTCTCGGCTCCGTTCCATCCGGCAGCAGCAGGGCCTGTCCCTGCAGGGTGTCGAGGAGAAGTCGAGCGGCCGGTGGAAGGCCGTGGTTGTCGGCTCTTACGAGCGCGGCGACCGGGCCGTGACTGTCGCCCGCCTGGCAGAACTCGCCGAGTTCTACCGGGTGCCAGTGGGCGAGCTGCTGCCGGACGGTAGCAGTGTCCGTCACGAGCAGGCCAACAAGATCATTCTTGATCTTGAGAAGCTGTACGAACACAGCGCCGACGAGCTGGCGGTAGTCGCCCGGTACGCCCGGGGGATCCAGCAGCAGCGCGGCGACTACAACGGCCGGGTGCTGTCGATCCGCGCCGACGACCTCCGCACGCTGGCCGTCGTGTTCGACACGACGCCGTCGGGCCTGGTCGAGCAGCTGAACGACTTCGGTGTACTGGTCGCCGATCCGCGTTCGCTGATGCAGAACAATGGCAACGCCTGAACCATCCGCAATCCCCCCGCACCACTCAGCACGTGAAGCCCCGGATCCGCGTCCGGGGCTTTCGCGTCGCACGAGCCAGATGCCGTACCGGCCCGGCGCGGCCACAGAACGTGAGACAAGGTTGAGACGCCACGGGACCCCATCATCACTACATTGATGGGCGTCATCGCTTTCTGTTCTGCCAGAGAGGGAATCCCCGTGTCACGTATCCCGCGCCCGGCGGTACTGCTTGCCGCGCTGTCCATTGCCGCCACCGGCCTCGCCGTCTCGGCCGCCACCGCCGCCCAGGCCGCGCCGTCATGCTTCCCCGTCTACGACGTCGAGGCCTGGCCCACCAACATCCAGGGCTACGGCGAGCTGGTCTGCTACGACCCCACCCAGGGCGGCCAGGCCTACGTCAAGCTCCAGAAGAACGTCGGCGGGGTCTGGACCACTGTGGACGAGGGCATGGGCGGCACCGTCTACTACTGCAACGGCACCGCATCGACCGCCTACCGGGCCGGCTACGGCTACCGCTGGCAGTCCCTCACCGCCAACTGCGGCTGACTCGTCCCCCGGGAACCGAACCAGGGGCGGCCCAGCGGGGGGATGCCAGGTCACTCCTGGTTCGGCTGAATTCAGAATATCGTCCCGTTTTACACCCAGTAACGACAGCCCACCCCACAAGCCCTAGATCAGGCTCTTGATCTTGATCTAAGACGAGGTGGCCCGGTGAGCGGAAATCTGACAAGCAGAATGAAAGCCCGTGTACTGGTTGTACACGGGCTTTTGTTCTGCGCAGCTCAGATTTTCGCTCACCGGGTCGGCAGAACCAGAACTACCAGCGGCCGGAGTAGTCGCTGATGCGGCCGAGGACGCCGTTGACGAAGCGCGGGGAGTCGTCGGTCGACAGTTCCTTGGCGAGCTCGACGGCCTCACTGATCGCGACCGGGGCGTCGATGTCCTCGCCCCACATCAGCTCGAACACGGCGATGCGGAGCAGGTTGCGGTCGACGGCCGGCATGCGCTCGAGGGTCCAGCCCTCGGCGTAGCTGGCGATCAGCTCGTCGATGTGCTCGCGGTGCGCGACGACGCCCTCGACGAGGGCCACGGCGTACTCGGAGAACTGCGGCGTGCCCGACTTCTGCTCACGGGTGGAGATCTGCTGGCGGGCCGTGAGGATCCCGAGGATGCCGACCTGGCGGATGTCCGCCTCGTACAGCACGTCGAGGGCTCGCCGGCGCGCCTTGCGGCGCGCCGGGTTGTAGCCCGTCACATCGTCAGGCACGACCGAGGTACCGCTTGTCTCGCGTGTCGACCTTGATCTTCTCGCCCTGGTTGATGAACAGCGGGACCTGGATCGTCGCGCCGGTCTCCACGGTGGCGGGCTTGTTGCCGCTGGTGGACCGGTCGCCCTGCAGGCCGGGCTCGGTGTACGTGATCTCGTACACGGCGCTGGTCGGGAGCTCGATGTAGAGCACGACGCCCTCGTGGAAGGCGATCTGGACGATCATCTCGGGGAGGAGCAGCTCGGCGGCCTCGCCGACGATCTCGCCGGAGACGTGCGACTGCTCGTAGGAGCTGGTGTCCATGAAGACGTAGTCGTCGCCGTCCGGGTACAGGTACTGGTTGTCCCGGCGGTCCACGGTGGCCGTGTCGACCTTGATCCCGGCGTTGAAGGTCTTGTCGACAACCTTGCCGGAGATGACGTGCTTCAGCTTCGTCCGCACGAAGGCTGGGCCCTTGCCCGGCTTCACATGCTGGAACTCGATGACGGTCCACAGTTCGCCGTCGAGGTTGAGGACGAGGCCGTTCTTGAGATCATTAGTGGATGCCATGCCTCGCTACGTCCTCTTTCATGTCAGTTGTCTGAAAACTACGATGGCCCTGAATGGCCGCAGGGAAGTCTACTGGAACCCGGTTAGCCCCCGGCGGCGAATGCCGACCTGCCCGGTTCGCCGCCGTACGCGCTGGTGCCCAGGGCCGGCGGTCAGCCGATCTGCGTGAAGCGGGACAGGGCGAAGCGCATGCCCTCCGGGCCTACGGCGCCCGAACGGCTGTAGGGATCCTCCAGCTGGTAGACGGCGAAGAGCAGCATGACCACCATCATCGTGATCGTCACCACCAGGATCTGGTGGCCGATCCTGCTGGGCACGCCGAACAGGAACGCGAAGGCGATAAACAGCATCCCGCCGCCGATCAGTACCAGCCACACGACCGGGGTCAGGCCGCCGCCGGCGTCCAGCCTGGACTGCCTGTTCTCGATCAGGGAGACGACCTTGGCCACGGCGGAGTCGTAGCGGGCCTGCACCGTGGCGTCCTCGGACTTGAGGCTCTCGACCTGCGTGCGGAGCTGGTCGAGGACGGCCCAGCCCTCGGGGCCGGTCGCCTCTCCCCTGGCCATCTTCGGCCACTCGGCCTCGGTGACCGTCATCGCGTACTGCCGGGAGAGTTCCTTGATCTTCGGGCCCTGGGGTGCCGGGGCGTGCTGGCCGGCCCAGTACACCTCGACGAGGTCGTTGGCCTCCGCGTAGCTCGTGCGCTCCGCCTCGCCGAGGGAGTCCCAGACCGCGATCACGATGAACGCGAGCATCACGGCGTACAGGACGCCGAGGTTGGTGTACACGGCGCCGGTGACGTCGTTGTGCTGGGCCCGCAGCTCCGCCGAGCCGTACCGCTGGAGTAAGTACAGGAGCGCGCTGGCCAGCAGGCCCGCGCCGATGACCCAGAGGATGCCCTGAAGGTAGAGGTTCACGTACGTATTTTGACCTACTACACTCAAAAAACAATGCGTAGCATACTGATCACGGCGTTTTCCCTAGTGGGTCCCGTTGCGCCGATAATGATCCCTTTGGGGCCTATGCCGTGCGGCCATGTGGTGATCACGCCCGCCAGCTCGGGAAACTCCGCTGTGATCACCGAGGGACGCAGTGTTCAGCTTCGATATCAGGTCAACGCTCTGGCCCGCGACGGGCAACGGCTCTACGCGCTCGGGCTTCGTAAGGACGGGCATCCGATGGGCGACGGCGCCCACCTGCTGGAGATCAGCCCGTCCGGGGAAGTCACCGACAGGGGCTCGCTCGGGTTCATGCTGGCCACCGGGTACGCGGGCACGATGGTCGGCAGCCGGTACTACGTCGCAGCGTCGGGCTGGCTGCACGAGATCGACCCGGGCGGCGCGCGCGTGGTCCGGAGCCGGCTGATGTTCCCGCCGGCGGAGCTGGGCGACTGGGAGTACGACGCGCAGACCGGCTCGCTGTACGGCGTGACGTCCGGTCTGCTGGGCCCGGCCCGTCTGGTCACAGTGGACCCCGCGACGGGGCTTACGCAGGCCGTGACGACCCTGCCGGGCGGCTCGGCGTACGGTGCGCTGTACATGGGGCCGGGCCGGGTCATGTACGGCCTGGTGAACACGCCGGGCGAGCCCTCGCACTGGTACTCGATCCCGCTGGCCGACCCGCGCAGGGCCGCACCGGCCGGGCAGGGGCCGAAGGCCGCGAGCAGCGACGCGACGAGCTGTGCGGCTCCCGTGCCGCCGTCTCCCACGCCGAGTCCGTCGCCTTCGCCTTCGCCGAGTCCCAGCCCGAAGCCGAGCCCGGGTCCCAGCCCGGCCCCGAAGCCGGTGCCGGTGCCGGTGCCTTCGCCGGAGCCGCCTCTGGTACCGCAGCCGCCGGCCCCGTTGCCTCCTGTGCCGGGTGCGCCTCCGCCTCCGCCTCCGCCTCCGCCTCCTCCCCCGCCTCCGCCGAGCCCTCGGCCGGTGCCGCCGCCGGTCGTTGTGCCAGGGCTGCCGTACGCGCCGATCGCCGCCGAGATCCCGAAGCGGCCCAAGGCCGACTCGAAGGAGACGAGGCGCTGGATCGTCGTGCTCGCCATCGGGTGCGCGTTCGGCGGGATGGTGGCACGCCGGATGAAGCGGTAGGAGTGCCGGGCCGGCTTGCTGGACGGGAGAGCGCGGAGTCGGGGAAGGGTGCTACGGCGGCTCGTAAAAAGTGAAAGGTCTTATGTACTGGCGATGTGGCGCAGGGCCAGGGTGTAGCTGTTGAAGCCCAGGCCCGCGATCACTCCTGTGGCGACGGCGGACAGCACCGAGTGGTGCCGGAACTCCTCACGCGCGTGCACGTTGGAGATGTGCACCTCGATCAGCGGGGCTCGCAGCTGCGCGCACGCGTCCCGGACGGCGATCGAGTAGTGCGTCCACGCCCCGGCGTTGAGGACGACCGGAGCGCCCTCGCCGGCCGCCTGGTGCAGCCAGCCGATCATCTCGCCCTCGTGGTCGGTCTGGCGGATGGTGACGTCGAGGCCGAGTTCCGCGCCGGTCCTGCGGCAGAGGTCCGCGAGGTCGGCGTGGGTGCCGGAGCCGTAGACGTCCGGCTCGCGCAGGCCGAGGCGGCCGAGGTTGGGGCCGTTGAGGACGTACACCTTCATGCCGCCACCGCCTGGAAGGCCTCTTCGAGCACGTCCTCGGCGGGGCCGGTCAGGATGGCGGGCTGGGCCAGGCCGTCGAGGACGACGAACCGCAGCGCCGAGCCGCGCGCCTTCTTGTCGATCCGCATCGCCGCCCGCAGATCGGCCCAGCTCTCCTTCCGGTACTGCACCGGCAGCCCCACCTGCGCCAGCGCCGTCCGGTGCCGGGCCGCCGTGCTCTCGTCGAGGCGGCCGGTGAGCCGGGCCAGCTCGGCGGCGAAGACCAGGCCGACGGAGACCGCGTGGCCGTGCCGCCAGCGATAGTGCTCGAGGTGCTCGATGGCGTGGCCGAGGGTGTGCCCGTAGTTCAGGAACTCGCGGCGGCCGGTGTCGCGGAGGTCGTCGACGACCACGTCCACCTTGACCTGGATGGAACGCTCGATCAGCTCCGGCAGGTGTGCCTTCCAGTCCGCCGCCGCGAGGTCGAGGATCACCGGGTCGGCGATGAAGCCGCACTTGACGATCTCGGCCATCCCGTTGACCAGCTCGGGAGCCGGGAGAGTGTCCAGGGTGGACAGATCGCAGACCACCTGCGACGGCGGGTGGAACGCTCCGACCATGTTCTTGCCCGCAGCGATGTTCACGCCGGTCTTGCCGCCGACCGCGGCGTCGACCATGCCCAGCAGGCTCGTCGGTACCTGGACGACGCGGACCCCGCGCAGCCAGCTCGCCGCGACGAACCCGGCCAGGTCGGTCACCGCCCCGCCGCCGACCCCGACCACGGCGTCGGTCCGGGTGAAGCCTGCCTCGGCCAGCGCCGCCCAGCACTTCTCCGCCGTCGCGACGGTCTTGCCTGCTTCGGCGTCCGGTACCTCGATGAGCAGCGGGCGCGCGCCGCCGAGCGAGGCGGCGATCCGGTGCGCGTGCTCGGCCAGCGGGGCCGAGTGGATCACGGCGACCTGGTCGGCGCCCGGCACGGTGACCGGCAGCTCCCTGCCGATGAGTACGTCGTAGTCCCCGCCCACCGGGATCGTCGTGGTCATGCCGCCAGCTCCCTCGTACCTGATTCCTGCGCCGCGAAACACCTACGTGGCGAGTTCCCGCATCGCTTCCCTGATCATGGCGACCACCTCGGCGGGGGTACCGCCAGCAGGCACGATCACGTCGGCCACCTCCTCGTACAACGGGCGGCGCTGGTCGAGGAGATGCCTGAGCGTGGCCCGGGGGTTCGCGATCAGCAGCGGCCGCCCGCCGCCGAGGCCGACCCGGGACAGCGCGGCCGGCAGGTCCAGCTCCAGGTACACGACGACGTGGTCCATCAGGAGCTTGCGGGTGCTGTCGGCGAGGACGGCGCCGCCGCCGAGGGCCAGGACGCCCCCGTGGCTGGCCAGGGCCGAGGCGACCGCCTCGCGTTCCAGCGCGCGGAAGTGCTCCTCGCCGGAGTCGACGAAGATCTCCGGGATCGGCTTGCCGGCCAGGGCCTCGATGTCGGCGTCGGTGTCACGGAAGGCGACCCCGGCAGCCTCGGCGAGCGCACGGCCGATCGTGGTCTTGCCGGCTCCGGGCGGGCCGACGAGCACGCAGAGCGGGCGGGTCACCGGAGCTTCACCCCGTCGAGGTACCCGGTCACGTTGCGCCGGATCTCCGCCACCGAGTCGCCGCCGAACTTCTCGGCAGCCAGGTCGGCCAGCACCAGCGCGACCATCGCCTCGGCGACGACGGCGGCCGCCGGTACGGCACAGACGTCCGAGCGCTGGTTGATCGCCGTCGCGGCCTCGCCGGTCGTCACGTCCACAGTGGCCAGTGCCCGGTTGAGGGAGCTGATCGGCTTCATCGCGGCGCGTACCCGGATCGGCTGGCCGTTGGCCATCCCGCCCTCGATACCGCCGGCCCGGTCGGTCTCGCGGCGGACACCGCCGTCGGCTGGGTACATCTCGTCGTGGGCGACGCTCCCCCGGCTGCGGGCCTGGGTGAAGCCGTCGCCGACCTCCACGCCCTTGATGGCCTGGATCGACATCAGCGCGGCCGCGAGCCTGGCGTCGAGCCGCCGGTCCCACTGGGTGTGCGTGCCGACGCCGATCGGCACGTTGTAGGCCAGGACCTCCACGATGCCGCCGAGCGTGTCGGCGTCCTTCTTGGCCGCGTCGACCTCGGCGACCATCCGCGCGCTGGCCTCCGGGTCGAGGCAGCGCAGCGGGTCGGCGTCGATGCGTTCCTCGTCGGACGGCAGCGGGAGCACGCCGGGCTTGGCGGCCACGGAACCCAGCTCGACCACATGCGACACGATCTCGATGCCGTACGCCTGCTTCAGCAGTGCCTTGGCGACCGTGCCGATCGCGACCCGCGCGGCCGTCTCGCGGGCGCTGGCCCGTTCGAGGATCGGCCGGGCGTCGTCGTGGCCGTACTTCGCCATGCCGGCCAGGTCGGCGTGCCCGGGACGCGGCCGGGTCAGCGGGGCGTTGCGGGCCTGCGCCGCCAGCTCGTCCGGGTCGACCGGGTCGGCGGCCATCACGGTCTGCCACTTGGGCCACTCGCTGTTACCCACCCGGACGGCGAACGGGCTGCCGAGGGTCACGCCGTGCCGCAGCCCGCCGATGATCTCGATGACGTCCTTCTCGAAGCTCATCCGGGCGCCACGGCCATAGCCGAGCCGGCGCCGGGCCAGCTCCCGCTCGATCTCGGCGCTCGTGACCTCCACCCCGGCGGGCACACCCTCCAGGATCGCGACGAGCGCGGGGCCGTGGGACTCTCCAGCAGTAAACCATCGCAGCACGTGTCGAGTCTTTCACGCGCACCTGGTTCCCGCTCCACGACCCCGTACAGTGCCACTCATTGAGATCTAGAACTGTTCCCGGTCCAGACCAAGGTCAAGATCCTCTGGGTGTACCCGGGTGAGCCACGCGCCTATTTCACCGGGTTGACGGTCTTCGGCGGGTTGGCGATGACCCAGGCCTGCATGGTCCCGGCCCTGAGCGCCTCGAAGAACCTGGCGGTTTCCGGGGTGGCCCTGGTCCGGCCGTGCACCGGCTCGACCTCGACCGGGGCGGTGGCCGTGACCATCGTGGCCGGGTCGAGCCTGGCCAGCTCGGCGAACACCTCGGCGGTGCTCCGGCCGCGCAGGTCGGCGCTGAGCGAGGCCCCGGCGGCGCGCAGCGCGGCGTCGGCCTGAACCGGGCCGGCCTTGCCCACCTTGGCGAACAGTGCCTTGAACACCTGCTGCCCGTTGTCGATCCGCCCGAAGTCGCCCCGGGGCACGTCGTAGCGCTGCCGGGCGAGGTCGACCGTCTCGGCCCCCGTGTAGTGGCGGCAGCCCGGCGGGTAGGTCCGTCCGGTGTGGAGCGAGCGGATCGCGTGCTCCAGGCACAGGTCCAGCCCGCCGACCGCGTCGACCACGCCGCTCAGGCCCTCGAACCGGGCGATGAACGCGCCGTCGAAGGTCAGCCCGGTCAGGCGGGACACCTCGCTGGCCGTCCCCGCCGGAGTCCGGTCCGTGACGAGGTCGCGCGGGATCGACACCAGGGCGGCGCGGTCCCTGGCCGGGCTCACGCTCAGGATCATGATGGTGTCGGGGCGCTGTGCCTGGTCCGTGCCCAGGATCAGGTAGTTGAGCTGGCGGGCCTCGGCCGCCGGGGCCGCCGCGCCCGGTACCGGGGCTGCCGTGGTGTCGCGCAGTGCCATCGCGGGTACGGCGGCGAGCAGCACGACGGCCAGCCCTGCGGCCGCACCGGCCCAGCGGCGGCGGGACCGGCGGCGGGCCGCGCCGGAGTGGATGGCAGGCAGGAGTGGCTCGCCGGCCGGTACCAGGTCCTCGTGCCGGGCGAACGTGGCCCGGAGTTCGTCCTCGATCATCGCTTTCCTCCTGTGGGGGCCGGGACCAGCTCGGTGCGCAGGGCCGCGAGGGCGCGGCTGATGCTGCTGCGGACGGTGCCGACGGCGCAGTCCAGCACCTCGGCGATCTCGTCGTCGGTCAGCGACTCGTAGTAGCGGAGCACCACGGCGGCGCGCTGGCGGCGGGGCAGCGTGGCCAGCCTGGCCCACATCTCGTCGCGCTCGGCCGCGAGGACGGCGTGGTCCGGCTGGGTCGCCGTGCCCAGCCATCCGCCCTGCCGCGCTCCCCCTGTCGACTCGGGCGGTGTCCTGTCCGGGTGGCCGAACACGACCCGCTGCCACCAGGAGCCGCGCCGCCAGTCCAGGTACACGTTGGTCAGCATCCGGCGCACGTACGCCTCCGGGCGGCCAGCGCTGGCGACCTTCCGCCACTTGAGCTGGACGCGGATCATCGTCTCCTGCACGACGTCCTGTGCCAGGTGCCGGTCACCGGTCAGCATCACGGCATACCTGAGCAGGGCGTCCAGCCGGGCGCTGGCGAACTCGTCGAACGTCATCTCACCTCCGAGGGGGTCTCACCCTCTCAGACGGGACGAGCACCCCGGATCATTGCGCCAGGGAGCCGAGAAGAATCACGAAGTTCCCGGCGAGCATGGCCGGGCCGTACGGGATCACCGGCCGGCGGGCCAGCGCGGCGTGCAGCCCGCCGAGCACAGCGGAGGCGAGCAGCCCGGCCACGACGGCGCCCCAGGACTGGAAACCGAGGGCCAGGCCGAGCAGCCCGCCGAGCTTCACGTCCCCGAAGCCCAGCCAGCCGGCCGCGCAGAACAGCCCGTACCAGGCCGCGCACGCGAGCCCCGCCGCGACCGCCCTCGGCAGCGCCGCTGGCTGCCCGATCGCGAGCGGCACCCCGGCCAGCAGGTACCCGGGCAGGACCAGCCGGTCTGGCAGCCGGCGGCAGGCCAGGTCGGCCCGGGTGAGGGCGAGGCCCAGGACGGCGAGGATCGCGTAGCCGGCGAGCGTGGCCGGGGTGCAGGTCATGCGGCCTGTCTACTGTGGCCGGTTCCCGGTACACATCGATCATGAACTTCCGGGCCGGACACGCCGGGTGACAGCGCACCGGCGACATGATCGCGGGTTTCCCGTGACCGGTGTAACAGTCTCGCGCCGGATCGCGATAGCGGTGAAAGACCTGCTGCGAGCAGGTCCTCTTTGCTGTGTTCCGTGACGGATGACCGGAACAGTTAAGAATCCACTCTTAAGCAAACTTTAGGCAAATGTTCCGGCGTGCTTCAGCTTGAAGATCGAATACTCCGATCCAGACCCGAGGGTTCGCACAACCCCTCACCCCTCGATCGAAGGACGACTCCATGCGAGCACTTCCCGGCGGACGGCGGGCAAAAGCCGCCATCGCCCTGGCCGGCGCGGCCCTGGTGGCCGGCAGCCTGCTGGTCACCTCTCCGGCGAGCGCCGAGCGCCCCGCCGACCTCGTCTCCTACGACGCGGCCGGCCGGATCACCGGCCTGTCGGCTGCCGCTGGCCACACCCTCCGGCCCGCTGCCAAGGGTGACGCCGCCGCCCAGGCGACCGCGCACCTCAAGGCGCTGGCCGGCCGGTTCGGCGTGAACGCCAAGCAGTTCGCCGTCGACAAGACGACCGCGCTGCCCGGCGGCACCGTCGTCCGGTTCCAGCAGACCATCGGCGGCGCGCCGGTGCTCGGCGGCCAGCTCGTGGCGGTGCTCGACGGCGCTGGCGCGCTGTCCTCGCTGCACGGCAACACCACCACCGCCACCGACAAG
This sequence comes from Longispora albida DSM 44784, assembly GCF_000379825.1. GTDB lineage: Bacteria > Actinomycetota > Actinomycetes > Mycobacteriales > Micromonosporaceae > Longispora > Longispora albida. The sequence goes on from NZ_KB903825.1 coordinate 84,031, forward strand.
GCCGCCAAGCCGGCCAAGGGCGCTGGCGAGTTCGGCGCGAAGACCCGGCAGTCCTTCGCCGACGAGGCGAAGACCGGCGTCGACGCGCTGGAGGAGGCGGAGAGCCAGCTCGCGTGGTTCGACCCGGCCATCTACGCCGGCACCCCGTCGAAGGGTGACGTCAAGCTGGTCTGGTCCGTGAAGGTCGAGCCGGCCGGCCTCGACGCCTGGGGCGGCGAGGTGCTCTACGACGCGACCTCCGGCACCGAGGTGCTGCGCCTGTCGCACAAGCACGAGGCGCTCAGCCGCGCGATCTGCGACGCGAACAGCACCTACGTGTCGACCTCGGCCTTCTGCCTGGCCAAGGGCGCCGCGCGCGTCGAGGGTGGCGCCGTCTCCGGCGTGACCGACGTCAACGACGCCTTCGACCTGTTCGGCACCACCTCGTCGTACTACCAGACCAACTTCGGCTACGACCTGACCGCCGCCATCGGCTCGACCGGCAAGGGCGACAACGTCAAGCGGCTGCGCGCCATCGTCCGGGCCTGCGTCCAGGGCTACGGCTGCCCGATGGAGAACGCCTTCTGGAACGGCAAGGGCATGACCTTCGGCGCCGGCTTCGCCTCCGCCGACGACGTGATCGCCCACGAGCTCACCCACGGCGTCACCGAGCACACCTCCGGCCTGGTGTACTCCAGCCAGAGCGGCGCGATCAACGAGGCGCTGTCCGACATCTTCGGTGAGTACTCCGACCTGACCAACGGCCGGGGCAACGACGCGGCCGGTGTCCGCTGGGACATGGGCGAGGATCTGCCGGCCTCGATCGGCGTCATCCGCTCCATGTCGGACCCGACCCGGTTCAGCGACCCGGACAAGGTGTCGAGCAGCCTCTGGTACAAGGGCACGAACAACAGCGCCTACGTGCACATCAACTCCGGCGTCGGCAACAAGGCCGCGTTCCTGATCGCCGACGGCGGCACCTTCAACGGCCAGACCATCACCGGCCTGGGCCTCGCGAAGGCCGGCCAGATCTTCTGGCGCGCGCAGAACACGCTGACCTCCTCGGCCACCTACAAGGAGCTCAACACCGTGCTCCCGGCCGCCTGCCGCTCCCTGGCCACCTCGGGCACCGGCGGCATCACCGCCGCTGACTGCGTGTCCGTCGACCGGGCCGTCCTCGCCACCGAGATGAACCTGACCCCGGCTGGCTGATCTTCCCTCCTCACCAGTGTGGCCGCTGTCCGTTCCGGACCGCGGCCACACTGCCACCCCCCGAAGGAAGGAACCACATGAAACGCCTGCTCCTCACCGCCGCCGCCGCTGGCCTGCTCGCCGCGGCCACAGGTGTACCGGCCAGCGCGGCCGGCACGCCCATCCCCGGTCACGGCCTGGGCCTCGCCGAGGTACGCGGGGCCTCGTCCGGGGCCGCAGTGCCGGGCAGCTACATCGTCCGGCTCCGTGACGGCGCCGACGCGCCCGGCCTGGCCCGCGCCCTGGGTATCAAGGCCGAGCGGACCTGGCAGGCCGGGATCTCCGGCTTCACAGCCCAGCTCAGCACCGGGCAGCTCACGGCGCTGCGCCGCCAGGCACAGGTCAGCTACGTCCAGCAGGACAGCTACCTCGACGCGCCGGCCCTGGACACCACCCAGACGCCGGTACCGTCCTGGGGCCTCGACCGGATCGACCAGACGGCCCTCCCGCTGTCGGGTGGCTACACCTACAACGCCGACGGCACCGGCGTGCACGCGTACATCATCGACACCGGCGTCGACCCGTCCCACCCGGACTTCGGCGGCCGCGCCAGCCAGGACTACGACGCGACCCGCGACCGGGGCGGCCTGTGTGACGACCACGGCACCCACGTGGCCGGCACGATCGGCTCGGCGACGTACGGCGTCGCGAAGAAGGCCAAGCTGCACGGCGTGAAGGTCATCGCGTGCAAGCGGCAGACGATGTCCATGTTCATCGACGGCGTCAACTGGGTCACCGCCAACGCCCAGAAGCCCGCCGTGGCGAACATGTCGTGGAACGCCTCCGGCCAGTTCGACCAGACCCTCAACGACGCCGTCGAGGCGCTGGCCGCGTCCGGTGTCTTCGTCGCGGCCTCGGCCGGGAACACCGGCGCGGACTCCTGCTCGATCTCGCCGCGCGCTGCAGCCGGGATCACCGTCGTCGCGAACTCCACCAAGGACGACGCGCGTGCCTCCTCGTCCAGCACGGGCACCTGCGTCGACCTCTACGCCCCGGGTACGTCGATCCTGTCGACCATCCGCAACGGCGGGACGGCGACCTACAGCGGCACGTCCATGGCCACCCCGCACGTCGCGGGTGCCGCAGCGCTGTACAAGGCGGCCAACGGTGACGTCACGACCGCCACGCTCAACCAGTGGTTCGTCGACAAGGCCACACCCGGCATCATCTCGGGCGGCTCGACCGGCAACACCGCCAACCGGCTGCTGAACACCGCCGGCCTGTAACACCACGCACTCCGCCCGGGACCGCTCCTCCGTCTGGTCCCGGGCGGCCTGCTGTCCGGGCCCGGCCGAATTTCGCTTGACTTGCTCCAGGGGCGACCGTGCACTGTGGCGGGACACCGGGCACGGTGCCGGTATCACGGGGAGGCAGCAGCGGCGATGGAGATCCGGCCTACGACCGACCAGGACCTCGACGTCTTCGTCGACACGCTGCACGCCGCGTTCGGGTTCTTCCGGGAGAACCCGGCCGAGGGCCGCGGAGTCTGGTGGTCGGCGATCGAGATGGACCGCAACCTGCTCGCCGTCACGGCGCAGGGGCAGCCGATCGGCACCGCCGGCGCGTATACCTTCGAGCTCACCCTGCCCGGCGGGATCCTCGCCCCGGCTGCCGGGGTGACCCTCGTCGGCGTCCTGCCCACACACCGGCGTCAGGGCGTGCTCACCGCGCTGATGCGGCAGCAGCTCGCTGGCCTGCGGGCCCGAGGCGAGTTCCTCGCCGTGCTGACCGCCTCCGAGGCCCCGATCTACGGCAGGTTCGGCTACGGGCCGGCGACGTTCACCTCCCGGCTGACCGTGCCACGCCACCGGGCCGCCCTCACCCCGCCCCGGGCGGGCGCGACGGCCGGGACACTGGCGGGCGGCTCGGCCGAGGTTCTGCTGCGTGCCAGGTGCGGCGAGATCCTGGAGGAGGTGTACGACCAGTACCGCCGCGTGCAGCCCGGTGCTCTGTCGAGGCCACACCGCTGGTGGGCACTGGGCGCGGGTCAGCCTCCGGTCGCCGCCACACCGCGCTACGTCGCCGTCCACCGTGACGCTCACGGCGTCCCGGACGGGTACGCCAGTTACTCCCTCAGCGGAGACTCCGAGACCCTGACGGTCGACGAGACCATTGCCGCCGACGATGCCGTTTTCACTGCCCTCGCTGGGCTGGTACTCCAGCACGACCTGGTCAAGCAGATCGTGTTCAGGAACCACCCGCCCGGGCACCCGCTGCGCTGGCAGCTCGCGGACTACCGGGCAGGCCAGGTGACCGACGAGAAGGACTGGCTCTGGCTACGCCTGCTGGACGTTCCGCGTGCGCTGGCCGCCCGCGCGTGGTTCACCGACGGCGACCTCGTACTCGACGTCAGCGACCCGTTCCTCGGCGAGCACGGCTGCCACCTGCTGTCGGTACGGGGTGGCCGGGCCGAGTGCGTCCCGACCGACCTGGATCCCGACCTGTCACTCGACGTGCGGGACCTAGCCTCTGTCTACCTCGGCGGCACCGCGCCGAGCACGCTCGTGCATGCCGGGCACATCAGGGCTCACAGCCCGGAGGCCGCAGCCCGCGCTGACGCTCTCTTCCGCCCCGAGCGTGCCCCGCACTGCCTGCACTGGTTCTGACGCTAGCCTCGGGCGAGGACCGCAGCGTCCAGGGCCGTGCGCATCTGCTCGCGCGGGGCCGGGAGGCCGGTGAAGAGCTGGAACTGGCCGTACGCCTGGGCGGCCAGCAGGTCCAGCCCGCTCACCACCTGGCAGCCGGCGCGCAGGGCCGAGGCGGCCAGCGGGGTCGGCCACGGGTCGTAGAGCACGTCGAAGACGACCGTCTCGGGGCGGAGCTGGAAGTTGTCCAGGCCGGCCGTGCCCTTCGGTACCGTCGAAATGATCACGTCGGCGCTGGCAGCCTCCCGGACCTCCTCCCAGGAACCGGTGACCATCGGGACGCCCATGCGCGACGCCAGCGGCAGCAGGGAGTCCACGGCGGCCTGCTCGCGCCGCGCGAAGACCGTGACCCGCGCACCGAGCACGTAGGCGGCGCTCAGCGCGGCCTTGGCCGTACCGCCCGCGCCGAGGATCGCGACGTCGCGGACCTGGAAGCAGTCCACGTCCTGCAACGCCGACACCATGCCCGGCGCGTCGGTGTTGTCCGCGTAGCGGCGGCCGTCCCGCAGGACGAGCGTGTTGGCCGCGCCGAGCAGCTGGGCCAGCTCCGAGACCTCGGTCGCCACCGGCAGGGCGACCTCCTTCAGCGGCATCGTGAGCGACAGCCCGGCCCACTCTGGGCCGCAGCTGTCCACGAAGGACGCCAGATCCGGCTTGTCCACCTCGAAGGCGCCGTAGCTCCAGTCGAGCCCCAGGGCGGCGTAGCCGGCGTTGTGCAGCACGGGCGACAGGGAATGGCTGATCGGGCAGCCGAGGACCGCGGCTCTCACTTGCAGGCATCCCCCGACAGCACGCCGGCCTGGCATGCCTTGCGGATGTTGGCCCGGTGCTCGTCGTCGGTGACCGCGAAGGCCGAGTGGCCCTCCTTGTCGACGGCGACGAAGAAGACCCAGTCACCGGGTGGCGGGTCCATCGCGCCCTTCAGCGCGGCCGAGCCCGGGTTCGAGATGGGGCCGGCCGGCAGGCCCTTGCTGCTCGCCCCGGTGTTGTACGGGTTCTTGGTGTCGTTGAGCTCCGCCGCGGTCAGGTCCGAGGAGCTCTTCGTCGGCTTGCCCTGCTTCTCCAGCCAGTAGTTGGCCGTCACGTCGAACTGGAGGGGCATGTTCTTCTTGTACGCGCGGTTGTACGCCACCCTGGCAACCTTACCCAGGTCGTCCACATTGCCCGACTCCACCTGGGCCAGTGAGGCCACGACCAGCGCCTCGAACGGCGAGATCTTCCGCTCGTTCTGCACCTTGTTCAGGAAGTCCAGCGCCTCCATCTCCTGGTTGAACCGGAAGATGATGGCCTTGAGCACCGACTCCGCGGTGAAGCCCGGCTCGAACTCGTAGGTGTCCGGGAACAGGAAGCCCTCGATCGACTTCTCGACCGGCTTGCCGTCGTTGCGCTTGAACCAGAAGTCCGGCACGCCCAGCGCCACGGGATCGGCGATCAGCGCCTTGTAGTCAGCGACGGGGATGCCGGTGGCCTTCGACAGCGCGTCGAGCGTGCCGCCGATGGTCAGGCCCTCGCGGAGCGTCACCTTCGTCGTGATCTTGTTCTTGAGGTCCAGCAGCATCGCGAGCGCGTCCTTGGCCCGCATCTGCTTGCGTACCTTGTACGTCCCCGGCTGGATCTTGGTGCTGTCCGGGTTCTCCTTCGCGGCGTTGACGAAGGCCTTGGCGCTCTTGACGACGTCGGCGTGCATCAGGTTGTTGCCGATGTCGGCGATGGACTCGCCCTTCTTCACCTTCACGCTCGTGTCGGAAGAGCCAGCTGTCTCGTAGTCCGGCACGGCGAAGAAGTCACCGAGCTTGTTCGCGCCGTACCAGGCGCCGCCGCCCAGCGCGCCGAGGATCACGACGACCAGGATCATGGCCAGGCCGCTACGGCCCTTCTTCCGCCGCCTGCGGTGCCGGCCGGGATCGACGTCCTCGTACACGAGCTCCAGGTCGTCCATCATCTACAGCCGCCTCCGCGCGTCCAGGTATCCCTGAAGGATCTCGACCGCGGCCGCCTGATCGACGACCGCTCGCTGACGCCTCCCCTTGACGCCTCGCTCGGCGAGCCTGCGGCCCGCCACCACCGTCGACATCCGCTCGTCCGCGAAGACGACGCCGATGCCCGGCAGCCTTTCCGTCAATCGGGCAGCGTACTGCCGGACGGCGGCAGCCGCGAGCCCCTCTTTCCCGTTCAGTGCCACCGGGAGGCCGACAACGACCTCTATTGCCTCATATTCGGCGACAATCTGGGCGATTTCCCCAATTTCGGCACCCCCCTCGGGGTCCCTGCGCAGCGTGACCAGCGGAGTGGCCAGGATGCCATCGGGATCGGAGCGCGACACCCCGACCCGGACGTTCCCGACGTCGATCCCCACCCGGACCCCGCGCCGCCACTCAGCGGCCGTCACGCGCCTGCCCCTCTCGATCGCAGTCACGGCACCAGAAGCAAGTCTGCTCCCCCGGCACCGTTCACGAGCACCGAACCCCCGGCACAGCCCGTACCCGGGCGCGGCCACGCTGCCAGCAGGCTAGCGGCACCAGCCCCGGTGCGCAGCATCCGGCCGGCCCCGTCACCAGGGCTGACCGGATGCGTCGGACATGTCAGGCGCGGTCGCCGACCAGCTTCTCCACGGCGGCCAGCAGCGCACCAGCCTGCTCGGCCGGGAGGCCACCACCCTGGGCCAGATCGGGGCTGCCGCCGCCCTTGCCGGACAGCGCGCCCTTCACCAGGTCGCCGGCCGACAGGCCCAGCTCCTTGGCCTTCGCGTTCACCGTGATCACGATCGAGGCCTTACCGCCGGCCTTCGCCGTGATCGCCACGACAGCCGGACGGGCCGGGTCGATCTTGCCCCGGACATCCTGGGCGAGCGTGCGGACATCGCCTGCCCCGGTACCCTCCGGCGCCTCAGCCCCCACGAAGGCCACGCCCCGGACATCCCTGGCACCGGCGGCGAGCCCGCCGGAGTTGGCCAGCACCATCTGGGCGCGCAGCTTCTCCAGCTCGCGCTCCGTGTCCTTGAACTGGGCCACGAGCTGCGTCACCCGGTCGCCGAGCTGGTCGGACGGCACCTTCATCAGCTCGGACAGGCGCAGCACGAGGTCGCGCTCGCGGGCCAGGTACCGGAAGGCCTCGATGCCGACCACGGCCTCGATCCGCCGCGAGCCAGCGCCCACGGACGACTCCCCGGTGACGGCCAGCGGGCCGATCTGCGCCGAACGGTCGACGTGCGTGCCACCGCACAGCTCACGCGACCACTCGCCGCCGATCTCGACGACCCGGACGTCCTCGTCGTACGTCTCGCCGAACAGCGCGATCGCGCCGATCTCCTTGGCCTTCGCCAGCGGCATCACGTTCGCGGTGACGGCGAGGTCCTTGCGGACGGCGAGGTTGGAGACCTCCTCGACCTCGCTGCGCGTCTCGGCCGACAGGCCACCGCGCCACGAGAAGTCGAGCCGCAGGTAACCCGGCCGGTTGTACGAGCCGGACTGCAGCGCCGCCGGGCCGAGCACCTGCCGGAGCGCGGCGTGCACCACGTGCGTGCCGGAGTGCGCCTGCCGGGCGCCGACCCGCCACTCGGGGTCGACGGCGGCGTGCACCTTCTGGCCGACGTGCAGCTCACCGTGCAGCACGCGTACCTGGTGGGTGACGAGCTTCTTCACCGGCCGCTGGACGTCGAGCACCTCGGCCTCGACCGAGTCGCCGGCGATCCGGCCGGCGTCGGAGTCCTGGCCACCGGACTCGGCGTAGAACGGGGTCCGGTCCAGGATCACCGTGACGATCTCGCCCGGGGCGGCGTGCCGGGTCGGCAGGCCGTCCTTCAGCATCGCGAGGACCGTCGAGTCCGTCTCCAGCGTCGAGTACGCCAGCCAGTCCGTCGGGCCGTGCTCGTCGAGTACCGAGCGGAAGGCCGACAGGTCGGCGTGACCGCTCTTGCGGGCGGCGGCGTCGGCCTTGGCCCGCGCGCGCTGCTCGGCCATCAGGGAGCGGAAGCCCTCCACGTCGACCGTCAGGCCCTGCTCGGCGGCGATCTCCAGGGTCAGGTCGATCGGGAAGCCGTACGTGTCGTGCAGCTGGAACGCCTTCGTCCCGGCCAGTGCCTGCCCGCCGGCCTGCTTGGTCTCGGTGAGCGCGAGGTCGAGGATCGTGGTGCCCTGCCGGAGGGTGGACAGGAAGGCGTCCTCCTCGGCGTAGGCGTACTGCGAGATGCGCTCGAAGTCGCTCTCCAGCTCCGGGTAGCTCGGGGCCATGCAGTCGCGGGCCACCGGCAGCAGGTGCGGGAGGGCCTGGCCCTCGAAGCCGAGCAGCCGGATCGAGCGGATCGCCCGGCGGATGATCCGGCGGAGCACGTAGCCCCGGCCCTCGTTCGACGGGGTCACGCCGTCGCCGATCAGCATCAGGCCGGTGCGGACGTGGTCGGCGATCACGCGCAGCCGCACGTCGTCGGGGTGCGACTCGGAGGCGATGTGGCTCTTGGAGAGGCCGTACCGCCTGCCGGTCAGCTCCTCGGCCTTGGTGATCAGCGGGCGGACCTCGTCGATCTCGTACAGGTTGTCGACGCCCTGGAGCACCGAGGCGATCCGCTCGAGGCCCATGCCGGTGTCGATGTTGCGGGAGGGCAGCTCACCGAGGATCGGGTAGTTCTCCTTGTCCGAGCCGGCACCGCGCTCGAACTGCATGAAGACGTTGTTCCAGACCTCGAGGTAGCGGTCCTCGTCGACGGCAGGGCCGCCCTCCTGGCCGTAGGCCGGGCCGCGGTCGTAGTAGATCTCCGAGCACGGGCCGCACGGGCCGGGGATGCCCATCGACCAGAAGTTGTCGGCCTTGCCCCGGCGGACGATCCGGTCGAGCGGGAGGCCCACCGACGTGTGCCAGATGTCGATGGCCTCGTCGTCGTCGAGGTACACCGTGGCCCACAGCCGCTCGGGGTCGAGCCCGTAGCCGCCGTCGGCGACGGACTTGGTGAGCAGGTCCCAGGCCATCGGGATCGCTTCGGCCTTGAAGTAGTCGCCGAAGGAGAAGTTGCCGTTCATCTGGAAGAACGTGCCGTGCCGGCTGGTCTTGCCGACCTCGTCGATGTCGGGCGTCCTGATGCACTTCTGCACGGAGACGGCACGCGGCCACGGGGCTGCCTGCTGACCCAGGAAGTATGGGACGAACTGCACCATGCCGGCGTTGATGAACAGGAGGTTGGGGTCCTCGATCGCCGGCAGGGGTGCGCTGGGCACGACCGTGTGCCCGTTCGCCTCGAAATGGGCCAGGAACCGGCGCTTAATCTCCGCGGTCCGCATCAGTAGCCGTCGCTCTCTTCTTCCACATAGTCGGTGATCAGCGCGCCGTCGGCGAAGGCGGCGTGGATCTCCGCCTCGCGCTCGGCCGCGCCGTTGCGTACGTCGTCGATAAAGCTACGGACCTCGCCCAGCAGGCCGCCGGCCGAGTCCCCGATCTGCCCGGCGATCCCCTTCGGGGTGAAGGACTCGGCGGTCTGGGTCAGCTTGCGGATCACCAGCACGCCGATCCCGACGCCGATGCCCAGCCACAGCACCCGCTTGAACATGGCCTACCTGCCCTTCCGGCGTGCCTTCATCTCCTCGCGGACCTCGCGTTCCTCCGAGTCGTGCCTCCGCTTGGCCGTGGCCTTGCGGAACCCGTAGCCGAGCGCGGCCACCTTGACGATCGGGTTGGACGCCGCGGCCGTGACGACGGTGGCCAGGTTGGCCACGTTCGCCGTGACGTGCGAGGCGTGACTCGTGATCGTGTCCACCTTGGCGAGCTGCACGTTGACGCCGTCCAGCGTCGTCTGCACCTGGCCGAGGGCCACGTTCACGTTGTCCACTGTGGTGTTGACGTTGCGCAGCAACGGGCCGGTGCGGTCCGTCATGTCGGTCAGCGCCCGCGTCGCGGCGTCGACCGTGTGCCGCAGCCGCAGGATCGGAACCGCGAGAAACGCGACCAGCGCGACGAATGCCACCGCCGCGATCAGCGCCGCGACCTCTCCGTACGACACGGGTGTCCCCCTTCGTGACAAACCTACCGCGCAGAACCCTATCGCTACTCCCCTGCCGACACGACGACGGTCAGGGTAGTGGCGACGACCGTGTCGGCCCGGCCGTCGTTCGCGCTGGCCTTGAACGTGACCAGCAGGTCGCTGCCCGTCCAGCAGCCCTCCTTGGCCGCCTTCTTCCCGCAGACCGGGCCCTCGTCGTGGAACTTCCAGCCGGCCCGGTCCAGGGCCTGCGCGTAGGCGACCTCGGCCTCCGGGCCGCTCTTGGGCAGCTTGAGGTATGTCCGGACGAACTTCCCGTCCTCGGTCTTGTCCGACGGCTCGGTGAACCAGTCGGGCACCTTGACCTTGGCGAGGGCGTCGTCGGCGCCGCCGACCCCGCCGCAGCCGGTGAGCGCGAGGGCAGCCACCAGCAGGGCAGGGAAGATCATGGATCGTGTACGCACCGGGATTCCTTCTGCGTTAGCTGTGGCTGTTGCGGGGCTGTTCCGAGCGGATGATGGCCCGGAGCTTGTCCAGCCGCTCCGCCACGGCACGCTCGGAGCCGTGGCCGGACGGGCGGTAGTAGTCGCGGCCGAGGGCCGGGCCGGGGGCGTACTGCTGGCTGAGCACGCCCCGTGGGTCGTCGTGCGGGTAGCGGTAACCCGCGCCGTGCCCGAGGCCCTTGGCCCCGGCGTAGTGGGCGTCGCGGAGGTGGGCGGGGACGGTGCCGGTACGCCCGGCCCGCACGTCGGCCATCGCCTCGTCGATCGCGACGATCACCGCGTTGGACTTGGGCGCGGTGGCCAGGTGGATGACGGCCTGGGCGAGGTTGAGCCGCCCCTCCGGCAGGCCGATGAACGCGACGGCCTCGGCCGCGGCGACCGCGACCTGGAGTGCGACCGGGTCGGCCATCCCGATGTCCTCGCTGGCGAAGATGACCAGCCGCCGGGCGATGTACCGGGGGTCCTCCCCCGCCACCAGCATCCGGGCCAGCCAGTGCAGCGCGGCGTCCACGTCGGATCCGCGGAGGCTCTTGATCAGCGCGCTGGAGATGTCGTAGTGCCCGTCGCCGTCGCGGTCGTACCGCACGGCGGCCACGTCGAGGGCCTGCTCGATGGTCGCGAGGCCGATCTCGCCGTCGGCGGTGCTGGCCGCGGCCTCCAGTGCCGTGAGTGCCTTGCGGACGTCGCCGCCGGCCAGCCGGACGAGGTGGTCGCGGGCTTCGGGGCTGAGCGTGACGGTGCCGCCGAGGCCGCGCTCGTCGGTCAGCGCCCGGTCGACGAGCTTGCCGACGGCCGTCTCGCCGAGCGGGCGGAGGGTGAGCAGCACGCATCGGGACAGCAGCGGCGACACGACCGAGAAGTACGGATTCTCGGTGGTCGCGGCCAGCAGCGTGACCGTGCGGTCCTCGACGGCCGCGAGCAGCGAGTCCTGCTGGGTCTTGGTGAAGCGGTGCACCTCGTCGATGAACAGGACGGTGGCCTTGCCGGAGCGCCGCCGGTCGGCGCGGGCCGCGTCGATCACGGCCCGGACGTCCTTGACCCCGGCGGACAGCGCCGACAGCGCGACGAACTTGCGCTGGGCCGAGCGCGCGACGAGGTGCGCGACGGTGGTCTTGCCGCTGCCCGGCGGCCCCCACAGGATCACCGACATGGGCGAGTCCCCGGTGACGAGCTGGTGCAGCGGGGCACCGGGCGCGAGCAGGTGCTCCTGCCCGACCAGCTCCGCGAGGGTCCTCGGCCGCATCCGCACTGCCAGCGGCGCGCCGGGCGGCACGTCGGCGAAGCTGTCGCCGCCCTCGCCGGGCCCCGAGAGATCGAAGAGCGCGTCCACGCCGCAGACCCTACCGGCGGGGTGGGACACAAGCACGTATGTCCGGTTCACGGTGACGCCAGTCACGGCGATACGGTGTGGACCGTGACCCCAGAGATCATCGAGGGCCGCGCGGCCATCCTCGCCGCCCGCTACACCCCGTATCTCGCGTACTCGCTGCGCGACGACGAGCACGCGAGGGCCTACGTGGCGGACGGCGCGGTGCTCGCGATCGCCCAGGACGTCCACGAGGCCGATCCGGAGGGTCAGGCGCTCGGCGACCCGGTGGTCTGCCGGGCGCTGTACGAGTACGCGATCGCCGAGGGCGCGCTGCGGCCGGGGTGCTGGACCAGCAGCCCGCACGGTACCGGGCTGGCCCTGGCAGGCAAGGTCCACGAGTGGGACTTCAAGTGGACGACCGCGCCACCGAAGCTCCGTGCGGGCGAGGAACTCGTCGAGGTCACCACCGACGCGGACGGCATCAACGAGGTGCTGGACCTGGCCCTGCCGGAGAGCACGGCCCGGCCGGGGAGCGCGCACGTCCGTGCCTGGTACGGCATCCGGGCCGCCGGTGGCGAGCTCGTGGCCGTGGCCGCCGACGTGAGCCGGAACGGGTTCGGGACGATCTCCGGCATCGGTGTGCGGCCCAGCGCGCAGGGCCGGGGGCTGGGCGCGGCGATCACGGCAGCCCTGACCCGCATGCACCTGGAGGAGTTCGGCTTCGCCTCGCTCGGGGTGTACACGGTGAACGCCCCGGCCATCGCGATGTACGAGAGGCTCGGCTACTCCCCCGGCGACTCCCGGGTCTCCGGCAAGCTGGCCTGAGAGGTCAGTAAACCGGTCTGACACCGGTACCCGGCTGCTCTACGATCCGGCCATGCCGGATGTGATCTTCGAGCGCTGGGTACCGTCCACTGCGGACACTGAGGAACTGGCCGATCTGCTGTCCGGCGAGGAGTGGCCGTTCCACGTGACCCGGTCGGTCAGCCGGGAACGGGTGCTGCGCCTGGCCGCCACCGGGTACTACGACAGTGCCGAGGCCCGCTCGTTCTGGATCGTGGCGGACGGGAAGCGCTCGGGGCTGGTCCGGTTGATGGACCTCGGGGACGACATCCCGATGTTCGACCTGCGGCTCGTGGCGGCAGCCAGGGGGCAGGGCACGGGGCTGGTGGCCGTGCGGTGGCTGACCGGGTACCTGTTCACGGAGTACCCGGCCATCACCAGGGTCGAAGGCACGACGCGGCGGGACAACACGGCGATGCGCCGGGTGTTCGGCCGGGCCGGTTACGTCAAGGAGGCGCACTACCGGCAGTCGTGGCAGGGCCAGGGCGGCGAGCTGCACGACACGATCGGCTACGGCATCCTCCGCGCCGACTGGGAGCACGGCACCACGACCGCGATCACCTGGGACGACGAGCCGGCCGGCGAGCCCTGACCTGCGGCGTCAGCGGAAGCTGGAGGCGTACTCGGCTGCCCAGCTCGCGAAGTCCCTGGCCGGGCGCCCGGTGAGCCGCTCGACGTTGCCCGTGACGGTGTACGCCGAGGCGGGCGGGTTCTTCGCCCAGCTCGCGAGGAGGTCGACGAGGTCGGGGGCGTGGCCTGCCCGCTGCCAGCGTTCGCGGGCCTGGTTCTCGGTCAGCTCGGTGAAGACCAGGTCACGGCCGATGGCCTCGCCGAGGATGGCGAGCTTGCGGCGCGGGCTGAGCGCCTCGGGGCCGGTCAGCGGGTAGGCCTGCCCGCTGTGGTCCTCCCTGACGAGCAGCGCCGCCGAGGCCGCGCCCACGTCGGCCTCGTGCACGGCCGCGCTGAGGACGTCACCGAAAGGTTCACTGATCCCGCCGGTGGCCTTGATCGAGGCCGCCCACGAGAGCGTGTTGACCATGAAGTCCGGCGGCTGGAGAGAACTCCAGGGCAGGCCGCTGGCCGCGATGGCCTCCTCGACCGGGCCGGGATCGCCGTTCCACAGCACGACGACGCGCTGGACTCCGGCCCGCTTGGCCAGGACGGCGATGTCCGGGCCGGTCCTCAGCGTCGCGTAGCCGTCGCCGCCCTGCACCACGAGGTGCACGCCGGTCACGCCGTCGAAGGCCCCGGCGAGCGAGGCCGGGTCGGTCAGGTCGCCGCCCACGACCTCCACCTCTGGCGGGAGGTTCGCGCTCGCCGGGTCGCGGGTCAGCGCCCGGACTTTCTCCCCCTTGCGCAGCAGCTCGGCCACCACGTGCCGGCCGGCCCTGCCGGTCGCTGCGGTTACCAGGTACGTCATGAGTTCCCCCAGGATCAGGTCCGGTGTGGACGTTCCCGAGGCTATGCACCGGGCCGGGCAGTGCCATCGGACCGGAGACCGGAGGGCGGCTGCGACCTTGGTCCTAGGACCAGCTCCCGGTCAGACCAGCTCGGAAACGCCGCGCAGGCGGGTCCGGAGCAGCGCGCGGGCCCGGCTCGTGTCCAGCACGACCTCGCCCGGGCACGCGAACGGCGCCGGGCCGCCCTTCAGGGCCGCCGGGTCGATGCCGAGGCGGGGGGCGAGGGCCACGCCCAGCTCGTAGCGGCTCATGGCCTCCGGGCCGGCCACGTTCAGCACACCGGAATAGTCCATTGTGGCCAGTTCGAGGACCGCCGCCGTCAGGTCGGTCACGTGGATCGGCGAGCGCAGTTCCTCCGTGAAGAGAATGCCCTGGCCAGCCGCCACCGAGCGGATCACTCGCTCGTGCGAGCTGTCCCCGTCACCGATGATGAGCGAGTTCCGCACGATCGCCGCCTCCGGGCGCAGGGCGCGCACGACCGCTTCGGCTGCTGCTTTTGCCGCGCCGTACGGGTTCACCGGGGAAGGCAGATCCTTTTCCGTGTACGCCTCAGCGCGCCCGCCGAACACCGCGTCGCTGGACACGTGCACCAGCCGGGACGGCCCGCACGCCTTGGCGACGCTGGCCGTACCGTCCACGATCACCGGCCAGCTCGACTGCACGAAAGCCGTGTGCACCACGGCATCCGGCCGCACCTCGGCCATCACGGCCGCCACAGCCGCCTCGTCGAGGATGTCGAGCCGCCGCCACTCCGCGCCCGGCACGTCAGCCGGGCTGGTCGCGTAACAGCCCGTCACGCGGTACCCGGCGGCGACGGCCAGCCGGGCCACCCGCGAGCCGAGGAACCCGCTGGCCCCGGTGATCAGCATCTTCATGGTCCGAAAGGGTACTGCCTCCGGCGGCCGCCCCGTGTCACACTCGACAACCATCGATCCAGTACGACTCACGGGGAAGGCACGCACACGGTGGAACCGGAAGAGGAAGTCACCCAGGAACAGTCCAGTGTGGAGACACCGGAGACACCGGAGCAGCCGGCACCGCCGCGTACCCGGCGCCTGCCGGTGATTCTCGGCGTCGTCTCTGTCGCGCTGCTCGTCTTCGGCGCGGTGATGACCACGCTGTACGTGTCGGGCGCCAGCGACGCCCGCCGGGACAGCGCGGCGATCAGCCGGCAGTCGGGCGAGATCGAGACGCTCAGGAAGCAGAACACCGAACTCCAGCAGCGGGCCACCACCGCCGAGGGCAAGGTACCCGACGCCAAGGGCTACGACCTGATCAAGGCGTGCGTGCGCGACACCGCCAGCCACCAGCGGTCGGTCGCGGAGTTCTTCAAGCAGGTCCAGGCGAACCCGCCGAGCATCAGCCCCGGCGGCCAGATCACCCTGCCCCCGGGCGTCACACCACTCCCGGAAGGCGCCACGGTACTCCCGCCGGCCGCGCTCACCGCCCCGCCGCCGATGGGGAACTGCGTCGAGGCCGAGAAGCACCTCAAGTAAGAGGGCGATGCCCCCGGCGGCCAGTGGCTGCCGGGGGCATCTCACGCGGGTACGAAGAAAGAAATCAGGCCTTCTTCGGCGGGCCGTCCACGCCTGCCTCGGCACGCTGCTGTGCCGTGATCGGCGTCGGGGCGCTGGTCAGCGGGTCGTAACCACCACCGGACTTCGGGAAGGCGATGACCTCGCGGATCGAGTCAGCGCCGGCCAGCAGCATGCACACCCGGTCCCAGCCGAACGCGATGCCGCCGTGCGGCGGCGGGCCGAACGCGAACGCCTCCAGCAGGAAGCCGAACTTGTCGCTGGCCTCCTCCTCCGAGATGCCCAGCAGGTCGAACACCCGGCGCTGCACGTCACCCGAGTGGATACGGACGCTGCCGCCGCCGATCTCGTTGCCGTTGCAGACGATGTCGTAGGCGTAGGCCAGCGCCCGGTCCGGAGCCTCCTCGAACTTCGGCTCCCACTCCTCGTTCGGCGAGGTGAAGGGGTGGTGCACGGCCGTCCAGCCGCCCTCGTCCGTCCTCTCGAACATGGGAGCGTCGACCACCCAGCAGAACGCCCAGGCGTCCTCGTCGACCAGCTTCGCCCGCTTGGCGATCTCGATCCGGGCCGCGCCGAGCAGCTCCTGCGAGTGGCGGCGGTCGCCGGCCGCGAAGAACACCGCGTCGCCCGGCTTGGCGCCGGCCGCGTCGGCCAGGCCGGCCAGGTGCGCCTCGGACAGGTTCTTGGCGACCGGGCCGCGCGCCTCGCCGGTCTCGGCGTCGAACAGCACGTACGCCAGGCCCTTCGCGCCGCGCTGCTTGGCCCAGTCCTGCCAGCCGTCCAGCTCCTTGCGGGTCTGGGTGGCACCGCCGGGCATGACGACCGCGCCGGTGTACTCCGCCTGGAAGACCCGGAACTCGGTGCCGGCGAAGTAGCTGGTCAGCTCGGTCAGCTCCAGGCCGTAGCGCAGGTCGGGCTTGTCGGAGCCGTACCTGTCCATCGCCTCGTGCCAGGTGATCTGGGGCAGCGGGCGCTGGATCTGGTGGCCGGCCAGGTCACGCCACAGCGCCTCGACGATGGACTCGCCGAGCTCGATCACGTCCTCCTGGGTCACGAAGGACATCTCGATGTCGAGCTGCGTGAACTCGGGCTGGCGGTCGGCGCGCGAGTCCTCGTCGCGGTAGCAGCGGGCGATCTGGTAGTACCGCTCCATGCCCGCCACCATCAGGAGCTGCTTGAACAGCTGCGGGGACTGGGGCAGCGCGTACCAGGTACCCGGCTTCACCCGCACCGGCACCAGGAAGTCGCGGGCACCCTCCGGAGTGGACCGGGTCAGGGTCGGCGTCTCGATCTCGACGAAGTTGCGGTCGTCGAGCAGGTTCCGTGCGATCTTGCTGGCGTCCGAGCGCATCCGCAGCGCCGCGGCCGGGCCGGAGCGCCGCAGGTCCAGGTAGCGGTACTTCAGCCGCGCCTCGTCGCCCACCTCGACGTGCTCGTCGATCGGCATCGGCAGCGGGGCGGCCTCGGACAGGATCACCAGCTCGGAGACGTTCAGCTCGATCTCGCCGGTGGCCAGCTCCGGGTTGTCGTTGCCTGCCGGGCGGCGCTCGACGGTGCCGGTGACCTTGACGCAGTACTCGTTGCGGAGCTTGTGCGCGTCCTCCGACGAGGAATCACGGAACACCGCCTGGACGAAGCCGGAGGCGTCCCGCAGGTCGATGAAGATCACCCCGCCGTGGTCGCGGCGCCGGGCTACCCAGCCCGCCAGGGTCACCTGCTCGCCGACGTGCGCGGCGCGCAGCGTGCCGGCCTCGTGGGTGCGGATCACTTCAGTTCTCCTTAGTCCGATTTCTCGCCCTGAATTCTCGCAGCCGGCCCGCCCATGACAACGGGCGGGCCGCTGCGGGGTGACTATCCGACGACCGGATACAGGTCGGCGGCCGGCGGCGTCCACTGTGCCGGGTCCGCGGCCGCCTGCTCGCCCGAGCGGATGTCCTTGACCTGCTGCTCGGCGCCCGGGAACCACACGAACGGGATGCCGCGCCTGTCCGCGAACTTGATCTGCTTGCCGAACTTGGCCGGGGCCGGGGCCACCTCGGTCGCGATGCCCCTGGCGCGCAGGGCGGCGGCGATCCGGTTGCACTCCGGGCGGTCATCCTCGGCCGGCAGCGCGACGAGCACGCAGGTCGGCGTCGGGCGGCTGACGCTCAGCGCGTTCTGCCCGAACAGCACGCCCAGGATCCGGCTGACCCCGATCGACAGGCCCACGCCGGGGAAGGTCTCGTCGCCCAGGCTGGCCAGGTTGTCGTACCGGCCGCCGGAGCACACCGAGCCGAAACGCTCCCGGCCGGCGATGAAGGTCTCGTAGACGGTACCGGTGTAGTAGTCCAGGCCCCTGGCGATCCGCATGTCCGCGACCAGCAGGCCCGGAGCGTGCTCACGGCCGGTCTCGATCACCGTGGTCAGCTCGGCCAGGCCCTCGTCGAGCAGCGGGTCGGAGACACCGAGCTTCGCGACGGCCTCGGCGAACGAGCCGTCCTCCGCGGAGATCTCCGCCAGCGCCAGGCACGCCTTAGCCTGCGCCTCGGTGGCACCGGCCGTCTCGGCCAGGAGTGCCGCGACCTTGTCCGGCCCGATCTTGTCGAGCTTGTCGATCGCCTGGATCGCTGCCATCGGATCGGCCAGGCCGGCACCCCGGTAGAAGCCCTCGGAGAGCTTGCGGTTGTTGACGTGCATCTTGAACGTCAGCGGCAGCCCGGCCAGCGCCTCCGCGATCACCACGGGCAGCTCGGCCTCGTAGTGGTTCGGCAGGCCGTCACGGTCGATGACGTCGATGTCCGCCTGGTAGAACTCGCGGTAGCGGCCCTCCTGCGGGCGCTCGCCCCGCCAGCACTTCTGGATCTGGTACCTGCGGAACGGGAAGTTCAGCTTGCCGGCGTTCTCCAGCACGTACCGTGCGAACGGCACGGTCAGGTCGAAGTGCAGGCCGAGGCCCGAGTCGGTGGCGTCGGCCGCGTCAGCCTGGAGCCGGCGCAGCACGTACACCTCCTTCGAGGTCTCGCCCTTGCGCAGGAGCTGGTCCAGCGGCTCGACGGCCCTGGTCTCGACCGGGGCGAAGCCGTGCAGCTCGAAGGTCCTGCGGATCCGCTCGATGAGGGACTGCTCGATCAGGCGCTGGGCGGGCAGCCACTCGGGGAAGCCGCTCAGCGGGGTGGGACGGGTCATGCTGGTTACTCCTCAGAATCCTGTGCGCCGGGCTTCGATGGCGCCATCCCCGCCGAACCGCAGGTAGGGATTGGCAGCGCGCTCGCGCCCGATGGTCGTGGAGCCGCCGTGGCCGGGCAGGCACACCGTCGCGTCGCCGAGGCCCAGCACCCGCTCGCGCAGGCTGGCCGTCATCGTCGCTGGGTCGCCGCCCGGCAGGTCGGTGCGCCCGATCGTGCCCTCGAACAGGACGTCGCCCGTGAAGCACACGGGACCGTCCTCGCCGCCGAGGGTCCGGTACAGCACCGACCCGCCGGTATGGCCAGGGACATGGTCGACCACGAACTCGACGCCGGCCAGCTCCAGCCGGTCGCCGTCGGCCACCTCGCGCAGGTCCCCCGGCTCCGCGTACGGGCCGCCGGCCGCGGCGAGCTGGTCCAGGCTGATACCGAGGCCCATCGTGGGGTCCTTCAGCAGGCCGAGGTCGGCCGGGTGCACGTACACCGGCACCCCGTGCTCCTCACCGACGGCGGCCGCCGACCAGGCATGGTCGAAGTGGCCGTGGGTCAGCAGCACCGCGACCGGGGTGAACCGCTGCTCGGCGAGCAGCGCCCGGAGCTGGTCCAGCACCCCGATGCCCGGGTCGACGACCACGCACTCGCCAGCCCGGGCGGAGATCACATAACAATTCGTCCCCAGGGCTGCCGCGGGAAACCCGGCAATAAACACGAAAGATCCTTATGTCAGCGCTACCGACTGCTGCGTAGAGCCTAACGGCTGCGCTCAGCCAGGCTCACGCAGATACAGGCTGACCTAGTACCCTGGCGAACCGGCCTGACCTTACACTCGGGCGGATGTGACGTACGGCACGGGAACCCGTGCCCTTTTGGGGAGGGGAGCACCAGTGGCTTCCAGCAGGGACCGGCAGCGCCAGCTTGCCAGAGAGAAGCTCGAACGGCAGACCGTGAGGCGCGCCGAGCGGGTCCGCCGCCGCCGGCAGGTCAACGCCGGCGTCGCCGCTGGCGTCGCGCTGCTGGTGATCATCGGAGGCGCGCTCTGGTACGGCGGCGTCTTCGACCCCAAGCCCGCCAAGCCGGCCGCCGCGGGCGACTGCTCCTGGCTCCCCAACAACTCGGGCAACAGTGTCATCGACACCGGCAACCCGCCGGCCTCCGGCATGGCCAAGACCGGCGTCGCCCCGATGGAGATCACCACCAACCTCGGCGTGATCAAGTCGGAGCTCGACCTGGCCAAGGCCCCGTGCGCCGGCGCGAGCTTCGCGCACCTGGCCGGCAAGCAGTTCTTCAACAACACCAAGTGCCACCGGCTGTCCACCTCGGAGCTGTTCCTGCTCCAGTGCGGCAGCAAGAACGGTGACGGTTCGGGTGAGCCGAGCTACCAGTACAGCAGCGAGTTCGTCCCGCAGGCGGGCGCGCCTTCGCCGTCGGCGACCGGTGAGCCGCAGGCCCCGTCCGGCAAGGCCAGCTACCCGGCCGGCACGATCGCCCTGATGAACGCCGGCGCCGGTACCAACGGCAGCCAGTTCGTCATCTTCTACAAGGACACCCTCGCCAGCGCCGCCTACGGCATCGTCGGCAAGGTGACCAGCGGCCTCGACCTGATCTCCAAGGCCGCCGAGGCCGGAGCGGTCAACCCCGAGGGCAAGGCGATCGGCGACGGCCGCCCGAAGACCGAGGTCACCATCCAGTCCCTGACCGTCGCGAAGCCCACCCAGTCGGCGACCTGAGCCACCCGAGGAGTTAAGTCCGTGACCTCCAACCGCGAGCGCCAGCAGCGGGAAGCCGCCCGCCAGAAGCTCCAGGCCGAGATGACCGTCAAGGCTGAGGCCGCGCAGAAGCGCAAGCAGCTCCAGACCGGCATCGGCGCGGCTGTCGCCGTCGTCCTCGTCGTCGCGCTCGGCGTGTGGGGCGGGATCGCCCTGTTCGGCAAGGACAGCAAGAAGCCCTCGGCGCAGCCGAGCACCGAGCCGGGTGCCTGCCAGTACAAGGACTCGGAGCGGCCGGGCACCCGCCAGGTCGGCAAGCCGGGCAAGGAGAGCGAGGCCCCGGGTGGCGGTACCCGGGTCATGACGCTCAACACGAACCTCGGCAAGGTCGAGATCGAGATGGACGCGACCAAGGCGCCCTGCACGACCGCGAGCTTCACGCACCTGGCCGAGAAGAAGTACTTCGACGGCACGAGCTGCCACCGCGTCGCCAACGACCCGCCGATGCTCCAGTGCGGCGACCCGGCAGGCAACGGCTCCGGCGGCCCCGGCTACCAGTTCGCCAACGAGAACCTGCCGAAGGGCAAGGCGACGCCGTACCCGAAGGGCACCGTGGCGATGGCCAACGCCGGCCCGGACACCAACGGCAGCCAGTTCTTCATCATGCACAAGGACAGCACCCTGTCGGCGGACTACACCGTCCTCGGCAAGGTGATCACCGGGCAGGACATCGTCGACCAGGTCGCAGCGGCCGGTGACGACGGCTCCAACTCGGCCGGCGGCGGCAAGCCGAAGAAGGACATCTCCTTCACCTCGGTCACCGTCAGCCCCGTCAAGCCCCCGGCCGGAGTCCCCTCGGGCACCCCGAGCAGCCCGGCACCGGCCCCGACGGCCTCCTCCTGATCCAGTAACGCGAAGCGGCCCGTCCCATTCCGGGACGGGCCGCTTTCCGTACCGGCGGAATTCGATGGACGGCGCGGCTCCCCGGCCGGTATGACTGCCGCGTGACGGGACACAGCAGCTGGCGGCGGCGGATCGCGGAGACCTTCGCCCTCAGGTACACCGGGCTGCCCCAGGTCGTGGCCGTGCTCCTGGCCGGCTCGGTGGCCCGGGGGCTGGCCGACCGGTGGTCGGACATCGAGCTGATGGTCTTCTGGGCCTCCGCGCCGGACGACGCCCTGCGGCGCGAGCTGGCCGGCCCCGGGGCCGAGGTACACGACTACGACGAGGACAACGCCGAGTGGTCCGAGGACGTCCTGGTCAACGGGGTCGAACTCCAGACCAGCCACCGCACGGCCACCCAGGCCGAGTCATGGATGGACGCCGCCGTCACCGGCCACGACCCGGACCTCGTCAAGCAGGACATGATCGCGCTCATCCGCTACGGCGTGCCGCTGTCCGGAGCTGACCTCGTCGCCAGCTGGTGTGCCCGCACCGATGTCTACCCGGCGGCCCTCTCCCTGGCCATGATCCGCGAGCACCTCGGCTTCCGCACCGCCTGGCACCGCCGCAAGCTCGCGGACCGGGGCGAGCTGGTACCGCTGCACCGGGACCTGACCGAGACCGCCGAGCGGCTGTGGCTGGTGCTGTGCGGCCTGAACCGGGTGTGGTTCCCCCATCTCGGCTACAAGTGGCTGCCAACCGGCCTGCCCCTGGCGCCCGACCGCTACGCGGACCGGCTCAGCGAGCTCCTCAGCGCTCCGCCGCACATGGCTGCGGGGCTCGCCGACGACCTGATCGCCGAGACCCTGCACCTCGTCGACACACACTTCCCCGAGGCTGGCGCCGCCGAGGAACTCCGCTATCTCCACTCGACCCGCCCCGTCTGGGACGCACCCCCGCCAGACCTCCCCTGAGAGCGTCGCGGCTACTCAGCCTCGACCGGGGGCCTGCCCACGTCACCGAGGGTGTCCAGCAGCCGCTCACGGGCCGCGTGAAGCCGCTCGCCGTAGTCCGGCATGAAGATCTCTGGGAGCGTGGTCTCCAGATTCCCCGAGATCACGTACATCGGCGACCACACTGCCCGGTCCTCGTTCACCAGGCTGTCGAACGCGGCGGTCCCCATCATCCGGTCCAGCCAGTCCGACAGCACCAGCGCCTGGTCCCGGCTCAGCCGGATCACGAACTCGTCCCCCGTCATCCGTTCACCTCGTCCTGCCACAGCACCCTGCGGGCGTCTTTCGTTCCAAGTTCCTCCAGGCCGCACCTGGCCCACGTCCGCAGCTGCTCGTCAGTGCCGTGGAACTGCTCGACGCGTCGCCCAGCAGCTCCAGCAGCCACCAGCACCGGCCCGGGTCCTCCCGCTGAGCACGGCGGAACTCCGCGACCAGCTCCAGCACGAACTCACCAGCCCGGCCCGACAGGTCGTGGAAGGCGTCCTCCCACACCTGGGGATCGCGGCTGTCCAGGTCCCGCATGAATCGCCGGAACGTACTGCTCACCCAGCCACAGCCCGCGCGACGAGCGCCGCCACCGCCGGGTGGGAGTCCAGGCTCAGATGCATGCCGTCAGCCCCCGGCCTCCCTGCGGTGCTCACGTCCGCGAACTCTACGCCCAGCTCAGCTGCCAGTGCCCGGTACGCCGCCGGAAGCTGCCGGACCTTGGCGAGGATCTCGGGAGCGTACTGGGCCGGGACGAACTCGTGGAAGTCCGGCTGGGACTCGTCGAGATCGGTCGGCCCCAGCAGGATGATGCGGGGCTCGACGGCCTCCTGTCCTGCCACCCAGGCCCGGATGTCGCCGACCAGGCGGCCCACAGCGGCCACGATCTCCGCCACCGGCCTCCCGAACTGGGGCTTGCAGTCGTTGGCCCCGAGCCACAGCACGACGACGTCGAGCGGGTAGTGGCTCTCAAGGCAGGGAATCAGGTAGGCACGACCACTGCGACCCGGGCGGCCACCCTCCTCGTCCAGGTCCGTCGTCCGGCCGTTGAGTCCTTCCTCGATCACGGAGTACCCGTCGCCGAGCAGTTTCTGGAGCAGCCCCGTCCACCGCACGTCCACCGGCCACCGCCCCCGGTCGACATCCTCGGCCCGCTGCCCGTACGTGTTCGAGTCACCGAAACAGAGAACCCGGATCGCATCAGGATTGACGTCCATCGAGCCATACTAGGCACGGCTCATCCACTTTGGACAATTGATCACCCCGGCACACCGGCCGTCACCCGCCCAGCCACGTCACCAGTACAAAATCAATCTCTTGATCTTTAGTCTTCTGATCTTGATTTAAGGCGCGGTGGCCCGCTGAGCGGAAATCTGATCGCAGGAAAAAACGCCCTAGTACTGGTGTACTTGGGCGTTTTTTCTGCGCAGCTCAGATTTTCGCTCAGCGGGTCGGCACAATCACGCGCCGGAGGTTACGCGATAGGCGTCGTACACGCCGTCAACGCCACGTACGGCCCTCAGCAGGTGCCCCAGGTGCTTCGGGTCGGCCATCTCGAACGTGAAGCGGCTGACGGCCACCCTGTCGCGTGTCGTGGTGACCGTGGCGGACAGGATGTTGACCTTCTCCTCCGACAGGACCCGGGTCACGTCGGCCAGCAGCTTGTGCCGGTCGAGCGCCTCGACCTGGATGGCGACGAGGAACGTCGAGCCTGCGCTCGGCTTCCAGGTGACCTCGACCAGGCGCTCGGGCTGGCTGCGCAGGTCGTCGGAGTTGACGCAGTCCTGGCGGTGGACGCTGACGCCGCCGGAACGGGTCACGAAGCCCATGATCTGGTCGCCGGGCACCGGGGTGCAGCACCGGGCCAGCTTGATCCACACGTCGGAGACGCCGTGGACGACGACACCCGGGTCGTACTGGCCGCGGCTCTTCGGCATGCGGGTCGGCAGCGCCGTCTCGGCGACGTCCTCGACCAGGCCTTCCTCGCCGCCGTAGCCGGCCACGAGCTTCTGGACGACGGACTGGGCGGAGACCTGGTGCTCGCCAACCGCCGCGTACAGCGAGGACACGTCCTGCAGGTGCAGGTCGCGGGCGATCGTGGTCAGCGCGTCGAGGGTGAGCATCCGCTGGAGCGGCAGGCCCTGCTTGCGCATGGCCTTGGTGATCTGCTCCTTGCCGTCCTCGATGGCTTCTTCGCGGCGTTCCTTGTTGAAGTACTGCCGGATCTTCGTCCGGGCGCGGGGGCTCTTGACGAAGCCCAGCCAGTCCTGGGTGGGGCCGGCCGTGTCCGACTTGGACGTGAAGATCTCGATCACGTCGCCGTTGTTGAGCGAGCTTTCGAGGGGGACGAGCTTGCCGTTGACCCGCGCGCCGATGCACTTGTGGCCGACCTGGGTGTGCACGGCGTACGCGAAGTCGACCGGAGTCGAGCCCTTCGGCAGGGCGATGACGTCACCCTTCGGGGTGAAGACATACACCTCCTGGCTCGACAGGTCGTAGCGCAGCGCGTCGAGGAACTCGCTCGGATCGGCCGCCTCGCGCTGCCAGTCGAGCAGCTGGCGCAGCCAGGCCATCTCGTCGATGTGGGCCGGCGGGCCGACGATCGTCGCGCCCTTCGTCTCCTTGTACTTCCAGTGCGCGGCGATGCCGTACTCGGCGGTGCGGTGCATCGCGTACGTCCGGATCTGCATCTCCACCGGCTTGCCGTTCGGCCCGATCACGGTGGTGTGCAGCGACTGGTACATGTTGAACTTCGGCATCGCGATGTAGTCCTTGAACCGCCCCGGCACCGGCTGCCAGTTGGCGTGGATCACGCCGAGCGCCGCGTAGCAGTCCCGGACGGTGTCGACCAGGATCCGCACCCCGACCAGGTCGTAGATGTCGGAGAAGTCCCGGCCGCGGACGATCATCTTCTGGTAGATCGAGTACAGGTGCTTGGGCCTGCCGGTCACGCTCGCCTTGATCTTCGACGTGCGCAGGTCGGTGTTGACCTTCTCGGTGACCTGGGCCAGCAGCGCGTCCCGCTGGCCGGAGTGGTCGAGCACGAGCCGGCGGATCTCGTCGAACCGCTTCGGGTACAGCGTGCCGAAGGCCAGGTCCTCCAGCTCCCACTTGATCGTGTTCATACCGAGCCGGTGGGCCAGCGGGGCCAGGATCTCCAGGGTCTCGCGGGCCTTCTGCTCCTGCTTGGCCTGCGGGAGGAAGGTCAGCGTCCGCATGTTGTGCAGGCGGTCGGCCAGCTTGATCACCAGGACCCGGGGGTCCTTGGCCATCGCCACGACCATCTTCCGGATCGTCTCGGCCTTCGCCGCGTCGCCCAGCTTGACCTTGTCCAGCTTCGTCACGCCGTCGACCAGGAGCGCCACCTCGCCGCCGAAGTCGCGGCGCATCTCCTCCAGGGTGTAGGAGGTGTCCTCAATCGTGTCGTGCAGCAGCGCCGCCACGAGCGTCGTGGTGTCCATGCCCAGGTCGGCCAGGATCGTCGCCACGGCCAGCGGGTGCGTGATGTAGGGGTCGCCAGACTTCCTGTACTGCCCCGTGTGGTGCTGCGAGGCCACGTCGTAGGCCTGCTGGAGCAGCCGCACGTCGGCCTTGGCGTGGCTGGCCCGGTGCGTGGCGACCAGCGGCTCCAGGACCTCACGGACCTGGGTGCTCTGCCACGGCGCGTTGAACCTGGCTAAGCGGGCCCGGACGCGGCGGCCGGTCGGCACACTGCCCAGACCCGGCCGGACTCCCGAGCCGCCTTCCTCGGGCAGCTCCGGCTCGTCAGCTGGCGGGACCACGTGCAGGCCTGGTCCACGGGGCGGCTCCGGCGCACGTGAGCCCGCCACGGGGGAAGTGACGTCGCTCGACAATCGTCCGCTCCTCGCCACGAGATGTCTGGGGACGCTTCATCGTAGCCCTTCAGCCCGTTCCCCCACCGGGCCTCGGCTGCGACCAGTAAACCCTAAACGGTCAGCAGGGCATGCACCGGGCGGGGGGCCAGGCGTTCCCTGCCGTCGAGGAAGCCCAGTTCCAGGACGACGCTGAAGCCGCTGACCACGCCACCGGCCCTGGTGATCAGATCAAGAGCAGCTCCGGCCGTACCCCCGGTGGCCAGCACGTCGTCCACCACGAGCACCCGGGAACCCTCGACCAGGGCGTCGGTGTGCACCTCGAGCGTGGCCTGGCCGTACTCCAGGTCGTAGGCTGCCGAGTGCACCGCGCGGGGCAGCTTGCCCGCCTTGCGGATCGGCACCACACCGCGCTCTGTCGCGTACGCGATGGCCGCGGCGAGCACGAAGCCCCGGGCCTCGATCCCGGCGACGACGTCGAAACTGCCCGCCCCGTGGTACGCGATGATCTCGTCAACGACGGCCCTGAACAACGGCCCGTCACCGAACAGCGGGCTCAGGTCCTTGAACAGGATCCCGGGCTTCGGGAAGTCCGGCACGTCGGCCACCCGGCTCGCGACCAGGCGGGCGACCTCGGGTCCACTGTCACCGCTGAACATCGGTCAATCCTCTCAAAACGCGGAAGCCCCCGCCGGGGCGGGGGCTTCACATCGGACGTGCCTAGCGCTTGCGCTGCTTACCGGGACGGCCCTCCGGCCGCTGGCCCGGACGCGGGGCGGTGTACGCCCCGGCCATGCTCACCGTCGCCGGAGTGTCGCCGTCCTCGCTGTACTCCTCGCCGGCCTTCTCCGCCGCCGCACGGGCCTCGGCCCGCTGCTTGACGACGCTCGCCCGCTTGGCCAGCACCCGCTCCTTGTGCGCCTTGAACCTCGGGTCCATCTCCTTGAGCGCCACCAGCACCGGGGTCGCGAAGAAGATCGAGGAGTAGACCGCGACGCCCATGCCGATGAAGAGCACGAGGCCGAGGTCCTTGAGCGTACCGGCGCCGAGCAGGCCGGCCCCGATGAACAGCAGGCCACCGACCGGCAGCAGGGCGACGAGGCCGGTGTTGATCGACCGCATCAGCGTCTGGTTGACGGCCAGGTTCGCCGCCTCGGCGTACGTCTGCCGGGTCTTGCCCAGGATGCCGTGCGTGTTCTCCTGGACCTTGTCGAACACGACGACCACGTCGTACAGCGCGAAGCCGAGGATCGTCAGGAAGCCGACCACCGTGGACGGCGTCACCTCGAAGCCGACCAGGATGTACACCGTCGCGGTGAGCACCAGGTCGAGCAGCAGCGAGGCGACCGAGGCGATCGCCATCTTCCACTCGAACCGGATCACCAGGTACCCGATGACCAGGACCAGGAAGATCGCCAGACCCAGCAGGGCCTTCTTCGTCACCTGGTCACCCCAGGCGCCGGAGACCTGGCTGTCGGAGACCTTGCCCGGGTCGATCTTGAACTTCTCGGCGAGGGCCTGCTTCACCTTGAAGGTGTTGTCGGCCGTCTTGAGCTTGCTCGTGCGGATCTCGTAGTGGCCCTCACCGCCGGTCAGGCTGCGGACCTTCTGCACGGCCGAGACGGTGCCCTTCGGGTCCACGGCCTTCACCGCGTCCTCGGTGGCCTTCTGGAACTCCGAGACCGAGCCGACCGAGGCCGGCACCTTGAACTTGCTGCCGCCGGTGAAGTCGATACCAGCGGTGAAGCCCTTCAGCCCGAAGCTCAGGGCCGCGAGCACCAGCACAGCCAGCGCGACCGAGAACCAGACCTTGCGCTTGCCGATGATGTCCAGCCCCGCGTCACCGCGGTAGAGCCGGGTAGCGAGACCGTGACCGCTCACGTCACGCCTCCTTCGGGTTGGTCGAGCGGGAGGCGTCGGCGGCCGGGTCGCGCTGCAGCACGCGCCCGAGGCCGGAGACCCGCGGCGAGAGGAAGGCCTTGGTGCTGGCGAACGCCGCCATCAGCGGGTGGCGGAACAGGAAGACCACCACGAGGTCGAGCAGCGTGGCCAGGCCCAGCGCGAAGGCGAAGCCCTTGACCGTGCCGACGGCGACCAGGTACAGCACGACGGCGGCGAGCAGCGAGATCGCGTTGGCCGAGATGATGGTCCGCTTGGCCCGGGCCCACGCGCGCGGCACGGCGCTGCGTGGTGAGCGGCCCTCGCGGATCTCGTCTTTCAGTCGTTCGAAGTAGATGACGAACGAGTCGGCCGCGACGCCCAGTGAGACGATGAAACCTGCGATACCCGCCAGGGTCAGCGTGAAGCCGATCTGCCGGCCGAGGAAGACCAGCATGCCGAAGACCAGGATGCCGGACATCACCAGGCTGAGGAAGATGACCGTGCCCAGCAGGCGGTAGTAGAAGAACGCGTAGATGATGACCAGCAGCATGCCGATACCGGCCGCGAGGAGACCAGCGCGGAGCTGCTCACCACCCAGGGTCGGGGAGATCGTGTCGGCCTGCTGGATCTCGAAGGTCAGCGGCAGCGAGCCGAAGCGCAGCTGCGCCGACAGCGTCGACACCTCGTCACGGGTGAACGAGCCGGTGATCTCGGCGTCGCCGGTGATCACGGTCTGGATCGCCGGGGCGGAGACCACCTCGTTGTCCAGCACGATCGCGACCCGCTGCTCGGGCTTGCCGGCGTTCTGGCCGCTGTTGTAGGCGAGCTTGGTGAGGTCCGTCCACTTCGACTGGCCGGCGCTGTTGAAGGCCATCGAGACCTTCCAGCCCTTGTCGTAGCCGAAGTTGGCCGAGGACACGTCGGTGCCGAGCACCTTCGCGTTGTCCAGGACGTACTTGTTGTACGAGACCTTCTTGGTCTTCTCGTCGACGTCCTTGTCGCAGGCCACGATCTTCTGGTTCGGGTCGGCGACGGAGCCCGGCGGCCGGTTGATCAGCTGCTGGCAGGTGATGTTCGGGACCAGGAACTGCATCTCGAGGGAGAGCGCAGCGACCTGGTCGCCCTTCAGCTTGCTGAACGGCTTGAGCGTGTCGTAGAGCTGGATCTTCTTCGCCTCGTCCTGGAACTGGCTCGGGTCGGCGACGAAGGCCTGCGCCATCTGCCAGGCGGTGTCACCCACCTCGGACTTGGCCTTGGCGAGCGCCTCCTCCCTGGCCTTGGCCGCGTCCGGGTTGACCGGCGGGCTCGCACTCGGCGTGGCGCCCGGGCTCGCGGAGCCGCTCGGGGTCGCCGACGGCGAGGCGCTGGCGGACGGGGAAGCGCTGCCGCTCGGGGTCGCGGACGCACTCGGCGTCGACGAGGGAGCGGAGGACGCCGAGGCGTTCGCGGACGGCGTGGCGGAAGGCGACGGCGTGGCACCCGGGCTGGCCGACGCGCTCGGCGTCGGGCTCGGCGTGGCCTTGACCTCGGCCTCCGTCACGTCCGGCTGGGTCTGGATGACCTGGCGGAAACGCAGCTCGGCGGGGGCGACCAGTTCCTTGAGGGTCTCGGTCTTCTGCTCGCCGGCGATGTTGACCACGATGTTGCGGTCGCCCTCGATGACCACCTCCGGCTCGGCGACACCACTGGCGTCGACACGGCTGGCGATGATGTTGCGGGCCTGCTCCATCTGGTCGGCCTGCGGCAGCTTGCCGTTGAGCAGCTTGGCCTCGAGCGTGATGCTCGTACCGCCCTGCAGGTCGAGCCCGAGCCGAGGCTTGAGACGGTCTGTAACCGATCCCTTACCAGTGGCGAACACGAGAGCGAAGATGATCGCTGTGATGCTCACCAGCGTGATGAAGTGCCACTTCACCCGCAGCTTTCCTTGTGGTGCCACGGCTGTCCCGTCTCCCTGCACAAAGTCGTGTCCGGCGGCGCGTGCCACCGGCCCCAGGCCGCATGTCCGGCCATTACTGGCCGGACATGACTATTCAGTATTCCCGTCGCCACGGGAAGAGGTCACCCCGTGATTACCGGGGAAACGTTACTTAGCGGAGTCGCCGGTACCCGGTTCGCCGTCGCCGGCGGCCTCGGATCCGTTGTCCTGCTTCGGAGCCACGCGGCCGAACGCCTGCCGGGCGTAGCGGGCAGTGACGCCGTTGCCGATGTCGAGGGTCATGCTCTCGTCGTCCAGGGCGATGACCGTGCCATACAAACCACCGATCGTGACGATATCGTCGCCGATGGTGATGCTGGCCTGCTGCTCCATCATTTCCCGGCGGCGCTTCTGCTGCGGGCGGATGAGGAGGAAGTACATGCCGACGATCAGCGCGCCGAACATCAGGAGCGTGACGAGGCTGCCGCCACCGCCGCCATCTTGTGCAATAGGCACTTCGTGTTGCCTTCCGGTGTTCCGCGATCAGTGGATCGCGGGGAGTCTAGTCGGTCCCGGAGACCAGCGCCCGTAGTGGCACGGGTCACGGTCCGGTCACGGATCGAGGGTAAAGATATCGGGCGCGTCGTACTGGGCTTGCCCCGCCCGCTCCGGTGGCGTCAGCCCGAGATGTTTCCAGGCCGCCGCGGTGGCCATCCGGCCGCGCGGAGTACGGGCGAGCAGCCCGGCCCGGACCAGGAACGGCTCGCACACCTCCTCCACCGTGTCCGGCTGCTCCCCCACCGCGACAGCGAGGGTCGACAGGCCCACCGGCCCGCCGCCGAACGAGGTGACCAGCGCGCGCAGCACCGCACGGTCGAGCCGGTCGAGCCCCAGCTCGTCGACGTCGTAGACCTTGAGCGCCGCCCGGGCGGCGTCCACAGTGACCAGTCCGTCGCCACGGACCTCCGCGTAGTCCCGGACGCGGCGCAGCAGCCGGTTGGCGATACGTGGCGTGCCCCGCGACCGGCCGGCGATCTCGATGGCGCCGTCGTCGGTGACCTCGACGTCGAGGATGCGCGCCGAGCGGTGCAGGATGTGCCGGAGCGCCTCCGGCTCGTAGAAGTCCAGGTGCGCCACGAAACCGAACCGGTCGCGCATCGGCCCGGTGAGCAGCCCGGCCCGCGTGGTCGCGCCGACCAGCGTGAACGGCTCCACATCGAGCGGGATGGCCGTCGCGCCCGGGCCCTTGCCGACGATGACGTCGACCCGGAAGTCCTCCATCGCCGAGTACAGCAGCTCCTCGGCCGGCTTGGCGATGCGGTGGATCTCGTCGATGAACAGCACGTCGCCGGGGCCGAGGCCGGTGAGGATCGCGGCCAGGTCGCCAGAGCGCTCGATCGCGGGGCCGGAGGTCATCCGCAGCCCCGTACCCAGCTCGGCCGCCACGATCATGGCCAGGGTCGTCTTCCCGAGGCCGGGCGGGCCGGACAGCAGGATGTGGTCGGGCGGGGAGCCGCGGCGGATCGCGCCCTGGAGGAGCACCTGGAGCTGCTCGCGGACCCGGTGCTGGGCGATGAACTCGTCCAGCCGCTTCGGCCGGACGCTGCGCTCCAGGTCGGCCTCCTCGTCGGTGACCTCAGGGGAGATCAGCCGGGAACCGTCCTCGAAGTACTCCTCGCTCACCGCGTGCGCCCGAGGAGACGGATCGCCTGCTTGAGCAGCGCCGCGACCGGCGGCACCGGCTCACCCTTCTCCAGCGAGCCCGCGACGGCCGTCACTGCGGCCTCGGCGTCCCGCGCCGCCCAGCCGAGCCCCATCAGTGCCTGGCGGACCTGCTCCTGCCAGACCGGGCCGGTGCCCACAGTGGTCACTCCGCCCTCGTCGAGGACGGCCACGGCACCGATCCGGTCCCGCAGCTCCAGGACCAGGCGCTCGGCGCCCTTCTTGCCGATGCCGGGCACCCGGGTGAGCGCGGCGGTGTCCGACGTGGCGATGGCCGTGCGCACCGCGTCCGGGCTGTGCACGGCGAGGACGGCCTGTGCGAGCTTCGGCCCGACACCGCTGGCCGTCTGGAGCAGCTCGAAGAGAGCCTTGGCGTCGTCGTCGGGGAAGCCGTACAGCGTCAGGGAGTCCTCCCTGACCACCAGGCTGGCCGCCAGCCGGGCCTGCTGGCCGACCCGCAGCTCCGCCAGGGTGGCCGGCGAGCAGTGCAACGCGAGCCCGACCCCGCCGACCTCGACCACCACGACATCCGGCCCGACCGTCGTGACCTGGCCCCGCACGCTGGCGATCACCGCCATCCTCCTGTCTGTGTCGTCCGCTGCGCCCGGATCGCAGCCGCGAGCCGGGCCTGGGTACCGCCCCGCCAGATGTGGCAGATCGCCAGGGCGAGCGCGTCGGCGGCGTCCGCGGGCCTCGGCGCGACCTTGAGCTGGAGCAGCCGGGTCACCATCGTCGTGACCTGCGCCTTGTCCGCCGTCCCGGAACCGGTGACGGCCGCCTTCACCTCGCTCGGCGTGTACGTCACCGCTGGCAGGCCAGCGCTGGCCGCCGCGAGCAGCGCGATGCCGCTGGCCTGGGCCGTGCCGATCACTGACTGGACATTGTGCTGGCTGAACACCCGCTCGACCGCCACCTGCTCAGGCTGCCAGGCCTCGATCAGCCTCCGCAGGCCGGTGTCGACGGTGAGCAGCCGCAGGGCCAGATCCTCGTCCGGGTCGGAGCGGATCACCTCGACGTGCACGAGCCTGCACGGCCGGCCCGGCAGGCCCTCGACCACGCCGACCCCGCACCGGGTCAGCCCCGGGTCGACGCCCAGCACCCGCACGGCGAGCCTCCCTCAAGATCCAGCGAACACCTGTTCGGCCGAACCTACCCTAGGGTTACGACATGCGTCTTATCGAACACGCCTACACCGCCCCCAGTGGCGAGCCCAACCACTACGTCAGTCATCTGGTCACAAAGGACATGTCCGTCGGCACGTACTCCATCCCGGCCGGCGGGGTCGACGACCAGGGAGTGCACCGCGAGGACGAGATCTACGCGGTGACCAGCGGCCGGGCCCGGATCGTGACCAGCGACGGGGAGGCTGAGGTCGGCCCCGGTTCCGTCATCTTCGTCCCCGGCGGCGAGGAGCACCGTTTCGTCGACATCACCGAGGACCTGACGCTGCTCGTGTTCTTCGCCCCGCCGTACTCGGGCCGGATCGAGGAATAGTCCTGACACGGCTGTGCCCCGGCCGAACCCGGCCGGGGCACAGTACGCGGCAGGAGGATCAGTCGTCGAGCTTGGCCATGATCTCGTCGCTGACGTCGAAGTTCGCGTAGACGTTCTGCACGTCGTCGCTGTCCTCCAGCGCGTCGATCAGCTTGAAGATCTTCCGCGCGCCCTCCTCGTCCAGCGGGACGCTGAGGGTCGGCAGGAAGCTCGAATCGGCCGACTCGTAGTCGATGCCGGCGTCCTGGAGCGCCGTGCGCACCGCGACCAGGTCACCGGCCTCGCTCACGACCTCGAACTCGTCACCGAGGTCGTTGCACTCCTCCGCACCGGCGTCGAGCACGGCGTCGAGAATGTCGTCCTCGGTCTTGCCGTTCTTGGCGACGATCACGACACCCTTGCGGTTGAACATGTACGCCACGCTGCCCGGGTCGGCGAGGTTGCCGCCGTTACGGCTGAGCGCGGTACGCACCTCGGCAGCCGCCCGGTTCTTGTTGTCGGTGAGGCACTCGATGAGGATCGCCACACCGTTCGGGCCGTAGCCCTCGTACATGATCGTCTGCCAGTCGGCGCCGCCGGCCTCGGCACCCGAGCCGCGCTTGACGGCGCGGTCGATGTTGTCGTTCGGCACCGAGCTCTTCTTCGCCTTCTGGATGGCGTCGAACAGCGTCGGGTTGCCGGTGGGGTCACCGCCGCCAGTACGAGCGGCAACCTCGATGTTCTTGATCAGCTTCGCGAACATCTTGCCGCGCTTGGCGTCGACGACGGCCTTCTTGTGCTTGGTGGTAGCCCATTTGGAGTGGCCGCTCATCTGTTCCAAATCCTCCGTAGTCGTCAGCGACCGGCGGCGCGCACCATGTCCACGAACAGGCTGTGCACGCGAAGGTCCCCGGTCAGCTCGGGGTGGAACGCCGTCGCCAGCAGGTTCCCCTGCTTCACGGCCACGATCGTACCGTCAGCCTCTCCGCCGCTGATCCGGGCGAGTACCTCTACGCCCTCGCCGACCGATTCGACCTTCGGTGCCCGGATGAACACGGCGTGGAACGGGTCGCCTTCCAGGCCCTCGATGTCCACGTCAGCCTCGAACGAGTCGACCTGCCGCCCGAAGGCGTTGCGGCGCACGACCATGTCGATCCCGCCGAAGGTGACCTGGTCGTCGCGGCCGTCCAGCACCTCGTCGGCCAGCATGATCATGCCCGCGCAGGAACCGTAGACCGGCATGCCGCCCTTGATCCGCTCCCGGATCGGGTCCAGCAGCCCGAAGATGCCGACCAGCTTGCTCATGGTCGTGGACTCCCCGCCGGGGATGACCAGCCCGTGCACGGTGGCGAGCTCCTCGGGGCGGCGGACCGGCCTGGCCACCACGTCGCACTCGGCGAGGGCTTCCAGGTGCTCGCGGGAGTCGCCCTGGAGGGCGAAGACACCAATGATCAGATCGTCGTTCACGTTCCACACCTTACGGCTGCCGGAGGGCTGAGGGTATCGACGCTTCATCGACACCGTTCCCGCATCCCGCTGACCGGCCACACCCGGCCGGGCGTCACCTCAGCCCGCCGGCCAGGCCAGCGAGGCGAACGGTCACCGGATGCGGCAGAGTGCCCCGCTACCAGTACAAACACAGAATTTTGATCTTGCCCTTGACCCCAGACCTTGATCTTGCCTTTGATCTAAGGCGAAGTGGCCCGCTGTAGCTGGGGCTGGCAAGCGTCGCGGCCTCCCTCGTACCGGTGTTGTACGTGGGAGGCCGCGACGCGCAGTCCAGCGTCAGCTACAGCGGGTCCAAACGGTCTACCAGCCGCGTTCGGCTAGGCGGTGGGGCTGGGGGATCTCGTCGACGTTGATGCCGACCATCGCCTCGCCCAGGCCACGCGAGACCTTCGCCAGCACGTCCGGGTCGTCGAAGAAGGTGGTGGCCTTGACGATCGCGGCGGCGCGCTGCTCCGGGTTGCCCGACTTGAAGATGCCGGAGCCGACGAAGACGCCCTCGGCGCCGAGCTGCATCATCATCGCGGCGTCGGCCGGGGTGGCGATGCCGCCGGCGGTGAAGAGCACCACCGGGAGCTTGCCGCTCTCGGCGACCTCCTTGACCAGCTCGTACGGGGCCTGGAGCTCCTTGGCGGCGACGTACAGCTCGTCCTCGGGGAGGGAGGACAGGCGGCGGATCTCGCCACGGATCTTGCGCATGTGGGTGGTGGCGTTGGAGACGTCACCGGTGCCGGCCTCGCCCTTGGAGCGGATCATGGCCGCGCCCTCGGTGATCCGGCGGAGTGCCTCGCCCAGGTTGGTCGCGCCGCAGACGAAGGGAACCGTGAAGTTCCACTTGTCGATGTGGTTGGCGTAGTCGGCCGGGGTGAGGACCTCGGACTCGTCGATGTAGTCGACACCGAGGGACTGGATGATCTGGGCCTCGACGAAGTGGCCGATGCGGGCCTTGGCCATCACGGGGATGGAGACGGCGTTGATGATGCCGTCGATCATGTCGGGGTCGCTCATCCGGGACACGCCGCCCTGCGCGCGGATGTCGGCGGGGACCCGCTCCAGCGCCATGACGGCGACGGCGCCAGCGTCCTCGGCGATCTTGGCCTGCTCAGCGTTGACCACGTCCATGATCACGCCGCCCTTGAGCATCTCGGCCATGCCTCGCTTGACGCGGGCGGTACCGGTGACAGTCTCAGTCAACGCTGACTCCTTGGTGCAGGGTGGAAGAAGGTTCACCCTCATGTTACGTCGCGGCCTAGCGGGGCTCGCGCGCCCGTGTGACAGGTCTCACGGCGCCAGTGTGGGTTCCTCCATGTCGAAAAACGCAGGCCGGGGGTGCTTTCTGGCCAGGCGGAGCATCCGGACCCATTTCCGCCGCCGGGTGTTCAGCGCGTCGCGCACCAGATCCTCGTGTACCTGGCGGGCCAGCGCGACCCTCCGGCTCGTCGTCTCCACGTCGCCGGCCTCCGCCTTGCCCTGCCAGGCGCGGAGCTGGCGGGTCAGGTCGTTCTCGGCGGCCACGCGGTCCTCCGGCCCGGCCGCGAGGGCAGCGGCGGCCGCCTCACGGAGCTCGGGGTGCTCGCCGTCGGCGAGGTTCACCGCGGCGACGGCCCGGCGGACGAGCTGGGCGTCCAGGGCCGCGGCGGCGGCCGTCACCCGGGCGTGCAGCCGGTCGACCCGGGCTGCGAGCCAGGTGACGTAGGTTGCCACCAGCACTACGGCCAGTACGACGGCCACGACCCACCACATGCTGCCGGAGTCTAGGGCAGAGCCGGGGCCCGGGGACCGCGGCGCCCTCCGGGTCCATGTACGGGAGCAGGTTTACGGCAGGCCGGCCAGGCGGGCGTCGAGTTCCGGGTCGTCGCCCACGACCACGCCCGTCGTCGCCGAGATCGCGGTCGCGTAGACCTCGACGATGCGCTTGGCGACGACCGGCCAGTCGTACGCCGACACCGCCCTGGACGCGCCCGCCGACAGCTCTGCCCTGCGGCCCGGATCGTCCAGCAGTGCCGCGAGCTGGGCCGCGAGCGCGTCAGCGTCGCCGACCGGGAAGACCTCGCCACCCCGGCCGTCGTCGAGGACGCGGCGGAACGCGTCGATGTCGCTCGCGAGGATCGTCGCCCCGGCCGCCATCGCCTCGGTCAGGATCATGCCGAAGGACTCGCCGCCGATGTTCGGGGCCACGTACACGTCGAGGCTGCGCAGCATCCGGGCCCGGTCCTCGTCGGACACCTTGCCGAGGTAGGTCAGGCGTTCGCGGACGATCTCCGGCATGTCCACTTCGGACAGTTCTCCAGGGCCGGCCAGCAGGAGCCGCAGGCCGGGCCGGTCCGGCGCGATCTGGGCGAAGGCCCTGACCAGCACGTCGAAGCCCTTGCGCGGCTCATTGAACCGGCCGAGGAACCCGACGGTGCCGCCGTCCCCCGGCCAGCCGTCGAGCGGGGGCACGCCGGCGAAGGCGCTGACGGCCACACCGTTCGGGATCTCCACCGCCCCGCCGCCCAGGTGCTCGACCTGCACCTTCCGCGCCAGGGCGCTCACGGCGATCCGGGCGGTGATCTTCTCCAGGACGAGCTGGAGCAGGCTCGCGCCCGCCGCCATCGTCCGCGAGCGGGTCATCGCGGTGTGGAAGGTCGCCACCACGGGGCCACGGGCGGCCAGCGTCGCCATCATCGACAGGCTCGGGGTCACCGGCTCGTGCACGTGCAGCACGTCGAACTGGCCCCTGGCCAGCCAGCGCCGCACCCGGGCGGCCGAGATCGGGCCGAAGGTCAGCCGGGCCACCGAGCCGTTGTACTTCACCGCGACAGCCCGGCCCGCCGACACCGCGTACGGCGGCAGCTCCCGCTCGTCCTCCGCCGGGGCGAGCACGCTGACCTCGTGGCCGAGGGCGATCAGCGCCTCGGCGAGGTCACGGATGTGGTACTGGACGCCGCCGGGGACGTCGAAGGAGTACGGGCACACGATGCCGATCCGCATGCTCAATTCTCGTCCACCGCCGCCACCGCGGTCTGGCCGGCCTTCTCGTCCAGCCACAGCTTCTGGAGCATGTGCCAGTCCTCGGGGTGCTCGGCGATGCCCTTGGCGAGCGAGTCGGCCACCGTCTGGGTGAGGGCCGCGGCGCGCTCGGCGAGGGAGCCGTGTTCCGGTACGGGGAGGGGGCCTTCGAGCCTGCCGCACGCCGCGTCCGGTTCGTACCACATCGAGACGGTGTAGAGCGGGGCTCCCGTGCGCAGGGCCAGCAGGGCCGGGCCGACCGGCATCCGGGTACGCCCGCCGAAGAAGGTCACCTCGACGCCACGGCGGGACAGGTCACGGTCGGCGAGCAGCGGTACGAGATGACCGGCGGCCACCCGTTCCACCAGGACCTCCATCGGTGCCCGGTCGCCGCCCCGCTCAGGGATGATCTGCATGCCCAGGCCCTCGCGGAAGGCGAGGAACTTGCGGTACACGCTCTCGGGCTTGAGGCGCTCGGCGACCGTGGTGAGCGGGATGCCGTTCGCGGCCGCCCAGGCGCCCGCCGCGTCCCAGTTGCCGCCGTGCGGGAGTGCGACCACCGCGCCCTCGCCGGCCTGCGCGTGCTTGATCAGGATGTCGCCGCCGTCGAGGCGGAAGCCCCGGGCGATCTGCTCCCTGCTGCGGGAGGGCAGCCGGAAGGCCTCCATCCAGTACCGGGCGTAGGAGCGCATCCCTGCCCGGGTCAGCGCGGCCAGGTCGGCGCCGGGCGCGACGCGGGCCAGGTTGCGCTCCAGGCGCTGGACCCCGGGGCCGCGCTTGCGGGCGGCCCGGTCGGCTCCGGCACGGAACAGTGCCCTGGCCACGCCCTCCGGGAGCGCGCGGACCAGGCGCCAGGCAGCTGTGTACGCGAGCTCCTGGGCGTTCACCTGGTGGCCTGCCTGTACACGTGGGCCATCCGCTGCCAGACCGTGATCAGGGACAGGACGGCGAGCAGCCACAGGGCGCCGTCCATGAACCACGGCCACGCCATCGAGCCGAGGCCGCCGATCCCGATCAGGATCAGCCGCTCCGGCCGCTCGGCGACGCCCACGTTGCAGGTCATCCCGAGGCCCTCGGCGCGGGCCTTGGCGTAGGAGACGACCTGGCCGAGGACGAGCGCCAGCAGGGCGGCGCCGGCGGCCCACGGCCGGTCCTGCGTGCCGAGCCAGAAGGCGAGCGAGCCGAAGATCGCGCCGTCGGCGACCCGGTCCATCGTCGAGTCGAGGAAGGCGCCGAACGTGCTGCCGCCGCCCTTCGCCCGGGCCATCGCGCCGTCGACCAGGTCGGTGAGGCAGCTCAGCGTGACGATGATCAGGCCGGTGAGGATGTGGCCGCGGGTCACGAAACCCAGGCAGCCGATGAGCACGCCGGCGGTACCGGCCACGGTGACGGTGTTGGGCGAGACGCCGGCGCGGACGAGGGCCGCGCCGACCGGGTCCAGCACGCGGGCCGCCCCGGCCCGCCCGAACACACTGAGAAGCTTTGCCATGTCGGGCTACACGATACGGGCCAACTGCCAGAGGCCTGACGTCGGCCAGGTAGCGTCAAGGGTTGCGCTACCCGGTCTTCCGGGTATGGAATCGGACACAGAGTCGTGACACCGGTCACACTCCGTCGATCTTGGGAGGGACGAATGGCCCAGAAGAACCCGGAACGAGGGGTGACCGGCCCCGCGCCGGTAGCGGAGCGGCCGGACGCTGTCCGCAGCGTGGTGCTCGTCGGTCACTCGGGAGCTGGCAAGACCACCCTCGCCGAGGCCCTGCTGGCCGCGACCGGGACGATCTCCCGGGCCGGCTCGGTCACGGAGGGCACGACGGTCACCGACCACGACCCGGCGGCGATCCGCCAGCAGCGGTCCGTGAGCCTGTCGTGCGCGCCGTTCGTGCACGAGGGCATCAAGGTGAACCTGCTCGACACCCCCGGCTACGCCGACTTCACCGGTGAGCTGCGGGCAGGCCTGCGGGCCGCCGACGCCGCGCTGTTCGTGGTGTCCGCCGTGGACGGCATGGACGCCGCCACGGTCGCCCTGTGGGAGGAGTGCGCCGCCGTCGGCATGCCCCGCGCGGTCGCCGTGGCCAGGATGGACCACCACCGGGCGGACTTCGACGAGATGGTCGCGCTGTGCCAGCGGGTGTTCGGCGAGGGCGTCATGCCGCTCTACCTGCCGATGCACGGCGACGACGACAGCGTGGCCGGGCTGCTGAGCCTGCTCACGCAGCGGGTGTTCGACTACTCCGGCGGGTACCCGGCGGTGGTGAAGGAGCCCGATCCGGAGCACGTGACCGCGATCGAGGAGTCCCGGGCCGAGCTGATCGAGGGGATCATCGCCGAGAGCGAGGACGAGACCCTGATGGACCGGTACCTGGCCGGCGAGGAGATCAGCGTCGGCACGCTCGTCGACGACCTGGAGACGGCCGTCGCGCGCGGCAGCTTCTACCCGGTGATCCCGGTGTGCTCGCTGACCGGCCTCGGGCTCGACGTGCTCCTGGAGGTCGTCACGAAGGCCTTCCCCTCCCCGCTCGAACACGCGCTGCCCGCCGTCACCGGGACCGACGGCAGCCCGCGCGACGAGCTGGCGTGCGACCCGGACGGCCCGCTGGTCGCCGAGGTCGTGAAGACCACGATCGACCCGTACGTCGGCCGGGTGTCGCTGGTCCGTGTCTTCTCCGGCACCCTGCGCCCCGAACAGGCCCTGCACATCTCCGGCCACGGGCTCGCCGAGCGCGGCCACCCCGACCACGACGCCGACGAGCGGGTGGCGCACCTGTTCGCCCCGCTCGGCGCCCAGCTCCGCGAGGTCTCCTACTGCGTGGCCGGCGACATCTGCGCGATCACCAAGTCGGCCAGCGCAGAGACCGGTGACACGATCTCCGCCAAGGACAAGCCGCTGCTGATCGCCCCGTGGGAGATGCCGGAGCCGCTGCTGCCGATCGCCATCGTCGCCAAGAGCCGTGCCGACGAGGACAACCTCGCGAAGAACCTGGCCCGCCTGGTGGCCGGCGACCCGACCCTGCGGCTGGAGCGCAGCCCGGAGACCCACCAGCTCGTGCTGTGGTGCATGG
The DNA here is from genome assembly GCF_000379825.1 of Longispora albida DSM 44784. Classification (GTDB taxonomy): domain Bacteria; phylum Actinomycetota; class Actinomycetes; order Mycobacteriales; family Micromonosporaceae; genus Longispora; species Longispora albida. The sequence goes on from NZ_KB903825.1 coordinate 124,654, forward strand.
GCGAGGCGCACGCCGACGTCGTGCTCGACCGGCTGCGGGCCGGCGGGGTGGAGCTGGAGATCGAGCCGGTGCGGGTGGCGTTCCGGGAGACGTTCGGCGCGGCCGCCAAGGGGCACGGGCGGCACGTCAAGCAGTCCGGCGGGCACGGGCAGTACGCGGTGTGCGACATCGAGGTGGAGCCGCTGCCGCAGGGCTCAGGCTTCGAGTTCCACGACCGGGTGGTCGGCGGGGCCGTGCCGAAGGCGTACATCCCGAGCGTCGAGAAGGGCATCCGGCACCAGCTGGAGCGGGGCCTGGTCACCGGCAACCTGGTCGTCGACCTCAAGGTGACCCTCGTCGACGGCAAGGCGCACAGCGTGGACTCCTCCGACGCGGCGTTCCAGACTGCCGGGGCCCTGGCGCTCAAGGACGCGGCTGACAAGGGCCAGGTCACCCTCCTCGAACCCGTGGACGATGTCACCATCGTCGTCCCCGACAACTACGTCGGCGCGGTCCTCAGCGACCTGTCCAGCCGGCGCGGCCGGGTGCTCGGCAGCGAGCCGGAGCTGACCGGCGCCGCCGACCGTACCCAGGTCCGGGCGGAGGTGCCGGCCATCGAGCTGCTCCGCTACGCCGTCGAGCTGCGCGCGATGACGTCGGGCACCGGGACGTTCCGCCGGTCCTTCGCCCGCTTCGACCCGATGCCCGCTCACGTCGCAGAGCAGGTCCGCAAGGACACGAACGCGTGACTCAGCCCCGGGGCGGTCTCCATCCGCCCCGGGCCACGTACCGGCGCTGCCACGGTGTCTCGACGGCGTGCCGGTCGTAGTGCTCGCGCACGTACGCGACGGCGTCGAGGGGCGGTATCCCGTCGAGCACGGCCAGGCAGGCGAGCGCTGTGCCCGTGCGGCCCCGGCCTCCGGCACACGCCAGCTCGACGCGCCCGGTCCCGGCCCGGTCCAGCGCCTCGGTGAAGGCCGCCCGGGCCGCGCCGGAATCGGACGGCAGCCAGAAGTCCGGCCAGCGCAGCCAGAGCGCCGGCCAGGGGACCTGGGGCGGGGGCTTGCCCAGCAGGTACACACCGAAGGCCGGTGACGGTCCCGGCGGAGGCGGCCGGCGCAGGCCCCGGCCGCGCACCAGCCGGCCGGAGGGCAGGCGGAGAACGCCGGGCGCTCCGGCCTCCCAGGTCTCCACTATGGACCTTTCGGAGGCCGGACCCTGCCCGCCGCCAGCAGCTCCGACACCGTGACCAGCTTCATGCCACGGGCCCGCAGGCCCTCGATCATCGGGCCGAGGTGGCCCAGCGCGACGAGCCGCTGCTGGTCGCCGTAGTCGTGGGCCAGGATGATCTCGCCGGGCCGCGACTTCGTGACGATGTCGCTGATCTGCGCCTGCGGATTCTGCGCGTACCGCTTCTCGTGCATCTGGTACGACCAGAGCACCACGTCGTACCCGAGCGCGTTCGCCGCCAGCAGCGTCGACCCGCCCAGGTGCCCCCACGGCGGCCGCAGCAGCCTCGGCACCCGCCCCGTGTACGTGACGATCGCGTCGTGGGTCCGCTTGAGCTGGCGGGTCACCCCGTCGAAGTCCTGTTCGGACAGGTCGGCGTGACTCCACGTGTGGTTGCCGACCTCGTGCCGCCCGAGCCTGCCCTCGACGAGCTTGTGGTGCTCGGCCAGCCGCTCGCCGACCATGAAGAACGTGGCTGGCGCGTCGTACTTGTCCAGAGTGTCCAGCACGAGCGGCGTGTAGTTCGGCCCCGGCCCGTCGTCGAACGTCAGCGCGACGAGCGGCTGGTCGGTACTCACGTGCCACGTGACGCCCTGCTGCCCCTCCGCAGGCCACAGGTTACGGTCACTGCCCGCCGCGTACCCGCCCTGGAGCGGCTGCCGGTCCGGCCCGAACCACCGGGGCACCTTCGACGAGGCAGCGCCCAGCACAGCCCCGCCAGCGACCAGCAACGCCCCCCGGAAGAACCCGCGCCTGCTAGTCAAGGGCGGCCCACGCCTCGACGAGGAGCTTGCGGGTCTCGGGCAGCAGCTGCGGGATCACCTTCGTCTGGCCGACGATCGGCATGAAGTTCGCGTCGCCGCTCCACCTCGGCACGATGTGCTGGTGCAGGTGCGCGGCGATCCCGGCCCCGGCGGCCGAGCCCTGGTTCATCCCGATGTTGAAGCCGTGCGGCTGCTGGGCGGCGCGCAGGGCACGCATGGACTTCTGCGTGAAGCTGGCCAGCTCCGCCGTCTCCCCCGGCGTCAGGTCCGTGTAGTCGGCGACGTGCCGCTTCGGGCAGACCATCAGGTGACCGGAGTTGTACGGGTACAGATTCAGCAGCACGAAGACGTGCTCGCCGCGCACGACGATGTTGACCTCGTCGTCGGGCCGGTCCTGCGACCGGCAGAACGGGCAGCCGTCCGGCCCGTCGCCCACAGGATTGTTCTCCCCGCCGGCCACGTAGGCCATCCGGTGCGGTGTCCACAGCCGCTGCAACCGGTCATCCGTCATCCCGCGATCTTAGATTGTGCCGGCCCGGTGAGCGAAAATCTGAGCTGCGCGGAGAAAACGCCCAAGTACCGCAGTACTAGGGCGTCTTTTCCGCTTGTCAGATTTCCGCTCACCGGGCCACCGCGCGTTAGATCAAGATCACAATCTTCATCTTGTACTCCGTGACCACCGGCCCGCCGCGCGACGGCGGGCCCGTGGCACTACTACTCCGCGGAAGGCCCCGTGTTGACCCGCGAGCGGACGACCTCGGTCACGTGCGCGACGGCCTCGGCGATCGGCACGTTGTTGCGCTGCGAGCCGTCCCGGTACCGGAAGCTCACGGTGCCGCCGGCCGCGTCGTCGTCGCCCACGATCACCATGAACGGGATCTTCTGCTGCTGCGCCGTGCGGATCTTCTTCTGCATCCGGTCGTCTGAGGCGTCGACCTCGGCCCGGATACCCTCCTTGACCAGCTTCTCGACGAAGTCGGTGAGGTACGGGACGTTCTCGTCGCGGACCGGGATGCCGACCACCTGCACCGGCGCCAGCCAGGCCGGGAACGCCCCGGCGTAGTGCTCGGTGAGCACGCCGAAGAACCGCTCGATCGAGCCGAACAGCGCCCGGTGGATCATGATCGGGCGCGGCCGGGAGCCGTCGGGGCCGTTGAACTCCAGCTCGAAGCGCTGCGGGAGCTGGAAGTCGACCTGGATCGTGGACATCTGCCAGGTACGGCCGATGGCGTCCTTGCACTGCACCGAGATCTTCGGGCCGTAGAAGGCCGCGCCACCCGGGTCCGGCACCAGCTCCAGGCCCGACTCCTCCGCCGCCTGGCGGAGCGCCTCGGTGGCCTCCTCCCACTCCTCCGGCTCGCCCACGAACTTCGGCGAGTCGTCGCGAGTGGACAGTTCCAGGTAGAACTCGGTGAGGCCGTAGTCGCGGAGCAGGTCGAGGACGAAGGTGAGCAGGTTCTTCAGCTCGGCGCCCATCTGCTCCTTGGTGCAGTAGATGTGCGCGTCGTCCTGGGTCAGGCCGCGGACCCGGGTCAGGCCGTGCACCACGCCGGACTTCTCGAACCGGTACACGGTGCCGAACTCGAACATCCGCAGCGGCAGCTCACGGTACGAGCGGCCCCGCGAACGGAAGATCAGGTTGTGGAACGGGCAGTTCATCGGCTTCGCGTAGTAGTCGGCGCCGTCGAGCTGCATGGGCGGGTACATGCCGTCCTTGTACCACTGCAGGTGCCCGGAGATCTCGAACAGCGAGCCCTTCGCGATGTGCGGGGTGTTCACGAACTGGTACCCGGCCTGCTCGTGGCGCAGCCGCGAGTAGTTCTCCATCTCCCGGCGGATGATGCCGCCCTTGGGGTGGAAGACGGCCAGCCCGGAGCCGATCTCGTCGGGGAAGCTGAACAGGTCGAGGTCAGCGCCGATCTTGCGGTGGTCGCGCTTGGCGGCCTCCTCCAGCAGGCGCAGGTGCTCCTTGAGCGCGTCGCGGGTCGGCCACGCGGTGCCGTAGATCCGCTGGAGCTGCGGGTTCTTCTCGGAGCCGCGCCAGTAGGCTGCGGCGGAGCGCATCAGCTTGAAGGCCGGGATGTGCCGGGTGGTCGGCAGGTGCGGGCCACGGCACAGGTCGCCCCAGCACTTCTCGCCGGTCTTCGCGTCGAGGTTGTCGTAGATGGACAGCTCGCCGCCGCCCACCTCCATGACGTCGGGGTCCACGTCGCCCTTGATGTCGACCAGCTCGAGCTTGAACGGCTCGTCCTTCAGCTCGGCCTTGGCCTCGTCGAGGGTGCCGAAGACCCGGCGGGAGAACTTCTGCCCGGACTTGATGATCTCCTGCATGCGCTTCTCGAGCTTGGACAGGTCATCCGGGTGGAAGGGCTTGTCGACGGAGAAGTCGTAGTAGAAGCCGTTGAGGATCGGCGGGCCGATACCCAGCTTGGCCTCGGGGTAGACGTCCTGCACCGCCTGGGCGAGGACGTGGGCCGCCGAGTGGCGCAGGACGTTCAGGCCGTCGGGGCTGTCGAGGGCGACGGCCTCGGCCCCGGTGTCGCTGTCCGGAGTCCAGGACAGGTCCTTGAGTGTGCCGTCGTCAGTCCTCACGACGACGACAGCCTTGGGGCCGGTAGTTGGCAGTCCCGCCGCCTCCACGGCCTCCGCAGCCGTCGTCCCGGCCGGGACCAGAACGCGCGCAGGTGCGTCGGCCTTGACGGCTGGGTTCAGTGCGGACACCGTGTTTCTCCTTCAGCAGGGCCGGTCTCCCGGCGCTCCGGCCGCCGGTCAGCGGCCCTGCTGGGAATGCTATCGGGCAGAGCCGGTGGCCGCGTCACTGGTACGCGGCCACCGGCCCTGTTGTCTCCTAGGAGCAGGCTCCGGCGCCGCACGCCGCCAGCCACACCTTGAAGTCGGCGTCGTAGCGGGTACCGATGGTGTTGCGGAGGAAGTTCCGCGCGTTCGTGTACTTGCCGGCCCGGTAGTAGCCGAGCAGGGTCGTCACGTCCGCCGGGTGGCGCTCCAGCATGTACCGGACACCGAGGTAGCCCCAGTCGTAGATCCGGCTGGCGCTGTGCCGGTAGGTGGTGTCGAAGACGGTGCTGAGCGTGTACGTGCCCTTGCGCGCCTCCGCGATCGCCGAGGTGTACGCCACGCCGCGGTAGCTGTAGGAGACGTACTCGGCGACGCCCTCGATCCACCAGATGGTGTTCGCGCCGCTCGACTGGCGGAAGTCGCCCCACATGTCGTAGCGGCCGTCGAGGTAGTGGGTGTACTCGTGGTTGAGGTTCCAGATCGCGAAGACCGGGCGCAGCCACTCGGCCTCGTAGGCGATGAACCGGGCCTGGTTGCCTGCCCTGGACGGGTCGCCTTCGAGGTACATGCCGCCGTTGTTGGTGCTGATCCCGAACTCTGCGCCGGCGTGGTTCTGGTAGTCGGTGCTGGAGTTGTAGACGTTGATCTCGATGCTGGTGTTGAGGTCGTTCGCGACGGGCTGGCCGTTGCTCCCGACGACGCCGTAGAAGAAGGCGTCCTGGTTCAGCAGGCTCTGGCAGGTCGCGGCCAGCTCGGAGCTGGTCATGTCCTGCGCGCGGATCTTGTGGCTGGCGTCGCAGGAGTACGAGATGGTCAGCACGCTGCCCGCCGCGCTGACGGCCGGGGTGGCCGTCTGCTGGCCACGGGCCGGCGGGAGGGCCGCCGGGTGGGTCTTGCCGGCCGGGGCCGGGCGTTCCGCCGGGGCTGCCGCGGCGGGTGCCGCGATCAGCCCGGTGGTGACCGCTCCCGTCACCAGGCCGGCCAACAGCAGCTTGGCGAAGCCGAGGGGTTTGCTCATCGCCACATCCTCAAAGGGGTGAACCGGGATGATCCCGGACGCCTCGGCGGTGAGGCGTGGCGTGAACAATGTCATACATCACATGCCGGGAGGTGCTTCCCGCAGCAGGCGAAACCCTGGTATGGCAGGGATTTACGGCGGGCGAACACCTCGGCAGCCATCGGAGCGTCCTACCGGAATCAGGGCAAAATCCACGGCGATTAGCACGATTTACAGGAAGAATCGCCGTATTCGTCCGTCCACTACAGGCGAGAGGGCGGCCCCGGCTGGGACCGCCCTCGTGCCGCTCGCGCCTCTAGTCGGCGGCGACGAAGCCCGCGGCCCGCGCGTCGGCCTTGGCCTCGGCGTCGAGGATCGCCTTGATCTTCGCCGGGTCGGTCAGGGACGGCGTGGTGTCCTTGAACGCCGGCGCGGCCGCCGTGCCGCGCAGCACCGGCTCGACGATGTTGGCGTAGCCCACCTGACCGGCCCGGTTCGGGTGGTAGGACTCGCTGACCGGGTTGGACAGGCCGTTGACCCACTCGCTGCTGGAGCAGACGGCGTGGCCGGTGAAGGCCGCACGGGAGTCCACGAAGGCGAACCCGGCCGCCGCGGCCCGTCCGGCTGTCGTCGTGGCGAGGAGGTCAGCGGTGCCGTTCAGCGCCGACTGCTCGCCGGGCGAGATCCGGGCGAAGAAGTTGCACTCCTGGCCGTTGAACAGCCTCGGGTAGCCGACGACCGCGACGCGCGCGTTGGGCGCCTTGGCCTTGATCTGCGCGTACAGGCCGTCGAGCCGGGCGGGCAGCGTGTTGCGGATGAAGTTGTTGGCGTTGTTGATCTCGGTGGTGCAGGTGTACGGCCACGGCTTCGCGCACTGCGTGATCACGTCGGCGAAGCCGGCGTCGTTGCCGCCGACCGAGACGGTCACGTAGCTCGTGCCGCTGTTGAGCGCGCCGAGCTGCCCCTGCACGTCGGTCACCCGGGCGCCACTGCACGCGGCGAAGGTGAGCGTGGCGCCGAGCCGGCCGGCGTCGATGACCGGGTACGCGTGCGGGGACCGCTGGCAGCCCCCCGAGTCGGAGTAGTACTCACGGGTGCCGACGCCCGAGGAGTACGAGTCCCCGAGTGCCGTGTAGCCCGGTGCCGCCGCGTGGGCGGGCGCTGCCGTCGCCAGCACGGCCGCTGTGACGGCCAGGCTGGCGAGAAGGGTACGGCTGTGGCGCATGAGCTCTCCCTCATGGATAGAAGATGCCCAATACAGTGACAGGGCGGCCTATGCCTTTCCTATACACGCGCTCCACTTTGGCCGGAACAGTCCACGCCGGAGGGGTTACGAAACGACTTTGAGGGCGAGTACCTGGATCCAGCCGCGGCCGTCCTTCACCCGGTGGGCCCGCGAGTCCCCAACAGCCAGGCCCGACGCGTTGACGAGCTTGCGCAGCTCAGCCAGGGAGTACCGGGAGAAGAGCCGCGCGTTGCGCTCCCCGTAGGGCCCGGTCTCCCACCGCTCGCCCTCCCCCGCCTGCATGCTCAGCGCGAGTACCCCGCCGGGCCTGAGCACCCGGGCGATCTCTGCCAGCGCGCCCGGCGCCTCGGACCTCGGCAGGTGCAGCAGCGCGGCCATCGACCACACGCCGGCGAAGCTGCCGTCCGCGAAGGGCAGCCGCCGCGCGTCGCCCTGGACCAGTGGTGCCCCGGTCAGCGCCGCCGCCTCCGCGAGCATCCCGGCGGAGAGGTCGAGGCCGGTGACCTTGGCGCCGAGGCCCGCGAGGTACGCGACGTCGCGGCCGGCCCCGCAGCCGAGGTCGAGCACCGGGCCGCCCCCGCCGCCGACCTGGAGGAACTGGCCCGCCAGCTCGGCCAGCTCGGCCGGCATCTGGCGGCGTACCTCCGCGAAGCGCGGGGCGATCTCGTCGTACACGGCGCGGACCCGCCGGCTGCTGTCGTCCATGCCCGACATGATCTCAGGCCGGCCGGCCCCGCACGGAAAGGAAGGCCGAATTGGTTAACGGAATGGAACTCCGGGTAAAGAAATAGCGACTACTGTCCAGTATGGACTGTCCTCGCGGTGAGCCGCCTCACAGCCCGGCTTTCCGGGTAGCCAGACTTACTGGCAGCCCTGTTAACTAAAGCACGGGAACCGGTGGAGCAGTGTGGCCCTCCGGCCTCGTATCCCGCTCTGGTGACCGCCCCATCAAGCATGTTCGCCCACGCGCCGAAAGCATCGTCCGGCGTGTATTCAACGCATCCCAATCGGGGGGTTCCGCGTCAGCATGTCCGCGTCAGCCGCTCCAACCACCGTTTTGCCCGCAGCGGCCCAGCCCGCGACACCGGCTCTGCCGTCCGCGCCGACGGACGAGGAGCTGTACTGGTACTTCGGCCCGCAGCGCCGCTGGGTCCTGCTCGCCGTCTTCGCCTCCTACATATTCACCGCCGTGACGCTGTTCCTGTTCGCGCTCCGGCACCCGGCGCTGTGGATCTTCCTCGCGGTACTCGCCGTCAACGTCGCGGCGTGGTTGCTGTCCCTCGTGGACGGCCAGCGCCAGCGCCGGATCACCCGGCAGGCCCACGAGCTGCTGATGCACTCCTGGCGGCCCGGCCGGTACCCGGGCGTCGACGTCTACCTGCCGACCTGCGGCGAGCCGCTCGACGTGCTGGCCAACGCCTACCGGCACGTGGCCAGGATGCGCTGGGACGGCCCGCTCGAGGTGCACGTGCTCGACGACGCGGCGCGCCCAGAGGTGGCGGAGCTGGCGGAGGCGCACGGCTTCCGGTACCACGTCCGGCCCGACCGGCCGCATCTCAAGAAGGCCGGGAACCTCAACAACGCCCTGACGCTGACCGGCGGCGAATACATCGCGATCTTCGATGCCGACTTCTGTCCCCGGCCCGATTTCCTCGCGCATCTCGCGCCTTATCTGTCCGACCCGGCCGTCGGGATCGTGCAGAGCCCGCAGTTCTTCGACACGAGTCGTGAGATGAACTGGATCCAGCGCTCGGCCGGCTCGGCGCAGGAATGGTTCTTCCGCTGGCTCCAGCCGTCCCGCGACGCCGACAATGCCGCGATCTGCTGCGGCAGCAATGCGCTTTACCGGCGCTCGGCCATCGAGGAGATCGGCGGTTTCGCGAAGCTGGACCACAGCGAGGACATGTACACCGGGCTGGAATTACTCAAGCGCGGATACCGCACCCAGTACATTCCGGTTCTGCTCGCCAAGGGCATCTCGCCGGACACCATGCCGGCCTTCATCAACCAGCAGTACCGCTGGGCGATGGGCAACCTGCACCTGGTCCACGACCGGGACTTCCACCGGATGCGCGCGTCCTGGCGGCTGAAGGCCTCCTACTGGAGCGGCATCGCCGGGTACTCGGTCGGCGCCATCAACGCCTTCGCCGCCCCGCTCCCGCCGCTGGTCATGCTGTTCGGCTACCCGGGCGACATCCGGCCATGGCACGCCCTGCCGATCCTCGCCCCGCTGTGGGTGTGGTTCGTGCTGCTCCCGGCCGTGTCCAAGTCGTACTGGCGGATCGAGGTGATCCGGGCCCACCTGGTCGTGAGCTTCGCCGGAGCCGCCGCGGCCTGGCACACGCTCCGCCGCCGCAGCGCGACCTGGGTCCCGACCGGTACCGGGAGCGGCCGGTCGGCGCTCGCCGTGAAGGTGAGCAGGCTGGCGATCGGCTGGCTGGGGCTGACCACGCTGGCCGGGTGGGCCGGGTTCGGCTACGCGGTCTGGCACTCGGGGCTGGGCTCGCACTGGGCCGTCGCCGGGTACCTGCTGCTGTCGTCCTACCTCACCCTGCCGCTCATCTGGGACCTGGCCCGCGGGCTGTGGACGACGCGCAAGAAGCGGGCCAGGAAGAACCGGCAGCTCGTGGCCGCCGGGGCGTAACGAAAGATCTCTGGGGGAATCATGAACACCACTCGCTACTCGTGGCCGGAAGGCCTCGCGGTGACCGCCGTCCTGGCCGTGCTGGGCCTGCTGGCCACCGGCTGGGTCGATCCGATGCTGCCGTGGGCACGCTGACCCTCGCCGCCCCGGTCGCCACGCCACCGGCGGCGAAGGAACCCTTCCGCACGGACATCGAGGGACTGCGCGCCATCGCTGTCCTGACCGTGCTGGGCTTCCACGCCGCGGTGCCGTACTTCGGGGGCGGTTACGTCGGCGTCGACGTCTTCTTCGCGATCTCCGGCTTCCTGATCACCGGCCTGCTGCTGGCCGAGCTGGCGAAGACGGGCCGGATCTCGCTCGCGGACTTCTACGCGCGCCGCGCCCGGCGCATCCTGCCAGCCGCCGGCGTCGTCCTGCTGGTCACGGCCGCCGCGAGCTGGCTGCTCCTGCCGCCGCTGCGCCAGCGGGACATCGCCGGGGACGTGATCGCGGCGGCCGGGCAGGTCGCGAACTGGCGGTTCATCGCCGCGCAGACCGACTACCTGCACGCCGGCGATCCCAGCCCGCTGCTGCACTACTGGTCGCTGGCCGTCGAGGAGCAGTTCTACCTGCTGTGGGCCCCGCTGCTGCTGGTGGCCGCGCGGTTCCGCTTCCTCGTGCCGGCGATCGTGATCACCACGGCGGCCTCGTTCGCGCTGTCACTCCAGTGGACGGACACCAACGGGCCGCTGGCCTACCTGTCCTCGCCGACCCGCGCGTGGCAGTTCGGGCTGGGCGCGCTGGCCGCGATCGTGGCACACCGGGTAGCCCGGCTGCCGGTCTGGACGCGGGGCACGCTCGGCCTGGCAGGCCTGCTGGCCATCGCCGCCGCCACGGTCCTGTTCAGCAACAAGACCGCCTTCCCCGGCACTGCGGCCCTGCTGCCCACGCTGGGGGCGATCGCCGTGCTGCTGTCCAACGCCGGCCCTGCGCGGCTGCTGGCCTGGGGTCCGCTGCGGCTGATCGGGCGGTTGTCTTTTTCCTGGTACCTATGGCACTGGCCGGTCCTGGTCCTCGCGGAGGCCCGCTACGGCGCCCTCGGCTGGCCGGTGAAGGTGGCGCTGGTCGGGCTGGCCGGCCTGCTGGCCGCCGCGACGCTGTGGCTGGTCGAGCGGCCGATCCGGTTCTCGACGACCATCTCGGTACTCCCGAGGCGGGGCCTGGCGATCGGCGCGACAGCCGTGGCGCTGCCCGTGGCCGCCGGGCTCCTGATCGGCACCGCGAGCGTCCAGGCCATGCGGGACAGTCCCGCGCGGCTCCCGACGATCTCGGAGTTCCTGGCTGCGGCCAGCTCGGCGAACCCGCCGGGCGAAGGCCCCGTCCTGCCCGGCCCGGCGAGCGCCCGCACCGACTACGGCCCGCTGCCCGGCGAGTGCCTGGTCGCCCCGGCCGCGACGGCGAGCCCGGCGTGCACCTTCGGTACCGGCAAGGAACGCATCGTCCTCGTCGGCGACTCCCACGCTGCCCAGTGGTATCCGGCTGTCAGCCAGATCGCCTCGCGCCGCGGGTACACAGTGGAGGTTCTGACCAAGCAGGGCTGCCCGCTGCCCGCGCTGACGGTGACCAACCCGCAGCTCGGGCGGGAGTACAAGGAATGCGGGGTGTGGCGGCAGCACGCGCTGGAGCGGATCTCGGCCGGGCAGAAGCCGAAGCTGATCCTGGCCACCAGCCTGAACAGCTACACGGCCGACCAGCCGGCCCTGCTGGCCGCCTGGCAGGCGACGCTCACCCAGCTCGGGAGGAGCGGAGCGCCGGTCGCCTACCTGAAGGCCACTCCCCTGCCCGGCAAGGACGTGCCATCGTGCGTCTCCGGCGCGCTGAAGGACTGGAAAGCGTGCCAGTTCCCCCGGCAGACCGGGCTGCGCGCCGACCCGCTGGCCGGCCGGCAGCGGCCGGACCTCCAGGTGGTCGACGTGAACGACGTGCTGTGCCCGGGTAGCCAGTGCCCGGCCGTCATCGCCGGAGTGCTGCTCTACCGCGACGACACGCACCTGACGAACACCCTGACCACACTGCTCGCCCCGCGCGTCGAGCAGCTTCTCGCCGCGAAGGGACTGCTGTGAGACGTGCCGTGCTGGTGCTGTGCCTGCTCCTGGCTTCCTGTTCCTCCCCTCCGGTCCAGAAGCAGGGCTGGCAGGAAGTGTTCCGGGACGACTTCACCGGCACGGCACTGTCCGCGCAGAACTGGCTCTACGACCTCGGTACCTGCTATCCCGGCTGCCCGGCCCCGCAGTGGGGTACCGGGGAGATCGAGGAGATGACCGAGGCGGCAGTGCGGGTCTCCGGCGGGCACCTGTCGATCACACCGGCCCTGGCCGGCGGCAAGTGGACGTCGGGGCGGATCGAGACGCAGCAGCGGGCGTTCGCGGCCCCGCCTGGCGGTACGCTGCGCGCCGAGGCCTCGGTCCAGCTCCCGCAGGGTACGCCGGCGGAGCTGGCCGGGTACTGGCCGGCGTTCTGGCTGCTGGGCGGGAAGCTGCGCGACGGGTACACCGGGTGGCCGGGCGTGGGCGAGATCGACGTGCTGGAGCAGGTCAACGGGCGGCCGGCGGTGTTCGGGACCTTCCACTGCGGGACGTTCCCCGGCGGGCCGTGCAAGGAACCCGCCGGGCTCGGGTCGGGCGAGCGGGCGTGCGCGGCGTGCCTGACCGGCTTCCACACGTACGCGATCGAGCAGGACGCCGCCGAGATCCGCTGGTACGTGGACGGTGTACTCGGCCAGACCGTCAGGGCGGCCGATGTCGAGCCGGCCGCGTGGCGTCAGGCGACCCAGGGTTTCATGCTCATCCTGAACGTGGCGATGGGCGGCGGGCTCCCGGCCGCGTTCGGCGGTGGCGTCACGCCGGCGACCGTCCCTGGCCGTCCCATGCTCGTCGACTGGGTGGCCGTGTCGGTGAAGGGCCAGTAATGCCCCCGGGCACCCTCGGGGACACGCTCTCACTGTGTTACGGGCGGCAGGTGCCGTCCGGCTGCGCCTCCCACGGGCAGTCGTTCCACACGAAGTCACCGGGGCCGTCGGCGACGGCCGTGGTGGCGGCGGTACCGGTGGCGAGCATCGCGGCTGTCGCCAGCAAGGCGAGCACCGCTAGGAGCCGTCGGGTCATCACACTGTCCTCTCTGGAGCTGGATAGGGTGCCGACAGTCAAGCTCTCCGATCGCCCAGGGTCAATGCCTGTTCAGCCGGCGGCGTCCTCGATGTAGACCTCGATGCCGTCGAGCACCCGGGCCAGGCCGAACTCGAAGGCGTGGCCGGCGTCGTACGCCGCCTGCATCGCCTCGCCGACGACCGTGCCGACCCGCTGCGCGAGCGGATACTCGTCGGCCTTGTACAGCCGCTCCAGGATCGGGGCGTGCGCGTTCCACCACTGCTCGTCGGTCATGCCGGTGCGCTGCGGAGCCTGGCTCTGCTCGACGGAGACCCGGGCCGCGCCGGCCGCGAAGCTGAGCACGAGGGTGAGGATCGCGTCCATGTCCATCTCGGACAGGCCGAGGCCGTCGACGGCGCCGAGCTCGTGGTCGTACTTGGCGAGCACGTTCGGGCCGAGGACCGGGCGGGACATCGAGATGTTCAGCAGCCACGGGTGCCGGTGGCACAGCTCCCAGTTGGCCCGGGCCACCCGGTCGAGGCGTTCCCGCCAGGTGCCCTCGTGGGGCCGGCGGTCCAGCTCGCCGAACGCCGCGTCCATCATCAGGTCGAGCAGCTCGCCCTTGCCCGGCACGTACCGGTAGAGGGTCATGGTGCCGACGCCGAGCGCGTCGGCGACCCGGCGCATGGACAGCGCCTGCCAGCCCTCCGCTCCGGCCACCTCGATGGCTGCGGCGACGATCCGCTCGACGGTCAGCGCTGGGCGCGGCCCCCGGCTGGGCGGGTTCTTCGTGCCCCACAGCAGCTCGAGGCTCTTTGCCGGGTCGCCGGTCCCGGTGTACTCGGTGGTCATATGCGGATCATCCTAAAACTGGGTACGCTGTACGCGGCAATCGAGTACAGCGTACCCAGTTAAAGTGAGGGAGGCAGCCGTGCCCGCGATCCTGGCCGAAGGCCTGCGGAAGCGTTACGGCAGCAAGGAAGTGCTCAGCGGATTCGCGCTGAGCGTCAGGGAAGGCACCGTCTGCGGCCTGCTCGGCCCCAACGGTGCCGGGAAGACCACAGCGGTGCGGATCCTGTCCACCCTGCTCCGGCCGGACGGCGGCCGGGCGGAGGTGGCGGGCTTCGACGTGCGGACCCGGCAGGCGGACGTCCGGCGGCGGATCGGCCTGGTCGGCCAGAACGCGGCCGTGGACGAGGTGCTGAGCGGCTGGCAGAACCTGGTCATGTTCGGCAGGCTCCACCACCTCGGTACCCGGGCGGCGAAGGCCAGGGCCACCGAGCTGCTCGGCCGGTTCGGGCTGGACGAGACCGGGAAGAAACCCGTGAAGCAGTACTCCGGCGGCATGCGGCGCCGGCTAGACATCGCGGCCAGCCTGATCCTGGCCCCGCCGGTGCTGTTCCTCGACGAGCCGACCACCGGGCTCGACCCGCGCAGCCGCAACGAGGTGTGGAGCATGGTCCGCGAACTCGTGGCCGGCGGGACGACGGTGCTGCTCACGACGCAGTACCTCGACGAGGCCGACCAGCTCGCCGGCCAGATCTGCGTGCTCGACTCCGGCCGGGTGACCGCAGAGGGCAGCCCCGGCCAGCTCAAGTCGGAGATCGGCGGCGACCGGCTCGACGTGGTCGTGCACGACGCCGCCGACCTGGCACGCGCGGCCGGGGTCCTGGCCAGGTACTCGGAGAGCCCGCCGGAGACGGACGCCGACGAGCGCCGGGTCAGCGTGGCCGTCCGCGACCGGGTGACCGCCCTGACCAGGGTGGCCGGCGACCTGGCGGCCGAGGGCATCACCGCCGAGGACATCGGAGTCCGGCGGCCGACGCTGGATGAGGTCTTCCTGCACCTGACCGGCCATAAGGAAAAAGAAACCGATCTCACGGGACGGAAGAAGGAGGTCGTGGCGTGACGACGATGATCCGGGACTCGTGGACGATGACGCAGCGCGGGCTGGCGCACTGGGTGCGGATGCCCGGGCAGGTGATCGCCGGCATGGCCTTCATGATCATGCTGGTGGTGCTCTTCGGGTACCTGTTCGGCGGCGCGATGCGCGTGCCGGGCGGCGGGGACTACCTGGAGTTCCTGATGCCGGGCATGTTCGTGATGGCGGTGACCTTCGGGATCGCGGAGACGATGATCGCCGTGCAGGCCGACGCGGACAAGGGCATCACCGACCGGTTCCGGTCGATGCCGATGTCGCAGGCAGCCGTGCTGGCCGGGCGGAACACCGCCGACATGTTCAACTCCGTCGCGAACCTGGCGATCCTGATCGCCACCGGCCTGGTCCTCGGCTGGCGGGTCCGGGGCAGCGCGCTGGAGGCCGCCGCGGCGATCGGGCTGCTGCTCCTGCTCCGGCTGGCGGTGCTCTGGATGGGGATCTACCTCGGGCTCCTGATCCGCAGCGCCGGGGCCGCGGCGGCCGTGCAGACCCTGCTCTTCCCGCTGACGATGGTGACCAGTACCTTCGCCGACCCGGCCAGCATGCCGGCCTGGCTGGGCGCGATCGCCGAGTGGAACCCGCTGTCGGCCACCGTGTACGCGATGCGTGACCTGTTCGGCAATCCCGGGGCCGGTGGCGGCTCCTGGGTCGCCGAGCACGCGCTGCTCCACGCGTTCGCCTGGCCGGTCGTCCTGCTGGCGATCTTCGTCCCGCTGTCCGTCCACCGGTACCGGAACCTGAGCCGGTAACCCTCACTGGGGAGAATGGCTGGCATGCGTGCCCGGCCGATCACCCCCGAAGCGCTGGCGGCTGAGGTCGCCGGGCGGATCGCCACCCGGTTCCCCGCCCAGGGGTGGGCCCGGGTGGCGGTCGACGGGGCCGGCGCGGCCCGGCCCGGTGAGTTCGCCG
This sequence comes from Longispora albida DSM 44784, assembly GCF_000379825.1. Taxonomy (GTDB): domain Bacteria; phylum Actinomycetota; class Actinomycetes; order Mycobacteriales; family Micromonosporaceae; genus Longispora; species Longispora albida. The sequence continues at coordinate 140,283 of NZ_KB903825.1, forward strand.
ACGCGCTGGCCGAGCCGCTGAGGCTGCTGGGCAGGCCGGCCCTGCGGGTCAGGGCCGGCGACTTCCTGCGGGCAGCCTCGCTGCGGTTCGAGCTGGGCCGGGAGGACCCCGAGTCGTACTACACCGGCTGGCTCGACGCGGCAGGTCTGACCCGCGAGGTGCTGGCCCCGCTCTCCCCCGGCGGCACGGGCCGCGTCCTGCCCTCGCTCCGGGACGCGGCCACGGACCGGGCGAGCCGGGCGGCGTATGTGACTCTTCCGCCGGGCGGGGTCCTGATCCTCGACGGCCCGCTGCTCCTCGGGCAGGGGCTTCCGCTCGACTACGCCGTGCACATCGCGCTCTCCCCCGGCGCGCTCGCCCGGCGTACGCCGCCTGAGGAGGCGTGGACGTTGCCGGCCATCGAGCAGTACGAGGACGAGGTGTCGCCGGGGTCCTTCGCCGACGTGGTGGTCCGGTGGGACGATCCGCGCCGCCCAGCCTTGGTCGAGGGGTAATTCGGTCGCGTTCCGTCGCGGGCGGCGGGTACGGTCGGCTCATGTCTTCCTTCTGGGTGTTCTACCTCTAATCCGCTCGCGCCTCGCGCCAGCCGGTACACCCATGTCTTTTTTCGAAGGAAGCACCCATGTTTCAGCTCGCTGTGAGCGCTGCCACCGTGGCGTACCAGGAAAAAGTCGTTCTCGATCAGGTGTCCCTCTCTGTCCGCAGTGGAGAGAAGGCCGCAGTGATCGGCGAGAACGGCTCGGGGAAGTCGACGCTGCTCAGGCTGATCGCCGGACTCCAGGACCACCAGGGCGACGTGACTGTCTCCGCCCCTGGCGGCATCGGCTATCTCGGCCAGACGCTTGACCTGGATCCGGCGTTGACCGTCGACGACGCCATCGATGTCGCACTATCAGAACTGCGAGACCTGGAGCGTCAGCTCCGGGCTCTGGAAGCCGGCCTGACCGAAGAAACCCTCACTGTGTACGGCGATGTGCTGGCCGCGTTCGAGCAACGCGGCGGATACGAGGCGGACGCCAGGCTGGCGGGGGCACTGCACCACCTCGGGCTCGGCGGCCTCGGCCGCGACCGGATCCTCGGCACGCTCTCCGGCGGCGAGCAGTCCCGGCTGGGCCTGGCCTGCGTGCTCGCCGCGTCCCCCGAGCTGCTGCTGCTCGACGAGCCGACGAACCATCTCGACGAACAGGCGATGACGTGGCTGGAGAAGCAGCTGCGCGCCTACCGCGGCACGGTCGTCGCGGTCACCCACGACCGCACGTTCCTCGACCGGATCGCCACCACGATCCTCGAAGTCGACGGCGACCGGCGTACGGTGCAGCGCTACGGCGACGGCTGGACCGGGTACCTGACGGCGAAGGCCGCTGCCCGGCGGCGCTGGGAGCAGGAGTACGCGGCGTGGCTGGCCGAGATCGCCCGGCAGTCCGAGCTGGCCGACTCCGGCATCGAGGCAATCAACGCCGCGTACCCGAAACCCAAGGTCATCAAGAACTCTGGCCACCGGCGTGACCACGAGGGCGGCCTGTCCGCACAGGTACGCAACGCCCGCGAACGGCTCCGCCGCGCCGAGGACGACCCGGTGCCCCGCCCGCCGGACCCGCTGCGCTTCTCGGCCCAGCTGGCCGGCAAGCCAGCCGGGGCTGGGCTGGCGGACGTGGTGGTCGACGGGCGGCTCAAGGTACCGGAGTTCGCCGTCGAGCCCGGCGAGCGAGTCCTGATCACCGGCCCGAACGGCGCGGGCAAGACGACACTGCTGCGCGTCCTCGCCGGGGACCTCACGCCCGACCAGGGGACGGTGCAGCGGCCGGCCCGCTTCGGGTACCTCAAGCAGGAAGTACCGGCGGTCCCGCCCGGGGCGACGGTCCTGTCGGCCTTCGCCGCAGGGTTGCGCGGGCAGCCAGAGGACCACGCCGAACGGCTGCTGCGCCTCGGACTGTTCACTGTGGACGATCTCCACCGCCCCGTCCGGGTACTGTCGATCGGCCAGCAGCGCCGCCTCGAACTGGCCCGGCTCGTCACCCGCCCCGCCGGGCTCCTCATCCTCGACGAGCCGACGAACCACCTGTCACTGAACCTGATCGAGGAGTTCCAGGAGGCGCTGGCCGCCTACCCGGGGACGATCATCGCCGTCTCCCACGACCGGAGCTTCCGGCGCTGGTTCACCGGCACCCAGCTGACCATGCAGGACGGCCAGCTGATCGGCTAGCAACCCCGGCCGGCAGCGTCCAGCACACGCTGCCGGCCGGTCGGCTTCACGCTCTCCGGCGTACAGGTGGGGCGGAGAAGCCCCGCCGCATGCTGGGTCTGCCCGGCTCCCGCAGAAACCCGGCGATCTGACGAGGCGGAGGATCATGGGCGCCAGTCAGCTTTTGCCGTACTTGCGGTGGAACTTCTCGACGCGGCCGGCCGTGTCCATCACGCGCTGGCGCCCGGTCCACAGGGGATGGCTCGCGGCCGAGATCTCCACGTCCACGACGGGATAGGTCCGGCCGTCCGTCCAGACGATCGTTTTGTCGCTGGTCATGGTCGACCGGGTCAGGATGGCGAAGTCGGCGCTCTTGTCGCGGAAGACCACGTAGTCGTACCGGGGATGGATGTTCTTCTTCATGACCTCAGGTCCTCTCCAGGGTGAAGCAGCCTGTGAACGGGTCGTCCCAGGTGATCCAGGTGGGCATGCCCTCGGATAGTTCGGCGTCGGTGAGCAGGCAGGAGTCGAGCAGCTCGCGGAGGGCTGCGATGTCGAGGTCCACACCAGTGAAGGCCAGCCGGGTACACCGGTCGCCGTAGTAGGGGTCCCAGTGCGCCGCCGCCGTGATCTGCCGGTACGGGCTGGCTTCTGTCCAGTGGTCGCCGGGCAGGGACGCCAGCCACCGGCCGAGGCCGCTGAGGGCCACGCCGCCGCCCGCCGACTCCCAGGCGACCACGGTGCCCGGCTGGCTCGCGAGCCACATGTGCCCCCGGCTGCGCACGCACCCCGCCGTGATCTCTTCGAGGGACTCGTGCAGCCGCTCAGCGTGGAAGGGGCGGCGGGTCGCGTACACAGTGGACACGATGTCGCAGTCGGCTGGGCCGCTCGCTCCGACCAGGTATCCCTCAAGGCCCCGGGCCAGGATCGCCGGGCGGGTGGCGCTGTGGTCGCGGCGGCCCAGGACCTCGGCTGGGCTTTCCGCGAGGGCTGCCCACGGGGCGAGCCTGCGCAGGAGTACCCGGAGCTGCGCGGTGCCGTACGCGCCGTCCGGCGAGGAGCCGTGCAGCCAGACGACGTCGGCGTACTCGACCTGCCGGGCGACCACGTCAGCCACGCCCCGGTTGTCGTCGTCCGCTGCGTGGGCGCCACGGTGCCGGAGTTCGTCCTCGCTGGTCAGGTCGGCGAGGAAGGAGGCGGCGTCGGCCACTGTCACGTATGTGGTGATCCGCACCGACTCGCCGGCGGGCGCGCCGTCCACCAGGCAGTGCCCGCACGCCTCGGCCACGGCCTCGGGCTCGACGGCCGCCGGCAGGACCAGTACCTGGTCGCGGGCCGGGAACCTGCGGGCCAGCCGGACCATAGCCGGCAGCACGTCCTCCCGGAGGGTGCAGGACACGCAGCCGTGTACGAGGTCCACGCGCTCGTCCTCCAGCACGCCCTCAGCACCCCAGACGAGCCGGTGCACCGTGCCGCCGGTCAGCGCGTGCCGGATCACGACGAGGCTGGGGTCCGTCTCCAGCAGGGCGCCGGCCGCCGCGCCGCTCGCCTCGGCCGAGAACCCGCCGACCACCGTGACGGCGGGCCGCAGGTCCGTGAGCAGGCGCACCTCGCGCATTCCAGCCTCCAGGGAACAAGTTGAAAATGATTGTCGTTATCATAAGCACACGGGCAGGCGAGGCGACCTCACGGGGGCCGGCTCACCGGTACGGCAGAAGCTCTGCCCACAAGGAAGACAGGAAGGAAGCACTGAGATGGCGAAGCCGACCGGCGTACGCCCGATCGTCAAGCTCCGCTCGACGGCCGGCACCGGCTACACCTACGTCACCCGCAAGAACCGGCGCAACGATCCCGGCCGGCTGGTGCTCCGCAAGTACGACCCGATGGCCCGGAGGCACGCCGAGTTCCGGGAGGACCGCTCATGACGGAGGAAAGGGAAGCCAGGCTGGTCAGCCGTTCGGCGCCCTGCTGATCAGCTCGGCGCGGTTGCGGACGCCGAGGCGGCGGAAGAGGCGGGTCAGGTTGGCCTCCACCGCCTTCACGGACAGGTGCAGGATGCCGGCGATCTCGCGGTTCGTCGCACCGGCCCTGACCAGCTCGGCGATCCGCAGCTCCACGTCGGTCAGCGGGCCCTCGGTGTCGAGTCTGGACAGTTCGACCCGGGTGTACTCCTGCCACGGCTGGTTGCCGGCGTGCGCGAACCGGCTCAGCGCCTCCTGGAGCGACGTGCGCGCGGCCGCACGCCGGCGGGCCCGGCGCTCCAGGGCGGCCAGGCTCAGGTGGGCGCGGGCGATCTCCAGCGGGTACGGATGCTCGGCCGGGATCTCCGCGCGCAGCCGGTCGGCGGCCGCCCGCGCGTCCCCGGTGATCCCGGCGAGCATGGCGGCAGCCCGGGCGAGGCCGAGCCGGGCGACGTCACGGCCCAGCCGGTCCACTTCGGACAGTGTCTCGGTGATGACCCGGCCGGCCTCGGCCTGCGCCCCGGTGAGGGCCAGGTTCTCCGCGAGGTCCGCGTCGATCAGGATCGTGGTGGGGTCGGTGTATCCGAGGCCGTGCAGGATGCGCCGGGCCCGTTCCAGCTCGCGCACGGCACCGGACGGCCGCCGGAGCAGGATCTCCGCCCGGCCGCGCAGGCCGAGGGCATAGGCCAGCGGCTCGGGGTTACGTGCCCGCGCCGCCTGGGCGATCGCGTCGTCGAGCAGGCCGACCGCGCGCTCGACGGTGCCGCCGTTGAGCTCTGCCGACCCGAGCATCAGGGTCGCCGGGCCCTGCGGGTGCTCGACCTCCTCCGACAGCCGCCCGCCCAGCGTCCCGACCGCGCAGGCCTCGGCACTGCGGCCGGCCCGGTCGTAGATCGAGGCGAGGATGTAGAGCACGTCGCACAGGTCGTAGATCCGCCCGGCGCGTTCCACGTCGGCGCGCAGCCGTTCCTGGATCCGGGTCGCCGCTTCCACCTCGCCCCGGCGGAGCTGCACCACCGCCCAGCTCAGCCGGAGGAACACGCTCGCCTTGGTCAGCGGCCGGCCCTCGGCCAGGTCACTCGCCCCGGCCAGGATCGCCTCGGCGCGGGCCGGGTCTCGCTGCAGCTCCAGGGGTACGCGCAGCGCCGCCGCCGACAGCCGCAGGTCCTCGTCGGCCCCGACCAGCGAGCCGAGCTCGTCCAGCGCGGCGAGGCCAGAGGATGCCCCGCCCGCGATGATCTCCTCTTCGGCCCTGCGCAGCCGGACCCGCACCGACAGCGGAAGGTCACCCTGGGCGTCGGACTCGGCTGCGGCGAGGTGCTCGTCCACGCCGGCCCGGTCGAGCCCGGCCATCTCGACCAGCAGCAGCCGGGCTCCGACCCTGACCCGGGGGCTCGGGGCGCGCAGGGCGGCAGCGCAGTTGCTCCGGGCCTGGTCGGGCAGGCCGCCGGCGTAGGCGTACTCGGCGGCGTCCAGCAGCCGGGCGGACGCCACCTCCGGCTCGCCCGGGGTGTGGCCGGCGGCGAGCCGCGCCAGCTCGGCAGCTGTCGCCGGGGCGCCACGGGCCGCCGCGACCCTGGCGGCACGGGCCAGCGCCTCAGCCAGCCCTGCGTCGGGTGAGGCCGTCGCGAGGGCGCGATGCCGGACCTGTTCCACGGGATCGTCCACGGCCTGGGCGAGGGCGGCGTGGGCCGCGCGGCGCTGCTCGGGTGTGGCGTCGGCGTAGACCAGCTCACCGAGCAGCGGGTGGCTGAACCGCCAGTCACCGCCTGGCTCGGCCAGGAGCACCCCGGCGTCGAGGGCGATGGCGAGCCCGGGATCGGAGGCCGGCAGCAGGGCCGGGGCTGGCCGGGCAGCCGCCGCGATCAGCAGCAGCGTGCTCATCGCCGGGTCGGGCAGCGCGGCGAGCCGGTCGGCCACGAGCTGGCGGAGGCGTTCCGGTACGGGCAGCGGATCGTCCGGCCCCACCGGCTCGCCCCGCCGGCGCAGTGCCCGGCCGAGTTCGAGGGCGTAGAGCGGGTTGCCCCCGCTGGCGGCGCGTACCCGGCTGAGCGTCTCCGTCGGCAGCGCCATGTCGAGCCGGCTGCGCAACAGCTCCCCGAGCAGGATCTCCGGGAGCCCGTCCAGCCCGACCTCCAGCCGGGGGGCCGGCATCAGCTCGGCGGAGAACGGCTCGTCGCCGGCGGTGATGCGCTCGGCTGCCAGTACCCTGACGGGCCTGCCGTCGAGCCTGCGGGCCGCGAAGGCCAGCACGCCACCGCTCGCCGGGTCGAGCCAGTGCACGTCGTCGAGAACCAGGAGCACCGGCTGCCGGTCGGCGAGCGCACGCAGCAGCTCGACGACGGCGATGCGGATGGCGAGGGGGCCGGTGGCCTCGCCGGTACGCGGGGCACTGCGCAGCAGCGCGGTCTCCAGCGCGGCGCGCAGGTGCGGCGGCAGCGGCAGGTCCGGGGCTGCCAGCTGGGCGCCGAACAGGTCGAACAGGGCGAGATACGGCAGTTCGGCCTCCGCGGCCGATGGCGTGCTCCGCAGGACGAGCTGCCCGGATCTGGCCGCCTCCGCCGCGAGCGTGTCCACCAGTGTGGACTTCCCGATGCCGGCGGGACCGTACAGGAGCACCCCGCCGGGACCCCGCAGATGGGTCCGGCAGCGTCCGAGCGTTTCCTCCCTGCCCAGCAGCCCCGACTCAACACTCATCGGCACAGTGTGCGCTTCATCACCCGAACACGGAAGACCGTTAAGGAACGCGAACGCCGACGGGGAAAGCCAGCGGGCGACCCTCACACTCTCCGGCGCGCCGTGATCTCCGGGCAACGTCACAAGGGAGTGCACAAGGGTCGGTCAAGGGACGGCGGCAATCCGGGAACATGTATCGACACATGTATCTGTGTCGAATACGGTGCGAGGCGTCGCCGGTGCGACGGGGCACCGGCACTCTCACCACACGGGAGGAAAAATGATCGGAAAGCTCAGCGACCGGCTGCTCGGCCTGCTCGTTCCCCGGGCCACCGCGCGGGCCGGCTGCGCCGGGGAGTTCAAGCAGACCCGGTGCGCCGGCCACCAGGCCTGCCCGGGCAGGGAGCGCCAGCAGTACCGCTGGTGCGAGTACAACGGTGACTGCACTGTCTTCTGTGGCTCGTGGACGTGGGGCGCCTGCGGCTGCTGACAGCTGACGTGAACCGGCGGGGGCTGGCCGAAGGTGAGGCGGCAGGCCCCTGCCTATACTCCCTGGTCATGGAATCAGCGGGGAAGATCGTCACTGGTACGGAGGACGCGGACCTCAAGGCACGCCTCGACGCGGAACTGACGGCCTTCAACCGGGCCGCGACCGGCGCGAGCGACGAGCAGGAACTGTCGGTCAAGGTCACGGACACCGAGGGTGAGCTGATCGGCGGCCTGACCGGCTGGACCTGGGGCGGCTGCGCCGGCATCAACATGCTCTGGGTGCACGCCGACCACCGCCGCGACGGCTGGGGCCGCCAGCTGATCGCCGCCGCAGAGGAGGAGGCCCGCCGGCGCGGCTGTACCCGGATCGTCGTGTCCTCGATGACCTTCCAGGCCCCCGAGTTCTACCGTGGCCTCGGCTACCTGGAGACCGGCCGTACCCAGGGCCTGCCGGCCGGCGCCGCCGACGTGCACTTCCACAAGCCGCTGTGATCGTGGGACCCCTCAAGTCGCTATAGCGACTTGAGGGGTCCCACGATCGTGACACCGGGCCCGCCAGGCGATGAGGGCCGCGGCGAGCGCGGCGAGCGCGCACAGCGGCCACAGCAGTCCCGGGGCCAGGCCGTAGACGAGGGCTCCGACGGGTGGGGCGAGCATCGAGCCGCTGGTGGCCGCGCCCATGTAGAGGCCCTGGTACCTGCCTTCCATCCCGGGCGGCGCGGAGTCGAGCACGTGCGCGGTGGCCGTGGTCTTGTAGAGGATCTCGCCGATGGTGAGCACGACCATCGCGGCGACCATCAGCCACGCGGCCCGGCCGAGGCCGAAGACGGCGAAGCCCAGCCCGACCAGCCCGTATCCGGCCGCGATGATCACCAGCGCCGGCCGCTTCCGCAGGGCGACGGCCGCCGGGATCTCCAGGCACAGGATCATGCCGGAGCCGATCGCGATCAGGGCGGCGTAGAGGCCGACGGGGTGGCCGCTGTCGCGCAGGTAGACGGGCAGGGTCGAGTAGAGCTGCCGGTAGACGAGGTCCACGACGACGATGGCCGGCAGCAGGATCAGCAGGCTGCGATCGGCCACGACGGCCCGCCACAGCTTCCGTTCCGCCGGCTTGCCCGGCCTGATCGGTTCCCGTGGCGGCTCGCCCGGCAGCAGCCGTGCGGTCACGGCGCGCACGGCCAGCGTGACAAGACCATCAAGAACAAAGAGCAGTTCGATGTTGTACGCCATGAGCAGCGCCCCCAGCGGCGGCCCGATCACGCACCCCGCGTTGAACGCCGCCCGGCTCACCGCGACCGAGCGCCGCCGGTCGCCGGGCTCGACGGCGAGCGCGACCAGCGCGCCCTGTGACACCCCGGCCGTCGCGCCCGCGTACCCGAGCACCGGCATGGCCAGGAACAGCAGCCACACCGGCTGCCACGGGATCGTCATCACGCCGATCCCGCCCACAGTGGACGCGAGGAGCATGACCCGCCGGTGCCCGTAGTGGTCGCCGAACCAGCCGCCGGTGAAGTTGCCGATCAGCACGCCGGCTCCGAGCCCGCCGCTGATCAGGCCGGCCGTGGTCAGGCTGAGACCGCGCGGGCCGGACAGGTAGAGGAACAGGTAGAGGGAGACGAAGCTGCCGATGGCGTTGACGAACCGCCCGGCAGCGAGGGTCCACACGATCCGGGGAATGCCGCGCATGGCCGGTACCCTAACCTGACTCAGTCTCTTTTGGGAACTCACTATACTGGGCCGATGGCACGACGTACCCGGCTCGACGACTCAGAGTGCGCGATCGCGCAGGCCCTCGACGTGGTGGGCGACTGGTGGAGCCTGCTCGTGCTCCGCGACGTGGCCCGGGGGCTGCACAGGTTCGAGGAGCTGCGCGCCGAGCTGGGCGTCTCCCGCAAGGTCCTCACCGAGCGGCTGGTCAAGCTGACCGACGCCGGGGTGCTGGCCAGGCGGCAGTACTCGGACCGGCCGCCGCGCTCCGAGTACGTCCTCACGGATCTCGGGCGCGGCGCGCTGCCGGTGCTCGTCGCGCTCCAGGAGTGGGGCGACACGTGGCTGCTCGGCGACGGGAGCACGAGTGCCACGACGGAGCCGGGGTCGGCTGAGGCGCAGCGGGTGCGCGCTCTCGTGGGTACAAAAGTCGAGGGTTTCGCAGTGGACAGCGCCTTCACGGTGCTCTACTGCTATCCGGGCACCGGCATGCCGGGCGCCGGCCAGATCCCCGGCGCGGCCGGGTGCACCCTGGAGGCCTGCACGTTCCGTGACCGGCTGGACGAGTTCGCGGCGCTCGGCGCGGCCGTGTCCGGCCTGAGCACCCAGCTGCCCAGCGAGCAGGCGGCCTTCGCCAAGGCCAACCGCATCCGTTTCCCGCTGCTGTCCGACGCCGGCCTGGAGCTGACCACCGCGCTGCGCCTCCCCACCTTCCGCGCCGGCGGTACTGTCCGGCTGAAGCGGCTGACCCTCGTCCTAGACGCGACCGCCACCGTCCGCGGAGTGCTGTACCCGATCCAGGACGTGACCGGCGGCGTGGAGGACGCGTTCCGGATGATCAAGAGCTTGACGTGACCGCACGATCGTGCGCAAAATAGCGTCATGGGTAAGGGTGAGGAGACCCGTCAGGCTGTCCTGGAGCAGGCGGTGTCCACTGCCGGCCGGCTCGGCCTGTCCGGCCTGACGATCGGCAACCTCGCGACCAGCATGAAGATGTCCAAGAGCGGGCTGTTCGGCCATTTCCGCTCGAAGGAGGCCCTGCAGCTGCAGGTCCTGGCCTTCGCCAGGGACAGCTTCACCGAGCTGGTCATCCATCCCGCCATCGCCGCGCCGCGCGGCATCCCCCGGCTGACCACGCTCTTCGAGTGCTGGATGGAGACCGGGCGCTCGGCAGCGGCGGGCTGCGTCTTCGTCGCCGCCGCCACCGAGTATGACGACCAGGAGGGCCCGGTGCGCGACCAGCTGGTCCGCGACCACCGTGACCTGCTGGAATCCATCGCCCTGATGTTCCGCAGCGGCGTCTCGGAGGGCCACTTCCGCGAAGACGCCGACCCCGAGCAGTTCGCCCACGACCTGTATGGCGTGATGCTCGGCTTCTACCACGCCTACCGGATGATGCGTGACCCGCTGGCCGAGACCAGGACCCGGCGATCCTTCGGCAACCTGGTCGACCAGGCCCGCTAACCCCCCTTTTTTTTGGAGCTGATCCCGATGGCCGCTTCCTCGCTGGTAAAAAGCACGATCGTTCGTACCTATCGTGGCGCCTTCTGGACCCTGGAGCGCACAGCCCCCGGCCTCGGCTCCGCGCTCGCCGAGCGGCTGTGGTGCACGGTCCCGCGCGGCAGGATCAAGCCGGCCGCCGCGCCCGGCACCCGGGTCCCGGTGCAGCTGCACGGCCGCGACCTCGCCGTCGAGTCCTGGGGCTCCGGCCCGAACGTGTACCTGATGCACGGCTGGGGCGGCTGGCGCTCACAGTGGGAGCACTTCATCGCCCCGCTGACCGAGGCCGGGTTCCGGGTGATCGGCCTCGACGCGCCCAGCCACGGCGGGTCGGCGCCCGGCGGGTTCGGGAAGCGGCGCGGCCTGCTGACCGAGTTCGCCGAGGCGCTGACCAGGGTCGTGACGGTGTGCGGGCCCGCCCACGCGCTCATCGGCCACTCCGCCGGGTCGAGCGCCGTGGCGGCAGCCGTCCTCGACGGGCTGACCGCGGACCGGCTGGTCATGATCGCGCCGATGGCCGATCCGGTGCCGTACAGCTACGGCTGGGGCAAGGCGCTGGGCTTCGGTGAGCCGATCCGGGCCGGCTTCCTCCAGCGGCTCGAACGCAGGGTCGGACGGCCGATGGCCGACTTCAACATCCCGGCCAGGGCCGCCCTGGCCTCGAGCCTCCCTCCGGCCCTCGTGATCCACGACAGGCGGGACAAGCAGACCCTGCACACCGACGGGATCGCGATCTCCGACGCCTGGCCGGACGGCAAGCTCGTCCTCACCGAGGGCCTGGGCCACCAGCGCATCCTCCGCGACGCCGGCATCGTGTCCACAGTGGTGGAGTACCTTTCCTAGGCCAGCGACGGAATCACACAGGTTGCATCACAAACCAACCGCCGACGGCGCAAACTCTGCGCGAATCCGCAGCCCGTTCGTCCATTCATGCTCGTTACTGCTCGTTTCTAGCGAAGCATTGACATGAATGGGCAGCCGGCTGCCCAATGAGCGCCATGACTTCACCTCCGCGCAGCCTTCGCCTGCTACTGGGCGCCCTCCTGTGTGGCACTGCCCTCGCGACCATGCCGCTGTCCCCAGCGGCAGCCGCGACCGCTGGAAATGTCACCGCTTTCGCCCAGGCGGGCAGCACGTACAACATCACGCTCACCGGGAACGCCAAGGCCAAGGTCACCTTCGCCAGGGCCGACATCTTCCGGGTGCAGCTCGCGCCGAACGGGACGTTCACCGACCCGGCCGGCACCGACATCACGATCAGGACCGACTTCGGCGCGGTCACGACGAACTGGTCGGACGCCGGGTCCTACTACCGGATCAACACCAGCGCCGTCACGCTGCGGGTCAACAAGTCCCCGCTGCGGTTCGAGGCGTACCGTGCGGACAACGCCACCCTGCTCTGGGCCGAGTCGGCCCCGCTGAGCTGGACGGGCAGCGCCACGACCCAGGCGCTCAGCCGGGGTGCCGACGAGCAGTTCTACGGCACCGGCCTGCGGCTCGGCGAGTGGGCGCTGCGCGACAAGACAGTACCGGTCAAGGTGGACAACAAGTGGCGGGAGAACACCAACGCCTCCCCCGCGCCGTTCTACATGTCCACCAACGGTTACGGCGTGCTCCGTAACACGTGGGCTGGCGGGACCTACGCCTTCACCGGCCCGTCGAACTTCACCCACGACGAGAACCGGTTCGACGCGTACTACTTCGCCGGTTCCAGCCTCAAGGGCGTGCTCAACGCCTACACCGACGTGACCGGCAAGCCGTTCCTCGCGCCGATGTGGGGCTTCGAGCTGGGCAACGCCGACTGCTGGAGCACGTACGACACCGACCCGAACCAGGGTCCGCAGAACCGCGCCGGGCACCTGAAGACGCCGGACGTGGTCGCGTACGCCAGCGACGCCCGCGCGAAGGACATGCCGAGCGGCTGGTTCCTCCCGAACGACGGCTACGGCTGCAACTACGAGAGCCTCCAGCAGGTCGTCACCGACCTGAAGGCGAAGGGCTTCCAGACCGGCCTGTGGACGTCGACCGGCCTGGCGAACATCGGCTGGGAGGTCGGCACCGCCGGTACCCGGGCCGTGAAGACCGACGTGGCCTGGATCGGCTCCGGCTACAAGTACGCCTTCGACGGCGTGCAGCAGGCCGTCAACGGCATCGAGAACAACTCCGACGCCCGCCGCTTCGTGTGGACGGTCGACGGCTGGGCCGGCACGCAGCGCAACGCTGTGGTGTGGACGGGCGACACGTACGGCACCTGGGACGACATGCGCTGGCACGTGCCGGCCATCGCCGGGGCCGGGCTGTCCGGGCACAACTACGCCGCTGGTGACGTGGACGGCATCTTCTCCGGCTCCCCTGCCACCTTCACCCGTGACCTCCAGTGGAAGGCGTTCACGCCGGCCTTCATGACGATGTCCGGCTGGGGCGCGACGAATCCGGCCACCGGCTACAACGACAAGCAGCCGTGGCGGTTCGCCGACCCGTACCTGAGCGTCAACCGCAAGTACCTCCAGCTCAAGATGCGGCTGATGCCGTACATGTACACGATGAGCCGCAACGCCAGCCTGACCGGCACGCCGTCGACGCGGGCGCTCGTCCTGGAGTACCCGGACGACCCGGTGGCGCGCGGCAACGCGACCAGCGGGCAGTTCATGGCCGGTGACTCGTTCCTGGTCGCCCCGGTCGTCTCCAACACCACGACCCGCGACGGCATCTACCTGCCGGCCGGCACGTGGACCGACTACTGGACCGGCACCGTCTACCAGGGCCCGACCACGATCAACGGCTACAACGCGCCGCTCGACCGGCTGCCGCTGTTCGTCAAGGGCGGCGCGATCGTGCCGATGTGGCCCCAGATGAACTACACCGGGGAGAAGCCGGTCAGCACCCTGACCTACGACATCTACCCGCGCGGCAACTCCTCGTTCAACCTGTACGAGGACGACGGCGTCACCCGTGCCTACCAGACCGGTTCCTTCGCCACCCAGGCCGTGAACGTGACCGCTCCGCAGTCCGGTACCGGTGACATCACGGTGAGCGTCGGCGCCTCGACCGGCTCCTACACCGGCAAGCCGGCCTCGCGGGGCTACGAGTTCACCACGCACGTGGCGACGGCTCCGGCCTCGGTGACGCTCGGCGGCACGGCGCTTCCGGCGCACGGCACGAAGGCCGCGTACGACGCCGCCGCGACCGGCTGGTACTTCGAGGCCGGTGTGCTGTGGACCAAGGCCGGCTCGCAGAGCGGCGCGTTCTCGGTGACGATCGCGGGTGCCTCGCTGCCCGCCCCGTCCACCCCGCCCGGCTCCCCGGCGATCCCGAAGACCGGCTGGTCGCTCGTGTACGCCGACAGCCAGGAGACGGCGAGCGCGAACAACGCCGCTGCGAACGCGTTCGACGGCAACACGTCGACCATGTGGCACACGGCCTGGTCGGGTGGCACGCTGCCGCACGAGATCCAGATCGACATGGGCGCGGCGTACAAGGTGGACTCGCTCCGTTACCTGCCCCGCCAGGACGGCGGCGTGAACGGCCGGATCGGCCAGTACGAGGTGTACGTGTCGAACTCCACCACGACCTGGGGCAGCCCGGTCGGGACGGGGACGTTCGCGGACACCTCGGCCGAGAAGACGGTGAGCTTCCCGGCGGCGACCGGCCGGTACCTGCGGCTGCGGGCCATCACCGAGGCCGGTAACCGGGGGCCGTGGACGTCGGCGGCCGAGCTGACGGCGACCGGCACTGCCGTACCGGCTCCGGCCAATGTGGAGCTGGTGCACCAGGCCACCGGCAAGTGCACCGACATCCCCTACGGCTCGACCACGCCCGGCACCCAGCCGACGCTCTACTCCTGCAACGGCGCCACGCACCAGCGCTGGTCGTTCAACGCGAACGGCACGCTGACCGGCAAGGGCGGCGTGTGCCTGGACGGCGCGGCGGCGGTCGTCGCCATCCAGACCTGCAACGGCTCGGCCGGGCAGCAGTGGGTGGCACAGGCCGACGGCACGGTCACGAGCGGCACGAAGTGCCTGGCCCCGGTGGGCAACAACCCCACCAACGGCACGAAGCTCGAACTGGCCACGTGCTCCGGCCAGAAGTGGACGCTACGCCCGTAATGGCGGTGGGACCCCTCATGTCGCTATAGCGACGTGAGGGGTCCCACGATCTTGCGGCGCTACCAGGAAACAGCGCGGCGCTCCGCCGGAGTGCGCCACAGCAGCACACCGAAGATGATCGCGACACCGGCGATCAGCGCGCCGAACGCGAAGAACGCGTACTCGACGTTCTGGCTGTCCGCGAACTGCGCCAGGGTCAGCGTCGCCACGGCGGCGAAGGCAACCCGGAAGGCGTTGGCCGCGCCGAACACCCGGCCGACCCGGTCGGCGGAGATCGACGTCATCAGCAGCGTCCGGGTGGCGATCGCCGCGTTGCACAGGATGAACGCGCCGACGCCGAGCAGCGCCATCATGCCGACCAGCCCGAACGAGGCCTGGAACGCCGTCACCAGCCCGCAGAGCACGAAGGCCCCGATCGCGATGGTGAAGTTGCCCAGCTTGGCGATCTTCTTGTAGAACAGCCCGCCGACGATGAAGCCGATGCCGGCGAACGCGTCCACCAGGCCCACCTCGAACTCGCTGGCCTTCATCGTCTCCAGCACGAACACCGGGTTCAGCACGTTGCTCAGGGTCACCGTGACCAGGACCAGTGCGAACAGCACGGAGATCTTCACGATCGGTGCCCGTACCGGTGTACCGGCGTCAGCGGCCACGACCGTCGTCGTCTTGCCCTCGGCGTCGGTCACCTCGACGGTCGCCACGGCCGGCTTGCGGCCCATCGCGAAGAACAGCAGCGCGGAGACCACGAAGCAGACGGCGTTGAAGTACAGCACCGGCTCGATCCCGACCGCCTTCATCAGGAAGCCACCGACCGCCGCCGAGATCAGCGCCGCGGCCTGCGTGGAGATCTCGAACCGGGCGTTGAACGCGCCGAGCCGGTCCGCGTGCACCCGCTCCTTGATCATGGCGTTGCTGGCCGGCACGAACAGGGCGGCCGACACCGCGAGCACGAAGTTGGTCACGTAGATGCCGGCGTTGACCGGCGCGCCCGACAGCATCCAGAGCGGCAGGGCCAGGGCGGCGACCGCGCTGACCACATCGGACACCAGGCACAGGGTACGGCGGTCGAAGCGGTCGGCCAGCCTGCCGAACCACAGCGACAGGCCGACCGTGGGGATGGCGTTGGCCACGACGAGCACCGCGACGGCCAGCGCGGTCTTCTCGGCCTTGATCAGCAGGATGGACGCCGCGAGGAGCTGGGCGTTCTTCGCCAGGTTCGCGATGAAGTTCGCCGGGACGAACAGGCGTTCTGCCAGGGAGGGGCCCGTGGCGGGTGGTACCAGGGTCGAGCTGACGGACATGCGTGCCCTTCCAGAGATCAACTGTGGACGGACCAGTGAAACACCTGGCCCAGCCGATCTCCAAGTCCGATATGGACACAGAGGAGCCCGCCCCGGGCAAACCGGGACGGGCTGCTCTGTGACGCTGGTTACCCCAGGTGGGGTGGCCTACCAGCTGGCGGCGCGGGCGTTCTTCGGGGTGCCCATGAGGGTCAGCGCGGTGACCACCGAGACGACCAGCATCAGCCCGCCGAAGGCGAAGAAGGCGTACTCGATGTTGGTGTCGTCGGCGAACTTCGAGATGGTCAGGGCCGCGACGGTCGCGAAGCCCAGCCGGAAGGCGTTGACCGCGCCGAACACGCCGGACACCTTGTTCTCCGGCACGGAGGTCATCAGCAGCGTCCGGGCGGCGACCGAGGCGTGGCAGAGCACCAGCGCGCCGAGGGCCAGCAGCACGATCATGCCGACGAGCCCGAAGGACGCCTGGAAGGCCGTCAGCACCGCGCACAGCACGAACGCCGCGACCGCGATCGTGAAGTTGCCGAACCTGGCGGAGATCCGCTTGTAGAGCACGCCGCCGATGAGGAAGCCGATCGCGGCCATCGTGTCGACGATGCCGACAGCGCCGGCCCCCTTCTTCAGGGTGGACATCACGAACACCGGGTTGAGCACGTTGCTCAGCGTGATCGTGACGAAGACCAGCGACACGAACATCGACAGCCGGACCACCGGCGCCTTGACCAGCGTGAAGGTCGGCTCGGCCGGCTCGGGGGCCGGGCCGGTGACCCCGGCCGGGACAGCGGCGGGCGCCGGGTCCGCCGGGCGCTTGCCCATCAGGAACAGCAGCACGGCGGAACCGAGGAACGTCAGGGAGTTGAAGAACAGCATCGGCTCGGCGCCGAACCACTGGATCATGAAACCGCCGATCGCGGCAGACATCAGCGTGCCCGCCTGGGTGGCGATATCGAAATTGGCATTGAATTTACCCAGCCGCGCCTCGGGAATGCGCTCCTTGACGAGCCCGTTACTGGCCGGCATGAACACGGCGGCGAAACACGCCAGCGCGAAGTTACCGATGTACACCCCGATGCCCGCATTCCCGCCGAGCAGCAGGAATGCCGGGAGGGACGCGGCCGCGACCATGCTGCACACGTCGGCGATGATGCACATCGTCCGCCGGTCGAACCGGTCGGCCAGCCTGCCGAAGTAGACGCTGAGCAGCATCTGCGGGATGGCCACTGCGATGAACAGCCAGCTCACGGCGAAGGCGACGGAGCCTTCCTTGTTCGCCTGGATCAGCAGCAGGGCTGCCGCGATGACCTGGATGTTGTTACCGAGGTTCGTGATGAACGTTGCCGGCAGCAGCAGCCGCTCGGCCCGGCCGGGGCGCTCCCCCGCCTGGGGATCGCCCACGGTGAGAGGGGTGGAGACAGACATGGGATTCCTTCGCGACGCTCGCATATGGATTGCTGCGGTCACAGTCAACACCACGCGGCACACAATCTCCAGTCCCCTGTAGACATTCCAACCAGCACAAATTCAACCGAAACAGAAGAACGTATTGCCGGCGGCGGGCGGCGTGACACCCATTGGAAAACTTGAATAGCGCAATCAAATCCGGCACGGCACGCCCGTCGCCCGCCGCACGGCCCGCTGGACCGGGTGCGCGGTGACAGCCCCCGGACCCCTGGCCTAACATATGACGTACTACATAGAAATCAGCCCGGCCGGGTACTTGACGGCACCGGTCACACTGGGTGGCTAGTGGTACCGTCTGGGCACCCGAGGCACTGGGCACTGGCGAATGGAGAGACCTGTGGCGAGCGAGCACGACCTGCCAACCCTCAGGCTCCCCTCCGCCGCCCGCCGGACCCTCCGTGAGGAGGTTACCGCCGCCCTGCGCGCCGCGCTCATCTCCGGCGAGCTGCGCCCCGCCACGGTGTATTCGGCCGCGACCCTCGCCACGACCTTCGGCGTCTCCGTCACCCCGGTCCGCGAGGCGCTGCTCGACCTGGTCAAGGAGGGCATGTTCGAGGTCGTGCGCAACCGGGGCTTCCGGGTCACCGCGCTGTCCGACCGCGATCTCGACGAGTTCCTGGAGATCCGGGCCCTGATCGAGGTGCCGATGATGCGCTCGATCGCCCAGCGCGCCACCGCGCCGGAGCTGACAGCCCTCCGCCCGCTCGCCGACGAGATCGTCGCGGCTGCCGAGCGCGGCGACCTCATCGCCTACATCGACGCCGACCTGCGCTTCCACCTGGGCCTGCTCGCCCTGGCCGGCAACCGGCACCTGGTCGACGTCGTCAACGACCTGCGGACCCGCTCCCGGCTCTACGGCCTCGCCGAGCTGCACGCGCGCGGCGGCCTGGTCGACTCGGCCCGCGAGCACCACGGCCTGCTCGACGCCCTGGCCAAGGGCGACGCCGACGCCGCAGAGAAGCTGATGACCGTCCACATCAACCACGTCAGAACTACCTGGGCCTCGTAGTTCTTGATCTAACGCTCAGCGGGCCGGCACTACCTAAGTGCTCCAGGTCACGTTGCTTCGGCGTGCCCGTCACCGGCAGGGTGAACGGATCAGCGACGCCAGTGCTGCCGCCGCTTCTTCCACGTACTGTGAAGGAGCCGTCATGGCGCTTGAGCTTGTCGCAGGTACCGGCTGGACCGACGTTCTCGCCCGTGCCGCCGGGGCGACCCCGGAGGGTTTCGCCGGTGACCGGCTGCTGAACCTGATCGAGGGTGCCTGGTCGGACGCCGGTACGCCGAGCCCGCTGCACACCCCGGTGGATGGTTCCCTGCTCGCGTACCTGCCCCGTCTCGACCCGGTCACCGCCGGCCGCGCGGTGGCCCACGCCGCCGCCGAGCACCGCGAGTGGGCCGTGCAGCCCCTGGCCGAGCGGCACGCCCGGGTATCGGCCGCTGTCGACGCCCTCCAGGAGCACCGCGACACCCTGGCCCTCCTGCTGTGCTGGGAGATCGGCAAGCCGTGGCGGCTGGCCTGCGCGGACGTCGACCGGGCTCTCGACGGCGTGCGCTGGTACCTCGCGGAGATCGGCCCGATGACCGCCGGGCGGGACCCGCTGCCCGGCCCGGTGTCGAACATCGCCAGCTGGAACTACCCGATGAGCGTCCTCGTGCATGCCGAGCTGGTCCAGCTCCTGGCCGGCAACGCCGTGATCGCGAAGACCCCGACGCAGGGTGGCGCGGTGTGCCTCACCGTGGCGCACGCGCTGATGCGCCGGGCCGGGCTCCCGGTGACCCTGGTGTCCGGCGGCGGCGAGGAACTGTCCGAAGTGCTGGTCCGCGCGCCCGAGATCGGGGCGGTGGCCTTCGTCGGCGGCCGGTCCAACGGTGGCAAGGTCGCCGCGGCGCTCCTCGACTCCGACAAGCCGCACATGATCGAGCAGGAGGGCCTCAACGCCTGGGGCGTGTGGGACTTCAGCCAGTGGGACCTGCTCGCCGGCCACATCCGCAAGGGCTACGAGTACGGCAAGCAGCGCTGCACCGCCTACCCCCGGTTCGTGGTGCAGCGGGACCTGGTCGACGCGTTCCTCGCCATGTACCTGCCCGTCGTCTCCTCGATCCGGCTGGGCCACCCGCTGGCCTCCGCCGACGGCACGCTGCCCGAGCTCGACTACGGGCCGCTGATCAGCGCTGGCAAGGCCGGCGAGCTGCGGCGGAAGGTGGACGAGGCGCTGCGCGGCGGCGCGGTACCGCTGTACCGGGGTGCGCTGGGCGACCACTTCCTGCCCGGCCAGGACACCTCGGCCTACGTCGCCCCGGTGGCCCTGCTGGCACCCCCTGGCCGGTCCCGGCTGGCCCACGCGGAGCCGTTCGGCCCGGTCGACACCATCATCGTGGTGGACACGAAGGACGAGCTGCTGGCCGCGATGAACGCTTCCAACGGCGCCCTGGTCGCCAGCCTGGCCTGCGACGACACCGAGGAGGCCGCGAAGCTCGCCGTGGACCTCCAGGCGTTCAAGGTCGGCATCAACCAGCCCAGGTCCCGTGGTGACCGTGCTGAGGCGTTCGGCGGGCGCGGCGCGTCGTGGAAGGGTGCCTTCGTCGGCGGCGAGCACCTGGTCCACGCCGTGACCACGGGAGAGGGCCGGCTCTACGGCAACTTCCCGGACTACTCCGCGTACCCGGCGGCGTGAAACTGCTCATTCCATTAATAGACAACAATCTTTAGAGTGAAGGCGACCCGTCACCCATCGAAAGAGGTCATCATGGGCCGTCTCGCCGACAAGCTGCTCGGTTACCTGGTCCCGAAGGCCGCCGCGACCGCGGCCTGCGCCCGCAACTGCGGCTTCCGGGGAGCCTCCTACCCGAGCGGCGGCAGCTACTACTGCTGCTTCAACCCCGACTGCACAGTCACCTGCTGGTGCGTGTAGCGGAAACGAGGGGGCCAGGCATCAGCCTGGCCCCTTTTCTCACACCTTCGCGAAGCCCGCGGCCAGCATCAGCGCCTCGTGGTTCGTGATCAGGAACTCGCGCAGCCCCTCCGGCCGGAGCATCGGCGGCAGCCCCTCCGGCGGGAGCACCCGGGCCAGGTCGTACCGGCCACGGCTCGGATCCTCGAACTCCGGCCCGTGGCGCGCCGACATGTCGAGGCTGGTGAGCCGGCAGACGAAGAAGTACTGCACGACGACGCCCTCGTGGTACGGGAACGTGTTCAGCAGGACCTGCTGGTAGCCGGTGGCCGTCGCCCCGAGTTCCTCGCGCAGCTCGCGTTCGAGCGCGTCGACCGGCGAGGAGTCACCCGGCTCGATCCCGCCGCCGGGGGTCGTGAAGTAGATCGGCCGGTTGGGCTTCGTACGCCGGATGAGCAGCAACATCCCGTCTTCGTCGTAGAGGACGGCTCTGGCCGCCCTGCGCACGATCTGCCGCACATCGCCCTCCAAAGTCCCGCGTCCCTAAGACGGTACGGCCTCCAGCCGGTCTCGTGCACGGTAATCCGTGACGCCAAATACGTTGTCTCGCGACTGCTTCTCGATATATCGTCAACGTGTCGAGATAATCGAGAGAACAGGAAACGACATGCGACACCACGCAGAACACCACCACGGCGAGCGCCGTGAGCACTGCGACCGGCGCGGCGAGCACGGCGGCCGGGGCCGGGGCTTCACCGGCCACGGCTCCGGAGGAAGGGGCGGACCCGAGCGGCTGGCCTTCGCCTTCGGCCCGTTCGGCCCGTTCGGCGGCGGCAGGGGCCGCGGGCACGGCGGCCGGGGGCGGGGCCGGGGGGCCAGGCGCGGCGACGTCCGCGCGGCGATCCTGGGCCTGCTGGCCGAGCGGCCCATGCACGGGTACGAGATGATTAATGAGCTGGACCAGCGCACCAGCGGCGCCTGGCGGCCGAGCCCCGGCTCGGTCTACCCGACGCTGCAGCTGCTGGAGGACGAGGGCCTGATCAGCGGGCAGGAGTCGGAGGGCCGCAAGCGGTTCTCGCTGACCGAGGCCGGGCAGACCGAGGCCGCCACGCTGGACACTCCGCCGTGGACCCAGATCTCCGAGGAGGCCGGCCAGTCCGCGCACGACCTGCGGGCCGCCGCGATGGGCATCATGCAGGCGATGGGCCAGGTGATGGCGGTCGGCTCAGCGGAACAGCAGGAGCGCGCACTGGCCATCCTCAGCGAAACCCGCCGCAAGCTGTACGGGCTTCTGTCCGAATAGCGACTATTGTGGCGCCTTGTGAAACTGAGCGCCTTTCTCTTCTCGTGTCTGCTGGCCACGGCCGCGAGCCCGGCCAGCGCGCATGACGCCGCCGTGCCGGATCCGGGCCTCCCCGTCAGCGAGGCCGGGTCCCGGCCGGGCACGGCACGCCTCCCGGTGCGGTACACCGTGGAGGTCCTGACCGGCAAAGGGCCGGAGGCCGGCACTGACGGCACCGTCTACCTGCAACTCCACGGCACCCACCGCAGCACGGGCTTCCTGCTGCTCGACAACGGCAAGAAGCCTTTCGGGGCAGGTCAGTCCGACAGCTTCGACTTCGAGCTGACCGACCTGGAGAACTTCGAGGGCGTGTCCGTGAAGCTGTGCTCGCGGACGTGGTGGTCCTCCGACTGGTACCTGGACAAGGTCACCATCACCAACCAGCTCGGCAGCCAGTGGGTCTTCCCCTACTACCGGCGGCTCGGCACGGAGAGCAAGAAGTGCTCCGAACCGGCCAGGGCCGACGTGGCATAGGACAGCCTGAACAGGGCTGAGCCCGGCGGTTCGCGCGTCTTGGGGGATCGCGTGACCGCCGGGCTCAGCCCTGCCTAGTACCTGTGCCCGGTGGCGTTGCGCCGCCGGGTCTTGCCGTACCTGCCCGGCTGGGCGTTGCGCCTGCCCGGCGGGAGCAGCCGGGCGATCAGGCTCGCCAGCGCGAACAGGTGGTCCGGTGCCCGGCGTGGCCGGGGTATGTCCTCCAGGGCCTGCGCCCACCAGCGGGCTCGCGCCATCTCGTCAGCCTCCGATCACACCGAGGACGGGAAGTTCCTTGCCGCCGGCCGTCGCCTTCACGGTGACCGGGCGATTCTGGTCGGGGAACGGGCCGGCCGTGACGTAGGTCTTCGCGGCTCCGGGCTTGGCCGTGCCGACGGTGACCTCGATCTTCTCCGTGCCCGGGCTGGCGGCCGCAAGCACGTGCCACGTGCCGGCCGGAGCCTTCCACCATGTCGTCGCGGCGACCGGCCCGCCGAGCGAGCTGCACACCCGGGAGCCGCGCACGACAGCCGTCGAGTGCACGCCGGTGCCGCCGGTGAGCACGGCCCGCGCCTGGTTGCTGCCGTCGGCGAGGTCGCCGCGCAGGCAGGCCCACCGGCCGGCCCCGCCGCCCGCCGGGAGCTGGCCAGACCAGAACTCCCAGGCGTGGACCGCCACGACGGCCGTCTCCTGCCACTCGGTGAGCTGGCAGCCGAGCTTGTCCCACACGCCGCCGGGGGCGTCGAG
This sequence comes from Longispora albida DSM 44784, assembly GCF_000379825.1. GTDB lineage: Bacteria > Actinomycetota > Actinomycetes > Mycobacteriales > Micromonosporaceae > Longispora > Longispora albida. Next base: position 163,120 of record NZ_KB903825.1, read on the forward strand.
TGCCCTGGGCGCGCCGGGCTCGCCCTGCGTCAGGTGCACCAGGCCGATCTGGCCGAGGTCGGCGAGGCTGACGGGCGCGTTCTGCCCGACGTCGGCGAGGGTGAGGCGGAGCAGCGGGCCGGTGTAGCAGGACCCGGCGACCGGGCGGACCGGGTCGGTCACGCCGTCCTTGGCCGGCAGGTCCTGCCAGGCGCCGCCCAGCACGCCGGTCTGGGCCTGCTTCACCCACGGCGCGAGCAGATATCTCGTACCCGCCAGGCGCAGCGCGCTCGCCCCGGCGACCGTGGCGGCCGGCATCGGCGACAGCTCCAGGCCCTTACCTTCCGTGTACCGGGCCAGCCTCGACTTGTCCGCGAGGAGCACGACGGGCACCCCGTCGACCTTCCCCGCGAAGAGCAGCTGCGGCGTGCCGACCGGCGGGGCGCCATCGGTCCCCCGTCCGACCTGGACGTTCTTCTTGTCCCGCCACGCCGTGACCGCGGCGCCGGTGAGCTGCTTGTCCTGCTGGGACTCGCCGCGCGAGGGCCAGCTGGCCAGCACCGGGTACGCGCTGCCCTGCCAGGCCGTCCCGCCGACCAGACGCACGCCACCCGCTGGCTTCTCGGCCGGCTGCTGCTTCTGGGGAGTACTGGCCGCGCCGGTCGTGAGGACGACGGCACCCGCGATCAGCACGGCGGCAGCGGCGCCGCCCGCGAGGCCACGGCCGAGCCGGGCCGTCCGGAGCAGGGCCGGGGCCGGGGCCTGGATGCGGGCCACGGTCGGGTTCATGGCCGGCTCGTCGAGCAGCTCGGCCTGGCGGGCGGCGTCGAGCCCGTGGTCGTGCGCGAGCCCGTCGCGGATCTTCAGGGCTGCCGACACCGCGGAGTACGGATCGGGCGCCCCGGCGATGGTCAGCACGGCCGTGGCGCTCTTGCGGTTCATGCCCTCGGCCATCAGCAGCAGGTACGCGGCCCGGGCCTGTGGCTCCGCCGAGGCGAGCGCGGCGTCGACGGCCGCGTGCTCCGGCCCGCCGGGCGGGGTCGCGGCGCGGGCGAGGCGGCTGAACGCGCCCGGCCACGACCACCGCCGGCTCAGCGCCCGGTTGAGCACCCGGGCGAGCATGACCTGGTACCCGTCCTCGGCGTCGGCGGCGATCTGCCGGCCTGCCCGCCAGGGCAGTGCCCGGTGCACGAGCTGGTGCGCGCGCCACCAGCGGGCCTGGCGGCTGCGGTGCCCGGCGTCCAGCACGTACGCAGCCCGGACGAGCCGCCCGTAACCCTGGACGAAGGCGGTCTCCCACCGCACAGACATCTACACCCCTCCCGCGTGCTGTCAAGCACCTGTCACGCGGGTCAACGGCAGGCGACACGCCGGGGTGACGGCCTTTGCGCTATTTGCCAATTCCGGCTATTCAGGACAGTCCTCGATCGACTCCACGATGATCGAGTACCGCGAATACCCTCAATCCTCCACGGGCACCGGCTGCCGGGGCTGATCCGCGAAGTTCTCCTCGTCGAAGAGGATCCACCCGGTGACGGTGACCTCGTAGATCCGGTGGTGGTTCGTGCCGGCGGCCATCCGGGCCGCGTCGATCGCCCGGGCGGCACGGGGCCAGCGCCCGGCGAAGACGCCGATCTCGGTGTCCACGCCGGTCGCCGGCAGCTCGCGGGCCGTCCCGGTGTACGTGACGCCCCGGACTTCCTGGCCCAGCTCGTCCAGCTCGATGTCGAGGATGCTGCCGGCCACCCGGCCGTCCCGCCGGATGTTGGCGCTGTGCTCGCGGGCGGGACGGGAGATGAAGTACAGCTTGTCGGGACTCAGGGTCGACGCGAACCACACGTTGCACACGACAGGCGAGCCGTCCTCGGTCACGGTGGCGAGCTGCATGACCTTGGCGCCGGAGACGTAGTCTTCGAGGATCTGCCGTGCGTCGCCCATAGTTTCCTCCCGGCTACTGTTCGTTTTCCTGCACAGTAGACGGTTGGTGTGGCTATGGCTACAGACAGTTTCTACCGCTCCAGGATCGCCGTCACGCCCTGGCCGCCGGCCGCGCAGATCGAGATCAGGCCCCGGCCGGAACCCTTCTGTTCCAGCAGTTTCGCCAGGGTGGCGACGATCCGCCCGCCCGTCGCCGCGAACGGGTGCCCGGCGGCCAGCGAGGACCCGCGCACGTTCAGCTTCGACCGGTCGATGGACCCGAGCGGGGCGTCGAGACCGAGCCTGTCCTTGCAGAACTCCGCGCTCTCCCATGCCGCCAGCGTCGCCAGCACCTGCGAGGCGAAAGCCTCGTGGATCTCGTAGAAGTCGAAGTCCCGCAGCGTCAGCCCGGCGCGCTCCAGCATCCTCGGCACCGCGTACGCCGGGGCCATCAGCAGCCCCTCGTCACCGTGCACGTAGTCGACTGCCGCCGTCTGGCTGAACGTCAGGTACGCCCGGACCGGCAGCTTGCGCTCCTTGGCCCACTCCTCGCTCGCGAGCAGCACCACGGCCGCGCCGTCCGTCAGCGGCGTCGAGTTGCCCGCCGTCATCGTCGCGCCCTCGCCCCGGCCGAACACCGGCCTGAGCTTCGCCAGCTTCTCCACTGTGGAGTCGCCGCGCATGTTCTGGTCCTGCTTCAGCCCCAGGAATGGCGTGACCAGATCATCGAAGAAGCCTTCCTCGTACGCCGCTGCCAGCCGCTGGTGGCTCAGCGCGGCCAGCTCGTCCTGGTCCTCCCGCGTGACGCCCCACTCCTGGGCCGTGATCGCGGCGTGCTCCCCCATCGACAGCCCGGTACGCGGCTCGGCGTTGCGGGGCATGTCGGGGACGAGCTGGCCGGGCCGGAGCCGGGCGACCAGCTTGAGCTTGCCGCCGAGCGAGCGGGCCCGGCTGGCGTCGAGCATGATCCGGCGGAGGTCCTCGTTGACGCCGAGCGGGGCGTCGGAGGTGGTGTCGACGCCACCGGCGATAGCCGAGTCGATCTGGCCGAGCGCGATCTTGTTGGCCACGAGGATCGCGGCTTCGAGGCCGGTGCCACAGGCCTGCTGGACGTCGTATGCGGGGGTGTGCGGGTCGAGCCTGCTGCCCAGTACCGCCTCGCGGGTCAGGTTGAAGTCCCGGCTGTGCTTGAGCACCGCGCCGGCCGCGACCTCGCCGATGCGCGCGCCGGCCAGCCCGTACCGCGCGATCAGGCCGTCGAGGGCCGCCGTGAGCATGTCCTGGTTGGACGCGTGCGAGTACGGCCCGTTGGACCGGGCGAACGGGATCCGGTTGCCGCCGACCACGGCGACCCGGCGGATTTTCTCGGTCATGGCTACCACTCTAACCTACTCGTGAGTAAGATTACGGCCGAGTAGGGAGGCATTTTCCATGACCGATCGGTACCAGCAGTTCGCAGCGTCCGGCCCCGGGCGCTTCCTCGTCCCCAAGCTCGGCCTGCCCGACCCGGCGAAGCTGCGCAGGTACCGGCCGGGCCAGCCGGTCGCCGCCGGCCCCGTCCTGCTCGGCGCCGCGCCCGGCGGCAGGCTCGACGCCGCCGTGGCCAAGACCCTCGAGGCCGCCGACGCCACGGTGCACTTCGAGGCGAGCGAGTCCGCCGAGGCCAGGTACCACGGGCTGGTCTTCGACGCGAGTGGCGTCAGGAGCAGCACGGAGCTGGCCCGCCTCCACGAATTCTTTCACCCGGTGATCCGGCGCGTGATGGCTTCCGGCCGGGTTCTCGTTCTTGGCACGCCGCCCGAGCTGTGCGCCGACCGGCACGAGCGCACCGCCCAGCGGGCGCTCGAAGGCTTCGTCCGCTCGGCGGGCAAGGAGCTGAAGCGCGGCGCGACCGCCCAGCTCGTGTACGTGGCCCCGGGCGCCGAGGACTCCGCCGACTCCACGCTCCGCTTCCTCCTGTCGGCGAAGTCGGCCTATGTGGACGGGCAGGTGATCCGGATCGGCGCCGGTACCGTCCACGAGGCCGCCGACCCCGCCAAGCCGCTCGACGGCAAGGTCGCCCTGGTCACCGGCGCGTCCCGGGGCATCGGCGAGGCCATCGCCCAGGTGCTCGCCCGCGACGGCGCGCACGTGGTCTGCCTCGACGTACCGGCGATGGGCGAGGCACTGTCCACTGTGGCCAACAGGATCAGTGGCTCGGCGCTCCAGCTCGACATCACCAAGGACGACGCTCCCGCGACTCTCGCCACGTACTTCCGTGACCGGCACGACGGCGTCGACATCGTCGTCCACAACGCCGGCATCATCCGCGACAAGACCCTCGGCCGGATGAAGCCGGAACACTGGGACGCGGTGATCGCCGTGAACCTGACGGCACAGGAGCGCACCACCGAGGCCCTGCTCGACGTCATCCGCCCCGGCGGCCGGGTCGTCACCCTGTCGTCGATCGCCGGCATCGCTGGCAACGTCGGCCAGACCAACTACGCCACGTCCAAGGCCGGCGTGATCGGTTTCGTCCAGTCCTGGTCGCCGGACCTGGCCGAGCGCGACATCACGCTCAACGCCATCGCGCCCGGGTTCATCGAGACGCAGATGACGGCCTCGGTGCCCCTGATGATCCGCGAGGCCGGCCGCCGGATGAACTCACTCGCCCAGGGTGGCCTGCCGGTGGACATCGCCGAGGCCGTGGCCTGGTACGCGCACCCGGGCTCCGGTGGCGTCACCGGCAACGTGGTCCGCGTCTGCGGCCAGAGCCTGCTGGGGGCGTAATGTCCACTGTGCTCCGCGCGCTCCTGTCGATGACCCACAAGGGTGACTCTCTGCCCAGCACGGTGCTCCGGAAGACGGTCACGCCGGATCGGCGGGCGCTCGCGGAGTACAACATCGTGTGTGGTTTCCGGGTTTCTGACCTGGTGGGGCCCACCTATCCGCACGTGCTCGGGTTTCCGCTCCAGATGGAGCTGATGACCGCGAGTGACTTCCCCTTCCCGGTGATCGGCCTGGTGCACGTGGCCAACCGGATCACCGTGCACCGGCCGCTGCTCGCCGACGAGGAGCTGGAACTGACCGTGCGGGCCGAGGACCTGCGTGATCACGAGAAGGGCAGGCAGTTCGACCTCGTGACGGAGGCCAGGGTCGGTGAGGAGGTCGTCTGGCAGGACTGGTCGACCTATCTGCGCAGGTCAGGGTCGTCCTCTGGTTCGGGTGGCGGCGGCAGCGAGCCGCCGAAGCCCAGCGCGGTGTGGTCTGTGCCCGCCGACACCGGCCGCCGCTACGCCGCCGTTTCCGGCGACGCCAACCCCATTCACCTGTACCCGCTGACAGCGCGCGTCTTCGGCTTCCAGCGCGCCATCGCGCACGGCATGTGGACGAAGGCGCGCTGCCTGGCGGCGATGGAGGGCCGGCTGCCGGAGGCGTACACGGTGGACGTGCGGTTCAAACTGCCGGTGCTGCTGCCCGCCAAGCTCGCCTTCTCCTGGTCGGGCACGGAGTTCGCCCTGCACGACGCGAAGAACGGCAAGCCACACCTGACCGGCACTATTTCTTAGTACGCCGCAGTGTGGCTCGCAGGAAGCGGACCCAGAGCGACCAGCGGGCCGGCCGGGCAGGCGGATGCCCGGTCAGCCGGTGGAGATTGTCGAACAGGTCAGCGACCAGCGCCTCGTGGAACCAGCGGATCGCCAGCGGCCAGCCCAGCAGCATCCCGCCGGTCGTCCGGCCGTTGATCTCGTGGGTCACGACGCAGCGGCCGGAACCGGCCGGCTCCAGCCGGAACTCGTGCCAGCCCTCGATGCCGGAGCCGGGATCGAAGGCGTACCGGACGCGGCTGCCCGGCTCGTACTCGGTGATCGAGTACCGGATGACGGCGTGCCCGCCGCGCGCGCCGACGCCGGGCGGCCGGTCGAAGACCTGTGGCGGCCAGCGGCGGGGCCACACGAGGTCGTCAGAACTCCCGGCCGTGGCGAGCAGCGGCGCGACCTGCCCGGCCGGGGCCTCGATCGTGCAGGACTGGAAGTTGCGCATCCGGCCTCCTGTACCCAGCTCGCCAGCGACGCTAGCCCCCTGCGGTCACGCGTGCGGCGGCGGGGTCCACTGTGCACCGGTGAGCAGGGTGCCGAAGCCGAGCCAGACGAGATTCATGAGGCGGGCGGCCGCGGCCTCCGGGTCGGCGTCCGGGTGGTCGGCGATCCAGTCAGCCAGCGCCTCCCCCGCGCCGACCAGCGCTGTCGCCATCGCTGCCACGTCGCCACGGCTCGGCTCGATCCGCTCGGCCTGCGCGGCCCCGCCGAGCAGCGCGGCGACGGCCTGCACCATCCGCGCCCGGCTGCTGGCGACCTGCTCGGCGAACGGGATGCCCTGGGAGCGGGCCTGCCGGTAGAGCACGATCCAGCCGTCGCGGTGCTTGGCCACGAAGGTGAGGAAGGCGCGCAGCCCCTGCCACAGCCGCTCGTCCGCGCTCATCTCCCCGACGATCCGCTCGGCGACGGCCGTCATCAGCAGCTCGGACTCGCGGCGGATGCAGGCGGCGAACAGCTCTTCCTTGGTGCCGAGGTACGCGTAGACCATCGGCTTGGAGATGCCGGCCCGCTCGGCGATCTCGTCCATGCTCGCCGCGTGGTACCCGTGCTCGGCGAAGACCGCCACGGCGGCGTCCAGCATCTGCTGCTCGCGGACGGCGCGGGGCAGGCGGCGAGATTTCGTGCTCGTCATACTTGCCAGTGTACCTACTCCAACGTAACCTTACTCGCAAGTAAGTAGCCGTCCCACGGAGGAATACATCATGGCCGAGATCGAAGGCTTTGGCGACCTGAGCGACATCAGCCCGACCGACTTCGCCAAGCTGGTCAAGACCGCGCCGAAGGAGGTCTTCGAGCAGGTCCTCGGCGACCCGGAGGCCCGCACGACCGTGCTGGACGAGGTCTTCAACCGGATGACCACCCTGTACAAGGGCAGCAAGTCCACCAAGGCCGTCCTGCACTGGAAGATCCTCGACAAGCCGGGCGGCGGCTACGACCTGTACGAGACCGTCCTCGACGGCACCGAGTGCACCGTGAACAAGGACGGCGAGAACGAGGCGCGCGCCACGATCAGCCTGAACGGCGTGGAGTTCCTGAAGCTGGCCTCCGGCAACGCCTCCCCGCCGGTGCAGTTCATGACCGGCAAGATCAAGATCAAGGGTGACCTCGGGTTCGCGGCCGGCCTGGCCAGCCTGTTCAACATCCCGAAGGCCTGATCCGGCGTGGTCGACTTCGAGCTGTCCGACGAGCACGAGGAGCTCAAGTCCTGGGTGCACGGCTTCGCGGCCGACGTGATCCGGCCTGCGGCCCACGAGTGGGACGAGCGGGAGGAGACCCCCTGGCCGATCATCCAGGAGGCCGCGAAGATCGGGCTGTACGGCTTCGAGACCCTCGCGGAGTTCTGGGCTGACGGCACGGGCCTGTCCCTGCCGATCGCCCTGGAGGAGCTGTTCTGGGGCGACGCGGGGATCGGCCTGGCCATCTACGGCACCAACCTGGCGGTCGCGGCCATCTACTCGGCGGGTGAGCCCGAGCAGCTCGTCGAGTGGGTGCCGCAGTGCTACGGCGACGAGGCGAACCCGGCTGTGGCCGCGTTCTGCTCGACCGAGCCGGAGGCCGGCTCCGACGTGGCCTCGATGCGCACCCGCGCGGTGTACGACGAGGCGAAGGACGAGTGGGTCATCAACGGCTCGAAGTGCTTCGCCACCAACGGCGGCATCGCGGGCATTCACGTGGTCATGGCCTCTGTTGACCCGTCGCTGGGCTCGCGCGGGCAGGCCGGCTTCATCATCCCGCCGGGCACGAAGGGACTGACCAGCCCGGCGAAGATGAAGAAGCTGGGGCTGCGCGCCTCGCACACCGCCGACGTGTACCTCGACGATGTCCGGGTGCCCGGCTCCTGCCTCCTCGGCGGCAAGGAAGCGCTCGACGCCCGGCTGGCCAAGGCCCGCGAGGGGCAGCGCGCCTCCAACAAGTCGATGCAGACCTTCGAGCTGACCCGGCCGTCGGTCGGGGCGATGGCTGTCGGCATCGCGCGGGCGGCCTACGAGTACTCACTGGACTACGCGAAGACCCGCGTGCAGTTCGGCAGGCCGATCGTCGAGAACCAGGCGATCGCGTTCATGCTGGCCAACATGCGGATGGAGATCGACGCGGCCCGGCTGCTGGTCTGGCGGGCGGCGTGGATGGGCCGCAACGGCAAGCGCTTCGAGGCGGGTGAGGGCTCGATGTCGAAGCTCAAGGCCGGCGAGGTGGCCGTCAGGGTCACCGAGCAGGCCGTGCAGATCCTCGGCGGTTACGGGTACAGCCGGGAGCACCCGGTGGAGCGCTGGTACCGGGACTCGAAGATCTACACCATTTTCGAGGGCACCTCGGAGATCCAGCGGCTCGTGATCGCACGGGCGATCTCAGGCGCGTCGCTGCGGTAACACGGTTGGGGTAGTGACTCCGGGCTGGAAGTGCGCTTCCGGCCCGGGGTTTCTTTTTCTTCGGTACCCGGCCAGCTGGGCCTATGCTGTAGACATCCATTGTCGTCGAAGTGTGTGCGTGGCGGCACACGGCGGAAGGATCACGATGACCCCGGTCGGCACCCTGGCCAAGCTCGGATACGCCTTCGCACGCAGCGGGCTGCTCAAGCCCAGCAGGCCCGACCGGATCGCCCGGCAGGTCGGCGCGCTGCTCCACTGGGGGCTGAGCCTCGCCGGGGAGTTCGTCTCCGCTGCCCGGCGCGACCCCGGCCGGATCGCGATCGTCGACGACGCCGGGCAGCTCACCTTCGCCGAGGTCGACCAGCGGACAGACAGGATGGCCCTCGCCTTCGCCGTGCACGGCCGGCCACGGATCGGCCTGCTGTGCCGTAACCACCGGGGTGCCGTGGAGACCCTGATCGCGGCGAGCAAGCTGGGCAGCGATGTCGTGCTGCTCAACACCGGCCTGTCGGCGGCACAGCTCGCGACGGTGCTCGACCAGCAGCAGGTGGACGTGGTCGTGCTCGACGAGGAGTTCGCCGGGCTGCTCGGCGACTCGGTGCTGCCCAGGTACCTGGCGTGGGCCGAGGGCGGGGCCTCCGATCTGGAGTCGCTGGCGACCACGCCCGGCGGCGGGGAACTGAGCCCGCCGGAACAGCCGGGGCGGACCATCATCCTCACGTCGGGTACGACGGGAGCACCCAAGGGAGCCCGGCGGCCGGTGGTGCACGGGGTCAGGCCGCTCGCCGCGATGCTGTCGCGCATTCCGCTGAAGGTCGGCGGGCGGGTACTGATCGCCGCCCCCATCTTCCACACCTGGGGCTTCGGCGGGCTCCAGTTCGCGACGGCGATGCGGTCCACCCTGGTGCTGCGGCGCAAGTTCGAGCCGGCCGCGATCAACGAGCTGCTGGCCGCCGAGAAGTGCACCGCGCTGTGGGCCGTGCCGATCATGCTCCAGCGGCTGCTGGACGAGGCTGCTCCGCCCCGGGTACCCGAGCTGCGGGTGACGGCGGTGAGCGGCTCCACGCTGCCCGGCGACCTGGCACTGTCCTTCATGGACGCGTACGGCGACGTGCTCTACAACCTCTACGGCTCGACCGAGGCGTCCTGGGCCGCCGTGGCCCAGCCGCACGAGCTGCGGGCCTATCCGGGGACGGCTGGGCGGCCGCCGGCCGGTACCCGGCTGGTGATCTTCTCGGAGGACGGCGAGCCGGTCCGGCCCGGCGAGACGGGGCAGATCTTCGTCGGCAACGAAATGATCTTCGACGGGTACACGAACGGGGCCGCGAAGGAGATCCGGGACGGCATGCTCCGGACCGGGGACCTCGGCCACCTCGAGGCCGGCGGGCTGCTGTTCGTGGACGGCCGCGAGGACGACATGATCATCTCGGGCGGGGAGAACGTCTTCCCCCGCGAGGTCGAGGACCTGCTGTCCCGGCTCCCCGAGGTCCTGGAGTGCTGCGTGGCCGGGGTGGACGATCCCGAGTGGGGCCAGCGGCTGGCCGCGTGGGTGGTGCTGCACCCGGGCGCCGAGCTCGATGCCGAGGCGGTGCGGCAGCACGTGAAGGAACACCTGGCCAGGTTCTCGGTACCGAGGGACGTGCGTTTCCTGGACGCACTCCCCCGCAACGCGACCGGGAAGGTCCTGGTCCGCGATCTCCCCAGGTAGTTGCGGGGTCAGGCCCGATGAGTGAAGATCATCGGCGCACTGAACACTACGCGGGGGTAACACGCACATGCAGCATCTGGCGGGCCTGGGCTGGACCGGGCACGAGACCGAGCACTGGCAGCAGGACGGCGAGGCCCTGCCGGGGCGGGTCGCCATCATGCACGGCCCGGCGGCCGAGGTGATCTGGTATCCCGGCGGCGAGGAACGGCACGAGCTGTTCCACCTGACCAGCGACCTGCCGGTCAGCCCGGTGGCCGGCGACTGGGTCACCATCACCGATGGGGCGCTGACCGGGGTGCTCCCCCGGCGGGCCAGCCTGACCCGGCCCGACCCGAACGGCAAGGACGTGCAGGTCATGGCGTCCAACATGGACCTGATCCTGATCGCGCTGCCGATCGACCGCGGCCTGAACCGCAAGGCGGCCGAGCGGCTGTCCGTGATGGCCTGGGACAGCGGCGCCCAGCCGGTCATCGTGCTCACCAAGGCCGACGGCGCCGCTGATGCCGAGGCGGAGGCCGCAGCGGCCGCCGAGGTCGCGCCGGGCGTGGACGTCATCGTCACCAGCTCGCTGTCCGGCGAGGGCGTCGCGCGGCTGCGCGAGCTGATGGCTGACCGGACCAGCGTCCTGCTCGGTGCCTCTGGCGCGGGTAAGACCTCGCTGCTCAACGCGCTGGAGGGCCGCGAGGAGGCCGTGCGCGAGGTCCGCAGGGACGGCGAGGGCCGGCACACCACGACCACCCGCAAGCTGTACCGGCTGAGCAGCGGCGGCGTCCTGCTCGACATCCCCGGCATCCGCGCGCTGGACCTGCTGGCCAGCGAGGACGGCCTCGAAGAGACGTTCGCGGACATCGCGGAGCTGGCGGCCGGCTGCCAGTTCGCCGACTGCGCGCACGAGGGCGACAAGGGCTGCGCGGTGGAGGCTGCCATCGCGTCGGGCGAGCTGCCTGCCCGGCGGCTGGAGAGCTGGCGGACCATCCGGCGCGAGATGGCCTACCAGAACCGGCGCAACGACCCCGAGGCGATGGCGGCCCAGCGGCAGAAGTGGAAGGCGATGAGCAAGGAGTCCCGCACGAACAAGCGCTGACGTTTAGAGGTCCTAACTCAATGGCGGTGGTGCTATGGCGAGTTCCAGGAGGCGAGCGGCAAGCAGATCTCAGAGCCGGATACCGGTGTTGTATCCGGCTCTGAGATCTGCGCAGTCCGGTCGCCTCCTGGGGCCGCCAGAGCGCCGCCAGTCATTGAGTTAGGACCTCTTAGTCCTCGTCTTCGGCTGGCCATTCCTCGACGCGCTCGGCGAAGGCCCACCGCAGGGCGTCGGGGAACAGGACCCCGCCGTGGGTACTGGCGTGCTGGCCGTCGCCGAGCACCAGGCGGAAGTCGTAGCCGGCCTCCGCGAGCGCGGCGGCCACCCGGAGGTTGCTCGACAGCCAGTTCCCCTCGGGCTCGTGCCAGCCGAGATCCCGGTGCGAGGCGGCCAGGAAGATCCGCAGCGGCTTGCGCGGCCCGGCCGGGATCAGCTCCGGGTACGGGTTGCCGCCGGGCATCTGCGCGAAGCTCGCGTTGAAGGAGATGACCCGCCGGAACCGGTCCGGGCGCAGCCAGGCGGCGGTCAGCGAGCAGTTGCCGCCGCTGCTGCCGCCGCAGACCGCCCACCGCTCGGGGTCGGCCGTGATCGCGTACCGCTCCGTGACCTGCGGAATGATCTCGTCCAGCAGGAAGGTCACGTACCGGTCGCCGAACGCGTCGTACTCCGCGTTGCGGTTCTTCGGCTCGGCCGCGCCCTCGAAGACACCCGGCTCGACGAAGACGGCGATGGTGACCGGGATGTCGCCCCGGCTGATGAGGTTGTCCAGCACGACCGGTGCCCGTACCCGGCCCTGCGGGTCGGTGTACCAGAGCGCGTCCTGCACGACCAGCAGGGACGCGGGCTCGGCCGGGTCGTACTGCTGCGGTACGTAGACCCAGAACTTGCGGCTGGTGCCCGGGTACACGGTGCTGGTGTCCCAGCCGAACTCGACCAGCTGCCCGGCCGGCACTCCAGGCTGGACGAACGAGTCGGGGCCGTGGGCGTACTGCACGTCGGACTGGTCGAGCGGGAGCGGCTGGAACGGCACCATGATCGTCACGTCCGGCAATATAGCCATCGCGGCCCGGCCGCACCGCACGGTTTTCGGCGGCACGGTGCGCGGCGGGTTCCGTCCCGTTCCCGACCGATCACGCTGTGACCTTGGAAAACTACTGTCGGATACCTGGCTTTCCTACCTGCCGGTATTTTTTCGCGTGGCATTCTGCGCTGACGTGCTGTTTGTTCACGGGAGGACACGTGTCCACACTCGCTCAGCGCAGCCCCGGCCAGACAACCACTTCACGACCCTTCATGGAACTGCGCTGCCTAGGCGGGTTCCGGCTCTCGGTGCGGGGGCAGCCGGTCGACTGCACCGCCGTCAAGCCCCGGACCAGGACCGCGCTGCGGCTGCTCGCGATGCGGGCCGGGCGGCCGGTACACCGGGAGACGCTGATCGAGGCGCTGTGGCCGGGCAGCCCGCCCGTCACCGCCACGCACAACCTGCACGTCACGCTGTCGAGCCTGCGGCGGCTGCTCGGTACGGGGCCCGGCGAGCTGGTGCGGGACGGCGACGCGTACGAGCTGGTGCTGCCGGCCGGCGGGTACAGCGATGTCGTCACCTTCACCGCCGCGATCGAGACAGCGCACCAGGCCCGGCTGAACGGCGACCAGGGGACGCTGGTCGTGGCGCTGCGGGCGGCGCTCGACGCGTACGCCGGCGAGCTGCTGCCGGAGGACGGGCCGGCCGAGTGGGTCGTGACGGAACGCGAGGCGCTGCGCCGCCGCGCCGCCGCCGCAGCCGTCGAGCTGGCCCGGGTCGCGCACCGCCGTGGCGACCTGGCCGAGGTGGCCACGGCCGCCGGGCAGTGCGTGGAGATCGACATGTACTGCGACGCCGGCTGGCGGCTCCTGATCGAGGGCCGGACGGCGCTGGGCGACCTCGCAGCCGCCGGACGGGCCCGGCAGCGGTACGCGGCGGTGCTGGCGACCCTCAGGTAGCGAGGCCGAGGGCCGTGAGGATTTCGGGCCAGGCCGCCGCGCCGAGACGCCGGTCGGCTTCCGGTGTGCCGCCCCGGGCGAGGCGGCTGGGTGCTGGTGGTGTTTCGCCAGAGAAGACGGGCTGGTGCCCGGCGGACGGTTCGCTGACCACTGTGGTCGGCAGGCCGTGCTCTCGCCGGCGAGCGCGGATGGCGGCGGCGAACACGTCGGCCGGCCACACCTGGTCGTCGCCGCCGTGCACGAGCAGGACACTGCCGGTGATCCGCTCGACGGTGATGGTGGCTGCGGGCACGCGGCCGGCGTGTGTCACGAGGCTTGACTCGTAGTGGGTGCGGTACGCGACGGGGCCGGCCAGTTCTGCGGGCTTCCAGTCCTCGTCGTAGGGGACGAAGGGTAGTGGCAGGCCGTTCAGAGTCCAGGAGGATCTGCGCGGGAAAGCGGTGCCGTCGGGGCCCGGGCCGACATTCGCCCAGGTCACCGAGGTCGGGGCGAGGGCGACGACCGAGGAGACGCGGGGGTCGTGCACGGCGGTCAGCAGGGCTGCCTCTGCGCCTTTGGAGATGCCTGCGATGCCGATCGGTGTCGCCGGGTACAGGGCTGCGAGCTTGCCGACGGCGGCAATGAAGTACTCCAGCGGGAACTCGCAGATGCCTGCGGGCTGGCCTGTGCCGCCGAACCAGCGGGGAACGAGCACCGCCGCCCCGTGCCCGGCGAGCAGCCGGGCCCGGGTCATGTCCGGCCGGCCGCTGGAGCCGTGGAGCAGCAGGACGGCGGCTCGAGGGGTACCGCTGGGTGGCGTGATCAGGCTCGTCATCGCCACCCACAGTAACTCCACGGTGGTCAGCGGCCGAAGAACTCCAGCTCGGCGATCGCGGGCGGGCGGGTACCGGGGCCGTAGACGCCCTTGATGGTGATGCGGACGCGGGCGGTGTCGCTGGCCTTCACGCTGAAGGTCTGCGGGCCGGGTGCGTCCACGAGCTTGAGCGTCCTGGCCGTGACCACGTCCCCGGTGGAGCTGAACGCCTCCACGCGCAGCTCGGCCGGGCGGCCGTCGGCGACGAAGACCTTCTGGTCGGCGGAGACGCCGGGCGTGACGATGATGTCGAGCAGCCGCATCGGCTTGGCGAACTCCGCCTCGACCCAGCCGCCGGGGCCGGGCAGGGCCGTGGCCCAGTACCGGTCGTTGTGGCCGTCGTAGACGCGGTCGGGTCCGGCTCCGGCTGCGGAGGAGGAGGCGCGGGCGCTGGCCGGTACGACACGGTTGTGGGTTTTGACCCGGTCGAGGAGTGCGGTGTAGCCACGGCCGGGGAGGGACCTCAGCGCTGGCACGGCCAGGAAGATCAGGATGAGCAGCAGGGCGGCGAGAATCAGGATCGGCCTGCGCCACTGCCTCGGCTGGGACACGTCGCGGCGCGTTCCGGCCTCGTAGGTCTTCCTGCGGAAGATCCGCTTCCACCACGGCGGCGGCGGGACCACGGGGGCCTCGGCCAGCGACGTGCCGCAGCGGCGGCAGAACCGGCGCTTCGGATCGTTGCCGGAGCCGCAGAAACCGCAGATCAGCTCGCCGGGCAGCGGACGGCGATCCTCGGGCTCCGGCTGCGGGCGCCGGGTGATGGGCGGGGGTTCTGTGGCTGTGGGCTGCACGGCGACCGGCTGTACAGCCTTCGGCTGCGCGGATTCGGGGGCGCGCTGTTCTGGTTCGGGGGCGTGCCGCCGGGGGTCAGGGGTGTGCCGTTCCGGGTCCGGGATGGTGTGTGGCCTCGGGTCTGGAGGCTGCGCGGTCTCGGCTATCGCCGAGTCCCACTCCAGGAAAGCTCCGCACGCGCCGCAGAACTCCACCTTGCGCTCGCTGCGTTCCCCGCACTGACCACAAACGATCATCGTGTACCCACCTCCAGCGTCACAGCCACATGCGCGGGCACCGTCTCGCTGATCACGGCCAGCACCCGGCGTTCGTCCACGTCCCGGCCACCCGTGATCCGCACGGTCACCCGGGGTTGCTCGTCCGGCAGGTCGGCACCTGGGTGCGGCGACCAGGTACACCCGCCGCTGTCGGCGATCTCGACCTCGCCGCCCGTGAGCAGGGCCACGTGTGCGGCCAGGCCACCCGGCGTACCCCGCTGGCGGTGCAGGCTCACCGCGTGCGCGACCAGCTCGCGGCGCTCGGCGAGCGGCCGGTCGGCGTCGAGCTGCACGCCGGCCCAGGAGGCGAGCACGTCGAGGAAGTCCTCCGGTGTGAGGTACGGATCGAGGTATGCCGGGAACGAGTCCAGCGCGAGGAAGACCGGGGCGAGGACGCCGTCGAGGGCTTCGGTGAGGCGCTGGGTGAAGTCGTCGTCGAGGTACACGCCGGGGAGGCGGGCTCCGATCGGGTGCGGTGAGATCAGGCCTTCGAGGCTTTCCCTGGTCATGGGCGGGTCACCCGGACCTGGTGGCCGTAGGAGTAGACGAGGCCGTTGACCGGGAGTTCGAGGCGTGGGACGGCGCTGCCCCGCTCGCCGGTACGCGGGTCGGCGCCGAAGAGGCGGACGTCGTCCACCATGTCGATGCCGGGGAGCCGCTGGAGGACGGCGTAGATCTCGCCGGCCTGGACGGGGCGGCCGAAGGGCCAGCCGGTGCCGTCGGGGCCGCCGGTCACCGGGTGCAGGTACGAGAAGAGGGCCTCCAGTGCCGCCGTGCGCAGGGCGTCGGGGCTCGTGCGGGCCTTGGCCTGGATCTGGGCGACGACGGTGACGCCCTGGTAGTACGGCGGCTCGACGGAGATGCGGGCGCCGATGCAGCGGCGGGCTTCGAGGTGGTCGCGGATCCGGCTCAGCAGCACGTCGCCCGGGCGGAGGTCACCGAAGGGCAGCTCGGCGGTGTTGGCGACGGCGGGGACGACGAGGACGCGGACGGCGGCGGAGTCGGGGCTGGCCGGTACGCAGCGGACGCGGGCGGCGTCGGGGGCAGCCTCGCGCGCCAGGGCCTCGTAGTCCTCGGCGGTGACGGCACGGTCGCGGGTACGGAGGACGAGCGGGCCACGGGTCGCCGCGTCGTCCACCGACTCGCCGTCGACTCCCCCGCTGGCCGGGCGGCGGTTCGTGACGGTACTGACGAACGGTACCGGGTCGCGCTGGACGACCAGGACGTTGCGGGCCACGTTGCCCCGGCGCCCGCCGCCGGTCCGGTACTCGGGGAGCACGATCGCGGCACCCTTGGCCGGGACGGCCCCGTACAGGCGGAGGCTGCCGTCTGGCTCGCGGACGGCGGGACCGAAGACCAGCTCGCCGGCCCCCCGGTCGACCATGAAGTGCCGGTCGTCGGGGCCGGACTGTGCGAACGACGTGACCTCAGTCCACTCGTCGTCGCCGACGAGGGCGGTGAGCGGGTCGCCGGCGACGATGGGGGCGTGCTCCAGCGGGTACCGCAGGCCTGGGACGCCCTCGCCGAAACCCGCCTGCTCGTTGCGGATCACGTCGGCGTGGATGGCGGGGACGGTGCCGCCCATCGTGCGGGCTGTGACGGCACGGAGCTGGGGCGAGTCGCGGTAGAACCTCTGGCCGGGCGCCGGCTCGGTGAGCCGGCAGCGCAGCCAGCCAGCCAGCTGCCTGCCGACGATCGAGGTGGCGTGGCCGGCGGGGAGGTGGACGACGATGTCGCCGGGCTTGTTGAAGCCGCCGGTGGTGTCGGACTCGACCTCGCAGGCGGTCCAGGCCGAGCCGTTCCACGCCTCCCAGATCCATGGCGGGTCCTTCGGGTCCACGCCGACGCCCTGTGCCTCACACTCGACGCGGAGCAGGACGGCGCAGCTCGGGACGGCGTTCGACAGTCCGAAGAGGAGGGTGTCGCCGGGGGCTGGCTGGGCGGAGAAGCACGGGATGGGAGCGGAGGCGAGCTCGTCGGTGCGGTCGGCGGTGCCGGTGACGACCTTGGCGAGGCTGCACGGCACGATGTCGAGCTCGCGCTCGGTGGTGAAGACGACCGGCTCCTCGGCGTCGATCCGGGCACTGGAGACCTGCGAGCCCCCGGGGACGACGACGGCGGACTCCTGGGCGGCCGACAGCCAGTACGTGACGTCGACGGCGGCTGCTGTCGGCGGGAAGAGGCGCACGCCGATCAGGTCGAGGAACTTGAGGTAGTGCAGGCCGGGGACGCGGTTGAGCCGGTACAGCATCGAGTCGACCATGAAGGCGAAGGTCTCGATCAGCGTGACACCCGGGTCGGAGACGTTGTGGTCCGTCCACTCCGGGCAGTTGCGCTGGACGCGCCGCTTGGCCTCGTCGACCAGGTCCTGGAAGCGCCGGTCGTCGAGGTTGGGGCTCGGCAGGGCCATCAGGAGCCTCCGTCGCGGCCGGAGAACGGCAGGTCGCCGTCCTCGTGCGGGGGGATCACGTAGAACGGGAAGACCAGGTTGCGCGGGTCGTTGTCGCCCCGGACGGCGTACCGGATGTCGATGAGGAGCATGCCCTGGTCTGCGGCGTCGAAGCTGACCGCGACGTCGACGACGCTGATCCTCGGCTCCCACTGCTCCAGTGACAGCCTGACCTCGTACGCGATCCGGCCGGCCGTGGCGGCGTCGGCGGGCGCGAAGACGAGGTCGTGGATCGCGCAGCCGAACTCCGGCCGCATCGGCCGCTCCCCCGGCGCCGTGGCCAGGATCAGCCGGACGCTCTCGGCGATCTCCCGCTCGCCGCCGACCAGGGCTATCGAGCCGGTCTGGTCTGTACGCAGCGGGAAGGCCCAGCCGTGGCCGACGAACTCCTCCGACATCGCCGCTACCCTCCGATCAGGACGGTCGGGCAGCCCATGATGATCGGCGCGCCGCAGCCGGCCATGTCGCCCATCCGGGCGGCCGGCATGCCGCCGATCAGCACGGTCGGGCAGCCGGGCGGGGTGAGCGGGCTCGGCGGGTGCACAGCCGGCGGCGGGAACGAGCAGGTGTGCAGGTCGCTGACCCGGGCGGCCGGCATGCCACCGATGAGCACTGTCGGGCAGCCCGGGCCGGTGATCACGCCCGGGTGGCCGGTCGGGTCGCCGACCCTCGCCGCTGCTGGCACGGTACACCTCCTAATTGATCTTCACGATGCCGCCGGTGATCGTGACCTGGCCGCTCGCCTTGAGCTCGGCCTGCGCCGTGCCCTGGGCGGAGACCTTCTGGCCCTTGATCTCGACGGCTCCGGAACCACCGTCCACAGTGACCCCGGCGCCCTTGAGTTCGAGCTTGCCGGTGCCGGCGTCGACGGTGACCCCGGAGGATCCGGTGAGGGAGACCTTGCCGCTCAACAGGTCGAGCTTGAGCGAGAGCTTGCCGTCGCCGGTGGCGAGGGTGATGCCGCCCTGCTCCGAGAGTTCGAGCTTGTGGCCCTTCCGGGACACGAGAGCGCGGACGGCGACCTCGCCGCTGCCGCTGTCGACGGCCGGGGAGGACAGGGCCGGCGGGGCGTCCTTGCCGTTGAACAGGCCGCCGACGACGTAGATGGTGTCGGGGTCACTGCTGGAGAATCCGGCGAGGACCTCGTCGCCGACCTCCGGCAGGAACACCGCGCCGCGATCCTTGCCGGCGCCCGGCATGGCGACCCGTGCCCACGCACTGCTGAACTCCTTCGACAACCAGGGCAGCGTGAGCTTGACCCGGCCCAGCTTGAGCGGGTCCTTGATGTCGCTGACGATCGCAGGGACCAGGCCGTGGCCGGTGGATGGCGAGGATACGGACGGGGCGCTGATCAGGCCGTAGAACGAACGTTCCTGGCGGCCGGAGACCGTGAACGACGTGGTGTAGCCGGAGCCCTCACTGAACAGGTGACGAGTGCTGGTGAGGGTGTACTTGCCCTTGAACTCGTCTCCGACCCCGCCGAGCGCGACAGCGACTCCGGCCCGCAGCGCCGGGTTGCCCTTCGCGACGCCGTCCAGCTCCACGCAGGCCCCGCCGAGCTGGGCTGCGATCGCCTCGGCTGTGGCCTTGACCGTCCCCTGTGTCCGCCAGGACGGGTCGGCCGCGACGTACGGCGGGCTCTTGAAGAGGTTGCCGAGCTTGACCGGATCGGCCTGGACCTCCGAACCCGCGGCGGAAGGCTTGGCCGTGGCGGTGACTTCCTGCTTGCGCTCGAAATCCCAGCCACGGACCTCGACGGACGGCACCTGCTCGGCAGCCGTGACGGACGCGCGGAGCGACACCAGGTTACGGCCGGCTTCGAGGACGAGCGGGTCGGAATGGGCCTTGGCACCCGGGTCGGGCGCGGCGGACGGCTTCTCGGGGAGCTGGAAGCTGAGCGCGCCGTCCACGACGGCCACCTGCGCGCCGACCAGGTCCGCGAGGCGCGACAGGAACTCCCAGTCGCTGACGTTGTCCTGGCTGATCTGCGTGCCGACCGGCCCGCCGACACCCTGCACCGAGTCGATCTTCCCGGCGCGCAGGCCGGCCCGGGTCGCTACCTTGCGGACGACGTCGGAGACGGTCATCGCCGGATACGCGGCGACCCGGCGGCCCCGGAACAGGCGGTGTGCCTGGTCCAGGCCACGGACCTCCGTGAGCGTGCCGCTCCGGTCGAGTTCGAGCTCGACACCCGTCACCTCGCCGGCCAGGAGCGTCACCGGGCCCGAGGGCTCGGCCGTCTGCACCTTCAGCGTGACCCTCGCCCCGATCCTGAAACCGGCCTTGGAGAGGACAGTGTGCGAAGGGTCCCGGAACCGGAGGACGAACAGGTCGGGCAGGTTCCGGGAGTCGTCGACGTAGGCGTAGGTGAGCAGCGAGGCGACATCGGCGGGGAGCTGGCTGCCCTCCACCTCGATGAGCAGGCTGTTCGCGAAGCTCTCGTTAGCCATTCCCCAGCTCCTCCAGTGCTGGGACCAGCAGCCGGGTACCGGGGCGCAGGCGCAGCGGGTCGTCGATGTCGTTGGCCTCGGCGACGGCCCGCCACCGGCCGGCGTCGCCGTACGCCCGGTACGCGACGGACTGGAGGGTGTCGCCGGCGACGAGCACGTGCACGTCGCGGGCGGCGAGGGCGCCGGACGTCGGATTCTGCCCCTTCTTCTCGCCGGCGATCTCTTCGAGCACGACCGTGCACACCGCCCTGACCGGCATGCCGGCCGGGGTGAACAGGGTGTACTTCGCTGTCACGCTGTTGATGAAGCCGGGGAAGCTGGTCAGCCCGCCCCAGTAGAAGATCACCCAGGGCGGGGTCTTGGCCTCGCCGTAGCGGACGGTGCAGGTGAACAGCTGCTCGACGGACTTGACGACCCCGTCGTCCATCTTCTCCGTCGCGTCGAAGAAGAGTTCGAGGCTGAGCTTCGCCGGATCGGGGCCGAGGAACTCCGGCGGCGCGGCCTTCTTCGCCTTGGCCTGCGTCTCCCGCTTCCACTTGGAGGTCTTGGCCAGGCTGAGTTCCTTCGGGTTGAACTGGAAGTCGATCTTCCCGATGACGTTGCTCGACGGCTTGGCCGTCGAACCGTCCGACGGGGGCTCGCGCAGCTCGAGATAGGCGTGCTGGAGGCTGGCCGGCGAGCCCTTCGACCCGCCAGCCGGCGACGTGAACGCGACCGGGGACGTCATGCCGCCACGAACCCGTGATGCGCCAGCTCCAGCGTCTCCGTCGCGATCTTCGGGCTGTCGAGGTTGAGCTGCGGGCCGGTCCACCGCACCGGGACGACGCCCTGGAGGTTCCAGCTCGCGATCTTCTTGCCCTCAGGGTTGCGCGCCTCGATCGTGGCCGTCATCCGCCTGATCCCGCCGGCCATGTTCGCGAACCACTTGGTGATCTTCTCGCTGTCGGCGGTCACCTGCCGGGTGAGCTTGATGTTCGGATACTTGATCCGGGTCGGCAGCTGCCACACCCAGCCGTTCTGGCCGCCCTCCTCGCGCTGCTCCATGACGACCTCGCAGCCCAGGCCCTCGCACGAGTTGAACGCGCCCAGGCTGTCGTTGTCCACCTTGACGACGAAGTAGACCGCGACCGCCTCGATGTCCGCCCTGCCCATGCCCGCCTCCTCACGTGGTCTTCGTTCAGAACCTCAGGTCCGTCACCGTGCCGCGCCGGTCGCGGTCGAGCCGGAGCTCGGCGCGCAGCCTGCGCAGCAGCGGGTCGAAAAGCTTCTTCAGCAGCTCGTCGGGGTCACCGCCTGCTCCCCCGCCGGGTCCACCGCCAGCTGAGGCAGGGGCCTGGGAGGCTGCCGCGGTCTCGGCCTGGACGAAGATTTTTTCGGTACCTGCGACGGCAGGCTCGCCTGGTCCGCGGCTCAGCTCCCGCTGGACCTGCGGCTGAGGCGGGACCAGTGGCGGCGGCTCGGCCCGGAGCGGCGCCAGAGGCTCGGCGTGAAACAGCGCCGGAAGCGGGGGCGGCGGCCCTTCGTCAGGCTGCCCGGCCTCGGAGTCCACCGCGCGCTGCACCGGCTGCGCGACCGCAGGCAACCCGCCGACCAGCGTCCGGGTGGGTAGCGGCAGTGGGGTGGGAGGCGCGGAAGGGGCTGGTTCGTCGATGACGGCGTACGACCACTGTGGACCATCGTCGGCTGGTGGGGGGTTGGGCCCCGGTGTAGTCGTGGTCGGCGTAAGGCGCTGGAGCGTGGGCCTGGTGTCGGTGCCAGGCTGGAGGTTCACGGGCTGCGGCCCGGAAAACGGCTCCCCGATAGTCCCGCGCTGGAGACCAGGCTGCGAGTCACCTGTCGTGAAGCGCTGAACCGGCTGCGTAGTGAGGAACGGCTGGACAGCAGGCGCGCTGTGCACGACCGGCTGCCGCTGGACGATGCCGGCCGTGGCGGACGGCGTCTCACCCGGCCGGAACGGCGCGCCCAGCCCGAGCCTGCGGGCCGCACCGCCGTCCACGGCTTCGCCTCCGGACGGCCGCTGTGCGGCCAGACCCCCGGCCGACCCGGCCTCAGTCCGCTGTACCAGCGGACCGGCCGGCTCCGCCGGCCCCGGCCCGCCCCCAGCCCCCGGCCAGCCCCCGGCACCCGCCGCACTCACCACCGGCCCAGCCCCGGAACCGGGCCCAGAACCCAGTTCCAGCCCCGATCGCTGCACCGTCCCGCCACCCGCCCCGGCCGCCGCGCTACCAGCACCGGCCTGGAGCCCGATACCGCCACCGGTCCCCATGCCCAGGGTTTCGCGGTCTGTCCGGGAGGAGGTGGCGTGCTGCGCTGTTTCCGCGTCAGGCTCCGTCTCCCGTTGCACCGCCAGGTCGCCAGCTCCCGCCGCCTCGGCGTCACCACCCGAGTGCAGTGGCTCGCCTGGGAATCCCTCCTGCCCGCCCGGCCCAGCGGCCAGCGTCAGCGGTTCCGTGGCAGACCCCGGCTGTTCGTCGCTCAGTCCCGGAGTTCCGCCCGCCGACGGAATCGGTTCCGTTGCCATCGGAGACAGTGGAACTTCGGCGGACCCGAGCGTTTCGCGTACGGCCCCCGGCCCTGAGGCAGGCTGAGCACCGGCTCCTTCTGACACCGACCGCGAGACGACGACCGGGCCTGGCCCGGCACCACTCCCGGTCCCCGGGGGCGCTGCGGACCCGCTGCTGGCGTCCGTCGAGACCGCCTCCGCGTCACCGCTGCCGCTCGGGTCGGCTGCGGCCACATCCGCGCCGATCGTGGGCCGCGTTCCGGGTGCGGGCTCCGGCTCAGCCGGTTCCGCTTCTGCTTCCGCCTCCTGCTCCGGGCTCGGCTGGGGCCATGAGCCGGACACCTCCGCCAGGCGCGAGACAGTCACCATTTCGGGGAGGCCTGCGCCGGCCGTGTCTTCCGGGCCAGGCCGGGCCGCAGTTTCCGCGGGAAGAGCGTCCCCGGGCTGACCTGCCACGTCTCGCTGGACACTCGGGGTAGGGCTGGACGGTTGCCCGCCTGGCAGCCCCGGTTCCTTGCGCAGCGGCGGTTCTGGGAGGGGGGACGTACGGGAGACCGTCAGCGGGGCCGGGACGTTCATGGTTTGCGGGCTGAAGGCCGGCGGCTCGGGGGCTTCGCCGGCTGGGTCGGGGGTGAGGCTCGGGAGTTCCGACCCGAGCAGGCCGGCCTCACCAGCGGGCTCCAGTGCCGTGCTGTGCGAGCCGTCCGCTTCACCCAATTGCGGGGCGGCGTCTCGCTGCACCGTCTCTTGTGGACTCTGGCCATCAGAATCGGCTACACGCTGGACAACCGGCCGTTCCGCCACGACAGGCACGCCGGCCACGGAGCTGCCAGCGACCGGCTCGGCACCGCCACCTGCTTCCCGCTCCGCACCAGACGCCCCAGCGAACCGCTGGAGGAACCGGGACACCATCCCGCCCCCGCCGGCACCCGTCAAACCCTCGCCGCCCCGCTCCCGGACCGGCGGTTCCTCGTGCGCCACCGGCACCCGGACGGGCAGTTCCTCGTACGCCACAGACTCCCGGACCGGCACCGCGATGTCCGCCGACCCCGAAGGCTCCGACGGCCCGACCGCGTGACCGAGCGGGGCGAGGTACGACGGGTTCTGCCAGGCTGTCAGCCGGCCGGAGAACTCGCCGACCGGGTTGACCAGCGGGTGGGCCGCGACGACGCGCTGGATCGGTGGCAGGCTGCGCCACTCGGCCCGGAACACCGGCCCCGGCACCACAGCCGGCCCGGCCACAGCTTCCGTTCCCGCCTCCGGCTCTTGTGCGGATCTCCCGCTCCTGCGGAACGGCCACATTCCCGCTCACCTCCCCTGCCCGCTCGCGTGTCCCGGATCCGGCTCACCCCGGGTACGGCTGGAACGACGCCGGCCGGTGCGACGCCTGGTTCATCCGGGTATTGATCTTGGCTATCTCGGCCGCGTACCGCTGCCGGTCCGCGTGCTCCAGGTCGAGAATGTCGCCGAGCGGCCAGTGGAAGTGGTAGGCAACGTACGCGATCTCCTCCTGGAGCCGGTCGGCCGCGTACGTCAGGATTCCCCCGGCCGCCCACCACCCGCGAGGTCCACAGTGAACCCGTGGCCGCACGACGGGCACGCCACCCCGGCCCGGGTGTGCCCCTCGCTGTTGACCCTGCGGTACAGGTCCTGGAGGAAGGCCAGGTCCGCGGCGAACAGGTTCTCCACGACGCCGGCGTGCACGTCGGCCACGCCGCCCAGCCGGGTGATCACCCGGGCGAGCAGCACGACCGTCAGGTACGCCGGATTCTCCCGGACCCGGTCGTCGCGGAGCGGGACCAGCTCGTCGCGGGCCGTGGCCAGCCGCATCACCCCGGCCCGGTGGACGGTCCCGGCGTCGTCCACATAGCCCCGGGGCAGCTCGAACGCGAACTCGGTCCGGAGCTGCTCCGCCGGAGCCTCGGCCGGAGCCGGTATCGTCCGGCGCACTACTCGACCGTCAGTTCCTCGTAGGTGATGACCGCCTTCTCGGTCAGCACGCTGGTGTCACCGGCCTTCAGCGAGCCGATCTCCAGGCTCTTGAGCCACGCGCCGACCAGGTTGTACCGCTTGATGGCCGAACCCTCGTAGTCGAAGATGATCACGGCGGCGGTCTTGCGGGCGTCGGACATCTTGCCGAAGCGCGCGTCCTTCATCCACTTCTCGAAGCTGTTGGAGTCCGTCAGGCCCCGGGTCACGGTGATCTCACCGGCCTTGGGCCGCCCCGGCAGCTTCTTGATCATGTATTTGCCGTCGGCGGACATGTTCGTCTTCAGCTCGATCACGTCCTGCTCGAACTTGAGCCCGCTGACCTCGTTGATCTGCTTGATCATCACACCGTCGACCTCGAGCCCGAAGGAGTGGCCGACCGAGGAGTCGAAATCGGGAAGTGCCATGTGACTTACCTGCCCCTTCTGCTCTGCTTACTCGCTGACCAGGCTGGTGCCGCCGGAGAACTGCGACAGCCGGAAGATGACGAACTCGGCGGGCTTGACGGGCGCGACCCCGATCTCACAGATCACCTGGCCCGCGTCGATGCTCTCGGCCGGGTTGGTCTCCCGGTCGCACCGGACGTAGAAGGCCTCGTCGGGCGTGAGCCCGAACAGCGCGCCCTTGCGCCACTCCATGACCAGGAAGGCCGCGATCGTCCTGCGGATCCTCGCCCAGAGTGCGTCGTCGTTCGGTTCGAAGACCACCCACTGTGTACCGATGAGGATGGACTTCTCCAGGTAGTTGAACAGCCGCCGCACGTTCAGGTACCGCCAGGCCGGGTCGCTCGACAGCGTCCGCGCGCCCCAGACCCGGATGCCGCGCCCGGGGAAGGCCCGCACGCAGTTGACGCCGACCGGGTTGAGCAGCTCCTGCTCGGCCTTGGTGAGCTGGGTCTCCAGCGAGATGGCTCCCCGGATGACCTCGTTGGCCGGTGCCTTGTGCACGCCACGGGTCGCGTCGTTGCGCGCCCACACGCCCGCCATGTGCCCGCTCGGCGGCACGAAGCCGTTCGTGCCGGTCGCGGGGTCGAAGACCTTGATCCACGGGTAGTACAGGGTGGCGTACTTCGAGTCGTAGCCCGCCTCGTTGACCCGCCAGTCCTTCACCTTCTGCGGGTTGAGGCCCGGTGGCGTGTCGAGGATCGCGACCCGGTCGCCCATCAGTTCACAGTGGGCGATCATCGCGAGCTGCACGGCCTTCACCGTCTCGGCGTCGATCGCGCCCTTCTGGTACGCGCTCATCAGGTCGGGCACCGCGACCATGGTCACCTCGTCGACGACCTCCAGCCCGCCGAAGCCGGTGCGGTCGGCGACATCGCCCACGTACACGTCGGCGACGATCTGGGCCGGGACGGCGGAGGGGGCTGGCGGGGCGTTCAGCGTCGCGACCGTACCCGTCTCGGGCCGCGCGACGGCGCCAGCCGCCTCCTGCTCCTCCAGCGTGATCAGGCGGGACGCCTCGCGGACCCTGGTCACCACGTTGTCGCGGCCCCGCTTGGCCGTGACGTTCTCGAAGGTCTCCGCGACCGCGCCGCCCCGCTTGACGAGCAGCGTGAACCGGTCCTCCGGCGGGCTGTCCCCGGTGGCGGGGGCGATCTCGACGCTGATGTCGCTGGCTCCGAGCTCCTTCGCCGCCACCCTGTACCCGCCGAGCAGTGCCTGCGCCGAGCCTGCTCCCCCGCCGAGCTCGCCCTGCTGCCCAGTGTCGTCCCGTTCGCCGCCGACCCGGACGATGTAACAGTTGCCGCCGCCGTTCAGGAAGTATCCGTAGACGGCCTGCGGCAGGTAGCAGCCCTCGGCGAACTCGCCGAACGTCTGGGTGTACTGGCTCCAGTTCGACACGAGCGTCGGCGTGTTGAACGGGCCCTGCGCGGCGAAGCCGACGAAGGCCGCCACGGCGGTGCCCACGCCCTCGATGGGCCGGGAACCGGCCTCGACCTCCTCGACGTACACGCCGGGCGACAGATACGTGGGCATGGGTGTGCCTCCTCGTCCACTACGCAGGTAGCTAGATCATGTAGCTGCCTGGCGGCCGGACCAACGGCCGCGTGGATGGACGTCCGGGCAGTCCGGCTGCCTGAACGGGCAGCCGGACCGTGCACCCCGCGAGCGTTACAGGAACGCCCGCAGCACCTCGATCGTCTTCTGTGGATCGTCGAGCGGGATCAGGTGGCCCGACTCCGGGAAGCTCACCAGCCGCGCGCCGGGGATCTCCGCGTACCGGCGGGCGATCACCTCGAAGTCCGGCAGGTCATGGACCGCGTAGCCCACCAGCACCTGCGCCTTGATCGCGCCGAGGTCCCACTCCGGGCCCTCCTGCTCGTGTTCCTCGCCGGCGTTCTGGTTGACCAGGCCGGTCCGGAGCGACTCCAGGTTGCGCGGCGTGCCCGGCAGGAACCAGGTCTCCAGGTTGATCTCGACGGCCTTGTCGAAGTCGCCGGCCTCCAGGGCCGCGCCCTCGGCCGCGCCGTAGGCCCGGATCTGGTCGGACCAGTTGTGGCCCTCGGCCGCAGCGGCGAGCAGGACCAGCTTCTCGACCCGCTCCGGGTACGCCATGGCGAACTTCGCGGCGATGCGCCCGCCGAAGGAGTTGCCGGCGATCCGGATCGGCCCCTCGTGACCGAGCGCGTCGAGCAGCGCCGCGAGGTCCTCGTGGTGGCGGAACGGCCCGGCGGGCACACCCGAGTGGCCCCAGCCGCGCATGTCGTAGCGGATGACGGTGTACTGGCTGGCCAGGGCCTCGGCCACCTCGTCCCACATGGTCAGGTCACACAGTGCCGAGTGGAGCAGGACCACAGGCTCGCCCTGGCCCTCCACGGTGTAGTTCAGGCTCGTGTCATTCACTCTCAGTAAAGGCATGGCCCGACCGTAGCCTACCCTCCGTGACGCCGCCTCCGGGATTCCGGGCAGGCCACGCTGGGCCTTCGCCGGCTAAGCTCCGCGGATGCTGATCCAGCGACGTACACGAATCGCTATCGCTCTGTCACTGGCTGGGGTGCTCGCCGCCGGGCCGGCCCAGGCGGGCTCCGGTGAGCAGTCCTGGCAGATCGAACGGCCCTACGCCTGGCAGGCGGATATGTTCCCCTTCGGCGTGGGCCGGGCAGCGGCGGTCTTCAGCCTC
Organism: Longispora albida DSM 44784; assembly: GCF_000379825.1. Classification (GTDB taxonomy): domain Bacteria; phylum Actinomycetota; class Actinomycetes; order Mycobacteriales; family Micromonosporaceae; genus Longispora; species Longispora albida. The sequence continues at coordinate 190,649 of NZ_KB903825.1, forward strand.
CTCCCTTCCGGGGTGGCGACCATCCGCTACACCCAGAACCAGACCGTGGTGGTCGGCACGGACGGTTCCTACCGGACAGTGCGGACCGAGCATCTCAGCACTGCACTGTCCCGCGACGGCAGAACGCTCGCGGCCGGCGACCAGCTGATCAGCATGAGCAACGGGTTTGCCACCGGGATCCAGGGCAGCAACCCGCTGGCCTGGTCGCCCGGCGACACCCACCTGCTGATCGCCGGCGACGGCCAGCAGAGTGGCCGGAGCCCCTTGTACCTGGTCGACGCCAAGACCGGCACGAGCCGCGTGCTCACCGGGCTGAGCGAGACCGGCTGGAAAGCGGCCAGCTTCTCCCCGGACGGCAAACGGTTCGCGTTCCAGTCATTCGGGCGGATCGGCGTGGCCAGCACCGCCGACGGCAGTGTGCTGTGGACGGCATCGGCCCCGGCCGGCAGCTCCGCCCTGGGTACGGGCTCCTGGGGGCCGGACGGCCGGCTCGCGGTGTTCGACGGCAGCAAGCTCACCTTCCTGAACCCGGCCGACGGCAGCCGGCTCCCCGGCGGCGGCACCGTCCCTGGCACACCAGCGGGCCTGCCCGGGTGGCGTGACGGCCACCCCGTCATGGTCAGCATCGACAACCAGGAGCAGGCCAGCATCCTGGCCGCCGGGCCTGACGGCCAGTACCGCACCGTGGTCAGTTTCCCGGGCAAGGCGTCGCCCCTCGCCGTCTCACAGTCCTTCGTGGAGGATGTCAGGCTGGCGCTCCCTGACGACGGGCCGAACCCGTTCGCCGCCGCCTGGTGGCTCTACCTGCCGTTTCTCACGGTGCTGGCGCTGATCGGGCTGCGGGTGCGCACCCTCCGTCGCCGGAGGGCCGACTGGGCAGAGTGGTAGGCATGGCCGGGGTCAGCCACACACAGCGTGCAATCGCCAGGCCGCCGACACCCGCGCGCCGCCGGCCATTAACCCGCGGACCCCAGCATCGGGGGCCATGCGTATCTCACACGGGACAACCCTGACGGCAGCGGTACTGCTCGCCGCCAGCCTCGTCCCCGCACAGCCGGCCTGGGCCGGCACCCTGCCTGCCGTCCCCGTCGTCGCGCAGACCCCGGTGGTCTACGACGACGAGGCCGGCGGCAACGCCAACGCCGACGACCCGGCCGTCTGGGTGCACCCGTCCGACCCGGCGCGGAGCCTGGTCGCGCTGACCCTCAAGGAGGGCGGGCTCGGGGTCTACGACCTCAGGGGGCGGCTCGTCCAGCACATCCCGGCCCCGGCCGCTCCGGGTGAGGAGGCAGAGCCGGGCAGGTTCAACAACGTGGACGTCGTCTACGGCTTCGTTCTCGCCGGGCGGCGGACCGACCTGTTCGTGGTGTCCGACCGGGGCCGGGACCGGATCCGGGCCTACGCCGTCGCCGACCGGCCCGGCCGTCCGCCGCTGACCGACGTCACGGCCGCCGACGCCCCACGCGTGTTCTCGGCGACGGAGGAAGAGGTCGACGAGGCGCGGACCGCGTACGGGCTGGCGGCCTTCACCGAGCGCGGATCGTCCTATGTGGTGGTCAGCCGCCGGCACGAGACCCGGCTCGCCCTGCTCAGGCTGGCCGACGCCGGCGGCCGGGTGAGCTACCGGACCGCCGACACGCTGGACCTGCCCGCCACGTTCACGCTGCCGGACGGCGGGTCGTGGACGCCGTGCGCCGAGCCGGGCGAGCGCCCGCAGGTCGAGGGCATGGCCGTGGACCAGGTGACCAGGGTCCTCTACGCCGGCCAGGAGGACGTCGGGCTGTGGCGGATCGGGGTGTCCGGCGGGCGGTTCGCCGCGGAGACGCTGATCGACCGGGTCCGCGAGTACGGCGTGCCCGCCACCTTCGATCCTGAGACTGAGGAGTGCGCAGCCGGGGCCGATCCCGGGTACGGGGGCACACGTCTGGCCGCCGACGCCGAGGGCGTGACGATCTACCACGGCCGCGACGGGCAGGGCTACGTGCTGGCGTCCAGCCAGGGCGACTCGACGTTCGCCGTGTACACGCGGTCGGGCGGCAACCGGTACCTGGGCTCGTTCAGGGTGGCCGGGGCCGAGCACTCGGACGGGGCCGCCGTGATCAACGTGCCGCTCGGCCGGGACTACCCGCGCGGGATGCTCGTGGTGCACGACGGTGAGGCCGAGCCGGGTGGCGAGCGCGAGGCGACCAACGCCAGGTTCGTCCGCTGGGACGCGGTGGCCGCTTCGTTCTGCGTGCCACTGCTGGTGGACCCGAGGTCGTACCACCCGCGGGGGTAGGGCCCGCGCGGGCCGGGCAGCCGGTCGGGGGCGGAGGGAAGGGGTGCCGGGCAGCAGGTACCAGAAAATGATCTTTGGGTTACCCCGCTGCCCGCACCTTCAACCCTGCCCGGACCGAGGAAAAGTGCCGAAACGGCGATCTTTTCCTTCAGATGGGCCTGCTGGTGGGGAAGAATGGGGGTCGGCGAGGAGGTTTCTCTTGACCGACCCGGATGATCTCCGGGCCCGGGTCGCTGGGGAGTTGCAGCGAGCCCGGGCACGGAGCGCACTGCTGACCGACGCCGTGGGCGACGACGATCTCACCCGGCAGCATTCCCGCCTGATGTCGCCGCTGGTCTGGGACCTCGCGCACATCGGCAACCAGGAAGAACAGTGGCTGCTGCGCCGGGCCGGCGGCTGCTCGCCGGTCAGGGCCGACATCGACGATCTCTACGACGCCTTCCGGCACCCGCGTGCAGACCGGCCGGCCCTGCCGCTGCTCGGCCCGGCCGAGGCCCGTGGTTATGTCCGCGAGGTGCGCGACCGGGTCCTCGACGCTCTGGACGTGATGTCCTTCGACGGGCCTCCGCTCGTCACCGGCGCCTTCGTGTTCGGCATGATCGTGCAGCACGAGCAGCAGCACGACGAGACGATGCTCGCCACGCACCAGCTCCGCTCCGGGCCGCCGGTGCTGTCCGCCCCGCCGCCACCTGCCGGATCACCGGTCACTGGCGAGGTTTTCGTCCAGGGTGGACAGTTCACGATGGGTACCGACGCTGAGCCCTGGGCCCTCGACAACGAGCGCCCCGCGCACGTCGTCGACGTGGACTCCTTCTTCATCGACGCGGCCCCGGTGACCAACGCCGGGTACGAGGCCTTCATCGCCGACGGCGGCTACGACACCGAGCGCTGGTGGACGCCCGACGGCTGGGCGCACCGCCAGCGGGCTGGCCTGTCCGGGCCGATGCACTGGGGGCCGGACGGCACGTACACGCGCTTCGGCCGCACGGCTGAACGCGTCCCGGACGAGCCGGTGGTGCACGTGTCCTGGCACGAGGCCAGCGCGTACGCCGCCTGGGCCGGGAAACGGCTGCCGAGCGAGGCCGAGTGGGAGAAGGCCGCCCGCTGGGACCCGGCGACCGGCCGGTCCCGCCGGTACCCGTGGGGCGACGACGAACCCTCGCCCCAGCACGCCAACCTCGGCCAGCGGCACCTGAGCCCGGCGCCGGCCGGCGCGTACCCGGCCGGATCCTCCCCCCTCGGCGTCCACCAGCTCATCGGCGACGTGTGGGAGTGGACCAGTTCCGTCTTCACCGGGTACCCGGGCTTCCGGGCCTTCCCCTACCGGGAGTACTCGGAGGTGTTCTTCGGGCCGGAGTACCGGGTGCTGCGCGGCGGCTCGTTCGGCACGGACGCCTCCGCCTGCCGGGGCACCTTCCGCAACTGGGACTACCCGATCCGCCGCCAGATCTTCGCCGGCTTCCGCTGCGCCCGCGACGCCTAACCGTACCCACGACGAACGGAGCTACCGCATGTGCCGTCACCTCGCGTACCTCGGCGAACCCGTCACCCTCGCAGAACTGCTCTTCGACCCGGAGCACTCGCTCAAGCGGCAGTCGTGGAACCCGCTCGACATGCGGGGCGGCGGCACGATCAACGTGGACGGTTTCGGCGTCGGCTGGTACCCGGGTGACGGCGCGCCACCGGTCAGGTACCGCCGCGCGGTCCCGGTCTGGGGCGACATGAACTTCGCGAGCCTCGCCAGGTCCATCCGCTCGGAGGCTGTCGTCGGCGCGGTACGGGCCGCGACGCCCGGCATGCCCGTCATCGAGACGGCGTGCGCGCCGTTCACCGAGGGGCAGTGGCTGTTCAGCCACAACGGCGTGATCCGTGGCTGGCCCGACGTGGTCGCCGACATCGCCGGCCGGCTACCGGCCCTCGACCTGATCGCGATGGAGGCTCCGACCGACTCGGCGCTGCTGTGGGCGCTGGTCCGCGACCGGCTCCGGTCCGGAGTGGACCCGGTGAAGGCGGTCGCAGCGACGGTCACCGAGGTCCACGAGGCCGCGCCGACCGCCCGGCTCAACCTGCTGCTCACCGACGGGGAGCGGATCGTGGCGAGCACCTGCGGCCATTCACTGTGGACGGCCCGTGGCCGGGTCGCCTCCGAGCCCTTCGGTGACCAGTCCGTGTGGGAGCAGGCCGACGACCAGCGGATCGTCGTCGTGACCCGGGACAGCACGATCGTGGAGGCTCTCTGATGGCCCTCACCGAGATCGACCTGTACCTCGACGCCAGCGACCTGAACCGCCAGCTGCGCGCCGAGGCCATGTCGGGCCTGACCGCCCGGCCCAAGTGGCTCAGCCCGCGCTGGTTCTACGACGCGCGCGGCTCGGAGCTGTTCGAGGAGATCACCCGGCTGCCCGAGTACTACCCGACCCGGGCCGAGCGCGAGATCCTCGCGGCGTACGCGCCGGAGATCGCGGAGGCCTCCGGCGCGAAGACCCTGGTCGAGCTGGGTTCCGGTTCCTCGGAGAAGACCCGGCTGCTGCTGGACGCGATCAAGCCTGACTGCTTCATGCCGCTGGACGTGTCGGCCACGGCGCTGCGGGAGGCTGCCGCGGCGCTGGCCACCGAGTACCCGGCGATGAAGGTGCACGGGCTCGTCGCCGACTTCACCCGGCACCTGAACCGGCTGCCGCGCGGCGGGCAGCGGCTCGTGGCGTTCCTCGGCGGGACGATCGGGAACCTGATCCCGGCCGAGCGCGAGGAGTTCCTGTCCGGGCTGCGCTCGGCGCTGGACCCCGGCGAGTGGCTGCTGCTCGGCACCGACCTGGTCAAGGATCCCGAGGTCCTCGTCCGGGCCTACGACGACGCGCAGGGCGTGACGGCCGAGTTCAACCGCAATGTGCTGCACCGGCTCAACGCCGAGCTGGCCGCCGACTTCGAGCCGGAGGCCTTCTCCCACGTCGCGCACTGGGACGCCGACCAGGAATGGATCGAGATGCGCCTGCGGGCCTCGCGGCCCATGACGGTGCACCTGCGCCGGCTGGACATGACGGTCGAGTTCGCGGCGGGCGAGCAGCTGCACACCGAGGTGTCGGCGAAGTTCCGCCAGGCCGGGATCGCCGCCGAGCTGCGGCACGCCGGCTTCACCCCGGTGCGGTGGTGGACGGACACGGGGCATCGCTTCGGCCTGACGCTCGCGGTCGCGGCGTGACTACCCTTGCTCACTATGGATATCGGAGTACTCGGGACTGGCAGCGTGGGCCAGGCCATCGCGACCCGGCTGGCTGACCTGGGGCACAGCGTCGTCATGGGAGCACGTGACGCGGCCAACGAGACGGCAGCGGCGTGGGCGGAGGCGAACGGCGGGCGGGCCGGCACGTTCGCCGACGCCGCCAGCCACGGGGAGATCGTCATCAACGCGACGGCCGGCGTGCACGCGCTCAGTGCGCTGGCCGCCGCGGACGGCGGGCAGGACAACCTGGCCGGCAAGGTCGTTGCCGACGTGACCAACCCGCTCGACTTCTCCGGCGGCTTCCCCCCGGTGCTGTCGGTCGCCAACACCAACAGCCTGGCCGAGCAGATCCAGGCGGCCTTCCCCGAGGCCCGCGTGGTCAAGACGCTCAACACCGTCACGGCCGCCGTCATGGTCAACCCCGATCTCGTACCGGGTGAGCACGTCCTCTTCCTCTCCGGCGAGGACCCGGCGGCCAAGAAGACCGTGGCCGGGCTGCTCGGCGAGTTCGGCTGGCCCGCCGGGCGGCTCATCGATCTCGGCGGAATCCGCTCGGCGCGCACCGCCGAGATGTACGTTCCCCTGTGGGTGTCGCTGTACCAGGCCCTCGGCACCGCCAACTTCAACATCGCCATCGTCAAGGCGGAGGCGGAAGAAGACGAGGAATGACATGACTGGCACCGGAACCGGTACGCCCTGCTGGGCTGACCTCGGCACGTCCGACCCGGAGGCTGCCCGCGCCTTCTACGGCGCGCTGTTCGGTTGGGCGGCCACCGAGCCGGACGAGAAGTTCGGCGGGTACGCGCAGTGGCACCTCGGCGGCCAGCCCGCCGGCGGCGTCGGCCCCCTGATGAACCCGGCCCAGCCCGTGGCCTGGAGCATGTACCTGAGAACCGAGGACGCCGACGTCACGGCCGCAGCAGTCAAGGAGGCGGGCGGTCAGGTGCTCTTCGACCCGGAGACCGTCGGCGACCTGGGCCGGTTCACGGTGCTGGTCGACCCGCAGGGTGCGGCGTTCGGGGTGTGGCAGCCGCTGGCGTTCGCCGGCTTCGGCCGGACCGGCGAGCCCGGCACGTTCGCCTGGATGGATCTGGCGAGCCCGGACATCCCGGCGTCGAAAGCCTTCTACGGCACCGTTTTCGGCTGGAGCGCCTCCGAGGGCGACTACGTGCACGTCTCGAAGGACGGCACGGAGTTCGGCGGCATCATGGACATGACCGGGTACCCGGAGGGCGTCCCTCCACACTGGATGGTCTACTTCGGCACAGCCGACGTCGATGCGTCCGTGGCCAAGGTCCTCAGCCTCGGGGGCGCCCAGCACGTCCCGCCGGCCCCGATCCCGGGTGGCGGCCGGTTCGCGATCGTCACCGACCCGCAGGGCGCGGCCTTCGCCCTGTACGAGAAGAGGTAAGCCCTGTACTTACCTAAATGGGACCCCTCATGCTGCCATAGCAGCATGAGGGGTCCCATTCCCTAGGTTGTCAGCCCGCAGGGGTTGCCCTCGGTGTTGGCTTTGGCTTCGCCGATCACCACGTCCGTGAGCAGCGTGTCCAGCGCGACCGCCTGCTGGAGGATCTCGTTGCCGCGTACGTAGGTGTAGTTGAGCCGCAGCTCACCCACCACCAGCGGGATGGTCAGCGGCGCGCTGCCCACCTCGACCGCCAGGCCGTTGATCTTCAGGCTGGCAATGTGTGACCAGCCTTCGAAGGCCGGCGCTGGCCCGTGTGGCCCGTTCTGGCAGGTCGCCGACGCCCGGGACTGGATAACGCCCAGCTCGATCGTCACCAGGGGCACGATCGCCCCGGCGGTGATCCGGCTCTGCTCGACGCGGACCGTCGACACCGCGTTGTCGCCGATGCCAGGTGGCAGCGACTGGTTGTCCGGTGTCACGTTGGTCTTCGCGTCCAGCGCGGTCAGCCTCACCGTCACGATGCCGGCGTTCAGGTTCACGTTCGCGACGGTCTTCTGGTCGTCGGCGCACGGCACGTCCGGCGGGTTGGCCTGCGCGACGACGATCCCGGCCAGGTTGAGCGCCGTGGCCTGGCAGGAGAACGTGCCCGCACGCTTCAGGCCCTGGATCCGCAGGTCGGACAGGATCGGGCTCGTGCCGTTCGGGCTGGCCTTCAGCGTCGCCCGCACCTGGATGTACCGGCCGGCCATGCTGAACACCGACCCGTTGCCGACAGGCACATAGGACTGCCCCGGCAGCCCGGCCTCGGTGTCGGCGGCCCGCGCCTCCACCGTGATCGACGTGCCGGGCGGGACGCTGCCCTGCGGCTCGGTGTTCCACGTGACCTTGCCCCACGGGTTACCGGACCGGCCGGAGTCCTGCACCACGGTCCACGTGCCCTGCGGCGCGGTGATCTCGCCGAGCACCGAACCCGTCATGTCGCTGTAGTTGTACGGAGCCGAGCCGGCCCCCAGGTCGACGGTCAGGTCGACAGCGCCGACCGTGAACCCGCCGCCGCCCACCGGCCCCGCGTCGGGGTCGATCCGCATGGCGTTGTTGGTGTTCAGGTTCGCGACCCAGATCTTGCCGTTGGTGTCGACGGAGACACCGGTCGGGCCGGCCCCGCCCGGCAGGGTGACGTTGCCGACGAACGTGCCGTCGGTACGCAGGTGGCCGACAGTGGTCTGCGCGCCCAGGATCGAGTGGGCCACCCAGACGTTGCCCTTGCCGTCCACCGCGACGCCCTGGGCGTAGGTGTTGCCGTGCGGGAAGCTGCCGAGCACGACACCGTCCGGGCGGAGCTTGACGACCCGGCCCGACGACAGGGTGGTGTGCCAGATCTCGCCGGTCACCGGGTCCATGCCGAGGCCGTAGTCGCCGTGTGACGTGTCGAGGCAGGCCCCGCCGGAGCCGGGCACGTACCGGAGCAGGTTCGCCCCGTACCGCGCCGACCACAGCGTGCCGGCCTTGTCGATCAGGCCGCCGTACCCGCCGCAGCCGAGGCTGAACGCCGTGCCGGGTACCGGCTGCCCGGTCGCCCCGCTGACCTTCTCGTGCTCGGTGTCGGAGCCGCCCGTCCACACGTCGTTGTTCGCGTCGACGGCGACGGTCCGGGTGTTGTTGCCGTTGACCCGGGTGTAGTTGACGACGCACTCGTCGGCGGCAGTGCTCACGCCGCCGTTGTTGTCGGCCCCGCCGGCGTTCGTCCACGGCCGGATGTCGCCGAGCCCCCGGGACGTGGCGATCAGGCCGTCGCCGTCGCGGTCAGCGCACGTGTTGTACGCGAACGGGCCGGCCAGGTAGTCACCAGCCGGGTTCGGGCTGCCGTCGGCGTTGACCCGCGTGCCGCCGATCAGCACGCCGACCCGGGTGACCGAACCCTTGCCGCCGTCGGCCTCGTCGCGGTTCGACAGCCAGGTGTTGCCCAGTCTGTCCACTGTGGTGCGCGAGGGGTTGCGGAACCGGCCGGCCGGTGCGGACAGCCACTCGCCGACGATCGCACCGGTGTTGACGTCGGCGCGGATCATCGTGCCCCGGCCGGAAGCCGCGACGTTGACGAACGGGAAGAACGCCTGGGCCTTGTCCAGCTGGAGCTGGTTACCGCCCGGGGCGTTGTGGTTGACATCGTCGAGGACGCCCTGGTCGAACTGGGCGTCGGTGGTGTAATGGACATTCACTCCCGGTACCGGCGCGGCGGTTGCCACGCCGGCCTGGGCGAGGAGCAGGGCTAGCGAAAGTGCCGCAGCGCCGAGGGTTCTGCGCGGTGCGTATCTGCTGCGCATTGCGGTTCCCCTTCATATGGTGAACACAACGCCGCAGACAGTAGTTATGGGTTACCGGTTCCGGAGTCACCCATCGGACGCATAGAACCTGGTAAATGGTGGGAGACGGTACAACTAGCCGCCGAGGGCGCCACGGTTCCTGTGGGCCATGCCGGTGAGCGCGAACAGGCCGAGCTTCTCGTAGTACGGCTTCAGCCCGGCGTCGCAGACCAGGTCAACGGAGTACAAGTGTGCCGCTTCCGCGAGGACCAGCCGGACGAGTTCCTGCCCGATGCCCCGGCCCTGGTACTCGGGCCGGACCTCGAGCCACGGGATGAAGCCGGTGAGCACACCGTCGCTGATCAGGTTGACGAACCCGGCGGCCGGCCCGTCCTCGCCGTCGCGGGCGATCACCGCGCGGTAGCTGCCGTCCAGCACGGCGAGGTGCTGCTCGGGAGTCGGTGCGGCTGGCCAGCCGGCGAAGAAGCCTGCGAGGTCAGCCGGGACTAGGCCGGCGGTGCCAACGGCGTACAAAATCATGAAGTGGAGTCTCGCAGCCCCCGCAACCGGAAATCCGGGTCTTGTTCTTTTCGGTCTGAACCACTGCGGACATGCTCCTGCCCTTAGAAGTACAGCTTTACCATCTGGCAGGCGCAGCAACCGGATGTCCGGCCGTGCCTGGCAGGTCTGCCCTTTCGCTTCTTGCTCGTGATCTGCTGCTGCCCTGAGGCTGGAGGCGTGACGGCGCGGGCGCAGAAGGAGCCCGGGGAGAAGGCCGGGCCGGTCAGGCCGCGCCGCGCCCCGGTGCGCCAGGCGGCCCCGATCGCCCTGCTCCGGCTCCAGCGCGGGGCCGGCAACGCCGCCGTCGCGAGCCTGCTCGACGTGCAGCGCGCCGACTGCCCGGCCCCGGCACCAGCCCCCGAGGGCAAGACCCCGGCCGCCGACCCGAAGTTCGCCGCGTTGAAGGGCGACATCGGCGCCAAAGCGAAGACGGCCAAGGCCCACCCGCCGGCCGCCGCCGAGGTGAAGAAGGCCCAGGACGCGGCCGTCGCCCCGCCGGAGGACAAGGAGGCGCAGGCCAAGGCCGCCCAGGCCGGGAAGATGGCCGAGGCCAAGCCCGGTGGCTTCGACAAGGCGGCCTTCATCGCCGCTGTCAACGCCGCCATCGCCAAGCAGGCTCCGCAGAACCTCGACGAGGCCGACAAGTTCGCGACGTCCGGCAAGGCCGACCAGATCAAGTCGGACGTGATGGGCAAGGTCAGCCAGGGCAAGGACTCCTCGGCGAAGGACGTCACCGACAAGACGAAGGAGGCTCCCGACACCAGCAAGGCCGTGGAGAAGCCCGTCACGCCGATGCCACCCAAGCCGGCTCCGCCCGTGCTGGGGGCCCCGGACCCGAAGAAGGCCATCCCGGACAAGGCCCCGGCCGAGCAGACCGACCTGCGCGCCGGGCCGTGCGAGAACAACGCGAAGATGGCCGGGGCCGGGGTCACCGAGGATCAGCTGGCCAGGTCCAACGAGCCGGAGTTCACCGGGGCGCTCGACCAGAAGAAGCAGGCCGAGGAGCACGCCGCGACGGCTCCGGCCCAGGTACGCGCGGCCGAGACGCAGCAGCTCGCCGGCGCGCAGTCGGCCGCACAGGCCAGCGGGGCAGAGACGGTCGCCGGGATGACCGGGGCGCACGCCGGTACCGGGCAGCGCGGCGAGCAGGCCCGCAACGCGACCAAGACGAAGGACGAGCAGGACCGGGCGCGCATCGCCGGCGAGATCAAGGGCATCTTCGACAGGACGAAGACGGACACCGAGGCGATCCTGGCCAGCATCGACCCGGGCGTCGACGAGCGGTTCGCCGCCGGGGAGGCCGAGGCCAAGTCCGCGTTCACCCGGGAGCACCAGACCCGGATGCGGAAGTACAAGGACGAGCGGTACGGGGGCGCCGGCGGGGCGCTGCGCTGGGGCTACGACCTGTTCGCCGGGCTGCCGTCCGAGGCGAACCAGATCTTCCAGGAGGCGAAGAAGGTCTACGAGGCGAAGATGCAGGCCGTCATCTCCTCGATCGCCGACTTCGTCGGGGCCAAGCTGGCCGAGGCCAAGGCCAGGATCGCCACCGGCAAGGCCCAGGTACAGGCGCATGTCGACTCCCAGGGTCCCGCCCTGCGCAAGCTGGCCGGGGAGGCGGCGAAGGAGTTCACCGACCAGTTCACCGAGCTCGAGTCCTCCGTGGACGAGAAGCAGAAGTCGCTGGTGGACGACCTGGCCGCCAAGTACGCCGAGGCGCGCAACGCCGTCGACGAGGAGATCAAGAAGCTCCAGGACGAGAACAAGGGCTGGGTCGCCCAGGCCGCCGAGGCAGTCGGCGGGGCGATCGAGACGATCAAGAAACTCAAGGACATGCTGCTCGGCGTGCTGGCCCGCGCGGCCGGTGCGATCGAACTGATCATCAAGGACCCGATCGGTTTCCTCGGCAACCTGATCAGCGCGGTCAAGGGCGGGGTGATGGCCTTCGGCGCCAACATCGTCACCCACCTCAAGAACGGGCTCAAGGCCTGGCTGCTCGGCAACCTGGCCAGCGCGGGCATCGAGATCCCCGAGACGTTCGACATCAGGGGCATCCTGAAGATGGTCCTGTCGATCCTCGGGCTCACCTGGGCCAACGTCCGGACCCGGATCCTGAAGTTCATCCCGGAACCGGTGATGCAGCGGCTCGAGCAGGGCTTCGAGATCGTGAAGATCCTGGTGACCGAGGGCCTGCCGGGGCTGTGGAAGTACGTGGTCGAGAAGATCGGCGACCTGAAGGAGATGGTCCTCGGCCAGATCAAGGATTTCGTGATCGAGCGGATCATCAAGGCCGGCATCGTCTGGCTGATCAGCATGCTGAACCCGGCCGCAGCGTTCATCAAGGCCTGCCAGGCGATCTACAACATCGTGATGTTCTTCGTCGAGAAGGCCGCTGCGATCAAGGAGTTCGTCGACTCGGTCCTCGACTCGATCGAGTCGATCGCCCGCGGCGGCACCGGCGGCGTGGTGGGCCTGATCGAGAACGCGCTGGCCAAGGCGCTGCCGATGGTGATCGGCATGCTGGCCAGCCTGCTCGGCCTCGGCGGCATCTCCGACAAGATCAAGAGCATCCTGGAGAAGATCCAGGCCCCGGTGAACAAGGTCATCGACTCGGTCGTCGGCACGGTCGTCAAGGCAGGCAAGAAGCTGTTCGCCAAGGTGAAGAAGAAGGCGAAGGCCATCTTCGACTGGGTGGCGCAGAAGATCCGGCCGAAGAGCATCGCCAAGCCGTTCGCGATGGCCTCCGGCGAGCCGCACACGCTCACGGCGCAGGCCAGCGACTCCGGCCTCAAGGTCATGATCGCCAGTGCCTTCGCCGGCGAGGTCCGCGCCGTGATGAGCACCCTCAAGGGCCAGGCCGGGAAGCTGACCGGCTCGGAGAAGACCAGGGCGCTGTCGGCGATCGGTGAGATCGAGACGCAGCTCGGCCTGATCGCCGGGGCCGAGGCGAAGTGGAAGTCCGGCAAGGCCAAGGCGGAGAAGGCCGTCAAGGAGCGGGTGCAGCGCCGGGTCAAGGACGGCCGGATCAAGACGAAGGCCGAGGCGGAGGCGCTCAGCAAGCAGCTGCTCGCCGAGAAGGAGCAGAAGCTCTACCAGCCGATCGAGCAGCTCCTCGCCAAGCAGATCGTGGCCCTGCGCAAGCTCAAGAGCATGAAGCAGTTCGTGGACACACCGGGCAAAAGGCGCCTCCCGCCGGGATACGATGTCCGGACCAGGCTGTACGTGCTCGGCAGCGGCTGGAAGGCCGCCTCGACGAACTGGCGGAACGCGGAGAAGACGAAGCTGGTGAACAACGTGACCGCGATCCTGGCCGGCGGGTACACCCCAGCCGCCCGGGCCAAGCTCGTCAAGCTGGACAAGCTCCACCAGCTCCCGGAGAACGCGCTGGCCAGGTTCGACGCGAAGAAGTTCAAGGCCTCCGAGGTCGCGGCGACGGCGTACGAGGTGGACCACTCCGTCCCGCTGGCCGAGCACTGGAAGTCCGACGGGCACAAGATCAGCGACGACCAGCGGCGCGCCCACTGCGTCGACCAGAACAAGTGGCGCCTGATCACCAAGTCGGTCAACGCGAGTCTCCAGGCCGGCGGGCACAAGTTCGGCCAGCAGCGCGACCTGGATCCCGGGTTCACCAGCTCCCTCGCCGACGGCGGCGTGCCCAACGCCAAGCGGATCGACGGCAGGCCGCTCCTCGATGACAAGGACAAGCCGCTGACATGAGACTCGACCAGCCCTCGCGGGCCGCACTGGCCAATCCGACCCTGGTCACGAGCCTGGCCGTGGCGCCGGACGGCTCCGAAGTTCTGGCCGGCCAGGCCTCGGAGGACGGCCAGCCCGCGCTCAGCCGCTGGGCGCTGCCCGATCTGTCGCCGCTGGACGGGCCCGGCGGGGACCTGCTCGGCGAGGACACCTGCCGGGTCCTGGTGCGCGACGAGGCCGGGCGGGTGGCCCTGGCCGGATTCAGCCGGCAGCGGCTCGTCCTCATAGCGCCGGACGGAACCCGGACGGAACCCGTCCCCGGCGACGTGGTCTGGGCCGAGCTGGGCGGGGGCCTCCTGGCCAGCAGCGGTACCCAGACCGAGCTGTACGCACTGGACTCCGCGGCCCCGGAGCTCCTGTGGCGCCTCGACCCCCCGGCTCCCCGCCTGCCGAACCAGCCGAGCCTCGCCCCGCTCATCTCCCTCGGCGCCGACCGCAAGAGCTTCACGGTCGGTGGCACGGGCGATCCCGAGGTCCGGGTGTACCCGATCGGCGGCGGCCCCGCCGAGGCCGTCCTCACCGGAGCCCCCGAGCGGCTGCGCTGGCTCGGCCAGGCCCCCGGTAGCGGGTACGTCCTCGCGATCGACGCCGACGCGCGCTCCACAGTGGTGTGGAAGGCCGGTGCGGCCGGGCCCCACCTGCCGGACATCTTCGGCGAGGAGGCCCAGCAGTACTGGTCGGCGGCGTTCCATCCCGACGGGGAGCACGTCGCACTGGGCATGCTGTCCGGGTACGTCGACATCTTCCGGCTGCCGGACGGCGAGATCACCGACAGCCAGAGCCGGCACACGGGCCGGGTCCAGGCCCTCGCGTTCACGCCGGACGGCTCGCTGCTGCTGAGCGGGGGCGACGACGGGCAGCTGCTGGCCTGGCCGGTGCGCTGACTCCTCGCGGGTACGAGCGAGTACCGGCATCCTGGCCAGGCACAATGACCCGATGGAGATCTGGAACAACCCGGCGTGCAGCAAGTGTGCCGCCGCACGCGAGACGCTCGACGCCGCCCACGTCCCGTACACCCTCCGGCCCTACCTGGAGCAGCCGCCGACCGAGGCCGAGCTGCGCGAGGTCCTGGCCAAGCTCGGCATGGAGCCGTGGGAGATCTGCCGTCTCGGCGAGCCGGCCGCCAAGGAGCTGGGCCTGGCCGACTGGGGTCACGAGGCCCCGGAGCGCTGGATCTCCGTCATGACGGCCCATCCCGAGCTGATCCAGCGGCCGATCCTGATCCTGGACAACGGGCGCGCACTGGTCGGCCGGACAGCCACGGCACTGGCCGAGGCCGTGTCGGAAGCCGGGGACTAGAGCGCGCATGGCGGGCGAGAAGGACCTGGCGACCCTGCTGTCCACTATGGACCCCGAGGTCCACGACGGCGAGTACGTGTTCGTGACGGTGCCGGACGGGCAGCAGCCGGACGGCGTCCACCCGGTGGTCACCGTGGCCGAACGGGAGGGCCTGACGCTCGTACTCCCCCGCGCCGAGGCCGACGGGCACGGCCTGCCCTACGAGTACGTGGCCGGCTGGCTCACGCTCCGCGTGCACTCGGCGCTCGACGCGGTGGGCCTGACGGCGGCGGTCGCGACGAGGCTGGCCGGGGCCGGGATCAGCTGCAACGTCGTCGCGGGCTATTTTCATGATCACCTTTTCGTACCGCACGCCGACGCGTCCCGCGCCGCCGGCCTCCTCATGACCGAACCCCGAGACGCAGGAGCCTGAGAGATGACGGAGACCGCGACCGAGCGCCGGGTCCGGCTGATGCGTGCCAGCGAACGGCTGCTGTCCGGTGGCGGGTGGATGTCGCCGGCCGAGCGGCTGGCGGCTATCCAGGAGTACGCGGCCAGCCATCCGCTCCCCGACGTCTACGGCGAGGGCGGGGCCCTGACCACCCTGGAGGAACGCGTCGCCGGCCTGCTCGGTACCGAGGGCGCCCTCTACTTCCCCACCGGCACGATGGCCCAGCAGGTGGCGTTGCGTGTGTGGGCCGAACGCACCGGTAACCCGGTCGTGGCCATGCATCCGCTGCACCACCCGGAGGTCCACGAACGGCATGCGTACTCGGCGCTGTCCGGGCTGCGTTCCGTCTGGCCGGCGCAGGCCCCCCGGCTGGCCACGCCGCCGGAGATCGCCGAGTGCGAGTCCTTCGGCACGTTCATGGCTGAGCTGCCGCTGCGCGAGGCCGGCTTCGTGCTCCCCAGCTGGGACGAGCTGACCGCGTCGGTGGCCGCCGCCCGTGACCGCGAGGCCGTCGTCCACTTCGACGGGGCGCGGCTCTGGGAGTCCACTGTGCACCTCGGGCACACCCTGCCCGAGATCACGGCCCTCGCCGACAGCGTGTACGTGTCGTTCTACAAGACGCTCAACGGGCTGTCGGGCGCGGCGGTGGCCGGTTCGGAGGACTTCCTCCGGGACGCGCGGACGTGGCGGCACCGGTACGGCGGGCAGCTCTTCCAGCAGTGGCCTGCCGCGATGTCCGCGCTGGCGGGGCTGGACACGATCCTGCCGAGGCTGCCGGAGTACGTGGCTCACGCGAAGGTCGTGGCTGCCGCGCTGGGCCAGCATGCCGAGGTCTACCCGGCCGTCCCGCACACCCACCAGTTCCAGGTGTGGCTGCCGTACCCGGCGAAGGCGCTCCAGGATGCGGTGCTGACCGTGGCCGAGGAGCTGGGCTGGTGGACGATCGGCGGCTGGCGCGAACCCGGCAGGCCCGGCCACTCGATGGCCGAGGTGACGATCGCGGAGCGTGCGCTGGAATGGTCGCCGGCCGACGTCACGGCGGGCATCACGGCGCTCGTCGAGGCCGCGAAGGGCCGCTGACCGGAGCCGCTGTGAGCTTCCGGGGAGCGTGGCCGGAGCCTCCCGCACGCGGCACGCTCCCCGGAAGCGGCTGAACCCGGGTACCCCGATGCGCGCGGGGTACCCGGAGCCGGTGTGACTAGAAGGTCAGGTTCCAGGCGTCGATCCTGCCGACGTCCTGGCTGGCGACGTCCTGGACGCGGAGCTTCCAGGTGCCGTTCGCGACCTCCGCCGACGCGTTCACCGTGTACGTCTTGATCACGTTGTCCGCGCCGTCGCTGTTGGTGATGTCCTCGAGCAGGTAAACCGAGCCGTCCGGGGCGACCAGGGAGATGATCAGGTCACCGCGGTAGGTGTGCTTGATGTCCACGCCGACCTTGAGGGTGGCCGGGGCGTTGCCCGTCACGCCGGTCACCGCGATGGAGCTCTCCACCGTGGCGTTGTCGTTGATGGTGACGTCGGTCAGGTTCTCGAAGTACTTGCCCGGCGGCACGGTGGTGCCGACGGCCTTGAGCGCGTCGACCTGGCCCTCACCGAAGAACGAGTTGTTCGCGGTGGTGCCGGTGCACCGGCTGTCCGACGGGCAGGCCGTGTCGTTGGCCTGGGTGGCCAGCTTGGCCCGGATGTCGGCCGGGGTGAAGGTCGGGTTGACGCTGGCGATCAGCGCCGCGACGCCCGCGACGTGCGGGGAGGCCATCGAGGTGCCGTTCATGTTGCCGTACTTGCCACCCGGCAGCGTCGAGTACACGCCCGACGAGCCGTCGCCACCCGGAGCCGCCACGTCGATGATGTTCGAGCCGAAGTTGGAGTACGAGGCCTTCAGGCTGGTGCCGTTGCCCATCGCGGCCACCGTGACGACGCCCGGCAGCTCGGTCGGGATGTCGATGCAGGAGTTGTTGATGGTGCGGGTGACCGGGGTCGAGTCGTTGGGGCTCGACGAGTCGGTCGTCTTGTTCGCCAGGTTGTAGTTGGAGTTACCGGCGGCGGCGACCTGGAGCGAGCCCTTGCCCTCTGCGTACTGCTGGGCGCGGTTGACGCCCTCGATGATCGCTGCCTGGTCGAGGTTGTCCGGGCAGTTGAACATCCACGGGTCGGTGTAGTAGCTGTTGTTGGTGACCTTGAAGCCGTGGTCACCGGCCCACATGAAGCCGCAGATGGTGTTCTCCGCGTAGAACATGCTGGTGCTGGGCTCGGCGATCCGGACGGAGGAGATCTTCACCCCCGGCGCGACACCGATGACGCCCTTGCTGTTCTTCGCGGCGGCCACGGTGCCCGCCACGTGGGTGCCGTGCGTGCCGACGTCACGCCACGCGCCGGTCCGGGTGTCGGTCTTGCCGTAGGCGCAGGAGACCGAGTCGGCGGCGTTGAAGTTCGGCGCGAGGTCCTGGTGCTGGTCGTCCACGCCGGTGTCGAGGATGCCGACCTTGACGGTGGACGAGCCGGTGTTCACGGCCCAGGCCTGGTCGGCCTTGATCTGGGTCATGTCCCAGCGGTTCGACTCGGTCAGGGTCGTCGTCTGCTGGGCGGGGTTGGCCGGGAGGGCCGGGTTGTAGGCGTCGGCAGGCACGTCCGTGGTCCGGGTCGCGCCGACCTTCTGGATGCCGGAGACGCCACGCAGGGTGCTGGCGAAGGTCGACGAGGTCGAGTGCGCGACGACGACCCCGATCGCGTCGTAGTAGGAGAAGACGGTGCCGCCGTTGTTCGTGACGGCTGTGCGGGCGGCAGTCGTGTCACCGGGGGCGACGATGACCAGGTAGGCGCGGGTGCCGGCCGCCCAGGCGGTCGAGCCGGACGGCGCGGCGGCCGCCGGGGAGAGCCCGGCTGGGGAGGCCGCGAAGGCTAGCGCGGCGCCGAGGGCGGCAGCGGCCACAGTGGAGCGCCGCAGCCTGCTGGCTGTGAGGGGAAACAATGCGTCCTCCGATAACCCGGTGGTGCCGAGGGGACACCAGGCGAGCCCTCCGAAATCGAGGGGGTGACGCAAGATAGCCGAACTCTTACTTAAGACGAAAAGGCTTTCGGCTTAAGGGTTAATTAAGAAGTACTGACCTCGTGACCGACGGTGCCCGAGCATGGGCACCGCCGACTCTAAATTCCGATACCCAGGAGGGAACTGAACAGATCCCCCGTCGTCACAATCCGTTGCAGGACCTCGGCCGTCCCGAGCAGCCGGGGTTCCTCGTCCCAGCTGAAGGGCGCGGAGACGGTCGGCACGGCCCCGGCTCGCAGCGAGTACGGGGCGACCGTGGTCTTGGCGGCGTTGTTCTGGCTCCAGTCCACGAGGACCTTGCCCGGCCGGAGCGCCCGCTCCATCCTGGACACCACCAGCTCTGGCGTCTCGGCTTCCAGCTCCTCCGCGAGCCCCTTCACGTACTCGGACACGACGGTGGCGGTGGACGTGCCCTCCAGCGCGCACATGAGCTGCATGCCCTTGCGCCCGCTCGTTTTCGGCAGCGCCTCGTGGCCGTCGGCGGCCAGCCGGTCGCGGAGCCGCGCGGCGACGGCGAAGCACTCGGCCAGCCCGGCGGGCGGGCCGGGGTCGAGGTCGATGACGAGCCGGTCGGGATGCTTGCGCGTTCCGGCCCTCCACTGTGGTACGTGGAGTTCGAGTGCCGCGAGGTTGGCGAGCCAGACCAGCGTGGCCAGTTCCTCGACGAGGACGTAGTCGACGTCGCCGTCACGGTGCGTGGGGACCCAGTCCGGGGTGTGGCTGGGGGCCTGCTTCTCGAAGAAGCTCTTGCCGAGCGCGCCGTCCGGGAAGCGGATCCGGGTCACCGGCCTGCCGGACAGGTGCGGGATGATCACGGGTGCCATCTGGCGGTAGTAGTCGATGACCTCGGCCTTCGTGACCCCCGGGTACAGCTCCTTGTCCAGGTTCGACAGGGTGAGGACGCGGCCTTCGACCTCGACCCTGACCTTCGCGTCCCTACTCATGGTCGAGGACCTTGCGCAGCCGGGGGAAGCGCAGCCGCCCGGCGTTGGTCAGCTGCCCGTAGGCCACCTCCACCACGATCAGCGGCTCGACCCAGCGTGCGCCACGCCGATCCTCCGGCGGCAGGGCCTCAGCGAAGGGCGAGGTGGGCCTGGCGAGCGGTTCGAGCAGGCCGAGCAGCCGTTCCTCCGTGGCCGCCGAGATGCCACCCCCGACCCTGCCCCGGAAGACCAGGCCCTCTTCTTCCTCTGTACCGACGAGCAGCGCCCCCAGCCGCCGCGCCCCCGGCCGCCACCCGCCGACGAGAACGTCCATCGTGGACTCGTTCTTGCACTTGACCCAGTCGGCGCTCCGCAGCCCCGGCCGGTACTGCGAGGTGCGGCGCTTGGCCACCACGCCTTCGAGCCCGAGCTGCGCCGAGGCCGTGTACGTGGCCGGCCCGTCGTCGAAGGCCGGCGGCACCGCCCAGTGCGGCCCGGCCAGCCCCAGCTCGTCCAGCCGCGCCCGGCGCTCCTCGTACGGGAGCTCGCACAGGTTCTCGCCGGCCAGGTACGGCAGGTCGAAGATCAGGTACGTGACGGGCAGCCGGGCGGCCAGCGCCGCCGGTGGCCGGTCCCGGTGCATCCGCTCGGCGAGCAGCTCGAAGCTCGGCCTGCCGTCGGCGAGCACGACGACCTCGCCGTCGAGCACCGTGCCGGGCGGGAGCGAGAGGCCGCTCAGCTCCGGGTACCGGGAAGTGACGTTCGTGCCGGAACGGGCACTCAGCCGCAGGCCGGGGTCGAACGTGGCGACCACCCGCACCCCGTCCCATTTCAGCTCGAACACCCACTCGGGACCGGAGGGCAGTGGCCCCGGAGTCGCCAGCATCGGCGGGAACATGAGCCGATTTTCGCAGTTCAGGGCGGGTCGTGGTGCCATCCTGGACAGGTGAGGGCGATCTGGAAGGGCGCTGTTTCCTTCGGGCTCGTGTCCATCGGCGTCCAGCTGTACTCGGCGACCGAGGAGAAGGACCTGAAGTTCCACCAGGTGCACCGCGAGGACGGTGGCCGGATCCGCTACAAGCGGGTCTGCGAGGTCTGCGCGAAGGAGGTCGGCTACTCCGACATCGTGAAGGGCTACGACCTCGGCGGCGGCGACCTGGTGCTCCTGGACGAGGACGACTTCAAGGGCCTGCCGCTGTCCAGCTCACGGGCCGTCGAGGTACTGGAGTTCGTGCCGGCCGAGCAGATCGACCCGATCCTCTACAACAAGGCGTACTACCTGGAGCCGGCCGAGGCGGCCGTCCGGCCGTACGTCCTGCTCCGCGACGCGCTGGCCGGCGGCGGCAAGGTCGCGATCGTGAAGGTGGCCCTGCGGCAGCGGGAGGCGCTCGCGACCCTCCGGGTACACGAGAATGTCCTGGTCCTGAACACCATGCTGTGGCCGGACGAGATCCGCAAGCCCAAGTTCGGCTTCCTCGACGACGACGTGAAGGTCAGGCCGCAGGAGCTGAAGATGGCCGAGTCGCTGATCGAGACGATGACCGGCGACTTCGAGCCCTCCGACTACCACGACGACTACCGCAAGGCGCTCCAGGAGGTCGTGGACGCGAAGATCGCCGGCCGCGAGGTCGTCGCGCCCGAGGCACCTGTCATGGCCGAGGGCAAGGTGATCGACCTGATGGCCGCGCTCAAGGCGAGCGTCGAGCAGGCCAAGAGCCCGGCGGCCGCAGAGAAGAAGCCAGCCAGGAAAGCCACTCCGGCGAAGAAGGCACCCGCGAAGAAGGCCGCGGCGAAACGCGCGCTCAAGGCCGTGCCCGCCCCGGCCAAGCGCGCCCGCAAGTCAGCGTAGTCAGATCAGCGAACGGTCCAGGATCGCGCCGAAGTCCACAGAGGACGGCAGCGTGCCGTAGACGTGGCCCCACTCGCCGCCGAGCCGCGACGCGCAGAAGGCGTCGGCGACGGCGGCCGGGGCGTGCCTGATGAGCAGGGAAGCCTGCAACAACAGGGCGAGCCGCTCGACCAGCACACGGGCGTTGCTCTCCTCCGGGCTGAACGCCAGGGCTGACAGCGCCGCGTCGAAGTGCCGGTTGCCGCCGCGCGCTCCGGACAGCTCCGCGCGGAACGCCTCGACAGCGGCAGGCTTGCCGAGTGCCCGTACCGCGTCGAGCGCGGCGACGTTCCCGGAGCCTTCCCAGATCGAGACGAGCGGGGCCTCCCGGTAGAGGCGGGCCATGTCGAAGTCCTCGACGTAACCGTTGCCGCCCAGGCATTCCAGGGCCTCGGCGGCGTGCGCCGGGCCGCGCTTGCAGACCCAGTACTTGGTGACGGCCAGGGCCAGCCTGCGGAAGTCCGTCTCGCCGCGATCGGTCGCGCCGGACAGCCGCAGGGCGACTGTCGTCGCCGCTTCCGATTCGAGGGCCAGGTCAGCGAGCACGTTGCGCATCAGCGGCTGGTCGATCAGTTCACGGCCAAAAGTCCTCCTGTACCTGGCGTGGTGCCCCGCCCGCACGACCCCGGCCCGCATCCCGCTGGCCGCGCCGAGCACACAGTCCAGCCGGGTCATGTTCACCATCTCGATGATGGTCCGCACGCCGTCGCCCTCGCCGCCGAGCAGCCAGGCGGACGCGCCCTCGTACTCGACCTCGCCCGAGGCGTTCGACTTGTTGCCGAGCTTGTCCTTGAGCCGCATCAGCCGCATCGCGTTGCGCGAGCCGTCCGGCAGGACCCGGGGCAGCACGAAGCACGACAGGCCGCCCGGGGCCTGGGCCAGCACGAGGAACAGGTCGGACATCGGAGCTGACGTGAACCACTTGTGCCCGGTGAGCAGGTACGTGCCGTCGCCGGCCGGCACGGCCTCCGTCGTGTTCGCGCGGACGTCCGACCCGCCCTGCTTCTCGGTCATCGACATGCCGGCGATCAGCCCGCGCTTGGTGAGCGGGGCGCGCAGCCCGGGATCGTAGGTGCGGGCGGTCAGCAGCGGCTCGTACCGCGCCGCCAGCTCCGGGTTGCGGCGCAGCGCGGGAACGACCGAGTAGGTCATCGAGATCGGGCAGCCGTGCCCGGCCTCGGCCTGGCTCCACACGAAGAACTTGGCCGCCCGGGCCACGTGCGCGCCCTTCGTGTCGTCGGCCCAGGGCGCGGCGTGCAGCCCGCTGGCGACAGCCACCGACATCAGCTCGTGGTACGCCGGATGGAAGTCCACTTCGTCCACCCGGTGCCCGTACCGGTCGTGCGTCCGCAGCACCGGCGGATACGTGTTGGCCTGCCGGCCAAGGTGCAGCACGTGCGCGCTGCCTGCCAGCTCACCCAGCGCGCGCACGTCGGCCGCTGCCCAGCCCGCGCCCTCCCGCTCCAGCCCTTCGAGCAGGGCTGCGTCCTCGGCTGCGTCGAAGTTCTCCAGCGGCGGTACCTGGTTGGTCACCTCATGCGTGCGCATTACTAAAGAGTAACTGGGGTTGAGTGGGCTGGCCCCTTGAGCAGGTTCCCTTTGCGCTCCGGCCCGAGGGGCCTCCGCACAAAGCGAACCGGGGCCAGCCCGCCCAACCCGTGCCCGGGCGCCGTTACCGTTGCTACGTCTGCCGGCGCTTCACGGTCAGCCCAGTAGTTGGGACGTGTTGGGACATCAGCTGCGGCGGAGGCGGAGCGCGAAGAGCGCTGCCACGGCCGCGACCCCGGCCAGGGCCAGGCCGGCGCTGCCCATCGCCGCCGGGCCGTCCTCGGCGCGCAGCTCGGTCAGGTAGTACGAGCCGACGGTGGCCACGCCGATCACCTGGCCGAGCTGGGTCAGCATCGCGAGCAGCCCGGCGGCGTCGCCGGCCTCCGCCACGGGCACGTCCCGCAGGCCACGGTTCAGCATCGGGGTGAACGCGACACCCAGCCCCAGCGCGAGGCCCACACCGGTGGGCGCGAGCTGGTACCAGTGCGTGGCGTGCCCGGTCGCCGGGCCGAGCAGCGCGTAGCAGCCGGCGGCCAGCACCAGCCCGGCCGGGATCATCAGGCCGTGCCACCGGGCCGGGACGCGCCGCCAGTTCAGGCTGGCGATCGCGAACGCCCCGGCCCCCGGGACGAACGCGACCCCGGCGAGCAGCGGGCTGAAACCCCGGCTTGACTGCAGGTGCAGGGCCTGCGTGAACAGGAATCCCGCGTACGAGGCCATCAGCATGAAGATGCCGGCCGCGGCGGTCAGCACACCCGGGTACCGCAGCAGCCGGCCGGACACGAGCGGGTCGGCCGACCGGCGCTGGGTCACGGCGAACAGGCCGAACACCAGCACCGAGGCGGCCATGCTCAGCCAGCCCCACAGTGGCCAGTCGTTCTCGTGCCCGAGGACCAGCGGCACGACCAGCAGCAGCGCGGCGGGAGACAGGGTGGCCACGCCCGCCAGGTCGAGCCGCCGGCGCCGCGTACCCGCAGCCGCCGTGGCCTGCTGGGCCGGCAGCAGCTTCACCGCCGCGACCAGCAGGATCACGCCCACCGGCACGTTGACCAGGAACACCGGCCGCCAGCCGGTACCGAACAGGTCGGCACTGACCAGCACCCCGCCGAGTACCTGGCCGGCCACGGCCCCGCCGGCGATGACCGCCGCGTACAGCGACAGCGCCCTGGCCCGGGCACCGCCGGTGAACTCGCGCTGGATCACGCCGAGTACCTGCGGCACCATCAGCGCCGCCCCGGCACCCTGCGCCAGCCGGAACCCGATCAGCGCCCCAGCGTCCCCGGCCAGCCCGCACGCGAGGGACGCGACCGTGAACAGGCCCAGCCCGGTCGTGAACATCCGCCGCGCGCCGAACAGGTCACCCAGCCGGGCACCGGTGATCAGCAGCATGGCGTAGGCGATCGTGTACCCGGCGACGATCAGCTGGAGAGCCGAGCCGGAGGCGTTCAGATCCTGCTTGAGGGCCGGAGCGGCCACGTTGACGATGGACACGTCCAGGATGGCCATGAACTGTCCAGCCAGGACGGTGCCGAGCAGCGCGCCCCGCCGCCGGGTGCGGGGCGGCGCGGGTTCGATCATGGTTGCGGTCATGGTGCTGAGCGTGCCCGGAACCGGGTACCGGTAACGAGAGCCTGATCATCCTGGTACCACCAGCACCTGGCACCGGTGTCCCCCGGCCCGCATCATGGTCCGGTGACCACCCGCCGCACGGAGCTCGCCGCGTTCCTCCGCAGCCGCCGCGACCGGATCAGCCCCGAGACCGCTGGCCTGCCGCCCGGCGCCCGCCGCCGCACCCCCGGGCTGCGCCGCGAGGAGGTGGCGCAGCTCGCCGGGGTCGGCGTCACCTGGTACACCTGGCTGGAGCAGGGCCGGCCGATCAACGCCAGCGTGCAGGTGCTCGACGCCATCGCCCGCACCCTGCGCCTCGACGCGGCCGAGCGTATGCACCTCTACCAGCTCGCCGACATCACGTCAGCCCCGCCAGCGCCGGACGGCGGCTGCCAGGTACCGGACGAGGTGCAGACCGTGCTCGACGCGCTGGCGCCGCTCCTGGGCTGCGTCTACAACACCCGCTACGACCTGCTCGCCTGGAACGAGCCGTACCGGCGCCTGTTCCCCAACCTGTGCGCGGCGCCCGAGCCGGAACGTAACGCGATCTGGCAGACGTTCATGTGCCCGCCGAAGCGCAGCCCGTACGTGAATCCGGAGCAGGACCTGCCGTTCATGGTGGCCCGGCTGCGGGCGGGGTTCGGCGCGCACGTCGGCGAGCCGGCCTGGACGGACTTCGTCCGCCGGCTGTCGGCGGCCAGTCCCGAGTTCGTCAGGCTGTGGTCGGCGCACGACGTGGCCGACTCCAGTTCACGGGTGAAGATCTTCCGGCATCCCCGGGCCGACGGCGAGATCCGGCTCGTCTCGACCACCTTCGGGATGCCGACCCCGCCGGAGACCAGGATGGTGGTGTACACACCGACCGACGAGGACAGCAGACGCCGGCTGTCGCTCCTGGACGGCGCACTGCTGGAATGACCGCGCACCGCCGCGCGTCTCGGCAAATCAACCCATAGCACCGCAGCTAAGCCCGAAGCAGTCTCCGTGACCCCCATCGGGTTCTTCCACAACGACCACAACCGGGCTAACCGTGAAGCGCCGGCAGACGTAGCAACGGTAACGGCGCCCGGGCACAGGTTTGGCGGGCTGGCCGCGGTTCGCTTTGCGCGGAGGCCCCCTGGGGCCGGAGCGCGAAGGGAACCTGCCGTAGCGGCCAGCCCGCCAAACCCCAGCTAGCTCAGCAGGCCGGCGGAGCCGGCTGCCCGGTGTTGATTTTGACGAAGGCTGCGGAGATGTAGCCGCCGTCTGTCTTCTTGTCCCACACCGACGTCGTACCGTACGGGCCGGTCACCGAGCTGCCGCTGGCCGTGCAGGCCACCTGGATCACGTCGTTGTGGGCGTGGGAGCCGATGACGCTGTAGCTCGTACCCGGGCCGCTGCGCACGTTCACGCTGCTGTAGGTGCCCGAGTTGACCGTCGCGGCCGAGCCGGTCGGTGCCGGGCCGCCCGCGCCGTAGTTGACCAGGTTGCAGCAGGAGTTGCCGTAGATCTTGGTGCCGTTGCGCTCGGCGTACCCGGCGTAGGCCTGTGAGCCCTCGTACCAGGTCCAGCCGCCGATGTCCTTGCCCTGCACGGCGATGGCGGTGTCGCCCTGCCACAGCGTCCAGTGCACGTGGTCGCCGTTCGCCCGGCCGCCGCACGGGAGCTGCACGTCGATGTCGCCCAGGAACTCGCCCAGCGCGATCGCCGAGCCGTCACCCTTGGTCGTGGTGCTGCTCAGGTGGTAGTACCCGGTGGTGTAGCCGTTGTCGTGGACGACCTTCAGGTACGGCCACTGGCCGCCGCTGGTGCAGAAGCGGTAGAGCTTGCCGGCCCGGGAGGCGCGGACCTTGCCGTCGCCGCCGTAGAAGTCGATCGAGTTGTACGGGCGCGAGGTGCCGGAGTTGCCGTGGACGCCCCAGTGCGCCCAGCCCTTGTTCAGCTCCCAGGGCAGCGCGAGCCCGGTCGGGGTGCCAGCCAGCGGGGCCGGCGCGCTGAACAGCGCCTTCTCCTCGGCGTCGACGACGGACTCCGGTGCCCGCCCCGCCGCCGTGGCGAACTCACGCGTGCCTTCGAGGCTGACCGTCCAGCCGGCCCGGGTCTTCTCTGCGAGGAACAGCGCGGTCACGGGCGAGGCTTCGACGCCGCCGGGTACCCGGATGATCGCGCCGCCGAAGACCCAGTTCCGCTGGCGGCGCTTGGGCTCGACCATCGTCTCCAGCGCCGGGCTCGCGTACGCGGCGCGCGCGGTCTCGCCGCGCTGGGCGATCAGGGTGCGCTCGACGGCCTGCCGCATGGCCGGCTCGTCGGCCGGGCCGGCCTGGGCGGGGAGCGCCGCCACGGACAGCGCGCCGAGGAGGGTGCCGGCCGCGAGCGCGCCGCGCAGCCAGCCCCGGTACCGGGAAAGGGGTGTGAGGGGTTGCATGGTGGACTCCTAGAGGGGGTTGAGTCACAGTGGCGGGCAGCGGCGCCCGCCTGAAGGGAACCTTAGCGCCGGATGTCAGAAGACAGTCAAGATCGTCTATTCTGTGAACGTTCCGGCCCAGATCGGCCTGGTGAGCAGGGTTTTCCACCATGCCGGCCGGCTCACCATGTGAACAGCTGGCGAATTTCGCAGGTAACGATTCGGCCATCGCCACCACGGGCCGCGGGGCAGTCCTACGATGATCTCCAGCCGGGCTTCGTCGGGTTCGAGGGCGCCGCAGTGTTCACCGAGGAGGCCAAGGATCCGCGCCGGACGGTCGCCGTGTCGACGTACCTGTCGGTCGGCATCATCGGCGTGCTGTACGCGGTGTCGGCCTGGGTGCTGACGGTCGCCGCGGGGCCGGACCAGATCGTGGGCCTGTCCAGGGCACAGGGCCCGGAGACGATGTTCGTGCTGTCCGGCCCGCACGTCGGCTCGCTGGTGAACGACATCGGGCACGTGCTCCTGCTGACCAGCATGATCGCCGCCATGATCAGCTTCCACAACACGACGGCGCGGTACGCGTTCGCGCTCGGCCGGGAGCGGGTGCTGCCTGCCGTCTTCGGCCGGACCAGCCGCCGGACCGGGGCGCCGAAGGTGGGCTCGATCGCCCAGAGCGTCACGGCACTCCTGGTGATCGTCGGGTACGCCGTGGCCGGCCTCAACCCCCTCGAACAGCTCTTCTTCTGGCTCGGTACCGGCGGGGCCTTCGGCGTCCTGCTCCTGATCGCCGCCACGGCCGTCTCGATCGTCAGCTTCTTCCTCCGCAACCGCACGCCCGACTCGATGTGGCACCGGCTGATCGCCCCGGGCCTCGCCGCGGTGGCACTGCTCGTGATCATCGCCGTCGCTGTCGCCAACTTCGGTGCCCTGCTCGGCACGCCGGACTCGCCGGCCGCGTGGCTGATCCCCGCCGTGTACCCGGTGGCCGCCGTCCTCGGCGTCGCCTGGGCGATCGTGCTCCGCTCCAGCCGCCCCGGCGTGTACCAGACCATCGGCCTCGGCGCGAACAGCGCGACCGGCCGCACGACGACCAGCAGCCCGGCCCGCCCGTCGGCCACGGAGGTATCGGTATGACACAGGTACGGTTCGGGCACGCCGGCCCCGAGGACGCCGAAGCCGTCGCGAACGTCGTCGGCACGGCGTTCTGCGACCTGGACGTGGCGAAGTGGCTCGTCCCCGACCCGGTCGAGCGCGCGAAGATCCTGCCGGCCCAGTTCGTGATCCTCGCCGAGCACGCGATCCGGTACGGCACGGTGCTCCTGACCGTCGAACGGGACGCGGCGGCGGTGTGGTTCCCGAAGGACGGCACGCCGATCCCGCCGCCCCGGGACTACGACGCCCGGCTGGCCACGGCGTGTGGCGCGTGGACGGACCGGTTCCACACGCTCGACGAACTGTTCGACGCCCACCACCCGGCAAAGCCACACCAGCACCTCGCGCTGCTGGCCGTCCTGCCGGGACGGCAGGGCAAGGGCGTCGGCAGCGCCCTCCTCCGGTACCGGCACGAGCAGCTCGACGCGGCAGGCGAGTCCGCGTACCTGGAAGCCAGCAGCCTCCAGAGCCGCGCACTGTACCTGCGGCACGGCTACGAGCCGCACGGCGAGCCCTTCGCCGTCCCTGACGGCTCCCAACTCTGGCCCATGTGGCGCGAACCCCGTTAGCTGGGGTTGGGCAGGCTGGCCGCTTCAGCAGGTTCCCTTCGCGCTCCGGCCCCAGGGGGCTTCCGCGCGAAGCGAACCGCGGCCAGCCTGCCCAACCCGTGCCCGGGCGCCGTTATCCGAGCGACGTCTGCCGGCGGATTACGGTCAGCCCGGTAGGGGTGGGCTTAGAACCCGTGGTCAGGACACGCCTGCCCGCGGTGTGCGGTCAGCCCAGCAGAAGTGGGGCTGGACGAAACCGTGGGTGGTGGGTGCGGCTGGGATCCGGAGCTGCGATCGGGGCGGTCTCACCGTGGGCGTTCTACTCGTACCGGGTCGCCGCGTACCAGCTCGTCGTGGACCCGCCACCTGGCCGTGACGGCCGCCTGTTCGGCTTGCCTGTCCCCGCGTTCGATGCGCTCGCGGAGCGTCCGCAGGGCGATCGCCCGGTTGAGGCTGAACTGCCGTTCCGTGTCGGCCACGACCACGAGCCCGGTGGGACGGTGCGTGGCGCGGACGGCTGTGCTGACCTTGTTCCGGTGCTGGCCGCCGGGCCCGCCGGTCCGGCACGGCACGATGTCCACATCGGACTCGTCGAACGCTGTGCGCTCGCCGCCCATCTCCACGGCCTGCGCGATCACGTACCAGTTCTTGCGGGAGGTGTTCCGGTAGGGGCTGGGGGCCTGCCAGCACAGCGTCCCGGTCCATTCCTTCAAGAACGCCGCCGCGCCGTCGCCCTCGAGCCTCAGCAGCACCGAGCGCAGCGTCCCCGGCCGGTCGCCGGGGACCGTCTCGACGCGGTGTGCCCGCACTCCCCGGCGGGCGGCCTCGGCTTCCAGCCGGGACAGCAGGTTCGCCACGGCCCACGAGCACTCCTGGGGCCCGCGCCCGGCCGACATCAGCAGATGGGCGCTCATCCCCGGCCCCGCTGCCGCCGCTGGTCCCGCCGCTCGCTCTTCACGTCAGGAGTCTTGTAGGTCACCAGCGGGATGGTGGTGGCCACTGGCGTGGCCAGCTCGTGGCTGACGAGGTCGTTCACCACCTGCTCGATTTTCTTGTACGCCGTGGGCGCCTCCTCGAACAGGAGCTGCCGGTCGCCGCACACCACGATCGACCCGACCGGGGTACGGCGCAGTTCCTCGACTGTGTGCTTGGCCCTGCCCCGGCGGAGGGCGTCGGAGCGCGACATCTTGCGCCCCGCACCGTGCGCGACGGAGTGACCGGCCTCCGGCCCGGCGTGCGCGGCGACGAGGTAGGACGGGGTGCCGCGCGTGCCGGCGATCAGCACGTCGCGCTCGTCACCGGGAGCGGCGCCCTTGCGGTGCAGGTACATCCCGTCGCGGATCTCGACCAGGTTGTGGCACTGGTCGACGATCGGCTCGGCAGGCTCGGCGCCGAGGGCGTGCGCGACGCGGGCCGCGAGCAGCCTGCGGTTCATGGAGCCCCACCGGACGGCCTCGTCGTGGGCCTTGAGGTACGCGGCCGGGTCGGCTGCCGGGCCGGCTCCGTGTACCTCGGTGTGCTCCCGGAGGATGCGCTCGCCGAGGCCACGGGATCCACTGTGGACAATGAGCACGAGATCGCCCTCGGCGAGCCCGAGGCGGTGGGCGTGCATCTCGTCGAACACTGTCCCCACGCGGGCCAGCTCGACGAAGTGGTTGCCGCGCCCGACGGTTCCCAGGCTTTCGGTGTACCCGGCGGGGATGTCGCCCTCCCACACCTCCCAGGCCGGATCACCCGCGTCGGCTACGGGGTCGAGCGGCTGGTCGAGGTCGGGGAACCGGGCCGCGAGCCGCGCCGGGGCCGGCCGCTTGATCCGGATCGGGAACACGGCGATCCCGCAGCCGATGTCCGAGCCGACGAGGAACGGGTACAACACGGTCGAGGCCATCGCGGCCCCGATCGGCGCACCCTTGCCGGGGTGCAGGTCAGGCATGCCGGCCACGTGGACCATGCCGTCGAGCGCCGCCACCTGGTGGCACTGCGCGACGGCGTCGGACTCGATCCAGCTCGACGGCGAGGCGAACACGCTCACCGAGGCCGGACCGGCCGAACCGGAGGAAACGGGCAGGGTGGAGTGGTACTCAGACAAGAAGACGCTCTCTTCACAGGAGAAGAAGGAGGGAGGTCGGCGTCACGGCCGGGATCACGAGGGGATCAGGCAGGCCGGAGCCGGGGGCCAGGAGAGGCCGGGGCCAGAGGGGCCCTGGGGAAACGGGGTCGCCGCACTAGAACGTCATGCCCACACTCTGACTCGCGCCGGCCGCCCCGGGCAAACCGTTTTACTGCTGGGGGATCAGCCGGGTGAGAACCTCGATGGCGCGGGTGATCGCCTGGTCGTCGAGGTCGTAGTGCGTGACGAGCCGCACGAAGGACGGGGCCATCACGCCGATGAGGACACCCTGCTCGGCGGCGAGGCGGGCGGCTTCGGCCGCGTCGGGTACGGCGAGGGCGACGATGTTGGTCTCCACGCTGGTACCGAAGGCCTTCGCCAGGCGGGCCGCGCGGGCGTGGTCCTCGGCGAGCCGGTGGATGTTGCCGAGGGCGTACTGGCCTGCGGCCGCGAGGATGCCGGCCTGGCGCAGCCCGCCGCCGAGCCGCTTGCGGACGACCCTGGCCCGGGCGACGCGCTCGGCGCTGCCGATCAGGACGGAGCCGGCCGGCGCACCGAGGCCCTTCGACAGGCACACCGAGAGGGTGTCGAAGAGTGCGCCGTAGGTGGCGAGGGGTACGCCGCTGGCCACATGGGCGTTCCAGATCCGGGCACCGTCACAGTGGACGGCGATGCTGTGCGCGCTGGCCGCCTCGCGGAGCGCGGTCAGCTCCCCGAGCGGGATGACGGTACCGCCCTTGTGGTTGTGCGTGTTCTCCACGACGACGGCGGCCGTCGGCACAGCCGGGTACCCGGGGAGGCGGATCATGCCCGGCACCTCGGAGAGCGAGCGGAACGTGCGGCTCGTGGCCCCCGCGTAGGCCGCGGCTGCGCCCAGCTCGTAGGTGACGACGTGCGCGTCGACATCGCAGAGGAACTCGGTGCCGGGCTTGACCAGGACGTGCAGCGCGGCCTGGTTGGCCATCGAGCCCGTCGGCATCCACAGCGCTGCCTCGTGGCCGAACATGTCAGCGAGGTGTTCCTGGAGGGCGTTGACCGTGGGGTCCTCGCCCCACACGTCGTCGCCGACCTCCGCAGCGGCCATCGCGGCCCGCATCTCTGCCCCGGGCCGGGTCATGGTGTCGCTGCGCAGGTCAATCATGGGGTCAGCTTAGACGCCGGGCGTGATCGGCCAGCGATGTCACACCCCCTGCCTAGACTCGGGCTTTGTGAAGATCACATGGGACCAGGTGTTCGCCTGGCGGCTGGGGCGGCAGTTCCTCGACCGGCGCGCGGCGGTGACGGCGGTGCAGGTCACGGAGCGGTTGTGCGGGGTGCAGGCCCAGGTCGCCTCGCTCGCGGCCGAGGCCGTCGCCGTGCGGCAGGCCAGGCCTGAGGACCCGGCCGGCGCGCTGGCCAGCGGCGAGCTGGTCAGGACGTGGGCCATGCGCGGGACACTGCACCTGATGACGCCGGAGCAGGCCAGGGCGTGCAACGCGCTGATCGCCACCGCGAAGACGTGGGAGAAGCCGGTCTGGCAGCGGAGCTTCGTGACCACAGCGCAGATGGCCTCGCTGATCGCCGCCGCGAGGGAGCTGCTGCCCGGGCGGGAGCTGACCAGGGAGGAGTTCGTCGCAGCTGCGGCCGGCTCCGATCCGGAGCTCGCCGCGCAGCTGAAGTCGGGCTGGGGCACGGTGCTCAAGCCGCTGGCCTGGCTCGGGCTGCTGTGCCACGGCACGA
Source organism: Longispora albida DSM 44784 (assembly GCF_000379825.1). Taxonomy (GTDB): domain Bacteria; phylum Actinomycetota; class Actinomycetes; order Mycobacteriales; family Micromonosporaceae; genus Longispora; species Longispora albida. Next base: position 222,829 of record NZ_KB903825.1, read on the forward strand.
CCGGGCCCGGCGGCAAGGTGACCTTCACGGCTCCCGGCTGGGCGGAGCTGCCCGAGCCGGAGGAGGCCGCCCGGGTGGCCATCCCGGCGTACCTGGGGGCGTACGGGCCGGCGAGCATGGCAGCCTTCGACCAGTGGCTGCTCCGAGGCGCCCTGAAGAAGAAGGACCTGCGGGCCTGGTTCGGCCAGGACGGGCTGACCACTGTGGACGTCGAGGGCGAGGAGCTGTTCGCCCGCGAGGCCGACCTGGACGAGCTGGCGAAGACGAAGCCCAGCACGGCCGTGCGGCTGCTGCCGGCCTTCGACCAGTACGTGCTCGGCCCGGGGACGGCAGACCCTCACCTGCTGGATCAGGCGCACCGGGCTGACGTGAGCCGGGCCGGTGGCTGGATCTCCCCGGTCGTCGTGCACGCCGGTCGTGTGGTGGGCACGTGGGAGCGCACGGAGGAGGGGATCAGGACGAGCTTGTGGCAGCAGGTACCAGAAAAGGGTTTAGAGGAAGCTCTCCAGATCGCCGGATAGCTGCTTGACCACGGTGAGGCCGTCGAAGAGGAAGAAGTGGCCGCCGGGGAACAGCTCCCAGCGGAAGCCGGCGCTGGTGTGCTGGCCCCAGGCCTCGGCGGAGCCGGGCGGGGTGGAGGCGTCGTCCAGGCCGGCGTAGGCCACGATCGGGATGCCGAGCGGTTCCGCCACCGTGTACTGGTGGGTCTCGACCAGCTCGAAGTCGGCACGCAGCGCTGGCAGGAAGAGTTCGAGCAGCTCGGTGTTGGCGAGCAGTTCCTCCGGGGTGCCGCCGTAGGAGCGGAGCCGGTCGAGCAGGGCGGGCTCCGGTAGCGAGTGCAGGTCGGGGATGTGCGCGGGACGGCGCAGGTGCGGGGCGCGGCGGCCGGAGACCACCAGGCCGAGCGGCAGGGGCCGGCCCTCGGCGCGCAGTGCCCGGCACAGCTCGAAGGCGGTGAGCGCTCCCATGCTGTGCCCGAAGAGGACATAGGGCTCCCGGGGCCGGAGTGCGCCGAGCAGCGCCGGGATCAGCGTGGCCGTGCTCCGGTGTGGCTCCTCGGCGAAGCGGGCGCCCCGGCCGGGCAGGCATACCGTGCTGACCTCTGCCCAGTCGGGCAGCTGGGCAGGCCAGTCGCGGTAGGCGGTGGCTCCGCCGCCGGCGAAGGGCAGGCAGATCACCCGGAGGCGGGCGGCGGGACGAGGGCGCTGGGTCAGCAGCCACGGGTCGGGAGTCACGGCGCAACCCTAGCCGCGGTTTCTATAGCGGCTCACCTTGCTGCGGGGTTCTGTAGCACGTGCCACCTCGGCGTGTCGACAATATGGACAATATCGGACAAGTTAGCGTGTTTCTATGCGTGCTCTCCGCCGTCCCGCCCTGTTCTGGGCCGCCGCCGTCAGCTCGGTCGCGGTCGGCCTGGTGCTGATCGCGGCTCCAGGGCTCGCCGACCCGCTGCCGGACGGCCTGGGTCCGTGCGTGCCGGGCGACTGCCCGAGCCCGTACCCGCCGATCGGCATCGGCACGGACTTCAAGGGCCGCGACAACGGGATCAACGTGTTCGTCGGCGGGGACTTCCAGGTCCGGGGGCGGGCGGCCGAGACGGAGGGCCGGATCGTGGTGCTCGGCTCCTTCGACCAGAACAAGGACACGAGCGCCGGTGGTTCGGCGGCGTACAACATCGGGATCGTGGGGGCCGGGTCGCTCGTGCCGCCGTCGGACGGGCAGGACTTCCTGGTCACCGGCGGCAACGTGACCGTCGCGGCTGGGCAGCGGCTGATCGGCGAACGGGGCGTGGTCCGGCACGCCGGCACGGCCAGCGGGACGATCCTCGCGGAGAAGGTGGTGCAGGAGACCGGGGCCGCCGACAAGTACAGGAAGATCCGGACCTCGCTCGCCGGCGCCTCGCAGTGCTACGCGAACAAGGAGAAGGCCCCGGCGACCGGCACGGCGAAGAACGAGGGCAGCCAGACGACGTTCAAGGGCGACGGCACGTCGAAGCTCCAGGTGTTCTACGTGGACTTCGACCTGGCCGGGCCATCCGGCGGGCAGCAGGGCATCGTGTTCACCGACATCCCGGCCGGGGCCACCGTCCTGGTCAACGTGGTGAAGACACCGGCGTGGACGGTGAACAGCTACTCGGGCACCATCACCGACGACGACCCGTGGAACAAGATCCGGAGCAAGCTGCTGTGGAACGTCCCGGACGCCACGACGGTGAACGTCGCCGGGACCGGGCAGTTCCAGGGCAGCCTGCTGGCGGGTAACACCGGCTCGACGACCACGCTGACCGCACCGGGTTTCAACGGCCGGATGTTCGCCACCGGGAACCTGGTCCACATGTCGAATCCGGCGGGCGGCGGCGGTCAGGAGATACACGCGTACGCCTTCGACGGCGACCTGCCGAGCTGCGCGGCCCCGACGCCGAGCGCCAGCCCGACGACGGTGGCCCCGACGACCAGCCCGACCACGGCTGCCCCCACCGCCGGGCCGACGACGGTCGCGCCGACCGTGGCTCCCACGACCGTGAAGCCGACGGCGCCGGGGCCGGTGGTCCCGACGAAGCCGTACGCGACGGCGTCGGGTGAGGACATTCCGGAGACGGGGACGTCTTCGCTGGTGCCGGTGATCGGTACCGGGCTGATGCTGCTCGGGGCCGGTATCGCGTCCGTGCTGGTCACGCAGCAGCGACGCAGGCCGTCAAAGTAACCCTATTTTGGAGAATTGCCGCCAATGGGGTGATCGGCGGGATATACAGGCTGGGTGGAGTGGATGCACAGCCTGCTGGCAGGGGCGCTGCTGACGGCCGGTGGCCTGGCGGGCGTGACGCCGAGCACGGCAGAGACGGCCGAGCCAGCGCCGATCCCGCTGAACGCCAACCGTTCGCTGGGCCTGGCGATCGTGGCCGGTGAGATCCGGCTCGCGCCGGTCACCGGCAGCGACGCCGTATGGGTGGCCACCCCGGCCGGGGACCGCACCGCCTTCGTGAACCAGGTGACCGGCGAGTGCCTGGCCGGCCAGAGCCCGCTCGACGGGCTGGCCCTGGTCCCGAAGGCGTGCTCGGCCGACGACCTGTACCAGCACTGGCAGCTCAAACGGGTCGGCGTCCAGCAACGCCAGCTCGTCAACGCCTCCACCGGCAAGTGCGCCACAGTGGACGGCCTCACCGAGGGCGCGCGCGGGTACAGCGACAGCTGCCTGGAGCGCCCGGAGAACAACCGCTGGGCGTTCGGCAACGCTGTCACCAAGGTCTCCGGCGACCAGACGATCCCGTCCACCGGTACCGGGCAGCCACTCGTGGTGAGTGTGACCAGGGTGGACGGGAGCGGGGTCGGCGGCGCGCAGGTCCAGTTCGCGTGGAACGGCAAGTCGTGCCGGTTCGAGGGCGGGGTCAGCGCGTGGATCGGCACGACCGACGCCAGGGGCCAGGTCAGCTCGCCGGCGTTCTACGCCATGCCACAGTTCTCGCACTGCACGGCCTACGCGCGCGGCCTGACGAGCGACATCGAGGGCAGCGCCCGATTCGACATCACCGTCGAGCTGCCGCCCCCGCCCCCGGCGACGTAGGGCCCGTCAGAACGCCCGGGTCACTGTGATCGTCACGTTGGAACAGCCGGCTGCCTGGCTGGTCAGCGCGTTCTTCTCGGCCTGGTCGACGGTGAGCCGCCAGCGGAGCTTCACCGCCACCCACTCGCCGAGGTACCGGCACCGCTGGTACTGCGGCAGCCACTCGGCCGGGTCCTTGTCGCCCTTGGCCTGGTTGACGTCGTCGGTCACGGCGATCAGGGAACGGGAGTCGCCGAGGTCGTTGGCGAAGGCCTGACGGCGCGACGTCGTCCAGGTGCGGGCGCCGGAGTCCCAGGCCTCCGCCAGCGCGACCACGTGGTCGATGTCGAGGTCGGAGGGGTTCGTCCAGTAGGCGTTGTCGTAGTAGGAGTACCAGCGGCCGCCGGACAGGGTGCAGCCGGAGCCGACGGAGGGCGCGGTGACGGCCTCGGCGATCAGTACCTCGTAGCGGGAGTTGCAGCCGTCACCGTCCGCATCGATCCAGTGCGGGAAGAGGTCACGGTTGTACCCGGTGCGGTTCTCGGCGGCCACGGGCAGGGAGGCCACCGCGTCGCGGAGCGGGAGGGACACGGTGCCGGCCCACGCGGGGCTGGCGAGCAGGCCACCACACAGGACGGCGGACAGGACGGTCGCGATGCGCGCAATGGTACGAGTCATGCACCATAGGGGACTCCGCGGACACTTCGCCTGCTATGGGAGCACGTGAACGCCAGACGGCGATCGTGTGAGGACTTGAACCGCTAGGCCCGGTACACCTGGCCGTGGGCGTCGGTGCAGTGCTCGTCGGCCAGCTCCTCCGCTCCGCAGTGGTCGACCTGGAGCGTGGTGTGCCCGAGGTGGTGCTGCTTACGCATGAAGGTCTCGATGTCGGCCCGTACCGCGTGGCAGTCGGCCTCCGGCACCACCAGAACGTGCGCGGACATCGCTGCCTGGCCCGAGGTGATCTGCCAGACGTGCAGGTCGTGGATCTCGACGACGCCGGGCAGCGCGGCCAGCTCCCCGCCCAGGGTCTCCGGGTCGAGGCCGGCGGGCGCGGCCTCCAGCAGGATGCGGCCGGACTCGCGGAGCAGGCCGACACCAGCCTTGACCATGAAGCCCACCACGATCAGCGTGGCGATGCCGTCGGCCCGGGTGAAGCCGGTGACCACGACGATCAGGCCGGCGATCGCGGTGGCGATGAAGACGTACAGGTCGTTGAGGACGTGCTGGTAGGCACCCTCGACGTTCAGGCTGGAGCGGTTGGCCTTGCTCATGCACCAGGCAGCGGCCACGTTGACCACGATGCCCGCCAGGGCCGTGGCCAGCACCAGGCCACCCTTGACCTCCGGCGGGTCGATGATCCGCTCGACGGACTCGTAGGCCAGCCAGGCACCGAGCAGGAGCAGCGTCAGGCCGTTGGCCTGTGCGGACAGGATCTCGGCCCGCTTCAGCCCGAAGGTGTACCCGCCGCGGGGCGGACGCGCCGCCAGCCGCATCGCGACCAGCGCCAGGACGATGGCCGCCGCGTCGGTGAGCATGTGGGCGGCGTCGGACAGCAGGGCCAGCGACTGGGCCGCGACAGCGATCACGACCTCGATCGCCATGAACCCGGTGATCAGGGCGAGGGCTGCGGTCAGCCAGCGCCGGTCGGCGTCGGCGGAGACACCGTGACTGTGTCCGGCGTGGCTGTCGCCGTGGGAGTGGGAGTGGTCGTGGGTCACCGCTGCTCCCCCGCATCGGTACCGTCGTGCTCGTGGTTCTCGTGCTCGTGGTCCGTCACGGCGAGCACGACGCCGAGCAGGTCCTTGAGGGCGTGGGTGAGCTGGGGATCGGCGATCTCGTACCGCACCTTGCGGCCCTCCCAGCCGGCCACGACCAGGCCACAGCCGCGCAGGCAGGCCAGATGGTTACTGATCTTCGACCGGGACTCGCCCAGCCGCCCGGCCAGCTCACTCGGGTACGCGGGCCCGGCGGTCAGCTCGACCAGGATCCGGCACCGGGTCTCGTCGGCGAGCGCCCGGCCGACCCTGGCCATCGCGTCAAGATGCGTCGCTACTGTCAGCATGGCGTGAACTGTACAGCCAAGGCTGAACTGTTGACCAGCCCCTGACACCACGTGGGACCCCTCACTCCGCTATTACGACGTGAGGGGTCCCACGTTGATGCCGCTACACCAGCTTGGCGTCCAGCGTGATCGACGGAACGCCCGCCAGGGCCTTGCTGACCGGGCAGTTCTCCTTCGCCTGCTGCGCGGTGGAGACGAACTCCTCCTCGCCCAGGCCGGGGACGTCGCCGCGCACCGAGAGCCGGATCTCCGTGATGCCGGTACCGGGCACGAAGTCCACCTCCGCCGAGGCGTCCAGGCTGGCGACGGTGTGGCCGGCCTTGGTGAGCAGGTTGGTCAGCACCATGAGGAAGCACGTGGTGTGCGCGCCGGCGAGCAGCTCCTCCGGGCTGGTCCGGCCCTCGGGGCTCTCGGCCCGGGAAGCCCAGGTCACGTCGAAGGAACCGAGCTTCGACGAGTCCAGGCTGATCTGGCCGTTGCCCTCCAGCAGGGAACCTTCCCAGTGGGTACTCGCGACACGGGTGGCGGTCATAGTTGCGCCCCTTTCGGCTGCTGCTCGTTCTCAGTCCTTGCGGGGACTATCCTCTCAAGGCGGCCGTACGGAGCACATCCAGTACCACCGGATCGATCAGCCCGCCGGCCAGCCGCTCCTCGAGGTTCTCCACGCCGGCCCAGCTGTCCAGGCTCTCGTACCCGAGCTTCGCCAGCAGGACGCTGACCTCCGTGGCCAGCTCGCCTTCGAGGGGCAGCAGCTCGGCCGGGTCGGACCGGCCGAAGTAGAGCTCGTGCAGGCCGTGCAGCCGGATCAGCTCGGCGACCGGCTCGGCGTGGTCGTCCACCCGCAGGTCCACGGACACGTCACTGCCGCCGCCGTACCCGCCGCCCGGCGTGACCACGAGGATCGCCGCGCTCTGCCGGCCCCGCCGGTCGCCGCCAGCGTCCTCGCCGGCCTTGAGCGCACGCAGGAGCCGGTCGGCGAAGGGCAGGCCGGCCGAGTCCAGCCAGGACCGCTCGATCGCGGCCACGACCTCGGGGCCGGAGAGGATGTTGCCCTGGATCGCGTACCCGTCGCCGGTCAGCCCGCCGGCCCAGCCGTGGCAGGACACCCCCGTGTACGAGGCACCGTCGCCAGCCGGCCCGACCACGCCGAGCTGCCGGTCGGCCCGGCCCTCGTCGGCGGCGGTCAGCCCGGCCACGACGCCAGCTGCCGGTACGCCGGTGCGCAGGAGGGTGAGGCCCTGCTGCCGGTACGCGAGGTTGGCCGCGGCCTGGGTGGCGAGCGCGCCAGCCCCAGCCTCGGCAGCTGGCACCGCCATGCCCACGGCGAGGAACTTGCTGGCCACGGCGACCCCGAACGACTGGCCGTCAGCCGACCTGGCCACGATCGAATACGTCATGCCGCCGGAGCCTAGCCGTGGCCGTCCCGTTCCAGAAGGGCCCGCAGGTCACAGAAGCCGCCCACCTCATCCGCCAGCTCGCCGCCACACTCGTCAGATCATGCCTCGTGAGTGAAGCTGGTGATCCTTGAGCGCAGTTGCCAGCCGAGGCCCTCGTAGAGGGCACGCCCTTCCTCCGTCGCGTGGAGCGCTGCGGTCACGGCACCGTGGTCCATGGCTGCGACGGTGAGTGCGTTCATCACCGCTGTGCCCAGGCCGCGGCGCTGGTGTGCGGGTTCGGTGCCGACACGGTCCACGACGGCGATTCCGTCCACCACGGCGGTGTATCCCGCCGCGGCGACCTCGCCCTCGCAATGCACCCGCACGTTGATGACGCCCGCGTCGATCGTGGTGCTGAGGTCATAGCCAGCGGGCACGCTCGGCGCGCCCTGCCGCAGCGTGGTCGTCATGAGCGGCTCCGGCGGCGTGCGTTGCCAGGCCGGCCCGAGCAGGGCGGCTACCGCGTCCTCGGCGGCGGCAACGATGATCACACCGTGCGGCGCGGTCGCCTCCGCCGCCGCGCTGCGCACCGCGTCGAGGTCGTCGCGAAACACCAGACAGCGGGCGCGGGTCTTCGGCCGGACCTCGTCGATCCGCAGGCCCCAGGCGGTCTCGACGGGCACGGAGTTGCGCCTGACAGCAGCCAGGCCCTTTGCCCAGCTGCGGAGCACGTCAGTTACTTCATCCAAGATCATCCGCACGAGAGTACTCGTACGCCAAAGGGCCAGCGCCAGGCCTGGCCAGGGCTCGCGGGTTACAGAAGGGCCAGCTTCTCGCGTGTCTCGTGGTGGACGGTGTCGATGGCCGGGAGAAGCTCCGGAAGACGGTGACGTTCCGTGGTCAGCGCCCGGAAGACCAGGCTGACGGTGACGTCGTGCTCCGGCCGGTGGATGACCTCGATGGTGTCGCCGGCCGCGATGACGCCGGGCTCGATGACCCGCAGGTACGCGCCGGTCACAGCCTTCTGCGTGAAGCGCTTGACCCAGCCGCGCTCCTCCAGCCAGCCAGCGAAGGTCCGGCACGGGATACGCGCCGCGCACACCTCCAGCACGAGCTCGCCGCCGACCCGCCAGCGCTCGCCGATCCGCGCGCCGGTGAGGTCGAGGCCCTCGGTGGTCAGGTTCTCGCCGAACATGCCGTCGGTCAGCTCCCGGCCGAGTTCCGCTGCCCACATGTCGAGGTCCTCGCGGGCGTACGCGTACACGGCCTGGTCGTTGCCGCCGTGGTGCCGCAGGTCGCAGACGGTGTCCCCGGCCAGCCCGCTCCCGCCGGTACCCTTCGGCCCCGGTGCCGCGACGGCGACCGGCCCGCCGGCTGGGAGCTTGACGATGCCGGTCACGCCGAGGTCGGCGTGCTCGGAGGTGGTTGGCTTGCCGACGTTCACGGAGCGGAGCAGACCCATGATCAGCAGCCTAGCTCCGCCGTACGCCGCACCGCCGCCGGGTTTCGGCGCACCGGCACGCGGAAGGCCACCAGCGGCGGGAGGATCCGCTGGCGGCCACGAGTACCACTGATCAGTTCTTGATCTTCTGCTCGTGATCTGAGCTGAAGTGGCCCGCCGAGAGCGCGCGTCGACGCTCTCAGCGGGCCGGCACTGCTAGTAGACGCGGCTGGTGCCGGTGAAGGCCTCGCGGCTCGCGACGAGGCCGTTGCGGAACAGGTACTCGACCCGGGAGACCTCGGTGGAGTTCGGGTACGGGTTCGTGCAGGAGGTGCCGGCGCTGCCGCCCGACATCAGCTGCGAGCACACGCCGTTGTAGTTGTCCGGCAGGCCGAGGATGTGGCCGAGCTCGTGCGACAGGATGCGCAGCGGGCTGTGGCCCTGGTTGACCTGGGTCCGGTCGATGTAGATGGTGCCACGGCCGAGGCCGTTCACGTAGGCGCGCGAGCCACCGCTGTTGGTCACGTACACGTTGATCGTGGCTCCGGAGCCGGACCGCAGCGTGATGTTGTTGACCCGGCTGTCCCAGATCTGCGCGGCCTGGTCGAAGGTCGTGCGGTACTCGCCGGCTCCGCTGGCGTTGTAGACCAGGTTGCGGACGGCCAGCGGGGCGGCCGGCTGCGCGGGAGCTGCCGTCGCCGCGGAACCGGCGCCGACCAGCGCGCCAGCGGCGACCACGGTGAGAACGGCCAGGTTGCGCAGGCCACGGACGAACTTGCTTGCGGACATGTTCACTCCTAGTGAGGGGTGGAGTTAACGGGCTTGTAAGACCTACGCATATTTAGATTTGTCCACAATCCCCGAGTCAAGGTCCCGCGCCGGGAATGTCACGAGGCAAGGGGCACGCAAGGGTGCGCTGGGCCTGTGTGGACGGCTGGGGCGAGCCGCCCCTTGTGCCATATCGACGATCGTCACTAGAAAAACATGAAAAGTTTCCACTATCTTCACTGCCACTGTCCTTCCCCCTCATGGAGAGTGGTCAATGAAGAGGAAGCTTCTCTCAACGTTCTCGGTCCTGGCAGCTGTCGGCGCGAGCCTGCTCGGCGGCGGAGCCCCTGCCCAGGCCGCAGATCCGTCCACACTGGTCAGCGCCGGCGCGCAGCAGCAGGCCGCCGCGTTCTGGACGGCCGAGCGCATGCGCTCGGCCACGCCGATGGACGCCATCACGGTGAACGTCAGGCCGGGCAAGGTGGCCACCGGCACGCCGAGTTCCGTCTCGCCCACCGCCATCCCGAACGCCGGCGGCCCGTGGACGGGCGGCGGAGCCGTGGTCAAGACGACCGGCCGGGTGTTCTTCACGATGGGTGACCGCACTGCCTCCTGCTCCGGCAGCGCTGTCACCAGCACCAACAAGAGCACGGTGATCACCGCCGGGCACTGCGTGAAGTACCAGGGCGCCTGGCACACCAACTGGGTCTTCGTGCCCGGCTACGACAACGGCAACCGGCCATACGGCACCTGGGCCGCCCGGTCACTCAAGGCGACCCCGCAGTGGGTGGCCAGCGAGAACATCAGCTACGACATCGGCGCGGCCGTCGTCAGCCAGCTCGACGGCGCGAACCTGACCGACGTGGTCGGCGGCCAGGGCATCGCGTTCAACCAGCCGAAGCAGCAGAACATGTACGCCTACGGCTACCCGGCCGCCGCTCCGTACGACGGCTCGAAGCTGATCTACTGCTCCGGCAAGGCGTTCAACGAGTGGCTCGGGACGGGTGACCTCGGGCTGACGTGCAACATGACCGGCGGGGCCAGCGGCGGCCCGTGGTTCCTGTCGTTCAGCGAGTCAGCAGGCACCGGCACGCTGAACTCGGTGAACAGCTTCAAGTACAACTTCTCCACCAAGTACATGTTCGGCCCGTACTTCGCGGCCGACGCGCAGAACCTCTACAACGCGGCTCAGACCGCCTGACCGCGCGGAGTGTCACCGGCCGGGTCCCGCGCCGCCCAGCGGGACCCGGCTCCGTCCGGTGTGGACCGGGCCTCGCGGGCACTCTGACCAGCGCGGCTTTTGGTCTTGTCGTACCCGGACGGTAAAGTCACTCGCCGTGGCAGCCCCTTTGTCTGAACTTGTCAGCTCCGACTGGGCCGAGGCCCTGGAGCCCGTGTCCGAGCAGATCGCCAAGATGGGCGACTTCCTGCGTGCCGAGATCGCCGCCGGGCGGGAGTACCTGCCGGCCGGGGAGAACGTGCTCCGCGCCTTCACGCAGCCTCTCGACGAGGTGAAGGTGCTCCTGGTCGGCCAGGATCCCTACCCGACCCCCGGCAACGCCGTCGGGCTCAGCTTCTCGGTGTCGCCGGAGACCCGGCGCATCCCGCCGAGCCTCGTGAACATCTTCAAGGAGTACTGCGAGGATCTCGGCCTGCCCAAGCCTGCCAACGGCGACCTGACCCCGTGGACGAAGCAGGGTGTCCTGCTGCTCAACCGTTCGCTGACGACAGCCCCGCGCACCCCGGGCGCGCACAAGAACAAGGGCTGGGAGAAGGTCACCGACCAGGCGATCCGCGCGCTCGTCGCCCGCCAGCGCCCGCTGGTGGCGATCCTGTGGGGCCGTGACGCCCAGTCGCTGCGCCCGCTGCTCGGCGACACGCCGAGGATCGAGGCCGTGCACCCGAGCCCGATGTCCGCCGACCGTGGCTTCTTCGGGCACAAGCCCTTCACCCGGGCCAACCAGCTCCTGGCCGAGCAAGGCGCCGACCCGGTCGACTGGACCCTGCCCGCCTGACGCTCTTGATCTGACGCTCTTGATCTGAGGCGAAGTGGCCCGCTGAGAGCGAATCTGGCAAGCGGCGCGGGCTTCCTCGTACCGGTGTTGTACGTGGAAGCCCGCGCCGCGCAGTCCAGATTCGCTCTCAGCGGGTCTAAACGGCCGCTAAACGGCCGAGTAGGTGATGGTGACCGGGGAGTGATCCGACCAGCGCTGGTCGTAGGACTCCACCCGTTCCACCCGGGCCGCGGTGGCCCTGGCGGCCAGGCCCGGGGTGCTGACGTGGTAGTCGATCCGCCAGCCGGCGTCGTTGTTGAAGGCCTGGCCCCGGTAGGACCACCAGGTGTAGGGGCCGGGGCCTTCCGGGTGCAGGGTGCGGAAGACGTCGGTGTAGCCGCCGTCCTCGGGCGCGAAGACCTTGCCCAGCCACTCCCGCTCCTCGGGGAGGAAGCCGGCCTGCTTCTGGTTGGTCTTCCAGTTCTTCAGGTCGATCTCGCGGTGCGCGATGTTCCAGTCGCCGCAGACCAGCACCTCGCGGCCCTCGGACGCCGCGCGCTGCCGCAGCGCGACCAGGTAGGAGTAGAACTCCTTCATGAAGCGTTCCTTCTCGTCCTGCCGCTCGGTGCCGGTCTCACCGGAGGGCAGGTAGAGGCTGGCGACGGTCAGGCCGGGCAGGTCCACTTCGAGGTACCGGCCGGACAGGTCGAACTCCTCAGACCCGAAGCCGATCCGGCTGCCCTCCGGCGCGGCCCGGGTGAGCACGGCCACACCAGCCCGCCCCTTGGCGACGGACGGGGCGTAGAGGGCGTGCCAGCCCTCCGGGTTGCGGACCTCGTCGGGGATCTGGTGCGCCTCGGCACGGACTTCCTGGAGGCAGACGACATCGGCGCTGGTGGAGGCCAGCCACTCGGTGTAGCCCTTGGGAGCTGCGGCCCGCAGGCCGTTGACGTTCACGGTCGACACAGTCAGCACGAAGGCAGGCTACGCTGCCGCCGCCTGCCTGCGGGACCTGACCCGCAGGTCGTGGGCTCTGACCCGCTTGTCGAGGTACTTGAGGTCGACGGTGATCGGCGTGGCGAGCAGGATCGACGAGAACACCGCGGTGGCCATGCCGACGAAGAGCACGAGGGCGAGGTCCTTGAGGGTACCGGCGCCGAGGAAGCCGACCCCGATGAAGAGCATGCCGGCGACGGGCAGCAGCGCGATGACCGACGTGTTGATCGAGCGCATGAGGGTCTGGTTGACAGCGAGGTTTGCCGCCTCGGCGTAGGTACGGCGGGTGCCGGACAGCACACGTTCCGTGTTCTCGTGCACCTTGTCGAAGACGACCACCACGTCGTACAGCGCGAAGCCGAGGATGGTCAGCATGCCGATCACTGTGGACGGGGAGACCTCGAAGCCCGCCAGTGAGTACACCATCGCGGCCACGAGCAGGTCGAACAGCAGCGAGGCTATCGCGCCGACCGCCATCCGCCACTCGAACCGGATCACCAGGTACGCGATCACGAGCGCCAGGAAGATCAGCAGGCCGAGCAGCGCGCGTTTGGTGATCTGTGAGCCCCAGGCCGCGCTGACCCGGTTGTCGGAGACCTGCTCGGGGGTGAGCTTGAGGGCGGTGGCGACGCCGTTCTTCACCTCGAGCGTCCTGGCTGCGGTGAGGGGCGCTGTCCGGACCAGGTAGGTCGGGGTCGCGCCGCCGACCCGCTGGGCGGACACGACTGTGGCGCCGGCCTTGCCGACGGCGTCGCGGGCCTGGTCGAGGGTGAGGTTCGCCGCCGGTACCTGGAAGGAGTTGCCGCCCTTGAACTCGATGCCCAGGTGGAAGCCGCGCCACACGAAGCTGACGATCGCGAGCACGACGAAGGCCGCCACGATGCCGTACCAGAGCTTGCGCCTGCCGACGATGTCGAGGCCGGCCTCGCCCCGGTACAGCTTCGCGAAGAAGGTCTGTTTCTCCCCCTGGGAGTGCAGGACGCGGCCGAGCCCGGAGACCCGGGGCGACAGGAACGCCCGCATCCTGGCCAGGACGGTCATCATCGGGTGCCGGAAGAGGAAGACGACCAGCAGGTCGAGGATCGTGGCCAGGCCGAGCGCGAAGGCGAAGCCCTTCACCGCGCCGACGGAGACCAGGTAGAGCACGACCGCGGCGCCGATGGTGACCACGTTCGCGGAGATGATCGTCCGGCGGGCGCGGACCCAGGCCCGGTCGACGGCGCTGCGCGGCGTCCGCCCTTCCCGGATCTCGTCTTTGAGCCGTTCGAAGTAGATGACGAACGAGTCGGCCGCGACACCGAGCGACACGATGAAACCGGCGATGCCCGCGAGCGTCAGCGTGAACCCGATCGACCGGCCGAGCAGCACGAGCGCCGCGTACGTGAGCAGCGCCGAGATCACGAGGCTGCCCATGATGACGGTGCCGAGCAGCCGGTAGTAGAACAGCGCGTAGAGGAGGACGAGGGCCATGCCGATGCCTGCGGCGAGGAGGCCGGCCCGGAGCTGCTCGGTACCGAGCGTCGCGGAGATCGAGTTCGCCTCGCCCTGCTCGAAGGTCAGGGGCAGCGCGCCGTACTTGAGCTGGTTGCTCAGCAGCTCCGCGTCCCGCCTGCCGAACCCGCCGGTGATCTCGGCGTCCCCGGTGATCACGTTCTGGATGCGCGGGGCGGAGACGATGGTGTTGTCGAGGACGATGGCGACCTGGTTGGCCTCGCCGTTCGCGTACGCCTCCCTGGTCAGGTCCGTCCACTTCTGCTGCCCGCCGGACGTGAAGGTCAGCGTCACCTTCCACCCGTTGTCGAAGGCGAAGTTGGAGCCGGACACGTCCGTGCCGACGACCTTCGCGATGTCCAGCAGGTACTTCGTCGCCCCGTCACACGCCGTGACCTGCACGGCGGGATCGTCCACGCTGCCCGGGGGCCGTTCGCCGAGCTGGCGGCAGTTCACGGTCGGAACGTTGAACTGGACAGCGGCTGGCAGTACGGCGACCTCGCGCCCGCTCAGCGTCCCGAAGGGTGCGAGCTCGGCAGCCTTGGCGGTTCCGTCCTGCGGCGAGGTCAGCGCCTGCGCGACGGGCCAGGCCGCGCCGAGCTTCGCCGTCACCTGGTCGAGCGTGACCGTCCCCTGTGGACTGGCCGGCGGGGCTGGTGCCGCCGGATCAGACTGCACCCCGCCGAGTACCTTGCGGAACTTGAGCTGGGCCGGCTGCCCCACCTGCTTGATCGCGTCCCCGCCGGACCCGGCGACGGACACCTTGATGTTCGAGTCGCCCTCGGTGACGACCTCGGGTTCGGCGACGCCGAGGCCGTTGACCCGGTTCTCGATGATCTGCCGGGCCTGCTCCAGGCTGGACGCCGACGGCGGCTTGCCGTCGGGCGTACGGGCGATGAGCGTCAGCGTCGTCCCGCCGACCAGGTCGAGGCCGAGCCGGGGGCTGAGCCGGTCCTTGGACCACATCTTGCCGGGGCCGGTGAACAGCACCAGAGCCCACAGCCCGACCAGGATCACCCCGAGGGCGGTCACCTGCCGCCACGGGTGCGCGCGCCGTTCCGCCACGGCCGTCCCCTTCCGCTGCCACCACCGCCGGCTCTTCCCCAGACCTTTCGATCCTCCATGAGGGATGGGGCTGTTTTCCGGGGAATGCGTAGTTTCGCGATTGGCCCAGGCTCAGGCGGGGCGATTGGCCCTGCCAGCTGAGCCGCTCACGATCTAGTCTGGTTTCATGATCAAGATCTCCGAGGTGTACCCCGCCGAGCTGTACCTGGCCACCGAAAGCTTCGCGTCGATGTGGACGGCGATGGCCAGGGCCGGCGGCCGGCTGCTGGCCGACCGGCCAGGGTTCCTCGCCTGCGGCCCGGCCGAGCCCGGCACGCCCAGGATCCTGCTGCGCTCCGGCACGCCCGGGGCTGACGAGGTCGCGGAGCTGACCGCGCTCGCCGCCGCCTGGCGCGCGGACGGCGGCGAGGTGGTGGTCGAGGACCCGTTCAGCGCCCTCACGCCCGACCCGGCACTGGGCCTCACGCCGCGCCAGCTCCCGGTGATGATCCGGTACCCGAAGGCCCTCGACCGCCGCGAGATCCCGGGCGTGACGGTCAGGCGCGTGGACGCCGCGTCGCTGGCGACCGCCGAACGGGTCATCGTCGAAGGCTTCCCCCTCGAACCGTTCGCGCCCTACGTCCCCGCCCAGGCCTTCCCGCCCGCGATGCTCGACCAGCAGGGCACCGGCTTCTTCCTCGCGGAGATCGACGGCGTCGCCGCCGGCGCCTGCCTCACCGTCGGCAATGGCCAGACCCTCGGCGTGTACTGGATGAGCACCCTCCCCGAGCACCGCTCCCGTGGCGTCGGCCGCGCCCTGATGTACGCCGTCCTCGACCTCGCCGCCGGCCTGCCCGTCGCCCTGGTGGCCGCCAAGCCCGGCCGCCCCCTCTACGAGTCCCTCGGCTTCGACCTGATCACCCACTCGACGTGGTGGGCCTGAACCGAGCTGACCTCCGTGGCTGGCGGGCTATGGTGTGCCGGTGACACGGCGGTGGAAGGCCCATCGGGTACCCCAGCATGCCCCGGGCCGTGCCGCCGTTCCGGATCTCGTCACGATGGCCGGGAGCAGCGTGCTGATCGCAGGCCTGTTCTCGGCCAAGGTCAAGGAACCCTGGCTGGCACTGGACGACCTGGCCGCCCTGGTTGAAAGCATGGGCGGCACGGTGGCTGGCCGGTTCCTTCAGCGGCGCGGGATCTCTGGAGGCAGGCGAGGCGACGCGCCGGGAGGCCGCGCCAACCTGGATCAGCCGTACTCCTCACGAACCCTGATGAGCCACGGGAAGATCCGTGAGATCGCCGCAGCCCAGGCTCACACTCAGGCCGTGGCGGTCGTGTTCTGCAACGACGTGACCGACCGGCAGCGCAGAGCCCTGGAGCAACTGATCGGCTGCCCTGTTCTGAGCCGCGCAGCGCTGGACACAACAAAACCCAAGATCTGATTTTGTACCCGGAACGGGCGCACCCGGCCGCGCACAGCAACCCCGCGCCCCCGGGCACCGGAGCCCCCGTCGCTGCACCCCGGCTGCCAGGCCAGCGGTCCCCCACGTCCGGCCCCGAGCGGCCGCCCCGGCCGCAACGGCAGCGCCTCCCCCGGGCTACCGCCCGGACGGCGCTGCCTCCCGCGGCCACCCCGTTCCGGTGCTCCCGGGCCCTGCCGGCCCCGCCGCCCCGGAACCCACCCGGCCACGCCGAGCCCCAGCCCAGCAAGGAACCCGCGGGACGTCACCTCAGCCGACCCCATGCCACCATGTGCGCATGCAGCTGCACGGAGACCGGATCACCGCCCCGAAGAACCTGATGATCAGGGACATCATGGTCAACAACAGCTGCCTGCTCATCACGCTCGACCGCGCCCTCTTCCTGCGCGAGGGCGAGACGATCCAGCTCGAAGACCACCAGCCCGTGGTCGAACGCCACGACGGCACAACCCTCCGCCCCTCGTGCACCTCTGCTGCTGTCAGATGGTCGTACAAACTGCTCTGACCCACAGCCCGAACCTCCGGCGATAGTGGTCTTGAGCTGGGTATATGCCGCCGAGGCTCCGGCTGGGATACTGAGGGTGCCTGGCTGCTGGCCGGGCTGGGCTGGAGCACTCGGCGTGTCGCGCCGGGCCTGCTGGGCCGGGGCGGCACGGCGGGGATCCGGTTCACGGGCTCCGTCGCGGAAGGACCTGTGCCGTGAACACTGTTGCCCAGATCGCCACCCTGGTCAGCGTCGTGGCCTACCTCGGGGCCGCGCCCCTGGAGATGTTCCTGATCGACAAGCCGTTCGCCCGCAGGTTCCTGCATGTCGAGGCCGACAACATCAGTGACATCCGGATGTGGGGCTTCGTGGTCGGTTTCCGGAACGCTCTGGCCGGGATCGGGGGCCTGACCGGCCTGATCATGGTGTGGAACGGCCACGCGACAGCGGGGCGTGCCGTCGTGCTGACCGTGCTGTCCTACATGGTCCTGGCCAGCCTCGCGATGGGCGTGGCCGACCTGCTCGGGTACTGGAAGCCGCGTGGCGGGAGCGTGATCGGCACGATCGGGTCGAGCGTGCCGCCGCTGATCGCGATCGTGGCCATGCTCGGCTGGGACTGATCACCGTTCACCGTGGCTTGACCAGCGGGAACGGCAGCGTCTCGCGGATCGTGCCGCCCGTGATCAGCATGACGATCCGGTCCACGCCGATCCCGAGCCCGCCGGTCGGGGGCATCGCGTACTCCAGCGCGGTCAGGAAGTCCTCGTCCAGTTCCATCGCCTCGGGGTCGCCGCCGGCCGCGAGGAGCGACTGCTCGGTCAGGCGGCGGCGCTGCTCGACCGGGTCGATCAGCTCCGAGTACGCGGTCCCCAGCTCCGTCCCGTACGCGACGAGGTCCCAGCGTTCCGCGAGGCGCGGGTCGTCGCGGTGCTGGCGGGTCAGGGGCGACACGTCCGTCGGGAAGTCCTTGTAGAACGTGGGCTGCTGGGTGTCGTGTTCGACGAGCCGCTCGTACATCTCCAGGATCAGTGCCCCGTGCCCCCACTTCGGGTCGAAGGGGATCTCCTTCGCCTCACACAGCCGCTGTAGTTCGGCCACTGTGGACGATGGGCTCACCTCCTCCCCCAGCGCGGCCGAGATGGCGTCGTTGACCGCGATCACGGGCCAGTCCCCGGACAGGTCGGCGCCGTTCGCCGTCACCAGCGTGCCCCGGGCCGCGAAGCACGCGTCCTGGATCAGCCGCCGGGTCAGGTCGAGCATCGTCATGTAGTCCGCGTAGGCCTGGTACGCCTCCAGCATCGTGAACTCGGGATTGTGCTTGAACGACACACCCTCGTTCCGGAAGGTCCGGCCCAGCTCGAACACGCGCTCCACGCCACCCACCGCGAGCCGCTTCAAGTACAGCTCAGGGGCGATCCGCAGATAGAGCCGCATGTCGTACGCGTTGATGTGCGTCGTGAACGGCCGGGCGTTCGCCCCGCCGTGGATGGCCTGGAGCATCGGCGTCTCGACCTCGATGAACCCGTTGTCGTCCAGCGTGTTCCGGAGCGAGCGGATCACGGCGCTGCGGGCCTTCAGGGTGGCCCGCGCCTCCGGGTTGATGATCAGGTCGACGTACCGCTGCCGTACCCGCGCCTCCGGGTCGGTCAGCCCGGCGTGCTTGTCCGGCAACGGCCGCAGGCACTTCGCGGTCAGCGTCCACTCGTCGGCGAAGACGGACAGCTCGCCGCGCCGCGACTTGCCGGCCTCGCCGGCCACGCCGACCCAGTCCCCGAGGTCCACATCGGACCGCCAGCGCCCCAGTACGTCGCCCCGGAGCATGATCTGGATGTCGCCGGACCAGTCCCGCAGCGTGGCGAAGGTGAGCTTGCCGTGGTCGCGGAGCAGCACGACGCGGCCGGCCAGTGCGACGCGCCGGCCGGTCATCGCCCCTGGTTCGAGGTCGCCGTACTCGGCGGTCAGCTCGGCGCACGTGTTCGTGACCGGGTACGTCACCGGGTAGGCCTCGGTGCCCGCCGCGCGGATCGCGTCCAGTTTGGCCAGCCGGACGCGCATCTGCTCGGGCAGCTTGACCTCGGCGACGGGGGCCGCGACCGGCAGGTACGCCGGAATCAGCTCGTGCAGGCCCTCGGGGCTGCCGGTGTGCAGGGTCGCGGAGTGCTTGCCGGCGATCGGGAGGAACCCTTCGGCGATGGCCGCCCCGATCCCGATCTTCGCCAGCTCGCGCCGCTCGCCGAAGCACAGGTACCGGGGAATCCACTCGGGGTGGTACTTGGCGTTGGACCGGTACAGCGATTCGAGCTGCCACCACCGGGAGAAGAAGAGCAGCAGCCGGCGCCAGGCGCGCAGGATCGGGCCGGCTCCGATCCGGGCGCCCTCCTCGAAGACGGCCCGGAAGACGGCGAAGTTGAGCGAGACGCGCTCGACGCGCAGCCCGCCGCACGCGGCCATCAGCTGGGCGACCATGAACTCCATCAGCCCGTTGTCAGCCTCGCGGTCGCGGCGCATCAGGTCGAGTGACAGGCCCTTGCTGCCCCACGGCGAGAAGGACAGCAACGCGACCGGCTGCCCGGACGGCCCCATCGCCTCGACGAGCACACAGCGCCCGTCGGCGGGGTCGCCCAGCCTGCCCAGCGCCATCGAGAACCCGCGCTCGGCGTCGGTGTCCCGCCAGGCGACGGCCAGCCGGGCAGCCTCGGTCAGCTCGGCCTCCGGGATGTCGGCGTGGCGGCGGATGCGCGCGGTGTAGCCGGCGCGCTCGATCCGGTTCGCGGCCTGCCGGACGGGGCGCATCTCGCGGCCGTCGAGCGTGAACTCGCGCGGGTACAGGATCGCTTCGTCGCCGAGCTGTATGACCTTGAGGCCGGCCCGGGCGTATGCCGTCGCGCCAGTCTCGGATGCGCCCATCACGGCCGGTACCCAGCCGAAGCGGCGGGAGTGGTCGAGCCAGGCCACGATGGCCGCGTCCCAGGCCTCGGGGTCACCGATCGGGTCGGCGCTGGCCAGGGACACGCCGAACTCGACGCGGTACGTGACGACAGCCCGGCCGTTCGGCGCGAAGATCGCGGACTTGTCGCGGCGGGTCGCGAAGTAGCCGAGCGAGTCGTCCTCCCCGTACCCGGCCAGCAGCCCCCGGATCCGCGCCTCGTCAGCGACCGGCAGCACTGCCCGCGCCCGCTGCGAGCGGAACAGCACCCACACGGCCGCCAGCAGCGCGATCGCCCCGAACAGGCCCAGCACGAGGCTGACCCAGCCTGGCGCCTTGCCGTCCCGGCGGAAGTCGAACAGCAGCCCGCCGAGCAGTACCCGCCCGATCGTGTACGTGAGCCGGGCTCCCGCACCCTGGAGGCTGCCCGGGAACGCCGACACCAGCCCGAAGCCGAGCGTCATGAACAGCACCTGGAGCCCGGCGAAGACCCCGAGCGCCTTGGCGAAGCTCGCCTTGCGGGCCCGCGCGTAGAACTCCCGCCGCGACAGCAGCAGGACGACCAGCATGACCAGGGTCAGCACGATGTTGACGGCGACAGCTGCCATCTCCCAGCGCTCGATGCCGCCCTCGGCGTCGATCTCGGCTTTGAGTTCCTCGTTGCCCAGGTAGAGGCCGATGAACAGGCCGAACAGCAGGTCGGCGAGCAGCTGGAGGCTCAGCAGGATGACCAGGCCCCACCAGGCGATCCGCTTCCGGCGGGCGATGGCCGCCGCCAGGACACCCATCAGGACGGCGTACCCGAGGTTGGCGGGGGCCGGCAGGAAGAAGTAGTCGATCGAGCTGCGGACCGGCTGGATGCCCCGGCGCATCGCCGCGCTGATCGCGGCCAGCGCGCAGATCACGGCCACGACGGTGAAGATCGCGGCGAAGACCTTCGGCACCCGGTTCCGCCAGTTGCGTGGCGGCGGCTCCCAGTGCGGTACCGGCTCTGGCGGCGCGGGGGCCACCCCGATCGACACGTCACCCGACATACCGCCCAACCCTAGCCAGCTGGGCACCGTCCCGCCCCTGGTTTGGCCAACGGCTACGCTCGGCTGGTGACCGAGCAGCGCATGATCGACAAGGTACGCGCCCTGCTCCGCAAGGCCGAGTCGACCACGTTCGAGGCCGAGGCGGAGGCGCTGACCGCCAAGGCGCAGGAGCTGATGGCCCGCCTGGGCATCGAGAGCGTCGAGGCCGAGGAGATCATCGGCCCGGTCAGCCGCCGCGTCGACCTGCCTGCCCCGCACGCGCAGGCCAAGGCGCTGCTGCTCGACCGGGTGGCCCAGGCCAACCGGTGCCGGATGGTCTGGTCGGAGGGCTACGGGACGCTCTTCGGCTATCCGTCCGACGTGGAGGGTTGCGAGCTGCTGTACCAGTCGCTGATCATCCAGGGCACGAAGGCGATGATGCGGGCGGCACGGTCCCGCAGGCAGTACGGGCGGGCGGACACGCCGGCCTTCCGCGACTCGTTCCTCATCGCCTACGCCGAGCGGATCGGCGAGCGGCTGTCCGCAGTGGTGGCGGGGCTCGACCTGCCGGTCCGCTGGATGGGCGCGGTGGAGAAGGCCGTGCAGGACAGCTACCCCGACCTGACGACCACCCAGGTGCAGATCCCCAGCCGTGAGGGCTGGACGTCCGGCACCCAGGCGGCCGACCGGGCCGACGTCGGGTAGCCCGCTCCCCTAGGAGTCGAAGTCGATCTGGGCGGCCGGGTGCGCAGCCGCGATCCGGTCCCGCACCTCCCCCGGGAACTGGTTGTACCTGAGGTCGATCACCACCAGCCCGCCCAGCGTGCCGAACTCGGGCGGCAGGTCCGTGAGCCTGTTGAAGGACAGGTCGAGTGCCCGCAGGCCCCGGAAGTTCCCGAGCCCCGCGAGGTCGGCGGGCGTGAGCTGGAGCCGGTCGCGCTTGCCGTCCCGGTGCCACCGGTCGATCCGCAGCTCCTCCAGCCCGGGCAGCTCCATGCCCAGCAGCTCCGTCAGGCACTGGTACCCCCGCACGGGCGCGTGGCCGGAATGCCCGCTGAAGCCGAGGACCCGCAGGGCCGGCAGGCTCCCGAGGTCCGGAAGGGGCTCGTTCACCATGCCGAGGCTGCCGTCGAGGTTGAGTCCCTCCAGGCGGGTCAGGCGGAGCAGGCTGGCGGGGATGGTGCCGAAGGTGTTGTGGCTCAGGTCGAGCCGGCGGAGGTTCGGGAAGGCGGTGACCGCCTCGGGGAAGGTACCCCCGGTGCCGCTGGCGCTCATGGAGACTTCCTCCACGCTGGTCATGCCGTGCGCGGACTCCGGGAACACGACGTTGGTACCGTCGGCGGCCAGCCTGCGCAGCGCGGCCAGGCTGCCGAAGCTGTCCGGCAGGACGAACCGTGTCCGCTCGGGCAGGTGCCCTCCTGGCCTGCCCGGCGCGCCGGTGCGGCCGGACAGCCCGGAGATGTCGAGTTCCTCCAGGGCGGCGAGCTTGCCGACGGACGCCGGCAGCGCCAGCGCGCCCTCGTCACCCGGGTAGTTGCGGGCGACGCGCAGCACCCGCAGGCGGGACAGGTCGCTGATCGACTCGGGCAGGGCCTTGAGCCCGCAGCCGCACGCCGACAGGACCTCCAGCTCGGTGAGGGAACCCAGCGCCTCGGGCAGCTCGCCGATCAGGTTGCCGTCCAGGATCAGGGTGCGCAGCCACGGCATCTGGAGCACCGCCGCCGGGAACTCCTGGAGCTTGCGCCCGGTCAGGTCCAGGTGCTCGGCCCTGTCAGCGAGGGCCTGGGCGAGGAGGTCGCGCACGGCCTGGCCCGCCGTCCGGGCTCCGGGCAGCAGCACCGGCAGCCCGGCCCGCAGCCGCTCCAGGAACTCGTCGACCAGCAGCTCGCCGTCCTCCGCGCCGACGACCTCCGGCACGAACACGTCCGCGATGTCGTCCCGGTCGAAGTCGGCGTGGCCGGCGTCGCCGAAGATGTCCACCCAGACCGCGCCGGGGGCTGACACGTCCATCGCGTGGTCGGACTCGATGACCCACGGCGTGCTGACGACCCCGGTCCGCAGGCTGCCGTGGTTGTACTCGCCGTACACCAGGTAGGTGAAGGAACCGTCGTGGATGTAGACCTCGGCGTCGCCGGCCTCCAGGGTCTCTGCCTCGGTGCGGCCAGCGACGAAGAGCCCCGGCAGGTCCTCGTAAAGCGCGATCCGGCCGCTGACGGTCAGGTTGCCGGCGACCACGATCAGCTCGGCGTCACCCTCTTCTTCGTCGTCGTCCTCGTCGTCAGACTCCTGGTCCGCGACGCGCAGCGTGCTGATGGCGTCCAGGAAGTCGCCGTGGAGTGTGAGGTCGCCGTCGAAGAAGAGCACTTCCTCGTACGAGGCCTCCAGCTCGGCGGACAGCGCCCCGCCCAGCCGGGCGTCGGCTTCGTCGAAGGAGAGGATCTCGGGGGCAGTGGGTTCCGGCATGCGCGCATCATAGATACGCCCTCCGACAGAAACGCGCACGGTCCAGTGTGGAGCGCTTGGCCCAGAACTCCTTATGCCGTACGGATTTCCACCGGCGCGCCGAGGCTGGTGAGGACGCGGGCGATCCGGGCGTGCGCCCGCCGGTACTGCGCCGGGGCCGCCGGGCCGGCGATGGCCTCCCCCAGGTTCACGACGCGGGCAGCCGGGTAGTACTCCATGAACGTGGGGATCGCCTCGGCACGGGTGACCGCCCACCCCGTACCGGTCCGGCTGAACGTGAACCGGGCGGCCAGCGCGTCCTGGGTCTGCTCCGGCGAGCCGTCGGGGAACCGGGCCGTCAGGTTGCTCAGCCCGTACGCGACCCACTTGCCGCCGATCCGCGCCATCGGCTGCACGACGTGCACGTGGTGCCCGATGATCAGGTCAACGTCCGGCGAGGCGAGCAGCGTCGCGGCCAGGCCGGTCTGCCCGGGGTCGGCCTCGCTCTGGTACTCCGTCCCCCAGTGCATGCTGACCAGCACGACCTCGGCCCCGGCTGCCTTCGCCCGCCGCGCGTCGGCCAGTATCCGGCCGGGATCGATCGGGTTCGCAGCCCACGGCCTGCCCTCCGGCAGCGGGATCCCGTTGAAGCTGAACGTGTAGGACAGGTGCGCGACCGGCACGCCCTGCGCGCTCGTCATCGGGATCCGCTGCGCCTCCTCGGCCGTCCGGGCCGTACCCGCGTGCGAGATGCCCTGCCGGTCGAGCGCCGCGAGCGTCCGGTCGATGCCGTCCGCTCCGGTGTCGAGCGAGTGGTTCGAGGCTGTCGAGCACGCGTCGAACCCGGCCTCGGCGGCACCAGCGGCCAGCCCGGGCGGCGCGGAGAAGATCGGGTACCCGGTGAACGGGCCCTCCGGCTTCGCCAGCGGCTGCTCCAGGTGGCATACCGCGAGGTCGGCGGCGCGGATGACCGGGGCGATGCCGGCCAGTACCTGCCCGAAGTCGTGGCCAGCCCGGCCGGCCGCCCGCGCGTCGGCTGCCGCCTGCGCTGTCAGCCCCTCGTGCACGAGCAGGTCACCGGCCGCCACGACGGTGAAGCTCTTCACGGCCGGCGGGCTCGTCACCGCCACGGGTACCGGAGCCGCGAACCGGCCGGCTGGTACCCCGCACGCCGTCACAGCGAAGAGGACAACACCGCAAAGCCGAGCAAGCTTCACATAGTGACTGTAGGGCCGCCGTGCCGGAAGTAGAGCAGGTATGGCGGAACCTCATCGGTCGGCCCGCCGCTCCGGACCCAGCCGTGCCGCTCGTACCACCGGGCCGCCCGCGTGTTCTCCTCCGCCACCATCAGGAACTGCTTCCCGTACCCGAGGCCTTCGAGGAGAGCCACCCCGGCGGCGAGCAGGTCAGTACCGACGCCGGCGCCCTGGTGCGCGGGGTCGACGTGCAGGG
Source organism: Longispora albida DSM 44784 (assembly GCF_000379825.1). Taxonomy (GTDB): domain Bacteria; phylum Actinomycetota; class Actinomycetes; order Mycobacteriales; family Micromonosporaceae; genus Longispora; species Longispora albida. Next base: position 247,342 of record NZ_KB903825.1, read on the forward strand.
CGTAGAGGTCACCGACCTCCGGGTCCCTGCCGGGTCCGACGTAGACGAAGCCTGCGACGGTGCCGGCGAGTTCCCCGACCAGCATGGTGTGGGTGCCGGCCTCCTTCTCCCAGCGTTCCGTCCAGGCCACCGTCCGAAGCTCCGGCGTCATCACGGCGAGCTTGTCAGCGGGGAAGATCTCCGCGTACGCCTCGCTGCGGGCGCGCGCGTCGATGGCCCCGATGGCGGGAAGATCCGCTGGGGTGGCTTTCCGGACACGGCAGTACAACGGGATAGGCATCGGGGCAGCCTAAGAGGTCCTAACTCAATGACTGGCGGCGCTCTGGCGGCTCCAGAAGACGACCGGACTGCGCAGAATTCGAGGGCGGATACAACACCGGTATCCGCCCTCGAATTCTGCTTGCCGCTCGCCTCCTGGACCTCGCCATAGCACCACCGCCATTAAGTTAGGACCTCTAAGCCGGGGAAGCGCGTGCCGCTGCCCCGTCGCCGGGGACCTCAGCTGGCAGCCAGGGGGCCCGGCGGCCGGGGCGCTGGTGGGATCGGGGGCGGTGGCAGCAGGTACACAATGAGGGTTTAGACGAAGATCAGCTTCAGGACGAGCGCACCCACGACGACCATCAGCACGATCCGGACGAAGCCGGCGCCGCGCCGGATCGCCGTCCTGGCACCGAGCCGCGCGCCGATGACGTTGCAGGCGGCCATGCCCAGGCCGAGCTTCCAGTCGACGTGGCCCTGCGGGACGAAGACCAGCAGCGCGCCGAGGTTGGTGCCCGCGTTGATCACCTTGGCCATCGCGGAACCCTGGAGGAAGTCCGTGCCGAGGATCGTGGTGAAGGCGATGATCAGGAAGGTGCCGGTGCCCGGCCCGACCAGGCCGTCGTAGGTGGCGATCGCCAGGCCCGCGACGGCGATCGCGAGGATCCGGCGGGTCGGCGTGTCCCGCTCCGGCCGGACGACCAGGCCGACGTTCGGCTTGAAGGTCACGAAGACCGCGACGGCGATCAGCGCGGCGAGGATGATCGGCCGCAGCGCGCCGGAGGACATCGCGCCCGCCAGGGCGGCTCCGGCCGCCGAGCCGGCGACAGCCAGCGCCGCCGCGGGCCAGACCACCCGTTTGTCCACCTTGGTGGATCGCAGATAGGTGACTGCCGCCGTCACCGTCCCCGCGATGGAAGACATCTTGTTGGTACCGAGGGCGGTGGCCACCGGCATGCCCGGCGCAGCGAGCAGCAGCGCGGGGAGCTGGAGCAGGCCACCACCGCCGACGACCGCGTCGACCCAGCCCGCCGCCCCCGCCGCGATGAGCAAGATCACGACTGGCCAGAAGTCCATAACAGCCGCGATCCTGCCCCTATCCACGGCGCTGAAACCAGCTCATGTCGTGCGGATCACCTTGCGGGAATCCGAAAGCCGATAGCATGTGGGTCTCATTGACGCGCCGAGGGGCGGACTGTGATCAGGTTCGAGAATGTGACGAAGCGCTTCCCGGACGGCACACTCGCACTCGACGGGCTGAACCTCGACATTCCGGACGGCAAGATCACGGTGCTCGTCGGGGCCTCCGGCTGCGGCAAGACCACCACCCTCCGCATGATCAACCGGATGATCGAGCCGACCGGCGGCCGCGTGCTCATCGACGGCCTGGACGTCCGCGAGTCCGACCCGCCACGGCTCCGCCGGGGCATCGGGTACGTGATCCAGCAGGCGGGCCTCTTCCCGCACCGTACCGTCGCCGCGAACGTCGCCACCGTCCCCCGCCTGCTCGGCTGGGCCCGGCCGAAGGCGAAGCAGCGCGCCCTGGAGCTGCTGGAGCTGGTCGGCCTCCCCGCCTCGTACGCCACGCGGTATCCGCACCAGCTCTCCGGCGGCCAGCAGCAGCGCGTCGGCGTGGCCCGCGCCCTGGCGGCCGACCCGCCGATCCTGCTCATGGACGAGCCGTTCAGCGCCGTCGACCCGATCGTGCGCGCGTCCCTCCAGGACGAGCTGCTCCGGCTCCAGTCCGAGCTGCGCAAGACGATCGTGTTCGTGACCCACGACGTCGACGAGGCGATCCGGCTCGGTGACCTGGTCGGGGTGTTCCGCCCGGGTGGCGGCCTGGTGCAGTTCGACACTCCCGCGCGGCTCCTGGCCCAGCCCGCCGACGACTATGTGGACGGATTCCTCGGCAACGACCGTGGCCTCCGCAGGCTCGCCACCCTCCCGGCCACCGCCCTGACACCGTCCGCTGTGGACCGTGCGGCCGGCTGGGAGCTGTCCTGGCCGGAGGGCTGGATCGGGCCGGACGGCCAGAAGGTGCCGATCGGCCGCACCTTCGACCCGGCAGCCGACTCGATGCGCTCCGCGCTGGACTGCGCGGTCCTCTCCCCCGCCGGGCTGGCCGTCGCCGCCAGGGACGGCACGCTGCTCGGCACGGTCAGCCAGGCCGAGATCCTGGCGGCGGTCCACGCATGAACTGGCAGTGGGTCCGCGACCACATCCCCGACTTCGCCGACAAGCTCGGCCTCCACACGTACCTGTCGGTCATGCCGGTCCTCTACGGCCTGCTCATCGCCATCCCGCTCGGCGTGGCGTGCGCGCGCTGGCCGAGGCTGTACCCGCCGGTCACCGGCCTGACCAGCACCCTGTACGCGCTGCCGTCCGTCGCGCTGTTCATGCTCCTGCTCGACGTCACCGGGCTGAGCAACGCGACCGTGATCATCCCGCTGACCGTGTACAGCCTGGCCGTCCTCGTGCCGAACGTGGTCGACGGCCTGCGCTCCGTCCCCGAGCCGGTCCGCCAGTCGGCTGCCGCGATGGGCTTCGGCCCGGTCCGGCGGCTGGTCCAGGTCGAGCTGCCGGTGGCGGTGCCGGTGGTCATGGCCGGGCTGCGGATCGCGACAGTGTCGAACATCAGCGTGGTGTCCGTCGGGGCCCTGGTCGGCATCGGCGGCCTCGGCCAGCTGTTCACCGACGGCCTCCAGCGGGACTTCATGACCCCGATCGTGTGCGGCATCGTGCTGACCGTGCTGCTGGCGATCGCCTTCGACGGGCTGCTCGTGCTGGGCCTGCGGTTCCTGACCCCCTGGGCGCGGCCATGAGGATCATCGAGCTCTTCTGGGCGTGGATCACCAGCCCGGCGCAGTGGTCCGGCGCGGACGGCATCCCGGCCCGGCTCGGCGAGCACCTGTTCTACACGGGCCTCGCGCTGCTGATCGCGCTGGCCATCGCCCTGCCGCTCGGCCTGCTCGCCGGGCACACCGGCAAGGGCACGTTCCTCATCGTCAACTCGGCGAACGCCGTCCGTGCCCTGCCGACCCTCGGCGTCCTCGGCCTGGTCGTCGTGCTGCGCGGCATCGGGCTCCTGCCGGTCATGGTGGCACTGGTCGCACTCGCCATCCCGGCGATCCTGGTCAACACGTACGCCGGCGTGCGGGCCGCCGACCCCGCCGTGGTGGACGCGGCCCGGGGCATGGGCATGCGCTCCTCCGAGGTGCTGCGCCTCGTCGAACTGCCGCTGGCATGGCCGCTGATCCTGCTGGGTATCCGTACAGCGGTGATCCAGATCATCGCGACGGCGACCGTGGCAGCCTACGTCGGGCTCGGCGGGCTCGGCCGGTACATCTTCGACGGGCTGGCCCGCCGCGACTACGAGGCCGTGGTCGGCGGCTCGGTGCTCGTCGTCGCGCTGGCGCTGCTCACCGAGGCCGCGTACGCCCTGCTGCGCAGGCGGAACCCGGCATCCCCCTCGAAAGCCCCAACACGCACCAGCTGATAACTGAAACCTCCTGAAGGAGAGAAATGAACCGCATCACCCGTGCCGCGGCCCTGACCGTGGCGGCGGCACTCGCCCTTGCCGGCTGCGGTAAGGCGGACAACCCGGTGGACGGCGGCAAGGCCGCGTCCTCGGGCACCGTCGTGGTCGGCTCGGCGAACTTCCCGGAGAACGTCCTGCTCGCCGAGATCTACGCCCAGGCCCTGACGGCCAAGAAGATCAAGGTCGAGAAGAAGCTGAACATCGGCAGCCGCGAGGTGATCTACAAGCAGCTCGAGTCGGGCGGCCTGTCGGTGCTGCCCGAGTACAACGGCGCCCTGCTCGCCTACCTCGACAAGTCCAACCCGGCCGCGACCACCTCCGAGGTGAACACGGCGCTGAAGGGCAAGCTGCCCGCCAGCCTCGAGCTGCTGGAGTCCTCCAAGGCCGAGGACAAGGACTCGCTGACCGTCACCAAGGAGACGGCGGCCAAGTACAACCTGAAGGCCATCCCCGACCTGGCCCCGGTCGCCAAGGACTTCGTGGTGGGCGGCCCGCCGGAGTTCAAGACCCGCCGGCAGGGCATCGCCGGGCTCAAGGAGGTGTACGGGCTGGAGTTCAAGGAGTTCCGCTCGCTGGACACCGCAGGCCCGATCACCGTGTCCGCGCTGAAGAAGGGTGACGTGCAGGCCGCCAACCTGTTCAGCACCGACCCGGCGCTGGAGGTCAACGGTTTCGTCGTCCTCGACGACCCGAAGAGCCTGTTCGGCGCGCAGAACGTGACCCCGCTGGTCAACAAGGCCGCCGTGGGCACCGACGCCCGGACCGTGCTCAATGGCGTGTCGGCCAAGCTCGACACGGCGACGCTGACCCAGCTCATGCGCAAGGTCTCCGTCGACAAGCAGGACCCGGACAAGGTCGCCAAGGAATGGCTCCAGACCGCGGGCCTGCTGTAGCCGGTCCGCCACGAGGGGCCTGCCGGACGGCAGGCCCCTCGCCCGTGTCACAGGATGTCCCTTGTGGAGTCCCGGGCCGCCTTCGCCGCCATCATGATCTTCGGTACCGATATGCGGCGGCCCCCGGTCCGATCGATGATCATTTACCCGTCCCGTACACCAGATCATCGACCCTGATCAGCGGTTATTCCCGGTGAGCCGAGGGTCACAAAGACCTTGAGCGCTCAAGCAACCGGTCGTACCGTCGAGGCGAAGCTTGAGCTTCTGCGCAGCTGGAGGGTGACATGACGGAGCCGGCGGGCATTCGTACCCGGGTGCAGGTCCCCCTGCGCTTCGGTGATGGTTACACCACGACCGCCGAGGTGGTGACCTTCACCGGCCTCGCGGACGGCAAGGAGCACCTCGCCCTCGGCCTCGGCGACTTCCGGGGCACCGAGATCCCGCTCGTCCGCGCCCACTCGGAGTGCATGACCGGAGACGTGTTCGGCTCCGCCCGCTGCGACTGCGGCCCCCAGCTCCGTGAGGCCGTCGAGCGGATCGCCGACCGGGGCGGCTGGCTGCTCTACCTGCGCCAGGAGGGCCGGGGCATCGGCCTCTACGCCAAGCTCGACGCCTACGCGCTCCAGGACACCGGCCTCGACACCTACGCGGCGAACCGCGCGCTCGGCCACGGCGACGACGAGCGCGACTACACGGCGGCCGCCCAGATGCTCCAGGCCCTCGACGCCCCGTCGATCGACCTGCTGACCAACAACCCCGACAAGGCGGCCCAGCTCCGCGCGCTCGGCATCCACGTCCGGGAGGTCGCGCCGACCGGCGTGCACGTCAACGAGGCCAACCTGCGGTACCTGCACGCGAAGGTCGAGGCCACCGGCCACACGATCGACCTCAGCCCAGCCGCCGCGGCGTGATGGACCCCCGCTGGCTGACCAGCCGGGAGATGGGGACCTGGCTGGCGTACCTGGCCGCGGCACGCAAGCTGGAGGAGGCGCTGGACCGCCAGCTCCAGCGCGACTCCGGCATGTCCCACGCGTACTACACGATCCTCGCCACGCTGTCCGCCACTCCCGGCTGGGCGCTGCGGATGAGCGAGCTGGCGAAGGCCACCAACTCCTCCCAGAGCCGCCTGTCGCACGCCGTGGCCCGGCTGGAGGAGGCCGGCTGGGTCAGCCGGAGCGGCTGCCCCAGCGACAAGCGGGGCAGCATCGCCAGCCTGACCGACGCCGGCCACCAGGTCCTCGCCGAGGCGGCCCCCGGCCACGTCGAGGCCGTCCGCAGCCACCTCTTCGACGCCCTCACCGCAGAACAGGCCGAGCAGCTCGGCGAGATCTGCGAGGCGATCCTCGCCCACAGCTCCGGCCAGGTGCCGGTGGCGGCTGGTTCCCGCTAGGAGCGTTCCTTCTGGGGGCGGAGTGCTCCGGCGACGTCGAGGGTCAGGTGGACCCGCTCGGCGATGTCTGCGGGCGCGCCAGCAGGTACGAGAGCGCGGAGTTCGGTGACCGGGTCGGCTTCCGGGTCACCGCCCAGCATCTCCACCATCCCGGCGGCGTCGTCGGTGTCGCCGCGCGCCACGTACTTGGCCGCGATCGGAATCATGGCCAACGCGAACGTGTCCGCGTCGGGGCGCTCGGTGCCCGTACCCCGGGTGTAGGTGTCGAGCGACTGGACGAGGTCGAGCTCGCCGGGCTCGCCGGTGCCCGTGAGGAGCAGCGCGTCGGCCGGGGCCGGAAGGTCGGCCGGCCACGGGTACCAGTCGATCCAGTGCAGGAGCGGGCCGGTCAGGTGTGCCTCGCCCACGTAGCCGTAGCCGTCGAGCCCGTTGGCCGGGTTGATCACGCGCAGCGCGGCTCCGGTGGCCGGCGGCTGCGCTCCGGTGAGGACAAGGTCCAGGTCACTCCACTCGTCGGCGGCGCCACGGGAGAACGAACCGGCCTGCCAGAGCGTGTGCCCCTCGGCGGCAGCCCAGCTGACCAGGCGGGCGAGCAGCGCGTCGCGGGCGGCGGCGTGCTCGGTGAGCAGGCGGGCGGCGGTGACTGGGTCCATGCGCGTGAACGTAGCCGGGTACCTCCGGCCCGTGCATCCGGTTTAGAGGTCAGGACAGCTGGAGCCCGAGCGCAGCGTAGATCGCGGCGGCCTGCTCACCGTGCCAGGCGCTGGCCAGCGGGTCGTCCAGGCTGATGGCCAGGCCGGAATGGGCCCGGGCCTGCTCGTGGCGGTTGCCGATCTCGGTGGCGATGCCCAGAGCCCGCTGGTGGGCCTCCACAGCCGCCTGGCGCTCACCGGACAGGTGCAGGGCGGTGCCGAGCGAGTTGTGCAGTTCCGGTTCGGCGACGCGGTCCTCGCACTCGACGATCAGCCTGAGCGCCCGGCGGAGCATCTCCGCCCCGGCAGCTGGCCGGCCCAGGTGAGCCTCCGCCGCGCCGAGCCTGCCGAGGGCCAGCGCGGTGGCCCCGCGCATCTTCAGCGACCTGGCCAGTTCCAGCGCCTCACGCTGCTGGGCCGCCGACTCCTCCACCTGGCCCCTGCGGAGCTTGAGCCAGGCAATGTTGCTGAGGGTGCTCGCCAGGGCTTCCCGGTCGCCGTGGCGTTCCTTCACCACCAGGCACCGGCGGTAGTACTCCTCGGCCTGGCCGAACTGGCCGAGCAGCTCGTATGCCTCGCCGAGGTTGCTCAGCGCGATGGCCTCGGTCTGCCACTCCCCGAGCCCGACGGCGATGGCCAGGCCCTCCTCGTAGCAGGCGATCGCCTTCGCGTACTCGCCGCGCAGGTGGTGGATCGTGCCGATACCGCTCAGCGCGTGGGCGACCCCGAGGTCGTCGCCGATCGCCCGCTTGAGGCCGGCGGAGGCGAGGAAGTGGACGAGGGCCTGGTCGAGCTTGCCGATCCGCCAGTACACGTCGCCGATCCGGAACTCCGCCGCAGACTCGGCAGCCTGGTCGCCCGACGAGCGGGCCGCGTCCCTGCCCGCGGTGTGCACGACGAGGGCGTCGGCGTGGTGGCCGCGCATGTAGAACAGCCGCCAGAGCAGGGTGGACAGCCAGCTCGCGTGGCGGGGCCAGCCGCTGGCCGCCGCGAAGGACGCCGCAGCGACCAGGTTCGGGTGCTCGGTGTCCTGCCAGCGCTCCGCCTCGGACTCCGACTCGAAGGTGCGGGCATGCCTCGCCGAACCTGGCAGGCCACGGGGCCCGGACGGCTTGTCCCAGCTGTGGGCGGTGTCCTTGGCGATCTGCGTGGTGTGGACGTAGTAGTCGAGCAGCCGGTCGAGTGCCGCTGCCCGTTCCGCGTCGGGGAGGGTGGCCGCGAGTTCTGCCGCGTACGCCCGGAGCAGGTCGTGCATGCGGATCGCCGTGCTGCCGTGTTCCTCGACGAGGTGCGCGCGCAGCAGCGCGATGACCTCGGACTCGGCCTCTCCGTCGTACAGCGCGGCCAGTGCTCCCAGGTCGATGTGCCGGCCAGGGTGCAGGCCGAGCAGCGGGAACAGCCGGGCGGGGCCGGAGGGAAGCTGCCGGTACGACCAGGAGAAGACGGCACCGGCCGCGGCGCGCGGATCGGCGGCACCCAGCAGGTCGAGCTGGCTGGTGATCGCGGCGACGGACTCGCCGGGCCTGCTGGCCACCACCTGCGCTGCCACCCGGAGGGTGAGCGGGAGCCTCGCGCACCGGTCGGCCAGGTCCCGCGCGGCCTCGGGCTCTGCGGCCAGCCGGTCGCGCCCGGCGATGGTGCCGAGCAGCCTCAGCGCGTCGTCCTCCGGCAGCGGGCCGAGGCCGATCCAGTACGAGTCGAAGAGCGCCACCATCCCGATCTGGGCCTCGCGGCTGGTCACGACCGCCCGGCAGCTCGGCGAGCCCGGGAGCAGCTGCTGGACCTGGTCGACTGATCGGGCGTTGTCGATCAGGATCAGGATCTGCCGCCCGGCCGTCAGGGTACGGAACCGTGCCGACCTGGCCGCAGGGTCGTGCGGGATGTCGCTGTCCTTCTCACCGAGCGCGCGGAGGAAGCCGCCGAGTACCTCACCCGGGGTGACCGGGTCGGCCGCCGGGTCGTAGCCGCGCAGGTCGGCGTAGAGCTGCCCGTCGGGGAAGCGGCCGGCCACCCGGTGCGCCCAGTGCACGGCGAGCCCGGTCTTGCCGGCCCCGCCCTGGCCCGTGATCAGCGCGGAGAGGTGCCCGCCGCCGAGCAGCGCCCTGTCCAGTTCGGCCAGCTGGCCGGCGCGGCCGGTGAACGCCCGGACGTCCGGCGGCAGCTCCCGGGGCACGATCCTCGGCACGGGAACCGGCCCCGGATCGGGATCGGCACCGGCGCGCAGGTGGGCTTCGAGGAACGCGCTCCTCAGCGCCGGGTCGGTGGTGAGGGCGTTGAGGGCGGCCGTGAACTGGAGACGGTCCGGTACCCGTTTGCGGTCCAGCTTGAACATGTCGGCGATCGTGGACTGCGGCACCCCGGAGTCCTTCGCCAGCTGGGCCTGTGACTTGCCTTCCCGCGCGCGGAGCAGCCGGAACTGGTCCGCCAGCTCGCGGACCGTATTGACGGACTCCGGTGCCAGTTTCATTGGTGCGGTTCCTCCCCGTTGACCGGCCGCCTCGCCGATCACGGGAGATTACCCGGTAACCGGGTTCAACCGGGAACGACCGGGAACCATTGTGGAGAATCCACTGTCGACGGTTAGCTCTGCGGGACCTGAACCGCGAGGAGCGAACCATGATCTGCCCACAGTGCCGGGCACACAACCAGCCAGGGGCGCCGTACTGCGCCGGCTGCCGCCTGGTCTTCCAGCCCGAGCCGTACGCGTACCCGCCACAGCAGCGCCAGCCTCCGCTGCCCGTACCACCGCAGCCCCAGCCCCAGCCGCTTCCGGAGCCACCGGCCGTCTCCCATCGGCAGGCAGTGAGCGGGCCGGCCCTGGCCGAGCGGGTGTTCTCGCACCGGCCACAGCACTTCCCCAACGTGTTCGCGTGGCTCACGAGCGGCGTCTTCCGCGACTGGCGGAGCGTTGCCGCGGCGCTGGTCGCGAGCTGGTTCAACCTGCCGCTGGCGATCGTGTGCGCGGTGGCCGGCGGGATCGCGGGTGCCATCCTCGGTGTGTTCCACGGTGCGGGGCGCGCGCCGGCCGAGCTGGCCGAGGTGCCGGTGCTCGGTACCGCGCTGGACAGCTTCCTCTTCCAGGGCGGCGGCGTGGTCGGCGGGCTGCTCGGCTTCGCCGCCGGTACCGTGCTCGGTTTCCTCGGCGGGCTGGTCCTGCCGTGGAAGCTGGCCTTCGACGGCGACCCGGCCGGGGCGCTCGGGATCATCCTCGGCCAGGTGCTGGTGTCGCTGCTGATGGGCTCGCTGTACACGGTGTACGGCGTGGCGCTGGAAGGCTGGCGGTTCACAGTGGACGGTGGCCGCAGGCTGAGCCGCCGGGAGGCTGAGCTGCTGCTGCCGATCGTCGAGAAGTGCGCCGCTGACCTCGGGCTCGCCGGCCGGCCCCGCGTGCTGATCAGCGACCGGCGGGGCGACATCAACGCGTGTGCCGGTACGCGGCACATCATGCTGGAGCGCGGCATGCTCGAACAGCTCCAGTACGACCGGGACGCGATCGCGGGCATCATCTGCCACGAGCTGGCGCACTGGGCCAACGGGGACGTGATCTCCGCGCTGTTCGTCCGGGGCATGGCGCTGCCGCTGTACCTGATGTGCAACCTGTTCGCCGTGGTCCGTGACCAGGCGGCCAACCCCGTGCTGCGGTTCGCCGCCGGAGCGTTCGGCTGGTCGGTGCTGGTTCTCCAGCGGTTCTTCCTGGTACCGGTGCTGGCGGTCGACGCCCGCCGCGCCGAGTTGCGTGCCGACCGCGCGGCCGTCGTGGCCGGGTACCGGGCCGGCCTGCGCACGGCGCTCGTCCAGATCGGGCGGACCGAGCGGGGCAGCAACGGCTGGGAGCAGGCGATCTGCGCGAGCCACCCGCCGACGGAGCTGCGCCTGGAGGCGATCGAGGAGCAGGGCGGCAGCTACCCGCTGCCCGACCCCGACTCCCCGGCCCAGCCGTTCCCTGTCGTCGTGGCCAGCACGGTGAGCAGGGGCTACGGTGACTAGCCCCGCGCTGGCCCCGCTGCCGGAGGTGCGGGTGCAGTTCGAGGATCGGGTGTTCCTCGGCTGGGACAAGCAGGACCGGCTCCAGCCGGTCTGGAGCGCACGGGAGGACTCGGTCGGGCTGATCGGCCCGCCCAGGTACGGCAAGTCCTCCGGCCTGATCATCCCCAACCTGCTGACCTGGCCCGGCCCGGCCGTGTGCACCTCCACCCGTGGTGACCTGCTGGCCAAGACCGGGAACTGGCGGCGGCGCGTCGCGCACAGCGCCGGCGGGAACGTGCTGATCTACGACCCGCTGGGCTCGGAGTACCCGGAGCACAGCATGCGCTGGTCCCCGCTGGCCGGCTGTGCCGACCCGGCCGTCTGCTACCGGCGGGTGGCCGCGCTGACCGCCGTGAGCGGGCAGGGCGTCAAGGACGGCGACCACTGGCGGGCCGGGGCCGCGGGCATCCTGCGCGGGTACTTCCACGCCGCGGCGCTGGAGCGGCTGCCGATGTCGGTCGTGCGGCGCTGGCTGGCCGGGCAGGAGACCCGCGACCCGGTCGCGATCCTGCGGCTGTCCGGGAGCCCCGGCGCGATCTGGGCCGACGACCTGGAGTCGATCCGGATCCTCGGCGAGCAGGAGCGCGGCAGCTTCTTCTCCGTGGCCCGCAACACGCTGGAGGCGCTGGCCGAGCCGACGGTACTGCGCTCCTGCGACGCGACGGACCTGGACGTCGACAAGTTCCTGCACAGCCGGTCCACTCTGTACATCATCGGGCCCTCGCACGTGCAGCAGGCGATCGCCCCGCTGGTCGCCGGCCTGGTGGACAGCATCGCCCAGCGGGCAGCCGAACTGGCGGCCGAGCAGGGCGGGCGGCTCGCGCAGCCGCTGCTGCTCGCGCTCGACGAGGTCGCCAACATCGCGCCGATCCAGAGCCTGCCCGCCCTGGTGTCCGAGGGCGGCGGGCGGGGCATCGTGACGATGTGGGCTGTGCAGAGCCTGGCGCAGCTGCGCGACCGGTACGGCGTGGAGAAGCAGGCCGCGATCCTCGCAGCCACCACGGCCAAGGTCGTCTACGGCGGCATGTCGCACGGCCCCGACCTGGCCAACGTCTCCGGCTGGGCCGGGGAGGAACGCCAGAACACCAGCACGTTCCAGGCCGGCGGCAGCAGCGGCGGGGTGGTGAGCGCCGCGCCCGGCGCCCTGGGCGGCCCTGGCTTCCAGGGCCAGGGCCCCGGTTCGGTCACCGTCAGCGAGCTGTACCGGCCTGCCCTGCCGGTCAACGCCATCCAGCAGCTTCCGCCCCTGCACGCCTGGCTGTTCTGGCGCAGTGACCGGCACCGGCTGGTGGACACGCGTCCTGCCGGGCTGATCCCCGAGTTCCGCGCACTGGAGGGATTCACGCCATGACACCCTCCACTGTGTACCTGCTGCCGGTCGGCTTCCCGATGGGCGTCCTGCACGGCGAGGGCGCGCCGGTCGCCGTGATCCGGGTCGGCGCGGGCCTGGCAGAGGTCGGGCTGGCCGAGTACGAGGTGTGGAACCTCGCGGCCGAGCACCCGGCACACGACGCGCTGGTCGCGGCGGCGTACCGGGCCGGCGTGCCAGACCCGGCTGCCGTGCTCGGCACCCTGCACGGCAGCGGGCTGCTCACCGTCGCCGACCCCGCCTCCGCCGAGCTGCCGCACGTGCTGTCCCGGCTGCGGCTGGTCGCGCTGGGCATCGGGCTCGGCAACACCCCGGCCGAGCCGGAGACCTGCCTGATCTCCGGGCCGGACCTGGAACCGAGGGTGTCGGTCAGCCCGGGCGTGTACTCCGTGTGGGCCACCTCGTACCAGGCCGACATCTGGACGGCGTGCGGCTGGCTGGCCACCCAGCCCGAGCCCCCGGAGACCTCGCCGGCCGGCGTGCTCCGGCTGCGGCTCGCGCGGGCCGTGGTGGCGAGCCTGCCGGTGCTGCTGGCCGGCGGCGTCGCGTACCTGGACGAGGCGGCATGAGAGTCCACCTTGGCGCGTGGAGCAGCATGTTCGCGACGAAGACCAGCGCTGTCGGCTATGTCGAGCAGCAACCGCGCTCGATGACAGCCCTGACCGTCGGCGCTCTGCTCGGCGCGCCGGCCGCACTGCTCGCCAAGCGGGTCTTCTCGGGATTCGGGCCGGCTGGCGGCGTACTGGGCAGGGCGGCCGGAGCCGGCGCTGGCTGGGCCCATGGCAGGCTGACGGCCACGCAGCCCGGGCCGCCGGAGCCCAAGAAGGCCATGCCATGGTTCCGGCGGAAAGTCCAGGACGGCCGGATCGAGGCGGCTCGGGCCATCGGCGCGAAGGGTGAGCAGGCCCAGCTCCGCCTGGAGAAGTTCGGTACCGGCGGCACCGGCGACCGCGAGCACACCGCCGGCCGTACTGGGAAACGGGTAGTCGCCGCCGGGGACCGGATCGGCGACGCCACGGCGAAGGCGGCAGCGAAGGTACGCGGCACGCCGGAAGGCCGTCAGCCCGATCCGCGCCGGGCAGCACTGGCGAGGCGCCTGCAACAGCCCCCCGAAGTGCGCGGCGCGCCCGGCACGGCCAGGCAGGTGCCCCCGCCGGAGGTGGGGCTGGGCCGGTCGGCAGCCAGGTACGCGATGGAAAAGCAGCGGGAGGCAGCCAAGCAGCAGCGCGGCACCCAGCAGGCACCAGCGAGACGGCAGGCAGACCGGACAGCCGACCGGAAAGCGGCCCTGCGGCAGGGCATGCGGCTGGGCAAGCCGCCGGAAGGGGCGCGGCAGCCGGACCCGCAGAGGCTCGCGCACGAGCGCATCGCGCGCGACCAGGCACGGCTGGCGGTGGACCGTGACCGCAAGGCCAACGACATCACGCGGGTGAAGCCCGCCGACCGGGCGGCGTTCGACTTCCGGAAGTGGCAGCAACGGGAGATCGACATCCTGCGCCGGGAACAGCTGGCCGGCCGGCCGGCGACCGGACGGGCAGCCGTGCCACCGGCGAACCGGGCCAGCGCCGCCGATCTCCGGACGGCCTGGCTCTCCCGGCGGGCGGCCCCGGCCCCCGCCCGCAAGGTCACCCCCAGGCAGAAGAGCACCGGCAAGGACACAGGGAGGAAGGGGCTATGAGCACAGAGCCCGGTTACGAGGAACAGCAGGACCCCGGCCCGCCGCCGTGGGACTGGACGGGACTGCCACCAGACCAGCTCGCCGAGAACTGGGCCGAGCTGGCCGCCTGGGCCGGCTGGCTCCAGGAGGCGTACGCGCCGTGGGTGGTGCTTCCCGACTGCTGGCCGGCCCACGAGGGGCTGCGGACCGAACTCCGGATCTTCTGGTACTGGCACCTGTTCGCCGTCTCCGCGTCCTGGGAACCGTCCGAGGCGCTCGGCTGGCACAACGACCTGCGGTCGGCGGCGGTGGCGTGGCGGGAACTGGCGGCGTGCAGGCACGAGCCGCCCGTCCGGCACCAGGAACAGGTACAGGCCGAGCGGCTGGCCCGCACCCGCGGGTACGTCATGGCCGCGCTGGAGGGCCGGTGAGCAGCTTCGGGAAGTGCGAGCGGTGCCAGACGGCCATGATGCCGGGGACCGTCCAGTGTGCACGGTGCGGCTCCGGGCCCGGGAGCGTTCCCTGCCCGGCCTGTGCGAGGCATGCCCCGGCGGAGGCCCGGTACTGCCCGGGCTGCGGATGCGCCATGAACGCGGCCCGGCAACGCCCCGCCCGGCCGGCCACCGGGCCGTTCGTGCCGGCCGGGAGTACCGGGGCGTCGCGACGGCGGTTGCGGATCACCGGTGCCGTCCTGGCGGCCGGCGTCCTCGCCCTCGTCGCGCTGAGCGGCATGCGGTCCTGGTGGTACAGCCCGGGGGCCGCGGTGGATGCGTTCTTCGGCGCGCTCGCCGACCGGGACGCCACGGCCGCGCTGGCCCTCCTCGACCGCCAGGACCGCCACGACCGGCGCCCCAGCCCGCTCCTGGCCAATGGCCCGCTGCGGGACAAGGGATACGAGCCACCCAGCCAGGTCAGCATCACGAAGCTGACGACGGATGCCGGAGGCGAGCAGGCCAGCGCGGCCGTGCGGTTCCGGGTCGGCGGGCGGGAGCACACCGGGACGTTCCAGCTCCGGCGGAACGAGAAGTCCTCACTGCTGCTCTTCCACGGCTGGCGCATCACGTCGGGCGGGCTGGCGAGTGTGCGGGTGTCCGGCCAGGGCCTGGGCGAGGTGAGCGTCAACGGGGTCGCACTGTCTGATGAGGACGGTGACTTGCCGGTGCTGCTCGGCGGGTACACGGCGCGGGCTGCGGGCGGCCCTTTGTTCGACGCGCCGGCGGTCAAGGTCACGGCTGCCGCCGGGGCTGACACCACAGCGGAACTCAAGCCGGTACTCAAGGCTGGGGTGGCGGAGGAGGCCAGCCGTCAGGTCGAGGCGCTGATCGCGGAGTGCGCTCGCAGCACCGAGGCAGAGCCGCCCGGCTGCCCGTTCCGGGTGTCCCGCCAGCCGTCCGTCTCGTGGGTCATCACGGTCAAGCCCCAGTACACCGTGCAGTTCGAACCGGGCAGGGGCGTCGTCGTGTGGACCAGCCACGACGGCACGGCTACCGCCAGCCCACCGTCCGGAGGCAGGACCCAGACCAGCCGCTTCGGCGTCAACGGAACAGTTGAGAACATCGATGGAAAGGTGACGTACCAATATGCGAAGTAACCGCATCCTGGCTGCCGTGGCGCTCGCCCTGGCCTGTGCCGTCGTGCCGGCGGCCCCGGCCAGCGCGGCAGCCACTCCCCCGGTGCCGGCGTTCAGCGCCGTGCCCGACGACTACGCCCACCAGGACTCCGTCGACCGCTGCGACGCCGGTACGAAACCGGGTGTCTCCGACTTCTACCAGCTGCTGCGGAGCACGTACCCGGGGCTCGGCGAGCGCAACTGGGGCACGTACGTCTGCGATCCCAGCACGTGGGGCGGCCACGACCAGGGCCGGGCACTCGACTGGGGACTCAACTCCGGCAACGCCGGCGAGCGCGACATCGCCAGCACGGTCCTCGGCTGGCTGCTGGCCACGCGGGACGGCGAGCCGCATGCCATCGCCCGGCGGCTCGGGATCAACTTCATCATCTGGAACCGGCAGATCATCTACCTGATGACCGAGTACTCAGACCACAACTGGCACCCCTACGGCGGCGCAAGCCCGCACACCGACCACATCCACTTCGAGTTCGGCTGGGCCGGCGCGCAGCGGCAGACGACCTGGTGGACGGCGCGGGACACGGGCCGGGTGCAGCTGATCGGGCCGGGCAGGGACAGCTGCCCCTCCGGGTACCTGTGCGCGTGGGAGCACGCGGACTTCACCGGCCGGGGCGTGGCGATGTTCAACAACGAGGACCGGTGGTGGGAGCTGCCCGGCGGGCTGAGCCTGATCAACGACACCGGCTCGTCGTTCCTGAACGCCGACGCGTCGTGGACGGCCGTGGTCTGCGAGCACTACACCGACAACCCGGACGGGCTGGGCGGCTGCGTCACGTTCCCGCCGGGGACGGAGATCTCCAACGCCGGCGGTACCTGGATGAACGACACCATGTCCCACCTGCACTGGACGAGCGGCTCCGGCCTGGCCCCGGGTACGAAACCGCAGCGCAGGGCGTAGAGGTCAGGCGGCTGCCGCTCCGGCGACGCCGGCGATGGTCACGGCCACGCCGGCGAGCTGGAGGCGGGAGAGGCGCTCGGCGAGGACCTGCCGGGCGATCAGCGCCGTGACGACCGGGGACAGCGAGGCCAGGGCCGAGACGACGGAGAGCATCGCGCCGGGCCGGGTCGCGGCCATGCTGTAGGCGACGTTGGCGGCGATCTCGGTACCGGCGATGATGGCGATCCGGCCGAGGCTGCCCGGTTCGACGCTGATCTGCTGGCGGGTGGCGAGCACGATGGCCGCGGTCAGCGCGGTCATCGTGATCCGCTGGACGATCAGCGTGGTCGTGGCGTCGGCCTGGGCACCGAGCGGGACGGCCGTGTAGACGATGCCGACGAAGACGGCGGAGACGACGGCCATCAGCAGGGCGTAGCGGGAGGTCTTGCCGGTCGAGCCCGGCGCGCGGGCGACCAGCGCGACGCCGGCCAGGGCCGCGGCGACGCCGGAGAGCTGGAGGACGCTGGGCCGCTCGCCGGTCGCCAGGCCGACGACGACCGGGAGGACCGCCGCCGAGGCGCCGATCGGGGCCACGACGCCCATCGGGGCGTGAGCCATCGCCCGGTACAGGGTGAACATCGCGCCGATGGCGGCGAGGCCGGCCAGGACGCCCCAGCCGATCGCTGACAGGTCGGGGACCAGGCCACGGCCGACAACGATGACGCAGGTGCCGACGAGGATCAGTGGCTGGGCGATGAAGAGCACCGTGATGGCCGGCATGCGGCGGCTGATGCTGCCGCCGAGGAAGTAGGACGAGCCCCACAGGCCGCTGGCCGTGAGAGCTAGGACCGCCGAGATCACGCCCCGCCTCCGTACAATCTGATGGACTGCTCAGGACAGTACAGTGTCCGTCCATCAGAGTGAACTGCGAGGTGCACCACAATGAACTCGGACCAGGAGCCGGTGGCCCAGGCGATCGCCGCCCACCTCAAGGAGCTGCGCGCCCTGCGCGGCTGGAGCCTGGACGAGCTGGCCACCCGGTCGGGCGTCAGCCGGGGCATGCTGATCCAGATCGAGCAGGCCAGGACCAACCCGAGCGTCGGCACCCTGGTCCGGGTCTCCCAGGCGCTGGGCGTGACGCTGGCCCAGCTCGTGGTCGTCGAGCAGTCCCCGATCGTCCGGCTGACCCGGGCCGCCGACACGGTCCGGCTGTGGCAGGGCACCGAGGGCGGCCACGCCCAGCTCGTGATCGGCTCCGACCCGCCGAACTCCGTCGAGCTGTGGTCCTGGGTGATGTATCCGGGCGAGGTCTACCAGGGCGAGGCGCTACCCGGCACCCGCGAGCTGCTGACCGTCACCGAGGGCCCGCTGACCCTCGACGTCGGGGGCGAGGAGCAGTGGCTGGCGGCCGGCGACGCGGTCGCGTTCCGCTCCGACCGGTCCCACGAGTACCGGGTGGAGGGCCGCACCCCGGCCCGGTTCACCTGCGCGGTGATCCGCCCGGCGTGATCGTCACGCCGAGCTGGCGCTGATCGCGGACAGGAGGGCCTCGAAGGCTTCCGGGGTGACGGCGAAGGCGCGGCCGAAGGGCAGTTCCAGCTGGTACAGGATGAAGAGCAGGACTCCTGTCATCGCGGCGGCCGTGCCGAGCATCGCCAGGTGCGGGACAGTCGGGCGCAGCCCGGCGAAGAGCAGGAAGCCGGCGTTGATGACAGCTCCGGCGATCAGGGCTGGCCAGAGCACGGCCGGCATGGTCGCCCCTGCGGTGCCGATCCGGGCCCTGCGGGCTCCCGCGACCTCGGTGAGCTGGTGCGCCACCTGCTGCCGCGCCGCTGACTCCGGGCTCTGGTCGGCCGTGGTGCGCAGCTCGATGAGCAGCTCCGCCGCGCGGGGGCTGGGCCGCTGGTGCGCGGCCAGCTCCGGCCATTCCTGGTGGACCACGACCGTCGCGTACTCACGGATCTTCGCCCGGACCACCGCCCGCTCGGCCGGCGGCAGGTTCCTGGCGGCCCAGTGCGCCTCTGCCAGCGCGCCAGCCTCCCGGTCGGTGCTGGCCGAGGCCTCGCTGTGTGGTTCCCAGACCGCGATGGCGCCGAGGGAGATCAGGATCGCGAAGGCCATGCCGACGCTGGAGTAGAGCGCTCCGGCGATGTCGGCGCTGCCGGACAGCCAGCGCTCGGGCAGCAGCCGGGCCGCGAGCAGGCTGACTGCGACTGCCAGGGCAGCCGAGCCGAGCGCGACCAGGGCGCCGATGGCCGCGAGTTCCATGGTGGACCTTTCGTTGCTGGGTTATCTGGCGCGGGTCACGGCCCGGACAGCGGTGGCGAACGCCGACATGAACAGCCCGTTGAACAGCAGGAGGGCCGGCAGCGGTGGCGCGGGAAGCTGACCGGGCGGGGCCTGCGCCGGCCCGGGCGGCCTGGCGGCAGGCTGGACCACCGGCGGGGACGGCGGGCTGGCCGATGGCCGGGGCGACGGCGCGGCAGAGCGGGTCCTCGTTGGACGGACGCTGACCGGCGGCGAGGACTCGGGGACCACTGGCTGCACCGGCGCCGCCGAGGACGGCCTGGCGGCGGGGAACGCCACCCGGTGGTCCTCGACCTCGCCGCCCGCCGCGAGCCCGGTCGGCTGGATGTCGGAGGGTGCCACGCCGTAGAGCCGGAGCCGCAGGTACGTCGGCGGGCCGGGCACCGGGTCCCAGCGCAGCCGGACAGGCCCGCCGGAGGCGAGGGCCACGGTCAGCTCCGAGCTGTCGAAGTGCCCGTCGCGGTTGGTGTCGAGCCAGCCCGCCAGCAGGGCACCCCGGCCGGTGCCGTTGCGGATGTCCACTGTGGCCGTCGCGCCGTCCCAGCTGGTCAGGCCGTCGTCGGCGTCGCCGGGGCCGCCGTCGGGCTCCTCCGTGACGGACGGGCCGAGGGTCAGGGTGCCGCGATGGCTGAGGGTGTGCCGGGGTCCGTCGTCGGCCCGGGTGATCGCGTAACTCGCGGGTGCGTCGCCGTAGTCAAGGGCCGCGCCGGGGACGAGAGCCCCCGGCGCGGCGAGTAATAACCCGGCAAATCGCACAATTCACATTGTACGTACAGGATCGGCACAGACAGCCATCGAGACACGCTGAGACCCGCGCGGCACCTCGTCTCCCCCGGCGCGGGCTGTGCGGGCCGGCACACCTGCCATACCCGGCCTGACCAGGGCAGATGGGGCTGGTCAGCATGGTTGGATGCGCGTTGTTGCCAGGGCCCCGGATGGCCAGTGGATGGAATGGCGGGTCTGGCGGCAGCAGATCGCCTGGCGGCCCCGGTACCGTGGCTTCTTCCTCGACACCAGCGGCGACTCCGAGGGCATTGGGCTCATGATCAACCTCGCGCTGAACGTGATCCCGTTTACCCTCTTCGCGCTCAGCCTGACGTCCAGCCTGCTCGCGACGGTCGTCGTGTGGCCGTGGCGGAGGTGGGTGTCCCGCCGGTGGACCGTCCACGCCCGGCCACCGTCGGGTACGGAGTTCCCGGACCGTGAGCAGGTCGTCCACGGCCGGGCTGCCGCTGACGCGCTGGTTCGCGAGTGGGCCGCCGCGATCAAGCGCGAGGGGACGCTTGTCAGTCCGTGAGGAGCCGGGCGCGGAGGGTCTCGACGAAGGCGTCGTCGATGCCGAGGGCCGTGGCGCAGTACTCGCGGACGGAGCCGTACTCGGCCTTGAGTTCCGCGAGGAAGATTTCCATGACCTCGGGCGGGGTCTGGCCGGTGTATGGCCACGACGGCTGCTTGCCGGTCCGCTCGACGAACCGGGCGACGGCCAGGTGCGCGAACTGCCCGGTGATCGCGAAGTCGGCGACGATGTCCTCTTCGGACACGCCGAGCAGGCTGAGCACCAGGGCCGCGATCAGGCCGGTCCGGTCCTTGCCGCCCATGCAGTGGAAGACGAGCGGCCCGGTGTCCTCGGCGACCAGGTCGAGGACCTGGCGGATCTCCTTGACGCCGTCCGAAGCCACCTCCATGTACTTGCCGGCC
This sequence comes from Longispora albida DSM 44784, assembly GCF_000379825.1. Taxonomy (GTDB): domain Bacteria; phylum Actinomycetota; class Actinomycetes; order Mycobacteriales; family Micromonosporaceae; genus Longispora; species Longispora albida. The sequence goes on from NZ_KB903825.1 coordinate 267,677, forward strand.
AGGAACGGCCCCGGCTCGACCGTAGCCTCCATGCTGGCCTGCTGGTACGGCCGGTGCTCGACGCTCAGGTTGTGGTACGCCACGCCTTCCGTCTCCGGGAAGCGGCCGGAGCGCTCGACCTCCCACGGGTACCGCAGGTCGACGACCGTCCGCACGCCCAGCCCCGCGAAGGTCTCCCGGTCGGGCCCGTCCTCGGCGAGCGGGGCGAGGGACGCGCTCCGGTAGAGCAGGCCCCAGCGGACGGTGCGGCCCTCGTGGCCGGTGTACCCGCCGAGGTCGCGGAAGTTGTAGACCCGGCCGAAGGGGATGTGACGCTCGGTCATGCTGTCTCCAGGGGTAGGCAGGCGAGTTCGGCGCGGGAGATGATCCCGAGCTTCGGGTACGCCTTGTAGAGGTGGTGCCCGACGGTCCTCGGGCTGAGGAAGAGCTGGGCCGCGATGTCCTTGTTGGACAGCCCGGTCGCCGCGAGGCGGACGATCTGGAGTTCCTGCGGGGTGAGGACGGCGAGCTTGCCCTGCCGTGCGGACTCGGGGGCCGCGGCCCCGGTCGCGGTCAGTTCCGCGCGGGCCCGGGCGGCCCAGGGTTCCGCGCCGAGTGCTTCGAGGGTGGTGACGGCTGGCTGGAGCCAGCGGCGGGCGTCGCGCTTCCGCCGGGCCCTGCGCAGGTACTCGCCGTAGAGCAGCGCCGTCCGGGCCTGCTCGAACGGGCGGGACGCGTGCTCGCCGAGCGCCAGCGCCGCCGTGAAGTCCTCCCCGGAGCCACGCAGGAGTGCCCGGCAGCGCAGGACGAGGGCATCGCTCCACGGCTGTGCCGCCCTGGCCGCCCAGGCTTCGAAGCGGGCGAGGCCCGGCGCGGCACGTTCCGGCTCTCCGACGCGGACGGCGGCCTCGACCAGGTCGGGGACGCTGCGGATCGCGCTGATCTGGTACGTGCCGAGGGTTTCGAGGCGGGCGAGGGCCTGCGCGGCGCGCCCCGTACCGAGGTCGAGGAGGGCGAGCGCCCACTGGCACCACGGCTGGCCGGCGTGACCGAGATCGGCCGAGGCCGCCACGAGCCGCTGGCATTCCGCCGCGTCTCCGGCGACGGCCGCCAGGTACGCGAGGAGGCTGGTGAGCTGGCTGCGCCACTGGGCCTGGCCGGTGTCCTCCGCGATCCGGAGCGCGTCGGTGGCGGTGGCGTGCGCGTCGCGGTGCCGGCCGGCGAAGAGCTCGGCCTCGGCGAGGAAGAAGCCGACCGTCGGCAGGAAGCCGATCCAGCCGTCGGCGCGGCCCCGGGCTGCCAGGTCGGTGGCCAGCTCGTACGTGACGTGGTCGCGGCCGGTCACCAGGGCGATCCCGCATACCTGCGCCAGATCGCGGGGCTCGGTGACCTGGCGGGCCGCGTCGATAGCGGCGCTGACTTCCGCCGCCGTGCCGGTCATCGCGGTCGCGAGCAGCCGGGCGACCGGGTAGCCGGGCCCGAGGGCCGCCAGCCGGTCCACGATCTCCGCCAGCTCGGCCTCGCCCGCGTACCAGGCGGTGTGGAAGGCCTGCTCCAGGATGCTGGCCGGCTCCGGGCTGAGGTCTGCGCCTTCCAGCAGCAGCCGGTGCGCCTGGCCGTAGGAACCCTGCCAGAAGTGCGCGATGCCCTGCACGTGACGCAGCCGGCCGTCCACTGTGGAGACCTGGGCTGCGAGGGTCAGCGCCCGGTCGAGGTCACCGGCCTCGGTCGCGGCCTCGGCGGCCAGCAGGTAGCGGCGGGCTGCGGCCGCCGGGTCGGTGCTGAGCTGGGCGGCGCGTTCGTAACCTGCCGCTGCCGCCGCGTAGCCGGTGCGCTCCCGGGCCCGCTCGGCTGTGCGTTCCAGCTCCGCCGCGAGGGCCTCGTCGGTGCCGGTGGCCGCGCGGGCCAGGTGCCACGCGCGGCGGTCGGCGTCCTGCGGCTGGCCGAGGGCTTCCGCCAGTTTTCCGTGTACGAAGAGACGCCGGCTCACGGCCGCGCCCTGGTACACGGCTGCCCGGATCAGCGGATGGCGGAACCGGAGCGTCCGGCCGGCGACGACGACCAGTCCGGCCTCCTCCGCCTCGGCCAGCTCGGCGGGGCCGGAGCCCAGAGTGGACGCTGCGCGGAGTACGACATCGAGATCTCCGGTGTCCTCCGCCGCCGCGACCAGCAGCAGCGCCTGGACCGGGGCGGGCAGCCGGCTGGCCTGGCCGTGGAAAGCCATCCGCAGCCGGCTGGTCAGCGGCAGGCTCCCGCCGTCAGCGACAGCGGCAGGCAGTTCGAGCAGGGCGAGCGGATTGCCCTGCGCCTCGGCCAGCACCTGGTACCTGACGGCCGGCGCGAGGTCAGCCGTGGAGTCCAGCAGCGCTGCGGCATCGGGCGGGGCGAGCCCGTCGAGTGCGAGTACCGGCAGCCCAGCCGCCTCGAACTCCGGCCGCGCCGCGAACAGCATCGCCACGCCCTCCGCGCCGAGCCGCCGGGCGGCGAAGAGCAGCGCGTCGGCCGAGGCCCGGTCGAGCCACTGCGCGTCGTCGATGACACAGAACAGCGGCCCGTCCTCGGCCAGCTCCCCCAGCAGCGACAGCACGGCCAGCCCGGTGAGCAGCCGGTCGGACCGGCCGCCGGAGCCGAGCCCGAACGCCGCCTCGATCGCCTGCCGCTGCGGGCCGGGCAGGGCCGGCAGCCGGTCGAGCGCCGGGGCGAGCAGCAGGTGCAGGCCGGCGAAGGGCAGCTCGGCCTCGGACTCGATGCCGGTCCCGCGCAGTACGCGCATGCCGGAGGCGAGCCCGGCGGCGTGGTCGAGCAGGGCCGACTTGCCGATGCCGGGGTCTCCGCTGAGGAGCAGCGCGCCGCTTGCCCCGGTACGGCAGGATTCGAGGAGCGCGCTGATCGCCGACTGCTCCGCGGCCCGCCCGTACATCATGATCATGAGGGTACTGGGCGGGCCGCAGGTTCGCGGGGCACCGGCTACTGGCCGCCGCAGTACACGGAGTCGTAGATCGCTTCCTCGGTGCTCGCGGCGTCGCCGACCACGACCCGGACATGCGTCCACTGGGGCGTGCGGCAGAAGCCGACGATCTTCTTCTGGCCGTCCACGTGCCACATGTGCAGGCCGTTGCGGTACCACTGGATGGTGTATGGGTTCGTGGCGGCGAAGTCCACTGTGCAGGTGAAACTGGTCGGGCCGCTGGTCACGCAGTCCAGCCCGGTGATCGTGGCCGCGTGGGCCGGTGCGGCGGGCAGGAGCACGCCGGCCAGGGCCACGGCGGCGAGAGCCAGCCGTCCTTTCTTTACCATTCGTACCTCCATCGGCGGTCAGTGCCCGGTGGTCACTGGTAGCGGCGAAGCGTATCGACTCTCCACAGTGGACCGGAACGCCTGCCCGTGTATCGTCGGCCGCTATGACAGTGGCGGGTTCCCTCTACGGGCTGGCGTACGGCGACGCGCTCGGCGCGCCGGCGGAATTCAAGAACATGGCCGAGATCGCCGCGATGTACGGGCCGGGCGGGCCACGCGAGCTGGCGGAACCGGTCGCGCGGGTCACCGACGACACGCAGATGGCCATCGCGTTCGCCGAGGCGCTGATCTCCGCGCCGTCGGTCACCCCGGCCGGGCTGGAGCCTGCGATCCGGGCAGCGTACGTGGCCTGGTGGGCCAGCGAGGACAACAACCGGGCACCGGGCATGACCTGCCTGACGGCGTGCGAGGCGCTCGACGCCGGGCTGCCGTGGGCCGAGGCGGCCGTCGCCGGTTCGAAGGGCTGCGGGGCGAACATGCGCGCCACGCCAGCCGGGCTGATGCCGGGGCTGACGGCCGGTCAGCGTTCCGGGGCCGCGCAGCTCCAGGCCGCGATGACGCACGGGCACCCGACCGGGCTGGCCGCGAGCGAGCTGACGGCCTTCGCCGTGCGGTACCTGCTCGACGGCGTGACCCCGGCCGCCCTGCCGGGCGCGCTCCGCGAGCATGCCGAGAGCCAGCGGCGGGTGTACCACGGCGACTGGCTCGGCGACCTGTGGCAGCGTCCGGGTAGTAGCACGCCGGAGGACTACATCGCGCGGGGCTGGGACGAGTGCCTGCACGCGCTCGACGTCCTGGACACCGCGCTGCGGTACCCGGACCGCGACGCCGACCCGTGCCTGGCCACGGGCGCGGGCTGGATCGCGGAGGAGGCCCTGGCCACGGGCCTGTACTGCTTCCTGCTGTACCCGGACGAGCCGGTCGCCGCGCTGTCACGGGCCGCAGCCAGCTCCGGAGACTCCGACTCGATCGCGTGCCTGGCCGGGGCCTTCGCCGGAGCGGTACACGGGATGGACGGCTGGCCTGCGCACTGGCGCGAGGTGATCGAGTACGAACCGGCCCTCGGCAGGATCGCCGCGGCCTTCGCCTGAAAATCCGGGCGCGAACCCGGCCACGCCGCCTGCTCGGGAAGCTCGCCCCGCGCGTGTACGTGCTGGCGCACGGGCGGTGAGACCGGTGCACAGTGGATGACTGTGCACGCGGGCTCAGGTACAAAATCAGGGGTTTGGGGGTTTCAGCGCTTCTTCGCGCGGGGCTTGCGGGGGCGGAGGGTCAGGGACCACGGGGCGCCGGAGCGGGCGATCTCGGCCTCGGTGCGCCCGATCAGCTCGGCGGAGGCGCGCCAGCCGGTGGCCTGGCCGGTGTAGCTGGTGCCCTTCGTCCGCGCGACGATCGTCCACGGCACGCCGAACAGGCTCCGCCCGATCATGACCACGGGCAGCAGGAGCAGGAGCAGCAGCCACTCCAGGACGAAGGTCAGCACGAAGAGCAGCAGCGGGATGCCGAAGAGGACGATCACCACGACCAGGATGATGATGCCGAACCAGTCGTCGCCGGCGTCGGGCATGTCGATCGACGGCAGGTTCCCGAGGTCGCTGGTCCTCGGCCGCCACGGCAGCCACCTGCGGCCCACCCACCAGCGGCGCCGGTCGGGCCCGCGCGTCCAGCTCATCCTGCCTCCGTCGCCGCTCGCCGTTGGGTCTCGGCTGACCAGTGTGCAGGATGCCCGCCAGCTCTCCAGCCTCAGTAGGACCAGGTGTATCCGTGCAGGACGAAGTAGTCCAGCCCGGGGGCCGGTACCGCCCGGACCTTGATCCACGCGTAGAACTGCTGGTCGTCGCGGGCACACAGCCACGTGCCCTCCCGCAGCGCGCTCGCCGGCACGCTGGCCGACCAGCCGGTCGCCGCCTTGCACTGCTGGTACGTCGGCTGGCTGGCGCCACTGTGGACGGTGATCTCGGAACCGAGCCGCGTGTACAGCCCGGCCGCGTCCTTGCCCAGGTCGGGGCTCGGGTCGCCGGAGCGCCACTCGCGGAACCGCACCGCCGGGTTGTCCGAGCCGAGCCGCACCCCCGGGTTCTCCTCCTTCCTGCCGCTCTCTGTGGTCTTCGGGATGTTCCAGGTGTACCCGCTGAGCGCGATGCTGTCCCCCGCCATCCCCTGCACCCGGATCCGCGCGTGCCGGCCAGCCTGGGTGTAGGCGCAGAGCTGGCTGCCGGTGGTGAGCGCCGTCAGCGGGATCATGTTCGTCCACGAGGCGCCGTAACACTGGGCGAAGGTGGGCGTGGCGGTACCCGGCATCAGGGCCAGGTACGCGCCGAGCTGTGTGAACAGCTCCGTGCCGCCCCGGACCAGGTCGGAAGCCGGGTCGCCGGCCCCCCAATAGTCCATGAGCATCGCGGGCTTGCCGGGGCCGAGGGTCTGGCCGCCCTCGGCGAGCACCGACGGCTCTCCGGGCGGCGGGTCGGTCCTGGCCGGGCTGGTCCGGGTGTCCGACGGTGTGGGCTGCACGCCTCCCCCGTTGCCGATCTCGGTGCCGTTGCCGGGACCAGCTGTGCCGCCTCCGTTGCCGCTGGTGGCCTGCCCGCTGGCGCCCGGCGTGGTACCGGGGCCGGGAGCCGGGGACCCGGCCGTGCCGGTCGATCCCGCTGAGCCGGTGGCGGAAGGGCTGGCGGATCGCGTGGCGGTGGCCGGGGCTGGCGTGGCACCCGGTGGCGTCTTCGGATCCTGGCTGAGGCCCGGCAGGGTCAGCAGGCCCAGTACGAGCGCGATCACCGGCGGGACGAGCCGGATCACGCGGGCGAGGCGCTCCGAGCCGGCCCCGCCCTCCGGCAGCCGCCCGCCGAACGGCCGGGTCACCATCGAGCGGGCCAGCTGGCGGGTGCTCTCGGGCAGCCAGCCCGCCGGGACGTCCCGCACGCCAGCGATCCCGGCGGCCAGCGCCACGACCTCGGCGGCGGACGGCCGGGTGGCCGGGTCCTTCGCGAGACAGGCGGCGATGAGTGCCTTGATCTCGTGAGCTGATGTCCCGGTATCAGCCATACCGGACAGGTCGGGCTCCGCCGAGACGAGCAGAGCAGGCTGGCCGCTGTCGCCGAAGGGTGCCCGGCCGGTCGCGGCGTAGGCGAGGGTGGCGCCGAGGCTGAACACGTCGGCGGCCGGGCCGGGTACCGAGACGGCCGGCTGGGCCTGCTCGGGGGCCAGGTACAGGGGCGTGCCGCCGGCCTGGCTCAGGGTCGCGTCGACTGCGGCGGCGATGCCGAAGTCGATCAGCATCGGGCCCCGGGTACCGAGCACCACATTGGACGGTTTTACGTCCCGGTGCACCAGGCCCTCGGCGTGGATGGCCGACAGCGCCCGGCTCAGCCCCAGTGCGAGCATCGCCAGCTCCCGGGCACCCGTCCACGCGCCGTGCAGGGCGATGGCCTGCTGGAGGGTCGGGCCGGGGACGAACGCGGTGGCCAGCCAGGGCGAGGCGGAGTACGGCGACTCGTCCAGCACGACCGGGACGTACCGGCTGCGTACCCGCCGCTGCGCCGCCACCTCGGCCCGCAGCCGGGCGGTGAACGCGCCGCCGCCCGCCGCCGGGCGGAACACTTTGACGGCCGCGTACCGGCCCTTGGGGCCACGGCCCAGGTACACGATGCTGGACGCGCCCTCGCCGAGACGGGTCCGCAGCTCGTAGCGGCCGAGCTGGCCCGGGTCGGTGTCCAGCACCGGGATGCCCTGGCCGCGCCACGTCCTGGTCAGGGCGCGGTGGATCAGGCCGGCCAGGTACGGCAGCTCGCTGGCGACGACGGCAGCGAACGCCGCGCCCGCCGCCAGCCAGACCCCCTCGGCCGGGCTGACCGGGCGGCCCGACTTCTGGAGGAGCAGCTGGCTGGCGCCGAGCAGGATGACACAGAGGACAAAGAAGAACGCCCACACTGTCCACTGAGCGATGCGCACGTACCAAGTCTGCCGGGCCGGACCGGGCCCGAGCCTGTCTCATTCCCGACGGGACTCCTGTTGCCTGCGCTCGGCGCTGGCCCGGATCTGGCACGGCCACACCACCCGCCGCCCGCACTCCAGGCAGCCGAAGCACAGCCCGGCGGCACCGGGGATCCGCCGGTGCAGGATGATCAGGTCACGGGGCGTGAGGGTGTCCCGGATGAATGAATCCCACTCGGCCCGGTACTCGGCTGGCAGGTCGGCGAACCCGGTCATGCGCACCAGCTTTCTGGGTCCTCGTGCGGAAACACCCCTGTGACCAGCCAGAACACTCACCGGCCGCCCTAGGGAATCCTGCCACTGGCACCGGTTCCACTTTCCTGATTCCACATTGCGGAGTGTCGCGCCGTCACTACGGCGTGCAGACATCTGGGACGTTCCCGGGTTAGCGTGAAACGTCCCTCTGCGGTCGGCGGTGTGGGGTGCGCGAGTGAGTAACGACCAGCTCAAGGCAAGTATGGCGCGGGCGGGCGTGACAGCTGGGGTGCTGTCGCGGACGGTCGGCGTGGACGTGAAGACCGTCGGCCGCTGGCTGGCGGGGCGGCTCCCGCACCCGAGGCACCGGGCGGCCACCGCGTCCTTTCTCGACGAGGACGAGGCGTTCCTGTGGCCGGACGCCCAGTCGCGCACCTTCGGCAACCGCAAGGTCGGCGCGGAGATCGTCTCGGCGTACGCCTACCGGTCCGACCTGCCGACCGCGCAGTGGTGGCACCTGATCAGCTCGGCGGGGCGGGAGGTGGACCTGCTCGGGTACACCCTGTACTTCCTGCCCATGCAGCACCCGCAGTTCACCGACACGCTGATCGAGCGGGCGGAGCGCGGATGCAGGATCCGGATCGCCCTCGCCGACCCCGAGTCCCGGCACGTCGCCGACCGCGACGTCGAGGAGGACGTGGCGCTGACCATCGCGATCCGGGTCCGGACCACGCTGAAGTACTTCGCGAGCCTGCGCGGCTGCCCGGGGATCGAGATCAGATTCCAGGACGCCCCGCTCTACAACTCGGTTTTCCGGTTTGATGACCAGATGCTGGTCACTCCGCACCTGTACGCCACGCAGGGGGCGGCAGCACCGCTGCTGCACCTGCGCCACCTCGGCGGGCGGGGGCTCTACGCCCGGTTCGCCGAGCACTTCGACCTGATCTGGGAACGCTCCCGCCCGCTGGACGGCTGGTCATGACGGACGTCCCCCGCAGGCGCGACTACTACGACGACCCGGCGGCACCGGCCGCGACCTCACTGCGCCCGGCGGCCTCGGCCATCGTGCCCGGCCCCAATGGTGAGATCCTGCTGCACCGCCGGGCCGACAACGGGCTGTGGGCGCTGCCCGGCGGGCTGATGGAACTGGGCGAGTCCCTCGCGGACACCGTCCGGCGCGAGGTCCGCGAGGAGACCGGGCTCGACGTCGAGCCGGGCTACGTGATCGGCGTCTACTCCGACCCGCTGCACGTCTTCGCCTACCCCGACGGCGAGGTCCGCCAGGAGTTCTCGGTCTGCGTGGCCTGCACGGTGACGGGCGGCTCGCTCGCGATCAGCCCCGAATCGACAGACCTTCGTTTCTTCGTACCCGGTGAGATCGGCGCCCTGCCCATCCACCCGCGCATCCTCACCCGGATCACCGACTACCTGACCGGCCAGCGCGCAGCTCTGTGCTGACCGGGTCCTGAACGCAGTCACACCCCGCGCCGGCATGCCGGGACACGTGCCCGATCGCCCGCTCGATCTCGGGTGCCGCCGCCGTGATGGCCTGCGCCACGGAGTGGTGCTCCCCGTACCGCTCGCGGATCTCGGTCAGCCGCTCGGCGAAGGTGACCGGCTCCCCCTCCGGGCTGGTCGTCATGTCGCAGGTCCACAGCGCGTCGCGCAGCAGGCTGTCCTCGTCCGGGAAGTCCTCCTGCTCGGCGTGCAGCCCGCGCAGCCCGGCCTCGATCGCGGCACCGGAGTGGTTGGCCACCAGGCAGCACAGCCGGAAGCCTGCCCCGATCCGCTGGAGCCGCCGGGCACCGTCCACGGGGTGGAAACCGGTGTCCAGCAGACGGGACGAGTACCCGATGTCGTGCAGCCAGGCCGCCACGACCAGCAGCTCACCGCCCTCGCCCACGACCGGCTGGAGCTCGCCGGCCCTGGCGGCCACGGCCTGGACGTGCCGCCAGCGGCGGGGCCACTCGGCAGCCAGGTACAGCTCGGCCAGCTCGCGGGCGTCGTCCACAGTCAGCAGCTGCATGGCAAAAGCATATGTACGGACAGTGATGCATTTACCCACTTCGCCAACCTGGGCGGTGAGCGCCCTACGCGGTGCCGAAGGCCAGCAACGCGGTGTGGGGAAGCAGGAGCGCACCGTCCGGGGCGGTGAACTCCGCGCTCAGTACCTCGAAATGGTTCTTGATCGTCGCGATGACCGCCGGCGGCTGGCTGACGATGGTCTGCCCGATCGTGGCGACCCCGGTGACCGCGGCCTCCCACCACTCCCGCGCCGTGGTCCGGTGCTGCCAGGTCAGCAGCTCGCAGGAGACCTCGCTCAGGCCTGAGTCCCGCAGCAGCGCCGCGAACCCGTCCGGCGTCCGGGGGAACTCGTCACCGGGTTCGAGGCCCGGCAGGCCTGCGGGCGGGGTCACGCCGGCAGCGGCGACCGCGCGGCCCAGGAGCCCCTGCCCCGGCCCGGCGGACGCCGCCCAGATCGTCGCGGCGACCCGGCCACCGGGACGGGTCACCCGGCGCAGCTCGGCGGCTGCCGCCGAGGGCCGGCCGACGTGGTTGAGGACGAAGTTCGCCACCACGGCGTCGAACTCGCCGTCCGGGAACGGGAGGACGGGCAGGAGCGCGGTCAGCAGTTCCGCGTCCGGTACGGCACGGGCGGCAGCCTCCAGCATCCCGGGATCGGCGTCTACCGCCGTCACCGTGCAGCCGCGCGCGCTGGCCTCCGCCGCGACAGTGCCGGTGCCCGTCCCCACGTCCAGCAGCCGCGTGCCCGGGCCGGCCACAGCGGCGTCCACCAGCGCCGGTACCGGGAAGGCACAGAGCTTGGCGAAGCCAGCGGCGTACGCGCCGGCCTTGCCGGCCCACTTCCGGCGCTCAGCCTCGTCGAACACAGTGGTCGTCATGTATCCCCCCGGTAGCGCTCCTGCGGCAAGCAACGAACGCCCCATCTAACACCAGGGCCTGCGGCTGCCCCGCCGCGTCAGGCGTCGCGGCGGCGCATGGACGCAGCGGCGCCGGTGGCGAAAGCCGCGGACCACACCACGAGGGCCAGCACCGAGACGACCCACTTGCCGGTACTGGTGACCGGTCCCAGGAGGCCGGTCACGGCTCCCCCGAAGCTGTAGTCGGAGAACCCGGGCGGAAGCACCCGGGGCGGGATCGCCAGCAGGATGATCGTCACCACGATCAGCAGGCCCAGGATGGCGAAGATGGCCCCGGCGGAGCTGCGGAGCAGGCACCCGAGGCTGACCGCCGACACGCTGACGCCGGCCGTGGCGATGACCGCGCCGGCCAGGCCCAGCAGGCTCTCCGCGTTCGTGACGGGTGTCCACAGCTGACCGGGGGTGATGGACAGCCAGGTGACCACCGACGTCACCATGATCGTGACGGTGACCAGCGCCGTGGCGGCACCAGCGACCACGATCAGCTTGGCGGCCAGCACGGGTGTCCGCCGGGGCGCTGCGGCGAAGGTGACCCGGATCGTGCCGTTGCCGAACTCGTTCGCGCCGGCCACCGCGCTCAGGGCCGCCACCAGGAAGATGGCCAGCTGCATGCCCAGGATGCTCGTGGTGACGAACATGGGCAGCGCCTCCTTCGCCGGCCCGGTGTGGGGCTCGGCGGTCAGCGCCACGGGAATGCTGATCCCGGCCGCGCAGACGACCGTCACGATCAGCAGCGTGACCAGTGACCGTGTCGTCCTCAGCTTGATCAGCTCACCGCGCAGCAGGCCGGCGAAGGTGAGCTGGTGGGAAGGCGCGACGTAGCGCCGGGCGGGAGCGCCGGTTGTCGTGGTCATGACCCGGCTCACCTCGTTTCCATCGTGACGGCGTTCGCCGTGCCGGACCGGGAGTACTGGGGTTCGCTGGTCTCACGCCCGCGGAAGGTGACGGAGTCAGCGGTGAGCTCGATGTAGGCCTGCTCCAGCGAGGCCCGCAGGGGTACCAGCTCGTGCAGCCTGATGCCGTGCGCGGCGGCCAGGTCACCCAGCTCGGCCGCCGTCAGCCCGTCCACCCGGGACGAACCGTCCGGCTCCCCCACGATGCGGCCGCCGGCGGACAGCACCAGCCGGCCGAGTTCCTCACTCTGCGGGCTGCGGACGAGAACGCCCTCGGAGGTACTGCGCTGGACCAGCGAGCTGACTGCCTCGTCGGCGATCAGCCGCCCCTGGCCGATGACGACCACGTGATCGGCGGTCAGGGCCATCTCGCTCATCAGGTGCGAGCTCAGCAGGACGGCCCGTCCTTCGGCCGCCAGCATCTTGACCATCTTGCGCATCCACACGATGCCGTCCGGGTCCAGCCCGTTGATGGGTTCGTCGAACATCAGGCTCGACGGGTCGGCCAGCAGGGCCGCCGCGACGCCGAGGCGCTGGGTCATGCCCAGGGAGAAGCCGCCGATGCGGCGGCCGGCGACCTCACCGAGGCCCACGATGTCCAGCACCTCGCGAACCCGCGCAGCGCCGATCCCCGCCGTCACAGCGATGGCCTCCAGGTGGCGGAAGGCCGAGCGCCCCGGATGACCCGCCTTGGCCTCGATCAGCGCCCCGAGGGCACCCAGGGGGTTGCGGTGCTCCGCGAAGGGTACGCCGTCCACGAGGATGGTCCCGCTGTCCGGCCGGGTCAGCCCGAGGATCATGCGCATCGTGGTGGACTTCCCTGACCCGTTGGGCCCGAGGAAACCGGTGACGATCCCCGGCCGCACCGTGAACGAGAGATCCTCGACCACCGGCTTCCCGCCGTACTTCTTGGTGACTCGCGCTACTTCGATCATGCCTTCATCCCGTTTCCATGAGCATTCGATCCGCTCGTCGTCGCGTCAATGAACCTGTCGGCGAGGACCGGCCTGCCCACCGGTACCCACAGCCGGATGGCTTTGGAGTCGTACACGCCCAGGCACACCACCGAGGCCGGCAGCCGGGCGGACCAGGACAGCTGCCAGGAGGCGGCGAAGTACACGGAGTCCCACGGCACGACGTAGTGCGTGACCCAGAGGAACCCGCGGCGGAAGTGGACCACCGCGTTGTCGGGGTCGGCCTGCGCCGCTGCCCAGCAGTAGTTACACGCGGCCAGCAGCGCGATCGCCAGGGCAGCCAGGAGGACTGCCGCCCGGACCGGGCGCAGATCGGCCGTGAACCACGCGGCGAAGGCGAACGTCGCCGTCGCCACGCTGATCAGGCCCCATCGGAGGGTCCGGCTCACCTGGGGACGGTGACCCACAGCGGCGGCGTACGCCGGGAAGTGGTCCCTGACGCCGTCCAGCACGCGTTCGAGGCGGGCGGCGGGAAAGACGATGTTCGCGCCGATCCTCTCGCCGGACTGGCGGGACACGAGGGCCAGCCGCGCGTACCCGGCGACCCGCATCAGGGGGTTCCGCTGGATCTTCACCCCGACGACGTGGTCAGCGGGTACCTGGCGCGACTCGGCCGAGATGAGGCCGCCGGACATGGCGAACACCCCAGCCCTGAGCCGGACCTCGAACGAGCGGTACCGCAGCCAGGCGACGAGCAGCCCGAACGCCAGTGCCACCGAACCGCACACAGCCACGGCGGTCACGGCCAGCATCCACAGTGGCCCCGTCCGCTCGGGGAGTTCCGGGAGTACCGGCGAGAACGGCAGGAGTGCCGTGGTGTTCTCGTACACCTCGAACAGGAACGGAACCAGCAGCACGAACTGCCCGTACGTCACCGAGATCAGCAGGTAGTCGCGCAGGCGAATCCGGTAGATGAGCTCGCCGGGATCGGCTGGCCCGGCACCCGGTACCGGGATCTCCAGTCGGTTCCTTTCGAAGTGGCGCTCGATCTCGGCGGCGACCGGCTGCGGGACCGCCTCGATCACCAGGCTGGCCTTCGACTCCGCGCCGATGCCGATCAGCACCCGCGCGCAGCCCAGCGCCCGCGCCACCGCCGACCGGGAAACCTGGACGGAGACCACCTCAGCCCAGCTGATCGAGACCGAGCGCCGGAACAGCAGGCCCGTGTCGTAGCTGATCCGTTCCTTGCCCACCGAGAACCTGGTCGTCCACCAGTCCGCCACGAGGCTGAGCACGGCGAGGCCGCCGACCAGCCCGAAAACCGCGTCCACGGGGATGCCGAGCGGGACCGGCCACCTGGTCCGGATCGACAGCCACGCGATCACGGCAGGCGCGATCGTCGTGGCGTGCTGGGCCACGCGGATCGCGAACATGGCCGGGCTGTTGCGCCGCCTGCCCGCTGCGCCCGTCATGGGGAGTGCTCGCGGATGAACTGCTCGAACCGATCGGCCTCTGCCCGCGACAGCGGCCCGATCGACCGTGACTCGACGATCGTCGCCGTCCTGACGGTGAACAGGTTGAACCACCGCAGAATCGGGCCCTGGCGCGTCTCGCAGTACAGGATCCGGGACAGCGGGTACACCTGGCGCTGCCGCCACAGCCTGCCACGCTCCACGATGACGCAGTCAGCGTTCAGCGTGTACCGGTAGTACCGGTAACGCCAGGGAATCAGCACGAGGGCGTCGAGTACCGCGAAAGCCAGAGCTGCCGCCGCAAGCGCGTGAACCCAGCTGCGCCACCCCGATGGCAGTGGCACGACTGTGGACAGGACTGTGGCGAGAACGATGACCATGACGGCGCCGACCGCGTTCTCCACCTGCCAGAAGAGCACAGCCCGCCTGTCCATCCGCCGGGCCGCGGCATCCGCTCCTCCGGTCATGATGTCGCAGACCTGGCGGCCTCGGCCTTGGCACGGGCCTGCCGCGCGCTGGCCCACATCCAGAGCAGCAGCACCAGGCCAGCGGCCGACACCACGTACGGCCGGCCGGAGTCGAGCCTGCCCTGCGCGATCAGCACCACGACGGCGACGGCCCACAGGGCTGGCACCAGGGCACCCAGCCAGAGCGGGCCTCTGCGGGCCACGAACCAGTGCAGGCCCAGCACCACCAGGACCGCTGCTGCCACCGCGAGAATGGCGGTATTCGGAAACACCAAAGCCTCCGTTCGAGTTGGTTGGGACGACTGAAATGCAAAATGTCCTCTGGCGAGCCGACATTAACAGTCACGAAGCCAGAGTTGTCATCCCCGAGGGCCGCCGGAAGGCAGCGACCTGAGTTCTGCTGTCATCCGGAGTACCTGCTGTGAGATTTCGAGCGCCTGCTGCCCGGCGCGGGTGAGGGACAGTCCTCGCATCTCACGTTCGAACAACTCGGAACGGCAGGCCTTCTCCACTTCTCTAATGTGGTAGAGCACAGTGGACTTCCCGTACTTGAGCTTCTTGGCAGTTTCCGTAATGCTTCCAGTCGCAGCTGCGACCACAAAAGTGCGCAGCATAACCGTGTTCACGTGCTTTTCCCCGTCCAGAAATAGTCCCCCGACCATGCCGGTCCGGGCGCCAGGGTATGGCGGAACTCCTACCGGCTGAGTCTTGCCCGGACGGTCTGGTCATCCGGCGGACAATACGTTTCCCGCGTCCGGGCCGGCACTGGATCGCAGCGCCGGCCGGACCGATTTCGGGGCCAGACTACCCGACGCCGGGCACGGTGGCGACCCACGGCGAAGTCTGGATGATCACGGTCGGGCCCCACCCTCCACTGTGCCTCGTCCGGCAGCCAGTGCGCCCTGATCAGGCATCGCGCGCCAACATACCAGCCCGTCACCGGCACCACCCGGGCAGGCCCGCGCGGGCACGTCCTATCAGGTCCATGGACAGATGGCAATAGCTGGATGGCAATTTCGTCCTTAGTGGATCAAGCACTTCCGTCGATGTTAGTTTTCAGTTCCCCAATCGGGGATTCCACAGTCGTGATGCTTCTGACGGGAAATTACCGCCCGATGGGCGGCGTCAAGGCGTCACCGGGTTCCGGAGGTAATGCAATGAAGTGGATCAAGATCGCATGGCAGCTCATCAAGGCCGGCGCCAAGTACGGCAAGCGTTTCGCCGACTGGGTGTGGGCCAACAAGGGCACGATCCTGCGGTGGATCAGCGCCGGATACTCGATCAGCGAGATCGTGCTGATCATCGCCCGGCTTCTCGGCCTGGCCTAAGAATTCCCCCGGTGCGCACGCGCACTGAATGCTCGACATGAAAGCGGTCAGTCCATCGCGAGGGACTGACCGCTTTCCGGCGTGCTGTTTCACTCTTCCCGCAATCGCCTGGACACCTATTCTGGTATCCAGGCAGCGAACGTTAACCGAGCCTTAGCCCTCCTCGCGCCACACGTGCCCGGCCGGGCACCGCCAGCGCGGCGCGTCCTCGAAGACGACGCAGCCGCCGAGGGCGAGCTCCCCGGCCTCCGCCCGCTGGAAGGCCTCGTAGCTGGGCATGCCGTACATGATCGGGATGCTGGCTTCCCCGCAGTCGGGGCACGGTGGACGATCGGCCATCAGACGATGATCTCCTTCGGGACTCGGGGCTGGACCGGACGCTGCCGCCACTCACGCGGGTAGCCGAGGGAGACCTCCTCGAACGGCACGCCATCGTGCTCCATCCGGCGCGGGATGTGCAGGTGACCGTAGACGACGGCCGCCGCGTTGTACCTCACGTGCCAGTCGGCCGTCCGCTCGCTCCCGCACCACAGCGCGAACTCGGGATAGCGGAGTACGCGGGTGGGATGCCGGGTGAGCGGGAAGTGGTTGACCAGCACCGTGCGGACATCGGGGCCGAGGGCGTCCAGCCGTTTCTGCGTGTAGTCGATCCGGGCCGCCGACCAGGCGGCACGGGACGGGTACGGGTCGGGATGCAGGTAGTACTCGTCGGTGCACACCACCTGGGCCTTGTGCGCGATGGCCAGCCCCTCCTCCGGCGTGGTGGCCCCGTCGGGGAGGAACGAGTAGTCGTACAGCAGGAACATCGGCACGACCGTCACCGGCCCGCTCTCGCCAGCGAACACCGGGTACGGATCGTCCGGCGTGTGCACACCCAGCTCACGGCACACCCCGACCAGATACTCGTACCGTTCGGCCCCGCGCAGCTGCACCGGGTCGGCGGGCAGCGTCCACAGCTCGTGGTTGCCCGGCGCCCAGACCACTGTGGAGAACCGGCTGCTCATGGTGCGCAGCACCCATTCCGTGTCGGCCGCGAGGTCGCCCAGGTCCCCGGCCAGCAGCAGCCAGTCGTGCGGGCCGTCCGGCTGGATGGCCTCGGTGAAGGCCCGGTTGTCCGGGCGGCCGGCGTGCAGGTCGCTGATGGCGAGCAGTTTCCCTCGCGAGACAGTCACACACCCACAGTAGAAGAAAAACGCAAGGTAGCCTTCCCGGGTGATCGTGGACATCTACACCGACGGTGCGTGCAGCGGGAATCCCGGGCCGGGCGGCTGGGGCGCGCTGCTGCGCTACGGCAGCCACGAGAAGGAGATCTACGGCTCGGAGCCGGCGGAGACCACCAACAACCGGATGGAGCTGACCGCGCCGATCGAGGCGCTGAACAGCCTGACCCGGCCGGTGACCGTGCGGGTGCACACCGACAGCACGTACGTCCGCAACGGCATCCTGAAGTGGCTGCCGAACTGGAAGCGCAACGGCTGGCGCACCGCCAGCCGCGAACCGGTGAAGAACGCCGACCTGTGGCAGGCCCTCGAAGCCGCCGTCGCCCGCCACGAGGTGGAGTGGCTCTGGGTGAAGGGCCACGCCGGCCACCCGGAGAACGAACGCGCCGACCGGCTGGCAGCCCGGGGCCTGGCCGAGGCCCGCACCACCCGGAACTAGGACAGCGGACCTACGACGGCAGGCGGACGATCTCGACGCGGTCCGGGTACTTGGCGGCGAGCCGCTCGGCAGCCTCCAGGTTCGTCGGGGCCTTCTCGCCCGGCTTCGACGCCTTGAGCCGGGTGACCGCCGGGTCGCTGACCACGAACCGGACCGGGCGGGAGCTGGTCGTGACCCGGTAGTCGAAGTCCTCGATGGTCGGCTGCGGGTCCATGCCCTCCCACAGCAGCGTGTACCAGCTGGCCCCGTTGCGGTAGTCGCGCTGCATGACCGAGCCGTAGAGGGTGCTGAAGAAGTCGCGCATGTCGCCGTGGCTCAGGTCCACCGTGGCCTTGCCCGCGCCGTCCGGGTAGAGGCGGGTGGTGCGGATCGCGTTGGCCGTGCCGCCGGGCTTCGCGCCGTACGTGCCCTGGAAGAGCTGGGCGGCCCGGACGGCGCTGGATCTGGCCGAGCGGGGCCGGACCCCGATGACCAGCACGCCCGCGGCGAGGACCACGAGGGCCAGGGCGGCCGGCAGCAGCCGCCTGCCCCGCCACGAGGGCCTGGGCAGCCAGTGGACCATGCCGCCGAGGGCGGCCAGGGCCAGGATGATCAGGAGGTGGTAGGCCTTCTCGTTGTAGTAGATCGACTGGCCGATCATGATTTTCTGGTACCCGGAGATGCCGGCCACCAGCGCCACCGCCGCCCCGAGGGCAAGCAGCATCGCCCGCCGGCTCCGGCTGCGCAGGCCACCGGCCAGGACGAGCCCGAGCAGCGCCAGCAGTACGAGGATCTGGGTCATGCTCCGGCTGGTCGGGATGATCTCGCCGGGCAGCAGGAGCTGGCTGCCCTTGTTGGCCTTCGCGTTCGCGACGATCGGCACGAGCCCGGCCACCGCGAGCCCCAGCCCGGTGAGGACGGCGCCCTTGGCTGCCCAGGCGCGCCTGCGCCGGGACACCAGCCAGTACAGGACCAGGGGCGCGGCGACCGGCAGGAACATGTAGTACGTGAACGCGACGGCCGCCAGCAGCGTGCCGAGGACGACCGCCTGCTCGCCGGCGCTGGTCAGGGGGCGGGCCACCAGCCCGGCCACGATCGCCATCAGCCCGAGGGCGAGGATCTCGTTCGGGAAGCCCCGGACGAAGATGCCGCTGGGGTCACCGAAGTACAGCCAGGCGACGATCACGGTGAAGACCAGGAGTGCCCGGCCGGCCGTGAGGCGGAATCCGGCGAGCCGGCGGGCCGCCCAGATCACCGCGAGGCCGAGGAAGGCGAAGATCGCGACGTAGCTCCAGACCAGCCAGTCCATCGCGGCCGTCCCGTCGGCCTGCGGGGCGCCGGACGAGCGCCAGAACCGGTCGAGCAGCGCCAAGACGAAGTGCATGCCCTGCGGATAGCTCTCGAGCGACAGACCAGGATGGTTGTACCTCTCGGCCCCGGCAGGGTCGAGGAAGGTGTAGCCGCCGATCTGCCCGATCGAGTCGTAGACGATGAAGTGCCGGGCGAAGTCCTCGCCCTTGGCGATGAACCCGAGCCGGCCTGCCAGGTCGGTACCGAGGAAGGGTCTGAGTACCAGCGCCGCGAACGCCGCCGCCGCCAGGGCCGCGAGGCTGTCTGCCAGCCGCCACCGGGTCGCGAGCCTCGGGCGGCGGCCGGTCAGGGCCGCGAAGAGGGCCAGCGCGGTGAGGGCCGCTCCGGCCACGGGTAACGGGTGCAGCTGCCAGGGCCAGAGGGACAGCCCGATGCCCGCCAGGCAGGTCACGCCGAACAGCACGGAGAACGCCACCACGAACTGGTCGAGCACCGTCCGGGCGCCGCGCACCAGCGACATCGCCAGGAGCAGGACCAGCAGGGGGAGGATGGCGGCCACGCCGGTGAAGTACGCGGCGGCGGACACACCCCAGCCTGCGGCGATCGCGGCGATGACCGGGAGGACGCGGCGCGGACCGGGAAGCGCTGTGAGTACCGTCACACCCAACGGGCGGCGCTGGCCGGGCACACCGGGCCGCGACAACAACTCTGACAACGGGGACTCGCTTCGCGGAGGGCGGCGGCTACCGGGCGACGATAGCAAACCCGGTCGCTTATGTGACTTGTATCCTCAGCCGATGGCGCGACGCTCCCAGGCACCCGTGACGCCCTCCGCAGCCGAGCTGGCCGGAGCCGCCGGGCAGCCGATTCCCGACGTGATCGCCCCTGACCTGGCCGTGCTGTTCTGCGGGATCAACCCGGGGCTGTGGTCGGCCGTCACCGGGCACCACTTCGCGCGGCCCGGTAACCGGTTCTGGCCGGCCCTGCACCGGGGCGGGTTCACCGGCCACCAGTTCCAGCCAGCCGAACAGCCGGGACTGCTGGCGCTCGGGCTCGGCATCACCAACGTCGTCGCCCGGTCCTCGGCGCGCGCCGACGACCTGACCCGCGAGGAACTGGTCGAGGGCGGGCGGGTACTGACCGCGAAGCTCACCGCGTACCGCCCGGCCTGGCTCGCGGTGCTCGGCATCGGCGCATACCGGACGGCCTTCGGCCACCCCAGGGCCACGACGGGCGAGCAGGCCGAGCTGATCGGCGGCACGCGCGTCTGGGTACTGCCGAACCCGAGCGGGCTCAACGCGCACTACACCCTGGACCGGCTCGCGGAGGAGTTCGCGGCACTGCGCGCGGCCGTCTACTAGCGACAATTGCCGATATTTCAGTGATCAACTACCGTCAGCGGCTCGGACGTGCAGGGCTGGGGAACGGTCTCCGTGCTGGCCTGCTCCGGCTGCGTGATCGTGCTGCTCCTGATCGCCGCCGCGCTGCGCTGGCCGGGCCGGCCGCAGCCGCTGGTGTGGGTTCCGGCGCTGATGGGCCTGGTACCGCTGGTCTTCCTGAGCGCCACCGGTTTCACCGGCGGGCAGGAAGGGCTCGGGTGGCTGATGGTCGTCAGCTCGGTTCCCCATGTCGCGGTCGCCGGGTTCGCGCTGGCCGCAGCCAGGAGGTTCAGCCCGATCCGGGCGCTGGGCGTCCTGGTGGTGGCCGGGGTGCCCGTGATGATCTCCCTGGGCACCGAAGCGGATTCGGACGTCGAGGCGGGAGCGGGCTTCGTGGCCATCGGGGTGGTCGTGGCCGTGGTGTTCGCGCTGTCCGCTCCGGATCGCCTTCCGCTGTGGAAGGCAGCCGCCGGCGGGCTCGTGCTCATGGTGCTGTCGGCCATCGCCATGGTCGCCGGGCTCGCCGCCTTCGCCTGGTCCGGCGAACTGGGAGCATTCTGCACCGGGCTCGCTGGCAACCCAGCCATGGAAGACGGGCTCGACGTCCTCCCGGTCACCGTGTTCCTCGTGTTCGCCGTCGTCGCTGGAGCCTCGTTCAGCCTCGTCGCGCGGGCGTCCGGCCGGCGCTGGAACTGACCTGCGGCCGGCCACTGTGCCCATTCCCGCCGCCCTTCCGGCCAGGCTGGCCACCGGCGGGCGGGGATGGGACTAGGCTCGCGCATGTGGCCAGGTATTTCGATGTGCACCCAGACAACCCGCAGCCCCGGTCGATCCAGCAGGCCGTGGCACTGGTCCGTGACGGCGGCCTGATCGCCTACCCGACCGACTCCTGCTACGCGCTGGGCTGCCAGATGGGCAACAAGGCCGGGCTCGACCGGATCAAGGAGATCCGCAAGCTCGACGACCGGCACCACTTCACCCTGGTCTGCCAGGACTTCGCGCAGCTCGGGCAGCTCGTCAGGATCGACAACTCGGTGTTCCGGCTGATCAAGGCCTCGACGCCCGGGCAGTACACCTTCATCCTGCCAGCGACGAAGGAGGTGCCGCGCCGCCTGCTGCATCCGAAGAAGCAGACGGTCGGCGTGCGCATCCCCGGCAACGTGGTCGCGCAGGCGCTGCTGGCCGAGCTGGGCGAGCCGCTGCTGTCCAGCACGCTGCTGCTCCCGGGCGACGAGGAGCCGATGACCAGCGGCTGGGAGATCAAGGAAGCGCTCGACCACCTGCTCGACGGCGTGGTCGACGGCGGTGACGGTGGTACGGAACCGACCACTGTGGTCGACCTGTCCAGCGGTGAGCCCGAGGTGCTGCGGGTGGGCGGCGGGGATCCGTCCCGGTTCGAGTAGGGCCCATGTCCGCGCGGTTCACCGAGCTGATGGAGGCCGTGGCGACCAGCTTCGAGGGGCTGGGTGCCGCGGTGCTCGCCGGCGGGGTGGTGTGGGCGTGTGCGGCCGCGGTACGGGAGCGGCGGGCGGCTGGCTCGTGGGCCGGGGCGTACCGGACGGTGCGGCGGGTGTTCGGCTCGGCGCTGCTGCTGAGCCTGGAGGTCCTGGTCGCCGCCGACCTGATCCGGACGGTCGCCGTGGCCCCGACCCTGCGCAACGTCGGGGTGCTCGGGCTGATCGTGGCCATCCGGACGTTCCTCAGCTTCTCGCTCCAGGTGGAGATCGAGGGCACCCTGCCGTGGCGGCGGAGCAAGGATTACGGACCGGCGGGCTGATATTGTCCAGGTATGGTCACCGACTCCCCCGGCTTCCAGCGCGCCCGGCGGCCCGAGCAGGTCGAGGCCCGGCGCTGCGCGATCCTCGACACCGCCCGCGCGCTGCTGCGGCGCCGGCCGGTGTCCGAGATCAGCCTGCGCGAGCTGAGCGAGACCGTCGGGCTGGCCAAGTCGAACGTCCTGCGGTACTTCGGCAGCCGCGAGGCCATCTTCCTCGAGGTCCTGCACGAGAACCTGACGGCGTGGCTGGACGAGCTGACCCTGAGCCCGGCTCCGGGCGGCCCGGCCCCGTTCGCGGCCGAGATCCACGCCGCCACGGAGGTCGCGGCCTCGCTGACCGCCCGGCCGCAGCTCTGTGAGCTGATCAGCGTCACTGGTGGCGTGCTGGAGAAGAACATCCCGCTCGCCGACGCCCGCCAGTTCAAGGAGCGCTCGGCCGCGCACCAGGGCCGGCTGGCCACGATCGTGCGCGACCGGCTGCCCGGCCTCCCCGAGGACGCCGCCCGGCACTTCGCGATGTCGGTCTTCGTGACGGTGGCCGGGCTGTGGCCGTACGCCTCGCCGTCGGACGCTGTCGCCCAGGTCATGACGGAGCGCGGGCTGCCGCCGGCGGGCGAGCTGTTCGCCAGCGCCCTCACCGAGGCACTGGCGAACCAGCTCACAGGCCTGTCGGCCCGGTACGCGGCCCGCTGAGCAGCAGGCTCAGACCGAGCGCTCAGGCCGAGCGGAGGGTCAGGACGCTGACCTCGCTCGGGGCGAAGATCCGCAGCGGCGGGCCCCAGAAGCCGGTACCGCTGCTGGTGTAGAGCTGGGTGCGCTCGCTGTGCCGGGTGAGGCCGCGCACGGCCGGCTGGTCGAGGCGGACGAGGAAGTTGAACGGCCAGATCTGCCCGGCGTGCGTGTGCCCGGAGATCTGGAGGTCCGCTCCGGACTCGACGGCCTGGGCGATCTGCTTCGGCTGGTGGGCGACGAGCACGACCGGCAGGTCCGGGTCGGTACCGGCCAGCGCGCGGGCGTGGTCGGCCCCGTGGCCGTTGATGCCGGAGGACCGGGCGGTCCGGTCGTCGACACCGGCCACGACCAGCTTGTCGCCGCCGCGCTCGACGACCAGGTGCTCGTTGTGCAGCGGCGTCCAGCCCAGCTCGTTCATCCGGTCGACCCAGGACTCCGCGCCGCTCATGTACTCGTGGTTGCCGGTCACGTACACCCGGCCGAGCCTGGCCTTCATGCCGGCCAGCGGCGCTGACTGCTCGCGGCGCATCGACGGCGTGCCGTCCGCGATGTCGCCGGCGTGGACCAGCAGGTCGGCGTCGAGCGTGTTGACCAGGTCGGCGACGCCGCGCGACCAGCGGACCCGGTTGATCGGGCCGTAGTGGGTGTCGGCGAGGACCACGATCCGCGTGCCGTCGAGGCCCTTGCCCAGGCGGGGAATGACGACGTCGGTCCGCCGGACCCGCGGCACCCGCATCGCCTCCGCGTATCCCCAGATCAGCAGGGGCACGGTGATGGCGATGACGGCGAGGGCGGTGATCCGGGAACGGGCCGGGTCGGCGACCCCGGCAGCCGCGAGCGCGGCCCGGAGCACGAGGCTGAGCACTGACCAGGTGAACAGCACCCAGATCACGCCGACCAGCGTGTCGCCCACCCTGGCCGCGGCGTCGTTCTTGCGGCCGTGCCCGAGGATCATCAGCGCCGGCGTGCCGAGCGCGCCAGCGGCGAACAGCACCGTGCCGAACGTGGCGACGGCGGAGGGCCACTCGGTGCCCGACATGACGAGCGTCCACCACGGCACCGCGTAGAGCAGCAGGAGAACGGTGATCGGCAGCGCCAGCCAGATCAGGCGGCGGACGGGGAGGGCTGCCGGGCGGGCGGCTGCGACGGGCGGGGCGGCTTCGAGGTCTGCCATGCCGCCAAGAATAACGAACGGCCGGTCCGTTAACCAATGTGATCCAGGAATGGGATGAACGACACCAAAGAACGCATACTTCCCTGAATCCACTGAGGACGGTCCTGAGTAGAGATTGCATAGCGGGACTGGTTGACAGGTGCAAGCGGACTAAAGATCATTTCGTGGGTGCTGACGAGATCAATCACCTTCGCAGGCCTCGGCGTGTTCGCGGTGGCCGCCACCGGGCTCCTTCTCACCGGACACACCAGCCTGCGGGCCTCCTCCGACAAGGAGGCGGTACCCGTCGCGATGCTCACGATCGGCGTGGCGTTCGCGGTCGCGATGCTGCTGATCCGGTACCTGCCGGCCCGGTTGCCCGTGCTCGCCGTCGAGACCGGTGCGCGGGAACGGGCCGCGCTCACCCGGCAGGTCACGGTGCTCCTGGCGGCCGGCGGCGGCTTCGCGCTGCTGGCCGGGCTGGTACCGCTGGGCGACCTCTACCACCTCGTCAAGCCGGTCGTCCTCCTCGGCGGGGTCGCGATCGCGCTGCTGGCCTGGCGGGTACCGTCGCCGGTCGCCGCGCACCGCCGCCAGATCCCCGCGCTCTGGTACTGGGCCGGGCCGCTCGCCGCCGTCGCGGCCTGGATGCTGCTCTTCTACGCCGGCCCGGCGGCCGCGCCGCTCGGCGACCTCAGCGAGTACCGGAAGATCGACCAGGTCGAGCTGGCCGTCATCATGACGATCACGTTCCTGACGGCGAGCGTGACCGAGGAAGTGTTCTACCGGATCGTGTTCCAGACCCGGCTTGAGGCGCTGTGGGGGCGCTGGCCGGCCATCGTCGCCAGCGCGCTGCTGTTCGCCGTCATGCACTCCGCGCGGCTCGGTACCGGCTCGTTCTGGGTCATGCTCGGCACGATCGTCGTCTGGCAGGGCAGCACGGGGCTGCTGCTCGGCTACCTGTGGTCGCGGTACCGCAACAGGTGGGCCGTGATCGTCCTGCACGGGCTCCAGAACGCGTTCCTCGGGCTGGTCGTCCTGTTCACGTGACGAAGACGGTGAACTCCGCCAGGTGCACCTGACCGCCCACCTGGAACTGGAGGAACATCCGCTGCTCGCCGCGCTGCGCGAACACCGCGTGGAACACCAGCGCCTGGCCGATCGGGTGCATGTGCGTGAGCCGGAGATTCAGCACCTCGAAGGACGACAGGTGCGCGTATGCGCCCAGGTACTGCTCCAGCTGCGCCTTGCCGCCGCCCGGCCCCGTGATGTCGAAGCGCAGCACGGCCGGCTTGTTCTGGCTGACGTGCGCGACGCCGTCCAGCCGGGTCACTGTGTAGCCGCCGGAGCTGGCTGTCGCGGACGGCGGCGGGAGCGGGACGAACTTCGTGTCGCCGGGTACGAGGAAGGGCAGGCCGAGAACCGTCGGGTGCCCGCTGCCCGCCCGGTCGAGCGGGATGAACTCCGCGTAGATCCGGTAGGCCCCGCCGTCGGCTATGGAGACCCGGGTCCGCCAGGTCGTGCCGTCGAAGCCGGGGTGGAGGTGCTGGTAGCCGCTGAGGTCGTCGCGTACCAGGTAAAAATGCAGTTTCTTGGTCTGGACCTCGGCGTAGCCGGTGGCTGGCAGGCCGTCCTGGCCGAGGATCCGGAAGGCGATCTCCTGGTCCGGGCCCCGGCTGGACGGCAGGGTGGCCGCGACCATCCGGTAGCCGTCGTGGCTGTCGGTGAGCCCGTCGCCGTGCGAGGACGACGTGGGCGCGGGGGCCGGGCGGGCGGCGGGAGCCGGGTTCCGGGACCAGAGGTGGACGGCTGTCGCGGCCGTGATCAGGGCGAGCAGGGCGGCGATGGCGTACTGCCACCGCCGCCCAGCCCGCGATCCGGTACCAGGCTCCTGGCTGGTCAGAATTGCATGCTCCAGGAGTCGATCCTGCCGGTGTCCTGGCGGGACGTGTCCTTGACCTGGAGTTTCCACGTGCCGTTCGGGGCCTCCGCCGACAGGTTGACCGGGTAGGTCTTGAGGACGTTGTCCGCGCTGTCGTTGTTCGGGAAGTCCTCCAGCAGATAGACCGTGCCGTCCGGCGCGATCAGGGAGATCACCAGGTCACCCCGGTAGGTGTGCTTGATGTCCACGGCGATCTGGACAGTGCTGACCGTCGTCACGCCCGAGACCGCGATCGAGCTGGTCACCGTGGTCTTGTCGGGGATCGTGACGTCGGTGGTGTTCTGGAAGAACGGGCCGGGTGGGTCCGGGGTCAGGTCCGGCTTGACCAGAACCAGGCCCTGCTCGATACCGCTGATCGCCACGATGCCGCTGGCGAAGAACGGGTAGTTGTTCCACGCGCCGTTGAAGCCCTTGTTGTCGTCGGCGGGGTAGATGTCGAAGTAGGCCACCTCGGACAGGGAGTTCCCCGCGATGCCGGTGATGTCGAGGATGGTCAGCCCGGCACGGTAGTTCGCCTGGTAGCTGTAGTTCCCGATGATGTACTGGTTGTGGTCCGTCGCCACCGTCCGCGCCGAGCGGTAGATGCCCGTGTTCACCGGCTGGTCCAGGTTGGACACGTCCCAGATGTACGTGCCGGTACCCGCCGTGTCGGAGTCCAGCTCGTCGTCCATCAGCAGCCGGGCGTGGTCGCCGGTCAGCCAGCCCTGGTGGGTGTAGCCGGAGGTCGGGTAGCCGGTGCGGGACAGCTGACGCGGTGCGGACTTCGTCGTGACGTCCACAATGGTCAGCGTGTCCTCGTTGTAGTTGAAGCAGATCTCGTGGTTCGCGTACGTCGTGTCCGGGCCGTGGTAGACCACGCACTGGTTCTCGTGGACGTAGCCGTCGGAGCTGACGCAGCCGGCGTTGACCGGCGACTTCGGGTTCTGCACGTTGACCATGTGCACGCCGCCGCTGCACGTGTTGGAGCCGACGGCGTAGATGAAGCCCGTGTCCGTGTTCACCGACAGGGTGTGGGAGTTACCGAAGCCGGTGTAGTGCGCGTCGGTCGTGAACGTCTGCGGCGTGGTGACCGTCCGCAGCCGGGTCAGGTCGAAGACCTGCATGCCGTGCGTCGAGATCGAGTCGGCCCCGACGTAGGCGTGGTTGGCGTACACCTTGATGTCCCGCCACGCGCTGCTGGTGCCGTTGTGCGAGGGCAGGTTGCCGAGGTAGCGCGGGTTGACCGGGTCGGTCACGTCGACGAAGGCCGTGCCGTTGGACCGGCCGACGATCGCGTACTCCTTCTGCGTCGACGGGTCCGTCCAGCCCCACATGCTGTTGCCGTTGCCGCCGCCGATGCTCGACAGCGGAAGCACGCTGAGCAGGTCGATGTTCCTGCACGGGTAGTTGCCGGCCTTGCCGGCCACGCAGGGCACGATCGCCCCCGTGATCGGGGCGTCCCGCCAGGCCGGCTGGTGGTCGGCCATGTGCCTGCGGAAGTCCTCCTTGCCCTGCGGCGAGTCGGGATCGTGGGCTGAGGCCGAGGTGAGGGATGTGATCGAGGCGAGGAACAGGCCGAGGACCGCTGCTGCCAGCCCGGCCTTCCTGGTGAGTCCGCGCACGGGTGCGCTCCTTTACGTGAGGCGCCTGCTGAGGGGTGACGCCATTCACACGATTCGATTGCCCGAATCGTACGCACGGGTGGAGCGCGAAGGAACAAGCACACGGTGCCAAAAGATCGATGAACCTCAGGCGAAGAGGACCACGTCGCACTCCGTGGCGTCGGTCATCGCCCACGCCCAGCCGAAGCCGATCCGGTGCAGGCCCTCGCCGTCCGGCGCGCTGATCTGGATCGTGCGGTTGCCCCAGAGCTCGTCCTGCTGGCTGACGATCAGGTTCTCCCCGTGCCAGTAGACCCGGATCGGCGAGGCCTGGCCCATCGACCACAGGCCCTGCACCTCACGGACGAGGTGGTCGGCCACGGCCGGGGTCACGTCGAACTCCAGGTCGCCGTACACCCCCCGCCCGGCGGGACGCCCGGCGAACCCGGCGCGGAACCGGCACAGCCCGCCGGCGACGTACCCGAGGAACGGGGCGGAGAACACCGGCTGCCATGCCGCGCGTGGCCTGACCACCGCGAGGTTGGGACTGGTCATCGTCTCCTGCTCCCTTCGTGGAGGCCGGCCGGGGACCGACTGCCCCCGAGGCTCGGTCGGGGCCGCCGGCCGGCAAGTCGCCCGCCGGCGCGGCCTGGACGGCGAGCGCGCCCGGCGGGGACCCCAGAAGAGTCGCAAATGCGAGGGATGCCGGACATCTGCCCGCAGGTGGAACCCGGACCGGTCCCGGCTCTACCCGTGGGTGGACGACAACGCGGCTAGTGACTCGAGCCCGGGACGACGAGGCGGGCCTCGTAGGCAGCGACGACGGCCTGGGCCCTCGACAGCAGGCCCAGCTTGGCCATGATCCGGTTGACGTGCGTCTTCACGGTGCCCTCGGAGACCACGAGCTTCGCGGCGATCTCCGTGTTGCCCAGTCCCCGGGCGATCAGGGTGAGCACGTCCAGCTCACGCGGGGTCAGCGCGGCCAGGTCACGGGCCTCCGACGCCGGGACGTGCGCCATCGCCAGGTCGGAGATCAGCCGCCGGGTCACAGACGGGGCCAGCAGCGCCTCGCCAGCCGCGATGACCCGCACCGCCCGGATCAGCTCCTCCGGCGGGGTGTCCTTCAGCAGGAAACCGGATGCTCCGGCACGAAGTGCCGCATACACCAGCTCGTCGGCGTCGAAGGTCGTCAAGATCAAGACCTGGGTTGTACCGGCGACCCGCCGCGTCGCCTCGATCCCGTCCATCCGGGGCATCCGGATGTCCATCAGCACGACGTCCGGCGCGTGTTCGGCGACCGCCGCCACCGCCTCGGCCCCGTCGGCGCACTCCGCAGCCACCTCGAAGCCGGGCTGCGCGGCCAGCAGCGCGCCGAACCCGGCCCGGACCAGCACCTGGTCATCGGCGAGCACGATCCGGATCGGCCCGGCGGGCCGCTCACGCTCGCCGACCGGCTCGCCAGGGTCGGCCCTCGTCGCGGGCCCGGTGCCTGCAGGTGGCCTGGGCTCGGCAGGGTCGCGGCGGCCCGGCTCGCCGGGGGCGGTGGTCATCGGGGCTCCGGGTACGGCAGGCTCGCGACGACCAGGTACCCGCCGCCCGGAGCCGGCCCGGCCCGCATGCTGCCGCCGAGCAGCGCCGCCCGTTCGCGCATGCCGGTGAGCCCGTGCCCGGTACCGGGGCCGGAGCCGTGACCGTTGGGCCCGGTGCCGTAGTCGCGGATGCGCAGGTCGAGCCGGTCGGGCAGGTACACGATGCTGACCTCGGCCTCAGCGGTGCCGGCGTGCTTCACCACGTTTGTCAGTGCCTCCTGGACGATCCGGTACGCGGCCAGTTCCAGCCCCGTGTCGAGCCGCTCCTGTTCCCCGCTGACCCGGGGAGCGACGGCCAGTCCGGCCTGGCCGAGCCGGCTCACCAGGGACGGCAGGTCGGCCAGGGTCGGCTGCGGGGTGGTCTCGGAGCCGTCGGAGCTGCGCAGCGCGCGGAGCAGGTGCCGCATCTGGGCCAGGGAGTCCCGGCTGGTCTCCTCAATGACGGTCAGGCTCTCCCGGATGTCGGACGGGCCCTCGGGCAGCAGGGCCCGGGCGACCCCGGCCCGGACCGCGATGACGCTGATGCCGTGGGCGACCACGTCGTGGAGCTCCCTGGCGATCCGGGCCCGGTCCACGGTGACAGCCTCGGCGGCGAGCTGGGCCCTGGCCTCGCCGAGCAGGCCGATGGTGTGGTTGAGCTCCTGCTGCCGTTGCCGGGACTGCTGCGCGAGGAAGCCGATCGCCGCCGCCCCGGGGATCGCCAGCGAATCCGGCGTGAACAAGTCAATGATCTTGACACCGCCGAAGGCGACCGCGCAGACCGGCCAGGCCAGGGCCACGAACATCCCGATCAGTGCCCAGCGCCGGCCGTACCGCGAGGCCACCGTGTACAGCGCGAGCAGCGCCGCCACGCCCGGTACCGACTTCGCGTGATCCGCGAAGATCAACGCGATCATGGCCGCGGTGACGAGGACCAGGACCGTCCGGGGGTAGGCGCGCCGGACGGCGATCGGGAGGGTGGCCAGCCCGACCAGCACGAAGTCTCGCGGCGTCACGTGACCGGAGAGGAACACCAGGCTCAGCGCGAAGAGCGCCGCCGCGATCACCGCGTCGGGTACCCAGCCGCGAAACCGGCCCACGCGATCACCCCCGGCAGTCCCCGCGCCGCCGCGCTCCTTCCGGCAAGGTAACGCACATCGGGGTGCCCGCACCGGGGTTCTGCCGAAGCGGCCCCGTGCGGGTAGCTGATCAGCTCGGGCGGCCACCTCCGCACGTATCGACAGCTGACTGTGTTTGGCATGCGCTGGCCATTGTTCCGGGCCGCCGGGTGCGGTGCACTGTACGTCCACTCAGGAAGGAGTACATTATGCGTCGCATATTACTGACGCTGGCGGTCGCGGCCACCACGGCCGGGGCCGTGGTGGTCCCGGGCAGCCCGGCCCAGGCCGGCGCCTGCCACTGGGACTACTACTGCGACACCGTCTACTACTCGGACGCCGCCCACACCAGGGACGTCGGAGGCAAGCGCGAGCACTGCGGCGGCGTACTGGTCGAGACCTGGGGCATCCGCACCGGGTACTGGGACCGGATCGTCACGCCCTGCGCATAGATACGGATCGGGGGCCGTCCCGTGAGGACGGCCCTGCTCACAGCCCCCCAGTCAAGCCCTGCGACACTTCCCGTTCACCAAAATTGATCTTGGGGAGTGCGCATGCGAAGAACGATCATGGCGATCGGGACGGCGGTGGCGCTGCTGCTGCCCCCCGTTCCCGTCCACGCGAGGGTGGTCGTGCCCAGCGGCTCGCTGGAGGTGGTGTTCAACCACCCGGGCCTGGACGAGGCCGCCGACAGCGCGATCGAGGACAAGCTCGACACGCTGATCAGGTCCACGAAGGCCGGCGGCACGATCCACGCGTCCTTCTACCACACCTACAGCAGCACGAAGAACCAGAGCGCGCTCAAGTACGCCGCCGAGAAGGGGGTGTCCGTCAGGATCGTGGCTGAGGTGTGCGAGGACACCGACCCGTGCGTGGCGGACGCCACCATCGAGTCGACCCTCCAGGCTCTCGACGCCCTCCCCGGCTTCACCGTCGAGAAGTGCCGGGCGACGTGCAACGCCACCGCCTACGCCGGCAAGGGCATCAACCACAACAAGTTCTTCACGTTCAGCGCGCTGGACGACGGCCGCCGCAACGTCGTGGCCAGCGGCTCGGCCAACCTCAACGTCCACCAGCGCAAGCTGGACAACAACTTCGTGATCAGTTACGACGACCTGGCGAGCTACACGGGCTTCGTGAACTACTGGAACCTGATGAGCGGCCACGCCGCCACGCCGGCCAACGTCTCGAAGCCCATCACCGGGGCCGGAGGCAAGCTCACGACGTTCTTCTCGCCACGGGATCCCGACGCCGACGCCGCATACATCGCCGCTCACTTCACCACGCCGAACACCGACCTGATCGCGGCGTTCATCAACGACCTGAACTGTGACGCGCCCGATGGCGGCTCGATCCGGACGATCAGCGCCACGTGGAAGGACAACCGGCCGGAGATCACCGCTGCGCTCACCGGCCAGGCCAAGGCCGGCTGCTCGGTGGAGGCGATGACCGACGAGTCCGTCACCGCCGTGGCCGAGCCGCTGGCCGAGGGCGACGTGTCCTTCTACGGCCTGCGGGCCGGCGGCTGCCGCACCAGCGCCTACCCGGTCGCGCAGAACAGCTGCGCCGGGGCGGGCGGCACGACGCACGACAAGTACACGCTGGTCCAGGGCACGTCGCGCAAGACGGGCGAGGCGGTCAAACTGGTCTACTCCGGCTCGCAGAACTACACGCGCGGCGCGATGACCGTCAACAACGAGGTCGTGCAGCGCATCGACGACTCCGCGATCTACGACGCCTTCCTCGCCGACTACAACCGGCAGAAGACGAAGGCGATCAAGCTCGTGCCGGACAAGTACAAGGATGCCAGCTTCAGCACCGTGAACTCCCGCGACGCCGGTTCGCAGGACCACCCGGCGATCGCGGTGAACGACGCCGGGCACAGGGCCGTCGCCTGGGCCGACACAGCGAACCCGGTCGCCGTGCCCTCCGGGCGCCACGGCGCGATCTGGCTGCGGCTCTACGGCTACGGCCCTGGCCCGCTGGAGGTGCAGGTACAGGCTGGCGGCCTGAGCGACTACGACTACCGTGACCCGCAGGCCGGCCTGGACGCGGCAGGCAATGTCGTGGTGGTCTGGCAGGACGACGAGGACGGCAACGGGCACTACGACATCGCCATGCGCCGCGTCGACACCACCGGCCGGCTGCTCGGCACCAAGATCCGGGTGAACGCCGACAACACCGGCCAGCAGACCGCTCCAGCCCTCGCGGTCAGCGCCTCGGGCGAGCACGTCGTCACGTGGACCGACGAGCACGTGGCCGGAGAGCCCCAGATCCGGGCCGCCCGGTACACCGCTGCGGGCGTCAAGACGAGCGAGGCGCAGGTCAACGGCACCTCGACCGGCACGCACACCGGCTCCAGCGTGGCTCTCGACGCCCAGGGCGGGGCCGTCGTCGTGTGGCGCGACGACTCGGACGGCAACAACAGCGGCCAGATCCTGGGCAAGGGCCTGAACCGCGACGGCACGCTCCGGTTCACCGAGCGGACGATCAACGCGATCGCGACGGGTGACCAGGCGGAGCCCGCCGTGGACTCCACCCCGGCTGGCGAGTTCGTCGTGGTGTGGCAGGACTTCGAGGTCGCGGCCGAGCCCCGGGTGTACGCGCGGGCCTTCGACTCCCAGGGCACGCCCCGGTTCACCGACCTGCCGGTGTCGACGTACGCCGAGGGCACGACGGTCAGGCAGCCGCGCGAGAAGGACGCGTCTGGCACGCTGCGGGTCGGCAACCAGTACGCCCCGGACGTCGCGGTGGATGACGCCGGCAGGTTCGTGGTGGTGCTGGAGGAGTCGACGCCGTTCCACTCGGGGCGTGACGTGTTCGCCCGGGGCTTCGACGCCGCAGGGCTCACGGCCGGCCGGTTCCCGGAGTACCGGATGAATCCCCAGACCACGCACGACCAGACGACGCCGGTGGTCGCGATGACCGGCACCGGCACGTTCGCACTGGCCTACTGTGACGATCCAGACGGCAACGGCGGGACGCAGCTGCGCCTGCGGGCCGGCTTCACGATCTCCTGAACGACACGAGCGGCGAGCGCCGTTCACATTCTGGGAGGCCGCGCGCGTCCGGCGGCCTCCCAGGTCACCCGTGGAATACTCCCCTGGTGACTGCGCTGCGGATCGCCATCCCGAACAAAGGTTCCCTGTCAGACCCCGCCTCCGCCATGCTCGCCGAGGCCGGCTACCGCCAGCGCACCCATATGAAGGAACTCGTGGTCGCCGACCGGGCGAACAATGTCGAGTTCTTCTTCCTCCGGCCCAAGGACATCGCGATCTACGTCGGCTCCGGCCGGCTCGACGCCGGGATCACCGGCCGGGATCTGCTGGTCGACTCCGGGGCAGAGGCCGACGAGCTGCTGAGCCTGGGCTTCGGGCACTCGACGTTCCGGTTCGCCGCCAGGCCGGGCACGGCATCCAGCGTCGCCGACCTCGGCGGCAAGACCGTGGCGACCGCCTACCAGGGCGTCGTCACCCGCCACCTCGCCGAGCACGGCGTGTCCGCGAGCGTCGTCCGGCTGGACGGTGCGGTGGAGACCGCGATCCAGCTCGGCGTGGCCGACGTGATCGCCGACGTGGTGGAGACCGGCGCGACGCTGGCCAGCGCGGGCCTGGCGACCTTCGGCGAGCCCATCCTCCAGTCGGAGGCCGTCGTGATCCGGGGTGCCGGGCGGGACCCGGAGCAGCCCCAGATCGAGCAGTTCCTGCGGCGGCTGCAGGGCGTGCTGGTGGCCCGGGAGTACGTGATGATGGACTACGACATCCGGATCGCCGATGTCGGCAAGGCCATCGCCCTGACCCCGGGCCTGGAGTCCCCGACCGTCTCCCCCCTGCACACCGAGGGCTGGGTCGCGGTGCGGGCGATGGTGCCGACCGCCGGGGCGCAGCAGGTCATGGACGAGCTGTGGGAGGTCGGCGCGCGGGCGATCCTGACCACCCAGATCCACTCCTGCCGTTTGTAGTCACTGCGTGTTGTGCTGACGGGGCGTGGCGAGCATCTTGGCGAGCCGCGCCTGGTCGGCCGGGCTGATCACGTCGCTCTCCTGCTTGTCGCGGATCGTCTTGGCGAGGGTGAAGGCCGACGTGACCACGAAGAGCAGGCCGATGGCGAGGAAGCCGCGGACCCACGGCCCGACCGGCAGGTACACGATCCCGATGACCATCGCGCCCAGCGAGGTCGCGAAGGCGAGGATCGACTGGACGTAGAAGGCCGTGGTGTTCTTCATGCCTTCGAGTCTCGGCGGTGCGGGCCGGGCGGTCCTGAGTACGCATACTCAACACCGGTGCCGGGGTACCTATGCTCCGGCATCTCAGCCGAACGGCTGATATCACTTTCCGCCCCCAAATAACTACTTTCTGTAGTGTTCTGGGGGTCGCGACGTCACCTGCCGATACACGTCCAGTCCCCAGTGGACCATTCCGATACTCATTGCCACCGTGCCCGTGCACCCAGCAGCGCCGTGCCTCCGGCCGGCCGGGCCCGGCAGTGGTCACTACCGCGCAACCAGCACCAACGGGGGTGGGAAAGTTGGCGAAGAAACCCGAGCAGATTCCGTGCGCCACCTGTGATGGCAAGGGCAGAGTGCAAGCCCCGGCTACGGCCACCGTCTACGACAAGAACGGCAAGCCCGTGAAGAAGGGCGTCACGCACTCGATGGACTGCCGCGCCTGCGGTGGCAAGGGCTGGCGCCCGGCCTGACGATCCACCGGGTACCGGAGCCCCGGTACCCGGCCAGGTCAGGCCGCCGGGTTGATCCGCTGGAAGAGCACGTGGTCCTGCCAGGCTCCGGCGATGTTCAGGTACTGCGGGGCGTAGCCGAAGCGCTCGAAGCCGTTGCGCTCCAGGACACGCTGCGAGCCGATGTTGCCGGGCAGCGTACCGGCCTGCACGCGGTGCAGCCCGAGTTCGGTGAAGGCAATGTGGAGGATCGACTCGACGGCGGCGGTGGCCACGCCCCTGCCGTTGCGGGACTGGTCCACCCAGTAGCCGAGGTTGCCGTTCTGGAAGGCGCCCTGCACGACGTCGTTGAGGTTGACCCGGCCGGCGACCTCACCGTCCACACAGATCACGTGCGGGAGCATGGCGCCCCGGCCGTGGCTGGCCAGCGCGGTGCGGAGGACGGCGGCCTGGCCGTCCAGGGTGTAGTACTCCTCGGGGCGGACCGGGTCCCACGGGGCCATGAACTCACGGTTGGCCGCGACCAGGGCGGCGAGGGCATCGGCATCGTCCAGGGTGATCAGACGGGTGGTGACACGCATGCTGATCATGATGCCAAGCTTGCGCGGCCAGCCCCAACCCGGATAAGCATGTGGCTATGGCTATGACACCCGCCGATGTCTTGCACGCCCTGGCCAGGACCAGGGCCTCACTGGACGGCTCCGAGGTGACGCTGTGGTGGTCCGGCGACGTGTTCTCCTGGGGGCCGGGTGAGCCCTATCAGCGGGTGTTCGGCTTCGAGGGGCTGAGCGTCGCCCGGCTCGTACCGGAGGAAGGGGGTTTCCAGCTCCTCAACCGGGAGGCGGCGTTCTATCTGGACCCGGTGAC
Organism: Longispora albida DSM 44784; assembly: GCF_000379825.1. Taxonomy (GTDB): domain Bacteria; phylum Actinomycetota; class Actinomycetes; order Mycobacteriales; family Micromonosporaceae; genus Longispora; species Longispora albida. The sequence goes on from NZ_KB903825.1 coordinate 302,896, forward strand.
CCGCGAGATCCTCGAAACGTGGGAGGGCAGGCCGGTCGTGCACGTGTGGAACGACCCGGCGAACCTGCGGCTGCGCCCATTCCCCATTCCTGTCACGGAACTGGGTGACCAGGTGTGTTTCAGTCTCCAGATCCCGCTCGCCTATCCGTCGCCGCTACCGGTCGCCGAATTCCCGGACAACTCCGCCGACGACACCTACCGGGCGCTGGAACTCTTCCAGTACTTCGCGCCCGCCACCGTTTTCGGCACGGACGAGCCAAGCGTGCCCTCGACGTTGACCTGGATGCGGATGTCGCCGTGGCTGCCGTGGATGGCGCAGGGTGACCGTCCTGGTGGCCTGGCCTTCCACACCCACGGCCGTAAGCTCGGCTCGTACGCCGAAGCGCCGGAGAAGCTCCGGAAACACATCGCCAGCCACAACCCCAGCTTCGCGAGCGCGCCGGAGGCCTGGTCCGAGCCGAACGAGACGAGCTGGACATACTTCCGGAAGCTGGCCGGCTGATGTGCGGGATCACCGGCTGGGTCGCCTGGGACCGTGACCTGCGGGCCGAGCTGCCCACTGTGGAGGCCATGACCGCCACGATGACCTGCCGTGGCCCGGACGACGGCGCGGTGCGGCTGTGGCCACACGCGGCTTTCGGCCATCGGCGCCTCGCCGTCATCGACCTCGAAGGCGGCGCGCAGCCGATGCTCGCCGAATCCGGCGGCACGCTGCTGGCCGCCATCACTTTCAGCGGCGAGATCTACAACTACCGCGAGTTACGCGCCGAGCTGGAAAGTCACGGCCACCTGTTCCGGACGGCCAGCGACACCGAGATCATTCTCCAGGCGTACCTGCGCTGGGGCGCCGGCTGCGCCCAGCACCTGAACGGCATGTTCGCCTTCGGGATCTGGGACGCGCTGACCGAGGAATTGTTCCTGGTCCGTGACCGGCTCGGCGTAAAACCGCTTTTCTATTACCCGGTACCCGACGGCGGGCTGCTCTTCGGTTCCGAGCCGAAAGCGATCCTCGCCCACCCGGCGACGGCGGCCGCGATCGGCCTCGACGGGCTCCGCGAGACCCTCGCCATGTTCAAGACACCCGGCCACGCCCTGTACCGGGGGATGGCAGAAGTCCTGCCGGGCCACGTTGTCCGGGTCACCCGGACCGGCATCACGCGTCACCGGTACTGGGCGCTGGAGGCTACCGAGCACACCGATGACCTGGAGACGACGGTCGCCACGGTCAGAGAGCTGCTGGAGGACATCGTCCGGCGGCAGCTGGTCGCGGACGTGCCGTTGTGCTCGCTGCTGTCCGGCGGGCTGGACTCCAGCGTGATCACCGCGCTGGCAGCCCGCGAACTGGCCTCGGCCGGGGCCGGGCCGATCCGGTCCTTCGCCGTCGACTACACCGGGCAGGCGGAGAACTTCCGGCCCGACGGGCTGCGGTCCACTCCGGACGGACCCTTCGCGCAGCTGCTCGCCGAGCACGCCGGCGCCAGCCACCAGGCGATCGTCCTCGACGCCGGCGACCTGATCGACCGGCGGCACCGGGAGGCCGTGCTGACGGCCAAGGACCGGCCCAGCATGTTCGCCGAGACCGACGTCTCGCTCTACCTGCTGTTCCGGCGCGTCCGGCAGCGGTCGACCGTGGCGCTGTCGGGTGAGGCGGCCGACGAGGTGTTCGGCGGGTACTCCTGGTTCCACTCCCCCGCGGCCGTCGACGCCGGTACGTTCCCGTGGATCGCGGCGACCTTGCAGCTCGCGGGCTCCGGCATCGCCCCGCCGCACGCCCTGCTGGATCCGGCCGTCGTGGCCGAGCTGGACCTGGCCGCCTACACCGCCGGCGCGTACTCGGCCGCGCTCACCGAGGTGCCGCACCTGCCCGGGGTACCGCCGCTCGAACGCCGGATGCGTGAGGTCTGCTACCTGCACCTCACCCGGCTCGTCACGATCCTGCTCGACCGCAAGGACCGGATGAGCATGGCGACCGGGCTCGAAGTCCGGGTGCCGTTCTGTGACCACCGGCTCGTCCAGTACGTCTTCAACACGCCCTGGTGGATGAAGACCTTCGACGGCCGGGAGAAGAGCCTGCTGCGGGCGGCCGCCGGGGACCTGCTGCCGCCCGAGATCGCCGGCCGCCTGAAGAGCCCGTATCCCACCACACAGGACCCCAGGTACCCGATCGCCCTGCACGGCGAGCTGTCGGCGCTGGCGGACGACGACAAGGCTCCGGTGTGGGCTCTCGCCGACCGGGCGGCCGTCCAGCGGGCCGTTGCCGAGCCCGGGGACATGGCCCGGCTCCGGACGGCCAGCGAGCTGGTCCTCGGGCTGGACGCCTGGCTGCGCGGATACCAGATCAGCCTGCCGGGCTGAGAACGCCGCGAAGTTGTCGTACCCGTAGGGCACACTCCCGGTCGACGCGTGATCGGCGGATGGAGGCTCGATGGGCACCTGGGGCAGCGGCAACTTCGACAGCGACACGGCGGCCGACCATCTGTCGGAACTCGTCGAGCGCCTGCTCGGGGAGGTGGAGGCCGCGATGGCCGGAGACCCGGCCGGCCTCGAACCCGACGAGTACTGGGGCGTGGCGGTCCCTTGCAACCTGGAGTTGCTGTGCCTCCTCGCCGAGCGCGGCCACGTCGGGGTCAACCTGCCCGAGCCGGCGACCATCACCGGCTGGCAGGAGACGTTCCTGGCGGTGTGGGACGCGACGATCGACGGCCTGGAACCGAAACCGGACTACCGGCAGGAGCGGCGGAAGGTGCTGGTCGCGACCTTCGACCGGCTGGCCGCGCTCGCCTCCGGCCAGTGACGACGCCGGAGGACTGAGCAGTGCTGGACCGACCTGAGATTGTCTGCATCTGCGGCTCCATCCGGTTCGCGGAGGAGATGCGCACGGCGAACCGCGATCTGACGTTCGCGGGTGTCATCGTCCTCGCGCCAGGCGAGGCAGGCGCGGCGGCCGAGCTGATCACCAGCGAGCAGAAGGCCGTGCTGGACGCCCTCCACCTGCGCAAGATCGACCTGGCTGACCGGGTTCTGGTCGTGAACCCCGGCGGGTATGTCGGCGAGTCCACGAGCAGGGAGATCGCCTATGCCCACGCCACCGGCAAGCCGGTCTCGTTCACCGATCCTGTCTGACCAGCGGACGGCCAGGTCTGCGCCCATCGGTTCCTTACTCGGTCAGCTCCCCGGCCAGGAGATCCATGAGGAGTGCGTCGTGCCAGGTCCCGTCCGGTCCGCGCTCGTAGCTGCGCATGACGCCGACGGGGCGGAAGCCGACCTTGCCGTAACACCGGATGGCAGCGGCGTTGTCCGCGGCGGGGTCGATCACGATCCGGTGATGACCATGGTCGGTGATCAGGTGCCGGGCCAGCGTACGCACGGCGTCAGTGCCCAGCCCCCGCCCGTGCGCCGCCGGGTCCAGGTAGATGTCGATGTTCGCATGACGGTAGTCCGGATCACCGAGGTCCTCGGCGACCGCCTCCGCCATGTCCTCGCCGCCACCCCACCGCTCGTACACCTCGGGCGTCGCGCGGATCCCGGCCAGCACGGGAATGTCGTCCGGTGTGGCCGGACGCAACACCACGCGGGTGCCGTACAGAGTCCGCTGCATGCGCGGAAACGCTAGCATTCACTGGCCGGGATGACGTGGTCCCTGGCGAGCAGTGCGTAGTGCACCGAGTCCTCCCACTCGCCACGGACCAGGGTGTCCTCCCGGTGATGCCCTTCCAGGCGCATGCCGGCACGCTCCAGCACCCGCCGTGAGGCCATGTTGTCCGGCCGGGTGGTGGCGTGGATCCGGTGCAGGCCCAGCGTGCCGAAGCCGAAGTCGAGCACCAGCCGGACGGCCTCCCCGATCAGGCCCCTGCCCCAGTAGGCGGGATGCAGCCCGTATCCGAGCTCGCCCCGCTGCCGCTTGACCACCTCCAGGTCACAGAAGCCGATCGGCGCCCCGTCGACCGTGACCACCAGCTCGAACTTCCGCCTGGGCTGGCCGTCCGGTGCGGTGGCCGCTCTGTGCTGCAAGATCTCGTGCAGTTGCTCCTTCGTCGGTACCACGTCGTCCAGCAGCCAGCGGAACACGTCGGGGTGCCCGATCAGGCCGGGGAGCCACTCGGCGTCATCGATGTTCAGCTCGCGCAGGACCACGCGGGGCCCGGTCAGGTGCACTGTGGACATTCGCCGAATGTACCGGCGGCGCGGCGACCCGGCGACCCCGTCCCGACACCCGCCGCGCGTCAGGCCAGCGTCGCGAGGTACCCGTCGAGCAGGTGGATCTGGCGGGCCGCCGGGAAGGACGGCGGGTCGAGGAGAGCCTGGACGACGAGGCCGAGCAGGAAGGACTGGGCTGCGGCCGCGAGGTCGTCCGCGTCGCCGGGCGCGAGTTCGCCAAGTGCCTGGGCTGCGGCGATCCGGGCGCTGAGGCGTTCGCGGCCACCGGCGTACCGTGCGGCGTGACTGGAACCGAACTGCTCGTCGGCGAGGGCGGTGTCCCAGGAGGACACCCAGATCCGGCCGGTGCCGGCCGACTCCGGCGTCGCCGGGAGGACGGCGAGCATGGCCTCGCGCAGGCTGGCCAGGCCCGGAGCGGCCGACGGGCGGGGACGGCGGGCGGCCGTGCGCTCGTCGAGCAGGGCCAGTGCGTGGGTGATCAGGTCGCGCTTGCTCGGGAAGTAGTGCGTGAGCAGGCCCGTCGTCGCACCCAGCTCGGTGGCGACGGCGCGCATCGACAGGCCGCCGAAGCCGTGCCGGGCGAGGACGCGCCATACCGCTTCGGACACATCCCGGCGGCGGGCCTCGTGGTCACCCTTGATCCGTGGCATGCTGACACTCTACAAAGCAAAACACTCGTTATGTAAATGACGGGTTATGAGAATGAGGGGACCAGTGTTCAGCTACCGCCTGCGAGACGACGCCGTGCTCATGCCGCTGGAAGTCCAGCACGCCGCGGAGTTCGCCGCCCACATGGACCGGGCCAGGGAACACATCCGGCCCTGGGTCGGCCCGGGCTTCCTGTCCGCCGACACCGAGAGCGCCCGCGCGCTCCTGCTCCGGTACGCCGAGCGGAACGCGGCTGACGGCGGCCGGCTGTTCGGCATCTGGCTCGGCAGCACGCTGGTCGGGGGCGTGATGTTCGTGAGCTTCGACGCCGCGTCCGGTACGTGTGAGCTCGGCTGCTGGCTGGAGCCGTCCGCCGAGGGGCGCGGCCTGGTGACCGCCGCCAGCCGCGTCCTGCTGGACTACGCCTTCGCCGAGCGCGGGCTGTACCGGGCCGAGTGGAAGTGCCGCTCCGGCAACGACCGCAGCTCGGCTGTCGCCAGGCGGCTCGGCATGACGCTGGAGGGAACGCTGCGCGGGGTGTGGCCGTTCGACGGCGAGCGCTACGACAAGGAGGTGTGGGCCGTGCTCGCCTCGGACATCGAGTCGGAGTGGCAGGCCGAGAACGCCGAGGACAAGGCCGCGATCGACACGCTGACCGCCGAGTTCTTCGCCGCGTTCGACAACCGGGACGGCGGCGGGGCCGACGTGGGCCGGATCAGGCGGCTCATGATCCCCGAGGGCGTGATCGTGGTGGCCGGGCCCTCGTACAAGACGTACACGGTGGAGGAGTTCGTCGTGCCCCGCGAGGAACTGCTCGCGGCCGGCGGGCGGCTCACCGAGTTCAGCGAGTGGGAGACGGAGGAGCGGACCGAGGTCTCGGGGAACGTGGCCAGCCGCTTCGGCAGGTACGAGAAGTACGGTCTTTTCGACGGCGAGGTGTACGAGGGCAGCGGGACGAAGACCATCCAGTTCGTCCGGATGCCTGAGGGCTGGCGGATCTCGGCCTTCGCCTGGCACGACCAGTCGTGACGCTCCCGGCATCCGCCTGCCGGAACGGGGGCTGGCGGCTGCCGGGGCTCGCGCCGCCCCGATGAGAGACCGGATGCGACCGGGCCGCGAGGACTGCCTCGCGGCCCGGTTCCGGTACCGGGCCGGGTACCGGTGAGATCGGGGTCCTACAGGCCGCTCAGCGGGTGCGGCTGCACCGGCTGCCAGCCCAGCTCGGACTGGGCCCGGCTACCGGGGACGGTCTGGCTGAGGGCCAGCGCCTCGGCGAACGCGGCACCGAGGGCCAGGGCCGCCGAGTCGTACGGCCACTGCTCGGCCCGGCCAGCGCCACCGGCCGCGATGTCGGCGACGGCCGCCAGCCCGGCGGTGGAGACGGCGTCGTGGGCCGAGCCGTGGTACAGGCTGCCGGGTGCCGCCTTCTCGACGGCCAGGGAGAACAGGGCCGCGAGGTCGTCGACGTGGACCATCGGCCAGCGGGTGCCGGCGTCGCCGACGTACCGGCCCGTGCCGTTCTCCCTGGCCCAGCCGGTCATCATGCCCGGGATGCCGCCGCCCTTGCCGTAGGCGATCGCGGGCCGGATCACGACGGCCCGCACGTCCTCGGCCGCCGCGGCCAGGACCTGCTGCTCGATGCGCGGGCGGTAGCCGACGATCGGGATCGCGCTGGCCGGGCTGTCCTCGGTGGCCGGTGCGTCGCCGGTCGCACCCAGGACCCAGATGCCGCTGGTGTAGACGAACGCGCGGCCGGTGCCCCGCAGCTCGCCGAGCAGCGCCGCCATCGCGGCCACGTCGGTGGCCTCGTCGCCGGTCGGGGTGGCGAGGTTCAGGACGGCGCCGAGGTCCGGCGTGACGGCGGCGCGGAGCGAGTCAGGGTCGGCCAGGTCACCGAACCGCGCCTCCAGCCCGGCCGGCGCCTCCGTACCCGTCCTGACAAGGGCGATGACCTCGTGGCCATCCGCGATGAGCCGGGCGGTGACGGCGGAGCCGATGTAGCCGCTGGCACCGAGCACGAGAACCTTCATGGGGGTTGCCTTCCGATCAAGCGTGCGATGAGCAAGATCAACTATAGGCATGTCCTTTGTGGCGCGTGGCTGTCACATCCGCCGGGCGACCTCCGTCATACCAGCGAACCCAGCGAAACAGCCCGCTACCATCCTCAAAGGAGACAAAAATGTCCAAGGCCACCGTCATCCGCCGCGCCCTGTTCTGGGTCACGACGCTGATCGTCACGGTCGAGTCGGCCGTCGGCGCGTACTGGGACATCGCCCAGATCGACTACGTACGGGAGGTCTTCGGCCGCCTCGGCTACCCGATGTACTTCGCCGTCCTCATGGGGGCCTGGAAGGCCGGAGCGGTCGCCGCGCTGCTGGTCCCGCGCTTCCCCCGGCTCAAGGAGTGGGCCTACGCCGGCCTGGTCTTCGTGTACTCGGGTGCCGCCGTCTCCCACTTCGCGGCCGGCGACCCGGCCCCGCAGGTCGTGACGCCGCTGCTGTTCACCGCGTTCACGCTGACCTCGTGGCTGCTGCGCAGGCCGGCCAGCCGCGACGCCCGGCCGCTGTCGGACTTCGCCCGGCCGCTGACCGGCCGGTGAGGCAGCCGGGGCCGAGGGCCTGAGCGATCAGTCTCTTTTGAAGACCTACTGTAGGCTCGGCGATCAGCGATGGAGCATGACGGTTTTCCCGAGGGGGCACGGTGGATCACGTCCACGTCGCGGCGGAGATCGAGACGGTGCTGTTCACGGAGAAGCAGATCCTCCGGCGGGTCGGCGAGCTGGCCCGCAGCATCGAAGCAGACCACACCGGCAAGCCAGCTCCGTCCCGCCCGGTGGCCGCGCACCACGTTGGCTTCGACATCGGCGACCACATGATCGTCGGATACGGGCTGGACTACGCCGGCCGGTACCGCAACCTCCGGTGCTGTGCCGTCCTGGCTGGAGCCGCGTCGTGACCGGGGCGCTGGTGCCGACGCCGGGGCAGACCACGGGTAGCGGCGGCTCGTACACCGACGGGTTGTGGCAGGTCACTGTCCAGCTGCTCCCGGAGGAACTACGGATCCTGCGTGCCCCCGAGGTGCGGCGGCTGCACTTCGTCGCCCATGCCGGGGCCGCGCGGCTGCTCACCAACCAGACGTACAGCCGGCTCGAACACAGCCTCGGCACCCTCGCGCTCGTGGCGCACTTCGAGCCGGAGAACACCGGGCTGCGGCTCGCCGCGCTCCTGCACGACGTGGGCCACCTGCCGTTCAGCCACACCCTGGAAGGGCTCGGCGGCCTCGACCATCACGACCTCGGCCGCGAACTGATCGCCGGCCTCGCGCCCGAAGCGCTGGGATACCTGGACGGGCGGATTCCCAACCCGCTCACGGGAACACCGGGCCTGATGAACCTCGACCACCTCGACTCCTATGTCCGCAGTGCCCGGGTCAACGGCTGGCTGCCGGTCAGCGCGCCGCGCCTGCTGCGCGCCCTGCGCCTCACGGACCACGCGGTCGACACCGACGCGGGGACGGCAGACGTGCTGGCCGGCCTGGTCAGCGCCGAGGCCAGGTCACACGCCGCCTGGGACAACGTCGCACCGGTCGCCATGCTCAGGGAACTGTGCGGCAGGCTGGGCGAGGACACCGACTTCACCCGGCTCACCGACGACGAGCTCTGGGCACTCCTGGCCCGTGACCCGCGTACCCGGGACGGAGCACACCGGCTCCGCATGGCCCCGCACGAACTGGAGGCGCGGGCCGTACCGGAGGGCTCCCCCGACGCCAACCACGTGATCCGCAAGTACTACCTGTCGCCCCCGCTGGTCGACGGCCAGCGGGCCGGGTTCCCGGTCCTGGCCGCGCTCGACGGGCTGCCGCGCCATTTCCGGGTCGCCTGGCAGGACGCGGTTCGCGGCTAGGGCCGTCCTCAAAGGACCTGCGGTTCCCGGACGATGCCTGATGCGTCGTGACGGGTGACCGGCCTCGGCTGGATGGACCTGGAACCCTTACGCCGAGTCCGGGCGAGACTGGCGGATCTGCCAGCCGATCGCAGCCGCACCGGCCGCCACCGCCCAGGTCACGAGGGCGGCGCCGACCAGAGTCAGCCCGAGTACCTGCAGCGACGTGATCTTCTCCCAGTGGGCGATCTCGCAGTCGTCGCAGGCCCTGTACCGCCCCAGATAGAACACCAGCAATCCGAGTGCGAAGGCTCCCACGCCGACCCAGCCCATCCTGACAAGCCAGGGATTGAGGATAGGAACCGAGCCAGATGCAGCCATCACAACTCCCCACTGTCGACACTGAGCGGCACAGTAACAGCTCCGGCGAGCGCGGGTCGCCCCCAGACGCACTGGGGCTGAAGCTCATCACCTGACAGCACAGCGGGAACGGAGAAGCCCCCGGGCGGCCGAGGCAGCCAGGGGGCTTTCTTCACATGTCTAGTACCGCGCGCCGGCCGGGGGCTGGAGGGCGTCGAGTGCGGCCAGGTCCTCGGGAGTGAGCTTGAGGTCGGCGGCCGCGACGTTCTCCTCCAGGTAGCTGATCCGCTTGGTGCCCGGGATCGGCACCACGTACTCGCCCTGGGCCATCACCCACGCGATCGCGACCTGGCCGGGCAGCGCGCCGTGCCGGTTGGCGATGGCGCGGACCGAGTCGACCAGGGCCAGGTTGGCGGCGAGGGCTTCGGCGGCGAACCGGGGGTTGAGGCGGCGGCGGTCCTCGGGCTCCAGGTCGTCGACGGTGGTGATCCGGCCGGTGAGGAAGCCCCGGCCGAGCGGGGAGAACGGGATGAAGCCGACCCCGTTCGCCTCCGTCCAGGCCAGGACGTCGGCCCAGTCCCGCGTCCACAGCGAGTACTCCGACTGGATGCTCGCGACCGGGTGGATCGCGTGGGCCTCCGCCGCCTGCTCCACGGTCACCTCGGACAGGCCGATCTGGCGGACCTTGCCTGCCGCGACCAGCTCGGCGAACACGCCCCAGGTCTCGGCCAGCGGCACCTCGGGGTCGACCCGGTGCAGCTGGTACAGGTCGATGTGGTCGGTGCCGAGCCGCTGGAGGGACGCGTCGACGGCCGCGCGGACGTACTCGGGCCTGCCGTTGATCGTCATGGTCCGCTCCAGGGCCGGGCCGTCGCCGAGGACCAGGCCGGCCTTGGTGGCCAGGGTGACCTCGTCGCGCCGGCCCGCGAGCGCCCGGCCGACCAGGAGCTCGTTGTCGAAGGGCCCGTACACGTCGGCGGTGTCGATCAGGGTCACCCCGAGGTCGACCGCCCGGCGGATCACCTTGACCATCTCTTCCGGTGCCTGGGCCCCGGTCGAGTACGCCCAGGTCATGCCCATGCAGCCGAGGCCGATCGCGCCGACTTCGAGGCCGCCGGCTCCCAGTACACGCTGCTGCATCAGAACTCTCCTAGCTATCAGTGCCCTGTCAGTGCGCTGAACACTATCAGGGCCCTGATAGAGTCGCAACCATGCTGCTCGGTATCTACATCCGCCGCCTGGAACAACTCCTGGTCACCGCCAGGACCGAGGCGCTACGCGAGTTCGGGCTGACCGTCCCGCAGCACATGGCGCTGCACGTCCTGGCTGGCTCCCCGGGCAACTTCTCGGCGGCCCAGCTGGCCAGGGTCAGCTTCGTGACCCCGCAGACCATGTCGACGATCATCACGAACCTGGAGGCCAAGGGCCTGATCACCAGGGAGCCCTCCGAGGTGCACGCCCAGGTGCTCGTGCTGAGGGTGACCGAGACCGGGCTGGACCTCCTGCACCGCTCGCTGCCGAGAATGCAGGAGATCGAGGACCGGCTCCAGGCGTCCTTCACCGAGGCCGAACGCGAGTCCTTCCGCGAGTTCCTCACCCGGTCGATCGGCGCGCTGACCTGAGTCCCCGGCCGGTGCGCCGGCGGAATGTATGATCTTCCCGTTTTGTCGGATTTCACGAAACGGGGACGTGCGCATGCCGGCCGCACTGCTGGACACCAAGCTCTCACGCGCCTTCGGGCATCTGGACATCGACGGCAACGGCGTCATCGAACGCGATGACCTGCTCGCGCTGGGTTCCCGGCTGCTGGCCGGCTTCGGCGAGCCCCCGACCTCGACCCGCGGGCAGGAGGTCACCCGGACGCTCGACGCCTTCTGGAACACGCTCCTCGGGTACATGGACCTCGACGGCGACGGCATGATCACGCCGGACGAGTTCCACCGGGGGATGCGCGGCGCGTTCGTCGAGGGCAGCGAGTACGAGGCCATCTTCGACCCGGCGGCCCAGTCGTTCGCGGTGCTGTGCGACACCGACCACGACGGGGAGATCGCCGAGCAGGAATTCCTGGTGATGCAGCAGGCCTTCGGTACCGGCGCCAGCGAGGCACGCCAGGCCTTCACCCGGCTGGACCGCGACGGCGACGGCACGGTGACCGTGGCCGAGTACCTGGAGGCCGTCCGCCAGTTCTACACCGGCTCCGACGAGGACGTCCCCGGCAACTGGCTGTACGGCCCGCTGTGACCGGCACCGTGCCACCAGGGGCCTGGCAGCTACCGGTACGTGACCGGTGGCTGCCGGCCCTGGCCGCCCGGATGCCCGGCCTGCTCCTGCCGACCAGGATCCACCCGCAGGCACCCGCCATCCGGGAGGCGCTGGCCAGCTGGGCCGCGCGTACCGGGCTGGCCTGCGGTGAGCGGGAAACCGCCCGGCTGCTCGCCGCCGGGTACGACCGGATGGCGGCACGCGCGCTGTCCGAGGAACCGGTCGAGCGGGCCGTCCTGTTCGCCCGCTGGCTGGCCTGGCTGTTCGCCTTCGACGACGAGCTGGACACCGGCGCGTCCAGCCAGGACGCCGGCGCTGTACGCGCGAGGTACGCGATGGTCATGGCAGCGGCCAGCGATCCCCGCGGCCCGTTCGGCACACCCCTGGAGACGGCCTTCGCCGACCTGTGGCAGGTCACCAGTGCCCGCACCAGCGTGAGCTGGCGGGACCGGTTCCTGTCCCATATGGACGATCAGCGCGAGGCCTGGATCTCGGAGACCACGGCGCGCGCGGAAGCCCGGCCGCCGGGCCTCTCCGCGTACGGCGAGCACCGCCGCAGGTCAGCCGGGCAGTTCATCTTCGATCTGCCCGAGGCCGTCCTCGGGCTGGAGGTGCCGGCGGCGGTGCTGGCCACCGAAGAATGGCGGACGCTCACCGACGCCGCGAACGACGTCACCGCCTGGTGCAACGACATCGCGTCCCTGCCCAAGGAACTCGCCGCCGGGGAAGTCCACAACTACGTCCTGGTCATCGCCCAGGACCTCGGCTGCGGCATTCCCGAGGCCGTCGAGCACGTCACCGCGCACATCATCCGCCGCTGCGAGCAGCTGCCAGCCGTGGTGGCCGGCGTCGTCAGGCTGTGCGGCGACCTCGGCATGCCCGGCGGTGAGATCCGCCGGATCAGCCGGGTCGCCACGGCACTACAGGCCCTTCCTGGTACCCACATGGAATGGCTGCTGGAGTCGGGCCGCTACCACTCCGGGTCTCCGGTACCAGCCTGACCCGGCTCACTCCCAGCCGGGTGAGTTCGCCGCCAGGGCGCGGGCCAGGCGGCGCTTCATGGTGCGGGCCGTGCCCTCGCTGATCGACGGGTACTCGGCCTGGAAGTTGGGCCAGTCGACGTCCCAGGCGAGCACGGACTCCACGCCGAACCCGTCAGCTCGCGGGCCCAGCTCGGGGCGGATCAGGTCGCGGACGAGCGCCAGGCTGACCGGGGTCAGGCCGGCCAGCAGTACGGCGTCGTAGAGGTCCTTGCCCTGCGGGTACTGGTCGGTGGCCAGCCACATCAGCTTCCACGCGAGGGACAGCTCCGGGGTGGCGGCGAGGACCGGGGCCGCGATGCCCGGGATGGCCAGCGGGGCCGGGGCGAGCGGCAGCGGCTCCCGGAACACCAGGTCGACCTGCACGCTGCCGTCCGGCAGGCCCGGCACGCGGAATCCGAGCACGATCCGCCGGCCCTCGGCCCGCTCGTAGGTCCAGATGTCCTCGACCACGGCGTCCGTGCCGTCGACGCCGGCTCCGGGGTGGGCCCTGATGGCGGCGATCAGACCGGCGCGGAGGGCCAGCGCCTGCGGGTCGTCCGGGCCCAGGGCGTCCGGGAGCACGACGAAGTCGAGGTCACCCGGGTTGCGGGCGGCGTCGCCGAACCAGGCGGCCATGCACGCGCTCCCGCGCAGGACGAGCTGCCCGCCCTGCTCGGAACCGGTGAGGACGCCGAGGACGTGGCGCATCGCGGCCAGCCGGGCCGCCTGCCAGCGCTCGCCGGCCGGCTGGTCGGCGAAGGCCGGCTCCCCGGGCCGGTACGCGTTGGTGTGCTGCTTCATCGCCGGGTCGAACGCCATGCCCTGCGTGACACCCGGCTCCCCCGCGAGCGACCGGTACGTCTCCGGCAGGTTCTCCCGCCAGTGGTCAGCCGTGCCGGGTAGCCGCCCGTCGAGCTCGCGCTCCGGCAGCAGCCAGCCCACGTCGAGGTACTCGGCCGAGTCATGGACGACGTACTCCTCCTCGACCGCCAGGATCTCGTACCCGCCGAGCACCGCGAGCAGTTCCTCCAGTGTGGAGTGTGCCTCGGCCCGGCCCACTCCTCGGCAGCGCTGCGTCACGAACCACTCGCGGGTACCGTCCGGCCGCTGCCGGCGGGCGTTGCGGGACAGACGCGCCCCGTGCTGCTCGGCCAGCTCGGCCAGGTCGACGAGCCTGCTGGCCGAGGCGTCCGGCAGGAGGAGCTTGACGTGGTGCTCGAAGTACCGGCCCCGGGGTTCGTTCGCGGCCTCGGCGGCGTCGGCGGGCACGCCATCGTTCCACGGCGCGGCCTCGATCTTCACCCGGCGGATGTTGCCCGAGCCGACGCCGAAGCCGGCGAGCCTGGCCTTCCAGCCGTCGGCGAGCTCCATCATCTCGGCCAGGGTGCCGTGCCCGGTGGCCGTGATCATCGGCTGGTCGCCGGTCCTGCCCTCGTCCAGCATGATCCTGGTGTACTTCACGCCGTTACGCTCGGCGAAGACCGCCAGGTCCGTGGTCTGGTAGGCGTAGACGGTCAGGTGGATGTCGAAGTCGCCCCGCGGCTCGGTCACGCGCAGATCGTCTCACGCACCCCGAAGCGCTTCACGGTTACCAGAGTTTGTCGATGTCACCCGGATAGAGCGCGATTCTGGTGTGGTGAAAGGCTTCACGGCGTTCCTGGGCCGCCGGCGAGAAGAAAGCCCGGCTGGCGTCCCTCCGATGAGGACAGTGCCGGGCAGCAGGTCGGCCTTCGCGGTGACGACAGTGCTCAGCCCGCCGGCCTGGTACCGGTGCCCGCCGTGCTCGATCTCCTTGGTGAGGATGTCGAGGGCCGCCAGCACGGTGCCGCCGTCGAGCAGGAGGACGGTTCGCGGGCTCAGTACCGGATCATGCACTGTGAGCGGGGCAGGGCCAGCGCCAGGATCGGACGGCCATGCCTCCTCCTGGATCGCCCTGACCTGCACCAGCAGCGGGCCCGGCAGCTCGGCTTCCGGGCAGGACCTGATCTCCACCGGCCGATTATCGCTCCGGCGGCACCGTGTTTCTGTGTCAGGCACCGATCTCGGGCGTACCCGGGCCGACGATCTCACCCGTGATCGTGGACTGCCGGGCACCAGCGACGGCCGCCGCGAGCGGAGCGAAGGCCGGGAGCTGGAGGCCCTGCGCCCCGTAGATGATCCGCGCCGTGGCGACGGCGAACCACGGGGCTGCCGGGCCGTGCAGCATCAACGGCTCGCCGACCTCGTACCGGAGCACGAACGACCAGCGCGACAGGTCACACGCGAACTCGACCACCCCGTTGTGCCAGAAGCTCAGCCACCGGCCCATGTAGTCACACAGGAACCGCTCGCTGGTCAGGCTGGTCCGGACGTGGGCGTGGTCGCGCCACTGCACGGCGGCCATCGCCTCGGCCTTGCGCCGGGCGCTGGCGTTGCCGATCGCGTCGGCGGCCATGCCGGCGGCCACGAACGCCGTCGAGCCGAACCAGAACGAGTTGCTCTGGTTGTACGTGACGTTCATGCCGTACAGCCGCGAGTAGCCGAGGATCGCGTCGCCGTAGCGGATCTCGTTCGGCTGGAGCCGCAGCGCCGAGGGCGGGAGTACCGGGACGTCGCCGCCCGTTGCCAGGTGCTCGTACAGCCGGCAGGCGCTGACCCAGCCGTCGTTCAGCGCCGCGTCCAGCGGGTTCGCCTTGCTCATCGTGTCTTCTTCACCTTCCTGGCTCGTGGCGGCGGAGTGCCCAGCGGGTACCGAGGCACAGGAGCGCGGCCTGCGCGCACAGCACCCCGGCCGCCCACAGCCACGCGCCCGTCGAGTGCCGCCACAGCGCCTCGGCCGGCGGCCCGGCCATGATCGAGCGCAGATCCGTGGTCGCCGCAGCGGCAGCGTAGCCCCAGCGGGACGGGGAGAGCCAGGCGAGCTGCTCGACCCCGGCCCGGCCAGCCACCTCGAACAGGCCGCCGCTGAGCACGAGCTGCGCCATGACCAGGCCGACCAGCACCGGCATCGTCTGCTCCATCGTGGACACGTACGCGCTGACGAGCAGGCCCAGCACCGTGCAGGCCAGCGCGGTCAGCCACACCACCACGAACAGCTCTACGGCCGGCAGGCCCAGCACGAGCGCGTCCCGTGCCCCGGGCCGGCCGAGCAGCCCGAGGAAGACGAACAGCGCGGCCTGCACGGCGTTGACGATCGTGAAGACGAGCAGCTTGGAGGACAGGTACGCCCACGGGGACAGGCCGACGGCCCGTTCGCGGCGGTAGATGGCCCGCTCCCCCACCAGTTCCCGGATGCCGCCGGCCAGGCCGAAGAAGACCGCCCCGACGATCAGGACGACGAGGAGCTGCTGGGCTTCCGCGCTGCGGCCGAGCGGCCCGCCCGGCCGGGCGAAACCGTCGCTGCCCGGGATGATGTGCAGGAGCGCCGCGAGGCCGAGGGGCAGGCCGAGCAGCAGGGCCGCGTACATCCGGTCGGCGGCCGTCACGGCTGCCATCCGCCGGGTGAGGACACCGACCTGCCGCAGCCAGCCCTGCCGGGGCCGGGGCGCCGAGCCGGTGAACTCCTCCACCGGGGCCGCCGTGCCCTGCTCGCCCGTCCGGTTGGCGGCGAACCACTCCGCCCAGCCGTCCGGGTCGTGGTAGACCTGCTGGAACACGTCCGCGTACTCGGTGGCCCCGAAGAAGGGCAGCACGCCGTCGGGCGGGCCGTAGTAGGCGACCTTGCCGCCCCGGCCGAGCACCAGCACCCGGTCGCAGACGCTCAGGTGCAGCGGGCTGTGAGTGACCACGACGACGGTACGGCCCCGGTCGGCCAGCTCCCGCAGGCTGGTCATCACGTCCCGGTCGAGGGCCGGGTCGAGCCCGGAGGTCGGCTCGTCGAGGAACAGCAGCGAGGGCTCGGTGAGCAGCTCCAGCGCGACGGAGGTCCGCTTGCGCTGCCCGCCGGAGAGGGTGTCGATCCGCTGGTCGGCGTGCGCGGTCAGGGCGAGCTGGGCCAGCACGTCCTCGATCCGCTGGTCGCGCTCCGCCGGCGTCACGTCCGTGCCGAACCGCAGCGAGGCGGCGAAGCGGAGTGCCTTGCGGACGGTGAGCTGGCTGTGCAGGATGTCGTCCTGCGGCACGAGGCCGATCCGGTGCCGGAGGTCGTCGTACTCCTTGTAGAGGTCACGGCCCTCGTACCAGACCGCGCCGCGCTGGGCTGGCCTGCTGCCCGTGAGCGCGCCGAGCAGAGTGGACTTACCGGCGCCGCTGGGCCCGACGACCGCGAGCAGGCTGCACTCGGGCAGGTCGAAGGACACCCGGTCGAGCAGTGTCCGGCTGCCCTTCGCGATGACGGTCAGCGCCTCGGCGCGCAGGGAGACACGGCCGGTGTCCACGTACTCGCGGAGCTCCAGCCCGTCGAACACCATCTGGTGGTGGCCGAAGGAGAGGAGGTCGCCGGGCTGCAGGTACGCCTGGCTGACCTCCTGCCCGTTGACGAAGGTGCCGTTGCGGGTGCCGTGGTCGAAGATCCGCACGCCGGTCTGGTCGCGGATCAGGTCGGCGTGGTAGCCGGACACGAGCAGGTCACCGAGGACGATGTCGTTGTCGGGTGCCCGGCCGATCCTGGTCCGGGTCGCGACCGGCTGGTACCGCGCCGACGGGACCCGGCCAGCCTCGAACCTGAGCCCGACCGCCGAACTCGCGGGCACGGGAGCAGGCCCGGCCGGGGTCAAAGGCGCGTAGTCAGACGCAGCCGGTGCCGCGGGCAGGTGGTCCGGGCCGAGCTGGGTCGCCGGGGCCGGGGGTGGGCCGGACGGCGAGTCCGGGCGCAGGAGGACGGTCGGGCCGTCCGTCCCGCCCAGCCGGATCGAGCACGCCTCGACGACCTCGACCGTGGTGACCCGGCCGGCCGCGGTGTAGGTGCCGTTGCTGCTGCCGAGGTCGCGGAGCCGCCAGCCGTACCCGTCGTGGTGCAGCTCGGCGTGCTGCCGGGAGACCCGGGGATCGTCGATCACCAGGCGGCACAGCGGGTCGCGGCCGATGGTCACCACGCCGTCGGCCGGTGTGATCCGGCGTTCCCCGCCGGGCAGCCTGATCAGGAGCGCGTCAGTCATGCCGTCTCACCTCTGGTGAAGGTCACTTCGGGAGGCGGCCGCTCATCGCGGTCGCGATCTTGGTGAGGTCGGACTGGTAGCTGCCGTAGGACGAACTGCTGCTGCTCACGGCGACCTGGACGATGACCTGGCCCTGCCGGAAGAAGATGGCGCCCTCGGTGCGGTCGCCAGCGTTGTACACCGCGAACGACTCCTCACCGAGCTTCGGCACCGTGAACTGCTTCCACCCGCACCGTTCGGCCGTCGTCTTCACCGAGGCGAAGAACGGGGCTGCCGCCGTGCCGTAGAACCCGGCGACGGACGAGCTGACGTACGGGTACCCGGAGCCGCTGGTGTAGAAACTGTTCGCCGTGTGCGCGCCGATCGCGCTGCTGTTCACGCTCTTCTCGGCGCAGAGCGCGAGCTTGGTCAGCCCGCCGTGCAGCGCGCGGGAGTCGCTGCTCGCGTACACACCGGATTCCTTGATCTTCATCGCCGCGGCGATGTCGCCGACCGAGACCAGGACCGGTTCGAGGGCGGTGACGGCCGGCGGCGGGACACTGTGGTCGACGGGCGCCTCGGTGCCCTTGCCCTTGTCGGAGCTGCCGTACGTGCCGTCCGATGACGAGCCGGTCAGGTCGAACAGCGTGCTGACCCGGGAGAGGCAGCACAGGCCGAGGACCGCGATGGCCATGCCGGCCGCGATCCAGGCGATGACCTTGCGGCTGGAGGACTTCCCCGCAGGCGCGGGTCCGCCGAAGTAGCCGGCGGCCGCGTTGCCCAGGCTGGGCCCGGGTCCGGGGCCGAAGCTCGGGCTCGGCCCGGGACCGGGACCGAAACTCGGGCTCGGTCCAGGACCGGGGCCGAAGCTCGGCGGCGGCGGGGTCAGGTGCGGGGAGGACGAGGGCGGCGGGCCGTAGCCCGGTGGCGGGGTCAGCGGCGGCCGGCCCATCGAGGTCGGCGGGATCGGCGGCACCCCGGGCGGGAAACCGGCCGGGAGACCGGCTGTGGTCTCCGGCGGCGCGGTACGCAGCGCGCGCAGCCAGGTCGCCGCCGAGGCCGGGCGCGCGTCGGCCTGCACGGACAGCATCTGCAGGATGCCGCCAGCGACCCGGTCGTGGCCGGGACCGAGCACCGTGGCGAGCCGCTGCCCCATGCCTGCCGTGTCGCCGGGGATGGGCATCTCGCCGGTCAGTGCGTAGTAGACGGTCGCTCCGAGCGTGTAGCGGTCCGTCGCCGGGGTGTACTCGCCCCTGGCCAGGGACTCCGGTGCCATGAACGGCGCGGTGCCGAAGATCCGCGAGGTGGCGGCCGTGCTGTGGAAGCGGACGAGGCCGAAGTCGACCAGGTACACGCGGCCGTCGTCGGCGAGCAGCACGTTGGCCGGCTTGATGTCGCGGTGCAGGACGGTCGAGCCGCTGGTGTCGCGGCCGCTGTGGAGGTAGTCGATGGCCTCGGCGATCGGTTCGAGCGGTGCCAGGACTCCGAGGCCGCTGATCTGCCCGCCTTCGAGGGCTTCCTGGAGGCTGCGGCCCTCGATCCACTTCATGACGAAGTAGAGGCGGCGGCCGGTGGTCTCCCCGGCGGCCCCGGCGGCGTGCGGGGGCGCGCCGACGAACACCTCCTTGACCTTGACCAGCGCCGGGTGTTCGAGCTGGGTGGCCAGCGCGGCCTGGAGACGCAGCTCGTCCAGCCCCTGACCTGCCCGATCACCGTCCACGATATCGATAATCTTCACCGCATAGGAGAAGGGCTGGCCTCCGTGGTACTCGATGGCCTGCCACACCTCACCCTCCCCGCCGGCGGCGCGGCGCTGGGCGAGCTCGTAGCGGTCGGGGGCTTCTGCTGGTCCGGCGTAATGGCGATCTTCGTGCGGCACGCGCCCATCTTGCCAGCCGGGCGCAACACTGCACGTCCACACAGGACGCACAACGTGCCACACCGGTTGTCCAGTTCAGGCAGAAAACACCAAAATCATGATTTTGTACCCTCACCGTCACACGCTGGCGACAACCCATTCCACCAGCGGACGGAGCTTCGTCCAGCCGGCAGCCACCACACCGCCGAAGTCCTCCGCGGCCAGCACATCCCCGGCAGGCATGGACCGCCCGGCCGTCAGGTACTCGCGGCGCATGAGGTCGAGGCGGGGGTGGCCGGCGGGTACGCCACGCGGCCGGGTCTTCACCTGTTCCCCGCCCAGCTCGAAGCCGTCCTTCTCCAGCTTCGCGGTGATCGCGGCGATCTGGCCCCCGGTGGCCGTGTTGTCCACGGCCGCCCGGTAGCTGGCGACCTGGGCGCGGTCGCGGGCGTGGAACCCGGCGCCGATCAGCACGCCGTCCGCGTCGATCTGGAGGTAGTAGCCGACGCCCGGTGACATCTCGACGAAGCCGCCCTGGTGGAGCTTGTACGGGGACTTGTCCGCCGAGAAGCGGATGTCGCGGTACGGCCGGAACATCACCACGGAGCCGCCACCGAACGACGGTGCCAGCCGGTCCAGGAGTGCCCGCATGGGCTCCCGGACCGCCGACTCGTACTCGTCCTTGTGCGCGGCCCAGTACGCCTTCGAGTTGTCGGCCAGCAGGCCCTCGTAGAACGCGAACGTGCCGGCGCTGAACCCCGTCCCACCAGCCATGTCCTCAGCCTACGATCCGGCTGCCCGCTTTCTTATGATTCCGAGGTAACCAGCGCTGGCGCGCCCTCGCCGCTCACCAGGACGCGGTCGCCGAGCGGCTTGGCCAGCGTGACCTGGTACGGCGCCGACCGGTACACCATGCTGTAGGCGCAGCTGCTGCTCTTCTCGCCGGGTGCGGTGCCCTTCACGATCTTCTTGATCGAGACGACGGCGACGGCCTCCGACTCCTTGACCTCCGCCTCGTACGCGTACTCCGGGTCGCCCGGGCATGGCCGTTGCAGGGCCTCCACCTCGACGGTCAGCGTCGTGCCGGAGCTCTTCACCTTCGCGTAGGGGCTGGCTTTGACCGGGCCGGCGCCGGGCGGGCTCCAGTACTCCGGCTCCGCGAGGGCCGGCCAGGCGACCGTGATCTCGGCGGTCTCGAAGATCCAGGCCGGCAGGTCCCCGAGCCGGTCGTGCCGGAACGCCGCCGTACCGAGCCGCACCGACGTCACCTTCAGCGGCGTGACCTTGGCCGCCGGGGCGGGGTCCGGAACCTTGCTCAGCTGGGCCCACGCGTCCTGCGCGCTGCGCAGCGGGCGGCCGTCCGGCGCGTTCACCGGCCCCCTCGGCAACCCGGCCGCCAGCTCGAAGCTGCGGAGTTGCAGGGCGAGCTTCACGTTCTCCGTCTGGGACGGGTGGGAGACGATCACGAACGGGTCGGCTCCCGGCAGGTTCACGACCGGCCGGGGTTTCCTGCTGGCCGGGTATCCGGACCAGGCGGCCAGCGCGGCCCCCGCCGCCCCGCTGGCCTGCGTGCCCGGCGTCCCCGGCCCGCCAGGCATCGACGACCCATCGCCCGGCACGGTGCGGGCGCACCCGGCCAGCGCGAACAGCACCATCACTATCCATACTCGACGCATGCCGGTTGGACGCGGGAACCGGCTGCCCGGTTCCCGCACCCGTCATCGATCAGCGTCAGCCGGTGACGACGCCGATGCCGAAGTCGTTCCATGCCGTCCCGAAGTCCTGGAACAACAGGTCCGAGCCGTTCACACCGGAGATGGTGCCCTTGGCGATCACCCGGTCGGCGCCGGACAGGCTGAACACCGGCCCGCCGCTGTCCCCGCCCTGCGAGCCCGGGCGGCCGTCGAGCTGCCGCGCGGTCACGAGGTCGTTGTAGCACTCCCGGTTGCCGTAGGCGTCGTTGCCGCAGTAGCTGTACGTCCAGACGTTGTTGACGCGGAAGTTGCACACCGCTCCGGTCCGCGAGCCCGACGTGCACAGGTACTCGCTGGACGCGACCCAGTCCCAGCCGGCCACGCCCTTGGTGAACTCGCCGGAGCCGACCCCGCCGTCCCACATCCGGCCGGCGACACTCGCGTTGATCAGGAGCAGGTCGTGCCCGACGTGCTCGGCGGCGCCGGTACCGAAGAACCGGGTGTCGTTGCCGTTGTTCCAGCCGCCGTTCGTCCGGCCGCAGTGCCCGGCCGTCAGCATCCGGCCACCGGTCACGGGCCAGCCGGCCGTGCACCACGCGCCGTTGTCGTTGTTCTGGATCCGGCCGCCTCCGTAGTAGGGGGCGTAGTCGTCGAGCCGCCCCGTCGTACTCGGCCGGGTCTTCTCGACCACGGTCACCGGGATCGGCGACAGGCCCGCCAGCCCGGCGGGTAGCGCGCTGGCCGCGAGGCCGGTGCCCGGGTCGGCACCGAGGTAGAGCGCGCTGCCGTCGTAGGCCACCTCGATCGTGTGGTACGGCGAAGAGCGGTTGGCCTGGAGATAACCGGAGAGGCCGGCGGCAGCGGTCCGGAGTTCCTCCCGCGAGTAGGCCGCTGGCTCGACCGTGACCGTGGCTGTGGCGCGTGCCCGGTCGACGGCTTTGGCGACGGGCTTGGGCAGCTCGCCCTTCCACCACAGGGTGACCCGGCCGCCGGCCAGGCCGATGCCAGCGAAGCCGGCCGGGCCGGATTCGCGTTCGACGGCCCAGCGGATCTCGCTGGCCGCGGACTTCAGCGGCAGCTGCGCCGCCATGATGGCCTTGTCCGCCGCGCTGATGGAGCCGACGCCGCGCGGGGCCGGTTTCGCCGGTGCCGCCGAGCCGGGAGTGCCGGGCAGCAAGGTGAGGAAGAGGGCCACACCTGTGACACCCACCGTGAGAGCAGTTCTTCTGCGCACGAATTCGCCTCTGCTTCTTCAGGGGATATGACGAAACGGAGGCTATGCCCGCCAAGGCACCGGAAGGTCCGATCGTCGGCATGGCGACATCCACTGTGGACACCTTCCGTCACCGTGGAAACGCCAGGCCGTCAAAAAGCGATAAACATCGATTCTCGTACCCGGAACAGGAGAACCGCCCGTGACGGAAGGCCCAGCCCGGCCGGCGATCGTCTCCCTGATGGCCGCCTCGGTCGCGTCGCAGTCCCTGATCGTCGTGCTGGCTCCGGCGATGGTCCGGGTGGCCGGTGAGTTCTCCGCACCGGTCGGCATGGTCAGCCAGGCACGCTCGTTCACCGCGGTGGCGGCGATCGCCGTGTCGGCTCTGCTCGGGCCGGTCATCGGCCGGCTGGGGCCCGGGCGCGTGATCGCAGCCGGGGCGACCGTCGCCGTCGTGGCCTGCGCGGTCATCGGGCTGTCCGGGACACTGTGGTTGTTCCTCGGCGCCCATCTCCTGGCTGGCATCGCGATCGCGCTCCTGCTCTCGGCGTCGTTCGCCGGTGCCGCCGCGAGCGGAGAGCACCGGGCCCGCGCGCTCGGCCTGGTCGCGGGCGCCAACTCGCTCGCGTGGATCGCCGTCAACCCGCTCTCGGGCTTCCTGACCGAGGCGCTGTCCTGGCGGCTCGCGTACTGCGTACCAGCGGCCGCCGCGCTCGGGGCACTCGCGACCGCCCGCCACGCCCCCGCCGCCCGGCACACAGAACCATCCGGCACCTCTCTCAGGGCGCTGCTCGCGATCGGGCCGGCCCGGAACTGGCTGCTCGCCGAGCTGGCCGCCTACAGCGCGTGGACGGCCGTCCTCACCTTCACCGGCCCGCTGCTCGTCCAGCGGGACCACGTACCGGAGTCGGTCACCGGCGTCGCCCTCGGGCTCGGGGCCGGGGCGTTCTTCCTGACGTCCACTTCGGGTTTCGTCGCGAGGCGTCCGAGGAACCTGCGCCGCACGGCGCTCGGGGCTTCGCTGGCCGTCGCCGTGCTGAGCGCGCTCCTGTTCGCGCTCGACGTGTCCCCTTGGTTCACCGTCCTCGCCTTCTGCCTGCTCGGCGCGTCGGCCGGAGTTCGTACCCCGGCGGCCACCCTGATCGGCGTGACCGCACTGCCGGGCCAGGCCACCACTCTCATGGCCGCACGGACCGGCATCACGCAGCTCGGGTACTTCCTCGGGGCCGTGGCCAGCGGCTCGCTGCTCGCCTGGGGCGGCTTCGCTGCGGTGGGTGCCGCCGTCCTGCCTGGGATGGTGCTGGCGGGCTGCCTGCTGGCGTACCGCGTAAAGCTGTTCTGAGGAAGGTGTAAGGGCGGCGCAAGACATCAGCCGGAAAGCCTCCACTGTGGCGCCACACCTATCGAATAACTTCCATCTGCGACTGTGACGGCCGTAACATCTCCCGCAGCCCGGGCGGCAAGGTCATCCGGGACCCCTCGCGAGGAGGTACATCATGGACCGTCCTTCCGGAATCTGGCGGCGCGTGGCAGGCGCCGGCTTCGCCCTCGGCCTCGTCCTCACCGGAGTGACGCCGGCCGGTGCCGGTGCCGCCGGTGACGTGCTCGCCGCTTTCTGCGCGGACGACCACAGCAGCGCACGGGTACGCCCCGGCAGCGCGCTCCCCGAGCGCAACCACATCACCCCGGCCGAGCAGGCGGCCGCTGAGCGCGACGCCCAGCAGCGGTTCGCGGCGCGGGTCGCCCAGGGCTTCACCCCGGCGGCTGCCGTCACCGTGCCGGTGGTCTTCCACGTCGTCACGGGCTCCGGCGGGGCCGGCAACCTCACCGACGCCACCGTCAGCGCGCAGATCAGCGCGATGAACGAGCACTTCTCCGGGGGCGAGAACGCCGGGGCGCCCGACACCGGCTACCGGTTCACGCTCCAGGAGACGAAGCGGTGGGCCAACGCGAACTGGTTCAACAACGTGGACAGCCCGTCGGTCGAGGCGGACATGAAGGGCTCGACCAGGGTCGGCGGGGCCAGCACCCTGAACATCTGGTCCACCAACACCGGTTACCTGGGCTTCGCGACCTTCCCGTCCTGGTACGACCGGGACCCGGAGCTCGACGGCGTGGTCATCCAGTACGGCTCGGTCCCGGGCGGACCGATCGCCAACTACAACGAGGGCGACACCGCCACCCACGAGACCGGCCACTGGCTCGGGCTCTACCACACCTTCCAGGGCGGGTGTAACGGCAAGGGCGACGAGGTGGCCGACACCCCGGCGCAGAGCTCCCCGACCAACGGCTGCCCGATCGGCCGGGACAGCTGCAACAAGAAGCCCGGCGTGGACCCGATCCACAACTACATGGACTACTCCTACGACTCCTGCTACTACGAGTTCACCACCGGGCAGGTCACCCGGATGAACAGCATGTGGACGGCGTACCGCGCCTGAGCACGACCGATGGCGGAGCCCGGCACCGGGTGCGGTGCCGGGCTCCTCTGTGGACTGAAAGGCGGATTGTGAGGGCCAGGTAAACCTGGCAGCCTTTCCCGGCCAGCTCGGTGGGTGGACCGAGCGGAGACAGGGGAAAGTCATGGGAGTCCGGTTCAGGGCCGCCATCGGCGTGCTGATGCTCGCCGGGGTGTACGTCCTCGCGCTGTCCATCGTGGCTGGTGCCGCGTACGGGATCTACGCGCTCGCGGTCAGCGACTTGGCGGGCGTTATCGCGGGCCTGCTCATGTTCGCCCTGGGCGGTGTCGCTCTCGCGGTTGTCAGGGGCCTGCGGCAAGCGCTGGCCCCGGCCCCGGTTGAACCCTCCGGCCAGCTGGTCACCGAGGACGACGCACCGGAGCTGTGGGCGGCGGTCCGGGCACTGGCCGCCGAGGTGCGGACCAGGGCACCGGACGAGATCCGGCTGATCCCCGACGTCAACGCCGCGGTCACCGAGAACACGAGGCTGCTCGGCCTCGCGGCCGGCCACCGCACGATGTACCTCGGCGCGCCGCTCATGCTCGCCCTGTCCGTGGGCCAGCTCCGCTCGGTGCTCGCCCACGAACTCGGCCACTACTCCGGCAGCGACACCCGCCTCGGCACGATCAGCTACCTGGGCCGGGGCAGCCTGCTCCACATCGGCGCCCGGCTGTCCCGGTGGAACCCGGCCAGCTGGCTGCTGCTCGGGTACTTCTTCCTGTTCCTGCTGGTCACCCAGGCGATCAGCCGCCGCCAGGAGTTCCTCGCCGACCAGTTCTCCGTGCGGGTGGCCGGGCGCGACACCGCGATCAGCGCGCTCCAGGAGATCCCGGTGGCGGGTGCGGCGTACGGCGCTTTCCTGCGCAGCTACCTCGTCCTGGGGCTTGAGCAGAACATGGCGCCGTCCAGCGTGATGGCGGGCTTCCGCGAGTTCCTGGCGGCCCGGCGCGGCGAACTCGCAAGCCTCCGGGCCGATCCGGAACCGGAGGAGCGCTCCCGCTGGGACTCCCACCCGCCGATCGCCGAGCGCGTCCGGGCACTGTCGGCACTGTCCGCGCTGGAGGCCGGGCAGAGCACCGGGGACGACCGGCAGTCGACCGTGCTGCTCGGCGAGACCGACCGGCTGCTGCTCGGCATGGAGCAGCAGGCCTTCGACTTCGGCGACCGGCAGGTACTCGACTGGGACGAGCTCATTCCCGCCGCTGCCGCCGCCGGTGCCCGGAAGTTCACCAGCATGTTGTACACCGGCGCTGCCCGGCTGGCCGGCTCCCACCCCGCGCATCTGGGCACGGTCCTCGACCTGCTCGCCAGCGGCCGGGCCGAGTCCCTCGGCACGAGCGTGTTCGCCCAGGGCGACGAGCTTGCCAGCCTGGTCGGCATCGCCGTGGAGACCACCGTCGTGGCCTCCGGGGCTGGCCGCCTGCGGCCGAGCTGGGCGGGCCCGACCGAGCTGGTGGCCCTTGACGGCACCCGGCTGGACTTCGCCGAGCTGGTCGCGAAGGCCGTCGCGGACCGGGCGGCCGTCGCGGACCTGCGCGCCCGGCTGGCCGAGCTGAACGTGGACGTCACCGCCGGAAAGTAACAAGGCGTTCACCCGGTGAAGTAGTCCCGGCTGCTGCTTGTTTCCGCGCAGTGAGGTATGACACTCTGCACCTCACGTCTCACTCCCCCTCAGGAGACACATCATCATGCGCAGAAGAGTCGCAGCCGCGTTCGCGGCGCTCGCCGTCGTGCTCACCGCCGCCGCACCAGCAGGTGCCGGCCCCACCATCGAGCGCGAGTGGCGGGAAGTGTTCTCACCGGACGGCACCATCACCAAGAAGTACCTGCCGAAGGAGAAGCGCCAGTCCCTCGCACCCCGGGACTTCGCGGCGGCCTCCGCAGCCGGCGTGACGGCGCTCCAGGACACAGGGCCGGTCGGCCAGCGCTTCGACCTGGTGATCGTCGGCGACGGGTACACAGCGTCCGAGCAGGGCCTGCTCCGCCAGCACGCCGAGGCGAAGTGGAGCGAGATCGCGGCCACGGCCCCGTGGAACAAGTACCGGAACCAGATCAACGTCTGGCTCGTCAACGTCGTGTCGGCCCAGTCGGGCGTCGACAACGACCCGAGCCCTGGGGTCAGCAGGGACACCGCTCTCGACATGGGCTTCTGGTGCTTCAACACCGAGCGGCTGCTGTGCGTCGACGAGGCGAAGGCGCAGTCCTACGCCGCCCAGGCGCCCGCCGTGGACGCCATCGTGGCGGTGGGCAACTCGGCGAAGTACGGCGGGGCCGGGTACCCGAGCCTGTCCACAGTGTCCGGCGGCAATGCCCAGTCGGCGCAGGTCGCGATCCACGAACTCGGGCACTCCGTCGGCGGGCTGGCCGACGAGTACTTCAGCCCGGGCACCTACACCGGCACGGAGCCGGCCGAGCCCAACATCACCCAGTCGCCCAGCGGCACGAAGTGGGCCTCCTACCTGGGCAAGCCCACGCCGGACGGTGGCGTGATCGGCGCGTACGAAGGCGCGGGCTACTACGAGCACGGCCTCTACCGGCCCTCGCAGGACTCCCTGATGCGCAGCCTCGGCAAGCCGTTCAACAGCATCGGCCTCGACGTCATGGACCGGGCGATCTCCAGCAAGATCTCGACCGGCCTGCCGACCTGCCCGGACCCGAGCCCGTACGCCCTCGGCCGCAACTGCCAGCGCGGCCCGATCTCCGCGTCGGCCGGCAACCTCGCGTACTTCTGGATCTACCTGCCGGCGGGCACGACGTCGCTGACGATCACCACCTCCGGCGGTACCGGCAACGCCGACATCTACTACAACCCGGGCAGCTGGGCCACGCGCACCACATACAGCGCCCGTTCGACCAACCCCGGCAACACGGAGACCCTGACAGTGAAGAACTCTGCGGCCGGCTACCGCTACATCAGCCTGTACGCGGCTTCGTCGTTCTCGGGCGTCACCATCTCCACTAGCTACTGATCGCCCGGCGGCGGCGCCAGATGAGCCAGGCGCCGCCGGCCGGCTCGCGACGCCAAGGTCAGGCCGGTCTTTGGCGAGGGACCTGAATCCGGGGAGCTCGCTCCAGTACCGGCCGCCAGCGGTCCGAACCCGAGTAGTCGACCCATCGCCCGATCGCGATGATCACTACGGTGTCAGCTCCCGCGTTCTTGAGGGCGTGCGCGGCCGACTGGGCGTGTCCACCTTGGACCCAGGTGTCCTCGATGAGAATGACGCGGTGTCCGCTGAGGTTGTCGCGTGCCGTGAACTGACCTGGGTGGAGCGCCCGGCGATTCCCCAGTACGGCCTCGGGATGGAAGTCGAGGTCGACCCAGGCCAGATTCCGCATCGGGGAGGTCATCAGGATGCGAAGCGGCTGCGGCAGCCCTCGGCGGCGCGGGTTGGTGCTGGGAACGACAGTCCAGGCGGTTGGCCGTCCACCAAGCTCCGTGACGATCTGCGGGCCGTGCCGTCGGAGGTGCAAAGATCAGGAAGGTCTGTGCCTTGCGGGCGGCGTCGCCCCAGCCTGGCTCGTAGATCTTCTTGTAGTTGTACAGGTGCGGCGCGATCTGATGATCGCGCGGGGCATAGACGACGTGGTGGACCGCGTCGGCCAGGACATTTCTGGCCCGCGTGAAGTGTTCTTGGCAGGTGTCGCATCGTTCGGATGTGGATCGTTCCACGGAGCCCCGGCACACGACGCACACGATGCCCCGGGTCGCGGGCGCCACGGTGCGAAGATCGACGGCTTGGGAGCGGAACATCTCGTAGGCTACGTCGCGGCTATCACCAGGCAAACAGACGCTCCGCGTGGATCGGATCCGCCGTCAGATCCAGGGACTCGATGATCATCTCGACGATGGCGGCAAGATGGTCGGGGTCCTTGGCGACATACACGCCGGGCTTGTTGCCGGCATAGTCGCGCGCCCATTCATGCCGCAGGAGATGTTCCGGGAACACGACCGGCCGTCCGTGCTCCAGTGCCATGCGGGCCTGGGCGCGGGCACCGGAGCGGTATTCGGCTTCCACGACGATGGTCGCGGCGGCGTAGCCACTCATGATCGCGTTACGCGCGAGGAACTGTTCCTTGGCGACAGGCGTGCCGGGGGCATAAGCGGACAGGAGGAGACCCGCAGCTGCGATCGTCTCGTGCAGCTCGGCGTTTTCCGGCGGGTAGGAGATGTCAGGTCCGGACGCGATGACCGCGACGGTGCGCCCGCCGGCGGTGAGCGCTCCGGTGTGGGCTGCGGTGTCCACTCCGCGCGCCAGGCCGGAGACGACGGTGACGTCGTGCTGGGCGAGAGTACGAGCGATGGTGGACGCCACCCGGAGACGGTCTGGGCTCGCGGACCGCGACCCGACCACTGCGACGGCCCGATGGTCGTCGCGAAGCAGGCCGCGCGTGAAGATCAGAGGCGGCATCTGCTTGATGGAACGCAGCCGGGCGGGGTAGGCCTCATCGAAGACCGACAGGGTGGTTATCCCCGATGTAGCCCAGGCAGCGATCTGGCCTTCGGCTTCGGCGAGCGCCATCTCGACCGGGTCCTCGCCGATCGGCAATGCGCCGCCGAGACGCTCGTGGAGGATGCGCAAAGCCGACTCGGCGTCGAGCGCATCCGCGAGGATGCGGCGGTGGTCACGAACCGGAGCACGCAGCAAGGCCAGCGTCGCCGCTGTCTCTCGTGTCGCGTGTTCGATCACGTGTTCACCTTATCTGAGCCCACTGACAAGAGAATCTCGGACTTTGATTCGGATATGGGTGCTTCTCAGGCCGAAACCCGGACCCGATCTGACATCAGGACAAGAACGTCGGCGCTGGTAACCAGCTCAGGACCGGCGGCGGCGCCAGATGAGCCAGGCGCCGCCGGCCGTGGCGAGTACTGCGGTTCCGCCGCCGGCCAGCGGGAGGATGCCGGGGCCGGCGGCGACCAGCGCGTTGCTGTCTGTGGCGCAGGCTGCCAGGTCGCGGCCGGGTTCGGTGCGGACGCAGGCGGTGGTGGACACCTTGCGGCCGGTGGCGGCGGGTTCTCCGATTTTGCCGGTCATGGTCAGCGTGACTGTTCCGTTGGCCGGCAGGGCGACCTGCCAGGTGACCTCACTCGTGGTGACCCGGCTGGCGGCGGGGCTGGACTTGCGGTGCGTGAGGCTGGCCGGGAGCAGCTGGGAGATCTCGGCGTGCGGGTACGCGGTGCCGGAGTTGTTGCGGACCTTGATCGTGTAGCGGGACTCGTCGCCGGCCGAGGACTCGCGTGCCTGGTCGTCGAACACGATCGTCACGGGCTGGGGTGGCGGCGGTGGTGGCAGCGTGAACATCGGGCTCAGGCCTCCTGGTCGCGGCGGATGAGGACGAGAAGCAGGGCTCCGATGACCAGGCAGCCGAGGCCCCAGCCCGCGATCGCCCAGAACGGCGTACCGGTCACCGGGATCGGCGGCACGGGGGCTGGCGGCACGGGGCGCGCCGGTCCTGTGCGGACTTTCCAGGTGGCGGAGTTGTTTTCCAGTACCGGGTCGCTGGCGCGGGTGTGGCGGGCGGTGCCGGGCGTGAGGACGCTGTTGCCGGGTGCGCCGGCCGCGATCACGATCGGGATGGTCAAGGTCGTGGCAGCTTCGGTACGGCGGGCTGACTCGGGGCGCAGGCCGGGCGGCACCGTGCAGTTCACGACGGTCCCGGCACTGGCAGCCGTGCAGTTCGACGGCAAAGGCGTGCCTGCCGTGACATGGGGTGGCATCACGATCTCGGCCGGGGTGTCCTCGCGGACGCTCGACGGGCCGAGGTTGGTCAGGTGGACCAGCACCTTGTCCGCGTCGCCCGGTACGACGAGGTTCGCCGGCTCGGTGATGGTGAGGGCCACGTCGGCGATCGGCGGCTTGACCTTGCCGCCGGGTACGCCGTCAGCCTTCGAGGAGTTGTTGTCGAGGTCGTTGTCGGCGTTGTCGGCGGTGACCTTGGCGATGTTGGCTATGTCAGACCCGTCGCCGGCGTAGGCCGGGTCGAGCCGGACGGTGACGGTGTAGACGAGGTCGTCGCCGGGCGCGACGTTGGGTACGACCGGGCAGGTGACGAGCTGGCCTTGTGCGGTACAGGCTGGTGTGGACGACACGAAGCTGAGCATCGGCGGCAGCGGGTCCATGACGATGACGTTCACCGCCGCGGTGGCCTTGCCGTTGTTCGTGGCGGTCACGATGTAGTCGTAGGTCTCGCCGGGTGCGATCGCCCTGCCGTCGGCCAGGGTCTTGGTCACCGACATGTCGGTCACCGGCCGGGTGATCATGCCGTCCGGCGGCCGCCAGGTGTGACTGTTGTTGCCGGGTACGGGGTCGGCGGTGCCGCTGGACACCGTCGCGGTGTTGGCCAGGTCGGAGCCGTCCCCGGTGTAGGCGGGGGAAAGCAGGACCCGGATCGTCCGGGTCACGGCCGCTCCTGGGGCGAGCGTGTCGCCCGGGCAGCTGACCTGCTGGCCGGCCGCCGTACATCCGTCCATACTGGACAGGAAGGCGAACGGTGCGGGCAGCGTGTCGCTGATCGTGACGCCGGTGGCGACGGAAGGCCCGGCGTTGCGGACCTCGAACCGGAAGTCGAACTCCGAGCCCGCCCCGATCTTGGTCGCCGGAGTCGACTTCGTGATGCTGAGATCGGCCTTGGCCGGGGCCGGCCCGCCGCCGGGCAGGCCGGCTTCGGCGGTGTTGTTGGCCGGCTTGGGATCCGGGCTGCTGGCGGACGCAGCGGCGACGTTACGCACGTCGGCACCGGTGAAGGCCGGGTCGAGGCGGACGGTGAGCTTGTAGGACTGGGTACCGGACAGGGCTGGGATCTGCGGGCAGGTCACGGTCCGGCCGGCTGCCGTGCAGCCAGCCGGGGTGGACGACAGGAAGGTCAGCTCGGCGGGCAGCGTGTCGGTGACCTGGACTCCGACGGCGGTGGATGGGCCGTTGTTCGTGACGGTCAGGTTGTAGTCGAAGGTCTCCCCCGGCGCGATCTTCGTGGTACCAGCCGGGGCCTTCGTGAGGGCGACGTCCGCCGAGCGCGGGCCGACCGGGATCACGAACGGCGCTTCGTTGTTGCCCGGTACGCCGTCGAGCGGTTCGGCCACCACATCTTTGCCGCCGGTCAGGGTGCTGTCCGCGTCGGGTGCGACGAGCAGCGGGATGACGTACGTCTTCGTCGCGCCGGGGATCATGCCGGCGGGCACGGTGCAGGTGATCGGGCCGGTACCCGTGCAGCCGGCCGGCAGCGGGCTGCCCACTGTGGCCTTGGCCGGCAGGGTCACCGTGTGCTTCGCCGTGGCGGCGGTCGCCGACGGGCCGTTGTTCGTGATGGTGACTGTGATCGAGGTCGCGGTACCTGGCGTGACCGGTGCTGCCGGGGCCGTCACCGCCGTCGCCAGGTCGATCTTCCGGTTGGCTGGGCCGCCGCCGGGCAGGCCGGCCTCTGCGGTGTTGTTGGCCGGGTTCGGGTCGGCGCTGGTCGTGGCGGCCCGGGCGATGTTGCGGATGTCGGTGCCGTCGCCGGTGTAGGCCACGTCGAGCCGGACGCGGACGGTGTAGGACTGCTTGCCCTTTGCCGCCAGTACGGCGAGCTGGGGGCAGGTGACGGTGCGGCCGCTGGCCGAGCAGCCCGACACCCAGGTCAGTGCGGCGGGCAGCTCGTCGGTGACCTGGACGCCGGCCGCGTCGGACGGGCCGTTGTTCGTCACTTCGATGACGTAGTCGAACTCCTCGCCGGGCGCGACGCGCGTCGTGCTGGCCGTCGCCTTGGTGATCGCCACGTCAGCGCTGGCCGCCGCGACGGGCACCGTGAACGGCGCGGTGTTGTTGCCCGCCACGGTGTCCCCCGTGATCGCCACGGCCGCCTGGCCGCCGGTCAGGGTGCTGTCCGGTGCGGCGTCGGGGGCGACGACGATCGGCAGGTCGAATTCCTTCGTCGTACCGGCCACGAAGCCGGCGGGGATCGTGCAGGTGACCGGTCCCGTTCCGGTGCAGCCCGAGGGCAGTGTGCCTGGTGTGACCTTGGCCGGCAGGGTGATCGTGACGGTCGCGGCCGTGCTGGTGTCGGAGGGTCCGTTGTGGGTGACCGTGACCTTCACTGTGCCGGTACCGCCGGGCACGATCGGAGTCGCCGGGCTGGTGGCCGTCACGCCGAGATCCCAGATGCGGGCTGCTGGCGTGCCACCGGGCAGGCCAGCCGTGGCGGTGTTGTTCGCGCTGTCCGGGTCGGCGGTGGCCGAGCTGACCGTGGCCGTGTTGACGACATCGCTGCCGTTGCCCGCGTACCCGGAGGCGAGCCGGACCCGGATCGTGTACGTCTTCGACGCCGCCACCGGCAGGCTGGCTTCCTTCGGGCACGTCACGGTAGAGCCGCTGGCCGAGCAGCCGGACACCCAGGTGAGCATGCCCGGGAGCGTGTCGGTGAGCTGCGCGCCGGTCGCGTCGGACGGCCCGTCGTTCGTCATGACGAGCGTGTAGTCGAACTCCTGGCCCGGCGCGACCTGCTTGCTGTCCGCCGTGGCCTTCGTAACCTTCAGGTCGGCCTTGGGTGCGGCTGGCCCGCCGCCGGGCAGTCCGGCTTTCGCCGTGTTGTTGGCCGGTACCGGGTCCGGTGTGGAGGAGGTCACCGTCGCGGTGTTCTCCAGGTCGCCACCCGTGTAGCCGGAGGCGAGCCGGACGGTGAGCGTGACCGTCACCGTTCCGAGGCGGTCGACTGCGGCCGTCTTCGGGCAGGTCACCTTCTGGCCCGCTGCGGTACAACCGTCCGGAGTGGACGATACGAGGGTCAGGCCGGCCGGCAGGTCGTCGGTGAGCTGAACTTCCTTGGCCTGCGAGGGGCCGTTGTTGGTGGCGGTCAGCGTGTAGCCGAACGTCTCGCCCGGCGCGGGCTTGGTCGTGGTCGTGGTGGCCTTGGTGAGGCTGACGTCGGCGTTCGCCGGGGCGGGGCCGCCGCCGGGCAGGCCGGCTTCCGCCGTGTTGTTGTCCGGCTTCGGGTCCGCGCTGTCCGCGCTGGCCGTCGCCACGTTGCGCACGTTCGTGCCGGAGAAGGCCGGGTCGAGGCGGACGGTCAGCCGGTACGCCTGGCTGCCGGTCAGCGTCGCGATCTTCGGGCAGGTCACGGTCCGGCCGGAGGCCGTGCAGCCCTCCGGGGTGGAGGACACGAAGGTCAGCTCGGCGGGCAGGGTGTCGGTGACCTGCACGTTCACGGCGTCGGACGGGCCGTTGTTCGTCACGGTCACGTCGTAGCCGAAGGTCTCACCGGGCGCTACTTGAGTAGTCCCGACCGGGGCCTTGGTGATGGCCACGTCTGCGGAGCGCGGGCCGACCCTGATCTCGAACGGGGCCTCGTTGTTGGCCGGCACGCTGTCGAGCGGTTCGGTCACCACGTCCTTGCCGCCGGTCAGGGTGCTGTCCGGGGCCGCGTCGGGTGCGACGAGCAGCGGGATCACATAGTCGCGGGTCTCGCCGGGCAGCATCCCGGCCGGGACGGTGCACGTGACCGGTCCGGTGCCGGTGCAGCCCGAGGGCAGTGTGCCCGGAGTGACCTTGGCCGGCAACGTGATCACGTGGTTCGCGGCGTTGCTGGTCGACGGCCCGTTGTTGGTGATCGTCACCGTGATGCTCATCGCCGTGCCCGGCGTGACCGGTGCTGCCGGGGCTGCCACGGCCGTGGCCAGGTCGATCTTCTTCGGGGCCGGCTTGCTGTCCGGCAGGGTGCCGGTGCTGGCGTCGGAACAGCCGTTGCCCGGGCCGGGGTTCGGAGTATCCGAAGTGGAGCAGGCCACGTTCCGGATGTCCGAGCCGTCGCCGGTGTATGCCGCGCTGAGCCGCACGCGGAGCAGGTACGTCCTGCTGTCCTTCGCCGCCAGGACCGGGACGACCGGGCACGTGACGTTCTGCCCGCTGGCCGTGCAGCCGGCCGGGTCCGAGGACACGAACACCAGCGCAGCGGGCAGCTGGTCGGTGACCTTCGCGTTGATGGCGTCGGACGGCCCGTTGTTGGTCATCACGACCCGGTAGCTGAACTCCTCCCCCGGCGCGACCGGCCCGCCCTGCGGGGCCTTGGTGGTGACCAGGTTCGCCGACCGGCCGCCGACGGGGACCGTGAACGGCGCGGTGTCGTTGCTGGCCAGCGTGTCCCCCGTGATCGACACGGCCGCCTGGCCGCCGGTCAGGGTGCTGTCCGGCGCTGCGTCCGCCGCCACCACGATCGGAAGATCAAATTCTTTCTGTGTACCTGCGGCGAAGCCCCCGCCTATCGTGCAGGTCACCGGCCCGCTCCCGGTGCAGCCCGCAGGCAGAACGCCCGGGCTCACCTTCGCGGGCAGCGTGATCGTCACCGTCGCCGCCATGTTGGTGTCCGACGGTCCATTGTGCGTGACCGTCACCTTCACCGTGCCGGTACCGCCGGGCTGGATCGGGGTCGCCGGGCTGGTGGCCGCGATGCCGAGGTCCCACTTGCGGCTGGCTGGCGAGCCACCGGGCAGGCCAGCCTTGGCGGTGTTGTTGTCCGTCCTCGGGTCGGCCGTGCTGGAGGCGACGGTCGCGGAGTTGGTCACGTCGGAGCCGGTGCCGTCGCCGGCGTACGAGGAAGAGAGCTTGACCTTGATCTTGTAGGTCTTGGACATGCCGGCCGGGAGGCTGGTCTCCGCCGGGCAGGTCACGGTCGAGCCGCTGGCCGAGCAGCCGGACACCCAGGTCAGCGCGCTCGGCAGCGTGTCGGTGAGCTGCGCGCCCGCCGCGTCCGAAGGCCCGTCGTTCGTCATGACCAGCGTGTACTCGAACTCCTCGCCGGGCGCGACCTGCGTCGTCCCGGTGGTCTTGCTGACCTTCACGTCGGCCTTCGCCGGGGCGGTGTTCCCGCCGGGCACCCCCGCTGTCGCGGTGTTGTTGTCCGTCTGCGGGTCGGTGGTGGCCGAGGCGACCCGGCCGGTGTTCCGGACCTCCGACCCATCGCCGGTGTATCCGGACGCGAGCCGCACGGTCAGCGTGACCGACGTGGTCCCGAGCCGTCCGAGCGTCGCCGTCTTCGGGCAGGTCACCTGCTGGCCGGCGGCTGTGCAGCCTGCCGGGTTGGAGGAAACGAAGATCAGCTCGGCGGGTAGATCGTCAGTGATCTGCACGTCCTTGGCGACCGACGGACCGTTGTTCGTCACGGTCAGCACGTAGTCGAACGTCTCGCCAGGAGCGACCTTCGCCGCGTTGGCCGTGGCCTTGGTGATGGCCAGGTCGGCCTGGACCGGCGCGGGACCGCCATCCGGCAGGCCAGCCTCGGCGGTGTTGTTGCCGGGCTTCGGGTCAGGGCTGTCGGCGCTGACCGTGGCGGTGTTCCGAACGTCGGAACCGTCACCGGTGTAGGCGGGGTCGAGCCGGACCGTCAGCCGGTAGGCCTGGCTGCCGGCCAGCGTCGCGAGCTTCGGGCAGGTCACGGTCTGGCCGGAGGCCGTGCAGCCTGCCGGGTCAGAGGACACGAAGCTCAGTGCGGCCGGGAGCGTGTCGGTGACCTGCACGTTCACGGCGATCGACGGGCCGTTGTTCGTCACGGTCACGTCGTAGCCGAACGTCTCACCCGGGGCGACCTTCGCCGTGCCCACCGCAGCCTTGGTGATGGAGACGTCCGCCGAGCGCGGGCCGACCGGGATCACGTAGCTGGCCGTGTTGTTGGTGGCGACGGTGTCGTCCGGGTTGGACACGGTCGCCTGGCCGCCGGTCAGCGTGGTGTCCGGGGCGGCGTCAGGCGCGACGGTCACCGGGATGACGAACACCTTGTCCGTACCGTTCTGCCAACCGGCCGGAACCGTGCAGGTCACCGGGTTGGTACCCGTGCAGCCAGCCGGCAGTGTGCCTGCGGTGGCCCCGGCCGGGATCGTGATGGTGACCGTCGTCGCCGAACCGGTGTCCGAGGGCCCGTTGTTGCGCGCCGTCACCGTCACCGAACCAGAGCCACCGGGCGGCAGCGTGCCGGGGCCGGTCGCCGTGACGCTGATGTCGGAGGCGGCCTGTGCCGTGGTGGACATCGTGAACGGCTTCTCGTTGTTCGCCGCCACGGTGTCGTCCGCGCCGTCCACGACAGCCTTACCGCCAGTGAGAGTGGTGTTCAGCGGCGCGTTCGAGGCGATCTTCACCGGAATCACGAACGACTTGTCCGTACCAGCCACCCAGCCAGCCGGGACCGTGCAGGTCACCGGGCCGGTGCCGGTGCACCCGGCAGGCAGCGTGCCGGACACGCTCACACTCGCCGGGAGCGTGATCGTCACAGTCGACGCCGAACGCGCATCCGAAGGCCCGACATTGTTCGCCGTCACCGTGACCGTCGCCGCCGAACCCGGAGCCAGCGGACCTGCCGGCGTGACCGTCGCCGCCGTCACCGCGAGGTCCGTGCTCGCACCTGTCGTCGACATCGTGAACGGCTTCTCGTTGTTCGCCGCCACCGTGTCGTCCGCGCCGGTCACCACCGCCTTGCCGCCGTTGAGGGTCGTGTTCAGCGGCGCGTTCGAGGCGATCTTCACGGGAATCACGAACGACTTGTCCGTACCAGCCACCCAGCCAGCCGGAACCGTGCAGGTGATGGGGGCCGCCCCGGTGCACCCGGCCGGCAACGGCCCAGCGACGTCCACACTGGACGGCAACGTGATCGTCACCGTCGACGCCGACCGCGAATCCGACGGCCCGACGTTGTTCGCCGTCACCATGACCGTCGCCGTCGAACCCGGAGGCAGAGCACCCGCCGGCGTGACCGTCGCGGCGGTCACCGCGAGATCCGTGCTGGCTCCCGTCGTGGACATCGTGAACGGCTTCTCGTTGTTGGTCGTGACCGTGTCACCTGTCGCCGCGACCACGGCTTTACCGCCGGACAGAGTGCTGTTGACCGGCGCGTTCGAGGCGATCTTCACCGGAATCGCGAAGGACTTGTCTGTACCGGTGGCCCAGCCAGCCGCAACAGTGCAGGTCACCGGGCCGGTGCCCGTGCAGCCGGCCGGCAGCGTCCCGGAGACGCTCACGTTCGCCGGCAGCGTGATCGTCACCGTCGAGTCCACTGTGGTGTTCGAGGGGCCGCTGTTCGTCGCGACGACCGTCACCGTGGCGGTGGAACCCGGCGGGAGCGGGCCTGGCCCGGTAGCGGACTTCATGGCCACGTCGAACTGCGCCGCACCCGTGTTGATCACGATCGGGGCGGTGTTGTTGGCCGGGTTCGTGTCACGGGGGCTGCCGACCACGGCTGTGCCGCCGGGCAGCGGGCTCGCGTTCGGCGGGGCGTCCGGGTTCACGGTGATCGGGATGGCCAGTGCCTTCGTCGCGCCCTTCGCGAGGTCGGACGCCGCGATCGTGCAGGTGACCGTGCCGTCGGCGTTCTTCACGCAACCGGCAGGCGGGGTGCCGAACGTGGTCCCGGTTGGCGGGGTCAGCGTGACCGTGGCGGGGATGTCGCTGGCGTCCGGCCCGTCGTTGGTCACCCGGACCGGCAGCGTGCCCGACGAGCCTGGCGTGAGCGTCAGCGGGTCGGTGGCGATCCGCAGGTCGATCGCCGGGTAGCTCGTGACGGTCACGGGGTAATCCTCGGCCTCGCCACCGGCTGCCTCACCGAAGGACGAAGGGTCGGCCACCACATCGTCGAACAGCCGCAGGCGCAGGTAGGAGGTACCGGAAGGCCTGGCAGCCGGCACTGTCCAGGTCAGAGCGACAGTCTGCTCGCCAGCTGCGGACGGCACGGTCGCAGTGACCCGCTCGCCCGGCTGGAACTGGCCGTCGAGATTACTGTCGAACCAGCCGGCCAGCGTGACCGGCTTACCGGAGCTGTTGGTGACCTTGACACTCGCGACATAGCGAGTGTCCTCCTTGCCAAGGGCAGCGACAGTGGCGATCGCGTCGTCCGAGGTGTCGCCCAGGCCGTTGAGGGCGCCGGCCGTCCCGTTGACGATGGGCCGGCGGGCGTCCGGCTCAGCGTCGATCTTCGGGCCCAGCCGCAGGCCGGCGGTGAGCTTGTGCACCGGGCCGTCGGCGGCGGTCGAGGTCTTGTAGCTGTCGGGGGCGTCACCGAACTCCGCGGACCGCAGGCAGCCCGCCGCGTCGGCCACGTCCGGGTTACCGGCCAGGCTGCTGATCTGCACGGCAGCCGGCACGTTCGCGGACGTGATCGGGCTGGCGGCGGTGGAGGAGCTCAGGTCGAGCTGGTAGAGCCGCCCGGTGGTCGCCAGGA
Organism: Longispora albida DSM 44784; assembly: GCF_000379825.1. Lineage (GTDB taxonomy): Bacteria > Actinomycetota > Actinomycetes > Mycobacteriales > Micromonosporaceae > Longispora > Longispora albida. The sequence continues at coordinate 341,674 of NZ_KB903825.1, forward strand.
AGTAGAACGTGCCGTCCTCGCCGAAGAACACGGCCTTGTAGTTGGTGCCGGTCGGCACAGCGCTCGACTTCAGTACCACCTTCTGGGGGCTCTTCGACGGGTCGGCGTAGAGCAGATCACCGGAGGAGCCGTCCGCAGCGTAGAGGCGGCCGTCTGCGGGGTGGTAGGCCCAGTCCCACCAGCCGCCGGTACCAGGCGGGTTGGTGGCGGTCGCGGTCGGCTGCTCGCCACGCAGGTCGATCACCGCCGAGGACGAGGTTGAGCCCCCGGTGACCACCAGGTAGTCCCCGTTCTCTGTCACCGCGCCCAGCTGCCAGGTGGAGGAATTGGAGGGCAGGCCAGCAATCGTCTTCGTGACCAGCGTGCCGGCCGCCGGGTTGATCACGACCAGCTTGTTGTCCTTGCTGACCGCGTAGAGCAGGCCATCCGTCTTGTTGTAGCCCATCGCGTCGTACCCGCCGGCCAGCGTCCCGCCGGGCACCAGGGTCATGGTGCCGAGCATCAGGTCGTAGCGGTACAGGTCGGTGGGGGCGGTGCCCACGGCGAGGTAGGCGTAGGAGACGCAGGGGGTGGCGGAGGCGATCGGGATCCGGTAGTCCTCGACCTCGCCGCCGGTGGCCACGGCCCCGGCCGGGGCCGGATCGTCAGCGGCTGGGAACGGGGTCACGGTCCCCTCGTACAGCCGCAGCCTGGCATAAGTACGGCCGCGGGCGACTCCAGTCAGGCCCGACCAGGCCAGGGTGGCCGTGGTGGCGTTGTTCGGCACGGAGACGGTGGCACGCTCACCCGCGTCGAAGGAGCCGTTGCCGTCGACGTCGATCCAGCCGGCCAGGGTCGCGGCCGTGCCGGTGGTGTTGCGGACGGTCACAGCCACCGAGTACGTCGTGTCACCGACGGACAGCTGCGGCCAGGCGGCCACGCCGTCGTCGAAGGTGTCACCCGTGCCGTCGAGCGGGCCCGCAGCCCCCGCCACGATGGGCCGGCGTGCGTCGGACTCCACACTGGCCTTCGCGCCGATGCCGAGCGCGGCGATCCGGTTGTGGGAAGGGCCGCCGGCCGCCACTGAGGTCTTGTAGGAGTCGGGGGCGTCGCCATAGTCGGCGACCTTGAGGCAACCGCCGGCGTCGGAGGCTGCCGAGGTGGTCGGCACCGCGCCGATCTGGCTGAACTGCACGCCGTTCAGGCTGATCAACGCTCCGGGCTTCGAGGTGGACAGGTCGATCTGGTACACCTTCGACGGCGTGCTGTTGTCCAGGACGTAGAGGTCGCCCTCGGTGTCGAAGAACGCGCCACGGTACTGGGCAGCCGGCAGCAGCGCCGAACTCGACTTGGTGACCGCGCCGGTCGCCGGGTCCACCCGGAACAGGAAGCCGGAGGCGTCCACGGAGTAGAGGTACACGTCGGCCGGATGGAATGCCCAGTCGTAGAGGCCGCTGCTGCCGGGGTTGACCTGGATCTGGCCGAGCACAGTGCCGATCGGGGCCACGCCGGGGTCGAGGTTGACGATGAAGGTCGGCACGCTGCTGTTGGAATGCACGTAGAGCCTCGCGCCGTCGGGCGACACGGCACCGACGTCGTAGACCGAGCCGCCGTTGCTGGTCAGCGCCGGGCTGAACGAGTACTCGGTCACCCCGCCCGCTGGGTTGATCTCGACCAGCTTCGTGTACTTGTCCGCGCCCCGGGTCGTGCCGTAGACCCGGCCGTTGACGCCGCTGACCCCGACCGCGTCGTATCCGTTGGCATAGCGGGTGTTCGCCAGCAGCGTCGAGGTGCCCAGCAGCGGGTTGAACTGGTAGAGGTCGGTCGGTCCGGTGCCGAGCGACACGTAGACCGAGGACGTGCACAGGTCAGTGGCCGGCGGCCGGACGCTCAGCGGGTAGTCCTCCACCTCGCCGTTACCGGCCTGCCCGCCGCTGGGCGTGGGTTCTGTGACGGCCGAGTCGTACAACCGCAGCCGCACGTAGCTGAGGCCGGCTACCCCGCCGGACAGCCCGGACCAGGTCAGCGTGGCCGTGGTCGCGCTGGCCGCGACGGTCGCGGTGACCCGCTCGCCATCGTCGAACGTGCCACTGTTGTCGAAGTCCAGCCAGCCGGCCAGCGTGACCGGCGCGGCCGTGGTGTTGGTGACCGCCACGTCGATCGCGTAACTCGTGCTGTCGGTACGCAGTACCGGCCAGGTGGCGACCCCGTCGTCGAAGGTGTCGCCGCGCCCGTCGAGGCTGCCGGTCACCCCGTTGACCACGGACGGGCGGGCATTGGGCTCCTGGTCTGTACCCGCGCCCAGTTTCAGGCCGGGCACCATGTTGTGCGCGGGGCCGTCCGGGTACACCGTCGTATATGTGTCCGGGGCGTCGCCGTAGTCCCTGAGCCGCAGGCAGCCGCCGCCGTCGGCCACGGTCGTGCCTGGCTTGATGGTGCCGATCTGGGTGGCCTTCGGGCCGGTGGTGATGCTGATCGGGCTGGCGGCGGTGGAAGCGGACAGGTCGAGCTGGTAGACCTTCTGCGGCGACGAGTCGTCCACGGCGAACAGCGTGCCGTCCGAGCTGAACACGATCGCCATGTACTTCGCCGCCGGGGCGACGTTGCGACCGGCGGTCGACGCGCCGGTCAACGGGTTGATCCGGACGAGGTTCCCGCTGGAGTTGACGGAGTAGATGGAGCCGTCGTTCGGGTGGTAGGCGAGGTCGTACTGGTCGTACCCGGAGATCTTGCTCAGCACCCTGCCGACGGCTCCCCGGGTCGAGTCCAGGTTGATCACGTAGGCGCCGGAGGTGCTGTTGCGGGTGATGTAGTAGTCGCGGCCGTCAGGCGAGACCGCGCCCTGGTCGAAGGCCGTGTCGGAGACGGCCTGAGTGCCAGAGAAAGCGATCTTGGTGACCGTGCCGGCCTCCGGGTCGATCTCCACCATGTTCGTGGACCTGTCGCCTGAGACCTGCGCGCCGTAGACCTTGCCCGTCAGGCTGCTGTACCCGATCGCGTCGTAGCCGTTGGCGTGGCTGGTGCCGGGCACGAGGGTCATCGTGCCGAGGATCGGGTCGAACTTGTACAGGTTGGTCGGCCCAGTACCGACCGCCGTGTAGGCGAAAGCCCCGCAGCCCCCAGCCTCGGGCATACGGTTCACCCGGGAGGGCGGCTTGCTGGCCGGGGCGGGTGCCGCCTTGACCGGGGCCGCCTGGCTCTTCGGAGGCTTGGCCGATGGCGAGGCGGACGGCTTGGCGGAAGGGCTGGCCGAGGGCTTACCGGAAGCAGTGGCGGCCGGCGCGCGTGATGGCTTGGGTTTCGCCGTGGCCGCCGGGCTGGGCGGTGGTGCCGCCGCCACCGGCGAGGCCAGCGCCAGCAGCCCGGCCGCGCAGGTGAGCGCCAGCCCGGCGCGGAACCGCCGCAGAATCCCCCGTGCCACCATCAAGCCTCCGTGGGTCGTGCACCAGCCAGTGCCGCGCCAACTTCACCCATATAGGGCATTAGCTCAGAAACTAGTGCATTGACGTCCCAGCTGAGATCACATACCCCAAGGCACACGCGGAAAGGCCGGCACAACCACACTCCCGCCCGAGCAGCCACGCATCGGCCGCCGCTAATTTCCGTTGAGCGGCGGCCACGTCCGCCCGTACCGTCGTCCCGTGCTGCTGTGACGAGCCTTTCCCCAGCCGCGGCCCGGCGCGAACGCCCGCCGCGTGATCCGCCCGTGCGGGTAGTGACCCGCTGCTGGGCGGCATTCCGGCTACCCCTGCGAAGGCTCGTCATGACCTCTCCCCACCTGCCTGCGGCCGGGCCGCAGCACCCCCGGGTCCGTGAGGCCCGCCAGATCGCCGCGAACGCCGGTGCTGGCCGCCAGCGCCTGTTCCTCGCGGAAGGACTGTGGGCGCACCAGGTACTCCTCGACCTGGGCGTGCCGGTCGAGGTGTTCCTGTGGTGCCCGGAGTCCGGGTACTCCACTGAGGCCCGCTCCGTGGCGGCGCGGATCGCCGGGCAAGCGCCGGAGGCGTACCGGATCTCCGAGCGTGTCCTGGAGCGGCTGTGCGAACGCGAGCGCCCCGACGGGCTGGTCTCCCTGGTCCCGCTGCCCGCCTGGCAGCCGGGTGACGTGCGGCTGGGCGAGGAGGCGCTGGTCCTGGTCGCCGACGCGATCGAGATCCCCGGCAATCTCGGTACCCTGCTGCGGACCGCCGACGCGTGCGGGGCTGCATGCCTGATCCTGACCAACCGCCGGACCCGGCTCGCCCACCCGAAGGTGTTCCGGGGCAGCCGTGGCATGAACCTGCGGGTACCCGTGCTGGAGTTCGAGGACCCGGCCGGGGCGCAGGACTGGTTGCGCGCCCACGGTTTCAGCACTTTCCTCGCCACGGTCTCCCCGGCGGCCGCGCCCTATCACGAGGTGCGGTTCGGCGGGCGGGTCGCGCTGGTGGTCGGCAACGAGCGGGCCGGGATCTGCCCCGGCTGGCTGGGCCTGGGCCTGCCGGAGATCACCATCCCGATGTACGGACGGGCCGACTCGCTCAACGTCGCGGTCAGCGCCTCCGTGCTGCTCTACTCCGCCCGCGCCCAGCGCCCGATCCGGGGACTGTGATGGAGCCGGGCGTGCTCAGGCTTCCGTGCAGCAGGCGCAGCCCGGAGTACACCCGCAGGCGTCCTCTGCCGGCTCGGTGCCCAGAGCCGACGCGGGTACGGCGCAGCAGTTGTCACCACGCCAGGCTTCGCGGCCTTCCTTGACCGCGACGGCGGCGATGACGAGTGCTGCGGCCGGGTCGGCCCACCACCAGCCGAACAGCGAGTTCACGCCGAGGCCGACGAGCAGTACCGCCGACAGGTACGTGCACAGCAGGGTCTGCTTGGAGTCGGCGACAGCCGAGCGGGAGCCGAGTTCGCGTCCGGCCCGGCGCTGCGCATAGGACAGTCCCGGCATCACAGCGAGGGACACGGCGGCCAGGATCAGCCCGATGCTGGAGTGCTCGGGCCGCTCCTGCCCGGCCAGGGCGCGCACCGACTCGAAGGTCGCGTAGGCGGCGAGAGCGAAGAAGGACACCGCGATGACCCGCAGCGCCGCCTTCTCCCGCTTCTCGTGGTCCGCGCTGGAGAACTGCCACGCGACGGCGAGCGCTGAGGACACCTCGATGACCGAGTCCAGGCCGAAGCCGACCAGCGCGGTGGAGTCAGCGACCGTACCAGCGGTGATCGCCACGACAGCCTCGATCACGTTGTAGGTGATGGTCGCGGCGACCAGCAGCCGGATGATCCGGGTCAGACGGGCCCGGCGCGCGGGCGAGGGCCCGGCGGGGGCGATGGACAGCGGAGTCGGGCCGCCGGCCATCAGCAGCACCCTTCCGGCGCGTCCGCCGGGCAGGCGGCCGGGTCCACGGCCACGACCACGCCGAGCAGGTCGCCCAGAGCGTGCGCGAGGCGCTGGTCGGCCAGTTCGTAGCGGGTCCGGCGCCCCTCGGGGCTCGCCACCACCAGGCCACAGCCTCGCAGGCAGGCCAGGTGGTTGGACAGGCTCTGCCTCGACACGCCCAGCAGCTCAGCCAGCTCGGCCGGATAACCCGGTGCCTCCCGCAGGGCGAGAAGCAGCCGGGAACGGGTCGGGTCGGACAGCGCGTGCCCGAAGCGGGCCAGCACCTCGCCGTGCGTGAGGATCTCCACGCCGCGACAGTACACGCTTTGATGTATCCATCGCGAGATGTATCAACGTGCGGGCTAGGTGCGGGCCCGGGGCAGGATGCGGGCGGTGCTGAGTGTGCGGGTGGTCAGGCCGAGGTTGCGGAACAGGCGGATGGCCGGCTGGTAGTGGGCGGCGACGAGCAGTACCGCGTGATCGTGGTCCTGGAGGAGCTGGGCGAGCAGGAAGGCCGCGACGGCGCGCCCGTGGCCGCTGCCCTGCCGGTCCGGGTGGGTGGCCAGGCCGGACATCGCGCCGATCGACGGTGTGCTCCAGGCGTCGGCGGCGACGGACAGGAGCCGGCCCGTGCTGTCGCGTGTGCACGCCCACCGGTTCACCCCGTTCACGCCTGGCCGCGCCTTGCTGGAGGGCCAGGCCGCGTCCAGCAGGTGCTCGATGTCCCGGGCCGGGCCGTGGTACCAGGCGGCGGGGCCGACCGGTTCGGGCGGAGTGGCCGTGCTCATGAGACAGACCGTGCGGTCGATGAGGTGCAGGCCATGGAGCTGGGCGGTGAGGGCGTGCAGGGTTGCGGTGTCGGCGAGGAGCTGGTGGCCGGGCGTGATGGTCCTGAGCACTCCGGGCAGCAGGATCGCTAGGTGCTCGGCGGGGCCGGTGAGGACGAGACGGTCGCGCCCGAGGAACCCAGGTGCGCTGGTCGCGGTGGCGTCCCGGTGGGTGAAGACGTGACTTCCCGGCTGCTGCGCCCACCGAGCTAACAGGTCGTTGTTGGGCATGTCCGTCCCAGGCGAGGGGTCCGTGGTGCCGGTACGTGGCCGCCCGGGCTGGTGTTGCCCGGCTGGCCGCGAGCGGCAGCAAGCACCGTAGCAACAGCACGCCAGGGGCACCGCGATTCAGGGCCGTTCTCCGGGAGGTGGCGCGACGGGCAGGGCCAGTGTCAGGGTGAGGCCGCCGCCGGGGGTCACCTCGGGGTCGAGGGAGCCGCCCATCGCCTCGGCCAGGCCACGCGACAGCGCGAGCCCGAGGCCGACCCCGGTGGTGTTGTCCCGGTCGCCGAACCGCTGGAACGGCAGGAAGATCCGTTCCCAGTCCGCCTCGGGCACGCCCGGGCCGTGGTCGGCGACCCGGATCTCCACCCGGCCCTCGTGCGCGCTGGCACTGATCATGGGCGGCCGGCCCGCCGGGCTGTACCGGACAGCGTTGGCCAGCACGTTCGCGAGGATCCGCTCGACCAGCGCCGGGTCTGCCTGGATGTCGGGCAGGTCCCCGGGCAGGCTGACCTGGAAGGTACCCAGGTCGTCGGTGACGCGGGGCAGGATCTCGGCCACGCTCACCGGTTCGGCGTGGATGCCGAGTACTCCGGCTTGCAGGCGGCTCATGTCGAGCAGGTTCTCCACGAGCCGGGTCAGCTTGTCCAGGGACTCGTCCGCCGTGGCCAGCAGTTCGTCCCGGTCCTCGGCGCTGAACTCGACCTCGGTACTGCGCAGGCTGCCCACGGCCGCCTTCGCCGAGGCCAGCGGGGTCCGCAGGTCGTGGCTGACCGCGCGGAGCAGCGCGGTACGGAGCCGGTCCACTTCGGCCAGCGGACCGGCAGCGGCGGCCTGCTCGGCGAGGCGTTCCTGGCGCAGGGCGATCGCGGCCTGGGCGGCGAACGCCTCCACGATCCGCTGGTCTGCCGCCGCCAGGCCATGCCCGCGCATCACGAGGGACAGCTCGTCGTCGATCACGACGTCGGCGCTGGCCTCCGCCGGGGTGGTACACGGCTGGCCGACAGTGGCGGCGATGGTCCACAGGGCCGGGTCGCGCTGCCGGTCCGGGGTCAGTGGCGTGCCCGGCCGGCGTTCGAGCAGGGTGACGCCGTCCAGGGCGAAGGTTTCCGTGAGCTGTTCGAGGAGGGCGGTCAGGGGGCGGGCGCCACGGAGCACACTTCCGGCCACTGTGGACAGTGTTTGCGCCTCGGCCCGGGAGCGCGCCGCTTCGGCGGTACGGCGGGCGGACAGCTCCACCGCTGCGGCCACGGCGACGGCCACGACCAGGAACACGGCTATGGCCAGCAGGTTCTCACGGTCGTAGATCGTCCACCGGTGTACCGGCGGGGTGAAGAACCAGTTGAGCAGGGCCGAGGCGACCACGGCGGCTGCGAGGGCCGGCCACAGCCCGCCGACGAGGGCTATGCCGACCACCGCCGCCAGGTACAGAAGAATGTCCGAAGGCAGGGACAGGCTGTCCTGGGCCAGCGTCAGCAGCCAGGTCATCAGGGGCAGGCCCACGGCGGCGAGGGCGAACCCGGAAGCGCGGCGGCCGGATGTCAGGCCGGTGCGGCGGGCCGGTCTGGGCCGGGCGCGCCTGGTCTCCTCGTGGGTGACCAGGTGCACGTCGATCGGGCCGGACTCGGCGGCGGTGGTCACGCCAACGCCCCGGGAGAAGATCTGTGCGATGCGGCCACGGCGGCTGGCTCCGAGGACGAGCTGCGTGGCGTTGACGCCCCGGGCGAAGTCGAGCAGTGCCGCCGGGATGTCGTCGCCGATGACCTGGTGGTACGTGCCGCCGATGTCTTCGAGCATGGTGCGCTGGCGCGCCAGGTTGGCCGGGTCGGCACCTGACAGGCCGTCGGAGCGGGTGACGTGCACGCCGAGCAGTTCGGCGCCCTTGGTGCGGTCGGCGATCCGGCCGGCCCTGCGGATCAGCGTGCCGCCTTCCGGGCCGCCGGTCAGGGCGACGACGACGCGTTCCCTGGTTTCCCAGGCCTGGTCGATGCCGTGCTCGGCCCGGTAGCGTTCGAGCTGGTCGTCGACCTTGTCGGCGAGCCAGAGGAGTGCCAGCTCGCGCAGCGCGGTGAGGTTGCCGGGGCGGAAGTAGTTGCCGAGCGCGGCGTCTACCTTGTCCGGCTGGTAGATGTTGCCGTGGGCCATCCGGCGGCGCAGCGCCTCCGGTGTCATGTCGACAAGCTCGATCTGCTCGGCGGAGCGGACGATCGCGTCGGGGATCACCTCACGCTGCGTGACGCCGGTGATCTGCTCGACGACATCGTTGAGGGATTCCAGGTGCTGGATGTTCACCGTGGTGATCACCGAGATCCCGGCTTCGAGCAGCTCCGCGATGTCCTGCCAGCGCTTGGAGTTCCGGGAGCCGGGCACGTTGGTGTGGGCCATCTCGTCGACCAGGGCCACGGCCGGGCGGCGTTCGAGGACGGCGTCGACGTCCATCTCGGTGAAGGTCGCGCCCCGGTACCGGGCCAGGCGCCGGGGCACCGTCTCCAGGCCCTCGGCCATCGTCGCCGTACGGGGCCGGGCGTGCGTCTCCACGTACCCGATCACCACGTCCGTGCCCCGTCCGGCCCGGCGGTGGCCCTCTTCGAGCATCTTGTAGGTCTTGCCCACGCCGGGGGCAGCCCCGAGGTAGACGCGGAGCTGCCCTCGCGTCATGTCCGCCTAGCCCTTCTTCGGGTACCGCTGGTCGAGTACCAGGTTCAACTCCAGCACATTGACGGCGGGCTCACCCATGAAGCCGAGCGCCCGGCCGGTGGTGTGCTCGTCCACCAGCTTCCGGAGCCGGGCCCCCTCGACGCCCCGGGCCCTGGCGACCCGGGCGAGCTGGAGCTGGGCGTATGCGGGGCTGATGTGCGGGTCGAGGCCGGAGCCGCTGGAGGTCACCGCGTCACCCGGCACGGCTGGCTTCGCGGGCGCGTTACCCCGGATCGGGGTGACGATGGCCTTGGAGTAGTCCTCGCCGAACACGGCCAGCTCGACCGGGACGCCCTCGTAGGAGGCCACGAACGCGCTGTCGTTCTTCTTCGCGGCCTTGGTGGCCCGGTCGTAGCTGCTGGCCGGCTCGTTGAGACTGACCACCTTGGTGATCCTGCCGGTCAGGCCGCCCTCGCGGAACAGGCCGAGCACGGCCCCGACTCCCCCGGGCGTGCAGAACGGCCGGGAACCGTCCACACCTTCCCGCTCCCCGACGGCCTTGCTCCGGGCACAGACCTGGGTCAGCAGGCTCTGCTTGCTGCCGTTGCCTTCTCCGGACTCCGGGTCGATCGCCGGGTCACCCAGGGTGTCCACGACCGACTCCGGGCCGAGGTTCGACGCGCTGGTCGAGGTCGGGTCGTAGCCGACACCGGCTGCGGACGGCCGGGACTGGAAGTACTCCGGCCTGTCCTCGAAGGACTGGCCGAGCAGGGAGCTGCCGACCTTCTGGCCGTCGCGTTCGATGATCGAGCCGTTGGCCTGTGTGTAGAACGCCGCCTGGCCGACGCCAGCCACGACCAGCGGGTACGCGATGCCGAGCAGGACAGTGAAGACGAGCAGCGCGCGGGCCGCGGCGAGGTGCTGGCTGATCCAGCCTGGAAGGCGCATCACGACATCCCTGGAATGAGCTGAATGACAAGGTCGATGAGCTTGATGCCGATGAACGGGGCGGCGATCCCGCCGAGGCCGTAGACCAGCAGGTTGCGGCTGAGCAGCTTGGCCGCCCCGCCCGGGGTGTACTTCACGCCGCGCAGCGCGAGCGGGATCAGCGCGACGATCACGATCGCGTTGAAGATGACGGCGGAGAGGATGGCCGACATCGGGCTCGACAGGCGCATGACGTTCAGCGCGTCGAGGCCCGGGTACACGGCCGCGAACATCGCCGGGATGATCGCGAAGTACTTGGCGATGTCGTTGGCGATCGAGAACGTGGTCAGCGCGCCCCGCGTGATGAGCAGCTGCTTGCCGATCTCCACGATCTCGATCAGCTTGGTCGGGTCGGAGTCGAGGTCCACCATGTTCCCGGCCTCCTTCGCCGCCGAGGTACCGGTGTTCATCGCCACGCCCACGTCAGCCTGGGCCAGGGCCGGGGCGTCGTTCGTGCCGTCGCCGGTCATCGCGACCAGCCGCCCGCCCTCCTGTTCCTTCCTGATGTACGCGAGCTTGTCCTCCGGGGTGGCCTCCGCGAGGAAGTCGTCGACGCCGGCCTCGTCGGCGATGGCCTTGGCGGTCAGCGGGTTGTCGCCGGTGATCATCACGGTGCGGATACCCATCCGGCGCATCTCGTCGAACCGTTCGCGCATGCCGGCCTTCACCACGTCCTTGAGGTGGATCACGCCGAGGGCGCGCGCCGCCTGACCCGGGCGGCGTTCCGCCACGACCAGCGGCGTACCGCCGGAGCCGGAGATCGCGTCCACGGCCGCTCCGACCTCGTCGGCAGGATCCCCGCCGTTGTCGCGTACCCAGTTCATGACGGCGGTGGCCGCGCCCTTGCGGATCTCGTGGCCGCCGTCGATGTCCACTCCGGACATCCGGGTCTGCGCGGTGAAGGGTACGAAGTGCGCGTGCGGCATCATGCCTTCCTCGCGGGCGCGCAGGCCGTACTTCTCCTTCGCGAGGACGACGATCGACCGGCCTTCCGGTGTCTCGTCGGCGAGGCTGGACAGCTGGGCCGCGTCGGCGACCTCGTCCTGGGAGACACCGGCGACGGCCACGAACTCGGCGGCCTGCCGGTTGCCCAGGGTGATGGTGCCTGTCTTGTCGAGCAGCAGGGTGTTCACGTCGCCTGCGGCCTCGACGGCCCGGCCGGACATGGCCAGGACGTTGCGCTGGACCAGGCGGTCCATGCCGGCGATGCCGATGGCGGAGAGCAGCGCGCCGATCGTCGTCGGGATCAGGCAGACGAGAAGGGACACGAGCACGATGCCGGTCACGCCGTCGCCGTCCATGACCGCGCTGTCGGCAGCGGCGGACCCGGCCTTGGCGAAGATCGCGAGGGGCTGCATGGTCGCGACGGCCATCAGGAAGATGATGGTCAGCGAGGCCAGCAGGATGTTCAGTGCGATCTCGTTCGGGGTCTTCTGCCGGCTCGCGCCCTCGACCAGGGCGATCATCCGGTCGATGAAGCTCTCCCCCGGTTTCTGGGTGACCCTGACGACGATCCGGTCGGAGAGGACCTTCGTGCCGCCGGTCACGGCGCTGCGGTCGCCGCCGGACTCCCGGATCACCGGTGCGGACTCGCCGGTGATCGCGGACTCGTCCACGCTGGCGATGCCCTCGATCACGTCGCCGTCAGCCGGGATGAACTGCCCGGCCTCCACGACGACGATGTCGCCCTGCTGGAGCAGGTTCGCAGGCACCTCGGTCTCAGCCAGGTCAGGCCAGGCCGCCAGCCTGCGGGCCACCATGCCGGTCCTGGCCTTGCGCAGGGTGTCGGCCTGGGCCTTGCCCCGGCCCTCGGCGACGGCCTCGGCCAGGTTCGCGAAGAGGACCGTGGCCCACAGCCAGACCGTGATCGCCCACGCGAACACGCTCGGGTCGATGACCGCGAGGACCGTGGTGAACACCGAGCCGATCTCCACGATCAGCATCACCGGATTGCGCCACAGGGTGCGCGGGTCGAGCTTGCGCAGTGCGTCCGGCAGGGACTTCACGAGGTGCGCTTTCTTCGTCGTCATGGTCACAGCAGCCCTTCAGCGATCGGGCCAAGAGCGAGGGCGGGCAGGAAGGTCAGGGCGACCAGCACGACAGTCACGCCGGCGACCATGCCGGCGAACAGCGGCCGGTGGGTGGGCAGCGTGCCCGCCGAGGCCGGCACCGGCTTCTGCCTGGCCAGGGAGCCTGCCAGGGCGAGCACGAAGATGACCGGCAGGAGCCTGCCGAGCAGCATGGCAAGACCAAGAGCCGTGTTGTACCAGGTGGTGTTCGCCGAGACGCCGGCGAACGCCGAGCCGTTGTTGTTCGCGGCCGAGGAGAAGGCGTACAGCACCTCGGAGTACCCGTGCGGGCCGGTGTTGAGCATGCTGGCCCGCTCGGTCGCGCTCGACATGGCGAGCGCCGTACCGATGAGGACGAGGCACGGGGTGACCAGGAAGTAGAGCGAGGCGAACTTGATCTCCCGTGCGCCGATCTTCTTGCCGAGGTACTCCGGTGTGCGGCCGACCATCAGGCCCGCGACGAACACGGTGATCACGGCGAGGACGAGCATGCCGTACAGCCCGGAGCCGACGCCGCCCGGCGCGACCTCACCGAGCTGCATGTTCAGCATCAGCAGCCCGCCGCCGAGCGCGGAGTACGAGTCGTGGAAGGAGTCCACGGCACCGGTCGAGGTCAGCGTGGTCGCGGCGGCGAAGGTGGCCGAGTTCGCCACCCCGAGCCGGACCTCGCGACCCTCCATAGCGGACCCCACGGCCTGCGGGACCGTACCGTGCTCGCCGGTCTCCAGCGCCATCACGCCAGCCGTGCTCGCGAGCGCGATGATCGCCATGACCGCGGCGATCGCCAGGCCCTGCCGCCTGTCCCCCACCATCCGGCCGAACACTCGCGGCAGGCTGAACGGGATCAGCAGGATCAGGAAGATCTGGAGCCAGTTCGTCCAGCTGGCCGGGTTCTCGAACGGGTGCGCGGAGTTGACGTTGTAGAAGCCGCCGCCGTTCGTACCCAGTTCCTTGATGACCTCCTGGCTGGCCACCGGGCCGCCGGTGATGGTCTGCGTGGCACCGGTGAGCGTGGTGACCTCGGTACCGGAGGAGAAGTTCTGCACCATGCCCGCGCCGACGAAGATGATCGCGCCGATCACCGCCACTGGCAGCAGTACCCGCAGGCAGACCCGGGTCAGGTCGATCCAGAAGTTGCCCAGGTACTCGGTCCGGCTCCGCGCGAAGCCCCGCACGAAGGCGAGCGCCACGGCGATGCCGACGCCGGCCGAGACGAAGTTCTGCACGGCCAGGCCGGCCATCTGCACGAGGTGGCCCATAGTGGATTCGCCCGAGTACGACTGCCAGTTCGTGTTCGACATGAAGCTGACGGCGGTGTTCCACGCCTGGTCAGGCTGCACCGGCGCGAAGCCGAGCGACAGCCAGAGCTTGTCCTGCACGCGCTGGAAGGCGTAGAGGAACAGCAGCGAGACGGCGGAGAAGGCCAGCACACTGCGGGCGTACGCGCCCCAGGTCTGTTCCTTCGCCGGGTCGGCGCCGATCAGCCTGTACAGGCCGCGCTCGACGGCGAAGTGCCTGGCCGAGGTGAGCGCCCGGTACATGTAGTCGCCGAAGTAGCGGTAGGACACCACCAGCGCGGCGATCAGGGAGCCGGCGAAGACCAGGCCGGCCACGGTCGTGCTCATCAGAAACGCTCCGGGAACAGCAGAGCCGCCACCAGGAACAGCGCCAGGCCGACCGCGAGGACCAGGCCGGCGAGATTGACTACGCTCACAGCTTCTCCACGCCCCTGACCACCAGCGCCAGGACCGCGAACAACGCCACGGTCAGCGACACGTACGCCACATCAGGCACCGTGCTTCCCTTCCTACTTCGATCGCTCGGACAGTGGGCGCCTGGCCAGGCTGCGGTCACGTACTGGCCGCGAACGAAGTAAAGCCCCGCGGGCGACGGGCTGCGAGGTTTCTTGACGGCTTCCCTACGGCGGGACCGCGTTCTTGACGGTTTCCCTACGCGAGCCTGTTTCCTCGCCGGGCGGAGCAGGTACGCGTCACGCAGCTGGCAGCGGGGCGGCGTGTGACCGGAGTGCTCGCCGGGCGTCTGCGGCCCAGTGGCCGGCTCCCCACTGCTCTGCGATCGTGACCGCGCGGGTGTAGTGGACTGACGGGTCCTGACCGAGGTATGACGCCAGGTCGCCGAGCGTGCTGGCGATCGGGCGCATGGCCAGCGACAGGCTCGCGATGCCGGGGAGCTCATCGCGGTGGGGCAGCAGGACCTCGTACATCTCGGCGGCCAGCGCCCGGTCGTCCACCGCCATCGCGGCCATCGCCCGCACGGTGGCCAGGAACGAGTGGAAGTAGTCGGGACGCAGCGGCCCGGCGCCGGCCCGCGCCGCCCGGGCCTCGTCCACGCGGCCGGCTGCGGCCAGGGCGAGTGCGTGCAGGTCGGCGCCGCCCGGGATAGAGTCCGCGGCTTCGATCTCGGCCGCCCGGCCAGCTGCCAGCAGCATGGTGATGCGCGCGAGCCACAGCATGCCCGCCGCGTGGAGGGACCCGCCGCGCTCCATCCGGCCGGTGGCTTCGGCGTACAGCCGCTCCGCCTCCACCGGGTCGCCCGCCGCGTGCGCCAGTGCCGCCCTCCCGATCTCGGTCACGCTCTCCTGGTCGGCCATCCGGTAGGCGCGGGCCAGCCGGGCCGCCTCGTCCAGGTGCTGGCGGGTACGCGCCGCGTCGTTGGTCATGGCGGCCGACCGGGCACGCAGCAGCAGGCCAGCTACCCGGTACACCGGCAGGTCGTGCCGTTCGCCGATCTCCACCAGCTCGGACCCGGTCTCCGCCCGCATCCGCCAGTCCTGCGGCGGGTACTCGAACGCCACCTTCATGATCGCCGCAGCCCGCANCCGGGGATCGCCGAGCGAGGCAGCGATCGCCGCGGCCTCCTCGGCAGCCCGCAGCGCCCGCGGGTCGCCCTCGCCGGACAGCTCGTCGGCGTAGGAGCACAGCAGCAGGCACCTGGCCGCCGGGCTGAGGTCCTGGCGCGCTGTCAGGCGAGTGAGCAGGGCGATCAGCCGCTCGTCGGGTACGCCGTACGGCCGGGTCTGCCAGGGCGTCGGCTCGGTCCACGCGGTGAAGGCCGCCACCACCAGCTCCTCCCGGTCCCCGGCGCGGTCGATGGCGAGCTGGCGGGTGGCCCGGGCTGCGGCCACCGCACCAGCGCGGATCTGCGCCCGGAGTAACCGCCCGAGCAGCTCGACCCGGCGCGCGTCCCGGTCACCGGCGAACCCGGCACGCTCGAAGCTCTCGACTGCGCCGGTCAGCAGGGAGACGGCCGCGTCATGGGCGTATCGGCGCTCGGCCAGTTCGGCAGCCCGCACGCCGTAGTCCACTGCCTTGGCTGCCGTCGCGGATGACGCGGCCAGTGTGTAGTGGTGCGCGAGCGCGGCGACGTCGTCGGGCGAGTGGCGTTCGAGCGCTGCCGCGAGGCGGGCGTGCATGCGAGCGGCGCGCAGCCCGCTGAGGTCGGCGACCAGCGTCTCCCGCACGAGCGCGTGCGTGAACGCGACCCGGCCCGGTCCCGGTTCGGTGAGCAGCCCGGTGAGCACGCCGGCGTCGAGCGCGTCGAGCACCCCGTCCTCATTCGCGTCGGCGGCTTCGACGAGTACCTCGACGTCGACCACTTCCCGGGCCAGCGCGGCCAGCCGCAGCACCGCCACCGCCGCGTCGGGCAGCCGTGCGAACCGGCGCCGCAGCACGTCCCGCACGCCCTCAGGCACGTCACACGAACGGCCCTCGCTGGCGAGAAGACGCGCGAGTTCCCGTGCGAAGAAAGGGTTACCGCCCGAGCGCTGCGCCACGGAGGACACGGTGGGATCGTCGGCGGCGTACTCGGCGCGCACCAGCTCGGCCACCGCCGTCTCGGGCAGCCCCGCCAGCGCGAGCCGCAGCGGTTCACGCCGGGCGAGTCCGGCAGGCACAGTGAACTCCTCGGCCCGGAACGCGGCCACCACCAGTACCGGGACATCGCTGGGCAGGCTCGCGAGCAGCGCCAGCGTCGGCTCGTCCGCCCAGTGCAGGTCGTCGAGCACGATCACGACAGGCCGCTCACGAGCCACCGAACCGAGCCAGTGCCAGACGGCCTGGTGCAGCCGGTACCGGCCGGCGGCCGCATCCGTGTCGGGATGGTCGCCGGCGTCGTCCAGCAGCGGCTTCAGCGGCGCAGGGTCGGCGGGCGGTACGGTCGCCGCGATCGTGCGCAACGCCTGCACCCAGGCCAGCGCCGGCGGGACTCCGGCCGCTTCGGAACAGCTACCGGCCGCGACGAGCCAGCCCTCGGCCGCCGCCCGCTGCCCGAACACCCGCAGCAGCGCCGACTTCCCCAGTCCAGCCTCGCCGGTCACGAGCGCGACGCGGGGCCGGGTACCGCCGCGCGTCGCGACCGCCTCCGCACGCAGCGCGTCGGCCTCCTGCGCCCGCCCGACGAACAGTTCCGGGTTCCCGGCTGATGGCCCGGGGATGGGGTCATGGTCGCGTCCACTCAGGATGTCGCGTTCCAGCTCCGTCAGGCGCGGGCCGGGGTCGAGACCCAGCTCCGTCACGAACGTCTCCCGCGCCAGCCGCAGCGTCGCCAGCGCGTCGGCCTGCCGCCCGCCCCGCCACAGCGCGAGCGCCGCCAGCCGCCAGCCTTCTTCCCGCAACGGCTGGTCCCTGGTGAGCGTCCCGGCCTCGGCCACAACGTCCACTCCGGACACGACTGCCGTTGAGGGTGCCGACGAGAGCGCAGCCGAGACACGGAGTTCCCTGGCGGCGTACCGGAGTTCCTCCAGGCGCGCCACCTCGGCCACGGCCCACTCTTCGGCTGCGTACGCTGGCCCGCGCCACAGGGCCAGCGCCTCGTCCAGGAGCTTGACCGCCGCCACGGGAGAGGCTGACCGCGCGTCCCGTACCAGCCGCTCGAACCGCCACACGTCCACCGCGTCCTCGGGCAGCCGCAGCGCGTAGCCGGGCGGTGCGCTGACGAGGACGCGGGCCGGAGTACGCGGAGGACGGCCCGGTTCCAGGAGCCGCCTGAGGTTGGACACGTAGGCCTGCAACGACACCAGGGCCCGGGCCGGTGGCTCGCCGTGCCAGAGATCTTCGATCAGCCGGTCAACGGACACCGTGCTGCCCCGGGCCGCCACCAACCGCGCGAGCACCGCACGCTGGCGCGGCCCGCCGAGCGGCACCGCCGCCCCCGCGACCTCGGCCGTGACCGGCCCCAGAACCTGTACCCGCAGCATGCGCTCCAAGCTAGCTCCAAATGATCTCCAAGCGGTACCGCCGATGCTCTGCTCATGACACCGAACACCCACACGATGGTGGTGATCCACCGGGCCTTCCGCCGCGAGTCGCGGCTGCTCGCGGACCTCGTCGACGCGGTAGAGCCCGGTGACACCGCCCGTGCCGGGACACTCGCCGCACACCTGCGCGACTACCTGCTCGGGCTGCACAACCACCACGTCGCCGAGGACAGGTACCTGTGGCCGCCGCTGCTGGCCCGGGTGGACCTCGACGCCGACATCGTGCTGCGCATGGCAGCCCAGCACGAACACCTGGCCGCCACGCTCGCCACGATCGGCGGCGCGCTGCCGGGCTGGGCGGCGACCGCCGGCGAGCACGAACGGGACAAGCTGGTGGCAGCACTCGTCGACCACCGGGCCGTCCTCATCGGACACCTCGACGACGAGGAGACCACGCTCCTGCCCCTCGCCGCCCGGCACCTGACCGTGGCGGAGTGGCGCGCCTGGGGACGCTACTTCCCTTCCGTGACACCGAAACCAGTACTGCTGACGTACCTCGGCCTCGTGCTGGAGGACGCCTCTCCGCAGGAGCGGGCCTCGTTCCTCGGCGAGCTGCCGTGGTACGCCCGCGCGGTCTGGCACCTGGCCGGCCGGCCCCGCTACACCCACCACATCCGACGCATCCGAAACACCAGGGAGACCTCATGAAGAAGACCGGCATCGTCCTCGCCACGCTCATCACCCTCTTCATCCTCTACTTCGGCACCGGTTACCTCCTGGACGGGCAGGGCAACGCCGCCGGCTTCGGCCTGCCGAACCCGCCGGCCGGCGACGCGGGCGGCTTCTACACCGTCAAGGGAGTACGCGACCTCGGTTTCGCGCTCGCGTACGGCGTGCTGCTGGTGACCCGGCAGTTCCGGGCGCTGGGCTGGGTGCTGCTGGTGACCGCGCTCGTGGCGGTCGGCGACATGACGAACGTGCTCACGAACAGCGGCAAGACGGCGACTGCACTGGGCGTCCACGGTTTCACCGCCGTGCTCGTGGCACTCGCGGGCGGGCTGCTGCTGGCGGGGACCCGCACGGAACGTTCCGCAGCCTGAAACCACCGCGCCGCGCGCATCCCGGGGATGCAGCGCGGCGCGGTGGAATGTCCTACCTGGTCAGACGGCGTCGAGCGCTTCGGTGACCTTGCGGACCATGCTGGTGACGGCGGGGCTGGGCTCGCGCTTGTGGAGGGCGGCTTCCATCGCGGTGACGACGGTGCCGCGGAAGTTGGCTTCCTCCCCCGGTACCTGCGTCTTGAGCAGGGTCATGGCGGCGGTCAGTGCCGGCAGCACGCTGTCGGCGATCTCGGCCACGGACTTGGCGTTCAGCTCAGCGACCTTGGGGTGCTCGGCGAGCACGTGCCCGGTCAGGCCGGTCGCGGAACCCAGCGCGATGCTGCCCTGCGTGGCGATCTTGTGGGGCGAGCCACCGGCGGCACCAGCGGCGGTCAGCAGGGTGACGGCACCGTACGCGGCGACCCGCAGGGTGTGCTTGTCCTGGTCGGAGAGGTTGATGTGAGCGCTGTTGTTTGTCATGCGCCTACTGTCGGCGGCCCGGCTGTCACCGGCCTGCCACCGCCCTGACACAGCCGCTGACACGCGTCACGGGGACCCAGGCGCGCCGGGTGAGGCGGCCGCCGCCGTTACGGAAGCACGCCTTTCCGTCCCGGATGTCGTGGTAGGACACCAGCAGCAGCCGCAGGTACCCGTCGAACGCCTCCAGCGGATAGCCGGCCGGGCCGGATCGCCACGAGGCGCTGCGGCGGGGGCGGAGGTCGCACCGCCGGCGAACTCGGTGAAGAACCGTTCCTGCGTCGCGTCGGCCGTGCGCAACGCGCGGCTGTACTCGGGCTGCGTGGGGTGAGACATCTGGGAGTTTCCTTTGTGCGCTGGTACCGGTCTGCCGTTCGACGCTCCCGGCTTGTGCGGCAAACACTGCGCCGCTGCCGACACCGCTCTGACGATGCGCTACCAGGTCCTCTCAGCGGCTGTCAGCGCCCGCACAGCCCCCATGCTGGTGCTCGCCGGTGCCGGTCGTGGCCGAGCCGGGGGCAGTCCGCCACCAGGCAGCCCGCGCACAGCCGATGAACCGATCACAGGCGGACAAGCAAAAGGCCAGCCCCTGATTTTCAGGAACTGGCCTTTGTCGTGCTACTTGCTGGTGGGCGTAACAGGGATTGAACCTGTGACCCCTTCCGTGTCAGGGAAGTGCTCTCCCGCTGAGCTATACGCCCTTGCTGTACTGCTGTTTGTTGCTGTGGTGCAGAGGTGGAGACGGGATTTGAACCCGTGTACACGGCTTTGCAGGCCGTTGCCTCGCCTCTCGGCCACTCCACCGGGTGGGCCCGGAAGCCCCCACTTCTGTCGAGCGGACGACGAGACTCGAACTCGCGACCCTCACCTTGGCAAGGTGATGCGCTACCAACTGCGCTACGTCCGCACTATCTTGAGTTATCTGTCCGCTTGTCCGCCTTGCGGCGTCCCTGCTGACTGGAGAAACTTTAGCCGAGGGCTCCCCGGCTCGCAAACCGGGGGCCGGCCCTGCCGCGCCACAAGGCCGGGAAACACCCTCTGATCAGGCCGCCGGTGCCGCCGCGAGGCCGGTACAGCCGCGGAGTTTGGCGTACTTGGCCGCGATCCGGTCCTTCTCGGCCCCCGTGACCGGGACGGGCTGGCCGGTGGTGCGGGAGATGGAGGCGGGGACGAACTCGGTCCTGCTGACCTTGCCGGCCCGTACGGTCACCTTGAGGACGCCGGTGTCGTTGCTCATCGCGTCGTCGCGGTACCAGAGGAAGTTGCTCAGCCCGTACGCCACGTAGGTCTTGCCCAGGTATCCGTCGCCGTGCAGGACGTGGCTGTGCGTGCCCACGATGATGTCGGCGCCCGCGTCGGAGAGCTTCTTCGCGAAGGTCTTCTGGTCGCTGATCGCGCACTGGTTGCCTTCCTGGCCCCAGTGCATGTACACGACCACGAGGTCCGCCTGGGCCTTCGCGGCCTTGACGGCGTCGACGGAGCGCTGGACGTCGCTGGCGATGGCCAGGCCCGGCCGGTTGTCCTTGGCGATCCAGGTGGAGGCGAGTTCCCAGACCTGGGAGATGCCGATGAAGGCGACCTTGTGGCCCTTCACGTCCGCGATGTACGGCGCCCAGGCCTCTGCGGCGTTCTTGCCGGCTCCGACCATCGGCAGCCCGGCCGACTTGATGTTGGCGAGGGTGTCCGAAAGGCCCGTCTGCCCGTAGTCGAGGGTGTGGTTGTTGGCGCTGGACACGATGTCGACCCCGGCGGCCTTGACCGCTTCGAGGGCCGTGGGCGGGGTCCGGAAGTGGTACTGCTTGGGTTCGGCCTTCCCGCCGGTCGTGACGGCGGTCTCCAGGTTCACCATCGCGTAGTCAGCGGACTTGAAGACCTCAGCGACCGGGCCGAACGCGGTCGCCGGGTTCGCGAGCAGGCGCGCGGTCCGCTCGGTGAAGTGCACGTCCCCGGCGAAGGCGAGGGTGATCTCCTCGGCCTTGGCCGGCGCCGCGGGCGACGGCTCGGCGGCAGGGCCGGTCTGGCCAGCGGCTGGCGGCTGGGAGCCCGCCGGCTCGTCACCGGAGCAGCCAGCCACGGCCAGCGGCCCGGCCAGGAGAGCCGCAGCCATGAGTCCCCGTAGATATTTCCTGTTCACGCCGCCGAGGATAACCGGAGGCGTGTCGCGAGCCTGCGTCCGCCGTTATCCGGACATGGAACTTTTCAGCCCGGAACTGGAGCGGCTCGCCGCCGCCCGATCCGCGATCATGATCGAGCAACTGGAGACGCTGAACGCCTACCTGCCGGGCGGCGAGTGGTCGGTCGACCTCGAGACCTGTGTGTTCCAGATGGGGGCTGCCCAGCTGCGCTGTGGCCTGATCGGCAGCTTCGCCGGGCACGACAACAGCTTCCTGTGGTCGTGGGGCAACCCGGGATACGGGCTCGACCACGCGGCGACGCAGCCGGTACTGCGGCTGACCGACATCGGCAGGATCTGGGAGATCCCCGAGCTGACCGAGAACCGGCTCGATCTGAGCACACAGGACGATCCCGTGATGTGCGCGGAACGGCTCGTGATGGCCGCCACGGCGCTGCTGGAGTGCCGGGGGTACCTCGGCCTGCCCTACGAGGGCGGGAAGTTCTACGTCGCGTTCAACGACGACCGGGTACCGACCGGCCGCTTCGACCCGGTCAGCGCCTCGCGCCGGCTCACGCACGGGATCGGGGTGTTCCCCGCCGACCACCGGCTGACGGTGACCAGGTACCTGGAGCACCACGGGATCGTGTACCGGGAGGTGCCGGAGGGGCTGCTCGCCGACCTCGGGTCGGGGGCCAGCGCGCTGGCGATGTTCACGGCCGACGGCAGGTTCGGCGGCTGGCAGTCCTCGGTGACCGCGGCAGCCTGACGGCAACGAACCGGCCGCCCGACGGCATGGAAAACGGGGCCCGCACCTCACACGGTGCGGGCCCCGTCCCGTCGTTCAGCGGGCCTGGAGGAGGCGGGCCACTGCCGCGTCCACGTCCAGATGGTCGCTCTCCTTGCCGCGGGGCACGACGACGTACGTGCGGCGGAGGAAGCGGACCAGGACGCTCCTGGGCACCTCGAAGAGCGCGTTGCCATCCGGTGAGGACAGCGCGAGCGCCACGAACTCACCGCGCGGCGTCGACCAAGGCCAGACGCGGACATCGCCGATCCCCGCAGGCTCGTCCAGCCCCTTGACCAGCAGATCCCTGGCGAACGACCAGCTCACTGGCTCGCCGCCCACGGCTTCCGCGTGGAACAGGACATGAACGGCGTACGGATCCAGCGGGTCATACCGCAGACTCGCGCGGACCGGCAACGCCGTCGCATCCGGCGCGACGAGCCGCAGAGACGTTTCGACCTCCACGGTCGCGGGACGGAGAACACCCATCGACCTCACCCCCAGGCACCGGCGACGAGACGCCCCGCGCGTCCCGCAATTCTCACACTCGGGTGATACCCCCCGTCACACTTCGTCATACGCTGGTCTCGACCCGTAGTGGAGTCCGCTTTGAATGTAGAGCCTCCGGGACCCCAGCGGGGGCTGGAAGAGGAAAACTTATCGGGTACCTTCGGCGGCGTGGAGAGTGGCGCGAACAGCGAAGTGAAAGAGTCCCAGCGGCATACCGGGCAACACTGGCTCGACCGGGTCAGAGCAGCGCCCGGGGGCCGGATCGCCGTCAAGATCACGGTCACCGTGCTCGGGGTGGCGACCATCGCGCTGGGCGCGTTCCTGATCCCGCTGCCCGGCCCAGGATGGCTGATCGTGCTGGCCGGCCTGGCGATCCTGGCGATCGAGTTCCACTGGGCGCGGCGGCTGCTGACCTTCACGCGGCGGCACCTGCACAACTGGACCGAGTGGATCAAGCGGCAGTCGCTGCTGGTCCGGGCACTGATCGGCATCGTGGGCCTGGTGTTCGTGTCGTTCGTCGTGTGGGCCTCGGTGAAGTACAGCCTTGATATCGATCTATGGGACAAGGCGATGGGCTTCGTGAGGAAGTGAGCCCGCGACCCCCGATTCGGCGGATCCGGGGATGGTCGGGTACAGTTACCTCTCGTTGCGGGCGTATAGCTCAGTGGGAGAGCACTTCGTTCACACCGAAGGGGTCGCAGGTTCAAACCCTGCTACGCCCACCGCAGTAAGAGCAGTTCAGGGCCGGTTCTCCTTTGTGGAGAACCGGCCTTAAATCGTTTCCAGGACGGTCTACGAGGCCGCGTACTCGCCGGTCATCGGGATCTCGGTGATGACGTCGATCAGGACTCCGCCGGGGGCTGCGACGATGAAGTGCCGCTGGCCGAACTCCTCGGTGCGGATGTCCAGCTCGGGCTTGAGACCTTCCTTGACGACCAGCCGCTGGTACTCGGCGTCCACGTCGGCGACCTCGACGTTCAGCAGCAGCCCCCGGGCTGGTACCCGGTAACCGGCCGGCACCGTGGGGTGCTCCGGGTTCAGCAGGGCCAGCTCGAACTGCGGCTGCTCGCCGTGCCGGAGGCTGACGTACCAGTCGGCCTCGAAGACGGTCTCGAAGCCGAACAGCCGGGTGTAGAAGTCGTGGGCGGCGGGGATGTCCTCGACGCCGAGGACCGGGTAGAAGCTGCTCAGGTTCATGGTTGCCCCCAGTTCGCGTACCATCGGTATGTGAACTAGGCTAGATCGCATACCAGCGGTATGTCAATCCTGGAGATCAACATGGACCGACGAGCCCGGCAGCGGGACCAGACCCGTGCCACCCTGGTCGCCCAGGCTCGAAGATTGTTCGCCGAGCGGGGCTACGCCGAGGTCAGCCTGGCCGAGATCGCCGCCGCCGCCTCGGTCACCAAGGGCGCGGTCTTCCACAACTTCGCCAGCAAGGCCGAGCTGTTCACGTCGGTCGCCGAGCAGGTACATGCCGAGGTCGCCGAGCGGGTCGCCGCCGCGGCCACCGGCGAGACCTGGCCAGCACTCCTGGCCGGCTGCCGGGCCTTCCTCGGCGTCGGGCGGGAGCCAGAGATCGCCCGGATCCTGCTGATCGACGGGCCGGTGGTGCTCGGCTGGGCCGCATGGCGGGCGATGGACCGGGCCGGCTCCGGCCAGCTGCTCGCCGAGGGTCTCACCGAGCTGATCACCGAGGGCGTGCTGCCGCCCCAGCCCGTCGAGCCGCTCGCCTGCCTGCTCTCCGGCGCGATGAACGAGGCAGCCCTGTGGCTGGCCACCGAGCCCGGTGCCGACCTGGCCGCGGTGGTCACCGCCTTCGAGGCCATGCTGGAAGGGCTGCGCCACGGACGCGATCGGAGGATTCCGGGATAGAGGCCTAGCCGAGGCTTTCCATGGCCTTGGTGAGACGGCTCGCGCGGGTCTGCGGGGTGCGGGCTTTGAGCAAGGGCAGGATCAGCGTGTACCTGGCGGTCTTGCCGAGCTGGCCGAACGCGGCGGCCGCCGCGGGGTTCGCGTCGAGCGCGGCCTGGAAGTCCGGCGGGACGGCCGCGTCCTTCTGGGACTCGTACGCGGCCGCCCAGCGCCCGTCAGCCTTGGCTGCTTCGATCGCGGCCTGACCGGGTGGCCGTATCCGGCCTGCGGCGGCGAGCTGCTCGGCGCGGTGGACGTTGACCTGCGACCACGAGCCCCGGGGCCTGCGGGGTGAGTACTTCTGGAGAAAGTAGTTCTCGTCGAAACTCCGCCGGACGCTGTCGATCCAGCCGTAGCAGAGCGCGCCGTCGAGGGCGTCGGAGAGGGCGAGCGCCGGGTACCGGCAGCCCTTGCGGCCCAGCTTGAGCCATGCCCCGCCAGGCTCGTCGTGGTGGGCGGCCAGCCAGGCCTCCCACTCTGCCGGGGTGGTGAAGGTCAGGACGTCCGGTGTCTCGGTCATGCCTCCACGGTAGGACGACTTGCGGAACGTCCGGTTCCTCAAGCATCGGGCGGGTGGCGTGGTTGTGGCAGTATCCGGTCGCATGGGCGACTTCGACCTCCTGACGCACGCGGTCCCGCTTGTGATCGGGCTCCTGATGCTCGGCGGAGCGATCTGGGCGGCTGCGACGATCCACATCAACGGCAAGAACTCGGTGTTCGCACTCCTGGGGACGTTGTCGCTGATGTGCAGCGCGCTGATCTGGGCCTTCGGGTACGACCTGATGCACGAGCTGCTCGGCCACAGCGACGGGCTGGAACCGCGCGACGCGATGGCGGTACTCCTCGGGCTGAGCGTGGTGGCAGGGCTGCTGTTCCTGCTGCTGGGCGCGCTGCTCCCCCGCACGGCGAAGCCGGCCCGGGTGCTCCAGCCTCCGCCGCCGCCCCCGCCGGGGATGTACCCGCCACCGCCGCCACCACCGCAGCAGCAGCAGCCCTACGCCGGCTAGCTCTTGCCGGTGATCAGGTCGCGGTACCAGGAGTAGGAGGACTTCGGGGTGCGCCGCTGGGTGTCGTAGTCGACGTGCACGAGCCCGAAGCGCTTGGTGTACCCCTCGGCCCACTCGAAGTTGTCGAGCAGTGACCAGACGAAGTAGCCCCGGACGTCCACCCCGTCGGCGATGGCGTCACGGACGGCGTTGATGTGCCCGTCGAGGTACGTGACGCGGGCCGGGTCGGCGCACTCGCCTGCCGCGTCGACGGTGTCGTTGTAGGCGCAGCCGTTCTCGGTGACGTAGAGGGGCGGGAGCGCGTCGCCGTAGCGGTCCCTGAGCGCCGTCAGGGTCTCGCGGAGGCCGTCGGGGACGACGGACCAGCCGAAGGCCGTCTGCGGGTACCCGGGCGGCGAGGCGATGTCGAAGGGCAGCGGGCCGTCGGAGGTGGCCCGGACGGTGTGGGGCTGGTAGTAGTTCACGCCGAGGTAGTCGAGGGGCTGGGCGATGGTGGCCAGGTCGCCGTCGGCGACGAAGGGCAGCTCCCCCAGTTCCGCCGGGTAGGAGCCCAGGAGGACGGGGTCGGTGAGCAGCCGGTTCTGGAGCAGGTCGTACATGCCTGCCGCGAAGATGTCGGCCTCGTCGTCGCTGGCAGGGCGGGCCGGTGAGTAGCTGTTGATCAGCATGACGGGTGCCGGGCTGGTCTCGCTGAGTACCTGGACGGCGAGGCCGTGCGCCAGGAGCTGGTGGTGGCCGGCCGGCAGGGCTTCGAGGGCGAGCGTGCGGCCCGGGGCGTGGACGCCGAGGGCGTGGCCGAGGGCCATGTGCTCGAAGGGTTCGTTGAGGGTGGACCAGAGGGCGACGCGGTCGCCGAGTGCCTGGGACGCGATCCGGGCGTAGTCGGCGAAGCGGGCGGCCGTGTCCCGGTTCAGCCAGCCGCCGGTGTCCTCGAGGGCCTGGGGCAGGTCCCAGTGGTACAGGTTCACGACGGGCTGGATGCCCCGGCTGAGGAGCTCGTCGGTGAGCCGGTCGTAGAAGGCCAGGCCGGCCGGGTTGGCCAGGCCGCTGCCGTCCGGCTGGATCCGGGACCACGACAGGGAGAACCGGTAGGCGCCGATGCCCAGGTCCGCCATCAGGGCGACGTCTTCCGGGTACCGGTGGTAGTGGTCGCAGGCGTGGTCCCCAGTGGAGCCGTCGGCGATCCGGCCGGGCTGGCTCGTGAAGGTGTCCCAGACGCTCGGGCCCCGGCCGTCGGCGGTCGCCGCGCCCTCGATCTGGTACGCGGCCGTGGAGGCCCCCCAGACGAAACCCTCGGGGAAACCCTGGACACCAGCCATGACGCCTCCTCA
Source organism: Longispora albida DSM 44784 (assembly GCF_000379825.1). Taxonomy (GTDB): domain Bacteria; phylum Actinomycetota; class Actinomycetes; order Mycobacteriales; family Micromonosporaceae; genus Longispora; species Longispora albida. Next base: position 368,199 of record NZ_KB903825.1, read on the forward strand.
GTCGATGGCGTGGACAGTACTGCGGGAGTACGGAAAATGAAAGGTTTTCAGTTACTGCTGGCTGAGTTCGAGGAGGCGGGCGTGGGCGTGCTCGCAGTAGACGGCGTGCTCGTAGACGGCGCGGGGGACGTCCATCGTGGAGTCGACCCGGATCGCGGTGCCCGCCGGGCGCCACGCGAGGAAGGACGGGTCGCCGGTCGCGGCGGACAACAGCGCCATCAGCGGCTCGTCGAGCCGGAGGGAGTGCACGGCCCTGCGGTACTCCGAGCTGGTCAGGCAGAGGGCGAACGGGATGTTCATCAGGCACAGCGCTGTCTGGATGTCGAGCCGGAGGAAGCGGCGGGTACCAGGTTCGGCGTCGATGGGCGGCACGGTGAGCATGCTGAAGTCGAGGGCGGCCGGACGACCGCCGTGCCCGGTTCTGCCGAGGGCGATCAGGACGGCGTACACGTTGATGTCGTGCTCGATGACGGCGTGGTCGCCGAGCTGGCGCAGGGTCGTGGGGACCAGCGTGACCGGCGGCAGTTTCCCGGCGCCCGCGCTGTTGGCGATCAGGAAGTTGAGCAGGTTGGTCTCTATGACGAAGTGCCGGATGAGGAGCGCGCCGGCCTCGGGTGCCACGAACCTGCGCAGGAACCAGACACACAGCCGGTCCATGAGCCTGTGCGCGGTGAACTGGAACGGGAGGAGACGTTTTCCGAGGACGATGGCCGCCACGGCGAGGCGGGAGAACAGCCGGGCGGCCGGGTAGAGCCAGGCCCTCGTCCAGCGGCGCTGGTCGCGGACGACCGCCTGGAGGGTCGCCGGGTCGAAGGGCAGGGCGTGGTTGTCAAGGATGGCTTCCCAGAGGGCGGGGCCAGCGCGATCAGACATTGTTCAGCTCCGCCAGCTGGAGGGCGTAGAGCCGGGCGGTCACCTTGGCGGTCTTGACGATCCGGGCCGCCGTCGCCCGGTCGATCAGCCCGGAACGGAGCACGTCGCGGAGCTTGGCGAAGTGGTCGTCGTCGTTGGCCCCGTGGTACCGGAGGAAGGTCGTCTGGTCCTCGCCGAGCCCGAGCTGCTCCGAGAGGAGGCCGGCCCAGTGCAGCGCCTTCGCCGTACCGAGGCCCTCGATCACGAACATCGCGCCGAGCAGGTCGACCGGGTCGGGCTGACCGGCCTGGTGGAACATGAAAGCCGACAAGGCCTCCGAGCCGATGTTCTTCGGTGCCGTGCGGATCACGTCCGGGTCGCCGCCGGTCGCCACATAGTCGGCTTCGAGCAGGCGGAAGTCGCGGTGTTCCTCCGCGGCGTGGCCGATCGCGAGGCTGCGCAGCTCGAAGTACTCGGCGGAGAACTGCGAGGCGGCCCGCGCGATCCACCGGCCGCCCTCGATGACCTGCTGGCGGAGGTTGACCAGGAGGTCGCGGTAGTCGGCCAGGGTCGCGGTACCCGACTCGATGCGGCGGACGACGGGCACCCTGGCCAGCTCGGCCTCCAGGCCCGACCAGACCTGGGCGAGCTGCTGGACCGTCCAGCTGACGGTGTCGGAGTCGTCGGGCCGCGGGGCGCCCAGCGGGGACTGCGTGGTGTGGCGTGAGGCCGGGGCGACGCAGGTCAGGTGGGCGAAGGCGTAGGTGAAGCGGCCTGATTCCGGTACAACCACAAGGATTTTCTGGTCCGGGGTGAACCTTCCGGACCGCAGGCACTCGTCGAGCATCACGAAGATGCTGGCCGCGCCGGTGTTGCCTGCCGAGGGCAGATTGCTGAACCAGCGGCTCTCGTCCACTGTGGTGCCCGCCTGGCCGAGCAGCCGGAAGATGGTCTGGCGGAAGTGGTCGGCGCTGTAGTGGCAGAGGATGTGGTCGAGAGCAGCCGGGTCGGTGCTCGCCAGGAACTCGCGGAGGCCGAGCCTGGCGAGAGCTGGGAGTGCCCGCATGTCCTGCCGGAGCTGAAAGAGGCCGTCGGCGGCCGCTTCGGGGATCGTCGGGTAGTCCTGCCAGGTCTGGCCGGTGGCCTGATTGAGGCCGGCGCTCATGCAGACCGGGTGGTCGTGCGCGTGGGAGGTGACGCGGACCCAGTCGAGGCGGAGAGACGGCCGGTCGGGATGCGGGGACGATTCGAGAACGACGGCACCGGCCCCGTCCGACAGCGTCCAGCGCAGGAACTCGGTGTCGGCCGTGCCGCCGGAGTGAAGAAGTGAGCGGCTGACGAGTTCCGAACCCGCGACGACAGCGGTGTCATGCTCACCGAGCCGGATCTGGGCCGCAGCGGCCTTGAGCGCCGCCATGCTGGAGGCACAGACACCGGCGGCGGAGAGGGTCTCCATCGGGCCGCCGCCGATCCGGCCGTGCACCATCGAGGCGAACCCGGGGACGAGCAGATCGGGCTGCGTCGTACCGGTGGCGAGCATGCCGACATCGGACGGGGTGATACCGCGAGCGGTCAGAGCCTGGGTGATGGCTTCGGCGGCCAGGTGCTCGTTGAGCACGCCGGGCGCGGCGTAGTGGCGGGTCTTTATGCCGTTGGCGGCGAGAACCTTCTCGCGGAACGGGTTGTCGCCGAAACGGTCCGCGAGAGCGTGGTTGTCGACGGGCGCGCCGGGCAGGTACGAGCCGGTCGCGGTGATGAAGACTTCTCTCATGCCTCCATCTCCCCACGGCGGGGAGGACGGGACATCGGGAGCGGTACTCAGACCGGGCGGGACCGATACTCAGGGGCGGGTGAGTACGGGGAGAGATCAGGCTGGGCGGAAGCCGAGGGCGGTGTAGAGGAGGATGGCCGGCTCGTTGGCCGGGTCGACGCGCAGGGCGACCCGGGGGCGGTCCGTTCCGGCTGCCAGGCTCAGCACCTCGCCGAGGAGGCGGCTCGCGAGACCCTGGCGGCGGTACGCCCGGCTGACGTGCAGGTCGATCACGAACGGGCAGTCAGGAGTGTCCGGCCATGGCGCGCGGTGCACGGTATAGACCGCCGCTACCGGGCGGCCGTCGGCCTCCGCGAACAGGGTCGCCTCCGGCCACAGTGGACCGTATCCGCCGTCGAACCCGAGCCGGATGTCCGCGATGGCCTCGGCTTCGGTGGCCCAGGCGACGCCCGGCTCGTAGCACTCGAAGTACAGCTGGCCCAGCCGCTCGGCCTCCGGGGCGGTGGCCAGGGTGAGCGGCGGTCCGGGGAAGGAGACGCGGGTGGCTTCGGCGACGAATACCGTCATGAGGGGCAGCTTAGAGGTCAGGTGGGGGCGGGGTTGCCCCGAGCGCATAGTGTGCTCGCGTGCGAACCAAGATCATGTCGATGGCGCTGGCGGCTGTGGGGGCTGCGGCTCTCACTGGGTGTTCCGGGCGGGGTGAGCTGCCGGAGGCCGTGAGCCGCTTGGGCAGCAGTTCCCCGGGTGGCGGCAGCAGTTCGTCTCCTGCGGGTAGCAGCCCGCGTGCCGAAGCCGCGTGCCCCAGTGACAAGGAAGTCCTGGAGGCGGCGGCAGCCAGCAACACCGGGCTGCCGGGCGGCGTGACCGTCCAGCCAGGAATGGTGTGCTCGTCCGGCTGGGCAGTGGCCTCCCTGTACGCGCCCAGCGCCGGGCCGGCCCGCGCCGTCCTCCAGAAGACCGGCGGCCGGTGGATCGTGCTCACCCTGGGCAGCGCGGAACTCTGCACTGCTCCGGGTGTGCCTGCGGCACCTGAGGCGATCCGCCGGGAGCTGCGCTGCTAGCAGCAGGAGGTCACGGCCATCTCGCGGTACTCGGCCGTGATCTCGAAGCCGAGCCGCTGGTAGAGGGAGACGGCGGCGGTGTTGTCAGCCTGCACGTTCAGGCCGATATGGTCCACCGTGGACAGCAGGGTGCGGCACAGCGCCGACGCCGCCACCGCCGCCAGCCCCTGCCCTCGGAGTTCGGGCAGGGTGGTCACGTTCCCGAGGGCGGCGATCCGGCGCGACCGCGAATGGATGTGCACCCCGGCGACCGCCACGAGCCGGCCGTCCCGCCTGATCCCGGCGTACTCCCCCGCGCCCAGCATGCGCGGATCGAAAGAATTGTCCGGATAGGCGGCTGCGTAGAGTTCCTGCAGCTCGGTCAGGTCGTCAGGCCCCAGCCGCACCACCGGCTCCCCGCTGGCCGGAGCAAAACCCTTCAAGAGCATTTTCAGATGTACTCCGTGATCACTCACCCGGTAGTCCGACAGCACGTCCTCGGCACCGTTCGTCACGTGGGCATAGAAGCTCCGGGGCAGCACTGGCTGGAGCGCCGACAGGAGTTCCCGCTGCTCGGCGGCAGTATCGGGGCGGCCGAGCGCGAGGAGCAGCGGGCCGAACGCCGCACCGGTGTAGACCAGCGCCGCCGTCCGGCCGGCCGGCATCCGGTAGCAGGTCGTGTACGGCCAGAAGTAGTCGTCGAGATCGCCCAGCTCGTAGAGGTGCAGGCCGGGGTCCGGCTCGAAGAGGGCGGCCAGCTCCTGCCGGTCGTGAACGGTACGCAGCATGTGGTCAAGGCTAGGGCCTGTCCGGTCGATCTTGCCGGTGCGAGGCGAGTCTCAGAAGCGGCGCATGCAGGCGGCTTCTGAGGCCGCCGCAGCCCGGCAAAGATCTGCCGGACAGGCCCCAGGGCGGGGTGGCAGAACGGGCGGGGGCGGTGGTCCACTGGTGGCGTGTTTCATGAACGCGCGGCACCCGACGGCGTGCCGGTAACAGTCAGAAGCGAAGCGACGGGGGTAGGGCGATGAGCAGCGCCGAGGTGGGCGAGAGCGAGGTGGCGGCGGAGATCGCGGCTGCTGTCCTGAGCCGCGAGCCGGTCAACGGGATCCGGCTCGTCGGCGTCGACGGGCCGAGCGGGTCGGGCAAGAGCTACCTGGCGGCCCGGCTGGCCACGGCACTCGGGGCACCCATCATCGAGATCGACGACTTCGTGTCCTGGGACTGTTTCAGCGGGTGGTGGCCCCGGTTCGAGGCCCAGGTACTGGAGCCGCTGCTCGCCGGGCGCGAGGCGCGGTACCAGGCCAGGGACTGGCAGGACTGGTACGGGTCGTCCCTCGGCGACTGGAAGACGCAGCCCTGGAGCCCGGTGATCGTCCTCGAAGGAGTGACCTGCACCCGGCAGGCCACCGCCGGACGGCTCGCCTGCTCGGTGTGGGTCGAGGCACCGGCGGACATGCGCCTCGCACGCGGCCTCGCCCGGAACTCGACGCACGAGGGCAAGGAAGAACTGTGGAAACGGTGGATGAAGGAGGAAGCGGAGTTCTTCACAGCCGACGGCACCCGGGAGCGGGCTGACTTCGTGGTGGACACGACGCGGCACGGGGTGGGGTAAGGACTCTTGCGTTTCGTTGCTGGGGCGGTGAACCCGGCCGGGTGAAGCACTCTGGACGGCAAGCCGCACCGCGCCCTCTGCCGGGCACCGAACCCAGATCGGCAAGCCGGGGACGGCGAACCCGGCCGCGCGAAGAACCCTGGACGGGAAGGCAAACGCGGCTTCCCCTCCAGGGTTCTTCACGCGGCCGTCCAGCCACGACCTGGCGCGAGATCAGATCCCGACGCGGGGCGGCAGGGCCGGCCGGCCCAGGTGTGGCCGTTCGACGAACTTCGGCTCGTGGGCCGGTGCCGCCGACAGGGCGTCCAGTGCCACCTCGATCGCCCGGTCCAGCTGCGGGTCCGCGCCGCGGGCGTAGTCCTCCGGCCGGATCTCGACCTCGATGTCCGGGTCGGTGCCGTAGTTCTCCACCTGCCAGCCGACGTCGTCGAAGACCAGGGAGAACTCCGGCTGGGTGGTCACCGTCCCGTCCGCCAGCCCGTGGTTGACCGTGATGCCCACGACGCCGCCCCAGGTCCGGGTGCCGATCAGCGGGCCGAGCTTGTACATCTTGAACGCGTGGCTGAACATGTCGCCGTCCGAGCCGGCGTGCTCGTTCGTGATCGCGACCAGCGGGCCACGCGGCGACTCGTCCGGGTACGGGATCGGCGCCGACCAGCGTGGCACGTCGTAGCCGAGCCGCCGCCGGGAGAGCTTCTCCAGGAGCAGGCCCGAGACGTGCCCGCCGCCGTTGAACCGCACGTCGACGACCAGCCCCTCCCGGTCGAACTCGGCCAGGAAGCCCCGGTGGAACTCGGCGTACCCGTCCGGCCCCATGTCGGGGATGTGCAGGTAGCCGAGCCTGCCGCCGGACCGCTCGTGCACGGCTGCCCGGTTCGCCTCGACCCAGTCCCGGTACCGTGCGGGCAGCTCGTCGCCGGTGGCCTTCACGCTCACCACGCGCTGCTCGCCGCCGCCGGCCGGGCGGACGGTCAGCTCGACCTCGCTGCCGGCCAGGTTCACCAGGCGTTCCGCCGGCGTCACCGCGCCTCCGACCGGCAGCCCGTTGATCGCGAGGACGGCGTCGCCGGGGGCGAGGTTCACGCCCGGCCGGTTCAGCGGGGACGTGGCGACCTCGTCCCACACGTCGCCGCCGAGGATCCGCTCGATCCGGTACTCACCGTCCACACAGGACCAGTCGGCCCCCAGGAAGCCCTGCGGGTGGTAGGGCCGGTCGGGGTACGCTCCGCCGATCTCGTAGGCGTGGGACGTGCCGAGCTCGCCCTGCATCTCGCCGATCAGGTCGGACAGCTCCGTGCGCGTGCTGATCCGGTCGACCAGCGGCGAGTAGCGCTCGTACACCTCCGGCCAGTCGATGCCGAGCATGTCCTCGGCCCAGAAGTGCTCGCGCTGGAGCCGCCACGCCTCACGGAACATCTGCCGCCACTCCGCGGCCGGGCGGACGGAGACCTTCACCCGGCCGAAGTCGATCCAGCCGCCCGCCCGGTCCGTGCCGTCCTCGTCGGAGGGCTTCTCGCCGGCCTTGACGACCCGGAGCCGCTCACCGGACTGGTACAGGAGGGTGGTGGCGCCGGCGCCGGCCGTCAGCCAGTTGATGCCGCTCGCGAGCTGCTCGGTCTTGCCGGTGGCGAAGTCGAAGGACTCCAGGATGCCGGTACCGGGTGCCTTGGTGTCGAACCAGCGGTGCCGGCGGCTGCCCTTCACCGGATGCGACAGCAGCAGCGCCTTGCCCTTGAGCCCGATGACGTCGGTGAACCGGGCCTCGTCGACCGGGAACGCGACGACCCGCCGCTCGATCCCCTCGAAGTCGATGTCGTCGGACGGCTCGGTGCCGCCGTCGTCCTTCTTGTCCTCCAGCGGACGCGGCTGCTGGACGAACGGCGAGCCGACATCCCTGCGGAGCGCCACGGCGTACGGCTTGCAGCCCTGCGGGAAGCCCAGGTCGAACTGCATCTCGTCGTAGACGGGGTTGAACTCGCGCTGGCCGATGAAGTACAGGTACTGCCCGGCCGGGTCGAACGACGGCGAGAAGTCGCGCAGCACGGGCTTCGTGACGGCCCGGTGCACGCCCATGCCGGCCTCGTACACGTGGATCTCGGCGGTGTTGGCGCTGGCCGGGCGGCTGTACGCGAGCCATCGGCCACTCGCCGACCAGGTCAGGCCGGTGATCGCGCCGTGCTCGCTCTGGTCGGCCAGCTGCGGCCCCGCCGGGTCGTCGAGATCGGCCAGCCACAGCTCGTTGCGGTGGTTCGTGAGGGCGACGCGGGCGCCGGACGGGGACGGGACCACACTGGTGATCCGGCCGAGTTCGGTGGCGATCCGGGTGGACACGCCGTCCGGGTGCAGGACGACCAGCGCCTCCTGGTCGCTGTCGTCGCTCGCCGCAGCCACGAGCCGCTCGTTGTCGGCGAGGTAGGACAGCAGCCGGTACCGGACGCCCTCCGGCTCGCCGTGCTGGCGGACCGGCCCCTCCCAGTGGCCGAACGAGAACGCCTTGCCCCGGGTGGTGATCGCCAGGCCCGAGCCGTCCGGCTTGAGCGAGGCGGTGTCGAGGTGAGCGGCCGCGTCGGCGAAGATGCGTACCCGCTGGGCGCGCGAGCTGCCGAGCTGGATGTCCACCTTGCGGCTCTCGCCGTCCTCCAGCAGGTAGATGTCGCCGCCGCTGTGGTACGTGAGGCGCCGGCCGTCGCCGGTCAGGTTCCGCGCGTAGTACTCGAAGTGGTCGGTGTGCCGCTGGACGTCCTCGCCCTCGGCCGTGCAGGAGTAGACGTTGCCCGTGCCCTCGTGGTCGGACACGAAGTGCAGCCGGTCGCCCAGCCAGACCGGCGAGGCGAGGTTGCCGGGCAGGCTCAGCAGCCGCCGGTCCTCCCGCCACAGGTCACCGGCCGTGCCGCCCCGGTACCGCTTCCACATCTGGAGCTCGCCGGTGTTGCGGCCGAGCACGACGACGGGGCCGTAGGCGATGGTCCGCGCGTCCCCGTACGGGAGCGTCTCTGGCAGGCCGCCGTCCGGGGACACGGCGAAGAGGCGGTGGCGGCGGTGCGGGTGGCCTGCCGAGGACTGGTAGACGATCCGGCCGTCCGGGGTCCAGCCGGCCACTGTGCAGTGTGCGCTCTGGAAGGTCAGCCGGCGGGCCTCACCGCCCTCGGCAGGCATCACGTACACCTCGCGGGGCCCGTCGGCCGAGCCGGTGAAGGCCAGCTGTGTCCCGTCCGGGGACAGCCTCGGATGGCTGGCCTCGTCGACGCCCGCGGTCAGCCGGATGGCCCGGCCACCGGCGGCGGGGACCGTCCACAGGTCGTCCTCACACGCGAAGAAAAGGGTGTCACCGTGCAGCGTCGGATAACGCAGGTACCCAGTCATGGAGGCGAATGTACCCGCCGGACCCTGCAAAATTCAGTCCCTTAAACCGGTGGGGCGGGTCGGCCGGTCAAGGCCGGTCAGGAGGCGAGCGCCTCGTCCACACCGGTCTCCCGCCGGCCCAGGAAGGCCGGCTGCGCGCCGGTCACCACCTCGAACATGGCCTTCACGCAGGCGACCTTGTCCCGCGCCGCCCCGGTGTACCAGGGCTTCGGCCACTTCTTCATCGTCTCGTCCCCGACACCGACCGCGTCGATCCCTGCCTCGCGGCACAGCGCGACCGCCCGGTCGATGTGGAAGCCCTGCGTCACCACGGTCGCCGACTTCACCCCGAACACCTTCACGGCCCGGACGCACGACTGCCGGGTGTCGAAGCCGGCGTGGTCCTTGACGACCTTCTTCTCCGGTACGCCGCGGTGGACGAGCCAGTCGCGCATCGGGTCGACCTCGTTGTACTCCGGCTGGCCGTCGTCCCCGGACACCAGGATGGCCCGGACCTTGCCCGCCTCGTACAGCTGCCGGGCCAGCTCCAGCCGGGCGGCGAGGAAGTCCGAGGGCTGCCCGTCCGGGTTGACCTGCGCGCCGAGCACCAGGGCCACGGGCCGCTCCGGTACCCCGGCGACGGTGTAGACGTGCCCGCTGGCCGCGACGGTCACCCAGGTCACCGCGGTGGCGAGCAGGACGGCCGGCACTGCGGCGAGCGCGAGCAGTGTCAGCACGACGCGCTTCCGGCTGACGTTCCTGATCGCGCCGAGCCGTCGCCTGAGCGCTGACCTGAGAGGAGACATGGCAGCCAGCATGCCTGAGCCGGGCGGGGAGCTGCCACTACCGGTCAGCCGGTCCAGCTGGCACCCTGAGGTACAAAATCAAAGAAACCGCCCCAGGTCGAAACCTGGGGCGGCGTCTTCGGCGATGAGTGCAACGGTTAGAGCTTGACGCCCAGCAGTGCGTCGACAGCGGCCGCGACCAGGGCGGGAGCGCTCTCGTCCGTGCCGTCGGCCTCGGCCCACGCGTCGACGGCCGCCAAAGCGCCCGTCGTGTCGAGGTCGCTGGTCAGCAGCTCGCGCAGGGCCTGGACCAGCGGCTCAGCCGGGGCACCCGAACGGCGCGCGACAGCCGAACGCCAGCGGTCGAGCCGGTCCTCGCCGGCCTTGCCCACCGTGTCCGTCCACTGACGATCCGTGCGGTAGTGGTCGGCGAGCAGGGCCAGCCGGATGGCCATCGGGTCCACGCCGATGCCGCGCAGCTTCGAGACGAAGACCAGGTTGCCCTTGCTCTTGCTCATCTTCTCGCCGTCGAGGCCGATCATGCCCGCGTGCGTGTAGTGCGTGGCGAACGGGTGCGTGCCGGTCAGGCACTCGGCGTGCGCTGCGGACATCTCGTGGTGCGGGAAGAGCAGGTCGTTGCCGCCGCCCTGCACGTCGATCCGGTCGCCGAGCAGGCTCAGCGCGATCACGGCACACTCGATGTGCCAGCCCGGGCGGCCGTCGCCGAGCGACCTGCCGTCCCACGAGGGCTCGCCGGCCCGGACGCCCCGCCACAGCAGCGGGTCGAGGGCGTCACGCTTGCCAGCCCGCTCCGGGTCGCCGCCGCGCTCGGCGAAGAACCCGAGCATGGCCGCCCGGTCCAGCCTGGACTCGTAGCCGAAGGCCGGGGCGGCTGTCACGTCGAAGTAGACGTCGCCGGTGCCGTCCTCCAGCCGGTACGCCGCGCCGCTGGCCACCAGCCGCTCGATCTCGGTGACGATCGCCGGGATGGACTCGACGGCGCCGACATAGTGGTCGGGCGGCAGGATGCGCAGCGCCTCCATGTCCTCCCGGAACAGCGCGGTCTCCAGCATGCCGAGCACGATCCAGTCCTGCCCGTCGCGCGTGGCGCGCTCCAGCAGCGGGTCGTCGATGTCGGTCACGTTCGACACGTAGTTCACGTCGTGCCCCGCGTCCCGCCACAGCCGGTTGATCAGGTCAAACGTGATCATGGTGGCGGCGTGGCCGAGGTGCGCGGCGTCGTAGGGGGTGATCCCGCAGACGTACATCTTCGCCGCGCCCGACGGCTCCGTCGGCCGCACCTGGCCACTGGACGAGTCGAACAGGGAGAGCTTCAGGCCCTTTCCGGGCAGTGTGGGCAGCTCAGGTGCCAGCCAGGAGTCCATCCCGCCAGCCTATCCAGCCCGTCTCCGCCACGAACCGTCGGGAAAATCACAAGAGCGAAGGGAATTCATCTCGTACCGGCGGGAGCGGCCGGCCAGTGTGTTCAGAGCGCCGGCCACGGGAGCGGGGGCCACTCTTCTGACGGCAGCGGATAGCGCCCTGAGGCCAGCAGGCGTTCCACCCGGGACGCCGCGGCCTGGACCTCGGCCGGGGTCAGGTGCCGGGCCAGTTCCGTGCCGAGGTCACCGGTCAGGCCGGTCCGCAGCAGCTGGAGGACGCCGGTGACCTCCCCGGGGAGTTCCTGGCCAGCCCAGCCCCACAGCACCGTGCGGAGCTTGTCCTCGGCGTGGAAGCAGATCCCGTGGTCGATGCCGTAGACATGGCCGCCTGCCGCCCGGAGCAGGTGCCCGCCCTTGCGGTCCGCGTTGTTGATCACGGCGTCGTACGCGGCGAGCTTGGCCAGGCCCGGCTCGTCAGCGTGCCCGAGCACCCCGCCCCGCGCCGAGGCGATCGGGTGCCACCCGGCGGGCAGCTCCGGCACGAAGTCGACCAGCGGCGGAGCGACCTCCTCGATCCACAGCTGGCAGGAACCGGGGCCGAACGGGCCGTCGCGCAGCACGGTCGGCGGCACGCACTCCCAGCCGGTGGCCTCGCTGACCAGGTACGCGGCGACCTCGCGGCCCGCCAGCGTGCCGTCGGGGAAGTCCCACAGCGGGCGCTCCCCCGCCACCGGCTTGTACACGCACCGTGCCGTCTCGCCGTCCAGCGTGATGTAGGCGCGCAGGGTGGCGTTGGAGGCGTCGGTGAGCCGGCCCTCGAGTTCGAGGTCGCCGTGCCGGAGCAGTTCCAGCGGGTCGACGGCGGCGTCCTTGGCTGCGTCCATGAGCGCGCCGGTCAGGTCTGCCGGTGGTAGCCGTTGTGCCGGGGGCACAGGTGGCCGGACGGGTCCAGCGGCTGGCCGCACAGCGGGCACGGCGGGCGCCCGGCGGCGACGACCCGGCGGGCCCGGTCGATGAAGCCGCGGGTCGCCACCGGGCTGATCCGGACCCGGAGCCGGTCGAGGCCAGGGCCGGGCTCTGCGCCCTGCTCGCCCTCGGTCTCCTGCTCGCCGGCCTCCACGGCCTCGATCACCACGGTGGTGGTGTCGGAGTCCCAGGCCAGGCCCAGTGTCCCGACCCGGAACTCCTCGTCGACCGGGGTGTCCAGCGGCCCGTTGTCGGCGGGCGGGACACCCGGCAGGTCCAGGCCGAACCTGGCGTGTACCTCGTCGAGCAGCTCGTCGAGCTTGTCGGCCAGCAGCGAGACCTGCACCTTCTCCAGCGCGACGCTGACCAGCCTGCCGCCGCCGCGCGCCTGGAGGTAGAAGGTGCGGTCACCGGGCGGGCCGACCGTACCGGCCACGAACCGCTCCGGCGGCTCGAACGAGTAAACGTTCATCATCGGCATCGCCCCTCGGTGAACAGCACCATCACAGCCTAGCCCCGGCGGCCGTTCAGGCCCCGGCCCCGCCACCGACCACGGCGTCGGACGCCGTGGCCTCGGTACCCTTCGGCACGAGCCCGGCCAGGTCCCCGCCGACGTCGTTCAGCCGGAGCAGGAACGGCCTGGTCTCGGTGTAGCGGATCACGGTCAGCGACGCCGGGTCCACGACGATCCGCTGGAACTGGTCGAGGTGCAGCCCGAGCGCGTCAGCCGTCACCGCTTTGATCACGTCGGCGTGACTGCACGCCACCCACAGCGCGTCGGGCCCGTGCTCCGCGCTGATCCGCGTGTCCCAGTCGCGGATGGCCGCCACGCCACGGGCTGCCATCGCCGCCATCGCCTCCCCGCCAGGGAAGACCGCCGCGGACGGGTGCCGCTGCACGACCCTCCACAGTGGCTCGGAGTTCAGCTCGGAGATGAGCCTGCCGGTCCAGTCGCCGTACCCGGCCTCGGCCAGCCTCCCGTCCAGCGAAGGCTTCTCCCCCGGCGCGCAGATCGCCTGGGCCGTCTGGCGGCAGCGCTCGACCGGGCTGCTGACCACGGCCGCGAGCGGCAGGGCCTTCAGCCGGGCCGCGACGTCGGCCGCCTGGCGCTCGCCGGTCTCGTCGAGCGGCACGGGGAGATCACCAGCGAGGATCCCAGCGCTGTTGGCGGTGCTCCGGCCGTGCCGGAGCAGCAGTACGGTGGCCACGGAGAGTCATTCTCCCAGACGGCTGCCGGTGTACCCGATCAGGCCGGGCTCACGTGGCGGTGATCGTGCCGGCGATCAGCAGGCCGATGACGCCGAGGCCGAGGAACAGCCGGTACGTGACGAAGGTGTTCATCGAGTGCTTGGCGACGAACTTGAGCAGCCAGGCGATCGACACGTAGCCGACGATGAAGCTCGCGACCGTTCCGACCAGCACCGGCGGCCAGCCGATCGAGCCGTCGAGCGCGTCGGGCAGCTCGTAGATCCCGGCGGCGGTCAGCGCGGGGATGCCGAGGAAGAACGACAGCCGGGTCGCGGTGACCCGGTCGAGGTCGCGGAGCAGGCCGGCGGTGATGGTCGCGCCGGAGCGGGACACGCCGGGCACGAGGGCCAGGCACTGCGCGAAGCCGATCACGAGCACGTCGGTCAGCGTCACGTCCTTCTCGCCGCGCTGCTGGGGCCCGACCCGCTCGGCGAACCACATCGCGAAGCTCCACACGATCAGCGAGCCGGCCACGAACCACAGCGAGCGCAGCGGCCCGACGATCAGCGGCTTGCCGAGCAGGCCGACGACGCCGATCGGGATCGAGCCCGCCACGACGTACCAGCCGAACCGCCAGTCGTAACCGCGCTGCTCCTTGTTGAACAGGCCACGGAGGATGCCGCCGCCGAACCGGATGATGTCGGCCCGGAAGTAGATGATGGCCGCGAGGATCGCGCCGATCTGGATGACGGCGGTGAACGCGGTCACAGCCGGGTCGTCCACCTTCATCTTCATCAGCTTCTCGGCGATGGTGAGGTGCCCTGTGGACGACACCGGCAGGAACTCGGTGATTCCCTCGATGATTCCGAGGACTACTGCCTGCCAGATCTCCACAGTCACCGCTCCCGTTGCTCTCGCCCGAGTGTTTGACGGACAGCGTAGCCACCCCGCCCTGAGCCGGAGCTGAGAGGCACCGGGCGGCGCCGGGCGGGCACCGGACAGGTGACGGCGCGGGTCCACAGCGGACGGGCAGGACCGCAGCGCGCCCCATGATCAACTTGAACCGCTCGCCGGCTACCGGTGGAGCCCCAGCACGACCACCCCGCACGGCATCCAGGATGCGTTCGATCGCGGCCGGCCGGGTCTGGCTGGGCTGATTCCGGTTCGTGCCCGCCTGCCCGGTTGGCATCCAACCCTGGTTGTACTGGCCCTATGACCAGGGTTGGAACTCTTCCCGTAACCCGGGCCAGGCGGTGCCCAGGGGTGCTACTCGTTACGGAGTAGAACCGCACCCCTGACGCAAGGAACTGACATGCGCAGATTCATCGCCGAGTTCGCCGGCACGTTCATCCTGGTCCTCTTCGGGGTTGGCAGCGCGGTGTTCGGCTACGAGACCATCGGCCCGGTCGGCGTGGCGCTGGCGTTCGGCTTCGTGCTGCTCGCCCTCGCGTACACGATCGGCCCCATCTCCGGCGCCCACGTCAACCCGGCCGTGACCATCGCCCTGGTGGTCGCCAGGAAGATCAGCCCGCGGGACGCTGGCGGGTACATCGTGGCGCAGTTCCTCGGCGGTATCGCCGCGGCCGGGGTACTGAAGTGGTTCACGACCGGCGGCGGGGTGAAGGACCAGACCGGCGGGCTCGGTTCCAACGGCTGGGGCGACTCGATCAACGGCCCCGGTGCCTTCGTCGCCGAGGTACTGCTGACGTTCCTGCTGGTCTTCGTCGTCCTCGCCGTCATCAACCGCACGCTGGGCGACTTCGACGGCCTGGCGATCGGTCTCGCGCTCGCCGTGATCCACCTGGTCGGCATCCCGCTCACCGGCACGTCGGTCAACCCGGCGCGTTCGCTGGGGCCCGCGCTGTTCGCCGGTGGCGAGTCGCTGAGCCAGGTCTGGCTGTTCCTGGTCGCGCCGATCGTCGGTGCGGGACTGGCCACAGTGGTCTGGCCGCTGATCCGTGGTTCCTTCCGGACGGCCGACACCGTCGTCGTGCAGGCCGACGGGGAGATGGTCGAGGAACTGGACGACGCCGAACCGGCGGCCAGGGAGATGACCACCGTGGCGCTGGACGCCGCCGAACTCAGCGCGGCCGGCCCTCGTCACGCCCGCAACTGAGCGAACGGCCTGGCTTCATGAATTCCTCATGCGTGCAGCCATCGTGCCGACAGGCACCCGGGACAGCATGGGCGCATGGCTAAGCGATTCCTCACCAAGCTGCTCCTGGCCGCCACGACGCTGACCGCGGTCGTGTTCGGCAGTTCCGCTCCGGCGAACGCCGGCCTGTACGAGCAGGGCTACGGGTACCACGGCGTCGTCACGCTGCACAGCATCCACACCAACAACTACCTCGACGCCAACGACCGCGGGAACGGCTACGGCGACGCCTACGCGATCCCCGCCAACGGCGGCATCTACCAGACCTGGCAGAACTGGTACCGGCCCAGCGACCAGACGTTCGTGCTCATCAACGCGGCCACGGGCCTGGTGCTGGACAGCAACTCCAGTGGCTCGGTTTACGTGATGGCCTCCAACTTCGGCAACTACCAGAAGTGGAAGAAGTCCTACTCCAATGGCGGCTGGGAGTTCAGGAACGCCGCCACCAACCTGTGCATGGGCAACTACGGCAGCACGCTCAAGACGTGGAACTGCGACGGCACCCGCGCCCAGCGCTGGCTCTGATCCCTCGTTACCGGCCGCTGGCCGCGCCGATCCGGCGCGGCCAGCGGTGTTTCACGTCAGGATCTCGCGGGCGAGGGCGAGCAGGTCCGGGATCGCCGGGTGTGCGGGGCCATAAGGCCAGACAAGGTGTACCGGCACAGCCGGCACCCCAGCCAGCGGCCGATACACGAGCGACGGGTGCGTGTGGTTGCTCGGAGTGGCCGAAGTGGACACTCCGGCCGCCCGGCCCGCAGCGATCACGACGAGCCACTCGTCGGTGTTGGTGACCTCGATGACCGAGGCTGGCCGGGCGTCCAGCGGCCAGAGATCCAGCGTCGTCGTACCAGAGACCGTGTTGAGCGCGAGCGGATGCGCGGCGAGGTCCGAGGGCGTGACGATGGGCAACGCGGCCAGCGGGCTGTCGGCCGCCATGACGGCCACCCGCTCCTCCACCGTCAGCAGCTCGGCACGGAACCCGTCCGGCACGGCGCCCCCGCGCAGCAGAGCCGCGTCCGCCCGGCCCTGGGTGAGCCCGGCTGTGCGGTCGTCGATCCGGAGCAGGTCCAGCGGGGTACCGGGATGGCGTTCGTCCCAGCGGCGCAGGAGCGGGATCGTGTGATCCCCGAGGGCGGGCCAGGTGTGGCTCAGCCGGAGCGGCCAGGCGCGCAGCCCGCGCGGGTCGAGAGCCGACTCGACGGCGGACACGGCGGCGAGAGCCTTGTCCCGGAAGGTCCTGCCCTCCGTCGTCAGTACAAAGTGGTGGGTTGAGCGGTCTGCCAGCCTGGCACCGAGGTGGTCTTCCAGCTGGCGCAGGATGCGCGACAGCGCGGGCTGGCTCAGGTGCAGCCGCGCGGCGGCCCGGGTGACATTGTCCTCCTCGGCGATCGCGAGGAACGCCCGCAGATGCCGGAGCTCGATGGTCATGCGTCCAGAGCATAACCGCAGCTGTTTCGGCATTTCACGCCATGTTCGGCGGTCCATAGCGTCAGCGGCATGACCATGACGATCCAGAACCCTCCGCTGGTACTCCGCACCGGACAGCACCTCGGCGGCGCGGGGCTCGTCCTCGCCGGGGCTGTGTCCGGCCAGTTCGGAGCGGCCTTCGCGGCGCTGCTGTTCCCCCGGGCCGGCGCGCTCGGTACCGTCGCGCTGCGCGTGACCTTCGCCGCGCTCCTGCTGCTCGCCGTCGCCCGGCCCCGGCTGCGCGGGTACTCCCGGGCCGACTGGGCGGTGGCCGCCGCTTTCGGGCTGGCGCTCGCAGGCATGAACAACCTCTTCTACCTGTCGATCAGCCACATCCCGCTCGGGGCTGCCGTGACCATCGAGTTCCTCGGGCCGCTGCTGCTGGCCGTGGTCACGTCTCGCAGGCCGGCCGGGCTGCTGTGGGCTGCCCTCGCGCTGGCCGGCGTCGGGCTGCTCGGCCTGTCCGGGCTCGGGCAGCTGAACACCGCCGGTGTGGCCTTCGCGCTGGGCGCCGGGGTGATGTGGGCGGCGTACATCGTGCTCAGCGCGCGGGCCGGGGCCAGGTTCCCCCGGCTCGACGGGCTGGCGATCGCGATGACGGTCGCGGCGCTGGTCAGCTTCCCGCTCGGTACTGTCTCCGCTGGCCGGGCACTGGCCGACCCCCCGGTGCTCCTGCTGGGCCTGGCCATCGCCGTACTCAGCTCCGGCGTCCCCTACGCCCTCGAACTCCTCGCGCTGCGCAGGCTGCCCGCAGCCACGATGGCCGTGCTGACCAGCCTGGCCCCGGCGCTGGGCGCCGTCGCCGGGTACCTCGTCCTCGGCCAGGAACTGTCCCCGGCCCAGGGCCTCGCGATCCTCCTGGTGGTCACGGCCAGCGCGGGCGCGGTCCGGACAGGCAGGGCTGCGGGTAGGGTGGCGTGAGGTCGATCGATGTGTGGCTAGGGTTCCGCCGGAGGGTCCGGGGCTGGTCCGAGCGCCACGACCGCTCCCGAGGGCGTTCCCGAGGGCAGCGGCCACCTCGAAGGACAAAAGCCTGGGGGGTTACGTCGGCACGTTTCTTCGTGTCCGCGTACAGCCCAGGAGTCTCTCGTGCTCAGTTCTCTCGTCCGTGTCGCACGGCTGCCGCACGTCGGTGCCGTCGCCGGGTTCTCGCTGCTGGCCCGGCTGCCAAAGGGGATCGCCCCGCTGGCTGTCGTCCTGCTGGAACACCACAGATCCGGTTCGTACGCCGCTGGCGGCCTCGCCGTCGCGGCACTCGCCATCGGTGACGCCGTCACGACTCCCGTCCAGGGGCTGCTGATCGACCGTCTCGGGCGCGCGGCTGTCCTGCTGCCGTCCGCTGCGGTCTACGTCCTCGCGCTGGCCGGACTCGTCGCCGCTCCGGGGCTGCTGGCGGCTGTGCTGTGCGCGTTCGCCGCAGGGGCCGGGTTCCCGCCGATCTCCGGGAGCATGAAGGCCGCCTGGCCCGTACTCGTCACCGACAGGAGCCTGCTGCGCGCCGCGTACGCCTTCGAGTCCCTGATCCAGCAGGTACTCCTGCTCGCCGGGCCGATCGTGGTCGCCGGGCTCACCGCAGCCGCCAGCCCGGCCGCCGCTGTGCTGGCAGGCGCGGGGGCGGCCGCGCTGGGTACAGGCGGATTTGTTCTTGCCGCAGGCCGCGCGGGGCAGTCCCGGCGAGTCACGGCGGTCAGCCGGGGCTTGGCCCTGCGCGTGCGTGAAGTGCGGATTCTCGTGCTGGCCACGGGCGTGCAGGGCTTGGTCTTCGGTGCCCTGCCGGTGGCGGTCCCGGCGGCGGTGGGCTCGGCGACCGTGGCTGCGGTCGTGCTGTCCGTGTGGATCGGCGGCGGCCTGCTCGGAACCCTGATCCCGGCCCGGTCCAGCTACGCCCGGCTGATGGCTGGCTTCGCTGTCGCGCTGGTACCCGTCGCGCTCGTCCCCGGCACCTTTCTCGCCCTGCCGCTCGGGATCGCCGGGCTGTTCCTCACCCCGATCGCCGCCACGAGTTACCTGGTCATCGACACGGTCGCGCCCCCGGAGAACCGCACGGAAGCCTTCACCTGGCTCTCGACGGCACTCGCCGCCGGGCTGGCCGGCGGTTCCGCACTGGCCGGCGTACTCGCCGATCATGGCGGGCCACTGGCGGCACTGGTCATCCCGGCCGCGTCGGCAGCCGTCGCCGCACTGATCTGCGCCCGCCGGCTCTGACCGGAGGCAGGAAGTGCCGGGGCCCGGCACTCCACTGCCTCAAGGCCACGTGACTACTCTGAAACGCCCGCCAGCTCGAACGCCTTCGCCGCCCCGCGCAGCGTCTCGATGCCGTCCTCGACGTCGGAGTCGAACGACACGACAGACAGCGTCGTGACCCCCGCCTCGGCATACGCCTTCAGGCGCTCGGCGATCCGCTCGACCGGGCCGAGCAGCGACGTGCGGTCCACGAACTCGAACGGGACGGCGGCCATCGCCTCGCGGTACCGCTTGTTGAGGAAGTGCTCCTGGATCTCGTCGGCGGCGTCGCCGTAACCCATCCGGGTGGCCAGGGCGTGGTAGAAGTTGTGCTCCTTGCTGCCCATGCCTCCGATGTAGAGGGACGCGTAGCCCTTCACCATCTCCGCGCACATCTCCGGGTCCTCGCCGATGACGATCGGCACGGCCGGGGCGATGTCGAAGCCCTCAAGGGTCTTGCCGACCTTGGCGCGGCCCTTCGCGAGGTGCGCGAGGTGCTCGGCGGCGGCCTCCGGCTCCAGGAAGATGGCCAGCCAGCCGTCGGCCAGTTCGCCGGTCAGCTCCAGGTTCTTCGGGCCGATCGAGGCGAGGTACACCGGGATGTCGGTGCGGTGCGGGTGCAGCGACAGCTTGAGCGCCTTGCCCGGGCCGTCCGGCAGCGGGAGCGTGTAGTGCTTGCCCTCGTATGTGACGGTCTTGCGGCTGAGCACCTTCTTGACGATGTCGATGTACTCGCGCGTCCGGGCCAGCGGCTTGCTGAACGGCACGCCGTACCAGCCCTCGGAGACCTGCGGTCCGGACACGCCCAGCCCGAGCCGGAACCGGCCGCCGGACAGGGTGTCGATCGTCGCGGCGGTCATCGCGGTCGCGGCCGGCTGGCGGGCCGGGATCTGCATGATGGCGCTGCCGAGCTCGATCCGCTCGGTCTGGGCGGCCAGCCAGGCCAGCGTGGCCGGGTTGTCCGAGCCGTAGGCCTCGGCGGCCCAGACCACGGAGTAGCCGAGCCGCTCGGCCTCCTGGGTGTACGCCAGGTTGCGCTGGGCCTGCTCGGCATTCGCCCAGTAGCCGAGGTTGAGTCCGAGCCGCATCGAGCCCTCCGCATATTACTCGTGAGTAGGTTGTGACCATCCTAGCGCCCGGCGGGGATACCGTCACGCCTGCCGAGCCGGTACCGTCGCCAGGATGCAGCAGCGACCCCTCGGCCGGAGCGGTCTCCACGTCTCCCGGATCGGCCTCGGCACCATGACCTGGGGCAGGGACACCGACGCTGACGACGCGGCAGACCAGCTCCGCACCTTCCTGGACGCCGGGGGCAACCTGATCGACACCGCCGACGTGTACGGGGAGAGCGAGGCCGTGATCGGCTCGCTGCTCGGCGGCCTGGTCGCCAGGGACGAGGTCGTGATCGCGACGAAGGCCGGGCTGCGGCCGGGGTACTTCCGCCGGCACGACAACTCCCGCCTGCACCTGCTGCGCTCACTCGAAGCCTCGCTGCGCCGCCTCGGTACCGACTACGTGGACGTCTGGCAGGTCAACGGCTGGGACCCCGTGACCCCGCTGACCGAGACGCTGTCCGCTGTGGAGGCCGCGATCAGCGCCGGGAAGGCACGGTACGCGGGCATCTCCAACTTCTCCGGCTGGCAGACGGCGCTGGCCGCCGGCGCCACCAGCTCACCGATCGTGGCGACCCAGGTCGAGTACTCGCTGCTCGAACGCGGCACCGAGCGCGAGGTCTTCCCCGCCGCCGGCGCGCTCGGGCTGGGCGTGCTGGCCTGGTCGCCCCTCGGGCGCGGGGTGCTGACCGGCAAGTACCGGCACGGCGTGCCCGCCGACTCGCGGGCCGGCTCCGAGCAGTTCGAGCGGTTCGTCGCCCCGTACCTCGACAAGCGGGCCGCAGGGATCGTGGAGGCCGTGGCGACCGCCGCCGACGGGCTCGGCTGCTCGCCGCTCGCCGTCGCGCTCGCCTGGGTCCGCGACCGGCCGGGGGTGACGGCTCCGCTGGTCGGGGCACGGACGGCCGCCCAGCTCCTCGGCGCGCTCGACGCCGAGAAGATCACCCTGCCGGCCCAGATCCGCCGGGCGCTCGACGACGTTTCCGCACTGACTCTGGGCTATCCGGAGCTGGCGGTTTAACCCCTTCACTTTGTGAACGCAGGGTGGCACGGAGCACAACAGATGGCCAGAATGAGGTCATGGACTACGAATACGTGCCGCTCCGCCTGCCCCCTGGCACCGATCGGCTTACCACCCAGGCACAGCTGACGATCCAGGCCGAGTACGGCGGCTGGGAGCTCGCCCGGCTCCTGCTCTTCGGAGACGGCACGCGGAAGGTCATCCTGCGCCGCCGGGTCACCGGCGGGCCGCTGCCAGCCTTGTCGTCCTGACCAGGCTCTTTTCTCGCGCGGCACCCAGGGCTGGTCCCGCGCCGGTCACGCGTGCCACGTCCCTCCCGAGGGCTGCCAGCGGCACCGGGGCAAAAATGTCAGAGGGTGCCGTCACGATGACCACATGACGAAGACTCTCCATACGTTCGAGGTCTCGCTCGCTGAGGCCCGCACCCGGTTTCCGCAGCTCGTCTCGTTCGCGGAGCTGTCAGGCCAGACCACGCTGATCTGGCGCGACGGCAGAGCGATCGCCGCGATCGTCCCCGCCCGGCAGGCGCAGGCACCCCAGGCTCCGGCACCGGCTCCGCGAGCCCCGGTCCAGCCCTCACCGGCGCCCGCTCCCCCGGCCGCGGCCGCCGCCGGCTGGGAGAAGCGGCTGACGCAGCTCCGCGACCAGCTGCACGCCCGGCACCGCGCCGAGATGCACGACGTGCTGGCTGCCCTCGGCCAGGCGTGGGAGGAGCTGTCCCGGCTCAGCCCGCCCGGCACCGACCGGAGCGTCGACCGGCTCCGTGCCGCCCACCAGCACCTGCTGGGCCGGTCCTGAACAGACGAACAGCGGGCGGCTGACCTGCCGCCCGCTGTGCTCCGAGGCTGCTAGTCCTCGTCCTCGTCCTCTTCGTAGGGGTGCTCGTCGAACCGGCCGACCAGCTTCTCGGTCGGGGCCGGGGCGAACAGGCTGTTCACGTCGTCCTCCGGCCCGGCGTCGAGGTCCACGGCGGCCTGGATCTCGCTGACCGTGACGACGCCCTCCAGCGGCTCCAGCTCCGGGATGTCCAGCGGGGCCAGCGAGCCGTCCCCGGCCTGGAGCAGCTCCAGCACCGCCTCGCCGACCGACTCGACGTCCGTGGTGTCCTGGGTGTCCTGCCGGAGCCGCTGGGCGGCCTTGAGCAGGGCGGCAGCGTTCGGCACCAGGTAGTCACGGCGCTGCCGGACGGCGATCAGCACCGGCTCGGCGTCCCGCTCGATCGTCACCGCCGCGAACTCGGCGTCGGCGGCGTCCGGGTCGATCGGCTGCACGTCCCACGGCGTGACCTCGCCGAAGCTGGCGAGCATCTCGTCGTCGTAGGCCACGGCCGCGTTGTTCAGCGCGACATAGGCCGCCCAGACGGCGTCGTCGTCGGGCTTGCCGTCGGCAGCCTGCACCGCTTTGAGGTGTACCCGCGCTGCGGTGACCACCTTCTCCAGTGCGGCTTCGAGCTCGGCGTGCCGGTCGTCGGTCATGGCTAGGCGCCTTTCAGCACAGGTGGCGTTGATTCAGCAACGCCGGAGGAAACGGTCAAGGACCTGCGTGCCGAACCGGAGCCCGTCGAGCGGTACCCGCTCGTCGATCCCGTGGAACAGCGCCGCGAAGTCCAGGTCGGCGGGCAGCTTCAGCGGGGCGAAGCCGAAACAGCGGATCCCGAGCCTGCTGAACGCCTTCGCGTCGGTACCCCCCGACAGCATGTACGGTACCGGCCGCGCGCCCGGGTCCACCGCGCGCAGTGCGCCGGCCATCGCGTCGACGAGCTCGCCATCGAAGCTGGTCTCCAGGCCCGGCTGCCGGTGGATGTAGTCGATGTCGATGTCCGGCCCGACGATCGCGCGCAGCTGCTCCTCCAGTTCCTCCGAAAGACCTGGGAGGCTGCGGCAGTCGATCGTCGCACTGGCCCTGCTGGGAATGACATTGTCCTTGTACCCGGCATCGAGCCGCGTCGGGTTCGCCGTGTGCCGCAGCGTCGCGCCGACGAGCCGGGCGATCGGGCCGAGCTTGGCGACCGCCGCCTCCGGGTCCTCCGGGTCGAACTCGATGCCGAGCACCTCGGATGACCGCTCCAGGAACTCCTTCACGGTCGGCGTCATCGTCACGGGGAAGCGGTGCGCCCCGATCCGCGCGACGGCCTCACACAGCGCCGTGACGGCGTTGTCGTCGTGGATCATCGAGCCGTGGCCTGGGCGGCCCTTCGCGGTCAGGCGCAGCCAGTCGAGGCCCTTCTGGGCTGTCTCGATCAGGTACAGCCGGAGGTCGTTGCCAGCGTCCACAGAGAACCCGCCGACCTCACCGATCGCCTCGGTGCAGCCGTCGAGCAGGTCGCGGTGGTTGTCGACGAGGTGGTGCGCGCCGTACGTCGAGCCGGCCTCCTCGTCGGCCACGAAGGCCAGCACGAGATCGCGGGGCGGGACGACGCCCTCACGCTTCCACTGGCGGACCGTCGCCAGCACCATCGCGTCGAAGTCCTTCATGTCGACGGCGCCGCGGCCCCACAGGTACCCGTCCTTGATCTCACCGCCGAAGGGGTGCGTCGACCACTCGGTCGGGTCGGCGGGCACCACGTCGAGGTGACCGTGGATCAGCAGGGCGCCGCGCGAGGAATCCGAGCCCTCGTACCGCGCGACCACGCTGGCCCGGCCCGGCTCGCTCTCTGTGATCACCGGGTCGAGGCCCACCTCGGCGAGCAGCGCGGCCACATGCTCGGCGGCGGCACGCTCCCCTGCGCTGGTCGCGTTGTCACCGGTGTTCGTCGTGTCGATCCTGATGAGGTCGCGGCAGATGTCGACGACCTCGTCCGCGGCCAGGGGGTGGGAAGTCATGCGCCCTTTCTACCACTCATTCCGGGTCTACCACTGGTACCCGGAAGCGTTCGTGACCCTGGCCAGCTCGGCCTGCCCGGCAGCGCTCGGATGGAAGAAGTCGATCGCGCTGACATGCTCCGGCTTGAACGCGAACCGGAACACCGCCCCGCCGTCCGTCTTACACGCGCTCCCGTACGCCTTGCACGCGCCGGCGATCTCCGCGTTGTAGGCGATCACCCGGTCCCGGACGGTCTTCCGGCGGGCCTGGTCTGCTGGCGCGTCGGAGGCCGGGTTCGCCAGCATCGCCTGGCACAGCCCCAGATCCCACCGGCTGACAGCCGTACTGTCCGCGCGCCCGATCTGCCAGAGCTGCTGGAGGTCGGGGATGCTGACCATGAGTACCTTCGCGCCCGGCGCGCCCTGCTTCAGCCTCGTCAGCGCGGTGTCCAGCCGCCGGCGGAAGTCAGCTGCCGAGGTCATCTGGCCGGTCGTGTTCCGGCAGGCGTCGTTGGCCCCGATCAGCACCGTCACATACGCCGGCTTGAGCGGCACGGCGTTGGCCACCTGGTCAGCCAGGTCCGAGACCCGGGCACCCGACTCGGCGAGATTCGTCCCCGCCTGCCCGACCAGCTGCGCGTGACTGCCGCCGAACGTACCCGTCGACCACGAGGCCTCCGGGCAGTCACCGAACCGGACCAGGCACGCGTTCATCCCCCGCGTGATCGAGTCGCCCAGCGCGACGACTCCGCCGGGCAGCTTCGGCGGGCGGGAACTCGGCGCGGCCGTCGGGCCAGGGCTGGCCACACCGGTCGCGGCAGGGGTGTCCACCCCCTCCGCAGAGGTACCGCAAGCAGCCAGAACAAGGGTGGTGAGCAGGGCGAGGAGGGGCCGGCGCATGCGACGACGGTAGCCGATTACGCCTCCGCGAAGGTTCCGTGTACAGTTACTCCCCGTGCGGCGGTCACGGCGAGGGAAACCTCCCGGGATGGCCGGATAACTACATATGCAAGTCCGAGTGGCGGAATGGCAGACGCGCTAGCTTGAGGTGCTAGTGTCCTTTATCGGACGTGGGGGTTCAAGTCCCCCCTCGGACACACAAACACCCCAAGGCGATCTTGGGACTACAGGCCGGGCAGGGCTACCTGTCCGGCCGTGCTGTATCCAGGCGAGCCTTGCGGGACGGTGATTGTCACGGTTTCCCGGTCCACGGTGATCATCACATCGCGGCGGCGCAGCTCTGCGGCTACCTCAGATGCCGTGGCCGTAGCCATGCCAGGCACCTCGTCCCGGACGATGTTGATAATCATGTCCTCCCTGGCGTACAGGTTCCGGATGCGATCTGTATCCCGATCCCGCCGCTTGGCGCTGGAGTGCCCATGGCGGCAGCGATAGGCGGGCCGGCTCCTGCCCCAATGCGCTGCCATCCGCCGGCCGCATAGCCCGCACACGACCAGGCCGGTGAGCAGATACGTCCGGGGTTTCTTCCCGCCATGCTCCGGCTTCACTCGCGTTTCCTGTGCCGCGACGAAGTCTTCCTGCGACACCAGTGCCGGGTGCGCCTGCTTGCGCGACATCACCCAGTCCGCGGCCGGGTTCCAGTGACGCTTGGCTTCAGTCTCACCCGACCCATCGTCGCCTGTCTCATGGTCGCCGCCTTGCCTGTTCCAGACTTCCCAGCCGGTGTAGCGCGGGTTCTCCAGGATCGACGCCACCGTGCGCAGGATCCACCCGCCCCCGGTGCGATGACGGTTACGGTCAGGGTCCGCCCCCGCCGGGCACGGCACGCCAGCACTATTCAGCTCTCTGGAGATCCTCGACAGCGTCCAGCCGTCCAGGCGCCGCTGGAACATCCACGTCACCCACGGCCCGGTCACGGGATCAGGCTCCAGACGCCGCAGCCTCCTCCCCCACGCGGCGTGCACACTGTTCGGATGCGGGCCAGCATCTACCAGCCGGTACCCGAACGGCGGCCGTCCTCCCTGGAACCGCCCCTGCAGATGTACCTGCTCGCGCATCGCCGCCGTTGTCCGGAACCTCGCCCGTTCTACCTCACGGCGTGCCTTGCTTCCCAGCCATAACACCAGCGCCACGTGCGCCGGATCGTCCAAATCGACAGGACCAAGCGTCTCGGGAAGCCATATCTGAACACCACTCCGCGCCAGCAGCGGCCCGAGCTGGACGAGCTGACGGCCGCAGAAAGCCCTGTCAGCCTCCCCTACCACGATCGCGTCGAACCCCCGGTCATCGCGTTCCAGATCCCTCAGCAACCGGCCAGCCTCCGGCCGCGACCACAACGCGACCCGGCGCGAGCATCCGACATCGAAATACCGCGCGACTATCACGCCCTGATTCCCGATCAGTTCCTGTGCACTGTGGAGCTGCCACGCCAGAGACGACTCCGGATCCTGGTACCCATGCGTGGACACCCGGCCAAGAAACGCAAACCGTATTCGCTGCTCAACGCCCTGCGCCGGTGAGCAGTGCCCCGAGCGCCGGGTGGCCATCCAGTTCCCCAGCGTGCTCCCGACAGCGGTGCTGCCGCTCGTCGTCATGGCAGCCACCCAGACCACCCCCTACCGCAGACAGGCCCTGAGTACAGAAGAGGGGAAACTGCGCGCCCTTTCCAGCAGCTGTTCCGTTCACCCGATCATCGGCACCCAGCGGGGCAGATAGCGGGCGCCTGGCCTGGCAACACAGCTAACGGTGGGCGAGCAAGAGCACTTCCCCTTCAGCTCGCGTCCGCTCGCTCGTGCGGATGGGCCGGACGCATGATCAGCGCAACTGAAGCGCCCCGGGTCCTTCTGCTTTTTCAGGGGGAGGGTTCTCCGGCCCGATGCCGGTCTGGGCACTGTTAGCGGTCACGGAGATTTCCGGCTGGGCGGAGAGTGATCTCCGGTTCGGCGGACAGTTGAGCCCCGGGGGCTGCCACGTCGTGACACAGGATGATCTGCTGTGGGGATCGCTGGTCGTCCTACGGCGCGGCAGGAAAGTAGCGCACCTTGCCGTGCCGGGGGACCAGGTAGCCCATGCCCTGACAAGGTGCTGGATCGCCGGTGAGATCTGCGGCGTACGTGTCCCCGGAGACCTCCCAGCCGATCAACCCGAGCTGGTAGCCGACCGCGGTGTACACGCCGGCGCCCACTTCGGCGAGCCAATCATCGATCGGGCGGCGCCAGGCAAACGAACCTGCGGCAGTGTCGGACGGATCGCCCGGGAGGTAGGTGTTCACGCGCGGGTCGGCGTGGCCGAGGGCTCCCAGTGGCAGGTAGAAGTCCAGCCAGTCAGGGCCGTCGTCCTCGCGTATCGCCACCACGCCGCATACCGTCTTGGCTCCGTTGGGCAGCTGGACAATGCCGTGTAGATGGCCGTGCTCGTTCAACGAGGCCAGCGTGCAGGCGACCGGATGTTGCGCATCAGGCTCGGCACTCCGGTCGGCGAAGCATCCCTCGACGCCGGCCACAGCCCACGCGGATCTGAGGGCTCGCTCCAGTCGCTCGTCGCTGCGGTCGCCCAGCTCGAGTGCCAGCTCGTAGAAGCCGCCGGCCCAGTTATCGGTAATGGTGAACTTCGAGGAATCGGCCACCGGCCGATCATCCACTACTGCCGGCCCGCACCGCCCGGATTTCACCGCGCCAATGCTCTGCTCACAGTAGCCGTGACCAGCAGCCGACTTGGTGTCCGCGTACCCGGGGATTCTGCTGTGCCGCTGGCAGGCGTCGCCGGAGACGCCTGCCCCGCCGTCCCGCAGCCTGCCGCCGTCGCTGAGCCTGTCGCGTACACGCTGACGACCAAAGTCCCGGCCCTGCTTCCACGTCCGCGTGTTCTCGTCCTCCAGTTGCCCGGTGGCCCGGTACACGTGATCATCACTGACCGGCTTCCGTCGTTCCCCGGCTCCCTGCGTCGTGTCTTCGCGTCCCGGGCCCCGGAGCGGCTCGTGGCGTTCCTCGGTTTTCGCACGTGGCCAGAGCTCGTCCCCAGGTACCCGTGGGCTGGTCTGTCGGCCAGGGACCCGTTCGAGCCGCTGGAGACGGTGGACCTGTTCAGCATAGGCTGGGTGCTCGACGCGTCCTGCGAGCTGAGCTCCCAGCCTGTGTGCCGCGACGTGTGCGGTGTGTGGGTGCCCGTACCGGACGTCTCCACCAGCGCCCTCCCGGCCGGCAGCCTGGACACGGCGATCCTGCTGTTCGGGGCGCTGTTCGCGAGCCGGGGCAGCAACTCGCAGCTCGCGACCCCGCAGCGGATCGCCAACTCGTCCGGCCCGTCGCAGGCGCCATCACTCAGGCGAGGTGGCTGCCCGCCGACGTGCTCCGGCATCACCTATGCGAGCAGCACCGGTACCGCTCCGCAAGCTGGTGGTGGCAGTTCCTCGACACCCTCGAACGCCGCTTTAAATTATGTTCGTGGCGGGTGTTCCTAGGAACACCCGCCACGAACATGAGTATCTCTATCCGAAAACTAACCGGTTCCAGTCGAGCTTTCCGCTGCCGCTCCGCCAGCCGATGCTTGAAGCGCCGTTGAAGCTGGTACCGGTAGACGGGTGGGTCCAGATGCCAGTGTCGCTGTTGTCGTAGTTGTAGTAGGCGACGATGTCAGCCTTGCCGTCGCCGTTGTAGTCAGAAGCCGTGATCTTCATTCGGGCCGGGTCCGCGTACCAGGCGGGGTGGTCATGCCAGCTGACAGGAGATCTCCATGTGTTACGGACCGCGCCAGCCGTCGGCTTGTTGCTGATGAACGTCCAGATCTTCCAGGACTGGTCGGCATAACCAGTGAGATGAGCAAGGTCAGTGGTGCCGTTGCCGTCGAAGTCGCCAGTCACGACCTTGACGTTGTCCAGGTACCAGCCGGTCTTCTGTTCCCAGAACTTGTCCATGGCACTGAACCCACCGGCACCGTCGGAAATCCATTCCCACAGGGCGGCGTGGCCGCCACCGTAGTTGTAGAAGGCTGCGATGTCGGCCTTGCCGTCTCCGTTGAAGTCGCCCGCGATCGGGGTGGCCGCCTTCATGTCCCAGTATCCGGCGGTGGCCTGGGACCACACCTGCTTGGCCAGGCCGAGGCTGGTGCCGCCGGACAGCCACATCCAGGCGCTGGCGCTGGCGTTGCCGTAGTCGAAGAACATGGCGGCGTCGCTTTTGCCGTCCGCGTTGAAGTCCCCAGCGATGAACTTCATCTGGCTGATCGGCGAGGAGGCCAGACCTGCATCGGTTTCGGGTAAAGACGTGTAGCCGTTGCTGTTGGACTGCAGGATGGAGACGTAGAGCTTGCCTGCGGCCTCACGGAATATCGCCACGTCAGATCGTCCATCGCCGGTGAAGTCCCCGGTGACGTGCCGGATCTTGCTGGCGTCGTATCCGGCATCCTTGCCGCTGGTCCAGGACTGGACAGGGTCGTACACGCCGTCCGGTTTGGAGATCCAGTCCAGCGTCGTCGCAGCACCATTGGCAGGGTCGGTGTAGCGGGCGGTGATGTCGGCAACGCCGTTGCCGTTAACGTCTCCGGGCTTCTTCGAGAGTTCAGCCTCCGGTTCCGAGGCGGTGAAGTGATATTTCCTGCTACCAGCGTGGATATTGCCTGCCTTGTCTCTCGCCCGGACGTAGAGATCCTGTGGACCGGGCGCGGTCATGTCCGGAGACCAGACGGTCACTGGCACGTCAGCCGTGCCGTCGCTGCGAGCCTTGACACTGGTGGCCGGCGGGTCGCTGAGGCCGTAGACGTATTCGGCGACGTCGGTGTCGCCGTCGGGCCTGAAAGTGAAGGTGGCGGTCTTGCGTGTCAGCCCGGGACCATAGTCGTCTTCGATGAAGTCCGGCGAGGTGACAATCGGGGCCTTGGGCGGAGTTCTGTCGACGACGAAATCGCACCAGCCGGACCATGGCCCAGTGGCGCCCGAGGCGTCAGTGGCCTTGACCCGCCACGAGATCCATTCGCCGTCCCTCAACGCTGTGGCTGGGATTGTGGTGGTTACCGGGGTTCCTGATGGCTTGTAGGCGGTATCAACCTCGGCGATGAATCCGCCGTTGGTGTAGGACCAGCCGAAGGTCGCCTTGACGTTCTCACCCGTAACGCTCGCATCAGGGTCACTGATGGTAGCACCCAAGCTGATTCCCTGACTGCCGTTGAAGTGCGGGCGCTGGCTGGCGGGCAGGCCGCTGACGCACTGGAAATTGCCCTCAGCCGACAGACCAGCGGGGATGTTCGGGCTGGTGTTGTAGTTGATGACAATGGCTGGGTTGTTGTCGAATTTCTTCCAGCCAAATGCGTCAGATTCGTTGCTGGCTTTCAGGCCGACAGCGACCGTGTTCCAGCCGCCCGACGCGGCGGATTGGAACAGGCTGGTGAGGTTCCATTCGAGCGGGAGCGCAGGGCAGTCGCCGCTGTAGCCGCTGGCGGCCCAGAGGGTTCCCTGGTTGCTGTACCACGCGGGCTGTTTGGTCCAGGTCGTGCTGCCGTCGATGACCCCGGTGTGCCACAGCTCGACGGGCCGGGCGTTGCAGGACCAGGAGTAGGTTTCGCTGATCTTGAAGGTCGCCGACAGGATCTGCTTGCCGGCCACAGATCCGACGCCGAACTGGAAGAACGACCGGTTTGTCTGACCTGTATCCGATTCGTAGCCGACCCGGGCGATGTCGTTGGCATTGAGGTAGTTGGTGCCGGGGTATTGCTTCCACACCGACGTCCAGCTACCCCGGTTGAGGGTGATCCAGGGGTCGATGTGGACCGGGTAGACGGTGTCCGGCCCAGTGAGGAGTTTCTGATCCGGGACCAGAGACAGTTCACCCGGCTTGAGCTCGATGCCCAGCGGGGCGTGCCTGGCGCCCGCAGGTGCTGTTTCAGCGGGAGCCGCAGTTGCTGCACGGAGCTTGGTGGCGTTGCCGGAACCAGCTGCCGAGGAATCCCACATCTTCGGTGTCGGGCCGCGGAAGACCACGCTTCCGGCCGCGTCGGTGGCTGTGAGATTGCCCGCTGGGTCGGAGGCCAGCGTGAGGCCCTGGGTCCTGGTGGTGAACTTCACCTTGGCCAAGGCGGGATTGCTGGCGGCCTCGCGGGTCTTGACGACGAGAACCTCGGAGAAGCCCTCGGCATCGGCTCGGACGCGCAGGTCGACGCCGGGCATCACTTCGGGGTAAGTCGCGGTGTCCCCTGTCAGGGTCGGCTTGGGCAGTTTGCCCGGCCACCCCAGGGTGAACGAGGTACTGGTGCGGCTGGCTGTCGCAAGTGGCTGCTCTCCACCGCCGGAGAAGCTCAGGTCAACGGTGGTGGCCTTCGGCGCGACAGTACCGTCCGGACGGGTGGCCAAGGTCGTGTCAACGGGTACCCAGCCGTCGCCTCTGGCCACCCTGATGGGGCGGACATGCTGCTCCTCCGACAGGGTGCCATCGGGATTAGCCCAGCGCGTGGTGGTCTCGGAGCGCTTGCTGGTGACTTCCACCCGAGTCTTCAGGGTGCGGGCGGCGGCGACGGCGCTCACCTCGCTGGGCTGTTCCGCAGCCGGAGGGGCTGCCATGGCTGGTGGAGCTGAGAGCAGCGGCACTGGCACAGCAGCGGCAACCGCGAAGACGAGTAAGTGTGGCGCGCGGTTCCGCCAACGCCGGTTACTTCGAGTCACGACCGAACCTTTCCCCGTGTGGTTCTGCCCAGCGGTCCCCAGGGCAGCGGCCGTGACTCTACGTGCACTTTCACTGGCGTCCAAACCCGAAGCAGTGATACATAGCGGGTAAATGGCCGAGGGGTGATGTTAAGGAACTGTGAATATCACGGCTCGGTCACGTTTGATTCGAAGGCTGGTGTGCGGTTTGACACCGCTTCCGAAAGCGCAGTTAGGGTGCCCGTCGACACGCAGCGTATTCATAACCTCGGGGGAGGAACCGTGCACTTGTACGGCCGCTGGAAGGCGACCTCAAGCAAACGCGCGATCATCACGGCATTGAGCACGATGCTGGTGACTGGCCTGCTGGGGCCAGCACCAGCCTTGGCTGCGCCTTTCACGCCATCGGCGCCTCAGCGGGATAAATCCGTCCGAGTGACGAACGTGAAACCCAGCCCACGGACGTCCGATGAAGGCGCCAAGCGGGCCCTGCGTGCTTCTCCCAAGGTCACTTGGCCGAGTGCCGGAGCCGCGGAATTGGAAGTTCCCGGACCTGGAGCTGGGAAGGTCAAGGCAGGATCGCTTCCTGTCGAAGTCAGCACACCCGCCGAGGCCGGAAGCCCCGCGGCGCCACCGTCTGCTGGCAAGCGCAAGGCCAGGGTCGAGATCCTCGACCGCAAGGTAGCCGAGCGAGCCAAGCAGCACGGCGTCCTCCTGCGCGTCGACAGCCCCGCGTCTGGCAAGGTGCGGCTCGACCTCGACTACTCCACGTTCCGCGACGCGTTCGGCGCCGATTGGGGCTCACGGCTGCGGCTGGTCAGCCTGCCGGAATGCGCACTGGTAACGCCTGACAAGCCTGGGTGCGAGGGCGTGCCAGTGCCCTCAAAGAACGATGCCAAGAGCAGCAAGCTGTCAGCTGATGTCGAGGTCTCCGCGACGGGGGCGATGCCACGTAGTGCCGGCTCCGCGCCGATGCTCTTCGCCGCTGCCGCAGCCCCGACCGGAGGCAGCGGTGACTACACGGCCACCTCTCTGTCGCCCTCGGCCACCTGGAACTCTGGCGGCTCGGCCGGCGACTTCACCTGGAACTATGACCTGAGCACTCCGCCCGTCCCCGGCAACCTGGTACCGAAGCTGAGGTTCTCGTACTCCTCCGCCAGCGTTGACGGCCGGACATCGGCGACCAATAACCAGCCTTCCTGGCTTGGTGAGGGCTTCGACTTCTGGCCTGGGTTCATCGAGCGCCGCTACAAGCCGTGCATGGATGACATGACCGGCGGCAACAACACCACCAAGACCGCCGACCAGTGCTGGTACGCCGACAACGCCACGATGACGCTCAACGGATCGGCGACGGAACTGGTCCGCGACGATGCAACCGGTGTATGGCGTCCGAAGAACGACAACGGCGCCCGGGTCGAGAAGATCACGGGCGCGGTCAACGGCGACAACGACGGTGAACACTGGAAGGTCACCACTGTAGACGGGACGCAGTACTACTTTGGCCTGCAGCGCCTGCCCGGCTGGGCGGCAGGCAAGCCGGAGACGAAATCGGTGTTCACCATGCCGGTCTTCGGTAACCACACTGGTGAGCCGTGCAAGGCCGGTGCTTTTGACCTCTCGTGGTGCCAGCAGGGATGGCGATGGAACCTCGACTACATCGTCGACACCCACGGCAACGCGATGAGCTACTACTACGAGCAGGAAACCAACAACTACGGGCGTAACCTCGACTCCGCCAAGGCTACTGGCTACACCCGGGGTGGATACCTGGCCCGCGTGGACTACGGCATGCGCTCGGGCGAGGAGTACCTTGGCGCTCCGGCGCGGGTGGTGTTCGGCTCAGCCGATCGTTGCATCCCCGGAACCAGTTGCGACAAGAGCCAGCCTGCGAACGCCCCGGACATCCCGTGGGACCAGAACTGCGACAGCGGTACCTGCGCGAAGTTCGCCCCAACCTTCTGGACCACCAAGCGACTGGCCAAGGTAACCACACAGATCTGGGGCGGATCCGCCTACCGTGATGTGGATTCCTGGACACTCGAACACAGCTTCCCAGCCAGCGGCGACGTAACCAAGCCCGTGCTGTGGCTGGACTCGATCACCCGCGCCGGTCACGTCGGTGGCACCGCGGTGATGCCCAAGGTGACCTTTGCCGGCACGCAGATGCCCAACCGCGTCGTCGCGGCCGATGGCATCGACCCTATGATCCGCCGCCGCATCAACGCGATCTTCAACGAGACCGGCGGATCCATCGCGGTGAACTACTCAGCCGCCGAATGCAGCGCAGACACGAAGCCCACTCCTGAAACCAATACGACCCGGTGTATGCCGGTCTATTGGACCCCGCAAGGTTTCACTGAGCCGACTCTGGACTGGTTCAACAAGTACGTGGTCACGTCTGTGTCCGAAAGTGACAACACAGGTGGTTCGCCCGGCACCGTCGTCCGCCACGAATATATCGGGAATCCGGGCTGGGCCTACGACGACAACGACCTGACCAAAGACAAGCATCGCACCTGGGGCGTCTGGCGCGGATACCAGAAGGTTCGCACCACCACTGGCGAGGCATGGGAACCACAGGGCCTGACCGAGACCTCCTACTACCGAGGTATGCACGGCGACAAACTGTCCTCGGGAACCCGGACCGCTACGATCACCGACTCCGAAGGTGCCGTCGTCAACGACGACAAGTGGCTGACCGGCAGGTTGCGTGAAAGCATCACCTACAACGGTCCCAGCGGTTCAGCGGTAGCCAAGACCATTACCGACCCGTACACCTCCGCACCGACCGCGAGCCGGACCTATAACGGCCGCACCAGCGAGGCCCGGGTCGTGGCAACCGGCAAGTCCCGCAGCTACACAGCCCTTGCTGGTGGTACCTGGCGCGTCACCGAACTCGCCAGCACCTACGACGCCCAGGGCCTCGTCACCCAGGTGGACGACCTCGGAGACATCAAGGTCGACAACGACAACAAGTGCACCCGGACCACCTATGCCCGCAACGACGCCAAGTGGATCCTGAACAAGCCCAGCAGGATCGAAACCGTTGGCTCCGCATGCGGCCAAACTCCGGCCTTCCCCGGTGACGCATTGACGGACCTGCGCACCTACTACGACGGCAACGCAACGCTCGGCCCGGTTGACAAGGGCGACGCGACCCAGGTTGACGCCATCTCCGGCTGGAGCAACGGCCAGCCTGTCTACACCGTTACCGCAACGTCGACCTTCGACGCCTACGGCCGCGCCCTGACCATCCGCGATGTGCTCGGCCGGACCATCACCACCGAGTACACCCCTCAGATGGGGCTTGTCACCAGCACCAAGGCGACCAACGCAGCCGGGATGAGCAGCACAACGACTGCAGACCCGGCTACTGCGCTTCCCACCTCCAAAATCGACACCAACGGCAAGCGCACCGACCTGGCATACGACCCTCTGGGCAGACTTCTCAAGGTCTGGCTGCCCGGCCGGAACAAGGCCACGGACACCCCCAACATCGAGTACGAGTATCTTGTCCGCACCGACGGGCCGATCACCGTGACGTCGAAGAACCTGATGGCAGACGGTACCTACCGGTCCACGTTCGCTCTCTATGACGGGCTCATGCGCCCTCGGCAGACCCAGACCGCCAGCCCCAACGGCGGACGCCTGATCACTGAGACCAAGTACAACAGCCGCGGCCAGGCATTCAAGAAGAACGGCCCGTACTACAACACCGCAGCACCTGGAAACAGTCTGGTCACGGCGAACGACAATGAGGTGCCCGGCCAGACCGTCGTCACCTTCGATGGCGCGGGCCGGGCCATCGCCGAGACGTTCTGGGTTTACGCCACCGAGAAATGGCGCACCACAACCGCGTACTTCGGTGACCATGTCGACGTGACTCCGCCCCAGGGTGGCGCTGCGGCCAGTACGTACACCGACGCGCGTGGGCGGACTTCCGAAGTCCGGCGGTACAGATCCGGCTCGCCGTCGGGAACCTATGACACCACCAAATACACCTACACCAAGCAGGACGCGCTCGCCACGGTCACCGACCCGGCCGGAAATACCTGGACCTACGGTTATGACATCCGGGGTCGGCTGATCTCCTCGACCGATCCCGACAAGGGCGCCAGCACCAGCACCTACGACGACGCCGCCCAGTTGCTAACCACCACTGACGCACGCGGCAAGACCCTCGCGTTCAACTACGACACTCTGGGGCGTAAGACGTCGGTCCGAGCCGGCTCGCAGACCGGCCAGCTGCTGGCCAAATGGACATACGACACCCTCTACAAGGGCCTTGCCACATCCAGCACCATCTTCAACAACGGCAACGCCTACACAACTGAGACCACGGGCTACGACGAGGCCTACCGGCCCACCGGTACCAAGGTCACCATTCCGGCCTCGGAAGGCAAACTCGCCGGGACCTACGCCTTCGGCTCCACCTTCAACATCGACGGCTCCGTGGCCACGCAAAGCCTGCCAGCAGCTGGCGACCTGCCAGCAGAAACTCTCACGTTCGGCTACACGCCCCTCGGCCTGCCGCTGAAGACGACCGGGCAGACGCCGTACGTCACCAACACCACCTACACCAGCTACGGCGAGCAAACCCAGCTCGAACTCACCACGACAACCAACGCCACCAAGCGCTTGTGGCTGTCCTCCTACTACGAAGACGGCTCACGCCGACTGCAGCAGACCCTGGCCGAACGTCAGGCCACCGGCATGCAGCAGGGCAAGACCACATACACCTACAACCCGATCGGCAACATCACACAGATCTCGGAGGCCCCCAAGGCAGCTGCAGCCGAGACCCAGTGCTTCCGGTACGACCACGCCCGCCGTCTTACCGACGCATGGACGCTTGGAAGCACCACGCCCGACTGCAGCCAGGCACCTGGCAACACCACAATCGGCGGGCCTGCACCGTACTGGCACAGCTGGACCTTCGACACCACTGGTAACCGGCTCAGCGAGACCCGGCACGCCAGCACCGGTGACACAACCAGGACGTACGTCTACGCTGCTGCGGGCCAAGCCCAGCCTCACGCCGCCCGTTCGGTGCGCACCACCGGCCCTGGCGCAGACCGGACCGACGCCTACGGCTACGACGTCACCGGCAACACGACCACCCGGCCCAATGGGACCAGTACCCAGGCACTGGAGTGGAACATCTTCGGCAAGCTCGCCAAGCTCACCGAAGGTAGTGCGACCCACAGCTTCGTGTACGCAGCCGACGGCACGCGCATCCTCCGGCGTGACACGACGGGTACGACTCTTTATCTCGGCTCCAGCGAAGTGCGCCTGGACAACTCTTCACAGGCCCTGACCGGAACCCGGTACTACACGCACGGCGGAGCCACCGTCGCAGTCCGCACCGTGGCTGGGGTGACGTGGCTGGCAACTGATCACCATGGCACCAACACCATGGCCTTCAAGGCATCGGACCTGTCGGTGCAGTTCCGCCGGGCCTCGCCGTACGGCGAAAGCCGAGGCACCGCGCCGACCGCATGGCCAGGCGACAAGGGCTTCGTCGGAGGTACCAACGACCCGACTGGCCTCGTCCACATCGGAGCGCGCGAGTACGACCAAACCGCCGGACGGTTCATCTCCGTTGACCCGATCCTTGACACCAAGGATCCCCAGCAGATGAATGGCTACACCTACGCCAACGGCAATCCCATCAGCATGAGTGATCCCACTGGACTCCGGCCCGAATGTGGCGATGGAAACATGTGGGATAAGTGTGACAACTCGCAGAGCCCCGACGAAGCTCCTGACGGCTGCGAGGGTATGGGTTGTAGTGGCTGGGACGACAACAACTCCAACCATGGCCGGCCCATCGACGTCAGCCCCGGCAACCCGCTCACTGAGATCCAAGTCGCCACGTTCCTGTATCCGACCAGGCACGTCGACTCGCTGAGCCGCAACGAGCGAGCTTCTGTCAGGCAGTCCTTCATTCAGCACAACTTCCCCAAGGAATACAGGAAGTGGGCCGAGGCTGAACTCAAGAAGCAAGACGAGGAGTTCCATGAACTCTTCAGCTGGATTCCGGTCATTGGAATCCCATCTGCACTCATCGTTGCGAAGCGCGACGCCAGCAAGGGCCACTACGTGGCTGCCACTCTCGGCGCTGCAGGCATTATTCCGGCCGGTAAGGTGGGAAAGGTCTTGGCTGGCGCTGGGGATCTGGCGAAAGCCGGCAAGGCTGCCGACGTATTTGTGCAAGTTGAGAAAGGTGGAACTCGCTACAGATACGCAAGCCGCGGGGAGACGCAGTTCGAGTTCAAGACTGGCCACGGCTTCGATCGAGCGCACACAGGTCCTGGCGGCGTGAAGCGGGACTTTGGCGGCTCGGGCCTTACCCCAGACGATATCGAATCCAGTATCATGGATGATCTGATGACAAAGCTCGACAGCCTTCCTGCTTCCAGACCACATGAAGGTGCTGTCGTCATCAACGGACAGTATGCTGTCGGATATCGCGTGATCAGCCTGCCTGGCAAAGTAAGTGTAGCGACCTATTGGCCAGCTGGGTCATAGGGGAAGGTGTGTGGGTGATGAGTGTGGACCCCCTTGACATTGCGGCTCGGCAACTGACTGGGCAGCTTCAGTCGGATGGTGACCCGCGCATCGGTGCGCTCGCGGTTGAATACATCGAAACAATCGCTTACGCCGACGCGGACGCCATTCTCCATATGCTGCATGTCAGTCTTGAAGAGCGTGGCTGGTACTTGCCCGTCTGGGCTCGATTGCTGGCCTACCGCCTCGCTTGTCTTCAGCGACCACAAGACGCTGAACTCCTGCGTGAGGCCGCCAATGATCTCGTGCTGCACGGCCCGGACTGGGATGACATAGCTGCGCAGTTGATGGATAGGGCTCTAGCGGTCGAAGGTCGCGAGTCTTCGTAGACAGCTAGACATAGGTGCCCTATAGGGCTGAATGCAATGTGCATCGATACGAGGGATCGCCTGTATAGCAGGCGGTCCCTCGGCTGGTGGTCCGCTAGTTCTGGCTGCAATGGCTGTAGCACTGATGGCGGCATCGCCATCGTGGCCACCGATGCCCGGGACGTTCTGGGTGGCTCTACTTTCCCCGTTGCCGTCCTGCATGGATGTTCGTTGTGATTGGCGTGAATGAGATCGCGGGGTAGTCGCTGGGGCTGGATGATCTCATAGCGCGGGTGGCTGGCCGGTTCGGGCAGCCTGAACCGCTGCGGCGGCCCCGTCGTACGTGCCGGGTTTGCTGCCGCCTGCGCAGGGGAAGAATGACTGGATTCTTGAGCCATCACATCACGTAAGTAGGCCAATCTCCGCAGTGAAATCTCGCCAGCCCTGCAACGACCATACAACCGGCTGGATCGGCGAAGTGAATCGTCGCGTCCAGTCCATATTTGACAGTCGCGGAAGTATCAGCTAGTTTGACCACATGAACACCTGTGTGTGGCACAGGTGCTACTGGGGCGCGTTCAAGTCCCCCTTCGGACACTCAATTACCCCATATAGATCTTGGGGTTACAGTCCCGGCAGGGTCGGTTGTAGCGGTTTTGCAGCTGATCTGGTCGGGGCTTTCTGCTTCTCCTCCTCTCTGGGCGAGAGCTCCCACCGGCCTCGGTGACAGACGACGACCGCTTCCTGGGGGCGCAGGTAAGCAGCCGGGTCAGCAACCTCCTGAAGTAAGCCGCGGAGCCACTCGAGAATCCGGTCCCCTCGTTGGTACAGATTCCTGATTCTGTCTTCAGCAGATTTGGCTGAGCTGGTGCGGCCGTGCTGGCAACGGCAGCCTGCCCGGCCGTTGACCCAGTGCGCGTCCATCCGCCGACCGCACGGCCCGCACGTCACCAGCCCCGTCAGCTTGCAGGTCCTCACTGAACCGTCCGGGCACGGCCGGGCGGACGCTACTCCTTCATCACTTTCACGAATCTGAAGAACTCCTCGTCGTCGATCGGGGGGTGGCCGCCGTGGCGGCTGGCTTCGACTGTGTGGGGGTCGGGGTGGTGTTTGCTGAAGTACTCGACGATGTGGAATCCGCATTTGTTGACGTAGCCCGCCTCCATAGGCGACTTGATCTTCTCGCTCGCCGCGCCCGGCGGCAGCGCCGGCGTGCGCCACAACGGGGCCTGGCGCCTCGGGCGGAAACATCGACCAGACCCATGTCCAGCGAGGCCCGCAACGGTACCTGGGCCTCCGGCTCCGCCTCCACGGCCGAACCCGGCAGGATCGACACCTGAGCACTGACGGTGGCTTGATCGGCAGTTCGGCTCAGAAGACGCAGCCTGATTACGCTCTCTGATCCGAACTCGCGATCACCGCAGAATAGCGGTCAAGAAGTGACCGGAATCCCGCATAGCGTGAGCGCATGCCGATCAACTGCCACGTCCTCAACCGCACCTGGTCCGGAGCCGGATCATCTCCGACGCCGACCGGGCGCTGGTGATGCCGGGTGGCTCGATCATGCGGCCGGCGTTCCTGGTCACGGGTTCGTGCAGGGGGTGCGGGAACTGCCCGGCGGCCGGGTGCTGCTCACTCCGGCCCGCCCGCTGAGCCCGGCCCAGGCCACCGAGACGGAGTCGCTCGCCGCGTTCGTAAAGGTGGATGCGGCCGTAGCGTTCGCACGTTAGCTTCAAGATCAACATCGAAGTAAAGGACACTCCTTATGAGATTGACCTCCCGTCTGCTCGCCGTGGCGGTCCTCGCCGCCGCCGTCGCCGTGCCCGGCACCGCCGGCGCGGCTCCGGCCCGGCCATGGGTCGCCGGCTGGGCCACGGCGCCGCAGCACCCGATGCCGGGCGCCGATTGGCAGGGACCGAACTGGTCCATGGAGGGCTTCGCCGACCAGTCGGTCCGGCAGGTCGTCCGGGTTACCGCCGCTGGCTCCCGGGTCCGGATCCGGCTGTCCAACCAGTACGGCACCGCACCGCTCCGGCTGGCCGGGGCGACCGTTGCTAAGGCCGGCGACGGCCCTGCGGTGCTGCCCGGTACGGTCCGGCGGCTCACCTTCGGCCGTTCCGCGTCGACGGTGATCTCTGCCGGCGGATCGCTGGCCAGTGACGACGTCCATCTCAAGGTCGACGCGCTCGACAAGCTGACCGTCACGCTGTACTTCGCGGTCCCCACCGGCCCGGCGACGTTCCACGAGACCGGCCTGACCACCACCTGGCGGGCGGCCGGCGACCACCTGTTCGACCAGGGCGGGTTCACCGACGGCGGCAGCCACTCGTGGTACTTCCTGTCCGGCGTCGACGTCAGCGGCGGCTCGCGCGGCACCGTGGTCGCGTTCGGCGACTCGATCACCGACGGCGTGTTCTCCACCGCGAACACCGACCGGCGCTACCCCGACCGGCTCGCCGCCCGCCTCGCCGGCACCCACCGCAGGCTCGGCGTCGTCAACGCCGGGATCAGCGGGAACCGGGTGCTCAGCGACACGACCTGCTTCGGCGAGAGCGCGCTGCACCGGTTCCGCCGGGACGCGCTCGACCAGCCGGGTGTGCGGACCGTGATCGTGCTGGAGGGCATCAACGACATCGGAACGGCCGGCACCGACTTCGGCTGCGGACCGTCCCCGGTGATCACCGCCGACGACCTGATCGCCGGGCACCGCCGGCTGATCCGGGCGGCGCACGAGCGCGGCGTCCGGGTGCTGGGCGCGACGATGACCCCGGTCAAGGGCAACCAGTACGGCTACGACACACCGGAGAAGGAAGCGATCCGCGACGCGGTGAACACGTGGATTCGCACCTCGGGCGAGTACGACGGGGTCGTAGACCTCGACCGGGCGCTCTCCGACCCAGCCGACCCGGACGCGATGCGGACCGAGTACGACGGCGGCGACGGGCTGCACCCGAAAGACGCCGGCATGCAGGCCATAGCCGACGCGGTGGACCTCGCGCTGCTCTGACCCGCTCGACCCGGACGGGGCGACGCCACAGCTGGCGCCGCCCCGTCCCGCGTTCCCAGCCGCCGCCCGCACCGTACCGCCCATGGCGCGACCTCGGTTTACGGCGACGTCATGGGTGATACGGCGTAGCTCTCGCAGTGCGGCGTTGCGCAGGCCGGGGGTGGTGTCTGGTGCGGCGGCGAGGATGCCCAGTGCCTCGCGCAGGTCGCCGGTGTCAGGCGATTGGGGGTAGGCGAAGACGACGGCATCGATGCCGTCGGGGTGCGAGCGACAGCCGTGCCAGGCATGAGCGCCTTGTCCATGACTCGTCATCGACGACATCCGCTCAGCTACTCCGCAGCCAACAGCACGGTTGGCATCCTTGAATGCCTCCCAGGACCGTGTCGCCGGACTCGGAGGTTATGAGCCGTCCGATTTGCCGTCAGGTATGCAGGAGACGCCGGTCGCCGGGCACGTCCTCCCGCACTAGGCACACTGCCTGCGACGGCGTACCCGCTAAGATGATCTTCATGTGCTCAGTCATCCACAACTGGCAGGCCACTCGCACCCGGTCGGCGCGCTGACCCGGTGCTGGCCTCGCCGGCGTCCCGGGTCCCACGTCCACCGTTGGTCTCCGGATGACAAGGATTCACCATGCGCGCATCTTCGCGCCCCACTTTCGTACTCGTGCACGGCGGTTCCAGTAACGCGCGGGCCTGGGGTCCGCTGCAGAACGAGCTGGCCCTGCTCGGCCACCGCTCCTACGCTGTCGATCTGCCAGGGCACGGCGACACCGCCGGCGGCCCCGCCAGCTACTTCCGCCAACCCCAGGACGCGGCGGCACTGGCCGCCGAACCATCCCCGATGCGTGGCATCACCTTGCAGGACAACGTGCGGCATGTGGAACGGATCGTGCGCCGGCTTTCCGGGCACGGGCCGGTCGTGCTGGTCGGCAACAGCCTCGGCGGCCTGACGATCAGCGCCGTCGCCAACGCGGTTCCGGAGCTGCTCGACCGCGTCGTCTACCTGTCCGCACTGTGCCTCAGTGACCCGGCCATGCTGACCGAGCCGTGGGGCGTGGCCGACGACAACCTGCTGGACGCGGCGGCGGCCCGGATCGCCGTGCCGGTGACGGAACCAGGAGTGGCCCGGCTGAACTGGCGGGCCGGGCACACCGATCCAGAGCTGTTCGCCGTTCTGAAGGCCGCGATCATGGCGGACGGCACCGATCACCAGTTCCGGGCGCTGCTGGACTCGCTGGACCCGGACGAGAACTACTCGGTGCTGGAGCCGGCGGCGCTGGTCCGGGCCGAGGGCTGGGGACGGGTCCCGCACAGCTTCGTCCGGCTCACCGCCGACCAGGGCATCGCGCTGGCCGTGCAGGATCACATGATCGCCAGGGCGGACGCGCTCACCCCAGAAAACCCCTTCGAGGTGTACACCTTGGACAGTTCGCACGTCGGCTACTTCAGCCGACCGCAGCCCTTCGCAGAGTTGCTGGTCAGCTTGGTCTGACGTGAAGCCGGCCGGGTTCGTGCCCCAGGGGGCGGGCCCGGCCGGTCAGTCGGCGTCGTCTGCGTCCCAGTGCCCGCAGCGCCGGCAGCGATGGCTGAAATCCGTGGACTCCGGGTCGTGCTGCTGGAATGTGGCGATGTCGCAGTTGCCGCAGTCAACGCAGATCTCGACGACGTCGCAGGCCTCGACCGTCCTCCACGCCGGGATCCGGCTGCGGTCCTCGCCGTCGAGGTCCGCTCCGAGAACCGCTCTGACCCGGTGGTCGGTGTCGCGGCGTTCATCGCCACATCGGCGGCACACGGCGATCCGTACGCACGACGGGTCCTTCCCACCGGCTGGGCCGTGATCGTGGATCAACCCGGCCGACCCCAGCCGGCCGCAGCTTGCGCACCGCCATTCGTACCGGCACGGGTCCGTCGCGGACTCCAGCTGGGAATGCCGTCCTGCGGGCGTGTGCTGGCCTACCCGGCACAGCCACCTCCAGCCACGAGGCCAGGACCTGCGACCAGCGCGCAGGCGTTTCAGTACTCGATCCACCGTTGCCCCGAGGACCGCCAGGAGGGCGACAGCCAGGAGGATCATCGCGCCCGGGTGGTCCAGCGCCCACTTCACCCCGCCCATTGCGCCTCCGAAGTCCGGTCCACTGTGGAGACATTGCTCACCGTCCATCATGGCCCGGGGAGCAATGCTTCGGTACCACGGCGGGCTTCATGATCTATTAGAGTCGCTTGGTGCATGACATCACCCATCGCGTTCAGGCGGCCTATGACCGCGTCGCCGGGGAGTACGCCGAAGCCAGGGCCGTCGCACCGCCGCCGATCGCGGCGATGATGGACGACGTCGCCGCGGCCGGCGGAGCGGACGGCCTGGTGCTCGACCACGGTTGCGGCGCCGGCCGGGACCTGGCCGCCTGGCATGCCCGAGGCGCTCGCGCGGTCGGGCTGGACGTCTCGGCGGGGATGCTGGCTCAGGCCGCGCGTCGTTCGGCGGGGTCGCTCCTGCGTGCGGACCTGCTCCATTTGCCGTTCGCCGCCGCGACCTTCACCGCGGTGTGGTCGGTGGCCGTCATGCAGCATCTGCCCAGGACCTTGGTCGAGCCCGCACTGGTGGAGGTCGCGCGGGTCCTGCGGCCCGGTGGTGTCCTCGCGCTGGTTGTCCGCGAGGGCCACGGTGAAGGCTGGGAGACCGACGGCGACCACACCCAGTTCACCGCCCGGCACTCGCCCGAGGAGATCGCGGCTCTGCTGGAACGCTGCGGCTTCCACCTGCGCTGGCAGGCCGTCGGGCGTGGTGGCTGGCTGCGGCAGCTAGCGATACGACCTGACGCCGGCCCGAGTGGCGCTCCAAGTACATAACGCAAGAGGGCCGTCGATCGACGCTGGCGAGGGCCGGTACCCGATGCAGGTGACACGCTGGTGCTCGATCAAGGTGATGAAATCCATGCTGGCACCACCGGAGTCGAGTCGGCCAGCCTGCTGGGCATCCTCGCCGGCGTTCGCGGCCGCTCCCACCTGCGGTGTCGTTAGCCTGCTGGCTGCCTGGCGGTGAACAAGCAGACGGCGGCGAGGACGCAGGCCCCGGCGGCCGCAGCGGGAACGGTGCTGTAACCGCTAGCCGCCGCGACTCCAGCTGCGGCGAGGGGTGCGGCGGCTTTGGCGAGGGTGATGGGCAAGGCCTGCGCGCCGGAAAGAGTGGCGTAGGCCGTGGTCCCGTAACGGGCGGCGAGGATGGCGGA
This sequence comes from Longispora albida DSM 44784, assembly GCF_000379825.1. GTDB lineage: Bacteria > Actinomycetota > Actinomycetes > Mycobacteriales > Micromonosporaceae > Longispora > Longispora albida. The sequence continues at coordinate 412,621 of NZ_KB903825.1, forward strand.
CCGTGCGATGGCGGCGACACCGAACCCGAGGCCGAAGGCTGTCACGCAGATGATCGCCCCGGCCCTCGTCCCTCCGAGCGCTGGGAGGGCTGCGGCGGCTGCGGCTTGCAGCGCGAACACGGCGGCGGTGACCAGGCCGATGGGCAGCCGGCGGGTGACGCCGGTGGTGAGGATGCGGCCGGTCACGGACAGAACGCCGAGCAGGCCGGCGGTGGTGGCGGCGAAAGCGGGGCTGTGGCCACGACTGGTGAGGTAGGCGATCAGGTGTACCGAGATCGCGGCGACGGCTGCGCCCTGGGCCAGGAAGGCGAGAGTGAGCAGCCAGAAACCCCTTTCGCGGAGCGCGGTGTGCACGATCTGCCGCCGCTGACCGTCGCCGGGCTCCGTGCTGGTCTTCGGTTGCACGGTGTGCCGCTTGGGGACGGCGAAGGCGTGCAACGGAATGGTGACGGCGAGGATGGCCGCGAGTACTACAACGGCGTTGCGCCAGCCGAGGTGGATTTCGAGTTGCCCGGCGAGGGGCAGGAAGATGCTGCTGGCGAATCCGGCGACGAGCGTGACGGCGAGAAGTGCGCCCTGGCGGCGGGACTGCGCGAAGTGGCGGATGACGACGGCGAAAGCCGGCTCGTACAGCACCATCGCCGAGGCCAGGCCGATCAGCGCGAACACCGCGTAGAGCTGTGCCGGGGTACGGACCTGTGACCAGGCCAGCACGCTGATGACGGCGAGCACCGAACCCGCGGTCATGAGGGCGCGCCCGCCGTGCCGGTCCAGCCATCGCCCGGCGGGTACGGACGCTGCGGCGGTGACGAGGATTCCGAGGGTGAGTGCCCCGGTGACGACGGCGGGTGTGGTGTGCAGGTCGCGGGTGACGGAGGTGAGGAAGACGGCGAAGACGTAGAACAGGACGCCGTACCCGATGGTCTGGGTGACGGCGAGCGCGCCGATCAGGGCCAGGCCCTCCCGGGTGTGGTGCTGGCCGCCGCCCGGGGTACGGGTGGCGGCCAGCGGTGCGGGGTGGGTCATGAGCCGCAGCAGCCGCTGCTGCTGGCCGGGGCGGTACTGACGTCGATGAGGTTGATCGGTGCGGCGAGCAGGCCGCCGGAGATGCCGGTGGCCAGGCCACGCTTCGGCTCAGCCGGCGCCGGGGTGCCGCATCCGGAGCTGGCCTCGGTACCGCAGCCGGCGGCCTGCTCGGCCGGGGCCGGGCCGCAGCAGCCGGAGTCCGCGGTGTCTTCTTCGCCGCCGTAGACGAGGTTGGTGGAGCACACACCGGTCTCGGGCAGGTCGAGTTCGACGTTGCGGGCGGCTTCCCAGTCGCCGGCCAGTGCCGCGACGACGGAGCGTGCCTGCTCGTAGCCGGTGGCCATCAGGAACGTCGGGGCGCGGCCGTAGGACTTCACGCCGATCGCGTAGTAGCCGGGTTCGGGGTGGGACAGCTCGGCTTCGCCGTGCGGGGGGACGGTGCCACAGGAGTGCTCGTTGGGGTCGATCAACGGGGCCAGCTCCCGGGCCGAGCCCATGACGGAGTCGAGGTCCAGGCGCAGCTCGGTGGCGATCGAGTGGTCCGGGCGGAAACCGGTGGCGGACACGACCTTGTCGACGGTCACGGCCTGCCCGCCGGCACTCTCCACAGTCACCTGTGTACCGGCCTTCCGGACCGCCCGGGTGGAGAACCCGGTCAGCAGCTCGACCTTGCCCTCGGTGACCAGGTTGCGCAGCCGGGTACCGAGCGCGCCACGGGCCGGTAGGGCGTCGGCGTCGCCGCCTCCGTACGAGCGGGAAGCGTTGGACGCGCGGATCGCCCAGGTGACCCGCGTGCCCGGTTCCTCCTCCGCGAGCTGGGCAAGCGCGAGGAGGGTGTTGGCTGCCGAGTGCCCGGCCCCTGCGACGAGGGTGTGCTGGCCGGCGTACTGCTCGCGGTCCGCGCCGAGGACGTCCGGGAGGGCGTGGTCGATGAACGCGCCCAGCTCGTGCTCACCGTGCGCTGGCAGGCCGGAGGCGCCCAGGACGTTGGGGGTGCGCCAGGTACCAGAAGCGTCCACAATGGCCCGGGCCGTGATCTCCTCACCGGTGGCGAGGCGGATCAGGAACGGGGTGTTCTCGCGGCCGGCGGTGCGGACCCGGTCGATACCGAGGCGGCTGATCGCGGTGACCTGCGCGTCGTAGCGGATGTACGGAGCCAGGGCTGGCAGCTTCGCGAGCGGCGCGAGGTAGTTCTCGACGAGCTCGGCGCCGGTCGGCAGGCCCGCGGGGTCCGGGGCGGTCCAGCCGTCCGCCTCCAGGAGACGGCGGGCGGCCGGGTCGATGTCGAAGCGCCACGGGCTGAACAGCTTCACGTGCCCCCACTGGCTGATCGACGCACCGGCGGCGGGGCCTGCTTCCAGTACCAGGAAGTCCTGGCCGCGCTCTGCGAGATTCGCGGCGGCTGCGAGGCCGACGGGGCCTGCGCCGATGACGACGACGGGGTGGGTGGCGGCCGGGATGCTGCTCATCGTGGTACTGCCTTTCGGGTTCGGGACGGGAGGGTTCTAGAACCGGAAGCCGGCGGTGACGGCCTTCTCGTGGGCGCAGGCCAGGCGGGCCTCGGCGCGCTGGGAGGCGGTGGTGACGCCCTCCGAGCAGGTCTCGCAGAACTGGACGCCTGCGGCGATGGCTGCGGTGCGGTGGGCGGCGATGCGGTGCAGCAGGGCGAACATGATCGCGCTCCTTGATTCGACGTTTCTCTAACTCGTTGCCTGATTAGACTCTCGCCTAATTTGATGATTGTCAAGGCAGCTCGGCCGGTGGCCCCGGTCACACTTCAGGGCAGGCATCCCCGGCATCCGGCGCAGGCCTGCCCATGACCACGTCGGCCGCGCTCGGGAACCGGCTCAGGCAACGCTCGTTGACCCGGTACATGCGGGCGTTGCCATCCGGCTCGACCAGCAGGAACCGCACGCCCGCCAGGATCTTGAGGTGCTGGGAGACCGTCGACTGCGCCAGCCCGACCGCGGCGACGATCTCCCCCACGCTCAGCGGACGGTCCTCGCGGGCAAGGAGCTCGAGGATCTGCACCCGGGTCGGGTCCGACAGCGCCCTGAACCACGTCGCGTACGTCTCGGCCTCACTCCGGTCGAGGAGTTCCATCCGCCCGCACCTCCAGGATAATCGTTTATCGCCGATAGACGATGAAGACTATCCCGCCGATCCCCCGCGCGGCTACCGCGCCGCCATGCCCGCCAGCCGCCTCACCGTCGCGAGGACCAGCCGGGTTGCCGCGACCAGGGTCTCCGGCTGGACACGATCGATCGTCTCGGCGGGGGTCTGGTAGCCGGGCATTCCCATTCCGATCCCTGCCGAGGGCAGCCCGGCGGCGGCGTAGCGGCGGTTGTCCGAGGGCATGGGCGCTGCCCGTAGCGGCACTCCCGCCTGCCGCCCTGCCGCGTCGAGCGCGGCCAGCAGCGGCCCGGCCGGGCCCCCGCCTCCACGGCAGCGGCGTCCGCCAGTTCTGCCGCGCCGTCCACATTGATCACGTACGTGCCTGCCGTCACCTGCGGCGCGTGATGGGCGGAACCCCAGGCGCCAGCTTCCTCGGCGTCCAGGAACGCCACCGCCAGCCCCGTCCCGGCCGGTAGCACGGATGCGAGGATGCGGGCGGCTTCCAGGATCACCGCGCAGCCGGAGGCGTTGTCCCCAGCTGCCGGGAAGCGCTGCTGAGGGTCGTCGCCGACGCCGTCGTAGTGCGCGGTCAGCAGTACTGAGACCCCGCCAGGAGCGGGGTCCGCCAACACACCGTGCACGTTCGTGCCCGTGACAGCGACGGTGCGGACCGGGGCCGAGGCGGACAGTTCCCCGCGCTCGGCGAGCATCCGCTGGTGCAGGTCGTGGCGGATGCCGAGTATCGGGACCGGGGCCGTGGCGGGGCCGGCGATCATCTTCGGCATCCACCCGGCCTCGTCCGTCCCGCGTGGTACCAGCAGCCCAGCGCCGGCCGCCTGGGCCTGCGAGATCACTTCCGGTGTCAAGGCGGGTACGAGCACCCAGCGGCCCGTCCAGCCGGGATCTGTCCCGGCGGCGAGCGGGCCAGGGCGCAGGCCGGGAACGTCTGCGGTGGCGAGGTGTTCGGCGAAGTCCCGCCGATGGGCCAGCGTGTGCGACGCGCCGTCTGGAGTGGTCCACACGGCAGCGGGGGTCGCGTACAACTCCCGCACCGCCGGCACCGCGAACTCCTCCAGGGACGCCCGGGCCCGGGCCTGCCGTAGCTGCCCGGCCAGGTACTCCCGGGCGGAGCGCCCGCCGGGGGTTCCCGTTCGCCGGCCGGTGAACTCCGGCGCGGCGAGGGCAGCGACGGTGGCGGTGAGGCGCTCAGCAGAAGGGGCGCCGGGGCCGGCGGTAACCGGCCCCGGCGCTTGCACGTTGGTCATCCGCAGCAGCCGGTACCGGCCGCGACGGCCTCCGCCTTGGCCTCAGACCCGCAGCACGACCCTTCGGCCTTCGCCTCGGCGACCGTGCCGCAACAGGTACTGACCGGCTCGGCGACCGCCGTGGCCGTGGCGGAGGGGGCACTGCCACAGCAGCCGCCGGTCGCGGCAGGCGGGTTGAGGGCCTCGGCCGGGTCGCCGAGGAAACCGCCGGTGCTGATCGTGGGTTCGGTACGCATCATCACTCCCTAGTTAGATGAATCTCAAAGCAGTGACCCGAGCTTGCCGCCTGTTTCGAAATCTGTCAACCTAGAGGCATGTCGAAGCAGGGGCCAGTCCTCACCCTCACGCCAGTCGCGGCCGAAGCGTGCTGCACGCCGCTGTCCAGCCAGGCGGTCTCCGCCGAGGCGGCAGCCGACCTCGCCCCGGCTTTCAAGGCCCTCGGGGACCCCGTCCGGCTGCGGCTGCTGTCGATGATCGCGTCGGCGGACGACGGCGAGATCTGCGTGTGCGACCTGACCCCGGCCTTCGACCTGTCCGGCCCGACCATCTCCCACCACCTCAAGAGCCTGCGCGAGGCCGGCCTCATCGAAGGCGACCGGCGCGGCACCTGGGTCTGGTACCGGGCGGTGCCGGAGAAGCTCGCCGCCCTGTCCGCCCTGCTCAACGTCGGGACGTTCACGGCAGCGCGGGCACAGTGAGGATGCCGCCCGCCTGCGCCGGTACACCAGAAGTTCATGATCAAGAATTTGACCGGGGGTGTGCCCTGCGGGTGTTATCAGCACATGGTGATATCAGCTGCCCCTGATCTGCTGCGGCTCCTCGCTGACCCGACCCGCGCGCAGATCATCGAGATCCTCGCCGCCGGGCCGGCCTGCACGTGCCACCTGGTCGAAGACCTCGGCACCACCCAGCCCAACGTCTCCAACCACCTGCGCGCCCTGCGGCAGGCGGGACTGGTGAAGGCCGAGCCGCACGGCCGGTTCACCTACTACCGGCTGATCCCCGAGCCCTTCGATGCCGCCGCAGGGACGCTCTCCGACCTGGGCGAACGGGCCCGGCAGTCGGCGGGTAACCGGAGGGAGTGCTGATGCAGGCCCTGCCCCGCCGCCTGTTCGCCGAATTCCTCGGTACGGCGCTGCTCGTCGCCGTTGTCGTCGGTTCCGGTGTCATGGCCCAGACCCTCTCCCCCGGCGACGTGGGCCTCCAGCTCCTGGAGAACTCCACCGCCACCGTCCTCGGCCTGACCGTGCTGATCCTGATCTTCGGCCCGGTATCCGGTGCCCATTTCAACCCGGTGGTGTCCATCGCGGACTGGTGGCTGCACAAGTCTGGCGGCGGCGGCCTCGCTGCCCGGGATCTCGGCCCCTACATCGCAGCTCAGATCGGCGGCGCGATCGCGGGCGCGATCCTGGCCAACCTGACCTTCGGCCTGCCAGCGGTCACCATGTCGGCGAAGGATCGCGACGACAGCCACCTGTGGCTCGGCGAAACACTGGCCACGGCGGGGCTCGTCCTGCTGATCTTCTCGCTCGTGCGTACCGGCCGGGCCGCCATCGCCGCTCCGGCCGTGGGTGCCTACATCGGAGCGGCGTACTGGTTCACCAGCTCCACCAGCTTCGCCAACCCCGCTGTCACCATCGGCCGTGCCTTCACTGACACCTTCGCAGGCATCAACCCCTCCTCTGTACCCGCATTCGCCGGCTTCCAGATCCTCGGCCTGCTGATCGGCCTGGCGGCCGTGGTCGCCCTGTACCCGCAGGCCGCCCCGGCCGCAGGTCACGAAGCCATCGACCCCGCACCCGCCCAGGAGACGTCATGACAGCCAAGCCGTCCGTACTGTTCGTCTGCGTACACAACGCCGGCCGCTCCCAGATGGCCGCAGGCTGGCTCCGTCACCTCGCAGGTGGCGCTGTGGAGGTCCGGTCAGCTGGATCGGCTCCCGCTGAGACCATCAACCCGGTGGCCGTCGAAGCCATGCGTGAGGTGGGCATCGACATCACCGCGAACAAGCCCCGCGTACTCGACTACGAAACCGCCGAAGCCTCCGACGTCATGATCACGATGGGCTGCGGCGACGTCTGCCCCGTCTTCCCTGGCAAGCGGTACGAGGACTGGAAACTCGACGACCCGGCCGGCCAGGGCATCGAGCCGGTCCGCGTCATCCGCGACCAGATCAAGACCAAGGTGGAGGAACTCCTCGCGTCGCTGGGGATCACCGCAGTCGCCTAGCGTTACCGTCCGTGACCGTTTCTCGGTGGGGTGGCTCACGGGCTGAGTACTATATGGAGGGTTGTTCTGGGGTTTGAGCTGGGGATCCGTTTCGGTGCCGTGATATTTGCCGCACTTCAAGATCTTTTAGGCTCCGCGATTCTGTGTAATGCTCGGCCACGTGATCGCCGTCGTTGGGCTCGCGTTCCGGCTCCCGGGGGCCGACCATCCAGGCCAGTTCTGGCACAACATCCGGCACGGGGTGAACAGCGTCCGCCGGTTCAGCTCCGCCGAGCTCGACGCCGCCGGCGTGAAGCGGACCCCCGGGCTGGTGGCCGTTTCGGGCACTCTGGACGGCGTCGCCGACTTCGACGCCGGCTTCTTCGGGATGAGCCCCGCCGAGGCGGCCCGTACCGACCCGCAGCACCGGCTGTTCCTGGAAACCTGTTACCAGGCCCTGGCCGACGGCGGCTACGCGTCGTCCCCCGGTACGCGGATCGGGGTGGTGGCCGGAGCCAGCTACCACCTGTATCCCCTGCACAACTACCTGCTCAACAACGTGCTCCCCGCCGGTGGGCCGGACGACACGGTCAGCACCCTGCAGTCCGCGATCGGCAACCATCCCGACTTCGTGGCCACCCGGGTCGCCTACCGGCTCGGGCTGACCGGGCCGGCGTTCAGCGTGCTGTCCGGCTGCTCCACGTCCGCGATGGCCGTGCACCTGGCCAGCCAGTCCCTGCTCACCGGCGAGAGCGACCTGATGCTGGCCGGCGCGGCCTCCGTGCACATCCCCCAGGTCACCGGCTACACGTACGTCAAGGGTTCGATCCTGTCCAAGACCGGCGTCTGCCGGCCCTTCGACGCGGCTGCCGACGGCACGGTCGGTGGCAACGGCGTCGCGGCAGTACTGCTCAAGCGGCTCGACCGGGCGCTGGCCGACGGCGACCGCATCCACGCGGTGATCCGCGGCGTCGGGGTGGTCAACGACGGCGCAGACAAGCGGGCCTACGCCGCACCCAGCGCCGCCGGCCAGACCCGGGCCCTGCTGCGCGGCCTGGAAGTCGCGGGTGTCGACGCCGGGGACATCGGGTACCTGGAGACGCACGGCACGGGCACCCTCAAGGGCGACCCGATCGAGTTCGACGCCGCCGTCGCCGCGTACCGGGAGCACACCGGCCGGGTCGCGTACTGCGCGCTCGGCTCGACCAAGGCCAACATCGGGCACCTCGACTCCTGCTCCGGCATGGCCAGCCTGATCAAGGCGATCCTCGTACTCCAGCGCGCCGAGATCCCGCCGCTGGCCAACTTCACCCGGCCGAACCCGGCGCTCGCGCTGGACGGCAGCCCGTTCCGGATCCCGCTCGCCGCCGAGCCGTGGGCCGGCACCGGTCCGAGGCTGGCCGGGCTGACCTCGCTCGGCGTCGGCGGGACGAACGTGCACCTGGTCCTCGAACAGGCACCCGTGCTGGCCCGGCCGCGCAGGAGCCGGGCGGCCGGAGTGCTGCCGGTGTCGGCGCACACCCCGGCGGCCCTGACGGAGCTGACCTCAGCCCTCGCAGCCCGGCTCGGCGTCACCGACGACGTCGCGGATCTGGTGTGGAGTGTCGCTGTCGGGCAGGGGCAGCACCGGTACCGCGTCGCCGCCACCGGCTCGACCGCCGCCGAACTCGCCGCGTCCCTGGCTGACGCGACGGCCGTCGAGGCCGGCGAGCCGCCCCGGATCGGGCTCGTCGTGCCTGCCGGTACCACCGCGGAAACGTGTGCACAGTGGACGAAGCTCGGCATCGAGCCGGCCGCCGTGGCAGGCGAGTTCATGGCCCTCGGTATGGCCGGGGCGCTGCCGATGGCCGCCGCCGGACAGCTCGCCGCGCTGCGGACCAGCCTCGACGCGGAACGTACCGACACCGACGGCATGCTCGTCCCGCTCGGAGACCGGCCGAGCCTGCCAGCCTTCCGGGCCGCGTTCGACGCCGCACCCTGGCAGCCGGCCAGGATCCCCGTCCTGTGGGGTACCGGACTCCGGGCCGCCGGCTGGACCCCGTCCTGGGCGGACTGGCCGGCCCCGCCAGCGCCGGGCGGCGGGCTCGCGGCGGCGGGCTACGAGACGTTCACCGTCCGCCCGCTCACCGGCCCGGAACTGGAACGCACCGCCGCCGAGCTGTGGAGCCGGGGCGCTGCCGTCGACTGGGCGGCCGTCCTGGCCGGCACCGGCGGTACCCGGACAGACATCCCGCCATACCCCTTCCAGCGCCGCCGGCACTGGCTGGCACCCGAGCACAAGGAGACCCCGATGCAGGTACAGGTACTCGACCGGATCCGCGAGCTGACCGGCCGGCACCTGGGCTGCCCGGTCAGCGAGGTCGGCCCCGACACGGCCTTCACCTCGCTGGGCGCCGACTCCCTGGTCATGGTCAACATGGTCCGTGACCTCGAACGGGAGTTCGCGGTCAAGGTGTCGATGCGGGAACTGTTCGAGGAGGCCGACTCGCCGCGCGGGCTCGCCACCCTGATCGAGACCCGGATGGCCGGGCTGCCGGAAGCGGGTGCCGGGGAGCCGTCAGCGGCTCTGGCGGCGAGGGTGGTCGTGCCGGCCCAGCGGGTTCCGGGGTCGGCTGACAGGACCGCCCTGCGATCGGAAGCGCCTTCGGTGCCGGCGGTTCCCGTGCCGGTGGTCGCTGTCCCGGCGGTCCCCGAACCTCAGGTCGCTGCCCCGCAGGCCGCTACCCCGCCAGTCTTTGTCCCGAAGACTTCCGCCCTGCCGGTCTCTGCACCGCTGGCCTCCGGCGGGCCCGTCACCCGGGCCGAGATCGAAGCTCTTGCGGAGGAGATCCGGCAGGTCACCGGGCGTCAGCTCTCGCTGATGGCCGAGATGTCCGGCCTGGTGGCCCGGTTCGCGGCTGGTGAGGGCCGATGACCTCGATCAGCGCCCAGATCCGGGCACTCACCGAGGCGGCGGACCTGCTGGACCGCCAGCTCGCAGCCCTTCCCCCTGTCCCGACGGCAGGCACCGAGCCGGAACCGCATCGTGAGGACCTGGCTCGCCGGTACCAGCAGCGGGTGCCCCGCTCAGCAGCACTCGCCGCCCGTGGCGGCCCGGCCCCGGCGTTCCCGCAGGTCATCGGGCAGCAGGCTTCTGGCTCCCGGCTCACCGACCTCGACGGTCACACCTATCTGGACATCGCCCTCGGTGGCGGCGCGCTGCTCTTCGGGCACGCCCCGGCCTTCCTCGGCGATCTCACCCCGGCACCGCTCGGCACCCCGGACTCCCGTGACGTGCCCGGCCTGCTCGCCGAACTGACCGGGATGGACCACGCCGTCCTCACCGGGTCGGGCGCGGAGGCCGTGGCCGGGGCGCTCCGGATCGCGCGGGCCACGACCGGCCGGCGGACTGTCGTGGTGTTCGACGCACGTCACGCCGACGAGGCGAGCCTGCTGGCCGGGCGGGACGCGGCAGCGTACGACCTGCTCGGCCCGGACGTGGCGGCCGTGCTGATCGAACCACTCGGCGAGACGCAGCCGGCCGGGTTCCTCCGCGAGCTTCGTACGCTGGCCGATCAGCACGGCATCCTGCTGATCCTCGATGAGCGGCGCACCGGCCTGCGGTCGCACGTGGCTGGCGCGCCGGGCTCCCACGGGTTCACCGCCGACCTGGTCGTGCACGGCGAGACCCTGGCCAACGGCCTGCCGGTCGGCGCGATCACCGGCCGGTCCGGCCTGCTGCCCGAGTCCGCTCCCGCGCCGGCTCTGGCGCATCCGCTCGCGGTGGCCGCCGCTGAGGCCGTGCTGACACGGGTACGCGAATACAGCCCGCACCTCCAGGAGCAGCTCACGGCCCTGACCACCCGCCTCGCCGCCGAGCTGAACGCCTTCTTCACCGCCGAGGGCTATCCGGTCCGGCTGGCGCACTCCGGTTCACAGTTCTGGTTCGAGCACCCTGCGGAGCTGGACCTGCTCTACCCGCACCTCACCCTGCGCGGCGTGCACGTCGGCGACCAGCGCACGTTCTACCTGTCCGCCGCGCACGCCGAAAGCGACATCGAGATGCTCGTCAGCGCCGTGCGGGACGCGCTCGGCGAGCTGCGTGCGGCCGGCCTGGCGCCGGCGCCCAAGGCGATGGACATGAGCCTGTACTTCTTCGGCGACTACCCGGCTGAGGGCGCCGAGGAGCCGTACGAGGTGATGGCCTCGGCTGCCAGGTACGCCGACCAGCACGGCTTCTGCGGGGTGTGGCTGCCGGAGCGGCACTTCCACTCGTTCGGCGGCGTGTTCCCGAACCCTGCGGTGCTCGCCGCAGCGCTGGCCAGGGAAACCAGCCGGATCCGGCTCAACGCCGGCTCGGTGGTGCTCCCGCTGCACGACCCGGTCCGGGTGGCCGAGGAATGGTCCATGGTGGACCGGCTGTCGGGCGGGCGGGCCGGGATCGGCGTGGCCAGCGGCTGGCAGCCCGACGACTTCGTGTTCTTCCCTGACAACTTCGCCGACCGGCAGTCGGTGATGTACGACCACCTCGACCAGGTACGGCGGCTGTGGCGGGGCGAGGCGGTGACCCGGCGCGGCGGGACCGGCCTGGACACCGCCATCTCGCTGTATCCGCGCCCGGTGCAGGCCGAGCCGCCGATGTACACCGCGATCGTCGGTAACCCCGAGAGTTTCCGCCGGGCGGCGGCCTCGGGCCTGGGCGTCGTGACGAACCTGATGACCCAGAACGTCGAGCAGCTCGCCAGCAACATCGCCCTGTACCGCAGCGAGCGGGCAGCAGCCGGGCTGGACGCCGGCCGGATCGTCGTCCTGCTGCACGCCTATCTCGGTGAGGACCACGAGCGGGCGCGGGCCGAGGCGTTCGAGCCGCTGAAAAGGTACATGCGCTCGTCGCTGGCCCTGTTCGGCCAGGTGGCCCGGAGCCTCGACATCGCCGAGGCCGCCGACGCCGACCTGGACTACCTGTTCGAGCGAGCCTACGACCGCTACTGCGACGCCCGGTCGCTGATCGGCACGCCGGACTCGTGTGCGGCAGTGGTCGAGGACCTGCGCCGGATCGGGGTGGACGAGATCGCCGCCCTGGTCGACTTCGGGGTACCGGCTGAGCGCCTGACGGCCGCGCTGCCCCATCTCGACGCGCTCCGCCGCCGCTTCGCTTCCGATCAGCCCGCCGGCCGCGAGCCGGTCGCGAGCCCAGCCGTGCTGCCCGAGGTGCCTGCCGACTTTCCGCTCACGTCCGCCCAGCGCCGGATCTGGCTGTCCGAGCGGCTGCTCCCTGGTACCGCGTACAACGAGCCGAAGGCGATCCGCCTCACCGGCCCGCTCGACATCGGAGCGCTCTCGGCGGCGCTGACCGCGCTCACCGCGCGCCACGAAGCCCTTCGCAGCACCTTCACCGAACGCGACGGTGAACCCCGCCGCCGTGTCCATCCGCCTGCTCCTCAGCCGCTCCTGCGCTCGGACGCCACGGTCGAGGAGGCGATGCGCTCCGAGTCGGCCCGCCGCTTCGACCTCGAGAACGGCCCGCTGTTCCACGCCAGCCTGCTGACCGAGGGGCCGGACCAGCATGTGCTGATCCTGTCGTTCCACCACATCGTCGTCGACCAGGTCTCCGCGGTGCTGATGAGCCGGGACCTGTCAGCGTTGTACCAGGGCGCGTCGCTGCCGGAACTGCCCACTGTGGACTACCGGCCCGACCGCCCTGCGGACCTGACCTACTGGCGCGGCCAGCTCGCCGGTGACCTGCCCGTGCTCGCGCTGCCCGCCGACCGGCCGCGCCCGGCGGTGATGTCGGGCCAGGGCCGGGCCACGTACCGGACGCTGGATCCGGAGTTGTCGGCTGCCCTGCGAGCGGTCGCGAAGGAGCACCGCTGCACGCTGTTCATGGTGCTGGTCGCTGGGTACGCGGCGGCGTTGCGGCAGGTGACCGGTCAGACGGACCTGATCGTCGGCACGCCGTACGCCGACCGGCCGGCCGGCACGGAGGAGCACGTCGGGTTCTTCGTGAACACGCTGGCTCTGCGGCTGGACCTGTCCGGCGAGCCGGGCACAGCTGAGCTGCTGCGCCGGGTACGGGAGACGACACTCGACGCGTACGACCACGCGGACGTGCCGTTCGAGGCGCTGGTCGCGGAGCTGCTCACCGAGCGGCACCTGGACCGCACGCCGATCTTCCAGACCCTGGTCGAGTACGCTGCCGCCGACCCGTTCCGGCTGGAACTGCCCGGCGTGACGGCCGAGCCGCTGCCGTACGGGCCGGACAAGGCGCTCACCGACCTGGCGCTGCACTTCAAGGACGCGCCGGACGGGGTGCGGGTGCACGCGGAGTACAGCAGTGATCTGTTCGATCTGGCGACGATCGACGGCCTGCTCGACCGTTTCGAAGCCAGCCTGGCTGCCTTCACCACCAAGACGGCCCCTGAGACCGTGCCGGGATGGCTCGCCGACCGGGCGCGCCGCACCCCGGAAGCCGTGGCCGTTGCCCCCGGTCTGACCTTCGGCGACCTCGACGCCCGGGCCAACGCCGTCGCCGCCCAGCTCCGCGCCGAGGGCGTCGCCCCCCGTGATCTGGTCGCGCTGTGGCTGCCCCGCTCGCCGGAGCTGATCGTCGCGATGCTCGGTGTCCTCAAGGCTGGTGCCGCCTACCTGCCGCTGGATCCCGGCCTGGGCAAGGCCAGGGTCGGCACGATCCTCGCCGACGCCCGCCCAGCCCTGACACTCACCACAGTGGACGGTGCGGCGGATCTGCCGCCCGGTACACGCTGGATCCAGCCCGCCGAAGACTCCAGCCCGGTGGCACCCGAGCTGACCATCGGACCCGACGACCGGTGCTACGTCATCTACACCTCCGGCTCCGGCGGCCGGCCGAAGGGCGTGGAGATCGCGCACCGGGGTGTCGTCAACCTCTGCCAGTGGGCAGGCCGGTACTTCGGCCTCGGCCCGGCAGACCGTGGCGCCCTGGTCTGCGGGCAGAGTTTCGACGCCTCGGTGTTCGAGACCTGGCCCGTGCTCACGGCCGGTGGGAGCCTCGCCATCGCCGGCGAGCACCTGCGCCTGGACACCAAGGCTCTGGCCAGGTGGTACGCCGAAGCTGGGATCACCTTCACCCTGCTGCCCACCGCACTGGGTGAGGCGCTGCTCGGGCTGCCCGCCGCCGGCCAGCCGCCGCTGAGGCACCTCACGATCGGTGGTGACGCGCTCCGCCGCCGCCCCGCGCCCGGCATGCCGTACACCGTCACCAATCTCTACGGCCCGACCGAGACGACGGTGCTGGTCACCGCCGCGACCGTCGGCCCGGAGGGCCCGGACATGATCCCCATCGGCCACGCGGTCGACGGCGCACAACTGTCCATCGTGGACGGCGAGCTGGTGGTCGAGGGCCCGCCCGTCGGACTCGGCTACCTCGGCGGCGAACGGTTCGGCGGCGTCTACCGCACCGGCGACCTGGTCCGCCTCGGACCGGACGGCTACGAGTATCTCGGCCGGGCTGACGACCAGGTCAAGGTGCGCGGCTACCGGGTTTCGCCGTCCGAGGCGAGCCGGGCGCTGGCCACGCTGCCGGGCGCCGGCCAGGCGGTCGTGCTCGCCCACCGCGACAACCGCGACGAGGCCTATCTCGCCGGCTATGTCGTGCCCGCGCCGGGCACCAGCCACTCAGGCCTGGTCGAGCGGCTCAAGGCCATGCTGTCCGAAAAGGTCCCGCCCTATCTGGTACCCACGGCGTGGTCGCTGGTCGAAGCTCTGCCGTTGACCGTCAACGGCAAAGTCGACCGCGCGGCCCTCGCACCCGAACCCACTCCCCCTCAGCAGGACCTGGCTGAACGGCTGCGTGCCCTGTGGTCGGCCGAACTCGGCCAGCCGGCTTCCGTCATCGGCGACGACGACGGCTACTTCGCCCTCGGCGGGCACTCCGTCTCGGTGATGCGGCTGCTCAACCGGGTCCGCGAGGAGCTGGGGCACGAGTACCCGGTGCTGGAGTTCTTCCAGCGCCCGACGCTGCGCGCCATGCTCGACCGGCTGGCGGGCCCGGTACTGAGGTCCGGCGAGCTGTCCTACCAGCAGAACGGTTTCGCCGGGTACCAGGCCGCCCGCCCCGAGCACTTCAACGTGCCGTTCGAGTGGCGCATCACCGGCGAGCTGGACGTTCCGGCCCTGCGCCGGGCGCTGGACACCCTGGTCGAGCGGCACGAGATCCTGCGCACCCGGTACGCGGAGCGCGACGGCCAGTGGCGGCAGGAGGTACTTCCTCCCGAGAGCCTGCCGCTGCCGATCGACGACCTGACCGGCATGCCGGCCGCCAGCCGCGAGGCCCGCGCCGCCGAACTGGTCCGCGCCGCAGCCACCAAACCGCTCGACCTGGCCGCTGGCCGGCCGATGAGGGCCGCGCTGATCCGGACCGGGGCGGCGGAGTGGCGGCTGGTCGTGGTCGTGCACCACGCCGCGTGCGACGGCTCGGCCATGTCGCTGCTGTTCCGCGAGCTGGCCGCGAGTTACGCCGACGAGGACCTGCCGCCGGTGCCCTCCCAGCCGATCGAGCACGCCCGGTGGCAGAACGCCCGGCTGGCCGAGCAGAGCGCCGCGCACCTGGAGTACTGGATGGCGGAACTCGCGACGACAGACCTGGTGCTGCGTCTCCCGAACGACCATCCGGAGCCTGCCGAACGCACCGAACGCGCCGGGCGGTGCGTGTTCACCGTGCCCGCCGACGTCGCCGAGCGGGTCGCCGTGCTGGCCAAGGGCCGGGGCACGACAGCGTACGCCGTGACGGGGGCCGCGATGGGCCTGCTGGTCGCCGAGCTGACCGGCCAGCGGGACTTCGTGCTGCGGACAGCCTTCGAGAACCGGCGGCTCCGCGAGCACGAGGGCCTGCTCGGCATGACGACGATGGTGCTGCTGGTCCGGATGCGGCTGGCCGGGGCCGCCACCTTCGCCGAGGCTGTGGACCGGGTGACCACCTCGGTGTTCACCGGCATCGACCGGCACGCGCCGATGAAGGCGGTCTTCGCTGGCCTCCGCGAGCGCCGCGACGACGTGCCGGCCTGGCTGCCGGTGATGTTCTCGTTCCACAACTCGCTCGACCTGCGCGTCGAGCTGCCCGGCCTCGACGTGACCATCGCCGACGTGCCGATCGAGTCGGCGGGCGAAGACATGCACTTCCAGCTCCTGCCGGACGGGGACGAGCTGACCGGCCTGGTCTACTACGCCCTGGACCTGTTCGAACCGGCCACAGTGGAGGGCTGGTGCGCGCGGTACCTGGAACTGCTGGCCGAGCTGACAGCCGAACCAGACGCACCACTGTCCTGACCCGGGAGCCGGGGCCTCTCCAATACGAGAGGCCCCGGCTGCTGGGATCGGTCAGCGCAGTTTCGCGTAGAAAGCGCGCAGGTCCTCGGCCACCGTCGCGGTGTGGGTGTGCGCGGCGTAGTGGCCGGTGACGCCCGCGTGGACATTCCAGGACGTGATCGCGGAGTGGTCGCGTTCGGCGAACCTGCGGATGGACTGGAAGTCGCCGGAGGCGGCGGCGCACAGGCCGGTCGGCACCGTGGTCGGGCCGGTCTGCTCGTGGCCTGCCCGCGCGTTCTCCGCGTAGAACCGGATCGCGGAGCCAGCGGTGCGGGTCAGCCAGTACAGGGCGGTGTTGGCGAGCACGAACTCGTCGTCGAGGTCCTCGTCGAGCAGCTGGAGGTGCCAGCCGAGCAGGCCGGCCGGGGAGTCGGCGAGCGCGTGGGCGAGGGTCTGCGGCTGCTGGGAGTGCAGCGTGTTGAACGCTCCCTTGTTCTCCCAGAACCAGCCGAGCACGCCGAGCGCCGCCTGCTCCTCCTCGGTGAGGTCAGCCATCTCCGCCGGGTCGCCGGAGGGGAAGGAGAACAGCTGGGTGACGTGCACGCCGGCCACTCGCTCCGGGTCGTGCCTGCCGATCTCGGGGGCGATCATCGAACCGGCGTCGTTGCCTGCCGCGCCGTAGCGCTCGTACCCGAGGCGGGCCATCAGCTCGGCCCAGGCCCGGGCGGTGCGTGCCGTGCCCCAGCCGGGTTCGGTGGTCGGGCCGGAGGGGCCGAAGCCGGGCAGGGACGGGATGACCACGTGGAACGCCTGGGCGGGGTCGGCACCGTGGCTGCTGGGGTCGGTGAGCGGGGCGATGATGCGCTCGTACTCCAGGATGGACCCCGGCCAGCCGTGCGTGAGGATCAGCGGCAGCGCGTCCGGCTCGGGCGAGCGTACGTGCAGGAAGTGGATGTTCTGCCCGTCGATCTCGGTCGTGAACTGCGGGTACGCGTTGAGCCGCCGCTCCACCGCCCGCCAGTCGAAGCCGTCCCGCCACCGGCCGACCAGGCGGCGCAGCCGGTCGAGGCCCACGCCGTAGTCGGCACCGGGGATCTCGTCGGTGAAGCGGACACGTTCGAGCCGGTCGGCGAGGTCGTCGAGGTCGGCCTGCGGGATGTCCAGCGTGTACTCGGTCATCTTCTCGGTCATGGTCTCAGCCTGCCCGTAAAGAGGTGGTGGGCCATATAGCGACTTCTCATTATCATGGCCCCATGATCAACGGTTTGGCCGGAGGATCGGGTTTCGTGGGGCGGCTGGCTGAGCTGGGCGCGCTGGAGGAGGCGTACGCCCGTTCGCTGGCCGGCGGCGCGCAGGTGGTGCTGGTGCGCGGCGAGGCGGGGATCGGGAAGACGCGGCTGGTGGCCGAGTTCGCCGACCGGCTGGGTCCTGGCGTGCGGGTGCTGACCGGGTTGTGCCCGGAGTCGGCAGGGCTGCCGCACGCGCCGTTCGTGACGGTCGCCAGGGAGCTGGTCCGTGAGCTGGGCGCCGATCACGTGGCCGCCGCGCTGCCCGGTGGCGCGCGCCGGCTGGCCCGCTGGCTGCCGGCCCTGGGCCCCGCCGACGAGGATTCCGGGCCGACCGGCCGCAGCCTGCTGTACGAGGAAGTGCTGGCGCTGCTGGAGCACGCCGCCGAGTCCGTGCCGACTGTGCTGGTCCTGGAGGATCTGCACTGGGCCGACGTGTCCACTGCCGAGCTGACCTCCTTCCTCGGCCGTAACCTCCGGCGTCCCGGGCTGCTCCTGATCGCCACCTTCCGCCCGGAGGAGGACAGCGGGATCACCGCGCTGCACAGCGGGCTGGCGCGGTCCGGTGCGGTCCGGCTCGAACTGGCCCGGTTCGACCGCGAGGAGGTGCGCCTGCTGCTGCGCGCGCTGACCGGCCGCGAACCCGACCCGGCGGCGGTGGCCCGGGTGCACCGGCGCAGCGAGGGCATCCCGCTGTTCGTCGAGGCGCTCGATCCCGACTCGGACGCCACCCCCGACTCGGCCCGTGACCTGCTGCTGGCCGGCATGACCCAGATGGGTGACCGCAGCCGGACGGTCCTGCGCGGAGCCTCGGCGCTGGGCCGGGAGGTGTCGCACCCGGTCCTGGCGCGCGTGGTCGGCCTCCCCGGCCCCGAACTCGACGAGGCACTGCGCCCGCTGCTGGACCGGCGGCTGCTGGTGGTCTCCGGTCACGGATACGCCTTCCGGCACGCCCTGATCCGCGCCGCAGCCTACGAAACCCTGTTACCTGGCGAGCGCGTCCGCCTGCACACCCGCTGCGCGGAGGCCCTGGAGGCCGAAAGCGCGCCGGCTGCCGAGCTGGCAGCGCACTGGCACGCCGCCGGTGACCGGGAGCGCACCGCCGTCGCTGGCCGGCGCGCCGCTGAGGAGGCGAGGCGGTCCTGTGCCCCTGCCGAGCGCCTCCGCGCCCTGGAGCTGGTTCTGTCCAGTGCCGAAACCACAGATCTTCTGGAGGTACTGGAGCAGGCCGTCGACGCCTGCCAGCACGCCGGCGAGTACCCGCGCGGGGTCGAGCTGGCCACTGCCGCACTCGAACTGCTCGACCCGGCCACGGACGCTGAGCGGGTCGCGTCGATGCTGGAGATCCGGGGGCGGCTGCGGTTCCGGTCCAACGCCGACGGCGGGCCGGACCTGGCGGCGGCCGGGGAACTGCTGCCTGCCGAGGGGCTCAGCGTGGTCCGTGGCCGGGTACTGTCCACTCTCGCCAGTGCGCGGATCTTCCCCGATGGCCCGGACTCCGAGCTGCGGACGGCCGAGGAGACGATCGCGATCGGCGAGGCGACCGGGGACCTCGTGCTCCAGGCGCGCGGCCACCTCCTGCTCGCCATGTACCGGGCCCGCACCGGATCACCCGACTGGCAGCCGCCGCTGACCGAGGCCGCCCGGCTGGCCGGGGCCTCCGGCGACCACGACCTGCTGCTGACGGTCTGCCTGTACGAATGCGACGTGGCTGCCCGGCTCGGCGAACTCGCCAGCGCGGAGGCAGCGGCACGGCGCGGGCTGGCCGTGGCTCGCCGTTTCGGGCAGGACCGGGGCCGGGGCGCCACGCTGGAGTCCTACCTGGTCGAGACGCTCGCCGCCCAGGGCAGGTGGCCGCAGGCACGCGCCCTGATCACGGAGGCGCTGGCCGCCGAGCCGCCACTGCTGGTCCGCTGTGTGCTCGTGGCGGCTCGCGGCTCCCTCGACACCGCCCAGGGCCTGTGGCCACAGGCGCAGGCGGCGCTGGCGGAGGTCGAGGAGATCCGGGAGGCGAGTGGCCGCCCGGATCTCCTCGTCGACGACTGGCTCTACCTGGCGCTGCGGATGGCCGTGGAGCCCGAGTCGGGCGTACCGGCAGGCCCGGTGCTCGCCGCGCTGTACACGGCCGAGGATCTGGACCCGATCCGGATCAGCCTCGCCGACGCGGCCCGCATCGCCTCCCCCGAGGACCGGGAAGCGCTCCGGGAGCTTCTCGACCGGCAGACTCCCGGCGGTCCCGTGTCCGACGCCCACGTGGCCGAGGCCCGCGCGGCGCTGGACGACGCCGGCCCGGAGACGTGGCTGGCCGTAGCCGCGGCCTGGCGAGCCCTCGGCCAGCCGTACCCCACCGCCCGGGCGCTCACCGACGCGGGTCGCGCCGCTGCGCGTACCGGCGACCCCGACACCGCACGCGAAGCCCTCACGGAAGCCGCGACCCTGGCCGCCGGCCTGGGCGCCGTCCCGCTGGCCGCCCGGATCGCGGACCTCCTCGAACCCCAGCCAGCGCCCCAGGCCCCGCTCGGCCTGACCGACCGCGAACGCGAGGTCCTGACCCTGGTCGCCCGGGGTCTCAGCAACCGCCAGCTCGCCCGCGAACTGGGCATCTCCCCGAACACCGCCGGAGTACACGTCTCCCGGATCCTGGCGAAGCTGGGAGCGTCGAGCCGCACGGAGGCAGCGGCGATCGCCCACCGGGCGGGCTGGTAGCTACTGGGGGGCCACCGGCTGGCGCACGATGGTCTTCATCTTCGCGGGCTCGACGCGGCGCGGGTCGCTCAGGTAGATCTCGTGGTGGAGGCCGGCCGGGACGAGCCCGTGCGCGGGGAGGTAGTCCTGGTGCAGGCGTTCGAGGAGCGGGGCCTCGTCGTCGTACGAGCCGATGTGGAGGACCTGGGCACAGGTGCCCTCGGTGAGTTCCCTGCGGTGTACCAGGCCGATCGACGGCAGCTTCTTCTTCGCGGCGGCGGTGGCCTTCGCGGCCTCGATCATCTCCTCGGTGATCCAGCCGGGCTGGTGGATCAGCATCGTCCACTTCCAGCTGCCCTTGGCCCGGGACGTGAACACTGACATGTCGTCGGCCCACCACAGTCCTTCGAGTGGCCCGGCGACCAGGTCGCGGCCCAGGTCGCTGCGGCTGGCGAACTTGATCGCGTACGCCACGGCGTAGAGCGCCTCCACTGCGTGCCTGTACTCCCCGGCGGTGTTCGGATCTCCGCTGCCGTCGACGGCGATGTACTGCGTGACGGGCACCTCGACCAGGCCCCAGTCGGTGTTCTTGGGCGCGTAGAGCGCTTTCTGGTCTCGCTTGACGTCGTACGGGGACATCGGATTCGCTCCCGGTTCGGCTCGGAGGGTGGCTCGGTAGGTGTCGAGCCAGCGTCGCTCGGCGTCGAGCTGGCTGAGGCTGTAGTCGAAGATGGCCTGGACGAAGGCCGGCGCGCCTGGCTGGACGGCAGCGCGGACAGCTGCGGCCCGCTCGGCGAGCAGTGCTGCCCGGCGGTCCAGCGCCTCCGCGACCTCGGCAGAGTCGAGTACTGGCTGGTTGGCGAGGCCGACGAGCAGTTGCGGGAAGAGCGGGTGCGGCTCGGCGAGCGCCGTCCGGGTGGCTTCGGCGAGCGCTGCCAGGCCGGCGGGCGCCGGCGCGTACACCTTCCGGGGTTTGCCCCTGCCGGGCTTCGGGCCTGGCGCGTGGGGCACCTCGGTGACGAAGCCGTACTTCTCCAGCCGGCCGATCAGGTAGTAGATCGAGCTGAACCCGATCTCGGTCCACTCCCGCATGCCCCGGGCGGCGATGACCTCTTCCAGCTCGTAACCGTGCCGGGGCCGCTCGGCGAGGAGGCCCAGCAGCAGGGCCTCGGCGGGCGTCAGTGTCGCTCTCACGGCATTACTCTAGCACTAGAGTAATCGACGTCCTGGCATGCCAGAACTGGTCTGACCACTTGACCAGTGCGGGCCGGCTGTCCCAGGCTCTCCACTATGGAGCTGAACCCGGTGGCCAGGCGTTCCGTGCGGGACGACGTGTTCGAGCAGCTCGTCCGCAACATCGTCAGCGGCGAGGCCGGCGACAGCCTGCTCAGCGAGCGGCAGCTGGCCGAGGCGCTGGGCGTGTCACGGCCGGTCGTACGGGAGGCCCTGCAGCGGCTGGCGCACGCCGGGCTGATCGAGGTGCGGCAGGGCGGCGCGACCACGGTCCGGGACTTCCGGCGGGACGCGGGGCTCGGGGTGCTCGCGCACCTCCTGGTACACGATGGGCAATTGGACCCCTCCGTGGCCCGCAGCGTGATCGAGGCGCGGCTGGCGGTGGGGCCGCAGATCGCCGGGCTGGCAGCTGGCCGGGCCGAGCCTGAGCACATCGGCGCGCTGGACGCGATGGCCGGTGAGCTGGCGGCGGAGCCGGACCCGGTCGCCGCGCAGCGCCTCGCGCTGGAGTTCTGGGACGAGCTGGTGACGGCGGCCGGTTCGATCGTGTTCCGCCTGATGTTCAACAACCTGCGCGCCGCCTACGAGCCGCTGCTGGAGGTCCTGGCCTCCGTCCCCGGCAACGAAACGGGCCGCGACTACCGCTCCGTTGTGGAGGCTGTCCGCAGCGGTGACAGCGGCTCCGCGATCGCGGCTGCGCACGAGCTTCTGCTGCCCACGACGAACGCGCTTCTCGACGTGCTCGGCCGATGGGAGAACCAGCAGCCTGACTGATGGGAGGAAAGGCCGTGAGCCGCGTTCCGTGCCGTGTGGCGCAATCACCGGCTGCATCACTACCGCAACGAGCACTACTGGTTCACGGTGACCACGAGCGGGACGGCGGACCGGGTGCTGGGCGCGTATCCGGACCAGCAGAGTGTGAGCGCTTCGCCCACGGCGAAGAACCTGCACGGGCCTGGCCGCCAGCGTTCGCCGGGCGGCCAGGTACCCATGCGGGCGGGTGGCGGTCAGGACAGGCGGCCGTAGATGTGGTTGCCGGGGCGGTCCGGGTCGGAGCTGGTGTAGAAGTCGCGCAGCGCCGCCGCCAGCTCGGCCCGGCTCAGCTCGCCGTCACCGTTGACGTCCAGCAGCTCGAAGATCGCGTCGGCGTCGGCGGGCGACGTGCCGTACGCCTGCTGGAAGAGCCGCCACTCGCCCAGCGTCACCACGCCGTCGCCATCGGAGTCGGCCAGGTCGAGCACCGGATCGACGGCAGCCTGGAAGTGCGTGTCGTACCCGGATTCCAGGGCCAGCACCGTTCGCATCCCCGCGACGAACTCCTCGGCGGTGACCCGGCCGTCGCCGTCGGTGTCCATCCCGGCGGCGATGGCTGCCCACAGGTTCTGGAAGGCGTCGAGCACCCGGCCAGCCCCGGGCGAGCCCTCCGGATGGCCGTAGCTGTCCGCGACCAGGCGGCCGAGGGTCCGTGCGTCCGACTCGTCGGCGAATCCGTCCCGGTTGGCGTCGAGCTGGGCGAAGGACAGGGCCCACTTGCGTTCGAGCAGGTCGGTCATGGCGATTCTCCAATGTGAGGAACATATTTCGCTTTGGTGATGAAATGCCACATAACATCACTTTTGTCACACATAATATGTTTCGTGATTATCGACTTGCTGACGGGTGGCAGAGGGCTGACCTTCGCCACCGGACCCTGGCTGATCGAGGCCTTCCGGGCGCCGCAGGACGGCAGCGCCGTGGCCCAGATCCGGCAGCTCCGGGCCAGGATCCTGTACGACAGGGGCCGCAGGCCAGCCTTCCGGCACGCCGACGGCCACCACGCAGACCCCCAGGACCTGGACAGCGGCGCCTGGCACTTCCTGGCCCGCCGCGAACCGGACGGCCCGCCGCTCGGCTACGTCCGGCTGGCCACACCCGAGAGCACCGCGCGCTTCCAGTCCCGCGAGTACGCGGGCGACGCGGCGTACGAGGACCTGCTGGCGGCCTGCGGGCTGGCCCCCGAACTGGTCTTCGAGCACAGCAGGCTCGTCGTGGAGCACCGGGCCCGCAAGCTCGGGCTGGGTATCCAGCTCAACGCGGTGGCGATCGGCGCGGCACACGCACTGGGCGCGGTGGCGATGACCGGTACCTCAGGGACGAAGGACGGGCAGGACCAGTTCCACGAGCGCTTCGGGTTCCGGGCGGTGCCGGGTACGCGGCGGTACGTCGACCAGTACACCGAGGACGTGGTCCTGATGATGAAGCGGACGGCCGACGGGGCCGGCCAGTACACGGAGCTGGTGGCCGGCCTGGCTGCCGCGTTCGCCGCCGCGCAGGGCACAGCCGGCCCGGCCGCGCCAGGCCAGCACTCCCCCGCCCCGCGGCAGGCGGCTCCCGGGCTCCCCGCAGCGCTCGCCGGCCGCGAGCCGGACCGCGACTCGTGGCGGCCGGTGCTACTCAGCCCCGCCGACCCGGACGGCCGCGCCGCCCTGGGCGCGCTGCTGGCCTCCGGGGCGGTGCGCGAGGTCTGCGACACGATCGAGGAACAGATCACCGAGCTGATCAGCAGCCGGGAACCCGGTGCGGCCCCGGACGCGGCCCGGCGGGCCGAGCAGCTGGCCGGCCTCGAACCCTGGGAGTACGGGACGTGGGTGCACTACCCGTGGTCGGGCCGCCTGGTCCACGTGCTGCCCCGGGAGGAGTACCGCCTGGTCCGCACCGACCGGAACCGGGGGAAGATCGAGCGGCCCGCCCAGCGGCGGCTGCTCGGCCGGGCGATCGGCGTGGCTGGCCTCTCGGTCGGCAACAGCGCAGCCGTCACGCTCGCGCTGGAGGGGGTCGGCGGCCGGTACCGGCTGGCCGACTTCGACCACTTCGGACTGTCCAACCTGAACCGGCTCCGGGCCGGGGTACACGACCTCGGCGTGAACAAGGCCGTGCTCACCGCCCGGCAGCTGGCCGAGATCGATCCGTACCTCGACATCGAGATCTTCCCCGGCGGCCTGGACGAGGACAACCTCGCGGGCTTCCTGGACGGGCTGGACCTGCTGGTCGAGGAGTGCGACAGCCCGTACGTGAAGGTGGCCGCCCGCGAACGGGCCAGACAGCTGCGGATACCTGTCGTGATGGACTGCAACGACCGGGGCATGCTCGACGTCGAGCGGTTCGACCTGGAACCGGCCAGGCCGCTGCTGCACGGCCGCATCCGGGTCACCTCGCAGGAAGCCGCAGGCCTCGGCCCGGCCGGGCGGATCGCGCTGATCCTGGACATGGTCGACACCCGGCGGATCAGCCCGCAGCTGAGGGCTTCCGTCGCCGAACTCGGCCGGACGCTGAGCAGCTGGCCGCAGCTCGCCTCGGGTGTCGCGCTCGGCGGCGCGCTGGTCACCGACGCGGCACGGCGCATCCTGCTCGGCGAGGACTGCCCGTCCGGCCGCTACTACGCCGACCTGGCCGAGCTGGTCGCGGCCGGGCGCGACACGTCAGGGATGCCTGCTGGCTCCGGCTTCCTTCCTGAGTGCGGGGCGATCGCATGACGGGCAACGGCCTGCCGGTACCAGTCGGGATTCTCGGTACCGGCGTCCATCTCCCGCCCCGCGTGGTCACCAACCGGGAGCTGACCGAGAGCCTGGACACCACTGAGGAGTGGATCGTCTCCCGGACCGGCATCCGGGAGCGCCGCTGGCTGGCACCCGAGCTGTCCTGCTCGGACATGTGCGTGCCAGCGGCCGAAGCAGCGCTCGCCGCAGCGGGCCGGTCCGCGCTGGACGTGGACGCGATCATCGTCTCCAGCTACACCTACGACCAGCCCCTGCCCTCCACCGCGCTGATCGTCAAGGACCGGCTCGGCGCCGCTCGCGCCCTGCCACTGGACCTGGCCCAGGCGGCCTGCGCCGGCGGCGTCCAGGCCGTGCTGCTCGCCGCGCACCTGCTCCAGAACCCGGCCACCCGTACGGTGCTGGTCGTCGCCGCCGACTGCGCTTCCCGGGTCACCAGCCCCGCCGACCGCACGACCCGGGTGTTCTTCGGCGACGCCGCCGGTGCCCTCGTGCTCGGCCGGGCCGCCGGCGGCGGGCTGCTGGCCTACCACCACGGCTCGCAGCTGTCGTACGACGTGGAGATCGCGGCCGGCGGTTCCCGGCTGCCTGCCAGCGCCGAGACGGTGGCCGCCGGGCGGCATCACGTGCGGATGGACGGCCGGGCCGTCTGGAAGTCGGCGACCGTGAACCTGCCGGACAGCATCGCCTCGGCCGCCCGGCTGGCGGGCCTCGCCCCGCAGGAGATCGACCACTACTTCCTGCACCAGGCGAACCTGAACATCCTGTCGGAGGCGCTGGCCGCCCTCGGCGTACCGGCGGAGCGGGCACCGATCACCCTCGACCGGCTCGGCAACACGGGCGGCGCCGGCATGCTCACCGCGCTGCACGAGGTCACGGCGGCCGGGAGGCTGAGCCCCGGGCAGACGTACGCGATGGCGGCGATCGGGGCCGGCTTCCAGTGGGGCACGCTGGTGTTCCGGCACGGGGTCGGCACGGGGTAGCCGGGCGGGTGCCGTGACCGCCGGAATGGCGTGATCCCCTGCGTACCCGGATGATCTCGGCGATCCTGGTCAACGTGAGTACGCAGGAGGCGGCCCAGGCCCGGCACGCGGTGTGGATCGAGCTGTTCTTCGACCTGGTGTTCGTGGTGACGGTGTCGCAGCTGGCCCACCATCTCGAGGGCGATCCCGGCCCGCGCGAGTTCGGCGACTTCCTGCTGCTGTTCGCCGCCCCGTGGTGGGCGTGGCTGAAGTTCAGCTCGTGGAGCAACGTGGCCGGTACCGCCGACGGTGGCGGCGCGCGGTACCGGCTGGAGATGCTCGCCGCGATGGCCACGGTCGCCGTGATGGGCGCCGCGATCCCCGACGCGCTCGGCGACCGGGGCGCGGTGTACGCCCTCGGGTACGCGGCCACGTGCGCGCTGATCGCCGTGATGTGGCTGCTCGGGCGGCGCGGGCAGCAGGGAGCCCGGCCGGTGCGCGTGATCCTGTTCAACGCGATCCCGTGCGCGGTGTGGGTGGGCTCGATCTGGCTGCCGGCGCACGACCGGCCGTACGTCTGGCTGGGCGCGCTCGCGTACGAGGTCCTGCTCCTGATCTTCGTGCAGAGCCGCAGCGACGTCCGGTACGAGCTGAGCCACATCGTCGAGCGGGTCGGCCTCTTCGTGATCATCGTGCTCGGGGAGTCGATCGTCTCCGCGATCAGGGCGCTGAACGAGCACTGGAGCGCCCATGGCTGGGTGTCGTTCGGCTTCGGCCTCGCGTGGATCGCCGCGCTGTGGTGGGCGTACTTCGACTTCGGGGCCGCGGCGATCGAGCGGGAACTGTCCGGCACCATCGGGCAGCTCCGGGACATCTTCGCCCTCGGGCACTTCCCGATCGTGACCTCGCTCACGGCGATGGCCGCAGGGCTGGGTACCGCCGTCGCCGAGCCAGAGCACCTGCCGGCCGGGGCAGCGGTGGCGATGTGCGGGGGCCTGGCCGTGTACCGGATCTGCTTCGCCGTCCTCGCCGTGCGGGCCGGCCGGTCGTGGGGTGAGGTGCTGCGCTGGGCCGTACCGGCCGTGCTGGTCGCCGCCGTCACGCTCGCCCTCGCGATCGCCGGGTACGTGCCGGGCTGGGCCGTCGTCGCCCTGCTCGCCGCCGAGGCGGCCGGGCAGCTCCTCCGGGGCATCCACCGGATCCGCTCGGCGGCGGCAAAGGCCTGACTTGCGCCGAACATCCCGCACGCCGGGCCGCGGTTACAGTGGCCGGGTGCTCAGATCCCCTCGGGCCGCACGATGATCGGCCGATTACTGCTCGCGGCGACCACCCTGGTCACGTTCGCCGCACTCGGCTCCGGCTGCTCGGAGGGCACACCGCCCGCCAGCGCGCCCGCGCCCAGCACTACCCCGGCGGCCCAGCCCCGCGAGGAGTCCGTGCCGACTCTGCCGGCTCCGGCCCCCGCCCCGTCAGCCTCGGCGCGGCCCAGTGCTGCCGCCTGCCAGGCCGCCGACGGCTGGGACTGCGTGTGGCAGCAGCGGTTCGCGCAGGTCACGGCGCGGGTGAAGCAGTCGCCGGGCCAGCTCGGCGTGGTGCTGCGTGACCGGCAGACCGGGGCGGTGTGGCAGGCTGGCCAGCCCGGCCAGGCCACGTGGACGGCGTCGACGATCAAGCTGGCGATGGTCGCGTACCTGCTCGAAGGATCCCGGGCGGGCACGATCACGCTCACCGCCGCCGACCGGCGCGACCTCGCCGACATGCTCGCCTGGTCGTCCGACGACGCCGCCGACCGGATCTGGAAGCGGGGCGGCGGGGCCGCGATGGTGCCGGTCTTCCAGCAGCGGTACACGATGAAGGGTTTGACCTTCGTCACCGGCTTCGACCGCTACTGGGGCTTCATGAAGTGCACCCCCGCCGACCTGGCCAACCTCATGGGTTACGTGCTGAGCCGCCTGCACGCCGACGACCGCGCCTTCGTCGTCAAGGCCATGCGCACCGTCGACGACATCCAGCACTGGGGCGTGTGGGCCGCCGGCGCCGCTCAGCAGGCCGGCACGAAGAACGGCTGGTCGGAGGAGGTCGACGGCGGGGCCGAGCACTGGGTGACCCACACCGTCGGGTTCGCGGGGCCCGGCGAGCGCTACACACTGGCGATCATGTACTCGATGCCCGCCGGGCAGGACTCCCTCGACCTCGGCGTGCACACCGTCAGCGACATCGCCGCCGCGCTGTTCGGGGTGGCCACACCGGTGCCGGTCGTGGTCCGCCCGACCTGACTCAGCCGCGCAGGTACTTCTCCCACCACGTGAACGGCATCCGGTACTCGGCGGGCGTGTCGTCAGCCGCGTGGCTGGCCAGCCCGTTCTTCCCGAAGTAGTAGTCGTGGACCTGCCGCTGCGCCGGGGCCGACAGGTCGGGATCACTGACCGCGACGGCGTGGACGTGGTACGGGAAGCCCTGGGCCGGGGTGCGCAGCCAGGCCGCGAAGCCGACCGTGCGCAGCGCCTTCACCATCTTCCAGCGCTGCGCGGAGGTCAGCCCGTCCACGTTGATGTCGACGACGCCGCCCCCGTCGTGCGTGCCGGCGGACGTGGGGTCCTCGGTCGTGTACGAGCCCTGGCTGAGCGTGATGCTGGACGTGATCATGGCATCGGCGGCCGCGAGCATGTCCGCCGTGCGCTGGTTGACCCGCCTGCCGCCGTAGCTGGCCGTCCGCGAGCCGGACCGCACCGGCCTGACCACCGTGTACCGGGTCTCGCCGAGCTTCGTCAGCGACGTGACGCCGGGCAGCCCGTTCGCGTCGATCCCGGTGTAGCCGAGCTGGCGCTGCCAGGCGGAGTACGCCGAGATCGTGGACGAGCCGTAGTGACCGTCCACAGCGGACGCCGAGGTCAGGAGCCCTTTCGCGTGGAGCGCCTGCTCGACCGGCAGCACGTGGGCCTTCGCACCCGGGGTCAGGCCGGTGTCGGGCTTCGGCGGGTCGACCTGCGCGGCGAGCAGAACCAGTTCCATGTCCACCGCGGGCAGTACGGCCGGGCCGGCGGCTGCCGGGCCCGCCGCCCACGTCGCGGGAATCGTGATCGCCGCCGCCGTGAGCGCACCACGGGTCAGCAGCCAGCGCCTGGTGGGAAGGTCCATCGGTCGCTCCATCCTCGGTACCGGGATCGGAGCTCCCACGGTGGCACCAGCACCTCCAGCCCCGCTCCAGGTTGCCTCCATGCCTCCGGTCAGGTGGCCCGCCAGACGCGCAGGGTGCCCGGCCGGCCGAGGCAGGCGAAGTAGCGCGCGTGGCCAGTGCAGTAGGCGCTGTCACCCGGCCCGACCACCCCGAGCGGGGTGAGCCTGCCGGTCCTGCGGTCCATGACCCCGGCCCAGGTTCCGCCGCGCTCGGCGTAGCGGCCGAGCATCGGCACCAGCTGGCCCCCGCCGTCCGACCAGTGGCTGGCCGGCAGCCAGCGGCCGAGCCTGCGGATCTCACGGCCGGTCGCCGTGTCCAGCAGAGCCGGGTCCACGGGCTGCCGGCTGGACACGCGGTCGGACCACAGTGCCGAGTTGAGGACGGTGTCCGCCCCGGCCGCTGACCAGACTCTGGTACCCGTGCGCGGGTCGAGGGCCACGGTCTCCAGGTTGTTGTGCACGCAGAGCAGCCCGGCGCAGTACCACGCGTCGGCCACCCCGCGCACAGCCGTGCTCGTCCACGCGCTGGTGAGGCTGCCGGCGTCGAAGGCCCGCAGCTCGTCCTCGCCCGACGGGAAGACGATCAGCCCGCCGACCGGCTTGCCGCCCATGTCACCGCGCCCCGGCTGTGCTTCCAGCGGCACCTCCCGGGTGGCGAGGATCTGGTCGGTCTCCGGATCCCAGACGCTCATCACGGTGACAGCCGGCCGTACCTCGAACCGGGCCAGCCGCAGCGGGGTGACCGGCAGGCCGTCCGGGCCCGTGACAACCTGGTGGATACCCGCGACGGGCCGCTGCCATCTCGCCTGGCCGGTCCGCAGGTCCACCAGCGACAATGCGCCGTCGCCGGCGAGCAGCGGAAGGACCTCGTCGACGAGTTCACCCGGCCGCTGCCAGAGCTGGCGCCCCGTCACCGGGTCGGTGACAGTCGTCGTCAGCCGTGGGTGGATCAGCACTCCGCCCGGCCCCAGGAGGGCGGACCGGGTGCTCGCGACCAGGACACCGTCCGCGAGGCGCAGCCGGCCAGCTGCCTGCGTCTCCGCCGGCACCTGCCAGACCAGCCTGGCGGCTGGGCCGCTCAGGTCGTACCTGCGCAGCGAACCCGCGGAACCCTTACCGGCCAGCACGTACATCGTGTCGCCGTCGAAAAGGACCTCCGGCTGATCAGCCGGCCCTGAGCCGGGCAGCACGACCTCCTGCATCCTCGGCACGGGTTCGGCCTCCGCCGCGCCGGAGGTGAGCAGCACACTCGCCAGGACCACGGCCGACAGCGCGGGCCGCAGTCTCCCCGCGAGGGCCGCACGCCAGCGCGGCTCCCCCGGCAGCGCTGGTTCCGCGTCGCCGACAACCCCGAGATCGATTACCGTCATGCGGACAGGGTAGGCAAGCCAGGTCACGGAGAGATTGCCTCCATCCGCTCCTATGCTGGGCCGATGGATGTCGAGTTCACCGGAGAGATCTGGTACTGGCGCGGGCCGGCCCCCTGGCACTTCGTCACCGTCCCCGAGGACGGGTGCCGCGAGCTGGAGGCGACGGCCGCCCGGGTCAGCTACGGCTGGGGCATGATCCCGGTGACCGCGGCGATCGGGGACACGAGCTGGACCACGTCGCTGTTCCCGAAGGACGGCCGGTACGTGGTGCCGGTGAAGACCGTCGTCCGCAGGGCCGAGGGGCTGGACGTGGGCGACACGGTCACGATCCGGCTCACCGTGGATGTATGAGCGGTTGATCCGTCGTTGACCGTCCATTGACGACCTCCCAGGAGGGTACTTCCGGCGCGGCCA
The DNA here is from genome assembly GCF_000379825.1 of Longispora albida DSM 44784. Lineage (GTDB taxonomy): Bacteria > Actinomycetota > Actinomycetes > Mycobacteriales > Micromonosporaceae > Longispora > Longispora albida. The sequence continues at coordinate 443,156 of NZ_KB903825.1, forward strand.
GTCAGGCCGGGCAAGGAGTCCTCAAGGGAGTGTTCTCGTGCGACTGAGGAAAGTAGTACTGGGCGTGGCTGGCGCCGCGCTGGCCGTGCTGGGCATGCTGCCAGCCGCCTCTGCGGCGACCGCGGCACCCGTTTCGCGTACCGCCCAGGTCAAGGCGGGCATGGGCACGACGGCTATCGACGTGGGCGTGATCGGCAACGCGGTCGTCGACGTCTTCCGGAAGTACAACGAGTCCAACCAGTACAAGTCCTTCATCAACGACATGCTCGCCAATGTCGACCAGGCCGCCGAGTACCGGTACAACGTGGTCGTCATCTTCATGGGATACGGATTCGACCGCAACATCAGCGAGGGCAAGATCCAGGGCGGGCCCGAAGCGAACAACCGGCCGATGTACCGGTCCGGGACGGTGAAGGGCTACACCTACGGCGTCTTCATCTTCGACAGCGGTGACTTCAACGCCGCCAACTACTTCGACTACGACACGTGGATGGGCCAGCGCGGCAACTTCACCGCGGCGACCCGGTGGCAGGACATGTTCGGCATGTGGGGCAGCACCCTTTCGTTCAAGAGCAGGACGAACAACGTCGGCACCGCGATCCGCTCCGACATCCCCGGCAAGTGCGTCGACGTGGCCGGCGGCCGGTTCGAGCAGGGGAACTCGGTCCAGAACTACGAGTGCAACGGCACGATCTCCCAGCGGTGGTCGCTGAGGGGCGACGGTTCGATCCAGCTGACCGGTACCTCGCTGTGCCTGGACGCGTGGGGTGGGGTCGGCGACAAGACCCGCCTGTGGGGCTGCAACGGCTCCAATGCCCAGCGCTGGTACTTCGACCCGGGCACGCGGGCGTTCAAGCACGAGGGCCTGTGCCTCGACGTCCCGAACGGCAGCACGGCCAACAGCGTGCAGCTCCAGGTGTGGACCTGCAACCAGACCGCCTCGCAGAAGTGGTCCTTCTGACGCGGTGAGGGCAGGGCGGGCAGGCCACACTCCGGGGGCCTGCCCGTTCTGCCTTTTCAGGATTCGAGGTACCTGAGGACGGCCAGCACCCGGCGGCTGTAGCCGTCGGAGTTCAGCAGGCCGAGCTTGTCGAAGATCGCGTTGATGTGCTTCTCGACGGAGCTGACCGACAGGTGCAGCCGGGCGCCGATCGCCGCGTTGGTGTGCCCCTGCGCCATCTCGTGCAGTACCTCGCGTTCGCGGGGCGTCAGGCGGTTCAGCGGGTCGGTGTGGCTGGAGGCCGCGACGAGCTGGCGGATCACCTCCGGGTCGAGGGCAGTCGAGCCTGCCGCCACCCGGGCCAGCGCGTCGAGGAAGTCCTCGACCTGGGCCACCCGGTCCTTGAGCACGTAGCCCACGCCGTCCGGCCGGTCGGTGACAAGCTGCGCCGCGTACCGCTTCTCGACGTACTGCGACAGCACCAGCACCCCGACCTCCGGCCACCGGCGGCGGATCTCCAGCGCGGCCCGCAGCCCCTCGTCGGTGTGCCCCGGCGGCATCCGGACATCCGTGACCACGACGTCGGGCTGGTCGGCGGCCACTGCGGCGATCAGCGCTCCGGCGTCACCGACGGCCGCCACGACCTCGTGGCCCTCGTCGGCCAGCAGCCGGGCCAGCCCGTCGCGGAGCAGTGCCGAGTCCTCGGCGAGGGTTATCCGCACGGGAGTACCGCCTCGATCGTCGTCGGCCCGCCCGCCGGGCTGTCCACTGTGAACCGGCCGTCCAGCGCGGCGACCCGGCGTTCCAGGCCGCGCAGGCCGGTGCCGTCCGGGTCGGCTCCGCCGGTACCGTCGTCGCTGACCAGCATCCGCACCTCCGCGCCCAGCCACCCGATCTCGATCTTGATCATGGTAGCCCCGGCGTGCTTGGCGGCGTTCGTGATGGCCTCGCAGGCCACGAAGTACAGCGCGGTCTCCGTCTGCCGGGCAGGCCGGGCCGGGAGGTCGTGCTCGATCCGGACGGGGACGGGCGAGCGCTGCGCGACCAGGGCGAGCACGTCGGGCAGCCCGCTGTGCTCCAGCGCCGACGGGTAGACCCGCCACGCCACCTCGCGCAGGTCGTCGATGGCCTGCTGGGCCGCGGCGTGGGCCTGGGCGAGCAGTTCCGCGGCCTTGGCGGGGTCCTGGCTGCGCCTGGCCCGGCCAAGCAGCATGCCCAGCGCGACGAGGCGCTGCTGGAGGCCGTCGTGCAGGTCGCGCTCGATCCGCTGCCGTTCGGTGTCCACTGCCGACATCACACCGGCCCGGCTGGCCGCCAGCTCGCCGACCCGGCGTTCGAGGAGGTCGCGGGCGCTCGGGGTGAGCAGGTTGCTGGCGAGGCGGCGGTCGAGCCCGGCGACGCTCACGATGGCCTGCCAGTTCAGCGCGAACAGCACCCCGCCGATCACGAGCTGGAGCAGGAACTGGCCGGCCGTCATCCGGCCCCGCGCGGCCGAGGCGAGCACGATCGCGGCCAGGTAACCGCCGAAGAGCAGCAGGCAGAGGGCCAGCGCGCCGAGCACGGCCGGGCCGGTCCTCGCGGCCAGGTACGTGGCGGCGCGGCGGGTGTCCGGCACGGACGGTTCCGGGGTCACGCCCAGCCGGTGGCACTCCCAGGCCGCCATCCGGCGTACGGCGGCGCCGGCCTTTCCGAGGAGTGCGCGACGCGGCCGGGGCAGCGGCGCGGTGAGCGCGAGGGCCACACCGCCGAGCCCGGCCAGCAGCAGCCCGGCCGCCGCGCTGAGCACGCCCAGCGCCACGGTGACCGGCGTACGGGCCGCTGCGGGGATCAGTCGTCTCACCTGCTGCCTCTCGCGTGCCTGCCGGGCCTGGCCGCACGGGATTTGATCATGCGGGAGATGACAAAGTACCCGGCCGCCAGCACGCACACCGCGATGACCACGTTCTGGAAAGCCCCGGCGTAGCCCTCGACCACCGTCCAGTTCTCGCCGAGCACGTAGCCGGCCAGCACGAAGAGCGTGTTCCAGACCAGGCTGCCGATCGTCGTGTACAGCACGAACACCGGCAGTGGCATCCGGTCGACCCCGGCGGGGATCGAGATCAGGCTGCGGAAGATGGGGATCATCCGTCCGAAGAGGACAGCCTTGCGGCCGTGGCGGGCGAACCACGCCTCGGTCCGGTCGACGTCTGCCAGCTTGACGAGCGGCAGCCTGCTCGCGATGGCCCGGACCCGGTCGCGGCCGAGCAGCCGGCCGGCGTAGTACAGGGCGACGGCTCCGGCCACCGAGCCCAGGGTGGTCCAGGCGATCGCGGCGAAGAGGCTCATCCGGCCCTGCCCGGCGGCGAACCCGGCCAGCGGCAGGATCACCTCGCTCGGGATCGGCGGGAACAGGTTCTCCAGCGCCACGGCCAGCCCGGCACCCGGGCCGCCCAGCCGCTCCATCAGGTCGGTGACCAGCTGTGTCATATCCATGATCACGACGCTACGGAGCGGGGAGCCCGGCCAGCACGGTGCTGGCCACCGACCTGGGGTGCGGAAAACCGCAGGGTGCGCGCCGGAGGCCGCCGGTCCACTGTGCACACGGCGGACCGCCAGTGGTGATCATGGATGCGGCAGGCGCACCATAGACGGTATGGCCAGGACGAATGCACTGCTGGCCGCCGGGATCGCCGGATGCATGGCCGTCACGGCGTGCACAGGCCCGTCCCGGTCGCCGGACCCGCCTCCCGCCTCGTCCCCGGGGACCTCGCCGTCAGCCACACCGGGCCCTCAGCCCGCACAGACAACACCCGGGGCGCAGGGCTCCCCCGCCGGGTACCGGGCGTATCGGACGGTGTGTGACTGGATGTGGCCCGGCGGCGGGGCTGCCTGCACGGCCGAGCACCGGGAGACCGTGCCGCCGCTCGCGAGGCTCACGGCGGTCGAGACGGCGCAGCACACCGGGTACAACCGGATGGTCTTTGTCTTCGGACAGCGGCTTCCCAGTTACGACGTGCGGTTCGTGCGTGCCCTGACCAGCGGCGGGACAGGTGAGGTCATCCCGCTGGACGGCGGCGGCGGGGTGTTGCAGGTCCGGTTCGACGGGGCTGAGGCGCACGCGCTGTCCGCCCGGCCGCAGAGTGCCGCGCTGAGCCGGCTCCGCAGCTATGCCAAGGGCGAGGACTTCGAGGGCGTCGTCCGCTACGGGCTGGGGCTGGCCGGGCCGGCCGGGGCCGACGAGCAAGTGCAGGTGAGGGTGGCCGAGGGCCAGCGGGCCGATGGTTCCTTCACTGTCGTGGTGGACGTCGCCGGGTGAGCAGCGCACAGACGGCGGCGTTCAGTCCAGGCGGATCAGGCGGCGTTCGACGGCTGTGGTGACGGCCGCCGTGCGGGAGTCGACGCCGAGCTTGGCGTAGATGTGCACCAGGTGCGTCTTCACTGTCGCCCTGCTGATGAACAGGCGGCGGGCGAGCTGGTCGTTGGTCAGGCCCTCGGCGAGCAGCTGGAGGATCTCGGTCTCGCGGGCGCTGAGTTCCGAGCCTGGTTCGCGGACGCGGCGGGCGAGCCGCGCCACGACCGGCGGGGACATCGCGCTCTGCCCTGCGGCCGCCGCCCGGACGGCCCGGAAGAGCTCCTCCGGCGGGGCGTCCTTGAGCAGGTAGCCGCTCGCGCCGGCCGCCACGGCGCTCACGATGTCGGTGTCCGTCTCGTAGGTGGTCAGGATCAGCACCCGGGGCGGCCGCGGCAGGGCGAGCACGCGCCGGGTCGCCTCCACGCCGTCGATCCCCGGGCCGAGCTGGAGGTCCATCAGGACGACGTCAGGGTGCAGCGCGGCGGCCATCGCCACGGCCTCCTCCCCCGTCGCCGCCTCGCCCGCCACCTCGGCTTCCCCGGCCAGCAGCGCCTTCAGGCCCGCCCGGACCACCGGGTGGTCGTCGACGATCAAGATCTTCATCCGGTACCTCCGGTGGGCAGCGTGACGGCCAGTGCGGTGCCCTCGCCCGGCGCGCTCTCGACGGTCACGGTGCCGTGCAGCAGCTCGGCGCGCTGCCGGATCGCGGCGAGGCCGTAGCCCCGGCCTGGCTCCCCGGCTGCCGTGCCCGGCACGAAACCCCGGCCGTCGTCGCACACGTCGAGCGTGACGGAGCCGGGCAGGTACGTGAGGGTGACGGCCGCCTGGGTCGCCGCCGCGTGTTCCGTGACGTTCGCGAGGGCGCTCTGGGTGATCCGGAGCAGGGCCACGTCGAGGTCGCCGCCCAGCGGGTACGGCTCGCCCTCGATCACGAAGCGGGCGCCGGCCCCCGAGCACAGGTCGCCGAGCGCGCCGGCCAGGGACTGACCGGTGAGCGCGATCGGCGTCAGGCCAGCCACGACCTGGCGGGCCTCGGCGAGGTTCTCCCTGGCGGTGCCCGCCGCCTGGCGTACGTGCTCGCGTGCCGCCTCCGGCCGGGTCTCCCAGTCACGGTCGGCCGCCTGGAGCAGCAGGTTCACACTGGACAGTCCCTGGGCGATGGTGTCGTGGATGTCGCGGGCGAGCCGCTGGCGCTCCTCCAGCACCCCGGCCTGGCGCTGGCTGGCGGCGAGCTGCTCACTGGTCCGGGCGAGCTGGAGGTACGCGGCGGTGGCGATCACCGCCACCGCGACCGGCGCGAGGACGAGGCTCAGGTCGAACCGCTCGGCGAGCTGGAGCTGGGCGGCGATGACGACAGTGGTCAGCCCGGCGGCCACGGCGACGGCGGCCCTGGCCGGCAGCTCGCCGAGCGCCGCGAACAGCAGCGGTACCGCGCACAGCGCGAAGCTGGGGGCGATCACCACGAGCAGCAGCCAGCCCGCCAGCATCCCGGCCAGCCAGCTCCGCCTCGGCAGCGGCCAGATCAGCACCGCCCCGTACCCGGCGGCGAGGGCCAGGGCGAGGACCAGGACGAGCAGGCCACCATCTCCCAGCCCGTGACGCGAGACGTACCGGGCGGCTGACGCGGCCAGGAGCAGGTAGAACCCGCCATGCATCCAGCTCCGCATGCCCCAACGATACGGCCGGGGCACAGGCGGCCATCAACCATTGGGTTGATCCTCCGTCAACCCCTTCCACCACGCGGCGGGGTGCCTGCCGGCCAGAGGCTTGAGGCACAGCACCCGACGAAGGAGCAGCAGTGATGACGAAGATGAACCGCCGGATGGCGATCGTTGGCGCGGCCGCGGGCCTGGCAGTGGTCGCCGGCTCGGCAGGCGTCGCACTGGCCGCCGACGACCGGCCGGCCACCGCACCGGGGCAGGCCAGGCACGCCGTCAGCCAGCCGGCTCAGGTGATCACGATCGACTCCGCGATCAAGGCCGCGCAGGCCACCCTCGACGCCGCGGAGAAGGGCGGGCACAAGGTGACCGTCGTGGTGATGGACCGCTCCGGCGTGGTCCGGGTCACCCTGCACGGCGACGGGGCCGGCCCGCAGACCGACGAGTCGGCGAAGCGCAAGGCGTTCACCGCGGTGTCCTTCGGCCAGCCGACCTCGGCGCTGGCGGCCAGGGCCGGCGGCACGAACCCCTCGGTCCGCGACATCCCCGGCACCCTGTTCCTCGGTGGCGGCGTGCCGATCACTGTGGACGGCGCTCCGATCGCCGCTATCGGGGTAGGCGGCGCACCGAGCGGCGACCTGGACGAGCAGTACGCACAGGCAGGCCTGGCCGTACTGCGCTAGGCAGATTTGTCAGATTTGACCGCAAAGCGCCGGCAAACGTCGCACGGATAACGGCGCCCGGGCACGGGCGTGGAGGGCTGTCCCCGGTTCGCTTTGCGCGGAGGGCCCCCTGGGGCCGGAGCGCAAAGGGCACCTGCTGAAGGGGACAGCCCTCCAAAACCAGTACACACTGGAGCGATGACCCAGGCGAAGCTCTCTGGTTTCCATCATGTCGCGATCAATGTCCGGGATCTCGACGCCGCCGTGCGGTGGTACGGGGAGGTGCTCGGTTTCCGGCCGCTCATCCCGTGGGACACCGGCACCTTCCAGCGCCGCATCCTCCGGCATCCGGGCGGTACTGTGCTCGCGCTGTCCCGCCACGACCACCCCGACGGCGAGACCCGCTTCAACGAGCGGGTCACCGGCCTCGACCACCTGGCGTTCCGGGTGGACACCCGGGCGGAGCTCGACGCGTGGGCCGCCCGGCTGACCGTGGCCGGGATCGAGCACTCGGGGGTGTGCGTCACCCCGGAGATGGGCTTCACGCTGATCGCTTTCCGTGACCCCGACGGCATCCAGCTGGAGCTGTATCTCGCCGAGGACGCCCCGGACCGGTGACGATCACGGTGCGCCGGCCAGGCCCGTACGCGCCAGCCATCGCCGCCACCAGGTCAGCGGGCGGTACCGGGGACAGTGATCCGCTCCACACCTCGCGCAGTCGGTGCCCCGCCGGTAGTGGAGGTGAACTGCCCTGGAATGCCCGCAGACGCACGGCAGCCGGTGTTCTCGCTGGTGATCACCTGTGCGCATCATGGACAGCCGATCCCCTCGATCCACGATGACGGATGCGGTCCACAAGCACCGGTGTGCTAGTTTCCAGCCTGCGACACGGCAGGCCGGCCCCTCGACACGCCGCCGCCGCAGGGACACCACGGGGAGATTCGAGGCATGCACGAGCCAATGACTCGGCGTCGGAACACCAGTAACGGTCAGTCACCATCGATCAGCCTTGTGGTGCCTGCGCTCAACGAGGAACGCAACCTGTCGTACGTGTTCGGCCGCCTCCCCGAGGGCATCACCGAGGTCATCCTGGTCGACGGCGGTTCCAAGGACCGCACGGTCGAGGTCGCCCGCGAGCTGTACCCAGGGATCCGGGTCGTGCAGCAGACCCGCACCGGCAAGGGCAACGCCCTGGCCTGCGGATTCGAGGCCTGCACCGGCGACATCGTCGTCATGATCGACGCGGACGGCTCCACGGACCCGGAGGAGATCCCCGACTTCGTCGCGGCCCTCACCAGCGGGGCCGACTTCGCGAAGGGCTCGCGGTTCCGCCCCGGCGGCGACAGCCACGACATCACCCGGCTGCGGCGGCTCGGCAACCACGGGCTCAACGGCATCGTCAACATCCTCTTCGGTACCCGGTTCACGGACCTGTGCTACGGGTACAACGCCTTCTGGCGCGATGTGGTGCCGCTGCTCGGCCTGCCGTCCACCAGCACACCCCGGCCAGCCAATGGCGACCGGCTCTGGGGCGACGGGTTCGAGATCGAGACCCTGATCAACGTGCGGGTGGCCGCGCACGGGCTGTCCATCTCGGAGGTCGCGAGCGTCGAGGGCCCCCGGCTGCACGGCGTGAGCAACCTGAACGCGTTCAGCGACGGCATCCGGGTGCTGCGGACGATCATCCGCGAGTACCGGCGGCTCCGGCGCGCCCCGAAGGCAGCCGTCCCCGCCCAGCGCACCGCCGCCGGGCCCGTCGCGGGGCAGCCTGCCGCGGGGCAGGTCGAGGCTGGCCAGTTCCAGGCTGGCCACGGTGGCTGACGCCCCGGAGACGGCGCGCACCCCGGAGACGGCGCGGATCAGCGTCGTCATCCCCTGCTACACCGAGAAGCGCTGGGACGCGCTCGTGGCGGCCGTCCGCTCGGCCCAGGCCCAGGAACCGGCCCCGGCTGAGGTCGTGCTGGTCGTGGACTACAACGACGCGCTGCTGGAGCGGGCACAGCGCCATTTGCCTGAGGTCACCGTCCTGGCGAACCGGTACACGCGTGGTGTCTCCGGTGCCCGTAACACCGGCGTGGAGCACACGAGTACCCCGCTCGTGGCGCTGCTCGACGATGACGGCTGCGCCCGGCCCGGCTGGCTGGCCGGGCTGGCTGCCCCGTTCGCCGACCCGCGCGTGATCGGTACCGGCGGCGCGATCAGCCCGGTGTGGGAGGTGCCCCGGCCGGGCTGGTTCCCGGACGAGTTCCTGTGGGTCGTCGCGGCGTCCGACATGAACAAGGGGCCGGAGACGGTGCGGGTCCGCAACGTGTGGGGGGCGAGCGTTGCCGTGCGGCGCGACGCCTTCGACGCCGCAGGCGGCTTCCGGCTCGACTTCACCCGGCAGGACGACGCCTACCGGGCAGAGGACACCGACCTGTGCCTGCGGATGACCGAGGCGACCGGCGGCACGTGGATGTACGTCCCGACCGCCGTCATCGACCACCCGGTGCCCGCGGCCCGCGCCAGGGTCGGGTACCTGGTCACCAGGTCCTATCACGAGGGCCGGGGCAAGGTCGGCATGGCCAGGTACAACAAGGGTGGCAGTGACGCCCTCGACCTGGAGAAGGACTACCTGCGCCGGGAGATCCCCCGCGCCGTGGCCCGGGGCTTCGCGGGCACGCTGCGCGGCCGTGGCCTGGCGCCAGCGGCCCGGTCGTGCGTGATGATGCTCGGCATCGCCGCGGCGGCGTTCGGCGGGCTGGTCGAGCTGGCCCGTGGCCGCCGCCAGCACGCGCCTCAGGCCGCCGGGCAGGCCGAACGCTCAGGGCAGGGAGCGCGGCGGTGACCGGGGTCACCGCTCCCGTCCCGGAGCCGGTGGCCCGAGGCAGCGAGGCAGGGCGGCCCTTGCACGTGGCCCAGGTGCTCGACGTCGAACTCAGCACGCGGCTGCCGGACCTGCCTGCGGCGAGCGGCGGCAGCCTGGCCTGGGTGCTGGCCCGCCGGGACACGGAGCCGGTGGCGAGCGCGCTCGTGCAGGTGCCAGCGGGCGGGATGACCGGTGACGAGCTGCGTGCCGTCCTCGGTGACCCGGCCGGGACACCCGGCTTCCTGGCAGGGCGAGCCGAGGCGCTGCGCGCGGCCCCGCCGATGTGCGTCGTGGTCTGCACACGCGACCGGCCGGCCGAGCTGCGCCGGGCGCTGGACAGCCTGCTCGCCCAGGAGTACCCGGAGTTCCGGATTCTGGTCGTCGACAACGCTCCGCAGACGCAGGCGACGGCCGAGCTGGTCCGGGAGCTGGGCGACGAGCGCGTGAGCTACCTGCTCGCCCCGCTGCCCGGGCTGTCGAACGCGCGGAACGCCGCGATCGTGGCGGCGCCCGGCGAGTACCTGGCGTTCACCGACGACGACGTCGTGGCCGACCGGTACTGGCTGGCCGAGATCGCCCGCGCCTTCCACCAGCACCCCGGGGCCAGTGTGGTCGCCGGGGCCATCGTCCCTGCCGAGCTGGAGACGAAGCCGCAGCTGTGGTTCGAGCAGTACGGCGGGCACGGCAAGGGCCGGGGTTACCGGCAGGCGGTGTTCTCCCCCGCCACCGCCAAGGACCAGAACCCGCTGTACCCGCTCCCGCCCTTCGGTACCGGGGCCAACATGGTGTTCCGCCCGGGCGCGCTGGAGGCGATCGGCGGCTTCGACGCGGCGCTCGGTGCCGGTATGCCGGCCGCCGGGGGCGAGGACACTCTCGCGTTCATGAAGGTTCTCCGGCAGGGTGGCGTCATGGTGTACCAGCCGTCGGCCCTGATCCGGCACTACCACCGCCGTGACCTGGCCGGGCTCGCCACGCAGCTGCGCGGCTACGGCACCGGGCTCACCGCCGTGTACACGAGTTTGCTGCTCGGCTCGCCGTCCGTCCTGTTCGCCCTGGTCCGGCTCGTGCCGACGGCGGTACGGGACGTGTTCGGCGGCGGGAGCCTGCGGGTCGCGGGGCTCGGGGAGGACTTCCCCGCCGAGCTGCTGAAGGGGAATCTGCGCGGGATGCTGGCCGGGCCGGCCGCGTACCTGCGCGGAAGGCGGCGGCAGCGCCGCGCGAGGCGGGAGCTGTCCAGAGGTGAGTGACGAAGACGAGACCCGGATCCTGCCGGTGATCAGGGACTCCGACGCTGGCGACGGCGCCGTCCCGGAGCCCCGGCGTATCCGGCGGTGGCGCCGTGGCCGGGCTGCCGGGGCCGAGGCCGAACCTGGCCCGGTTGAGGACGGCGAGGACGCGGATCTGGAGGAGGGTGCCGGGGACGGCGGGCCTGAGGACGAGGACGGCGACCTCCGGGATCAGCCGCTGGACGGGGATGACCTGGGCAGTTCCGGGGCTGATGGCGGCCGGTCCGGGCCGGGTCCACGTTCCTGGGGCGACGCCGGCGAGACGACCGTCCTGCCTGTCGTGACCGGGGACGCCGAGGAAGAGGCGTACGAGGACGAGGACGAGGACGAAGAGGCCGAGCGCAGCGGGCGGTTCCGGCTGCCGGTTCTCGGCCGGGCGCTGGAGGTCTGGGCGCTGTCCGCGCTCGGCGTGCTCGTCGTGGCCCTCGGCTACGACGCCGGCCGGACCGGCAAGTCGTGGGCCGAGCTGGCCTACTGGGGCGGCCAGGCGCTCGTGTTCCTCCCCGTGGCCGCCCGGATGCTCTCGCGCCGGGTCACCCGGGGTGCTGAGCCGTTCCTGCTGGTCATGGGGCTGGCGGTCAACCAGTATCTGCTGAAGTGGATGTACAGCCCCGACCAGTTCCGCTTCCCCGACGAGCTCCAGCACCTCCTCGGTACCGAGCTGGTGGTCCAGAAGGGGCGGCTGTTCGAGGCGAACGCCGCGCTGCCGGTCGGGGCGTACTTCCCCGGGCTGGAGGAGATGGGTGCCGCGACGGCCTCGCTGACCGGTCTTACGGTCACGCAAGCCGGCTTCGTGCTGATCGCTGTGACCCGGCTGATGTTCGTGGCCGGGCTGTTCGCGATGGTCCGCGCGGCTGGCGGCTCGCCGGTCGTGGCCGGACTGAGCTGCGTCGTCTACACGACGGCCCTGCACTACCTCTTCTTCAACGCGATGTACCTCTACCAGGCCGCCGCCCTCCCCTTCCTCATCTTCGCCCTCTGGTCGGCCCTGTCCTGGTACCGGAAGACGGGTGCCAGGGCCGGCGTGATCGTGACCGGCGTGCTGTCGATCCTCGTGGTGACCGTGACGCACCACGTGACGGGTGTCGCGCTGGCCGGCCTGCTGTTCCTGCTCGCGGCGTGCGGCTGGATCTGGCGGAAGGCCGGGTACCGTTCCGGCGCCACGATCCTGCTGGTCGTCGCCGCCGGGGCCGTCGCGCTGTGGTTCGCGTTCCCCGCCCGCGCCGTGCTGCCGTACTTCGAGGCTCCGGCGAAGCGGCTCGGCAAGGCCCTGGGGGCGCTCTTCAGCGGCTCGCAGGGCACGGCTGCGCACGGTACGCCCGCCCCGGCGTGGGAGAGCGCCGTGCAGGCGCTGGGCATGCTCGCGCTGCTGGCGGTGTTCGGCTGGGCCGTGTACGTGGTGGTCAAGGAGAAGATCCGGCATCCGCTGGCCTGGGCTCTGCTGCTCGGCAGCCTGGCGTTCTTCGGGGCCGGTGCCATGCGGTTCGCCGGGAGCCAGGGGCCGGAGCTGGCGGGCCGGGCGAGCACGTTCACGTACCTGCCGTTGTCCATTGTGGTCGCTCTCGTGCTGCTGGAGCGGCGGCGGGCCTCGCACTCGGCGCAGCCGCGCAGGGTGCCGGTGATCGCCGGTACGGTGCTGGCCGCCCTGCTGCTGGTGACGGCCCGGGTGGGTGGCTGGCCGCCAGCGTGGGACCGGCTGCCTGGCCCGCACAAGGTGGGCGCGTTCGAGCGTTCGGTGGACCGGCAGGGCCTGGTGACGGCGAAGTGGGCCAGGGGCTGGCTCGGCGCGGGGCACCGGATGGCCGGCGACACGACGGGCAACATCCTGGCCGCGGCCTACGGCCGTCAGAAGCCGGTCGGTGAGGCTTCCGCGCTGTTCTACCCGAAGCAGTGGGGCATCCTGCCCGCCCAGCGGCTCAAGGCGCTCAGCGTCGACTTCCTCTGGGTGGACATCCGGCTGTCCGCGCAGCTCCCGGCGTCTGGCACGTACTTCAACGTCGACCCGATGGCCGGCCAGCACGTCTCGCCGATCCTGCGGGAGAGCCTGGCCAAGTTCAACGCGCTGCCGAAGATCGACCGGGTCTACGACAGCGGCGTGATCCGGATCTACGACGTGAGGGACCTATGAGAAGGGCCGCGGTTCTCCTGGTCTCCGGCGCGCTCGCGGCGGCCGGGGTGCTCTACGCTCCTGCCCCGCTGGCGATCGCGGCCGGCCTGCTGATGGTCTTCGTCGTCCCGGGTGCCGCCCTGCACGGCGCGTTGTTCGCCCGCCGCAGCGCAGGCTGGCAGGAAACCCTTTTCCTCGTACCCGCGCTGAGCCTCACCGTCGTCGTCCTCGGCGGCCTGGCTCTCGACGCGGCGGACGTCAAGCTGACCCGGGGCGCGTGGCTGGCGCTGCTGGCCGGCGCCACCGTGCTCGGCGCGGCCGTGACCTGGTACCGGCAGCGTGGTGCCGTCGTGGAGGAGCGCGAGAAGGCTCCCGTGGAGGCCGGCGACTGGCTCTGGCTGGGCCGGAAGCTCGCTCCCGGGCTGCTCGCCGTGGCGCTGCTGGGCGGCGCGGCCTGGTTCTCGCTGCGCAGTGAGCAGCACCAGCCCCGCGAGGGGTTCACCGTGCTGGCTATGGTGCCGGCCTTCGCGCACGAGCCGGACGGCCCGCAGCGCACCGTGTCGATCGGCCTCCAGTCGGAGGAGCACAAGGTCACCGACTACACGATCAAGGTGCGCGGGCACAACAAGTTCGAGGCCACCCTGACCGCGCGGCTGTGGCCGGGCACGACGTGGGCGAAGCAGCTCAAGGTGCCGTCCGAGGGCCGGGTCACCGCCGAGCTGTTCCGCGCCGGCGACAAGCAGCCGTACCGCAACGTGTTCCTCAGCGGCCACGAATGACCTTCTACCAGAGCGGGAACGCCGACGGAGCCGAGAAGACCGGGGTCCAGCAGCTGCGCTGGACCACGCTATACGAGAGCACGAGCACGGCCCCGCCGGCCGGCAAGCTCACAGCTGCGGTCCGCAGGCACCTGGTGCTCCTGACCAACTCTGGTGCGCTGATGGCGTCCTCGCTGATCAGCTCGGTCCTCGGCTTCGCGTACTGGTGGCTGGCCGCCCGCACGCTCGACCCGGCCGTCGTCGGCGTCGCCTCGGTGGCGGTGTCGGCGATGACCCTGGTCGGCACGCTCTCCACCTCCGGCATGGGTACCCTGCTGATCGCCGAGCTGCCCCGGGTCAAGGCCGGCCGCGAGTGGAACCTGATCGCGACCTGCGTACTGGTGGCCGGCGCCGCGGCGGCCATCGGCAGTGTCCTGTTCGCGGCCGTCGCGTGGCTGCTGCCCGGCTTCGACCGGGTGACGGGCTCCTGGCAGGTACTCGTGCTGCTGGCGGCCGGCATCGTGCTCACCGCGATGACGCTGGTCGTGGACGAGGGTTTCGTCGGGCTGCTCGCCAGCCGCCTCCAGATGCAGCGCAACAGCTACTTCGCGATCGCCAAGCTGGCCCTGCTCGGGCTGCTGGCCGTGCTGCCGATCCGCGCGGCTGGCGGGGCGGTGCTGGCCACCTGGGTCGGCGGGATCGGGCTGTCGGTCCTGCTGGCCGGCTGGTCGATGCGCCGGCGCGGCCTGCTGTCCTCGCTCCGCCCCGACTGGACGATGCTGCGCGGCCAGGCCCGCCGGGCCTTCGGCCACAACGCGCTGAACCTCGCGCTCTTCCTGCCCCGCGTCGCCCTGCCGCTGATCGTGACGGCTGTGGTGTCCGCCGAGGCGACGGCGGGCTTCTACACCGCGTGGATGATCTTCTCGTTCCTGGCGATGGTGCCGATGACCTTCGCGTCCACGCTGTTCGCCGTGTCGGCGGCTGACACGTCCGGGCTGCGGTCGAAGACCCGGATGGCGCTGCTGGTCTGCCTCGGGGCCGGGGTGCCGGCCGCGCTGGTGGTCGCGGCGGGATCGTCGCTGATCATGGGCCGGTTCGGCAAGCACTACGCGGAGGTGGCCGCTCCTACGCTGGCGATTCTGGCCCTCGTCTACATCCCGACCGTGTTCCGCCAGCTCTTCGTCGCTGTCTGCCGGGTGCGCGGGCAGCTCCGCTGGGCGACCGGCGTGGCGGTCGTGGCGGGGATCGCCGAGATCGCCGCCGCCTTCACCGGCGGGCATCGGGGCGGGCTCACTTCTCTCACCTTGTACTTCGCGATCGTCGTCGCCGCCGAGGGCCTGGTGATGGCTCCGGCCGTGCTGGGCGTTGCCCTCGGGTGGGGTCGAAAGCGCGGCGTGCACGCCCGGGGCGCGAACCGGGGGCCCCGCCCGCCGCTGGCACCCAGGAAGCCGTTCGCCGACGACACGCCCACGATGGAGTTCCGGCTGGAGGGGATCCGATGACGCTCACGGTTTCCGTGGTGATCCCGACGTACGGGCGCCGCGACCACCTGCCGCCCATGATCTCGGCCATCGCCGCCGACCCGGCCGCCACCGAGATCATCGTCGTGGTGGACGGCAGCCGGGACGGCTCGTACGAGCTGCTCACGGAGCTGGCCGCCGCCGAGCCCCGGCTGGTACCGCTCTGGCAGGACAACGCCGGGCAGTCGGCGGCCCGGCAGGCCGGCCTCGAACGCGCGACCGGTGACGTCGTCCTGTTCCTCGACGACGACGTACTGGCCGGCGCGCACCTCGCACACGGCCACGCCCTGGCGCACGCCCGGCGCCCGGGCCTGGTCATGCTCGGGTACATGCCGACCGACCGGCCTCAGGCGCGGCGGGCCGGGGACTTCAGCACGCACCTGTACGCCGAGGAGTACGAGCGGGCCTGCCTGGACTACGAACGCGACCCGTCGAGCGTCCTCACCGGCCTGTGGGGCGGGAACCTGTCGCTCCGCCGGGCCGACGCGCTCCGGGTCGGCGTCCGCACCGCCCGCCGCCTCGGGTACCACGAGGACACCGACTTCGGGCTGCGCTGCGCCGCCGCCGGGCTGACCGGCCAGTTCAGCCGGGACCTGGCCGCCCGGCACACCCACCAGCGCGACCTCGCCCCGTTCCTGCGGCAGGCCTGGCTGGCCGGTGAGGCGCGCCGGATCCTCGCGAGCGGATACCCGGGTACCCCGGCGGGGGCCGACCCCGCGACCGGCCTCGGCGGGCCGGTCCGGCTGGCCGTCCTGGCCGGGGCGCACCCGCTGGCCTACCGGGTCACGCGAGCCGCGACCCGGGCCGGCGTCCGGCTGGCTGGCCGGCTGGGCGTGTGGCCGGCCGAGTCCGGCCTCGCCCGCCTCCAGCGCCAGATCGAACTGGTACGCGGATATCGCGGGTTACCACACTAGGGCGTGTCCTGCCGATCTTCACCGGGCCGCGCCGGCCTGAGAGCACGACCGGCGGCGCAGAATTCTTGTCCGGATACAACACCGGTATCCGGACAAGAATTCTGCTTGCCGCTAGCACTCTCAGACTCGCCGCGACCTCGGCAAGACCGGCAGGACACGCCCTGGCCACAGTGGAGGGTGCAACTCCGGCACCGGTACAAAATGAGGGTTTTACGGTGTTGGGGTCAGGCCGAACTTGGTGGTCACGAAGCGCCAGAACAGCGGGACGGCGAAATCGACCGGGCGCGTGATGGTGTCCCGCCAGCCGCTCGCCGCAGTGTGGCTGATCTCCACTGTCGCCGGGCTGGACACACCCGCCGGATGCACGCAGACGGTCACCACAGAAAAGGGCGGGGTCGTGTCGCACACGGCAGCAACGTGCAGTCCGCGCATGTTGCGGGTACCGGCAAGGGCCTGCACGTGCGGGCTGGCGGCGATGCTCTCGATGATCTGGACCTTCGCCAGCAGATCCGGGTAACCCGGAACGGGTGGCTCGCGTAGCTGTATGCCGGTTCGATCCGGTGCGGGAACAGCGGGAACGGCGACCTGACCATGCCGGGAGCCTAGACGAGGGTGCTGGGGTCGGTCGTGACCAGTTCGAGGGCTGTTCTGACCTGGCCGGGGTGGAAGACGGAGGCGTGGAAGGCTGCGGCGAGGTGCAGTGCGCCGCCGAGTTCCGCGATGGAGACGGTGAGGCCGGCCGGGCTGCCCGGCGTGCCGAACATGCCGAAGCGCTGGGGTCCGGACCAGGGCAGGTCCTCGTAGCCGGTGAGGCGGCCCTGGTGGCTGAGGCTCAGCGCGGGCCGGGCTTCGGCGGGAACGTCGCGGGGTTGCTGGGGGCTGGCGCGGCTGAGGAGTTCGCGGGCGTCGCACAGCGCGAGGCTGGTCAGCGGGCGGCCGGCCGCGACGGCGCTGCTGATCGCCGCGTCGACCTGCTCCGGATCGGACGGATCGGACGGCGCGAGGTACTGCCCCGACGCGAAGTTCCCCGGCACCCACGATCGCTTGCCGAGGTACCGGCGGCCGTTGACCAGCACCGTCAGCCCCGGAGCCGGCGGCAGCCCCGCCTGGGTGAAGGCGGAGTGGATCGCGGCCAGGACGACGCTCGCCGCCGAGGCCGTGCTCCCGGTGGCCTCGCGCCAGGCCCGGATCCGGCCCGGTACGCCGCGCTCCGACCGGACAGTCAGGTAAGCCGGGGCCGGCTGCCACGGCCGGACCGGCCCGCGTGCCTGCTCCTGCACCGGCCTCGGCAGCCGGGCGGCGAGCGCGAGCCGGCGCGGGTCGGCACCGAAATGCCGGACCAGGGCCCTGGCGAGCGGCAGCCGCGTCGCGTACGGGCCGGGGAAGGCCGGCTGCCCGCCCGTCGCGGAGCGCAGCAGCTCGGGCAGGAGGGCGTTGGCCGCGCCACCGTCCAGTGTGGCGTGACTGGCCTTGAAGACGACGTACGCCCCGTCGTGCACGAACATCAGCGGCCGGCCGTCGAGCGGCTCGGCGGCGGCCCGGATGAGCAGCGCTTCCGGGCCGGCCGGGGGTACGTGCAGCACCGAGGCCGCTGCGGTCTCCGCCGGGGACGCCGGCCGCCAGCGCCGGGCATCACGGTCGATCCGGCTGGTGAAACGGCTCGGCCCGCACCAGGCATACCACTCGCGGAGCGCCCAGGTCAGGCCGTCGGTGCCGAGCCCGGCGAACGGGCCGGTCAGCCGCATCGTCTCGGTCGGCAGCCAGCCACGATCCCGCAGTGACAACCGCCGGCCGCTCATCCCCCGTTCACCTTCGTACTATGCCGCGAACCTGGGATGGTTGAACAGTTTCTTGTACGCCGCCAGGGACTCCGGGCTGCGGTCGACCCGCCAGTCCTCGATCCGGCCGCTCCAGTTGACGTGCCCGTTCGTGTCGAACCAGATGATCCCGACCAGCTTGGGATGCGTGGCGGCCCACTCGGCGAGCAGGCCGATCCAGTCGGGGACGGTCGTGCCGCCGGCGTCGCGCACCGAGGTCTCAGTGATCATGATCGGCTTGCGGGGGGCGTACTTCTTGTAGAAGTCGCCGAACAGGTCCTCCGGCGTCGTCGTGCCGTTGCTGTAGCCGTCCACGCCCGCCACGTCGACGTACTCGTCACCCGGGTAGTACTTGTCGATCGAGTTCCACTCGGCTGCCGGCTCCGAGCCCCAGTTGACCGACCACACCCACTGCACGTTCGTCGCGCCCTCGGCCTTGAAGATGCCGTGGATCCGCCGCCAGGCCGCCACGAACTTCGACGGGTCAGAGCCCTGCTTGACGCCCGACCACGGGAACCAGTTGCCGTTCATCTCGAACGCCCACCGGACGTAGATCGGCTTGCCGTAGGCCTTCAGCGCCTTCGCGTTCTTCCTGATCCGGGCGTCCTCCGCCCCGCTGTTCACCGAGGCGTAGGACGTGCCGTGCCAGGACACCATCACCTTCGTACCCGCCGGGGCGTTCGGGTAGGTCTTCGGCAGGTCGTCCGTCCACTTGTAGAACCACTGGAGGATCTGGGGGTCCCGCCCCAGCTGCTGCTTGCGCAGGGCGAGGCTCTCGCTGATCGTCCGGCCGCTGATCTGGAGGTACGCCCCGATCTGTGCCTTCTCCGGGGTGACGTCGGCGGTGGGCGCCTCGGCCCCGGCCGACGCCTCCCCGCCGCCGGCACCCCCGGCCTTGCCCTTCGGGTCAGCCGACGAGCAGGCGGTACTGGCGGCGGCGAGGACGAGCATCACGGCGATGCCCCGGGCCAGGGCGAGGCCCAGCCTGGTACGGGGAAAGGACATTGGTGCTCGTCTCCGTGGTCGCGGGAAGGTTGCGCGGTCAGCGGCTGGTCGTGGTGCGGAACTCGTTGGCGATCCGCTCCAGCACCCAGCCCTGGTCGACCGGCGAGGTCATGCGCAGCGTAACCTGCCGGTCCAGCTGGCCGCCGGGTGTGGACCGCGCGTAGCGCAGGATCACCATCTGCTGCTGCTTGCCCGCCGGGCCGGTCGCCTCACGGTTACGGGCGTAGTACGTACCGTCGTCGGAGCGGTACCACGGCAGGCCCCACGCGTGCTCTTTGCCCCGCAGTTCCTTCTGCTTGGCCTCCGGGCAGCCCCCGGCGCAGTTCCGGACGACCATCTGCACCGTGGCGGCGTTCGGGGCGGCGGAGCCAGACTTGTCGCTGCAGTTCACCGTGATGGCCCAGCCCGGCTTGCCTTCCTGCTTCTCACAGGCCCAGCCGAAGGGCAGCTTGATCTCGAACCCGAGGTCCGGCTGTGTGCCGGACATCGCGACCTTGTCGCCAGCCTGGAACGTCGACCAGCCAGCGGGCCACGTGCCGGCGGTGGCCGGCTCCTTGCCAGCCACCACGCCGGCGGTCGGTTCCGGGTCGCCCTGCGGGGCGTTGCTGGCCGCGCCGGTCGGCTTGGCGTCGGGGTCGGACTGGCCGAGCTTCGTGAACGCGAGGATGCCGCCGCCGGCCGCCAGCACGAGCACCAGCGCGACCAGGCCAAGCGTGATGAACAGGCCCTTACGGGACTTCTTCTGCGGCATGCCCATCGGGTTGTAGCTGCCGTCCGGCTGGCGCGGGGCCGGGTTCATCCCGTACTGGCCGCCCTGGCCACCCTGCTGCCAGCCAGGCCCGCCCGAGACCGGCGCTGCCGGATACGGAGCACCCGACACGGGCGGAGCGCTGTAGGGAGCCCCCGACACCGGCGGCGCGTTGTACGGGACACCGGACGCGGGCGGAGCCGAGTACGGCATGCCCGACATCGGCACGGCCGAGACCGGACCGCTGGACACCGGCACACCGGAGACCGGGGCGCCGGAGGCCGGCGGGAATGCGGCCGGCTGGCCGACCATCGTCGGGGCGTCGTACGGCCCGCCCGTGTGCTGCTCGTGCTGCTCCGGCCCGCCGGCGGCACCGGGCGCGTCCGGCCACTGCACGTCCTGCGCGTCGTCACCGGGCACACCGTGCCCCGGCGCGCCATGTCCCTGCACACCGTGACCGGGAACTCCAGGCACCGGGCCACCCGGGTACGGCTGGCCGGGCACCGGGCCGCCGTGCGGGGGCAGGAGCGACTGCCCGCCGCTGATGGCCTGCCCCGGGGCCGGCTGCTGGTACATCGGGTCCTGGTACGGGGCTGGCTGCTGCTGCGGATACCCGTGGGCGGCCGGCGGGTAGCCCTCACCGTAAGGAGCCTGCTGCGGGTAGCCCTCCGGGCCCGGGACGGCCGGGGGCGGGAACTGGGCTGGCTGGTAGGCGTCCGGCCCGTGCGGGAACGCGCCGCCCTGGACAGGAGAGCCCTGGACAGGCTGGGGTGCTGACGAGGGCTGCGGGGCGGGCTGGAGCATCGTGCGGGGCTCCTCGACGGGCGCCGGGAACACCTTCGGCACGGTCATCTCGTCGTACTGGCCGCCCTCGTGCCCCTGTGCCGGGAACTGCCCTGCGGGCTGCGCGCCCTGCCCGTACGGCACGTTCATCGCGGCGAAGAGCTGCTTGGCCGGCTCGTCGTTGTCGCCGTAGAAGGCGATCCACGGCCGCTGGGCGGTGTTCTCCGAGGCCGCGACGAGACCCTGGCTGCTGAACGCCTGGTTGATGAACACCAGCGCGAAGAGGAAGGTCGACCGGTGGGCGCTGTCGTTACGGGCCGAGTTGGCCAGCACAACGACGATCATGCCCTGTCCGTTGTCGTCCTGGGCCCGCCAGGACTGCGCGACCGGGGAGTCGCTCAGGAGCTGGAGCAGTGTGTACGGGCCTACCTTCGCCATTGCGCCTCTTCGGGGGTGGGGAATCCGATCCGCCTGATCGTAACTACCGCGCGACAGCGTAGAGGACACCGTGGACCCCGGGCATCGGGTGAGTGGGCCGTCGGGCGGCGGGGCGGCGGGCCGTTTCGCGAGCGCCGCCCGCCGCCTTGCCCGGAAAGTACTTCCGTTTCCGACTGGCGTGTAAGCCAGATCACCGGCCCACTATGGACGCCATCCGCTCCGGTGTAGACAACCCGTCAGGGATGGCCGTGCCCGTCGCTCCCGTGCGAGGCGGCCGGCGAGGGCGCCGGCGCCGGCTGTGCGGGCGCGGGCCCCGCCACGAGCGTGAACTCGGCCGTCCGCACCACTCCCCCGTGCTGGAAGTCCAGATAGATCCGGTACGTGCCGGCCGATGGCACCTCGGCGAAGAACCTGATGGCTGGCCCCGGCTGGGTCTTCCCGTCGCCCGGTACGCCGTCCGGGTGGACGTGCAGGTAGGCCAGGTCACCCTGCCGCAGGGCCACGAGGTGGCCATACGCGCCCAGGTAAGGCTGCAGGTCAGTGACGGGAGCGCCGGCTTTGGTGACGGTCAGGGTCAGCTGGCTGGTGCGGCCAGGTTCGAGGGTGCCGTCCACGCTGACGGTGTACCCGTCCACAGTGGCACTCGCCGCAGGCCCCGGCAGCGGTACCGGGCTGAACGCCCCCGCCACCGGCACGTCCACGCCCAGGGTGAGGGCCGGCCCGCCCGACGGACGGAAGTCCGCGAAGGCCCGGTACTCCCCGGGGGTACCGAAGGGGCTGGGCACCCGCCACACGCCGGACGCGTCGAGCTCCGGGTGGACGTGACGGAAACCCGACAGGTCGCGGCGGGCGACGATGAGGTGCATGCGCTTGTCGTGGGCGACCTCGTACCTGGTCACCGGCTGCCCGTCCGGCCCGAGGATCCGGAAGGCGAACTCCCCGGCCGCCGCCGGCCCCGGGCTGAGCGTGTAACCCTGGTCGCTGACCGCGAGCCCGGCGGGCCCGCTCTGCGGATCCGGGTTCTTCTGGTCGTGCTGGGTGGTGCCGTGCCCCGCTGTGGCGTGCCCGGCGGCCGGCGGGGTGGCCTCGACCGGGCCGGCCAGTTTCCCGGCCCCGTACGCCCCGCCGAACACCACCGCGAGGCCGAGCACAAACGCGCCGAGCTTCGCCGGAGTGTTCATCGTCGCCACCGCCCGCTCAGCCGGCCAGCTCGTACCCGGCGGCCGTCACGGCCCCGGCGACCGCCGCCCGGTCCAGCTCCGCCGCGCTGCGGACGCTGACCTGGCCGCTGGCCACGTCGACGGTGACCTCCGAGACGCCGGGCAGCCCGCCGAGCTGGGCCTGGACCCGGCCGGCGCAGCCCCCGCACGTCATGCCCGTGACCTGGTACCTCGTGAGAACCATGACCAGTCCCTCCTCCGCGACTACCCCCAGGGGGTATCCATCACCGTGACAGTAGCATACCCCCCGGGGGTTCCCAAGGCCCGAAGAGCCGCTCACGGCTGGAAGCGGTACCCCATCCCCGGCTCGGTGATCAGGTACCGGGGCCGGGTGTGGTCCGGTTCGAGCTTCCGGCGCAGCTGGGCCATGTACTGGCGGAGGTAGTGGGTCTCGTTCCGGTACGCGGGACCCCACACCTGCTGGAGCAGCTTGCGCTGGGTGACCAGCACCCCGGGGTGCTGGAGCAGGATCTCCAGGATCTGCCACTCGGTCTTGGTCAGGTGCACCGCCTCGCCATTCGCCTCGTCGGCCACGGTGTAGCTGACCAGGTCGACGGTGAACCGGCCGATCCGCGCGTTCTCCGGGGTCTCCGAAGGCCCGATCCTGCGCCGGACGGCCCGGATGCGGGCCACGAGCTCGTCGACGTTGAACGGCTTGGTGACGTAGTCGTCGGCCCCGGCCTCCAGCGCCTCGATCTTGTCCGCGCCGCCGGCCCGGCCGGAGACCACGATGATCGGTACCGGATTCCACGCCCGCAGCTGCCGGATCACCTCCACGCCGTCGAGGTCCGGGAGGCCGAGGTCGAGGACGAGCAGGTCGGGGCGGGCGGCGGAGGTCACCCGGAGCGCCTCGGTACCGCCGGCGGCCGTCAGGACCTCGTACTGCCTGGCGGTCAGGTTGATCCGCAGCGCCCGGAGGATCTGCGGCTCGTCGTCAACGATCAGGATCCGGGTCATCGTGATGGGTTTCCCATGCTCGCAGCTCCTCCCCGAGTGCCAGGTCCAACTCCAGCACACTGGCACCCGCCCCGCCCGCGAAGCCGGTGGACCGGCTCTTCGTGTGGCCCGTCACGAGTCCTGCGCGCGGGCCACCGGAACCTGCCAGGGGAGTTTCAGCGCGATCAGGCGGAGGGCGAAGACCAGGACGGCCGCCAGGGCGACCCAGTGCGGTTCGCGGAACCCGGTGCGGTCGAGCGCCGTGACCAGGCCGGCTCCGGCGAGCGCCGCGAGGGCGTACACCTCGCGGCGCAGCACCGACGGGATCTCGGCCATGAGCAGATCACGCAGGATGCCGCCGCCGAAGCCGGACAGCGCACCGAGCAGCACGGCCTCCACTGTGGGCACTCCGGCGTCGAGCGACGTGAGCGTGCCGGTCACCGTGAACAGGCCGAGGCCGGCCGCGTCCATGACGATCAGGGTGCGGCGGGGCCGGGTCAGGAAGGGATGCAGCCAGAATCCGGCCAGCGCGACGGCCACGGCGACACCGAGGTAGCGCCAGTCGCTCAGCGCGAGCGGCGGTCCCTTGTGGAGGATGAGGTCCCGGAGCAGGCCACCGCCGAGCGCCGTGACCACGCCGATCACCGTCACACCGAAGACGTCGAGCCGTTTCCTGGCCCCGGCGGCAGCGCCCGCCGCGGCGAAGACCGCGACACCCAGCAGGTCAAAGAAGATCAAAACCATGATTGTGTACTCCGTGAGCGGCCCCGCCTCGCGCGGCGGCCGGCTGGTGGCCGAGGGTCAGTGGAGCTGACATTCCCCGGCACAACACAGGTACCCAGAATTCATGGGATGACCGTAGCGTCCCGTCTCCCCGGCACGCGAGCACCCGAGATCGACGTCACGCCGCCACACTCTTACCTCAGGACGACTCGCGGTCCTCCAGCCCGATGGCGTCGCGCAGTTCCTCGAGGTCGTGGTCGAGCTGGGGATCGTGCCGGGCACCGGACTTCATCAGGTCGGCGAGACCCTCGGCGATCGCGTTGAGCTTGTCCTGGATCGCGCGCTCCGAGCGGGCCTGGCTGTTCTGGAGCAGCGCGACCATCAGGAAGGTCACGATCGTCGTTGCCGTGTTGATGATGAGCTGCCAGGTGTCGAGGTCGCCGATCAGGAAGTACGACGGGGCCCAGATCAGCACCAGCAGCAGGCACATCGCGAAGAACCACGCGCGCGAGAAGAACTTCGAGGCCCCTGCGGCGAACCGGTCGAAGAAGCTCACCTCCCGCGTCACGTCACTCGGCATGTGCGCGTGCCCGGCCGGCCTGTTCTCACCCTTGCGCGTCATGCCTGGGCGGTACCCGCAACGACCGGGCGCGAAACCCGGTGGGAATTAATTCCGGTAACGCTATTGCTTGGTGCGGCCGGGCGCGGCTATCGTTTCTCCAGGCGCCAGTTTCAGGCGCCGGAAATCGTGACTGTCAGGGAGTTCGTCATGACTCGTCAGGCCCAGCTCCACAGCACCGCGCTACGTGCGCTGTGTCTGCGTGGCGAGCTTGCGTGTCAGCTGCTCAGCCTGCGCACCAGCCCGGAGTGGCCTGTGGAGTAAGGGATCCCCTTACCGGCCAGCCGCTTCGGAGCTCACCTCCGGGGCGGTTTTCTCGTGCCACGGATCCCGCTCACAGGCTCACCCATTCCTTCCACCGGCCTTTCCAACGGCTGCAATTCCCAGCCGTTTATTCACGCTGCCCATAATGCGATTCCGTATTCACAGAAAACACGTACTACATAATTCAACAAAGCATATCCCGGTGGTGAAACTGGCAGAACACTCACACGAGCTTCCGTAGCCCAACGGCAGAGGCGCAGGACAGGGTGGCCGAGTGGTCCAAGGCACTGGTCTGCAAAACCAGTATTCGCGGGTTCGAATCCCGTCCCTGTCTCTCATGATCGTGGGACCCCTCATGCTGCCCTGGCAGCATGAGGGGTCCCACGATCTTTCTAGCAGTGCGTCACGCCAGGGAAGGGGTCCTGGCTGGTGTGGATCTCGCTGGCCGGGACGTAGCCCCAGCGGTTCGTGTCGTCCCCGTAGGTGAAGTACCAGACGGTGTTGCCGCCCCGGTGCTTCGCGCCGTACACCCAGCACTGGAAATAGCTGTGCGAGCTGCGCAGGGTGTCCACGCCGGCCGTGAAACCGGGTTCCCGGTACACAGTGGCCGGTGCGTTGTTGCCGCAGTACAGCGCGCCGTTGCGGGCGTAGCAGGATGAGGACGTGTTCCCGGTGGCCTGGGCGGCTGTCGCCGGAAGGGTCAGCGCTGCCAGGCCGGCCAGCACAGCGACCGCTGTCCCTGCTGCCTGGCGGGTACGGGTGCGGGTGAGGTTCTGGGCGTTCATGGGGTACCTCCGATGGTGCTGTTCGGGCAGAGGGATGCCCTCGTGCCGCTGGTGCCGTCGCGTGCGGCCCGGTTGCGGGCGGCGCGCGCGGACAGTCCCTGTGCGACTGTCCTCGCCCACCGCATGCGGGCCGCAGCCGTTTCCGGGTGGTCGCCGTACTCGTAGGCCACCTCTGCCGCGCAGCCCCGGCTTCCGCCGTGCTCGCGGATGCCCCGCCGGATCGCCTCTGTGGCTTCGAGGCGGGTCGGGGTCCGGGAGCTGGGCAACGGGCTGATGAAGAGCGCGTGAGCTTCGGCGACGATGATGGCTTCCCGTTCGAGGCGCATGGTCATCACCTGCATCTGTCGGGTACTGCTGGGCTTACTCACCCATACTGGCCCGGGCCGGGTACCTCAGACGTCCGGCCGGGGGCTGAACCTCGGGCTCCCCTCCCAGGTGGACGGCGCGGTCCGGCTACGACCGGGGCTTGCGCGGCTGGAGGGGTACGCGGGCGGCGTATTCGGTGATGGCCGCCCAGCGGTGCGCCGGGTCGGGCGAGGCGAGGGCTTCGCGGAGAGCGGCCCTCTCGGCCTCGCGGCTGGCGAGGGGCCTGGGTACGGCGGGGGACGGCTGGGGCTGGTGTTGCGGGAGCGGAACCGGGTGCCAGGGCTCGCCGGAGACGGCGGCCCGGATCAGGGCGACCCGGTCGGCGTGCTCGGCGAAGACGGCGAGTTCCCGGACGACGTCGGCGGGGTCGCTGCCCGTATGGATCATGGTGAGCAGGCGGTTCGGGCTGCCGGCCACGGTACGCAGGCTCGACGCCGGGCGGCCTTCCGGCACGTTGGGGCCCTTGAGGTCGGTGAGCCGGGCGGCGGCTGGGATGGGGGCTGCCGGGCCCCGGTACAGGATGAACAGGCCCGGGCCCAGGCTCACCACGCCGTCGAGGAGCATGAGGCGCTCGGCTGTCGCCCCGCCCAGCTCGTAGGCCCAGAGGGCGCGGATGCCGTGCCGGTCGACCGTGACCGGCCGGCCTGCCGCCGCCTCGAATCCGGCTGCCGCGATCGCGTCGAGCAGGCGGGACGCGGCACCGGAGCGGAAGGCGTCGGGGCGAAGCCAGGCTGTCGCGGTGCTCTGGGCGAACCGGTACGCGCCCTCCTCGCCCAGCTCTTCGAGGAGGGTGGCCCAGCCCTCGCGGAAGTACAGGTCGCCGGCGAAGCAGGCAGCCTTGCCCGGCACCTGGGTGAGCAGCTCCCAGCGGGCCGGCCCAGGAAGGTCGCCGTGATCTCTGACCTGCATGTTCCTCCCCTCCGGCCGCTGAGCGTCCCACTGTAGCCCGGCCGGCTACGGTGACCGGGTGGCCCACCTGCACGCACTCGGCGTCCTGATCATCCTCACCCGGGACGAGGAGGTGTTCCTCACCCAGCACAAGGCGAGCGGCCAGTGGTCGGTGCCGAGCGGCAGGCTCGACGGCGACGAGAACGTGCTCGGTGCGGCGATCCGCGAGGCACACGCGAAGGCCGGGGTGCACCTCACGGCCGAGGAGCTGGAGTTCGTCGGGGTGATCCACCGGCGGCACGGGCCCGACCGGGCCAACATGGCCTTCGTCTTCCACGCGCCGAGCCTGCCGGATCTGCAGGGCGAGCCCCTCAACGCCGACCCGGAGCGCTGCTCGGCGATCGGCTGGTTCCCGATGGAGGATCCGCCGGAGGGTTCCTCGCCGAACACAGTGCGTGGGCTGGAGCTGCTCGACAGCGGCGAGACGCTCAGCGTCGCCGACTGGGAGTAACCCCGTCCGGAGGGGCCCTGCCAGCGCTGTCCACCGGTACTGTCCAGCTATGACAGGTCAGGAGGTCACCGAGCTGGTGACGATGGCCGAGCTGGCGGAGGCCGCCGGGCTGTTCGGCCGCACGTGGTACGGCGGGGACGGCAAGCAGCCGGTGAGCGCCGAGATGCTGCGCGCTCTGTCCCACACCGGGAACTACGTCGCCGGGGTCACCATCGGTGGCAAGCTCGCCGGTGCCGCTGCGGCGTTCCGTGGTGGGCATGACGAGCTGCACTCCCATGTCGCGGCGGTGTCCCCCGCGCACCGGGCCGCCGGTATCGGGCGGGCCGTCAAGCTCCACCAGCAGGCGTGGGCGCGCGAGCAGGGGCTGGCCGCAGTGACGTGGACGTTCGACCCGCTGGTCAGCCGGAACGCGTACTTCAACCTGACGAGGCTGGGCGCTTCGGCCGACGAGTACCTTGTGGACTTCTACGGGGCGATGGCCGACGAGCTGAACGCCGGGCAGGGTTCGGACCGGGTGCTCGTGCGGTGGCCGGTGACGGCGGAGGGCCGCGCGGAGCCGGCGCTGGACGGGCGGGTCGTGCTGGGCCGGGCGCCGGACGGCGGGCCGGAGCGAGCGGGTGCGCTGGCCGGTCCCCGGCTGCTGGTCGCGCTGCCGCCCGACATCGAGTCCCTGCGGCAGTCCAGGCCGGACCTGGCTCTCGCCTGGCGGGTGGCTGTGCGGGAGACGCTGGGTGCCGCGCTGGCGGAAGGCCGGTACACGGTCAGCGGGGTCACGAGATCCGGCTGGTACGTCCTGGAGGGGGATCAGTGAAGATCAGCAGAGTCGAGCTGCGCCGGATCGCGCTGCCGCTCGTCACGCCGTTCCGGACGTCGTTCGGCACGTCACTCGCCCGCGACGCCGTGCTCGTCCGCGTGGTGACGCCCGAGGCGGAGGGCTGGGGCGAGTGCGTGGCGATGCCGGAGCCGTCGTACTCCAGCGAGTACGCGTCCGGGGCTGCCGAGGTGATCGGCCGGTTCCTGCTGCCGCTGCTGTCCGGCGAGGTCGACGCGCACACCGCTGAGCAGCGGATGGCCCGGGTACGCGGGCACCGGATGGCCAAGGCCGCGCTCGGCATGGCCGTGCTGGACGCCCAGCTGCGCGCGGCCGGGATGTCGTTCGGCTCGTACCTGGGCGCGACCAGGGACCGCGTGCCGGCCGGCGTCAGCGTCGGCATCATGACGTCGATCGCCGAGCTGCTGGACACTGTGGACGGTTACCTCGCCCAGGGGTACCAGCGGATCAAGCTGAAGATCGAGCCGGGCTGGGACATCCAGCCGGTGGCCCGCGTCCGGGAACGCTTCGGCGACATCCCGCTCCAGGTCGACGCGAACGCCGCCTACGAGCTGGCCGACGCCCGGCACCTGGCGCAGCTCGACGCGTTCGGCCTGCTGCTGGTCGAGCAGCCGCTGCCGGAGGAGGACCTGCGCGGGCACGCCGCACTGGCCCAGCGGATGACCACGCCGATCTGCCTCGACGAGTCGATCGTGTCCGCGAGGGCCGCGGCCGACGCGATCGCCCTCGGCGCGACCTCGGTGGTCAACGTGAAGCCCGGCCGGGTCGGCGGGTACCTGGAGGCCCGGCGGGTGCACGACGTCTGCCAGGCGCACGGGGTGCCGGTGTGGGCTGGCGGGATGCTGGAGACCGGGATCGGGCGGGCCGCGAACATCGCGCTCGCCGCGCTGCCAGGGTTCACGCTGCCGGGAGACACGTCGGCCTCTGATCGGTACTACGAAAGGGATGTCACGCAGCCCTTCGAGCTGGACGAAGGGCACGTGACGGTGCCAGCCGGCCCTGGCCTGGGGGTGACCCCGGACATGGACTTCCTCGACGAGATCACCACCGCGCGCGAGTGGCTGGAGGTCTGATGCACGACCTGATCCTGCGCGGCGGCACAGTCCATGACGGACTCGGCAGCGAGCCGGTCACGGCCGATGTCGCGGTCAGCGGCGACCGGGTGGCCGCCGTCGGGCGGGACCTCGGCGCGGCCCAGCGGGTGATCGACGTGACAGGGCTGGCCGTCGCGCCGGGCTTCGTCGATCCGCACAGCCATTCCGACATGGTGC
This sequence comes from Longispora albida DSM 44784, assembly GCF_000379825.1. Classification (GTDB taxonomy): domain Bacteria; phylum Actinomycetota; class Actinomycetes; order Mycobacteriales; family Micromonosporaceae; genus Longispora; species Longispora albida. Next base: position 472,386 of record NZ_KB903825.1, read on the forward strand.
CGCTGATGGCGGAGCCGCAGCCGTTCAAGCTGCTCCAGGGCGTCACGACGGAGATCGCGGGCAACTGCGGCTACTCCTTCGCCCCGCTCGGCGAGGCCGCCGCCGCGCACGGCCACGACCTGCTCACCGACATCAGCGCCGGCCAGCCGGTCGTCGCACGAACCTTCAAGGAGTACCTGGCTGAGGTCGCGGCGGCCGGTCCGGCCAACAACATCGGCGTGCTGGCCGGGCACAACACCCTCCGGCTCAACGTGGCCGGGATGGAACCCGGGCTGCCGCCCGGCGGGCTGGCACGGATGCAGGGGCTGCTCGCCGAGGCGTTCGAGGCCGGGGCGATCGGGCTCTCCTCCGGGCTGATCTACCCGCCGGGCTGCTACGCCGGCACCGGCGAGCTGGTCGAGCTGGCGAAGGTCGCGCACGCGTACGGGCTGCCGTACGCCACGCACCTGCGCAACGAGGACCGTGACCTGCTGGCCGCGCTCGGCGAGGCGATCGAGATCGGCCGGCGGGCCAGGGTCCGGGTGCAGATCTCGCACTGCAAGGCCGCCGGGCGCGCCCAGCACGGCTCGGCCGGCCAGCTGCTCGCCGCGCTCCGGGCGGCCCGGGTGTCCGGTGTGGACATTCGCGGCGACGTGTACCCGTACCTGGCCGGCGGCACGTTCCTCTCCGCGCTCCTGCCGAACGAGGCCCACGCGGGTGGCGTGCACGCGCTCCGGTCACGGCTCCTGGACCCGGCCGGGCGGGCGGCGCTGCTGGCCGCCGCGACGGATCCGGCTGCCGCTGCCGGTACGGGATTCTGGCGGGAGGTCGGACCCGGGGACGTGCTGGTCACCAGCCACGCCAACCGGCCGGACGCCGTGGGCCGGACGATCGCCCTGCTCGCCGCCGAGGACGCGGCCGACCCGTGGGACATCGCCTGCGAGCTGATCGCCACCGACCCGTCCGCAGGGATGGTCCTGACGATGATGGCGGAGGAGGACGTGCGTGTCCTGCTGGCCGACCCGCTGACCAGCATCGGCTCGGACAACGGCATGCCGTACGGGCTCCAGCATCCGCGCACGTGGGGGTGTTTCCCGCACTTCCTCGGCGAGTACGTCCGGGAGCTGGGCCTGGTGAGCCTGCCGGAGGCGATCCGGAAGATGACCTCAGCCTCGGCCGGCCAGTTCGGGCTGACCGGCCGGGGCTGGCTCGGCCCGGGCTCCGTCGCCGACATCGCCGTCTTCGACCCGGCCACGATCGGCCACCCCGGGACGTACCTGACCCCGGACACCCGCCCGGCCGGCGTCCACTGTGTCCTGCTCGGCGGGCAGGTGGCCGTGGCGGACGGCTCGTTCACCGGGATCCGGGCCGGCCAGGTCGTGGGACCCCTCATGTCGCTATAGCGACATGAGGGGTCCCACGACCTACAGCGTCAGGGTCCAGGAGTCGATGGTGCCGACGTCCTGGGCCGCCGCGTCCTGCACCCGGAGCTTCCAGGTGCCGTTGCGGACCTCGGCGGACAGGTTCTGGGTGTAGGTCTGGTTGATGTTGTCGGCGCTGCCGCCGGCCCGGTTGTGCAGGACGTACGCGGAGCCGTCCGGCGCGATCAGCGACACGACCAGGTCACCGATGTAGGTGTGCAGGATGTGTACCTCGACCTTGCTGGTGGACGAGGCGTTGCCGGTGCAGCCGGAGATCGCGATGCTGCTCTCCACGGTGGCGTTGTCGGCGATCGCCACGTCGTTCGGGTTGGTGCCGGCGCAGGTCGGCGGCACCGCGACCGACAGGGTCAGCGTCCACGTGTCGATCTTGCCGACGTCGTTGGCCGCCGCGTCCTGGACGCGCAGCTTCCAGGTGCCGTTGGACTGCTCGCTGCCGAGGTTCACCGTGTACGTCTGGTTGATGTTGTCGGCGCTGCCGCCGGCCCGGTTGTGCATGACGTAGGCGGAGCCGTCCGGCGCGACCAGGGACACGACCAGGTCACCGATGTACGTGTGCTGGATGTGCACCTCGACCGTGCTGCCTGCCGACGCGGTACCGGGGCAGCCGGAGATCGTGATCGGGCTCTCCACTGTGGAGTTGTCCGCGATCGCCACGTCGTTGCCGTTGGTACCCGAGCAGCCAGCCGGCCCGTTGACCGTCAGCGTGTACGTGGTGGACCGGTCAGCCACGGTCCCGTCGCCGTTGACCGTCACCGTGTACGTGCCAGGCGGCGTGCTCGCCGCCGTCGTGATGGTCATCGTCGACGAGCCACCCGAGTTGATCTGCGCGGGGCTGAACGCCGCCCCGGCCCCGGCGGGCAGGCCGGTCGCGCCCAGGGTCACCGGCTGCGCGGCCCCGTTCGTGATCGTCGTGCCGATCGTGGAGGTCAGCGAGCCGCCCGGGTCCACGGAGCCGGCGTTCGGGGAGGCCGCCATCGTGTAGTCGTCCCCGGCCGGCGTACCCACGGCGAGCGTCCACAGCGCGTAGGCCGCAGCGTCGGCGCTCCGGTTGAGGACGGTCGTGCTGATGTTGCTCGGGTACGTGTCGCAGGAGCGGTGGTAGCAGGGGTCGTACGAGGACTGCGTGCCGCCCCACTTCGTCACCTGGGCCGCCGTCTTCACGTAGCTGGCACCGGCCGCCACGCCGCTGGTCTGCACGCCGATCGCGTTGAACGAGGCGTCGTCGGAGCGGCCGGCGCCCTCGGTGTTCTCCTCGGTCGGCACGCCGATCGAGTCGTAGTAGGCCTTCAGCACCTGACCGGTCGCGCTCGTGATCCGGTTGATGAAGTACCCCGCGTTGGTCGAGGCGACCATGTCGAAGTTGTAGTAACCCTTGATCTTCGTGCGCTCGGCCGAGGGCAGGGTACTGGCGTAGAAGTCGGAGCCGTTGAGGCCCTGCTCCTCGTCCGTCCAGAACGCGAAGCGCGCGTGCTTGAGCATCGTCGGGTTCTGCGCGGCCAGGGTCAGCGCGATCTCCAGCACGACCGAGGAGCCGGAGGCGTTGTCGTTGCTGCCCGGCCCGGCCGACACGCTGTCGAGGTGCGCGCCGAACATGTACACCTGCGCCGGGTCGCCGCCCGGCCAGTCGGCGATCACGTTGGGGCCGGCCCCCGACGTGCAGCCGGAGGTGCAGGGCTGCTTCACGACCTGGAATCCGGCCGCGACCAGCTTGTCGTAGACGTAGGTCACCGAGGCGGTGTACCCGGCCGACGTGGACCGGCGGTTGCCGCCGTTGTTCGTGGCGATCGTCTGGAACTGCTGGAGATGCGCCTGCACGTTGGCGACCGGGATGTCCGGCGGTGCCAGCGTGGTGGCGCGGACGGCCGGGGTCGTGGCAGCGCCGCCGGTGGCGGTGGCTGCCGCCGGAGTGGCCATCGCGAGTGCTCCGGCCACCGCCAGCGCCAGGATGCCGCGGAAGATCGAGGGTCTTCTCACGCCGTGCTCCTTGAGGGGTGGGGGCGCACGAGGGGTTCCGCGCCCCTGGGAGAGCCATCATGGTCGATATAACTGCCGTGTTACAAGGGACTGAACAGCACACGGCACACCCGTCACAGAATCAGCCGGAGATCCCGGGGAACCAGGCCCGGGCGGCTGGCGTGTTAGATGGCATGACCTCACGGACAACACCAGACAGGACGGCGGTGAGATGCGCGATTCATCCAGCTTCGACGAGTTCCACAGCGCGACGACCCGGCGCCTGACCCACTATCTCTACGCGCTCACCGGCGACCTCGCCGAAGCACAGGACATCACCCAGGAGGTGTACCTGCGAGCCTGGCGGCGCTGGTCGCAGCTCCAGGGCTACGACAACCCGGAAGCGTGGATCCGCCTGGTCGGCACCCGGCTCGCGGTCAGCGGTTTCCGCAAGGCGACCCGGTTCACCAGGGCCATGCTGCTGTTCCGCCGGCCGGAGGCCGTGCCGGAGCCCTCCGAGGACTCCGTGCTGCTCACGGCGGCGCTCCGCCGGCTACCGGACGCGCAGCGCGTGGCCATCGTCCAGCACCACCTGCTCGGCATGCGGATCGAGGACATCGCGGCCGAGGCCGGAGTGTCTCCCGGCACCATCAAGTCCCGCCTGTCGCGGGGGCGGGCGGCCCTGGCAAACCTGATCGACATCAGCGAAACCGGCGAGCCAGGTACTCCGGAGGTGGCCCATGCGCTCTGACCTCAGCAAGCAGCTCGCCGCCCTCGGCACCGAAACCGACCGGCTGCCCGTGACCGGCTCGGCCGACCTGCGCGGCCGGGCCGACCGGCGGGCCAGGGTACGGGCCGTCTCGGCGATAGGCGCGGTGGCCGCCGTCACGGCAGCTGTGCTGACCTGGTCGGCGGCGGCGCCGACAGCTCACGGCCCGCTGCCGCCAGGAACGGCCCCCTCGGCCACTCCCGTTTCGGCATCCCCCGCAGCCCCCGAGCCGGCCCAGCCCTCGATTCCTGACGCGGCGATGCTTCAGGTCTCCGACCTCCCGGCGGGCGGAACCGTCGGACCGCCCATGACACCCCGGAAGCCCTACACGTCCTATAGACCCTGCACCACCAGAGGGCGATCGAACGACCTGCCCGAAAAGGCCGTCAGGGCGGTCAGCGCCAGCTTCCCCATCGGTCTCCCGGAGGGGCCCCGGCTCATTGCCACCCAGGTCGTGACGTTGCATAGGCCCGGGGGCGCAGAGCAGTACATGGACGATGTCCGGTACGCCATCCCGCGATGCTCGTCCACGGATCCGGCAGCTCCAGTTCGGACCACCTACGAGGTGGTGGCCGAGCAGTTCAGCCGCGAGGACTCGATCATCATCCGGATCACGCACACCAGCCCTGTCGCCCTCGGCTTCCCCGAAATCCAGACCCGCGTGACGTATGTTGCGATATTCCGCTCCGGTGACCATGTCGCGGTGGTGGAGGTCAGCGGCTTCCAGATGGACGAGGTCCCGATGAACAGCGTGTACCAGTTCTCCGGCCCGGTGAGCCACCGGCTGCCGAAGTAACCCATTGCCTGTCCAGAGTGGCCCGTGCCGGTACCCACCGGCACGGGCCACTTGTGTCACTGCGGGCAGCGCGGTGACCTGCTCAGCCTACAAAACCTACCGTCTTGGTAGCTAATTTTGTGTGAGCCCTCACAGAATCGTTGACTTCGCAACTTCATACCGCTGACATGGGTGACCTGACCTCTCCCCTCACTGGACGGAACCACCCGTGGCAGCTGTGACCGCAAGCCCCGCACGATCGGTACCGGCGGCCGTCGGCCGTGCCCTGCGCGCCGACCGGGCCGCCGCGGCCGGGGCCGTGGTGCTGGTGCTCCTGATCGGGCTGGCGCTGGCTGCCGGGCCGCTGACGTCGGTCACCGGGCAGGACCCGTACACGTTCGACACGTCGGCGCTGGACCCGGCCACGGGCGCGCCGGCCGGGGCGCTCGGCGGGATCAGCGGGAAGCACTGGTTCGGGGTGGAGCCGCTGACCGGCCGGGACCTGTTCGCGATCGTCGCGTACGGCGCCCGCACGTCTCTCCTGATCGGCTTCGCCGCGACCATCGTCTCCGTCGTGATCGGGACGGTGCTCGGCGCGCTCGCCGGGTACCTGGGCGGCTGGACCGACCGGGCGGTGTCCTGGGTGGCCGATGTCATCTTCGGCTTCCCGTACCTGGTGTTCATGATCGGGCTGAGTGCCGTCGCCCCGGCGAGTCTCCCCCGTGAGCTGCTGCTGATCGTCCTGATGGGCTCGTTCGGCTGGGCCAGGATCGCGCGGGTCGTCCGGGCGCAGACGCTGAGCCTGGCCGCCCGGCGGTTCGTGGCCGCGTCCCGGGTGATGGGGGCCGGGCCCTGGCACGTCTTCCGGCACCAGCTCCTGCCGAACCTGTGGGTGCCGGTGATCGTGGTCGCCACGCTGTCCATCCCCGGCAAGATCGGCACGGAGGCGGCGTTGTCCTTCCTCGGGGTCGGCATCCCGCCGCCCAGCCCGAGCTGGGGCCGGGCGATCAGCGGGGCGGTCGACTGGGTGGCCACCGACCCGATGTACCTGGTCTTCCCGGGCGGCGCGCTGTTCCTGGCGACGCTGGCGCTCAACCTGCTCGGCGACGGGCTGCGCGACGCGTTCGACCCGAAGACGGGAGCGCGGTCGTGATCCGGTTCGCGTTGTCCAAGCTGGCCGGCCTGCTGGTCGTGATGCTCGTGGTGAGTTTCGTGACGTTCGCCGTGTTCTACCTGCTGCCCTCCGACCCGGCCCAGATGTCGTGCGGCCGGCCGTGCACACCGGAGAACCTGGCGATCGCCCGCGAGTTCATGGGCTTCGGCAAGCCCTGGTACCTGCAGTACTTCGACTTTCTCGGCGGCATCTTCGGCGGCCGGACGTTCGGCACGGGCGCGACGGCCATCCACTGTGGAGCGCCGTGCTTCGGGTACTCGTTCCAGCAGAACGCCCCGGTAGCCGAGCTGATCGTCGATCGGCTGCCGGTCACGTTCTCCATCGCGGGCGGCGCGGCGGTCGCCTGGCTGCTGCTGGGTGTGAGCACGGGCGTGCTGTCGGCTCTCAAGCGCGGCACGCTGCTCGACCGGGCCGCGATGACCGGGGCGCTCGCCGGGGTGTCGGCTCCCACGTACCTGGTGGGGCTGCTCGGCATCCTGCTGTTCGGCTTCACGCTGGACGCTGTCCCGGTACACGGATATGTGCCCTTCGCCGAGAGCCCGGTGGACTGGGCGTGGCATCTGGTCCTGCCGTGGCTGGTGCTGGCCTTCGTGCACGCCGCGATCTACACGCGCCTGACGCGCGGGCAGATGATCGAGACACTGGGCGAGGACTACATCCGGACCGCGCGCGCCAAGGGCCTGGGCGAGCGGGCGGTCGTCGGCAAGCACGCGCTCCGCAACGTCCTGCTGCCGGTCGTGACGCTCTTTGGCATCGACCTCGGTGGCCTGCTCGGCGGGGCGGTGATCACCGAGCGGGTGTTCGGCATGCCCGGCCTGGGCGCGCTGATGATGGAGGCTGTCGGCCAGCTCGACCTGCCGCTCCTGCTCGGCTGCACCCTTTTCTCCGCCTTCCTGATCGTCGCCGCGAATGCCGCTGTCGACCTCCTCTACGGGTTCCTGGATCCCAGGGCCCGCCTCACATGAAAGAGAGCACCGTGAAGAGAACCGTTTCCGTACTGGCAGCGATCGGCCTGACCGTCTCGCTCGCCGCGTGCGGCGCGAACAAGAAGGACACGGCGGCGGCCCCCTCCAAGTCCGCGGCGAAGCAGGGCGGCACGCTCTACATCCTGCCCGACGCGCAGAAGCAGTCCTTCGACCCGGCGAAGAGCCAGGGCCTGGCGATCACGTCGCTGGCGCTCGTCCACCGGCGGCTGACCACGTGGGACGTGCAGGAGGGTAAGCCGACCACCGTCGTACCCGACCTGGCGACCGACACCGGCCGGGCCAGCGACGGGGGTAAGACGTGGACCTTCACGCTCAAGGCCAACGTGAAGTTCAGCGACGGCACCCCGATCACGTCGGCTGACGTCAAGCACGGCGTCGAGCGGTCGTTCGCCCCGGCCTTCTCCGGCGGGCTCGGGTACCACAAGACGCTGCTGGAGGGCGGGCCGGACTTCCGTGGCCCGTTCGAGGGCAAGAACCTGTCCTCTGTGGAGACTCCGGACCCGAAGACGATCGTGTTCAGGCTGTCCCGCCCGTACGGCGACTGGCCGTGGGTGGCAAGCAACCCGGCCTTCTCCCCCGTGCCGAAGGGCAAGGGCGCCGAGGCGAACTACGGGGAGAACCCGGCGGCGTCCGGCCCGTACCAGGTCGCGAAGTACCAGCCGGGTGTCGAGATGCGGCTCAAGCGCAACACGCACTGGTCGAAGGAGACCGACAAGATCCGGGGCGGCCTGCCCGACGAGGTCGTGTTCCAGCTCGGGCAGCAGGCTTCTGTCACGTCGAAGCGGCTGATCGAGGACAACGGCGACGACAGGTTCGCCTTCGGTGCCTCGTTCGTGTCCCCGGCGCAGCTCGCCCAGATCCAGGGGAACCCGGGTGCGAAGTCCCGGCTGGTGACCTCGAAGACGGGCGCGGTCGCGTACCTGGCGATCAACACGCAGCGGATCAAGGACCCGAAGGTCCGGCAGGCCTTCCAGTACGCGGTCGACAAGACCACGTACCAGGTCGCCACGGCCGGCAGCCCCGCGCTCGCCGGTGACATCGCCACCACCCTGATCACGCAGGGCATCAACGGCCGCCAGCAGTACGACCTCTACCCGGCCCCGCCGGTCGGCGACCCGGCGAAGGCCAAGGCGCTGCTCGCCGAGGCCGGTCAGGCAGGCGGCCTCGACAACCTGAACCTCGTCGTGTCGACCAGCAACAACTTCCCCGAGAAGGCGCAGGCGATCCAGGCCGCGCTGGCCAGGGCGAACATCAAGGTCACGATCAAGACCCTGGACGGCGAGGCGTACACAGCGGCCACCACCGGCCCGAACGCCGACTACGACCTGGCGCTCAGCTCCTGGCAGCCGGACTTCCCGAGCCCGAACGCCAACCTCCAGCCCCTCTTCTCCTCCTCGGAGATCGGCAAGGGCGGCTACAACATCTCCCGGTACTCCAACCCGGAGGTCGACAAGCTGATCACCGAGGCGCAGAGCACCGTGGACCCGAACGAGGCCGGCAAGAAGTGGGCAGCGATCGACAAGCTGATCCTCCAGGACTCGCCGGTCGTCCCGCTGATCTACACCCGCAACTCCTTCCTGCGCGGGTCGAAGGTCGCCGACTTCTTCATCGCCGACTTCCCGGCATACCCGAACTACCTGAAGGCCGGTATCTCCCAGTGACGACTGTGCTGTCCGCCGAGGACGTCTCGGTGTCGTTCGGCGGGCAGCGCGCCGCCGCCGGGGTGAGCTTCACCCTGGCGGCCGGCGAGGTCCTGGCCGTGGTCGGCGAGTCGGGCTCCGGCAAGTCGGTCACCGCGTTGTCCCTGCTCGGGCTGCTGCCCGGTACGGCGACGGTCACGGGGAAGGCGCTGCTGCGCGGGACTGACCTGTATGGACTGCCGCCCGCCGAGCTGCGCGCGATCCGGGGCAACGAGATCGCGATGGTCTTCCAGGAGCCGATGACCGCGCTGAACCCGGTGTTCACCATCGGGAACCAGCTGGCCGAGGCTCTTCGGGTACACCAGAAAGATCTGAGGAATCCCAAGGCCAGGGCACTCGAACTCCTGGAGCTGACCGGCCTGCCCGACCCGGCACGCGCCTACCCGCACGAACTCTCCGGCGGCCAGCTCCAGCGGGTCGTCATCGCGATGGCGATCGCCAACGACCCGGCGGTCCTGATCGCCGACGAGCCCACGACGGCGCTGGACGTGACCGTGCAGGCCGAGATCCTGAGCCTGCTGCGCGAACTGCGCGACCGGCACGGCTGCGCGATCCTGCTCATCACGCACGACATGGGCGTGGTGGCCGACCTGGCGGACCGGGTGCTGGTGATGCGCGACGGCGAGGTCGTCGAGTCCGGCGGCGTCGAGCAGGTCTTCGCCAGCCCAGCCCACCCCTACACCCGCCAGCTCCTCAGCTCCGTCATCACGCTCGGCGGCACGGTGTCACCCGCCGCCGCAAAGGTCGCCGAGCCCGTGGTCCAGGTCAAGAACCTCTCCCAGGTGTACCGGGGCGGAGTGCGCGCCCTCGCCGACGCCTCGTTCAGCATCGCCGCCGGCGAGGTCCTCGGGCTGGTCGGCGAGTCGGGCTCGGGGAAGAGCACGGTGGCCGGCATCGTCACCGGGCTGCTCAGGCCCACGAGCGGCGAGGTCAGCATCCTCGGTACCAACCCGGCGCGGCTGCGCGGGGCCGCCCGCCGCGAGCTGGCCCGCCAGATCGGCGTCGTGTTCCAGGACCCGGTGTCCTCGCTCAACCCCCGGGCCACAGCCGGCACCTCGATCGCTGAGCCGATCCGCCTTCACAAGGCTCTGACCGGGTCCGCCGTGGACGACCGCGTCGCCGAGCTGCTGGAATCCGTGCAGCTCCCGGCCTCCTTCGCCACCCGGTACCCGCACGAGCTCTCCGGGGGCCAGCGCCAGCGCGTCGGCCTCGCCCGAGCCCTGGCCCTGCGGCCCCGGCTGCTGGTCGCCGACGAGCCGACCAGCGCGCTCGACGTGTCGGTCCAGGCCAAGGTCCTCGACCTCTTCCGCGAACTCCAGGACAGCCTCGGCTTCGCCTGCCTCTTCATCAGCCACGACCTCGCGGTCGTCGAACGGCTCGCGGACCGGGTGGCCGTGATGCAGTCCGGCCACATCGTCGAACAGGGCCCAGCGGCACAGGTACTCAACTCGCCCGCACATCCGTACACACAACGGCTGATCGCGGCAGTGCCGGTGGCTGATCCGGTGGAGCAGCGGGAGCGCCGCCTCAAACACGCCGCCTGACCTGGGAAAGCAATTCATCGCTGGAGTTCTTGCCACTCCATCCATAGCTTCCGTATGTGATGGTCGAAGTATGGCGCAAGCCAGCATCTCTCCGGGCCCGGGACTGGGAATGGAATACGTTGCGAGACTTCGTCACCAGTCAGGTGACCGGCTCAACGCTCGGGCTGGTGTACGGGAGGCGACGGCAGGGCAAGACACTCATGCTGCGACTGGTGGCTGCGGCCACGGGCGGATTCATCTTCGGCGTACGGCAACTGACCGAAGCCCAGAACCTCACGGAACTGGGGGCGGCGTACGCCCGGCACATCGGGTCACCGTCGCCGGTTGTTTTCGGAAGCTGGCGCGACGCGCTCAAAGCTCTGCTGAGGCTCAGCGGCCCGGTCATCATCGACGAGTTTCCTCATCTCGTCGCGACGACACCCTCCTTGCCATCGGAGCTGCAACACGCGCTGAGCCCGATGAGCGAAGCCAAGCAACACGGAAACGCACGGCTCATTCTGTGCGGCAGCGCGCTGAGCACGATGCGGGGCCTGCCGGATGGGAGAGCTCCTCTGCGTGGCAGGCACAGCATGGAGCTGGTCGTCCGCCCGTTCTGGTACCGGGAGGCAGCCGGGTTCTGGGGGCTCGACGGCGACCCCGACCTCGCGTTCCGGGTCAACGCCCTGGTGGGCGGCACCCCTGCCTACCTGGGGATGTGTGGCGGCGGCCCCCCATCGGCGGCAGACTTCGACGCCTGGATCTGCGGCACCCTGCTCAATCCGGCGAACGCGATGTTCAGGGAAGGGAACCAGCTGCTCCAGGAGGAGCCTGAGATCACGGATCCGACCTCGTACGCCGGGGTGCTCGCGGCTGTGAGCATGGGCCGCGTCCGGCGGTCCGAGATCGCCGCGACCCTCGGCCGCGCCGCCACAGCCATCGCACATCCGCTAGCCGGCCTGGAGAACGTCGGGCTGCTCGAACGCGTCGAGGACGCGTTCAGGGCCAAGCGGGGCACCTACCGCATCGCCGATCCCATCATCCGGTTCAGTCAGCTCGTCGTGCAGCGCGACGAGGGGCGGCTCGTCCGGGGGGAGGCGAAACGGGTCTGGGCGGATGCCGCCGACACCGTCGCCTCGAAGATCTACGGGCCGCACCTGGAGGACCTGGCCCGCGAGTGGGTGCTGGCGCACGCCTCGGAGGAAACGATGGGTGGCGGCCGGGCCAGCTGGGTACGACCGGCCACTGTGGCCTGCGCCGAGCACAAGCAGGGGCACGAGATCGACGTCGTGGCGATGGAGTCCTCCGCGTTCACCGGGGACCGGGTGCTGGCGATCGGCGAGGTCAAGGCGACCGGCAAGCCCGTCGGGGTGGCCGAGCTGAGCAGGCTCGGGCACCTGCGGGACCTGCTCCCGCCCGATCGTGTGACGACTCCCCCGAAACTCCTGCTGTTCAGCCGGACAGGCTTCGTCCCCGATCTCACCACTGAGGCCGCAGGCCGGTCCGACGTCGAGCTTGTCGACCTGAACAGGCTGTACAACGGGGACTGAGCTGGTCAGATCGCGAAGGTGAGTGTGACGGTCAGGCCCGTGGACGGGGTGCCGGTGATGGTGGCGAGCTGCTTGTCGTAGCCGTCGCGGAAGACCATGTCGCCGCCGAGGGAGCTGCGGCCGAGGTTGGCGGCGCTGCCGGAGTAGCCGGAGGTCGCGTACACCTCCTGGCAGGCCGCCGAGGGCAGGGCGAGCTGGGAGGTACCGATCTTCGCGGCGGACGAGGTGGCTTTGGCGAGGCTCGGGTACACCTCGAAGTGGATGTGCGGCCAGCGGCCGGAGTACGCGCCGGGGAAGACGCTCTGGAAGGTCACCTGGCCGGCGGCGTTGGCTACCTGGACGCCGCGCAGGTAGTTCTCCTTCGCGATCGCCTGGGAGTACATCGAGTAGTCGCCGTTGATGTCGCAGTGCCAGAGGTAGAGCGCGGCTCCGCTGCGGGGCTGGCCGGTCGAGCTGTCCACAATGGTCAGTGCGATGGTCAGGGGTACTCCTGCGGCCATGCCGGTGGCCGTGCCGAAGCTGTTCCGGATGTCGCTGCGGACGATGCCGCTCTGGGTGAGGACGTTCGGGCCGTTGGAGCCGTCGCCCGGGTACGGGCCAGCGGTCTCCTCGGGGATCTTGCCGGGAGGCACCGAAGAGGAGGCCGCCGCCGAGGGAGTGGCGGACGGTGAGGGCTGGGCTGTTGTGCCGCAGGCCGCGAGGGTCGTGGCGCCGAGCACGCCCAGTGCCAGGCGCCGCGTGATCAGGGTGCCCAGGTCAGCGGCCAGGCCGAGGTCGTGGTTCTCGTGGCTGTTCATGGTTCCAGCAGGCGCTCGTTTCCTGTGACCGGGCTGTCGGGTCCCTGTGGGGTGGCTGTGGGGACGCTTTCACAGTCAGTACACAGGAACGGCTCAGGTCCGGCACAGCAAACGCGGGGATCGTGGTCGGCATGGTGACCGGGGAACTGCGCCGGGCGGACGGCGAGCCGCCCCGGGTGCTCGTCGTCGACGACGAGACGGCGCTGGCCGACCTGCTGACGATGGCCCTGCGGTACGAGGGCTGGGAGGTCCGCGCCGTGCACAGCGGCAGCGGGGCGGTGAAGGCCGCGAAGGACTTCCGGCCGGACGCCGTCGTCCTCGACATGATGCTCCCCGACTGGGACGGGCTGGAGGTGCTGGGCCGGTTGCGGCACGCGCAGCCCGACGTTCCCGTGCTGTTCCTGACGGCCAGGGACGCCGTGGAGGACCGGGTGGCCGGGCTGACGGCCGGCGGGGACGACTACGTGACCAAGCCGTTCAGCCTGGAGGAGGTCGTGGCCCGGATCCGGGCACTGCTCCGGCGGGCGCTGCTGCACGGCAGGCCGAGCAACGTGCTGGTGGTCGGGGACCTGAGCCTCGACGAGGAGTGCCGCGAGGTCCGGCGGGGCGGGGACGAGATCACGCTGACCGCCACAGAGTTCGAACTGCTGCGGTACCTGATGCGCAATCCGCGCCGCGTGCTCAGCAAGGCGCGGATCCTCGACCGGGTGTGGAACTACGACTTCGGCGGCCAGGCCAACGTCGTCGAGCTGTACATCTCCTACCTGCGGAAGAAGATCGACGCGGGACGGCCGCCGATGATCCACACGATGCGGAACGCTGGGTATGTCCTCAAACCAGCCGAATAACGATCACGAGATTGAGCAGGTCCGGCCGGGGAGCCTGCGGTTCCGGCTGCTGGCAGGGCTGCTGGCGCTGCTGGCCGTCGCTGGCCTGGTCATCGGGGTGATCACGGCGCTCGCCCTGCACAGTTTCCTGGTCGGCCAGGTCGACACGAAGCTGAGGGAGTCGACCGGGCGGGTGCTGTTCCGGCTTCCGCCCGGTGCGCAGATCCAGGTGCAGGGGACCGTGCCGCCGCAGGGGCTGGAGTTCCTCGCCGCCCCAGGGCAGCCGCTCGGCGCGCTCGGGGCGGTTGTCAGGGACGGGAAGGTCACGACGGCAGCCACGGTCGAGGCTGACGGGTTCAGGGCCGTGACCGTGGCGGGGCTGGAGGACGTGCCTGCCGATGGCGATCCGCACACCGTCGGCGGGTACCGGGTCATCGCCCTCCAGAGCAACCGGGGCGAGAAGATCGTCAGCGGGCTCCCGCTCGACCAGGTGAACGCGACGGCGTGGCGGCTCGTGGCCGTCGAGGCCGGCGTGACCGCCGGGGTACTGATCATCGCGCTGTTCGCCGGGGCCGGCGTGATCCGGTTCGCGCTGCGCCCGCTCGACCGGGTGGCCGCGATCGCCAGGCGGGTCGCCGGCCTGCCGCTCGACCGGGGCGAGGTGGCGCTGGCCGAGCGGGTGCCGGACACCCGGCCGGGTACGGAGATCGGCCAGGTCGGGGCGGCCCTCAACCGGATGCTGGAGCACATCGCCGACGCGCTCGCCGCCCGGCAGGCCAGCGAGACCCGGGTACGGCACTTCGTGGCGGACGCGAGTCACGAGCTGCGTACCCCGCTCGCGGCGATCCGGGGCTACGCCGAGCTGACCCGGCGCGGTGACCAGCCGGTGCCGGCCGACATCGCGTACGCGACGGGGCGGATCGAGGCGGAGAGCGCCCGGATGACCGCGCTCGTGGACGACCTGCTGCTGCTCGCCCGGCTCGACTCGGGCCGCCCGCTGGAACGGTCCGACGTGGACCTGTCGCGGCTCCTGATCGACGCCGTGAACGACGCGCGGATCGCCGGCCGGGAGCACAGGTTCAGCCTCGGCCTGCCCGCCGAGCCGGTGACCGTGCCCGGCGACGCGGCCAGGCTCCAGCAGGTCATGGCGAACCTGCTGACGAACGCGCGGAGCCACACTCCGCCGGGTACCGTGATCAGCGTTTCGCTCACCGGTACCGGGAAGATCATGGTGACAGACAACGGTCCTGGCATCCCGCCTGACCTGCTGCCGGATGTCTTCGAGCGGTTCGCCAGGGGCGACAGCTCGCGGTCGCGCGAGTCTGGCGGGACGGGCCTGGGGCTGTCCATCGTGTCCGCTGTCGTCGGCGCGCACGGCGGGTCGGTGCGGGTGGACAGCAGGCCGGGCCGCACGACGTTCACGGTCGACCTGCCGTCCACTTAGGAATTCCGGGCCGTCTTTCATAGCTGGCGCACAGCTGGGTCATCGGCAGGGCATAGCCTGGACCGGCAGGCTCCCAGTCATGACCTTCAACGTGGGAACAGTCATGAGAAGACCGGGCGATGGCTCACGGCTCAGATCCCGGCTCGCCCTGGCCGGGCTGCTGGCCGGCACCGCAGTCCTGTACCTGTGGGGCCTCGGCGCCTCCGGCTGGGCCAACGCCTACTACTCGGCGGCGGCCCAGGCCGGCTCGCAGTCGTGGCAGGCGTGGTTCTTCGGCTCGTTCGACGGCGGCAACGCGATCACGGTGGACAAGCCGCCCGTGGCGCTGTGGCTGATGGGCCTGTCGGTGCGGCTGTTCGGGCTGAGCTCGTGGAGCGTTCTCGTCCCGCAGGCGCTGGCCGGTGTGGCGACCGTGTGGCTGCTGTTCCTGACGGTGCGGCGCTGGTACGGCGACGGGGCCGGGCTGCTCGCCGGTGCCGTGCTCGCGCTGACGCCGGTCGCGACGCTGATGTTCCGGTTCAACAACCCGGACGCGGTGCTGGTGCTGCTGATGGTGGCCGCAGCGTACGCGACGGTCCGGGCGATCGAGCGGGCGTCAGCAGGGTGGCTCGCGCTCGCTGGCGCGTTCATCGGGTTCGGTTTCCTGGCGAAGATGCTCCAGGCGCTGCTGGTGCTGCCAGCCCTGGCCATCGCGTACCTGCTCGGCGCGCGGAAGGCCTCGTGGGGGCTGAGGATCGTGCACCTGCTCGCGGCAGGCGGGGCGATGATCGTGGCCGCCGGCTGGTGGATCGCGATCGTCGAGCTGTGGCCGGCGGAGTCGCGGCCGTACATCGGCGGCTCGCAGAACAACAGCGTGCTGGAACTCGCGCTCGGCTACAACGGGCTCGGCCGGATCACCGGCGAGGAGATCGGGAGCGTCGGCGGCGGACGCGGCTGGGGCGAGACCGGCTGGGACCGGATGTTCGCCGGCAACATCGGCGGTCAGATCGCCTGGCTGCTGCCTGCGGCCCTCGTGCTCACCATCGCAGGGATCGTGCTGACGAAACGGAAGCGCCGGGCCGGCTTCGTCCTCTGGGGTGGGTGGCTCGTGGTCACCGCCGTCGTGTTCAGCCTCATGCAGGGCATTTTTCACGAGTACTACACGGTGGCGCTGGCCCCGGCCGTCGGCGCGCTGTGCGGGATGGGCGCCGCTGTGCTGTGGCGGCTCCGGCGGTACTGGTGGGCGACGGTGCTCCTCGCCGTGACGGTACTCGGCACGGCCATCTGGTCCGCTGTGCTGCTGTCGCGCAGCCCCGACTGGCAGCCGTGGCTGCGGCCCGCCGTGATCGGCCTCGGGATCGTCGCCGTGATCGGGCTGCTGGCCGGCCTGCTGGACCAGCGCCGCGCACCGGCACCACCAGACGAGAGCGAGCCGGAGCCGGTGCGGCAGAACAAGCTGGTGCTCGTCGCGCGCCGTACCGCCCCCGTCTCCGCCACGGCTGGGTTGCTGGCCGTGCTCGCCGGGCCGGCCGCGTACGCGGTCGAGACGGCCGCGACTCCGCACACCGGGGCGATCGTGACGGCCGGGCCGCCCGTGGCCGGCGGGTTCGGCGGGCGGGGTGGCCCGATCCTGTTCATCAACTACGCTCCCGGCGGCCCCGGTGCACCCGCCGGCGGCATGGCCGCGAGGGGTGGCGGACCGCAGAACAACACTGGCGGCGGCGGGCCGCAGGTGCTCCGGCCCGGGCAGGCCGGCACGCAGCTGCCGCCGGGGGTGGAGCTGGCGCCGGGGCGGCGTACCGGCGGGCCGGGCGGCCTGCTCGGCGCGAGCACGCCCAGCCAGGCGATGCGGGACCTGCTGGGGGTCAACGCCGGGGCGTACACCTGGGTCGCGGCGACGGTGGGGTCGAACAACGCCGCCGGGTACCAGCTGGCGCTCCAGCGGCCCGTGATGCCGCTCGGCGGCTTCAACGGCAGCGACCCGGCTCCGACGCTCGCGCAGTTCCAGGAACTCGTCGCGGCAAAGAGGATCCACTACTTCCTCGGGGGCGGCGGCCCGGGCGGCGGCATGTTCTTCGACCCCAGTGGCGAGAGCGGCGCCCCGGCCCAGCCGCAGACGGGCGGACCCGAGCAGAGCGGCGGGCCGCAGCGCACGGGCGGACCACAGCAGATGGGCGGCAGCCGGGTCTCGGCGGAGATCGCGGAGTGGGTGGCCGCGAACTTCACATCGACCACAGTGGACGGTGTGCCGGTGTACGACCTGACTACCCCGACGACTACGAGGAAGTGAGCTGGCCATGATCCTCGACGTGGTGATCCCGGTGTACAACGAGGAGCGCGATCTCGGGCCGTGTGCCCGGCGGCTGCACGAGTTCCTGTCCGCCACGTTCCCCTACCCCGCCCGGATCACGATCGCCGACAACGCCAGCACCGACGGCACGCTCGCGGTCGCCGGCCGGCTCGCGGAGGAACTGCCCGGCGTGCGGGTCGTCCACCTGCGGGAGAAGGGCCGTGGCCGGGCACTCAAGGCCGGGTGGCTGGAGTCCGACGCCCAGGTACTGGCATACATGGATGTCGACCTGTCGACCGATCTGGCCGCGTTGTTCCCGCTCGTCGCCCCGCTGCTGTCGGGGCACTCCGACCTGGCGATCGGTACCCGGCTGTCGCGGGGGTCGCGGGTCGTGCGGGGGCCGAAGCGGGAGTTGCTGTCGCGCGGGTACAACCTGCTGCTGCGCGGGACGCTGGCGGCCGGGTTCTCCGACGCGCAGTGCGGGTTCAAGGCGATCAGGGCCGAGGCCGCGCGGGAGCTGCTGCCGCTCGTCGAGGACACCGGGTGGTTCTTCGACACCGAGCTGCTGGTCCTGGCCGAGCGGGCCGGGCTGCGCATCCACGAGGTGCCGGTGGACTGGGTCGACGATCCCGACAGCCGGGTCAACATCGCTGCGACGGTGAAGGCCGACCTGCTCGGCATCCTCCGGCTCGGCCGGTCGCTGGCGTCCGGCAGCCTGCCGCTGGCCCAGCTGCGGGCCAGGCTCCGGCCCGGCCAGCCGGAGAGCCTGGCCAGGCAGGTGATCCGGTTCGCGGGGGTCGGCGTGCTGAGCACCCTGGCCTACCTGGTGCTGTTCGCCCTGCTCCGGACGGTCGCACCGGCCCAGCTCGCCAACTTCCTGGCGCTGGCGGTCACGGCGGCCGGCAACACGGCGGCCAACCGGCGGGTCACCTTCGGCGTCACCGGCCGGGCCGGGCTGCTCCGGCACCATGTCCAGGGCCTGGTCGTGTTCGGGTTGTGCCTCGGGCTGACGAGCGGGGCGCTGGCCGGCCTGCACGCGATCGAGGCCGCCCCGGCCCGTGCCGCCGAACTCTCCGTGCTCGTCGGCGCGAACCTGCTCGCGACCCTGCTCCGCTTCCTGCTGCTGCGGCACTGGGTGTTCAGCGGGCGCGCGTCAGCTCCGGACGGCGCGCAGCACCACGAACTTCGGGTTGCTGGCGACCAGCTCGCAGGTGCCGAAGACGCGGCGGAGCTTGACGTGGTAGCCCAGGTGCCGGTTTCCGATCACCCATAGTTCCCCGCCGGGGCGCAGGGCACGCCGCGCTCCGGTGAACATCCGCCAGGCGATCGCGTCCGTGGTCGCCTGGTGGGTGTGGAACGGCGGGTTGTTCAGGACCAGATCAAACCCACCAGGGTGTACCGGCGGCACACCGTCACCGGCCACGAACGACGCGGCCGCCGTGCTGTGCGCGGTGAAGGTGGCCTCCGCGGAGGCGAGGGCCTGGTAGGACTCGTCGGCGAAGACGAGCTCGGCTCCCGGGTCGGCGAGCGAGGCCGCCAGGCCCACGATCCCGTTGCCGCAGCCCAGGTCCAGGACCCGGGTGTCGTGGCGGCCCCGGGGCAGGTGGTCGAGGAAGAAGCGGGTACCGATGTCGAGCTTGCCAGCGGAGAACACCCCGGCGTGGTCGGTCACGGTCAGCCCGGCGACCGGGCCGGCGTCGGCCGGCAGGCGGTAGGTCTTCGGCCACGGGTCCGGGCCGGGGTTCACACCGCCGGGGGTCGTGTGGATGAGGCGGGCCTTGCGCTCGGCCAGTGACGTCCGGGTCGGGCCGAGGATCCGCTCGAACAGCTCCAGTGTGGAGGTGTGGATCTCCTTCACCATGCCGGTACCGAGCACGACCGACCCGGCGTGCAGGGCCGGCGCGAACCGGTGCAGCTGGTCCTCCAGCAGGGCGAGGCTCTTCGGTACCCGGACGAGCAGCACGTCGATCCGCTCCGGTACCGGGTCGCGCGTGGTCCGCAGCTCGACGGCCCCGGCCGCGACGCCGTTCCTGGCGAGGTTGGCCAGGGTGGCCTGCTGGGTGAGGTACGAGTCGGTGATCTGGACGATGCCCGGGTGCCGGGGCGCGAGCGCCGTGGCCAGCGCGCCCCACCGGTCACCGGAGACGACGACGGTGCCGGTGAGCCCGGGGAGCTCCTTCAGCAGGTACTCGTCGGCGGCGTCCCAGGCGCGCAGCTGGTCGCGGGGATCGATCGGGAAACGTACCAGGTCCAAGGCGTCCATATCCCCGCTAACCTAGCCTGCCGGCTAGCCGAGCCTGAAGCCGACCGCCTGGGCGATGACGACGGCCTGCTCCGCGTTGATCAGTGCCTCCCGGACCGTGGTCACGGCGGGGTCGAGCGCCGTCAGGTCACTCCCCCGCAGGTCGGCCTTCGTGAGCTGCGCGCGGTTCAGCTGGGCTCCGGACAGGTCACAGGCGGCCAGGATGGCCCCCTCGCAGTTCGCACCGGTCAGGTCAGCCTCGCGCATCCGCACCTCACGGAACGAGGCTCCGCGCAGGTCCGCCCCGGTGAGCGTGACGAAGGACCAGTCGCCGCCCGTCACCCGCAGCGGGCGGGTCTCACAGTCGGTGAACGTCGAGCCGGTCAGCTTGCACCCGTCGAACTCGGCCTCGAAGAGGTTGCACCGCTGGAAGGTGCAGCGCAGGAACGCCGAGCCGGTGTGCCGGGACGCGTTCAGCTTCACGTTGAGGAACGTGCAGTCCTCGAACACCGCTCCGGCACTGACCGCCTCCGTCAGGTCGACGTCGGAGAACAGGCAGCCGGTGTAGGCCCGGTCGGCGAGATCCTCCCCGTACCAGTCCTCGCCGCGGAACTCCTCGTCCTCGATCGCTGCGATCGCGTCCAACCCGGCCTCCGGCGTCTCGGTGTACGGACAGCGTAGTGTGCCTGCCCGGCGCGAGCGGCCGTGACCTTCCTGTTACTCATATGTTACGCCTTACATGATCACACATAAGACAGTCCACACTAGAGTCCGAACCTGGCTCTGGAAACAGGGATCGACCGACGTAAGGAAGGACTGGTCATGACAAAGATGATCACGAAGTTCGGTGACAAGCTGCTGTCCCGCCTGCTGCCGGGCAGCACGGCCGGCGCGTGCGTGCCGGAAGCCGGCTCCTACTGCGGCTGCAAGTGCCGCAAGGAGTACGACCGGGTCGTGTGTTACCGCAACTACATGAACTGCTACGGCAGCTGCGTCTCCAACGGCGTGCGCTGCTAGTAACCACCAGGGGTGGCGCCGCCGCGAGGGTGCGGCGTCACCCCTGCCCTCCTGTGCCCGTCCATCCAGCCGCATTGTCCGGAAGGGACACTCCATGATCTCTCTGCTGTGGGCTGCCGTCCTGGTCCTGGCCGGGGCTGTGGTGCTCAACCTGGTCCTGACCTTCGCCGTCATCCGCCGCCTCCGCGAGAGCGAGGGCACGCGCAAGCCCGCCGGCGCCACCCAGGGCCCGGCCGCCGGCGATCCGGTACCGGCCTTCACCGTCACCCTGACCAGCGGCGGCACGCTGACCGACCGCGACCTGCCTGCCGGGGACGCCACCATCGTCTTCGCGCTCCCGGGCTGCGCGCCGTGCACGAAGGTCCTGGCGGCCCTGCCCGGCACCGTGCCCACGTTCGTCTTCGTCATGGGAGAGCCGGGCGACGAGGGTACCGAGGCCGTGCTGGCCAAGGTGCCGTCCTTCGCCAGCGCCGCCGTCATCGCTGACGACAGGGCTTTCGGGGTCGAGATGTTCCCGACCACGCTCCACATCACCGGCGGGCTGATCCGGAAGGTCGAGAACGGCGTACCTGCCGGGGCCGGCGTGTGAGTCCGGCCCTGAACAGGCCGATCCCGGCCGCGCTGCGCACCGGCTGGCAGGCGACCGGCCCGCGCGGGCTCGCGATCCTCGCGGCGGGCGCGGCGGTCAGCGGCCTGCCCGTGCTGACTGCCTGGGCCGGGAAGCTCCTGATCGACGGGCTGACCGGCAAGGGCGTGCCGGGCGTGGACCTCTGGCTCCTCGCTGTCGCCGCCGCGCTGCTCGGCGGGGCTGTCGCCGGTGCCGGGTTCCTGATCAGCTACCTGGCGGCCTGGATGCGGACCAGGATCAGCCTGCACGTCGAGGAGCGGCTGTACCGGACGGCCAGCCAGTACCGTGGCCTGCGTGTGCTGGAGGACCCGGACTTCCAGGACAGGTTCCGGCTGGCCGAGGAGAGCGCGCAGCACGCGCCCGGCGCGCTCGCGTCCTTCGTGCTGACCGCCGTGCGGGCGGTGCTGGGCTCGGCGGGGTTCGTGGTGCTGGTCCTGTCGGTGTGGCCCCCGATGGGCGCGCTGCTCGTACTCGCCGCCGTGCCGGCCGTGGTGGCGCAGCTGGGCCTGGCCCGGCGGTTCGCGCGGACGGCCGAGGAGACGATGACGGCCCGCCGGTCGCTGCACATGTACAAGGCGCTCCAGTCGGAGCTGGCCGGCGCGGCGGAGCACCGGCTGTTCGGGCTGGGCCCGTTGTTCCACGCCCGGATGACGCGGGCTTCGGTGGCGGTGAATGGCGCCGATCTCCGGGTACAGGGAAGGGTTGCTCTGACCCAGGGTGCGCTGGCCCTGCTGAGCGCTGTGACGCTGGCTGCCGGATCGGCGGTGGTCGTGACGCGGGCGGCTGGCGGGGAGCTGACCGCCGGTGACGTGGTCCTGTTCCTGAGCGCGGTGGCCGGGTTGCAGGCCGCTGTGGCCGGGGTTGGCGTCCAGCTCACGGAGACCGCCCAGGCTCTGCGCCTCTTCCAGCACTATCTGGCCATTGTGGACGCAGGTCCCGACCTGCCGGACGGCGAGGGCACGCCCGGGCAGCTGCGGCGCGGCATCGAGTTCCGCGACGTGTGGTTCCGCTACGACGAGGACGGCCAGTGGGTGCTGCGCGGCCTCGACCTGAGCATCCCCGCTGGCCAGGCCACCGGGCTCGCGGGCGTCAACGGCGCGGGCAAGAGCACGATCATCGGCCTGCTGTGCCGGCTCTACGACCCGCAGCGCGGCCAGATCCTCTGGGACGGCGAGGACATCCGCACGTACTCGATCAGCGAACTACGCCGCCGGATCGGCGTGACCTTCCAGGACTTCATGACCTACGACCTCACCGTCGCCGAGAACATCGGCGTCGGCGATCTCTCCCTTATGGACGATCATGGCCGGGTCGAGCGGGCAGCGGAGCTGGCTGGCGCCGCGCCGATGATCGGCAGGCTGCCGCACGGCTACCGGACGCTGCTCAGCCGGATCTTCTTCGGCGAGGGCGGCGAGACACGCGGCGTGGCGCTGTCCGGCGGGCAGCGGCAGCGGGTCGCGCTGGCCAGGTCGCTGATGCGGGACGACGCCGAGCTGCTGATCCTCGACGAGCCCAGTTCCGGGCTGGACGCGGTGAGCGAGTACGAGATCCACGAGACGCTGCGCCGGCACCGGGCCGGGCGGACCAGCCTCCTGGTCTCCCACCGGCTCAGCGCGCTCCGCGAGGCCGACCGGATCGTCGTCGTGGAGGCCGGCCGGATCACCGAGCAGGGCAGTCACTCGGCGCTGGTCGCGGCCGGCGGGCGGTACGCGGAGCTGTTCGCGCTCCAGGCTTCGGGATATGTGGAGGTGTCATGAGTTTCGCCGAGTACGCGTGCCGGGCCGCGCTTGTGGCCGTGTTCGTGCTGGCCTGTGCCGGCAAGCTCCGAGACCTGGCCGGATTCCGCGCCAGCCTCGCCGATCTGGCCTGGCTTCCTGGCGCGGCGCGGCCGGTGGTCACGGCCGCTGTGCCGCTCACGGAGGCTGCCGCCGCAGTTCTTTTGCTGGTACCTGGGACGCAGCTGGCCGGCTTCGCCCTCAGCGCACTCCTGCTCGCGGCGTTCACGGGCGTGATCGGCTGGGCGGTGCTGGGCCGGCGGCGGGTGCGGTGCGCGTGCTTCGGGCCGGTGAGCCTGCTCGGGCCGGGCGAGCTGGTCCGCAACGGCGTGCTCCTGTCCTTCGCCTTACTAGGCATCGTGTTGCCGGCCGGGGACGCCGGCCCTGCTGCCGTGGCCGGGGCGGGGCTGGGCCTGCTGGCCGGGTTCCTGATCAACCGCTGGCCGGACCTCGCGTACCTGGTGACCGGCAAGTGACCCCCTGGATTGCTGCCCTCGTCGCGCTGCTTGCCGCCGCCGCGCTGTGGTACCGGTGGCGGTACCGGGTCATCACCGTCTCCGGCGAGAGCATGGAACCGACCTATGTGGACGGTGACCGGCTCCTGGTCCGCCGGTCCCGTACCGCCGGCCGGGGTGCCGCCGTCGTCTTCGCTCCCCCGGGGCCCGGCCTGCCCGGCGACCCGCCGTGGCTGGTCAAGCGGGCCACGGCGACGGCTGGCGACCGGGTACCGGAGGAGATGACCGGCGCGGTGCGCGTCCCTGTCGTCCCGGCCGGGTACCTGGCTGTCCTCGGCGACAACCCGCGCAGCCTCGACTCCCGCCGCTTCGGCCTGGTACCGGAGTCCGCACTGCTCGGCGTCGTCGTGCGCAGGCTCGGTGATGAACGTGGGACCCCTCATGCTGCTATAGCAGCATGAGGGGTCCCACGACTCGCACCTTCGAGAGCGGAGCGCCAATGCAGTTCGTCCTGCCTGCCCCGACCGGCCCCCACCCAGTGGGCGTGACCGACGAGTACCTTGTGGACTCCAGCCGGCCGGACCCGTGGCTGCCGGAGACGCCCCGGGAGCTGATGATCAGCGTCTGGTACCCGGCGGCCGGCGTCACCGGCCTGCCTCAGGCACCGTGGATGACGGGCGCGGCCGCCGGGCCCTTCGACGAACTCGTGGCGGCCAGCGGCTTCCCCGCCGGGGCAGTCGACTGGGCCTCGCCCACCGCCGGTCACGCCGGAGCACCGAGGCTCCCCGGGGACGAGGCGCTGCCGGTGATCCTGTTCTCACCCGGGCTGGGCATGGCACGCGGTACGGCCACCGCTCTGGTGTCCGAACTGGCCAGCCACGGCTACACCGTCGTGACCGTCGACCACCCCGGAGAGGGTTCACCCGTCGCCTTCCCCGGCGGCCGGCTCCGCACCGACAACGCGCTGACGGACGAGCTGGCGGGCGATCCGGCGCGGATGGCCGGGTACATCGGAAAAGCTCTTGATGCCCGGACCGCTGACCTGTTCTTCGTCCTGGACCACCTGGGTGTGCGGACGGCCGGGGTGTTCGGGCACTCACTCGGCGGGACCACGGCCTGCGAGGCGATGGCACAGGACACCCGGTTGATCGCCGGCGCCAATCTGGACGGTCCGCTGGGCGAGTCGGCTACCAGCCCGATGCCCGCAGCGAACGTTGCCCGGCATGGCCACGACCGGCCGTTCCTGCTCCTCGGCGCGGCACTGTCCCGGCCCGACGGGGCAGGTGGCCACCGCAGCCGCAGCCACGCCCCGGACGGTGATCCGGGCTGGGCGGACTTCTGGGCACGGCACCGGGGCTGGAAACGGGATGTGACCCTGGCAGGCGCGTCCCACCACGGATTCACCGACTTCCCGGCCATCTACCGGGCGGCCGCCGAGGCACCCGGGATGCCCGCCCAGCTCTACGAACGCGTCACCGGCACGATCGACGCCAGCCGGGCAGTTGCCGTCCAGCGGGCGTGCCTGCTGGCCTTCTTCGGCGAGTTCCTGACCGCCGGGCAGGCCTGGCCGTTCGACGGCCCGGGGACGGGCTGGCCGGACCTCGTCCGGGTGCCCTGAGCACGCCCGCCCGGACGGGGCCCGCAGGACTCCGGGGCCGCCTGTAGCCTTGCCGGGTGTTCAGTCGGCTACGTTTCGTGTCTGCTCTGCTCGTGCTCCTGTCTGGCTGCACGGCCGCTGGGCCTGAATTCCGGCAGCCCGCCTCCCCTGCCGGTTCGGCTCCAGCTTCGGGTACCCCGGCGGGGCCGCGGACCGTGACGATCGTCGGCTCCGGCGACGTGCTGATCCACCCGCCCCTGTGGGAGCAGGCCGCAGCGGACGCCAAGGCCGCCGGCGGGACCGGCTACGACTTCGGCCCGATCTACGCGAGCATCGCCGACTTCGTGGCTGCGGCCGACCTGGCCACCTGTGAGCTGGAGACGCCACTGGCGAAGGCGGAGGGCCCCTTCGCCGGGTACCCGGACTTCAATGCTCCACCGCAGGTGCTCACCACCCTCAAGAAGATCGGCTACGACTCCTGCACCAACGCCAACAACCACAGCCTCGACCAGGGGTACGAGGGAGTGAAGCGCACCCTGGACCACCTGGACGCCGCGGGCCTGCGGCACACCGGTACCGCCCGCAGCGCCGAGGAGGCGAGCACTCCGCTCATCATCACCACCAGGCAGGGGGTGAGGATCGCCCAGCTCGCCTACACGTTCGGCTTCAACGGCCGCACCAAACCCGCCGGGCAGGACTGGCTGGCCAACCAGACCAGCATCCCGGCGATCCTGGCCGCCGCGGCCCGCGCGAGGAAAGCCGGTGCCGACATCGTGGTGCTGAGCATGCACTGGGGCGTCGAGTACGACCACAAGACCACGCCAGAACAGCAGACCCAGGCCAGGCAGCTGCTGGCCTCACCGGACATCGACGTGATTCTCGGCGACCACGCGCATGTGGTGCAGCCCTTCGAGAAGATCGGCGGGAAGTGGGTGGCCTACGGGATGGGCAACCAGATCGCCCGGCACTCGGAGCCGATCAACGACAACCGCGAGGGCGTGATGCCCCGCTTCACCTTCACCGAGACCGCACCCGGCCAGTGGACCCTGAGCAAGGCCGAGGCACTGCCGATCTGGATGGACATCACACCCAAGCTGCGGCTGGTGAACCTGCCAGCCGCCCTGGCCGACCCGGCGACCCCGGCAGCGAGCCGGGCCAGCTACCAGGCCGCGCACACGCGGATCTCCGGCTACCTGAACTCCCGGGGCGCCGGGCAGCAGGGCCTGATCATCCTCTGAGCTGGCGCTCGTGCCGGGGCTGGTCCTGCGCGTCGGCGGGTGGCGCGCGCCGGGCGCGACTACGGTTCGTAGCTGACTGGGCGCGATACCGCCGGGGGTCTCATGAGTTTCGTGATCGTCGCGATCCTGTGCGCTGGCGTGCTGGCGGGACCTGTCGCCAACCGGTTCGTCCGCACGCGCGACAAGGGATCCGGCTGAGGCCACGCCCAGACACCGGCTCTCTCACATCGTCTACGTTCGCGTCCTCCGCCCCGGCGACCCCGCAGGCCAGCTGATCCCGGTGACGATCGCCTGCGCGGACATCCGCCGGAATGGCAGCGGTTCGACATCGCCGCCGGCCACTGGCCGATGCTGCCGGCCCGATCGTGGTTCCGGACCCCCAGATGGTGAAGTCCTGACCTGAACTGGGACATCGAGGGCTGGAGATCGCCGGGCGGGAAAGGGCAGGGGGTTTCGCTCCAGGAGGCTGGATGGCAGGATCCCCGGTTAGCACTCTCACCTCGAGAGTGCTAACTCGAACGGGGATCAAGTCCATGATGGAGTCACTGCGGATCCGGGATTTCCGGCTCCTGCTCGGCGGGCACTTCCTCTCGGCGGTCGGCGACTGGCTGCTGATGATCGCGATCGTCTCCCACGTCTGGAGCCTCACCCACTCCCCGATGGCCGTCGGCCTGACCCTGATCGCCGAGACGGTCCCTGCGCTGGTCCTGGGCCCGGTCGCCGGGGTCTTCGCCGACCGGTGGGACCACCGGCACGTCATGATCGCCACCGACCTGCTGTGCGCTGGGACGATGGCCGCGCTGTTCCTGGTGACCAGCGCCGACTGGCTCCCGCTGCTGTACGCGGTCCTGATCGCAGAGAACTCCCTCGCCCAGTTCTTCCGCCCGGCCCGCCAGGCCCTCCTCCCGGCCCTGGTCGGCCGGGGGCCGGAGCTGACCTCCGCGAACTCGGCGAGTGCCTTCGTCTCCGGCGTCATCCGGCTCGTCGCGGCCCCGGCCGGCGGGGTGCTGTACGTCCTCGTCGGCTTCGGGCCGCTCGTCGCCATGGACCTGTCCACCTACCTCGCCTCGGCCGCGCTGCTGGCCCTGATCCGGTACCGGCAGCCGGCGGCGGTCCCTGCGCCCCGGGAGCGGGGCGCGCTGCGCCGGTTCGCCCGCGAGGCCGGGCAGGGCTGGGCGCACGTCGCCGGGACGCCGGGGTTCCGCGCGCTGTTCGCCGCCGCCGGGTTGTTCTTCCTGGGCAACGCGATGCTCACGGCGCTGCTGGTCCCGTTCACCAGCGAGGCCCTGCACGCCGACGCCCGGACCCTCGGGCTGCTCCTCGGCGCGCTCGGCGCCGGGTACGTCGCGGGGGCTCCGCTGAGCCGGTACGTCACCGAGCGGTTCGGGATCCGGCCGCTGCTGGCCGGAGCGTTCGGGTCGCTGGGCGTGGTGTTCTTGCTGGCTTTCCACGCCCGGAGCCTCGTACCGGCGCTGGTGTTCTTCGCGTTGATCGGGCCGCCGGGCGTATGCGCCCTGGTCTCGATGGACACGTTCATCCAGCGCCGGACGGCCGACGCCCTCCTCGGCCGGGTGTCGGCGGCCTACTTCACCATGCAGGCAGCCGCGACCCTGATCGGCGCGCTGGCAGGCGCCGGTCTCAGCGGGGCCGTGGGCATCGTGCCGACCCTGGACCTCGCCGCGATCCTGGTCCTGGCCTCCGCCGGCCTCGCCCTGCTGATCCGGGAATCGCGGCCGGCCCCCGCCGGAGCGGGCCTGACCTCGTGAGCGGGGCCGGGCGGAGCCTTCGTCTACAGCTCGATCGCGTTCTTGGCGCGCTCGACCGACTCCTCCGAGGCCGGGCCGGCCGGGTTCTCGGTGGCGAGGGCCTGGTTGAGCGCGACGAAGGGCCGCATCCGCTCCTCGTAGGCCGCGAGGGCCTCCTCGTGGGTGGCGCCCGCCCGGCCCAGTTCGGCCGCGAGGACGTACGCACCGGCGAGCGCCAGGCTCGTGCCCTGCCCGGACAGCGGGGACGCGCAGTAGGCGGCGTCGCCGACCAGTGTCACCCGGCCCTGCGACCAGGTGTCCATCTTCACCTGCGCCATCGCGTCGAAGTAGAAGTCCGGCGCCCCGGCCATCAGCTCCAGCAGCTTGGGGGCCTCCCAGCCGAGGCCGCCGAGCCGGTCCCGCACCGCCTGCTTCTGCCACGCGGTGTCGCGGTAGTCGTACTCGATCGGCTCGGAACCGAAGCCGAGGGTGACGCGGAGTTCGCTGTTCTCGCGCACCGGGTAGATGCCGCCACCGGTCTCCGTCGCGAAGTCCTGGAACCACACCTGCCAGTTGTCGAGCCCGAGGAAGTTCGGCGCAGGGAAGATCGCCAGGTACTTGCCGAGGTGGCTGACGAACTGCGCCTCCGGCCCGAAGGCCAGCCGCCGCACGGCCGAGTGCATCCCGTCCGCGCCGATCACCAGGTCGAACGTCCGGAACCCGCCGTGTTCGAACTGGGCGACCACCCCGTGCTCCTCCTGGCGGAGCGCGGTGATCGAGTCGCCGAAGACGTACTCGGCGTGCGCGTCCGTGGCCTTCTCGAACAGCATGGCGCCGAGGTCCTCGCGAAGCAGCTCGATGTCCTCGCTGTCGAGCCTGCCGGCGCTGAGCGTGTGCTCCTCGGAGCGGAACAGCTCGTTGCCCTGACCGTCCAGCATGGTCATGCCCCGCATCCGGGTCCGGGCGGCGCGGGCCTGCTCACCGAGGCCCATCTGGTCGATCACGTCGAGGGCCGCGCCCCGGATGTCGACGGCCTGCCCGCCGCTGCGCAGCTGCGGCGCGCGCTCGACGACGGTCACCGAGAAGCCGTTCCGCCGCAGCCAGTAGGCCAGGGCCGAACCAGCGACGCCAGCACCAGAGATCAGGACGTTCCGCATGACACAACCCTCCACAGTGGAAAAATCTTGGTTGTACGCGGCTCGCGGTATACGCCGTATGCGTTGCGCTCCCCTGCCGCTTACGGTGTCAACCGTGTCAGGAGAAGCGCGAGCGTGCCCAGACTGACCTAGTACAGTGTGGCCGGACTGTACTAGCACAGGAGAGAGGGAGGACATGCCGTCGCAGCCGCAGTACCTGGTCATCGCCGCCGAGCTGCGCCGCCGGATCACCGAGGCCGGGCTCGTGCCGGGTGCCAGGGTGCCCTCGGTCCGCAAGGTGGCCGCCGAGTGGGGCGTCGCGACGGCCACGGCGGCCAGGGCCCTCGCCGCACTGGCCCAGGAAGGGCTGATCCGCGCCGAGCCGCGCTCCGGGATGGTCGTCGCGGCACCAGCACCGAGCCCCAACCGGGCACCGTCCGCTGTGGCCGCCCGGACCTCGCCGTCCGCCCAGTACGAGCTCACGCGCGAGCGGGTCGTGCGGGCCGCCATCGAGCTGGCCGACGAGGAGGGCCTGCCGGTGCTCACGATGCGCGGCGTCGCTGCCCGGCTGGGCGTGGCGGCCATGACGCCGTACCGGTACGTGGCGGGCAAGGACGAGCTGGTCATGCTGATGGCCGACGCGGCGTTCGGCGAGCGCGGCTACCCGGCCCGGGCACCGGCCGGCTGGCGGGCCAGGGCCGAGCTGGGCGCGCGCACGCTCTGGTCGCTGTACCGGCGCCACCCGTGGCTGGCCCACCTCAGCCCGATCACCCGCCCGCTCCCGCTGCCCAGCCTCGCCGCGCACGCCGAATGGATCATCAGCGCGCTGGAGGAGGCCGGCCTCGGGCCCGCCGAGCTGTGCGACGTCCACGTGCTGCTGTTCAGCTACGTCCAGGGCATCGCGATCCACCTCGAACGCGAGGAGCAGGCCCTCGGCACCTCGGGGCTCTCCGAGGACGAGTGGATGGACAGCCAGCTCCCCGCGCTCGGCGCGATCACCGGCGGCGGCAGGTACCCGGCGTTCGGCCGGATGCTCGGCGCGCTGGCCGCCCAGGACTACGACCTGGCCCTGGACGACCTGTTCGAGCTCGGGCTGCGCTCACTGCTCGACGGGCTGTCGATCCGGTTCAGCCAGGGCTAGCGCCGGCGCAGGGCAGCCTCCGCGATCGACGGTGGCTCGTAGCCGGCGTCGGCCTTGTTCAGCGTGACGCCCGGCGGGACGATCTCGTCGATCCGGTCGAGGACGTCGCCGGACAGTTCCACGGTGTCCAGCTGGCCCTCCAGCTGCTCCAGCGTCCGGGGGCCGATGATGGCCGAGGTGACGGCCGGGTGGGCCAGGACGAAGCCGAGTGCCAGCTGGATCAGGCTCAGCCCGGCGTCCTTCGCCAGTTCCTCCAGGGCCGCGACCGCCACAGCCTTCGGCGCGTTGGCCGGCAGCGAGGCGTCGTACCTGGCCGGGAAGCGCGAGGTCGCCGCCCGGTGCGACTGGCCGAAGTTCCCCGACAGCCAGCCGCCGGCCAGCGGGCTCCACGGCAGCACCGCCAGGTCGTAGCGCTGGGCGACCGGCAGCACCTCGCGTTCGATGCCCCGGGCGAGGATCGAGTACGGCGGCTGCTCGGAGGCCGGGCGTTCCCTGCCGCGCTTCTCCGCTGCCCACTGGGCCTCGACCAGCTCGGCTCCGGAGAACGTCGACGTGCCGAAGTACCGGATCTTGCCCTGCCGGACCAGGTCGGTCAGCGCGCCGAGCGTCTCGTCGATGTCGGTGTGCGGGTCGGGCCGGTGGATCTGGTACAGGTCCACATGGTCCGTCCCCAGCCGGCGGAGGCTGTCCTCGATCGCCCGGGTGATCCACCGGCGCGAGTTGCCCCGGTGGTTCGGGTTGTCGCTCATGTGGCCGTGGACCTTGGTCGCGAGGAACACGTCGGCCCGCTTCCCTCCGGTGAGGGCCTTGGCGACGACCTGCTCGGACTCCCCGCGTGAGTACACGTCGGCGGTGTCGATCACGGTGATGCCGGCGTCGAGCGCCCGGTGGATGACCCGGACGCCCTCCGCCTCGTTCGCGAGATTGAAGTTCATGACGCCGAGGGTCAGCGGGCTGACCTGGACGCCGGTACGGCCGAAGGGTCGCACGTCACGCTCTCCGATCTGCTGGACTGCCGGGTTGCTGCCTGCCCAGCGACCATATCCGGTCCGCGGGCCGCTCATCGGGCCACGCTCACGCCTGCGGGTTCCTCGCTCACGCCGAGTTCCGTGAGCAGCCGGGCCCGGAGGGCCGCGAAGCCCGGTGTGCCGCGGTCCCGGCCGGCGGGCAGGTCCACCGGCAGGTCGAGGGCGAGGCGGCCGTTCGCTGACAGCACCAGTACCCGGCTGGCGAGCAGGATCGCCTCGTCCACGTCGTGCGTGACGAGGAAGACCGCTGGTTCGTGTTTGCCGCACAGTTCCTGGAGCAGCGCGTGCATCCTGATCCGGGTGAGGGCGTCGAGCGCGCCGAAGGGCTCGTCGAGCAGCAGCAGATCCGGTTCGCGGACCAGAGCCCTGGCCAGCGCGACCCGCTGGGCCTCCCCTCCGGACAGTGTCACCGGCCAGGCTCGCTCGTGCTGGGCCAGGCCGACCTCGCCGAGGGCGGCCCTGCCCTGTGCCGTGGCGTTGCGCAGGCCGAGGGTCACGTTGTCCAGTACCCGTTTCCACGGCAGCAGCCGGTGCTCCTGGAACACGACCGAGCGCTTGCCGGGGACCCGCAGCCGCCCCGTGTACCCGGAGTCGAGCCCGGCCATCGCCCGCAGCAGGGTGCTCTTGCCCGAGCCGCTGCGGCCGAGGAGCGCGACGAACTCGCCCGGCCCGATCGTGAGGTCGATGCCGGCCAGGACCTCGCGGCCGTCGAAGGAGCGCCGGACGTTCTCGGCGACGACGGCGCCCATCACGCGCCGCCGAATCCGTGCCGCCACGTCAGCAGGCGGCGTTCGAGGAAGCGGACCAGCACGTCGGCCCCGAGGCCGAGGACGCCGTAGATCAGCAGGCCGAGGACGATGATGTCCGTGCGGTACCAGCTCTGGGCCTGGTTCATCAGGTAGCCGATCCCGCTGGTCGCGTTCAGCTGCTCCGCGATGATCATGATGAGCCAGCTGCTGGTCAGGGCGAAGCGCAGCCCGACGAGGAAGCCGGGCACCGCGCCCGGCAGGATCACGTGCCTGATCAGCCCGGCCCGGCCGAGCCCGAAGGTCTGGCCGGACTCGACGTGCTTGGCGTCCACGCCGCGGATCGCGGCGTAGGTGTTGATGTAGACCGGGAACATCGTGCCGTAGGCGACCAGCGCGACCTTCGGCAGCTCACCGACCCCGAACCAGATGATCACCAGCGGGAGCAGGCCCAGGGTCGGCAGGGCCCGCAGGATCTGGAGGCTGGAGTCCAGCAGGTCCTCGCCGGAGCGGAACAGCCCGGCCAGGACGGCGAACAGCACGCCGGCCGCGATGCCCAGCGCCAGGCCCTGCGCGACGCGGGTCAGCGAGGCCAGCAGGTGCACGCCCAGCTCGCCGGTCTCCGCCAGCTCCCAGCCGGCCGCGAGCACCGCGCTCGGCGGGGCGAGGATCCGGCCGTCGCCGAGGAGCTGCCACAGCAGCAGGAGAAGGAGGGGGCCGCCCGCCCGGCGAACCGGGCGGGGCAGCTTGACGAGCAGCGTGCGTGGCCTGTGGATCGCCGAGGCGTCCACAAGGGGCGGCGCGGCGGCTCCGGTGGCCTGGGTGAGGGCCATCAGTCCACCAGTACTGTGTGCTTGGCCGTGAACTCCTTGCCCGCGACCAGCTCCGACTCCTGGCCGTCCGGGCCGACCGGCCGTTCGCCGGTCAGGGTGACCCGGTGCAGGGTCCGCTGGACCTCCAGGTGCTCGATGTCGCTGGGGGCCAGGTGCGCGGTCGCCCGGTTGTCCCAGAAGGCCACGGTGCCCTTCGCCCAGCGCAGCCTGACCGTGTACTCGGGCCGGGTCAGCTCCGCGTACAGCAGGTCGAGGACCGCCTTGGACTCGCGAGCCGACACGCCCACGATGTGGCTGGTGAAGCCCGGGTTGACGAACAGGCCCTTCTCTCCGGTCACCGGGTGCACGCGCACGACGGGGTGGATGGCGACGAGCAGGTTGTCCTCCACGACCTTCGAGTACTTCGAGCCCGCGGTGATCTGGTATCCCCCGCCGTACCGGTGCTCGGCCCGCAGCGTGTCCACGAACGCCTTCACCGGCTCCGACAGCCCCTCGTACGCCGCCACCAGGTTCGTCCACTGCGTGTCGCCGCCGATGTCCGGCACGACCTCGGCGCGGAGGATGGAGCCGGCCGGCGGGTTCACGGCCGCCGTCACGTCGGTGTGCCAGCCGGTGTAGTAGCTGTACCGGCGCCGGCGGCTCGCGACGCCGAACTCTGCGCCGTACTTCTTCTCGTACCGCTTCGGGTCCACGGTGTAGATCTCCGGGAAGTCCTCCGGCGGGGTGTCGTCGTGCGGGTGGGCGTAGGTCAGCTCGCCGAACTGCCGGCCGAACGCGATCTGGCTGGCGTGGTCGAGCTGCTGCCCCCGGAAGAAGATCACCTTGTACGTGTGCAGCGCGTCCCTGATGTCCTGCACGGTGTCCGTGCTGAGCGGCTGCGAGATGTCCACGTTGGAGATGTCGGCGCCGATGTGGCCGGCGACGGGCCTGACGATGATGCTCATGCTGGGTCAGCCTTTCTGGGCTGCGGCGACTGCCGCGTTGAACTCGGAGATGACCGCCTGGTCGAACTGCGGTGCGATGTCGACCTTGGCGGGGAGCTGGCCGTTCCTGGTGAACAGGTCGGCCTGGCGCTGCTGGGCTTCCGCCACGGCCGCGTCGATCGGGATGAAGGTGCTACTGCCGGATCCGGCGTAGACGAGCCGCCCGGTCGCCGGGTCCTGCTTGCGTTCCTTCACGTAGTAGGCGTCGATCCACTGCTCGGTGTTGGCCTTCACCCAGGCGTTGGCCCGGACCAGCCTGGCAGTGAGGTCCTTGAGCGCGGCCCGCCTGGCCGGGTCCTTGAGGGCCGCCTTGCTGGCCAGCCGGAAGCCGTACCCGGGAGTGACGGTCTTCCCGTTGACCAGCTCGACGGCACCGGGATGTTCCTTCAGGTACTTGACCCGGGTCTCCTCGCTGACGGTGGCCGCGTCGACCGTGCCGGACTCCAGGACGTTGCCGACGTTCTGCAACGGCACGTCGACCGGGGTGATGTCCTTCTGCGTCAGGCCCTGCTGGTCGAGCACGCGGAGCAGGAAGCCGTGGTTGGCCGTGTTCTTCGAGAAGGCGATCTTCCTGCCGCGCAGGCCGGCGACCGAGGTGATCCCGCTGCCGGGCCGCGCGACGAGCGTGTAGCCGGGCCCGTCGGTCCTGGTCACGGACACCACCGAGACCGGCAGGCCGCTGGCCTGGGCGAACATCGCCGGGGTGTCGCCCATCGTGCCGAAGTCGACAGCGCCGGCCTGGATGGCCTGGTTGACGAGCGGCCCGCTCGCGAACTGGCTGAACTCCACCTTGTACGGCAGGCCGTCCAGCTGGCCGGACAACCGCAGCGGCAGCTCGGTGCTGCGGCCCTGGTCACCGATCCGCAGGGTCACCTGGCCGGCGCTCGGATCGGCAGAGCACGCCGCCAGGGCGGGTAACACGAGAAGAATCGCAGCCAGCAGGCGGGCACGCACAACGAACCTCCACAGAGGACACACAGGGAAAGGCGGCGCTCTGCGGCGCCAGGAAAAACGAGAAGAAGGACCGCGGATCAGGCCGCGGGACAGACGCGGCAACAGGACGACGGGGCGGCCAGCGCGCCCTCACAAGTCCCGGTCCAGATCGTCATGTGACCATCCTGTCCGCCTGCCCGGGACCGCACAACATAATGCAAAAAGAAAATAATCCGGTACCGGGAACGGGGCTAACCAGCCAGCGGCCTGCGGTACACGGCGTCCAGCGCGGCCGTCACAGCCGCCATCCCGAGCACCTGGCCGGGGAAGCTGCTCGGGATCACGAGCGCCGGGCTGCGCGCGTACCGGGAGGCCTCGGCACGGATGATCGCCAGGCAGTCCGGCAGGTACATCGCGCCGGGTTCGGTGACGACGAGCAGTTCCGGGTTGATCAGGTCGAGCAGCATCCCGGCGGCCCGGCCGACCAGTGCCGCCCGCTCACGGAACAGCGCGACGGCGTCCTGCTCGCCAGCCCTGGCCCTCGCCAGCAGGGCCGGGAAGTCGCGGTCGCCGGACCGGGCGAGCAGCGCGCCCTCCTCGACCGAGGCCTGGAAGCAGCCGGCCCGGCCGCACGGGCAGGCCACGCCCGGTACGCCAAGCGGCAGGTGAGCCACCGTACCGGCTGCGGAACCGGGGCCGTGGTGCGGCTGCCCGCCGGTGAGGAAGGCCGCGTCGGCCACGTTGCCGACGAAGAGGTGCACGAGACTGCGCCGGCCACGTTCCGCGCCGAACATCTGCTCGGCCAGCGCGAGCGCGCGGGCGTGGCCGTCCACAGTGGCACCCGGTAGCAGTTCGGCGGCGGGTACGTCGCGCCAGCCGAGGACGGGGTGCTCGACGATCACGCCCCGGCCCGGGTCGACCCAGCCGCCGGTGACGAGCCCGGTCCCGAGTACGCGGTGCCCGGCGGTGAAGGCCGGCAGCCGCTCGCGGATCGCGGCGAACACGGCTGCCGGGTCGCGGTCGGCGTGCGGGTGGTGCTCCTGGGCGATGATCCGGCCCCGCAGGTCGGCCAGGGCGAGCGTGACACCCGGTACGGCGATGTGCACGCCGCAGGCGACCTGCCCGGTACCGAGGTCGACGGGCACGTGCGGCCGCCCGGCCCCGGACGGGGCGACCGGCGCGTGGCTGGCCTCCCGGAGCAGGCCACGGGCCGCGAGGTCTGTGTAGTGCCGGGTGATCGCGGCGGGACTCAGGCCGGTCAGCCGGGCGATCGTCGTGCGGGACAGCGGGCCGTGGTCGAGCACGGTACGCAGCACGTGCGCCGCCGTGTCGGCCCTGCGGGTGTCAGTCGAGCCGGGCGAAGCGGGGCGCATGGCAGTACTCCCGGGTGAGGTGTCCAAGGTCGCTGGCACTTCCCGGGGTACAGATCGCGCTGGCCGTCATGCGCCCGACTCTGGCACGGCCCCGGATCACCGGTCAACAGAAGTGACGCGGATATCCAGGAACGGCGGACCCTCTCAGGCAAGGGTCCGCCGCCGCGCGTCTCCTACGTCAGGGCCGCCTGCCGGACGCCCGAGGCGACGCCCGCTTCCCAGGCGGCGTTCAGCGCGCCTTCCTTCACCCAGAGGTAGCCGTCGGTCCGCCGGATGCCGATCCGGTCACCCTCGAGTACCAGGTCGCTGACGTCCGCAGCCATGCCCTTGTCCCAGCCGGCATTGATCGCACCCTGCTTGACCCAGACGGTGTTGTCGGGGTGGACGACACCGATCCGGTCACCGGACATCGCGAGCTGCCGTACGTTACTGTCGACGCCCTGGTCCCAGGCGGCGTTCAGCGCGCCTTCCTTCACCCACACCGTGTTGTCGGTCCGCAGGACGCCGATCCGCCAGCCCGTCACGACCACCTGCCTGACGTCCGCAGCCATCCCGGTGTCCCAGCCGGCACCCAGCCCGCCCTGCTTGACCCAGACGGTGTTGTCACGGTGCAGCACGGCGATCCGGTCGCCTGTCATCTGCAGGTCAGAGACGTTGGAGTCCATGACGGACCAGGCTGCGCTCAGGCCGCCTTCCTTGACCCGTGCCACGCCGTCGCGGTTCACGACCCCGATCCGGTTACCCCAGGCGCTGAGCCGCAGCACAGTGACGTCTGTGTACATCTCCGCCCATCCAGCACTGAGGCCACCCTCCTTGACGAGCGCCCGGCCGTCGGCGAGCAGCACGCCGATCCGGTTGCCGGCCAGGCTGACCGACACCACGCCGGTGTGCTGCGCGCCTCCCCAGCCGGCGTTGATCGCGCCTTCCTTGACGATGGCGACGCCGTTGTCGTCGACGACGCCGATCCGGCGGGCGTCGGTGAGCCCGACCGGCGTGGTGAACCCGCTGATCACCTGGCCGTTGACCGACGCGCCGGCCCTGCCTTCGCCTTCGGAGTACCTGACCAGGGAGGGGTTGCTGCTGCCGTCGCCGTAGTTGCCGTTGATGATCTGGATCCGGCCGTTGCCGTACACGGCGGTGACCAGGCCGACGTGCTGTGCCCACGAGCCGTCGGCGCTCTGGCCGAACACGACGGCGTCACCGGCCTTCGGCCCCGTGGTGTGCCAGGTGCCCCGGTCCCGCCCGTAGCGGAAGAAGCTGGAGGCTCCGGAGTCGAGGCCGCCGACCTGGAGCCCGGAGTTCTGCCAGACCCACTTGGCGAAGTCGGCGCACCAGGCGACCGGGTGCTGGCAGCTCAGGCCGTACCCCACGCCGCCGAGGCTGTTGGCCTGGCAGTACCCGCGGTTGAGGTTGGCCACGGCCAGGTCGGCGACCTGCTGGCCGGTGGCCGCGGCAGCAGGGGAGGCCAGGCCGCCCGCCAGCAGCAGAAGAGCAATGACCACTGTGGAGAGAACTCGTCTTGTCATGCCTGCAAGCTTCGATGGCCAGTGCGCTCCTGGGCAGTGGAAACGGGTTAGCGGACACCGGGTTGCCACCTGTGATCCGCGACTGGAGAATGACGATCTCCAGCACATCCGACGGGGGGGCCGATGGAACACGGCAGCAGATCTCCGCAGTGGAAGAACGACGCCACGGCACGGTTCGCCGAGGCCCTCCGCGAGCTTCGCAGGCAGTCTGGAGATCCGAGCCTGCGAGAGCTGGAACGGCGGACCCACTTCTCCCGGACGGCGCTGTCGCAGGCGGCCAGCGGGCAGAAGATGCCATCACTCCAGCTGGCGCTCGCCTATGTGACGGCCTGCGGCGGAGACCCGGCCGAGTGGACGGGCCACTGGGAACGCGCGACGGCCCAGGCCCGGCTGGCCAGGGTCCCGGACGTGATCGTCGAACGCAAGACACCGGCCAGGCCGGCCTGGCCACCGCAGGCGCTCGCCGACGGGGCCGACCCCGACCGGGCAGGCTGCTCCGAGGACGCGGTGACGGTGTGCGCCCAGCGGGTCGGCATCTCCGAGGGCCGGGTCGTCGGCCAGATCCAGCTCCGGCTGTCGCCGTGGGGGCAGGCGGTGTGGGCCAGGTTCGAGGGGACCTCCAGCCTGGACCACCTGGCAGCCAGGGCCTTCGTCGAGATCGAGCTGGGCGCGCGCCGGACCGGCCTGGGCGAAACGCACACCCTGTTCCGCGCCGAGTACGCCCACGACTACATGTGGAGTGATCTGCTGCTGGCAGGAGAGCGGCCGGTCCGGGCCGAGGCCGCCGTGTACATGGACGGGGTGCTGGTCGGCAGTGGCACGACCCAGGCGCTGAGCATCAGCTGACCGGAGTGCCGATACCCGACAGCCACATCCACGTCTTTCGATTAGCGTTCCGGCCGACCCATTGGTGGTACCTGGGGAACTCCTGAATGGAGGTGCGCGATGAAGCGCACGATCAGCATCCTCGCGGCGGCCGTCACACTCGGCGCAGCCCTCGCCTCTGCCTCACCCGTGCAGGCGGCGGCCCCAGTGGCCGCGCAGGACTGGCGGTGCACGTATGGCAGCCACAGCACCAACCCGCCGACCGGCAACCCCCGCACGAACTGGGTGATCGGCCAGCGGAGCAACGGCAGCGGCGTGTTCGGCGTGACCCGGCGGTACTGGCTGACCGAGATCGTCTACTTCAACTCCGGCGGCTCGTACAACCGGTTCGAGTCGGTGTCCTACGCGACGTGCGGGGTCTTCGGCTCGACCGTCTACACGCTCACCCCGGTCGCGGCCAGCGGGCAGGCACCGTGCACCGCGCCGGGAGAGTATTCGGAGGTGGCGGGCGGGAAGATCATCACCCACCGGTACGCCGGATCACGGGCCAGCGTGACCGGCGTGTTCTTCCCGGCCAGCTACACCTACCGCTTCTGGCACAGCGAGGAGCAGACCTCTCCGGGCGTGTGGTCGTGGACGGCCAGCAGCGTGGCCCGCTGCTGACCTCCCAGCTCACATGCGTTCCGGGGCCTCGATGCCGAGCAGGCCGAGGCCGGTGATCAGGGTCCGGGCGGTCGCGGCACAGAGCGTGAGCCGGCTGCCCCGCACCGCCCGGTCCTCCACCAGCACTGTGGACGTCTCGTAGAACTTGCTGAACAAGGACGCCAGGCCGAACAGGTACGTGGCGAGCCCGTGGAACTCCAGCGTCTCCCCCGCCCGGGTCACCACAGCACCGAAGCCGGTCAGTTCCAGGGCCAGCGCGCGCTCGGCGGGATTGGTCAGCACCACAGTGCCGTTCTCCGGCGCCCCGCCGGCCGTCCG
Organism: Longispora albida DSM 44784; assembly: GCF_000379825.1. Taxonomy (GTDB): domain Bacteria; phylum Actinomycetota; class Actinomycetes; order Mycobacteriales; family Micromonosporaceae; genus Longispora; species Longispora albida. The sequence goes on from NZ_KB903825.1 coordinate 511,773, forward strand.
CAGGATCGACTGGATCCGCGCGTTGGCGTACTGGAGGTACGGCGCGGTGTTCCCGTCGAAGGACAGCATCCGGTCCCAGTCGAACACGTAGTCCTTGATCCGGTCGGTCGACAGGTCGGCGTACTTGACCGCGCCGATGCCGACCGCGCGGGCCACAGCAGCCGGGTCCGGCACCCCGCGCCCGCCGATCGCGGCCTCGGCCCTGGTCACCGCCTCCGTCAGCAGCTCGGTCAGCTTCACCGTGCCGCCGGCCCTGGTCTTCAGCATCTTCCCGTCGGTACCGAGGACGGAACCGAAGGCGATGTGCTCCGGCGAGGCCCCGCCCAGCCAGCCGGCCTCCCGGGCCACCTGGAACACCATCTCGAAGTGCTGGCGCTGCGGCGCGCCGACGAAGTACAGCAGCCGGCCGGCCCCGAGGCCGTCCACCCTGGACCGCAGAGCCGCCAGGTCCGTCGCCGGGTACCCGAAGCCGCCGTCGCTCTTGCGGACGATCAGCGGCAGCGGCTCGCCGTCCCGCCCAGCGAACCCGGCCGGGAAGGCACACAGCGCGCCATCGCTCTCCGTGAGCAGGCCGAGCCCGTCCAGCGCGGACACCACTCCGGCAAGGTCACCGTTGTAGCGGCTCTCGCCCTGGAAGTCGGCGTCGGCGAGAAGAACTCCGAGTTGCCGGTACACAGTCATGAAGTATTTCCGTGATTCGGCGCCGAGCTGAGCCCACAGCCGCAAAGTTTGCGGATCTCCATTTTGGAGCGCCACGACACGCGCGCGTGAGCGGGCAGCGAAATCCGGATCACTGTCGAATGCCGCCCTGGCCGCCTGATAGAACGCACTCAAATCGCCGGCGGACAGCGTGTGCGACGCCTCAGCCTCGCCAATCTCCATCATGTGCTCGATGAGCATGCCGAACGGCGTGCCCCAGTCGCCCAGATGATTGATCCGGATCACGGTATGACCGAGCCAGCCGAGCACCCTGGCCGCCGCGTCACCGAGCACGGTGGAGCGGAGGTGGCCGACGTGCATCTCCTTGGCCACGTTCGGGCCGGAGTAGTCGACGACGATCACCCCGGGATCGGCCACCTCCGGCACGCCCAGCCTCGGGTCGGCAGCCAGCTGGCCGGCGCGCCCGGCGAGCACGTCGTCCCTGATGGTCAGGTTGACGAAGCCCGGGCCGGAGATCTCGGCGGAGCTGACGAGATCGTCCAGAGTGGAGCGGGCGAGGATCGCCGCCGCGATCTCGCGCGGCGGCCGGCCGAGCTGCCTGGCCAGTGCGAGCGCGCCGTCAGCCTGGAAGTCGGCGTGCGCCGACCGTCGCAGCGCGGGATCCGCCGGGTGTCCGGTAGCGGCTTCCATCGCGTGCGCGAGCCGCTCGGTGAGCAGCTCTTCCAGATTCTCCATCCGCGGACTGTAGACGACGGGCGCGCCTTCCCTCATTCGCTTTTCTCAAACATGGAATACCTGTCTATTTACTGACCGGACCTTCCTTGCCTGACATGCCCGATGTTTCCTAAGATTGCGCTGCAAGGGTACCCCCTTTCGCATGGCCTCCAGAATCCCGTTCCCCCATTCCCCGCACCGATTCCCGCACCGTGTCGTACACCTTTCTGATGGGTGGTGTTGGTTGTGTCTGTGACCGAATCTGCTCCCGGGCTCGACGCCCAGGCGCAGTCCAGCCTCGCGACTGCCGCAGCGCGGAACTTGGCGACGACCACCAAGTCCGTGCCGCAGATGCAGAGCATCACGTCGCGCTGGCTGGTCAAGCTCCTGCCGTGGATCCAGGCCACCGGCGGCGTCTACCGGGTCAACCGCCGCCTGACCTACGCGATCGGCGACGGCCGGGTGACCTTCACCAGCACCGGCGGCGACATCCGGGTCGTGCCACAGGAGCTGCGCGAGCTGCCAGCCCTGCGCGGTTTCGACGACGAGGAGGTGCTGGCCGAGCTGGCCGGGCGGTTCCAGCAGCAGCACTTCGAGCCCGGTGACGTGATCGTCGAGTTCGGACACCAGGCCGACCAGGTGTTCCTGCTCGCGCACGGCAAGGTGAGCAAGACGGGGGTCGGCGAGTTCGGCGCGCAGACCGTGCTCGGCGTGCTGGCCAACGGCGACTACTTCGGCGAGCAGTCGCTCGTGGAGGACCAGAGCATCTGGGAGTTCACGGTCAAGGCAGTCACCCCGTGCACCGTGCTCGTGCTCCCCCAGTCGGCCTTCGCCGAGCTGGCGGACCGCTCACCGGAACTCCAGGCCCACATCGCCGACCTCCAGGGCCGCGCCGGGCACGACCAGAACGCGCACGGCGAGGCAGCCATCAACATGGCGGCCGGCCACACCGGCGAGCCGGAGCTGCCCGGCACGTTCGTGGACTACGAGCTGTCCCCGCGCGAGTACGAGCTGCAGGTCGCACAGACCATCCTCAAGGTCCACTCCCGGGTCGCCGACCTCTACAACAACCCGATGAACCAGACCGAGCAGCAGCTCCGGCTGACCATCGAGGCCCTGAGGGAACGCCAGGAACACGAGCTCGTCAACAACCGCGACTTCGGCCTGCTCCACAACGCCGACCTCAAGCAGCGCATCCACACGCGCACCGGCCCGCCGACCCCGGACGACATGGACGACCTGCTCGCCACGGTGTGGAAGGAGCCGACGTTCTTCCTCGCGCACCCCCGGGTGATCGCGGCGTTCGGCCGGGAGTGCACGAAGCGCGGGATCTACCCGACCAGCGCCGACGCGGCCGGGCAGATGGTGCCGGCCTGGCGGGGCGTGCCGATCTACCCGTGCGGCAAGATCCCGATCACCGAGACCCAGACCAGCTCGATCATGCTGGTCCGGGCGGGCGAGGCCAACCAGGGCGTGATCGGCCTGCACCAGACCGGCATCCCCGACGAGTACCAGCCGGGGCTGTCCGTGCGCTTCATGGGCATCAACGAGCAGGCCATCATCAGCTACCTCGTCAGCACGTACTTCTCGGCCGCCGTCCTCGTCCCCGACGCCCTCGGCATCCTCGAGCACGTCGAGATCGGCCACTGAGGACACCTCGCCGAACCACCAGGCCCGGGGCTGACACCTGTCCCGGGCCTGTTCGCCAGCCTGCTCGTTGGGCACTCAGACATATCCGAAGCCAGTTAGGTGGTGTTGGCAGTGACCGTCACGGAATCCGTGAGCCCGCCGGCCGCGTCGAGCCTTGGTACCCAGGCAGCGCGCAATCTCGCGACGACGACCAAGTCCGTACCCCAGATGCAGGGCATCTCCCCGCGCTGGCTGCTCAAGCTGCTGCCCTGGGTGGAGGCCAAGGGCGGGGCGTACCGGGTCAACCGCCGGCTCACGTACACGGTCGGCGACGGCCGGCTGTCCTTCACCAGTACCGGCGCCCGGGTGCAGGTCGTGCCGCAGGAGCTGCGCGAGCTGCCAGCCCTGCGCGCCTTCCCGGACGACGAGGTGCTGGGCGAGCTGGCCCGCCGGTTCGAGCAGCGCGAGGTCGAGGCCGGTGAGCCGATCTTCACGGCCGGCGCGCCCCGCGACCAGGTCGTGCTGCTCGCGCACGGCAAGGTGGCCAAGTCCGGCGTGAGCGAGTACGGCGAGACCACCTCGCTGGGTGTCGTCTCCGACGGCGACCACTTCGGTGAGGAGCTGCTGACCGGCCAGGATGGACAGTGGGCGTTCAGCGCCCGGGCCGTCACGCCGGTGACCGTGCTCGTGCTGAGTGCCCCGGCGCTGGCCAGCCTGCGTGACCGTTCGCCGGAGCTGGCCGCGCACCTCGACGACGTGGCCTCGCTGGCGGGCAAGCCGCAGAACAAGCACGGCGAGGCCGAGATCGCGATGGCCGCCGGTCACACGGGCGAGCCGGAGTTGCCCGGCACGTTCGTGGACTACGAGCTGGCGCCGCGCGAGTACGAGCTGCAGGTCGCGCAGACCATCCTCCGGGTCCACTCCCGGGTCGCCGACCTCTACAACAACCCGATGAACCAGACCGAGCAGCAGCTGCGGCTCACGATCGAGGCGCTCAGGGAACGCCAGGAACACGAGCTGATCAACAACCGCGACTTCGGGCTGCTGTACAACGCCGACCTCAAGCAGCGCATCCACACCCACTCCGGCCCGCCCACCCCGGACGACATGGACGACCTGATCTCCCGCCGGCGCAAGACCCGGCTGATCCTGGCCCACCCCCAGGCCATCGCCGCCTTCGGCCGGGAGTGCACCAAGCGCAGCGTGTACCCGGACGTGACCGAGGTGGCCGGCACCCGGGCCATGACCTGGCGCGGCGTCCCGCTCCTGCCCTGCGACAAGATCCCGATCACCGAGTCGGGTACCAGCTCCATCCTCGCGATGCGGCTCGGCGAGGACGACCAGGGCGTGATCGGGCTGCACCAGACCGGGCTGCCGGACGAGTACCAGCCGGGGCTGTCGGTGCGCTTCATGGGCATCAACGAGCAGGCGATCATCGGGTACCTGGTCAGCACGTACTTCTCCGCCGCGGTCCTCGTCCCCGACGCGCTCGGCATCCTCGAGCACGTGGAACTGGGTCACTGATGAGCACCAAAGCTGCGACCGCCCGCCCGGTCAGGGAGCTGCTCTCCTGGAGCCGGTCGCTGACCGATCCGGCGCTGCGGGCGGCGGTGCGAGGGATGCCGGAGTCGATGGCGCTCGTCGCCGGGTACCACTTCGGCTGGCTGGACGCACACGGCAACCCGGCGCGTGGTGACGGCGGCAAGGCCATCCGGCCCGCCCTGGTCCTGCTCGCTGCGACCGCGGCCGGCGGCAGCCCGGAACGGGCGGTGCCGGCCTCCGTGGCGGTGGAGCTGATCCACAACTACTCGCTGCTGCACGACGACGTGATGGACGGCGACGAGACCCGCAGGCACCGGCCGACGGCGTGGACGGTGTTCGGCAGGTCCGGCGCGATCCTCGCCGGGGACGCGCTCCAGGTCCTCGCCTTCGACGTGCTGGCGGCCAGCGGGCACCGCGCTGCCCCCGACAGCATGCGGATGCTCAGCGGGGCCGTCCTCCAGCTCCTCGACGGGCAGGCCGCCGACCTCGCGTTCGAACGGCAGGATCAGGTCAGCGTCACCCAGTGCGTCGAGATGGCCCTGGCGAAGACGGGTGCGCTGCTGGGCTGCGCGTGCGCGATCGGCGCGCTGACCGGCGGCGCCCCGCCGGAGCAGGTGCAGCGCATGCGGCGGTTCGGCGAACTGCTCGGCCTCGCCTTCCAGCACGTCGACGACCTGCTGGGCATCTGGGGCGACCCGGAGCTGACCGGCAAGCCGGTCTACAACGACCTGGCCAGCCGGAAGAAGTCGCTGCCGGTGGTCAAGGCGCTCAACTCCGGTACGGGGGCCGGCCTGGAGCTGGCCGAGCGGTACGCCGCGCCCGGCCCGCTGGACCTGCGCCGGGCCGCCGAACTGGTCGACGAGGCCGGCGGGCGGCTGTGGAGCCAGGCGGAGGCCGACCGGCTGCTCGCGGAGGCACTCGTCGAGATCGGCCCGGCAACGTCGGAGGGCGGAACGGCCGCCGAGCTGATCTCGCTGGCGAAGCTGGCGACCCACCGGGATCACTGACGACCGCCCGAGGGCGCCCCGATCTCTCCACTGTGGAGGGGTCAGGGCGCTCTCTTTTTCCTTGTACTGTGCGGGCATGACCAAAGATCAACGACTGGAGCTGGCGGACAGCCTGTACCACGCTGCCGTCTTCGGCGGGGACGGCACCGCGCCCGGCACGGCGAACGAGCACCTCGACAGCCTTGAAGCCGACCTGTCCGTGGCCCGCGCCCGCGTGCTCCACGCGGCATTCCTCCGGGACCGGGCCGAGCAGCCCGGCCAGCTGCCCGCCGCACAGCGCGCGGCGGAACTGTACGCGGCGCTCGGCGACGACCGGGGCCTGGCGGAGGCCGAATTCGCGCTCGGGTGCTACCACCAGGTCGTCAAGGGCGACGGGGCCGCGGCCCAGCCCCACTTCGAGCGCTCGGCGGAACTCGCCAGAGCCACGGGCGACAACCTGACGCTCTCCTACGCCGTGCGGCACCTCGGCTTCGCCGCCGGGATGGGTGGCGACCGGGTCACGGCCCGCGCGCTGCTGGAGGAGTCCGCAGCCCTGCGCCGGAAGCTGGACTTCCCGGCGGGCCTCGCCGCCGCCGTCCTCGCCCTCGGCGACCTGGCCTATCGCGACGGCCGCCCCGAGGAGGCCCGCGCGTACCTGGCGGAGGCGACAGTGATCGCGACTGAGTGCGGGGCGCACGGGGTGCTGGCATGGATCGAGGGGACCCGCGCGGAACACGAGCCCAGCACCCCGACTGGGTAGAAATATCCGATATGCCATGATCGGCCGGTGATCGGGTTCATCCGGATGGTCGCCCGGCGGCGGGCTCGGCAGCCAGCAGGCTCCGGGCGGCCGCGTCGCTGGTGGATGCTTGAGGGCCTGGCAGGCCTGGGCTCAGTCGCGGCCGCCCAGTGGCTGCTCAAGGAGTCCACTGTGTCCGTCTGGCTGGTGGCGGCGCTGATGGTCGGCGGTGGCGTCGTACTCGCCGACGCGATGATCCCGGTGGCCGCACGGGTCTTCCCCGCCGAGCGCTGCGAGGCCCTGGGGAACCTGGTCGGCGGCGCACTCGCCATCGTCGGCACGGTGTACGCGATCGTCGTCGGTTTCGTCGTCGTGGTCGTGTGGCAGTCGGTGTCGGACGCGGAGACCACCGTCGCCAGGGAATCCAACGCCATCGCCGGGCTCGAACGCATGTCACGGGGCTACGCCGTGCCGGTCCGCCGTCAGGTCCAGGAGGCAGCGCGGACGTACCTGCGGCTGGTCATCGACGAGGAGTGGGACGCGATGGCCGAGCGCCGGTCGAGCGCCAGGGCAGACGCGGCGCTGGTCGAGCTGTGGAACGTGTACACGGACCTGGCACCTGCCGACCGGACCACCCCGCTGTACGCCGAGTCCCTGTCCCGGCTGAACGAGATCAGCGACAACCGCCGGCTCCGGCTCCAGGCCACCGGCAACCGCATCCCGCCGCTGATGTGGCTGCTCGTGTATCTCGGCGCCGTGGTGACGATGGTGCTGGCGTACGCCTTCGGGGTGCAGCACGGCTGGTACACCCGGATGGTGATCTGGATCCTGTCCGGGATGCTGGCGTTCGCGGTCTTCCTCGTCGCGGCCCTCGACGCGCCCTTCGACGACCGGATGTCGGTGGAACCAGCGGCGTTCGTCTTCGTGCAGGACAACATGGCGGAGCTGGAACGGTGACGGGGCTCAGCAGGCGCGCGCTGCTGGGCGCGGCCGGCGGCCTCGCAGCTGCTGCGCTGGCCGGCTGCGGGGAACGGCCGGGAGCCGGCCCGGTCAAGGTGGGCGTCCTGCACTCCCTGACCGGCAGCGTGGCGATCTCCGAGGCCCCGATCAACGACGCGACCCTGATGGCGATCGACGAGGTCAACGCCGCAGGCGGGCTGCTCGGCCGCAGGCTGGACCCGATCGTGGTCGACGGCAGGTCGGACTGGCCGGCCTTCGCCGCCGCGATCGAGCGGCTGATCACCGTGGACAAGGTCGCGGTGGTCTTCGGCTGCTACACGTCCGCGAGCAGGCGGACCGTGGTACCCATCGTGGAGAGGCACGACACGCTGCTGGTCTACCCGACTTTTTACGAGGGCCTGGAGCTGTCGCCCAACATCCTCTACACGGGAGCGTGCCCGAACCAGTTCATCACGCCGGCGATGCGCTGGTTCTTCGACAACCGCGGCAAGTCCTTCTTCCTCGCCGGGTCGGACTACGTCTTCCCGCACGCCACCAACGCCGTCATCCGCGACCAGCTCGGCCAGCTCGGGGCGAAGATCTGCGGGGAGGAGTACCTGCTGCTCGGCGAGACCCGCGTCGAGCCGGTGATCAAGGAGATCCTGCGGACCAGGCCCGAGGTGATCGTCAGTACCGTCGTCGGCGACACCAACATCCCCTTCTTCCGCGCCCTGCGCTCGGCCGGGATCACGCCCAAGGTGATCCCCACGGTGTCGGTGGTGATCAACGAGATCGAGCTGCCCTCGCTGGACCCGCGCCAGATGGCTGGCGACTACGTCGGCCTGAACTACTTCCAGAGCGTGCCCAGCGCCGAGAACCAGCGGTTCGTCCGCGACTTCCAGGCACGCTTCGGCGCGGACCGCGTGATCGGCGACCCGATGGAGGCCGCGTACTTCGGCGTGCACCTGTGGGCGCAGGCGGTCCGGTCGGCCGAGTCGCTGGACACCCGGCTGGTGCGGGAGGCGCTGCGCGGCCAGCGGTTCAGGGCACCGAGCGGCACGGTGTACGTCGACGAGGTCAACCTGCACACCTGGAAGAAGGCCCGGATCGGCCAGATCCGCCCCGACGGGCAGCTCAGCATCGTGTGGACCTCCGAGGCGCCGATCCACCCGGTACCCTATGCCGTCTACCGGACCAGGCAGCAGTGGGACGAGATGCTCGCCTCGATGTACGCGGGCTGGGGGAACGGCTGGGCACGCCCGGCCTGACGCCCGTCACTCACAACGTGTCCTCGAAGGGGGACTCCGGCCAGGTCAGCGCGAGCGGCCCGCCGAACAGCCGCCGCCCGCAGGCCAGCATCCGGAGCCGGAACCGCAGGTCCGCCGCCAGCCACGAGTACCCGGGCCGGACCGGCTCGCCCAGCAGCCCAGCAGTGTCGGCGAGGTAGACGCCGAACCCCGGGTACATCAGCTCGACGCACGGCAGGTCGTCGATGTCGAGGGCACAGATCGGGTACTCGCCGTGCTCGTCGGGCTCCGTCACGATCATGACCCGGCGGGAGTCCGAACCGCCGGGCAGCAGCAGGCACTCGGGGAACACCGGCGACAGCGCCCGGTACATGGTGCCCCAGCCGGGGCCGAACTCGTCCATCGCCAGCTCGCCGAGCGGCCGGACGGCGAAGGAACCCTCCCCGTCGAACCAGCCCGACCGCTCCAGCATGGACGTGTCGAAGGCGAGCCAGCGGGCCAGGCTCGGCGGCACCGGCCGTCCACTGGGGAATGTCTCGGGCACCTCGGGCCCGGCTGGGCGGGGCTCGCCGGACACCCACGGCCCGAAAGCCGGGTAGTAGCCAAGGACGGGCCTGCCCGGATCAGCGCTGACCAGTTCCACGACCCGCTCGGCGAAAGCCAGGTCGCTGCTGTCAGCCGTGCTCGTCGTCATGGCAGGCGAGACTACCGGCCCGGTACGACACTCACTGCCGGGACAGCCACCAGCGGAGGGAGGGTGGCGATCTCCCGGCGGTGGAAGGCCGCCAGCCCGGCGGAGAACCCACCGGGCTGGCTTCCGGCGTGCACGACGGGACTCCCGAGCCGTCCCTCGATCCGGGCCCGGACGCCGCTGGGCAGCGCTGCCCAGCCAATCCGCCGGGTACCGGTGACTGGCAGCACCACGCGGCTCCTTCCGCTGCGCCTACGTGCGGTAGAGCCGTTCCAGGTAGGACGGCCCGTAGTACTGCTCCAGCTCTTCCAGCGTGGCCTCGACCTGCTGCACGCTCTTCACGATCTGGGCGTGCGAGCGGACGGCCTTCGGCTGCCACGACTCCGGCTGCCACAGCTCGGAACGGAGGAAGGCCTTGGCGCAGTGGTGGAAGATCTGCTCGATCTCGACGACGATCGCGAGCCGGGGCCGGTGACCCTTCACGACCATCCGGTCGAAGAACGGCGCGTCGCTGACCAGCCTGGCCCGGCCGTTGATCCGCAGGGTGTCCCCGCGCCCCGGGATCATGTACAGGAGGCCGACGTGCGGGTTGGCCAGGATGTTGCGGAAGCCGTCGACGCGGCCGTTGCCCGGCCGGTCGGGGATGGCGATGGTGCGGTCGTCGAGGACGAGGGTGAAGCCCGGCGGGTCGCCCTTCGGGGAGACGTCGCAGCTCCCGTCCGGCCCGGACGTGGCGATCAGGCAGAAGGGCGACGCCGCCAGCCACTCCCGGTCGACGTCCAGGAGGGCGGGACGGTCCTTGGCCGCGGCACGGGCGCCCGGCTCACCGACGATGGCTCGTAACTCGGCCTCGCTCGACACATACTCCATGATCAAGAGGGTACTGGGCCGATCCAGCCCGCCGTGCCGACACAGCACTCGTTGCCCTCGGGGTCGGCCAGCACCCAGTGCCCCGGTGCGTACTCCGCGCTGACCAGGCGCCCGCCAGCGGCCAGGGCGGCGGCGATCCGGGCCTCGGCCTGGTCGTAGGGCACCCAGAGGTCGATGTGCATCCGGTTGCGCTGCGGACGGGGCTCGTCCATCTGCTGGAAGTAGAACGGGCCGCTGCGGCCGCGCGGGTCGACCAGGTCCTCGGGGCTGCCCGCCCGGTGCGTGTAGCCGAGCAGCGCACGCCAGAACGCCACCACCTCCGGCCCCGACAGCGCGTCGAGCGTGACCTGCACACACTGCACCGACGAAGGGTCGGCAGGAAAGCCCAGCGCACGGGCCAGCGCGGAGATCTCCAGCGCCAGGGCCACGTCGTCCTTCGTCATGCCGAAGAAGGTGTCCGTGAGGGTGATCAGGCGGACCGTCACGGCCTCCGGCCGCAGGTCGACGTCGGGCTGCCTGCCCCCGGCGGAGGTCAGGTCGCTGAGGGCCTGGACGAACCGCGCTCCGGCCGCGAAGGACCCGGTCGCGAAGCAGGCTGCCGCCCCGTCGCCGAGCACCCGCCAGTCTTCCAGGCCAGCCGTCTCGTGGAACTGCTGTGGACTTACCCGTTCGGTCATGCCGCGCACGCTAGCAGCGACCTACGACAGTACTGATGCGTGACTGATTCCGGGGCGCTCGAAGCTCCGTAACGTTCTCCCTGTCAGAAAGACAGCGAAAAGCAAACAAAGAGGACGGAAATCATGAACGCGAACATCGTCGAGGGTTACCTGGCAGCCTGGAACGCTCCCGCCGCCGAGCGCGAGGCCCGGATCGCCGAGACCTTCGCCCCCGAGGTCACCTACGTCGACCCGATCGTCGACGTGGCCGGCCACGAGGCGCTCGGCGCGGTGATCGGCGCGGTGCAGGGCCAGTTCGCCGGGCTGGTGTTCAGCCAGGTCGGCACGGCCGACGCGCACCACAACCTGGTCCGCTTCCAGTGGGGCCTCGGCCCGGCCGGTGGCGAGCCGGTCGTGATCGGCTCGGACGTCGCGGTGCTCGACGAGGCCGGCCGGATCGTCTCGGTACACGGATTCCTGGACAAGGTCCCGGCGTAACTCCTTCCCTCTCCGTTCCCCAGAAAGGACACTCCCCTCATGAAGCTGCTCCGCACCGCCCTGCGCCTCGACTCGGTCGTCACCACCGGCAACGGCCTGGCGTATCTGGCCTTCGCCGGGCCACTGCACGAGCTGCTCGGCCCCAGTGCCGGCCTCCTGCGAGCGCTCGGCATCCTCCTGATTCTGTACGGCGCCGCCGTCATGCTGGTCTCCCTCCCAGCGGCGATCAGCCGCGCCGCGACCTGGACGGTGGTCGCGGTGAACGGGCTGTGGACGGTCGCCAGCATCGCCGAGCTGCTGGCCGGCGGGCTCGACACGACGACCGCCGGGAGCGTGTGGGTCGTGCTCCAGGCCCTGACCGTGGGCGGGTTCGCCGGGCTCCAGTTCCTCGGGCTGCGCTCGGCGGCGGAGCCGGGCCTGGCCGCCAGCTCCACCCGCTGAGTATCGAGATAGACACAGTTCTATGCATTGCCGGGCACGAGGCGTTGTCTACTGTGGATCGCTGGCTATCGTGGTGGCGTGAGCTACATGATCCTCGGCGGGCTGGCGGGCAAGCAGCGCCTCGACGCCCTGCACTGCGCGTACCAGGCGGCGACGCTGACCCTGCTCGCCGCCGCCGGGGTACGCCGCGGCGCGCGCTGCCTCGACCTGGGCTGCGGCGGCGGCCACGCCACCCGCGAGCTCGCGCAGGCCGTCGGCCCGCTCGGCTCAGTGACCGGGATCGACATCGACGCCGAGATCCTGGAGCTGGCCCGGCGCGACACCCGGCACCAGCACAACGTGGAGTACCGGGTGGGCGACGCGAACGACCTGCCCGAGGGCGCGTACGACGTGGTCTACGCCCGGCTCCTGCTCAGCCACCTCCCCGGCCGGGGCGAGGTCCTCGCGAGGATGGCGGCGGCCGCCGTGCCCGGCGGGCTGGTCATCGTCGAGGACCTCGACTGGGACGGGGCGTTCTGCTACCCGCCGCACCCGGCCTTCGACCGGTACTGGGAGATCCACGCCCAGCTCCACGAGCGGCGCGGCGGCGACCCGAGGACGGGCCCGAAGCTGCCGGCCCTGATGCGCGAGGCCGGCCTGGCCGACGTCCGGCTGAGCCTGGCCCACCCGGCGCACCTGGAAGGCACCGGCAAGCTCGTCCACGCCCTCACCTGGCGTAACATCTCGGCCGCCGCGCTCAGCGAGGGGCTGACCACCGCCGGGGAGGTGCTGGAGATCGGCCGGGCGCTGGCCGCGCTCACCGAGGACCCGGCCGTGATCCTCGCCCTGCCCCGTACCTTCCAGGTCTGGGGGCGCAGGCCGGCCCCGCGCGTGCCGCGCCAGTACGTCGCCCGCTAAGTGAGTGTGACGCAGGCCAGTTGTCGTGGATTGGCCCGAGACAGCGTCACGCTGGGTGCATAACGTTCCGGGCATGACAGAGATTCTTCGGTACGCGGCGTTCACCTCCTCCCCTCGCGCGGGCAACCCGGCCGGGGTGGTGCTCGACGCCACGGGGCTCGGCGAGGACCGGATGCTGGCCATCGCGGCGGAGGTCGGGTACTCGGAGACGGCGTTCCTGACCCCGGCCGGCCCCCGGGCGTACCAGGCCAGGTACTTCAGCCCCGAGATCGAGGTCCCGTTCTGCGGGCACGCGACGGTGGCGACGGCCGTGGCCCTGGCCGAACGCGACGGCCCGGGCGAGCTGACCTTCCACACCCAGGCCGGCGAGATCCGCATCCAGACCACTGTGGACGGTGACCGCCAGGCTTCCGCCGTCCTGACCAGCGTCCCGACCCGCTCGGAGCCGGCCGCCGACGCCGATGTCGACGCAGCCCTCGCCGCACTCGGCTGGGCGCGGGCTGACCTCGACGCGGCCCTGCCGCCCAGGGTCGCCTACGCCGGGGCGCTCCACCTCGTGCTGGCCGTGCGTACCCGGGCCCGCCTGGCCGCACTGGACTACGACTTCGCCGCGCTCCGGGACCTCATGGTCGCGCGCGGCTGGGTCACGCTCCAGCTCGCCTGGCGCGAGTCCCCGGCGGTGTACCGGGTCCGCAACCCGTTCCCGCCCGGCGGCATCGTCGAGGACCCGGCGACGGGCGCGGCTGCCGCCGCCTTCGGCGGGTACCTGCGCGACCTCGGCCTCGCCGCACCCGGTGCCGAGCTCACGCTGCACCAGGGCGAGGACATGGGCCGCCCGAGCCTGCTGCGGGTCGGCGTCCGCCCCGACGGCCGGGTCGACGTGGCCGGCCAGGCCGTCGCGATCAGCCAGTAGTACTGATCCTTACGGCAGGGCTGCGGTGATGCCGTCCCAGAGGCGCGTGCGGGCGTCGAGGGTGGAGGTGACGGCCTCGACGCAGTCCTGCCACTTCTGCTGGTCGTCGCCGCAGAGGTCGGCCAGCATCTGCATGGCCATCGGCGTGTGCTCCTCGTCGTCGACCTGGATGTGGCGGCGCAGGTAGTCCACGAACAGGCCGAGCTTGCCTGTGTTCTCGTTGACGTCGACGACCTGCTGGAACATCTCGGGGATGAGGTCCTCGCGGCCGAAGGCGAAGGCTGCAGCCTGGCAGTGCAGCGGGGACTCCTGGATGAACGCGAAGGTGCTGCGCACGAAACCGGCGGACGGCTCCGGTACCGCTACCGCCGTGAGCGCCTCCGTCACCGGGGTGCCGTTCCGGATCAGGTCGATGAAGGACCCGATGACCGACGTGTCCGCCCCGGCCTCCTCCATCCCCCGCAGGTAGAGCTCGAAGTGGCTGATGAACCCGTCACCGAGGTCGTCGCTCTCCTCGACGAGGACGATGTCGTTGATCAGGCGGCGGCTCGACACCGGCCCTGACGGCACCCACGGGACGTCGACGCAGGTCAGGCTGCGCTGGAGCGACTTCAGCAGCGACATGAAGTCCCAGACGGCGTACACGTGGTGCTCCATGAACGTCACGATGGCCTCGTGTGACTTCAGCCGTGCGTACATGTCATGGGTGATCACGTTCGACCGTGCGGCGGCGACAGCCTCCTTCAGCTGGCTGATGCCTTCGTGCGACTGATCCCACTCGTACCGGGACATGGCTGACCCTCCCTGGATTGGCCTAGGGCTGACTTCCTGATGGATTCACGTAAGGCTAGGCGCGTTTCTGGCGGGCTCGCAATGGCCTGGAGCGGCGGTTCTCCACTTTAAAGTGAGGCGTCCCTCCATTTTCGAGGGTTATCCGGAGAGTGGCCTCCGCTTGTATGCTGCCGCGCATGGCAACTCGCAGGACACCAGCCGGGCCGCTCCGCCAGGACGCGCGCCGTAATCGGACCGCACTCGTGACCGCGGCCAAGGCAGCCTTCGCGGAGGAGGGGCTGAGCGCGGCGCTGGAGGGCGTCGCCCGCCGCGCCGGGGTGGCGATCGGCACGCTGTACCGCCACTTCCCGGCCCGGATGGACCTCGTCACGGCAGTCGTCGCCGACAAGAAACGCGCCTGGATCAAGGCCGCCGAGACCGCTGTCGTGATGGAGCCGGCCTGGGACGGGCTCGTGTACTTCCTGGAGCGGATCTGCGAACTCCAGGCCGGGGATCTCGCCTTCAACGACATCGCGTCGATGCGGTTCCAGCACGCGGGCATCGAGGCCGCCCGCAAGCGCGCCTACGACCTCGGCAGCCGGATCGTGGAGCGCGCCCAGGCGGAGGGCAGCCTGCGCGCCGACGTCACGGCCGAGGACCTGGCCTTCATCGTCTGGGCGCTCTCCCGGGTCAGCGAGGCGACGTACGCCATCAACCCGGACGCCTGGCGGCGTTACCTGGCGCTCACCCTCGACGGTTACCGGGCCAGCGCCGCCCACCCGCTGCCGGCCCCGCCGCTGCGCCCGCGACAGGTACTCCGGGCGCAGCTCCAGCTCGGACGGCGCCGGCTGCGGTGACGCCTGGTCCGGTGACGCGTGCTCAGCGGCCGCCGGCCACCCGCAGCACGGTGCCCGTCGTGTACGAGGCGTCCGGCCCCAGCAGCCAGGCCACCGCCCCGGCGATCTCCTCCGGCTGCCCCGAGCGGCCCAGCGGGGTCGTGGCCCCGATGCGGTCCGGCCGGGCCGGGTCGCCCATCGCGGCGTGCATGTCGGTGTAGATGGTGCCGGGCGCGACGGCGTTCACCCGGATCCCGGCCGGGCCGAGTTCCTTCGAGAGCCCGATCGTCATCGCGTCCACGGCGGCCTTGCTCGCCGCGTAGTGCACGTACTCCCCCGGGCTGCCCAGCGTCGCAGCGGCAGAGGAGATGTTGACGATCGCGCCACCGGCCGGCAGCACCCGCGCCGCGTACTGCGAGCACAACAGGTACCCGAAGACGTTGACCTCGATGACACGGCGGATGTCGGCCACCGGCTGGCCGGCCAGTGCACCGAGCTTCCCGGTGATGCCGGCGTTGTTGACCAGCCCGGTGACCGGCCCGAGCGTCGCCGCCGCCTCGAACAGCCGGGCGACGTCACCTTCCACAGTGGTGTCGCCCTGGACGGTCACGCACCGCCCACCGGCTTCTCCGACCTCCGCGCGCAGCCGCTCAGCCGCCGCCTGGTCGGAGGCGTACCCGATCGCGACGGCGTGCCCCTCGGCTGTCAGCCGCCGCACGATGGCCGCCCCGATGCCCCTGCTCCCGCCAGTTACCACTGTCACCTGGTCAGTCATGCCCGAACCCTACCTCCGCTGCCTGACCCGGAACACGAGCCCGGCTCCGGCCAGGACCGCTGCGGCGAGCAGGTTCCACGTGTCGTCCGGCCCGCCGCCGTCGGCACGGTCCAGGTAGTGGTTCAGGGCGTGCAGGGCTGTCGACGAGGCGGCGCCTGGGAACGTGACTGGTGCCGGCTGCGGTTCACCTAGACTCCGTCGCGTGATCGTACGGAGAGCGAGTACAGCGGACATAGCGGATGTGGCGGCCCTCGCTGAGCTGCGGGACATCGGCGGGGACAGGCTCGGGGAGTTCGCCAGCTGGGTGGCTGACCACGCCCGGACACACCTGCCGTTCGTCGCCGAAGCCGACGGGCGGATCGTCGGATCAGCCTGGCTGCACATCGCCGGACGGGTACCGGGCGGAGACTCCTTCGACCGGCTCTACGGCGATGTCCAGTCGGTCATGGTCCGCGAGGAGTACCGCAACCAGGGGGCCGGGGCGGCGCTGATGGCCGCGATCCTGGCCGAGGCCCGTGAGCGCGGCCTGCTGCACGTGACCGTCCACTCCGGACGGCGGGCCGTCGACTTCTACCTGCGCAACGGCTTCAGCCACCACCGCCAGATGCTGCTGTGGGAGCCGGAGGCCCCGTAGCGGGTACAACGTTGTGATGGTCGTCGAAAGGATGGGCGCGGGCCGGCGGCGTGAGCGACGGTTCCGGCTCGTGGGGGACGCACAGCACCACCGTCACGTTCCAGCAGCCCGCGACCTGCTAGTTACCAGCTAGTCCAGGAAGCCGTTGCGGACGGCGTACAGGGCGGCCTGGGTGCGGTCGGCGAGCCCGAGCTTGGCGAGGATCGCGCTGACGTGGGTCTTCACGGTCTTCTCGGCGAGGTGCAGCTCGCGGGCGATCTCCCGGTTGGAGTGGCCACGGGCGACCTCGACGAGGACCTGGCTCTCGCGCGGGGTGAGCTTGTGGCCGGGTACCTGGGGTTCGCCGCTGGCGAGCAGCCGCGCCACGTCCGGCGGGAGCAGGATGTGCCCCGAGTGGACAGCGCGGATGGCTGAGGCGAGCGCGGCCGGTTCGACGTTCTTGTAGACGTACCCGGCCGCGCCGGCCCGCACCGCCGGCAGCACAGTTGCCGGGTCGGTGAAGCTGGTGACGACGAGCACCCGGGCCGGGTTCTGCTTCCCGGCCAGCCCGCGCAGCGCGGCCACCCCGTCGGAGCCGGGCATCCTCAGGTCGAGAACGATCACGTCGGGCCGGGTCTCCTCGGCCACGGCGACGCAGCCGTCCCCGTCGGCGGCCTCGCCGACGACCGTGATGTCGTCCTGGAGTTCGAGGAAGGTCCGCAGGCCCTGCCGGACGACGGGATGGTCGTCGGCGATGAGTACCCGGATCAGGCCGTCGTCAGGCATCGGCCGGTACCTCCAGTTTCACGGTCGTCCCGCCCGGCCCGGAGTCGATGGTGAGCCGGCCGCCCGCCGAGCGGGCCCGTTCCCGCATCGAGGCCAGGCCGAGGCGGCGGGAGGCCTGGCCGGCCTCGCCCGGGTCGAAACCGGCCCCGTCGTCGGCGACCCGCAGGACGACGAGCGCGCCGAGGCCGGTGAGGCGTACGTCCACGGTGGACGCGTGCGCGTGCCGGACGGCGTTGTGCAGGGCTTCCTGCGCGATCCGGTACACGGCTTCCTGCTGGGCTGGCCGGAGCCGGGGCAGCGGCGTGCTGGCGAAGGTGAACGCCGCGCCGTGTACCCGGTCGAGCAGCTCGACGTGCTTGCGCAGCGCGAGGTCCATCCCGTCGCCGGTCAGCTCCGGCGGGAGGAGGCCGGACACGATCGCGTGTAGCTCGCCGGTCGCCTCGGCGGCGAGCTGCCGCACGGTACCGAGTGCCGAGGCGGCCCTGGCCGGGTCCCGTTCCAGCAGCGTCGCGGCGGCTTCTGCCGTCAGGCGCAGGCTGAAGAGCTTCTGGGAGATCGCGTCGTGGAGCTCGCGGGCGATCCGGTTGCGTTCCTCCATGATGGACAGTTCGCGGCCGCGCTCGTACAGGCGCGCGTTCACCAGGGCGATCGCGGCGTGGGCCGCCAGGAGCCGGAGGAGCTCCTCGTCGGCGGCCGTGAAGCCGCCCGGCTTGTTGGCCAGGTAGAGCCCGCCGAGGATGTCGCCGCCGTCGGTGATCGGCATGCCGATGAAGCCGGTCAGGGCGGGGTGCGCGGCAGGCCAGCCCTCGAACCTGGGGTGCTCCTGGATGTTGCCGAGCCGGACGGGGTGCGGATCGCTGAGCAGTACACCCAGGAGCCCGTGCTGCCGGGGCAGCGGGCCGATGGCAGCCCACTGCTCCTCGCTGACCCCGTCGACGACGAACTCGGCGAAGGAACCAGCCTGGTCCGGCACCCCCAGCGCGGCGTAGTCAGCGCCGAGCAGCCTCCTGGCCGACGTGACGATCGTCTGCAGGACCTCCCTGACCGTCAGGTGCGCCGTCACGGCGAGCACCGCCGCGCTGACTTCGCGCAGCTCACTCCGGTCGAGTTCCGTCATGCCCCCACCGTATAGGCCGCCGGGGCGCGCCCGGATCGGCCCGTGGTCCTAGGCCCAGCGGAGTAGACCCAGCCTGGCTCTGGGCCGATGGCGCGGGCTGCGGGCGGTCATAGCGTCGAGGCAGACGAAGGAGGTACGGAAAATGTCCGTCGCGATCATCACTGGCGCTTCCCGCGGGCTCGGGCTGGCACTGGCCCGGGGGCTCAACGACGCGGGCTGGAAACTCGTCCTCACCGCACGCGGGGCCCAGGCGCTCCACGACGCCGCCGGGCCGCTCGGGGTCACGATCCCCGGCGACGTGGCCGACCCCGCGCACCGGGAACGCCTGATCGGCGCCGCCCGGGACCTGGGCGGGCTGGACCTGCTGGTCAACAACGCCGGGACTCTCGGCGTCAGCCCGCTGCCCAGCATGGCCGAGTATCCGGTGGGCGCGCTGCGCGAGGTGTACGAGATCAATGTCCTGGCCCCGATCGCGCTCGCCCAGCTGGCGCTCCCGCTGCTGCGGCAGAGCGAGGGCGCGCTGCTGAGCCTCAGCTCGGACGCCGCGGTGGAGGCCTACGAGGGCTGGGGCGGCTACGGCTCGGCGAAGGCAGCGCTCGACCAGGCCATGCGCGTCATGGGCGCGGAGGAACCCGGCGTGCGGATCTGGGCCGCCGACCCCGGCGACATGCGCACCCAGATGTACCAGGAGGCGTTCCCCGGCGAGGACATCAGCGACCGGCCGCTCCCGGAGACCGTCGTACCGGCGATCCTCGCCCTCCTGACCGGCCGGCCGTCCTCGGGCCGGATCAGGCTGGCATGAGACCCCGCGCGCTGTGGCTGCCGCACAGGGTCGCGAGCCTCGACGCCACACTCCTGCACGACCTCGGCCTGACCACGGTGGACAGCTGGCGGCAGGGGCTCGTGCTGAGCACGCCGATGCCCGTGTTCGTCGAGCTGGCGACTGACGAGCAGCCGGACCCGGCCCCGCTGGCCTTCGAGGTCGCCTCGGCGGCCGAGGTGGACGCGGCCGCGGCCCGGCTCGGCGTTTCCCCGCACCGATACTCCCGGGGCCACTACGGGTTCGAGTTCGCCTCGCCCGGTGGCCTGCCCCTGATGATCTGGAGCGAGAAGACATGACGGTACTGGACTTCGCCCTGCCAGCCGAGCTCGAAGCGCACGACCCGCCCGAGGCACGCGGGCTGGCCAGGGACGGCGTGCGGCTGCTGGTCACCGATGGCGACGACATCAGCCACCACCACTTCGCCCAGCTGCCCGGCCTGCTCCGGCCCGGCGACGTGCTCGTGGTCAACACCTCGGCGACGCTGCCAGCCGCAGTGCCCGTGCCCGGCACCGGCCTCAGCGTGCACTTCTCGACGGAGCTGCCGGACGGGACCTGGCTGGCCGAGCTGCGGTCCGGCGAAGGGCAGGATCCCGGTGCGGCCGGGCGCTATCCGCTGGCGGGCGGCGGGTCGGTGACCTTCACCCGGCCGTTCAGCCGGGGCAGGCTGTGGCACGCCACAGTGGACACTGGCGGTCCGCCGGTCACCGCCTACCTGCGCCGGCACGGGCAGCCGATCCGTTACGGCTACGTGCCCAGGTCCTGGCCGTTGTCGTTCTACCAGACCATTTTCGGTACCGAGCCTGGCAGCGCGGAGATGCCCAGCGCCGGCCGTCCCTTCACCGACCGGATGGTGACCCGGCTCGTGACGCGAGGCGTGCAGTTCGCGCCGATCCTGCTGCACACCGGGGTCGCGTCCCCCGAGGCGCACGAGCGGCCGTACCCGGAGCGCTTCGCCGTCTCCGCCCACACCGCGCACGTCGTCAACGAGGCACGCCACCGGGGCAGCCGGGTGATCGCGGTGGGCACCACGGCCGTCCGGGCGCTGGAGAGCGCCGCAGGCCCCGGCGGCCGGGTGGAACCCTCGGCCGGCTGGACGGATCTCGTCGTCACCCCGGAGCGCGGCGTCCGCGCTGTTACCGGCCTGCTGACCGGCCTGCACGAGCCCCGGGCCTCCCATCTGGACATGCTCGCCGCGATCGCCGGGCCCGACCGGCTGGGGCGCTCCTACGCCGCGGCGCTCGGCGAGGGGTACCTGTGGCACGAGTTCGGCGACCTGCACCTGATCGTATGATGGCGCCATGCTCCTCCGCGTCACCTCCGGCGTCGCGCTCCTGTCGGCGGGCCTGCTGGCCGGCGCGTTCGGCTACGGAGCCGTCAACCTGGTCGCCGGGTTCCGTGCGGTGCCGCTCGACGTCCGGCTGACCTTCCACACCGCGCTGATGCAGACCAACGGGCTGGTCATGCAGACGACGATGGCCGTGGCGGCGCTGGCGGCCCTCGCGCTCGCCGTGCAGACCCGTGGCCGCCGGCGCCTCGTGGCCGGGCTGGCCTGCGGCCTGGTCGTCGCCTCGTTCCTGATCACCAGGTTCGGCAACGTGCCGATCAACGGCCAGATCAAGGTCTGGGCGGTCTCTGGCGCTCCCGCTGGGTACCAGGCGATCCTCAGCCGGTGGGAGACCTTCCACGAGCTGCGTACCGGCACGGCGGTGCTCGCCTTCGCCCTGCTCGTCTGGCTCGTGCTGACGACGGGCCGTGCCCGGGTCAGCGGGGCGCGCGCAGCCTCGTCATGAAGCCGATCCGGTCGCCACGGTAGAGGGACCTGACCCGCTCGATCGGCACGCCCGCGCTGTCCCTTGTGGACCGGAGCATGAGCAGCATCGGCAGCGCGGGATTCGTCCCGAGCAGCTGGGCCTCGCGCGGGCTGGCCAGCGCCGTCTCGATCTGCTCGTCGGCCTCGCCGAAGACGACGCCCAGTTTCTCCGTCATGCACCGGTACAGCGAGCCGCCCGGTTCGAGCACGTCGAGGATCGTGGGGAAGCGGGCGGCCGGGAGATACGTGCTCTCCAGGCCGAGGGGCTCGCCGTCGGCCAGCAGCAGCCGTTCGAGGTGGATCACCTCCGCGCCCGGCTCGATGCCCAGCCGGGCGGCGAGATCGGCCGGGGCAGGCAGCCGCTCGGCCGTGACGATCCGGCGGCCGGGCGTGCGGCCCATCGCCCGGATCGCCTCGGTGTAGGAAACCAGGTCCAGTGGCTGGATCAGCTTCGGGGCCGCGACGAACGTGCCCCGGCCCTGCTGGGCGCTCAGCCGACCCTCGAGGACCAGCTCCGAGATCGCCTGGCGGAGCGTGGCCCGCGACACACCGTACTCGGCGGCCAGCTCCCGTTCCGCCGGCAGCGGGGCACCCTCGCCCAGCTCGGCGAGCACCGCCTGCAACCGGGACTTCACGGCGAAGTACTTGGGGACCCTGCCGTGCTCAGGCACGCCATCCCGCACAGGGCTATTCGCTAACACGTTACTCAGGGTAGCTGTTGCCTTGGGCACGTTCGCGGGGCGGCGAGCGCGACAGAGCGGCAGCCGGCGGTACAAAATCTCCCCGGGTGGCCGTCGGCCAGCGGGCGGATCGGTACCCTGCCGGTATGCGAATCGTTAAGACTGCCGTGCTGCTCACGGTCCTGGCCAGCGCCGCAGCGTGCGGAGGCGCTGACGGCAAGGGTTCCAAGGCCGCAGCCAACCGGCCCTGCACGATCGACGATGTGACGGTCGCCGGCGCCACGGGCAGCCGGCCGTCGATCACGATCAAGGACGGGTGCACGCCCGGCTCCCAGCTCCTGACCAAGGACCTGAACTCCGGCGAGGGCCCGGCGGTGAAGCGCGGCGACACCGTCGACACCCACTACGAGCTGAAGACCTGGTCCGACAAGCAGGACGTCGACTCGTCGTGGACCCGCAACCAGCCGTTCCCCGTGCAGAACGTCGGCAAGGCCCGGGTCATCACCGGCTGGAACGAGGGCCTGATCGGCATGAAGGAGGGCGGGCGCCGCCTCCTGATCGTCCCGCCGGACAAGGGCTACGGCGCGGAGGGCTCCCCGCCGATCAAGGGCGCGGAGACCCTGGTCTTCGTCATCGACGCCGTGAAGGTCACCGGCGCCGGTTCCTGAGTACACGAGAAACGCGCCGGTGGCTTCCGCTACCGGCGCGTTGTGCTGCCAGCCGTACTCAGGAAACGGTGTGGATCTCCCAGACCTGGATGTTGCGGAAGGACACCTTCGACGACTCCACCGGGTCGCCCGGCTTGTACATGGGAAAGACCCCGAGGTTGACCCGGCCCACGACGTATCCGGCGTTCAGGTTCGCCGACTGGGCCGGTTTGCCGTCGCGGTAGATGGTCACCTTGTCCTTCACCATGACCACGCCGATCCGGACCGGAGTGCCTACGGTGACCGGTGTGGCCAGCGGCCAGTCCCGGAAGATGGTGATCCCGGTCGAGTGCTCGACGATCTGGAGCTTCTTCTCGCACACCCGCAGCGCGTAGCCCGCCGAGCCGTTGAAGCGGAACCAGATCCCCGCGCAGCTGCCCGGTTCGAGCAGGGTCACGTCGACATAGGACCCGAAGTTCTGCACCGTGCCGCCGTCAGGCCCCTTGCACCGGTAGGTGTCCGGCTGCTCCGCCTCGGCCACGAGCTGGGAGTTCTCGAAGTAACACGAGGACTCCCACTTCTCGCCGCCCGGCTTGACGGGTGGCCGTTCCGGGAGGTTGACGGCGGTCCACTTGCCCTCTGCGGCCAGCGGGTCGCTGATGATCTCCTCAGAGTCGCCCGGCACGCCAGGAGCCAGTTCGGGGAGCGTCGCCTTCGGGGTCGGCGTGTTGCTGGTACCAGCGTTGCCGCTGCTGTTGCTGGGCACCTTGATCACGCCGGTCAACAGGCCGGCGACGGTACCCGTCGTGAGCAGCAGTGCCAGGACCATCGCGCCGGTGAGCACCCCGCGCATCCGGCTACCGCCCGTCTTCACGACGGTGGTTTCCGGCGCGGGAGCCGGGGCCACTGTGGTCGGTGCCGGCTGGGCTGAGCCCTTGACCCGGGTCGGCTCGTCGTCGGCGATCGCCGGCGTGATGGCCGCGGGCCGGGCCCCGGCATCGGCGGCCGGTACCTTCATGGCGCGCGGCGGCCCGCCTCCGGCCAGCAGCCGGTCGACCAGCTCGCGGGCGGTGGGCCGGTCCTCCGGGTCCTTGGCCAGCGCCTCGGCGACCAGGTCACGGATCGGGCCGGACAGCTCGCCGAGGTCTGGTTCCTGGGTGAGGATCTTCGCGACCGTGGCGGGCATCGAGTCGCTGGTGAAGGGCAGGCGGCCGGTGCCGGCGTACGCGACGACGGCTCCCCACGCGAACACGTCCGTCGCCTGGGTGAGCGGGCCGTTCTCGAAGCGTTCCGGTGCCATGTAGGACACGCTGCCGATCACCTGGTCCGGCCGGGTGAGGCTCTGCGTGAGGTCCATGCCGCGCGCGATGCCGAAGTCGATCACCTTGGGGCTGCCCGGGGCGAGCAGCACATTGCCGGGCTTGAGGTCGCGGTGGATGATGCCGGCTCCGTGGATCGCGGTGAGCGCCGTCGCCACGCCCAGCGCCAGGCCGTGCAGGTTGGCGGCGGACAGCTTGCCGTGCTCTGCGATCACTGTGGACAGTGCCGGGCCGTTGACGTACTCGGCGACGAGGTAGGGCGTGTCGTGGTCGGGGTCGGCGTAGAGCACCTCGGCGGTGCAGAACGGCGGGACCTGCTGGGCCCGGGTGACCTCCCGGCGGAACCTCCGGCGGAACTCCGGTTCCCTGACGAGGTCGGCCCGGATCACCTTGACCGCGACCTTCGGCCCGCCCTCGGCAGGCTCCCCGAGGAACACGCTGCCCATGCCGCCCTCGCCGAGCCTGCCCAGCAGGCGGTAGCCGCCAAGCTGCTCCGGGTCACCCGCCCGCAACGGCTCCGCCATCATGACTCCCCTGTCTCCCCTGTTGAGTTCGTACCGCCAAGGTGCACGCTCAGGTGCACATCCTGCCTGCCGGCCGGCCCGATCACCAGCGGGTGCCCGGAGCTCCCGCCCGAGCGGGCCGTGACCTGCGCCGCGATGGCCGCGCCGAGCGCCCTGGCCGCGGGACCGGCCCGGTCGTCGACGACGACGGTGTCCCAGTGCCCTGGCAGGTCGTGGACCCGGACGGCGAGCCGGGAACCGCCGGGTACCTGGCCGGTCGTGAGCACCAGGTCCGGGCCGGTCGCGGCGACCTGCCGGGCCAGCTCGGCGGCCGGGTCCTCGGCGAACCTGGCCAGCACCGGCACCGCCAGGGCCTCCGAGCGCAGCGGGGCGGCGACGGCCTCCAGCTCGCCCATGACCCGGGTCATCTCCAGCAGCTCGCCGGACAGGCCGGTGCCGACCTCCAGCCCGGACCGGTAGGGCAGGAGGGCGCTGAGTACCAGCTCACCCCGCGCGTGGCCGCCAGCGAGGTCCGCGCCGAGCTGGGCCAGGGCCGGGGTGGGGCCGGCCTCCGGCACGGCGAGCAGTACCCGGTACGTGCCGGGAGCCAGGGCCAGCCCGGCCTGGTCCGCGGCGGTGGTCTCGGCCGCGACCCGGCTCCTCGGGTACAGAGCCGACAGCAGCGGGCCCGCCATCACGGTCGTGACCAGCGCCATGACGACCATCAGCGAGAACAGCTCGCCGTCGAGCAGCCCGAGCTGGAGGCCGACGGTGAGGATCACGATCTCGGTCAGGCCCCGGGTGTTCATCAGCGTGGCGAGCACCCCGGCCTCCCTGGCCGGGACCTGCTGGAGCCGCGCGCCCAGGTACGCACCCGCGAACTTGCCCGCGATCGCCACAGCGAGGATCAGGACCAGCTCGGCGAAGCCCGACAGGTTCACTGTGGACAGGTCGACCTTCATGCCGGACAGCACGAAGAAGGCCGGGAGCAGCAGGAGCACGCTGACCTGTTCGAGCCGTTCGAGGATCTCGTGCCGGAGCACCTCGTCACGCGGCATCACAGCGCCGAACAGGAAGGCACCGAAGATGGCGTGCACGCCCAGCCACTCGGTAGCGAAGCAGCTCAGCAGCAGCCCGGCGAGGATCACGCCGAGGATGTCCGGCGTGAGGCGGCCGGCCCTCGCCCTGGCGGCGGCGAGCTTCGCCAGCAGCGGCCGGACCACGAGGAACATCACCAGGACATAGGGGACGGACAGCAGGATCTGCCAGCCCGCCCCGCCCCCGCCGAGGGTGACGATCCCGGCCAGCAGCGTCCAGGCCAGCACGTCGTCCACCGCGGCGGAGGCCAGGGCCAGGCCGCCGACCTCCAGCCGGTGCATGCCCCGGTCGGTGAGGATCCTGGCCAGTACCGGGAAGGCCGTCACCGACATCGCCGCCCCGACGAACAGGGCGAACGGGATCGTGTCGGTCACCCCGTGCCGACCGGCGAGCCACAGCGCCAGCGCGAAGCCCAGCCCGAACGGCAGCACGATCGAGCCGATCGACACCGACACCGCGACCCTGACCCGGCCCCGGACCAGGCCGGTGTCCAGCTCGTAGCCGACGATGAACATGAACAGCACCAGGCCGACGCTGGCCAGCCCGGACAGCGCAGGGCGGATGCCGTCCGGCAGCAGGTGGCCGGTGACGGCCGAGCCGAACAGCGTCGGCCCGATCAGGATGCCGGCCAGGATCTCCCCGATGACCGGCGGCTGCCCGCACTTCCTGGCCAGCCAGCCGAAAGCCCTGGCGAGCAGGATGATCCCGGCCAGGGCCAGGAGCAGCTGCCCGACCTGGTGCGCGGTCACTGGAGCAGCCTCGCGGCGAGGGCAGCCGCCGTGATCCGCTCCGTGGCCGGGGCGAGGCACTCGGCCACCAGGCCCGCGACGGGAGACTCGGCGATCTCCGGCTTGCTGACGAGTACCTTGCGGAGGGCCAGGAGGCCGTTGCCCTGCGGCAGCTCCCCGTACACACCACGGCCGGTGACCACGCGGTGCAGGAGGACCCCGAGGGACCAGACGTCGGCCTCCGGGCCGGGCCGCTCGCCGTGCAGCACGTCCGGGTCGGCGTACTCCACGGCGGACAGCTCCCCCATCCCCGTCAGGGTCAGCCCCGAGGTGAAGACGTGGGAGAGCCCGAGGTCGGAGAGTTTGGCTCCGGAGTCGTGGAGCAGCACGTTGCCCGGCTTGATGTCACGGTGCGCGATCCCGGCCGCGTGCAGGGCCGCCGCAGCGCTCGCGGCGTGGCCCACGGCGCGGAGCACGTCCGTACCGGCGGCGGCATCCGCCAGCGACCCGCCCGGCAGGTACTCGCCGGCGTAGTAGAACACCCCGTGCTGCCGGCCGGCGTCGTACAGGCTGACCAGGTACGGGGACTGGACGGCTGCGAAGGCTGCCAGCTCGCGGGCCGCCCGGCGGAAGGTGTCCGGTGTGGACCCGCCGGCCAGGACCTTCACGGCGACCAGCTCGTCGGCGACCGGCAGCCGGGCCGGGCGGCGGGCGAGGTAGTAGTGGCCGTGGTTGCCGGAGCCGAGGGGCCGGACGAACTCGTAGTCGGCGATGCGCTCCATCTAGCTTCCCCTCCGGTGCGACTCGTACCGCAGCCAGCGCTCACCGGCCTGCACCCGCGTACCGGGCACGAGCAGCTCCGGCTCCCCCGGCGTGACCAGCACGGGCCCGGCGCCGGGCCGGGTCACCGTCGTGCCGTTCGCCGAGCCGAGGTCGACGACGCGCACCTGCCAGCCGGACAGGCTGATCCTCAGGTGGCGGCGGGAGATCTCGCCGGTCGGGTCGGTGACCTTGAGCGGCCGGGCCTCCCCGGCCACCACTTCGGGAGCCTGGGCCGGGTCGCGGCCGAGGATGTAGTCGGCGTCGGCCCGGTACGTCGCGCCGGTGTCGAACAGCAGCACGCCGAGCGAGGGGCGGCGGCCCACCACCGTGACCAGGGTCTGCTGGATCATCGCGATCCCGCACAGCTGGCAGTACTGCACCCTGGGGTCGTTGAAGTGGCCGCGCTTGCAGTTCGCGCCCTCGATCAGCGCCCGGTCGTCGACCAGTTCCGTCGGCCCGTCCGGGATCTGGGCCAGGCCGGGAATGAGGATGAACGACTCGAACGGTTCGGTCACGTCGTTCACAGCAGCCTCCCGCCCCGGAAGCGCCAGCGCAGGAAGGGCACGCGCATCGGCCCGTTCGCCAGCAGCCACACGGCCAGCCACACCGCCCCGAAGTGGAGGCAGAAGGCAAGCGGCTCCGGTCGGAGGGCCAGCCAGACGACCAGCCCCTCCGGTACCGCTGTGACCAGGCCGAACAGTGTCGGCCAGTCCTTCTCCCAGCGGAACTGCATCAGCAGGTGGTACACGAGCTCCCAGCCGACGCCGAAGAGCGCCACCGCCCCCAGTACCAGGAAATGGTCCTTGACCGGACCGGGGAGCAGCGGGGCCAGCAGCAGGGTGACCAGCGAACCGGCCAAGGCTAACAGGAACAGCCGGGTCTGGATCCGGCCGGAGAGGAGAGGGAGCATCGGGGTGTCTCCTGTGGAGGGACGAGACGGAGATCTCAGATCGGGCGGTTCAGCAGCCAGCGCACCCACTGGGCGGTGGAGCGCACCGGGCCGATCCGGCGGCAGAACCCGCGCCTGGCCAGGTCGTCGGCGATCTCCTGCGCGGCGATCTGGAGGCCGAGGAAGGTGTCGACGCCGGGAAAGTAGCCGCCGAGGGTCGCGGTGCCGGAGGCGTAGACAGCGCCCTTGCCGCTGGCCGTGCCCCTGACCTCGAAGTGCCGCTCGACGTCGAGCCGCCCGAGCGGGTTGCGCCCGGCCCCGCCGTGCTCCAGCAGGTCGGCCAGCACCCGGGACTCGGCGATGTCTGCCTCCAGGCCGGTGCAGTCGATGATGTAGTTCGAGCGGATCTCCTCGCCGCCGACCGTGCTGACCAGCTGGCCGTGCGCGCCGGGCACGACACTGTCCACAGTGCCCTTCCTGGTCTCGTACCAGCCGCCCGCCCGGCCCGCGGCGAGCTGCCGCTGCCACTTGCGCCGCCAGGGCGTGTTCGCCCCGGAGCCACCCATCTTCTTGTACAGCGCGGCGCGTTCCGCGCCTTCCAGCCTGCGCATCTGCGCCTTGAGCTGGCCGCCCCACACCGACTTGGGATAGTTGAATCCCTGGTACGCCCAGCCGTGGCCGCCCCTGCGCCGCATGAACACCGGGCCGTGCGGGCCGTCGACGTAGGTCCGGAAGATATGCACGATCCGGGTACCGAGGCCGTGGGCCTCCCGGTCGTCGATCAGGCGCTGGAGGACCCGGGAGGCCACGATCCCGCTGCCACGGACGATGACGGTACCCGGCCGGGTCTTCAGGAACTCGTAGACGTGCTCGTGCGGCTCGTAGGCGTTGACGACGTGCTCGTAGTCGCCGTACCGCTCCCGGAAGTGCTGGAGATCCGGCAGGAAGCGCAGTCCCGGGTACCCGACGGCGATGTGCACGTACCGCGCCCGGTACACGACCCGCTTCGGCCCGCCCTCCGGGCTGCCCACCACGAAGTAGCCCCCGGCCTCCCGCCTGCGTACCATCCGCACCGCGCACTTGACCAGCATGTCCTGGTACCCGATCCGGGCGGCCTCCCGTTCCAGGCCCTCGAAGACCGTGCCGGCCCTCGGTGTCCAGAAGTCGGCGAATACCGGCTCGGTGAGCACGTTGAGCAGGTGCTTGACCGACTTGTCCCGCCAGGCCTCCGTCAGCGCGTACGACGGGAAGCCCCAGATGTTGTCCGGCCGGCTCGACGAGTCCGAGCGGATCCGCTCCGCCCGGGGGATCTGCGAGACCCGGGTGAGGTACTCGTAGGTCTGCCAGGGGTGGCCGATGTTGGAGAGCACGGCGATGTCGGAGGCCGGCACTCCGGCGATCCGCAGATAGTCCACAGTGACGAACGACCCGATGCCGCCGCCGATGGTAATAAAAGGGACATCCTTGAACGGGATCTCGTACGCCGCCATGTCCTCGTCCGACCAGACGCTCCTGGCCAGCAGTTCAGGCGTGAGATCACCCGTGGCACCCACCGCACAGCTCCCCCGCAGCCGGGCTCACCCGTCCCAGCGCCGGCAAAGAGTAACCGAACGGGAGACCCGCAGGTAAGGGCTTGTCTCCGTACCGTAATAACCTGCCCATAATCTGGAGCTTCGCGGCTGTGCACCACGAGTTGGGCCAGAGCGTACCCAGAAGTTACCCATCAGTTGCCCCAGGCCGGCAGGGTACCGGCTCATGAGAATTTCTCGCCTCACAGCCGCGGTACTCGCCATCGCCGCAGGACTCAGCGTCGCCGTCCCCGCGAGCCCGGCCGCCGCCGCGACCCCGGCGCTCAAGGTGCTCTCGCACAACGTGATGTTCCTGCCGCGCACCCTCTTCCCGAACTGGGGCCAGATCCAGCGCGCCGACCTGATCAGCCGGGCGCCGTACGTCGCCGGCAACGACGTCGTCGTGCTCCAGGAGATGTTCGACAACGAGGCCTCCGAGCGGCTGAAGGCCGGGCTGGCCGGGCAGTACCCGCACCAGACGCCGGTACTCGGCCGCTCGCGCTCCGGCTGGGACGCCACCCTCGGCTCCTACTCCGACACCACGCCGGAGGACGGCGGCGTCGTGATCGCGAGCAGGTGGCCGATCCGGGAGAAGATCCAGTTCGTGTACGCGGACGGGTGCGGGGCCGACTGGTACTCCAACAAGGGCTTCGTCTACGTCCGGCTCGACGTCAACGGCACCGCCGTGCACGTGGTCGGCACCCACGCGCAGGCCGACGACACCGGGTGCGAGGGCGGGGACGGGGCTTCCGTACGGGCCAGGCAGTTCGCCCAGCTCGACGCGTTCCTGGACGCGAGGAACATCCCGGCCGCCGAGCAGGTCATCGTCGCCGGTGACCTGAACGTCGACCGGTACGCCCCCGAGTACCAGGCCATGCTGGGCAAGCTCGGCGCCGCGGCCCCGTCCTTCGCCGGGCACCCGTACTCGTGGGACGCCCGCACCAACGCGATCGCCGACTACAACGACAGCGAGAACAACCAGCAGCAGCTCGACTACGTCCTGCACCGCAACGGCAACGCCAGGCCAGCGACGTGGCAGAACACCACGCTCAAGGCGAAGTCTCCCCAGTGGAGCGTCACGAGCTGGTGGACGACCTACACCTACACCGACTACTCCGACCACTACCCGGTCCTCGGTTCCTAGGGCAGCAGGAGTACTTGCGCCAGGAATCCATTATGGATTCCCGACTACGATGGGCGCATGGCTGAACCTGTGTACATGAGTCCCTTCGTCCTGCCCACCCCGGCCGTGCGCGTGGAGAAACTCGGCGACGCGCAGCTGTACCTGCCGGAGGGCACCGGCCCGAGGCCCGCCGTGATCTTCGTGCACGGCGGGCCGATCCGGGAGGGCATGCACGCCCCCAGCGAGTGGCCGGTCTACATCGGGTACGCCTCGGCGGCAGCGGCTCGCGGCGTGGCCGGCGTGATGTTCGACCACCCGCTGCGCGCCGAGGACCTGGCGCCCTCCGCCGACCTGCTCGCCAGCACGATCGATGCGGTCCGCGCCGACCCGCGCGTCGACGCGGACCGCATCGCGCTCTGGGCCTGTTCCGGTGGCGGGATCCTCCTCGCGGACTGGCTGCGCGCGGCTCCGCCGTGGCTGCGGGTCGTGGCGGCCAGCTACCCGGCGCTGGAGTCCCTGCCGGGCGCGGTGGCCGAGCCGCGCTACCGGGCCTCCGAAGCACTGCACGCCGCCAGCCCGCCCGTGGTCCTCACCCTGGCTGGTCACGAGGTGGAGCCCCTCGTACCAGGCCAGCAGCGGTTCGTGGCCAGGGCTCAGGAGACCGGGGCCCGCCTGGAGATCATCGAGGTACCGGACGGTCAGCACAGCTTCGACATGCTCAACCACACCGAGCAGTCCCGCCGGGCCGTCGAGCAGGCGTTCGACCTGGTGACGGGCCTGCTCACCAAGGACGGCTGAGGACATGTCCGTGGTGGAGGCCGCCGCGTCGTTCGCGCTCGTCGCCGGGCTGCTGACGATCATGCCGGGGCTGGACACCGCCCTCGTGCTGCGCACCGCCGTCGCCCAGGGGCGCAGGGCTGCCTTCGCCACGGCCCTCGGCATCAGCCTCGGCGCGCTGATCTGGGGCGCGATCGCCGCCGCCGGGGTGTCGGCCGTGCTGGCCACCTCGCAGGCCGCCTACACCGTGCTCCGGCTGGCGGGCGCCGCGTACCTGGTCTGGCTCGGGCTGGGCCTGCTGTTCCGCAGGGCCCGGCCGGAGGCTGCCGACGGGAAGGGGGCAGGCGGGCGGGCCTTCCTCCGCGGGCTGGTCACCAACCTGCTCAACCCGAAGATCGGCGTCTTCTACGTCGCGATGCTCCCCCAGTTCATGCCGGAGAACGCCTCGCACCTCGCGATGGGCGTGCTGCTGGCGCTCGTGCACGACATCGAGGGCATGGCCTGGTTCACGCTGCTGATCTGCGGGGCGCACCTCGTGCGCGGCTGGCTGAGCCGGGGCGCGGTGCGCCGGGCCCTCGACCGGGTGACCGGCGGCGTGCTGCTCGGCTTCGGGGCGAAGCTGGGCATTCTCGACTCCTGAAAATTGGTGCCCCGGCCGGGCAACCCCCGCGTGCGGACCTTCCGTTCGTCCAGTGAGGAACAACGGAAAGGTCGGCGATGAAGCGTGCTGAGGAGGAGACGTACCGCGAGTACGCCTCCGCCCGGATCGACCAGCTGCGCCGGGTGGCGTACCTGCTCTGCCGCGACTGGCACCTGGCGGACGACCTGGTGTCGATCGCCCTGGTCAAGCTGTACCGGCACTGGCGCCGGGCCCAGCGGATGGAGAGCCTCGACGGCTACGTCCGCAAGATCCTGGTCAACTCCTGGCTGGACGAGCAGCGCAGGCCGTGGCGGCGTGAGCAGGCGGTGGAGGAGCTGCCGGAGACGCCCGTCCTCGATCCGGACCCGGACGGCGGAGCCCTGCTGGCGCTCCTGAACGAGCTGCCGGCCCGCCGGCGGGCCGTCCTGGTCCTGCGGTTCTACTGCGGGCTGTCCGTGACACAGACCGCCGAGATGCTCGGGTGCTCCGAGGGCACCGTCAAGAGCCAGACCTCCCGCGGGCTGGACGCGCTGCGCCCGCTCGCCAGCCGGCTGGAAACCACTTAGGAGCGTTGGAAGAGATGCAGCAGAACGAATTCGACCACGCCATCGGCACCCCGCCGCCGTCCCGCGTGGATCTGGACACCGTGATCGTCAAGGGCCGCCGGTCGCAGCGGCTGCGGACCTGGGGCATGAGCGGCGGGCTGGCAGTGGCCGTGCTGGCCGCCACCGCCGGTACCGGGCTGTGGCTGAACGCGGGCCCGGCCCCGGCGGATCGGGTCCCGGCAGGCTTCGCGGCACCTACGGCCGGCTCCAGCCCGATGCCACCAGCCCCCAGTCCGAAGTCGACGCCGAAGGCGCCTCCGACCAGGGCGACCCCCAGCTGGACACCGCCGCCTCCGCCGGCGGAGGGCCACCGCCTCACCAAGGAGGAGGCGGCCCAGCTCACCACCACCCTGAACACGGCACTGACGGCGGTGGCACCCGGAGTCCAGGTCGTGGCCGGTTCCGGGAAGGTCCGCGAGGAGCAGGCCCTGTCGTTCCGGACCGGCGCGCACACCAACCCCGCCGCCATTGGTGACCTCCGTGACCAGGCTGGCGAGGGTGCCGTGGGCTTCGAGGTCACAACCGGGACCGGGCCGTACCTGTGCGCGGACGTGGCCGCGGCCGAGTACGACGACTTCGACCAGCAGACGGACTGCGTGGAGTCGGCCGGGCCCGCCGGTGAGCGGATCCTCGCGCTGACCCACTCCGACCCCAAGGGCACCACCGTGTACCTCGGCAAGGGCGGCAAGGGGTTCCTCGTCCTCGTGCTGCGGGCCGACGGCACGATGGTGAAGGCCCGGGCGTGGTCGGCGAGCTTCTCGAAGATCGACATGCACAGCAACCCGCAGACGCCGTTCAACGCGACGCGCGCCGAGCCGCCGCTGAGCATCGCGCAGCTCACGGCGGTCGCGCTGACCCCGGGCCTGCGGTACACGCCCTGATCACCCACGCGCCGGCCACCGGGACGAACGGGATAACGTGGATGTCATGAGTCTGACCAAGCCTGAGATCGAATTCCCCGAGGGCGTCGCCCCCTCCGAGCTGCAGATCACCGACATCACCGTGGGTGACGGCGAGGAGGCCAAGGCCGGCCACCAGGCCGTCGTGCACTACGTGGGCGTGGCCTTCTCCACCGGCGAGGAGTTCGACGCCTCGTGGAACCGCAACAGCCCGTTCACCTTCCCGCTCGGCGGCGGCCGCGTCATCGCCGGCTGGGACCAGGGCGTGCAGGGCATGCGGGTCGGCGGCCGGCGCAAGCTGGTCATCCCGGCCCACCTGGGCTACGGCGACCGGGGCGCCGGCGGCGCGATCAAGCCGGGCGAGACGCTGATCTTCGTGGTCGACCTGCTCGCCGTGCAGTAACTCCATACCTTTCCGGTCATAAGGGCCGGGCACACCACCTGGTGTGCCCGGCCCTTCGCGTTGCCCGGGCCGGCCCCTTGTTGAAACTGGTTTTCGTTTTCGATATGGTCTCCGGCCATGACGCATCTCTTGCTCACCGAGAGCTGGGTCGGGGCGATGAGCAGCCTGCTGCCGAGGGCCATCACGGCCGCCGGGCACGAGTTCACGTTCCTGACCAGGGATCTCGGGCACTACCTGGCCCCGGGCCCGCACCGGCCCGCCGGCCGGCACCCGCTGCTGGGCGCCCGGCACATCCTCACCGCCGAGACGAACGACCCCGAGGTCATCGCCGGCTTCGCCCTCCAGGCGCACCAGCTGCTCGGCTTCGACGGGGTCCTCACGTCCTGCGACTACTACCTGGACACCGCAGCCGTGATCGCCCAGCGGCTGGGCCTGCCGGGGGCCGGCCCGGAGACCGTCCGGCGGGGACGGCGCAAGGACCTCGCGCGGCTGGCGACCCGGGACCTGGGGCCCCGGTTCGAGATCGCGGCCAGCTGGGGCGAGGCCAGGGCGGGAGCTGCGGCCCTCGGCTACCCGCTCGTCGTCAAGCCGGTGGACCTGTGCGCCGGGATGTTCGTCCGGCTGGTCAGGGACGAGGCCGGGCTGCGGGAGGCGTACGGCGCGCTCGCGGCCTTCCCGGTCAACGCCCGCCAGCAGGAACGGTGCCCGGTCGTGCTGCTGGAGGAGTACCTGACGGGGGCGGAGGTGAGCGTCGAGACGGTCACTGTGGACGGCAGGACCACCGTGGTCGGGGTGACGAGCAAGGTGCTGGCCGGGGAGCCGTACTTCGTCGAGGCCGCGCACGAGTTCCCGGCTCCGGGCGAGCACGGGGAGGCGGTGCGGGTCGCGGTCGCCGCGATCGGCGCGCTCGGAATCACGCACGGGGTCTGCCACGTGGAGGTGCGCGGCGGCCGGCTGGTCGAGGTCAACCTGCGGCCGGCCGGCAACTACATCACCGAGCTGGTCCGGCTCGTCACCGGCATCGACCTCGCCGCGGTGCAGGTGCAGCTCGCGCTGGGTGAAACCCCGGATCTCACGCCGCGTGCCACTGGTCACGCGTCCGCCGCCATTCGATTCTTTGTACCCGACGCGACCGGCACAGTCCGCGCCGTGCACTCCGCTGGCCGGCCCGACGGCGTCGAGGACTGGCGCCTGGCCGACATGACCGGCCGCGATGTCCGGCCCGCGACCAGCAACAACGACTACTACGGGCACGTGATCACCGCCGGGGCCGACGCGGCGGCCAGGGCTGAGGCACTGGTACCCAGGCTGGAGTACCGATGATCGGCCGGCTGATCAGCCAGGCGCTGGCCGACCCGCGTTCCCAGCAGCCGATCACGGTGGCGTTCCGGACCTGTCAGGGCGCGCGGCACCCGGGCCGGGGCGGCGGGTACCGCAACGAGGTGGTCAGCATCCGGGCCGGGGCGGCGGTCGGCTCGTGCGCGATCGAGCCCGGTACCGGCGGCGACGACCTGTTCGGCCTGACCGGCCGGCCGGTGGCTGACGGGCTCCGGCATCCCGACCCGGCGATCCGGCTCGCGGCGCTGGACGCGTTCCTGCTCGCCGTCCAGCCGCACGAAAGCGATCCGGCGGCTGAGGCCGTGCGGCTGCCGGCCGGCGACTCGCTGGCCCGGTCGCTGGCCAGGGCGCATGCCGTCGCGGGCCTGCTGCCGCCCGAGGCGGAACGAGTCGCCGTGGTGGGCGTCGTCAACTCGCTGCTCCAGGCCCTCCGGGACCGTGGTGTCGGGTACGTGCCGTGCGACCTCAAGGGCGGGTCGACCGAGTGGGGCGAGCCGATCGTGACGGACGCGGTCGCGGCTGCGGACGGTGCCGACGCGCTGCTGGTGTCCGGGATGACGCTCGGGAACGGGACCTTCGAGGCCCTGGCCGCCACGGGCAAGCCCATCGTCCTCTTCGCACAGAGCGGGAGCGCGGTGGCCAGGGCACTTCTCGGGCAGGGCGTCACGGCGGTGTCGGCCGAGCCGTTCCCGTTCTTCTGGCTCACCGGTTCGGACAGCCAGATCTTCCTGTACCGGAGCGCCTCGTGACCCCGCTCGTGACCACCGGCCTGGCCGGCCTGGTCGGCGGTACCCCGCTGTTACGGATCACGACGCCGCTGCCGGTGCCGCAGCCGGGCTTCTGGGCGAAGCTGGAGTACCTGAGCGCTGGCGGCATGAAGGCCAGGGCCGCGTTCAGCATGGTCAGCCGGGCGAAGGAACGCGGCGAGCTGCGGCCGGGCGCGGTCATCGTGGAGTCGACCAGCGGGACGCTCGGCGTCGGGCTCGCCCTGGCGGGCACGGCGCTCGGCCACCCGGTCATCCTGGTCGTCGACGACGAGCTGGAACCGGTGATGCGGGCGATGCTCCGCGCGCACGGCGCCCGGCTGGAGATCGTCACGGAACCCGACCCGGTACGCGGCTGGCAGGGCGCGCGGATTGACCGGCTGCGGGCGGTGCTCGCCGAGCACGACGGGGCCTACTGGCCGGACCAGTACCGCAACCCGGACAACCCGGCCGGGTACGCCTCGCTCGCCGAGGAACTGGCCAGCCAGGTCGAGCACGCCGGCTGCCTGGTGTGCAGCGTGGGGACGGGCGGGCACAGCGCCGGGCTCGCAGCCGTACTGCGGAAGCGGTGGCCGGGCCTGCGGATCGTCGGCGTGGACACGATCGGCTCGGCCATCTTCGGCCAGCCGGCCAGGCCCCGGCTCATGCGCGGGCTGGGCAGCAGCATCTATCCGCGCAACGTGGACTACGACCTGTTCGACGAGGTGCACTGGCTGGCGCCGGCCGAGGTGGTCGACGCGTGCCGCCGGCTGGCCAGCGGGGCTTTCGTGTCGGGCGGCTGGAGTACGGGAGCTGTGGCGGCGGTGGCGGCCTGGCATGCCCGGCGAGCCCCGGAGCAGCAGGTCGTGGCGGTGTTCCCGGACGGGCCGGTCCGCTACTGGCAGACGGTGTACGACGACGGGTACTGCGCGCGGCACGGCCTGCTCCAGCCGGCCCTCGGCACGGAACCGGCGGAGCTGGCCGACCCGGGTGCCGCCGAGGTGACGAGCTGGACGCGGTGCACGTCCGTCCGGGATCCGCTGTGGAGTGATGCGGCGTGAGGCCTTCGGACCTGTGGGGTTTCGCGCGGGGATTGCTGGCCGGTGCCGGGGTGCTGGTCACGGCGTACGAGAAAAGGGTTGCGGGGTTGCCGTGGGTATGAGGTTTTTGCTGGTCAACCAGTTCGCGGTCAATGTGGGGTTCTACCTGCTGGTGCCGTTCCTCGCCGGGCACCTGTCGGGGGCAGGGCTCGCGGCCGGGGCCGCCGGGCTGGTGCTGGGCGTGCGGACGCTGAGCCAGCAGGGCATGTTCCTGCTGGGCGGGAGCCTCGCCGACCGGCTCGGCTGCCGGCCGGTGATCATCGCGGGCTGCGCGCTGCGGACGCTCGGCTTCGGGCTGTTCGCCGTGCTGGACTCCTTACCCGGCCTGATCCTCGCGTCGGCGCTGGCCGGGCTGGCCGGGGCGTTGTTCAACCCGGCCGTGCGTGCCTACGTCGCGGTCGCCGCCGGGGAACGCAAGGCCGAGGCCTTCGCCCGCTTCAACGTGTACGCCAACGCAGGAGCGCTCGCCGGGCCACTGCTCGGGGCAGCACTGATCGGCGTCGGGTTCCGGCTGGTGGCCGTGGTCGCCGCGTTGATCTTCGCGGCGCTGACCGTCGCGCAGATGCTCGCGCTGCCGCCGCTGGCAGCCGAGCCGGCCGAGCATCCACTGTGGAAGGACTGGGCCGAGGTGCTGTCCAACCGGCGGTTCGTGCTCTTCGCGCTCGCCGGCAGCGGGATGTACGCGCTGTACAGCCAGCTCTACCTCGCCCTGCCGCTGGCAGCTGGCCCGCCGTGGGCCGTGTCCGGCGTGTTCCTGCTGGCCACGGTGATCAGCATCGCCGGGCAGGTCAGGATCACGCGCTGGTGCCGGGGGCGGTGGCGGCCGGGCCAGGCCATCGCGGCGGGGCTCGGCGTGATGGGGCTCGGGTTCTGCGTACCGGTGCTGCCCGGGCCGTGGGCGGTGTTCGGCGGGACAGCCCTGCTCGCGGCCGGCTACGCGATGGCACACCCCTTCGCGCTCGAACTCATCCCCGGGCTGGGCGCCGACCGGCTGCCCGGCACGTACTTCGGCGCTTTCTACCTGGTCTCCGGGGTGGTGGCCGCGGCAGGTTCCGCCGGGATCGGCTGGGCGCTCGACGCCTCACCCGGGCCGCTGGCCTGGGTACTGCTGGCCGCGGCCGGGCTCGCCTCCGCGGCAGGGGTCGCGGCACTCGACCGGAAAGGACAGCTCGCATGAACATGAACCTGCTGACGGACAACCCCGCGCTGTACGAGATCGCGTTCCCCGACCCGGAACACCTCGGCGGGCGTTTCGTCGAGTCCGCACTCGTCCGGCACGGCCCGTGCGGCTCCGTGCTGGACCTGGGCTGCGGGACCGGCCGCGACGCCGGGTACCTGGCCCGCCAGGGCTACCGGGTCACCGGCGTCGACATCTCACCGGAGATGATCGCCTACGCGCGGAGCCAGCACCCGGCCGTCCGCTTCGAACTCGGCCGGATGGAGTCCTACCGGGGCCCCGAGGTCGACGCGGTGTCCTGTATGGACAGCGCGCTGCTCTACTGCCACACCAACGAGCAGCTGGCCGCGACGCTCCGCAACGCGCGGGCCCAGCTCCGCCCGGGCGGCCTCTTCGTCGCCGAGATGCGCAACGGCGCCTTCTTCCTCGGCAACGACGCCGTGACGCACCACGAACCGGACCGGGTGCTCGCGCACGACGGCGTCACGTACACGGCCCGGACCCGGCTGGCCATCGACCACCGCGCACAGCTGCTCCGGCGGCGGCGCGTGTGGACCTGGGGATCCGGTACGGGCGAGCTGGTCCAGGAGTCGGCCTGGCGGCTGCTCTTCCCCCAGGAACTCACGTACTTCCTCACCGAGGCCGGCTTCGAGGTGCTCGGCCTCTTCGACGCGCCCGGCCCCAACACCACAGCGGAAGCGTGCGGCGGGCTGGCTGGCCGCCGCCTGCACGTGATCGCCCGCGCCCTCCCGGAAGGAACCCTGTCATGCTGAACCGTCGTCATGTGCTGCTGGGCGGACTGGCCCTCGGAGCCGGGGCCGTCACGGCCTGCTCCTCGCCACGGCCCGCGAGCGCGCCACCGCAGCCGAGGAAGGGCGGCAGGCTCCGGGCCGCGTTCCAGACCGCCGGGGCGAAGGAGTCCCTGGACCCGCACACCGCCGTGCTGTTCGTCGACGGAGCCCGCTCGAAGGCCCTGTACGACAAGCTCACGGACTTCGGGCCGGACATGGCCGTGGTGCCCCGGCTGGCCAGGGAGTTCACGCCGAACGCCGACGCGACGAAGTGGCGGTTCGTGCTGCGTGAGGCCACCTTCCACGACGGGCGGCCGGTGACAGCCGAGGACGTGCTGGCCAGCTACGCGCGCATCCTCGACCCCAAGGCGGCCGGGCGGCGCGCCAAGGCTTTCCTCGAACCCATCGACCTGGCGAACTCCAGGGCGATCGACCAGCGGACCGTCGAGTTCGCGCTGAAACGGCCGACGGCGGAGTTCCCGAACGCGACGGCCGCGTTCGGGGCGTGGATCGTGCCGAAGGGCGCGGAGGACTTCACGAAACCGGTGGGCTCCGGGCCGTTCCGGTTCGTGTCCTTCACGCCGGGGCAGCCGCTGGTCGCCGACCGGTACGACGGGTACTGGGACGGGCCGGCCTATCTCGACCGGATCGAGTTCGTCCCGGCCAACGAGGAGACGGCCAGGATGAACGCCCTGCTCAGCGGGCAGGCCGAGTACGCGCATGACCTCGCGGCGACCTCCGCGAGGACATACAGTGCAGATCAGAGGGTGCGGATCGTCCGCTCACCGGGCGGCGCGATGCACGCTCTCGCGATGAAGCTCGACCGGCCGCCGTTCAACCACCCGGACGTCCGGGCGGCGTTCCGGCTGATCGCGGATCGGCAGCAGCTCGTCACGGCGGCACTGTCCGGCATGGGTGAGGTCGGCAACGACCTGTTCGGGAAGGGGTACCAGCATTATGCGTCCGGTATCACGCAGCGCACCCAGGATCTCGGCAAGGCCCGCGCGCTCCTCAAACGGGCCGGAGCTGAGGGGCTCACGGTCAAGCTCGACACGGCGCCGGCCGGCGCCGGCCTGGTCGAGGCCGCAGCCGTCTTCGCCGAGCACGCCAAGAAGGCCGGGGTCACCGTTGAAGTTGCGGTCGGGAACAAGGACACGTTCTGGGCCGACACCCTGAACTCCGGCTCCATCGCGAGCTACCGTTCCGGTGCGATGCCGATCGAGACGCACATCGCGTCCCGGCTGCTCACCACCTCCCCGCAGAACGTGACCAAGTGGGGCTCCCCCGAGTTCGACACGCTGTACAGGACGATGCAGTCCACTGTGGACCCGCAGAAGCGCGCCGCGCTCTACACCGGCATGCAGCAGCAGCTCCACGACCAGTGCGGGCTGCTGGTCTGGGGCTTCGGTGACTGGATCGTCGGCACGGCCGCGAAGGTCGGCGGCGTCGGCCAGGCCCCGCCGAACACGCTGGAGTGGGCCCGCTTCGACAAGGCGTACGTCTCCGCATGAGCCTCGGCTGGTACGCGGCCCGGCGGCTCGGGCTCGGCGTGGCGCAGGTCCTCGCGGTCGTCACCGTCATCTTCGCGCTCACCTGGGCCCTGCCGGGCGACGCCGCCGTGGTCATCGCCGGCGACGACCCGGACCCGGCCCGGATCGCCGGGATCCGCGCCGCGCTCGGCCTCGACCAGCCGGTCATGGACCGCTACACGTCCTGGCTGGGCGGGCTCGCCACCGGCGACCTCGGCCGGTCGCTGGTCACCGGGCAGCCGGTGACCGCCGTCCTGGGTGCGGCTTCCGAGCCCACCTTGCTGCTCGCGGGAGTCACCCTTCTTTTTCTTGTACCCGCGGCGGGGGCACTCGGCATCACCTGCGCGACGAGAGCCGGTGGCCGCTTCGACCGGTGGACGACCACGGTGACAGTGGCACTGCACGCCATCCCGGAGTACGCGCTCGCCGTGCTGCTGATCGGCTTCTTCGCCCTGTACCTCGGGCTGCTGCCGGCCACCGCGCTCGGCGAGCTGACCCCGGCGGCGCTCGTCCTCCCCGTGACCGTCCTGGTGTCCCGGTCACTGTGCTCACTCGCCCGGCTGATCCGGGCCAGCCTGATCGAGGCCCTGGCCTCGGACTACGTGGCGCACGCCCGGCGGCACGGCGTCCCGGCCGCCCGCGTGCTGTTCCGGCACGCCCTGCCGAACGCGCTGGCCCCGGCCGTGCAGCAGCTCGCCCGGACGGCGGACTGGCTGCTCGGCGGGATCATCGTGGTCGAGGCGGTGTTCGCGGTACCGGGACTGTCTGCGGCCGTCGTGTCGTCGGTGGCGAGCCGGGACGTGCCGGTGCTGCAAGGACTCGCGGTGCTGTTCGCGGTACTGACGGTCGTGCTGCACCTCGGGGCTGACGTGCTCGCGTACCGGCTCGCACCCCGGGCGGTGTCGTGAGCAGGCCCGTGCTGGCCGCCGCCGGCCTGCTCGCCGGGATTCCTGTGGTCCTCGCTACGCTCGGGCCACCGCTCAGTGCTCTGCCCGCCTCCGGCGGCCCGCCCTTCGCTCCGGATGGCTTTCTCGGCACCGACGTCCTCGGCCGCGACGTGCTGGGCGTCCTCCTCCACGGCGGCGCGTCGATGCTCGCCATCACCTTCACGGCCACCGCACTGTCCTATCTGGCCGGTGGGCTGATCGGGCTGCTCGCCGGGGCTGCCAGAAGCCGATGGCTGGACGAGCTGCTGATGCGGCCCCTCGACATCGTCCTCGCCATACCCGGCATCCTGATCCTCCTGCTCGCGGCCAGCCTCGCCGGTCACGGGCCGGTGATCGTGACAGCTGTCGTGGTCGTCGTGAACGCCCCGGCCATCGCCCGCCTGGTCCGGGCCGCGACCCTCGACGCGGCGCGCAGGCCGGCCGCCGAGGCGATGCGGTTGCAGGGCGAGAACTGGTGGGCGATCCACGCCGGATACGTCGGCCGGTGCCTGCGCCGGCCGCTGCTCGCCGACGCCGGAGCCCGCCTCACCAGCGCCGTGTACCTGACCGGAGCCGCGAACTTCCTCGGCGCCGGCCTCGCACCGGACAGCCCCGACTGGGCAGTGGCCATCGACCGGAACAAGGCCGGCCTGCTGCTCCAGCCGTGGGCGGTCCTCGCCCCCGCCGCGCTCGTCGTGGCCTTCACGATCGGCGTGAACCTGCTCGCCGACGAGCTCACCAGGGGGAAACCGTGATCCGGGTGTCGGGCCTGACCGCCACAGCCGCCGGCCGGGCCATCGTGGCGGGCGTGTCCTTCACCGTCGCGGCCGGGGAGGTACTCGCGCTGGTCGGCGAGTCCGGCAGCGGCAAGACGACGATCGGCCTGGCCCTCCTGGGCGAGACCCGGCCCGGCGTGGTCCTCACCGGTACGGTCACAGTGGACGGACGCGCCGGGTACGTGCAGCAGCACCCGGCCGCCGCGCTCAACCCGGCCCGGCGAGCAGGCTCGGTGCTCCGCGACATCGGCCCGTACTCCGAGGCTCTGGCCACCGCCCAGCTCCCGGCGGACCGGGCGTTCCTGCGCCGGTACCCGCACCAGTACTCCGGCGGGCAGCAGCAGCGGCTCGTACTCGCCGGGGCGCTGGCGAGCGGCGCCCGTGTCCTCGTACTCGACGAGCCGACGACCGGGCTCGACCCCGCCAGCCGGGACGCGGTACTGCGCGAGTTGAAGGGGCTGGCCGGGCAGGGCTACGCGATCGTGCTGCTCAGCCACGACCTGGCCGCCGTACGGGCCGTCGCCGACCGGGTGCTGGTGCTGCGGGGCGGGGTGTGCGCGGAGCAGGGGCTGGTGGGTGAGGTGTTCGGGGCGCCTCGTTCCGGGTACACGAAAAAGCTCCTGGCCCCGCGACCCAGGCTGCACCGGCCGCACAGGCAGGGCGGGGCACTCACCATCCGGGGGCTGAGCGCCGCGCACGGCAGGCGCACCGTGCTCCGCGACGTGCACCTCACCGCCGGACCGGGCGAGTGCGTCGGCATCGCCGGCCCCTCGGGCAGCGGCAAGACCACCCTCGGCCGGTGCGTGGCCGGCCTGCACCAGCCCTCCGCCGGATCGATCACAGTGGACGGACGTGTGCAGTACGTCTTCCAGGACCCGTTCGGCTCGTTCGACCCGACCCGCACGGTCGCCCGCCAGGTCTCCCGGACCGCCGTCCGGCTACGCGGCCTGAGCCGGGCCGCAGCCCTCGCCGAAGCCAGCGACCTGCTCACCACGCTCGGCGTCCCCGACGGCTACCCCCGGCAGCTCTCCGGCGGCGAACTCCAGCGGGCGGCCATCGCCCGCGCCGTCCTCGCCGAACCAGCGGTCCTGGTCTGCGACGAGGTCACCTCGGCCCTCGACACCGTCACCACCGAGGC
The DNA here is from genome assembly GCF_000379825.1 of Longispora albida DSM 44784. GTDB lineage: Bacteria > Actinomycetota > Actinomycetes > Mycobacteriales > Micromonosporaceae > Longispora > Longispora albida. The sequence goes on from NZ_KB903825.1 coordinate 554,945, forward strand.
ACTCCTCGAACTCCTCACCGGAATCCAGGCGACCCTGCTCTTCATCTCCCACGACACGGACCTGCTCACCCGGATCGCCGACCGCGTCGCCACCGTCGAGAACGGCACGCTGACCCTCAGCGGAGATTGAAGTTCCGCCGGGTGCCGAGCACGACGGCCTCGACGCCCTTCGCCGACTCCCCGGCTGTCGGCGGCCGTTCGTGGTTCGTCACTTCGATGACGAAATGCAAGATGCCGTTGCCGTGCCACAGGCTCGCCGTGTACACCAGCGTGTTGCCCGACAGCACCGGTTCCTCGATGAAACCTGTGTGGGGCGGGGCTGACTTGCTGAGCACGACCGGCTTGCGGCCGGCGGCCTTCGCTTCTCTGAACTCCTTCAGCACGGACTCCCGGGCACCGCCGACATCGGAGAACAACTCGGCAGCCGCAGTCAGCTTGACGGCGGCCTTCTCATTGGCCGCGCCGAAGGCACAGACCTTCCCGTCGCCCTGGGCGCCACGGTCACCGGCCTTCGGGACGATCGGCTTGATGTCGATCCGCTTGCAGACCTGATCCGCTGCGGGGAAGCCGTCCCTCCGTGCGTCGAAAGCGTTAACGGCGAAATAGTCCTCATCGGACGGTGCGGCCTTCGCCGTCGCCGTGGGCTCGGCCGCGGCCGTGCCCGGCGTCACCGCCGGAGTACTGGCGGATCCCGGCGCGGCCTTGCCCGAGCCGCAGCCGGTCAGCCCGGCCGTCAGCAGCCCGGCCGCCACCAGTGCCGCGGTTCGCGCCATGTTCTTCCTGCTCATACCCGTCCCCCAACTGCCAGGCCCCTCCCGCCACCCGGCGGGCGAAGAGCCACCGGAGGGTAAGGGACTGGTAAAGAGCCAGGCAAGGGACGGGTGAGCCGATCTTCCGATAGCTCGCATTGGCCGGAAATGTTCCGGCTAACGATCAGGGCACGCGACGATCAGAACATGTGGCGGCAGGTGTCCAGGCCCTCGATCGTCACATCGTGGCCGGTGTGCAGCTCGGACCAGCGCTGGCGGGTCAGGCGCATCCTGGCCATCTCCGCGACGGAGTCCTGGTGACGGTGGAGCTTCACGCCATTGTCCACATAGCCCAGTGCGCGCGACACGCCCAGCGAGGACGCGTTGTGCGTCCACGCCTCGGTCTCGGCCACCTCGGCACCCAGGCCGTCGAAGGCCAGCGACAGGACGGCTAGCCGCATCGCCTTGCCGATCCCCTTGCCCCGGAACGCCGTACCGAGCCAGGACGCCGTCTCGACCGTACGCAGCGCGCCGAAGTCCGCCGCTTCGAGGTCCTGGAAGCCGGCCAGCTCTCCGGACACCCAGACCGTGAACCCGGCACTCCAGGTACCCGGCTCCCAGCTGCCCATGCTCCGCCAGTAACCCTGGTGGATGGCGTGGGCGGCGCGGTGGCCCGGTACGCCGAAGTCGGGCAGGTGCGGGTTGGTCTCCACGTCGGCCGGGCAGAGCTCCGACAACGGGACCAGGTCGGCTTCGGTGTTCGCGCGGAGCGTGACGTCGCCGGTGCGGAGCACGAGGTTGTGGACGGGCCAGTAGGAGTGCGGCATGCCCCGCATACTCGCACTCCCCCGCCCGGCCCGCCGCTCTTTTACCGGCCGGCCGTGGTCCGCCGGATCAGTTCCTCCCACTGGGCGACGAGCCGGGCGGCTCCGGGGTCGGCGAGCGCGAGCGGCCCGAGGTTGCGCATGACGCCGGCCAGCCAGCCGACCAGGTCCAGCGCCATCCGCTTGTCGCCGGCCTCTGCGAAGGACCGGGTCGCGTCCGCGAGCAGGCCCGCCCAGACCTGGCCGGTCTCCCAGAAGGCGTACCGCAGCTCCGGCGCGTTCGACCTGGACGCGAAGGCGAACAGGTAGTGGGCTTCGAGGGCCAGCCGCTGGCCGTGCTGCGGGTCGGTCCTCAGCAGCCGGGTGGCGTATCCGGCGAGCCGCCGGCCAGCCTCCGCCGCCAGGCTCGGGTCGCCGCCGACCCGGCCGGAGATGATCGGCATCGTCTCCCCGCTGGTCACGAGCGAGCCGAGTTCCCCGGCGGCCCCGGCTGCGGCCAGGCTCTCCGCGAGAGCCGGACGGCCGGGTTCGCGGAGCCGGGACAGCGCCTCGGCCGCCTGGCGGGCGTTCAGCTCGCGGGCCCGGCTGGCCTGCGCCGCGCCGCCGCCGCGCTGCCCGAGCCGGGCGCAGGCGCGCGCCAGGTCAGCCGTGTACGCCGAGCCGTCCAGCAGGGCGACGATGCTCTCGTCGGCGCCGGCCGCCCGGTCCGGCTCGCGCACGGTCAGCGCCTCCGCGACGACCTCCAGCGCCATCACCAGGTAGTTGAGGTTCTCCTGGGTGATGTCGAAGGTCGCGCCCTGCCCGTACCCGGTGTACATCCCGATCGCCTCGTCGGCGGCGGCGACCGCGAGATCGGGATCACCGCACGCGTGCAGCACCCTGGCGTTCATGACCAGGACGCGGGCCAGGTCGGCGTAGTACGGGCTGTCGTCCTCGTACGCCTCCAGCCGCAGGTACCTGTGGACGGCCTCGTCCGCCGTGACGACAGCCGACGCGCCCCGGCCGCCGGCGGCGAGGGCCGTGGCACGGCGGCACTGCACGTCGGCGATCAGGTGCTCGGTGCCGGGAAGCGGGGCGTAGCACTCCTCCGCTTCCTCCAGCACCGTGACGGCCTCTTCCGGCCTGCCTGCCTGGGTGAGGGCGCCGCCCAGGTTGTACAGCAGCGAGCCGGTCGCCCGCAGCCTGCCCGGGTCGCCCGGGTCCATCGCGAGCAGTTCGTCACCCAGCGCCCTGGCCTCCAGCAGGAGCGGGAGCGCCCGATCCGGCGGGAGGCCCCGGGCCTGTGCCGCCAGCTTGCTGACCCGGTTGATCTTCCGTCCCTCTGCCCCGAACATCCGGCAGCCCCCTCCGCCACAATGGATAGACGCCCATCATTGTGGCAAACGAGGCTGTCCCGGCAAGCCCTACAGGGCCAGCAGCCGGGCCTCTTCCTCCGGGGTCAGGCCGGGCTTGGCCGGGCCGCCCCGGCCGAGGTCCCAGGCGAGATGGTCGCGGATCGTGTCCGCCAGCGGGCGGAGCTTCAGGCCGTCGGCCAGGGCCTTCGCGTTCGGTACCAGGTTGGCGGCCTCCGCGTCCGGCGACCCGATCCACAGCGGGACCCCGAACCAGCGGTCGACACCCGCAGCGTGCAGTTTGGCCGACGGCACCCAGGTCACGTCGCCGGGCTCCGCCCCGCACAGTGCGAGGAAGCCGCCCATCGGCACCGGATCACCGGCCAGGTTGAAGACGCCGGCCGCACCGGTACCCGCGATCCACTCCCCCAGGTCCCGCACGTCGATGAACTGCTGCCAGCCGTCGGGCGTGCCCGGGGCCATCACGGGACGCGGGCCGGTCGCGATCCGGCGCGGGAAGTAGCCGAACCGGTCGGTCGGGTCGTGCGGGCCGACGATCAGGCCGGGCCGCACGATCAGCGCCCGGTCGCCGTAGGCCGCCTGCACCTCCCGCTCACACAGCACCTTCTTCGAGCCGTAGTCCTTGGCCAGGTCGAGGCCCTCCCGGTACTCCAGCACCGGGGCTTCCTCGTGGTTGGGGGTCTTGTGGCTGGCGTACACCGAGATGGTGGACACGAAGACGTACCGGCCGGTGTCGAGCACGGTGGACCTCGCGACGACCTCCGGCTCGTAGCCGGCCACGTCGATCACGACGTCCCAGCTGCGGGCGGTGAGGGCAGACAGGTCGCCGTGCCGGTCGCCGATGATGGTCTCGGCCTCCGGGTACAGGCCGGGGTTGGTCTGGCCGCGGTTGAACAGGGTCACCTGGTCGCCACGGCCGAGGGCGGCTTCGGTGATGGCCCGGCCGAGGAACTTCGTCCCGCCGAGGATGAGCACGTTACGCATGATCCATCAATAACTGCTGAACGGCCCGGGGTGCGAGCCCCGGGCCGTCTCGATTCACTTAAGGATTCCTGTGCACTGCGAGGATTCCTAGAACTGCGTCGCGATGCTCACGTTCGAGAACGAGTCCGTCGCGTAGAGGCTGACGTAGCGGTACCCGGCGGACGGGTTCTTCACGGTCAGCGTCTCGCCGTTGCCGGCGGTGACCGACCGGGCGCTGTACTTCGTCCGGGTCGCCCAGGCGCCCGAGTTGTAGTACAGGTCGGCGTTGCCGGTGCCACCCGACGTCGTGACGGTCAGGGTGGTGACCCCGGCCGGCAGGTAGACGTAGAAGTAGACCAGGTCGCCCTTGTTCGCGGAGAAGCCGTTGCGCTGGCAGTTCTTGCCCAGCTCACGGATGTCCACCGCGCCGCACTGCGGGAGGCCAGCCACGGTGACCGTCTTGGTCGCGGTGGCCGACAGGCCCTTGTCGTCGGTCACCGTCAGGGTGATCGTGTACGACCCGGCGGCGGCGTAGGAGTGCGACGGGCTGGCGGCGGCAGAGGTCTGGCCGTCGCCGAAGTTCCACGAGCGCGACGCGATGGTGCCGTCGGCGTCCGCCGACTTGTCGGTCAGGGTGACCGTCAGGCCGGAAGTCGCGGCGTCGAACGCAGCGACCGGTGCCTTGTTGGTGTTCGTGCAGCCACCGGAGGCGCAGGCAGCCAGCCAGGACGCGAAGTCAGCGTCGTAGCGGGTGCCGATCGTGGTCTTCAGCAGGGTCCGCGCCGCCGCCCAGTTGCCCGTCCGGTAGTGGCCGAGCAGGGTCACGACGTCCGGCCGGTGCTTCTCCAGCATGTACCGGACGGCCAGGTAGCCCCACTGGTAGACCCGCGTGGAGTCCGAGTTGTTGTACGTGGTGTCGAACAGCGTGCTCAGCGGGTACGTGTTCTTGCCGGCCTCGGTCACCGCCCGGCTGTAGACCTCGTTGCGGTACGAGTACGAGATGTACTCGGCGAAGCCCTCCACCCACATCACGGTCGGCGTGGTCATGCCGGCGGAGAAGTCGCCGTGCATGTTGAACCGGCCGTCGAGGTAGTGGGTGTACTCGTGGTTGAGGTTCCAGATCGCGAACTCCGGACGCAGCCACTCCGCCTCGTAGGCGATGAAGCGCGGCTGGTTGCCCTGCGTGGCCGGGTTGCCCTCGAGGTACATGCCACCGTTGTTGGTGTCGATGTCGAAGATGACGCCGGCGTACGCCTTGTAGTCCGCGCTGCTGTTGAACGCGTTGACCTCCAGCGACGTGTTGTTGTCGTTGGCGACCGGGGTGTTCGTGCCGGCCACGTTGAAGAAGTACGCGTCCTGGCTGGCCAGGCTCTGGCAGGTGGCGGCCAGCTGGGCTGCCGTCATCTCCTGGGCGCGGATCTTCAGCGTCGGCGAGCAGGTGTGCCGCACGGACAGCACGGCGTCGGTCAGCTTCTGCGACAGGTTGCACACGTCGTAGTAGCCGCAGTTGGCGCTGTCGAAGTAGCTGGCGTTCTCGGCGACGCCCACCCACAGCGCGGCGGTCGGGCCGGTCATCGAGCTCGCGCCGAGCAGGCCCTTGGCCAGCGGCCGGACCTTCGCCTGGAGTGCTGAGTGCCGCACGAAGCGGGTCAGCTCACGGCCGGCGTTGGAGGTCAGGTAGCTCCGGTCCGTGCCGAGCAGGTCGAGGTGCCCCAGCGCGAAGCTGTTCAGGGTGTCGATCACGCTCGGGTCGGCGATGACGGCGTTGACGAAGTCGTCGTTCTGGTGCCCCCGGAACAGCGGGGTGTACACGTTGTTGACGGCCGTCTTCATGTAGTAGTACGCGTCGTAGGAGCTGTTGTACGCGTTCAGCAGCTTCTTGATGACGTTCAGGTACCGGCCCTGCTCGTCGGCGCTGTCGATCAGGATGACCGACTCGGCGAGCGTCTGGCCGTGCGCGTCGTTCACGTCGAGCATGTGCGAGTTGGCGAAGAACGCGTCGAGGCCGCCACGGATGGCGGTCTTGAGCGGTGCGCCGTACGCGCCCGTGGCGTCCGGGTAGGAATACTGCACGTAGTACCCGGCGCGCAGGAACATGACGAGCTGGAGCGTGCTGCCCGAGTTGTCGCCGGCGTAGGCGGCCGAGCTGGCCTTGTACGCGTCGGCGACCGTGACCATCTTCGCCTCGCGGAACACGGCGTTCGCCTGGTTCTCCGGGAGGTTGAAGAGCGTGTAGGTACAGGTCACCGGTACGGACTTGATGTAGTCGACCAGGTCGGCGCCCGTCTTGGCCGCGAAGTCCGCGGCGTTGCACGGCGCGGCCGCCGCTGTGGCTGCCAGGCCGCGCGGCTGCGGCTTGCTGTAGTCAGACCGGAGCTGCTCCGACGACGAGGCCTGCGGCGGGCGCTTGTCGGTGGTCAGCTTCACGTTGTGCGCGTGCCCGGGATCGACGGCACCGAGCACTGGCTGCTCGGCGGCCTTCACCGGGGTCGGCGCCGCTGCCCGCGCGGTGCCGGGGGCGGCCTGTACCGGCGACGCCAGCGCGCCGGCCACGGCAAGTGCCGCCACGGACGCACCCAGGATGCGGTGCAGCGTGAGGGGTTTACGCATCGACACTCCTCTGTGGAGTTAGCCAGGTCCGGAGGGGACCGGCCCGGCACGCCTCGGGGGGACGGGTGAGGCGTGAGGTGAAGAGTGTCACACCTTACTAAGGCGGGCAAGGCGTCGAAGCATGTGAATTCATAGGGTTAATTATTAACTACGGACAGCGAAACGGCGCGTGATCAACTCGATGCGCAGCGCCCGTAATATCCACTCAGATCACCATCTGGACTCGGCCAGACGGTCCACTCCGGACCATCATTTTGGCTGATGACAGGCCATCAGTTCTGCTTATGGCCGTCCATTCGCCCGTCATCTCACTGACCGTGACGCCCGGCCGCGACAGCCACCGTCTCGGGCCAGAGGGTGGAAGTGCGGACATCCGGCGACGTCCGCACTTCCGTGAGGTCACTTGCCTGAAGTCACATCACATCGGCATCAGCACTGTGTCGATGATGTAGACCGTGGCGTTACTGGTCCGCACGTTCCCGCAGACCACCTTGGCCGTGCCGTTCACGGTGAAGTCCGTCCCGCCGCCGGTGACGGTCAGCTTGCCGCCCTGGAGCGTGGTGAACGGGCCAGCCGTGCCCAGCTGCGCCGGAGTCACCTTCTGCCCGACCACGTGATAAGTCAGGATCTTGGTGAGCTTGTCCTTGTCGGCGAGGACAGCCTGGAGATCCGCCGCCGGGATCTTCGCGAAGGCGTCGTTGGCCGGCGCGAACACCGTGACGTCCTTCGCCCCGTTGAGCGTGTCGACGAGGCCGGCCTGCGTGACGGCAGCGACCAGTGTGGACAGTACCGGGTTGTTGCTGGCCGCCGTCGCCACCGGATCCTTGGCCATCCCGGCGAACGAGCCCGCGCCGTCCTTGGGCACCGCGGCGCACGCCGTGCCGAACGGCGCCTCGGAGCCCGCTGTCGTGGACTGCACGGCGGACGGCTGGGCTTCGCTGGGCTCCGACGAGCAGGCCGGGAGCAGGAAGGCCAGCGGGATCAGGGCAGCACTGAGCAATGCGCGTCGCATGACGATCTCCTTGACGGGTCAGAGTTGTCTGATTTGCCGGTGGTGTCAGGCGCTGACCATGACGACCACCGCGTGCCAGCCGGTCGCACCGTCCGGGAACGGCGCGCGCCGCTCCCCGGGCTGGAACTCACCGGCCGTGTCGGCAGCCCGTACCTCGAGCGTGTGCCGGCCGGGCGTGGCTTCCCATCGCCACGCCCACTGCCGCCAGGTGTCGATCGAGCCGACCGTCCCCAGCGAAGCTTCCTGCCACGCGCCGCCGTCCGCGCGTACCTGTACCCGGCTGATCCCGCGCCGCTGTGCCCACGCGACGCCGGCCACGGTGACCAGGCCGGCCCTGGGCCGCGCGAACGGGCGGGGTGTGTCGATCCGGGAGAACGTCTTGATCGGGGCCTGCTCGGCCCAGCCACGGCGGACCCAGTACGGATCGAAGGCGGCGAAAGTGGACAGCTCCAGCTCGGTGAGCCACTTGGTGGCCGACACGTAGCCGTACAGGCCCGGCACGATCATGCGCACCGGGAAGCCGTGTTCCGGCGGGAGCTGCGTGCCGTTCATGCCCACGGCCAGGAGCGCGTCGCGGCCGTCGAGGCAGGCCGCCAGTGGCGTCCCGGCTGTCCAGCCATCGGCGGACCTGCCCACCACCTGGTCTGCCCCTGCTCGCGGCCGTGCCTCGCCGAGCAGACCCCTCAGTGGTACTCCGAGCCAGCGCGCGTTCCCAGCCAGTTCCCCGCCGACCTCGTTGGACACACAGGTCAGGGTGATCTCCCGCTCGACGAGGCCCCGCGCGAGCAGGTCGTCCAGGGTGAGCGTGAGCGGCCGGCCGACCATGCCGGTGATCCGGAGCCGGTAGGTGCCCGGGTCGAGCCGGGGAATGACGAGAGCCGTGTCGACCCGGTAGAAGGTGTCGTTCGGGGTCACGAACGAGGTGAGTTCGGGGAGTTTCATGTCGGTGCCGGCCGGGCCGGCGCTCACGGGCTCCGGCAGCGCCAGGACCGGCTGGTCGCGCCGGGCCAGCCTGAAGCCCGCGAGGCCGGCCAGCGCGGCGGCACCGAAAGCGATCAGTACGCCGCGCCGGTCCACCCTCCACTGTGGCCCATCCGAGCGCAGGGTGAACCGGAGCGCCCCGGCGGCTGCCACCACCCCGATCAGCGAGGGCAGCGCCGCAGCCGGCCCGGCTCCCGGCCTGGTCAGGGCCGCCACGGCTCCGAGCAGGCCGAAGAGGCCGAGGCCCGCGTACCCGGCGAGCGGACGGCGCACCGCCAGCGTCCCGAGTACCGCCGCACAGGCCGCCAGCAGCAGGCCAGTGCCGAGCAGGAGTGCGTTCTTGTCGTTCGCGCCGAAGGTACGGATCGCGAACTCCTTGACCGGTTCCGGCGTCGCGTCGACCACCGCGCCGCCGACCGCGACCAGCGGGCTGGTACGCGGGCCGGTCAGCACCGACACCAGCTCGGCCACCCCGAGCGCGAGCGCCGCGCAGGCCAGGCCCGCGAGTGCTCCCCTGCTTCTCATATCCGGCATTCGGTGCCGGGTACGAGAAGGATGGGTTTGACTACAGACGCACTGTGGAGAGCACGGGCAGGGTCGGGACCAGCGAGCCGCCGGCCGGTTCCCTGGTGATGCCAAGAGCTTCCACGCTGGCCAAGCCGCGCAGGAGCTGGGTGTTCTCCCCCGGCGGGACGAGGTCCGACGGCGAGGGCCGCCCGCCACGGATCGTCCACAGCTGGTAGGTCCTGGTGCCGGACTCGGGCAGCCCGGTCGTGATCACGACGGCCTCGGCCCGGCTCGGGGCCATGACGACCGAGATCCGCCCGCCGCCCTGGACCTCCTGCACGATCACCTTCGCGTCGGAGGCTGTCAGGACGTCGCGGATCGACGTCGCAGTGGCCTCCTGCCGGTCGATCCGGCGGTCCTGGACGACGTAGGCCGTCACGCCGGTGGCGAGGATGAGCCCCGCGGCGGCCGCTGCCGCCCAGCGCCGGAGGGCCGTGCGCTCACGGAACGACGGCCGGGGCGGGGCCTGGCGGGTCCGGCGGATCTCGGTGAGCACATTGACCCGCAGGGCTGGCGGGGGTGCCTGCTCGGCGGCGGCACCGAGGCGGGCTGCGGTGGCGCGCAGCTCGGCCACCTCGGCCGCGCACGCCTCGCAGACGGCCAGGTGCCGCTCGACAGCCACCCGTTCGAGATCGTCCACCGCGTCCAGCGCATAGGCACCGACCAGCGTGTGGATCTCGTGATCGGCGGCCATCACGACACCTCCAGGCAGTCGCGCAGCCGGATCAGGCCGTCCCTGATCCTGGTCTTCACGGCTGGCAGGCCAATGCCGAGCAGGTCAGCGACCTGACGGTAGGTGTAGCCGCCGTAGTAGGCCAGCCCGATCGCCTCGTGCTGGACGGTCGTCAGCCGCTTGAGGCAGCGCCGGACAGCCTGGCGTTCGAGATTCCCGGCTGCGGCCTCGGCCACCTCGTCGTACGCGGGAACCTCGCCGGCGGCGGCCTTCCGCTCCCGGTCGGTGGCGGCCTGCGCCGAGCGCACCCGGTCGACAGCCCGGCGATGCGCGAGGGTGAGAACCCAGCTCGTCGCGGTACCCCGGCCGGGATCGAACCGGCTCGCCGTCCGCCACACCTCCACCATCGCCTCCTGAGCGGCCTCCTCCGCCTGCGCCGGGTCGCGCAGCAGGCGCAGGCACAGCCCGTAGACCTTGCCGGCCACCAGTTCGTACAGTGCCTCGAACGCGGCCTCGTCGCCCCGGGCCACCGCCACGAGCAGGTCCTCCGGTGGCGGCCCGCGATGGCTCGCGAACGGGCTGGGGACAGCTTCCGGCACGTCAGACTCCTCGCTCGCCGACCTCTGGTACCGGGTGTTCGGAGCCGGGCCAGATGAGGATGGCCGCCAGGAATTCAGTATGGCCCGTCATACCGCCTCCGCGGCTTTCGTTGTCCTCACAGTGCCCGGTTCGGCAGCCTGTGCCGTACCACCCCTACCAACCGGTAACCCTCAACCGGTACCCCTCTGGGAGGCACGCGAATGAGACGACGACTCTGGGCGGCGGCCGTGGCCGTGGCCACCGCCGGGATGCTCGTGCAGGCCGCTCCGGCGCACGCGGCGGTCCCGGCGCTCGCCGTCGCGCTGGGCGACAGTTACATCTCTGGTGAGGCCGGTCGCTGGCAGGGCAACAGCGACACGACGACCGGCGGCTCCGGCGGCACCGACCGCTCGTGGAACGGCACGAACGCCGACGCCACCCGGATCTACGGCAGCACGTTCGCCTCTGGCTGCCACCGTTCCGACATCGCACCCGTGACCGGCGCGTCCCTCGGCGTCGACCGGGTCGTGAACCTGGCCTGCTCCGGGGCCACCTCGCAGAACGTGCTGCCAGCCTCGCGCGGCGGCCAGCCGTACAAGGGCGAGGCCCCGCAGATCGACCAGCTCGCCGCGCTCGCCGGCACGTCGCGGATCAAGATGGTCGTGTTGTCGGTCGGCGGCAACGACCTCGGGTTCGGCGACATCATCGCCGGGTGCATCGAGGACTGGTTCTGGGGCTCGTCCTGCTCCAGCTACCAGCAGTCCCAGGTGAACGCGAAACTGCCGGCCATGCGGACCGGGGTCGCCAGCAGCATCCAGGCCATCCGGGACGTGATGCGGGCCAGCGGGCACGCGGACACCGACTACCGGCTGGTGCTCCAGGCGTACCCGTCGCCGGTGCCGCGCGGCTTCAACATCCGCTACTCCGACTCCGGCTGGACCCGGTGGAACATGGGCTGCCCGGTGACCAGCGCCGACGCCACCTGGGTGCGCGACCGGCTCGTCCCGCAGCTCAGCACCGAGCTGCGTACCCTGGCGGCTGGCAACGGCACCGAGTTCCTCGACCTGCGCGACGCCTTCGACGGGCGGGAGATCTGCGCCCGTGGCCGGTACCGGGTCGACTCGGCCCACCCGGCATCCGACCGGACGAGCGAGTGGGTCCGCGAGTTCTGGTACAACGACTCCGACGGCCGCCAGCAGGAGACCTTCCACCCGAACGCGTACGGCCAGAAGGCGCTGTCGCGCTGCCTGACCCTGCTCGGGACCTCGGCACCGGGCAACTACAAGTGCCTGAACACGGCCGGCGCTGGCGTCGAAGGCATGCGCCTGACCGTGTGACCGGACCTGCTGGGGAGGCGGGATAAGGCCGGGGTGCCCCGAACGGGCACCCCGGCCGCTCCGTCCTCCGCTTCGCTCAGCGATACGCGGCGAGCACCTCCTCCGGACCGTATGCCCGTACTCCGTCCACTGTGACGCCGCTGCGCGACACGACGATCATCGGAGTCGTGGCGTCAGCCCCGGGCACCAGCGGCCGGTGGTGCAGCAGCCGCCCGGCGTCGTGCAGGTCGAACGGCCGGTTCTCCAGCCACTTGATCGAGCCCACAGCCGTGACTCTCTTCGCGATCGGCTCCCGGTCGGCGGCGATGATGTCGACCTCGGGGTCGTTGTTCCTGGTCCAGTACCCGCCGATGACAGCAGTACCGTCCGGCAGCTCACCCGTCATCCGGCGCAGCGCCTCACGGATCACTGGCTCGACGGCCCGGCCCCGCCACGATGTCCACGACGCCCGGATCCGCTCCAGCGTCAGGTCGCCCCGGCCGCGCTCGATCTCCGGCAGGTGCGGGCCGACGAACGGCAACCAGAACCGCAGGTGCGGATCGGCCACTGTGTACCGGGTCTCACGGGAGGCCCGCACCGACAGCGGCAACGCGGCGTCCACGATCCGCTTGGCCTTGAGGATCTGGAGCGCCCGGCCCAGCGTGCCGTGCTGCATCCCGCCAGCCGCCTGCGCGACGGTGGCATGGGTCCGCTCCCCCGAGCCGATCGCGCCGAGCACCAGCCTGGCCTGCGACTCGGCCGGGAACTCCGCGGCCAGGCTCCGCTCGCCGCTGACGAGCAGTGCCGAGGTCGGATCGGTCACCGCCTCAGCCAGGTACTCCAGCACGGGCTGCCGGGGCTGCCACTCGTCGAGGATCAGGGGCAGGCCGCCGGAGACCAGGTACGCGTCGATCGCCTCGGCGGCTGGCAGTTCCAGCATGCTGGCCACATCCGCCGGGCTGAGCGGCGGGATGACCATTTCGGTGCCTCGCTGGTGGAACGGCCTGCCGTAGGTGTTGATGGCCTCCATCATGGCCAGGTCGGAGCCGACACAGATCAGCAGCGCTGGCTTGCGGGACAGCTCGCGGTCGAAGATCTTCTGGAGGGTGCCCTCGAAGCCCTGGTCGTTGCCGATCAGGTAGGGCATCTCGTCGAGCACGACGATGCTGGGCCGGTCGGCGGGCAGCGCCGCGACCAGCAGTTCCAGGGCCGCGTCCCACGTGGCCGGCGCCTGGTCACGGAAGAGCCCGGCGCCCGGCAGGTCCGACCGGCCCGCCGCCTGCACGAACAGTGCCAGGTCAGCGGCCATCGACGGCTGGGCGGAGGCGGTGAAGAACACGCTGGGCACCCCGGCCTGTTCGATGAACCGCTCGACGAGCCGCGACTTGCCGACCCGGCGCCTGCCCCGCATCAGGACGGCCCGGCCAGGGCGATCAGCCCGGCCACCCGCCTGGACCCGGCTCAGCATCTTGCCGAGGATCGCCAACTCGCGCTCCCTGCCCACAAACCCGTGCATCGCCAGCCTCCTCGATACTCTCAAGGAGGAGAGTATCTCAGCCGATACTATCGAGAATGAGAGCATCGATGCCCGCCCGCCGCGCTTTCCAGGCCTTGGGTACCTGGTGCGGGCCGGCCGGAAGAGGTCTTGATCACAGTTACCGGCGGGTACTAGCATCCGCGCCATGCAGTTGGAATTACGCCATCTGCGTGTGGTCCTGGCGGTGGCGGAGTCCGGCAGCATCTCGCGGGCTGCCCAGCGGCTGGGGTTACCGCAGCCGTCCGTCACGGCCCAGCTGGCCCGGATCGAGCGCGAGCTCGGCGGGCAGCTGTTCACGCGTACCTCGGCCGGGGCGGTCGCGACGCCCTTCGGCCGGTACGTGGTGGACCGGGCCAGGACCGTGCTCGGCGAGCTGGACCGGCTCAACCGTGGCCGGTCCCCGGTCGCCGGCCGGCCACGGCAGCTGCGGGTCGGCATCGCGCCCGGGCTGCCGTTGTCCGGGCTGGAGGTCGCGCTGGGCGTCCCCGACGTGACCAGCTACTCCGACACCTCGACCGTCGCGCTGGCGCAGCTCGTGCGGGCCGGGCAGCTCGACCTGGCCGTCCTGCGGGAGTATCCGGGACACGAGTTCACCGTGCCGCCCGAGCTGGTCAGCCGGGTGCTGGTGAGCGTGGAGCCCATGTTCGCCTCGCTGCCGGCCGCGCACCCGATGGCCGCCGGGGACGAGGTACGGCTGGGGGACCTGGCCGAGGCCTCGTGGGTGTCGAGCCCGCCGGACGACAGCGGGCTGCACAGCGTGTTCCGGAACGCCTGCGCGGCGGCCGGGTTCGCGCCGCGGATCCGGCACCAGACCACCGACTCGGTGTTCGCCAAGCAGTTCGTGACCGAGTCCGGGTACGTCACGCTGGCCACTCCCCTGTCCTGGGACGGGCCGCTGCACGCGATCCGGCCGCTCGCCGGTACGCCGGTGTGGCGGCGGATCCAGGTGGTGTGGCGGGCGGACGGGCCACTGGGCAGCCGGTCGGACGATCTGGTGCCGAGGATGAGCCGGTGGTACCACGACCTGGCGACGACCAGGCCCCGGTACGCACAGTGGCTCGCCGAGAGGTCCTAACTCCATGACTGGCGGCGCTCTGGCGGCCCCAGAAGACGACCGGACTGCGCAGGATTCCAGGACCTCGCCATGGCACCACCGCCATGAAGTTAGGACCTCTAACCGAGAGCCCTGACCGCCCGCGCCATCGTCTCCAGCTGGGCCCGGCTGACGAAGTAGTGCGGGGAGGCCCGGACCATCGCCTCGATGCCGCGTTCCGTCATGTCGATCAGGGTGGACGGCCGCCTGCTGGTCACCAGGGTGATGTCCTGCTCGCGCAGTGCCGCCTTGACCTCGGCCGGCGTGTGGCCGTCCACAGTGAACGTGACGATGCCGCACTGCCGCTCGCCCCGGTCCTGGACGGTCACGCCGGGGATCTCCGACAGCAGGGCGCGCAGGTACGCAGCGCCACTGGCGACCGCCTCCTCCACGGCCGTCATGCCCAGGCCGAGCAGGTGGCCGACCGCCGCGCCCAGGCCGAGGCGGGCGGCCACGTCGGCCTCCCACAGCTCGAAGCGGGTCGCGTCCGGGGCCAGCTCGTAGTCCAGCGGGGCCGTCCACTGTGCGCTGTGCAGGTCGAGGACCGGGGGCTCCAGCTCCTTGACCAGGCTGGGGCGGACGTAGAGGAAGCCGGTACCGCGCGGGCCCCGCAGCCACTTGCGCCCGGTGACGGACAGCGCGTCGACGCCGAGCGTGTCCACGTCGAGCGCCACCTGGCCCGCCGACTGGCACGCGTCGAGCAGCACGATCGCGCCGTGCGCCCTGGCGAGGGCCGCGGCTTCGGCGACCGGGTTCACCAGGCCGCCGTTGGTCGGCACGTGCACGAGGGACACGACCCGCACCCGATCGTCGAGCATCCGCTCCAGCGCTTCGAGGTCGAGCTGGCCGTGCCCGTCGGCCGGGATGTACTCGACCGCCGCGCCCGTCTGCCTGGCACGCTGGATGGCGGCGATGGCATTGCTCGCGTACTCCACACCGGACAGCAGGATCCGGTCGCCGGGCGCCAGCGGGAGGCTGTAGAAGAACTGGGTCCACGCGCGGGTCGCCGAGTCCGTGAAGGCGATCGCCTCGGACGGGGCGCCGATCAGCCGGCCGACCGAGGCGCGGGCGGCCGCGTAGTCCGCGGAGCGTTCCTCGGCCGCCCGGTACCCGCCGATCTCGGCCTCGCGGCGGTGGTGGGCGTGCACAGTGTCCAGTACGGCGGCCGGGGGGAGGGACGAGCCAGCGCTGTCGAGGAACACGCCGCTGGCGGCGGCTGGCGGGTCGGTGAAGACGCTCTCCGGCAGGCTCATGGGGGCAAGGTTAGTGGAAGGCGGCGCAGCCAGGTACCTCTCAGGCCCAGGCCTTGGCCGCCCGGCGGCGCTTGGCGATCCAGCGCAGGAAGGACGGCGCCTGCGGGACGGCGCGGTGCCGGTGGCGGCTGGCGTCGTCCTTGATCCGGGCAGCCTCGGCCCTCGCCATCCGCAGGATCTCCTCCGCCTCGGACTCGGCGCTGACCCGCAGCACGTAGTCGGCGTGCTTCTCCTTCTCCCGGCGCGAGCGCAGGGCGAGCTCGAAGTCCCGGCGGGCCAGCAGCGCCCGGTCGTTGGCGTCGGCGCGGATGTCCTCGGCCTCCCGGCGCGCCTCGGCCAGCTCGGCCGCAGCGACGGTCCTGATCCGGGCCGCCTCCTGCTCGGCCATGTGCAGGATGGCCTCCATCTTGACGCTGAGCACCCGGGAGTCGGCCGCGTCGGTCGACCCGGCTCGCAGCCGGTCGAGCTCGGTATGCAGGGACTCCAGCTCCAGCTTCGCCGCCGCGAGTTCGGCCGGGAGCCCGGCCAGCAGTTCTCGTTCGGCCAGCGCCTCGATGAGCTGTCCTTCCAGGGTCGCGAAACTCCGCTCGACCTGTTTACGGTCGTACCCCCGCCAGACGAGATCGAACTCGGCGGGTACGCCTGCATTCATCTCCCACATGCCCCGATGCTCACACAGCGAACAGGCCTTGCGCAGGGAAAACGAGCAGAAGGCACACGTGGATTACAAAGGTGACGGCGAGCTGGCCCTGGCCTGGACCAGGGTGGGGGCGCCGCTGCCATCGGCCGGCACGGCGTAGACGCCGGCGTTCTGCGGCCTGCCGTAGCCGATGGTCGCGTTGTCCAGCCACACCTGCTGGTCATCGATGTTCATCGTCTCGGCGAGCGGGGTCTCCGTCCCGGCCTTCAGGTCCAGCACGGTCAGGCGCCACTGCCCGTCCTGGTCTTTCTTCTTGTACGCCACGCGCGTGCCGTCCGGGGACAGCGAGGGGCACTCGGCGTTCTCCCGTACCGACGTGAGGCTCCGGGTCGCCAGGTCGCCGCGCAGGAGCCACGTCCGGTCGCCCGAGCCGACCGTCGCGTAGAACGTGCGGTCGTCGGCGGCGAACGTGACGCCCCAGTAGTTCACGTCCGGCTTGTCGTACGGCTGGCCGTCGATCGTGAGCGCGAAGTCCTCCAGCGAGCCGTACAGCCGCTTGGACTGCGTGTCGTAGATCCCGGCCGTCGTGGAGAACCGGCCAGGCTGGTAGGAGTCGCCGGTACGGAACACCGTCCAGGCGACCAGCCGGCCGGAGGCGGAGACCCGGGTCCGGCTCGGGGTGCCGTCCACGCGGATCGTCCGGAGCGGTTCGAGGGACTTGCCGAGCACGACGGTCTCGAAGCCTGCCGGTACGGCGACGGTGCGCATGCAGCTCGTGGTGCCGCCGGCCGAGTACACGCGCAGGCAGCGCAGGTCGCCTGTCGTCGTCGTCCCGTTCTGGGCGCGCTGGGCGACCCGGCCGTCGGCCCCGACGTACAGCAGTGAGCCGCGCTTCGTCACGTCGAGCCCGCCCGCTGCCGAGGCCGGGGACTGGCGCCAGGCCGACCAGGCCACGTACCCGCCGCCGAGGACGAGGACGGCTGTGATGGCCAGGATTCCGGCGGTCTTGCGGTTCACGGGGTTACGCTCCTGCTCGCTCGGGTACTGAACAGTGTGGCGGCCAGCAGCGCCGCGGCGAAGACCCCGAAGGCCGGGCCCAGCGCCCAGCCCTGCGCGAGGGCTCCGAACGTGATGGCCGCCGCCATCCGGGCCAGCGCCTGGCCGGCCTGGACAACCGCCATGCCACTGGACCGCAGGTGCTCGGGGAGCAGCCCGCCGACGTGGGCCATGAGCACGCCGTCGGTGGCCGCGTAGTACAGGCCGTGCAGGGCGAGGACCACGGGCACGAGCGCCCAGCCGGTGAGCAGCCACACGCACCCGTACGCCGTGACCAGGAGCAGCTGCCCGGCCACGAACACCCGCCACCTGCCGAGCCGGTCAGCCAGCCGCCCGGCCGGGACCGCGCAGAGCAGGAAGATCACGGCGGTACCGAGCGGGAGCAGCGACAGCCCGTTGCCCGGCACGCCACCCTGCTTGGCCAGCGCGACGAACAGGAACGCGTCCCCGGCGGTGGCCAGCCCGAGCACGACAACGCACAGGGTGATCCGCCGCAGGGCCGGGGTACTGAGCAGCTTGACGCTCTCGCGGATCCTGACCTTCGGCCGCACGACCGGAGCCGGTGCGTCCCGTACGAAGAAAACGAGGATCAGGACGCCCACCAGGCCCAGGCAGAAGCTCGCCCCGAAGACCGCGTCGTAGGCGTTGCCCACCCAGGCGAGCAGCGCGAAGGCGATCAGCGGCCCGGCCAGCGCGCCGGCCGTGTCGAGCGCACGGTGCGCGCCGAAGGACCTGCCGAGCGAGCCGCGATCGCTCGCCGCCGTGATCATGGCGTCCCGTGGCGCGGTACGGATGCCCTTGCCCGCCCGGTCGAGAGCCAGCAGCCCGCCGATCCCGGCCACGGAGGCACCGGCCAGCGGGAAACCCAGCTTGGTGAACGCCGACAGCCCGTACCCGGCCAGCGCGATCGCCTTGGGCCTGGCCAGCCGGTCGGCGAGGTGCCCGCCTGCCAGCCTGAGGACCGCCGTCGCCCCGGTGTAGAGCCCGTCGAGCAGTCCGAACTGGACATAGCTCACGCCGAGGCCGTAGAGCAGGTACACGGGCAGGAACGCCGCGACCAGCTCCGAGGACGCGTCGGTGAAGAAGCTGACCATGCCCAGGCCGATCACGGTGCCGGGCACACGCGCCGGGCTGGCGCCCCCCTGCCCGGGGGACGCCAGCCGTCGGCTGGACGCGAGGTACAACCTAGAGCCTTTCGATCTTCACGTCGTCGACCTGGCCCTCGGCCAGGCTGGACCCGCCGGCGTCGGCGGCCTCGACCAGGATCCTGACGTTCTGGCCCGCGTGGCCGCTCAGGTCGAAGGTGACCGACGTCCAGGTCCCGTCGATGTCACCGCCGCTGGCCGTCCTGCTGACCACCGTCGTCGTCGTGGATCCAACGATCTTCACACGGAAGTAGTCGCTGCTGGATCCGCTGTAGACGAAGTTGTACCGCAGCGTCAGCCGCAGTGTGCCGCTCGGCAGCGCGATCGCCGGCGACTGCACGCTGGTGACCCCGCCGTCGATGTCGTAGCTGTTGGCGTTGCTGCCGGCGAGCCGCCCGGTGACCAGGCAGTTCACCCCGCTCGTCGTCGTGCCGAGCTGCTTGGCGCCGCTGGAGGACGTGGACTCCGGGTCGCCACGCTCCCACCGGCCGGACGTGGCCTGGTCCGTGCCGTTCGGGTTGACCGTCCAGCCCTTGCTCGTCTCGAAGTCGTCGCTGAACACGACGCCCGGCCCGGTACCGCCGACGGTGAGCGTCAGCGAGACCGTCTTCGTGACGCCACCGGCGTTACCGGTGACGGTCAGCGCGTACGTGCCTGGTGCCGCCGACGCGCTGGCCGACAGGGTGAGGCCCGAGGAGCTGCCCGGCGTGACCGGGTTGGCGGCGAAGGTACCGGTGACGCCGGCCGGCAGGCCCGAGACGCCCAGCGTGACCGGCGTCGAGAAACCGCCGAGGCTGCCGACGCTGACCGTGCTGGTGACCGAGGCGCCCGGCTGCACGTTCACAGCCGCCGGGCTGGCCGACAGCGAGAAGTCGGGCGTCTGGGCCGCCTTGTGGCAGGTACCCGAGACGGTGTCGGTGTAGGTCCGGCCCTCGATCGGCACGAAGTCGGCCCTGTACCCGGTCGGGCTCAGCGTCATCTTGAGCACGCCGTGCGTGTTGTCGTTGCTGGCCTGCACGTTCACCGAGGAGTTGGTGAAGCCGTAGAGGCCCCGGCCGCCGGTACCGACCAGGATCTCGCGCAGCCCGTTGGTGTTGTCGAGCGTGCCGTCCGGCTTCATCGGGGCGTAGCGCACGTAGTTGTGGTCGTGCCCGGCGAAGAGAAGGTCAGCCTTGTGGTCGTAGAGCGCCTGCCAGAGCGGCCGGGTGGCCGTGCTCGGGCTGTGGCTGCCCCGGGTGTACAACGGGTGGTGCAGGTACGCGGCCGTGCACGGCTTCGTGTTCGCCGCTAGGTCCGCACGCAGCCACTGTTCCTGGGTGGAGCCGGCCGTCATGCTGATGTTGCTGTTCAGCGCGACGATGTGCCAGTCGCCGAGGTTGAAGCTGTAGTAGCCCTTGCCTCGCTCGCCTGCCCGGCCGGTGGACTGGCCGGCGCCGTTGAAGTAGTCGAAGTACCCGGCGGCACCCGACGTGTGGTACTCGTGGTTGCCGGGTACCGGGTAGGTCTTGTCCTTGAAGGCGCCCCAGGTGGCGTCGTAGTCGCCGTTGAACTCGTCGAGGGTGCCGTCCTCGTAGGCCAGGTCGCCGGGGATCAGGACGGCCGCGGGGTTCATGGCGGTGACCAGTGAGGCGGTCTGCGCGCACGAGTCGCCGCAGATGTCGCCTGCCACAGCCACCACGATGTCCGCCTGCGCCGCCACGGCGGCCTGCTGTGGCTGCTGCGCGCCGGCCGGCGCACTGGCCACGAGCACGCTGCCCAGCAGGGCCACCGCGGCGCCCGCCACGGTGTGTCTAGCTCTCATCGGTGTGCCTCCAGAAAGTGAGGGGTGGCGACGTTCTATCCGGTCGTCGCTAGGCTGCGGTGCATCCAGCTGCCATTGGCACGGATGTGCAGGACCCGCAGGTGAACACCAGGGAGATCAGCGTGGACGCACAGGGGACACTTGAGGCGCTGACGCTGCTCGGCCTGCCCCGCGCAACGGCGGCCGCCTATCTCTCGCTCCTGGGGGGTGCCGCCCCGCAGGCCGCGGAGGCCGATCGCCTGGTCACCCTGGGCCTGGCGGCTCACGCGGGTGCCGTTCTCCTCCCGGTACCCCCGGAGGCGGCCCTCGCCCTCCTGACCCACGAGCGGGCCGCCGAGCTGGCCAGGGCCAGGATCGCCGTCCGCAACGCCCACGAGCACCCGGCGCCGTCCGGCCTGGCGGAGACGCTGACCGGGCAGGTGATGCGTGAACGCTCCAAACAGGCCGAACGGGAGGCCGTCTCGCTCATCCGGTACCTGGACTCGCCGCCGCACTACGCCGCGTCCAAGCCGAACCGGGAGGAGATGGCCAACCTGGCACGCGGCGTCCGGTACCAGGGCATCTACGCCGCCGGGTCGCTGCTGCTGCCCGGGTACCTGCGCGGCAACATCATCCCGGCGATCGAAGCCGGCGAGCAGGCGCGGATGCTGCCCAGCCTGCCGGTCAAGGTGAAGGTCGTCGACGACGAGGTGGCGTTCGTCAGCCAGACGATCGCGGAGACCGCCGACATGCGCGCGATGCTGATGGTCCGGCCCGGCAGCCTGCTGTCCGCCCTGGTGGGCCTGGTCGACCAGTGCTGGGCGGCCGGCTGGCCGTTCTACCGGCCGGGCAGCCCGCTGTGCGCCGACGACCGGGTACTGCTGGCCCTGCTGATCGCCGACGCTCACGAGGACCGGATCGCCGAGGAACTGGGCGTCGGGCGGCGCACCCTCTACAACCGTCTCGAAGTGCTGATGACGCGGGCCGGTGCGGTCAGCCGCTTCCAGCTCGCCAGCCGTGCCGTCACCCTGAAGTGGATCTGACCTGTCCGGTCGCGCGCTGGACGGAACGGAAATGTTACTGAGAATTCGTTAAGTATTGATTCAGGCGCTCTTGATCAGGGCGCGCCTACGCTCCCGTCAGTTCCATCCCTCCTTTGACGGGAACGCCCCTCATGAACAGAAAACCCCTCCTCCGCCGGGGAGCGACAGCCTTCACGGCTGCCACGCTCGCCGTGGCGGCGCTCGGCCTGCCGAACTGGCCGGCCAGCGCCGGCACCACCGGCGCCCCGATCCACCTCGTGTCAGGTACCTTCGTCCCCGGCCAGGCCAGCGTGCCGAAGATCCAGGGCCTGGCCGGCCGGGATCTCGACTCCGGCGAGCCGGGCAGCTACCTCGTGCAGGGCAGGGGCCCGGTCACGGAGGACTGGAAGCGCGAGATCACGGCGACCGGTGCCGAGCTGCTGGAGTACATCCCCGACTTCGCGTTCAAGGTCCGGGCCACGCCCGGGCAGGCACGCAGGATCGGGCGGCTGGCCTCCGTCAGGTACGCCGGGCGGTTCGACCCGTCCTGGAAGGTCGCGCCCTCAGCGAAGGAGAAGCTGGAGTCGGGTAAGCCCGGCGTCTACCGGTTCACTGTGGAGCGCCGCGCCGACGCCAAGGCGATCCGCGACCTGGCGGTGGGGTCCGGGGCGGTGATCGTGCGCGAGTCGGCGGACTCCGTGCTCGTCGCCGGTACCCCAGAGCAGGTCCGTGGCCTGGTGAACCTGGAGGAGAGCGGCTGGGTCGAGAAGTTCTCGGTACAGGAGAAGCACAACGAGTCCGCCGGCACGATCATCCGGATCCCGGCAGCGAGCGCGCGCGGCTACGACGGCTCGACGCAGATCGCCGCGGTGGCCGACACCGGCATCGGCGGCGGCACGGCGGCCACGGCGCACGCCGACATCCCGGCCGGCCGGGTCACCGCGATCCGGAGCTGGACGAAGCCCGACGCCATCGGCTGCTACGACGTGATCGGCGACAACGCTGCCGACGTCAACAGCGGGCACGGTACCCACGTGGCGGTGTCCGTCGTCGGTGACGGTGACGCGAACGGGATCGGCAGGTCCGGGGCCCCGGCCGCGCGCCTGGTGTTCCAGGCTGTCGAGGAGTACGTCGACATGCAGGGCCAGTGCGCGCTGGAGTACAACGACGGCTACTACCTGTTCGGGCTGCCCGACGCCCTGGGTGACCTGTTCCAGCAGGCATACGACCTGGGTGCCCGGGTGCACGCCAACTCCTGGGGCGCGGCGGAGGCCGGGACGTACACCGAGAACTCCCGGGCCGCTGACGCGTTCGTGAACGGCCACCGGGACATGACCATCACGTTCTCGGCCGGCAACGAGGGTGCCGACGCCAACCGTGACGGGGTGGTCGACAACGACTCGATCGGCTCACCGGCCACCGCGAAGAACGTCATCACGGTCGGCGCCTCGGAGAACGAGCGCGCTGACTACCCCTGCGACCGTAACCTGCGGTACCTGCCCACCCGGCAGACCGAGATCAACACGACCGGCAACCGTTCCTGCGCCCAGCTCAACGGCCAGAACCCCATTCCGAGCTGGGGCGACTGGTGGCCAGGCGACTACCCGGTCGCGCCGCTGAGCAACGATCCGCAGGCCGGCAACCAGCAGCAGATGGCGGCCTTCTCCAGCCGGGGCCCGACGAACGACGGCCGGATCAAGCCTGACATCGTCGCGCCCGGGTCGTGGATCGTGTCGGGGTACTCCGACCAGTACCAGGAGGGCTACGACGCCGCGCGCAATCCGCGTGGGAACACCTGGCAGGACGACGGGTTCGGGTTCCCGGTCAGCAGCCAGTACAAGTACTTCAGCGGTACCTCGATGTCCAACCCGATCGCGGCCAGCGGTGCTGTCGTCGTCCGCGACTTCTACAACAAGCACCACAACCACGCAGGTTCGAGCGCGGCGCTCGTCAAGGCCACGCTGATCAACAGCGCGGACGACCTGCTCGACGAGAACAACGACGGCGTCAACGACAACGACTTCCCGATCCCGAACAACCACGAGGGCTGGGGCCGGATCAACCTCGACCGCGCGACGGCCGGCACAGCGAAGTACGTGGACGAGGGCGCCGGGCTGGCCACCGGCAACACGCGGGAGGTCCGCTACCAGGTCGCGGCCGGCCAGCCGCTGCGGGTCAGCATGGCCTACACCGACCGCGAGGCAGCGGCAGCAGCCGCCGTCACCCTGGTCAACGACCTCGACCTGGAACTCGTCGCCCCCAACGGCACCGTGTACCGGGGCAACGTCTTCGCCAACGGCTGGACGACGGCCGGCGGCAACGCCGACCGGCGGAACAACGTCGAGAACGTCTACATCCAGAACCCGGCGGCTGGCGTCTGGACGGTCCGGGTCCGTGGCTTCAACGTGCCGAACGGCCCGCAGACCTACGCCCTGGTGGCCAGCGGCTCCGTCGCCGACCCGGTGGCGGCCGGCTGCACCGGCACCAGCGCCACCGACGTGAACATCGCCGACCACACCACTGTGGAGAGCTCGATCGTGATCGCGGGCTGCGCGGGCAACGCGTCGGCGACGTCCACGGCCGAGGTGCACATCGTGCACACGTACCAGGGTGACCTGGTCGTCAACCTGGTCGCGCCCGACGGCACCACCTACCTCCTGCACAACAAGGCAGGTGGTGGCACGCACGACATCCACAAGACCTACACCGTCAACGCCTCAGCCGAGGTCCGCAACGGGACGTGGAAGCTACGGGTGCAGGACACGGCAGGTGGTGACATCGGCCGGATAGACACCTGGACTCTGACGCTGTAGCCCGGCGTCAGCGCCCGCTGACGGCTTCGTGGGTGGCGAGGGCCAGCTGCATGCGGTTCACCGCACCGCTCCTGGCCATCAGGGCCTGCAGCCGGCGATAGAAAGTGCGCCGGCTCAGGCCCAGCTCACGAATGATCAGATCATCAGTCGTACCCGCTGCCAGCAGCTCCAGCAGCCGCCGGTCCGCAGGGAGCAGCCCGGCGGGTGCGGCTGGGGCCGCTGCCGGGTAGAGCGGGGCCGCCGGCCGCCAGGTCAGCTCGAACAGCCCGGCCAGCGCGGAGAGGATGCCGGACGGCCGGACGACCAGGAGCACCGGCTCGCAGTCGGGCCTCGCGAGGGACAGCAGGCCGATCCGGTCGTCGACCAGCGTCATCTTCACCGGGAGGGAGGCGGCCTGCCTGGCGGCCTCCCCGGCGGCGACACACGGGCCGATGTTCCGGTCGAGGTACCCGGGCCGGTCAAGCGCCGAGGCCGCGTACACGACCCGGTACCGGATGCCCGACGCGAGGTGGGCCAGCTCGACGTCGTTCTCCACGTCCGGGAAGTGGTACGGCGGGGTGTCGAACCGGCGGATCTCGGCCGTCACGCTGTCCTCTGCCTGCCGGATGCGCTGGCGGATCGCGGCCCCCGTGACGGTCTCCACCAGGCCGGCCCCGGGCTCGGCGTCCCTGGACCTGCGATAGTCGGCGTACGCGGCTGTCACGGCCTCCTGGGCCGCCGCGATGGCCGCTTCCCGCCGGCCGGTGAGGATCGCGAGGCCGACATCGGGCGGGACCGCCGTGACCCGGGAGCCGTCCACTGTGACGAGACCCAGGTCGACCAGCTCACCCGGTACACCATCGGGGTCTTCCATCGCACCGCCTGCCCGCAGCAGGCGCAGATAGCCGGTGGCCTCCGCCGCCGTGAGGCCGAGCAGGAGCAGGTGGCTCTCAAGCAAGGGTGACCGGCAGCGCCGGGTATCCACGCAGGGCCAGGTGCGTGCGCCCGGCCAGCGGCACGGCGGGCGCGATGGCGGGGAAGCGCTCCAGCAGCATGGGCACGACGATACCCGCTTCGATCCTGGTCAGGGCGGCACCGAGGCAGTAGTGCGCCCCGCCGCTGAACGACAGCGGCTGCGCTGCCGTGCGGTCGGGGTCGAAGAGGTCCGGGTGCTCGTACTTGCGCGGATCACGGTTGCCGGCCCCCAGGAGGACCAGCACGCCGCCGCCCTTCGGCACCCGCACGCCGGCCACCTCAGCCTCCTCGGCGGCCCACCGCGCGACGAAGTGGATGGACGGCTCGAAGCGCAGGAACTCCTCGACATACGCCGGGGCGAGCTTCGGGTGCGCCCGCAGCCTCGCCAGGTGCTGCGGCTCCTTGAACAGCTGGCCGAGCCCGTTGCCGAGCAGGTGTGTGGTGGTGACGAACCCGGCGTTGAACAGCACGACCAGGTTGGCCATCAGCTCCGCCTCGGAGATCAGGCCCTCGCCGGCCTCGATCACGCTGCTGATCAGGTCGTCGCAGGGATGCGCGCGGCGTTCCTTCACGAGGTCGGTGAAATAGCCGGTCAGTTCGGTGGTGGCCTCGTCCGCGCGGCGCATAACATCCGGATCACCCGTGCCACCCAGCTCAAGCGCGCCGTGAATTGCCAGCGCACGGGGGTAGTACCACTCCCTGTCGGCCTCCGGGAGCCCGACGAGTTCGCCCATGACGTCGCTGGGCACCCGGAAAGCGAATTCCAGCATGAAGTCCACCGGTGCGCCGTCAGCGCCCAGCTCTGCGAGTTTATCCAGGTGCCTGGCGGTGATCGCGGCGATGGCCGGCTCGAGTGCCGCCATGCGGCGCGGGGTGAAAGCCTGCCCGAACAGCCTGCGCACCCGGGAATGGTCCTGCCCATTACTGAACAGCATGGATCCCATAAAGGCGTTCAGCGTGGCGCTGGACCGCCACCTCGTGCTGCCCCTGTCCATGAGCGCGGCGTCGACGACCTGGAAGACCGGGTCGCGCAGCACCTGGTTGCAGGCGTGGTAGCTGACGGCCACCGCGCTGTACTGCCGGTCGGCGGCCAGCTCCAGCACCTCGCCGTGCTGGTGAAGCACCTGGTACAGCGGGTTGGGGTCGGGGCAGCCGGACCGGTCGCGCAGGGCTGCCAGTGCGGCGATCGCGTCGGAGGCCGAGTCCGCTGTGTCCACTGTGTCCCCCAGGGGTAGCGAGGTTCGGGCGAGGTTCAGGCGCACCAAGGTTGTCCGTTCGGCCGATGCCGGCCCGCCGATCAGATCATCACAGCTCCGCCGGTTGGTCAAGAGCCCAGCACAGCCCTTGCACAGTCGTAACTTTCACTCGGTTTTAACGTCATAAATGGACCGTCCACAGTGCATCTGGCCCGTTGTCGTTAGCACAGCTATGCTGCGCTCGGGCGCAAGGCGGCACGGTTATGCACGTTGCAAAAGGAGATCCACGATGGATAACGTCGCAGTACCGGCCGGGAATTACGTTTCGAAGGTGCTGGAGCTGTTCGCCGGATATGGCGATGCAGAGGCAATTGTGGCCGGTGAACGCCGTTTCACGTATAACGACGTGCGCACCGGGATTCTGACGATGGCGGCAGCGCTGTACAACCACGGACTGCGGCCCGGAGTTTCGGTCGGCATCCTGGCCGGCAGCGCACCGGAAACGGTCGCGCTCCAGTTCGGCGTGCACCTGATGGGCGGCCGGGTGGCGTGGATCGCGCCCAACTCGCCGGTGAGTTTCCGGCGGGAGTTCCTGGCACTGTCCGGAGTGGACGCCTTCGTGTACGACGCCGACAGCTACCCGGAGGCCGGCGCCGAACTCGCCGCCACCGGCGACCTGCCGGTGTTCTGCATCGGCGCCGACGGGCTCGGCCCCGACCTGAAGGCAGCCCCGGTGGTGACGGAGCTGCCGTTCGACCTGGCGGACGTGACGACGGAGCCGCAGGCTCTGTTCCAGACGGGCGGCACGACGGGACAGCCGAAACTCGTCCACCACAAGCAGCGGTTCTTCGAGACGGTGCTGGCCTTCGGCGAGCGGTACCTGGCCACGGGCGGGCACCACATGCGCCACCTGGCCCTGTCCGGCTACTGGCACGTCAGCGCCCAGATGCCCGCGCACATGAGCCTGTTCACCGGCGGGACGTACATCATCCAGGACGGTTTCGACGTCGAGGAGTTCTACGACCTGATCGCCTCGGAGCGGATCACCGACACGCTGATCCCGCCGCCGCTGCTCGGGTACCTGCTGGACAATCCGGCGACGGAGAAGGCCGACCTGTCCTCGCTGCGCTGGGTGTCGCTGGGCGGCTCCCCCACCGCACCGGCCCGGATGAGCCAGGCCATCGCGCGGATGGGCACGGTGCTGCGGCCCGCGTACGGCATGAGCGAGGCCCCCATCATCGCCGCCTACCCGCAGATCCCCGACGACCCGGCGCTCCTGTCCTCGGTCGGCCAGCCGTACGGCGACCTCCAGCTGGAGATCCGCGACCCCGACGGCAACGTGCTCCCCATCGGCGAGACCGGCGAGATCTGCGTGTCGGGTGGCGTGATGATGGCCGGGTACTGGGGCCTGCCGGAGCTGACCGCCGAGACCCTCGTGGACGGCTGGCTCCGCACCGGCGACGTCGGTTACCTGGACGAGGCGGGCAACCTCTTCCTGGTCGACCGGCTCAAGGACATGATCCTGACCGGCTGGGGCTCGACGAACGTCTACGCCCGCCCGATCGAGAACGTCCTCGCCGCGATCCCCGGCGTCGCCGCGGCCGCCGTGATCGGCGTGCCCCACGCGACCTGGGGCGAGGCGGTGCACGCCTGTGTCGTGCTCTCGCCCGGCGTGACCATGACCGAGGACGAGGTGAAGGCCGCCGTCAGCGCCGAGCTGAACGACCTGTGGGCGCCGCGCACCGTGGAGTTCCTGGAAGCGCTGCCGCTGACCGAGGCCAACAAGGTGAACAAGCTGGAGCTGCGCGCACGCTACCTGGCCAGCACGTCATGACAGGTGAGGCCGGGCTGTTCGGCCGCAGGACCGGCCTGATCAGCCTGCTGGCCGCCGAGGCGATCTCGATGTTCGGCAGCCGGATCGCCGGTTTCGCCGTGTCGTGGCTGGTGCTGCTGACGACCGGCGACCCGGTCAAGATGGGCATGATCGCCACGTCGGCCGTGCTGCCGTACGTCCTGTCGGCGGCCTTCGGCACCCCGCTGATCGACCGGCTGGGCGCGCGGCGGCTGACGATCGGGGCCGACGTGCTGTCCGGGCTGCTGGTCGGCGCGATCGCCCTCGTGTACCGGGACTCGTTCCCGTTGCTGATCGCCGTGGTCGCGATAGCCGGGGCGTCGAGCGGGCTGGGCGACCACGCGCGCCGCGTGGTTCTCACCGCCCAGGTCAAGTACTCCGGGGTGGAGACCACCCGCGCCACGTCGCTGTACGACGGCATCGCCCGGCTGAGCACCCTGATCGGCGCTCCGCTGGGTGGCGTCGTCATCGCGTGGGTCGGCGGGGTGGAGGCGATCCTGATCAACGCGGCCTCGTTCGTCGTGTGCGCGCTGATCACGCTGTTCCTGGTACCGACCCCGGCGGGGAGCATCGCAGAGGCCAGGCCGGTCAAGGAGCCGTACTTCACGGCGCTGCGCGGCGGGTTCGTCTTCGTCTGGCAGGACAAGCTCATCCTGGCCGTGCTGTCGATGCTGTTCGTGACGAACATGTGCAACCAGGCGCACAACCTCTTCATCCCGCTGTGGATCAAAGAGGTGCTGAACTCGCCGATCGGCCTGGGCACCATCCCCGGCGCGTTCGCGCTCGGCGCCGTCATCGGCAACGTGGTGATGACGGCACTGGCGGCGAAGGTGCCACGGTACGTGACCCTGGTCGTCTGCTACCTGATCGGCGGGGCGCCCCGCTTCCTGGTCCTCGGCCTGAGCGACCAGCTCGCGGTGGTGCTGTCGGTGACGTTCCTGACCGGCCTGCTGATGTCCTCGGTCAACCCGATCATCGGCGCGATGCTGATGGAACGCACCCCGGACGGCATGCAGGCCAGGGTCTTCGGGCTGAGTACCGCCGTCGCCTGGGGCGGCATCCCGCTCGGCTCGATGCTCGGCGCGTTCCTGGCCGGGCAGGCTGGCATCGCGGTCGCCGCGACCATCACGGGCATCGTCTACTTCGGAGCGACGCTCACGCCCGTCTTCGGCGCGAAGACGTGGCGGAAGCTCGACCGGGACAAGACGAGCCCCGAACCGAGCCCGGTCGGGTGAGAACCGTCCCGCGTCACGCTGGGCAGCCCGAGGGCTGCCCAGCGGCTGGTCTAGGGCTCGCGGCCCAGGAAGCCCAGCAGCCGCTGTCCCGGCGGGGCGTCCGCCGGGACGGTGACCTGGTGGCCGAAGGGCGCACCGGGGCCCCAGATCTGTTGCGAGCCGGCCGGCCAGTGCGAGCCGAGCCGCAGGGCCAGCTCCGACAGCTCGTCGTCGAGCTCCTCGCTCGCGCCGATCGCCCGGGCGACGTCCCAGCCGTGCACGAGATAGTCCACGAAGTGCATGCTGACGGCGAGCGACCCAGGCACGTTCCCGAACTCGTGGAGCGCCCACCGCCGGCTCAGGTCAGCCTCGGCGAAGGCTGCCAGGACCCCGGCGGCCGACTCCTGGTACACCCGCACCGGGTCGGCGCCCAGGTCGACGTCCTCCCACACGCGCACGTCGACCGCCTGGCCGCGCGCCGCCGCCGCGAAGCCCCGGTGCTGCCCCGTCATGTGCCGGAGCAGGTCAGCGAGGTCCCAGCCGGCACAGGGCGTGGCGTTCGCGAGGTGCCCGGCCGTCACCAGGCCGACAATGTCATCCGTAGCCTCGACCGCTCGCCGGTCGGCTTCCCGGAGATCAGAAAGATCCATCCGCCCAGCGTACCGAGGACCCGATGACCACAGTGGAATCCGAAGACCAGTACTGCCTGTCAGCCGGGGAGATCCAGTCGCTGCTGTCCGGCCATCCCTGGCGTCATTTCCTGGTACTGGGTGACAGCGTCGCCGAGGGCCTCGGCGACCCGCTGCCCGGCTACGACCCGGCACCGTGGGCCGACCGGCTCGCCAGCGCCCTCCAGGCCGAGTACCTCAACCTCGGCAAGCACGGCCTGCGCTCGGCCGAGGTCCGGGCCACCCAGCTCGACGCCGGCCTGGCCTTCGCGCCCGACCTGGCCGTCGTGGTCTGCGGCGGCAACGACGCCTTCCGCCGTGACTACGACCCGGCGGCCGTCGACGCCGAGCTGGAGGCGATGGTGATCGCGCTCCAGGCGACCGGCTGCGACGTGCTCACGGTCGGCATGTTCGACATCTCGTACTGCACCAAGGTCCCCGAGTGGCTCCGCCCCGGCCTCCGGGACCGGATGGCCACCCTCGCCAAGCACACCAGGACCCTGAGCCACCGGCTCGGCACCCTGCACGTGCACCTGACAGACCATCCACTGTCGACGGACCCCGCGATCTACAGCGCCGACGGCCTGCACGGCAATGCGCGCTCCCACGCGGTCGCGGCCACCGAAGCCATCAAGGTCCTGGGGGCGCACCTCGCCGCCCAGCACTGAACCGGACAGGAGCCTCAGTCACCAGCCGCAAGATGAAGAGTGTTGCGACCCCGGCCAGGATCACGGGTACGACGACCGGCAGCAGCCAGGTCCAGCCGCCTTCCTCACGGAAGTTGTCGCACGGCAGGTGAGAGTTGTAGCGGACGCCCACCCGGCCGCCGACCTCGTGAGGATCGAGTTCCGGAAAGCCTCTGGGCAGGCGGGCGTCCTGACAAGCCTGCCCGTCTGCCGTCGAGAACCGGACCAGGTAGTGCCCTGCATTCGACGCGGTGACAGTCGCCGTCGCCGACCCGGCGGTCACGCCCTGCCAGAACAGGTACCCCGAGCACACGCCCGCCAGGAGCAAGGGCAGTGCACACAGCAGCATCGCCCCTGGAGTGAGGCCAGATCCCGCGCTCTTTCCCCCCCGGTGCCGAGCCATGTATCGAGAATAGTCAGCACCAGCAACGGGAAAGAACCTCAGCGGCAGCCCCGGAACTCCTGAGCGATGGCAGCCGGGACCTTGTGCTTCGCGGTGCAGTCGATAGCCGTGCCGGTGTCCTTCGGCTCCCAGCGCTTCGTCGCGGTGTTGTACGCGAACAGGACGCCGGCCGGCTGCACGGTGTTGTTCTTCGACGTCGTCCACGCCATCGCGTAACCCTCGGCGCAGTCCACTTCGGATAGCTCGATCGGCTGCGCGAGCCGGCCGCCGGCCTCCGTACCCTGCAGGGCGCCCAGCAGCACATCCTTGAGCACCGGGCACCCGCCATCGTGCGTCGCCGCCGCCACCGGAGCCTTGCTGCCCTGCACACCCGGCGTACCGGAAGCTCCCGGCACGGCACTCCCAGTACCGGCGGCTCCCGGCTTGGTCACCGATGTGCCCTTGCTGCCGCCGACGGTCGGCTGCCCGGCCTTCCCCGCGTCCCTGCTCTCAGAGGACGAGGAGCAGGCCGCTACGGCGATACACGCGCTGAGGGCCACCGCGGCGGCAGCAGTACGAGAGTTGATGAGCATCGGCGAAGGCTAACAGTCCTCAGACAGCCCAAGTCGCAGCCGGCGTCCCGCCGTCATCGACCTGGATCTTGCCGCCGGTGATCTGCGGCTGCTCGACGCCGAAGGAGACCAGCCCCGTGACATTCTCTCCCGGCTTGAGGGTCTTCTCCTCGAGCGCGGTGTCGAAGGCGAGGTCCGCGAGCAAGTCAGCCTTGAACGTCCTGCCCTCCTTCGTGGCGAAGGCGAACAGGGCATTCGGGTCCAGCGTGAAACTGTCCGCGCCCTTGACGTACGTCAGCTCGACCTGAGCGGTCGGGTACGTCTTGCCCTTCTTCTTGAACATCTCTTCCGTGGGCTGCGTGGCCGGGTTGAACGAGACCACCTTGATCCGCAGCGTCTGCCCGGCAGCGGTGGCGTACTCCACCGTCTCGCCCAAGGTGAGCTGCGAGCCCTTGCCCTTCGGGCTGTCCGCCGCCCTGCCCGTCGCGGACGACCCGGTATCGCCGCTCTTCGCCGCTTCACCACCACAGGCCGAAGCCACCGACACAACAGCCGCCAGCACAACGGCAACAACCGTACGACGCATCTTCCTGACCCCCGATAGCCCGAAACCAGCAAGGTACAGGGTTCCCGCCGGGCCCGGCCCCTCAGGCTCGGCGGGAACCCTTGTCCTTGGCAGGACTCAGGACTTCATCACCGCGCGGATGGCGGTGACGAGCTGGTCCTTGGAGGGCTGGACGGCCTGGTCCAGTTCGAGGGCGAACGGGAGGACGGCGCCGTCCGGGCGGGTGACCCGCTTCGGGGGTGCCGCCAGGCGCATCTCCTCGGCCGCCGTGGCGAGGATCTCGGCACCGATGCCGCAGGACCGGTTGGAGTCGTCGACGACGACGAGCCGTCCGGTCCTCGCGACGGAGGCGGCGAGGCCCTCCCAGTCGAACGGGTACACGCTGCGCGGGTCGAAGACCTCGATCGAGACCTCCGAGGCGAGTTCTTCGGCGACC
The DNA here is from genome assembly GCF_000379825.1 of Longispora albida DSM 44784. Classification (GTDB taxonomy): domain Bacteria; phylum Actinomycetota; class Actinomycetes; order Mycobacteriales; family Micromonosporaceae; genus Longispora; species Longispora albida. The sequence goes on from NZ_KB903825.1 coordinate 587,435, forward strand.
GCGAGCGCCGTCTGCACCAGGTGACCGATGGCCACCACGGTCACGTCGGTGCCGGGCCGGTGCACGGTACCGACGCCGATCGGGACCGGCTGGAGGTCCGCGTAGTCCACGTCGGCGCGAACGCCGAGCGCACCGGCCGGCGCGAAGATCACGACGGGGTCGTCATCGCGGATCGCCGACGCGAACAGGCCGTAGGCGTCCGACGGGGTGGCCGGTACCAGTGTCTTCACGCCGACGTGGGCGAACAGCCCGTACGGGTGGTCGGAGTGCTGGCCGGCCCAGCCGGTACGCGAGCCGGAACCCGGCACGAGATACGTCACCGGTACCGAGGTCTGGCCGCCCGTCATCAGCGCGAACTTGTGCGCCTGGTTCGCGATCTGCTCGAACGTGAGGAACAGCAGCGAGGGGATCTGGAACTCGATGACCGGCCGCAGCCCCGCCATCGCCGCCCCGGTCGCGAAGCTGGTGAAGGCCTGCTCGGACAGCGGCATGTCGATGACCCGGCGGGCACCGTACCGGTCCAGCATGCCCGTGGTCACCCCGGCCACGCCCACGCCGATGTCCTCGCCCATCACGACCACGTTCTCGTCGCGGGCCATCTCGTCGCCCAGGCACCGGTTCAGCGCCTTGAGGTAGGACAGTCTGGGCATCAGGCACTCGCTCCCGTCCGGGCGCGCAGGCCCGTGGCGTACAGGTGGTCCATCGCGTCGGCGGGGTCGGGCTTCGGGCTGGCGCACGCGAACCGGACCGCCTCGGCGAGCAGTTCCTCGATGGCGGCGTCGGCAGCCTCACGGTCCTCCGTGGACAGCCGGGCGCCGGCGATGTCGAGGGGGTCGCGGGACCGGCCGGTGGCCAGTTCCTCCTCCGAGCGGTAGTTCAGCCGCGCCTTGTGCTCGAAGGTGTGGTGGGCGTCGAAGCGGTAGGTCATGCACTCGATGAGACTGGGGCCCTCGCCCGCACGGGCCCGGGCGACGGCCTCGGCGGCCGCCTCGTACACCACTGCCGGGTCCATGCCGTCGACCTGCACGGACGGCATGCCGAACGCCTCGCCCCGGCCCAGGATCGTGCCGGCGACGCCGCCCTCGACGGGCATCGTGGTCGCGTAACCGTTGTTCTCGCAGACGAAGATGACCGGCACGTTCCACAGGCCGGCCAGGTTGAACGCCTCCAGCAGCACGCCCTGGCTGACCGCGCCGTCGCCGAAGAAGCTCACGGCCACCTGGTCGCCGCCCTGGTACCTGCGGGCCCAGGCAGCGCCGGCCGCGATGGCCCCGCCGGCCCCGACGATGCCGTTGGCGCCGAAGATGCCCAGGCCGAAGTCCGCGGCGTGCATCGAGCCGCCCCGGCCCTTGTTCAGCCCGGTCACCCTGCCCGCCAGCTCGGCCATCATCCGCACCGGGTCTGCGCCCTTGGCCAGGACGTGGCCGTGGCCGCGGTGGGTGCTGGTGATGATGTCGTCGGTGCGGAGCGCCCCGCACACACCGGCCGCGATGGCCTCCTGCCCGATGTACGGGTGGATGCCGCCGACGATCTCGCCCGACCGGACCAGTTCGATGGCCCGCTCCTCGAACCGCCGGATCAGCCGCACCACCCGGTACAACTCAAGGGGGTTCATGATTTTTCTCCTTTGCTGGCAGACCATCTGGAGCAGTGCCGGGGCCATCCACAGTGGATGACCCCGGCGGGCGCGTAGGGACTACGCCTTCCAGATGGGCGGGCAGAACTCCGGGTCGCCGTAGTCGGGGCGGCCGTCGGCGGTCCTGCGGACCAGCACGTCGTGGTTGTACTGCGCGATGCTGCCGTCGGACAGCTCGAAGCGGCGGTTGGCGTTGTCGCCGTCCTGGAGGTGCAGCGAGACCGCCCGGCGGGGCCGGCCGCTCACGTTCGCGCCACTGCCGTGGTAGGTCTTGCAGTGGTGGAAGTTCATGTGACCCTTGGGGATGGTCACCGGGATCTTCGTCACCACGGTGTTGTTGTACTCGGCGTTCTCGGTGAGCATGTCCTCAAGCTCCGAGCGGTCGCGCTCTGCGAAGTGCTTGACGACGCTGTCGCGGTGGCCGGTCTCCTTCCACAGGTGGCTGCCGTCGACCATGGTGATGGTCCCCATGTCCTCGGTGCAGTCGTGGAACGGGATGAAGGCTGTCAGCATCCTGTCCGAGGAGGACGAGGACCAGTAGTGCTTGTCGAAGTGCCAGGGCACGATGTTCGACGGCTCGCCGCCGATCGGCGGCTTCATGATCAGGGTGGACTGGAAGATCCGGATCTCCGTCGCCCCGGCCAGTTTCGCCGCCACCGCGCCGATCAGCGGCTTGCGGAGGATGGCGGCCAGGCCGTCGTGCTCGTAGTGCACGTAGTCGTTGTGCCGCTGGACGTCGCCGTGCGAGGGCTCCCAGTAGGCCAGCTTCGGCGGGCGTACCGGGAGGAGGCGGTCGCGCTCCCCGGCGTAGTACCGCTCGCTCGCGGCCACCAGCTCGTCGACCTCGGCGTCGGTGAGCAGCTTCTTCGACAGGTACCAGCCGTGCTCGTTGTAGAACGCGACGTCCTCGTCGGACGGGAGCAGTGCGAGTTCCGCCTCGGTCAGCGTGAAGGTCAGCAAGGTCATGACGTTTCCGTTCCCTAGTTGGCTGCCGTGGCGGACAGTTCGCGTTCCTTGGCCTCGTAGAGGGCCTTGATGTTGCCGCTGCCGAAGGTCAGGGCGCCGTGCCGCTCGATGACCTCGAGGAACAAGGTCCGGCGGATGTGCATGGACTGCGTGAAGATCTGGTACATCTGGCCCCAGTGGTCGCGGTCGACCAGGATGCCGAGCTTCTGGAGTTCGGCGATCGGCAGGTCGACGTCGCCGAGCCGGGAGGGCAGCGCGTCGTAGTAGCTGTTCGGGGTGGCGATGAACTTCACGCCACGGTTGGACAGCGTCGCCACGGTGTTCACGATGTCGGTGGTCAGGAAGGCCAGGTGCTGCACGCCGGCTCCGGCGTGCCACTGCAGGAAGTCGTCGATCTGGCCACGGCGGCGGGTGGTGTCCGGCTCGATCAGGGTGAAGGTGACACCCTTCGACGGGCTCTGCACGACCTTGGAGTCCATGCCCTGCCCGCCGACCGAGATGTACTCCTCGAAGATCTCCGAGAAGCCGAAGACCTCCTCGTAGTACCGCGCGGTGGCCGCCAGCTCGCCGGCCGGCACGCAGATCGCCGCGTGGTCGATGATCTTCAGCAGGCCCTCGTCCTCCTCGGAGTCCGGGTCCATCCGGATCAGGCCGGGAAGGAACTCGCCGGCCGGGCCGTGCCGCTCGACGAGCCGGTGCCTGACGTCACCGAAGCCGGAGACGACGGCGGTGACCACCTTGGTCTCCCCGGTCGCGTGCGCCGACGGTTCCTCGATGGCCGCCGCGCCCTTGGCGGTCAGTGAGGAGTACGCCGCGCGGGTGTCGTCGGTGCCGAACGCGATGATCGCTACGCCGTCGCCGTGACGGCCCACGTACTCGGTGGCCGGGTGCTCCGGCACCAGGCCGGATGTCAGCAGCACCCGGATGTCGCCCTGGCGGAGCAGCAGCGAACGCTGCCCGTGCAGCCCGGTCTCCGGCCCGCCCTGCCCGCAGATCCGGAATCCGAACGCGGTGCAGAGATAGAACGCCGTTTGCCGCGCATCACCGACATAGAACTCTACGTGGTCAATTCCAGAAATGTTCATGCCAACCTTCTTCACGCCGGGAAACGCACGTGGGACCGGTGCGAGAACGTGCGTGGCTCAAGGAATAGTGAGATCTCGACTAGTACCAGTGCCGTGCAGATCACCGTCTCGTTACGGCGATCCCCTCACCGCCGTACCGCGCCAGAATCCGTATGGATCGCCGATCTCTTTGCCGCAGGCTCACGATAACCACGGCTGTCACGGTTACTCAATACGACATTGGTATGACCTTTGTGGACAGCCCTTAAAGGACACCTCGCGTTCTGCTGGTGCCCGTACGGCCGATCAGCAGGCTGAGGTTCTGCCCGCCGAATCCGAACGAGTTGGACAACACGAACGAGGTCGCCTGCTCACGGGGTTTCACCACGTGATCGAGGTCGCACTCGGGATCCGGGTCGGTGAGGTTGCGGGTCGGGGGCAGGACACCACGGGCGATCGCCAGCGCTCCGGCCGCCGCCTCGACGACCCCGGACGCGCCCAGCAGGTGGCCGGTCACCGATTTCGTGGAACTCACGGCAGGTACGCCGGAGGTGAATACCTGACGCAGTGCCTTCGTTTCCGCGACATCCCCGAGTTTCGTGCTCGTTCCGTGCGCGTTGACATATCCGACTTCTGCCGGGCCAATGCCACCGGATACCAGTGCACGGCGCATGCATTCGGCGGCTGATTCGCCGTCTGGGCGGGGAGTTGTCGGATGGTGGGCATCCGTTGTCCCGCCGTAACCGGCGATATCGGCGTAGCCGGTCGCGCCGCGCGCCTCGGCGAAATCGGTCCGTTCCAGCACGACGAAAGCCGCGCCCTCACTCAATACGAATCCATTGCGCCGCGAGTCGAATGGGCGGCAGGCCTCCGCCGGGTCCTCCCAGCCGCGCGCCAGTGCCCTGGCGTTGTCGAACGTCTCGGCGAAGGTCGGGAAGAGCGGGGCCTCCGAGCAGCCGGCGATCATCACGTCGGCCTCGCCGGCCCTGATCAGCCGGGCGGCCTCGGCGATCGCCTGCGCGCCGGCCGCGCACGCCGTGGCCACGGTGGAGCTGTAGCCGCGGATGCCGTGCCGGATGGCGATCCGGGCCGAGGCCATGTTGGGTAGGGTGCCGGGCAGCAGGTACGGGCTGATCGCCGCGCGGCCCTTGATGCTGCGGGCCACGATCTGGTTCTCCAGGGTGGCGATGCCGCCGACCCCGGCCCCGATCACGCCGATCCGGTACGGGTCGACATCCCTGCCGACCTCGATCCCGGCGTCGGCCAGCGCGTCGCCGGCCGTCAGTACCGCCAGCAGCGTCACCCGGTCGATGGTGCGCACCTCGGGGCCGGAGAACAGGCCCTTGGACTCGACAGGTGCCGCGATGCCCGCGACCTCGATCGAGCCGTGCACCGGGTGCTCCTCCGGTGGCCGGACGATGCCCGACCTGCCGGTCAGCATGGCGCCGAACACCTCGTCGGCGCCCCGGCCGACCGGGGTGAACAGGCCGATGCCCGTGATGGTGACGCCTGGGACCGTCATGCCATGCTCGCAGCGTGACGCTCGCGGAGGACGAGCTTGCGGACCTTGCCGGTCGCGCCGGTCGGGATGTCGGACTCGGAGACGATGACGACCCGGCGCAGCGTGGAGCCTGCCGCGCCGAGGGCCTCACGGACCCGTTCCTCCAGCTCGGAGACCGCGTCGCCGAGGACGACGAGCACGTCGGTGGTGACGGTGTCCCCTGTGGACACCGCGACGACGGTGCAGTCGCGGACCTCGGGTACCGCGGCGAGGATCCGCTCCTCCGACAGCGAGGTGTGCAGGTAGCTGCCGTCGGGCATGATCACCGAGTCGACGGCCCGGTCCAGGTGGAAGTAGTAGCCGTCGGAGTCCCGGTAGACCAGGTCGCCGGTCAGGTAGTAGCCGTTGAGCCGGGCGCGGTAGGTGGTGACCGAGTCGTTCCAGTAGCCGGGGGCCAGGGTCGGGGACTTCACGCCCAGGTGGCCGGTCTGGTTCGGGCCGAGCACCGAGCCGTCGAGGGCGAGGACGGCGATGTCGGCGAACAGGTACGGCTTGCCGATGCACCGGCCGTAGCGCTCGGTACCGACGCCGTGGGTGATGTGGAACATCGAGTGTCCCATCTCGGTCGACCCGAGCCCGTCGATGAACCGCGAGCCGGGCACGGTCACCTTGCCCTCGCGGGTGACGGTCACGTGGGAGCCGACGGCGACCAGCGGCCGGATGTGCGCCTCGTGCGCGCAGTCGCCGGTGTTGAACCAGATGCGGACCGAGTCGAGGTCGTGCTTGCCCAGGTCGAAGCGGCTCAGCTCGGCCCAGGTGACCGCGAAGCCGAACACGCCGCGCGGCTTCCACCGCTCGATGTGCTCCAGCACGTACTCCCCGGCCTGCGAGGACAGCGCCAGGAACTCTGCGCGGTTGCCGAGGGCCTGGTTCACCATGAGGATCGTGGCGGTGTGCGGGGCCGGCAGGGCGTTGAGGATGCGGTCGACGCCCTGGGCCTGCGGCATGGTCAGCAGGTGCCGGGTGGCGGCGAAGAGGGAGCTGTGCGAGGCGACGACGGCCTTCGGGAGGCCGGTGGTGCCCGAGGAGTGGGTGATGACGATCGGGTCGTCCTGGTGGTGCTGGTAGGGCTCCGGGGCCAGGGCCGGGTCGCCGGTGCCCAGCTCGGCCAGGTCGCCGAGGTGCGGGGCGTTGAGTTCCTGGTCGCCGAGCAGCTCGCGGTGCCTGGCGTCGGTCAGGACGCCCGTGGCGCGCAGCCGCCGGATGTACTCGCCGGCGATCTCCCCGCTCAGGTTCCCGTTGATCAGGGCCGGGATGGCGCCGAGCCGGTTGAGGGCGAGGAAGCTCAGGATGTGGTCGGCTGCCGTGGTCGTCCACACGGCGACCACGTCGCGGCGGCCGATGCCGTGGGCGTGCAGCCAGGCGGCGCGGGCGTTCACGCGCTCGTCGAGCTTGCCGAGGCTCATCACCTCGTAGGCCGGGTGGCCGTCCACGTCCACGTCGAAGGTCAGGCCGGGGCCGTCCGGGTCAGCGCCGTGCGCCAGCACCGTGCCGAGCACGTTGCCTGCCCCGATGAACGGGTCGGCAGCCAGTGCACCCCGCAGGCTCTTGGTAGTCACAGGTCTTCTCCTCCACGGACGAGCACCGCGAATGCGTTGCAGGGTTCGAGTTCGACATGGACGATCAGCGCCGAGCCGGCGTCGCCGTCGGCGATCAGCAGCGCGGCCAGTTCCAGGCCCTCGTCGAGGGGCTCGCCGAGCGGGCACAGGCTGACCACCGGGCCGGACAGGCCGTGCCTGGCCGCGATGTGCCCGGCCACGGCGTTGGGCACCGACTGGAAGAACAGCAACGGCCCGATCCGCTTGCCGGCGTCGACCGCCTCGGCCACGCCCACGGCGCTTGCCAGGTCACCGCTGGTGCTGACCAGGATCACCGCTGTCCGTTCAAGATCTTTTTCTGTGTACTGGCTGAGGCAGCGCTCCGCCGTCGCGGCGGCCAGCGGGCTGAACTGCGACAGCACGAACCCGGGCAGCCCCGGCGGGGTCTGTCCGGCCGGCCAGCTCGCCTCGGCCACGGTCACGAGGGTCACGGGGCACCCACCACCAGCGCGGTGTTCGCGCCACCGAACGCGGCATTGAGGCTGACGGCGTAACGAGAGGTCACCGGCTGCGGCTCCAGGACGAGGTTGAGATCGCAGCCGGCGTCCGGCCCGAGGTACCCGGCGTTGGGCGGGAGCTGCCCGGCCCGCAGCGCCAGCAGGGTCACCGCGAGCTCCAGGATCCCGGAGGCTTCGAGCGCCTGCCCGTGCACCGACTTGGTCGAGCTGATCGGCGTCGCGCCGAGCCCGGCCCTGTGCAGGGCTGCCGTCTCGGCCACGTCGCTGTACGGCGTACCGGAGCCGTGCGCGTTGACGTAACCCACGCCGGCCGGACCGATCCCGGCCCGGGACAGCGCGGCACTGATCGCGCGGGCCAGACCCTCGCCGTCCGGGTGTGGCTGCACGACGTGGTGCGCGTCGCCCGAGCGGCCCCAGCCGTCGAGCGTGCCGAGCACGTGCCGGGCGGTGCCGGCGGGCTCCAGCACGACGGCGGCCACGCCGTCGCCGAGCAGGAGGCCGCTCCGGCCGGTACTGAATGGGCGGACCTGGCCATCGACGGCCAGTGCGCGCCCAGCGTCGAACAGGGCGAACTGGTCCTGTTCGACCAGGTAGCCGCCCGCGACGATGACCCGGCCAGCACCCCGCACGATCGCGGCTGCGGCATCGGCCAGCGCCGTGCTCGCGGCCACGCACGCGCTCGTGTAGACCCGCTCCGCCCGCATACCGGTGGCGTCACCGAGCCGCCGGGCGAACGCCGCGGGCGAGAAGGCCACCCGTTCACCCGGATCGACCCGGGGCTGGCCCGGGTCGCCGTGCACCGCGAGGAGCAGCGGCGTGCCCTCCGCAGCCCCGGCCTCGCCCGCGGCTGCGGACACTGCCCAGGCCAGCTCGTCCAGCAGCGAGCCGTCGCTGTCCGAGGTGGCGGCGACGCCGACCCTGCGGCCGGACACGTCGAACCGCCGGACCGGCGCGAAGGCCGGCCTGCCGGCCAGCGCCCCGGCCAGCAGCGGCTCGCCGCCCCGGCCGAAGGCACTGGACACCGCCAGGCCGGTGATCGCAACCCTGCGTGTCACTCAGTCCTCCGCCAGCACTTCCCCGAGCGCGGTCACCGCGTTGTCCACAGTGGACATTCGGGCCAGAACATCATCATCCAGATCCAGCTCGACGCCGTACCGCTGCTCGACCTGGTGGATCAGCCAGGCCAGCTCGAGCGAGTCGATGCGTTCCCTGACGTCGGCCGCTGTGCGGTTGCCGTACGTCGCGAGCATGGACAGCACGTCCTCGCGGGCGATCGTGCTCACTGGGCGGCGGCCAGCCGGCCGTTGACGAACGCGGAGAACTCACCGACCGTCATGACGGCCATCTGCTCGGACTCGTCCTCGTTGAACTTCACGCCGAACTCCTCCTCGACCCGCACGGCCAGCTCGGCCAGCGCGAGCGACTCGAGGTCGACGCCTGCCGGGCCGAGGGTGGTCTCGTCGGTCAGGCCCTCCACGTCGTAGTTCATCTCTTCCAGCGTCTCGACGACGAACTGGCGCACGTCCTTGCTCATAAGCTGTACTTCCTTCCGTGAAAGAACTGTCCGTCTGGGTCCGTACCGGAGCCCAGCCAGGCACCGAGCGGGAAGCCGCCCGTGACCTGCTGCTGGCCGCCGCCTCCGGTGCCTGCGGGGTGCCGGTGGCCGCGCTCGGCGTCGGTTACGAGCCGGGCGGCCGCCCCCTCCTCACCGGTGTCAGCGGCCTGCATGTCTCCGTGAGCCACGGCCGGGGCCTGGTCGCGGTCGCGGTCAGCGCGGCCGGGCCGGTCGGCGTCGACGCCGAGGCCCAGCGTTCCCTGCCGGTGGCCGGGCTGGCGCGGCGCTGGCTGCTGCCCGCCGAGGCCGCCTGGGTACACGGCCACGAGGAGGCCGGGCAGGCCCTGGCCTTCCTGAAGCTGTGGACGGCCAAGGAAGCCATGGGAAAGGCGCTCGGGCTGGGCATGCGCGAAGGCGGGCGCTACCGGCCGGTGCCGCTGCCGCCCTCCCCCGAGCTGGTACCCGGGCCCGACGGCCTGCACGTCGCCGGCCTGGTCACCGGCGGCGCTGTACTCGCGGTGGCCAGCACGGCCCCGGCGGTCCTGCGCCTCCGCTGACCCGGAGGTCATGTCGTTTCCCTGAGGGCTGCGCGGTCCCTGACCAGCTTCCCGGTGGCGGTACGCGGCAGCTGCTCGACGACGTGGATCTCCCGGGGGCGCTTGTAGGCCGCCAGCCGCTGGGCCAGCTCCGCCTCCAGCGTCCCGGCGGCTGCCGGGTCCGACAGGACCACGTACGCCTCGATGCCGCTGTCGAACACGACGACCGTGCTCGCCACGCCCGGGAGGGCTGCCAGGGTGTGCTCGACCTCGGTCAGGTCGACCTTGAGCCCGCCGACCGACACCTGCGAGTCCAGCCGGCCCCGGATCGTGACCAGCCCGGCCTCGGCGTCGACCTCGCCGGCGTCCTTCGTGGACAGCCAGCCGTCGCTCCACCGCGCCGGATCCGAGAGCCCGATGTACGGCGAGGCCGGCATCCCGATCTGGATCTCGCCGTCCTGCTCGCGGACCACGATGCCCGGAGCCGGCCTGATCGACGGCCGGTGCTCGCCGAACAGGTCGGTGCCGATCACGCCGACCTCGGTCATCCCGTACATGTTGCCCAGGACCACGCCGTACTTGGCGACGAAAGCCTGCGAGACCTCCGCACGGACCAGCTCGCCGCCGGTCGTCATCCGCTTGAGCTGCGGCAGGGCCGGCGGAGCCTCCACGGAAGCCAGCAGCTCGATGTGGAACGGCACGCCGATGATCGTGGCCGGGGACGGGTCAGCGGCCACAGCCTTGAGGATGCTGTCCACGGTCAGCCGCTCGGGCACGTCGAGCCGGACACCGGCGTGCAGCCCGTACAGCAGGCCGCCGACCAGGCCCAGCACGTGCACCATCGACGCGAGCAGCACCGTGCGCTCACCGCGCTGCGGCACCCCGTCCATCTTCGTGTACCGCTGGATTTCAGCGATCAGGTTTCCAGCCGTCCGGCCAATCACTTTGGACGGACCGGTGGAGCCGGAACTCAGCTGAATGACGGCGTGCGGGGTCTGGGCCGGGCGGCCCGGGTACGGCTGGACGCTCTCCAGCACCTCGACGAAGGCGCGGAGCGCGCCGCCGGTGACCTTCTCTGGCGCGACGACGACCTGCGGGCTCAGCCGCTCCAGCGCCTTGTCGATCTCGTGCTGGGTCAGCCGGTGGTCGAGGAGGCTCACCTGGGCGCCGATCCGCCAGGCCGCGAGCAGGCTGGCGATGTAGGCCAGCGACGGGGGCAGGCGCAGGGCGACCGTGCCGCCCGCGCGCAGGCCGGCGGCGGTCAGGCGGGCCTGCCGCTCGGCGATCTCCCGCTTGAGGGCCAGCCGGTCGACCGGCTCGCCGAGGAAAAGACAGACTTCATTGTCCGGGCCGGAAAGCAGCACTTCGTCAACCCAGCCGGAAGCAGCGACCGGTTCGTGGTCTGCCGATCCAATTATGCTCATCGAGGCTCCATGCGGGGTTCATCTTTATCGCGCAGGCGAATTGCCGTATGTGCTGACTGGCGTTGTGACCGTACACTATGGATCAGTGGATCTATAGGCGTCCACACTGGATCGCCTCCCCGTGGACGGCAGCGTACCAACGGGTTTCAACGTTCAGCAATACTGGAATTCGACAGGCACCTGGTTTACGATCCGTGCGTCAAATAACACCTGGTTAATCTTTCCTTTGCGCCACCTCCGGGCAAAATCCCCCCAGGACGGCCGATAGCAGACCACATTGGAGAGTGAGCTCGTGGCACCACTCGATCCGCAAGTGCAGGCAATGCGGGCGCTCAGGATGCGAAACAGCACCCCGCAGCTCTATACCCTCACTCTCGCCGAGGCCAGGGAGGCGGATCTGGCCTCCATCCGCGCGGCCGGCGGCGATCCGGAGCCCGTGCACCAGGTGACGAACCGGGCCATTCCCGGGGTTCACGGCGAATTGCCGATCCGGATCTACCAGCCGGAAAGCACGGAGCCATTGCCGGTCTTGATCTATTTCTTCGGCGGCGGCTGGACACTCGGCAGTATCGACACAGCGGACGGTATCTGCAGGAACCTTGCCAATGCGGCTTCCTGCATGGTTATCACCGTGGGATATCGCCTGGCTCCGGAAGCGAAGTTCCCTGCGGCGGTGCACGATTGCCATGCCGCGGTCGAGTGGGTCGCGGCGAACGCCAAGGAGCTCGGAGCCGACCCCGGCCGCATCGCGGTGGGCGGGGATAGCGCCGGCGGCAATCTCGCAGCCGCCGTGACCCTGTTGCTCAAGGAAAACAACGGGCCGCAGCTGGCCGGCCAGCTCCTGGTGTATCCGAATACCGACTACTTCTCCGATACCGCCTCGCTGCGCGAGAACACCGACCCGTTCCTGTTCAACCAGACATCGGTGGCGTGGTACTGGAACCACTATCTGTCCAGCCCGGCCGACGGCGCCAGCCCGCTCGCCTCCCCGCTGCGGGCCGAAAGCCACAGCGGGCTGCCCGCCGCGCTCGTGATCACGGCGGAGTACGATCCGATCCGCGATCAGGGCGAGCAGTACGCCGAGAAACTGCGGGCCGCCGGGGTCCCGGTGACGCTCAGCAGGTACGAGGGCATGGTGCACGGCTTCTTCGCGATGTCCGGCACGCTCGACGGCGGCCGCCGCGCCCTGGCCGAGGCCGCGGAGGCCCTGCGCACCTGGTTCGGAGACACACCATGATTCTCGTCGCTGGTTACCTGCTGACCATGCTCAACTCCCTCGGAGCCTGCCAGCCGGAGGGCTCGGTCATGGTCATCGAGGAACCCGACATCATCCGTAACGCCAACGTCGAGGCCCGCACGTCCGCCCACCCGGTCGTGCACGAGCTGGTCCCCTTCGAGTACCAGCTGGAGGCGGCCGCCGACCGGTTCTACCTCGAACACCCCGATCTCGGCGTCACGGCGGTCATCCCGGCCGTCGAGTACGCGGTGCCGTTCGCCGCCCGGCTCGCCGAGCGGTACGGGGTGCCGGGCGCGACGCTCGGCGCGGCCCAGCTCCTGCGGGACAAGGCCATGCTCCGGGTCGCCAGTGCCGCGGCCGGTGTGCTCAACCCGGCCTCCGCCCACGTCGGCGGGCCGGAGGAGGTGAAGGCCTTCGCGGCGGAGCACGGCTGCCCGATCATCCTCAAGCCGTCGAACCGGCAGGGCTCGGTCGGCACCCGGATCGTCCGGGACGCCTCGGAGATCGACGCGGCCTGGATCGCCGCCACGTCGCAGGACGAGGGCAAGGTCGTGCCCGACCGTGGCCTGCCGATGCACATGCTCGCCGAGGAGTTCGTGGCCGGCGAGGAGTTCAGCGTCGAGATGCTGGTCCGCGACGGCGTGAACGAGTTCGCCAACATCACCGGCAAGATCCTCTACCCGGGCCCGCAGCCGGTCGAGCTGGGACACGTCATCCCCGGTGACCTGCCGCAGGACGTGGCGGCCGAGATGATCGCCGCGACCGAGCGGGTCGTGACGGCCACCGGCTTCCGATCCGGCGTGCTGCACTGCGAGTGGATCGTCCGGGACGGGCAGCCGTACCTGGTGGAATGCGCCGGCCGGATGCCCGGTGACGGCATCGTCGACCTGGTCAAGAACTCCTGGCCGATCGACTTCGTCCCCCGGTACGCGCAGATCATGCTCGGGCAGCCCTCGGAGCCCGCCCCCGAGGGCCCGGCCCGGGCCGGGGTCACCTGGTTCCTGCACACCGAGGCGGGGGAGGTGGAGAGCATCACGGGGCTGGACGAAGCCAAGTCCGTCGAGCACGTGTACTTCGCCGCCGTGAGCGTCAAGCCCGGCGACACCACCCGCGAACTCCGCAACTCCTGGGACCGGGTCGGCCAGATCTTCGCCTTCGCGGTCAGCGTGCCGGAGGCACTGGACGCGGCACAGGCCGCGGCCGGCAAGATCGTGATCAAGCACAAGTAGTGAGAGCGGAGGGCTCTGTCCGGCGGTGCCCGGACGGAGCCCTCCGCTGTGCTACGCGTTGACCCGCAACGCCGCTCCCGCGGCGTCCAGGGCCGCCTCGACCTCGGCCAGGCTCTCCCCCACGGCGGTGGCCAGAGCGATCCGGCCGTCGAAGGTGCCCTTGGCCGGGCCGCGTACGGAGCCGGGCTTCGCGAAAGCCGACAGCTGGTCGATCGCGGCCGGCTGGCCCGAGGGCCCGAAGTCGAAGCGCACCGACTCGATCACGGTGCCATCGTGTTCGGCCCAGAAGAACCGCACGCCAGCGACCCGCCCCCGGGCAGGCTCGGCCGACGGTGGCTGTCCACACGCGACGGCGCAGGCGTTCAGGCCGGTGTCCACGCCGGTGGCCAGCTCGCCCAGGTACGGGATCAGGTCCCCGCCGACCCGGCCGTTGACCTCGATGATCCGGGGACCGTCCGGCGTCATCATGATCTCGGTGTGCGTGTTGCCGGTCCGGTAGCCGAGGGCCGCGTGCGCGTCGTGCAGGACCTTCAGCAGCTCGGCGTCGGTGAGCAGCGGGTCGGCGGCGTCGACCGTGTGGCCGATCTCCACGCAGTACGGCGGGAAGCCGACGCGTTTGCGGGCCAGGCACAGGACGGTCACCTCGCCCTCGTGCACCGAGCAGTCCACACTGATCTCGTACCCGGTGACGCGTTCCTCGACGAGCGGCCGGGCGACGTAGTCTGCCCTGCCGGGGACGGCGACACTGGTCGCGGCGGCGTACGCCGCGTCGAGTCCGCCGGGGGTGTCGACGGCGACCACACCCATGCTGAGCAGCAGGTCGCTGGGCTTGACGACGACCGGGTAGCCGATGCCGGCGGCGGCTTGGCGTGCCTCCTCCAGCGAGGTGACCTGGATGGATCGCGGCTGGGGTACCCCGGCTGCCGCCAGGGCCTCACGGGTCTGGTGCTTGTCGCGGCAGCGCATCGCGGCGGCGGCCCCGGGGCCGGGCAGGCCGAGCTGCTCGGCGATGTGCGCGGCGTGCACGACCCGGGCCTCGTCCCACGTGACGACCCCGTCCAGCGGCGTCGCCTCGTGGATGGCTCTGGCTGCCGCCAGCGCGTCGTCCAGCTCCGTGGTGTCCTCGGCGACCGTCCAGGCCGTGACGTACTCCTTCTCCCAGGTCGGTTCGACACCCGTGAGGTAGTGCAGCCGATACTGGGAGGACATTGCTTTGTACATGTATTCCCGGAAAGCCCGGCCCCCGCCGCGGACGATCAGTACGAGAGGTCGTTCCATGCGCATCGTCTCCTGGAGACAGAAAGGCCGATGGGCCCCGCGCAACGCGTGCGTGGGGCCCATCGGATATTGCGTTATGTGTTAGTCCCGGGGGTGCGCTTAGAGCGCAACCTCGCGAACCTCAACCTCGAACGCGACCTCGCGAACCTCAACCTCGAACTTGGCGTCACTGGTGCTCGGGTCAACCTCACGACGAGTCATGTGACTCTCCCTTCTCGTGATTACTACGTGCCTTACAGGGAACAGCATCGGGCCACTATGGAGCCAAGTCAAGGGCTCGCGCCTGTCGATTACACGTCCCGCATTTCGTCCACTAGAGACTGTGCCAGCCGCCGTACGCCTTCGGTGATCTCCTCCGGCCGTGGCCAGCTGCACGACAGGCGCAGTGAGCTGCTCCCGCCACCGTCCGTGTAGAAGAAGCTCATCGGTGTCCACAGCACGCCGTGTTTGCTCGCCGAACGTTCGAGGAAAGCCTCGTCCGCGCGTACCGGTACGTCCACTACCGCGAAGAAACCGCCGTCGGGCACATTCCACGACACTCCGGGAATGGCGCCGAGATGCGTGTCCAATGCGGAGAGAAGAGTGCGCAGGTTCTGCTGGTAGAAAGCAATCTTGTCCGCGTTGGCGGCGCGCAGGCTGTAGCCGGACTCGACCAGGAATCCGCCGATCACGGCCTGGCTGATCGGGGACGTGTTCACGGTCAGCATGCTCTTGATCGCCGACAGCTCGGCTGCCAGCGTCGTCCGGCGGCCAGCGCTGTCCACGACCTGCTGGTCCGCGACCAGGAAACCGACCCGGGCGCCGGGGAACACCGACTTGGCGAAGGAGCCCAGGTAGATCACACGGCGGTCCGTGTCGAGCGACTTGAGGCTGGGGGCCGGGTCGGCGGACAGGCCGAAGAGGCCGTACGGGTCGTCCTCCAGGATCAGCAGCCCGGCCTCCGCCGCGGCGTCCAGGAGCGCCTGCCGGGTCGCGACGGGCAGCGAGACCCCGGAAGGGTTGGAGAAGTTCGGCACCATGTACAGGGCCTTCGGGCGCTTGCCCGCGCGGCGTACCTCGGCGGCGACCCGGGTGACCTCGGCGGGGTCGAGGCCACCGGAGCCCTCGGGCACGGGTACGACCTCGATGCCGAGGAGACGCGCGGCTCCGGTGATGCCCACGTAGCAGGGGGACGCGGCCAGGAGAACGTCCTCGGGGCCTGCGCACAGCCCGCGCAGGACGATGACCATCGCCTCCTGGCAGCCAGCGGTGACCGCGATGGCCTCGGGCGCCACGTGCACGTTCTCGTCGGTGGCGAGCAGCTGGGCGATGATGCCGTGGATCTGGCCGTTCGTCCTGCCGTACTGCATGAGCGCGTCGCGGATCGACTCAGGGGATTGGCCGGAATCGGCAAGGTGCTGCCGGTACAAAGAAATGTATTTGGTGATGTCGTCCGGGTCGAAGAAGGCGCTGAACGGACGCCCGGCCGCCAGGGATATCGCGCTGGGAAAGCGTTCGGCGACCTCGTTGAGGAAATTCATCGATGATGACACTGGGTCCGAGACAGAGGCGTGCAGCTGCTCGCGGATGATGTCCATCAGGCGACCGCCGTCCGGTCGATGCCCGCGATGCTGACCCGGCCGGTGAGGGCCATCGTGTGCTCCAGTTCGCTCGTGATCAGATCCATGACTCCCCCGACTCCGTGCGCGCCCCTGGCGGCCAGGCCCCACAGCACGGGGCGGCCGAGCAGCACGGCGTCAGCGCCGAGCGCCAGGCCCGCGAAGACGTCCGAGCCGCGCCGCACGCCGCCGTCGACCATCACCTGGCAGCGGCCTGCCACGGCCTCGGCGATCTCCGGCAGCGCGTGCAGGCCGGTGACGGCGGGGTCGAGCTGGCGGCCACCGTGGTTGGAGGCGACGACGGCCGACACGCCGTGCTCGGCGGCCAGCAGGGCGTCCTCGGCGGTCAGGATGCCCTTGAGGACGATCGGCAGGCTGGTCACGCCGCGCAGCCACTCCAGGTCAGCCCAGGTGATGGTCTGGTCGAAGGCCTCCGCGGCGTGCACGGCCAGGCCGGAGGACCCCTGTTTGCTGATGTGCGCTGAGCCCATCAGCGCCGCGTCGAGATTCACCGCCTCGATGCCCTCCGGGATCGCCCAGCCGTTGCGCAGGTCGCGGAGCCGCTTGCCGATCCGGGGCGCGTCGACGGTGAGGACGAGCGCGCGGAATCCGGCAGCCTCCGCCCGCTGGGCCAGCGCCGCGAGCGCGCCCCGGTCCTTGAGCCAGTAGAGCTGGAGCCACAGCGGGCCCGTCGCGGCCCTGGCGATCTCCTCCAGCGGCTGGCTGGAGAAGATGCTCACCACATACAGGTTCCCGCGCGCGCCCGCCGCTGTCGCGACCTCGCCGTCCGGATGGCACAGCTGGTGGTACGCGGTCGGGGCGATCACCACAGGGGAAGGGACCGCTGCGCCGAGCAGAGTCGTGGCCGTGTCGACAACAGACACGTCGACCAGCACGCGCGGCCGGAATGCGATCTGGCTGAATGCCCGGTCGTTCGCCGCCAGTGTCAGCTCCGTACCGGAACCGCCGTCGACAAAATCCCAGATCTCCGGGCTGACCTGGGACTGGGCTATTGTCCGATAATCCTCAGCGCACAGCACTTAGCTACCTCCTCAGTGGAGGATAAGTATGCCGGGGCATCGGGGAAAAGCGCGTGGCCGCAGCGGAGTCTTTATCGCTGCGGCCACAATTGCCTGTAAAACCCTCAGCCGGTACTCACCGGAGCAATAGGCTCCATCACCGCCCGCCCGGACTTCACGAGTGTCCCGCGCAGCTTCTGCGCTTCCTGCCGGGCGCCGTTGGCCTCCGCCTCGTTCTCGAAGTAGTTCTCGAGCGCGACGAGCACGTCCAGCGAATCGGCCAGCCAGTAAGGCGTGCGCAGCCGGCGCCACACGCGCAGCGCCTCGGTGAGGCAGCCACGGGCCGAGTCCGTGCGGCCAGCCGACAGGTGCGCGGCGGCGAGCCTGCGCAGGGCCAGCGCGCGGCCGAAGGACTGGTCGTGCTCCTGGTACACCATGAGGCACCAGGCGAGCATCGCCTCACCGGCCGGCAGCTGTCCCCGGCGGAGCCTCAGCTCGGCGAACGTGAGGACGGTGTGCGCCTGGCTGAGCCGGTCACCGGTCTGCGCGTAGACCTCGCGGGAGGCCGACAGGCAGGCCTCGGCCTCGTCGAGCCTGCCGCGGTCGAGGTGCACGAGGCCGAGGCTGCGCAGCGAGTGCGCCTCCCCCGGCTTGTACCCGGCCACCCGGCTCCCGTCCAGCGCCCGCTGGTGCCAGGTCTCGGCCTCGTCCGGGCGGCGCTGCTCGCGGAGCGCCGTGCCGATGCCGTTGGCCGCGTACGCCTCACCGGCCGGGTTGCCGAGCCGCCGGCACAGCTCAGCGGCCTGCTCGAAGAACCGGACCGCGATCGCGTACTGCCCGCGCATCCGGTGCAGGTGCGCGAGCCCGGCCAGGCAGGCTGCCTCGTGGTGCGGGTCGGCGAGTACCCGGGCGTCGGCCAGCGCCGCCTCGAAGCTCTCGATCGCCGAGTCGTACCGGTCCTGGATGGTGTGCAGCTCGCCGAGGTTGCGGTGCAGCGCGACGGCAGCCCTGCGGTCACCTGTCTCCTCCGCCAGGGCCAGCGCCTCGGTGTGCGTGCGCCGCCAGTCGTCGAAGTGGTTGCGTACCTCGAAGAACGAGGCCATGCTCGCGGCGAGCCCGCTGGCCAGAGGCGCGTCGCGCAGCTTGCAGGCGTGCAGCACGAGACTGACCATCGTGGACCGTTCGGCCTCGAACCAGGTCACCGGGTCCTTGGTCAGCTCGTCGGCCGCCGCCGGGGGCAGCGCCCAGCCGGGGGCCGGGTGCGGGGCCGTGCCGAGGAACCCGCTGGCGAGCTGGGCGTTGGCCCGTTCGGCGAGGTCCAGGTACGCCCCGCACAGCCGGAACACCGCCCGGTCGAGGTCCGGCTCGCGGTCCTCGGCGCGGGCGCGTTCCCTGGCGTAGACGCGGAGGATGCCGTGCACGCGGTACCGCTGGCCGCTCCCGGCTGGTTCGAGGAGGTGCACGTCGATCAGCTCGTCGACGATCCGCTCGGCGCGCTGTGGCGGCACGTCGAGCACCGCCGCCGCTGCCCAGGCCGGGAAGTCGGTGACCTGGAGCGTGCCGAGGAGCCGGAAGGCGCTCTGGGCCTCCGGGCTCAGCTCGTCGTAGCTGAGCGCCAGGGTCGCCCGGACCTCCAGGTCACCGGCTGCCAGCTCGTCGAGCCTGCCGCGCTCGTCGCGGAGTGCCGTGGCGAGCTGCCCGAGCTTCCAGTGCGGGCGGGCGGCGAGGCGGACGGCCGCGATCCGGACGGCGAGCGGCAGGTACCCGCACAGCCGCACGATCTCCGCCGCCGCGTCCAGCTCCGCCGTGACCCGCGCCCGGCCCACCACCCCGGCGAGCAGGGTGAGAGCCTGCTCCTCAGGGAGGCGGCCGAGCTGGAGCCGGTGCGCGCCCAGCCCGGCGAGGCTGGCCCGGCTGGTGACGAGGACGGCACACGTGCTGCTGCCCGGCAGCAGCGGCCGGACCTGACGTTCGGTGGCCGCGTCGTCGAGCACGACGAGCACCCGCCGGTCGGCGAGCAGCGAGCGGTAGAGCGCGACCCGCTCGTCGAGGCTCTCCGGCAGGGTGGACCGGCCCAGCGCCCGGAGGAACTGGCCGAGGACCCCGGCTGGTTCGGTGCCGCGCAGGCTGGCGTAGAGCTGGCCGTCCGGGAAGTCGGGCCTGGCCTGGTGTCCGAGGTGGACGGCGAAGGCCGACTTGCCGATCCCGGCCTGCCCGACCACGACCACGGTCGCCGGGCCGTCGGCCTCCTGGGTGAGCAGCCCGGACGCGATCGCGAGCTGCGACTGCCTGCCCACGAACCCGCCGACGTCGGCCGGCAGGTGGCACACCGGCCCGGGCTCCTCCTGGGTCACCACCCTGGCCGGCGTGCCCGGGACCAGCTCGGCGACCAGCTCCGCCGCGCCACGTCCGCTGAGGATGGCCTGTGCCAGCCGGTGCAGGTCCTCGCCCGGCTCGATGCCCAGTTCCTCGACGAGGGTCCGGCGGGCCGCGCGGAACACGCCGAGCGCGTCGGCTGTCCGGCCGGACAGGTAGAGGGCGAGCATGAGGCGGGCGCGGAAGACCTCGCGCAGCGGGTACCCGTCGACGAGCCCGACCAGCTCGGCGATGAGTGCCGGGTGCCTGCCGAGGGCCAGGTCCACGTCGAGCCGCTGCTCGAGGACGGCGATCCGCCGTTCCTCCAGCCTGGCGGCCTCCACCTCGGCGAACCTGCCGGTCACGCCGCCGAGGGCCGGGCCGCGCCACAGGCCGAGGGCCGAGCGCAGGCCGGTGGCCGCCTCGGAGACCTGGCCGGCCGCGAGCGCGCGCTCCGCTGCGGCGACCCGGGTCTCGAAGAGCTGGAAGTCGATGGCGGCCGGCCCGGTCCTGAGCAGGTAACCGTCCGGATGGGTCTGGAGCACGTCCCGGCCGGCCCCGGACTCGGCCAGTAACCGCCGGAGGGCCGACACGTACACCTGGATCTGGTTGCGGACGTTCAGCGGGGCGGCTTCGCCCCATACCCCGTCGATGATCTGCTCGACGGACACGACCGCGTTGCTGCGGAGAGCGAGTAGGGCGAGTAGTGAGCGGCGTTTCGGGCCGCCCAGGGCGAGACTTCGCCCTGCGGCGTGCACCTCGAACGAGCCCAGCATGCGAATATCCATTCGACCCCGATCTGCGAATGAACGTTCCAAGCGAATCAAGTCACCCATTATGGACGTCGACTGTCCTCAATGGAACATGTGAGGCCGGTCACAGGTCGTAACGCTGCCGGGGGCCTGGGCGATAAGCGCCGGAAAAGGGTGATGGCCGCTGGGATCGGGGTCCAGCGGCCATCACGTCTGCGGGGCTACGCGGTGACGTAGCGCATGTAGGTCGTCCAGTTCCAGTGCCGGCCCGGGTCGCTGTGGGTGGCGCCGGGGACCTGGTTGTGCCCGATGATCCGGGAGCGGGTCTTCGGGATGCCGTACTTGTTGCACATCGCCTTGGTCAGAGCGGCGCTCGACTTGTACATCGCGTTCGTGAACCACTTCGCCTCGTTCACGAAGCCCTCGTGCTCGATGCCGATCGACTGCTTGTTGTACGTCGAGTTCCCAGCGTGCCACGCGGTGTCCTTGTTGCGGACCATCTGGGTGACCTCGCCGTTGCTCGACTTGATCACGTAGTGGGCGCTGACCTTCGCGCTGCCGTTCTTGAACCAGGAAATACTACCGGCATACGAGCCCTGCGTGACGTGAATGACTACGTACTTGATGGAGTTCCCGCCCCGCCCGGTGGCGTAGTTGTTCGAGTGGGCCGCCGACCACTTGGCCGGGCCGTAGTCGGAGCTCATCAGCTCGCCGAGCGGGGCGACACCGGCCAGCTCGCCGCGCTGCGGCGCGACGGTACGCGGCGTGACGTGCGCGGCGTCCCTGATCCCGGTACCGAGGGCCTCGTAGACGGTGTCGGCGTAGAGGCGGGCGGTGGGCGCGTCGGCGGCGTTGCCGTACCGGGCGACGACCGGGTACCACTTGTTGATGTCCTGCCGGTCGGCCGGGGTCAGGCCGGCCTCGTCGGCGTAGGCCCGGAGTACGGCCGCACCGCCACGGATGTTGGCCGTGGTGTCCTTCTGGAGCGTGACGACGGAGACGCCCGTGAGGACGGAGGCCCGGTCCAGGCTGGTCGCGCTCGGGTTGCTCACCAGGTGCATCACCCCGTACCCGTTACTGGCGCTCGGCTGGCCCTGGTGGCCGTCGAAGCCGCTCTCTGAGTACGCGACGGCCGCGAGGAGGTCGCGGGGCACCTGGTACTCGGCGCCGGCCGCCGTGAAGGCCCCGTCGAGCCCGCCCGCCGGTGCCGCGCTGGCCGGCTGGGCCAGGCCGCTGAGCGAGGCCACCACGACGCCGCCGAGCAGTAACGCTGCCAACTTGCGCATGTCATCACCATCCTGTGTGGAGCGCTGACTTGATGGGGTGAAGCCTGCGCGCCGGTACTGAACGAGTGCTGAACAGGACGCTGAACGGAGTACTGAACGAAATGCTGTCGCTTTTGCGGCACTTGCGGGGAGCAAACAACGGCCGGCCAGGCACTTCAGCGTTTCTTCAACCGGGCCCGGCAGATTCGGTGCCATCGAGGCCGCCCCGAGCCGGGAGCGGCCCGCCACCCCCACCGAAGGGAAGCACCATGTCTGCTCTGACCATGAAGCGGGCCGGCGCCCTGCTGGCCGGCGTGACCGCGATCGTCGCCCTGACCGCAGGCCAGGCCAACGCGGCCCCCACCCTGGGCGAGAAGATCGCCGCGAAGGCGAAGACGCAGGTCGGCGTCAAGGAGACCGGTAACAACTGCAACCCGTACGGCCCGTGCCAGGCGTGGTGCGCCGACTTCGTGCGCTGGGTCTGGAAGAAGTCCGGCGCGAAGACCTCCGGCACCAACTCGCTCGCCGCCAGCTTCAAGTCCTACGGCCAGGCCAACGGCACCTACCGCGGCCGGACCGGCACGCCCAAGGTCGGCGACGCCGTGATGTTCGACTGGAACAACGACGGCAAGATCGACCACGTCTCGATCGTGGTGAAGGTCGGCAGCACCACGATCGACACTGTCGGCGGCAACGAGAGCGGCGCGGTCCGCCACAAGACCGGCTCCACCGCGATCAAGCGCTCCAACCCCGACATCGTCGGCTACACCACCGCCAAGGCCGCCTGACCAGCACCTGAACGCACGCTCTGAGGGGTTCCGGGGCCGGGCTCGCGACACGCGGGCCCGGCCCCGGCGTGCGTTCAGCAGCCGGGTTCGGGAAGATCCAGGTAGGACAGAAGATCAAGACCTTCTCTGCGGTACTCCGAGCCAGCGGCTCCCAGCGCCTGCGCCAGCCCCAGCAAGGCCCGCGCCGACTGGTACAGGTCGGCGTCCCCAGCCGCGAGGACGGCCCGGAAGGTGGCCTCCGCCGCCGGGTCCCCGGCCGCCAGCTCGCACTCCCCGATCGCGTTGAACACGTCGCGGAAGAGTGGCGGATCGCCGGCCCCGATGACCAGGGCGCGGATCGCCGCACAGTGCGCGGCCGCCTCCTCGTGCCTGCCGAGCCGGGCCAGGCCGACCGCCGCCGTACCGTGCGGCCGGGCCACGTCCGGCTGGCCGTCGAGCCCGCCGAACATGTCCACGGCGGCCAGCGCGGCCTCGACGGCCTGCGAGTACCGGCCAGCGCGGAGCAGAGCGTGCGCCTCGGTGGCCACGCACGCGCCCTCCCCGTGCGTGTCGCCGATCCCGGCGAAGAGCGCGCGGGACTCGTGGAAGCAGCCGATCGCGCGTTCCCAGTGGCCCCGCCGGCTCAGGATGTTGCCGTAGTTGAGCAGGAGCGTGGCCCGGCCGAGCGGGAAACCGTCCAGCACGAGCTTGAGGGCCTGCTCGTAGTCGCTGACCGCACGCAGGGTGTGTCCCAGGTGGACGTACGCGATGGCCCGGCAGTTGAGGACCATCGCCGTGCCGCGCGAGTCGCCCAGCTCCTCGAAGAGCGCGAGCGCCCGGTCGTAGTACCCGACGGACTCGGCGGTGTGGCCCTGCTTCCGGCGGGCGTTGCCGAAGTTGCCGAGCGAGCGGGCCTGGCCCATCAGGTCACCGGCGGTGTCGCGGAGCCCGATCGCGCGCTCGTGGCACTCGGTGGCCTCCGCGAGCCTGCCCAGCTCGCCGTACGCCAGGCCGAGGCTGTTCAGGATCTCGCCCTCGGCGTGCGGCTCGGCCAGCTCCCTGGCGGCTGTCAGGGCCTGCCTGCCGGTGCCGAGCCAGTCGGCGAGGTAGCCGCGTGTGTGGAAGTACCTGGTGAGCGTGTGCGCCAGCCGCCAGGTGTGGCTGTGCAGCCCGGCAGCCGATGCGTGCCCGACCAGGGCGACGAGGGCCGGCCGCTCCGTCTCGAACCAGGCCAGCGCCGCCCCGTGGTCCGCGAACTCAGGAGCCGCCCGGCCGGGCACCGTGGTCCGCACGTGCGTGGGGTCCATCCGGGTCGCGGCCACGGTCGCCGCGTCGAGGTACCAGCCGAGCAGCCTGCCGATGGCCGCGTCACGCTCGGCCGGGGTGTCCTCGGCCGCCGACAGGTCAGCCGCGTACTCCCTGAGCAGGTCGTGGAGCCGCCAGCGGTCCCCGGACGGCTCGATCAGGTACGCGGCGGCCAGCCGGTCGAGCGCTCCGGCCGGGTCGGTGCCGGTGAGGGCGGTGATCGCCGCCGGGTCGGGTTCCGGGGCCGGGCTCAGGCCGAGCAGGCGGAAGACGCGGCGCGCCTCGGGGTCCGCTGCCCGGTACGACAGCTCAAAGGTCGCGCGGACCGCCGCCTGCGGGTCGTCGCCCGAGGCCAGCGCCGCGAGCCGCCCCGGGCTGCCGAGCTGGGCCACGAGGTCGCTGGCCCGCTGGTCAGGGTCGGCGGCGAGCCCGGCAGCCACCAGGCGCAGCGCGAGCGGCAGGTACCCGCAGAGCCTCGCCAGCTCCGCGGCCTCCGCCGTGGACGGAGCCAGCGGCCCGAGCACACCCGTCAGCAGGCCCACCGCGTCCGGCTCGGTGAGTACTCCCAGGTGGACGGTGCGGAAGTCGTGCGTCGCGGCCAGCCCGCGCAGGTCACCCCGGCTGGTGATCACCACGCGGGAGTGTGGCGTGCCGGGGAGCAGCTGCCGGACCTGGGCCGGAGAGGCGGCGTTGTCGAGAACGATCAGCATCCGGCGGTCGGCGAGCAGCGAACGGTACAGTGCCGCCTGTTCGTCGGGCTCCTGCGGGATCTGGGCCGGCGGGACGCCGAGGGCGCGCAGGAAACGGCTCAGCACCTCCTCCGGCGGGAGCGGGCGGGCCGGGGAGTAGCCGCGCAGGTCGACGAAGAGCTGCCCGTCCGGGAAGCCGGCTGCCGCCCGGTGCGCCCAGTGCAGGGCGAGGGCTGTCTTGCCTGCTCCCCCGGTACCGGCGAGGACGGTGATGCCCGCCGCTCCGTCCAGTTCGGCCAGCTCGGCTGACCGGCCGGTGAAGCTCGGCACGGCGGCCGGCAGCTGGCGGGGCCGGGCGGCCGGGCCGCCTGAGGGCACCGGGTCCGTGGCTGGCGGCGCGCCGAGCAGGAGCTGCTGGTGCAGGTCAGCCAGTGCCGGGCCCGGCTCGGTGCCCAGCTCGTCGCGGAGCCGGGCGCGGGCCTGCGCGTACCGGTCCAGTGCCTCGGCCGTGCGGCCGGAGCGGTGCAGTGCGAGCATGAGCTGGCCGGTGAGCGGCTCGTTCAGCGGATACTCAGCGACCAGCCCGGCCAGGGCCGCGACGATCTCGGCGTGCCTGCCGAGGGCCAGCTCGGCGTCGTGGAGCTGGCCGAGGAGCGCGAGGCGTTCCTGGTCGAGCCCGGCCCTGGTCCGGTCGGCCCAGTCACCGGTCGCCCCGGCCAGCGCCGGGCCACGCCACAGCGCCGCCGCCTCCCGCCACAGCGCCGTGGCCCCGGCCAGGTCACCGGAGCAGGCAGCCGCCGAACCCTCGGCGGCCAGTGCCCGCATCCGGAACACGTCCACGCTGGACAACGGGACGTCGAGGACGTACCCGCCGCCGCGCCTGGCGATCAGCCCGGCCGGGATCAGCCGGCGGATCCGGGCGATCTGGCTGTAGAGCGTGCTGCGGACAGCCGGCGGTGGCGCCTCGCCCCACACCCGGCTGATCAGCGTGTCCATCGGGACCGGCTGGCCCGCGTACAGGGCGAGAGCCGCGACGAAGCACGCCTGCTTGCCCGAGCCGACTTCGGCCTGCCCGCCGTCAACACTGACAGTCACAGTGCCCAGGAGGCCGACGTCGAGCATGTCTCCTCCTCCGGTGGCGTGGCGATGGCTGGCGCGTGAGCCACAGATTGCAGCATCGCGGCCGGCCGTGGTTCAACGGCTGCCAGATCGTTGCAAGATCTGTGCCAGGTCCACAGTGCACTCTGGCGTCACCGCCCGGCGGGCGCGGACTGTCCTTCGCGTGCCCGCCGGCGTCACAGGAAGGGGAGGCCCATGTCTTACCTGGTCAGCCCGCACGGTCACACCGGCGGCCAGACCGGCGCCCCGCCGGGGGCTCACGCCGCGCCCGGCCCGGCGGCCGCCGAGCCTGCCCGGCAGCTGTCCCGCCCGCCGTCCCGTGGTCTGGATGGGACGCTGTGGGATGCGTGGTGCCGCCGATGACACCGCTACTGGTGATCGCGGGGGTGCTGGTCACGGCCGGGGTGGTGTGCGGGGTGCTCCGCAGCCAGTTCGCCGTCGTCACGGTGTCCGGCGCGAACATGGAGCCGGCCCTGCGCAACGACGACCGGGTGCTGGTGCGGCGGCGGAGGCTGAACCGGGTACGCCGGGGCGAGATCGTGGTGATCGACCGGCAGCCGGGTGCGGACAAGGCGCTCCGCTGGCTGGTCAACCGGGCGGCGGCTCTGCCGGGTGATCCCGTACCGGCCGGCCTCGAACCAGCGCTGCTGCTGGCGGCCGGCGACCGGGTGCCGCCGGGGCGGCTGGTGATCCTCGGCGACAACCAGGAACTCAGTTTCGACTCCCGGCACTGCGGCTACGTACCGGCCGACCAGCTCCTCGGCGTCGTCGTCCGCAAGCTGTGATCCTGGGCTTCGCCCGGCCAGGCGAAGCCTGAGCGCTGGAAGGGGCACGGCGGCCGGCCCTGCTTCATCCGACTACCGCGCCCCTGGCATTCCCCCCGGCGGCTGGCAGATCTCCTGTGGCTGGGTCTGGCGATCATCCACCCGTCCTGAGTAGCGTCTTCCATACAGTGCGGCTTACGGAAGTTGGCTGCCGTTGGCTGAGGCGTTGACCAACAACGGCTTCCGGCCGATACGCGTGCGGCTTCCTCCAGGCTACGGGCGAGGCCATTGTGGACGGTGATACGTTCGGCCGGGCGCTGCGGCGGCTACGGGCGCAGCGCGGGCTGTCCCTGCGGCAGCTCGGCTCGGCGACGAGTTTCGACTACACCTACATCTCCCATGTGGAACACGGCAGGCAGCCGGGGTCGCTCCGGCTGGCCGAGCGGTGCGACGCGGCACTGTCGGGTAACGGCGCATTGATCTCCGCCTATCGCAGCCAGGAGCGGCTCGCGGCTAGACTTCCAGCGGGGAACGTCGATGACTGGAGTGAGATGCTGCGGCGGACATTCCTTGCGGGGACAGCCGCGGCAGCCGCGGGCCTGGGTGCGCTGGACCTGCCGCCAGCGCCCGGCGGGCCCGCCGATCCCGAGGCGATCGCCGCCCTGCGCCGGGTGTCCGCCGAGTACCGGCGGTCCTATCGTTCCGTGCCGTCCTCCGAGCTGATGCCCGCCGCCCGCGCCCACCTGGGCCGGGCACTCGCGATGCGGCCGGGCAGCCGGTCGGCGGCCCAGCACGCCGCGATCCTCAGCACGGCTGGCGAGATGGCCTCCCTCGTCGCGGTACTCCTGATGATGGATCTTGGATGGCGCGACCAGGCACAGCCGTATCTGGACCTGTGCTGGAAGGCCGCCAGGAGCCTCGACGATCCGGAGCTGCAGGCCGTGACGCTGGGCGCGAAGAGCTTCGCCGTGTCCTACGGCGCCGGGCGGCACCAGGACGGGCTGGAGTTCGCCGAGCTGGGCTGCGAGGTGGCGGCGACCGGCGCCTCGTGGGAGACCCGGGCCTGGGTGGCTGCCGTCGCCTCGGAACGGCACGCGTCCCTCGGCGACGAGCGCGGCTGCCGGGAACGCCTCGCCGAGGCCCGCTCGGCCCTGGAGCACGTGCCGGGCGACGACAGCGTCTGGCTGGGGCTCGGCGGGTTCAACGGGGACAAGCTGCTGGCCTACGAGGGCGGGGATCTGGTGCGGCTGGGCAAGTTCCGCGAGGCGGAGCCCTTACTCGACGCGGCGATCAGCCGGTTCGACGAGAGCAGTCAGCGGCACAAGTGCACGGCGCTGCTCGACCGGGCGGAGGCGCGGTTCGGCGCAGGGGAGGTCGACGGCTCCTGTGCGGACGCGAGCGCCGCACTGGCGATGGCCTTCCAGGTGCAGCACGCGCAGAACCTCAGCCGGCTCGACACGCTGTCCCAGCGGGCGCTGGCCACGGGCTCGGCGGCCGGGCGGGCGCTGCGGCGCGAGGTGATCGCGGTGAAGGCGGACTCGCTGGACGCCAAGGCCAGGGGCTCAGAGTCGTGAAAGCACTGATCACCGACTTCGGCGGCGTGCTGACCAGCAGTTTCCTGGGCTGCCTCTCGGCATTCGACGCGGCAGAGGGCCTGCCTCCGGGCACGCTCGCCTCGGCGGTGGCCAGCGACCTCGGCCGGGATCTGGAGCGGGGCGCGATCGGGCAGCGGGAGTTCGAGGAGAAGATGGCGGTCCGGCTGGGTGTCGCGCCGGAGGGCCTGCTCGCGCGGATGGCCGCAGCGCTGGAGCCGGACGAGGCGATGCTGGCCGGCCTGGCCAGGATCAGGGCTGCCGGAGTGCGGGTGGCCATCCTGTCCAACTCGTGGGGCACCGGCCACTTCGATCCCTACCGGCCGTTCGATGTGGAGGGCCGGGCCGACGTCGTGGTGATCTCCGACCAGGTGCGGCTGCGCAAGCCCGACCCGAGGATCTTCGAGCTGACGGTGGCCAGGCTGGGAGTGCCGGCCACGGCGTGCGTCTTCGTCGACGACGTCAAGGACTATCTTGTACCCGCTGCGAGGCTGGGCATGACCGTCGTGCACCACCGGGACGCCGCAGGGACCCTGGCCGAACTGGACCAGCTGCTGGACCTCTGAACACGGGAGAGCCGCTGCGGGGAGGGGTACCCGCAGCGGCTCTGGTTATCGCGTTCCTAGACGGTCAGCGTCCAGGTGTCGATCTTTCCGATGTCCTGGGCTGCCGCGTCCTGCACCCGCAGCTTCCAGGTGCCGTTGGCGACCTCGCCCGACAGGTTCACCGTGTAGGTGGTGTTGATGTTGTCGGCGCTGCCACCTGCCCGGTTGTGCAGCACGTAGGCGCTGCCGTCCGGGGCGACCAGGCTCACGACCAGGTCACCGATGTAGGTGTGCACGATGTGCACCTCCACCTTGGACGAGCCCGACGCGTTGCCCGTGCAGCCGGAGGCGGCGACGGAGCTGGTCACGGTCGTGTTGTCCGGGATGGCCACGTCGGTGCCGTTGGTGAAGGACTTGCCGCAGCCACCGGGCGGTACGGTCCCGCCGAGGGAGTCGGCGGCCGTCTTGATCGCGGCGGCGAAGTGGCTGACCTGGGTGTACACGCCGGGCTTGCCCGGACGGGCGCAGCCCTCACCCCAGCTGACGATGCCGACCTGGATCCAGGCGTTGTTCGCGTCCTTGCGGAACATCGGGCCACCGGAGTCGCCCTGGCAGGTGTCCACGCCGCCCTGGTTGTAGCCGGCGCAGATCTCCTCGGCGTCGACCAGGCCGGAGTAGCTGCCGCCTGCCGCCTTGCAGGTGGCGTCGCTGATGAACGGGACCTGCGCCTTGAGCAGGTACCGCTGCTGCGCGCCGCCCTCGGACGCCGCACCCCAGCCGGCCACGTCGAACGTGCCGTTGTCGTACGCGTTCGTGGTAGCGATCGGCAGCAGCGGGATGCCGGAGACGGGGCTGGCCAGCTTGATCAGCGCCCAGTCCTTCCCGGTCCCGTTGTAGCCGGGCGCCTGGAGGACCTCGACCGACGTGCGCTTGACCGCGGACGTGTCCTGAAGGTCGACCACGCCCATCGTGGCGGTGATCGACGTGTTGGGGCCAGATCCGTTCACGCAGTGCGCGGCGGTGAGAACGATCTGGTTGGTGTACAGCGCTCCGCCACAGCCCATCGAGAGCCGGACCATCCAGGGGAATTCTCCCTGGGCGGCACGGGTGCCCCCGACGACAGTTGGGCTGGGGTCGGTGGCTGCCTGGGCTGGCGCAGTGGCGGCCAGGCCGCCGGCCACGATCCCGGCGAGCGCGATCGCGCTGGCCTTGATCATGGTGCGAAATGCGATTGCCACGGAAACCTCCCTGAGGGGTACCGCCTCCCCGGCATGTGCGCCGTGGGCGGGTTGGGAGGAAACCTAGCGATCACCATCACTGGAAGCAATATCGGAGTATGTCAATTACTTTGGGTTGTTCAGTGACTACACAGCAGAGGATCTCCCGAGCTTCACTCTCCATTCAGGAAGAACTTCGACCGCCGTCCATTGCTTTGGCGGCTGTGCCGCCCTACTGTGCGGTAATCACTCCACAGAGTGATGAATATCGCTCCACTGTGCTCTTGTCCCCTCGTACCCGTCGTGCACAGGAGGAAACCGTGAGACCCACCCGCGTTCTCGCCCTGCTCGCCTTCGCCGTCGTCCTCGCGCTGCCCACGGCGGCCCACGCCGCGCCGCCGGTACCGGGTTCGATGGCCAGTCTCGGTGACTCGATCACGCGCGGCTTCAACGCCTGCGGCTGGTACAGCGACTGCACGTCGCGGTCGTGGAGCACCGGTACCGACACCGGGGTGAACTCCCACTACCGCCGCATCCTCGCGATCAACCCGGCGATCAGCGGCAGGAACTACAACGACGCGAAGTCCGGCGCGAAGATGTCCGACCTCGCCGGGCAGGCCTCGACGGCCGTCAGCCAGGGCGCCGGGTACGTGACCATCCTGATGGGAGCCAACGACGCCTGCACGTCGACCGAGGCCGGAATGACCCCGGTCAGCACGTACCGCGCCCAGCTCGACAGCGCCCTGAGCCGGCTGAAGTCCGGCCTGCCGAACGCCTCGGTGTACGTCGTCAGCGTGCCGGACATCAAGCGGCTGTGGGAGGTCGGCAAGGTCAGCGGCTCGGCCCGTACCGCCTGGTCGATGTTCGGCATCTGCCAGTCGATGCTCGCCAACCCGACCTCGACGGCCCAGGCCGATGTGGACCGCCGTGACCGGGTGCGCCAGCGGGTGGCCGAGTACAACGCGCAGCTCGCCCAGGCCTGCTCCGCGTACGGCGCGCAGTGCAAGTTCGACGGCAACACCGCGTTCAACTACCCGTTCCAGCTCTCGCAGGTGTCCGGCTGGGACTACTTCCACCCGAACGCCGAAGGGCAGCGGGTGCTGGCCCAGATCTCGTACGCCGCTGGCTTCGGCTGGTAGCTGACCGACGGGTCGCCGGGTGATCGGCTACTCGTACTCGGTGCCGCCCTTCCTGGTGAGGTAGGCGTCCGAGACGAGCTTGCCGATCGCCCGGCCGCCCAGCACCTCGCTGCGCCGCTCGGTGGCCGGGCGGACGACCAGGCCCTCGCGCAGGTGCGCGCCGGTACCGGAGATGACCTCGGTGCCGGAGGCGAGAGCGAGCAGCGCCGCCTCGTCGTACGGCCCCTCGTAGAGCACCGGCGCCGTGGGCAGCCCGTGGTCGGCGGCCACCTTGGCCAGCTCGGCCGGGTTGAGCCAGCGCGGCTCGGGAGCGCCTTCGGCGTGGATCGCGATGTCGAAGACGGCGTACACCGGGGCGGTGGTGCCGTAGCTGAGGTCCTGCACGCCCTTGCCGTACACCTCGCCGAAGATCCCGACCCGGGTCGCGCCGAACTGCCCGGCGATCGCCTCGGCGGCTTCGGGCAGGCCGTGGGCGCGGGCGGCACGCCAGTAGAGGTTGGACTCCGACTCGACGAGCGCGAACCTGCGGGCACCCTGGCCCTTCGAGGACACCAGCATCCCGTCCGGCGTGCGGGTGAACAGGCACGCGGTGCCGTGGATCTTCTCGGTGGCGACGACGGGCTCGCCGGGGGTGAAGATGCCCGGGTACCGCTTGATGTTCTCGATGTCGACCCAGGGCAGCAGATCCGCGGCGGGGATGATCTCGCCAGCCATGTGCACGGGCACCGGTGGCACCCACTTCACGATCCCGAGGTCGGCGGCGAAGTCGCGTCCGCTGTGGCTGGCCTCCGCCAGGTCCGTGCCGGCGAGAGCCGACGGGCGGCACACGATGCCCTGGGACAGCTCACCACGGAGCCGGACGGCCTTCACCCGGTTCTTGGCCGAGCCGGCCAGCTTGCCGGTCAGGCCCAGTTCCTCGATCAGCTCCGGCGGGAGCACCGAGGCCTCGGGCAGGTAGACGGCGAAGTCACCCGTGGCGAACTGCCCCTTCGCGACGACGGCACGGTACAGGCCGACCTGGGCCAGTTCGAGCACGTCAGCGTTGGGATGCGGATGGATGGTCAGCTGCTCGGCGGTCACGGTGAGTGTGGACATGGCCGACAGCGTCCCAGGCGGGGCTGGCCGTTGACGAACGAATTCCGGGCTGTCAGTAGCCGGTGACGCCGTCGATGCTCTCGCGGATCACGTCGGCGTGGCCGCAGTGCCGCGAGTACTCGTCGATCATGTGCAGGTACACCCAGCGGAGCGAGATCTTGGTGTCTGGCTTGAAGACCGGGGCGAAGGTGTGGTCCAGGTCCAGATGCGCGATCGCCTCGTCGGCCAGGTCACACTCGTCACGGAACGTGGCGAGGTCCGCCTCCGCGTCGGCCTCGGCGACGAGATCGAAGTCCCCGTCCTCGAACTCGTCGGTGCAGAACAGGTCCGACGGCCCCTGACCTGCGGCGTTGCTCCGGAACCACCAGCGCTCGCACTCGGCGAGATGCCGGACGAGGCCCAGGAGAGTGAGCGTCGATGTGGGGATCGGCGCGGTCTTGAGCTGCTCGGCCGTCAGGCCCTCGCACTTGCGGAGGATCGTCTCCCGGTAGAACGCGAGCATCGCCGTGAGCTGCTCGCGTTCCGAACCGGTGCGCGGGACCTGGGTACGCGCGGTGACGGCCGGGGCGGTCCAGCCACCCGTCGAGTTATTGATCATGGTGTGGATCATGGCACGGGGAAAGGGAAACCCGTCCAGCCTTTTGATTAGGAGCGCAGGGCCTCCTCGGCCGCTGCGAGCGCCGCGCTGCGGTGCTCCGGGACGAGGCCCAGCCGGATGCGCCGGTCGAGCAGGTCACCGGCGTCGAGGGCACCCTCACGGGTGACCGCCCAGTCCAGCTCAGCCCGGGTCACGGGCAGCCCCGGCGCGGCCGGTGCCTGGTCACCGGCAGCGACGAGCGGGGCCTCGGTGCCGTAGAGGGCGACGAGGCGGGCCGGTGCCGCCACCGCGCCCAGCTCGGCGCGAGGTGCCGCGCCGACCAGCGGCAGGTCACGGGTCCGGCAGGGGGCTGCCGTGAGACCACCCAGGGTCACCGCCCGGTCGATGGCGTCCTGGGCCATCCGCCGGTACGTGGTGAGCTTGCCGCCCACGATCGTCACGACGCCCTGCTCCGAGGCCAGTACGGCATGCCGGCGCGACAGGTCGGCCGTCTTGCCCTCGGCCGCCAGGAGGGGCCGCAGACCGGCGAAGGTACCGAGGACGTCGGCGGGCCGGATCGGGGTCCGCAGGGCTGAGGACGCGGCGGAGAGCAGGAAGTCCACCTCGGACTGTGAGGGCTCCGGCACGTCGGGGATCGGCCCGTCCACCGGCTCGTCGGTCAGCCCGACGTAGGTCCGGCCGTCGGGCTGCGGGAGGACGAGAACGAAGCGGGAGCGCTCCCCCGGTACCGGGATGTTGAGCGCCGCGACCGGATCGCCGAACAGTGCCGACGGCAGGACCAGGTGCGTGCCGCGCGAGGGCCGCAGCCGGATCGACTGGTCGAGCTGACCGGCCCACACGCCGGCCGCGTTGACGACGACCTTGGCCCGTACCTCGAACTCGCGGCCGGTCAGCTCGTCGCGCAGCACCGAGACCCGGCCGAGCCTCAGTGCCCGGCAGCGGGTCAGGATGCGCGCGCCGTGCCCGGCGGCTGTCCGGGCCAGGGCGACCACGAGCCGGGCGTCGTCGGTGAGCTGCGCGTCCCAGTGGGCGAGCGCGCCGCGCAGGCCAGCAGGGTCGAGCGCCGGGGCCAGCCGGAGCGCCTCCACGGCCGAGATCCGGCGCGGCTTGGGGAGGGCTGACCGGGGTGTCCTGGCCATCGCGCGGAGGGTGTCACCGAGGCCGAGCCCGGTACAGGTGAGCAGGGCGGTGCCCCGGCTCACGGCGGGCGTCAGCGGCAGGAGGAACTGGCGCGCGGCCACCAGGTGCGGGGCCGTCCGGGTGAGCAGGATGCCCCGCTCGACGGCGCTCTCGTACGCGACGCCGACCTGACCGCTGGCCAGGTACCTGAGCCCGCCGTGGATCATCTTCGAGCTCCACCGGCTCGTGCCGAACGCGAGGTCGTGGGCGTCGATAGCGGCGACGGTCAGGCCACGGGACGCGGCGTCGAGAGCCGCGCCGGCCCCGGTCGCGCCGAGGCCGACGACGAGGACGTCGACCTCGGAGAGCTGGTCCAGCTCCTCGGCGCGGCGGGCGGCGTTCAGCGCGGTGCTGGCGGGGGGCCGGGTGGTCATGACGCCAGGTACCGGTCGAGGAGGAGGGTCAGCTCGGCGTCGAGTACCGGGAAATCCTGCTCTTCGATCATGATCTGCCCGGAGATGGTGAAGGACTGGACCGTGAGCAGCACGCCCCGCCCGAGCAGCTCCGGCTGGACGGCCCGGATCGAGCCCTCGGACTGGCCGGCCTCGATCTGCGCGACGAGCTGGGTCAGCATCGCCAGCTGGCTGGCGCCGAGCCGGTCCACGACATACGGCAGCAGGACCTCCGGGTCCAGCTCGACGATCCGGCGGAACATCGGGTGCGCGCGCATGACCCGCACCCCGTCGACCAGGCCGCTGACCATGCGCTCCCGGACCGTCGCGCCCTGGGCTGCCGCGGCGACCCCGGCCATCTGGCCGGTGAACTCGCGGGTCATCACGTCGGCGACCAGCCCGGCCATGTCCGGCCACCGCCGGTAGATGGTCATCCGGGACACGCCGGCCCGGCGGGCGATGTCGGTCAGCGTGGTGCGGCGCAGCCCGACAGCGATGATCCGGTCCCTGGCCGCGTCGAGGATCAGATCCTCGCTGGTCCGCGCCTCGGAACCTCGCGCGTCAGGGGTCCGGGCCGCAGGGACCCGTGCCTCCGGGCTGGAGATTCGCGCCTCGGGGTGGTGAGCCTCGTTGTTACGAGTCGACGTCATGTGTCACAGTGTAACTTGTGAATACCTTCGACGCACCCATGCGCTGGGGCGGCTGGGGCGACCCGGACCGCACCGCGACCCTGCCCGAGTCCGTCACCGCCCTGCTCGGCTCGGCGCTGGGCGTCGAGCGGCCCGGCCAGCCGATCCCCGACGCCGCCTCGGCGAAGCTGCCGCCGAGCCGGATCACCGAGCTGCCCGGCGCGGACTCCTCCGCCGGGGCCCGGCTCGCGCACCTGCGCGGCAAGTCGACGCCCGACCTGCTGAAGATCCGGGCCGGCGACGTCAGCGCGGTGCCGGACGCCGTGGCCCGGCCGGAGAGCCACGAGGAGGTCGTCGCGCTGCTGGCCGAGTGCGGCCAGCGCGGGATCGCCGTCGTGCCGTTCGGCGGGGGCACGTCGGTGGTCGGCGGGCTCACGCCGGAGACGGGCAAGCCGGTGCTCGCGCTCGACCTGGCGCGCATGGACCAGCTGATCGCCTTCGACTCCGAGTCGCGGACGGCGACGTTCGGGCCCGGTGCCAGGGCGCCACAGGCCGAGAAGCTGCTCAACCAGCGCGGATACACCCTCGGGCACTTCCCGCAGAGCTTCGAGTACGCGACGATCGGCGGATTCGCCGCCACGCGGTCCAGCGGGCAGGCCTCGGCGGGGTACGGCCGGTTCGACGAGCTGGTGGTCGCGCTGCGTGCGGCCACGCCCACCGGGACGATCGAGACCGGACGGGCCCCGCGCTCGGCCGCCGGGCCCGACCTGCGCCAGCTGCTGCTCGGGTCCGAGGGCGCGTTCGGCGTGATCACGTCGGTTACCGTCGCCATCCGGCCGGTGCCGGAGGTCAAGCACTACGAGGGCTGGACGTTCGAGGACTTCGCCGCTGGTACGGCTGCCATGCGGTCACTGGCGCAGGACGGTCCCCAGGCGACGGTGCTGCGGCTGTCGGACGAGTTCGAGACGGCGATCGGGCTCTCCCGGCCCGGCAAGCTCGGCCACGGGGCCGGTGGCTGCCAGCTGATCCTCGGCTTCGAGGGCACGGCTGCCGAGGTCGAGGCGAAGCGCGCCGCCGCGGGCGACCGGCTGCGGGCACTCGGCGGGGAGCCGCTGGGCACCGAGCCGGGCGAGGCGTGGGCGCACGGGCGCTTCTCCGCGCCGTACCTGCGTGACGCGCTGCTCGACGCGGGCGCGCTCGTGGAGACGCTGGAGACGGCGACCTTCTGGTCCACGATCCCCGACCTGTACGAGGCGGTCCGGGAGGCCATTGTGGACACACTGGTCGAGGGCGGTACGCCGCCGATGGTGCTGTGCCACGTGTCGCACACGTACCCGGCCGGCGCCTCGCTGTACTTCACGGTCGTGTGCGCGCTCGGCGAGAACCCGATCGAGCAGTGGGACGCGGCGAAGAAGGCCGCCTCGGAGGCCATCGCCTCGGCCGGTGGCACGATCACCCACCACCACGGGGTCGGCCGGGACCACCTGCCCTGGTACGCGGCGGAGATCGGGCCGGTCGGCGTCGCGGCGCTGCGCGCGGTCAAGCAGGCCGTCGACCCGGACGGCATCCTGAACCCGGGAGTCCTGATCCCGTAGGAGATGTCACGCAGGTGCGGGCACGGAGGCGTGCCTGCACCTGGCGTCTCCCCCGCTGGTCAGCCCCGCGGAGGTACGTACGACTTCACGCTGCCGGCAATCGCCGCCGCGATCGCTGTCAGGGCGCTGAAGATGACCGTCAACCCGGCCGCGATGCTGTTGAACTTGCCGAAACCGAAGACGAACTCGAACTGAGCGCTGAAGGCCGTGCCGAACAGGATCGGCGCCGCCACGAACACCGAGACCACGTACACCGTGCACAGTGCGCACAGTGTCCACGCTGCAGGAACCCTGCGAGCGACCGTGAACCCCGCCGGGACCAGCACCGCCCCGGCCGCGAGGACGCCGCCGATCACGTTCACCACCACCATCCGGGACCAGTGGCCGGCCGTCCCGGTGGCGTAGACGACATCGTGGAGCACGAACGCGGCGAGCGCGGCGGCCGTGAACAGCGCGAAGATGCCCGCGATCAGCGCCGCTACGGCATTCGCCCTCGGCTTCGGCCTGGGCCGCGCAGCCACCGGCCCCGGCCCGGCACCCCACGGCACGGGCCCGCCGCCACCGCCCGGCATCGGCGGCTGGCCAGCCTGACCGGGCGGAGGCAGCTGCCCCTGCTGGGGAACCTGGCCCGGCTGAGGGAACTGACTCTGCTGTGGAACCTGGCCGGGCTCGGGCGAACTGGGCTGCGGTGGATTCGGCTGCATCCGCGCTCCTCGTGAGTTCCGGCGACACGAACCTGCCGACCATCATGGTCGGTGATCACCGCGAGCGGAAGGCCGTGCCCATACCTCTAGGCCATCTCCTCTTCCTCGCCCTCGGCCCGCTGGACGTAGGTCTGCGCGATCTTCTTCTCGTCCTCCTCGGCGGGTTCTGGGGCCTCTTCGCGCTGGACGGCCAGCCGCTGGACCTGCGGCGCGTCCTGGGGGCCCTCGGGCTCGCGCTGGGCAGTCGCGTCGCCGCCTCCGTGCTCGCCGTGCCCGCAGCCAGACCCGCAGCGCTGGACGGCGGCCGCAGGAGCGGCGGGGACCGGGGCTGGAGCCGGGGCTGACATGACACGGTCGGCGTTGGCCACGGCCTCCCGCTCGAACCGGTCCGACGGATCGGAGATCTTCACGCCGCCGCCGGCGTCCGTGCCGTCCACGGGACCGCTGCGCTGCTGGACGACGTGGGTCAGCTCGTGAGCCAGCATGTGCTTGCCGGCCGGGGAACCCGGATCGTACTTGTCCTGCTGGAACACGATGTTCGAGCCGACGGTGTACGCCTGCGCGTTCACGGACCTGGCCGACTCGTGGGCCTGCGATCCGGTGTGGACCCGGACGTCGCCGAAGTCTGCGCCCAGCCGGCCCTCCATGTCGGCCCGGGTGTCGGCGTCCAGCGCGGACCCGCCGCCCGAGTTGACGACGGAGTGCACCGGGGACTCCTCGGTCATCATGGCCCCGGCCGCGCTGTTGCCCGCCAGCCGCTGCACGCCCAGCATCCCGGCGGGACCCAGCACGTCCGGCCGTCCGGCGAGGGCCGCCCGGCCGATCAGGTCGTGGTCTTCCCGCTCGGGCCGGTCGCCCTTGGGCCGGTAGCTCTCCTCGACTGCGTGCTCATGACCGCGCATGTGTCCAGCATGAACCCGTCAGCCCGGCGCACGGCACGGCTCCGAGGGCATCGCTAGCTGCCCACGAGGGCAATGTAGTGCCCGAACTCCCGCTCCAGGCACAACCTGCCCAGTTTCTTGTACTCCCGCGCGACCGCCCCGATCAGGTCGGCCATCTCCACCGGCCGCCCGGCCTCCGCCGCGAGGTACCCGGCGGTGATCGCCGCCGAGCGGATGTGCCCGCCGGCCAGCTCGAAGGCTCCCGCCACGAAGCCGAGATCGAGATCGGTGCCCCGGGGCAGGAGCGTGCCCAGGCAGCCGTCCCACAGTGACCGGCGGAGCTCGTCGTCGGGGAGCGGGAAGTCGACGACGATGTCGATCCGCCGGGTGAACGCCTCGTCCAGGTTGGCCCGGAGGTTGGTGGCCAGGATCGCCAGCCCGTCGAAGGTCTCCAGACGCTGGAGGAGGTACGCCGACTCCATGTTCGCGTACCGGTCGTGGGCGTCGCGCACCTCGCTGCGCTTGCCGAAGATCGCGTCGGCCTCGTCGAACAGCAGGACGCCGTTCACCCCGGCGGCCTCGGTGAAGATCCGCTCCAGGTTCTTCTCGGTCTCCCCCACGTACTTGTCGACGACGGTGGCCAGGTTGACGGTGTAGAGGTCGAGGCCGAGCGAGCCTGCGATCACCTCCGCCGACATCGTCTTCCCCGTACCGGAGTCGCCGGCGAACAGCGCCGTGACGCCCCGGCCCCGCCCGCCGCCCGGGCGCATCCGCCACTCGTCGAGGACCAGGTCCCGGTACCGCGCGCGGGCCGACAGCTCGCGGAGCTGGCTGGTGATCTGGCTGGGGAGCACGAGGTCGTCCCAGCCCACGCCCGGCTCGATCCGGCGGGCGAGGCGTTCGAGGCCTGCCGCGTTCTGGCTGCGCGCGCCGTGCCGGAGCTGCCCGGCGCCGATGACGCCGTCGTCGCCACTGGCGGCGAGCGCCGCTGCGCTGGCCGCGCGCCGGATCTGGGGCGGGCCGAGGGTGAAGTGCGCGGTCACGGCTGCCGGGTCGAGGCCGGCCTCGAGCGGCTGGCCTTCCAGAGCCGACCGCCACAACGCTGCCCGGACACCTGCCGGGACGCCGTCGGCGCCGAGGGTCAGGGGGCTGCGGTGACTCCATTGTGGATTCCAGCCGGCCGTCCCGTACAAAATCAAAGGTTTTCCGGCGAAGACGGCCAGGAGTGACGACGGGTCGCACGCGTCGACCGGCCCGAAGACCAGCCCGGCCGACCCCAGGACGGCCTCGCGGAGCAGGGCCTTGGCCAGGTCGGGCTCGTAGCGGCCAGCGTCGGCGGCCAGGCCTGGCCAGCCGGCGTCGGCGAGCGCCGTCATGCCGAGCGCCTCGCCGCTGGCACCGGGACGCTCGCGCAGGTAGATCAGGTCAGCCCCGCTGCGCAGCGCGCGGGTGAGGCGGGCGGTGTCGGGGAGCGCGGCGAGCAGCGGCTCGGGCCGCGTGCTGGTCAGGACGCTGGCGAGCGCGGCATCGGGCCGGTCGTCGCCGAGCAGGTGGGCGGTGACCCGGTCGGGCGCACGGAGCGCACGCGACAGCAGCGGCCGGTCGGCGTCCTCGATGATCAGGAGACCGGACTCGGCGAGAGCGTCCACCCTGGACCTCGCGTACGCCTCGGCCTCCGGCAGCCCGCACAGCCGCAACGCGAGCCCGACACTGGCCCGGCGGCGCGTGACGTCGTCGTTGAGATAGCCGTAGAACTGCTCGAACCGGCTGTCCACATCCGGCGCGAGCGCGATCAGCAGCAGCTCGGTGTCGAGCGGCGGCAGGCCGAGCCCCGCGAGCCGCCCATGACTGTCCTGCCCGGCGGCGGCGAAAGGGTGCCGGGGGCTGTCGAGCAGCGCGTCGATCGCCTCGTCAGACAGATACAAGCCTCGGAACGGGTCGTCGGGGGCCGGATCAGTGGCCCGCCGGTCAGCGATCGCCTGGCGGACCCGGTGCTCCAGGCCGGCCAGCCGTTCGAGCAGTGAACGCATCAGCCCTGCTCCCGGGTCCGGTGCTGCCGGGCCATCGCCACCCGCTCCCCGTTGCCATTACCGCCCATGTCGAGCGTGACGCCGCCCTCGACCGGCGGGCCGGCCGGGTAACGGCGGCCGGAGTCGACCGGGGCGCTGATCACGACATCCAGCGAGGGCTTCAGCTCGCCGCCCAGCGCCGTCCACACATCGGCGAAAGCCCGGTCCTCCGGCGGCGGCAGCACAGCCGTCAGCGGCACCGGCAACCCGATCTCGGCCAGCGAACCACCCAGCAGCCGCACCGGCAGCGAGTCGTACCGCAGCAACGTCGTCAGCAGACTCGACAGCAGGCGGTGCTCATCCTCCGGCCGCTGCGTCCAGGCCGTGATCAGATAAGACATTTTGATGTACCGGGGCGGCATGTGCCGCGCGCTGACCATCCCCTCCGCGTCGTACTCCGCGATCAGGCCACGCTGACGGCGGCGCATGTCCTCGCGGATGTCGTACAGGTACATGTTGACGGTCGGGGCGTTGCGCCGGGCGGCCCAGTCCTTGGTCGGAGCGTCCAGCGCGATCTCCACGGCCGTACCCCGCAGGGCCTCCTCCCGGAGCAGCGCACGCAACGCGTCGTCGACCTCGTGGATCATGCCTCCATGCTTCCGGCCCTGTTCCTGCCTGGACAGGGCCGGAAGGGCACCCCGCGCTGCCCCTTAGCCCCGGGGCACGCCTTCCGGGCCTCGCCCCGGGGTCCGGCCTCGACGCAGAACCCGCATGCCGAGCGGCCTCTCTCCTGCGAAGATCAGGGTTAGTCTATGGGTCTTCGCTACTGGGGGCTGGTCCGCCGGCCCGCCGTACCTCGAAGGAGCAGCTGTGCAGGTTGCCGCAGAGTGGTGGCGTAGCCGACCGGCGCGTGCGTTCTACCTTGTGGCAGGGGCCGCATTCGGCCTGGTCGTCGTACTGGCCTCCCCGCACCGCGGGACACAGGCGTGGGTGGTGTGGGCGTCACTGGCGATCGCACTGGCCGCGACCAGTGGTGCGGTGTTCGGCTACGGGCTCACGCTGTGGCCGGAGATCACCGGACTGGGCCCCATCCGCCTTGGCCGGGTCGCCGCGTTCGTCGCGCAGATCGCCGCCATCGGTTGCGCCATCCTCGCGCTCGGGGCGGTGCTCACCCTCAGCCAGAAAACCGATCCGGCCATCGTCCGCGAACGAGACCTGTCTGGACTGATGCTGACGATGTTCGCGGGGCTCGCGGCGGTGCCCGTAGGCGCTGGGCTCGGCGCGATCCGCGAACGGGCGCGGGCACCGCACGGCACTCCAGGCGAGCAGGTCGAGCAGATTCTCGCGTTGAACCGCCTGCTGGCCCGCCTGCTCGGCGCCTTCGGAGCGCTCGTCGCGCTGGCGACCCTCGCCCTGGGCGCCGCGCTCCGGCAGGGCATACATCCACAGCCGGAATCCGCTGTCGTGATCATCTTCGGTGCGGCCTGGTCGGTGGTCGTGGCGTGCGCGTACGCCCCTGCGGCTGGCGCCCTCCGCGAGGCAGCACAGGCGTTGTGCCGCACCGTCGTACCGCTGGGTGACACCCCCGCCGCCGACCTGCCCTCGCGTACCGAGGACCGCCGCCAGCTGGAGCAGGCTCTCGGCGTCGACCGTGGCGTCCTCGCCGGAATCCAGTCCGGGCTCATCATCTTCGCGCCACTCCTGGCCAGCACCACAACGGTATTCCTACCCGGCTAACCCCGCCGCGCTCCCGGCACGGTTTCCCGGTTCCCGCTTCGGGCTCTTGGGTTTCGCTCTTCGCTCTTGATCTGACCTGAAGTGGCCCGGTGAGGGCGGATCTGGCAAGCATCGGAGCTTCCCTCGTACCGGTGTTGTACGTGGGAAGCCCCGATGCGCAGTCCAGATTCGTCCTCACCGGGTCCAAACGGTCAGATGAGGCCGTGGCGTAGGGCGTAGGCCACCGCGTGGGAGCGGTTGCGCAGGTGGAGCCGGCTCGTGATGTCGTGCAGGACGTTCTTGACGGTGCGCTGCGAGTACGACAGCTTCAGCGCGATCTCCGCGGTGTCCAGCCCGTCGGCGACCAGTTTCAGGACCTGGATCTCCCGCTCGGCGAGCCCGGAGAAGGTCAGCCCGCGCGGGCCGAGCACGTGCCGCTGCACCTGGCCGACCTGCGAGAGCAGCCGGCCCAGCAGGTCGGGCGGGATCACGCCCTCCCCGGCCGCCGCGCTGAGGATCACCGACACGAGCCGGTCCGGCGTGGCCTCCGAGCGGCGGATCAGACCGCCAACGCCGACCTCGACCAGCGCGACCAGGTCGGCGTCCGCGAGCTGCCTGGCCACCACGACCAGCTGGTGCACTCCGGCGCACCGCAGGCTGCGCAGCAGCCGCAGCGCCTCCTCGTCCACAGTGTCCACGACCATCACCGCGACGGCTGCCCGTTCGAGCTCGTCGTCGGCGAGGATCTGGATCTCGGAACGGTGCCGGAGCTGACCGGCCACCCCGGCGTGGGAGATGGGATCGGCGGCGTGCAGATACACGGGAACCCTACTCATCGTCATCACTTGTCTCCTGTCCCGGGAGGAACCTGGCAGGCAACACAAAGAGCATGACCGATGCCCGTCAGCGCACAGTCAACGTGGGCTCAACGGGCGAAGCGTTCTGCCCGAAGGTGTTCCCGCGCGGCGGTGTCCGCACGCGCGGCCGGTTCCTACTCTCACGATCATGACGACTCAGGCCGTTCTGGCATCCACTGTGCTCGAAGTCGTACCGGGCGGGCAGGTCACCTGCGAGCTGACCCTGCGCAACAACGGCACCGTCGTCGAGGAGTACCGGTTCGAGATCGCCGGGGACGCGGCCCCCTGGACGACCACCGAACCCCCTGTCGTCAGCCTGTACCCGGGCTCGGAGACCACCGTCCTCATCGTCTTCCAGCCGCCCCGCTCCGCGCGCGTGCCGGCCGGCGACGTGCCGTTCGCCGTGCGCGTCATGCCGGGCGAGCACCCGGAACTGGGCGTGGCACCGGAAGGCGTGATCCGCGTCCTCCCCTACGCCGACCTCACCGCGGAGATCATCCCCCGTACCTCGAAGGGGCGGCGGGCCAGGCACGAGGTCGCGATCGACAACCGGGGCAACCTGCCGATCGTCGCGAACCTGACCGGCGCCGACCCGGACGACAAGCTCACCGTCACGCCCCGGCCCGGCATCCTCACCGTCGCGCCGGGCGAGGCCGTCTTCGCGACAGTGATCGCCCGCGCGCGCAGACGGCACTGGCGCGGGGAACCCCTCACCCACCCCTTCCACGTCATCGTGTCCACCGAGGACACCCCGCCGATCACGCTCGACGCGGCGATCGTGCAGTCCGCGGTGTTCTCGCGCGGCGCGATGCGGGCACTCGCAGCACTGGTCGCGCTCGTGATCGCGTGCGTCGCCGCCTGGTACCTGCTGCTCAAGCCAGCAGTGAAGACGACAGCCAGGGAATCCGTGAAGGAACCGCTGTCCCAGGTGGCCGGCCAGGCAGCGGCGGCGGAGAAGAAAGCCGACGAGGCGCTGGCCAAGAGCGGCGGAGGGGGCGGCGGAGGCACTCCCACCCCTGCCCCGTCGCCGTCCACGTCGGTACCGCCGAAGCCGGTCGACGCCGGCTACCGCTACCGCCTGGAAACGACCGTCACGAACGGCGCGACCGGCACATCGACGCTCACCCTCGGTGCGAAGACCTCACTGAGCATCACGGATCTCGTCTTCGAGGCCCCGCAGGGCGACGCCGGGAAGATCGAGCTGCTGGTCGACGGCTCCGTGCTCATGACACTGTCGCCCGCCAACTTCCGCGACCTCGACTACCACTTCGGCACCCCGATCGAGGTCCCGGCCGGCAAGACCGTCGTCCTCCGCAGCGCCTGCCAGACCGCCGGCCCCGCACTGGTCGGCACCAGCTCCGGCAGCTGCCGCACCTGGGTCCTCCTCACCGGCATCTCCCACACTGCACCATAGGGGTTTGGGGGCTGTCCCCTTAGGCAGGTTCCCTTTGCGCTCCGGCCCCAGGGGGCCTCCGCGCAAAGCGAACCGGGGACAGCCCCCAAACCCGTGCCCGGGCGCCGTTACCCACATGACGCCTGCCGGCGCTTCGCGGTTGGACCAGTTGTGGTCGGGGTGGGAAACCCGTGGTCTACTTCGCGTCGCCGTAGCAGTTCACGGCTTTGACTCCCACCGGGAAGCGCACCGCCGTCTCCCCGAACAGCAGCCGGCCGGCCTGCTCCGCGCTTCGCTCCACGGCTGCCGACGCGGCCTCGGCCACCTCGGCCGGGCAGTGGACGATCACCTCGTCGTGCTGGAAGAAGACCAGGTCAGCGCCCGGGATCTCCCGCAGCTCCCGCCGCAGCCCGGCCACCATCGCCAGTGCCCACTCCGCAGCCGTCGCCTGCACCACGAAATTCCGGGTGAACCTGCCACGGGCTCGCGCGGCTCTCCCCCGGCTGCCGCCGCCTTCCGCACCGTCGTTGTCCGTCCACATAGGCCCAGGGCCGTCGCCCCCGCTCGTCCCGGCCTCGGCGGCGAACCCGCTCTCGGCGCCGCCCGCCAGC
The DNA here is from genome assembly GCF_000379825.1 of Longispora albida DSM 44784. Lineage (GTDB taxonomy): Bacteria > Actinomycetota > Actinomycetes > Mycobacteriales > Micromonosporaceae > Longispora > Longispora albida. The sequence continues at coordinate 631,762 of NZ_KB903825.1, forward strand.
TTTCCCCACCACGTGGCCGACGGGGCCGGGCACGTGCGCCCCAGCAGGGACCGGACGAGCCGTCCTTCCTCACCAGCCCGCGCCGCCTGCTCGACCACCTCCAGCGCCACCGGGAAGCGCTTCCGCAGTGTCGCGAGTGGAGCGGCGGCCTCGCCGCCCGTCTGCCCGTACATCGCGGCGAGCATCCCGATCTTCGCGCGCTGGCGGTCGCCGCCGAAGGCCTCGGCTGCCAGGCCGGCATACAGGTCGACGTCGCGCGCGGCCTCGGCCAGCCGCCGGTCGCCTGCCATCGCCGCCAGGATCCTCGGCTCCAGCTGGCCGGCGTCGGCGCAGATCAGCACGTGCCCCTCGTCGGCGATCACGGCCCGCCGGACGACCTTCGGGATCTGGAGGGCCGCGCCGCCCCGGCTGGCCCAGCGCCCCGAGACGACCCCGCCAGCCACGTACTCCGGCCGGAACCGGCCATCGCTCACCCACGTGTCCAGCCACGACCAGCCGTGCGCGACATACAGCCGGTACAGCTCCTTGTACTCCAGGAGCGGCCGGACAGCCGGATGGTCGATCTCCTCCAGCACCCACTTCCGGGTCGACGGCAGCCGGATCCCGGCCCGGGCGAAGGCCTTGATCAGCTCGGCTGGCGAGTCGACATGGAAGTGCTGCCCGCCCAGGGCCGCGACGACCTCGCCAGCCAGCTCCGTCAGCCGGCGTGGCGGCAGCCCCGGAGCTGCCCGCTCGCCGAGCAGCTCCACCAGCAGCGCGTCGTGGACGTCAGCCCGCCACGGCAGCCCGGCGTGCCCCAGCTCCGCCGCCGCCAGCGCCCCGGCCGACTCGACCGCGGCCAGCAGCCGGAAGGCCCTGTCCGGCATGCTGGCCTGCTGGGCCTCGTGCACCGCCACCAGCGCGTCCAGCGGGTCGACGCCGGCCGGCAGCCCGCCGTCCAGCTCCACCGGCTCGAACAGGGCCGGCTGGGCGTCCCGCTCCCGGTACGGCGGGTCGGGTGGCACCGGGGCTCCGGTCAGCCGGGCCCACGCCGCCGGCAACGCCCTCGGCTCGCCCCACCGCCCGGCGTGCCCGGACAGCAGCGCCTCGGTCAGCGCGACATCGTGGCAGGCGTCGACCCGGACCCCGGCTGCCAGCAGCTTCGGATAGATCGCCGGGGTGTCCGCCCACACCCACCGCACGCCGGGCCTGGCGAACCCCGCCGGGCCGCTCAGCCGCTCCTCTGCCCCGCCGTCGACAGCACGCAGCCGGTAGCCGCCCTTGGGCTCCTCCACGACCGCGATCCGCTGCACGGCACGACTGTGCCACACCGGTACGACACTCTCCGGGTACTCCGGCCCGGCCGTTCTCTGTCACCATGGCCCGATGGCCAAGTACTGCACCCACTGCGGCACGGAGTTCCCCGGCGACACCTGGCCCCGGGTCTGTTCCGGCTGCCCTGAGGTCACCTACCGCAATCCGCTGCCCGTCGCGATCGCCGTCGTGCCGGTGGCCGGCGGCGGGCTGCTGGCGGTCCGGCGGGCGATCGAGCCGCAGCTGGGCGAGCTGTGCCTGCCGGGCGGGTTCATGGAGTACGGCGAGACGTGGCAGGAGTCCGTGGCCAGGGAGCTGCGCGAGGAGACCACGATCGTCACCGACCCGGCCGCCGTGCGGCTGCACACCGTGCACAGCAGCCCCCGGCACGTGATCGTGTTCGGCATCGTCCCCGAGATCCCGGCGGCCCCGAAGGCCCTCACCGAGGAGGTGAGCGGCTACGCCGTCCTCACCGGGCCGCTGCCGCTCGCGTTCCCGCCGCACACGCTGGTCGCCGCAGAGTACTTCCGGGCCGGGTAGGAAAGGCGACGGCCCCGTACGCGTGGTGGCAGTACGGGACCGTGCGGTCTGGACGGGAGAGCGTTACTTCACGGCCCCGGAGGTCAGGCCGGACTGGATCTGGCGCTGGAAGAAGGCGTACACAACGATCATGGGGATGATCGACATGGTGAGCGCCGCGAACAGCGGCCCCCAGTGCGCCTCGTAGCCGGCCGTGGTCGAGATCTGCGCGATGCCCTGGGTCAGCACGTACTTGTCCTCGACCCCGCTGCGGCCCTGCATGAGCACGCGGGGCAGGAGGTACTGGTTCCACTGGCCGATCACGTTGAAGATCGTGATGCTGATCAGGCCCGGCTTGGCCATCGGCATCATGACCCGGAAGAACAGCCGGGTGTGCGAGGCCCCGTCGATCATCGCGGCCTCGGCCACCGAGTGCGGCAGCGTCTTGAAGAACGCGGTCAGGAAGAAGACCGTGAACGGCAGCGAGTAGGCGATGTAGACCAGGACCAGGCCCGGGGTCGTGCCGAGGCCGAGGAAGTCGCCGATCCCCGGCGTCTGGCCGAGGTTGCGGACGATCAGGAACAGTGAGGGCAGGCCGAGCACGACCGGGAAGGCCAGGCCGGAGATGAAGAAGTAGTAGAAGAACCGGTTGCCGGGGAACTTGTACCTGGCGATGACGTACGCGGCCATCGAGCCGAGCAGCATCGTCCCGAAGGTGCTGAACGCCACCACGACCACGCTGTTGAGCATCAGCTTGCCGATCCGGGCGTGCTCCCAGGCGTAGGCCCAGTTCTCCCAGCGCAGCGCGCCCGGCAGCGTCCACGCGTCGCCGAAGATCTCGGAGTTCGTCTTGAACGACGACGCGAACGTCCACAGCAGAGGGACGATCACGACCAGCGCCCAGCCGGCCAGCGCGATGTGGCCGAGGGTCATGAAGGATTCGGTCGAGCTTCTCTTCTTCGCCATGTCAGTACTCGATGCTCTCGCGCTTGGTGACTCGCAGCGAGATCGCCGCGAAGGTGAGCGTGCAGAAGAACAGCATCACGCCCATTGCGGAGGCCATGCCGTAGTTGCCTGCCCCGATCTTGTTCACGACCTCCATCGACAGCACGGTCGTGGAGAAGCTCGGGCCGCCGCGGTTGACGCTGAGCACGTCGACCAGGGCGAAGACGTCGAAGGCCGCGATGCCGAGGTAGACCCAGCCGACCTGGATGTTGTCCCAGAGCAGCGGCAGGGTGACCTTGTAGAACATCGTCCAGCGGCTGGCGCCGTCGAGGTCGGCGGCCTCGTAGATCTCCTTGGGGATGGAGCTCATCCCGGCGGAGAACAGCACGACGTAGAAGCCGACCGCCTGCCAGACCATCACGGCGATGATCGACAGCAGTGCGATGTTCGTGTCGATCAGGAAGCCGATCTTCGGCAGGCCGAGCTTGTTCAGCGCGCCGTTGATCAGGCCCGAGTCGTCGGGCCGGTAGATCGACTGGAACAGCACCGCCACGATGGGCAGGGCGAGGAGCTGGGGGAAGAAGAACACCAGGCGGTAGAACTTCGACCCCCGTACCCCCGAGGTGACCCCGCCCTTCGCCTTCCCCCCGACGTTCAGGAAGAAGGCGAAGATCAGGGCGATCACGATGGTGACCAGCGGCATGATGAGCAGGATGACCCCGTTGTGGGTCAGCGCCTTCCAGAACTCCGGAGTGTCGGTGAACAACGTCGTGAAGTTGTCCAGGCCGACGAACACCGGAGGCACGTCCGTTCCCCGGTACCGCGTCAACGAGAAGTAGAACGAGTAGCCGAAGGGCACCCACACGTAGAACACGTACAGGAGGACGGGCAGTGCCAGGAAGCCCGCTACGAATCGATACTTACCATGCCGCATGGTCGTCCCGTTCCGGTTAGCGCTTGATCTTGGTGACGGACGGGTCCTTCTTGACCTTGTCCGCCGCGGCCTGGAGGACCTCGACGTACTTCTTGGCGTCGATCCGGCCGAAGAACAGGTCGTTCGTGGCCGAACGGGCCGGAAGGCCGAGGCCGTCCTTGTAGTCGTCGGCCCAGTAGAACGTGAAGACGTCCTTGCCAGCGCCGCTCAGCGCCTTCTTGGCCGACTCGGTGCCCGGGGTGACCTTGACGGCGTCTGCGGCACCGGCCACCGAGGTCAGGGAGCCGGTGAGCTTGGTGAACTCGGCGGCACCCTTCTTCGACAGCATGATCCGGGCGTACTCCAGGGCGCCGGCCAGGTTCTTGGCCTTGGCCGGGATGACGTACGGCTCGCTGGCCGTCGCGTGCACCGAGGTCACCGGGAGCTTGGTGGTCTTGCCGGTCGGCACGTTCATCATCGCGTACTCGAACGTGGCCGGCGTGTCCTTCTTCTGCTCACTCTCGAGCCAGGAGCCGGACGGGTAGATCGCCAGGGAACCCTGGTTCTGCTTGAGCTGGACCTCGGTGTGCTTGAGGCCCTCGAACGCCTTGTCCGAGTACTTCGAGCCGATCATGGCCCAGTACTCGGCGGCCTGGAGCACAGCCTCGTGCTTCCACGCGCCGTCCTCGAGGTTGTCGAGCGCCTTCAGCACGCCCGCGCCACCGATCTTGGCGGCGCTGGTCATGATGACCTCGAACATGTAGTACGCGGCGTTGGCGCCCGCGTAGCCGAACGGCGTGACGCCGGCGGCCTTGATCTTCTCGCAGAGCGCGGTGAACGCGTCGAAGTCCTTCGGCGCGCCGTCCCAGCCCTTCTCCTTGAACTGGTTGGCGTTGAACCACAGGCCGTACACAGTGAACACGTAGTTCAGCTGGAGCGACTCACCGTTGAAGGAGCCCGACTCGATCGTGCCCGGGATCAGGGTGTCCCTGACGGTCTTGCCCGGGGTGTCCAGCGACGGGGCCGCCCACAGCTTGTCGAGCAGCGACAGCTGCTTGTCGCCGACGAGCTTGCCCATGTTGACGGCCTTCTCGCCCGAGTTGTTCAGGAAGTCCGGCACGTCACCGCTCTGGAAACGCGGGCCGATGACCGGGTCGATGTCCTGGATGCCCTCGTGCTTGACGGTGGCCTTCGGGAACTTCTCCTTGTACATCTTCTCGTGTACTTCGGTGGCGTACTTGTCGCTGTAGCCACCGGGGAAGATCACCACGTTGAGGGCCGCGTCGTCCTTCACGCCGAACGGGTTCGCGACGTTGGAGTTGTCGACCTTCGTGTTGTCCTTCTTCTCGCTGCTGCTGCCGGTGGCGCAGGCGCCGAGCAGGCCAGCGGCCGGGATCGCGGCGCCGATCGCGGCGGCACGGGTGATCACCTGGCGGCGGGAAACCTCACCAGGCAGGTCAGGGGTGTCAGACATTTTTCTCCTCGGTTCGGGTCAGGCGGGACACCGGCTGGTGCCGGCGTACCGCGACTCGAGGGCAGTGGTGTGCAGGTCCCCGCAGGGGACGTTCGCGGGCAGCACGGGGGGTGCGAAGCCCGCAGCCTGGAGCGCGCCGCCGCCTCCCAGCGGCCGCGCCGCGTCGCCGTGAGGCGCGCCTGTGAGATGCCTTCGCTCCGGGGAGCCCGGCCCTCTAAGTGCCGGACGGCGAGTTACCCCGCGACGCGGCGCTGTCAGCTGGTCGGCGATGGCCGTCGCCGCCTGCTGAACTCTGGTGTTCCCGGTGGTGGTGCTCATGACTCGCCCCCGACGGTGGGGACGGCCTTGCGCCGGCGGCCCGGGACCGTACCCGGCATGCCCGGCTGCTCGTCCCGGTGCCCGGCGACGGCGTGGGCCGTGCGGCGGAAGGCCGCGTGGCTGCGGTCGTGGGTACGCTGCGCGACGGCCACGTAGACCAGGTCGAGCACGACGAGCTGGGAGTGCCGGGCCGACAGGGCGTCCGGCCGGTAGGCGATCTCGGTGGCCGCCGTCGTGAGGACGATGTCGGCCAGCTCGCCGAGCGGCGAGCGGGGGAAGCTGGTGAGCGCGACGGTGGTCGCGCCGTGGCTGCCGGCCTCGGCGAGCATCTCGATCGTCTCGCGCGAGCCGCCGGAGTGGGAGATGCCCAGCGCGACGTCGCCCGGGCCGAGCAGCGCGGAGGACGCGAGCCCGAGGTGGACCTCCGTCCACGCCCAGGAGGCCACGCCGATCCGGTGCAGGCAGATCTGGAGTTCCGCGCCGACCAGCGCGCTGCCGCCGATGCCGTAGATGTCGACGCGCTTGGCTCCGGCGATGGCCGTGGCCGCCGCGTCGACGGCTTCGAGGTCGAGCAGGGCCGCCGTGCTCTCGATCGCGCGAGCGTCGGCGACGATGATCTGGTTGAGCACCCGGTCGAGCGGGTCGGTAGGCAGGATCTCCCGGCCGATGTCCACGCTCCAGCCGGCCGCCCGGGTCGCGGCGCCGGCCTCGGCGGCAACAGCCAGCCGCAGCTCCGCGTACCCCTCGAAGCCGAGGGCCCGGCAGAACCGGGTCACGGTGGCCGGCGAGGTACCGCTGCGCTCGGCCAGCTCCACGATGGTCGCGCGGGCCGCGCGGGCCGGGTCGGTGAGCACCTGCTCGGCGACCCGCTGGAGTGCCCCGGTCAGCTCCGGCAGCAGAGCCCGGATGCGGACCAGCACGTTCTCGCCCACGGCCAGCTCGGCCGCGTAGCTCGACACCTGCTCGGTCACGATGATCATCCTTGTCTCTCGGCAGCCGTCTCGTGGCGAAAATTATTACCGCGCTGACCTTCAAGTCAAGCCCGTGGTTCAGGTTTTCAAACTGTTACTTAACAGTTCCAGTCGCGCTGACTGTTCGTGCGTGATAACAGCTCTGTGCGCGCAGAATATGACACGAACGTGGGCCACGCCACAAGTACGGGCTGACCATGCCCGGTTTCGGGGTACCTTGCGCCAGATGTCGGCCGGATTCGTCTCGCTGGATGGAATGGGCCGCCCAAGCTGGGGCGGAACAACCACCGGTTCGCGCCCGCGTCGAGCGTCCAGCCGGGGCGAAAAAACTCTTTTCACGGCGCGTGAGCCTGAAAATCAGGCGTCACGCACTGTGAAAACGGCCCCTGAACAGGGAAAAGGCGGGAGGCTAGTCGCGCAGGGCGTCGAGGGCCAGGATCGCGACGTGCAGGGAGAGGCAGTCCTCCGCCGACTCCAGGTCCACATTGAGCAGCCGGCCGATCCGGTTCAGCCGCTCGTAGAAGGCCGGGCGGGACAGGTGCAGGGCAGCGGCCGCCGCCGACTTGTTCCGCCCGCAGGACAGGTACGCGCGGAGGGCACCGAGCAGCTCCTCGCCCTGCGCCCCGCTCCGGGAGGTGAGCAGTGGCCCGAGCTCGCGTTCGACGTAGGTCTGGAGGCGGGCGTCGCCGCGCAGCAGGTGGAGCAGGCCGCGCAGGCCCACGTCGGTGAGCTGGTAGTACGGGGCCTGGCGGGTGGCGTGCCTGGCGACCTGGGCGACCTGGCCTGCTTCGAGGAGGCTCCGGCGGGCCTCGCGGATCTCGTCGACCCCGCTGCCGGCACCGATCACGAGGGCCTGGCTGCTGCCCTTGTGCACGGCCTCGGCGAAGGCGGCGAGCGCTGCGGGCTCCCGGTCGGCGGCGGGCAGGGCCAGCAGCACGCCGACCGAGTGCTCGTCGAGCGCTCCGCACAGGCCCGGCAGCCGGGTCTCGCGCAGCGCCGCGCCCACCCCGTCCGTCAGCTCACGGAGCTGGAGCTGGGCGGCCACGGGGCTGCGCCCGCCCTGCTTCGCGGCACCGGCCGGGTCGTCCTCGCGGCGGCGGAGGACCAGGCCGACGAGGCGGCGGCGCTCCAGGGGTACACCCAGAGCTCTTGCCCGCAGGGCGATCTCGGCAGCTGACCGTGAGTGTTCGAGCAGGCCGGTGAGCAGCGTGCGGTGGACCTGGTGTTCGAGGCCTTCCTCGTCACGGCGCACCAGCCGGTCGAGAGCGAGCGTGGACGCTGCGCGTTCGAGCAGGATGATCAGGCGGGAGGGCGGCGGGGCGTCGCCTGCGTAGCGCATCAGGAGCCGGCCCCAGTCATGCCCGCGAGCGCCGACAGTGGTGCTCAGCCAGCCTGTCGCCGGGTCGTAACTCGTCCGGCCCTCCCCGCGCAGGCTCCGGCTGAAAGCCTCCCAGCCAGCGAGCAGCAGCTCTGCGCGATCGCTCGCCGGATCGTAGGCCAGGACCTGACGAGCAAGATTTTCGAGTACGACGGGAGCGTGCGCGAGCTGAGCGACCTCCCGCACCACATCTGCGGGGTCGGCGCCCTCGACGGTCAGCTCGGTGAAGCGCTGGTGGATCTCCTCTGTCGCGGTCAGCTCGGCGAGCTGCGCGTCGAGGATCAGCGCGTGCACGGCCTCGGTGATCGGCACGAACGGCGTGGCCCGGTGCAGCTCGACCAGCGGCAGCCCGGCCCGTTCCGCGGCGATCACCATCGACTTCGGCACGGCGAGGGTGTACCGCCGCCCCAGCTCCACCACCAGCCCGGAGCAGCCGACCTCGGCCAGCTCCGCGATGAAGGTCCGCAGGCCCGCGTCGCTGGCAGGCATGCCGATGCCCGTCGTCAGCACCAGCTCGCCGCCGCGCAGCAGGCCGGCGATGTCCGGTACCTCGGCGGAGTGCACCCACCGCACGGGCCGGTCCAGCCCGGCGGCACCCGCGACCACCCGGGGCGCGCCGTGGCGCACCGGGTCGAGGGCGAGCACATCCCGGACGGTGGGGAACACGTCAGTCCTCGCGGCCCAGCTCGTAGAAGGCGACGGCGGCCGCCGCCGCCACGTTCAGCGAGTCCACGTTGCGGCGCATCGGGATCTTCACCGGCACGTCGCTGGCCTCGATCGCGTGCCGGGACAGCCCGGGACCTTCGGCCCCGAGCAGGATCGCGGTCCGCTCGCCCTTCGCGGCCTGCGCGAGCGGGACAGCCTCGGGAGCAGGGGTCATCGCGAGGATGGTGAACCCGGCCTTGCGCACGTCGGCCAGCGCCGAGGGCCACGGGTCGAGCGTCGCGTACGGGATCGCGAACACCTCGCCCATGCTCACCCGCACCGACCGCCGGTACAGCGGGTCGGCGCAGGACGGGGACAGCAGGACGGCGTCGATGCCGAGCGCCGCCGCGCCCCGGAAGATCGCACCCAGGTTCGTGTGGTTGTTGACGTCCTCGAGGATCGCGACCCGGGTGGCCGTCTCCAGCAGCTCGGCCGCCGGTACTGGCTCCTTGCGGTGGAAGGACGCCAGCACGCCACGGTGCACGTGGAAGCCGGTGATCGCCTCCAGCACGGCCTGGTCGGCCGCGTAGACCGGGGCGTCGGTCTCGGGGAGCTGGCCGACCCGCTTGGCGTCGACGAGGAAGGACCTCGGCCGGTACCCGGCGCGCAGTGCCCGGCGCAACACCAGCTCACCCTCTGCGACGAAGAGCCCGTGCGGCGGCTCGAACGCCGTCCGCAGCGCGACGTCGGTCAGCGCCCGGTAGTCGGCCAGGCGCGGGTCGTCGGGGTCGGTGATGGTGATGATGCTGTTCGGCACCCCGCCATTGTCGCCGGCCACGGCTACCGTCCGCCGGCGGTACACCTCCCAGCCTTTGATCTTGATCTCGCCCTTGATCTTGATCTGAGGCAAGGTGGCCCGCTGAGCGGAAATCTGACAAGCAGCTCAGATTTCCGCTCAGCGGGTCGGCACTACACGGGCTTATCGGCCTCTTCGATGGCCTTCACTTCTGCGGCGGCGGCTTCCTTGATCGCTTCGATCTCGGCGTCCGGTTCCTCGGTGACCACCGGAACGGCCGGTGTGCCGCCGCCGGAGCCGTCGCCCGAGAACGCGTTGCCGAGCGCGTCGCCGATCCCGCCCAGGGCCTTGGTCAGCTCGGCCGGCACGATCCAGACCTTGTTCGACTGGCCGTTGGCGATCTGCGGCAGGGTCTGGAGGTACTGGTAGGCCAGCAGCTTCGGGTCCGGGTTCGCCGCGTGGATGGCCTCGAAGACCGTCCGGATGGCCTTGGCCTCACCCTCGGCCCGCAGCATCCGTGACTCCCGGTCACCCTGGGCCCGCAGGACGGCGGCCTGCCGGTCACCCTCGGCGGTGAGGATCTGGGACTGCTTGACGCCCTCGGCGTTCAGGATCGCGGCCCGGCGGTCCCGCTCGGCGCGCATCTGCTTCTCCATCGAGTCGCGGATGCTCGGCGGCGGCTCGATGGCCTTGATCTCGACCCGGGTGACCTTGATGCCCCAGCGGCCGGTGGCCTCGTCGAGCACGACGCTCAGGTGCCGGTTGATCTCGTCCCGGCTGGTGAGGGCCTTCTCCAGGTCGAGGGAGCCGATCACGTTCCGCAGGGTGGTGACGGTCAGCTGCTCGATCGCCTGGAGGAAGCTGGCGATCTCGTAGGTGGCGCGGCCCGGGTCGATCACCTTGAAGTACAGGACAGTGTCGATCGAGACGACCAGGTTGTCCGAGGTGATCACGGGCTGCGGCGGGAAGCTGACCACCTGCTCACGCATGTCCACTTTGGCCCGCACGGACTCGATCACCGGGATCAGCAGGTTCAGCCCCGGGGTGAGGGTCCGGTTGTACTTGCCCAGCCGTTCCACGATGTCGTGCCGCTGCTGCGGCACGATCCGCACCGACCGCATCAGGATCACGACGAGCAGCAGCACGAAGGCCGCCACGATGAGCAGGATGAGTTGATCCATCAGTCCCTCCAGACCAGCGCGGTAGCGCCATCGACCTTCATCACTTGTACTCGTTCGCCCGGCTCGATGATCTGCGTGGCGTCATAGGCCCGCGCCGTCCAGATCTCCCCGCCGATCTTGATCATTCCCCGCCGGCCGTCCACCGTCTCCAGAACGAGGGCTTCCGAGCCCTCGATCGCCTCGATCCCGACCGGGATCGAGCCGGACCTGGCGAGCCGGTGACGGCGCAGCACCGGCCTCAGCAGCATCAGTGACAGCCCCGAGCCAGCGCCGAACACGAGAAGCTGCGCCCACTCGGGAGCGCCGAGCGCCGCCGCGCCGGCGGCCAGCAGCGCGCCGAACCCGAACATCAGCAGCACGAAGGTCATGGTGAACACCTCGGCGACCGCGAGCGCGATCCCGAGCACGATCCACACCACAGCGGCTTCCACGCCTCGATGGTGACAGGTTTCACGATCCGCTGCGACCCGTCCCGGCCGGGCCACGCCGGGTGACCGGTTCCACATGAATCGTGGGACCCCTCATGCCGTCATAGCGACGTCAGGGGTCCCACACCCTGCCGCGCACCCCGAAAGCCCGCGACTCGGCGGAGGGTGTGACCGCAACACGCCCAGAAATTGTTAGGGTGCCCATCGGAACTCAGGGAGAAGAATGTTGCACGTCACCCACCCCGACAGCCCTGCCGCCGCCCGGCAGCGCGCCCAGCGGCGGATCGCGTACCGCAGCTGGGAAGGTGAAGCACTCCGCCCCGGTGAGCACGCCGGCACCGGGTACACGCGTGGCGCCGTCGTTCTCGCCAGCCCGGCCGGGGCGGTGTCCTACACGGACCCGTTCGTCTCGCACGCCGCGGCGCAGGACTTCGAGTACGCCCACTGGACGACCGAGCCCGTCACCGTGCCGTTCGCCTTCACGGACCTGATCGCGTCGTGGCAGGTGAAGACGCCGGAGGGTACGTGGGTCGAGATCGCGGTGCAGGTGCACGGCACGGCCGGCGCGTCGAGCTGGCTGACCCTGGCGCGCTGGGCCGGCGACGACTCCACTGTGCACCCCACGTCGGTACCGGGCCAGCGCGAGGCCACCGGCCGGATCTCCACCGACGCCTGGCTGGCCGCCGACGGCAACCGCGGCCTGAGTTACCGGCTGCGCGTGACGATGCTCCGCCCGGCCGGCACCGAGCTCTTCCCCACCCTCACGTACCTGGGCGCGGTCGTGTCGGCGCTGCCCACTCCCGGCGAGCCGAGCCGGCACGCCGGCGTGGTGCGCACCCTGGAGCTTCCCCAGTACTCGCAGCAGATCCACGCCGGGCAGTACCCGCACTGGGACGGCGGGGGCAACTCGTGGTGCTCGCCGACGTCGACCAGCATGGTCATGCACTACTGGACGGACGGGCCGTACTCCGACGAGTACGCGTGGGTCGAGCCGCACTACGAGAACAGGCACATCCACCACGCCGTCCGGCACTGTTTCGACTACTCGTACGGCGGGGCCGGCAACTGGTCGTTCAACACTGCCTACGCGTCCCAGTACGGGCTCAACGCCTTCGTCACCCGGCTGCGTGACCTGACGGAGGCCGAGGCGTTCATCGCGGCGGGCATCCCGCTCGTCGCGTCGATCCGCGTGATCGAGGGCGAGCTGGACGGGGCCGGGTACACGACGCAGGGCCACATCGTCGTCGTGGCCGGCTTCACCGAGACCGGCGACGTGGTGTGCCACGACCCGGCGGCGCCGACGCCGGGCGAGGTCCGCCGGGTCTACCGCCGCGACCAGTTCGAGCTGGCGTGGCTGGGGGCGAGCGGCGGCATCGTCTATGTGATCCACAACCGTTCTGTCCCTTTGCCCCCTCCCCCGGCCGAGGCCAACTGGTAAGGATGGACGGGTGAACCCGGGAGCGTGGATCGCGGCGGCAGCCCTGCTGGCGGCGGTGCTCGCCGGGCTGGCCTGGCAGAGGGGTAACGGACGGATGCGCGAGACCCGCGGCGACGGGCCGGACCTGGCCCATCTGGGCGTGGAGCCGGGCCAGGTCACGCTGCTCCAGTTCTCCTCGGCGTTCTGCACGCCCTGCCGGGCGACGCGCGCGCTGTGCTCGGACGTGGCCGGCCGCCTCGACGGCCTCACGCACATCGAGGTCGACGCGGAGAGCAATCTGGACACTGTCCGCGAGCTGAACATCCTCCGCACGCCGACCGTCCTGATCGTCGACCGCTCGGGGCGGATCGTACGCCGGGCCAGCGGCCAGCCCACCCGCGCTCAGCTCATGGCCGCGGTGTCCGCGCTCCTGTAGGCTCTTGGCCACGCACCGCAACCCCCCGCGCTAGGGCGTGCTCATGCAGATCGATCCCCGTGGCCCCCGGTTCGCCGCAGCGGTCACCACTGTCGTCTTCGTCCTGATCCTGGTCACCGGCTCCGGCTGGCTGGCGCTGGCCCAGGCGGCCGTCTTCGCGCTCGGCACGGCCGGCCAGTCACCGTACGCCATGTTCTTCAAGGCTTTCGTGCGGCCGCGCCTCGGCCCGCCGTCCGAGATGGAGGACGCGGCGCCCGTCCGCTTCGCGCAGGCCGTCGGCCTGTTCTTCGCCCTGGTCGCCGCCGCTGGTTACCTCCTGGACCTGCCGGTGGCGGGCATGGTCGCCGCGGCGTTCGCTCTCGTCGCGGCGTTCCTCAACGCGGCTTTCGGGCTGTGCCTGGGCTGCGAGGTCTTTCTCCTGTACCGGCGGGCGCGCGGCTAGTGAGCGGTCCTGTAAGCGGACATCCCCAGGTCGTTGTACCGCTGAGCCTTGTCGTAGCTGCTCCGTTCCTGGAGCTGAAGCAGATGTTGGCGTGGGCGACGGCCGGCTCGCGATGGCCGGTGAGGTCCTGGCTCACGCTGATGCGCCCTTGCGGGGTATCGACGGCCTCGTCGTGCCTCCCGACGCAGACGTACGCGCCCCGGGCCCGTTGAGCAGGATCGCGGCCTGGCCAGCGCGTGCTGGTTGGTGGCGATGAAGTCGGCCATCGTCGTCGCCGTGTGGAAGTAGTGGGTCAGCAGAACCTTTGCAGGCTCGCCGCCGCGTTTCCCGGGAGATGCACGAGACGGGCCTTGCCAGCTTTCCCTGGTGGGAGCCACGCCGTCTGAGGTGTCTTGACGTTTCCTTGACGGCGGGTAGGGTCTGGGCCTGGGTGTGCCGGGAAGTCTGGTCGGCTCCCGTATCGCCATTTGGGGCGTGCGGGGTGGCTGACCGGAGGTGTGTGCGATGCACGCCAGTGATCTCATGCGGGTGTACCCGGTGGTGGAACGTTCCACCCCTGCGGTGGAGGCCGCGCGTCTTCTGGCAGGGCAGAACCTGCCGGGCTTGATCGTGGTCGACGAGCAGCTGCGGCCGAGCACGATCCTTCCGGGCACACAGGTGCTGCGGCTGGCGGTACCGTCCTACATCCAGGACGATCCGGCCCTCGCCCGTGCGGTTGATGAGGAGCACGCGGATGTGTTCCTCGCCGAACTGGGCGACCGGACGGTGGCCGAGTGCCTGCCCGAGCAGCCGAAAGAACTCCCTGTCGTGGATGGCGACGCCACGGTGCTGGAGGTCGCGGCGCTCATGGCCCGGTCCCGCAGCCCCCTCGTCGCGGTGGTCGACGACGCCGGGGTGCTCGCCGGCGCGGTGACACTCGACGGGCTTCTCGACAGGCTGCTGGGTGACGGGCCGTGACGGCCGCTGGCTGGCTGGCGGTGGCGATATTCGCCGCTTCCTACGTGCTGATCATGACGGAGTGGGTGCACCGCCTCGCCGCGGCCCTGGGTGGTGCGGCGGTGATGCTGGCGCTGGGGGTGACCAACGGTGAGAAGGCGTTCTTCTCGCCGGAGACGGGCATCGCCTGGGATGTGATCTTCCTGCTGCTGGGGATGATGCTCATCGTCGCGGTCGTCAAACGCACCGGAGTGTTCGAGTACCTGGCGATCTGGGCGGCGAAGAAAGCGAAGGGCCGGCCGTTCCGGGTGATGGTGATCCTGGTCCTCGTCACCGCCGTCGCCTCAGCCGCACTCGACAACGTGACGACGATTCTTCTGATCGCACCCGTCACGTTCCTGGTCTGTGACCGGCTGGCGGTGCCGGTCGCGCCGTTCCTGATCGCTGAGGTGATGGCGTCGAACATCGGCGGGACGGCCACGCTGATCGGGGACCCGCCGAACATCATCATCGCCTCGCGTGCCGGGTTGTCGTTCAACGACTTCCTCGTGCACCTGGCCCCGTTCGTGATCGTGCTCCTCGGGGTGTTCGTCGCCGTGTGCTGGTGGCTGTTCGGCCGCAAGCTGCGCTACGACCCTGATCGGGCGGCGCAGGTGATGAAGCTGAAGGAACGCGGGACGATCCGCGACCGGCGCCTGCTCATCGTCTCCGGCGTTGTCCTGACGGCGGTACTGGCCGCGTTCAGCCTGCACAGCGTCCTGCACCTGGAACCCGCGGTCGTCGCGATCGTCGGCGGCCTGCTGCTCCTCGGCGCGTCACGCCTGGACGCGGGTGATGTGGTCCGGGATGTCGAGTGGCCGACCCTCGCATTCTTCGCCGGCCTGTTCGTGATGGTCGGCGGCCTGGTCTCCACCGGCGTGATCGGCCAGGTGTCAGAAGCCGCGGCAGGGGCAGTGGAGGGCAGGCCGTTGCCGGCGACGATGGTGCTGCTGTGGGGCTCGGCCGGGCTGTCCGCGATCGTGGACAACATCCCATACGTCGCCACGATGGCCCCCATCGTCGCGACCCTCGCGGCCACCCCCGGCACGGGCGGGCAGGTGCTGTGGTGGGCACTGGCCCTGGGCGCGGACCTGGGCGGTAACGCCACCGCGATCGGCGCGTCCGCCAACGTCGTCGCGCTGGGCCTGGCGGAGAAGGCCGGCCGGCGGATCGGCTTCTGGGAATTCACCCGCTCAGGGCTCATCGTCACCGTCATCACCCTGTTGCTGGCCACCCCCTATCTGTGGCTGCGGTACTTCGTCCTGGCCTAGAAGCACCATCCGCCGATCCACGGGGGAAACCGTCATGCTGTTTCGGCAGTTGCGCATCCGGATCGTCCGCATGTCCGGCGCCACCATCCTGGTGGCCTCCGGCAAACTCGACCACACCACCGCCGCGAAGCTGGTCACCGAACTCGACGCGGTCGCAGCACCCCTGGTGGGGAGGCTGATCCTCGACCTCGGCGAGGTCTACGACACGGACCTCGCCGGCCTCGGCGCCATCGCACACGCCGCCCGCGTCGCCCGCGCCCACGACCGGACGGTGCACCTAGTCCGGCTACAGCCCCACGTCCTGCGCCGGCTGCGCACCGCCGGGCTGGAGGAGGCGTTCTGCGTGCACGAGCACTTCACCGACGCCCTCGCCGGGCACGAGACCGGCGAACCCAGCCAGCCCCTGGGAGGCAGCGTGCTGCCCTCGATCGAACCTCCCGGACCAGCCAACCGGGCATCGGGGCACGAGCCCGGCGACGAGGGCCACGCAGCCGTCACGCAGCTGTGACCTGCGGAAAGGGGCCGATCGGCGGATCGGTGTCTGGCGGTTTACCTGGCTGGGGAGTCTGACGGTGTCACACAGCCTGCGTGTCCGGGCGATCCGGATGCCCGGCGCCACGATCATGGTGCTGTCCGGACCGCCCATGCCCAGGACCGCCCCGTGCGTCTCGTGCAGACCCAGCCGCAGGTCTACCGCACCCTGGTCACCACTGGCCTGCGCGGCGGATTCGTGCTGCACGAACACCTGACCGGCGCCCTCGGCGGCCCCGAGCAGCATGACCCGGACGCCGGCATCCCGGAACCTCGCCGTACCGCCGGACGGGCCGGTCTGGTAGCCGTGGCCTGAACCGCGACAGGCCCCATGCCCGCCCCGGCTCAGCGGGGCTGGTTCCCCGAGCGCCGACCGCATTCACGGGGGAGTCCGGGGGCAGCCTGAGCGAAGGTGTGCCGGGAAGCCTGGTCGGCGGTGTTGTCCCCCGCTGCGGGAAGGACCCGGCCGACGTGCGCCTGTATCGCTGTCTTCTGTGTTGCCGGGTGTCTGGACTTCCTGCGCCTGGCTGCGGGTCCTGTGTCTTCTCGGCGGGTCCGGTGCGGACCCGGACGAGGAGGTCCGCAGCGACCAGGTGTGGATCTCCTGACGTGAGGCCAGCGGGGGTCGCGCGAGACGGGGGCGGCCCCGCCTGGTACGTCTGGTCAGCTGGTCTTCCGCGCGTAGAAGCTGCGTGCCTTGGCCCGGTTGCCGCATCCGGCCATCGAGCACCAGCGGCGTCCCCTGTTCCGGGAGATGTCCACGAACCACAGGATGCAGTCCGGGTTCGTGCAGGGCCGGATGCGGTCGCCGTACTCCTTCACCAGGTCCAGATAGGACACCGCCGCCCGCCACGGCAGCTCCCACTCCGGCTCGTCGATGACGACGCGCTCCTCCGGGCCCTCCGTGGTCAGGTACGGGGCGATGCGGCCGTGGGACAGGACGTCGTTGAGCGGGGCGGGGTCGCCTGCCAGCGCCGAGCGGAGCGCGGCCCGGGTCTGGCGCAGGGGGGCGATGCCACCGTCGCCGAGGGCGTAGCCGCCGATCCACCCCGCGGCGTCGCCGGGCTGTTCGAGCAGGTCGTGGTACACGCCG
Organism: Longispora albida DSM 44784; assembly: GCF_000379825.1. Classification (GTDB taxonomy): domain Bacteria; phylum Actinomycetota; class Actinomycetes; order Mycobacteriales; family Micromonosporaceae; genus Longispora; species Longispora albida. The sequence goes on from NZ_KB903825.1 coordinate 648,788, forward strand.
GCGTGGTACCACTCCGTGTTCACCAGGTCGAGGGGCAGCGGTTCGCCGATCAGGGGCCTGTCCATGCCACGAGTTTAACCGGTCACATCTCGTTGACGGGTTAGATGATCACGGCGTACGTTTCTAACCAGTCAAGCGAGTGAGAACGGTTAGAAAGGCGCCAGCCATGACGACGAAGTACCAGACAGCCCAGGTGGACGGCCTCGACGTGTTCTACCGGGAGGCCGGCGACCCCGCCCGGCCGGCGATCGTGCTCCTGCACGGCTTCCCGAGCAGCTCGGTGATGTTCCGTGACCTGATCGAGCGGCTGGCCGGCGAGTACCACGTGATCGCCCCCGACCACATCGGCTTCGGCCACTCGGCGATGCCCTCGCCGGGCGAGTTCAGCTACACCTTCGACCGGCTCACCGAGATCACGCTGGGCCTGCTCGACCAGCTCGGCCTCGGGAAGTTCGCCGTGTACGTGCAGGACTACGGCGCGCCGATCGGCTTCCGGATCGCCAGCCGCCACCCGGAGCGGGTCACCGCGATCGTCAGCCAGAGCGGCAACGCGTACATGGAGGGCTTCACGGACTTCTGGAAGCCGCTGTTCGAGTACGCGACGAAGCCGGGGCCGGACACCGAGCCGGCCGTCCGGGAGCTGCTCACTGTGGACGCGACGAGGTGGCAGTACACGCACGGCGAGCCGGACACCAGCCTGATCAGCCCGGACACCTGGCAGCTCGACCAGTCGTTCCTCGACCGGCCGGGCAACCAGGAGATCCAGCTGCTGCTGTTCCAGGACTACCGGTTCAACCTGGACGGTTACCCGGCATTCCAGCAGTACTTCCGGGAGCACCAGCCCCCGCTGCTCGCGGTGTGGGGCCGGAACGACGAGATCTTCGGAGCACCCGGAGCGGAGGCCTTCGCCCGCGACCTGCCCGATGCGGAGATCCACCTGCTCGACGCCGGGCACTTCGCGCTCAACAGCCAGGGCGAGCGGATCGCCGCTCTGATCCTCGGCTTCCTCGGCAGGCACCTGCCAGCGGCGGAGGGCGAGTGATGGCCACGCCACCGCCCCGGCCGAAGGCCGGTCCCCTGCTGCTGACCGCTGCGGCCGCGCTGGCCGGGCTGCTCCTGCTCGCCGGGATCGCCCAGCTCACCGGGCTCGCGTTGTTCGCACTGCCCTTCGCGGCCACGGCCGGGATCGTCGCGACGGCGCCCAGCGCGCCGTTCGCGCAGCCCCGGAGCATCCTGCTCGGGCACCTGACGGCCACGGTGCTGGCCCTCGCGGTCGTCGCGGTGGCCGGGCCGTCGGTCTGGGCCGCCGCGCTGGCCGCCGGGCTCTCGGTGGTACCGATGATGTGGCTGCGGGCTCCGCATCCGCCGGCGGGTGCCACGGCGGCGCTGATCGCACTGACCGGGCCGGCGCCGGAGTACCTGGTGTCGTCGGTGCTCCCGGCCAGCCTGGTCATCATCGGCGGCGGGTTCCTGATCGGGCGGCTGCTGCCCGGGCACCGGTACCCGGCCTACTGGTGGTAGGTCACTCGCCGGGCTCGGTGACGAAGTCGATCAGACGCTCGACGGCGCCGAGCAGCGGGGCTTCCACGTCGTGGAAGGTACGGACGGAGGAGAGGATGCGCCGCCACATGCCGGCCGGTTCGGCGACACCGAGGGCGGCGCACACTCCTTCCTTCCAGGGCTGGCCGGGCGGGATGACTGGCCACGCGGCGATGCCCAGCCGGGCCGGTTTCACCGCCTGCCAGATGTCCACATAGGGGTGCCCGGTGACCAGGACGTGCCGGGAGGTCACGGCGGAGACGATGCGGGACTCCTTGCTGCCGGGTACGAGATGGTCGACCAGGACCCCGAGGCGCGCGCCGGCGGCAGGACCGAAAGTGGCGACGGCGGCCGGCAGGTCGTCGATGCCGTCGAGCGGCTCGACCACGACGCCCTCGACCCGCAGGTCATCGCCCCAGATCCGCTCGACGAGCGCGGCGTCGTGCAGGCCCTCGACCCAGATCCGGCCAGCGCGGGCGACCCTGGCCGGCGCACCGGGGACGGCGACCGAGCCGGAGGCCGTCCGGCGCTTCTGCGGAGCGGGAGCCGAGGCTGGCGGCTTGCGGAGCGTGACGACCTCGCCGTCGAGCAGGAACGCGGCCGGGAGCATCGGGAACAGCCTGCGGCGGCCCTTGCGGTCCTCCAGCACGACAGCGTCGGCCTCGAAGCCGACCACGGCACCACAGAACTCGCCGCCGGCGTCCTCGACCACCAGGTCCAGCTCGGCGTCGACCACCGGGACCTCTCGCCGCTTCCGCCAGTTCCCCGCCAGGACGTCCATGCCCGACACTGTACTGATGGCTTTCGCACCCCACCGCCGCGTTGTCGTCTTCGGAGTCGACGGCGTGCGCACAGACACCCTCGCAGCAGCTCACACCCCGTGGATCGACGCCATCGCGGCCGAAGGGCTGTACGCGGAGTTCGAGCTGAACGACCTCGCGCCGACCGTCAGCGGGCCGGGCTGGTCCACCGTCGCGACCGGGGTGTGGGCCGACAAGCACCGGATCGACGGGAACGTCTTCGCTGATCACGCGCTGGAGGAGTACCCGGACTTCCTCAGCAGGCTCCGGGCGGCGTGGCCGGAGATCCGCACGTACGCCGCCGCCGACTGGGCGCCGCTGGTCAGTACCGATTCGCTCGGGCCGGTCTTCGCGACCCCGCACCGGGCGTTGCGGGTCGACGCGGCGGGTGGCGGTGAGAAGGCGGGGCCGTTCGGGCACGACTACGACGCGACGGGGGCCGACATCGCCGCCGACGCCGCACGGGTACTCGGCGGCTCGGACTACCACGCGTCCTTCGTGTACTTCGGCGAGCCGGACGAGGTGTGCCACTACCAGGGCGTGTGCCCGGAGTACACGGCGGCGGTAGAGCGGGCCGACCAGCGGATCGGGACGGTGGTCGAGGCGATCCGGGCCCGGCCCACCTACGCCGCCGAGCAGTGGACCTTCATCGTCGTGACCGATCACGGGCATGTCGACGAGGGCGGGCACGGCGGCCGCGACCCGTGGGAGGCGCAGGCGTGGATCGCGGCCAGCGGGCCGGCCGTTCCGCAGGGCAAGGTGCTGACCGAGCACGTGGACATCGCGCCGAGCGTGTTCCGCGCGCTGGGCCTCGACGTCGACGAGTCGTGGGGGCTGGAGGGCGTGGCGTTCGGGGAGCGCGACGGGGTCAGGTAAGCGTGGGGAGGGCCTGACGGAGGGCTCGCTCGCCGGCTGGGGTGAGGCGGACGGCGCGGCCGGTACCGATGCGCTCGGCCCAGCCCTGGGCGAGGACGTGGGTGCAGAGGGCCGCGCCTGCCGTGCCGGCCAGGTGGTTGCGCCGTTCCGTCCAGTCCAGGCACATCCGCACGAGCGGGCGGCGGCCCGGCCGGAGATCGGCTCCGAGGGTGGTGAGCCAGGCGCGGATGGGCTCGTCGGCGAGCAGGCCGGCCTCGGACAGCGCCTCGGTGATCTGCACGCCGAGGCGGCCTGCGAGGTGGTCGTAGCAGGTACGGGCCTCGGATTCCGCGCTCGCCTTCGCTGCGGCTTTCAGGCCGCTCGGGCGGGGCGGCGGGGCCGCGTGGGCAGCCAGGTCCTCGATGAGGGTGGCGACGGCCGGGCTGGCCAGCCGGACGTAGCGGTGCCTGCCCTGCCGTTCCTCGGCGAGCAGGCCGCCGGTCAGCAGCCGGTCGAGGTGCTCGCTGGCTGTGGAGCGGGCGACGCCGGCGTGCCGGGCGAGTTCACCTGCTGTCCAGGCGCGGCCGTCCATCAGCGCGAGGCAGAAGGCCGCCCGGGTGCTGTCGGCGAGGAGGGCTGCGAGGTCTGCGAGCTGTGGCGCTGTCATGGTTCCATGATCCGCTGGGGATTGTTCGGTGACGGCCGAACAGTACCCGGCCTAGCCTGGTGCTCATGTTGATCTTCAGTGATCCCGGGGATGTCCTGGCGGCGTTCGCCGAGCCGGCTCTCGTCCCGCCCCGGCCCGGGGGTGTGGAAGGCGGCATGGCCTGGTTGCGGAGGCGTGTCGCGCGTTTCAGCTCCGGCGAGGTGCATGCCCGGCGGCGTGCGATCGCCGAGAAGTACCTGGCGGCCGTCGAGCCAGGGACGCTGCGGCCGCTGGAGGGGGAGGACCGGCGGCGGTTCCCTGCCCGGGCGCTGGCGGAGGCGATCGGGCTCGGCAGCGCCATTGTGGACGATGTGCTGCTCGCGGCGGCCGCGTACCACGGCGAGGACTCGGCGGCGGCCGACGAGGCTGTCGAACGGCTGCGGGCTCAGGTACCCGGCGACGACGAGGAGTGCGCGAACCTGATCGGCCTGCTGATCCAGGCCTGCGCCACGACGGGGCCGCCGGTCGTCGCGACGAAACGGGTGGCCGTACGGGACACGGAGATCGGCGGCGTGCCGGTACCGGCGGGCACGCTCGTGACACTGCGCCTGGAAGGCAACCCGTTCGGCGCGGAGCCCCGGGTCTGCCCCGGCCGCGCCCACGCTCTCGCGATGCTGGAGGAACTCCGATGACACCCTTCCGCGCGCTGCACCGGCCCGGCCAGCCGCTCCTGCTGCCGAACGCCTGGGACTACGCCTCCGCAGCGCTCCTGGCCCGGCAGGGGTACCCGGCGATCGGCACGACGAGCCTCGGGGTCGCCGCGGCGGCCGGGCTGCCGGACGGTACCGGGGCGACGCGGGCCGAGACGCTGCGCCTGGCGGAACGGATCACGAAGCTGCCCGTGCTGATCACCGTGGACATCGAGGGCGGGTTCAGCGACGACCCGGCCGAGGTGGCCCGGACGGCACGGGAGCTGGCCGGTTTCGGGGTCGCCGGGATCAACCTGGAGGACGCGATGGGACCGGCCGGGCTGCACCAGGACAAGATCCGGGCCGTGAAGGCCGCCGCGCCGGGGCTGTTCGTCAACGCGCGGACCGACACGCACTGGCTCCGGGACGGTACGACGGCGGAGGCTGCCGAGCGGGCCGCCGCGTACATCGAGGCCGGCGCGGACGGCATCTTCGTACCCGGGCTGCGCGAGGACATCCCGGTGCTGGCCGGGCTCGGCGTCCCGCTCAACGTGCTCTATTCCGGCCAGGCGGACCTGGCCGGGCTGGCGGAGCTGGGCGTGGCCCGGGTGAGCACGGGATCGGCACTCTACCGGGCAGCACTGGACGCCCTCTCCGCTCTGGGGGCGGACTTCGCCGGCCGGCCTCGTCCGGCACCCCTCACGTACGAGATGATTCAGGATCTTTAGGTTTTCTCACCACGATGCCGAGCGCCGCCGCGAGGGTGTGGGCCAGTGCGACCAGGTCCGGCCCGTCGAGGATCGCGCCGCGCAGGCTGGCGACGCTGCCGACGCCGTCGAGCAGGCAGCGTTCGAGCACGGCGCCCTCCATCTTGGCCTGCGCGAACTGCGCTCCGGTCAGGTCGCACGCCGTGAACCGGGCTCCGCGCAGGTCAGCGCCGGTGAAGTCGGCGCCGGCCAGGTTGCACCGGTCGAAGGTGACGTGCGCGAAGGCCGAGAAGCGGAAGGTCGCGAGGTCCAGGCGGCACTCGGTGAAGCTCGTCTCGCGCAGGCCGCCGCCTGCCCAGTGCAGGCCGGTCATCCGGGCCGGGCCGAAGGTCACCCTGCGCAGCGTCGAGCCGGTGGCCTTGAGGTTGGCGAGGTTGCACCGGTCGAAAACACAGTCAGCCAGTACCGCACGGTCGAGGCTCACCTTGCTCAGATCCACGTCCGTGAACTGGCACCGCTCGAACTCCGCCAGCTCCGCGCTGCTCCCGGACACGTCAGCACCCGTGAACTGGGCACCACGGTAGAAGACCTCGTCCGCGATGAGCAGTTCCTCGTCCTCGAACACGTCGCCCCCGTCTGGTGTTGCCGTAGTGGCCTGCCCCCGATGCCTGACAGGCCACTACGGTAGCCGCAGTGCGGCGCTAGGCGTCGCGGCGGTGGAGCAGGACGGCGGCGGTGAGCAGGGTGCCCGCCGTCCACAGCGCCAGTACTCCCAGCCCGTTCCACGGGGCATGCGCGAGGGTTTCCGGATCCACAGTGGACATGATGTTCTGGCCTGCCGTCGTCGGGCCGATCTGGAGCAGCCGCCGCACCCAGGCCGGGTCGCCGGTGGCGGCGGCCAGCAGCGGGTAGGCGTAGCACAGCCCGAGCACGATCCCGATCGCGACGGCCGCGCTCCGGACGATGGCGGCGAGGCCCAGGCTGAACAACGCGATCAGCGCCAGATAGATGACGGTCCCGAGCACCGGAGTCAGCCGGAACGGCACCGACTGGTACTGCCGCCCGGCCACGACGGAGCCGGCCACCGCGACCCCGGCCGCGAGCAGCACCGGCCCGGTCAGCACGAGGGCCTTGGCAGCCAGCACGGTCCAGCGCCGGGGCGTCGCGGCGAGGGTCAGGCGGATCAGGCCGGTGCTGTACTCGTTGCCGAACAGCATGACCGCCAGCACCGCCACCACGATCTGCCCGAGCTGCACACCCGTCAGGCTGAGCTGTGTCGGGTCGAGGAAGCAGTCCGAGTGGGTACACGTCGTGACAGCGGTGGCCAGCCAGCCGATCCCGATGGTGGCGACGACGAGGCCGAGCAGCAGCCAGGCGGTACCGGACGTGGTGCGCAGCTTGGTCCACTCAGACCGGAGAACTCCGCTCATGCGTCTGCCCTCACCAGCCGGTAGTACGCACCGGACAGGGCGACGGCCGTCCACGCCACGAGCACCGCCAACCCGGCCCACGGGCTCAGCGGCATGTACCCGTCCACGGGGGTGTACACGTTCGCGACCTGCGCGTACTCGACCGCACTCTGCTGGATCGCGAAGGCCGCAGCCGGTGTGACCCGCAGAGCCCAGTCGGCCGCAGCGGTCGGCAGCACCGTCATCGCCAGCAGGTACGGCAGGATCACGGCCACGACGGCGGCGGTGATCGCCGTAGCGCTCCGGCGCAGCAGCATGCCCAGGGCGAGGCCCAGGACCGCCGTGAGACCCAGCATCGCGCCCGTGCCCGCGATCAGGCGGAGCTCGGTGGCCACCGGGACAGCCGGGATGAAGACACCGTTGGACTGCAGCACCTCACGCCCGGCGTAGACCACGATGGCTCCCGCGACCAGGCCGGCGACGAATCCCGCCGCGCCGGCCACCGCTGCCTTCGCGGCGAGTACCCGGCCACGCCGGGGCTGGGCGGCCAGGGTGGTGCGGATGAGGCCCCGCCGGTACTCGCCGGACGCGAACAGCACGCCCACCACGACCACGACGATGAGCCCGGCGAACGTGCCGATGAGGGTGGTGGTGATCGAGGTACCCACCCCGGCCGCGCCGGTCACCGCCGGTGCGATGTCACCCGAGCCGGTCAGCGTCAGCTCCTGGCTACCGGGCTGACCACCGGCCGGGTCGCCCTGACCGGGCCCGTTTCCTGGGCCGCCGATGTGCTGTTTCGTCCACTGGGTGCCCTGCCAGGCACCGGTCACCGCGAGGTCGGCGAACTCCGCCGTGGCCTGCGACGGCCCGCCCCTCGCGCCCTTGACGCCGAAGGTGTTGCTGTCCTCCTCCGCGTGCTGCGGAGAGGTGACGAACAAGCCAGCGACCACGGACCGCCCCAGGTCCGGCAGCTGCACGCGATTCACAACAGTCCACTGTGTACCGTCAGCCGACTCCTCCCCCATGATCGTGCCGCCGGCCCGGGTCAGCCGCAGCCAGGCCAGCGGGGTCTTCCGCCCGGCCTTGTCGTGCACGAAGTCGTGCTGCATGCGCACGCCCCGGGCACCCGTCACCATCACGGCCGCGTAGCTCGACCCGGGTTCCGTCGTGTCCTTGACCATCAGCCCGGCCTTCGCCCACGGCACCAGGCCGGGACCGTCGGTCAGCTCACCCGTGAGCGCGGCGACCCGGACGGTGATGCTGCCGTCGCCGTCGAGCGTGCGGTACGCGAACGCGAAGCTGTCGCGTACCTCCACGCCGTCCGGGCCGGTCGTCGGCTTGCACTCCGTCGCCGAGCCGGGCTTGCCGCACGAGCCCTGCATCCCCGGGAACAGTCCGAAGAGGACGATGATCACAGCTGCGGCCGGCAGGGCCAGTGCCCAGGCCGGCACCGTACGGAGCTTGGTCCACTCGGCTCTCATCGCGACACCTCCGCCGCGCGGAACTCGACGGCGTCCCGGGTGAGATCCATGTACGCCTGCTCCAGGGTCGCCCGGTGCGCCGAGACCTCGGCGAACGGTATCCCCCGGGCCGACAGCGCACTCACGATCTGCTCCGCCGTCAGCCCCGTCACCGTCAGCGTGCCGTCCTCCGCCTCCCTCACCGACGCTCCGGCTCCGGTGAGGACGGCCGCAGCCTCCGGAGAGCTGGTCCGCAGGCTCACCAGGCCGCTGGAGGCCCGGGCGAGCAGGCCAGCGACGCTGCTGTCCGCGATGACCCTGCCCCGCCCGACGATCACGACATGGTCGGCCGTGCCCTGGAGTTCCCCCATCAGGTGGCTCGACACGAGCACCGCCCGGCCCTGCCCGGCCAGCGACCTCAGGAACCCCCGCATCCACACGATGCCCTCCGGGTCCATCCCGTTGAACGGCTCGTCCAGCAGCAGGGCCCACGGGTCGCCCAGCAGCGCCGCCGCGATGCCGAGCCGCTGGCGCATGCCCAGGGAGAAGCCTCCGGCCCGCCGCCGGGCCACAGCACTCAGGCCCGCCTGCTCCAGTACCTCCTCGACGCGGTTCCGGCCGAGTCCCTGCGAGTGGGCCAGCCAGAGCAGGTGGTCGCGTGCCGTCCGGCTCGGCTGGAGCGCTCCGGCGTCCAGCAGGGAACCGACGTGGGTGAGGGGGCGCTTCAGGCTCCGGTACGGCACGCCGCCGACCAGCGCCGTTCCCGACTCGGCCCGGTCGAGCCCGAGGATCACCCGCATGGTCGTCGACTTGCCGGCCCCGTTCGGCCCGACGAACCCGGTGATCCGCCCGCTGTGGACCCCGAACGTCATGCCGTCCAGCGCGAGGTGGCCGCCGAACCGTTTCCGCAGCCCGTTCACCTCGATCATCTTGTCTGTCATGACTGACGTTTCTACGGAGCCGCCGGTGTCAGCACGGTGCCCGTGATTGACACCCTGCTGTCACCTGCGGCCTGGCATCGTTGGATCATGCGCGTACTGGTGGTCGAAGACCTCGAGATCCTGGCCCGGACCATCGGCACCGGCCTGCGCCGCGAGGGCATGGCCGTCGACATCGCGCTGGACGGCGCCGAGGCGCTCGACCGCCTGCACGTGACGCGGTACGACGTCGTCGTGCTCGACCGTGACCTGCCGGTCGTCCACGGCGACGAGGTGTGCCGCCGGATCGTCGCCGGCCACTCGGCCAGCCGCGTCCTGATGCTCACCGCGTCGGGGGCTGTCCGGCAGCGGGTGGAAGGACTCGGTCTCGGTGCCGACGACTACCTCCCCAAACCCTTCGACTTCGACGAGCTGGTCGCCCGCGTCCGGGCACTGGGCCGCCGGAGCGCGCCGTCCACCCCGCCCGTCCTCGGGTACGCCGGCGTGACTCTCGACCCCAGCCGCCGCACGGCCACCCGCGAGGGCCTCCGGCTCGACCTCAGCCCGAAGGAGTTCGCCGTCCTGGAGCACCTGCTCGCCGCCGCCGGCCGGCCAGCGTCCGCCGAGGAGCTGCTGGAACGCGTGTGGGACGAGGCCGCCGACCCCTTCACGACCACCGTGAAGACCACGGTGCGCCGACTGCGCGCCAAGCTCGGCGAGCCGCCGATCATCCACACTGTCCGCGAGGCCGGGTACCGGATCGGCACTTCGTGATGCGCCAGCTGTCCCTCCGCGCGCAGCTGACCCTGTTCTACGCGGTGCCGTTCCTCCTGTCGGGTACCGTCCTCCTGCTGTTCCCGATTCTCGGCTCCAGCTCGACGCGGCCCGTGGACAGTTCGCAGGTCCCGCCGCCCGAGGCCTCCGTCCAGGACTCCGGCCTCGCCAGCCTGCTCGTCTTCTCCGCCATCGGGCTGATCCTGATGACCGCGATCTCGGTCGCGCTCGGCTGGGTGATCGCCGGCCGTTTCCTCCGGCCCCTGCGCACGATCACCGCCACGGCCCGCGACATCTCGGCGAGCAACCTGCACCGGCGGCTGGCCATCGGCGGCCGGGACGAGTTCGCCGACCTCGGCGCGACCCTCGACGCCCTGTTCGCCCGGCTCGAAGCCTCCTTCGAGGCCCAGCGCCGCTTCGTGGCCAACGCCTCCCACGAACTCCGCAGCCCGCTGACGGCGGAGCGCGCCCTGCTCCAGGTAACCCTGTCCGATCCTGACGCCACAGCCGAGGGCCTGCGCGGCATCTGCCAGGAACTTCTCACCCTCAACGCTGGTCAGGAACGCCTGATCGCCGCCCTGCTCACCCTCGCCACCAGCGAACAGGGCGTCGAGCAGCGGATCCCCTGCGACCTCGCGGAGATCACCCGTTCCGCGCTCGGTGCGCAGCCCGGCCTCGGCGATCTCGACGTCGCCGTGTCACTACGGCCAGCACCCGTCGCCGGAGACCCGCACCTGCTCGAAAGCCTGACCGGCAACCTCATCGGGAACGCCGTGCGCCACAACGTCCCCGGCGGCACGATCGACGTGTCAGCTTCCACAGTGGACGGCCGGGCCAGCCTCACCGTCGTCAACAGCGGCCCGGTCATCCCGCCGGAGCGGCTCGCCGAGCTGTTCCAGCCCTTCCAGCGGCTCGGCGGCCGGCGCCACGACGGCGGCCACGGGCTCGGCCTGGCCATCGTCCGGGCGATCGCTGACGCGCACGGCGCGCAGCTGGTCCCCTACGCCCGGCCAGAGGGCGGGCTCCAGATCCAGATCCTCTTCCCGCAGCCTTTGCGGTAGGACCCCTATCCGCGTAGCGGGGCGTTACAGGCGGCCATGAGCCCCCGGCGGCAGGCCGTCCGGAGTGGACGGAGCAGCTCGGAACGCTGGTGCGCCTCGTGGGCCGTGACCGCGCCACCCGGGGCCGAGTGGTCGGCGAGCGCGAGGACACGGTCGAGCATCGCCGCCCGCGCGTACAGCCGCCTCGCTCGCGGGTCGTAGCCGGGCGGCAGGTCGGCACCGGCCCCCGGGCGGCGCAGGTCGGCGAGCGCCCCGGCCAGCTCCGGCTGCCAGCGGGCCACGTCGAGCCTGCTCATCGCGTCCGCGCACTGGCCCAGCTCCCTGGCCAGCTCCAGCTCGGCCTCGCCGGGCGCGATGTACTCCCCCGGCATGGCCTGCACCGGATACGCCCGCCAGCGGACCGAGTGCCACACGTCGCCGGAGCCGGACATGTGCTCGCAGGTCTCCGGTACGAGACCGAGCGACCCGGCGATCACGCCCTCGCCGGCGTGCAGGGCTGCCCCGGTGAACGCCCCGGGGCCTGGCAGGCCGCGCGGGTCGCCGGGAGCCGGCACGACGAGGCGGATCTCGTCGGCGGCCACTTTGGACAGTGCGATCAGCGCCGAGCCAAGCGGGACCTCCCACACCTCCCCCGGCAGGTCGGCGAACAGGTGCTCCTCGCCTTCGGTGACGGCCGGGGCGACCTCGTCGAAGGGGACATAACCGGCACGCCAGGCCCGGGCCCAGGCCACGAAGCGGGCGGCGAGCCGGGTGCTCACCCGGCCGTGGACGGCGGTCATGACCCGATTATCGGACAGACGGCCGAATAGGTCACCCCCGCGACCATGCGGATGATGTTCGTCATCAGCGGCGCTTCGGCGGGGCGGGGCAGCAGCCGGGCGCGCACTTGTCCCAGGTGGGCACCTCGCCCAGCGCGCGGCGGGGCGCGCCGGACCGGCGCTCGCCGACCAGCTCGACGATCATGTCGATGAACCGGGGGTCCGTGCTGGGTGTGGCGGCCCTGGCGAAGGCCATGCCCAGCTTCTCCGCCGTGGCCGAGGCCTCGTGGTCGAGGTCCCAGACGACCTCCAGGTGATCGGAGATGAACCCGATCGGCGAGACCACGACCGCGTTGACGCCCTGCTTGTGCAGGTCGGCGAGGTGGTCGTTGATGTCGGGCTCCAGCCACGCGATGTTCGGCGGGCCGGACCTCGACTGCCAGACCAGGTCCCACTCCAGCCCGGCGCGCTCGGCCACCAGCCGGGCCGTCTCCCGCAGCTGCGTCACGTACCGGCCGCCGTTGCGGACCGGGCCCGCCGTGTCGGCGAGGGACACCGGGATGCTGTGCGCGGTGAACACCAGCCGGGGCTGCTCGCCCTCCGGCAGGGTCGCCACAGCCGCCTTGATCGCGTCGGCCTGCGGCTCGACGAAGCCGGGGTGGTCGTGGAAGTGCCGGAGCTTGTCGATCTCCGGTGCGCGCTCCCCGAGGGCCGCGCGGGCCGCCGCGATGTCGTCCAGGTACTGCCTGCACGAGGAGTAGGAGCCGTACGGGCTGGTCACCAGGGCCACCGCCCGGCGCACGCCCGCGTCACGCATGTCGCGGAGCGCGTCGACGAGATACGGCCGCCAGTTCCGGTTGCCCCAGTAGATCGGCAGGTCGATCCGGTCGCGCAGGGCCGCCATCAGCGCACGGCATTGGTCGTTGATCGGGGACACCCCGCCGAAGTGGCGGTAGTGCTCGGCGACCTCGGCCAGCCGCTCGGGCGGCACGCCCCGGCCCCTGGTCACGTTCGCGAGGAACGGCGCCACGTCATCTGGCCCTTCGGGGCCGCCGAAGGAGACGAGGAGAAAGGCGTCGTAAGTCACTCCGACATCCTGTCCGATCCTGGGGATCTTCGCACCACTGGTGATCCGGTGTTTTTTCTGGTATCGGTACCCGCCGGCCCCCGTGGGCGGTACCCGAGGGCCATCAGGCCCCCGGGTGCCCCAGATTACGCGCCGACCGCGTGGAAACCGCCGTCGACGTGCACGATCTCACCCGTCGTCGCCGGGAACCAGTCGGACAGCAGCGCGCAGATCGTCCGGGCGGTCGGCTCGTTGTCGGTGAGGTCCCAGCCGAGCGGGGCCCGCTCCACCCACGACTGCTCGAAGGCCTCGAAGCCCGGGATGGACTTGGCGGCCATCGTGCGCAGCGGGCCGGCGCTGACCAGGTTGCTCCGGATGCCCTTCGCGCCGAGGTAGCGGGCCAGGTAGCGGGAGGTGGACTCCAGCCCGGCCTTCGCGACGCCCATCCAGTCGTAGACCGGCCACGCGGTGCTGGCGTCGAAGGTGAGGCCGACGATCGAGCCGCCCGGCTTCATCATCGGCTCGCAGGCGACGGCGAGGGCCTTGTAGGAGTACGTCGAGACGTGCAGCGCTGTCGCCACGTCCTCCCACGGGGCGGTGAGGAAGCCGCCGCCCAGCGCGCTCTGCGGGCCGAAGGCGATGGCGTGCAGCACGCCGTCGAGGCCGTCGACCTGCTCGCGGACCCGGCTCTCCAGGGATGCCAGGTGCTCGGGGTTGGTGACGTCCAGCTCGATGACCTGGCCGACCGGCTTGGGCAGCCGCTTGACGATCCGCTCGACGAGCGACATCCGGCCGAAGCCGGTGATGACCACCTCTGCGCCCTCCTCCTGGGCCAGCTTGGCCGCGGAGAAGGCGATCGAGTTGTCGGTGATGATGCCGGTGACGAGGATCCGCTTACCGGCGAGAAGTCCAGACATTTGTGTACCTATCCCTAGTGGCCCATGCCCAGGCCGCCGTCGACCGGGATGACCGCGCCGGTCACGTAGGCCGAGGCGTCGCTGGCGATCCAGGTGACGACGCTGGCGACCTCTTCCGCCGTCGCCATCCGGCCGGCCGGGATCGCCTTCACGTACTCCTCGCGCTGCTTCTCCGGCAGCACGGCGGTCATGTCGGTCTCGATGAAGCCCGGCGCGACGACGTTCGCCGTGATGTTGCGCCCGCCCAGCTCGCGGGTGATCGAGCGGGCCAGGCCGACCAGGCCGGCCTTGGAGGACGCGTAGTTCGTCTGGCCGGCCTGGCCAGACAGGCCCACGACGGACGAAATGAAGATCATGCGGCCCCAGCGGGCCCGGAGCATCTTGCCGGACGCCCGCTTGGCGCACCGCCACGCGCCGCCGAGGTTGGTGTCGACCACCCGGCCGAACTGGTCCTCGGACATCCGCAGCAGCAGGGTGTCGTCGGTGATGCCCGCGTTGGCGACCAGCACCTCGACCGGGCCGAGCTCGGCCTCGATCGCCGCGAAGGCCGCGTCGACCTGCTCGGGGTCGGTGATGTCGCACTGCACGCCGAAGATGCCATCGGGAGCGCCGCTGCCCCGGTGCGTGATGGCGACCCGGTCGCCCTGCTTCGCGAACGCCTGCGCGATCGCCAGCCCGATTCCCCGGTTACCGCCAGTGACGAGCACTGTACGTGCCACGACTGTCCTCCGCTCCTCGTGTCCGAAGCGAGACTAGGGCCTACCGCCCGGTACCGGAAACACCGGGTAGCCATGTACGATTGCGCGGGCTCTCTTCTGCCCGGACTTCGCACCACACCTTGCTCCACCTTGCACCATGCGAACGACACGTGCCGCCAGGCGGCTCCGACCCGGGGAGGTGATCGCTGTGCGAGATAGCGATCCTCCTAGTCGCGGCCGGAAAATCGTCTCCTGATCTCAGCCTCCGGCGCGGCTTCCCGCGCCATCGCAGGCTCACGTGTGATCACGGGACCCAGTCTCCGGCCGTGCCTCCAGCGCTCTTTCTCTCCCTCTTCCCGCTGGAAGGTCGTTCGTCATGCTCCGTTTCCTGCCCCGCCTGGGTTTCGCACTGGCCGCCGCGTGGGTGGCCGTCCTGTTCATCCTCGTCGACCACTCGAAGTAGACGGCCAGCCCTCACGGACAGTGATCGTTCCCTAGCCCCGGGCGGCCCAGACCAGCCGCCCAGCCGCGAGCGCCGTGCCGAGCACGACGACCGCTCCGGCGAGGGCCGCCAGGCCGTACCCCTTGCTCTGCGTCACCGGTTTCGCAACTGGGTACGCGACCGGGTTCAGGTCCGACGCGCACACGGCCGGCCGGTCGAAGCCCTGTGGGACGACGCAGGCCACGACGTCCACTCTCGACGGTGGCCTGCCGGGCACGGTGACGAGAAGTTCCCCGCCCCACGCGCCGCCCGCCGGTACCGTCACGGCCTTCCAGTCCGGGGCCGGCCGCCCGGCCACCGTCGCCTGGACGGTCATGCCGGGCAGCTCGGCCTGCTCGTAGCTGTGGACGACGATCCGGTACGTGTGGCGGGCGCCGGGTGCCGTGCCCGGCTGGCCGTCACTGACCTCGATGGACACCCGGGGCAGCTCTGGTTCGGCTGCCGCCGGGGTCGCGAGGCCGAGCACTCCGAGCGCCGCGAGGGCGCTGATACGGGCGATCATCCGTTCTTCCTCCGGTTGCGGGTCCACCACAGCAGCACGCCGCCCGTGCCGATCAGCAGTGCCCCCGCGGGCAGCAGCGGACCGGCCGAGGTGCCGCTGACCGGCAGCGGGCCGGGGCCGGGGCCGCCTGTGGGCCGCGGGCTGGGCACGACGGGCGTGGGGCTGGGTGTGGGTGTGGGTGGCGGCGGGCCGACGCGGTAGACGGCCGCCGACGGCGGGCTGGTGACGGGGTCCTTGCCGCCCGGCGGGGTGTACGAGGCGGTGGCGGTGTTGGTCTTCTCGCCGGTCACGTTCGGCGTCGTGCAGGTGATCACCTTGGTCTCCCCCACGGCGAGGTTCACCTCTCCGGCGCACGAACTCTCCGCCGGGTCGCTGATCCTCACCGGGTTCAGCGGCACGCTGCCCTTGTTGGTGACGGTGATCCGCCAGGGCGCCGCCGAGCCGTACGCACCGGAGCCGCTGGCACCGCAGCCCGGCGCGCACACCTCCTTGACCAGTGTCAGCCCGTGCGTCGTGACCTTGGCCGTGCTCGGCGGCACGTCGCGGTCGGGGCCGGTCGGCGGCGTGAACCTCCCGGAGACCGTGTTCTCCTTGTCTCCCGTCACGCCGGTGCTCCTGCAGTAGAAGACGCGGGCGTCGCCCTCGGTCAGCGCGAACGGCCCGACCTTGGTGATCTCCTGCTGGCAGGCGGCTTCGCCGGTGTCGGTGAGCGTGATGCCCGTCAGCGGCGTGTTGCCGATGTTCGTGGCCGTGATCCGCCAGTAGGCCGTGCCGCCGACCGGGACGGTCGTGCTGGCGGCCCACTGGCCCGGCTGGCCGCCCTGGCAGTTGTCGTCGACGTCCTCCGTGGAGACGCAGACCTCCTTGACCAGGGTGAGGCCGTAGACGTTGAACGTCGCCGAGTCGGGTGCCGTCTCGCCGCGCCCGCCGCCCGGGATGTCGAACTGGGCTGTCACCGTGTTCGTCGTGTTCCGCCGGACGTCAGCTGTCGAGCAGTAGAACCGCTTCGGCGGGCCGGCCGGCAGGTCGAAGCTCGCCGCCGCCGCCTCGCACGAGGGCTCGGCCGCGTCCTTGAGGCTCACGCCGGTCAGTGGTTCCTGCCCGGTGTTGGTCACGGTGATCCGCCAGTAGGCCGTGGAGTTCAGCGGGCCCGAGGTCTCGGTTGGCGTCCACGGGCCGGCTCCGCCTGGGCCACACGCCGCCGCCTGCTCGCTGGTGCAGACCTCCTTCAGGACCTTCATGCTGTACGTGGTGACCTTCGCGCTCGCCGGGTCGGCCGTCACTGGCGGCTTCCCTGGCGGCGTGTAGGTCCCGGTGACGGTGTTGGTCTTCGCGCCCGGTACCGAGGCCGTCCGGCAGTAGAACGCGGACGACGCGCCGACCGGCAGGTCGAACGGTGTCCCGATCGCCGACTGGCAGTCAGCCTCGCCAGCGTCCGACAGGGTGACGGCGGTCAGCGGGGTCGCGCCGGCGTTGGTGGCGATGATCCGCCAGTACGCGGCCCCGTTCGTCGGGACCGTCGTGCTCGCCGCCCACGGGCCCTTGCCACCCGCCACGCAGTCGGCGGGGACGACCGACTGGCAGACCTGCTTGGCGAGGGTCAGGCCGTAGATGTTGTACGTGGCGCTCGACGGTTCCGTGCTCACCGCCGCCCCGCCGTCCGGTGGTACGTAGTAGACGGTCGCCGTGTTGGTCCGGTTCTGGGTGAGGTTCGCGGTCGAGCAGTAGAACACGGCCGACGTCTTGCCGGGCAGCGTCCCGCGCTGGACACACGAGGGCTCCGCCGGGTCGGAGATCTCGCCGGTCAGCGGGATCGTGCCGGTGTTGGTGACGGTGACCCGCCAGTACGCTGTCGAGTTCAGCGGGCCCGAGCCCTCCGGCCCCCAGGGCCCCGGCCCCGAGCAGGCGGCCGCCGTGCTGGCCAGGCACACCTCCTTCTTCACCGTGGCGCCGTACGGATGCGCCTCAGCTTCCCTCGACGGCACGACCACGGCCGGGGTACCCGAGGGCGTGCCGTCCGGGGCCGGCGCGTTCGCCGTGGCGACGTTCACCTTGTCGGTGGTCAGGTTCGTGGTGGTGCAGCCGAACGGCTTGGTCTCGCCCGGTTGCAGGTCGAACGCCGCCGGCACCGCGCACGAGGCCTCGGCCGGGTCGGTGACCGTCACGCCGGTCATCGGGACGGCGCCGGTGTTGGCGACGACGATCCGCCAGTACACAGTGGATCCTGCCGGCAGGTTGGCCGCGCTGGCCCACGGGCCTGGACCACCGGGGGTGCAGCTGGCCGCGTTGAGCGAGCGGCAGACCTCCTTGGTGACCGACATGCCGTACACCGTGGCCGTGGCAGTCGACGGTGTCGTGGTCTTCGTCTCCGTGCCGACCGTGTAGCTGGCCGTCGCGGTGTTGCCCTTGTTCGTGGTCAGGTTCGCCGAGGAGCAGGTCACGGTCACCGTCTGCCCGGCTGGCACGTCGGCCGTCCGGACGCAGCTCGCCTCCTGGGCGTCGTTGACCCGCACGCCGGCCAGGTCGACGGAGCCGTTGTTGGTGAGCCTGATCCGCCAGTACACAGTGGAACTGAGCGGGACGACGGTGCTGGCCGCCCACGGGCCCGCGCCGCTGGCGCAGCTGGCGGCGGTGGCCGAGTGGCAGACCTCCTTGACGATCTCCAGGCCGAAGACGTGGTAGACCGCGTCGTCTTCGAGCGTGACCGGGGTCGTCGTACCCGGTGGCGTGTAGGTGGCCGTGGCCCGGTTGGTCCGGTCGGCCCGGACGCTGGCCGTCGAGCAGCTCAGGATCTGCTCGGCTCCGGCCTCGACGGTGATCGGGCCGCCGGAGCATCCCGGCACCTCCGGGTCGCTGACCTGGATGCCGGTGAGCGCGACGCCGCCGTTGTTGGTCAGCCGGACGCGCCAGTACGCCGTCGTGCCGACCTGGCCGGTGGCCTCCGGGCCCCACGTGCCGGTCGCGGGGCAGCCGGCCCCGGAGCAGACCTCCTTGGACAGCAGCAGCCCGTACGTCTGGAACTTGGCCTGGTCGGGCGGCGTCGACACCTGGTCACCGCCGCCGGGCGGGGTGTACCTCGCCAGCGCGGTGTTCGTCCTGTTCGTGGTCACGGCCGACGTGGAGCAGTAGATGTCCACGGGCCGCGTGCCCACCGGCAGTTCCACGGTCCGCGCGCACGAGGGCTCGGCCGGGTCGATGACGGACACGATGGACACGCCGGTCAGCGGCACGCCACCCGTGTTGACCAGCCTGATCCGCCAGTACGCCGTGGCGCCACCGTCCGGAGGATCCTGGAACGCCGTCTTCGCCCACGGGCCGGTGTCACTGGTGCACGCCGCCGGGTCGGTGGCCGTGCAGACTTCCTTGACGAGGCTCATCCCGTAGACCCGGTACGTGGCGGTGGACGAGGCGCTGGTGCCCGTGCCCTGGCCGGGCGGTACGTAGTTCGCCGTCGCCGTGTTCGTCTTGTTCGCGGTGACGGCGGCCGTCTGGCAGTACAGGTACCGCGTCGAGCCAGCCGGGAGTATCGGCACGCTGGTCGCGCACGAGGTCTCGGCCGGGTCGCGTACCGCCACGCTCACGATGTCGAGGGTGCCGGTGTTCACGAGCGTGATCCGCCAGTACGCCGTCGAGCCGATCGGGCCGGTCGCCGCGCTGCTCCACGGCCCGGCGCCGCCCGGCCCGCAGTTCGAGGCGTCGCCCGAGCAGGACTCCTTGCGGATCGTCAGGCCGTAGACCCGGTACGTGGCGCTGGACGGCGGGGTGACCACGATCGGGGTACCTGACGGAGCGCCGGGCACCTGGTAGCTGGCGGTGACGGTGTTCGTCCGGTCGGTCGTCACATTCGCGGTCGAGCAGTACGAGACGCGCTGCGCGCCGGGCGCCAGGTCGACCACCCCGGCGAGGAGCGCCGAGCAGGACGGCTCGGCCGGGTCGGTGATGAACACCCCGCTGAGCGGGACCTCACCGGTGTTGGTGACAGTGATCCGCCAGTACGCCGTGGAGCCGGCCGGGCCGGTCGCCTCGCTCAGCCACACGCCGGTCCCGCCGGGACCGCACTGCTGCTGCGTGCCGGAGCAGACCTCCTTGACGGCGGTCAGCGCGGAGACCCTGGCCGTCGCGCTCGACGGCGGAATCTGCGCCGTTGTGCCGATCGGTTTGCCCGGCGGCGGGAACGAGCCGGACACCGTGTTGGTCTTCTCCGCGTTCACTGTGGCCGTCGAGCAGTAGAAGGTCCTGGTCGCGCCGCCGGCCAGGGTGAGCTGGCCAGCCTGGTCGATCTGGGCCTGGCATGCCGGTTCCGTGCTGTCGGTGAGGGCGATGCCCGCGACTGTCTCGTCGCCGATGTTGGCGACGGTGATCCGCCAGTACGCCGCCGTGCCCCTCGGCACGACCGTCGTCTTCACCCACGGCCCGGCACCACCGGGGCCGCAGTCGGCCGCCGCGAGCGACTGGCAGACCTCCTTGTTCGCCGTGATCCCGTAGACCTTGTACGTCGCCGGGAAACCGTCCACTGTGGCCCCGTTAACCGTGGCCTTCACGGTGTTCGTGAGGTTGTCGGTGACGTTGGCCGTCGAGCAGTAGTAGACCTGGCTGCCGCCGGCCGGTACGTCGACTGTCCGCACGCAGCCCGCTTCCTGCGGGTCGGCGACCTGCACGCCGGACAGCGGGACGGAGCCGATGTTGGTGACGGTGATCTGCCAGTACGCCGTCGAGCCGACCGGGCCGGTGGCCTCGGGAGCCCAGGGGCCGCCGGGGCCGGTGCAGTCAGTACCGGTACCGGTGCAGACCCGCTTGACGACCGTCACGCCCGAGACCTCGGCGACCGCGCTGGACGTCAGCGTTGTCGGCGAGCCGCCGGGCGGGGTGTACGTGGCCGTGGCCGTGTTGACCTTGCGGGCGTTCAGGTTCGCGCTGGAGCAGTACAGCACCCGCGAATCGCTCTCGGTCAGCGTGAACGCGCCGGCCTTGTCGCCCTCGGCCTGGCACGTGGCCTCGGTGGCGTCGCTGACCCGGATGCCGGTGAGCGGCAGCCTGCCGACGTTCTTCGTGGTGATCCGCCAGTACGCCGTCTTCCCGATCGGCACCGTCGTCGTCTTGGCCCACGTGCCGCTGCCGCCGGAGGTGCACTCCGCGGCCGTCGCCGCCAGGCAGACCTCCTTCTCCAGGGTCAGCCCATACACGTTGTACTGCGCCGTCGACGGCACCGTCGTGATCGGCGTGGTCCCGCCCGGCGGCGTGTACCGGCCGGACGCCGAGTTGACCTTGTTCTCGGTGACGTTGCCGGTCGAGCAGTAGAACGCCTGGCTGGCCCCTGCCGCGAGGCTGAACGTGCCGGCCGCCGTCGAGCACGCGGGCTCGGCCGGGTCCGCGATCGTGATCCCGCCCAGCGCGAACGAGCCGGTGTTCCGGGCAACGATCCGCCACTGCGCGCTCGACCCGACCGGCCCGTTCGCCGACGCGCCCCACGGCCCGGCCCCGCCCGGCGCGCAGTTCGCCGGCACCTCGGACTGGCAGACCTGCTTCTCGACGGTCAGGCCGTAGATCCGGTACGTGGCGGTGCTGGACGTGCTGGTCGAGGTCGTCTGCCCGGGCGGGACGTACGTCGCGGTCGCCGTGTTCGACTTGTCGGCCGTGACGTTCGGAGTCGAGCAGTAGAAGTACTTCGTCTCCGCGACGGCCAGGTTCACCGTGCCGCCCGGCGCGCACGACGCCTGGTCAGGGTCGGTGATCGTGATGCCGGTGACGGGGACGGTGCCGCGGTGGGCCAGGACGAGCCGCCAGTACGCCGTCGTGCCGCTCGCCCCGGTCGTCGTCGTGGTCCACGGGCCGGCCGGGCCCTGGCAGTCGGCCGGGGTCACCGACTGGCAGACCTGCTTGGTGAGCTGCACGTCGTACACGCCGACGCTCGCGCTGCTCGGCGGCACGTTCGTCGACGGCGTACCGGGTGGCGAGCCGGGCGGGGCAGGGAAGACCGCGCTGGCCGTGTTGGTGCGGTCGGCGGTGACGTTGGCGGTCGAGCAGTAGACGTACTTCGTCTCACCCGGCTCCAGGTCCACTGTGGTGGCACAGGCCGGCTCGGCAGGGTCGGTCACGGCGACATTCGTCAGGCGCGCGCCACCCGTGTTCGTGACGGTGATCCGCCACTGCGCGGCCGCGCCGTACTTGATGGCGGTGTTCTTCACCCACGGCCCGGAACCGCCCTGGCCGCAGCTCGTCCCGGAGCAGACCTCCTTGCCCAGCGTCATGCTGGCCACCTTCGCCGTCGCTGTCGACGGCGGCGAGATCCGCTCTGGTGCGCCGGGCGAGGGCGCGAATCTCGCCCGCGCCGTGTTCGTTGTCGTACCGGTGAGGTTCGTGGACGAGCAGTAGACGTAGCGCGTCGCGCCGGCCGGGATCGTGTAGGGCCCGCCTGACGTGCAGTTCGCCTCGTCGGCGTCGTCGATCCGCACGTTGGTCGCCGTCGCGCCGCTCGGGTTGGTGAGCGTGATCCGCCAGTAGGCCGTGTCGCCGGGCAGGAGGCTGACCTCCTTGCCCCACGGGCCGGCGAGCGAGGTGCAGGCCGTCGCGCTGCGCGACTGGCAGACCTCCTTGTTCGCCCGTACCTCCACGAGCGGCACCGAGAAGATGACCTGCTGGGCGAGGTACGAGTCGCCCGACGTCGAGAACGTGAGCTGCGCGCTGGTGTCGCCCGGCTTGACCACGCCCGCAGGGACCTGGATGTCCTTCGCGTCCACGGAGTAGTTGTTCGGCTGGCCGGGCGGGGCGAGCGCGCCGTTCGCCTGGCCGTTGAAGAAGTTGTCCGTCGCGCCGGTCGCCGGCTCCGTCATCACCTTGTTGTTGATGAGGAACTGGTCGCCGGCGATGCCGTTGTCACCCTCGTACGCGGTGACGGCCGCCCGCACCTCGCCCTCGGTGCTCCGGAAGCCGCTGATGGTGACCGTGGTCGCCGGGTCGGAGGCCGACTGGCGGACGTGCCCGTCGTAGACGTAGATGTCGCGGAGGACGGGCGCGTAGACCGGGTCGGGCGCGTCGTACCTGTACACGACCGTCAGGGACCAGCCGCCGAAGCAGGCGAAGCCCTCCGGCGTCCACACGTTGCCGACCGTGATGTTCTGCGTGCCAGTCACGCCCGCGAACAGGCTGGTCACGTCGGCCGAAGCGCTGTAGTACTGCGCGTTGTTGTAGCCGCCGGGCGTGGGCTCCGCGACGAACTTGCCGGGGGCGACCGAGTTCTGCGTACCGGAGCCGATCGTCAGGCGCACGCTCTGGCTGGCGGGGCTCGTAGCGCCGGGCGGCGACGGCGGGTACACAGCTGCGGGCATGCCGGCCGGCGGGTAGGCGGCGGTGCACGACGGCGAGTAGGCGGAGCCGGAGGTGTAGCCGGTGTTGCCAGCCCAGTACAACTTGGCGAAGTCCACAGTGGAACCGGGTGGGATGGTGACGGACGCCCGGCTCGAGTTGAACGTGCTGGACAGCCCGTCCACGTCCGCGTACCGCATGGAGAAGCTGTCGTTCACCGCGTAGGGGTCGGTGCGCGCCGCGCCGCCCGGGCACGAGTCCCAGCTGTTCTGCGGCGTACCGGCCGGCGGGCACTGGAGCACGCCGTTGCCGACGATGACGAACCGGCCGTAGACCTCCTTGTGGTACCCGAGGGTCAGCGGCTCGACGATGGCGGCTCTGGCCGGCAGGCCGGGCCACACCAGCAGCCCGGCCGCAACGGCCAGCGCCGCCCACACCCTGACAATCAACCCGAAACGGCACCCCACCCGCGACATGGGGTGAATGTACCTCCAGCAAGGTCATTTCGGACTTTACGACCAGACGGCGCGCTGGACTACGGCAGGCGGGAACTCCACAGCAGGCTCATCCCGGCCGCGGTGAAGGCGAACAGCAGGCCCAGGCCGATGAACCACTGGGCGATCTCCCGCGAGGTCGTCCGGTAGCCGATCGAGCTGCCCATGTCCTTGTAGACCTTCTTCAGCTCCTCGGCGGTGACGGCCTGGTAGTAGTGGCCCTTGGTCGACTGGGCCAGCCGCTCCAGCGACACCCGGTCGACGGGCACCCTGGTCGTCTGGCCGTTGATCTCCACGGTGCCCTCGTCCGTGCCGAAGGCGATCGTGGACACCGGCACGTTCGCCGAGGCCGAGGCCTGCGCGGCCTCCTCGACCGAGCGGCCGGCCGTCCGGAAGCCGTCGGACATCAGCACGATCCGGGCCGGGGGCGGGCCGGAGGCACCGTCGGCCGGCACAGCCTGGATGGCCTGGAGCGAGCTGAACACGGCCTCGCCCGTGGCGGTGGACTCCGCGAGCTGGAGCGAGTCGATCGCCGCGATGACCGCCTCCTTGTCCTTCACCGGGGAGACGAGCACGTTGGCGCTCTTGGCGAAGGCCACCAGGCCGATGTTGAACGTGGGCGGGAGCTGCTTGACGAACAGCTTCGCCGCGTCCTTGGCCGCGGCGATCCGGCTCGGCGTGATGTCGGCGGCCTGCATGGACAGTGAGACGTCCAGCGCGATGATCACGGTGGCCCGTTCCATCGGCGCCTTCGCGTCCATCGACGGCCTGGCCATCGCCGTCGACAGCACCAGCAGCGCCATCAGCAGCGCGACAGCGGCCGCGTGCCGCCGCCAGCCCAGGCCCTTCGGCGCCAGCGAGCGCAGCAGGTCCACATTGGTGAACTTCAGCGCGTAGTCGCGGCGGTGGAACTGCCGCCACACGTACGCCGCGGCCAGCGCCGCAACCGGCAGGACCGCGAGCAGCCACCAGGGTTCGAGGAAGCGGATCATCGGGTGGTCCCCCTGGTCCGGGCGTGCCGCTGGGCGGCGGCGAACCGGACGATGTCGAGTAGCCAGTCGGAGTCAGTGCGCAGCCTAAGCTGTGCGGCGCCCGCAGCGCGTACCGACCGGGCGATCGCGGCCCGCTGCGCCGCCGCGGCCTCCTTGTACCGGGCACGCAGCTTCGCGTCACCGGTCTGCACCTCGTGCGCGATCCGGGTCTCCGGGTCGACGAGCGTCAGCACCCCGGCGTCGGGCAGCGCCAGCTCCACCGGGTCCACGACCTCCACGACGAGCACGTCGTGCCGGACGGCCAGCTTGCGCAGCGGGCGCTCCCAGCCGGGCTCGGTCAGGAAGTCGGAGATCACCACGGCCATGCCCCGGCGGCGCGGCGGCGAGTTCAGCTTGTCGACCAGCTCGCCCAGGTCGGCCCGGCCCGGCCGGATCGGGGTCGCGGCGAGCTGGCGGAGCAGCCCGTCGGCCTCCTTGCGGCCCGGCCTGGCCGGCAGGCGGCTGATCTGCCCGCCCGTGCCGACCACAGCGCCGATCCGGTTGCCGCCGCGCACGGTGAGGTGCGCGATGGACGCCGCCGCCGCGATGGCCAGGTCCCGCTTGAGGCAGTTGGCCGTGCCGAAGTCCAGCGAGGCCGACAGGTCGACGGCCAGCCAGGTCTCCAGCTCACGGTCGGCGATGGTCTGCCGGACGTGCGGCACCGTCGTGCGCGCCGTGACCGGCCAGTCCATCCGGCGGACGTCGTCGCCCGGCCGGTACTCGCGGCTCTCGCCGGGCTCCGAGCCCGGGCCGGGCAGCAGGCCGAGGTAGTCGCCCTGGAGCAGGCCGTCGAGCTTGCGGGTGATCAGGAGCTGGAGCTTCGACAGCACCACTCCGGCCCGGTCTGGGCTGCTGCCTACCACGCGCTCGGGGTGGCCGGAGCCGGCTGCGGCACGGGGTGCGGCGTAGCCGGATGCTGGACAGGGTGCGGGGCGACCGCGTGCGGGACGGCGTCCTGGCGGGGCGCGACCGTCGGCACCGGCACGACCTGGAGCACCCGGTCGACGATCTGCCCGGCCGGGATGTTGTCGGCGAGCGCGTCGTAGGACAGCACGAGCCGGTGCCGGAGGATGTCGGGCGCGACGTCCTGCACGTCCTGCGGCAGCGCGTAGTCCCGGCCGCGCAGCAGGGCCAGAGCCCGGCTGGCCCGCACGATGCCGAGCGAGGCACGCGGGCTGGCGCCGTACTGGATCAGCGGCGCGATCTCCGGCAGCCCCGACTGGGCAGGCGAGCGGGTCGCGAGAACGAGCCGGACGGCGTAGTCGACGAGTGCGTTGTGGACGAAGACCTCGTCGGCCTTCTTCTGGAGCGAGAGCAGGTCCTCCGGCTCGAAGACCGCGGACGGCTCCGGGGTGCTGACGCCGACCCGGTAGACGATCTCGCGCTCCTCGGCGTCGGTCGGGTAGCCCACCTCGATCTTCAGCAGGAAGCGGTCGCGCTGCGCCTCGGGCAGCGGGTACACGCCCTCCTGCTCGATCGGGTTCTGGGTGGCCATCACGAGGAACGGCGCCGGCACCTGGTACGCCTTGCCGCCGATGGTGACCTGCTGCTCGGCCATCACCTCCAGCAGGGCCGACTGCACCTTGGCCGGTGCGCGGTTGATCTCGTCGGCGAGCAGGAAGTTCGCGAAGACCGGGCCGAGCTCCACGTCGAACCGCTCGCTGGACTGCCGGTAGATCCGGGTACCGACGAGGTCGGCCGGCACCAGGTCAGGCGTGAACTGCACGCGGGAGAACGAACCGCCGACCACCTTGGCCAGCGTCTCGACCGCGAGGGTCTTCGCCACCCCCGGCACGCCCTCCAGCAGGCAGTGCCCGCGGGCCAGCAGCGCGACGAACATCCGCTCGATCATGCGATCCTGGCCGACGATCACCCGCTTGACCTCGAACATCGCCTTCTCGAGCAGGCCCGCGTCCTGGGCGGGCGTCCTCGGCTGGCCTTGCTGGTCCGACACCTGGTCCGACACCGAACCTCCAGTGGTTCTCCGTTTTGCTGACTGTGGCTGGCCCTGTCGCCCCCCAGCATTACACGTCGGCGCACCCCGGCACTGCGCACCTTTCATCCCACCCGGAGGCTCCCCTGATATCGGGGCAATCGGTACGGTCAGGCGGTGCCGGCACCCAGGTTCCACCCCAGCGTTAGGTACGCGTAAATAATCGCGCCAACCCCGGTTCTGTGCTAGACAACGGCCCCCGGGCCATGTGTACCATTGGCATCGACGCCGGGCAGCTTCCCCCGTGGCTGCCCGGCGTTTTATCTTCCCCGGTCGCATCTGGCGCCGGGGTTTTTTGCTGCCTGATGGGCATGCAGCAGACTGGGCTCATGACCGGTACCTCTGAGCTGCTCTGCTCCGCGAAGGCGTGCAGGCAGCCGGCCGCCTGGGCCATCGTCTGGCGCAATCCCCGGCTGCACGCGCCCGACCGGCGCAAGACCTGGCTCGCGTGCGAGGAGCACCGGGTGAGCCTCAGCCAGTTCCTGGACGTTCGTGGCTTCCTGCTCGGAGTCGAGCCACTGCGTACCGTTGAACCGTGAGCGACGTGACAGCAACGCACAATCCGGAGAGCCCGCTCGACCCGTGGCCCGGCCAGGTCACCTGGCAGCCGTTGTCGCCGAAGTACGTGCTGGTGAGGCTGGTCCGCCTGGCAGCAGGCACCGGCGGGCTCGCCCTGGCCGCGCTGGCTGGCTGGTGGCTCACCGGCGCCTGGATCCTCGGGGTCCTCGCCGCGGCGGCCGTGCTGACCGGCCTGGTCCGCGCGCCGTTCGTCGCGAGGCAGGTCAGGTCCTGGGGTTACGCGGAACGCGGTGAGGACCTCCTGATCCGGCACGGCCTGCTGATCCGCCGCCTGACGATCGTGCCGTACGCGCGCATGCAGTTCGTCGACGTGTCCGCCGGGCCGGTCGACCGGCTGTTCGGCCTGGCCACCGTGCAGATGCACACGGCTGCCAGCGGGGTGAACGCCTCGGTGCCAGGGCTCGCGCCGCCGGAGGCCGTGCACCTGCGCGACCGGCTGGCCGCGCTCGGCCGGGCCCGCACGGAGGGCCTGTGACGGCCCACGCCCCGGCCCAGGCCAGCCGCACCCGGCTGCACCCGCTCACCCCGGTACTCAAGGGACTACGGGCCTTCTGGCTGGTGATCCTCGCGCTGTCCTGGCAGGGTCTCGCCCGGTTCGGCCTCGGATGGGGTTCGCTGATCGTGCTGGCGGGCGGGCTCGGCGCGCTGGCGTTGTCGTTCCTGACCTGGCTGGTCACCGGGTACGAGATCAGCGGGCGTGAGCTGCGCATCCAGGAGGGGCTGCTGGTCCGGCGGACCCGGGCCGTCCCGCTCGAACGCCTCCAGTCGATCGAGATCGTCCGGGGCGTGCTGGCCCAGCTCACCGGGCTCGCCGAGCTGCGGCTGGAGGTGGTCGGCGGCAAGGACTCCGAGGTCAAGCTGGCCTTCCTGCCCGTGGCCGCCGCCAACGACCTGCGCGCACAGCTGCTCGCCCTCGGCGGGACGCGGGGCGAGGCCGGCGCGGAGGACGCCGAGGCGCGGGTCCTCCACCAGGTACCGTCGCGCGACCTCGCGATCTCGCAGCTCCTCACGCCGGCCTTCCTGCTGTCGCCGTTCGCGCTGGCCGTCCCGATCCTGTTGTTCCTCTTCGAGCCCAACCTGACGTTCGTCGGCATCGCCGGCACGGTGACGGCGGCGCTCGGCACGCTCGGCGCGCCCGTCCGGCGGTACCTGGGCTTCCACGGCTTCACCCTCGCGAAGGTCCACGACGGGCTGCGGATCTCGCGCGGGATCACCGAGGTGCGGAGCCAGACGGTACCCCCGGCGCGCGTGCAGTCGGTGACACTCGCCCGGCCGCTGCTCTGGCGGAGCCAGGACTGGTACCGGTGCCACCTCCAGGTGGCCGGCGCCGCCGTCATCACGGACACCGAGACCTACACTGGCGACACGCTCGTGCCGGTGTCCACACTCGACGTCGCGCTGACGGCCCTGGACGAGGCGCTGCCGGGCGCGGGCGAGGCGACGCGCATGCCACTGGCACCGGCACCGGCCGCGGCCCTGTGGCGGGCTCCTGTGGCGGCGCGGGGGCTGGGCTTCGGGCTGACTCCCGAGTACTTCGTGAGCCGCAGCGGTGTCATCACCCCCGCGATCGCCGTGGTCCCCTACGGCCGCATCCAGGCCGTGACGCTCGACCAGGGGCCGTGGCAGCGGTGGCTGGGGCTCGCGACGGTACGGGTCCACACGGCCGGCGGCGGCCAGGTGACGGCGAAGTACCGGACGGTCGCCGAGGCGAACTGGCTGGCGACCGAGCTGTGGGGAAGAGCAGCAGCGGCGCGCTAGCGGGGAAGAACCGTACGGCAGGCTGCTGTGCGGGCCTGCCAGCCGAGGCGTTCGAGTTCGGGGGTTTCGGACTCGGCCGCCGGGTACCCGACGCAGAGGTAGGCGACCAGGCGCCACGAGGCCGGCACGTCCAGGGCCGCCGCTGCCGCCTCCGGGTCCAGGATGGACACCCAGCCGACGCCGACGCCCCGGGCGCGGGCGGCGAGCCAGAACGTGTGGACGGCGAGGACTGCCGAGTACCGGAGCATCTCCGGCATGGTGGCCCGGCCGAGCCCCGCGCCCTGCCCGGTGCCCTCGTCGCAGAAGACGGCCAGGTGCCGGGGTGCCTCGCGCAGGCCTGCGAGCTTGAGCGAGGCGTAGAGCTGCGCCCTGTCCCCCGAGTACCCGGACAGCGCCCGGTCGTTGGCCACCGCGAAGTTGGCCGCGATGGCAGCCCGGCGCTCCGGGTCGTCGACGGAGACGAAGCGCCACGGCTGGGCGTTGCCGACGCTCGGGGCCAGGCAGGCCGCGTCGAGCAGGTCCTCGACGATCGCTGGTTCGACCGGGTCGGTACGGAAATGCCGGACGTCGCGCCGCCAGCGCAGCAGGGTGTCCAGATCCGCGCGGAAGCCGTCCGTGAAGACGGGTGCCGTCACGGGACCAGGGCCGCCTCACGTTCCTCCGGGACGGCTCTGGCCGCCTTGCGCCTCGCCCACCACTTCTCGCCGAGGTTGCAGATCAGGAAGGCCGCCCCGACGTACACCCAGCCGACCAGCACGTCGATGACCCAGTGCTCCCCGCAGTACACGAGGGTGAAGGTCATGGCCAGGGGGTAGAGCAGGAGCAGCGGGATCCACCGCTTGCGGATCCTGGTGAAGAAGAACGCGATCACCAGCAGCGCGAAGGCCGTGTGCAGGCTGGGCATGGCGGCGACCGGGTTGGAGGCGACCTGGCCGGTGTTGAGCAGGTTGCCGGCGCCGTGCAGGCCGACGGCCTTCCAGCCGCGGGTGGAGATCCGGGCGACCTCTTCCACGATGCCGTACTTGCCAGCCCACCACGGCGGGGCCGCCGGGTAGAGGAAGTAGGTGATCAGGCCGAGAAACGACAGCGTGAACCAGCGGCGCATGAACGCGGCCCACAGCGGGCGGGCCCGCAGCCACAGCACCACGGCGACGGCGAGGGCCGCGACGAAGTGCGAGAAGTAGACCCAGCTCGCGAGGACGTCCCACCAGTGGATGACGTCCGGGTCGTACAGCTTCTGCTGGAGCCACACGGTCGGGGTCTCGCCGCCGGTCGCCCAGCCGAACGCCCACGCGTCGAACTGGACCAGCTCCGCGACGTGCGGAACGGCCCCGTTGTCGGCGAAACCGCGCGAGAGGTTGTAGAGGACCAGCAACAGGACGATCGGCAGCCAGTCGCGGGCGAACCCGAGATGGGACCGCCACGGCCGGTCGCTGTTCCAGGCGACGGTGGCCGCCCACAGCCAGGCGAAGGCGTATACCGGGTCGGTCGGCAGGCCGATGAGCAGCCAGCACGCGACGAACGCCGCCGTCCAGGCGGTCATGGCCACGACCCGGCGGCGGGAGGAGGACACGGCGGTCTCGGGTTGCGCAGCCATAGCGGTGCAAGCCTATCGGGTGCCGGATCGGCCAGCACCGTTAGGCTGAGCACATGGAGCTGCTGCCGGGCCTGTCCGCCCGCCTCGAGTTGAC
This sequence comes from Longispora albida DSM 44784, assembly GCF_000379825.1. Lineage (GTDB taxonomy): Bacteria > Actinomycetota > Actinomycetes > Mycobacteriales > Micromonosporaceae > Longispora > Longispora albida. The sequence continues at coordinate 678,936 of NZ_KB903825.1, forward strand.
AGTGACGGACGCGGACACAGCTCAGGCGGTGGGCTCCGGTGACGTGCCGGTGCTCGGCACGCCCCGCGCGCTGGCGTTAGCCGAGGCCGCGACGGTCGCGGCCACCGCACGCAGGCTCAACAGCGGGCAGACCACGGTCGGGACCAGGGTGGAGTTCAGCCATCTCGCCCCCTCGGTGGTCGGCAGGCTGGTCCGGGCCGAGGCGATCCTCGCCGACGTCGAGGGCCGCAGGCTCACCTTCACCGTCACGCTGCACGACGGCGAGACGCTCGTCGCCGAGGGCCGGATCGAGCGGATCATGGTCGACCGGCACCGGTTCGTGGAGAAGGCTCATGGCATTCACTGAGATCACAGGGTTCACGGAGGTCGCGGCCGGAGTGTTCGTGCTGCGCTATCCGGTACTGGACTGCAACGTCACGCTGGTCAGCGGCGAGGGCGGCGCGCTCGTCGTCGACACGCTGTCCACGGCGGCGCAGGCCGCGTTCCTGCTCGGCGAGATCCGGAAGATCACTCCTGATCCGCTGACCGTGGTCAACACGCACCACCACTTCGACCACTGCTTCGGCAACGCCGCCTTCACCGGCTCGGAGATCTGGGCACACGAGGCGAACGCGGCCCGGGTCCAGGTCAAACCCGAGATCAGGATCAGGGAGGTGTACGAGGAGTTCGGCGCGCTCGACGGCATGACCGGCCTGGACGAGGTGACGATCGTGCCGCCGACCCGCACGGTGCGCTCGGCCGAGGTGCTGGACGTGGGCGGCAGGCTCGTCACCCTCCGGTACCTGGGGCGCGGGCACACCGACAACGACCTCGTGGTCACAGTGGACGGTGCCGTGCTGACCGGCGACCTGATCGAGGAGGGCGCGGCCCCGTCGTTCGGCGACTCGTACCCGTTGGAGTGGGCGGAGACCGTCGCGGCCGTGCTGGAGCTGTGCGGGGACGGGCCGGTGGTCCCCGGGCATGGTGCCGTGGTGGACAAGGCCTTCGTCGCCGCGCAGCACGCCGACCTCGCGGCCGTGGACTGGGCGATCCGTGACGGCCACGCCGACGACTCCCCGCAGGAGGCCGTGGCTGCCCGGCTGGTCAAGCAGTGGGCTCTGCTCTCCCCCGAACAGGCCACCCTCGCCGTGAAGCGCGGCTACGCGGAGCTGTCCGGGCGGGCCTGAGGCCTCTGCGGCCTACGGACCCAGGTGCACGAAGGGCGCCCAGGTCAGTGGCTCGTCCGGGCGGGCGGCTCTGACGGCCTGAATCGCGGCGTGCAGGGCTGTCGCCGGGCCGTCGCGGTCCACCGACGAGTACACGTGCGCGGCGACCTCCGGGGCGATGCTGTCGAGGATCGTCCACATCGTGCCGATGACGTGCCGGTACCCGCTGAGCTGGAGCGCCCCGGCGACGGTCAGGCCCTCGTCTGCGAGGCCGACGCCGCCGACGAAGCTCTCGCAGGCCGACAGGAAGGCCAGCTCGCCTGGCCAGCGCGACCGGGCGGCCTCGCGGACGGTCAGCGGGCCGTCGTGCAGGTGCAGGCTGCCGTGGCCGGGCGCGCCGAGCTGCTGCGATCCGTGGCAGGCGAAGTGGACGACGGGTGCGGTGCCGAGCGCGTCCCGTACCGCGTCCGTTGTGGCGTCGGGGCCGAGCAGGAGGCGTGCTTCCGGCAGGTACGAGATGAGGGTTGTGGCCTCGCGCAGCGCACCGGGGAGTGGCGGCAGGCCCGGGGTCTGCGGCATCGCCACGATGAGCGGCCTGCCCTGGGGTGGCGTCGCCCGGGTGCGGCGGGCGTGGATCAGGGCCCGGAGGGTCGGCGTGTAGGACGGCACGACGCGGTCGAACGCCGACTCGGTGCCGTCGCCAGCGGCGTGCAGCGGCAGGAAGGCCAGGAGCCCGGCGGGGCACCACCACATCCGTCCACCCGGGACCGTCGCGAGGACGGGCTGGACGATCGTGTCCCACAGCCAGCTCAGCAGGTTCGTCACGGTCGCCTGCCGGCCGGCGGATGGTGGCAGGCGGCTGACGGTGAGCAGCGCGGACACCCAGACGCCGGCCTCCTCGGCCCGGAGCGAGTCCAGTGGCGTGGTCGTGACCCCGGTGGTGGTGACCGTGAGCGCCGCCGCCGCGTACCGCCCGGCGAAGACCATCACGACCGGCCCGTCGGCGGCGGCCGCCGCGAGGTCGCCGAACCGTGGCGGCTGGAGGAATCCGGCGAGCCCCGGAAGCGCCCTGATCCGGCTCAGGATCTCGTCGCGCTCGGCGGCGAGCCCGGCCCGGCCGGCTGGCGGCCCGCCCCGGCCAGCGATCCGGTCGCACACGTCCTGGAGCGCGGCGGCGAGCTCGCCGGGTACGCCTGTCGTGTCCTGGTGCGCGTCGAGTGCCTGGCCGAGCAGGACGCCCCGGCCCTGTTCGAGCAGCTCGACGGCGAGTTCGGGACGGCCGGCCCGCAGGGCGCAGGACGCGGCGTCGGCTGCCAGGCCGTGCGAGTCGGCGATCAGGCGTTCCTGGTCTGCCGGGGACAGCCCGCGCCAGGCGACCAGGTCGAGCAGGCCGACGGCTGCCGAGTAGCCGCTGAGGGCTTCCGCGATGTCTCCCGCGCCGGCCGCCCACTCGGCGCAGATCCGCAGGGAACGGATCCGGAGCAGCGGCGGCCCGGTTTCCTCGCGGAGAGCCTGGTTCATGGCCTCCAGCGCTCCGTCAGCGTCCCCGGCCTCCCACAGGGCGACCGCGAGGTTGTGACCGAAGGACATGCGGCCCGAGTGGCCAGGGCGAGCAGCGGCCACGCACTCACGCAGCCAGCGCACAGCCTCGGTGACCTGGCCCGCGTCCCCGTCCCGCCGGTACTGGAGCAGCAGCGCGAGACCGAGGTTGCACAGCGCCTGGGGCTTGTGCTGGTGCTGCGCGGGGATGCCGCCGACCGCGAGGCGGAGCGAGCTGATGGCCTCGGAGAGCACGCCGGTCTCGCCGTCCTGGAGGCTCTGCATGAGGACCAGGCCGAGTACGCCGTGCAGGAGTGCGGCCTCGGCCGGCACCGTCGCGATAGCCACCCCGGCCCGGACGACAGCTTCCGCCTCGGCCAGCACGCCGGAGTTCCCCGTGTGCTCGTACCACCGGACGATCGTGTCCCCGAGGTTGAGGTGGAAGACGGGCAGGTCCGCGCTGTCCGGCTCTGCGGCCGCGATCGCCGTCCGGTGCCAGACGATCGACTCGGCGAGTGCTGTGGTGTCGCCGAAGTGCCCGGCCTGCGCGGCCAGCGCCACGCCCAGGTGCGAGGCGAGCAGCGGGTAGTGGACCGAGCTGGCTGACGCCTCGGCGGCGGCGCGCTGCTGGTCGATGGCCTCGCGGAGCAGGCCGGCGTCACCCGTCTGGTCGTAGAGGGTGCGGAGCGCGTTGCCGAGGTTGCCGACCGCGGCCGGCCAGAACGCGTGGCCGGGGGTCAGCGCCGCCACGGCCAGGCGGAAGCGGGTGATGGTCTCGCGCAGGTCTCCCAGGTCGCCGGTCTTCTCGAAGCGGGCGGCGTACGCGAGAGCCACGCGGGTCTCCGCCAGTTCCGGCTCGTCGCCGGCGCCGGGCACGAGCGACAGGAGTTCCGTCGCGGCGATCGCTCCGTCCACATCAGAGGGCTCGGGGTTGTGCAGATACAGCTTGGCGCGGGCGGCGAGCAGGCTGCGGTGGACGGTGGCTTCGAGGGGCGTGCCGGCCAGGAGCGCTTCGGCCTCGGACAGGGCTTCGACGGCCCGGGAGAGGTGCGAGTGCTCGGCGGTGCAGTCGTAGAGGTCGCGGAGCACGCCGCCGAGATTGCTCAGAGCCATCGCCCGGAGCTTGCCGGCGGACGTCCCGGCCGCTTCCGTGAGCAGCCCGGCCGCCTCGGGAAGGCTGCCGACATCGCCAAGAGCCTCGTACCGGTCAGCGATCACGTTACCCAGATTGAACAGCCGCTCGGCCCGCTCGGGCGCACCGGGCGGCGTGGCGTCCAGGGCCTCGCGGTGCAGGGCCGTGGCGCGGGCGAGGGCGGCGCGGTCGCCGTGCTGCTGGTACTGGTCGCGGCGCGCCTTGCCCAGGTGGGAGGCGTACATGGGCCTCGCCGGATCGGTGGGCGGGGTGGCGGCCAGCGCGCGTTCGAGGAGTGCGATCGCCTGGCCGAGCACCGAGTAGTCCCCTGTGGACTCGGCGCGGCCCATCAGCAGCACAGCTTGGAGGTGCCAGCCAGCCGGCCCGAGGTCGTCCATCCGATCGAATCTAGCCAGGAAGTGACGGTGGTCTCTACTGTCTATCTCGGATACGACGGGAGGGGCCGGATGCCGGGAACGTTCACAGCACTGGTGGTCGCGGTCCTGGCCGTGCTGCCCGGGGCGGCGTACCTCTTCGTGTACGAGAAGCAGGCCGGCTCGTTCCGCGTCGCGTGGGCCGACCGCCTGCTCCGGTTCGGCGTCGCCAGCGCGGTCTTCCACGCCTGCGCGGCCGGCCTGACGTACCACCTCTACCGGGAGTACGTGCTGACCGGCCGGCTCGTGAAGGGCACCGTGCCGCTGCTGCTCGTGCAGGTCGCCGTCGTGGCCTACGTCGCGGTACCGGCAGCCGCGGGGCTGGCCGCCGGCCTGGCGGTACGGAGGCGGATGCGGGGCTTCGGCTGGCTGAACAGCCGGGCGGCCGAGCCACGCGCGTGGGACCACGTCTTCTCGGCCTCGGCGACGATGAGCACCACGTTCGTCATGCGCACCAAGTCCGGCATCTACCTGGCCGGGGTGTTCGGGGTGGAGCCGGTCAGCGGGCGGCGGTCCTTCGCGAGCGGCTATCCGGAGCCGGGCGACATCTACTTCTCCCAGACCCTCGACATCGACTCGGCGACCGGCGAGGTGACCAGGGTGGACGGGCGGCCGGTGCTGCGGCCGGCCGGCCTGCTGATCCGCTGGGACGAGATCGAGTTCGCCCAGCTCCACGAAGGAGGACGTCGTCATGCCCAGCGAGAGGAACCGCGAGCGGAAGACGGACCAGACCATGCCGAGGGACGGTAACCCGGCCGGGCGGCCCGTCACCACCGACGACCTGCCAGAGTTCCCCACCGGCCCGGCACCCGGCGGAGAGAGGAAGGCCGAGCCGGAGAAGTCCTAGGCGCGCTGTTCCGGGATGAGGTACGCGGCCAGCATGTAGCTGGCCACGATGGCGAGGGCGAAGAAGACGAAGGCCCAGCCCCCGGCGCTCCAGTCCCCCGCCGTCATCGGCACGAACACGAAGCACCCGCCGAACACAGCGGACAGTGGCACGGCCAGCAGCGCGACCGGCCACGCTGGACGGACCTTGAGCAGCCGCAGCGCACCCCAGGCGGTCAGCCAGGCCACCGGGATGCCAGCGGCCATCCCGAACACGAAAAACTCCAGCTGCTGGAAGCCCTCCGCCGGGACGCCTGAGCTGAACAGCACGACGAGCAGGTAACTCAGGTACCAGGCGGCGAAGGCAGCCAGCCCGGCGAGCCCGGCGAGGAGCACACGGCGGAAACGGCTCATGCCCCCAAGCCTGCCTGATGGCTGGCCTGAGGGCACGAGAAGAAATACCTAGGCGACGACCCGCTCGACGCGCGGCTTGAGCGCGAGCTGCGAGGCGTTGTGCTGGATGCCCGGGTCGAGGGTCCGGTCGACGTAGATCGCGTACCACAGGCAGAAGATCAGCATCGTCCACACCTTGCGGCTGTAGTCGCCCTCGCCGGCCCGGTGCGCGTCGAGCATCCGCTGGGCGTAGGCCAGGTCGACGAGGCCGTCGGCGCCGGAGGTGGCGAAGACGTGCTTCGTCCACTCGTACATCTCGTTGCGCAGCCAGACCCGGATCGGGGTCGGGAAGCCGAGCTTCTTCCGGTTGACGATCTCCGGCGGGACGACGCCGCGCAGGGCCTGGCGCAGCGCGTACTTCGTCTCGGCGGACTTCGGCGGCAGCTTCAGGTCGACCGGCAGGTCGGCGGCGACGTTGAACACCTCGTAGTCGAGGAACGGCACCCGGACCTCAAGCGAGTTGGCCATCGACATCCTGTCCGCCTTGACGAGGATGTCGCCGCGCAGCCAGGTGTACAGGTCGACGTACTGCATCTTCGTCACGTCGTCGAGGTTGGCGGCCTCGGCGTAGATCCCGTCGGTCACGTCGGTGTACCGCACGCCCGGGTCGTAGCGCCGCATGACCTCGCGCTTCTCGTCCTCGTTGAACATGCGGGCGTTGCCGTAGTACCGCTCGGTGATCGGCGTCGTGCCGCGTTCGAGGAAGCTCTTGCCCTTGACGCCCTCGGGGATCACCTTGGACACCGCGCGCAGGCCCTTCTGCACGCCACCCGGCAGGCCGGACACCGAGCGCAGGGACAGCGGCTCGCGGTAGATCGTGTAGCCGCCGAAGAACTCGTCGGCGCCCTCGCCGGACAGCGCCACGGTCACGTGCTCACCGGCCAGCTTGGACACGTAGTAGAGCGGGACGAGCGCCGGGTCGGCGACCGGGTCGTCGAGGTGCCAGACGATCTTCGGCAGGGCGTCCATCATCATCTGCGCGGTGACGACGACCGGGAACGTCTTCACGCCCAGGTGCCGGGCCGAGTCCTGGGCGACGTCCAGCTCGGAGTACCCCTCGACGTCCATCGCGGCCGTGAAGGTCAGGATGTTCGGGTTGAACTCGCGGGCCAGGGCGACGATCGCCGTCGAGTCGATGCCGCTGGACAGGAACGCGCCGACCGGCACGTCCGAGCGCATGTGCATCCGGACGGACTCGCGGAGCGCCTCACGGATCTCGGCGTACTTGCGCTCGGGGTCGGAGACGGCTGTCGGGCGGAACTCCGGCTTCCAGTACCGCATGATCTCCATCGAGCCGCCCGGCTGGTACGTGAAGCACTCGCCGGAGCCGAGCCGGGAGATCCCGCGCGTGAGGGTGGCGGGCTCCGGCACGTACTGGAGGGTCAGGTAGTGCGAGAGGCTGGCGGCGTCGATGCCGGAGTCGCCGGTACGGGCGGCGGCGGAGAAGGGCATCAGCGCCTTCTTCTCGCTGGCCGTGTAGAGCCCGTCCTCGGTGACCGTGTAGAACAGCGGCTTGATGCCGAAGGGGTCACGCGCGCCGAACGCCGTCTTCGACTGGGTGTCCCAGATCAGGAAGGCGAACATGCCGCGCAGCTTCTTGACGGCCTGCGGGCCCCAGTAGTGGTACGCGGCGACGATCGCCTCGGCGTCACCCTCCGTGGCGAACTCCGCGCCGAACTGCCGGGCGAGTTCCTCACGCAGCTCGATGTAGTTGTAGATCTCGCCGTTGAACGTCAGCACGTAGCGCTTGCCCGCGTACCAGATGGGCTGGTGGCTGTTCTCGACGTCGATGATCGACAGCCGCCGGAAGCCGAGCAGGACGTCGTCACCCGCCGTGTGCACCTCCCCCTCGTCGGGGCCGCGGTGCTGGATGGTGTCCAAGGCGGCCTCGAACGCCTCGCGGTGCAGGCCGGCCGTTCCGTGAGCGCTGACGAAGGTGAGCAGTCCACACATGGCTCCTATCCTGTCACGCCACCGCCCCGCCGGCGCCGCCCGGTTACGCTGCTGTGCGTGTCCACCATGCAAGCCGTTCTCGCCGCGAACCTCCGCACCCTCCGCGCGGCCCGCAACATCTCCCTGTCCGAGCTGAGCCGCCGGTCAGGGATCGGCAAAGCCACGCTGTCCCAGCTGGAGGGCCCGGGCGGCAACCCGACGATCGAGACGCTGTTCTCCCTGTCCCGCGCGCTGGACGTGCCGGTGTCAGCCCTGGTCTCCGAGGCGGACCGCAGCGCGATCGCGCTGGTCAGGGCCGGTGAGGGCACCAAGATCGCCGGGGCGGCCGTCGACCTGCGGCTGCTGCACCGGCTCGACGCCGGCCGCAGCATCATCGAGGTCTACGAGCAGGTCGTCCGGCCGGGCACCGTGCAGCACTCGGAGGGCCATCCGGGCCTGGAGCACATCCACCTGGTGTCCGGCGTGCTGCGGGTCGGCCCGCCCCACGACCCGTTCGAGCTGCGCGCCGGGGACTATGTCTGCTTCTCCGCCTCGATGCCCCATTCCTATGAGGCGGTCGGCGGCCCGACCCTCGCGACGCTCATCCTCCAGCACTCCGCATAAACCCGCACAACCCCAAAACCATAATTTTGTACCTGCTGCCATCAGGCACCCCGGCTGCCCGGTAAGTCCCTGACGAGCACAAAGTCCCCGGAAAACGCGCCAAGTCCGGAGCACCCCGGGGTGGTTTCGCGGGAGAATGACGGAGTATCAGGCGAGCCGGTAATACACCACACACCACACCTTGACGTCCCGGGCCGGTGCGCCTAGTGTGGCGAACGAATTCGTTCGGTATAGCGAACACCCAGCGAACACCCAGTACCCGAGGAGACCGGAGTCCAGTGCACAGCGACGTGGCCATCATCGGCGCCGGGATCATCGGCGCCGCGACGGCGTACGAGCTGGCCAGGGCCGGGGTCTCCGTGACGGTGATCGACCGGGGCGCGCTGGCCGGCGGCACCACCTCCGGCGGCGAGGGCAACCTGCTGGTCTCCGACAAGCCGCCGGGCGCCGAGCTGGACCTGGCCCGCGACTCGCTCCGCCGCTGGCGCGAGCTGGACCCGGGCGACATCGAGCTGGAGCCCAAGGGCGGCATCCTGGTCGCCCGCAGCCCCGAGGCGGCCAAGGCGCTCGCCGAGCTGACCGCCACGCACCGCGAGGCCGGCGTCGACGGCCGGGACCTGAGCCTGTCGGAGCTGGCCGAGCGCGAGCCGCACCTGACCCGCGACGTGGCCGGCGCCGCGTACTACCCCGAGGACAGCCAGGTCCAGCCGGTCCTGGCCACCGCGGCTCTCCTCACCGCCGCCCGCCGTCTCGGCGCGACCCTGCTCACCGGGGCCGCGGTGACCGGGATCGAGCCGGGGCGCGCGGTGCGCACCGCGAGCACCACCGTCCACGCTGGGCAGATCGTGATCGCCGCCGGGCCGTGGTCCGGCGAGGTCGCGAAGCTGGCGGGTGCCGACCTGCCGATCCAGCCCCGCCGGGGCATGGTGCTGGTCACGGGTGCCGTGCCGAAGCTGGTGCACCACAAGGTCTACGACGCGAGCTACCTGGCCGCCGTCGCGAGTGACGACGCGGGCCTGCAGGCCTCGGCGGTCGTGGAAGGTACGCCGGCCGGGCCGATCCTGATCGGGTCGACCCGCGAGCGGATCGGTTTCGACGCGCGGATCAGGGTCGAGGCGCTGCGGGTGCTCGCCCAGGGCGCACTCGGCTTGTTCCCGTCGCTGGCCGGGGTGAAGATCCTCCGGGCGTACGGCGGCTTCCGGCCCTACGCGCCCGACCACCTGCCGGTCATCGGCGAGGACCCGCACCGGCCCGGCCTGTGGTACGCGACCGGGCACGAGGGCGCCGGCATCGGCCTGGCCCCGGCGACGGGCGCGCTGCTCGCCGCGCTCATGACCGGTGGCGTGCCGAGCGTCGACCCCGTTCCCTTCTCTCCAGCCCGGTTCGGGTGAGGCGGCAGTCATGACCAGGATTCCCGAGGACCCGGCCGGGGTGTTCCCCGATCCGGCGACGATCACTGTGGACGGTCAGTCCCGCCCGGCACGGGCCGGCGAGTCCGTGGCCGCGGCCCTGATCGCCGACGGCCGGGCCGCCTGGCGCGAGACCCGTACCGGCGGGAAGCCGCGCGGCGTGTTCTGCGGCATCGGCGCGTGCTTCGACTGTCTGGTCACCGTGAACGGCGAGACCGACGTGCGGGCCTGCCTGCGCCAGGTGTGCGACGGCGACGAGATCACGACCACGGCACCCGAGGTGTCCGCCCGCCCGCCGCGCGTACCGGCCGCCGACGTCTCGGTGCCGATCGTCGTGGTCGGGGCCGGTCCCGCCGGGCTGCACGCCGCGCTCGCGGCCGCCGGCGCCGGGGCCCGCGTCCTCCTGCTCGACTCGAACCCGCGGGGCGGCGGCCAGTACCACCGCCAGCTGCCCGAGAGCTTCCGCGCGTCCCGCCCGGAGAAGGCCCATCCCGGCCAGGCCGAGGCTGCGGCACTGCTCGCGAGGATCGCCGGCCACGAGCTGATCGAGCACCGTCCGAACACGACGGTGTGGGCGGCCGAGGCGGCCGAGCCCGCGTTGCGGCCAGGAGGAAGCAACCCGGCCGAGGCCGGCGAGGCCGGGCATGTTCTCCACACCACCACCGGTACCGTGCGCGCCGAGCGGGTCGTGCTCGCGACCGGGGCCTACGACCGGGCCGTGCCGTTCCCCGGCTGGGATCTGCCGGGTGTCTACACGGCCGGTGCTGCCCAGGCGCTCGTCAAGGGCCAGCGGGTCCGGCCGGGGAGCCGGATGCTGGTCGGCGGTACCGGCCCGTTCCTGCTGCCCGTCGCGAGCGGGCTGCTCGCCGCCGGGGTCAAGCTCGAAGGCGTGCTGGAGGCCAACCGGCCGGCCGGCGGCTGGCTGCGGCGGCCGGGCATCCTGGCCAGCGCGCCGTCGAAGCTGCTCGAAGCCGCGAAGTACAACCTGACTCTGGCGAGGCACGGCCTGCGCGTGGCCAACGGCCAGGCCATCGTCGCGGTGCACGGCAGCCGGCGGGTCGAGGCGGCCACGGTCGCCAGGCTCCGTCCGGACTGGACGATCGAGTCGACGCGGACGGTCGAGGTCGACGCGGTGGCGATCGGCTACGGCTTCACCCCGCAGCTCGAACTGGCGATCGCGCTCGGTTGCTCGGCCGGCGCGTTCGTCGATGTGGACAGCCAGCAGCTGACCAGCGTGCCCGGCGTGTACGCCGCCGGCGAGCTGACCGGCATCGGGGGTGCTGTGCTGTCAGCGGCCGAGGGCCGCATCGCCGGGCTGGCCGCCGCCGGGGCCGTCCCCGACCAGCGGGCGGCCCGGACGCGCGGCCGGTACGCGCGGTTCGCCACGGCCCTCGCCGAGATCTACCCGGTCCGGGACGGCTGGCAGTCCTGGCTGGACGAGACGACCCTGGTCTGCCGGTGCGAGGAGGTCTCGTACCAGACGATCAGGGACACGGTCACCGAGCACGCGGTGACCGGCACGAAGACCCTGAAGCTCTGCACCCGGGCAGGTCTTGGCTGGTGCCAGGGCCGGGTCTGCGGCCGCAACGTCGCCGACCTCACCGGCCTGCCAGCCGCCGACCACCGGCCGGTGGCCAGCCCGATCTGCCTCGGCGACCTCGCCGGGGCCTGAAGACCACTGACTACCCCTCGGATCACTCCAGTAGCAAAGGACCGCTGAATGAGCATCGATCTCCGTGGCGTCATCGTCGCCACCGCACTGCCGTACGCCGCTGACGCCTCGGCCCCGGCCGGCCTGCGGGTCGACTACGATGCCTACGCCGAGCACTGCTCGTGGCTGGTCGCTAACGGCTGCCGCGGCGTGACTCCGAATGGCTCGCTCGGTGAGTACTCATCGCTCACCGACGAGGAGCGCGCACAGGCCGTCCGGACCGCCGTGGCCGCGGTCGGGCCGGAGGGTGTCGTGGTGGCAGGGGTGTCAGCACCGGGCGCGCACCAGGCCCGGTACTGGGCGGAGCAGGCCGCTGAGGCCGGGGCGCACGGTGTGCTGTGCCTCCCCCCGACCATGTACCGGGCCAACCGGGCCGAGATCGTGCACCACTTCGCCGAGGTGGCGAAGGTCGGGCTGCCGGTCATGGTCTACAACAACCCGATCGACACCAAGGTCGACCTGACCCCGGAGATCCTCGCCGAGATCGCCACGCTCGACAACGTGGTCGCGGTCAAGGAGTTCTCCGGTGACGTCCGGCGCGTGCTGGAGATCCGCGAGGCCGCTCCGGACCTCGACGTGGTGGCCGGCGCCGACGACGTGGTCGTGGAGAGCCTGCTGATGGGCGCGACCGGCTGGCTGGCCGGCTTCCCGAACGTGTTCCCGAAGGAGTCGGCAGAGCTGTACAAGCTGGCCATCTCCGGTGACGTGGCCGGCGCCCGCGCGCTGTACGAGCCGCTGGTCGCCGCCTTCCGCTGGGACTCGCGCACCGAGTTCGTCCAGGCCATCAAGCTGGGCATGGAGCTCGTCGGCCGCCCGGGTGGCCCGAGCCGCCCGCCGCGTGGCCCGCTGTCGGAGACCCAGACCGCGCAGATCAAGGCCGACATGGACAAGGCCATCTCGTACCTGGCCAGCCGGTAGCTGGGAGGCACACCGATGAGGTTCTCCCGGTACTTCACGGCGGTCGACTCCCACACCGAGGGGATGCCGACCCGGGTCATCACGGGCGGGGTCGGCGTGATCCCCGGCGCCAGCATGGCCGAGCGGCGCGAGTACTTCCTTGAGCACATGGACGACATCCGCACGCTCCTGATGTACGAGCCGCGCGGGCACGCCGCGATGTCCGGGGCGATCCTCCAGCCCCCGACCAGGCCGGACGCCGACTACGGCGTGCTGTACATCGAGGTGTCCGGCTGCCTGCCGATGTGCGGGCACGGCACGATCGGCGTCGCGACGGTCCTCGTCGAGACGGGCATGGTCACGGTGACCGAGCCGGTGACGAAGGTCCGGCTGGAGACTCCGGCCGGGCTCGTCGAGTGCTCGGTGGCGGTGAAGGACGGCCGGGCCGAGTCGGTCACCCTGACGAACGTGCCAGCGTTCTGCGTCGAGCTGGATGCCACAGTGGACGTTCCAGGCCTCGGCCAGGTGCGCTACGACCTGGCCTTCGGCGGCAACTTCTACGCGTTCGTCAAGCTGGAGGAGCTCGGCCTCCCCTTCGACCGGGCCGCGAAGGAGGAGCTGATCAAGGCGGGGCTGGCCATCATGGACGCCATCCCGGCCCCGAAGCACCCCGAGTTCCCCACGTACGGCGTGCACCACGTGTACCTGGAGGCGCCCGGCTCCGACGCCACGCACTCCCGGCACGCGATGGCCATCCACCCGGGCTGGTTCGACCGCTCGCCGTGCGGCACCGGTACCAGCGCGCGGATGGCCCAGCTGCACGCGCGTGGTGAGCTGGGGCTGGAGCAGGACTTCGTCAACGAGTCCTTCATCGGCACCCGCTTCATCGGCCGGCTGGTCGGGGACGCCCAGGTCGGCGAGTACCCGGCCGTGATCCCGACCGTCACCGGGCGGGCCTGGATCACGGGCATGGGGCAGTACCTGCTCGACCCGGAGGACCCGTTCCCGGCGGGCTTCCTGCTCTAGAAGCCGCCGGAGGGGCCACTGTGGATAACCACGGTGGCCCCTTTCGCGTCAGCGGCGCAGCCGGTACCAGGTGTAGCCGCCGAGCGTGACCGCCGACCAGGCCAGCGCCACGGCGGTGATCACGAGGAGCGTGCCGGTGCCTGCGTTGTCGTTGAGGGCGCGCGGGACGGTGAGCATCGGCGGTACGAGCCACGGGACCGGTGACCAGCGCTGGTCGAGGACGGCCGTCACGACCACGGCACCGGCCAGCAGCAGCGCACCGGGCCCTGCGGCGCGGGTGACGGCCCGGCTGGCCCAGGCACCGATGGCCACCGCCGCCGGTACGAAGATGAGGTGTGCCCAGGCGCCCACGACCAGCGACCGTGGCGACAGGTCGCTGGAACGGATCCCGCCGACCAGCCAGGGCAGGACCAGCGAGGCCGCGATCACCGGCCCGGCCGTCAGGGCTGCGGCGGCGAGCCCGGCGGTGACCTCCCGCCGGTGCGAGCCGAGCGCCACGGCCGCCAGGCCGCGCTGGCCGTCGGGCTCGGCGTCGAGCAGGAGCTTGACCTGGATGGCCAGCACCGGGAAGAGCAGCATGGCCGACAGGCCGTACACCTCGGCGGCACTGCCCGGCTCGCCAGCCTGGATCGCGGCGAGCAGCAGCAGGATGCCGGCCGGGGCGATCAGGCCGCGCTGGCCGCGCACGAAACCGGTCAGCCGCATGCGGATCAGCGCGTTCACAGGGCACGCACCTGGATGTCGCTGTGGCCGGCGGCCCGCAGCATCGCCACGGTGAGCACCCGCGGGCTCCCGGGGCCGCACCTGAGCCAGACCTTCCCGAACCGCACAGTCACGCCCCCGATCCCGTATCCACCTTGGACGATCGTAGCCACCCGCTGGCGTGACCTTCGTCCCTCAACTGGACACCCGGGCACACCCTGCCTACAGTTTTGTACTGACCAGTCAGTTCAAGAGTGGAGGCGGCATGGCGGAGGACACCACCCCGGCACCGGCCCCCGTCGTCAGCGCCGAGGGGCTCGGGCTGAAGACCTCGCGCGGCTGGGTGTTCCGGGACATCTCCCTCGCGATCCACCCGGGCGAGCTGGTCGCCGTCACCGGGCATGCCGGATCTGGCCGGAGTTCGCTGCTCCTGGCCATCGCCGGGCGGTTCGTCACGAGCCAGGGGAAGCTGCACCTGCCGAAGAAGCCGCACCAGAACCTGGCCCTGGGCTACGTGCCCGGCGTGCACGAGCCAGAACCGGCCCTCACGGTCGCCGAGCACTTCGCCGAGCGCCGCCGCCTGCTGGGGCTGCGCAAGGTACCGATGACGAACAGGACGCTCGGCCGCGAGCTCGACCCGCTCGAACGGCACATGCTCTGCCTCGACCTCGCCCTGCTGGGCGGGCCGCGGCTCGTCGTCGTGGACGACGTCGACGCAGGCCTCACCCTCGATGAGCAGGCCGGGCTGTGGCACACCCTGCGCGCGGTCGCCGACCGGGGCACGGCCGTGGTGGCCGCCTGCCGGGAGGCGACCCCGGAGGTCCATCAGACGATCACCCTGGCCAAGGAGAACTAGTACCCATGCTGACGCTGGCGAGGCTCGAACTCCGGCGGTTCCTCCGTGCCAGGCTGACCCGGGCGGCGCTGGCCGGGCTGACGCTGATCCCGCTGCTGTACGGCGCGCTGTACCTGTGGGCGTTCTGGGATCCGTACGACCAGATGAAGCACATCCCGGCCGCGATCGTGAACGAGGACCGCCCGGTCACCGTGGACGGGAAGAAGAAGGAAGCCGGCAAGGACCTCCAGCAGAAGCTGATCGACAAGGAGACCTTCGCCTGGCAGGTCACCGGGCGCGAGGCCGCGCTGAAGGGGCTGGACAGCGGCAGGTACCACATCGTGCTGGTCGTCCCTGAGAACTTCTCCGCCTCGGTGAGCTCGCCGTCCGTCAAGGACAAGGACCCCTATCGCGGGCAGCTCCAGGTCCTCACCAACGACTCGAACAACTACCTTTCCGGTGTACTGGCCCGCTCGGCCTTCACCGAGATCCGCGCCCAGGCGAACAGCGGGGCCGCGAAGGAGTACTTCGACCGGATCTTCGTCTCCTTCGCCGACGTGAAGTCCGCGCTGGGCAAGGCGGCGAACGGCGCGAACGAGCTCAACGGCGGGATCGGTACGGCCACCGACGGCGCGGGCAAGCTCAAGAACGGCTCCGGCGACCTGAAGAACGGCACGGGCGAGCTGTCCGGCGGTCTCGGTACCGCGCACGCGAAGGCCCAGGAACTCAACAACGGCCTGATCACGATCAAGACGGGCTCCGGCCAGCTGGAGGACGCCTCGGCCCGGCTCGCCGCGGGTACTCGGCTGCTCGCCACCAAGCTCTCCGGCGCGGCTGACCAGGTCGAGCCGTATCTGCAGTACGCCGACGAGGTCGCTGCGGCCGCCACCGCCATCGCCGACGGCACCGACCTGGCCATCAAGGGCATGGACGCGCTGCCCGGCCTGGTGAACACGTCCGTGCAGCAGGCGGAACAGGTCCACGCCGGCCTGGTGAAGCTCGGCGAGAGCCAGCCGGCCCTCAAGAGCGAGCCGCTCTACATCTCCGCGCTCGACGCCTCGTCGAAGAGTGTCGAGGCCGCCCGCGCGGTACGAGAGAAAGTGAACGCCAATCCGGGGGCCTTCGCCGAGCTGAAGGCCCAGATGCAGCAGGTCTCGGCCAAGGCGCGTGCCCTGGCAGCCAAGGCTCCGAAGCTTCCCGGCGAGGTGGCCAAGGCCCGCACCGACGCCAACGCGCTCGCCGAGGGCGCGGAGAAGGTCGCGGCCGGCGCGAAGAACCTGCACTCCGGGATCGGCAAGGCGCAGTCGGGCATGGACGCCCTGACCGGCGGCCTGTACCGGCTGTCGACCGGCGCGCGGCAGATCGACTCGGGCATGCTCCAGCTCGACTCCGGGCTGTCCGACCTGTCCGGCGGCCTGGTGAAGCTGCACGACGGCTCGGCTGAGCTGGCCACCAAGCTCGGCCAGGGCGAGGCGGAGATCCCCGGCTACGACGCAGACCAGCGCGCCCAGCGCAGCACCGTCATGGGCGACCCGATCGACGTGCAGCGGCAGGCCAAGAACGCTGCCGCGACCTACGGCGTCGGCTTCTCCCCGTACTTCATCGCCCTCGCGCTGTGGGTGGGCGCCATGCTGACCTACATGCTCCTGCGGCCGGTGAACCCCCGGCACCTGGCCTCCGGCGCTCCCGCCTGGCGGGTCGCTCTCGCCGGGTGGCTGCCAGGGCTGGCCGTCGGGATCATCCAGGCGGCAGTGCTGCTCGCCGTCCTGCATTTCGCGCTAGGACTTGACCTGGTACGCCCGTGGGCAGCCATCGGCGTCCTCGGGCTGACCGTGGCGGCGTTCACCGCCCTGCTCCAGCTGATCGGCGCGAAGTTCGGGGCGGCCGGCCGGGTCCTCGCCCTCATGCTGCTCATGGTCCAGCTGACGTCCTCCGCCGGTACCTACCCGATCGAGACGTCGCCGGCCTTCCTGCGCGCGCTGCACCCGTACATGCCGATGACGTACGTCATCCGGGCGCTCCGGCACCTGATCACCGGCGGGGCCACCGGCCCGGTATGGCAGGCTGTGGCTGTGCTCGCGGGGGTCACCGCCGGTGCCGTGGGCCTGACGGTCCTGGTGCTCCGGAAGTCCCGGCGGCTCACGCCCAGCAAGCTGAACCCCGACCTCCAGATGTGAGATTGATCATGGGCCGACGGGAGACCACCCGGCAGAAGCTCTTCGGCGCGGCGATCACCCTGATCGCCGAGCGCGGCTACTCCGCGACCACGGTGGACGACATCGCCGCCGCCGCCGGGGTGGCCAAGGGCACTGTGTACTACAACTTCGGCTCCAAGCCGGAGCTGTTCGCCGAGCTGCTCCGGCACGGGATCGGCCTGCTGATCAGCGAGCTGCGGACCGCGGCCACCGGCCAGACCGGCTTCGACGGGGTGCACGCTGTGGCCACGGCACAGCTCCAGTTCATCCAGCGGTACCAGGACTTCGCGCAGCTGCTGATGGCGGAGATGTGGCGTACCAACCGGGACTGGCAGCCGATCCTCAGCGAGCTGCGCGGCGAGGCCGTCACCGCGATCGCGGAGGTCATCCAGCGCGGGGTCGACAGTGGAGAGTTCGACAAGCGGGTCGACGTGCGCTTCGCGGCCTCCGCGCTCTTCGGCGTGGTCCTCGCCGTGGCCCTCGACTGGCTGGTCTACTCGCCGGAACGGTCCCTCGCCGACGTCCGCGAATCGCTCATGCTGATCGTCGACGCGCGGCTGCGCCAGCCGTAGCGTTTCCGGCTCCTTAAGCGGTAGTACCCTACCCAGCCGTAAGGGGTACGGTGGTTGGAACGTCTTACCGCGTTCGCGAGGAGCCCCTGATGACCGAAGACCGTCCCGCCGAGGGCGAGCGCCCGCACGACCCGCACTTCCCGGAGAAGTTCCTGGAGTTCATGCGGGGCGGCTGGGCGGACTCACCGCTGGACGTGCTGACCCTTCCCCAGTCGGTGAACTACGCGCGGCGCCGCGACCAGCTGTCCGCGGCCTTCCCCGGTGAGAACCTGGTCATCCCCACCGGCGGCGAGAAGACCCGGGCCAACGACACCACGTACCCGTTCCGGCCCGGCACGGACTTCTTCTGGCTGACCGGCGAGCACGACCCGGAGTCGGTGCTGATCCTGCGGGCCACGGCCAGCGGCCACGAGTCCGTGCTGTACGTGCGCCCCCGCTCCCCGAAGGACACCGACGCCTTCTTCCGCAACGCGATGCACGGCGAGCTGTGGGTCGGCCGCCGCCACACCCTCGCCGAGAAGACCGCGGAACTGGGCGTCGAGACCGCCGACCTGTCCGGCCTCGAAGCGGCCCTCGCCGACCTGGCACCCGGCAGGACCCGCGTCCTGCGGACCTTCGACGAGGCCGTCGACAAGGCGATCCTTCCGGTCGGCGACGGCTCGCGTGACACCGAGCTGGCGAAGGTCCTCAGCGAGCTGCGGCTGCCGAAGGACGAGTGGGAGATCGCCCAGCTCCAGGACGCCTGCGACATCACCGTCCGCGGCTTCGAGGACGTGGCCCGGATCCTCCCGGCCGACCGTTCCGTCTCCGAGCGGCTGCTGGAGGGCATCTTCGCCCTGCGCGCCCGGCACGACGGCAACGACCTCGGCTACGGCTCGATCGTGGGCAACGGCCCGCACGCGACGATCCTGCACTGGACGCGCAACAACGGCCAGACCAACCCCGGCGACCTGATCCTGATGGACATGGGCGCGGAGAACCACAACCTCTACACCGCCGACGTGACCCGCACCCTGCCGGTCAACGGCCGGTTCAGCCCGCTCCAGCGCCAGGTCTACGACGTGGTGTACGCCTCGCAGCAGGCCGGCATCGACGTCATCAAGCCGGGCGTGGAGTGGACCGAGATCAAGAACACCTGCAACCGGGTGCTCGCCGAGGGCCTGTACGACCTGGGTGTCCTGCCGGGCACGGTGGAGGAGGCCCTCGACCCCGAGGCGCAGTACTTCCGCCGGTGGACCCTGCACGGCTTCGGCCACATGCTCGGCCTCGACGTGCACGACTGCGCGAACGCCAGCAAGGAGAACTACCACGAGGGCAAGCTGGACACCGGCTACGTCCTCACCGTCGAGCCCGGCCTGTACTTCCAGGCCGAGGACGAGCTGGTCCCGGCCGAGCTGCGCGGGGTCGGCATCCGGATCGAGGACGACATCCTCGTCACCGACTCCGGTTCCGTGAACCTGTCCGGCGGCCTCCCCCGCACCTCCGCCGAGGTAGAGACCTGGCTCGGCGAGCAGCGCGAAGCCGGCCCCCGCCTGCCTTAGATTGTGCCGGCCCGCTGAGCGAAAATCTGAGCTGCGCGAAACAAAAGCCCGTGTACAACCAGTACACGGGCTTTCGTTTATGCGATCAGATTTCCGCTCAGCGGGCCACCGCGCCTTAGATCAAGATCAAAAGCGAAGGTCAAGAGCACTTCCGTGGTTACTCCGCCAAATGCGGCAATGCGGTGAAAAACTTCTGGGTATGGACATCCAGCAGATGCTCAAGAACCCGATGACCCAGGCGATCATCGCGGCCCTGATCAGCAAGTTCATCGGCAGCAAGCTCGGCGGGGCCGCCCAGCCCCAGGCGGCCGGGAACGGCGCCTCGCCGGGCGGGATCGACCTCGGCGGCATTCTCGGCGGGATCCTCGGCGGCGGAGGCCAGGGCGGCGGAGGAGGCATCGACCTGGGCAAGATCCTGGGCGGGGTACTCGGCGGTGGCGGCGGGAAGAACCTGGTCGGCCAGCTCACCCAGGGCGGGCTCGGCGACCAGCTCCAGTCGTGGATCGGCACCGGGGCCAACCAGCCGGCCACGCCGCAGCAGTTCGCCGAGGCGATCGGGCCGGACACCATCAACGAGATCGCGGCGGAGACGGGCGCGACACCCGAGCAGGTGAGCGAGACGATCAGCCAGGTCGTTCCCGAGATCGTCAACGAGTCGAGCCCCAACGGCCAGCTCGACCCAGCCGCGCTCCAGACCACCCTCAGCAAGTTCCTAGGCTCTTGATCTTGACCTTGATCTAAGGCGAGGTGGCCCGCTGAGCGGAAATCTGACAAGCGAAACGAAAGCCCGTGTACTGGTTTACACGGGCTTTTGTTTCGCGCAGCTCAGATTTGCGCTCAGCGGGTCGGCACAACCGTGAGGCGGGGGAGGAAGAACTGGACCAGGGGGCCGATCGTCAGGGCGTACAGGGCTGTGCCAAGGCCCAGTGTGCCGCCGAGCAGGAAGCCGCTGGTGACGACCGCGATCTCGATCAGCGTGCGGACGAGGCGGATCGACTTGCCCGTGCGGGCGGCGATGCTGGTCATCAGGCCGTCGCGCGGGCCGGGGCCGAGCCGGGCGCCGATGTAGAGGCCGCCGGCGAGCCCGTTGAGGACGACGCCGGTGACGAGGAACGCGACGCGTACGGGGAGCAGGTCCGGGGTCGGCAGGAGTTCCAGGGTCGACTGGGCCACGAAGCCGATCACGAGCACGTTGCTGATCGTGCCGATCCCCGGCTTCTGGCGGAGCGGGATCCACAGCAGCAGGACGAGCGCGCCGACCCCCATGACCACCCAGCCGAGGGCCAGCCCGGTCTGCTTCGCCACGCCCTGGTGGAACACGTCCCAGGGCATCGAGCCGAGCTTGGCCTCGATCATGAGGGCCATGCTGATCCCGTAGACGGTCAGGCCGGCGTACAGCTGGAGGAGCCTCTTGCTCAGGTGCGTCATGCATGCCAGTCTTAAGGCCAATCCCCCGGACATGAAGAGCCAATTCACGGAGAGTGGCCCCTTGACCAGGCTGATCGGCGCCGCACAGCTCGCCCGCCTGCTCGGTACGTGGCGGGACAACCAGGCTGACTACCTGGCTCTGGCCTCCGCCGTGCACCGGCTGATCGTGGACGGCAGGCTCCAGCCCGGTATCCGGCTGCCCGCCGAGCGGGAGGCCGCATTGGCCCTCGGTGCGAGCCGGACGACCGTGACGGCCGCGTACGGGAGGCTGCGCGACAGCGGGTTCCTGGTGTCGCGGCGCGGGGCCGGAAGCTGGACGGCGCTCCCCGAGGGGCACCAGGTGGCGACCAGCGGGCTGTGGACGCCCGACGACACCTCCGACGTGCTCGACCTGGGGTGCGCGGCGATGCCGGCCCCGGTGGAGCTGCTGGAGGCCGCCCGGGAGGCCGTGGAGGAGCTGCCTGCCCACGCCGGGCGGTCCGGGTACACGCCGATCGGGCTGGAGGCGTTGCGGGGGGCGCTCGCCGCCCGGTACACGGAAAGGGGTCTGCCCACCACCCCGGGCCAGATCCTGATCTGTGGCGGCGCGCAGCAGGCCTTCGATCTGTGCCTCAGGCTGCTGCTCTCGCCGGGTGAGCAGGCGCTGGTCGAGGCCCCGACCTACGCGAACGCCCTGGTGGCGCTCACCGCGAACCGGGCGAGGGTCGCCGCCTACGGCCTGACCCCCACCGGCTGGGATCCGGAGGCGATCGGCTCGGCGCTGCGCCAGGGGCGGCCACGCATCGGCTACCTGATCCCCGACTTCCACAACCCGACCGGGCACCTGATGCCCGCTGACCTGCGCGAGCAGCTCGCCGTCGCGGCGCACCAGGCCGGCACCGACCTGATCGTGGACGAGACGTTCGCCGAGCTGCCGATCGAGGACCAGGTCATGCCACCGCCTCTCGCGGCCTTCGACCGGCACGCCCGGGTGCTGACGATCGGCGGGCTGAGCAAGTCCCACTGGGGCGGCCTGCGGGTCGGCTGGATCCGGGCCGCAGGTCCGGTGATCCAGCGCCTCGCGGCCCTGCGCACCGGGCTCGACATGGGCTCACCGGTCCTGGAGCAGCTGACGGCCGTCCACCTGCTCGAACGCGACCTGCTGCCCGCCCGGCGCGCGATCCTGCGCAGCCGGCGGGACGCCCTGGTGGGGGCGCTGCGGGAGACCTTCCCCGACTGGCGGTTCCCGGTGCCGGCCGGCGGCATGTCGCTCTGGGTCGAGCTCGACGCGCCGGTCAGCACCGCGCTGGCCCGTGCGGCCGAGGCCTACCGGGTCCGGGTCGCGGCCGGCCCGCGCTTCGGGCTGGACGGGCTGATGGAGCGCTTCATCCGGGTGCCGTTCACGCTGCCGGAGGAGTCCCTCCAGGAGGTCGTCCGGCGGCTGGCGCTGTCCAGGGCAGATGTCGAACGGGGCATCGCTGGCCCCGGCCGCGCCCCGCTCGACATCGTGGCCTGATCAGGAAGCCGCGACGAACTCGATCCGGTTGCCGTGGCAGTCGAACGAGTGGAACCGGCGGTTGCCCGTCTCGCTGGCGTCCGCCCAGACCACCTCGTAGCCCGCCCCGGCCAGGCGCCCCGCGAGCCCGTCGAGGTCTGACCAGGTGAAGGCCGGGTGTGCCTTGCGGGCCGGGCGGAAGTCCGCCTCGACGCCGATGTGGAGGACGGCGTTGCCCGGGTCGGCCGGGAAGGCGAACCACGCGCCGCCCCGAGCGGCCAGCGCCGGGGGCTTGGGAATCTCGACCATGCCGAGCAGGCCGCCGAAGTACTCCCGAAGCGCCTCCTCCGATCCGGCGGGGCAGGCAATCTGTACGTGATGGAGAGTCATGCGCCCATCCTGAACCGGACTTGCGCGAATAGCAAGACGGACGTACGGTTTTCAATGACGAGACAGTGAACGGTTAGGTATGCCTAAGCCAGTGCGGGCCTGCCTGGTGCGGGAGACTGCACGAAGATCCCATGACTGAGGAGTACGACGTGGCGAGCCTCGACACCTTCGGTGCGAAGAGCCGGCTTGAAGTCGGAGAAGCGGCTTATGACATCTACCGGATCGACAAGGTCGAGGGGCATGACCGGCTCCCGTACAGCCTGAAGATCCTGCTGGAGAACCTGCTCCGCACCGAGGACGGCGCGAACATCACCGCCGACCACATCCGCGCGCTCGGTGCGTGGGACCAGGACTCCGACCCCAGCGTCGAGATCCAGTTCACCCCGGCCCGGGTCCTGATGCAGGACTTCACCGGCGTGCCGTGCGTCGTCGACCTGGCGACCATGCGCGAGGCCGTCCGCGACCTCGGTGGCGACCCGTCGAAGGTCAACCCGCTCGCCCCCGCCGAGCTGGTCATCGACCACTCGGTGATCGCCGACCTGTTCGGCCGGGCCGACGCGTTCGAGAAGAACGTCGAGCTGGAGTACGAGCGGAACCGGGAGCGCTACCAGTTCCTGCGCTGGGGCCAGACAGCTTTCAACGAGTTCAAGGTCGTCCCGCCCGGCACCGGCATCGTGCACCAGGTGAACATCGAGCACCTGGCCCGCACCGTCATGGTCCGTAACGGCGTGGCATACCCCGACTCCTGCGTCGGTACCGACTCGCACACCACCATGGTCAACGGCCTGGGCGTGCTGGGCTGGGGCGTCGGCGGCATCGAGGCCGAGGCCGCCATGCTCGGCCAGCCGGTGTCGATGCTCATCCCGCGGGTCGTCGGCTTCAAGCTGTCCGGCGAGCTGCCCGAGGGCGTCACGGCCACCGACCTGGTGCTCACGATCACCGAGATGCTGCGCAAGCACGGCGTCGTCGGCAAGTTCGTCGAGTTCTACGGCACCGGCGTCGGCGCCGTCCCGCTGGCCAACCGGGCCACGATCGGCAACATGTCGCCGGAGTACGGCTCGACCGTCGCGATCTTCCCGATCGACGGCGAGACCATCAAGTACCTGACGCTGACCGGCCGCTCCGCCGAGGAGACCGCGCTGGTCGAGGCGTACGCCAAGGCCCAGGGCCTCTGGCACGACCCGGCGGCCGAGCCCGACTACTCGGAGCGCCTGGAGCTGGACCTGTCGACGATCGAGCCGAGCCTGGCCGGCCCGAAGCGCCCGCAGGACCGCGTTCCGCTGAAGGACGCGCAGGCCGGTTTCCGGGACGCGCTGACCGCGTACGTCGGCACCGACGGCGTCGAGTCGGCCCTGGACGAGGCGGTCGCCGAGTCCTTCCCGGCCTCCGACTCCCCCGCCATCCACGAGAGCAACGGCGCGCCGCACGTGCCGTTCAAGGCGCTCAAGGGCCGCGCGGTGAAGAAGGTCGCGGTCGACGGCTACGAGCTCGACCACGGCCACGTGGTGATCGCGGCCATCACGAGCTGCACCAACACCTCGAACCCGCACGTCATGATCGGTGCGGCCCTGGTCGCGAAGAAGGCCGTCGAGAAGGGCCTCAACCGGCGTCCGTGGGTGAAGACCACCCTGGCTCCGGGTTCCAAGGTCGTCATGGACTACTACGACCGGGCCGGCCTCACCCCGTACCTGGACAAGATCGGCTTCAACCTGGTCGGCTACGGCTGCACCACCTGCATCGGCAACTCCGGCCCGCTGCCGGAGGAGATCAGCGCCGCGGTCAGCGAGAACGACCTGTCGGTCGTGAGCGTCCTGTCCGGCAACCGGAACTTCGAGGGCCGGATCAACCCGGACGTCAAGATGAACTACCTGGCGTCCCCGCCGCTGGTCGTCGCGTACGCCCTGGCCGGCACGATGGACATCGACCTGCTGAACGACTCGCTGGGCACGGACACCGAGGGCAACCCGGTGTACCTGCGCGACATCTGGCCGACCTCCGCCGAGATCGACGAGGTCGTGGCGGCGGCGATCGACCCGGCGCAGTTCGGCAACAGCTACGCCGACGTGTTCGCCGGCGACGCCAAGTGGCAGAGCCTGCCGACCCCGACCGGCGACACCTTCGCCTGGGACGGCGAGTCGACCTACGTCCGCAAGCCCCCGTACTTCGAGGGCATGACGATGGAGCCGGCCCCGGTCACCAACTTCGCGGGCGCCCGGGTGCTCGCCAAGCTGGGCGACTCGGTCACCACCGACCACATCTCCCCGGCCGGTGCGATCAAGGCCGACTCGCCGGCCGGCAAGTACCTCGCCGAGCACGGCGTGGAGCGCAGGGACTTCAACTCGTACGGCTCGCGCCGTGGCAACCACGAGGTGATGATCCGCGGCACCTTCGCGAACATCCGCCTGCGCAACCAGACCGCTCCGGGTACCGAGGGTGGCTTCACGACCAACTACCTGACCGGTGCCGTCGAGAGCATCTACGACGCCTCCCAGGCGTACCAGGCGGCCGGCGTGCCGCTGGTGATCCTGGCCGGCAAGGAGTACGGCTCCGGCTCGTCCCGTGACTGGGCGGCCAAGGGCACGGCGCTGCTGGGCGTCAAGGCCGTCATCGCCGAGTCCTACGAGCGCATCCACCGCTCGAACCTGATCGGCATGGGCGTCCTCCCGCTCCAGTACCCGGCGGGCCAGACCGCGGAGACGCTGGGCCTCACCGGCGCCGAGACCTTCGAGATCACCGGCGTGACCGAGCTGAACGATGGCCGCACCCCGGCCACCGTGCACGTGAAGGCCGGCGACGTCGAGTTCGACGCGGTCCTCCGCATCGACACCCCGGGCGAAGCCGACTACTACCGCAACGGCGGCATCCTCCACTACGTGCTGCGGGGCATGATCGGCGCCCGCTAGCACAGGTACGCGTGTATGGCCCTTCCATCGGTTGGTGGAAGGGCCTTACACGTGGGCCACGGAGCATGATGAAATCATCACTTTCCATACTGGGGGAAAGTGATGACTGCCGAAGTTCTGCGCGTCGCGTGGCGGGCATTTCTGGGGATGCTGTTGGGTCTCTATCTCGTCATTCCCTGGCTCTTTCTGGTGCGCGCCGCGGTGAACCGCCGCTTTGGCGTCGGGTTGCTGCCATGGCAGAACTCCGGGCCCCTGGCTGGGGTCACCGGCCGGCTGGGAGTCGTCGCCGCCTGGTTCGGCGGGATGTATCTGCCGCTCATAGCAGCGGGCACGGTTTATCTGGAGACCTCAGACGCGTGGCAAAGCCTCATACTGCTGATGCTCTCCGCTGCTGGGCTCACCACGCTGACTGCGGCTTCGATATCGGCGATCCGCCGAGAACTGGGCGGCAACATCCGAGCCGACCTCGCACTTCTCGGCCTCGATCCCGGGCCGCGAGCCGAACGCGTGCTCGGTAGCCGACGTGCGTGGCTGAGTCTCACCGTGGCCTCACTCAACCTCACATACGTCATCGCCGTGCTGGGTCTGGTCTACGTTGAAGGGCCTGCGGTCATGCGGTCCGCACCTGACACCACTCCCCTGTACGGCCTTGTGTCGGGGACCGTAGTGACAACGCTGATGCTGATCGTCGTCCAGGGTGTACTTCTGTGGAACGCTTCGCTGCCGGCCGCCCTCGAATCAGCGTGCGCCCTGCTGGTCCAGCCTGGAGGTCTCGCCAGGCGTGAGGGTCCGTCCCTGAAGTACAGGCTGTTCCGGTCCGCCCTGCGCGACAGTCCCGCACACAGTGAGGGCTTGCCACGGCGCGAACACTACATGATGTACCGGCTGACTCCCCGGCATTCGGGTGATCCGTTGAACCTGTTCATCGAACATTGGCACCGCCAGGCACGCCGGTGCGTTCGCAGGCTCCCGGCAGTGGGCCGCCCCGACGCGTTCGGCCGCGTGCACACTGTCGCCTGGAAGATCAACCAAGCGGGCCTGCATCGTGGCCCCGCTCTCGAATCCATGGTCCGCCAGGCCATGGACATGCTGCTCACTGGCGACCTGTCCGCGTTGAGCACCGAGGCAGCCAACCCTCGTTCAGAACTTCGGTGGATCGTCGCCGACCGGACCATGAACTACATGGGCGCTCTGGCTGGCCTGGTAGCCGTCATCATCACCATCGGGCAGATCAGGGGTCTTCTTCACTGAACGAGAAGCCACACCGGGAGCGGCCGGAGCAAAACCAGTTGAGGGTGTACGGCAGGATCGAGGCGTGCGCATTCTGCCGTTCGACCCCTCCTCGTGTACCGAGGCCGGGAAGCTGGCCTTCGAGGCCGTCGCCGGGCCGGTGCTGGTGCCGCGAGCGGGACGCCGGCTGAGGTACTGGGCGGCGTGGCAGGACGACGTGGTCACGGGCTTCGCCCGCGTCACGCTCCAGGACGAGCAGAACCGGCATGTCGGCTTCACCAGCATCGAGGTCCAGCCGGAGCACCGGGATCACGGCGCCGGCACGGGCCTGCTCCGCGAGGTACTCGAAGCACTGGCGGCCGAGGGCCGCACGACCATCTACTTCGAGGGTGTCACCGACGGGGCCGGCTGGGCCGGACGGCGTGGGCTTTCCCTGGTACAGACCACTCTCCAGCTCCAGCTCGACGTGTCGGGTGTGGACAGTGTCCCCGTTCCGGACGGCTACCGGCTCGTGTCGTGGAGCGGCCACGCCCCCGAGGACCTGATCGCTTCGTACATCCAGGCGAAGTACGCGATCGCCGACGCCCCGCTGGACGGGCAGTCGATCGAGTTCCCGGTATGGACAGCAGAGAAGATCCGCACCCTGGCTGACAGCTTCGCCGCGCGGGACTGCGAGCACCGGGTCGTCGCGGCGGTACACGAGGCCACCGGCGACGTCGCGGGCATCACCGAGCTGGAGATCTACGCCAGCGACCCGGAGCAGGCCTTGCAGCAGGACACTGTGGTCACGTCCGCGCACCGGGGCCACGGGCTCGGGCTGTGCCTGAAGACCGCGATGCTGGCCTGGCTGATCGCCGAGCGTCCCGCCGTCCGCACGGTCCGGACCACCAACGCCGCGAGCAACAAGCACATGCGCGCGATCAACGAGCGGCTCGGCTTCACCATGACGTCGATGGCGTACAACTTCCAGGCGATGGTGCGCGACGCCGACCAGCTGACGGCCGGACGCCGCAGGTACCCGACGGGCAGCCGGGTCCGGGGCACGATCGCGGAGACCCCGTGGCCCGCCGGGCGGACGGGGCTGTTCGTGGATCTCGGGCTGGGGCCCCAGGGGTTCGTCGACGTCCTCCACCTCCCGCTGGAGGCGGAGAGCTGGCCGGAGGCGGGCAGGGCAGGCTGGTTCGAGGTTCTCCAGCACGACTGGCACCAGATCCGGCTGTATCCCCTGGACGCGGGCATGCGTTCCCCCCGCAGCAAGCCCGGGCGCTGGTCCGGCGAAGAGTGGGCGGCTCTCACCGCGAAGTACCCGGCCGGCTCGGTGGTCACCGGCACCGTCACTGATGTCTTCGCCTCCAACCGCGAGTACTCGGTGGTCTTCGATGACTTCCGCTCCAGCGTCGAGTACTCCGGCGCTCCCCCGCTAGCTGGTGAAACGGGTGAGTTCGAGGTGACGGGGCACTCCGAGTGGACCCGCCTGGTGTTTGTCAGGCCAGCCTCGGCCGCCCGGCGGTAACCCCGGGCCGCTACGGTTGCGGCATGGCTGAACTCGTCTACCCGCCAGTGATCCTCGCCGCCAGGGCGATGTTCCGGCTGCTCGACCTGCGGATCCGTGTGGAAGGGGCCGAGCACGTCCCGAGTACGGGCGGGGCGGTGATCGCCAGTAACCACATCAGCTATCTCGACTTCATCTTCTGCGGGCTCGGCGCCCGGCAGGCCAGGCGGCTGGTCCGGTTCATGGCGAAGGACGAGATCTTCAAGAACTCGATCGCCGGGCCGCTGATGCGGGGCATGAAGCACATTCCGGTCGACCGGGACGCCGGGCTCGCCTCGTACAAGATGGCTCTGGAGTATTTGAGGAAGGGTGAGGTGGTCGGCCTCTTCCCGGAGGCGACGATCAGCCAGTCCTTCACCGTGAAGGAGATCAAGAACGGCGCGAGCCGGATGGCTGCCTCCGGCGGCGCGCCGCTGGTCCCGATGGCGTTGTGGGGCACGCAGCGGCTGTGGACGAAGGGGCGCCCGCGGCGGCTCACCCAGCGGCACGTGCCCATCTCGATCCTGATCGGCGAGCCGATGGAGGTCGGCAAGCGGGACAAGCACGACCTGGTCACCGTGGAGCTGCGGCGGCGGATGCAGGCCCTGCTCGACCGGGCACAGCAGGAGTATCCGGACAAGCCGGCCGGCCCTGATGACGCTTGGTGGCTTCCTGCTCACTTGGGCGGTTCCGCGCCACTCCCGGAAGGGACACATGTCACATCTGAATCTGGGGACTAGAGTGGGTACCTACGGTGCCGTAACCTTCGGTACCGTAGGTTAACCTGCAGCCCCCGGAGTCAGCATGACCATGTCCCAGGCCCATCTCCTGCGTGAGCTGGAATCCGTTGTCGAGGACAACCTCAACCGGCACCTGGCGGTGGCCAAGGAATGGTTCCCGCACGAGTACATCCCGTGGAGCGAGGGCCGGGACTTCGACGGCGTGCTCGACGGCACCGCCTGGGAGGTCGGCCAGTCGAAGCTCTCGGACGTCTCGCGGACCTCGCTGATCGTCAACCTGCTCACCGAGGACAACCTGCCGAGCTACCACCACGAGATCGCGGTGCTGTTCGGCCGGGACGGCGCCTGGGGTAACTGGGTGCACCGCTGGACGGCCGAGGAGGGCCGGCACGGGTACGCCATCCGCGACTACCTGCTGGTCACCCGGGCTGTCGACCCGATCGCGCTTGAGCGGGCCCGGATGGACCACATGGCGGCCGGCTTCGAGAACGACCACACGGGCAACGCGCTGCACTCGATCGCGTACGTGTCGTTCCAGGAGCTGGCGACGCGGGTCTCGCACCGCAACACCGGCCGGCACTCCGGCGACCCGGTGTGCGAGGCGCTGCTGGCCCGGATCGCGCTCGACGAGAACCTGCACATGGTCTTCTACCGCAACCTGCTCGGGGCGGCCTTCGAGCTGGCGCCCGACGCGACGATGCGGGCGATCACCGACGTGGTGAAGGAGTTCCAGATGCCGGGGCACGGCATCGAGAACTTCGGCCGCAAGTCGGTGCAGATCGCGATGGCCGGCATCTACGACCTGCGGATCCACCACGACGACGTGGTCGCGCCCGTCCTGCGCAACCTGAAGATCATGGAGCGCGGCGGCCTGACCGGCGAGGGCGAGGCCGCCCGCGAGGAGCTGGCCACGTTCATCTCCGGCCTCGACACCGCCGCGAGCCGCTTCGAGGAGAAGCGGGCGGCGGCACAGGAGCGCGCCGCCCGCCGGGGGAAGACCCTCTAGCCCTTCCTAGTACTTACCGTCGAAGGTCGCGCTGAAGTCCTGCGCGGTGGCCACGCCGGCGTTGTCGAAACACTTCACGTCGGCGGTGGCCGTGGTACCCGAGTGGATCCACAGCGCGGCCAGCGAGCAGTAGCCCGAGCCCGGCCCGGTCGCCGTGACCTGCACGTTCGTCTCGCCGCCCATGCCGAGCTGCGGGTACGTGACGAGGTAGCGGCCCGGGGACGTGACCGCGACCGTGTTCACGCCCCAGCCGCCGGCCTTGTAGTTGTAGTTGGTGTTGAACGGGCCGCCGGTCGTCAGGTACCCGAAGGACCGGGGCAGTACGCCGCCGCGCAGCCCGTAGCTGGCGCGTTCGCGGTGGCAGGACACGACGAACTCGCCGGCGATCGGCGCGCCGTTCTGGTCGAAGCACGCGATGTCCGCAGTGATGTCGGCCGCGCCGGTCAGCGCCCAGGTGGCGAGCTTGCAGCGGCGGGGTGCGCCGAGATGGTGGTACGCGGAGACCTGGACGTTGCCCGAGAGCCCACCGGCGGCGACCCCCGGGAACGTGGCCCGGTAGACGCCGGTCGAGACGGTGGCCAGCGTGTTGGCTACACCGGTCGAGTTGTACGTCTGGGCGACGGTGGAGATGTCGCGCTCCAGGTAGGCCTGGCTGCCCTGGCCTGCGGCGAGGACGCCGGAGCCGAGTGTCCACAGGAGAGAGAACTGCGTGTCGGCCAGCGCCCCGCCCGGCCGGAAGCACGTCACGTCCACGTACTGGTTGCCGCCGGACGGGAAGATCCGGAACACCTCGCAGTAGTTGCCGGTGGCGCTGACCGCCGTCACGTGGGCGACGCCCTGGAGCGGGTACGACTGGACCTTGGGCAGCCGGACGAACACCCGGCCGGTGTTCACCTTCATCGTGTCGGCCCAGAGCGAGGGGTAGCTGTTCTTCCAGCTTCCCCACTGCTTGGCCGTGCTGGCCACCGTCCACGTCGTGACGGAGGGCTTGTCGACGAACACGGTTGCCCACTTGTCGCCCGGTACGGCCTGCGCAGCGGCCGGCACCAGGAACGTGGCGGCTGCCGCCAGGACGAGCGTGAGGAATAAGCGAAGTCTCATGGCTCCGCAGTGTCGGCCACAGGTGTTCAGCGGTTATCCAGTAAGCGTCCATCGGGCAGGTGGTCCACGCCGGACGGCAGCGGGACCTCGTGCTCGGCAGGCTCTAGCTGGCCAGGACCTCGTAGACGGCTGACAGGCAGTTGTCGGCGGTGCAGGTCGGGGCGAAACGCGGCTCCGACCAGCGCCGGCCACGGCTGATCCACACGCTCGGGATGCCGGCGCTGGTCGCGCCGCCGATGTCGGCGGCCGGGTTGTCGCCGACCATCCACGACCCGCCGAGCCGCCGGCCGGCCCGGCGCGCGGCCTCGGCGAAGATCCGCGGGTCGGGTTTGCGCAGGCCGGCCTCCTCGGAGATGATCCAGCCGGCCACGTACCGGTCGAGGCCGCACCGCCGGATCTTCGCCTCCTGCTGGCGCTGGGTGCCGTTCGTGACGATCACGGGCAGCCAGTCGGCCTTGGCGGCGATCTCCAGCGCGCACGCGACCAGCGGATCGAGCCTCAGGTGCTCGATCACGCCGATCCGGATCTCGGCGAGGATGTCCTCCAGCGACGCGTCCAGCAGGTACCGGTCGCGGATCTTCTCCGCCAGCACCATCTTGTTGGCGAAGCCGTCGTCGTCAGCATCCATCAGCCACTCGAGGTCGGAGTCGGGCGCGCCGATCTCGGGCAGGAAGGCTCGCGCCCACTGGCGGAAGGCACCCGTACGATCGACCAGAGTGTTGTCCAGGTCGAGGAGTAGCAGCGGCACGGGCGGCACGTTACGCCAGTTTCCGGCCGCGCAACAGGCCCCGTCAGTGAAAGTACGCCTGCTCCCTGGCGAGAAACATGTCGGGCACCATCCGGACGTGGGAGCCCTGGAACTGCAGACTGTCCAATTCGGACTGTGAAAACCAGCCGAAACCACGTACTTCATGGGTCAATCGGGGCTCGCCGGAGACGATCTCGCACCGGTGCACGTGGTGCAGCACGTGGAAGGCGGCGTCCACCGGAAGTTTACGGTTGTCGTACACCGCAAGGAGTTCGACGGCCCTGACGCGCAGCCCGCACTCCTCCCACGCCTCCCGCGCGGCGGCCTCGGACGGCGACTCGCCGACCTCCACGAGCCCGCCCGGCATGCACCAGCCCCGGCCGTCGGCCCGGTCGGTGAGGAACAGCCTGCCGTCGGCGTCGAAGATGGCCGCGTCGGCGCCCACGAGCGGTGAACGCGGGGCCAGGTCGCCCCGGAACACCTCCTCGATCTCGGCCGCCGTCCGCGGGTCGACGACCGAGAGCAGCTCGGCGGCGATCGTGCGGATCTGCTCGAACCGGGCCCGGTCGTGCGGGTCGCGGGAGAAATGGAGGGAGGTCGCCGAGATCGCCCGCAGCTCGTCCGCCAGCTGGGCCACCCGTACACTCGGATCAACGATCATGAGACCAGCCTCTCACGGGTATCGCTTTCCCAAGCCGTACGTACGGCTTGTAATACACGTTCCGGTCTGTCACGATCACTGTGTGCCCAGGGTAAGCCAGGACCAGCTCGCGGCGCGGCGGCACGAGATCCTCGCCGGCGCGCGAGCCTGCTTCGCCCGGCACGGTTACGAGGGCGCCACCGTCCGGCGGCTGGAAGAGGAGACCGGGCTGTCCCGGGGCGCCATCTTCCACCACTTCCGCGACAAGGACTCCCTGTTCCTCGCGGTGGCCGCCGACGACGCGGCCGAGATGGCCGAGACGGTCGCCCGCAACGGCCTGGTGCAGGTCATGCGGGAGCTCCTGAGCAACCCCGACGCGGCAGGCTGGCTCGGCACCCAGCTGGAAGTGACCCGGCGGCTGCGGACCGACCCCGAGTTCGCCGAGCGCTGGGCCGAGCGGTCCGAGGCGATCGCCGCCGCGACCCGCTCCCGCCTCGACCGGCAGCGCGAGGCCGGCGTGATCCGGCCCGACGTGCCGGTCGACGTCCTCCAGCGCTTCCTCGAACTCGCCTACGACGGCCTCGTCCTCCACCTCGCGATGGGCCGCCCGGCCGACGACCTCGGCCCGGTCCTCGACCTGGTCGAGGCGGCCGTAAGACGGAGCTAGCTGGGGTTTGGCGGGCTGTCCGCTTCAGCAGGTTCCCTTTGCGCTCCGGCGCGGGGCGCCTCCACACAAAGCGAACCGCGGCCAGCCCGCACGGTTAGCCCTTCCGGGGACCCCCATAAGCTCACTTCATGGATCTGGGCCTGAAGGATCGGGTGTACGTGGTCACGGGTGGCTCTCGCGGGCTGGGGTTCGCGACGGCCGAGGCCCTCGTCGCTGACGGTGCCCGGGTGGTGGTGTCGGCTCGGGGCGAGTCCAGGGTGGACGATGCCGTGCGGCTGCTCGGCGACCGGCATCCGTACCGCTGCACGGGCTGTGATCGTGGGACCCCTCATGTCGCTATAGCAGCATGAGGGGTCCCACGATCTATGCCACCTGTCCTGACAGGGCGACGATGATCGGGCCGAGCAGCGGCAGGATCACGTTGGAGAGCGCGTACACGATGGTGTAGCTGAGCAGTGGCGTGGAGTTGCCGGCCACGCCCTGCACCGCGGTGATCGCCGGCGTGCTGCACTGCTGGCCCGCGACGCAGCCGAGCAGCAGTGGTGCCTCCATCTTCATCAGCTTCCAGGCGATGAAGAAGGAGATCGAGGCCGGGATGAGCGTCATGCACAGGCCGGCGATCGGCAGGCTGATGCCGTACTGCTGGACCAGCTTGACCGCCTGCGGCCCGGAGGACAGCCCGACCGCCGCGATGAACGCCGCCAGGCCGAAGTCCTTGATGACCGACGCCGCCGCCGGGTGGTAGGCGCCGAAGGTCGGGTGCTTGGAGCGGAGCCAGCCGAGGACCAGGCCGGACAGCAGGCAGCCGCCGCCCGTGCCGAGGGACAGCGGCACGTCGCCCAGCCTCAGGGTCAGCTTGCCGATCAGGATGCCCAGGATGATGCCGACGCCGATGTAGATGAAGTCGAGCTTCACCGAGGGGTCGATCAGGTAGCCGAGCTTGCCGGCCAGCGAGCCGACGTCCTTCTTCGGGCCGGTCAGCCGGAGCACGTCCCCGGACTGGATCACGGTGCCGTCCCGGACCGGCAGCGGGGTCTCCTGCCTGCTGATCGAGCTGAGGAAGACCTTGTGGTGCTCCCCGGAGGGAATCTCCCGGCGGAGTTCGGCGAGGGTCTTGTTGTTGTACTGGCCCCGCCCCACCACCACGTCCCGGCTGTCGAGCTGGAGGTCGATGCCGTCGGCACCAGCCTGCTCCGGCCCGATCACGGTGTCGGCGGTGAGGACGGCTGAGCGGCGGCCGACGAGCAGGACGGCATCGCCGGTTTCGAGGCGCAGATTCGGGGCGATGGGCAGGTTAGCGTCGCCCCGGCGTACCTGTTCGACGGCCGCCCCGGTGCCGAGGCGTTCCTCGACGTGGCTGACCGTCGCGCCGTCGGCGTAGGACACGCGGTGGAGGCGGCCGACCATCTCGGGGAGGGCCGGGGCTTCGCCGTCGCCGCCGGTACCGCCGAGCTTGCGCCAGAGCTTGTCCGCCTCGTCGCGCAGGTTGACCCGCATGATGGCCGGGATGATCTGGCTGGTGAGGAGGACGATGGTGATCAGGCCGACGACGTAGCTGATGGTGTAGGCGGTCGCAACGTTCGCCTGGAGGGTCTGCGTGGTGGCCGGGTCGAGGCCGAGCTTGCCGATCGCGTCGGTGGCCGTGCCGACCACTGCCGACTCCGTCGCGCCGCCGGCCAGCAGCCCGGCTGCCGTGCCCTGGTCGAGGTCGAGGATCGCGGTGGCCGCGAGGGCCACGGCGAGTACCGAGACGACCTCGACGGCCGGGAAGACGGCGTAGCGCAGGCCCTTGCGGTTCAGGTTCGCGAAGAACTGCGGGCCGCCGATGTAGCCGAGCGTGAAGATGAACAGCGCGAACGCCAGGCTCTTCACCTCGGGGTCGAGGACGACGCCCGACTGGCCGATCACGAGCGCGACGAGCAGCGTGCCGCACACGCCGCCGAGCCGGATCTTCCAGATCGGGATCTTGCCGACCGCGTACCCGAGGGCCAGGCAGGCGAACAGCACCAGGTCCGGGTTGTCCTTCAGGAACTCCTTCATCGCGGCCGCGCCTCGTACTCGGCCCTGTACTCCTGGCCGATCTCGGCGAGCCACTTGCCGATCTGCTCGTATGCGTCCATCCGCAGGTTGGCGAGTGAGACGCGGACCGACCACTCAGGGCCGTCGAAGCCGCCGCCGTTCATGAGGACGATCGAGCCCTTCTGGGCCAGGCGGAACAGCGGGTCGACGGGTTCGAAGTTCTCCCGCATCCAGGTGGCGAAGTCCTTGCCCCAGTTGCGCTCGGCCCAGGAGAGCAGGTCGAGCTCGACGTAGTAGTGCGCCGAGTACTCGTCCTTCGGCAGTTCCACCCCCATGCCCTTGCACAGGGCGTGCAGGCGGCGCTGGATGATCGCCTGGCAGGTCCGCTTGTACTCGTCGTGCTCGTCCAGCAGCGCGTACAGCGAGAACAGCGCCATCTGGCACTGCTGCGGCAGTGACAGCCCCGCCGTGTGGTTCAGCGCGACCTGGCGCGAGTCGGCGACCAGCCGGTCGATGAAGCGGATCTTCTCCGGTTCGAGGGTGAGGGTGGAGTAGCGCTCGTTGAGGGCGTCCTTGTCCGGCTGCGGGAGCCTGGCGAGCATGTCGTCGAAGATGTTGTCCTCGTTGACCATGATCGCGCCGAGCCGCCAGCCGGTGGCTCCGAAGTACTTCGAGTAGGAGTAGACGCCGAGGGTGTTGCGGGGCAGCGTCGACAGCAGCGAGCGGAAGCCGTTGACGAAGGTGCCGTACACGTCGTCGGTGATGATGACGAGGTCCGGGTTCTGCTTCGCGACGATGCCGGCGATCTGGCTCGTGGCCGCCTCCGGGAGCATGACCGACGGCGGGTTCGACGGGTTGACGCAGAACAGCGCCTTGACGGACGGGTCGGCGAGCTTGGCGAGCTCCTCCTCCGGGTACTGCCAGGTGTGGAAGCCGTCCTGGTTGGTCTTCGTCGCGTTCAGCTCGACGACGTTGAACTTGTAGCGTTCGAGGTGCGGGATCTCCAGGTACGGCGTGAAGATCGGGACCATGATGGCGATCGTGTCGCCCGGCTGCAGCAGCCGGTTGATGATCAGCGAGTCGAAGAGGTAGCACATCGCCGCCGTGCCGCCCTCGGTCGCGAAGACGTCGAACTTCTGGTCCTGCCCGGCGCACATCTCCTTCACCAGGTACGCGTGCACGACCTTCTCGATACAGCGCAGCATCCGGTCCGGTACCGGGTAGTTGTCGCCGATGACGGAGTCGGCCAGCTCGTGTACCCAGGTGTCGGCGTCGAAGCCGAGCTTGTTCACTCCATAGTCGACGGAGTGCCGGAGCAGGTCGGCTCCGGGGTCGGACCGGTGCTCCTCCAGGAACAGCCGGAAGCGGGCGGCGATCCCCTCCTTGCCCGGCATGCCGCCGATCTCCGGCCACTCGTCCCACGCGCGCTTGGACTCCGCGATCCCGAACCGGCCGAGCAGCCAGAACGCGTTACGCGGCGTCGTGGCGATCCAGTTGGGATTGCCACGGCCGGCGTTGAGCATCTGGGCCGCGCCGGCCTGTGCCCGCTCGTCGGCCAGCGCGATCAGCGTGTCCTTGATCTCGAACGGCGACAGCGACAGCAGCCGCTTCTGTTCCTCACGGGAGACGCGGGGTACCGCCGGTTTGTCCACAGTGGTCATTACTGCCTCCTAGGCGAGCAGGGCGACGATGATCGAGCCCCAGATGGTGAGCAGTGTGTTGCCGATCGCGTAGGGCACCGTGTACCCGAGCACCGGGATGCGGCTCTTCGCCGTGTCCGTGATCGCGCCGATCGACGCCGTCGTCGTGTTCGCGCCCGCGACGACGCCCAGCAGGATCGGGGTGGGGAACTTGAAGACGTAGCGGCCCAGGTACAAACACATGACCATGGGCAGGAGGGTGACGAACAGTCCGGCGGCGACCAGGCTCACGCCCTCCTGCCGCACGCCGGACAGGAAGTTGGGGCCGGAGGTGATCCCGACGATGCCCACGAACAGGCACAGCCCGCCCTGGCTCATCAGCCAGTTGGCGGCGGGCGGGAAGCGGCCGAAGGTCGGCGACTTCGACCGCAGCCAGCCGAACACCAGGCCCATCAGCAGCGCGCCGCCCGAGGTCGTCAGGCCGATGTGCGCGCCGGCGATCGCGATCGTGGGAATGCCGATCAGCGCGCCGGCGACGATACCGAGGCCGATGTAGGAGTAGTCGGTGGCGTCCTCGCTCCGGTTCGGATAGCCGAGCCGCCTGGCCGCCTCCTCCACGAACTCCTTGCCGCCCTGGATCGTGATCTCGTCGCCCCGGTGCAGCGTGGTCTGGTCGCTCCACGGGATCGGCACGTCGCCGCGCACCAGCCTGCTGACGAAGACCCGGGGCGCGAGCTCGGCGAAGGCCTCGCCGATCGGCCGTCCAACCAGGTCCTTGTGCGTGATGACGATCGGCAGCGTCTCGACCGAGTAGTCGAGCAGCTCGTGGTCGTCGACCTCCTCGCCCCAGCGGCCGGCCACGCCCAGCGCCACCAGGTCCGGGCGGCGGGCCGTCACGCTCACCACGTCACCCGCGCGCAGGACAGTGTCCGGGCTCAGCTGCGACACCCGCTCGTCGCGGCGGATCCGGTGCAGGATCACCCGGTGGCCCTCGCTGAGTGCCTCCGCCTCGACCTGCCCGGCTGTCCGGCCGTCGATGCCGCCATTGCCGATCTGGTACGTGCGCCGCACGACCGAGTAGTAGGCCGGCGCGACGTCGGGCTCGGTCGCGACACCGAGCCTGCGTTCCATCTCGTGTGCCTCGGCCGCCAGGTCCTTCGTGCCGACCAGGCGCGGGGCGATCGAGGAGAGGAAGTAGGCGGCGGCCGCGGTGCCGAAGAGATAACAGACGGCGTACCCGACCGCGATCTGCGACTCGTAGGCCTTGGCCTGCGCGGCCGTCATGCCCGGCAGCGCCTCGATCGCCGAACCGGCCACACCGATCACCGAGGACTGCGTCAGCCCGCCGGCCAGCAGGCCCGCGCCCCAGCCCGGCCCGTAGCCCAGGAACGCCGCGGCCCCCCACGCCCCGAGCAGGCCGATCACGCAGGAGATGACGGCCAGGACGAGCTGCTTGACCCCGTCCCCGCGCAGGCCGGCGAAGAACTGCGGCCCGACGTTGTACCCGAGCGCGAAGAGGAACCCGACAAACGCGACAGTCTTCACCAGATCCGGGATCTGGATCGGCACCAGCGCCCCGATCAGCACCCCGGCGAGCAGCGTCCCGGTGACCGAGCCGAGCACGAGCCGCTTGTACCGCAGCTTCCCGGCGAAGAACCCGAGGGCGAGGGCCAGGAAGATCGCGATCTCGGGATGCTGCTGGAGTGCGTGCTTGAGCCAGCCCACGGCCTTCCCCCGTCTCCCGCGCGGCTCCCGCCGGAACATGATCAGGCTATATCGGGAGAAGAACGGATGAAGCTGGATCGGGATTCAGCCCACAGGACAGCACATGTGACCCATTTCTCCTATGGTGTCCCCATGAGACGACTCATGATCTCCGCGATGGCGGTGTTCCTCGCGGCGAACCTGGCGCCTGCGGCCAGCAGTTCGGCCCAGGCCCAGCCCGCCCGGCCCGCGCCACACACGGTGGCCCCGGAAGCTGCGGCCGCCGCGAGCCTGGTTGCGCAGACGGCGTTCCAGCCAGACAGCAGCCAGCTCAAGGCCGACTTCGATGGCGATGGATACCATGACATCGCCATCTGGGAGATCACGCACGGAGCCGACGTCCGGCTTCTGCGCGGCGGGGAGGGTGGCTTCACCGGCCCCGTGATGGCATGGATTGGCGGGACGCAGTGGAGCAACCGGATCAAGCACGTGACGGCCGGCGACTACGACCGCGACGGCAGGGCCGAGCTCGCCTTCTTCTACGAGCAGCCGGACGGCTATGCCGCCGTCTACACGATGGCGTTCAATCCCGCTGACAACACGTTCGGCTCGCCGCAGATCCAGTGGGAAGCGCCGAACTGGGGAACCGGCACCCGGTTCATGGCCAGCTCGGCCATCAACTGGATCACCGGTCACCTGGAGATCGTGTTGTTCTACCAGTACGACAGCCGCAGCATCGGCGTCTTCCGGCTTCTCCCCCAGTCCTCCGGCTGGGCCATGCATGTCCAGCCCCAGCTGCTGCCGGACTGGGGTCCGGGCACGAAGGCGATGGTGGGCCAGCCCGTCGGCACCAGTCTCGCTTTCCTCTACGACTATGGCGGCGGGCACGTCGCCCTGTGGACCCTCTCGTGGTCCCAGACGAACACCACCAGCTGGCGTCAGATCTGGGACGGTCCGCGCTGGGGCAGCGGAACCACGTTCCTGCGCGTCGCCAACGTCACGGGGTCCTCCTCGAGCGACTTGGTTCTCTTCTACGACTACGGCAATGGCCATGTCACCGCGTTCGTCATGCGGCACGAGTCGGTCTTTCTGATTCCCGTCGCGATCTGGGACGGGCCAGTGTGGGGTGGCGGAACCCAGTTCGTCACCGCCGGCAACTACACGGCCAAAAACCAGCGGGCCGAGATCGGCATGTTCTACAACTACGGCAACGGCCAAGCCACCCTGTTCACCCTCAAGCCGGTGCCGGACGGCGGCTACAGCGGTCCGCAGGCACAGTGGACCACTCCCGATCAGGGCAAGTACATCAAGACCGGGATCTGACCTCTCTGGCCCCTGACCTCTGGCCCCTATGCGTCGATGACGGAGAACTGGGTGCGGTAGAGGTCGGAGTACAGGCCGCCGGCCCCGACGAGCTGCTCGTGCGTGCCGCGCTCCACGATCCGCCCGCCGTCCAGCACGATGATCTGGTCGGCGTCGCGCACCGTCGACAGCCGGTGCGCGATCACCAGAGCCGTCCGGCCGGCCAGTGCCTCCGACAGCGCCCGCTGCACCGCGGCCTCCGACTCGGAGTCCAGGTGCGCGGTCGCCTCGTCGAGGATCACGAACCCGGGAGCCTTCAGCAGCAGCCGGGCGATGGCGATCCGCTGCTTCTCGCCGCCGGAGAACCGGTACCCCCGCTCGCCGACCAGGGTGTCCAGCCCGTCCGGCAGGTTACGGACCAGCTCACCGACCTGGGCACGGTCCAGCGCCGTCCACATCTCGTCCTCGGTGGCCTCAGGCCTGGCGTATCGCAGGTTCTCGGCGATCGTCTCGTGGAACAGGTGCGAGTCCTGGGTGACGACGCCGATGGTGTCCTGGAGCGCGGCCAGGGAGGTGTCGCGCACGTCCACGCCGTTGACGAGGACCGCGCCGCTCGTCACGTCGTACACCCGGGGCACGAGCATCGACGTCGTGGTCTTACCAGCGCCCGACGAGCCGACCAGCGCCACGAGCTGGCCCGGCTCGACCGTGAACGACACGCCCCGCAGGACCGGCTCGTTCTCCCGCTTGTCGAGGACAGCCACGTCCTCCAGGGAGGCCAGGGAGACCTCCGCCGCGCTCGGGTACTTGAACTGGACGTCGCGGAACTCCACCGACACCGGCCCCTCCGGCACCGGCACCGGGTCCTCCTTCTCCCGGATACCCGGCGGGAGGTCCACGATCTCGAAGACCCGCTCGAAGCTGACCAGGGCGCTCATCACGTCCACCCGGACGTTCGACAGGGCGGTCAGCGGGCCGTACAGCCGGGTCAGCAGGAGGGCCAGCGACACGACGGTACCGGCGCTGATCGCACCGGACACGGCCAGCGAGCCGCCCAGCCCGTACGTGAGCGCCTGCGCGAGCCCGGCCACCAGCAGCATCGCGGTGAAGAAGGCCCGGCCGTACATGGCGGTGATGACGCCGATGTCGCGTACCCGGTGTGCCCGCTGCTCGAACCGCTCCGCCTCCGACTCCGGCTGCCCGAACAGCTTCACGAGCAGCGCGCCCGAGACACCGAACCGCTCGGTCATCGTGCTCGTCATGTCGGCGTTCAGCGTGTACGACTCGCGGGTCAGCGCGGCCAGCTTCCGGCCGACCCGGCGCGCCGGGATGATGAACAGCGGTACCAGCACGAGCGACAGCGCCGTCACCTGCCACGACATCGTCAGCATCACGGCGACCGTGAGCACGAGCGCGATCGCGTTGCTCACCACACCGGACAGTGTGGACGTGAAGGCCCGCTGGGCGCCGGTCACGTCGTTGTTGAGGCGGGAGACGAGCGCCCCGGTCCGGGTACGCGTGAAGAACTGCAGCGGCATGCGCTGGACGTGATCGAAGACCTGGGTACGCAGGTCCAGGATGATGCCCTCGCCGATCCGCGAGGAGAACCAGCGCTGTCCGACCGACAGGGCGGCGCTGGCCAGCATCAGGCCCGCGATGATCAAGGCGATCGTGACCACGGCGCGCTCCGCGTGCTCACCCGGCCGGGTGATCGCGTCGACGACCCGGCCGGCGAAGACCGGGGTGGCCACGCCGACGATCGCGTCGAACACCACCAGGATCAGGAAGAAGGTGATGTCCCTGCGGTACGGCCTGGCGAACGCCATGATCCGCCGCCAGGAACCCTTGGCGAGCTTGCGGTCGCCCAGCTCGTCCTCGCGGCGCATCGCGCGCATCATCTCGCCGCCGAGGCCGCCGCCACCCATCATCGCCATGCACACCCCGCTCCGTAGCCGATCCCCCCGGGAAACCCCGCGCGATCATGTCAGGAGTGAAAGCGCCTGTCGACCCTTACCCTATTCCCTCACCGGTCTCATTCACCCAGGCCGGCGAGATCGCGCAGCCTGCGGACCTGAGCCTGGCGCTCCGCGGCCAGCTGAGCCTCGTACGACCGGTGCGCGGCCCCCAGCAGCAGGGCCTTGGTCTCCACGACCGCGTCCCTGTTCGTGCTGAGCAGGCCGGCGACCAGATCCTCGACCGCCTCGTCCAGCTCCTCACGGGGCACGACGAGCGTGGCCAGCCCGATCCGCTCGGCCTCCAGCGCGCCGACCCGGCGGCCCGTGGCGCAGATCTCCAGCGCCCGGGAGTAGCCGACCAGCTCGGCGAGCGGCTGCGTGCCGCCCAGGTCCGGGACCAGCCCGAGGCTGGGCTCGGCCATCGTGAACTTGGCGTCGTCGGCCAGCACCCGCAGGTCGCAGGCGAGCGCGAGCTGGAAGCCAGCCCCGATCGCGTGGCCCTGCACCGCCGCGACGGTGAGCAGATCCGGGCGGCGGAGCCAGCTGAAGGCCTCCTGGTACCCGGCGATCAGCTCCTCGATCTCCGCCTCGGGCAGCGCGGCCATCTCGGTCAGCGGCATGCCGCCGGCCAGTGGCTCACCCGCCATCGCCGCGGCGTCGAGCCCGGCGGAGAACGACCGGCCCTCCCCGCGCACGACGACCACCCGGACATCGCCGGGCAGCTCGCGGCTGAACTCGCGGAGCGTCTCCCACAGCAGCGGGGTCTGCGCGTTGAGCACCTCGGGACGGCAGAGCGTCACCGTGGCGACCTGGTCCTTGATCTCGGTGCGGACGCCGGTCTCCCCCGGCGTGCGCGAAGGCGCCGGCACGGTCACCGACGCCCCCTGGCCAGACAGGTCACGCCTTCTTACGGCGACGGGCTCCGCCGCGCTGCCGGAGCTGGACCTCGGACTCCGACAGCACCCGGTGCACGAAGCCGTATGACCGGCCGGTCGAGGCGGCCAGCGAACGGATGCTCTCGCCGGCGGCATACCGCTCGACGAGATCCTTCGCCAGGTTCTGCCGTTCGGCACCGATGATCCGGCGCCCCTTCTCCGTTGCCGTGCTGGTGCCGGTGGCTACCATCATCAATCCCTCACGTCTCGCTGAGAGCCGTTACCAATCTCACCCATGAGATCGCTAGGAAAGATCATGCGCCAGATATGCCCCGGAAGCCAACCAACACGCGCGTAGCTGTCGGGTACCCGATAGCCTCTTGCTCCGTGACGGGAGAACTGGTTCGGATCGAGCGACGTGAACTCGCTGCCTGGCTTGCCCTGGCCTGCCTGGGCCTCGGGCTCACCGCTCTGGCGGTGCACTCCGGTGCCCAGCTCGGCACGGCCAGCGCGCCCTTCCTGGGCTTTTACCGGTTCCAGCTCGGCTGGACGAGCCTCGCGGCCCCCGTCGTGGCACTCGCCGTGCTGGCCGTCGCGTGGCGCGGCCTGCTGGCCACAGCCCGCTGGGGAC
The DNA here is from genome assembly GCF_000379825.1 of Longispora albida DSM 44784. Classification (GTDB taxonomy): domain Bacteria; phylum Actinomycetota; class Actinomycetes; order Mycobacteriales; family Micromonosporaceae; genus Longispora; species Longispora albida. The sequence goes on from NZ_KB903825.1 coordinate 721,892, forward strand.
ACGTCCTGGCGGCCAGTTACGCCGCGGCGCTGGCCTGGGCGCTCGCACTGGCCATCGTGGACGGAGCCGACGGGCTGACCCGGGCACTGACCACACCGGACGATTCCGCCGGAGCCGGGCACCCGCCCGGCCCGCAGCTCCTGCTCGGCTGGCTGCGCGAGGCCGGGCTGCAGAATCTCACCATCGGGGTAGTACTCACGGCACTCAGCGTGCTCACGGTGCCGATCGTATTGATCGCCGTCCGGGGATCCTGCGGGGACGGTGCCGCGCGGGCCTTCGCGCCGGTGCTCATCCTCGCCCCGTACGCGGTGTGGGTGGCCGTGAGCCTCGACGGCATCGTGGCCCTGCTCGGCGCGGCCGGCGTCATGCTCGGCGAGCGCGGCAGCAAGCACATCCGGCGGGGCTGGCGGGCGTTCGGCCTCGCCCTGGCGGCCGGCGCGGTGCTGGGCGTCGCGGCCCTGTTCTCGTACTCGGTGCCGTGGCTCGGGCTCTCCGTCATCTGCCTCTACTTCGCCCGGCGGCGGCCGATGCTGCACCTGGCGACGGGGCTGGGGGCGCTGGCCCCGGTACTCGTGGCGACCCTGGCCGGATTCAACTGGTTCGATGGACTGCTGACGGCGCGGGACGACTTCGCCGCGCGGGTCGAGCCGCACCGCTCGGCGCTGTGGTGGGCCGGGATCAGCCTGGTCGCACTGCTGCTGGCCGCGGGCCCGGCCCTGATCGCGAGCGTGCGGAAGCTGCGGAACACGCCGGGCTGGCCGTTCCTGGTCGGAGCGGCGGTGGCGATCGTGTTCTCGGTGGTGGCCGGCTTCGCCAGGGGCGGCGTCGAGCACGCCTGGCTGCCGTTCTTCCCCTGGCTGCTGGTCGCTGCCACGGCACCGGAGGAGCAGGGCGGCGAACCGGTCGGCTCGCCGCTCCTCCTCGTGGCCGGTGGCGCGGTCACCGCCCTCGTGATCGAGGCGGTGCTGTCGACACCCTGGTGATGCGAATGGGACCCCTCATGTCGCTATAGCGACATGAGGGGTCCCATCATCACTCTGGCTACGCGAGTTCGACGAGTTCGAGCAGGTCGTCGGACCAGGCGTCCTCCACGCCGTCCGGGAGCAGGATCGCCCGGTCCGGCTTGAGGGCGAGGATCGCGCCCGGGTCGTGCGTGACCAGGACTATCGCGCCCGGGTAGTTGGCGATCGCGTCGAGCACCTGCTCGCGGCTCGCCGGGTCGAGGTTGTTGGTCGGCTCGTCGAGCAGCAGCACGTTCGCGCCGGAGCAGACCAGGCCCGCCAGGGCCAGCCGGGTCTTCTCGCCACCGGAGAGCACCCCGGCCGGCTTGTCCACGTCGTCGCCGGAGAACAGGAACGCGCCGAGGATCTTGCGCAGCTCGGTGTCCGTCTGGCCAGTGCCGTGCGGGCCGATCGCCGAGGACGCCGAGCGCATGTGGTCGAGAACCGTGCGGGACACGTCCAGGGTCTCGTGCTCCTGGGCGTAGTAGCCGATCCGCAGGCCGTGACCCGCGACCACCTCGCCGGTGTCTGACTCGATCACGCCGCCGAGCATGCGCAGCAGCGTCGTCTTGCCAGCACCGTTCAGGCCGATGATGGCCACCCGCGAGCCCCGGTCGACGGCCACGTCCACGTCGGTGAAGATCTCCAGCGAACCGTAGGACTTGCTCAGGCCGCTCGCCGTCAGCGGGGTCTTGCCGCAGGGCACCGGAGCCGGGAACCGGACCTTGGCGACCTTGTCGCTGGCCCGGACCTCCTCCAGCCCGCTGATCATCTTCTCGGCCCGCTTGGCCATGTTCTGCGCGGCGACGGTCTTGGTGGCCTTGGCCCGCATCTTGTCCGCCTGGGCGAACAGCGCGCCGGCCTTCTTCTCGGCGTTGGCCCGCTCGCGCTTGCGGCGGCGCTCGTCGGACTCGCGCTGGGTGAGATAGGCCTTCCAGCCCAGGCTGTACTGGTCGACGACCGAACGGTTCGCGTCCAGATACCAGACCTTGTTGACTACAGCTTCGAGCAGCGAGGCGTCGTGACTGATCACGATCAGCCCGCTCTTGTGCCCGGCGAGGTAGTCGCGCAGCCAGTTGATCGAGTCAGCGTCGAGGTGGTTCGTCGGCTCGTCGAGCAGCAGGATGCCGCCCTCCGCTCCGTCGGAGAACAGGATCCGGGCCAGCTCGATCCGGCGGCGCTGACCACCGGAGAGGGTGCCGAGGTTCTGGGCGAGTACCCGGTCGGGCAGGCCCAGGTTGGAGCAGATCCGGGCGGCCTCCGCCTCGGCAGCGTAGCCACCGAGGGCGGCGAACCGGTCCTCCAGATTGCCGTACTTGCGGACCAGCTTGTCGCTGTGGTCCGTGGCGAGCTGGGCCTCGACGACCTTCATGTCGGCCATGATGACGTCGAGCCCGCGCGCGGAGAGCACCCGGTCGCGGGCCCGCTGCTCGGGGTCGCCAGTGCGGGGGTCCTGCGGGAGGTACCCGATCGGGCCCTTGGTGTCGACCTGGCCCGTGTACGGCTGGCCCTCGCCAGCGAGGACCTTCAGGGTGGTGGTCTTGCCCGCCCCGTTGCGGCCGACGAGGCCGATCCGGTCGCCGGGCTGGACCCGGAGGGTGGTGTCGGACAGCAGGATGCGGGCGCCGGCGCGCAGCTCGAGGCCGGTCACGGAAATCATGGTTGCCAGGCTCTTTCTCGGAAAAATATGACGACAGGGACGAGAGCGGACATCGTCCGGGTCAATCGAGGAGCAGTGGCATGCTGGCGAGTCTACCGGGGCCCGATTCGTGATCAACATGGGTTTTACGTCACCCCGCGTCACCAGGCATCACCGAGGCCTTCCGGCCACGCGGCCGGGCCAGCTGCCCGCAAAACGGGACAAAGAGCTGAGTTTGCGCGATGCTGAGCAGGGAGGATCTCGCCGCGCGGCCACCGCCGCACACAGGCGGGCTGGACGACGCGGACGGTGGCCAGTGGAGTTCAACGAAGAGGCCGAAGCCGACACCTCACAGGTCAAGGACCTCAGGGGTTCCCCGGGCGGCGGCGGTGGCTTCCCGTTCCCTCAGGCAGGCGGAGGTACTGGCGGCGGCCCGGGCGGGATCGACGTCGGCGGCATGCTGGGCGGCAAGGGCGGCCTGCTCGGCGGCGGCGTGGTCGGCCTGCTCGTCCTGTGCCTGCTCGGCTTCCTCGGTGTCGGCGGCGGGGTCGGCGGCCTCGGTGGCCTCCTGGAGTCCGGCACGGACACCGGTGCTGGCGCGCCCGTGGACAACACCAACATCCAGCAGAAATGCGCCACCAGCAACCCGGACCGGTTCAACGACCGCGACTGCCGCAACGTCTACTACGTCAACTCGATCCAGAGCTACTGGAGCCAGGGCCTCCAGCAGAACTTCGGCCGGGCGTACCGGCCGGCCCCGACCAACTTCTTCAGCGGTGCCGTCCGGACGGCGTGCGGCCAGGCCTCCTCCGGCGTCGGCCCGTTCTACTGTCCCGGTGACAGCGCCGTCTACATCGACCTGACGTTCTACGACGAGCTGGCCCGCAGGTTCGGGGCACCCGGCCAGTTCGCCCAGGCGTACGTGCTGGCCCACGAGTACGGCCACCACGTCCAGAACCTGCTCGGCACGGAAGCCCAGATGCGCCGGGCCCAGCAGCGCGACCCCGGCAACGCCAACCAGTACTCCGTGATGCTCGAACTCCAGGCCGACTGCTATGCCGGAGTGTGGGCGAAGTCCGCGACCGCGACGACCGACCAGCGCGGCAAGCCCATCTTCAAGACCCTGACCCAGCAGGACATCCAGCAGGCCGTGCAGGCGGCCGGCGCTGTCGGCGACGACTCGATCCAGAAGAAGGCGACAGGCTCGATCAACGAGGCGGCCTGGACCCACGGCTCCAGCGCCCAGCGCCAGGAGTGGTTCATCCGCGGCTACGACACCGGCGACCCGAAGCAGTGCAACACGTTCGGTAACGCGCTGTAGTCCGGTTCCGCGCCCAAGATCAGCTGAGCGAGAATGGGAACGTGACGGAGACGTTCGGGTCAGTCGCGACCCTCGCCGGTCAGCTGGAGGTCGTGACGATGGAGCTGCGGCGGATCGCGTCCGTGCAGGCCTCGCTCCCGGTCGCCCGGCGCGAGGTCGACCGGCTGACGGACCTCGCGGACGTCCGGGAGCGGATCGACGGGATGACCGCCGTGGCAGAGGAGATCCTCGCGATGCAGTCCCCCCGCGGGACGAACTCGCAGAATAGCCAGCGCAGTCAGCTGAGCACCCTCGCCAGCCTCCGCCGGGGCGCGACGCTCCGCACGATCCTGCAGGCGGACATCCTGCGGGACCCGGACGCCGCAGCCCGGGCCCGGCGGCTCAACGCGGCGGGTGACCGGCACCGCGTCTTCGACGGACCGGTCCAGCAGGTTCTGGTGTTCGACCGCTCGACGGCATTCGTCCGATCCGACCCCACCGACTATGCCGACGGCGCGATCATCATCCGGCAGCCGGGCGTGCTCGCCACGCTCATCCACCTCTTCGAGCGGACCTGGGCGGCGTCGCGGGACCTCAACGCACCCGCCGACCCACTGCACCGGCTGTCGCCCCGGGAGCGCGAGGTGCTGGCCCTGGTCGCCGACGGTCAGTCCAACGGGGCCGTGGCGCGTACCCTGCACGTCACCGAGGCCGCGATCGCCAAGCACATGGCCAGCATCTTCACCAAGCTCGATCTGCCGTCCACGGAGGACTCCCATCGCCGGGTGCGGGCGGTCCTCGTCTACCTGCGCGCCAGCGGCGGGTAGTGCCAGGTCTACCTTCGGTTCTCGCTCCAGCACCAGTGCGGCCGACCGACGGTACGGATGCAATGGTCACATGATCAAAAACGAGACCACCACACTGCCCGGCCGCTGGATCGAGGGCGCCGGACTGATCCTCGGCCCGGTGCTCCTCCTCGCGGGCGTGCTGGCCAGGATCGAGGAAGGCGACTTCTTCCCGGCACAGCTGGCCGCCTACGCCAGGCAGCCCGGCCAGATGGTGCTGTCCTACAGCCTGTTCGCGGCGGGCACCGTCCTGCTCTGGCCCGCCGTCACGGCTGTGGCCCGCCGGATCGGGCTCCGCTTCCCCGGCTGGGCCCGCTGGGGCACCGTGCTGGTGGTGTTCGGCCTGTTCGGCCGGGTCTTCCACGCGGGCGTCAGCCACCTGGCGTTCCAGCTGGTTGACGCGATCGGGGTCGAGGCGGCGACCCGGGCCGTCGAGTCCACCTACGGCGCGTTCCACGTGTTCAAGGCCGTCAACGTCTTCATCATGGCCGGCTGGGTGGTGCTCGCGATCGGCGCGTTCCGGGCCCGGGCCCTGGGAGCCGGGGCACTGGGCATCGCCCGGTGCGCCGGGCTGGCCCTCGCCGCCGGCCTGCCACTCGGGGTCCTCAAGGGCAGCAGCGACCCCATCTCGCTGGTCGCGATCCTCGGCCTCTCGGTGGCCCTCGTACCGCTGGGCGTCACGACATTGAAGAACGGTCCCTCGCCCCGGTGGTGGGCGGTGGCGCTCACTATCGGGCTGATCCCGGTGGCATTCTTCCTCGGCGTGTCCGGCTGAGGAACGTCGCAGGCCGTGCATGGCGGCAGGCTGGACCGGCGGCCCGAAGCAGTGCAACACGTTCGGCAACGCGCTCGGGCCCGTTGCCCGCAGGAAGGCTGGGAGCATCGGGGCATGGTGGATGAGGTGCTGAGCCGGGCTGTGGTGGTTTACGTCTGGGGTGCGGGCGGGCACAGGAGCTGGCCGGGGCGGGACGCTGACGCGGTTCGCGGGCTGTTCGGTGAGCGGGCCGCCGGGTTGCTGGTGCGGATCGATGGGTTGTTCGGGGAGGTCGCGCACTTCTTCGGCGAGCCCGGTGACCTGGCCGAGGTCGGCGCGAAGGTCCGGGAGTCGTTGCGGGTGAGCCATCCGGAACTCAGTGCCGAGGCGTGCGGGGCCATCGCGTCGAGTTGCACCTTCAGCTGGAAGTAGGCCGGGACGGCAGAATGGGCGGGTGCCTCATGTTCTGGATCAGCCTGGTTCGCTGCTGCCGGTGACGCAGCGGTTTCTGGCGGCGGCCGGCCGGCACGTCGTTGTCGATCTCGGGCCGGATGACGCGACCTGCCTGGCCAGGCTCGCCGTAGTGTTCGGTGAGGCGGATCCAGGTGTTGTCACGAACTTGCGGAGGATTCAGGAGAGGTACTCGGGGCTTGCCTATCAGAGTGCTTTCTTCAGTGAGGACGTGTTCTTCCAGCCGGTGCTCGAACCTGATCCGGGTGACACGGCGGTCGAGTTCCTGTACGCGGTTCACCCCACCACGGCGAGCTGTGCCGGGGCTGCGTTGCGGCCGGACGGCACTGTGCTGGTCGGCTGGGAGGATCAGGAGGTCGCGGCTTTTCCGTCGCTGGATCACCTGCTCAACTGCGATGCGCTGCTTGCGTGGCGTGCGGGGTTGCCGAGGGCTGTGCTGCCCACGGCTGACTCCAGCACAGTGATCTCCGAGCCGAGGTTCACACGGATCGACGCCGCTTCCGGGTACACCTCGGAATGGTTTTTCGATCGTGAGGTCCTGATCCATGTGTGCAGCACGTGGAATGCGATCTGGGCGGGCGGGGAGTCTGTGGTGAGGACGTGGGCGCTGGATGGGCGCGACCCGTTGGGGTGAGGGGCTGAGGCCAGCCCCTCACCTCCGGGCGGCTATGCGAGGGGGCGGCAGAGGAGGGTGTCGGGGACGCCGCCGTGGTTCCAGCGCCAGGTGTAGGCGACGCCGGCGATGTACTCGTTGTCGGCGCACTGTCCCTTGTAGTAGCCGGGTGCCCAGTCGCTCGCCGTCGAGCCGCCGCCGGCCGGGCGGTTGTCGCCGTGGTCGAACCAGACGTTACGGCCGGTGAGGGGCTGGGCGGTGCGGGTCTGCGCGCAGAGCAGGGCGGACATCGCGTTGCTGCGGACGGAGTAGCCGACGGCGATGTGGCCGGCCGGGCACTGGAGCTTGTTGTAGCCGGAGGCCCAGTCGGAGGTGACGAATCGTTCGTCGGTGACCACTGTGGACACTCCGGTCAGTTCTGGCTGCCGGTGATCCGTGCACAGTCCACGGCTGTCGCTGCGGCCCAGGCCCATCAGGCGCTGTGAGTCTGGGCAGGTGCCCTTGCGCGCGCCGGAGTCCCAGTCGGTGGTGCGCGCGGAGGCGTTGTAGTCGGCGTAGTCGAGGTTGAGCATGTTCCAGCGGGACGGCTTGGCGACCGGGCCGGTGGCCGACGGCGCGCCGGTCAGCCTGCGCCAGGCGGCCGAGCGCCAGTCACGCGGGTCGTCGATGGTGACGGCGGTGCCGTTGGTGTCGTACGACAGGAGCGCCCAGTTGTCCACCGGCGACCCGTCGCGCGCCCAGCCGACCAGTGGCCACACGGCGAAGTCGGTGTCGTTGGCGATCAGGATGTCGGCGAAGGTGCTCCACCAGGCGCGTTCCTTCGCGTCGGCCGAGCCGATGCCGCCGGTACCGAACTCGCTGACCCAGACCGGTGCCGTGTGGTGCTGCCCGGCGGTGGTGACGAAGAGTGCTTCCTCGCGGACGACGCGGGCCAGCTCGGCGGCGCTGAAGTCGCGGTACCTGGGGTCGGAGGTCGCGCCGAGCCCGCTGTCGGCTCCCGTGTTGGCCGGGCCGGTGAAGCCGTAGAAGTGGGCGGAGTAGACGAGCTTGTCCGTGCGGGGCAGGGTGTTGGAGAGGCTGCCGGCCGGCTTGAGCTGCGGGCGGCCGTGGGGGAAGATCGCCGCCGGGATGCCGTACCAGTTGATGCCCTCCATGATGATCAGGAGGTCGGGGACTGCGCGCTGGATCGCCAGGCCTGCCTGCTGGTGGGCGAGGTTCAGGTCGTGCTGGTTGCCCCAGCCCCAGTTCGGGTCGTCCCAGGTGTCGCGGCGTACCTCGTTGCGCAGGTCGGCCCCTGCGACGCGCTTGTTGGCCGCGTAGCGCTGGGCGAGGAACACCCAGTCGGCGATCCACTGCTCGGTGCTCTGGCCGCTGTTCCAGCGTTCGTTGCCGTCGAGGCCACAGCACCAGCGCGCGGTGGTCGTGTGGTTGTTGAGGATGACGGCGAACCCTTCGGCGGTCAGCGCGCCGACCACGACGTCGAAGACCTGCAACGGGGTCTTGCCCCGCAGGCCGGGGTTGGCGGCCACCGCGAAGTCCGGGACGGGTGTGGTGTCGTGCAGCATCGCGTTCGAGAACGGCAGCCGGACACTGTTGATCCCGAGGCCGTGGAAGTCGGCCAGGATGCGGCTCATCGGTACCCGGTCGAGGCCCAGCGGCATGTTGTACGAGGGGATGCCGTGGGCGTGGTTCGCCGGGTCGCCGATGTCGCCGCTGCCGGTCCAGGTGCCCTGGGCACCCTCCCAGTTCCCGGACTTGAGCTTGAAGCGGTTGCCGGTGGCGTCGACGACGTAGCGGCCACGGGTGCTCAGCGGGCCGGTCCACGAGCCAGCGAGCCCCGGTTCGGGCTCGCTGGCGCGGGCTGTGGTGGTGACGGGGGTCAGGAGGGCGGCGAGCAGTGCCAGTGCCGCCACAGGTCGCGTGATCCGCGTGATTCTTCGCATGCGTACTCCCAGGAGAGACGTTCTCACTGACGTTCTCGCAGAGAAGTGAATCACTTTCATGAATGTGTGGCTAGCTGTGGCTGAACACTCGGCAGTGCCAGCCCTGAGTCAGCCGGTCCTCAGTGGCCGGCGGCCAGCCAGGCGAGCATGGCGGGTGTGGCGTCGAAGTGGCCGGCGTGCCCGGCGCCGGGCTGCCTGGTCAGGTGCGCGGCCGGGATCCGGGCCGCGAGCCAGGAGCTGTGCGCCGGCGGTACGAGGGTGTCCAGTTCGCCGTGCCAGAGCCGCACGGGACGGGTGATGGCCGCCGGGTCGAAGCCCCACGGCAGCCCGTACAGCGCGAGGACGTCGTCGACCCAGCCGCCGAGCCCCGGCCGCATCGCCTCGGCGAAGGCAGCACCGATCATCTCCCCGTACCCGGGCCGGGCGAGCACGGCGCGCTCGATCTCCGGGAGCGGGGGCGGGGCCGATGAGCCGACGCGGGTCAGGTGTTCCTCGACGGCGGCACGGCCCAGGATCGCCGCTGCGGCGCTGTCCTGGTTGCCGGGCATCATGTCTGCCGTCCAGTCCAGATCGGCGGCGTCACGGGGCGCCAGGCAGGCCAGGACGGCCACTGTGGACACCCGGCCGGGATGCTGGGCGGCGACGGCCAGGGCGTGCGGGCCCCCGCCGGACACGCCGAGGACTCCGAACCTCCCGAGGCCGAGAGCGTCGGCGATGGCGATCGCGTCGCCTGCCGCGCCGGCCACGACGCGGCCGGGCCGGGGCGAGGACTGGCCGAAGCCGGGCCGGTCGTACGTGACGAGCCGGACGCCGAGGCTGGTGAACAGGTCAGGGTCGGGGTGCCGGGCCAGGCGGCTCATCGGCGTGCCGTGCAGGTACAGCACCGGGGTGCCGCCGGGGTCGCCCCATTCCTCCACCGCGAGGATCCGGCCGTCTGAAGTGATCACTTGACGCATGGCTGCGAAGCTAGCCCGGGCACCGGGGCCAGCCAAGGAATTGTGCTGAGGGCAGACAGCCGCCCGGCACGGGCCCGGCCGGGCGGCAGCAGTATTTGCCATACCTGGCCAACCGTCCACTGTGTGCCGCTGTGAGCCAGGACGCATGGCGGGCCGTGGAAACTCTCGTTAGGGTTCTGCGCATGGGTTACTTCTTCTCCTGACAGCCCCGGCCCGGCCATTACGGCACCGGCCCCGGGCGTGACCATTCCGCCCCACCTCCTTTCTGAGCCGTTCATCGCTCACACATTCCGCTTTTCTTTTCTTCGTTTTCCCTGCTGCGTGCCTGCGCTGCCGCCGCCCGGCCTGACATGCGCGTTTCCACACGTCAGGCCGGTGCGAGCGTGCGGCTTTCCTGCGGGACAGTGCGTTTGCCGGGGCCAGGAGGCTGTCTTGCTCACCGCGCAATCAGATTCACTCACTTCAATCTTTTCTGGTACCAGTGCACAAAACTCCGCTGGTACCCAGCTCGTCATGTCCGGCGTGACGAAACGATTCACCGACCGGCTCGTCCTCGACCGCGTCAGCCTGAGCGTCAAGCCGGGCGAGCGCGCGGGCATCATCGGCGACAACGGCTCGGGGAAGTCCACCGTGCTGCGGCTCCTGGCCGGTGCCGAGCAGCCCGACAACGGTTCCGTCGTGGTGCGCGCGCCGGGCGGCGTCGGGTACCTGGCCCAGACTCCCGGCCTGCCGCCCGAAGCCACGGTCGGTGACGCCATCGACCTGGCGCTCGGGGACCTTCACGTGCTGGAGCGCCAGCTCCGGGAGCTGGAGGCCGAGCTGGCGGCTGGCGGGGACGGTGCAGTACTGGCGGCGTACGCGGAGCTGACGGCCAGGTTCGAGGCCAGGGGCGGGTACGAGGCCGGCACTCGGGTCGACATCGCACTGCACGGGCTGGGCCAGGCCGGCCTGGACCGGGGGCGGGCGCTGGGCACCTTGTCCGGCGGCGAGCGGTCCCGGCTGGCCCTCGCGGCCACGCTCGCCTCGTCGCCGGAGGTACTCCTGCTCGACGAGCCGACCAACGACCTCGACGACGAGGCGGTGGCCTGGCTGGAGGACCGGCTGGTCCGGCACCGGGGCACCGTGGTCGTGGTCAGCCACGACCGGAAGTTCCTCGACCGGGTGACGGACGTGATCGTGGAGGTCGACCAGGACACGCGATCGGTCCGCCGCTACGGGAACGGCTACGCCGGGTACCTGACGGCGAAGGCAGCCGAGCGGGCCCGGTGGGAGCAGGAGTACGCCGGCTGGCGGGCCGACATCGCCCGGCAGGAGGTACTGGCCGGGGCCAACGCCGTCCGGCTGGCCGCCATCCCGAGGAAGGCACCGGCAGCGTTCAGCGGGGCCGGCGCGTTCCGGGCCCGGTCGCGGGCGCACGGGGCGATGAGCCGGATCCGGAGCGCCCGGGAACGGCTCCACCGCCTGCGGACCGAGCCCGTACCGGAGCCACCGGAGCCGTTGCGGTTCGAGGTGGAGTTGACGACAGGAGCGGAGGGTACGAGCGCTGTCGCCGAACTGAGCAATGTGGACGTTGGTGGTGGCCGGCTCAGGGTCGGGCACCTGGCGATCCGGCCCGGCGAGCGGGTGCTGGTCACGGGGCCGAACGGCGCCGGGAAGAGCACACTGCTCGACCTGCTGGCCGGCGTCGTGACCCCGGACTCGGGGACCGTACGGCGGGCGGCGCGCACCGGGTACCTGCGGCAGGAGACCGTCGCGGCCGGGCGGATGAGCGCGCTGGAGGCGTTCGCCGCTGGGCGGGGCGGCCTGCCGGAGGAGTACACGGAAATGTTCGCGGGTCTGGGGCTTTTCCGCCCCGAGGACGTGTGCCGTCCGGTGGACGAGCTGTCGGCGGGGCAGCGGCGGCGGATCGACCTCGCCCGGCTGGTGACAGAGCCCGCTGGCCTCCTGCTGCTGGACGAGCCGACGAACCACCTCGCCCCCGGTCTCGTGCACGAGCTGGAGGACGCGCTGGCTGGGTACGCGGGCGCGGTGGTGGTGGTCAGTCATGACCGGCAGCTGCGGGAGCGGTTCGCCGGGACCTGGCGGGTGCTGGAGGTGCGGGACGGGCTGGTGAGCGAAAAGTAACAGGGCTTATATAAGTGCTGTTACAGTTGCGCCATGACGGAGGGCGCGAACAGCAGGGAAGAAGCTCTGGACAGCAGCCAGTGGCGGCCGCTGCGGCTGCTGATGGAGGCGATGGACGACGACATCGCCGGGCTCTACGAGGACGCGGGCATCACCGGCCTGCGTCCTCGTTTCGCCGGTCCGCTGATCGCGCTCGCCCGGCACGAGGTCATGTCCGTCCAGGAACTCGCGACACGGGCCGAGGTCACGCACTCGGCGATGAGCCAGACCGTGGCCGCGATGCGGAAGTCGGAGCTGGTGGAGGACGCGGGTCCCGGAGACGGCTCCGGCGGGCGCGACGGGCGGACCCGGCAGGTCCGGCTCAGCCAGCGAGGGCACGAACTCGTGTCGTTCGTGGAGGCCGAATGGCTCGCGACCGAGGCCAGCCTGAGGGAGCTTGAGGCTGAGCTGCCGTATGGCGTGGGGCAGGTGGTCGCGGACGTGCGGGCCGCGTTCGCCGCACGTCCGTTCAAGGACCGGCTGAAGGCTAACCTGGAACGGGCGCTGCGGGGCGAGCTGTGAGCCAGCGCCGGGTGCTGGTGGATGTCCGGCCGTTACGGGAGTTCGCGGCGTTCCGGCGGTTGTGGCTGGGCGGGGTCGCGTCGGGGTTCGGCAGTCAGCTCAGCGCGTTCGCTGTCACGTTCTACGTGTGGGAGCACACGCGCAGCCCGGCGATGCTCGGGCTGGCCGGGCTGTGCACCGCCGTGCCGCTGATCGCCTTCGCGTTGCTGGGAAGCGCGTTCGCCGACCACGTCGACCGGCGGCGGCTCGTCGTGGGGGCCACGTGGGGGCAGCTCGCAGTCAGCCTGCTGATGGCAGTCGTCGCGTTCCAGGAGCAGCCCAGGGTCTGGGCGATGCTGGCGCTGGCCGGGGCCGGATCGGCGTTGTCCGCCGTGAACGCGCCCGCCCGGCGCGCACTGGTGGCCGGGATGCTGCCCGCTGGGTACCTGCCTGCCGGGCTCGCCCTCAACCATGTGTCGTTCCAGTTCGCCCTGCTGCTCGGGCTGGTGGCGGCCGGGGCCGTGACGGCCGCTTGGGGTACGGGTGCCTGCTTCGCTGTGGATGTGGTGTCGTTCTTGGCGGCTTTGGCGGGGCTCCGGTCTTTGCCCAGGGCGGACGGCGGGGTCGCTGGATCGCGGCCTGGGGTTCGCGCGGCGGTGGAAGGGATCCGGTTCGTGGGTCGCACGCCAGCGGCACGGGGTGCCTTCCTCGCGGACCTGGCCGCGACGGTGCTCGCCATGCCCGTCGCGTTGTTCCCCGTCATCAACGAGGAACGGTTCGGCGGCTCGCCTCAGGTACTCGGGCTGCTGACTGCGGCGCTGGCGGCCGGCGGGGTACTCGCCTCCGTGTTCTCGGGTGCCGTGACGCGGATGTGGCCGCCCGGGCGGGTACTGCTGGCCTGCGTGGCGGTGTGGGGCGTGGCCCTCGCCGGGGTCGGGGTGAGCCATGAGCTGGCTGTCGTTCTCGGGCTGATCGCCGTGGCGGGGGCTGCCGATACGTGGGCTGTCGTCTCGCGCGGGGCCGTCGTGCAAGGGTCCACTCCGGACAGCCATCGCGGGCGGGTCGCCTCACTGGAGTTCGTGGTCGGCGCGGCCGGGCCGCAGGTGGGCGGTGTGAGGGCCGGGCTGCTCGCCGCCGGCACGTCGGCGGGGGCCGCGCTCGTGATCGGCGGGGTGGCGTGCGTGGCGGGAGCCGGGCTGATCGCGGTGCTGGTGCCGCAGCTGGGCCGGTACAGGGTGGAGCGTGCGGAATCCGCCGGCGACGTGCTCGCGGGTACGGGGAAGAAACTGCCGTAGGACCGCTAGGGTCGGAACATGGCGCTTCTCCCCCAGTCGCGGCTCTGGCAGCGGATCGACGTGGCCGGAGCCGAGCAGGTGTTCTTCGACGACCGGTCAGGCCTGCGGGCCGAGGGCACGATCGTCGCCGCCGAGCGGGTGCCGTGCACGTGCCGGTACGAGCTGGCGACCGATCCAGAATGGCGTACGACGTCGTTCCTGGTGCGGGCCGAGGGCGCCGGGTGGGCCAGGCAGGTCCGGCTCGAACGCGAACACGGCTCGTGGCGGGTCACGACCGAGCAGCGCGGCACGCTGGCCGCCGAGCTGCCCGGCATCGAGGAGCCGGGGCGGCTCGACGACGCGGTGGACGTGGACCTGTTCGCCTCGCCGCTCACCAACACCCTGCCGATCCGCCGCCTGGGGCTGGCCGAGCCGGGTACGCGACACGAGATCCTCGCGGCCTGGGTGATGCTGCCCTCGCTGCAGGTCATCCCGAGCAAACAGTCGTACACGGCGCTCGGCGGCGGCCGGGTGCGGTACGCGAGCGGGTCGTTCAGCGCGGAGCTGACGGTCGACGAGCAGGGCTTCGTCCGGCACTATCCGGGCCTGGCCGAAACCGGTTCCTAGGCACGGCCGCGGCCGCGGATGACGTAGCCGGCCCAGGAGGCCAGCACCACCACCGCCGCCACCAGCCGGACCTGCTGCGTGTGCTCGCCCGGGTAGATCACGCCCTCGATGTAGTGGTCGATGAAGCCCGCCGACGGGAGCCCCGGCCTGCCCGCCCGCTCCCGCGCCCAGTTCTCGACCCAGGTCAGCGGGCAGTCGACCAGCCCGGTGACGATGAGGACGCCCCAGAGCACCATCGCGGCGTGCGGGACGATCGTCCACCGCCAGCGCCAGGCCAGGAAGCCGCCGGTCACCAGGTACACGAGGAACGCGAAGTGCGTGACCATCGCGGCGTCGGCGAGCAGGCGGTATCCCATGACACGTCCTAGCGCTGTCGCCACTCGTCTTCGAGGATGGAGTAGAGCACTCGGTCACGCCATTCGCCGCGGATCAGGTACCGGTGCCGGATCAGCCCCTCCTCCCGCATCCCGATCTTGGTGAGGATGCGGCGGGAACCGGCGTTCTCCGGGTCGGCCTTCGCGAAGACCCGGTGCAGGCCCAGTTCCTCGAAGCCGAGCCGGAGCAGCAGGCCGGCGACCTCGGTGCCGTAACCCTGCCCCCACGCCGACCGGCGAAGGTAGTAGCCGATCTCGCCCTGGCCGTGATCGCCACGTTCACGGTCGAGCGCCACCGCACCGATCATCACGCCGTCCGTCTCGATCGCCAGGTAGTAGCCCCGGCGGTCCGGCTCGGCTGCGGCGCGGGCGAACTTCTCCATCCACCCGGCGGCATGCTCGGCCGACTCGGTCCGCCACGGCAGGTACTCGGTCACCTCCGGATCGCCGGCCACCTCGTGCCAGGCCTGGGCGTCGCTGAGCTCGTGCTCCCTGAGCAGTACGCGGTCGCCGGTCAGTCTCATCAGGATGGTCCTCTCAGGAGGATGCGGACCGCTCTGGCCTGCCCGATCGCGGCCTCCAGCACGGCCAGCCGGGGATCGGCGACGTCGAGGAACCGCTGGGCGCGCAGCCTCGCGACCGGGGCCAGCCGGGCATCGGTGAGGATCTCGTCCACCGCGCGCCGGTCGCCGCCGCAGACCAGGGTCTCGATCCCGGCCGGGAGCAGCAGCCTGGCAGCCACGTCGGCCGCCGCGTCCCAGATCTGCCTCGTCTGGTTGTCGCGCCGCCGGGCGAAACGCTGCTGCGACCAGCCACCCGCCGCCGTCCTGCTCTGCACGTACTTCGTGTCCACCTTGCTCGCGACCAGCTTGGTGCCAGCCGCGACCCCGACCGCGAACCCGCCCCGCCGGACGAGCAGCAGCCCGATCCGCCGGTCGGCCTCGGCCGCCGCCGGCAGCGTGTCCACGGCCACCTCGCCGTCCAGCAGGTGGAACTCGGCCGTCTCGCCGTCACCGCCGGTCAGGGTCGCGCCGTGCGGCTGCGCGCCGCCGTGCCGTTCGGCGAAGCCGGTCAGCCAGCGGGCCAGCCGCTCCGGGGGTACCTCCACCCATCGCCCGCCGCCCGCCGCTGGTTTGCTCATTCTTGAAGGCTATGTCAGACCCCGGTGAGATGCTTCGCGGTATGACAGTCCCGGAGCTGCTCGCGAGCCTGACCGGCACGTTCCAGGCCGCCGCCGACCCGGAGCGCGCGGCGGGCATGGCTGCCTACATGCGCGATCAGTTCCCGTTCCTGGGCATCCCGACACCGGAGCGGCGCAAGCTCGGGCGTGCGGTGCAGGCCGTGCCGAGGAAGCCCCTGGAGGAGGAGGTCGCGGAGATCGCCCTGGCCTGCTGGGGCCTGCCCCACCGCGAATACCAGTACTTCGGTACCGACTACGTGTGCCGGCACATCGGGGCGTGCGGGCCGGATTTCCTCGGTACCGTCGAGCGGCTGCTCGTCACGAAGCCTTGGTGGGACACAGTGGACGCCCTCGCCGCCCACGCCGTCGGCCCGCTGGTGGCGGACTCCCCCGGCCTGGTCGCGGTGATGGACGAGTGGGCTGCCGGGCCGGAGCTGTGGCTGGCCAGGACGGCGATCCTGCACCAGCTCACGTACAAGGGCCGGACGGACGCGGCGCGCCTCTTCGGCTACTGCACCGACCTGGCCGGGCATCCAGACTTCTTCATCCGCAAGGCGATCGGCTGGTCGTTGCGTGAGTACGCGAAGACGGAGCCGGAGAGCGTGCGGTCCTATATGGAGGGGACACCTGGTCTGTCGCCGTTGTCGCGGCGCGAGGCCCTCAAGAACCTTTAGTTCGCTTGCGGTAGGCCGCGACGGTCGTCCGGCTCGCGCACGTGTTGCCACAGAACCGGCGGCTGTGGTTGCGCGACTGGTCGACGAAGAACTTCGGGCAGCCGTCGGCCTGGCAGCCCCCGATGATCACACCGGGGATCTGGCAGGCGATGTGGGCGAGGGCAGCAGCGCTGGACCGCGCGATCCACGAGACGCCGTCGATGCCGTTGTAGGCATGGTGCAGGTGGGCCGTGCCGGGGCCGTCGTGATCGCTGATGTGAAGCTGCGGCGGGTACTTGGCGAGCAGCTCGTTCACCACATCCAGCGCCCCGCCCGTCACCACGGCCGTGATCGCCGGGCGCAGCTCGGCGAGGAGCGGGGCAAGGTCGGCCTCGGAGGGCCTGGTCACGCCGTGTTCGGCGAAGAGCTCGGCGCTCAGCTCGCTGGGCTCGTCGGCGTTCACCAGCTCGACGGCCAGCCGGGCCAGGTTACCGATGTAGTCCTCGTAACGCACTTGACCACCTACACTCCACCTGTCATGGTAGGCACCATGACGCTTGACGAAGCCTACATGGCCGACCCGGTTCT
Source organism: Longispora albida DSM 44784 (assembly GCF_000379825.1). Lineage (GTDB taxonomy): Bacteria > Actinomycetota > Actinomycetes > Mycobacteriales > Micromonosporaceae > Longispora > Longispora albida. The sequence continues at coordinate 738,774 of NZ_KB903825.1, forward strand.
CGCTGCGGCCCGGCTGGTCCGGCGGGCAGGCCGCTGGGACGCGGCGCTCGCCATCCTCGGCGAGCTGGACACGCCGCTGGCCAGGGCCCTGCGCGCCGAGACCAGCACCGAGCGGTACCTGTGGCAGCTCGGCGACCCCGCCCCGGCCCTGGAAGCCATCGCCGCTCTCGACGGCACCCCGCTGGCCACCCTGCTGACGACCGAACTCGAATACTGGCGGCAGCTCTTCAAGCTGGACGGCGAGCCGTACTGCGGCGACCCGGTGAGTGCCTTCGGCTCCCTGCGCGGGGCTGCCGAGCTGGGCGGCTGGCCGGACTTCTGGCACGCGGTCAGCATCGAGAACCTGCACGGCGAGACCGAGGTCGCCGCCAAGGGGTACCAGGCGGCGCTGGAGTCCTCCGTGGCGTCCGGCGACATCCTGCTCGAGTCGCACGCCGTCCGGCACATCGGCGCCCAGGCCCTCGACGCCGGGGACCGCGAGGAGGGGCTGGCCCTGCTCCGCCTCTCGTACCACCAGCGGGCCGCCATCGGCACCCGCCCGCACACAGCAGCCGCGGCTGCCACCCTCGCCGGGGAGCTCGGCGACACCCGGGAAGCGGCCGACCTGCGCGGCCTGGTCACGCGCACGGCGGAAGACCTCGGGCTGACCTGGCTCCGGTAACGCGGAACGGGCCGCTGCCCGGTGAGGACAGCGGCCCGTTCCGTGTTCGCCGTTCGCGGCTAGTTCGACTTACCGGCCGGTTCGCCTTTCCTGACCGGTTCCGGCCTCGCGACCAGTTCCGGTTTCCTGGCTAGTGCCGGTTTCCGGGCTGGGGCCGGAAGCGGCGGGCGACGAGCACCATCGCCAGGCCGATGCCGAGCATCGCCGCAGCGGAGGACATCAGGCCGGTCACGCTCGCGCCGGTCACCGGGATCGGCGGCTCGGGTGACAGGGACGGTGCCGGCGGCTCCGTGGGCGGAACTGTGGGCGGAACCGTCGTCGGCGGGACAGTCGGAGGCACCGTGGGCGACGGAGAAGGAGACGGGGACGGAGAAGGAGACGGTGACGGGGTCGGCGGGACCGGCTTCTTCGTCACCTCGTCGACCACCCACGGGGCCTCGGTCGCGAGCAGGTCCGTGGTGGTGGTGCCGTCGACCCGCTTACCGCCGATGCCGATCTTGTTCCACGTGCGCTGGCCGGTGTCGGCGCCCTCCGGTACCTTCATCGTCCACTCGAAGGTGTACTCCTCGCCCCCCAGGACGTGGTGCGTGCCGAAGTCGAAGCGGACCGAGCGGATCGCGGACCAGTCGGTGACCGAGGCAGCGGGTACGAACGTCGCGTCCACGACTCCGCCGCAGTAGAACGGCATCGTCTTGCCCGGCGTGTTGTCCATCTCCGGCCGGCACGGGTCAAGCTTCGTGGAGTACGTGATGGTCACCGGCGCGTTCCCGGCGCTGATCGGCCCGGTCAGCGTGGCCAGCCACTCGTTCGCCTTCATGTCCGTGTACCGGCCGCTGGTCACGCCCGGGGCGCCCGGGGCCGGCAGGATGTCGTAGGCGACGACGTTGGTGAGGGTCTTGTTGCCCAGGTTGCCGAGCTTCACGCGGTAGCTGACCGTGCCGCCGTTGTCGGACCTGCCGACCGCTGCCGGGTCGACCTCCGCCGAGCCCTTGTAGTCCTGGTCCTTGTTGCCCTTGACCTCTTTGGACACAGCCAGGGCAGCCGACTCGGCGATCGCGAAGTCCTCGCCGCCCTTCACGAAGTTCTCCGTGGTGTCGCCGTCGCCGTCCCAGTCCTCCTTGTCCTGCTCGCCGCCCTGGATCGGCTTGTCCGGGTCGAACAGGCCGATCAGGTTACCCGGGTAGTTCGAGGTGTTCGGGTCGCCCTGGTAGGTGCCGCTCGCCGCGCCGGCCTTCACCTCGGTCTTGAACTGGTACCGGCAGATCGAGTTGTTGTTCGGGATGGTGCTGCCCGGGTTGGCCGTCGCGACCAGGGCGCTGCGGCCCCTGGCCCGGTTGGGCTCGACGGTCACGGTGAAGGCCGAGCCGGGCGGGCAGTAGCCGGGTTCCCCGGCGACCAGGGCGAACGAGCCGGGCACGTAGTCCAGCTGGTTCGGCAGCAGGTCGACGATGCGCGGGCGGAGCGGGGAGGTCAGGCGGTTGTACGGGTCGTTGGTGACCTTGACCGTCCAGGTGTGCTGGCCGCCCGGCGCGACGGGGGCCTGGCTGGTCTCCTTCTCGATCAGCGGCCAGGCCAGCGCCGGGAGTACCTTGATGTCCGCGCACTTACGGCCCTTGGCCTTGCCGCCCAGGTCGAAGTCGGCGCAGTTGGTGATGGTGCCGGCCCCGCCGGTCAGCTCGGTCGCGTCGACCACGCCGTAGTACTGCACGTTGATCGTGGTCGCGGCGGACAGGCCGGGGATGGTCACCTTGATCGACGTGACGTCCACGCCGGCCTTGGTCACGTCCGCGCTGTTCTGGTCCCACGGGATGCTCTTCGTGGTGCCGTCGGCGTAGGTCACGTCGACCGTGGCCTGGCCCTGGTACGGGGTCGCCTGGCCGGGGATGTAGATGTTGACGCTCGTCGGGTCGAATCCGGGCGGCATCACGTCGGTCACGATCGCCGTCGCCGCCTGGTTACCCGTGTTCCGCACCTCGGCGATGAACTGGACGACCTGGCCGTGCGTCGCGATCTGGCTGTCCGTGTACTTGTTGAACTCCCCGGTGATCGTCCCGGAGTCCACAATGGTGGTGTCCTTGGTGTCGGTCCTGGTGACCGGGTCGTCGTCCGGCCCGTACGGGTCGCCGGTGATGCTGGCCGTGTTCCGGATCGGCTGCCCGACCAGGGCCGGGTCGGTCACCTTCACCGTGATGTCGCAGCGGATCTCGTACGGGAACTCGGTGATCTGGTCCCACTGGCTGCCGGCCATGCCCGGGTTGGTGTCGACCGGCATGCTGACCGTGCGGGTGGCCGCGTCGTACGTGCACGGCGTCGAGGACACGTACTCGACGCCGGCCGGGAGCGTGTCGGTGAGCGTCACGTTCTCCAGCGCCAGGTTGCCCCGGCCGGTGCCGCCCCTGGGGTTGTTCGTCGCGCGGATCTGGTACGTGAAGTTCTCGTTGAGGACCGCCGTGGTCGGGGCGTTCTTGATGATCTGCGGATTCGGCTCGGCCTCGACCTTCACGACCGCCTCGTCCTTGCTCGGCGTGCCGTCACCGTTCCCGGCGATCGCGCTGATCCCGGCCTTCTGGTCGCCGGGCGGCGTGTAGTAGTCCTTCGTCGGCCAGCTCACGGTCAGCTGTGAGGTCGAGCCGGCGTCGATGTGGTCGTAGGTGACCGTGACCGTGCCGTCCGGATTGGACACCACGCCGGTCACCCCGGCCGGCCACGGCTTCGCTATCTCCCCCGGCCCCGACCTGCCGGGCGGCGGCGTGAAGGTGACGGTGACGTTGTCACAGCCCCCGGGGATCGAGCACTCGATGAACCCGTTGTACGACATGTAGTCCCCGGACGACACCGGCGACGTACTCGGGTCGAGGCGGACCGCCATCCGGGCATCCGCCCAGGCCGGCGGCGCGGCCCCGATCACGGCGAAGAGGAGGACCAGCAGTCCGATCGCGGCACGTTTCACGTGATCAATCTAGGCAAACACCGCGACAGGTGACGATACGACACGCTTCGTATTCAGGGCATTTACCGAGGATGTCCGGCATAGACTCGGCGGATGGGCAGAGGAGCACGCGGCAAAGTCCGCTGGACAAAGGACCGGATTCTCAAGAAGAAGGAACGCGACAAGCGCGCCGCCGAGACACGGGCCGCCGACCGGGCGGGCTCGAAGAAGAAGTGACACCCGGCCTCTGACCGGGTAGCAGCCAGTTCAGCTTCCATGCAGCACGTACAAAATCAAGCCCTTGATCTTGTACTTGCTCTTGATCTAACACGAAGTGGCCCGGCGTGGGCGGGGCTGGCAAGCATTGAGGCGCCCCGCATACAACACCGGTATGCGGGGCGCCTCAATGCGCAGTCCAGCGTCGTCCACGCCGGGTCCAAACGGTCTAAACGTTGAAACCGAGTGCACGGAGCTGCTCGCGGCCGTCGTCGGTGATCTTGTCGGGGCCCCACGGCGGGAGCCACACCCAGTTGATCCGCAGGTCGTTGACCAGGCCGCCGCCCGGGCCGGAGCACAGCGCCGTGCGGGCCTGCTCCTCGATCACGTCGGTCAGCGGGCAGGCCGCCGACGTCAGGGTCATGTCGACCGTGGCCACGATGTCGTCGTCGACGTGGATGCCGTAGATCAGGCCGAGGTCCACGACGTTGATGCCCAGCTCGGGGTCGACCACGTCGCGGAGGGCTTCCTCCACGTCGTCCAGGGCCGGCTTGACCTTCGGCTCGGCCGGGGTCTCGACTGCCTCACTCATGACTACTACTCCTCGTCGCTCGCCGCGGCCCGCGCCGCCGCGTCCTTGAACGCCATCCACGGCAGCAGCGCGCACTTCACCCGCGCCGGGTACTTCGAGACCCCGGCGAAGGCCACGCCGTCGCCGAGCAGGTCCTCGTCCGGTTCGAGCTTGCCCCGGCTGCCCATCAGCTCCACGAACACCTCGTTGATCTGGAGGGCCGTGCTGAGCTGGGCGCCGGCCAGCAGCTCGTACATGATGCTGGCGGCGGCCTGGCTGATCGAGCAGCCGGCCCCGTCGTAGGAGATGTCCTTGACCACCCCGCCGACCAGCCACACCCGCAGCGTGATCTCGTCGCCACAGGTCGGGTTGACGTGGTGCACCTCAGCGCCGTAGGGCTCCCGGAGCCCCTTGCCCTTCGGCCGGCGGTAGTGATCCAGGATGATCTCCTGGTAGAGCTGGTCGAGCTGCATCAGCCGAAGACCTTCCGCACCTTCTCGAGCCCGCGCACGAGGGCGTCGATCTCCTCGGTCGTTGTGTACACGTAGAACGAAGCACGGGTCATGGCCGGTACGCCGAACCGGGCGCACGTCGGCTTCGCGCAGTGGTGGCCCACCCGGACCTGCACGCCGTCGGCGTCGAGGATCTGGCCCACGTCGTGCGGGTGGATGTCGCCGAGCGAGAACGAGATCGTCCCGCCCCGCCCGACCGGGATCTGCGGACCGTAGATCTTCAGGCCGGGCACGGTGACCAGAGCGTCGAGCGCGTAGGCCGTCAGCTCCTTCTCATGCCAGAGCACCGCGTCCATGCCCAGGTTCGTCAGGTAGTCCACGGCAGCACCGAGCGCGATGGCCTCCGCGATCGGCGGGGTGCCGGCCTCGAAGCGGGCCGGGGCCGCAGCGTACGTCGTCTTCTCCATCGTGACTGTCTCGATCATCGAGCCGCCACCGAGGAACGGCGGCATCGCGTTGAGCAGCTCACCCCGGCCCCACAGGCAGCCGATGCCGGTCGGGCCGAGCATCTTGTGGCCGGTGAAGGCGATGAAGTCCACGTCGTAGGCCACGACGTCCATCGGCAGGTGCGGCACGGACTGCGAGGCGTCGAGCATCATCAGCGCGCCGACCTCGTGCGCCCGCTTCGTGATCCGCGAGGTCGCGTTGACCGTGCCCAGGATGTTGGACATGTGCACGATCGACACGATCTTCGTGCGCTCGTTGACCAGCTCGTCCAGGTTGGACAGGTCGAGCCGGCCCTGGTCGGTCACGCCGAACCAGCGCAGGGTCGCGCCCGTCCGCTCCGCGAGCATCTGCCACGGCACGATGTTGGAGTGGTGCTCCATCTCCGAGATCACGATCTCGTCGCCGGGGCCGATCCGGAACCGGTCGTCCTCCGAGCGCGGCGAGAAGGCGTAGGCGACCAGGTTGATCGCCTCGGAGGAGTTCTTCACGAACACGATCTCGTCGGGGCTGGGCGCCCCGACGAAGTTCGCGATCTTCGCCCGCGCGTCCTCGTAGGCCTCGGTCGCCTCGGTGCCCAGGGTGTGCACCGAGCGGGAGACGTTCGCGTTGTGCAGCGCGTAGTGCACCGCCAGCGCGTCGATCACCTGCTGGGGCTTCTGCGAGGTGTTGGCGCTGTCCAGGTAGACGAGGGGCTGACCGTTGACCGCCCGGCCGAAGATCGGGAAGTCGGCGCGCACCTTCTCCACGTCGAACCGCGGCGCGTCGTCGTACTGCGGCATTCCGGCCGGGATGGTCAAGGTCATGTCAGGCTCCTGCCGAGACGAACCGCTCGTAACCCTTGGCTTCCAGGTGCTCGGCGAGCTCCGGGCCGCCTTCCTCAACAATGCGCCCCGCGACGAAGACGTGCACGAAATCCGGCTTCACGTACCGCAGGATCCGCGTGTAGTGCGTGATCAGCAGCAGGCCGGTCTCGCCACGGTCCTTGACCCGGTTGATGCCCTCGGAAACCACGCGGAGGGCGTCGATGTCCAGGCCAGAGTCGGTTTCGTCAAGAATGGCCATCTTCGGCCTGAGAAGCTCCAGCTGCACGATCTCGTGCCGCTTCTTCTCACCACCGGAGAAGCCCTCGTTGACGTTGCGCTGTGCGAAGGCCGGGTCCATCTGGACGGCGGCCATCGCGTCCTTGAGCTCCTTGGCCCAGGTACGCAGCTTCGGCGCCTCACCGTCGATCGCCGTCTTGGCGGTGCGCAGGAAGTTCGCCACGCTCACGCCCGGCACCTCGACCGGGTACTGCATGGCCAGGAACAGCCCGGCCCGCGCCCGCTCGTCGACGGTCATCGCCAGGACGTCCTCGCCGTCCAGGGTGACCGAGCCGCCGGTGATCTCGTACTTGGGGTGCCCGGCGATCGAGTACGCGAGGGTGGACTTGCCCGAGCCGTTCGGCCCCATGATCGCGTGCGTCTCGCCGGCCTTGATGGTCAGGTTGACCCCGGCCAGAATCGGCTTCAGCTCGTCCTCGGGCAGCTTGACGGCCACCTGAAGGTCACGGATTTCCAGAACGCTCATGACTGCCCTACTCCAATGTGAATCTCGCCGTCACGCACCTCGACGGGGTAAACAGGGACCGGCTCGACGGCCGGTGGTCCGGACGGCTCGCCCGTCCGCAGGTCGAACCGCGACCCGTGCAGCCAGCACTCGATCGTGCAGCCGTCGACCTCGCCCTCCGACAGGGCGATCGCGGCGTGCGAGCACTCGTCACGGATGGCGTAGAAGTTGTCGTCCTCCGCGTGCACGACGGCGATGGCCTCGCCGTCGATCTCCGCGCGGACCACAGCGCCCTTCGGCAGCTCGTCGACCAGGCAGATCCGGGTCATCTACTCACCGGCCTTCGCCAGGCGAGCCTCGATGGTCTCGGTCAGCCGGTCGCGCAGCGCCTCGGCCGGGATCTTCGCCAGCAGCTCGGCGAAGAAGCCCCGCACGACCAGCTTGCGCGCCTCGACCTCCGGGATGCCCCGGCTCATCAGGTAGAAGAGGTGCTCGTCGTCGAAGCGGCCGGTGGCGCTGGCGTGACCGGCACCCGCGACCTCGCCGGTCTCGATCTCCAGGTTCGGCACGGAGTCAGCCCGCGCGCCGTCCGTCAGGATCAGGTTCCGGTTGATCTCGTACGTGTCGGTGCCCGTCGCCTCGGCCCGGATCAGCACGTCGCCGACCCACACGGTGTGCGCGTCCTCACCCTGGAGCGCGCCACGGTACGTGACGTGGCTCCGGCAGTCCGGCACGGTGTGGTCGACGAGGAGGCGGTGCTCCTGGTGCTGGCCGGCGTCGGCGAAGTACACACCGAAGGCCTCGACGTCGCCGCCCCGGCCGGTGTACTCCGCGCTGGTGTACTGCCGCACCAGGTCCCCGCCCAGCGTGACCTGCACGTGGGTGACCTTGGCGTCGCGGCCGACCCGGAACTTGACGTGCTGGGCCTGCACCGCGCCGGCTTCCCAGTCAGCGACGGTGACGAAGGTCAGCTTCGCCCCGTCCCCGACGATCACCTCGACGTTGTCGGCGAGCGTGACGCTGCCGGCGTACTCGATGATCACCGTGGCCTCGGCGAGCACGCCGATGTCCACAATGGTGTGCCCGTACGCGACGGCCCCGGCGTCACTGCCCCGGACGACGACGGACACCGGCTCGGCCGGGATGGCCTCGCGGGCCACCTCGACCAGCAGCACGTCGGCGGCCCCGCCGTACGCGAGAGCGCTCGGCCGGTCGAACGGCGTCAGCACCGAGCCACGGCGCGGGTCGTCGAGCCCGGCCCGGCCGACGGTCACCCCGGCGAGGTCCTGCCCGTACTCGTGCCCGGGAGCCGCGACCGTGTCCTGGCTGCCGTCAGCGAGCCCGCGCAGCCGCTTGAGCGGCGTGAACCGCCACTCCTCCTCCCGGCCGGTGAGGACCGGGAAGTCGGCTGCGTCGTACGAGCGAAGCTCCTGCGCGCGGGTCTTCGGAGGAACGATTGTTTCGGAGAGCATTAACCGACTGCGCCTTCCATCTGGAGCTCGATCAAACGGTTCAACTCGAGGGCGTACTCCATCGGCAGCTCCTTGGCGATCGGCTCGATGAAGCCGCGCACGATGGTCGCCATCGCCTCGTCCTCGGTGAGGCCCCGGCTCATCAGGTAGAAGAGCTGGTCGTCACTGATCTTGGAGACGGTGGCCTCGTGGCCCATCTGCACGTCGTCCTCGCGGACGTCCACGTAGGGGTAGGTGTCGCTGCGGCTGATCGTGTCGACCAGCAGCGCGTCGCACTTGACCGTGCTCTTGGAGTGGTGAGCGCCGTCCATCACCTGCACGAGACCCCGGTAGGAGGTCCGGCCGCCGCCACGGGCGATCGACTTCGAGATGATCGAGGAGGAGGTGTGCGGGGCGGCGTGCACCATCTTGGCGCCGGCGTCCTGGTGCTGGTTCTCGCCGGCCATCGCGACCGACAGCACCTCGCCCTTGGCGTGCTCGCCGACCATGTACACGGCCGGGTACTTCATGGTGACCTTCGAGCCGAGGTTGCCGTCGACCCACTCCATCGTGGCGCCCTCGTGGCAGACGGCCCGCTTGGTGACCAGGTTGTAGACGTTGGTCGACCAGTTCTGGATCGTCGTGTAGCGGCACCGGCCGCCCTTCTTCACGATGATCTCGACGACGGCCGAGTGCAGCGAGTCCGAGGAGTAGATCGGGGCGGTGCAGCCCTCGACGTAGTGCACGTAGGCACCCTCGTCCACGATGATCAGGGTCCGCTCGAACTGGCCCATGTTCTCCGTGTTGATCCGGAAGTAGGCCTGGAGCGGGATCTCCACGTTGACGCCCTTGGGCACGTAGATGAAGGAGCCACCCGACCACACGGCGGTGTTCAGCGCGGCGAACTTGTTGTCGCCGACCGGGATCACCGTGCCGAAGTACTCCTTGAAGATGTCCTCGTGCTCCTTGAGCGCGGTGTCGGTGTCCAGGAACAGGACACCCTGCTGCTCGAGGTCCTCGCGGATCGCGTGGTAGACGACCTCCGACTCGTACTGGGCGGCGACACCGGCGACGAGGCGCTGCTTCTCCGCCTCCGGGATGCCCAGCTTGTCGTAGGTGTTCTTGATGTCCTCCGGCAGCTCTTCCCAGCTCGCCGCCTGCTTCTCTGTCGAGCGCACGAAGTACTTGATGTTGTCGAAGTCGATGCCGCTCAGGTCTGCGCCCCAGCCCGGCATGGGCTTGCGGCCGAACAGCCGCAGGCCCTTGAGCCGGAGGTCGAGCATCCACTGCGGCTCGTTCTTCTTCGCCGAGATGTCGCGGACCACGTCCTCGTTGAGGCCCCGGCGGGCGTTGGCGCCTGCCGTGTCCTTGTCGGCCCAGCCGTACTCGTAACGGCCCAGAGCAGCCAGGTGCTCCTCTTGGGTAACGACGGTCTCTGCGGTCATGAGCTAGTCCTCACGCTCTCGGTCATGGTTCTGCGGGGGTCGGGGATGAAGGTGGTGCACACCCCGTCCCCATTGGCGATGGTCGCCAGCCGCTGCACGTGCGTGCCGACGAGCCGGCTGATCACCTGGGTCTCCGCCTCGCAGAGTTGCGGGAACTCCGCTGCGACGTGTGCCACCGGGCAGTGGTGCTGGCAGAGCTGGCCGCCGGAGGCGATCGCCGTCGCGCCGGCAGCGTAGCCCTCACGGCTCAGCGCCTCTGCGAGGGCCTCGGCCCTGGCGAACGGAGCGTCGCCGGCGTCGGACATCGCCGTCCGGCACCGCTCCTCCAGCCCTGCTACCCGCTCGGCGACGAACTCACGCACGGCGTCGTCACCGCCCTGCCTGGCGATCCAGCGCAGGGCCTCGCGGGCGAGATCATCGTAGGTGTGCGGGCCGCCGGCTGCCCGGCCGGCGTCGGTCAGCTCGAAGGCCTTGGCCGGTCGGCCCCGGCCACGCTGGGCCCTGCTGGGCCGGTCACGGCACTCGATCAGGCCGTCGGCGAGCATGGCGTCCAGGTGGCGGCGGATGGCTGCCGGGCTCAGGCCCAGTGCGCAGCCGAGCTCCGCCGCTGTCGCGGCGCCGTGCTCCAGCAGGTGGTGGGCGACCCGGTCGCGGGTGCGGCCGTCCGATCCCGCGCCGGCTGCCGGCGCGGGCGGCACAGGGACCACCGCCGCGTTTTTCACAACACCAGTGTTACTTATTTCCGGCCGGCAGGGCAAACCGGGTGCGACGTGACCCACACCACCGTTGAACGCGTTCAAAACTTTCTGGTACGGTCAGCGCCAGTTGAACACGTTCAACAGGAGGCGCCATGACGCACGATCCCGCACCAGGAACAGCGGCACCGGGGCTGGAAACGGTCACACCGGGACAGGCGGCGCATCTCCGGGCCGCCGACCTGATCAGCTCGCTCACGACCGTGGGACTGGTCACCCGGCCGATCTGGGCCGTGTGCTCGCTCAGCTTCTCCGGCGCGCTCCTCGGCCCGGCCCACGCCCTGGTCCTCACGGCGATCGAGGGCAGCCCGGTCTGGGTCAGCCTGCTCGTGCTGCCGCTGAGCGAGGGGCTGCTCGGTCTCGTGCTGGCGTTCACGCTCTTCCGGCTGGCCACCCGGCTCCGCCGCGCCGACCCGTGGGCGATCCGGCCGGCCCGGCACCTTGTCACATTCGTTATCGCCAATGTCGCCTTCTACCTTGCCGGGATCCTGACAGCGGGTGCCATGGCTCTGATCACGTGGAAGAAGGAGTACGCCTGGGTGCTCCTGCTCGCGTTACCGATCGCGACCGAGACGGCGATCCTCGTCCTCTCCCTCCAGGCCCGCCGGGCGCTCGCACCGCTGCTACGGGGGTAGCGGTACGGGCGCCCGGCGGCACACCCGGCAACCCCGCCCGGCCCGCGCGACCACCGAACTTCTACGCTGTGTCGGTGTTGAGGAGCCGAGCCTTGCTGAAGTGGGCGGCATTCGCCGGCCTGGTCGCGCACGCCCTGATCGTCGTCACCGGCGGGGCTGTCCGGCTCACCGGCTCCGGCCTCGGCTGCCCGACCTGGCCGCAGTGCGTGGACGGGTCGTACGTACCGACCGCCGAGATGGGCATCCACGGGGTCATCGAGTTCACCAACCGGACCCTGACCGGCGTGATCGGCTTCATCGTCGGGGCCGCGCTCGTGCTCGCCTGGCTGACGAAGCGGCGGGAGCTGACCGTTCCGGCCCTGCTGTCGGTACTCGGGGTGCCGGCCCAGGCCGTGGTCGGCGGGATGACCGTCCTCACGAACCTCAACCCGTGGGTGGTCGGCTGCCACTTCCTGGCGTCGATGGCCGCGCTCGTGGCCGCGTACACCCTGTGGATCAGGATCGACCGGCCCGCTGGACCGCCCGTCTGGGCGGTGAGGCCCCCGGTGCGTGCGCTGACCTGGCTGACGATGGTGACCAGCGGGGCCGTGATCGTGGCCGGCACCGTGGTGACCGGCAGCGGCCCGCACGCCGGGGACGCTGACGCCAAGCGCAACGGCCTCGACCCAGGCGCGTTCGCCCAGCTGCACACCGATCTCGTGTTCCTGCTGCTCGGGCTGTCGGTCGCGCTGTGGCTGACACTGAAGGCCGTCGGGGCGCGCAGCAAGGTCGCTGGCGTGTTCGTTCTCGTGCTGCTCGGGCAGGGCCTGATCGGCTTCGTCCAGTACTTCACGCACCTGCCGGTGGTGCTGGTCGCCGCGCACATGGCCGGGGCCTGCGTGGTGTGGATCGCGACGCTCGCCGTGTGGCATGACCTGCGGCCGCGTACCGCGCTTCCCGTGGCCGCCGGGCAGCCGCGCAATGTAGCAACCGTGTAAAAGCCGAACAGACGAGTTGACGGCGGCTCCGCCGTACCCGATATTCCTACTAATCAAGTAGAGATTATCGGGAAGGAAAAGCTCATGAGGCGTTGGCTCAGTGCGGCGGCAGTGCTGGGAGTGCTGACCACATCGCTCCTGGCGGGCTGCGGCTCGGGCGACGATCCGAAGGCGGCGGCGAACGGGAAGACCACGCTGCGGCTGGGCTACTTCCCGAATCTCACCCACGCGCAGGCCGTCGCGGGGATCGAGAAGGGCATCTACGCCGAGAAGCTGGGCTCGGGCGTCGACCTGAAGGTGACGACGTTCAACGCGGGGCCCGCCGCGATCGAGGCGCTCTTCGCCGACCAGATCGACGCCGTGTACATCGGGCCGAACCCGACGATCAACGGCTTCACCAAGTCCAGGGGCGAGGCGCTGCGGGTGATCGCCGGCGGGGCGTCCGGCGGCGTGTCCTTCGTCGTCAAGCCGGGCATCACCGACGCGCAGCAGCTCAAGGGCAAGAAGATCGCCACCCCGCAGCTGGGCAACACGCAGGACGTCGCCCTGCGGTACTGGCTGAAGGAACGCGGGCTCAACACCACCAAGGACGGCGGCGGCGACGTCAAGATCCTGCCGCAGGAGAACAGCGTGACCGTGGACGCGTTCAACGCGAACGCGATCGACGGTGCCTGGGTACCGGAGCCGTTCGCTTCCCGGCTGGTGGCCGCCGGGGGCAAGGTGCTGGTCGACGAGCGTGACCTGTGGCCGGACAAGAATTTCGTGATCACCAACCTGATCGTCCGGAACAAGTACCTCAAGGAGCACCGCGACGTCGTCAGGAAGCTGCTGGAGGCGCACGTGGCCGCGACGGAGTTCGTGGTCAGCAAGCCGGAGGAGGCCCAGCAGGCCATCTCCACGTCGGTCGGCAAGCTCACCGGCAAGCCGCTCGACCTCAAGCTGATCCAGCAGGCGTGGAAGACCCTTGAGTTCACCAACGACCCGATCGCCAGCTCGCTGCTCAAGGGTGCCGAGCACGCGACGGCTGTCGGGCTGCTGGACAAGCCGGACCTCAAGGGCCTCTACGACCTGGCCCTGCTCAACGAGATCCTCAAGGCGAACGGCAAACCCGAGGTCAAAGCATGATCAGTATCCGGAACGTGAGCCGGACGTACGGTCACGGCCCCGGCGCCGTGACCGCGCTGGACCGGCTGTCCCTGGAGATCGAGCCCGGCGAGTTCGTCTGCGTCGTCGGGGCCTCCGGCTGCGGGAAGAGCACGCTGCTCTCCCTGATCGCCGGGCTCGACACGCCGACCGGCGGCGAGATCACGGCCGGGCGGAACCCGGCGCTGATGTTCCAGGAACCAGCGCTGTTCCCCTGGCTGACCGTCGAGAAGAACGTCGGCCTGCCCCTCAAGCTCCGCAAGGTCCCCCGAGCGGAACGGGAGGCGAAGGTCGCCGAGCTGCTCGCCACGGTCAACCTGCTGGAGTTCGCGCGCAAACGGCCGCACGAGCTGTCCGGCGGCATGCGGCAGCGCGTCGCGCTGGCCAGGACCCTCGCGCTCGACTCGCCCGTCCTGCTGATGGACGAGCCGTTCGGCGCGCTGGACGCGATGACCCGTGACCTGCTGCACGACGAACTGGAGCGGATCGTCCAGCAGCGCGGGCTGACCGTCCTGTTCGTCACGCACAACGTCCGCGAGGCCGCCCGGCTGGGCGACAGGATCGTCCTGCTGTCCAGCCGCCCCGGCCGGCTCAAGTGGCAGGGCCGGGTGGACATCCCCCGGCCGCGCCGGATCGACTCACCGGAGGTCTCGTCCCTTGCTGCAGAAATCACCGACCGGCTCCGGGACGAGGTTGCCAGCCATGCTCGCTAGGGCCTGGGCCGGCACGTGGCCCAAGGTCCTTGCGGTCGCGATCGTGCTCCTGGTCTGGCAGATCGCGATCTGGACGGAGTTCCGGCCGCCGTGGGCGCTGGCCTCGCCGGCCGACACGTTCGCCGACCTGGGGCGGAGCCTGGGTGACGAGCGGTTCTGGCTGGCCGTCGGGATCACCATGCAGCGCGCGGTGCTGGGCTTCGTCCTGGCCGCCGGCGTGGGGCTGCTGCTCGGGCTGGCAGTGGCCCGGGTGAAGGTGCTCAGGGCCGCGCTCGGTTCCATGATCACGGCTTTGCAGACCATGCCGTCGATCGCGTGGTTCCCGCTGGCCGTGCTGCTGTTCGGCCTCACGGAGAACGCGATCATGTTCGTGGTCATCCTGGGTGCCACGCCGTCCGTCGCCAACGGGGTGATCGCCGGCGTCGACTACGTCCCGCCGCTGCTGCTGCGCGCCGGGCGGAACATCGGAGCCAAGGGCATTTCCCTGTACCGGCACGTGATCGCCCCCGCGTCCCTCCCCGCGATCGTCGCCGGGCTCAAGCAGGGCTGGGCGTTCTCCTGGCGGAGCCTGATGGCCGGGGAACTGCTGGTCGGGGTGGCCAACCGGCCGTCGGTCGGTACCCGGCTGACCGTCTTCCGCGACCTCAACGACTCGGCGGGCCTGATCGCGACCATGATCGTGATCCTGGTGATCGGCCTGCTGGTGGATGTCGCGTTCGGGTCGGCCGACCAGGCGATCCGGCGCCGGTGGGGCATCACGGAGTGATCTCTCCTGAGTGAGCGGGGCGGCGGGCCAGGCCCGCCGCCCCTAGGCTTGCCCCGTCACCATCCACTGTGAAGGAGAACCCGATGCGTATCTTCACGCGCCTGGCCGCCGCTGCCGGGATCGCCGCGCTGGCCGGCGCGCTCGTCCTGCCCGCCGCCGCCTCGGCTGAGCCCAGCCCGGTGGCCGCCGTCCAGAGCAACCTGGCCGAAGGCCCGCACTACGTCCAGCAGACGGCCAGCGCCGACTTCTGGGACGACAGCTGCTTCTGCATGTGACCGGCAGTGCAGGGCGGCGCGGAGGGCGTCCCGCACATGAGACAGCGGCCCAGTCCCGGGTACACCGGGGCTGGGCCGTCGTTCGTGGAGCGTCAGGCGGTGACGCGGTCGAAGAAGGCCGTCAGGTCGGCCTTCACGGTGCCCGCGCCGAGCAGGAGGTCGCCGTGGGCACCGCTGCCCGGGACGATCACGAGCTTCTTGCCGGGGGCCGTGATCGCGTTGAACTCGGCCCGGACCTCGCTGACCAGCGGGGTGCCGTCCTTCTCACCGTGCGCGTAGAAGGCTGGCACCTTCAGCTTCGCGACGTAGGGCGCCATCTCGACCGGGTTGTCGCGGTTGTACACCTTGGCGCAGCTCAGGGCGGCCACACCCTGCACGGCCGGGTCCGTCTCGGCCGCGACGATCACCGAGAGGCACGCGCCACGGGAGCCGCCGGCCAGCACGATCTTCTGGGCGCCGCCCGCCCGGAGCTTGCCGATGATCAACTTGAGTTCGGCGACGCGCTCCATGTTGTCCTTGGAGCCGTAGTTCCAGACCGCGACCTGGTACCCCTTGGCGGTCAGCTCCTTGCCGTAGGCCACCCAGTCGCAGCCGTTGCCGTCGGCGGTGTTGGAGAAGACGACGGCCCTGGTGCCCTTGCCCATCGTCGCGCCCTTGACGCCCTCGATCGGCGCGCCGTCCGCCGAGGTGACACAGCCGGCGAAGGCGTGCCCTGGCAGGGCTCCCGACCGGTCCGCGGGCTTCGGCGGCTGGCTGCCGTGCGCGTCGGGCAGGGTGGACTGGGTCTGGGGCTGCGTCTGCTGCTGGGACTTCGGGGCCGCGGCCGGCTCCGTGCACCCGGCGAGCAGGCCGATCAGTGCGATAGCTGTCAGTGCACGTTTCATCGGTCCTGTTTAGATGCGGTCCGGTGCAAGGTCAATATGTGGGGCCGGTAAAGCAGCCAGGATGTGACCGGCCCCATCGCGACGGCGTCAGAGCCGGGCGGCCACGGCCCGGGCGAAGGTGACCGGCGCGGCCTCCGCGTAGCCGAGGAAGATCGACGGCTCGGTCAGTTCCAGCTCCACCAGCAGCGGCTCGCCGTCCGGGCCGGGGATCAGGTCCACGCGGGCGTAGAGCGGGTTGTCCAGCGAGGCGACCAGCTTGTCCCCCACCGCCAGCTCGGCTGCGGACGGCACACGCGGCGTGATCTCCTCGACCTTGTACAGGCCGACGTCGCCGAGGTCCGGGCCGTCCAGCAGCGCGCCCTTGCGGATCGCGTGGCTGAACGCGCCGTTGAAGTAGAGCAGCGCGGTCTCGCCGTGGCCGTCGACGGCCGGCAGGTACGGCTGCACCATCACCGTCCGGCCCGCCTCGTGCAGCCGGGCCACGTGGGCGACGGCGAGCTCACGGTCGGCTGGCCCGTACTTGCCGGTGTCCTTGCTGCCCGCGCTGATGGCGGGCTTGAGGACGTAGTCGCCGTCCGGTACATCGAAGGCGTCGCCGGGCGCCAGGAACGTGGTCGGCACGGTGGCCACCGGCAGGTCGGCCAGGTACCGCTTGTCGGTGTTCGCCTCGATCATCGCGGCCGGGTTCAGCAGGTTGGGCACCCGGTGCGCCCAGGCCAGGAACTCGTCGCGGCGCGCGGCGTAGTCCCAGGTCGAGCGGATGACGGTCAGGCCGAACGAGTCCCAGTCGACAGCCGGGTCGTCCCAGACGGCCGGGACGACCTCCAGGCCCAGCTCGGCGAGGGGTACCACGGCCAGCCGCTCGTCCTCGTCCAGGTCGGGCAGCTCGGCGCAGGTCGCGAAGGCGATTCGGATCATGCCCGGAAGCCTAGTGGTATATCACCGGAACGTGTCAGGCCCGCCCCCGGAGGAGTCCGGGAACGGGCCTGGAAGAGAAGTGAACTGGCGGTGACGTGCAGACGGGTGGCTAGCGGGCGAAGACGCTGCGCCGCATCGCCCTCAGCAGCTTGGAGCCGCCCCGCATCCGGTCGCTGATCTCGCGCTCCCAGGAGGAGAGGATCGAGACACCGGCCAGGTTGCAGGCCTCACGGGCGACGTCGGTGGCCGGGGCGAACTGGTCTCCCCAGGAGCCGTCCTCTCCGACGAGGACGATGCGGGCTCCCTTACGGCCCACGTACTCGATCACCGCGCTGGCCCCGTCGTGGGCTTCCTTGAACTCCTCGATCCCGGCGACGAGGCCGCTGGGGACTTCGAGGGTGCTGGTACTGTCCGGCTCCGTTGCGGGAGCAGTCGATGCGTCAGCCATGCCCACCACAGTAGGCACCTTCTGCTTACCCGCGCTTAACATCGCCCCGAGACTGTGACAATGCTTACTTCCATCGAGGGTAGTAAATCAGGACGTATCCGGAACTGTCGGATCAGGCTGTCAGCAATGCGTCAACAGCTACGGCCACGAAAAGCACCGTCACGTACGTGATCGACCAGTGGAACAGCCGCATCGGCTTGAGGTCGGAGCCGCGCCGGGCAGCCAGGTACAGCAGGATCGCCTCTCGGCCCATGAGGATGCCAGCCAGGATCGCGGCCCCCAGGTACACCCAGGAAAGGCTGGCCACCGGCCAGAGCGCGAGCGACGCAGCCACCATGAGACCCGTGTAGACCAGGCTCTCGACCGCGACCCGCTTCTCGGAGGCGACCACCGGCAGCATGGGAATCCCGGCCGCGGCGTAGTCGTCCTTGAACTTGATGGCCAGCGCCCAGAAGTGCGGCGGCTGCCAGAGGAACATGACCGCGAACAGCAGCCACGCGCTCCACGACAGCGAACCGGTGACCGCGGCCCAGCCGATCAGCACGGGAGCCGCGCCGCAGATCCCGCCCAGCACCGTGTTGTGCGGGGTCGTGCGCTTGAGCCACATCGTGTAGATGACGGCGTAGTAGAAGTTCGCGCCGACGGTGAGCAGCGTGGCCAGCAGGTTCGTCGTGACCGCCATGAGCACTGTGGACACCACGCCCAGCACCAGGCCGAAGGTCAGCGCGCTGCGGGAGCTGATCGTGTGGGTGACCAGCGGCCGGGTGGACGTGCGCTTCATCAGCTGGTCGATGTCGCGGTCGTACCAGCAGTTCAGCACGTTCGCGCTGCCGGCGGCGAGCGCCCCGCCGACCACGGTCGCCACGATCAGCCACAGCGACGGCATGCCGCGCTCGGCCAGGATCATGGCCGGAACCGTGGTGATCAGGAGAAGCTCGACGATCCGCGGCTTGGTCAGCGCGACATAGGACCGGATGACCGCCAGCGGCGAGGCGGTGGCCCGCTCGGTGGCTGTGGTCGGGCGTTCGGCGACGGTGCTCACCGGAATATGGCCACCCTCCGAGTCTGTCTACAAAACGTAGAACAGGGTATGCCCGCGACCAGTACAGCCCAGGCCCGGGGTGGGACTCTGTGGCCAGCCACTCCGGTGACGGCCGGCACGGCGGGCCGGCGGTGTCCCGCACGGTGGTGACCGGCCGGTTCCCCGCTCGCCGATTACGACAGGTGGGTAGGGTCAACCCAGACGTTCTTTTTGATCCTGAGGGGCTGCGCAATCGTGACTCTGGACTGGTCCGACCTCGACCGCCGGGCGGTCGACACGACTCGGGTGCTGGCGATCGACTCGGTGGAACGGGCTGGCAACGGCCACCCCGGTACCGCCATGAGCCTGGCCCCCGCCGCCTACCTGCTGTTTCAGAAGGTCATGCGGCATGACCCCTCCGACCCGGGCTGGGCGGGGCGTGACCGCTTCGTCCTCTCCTGCGGGCATTCGTCGCTCACGCTCTACATTCAGCTGTACCTGTCCGGCTACGGCCTGACGCTCCAGGACCTGGAGCACCTGCGCCAGTGGGGCTCGCTCACCCCGGGCCACCCCGAGCACGGGCACACCCGCGGCGTGGAGACGACGACCGGCCCGCTCGGCCAGGGCCTGGCCAACGCTGTCGGCATGGCGATGGCCGCCCGCCGCGAGCGCGGCCTGTTCGACCCGGAGGCCGAGCCCGGTACGAGCCCGTTCGACCACAACATCTGGTGCTTCGCCTCCGACGGTGACATCGAGGAGGGCATCACCCACGAGGCCAGCGCCCTCGCCGGGCACCAGAAGCTGGGCAACCTGACCGTCCTCTACGACGACAACCAGATCTCGATCGAGGACGACACCCGGATCGCGCTGTCGGAGAACGTGTGCCAGCGCTACGAGGCGTACGGCTGGCACGTGCAGCGGGTGGACTGGACGCGGACCGGCGA
Organism: Longispora albida DSM 44784; assembly: GCF_000379825.1. Lineage (GTDB taxonomy): Bacteria > Actinomycetota > Actinomycetes > Mycobacteriales > Micromonosporaceae > Longispora > Longispora albida. The sequence continues at coordinate 758,030 of NZ_KB903825.1, forward strand.
CTACGCCGAGGACATCGCGGCCCTGGCCGAGGCGCTGGAGAACGCGAAGGCGGAGACGGGCAAGCCCTCGTTCATCGCGCTGCGGACGATCATCGGCTGGCCGGCCCCGAACAAGCAGAACACCGGCAAGATCCACGGGTCGGCGCTCGGCGCCGAGGAGGCCGCCGCGACGAAGAAGCTGCTCGGCTTCGACCCCGAGCAGTCCTTCGCCGTCGGCGAGGACGTGCTGGCGCACACCCGGGCCGTCCAGGACCGGGCGAACCTGGTGCGGGCCGGCTGGCAGGTCGCGTTCGACGCGTGGGCCTCGGCCAACCCCGACCGCAAGGACCTGTTCGACCGGGTCAGCGAGCGCAGGCTGCCGCTGGGCTGGGAGTCGCGGCTGCCGGAGTTCCCTGCCGACGTGAAGGGCATGGCGACCCGGGCGGCGTCCGGCAAGGTCCTCAACGCGATCGGCCCGGCGCTGCCGGAGCTGTGGGGCGGCTCGGCCGACCTGGCGGAGAGCAACAACACGACGATCGAGGGCGAGCCGTCGTTCATCCCCGCCGAGTACGCGACGAAGGCCTTCCCCGGGCACGAGTACGGCCGCACGCTGCACTTCGGCATCCGTGAGCACGCGATGGGCGCGATCCTCAACGGCATCGCCCTGCACGGCGGGACGCGGCCGTACGGCGGCACGTTCCTCGTGTTCAGCGACTACATGCGCCCGGCTGTCCGGCTCGCCGCGCTGATGAAGGTCCCGGTCGTCTACGTGTGGACGCACGACTCGGTCGGCCTCGGCGAGGACGGCCCGACCCACCAGCCGGTCGAGCACCTGGCCGCGCTGCGCGCCATCCCGGGGCTGGACGTGGTCCGCCCGGCGGACGCCAACGAGACCGCGATCGCGTGGCGCAAGGCGCTGGAGCACACCGACCGGCCGACGGCGCTGGCGCTCACCCGGCAGAACGTGCCGGTGCTCGCGGCCTCCGACGTTGAGGACGCCGACAAGGGCGGGTACGTGCTGGCCGACGGCACCGATGTCGTGATCATGGCGACCGGCTCTGAGGTACAGCTCGCGCTGGGGGCCAGGGCGAAGCTGGCCGAGGAGGGCGTCTCCGCGCGGGTCGTGTCGATGCCGTGCCGCGAGTGGTTCGACGCGCAGCCGGTCGAGTACCGCAACCACGTGATCCCGCCGGCCGTGCGGGCCCGGGTCAGCGTGGAGGCCGGGATCGCGATGCCGTGGCGTGACCTCGTCGGCGACCTCGGCGTCTCGGTGAGCCTGGAGCACTTCGGCGCCAGCGCGCCGTACCAGCGGCTCATGGAGGAGTTCGGCTTCACCGTGGACAACGTCGTGGCCGCGGCGCGCAAGTCGCTGGACCGGGTGAGGGGGTAACGAGATGACTGACCGTCTGGCAGAGCTGACCGGGGCCGGGGTCGCGGTGTGGCTCGACGACCTGTCCCGGGAGCGGCTGGCTTCCGGTGACCTCGACCGGCTGCGCCGGGAGAAGCACGTCTCCGGCGTGACCAGCAACCCGACCATCTTCGCCAAGGCGCTGTCCGAGGGGCACGCCTACGACGAGCAGATCAGGGACCTGGCGGTGCGGGGCGTCTCCGTGGAGGAGGCCGCCAGGATGCTGACCACGTACGACGTGCGGTGGGCCTGTGACGTGATGCGCCCGGCGTTCGACGCCAGCGGCGGGCTGGACGGCCGGGTGTCGATCGAGGTCGACCCGCGGCTCGCGCACAAGACGGCCGAGACGATCGCCGAGGCCAAGGGCCTGTGGTGGCTGGTGGACCGGGAGAACCTGTTCATCAAGATCCCGGCCACGCTGGAGGGGCTGCCCGCGATCACGGCGACCCTGGCGGCCGGCATCTCGGTCAACGTGACGCTGATCTTCAGCCTCGAGCGGTACAAGGGCGTGATGGACGCGTACCTGTCCGGGCTGGAGCAGGCGAAGGCCAACGGGCACGACGTGTCGAAGATCGAGAGCGTGGCCTCGTTCTTCGTGTCCCGGGTGGACACCGAGATCGACAAGCGGCTCGGCGCGTCCCCGCTGAACGGCAAGGCCGCGGTGGCCAACGCGCGGCTGGCGTACCAGGCGTACGAGGAGGTGTTCTCCTCGAAGCGCTGGCAGGCACTCGCCGACGCCGGCGCCCGGCCGCAGCGGCCACTGTGGGCGTCGACGGGCGTGAAGAATCCGGCCTACTCGGACGTGCTGTACGTCGAGGAGCTGGTCGCCCCCGGTACCGTGAACACCATGCCCGAGGCGACGATGAACGCCTTCGCCGACCACGGCGTGACCCAGCCGGACACGATCACCGGTGAGTACGCGTCGGCGAAGCAGGTCATGGACCAGATCTCCGACTACGACGACGTCGTGGCGTTCCTCGAACGCGACGGGGTCGCCAAGTTCGAAGCCAGCTGGGCGGAGCTGCTGGCCAGCGTCGAAGCCCAGCTCAAGGCCGCCAGGTGATCACGGGCGGCGGGCTGAGCGTCCGCAGCACAGTCGACGCGGCGGCCACGCTCGCCGCCCTCACCTCCGATGACGTGCCCGCGCTGCTGGCGGCGGGCGACCCGACCCTGTGGGGCCCGGAAGCCGAGCACGAGGCCGGGATCCGGCTCGGCTGGCTCAACGTGCTCGAAGCCTCACGGGAGCTGCTTCCCCGGCTGGGCACGCTGCGCGAGCAGCTGCGCGCCGAGGGGCTGACCCACGTGGTGCTGGCCGGGATGGGCGGCTCCTCGCTCGCCCCGGAGGTGATCTGCAAGACGCTCGGGCTCGAGCTGACCACTGTGGACACCACCGATCCGCAGCAGGTCCGGGCGGCGATGGCCGACCGGCTCGACAAGACGGTGCTGGTGGTGTCGAGCAAGTCCGGCGGGACGCTGGAGACCGACAGCCACCGCCGGGCGTACCTGGCCGCCGGGCTCGACCCGGCCCGGCAGCTCGTCGTGGTCACCGACCCCGGCTCGCCGCTGGAGGCGACAGCCAGGGAAGTCGGCGCGCGGGAGATCTTCCTGGCCGACCCGGCCGTCGGCGGGCGGTACTCGGCTCTGACAGCTTTCGGGCTCGTGCCGTCGGCTCTGGCGGGCGTGAACGTCGGCGAGCTGCTCGACGAGGCCGCCGAGCTGCACAAGACCCTGCCCGACCCGGACGGGCCGGCGACAGCGCTCGGTGCGGTGCTGGGGGCTGCGGCGCTGGCCGGTAAGGACAAGCTGGCGATCGCGGACGACGGCAGCGGGATCACCGGGCTCGGCGACTGGATCGAGCAGCTGATCGCCGAGTCGACCGGCAAGCACGGCACCGGGATCCTTCCCGTGGTGCTGGAGAACCCGTCCGCCACGGTGGGCGGGTCGGACGACGTGCTGCTGTGCACTGTCGGCGGCGCGATGTCCGCCGGGTTCATCCCCGGTGGCGGGGTCGCGCCGGACGTGAGCGTGTCCGGCGGGCTCGGCGCGCAGTTCCTGGCCTGGGAGTTCGCCACGGCCATCGTCGGGCGGCTGCTCGGCATCGACCCCTTCGACCAGCCCAACGTCCAGGAGAGCAAGGACATCACGTCCCGGATCCTCCAGGAAGGACTGCCGACTGACGCGCCGTCGGGCGTCCAGGGCGCCATTTCCTTGTACGGCGGGCGGAGTGACCTCTCCGCGGCGTTGCGCGACCTGCTGGCCGGCATTGGCGAGCGCGGCTACCTGGCCGTGATGGCGTACCTCGACCGGCACGCCGACGCGCGGGCCGCCGAGCTGCGCCAGGTGCTCGCGGAGAAGACGGGGCGGCCGGTGACGTTCGGGTGGGGGCCGAGGTTCCTGCACTCGACCGGCCAGTACCACAAGGGCGGGCCAGCGGACGGAGTGTTCCTCCAGATCACGGGAGATGTGACCGCCGACCTGCCGATCGAGGGCCGGGACTACTCCTTCGCCGAGCTCCAGGCAGCCCAGGCGGCTGGTGACCGGCGGGCGCTGACCGAACGCGGCCGCCCGGTACTCCATCTGCATCTGACCGACCGGGCCGCTGGCCTGGCTGAGCTGCTGGCGGCACTGCGTTGACCAATCTGCTCCGTGACCCCCAGGACCGGCGGCTGCCGAGGATCCCGGAGCCCTGCGCTCTGGTGATCTTCGGTGTGACCGGGGACCTGTCGAGGAAGAAGCTGATCCCCGCCGTCTACGACCTGGCGAACCGGGGGCTGCTGCCCCCGGGCTTCGTCGTGCTCGGCTTCGCCCGGCGGGACTGGGGCGACGGCGAGTTCGAGGACGTGGCGCGCCGGGCCGCCCAGCAGCACGCCCGGACCCCGTGGCGGGACGAGGTGTGGTCACGGCTCGTCGGGAACATCAAGTTCGTGGGCGGGTCCTTCGACGACGACGCGGCCTTCGACCAGCTGGCGTCCACTCTGGACGAGCTGCGGGCGACGCACGGGATTCCGGGTAACGCGGCGTTCTACCTGTCCATCCCGCCACCGGCGTTCCCGACTGTGCTGAAGCAGCTGGAGCGGACCGGGATGGCGGACAACAAGGTCTCGGGTGGCTGGCGGCGGGTCGTCGTCGAGAAGCCGTTCGGTAACGACCTGGAGTCGGCCAAGGCACTGAACGGCCTGGTGGATGACGTCTTCACCGGGTCTGACGTCTTCCGGATCGATCACTATCTGGGGAAAGAGACCGTCCAGAACATCCTGGCGTTGCGGTTCGCCAACGCGCTGTTCGAGCCGGTGTGGAACTCGCACTACGTCGACTCGGTGCAGATCACGATGGCGGAGGATGTCGGCATCGGGTCGCGGGCCGGGTTCTACGACTCGGCGGGCGCCGCGCGGGACGTGCTCCAGAACCACCTGCTGCAGCTGCTCGCGCTCACGGCGATGGAGGAGCCGACCAGCTTCGACTCGGAGGAGATCCGGACGGAGAAGCTGAAGGTACTCCGGGCGATCACGCTCCCGGAGAACCTGGCGGAGAACGCGATCCGGGGGCAGTACGCCCAGGGGTGGGTCGCCGGGCAGCGTGTGCCGTCGTACCACGACGAGGAGAACGTGCCGCCGGACTCCACGACAGAGACGTACGCGGCGGTGCGGCTCGGCATCCAGAACCGGCGCTGGGCCGGCGTGCCGTTCTACATGCGGACGGGCAAGCGGCTGCCCCGGCGGGTCACCGAGATCGCCGTGCTGTTCAAGAAGGCCCCGCACCTGCCGTTCGACTCCGCGGACGTGGAGATGCTCGGCAACAACCAGCTGGTGATCCGCGTCCAGCCGGACGAGGGCGTGATGCTCAAGTTCGGCTCGAAGGTACCGGGCACGGCGATGGAACTGCGGGACATCGCGATGGACTTCCAGTACGGGGAGACGTTCACGGAGTCCTCGCCGGAGGCGTACGAGCGGCTCGTGCTCGACGTGCTGATCGGCGACAAGACGCTGTTCCCGGACTCGGCGGAGGTCGAGGCCTCGTGGCGGGTGATCGACCCGCTGGAGGAGTTCTGGGCCGGAGGCAAGCCGCTGCCGTACCGGGCCGGCGAGTGGGGGCCGCGCGCCGCCGACGAGATGCTGGCCAGGACCGGCCGGCACTGGAGACGGGCATGAGCAGCACCAGGGGGGCTGGCCGATGATCGCGTTGTGGGACACCACCGGGGTAGAGGTGATCAAGGCGCTGGCCGCCGAACGCCGGAGCGCCGGCGGGCTGACCAGCGGCCTGGCCCTGACCCTGATCGCCGTCGTGGACGAGAAGCACGTCCGCGAGGCGGAGGCCGCCGCGATGATCGCCTCGCAGCAGCACCCGTGCCGGCTCCTGATCATCGTCCGCAGGGACGTGCTGAACCCGGAGTCCCGGCTCGACGCGGAGATCGTGGTCGGCGGGCGGCTCGGGCCGTGCGAGGCGATCGTGATGCGGATGCACGGGCGGCTCGCCCTGCACGCCGAGTCGGTCGCCATGCCGCTGCTCGCCCCGGACGTGCCAGTGGTGACGTGGTGGCACTGCGAGCCGCCGGAAGGTATCGCCTACGACCCGCTGGGCGTGGTGGCCGACCGCCGGATCACGGACGTCTCCCAGGCCACGGCACCGGCGACGGCGTTGCAGCAGCGGGCGGACGACTACGCGCCCGGCGACACGGATCTGGTGTGGACCCGGCTCACGCCGTGGCGGACGCTGATCGCGGGAGCCTACGAGGCCGTACCGGCACCGGCGAAGAGCGTCGTCATCGGCGCACCGGTGGATGATCCCGGGGCGAAGCTGCTGGCGGGCTGGCTCCGGGCGAGGCTCGGCGTCGGCGCGACGATCCGGCCAGCCGAAGCCCTGGAGTCGGTCACCATCTCGCTGGAGAACGGCGGGGAGCTCGCCCTGGAACGCCACGGCGGGATGGCGGCACTCCGCCGGACGGGATACCCGGACCGGGTACTGCCGCTCCTCCCCCGGCCGCTCGGCGAGGAACTCGCGGAGGAACTGCGCCGGATCGACGCCGACCAGCCGTACGCTGCGGCGCTGGAGGCGGCGTACGGGCTGGAAGGGCTGAACGAGCGGGCGGCGATGCGGGTACACATCTGGCATGACCCGGCGGTGTCGGAGCAGCCGGAGGCTCTGGTCTAGGGCTGGCTCGGGTTTGGTCTTGGGCTCTGGCTCTGGTTTTGAGCCGGTGGGCTGGGTGAGCCTGGGGTCGGGGGCTGGGCTGGGCTGGCGGGTTTGAGCCGGCCGGTGGATTTGGCTGGGCTGGTGGAGTCGGGTTCGGGTTGGGCGAAGAGCTGAGGATGACGGCCGGCGTGGCCGTCCAGAAGGGACTGGGATGACGACCAGCGTTGTCGTGCACGGCGATCAGGGCATCCTCGCCCAGGCCGTGGCGGCCCGGCTGATCACGCGGATCATCGACGCCCAGGCGGAACGCGGCAGCGCCGAGGTGGTGCTGACCGGCGGCCGGGTGGCCGCAGCCGTGTACGCGGCGGTCCGGGACAGCCCGGCCAGGGAGGCCATCGACTGGGGGCGGGTCGGCATCTGGTGGGGCGACGAGCGCTTCCTCCCGGCCGGCGACCCGGAACGCAACGAGACCCAGGCCCGGGAAGTACTGCTGGATTTGCTGCCGCTCGACCCGGCCCGGGTGCACGCCATGCCGGCGGCTGACGGGCCGGACGGGGGCGACCCGGAGGCTGCGGCTGCGCGGTACGCGGCTGAGCTGGCGGAGGCTGCGGGGCCTGGGCACCAGGAACTACCCCACTTCGACGTGCTGCTGCTCGGGGTCGGCGAGGACGGGCATGTCGCGTCGGTGTTCCCCGGGCTGCCTGCCGTGCACGATCGGCGGCCAGTGGTGGCGGTACGAGGCGCGCCGAAGCCCCCGTCCACCCGGATCAGCCTGACGCTGCCCGCCATCAACACCGCCGAGGACGTCTGGCTGATCGCGGCCGGTACCGGGAAGGCAGCCGCCGTGGACATGGCGGTGCGGGGGGCTGGGCCTGTGCAGGTACCGGCGGCGGGAGTGACGGCGACTGGCCGGACGTTGTGGCTGCTGGATCGGGAGGCCGCTGCGGCGCTGGAGCCCCGGTACCGGAGCCTGCACGCCTGATCGAGGCCTGGGCCGCTCACGGGCTGATACCGGGCTGGACGGTTCCGGCGAGTTCCGGCTGGCGGCGAGAGGGCCGCTCCGCTCCGCCCTCTCACGACCAGCCCTCACGGGCTCACACCACGCCCGGTGCTTCGCGCCGTGCTCCGGCGCCCTGCCGGGCGCGAAACCGCCGGAACGCTCCGCGCTCCCGCCACGCGCCCGCTCCGCAGGGCTCACTGCCCGCTCCGCGGGCAGCGCCCTGCTCCGCAGGCGCTCCGCCTTGCTCAGCCGTCCAGCGTGGGTTTCGGAGCGTCCAGCTCACGTTCCGGACGGCCGCCCAGCTCACGGTTCGGGCAACCGCCAGCTCACGGTTCGGGCAACCGCCGACCGTGGGTTCGGGCGGCGAACTCGGCATTCTGGACCAGCTTCACGCAACCAGGCAGGTTGCGTGCCCCGCCGCCCCACACCGACCCTGCCGGCACGCGTAAGGATCCCTGTCCAGCTTCAGGCTGTCAGCCCCGGCCGGTCCCAGCAACGACCCCGTCCAGCTTTACGCAGTCAGCCCAGCCAGACCTCCACAAGGCCCACCCTCCAGCCTCAGGCAGCCCCAGCCCCCAGCGCTACCGCGTTCCGTCTCAGGACGGCAGCCCAACCCCATGGCCCCACGTCCAGCCTCACGCAGCCCGTCCAGCCCCGGCTTCCACGCCCCACCAGAGAGCCCCAGACAGCAAAGTGCCCGGCCGCGCACACACGACCGGGCCCTCCACCACAACCATCAACCACACCCAGCCCATCAGCCTGCGACCCAACGAGCCCACCAGCCCAGGACGCAATGCCCGCGAACCCACCAGCCTCACGAGCCGAACTGGGCCGCCCGGTTCGCCTGGAGGCGGGCCAGCGCCTCGGCGAGGATGAGCTCGCCCTCGGCGTCGCTGCGCCGTTCCTTCACGTACGCCAGGTGCGTCTTGTACGGTTCGATGCGCTGCCGTCCAGGCGGGTTGAGCCGGTCCTGTCCGGCGGGCAGCCCGCACCGCGGGCAGTCCCAGGTCTCGGGCTCCGGGACCTCGGCGGAGAAGGCCGCCTGGGTCTCGTGCCCGTTCGCACACCAATACTGCACCCGGTGCCGGGGGGCTGGCTGGCCTCGTTCGGCCAGGCTCATCGGGCCGGAGCCCACCCGGGTGCCTCGGATCGCATTGCCACTTGCCACGGCTGCTCCTGTCGTCGGGGGGTACGACACAGCGTCGGGGCGGTGCTGGTGCCTGCCGGGCGGGCCTGGTCCGTGCACCCCCGTCTGACCAGGCTGTTCGGGAGGCCGGAGCATCACCCATGCCCCGCCAGGGCCGCAACGTCACGACACAGCGGAAACACGTGCGCGCGGTCCGTATTGGACCGCGCGCATGAGTCTAGGACAACCTGGGCCGAATGAGTACGCCCCGAGGCCCCCGAATTACGCTCCGCCGCCGGCGGCTTCCCCACCGGCGCTGGGCTGCCGCCTGCGACGCCGCCGGGCCCGGCTTCCGCCGCAGCTCAGGGGCTTGTGTCCGTCCGAACTGGACTCCACAATCCGGGTGCGGCGGGAAACTCCGATGTGGACACCGGCGTGCCTGACGACAGGATCAGCTTCGGGCAGCAGGTACACGATCAAAGATTTTGATCTTGAACCCTCAGACGGGCCGGACGGAACCCGGCGGCTAGGCGCCGGAGTTGGCCTTCAGCAGGAGGCCGAGGCCGATGATCGAGGCGATCCAGAGCAGGCCGGCCAGGATCGTGTACCGGTCGAGGTTCTTCTCCGCCACCGAGGACCCGGTCAGGCTGCTGGCAGCGCCGCCGCCGAACATCGTGGACAGGCCACCACCCTTGCCGCGGTGCAGCAGGATGAGCAGGGTCAGCAGAATGCTGGTGATGATCAGCACGCTGACGAATACGTACGCCATCTCAGGGGATGTCCTCTCGATAATGACCAGGCCGGGGCCGGGGTCAAGGATAACCGGCCAGCCCTGGCCCCTCTACCCCGGCCGAGATAACGAAAACCACCCAGTCCGGGAAAACCCGTAGCCACGCTCCGGGCTCAACAACCACCTGCTCGTGCAGCCCTACCCGATCCACATCGCGGAGATGTCCGCTTCGCCCCAGGCTGGGTGCAGGAAGGCGTTGTGCACCTTGCTGCCGTGCAGCCGGAGGATCTTCGGGTGGTAGACCGGGATGATCGGGGCGCGCTTCTGGATCTCCTCGTCCAGCTCGCCCCACATCACGTACTGCTTGTCCAGGTTCGGCTCGGCCATCGCCGCGTCGATCCGCTTGTTGATCTCGGGATCGTTGAGCTGCGCGAAGTTCAGGTTGCCGGTCTGGGTCTTGTCCTTGGGGATGAGCCGGCCGTCGAAGTTCGGCTGGATGACGCTGGAACCGTTCGACCAGTCGGGCAGCCAGGAGGCGAAGGTCAGGTCACCCTGCTTCTGCTGCACGCCGGCCTCGACGTAGTACGTCCGGGCGGCGAGCGGCTTGAGCTCGAGGGTGATGTCGATGAGCGCGAACGACTCGACGACGGTCGCCATCGCCCGCTGCCACTTCTTCGTGTCCTGGAAGTTGACGGTCAGGGTCTTCGCGCACGGCTTGCCGTCCTTGGCCGCCTGCTCCATCAGGGCGCGGGCCTTCTCCGGGTTGCCTTCCTCGTACGCGTTCACCCCGTGCACGTCGAACTTCTTGTGCGCCTTGAGGTCCGGCGGGATCATCGTCGTCGCGTACTCGCCGAAGATCGAACCGCCGATCGTCGCCCGGAACCGGCGCTTGTTGAACGCCATGACCAGCGCCTGACGGCAGCGGATGTCCGGCACCTTGCTCATGTTGATCGCCATGTAGCTGGTACCCGGCACGGCGCCCGTGACCGCCCGCTTGGACAGCTCAGGGTCGTTGACGATCTGCTGGACGAAGTTCGGGGTGGCGTCGAGCTGGAGGGCGATCGAGTTCTTCGCCTCGCCCTGGTCCTTGATCAGCTCGTCGGTGACCTCTTCGTCCTGGTTCTCCCGGATGATCAGCTGGATCTTGTCCGGGTACGCCTTGCGGACGCTGTCCGTGCTCGGGTTCCAGTGCGGGTTGCGGTCCAGGATCAGCGGGCCGCCCTTGCCGTCGAAGGACTGGGCCACCTTGTACGGGCCGTTCGCGAACGGCCGGATGTCCATGTCCTTGCGGTTGATGTCCTTCTCTGGCGGGATCGGCGCCCACACCGGCATCGTCAGCGTGTAGGGGAAGTCCCCGATCGGGAACTTGAGCTTGAACCGGACCAGCTCACCGCCCGGGCACTCGATCGAGGTCAGGCCCTTGCCGTTGTTGTTCTTGCCGACGTACGGCCCCTTGTAGCCAGCTGTGTCCGCCAGGTAGTCCTTCGGGTAGCTCGGCCCGTTCTTGTACTCGGCCGCGAACCGCCGCTCGATCCCGTACTTCACGTGCGCGCACGTGACCGGGGTGCCGTCCTCCCAGGCCACACCCTTCTTCAGGGTGAACTCCCACGTCTTGCCGCCGTCCGGCGTGCGCCCCAGGTCCGTCGCCAGGTCCGGCGCGATCTCGGAGCCCTCCGTCCCCGGCGCGTCCTTGAACGTGACCAGCGTCCGGTTGATCAGGCGGCTGACGTTCATCGCCGAGGTCAGGTACACCTCGGTCGGGTCGAGGTGGTCCAGCTGCCCGCGCAGGATCAGGTTCAGCGTGCCGCCGGCCTTCGGGGTCAGCGGCGCTGGGCTCGCCTTCTCACCGTCAGGTGTGCACGCCGAAGTCAGCCCGACAGCCGCGGCCATGAACGCGGCTAACGTCGCGCGGCGCGCACGACGCCGCTGGCCCGTGAGAGGGGTGCCGTGGTGCATCGTCATCCTCGGGGGTGGTTCTGGGGTCTTCAGGCGCGGCGGAACGGCCCGCTCGCAACACTCTAGGGGCAGGAACGGGGTGGAGAGAACCCACCCCGGCGACCTGCCCCGAATCGTGATCGCCCGGCGGCTCCGTGCCGCCGGGCGATCACCAACGGTGAATTACTTACACAGGTTGTCCTGACAGGCCCCCGTCGTCAGCCAACCCCGGTACCGGGAACGTTCCGTCCTCAGACGGTCACGTGCTCCGGGAACCGGCAGATCTTCACGAAGTCCTCGGCGTCGAGGCTCGCGCCGCCGACGAGAGCACCGTCGATGTCAGCCTTCGCCATGATGCCGGCGATGTTGGCGCCCTTCACCGAGCCGCCGTACAGGATCCGGGTCCTGGCGGCCGTGTCCGCGTCGTACAGCTCCGCGAGCTTGGCCCGCAGCGCGCCGATCACTTCCTGCGCGTCGTCCGGAGTGGCCGTGCGGCCGGTGCCGATCGCCCAGATCGGCTCGTAGGCGACGACAAGACCCGCGGCCTGCGCAGCCGTGACCCCGTCGAGAGCCGCCTCCAGCTGCGCCGTGCAGTGCGCGACGTGGCTGCCGGTCTCGCGGATGTCGAGGCCCTCGCCGACGCACAGGATCGGCGTGATCCCGTGCTTGAGCGCGGCCTTGACCTTGCTGCCGACGACCGCGTCGTCCTCGTTGTGGTACTCGCGGCGCTCCGAGTGCCCGACCGTCACGTACGTGCAGCCGAGCTTGGCCAGCATCGCACCCGACACGTCACCGGTGTAGGCGCCGGAGTCGAACGGTGACAGGTCCTGGGCGCCGTGGACGATCAGGAGCTTGTCGCCGTCGATCAGGGTCTGCACGCTGCGAATGTCCACAAAGGGCGGCAGCACGGCGACCTCGACGGCCTCCAGCTGCTTGTCCGTGAGGCTGAACGCGAGCTTCTGGGTCAGTGCGATGGCCTCGAGGTGGTTGAGGTTCATCTTCCAGTTACCGGCGATGAGCGGCTTGCGGCTAGACATCCAGGGCCTCCAGACCGGGCAGCTTCTTGCCTTCCAGGTACTCCAGCGAGGCGCCGCCGCCCGTCGAGATGTGCCCGAAGGCCGTCTCGTCGAGGCCGAGCGCCCGTACCGCGGCAGCCGAGTCGCCGCCGCCCACGACACCGAGACCGTCCATCTTGGTCAGTGCCTCGGCGACGGCCCGGGTACCGGCGGCGAACGGCGCGAGCTCGAACACGCCCATCGGCCCGTTCCAGAACACGGTCTTCGCGGCCAGTACCTCCGCGGCGAACGCCGCACCCGACTCCGGCCCGATGTCCAGGCCCAGCCAGCCGGCCTCGATGCCGTCCACCGGGACGGTCTTCGTCGCGGCGTCAGCGGCGAACCGGTCAGCGATCACGACATCCGCCGGCAGCACGACCTTGCCGGTCGCGAGCAGCTCCCGGCACGCGTCGAGCTGGTCCTCCTCCAGCAGCGATGCGCCGATCTCGTGCCCCTGCGCCTTGAGGAAGGTGAAGAACATCCCGCCGCCGACCAGCAGCTTGTCCACCTTCGGCAGCAGGCTGGAGATGACGGCGAGCTTGTCGGAGACCTTGGATCCGCCGAGCACGACCACGTAGGGCCGCTCCGGCTCCCCGGTCAGCTTCCGCAGCACCTCGACCTCGCGCAGCACGAGCCCACCGGCGTAGGCCGGGATCAGCCGCGCCACGTCGTACACACTCGCGTGCTTGCGGTGCACAGCACCGAACGCGTCGTCCACATAGACGTCGGCCAGCGCGGCCAGCTCCGCGGCGAACGCGCCACGCACGGCGTCGTCCTTGCTGGTCTCCCCCGCGTTGAACCGCAGGTTCTCCAGCAGCGCCACCTGCCCGTCGCCCAGCTCGCCAACCGCCGTGGCCGCCGAAGCCCCCACAGTGTCCTCAGCGAACGTGACGGGCTTGCCCAGCAGCTCCGACAGCCGCCGCGCGACGGGCTTCAGGGAGAACTTGGCGTCCGGCTCGCCCTTGGGGCGGCCCAGGTGGGAGGCGAGCACCACGCGGGCACCCGCCGACAGCAGCGCCGTCACGGTCGGCAGCACGGCACGGATCCGGCCGTCGTCGGTGATCTTGTCGCCGTCCAGAGGAACGTTAAGGTCGGCGCGTACCAGGACGCGCCGACCCGTCACGCCCTCGCTGAGCAGGTCATCGAGGGTCTTCATCGTTCTAGCCGACCATCTTCACCAGGTCGACGAGGCGGTTGGAGTAGCCCCACTCGTTGTCGTACCAGCCGACGACCTTCACCTGGTCGCCGATGACCTTGGTCAGGCCGGCGTCGAAGATGCAGGAGGCCGGGTCGGTGACGATGTCGGAGGACACGATCGGGTCCTCGGTGTAGACCAGGATGCCCTTGAGCGGGCCCTCGGCAGCGGCCTTGATCGCGGCGTTGACCTCTTCGACGCTGGTCTCACGGGCAGCGGTGAAGGTCAGGTCGGTGGCGGAGCCGGTCGGGATCGGCACCCGCAGCGCGAAGCCGTCCAGCTTGCCCTTCAGCTCCGGCAGGACCAGGCCGATGGCCTTGGCCGCACCGGTACCGGTCGGGACGATGTTCAGCGCGGCTGCCCGGGCGCGGCGCAGGTCGGAGTGCGGGCCGTCCTGCAGGTTCTGGTCCTGGGTGTACGCGTGGATCGTCGTCATCAGGCCCTGCTTGATGCCGATCGTGTCGTGCAGGACCTTCGCCATCGGCGCGAGGCAGTTGGTGGTGCAGGAAGCGTTCGAGATGATCGTGTGCTTCCCGGCGTCGTACAGCTCGTGGTTGACGCCCATCACGATCGTGATGTCCTCGTTCTTGGCCGGAGCCGAGATGATGACCTTCTTGGCGCCCTTGTCGACGTGGGCCTTGGCCTTGGTCGCGTCGGTGAAGAAGCCGGTCGACTCGATCACGATGTCGGCGCCGACGGAGGCCCAGTCGAGGTTCTGCGGGTCGCGCTCGGCGAAGACCTTGAAGGTCTTGCCACCCACGGTGATCTCGTCAGCGGAGGCCTTGACCTCCAGGCCCAGCCGGCCGAGGATGCTGTCGTACTTGAGCAGGTGCGCGGTCGTCGCGACGTCGCCCAGGTCGTTGACCGCGACGACCTCGATGTCCGCGCCCGACGCGAGCACCGCGCGGAAGAAGTTACGGCCGATCCGGCCAAATCCATTGATGCCAACCCGGATAGTCACAGGTTTCCATCCCCTCGCCGCTGTGCCGGCGGGTAGCCGCCGGCGATCGCCATGAATGCCCCGGCCGAGACGGTGTGGCCGGGGATCTGCGTCCCGGCCTCGTCGCCGAACACCCCGACCCTATCGGAACCAGCCGTGCGGTCACGCGCGGGTCAACGCCACGCAAATTTTGCGGAAGTTCCGGCCCCCAACACCGAATTGCCCTACCACAAACCAAAAACAAACCTTAATTTTGTACCCGGCTCCTCGCCCCCGCCCACCCTGCGGCACTCACCGCCCGAGCAGGCCCCCAACCCAGACGACGGCCACCCGGAGCAACCCGGACGGCCGTCGACAGTGGAGGATCAGACCTCGGCGGCGAGCATCTCCGGCGTCACAGCCGACTCGGTGTCCGGGATCCCCAGGTCACGGGCCCGCTTGTCGGCCAGGGCCAGCAGCCGCCTGATCCGCCCGGCGATCGCGTCCTTGGTCAGCGGCGGGTCGGCCAGCGCCCCCAGTTCCTCCAGGGAGGCCTGCCGGTGGTCGAGCCTGAGCCTTCCGGCCGCCAGCAGGTGGTTCGGCGAGTCGTTCTCCAGGATCTCCATCGCCCGCGTCACCCGGGCCGCGGCCGCGACAGCTGCCCGCGCCGAGCGGCGGAGGTTCGCGTCGTCGAAGTTCGCCAGGCGGTTCGCGGTCGCCCGCACCTCCCGGCGGACCCGCCGCTCCTCCCAGGACAGCACCGAGCTGTGCGCGCCCAGCCGGGTCAGCAGGATGCCGATCGCGTCGCCGTCCTTGACCACGACCCGGTCGACGCCCCGCACCTCGCGGGCCTTCGCGGACACGCCGATCCGCCGCGCGGCGCCGACCAGCGCCAGCGCCGACTCCGGCCCCGGGCACGTGATCTCCAGCGCGCACGACCGGCCGGGCTCCGTCAGCGAACCGTGGGCCAGGAAGGCACCCCGCCACGCCGCGATCGCGCAGCACACGCCCGCCGACACCACGTGCGGCGGCAGGCCGCGTACCGGGCGCCCCCGCACGTCCAGCAGGCCCGTCTGCCGGGCCAGCGGCTCGCCGTCCTTCACGACCCGCACGATGTAGTGGCTGCCCTTGCGCAGGCCACCGCTGGCGAGCACGTGGATCTCACTCGGGTACCCGTACACCTCCGCGATGTCGCGGCGCAGCCGCCGGGCTACAGCGCCCGTGTCCAGCTCGGCCTCGACGACCACCCGGCCGCTGACGATGTGCAGGCCACCGGCGAACCGCAGCAGCGCGGCCATCTCGGCCTTGCGGCAGCAGGGCTTGGGTACGTCAACACGGCTGAGCTCATCCTTGACCGCGGCTGTCATCGCCATCGCGTCGTCCACCTCGTGTGCTTCGGGCCGGCTGGCGGCCCAGGATCGGGTGCAGTGCCGCGCCGAACGCGGCCGGGTCGTGCCGGGGTGTGCCGTCGGCCATCGCGACCGGCGCGAGGACCAGGCTGGCGCCGAGCCGGGTGGCAGCGTCGGCCACCGGGCCGGGGTTACCCACGGCCCGGTCGTCGGCGAGGACCACATCCACCCGCAGCTCCGGCATGTAAGACGTCAAAGTCGCGAGGTGGTCCGCCAGGGACAGCCCCGCTGTTTCCTTCTCGGCTGCCAGGTTCAACGTCACGAGGCGGCGTGCGTCACTGGCTGCGATGGCCGCGCGTAACTCGGGTACCAGCAGGTGCGGGATCAGGCTCGTGAACCACGACCCCGGCCCGAACACCAGCCAGTCGGCGTCCCGTACCGCCGCGAGCGCCTCGGCACACGCCGGAGGTGCCGGCGGAACGAGCCGGACGACCTCCACGTTCCCCGGGGTCACGGCCACCTCGTGCTGCCCGCGGACCGTGACGAGCCGCCCCGGTTCCAGCCCGGAGACGTCCGCCTCGATCGCCAGTGGCGCCCGCGCCATCGGCAGCACGCGCCCGCACGTCTCCAGCAGTTCCCCCGCGTGGTCCAGCGCGGCCACTGGATCGCCCAGCAGCTCCATCAGCCCAACGAGTACCAGGTTCCCCACGGCATGGCCTGCCAGCGGATCAGTACCGACGAAGCGGTGCTGCAACAGCTCAGCCGTGAGCAGCCGGTCCTCGCCGGACAGCGCGGCCAGCGCCTGCCGCAGGTCGCCAGGAGGCAGCGCACCACGCTCGGCACGTAACCGCCCCGAGGACCCGCCGTCGTCAGCGACCGTCACGACGGCGGTGATCTCCAGCCCGAGACTGGGCTGGATCTCCCGCAGTGCCCGCAACGCGGCGCCGAGCCCGTGCCCGCCACCGAACGCGACTACCTTCACCGGCGCCACCTCACCCAGGCCTGCCCCCGGCTGCTCACTCGCGCCCCAGGTCACGATGCTGAGCGTGTGCCGAGACGCCGGCGCTGCGCAGCCGCTGCGCCAGCTCCTCGGAGATCGCGACGCTGCGGTGCTTGCCGCCCGTGCAGCCGACCCCCACGGTGATGTACCGCTTCGCCTCCCGCTCGAACCCGGCCATCGTGCCCAGCAGCAGGCGTACGTAGTCATCCACAAAGGACGAAGCCCCCGGCTGCCCCAGCACGTAGTCGCTCACGGCGGACTCCCGCCCGGTACGCTCCCGCAGCTCCGGCACCCAGAACGGGTTCGGCAGGAAGCGCGCGTCCAGCACGAAGTCGGCGTCCACCGGCAGCCCGTACTTGAACCCGAACGACAGCACGGTCACCACCAGCTGCCGCGCCTCCGGAGTCGCGAACAGCTCCTCCACGCGCGCCCGCAGCTGGTTCACGTTCAGATGACTGGTATCGATCAGCACGTCGGCCTGCTCGCGTGCCTCCGCCAGCAGCTTCTGCTCCGCCTCGATCCCGTCGGACAGCCGCCCCTCGCCCTGCAGCGGGTGGGAACGCCGCACGTTCTCGAACCGGCGGACCAGGACGTCCGGGTCGGCGTCCACGAACACGACCTTCGGCCGGAAACCACGCTCCCGCAGATCCCGCACGGCACCGGACAGATCGGTGGAGAAAGCCCTGCTCCGCACGTCGAGCACCATGCCCGTCCGCCGGGCGGGCTCACCAGCCTCGAAAGCCAGCTCGGCCATCGGGACCAGCATCGTCTGCGGCAGGTTGTCCACCACGTAGTACCCGACGTTCTCCAGCGCCCGGGCCACAGTACTGCGCCCGCCGCCAGACACGCCGGTGACGATCACCAGGTCCAGGTCTCCCCGGCCGGAACCCTCCGCAGTCACTGCTCCCCCTCACGAGTAACGCCCTGCACCACGCTCATGTCCTGCACAGCGCCGATGTCCGGAATAACGCCGGTACTGTCCGATTCGCCAGTGTCCCCTGCCGGGCCGGACTGCTCACCAGCACCCCCTGACCCAGCGGGCTGGGCCACCGCGCTAGTCTGCCCCGCCCCCGCAAGGGCCGCCAGCACGGCCTCGGCGGTCCTCGGCCCGATCCCCGGCACTTCGGAGATCTCGGCCAGGCTCGCGGCCGCCAGCTTCTTCAACGATCCGAACCGCTTCAGGAGCGCCTTCTTCCGGATCTCCCCCAGCCCGGCCACGTCGTCCAGCGCCGAGGCCGTCATCCGCTTCGACCGCCGCTCACGGTGGAAGGTGATCGCGAACCGGTGCGCCTCGTCCCGCAGCCGCTGCAGCAGATACAGCCCCTCGGACGTCCGGGGCAGGATCACCGGGAACTCGTCGTCCGGCAGCCACACCTCTTCCAGCCGCTTCGCGAGGCCCACCACAGCCACATCGGTGATCTCCAGCCCAGCAAGCGTGGTCGCGGCCGCCCCGACCTGAGGCGCACCACCATCCACCACAATCAGATTCGGCGGATACACGAACCCCTTGCTCTCCTGCTTCTGCGTGAACCGCCGCCGCAGCACCTCACCCATCGCCGAAAGATCATCCGTAGCCCCGCGAATAATGAACCGCCGGTACTCACTCTTCCTCGGCACACCGTCCTCGAAGACGACCATGCTCGCCACGACATCCGTGCCCTGGAGCTGCGACACGTCGTAGCACTCGACCCGCAGCGGCGCGCTGTCCAGCTCCAGCGCCGTCGTCAGCTCCTCCAGTGCCTTGCCCCGCAGGCTCAGATCCCCGGCCCGCTTCAGCTTGTGCTGGGCCAGGGCCTGCTCAGCGTTCCTGGTCACCGTCTCCAGCAGCGCACGCTTGTCCCCCCGCTGCGGAATCTTCAGCTGTACCCGTGAGCCACGCAACCCCGACAGCCAGTCAGCCAGCGCGTCAGCGTCACCCGGCAGCTCCGGCACCAGCACCTCACGCGGCGGCTCGCTCCCATCGCCGTACACCTGGGTACAGAACTGGTGCACCAGCGCACCCGGCTCCAGGTCCTCGACCTTCTCGACGATCCAGCCCCGCTGCCCCCGCACGCGCCCAGCCCGCACGTGGAACACCTGCACCGAAGCCTGCAGCGGGTCCTCGGCGAACGCGACGACATCAGCATCCGTCGCCTCGTCGAAGACGACAGCCTGCTTCTCCATCGCCTTCCTGAGCGCCGTCACATCGTCCCGCAGCCGGGCCGCCCGCTCGAACTCCAGCTCCTCCGCGGCCTCGGCCATCTCCCGCTCCAGCCGCCGGATCATCACATCCGACTTGCCGGCCATGAAGTCGCAGAAGTCCTCGACGATCTCCCGGTGCTCGGCGGCGCTCACCCGCCCCACACACGGCGCGGAACACTTCCCGATGTACCCGAGCAGGCACGGCCGGTCGATCTTCGCCGCCCGCGCGAACACGCCCTTCGAGCACGTCCGCGCCGGGAACACCCGCAGCAGCAGGTCCAGCGTCTCCCGGATCGCCCAGGCGTGCGAGTACGGCCCGAAGTACCTGACGCCCTTACGCTTCGCCTCCCGCAGCACCAGCAGCCGCGGATACTCCTCGTCCAGCGTCACCGCGAGGTAGGGATACGTCTTGTCGTCCCGGTACCGCACGTTGAACCGGGGGTCGAACTCCTTGATCCAGGCGTACTCCAGCTGCAGCGCCTCGACCTCGGTGCTCACCACGACCCACTCGACCCGGCAGGCCGTGGTGACCATCTGGTACGTACGGGGATGCAGCGTGGCCGGATCAGCGAAGTACGAGCTGAGCCTGCTCCGCAGGTTCTTCGCCTTGCCGACGTAGATCACCCGGTCGCCCGGATCGAAGAACCGGTACACCCCCGGAGACGTGGGGATCGTCCCCGGAGCAGGACGATAAGGCAGAACGGTCGCGGATTCCGGCACCGTACGAGACTAGCTCCGTCCTCACGCCCTGGCGATCTCGTCCCCGGTGACCTTCACCTGTACCGGGTTCAGCCCCTTGGTCGCCGGCCCCTTGACCAGCGAACCGTCCTCGGCCTTGAACGTCGAACCGTGATTCGGGCAGACAATCAGCCCACCCGACGGCGGATCCACAATGGTCCCCTGGTGCGTGCACCGGGCACTGAAAGCCTTGATAACACCGGCCTGCGGCTGTACGAGCAGCACATTGCCCACCAGCTTCCCGCCACCGACCGGCACCTCGGAAACCTTCGCCAGCGCCTGGCCACCACCGGTACCCCCCGTCGCGCCCGGCGTCGAGCCACCCCCGGCCGGCGGCGTCGCCTGCCCGCCATTCCCCGCGTTACCAGAGTCCTGAGCACCGTTCTTCTTGTCGTCGGACCCGCCGCACCCCGCGAGCACGGCAGCCGCCCCCAGCGCCCCGGTACCCACCAGCACCGCCCGCCGGCACAGTCCACCACCAGTCATCGCAAGCCCAGCACTCGTCTCAGTCATGCCTCACAGCATGCCGCCTCCCAGTACCAGCTGCCCAGCCTTCTTACACACCTCTCAGGAAGTCTCCAGGCACAACAGAAGCAGGCCCGACCACATTGTGGTCGGGCCTGCTTCTGAATGTATGTCCGGCGGTGTCCTACTCTCCCACCCCGTCCCCGGGGCAGTACCATCGGCGCTGAAGGGCTTAGCTTCCGGGTTCGGAATGTTACCGGGCGTTTCCCCTTCGCTATGACCGCCGTAACCCTGCGGAACCAACCCCAAACCTGGTCCGGGTTCTCACCTGCTGGTGAACCCCGATGGTTTGGTGGTTGTTTTTCCAGAACCGGATAGTGGACGCGAAACATTCTTGATTGCGGTGCTGGGTAAGCCACTCGGCCTATTAGTACCAGTCA
>NZ_KB903826.1 GCF_000379825.1 Longispora albida DSM 44784
AGTTCAGCACCGCAACCGACATGGGCGTCTACTTCTGCGACCCCGCCAGCCCCTGGCAGCGAGGATCCAACGAGAACACGAACGGCCTGCTCCGCCAGTACTTCCCCAAGGGCACCGACCTGACCTGCCACACCGCCGAGGACCTGGCCGCCGTCGCAGCCGAACTCAACAGCCGCCCACGCAAAACGCTCGGCTGGGAGACCCCAGCCGAGCGCCTCGCTACGCTTCTAGCAACTGCCAGTTGACCAACCCGTGTTGCGACGACTCCTGGAATTCGCCGAAGGGCGGCGGGCTCTGCGATCTGGCAGCTGCCCGTTACTCGGCGGGCGGCTTCGGTGCCCGCTTCTTCGGGGCAGCGGGCGGCTGGGTGTCCACTTCGGACAGCGGCGGCTCGATCGACGTCGCCGGGCCAGCCGTCATCGGCGTGTCCGCCGGAGTGGCCGGCTTGTCCGCTTCCTTCTCCGCCTCCGGCGCGGACCCTGACTGCCCAGCCACGAGCTGAGCCAGCGCGGCGCCCCGGATCCGGCGGAACGTCCTGCCCGGCCGGCGCCGGTCCAGCACGGCGACCTCGAGCTGGCTGGCGGTCAGGCTACGCGGCTTGCCGCCGTCGCCACCGACGCTGCCCAGCGCCTCGGTCGCCAGCTTCAGCGCCTCGGCCAGGGTCGCGGTGTGCTTGTGGCCCTGCCGCAGCTTCGTCGAGATCGCCTCGGCCGAACCGCCCATGGCGATGAAACCCGGCTCGTCGCCGACCGAGCCGTCGTACGTCAGCCGGTACAGCTCGTCGCCCTCCGGGGTGGCGCCGACCTGCGCGACGCAGATCTCCACCTCGTACGGCTTGGACTGCTCGGTGAAGATCGCACCCAGCGTCTGCGCGTACCCGTTCGCGAGGGCCCGCGCGTTCACGTCCCGCCGGTCGTACGAGTAGCCGCGCAGGTCGGCCATGCGCACCCCGGCAGCCCGCAGGTTCTCGAACTCGTTGTACCGCCCGACAGCGGCGAAGCCGATCCGGTCGTAGATCTCGCTGACCTTGTGCAGGGCCGTCGACGGGTTCTCCGCGACGAACAGCACCCCGCCCTCGTATGTCAGCACCACGACGCTCCGGCCACGGGAGATGCCCTTGCGGGCGTACTCCGAGCGGTCGCGCATGATCTGCTCGGGTGACGCGTAGAACTGCATGGCCACGGCAGGGCTCCTCTCAGTAGTCGACGACGGTGCGGTCAGGCGTGGTGCGAGCGCTCGGCGATGATCGACCCGGCGATCCGGGCCGTCTCGGCGTCGGCCAGCCTCGTCGTGCCCTCCGCCGTCGCGGTCATCACGATCGGGAAGATCCCGCGGGCGATGTCCGGGCCACCGGTCGCGGTGTCGTCGTCGGCGGCGTCGTACAGCGACTCGACGGCCAGCACGGCCGCGTCCTCAAGGGACAGACCCGGCGTGTACCGCTTCTTCAGCGCGGCCTTCGCGAACAGCGAGCCGGAGCCGATCGCGTGGAACTCCTTCTCCGCGTAGATCCCGCCGGCGATGTCGAAGCTGAAGATCCGCCCCGCCCGGCCCAGGTCTGCGGCGTCCAGGTCGAAGCCGGCGAACAGCGGGATGACCGCCAGGCCCTGCATCGCGGCGCCCAGGTTGTTGCGGATCATCGTCGCGAGCCGGTTCGCCTTGCCGTCCAGGGTGAGCGAGGTGCCCTCGATCTTCTCGTAGTGCTCCAGCTCGACCTGGAACAACTTGATCATCTCGAGCCCGACGCCCGCCGTGCCGGCGATGCCGATCAGCGAGTACGCGTCGGCCGGATACACCTTCTCGATGTCCCGGCTGGCGATCATGTTGCCCATCGTCGCCCGCCGGTCACCGGCCATCACGACCCCGCCGTCCGCAGCGATGGCCACAATGGTCGTCGCGTGCGGCGCCACATCGGACAGGTCACCGGCCGGCAGCACACGACGGCCGGGCAGCAGCTCCGGAGCCGCCGCCGTCAGGAACTCGGTGAACGACGAGGAGCCCGGCGTGGTGAAGACAGCTGGAAGACGTCCGGGTGAATCGAATCCCGTTGCCACGAAGTCTCCTCCAGGTACTTGAGCGCGTTGCGCAGGTTCTTGATGCTGTCCGTGAACTGGCCTAGGCCACCGTTGCAGTTGAACCACAGGATGCCACGAAGACTACCGTCCACATGATCGACGCCCTCCCGCGTGACCGGGTACCGGCGCGTGAGGTGGTACGGGCGCGGCCCCGCTCGTTACGACACGGCCGTCAAGAGGAGCCGTGCTCGTGGGGGCCGCGCTTGTTACGCGGGTTTGCGGCCAGGGGTAGCCGCCCATGCCCCACAGCCGTTTGCCGCTGGCACAGAAATCACGAAGGGGCTTGAGGTCGCCGCGGTCGCGGCACTCCCGAACCCCTTCTGGTCCTGGCCCTGCAGTAACGGACATATGGGTCATTCGCCGCCCTTCTGGACGTAACCCCTGATAAATTCTTCGGCGTTCTCTTCCAGGACCGAATCGATCTCGTCCAGGAGGTCGTCCACGTCCTCGGACATCTTCTCCCGGCGCGCGGCGGCTTCGGGGCTGGCCTCGGGCGGGGCTTCGGTCTCGTCGTCCTTGCGGGACTTGCCCGACTGCGACTGCCCGCCAGTGTCTCGAGTGGCCATCAGGTGACTCCCTCCGTCGAAGCGGTCCCCAACCCTAACGCGCGGGCGGGGTAAAACAGTTCCCCGGCGCGAGGTGTTCTCGTCCGGAGGTGGTAAGGGGAACGCTGGCTGGCGCTCAGCCGTGGGACTGGCCGGTCAGCGCCTCCAGCAGGTCCTTGGCGCTGGCACACCGGTCGAAGAGCGCCCCGACGTGCTTCTTGGTGCCGCGCTCCGGCTCGAGCATGGGGACGCGGACGAGCGCTTCCCGCCCGACGTCGAAGATGACCGAGTCCCAGCTGGCGGCGACGACCTCGGAGTAGTACTGGGCGAGGCACCGGCCGCGGAAGTACGCGCGGGTGTCCTCCGGGGGCTCGGTGACGGCGCGGGCCACCTCCTCGTCGGTGAAGAGCCGCTGCATGGCACCCCGGGAGACGAGCCGGTGGTAGAGGCCCTTCTCCGGGCGCACGTCGGAGTACTGGAGGTCGACGAGCTGGAGCTTGGGCGAGGACCAGGCGAGCTGCTCACGTTCGCGGTAGCCCTCGAGGAGGCGGAGCTTGGCGACCCAGTCGAGCTCGGTCGCGCAGTTCATCACGTCCTGGCCGAGCCGGTCCAGTATGGACTCCCAGCGGGCGAGGACGTCGTCGGTCTCCTCGTCGGAACCCTTGGCCTCGACGTAGTTGCGGACCCGCTCGTAGTAGGCCCACTGGATGTCGAGCGCGGTGAGCCGGCGGCCGTCACGGAGCCGGACCCGGTGGGTCAGTGTCGGGTCGTGGCTGATCGCCTTCAGCTCGCCGACCGGGTCGGCGATGGACAGGTCCCCGGCGAGCGCCTTGTCCTCGATCATCGCGAGGATGAGTGAGGTGGTGCCGGCCTTGAGATACGTGGCGATCTCGGAGAGATTCGCGTCGCCGATGATGACGTGCAGCCTGCGGTACTTGTCGGCGTCGGCGTGCGGCTCGTCGCGGGTGTTGATGATCGGCCGCTTGAGCGTGGTCTCCAGCCCGACCTCGACCTCGAAGAAGTCGGCGCGCTGGGAGATCTGGAACCCGGTACCGGAGCCGTCCTGGCCGATGCCGACCCGGCCGGCGCCGCAGAAGATCTGGCGGGTGACGAAGAACGGCGTCAGGTACGCGACGATGTCGGCGAAGGCCGTGGACCGCTTCATCAGGTAGTTCTCGTGGGCGCCGTAGCTGGCGCCCTTGTTGTCGGTGTTGTTCTTGTAGAGGTTGATGGGCTGGCTGCCGGGGATGGTGGCCGCGCGCCGGGCGGCCTCGGCCATGACCAGCTCGCCGGCCTTGTCCCAGAGGACGACGGCACGGGGGGTCGTGACCTCCGGTGTGGAGTATTCGGGGTGCGCGTGGTCCACGTAGAGGCGGGCGCCGTTGGTGAGGATGACGTTGGCGAGGCCGAGGTCCTCGTCGGCGAGGGCTTCGGCCGGGTCGTAGAGCGCGCCGGAGTAGCTGAAGCCCCGCGCGTCGCGCAACGGGGACTCTTCCTCGTAGTCCCACCGGGCGCGGCCGCCCCTGGTCAGCTCGGGTCGCGCCCCGTAGGCGTTGACGATCTGGGAGGAGGTCACCATCGGGTTCGCCCCTGGCTGGCCTGGCACGGAGATGCCGTATTCCACTTCGGTGCCCATCACCCGACGTACGCCCACGCCTACACCTCGCTCCGCTAGGTCCTGCTGTGAGCCTAGTCGTCTTCGGCCCTTACGTCCCGTCCCAAGTAAGCCCAACTAGGCCCGGCTGCGCGCTAATGCGTGCTATGCCGGGGCTGAGCTGGTGTTCCTCCGGGCACCCTCCGGCGTTATGACTGATGGACGCAGAACTGGTTGTGTTCGGGGTCGGTGAGGACGACCCAGTTGAAGCCGTCGGCCTCGTGCCGGGCGATCTCCTTGGCTCCGAGCCCGGTGAGCCGCTGGACCTCGGCCTCGCGGTCCGGGACCGAGAAGTCGAGGTGCACCGAGTTCTTCCCCGCGAGCTCCTCCGGGACGCGCTGGAGGCCCATCCGCAGCCCGTGGGAGCCGTCGGCGGGGGCGAGCATGATGTACTCGCCGCCGAAGTTGCCGACCTCGGTGTAGCCGAGGGCCTCCTGCCAGAACGCGGACAGCAGTGCCGGGTCGGCGCAGTCGATGGTGCACATCTCGAGCTTCAGAGTCATGGGGTGAACCTAGCCCCGGGGTACGACAAATTTACTCGAGTCCCTGCTCGATGGCGTATCTGACCAGCTCGACGCGGTTGTGGAGCTGGAGCTTGCCGAGGGTGTTCTGGACGTGGTTCTGGACGGTGCGGTGGGACAGGGTGAGGCGCTCGGCGATCTGCTTGTACGACAGGCCCTTGGCGACGAGCCGGAGGATCTCGGTCTCGCGGTCGGTGAGGCTGGGCGCGCCGGACTTCGGCGTGGCGGCCAGCCTCCTGTACTCGCCGAGGACCAGGCCGGCCAGCCCGGCGGTGAAGACGGCGTCCCCTTCGGCGACCCTGCGCACGGCGTCGAGGAACTCCTCGCGTCCCGCCGACTTGACCAGGTAACCGGTGGCTCCGGCCGTCACGGCGTCGAGGACGTCCTGGTGCTCACCGCTGGCGCTGAGGACCAGGATCCTGGTGTCGGGCTGCGTGGTCAGCAGGCCCCGGATGATCTCGGGGCCGGCCAGGTCCGGGAGGTGGAGGTCGAGGACGACCAGGTCGGGGCGGACAGCGCCGGCGATCCGGACGGCCTGCGCGCCCTCACCGACCGCCGCGACGATCTCGTAGCCCGCCTCGGTCAGGTCGCGGGCCACGCCCTCGCGCCACATCGGGTGGTCGTCGACCACCATCACCCTGATCATGTGCCCAGCGTAGTGGCACGGGGGATGCGCAGTTCGACTTCGGTACCGTGGCCGGGGGCCGAGTCCACTGTGACCTCCCCGCCGAGGTCACGGATCCGGCCACGGATCGACTGGGCCATGCCGAGCCGCCCGGCGTGCTCCGCCTCGGCGAGCCTGCCGGTGGCCATGCCCGGGCCGTCGTCCCGGATCGAGACCAGCACCTCGGCCCCGGTGTCCTCGATCAGCAACCATGATTTCGTACCGGGCGGGCAGTGCCGCCCCACATTGTCGAGCGCCGCTCCGACCGCAGCGGCGACCTGCGCCGCCACACCGTGCGGGAGCGGGACGGGAGTGGCCGGCCCGGCCACCGTGACGCCCGGCGCCTCGTACCCGGCGAGCAGCCCGCGCAGATCCGCGTCCCCGCCCGGCTCCGGCGGCTGCATCGTGGCCGCCCCGACCAGGGCACGCAGGGCCGACTCCTGCTCACCGGCGAGCCGGCCCAGCTCGGCTGCCTCCCCGCCGATCTCGGCACCCCGGCGCTGGACGAGGGCGAGGACCTGGAGGACGGAGTCGTGGATGTCGCGGGCCAGGCGCTCGCGTTCCCTGGTCGCCGCCGCCAGCTCGGCCGCCTGCTGGAGCTGCTGCTCGGCGCGGACGGCCAGCCGGGTCACGTGCCCGACGACGGTACCGGCGAGCAGCATGAGCACGATCCCGCTGACCACGCTCGGGCTGAGCCCGCCACGGGCTGCGAAGTCGACGGCACCGAGGATGAGTGCGGCGATGGCGCCCCGGGTACGCCCGCCGGAGATCGCCCACGCCAGGACCACGGAGCCGATCCACGGGCCCGGCAGCACGGGTACCGGATAGGCGGGGTCGACGCTCGCCGAGGCGTGCGCCATGAACACGATCGCGGCGGAGGTCGCCACGAGGTCGGCTGCGAGCTGCGGCCAGCCCCGGCGGGCCGGCGAGGAGTACAGATAGGACGACCAGGCCGACCAGGCCGCCATCGCTGCCAGGGTCAGCCAGGCGACGACGGGGTAGCTGAGCCGGTCACGGTTGAGGACGAGGATGGCTGGCGGGTACGCGAGCGCGGCGAACCGGAACACTGCCAACGCCCGCCACAGCGGAGCCTCCAAGCCCATACGCAGATCATGCCCGGTTCGGGGCGAACCCCGGTACCAGGCATGAACTGCGTATGGACCTATGCCGCGAGTGAGAACCAGTGGCGTTCCCGGATCGCCCGCGACGCAGCCACCAGGGCGTGCACCGTCTCCGGCCCGGCATCGCCGTCCACTGTCAGTCCCAAGTCGGACTGGAATGCCCGCAGCGCTCCGATAACAGCTACTTCGTCCGCATCAGCTGCCACCAGGCCCAGGCCGGCCAGCATGTTGCGAACTGCCGCCGGCGGCATGGGCGGGACATCGCTCTGCGTGACCAAGCCAGCCAATCCGGCTCCCACCGCGCTGAGCACTCGCATTCCGTTCATTTGCCGCACCCCCTGTCTTTCTGATATCCAGAATCCCTCAATTTGGGAACTGGCGCATCAGGCCACGGGCGGGTTGTGCGCGACTCGCGGGTACAACTTAGGTCGCACAGTGACTCAGGGTGTACCCTGATCCGCCCTCACCAGGGCGTGCAGGTGCTCATCGTGCCGTTTGCCGTCGGGTGTCCGGTATCCCTGGCGGAGGACGCCCTCGCACACGTACCCGGCTTTCTCGGCCACCCGGCAGGAGCCGGCGTTGGGTACCGCGTGCCGGAGCTCGATCCGGTGCAGGTCCAGCGCGCCGAAGCCCCAGCGGCTCACCGCCACGAGCGCGTCGGTCGCCACGCCCTGGCCGCGCGCCCAGGGTGCGATCCGGTACCCGATGGTCGCCGTGCCGTGGAAGGCGTGCATGCCGCGCAGGGCGATGTTGCCCAGGTACGTGCCCGCCGTGTCGAAGATCGTGAAGTTGGCCTTGCCGGTCGTCCCCCAGTCGCCGGTCCGGTCCAGCCAGGCGGCGGCGTCGGCCTCGGAGGCGATGTCCTCGACCGGGTTCCACATCTGGACATCCGGGTCGATCAGCATCTGGTAGGCCTCGCGGGCCTCTGCGGCCTGCGGCGGGCGGAGCTGGAGGCGGCCGGCCACGATCTCAACGGGTTCGAGCATGATCACCATCATGCCGCAGAAAGGCTCAGGGACGCGGAACGGCCGGCATCCTCGGGGGATGCCGGCCGCTCCTTGCTTGTTACAGGTACTGGCCGGTGTTGGTCGCGGTCTCGATCGACCGGCCGGCGTCGGCACCCTTGCCGCCGGAGACGAGCGTGCGGATGTAGACGATCCGCTCACCCTTCTTACCGGAGATCCGGGCCCAGTCGTCGGGGTTGGTGGTGTTGGGCAGGTCCTCGTTCTCCCGGAACTCGTCGACGCACGCGTCGAGCAGGTGCTGGAGCCGCAGGCCCTTCTTGCCCGAGGACAGGAACTCCTTGATCGCCATCTTCTTGCCCCGGTCCACGATGTTCTGGATCATCGCGCCGGAGTTGAAGTCCTTGAAGTACAGGACTTCCTTGTCGCCGTTGGCGTAGGTGACCTCGAGGAACCTGTTCTCCTCCGTCTCGGTGTACATCCGCTCGACCACGGCCTGGATCATGCCGGCCACCGTCGAGTCCCGCGAACCGGCGTGCTCGCTCAGGTCGTCGGGGTGCAGCGGCAGGCCTTCCAGGATGTACTTCGAGAAGATGTCCCGGGCCGACTCGGCGTCGGGCCGCTCGATCTTGATCTTCACGTCGAGGCGGCCGGGCCGCAGGATCGCCGGGTCGATCATGTCCTCGCGGTTGGACGCGCCGATCACGATCACGTTCTCCAGGCCCTCGACGCCGTCGATCTCGCTGAGGAGCTGAGGGACGATCGTGTTCTCCACATCGGAGGACACGCCGGAGCCACGGGTACGGAACACCGAGTCCATCTCGTCGAAGAACACGATGACCGGAGTACCCTCGCTGGCCTTCTCGCGTGCCCGCTGGAAGATCAGCCGGATGTGCCGCTCGGTCTCGCCCACGTACTTGTTGAGCAGCTCCGGGCCCTTGATGTTGAGGAAGAAGCTGGTGTGCTTCTCCTCGCCACGCTGCTCGGCGATCTTCTTGGCCAGCGAGTTGGCCACCGCCTTCGCGATCAGGGTCTTGCCGCAGCCGGGCGGGCCGTAGAGCAGCACACCCTTCGGCGGGCGGAGCTGGTGCTCCCTGAACAGCTCGGCGTGCAGGAACGGCAGCTCCACCGCGTCGCGGATCTGCTCGATCTGCCGGTCGAGGCCGCCGATGTCGTGGTAGTCCACATCGGGCACCTCTTCGAGGACGAGCTCCTCGACCTCGCTCTTGGGCACCCGCTCGTACGCGTAGGCAGCACGCGGCTCGACCAGCAGCGAGTCGCCCGCGCGCAACGGCGAGCCCACCAGCGTGTCCGCGAGGTGGACCACCCTCTCCTCGTCGGCGTGCGAGATGACCAGCGCGCGGTCACCGCCCTCGAGGATCTCCTTCAGCATCACGACTTCGCCGGCCCGCTCGAACCCGAGGGCCGACACCACATTCAGCGCGTCGTTGAGCAGGACTTCCTGCCCCCGGCGGAGCTGGTCGAGCTCAATGGACGGTGAGACGACCACCCGCAGCTTGCGGCCGCCGGTGAAGACATCCACCGTGTCGTCCTCGTAGCGGCCGAGGAACACGCCGTATCCACTCGGCGGCTGGGCCAGCCTGTCGATTTCCTCTTTCAGCGTGACGATCTGCTCACGCGCTTCCTTGAGCGTGGAGACCAGGCGCTCGTTCTGCTCTGATGACCGCTGCAACTGGGCCTGAGTCGCGGCGAGCCGCTCCTCCAGGAGCCTCAGGTGCCGCGGGCCATCGGTGAGCTTACGTCGGAGTAGCGCAAGTTCCTCCTGAAGGAACTCGACCTGCGTGGAGAGGTCCTGCGCCTCCTGCTCCCACCGCTCGGCGCGCGCGTCAGCATCCTCGTTACGTGCCACGTCCCACCTCCCCGGGCTTGACGTCGTGTTCTCCACATTAACGGTTACGGAGGCAAAAACGTGCCCCCCAATGGCCGCGATTCCCGACTCGTTACGCTGAGACTTCGGTACCAGGGGAGGAGGCGCGGTGTCGGAGCTGCGGGTCTGGGTGGATCAGGATCTGTGCACGGGCGATGGCCTGTGCGTCCAGTACGCGCCGGAGGTCTTCGAGTTCGATATCGATGGACTTGCCTACGTCAAAGACCCGGCCGGGGAAATGCAGATGGAACAGGGTGCGCGTGTCGGCGTACCGGAGCATCTGCGGCTCGAGGTGATCGACGCGGCCAAGGAGTGCCCCGGCGACTGCATCCACGTGTTACGGGCCGACGACGGGGTCGCCGTGGCCGGGCCGATGGCCGAGGACTGAGCCCGGCAGCCGGAGGATTTGCCCGGATAGGCCGGGAAACGCCCAGGAGTGGTGCCCGGCGGATAGCGACAGTGCCCGGTACCAGGTACCGGGCACTGTTCTATTACCGCGTACTACGCCGCGCGGCCGGTGAGCTGGCCGAGCAGGTGCGCGAACTCCTCCAGCCGGTCCATCTGGCCCGGGCCGCCGTCCGTCGTCGTCTTGCCGAACCGGAGCGAGTCGTGGCGGATCGGGGTCGGCTCGCCGGCCGTCCCGGCCGGTACGGCCTCGTCGAGTGACGTGAGCAGCACGTACACGTCGACGCCCTCGCGGCGGATCGAGCCGTTGTTCTCGCGGACCAGGCGGCGGCGGTAACCGACCTCCGTGATCGCCGACAGCGGGATCACCCGGACGGCGGAGGTCATCGCCCCCGGCGGGCCCTCGTCCGGCGGCAGGTCCTCACCGTGCCAGAGCAGCAGCCGGGAGCCGTCGCAGATCGCGGCCTCCTGCCACACGGCGTTCAGCTCGTTGACGAACCGTTCCAGGGTGAATCCCAGCACCGTCGAGCCGCGCAGCAGCGGTTCGAGGGCGGCCAGCGCCACGTCCGGGTCGCGGAGGTACGCGCGGGCCGCGACGTCCAGGTCCTGGTACGGGGACCAGTCGGGGAAGATCGCCAGTTCCTCAGTCACCCTCGGGTTCCCCTTCGGCTGTGGCGGCGGCGGCCGCTGTGGCCGCGTCCAGGAGGGCCTTGCGCTCCTGGTACGCCTCGATGCCCTTGCTGGGCTTGCGCCGCCGCGGCGGCGCCACCACGCCGGGGGCGAGCTTGCGGGCCGTGACCAGGAACGCGGTGTGCGCGATCATCCGGTGCTCCGGGCGGACGGCCAGCCCCTCCAGGTGCCAGTCGCGGATCATGCTCTCCCAGGCGTGCGGCTCGGTCCAGCCGCCGCGTTCGCGCAGCGCCTCGCACAGCTCAGACAGCTGGGTGGTGGTCGCGACGTAGCCGATCAGCACCCCGCCGGGAATGAGCGCCTTCTCGACCATGTCGAGCATCTCCCACGGAGTCAGCATGTCGAGGATGACCCGGTCGATGTCGCCCTCGCCGAACGTCGCGACATCGCCGAGCCGCAGGTCCCAGGTCGGCTGCGGTCCCCCGAGGAAGTTTTCCACATTCTTCCGGGCGATCTCGGCGAAATCCTCTCGCATCTCGTACGAGATCAGCGTGCCGTTCGGGCCGATCGCGCGGAGCAGCGAGCAGCTCAGCGCACCGGAACCCGCGCCGGCCTCCAGCACACGGGCGCCGGGGAAGATGTCGCCGAGCGCGACGATCTGCGCGGCGTCCTTCGGGTAGATCACCTGGGCACCGCGCGGCATGCTCAGCACGTAGTCGGCGAGCAGCGGGCGCAGGGCCAGGTAGGCGGTGCCGCCGACCGAGGTGAGGACGGAGCCCTCCGGCAGGCCGATGATGTCGTCGTGGGCCAGCGCCCCCCGGTGGGTGTGGAACTCTTTGCCCGGTTCCAGCACGATCGTGTGCATCCGGCCCTTCGGGTCGGTGAGCTGCACCCGGTCGCCGGGGCGGAAAGGTCCACGCGGCTGCATCACTTGCGTTGTCTCCTCGGTTCGAGCATGGCTGCCAGGTCCTCCGTGCGGAGGACGCCCATGACATCCTGCCCGTCGGTCACCAGGTACTCCCCAGCCGGGTTGGCCCGCACGACGGCCGCCACAGCCGCGCCGTCCATGCCGATCGACAGGCGTTGTACCCCTGCGATGTCACGGGCGACGTTCTCGGCGGTGAGCCAGGGGCGGCGTTCGGCTGGTACGGCGAGGGCGGCCGGCCAGCGCACCAGCGCGATCGGGGTACCGGAACTGTCGGTGATGACGATGCCGCCGGCCTGCACGGCTGCGGCCTGGCGGAGCGCCTCGGACAGCGGCGTACCTGACGGGACGGCGGCCAGGGGGCGGGTCAGCGCCCGCAGGTCGATGGCCGGGACACGGCGCATCACTCCCCCGGCCCGGATCGACGACGACGCCCCGGTCCACAGGACGAGCACAACGAAGCCGGTGAACAGCGCGCCGAACAGCGTCAGCCAGCCGGTCGCCACCCCGAACGCCGCGACGGCGGCCACGGCGATCGCGATCACGCGGCCCGTCCAGCCTGCGGCGATCGTGCCCAGGTGCTGGTCACGGCTGAAACCCCAGACCATCGCCCGCAGCACCCGGCCGCCGTCCAGCGGCAGGCCCGGCAGCATGTTGAACACCGCGACCAGCAGATTGCTCACCGCGACCTGGAACGCCAGCTCGCGGCCGACCGTGTTCGGGTCCGTGCTGAGCAGCCAGACGAGCCCGCCGCCACCGAGCACCGCCGAGATCGCCGGGCCTGCCGCCGCGACGAGGAACTCGGCTTTCGGGCTGGGCGCCTCCGACTCCATCTCCGTATAACCGCCGAGCAGCTCGAGGGTGATGCCGCGCACACCGATACCGAAGCGGCGGCAGACGAGCGCGTGGCCCAGCTCGTGGAGGAGGACGGAGAGCAGGAGCAGGAAAACGAAGACCAGGGCTATCCCGTACGCGGCGAGCGTGCCCAGCTCCGGGAGGTGGTCGGAGACGATCCCGCCGTACGCGTACACCACCAGGGCCGCCAGGAGCAGCCAGGAAGCGCTCAGGAACACGGGGACACCGAACACGTTGCCGATCCGCAGGCCCGCCGGGCGTCGTTGTCCGCTCATCGCACCGATCGTAGTTCGGCCGCGGGGCCGGTACGTGCGGCGGGATTTGTCAGCCCCTTCCCCTAGTGTGTACGCCATGACGACGACGGACGCGGAGACACGACGGGTCGCGCTCTCCCCGTCCCGGGCCGCGGATTTCAAGACCTGCCCCCTGCTGTACCGGCTGCGGGCCATCGACCGCCTCCCGGAGCTCCCCACGCCGGAGATGGCCAGGGGCACCCTGGTGCACGCGGTGCTGGAGCGGCTGTTCGACCTCCCGGCGGCCGAGCGCACCCCGGCCCAGGCCGCGCTGATGGTCGGCCCGGCATGGGAGCGGATGCGCGAGGAGGAGCCGGAGATCGCCGGCGTCTTCGAGGGCGGCGAGGTGCCGGAGGGCTGGCTGGAGTCGGCGGCCGAGCTGCTGGAGGGGTATTTCACCCTGGAGGACCCGGCCAGGCTGGAGCCCGCCGAGCGGGAGAGCATGGTCGAGGCCGAGCTGCCCTCCGGGCTGCTGCTGCGCGGGTTCATCGACCGGCTCGACGCCTCACCGGCCGGGGACCTGCGGGTGGTCGACTACAAGACCGGCAGCGCTCCGCGTGAGGCGTTCGAGGCCAAGGCGCTGTTCCAGCTCAAGTTCTACGCGCTGATGCTGTGGCGTACGCGGGGCGTGGTGCCCCGGGCGCTGCGCCTGCTGTACCTGAAGGACCGGGCGGTGTGCGACTACCACCCCGACGGCCCGGAGGAGCTGCAGCGGTTCGAGCGCAACCTCGAGGCGCTGTGGAAGGCGATCACCGCGGCCACCGCAGCCAGGGAGTTCCGTCCCCAGCCGAGCAAGCTGTGCGGCTGGTGCAAGCATCAGGCACACTGCCCGGAGTTCGGTGGCAGCCCGCCGCCGTTCCCCGAGGTGGCGCCGGAGTGAGCAGTTCGTTCTTCACGCGGGTGGCCGGCTGGCTGCGTGGTCAGCCGCTGGCCGCCGACGCCGTGCTGGCCGCCGGGCTGCTGGGCTTCCAGGGCCTGGGCTGGCTGAGCAGCGGCGGGATGTACATGCCGGAGGTGTCTGCGCCGGTCGCGGTGGCCGCCACCATCGCCGGGCTGGTGCCGATCGTGATCCGGCGGAAGTGGCTGCGTACGGCCATCGCGCTGACCGTCGTGCTCTCCATCGCGGGGGCGATCTTCCGCTGGTCGGGTGCGGAGTCCATGTCGGTGATGGTGCTGACCTACACCGTCGCCGCGTACTGGCCGCTCCGCCGGGCGCTGGCCGCCGTCGCCGTGCTCTGGCCGCCGTCCACTGTGGTGTATCTCATCTCGCTGGAGTTCAGGCCGGCCCCGGGGCCGGAATGGCTGAACAACAAGGCGATCGTGCTCTCCGTCAACATGCTCTTCCTGGCGATCACGCTGTTCGTCGGCCTGTACATGCACACCAGGCGCAGCCACGAGCGCGACCTCCAGGAGCGGACCAGGATCGCGGAGACGACCCGCCAGGCGCTGGCCGACCAGGCGGTGGCCGACGAGCGGCGGCGGATCGCCCGCGAGCTGCACGACGTCGTCGCCCACCATGTGAGCGTGATGGGCATCCTGGCCACCGGGGCGCGCCGGAGCATGTCGGCCAACCCGGGAGCCGCCGACGCCGCGCTGGCCACGATTGAGGAGACGGGCCGCACGACGCTGCGCGAGCTGCGCCGCCTGCTGAACATCCTCCGCGCCGACGACGACCAGCCCGACCTCGCTCCGCAGCCGGGCCTCACCGGCGTGGAGTCCCTGGTGGAACAGCTGCGTGAGGCCGGCCTGCGGATCGAGCTGGTCGTGGAGGGCGAGCCGTACGACCTCGACCCGGGCGTGGCGCTGACCATCTTCCGGATCGTGCAGGAAGCGCTCACCAACACGCTCAAGCACGCCGGGCAGGCCAGCTCGGAGGTCCGGCTGGGCTTCGGTCCCCAGGAGCTGACCGTGGAGGTCCTCGACGACGGGCGCGGGCCGGGCGTCGCGCCCAACCAGTCCGGGCACGGCCTGGTCGGCATCCGCGAGCGCGTCGCGCTCTACGGCGGCCAGCTGCGGCTCGGGCCACGTCCCGGTGGCGGATTCCGGGTCGCGGCCACCATCCCCGTTGACCGACCAGGTAGCGTCACCGAATGTGAATAGCAGCCAGCTGCCGATCCGGGTCCTCCTCGTGGACGACCAGCCCCTCCTCCGGACCGGGTTCCGGATGGTCCTCGGGGCGGAGGCCGATCTGGACATCGTCGGCGAGGCCGGCGACGGGGCGGAAGCCGTCGAGCTGGCCCGCCGCCTCCTGCCGGACGTGGTGCTCATGGACATCCGGATGCCCCGGATGGACGGCGTCGCCGCGACGAAGGCCATTGTGGACCTCCGCCTGCCGGTACGGGTGCTGATCCTCACGACCTTCGATCTCGACGAGTACGTGGTCGGCGCGCTGCGGGCCGGGGCGAGCGGGTTCCTCGCCAAGGACGTGCCGGCCGAGGACCTGGTCACCGCCATCCGTACCGTGTCGGCAGGCGAGGCCGTCGTCGCGCCGCGCCTGCTGCGCCGCCTGCTCGACCAGGTCGTCGAGCACCTGCCAGACCCGAACGCCACCCCGGCCAAGGCGCTCGGCACGCTGACCGAGCGTGAGCGCGAGGTGCTCGGGCTGATGGCCAGGGGACTGTCCAATGCGGAGATCGCGCGGGAGCTGTCGGTGTCGGAGACGACGGTCAAGACGCATGTCGGGCATGTGCTGACCAAGCTCAATCTCCGGGACCGGGTACAGGCTGTCGTGCTGGCCTACGAGTCGGGCCTGGTACGACCGAACACCTAGGCCGTCTCCTTCCCGAGGCGGAGTGAGAAACATTCCGGAGCAGGACTCACGGAGCGTGCGGCGGGCCTACTGTCACCCTTAGATACTCCGGCACGGGGACAAAGGGGACAAGCAGTGACTACCGCTATAAAGCCAGCCGCCGCCCGTGCGGTGGACGTGTGGAAGGTCTACGGCCACGGCGAGGCGCAGGTGATCGCGCTGAGGGGCGTCAGCGTCGAGCTGGCCCAGGGCGAGTTCACCGCCATCATGGGGCCCTCCGGGTCCGGTAAGTCGACCCTGATGCACTGCCTGGCGGGCCTGGACACCGTCACGCGCGGTGACGTGTACGTGGGCAGCACCCAGGTCACCAAGCTGTCCGACAGCGGGCTCACCAAGCTGCGCCGCGACAAGATCGGCTTCATCTTCCAGCAGTTCAACCTGCTGCCCACCCTGACGGCCGAGGAGAACATCCTCCTGCCGCTGTCCATCGCCGGCCGCAAGCCGGACAAGGACTGGTACCAGACGGTCATCAAGACGGTCGGGCTCGAGGAGCGGCTGAGCCACAAGCCGACCGAGCTGTCCGGCGGCCAGCAGCAGCGGGTCGCGTGCGCCAGGTCCCTGGTCAGCCGCCCCGACGTGATCTTCGCCGACGAGCCGACCGGTAACCTCGACTCCCGCTCGGGCGCCGAGGTGCTGGGCTTCCTGCGCAACTCGGTCCGCGAGTTCGGCCAGACGATCGTCATGGTCACCCACGACCCGACCGCCGCGTCCTACGCCGACCGGGTCATCTTCCTCGCCGACGGGCAGATCGTCGACGAGCTGCTCTCGCCGACCGTCGACCAGGTCCACGACAAGCTCAAGAGCCTGGACCCGCACGCGCACAGTGGTGACGTCTGATGCTCAAGGCGACCATGAAGAGCCTGCTGTCCCGCAAGCTCAGGCTCACGCTCTCGGCGCTGGCCGTGGTGCTCGGCGTCATGTTCGTCGCGGGGTCACTCGTGCTGTCCTCGACGCTGAACAAGTCCCTCGACAGCCTCTTCGCGAACATCTACGAGGCGACGGACGTCCAGGCCAGCCACAAGCCGAACCTCCAGCGGGAGGACGGAGCGCCCGGCCAGGCCGACCCGATCCAGGCCTCGGAGGTGGACAAGGTCAAGGGCCTGCCCGGGGTCAAGTCGGCGACCGGTGTCGTCTACTCCGACGGCGCCCGGCTGATCGGCAAGAACGGCAAGGTCGTGCCGAGCCAGGCCCGGGTCGCCACGAACTGGGTCGGCGAGGACGAGATCGTCAAGCTCCGCGAGGGCCGTGGCCCCGAGGCTGACGACGAGATCGCGATCAACGCCGCGCTGGCGAGCTCGTCCCGGTACAAGGTGGGCGACACGGTGGGCGTGCTGACGCTCCAGACGAAGAAGGAATTCAAGATCGTCGGCATCGTCGGGTACTCGGGCAACCGGGACTCGATCGGCGGCGAGCACACCATCGCCTTCACCACCCCGGCAGCCCAGCAGCTGCTGCTGGACAAGCCCGGCTTCTTCACCTGGATCGACGTGAAGGCCGCCGACGGCGTGTCGAAGGCGAAGCTCAAGGCTGACGTGCAGGCGGCGCTCGGCGACACGTACGTGGTGAAGACGGGCGAGGAGCTGGGCAAGGACCAGGCCAAGGCCCTCGAACCGCTGATGAACATCTTCCGGAACGTGTTCCTCGGGTTCGCCGGCGTCTCGCTGTTCGTCAGCATCTTCCTGATCATCAACACGTTCTCGATCATCGTCGCCCAGCGGACCAGGGAACTCGCCCTGATGCGGGCCCTCGGCGCCGGTGGCGGCCAGGTGATCGGTTCCGTGCTGCTCGAGGCGCTCGTGATCGGCCTGATCTCCTCCGTGCTGGGCCTGGTGCTCGGCATCGGGGTCGGCTGGCTGCTCACGAAGCTGGCAGGTGGCGACCTGCCGTCGGCGGGCCTGGTCGTGCCGCCGTCCGCCATCATCGCCTCGTTCGTGATCGGTGTGGGCATCACCGCGGTCGCCGCGCTGGCTCCGGCCCTGCGTGCCTCCCGGATCCCGCCGATCGCCGCGATGCGCGACGCCGCCAATACCGTCAAGCCGCTGACCAAGGTGACCATCTCCGGCCTGGTCGTAACCGCGCTGGGCGTGGCCGGGCTGTGGGTGGCGCTGGCCGGCGACGCCGGGGACAGCTTCTGGCTCCTGCTCGGCGGCGGGCTGCTGCTCAGCTTCATCGGCGTCGCGCTGCTGACCCCGATCATCAGCAAGCCGGTGGTCTCGGTGCTCGGCGCGCTGTTCTCCTGGTCGATGCCGGGCAAGCTGGGCCGGGGCAACTCCGCGCGTAACCCGCGCCGGACGGCGATCACCGCTGCGGCTCTGATGATCGGCATCGCGCTGGTCACCGGGGTCAGCGTGATCATCAGCTCCTTCAAGGCGAGCATCTCGGACATGTACAACACCGGGCTGAACGCCGAGCTGATCATCGCGGGCGAGCAGACCGGCCCGGTGCCGCCGACCTTCGCCGGTTCGGTGATCGACCAGGCCAAGAGCACGCCGGGCGTCTCGTCGGTCAGCGCGCTGTACTTCGACGGCGCGAAGATCAACGGCGAGAACGGCTTCGTCTACGCGGTGAACGACCTGCCTGCCACGGCGCAGATGTTCAACCTGAAGGTCTCCGGCGGTTCGCTCGGGCAGCTCCAGGCTGGTCAGCTCGTGGTCGACGAGGACACGGCCAAGGACAAGAAGCTGTCGGCCGGCGGTACCGTGCAGATCCAGACCTCCAGGGGCGAGCCGGTGACCTACACCGTCGCCGGGGTCTTCAAGAAGTCGACGCTGCTGAACGGGTTCGTCCTGCCTCAGGAGGCGACGAAGAACTTCCAGGCGACCAACCCGGCCATCGCGTACATCAAGCTGGCCAGCGGGGCCAAGGTCTCCGAGGTGCAGGCGAGCATCGACAAGATCCTCGCCGACAGCCCTGACGTCTCGGCCGCCGACGTCAGCTCGTACGTCGAGCAGCAGACCAAGGGGCTCGACGGCCTGCTGACGATGGTGCAGATCCTGCTCGGCCTCGCCATGATCATCGCGGTACTCGGCGTGATCAACACGCTGGCGCTGTCCATGATCGAGCGGACGAGGGAACTGGGCATGCTCCGCGCGGTCGGCATGAGCCGTGGCCAGATGATGGGCATGGTGACCGTGGAGTCGGTCGTGATCTCGGTGTTCGGGGCGATCCTCGGCATCGCGGTCGGCATCGGGCTCGGCTGGGCCGTGATCCGCGCGCTGCACGACATCGGCATCAAGGTCTTCGCGCTGCCGTGGGGCACGGTCATCGCCTACCTGATCGTGGCGGCGGTCGTCGGCGTGATCGCGGCGTTCATCCCGGCCATCCGGGCGGCGCGGACGGACGTGCTGCGGGCTATCTCCTACGAGTAGGGCAATCTGCACGGCGGGCGGGTACCTGGACCGGGTACCCGCCCGTCCTGCGTTCCGTGGCGCGCTGGGCGGTTTCGGCGGTGTGACGGGGCGAGCGCGCATAGGATCGCGGGATGAGGCTCCCGTCCTGGCTGGTCAGCGGCTACCGGGTCGCGTTCGCGCTGCTGACGCTGGTGGCGATCGGTACCCAGCTCGTGGTCTCGGCCGAGCGGCCAGCGTTCAATGTGGTCAGCTTCTTCAGCTTCTTCACGAACCTGAGCAACATCTTCGCCGCGGTCGTCTTCCTGGCCAGCGTCTCCCG
This sequence comes from Longispora albida DSM 44784, assembly GCF_000379825.1. GTDB lineage: Bacteria > Actinomycetota > Actinomycetes > Mycobacteriales > Micromonosporaceae > Longispora > Longispora albida. The sequence goes on from NZ_KB903826.1 coordinate 19,014, forward strand.
GCCGGTTCAGGGCGCGCTGCGCGGGGCCGCGGTGGTCTACATGACCGTGACCGGGATCGTGTACGCCCTGCTGCTGTCCGGCACCCCGTCCGTCGTCGGGGTGACCATCCCCTGGGTCGACACGGTGATCCACCAGGTCATGCCGGTCGTGGTGATCCTCGACTGGCTGCTCCAGCCGCCCCGGGCCCGGCTGACCGTCCGCCAGGCCGCGACCTGGCTGCTCTTCCCGATCGTCTACCTGGTGTACTCGCTGATCCGCGGCGAGATCACCGGCTGGTACCCGTACCCGTTCCTCAACGCCGGTGAGAAGGGCTACGGGAGCGTCTTCGCGACGAGCGCTGGCATCGCGGTGGCGGTGGTCGCGATCTCGGCAGCCGTGTGGTGGCTGGGTAACCGGCTCGGCGCCCGGCAGGCGGTCGGCGGGAAGCTGCCGGTCACGGACTGAGCGGGCAGGCCCTAGATGTTCTGTCCCGTGAGGTTGGGGATGCGGCTGGCTGGTGGGTGGCCGCCGAGTGCGGTGTGTGCTCGGTGGTGATTGTAGGTGTGGAGGAAGCCGGCGAGGGCTGTCCGGCGTTCGGTTTCTGACTGGTAGGGGCGGGCGTAGGCCCATTCGTCGGCCAGGGTGCGGTGGAAGCGTTCGACTTTGCCGTTGGTTTGCGGCCGGTAGGGCCGGGTGCGTTTGTGCTGGATCCCGGCGGTGGCCAGAGCTTCGCGCCAGGACGTGGACCGGTAGGCGGAG
>NZ_KB903827.1 GCF_000379825.1 Longispora albida DSM 44784
TCACGTGTTACTCACCCGTTCGCCGCTCGAGTACCCCGAAAGGCCTTTCCGCTCGACTTGCATGTGTTAAGCACGCCGCCAGCGTTCGTCCTGAGCCAGGATCAAACTCTCCAATAAGAATTCAATACCCGGCGATCAGACCGCTGACATCACTAAAATGTGTTGCCATTGTCCGTATCACCAAAGGAATCCCGCCCTGAACAATGCCAGGGCCGGGGTATCAATAACTTGGCACTAACTTTCAGACACCCTGTTGAGTTCTCAAAGAACAAACACACACCACTCAGTGATCTTTTGGATCACCCTGGGGGCTTTGTTTTCTTACTGATCGGCTCCTTCGTCCTGGAAGCTTTCGCTTCCGGCCGGAGCAACCGTTCTAGCTTACCAGGCTCACTCTTCGGTGTCAACTCGGTGTTTTTCCGAGCTTCACCTCGACCTTACCTGCCCGTAGTTGACCACCGGATCGCTCCGGCTCTCTTTCGGGGCTTGGCTCCAGACCGGCCAACCGCTTCGCGGCTCGCCCGGCTCCCTGGCGCCTGGAGTACCTTACCCGGTCGGTTGCGCCGAACCAAATCGGCCCCTCCCGGTGCTCGCTGGGGCTTGGCTTCCCGGTCGCTTTCCTTCCGGTTTGCCCCGTTCCCTGCGGGCAGAGAGAACTTTACGCAGGCCGTCCCCGCAAGGTCAAATCGGGGGTACAGGTGGGCTTTCACCTGCGGTTTCTTGCGGGAAAGGCGAAAGGCCGGTCCGTGGACCGGCCTTTCGGGGACTGCTGGGAGGTGGGTACGGGGGCTAGATGACCCGGCGGACCCAGCCGTGGGTGTCGGCGGCCTTGCCCTGCTGGATGTCGATCAGGGCTGTCCGGAGCTGGTGGGTCACGGGACCCATCGCCTCCGGGTCGCCGACGGTGAACCCGCCGTCAGCCGACTTGAGGGTGCCGATCGGGGTGATGACAGCCGCCGTACCGCAGGCGAAGGCTTCCTTGAGGGTGCCGCTGGCCGCGTCGGCCCGCCACTCGTCGACGGAGTACGGGCGCTCGATGACCTTGTGGCCCTGCTCGGAGGCGAGCTTGATGATCGAGTCGCGGGTGATGCCGGGCAGGATGGTCCCGAGGGGCGGCGTGATGATCGTGCCGTCCTCGTAGACGAAGAAGATGTTCATGCCGCCGAGCTCGTCGACGTACTTGCGCTCGACGGCGTCGAGGAAGACGACCTGGTCGCAGCCGTTGTTCATGGCTTCGGCCTGCGCGACCAGCGAGGTGGCGTAGTTACCGCCGCACTTGGCCGCGCCCGTCCCGCCCGGGGCCGCCCGGGTGTACTCCTGGGAGATCCAGAGGGTGATCGGCTTGGGGCCGCCCTTGAAGTACGCGCCGACGGGGCAGGCGATCACGCCGAAGAGGTACTCGGCTGAGGGGCGGACGCCGAGGAAGACCTCTGTCGCGATCATGTACGGCCGGAGGTAGAGGCTGGAGTCGGCGCCGCCGGGGATCCAGGCCCGGTCGACCTCGACCAGCTCGGTGATCGCCTTGAGGAACAGGTCCTCCGGGACCTCCGGCATGGCCATCCGGCGGGCGGAGGTCGCGAAGCGCTGGGCGTTGGCGTCCGGGCGGAAGAGTGTCACTCCCCCGTCGGCCGTCTTGTACGCCTTCATGCCCTCGAAGATCTCCTGGGCGTAGTGGAGGACCGCGGTGGCCGGCGACATCGGGATCGGGCCGAACGGCTCGACCCGGGCGTCGTACCAGCCCTTGGACTCCGCGTAGCGCACGGTCACCATGTGCTCGGTGAACACCTTGCCGAAGCCGGGGTTGACCAGGAGAGACTCGCGTTCGGCATCGGGAACAGGTGTCGGGGTCAGATGCCGTTCGAAGTCGAGGATGTCACCGCCGGTCATGGCGTCGTACCTCCGTGCTCAGGTGGGGGCTTAACGAGAGTTAGGCTACCCGTTCCGCGACGCGATCGCCGACTTCGCTCGTCTTGGGCTGGGTGCCCGGGACGCGGGTGGCCAGCTCGGCTGCGACGGCCTCGGTGACCCGCGCTGACTCCTCCGGATGGCCGAGATGGTCGAGGAGGAGCGCGACCGACATGATGGCGGCGATCGGGTCGGCGATCCCCTGGCCGGCGATGTCGGGGGCGGAGCCGTGCACCGGTTCGAACATCGACGGGTACGTGCCGTCCGGGTTGACGCAGCCGGACGCGGCCAGTCCGATTCCGCCGGTGACCGCGGCGGCGATGTCGGTGAGGATGTCGCCGAAGAGGTTGTCGGTGACGATGACGTCGTACTGGGCCGGGTTGGTCACCAGGTACATGGCGGCGGCGTCCACGTGCTGGTAGCTGGTCGTGACGGCCGGGAAGTCCTCGGCTACCTCGTTGAACGTGCGGGTCCAGAGATCGCCGGCGTGCACGAGCACGTTCGACTTGTGGATCAGGGTCAGCCGGTTGCCGCGCTTGGTGGCGCGGTGGAAGGCGTCGCGGATGACGCGCTCGACGCCGTACCGGGTGTTGAGGCTCTCCTCGGTCGCCACCTCGGCCGCGCTGCCCTTGTGGAGGGTGCCGCCGGCTCCGGCATACAGGCCCTCGGTGCCCTCGCGGACCACGACGAAGTCGATCGGGCCGGGGTTGGCCAGGGGGCTCGTGGTGCCTGGCCAGAGGCGGGCAGGGCGGAGGTTGACGTACTGGTCGAAGTCGAAGCGGAGCTTGAGCAACAGGCCGCGTTCGAGGATGCCGGGAGGGAGACTCGGGTCGCCGGGGCGCCCGCCGACCGCGCCGAGCAGGATCGCGTCTTGCGCGGCCAGCTCCTCCTGAACGCTGGGCGGGAGGACCTCGCCGGTGCGGAGGTAGCGCTCGGCGCCCAGGTCGTACTCGGTGGTGCGCGCGTCGGGGAGGATCACGCCGAGGACTTTCGCCGCCTCGGCGATCACCTCCCCGCCGATGCCGTCACCTGGGATAACCGCGATGCGCGTCACGCCTGCCTCCTGAGTTGACTGGTAGGAGGCCACGCTATCTCGGTTCTCAAGTTTTGGTCGGAGTCTCCCATTGGGTGGGAGAGGCTGTTAGTTGTCGGTCAGGGCGACGGCGCTGGCGCGGCTCGCGCCGATCACCTCTGCCGAACGCTCCAGCAGCTCCGGCTGGACGGGCGAGTCGACGGCCAGGGCCATCAGCGCCTCTCCGCCAGCCTCGATCCGGGCCACCTGCATGCCGGCGATGTTCACCCCGGCCACGCCGAGGATGCCGCCGATCGTGCCGACGACGCCGGGGCGGTCGGCGTACCGGAAGAAGAGCACGTGGCCCTCGGCCGGGACGTCGAGGTCGAAGCCGTCGAGCTCGGTGAGCTTCTCGACCTCGCGGGGGCCGGCTGTCCGGGTACCGGAAACGGTGAGCGTGCGGCCATCGGCCAGGATGCCGCGCAGGGTCAGCAGGTTGGGGTATTCGGGGCTGTCGCCGTGCGTGGCGAGGGTGATCTCCACGCCCCGCTCCTTGGCCAGCAGCGGCGCGTTCACGTAGGTGACCTGCTCGGCCACGACGTCGGTGAACAGGCCCTTGCTCGCGGCGAGCTGGAGAACCGAGACGTCGTGCTCCGAGACCTCACCGCGGACCTCGACGATGACGCTGGCCGGGGTGCCCGCAGCGACAGCGGTGAAGACCTTGCCGAGCTTCTCGGCCAGGGGCAGGAGGGGACGGATGTCCTCGTGGACGACGCCACCAGCCTGGACGTTGACCGCGTCGGGGACGAACTCGCCCTCGAGCGCCAGTTTCACGCTCTTGGCGACGGCGAGGCCCGCCTTGTCCTGGGCTTCCACTGTGGAGGCTCCGAGGTGCGGGACGGCGACCACGTTCTCGAAGGCGAAGAGCGGGGAGTCGGTGCAGGGCTCCTTGACGAACACGTCGAGGCCCGCGCCGCCGACGTGACCGCTGGCGAGCGCGTCGGCGAGCGCCTGCTCGTCGATCAGGCCACCACGGGCAGCGTTGACGATCCGGACACCCTTCTTCGTCCTGGCCAGCTCCTTGGCGCCGATCAGGCCCACCGTCTCCTTGGTCTTGGGGAGGTGGATCGAGATGAAGTCGGCCTCGGCGAGCAGTTCGTCGAGGGTGACCAGCCTGACGCCGAGCTGGGCGGCGCGGGCCGGCTGCAGGTAGGGGTCGTAGGCGATCAGCTTCACGCCGAAGGCCGCCATGCGCTGCGCGAACAGCACGCCGATCCGGCCGAGGCCGACGACGCCCACCGTCTTGTCGAAGATCTCCACACCGGTGTACTTGGAACGCTTCCACTCGCCGCCGCGCAGCGCGCTGGCCGCCGGCACGGTGTGGCGGGCGACAGCGAGCAGCAGGGTGACCGCCTGCTCAGCCGCCGAGACGATGTTGGAGGTGGGGGCGTTGACGACCATGACGCCCTTGGCGGTGGCCGCCGGTACGTCGACGTTGTCGAGGCCGACGCCGGCCCGCGCGACCACGGTCAGGCGGGTGGCGGCCTCGATGGCCTCGGCGTCGATCTGGGTCGCGCTGCGGATCAGGACCGCGTCGGCGTCGGCCAGGGCGGCCAGCAGCGCGGGGCGGTCGGTGCCGTCAACGTGGCGGACGTCGAAGTCGTCACCGAGGACGGCCAGCGCGCTCGGCGCGAGCTCCTCGGCGATCAGGACAACGGGACGCGTGGCGGGAAGGTTCATGCTTGTCCTCGCGGATCATGAAGTGGCGGCTGGCAGGAACGCCACGCTGCGCCCCGCTTCTCCGGAATCTCTATACGTCCGGGCCTTCCGGGTTCCGATCCTACGTCCCACCCCGTGAGAAACGAAACGAGGGTCTGAGTGTTTCGCCCGTGATCTTTCGGGTTTGATCTTGATCTTGGGTTTGATCTTGATCTAAGGCGAGGTGGCCCGCTGAGAGTGAATCTGGCAAGCAGAACGGCTTCCCTCGTACCGGTGTTGTACGTGGGAAGCCGTTCTGCGCAGTCCAGATTCGCTCTCAGCGGGTCGGCACCACCTATGCCGTCTCGGTGATGGGGTTGTGGACCCAGGACATCATGTTGCGCAGCTTCTCCCCGACCTCTTCGATCGGGTGGGTCGCGTTGGCCTCGCGGAGCTTCGCGAAGTTCGGCCGGCCTGCGTCGTCCTCGGCGATCCACTCGCGGGCGAAGGTGCCATCCTGGATCTCGGCCAGGATCTTCTTCATCTCCGCCTTGGAGACGCTGCTGACGGCGCGGGGGCCGCGGGTGTAGCCGCCGTACTCGGCGGTGTCGGAGACCGAGTAGTTCATCTTCGACAGGCCGCCCTCGTACAGGAGGTCGACGATCAGCTTGAGCTCGTGGAGGCACTCGAAGTAGGCGACCTCGGGGGCGTACCCGGCCTCGGTCAGGACCTCGAAGCCGTTCTTGACGAGGTCGGCGACGCCGCCGCAGAGGACGGCCTGCTCACCGAACAGGTCGGTCTCCGTCTCCTCGGTGAACGTCGTCTCGATGACGCCGGCCCGTGCGCCGCCGATGCCGGCCGCGTACGCGAGGGCGAGCTGCTTGGCGGAGCCGGTCGCGTCCTGGTGGACGGCGATCAGGCACGGCACGCCCTTGCCGTCGGCGAACTGGCGGCGGACCAGGTGACCCGGGCCCTTCGGCGCGATCATGATGACGTCGACGTCGGCCGGGGGCTGGATGAGGCCGTACCGGATGTTCAGGCCGTGGCCGAAGGCGAGGGCCTTGCCAGCGGTGAGGTGCGGGGCGATGGCCTCGGCGTACAGGCTGCGCTGCACGGTGTCCGGAGCCAGGACCATGATCAGGTCGGCTTCGGCCGCGGCCTCGGCCGGGGTGAGCACGCGCAGCCCCTGCTCCTCGGCCTTCGGGCGGCTCTTGGAACCCTCGGGCAGCCCGACCCGGACGTCCACGCCGGAGTCGCGCAGGGACAGGGCGTGCGCGTGGCCCTGGCTGCCGTAGCCCAGGACGGCGACCTTCCGGCCCTGGATCAGGGCGAGGTCGGCGTCATCGTCGTAGTACACGTTCACCATGGTGGAAGCCTTTTCTGCGCAGGTACAAAGTGGAGGTTTTCGGGGTTTGGGGTTCAGGCGGCGCGGAGCGTCGTGGTGCCTGAGGTGATGGACTTCGCGCCGCGGCCCACGGCGACGAGGCCGGACTGGACCATCTCCTTGATGCCGAACGGTTCGAGGAGGCGGAGCAGGGCTTCGAGCTTCTCCTTGGGGCCGGTGGCCTCGATGACGACGGTGTCTGGTGAGACGTCGACGACCTTCGCACGGAACAGGGTGACTGTCTCCAGCACGTGCGAGCGGCTCGTGAGGTCGGCGCGGACCTTGACCAGGAGGATCTCCCTCTGGACGGAGGCCGCCGGATCGAGCTCGACGATCTTGAGGACGTTGACCAGCTTGTTGAGCTGCTTGGTGACCTGTTCGAGAGGCTGCTCGGCCGCGTCGACCACCAGCGTGATCCGCGAGATGCCGGGCTGCTCCGTCTCGCCGACGGCGAGCGAGTCGATGTTGAACCCACGGCGGGAGAAGAGCGCTGCGACGCGGGCCAGGACGCCGGGCTTGTTCTCCACCAGGACAGAGAGGGTGTGCTTACTCATCTAGCAGTCGTCTCCCTCGTCGAAGGCCGGGCGGACGCCACGGGCGAACAGGATCTCGTCGTTGCTGGTGCCAGCCGGGACCATCGGCCAGACCATCGCGTCCTTGCCGACGATGAAGTCGATGACGACCGGGCGGTCGTTGATCTCCATCGCCTGCTTGATCACGTCGTCGACCTCCGACTCGGACTCGCAGCGCAGGCCGACACAGCCCAGGGCCTCCGCGAGCTTGACGAAGTCGGGAATGCGGTGCTGGTGGGTGCCGAGATTGGTGTTGGAGTAGCGGCCGTCGTAGAACAGCGTCTGCCACTGCCGGACCATGCCCAGGTTGCCGTTGTTGATGACCGCGATCTTGACAGGGATGCCCTCCAGGGCACACGTCGCGAGCTCCTGGTTGGTCATCTGGAAACAGCCGTCGCCGTCGATCGCCCAGACCGGGGTGTCCGGCCGGCCGACCTTCGCGCCCATCGCCGCCGGTACCGCGTAGCCCATCGTGCCGAGGCCGCCGGAGTTGAGGAACGTGCCCGGGTGCTCGTACGAGATGAACTGCGAGGCCCACATCTGGTGCTGGCCGACGCCCGTCGCGTAGATCGCCTCCGGGCCGGCCAGCTGGCCGATCCGCTGGATCACGTACTGCGGGGCGAGAGTGCCGTCGGTGTGCTCGGCGTACCCGAGGGGGTAGCGGCCACGGATGTCGTCCAGCTGCTCCCACCAGGCCGAGATCGGCGCCTTGCCCTGGACGGTGTCGATCAGGGATCGGATGATCACCTTGGCGTCGCCGACGATCGGGACGTCGGCGTGCCTGTTCTTGCCGATCTCCGCCGGGTCGATGTCCGCGTGGATCACGGCTGCGTCCGGGGCGAAACTGTCCAGCTTGCCGGTCACCCGGTCGTCGAAACGGGCGCCGAGGGTGACGAGCAGGTCGGCCTTCTGGAGGGCGTAGACAGCCGCGACGGTGCCGTGCATGCCCGGCATGCCCAGGTGCTGCGGGTGGCTGTCAGGGAACGCGCCACGGGCCATGAGCGTCGTGACGACCGGGGCGCCGGTCAGCTCCGCGAGCTCCTTGAGCTCCTCGGTGGCGCCGGCCTTGAGGACACCGCCGCCGACGTACAGGACAGGGCGGCGGGCCGAGGCGATCAGCTTCGCGGCCTCGCGGATCTGCTTGTTGTGGGGTTGCGTGGTGGGACGGTAGCCGGGCAGGTCCATCGCGGGCGGCCAGGCGAACGTGGTCTGCGCCTGCAGCACGTCCTTCGGGATGTCGACGAGGACCGGGCCCGGACGGCCCGTGCTGGCGATGTGGAAGGCCTCCGCGAGGACCCGCGGGATGTCCGCGCCGTCCTGCACCAGGTAGTTGTGCTTGGTGATCGGCATGGTGATGCCGTGGATGTCCGCCTCCTGGAAGGCGTCCGTGCCGATCGCCGACCGCGACACCTGGCCGGTGATCGCCACGATCGGCACCGAGTCCATGTAGGCGTCGGCGATCGGGGTCACCAGATTGGTCGCCCCGGGGCCGGACGTCGCCATGCACACGCCGACCTTGCCGGTGGCCTGCGCGTAGCCGGTCGCGGCGTGGCCTGCGCCCTGCTCGTGCCGGACCAGGATGTGCCGGACCGTCGAGTCGAACAGCGGATCGTACGCCGGGAGGATCGCCCCGCCCGGAATGCCGAAGACTACCTCTACGCCGAGCGCCTCCAGCGACGCGACGAGCGACTGCGCACCGGTGAGGGCGCGGGTGACCGGCTCGGGGGCCGGCCGCGCGGTGAGTTGTGGTCTGGTCATCGGGTACATCCCCATTTGCGTGAGCTTGCGAGCAGCGTGACGGAGCTGGTGCCACCGGACGGCAGGGTCCGGAGCAACAAAAACCGCCCTCGTGCGATGCACGGGGCGGGAGCGCGTCGTCGGGTTTCGACGGCGCGCTTAGCTAAGTACGATCCGCTGGGTCTTCAGCATGCGGTCAAGCCTGCCTCATCTCATGCGCTGAGTCAACTTGTCCCACATCATGGTCATAGGTTTCGCGGAGCCGCTGGCTGAGGCCGTGGCGGAGCTGGTCCTGCTGCGGAATGGGGCTGGCCTGCTGCACCGGATCGAGCTGGACCGGGGGCGGGTCGGAATCGGCGAGCAGGGCTTCGAGGTGCTCGGCGGGCATCGGATGGCCGAGCAGATAACCCTGGCCCAGCTCGCAGCCCGCCGCCAGCAACGAGGTGAGCTGGGCCGGCTCCTCGATACCCTCCACGATCACCTCCAGGCCCAGGCGCCTGCCGAGCTGCACGACGATGTCGGCGAGGGATTCGAGGTTCTCGTCGATCTTCACGATGTCGACGGGGAGCGTGCGGAGCTGGGCCAGCGAGGAGTGACCGGCGCCGAAGTCGTCGAGGGCCACCCGCACCCCCATCGCCCGTACGTCGGCGATCCGGTCGGCGAGCGCACCGGAACCCCGGGTCACCCGGTGGTCCGTGACCTCCAGGACCAGCCGGCCGCTGGGGACCCGGTGGGCGCGGAGCGCGGTGTTCAGCAGGCCGGGGAACTCGGGGGCCTGGATGTGACTGGTCGACACGTTGACGGAGACCCACAGGTCGTACCCGGCCCGCAGCCAGACGGACAGCTGCCTGCACGCCTCGTGCAGCGCCCAGGTACCGAGGTCGGCGACCAGGCTCGACTCCTCGGCGACCGGGATGAACTCGCCCGGCTCGACCACCCCGAGACGCGGGTGCCGCCAGCGCAGCAGGGCTTCCACCCCGATCAGGCGGCGGGAGGCGAGGGTGAGGATCGGCTGGTACACGAAGGAGAGCTCGCCGCGCTCCGCCGCACCGCGCAGCTCCTGGGCCAGCTCCATCCGGCGGGCCATCCAGAGCGCGTAGGCGTGGTCGTACTCCTCGACCCTGTTCTTGCCGCCGCGCTTGGCCGACCGCAGCGCGATGTCGGCGTTGCGGAGCAGGGTCGGCACGTCCTCCGCCGTCCGGCAGCCGGCCAGGCCGATGCTGGCGGAGAGGAAGACGGTGAGGTCGCCGACCTCGTACGGCGTGCTGAGGATCCGGCGGAGGCGTTCGGCGACGGAGGTCGCGCGGTCGGGAGGCGACCACATCAGCACGGCGAACTCGTCGCCGCCGAGGCGGGTCGGGACGTCGCCGGGACGGAGGTTGGCCCGCAGGCGCGAGGCGACCTGCGCGAGGACGGCGTCGCCGACGTCGTGTCCACGGACGTCGTTGACGTTCTTGAAGCCGTCGAGGTCGAGAGTGAGGAGCGTGCACGTCCGGCCACGGACCTCGGCGAGCGTGCTGAGCAGCGCGCGGCGGTTACCGAGGCCGGTCAGCGGGTCGGTGAACGCCATCTGGGCCAGCTCGCGCTCAAGCCGCTTGCGCTCCGTGACGTCGCGGCTGTGCATGACCAGGCCGCCGACCTGCGGAACGTGCCGCTGGTCGCTGATCGTCGACTCGATGTCCCGCCAGATGCCGCTCGTGTCGAGGATCCGGCTGTCGAGGCGGCTCTCCGTCCCGCCGCTGCCGTCGAGGACCTGCCGGAGGCGGCCCACCACCATCTCGGCGTCCTCGGGGTGGGTGAGGCGGAGGAAACACTGGCCGTCACCGAGCCTGCGGGAGGCCGAAGGCGACAGCCAGGTGGTGGTGAGGGTGCTGTCCAGGATCAGTGTCATGTCGGAGGCACCGGAGACGATCGAGCGGAAGTGCGCCTCCCGGACGGCGAGCTCGTCGGCGTACCGGCGGGCGTCGCGCATGGTCAGCGCCTGCCGGCCGATCAGCGCCGCCGCGATGGCCGTCGCGCCGTACGCCATGTGGGCGGGGAGGGGGCCTGCCATGAGAACCCAGTACAGGGCGGCGATCAGGGCGGCGGCCACGGGCACAGTGGACAGTCCGGTGCCGAGGCGCGGGAGGGTGGCGTGGCCCGTGGGTGCCGGGGCGGGGATGTGGTGCGCCGCGCGGTGCGCGGCCAGGAGCAGGAAGGCGAAGGCCGCGGCCATGAGGAGCAGGCCGAGGGTGGTGAGGGCTGTCATCCGGTACCAGAAAGCGAAAGCCAGGACGAAGCACGCGGCCGGGAGTGCCGGGACGGCGGTGGCCACGACGGCGATCGGGGTTCTGGGCGGGTTGGATCTCAGATAGGCGACGGCTCCGATGCCGGAGGCCGCGGCGGCGACCCAGGCCAGGGCCGTGATCACCGGTGGCGGGCTGCTCAGGCCGGACGGGCCGAGGATGAGCAGGTAGAAGAGGAAGATGCCGCTGCCGGCCACGATCAGGCCGTCCAGGACGTAGCGGAGACGCTGGCTCCAGGTGGCCACGGCGAGGGTGAGCAGGCCGGTCAGGCAGAGCAGCGTGGCGAGTGTGCCGCCGGTCGTGATCAGGCGGACCGCGAGCCGCGTCGTCGCACCGAGCGCCAGCCCGGTCGCGAGCAGCGCGGAACCCAGGCCTGCCGCCAGCCACGGCGCCTTGATCAGCGGGGTAAACGTGCGAGGGGGCACGCTTACTACTCTGCCGAACTTTTCGCCCATCCGGGCCGGACAGCGTGTCCGTTATCCGTCAGGCGATTCTGCGGGCTTCGATGCCGTGTCCCGTCAGGTGGGCGGGGAGGGGTTCGTCTTTGGCGGGGGCACGGGGGCGGTGGAACACTGATCGGTATGCCTGAGCTGCGGTCGAAGACATCCACGCATGGCCGGAACATGGCCGGTGCCCGCGCCCTGTGGCGCGCCACCGGCATGACGGACTCCGACTTCGGGAAGCCGATCGTCGCCATCGCCAACAGCTTCACCCAGTTCGTACCCGGGCACGTGCACCTGCGGGACGTCGGCAAGATCGTGGCGGGGGCCGTGGCGGAGGCTGGCGGGGTCGCGAAGGAGTTCAACACGATCGCCGTGGACGACGGGATCGCGATGGGGCATGGCGGCATGCTCTACTCGCTGCCGTCGCGGGAGCTGATCGCGGACGCGGTGGAGTACATGGTGCAGGCGCACTGTGCCGACGCGCTGGTGTGCATCTCGAACTGCGACAAGATCACGCCGGGGATGCTGCTGGCGGCGCTGCGGCTGAACATCCCGGTCGTTTTCGTGTCTGGCGGGCCGATGGAGGCCGGGAAGACTCCGGCTGTGCCGACGAAGCTGGATCTGGTCGACGCGATGGTGGCTGCCGCCGACGCGTCCGTCTCGGATGACCAGCTGGACGCGATCGAGCGGGCCGCCTGCCCCACGTGCGGGTCCTGCTCGGGGATGTTCACCGCGAACTCGATGAACTGCCTGACGGAGGCTATCGGGCTGGCGTTGCCGGGCAACGGGTCCGTGCTGGCCACGCACGAGATGCGGCGCGGGTTGTTCGAGCAGGCTGGGGCAGTTGTCGTCGAGCTGGCCCGGCGGTACTACGAGGGGGACGACGCTTCGGTCCTGCCCCGGGCGATCGCCTCGCGGGCCGCGTTCGAGAACGCTGTGGCGTTGGACGTGGCTATGGGCGGGTCTACCAACACCGTTCTTCATCTGCTGGCCGCGGCGCGGGAGGCGAGTGTCGAGTTCAGCGTTGCGGATATCGATGCCATCTCGCGGCGCGTGCCGTGCCTGGCGAAGGTCGCGCCGAACTCGCAGAAATACCACATGGAGGACGTCCACCGGGCTGGTGGCATCCCGGCGCTGCTCGGCGAACTGCACCGGGCCGGGCTGCTGCGGACGGATGTGTGGTCGGTGCACTCCGCGTCGCTCGACGCATGGCTGGCCGAGTGGGATGTGCGGGGCGGGGCTGCTTCGGAAGACGCGTTGAGGCTGTTCCGGGCCGCGCCGGGTGGCGTGCGGACCACCGAGCCGTTCTCGACCGACAACGAGTGGTCCTCTCTGGATGTCGACGCGGCCGAGGGGTGCATCCGGTCCGTCGCGAACGCGTACTCGGCGGACGGCGGCCTCGCGATCCTCTTCGGGAACCTGGCGCCGGACGGGTGCGTGGTGAAGACGGCCGGCGTGCCGGAGGACTGCCTGCGGTTCGAGGGGACGGCCCGGGTCTTCGAGTCACAGGACGACGCGGTCGCGGGGATCCTGGGCGGTGCCGTCGTGGCCGGGGACGTGGTGGTGATCCGGTACGAGGGGCCGCGCGGCGGGCCGGGCATGCAGGAGATGCTGTACCCGACGTCGTTCCTGAAGGGGCGGGGGCTGGGGCGGGCCTGCGCGCTGATCACGGACGGGCGGTTCTCGGGGGGTACGTCGGGGTTGTCGATCGGGCACGTGTCGCCGGAGGCCGCCGGGGGCGGGCTCATCGCGCTGGTCAGGGATGGGGATCCGATCGTGATCGACATCCCGGAGCGGTCGATCGAGCTGCGGGTGAGTGAGGACGAGCTCGCGGCGCGGCGGGTCGCGGAGGAGAAGCGGGATCGGCCGTACACGCCGGTGGCGCGTGATCGGGTTGTTTCTGCGGCTTTGCGGGCTTATGCGTCTATGGCTACCAGTGCTTCGGATGGGGCTTACCGGTTGGTGCCTTGAGGGTGCGGGCGAAGCGGGTGCTTCGCCCGGGCAGTGGGGCTCGGAAGGTTGGGCGCTTCAGCCGAGCAGCGCGTACACAGTGGACACCCGGGCTGCGACGCCACGGGAGCCGTTCAGCGCGATGTCGACGAAGCCCATCGTCTTGCCCGCACGGGAGACCTCGGCGACGACGAGGGTGTCCTCCCCGATCACCGGGCGCTGGAACGAGCAGGACAGCTGCACCGTCGTCATCGGGAAGAACTCGCCACGCAGCGAGGACAGCGCGATCACGGAAGCTGTGTCCGCGGCGGCCATCATCGCCTGGCCGCTCAGCGCGCCGCCCTCCCTGGCGAGCGTGTCCGACCACGGGAGGCGGAGGGTCGCCGTGCCCTCGGCGACCTTCTCGACCGTGAGGCCCAGGTCGAGTACCCAGGGGGCGAAGTTGGCGGCGAGGATCGCGTTACCGTCCGCAGGCGTGAGTCCCATGCTGCTGGAGCCTATCCGGCGGGGCGCATAACGAACAGGTATCGCCAGCAGGGCACTCAGGGCGCTCGACTAGCATGACCGATACGCGACTGGCGCAGCACAAGGTGGGCACAACCACCGGGAAGCGAGTACGCCTGAGCACCGTGCGCCTGGGTGCCCCGGCCTGAGCTGTCAACCGTCTGGAGATCGAAGTGCACCAGCCTGCCATCAGCCACCTGGCCGCAGAGGACCCGCAGATCGCGGGCCTGATCGAGGCCGAGGCGCAGCGCCAGTTCGAGAAGATCCGCATGATCGCCTCGGAGAACTACGTGTCGACTGCCGTGCTCGAGGCGACCGGCACGGTGCTGACGAACAAGTACTCCGAGGGCTACGCCGGCAAGCGGTACTACGAGGGCCAGCAGTTCGTCGACCAGATCGAGACCCTGGCCATCGAGCGGGCGAAGGAGCTGTTCGGCGTGGACCACGCCAACGTGCAGCCCTACTCCGGCTCCCCGGCCAACCTCGCCGTCTACCTGGCCTTCCTGAAGCCCGGCGACACCGTCATGGGCATGGCTCTGCCGCACGGCGGGCACCTGACGCACGGGCACGCCGTCTCGGCGACCGGCAAGTGGTTCAACGCGACCCACTACGGCGTGGAGGCCGAGACCGGCCGCGTCGACATGAACAAGGTGCGCGAGGCCGCGCTGGAGCACCGGCCGAAGCTGCTGATCGCCGGCGGTACGGCGATCCCGCGCACGATCGACTTCCCGGCCTTCGCGGAGATCGCCCAGGAGATCGGCGCGATCCTGCTGGCCGACATCGCGCACATCGCCGGCCTGATCGCCGGTGGCGCGCACCCGTCGCCCGCCGGGTACGCGGACGTCATCTCCACGACGACCCACAAGACCCTGCGCGGCCCGCGTGGCGCGATGCTGATGTGCAAGGAAGAGCACGCCAAGGCGCTGGACCGGGCCGTGTTCCCCGGTCTGCAGGGTGGCCCGCACAACCACACCACCGCCGGTATCGCCGTCGCGCTGCGTGAGGCCTCGACCGATGCCTTCAAGGCGTACGCGCACCAGGTCGTCGCCAACGCCCAGGCGCTCGCCGCCGCCCTCACCGAGCGGGGCTTCGACCTCGTCTCCGGTGGTACGGACAACCACCTGATCCTGGCCGACCTCACGCCGAAGGGCATCGCTGGCAAGCCGGCCGCCCAGGCGCTGGACCGGGCCGGCATCGAGCTGAACTACAACACCGTGCCGTTCGACCCGCGCAAGCCGTTCGACCCGTCGGGCATCCGGCTCGGTACCGCCGGGCTCACCACCCGTGGCCTGACCCCGGAGCAGATGCCGCAGGTCGCGCAGTGGATGGACGAGGCGATTGTCGCCGCGGTGAAGGACGACGGGGCGGAGCTGGACCGGATCGCCGGAGAGGTCTCCGACCTGCTGTCCGGTTACCCGATGCCGGGTTACGCGTCCGAGTAGGCACTGCCGGATGGGCGGGCACGCAGTGATCTGTGTGCCCGCCCATCCGCGTGTGTGGCTGCCGTCGGGCGGCTCAGGCCCGTGTGACACCATCGGCGGGTGGCTAGGCGTACAGACGTGAGGAAGTTCCGGTACAGCGGGGCGATCGTGATCGTGATCGGGCTGACGGCGCTGGGTGCGCTGCCGCTGGCCCTGAGCAGCTGGTACCTGGCTCCGATCCTGCTCGTGCCCGCGATCGGCGCGCTCTGGTACGCCCGGGCCGGTGTCGATGTCTCGCCGGCCGGGATGACCGTCCGCAGCGCGCTGGCTGGCAGGCGGTTCGGCTGGGACGAGGTCGCCGGGTTCGTGGCGTCGGGTAACCGGGTGGCCGCCAGGCTGACCTCGGGTGCCGTGATCGCACTGCCCGGTGTGCGCCCCGTGGACGTGCCCCGGCTGATGGCGGCCGGCGGCCAGGAGTTCGCGGCTGACGACGACAGCGACAGCGAAGAGGCTGAGGCCGAAGCTGAGGCCGGGCGCTAGGGCTCGTCTTCAAAGGACTGTTGTTAGATGATGTAGCGCGTGATTCGTCGTTATGAGTTGTCTGACGTCGAGTGGGAGACGTTGAGGGAATTCCTGCCGGGGGCGGTCACTGGTGGTCGTCCCCGGGCGGATGATCGTCGTGTTCTCAACGGGATCGTGTGGAAGATCCGGGCGGGTGCGACGTGGCGGGATGTGCCTGAGCGTTACGGGTCGTGGCAGTCGGTCTACACCCGTTTTCGCAGGTGGGCTCTCGATGGGACATTCTCGGCGATGCTCGAAGG
>NZ_KB903828.1 GCF_000379825.1 Longispora albida DSM 44784
AGATCCCCATCAGCGGGGCAAGCTGCCGCATCGTCAGGTTCGTCCGGTAGTACACCGCGATCATCAGCACCCGCTCAGCAAGCGGAAGCTTCCACGGCCTGCCCTCACCCGCATGATCACCACCCCGCCGCCGCACCACCCCGACGAGCCGGGCGAAACGCCCTGCCGGCAGGCCAGTGAACACCTCAACCCACTCCGCGCTCAGACCACGCAGCAACCCCATGCCCGCACAACGGCCAAACACGAGAAGAAGTTATGAAACATCTTTTACGTCTTGTCCCGCCTCCCGTTCCGCGTCGAGGTCATCCAGACCGACAACGGCGCTGAGTTCCAGACCGGCTTCCACTGGCACGTCCTGGACAAAGGCATCGCCCACACCTACATCAAACCCGCATCCCCGCACCTCAACGGCAAGGTCGAACGCTCACACCGCATCGACGCCGAAGAGTTCTACCGCATGCTTGAAGGCATCGTCATCGACGACACCGGCGTGTTCAACGACAAGCTCCAGGAATGGGAGGACTACTACAACTACCACCGCCCGCACGGCGGCCTGGCCGGCCAGACCCCGTACGAACGCCTCAAGCAGAAAACCCAGACCACGGTGTAACCAAACTCCGGCAGATGCACACCTAGAACCCTCCCGACAGCGCAACCCGCGCGACCGTCAACTGCCGCCACTGCGGCACCGCGGGAGCCGGTGGCGCCTACCGCTGGTTCAGATACCGGGCGAGGAACGCGGCCGCGGCCTCGTGCGCGGACTGTGGGACGCCAGTGTGGCCGCCCAGGTTGGCGGTCAGGGTCTTGTCCGCGGAGCCGAACGCGTCGAACAGTTCCAGGGCCGCCTGCCGGTCGTTGCCTTCGTCGTCCCACTGCAGCAGGACGTGCAGCGGGATGCTCACCTTCCTGGCTTCGGCGAACATGGCGCGGGGTATGAAGCTGCCGGCGAACAGGACGGCCGCCGTGATGCGCGGGTCGACCACCGCCAGCCGGATTCCGATGGAGATCACTCCTCCGGAGTAGCCAACCGGGCCGCCGATCTCCGGCAGCGCGAGGACGGCGTCCAGTGTGGCCTGCCATTCCGGGACGGCCCGGTCGACCAGCGGCAGGATGAGCCGGTCAACGATCTCGTCGGGGACCGGCCCTGCGGCCTGCAGCGTCTGGCGCAGGTCGGCGCGGGCCTGCTCGGCGGCGGCCCAGCGCGGCCGGTCGCCGTCGCCGGGGAGTTCGATGGCGACGGCGGCGAAGCCGTCCGCCGCGGCGCTGCGGGCCCGGGCCGCCAGCCTGGGGTACATCCCGCGCAGGCCCAGCCCGCCCGGCTGGCCGAGCAGGATCAGCGGCGTCGGCGCGGCAGCGGACGCGGGCGTCCACAGGATGCCGGGGATCTCGCCGAGGGTGAATGCTCGCTCGAGGACGTCGCCGTCGAGGCGCTGCTCTGAAGTGAAGTGCATGGTCGTGCCTTTCGGGAGTGCTCGCGGGCGGCGCTCCCGGACGACCTATCGCCCGACCGTGACCCCTGAGGGGAGCACCCATGTCGATACAGCGTTCACGGGTACCACCTCCTCGGTCTCTCGCACGGCCTCCGGACGGTAGCAGCGCCCGTCGGATTCCGCGAACGGATATTGCGCTGGACCCGGCCCTCGCCGGTGGACTAATTTCATCAGCCATGACTACCGGGACGGCTTCACGCCACACACGGATGGGCGACCCGGTGCTCTTCTGAGCGCCGTAGCGCGTGCCCCGCCTCCGTCGTGTTGATCACAAGCTCGACACATCAACCACGACAGGAGACCTCTTATGCACGCCAAGACACTGCAGATTCCCACCGCCGACGGCCACGCCGACGCGTTCGCAGCTTTCCCCGACCACAGTGGACAGCACCCGGGGGTGCTGATGTACCCGGACGGCTTCGGCCTCCGGCCCGTGCTGCGGGACATGGCCCGCGAACTGGCTGGGCACGGGTACTACGTGCTCGTGCCCAACGTCTTCTACCGGCACGGCCCGGCACCGGTCCTCGACGTCCCCGAGCACATCGGCGGCGAGGCCCGGCCCGCGCTCTTCGCCCAGCTGATGCCCATGATCGAGGCGCACACCACGGAACGGATCGTCGCCGACGCCGACGCCTTCGTCAATTTCCTCACCGCCCAGCCCGAGGTCGGCGCGGGGCCGGTCGCGGTGACCGGCTACTGCATCGGCGGTCTGCTGGCGATGCGCACCGCCGCGGCCCATCCCGGCCAGGTGGCCGCCGTCGCGGGATTCCACTCTCCCCCGGTGGAGGCTGACAGCCTGCGCCGCATCACCGCCGAGGTCTACCTGGGACACGCCGCATCCGACCTGACCCCGGAGGCGCTCAGCGGGCTCAACCAGACCCTGGACGCCGCGGAACTGCGCTACACCTCCGAGATCTACCCCGGCACCATCCACGGCTTCACCATCGCCGACACCGACGCCTTCCACCCCACCGCACTCCAGCGGCACTGGGACCGCCTGCTGCCGCTGCTCGGACGCACCCTGGTCACCGACTGATGGTCCGGCGCCCCGGGGAGTGCCCGGGGCGCCGACCGTCCCAGGACAGCTTCCGGTGATACCCCGGGCCGGGCTCACCGCGACTCGAGCCGGCCGGGCCGGGAAGGCCACAGGTCGGCCGGGGCGGTGCAGGGTGCGGTGCCGCTGGTCCGCACGCACGAGGGGGAGTTCGGGAGTGGAGGCAACCTCAGCCTGGACAACGGACAAGTTGCAACCCACTCCATAACTGCGGGGTGAACTCTGAGGCTTCCGGCCGCAGGGCGTGGCGGCGGACGGTCTCTTCGAAGGGCACGTCGAGGTAGTAGACGGCTGCTGGGCCAGCGTGACCGGCGAGGAGGTCATGCAGAGCCGGGGCGTAGAGGTGGCTGGGGAGGATCCCCTCCACGATGACGCCGTAGCCGTTGTCCACCAACCAGCGTGCGTTCATGGTGATGTAGGCGGGGGCGAGGCCTCCGGGCTTGTCGCGTTCGTGCAGGACGACACGGCGGAGGTGGTCCTGCTCCAGCTTTCCGACCTGGTGTTCCGTGTTCGGCGACCTGTACAGGTTCGAAACGTCGTGAACATGTCCGTGACGTCGACTGGCGCAGCTGTCCTTCCTTGGACAGCTGAGCGCGGACCATCAGTCTTCATGTGGGGCCCTAGGGATGGCCTACTCGTGGGTAGCGGGGGCTACCCCGTCGTGGTCGGGTTCCCCTCGTTTCGCGAGCGTCTAGACACCGTGAGTTTCCGGGCCGGTCCGGTCCGGGAAAGCTGGGATCGTCGGGTTGAGGGACGGACGCCCCCCGGGGCGCCGAAGGGTGATCCTGGTGGAGGTAGACGTTGTCTCCGCGGAGCCCGTGGTGCCCGTTGGGGCGGTGGTGGGTCCAGCATGTGACTTCAGTGCGGTCCGGAGTGGGGATTGCTCTGGGTAGCGGTGGACGGCGAATCGTGACCGCGACACGCGAGCAACAACGGGGCAACACGGGACCCCTGTCGGGGCCCGGCTGTGGGGTTGGAGCCGAGGCGCCCTGCTCGGTGAGTCTGCCTGCTGCGTGAACGGCCACTCCAATCTGGGCACATGCATGCACTGCTGTGGTTGCTAGCCTTCGCGTGTAATAGATGTCAATGTCTTGAGATACGTTGCTTGCCGTCATGTTTGTTGGGAGTGGCAGGGTGCGCTGGTTCGGGCGGGCGCGGCGGCGGCCGTCAGGGCCGTTGCGTGCGACGTGGCGCTGGTGGTTAGGTCTGGGCCTTGTGCTGGCCGCAGTTCTGGTGGGGTTGGCCTGGTGGTTCGGGCGGGACTTCTTCGAGCGGTTGAACGTCGCTAGCCAGGTGGCGGGGGTGACGGGGACTCTGCTGGCGCTCGTAAGCCTTATGGCAACCTTGGGCGCATGGCTTCACCCGAAACAGGCTCCTGGTGAGGCGGACGGGCAGGTCCGGGGACGGCTGATCCCGGTAGGGCGTCTTCGGGGTGAGGATGTGGGTGTTCACTCGCCCGACCACCTGCTTCATGGGCGGCGCGGCGATGATCCGGTCGGCTATTTCTCGCGGGGCTTTGACTCTGAGTTGCGGCAATGCCTGGAGGCGACGCGCAGCACGGGGGGTCTGATTCAGATCGTCGGGCCATCGTCGTCAGGCAAGAGCCGGAGCCTTGTTGAGGCGGTCCGGGAGACCTTGCCGGGCTGGCAGGTGTACCTGCCCGACGGGCTGCGGGCACTGCGCTCGGCGGTACCGGTGCTGGCACCACGTACGGTCGTGTGGCTTGATGACACGCCTACGCCGCGGTACTTCGTCGAGACTACACGCTCTGAAGCCGAGGAGCAGAAAGGCAGCCTGAGCCGGGCGGAACTGGAACAGCTCACCCGGAGCAGTAGCGGCCCGATTGTGGTCGTCGTAGTCTTCTGGCCCGAGCATTATCGGCGATGTCTCAAGACGCCTGCGCAGACCCCAGAGGGGCATCCGGGTGCGGATCTGCTCGCCGTTGCCCGAGAAGCCTTGCTGTCGCACGGCACCGTGATCGAAGTCCCCGCAGCGCTGAGTCCCGCTGAACGGGCTGCGGCGGAAGTGGTCGGACAGCGGGACCCCAGGGTTGGGGCGGCACTCGCCGACCGGCAGTACGGTGTGACCCAGTACCTGGCGGGAGCGCCCGAGGTCATGCGCAGGTACGAGACGGCATCTCCCTACACCCGTGCGCTCGCCGACGTCGTCATCTCTGCGGCGCTGCTTGCAGGCCAGCCGTACCTGAGCCTGAGCCGTCTCAAGCGTGCCGCAGAACTCGACCTCGCAAATTCATGCCTGGACGGAGAGACAACTGTCCTGACCGAAGCTCCGCCCGACTGGTTCGAGACGGCGCTCACCGACGCAACAGAACGCAGGACTGGCGGTACCGCGCTGCTTCGTAAGGTTTCCGGTGCCAGGCTCCAGGTTGGCGACGTTGAGGGGTTCTGTGTCGCCGACTTTCTTCTGCAGTCCTGTCAGCTGCGTCCCCACGACAGAACCGCTGACGGTGCCTGGCTGACGCTCGCACACTCGGTTGACTCGGTCAGTGAGGCCCATCGCTTGGGCATCGACGCCCTATCTCGCTCTCTGTTCGTCTACGCGGAACCGCTGCTGCGATACGCCCACGACAACGGGCATCCCGACGCAGGGCACGAGCTGGGGTGGCTTCTTGCCGAACAGGGACGGCGGGAGGATCTCGCTGAGCTGATCAATGAAGGCGCCGCAGGTGCCCGATGGGGGCTGGCGAAACTCCTCGCCGATCAAGGCGACACGCTCAAGGCGCTGTCCCTCTATCGCGAGCTCGCGGCCGAAGGAAGCCTCCACGCGGGACGGGCAGTCCCGCGGTTGCTCGTGAAATGCGGACTGCCGGCCGAAGCCATCGTGGAGTACGGGCGATCGGCGGACCGTGGAGACCTCGTGAGCAGGAAGGAGCTTGCGGACCTGCACGCAGCGAGGGGCTCGTTCCCGGAGGCGATGGCCGTATACATGCACCTGCGCCGGATGGGCAGCGACATGGGAGTCATGGAGGAGGCCCGCTGCGTAGGCCAACACGGTGGTTGCGAGGCGATCCTGGAGTTCTTGGGGGCGACGGCAGCCAGCCCTCGGGCCGCAGTCATGGTGGTGCTGGAATCGCGTGCTGACCCGGAACTCATGCGGGAACTGGCGGAAGCGGATGTGAGTGAGGCGCTTCGCTGGCGTCTCGACTACCTGATCAGTCAGGGGCAGATTTCCGAAGCGTCGGCTGTCGTCAAACGGCTCCTTGAGCTCGGAAACTTGGTTGAGACTGCCACCATTGCCCGACTGTTGGAGAAGGACGGCGATGTTGAATGGCTCCGCAAGTTCGTAGATGCGGGCGAGGTCGACGCACGGCCACCGCTCGTGCGCCTCCTGCGTGCGCTCGGGCGGCAGGAAGAAGCTGATCAGGTGTTGGAGGACACCGAGCACTTCGATACCTATGACCCATTCACCAGGGTGGCGGTGCAGAACACCGAAGCCAGGATCCGGAAGATGATCGCTGACGGTAAACCGGGCGCGGCATCGCATCTCATCTCGCTTTACCGGCGGCACGGCAAAGTCGACGAGCTACGCAAGCTCAGTGATGAAGGCATGAGGGATGCAACCAGTGCCTTGGTATCGCTGCTTGTGGAGGCAGGCGAGATGGCAGAAGTGCGTGTGCTGGCGGATGCCGGGGAGTTCTTCGCAGTGACTGCGCTCGTGGAGGCTGCGATGGAGGCCGGCGACCTGACGGAAGCCGCGGACCTGCTACGCGCCATACCCGCTGGCCGGGGTGGAACCCGAGGCGAAGCAGTGCAGTCTGCGCTGGCCCTGAAGTTCGATCGGGCAGGTCGGCCAGACATGGCTGTCGTCCTGCTACGGGACCTGTACGACCACGGTGCCCACCGGGTCACCCGCAACCTCGCCGAGGTGCTGGCTAAGACCGGTAACTTCGACGAAGTCCTAGACCTATACGAGCCGCTTGTGCGCAAGGGCGACCTGGGCGCACAGCGAATCGTCCTTGAATTGCTGTATCAGGCAGGACGCCATGACGAAGCCTGGGACGTCGCACGCCGTAGCCCTCTCGCTGGTCGGCAGTTCATCACGATCCTCGGTCAGCACGGCGAGGCGGAGCACCTTCAGTCCCTGGTCGCGATGGGAGACAGCCGTGCAGCGCGTGAACTAGTCGGACTATTCGCAAGGGAAGGCCGGGAGGCAGACCTGAGAGCCATGGTGATCTCGGGAGACTCCGACGCCCGTATCGAGCTCCTGGCCTATCTGCACCGGACCGGGCGAGTCGAAGAAGCTCAGCTGGTGGAACAATACGGCCTGTTTGCCAACGGCACGACCAGGCAGCCGGAACTCCGAGAAGCCTCACGCCGGAAACCTTCGCTGGAGATTGGGGACGGGATGGCAGGTGGCCGTGCTGCCCTGACAGCCCCGTCATCACCTCCAGTGCATGCATCGGCAGAGTCAGTGACCAGGCAAGAAACGCCCGGCGGAGGTCGTTGACCACACACCCTATGGCGAGCGCCCGTGGTTGGGCTGTCCGCAAGGTCCGTGGTGGGCAGCCGTAGAAGTTCACCAAGGCAACGGCATCGCGTTCGGAAATTGTCGCCCATGACTGAAAGCTCGTGTTTCGCGGTCAGGCTGCTGCGTCTGACCAGGCCAGGAGTACCGCGCGGGCTTCTTCGAAGGTCGGCTGGCGGGGTGTGTCTCCACGAAATTGTGCGGCTATGAGGACTCGTCGGAGTGATGAGCATGTCGGCGTAGCTGGGCTGGACTTTGGTGGTGTACCAGGGTGAGCGGGTTCGGTGGTCGCGGGCGACGGTCGGGTTGTGGCCCTGCGAGGTGGTACCAGATGACCACGGTGCTTTGGGTGAGCAGGGTGAACGGGATGGTCCGCTCGACGGCTTTCGGGGTGCGGTTGGCTGCTTCGCCTGCGCCGGTGACGTTCTTGGCGTCGCCGATGGCGACCTCGATAGCCCAGCGGTCGGCGTAGCGTTCGATGATCGCGGCGGCGTCGGTGTCCAGGTCGGTGGTGACCAGGGGTCAGGGGTTCGCGGCTGGGGTCGGTGACGATGATGACGCGGACGTGGCGGGAGCCGAACACGCCGAGCCAGAGGCAGCAGAGCGGCTTGAGGACGAGACGCTGCCGTACCCGGGCACCCGGTTGTCGTGCTGGGGGCCCGGCGATACCGCCGGGCCCCCAGCATGAGCCGTCTATCGGCGGCGGATCAGCTTTTTCAGTGCGAGCGCGGTGGTGAACAGCGCAGCCAGGGCTGACGGGAATCCGGCGACCAGCAGCACGTCCGGGCCGACTGCGTCACGCAAGCCCAGAGTGGTGACGAGCCCGGTGACCACCGCGGCTCCGGCGGACACGGTGAGAATGAACGCCCACCGCAGCGACAGGCCGTCATCGTCAGCGTCCTCATGTCCGCCGGCTTGTACCGCGTTACGGGCACGAGTCTGGGCAGCAGTGCGCACACCCTGTGCGTCTGCCTCTTCGTTGAGCACGGCAAAGTCTCCATTGAAGGGGCACGCAGCCACGCTGCTGTGTGCCGGTTGGTGAAAACAGCGGAAGTACGAAGTGGGGGACCGGGGTCCGTCCGGGCCCCCACCGCATAGCACGCCTGTACCGGAAGCCGGGTACAAGTTACGTACCGGCTTCCGGGCACAGGCGTGATCCGCGAAGAGAAAAGTAAGCGCTGTGAACGGGCGGTTGCCGGACACTATGTGCGGCGTGGCGCACCGGCATTCCACAATGGCTGGTGACGGCGTTGTGGTGAGAGCCGATGCTGCGCGTACTGCGAGGGGCAGAGCGCGGACGCACGAGCCTGGAATGTCACCTGCCACGCAGGCGGGAGCTGGGGTGGAGCCGGTCCAGCTCATGTGGCTGGCCGAACGTTCTAGGGCTCGTCTTCAAAGGACTGTTGTTAGATGATGTAGCGCGTGATTCGTCGTTATGAGTTGTCTGACGTCGAGTGGGAGACGTTGAGGGAATTCCTGCCGGGGGCGGTCACTGGTGGTCGTCCCCGGGCGGATGATCGTCGTGTTCTCAACGGGATCGTGTGGAAGATCCGGGCGGGTGCGACGTGGCGGGATGTGCCTGAGCGTTACGGGTCGTGGCAGTCGGTCTACACCCGTTTT
This sequence comes from Longispora albida DSM 44784, assembly GCF_000379825.1. Classification (GTDB taxonomy): domain Bacteria; phylum Actinomycetota; class Actinomycetes; order Mycobacteriales; family Micromonosporaceae; genus Longispora; species Longispora albida. The sequence goes on from NZ_KB903828.1 coordinate 8,650, forward strand.
CGCAGGTGGGCTCTCGATGGGACATTCTCGGCGATGCTCGAAGG
>NZ_KB903829.1 GCF_000379825.1 Longispora albida DSM 44784
GGCTCACCATGTGAACAGCTGGCGAATTTCGCAGGTAACGATTCGGCCATCGCCACCACGGGCCGCGGGGCAGTCCTACGATGATCTCCAGCCGGCCGTCATTCGCATATCAGGGCACTTCGGCCAGAAATTACGGTGCCATCCGGACGTTGGGCGGTAAATCGCGCCTGCATGAAAAGTCGCGCCAGGGAATACATGCCCTCAAGAAATTGCGCGGTCAAATTTAATTTCCGGGATCTTGACTGGCCTTGTCTTGATCACACCAAATCTTTGTCATAGCCTGGCTCCGTTATCGATTGACGGTCCCAGTTGACGATAAGGATCCGGTTATGACGGAAGCACTCACCGCGGCGGCATACGTCGCGGCCACCTACCGGATTGCGCTGGCGGAGACCATCCGCACAGTCCTCGACATTGGACGGTGCGGCCCGGGTGACCGGGTCATTAACTACTGTTCCGGAGACGGCGAGGGCAATCTGGCCATCGCGGGCCGGATCGGCCCCGGCGGCGTCCTCTACGCTGTCGACTCCGACGCCGCCGCGCTCGGCGGCCTGGCGGCCACCGCGGAGGGCAATGGCCTCACCGCTGTGCTCCGCACCGTCCAGCACGACCCGATGACGGCGGCGGACACCGTGCACGTGCCGACCCATATCACCTGCTTGTTCGGCCTGCACGACCTGGCCGACCCGGTCGTGGCCACCGAGCGCTGGGCCCTGGCGAGCAGCCCGGCGACCAAGATGCTCACCGCCGACTGGGGCGCGGTCTGGGCGCCCGGCGCCAACCGGCCGATCACCACGCTCCCGATGGTGTCCCCGGAGTGGGCCATGCTCACGTCCGCGACGCTCGAATTCCAGATCCCCGGTCAGGTGCCTGCCGCGCGCCGCGCACTGGGCAGCAGGACGGCTCCGGCTATGGCGAGCGTGACGATCCGGGAATGGACTCGGCGTTCCGCCTGATTTCTCCCCGCTATCGCGCGCCGAATTTGTCGGCACAAATTCACGCGCCAGGGTGGTGCGCATCGCCGTTCACCTCCCGCCATTGTTCACAAAGGACAGTAGCAATTCCACTGCTTCAATACGTGACAGCTTTACGCCGGCCAGGCCAGCGATAAATGTCCATTCACGACGGACAACTCAAAGCCTCCGGCCCCGCACCCGACGGCATCGCATATGGGAACGTGCTGAAGCCGCCAAGGGGAACGTCCCGCACCAGCGGGGCACTCCCCGGGGATCGAGGCCGGGCGGAACACAGGAAAGTGGCCGTGGCGGCCGGGTGACCACGAGGTCGCCCGGCCGCCACGGTCGTTCGCTACGGGGCCAGCGCACGCCAGCCCCGCCGCCGGCCAGCCGGCCACATCCCCCCGCGCGCATCGGGGGCTGGGACCCGGGCCGCCGCGACAGGTGCGGTCACAGCGACGGCCGGCTACAGGGGGCCTAGCAGGAGACGGTGGTCTCCGCGCTGAGGGTCGGGCCGAACGGGCCGTTGCCGGTGGCCATCGCGAACTGGGCACGGTACACCGAGCCGCAGGCCACGGTGCCGTCGCCGAGCGGCAGGTCGAAGTAGCCGTGCAGGCGGCCCGGGCCGGAGGCCTGGCCGAGGGTCGCGCCACCGACGACGTAGCTGACGCCGCTCTTGTAGATGCTCAGCGGCTTGAACGGGCTGCCGCCGGTCAGGTGGGCGAAGGAGTAGACGTTCTGGCCGTCCTTGTATACGCAGACCTTGTACGTCTCGCCGTTGTAACCGCTGAACGTGCTGCTGCACGTCGACACGGTCGCGGCCTGGGCCGGGGCGGCCGCGGCGAGCACGCCGGCGGTGGCCACGGCCGCGGTCGCGGCGAGGGTAGCGATGCGCTTCATGGTGTGTACCTCCAGGAAAGATTCCCCGGGCCAGCGGCGGCTCGGGGCAGGCCGCGATGATCTTCGGCCTTCCTCCACAGTAGAGGGCCGGTAATGCATTACACACTACACAGCGGACGGTGAGGCACAGATCACAGTGGAGTGTCCGCAGGCCAGCCGTGCCCGCCCGATGATCACCCACAGTGCATGGTTGCCCACGGGTTGATCCAGCTCTATTCTGTAGCCGCATCGACCCGCCTTGTCGCGAATGGATGACGATCACCATTCCCAGGCACCTGCTCCCGGTATGCAAGGAAAAACGTGCTTCTCGCCGATGAGTTCTTCCTGATCGCCCATGACGACCTCGACGGGCGGCGGCGGCTGCACGGCAGGGCCACTGGCCTCGGCCTGGCCGGAGCACTGCTGGGCGAGCTGATGCTCTTCCAGTGCCTGACCCTGGAGAACGGCCTGCTCACGGTGGTCGACCGCAGGCCGCCCGGCGAGCCGCTGGCAGCGGGCACCCTCCAGGCCCTGCTGGACTCCCCCGAGCACCGCGACGTGCGGACCTGGCTGGCCTACCTCAGCCAGGACTCCACGGACACGGTGGCCCAGCGGCTGGCCGGGCTCGGTTTCCTGCACCGGGAGGAGAGCAGGGTGCTGTGGCGAAAGACGGTCCGCTACGTGCCGGTCGACGGCACCAGGACCGCCTGGCCAGCCCCCAAACTGCGCCTCGCTCTCACCGAAGGCCGCCCGATGGACCTGCCGGAGATGGCGCTGGCGGTCCTGGTGGAGGCCGCCGGCCTGCTGGAGACCGTGATCTGGGACGGCAAGCAGAGCGGCGCCCGGCGGTACCTGCGCCGGATCTCCGCCGCGCTCCCCGCCCCGCTGCGGGAGCTCGCCGGGCACGTCGAGGCGGCGATCGGTGACGCCGTCCTGGCCCACCGGGGCTAGGCGGCACCTCTCCCTCCCCCACCCCCGAAAGAGGACACCCCCCATGTCCGCTGTCACCCGGGCACCGCGCCCGGATCCCGTGTCCACGGCGCTGGCCAAGGGCCGCCTCGGCGTGCCGTCCGTGGTCTTCTTCGTCATGTCTGCGGCGGCGCCGCTGACCGTTGTCGCAGGCCTGGTCACCACCGGGTACGCGGTCAGTGGCGTCACCGGCATCCCGGTGGCGTTCCTGCTCGTCGCGCTCGTGCTGCTGCTGTTCTCCGCCGGGTACGTCGCGATGGCGCGGCACGTGTCCAACGCCGGCGCCTTCTACACGTACGTCGCACGCGGTCTCGGCCGTCCGGCCGGGGTCGGGGCGTCGTGGGTGGCGCTGCTGGCGTACAACGCGATGCAGGTCGGCCTGTACGGCGGCTTCGGCTTCACCGCCAGCCTCCAGATCGAGGGCTGGACGGGCACGCAGGTGAGCTGGTGGCTGATCGCCCTCGGCGCTTGGGCGCTGGTCGCGCTGCTGGGCGTGCTCCGGGTCGACGTCAATGGCAAGGTCCTCGCGGTGCTGCTCGTCGCGGAGATCGCCGTCGTGCTGTTCTTCGACGTCGTCGGCCTGCGTAACCCGGCGGGCGGCTCGGTCAGCTTCGCCGCGCTGTCCCCTGAGAACCTGCTCACGGCGGGTGCCGGACCGGCCCTGGTCATCGCGATCACGGGCTTCGTCGGGTTCGAGGGCGCCGCAGTGTTCACCGAGG
>NZ_KB903830.1 GCF_000379825.1 Longispora albida DSM 44784
ATGTCCGGCGGTGTCCTACTCTCCCACCCCGTCCCCGGGGCAGTACCATCGGCGCTGAAGGGCTTAGCTTCCGGGTTCGGAATGTTACCGGGCGTTTCCCCTTCGCTATGACCGCCGTAACCCTGCGGAACCAACCCCAAACCTGGTCCGGGTTCTCACCTGCTGGTGAACCCCGATGGTTTGGTGGTTGTTTTTCCAGAACCGGATAGTGGACGCGAAACATTCTTGATTGCGGTGCTGGGTAAGCCACTCGGCCTATTAGTACCAGTCACCTGAACACGTTACCGTGCTTACAGTTCTGGCCTATCAACCCAGTCGTCTAGCTGGGGGCCTTACACCCTCTAAGGGGTGGGAGACCTCATCTTGAAGCAGGCTTCCCGCTTAGATGCTTTCAGCGGTTATCCCTCCCGAACGTAGCCAACCAGCCGTGCTCCTGGCGGAACAACTGGCACACCAGAGGTTCGTCCATCCCGGTCCTCTCGTACTAGGGACAGCCCTTCTCAAGTCTCCTGCGCGCACGGCGGATAGGGACCGAACTGTCTCACGACGTTCTAAACCCAGCTCGCGTACCGCTTTAATGGGCGAACAGCCCAACCCTTGGGACCTACTCCAGCCCCAGGATGCGACGAGCCGACATCGAGGTGCCAAACCATCCCGTCGATATGGACTCTTGGGGAAGATCAGCCTGTTATCCCCGGGGTACCTTTTATCCGATGAGCGACACCGCTTCCACATGCGAGTGCCGGATCACTAGTCCCGACTTTCGTCCCTGCTCGACACGTCCGTCTCACAGTCAAGCTCCCTTGTGCACTTGCACTCAACACCTGATTGCCAACCAGGCTGAGGGAACCTTTGGGCGCCTCCGTTACATTTTAGGAGGCAACCGCCCCAGTTAAACTACCCACCAGACACTGTCCCTGAACCCGATAAGGGCCCGAAGTTAGATACCCAGATTAACCAGAGTGGTATTTCAACAATGACTCCACAAGCACTGGCGTGCCCGCTTCACAGTCTCCCACCTATCCTACACAAGCCAATCCAAGCACCAATGTCAAGCTATAGTGAAGGTCCCGGGGTCTTTCCGTCCTGCCGCGCGTAACGAGCATCTTTACTCGTACTGCAATTTCGCCGGGCCTGTGGTTGAGACAGTAGGGAAGTCGTTACGCCATTCGTGCAGGTCGGAACTTACCCGACAAGGAATTTCGCTACCTTAGGATGGTTATAGTTACCACCGCCGTTTACTGGCGCTTAAGTTCTCAGCTTCGCCCCGAAGGACTAACCGGTCCCCTTAACGTTCCAGCACCGGGCAGGCGTCAGTCCGTATACATCGCCTTACAGCTTCGCACGGACCTGTGTTTTTAGTAAACAGTCGCTTCCCCCTGGTCTCTGCGGCCATACCACGCTCCCACCGCAAGGGTGTTCACGCGTCCGGCCCCCCTTCTCCCGAAGTTACGGGGGTAATTTGCCGAGTTCCTTAACCACAGTTCACCCGATCGCCTTGGTATTCTCTACCTGACCACCTGTGTCGGTTTGGGGTACGGGCCGCTCGGAACTCGCTAGAGGCTTTTCTCGGCAGCATGGGATCATTGACTTCACCAAAATCGGCTCGGCATCACCTCTCAGGCTTAATGCGACACGGATTTGCCTATGTCGCGCCCTACAGGCTTACCCCGGCACAACCACCGGCCGGGATCAACTACCCTCCTGCGTCACCCCATCGCTCACCTACTACCCACCAAGGTCCCAGCCCCGCCGACATCACCCCGAAGGGATCCATCATTGGAGGTGGTTAGTACAGTGAGGTTCAGCGCTGGCGCTCCTTCGCGGGTACGGGAATATCAACCCGTTGTCCATCGACTACGCCTCTCGGCCTCGCCTTAGGTCCCGACTTACCCAGGGCAGATTAGCTTGACCCTGGAACCCTTGGTCATCCGGCGGCAGGGTTTCTCACCCTGCATTCGCTACTCATGCCTGCATTCTCACTCGTGTCGCGTCCACAACTGGGTCACCCCGCTGCTTCACCCGCGACACGACGCTCCCCTACCCACCTGCACACCTGGACCACAAAGGCCTGGCTATCGTGCAAGTGCCACAGCTTCGGCGGTATGCTTGAGCCCCGCTACATTGTCGGCGCAGAACCACTTGACCAGTGAGCTATTACGCACTCTTTAAAGGGTGGCTGCTTCTAAGCCAACCTCCTGGTTGTCTATGCGATCCCACATCCTTTTCCACTTAGCATACGCTTAGGGGCCTTAGCTGGTGATCTGGGCTGTTTCCCTCTCGACTACGGAGCTTATCCCCCGCAGTCTCACTGCCACGCTCTCACTTACCGGCATTCGGAGTTTGGCTAACTTCAGTAAGCTTGTGGGCCCCCTAGGCTATCCAGTGCTCTACCTCCGGCAAGAAACACGTGACGCTGCACCTATATGCATTTCGGGGAGAACCAGCTATCACGGAGTTTGATTGGCCTTTCACCCCTAACCACAGGTCATCCCCCAATTTTTCAACATTGGTGGGTTCGGCCCTCCACGCGGTCTTACCCGCGCTTCAGCCTGCCCATGGCTAGATCACTCCGCTTCGGGTCTAGGACACGCCACTAAACTCGCCCTATTCAGACTCGCTTTCGCTACGGCTACCCCCCACGGGTTAACCTCGCGACGTATCGCTAACTCGCAGGCTCATTCTTCAAAAGGCACGCCATCACCTCACCTAAAAGGCTCAGCTCTGACGGATTGTAAGCACACGGTTTCAGGTACTATTTCACTCCCCTCCCGGGGTACTTTTCACCTTTCCCTCACGGTACTAGTCCGCTATCGGTCACCAGGGAGTATTCAGGGTTACCAGGTGGTCCTGGCAGATTCACCGCAGATTTCAGGGGTCCGCGGCTACTCGGGAACACACCCCAGGCAGATCCTGCATTTTCGGTTACGGGACTATCACCCGCTACGGTGCGCCTTTCCAAACGCTTCACCTAACACAGAATTTTCTCACTGCCCGACAAGACGGCGGTCTCATCCAGATGGTCCCACTACCCCTCATGCGCAACCCCCGCCGGGTCTCACACACACAAGGTTTACCCTCATCCGCTTTCGCTCGCCACTACTCACGGAATCACATGTTGTTTTCTCTTCCTGCGGGTACTGAGATGTTTCACTTCCCCGCGTTCCCCCTCACGACCCTATGTGTTCAGGCCGGAGTGACCAGACATGACTCTGGCCGGGTTCCCCCATTCGGAAATCCTGGGATCAACGCTCGGTTGACAACTCCCCCAGGCATATCGCAGTCTCCCACGTCCTTCATCGGCTCCTGGTGCCAAGGCATCCACCGTGTGCTCTTAAAAACTTAACCAGCACAGCAATCAAAGATGCTCGCGTCCACTATCCAGTTCTCAAAAAACAACCAACCCC
>NZ_KB903832.1 GCF_000379825.1 Longispora albida DSM 44784
CTTGAGTTCTAGTGGTCGTCGCAACACCCCAGTTCAGGGGATGCGATGGATTTCGAGGTTCGTGAGGGTCGGGTGCCTCAGGGACGCAAGAAGCTGGTCGCGGAGCGGGAGGAATACTTCCGGCTCATGCAGCAGGGCTTCAGCGTTCGAGAGGCGTGCCGGATCGTCGGCGTCAACAGGCGGACCGGGCAGGAGTGGAGCAACGGGCGCCCGGAAGGACGGAAGAAGCCGTTTCGGCCGCCCGCGCATACCGCGCGGGCGGCCGCGCGTTTGCCGTCTCGGTCCGACCGGTATCTCCGCGAGGACGAGCGCATCCACATCGCCGATCGGCGTCGGGCGAAGGCGCCGGTTCGGGCCATTGCCGCCGAGCTGGGGCGCAGTCCGTCCACTATCAGCAGGGAAATCCGACGCAACAGGCATCCGGCCAGCGGGGACTACCGGCCGCACGCGGCCCAGGATCGTGCTGATGCCCGCCGCCCGCGGCCCAAGACGGGGAAGATCGGCCAGAACCCTGAGCTGAGGGAGTTCATCCAGGACCATCTGGGCAGACGATGGAGTCCCGAGCAGATCTGCCAGGCCCTGCGCCGGCGCTACCCCGACCGCCCGGAGATGCATGTGGTCCACGAGACGATCTACCAGGCCCTCTACGTTCAGAGCCGGGGAGAACTCCGCCGTGAGCTGACCCGTGCCCTGCGCACCGGCCGGGCCATGCGCCGCTCGCACCGCCAGTCCTACAAGCGCCAGCCGCGGATGTCGAAGGACATGGTGATGATCAGCGAGCGTCCGGCCGAGGTGGCCGACCGGGCCGTCCCCGGGCACTGGGAGGGCGACCTCATCATCGGCAAGGGCCTCAAGTCCGCGATCGGAACGCTGGTCGAGCGTTCCAGCCGCTTTGTCACCCTCATCCACTTGCCCGACGGCCGCCATCCCGTCCAGATGCGCGACGCGCTCATACAGACCGTCTCAGCCCTGCCCGCCCAGTTGCGACGTTCGCTCACCTGGGACCAGGGCTCGGAGATGGCCCTGCACCGACAGTTCAGCACCGCAACCGACATGGGCGTCTACTTCTGCGACCCCGCCAGCCCCTGGCAGCGAGGATCCAACGAGAACACGAACGGCCTGCTCCGCCAGTACTTCCCCAAGGGCACCGACCTGACCTGCCACACCGCCGAGGACCTGGCCGCCGTCGCAGCCGAACTCAACAGCCGCCCACGCAAAACGCTCGGCTGGGAGACCCCAGCCGAGCGCCTCGCTACGCTTCTAGCAACTGCCAGTTGACCAACCCGTGTTGCGACGACTCCTGGAATTCGCC
>NZ_KB903833.1 GCF_000379825.1 Longispora albida DSM 44784
ACTCGTCGCGGAAGAGGGCAGCGTGTACGCGAAGCTCTTCGCTTCCTGGCTGGAGCAGACGAGGTAGGCAGGCGGGGCGAGAGCGGCAGCGGGCTGGGCTTGGTGAAGATCAAGAGCTTTGGGTGTACTGGAGTCGTGGCCGGACTGGCCGGGTGCTGTCGTCCGGTGTGGACCGAGGCCGGCGTCAGAACGCGGCGCTGTGGCTGCGGGGTTGATGGTTCTGTGAGAGCGGGGTCCGGCCGCCTGCCGGCGGCTGGTGCCCTGCGGGCCGCCTGCCGGCGGTCCTCGGGGCACTCCCCCCCCTGCGGGGTTGATGGTTCTGTGAGAGCGGGGTCCGGCCGCCTGCCGGCGGCTGGTGCCCTGCGGGCCGCCTGCCGGCGGTCCTCGGGGCACTCCCCCGCCCTCCCGCCCCCAGCCCACCCCGCTGGCCTCCCAGCGGTGCTACCGCCCCGCCCGGCCAGCTCCCGCCATCCCGGCCACCGTCGGCACCGGCCCGGGTGCTGAATGTCCAACCCGGGCAACCGGCCCAGGGGCGCCTGGGCGTCCAGCGCCGGCGCCTCTCAGTGCCGTCCCGGGGCGTCCACCGCCGGCCAGCTGAGCCGCTGAGCCCAGCGGCCCGGGTGGGCCCGGCTTCACCGCGTGCGGTCCCGGCCTCACCGGCCCGTGTGGCCCGGCCCCCATGTGCCCCGTCCAAGCCCCTGCGGGCAACCGCCCCAGCCGCGGGACCTGGGCTGGGACGGTTGCCCTGCTGTGAGGGGTGGGTGGGAGGCGTACTGGCGGCTCCGGGCTCCGGGCTCCGGGCTCCGGCTAGGGCTCCGGTGGCGTGTCGTGCGGAAGGGGCTGGCTGCCGTCCTGCGGGGTGGGATCAGCTAGCCGGTGCGGGGACGGGATCGGCTCGCTGGTAGCGGGGAGCGGATCAGCTGGCTGGTGTGGGGAAGGGCCGGCCGGGCGGGGCGGTAGCACCGCTGGAGGGCGGGGCGTGGTGGTGGGGGCGGGCGGCGGGGGAAGTGCCCGGAGGACCGCCGGCAGGCGGCCCGCAGGGCACCAGCCGCCGGCAGGCGGCCGGACCCCGCTCTCACAGAACCATCAACCCCGCAGCCACAGCGCCGCGTTCTGACGCCGGCCTCGGTCCACACCGGACGACAGCACCCGGCCAGCCCAGCCACGACTCCAGTACAAAGAAAGCTCTTTCCTCACAAGACTGTCCCCGCGACGCGCACCCAGCCACCACACCCACTCACCGGACCTTCGCCAGCACCTCCAGCCCGAACCCCTGCACGTCCCGTACGACATCCTCCGGCGTTCCCGCCCGCTCGTAGCTGATCTCGATGACCACGTTCCGTTCCCGGATCAGCAGGTACGCGTACGCGGGCTGGTAGTTGTCCGCCCAGGCCCGCGAGATGCCCGAACTCTGCCAGGCTTCCTCCCCGAACCCGGGCACCTTCGTGAGCCCTTGCTGCGCCTCCGAGCCTTCCGGCCGGCCCTCCTGCGCGTTCCCGCCGGGCTCGGCCGTGCTGTCGAAGCGGAGTTCCTCGACGAGCTGTCTCGGCTGGACCATGCGTTCCCGGGCCGCGCGGATCCCGCTGCCGTGCAGGGTCCGGGGCTCCGCGTAGATCTTGATGTGCAGGGCGTACGCCTCCGGCAGGATCCCGCCCTGCCACAGGCACCAGGTCTGCGTCGTCCCGATTCCGTACTGGTGCCGGGTGCGTTCGCCGGGCGGCAGGCGACCGGCGTCCACCGAGTCGCAGGCATGGGGCCATGCCGCTGCCAGCTGCTCCCACGGCCGGCTGGTCGCGGCCTGGCTGCCGACCACCGCCAGTACCACGATCACAACGGCCATCACCTGAAGATCAAGCCGGGTAACGCCACCCGCACGCTCCGCCCCGGCCCTTCCGGAGCGCCCGTCCCTCCCTGCCGCAAGGTTCTGGAAAACCCCCACATCCACCACGCCAAACACCCCGACAGGCGCAGGCAGCCGCATCCGCCGCCCATCCACCGCCCGGACTTCCACCACCCGGAACGCCCCGAGCCAGCGCACCTGCGCCACCTCATCCACTTCGGACCAGGTCATGAACTTCCGCCCGGCCCGGACGCCGTCGTCCGTCACCACCGCGCTCCGTGCCGCCCAGGCAGCGATCGCCATCGACCCGGCCGCCAGCAGGACTCCGGCCACCGCTGTCACGCCCGACGCCCGCCAGCCCTCCGAGGGCCGCACAGCCGCCAGCCACAAGGCCGACAAACCGATCACCACGAGCAGGTACCCGGCCACGGCAGCGAGCAGCTCCTGCCAGCCCGGCCGGTACCGGAGGGGAATCATGGCCGTCACTATAGGCGGATCGGGCGGCCGGGGCGGCCAGTACGATCTGGGGTCATGGTCCTCTACCGGCTCGCGGGCACCGTGAGCTGCGTCGGCGCTGGTGCGCTGCTGGCCGCTCTATGCGCGGCGGGCACCAGGGGCGGCGTCCACGCGCTCCTCACGCTCGCCGGCGCCTTCCTCGGGTATGCCTTCGCGCACACGCTCGGCTGGCTCACCGACCGCCTCACGGGCCACACCCGGACGGCCGGCACGCCGCACCAGGCCGCCAACCGGTACACGATGAGGACCACCACGCTCTCCGGTGCCCTGTCCACCGGTATCGCCCTGGGCCTGATCGCGATGATCGTCGTTCCCAGCCTCCTCGCCAAGAACAAGCTGTTCGGGCTGGCAGCCGCGCTCCTGGCCGTCGTGGCCGTCCTCTGGCTCCGCCGGGCTGTCCTGTCCGATGTGGAGGTCACGGTCGGCGCGGAGACCCTGGTGATCCGCGCCCGTAACCGCCGCCGGGCCCGCCTGGTCCGCGACGACCACCCCTGGGAGGAACTGCGCCTCCCGCTGCACGCCATCGTCCGCGTCGACCGGTTCGCCGACCCCTTCGGCCTGGGCCGCTGGCTGCTGGTCGACGCTGGCGAGCGCGGCAGGTTCGAGCTGCGCGCCACCGGAGTCCTGTCCGGCAGGCGAGCCTCGGCGGCGATCGGCAGGCTCGGGTCCGACCTCCTCGACCGGCTCGGCGCGACCCGGGGGACCAGGCCGTATCTGACCCGGTGGGGCACCTGGCGCTATGTCAGGAACAATCGGTGACGTGGACCAGCCCAGCAACCCCGCAGCCCCCCAGGGCGCCCCTGTGCCCTCCCCGCCCCCCTCAAACCCCCCTGGCCACTCCACCCCCTCGGGCACCTCGGCAGGCCAGCCGGCCCACCCGGCTCACCCAGACCTCTCCGCCCTCGTCTTCGACGCCGCCGGCCTGATCCCTGCCATCGCCCAGCAGCACGACACCGGCGAGGTGCTCATGCTGGCCTGGATGGACGCCGAGGCGGTCCGCCGTACCCTCGCGACCGGCCGGGCCACGTACTGGTCCCGCAGCCGCCAGGAGTACTGGGTCAAGGGCGAGACCTCCGGCCACGCCCAGCGCGTGGTCTCCGTGGCGCTCGACTGTGACGGCGACGCGCTCCTGCTCCAGGTCGACCAGACCGGCCCGGCCTGCCACACCGGCGCCCGCACGTGTTTCCACACCCCGCTGACAGCCACCAGCGGCGAGGACCGGGCATGACCGGCCGCCGGGGCCTCCTCACTGCCCTCCTCCTGGCGGTGGCCGCCGCCGGTACGGGGCTCTTCCTCGCCACCCGGGAGTGGATGACCGAGACCGTCGCCCGCCCGGCCCCCCTGCCGCCCGAGACGGTGACGCGCTCCGCTGCCGACCTGATGCCGTGGCTGCCGGCCGCCTGCGCGGTCGCCCTGGCCGGCGCGGGTGCCCTGATCGCGACCCGGGGTATCGCCCGGCGCGTTGTCGGCGTCCTGATCGCGCTCTCCGGCCTGGCGATCGTCGCGGGCAGCAACTACGGCGAGCTGCCGCTCTCGGCCGCCAACGCCGTCTGCGGTGCCCTGGTCGCGGCAGCGGGTACCCTGGCGGCCCTGAGAAGCTCGGCGTGGCCCGTCATGGGCGCACGGTACGAACGGAAACCAGACCGCCCAGGCGATCTCTGGGACGCCCTGGACCGCGGCGAGGACCCCACACAGAACAACCGGAACGACCCCCGGCCGGGCCAGAACCCGGCCGCGCACAACCCCGAGCACCCCTCAGCCGATCATCCGGACGGCAGCCGATGACCCAGCACCCATCACGGTCGATGACCCAATACCCATTAGGTGGGGAAATGTCCGCACCCCGGGCGCGCGAAGACGCATTATCCACGATTCCGCAGCGTGAGGTGGGACATACCCCAGGTCCCGCTGGTTCGGTTCCTGGCCCTACGATCGCAGGCATGGCACCCGGAGAGGGGAGTCCGCGGTGAGTGTGCTGGACGAAATTTTGGCTGGGGTCCGCGAAGATGTCGCGGCCCGCCAGCAGCAGGTCCCGTTAGAGCTGGTCAAGGAGCGCGCAGCCGCTGCCAGGCCACCGCTCGACGCTTATGCTGCGCTGCGCGCGCCGGGCGTCGGGGTGATCGCCGAGGTGAAGCGCTCTTCGCCGTCGAAGGGCGCCCTGGCGGAGATCCCGGACCCGGCGGAGCTGGCCGTGCAGTACGCGGCTGGCGGCGCGCGGGTGATCAGCGTGCTGACCGAGGGCAGGTGGTTCGGCGGCAGCCTGGACGACCTGACGGCGGTCCGCGCGGCTGTGAAGGTACCGATTCTCCGCAAGGACTTCGTCGTGTCGAGCTACCAGGTGCACGAGGCCCGGGCCTACGGCGCTGACCTGGTTCTGCTGATCGTGGCGGCCCTGGAGAAGAACGTGCTGACCGGGCTGCTCGAGCGGATCGAGTCGCTGGGCATGGCGGCGCTGGTCGAGGTGCACGACGAGGACGAGGCTGACATCGCCCTCGAGGCCGGTGCCAAGCTGATCGGCGTCAACGCGCGCAACCTGAAGACGCTGGAGGTCGACCGGTCCGTCTTCGAGCGGATCGCGCCCGGCCTGCCGAACAACGTCGTCAAGATCGCCGAGTCGGGGGTGCGTGGCCCGCACGACCTGATCCGGTACGCCTCGGCTGGTGCCGACGCCGTGCTGGTCGGCGAGGGCCTGGTCACCCAGAAGAGCCCGAAGGACGCGGTGGCGGAGCTGGTGAACGCCGGTAACCACCCCGCGACGCCGCGCCCGGCCCGATAATTGCCCTGAAACGTCCGCGACCCCGGCCGGCCGGCCACGAGTGTGAGGCAGCACGAGCGTGAGCTGCCCCGAGCACGCGCTGGCCGGGTTCGCCGCCGGAATGCTGGACTGGCCGCGACGTCTGGAATGGGGTTGGCGTGACAGCGGTGCACCCGTTCGCGTTCGAAGCACCGCTGCCGGACTCCAGCGGCCATTTCGGCAGGTACGGCGGACGGTTCGTCCCTGAGGCCCTCATCGCGGCCCTCGACGAGCTGACCGTCGCGTATCACGCGGCCAAGAAGGACCCTGACTTCCTCGCCGAGTACGACCGGCTCCTGCGCGACTACGCCGGCCGCCCCAGCCGCCTCTATCACGCCCGGCGGCTGTCCGAGCAGGCCGGAGCCGAGATCTGGCTCAAGCGCGAGGACCTGAACCACACCGGCGCGCACAAGATCTGCAACGTTCTCGGACAGGCCCTCCTCACCCGCCGGATGGGCAAGAAACGGGTGATCGCCGAGACCGGGGCCGGTCAGCACGGCGTCGCCACGGCCACGGCCGCCGCGCTCTTCGGCCTCGAGTGCGTGATCTACATGGGCGAGGTCGACACCGAGCGCCAGGCTCTCAACGTCGCCCGGATGGAACTGCTCGGCGCGAAGGTCGTCCCGGTCACCACCGGCTCCCGCACGCTCAAGGACGCGCTCAACGAGGCGTTCCGCGACTGGGTGGCCAATGTGGACAGCACGCACTACGTGATCGGCACGGCAGCTGGCCCGCACCCGTTCCCGGCTCTCGTCCGCGATCTGGCCCGCGTCATCGGTGCCGAGACCCGTGAGCAGTTCGACGGCCTGCCCGACGCCGTGGCGGCCTGCGTCGGGGGCGGTTCCAACGCGATCGGCATGTTCCACGCCTTCGTCCCTGACCCCACCGTCCGGCTGTTCGGCTTCGAGGCCGGCGGCGACGGCGCGGACACGCCGCGCCACGCGGCGACGCTGACCGGCGGCCGTCCCGGCGTCCTGCACGGCGCGCGGTCCTATCTCCTCCAGGACGCCGAGGGGCAGACGATCGAGTCGCATTCGATCTCGGCCGGGCTGGACTATCCCGGTGTCGGCCCCGAGCACGCCTGGCTCCGCGACACCGGCCGCGCCGAGTACCGTCCCGTGACGGACACGGCGGCGATGGAGGCGTTCAAGCTGCTCTGCGCCACCGAGGGCATCATTCCCGCCATCGAGAGCTCACACGCCGTCGCTGGCGCGCTGTCGATCGTCCCCGAGCTCACTGCCGCCCTGGGCCGCCCGCCGAGGATCGCCGTCTGCCTTTCCGGCCGGGGAGACAAGGACGTTTCCACCGCCGCTCACTGGTTCGGACTTCTCCATGATCAATAAAAGCCTCATCGGGTACCTGCCAGCAGGCTTCCCCACCGTCGACCGTGGCATCTCCGCGATGCTGGCGATGGCGGACGCCGGCGTGGACCTGATCGAGATCGGCTTCCCGTACTCCGACCCGGTCATGGACGGCCCCGTGATCCAGCGGGCCAGCGACATCGCCCTGGCCGGCGGGGTACGCGCCGCCGACGTGTTCCGCACCGTCGAGGCCGTCGCGGCCACCGGCACCCCGGCCGTCGTGATGCTGTACTGGAACCTCGTCGAGCAGTACGGCGTCGACGCCTTCGCCCGTGACCTGGCGAGCGCCGGCGGCTCGGGACTGATCACGCCCGACCTGATCCCGGAGGAGGCCGGCGAGTGGCTGGCGGCCTCCGACCGGTACAACCTGAACCGGATCTTCCTCGTCGCGCCCAGCTCGACCGGCGAGCGCCTGGCATGGACGGCTCAGCACTGCCGGGGCTTCGTCTACGCCACAGCGGTCATGGGCGTGACGGGCGCGCGGGCCGAGAGTTCCACGTCGGCTCCCACCCTCGTCGAACGCCTCCGGAAGGTCACAGACCTGCCGATCGGCGTCGGCCTCGGCGTGAGCACCGGCGAGCAGGCCGCTGAGGTGGCCTCCTACGCCGACGGCGTGATCGTCGGCAGTGCGCTGGTCCGCTGCCTGCTCGACGCCGACCAGCCTGCCGGCGAGGCCGCTCTCCGTGCCCTCGTCACCGAGCTGGCCACAGCCACCCACAGCGCCCGCGAGTCCTGAGCCCGTATCCCCTGACCCCTACTGCCACACAGCGCTGATCATGTAGTCGATCTTCGCGCCCGTGGCCGTGGCCACCGGTACGTCGTAGAAGAGCTTCCCGGTGCGGGTCTCCCCGGGCTTGATGGCGCCGGACGTCAGGCCCTGCTTCGAGCCGACCAGCCCGGGGAATCTGACGCTGTGCTTCCCGCCGCCCGCGTCGATCAGCCAGAAGAAGGTCGGGGCGACCGGCAGCCCCTCCGCGGGCCCGCTGAGCACGGTGAACTCCACATCAGCCGTCGTGAACCCGCTGCCGTTCTCGTCCTTCGAGTACTCGCTGGCCGGCGGCACCCCCGTCTTCAGCGGCCCGACCCTGACCCGGACCTGGTACCCGAGCTCCTCGAACTCCACCCGGGTCCCGAACGGCACGGCCTGCTTCGTCTTCGGCACGTACACCGGCTGCCTGCTCGGCGCGGGCGGCACGGCAGGCTTGCTCACCCCAGGCGTGGTCCTGCCAGGTACCGGCGTCGCCTCAGGCCCCGCTGACGGGGACACGGACGGCGAAGGGCGCGGTACCCGCGTCGGCCAGGCGAACGGCGAGACCTGCACCGGCTCAGCCTGCCCGCGCGTGAAACGCCCGTCATCGCCGAACGAGGGTCCCTGGATCCTCGGGAGCAGGAACACCGCCCCCGCGACCAGGCACAACGACAGGAAACCACCCAGCACGCCGAGCACGATCAGCCCGGTCGTCCGGTCACCCGGCTTCGAACCGTGCTCCCAGCGCTCCGGCGGTAACAAGTGGGTGTGCTGGTGCTCTGGCGGCGGCCCGGACATGGCCATGCTGTCGATCCCCGTTCGTGGCGCGCGGGCCCCGTGCTCCGCGCGCAGTCACGGTAAGGGGCAGGCGGCGGCCGGCCCAAGCGAATGTGCTCGCGATCTCGGCCCGGGCCAGCTCACGCCGGTTACGTGACCGATATCGCTTCTCTGACCTGCCCGCGATAAGGTGCGCGGGTGAATCTCGCTGCCATCCCGAGCCCCAGCCAGGGCGTCTGGCACCTCATGGGTGTGCCGATCCGGGCGTACGCACTGTGCATCGTGGCCGGCATCGTGCTGGCCTGCTGGATCACCGAGCGGCGGCTGCGCGCCCGCGGTGGCCCGCAGTACGCGGTGCTCGACATCGCCGTCTGGGCCGTGCCGGCCGGCATCATCGGCGCCCGGCTTTACCACGTGTTCACCTCGCCGGACGCCTACTTCGGCGCCAACGGCGACCCGGTCAAGGCCCTCTACATCTGGGAGGGCGGCCTCGGGATCTGGGGCGCGGTGGCCGGCGGCGCGGTCGGTGCCTGGATCGCCTGCCGCAAGCTCGGCATCCCGCTGCGCATGGTCGCCGACGCGCTCGCCGTCGGCCTCCCGCTGGCGCAGGCCGTTGGCCGGTTCGGCAACTGGTTCAACAACGAGCTGTACGGCGGGCCGACCACCCTGCCCTGGGGCCTGAAGGTCTACGAGTGGGACGCGCAGGCCGGCAAGGCCGCCGCCGGCCCCGACGGCAAGCCGATCCAGCTGGAGGGCCTGTTCCACCCCACGTTCCTCTACGAGGCGCTGTGGAACGTCGGCGTCGCCGGGCTGGTCCTGTGGGCGGAGAAGCGGTTCAAGCTGGGCTGGGGCCGTGGCTTCGCGCTGTACGTGATGGGCTACACGGCCGGCCGTGGCTGGATCGAGGCGATGCGCACCGACCCCGCGCAGGAGATCGCCGGCCTCCGGCTCAACGTGTGGACCTCGATCATCGTGTTCGCCGGCGCCCTCGCCTACTTCCTGATCAAGCGCGGCAAGCCGCAGGAGAAGCTGGTCACCATCGACGGCACGCTCACCCCGGTCCCGCTCGGCTGGGAAGAGCCCGAGCCCGGCACCGGTACCCCGGATTCCACTCCGGAGACGGACCCCGACCCGGACGCGGAAGCCGAACCGGACCCAGGCGGCACCCAGTCCCCGTCCACCGAGGACACCAAGAGCTAACCCCAGAAACCCCAAGCGAAAGCCCGCTCCCCGGTACCCGGGGAGCGGGCTTCTCACTTCTCGCCGGGTCAGCCCCGGTCGGCCCGGACGTGGCGTCCCGACAGCTCGTCGTCCAGCTGCTTGCGGTCGGCGTCGACCATCAGCTTGGCCAGGTCGCGCCAGTGGGTCTTCGCCACCCAGCCGAGCTTCTCCTTCGCCTTCGCCGGGTCGCCGATCAGGGCGTCCACCTCGGACGGCCGCTCGTACCGGGAGTCGTGCTCGACGTACTTCTCCCACTCCAGGCCCACGTGGCTGAAGGAAGCCTCCAGGAACTGCCGCACGGTGGCACCCTCACCGGTGGCCAGTACGTAGTCGTCCGGCTCGTCCTGCTGGGCCATGAGCCACATGCCCTCGACGTACTCCTTGGCGTAGCCCCAGTCACGCACCGCGTCGATGTTGCCCATGTACAGCTTGTCCTGCAGGCCGGCCACGATCCGGGCCACCGCCCGCGTGATCTTCCGGGTCACGAAGGTCTCACCCCGGCGCGGGCTCTCGTGGTTGAAAAGGATGCCGTTGGAGGCGTGCAGGCCGTAGGCCTCGCGGTAGTTCACCGTCGCCCAGTAGGAGTAGATCTTCGCGACGCCGTACGGGCTGCGCGGGTGGAACGGCGTGGTCTCGCTCTGCGGCGGCGGCGTCGAGCCGTACAGCTCGGAGGTCGAGGCCTGGTAGAACCGGGTGCTGATCCCGGCGGCCCTGATCGCCTCCAGCAGCCGGATCGTGCCGAGGCCGGTCACGTCACCGGTGTAGTCCGGGATCTCGAAGCTGACCTTGACGTGGCTCTGCGCCGCGAGGTTGTACACCTCGTCCGGCTGGGTCTCGCGGACGATGTTGGCCAGCATGCTCGCGTCGGTGGTGTCGCCGTAGTGCAGGAACAGCCGGCGGTGCGAGGCGTGCGGGTCCTGGTAGATGTCGTCGAGCCGGGAGGTGTTGATCGAAGAGGACCGCCGGATGATGCCGTGCACCTCGTAGCCCTTGCCGAGCAGCAGCTCAGCCAGGTAGGAGCCGTCCTGTCCGCTGATACCGGTGATCAGTGCGGTCTTCTGTCCCGACATGGGCCGATCCTCCAGGGGGGTACGACGATGAAGCCCCGAGCATATCGCCGTTGCTAAGCTCGCCTGATGGACACCGGCTACCAGCACGAGATCCCCGCGGACGCCAAGATCTACATCGCCGGGCACGCAGGCCTGGCCGGTTCGGCCATCTGGCGGGCCTTCTCCTCCGCCGGGTACGGCAACCTGGTCGGGCGGCGCAGCGCGGAGCTCGACCTGCGCGACCGGGCCCAGACCTTCGACTTCTTCGCCCAGGAGCGCCCGGACTACGTCATCGACGCGGCGGCCAAGGTCGGCGGCATCTTCGGCAACAACGCAGCCCCGGCGGACTTCCTCTCCGAGAACCTGCGGATCCAGGTGAACCTGCTCGACGCGGCCAAGGACTTCGGCGTCACCCGGGCGCTGTTCCTCGGCTCCAGCTGCATCTACCCGAAGTTCGCCGCCCAGCCGATCCGCGAGGACTCGCTGCTGACCGGGGAGCTGGAGGAGTCCAACTTCGGGTACGCGATCGCGAAGATCACCGGGGTCATGCAGATCAAGGCGCTCCGGCAGCAGTACGGCTGCTCGTTCATCTCGGCCATGCCGACGAACCTGTACGGGCCGGGCGACAACTTCACCATCCCCGGCGCGCACGTCATCCCGATGATCATGCACCGGATGCACCTGGCGAAGGCCGAGGGCGCACCCGAGTTCACCGTCTACGGCACGGGGACGCCGCTGCGCGAGTTCCTGCACGCCGAGGACCTGGGCCGGGCGTGCCTGACGCTGCTCCAGCGGTACGACGCCCCCGAGCCGATCAACGTGGGCTGCGGCGAGGACCTGAGCATCAACGAGCTGGCCCGCATGATCGCCGACGTCGTCGGGTACGAGGGAAAGCTCGTCAACGACCCCTCGAAGCTGGACGGCACCCCCCGCAAGGTGCTGGACGTGTCCCGGCTGCGTTCCCTCGGCTGGTCCCCGTCGATCGGCCTGGCCGACGGCCTCAAGGACACCTACGCCTGGTTCCTCGCGCACCAGGACACGGCCCGCCTCTAGAACACTACGGCTGGGCGTGCAGGCTGGACGGCGGCCACTCGCCGCCGGCGAAGACCTTGGCCCAGTAGTAGGGGTGCACCTCGGCCAGCGTCCGCACGCCCCACCCGGTCTCGCTGGCCGGGTCGGGCACGGCGACCTGCACGTCCGGCCCCCACATCGCGAGCCGTTCCTGGCAGATGCCGCACGGTGCCATGACGTACGGCTCGCCGCCGATCTCCCGGAACACGAAGACGGAGGCGGTCACCCGCAGCCCGAGGGTGTAGGCCTGGCAGATCGCGCCGGTCTCCCCGCACAGGCTGGCCCCGCCGTTGACGTTGTCGAAGCCGACGCTGGTGACGATCCGGCCGTCCTCCAGGTACATGGCGGCCGCCCCGCCGTGCTGGCCGGCCGGCCACCGGCGGTCGAGCTGCGCGACGGCGGCGTCCATCAGTTTCTGGTCAAGGTTCACGGCGGCAGCCTCGCAGCGGCCGCCCGCTCGCACAACGCGTTATCCCGGCTCAGGAACGCGGCACCTGCTCGTGGGAAGTCGACCGGGGTGCGGGGATCTGCCGGCGGCCGGTACTACTTCCGCTGTCCGGAGCCGCCGAGTCGTAGCCGATGAAGTACGCGGGCCTGGCCTGCAGCGTGCGGTAGATCTGCGCGACGTACTCGCCGAGCACGCCCAGGCACACGAGCTGGATCGCGCCGATGAACAGCACCACGAGGTAGGTCGAGGCCCAGCCCGGCACCACGGAACCCGTCGCGAACGCGATGACGGCGGCGGCGGCCAGCGCCACGCACAGCGCGACCACGGACAGGCCGAGCCAGGTGGCCAGCCGCAGTGGCGCCGCGGAGAAGCTGGTCACGCTGTCGACGGTCAGCTTCACCATCTTCGACAGCGGGTACTTGGTCTCGCCGGCCGCCCGGCGTTCCCTGGCGTAGCTGACCTCGCCGCTGGGCAGCCCCAGCCAGGGCACCACGAGCCGGTACACGGGCGCCTGCTCCGGCAGTTCGGACAGCGCGTCGACGGCTGCCCTGCTGAGCAGCCGGAAGTCGCCGGCCTGGTCCGGCATCTGGCGGCCGACGAGCCGGCGCATCAGCCGGTAGTACAGCCCGGCGGTGCCGCGCTTGAACGCGGTGTCCGTGGTCCGGTCCGACCGGATGCCGTAGACCACGTCCAGGCCGCCGGCCCGGGCCTTGGCCAGCATCTCCGGGATCACCTCCGGCGGGTCCTGGAGGTCGGCGTCGATGCTGACCAGGTAGTCACCGAAGGCGCTGCGGATGCCGGCGGCCAGCGCCGCCTGGTGGCCGCAGTTGCGCCGGAGCCGGATCACGCGCAGCTCTGGCCAGGACCGGCGCAGGCCCGCCAGCACGGCAGGGGTGGCGTCGGCGCTGCCGTCGTCGACCGCGACGACCTCGTAGGGTTCGCCGAGCCCGTCCAGCACGGGCCGCAGCCGCTGGGCGAGGAGCGGGAGGACCAGCTCCTCGTTGTACATCGGGATCACCACGGACAGCACGGGGTTCATGTCAGCCGCCTCAGGTCGTCAAGGGGTGTCGGGTCAGAAGGAGTGCTGGTCATGCGTCGCCCTGCCAGCCCCACTGGCGTACCCGCCGGGTGGTGGCCGTGTAACTGTCTTGTTCCATTTCGTACTTGAGCACGCTGACGCGTCCCCAGAGCAGCTGCATGGGCTCGTCACCGGCACCGAGCAGCCGGCTCGGGATCTCCTGCGCCTTCGCGACGGCCGGCAGCCCGGCCAGCGGCGGGTCCCAGACCTCGAACGGGAAGCCGTTCTCCTGCCAGGTGTACGGGAAGCCGAGGGTCAGCGTGACCGCCGGGCCCGACGCCAGCCCGCGCGCGGCGGCCGGCATCGTCACGCACGGCATGTACGCGGTCATCAGGGGACCCATCAGCACCGTACCGCCGGTCTCCCCCAGGAAGGTCGTCAGCGACGTCGCCCGCACCACCCGGGGGCCGGTCACCGCGATCCAGCCGCCCGCGTCGGTGGTGGCGTCGACGGCGCGGACCCGCACCCTGTCCGCCCCGGCGGGTACCTCTCCGGGCTCCACGAGCAGCGTGCGCCACGCGGGGTGGTTCTGGGGGAGCCGCCGCTGCTTGGTCGCCTGGCCGTAGTCGGGGGTACGGAGCGCGGCGTCGATGGCCGCGTCGTCGAGTACCCGCTCGCCGAGCGCCGTCACGCCGGTGGCGCTGTTGATCCCGAACTCGAGGGCGAGCCGGTTCCCGTCGCCGGTCCGCCCGGCCGTCCACAGGCCGATCCGCTGGTCACGGGCCAGGGCTGGCAGCCGGTACCACGGGCTCGTCAGGGTGCCCGTCGAGCCGGTGATCCCGCCGGCCAGGCTGCCCCAGACGGTCGTCACACCGTCCACAGTAGATGGTCCGGGTGGCTGGCTGGCCCAGCCTCCGGCCGCGACGAACCCGGTCTGGGTCGCGGCCTCCCGCCCGGCCGGCCGCAGGGAGCTGTCCGGGATGTCGGGGTACACCTCGACCTTGTCGGCCAGCCCGCAGGTCTCGTGGCCGATCAGGTTCCGGGCGTTGTCCAGGCCGGCCGAGTAGCCGCCGGCCGCCCGCTGTTTGAGGGGTGCCACGGCGAACATCGCCAGCAAAGCGAGCACCGAGGCGGACAGGGCGACCGTGGCCAGCACGGCTGGCGTGGCGACCAGAGCCGCCGGAGCCCTGCCGGGGGAGACCTTGCCGGCCCGGCCCAGCAGCCGCAGGCACCCGTACCCGGCGGCGACCAGGACCACCCAGAACAGCGGGCTGTCGAACGGCCGCAGCGGGCCGTCCTGCCAGGGGAGGCCGAACTGCGAGTACGACACCCAGGTGTTCTGCCCGGCGAACGCGAGGCTCGCGGCTATCGCCACCATGCCGCCACCGGCCAGCCCGATCGCCCTGGCGCGCCGGTCGTCCGGCCACCTCCGTGCGGCCTGGTGGATTGTGACGACCGAGCAGACGACGAGCGCCGCGCCGACCCCGGCCAGCGAGCCGAAATGGTGTGTCCACTTCGACGGCGTGAACGCGAGGGCTGCCGTCCCGCCCAGGAACACGGGTGCCATGACCAGCAGGCTGTTCCCGCCGGGTACCGCACGCGCCCCTCGTGCCAGCCACAGCGCCGCCACGGCCAGCAGAGCGAGGGTGATCAGGATCGGTACCCGGCGGCCGGTCGTCGCGCCGTAGTTGTAGGCCCCGAACAGATAGGTGTACCGGGTGGCCTCCGCGAACCATGGCAGGTTCGGCATCGAGCCGGTGTTGTGCTGCTCGACGGCGCGGAGCATGCCGTGCCAGGACTGCCCGGCGAAGGTGACCACGGCGAACACCGAGGCGAGCGCGGTCAGCGCGAACGTCCGCGCGACCAGGTCCGGCCACCGCCGCCAGCCCTGCCCGTCGGTGAGCCTGCGCCACACGCGGGCGCACAGCACCAGCCACACCGCGATGGCCGCCAGCAGCCCGCTGGGCGTGACGGCAGCGGCCAGGCCGGTCAGCACTGCGGCCAGGCCGAGCCAGACGAGCCCCCGGCGGGCCGGCTGTGCCGTGCCGCGCAGGACGAGGGCGAGCACACCGGTCACCAGCAGGGCGACGAAGGGCTCGAACCGCAGCGCCAGGCAGTACGGCATCCACCAGGCCAGCAGCGCCACAGCGGCGGTCAGCCGCACGGGCCACCGCCGCGCCGTACCGGGCAGCAGCGAGCCCAGGACACCCCGGCTCAGCACGAACCACAGGATCGCGGCCATCACGACGATGGGCAGCCGGAGCCACACGAGCGCCTGCGACACCTGGGCGAACGCCCACACCACCCACTGCGAGAGCACGAACATCTCTGACGTGTTCTGCTGCGTGTGGTAGTTGGTGATCGCTCCACTGTGGTCGGCGTTGGTCGCCGTGATCAGCGCCCAGCCGTCGTCCCACACCCCGGGGCCGATCACGCCCCAGGCGGCCAGCGCGGCCAGTACCCCGGCGTCGATCAGCCCGTTCACCCACCGCCGCTCACCCGGTACGCGGCGGGGAGCGCGCTCACGGGCCACGGCAGGGCCGGACCAGCCGAGCAGCACGAGGCAGCCGAGGGCCAGGAGCGCCCATGCGCCGATCAGCGCCAGTTTCGTGCTGTGCGGAGCGGTCTCGGCGTACACCCGGGCCCGTGCCGTGGCGGTCAGCCCGCGCGCCGCCGCCGGGGCCAGGCCCGTCGCGAACGTGCTCATCTCCGTCACGGGCTGGCCGGGCACGCTCCAGGTCTGGCCGCCGATCCGCACGGCGGTACCCGAGTCGGCGGCGTCGATCGTGACCCCGCAGCCCTCGCTGGCGTCGGCCGGGCCCTGCGCGACCAGCCTGCCGCCGAGCGTGACCTGTGCCTGGCCGTCGACCAGTGTCACCGTCGCGCCCGTGCTGGAGCTGGCGGGCGGCGTCGTGCTGAACACCAGCTGGCGGCCGGACTTCGGCGCGGCCCGCAGTACACCGCACGGCACCGTCACGTGCAGCTCGGCGGGCTGGTACGGGGAGAGGAAAGCGGTACTCGAAACGGGGTCCCTGCCAGCCACCGGCCAGGACACCGTCGTCTGGCTGGACCACACCGGGGCGAACGGCACAGCTGTCGCCGCGATCACCGCCACGACCGCGACCAGCGCCAGCAGCGCCCGGACGGCGCGGCCAGGCCGGACGGTGGCCACGTCGCTGGTGGGCACGTCCGCGTCCCGGGCTGCTGGTCCTGGCACTCGATCCCCACATCCCTCTCGAAGCGTGTCGTCGCAGCCGAGAGGGTGGCGTGCCGATGGCGTCCCAGTGTCGCGGTGATCCTGCTCAGCGGTCAGGAGCATACCTCGCACCCTGCGGGCGTTCAGGCCCCGCGACCCCGTGCGGACAGGCCCTGTTCACCGCTCAGACGGGACGGCGCCAGCGGTCGGTCAGCACGCCGTACACGAACAGCGGGTTACCGACGAGGTAGCGCTTCCAGAGCCGCTTGGGCTCGGTGGCCAGCCGGTACGCCCATTCGAGGCCGTGCTTGCGGACGAACTCCGGCGCCATCGGCTTGTTGCCGGACCAGAAGTCGAAGGCGGCGCCGACCGGCACGACGGTGCAGCCCAGCCGGGCCGTGTACTCCGCGACGAACTGGTCCTGCCTCGGCGTGCCCAGCCCGACCCAGAACACGTCCGGCCGCAGCTCGTGCACCCGGCGGACCAGGTCGTCGGCCTCCTCGCCGGTCAGCGGGCGGAACGGCGGCGACTCGGCCGCGACGATCTCCACGCCCGGCAGCCGCTCGCGCAGCGCCGTCTCCAGCGCGGCGACGGTCGACGGGGAGGCGCCGTAGAGGTAGTGCCGCAGGCCGGTGGCCCGGCCCTGGTCCAGCGTCCCCATCATGAGGTCGGGGCCGTACACCCGCTCGGTCATCATCGGCTGGCCACGGCGGCGGCCGGTCATGGCGACGTAGTGGCCGTCGGCGAAGTTGACGTCAGCCTCGTTGAGCAGCTTCTGGTACCCGCGGTCACGCAGGGCCAGCGAGAGGGTGTAGGCGTTGCACAGATGGGTTCGCCGTGACTCCCCGAACTGGGACTTGAGCAGCACGTCGACGGCACCCTGAGGGTTCAGCCCGTCGATCAGCACCCCGCAGCAGCGAAACCGTGAGGACTTGGACACCCGCCGAACAATACGCTGGCCGACCCGCCCGGCAAAACGCCGCCGCCGCCCCTTACCGGCCCCGGACTATGCGTATATCAGAGTCACCGCGCGCCGTGTCCACCCTGTCTCTCAGTGAATGAGATCACCGGACGGTTGTACTGCTGGGTAGCGTAGACTCAGCTCACTCCGCCGGGCCGACGCCGTCCCGCTTCCCCTAGCGATCCGCGTCGAGGAGGCCCGATGCAGCATTCTGCGGCCCAGCCCCCGTTCTCCCAGTACCCGGTGGCTCAGGGGCTGTACGATCCCGCGTTCGAGCACGATGCCTGCGGGGTGGCCCTCGTCGCCGATGTCAGGGGCCGCCGGAGCCACGACGTGCTCGGACAGGGCCTGGCCGCGCTGTGCCGGATGGAGCACCGTGGTGCTCAGGGCGCCGACCCCGGTACGGGTGACGGCGCCGGGGTGCTGTTCCAGATTCCCGACGCCTTCTACCGCGCAGTCGTGGACTTCGATCTCCCGCCGCCCGGTGAGTACATCACCGGCCTGGTTTTCGGCACGAACGACCGGGTCCTGGAGAAGTACGCGGTCGCAGAGCACGCCCACATCCTCGGCTGGCGCGACGTCCCAACTGATGAGACGGGGCTCGGCAGGGACGCCCGCGAGGCCATGCCGGTCATCCGCCAGGTCTTCCTCGCCTCCGACGAGGGCGCCACGGGCCTCGACCTCGAACGCGTCGCGTACTGCGTCCGCAAGCAGGCCGAGCGCGAGAGCCGCGAACGGGGCAATCCCCTCTACTTCCCCTCCCTGTCGGCGCGCACGATCGTCTACAAGGGCATGCTCACCCCGGCCCAGCTCTCCTCGTTCTTCCCCGACCTGTCCGACCCGCGCGCCACCACGGCGCTCGCGCTCGTGCACAGCCGGTTCTCCACGAACACGTTCCCGTCCTGGCCGCTGGCCCACCCGTACCGGTTCGTGGCCCACAACGGCGAGATCAACACGATCCGTGGCAACCGGAACTGGATGGCGGCCCGCGAGGCCCTGCTGGCCACGCCGGCCATCCCGGGCCGGATCAAGCGCCTGTTCCCGGTGTGTACGCCCGGTGCCAGCGACTCCGCGAGCTTCGACGAGGTCGTGGAGCTGCTGCACCTGTCGGGGCGGAGCCTGCCGCACGCGATGCTGATGATGGTGCCGGAGGCCTGGGAGAACGACCCGGGCATGGATCCGGCCAAGCGCGCCTTCTACCGGTTCCACGCGAGCCTGATGGAGCCGTGGGACGGCCCGGCCTGCGTGGCGTTCACCGACGGCACGGTGATCGGCGCGGTGCTGGACCGCAACGGGCTGCGCCCGGCCCGGTGGTGGCGGACGGCCGGCGACCTGGTGGTGCTGGCCAGCGAGGCCGGCGTGCTCGACATCCCCCAGGACCAGGTGGTCGCCAAGGGCCGCCTCCAGCCGGGCAAGATGTTCCTGATCGACACGGCGGCCGGGCGCATGATCACCGACGAGGAGGTCAAGGCCGGGCTGGCGGCCGCCGAGCCGTACGCCGACTGGCTGCACGCTGGCCTCATGCACCTGGAGACCCTGCCGGAGCGCGAGCACGTCGTCTACACCCACGCCTCGGTGCTCCGCCGCCAGCAGACCTTCGGGTACACCGCCGAGGAGCTGAAGATCCTGCTGGCCCCGATGGCGCTGACCGGGGCGGAGCCGCTGGGCTCGATGGGTACCGACACGCCGATCGCGGCGCTGTCGAAGCGGCCCCGGCTGCTCTACGACTACTTCTCCCAGCTCTTCGCCCAGGTCACGAACCCGCCGCTCGACGCGATCCGCGAGGAGCTCGTCACGAGTGTGGCCACCACGATCGGGCCGGAGCACAACCTGCTCGACCCGGGCCCGGCCAGCTGCCGCCAGATCGTCCTGCCGTACCCGGTGATCGACAACGACGAGCTGGCGAAGATCCTGTCGATCGACGAGGACGGCAACCTGCCCGGCTTCAAGGCCGTCCGGGTCTCCGGCCTGTACCGGGCGGCCGACGGCGCCACCGGCCTGCGGGCCCGGATCACCGAGATCTGCCGGCACGTCTCCGAGGCGATCGAGGACGGCGTCCGCATCCTCGTCCTCTCCGACCGCGACTCCACACCGGACCTGGCCCCGATCCCGAGCCTGCTCCTGACGGCGGCCGTCCACCAGCACCTGGTCCGCGAGCAGACCCGTACCCAGGTCTCGCTGGTCGTCGAGTCTGGCGACTGCCGGGCGGTGCACCACGTCGCGCTGCTGATCGGCTACGGTGCCGCCGCCGTCAACCCGTACCTGGCCTTCGAGTCCGTGGAGGACCTGATCGGCCAGGGCGCGCTGGACATCGCACCGGAGAAGGCCGTCCGCAACTACGTGAAGGCGCTCGGCAAGGGCGTCCTCAAGGTCATGTCGAAGATGGGCATCTCGACCGTCACCTCGTACTGCGGCGCGCAGGTCTTCGAGGCGACCGGCCTGTCGGCAGACCTGGTCGAGCGGTACTTCACGGGCACGACGGCCCGGCTGGGCGGCGCGGGCCTCGACAGGATCGCGGCCGACATCGCAGCCCGGCACACCACCAAGGGCCTCCCGGCCGGCGGCGAGTACCAGTGGCGGCGTGATGGCGAGGTGCACCTGTTCAACCCGGAGACGGTGTTCCTGCTCCAGCACGCCACGCGGTCGAAGCAGGAGGGCGTCTTCCGCCAGTACACGGAGAAGGTCGATGCCCTTGCCGCTGAAAGCGGCTCGCTCCGTGGCCTGCTGACCTTCGCCGAGGCCGAGCCCGTGCCCCTGGACGAGGTCGAGCCGGCCACCGAGATCGTCAGGCGGTTCTCGACCGGCGCGATGTCCTACGGTTCGATCTCCGCCGAGGCGCACACCGACCTGGCCATCGCCATGAACACCATCGGCGGCAAGTCCAACACCGGAGAGGGCGGCGAGGACCCGGCCCGGCTGCGTGACCCGCTGCGGCGCAGCGCCGTGAAGCAGGTCGCGAGCGGGCGGTTCGGCGTGACCAGCGAGTACCTGGTCAACGCGGACGACATCCAGATCAAGATGGCGCAGGGCGCGAAGCCCGGCGAAGGCGGGCAGCTCCCCGGCAACAAGGTGTGGCCGTGGATCGCGGAGACCCGGCACTCGACGCCCGGCGTCGGCCTGATCTCCCCGCCCCCGCACCACGACATCTACTCGATCGAGGACCTCGCCCAGCTCATCCACGACCTGAAGAACGCCAACGACGCCGCCCGCGTCCACGTGAAGCTGGTCTCGGAGACCGGCGTGGGCACGGTCGCGGCCGGCGTGGCGAAGGCCAAGGCCGATGTCATCCTGATCTCCGGCCACGACGGCGGCACGGGTGCCTCCCCGCTCAACTCGCTCAAGCACGCGGGCGCTCCGTGGGAGCTGGGCCTGGCCGAGACCCAGCAGACCCTCATGCTCAACGGGCTGCGCGACCGGGTGACGGTGCAGGTCGACGGCCAGCTCAAGACCGGCCGCGACGTGGTGATCGCCGCGCTGCTCGGCGCCGAGGAGTATGGCTTCGCCACCGCGCCGCTGATCGTCCAGGGCTGCGTCATGATGCGTGTCTGCCACCTCGACACCTGCCCGGTCGGCATCGCGACGCAGGACCCGGTCCTGCGGGCCCGCTATTCCGGCAAGCCGGAATTCGTCGAGAACTTCTTCTGGTACCTGGCGGAGGAGGTCCGCGAGTACCTCGCAGCCCTCGGCCTCCGCTCCCTCGACGAGGCGATCGGCCGGGCAGACCTGCTCCGCCAGCTCCCCTCGCACCTCGACCTGTCGCCGATCCTCCACCAGGTACCGGGCACGCGCCGCCGCACGTCCACCCAGGAGCACACGCTGTCCGCAGTGGACGGCCGCCTGCTGGAGCAGTGGATCCCCGGCCGGCAGCTCCGGGCCACGGCCGACGTGACCAACACCGACCGCTCCATCGGTACCCGGCTCGGCTCCGCCGTGACCCGCTTCTCGGCGGCGGGCCTGCCGGACGGCACGATCGACGTGACCCTGCGAGGCACGGCCGGCCAGTCGCTGGGCGCGTTCCTGCCGCGCGGCGTGACCCTGCGCCTGTACGGCGACACCAACGACTACGCGGCCAAGGGCCTGTCGGGTGGCCGGATCATCCTCCGGCCGGTCGCCTCGGCCCGCTTCTCCGCCTCGGACAACGTGGTCGCCGGCAACACGATCCTGTACGGGGCGACGTCCGGCGAGTTCTTCGCCAGCGGCCGGGCCGGGGAGCGCTTCGCCGTCCGCAACTCCGGGGCGACCGGGGTGGTGGAGGGCGTGGGTGACCACGGCTGCGAGTACATGACCGGCGGCACTGTCGTCGTCCTCGGCCCGACCGGGCGGAACTTCGCGGCCGGCATGTCCGGCGGCGTGGCCTACGTCCTCGACCTCGACCCGTTCCAGGTCAACCGGGAACTCGTCGACCTCGAACCGGTCGGCGACCCGGCCGGGCTGCGGGGCCTCGTCTCCGCCCACCTCGACCACACCGGTTCCACGATCGCGGCGATGCTGCTGGCCGACTGGGATCCGCGCCGGTTCACCGCTGTCATGCCACGCGAGTACAAGCTGGCTCTGGGTCTCGTCTCTCCGCTGGAGGCTGTCCATGCCTGATCCCAAGGGCTTTCTCGCCTGTGGCCGCCAGACAGCCGAGCGCCGCCCGGTGCCGGTCCGGATCACCGACTGGCGCGAGGTCTACCTGCCGGCCAGCACGGACCTCGTCGGCCCCCAGGCCGCGCGCTGCATGGACTGCGGCATCCCGTTCTGCCACGACGGCTGCCCGCTCGGCAACCGCATCCCGGAGTGGAACGACCTGGTCCGCACGGGCCGGTATGCCGCTGCCGCCGAGGAGCTGTACGCGACGAACAACTTCCCGGAGTTCACCGGCCGGCTCTGCCCCGCGCCGTGCGAGGCGGCGTGTGTCCTGGGCATCGGCTCCGACCCGGTCACGATCAAGCAGGTCGAGCAGTTCATCGCCGGCCAGGCCCCGCTCGATCCGGTGCTCGCCACCTCGCGCACCGGCAAGCGGATCGCCGTCGTCGGCTCCGGCCCGGCCGGCCTCGCCGCAGCCCAGCAGCTCGCCAGGGCCGGCCACGACGTGACCGTCTACGAGCGCGACGACGAGCCGGGCGGCCTGCTCCGGTACGGCATCCCCGACTTCAAGCTGGAGAAGTCCGCGCTGGACGCCCGGCTGGGGCAGCTCCGGCAGGAGGGCGTCAGGTTCGCCTGCGGAGTGAACGTCACGGACCTGGCGGCCCTGCGTGCCCGGTACGACGCGGTGCTGCTGGCCACCGGGGCGCTCACCGGCCGCGAGCCGGGAACGCCCGGCCGTGACCTGCCAGGCGTCCACCAGGCGATGGAGCACCTGGTGCAGGCCAACCGGTACGTCGCGCACGGCGAGACCCCGGCCATCGACGCGGCGGGCAAGCACGTCGTCATCATCGGCGGCGGTGACACGGCCGCCGACTGTCTCGGTGTCGCGCACCGGCAGGGTGCGGCTTCGGTCACGCAGCTCGACCGGTACCCGGTGCCGCCTGTCACCCGGGGCGAGGACCCCTGGCCGACGTGGCCGTGGATCCTGCGCAGCTACGCGGCCCACGAGGAGGGCGGCGTCCGCGAGTTCGGCGTGGCGGTCTCCGCGTTCCTCGGCGAGGATCGGGTGACCGGCGTGGCCATCGACGAGGTGACCGTCACGAACCGGGTCGCCACGCCCGTCCCCGGCACGTCCCGCGTCCTGCCTGCCGACCTCGTCCTGCTCGCGATCGGCTTCGCGGGCACGGACTCCGGCTTCGGCCTCGACACGGGCGGCACGATCCCGGCGACCCCGGACTGGCAGACCACTGTGGACGGTGTCTTCGTGGCGGGCGACGCCCACCGGGGTGCCTCGCTCATCGTGTGGGCGATCGCCGAGGGCCGCTCGGCCGCCGCCGCGATCCACTCCTACCTCGGCTACTCCGGCCTGCCGTCACCCGTCACGCCTTCCTCCCGGGCACTCGCGGCCCGCTGAGCCCCAACCCCAACCCCAACCCCAGAACCAAACCCAAGATCCTGATTTTGTACCGGCTGCCAGCAGCACCCCCGGCCACCCGTCAACATCCGGTGTCCACACCAGAGGGCCGAAGGCTCCTGTGAGAATGGACCCGTGAAAGTACTGGTCACAGGTGGCCTGGGGTTCGTCGGGCACGCGGTCGTGCGGGAGCTGGCCGCCCGGGGCGACACCGTCACGGTGCTCACGAGGCGGCAGGCGACGGGGCCCGGGCTGGTCACCGGCGACGTCCGGGACCGTGCGCGGCTCGCGGAGATCATGCTGGCCGGTCAGTTCGAGGGGATCGTGCACCTCGCGGCGCTCGGCCAGGTCCGCGAGCCGGCGGCCGGCCCGCTGGTCACCTTCGACGTGAACCTGGCCGGCACGCTCAACCTCCTGATGGCGCTGCCCGAGGCTCCGGTTCCGTTCGTGTTCGCGTCCACGAGCATCGTCTACGGCCCGGCCCGCACCGGAGCGCTGTCCGAGGATCTCGATCCGCACCCCGGTAACCCCTATGCCGAATCCAAGCTGGCGGCCGAGCGGCTGATCGGGGCGTACGCCGCCACCGGGCGCATCGCCGCCGTGAGCCTGCGCTGCTTCAACGTCGCCGGAGCCGTGGACGGCGTCCCCGACCGCGATCCGGCCCGGATCATCCCGAACGCGATCCGCGCCGCGACCGGGGAACTCCCGCACGTCACCCTCAACGGCGACGGCCGCGCGGTACGCGACTTCGTGCACGTGGCCGACGTCGCGAGGGCCTTCGCTGCCGGGCTCGATGCCGCCGTGCCGGGGGAGCACCTGGTGTGCAACGTGGGCAGCGGGCACGGTACGTCGATGGCCGAGGTCGTCGCAGCCGTCCAGCGGGTCAGCGGCGTGGACTTCCCGGTCGTGCACGCCCCGCCGAAGCCCGAACCACAATCCCTGACCGCCGACATCAGCCGGGCAGGCAACCTACTGGGCTGGCACCCCGCCAGCTCAACCCTGGCCCAGATCGTCGAAGACGCCTGGCACGCGGCCCGTTCACCAGGGACGGCGACAGCGCCCGGGCTTCCACATCCTGGCGGGGCCGGGAGCGATCCGCCTCGTACCGCCTGGTGATCTCTACACTCGGACCTGTCAGGGCCCCGGTGCTGCGGCCGTCTGTGACCCGCGAAGGGGACCCCGTGTCCGCTGTGCTGATTCCCGGCTCCAAGTCGATCACCAACCGCGCGCTGTTCCTGGCCGCCGCCGCCCGGGGCACGACGGTGCTGCGGGGCGGCCTGAGGTCGGACGACACCGAGGCGTTCCTGGCCGGGCTGTCCAGCCTCGGCTACTCCGCGGACACGGCAGGCCCGGAATGGCGGGTCACCGGCAGGCCAGAAGGCCCGGCGGTCCGCGAAGCCAGAGTGTTCTGCCGTGACGGGGCGACAGTGGCCCGCTTCCTGCCCGTACTGGCCGCGAGCGGGCACGGTACCTTCCGGTTCGACGCCTCCGAGCAGATGCGCCGCCGCCCGCTCGGGCCGCTGACCGCCGCGCTCCGTGACCTCGGCGTGGACGTGGTCCACCACGAAGCCGAGGGCCACCACCCGCTGACCGTGCACGCCGCCGGGATCAAGGGCGGGGCTGTACGCCTGGACGCCAGCCTCTCCTCCCAGTTCCTCACGGCTCTCCTGCTCGCCGGGCCGCTCATGGCCAACGGCCTCCGCGTGGAACTCACCGGGCTGGTGTCCGTGCCGTACGTGCACATCACCATCGCCATGATGCGAGCCTTCGGCACGCAGGTGACGTGGGACGGGGACATCCTCACGGCCGAACCGGGCGGGTACACCGCCACGGAGTACGACATCGAACCCGACGCCTCCACCGCCAGCTACTTCTTCGCGGCAGCCGCGCTCACCGGGAAGACAGTGACCGTCCCAGGCCTCGGGACGGACGCCCTCCAGGGTGACCTGCGGTTCGCGGAGATCCTCGGCCTGATGGGCGCGGACGTCGCGATCGGGCCGGACAGCACCACGGTCCGGGGCACGGGCCGGCTGGACGGGCTGACCGTCAACATGCGCGACATCTCCGACACCATGCCCACCCTCGCGGCCATCGCGCCGTTCGCCGACGGCCCGGTGCGGATCGTGGACGTCGCGAACACCCGGCTCAAGGAATGCGACCGGCTGGAGGCCTGCGCGGCGAACCTGCGCGCACTCGGCATCCGGGCCACGACCGGGCCGGACTGGATCGAGGTGCACCCGGGCGCGCCCAGCGCCGCTGAGATCCGCTGCCACGGCGACCACCGGATCGCGATGAGCTTCTCCGTCACCGGGCTGCGCGTTCCCGGCCTCACGCTCGACGAGCCCGCCGTCGTCGCGAAGACGTTCCCCGGCTTCCACGAGGAGTTCGCGGCCTTCACCCGGAACCCCTAGGGACCGTCCTCAGGGGAAGGATCGGGATCGTCCCCGATGATCTTGGGGCGCCCGGGCTGGTCTGATGTGGAGGTCCGCAGCTCAGCGCCACAGAAGGATTCCCGATGACCACGTCACGCCGCCGGGTGCTCGCCATCGCGGCCCTGGCTCTCGTACCCGTGCTCGCCTTCTCCCCGGAGTCGCCGGTCCACGCCGCACCCGCCGCCAGCACGGTGCCCCGGGACGCCGGCGCCGACGTGACAGGTGACGCGGCCGGGTTCACGGCCCCGGACGCCGTACCGGCCGGGATCAGCACCTTCCGCGTCTCCACCACGAACCAGCGCGGCATCCGCTTCGGCATCGTCCGGCTGAACGACGGCGTGGACCTCGGCGCGTTCCTCGGCCACCTGAAGCTCAGCATCAGCGGGCACGGTCCCGAGGCGCAGGCCGCAGCGGAGGCCGTCAGCCGGGAAGCCGTCATGACGGGCGGCGCGATCACCATGCCGGGCCGGACCGCCTCCGTCAGTGCCTGGCTGAACCCGGGCACGTACCACCTGGTCGACTACGTCAGCTTCGAGCGCGGTTCGGCCGGCCCCGTCGTCCGAGCGCTCACCGCCGGGCCGGTGACCAGGCTGGCCCTGCCGCCGGTACCCAGGGGCGCGATCGTCGTCCGTGACTCGGCGGCCGGGTCGAGGTTCTCCGCTCCGGCCCAGGTACCAGCCGGCAGCGCCCTGCTCGTCGCCAACCAGTCGAGCCGCCTCAACGAGGCCGTGCTGATGCGGCTCAGGCCCGAGGCGCAGGCCGCTGACATCCCGGCGTTCTTCGAGGCCGTCTCCAGTGGGCAGTGGCCGTCGGTGTCCCCGTTCGACGGGCTGCCGATGGGGGTGCCGCCGCTGTCTCCGGGGCAGGTGGTCGTCAGCGTGCCGGGGCTGGCCGCCGGACGGTACGCCGTCGTCACCTGGTTCACCGACCCGCAGACCGGGCGGATGTACGCCGCGCAGGGCTCCTACGCCCTGATCACCGTTTCCTGAAAACGCCGGGCTGTGGCCGCGTCTTGATCGAGTTGTGCCCGGCCGTCCGTACCCTCCCCGGACATGAAGCGTGTTCTGTCTCTGCTCGTCCTCGCCGGGCTGGGCCTGGTCGCGGCCGGTTGCGACCAGCCCAGCCCCGCACCGAAAGCCGCACAGGCGACCACCGCCGCCCCCAGCGCGGCCCCGAGCGTGCCGCCGGCGGCGCAGGACCCCATGCCCAAGTGCTACAAGAACGACCAGGGCGCGACAGCGGCCTTCGTACCCGACGAGAAGGGCACCCGCGTCGTGCTCCTCGGCTCCGGCCGCAAGGGCGTGATCCTCGCCCCGCAGTCCAACGGGAACGCCTGCCAGTGGGAGACCGAGGCGCGGCGCCTGGCGAAGAACGGGTACCACGTCGCCACGTTCTCCTACGCCAACACCGCCCTGAACTCGCTCCCGGCCGCAGCCGCCCACCTGACCAGGGCCGGCGCGACCTCGATCGTCGTGATCGGAGCCTCCCGGGGCGGCATGTACGCGCTCGGCCAGGCCGCCGAGCTCAAGGCTGCCGGGGTCGTCGCGCTGAGCCCGGTCACCAAGTTCATGGAGTACACGGCCGCGACCACCCTGGCGAACTACCACGGGCCGGTGCTGATCGTCGGGTCGGACAACGACGGGACGACGCCGGTGTCCATGCTCGACGAGCTGGCGGCCGCGCATCCGGGTACAGAGGAGAAGAAGGTCCTTCCCGGCCCCTCGCACGGGGTCTCGCTGCTCGAAGGCACTGAGGGTGAGCAGGTCAGGCCCATGATCGACGCCTTCCTGGCCAAGCACCTGCCCTGAGGGCACCCGAGGTTGGGCATTTGCCCCGAATGCCCGGCCGGAACCGGGGCCGTTCCCGGACCCCGATGAACAGTAAGGAAACTTGACTAAATCGCGGTGAATTGTCGTCCCCGCAGTTGGGACAGTGGGAGACCGGCGTCACCCGGAGGCCGCCACCGGGCTAGGCTCGGGTACGTGACCCGTCGCGCGAAGATCGTCTGTACCCTCGGCCCAGCCACCAGCACCCCGGAGCGGATCCGCGGCCTCGTCGAGGCCGGCATGGACGTCGCCCGCCTCAACTTCAGCCACGGCAGCCACGCCGACCACGAGCGGGTGTACCACCTGGTCCGTGAGGCGGCGGAGGCCACCGGCCGCGCCGTCGGCGTGCTGGCCGACCTCCAGGGCCCGAAGATCCGGCTCGGCAGGTTCGCCGCCGGCCCCGTCGAGTGGCGCACCGGCGACCAGGTCGTCATCACCAGCGAGGACGCCGAAGGCACCGCCACCCGGGTGAGCTGCACCTACAAGAAGCTCCCCGGCGAGGTGAAGGCCGGCGACCGGCTCCTGATCGACGACGGCCGCCTCGCGCTGGAGGTCCTCGGCGTCGACAACGGCACCGACATCAGGGCACTGGTCCTCGAAGGCGGCCCGGTCTCCGACAACAAGGGCGTCTCGCTGCCCAATGTGGCCGTCTCCGTCCCCGCGCTGAGCGACAAGGACGCCGCGGACCTCCGCTTCGCCCTCGGCCTCAAAGTGGACATGGTCGCGCTGTCCTTCGTCCGTTCCCCCGACGACATCAAGCTCGTCCACGAGGTGATGGACGCGGCCGGCGGCCGGGTGCCGGTCCTCGCGAAGATCGAGAAGCCGGAGGCCGTCGCGAGCCTCGACGAGATCGTCGACGCCTTCGACGGCATCATGGTCGCCCGGGGTGACCTCGGCGTCGAGCTGCCCCTCGAACAGGTGCCGCTCGTGCAGAAGCGCGCCGTGCAGCGCTGCCGCGAGGACGCCAAGCCGGTCATCGTCGCGACCCAGATGCTCGACTCGATGATCGAGAACTCCCGGCCGACCCGCGCCGAGGCCTCCGACGTGGCCAACGCCGTCCTCGACGGCGCCGACGCCGTGATGCTGTCGGGGGAGACCTCGGTCGGCAAGTACCCGATCCTGACCGTCTCCACGATGGCCCGGATCATCGAGACCACCGAGGGCGGCGAGCTCAAGGCCCCCAAGCTCCAGCACTCCCCGCGTACCCCAGGTGGCGCGATCACCGCCGCCGCGCTCCAGGTCGCCGAGGCCGTCGACGCCAAGGCGCTCGTCGCCTTCAGCCAGACCGGCGACACCGTCCGCCGCCTGGCCCGGCTGCACTGCCCCCTGCCGCTGCTGGCCTTCACCCCCGAGCCGTCCGTCCGCTCACAGCTCGCGCTGTCCTGGGGCGTGGAAACCTTCCTCGTACCCTTCGTGCAGCACACCGACGAGATGTTCCGCCAGGTGGACTCGGCGCTCCTCGGCCTCGGCGTCGCCAAGCAGGGCGATCTGGTGATCATCGTGGCCGGCTCCCCGCCCGGCACCCCCGGCTCCACCAACACCCTCCGCATGCACCGCCTCGGCGACCTCACGGAGAACCGGTGACCCTCGTGGGGCAGGCGGCCGTCGACGCCCTGCTCGGACTCCTCGACCTCGAGCAGATCGAGGTGAACATCTTCCGCGGCGTCAGCCCGCCGGTCGGCCCCCAGCGGGTGTACGGGGGCCAGGTCGCGGGCCAGGCCCTCGTCGCGGCGGGCCGCACGATGGGCACCGACCGGTACGTGCACTCCCTGCACGGGTACTTCGTCCGGCCGGGCGACGCCACCATCCCGATCGTCTACTCGGTCGAGAACATCCGGGACGGCCGGTCCTTCTCCGTCCGCCGGGTCACCGCGATCCAGCACGGCAAGCCGATCTTCTTCATGTCGGCCTCGTTCCAGCTCGCCGAGGAGGGCTTGGAACACGCCTCGCCGATGCCCCTCGACGTCCCCGGGCCCGGCGAGCTGCCCACCATGCTCGAACAGCTGGAGCAGTACCCGGAACGCGCCCAGCTCTGGTCGACGATCCCCCGCCCGCTCGACGTCCGCTACGTCGGCGAGTCCGGCTGGGTACGCAGCGGCGACCGCCAGACCGAACCCCGCCAGCGCGTCTGGATGCGGTTCGACGGCAAGCTCCCCGACGACCCGCTGCTGCACGCCTGCCTCCTCACGTACGCCTCGGACCTCACGCTGCTCGACTCGGTGCTGTCCACGCACGGCGAGGTGTGGGGGCCCGGCGGCGTGATCGGTGCCAGCCTCGACCACGCGCTGTGGTTCCACCGCCCGGTCCGCGTCGACGAATGGTTCCTGTACGACTGCTGGAGCCCCTCGGCCTCCGGCGGGCGGGGCCTGGCCAACGGCCGGATGTTCACGCCCGACGGCCGCCATGTGGCGAGTGCCGTACAAGAGGGCCTCCTCCGGCGGGCCGGCTAGCCAAGGCCGTACCCTGCGATCATGAGACTCTCCGCCCGAGTGGACTACGCCCTCCGCGCCTGCGCCGAGCTGGCCGCGGCCGGCGACAAGCTGGTGACGGCCGAAAAGCTCGCCAGGGCTCAGGACATTCCGCCGAAGTTCCTGGAGAGCATCCTGGTGCAGCTCCGCCGGGGCGGGATCGTCAACGCCCAGCGCGGCCCCGAAGGCGGATACTGGCTGGCCCGCCCGGCCGGCAGCATCCACCTCGCCGAGGTGATCCGCGTGATCGACGGGCCGCTGTCGCACGTGCGCGGCCACCGGCCGGAGGACCTTGGCTACACCGGCGCTGCCCGCGCCCTCCAGGAGGTCTGGATCGCGCTCCGGGCCGCCGAGCGCCAGATCCTCGAAGAGGTCACCGTCGCCGACGTGGCCGGCGGCAAACTCCCCGAACGCATCCGCGAACTAGCCTCCGACCCTGCAGCCTGGAGTTAGCTGGCCGCCAGCCCCGTCTGGTTCCCTTTGGCGCTCCGGCGCGGGGCGCCTCCGCACCAAAGCGAACCGCTGGCGGCCAGCTAACTCGTGCCCAGGCGCCGTTACCCGCACGACGACTGCCGGCGCTTCACGGTCAGCCCTGAGGTGGCTGGGCTGGAAAAACCTCTGTGGTCTACGCAGGTACTACGGCGAAGGCCTCGATCTCCAGCAGGAACTCCGGGCGGAACAGCGCTGCCACCTGCACTGCCGAGCTGGCCGGTGGGCGGGCGGTGTCGATCACCGCGTCCCGGGCCGCGCGGATGGCTGGCAGGTGGGCCACGTCCGTGACGAAGTACGTCAGTTTCACGACGTCGGCGAAGGTCGCGCCCGCCGCAGCCAGGCACAGCCGCAGGTTCTCGAAGACCTGCTCGGCCTGCGCCGCCGGGTCATCCAGCCCGACGACCTTCCCTTCCCCGTCGACGGAGATCTGTCCTGAGATGGCGACGAACCGCCCCGTGCCCCAGACGACGTGACTGTATCCGTTACCTGGTGCGACACCATCCGGCGCCGCGATATGCGTCAAGGTCATCCAGCAATTGTGCTAGCCAGCACCCCAAGCAACCACAGCAACCACAAGGGCTCTCACCGCAACCACATCAGGCTCTAATCCCAGCCACATCGGCCTCTAACCCCAGCCACTTCGGGTTCTAACTCCAGCTACTTCGGGCCCTAACCCCATCC
Organism: Longispora albida DSM 44784; assembly: GCF_000379825.1. Classification (GTDB taxonomy): domain Bacteria; phylum Actinomycetota; class Actinomycetes; order Mycobacteriales; family Micromonosporaceae; genus Longispora; species Longispora albida. The sequence continues at coordinate 30,883 of NZ_KB903833.1, forward strand.
ACAACGTGCCCTAACCCCATCCACAACGTGCCCTAACCCCATCCACAACCGGGCTGACCGTGAAGCGCCGGCACCCACCGCTCGGGTAACGGCGCCCGGGCACGGGTTGGGCAGGCTGGCCGCGGTTCGCTTTGTGCGGAGGCCCCCTGGGGCCGGAGCACAAAGGGAACCTGCCGTAGCGGCCAGCCTGCCCAACCCCGGCTAGCAACCTTCCAGGGTGACCACGCTGGTCCAACCAGGAGAAGCACCCCGGCAGCAACCACAGAGGGTTGTTCCAGGGCGGACCAAACGCTCGTCTAACCGGGAGAAGACCGAGGGTTCTTCCAGGATGACCACAGACCGGGCTGACCGCGAGAAGTCCCTCGGCCAGCGACCACTCACCGGTGTAGCAGCCTCCAGCACAGCCCCTCTACCCAGCTCCAGCCCCGGGCTGCACGCAAATATAGGTGTCGTATAGCGGCCGTTCCTACCGTCCAGCCTGACAGAGGTGTGTCCCGACGAGGCTGGAGCTCGCGATGTCCGAAGACAGGATGGCTGGCCCATGAGTCTGCTGCACGAGCTCGTTGCCGAGCAGGCCGGGCGGAGTCCGCTGGCCACGGCCATCGCCTGGGAGCACGGCACGCTGGCCTATGCCGAGCTGGACCGCCGGGCCAACCATCTGGCCCGTGAGCTGATCGCCCGGGGCGCTGGCCCTGAGTCGCTGGTCGGCGTGCGGATGCGCCGTGGCCCGGAGCTGGTGGTGGCGCTGCTGGGCGTGTGGAAGGCCGGGGCGGCGTACGTGCCGCTCGATCCGGAGCACCCGGCTGACCGGCTGCGCTGGGTTCTGGAGGACACGGGTGCCGAGCTGGTCGTCACCGAGGCTGATCTGGTGGCTGACCTCAGCGAGGTGACGCCGATCCTGGTCACGCACGAGCAGGCTGACGCCGTGGCGAACACGGCCCGGGGCGGCAACGCGGCGTACGCGATCTACACCTCGGGTTCGACCGGCCGGCCCAAGGGCGTGGTCGTGCCGCACGACGCGATCGCCAACCGGGTGCTGTGGGCGGTGGAGCGGCACGGTCTGTCCGAGAAGGACAGTGTGCTCCAGAAGACGGCGCTGACGTTCGACGCCGCGTGCTGGGAGTTCTTCGGGCCGCTGATCAGCGGCGGTACGGTCGTCCTCGCGCCTGCCGGTGCCGAGCGCGACCCGGCGATGATGGTCGAGTCCGTGATCCGGCACGGTGTCACGGTGCTCCAGGGCGTGCCGTCGGTGTTCCGGCTGCTGGCCGAGGAGCCGGCCTGGCGGGACTGCGTCTCGCTCCGGCTGCTGTTCTCCGCTGGTGAGCCGCTGCACGCCGAGCTGGGCCGCAAGCTCACCGAGGGTTTGAAGGCCGAGCTGTGGAACACGTACGGGCCGACCGAGTGCGCGATCGACGTGACGGCCGGTGCCTTCGACCCGGTGCAGGAAGCGGGGCCGGTGCCGATCGGCAAGCCCATCACCAACGTGCGGATCCTGGTGCTCGACGCCGATGGCGAGCCCGTCCCGATCGGCGTGCCCGGTGAGCTGCACGCGGGCGGGCGCAACGTCGGCCGGGGGTACCTGGGCCGCCCGGACCTGACCGCCGAGAAGTTCGTGCCCGACCCGTACGGCGCGCCCGGTGCCCGGCTGTACCGCACGGGTGACCAGGTGCGCTGGCGCCCGGACGGCACGCTGGAGTACCTGGGCCGGATCGACCAGCAGGTGAAGATCAACGGGGTGCGGATCGAGCCGGGTGAGATCGAGGCTGCCCTGGTCGCCCACCCGGAGGTCAGCGCCGCTGTCGTCGTCCCGTTCGAGGTGAACGGCGTGAAGCGGCTCGCGGCGTACATTGTGGACAGTGTCCCGGCCGGCCTGCGTGAGTTCCTGGCTGACCGGCTGCCGGAGGCGCTGATCCCGTCGGCCTTCGTGGCGCTCGACGCCTTCCCGCTGACCACGAGCGGCAAGGTCGACCGGGCGGCTTTGCCGGCTCCGGAGATCGAGCAGGAGCGGGTGCTGCCCCGGACGCCGGCCGAGCGGCTGGTGGCCGGGATCTGGGCCGAGCTGCTCGGGGTGGCCGAGGTCGGCGTACACGATGATTTCTTTGCTCTTGGCGGGTCTTCGCTCGTCCTGACCCGGCTGGGCAGGCGGCTGCGTGAGGCGTCGGGCGGTGAGGTGCAGCTGCGCTCGCTGTTCACAGCGACCACTGTGGAGCGGCAGGCCGCGCTGCTGGCGGCGGCCACCGAGACGGCCCCCGCGATCGTGCCCGTGCCCAGGGACGGCGAGCTGCCGCTGTCGTTCACGCAGGAGCGGCTGTGGTTCCTGGACCGGATGGACCCGGGCAGCAAGGAATGGGTCACGCCCGTGCTGCTCAAGCTCGACGCGGCACTCGACCCGGGCACTGTCCGGCGCGGCCTGGAGGCGCTCGCCGCGCGGCACGAGTCGCTGCGCACGCGCTACCCGGTCCGCGACGGCGCCGCGGCGCAGGTCATCGAGGCGACTCCCCAGGTCGACCTGCGCGTCACCGACACGGCACCCGACGGCCTCGGTGAGGTCTTCGCCGCCCAGCTCGAACGCGGCTTCGACCTCGCAGGCGGCCCGGTGTGGCGCGCGCTGCTGGCCCGGGTACCCGGCGAGCAGCAGCACCTGCTGATCACGATCCACCACATCGCCTCGGACGGCTGGTCGACCGCCGTCCTCGAACGCGAGCTGCGCGCGCTGTGGGCAGGCGAGGACCTGGCCCCGATGCCCGTGCAGTTCGCCGACTTCGCGGCCTGGGAGCGTGGCTGGCTCACCGAGGAACGCCTCGCCGCCGGGCTCACGTACTGGCGGGACACCCTCGCGGGGTTCCGCCCGCTGGAACTGAGCGCCGACCGGCCCCGCCCGGCCGAGCGCGACCCGTCGGGCGCGACGGCCGCGGTGGTGATCCCGGCCGAGCTGGCGGCGCGGCTCGGTGAGCTGGGCCGGCAGCACGGTACGACGCCGTTCATGACGCTGCTGGCCGGGTACGCGGCGCTGCTGGCCCGGTACACGGGGCAGTGGGACACGGTGGTCGGCGCGCCGGTCGCGGGCCGGGACCGTCCCGAGACCCACGGCCTGATCGGCTGCCTGCTGAACACGCTCGCGCTGCGTACCGACCTCCAGGGCCTGACCTTCACCGGCGCGCTGGCCAAGGTGCGCGAGGTCTGCACGGGTGCGTTCGCGCACGCCGACGTGCCGTTCGAGCGCCTCGTCGAAGCCGTGCAGCCCGAGCGGGACATGTCCCGCACCCCGATCTACCAGGTCGCCTTCGACCTGCTCGACGCCGGGGCGACCAGCACGGCGGCGAGTGAGGCCGAGAGCGCCGCGTTCCAGCAGGCCTGGCGGGTGGCGAAGACCGACCTGACCCTGTTCCTGTGGCGCGCGGAGGACGGGTCGCTGACCGGTGCCTTCGAGTACGCGACCTCGCTCTTCGACGCGGGCACGATCGAGGCGCTGTCGGCGCACTTCACGCAGTTCCTCGCGGCGGTCGCCGCCCAGCCCGACGCGCTGCTGGCCACTGTGGACTATCTCGCGGACGAGGAGAAGGCGCTGCTCCGGCCGGAGATCGCCGACCTCGGCCCGGGTGTGTCCCTGCCACAGCTCTTCGAGGAGCAGGTCGCCGAGTCGCCCGAAGCCCCGGCTGTCGTCTTCGACGAGGACATCCTGTCCTACGCGGAACTGAACGAGCAGGCCAACCGCCTCGCGCACCTGCTGAGGGCCCGGGGCGCGGCGCCGGAACAGCTCGTCGGCGTCTGCCTCGAACGCGGCCCCGACCTGGTGCCGGCCCTGCTCGGCATCCTCAAGTCCGGCGCTGGCTACCTGCCGATCGAGCCGGGCCTGCCCGACGACCGGATCGCCTTCATGCTCTCCGACGCCCAGGCCCGGCTCCTGGTCACCGACGAGGCGATGGCCACCCGGCTCGGCACGCTCTTCGAGGGCGAGCTGATCGTCCTGGGCGCGGAGGAAGGACAGAGCACAGCCAATCCGGTACCGGTCACGCTGCCCGGCCACCTCGCCTACGCCGTCTACACCTCGGGCTCGACCGGCCGGCCGAAGGGCGTCGTGGCCACGCACGGCAACGTGTCGCGGTTCATGGCGGCGGCCGACGCCCGGTACGGGTTCACGGCCGAGGACGTGTGGACGATGTTCCACTCCTTCGCCTTCGACGTGTCGGTGTGGGAGATGTTCGGCGCGCTGCTCTACGGCGGCACGCTCGTCGTGGTGCCCCGCGCGGCCACGCAGTCCCCGGAGGACCTGCTGGAGCTGCTGTACGACCACCAGGTCACCATCCTGCACCAGACCCCGTCCGGTTTCCGTGGCGTGACCGGCCTGGCCCGCGACGGACATCCCAAGGCCGCCCACCTCGCCCTCCGCAAGGTGATCCTCGCCGGAGAGAAGCCGGAGCTGACCGAGCTGGCGCAGTGGGCTTCGCAGCGCGGGCTCGACCGGCCGGAGCTGTTCAACATGTACGGCATCACCGAGACCACAGTGGAGAGCACGACGCACCGGCTCACCGAGGCCGACCTGGCCCCGGGCCGCAACCCGGTCGGGTACCCCTTCACCGGCGTCTCCGTCGTGCTGCTCGACGCCGAGGGCCAGCTCGTGCCGCACGGCGTGCCCGGCGAGGTGTACCTGGGCGGGCACGGTGTCGCGCGCGGCTACCTCAACCGGCCCGACCTGACGGCCGAGCGGTTCGTGCCCGGCCCGGACGGCACGCGGCTGTACCGCAGCGGTGACCTCGCCAAACGCAACGCCGACGGCTCGCTGGAGTTCCTGGGCCGGATCGACGAGCAGGTGAAGTTCCGCGGGTACCGGATCGAGCTGGGCGAGGTCACAGCCGTCCTCGCCGAGCATCCAGCCGTCCGCGAAGCCGTCGTCGTGATCCGTGACGAGGCCCTGGTCGCGTACTACGTCGCCGCCGAGCCGATTCCCGTCGCCGAGCTGGCCGACCTGTGCACCCGGCACCTCGCCGAGTACATGGTGCCGTCGGCGTTCGTCGCGCTCGACCGGATGCCACTGGCCGCGACCGGCAAGCTCGACCGCAAGGCGCTGCCGGCCCCAGGCCGGTCGGCCCAGCTCGCTGGGGAGTTCGTCGCGCCCCGCAACGTCGTCGAGGAACGGGTCGCGGAGATCTGGCAGGAGCTGCTCGGTACCGCCCCCGGCGTGTTCGACAACTTCTTCCGGGTCGGCGGGCACTCGCTGCTCGCCGTGCGGCTGTCCAGCGCGCTCGGCGAGGAGTTCGACCTGGAGGTGAGCGTGCGCGACGTGTTCGACCACGCCACGGTCGCCGCCCAGGCCGCGCTCGTCGAGGACCGCATCCGCGCCGAGTACGCCGAGGAGGAAGCAGCCCCGGAGCCGGAGTCGCTCGCCTCGGCGGCCATCCCGGTCGAGATCGTCCGGTCCTCGGCGTCCGGCGCGCTCGCCAGGGCCTCCGTGCCGGCCACCGATCCCGTGTTCGCCGGGCACTACCCGGGCTTCCCCCTGCTGCCCGGCGTGTACGTCCTCGAACTCGCGCACCGCGCGGCCGTCGCGGCCGGCCACGGGACGACGCTCGCCGAGATCGTCTCCTGCCGGTTCCTCGGGCCGGTCTCACCGGGTGACGAGCTGCTGATCGACGTGTCCCTCGTGGACGGCCAGCACTCCGTGAGCGTGACAGCCAGCGACAAGCCCGTGGCCGAGATGCTGCTGCGGTACGAGAAGGAGAACCCCGCATGATGCTCGGCGCTGAGGAGATCCAGCGGATCATCCCGCACCGGCCGCCGATGCTGCTGGTCGACGCGGTCACGGCCTGCGAGCCGGGCAAGTGGCTCACAGCCGAGCTGACCGTGCGCGGCGAGGCCCCGCTCCCCGGCTCGCTGCTCATCGAGTCCTGGGCGCAGGCCGCGCTGCTCCTCATCATGCGCGACGCCCCCAGCCCGGACGTGCTGGCGGGAATGGTCCCGGTGGCCGGGGCGCTCGAAGGGATCCGCTTCGGCCGGCCGGTCCGGCCCGGCGAGACGGTGGAGCACCGGATCAACCTGCTGCGGCTGCGCGGCGGCACAGCTTTCATCCAGGGCGGCAGCCGGGTAGGCGGCGACACCGTCCTGGACATCGACCGGATCGTCGCCGGGCTCCGGCCAGCGTCGGTCCTGCGTACCGTGGAGGAGAACCAGTGACAAGCGAGCAGCGCCCGGTGGCCATGATCACCGGCGGTTCCCGTGGCATCGGCCGCGCCGTCGTGACCCGGCTGGCCAGGGACGGCTACGACATCAGCTTCTGCTACGCCTCCAACGCCGAGGCGGGGGAGAAGGCGGCGGCCGAGGCGCGGGCCTTCGGCGGCCGGGTGCTCGCCCGGCAGGTCGACGTCGCGAACATGGCCGCTGTGCAGGAGTACGTGAAGGAGACCGAGACCGAGCTGGGCCGGATCGACGCGGTCGTCACGGTCGCCGGGATCATCCGGGACAAGCCGCTGGCGATGATGTCCGACGAGGACTGGGACTCGGTCATCCGGGTCAACCTCGACGGCACGTACAACGTGGTCCGGGCCGCGATCCGGCGGCTGATGAAGCGGCGGGCCGGCTCGATCGTCACGGTGTCCTCTGTGGCCGGGGTGTCGGGCAACGCGATGCAGACCAACTACTCGGCGTCCAAGGCCGGCATCATCGGCTTCACGAAGGCGCTGTCCAAGGAGGTCGGCCGGTACGGCATCCGGGCCAACGTCGTCGCACCCGGCTTCGTCGAGACCGACATGATCAACGGGCTGACCGACGAGTACGTCAAGGAGATGCTGGCCAGGGTCGCGCTCGGCCGGTTCGGCCGGTCCGACGAGATCGCCTCCGCCGTGGCGTTCCTGCTGTCGGCCGAGTCCTCGTACCTGACCGGCCAGGTGCTCACCGTCGACGGCGGCACCGCGATCTGACGCCTGTACCCAGAGGTACCCAGAAACGAGCCCCGGTCAGCCACATCTGACCGGGGCTCCCTGGCTTGTTCAGGGGTTCCTGAGTGTTACGCGGGCACCGAGATCACGGTGATCGAGGCGACGCCGTGGGTGGAACTGGAGACGCCCACGTACTGCGGCCACCAGACGCCCTCACAGGACGGTCCGCTGACCTTGGTGCCGTCGCTGACGAACGTCACCTGGATGGCCACGCAGCGGCCGTCCCTCTTCGTGTCGTACAGACGGCCGCCGATCGCGGTGCCGTCGGAGTTCTCGCACTGGTTGCCAACGAACTTGCCGTCGGCGGTCGTCACGGTCACGGGCACGCAGGTACCGGCCGCCTGGGCCGGGGTGGCGAGCATGAGGGTGCTGGCCGCAGCAGCAGCGATGGCGAGGGGAAGTGCGAGGATCTTTCGCATAGCGATAACTGTCCTCTCATGAGTGATCCAGGGCGGTTTTTCACCCTGGCGCATCCATGAACATCACGCCGATCTATGCGATTTCTATTTTCCCGGGTATCCGGCAGTTCCCTGCACCACCGAGGGTGTACCTGACTTCCACGGAAGGTGTACCTGGCTGCATGGCGGGTAGAGCAAAAATATAGTTCGCATCTTGACACTCCTCTTCAGTGGGCGGCGTGGGCCGCCGCCCAGTGAAGAGGGAGAGAAGATGCCCGAGGTATACGGCTCGACCGTCACAGGGCTGGGTGCCTACCGCCCCACGCGGCTGGTCACCAACGAGGAGATCGCCCAGCAGACCGACGCCAGCCCGGAATGGATCGAGGAGCGGACCGGGATCCGTACCCGGCACCACGCCTCGGCTGACGAGGACATGGTCACCATGTCGGCGGAGGCCGGCAAGAAGGCCATCGCCGCGGCCAACGTCGACCCGGACGAGATCGACCTGGTGATCCTGTCGACCGCCACCAGGCGCCAGCGGATGCCCGGGGCCGCCCCCCAGGTCGCGACGCGGATCGGCCTGCCCAACGCCGGAGCGTTCGACCTCAACGCCGTGTGCGCCGGCTTCACGTACGCGATGGCGATGGCCTCCAACGCCGTCCGGCTCGGCGAAGCCCGCAACGTGCTGATCGTCGGCGTGGAGCGCACCTCCGACTGGATCAACCCGGAGGACCCCGACACGTACGTCATCTTCGGTGACGGCGCGGGCGCTGCTGTCGTGTCGCGGTCGGAGAACAACGACATCGGCCCGGTGGCGTGGGGCAGCGACGGCGGACGGGCCAGGGTGCTCGGCACCGAGGAGTTCCCCGGCGGCAGGGAGTTCGTCACCATGGACGGCCCGCTGGTCTACAAGTGGTCCACGGCCAACATGCCGCGCGTGGCGAAGAAGGCCTGCGCGCTGTCCGGCGTCGAACTCTCCGATGTGGACTGGTTCGTGCCGCACCAGGCCAACCGGCGCATCATCGACACCCTGTCCCGGGTGCTGAAGTTCCCCGACGACCGGGTCGCCCGGGACGTCATCGACACCGGCAACACCTCGGCGGCCTCGGTGCCGCTCGCGCTGAGCCGGCTGCAGGAGAGCGGGCGGACCAAGCCCGGCGACCTGGTGCTCATCCTCGGCTTCGGCGCGGGCCTGACCTACGCCGGCCAGACCATCCGCATGCCATAACCACCACCCACGGAAGGAACCACCATGAACCACTCCGACGTTGCCGCAGAGGTCGAGCGGATGATCCGCGATCTGATGCCGAAGCTCGAGGGCCAGGAGATCAGCGAGGACTCGACGTTCGAGGACCTGGGCATGGACTCGCTCAACCGGGTCGACCTGCTGGCCGCGGCCGAGGGCCACTTCGACATCGAGGTGCCGGACGAGGAGGTCGCCAACTTCGTCCGGGTCTCCGACCTCACCGCGTTCATCGCCTCACTGCGCGTCGGCTGAGCCGGTGACTGGGGAGGTCCGCGCACTGTCGGCCGGGCAGCAGTCGCTGTGGCTGCTGTACAAGCTCGCGCCGGGCAGCGCCGCGTACAACGAGGCCAACGCCGTGCGGTTCACCCCGGCCCCGCGCACCGGTGAGCTGGCCAGGGCCGTGGCGGCCGTCGCGGAGCGGCACGACCTGCTCCGCTCGGTGTTCACGGACTCCGATGACGGTGCTGTCCGGGTGATCGGCGGCACGGAGCTGGTCACGCTGGAGATCAGCGATGTGCCGGAGGCCGCGGACGAGGAGCTGGCCGAGCTGGCCCGGCAGGCCGGTGCCCGGCCGCTGAGGCTGGAGGAGACCGGCCCCTTCCGTGCCGTGCTGTTCCGCCGGGCCGCCGACGCCGTGCTGGTGATCGCCACGCACCACATCGCGACCGACGCGCTGTCCCAGCGGCTGATCTGGCGGGACGTGATCGAGGCGTACCGCGCGTTCACGGCCGGAGAGCTTCCGCAGTGGCCGGACCTGCCCGCCACCTACGACGACTACGTCCGCAAGGAGCAGGAGCTGCTGGCCTCGGAGCGGCGGCTGCCGCTGGAGGAGTACTGGCAGCGGATCTGCTCCGGTGCCGTCGCCGCGGAGCTCCCGCCCGACCGGCCGCGCCCGGCCAGCCCGGCCTTCGCCGGCGCGACGGTCAGCCGGCAGGTACCGGCGGAGCTGGCAGCCCGGGTGGAGGCGACGGCGAAGGCGCTCGGTGTCACGCCGTTCACGGTGATGCTCGGCGCGTTCCAGGGCCTGCTGCACCGCTACACCGGCGGCGCGGACCTCACGATCGGCTGCCCGACGGCGCTGCGCCGGGGCCACAAGCTCCGCGACGTGGTCGGGCTGCTGGTCAACTCGATGGTGCTGCGCTCGCGCTACGAGCCGGGTACCACGTTCGCCGAGCTGATCACGGCGGCCGGCACGCAGCTCGCGGAGGGCGTGCCGCGCATCGGGTACCCGTACAGCCTGCTCAACGCGGCTCGCGGCTCCCGTGACCCGCTGTTCCGGATCGGTATCACGATGGTCAAGCCGCAGCACGGCGACACCCTGCCGTACCTGGGCGAGTCCGCTGAGCTGGCCGGCCACCACCTCTACGTGCTGGACCTCCCGCACATGGAGGGCCAGGCCGACCTGACCGTCGAGATCGCGCACATGCCGCGGTCGATGACGGTCATCTTCCGGTACGACACGGAACTGTTCGACCGGCCGGGCATCGAGCGGCTGCTCGGCCACTTCCTGCGGATGGTCTCGGCGGCCTGCGCCGACCTGACCGCGCGGGTCTCGCGAGTGTCCATGATGGACGACGCCGAGCGGGAACGCCTGCTCGCGCTGGGCGCTGGCTGACCGGTACCTCGATATAGAAGCCCTATAGCACGCCAGAACACCCTGCATCCGTTGGGTCTCCTAGAAAGGGAAGCCGTGGCCAATCGCAGCCTCAGTGGCATCCTCGCGACGGTCGGCAACACCCCGCTGGTGCGCCTGGAGAAGCTGTACCCGCGCTTCGACGTCCAGCTGCACGCGAAGCTGGAGCGGTTCAACCCGGGCGGCAGCATCAAGGACCGTTCGGCGCTGAGCATGCTGCTGGAGAAGATCCAGGCAGGCGAGCTGGTGCCGGGCCGGTCGGTCGTCGTGGAGTCCAGCTCCGGCAACCTGGCGATCGGCCTGGCGCAGATCTGCGGCTACTTCGGGATCCGGTTCATCTGCGTGGTGGACGCGAAGACCACGGCGCAGAACATCGCGATCCTCCGGGCGTACCAGGCGGAGATCGAGCTGGTCGATCACGGTGACCCGGTCACCGGCGAGTACCTGCCGGTCCGGCTCCAGCGGGTCAGGGACCTGGTGGCGAGCATCCCGCACGCCTACTCGCCGAACCAGTACGCGAACCCGCTCAACCCGAAGGCGCACCACCGCACCATGAGCGAGATCGCGGCGGCGCTGGACGGCAAGGTGGACTACCTGCTCGCCTCGACCAGTACCTTCGGCACGCTGCGCGGCTGCGCGGAGTACATCCGGGCCGAGGGCCTGGCCACGAAGGTGATCGCCGTCGACGCGGTCGGCAGCGCGATCTTCGGCCAGGAACCGGCCACCCGGCTGATCCCCGGCCACGGCGCCTCCGTCGTGCCGGCCCTGGCCGACCCGAGCCTCGCCGACGAGGTCGTGCACGTGACCGACCTGGAGTGCGTCGTCGCCTGCCGCCGCCTGGTGGTCCGGGAGGCGATCCTGGCCGGCGGCTCGACCGGTGCGGCCGTCGCCGCGCTGGAGAAGGTGATCGGCGGCTTCCCCGCCGGGTCCACCGTGGCGATGATCTGCGCCGACGGCGGGGACCGGTACCTGAACACCATCTACAACGACGAATGGGTCACCCGGCACTTCGGTGAGGTGTCCCACCTGTGGAAGGACCACGCGTAATGCTGATCGTCAACCAGGCGGCCGTGACCGCGATCCTGTCCGGCCGGGAGGCCGAGGTGATCGACCTGGTCCGTGACGCCTACCGGCTGCACGACGAGGGCCGGACCAGCGTGCCGCACTCGATCTTCCTCCGTTTCCCGGACAACGCCCGCAACCGGATCATCGGCCTGCCGGCCTACCTGGACGGCGAGGGCGGCACCGACCCGGTCGCCGGGATGAAGTGGATCTCGTCCTTCCCGGCGAACATCGACGCCGGCATCCAGCGGGCCAGCGCGGCGATCCTGCTGAACTCGCTGGCCACCGGCCACCCCGAGGCGCTGATCGAGGGCTCGGTCATCTCGGCGAAGCGCACCGCGGCCTCCGCTGCCCTGGCCGCGGCGCTGCTCACCGAGGACGACCGGCCGTCGGGCGTGACCCTGATCGGCTGCGGCGTGATCAACCAGGAGGTGCTCCGCTTCCTGGCCGTCGCGGTGCCGGGCCTGACCGAGATCACCGTGTACGACCACGACAGCGGCCGCGCGGGCACCTTCGCGATCAAGGCCGCCGAGCTGGTACCGGGCGCGAAGGTGACCGTGGCCGCCGAGGCCAAGGACGCCCTCGCCTCCCACCGGCTGGTCTCCATCGCGACCACGGCGGCCGAGCCGCACATGGACCTGTCGGCCCTGCCCGCCGAGAGCGTCGTGCTGCACGTGTCGCTGCGTGACCTCGACGTGGCGTCCATCGTGGACAGCGTCAACGTCGTGGACGACACCGACCACGCGGTCCGCGAGCGGACGTCGCTGCACCTCGCGGAGCAGCAGACCGGCGGCCGGGCCTTCGTGCACGCCACGATCGGCGCGCTGATCCGTGGTACGGCGGCCCTGCCGCCCCGCGACGGCCGGCACATCGTGTTCTCCCCGTTCGGGCTGGGCTGCCTGGACCTGGCGCTGGCCCGCGACGTGCGGACCGAGGCGGCTGGCCGTGGCCTGGGCGTCCGGGTGGACGACTTCCTCACCGCAGCGATCTGAGAAGGGACACAAGAGCCATGAGCGACGACCGTACCTACCGCGTGGTGCTCAACGACGAGGAGCAGTACTCGGTCTGGTGGACCGACCGTGACCTGCCGTCGGGCTGGCGCAACGAGGGCACCGAGGGCACCCGTGAGGCGTGCCTGGCCCGGATCAGCGAGATCTGGACCGACATGCGCCCGCTCAGCCTGCGCCAGCGGATGGCGGAGAACGCGAACGCGTGAGAAGGCACTGATCCGCTCGCCCGGCCGGCCAGCACCCCCTGAGGAGCCTCCCGTGACGCACGCCGATGTGATGACCCACCCCGGCCTGCTGATCGTCACCGATCTGCTCGGTGCGGTGCCGGGAGCCTGGCCGGCCGACGGCAAGTCCATAGTGGACGTGTTCGCCGAGGTGGTGGCCCGGGCACCGGGTGCCCCGCTGCTGCTGGGCGGGGAGCACTGCACCCCGGCCATGCTGGACGCGCGGGCCAACCAGTACGCGCACCAGCTCCGCAGCGCAGGGGCCCGCCAGGGCAACCCGGTCGGTGTCCTGCTGGACGGCAGCCCGGCCCGGCTCGCCGCCGTCGTCCTGGGCGTCTGGAAGACCGGGGCCGCGTACGTGCCCCTCGACCCGGCAGCCCCGCCCGGCGCGACCACAGAGCTGTTCGCCACGGCGGGAGCCGGGCTCGCGGTCACCGAGATGGCCCTCGCCGCCCGCTGCCCCGTACCGGCCCTGCTGGTCGACAAGCACGCCCTGATGGTGGCGGCCGGCCCGGCGCACGGCGCGCCCGGCGGCCCGGCCCCGCACGAGACAGCCTGCCTGCTGTGTACGCCTCACCGCCCCGAAGCCGTGGCCGTGAGCCATGAAGACCTGCTGTACCAGTTGACGAAGGAGCGCCAGGGATGACCACCGCCGCACAGCAGCCCGGACCCACCCGGGAGGAGCTGATCCAGCGCCGGCTGGCCGGGAAGGGCGGCGTGCGGCGTACCCGCATTCCCGCCGCCGACCGCGCTACCCCGCTCGTGCTGTCCTCGGGGCAGCAGCAGATGTGGTTCCTCAACCGGCTGGAGACGGCCAGCGCCGAGTACCTGGTGCCGGTCGTCCTGCGGATCACCGGCCAGCTCGACGCCGCCCGGCTCGACGCCGCGTGGAACGGCGTCCTCGCCCGGCACGAGATCCTGCGCACCCGGTACGAGCTGCTCGACGGCGCGCCGGTCCAGGTGATCGACGAGCCCGCCAGCCGTCCGCTGCGGACGGTCGACCTGTCGGACGCGTCGCTGGAGCGGGCCGCTGAGCTGGTCGCCGAGGAGTCGGCTTCCGGCTTCGACCTGGAGCGCGAGTGGCCGGCCCGTGCCACGCTGCTCCGTACCGCCGAGCACGAGCACACCCTCGTGCTCGTCTTCCACCACATCGCCTCCGACGCCTGGTCGACCGGAGTGCTGCTCGGCGAGCTGTCCGCCCTCTACAGCGGCGGGACGCTGCCCCCGCTGCCCGTGCAGTACGCGGACTTCGCGGCCTGGCAGCGTGCCCAGCCGGAGGACAAGCACCTCGCGTACTGGAAGGCGCAGCTCGCGGGCCTGGCCCCGCTGGAGCTGCCCGCCGACCGGCCCCGTCCGCTCGTGCGCGACTGGCATGGTGCCGTCGTGCCGTTCGAGCTGCCGAAGGACCTCGCCGCCGGGGTGCGCAAGCTCGCGGCCGCCGAGGGCGTGACGCTGTTCGCGGCGCTGCTGACGGCGTTCCAGGTGCTGATGGCCCGGTACACCGGCCAGTCCGACATCCCGGTCGGCACGGTGATCTCCGGCCGGGGCCGGTCCGAGCTGGACGGCATGATCGGCTACGGCATCAACAGCCTGGTACTGCGCGGCCTGTGGGACGGCGATCCGGCCTTCACGAGCCTGCTCGCCGGTACGCGTTCCACCGTCCTGGACGCCTTCGAGCACCAGGACATCCCGTTCGCCCGGCTGGTCGACGAGCTCCAGCCCGAGCGTGACATGTCGCGTACCCCGCTCTACCAGGTCGCGTTCAACATCCACGAGGACCTGTCGGCCGCTCCGGCCCTGGGGGACTGCGCCGTCGAGGTGCTGGACTCCGGCTCGCTGGTGTCCAAGGTGGACCTGAGCCTGCACGTCGTGGACGGGGCTGACGGCGGGCTGCGCGGCCACTTCGAGTACGCGACCTCGCTGTTCGACGCCGCGACCGTCGAGCGGATGGCCGGGCACTTCCACCGGCTGCTGGCCTCGGCCGTCGCCATGCCCACCGCCCGGCTGTCCGCGCTGGAGCTGCTGGACGAGGCGGAGCTGGCCGTGCTCATCACGCAGGGCGAGGACAACGGGCCGGTCGCCCGGCGCGTGCACGAGGCCTTCGAGCTCCAGGTCGAGCGGACTCCGGACGCGACGGCGATCGTCTACGGTACCGAGGCGCTGACCTACGCCGAGCTGAACGCCCGCGCCAACCAGCTCGCCCACAAGCTCCGTGACCTCGGGGCCGGCCCGGAGACCGTGGTCGGCGTACACCTCGAACGTGGTCTTGATCTTGTTCCGGCGCTCCTCGGCGTCCTGAAGTCCGGAGCGGCGTATCTCCCGCTGGACCCGGCGCAGCCCGCCGACCGGCTGGAGTTCATGCTGGCCGACGCCGGCGCCCCGATCCTGATCGCCGACAACGAGAACCTGTCGTTCTCCGGCACCACGATCACGCCTGCTGCGGACGGCCCTGCGCACAACCCAGCCGTCGCAGGCTCTCCCGGCAACCTGATCTACGTCATCTACACGTCCGGCTCGACCGGCAAGCCCAAGGGCGTCTGCCTCACCCACGCCAACGTCCTGCGGCTGCTCCAGATCGCCGAGCGCCACTACGCATTCGGTACCGAGGACGTCTGGCCGCTCTTCCACTCCTACGCCTTCGACGTGTCGGTGTGGGAGCTGTGGGGCGCGCTGCTCTACGGCGGCAAGCTCGTCGTCCCGTCGCGTGACGTCACCCGTTCTCCGGAGGACTTCCTCGACCTCCTGGTCGAGCACCAGGTGACCGTGCTCAACCAGACCCCTTCGGCGTTCCGTGGCCTGGTGAACCTGGCCGGTGCCGGAGACCCGCGCATCGACCGGCTCGCCCTGCGTGCCGTCGTCTTCGCTGGCGAGAAGCTGGAGTTCGGCGAGCTGGCCCCGTGGGTGAGCCGCCGGGGCCTGGCCGCCCCGCGCCTGCTCAACATGTACGGCATCACCGAGACCACCGTGCACTCCACGTTCTACGAGGTCACGGATGCCGACATCACCAGCCACGGCAACCCCGTCGGCTACCCCCTCGCCGACCTCCGCATCCACCTGCTCGACCAGGCCGGCCGTCCCGTGCCGATCGGTGTCCCCGGCGAGATCCACGTCGGCGGCCCCGGCGTGGCCCGCGGCTACCTCAACCGGCCGGAGCTGACGGCCGAGCGCTTCGTGCCCGACCCGTTCGGCGCGCCCGGTGAGCGGCTGTACAAGAGCGGTGACCTGGCCAAGCGCAACCCGGACGGCAGCCTGGAGTTCTGCGGCCGCATCGACCACCAGGTGAAGATCCGCGGGTACCGGATCGAACTCGGTGAGATCGAGGCCGCGATGGGCACGATCCCCGGCATCCGCGACGCGGTCGTGATCGTCCGTGAGGACACGCCGGGGGACAAGCGCCTGGTCGGCTACAGCGTGCCGGTCGACGGCGCGGTGCTGGCCTCCAGTGAGATCCGCGCGCACCTGCTGCGCACGCTGCCCGAGTACATGGTCCCCGGTGTGTTCATCCCGCTGGGCAAGCTGCCGCTCACCCCGAACGGCAAGCTCGACCGGCGCGCGCTGCCCTCGCCGGATCGCTCTGCTCTGGACACCCAGCGCGAGTACACCGCGCCGCGTACCACCGAAGAGGAGCAGCTCGCCGCGATCTGGCGCGAGACGCTCGGCATCGACCAGGTCGGCGTGCACGACGGCTTCTTCGACCTCGGCGGCGACTCGATCCGGGCCGTGGGCCTGGCCGGAGCGCTCCGGGCCGCCTCGTACGACGTGGCTGTCCGCGACATCTTCGAGCACCGTACCGTCGCGGCCCTCGCCGAGTTCCTGACCGGCCGCTCGGCCCCGGCTGAGCAGCTCCCGCCGGTCGAGCCGTTCGCGCTGGTCGCGGAGCCGGACCGGGCCAAGCTGCCGGCCGGCGTCACCGACGCGTACCCGTGCTCGCAGGTCCAGCTCGGCATGCTCGTGGAGATGATGGCCGACGACGGCCGCAACCACTACCACAACACCACGTCGTTCCGGATCGTCGACGACCAGCCGTTCTCCCTCGAAGCGCTGCGGGAGGCCGGCCGGCTCGTCACCGCACGGCACGAGATGCTGCGCACCTCCTTCGACCTCACCACGTACTCGGCTCCGCTCCAGCTCGTGCACGCGGCCGCAGAGCTGTCGATCGAGGCCAGTGACCTGATCGGGCTCGGCGGCGAGGACCTCAGGAACGCGCTGCGTGCCCACATGGCCACCGAGCGGGCCGACGTGTTCGACCTGGCCACCGCGCCGCTGGTCCGCTTCCACGCGCACGCCACGAGCGACGGGAGCTGGTGGCTCACCATCACCGAGTGCCACGCGATCCTGGAGGGCTGGAGCCACCACTCCCTGATCATGGAGCTGGTCTCGGCGTACCACCGGATCCGCGACGGGCTCGCGCCGGAGCCGTTCGACGCGCCTTCCGTCCGGTACGCGGACTTCATCGCGGCCGAGCTGCGCGCGCTGGAGTCCGGAGAGGACATCGCGTACTGGAAGGACATCGTCAGCCGGTACCCGAAGTTCAGCCTGCCCTCGGCGTGGGCCGACCCGCAGGCCGAGCCGGGTGACCCGTACGAGGTGTGGATCCCGGTGCACGACCTCGAACCGGCGCTCCGGGCCGCCGCGACGCGGGCGAAGGTGCCGCTGAAGGCTGTGCTGCACGCCGCGTACCTGAAAGTCATGAGCCAGCTCACCGACGAGCAGGTGTTCTTCAGCGGCCTGGTGTGCAACGCACGCCCGGAGGCTCCCGGTGCCGACCGCGTCTACGGCCTCTACCTGAACCCGCTGCCCTTCGCCTACGACCGCAGCGCCCGCACGTGGCGCGACCTGGTGCAGCAGGTCTTCGACCGCGAGATCGAGCTGTGGCCGCACCGCCGCTTCCCGCTGCCGATCATCCAGCGCGACCTGGGCGACGGCGGCCGGCTGCTCGACGCGCGGTTCAGCTACCAGGACTTCCACCAGGTCGACTCGTCGGTCGTCGACTACGAGGCCACGCTCGACGACAGCCCGAACGAGTTCCCGCTCGGCGTGGCCACCCCGGCCGGGTTCATGATCCTCACGGCGAACCGGCGGTTCGTCCAGCCGGAGTACGTGGACGCGATGGCCGCCATGTTCCGTGGCGTGCTGGAGGCGATGGCCGCGGACCTCGACGGCGACGCCCGCGAGGTGTTCCTGGGCGAGGCGGAGCGCTCGCTGCTGCTCGGCCAGTGGCCGGGCCCGGTCGCGCCGCTGATCCCGGACACCGTGCTGACCCGGTTCGAGGCGCAGGCCGCCCTGACCCCGGCCCATGTCGCGATCACGGCTGGCGGCTCGGACCTGACCTACGCCGCGCTCGACCAGCGCGCCAACCAGATCGCCACGTACCTGCGCTCGCGGGGCGTCACCGCTGGCTCCGTCGTCGCGGTCCTCCTGGAGCGCAGCGCCGACCTGCTCGCGAGCATGCTGGGCACCTGGAAGGCCGGCGGCGCGTACGTGCCGATCGACCCGTCATACCCGGCCGACCGGGTCGGTTCGATGCTGGCCGACGCCGGAGCCGTCCTCGCGATCACGTCCGCCGAGTACGCGGACCGGTTCACTGTGGACACTGTCCTCGCCGGGTCGATCGACGGCCCGGCGGATACCGTCTCCCGTACGACCGACCCGGACGAGCTGGCCTACGTCATCTTCACCTCCGGCTCGACCGGCCGGCCCAAGGGCGTGCAGGTCACCCACCGGGGCCTGGCCAACCACGTGATCTGGGCCGCCGAGGAGCTGGCGTCGAAGGGTACGGGCGGAGCGCCGCTCTTCTCCTCCGTGGCTTTCGACCTGGTCGTCCCGAACCTGTGGGGCCCGCTCGTCACCGGCCAGCGCGTGTTCGTCGTCGACCACCACCTCGACATGGCCGAACTGGGCGCGACGCTGGCCGAGGCCGGCCCGTTCAGCTTCATCAAGCTCACCCCGGGTCACCTGGAGATCCTGGGTCACCAGCTCGGCGACGAGGCGGCCGCAGCGCTGGCCCCGATCATCGTCGTCGCCGGTGAGGGCCTGCCCGGCGCGCTCGCCAACCGCTGGCTGGCGCTGCTCGGGCCGGGTGGGCTGGTCAACGAGTACGGCCCGACCGAGGCCTCCGTCGGTACGTGCATCTTCCCGGTCCTCACCGAGCAGGGCGCGGAGATCGTCCCCATTGGACGGTCGCTGCCGAACCTCACGATGTACGTGCTCGACGCCCAGATGCGTCCCGCCCCGATCGGCGTGACCGGCGAACTCTACGTCGGCGGCACCGGCGTGGCCCGTGGCTACGCCAACCGGCCGGACCTCACGGCCGACAAGTTCGTCCCTGACCCCTACGGCGCGCCCGGCTCCCGCCTCTACCGGACCGGTGACCTGGTCCGCCGCCTCGCCGACGGCAACGTGGACTTCCTCGGCCGCGTCGACGACCAGGTGAAGATCCGCGGCTACCGGATCGAGCTGGGTGAGATCCAGGCGGTCATCGCCGCGCACCCCGCGATCCGCGAGGCCGCCGTGATCGTCCGCGACCAGCAGATCCTCGCGTACTACACGCTCGCGGGCTCCCAGACGGCCGATGACCTGCTCGCGCACTGCGCGCAGACCCTCCCCGACTACATGCTGCCCGGCTCGCTCGTTCACCTGGACCGGATCCCGCTGAACGCGAACGGCAAGGTGGACAGGCGCGCGCTGCCCGATCCGGAGGCCGCAGCCGAGGACACCGCGTCGTTCGTCGCTCCGCGCACCCAGCTCGAAGCGGAGATCGCAGCGATCTGGCAGGCCGTGCTGGCCCTGCCGCAGGTCAGCGTCGAGGACAGCTTCTTCGACATCGGCGGCCACTCGATCCGGGCCATCGCCCTGGTCGGCGCGCTGCGCACGGCCGGGCACAAGGTCGCCGTCCGCGACGTGTTCGAGCACCGCACCGTCGCGGCCCTCGCCCTGCACCTGGGCGGCCCGGTCGCCGACGTCAGGGAACTCACCGCCGTCGCGCCGTTCGCCCTGCTGTCCGAGGAGGACAAGGCGCTCCTTCCGCAGGGCCTCGCCGACGCGTACCCGGTGTCACAGGTCCAGCTCGGCATGCTCGTCCTGGGCCTCACCGACGAGCAGGCCGCCTACCACAACTTCTCGGCCTTCCGGATCAGCGACGCCCAGCCGCTTGACGCCGGTGCGCTGACCGAGGCGGTGCAGATCGTGGTCGCGCGCCACGAGACGCTGCGGACCTCCTTCGCGCTTTCCGGTTACTCGGTACCGGTGCAGCTCGTCCACTCCTCAGCCAGCGCCGAGGTGACCGTCCGCGACCTGCGCGGGCTCGACACCCAGGCGGAGCTGCGGGCCTTCACGGCGGCCGAGCGGGCGCGCCGCTTCGAGGTGGACGAGTTCCCGCAGGTGCGCGCGGCCGGCCTCATCGACTCGGACACCAGCTGGTGGCTCGCGCTCACCATGTCCCACGCGATCATCGAGGGCTACAGCCACGCCTCGCTCCTGATGGAGATCATCGGCACGTACCACCAGGTACGCGACGGCCAGCCGGTCACCTTCGAGGCGCCGGCCGTCCGGTACGCGGACTTCATCGCGGGCGAGCTCGAAGCCCTGGAGTCCGCGGAGGACGAGACGTACTGGAGGAACATCACCTCCCAGTACGAGAAGTTCGAGTTCCCGCCGGGCTGGGGCGAGGCGGCCCAGTTCGAGCTGCGCGGCACCGTCGTGGACCTCAAGGACCTGATGCCGCAGCTCCGGGCCCTCGCCACGAGCACGAAGACCTCGCTGAAGAGCGTGCTGCTCGCCGCGCACCTCAAGGTACTCAGCCAGCTGACCACCGCCGACGCCTTCCACGCCGGCCTGGTCTGCCACGGCCGCCCCGAGCTCGAAGGCGCCGACCGGGTGTACGGCATGCACCTCAACACCCTCCCGTTCGGCTACGACCGCACCGCGCGGACGTGGACCGCGCTCATCCAGGCCGTCTTCGACCGTGAGGTCGCCCTGTGGCCGCACCGCAGGTACCCGCTGCCAGCAGTGCAGCGCATGGCCGGCGGCGGCCGCCTCCTGGAGTCCCTGTTCAACTACCTGGAGTTCGACCAGGTCGACCAGGGCCAGGTGGACGTCGGCGCGGCGATCGAGGAAGCGCCGAACGAGTTCGGGCTCAACGTGTCCGTGCTCGACGGCGGCCTGTCCGTCACCGCGCACAGCCACGTACTGAGCCAGGACAACGTGCTCCGTATCGCCGAGATGCACCGGCTCGTCCTCGCCGCGATGGCGGGCGACGCGCACGGCGACGCCCAGGCCACGTACCTTCCTTCCGCCGATCTGTCCATCCTGGACACCGTCCCGGCCACACGGGAGCAGCAGAGCACCCTGCACGAGCTGTTCGAGGCCCAGGTGGCCCGGACCCCGGAGGCCATCGCGCTCACCTGTGGCCCGGCCAGCCTGACCTACGCCGAGCTGAACGAGCAGGCCAACCAGCTCGCCCACCTGCTGCGCGAGCGCGGGGCAGGGCCCGACCAGCTCGTCGGCGTGTGCCTCGACCGTGGCCTCGACCTGGTCGTCTCGCTGCTCGCTGTGCTCAAGTCGGGCGCTGCGTACCTGCCGCTCGACCCCCAGTACCCGGCCGACCGCCGCGCCTACATGCTCGAAGACGGCGGCGCGCGCCTGGTCATCACACGCGACGAGGGTCTCACCATCGAGACGGTGGCCCCGGACGCCGGCCACGGGTACCCGATCAGCAACCCGGAGCCACTGTCCACTCCGGACAACCTGATCTACGTCATCTACACCTCCGGCTCGACCGGCAAGCCGAAGGGCGTGGCGCTCAGCCACGCGAACGTGCACCGGCTCTTCACCGTCACCGAGGAGCAGTTCGCCTTCGGGGCGGCCGACGTGTGGACGCTGTTCCACTCCTACGCCTTCGACTTCTCAGTGTGGGAGCTGTGGGGCCCGCTGCTCTACGGCGGCAGGCTGGTCGTGGTCCCGTTCGACGTGGCCCGCAGCCCGGAGGACTTCCTGACGCTGCTCGTCACCGAGCAGGTGACGATCCTGAACCAGACCCCGTCGGCGTTCCGCTCCCTGGTCACGGCCGCCGGCTCCGGCGACGAGCGGATCGGGAACCTCGCCCTGCGCGCGGTCGTCTTCGGCGGCGAGAAGCTCGAACTGGCCGAGCTGTCCCCGTGGGTGACCCGCCTCGGCCTGGACAACCCGGCCCTGATCAACATGTACGGCATCACCGAGACCACGGTCCACGTCACCTACCACCGGATCACCACCCTCAACGGCCAGGTCAGCCCGGTCGGCGGCCCGCTCGGTGACCTCCGGGTCCACCTGCTCGACCAGCACGGCCACCGGGTGCCGGTCGGTGTGCCCGGCGAGATCCACGTCGGTGGCCCCGGCGTGGCCCGTGGCTACCTCAACCGGCCGCAGCTGACGGCGGAGCGCTTCGTGCCGGCGGCTGACGGCGAGCGCTGGTACCGCAGTGGTGACCTGGCCCGCCGCAACCCGGACGGCAGCCTGGAGTTCCTGGGCCGGATCGACGACCAGGTGAAGATCCGTGGCTACCGGATCGAGCTGGGCGAGATCAGCGCGGCCCTCACGGCCCAGCCCGGCATCCGGGACGCCGTCGTCATCGTCCGCGACGAGTCCCTGGTCGCGTACGTGATCGGCGAAATCTCCGACGTGACCGAGCTGCGTACAGCCCTCGGCGAGACCCTGCCCGCCTACATGATCCCGGCGGCCTTCGTCCCGATCGAGTCCATCCCGCTCACCGCCACCGGCAAGCTCGACAAGTTGGCGCTGCCCGACGCCGGTGACCTGATGGCGCACCGCGAGATCGTGGCCCCGCGCACGGACACCGAGGCCAGGATGGCAGCCGTCTGGGCCGGGGTCCTCGGCCTGGAGCAGGTCGGTGTCACGGACGGCTTCTTCGACATCGGCGGCGACTCGCTGCGCGCGGTGTCCCTGGCAGGCGCGATGCGCTCGGCCGGGCTGGAGGCCGGGGTCCGCGAGATCTTCGTCCACCAGACCATCGAGAAGCTGGCTGCCGCGCTGGGCGGCGAGCCGGTGGAAGCCTTCGAGCCGGTGGCGCCGTTCGCGCTGATCAGCGAGGCCGACCGGGCGTTGCTGCCCGCCGGCGTCAGCGACGCCTACCCGGCGACGCAGGCGCAGATCGGCATGGCAGTGGAGATCGCCAACGCCGACCGGCCGCTCTACCACATCGTGTCGTCGTTCAAGGTCACCGCCGATGGCCCGTTCCGCGCCGACGCGCTGCGCGCCGCTGTGCAGGAGGTGGCCGGGCGCCACGACACGCTGCGGACCGGCATCTCCCTGGCTGACTATTCGGTACCGATGCAGGTGGTCCACGCCTCCGCCCACGTCCCGGTGAATGTCTACATCGGAGCTTCGCGGCACGCCGAGTACGTGGCTGCCGAGCAGGCGACCCCGTTCGACCTGGCGACCCCGCCGCTGCTGCGGGTCGGCGTGCACGTCGAGGAGTCCGGCGACTGGTGGCTGACGCTGACCGTGAGCCACCTCGTCACGGGCGGCTGGGACTTCAACAGCCTCCTGATGGAGATCATCGACGGGTACCGGGGCTCCGTCCCGGCCGAGGCACCCGCCGTCCGGTACGCCGACTTCGTCGCCGCCGAGCTGGCCTCCCTCGCCTCGGAGGCCGACCGGGACTACTGGCGCGGCATCGTCACCGGCCACGCCCGCTTCGCCCTCCCCGCCGCGTGGGCCGGGCTGGACGAGCCCCGGGAGAATTACGAGATCCGCGTCGCGTACCACGACCTCGACGCCGCGCTCCGCTCGATCGCCGCGGAGAACTCGGTCTCGATCAAGGCAGTGCTGCACGCCGCGCACCTCAAGGTACTCAGCCAGCTCACCGAGGAAGAGGCCTTCTACTCCGGCCTGATCACCGACGCCCGGCCCGAGGTGCAGGGCGCCGACCGGGTGCACGGCATGTACATCAACACGCTGCCGTTCGCGTACGACCGCTCGGCCGGCACGTGGCGCGAGCTGATCCGGGCCGCCTTCGACCGCGAGGTCGAGCTGTGGCCGCACCGCAGGTACCCGCTGCCCGCCATCCAGCGCGAGACCGGCACCGGCAGGCACCCGATCGAGGTGGTCTTCGACTTCACCGACTACCACCAGGTCGACCAGGGCGCTGTCGACGCGGCCGGCGAGGTGACGGCCGGTGAGGGCGGCGGTACGGAGTTCGGCCTGCTCGTCGCCACGATGGCCGGTTTCGTCAGCCTCACCAGCAACACGCACGTGATCAGCCGGGCCAGCGCTGACCGCCTCGGAGCCATGTACCGGGCGGTCCTCGAAGCCATCGCGGCCGGCCAGGACGGCGACGCCCGCCTGGCGATCGTCCCGGCTCCGGTCAGCGAGACCGCACCGTTCACTGTGGACTCCACCGTCACGGCGCTGTTCGAGGCCCAGGTGGCCCGCACGCCCGACGCCGAGGCCGTCACGTGCGGCGGGCTCACCCTCACGTACCGGGAGCTCAACGAGCGGGCCAACCGCCTCGCCCACCGCCTCCGCGACCTCGGGGCCCGCCCGGAGACCCTGGTCGGCGTGTGCCTGGACCGTGGCCCCGAGATGCTGCCCGCGTTGCTGGGCGTCCTCAAGTCCGGTGCCGGGTACCTGCCGGTCGAGCCGGGCCTGCCCGAGGACCGGGTCAGCTTCATGCTGGCCGACGCGGGCGTGAGCCTGATGGTGTCGAACGACATCACCCGGTTCAGCGTCACGACGATCACCCCGGCCGCCGAGGGCTCGACGGCGAACCCCGAGCCGGTGAACTCGCCCGGCGACCTGATGTACGTCATGTACACCTCGGGCTCGACGGGCCTGCCGAAGGGCGTCGTCGCCACGCACCGCAACGTCGCCAGCTTCCTCGCCGCCTCGCACGAGCGGTTCGGCTTCCAGCCGGACGACGTGTGGCCGCTGTTCCACTCGTACGCCTTCGACGTGTCGGTCTGGGAGGCCTTCGGCGCGCTGCTGCACGGCGGCCGGGTCGTGATCGTGCCGCAGACAGCGCTGCGCTCGCCCGAGGAGTACCTGGACCTGCTGGTCGCCGAGCAGGTCACCGTGCTCAACCAGACGCCCTCGGCCTTCCGTGGCCTGGTGAACCTGGCCGTCGACGGCGACGAGCGGATCGATCAGCTGAGCCTGCGCACGGTGATCCTGGCCGGCGAGAAGCCCGAGCTGGCCGAGCTGAAGCCGTGGGCCGAGCGCTTCGGCCTCGCGAGCCCGGCGATCTACAACATGTACGGCATCACCGAGACCACGGTGGAGAGCCTGACCCACCGGATCACCGAGGCGGACCTGCGGCCGGGCGCCAACCCGGTCGGCTACCCCTTCGCGGGTATCAGCGTCCACGTCCTCGACCGCGAACTCCAGCCGGTGCCGGCCGGGGTCCCCGGGCAGGTGTACCTGGGCGGTCACGGCATCGCCCGTGGCTACCTCAACCGGCCCGACCTGACGGCGGAGCGGTTCGTGCCCGCCGAGGGCGGCGAGCGCTGGTACGCCAGCGGTGACCTGGCGCGGTTCAACGCCGACGGCTCGCTGGAGTTCCTCGGCCGCATCGACGACCAGGTCAAGCTGCGCGGGTTCCGCGTCGAGCTGGGCGAGATCACGGCCGTGCTGTCCGGGCATCCGGCCCTCCGCGACGTCGTCACCATCGTCCGCGACGAGACCCTGATCTCGTACTACGTGCCGATGTCCGAAGTGGACACGGCTGAACTCGCCGCCCTGTGTGCCGAGAAGCTGCCGGACTACATGGTCCCGGCCGCGTTCGTCGCGCTGGAGAAGCTGCCGCTGGCCGCGACCGGCAAGCTCGACCGCAAGGCCCTCCCGGCCCCGGACCGGTCGGCGCTCGGCTCGCAGCACGAGTACGTCGAGCCCCGGACGGTCACCGAGGAGCGGGTCGCCGCCGTGTGGCGGGACGTGCTCGGGCTGGCCGAGGTCGGCGTGCACGACAGCTTCTTCGACCTCGGTGGTGACTCGATCCGCGCGGTGAGCCTGGTCGGCGCGCTGCGGGCCGCCGGGTACGCCACGACGGTGCGGGACGTCTTCGCCCTGCGTACCGTCGAAAAGCTCGCGGCAGCGGTGACAGTCACCGAGGCGGGGCAGCCCGCCGGAGTGGCACCCTTCGCCCTGCTGTCCGAAGTGGACAGCGGCAGGCTCCCGGCCGGGCTCGCCGACGCCTACCCGGCGTCGCAGGTCCAGCTGGGCATGCTCCTGGAGCTGATGGCCAGCGAGGAACACGGCGCGTACCACAGCGTCGAGGCGCACCGCGTGACCGGAAGCTTCGACGAGGCACTGTTCCGGGCGCGGGCCGCCGAGGTTCTCGACCGGCACGAGGTGCTGCGGACATCGTTCGCGCTCGCGGGCTTCTCCGTCCCGATGCAGCTCGTCCACGCCGCGGCCGAGTCGCCTGCGGCAGCGAAGCAAGGCGGGCGGCGAGGCCCTGGAGTATCAGTCCAGCCGGTGATCTCGATCGCCGACCTGCGGGGCCAGGCGCGCGAGGACCAGGCCAAGGCCCTCCAGGGTTACGTCGCCAGCGAGCGCGCCACCCCGTTCGATCTCGAAGCCGCCCCGCTGCTGCGCCTCGGCGTGCACGTGGAGAGCGACGAGGCCTACTGGGTCACGTTCACCCTCTGCCACGCGATCACGGAAGGCTGGAGCATCCTCCAGCTGCTCCGCGAGCTGACGACCGGCGAGGTCCCGGCCCCGGCGGCCGTCCGGTACGCGGACTTCATCGCCGGCGAGCTGGAGTCGCTGGCCTCCGCCGAGGACCAGGCGTACTGGGCGGGCATCGCCGCCGGCTACAGCCCGTTCGGCCTCCCGGCCGGCTGGGGCGAGACCGGGAACGGCCCGCGCGAGCCCCGGCACGCGACCGTGCCCTTCACGGATCTCATGCCGGGCCTGCGCGCGCTGGCGACGGAGAGCCAGGCCTCGCTCAAGGCCGTACTGCACGCCGCGCACCTCAAGGTCATGACCCAGCTGACCGGCGAGCCCAGGTTCCACACGGGACTCGTCGCTGACGCCAGGCCCGAGGCGGCGGGTGCCGACCGGGTACACGGCATGTTCCTGAACACGGTGCCCTTCGCCCACGACCGGGGCGCGCGGACCTGGCGTGACCTGGTGACCCAGGTCTTCGACCGGGAAGTGGAGCTGTGGCCGCACCGCCGGTACCCGCTGCCGGTCATCCAGCGCGAGGCCGGCCGCCGATTGATCGACGTGTACTTCAACTACCAGAACTTCGGCGAGCCAGCGGAGGGCACGCAGGACGAGGTCACCACGTTCGGTGAGGGCACCAACGAGTTCGCCCTCGCCGTCATCGCGATCGGCCCCGTGTTCGAGCTGGCCAGCAACAGCCACGCGATCAGCCAGGCCAACCTCGACCGGCTGGCCGGCATGTACCGCGCGGTCCTCGAAGCGATGGCCACCGGCCCGGACGGCAACGCACAGAGCGTGTGCCTGCCGCCCGGCGAGCGCGACCGGCTGCTCGACTCCACACCGGAGGCGAGCGCCGAGCCGGTGACCCGGCGCGTGCACGAGGCCTTCGAGGAGCAGGCGCAGCGCACGCCCGACGCGACGGCGCTCGTGTTCGAGGGCCGTTCCCTCACGTACGCGGAGCTGAACGCGCGGGCCAACCAGCTCGCCCACAGGCTCCGTGAGCTGGGGGCCGGACCGGAGACCGTGGTCGGCGTACACCTCGAAAGGGGTCTGGATCTTGTTCCTGCCCTGCTCGGTGTGCTCAAGTCCGGAGCGGCGTATCTCCCGCTGGACCCGGCGCAGCCCGCCGACCGGCTGGAGTTCATGCTGGCCGACGCCGGAGCGCCGATCCTCGTCACAGACCTCGGCACGCTGTCCTTCGCCGGAGTCACCGTTCCGCCCACTGTGGACGGCCCGGTGCACAACCCGGCGATCGCCGGCTCGCCGGACAACCTGATCTACGTCATCTACACGTCCGGCTCGACCGGCAAGCCCAAGGGCGTCTGCCTGTCCCACGCGAACGTGCTCCGCCTGCTCACCACGGCACACGAGCACTACGCCTTCGACGAGACCGACGTGTGGCCGCTGTTCCACTCCTACGCGTTCGACGTGTCGGTGTGGGAGCTGTGGGGCGCGCTGCTCTACGGCGGCAAGCTCATCGTGCCGGCCCGCGAGACCGTCCGGTCCCCGGAGGACATGCTCGACCTGCTCGTCGACGAGGAGGTCACGGTGCTCAACCAGACGCCGTCGGCCTTCCGTGGCCTGGTCGCGCTCGCCGGGGCCGGTGACAAGCGGGTCAGGAAGCTCAGCCTGCGGGCTGTCGTCTTCGCCGGCGAGAAGCTGGAGATGCCGGAACTGCGGCCGTGGGTGGAGCGCCTGGGCCTCGGCCGGGTCGCCCTGATCAACATGTACGGCATCACCGAGACCACAGTGCACAGCACCTACCACCGCGTCACCCGCGCCGACCTCGAACCGGGTGCCGGCAACCGGATCGGCCGCCCGCTCGCCGACCTGCGGATCTACCTGCTCGACGCCTACGGCCAGCCGGTACCCCTCGGCGTCCCCGGCGAGATCTACGTCGCCGGCGCAGGCGTGGCCCGTGGCTACCTCAACCGGCCAGAGCTGACAGCCGAGCGCTTCGTACCCGACCCGTTCGGCCCGGCCGGTGGCCGCCTCTACAAGAGCGGTGACCTGGCCCGGCGGCTCCCGGACGGCAGCCTGGAGTTCTGCGGCCGGATCGACCACCAGGTGAAGATCCGCGGGTACCGGATCGAGCTGGGTGAGATCGAGGCGGCCCTCGCCGAGCTGGCCGCCGTCACCGAGGTCCGCGTGATCGTCCGCGAGGACATCCCGGGCGACAAGCGCCTCGTCGCGTACCTGGTCGGCACGCCGGGCACCCCGGCGCAGCTGCGGTCGATGCTGGCCAGGAGCCTGCCGGAGTACATGGTGCCGAGTGCCTTCGTCACGCTCGACCGGCTGCCGCTCACCCCGAACGGCAAGCTCGACCGGGCGGCACTGCCCAAGCCGGGCGACACGGCCGTCGCGGACCGCCGGCCGTACGCCGCCCCGCGCACCCCGGCCGAGGAACTGGTCGCGGGCGTCTGGCAGGAAGTACTCGGCGCGGAGCAGGTCGGCCGCGACGACCGGTTCTTCGAGCTCGGCGGCCACTCGGTCCTCGTGGTGCAGGTCGTCACGCGGCTCCGCCAGGTCGGCCTGCCCATCGCCCTCCGCAGCCTGTACCAGGACCCGACCGTCGCTGACCTCGCCGCCGAGCTGACCGGCACCCCGGCGCACCGGCCCAAGAGCGACAGGATCCCGTCGCCGGAAGCGGTGATGGCCGCCCACGACGTGCCGGGCGTGGCCGTGGCGCTGCTCAAGGGCGGGGAGGTCGTGGCGATGGAAGGCTACGGCGTGCTCACCCCCGGCGGGGCCGAGGTGACACCGGAAACCGTCTTCCAGGCCGGCTCGATCAGCAAGCACGTGACGGCGCTCGCCGTACTGCGGCTCTGCCAGGACGGCGTGCTGTCCCTGGACCGCGATGCCAACGATTACCTGCGGTCGTGGCAGGTACCGGGGGAGGGCGTGCTGATCCGGCACCTGCTCGGCAACATCTCCGGGCTGACCGCGATCCCCAACGCCGACTTCGGCCCGGAGGACCAGGTACCAACGATCGAGGACGTGTTCTTCGGCCGTCACCCGGCCACCAACAAGCCGATCCAGCTCGAACACGCACCCGGCACGTTCTTCCAGCCGTCGAACATCAACTACCTGGTACTCCAGCAGCTCATGGAGGACACGACCGGGCTGCCGTTCGGGCACCTCACGCAGCAGGCAGTCTTCGAACCGCTGGGCATGACAGCCAGCAGCTTCGACCCGTTCTACCCGCGCACCGCCACGAACCCGGTCGCCTCCGGCCACGACAAGGACGGGACGCCGGTACCGGACGGCTGGCGGATCAGGCCAGACACCGGCTCGGCCGGCCTGTGGAGCACGGTGTCCGACCTCGTCCGGATCGCGGTGGACGTGCGTAGCGCGTACCACGGCGGCCCGTCGAAGCTCCTCACGCAGGAACTCGCCCGGCAGATGCTCACGATGGGCCTGCCCGGCAGCTTCTACGGCTTCGGCACCGTGCTCGACGACGGCCCCGGCGACCTGGAGTTCGGCCACGCCGGTGAACGCCCCGGCTACCGGGCGATGACCTTCACCTGGCTGCGGGGCGGCGACGGCCTGGTCGCGCTGACCAACGGCGAGAACGGCAAGGAGGTCGTCCAGTTCCTCGCGGCCGCCCTGGGCCGGACAGCCCGATGAGCCCGATGACCCGCACGACGCTCCCAAGGATGGCACCGATGGCACGGCACCTCGTCTCCGTCACCGACCTCACCGACGACGACCTGCGCGCCCTGACGGTCCGGGGCGCCGAGTTCGCCGCGGGCGCCCGCTCGGCGGCCCTCGCCGGGCGGGTCGCGGGGATCTACTTCTCCAAGACCTCGACCCGGACCCGGACGGCCTTCTCGGCCGGCGCGCTCCGGCTGGGCGCGAGCATCGTGTCCTACGGCCCCGGCGACCTCCAGACCAACACCGGAGAGACCACAGAGGACACTGGCCGGGTACTCTCCGGCATGCTCGACATCCTCGTCGCCCGCACGGCGGGGGACCAGGCCGAGATGCGCGGCTGGGCCGGGCAGGACCGGATGGCGGTCATCAACGCGATGAGCGCCATCGAGCACCCCACCCAGGCGCTCACCGACCTCACCACGCTCTGGCAGCAGTTCGGCCGGATCGATGACCTGTCCATCCTGTACGTCGGCGAGGGCAACAACACGGCAACGGCCCTCGCTCTCGCGCTGGCCCGCTTCCCCGGGGTGCGCCTCGAACTGCGGACCCCGCCCGGGTACGGCCTGCCATCGGACATCCTGGCCACCGCGCTGGCCAGCGCGGCACGGACCGGGGCCCAGGTCACCGAACGGCACGACATGGACGAGCTGCCGGGCGACCTCGACGTCGTCTACACCACCCGCTGGCAGACCACCGGGGCGGCGCACAGCGGGAACGGCTGGCGGGAGGTGTTCGCGCCCTTCCAGGTACGCGAGGAGCTGTGGCAGCGCAGTCCCAAGGCCGTCTTCATGCACGACCTCCCGGCCCACCGGGGCGAGGAGGTCACCGCGGAGGTGCTGGACGGACCAGCCAGCATCGCCTTCCGCCAGGCCGAGAACAAGATGCACAGCGCGATGGCCGTGCTCGAGTGGAGCCGCGCCGATTCCGATGGAGAGGAAAGGCAGTCATGAGCATTATCGAGGAATCGGCAGAGGCGGTCGCCCCGAAGAAGCCGGTACCACTCGGGCGGAACCGCGACTTCATGCTCCTGTGGACCGGGGCGGGGGTGTCGCACTTCGGTTCCCGGATGAGCGCGATCGCCTACACCCTCGTCGTGTACTGGAGCACCGGCTCCAAGACCCTCACCGGCCTGGTCACCTTCGCGGCCCTGCTGCCGTACCTGGTCACCCAGCTCCCGGCCGGCGCCTTCGTGGACCGCTGGGACCGCCGCAAGGTCATGATCTTCTGTGACCTCGGGCGGATCGCCGCGATCGGCGTCGCCGCCGTCACGGTCTTCCTCGGCCACGTCTGGGTACCGCTGCTCATGGTGGTGGCCTTCCTTGAGGCCAGCATGACCGTGTTCTACATGCTCGCCGAGCGGGCCGCCGTGTTCACTGTCGTGGACGGCAGCCAGATCGGCGGCGCGATGGCCCGCAACGAGGCCCGTGGCCAGGCAGCCGGCCTCCTGGGCCAGCCCGCAGGCACCCTGCTGTACTCCGTGACCAAGTGGCTGCCCTTCGGCACCACGGCCATCGCCCACCTGATCTCGCTGGTGACGCTGCTGTTCGTCCGGGCAGACCTCAAGGTCCAGCGGCGCAACGTGAAGCCGGACATCGTCGGCGAGGTCAGGGACGGCTTCAAGTTCGTCTGGAGCAAGCTCTACCTGCGCCGGGCCCTGCTGCTGATCTCGCTGAGCAACATCCTCTTCCAGGTGCTCAGCCTCGGCCTGATCGTGATCGTCAAGGACAACGGCGGCTCGCCGTCCACGATCGGCTTCATCCTGATCATCAACGGCCTCGGTGGCATGGTCGGCGCGCTGACCAGCAACTTCTTCATGAGCCGGTTCAGCATCCGGTACATCTTCATCGGCGTGAACATCCTGTGGGCCGTCCTGATGCCCGCGATCGCCTTCGCCACCCACCCGATCGCGCTGGCCGCCATCTACTCCGTGATCATCTACGGCGCCGGAGTGTCCAACGTGGCCGGCATCGTCTACACCATGAAGATCACGCCGGGTGAGATGCAGGGCCGCGTCGGCTCGATCGCCACCCTGCTCGCCTCCGGCGCCAACTCCCTCGGCGCCCTCGCGGCAGGCCTGATCCTCGCGGCCTTCGTCACCAAGACCGCGATCCTGCTGGTGGGTGCGGCGATGACGTGCATCGCGATCCTCGCCATCCTCGGCTTCTCCGGAAAGAAGGCCAAAGAAGCCGACATCCCCCTCACGTAGTGCCGGCCCGCTGAGCGAAAATCTGAGCTGCGCAACGCAAAAGCCCGTGTACAACCAGTACACGGGCTTCCGCGTTGCTTGTCAGATTTCCGCTCAGCGGGCCACCGCGCCNCGGCAGGCGGCCCGCAGGGCACCAGCCGCCGGCAGGCGGCCGGACCCCGCTCTCACAGAACCATCAACCCCGCAGCCACAGCGCCGCGTTCTGACACCGGACTCGGTCCACACCGGACGACAGCACCCGGCCAGTCCGGCCACGACTCCAGTACACCCAAAGCTCTTGATCTTCACCAAGCCCAGCCCGCTGCCGCTCTCGCCCCGCCTGCCTACCTCGTCTGCTCCAGCCAGGAAGCGAAGAGCTTCGCGTACACGCTGCCCTCTTCCGCGACGAGTGCGCTGTGCGGGCCGCGCTGGACGATCCGCCCCGCGTCGAACACGATCACCTCGTCGGCGGCCTGGGCCGTCGACAGCCGGTGCGCGATCGCGATGGTCGTCCGGCCACGGGTCACGGCGTCGAGTGTCCTCGCGAGCCGGACCTCGGTCGCCGGGTCGACGGCCGAGGTGGCCTCGTCGAGGACCAGCAGGTCGGGGTCGGCCACGTACGCCCGGGCCAGCGCGACGAGCTGCCGCTCGCCGACGCTCAGCGCCTCGCCCCGCTCCCCGACCGGCGTGCTGAGCCCTTCCGGCAGGCCGGCGACCCAGTCACCGAGCCCCAGCTCCTCGAAGGCGGTGAGCAGCTCGGCGTCGGTCAGCTCCGGGCGGGCGAACCGCACGTTCCCCGCCACGGTCGTGTCGAACAGGAACCCGTCCTGCGGCACCATGACCACCCGGCTGCGCAGCGAGGCGAAGCTGATCCCGGTGAGCGGCTCACCGCCCAGCTCGACGGTGCCCTCCGCCGGGTCCATGAGCCTGGTCAGCAGCTTGGCGAAGGTCGTCTTGCCGGACCCCGTCTCGCCAACGACCGCCACCTTCCGCTCCGCGCGGATCTCGACGTCCACATCAGACAGAACCTTCGCGCCGCCCGGGTACGCGAACTGCACGCCCTTGAACGACACGCCCAGCGGCCCGGCAGGCAGCGCCTTGCCGTCGACCGGGTCGGCGACATCCGGCTGGACGTCGAGAACATCCAGCACCCGGCGCCAGCCGGCGATCGCGTTCTGGGCGTCGTTCAGGATCTCGGTGGCCATCTGCACCGGCTGGACGAACAGCGCGACCAGGAACAGGAACGCGGTCAGCTCGCCGACGCTCAGGTCGCCGCCCAGCCCGAGCGCGACGCCGAGCAGCACGACGCCGGCGTTGACCAGCCCGGCGGCGAGCTCGCCCAGCGAGAAGATGCCGACCGAGGTCCGCAGGCCCTGGTACTGGGCCTCCCGGTACTCCTCGACAGCCGTGTCGAGCCGGTCGGCCGTCCGGTCGTGGACGCCGTAGGCGCGGATGACGCTCGCGCCGACCACGCTCTCGGCCACGACGCCGAGCATGATGCCGACCTTGCTGCGGGCGATGCTGTACGCGCCGGCCAGCCGCTTCTGGAAGTGCCGGATCACGAAGGCCAGCGGGCCGAACGCCGCCCAGACCACGAGCGTCAGCTGCCAGGAGTACGCGAACATGATGATCGTCGCGACCAGGAGCTGGCCGAAGCTGATGATCAGGAGCAGCCCGCCGAACTGGAGGAACTGGCTGATCGTGTCGATGTCCCCGGTGACCCGGGAGACGAGCGAGCCGCGCCGCTCCGTCTGCTGGTGCAGGGTGGACAGGTTGTGGATGTGGCGGAACGTCTTGATCCGCAGCCCGGACAGCGCGCGCTCGCTCACGGTGAACAGCCGGCGGTTCATGAAGTAACCGCAGGTGACCGTGACGACCAGCATCGCGGCCGTCAGCGAGACGATCGTGCCGATCGCGCCCATGTCCGGCCCGCCGGCCGTGCGCAGGCCCTTGTCGATGCCCTGCTGGATCGCGACCGGTACGACGATCTTGCCGGCCGTGGCGACGACGGCCAAAGCCAGCGTGCCGGCGATGCCGGTCCTGAGCTCCGGCGACAGGGCCAGGCCCCGCCGCATCGTCGTGTACGTGGACTCTTCCGGCTCCAGTGCGACTGCCGCCGTCATGCTGCTGCCACCGCCGTCACCCTTCCACCCGTCCAGCTGTTCATCACGCGTCTTCCAGTTCCCGGTCGGCGTCGGACTCCTCGTACGCCGTGACCAGCTCGATGTATCCGGGCACGCTCGCCAGCAGTTCCTCGTGGGTGCCGGTGGCCACCACCCGGCCCTGCTCGATGTACACGACCTCGTCGGCGAGCGCGATCGTCGCCCTGCGGTACGCGACGACGAGCACCGAGGCGTCCGCCGCCCGGACGGCGGCGAGGATCTCCGCCTCCACCCGGGGGTCGACCGCGCTGGTCGCGTCGTCGAGGATCAGCAGCCGTGGCCCGCCAGCCAGTGCCCTGGCCAGGGTGAGCCGCTGCCGCTGCCCGCCGGACAGGCTGGTACCCCGCTCGCCGACCCGGGTGTCGAGCCCCTCCGGCAGCTTGGCGACGAACCCGGAGGCCTGTGCCAGCCCCAGCGCCCCGTCCACATCGGAGTCGCCAAGCCCGTCACGGCCGAGGGTGATGTTGCCTCTGATGGTGTCGTCGAAGACGAACGGCAGCTGCGGCACGAGCCCGACCGTCCCGGCGAGCGAGGCGCCGCTCAGCTCCCTGGCGTCGACGCCGTCGATCGTCACGAGCCCGGACGAGGGGTCGACGAGCCGGGCGGCCAGCGAGGCGATCGTGGACTTGCCCGCGCCGGTCGGCCCGACGAGCGCCACGGTCTTGCCCGGCGGGACGGTGAAGCTCACGTCCTCGATGGCCGGCACGCCGTCGTACTCGAAGGTCACGTTCTTGAACCTGACCACCGCCGGCCCGGAGCCCGGCAGCCCGGCCGAGCCGTAGGTCATGTCGCCGCGTGCGGTGATCACGTTCTGGAGCCGGTCCCAGCCGGCCACGCTGCGCGGCAGCTCGCCGAGCACCCAGCCGATCGCCCGGACGGGGAAGGCCAGCACCGTGAAGAGGAAGGCCACGCTGACCACGTCGGACACGGTCACCGCTCCGGCCCCGAGCCGCAGCCCGCCGACCACCAGGATCGCGAGCGTGCCGAGCTGGGGCAGCGCGTCCATCAGCGGGTCGAAGGCGCCCCGGATCCGGCCGACCTGGATCAGCGCGTCGCGCAGCTCCGTCGTCTTCGCCGCGAACCGCTCGGTCTCCGCCGCCTCCCGGCCCATCGTCTTGACGACCAGCGCTCCGTCGAAGCTCTCGTGCGCGATCTCGCTGACCTCGCCGCGCAGGGCCTGGGCCCGCGTGATCTTCGGGGACATCTTCCGCGAGTACACGACGTTGAGCGTGAACACCGCGGGGAAGACCACGAGGCTGACCAGCGCGAGCACCCAGTCGACGGCGAAGAGCGAGACGACGGCGCCGATCAGCATGACCAGGGTGCCGACGGCGAACGGGAAGGGCGCGATGGGCGACCAGGCCGCCTCGACGTCGGAGTTCGCGTTGGACAGCAGGTTGCCGGTGGGGTGCTTGGCGTGCCAGGACAGCGGGAGCTGCAGGTAGCGCCGGGTGACCTTGCGCCGGTAACTCGCCTGGAGGCGGAACTGCATCGAGCCTGCCCCCAGCCGCCGGCCGAAGATGCCGAGCACCTTCAGCATCGAGACGGCGAAGATCGCGGAGGCTCCGGCGGCGAGCGCGCCGTTCGTGGTGTGGCCGGAGTCGAAGGCCGGGATGATCACCCGGTCGATCACCTGGCCGACCACGTACGCACTGCCGATGGTCATCAGGCCGAAGAGACAGCTGCCGAGCACGGCCACCGTGAACCGGCGCGGCTCGTCGCGGATGGCCTGGCCCAGCACGCGCAGGCCCCGGCCGAGCACCCGATCGCTCATGTCAGCATCACATCCGTTTCTGGTCCTTACAATTTCTAGCCCCTGCCCGCCGGTGACGCATGTGGAGTGCGATCCAGATCACTCTCATTACGAAGCGTGCGCGCACTCCTACAGATCGACCGGAATCGCCGCCGGACCTGCGCATGCCCTCGTGTTCAGCAGGCTAGGCCACGGGTCTGACTTTTTGATACAGGTCGATGCATTCAGTCATCCCGCATTATTGTCAGGACCTTACGTAAAGAATCTTCATAGAGTACCGAGACCCGCGCCCACCAGCCCACCGGGAGTCCCCGTGTTGATTCCGCAGCCGGTCAGCCACCAGCCAGCGCCCGGCCACTTCGCCCTCTCGGCCGCGACCAGGGTCTCGGGCCCGCCCGAGATCACCACGCTGCTGCGCGAGCTGCTCGGCCTGCCGCTCCCCCCGGGCGGGGACATCACCTTCACGCTCACCGAGGGTCACGGGCCGGAGGGGTACGAACTCGACGTCACCACGGATGGCGTCGCCGCCACGGCCAGCACCGTGCAGGGCCTGCGCTGGGCCGTGCAGTCGATCGCCCAGCTCGCCCCGCAGGTACCGTGCGGGCGGATCGTGGACGCGCCGAAGCACGCCTGGCGCGGGGCACTGCTCGACGTGGGCCGGTGGCACCACCCGATCGGGTTCCTGCACACGTTCGCAGACATCCTGGCCGCCCACAAGCTGAACGTTTTCCACCTGCACCTCACCGAGGACCAGGGCTGGCGGTTCGAGGTCAAGCGGTACCCGAGGCTGACTTCCGTCGGCGCTCACCGCCGGTCTTCCCCGCTCGGCCACACGAACGACGGGCTGGACGACGGCCGGCCGCACGGCGGGTTCTACACGCAGGAGGAGCTGCGCGGGCTCGTCGCGTACGCGGCCAGCCGTGGCGTGCTCGTCGTGCCAGAGATCGACCTGCCCGGCCACACCCAGGCAGCCATCGCCGCGTACCCGGAGCTGGGCAACCGCCCCGAGGTCCAGCACGAGGTGATGACCAGGTTCGGCGTCAGCGAGCACGTCCTCAACGCCGAGGAGTCCACTGTGGAGTTCATGTGCCACGTGCTGGACGAGCTGGTGGACGTCTTCGGCGGCCCCTACGTGCATCTGGGCGGCGACGAGGTGCCACTGGCCGAGTGGTCCGCGCGCTACGAGAACCCGGAACGGCTGCTCGGCTGGTGGATCAGCCGCCTCGCCGCCCACCTCCGTACCCACGGCCGGCGCCCGATCGTGTGGGACGAACTGGTCGGCGCGGGAGTACCCGAGGACGCGATCATCATGGCCTGGCGCGGCCCCGAGCGGGTCGGCGAGGCCCTCGCGGCCGGCCACGAGGTGATCGCCGTCCCGCAGAGCCACATGTACCTCGACCACGGCGAGTCCACCGCACCCGGCGAGCCGCTGTCGATCACCGGCCCGCTCCCCCTGGACAGGGTCTACTCCTACGATCCCGGCCCCGGCGTGCTCGGCGTGCAGGGCAACCTGTGGTCGGAGTACCTGCCGACGCCGGAGCGGGCGCAGTACAACCTGCTGCCACGGCTCGCCGCCGTCGCCGAGGTCGCGTGGGGGACGGCTGGCGACGCCGGGGAGTTCAGGGCGCGGCTGGCTGGGCTGCTGCCCCGGTACGAGGCTGCTGGCTGGAACTACCGCCCGCTGGACTGACGGCCAGGCCGGGGCTGCTCGCCGCTTTCCTGGCACCCCACAGGACTCCGGCCACGACCAGCGCCCCGCCCAGCAGGTCCGTCGGGTACGGGCGCTCGCCGAGGAACAGCGCCGTCGAGGCGAGCCCGAAGAACGGGACCAGCATCGAGAACGGCGCGACCGTCCCGGCCGTGTACTTCCTGATCAGCGTGCCCCAGATCGCGAACCCGACCACCATCGACAGCCCCGAGGTGTACACGAGCGCCCCGGCGTCGATCCAGCGCAGGTCGGCCAGCTCGACCGGCGGGCCCTCGAAGACGAACGAGAGGACGAACAGCGGCACGGTCGCCACGCCGCTGGCCCAGATCAGGAACCTGAGGGCGTCCGGGGCAGCCGACTTCCGGGTGATCACGTTGGCGGTACCCCAGGCGATCGCCGCGCCGACCATCAGCGCGAAGGCCAGGGGCGGCAGGCTGGTGCCGACCCGGACGGCCACGACAGCCATGCCGGCCACGGCGACCCCGAGGCCGGTGAGCTGGGCGCGGCTCGGGCGTTCCCTGAGCGCGAGGAAGGCGATCACGATCGTGAAGCCCGCCTGGGCCTGGAGCAGCACCGAGGCCAGGCCGGGCGGCATGCCGGCGTTGAGCGCCCAGTACAGCAGGGAGAACTTGACCACCCCGAGCGTCAGGCCGTAGCCGAGCACCCAGCGCCACGCGACCTGCGGCCAGCCGATGAACAGCACGGCGGGGAAGGCGACCAGCCCGAACCGGACCGCGTTGAACAGCAGTGGCGGGAGCACTTCGAGCACCACGTGCAGCGCGATGAAGTTGACCCCCCAGATGGCGGCGACCAGCACGGCCAGTACAAGATCACGGGGTTTCATGGCTCGATACTGCCCTGCGCAAACATGTAGCACCAGTTCATATTTCTTCATCGTTGATTTAGCATCACTGCATGATGGATCTCGGCCGGCTGCGGGCCCTGCACGCTGTTTCCGTGTACGGCACGGTGCTCGCCGCCGCCAGCGCGCTGCACTGCACGCCGTCCGCCGTCTCCCAGCACCTCGGCAAGCTGGAGCGGGAGGTCGGCGCGCCGCTGGTCGAGCGGGACGGCAGGCGGCTGCGGCTGACCGAGCTGGGCCTGGTCCTGGCCGGCCACGCCGCGCGGGTCCTCGCCACGGTGGAGGAGGCCGAGGCCGCGGTCGTCGCGCACAGCCAGACCGTCACCGGCCGGATCCGGGTCGTCTCGATCGCGACCGCGTGCCGTGGCCTGGTCCCGCACGCCCTGGCCAGTCTCGCCGCCCGGCATCCCGAGCTGACCCTGGCCGTCCGGGAGGGCAATCCGGACATCGGCCTGGAGCAGGTCCAGCGCGGGCACGCCGACCTGGCCGTGGTCGACGACTGGCCGGAGGCACACCTCGACCTGCCTGCCGGTACGTCCTATGTGGAGCTGGGGCTCGACGTGGCGGACCTGCTCGCCCCGGCCGGCCGGTTCACCGGGCCGGTGCGGCTGGCCGAGCTGTTCGGCGAACGGTGGATCGCCGCGACACCCGGCGCGATCTGCCACACCTGGCTCACCCGCGTACTGCCCGGTGTGCAGCCCGACTTCCTGGTCGACGAGTTCGCCACGCAGTTCGAGCTGATCAGGGGCGGTTTCGGCATCGCGCTCGTGCCCCGGCTGGCCCGGACCGGCGTGCCGGACGGCATCGAGATCTGGCCGGTGCTGCCGATCCCGACCCGCCGCCTGATCGTCGTCTGGCGGACGGCGGCAGCGGCCCGGCCGGCCGTCGGAGCAGTGGTCAGCGCCCTCCGCGAGGCCTGGACCGCGACGAAGTCCTAGGACCTCTCAGAGGTCCTAACTCAATGACTGGCGGCGCACTGGCGGCTCCAGAAGACGACCGTCATGAAGTTAGGACCTCTTAGCCCGGGCGTCCTTGGCCAGAAGGTAGAAGATGAGGAAGCCGACCGCGGTCATGGCGAGCCCGAACAGCGTCCACAGCCACGTACCACGGACGTGCACCCAGGTGTCCGTGCTGTCGGAGTCCTTGGCGAAGTCCTCGGGGTCCTCCGGGTTGATCCAGAGCCGCACCTCGGCCGGCCACTCCCGGCAGCCGGTCGTCCCGCCACACCTGGTCCAGGTCTCGTAGGCCCGCCCGCCGTACGTGTAACTGAGTTTGATCTTGTCGACGCCCTTGGTGCCGCCGGCCTCCGTCTTCGTGACGGCGGCCGGGACCGATACGCCGCCGGCCTTGAGGTCACTCCAGTGGCCCGCGGTGTTCGCGGCCTGGAGAGGCGCTCCGATCAGCAGCGCCAGCCCCAGCAGCGCCAGGGCGGTTCCGAACACGATGACCAGCCACTTGGGCGGCTGGGACCGCTGTGGCGCTGGCGCGGGCTGCGGCCGTTTCCTGTTCTGGGCCACGGCATCCTCCCCGGGGATGACTGAGGTTGCTACTCGGGTGACCGGGTGGCCCCGGGGAATCGTATCCCCGGGGCCACCCGGCGTTACATCAGTGGAAGAACGGGTTGGGCATGTTCTGTGGTGTCCACTTGTAGGGATCGGTCAGGTTGTTGTCCGTCGGCTTGTTCCACGGCGCGGAGGCCGGAGTGGAGACCGCGGTCCAGGCGACCTGCGTCGAACCGGCAGCGCTGCCCTTGATGACCGCCTGCCAGTCCGTCACGCCGCCCGGCCGGAACTGCTCGCCCCAGCCCATCGTCCGCGTCGGAGCCTTGGTGCCGTTACGAGCAGCCTGACGGGTCAGCTGCCTGCTGATCTGGGTTTCCAGCCTGACGCCCGGCAGGCCCGGTACCTTGGCCGCGACCGCGTCAATGGCCAGACCGCCGCCGAGAGCCGCCCAGCCCTTGGCGCTCTTGTACCTCTCCTCGTCCACGAAGTCGTAGATCCGGCCGGCCGAGGACACGCCCCAGCCGATCGCGCCGACCACGGCGCAGGTACCGGCGGTGGCCAGGATGCAGGCTGCCATGCCCGCCACGGCCAGGCCGCCCGTGACCCAGTCCTTGTTGCCGCGCCACCAGTCGCTGGCCCGGCCGTCGACCAGGCACTTGAGTTCCCAGAAGTCGCACTTGGGCTTCTTCGGCGGCTCCGGGGCCGGCGGCGGTGCCAGGCACCGTTCCGGCTGCGGGGCCCGCTGCTGCGGCGGGGCGTGCTTGGACGCGGCCACCGGGCCGACGAAGTCCGTCCGCACGGTGATCACGGTGATGTCCAGCAGCCAGAGGCCGACCATGTTGCCGTACCGGTCGAAGCCGCCGGAGCAGCCGCCGTTGCCGCACAGCACGTAGTAGTCGACGCGCCAGTACTGGATCCAGCCGTTGCCCTGCTTGGTGAACTTCTGTGTGCCCACGTACACCCAGTTGTCCGACAGGCCGCTCGGGTCGGAAAGGGTGACCGGGTTGTTGTGCGCGTAGGCGTAGCCGTTGAGCGACTGCGGGTCCGTGGACTCGAACAGCGGGTCGGCGGAGATGAACCGGCCCAGGCCCGGGTCGTACTCGCGTGCGCCCAGGTGGGTCAGCCCGGTGTTGTCCTCCGTGCCGCCGACGAAGCCCTTGTCCAGAGTGGACGGCCACGTGCCCGTCCCGCCCCGGACCTCGCCGAACGGCATGGTCCGCCGGATGGCCACCGCCTGGGTCTGCGCGCCGACCGTGATCTGGGCCGTGCCCAGGTGGTCGGCGGAGATCCAGGTCAGCCCGGAGGCGTTCCGCACGGCGATCGTGCTGCCGGTGTGGCTGTAGTACCGGCTGGCGCTCACCGTGCCGTCGGACCTGTTGTACCGCAGTTCCTGCATCGGCAGGTACAGCGTCTTGCCCTTGGGGTCGTTCCGGATCATCCGGGAGCCCTCGGGGTCGTACAGGTAGCTGGTGAGGCCCGTGGTGTCGGAGCTCGACGCCAGGCGGCCCTCCGCGTCCCAGGTCAGCGTCTGCTCACCGCTGGCGCTGGGCCGCTTGCGCGCGCCACCGAGTTCGTCCACGCCGTAGGCGGCCGTGGTGGTGGTGCCGTTGTACGTGGTCGTGGTGCTCTTCAGGCCGTGCTTGCCGGGCTCCAGGGTGTAGCTGGTCGTCCGGTCTCCGCCGGGCAGGCCGTGCTCGACCTTCTGCGCCCGGTTGCCGGCCGCGTCGTAGCCGAAGCTCTGCCAGTACGGCGCGGCGCCGCCCAGCGGCCCGGTACCCGGGTCCGCGGCGCAGTCGCCGCTGGCCGGGGTCCACGCGTGCTTGAGCCGCTGGAGGTTGTCCACCCGGAAGCACTGGGTGTCCGAGGCCGTCAGGTCGGAGATCTTCTCCACGTTGCCGGCCGGGTCGTAGGTGTAGCGGACGTCGGCGACCGTGGTCGGAGCCGCCTGCTTCGAGGTCCAGATCTGGGAGATCCGCCGGGTGTCCGTCTCGTAGGTACGGACCACGTCGACGGTGTTCCCGCCGTTGTTCTGGAGGGTGTAGGCACCGACCTCACCGAAGGACGTGTAGCTGGTCGAGCCGACCAGGCTGGTCCGCAGGCTGGTGCCGTAGTTCGAGCTGAGCGTGACGGGCTGGCCGAGCGCGTTGTAGCCGTAGGTCAGCGTCTCGGTCTTCAGGCCGCCGGCCGCCGGGATCCGCACCGTGTCCTGCGAACCGTCCTGGTTGTACGTGTAGACGTAGGAGTAGGTGCCGTTCAGCCCGGTCTCGGTGTCCGGTACGACGATCTTCGTGCCGGTCGGCTTGTAGTCGATGGTGTAGCCGGTCACCTCGGAGGTGTAGGCCGCCCCGCCCGAGTAGCGGATGGTCTTCACGGGCTTGCCGTTGACCTTGTTGCCGCTGGACAGCACGTCGTAGGTCCACTCGGCGAGCTTGGTCCCGGTGTCCGCCGGGCCCTGGAACAGGCCGGTCTTGCGGTTCAGCTTGTCGTACGTGTGGGTCAGGGTCACACCCCGGGCGTCGGTCGAGGTCAGCAGCTCGCCGCCGTCGCCGTACGCCGAGGTGCTCGTGCCCTTGTCCGGGTCGATGGTCTTGACCTTGCGGCCACGCATGTCGTACTCGTAGGTCCACTTGAGACCCGAGGGACCGGTCAGCTCGGTGAGCTGGTTCTTCCGGTTGTAGGTGTACCTGGTCGCGGTGAAGCCGGTGTCGGAACCAGCCGCCACCCCGGCGTCGTACTGCCGGATCTCCCTGACCCGGCCGCCGGCGTCGGTGACGTTCGAGCTGACCACGCCGCCGCGCGGCGGGATGGTGTCGACGCGGTCACCCGAGTACTGGATGCTGGTCCGCCACTTCTCCGTCCCACCGGGGCTGCCGCCGGACGGCGCGCTGGTCATGAGGACGGTGGCGGTCTTGCGGCCGGCACCGTCGTACAGGGTGGTGTTCTGAGCCGGGATCACCTCGCTCGGGATGAACAGGTTGTCGCCCGGCGCGACAGTGCTCAGGTAGGCGCTGTTCTCCCGGAGCACCCGGCCGACGCTGTCGTAGTAGGTGTCGGTCACGACGGCGTTGGGACCGCCGGCCGCGTCGGGGATCTGGGTCTGGCGTGCGCGCAGGAGGCTGTCGTAGAAGGTGCGGGTGGCGATGTAGCCGCCTGCCTGGTTCAGCTTCTCCGTCTTCACGACGCTGGGTGCGTTGTTGCGGAACAGATAGGTGTACCGCATGGAGGGGTCCTGCGTGCCCCGGTCGCGGCCCGGCTGCCACACGGCGGTCAGGTTACCGAGACCGTCGTACGCCATCTCGGTCCTGCGGCCATTGGAGTCCACAGTGGACGTGGCGTGCCCCCAGGCTGGCTCGATCGTGGTGACGGTGTTCCACCCCATCGGATCCGTGACCGTGGTACCGGTGACCGGACCACCCTTGGCCGGGGTGTACGCCGTCTTGATCGTGTTGCCCTTGACGTTGGCGGAGACCACCGGACGGCCGTGGTCGTCGTAGGTCGCCGTGGAGGTCTGGAGGTAGGAAGGCGCGCCGTTGTACTCCTTCAGCGCGTCCGTCCGGGTGACGTCACCCTTCGTCGGGGCCGCGCCGTGCCCCTGGCCGTCGTAGTAGGTCAGGTCGTCGCTGAGCACGTCGTCGGCGGTGATGCCGGTTCCGGCCAGCGCCTTGGCGCAGTCCGTGGCGTACGCGCGCACCCGCGAGACCGTCGCCACGATCCACCGGCTGCTGCTCGTACTGCGGGCGTAGTCGCTGATGCTGCACTTCTCGTCACCGGCACCGGGCTCGCCCAGGTCCTCGGACCGCA
This sequence comes from Longispora albida DSM 44784, assembly GCF_000379825.1. Classification (GTDB taxonomy): domain Bacteria; phylum Actinomycetota; class Actinomycetes; order Mycobacteriales; family Micromonosporaceae; genus Longispora; species Longispora albida. The sequence goes on from NZ_KB903833.1 coordinate 74,677, forward strand.
GCTCCATGCCGTAGGTGTCGTCGTACACCGTCCGGGTGATCGTGGTGCGGGCAGGCCTGCCCTTGTCCAGGGCCGCCCGGTAGTGGATGGCTCCGGTGTGCAGGAACCTGGCGTGCACCGTGGTGCCGTTGATCGTCCGGGTGGCGGTCGGCGGCGACTGCCAGGGCTCGTGCACCTCGGCCGACACCTCGGCCCCGCCCGGCCCGTTGTACGTGATCACCTCACGGACCTGGCCGCTGAAGGCAGCCTCGTCGTTGACCGCCGGGGCGGTACCAGCCGCGGGCAGCTGCACGCTGCGGGTACCCGAGGGCAGCTTGTCCCCGTGCATGCCCCGGAAGTAGCGGGTCTCCACCGAGGTCCGCTGGCCGGCGTCGCCCTTGGTCGTCCGGACAGCGCCGTAGCCCCGCCACACCGACCAGTTCTTGCTGTCGGCCTTGATCAGGCCGTCGTCGTCGGTGTAGTGCCAGGCCGGAGCGCCCAGGTAGTCGTAGTGCGTCTGGATCAGCGGCGAGCCGCCGGTCAGGTCGGCCTCGATCACGTCGGTCACGACGTATTTGTGGAAGAAGTCGATGACCGGGCTGGTGTAGCCCTGCGGGATCCACTTGACCGGGTAGCAGCGCTTGATGTTGTCCTGGAGATTGAACTTGTCCGGGACGTTGGAGCCCGCCACGCACTCCGGAGCGGAGTACGTCACGTCGATCTTGCCGCCGGACTCGGTGTTGATCGTCTTGATCCGCCACCAGTTCATCGCCGGGGAGTGGTCGATCGTGTCCACCCGGTTGGCCAGCTGGATGCCGGTGAAGCTGATGTCCGGCAGGGTGGCCGTGCCACCCACGTGACCGGTGTGCCCGATCTTCTGCAGCCACAGCCCGGCACGCGTGCCGTCACCCGGGTCGGGGAACGAGTGCGTCAGGGTCCAGCTGTCGACGTTGCGGTACGCCGAGCCGCCCCATACCTGCGTGGTCACGGTGGCCAGCCGCCGGGTGGTCCAGAAGCTCGGGTACGGCAGCTGGCAGCTGCTGGCCTGGCAGTCCTGGTCCCACGGGGTGTCCGGCCAGTGCGCGGCGTCCCTGGTACCGCAGGAGGACAGGCACCGGTCGCCGTAGCCGAACTCGACCCGCGCCGGCGCGCTGCCGGACACGTCGGTCCGGGTGCCGTACTCGATCCGGCTGAGGTAGCTCGCCCGGTCGTAGCTGGTCGCGTTGCTGGGCGTGCCGTTGCGGCCGTACTTGTTGGTCTCCTTGGCGTACGTGTACGACATCGTGTTGCCGTGCGTGTCGACCACGTAGTCGAGGTTCCACCGCCAGGCCTGCGCGCACCACGACTCGTTGTACGTGGTCAGCCTGCACGGCTCGCCGGAGTGGTTGCCGAACACCGGGACGGTCAGGGTGGACTGCGCCGCCCGGCCGAACCAGTACTGGACGCCGGTCGGCGTGGTCACCACCCAGTGCTCGCCGTCGTTGTCGCCGTTGCCGTTGCCGGTCTTGCGCTCGACGTAGCTGCCGTCGTCCGCGCGCAGCCGCCACCGCCCGGCGACGTTCGGATCCTTGATCAGCTCACCGCCACGGCCGGGCATCGACAGGGTGGCGTTGTCCGTCACCCAGCACAGGTCGCTGGTCTTGGACGTGTTGTTCGGGTTGCCGGCCATGTCGTCGGAGCACGGGACGTACCGCCGCTCGATGTACCCGGCACTCCAGTCGAAGCCCTCACCGATCTCGGACGGCTGGTTGTTGGAGGCCGCCATCCGGCCGTCGACGCTCGCCGAGGAGTAGCCGAAGGCGATCGACGGCGCGGGGCCGCCGGCCGCCGGGGGCACGCGCAGCGGGTACGACCAGCTGAAGTCGCCGGCCGCACCACCGGCCGACCAGCTCGACGAGGAGGCGAGCGGGGTGGCGGCGTAGCTTCCGGATGTGCCGGAGGCGCCAGCGGACAGCGCGAACAGCCCGCCGGACGGCGCCGCGGCGAACGACCTGGCGGCGCTGTCGGCACCGGGCAGGCTGAGGGTCGCCGTCACCGAGCCGGCCTGGACGTTGTTGACGCCTTCGACCGGCTTGCCCTGGCAGCCAGCTGCGGCCGGGGTGGTCAGGGCGCACTCGGGCAGGGCGTAGAGCCGGAGCCGGCCTGCCCAGTCGCCGCCGTAGCCGCCGCGGAAGGCTGAGTAGTCGACGGTCACCTTGGCCTGGGTGCCTGCCCCGTCGGTGGTGGCCCGGAAGACCATGCCGTTCGCGCCGGCCGCCGTGGTGGCCGCCCGGTCGAGTACCTGCAGGCGCAGCTTGCCGGCTGTGCCCAGCGCGGAAGGTGCCGCGGCTGCGCCCTTCGGCGCCTGGCCGGCTGGTTCGACCCAGATCGGCAGGTCACCGGCCCTGGCCGCGCCGGAACGCAGCCCGGCGGTCCGGTCACCCGCGCCGTCCAGGCTGATCTCGGCCGTACCGGCGGCCGGCCAGACGGGCGGCCTGGCCGGCGACGGGGCCTGTGCGGTGGTTTGCGGGGACTGGCCCGGCTTCACCGTACGGCCGGCGACCGGCTTCTCTTTCTGAGCGCTGCCCGGCTGGTACCTGGCCTTCGGAGCGGCCAGCGCCGGGGAGGCTGGCAGGAGGGACGCGGCCATGGCGGCGGCGAGCCCGGCTTGGAGCAACCGGGTACCGGCCCTGGCCAGCGCATAACGGGATGATAAGCCCACTGTGGACTCTCCTCATCAGCGATGGAGGGGTGCGAGAGTCGCAGAAAGCACCCTGAATCGCCCGTCGCCGGGCAGAAGGGTGCTACCAGGAAAAAGGGATGGTCAGCGGCGAGGCGCCCAGCACAGTGGACGGATACCGACTTGGTTACGCGCAGGCAGAACGGCTCGCATAACAACCCCCGTGGTTGGTTACCGCGACGCCGTGAGTAGACAGTCCCCGGCGGGCGACTGTCAACCTGACATTTACCGGACCGGATACCCGGCCGTGGCGAGAGTGGACTTGACCTCGCCGATCGTCAGCTGGCCGAAGTGGAAGACGCTGGCGGCCAGCACGGCGTCGGCTCCGGCCTCGACGGCTGGCGGGAAGTCGGCGAGCGCCCCGGCCCCGCCGCTCGCGATGACCGGGATGCCGACGGCCGCGCGGACGGCCGTGATCAGCTCCAGGTCGAAGCCGGCCTTCGTACCGTCGGCGTCCATCGAGTTCAGCAGCAGCTCACCGGCGCCCAGCTCTGCCACGCGGACGGCCCATCCGATCGCGTCGATGCCGGTACCCCGGCGGCCGCCGTGCGTGGTGACCTCGAAGCCGGAGGGTGTCCCGGGGGCCCGGCGGACGTCCAGCGACAGGGTCAGCACCTGACGGCCGAAGCGCTCGGCGATCTCGGAGATCAGCTCGGGGCGGGCGATGGCGGCCGTGTTGACCCCGACCTTGTCGGCTCCGGAGCGCAGCAGCACGTCCACGTCCTCGACGCTGCGGACTCCCCCGCCGACCGTGAGCGGGATGAAAACGGTCTCCGCCGTCCGGCGCACCGTGTCGAGCAGGGTCCCGCGCCCGGCGGCCGAGGCGGAGACGTCCAGGAAGACCAGCTCGTCGGCCCCTGCAGCGTCGTACGCAGCCGCGAGCTCCACCGGGTCGCCAGCGTCGCGCAGGCCCTCGAACTTCACGCCCTTGACCACCCGGCCCGCGTCGACGTCGAGGCAGGGGATCACCCGGATGGCCACAGTCATGGTCCCAGGTTAGCCGCGGGGGCCGGGCGCCCCCCGCGCCCAGCCCCCGGCCTCCCACTCCCTGGACCACGGCCCTCCACCGCCGTCCAGGTGCCCGGGTCCCCCCTGGAGACGGGGACCCGGACCCCCGGCCCGCACCGTCCAGGGCAGCGAAGCGAGAAGACGGTGCGGTCCGGGGCTGGCGGCCCGAGCAGCCGCCACGCACCGGCCCGGGCCCCGGACGGGCCGCAGACACACCCGGCCGGAGCCCGGGCCGGCAGTCTCACCGGAGCTGGCAGGCCAGCGTCACGGGTGGTACGCCTCCACCTCGACCTCGACCAGGTGGTCCGGGTGGAGCAGCCGGGCGGCGACGACCAGGGTGGCGGCCGGCTTCACCACGCCGAACAGCTCGCCGTGCGCCCGGCCCACCGCGTCGGCGTGCGCCGGGTCGGTGATGTACATCCGGGTCCTGACCACCTCGCCGACCGAGGCTCCCGCGTCCACGATCGCGTCGAGCGCGATCCGGAACGCCTCCTTCGTCTGCCCGGCCGGGTCGCCGGCACACCGGACATCTCCGTCCACTGTGGCCGTGCACCCGGCCGAGACGATCCACGGGCCGGCCTTCACCGCCCGCGAGTAGCCGTACAAGCTTTCCCAAGGGCCATTCGAGCTGAATCGCTGAACAGTCATGCCCGGCTCAACGCTTGTGCATCCAAGTTCGTAACGGCCTTCGGGCGCCACAAGCCGTTCAGACGGTGACAGTCCAGCCGTTTAGGCTACCGAAATTCCATGCTTTGCCATCGGTTACCCGCAATGTCCAGGTGCCGCTGGCCGCCGAGGAGACATGCGGGATCTGGTATGTCCCGCCGGAGTAGCTGGTACAACCGGAGCCACTTGACTTCACCGGGTACTGCTGGCCACCAGGAGCGAGCAGGACGATGCTGAGTTCCTCGCCGCACCAGTGGGAGGCGCTGACCTTCACCGTCACCGTGCTCGCGGCGGAGCCGGTGGCCGTGGAGGTGATGGGGCTGTTGACGGAGCCCGGGTCGGGTACGAAATAGAACTGGTTGTTCGTGAAGGTGCGCCCCGACGGCGGCTGTGTCGTCGGCGGAGTGGTGGTCGGCGGGACTGTGGTCGGGGGTGCCGTGGTCGTGGGCGGTGCGGTGGTCACCGGGGGTGTGGTGCCGGTGGTGTAGAGCGTGAGGTTCCATTTCGACAGAGCTTCGGCGACGGGCTGGAAGACTGTGTTGGGGTTGCTCTGCCCGCACGGGTTGCCGCCGCCGGAGTGCAGGCCGACGGCCTTGGTGCCCAGCACGTACGCCCCGCCGGAGTCCCCGCCGCCGGAGCAGGCGTCCGTGTAGGACAGTCCGTCGATCACGAGCCCGTTGCCGTAGTTGACGGACTGGTTCACGGCGGTGACCTTGCCGCACCGCCACTGGGTGTTGTTTCCCGAGTGGCACACGGCATCGCCGACCAGCGCCTCGGCCGTACCGGTCACCGCGACTGACCCATTCCCCCAGGTGTTGACCGCGCTGCTCAGGCTCCAGTTGTTCGCGTGGTTGACGGCCACGGCACCGAAGTCGCCCTCGCGCGCGTTGACGCTCCGCGAACCGCCCACATTGGACGTGCCTAGCTGCTCGCCCTTGGTACCGGAGGAGTTCTTGCCGAATGCGGCCTGGTTGGCGTCGTTGGTGCAGTGCCCGGCGGTGACGAAGTGCTTGCCGCCCTGGGCGTCGGTCGCGGCGAACCCGATCGAGCAGTAGGTCTCCGTGCCGGGCCACCACGGGTCGCCGCCCTGGACAACTCCGCTCTGCTGCCGGACCTGCGCCGGCTCGGTGACCACGCGCACGGCCGGGCTGAGCTGCTGTGCCCGGGTCACGAAAGGCGTGGCCCGCGTCGCGTCGTGTACCCGGATCACGACGCTCCCGGTCTGGGCATCCACGCCCCAGCCGTTCACGCCGCCCAAGCCGTTCCCGCCGTCGCGGCCGGGCAGCTCGCCGATCAGCCTGGCGATGCCGGACAGGTCCGCGAGGCTGTACTGGAGCTTCTTCGGGACGCCGCCAGCCGCCCGGACAGCGGCGGCCTCGCTCTCCGAGGAGACGGCGACGGTGAGCTTGCCGCTGTCCGCGTCGAACCAGGCGCCCGCGCGCAGTCCCGGTGCGAGCCGGGCTGCCGCCGCGTGGGCCTGGTCCTGCCTGACCAGCCGGTCCTTCGCCTGCTTCTCGGTCAGCCCGAGGTCGCGGCGCAGGCCGGCGACCACGCCGGACTCCGATGTGGACAGTGGCGTGGACGGTTCGGCCGCGAGGGACACGGCACCAGCCGCCGCGGCCGTGACGGCCCCGGCGAGGATCGCTATCAGTGGTGTCTTCTTCATGTCCGGGAACGCTAGGCAGCCCCGGAACCTGGCGATATAGAGGTTTCCCTTGCATTGCCCCCTTCACCCTCCGTTAAGGAAAAATCTATTACCGTCGCTACATGGCCCCGCTTCCCTTTCCGGTACCGGCGGCGCCGGCCCTGGTCGGCCGGGATGAGCTGCTGGTGGAGGTGCGCCGGCGACTGAGCACAGTGGGCCGCGCGATGCTCACGGGCTGTGACGGTTCCGGCAAGTCCGCGATCCTCGGCGTGATCGCGGCCGAGCACGGGGCCGGCACGGTCCGCGCGTCCGGCACCCCGGACGGATCGGCCGGCAGCCTGGCGGGCGCCGTGCTGGCCGAGGTACTCGCCGGGCTCGAACTCGGCAGCCTGCCCGGCCCGCAGCGGCTCGCGGCACGGCAGGCACTGCGGCTGGAGCCGGGTGAGCCCGATTCGCTCGCGCTGCGGCTGGGCGTGCTGGCCGCGCTGCGGGCCGCCGCCCCGGTACTGGTCGTGGTCGACGACGCGCACCTGATCGACGCGGAGAGCGCCGGCGTGCTGGCCTACGCGCTCCGCCGGGCCGGCCCCGGGGTCAGGCTGCTGGCGGCCGGCCGCAGGCTCGGCTGGGATCTGGGGCCGCCGCTGGAGGTACCGCCGCTCGGGCCGGGTGAGGTCGCCGCGTTCCTGGAGGCGCACGGGCTGTCGTGCCGGCTGGCCGGTCCGGTGCACGCGGCCAGCGGCGGCAACCCGGCCCTGATGCTCGACATCGCGTTCGGCGGGGACGGGAGCGGGCTGGCACGCAAGCGGCTGGCCTCGGTACCGGAGGGGGTCCGGCGGGGCCTGCTGCCGGCCGCGCTCGCGCACGCTCCGACTGTGGGGCTGCTCCGGCGGGCCGGATGCGGGGCTGCGGAGCTGGCTGCCGCCGAGGCCGCCGGGCTGGTGACCATCGCGGGCGACCGGGTGGAGTTCACGGCGGGGGCGCTGGCGGAGGGGCTGGTCGCCGGGGCGGGGTGGGCGGATCGGGCCGCCGCCCACCGGGTACTGGCTGATCTGGCTGACGATCCGGTGGACCAGGTGCGGCACCGGGCGCTGGCCACAGACCTGCCCTGTGCCCGGCTCGCGGCGCAGCTCGCCGGAGCCGGGCAGGCCGCCAGATCACGTGGTCACCGGACGCTGGCCGCCGAGCTGCACCTCCTCGCCGCCGAGCGCACTCCCCCGGCCGACCAGCCGTCGGCGGAGACCCGGCTGCTGGCCGCCGCCGAGGACGCCGGGGCCTCCGGGCATCTCGACCTGGCCCGGCAGGCCGCTCAGGCGCTGCTCGCGCGGGCGACCGGGCCTGCCAGCCGCGTGCACGCGCGCCTCGCCGTCATCGACGCGGCCGGGCAGGCCTTCGACGATCTCGACGAGACCTTCGCACACGCGCTCGCCGAGGCCGCCGGTGATCCCGCACTGCTCGCGGCCGTCCACTTGCGACTCGCGTGGAAGGCCAACCTGACGGAAGGCTCGCCGCAGCGCGCGCTGGCGGCCTCCGCTCGCGCCGCGGCGCTCGCGGCCCAGGGTGGCGACGTGGTCCTGGAGGCGATGGCCCTCACGATGCGAGCGCGGGCAGAACGCATCCTGGGTGTACCCGACGCGGAACGCACCCTGGCCGCGGCCCTGGCCCTCGGCGCGCCGGAGGAGCCTATGGGCCTGCGCAACACGCCCAGCTACCTGGCGGCCCGGCACGCCGTGTACGACGACCAGCTCACCACGGCCCGCACGATGCTGCTCGGCCTGCTCCCGGCCGCCGAGCGGAGCGGAGCCGAGGACCTGATCGAGGTACTGCGCAGCCTCGCCGAGATCGAGGCCAGGTCCGGCCGGTGTGCCACCGCGCTCGAACACGCGCACCGGGCGGCCCGGGTCACCGGCGACGCTGGCCTGTCCCCCGGCCCGGCCTGGTACACGGTCGCGCTGGCCGAGGCGTGCGGCGGGAGTTTCGGCCGGGCCGCCTGGTACGCCGACCTCGGAGCCCGATCGTCCGAAGAGGAGCACGACGTCGTGTTCCTGGCCAGGAACCTGCACGTCCACGGGCTGGTCAAGCTCGCGCTCGGCGACGCGGCCGGTGCGGTCGCCGCCCTCAGCCGGGTGGGGAGCCTGGAGGCTGACGGGTACGTGCTCGACCCCGCGGTGCTGCGCTGGCACGCCGACCTGGCCGCCGCGCACGTGGCGGCGGGCGAGCACGACGAGGGGCACGCCGTGATCACCAGAACCCGGCAGGCCGCCAGCACCCTCGACCGGCCCGGTGTCCTCGCCGCTCTCGACCGCGCCGAGGGCCTGTACCGCTCGGCGCTCGGCGACCCGGCGGGCGCCATCGACCTGCTCGACCGGTCGGCCGCCGGATTCGCCCTGCTCGGCCTGCCCGTCGAGCACGGCAGGACCCTGCTCGCCCTCGGCCAGGTGGAACGCCGCCGGCGCCGCCGGTCAGCGGCCCGGGACGCGATGTCGGCGGCGTTCGCGGCCTTCGAGCAGGCCGCGGCCCGGCCGTGGGCCGAGCTGGCCCTGACCGCCCTGGACCAGCTCGACGCGCCGGCCGAGCCCGGTCCGCCGCTGACCACGACCGAGCTGCGGATCGCCGAGCTGGTCGGCCGGGGCGCGAGCAACCGCGAGATCGCCGCCCGGCTCTTCCTCAGCGTCAAGACGGTCGAAGCCACCCTGACCAGGGTGTACCGGAAGCTCGGCGTCCGATCGCGCACCCAGCTGTGTACCCGGCTGCGGGAAACGGAGTAGGCGGCCCAGCCGATTGACAGGAGCGAGAACGGTGCGGATGCTGAACCTCGCTTTTTAGCGTCAAGTGAACGGGGACTCGCATGACGACTGCGTCTTTAGTGCGCGCTCGTACAGGCAGAACAACCAGATTAACCACTCTTATGGCCGTTTTCGGGCTGCTCGGCGGCGGGGTCGCCCCGCTGATCCTCGCCCCGGCCGCACAGTCAGCACCCTCGGCACCACGGCCGGCCTGCGAGCCGATGGTCCAGGATCCCGGCGCGGCCGCCGCCCTGGCCAAGGCCTGCGGCAAGCGGGTAGAGGCCGGAGCGCTGCGTACCGAGACCGGTCAGACCTTCGTGAACCCGGACGGCACGAACACCTGGGAGACCGCGCCGCTGCCCCGCCGGGTGAAGCGAGCGGACGGCTCGTGGGCCGACATCGATCTCACCCTCCGCAGGAACGCCGACGGCTCGGTGAGCCCGGCCGCAGCACCCGTCGCGCTGACCATCTCCGGCGGCGGCAACGCCCCGCTGGTCAGCGCGAACACCGAGGGCAAGGAACTCGCTCTCACCTGGCAGGACGGCGCGCTGCCCGCTCCGGTACTGGACGGCACCACCGCCACCTACCCGGAGGTGCTGCCCGGCGTCGACCTGAAGGTCCGCGCGATCCTCGGCGGCTACTCGCAGGTACTCGTGGTCAAGACCCCTCAGGCCGCGAAGAACCCGAAGCTCAGGAAGATCACGTTCGGCACCAGGACCGCGGGGTTCCGGCTGGCCGAGAAGCCCGGCGAGCTGATGTCCAGTGTGGACGAGCAGGGTAAGGAGCCGTTCAGCTTCGGCTCGGCGCTGATGTGGGAGGCCGGTTCCAGGCCGGCCCGGACGGCCAAGCGGTCCGGCGCCCTGGCGGCCCCGGCTGAGGCGGCCCCGGCACGCCAGGCGGAGATGCAGGTGGAGGCCGGCGACGGCACCCTGTCGGTCACGCCGGACCTGTCCATTCTGCACGATCCGGACGCGGCGTTCCCCATCATGATCGACCCGACGATGAGCGGCGGGAAGTGGAACAAGTTCTGCCTGGTCGGCGGCCTGAACTCCTCGTGGAAGGAAACCGAGTACTGGAACGGCGACGGCGAGTACCTCGCCAAGGTCGGCTACTCCGGTGACGCGCTCTACCGCTCGATGTTCCAGTGGGACAACATCGGCCTCGACAAGGGCGGCGAGGGCATCAAGGGCGCCACGATCATCGACGCGAAGTTCATGGCGGACGTGAACAACGCCTGGACCGGCGGGTACCGCGGTGTGCACCTGTGGCATGTCGGCGGGATCAGCCCGGCGACGAACTGGAACAACTCCTCCTGGATCAGCTACCTCGGCTCCCAGGGCGGCAACACCGGTTCGCACATGGAGTGGCCGATCACGGGATTCATGCAGGGCATCGCGAACTGCTGCAACGCGATCGCCCTGGGCCTGAAGGCTCCGAGCGAGTCCGACGTGAACGACTGGAAGCGCTTCAAGCCCGACTCGGTCGCTCTGTCCATCACGTACAACCGCAAGCCCAACGCCCCCTGGGGCCTGACTGTCGACAGCAAGGGGTGCGCCGCCGGCGACGCCAGCCGGCCGTGGGTGTCCACCGCCACGCCGACCTTCGGAGTCTGGGCCTCCGACCACGACGCGGGAGACCTGCGGGCCCTCGTCAGCTGGGGCAAGTGGAACGGCAGCGGATGGCCCTACCAGAACGGCGCCTGGACCGGCACGTTCTCCAACGGCGGGCAGGGTTTCGCCGGCGGCTTCGGCTTCGTGGACGGCGGTATCTACAGCTACTGGGCCGAGGCCCGCGACCCGCTCGACGCGGCCAGCACCTCCACCGGCGGCTGCGAGTTCGGCGTGGACCTGGCTGACCCGGTCGCGCCGGCCGTGACCGGTGACGTGTACAAGCCGGCCGGCTGCCCGCCGGAAGGCTGCGGCGGCGTCGGGCAGGCCGACACCTTCGTCTTCCGGTCCTCGCCCGACGTCGTGAACTACAAGTGGAGCTTCGACGACGTCCCCGGCGAGATCGAAGCCAGGCCGAACGCCATGGGCGAGCAGGTCAAGGTGACCTGGCAGCCGAAGAGCAGCGGGCCGAAGACGCTGCGGGTCAAGGCGATCGACCGCGCCGGGCGGACGGCGACCACCGTCTACCAGTTCACCGTCTCCGAGCTGACCACCCCGGTCGCCAGCTGGAAGCTCAACGAGACCGGCGGCACGACGCTGCTGAACGACGGCACGGGTACCCGGGCTCTGGAGAACGGCAACTGGGTCAACCACCCCGAGGTGTACAACGCGACCCTCAGCGGCGGGGGGCTCGGCGCTCCGGGACGGATCCGGGGCGACAACGCTGACACGGCGCTGGAGTTCGCCGGCAACTCGGGCAGCTACGCGCAGGCTCCGGCCGTGGTGGACACCAGCAAGAGCTTCACGGTGTCTGCGTGGGTGAAGCTGACCGACAACGGTTCGTACCACACAGTCGCCTCGCAGTGCGGCACCAACCGGTGCTCGTTCTATCTCCAGTACGACAAGCCCGCCGACCGGTGGGCGATGCAGCTCACCAACAACGACGACGCCGCGGGCACCCGGGCCTCCTACACAGCGATGTCGGCCTACCCGCCGAAGCTCGGCGTGTGGACCCACCTGACCGGCGTGTACGACGCGGCGGCCGGCAAGGTCCGGCTCTACGTCAACGGCGTGCCCGAAGGCATGAAGCCGGTGCCGGGCACGTGGAACTCGGCCAGCGGACCGTTCTACATCGGACGGAACGGCGGCTGGTTCAAGGGCGGCGTGTCCGAGGTCCAGGTGTGGAACCGGGCGATCAGCGACGCCGAGGTCAGCGGGCTCGCCCCGGCCGTACAGGTCGGTAAATGGAAGTTCGGCGAGGACAACCCGCCGTCGTCCGACACCTCCGGCTACGTGAACGACCTGGACTGGCGGGGCAACGCCACGGTGCCCACCGCGCAGTGCACCCACGATGGACGGTGCCTGACCCTGTCCGGCAGCGCGCCGGGCGGCGCGGCGGCGACGGAGAAGTCCGTGCTGCACACCGACCAGTCGTTCACGGTGTCCGCGTGGGTCAACCTGGCCAGCAAGGGCACGGACCGGGTCGTCCTCACCCAGGACAACCCGACGGAGTTCAAGCCGTTCTACCTGATGTACAACGCGGAGCACGACCGGTGGGTCATGGACGTCCTCCAGGTCAAGACCGGCACTGGCATCTGGTGGAGCGCCCGCTCGACGGCCTCACCGGCGACGGGCACGTGGACGCACCTCGTCGGCTCGTACAGCGCGCACACCGGAGAAGTGAAGCTGTACGTCAACGACGTGCTCCAGCAGACCGTCGCCGGGGCCACCGCCTGGGCCGGCACCGGCAGCCTGCTGATCGGCAGCCGTGGCGACGCCGGCTTCTTCGCCGGGCAGATCGACGACGTTCAGGTGTACCAGGGCGTGCACGACCTGGCCGTCCCGCTGAGCGTGGCGGCGAAGACCCCGGCGACCCTGCTGAGCAGCGCGTGCCGTCCGGTGTACATCACCTCTGAGGCGACCGGCATGTACGCGGCTGCCGAGTTCGGCCGCAGCGGCACGGAGAACGGCATCCTCCGGGCGCAGGGCGTGTGGGCGCTGCCGTGGGAGACGTTCACCTACTGTCACGGTGCCCAGTACGACACGTTCCAGTCGGTGGGCAACGGCACGTACGTCACGGCGGAGATGGGGTACGCCGACCCGCTGCTGTACGTGCTGCGCGCCAGGGCGACCTCCGTCGGCGAGTGGGAACAGTTCGTCGTGAACTGCCCGGCCACCAGCACCTCCTGCACGATCAAGAGCAGGTTCAACAACAAGTACGTGTCAGCGGAGGTCACCTACGGCGGCAACCTGACCGGCACCATGCGCGCCAGGAACGACGGCGTCGGCCCGTGGGAGCTGTTCCACTGATCCTCGCGTAGCGGAACGACGCGTCACCAGGGTGCCCGGCAGCCAGCCGGGCACCCTGTCCCGTTGCCCGGGAAGTCTTCCATCCACACCGGACATATCTCTAGAGTCCGATGCATGAATGCCTTCCGGCGCCTCGCGCTGCCCCTCGCACTCCTGGCAGGCCTGCTGGCCGTGCCAGCGTCCCCGTCGGCGGCAGCCGGCGAGGACATCGCCGACCGCCTGCGGGCCATCCCCGGCATGACCATCACCGAGGAGCGGCCGGCCACCGCGCCGTACCGGTTCTTCGTGCTCGCCTACACCCAGCCCGCCGACCACCGCAAGCCGTCGGCCGGCACGTTCCAGCAGCGGCTGACGTTGCTGCACAAGGACGCGGCCCGGCCGATGGTGCTGCACACGACCGGGTACAACGTGCCGGTGCGCGTGTTCCGCTCCGAGCCGGCCCGGCTGGTCGACGGCAACCAGATCTCCGTCGAGCAGCGGTTCTTCACGCCGTCCCGCCCGGCGTCCGAGAACTGGTCGAAGCTGAACGTCTGGCAGGCCGCGACCGACCACCACCGGCTCGTCACGGCCCTCAAGCCGCTCTACGCCGCGAAGTGGATCTCCACGGGCGCGTCGAAGGGCGGCATGACCTCCGTGTACCACCGGCGCTTCTACCCGTCCGATGTGGACGGCACGGTCGCGTACGTGGCACCCAATGACGTGATCGCCCGCGAGGACTCCGCCTACGACGAGTTCTTCACGCAGGTCGGCGACGCCGCCTGCCGCAAGGCTCTGGACGACGTGCAGGTGGAGGCGCTGAAGCGGCGCGCCGAGTTCGTCCCGAGGTACGAGGCGTGGGCCGCAGCCGGCGGGTACACCTTCTCGATCGTGAAGAGCGCCGACCGGGCCTTCGAGTTCATGGTGAACGGGACGACGTGGGCCTTCTGGCAGTACGGTTCCGCGAGCGACTGCGCCGGCGTGCCGCCGGTGACCGCGACGAGTGACGTGATCTGGGACTGGATGGACAACGTCTACGGCGCTTCGTCCAACACCGACCAGGGCGTCACCGGCTTCGTGCCCTACTACTACCAGGCCGGCACGCAGCTCGGCTATCCGCTCGTGGACCTGCCGCACCTTGCGAAGCTCCAGAAGTACCGTGGCCAGGACGTCGCCCGGTCCTACGTGCCCGCTTCGATCCCGATGTGGTTCAACCCGGTCACGATGATCGACGTCGACCTGTGGGTGAAGCTCTCCGGCCGCAACCTGCTGTTCGTGTACGGGCAGAACGACCCGTGGGGCGCAGAGCCGTTCCAGACCGGCATCGGCACCCGCGACTCCTACAGCTACACCGCGCCCGGCGCGAACCACGGCGCCAACATCGGTGCCCTGGTGACCAGCGAGAAGGACTCGGCGACGAGCGCGCTGCTGCGCTGGGCCGGCGTCACGCCCAGCCTCGCCGGCCCGTCCTACGTCCCGGACCTGGACGACTACAACCCGGCCCTCGACCGGAAGCTCAACCCGGTCCGCTAGACACTGACGCCCGCCGGGAGCGGTGTCTCCCGGCGGGCCCTCAGTCCAGCCGCGCGGTGCGGAACGAGCGCCGGTACGTGTCCGGCGGGACGCCGACCACCCGCTTGAACTGGCGGCGGAGCGTCGTCCCGGTACCCATGCCGGTGGCCAGCGCGACGGACTCGACGCTGTCGTCCGTGTTCTCCAGCAGCGCCTGAGCGCGGCGGACCCGCTGGGTCAGCAGCCACTGCAACGGCGTCTGCCCGAGCACCGACCGGAACTGCCGCCCGAGGTGACGCGGGCTGGTGTGCACCTGCCGGGCCAGGTCGGTGACGGTCAGCGGCTCGTCCAGGCGTTGCTGTGCCCAGGCGAGCAGCCCGGCCAGCGCGTGATCACCCTTGGCCGGCACGGGCGTCGACACGAACTGGGCCTGCCCGCCCGGCCGGTGCGGCTGCATGACGAGCCGCCGGGCCACCGAGTTGGCGATCGCCGCGCCGTGGTCGAGATGGACCATGTGCAGGCACAGGTCGACGGCTGCGGCCTTGCCGGCCGCGGTGAGGACGTCGCCGTTGTCCGTGTACAGGACGTCCGGATCGACTATGGCCAGCGGGTACCGGGCCGCGAGGTCGTCAGCGTGCGCCCAGTGTGTCGTGGTCAGGCGGCCGTCGAGCAGGCCGGCAGCGCCGAGAACGAAGGCACCCGTGCAGAGTGAGGCGATCCGGGCACCAGCCGCGTGGGCGGCGCGCACGGCTTCGACCAGTTCCGGCGGGTGCGGCTCGTCGACATCGGCGCAGGCCGGCACGATCACCGTGCCGGCTGTGACCGCCCGGTCCAGGCCGTGCTCCGGCTCGACGGTGAACGGGCCGACCCGGATCGGTCCCGGGCCGCAGAGGATCACGTCGTACCAGCCGCCGGCGGCCTCCAGCGGCGGATTCCCGAAGATCTCGCAGGCCACGCCGAACTCGAAGTGCAGCTGGTTCCCGGCTGCGAGGATCGCGACGGTGTGCATGTCCGAAAGTGTACGGGCATTGTCGTTCCGGACCAGGCCATCGGGGTACCCGCCCAGCGCAGACTGGTCACATCAGCACGATCGGATACCGAGAGCGGAGACAACGATGAGCGCGACACGTCCGGTGGTTGTGTACGGGGCGACGGGCCACACCGGCCGTTTCGTCGTCGCTGAGCTGCTGCGACGCGGCTTCGGCGTGATCCCGTCCGGCCGCAGCGCCACCAGCCTGGCCGCCCAGTGGCCGGACCTCACGACGCGGGCGGCCACTGTGGACGATCCGGCGGCACTCGACGCGGCGCTCGCCGGCGCCGCAGCCGTCATCAACACGGCCGGCCCGTTCGCCGAGACCGGCGGCCCGGTCCTCGAAGCCGCCCTGCGCGCCGGCATCCCGTATGTCGACGTGGCGGCCGAGATCGAGGCGAACACGGGAATGTTCGCCGAGTACGCCGGCGCGGCCCGCGAGGCCGGCGTCCCGGTCGTGCCGGCGATGGCCTTCTACGGCGGGCTCGGCGACCTGCTCGTCACGGCGGCGCTGGGCGGCAGGGAAGCCGCCGACGAGGTCCACGTCGCCTACGCGCTGAGCAGCTGGCACCCCACCGCAGGAACGCGCGCTTCCGGCCGGGTCTCCGGTGAACGGCGCGGCGGCCGCCGGCTCCGGTTCCGTGACGGCGTGCTCCAGTTCCACGACAACGCACTAGTCGAGACCGGCTGGGACTTCCCGGAGCCGGTGGGCCACCGTCAGGTACTCGCCGAGTTCACGATGGCCGACGTGGTGACCGTGCCCAGCCACGTCGCCGTACCCGACGTCCGCACCTACATGACCGTCAACGCCGCCCGCGAGGTGCTCAGCAGCAGCACCCCCGCACCCGAGGCCGTGGACGAGATGGGCCGCTCGGACCAGACCTTCGTCATCGACGTGCTGATCCGGGCCGGCGGCGAGGAACTGCGGGCCAGCGCGACCGGCCAGGACATCTACGCCGTCACGGCACCACTGGCCGTGGAAGCCGTCCACCGCATCCTCGCCGGCCAGACCCGCACCACCGGCCTGGCCTCAGCCGGAGCGATGTTCGACGCCCCGGCCTTCCTCACCGCACTGGGCGACCACCTGAAGATCCAGCTGCCCTGACCCCGTACCTGTTCCAAGTCAGTGACCACAGAGGGTTCTTCCACCTCAACCACAACCGGGCTGACCGTGAAGCGCCGGCAGACGTCGCAACGATAACGGCGCCCGGGCACGGGTTGGGTGGGCTGGCCGCGGTTCGCTTTGCGCGGAGGCCCCCTGGGGCCGGAGCGCAAAGGGAACCTGCTGAAGCGGCCAGCCTGCCCAACCCCGGCTAGCAACCTTCCAGGGTGACCACTACCGGTCTAACCGCAAGAAGACTTCAAACCCCAGCCACTACAGGTCTAGCCCAACACGTCAAACCCCAGCCACTACAGGTCTACCCCAGCACCTCAAGCGCCTCGCGCACAGTGAACGCCCCCGCGTACAAAGCCTTGCCCACGATCGCGCCCTCCAGGCCCGGGACGGTGGTCAGGGCGCGCAGGTCGTCCAGGGTGGACACTCCGCCGCTGGCCACGACGGGCTTGCTGGTCGCGGCGCAGAACTCCTTGTACAGGGCCAGGTTCGGGCCGGACAGCATGCCGTCCTTGGTGACGTCGGTGAGGACGTAGCGGGCGCAGCCGGCCCGCTCCAGGCGTTCGAGGACCTCGTACAGGTCGCCGCCGTCCTTGGTCCAGCCCCGGGCGGCGAGGGTGCGGCCCCGGACGTCGAGGCCGATGGCGACCCGGTCGCCGTACTCGCCGGCGATCCGGTCGCACCACTCCGGGTCCTCCAGGGCCGCCGTGCCGATGTTGACGCGGGCACAGCCGGTCGACAGGGCGCGTTCGAGGGACTCGGTGTCGCGGATGCCGCCGGACAGCTCGACCTTCACGTCGAGCCGGCGCACCACGTCCGCGAGCTGCTCCGCGTTCGAGCCCCGGCCGAACGCCGCGTCGAGGTCGACCAGGTGGATCCACTCGGCGCCCTGTTCCTGCCAGTCGAGCGCCGCGGCCAGCGGGTCGCCGTAGGAGGTCTCGGTACCAGCCGCGCCCTGGGTCAGGCGGACGGCCTGCCCGCCGGCCACGTCCACGGCTGGGAGCAGTTCGAGGGTCGTCATCGGGTTCTCCGATCCGAGGTGAGGACCAGCAGCGCCGGGCTCACGATCAACAGCAGGACGGTCAGCGCGAGCCTGACCGGCAGTGACGGCACGAAGTACCAGATCACGAAGAGGACGCCGCCGAAGGCGACGGTCAGCGCGGCCTTCTCCGCACGGGAGCGCTGGCGGCCCCTGACCCGGCCGGTCCGTCCTGAGACGAGCGTGGGCGTGACGAGGGCCTTGAGCTTGCGGCGGCGCGCCTCGCGCTTCTCGGCCTGGAGCCGGCGAGCCTGGCCCTCGGCGAGCCGGGCCTCGCGGCGGCGGGCGCGTTCCTTAGCCACCGAGCGTTCCCACCCAGTTGGCGAGGAGGCGGGCTCCCGCGTCGCCGGACTTCTCCGGGTGGAACTGGGTCACGGACAGCGCCCCCGTTTCCACCGCCGCGACGAAGACCTCGCCGTGCTCGGCCGTGGTCACGCCGGGGCCGTCGAAGGGCCGGGCAGCGTAGGAGTGGACGAAGTAGAACCGCTCGTCCTCGACGCCGTCGAAGAGCACAGAGCCGCCGCCGGGCACCCGGACCGGGCTCCAGCCCATGTGCGGGACGATCGGGGCCTTGAGCTGCGTGACACCACCCGGCAGCAGGCCGAGCCCGCGCGTGACCACGCCGTGCTCGTCGCCGTACTCGAACATGATCTGCGCGCCCACACAGATCCCGAGCACGGGCTGGCCGGCCGCCAGCCGCTCACGGATGATCCGGTCGCCGCCCAGGTCGAGGAGCGCGCCCGCGCAGGCCGCATAGGCACCGACGCCGGGTACGACCAGGCCGCCGGCCTCGGCTGCGGCTGTCAGGTCACTCGTGACGGTGACGTCGCCGCCGGCCCGGACGAGGGCCCGCTCGGCCGACCGGAGGTTCCCCGAGCCGTAGTCGAGAACAACCACACCGGGCTGGCTCACTTCGGGAGCATCCACAGGATCCCGCCACCGATCGACAGTGCCGCGAGGGCGCTGACGACGCCGATGACGACCTTCGACGCGCCCTGCTTGTGCAGCGACCAGGCCCCGGCCAGCAGGAAACCACCAAGACCCATCAACGCGATACTCATGGGGTTACAGAACACCCTTCGTGCTCGGCACCTCGGTGCCCTCGATCCGGACCGCGTCCCGCAGCGCCCTGGCGACCGCCTTGAACTGCGCCTCCACCACGTGGTGCGCGTCGGGCTGGGCTCCGGGGCGGGCTGCGCGGAGCACGGACACGTGCAGGGTGATCCTCGCATGGTGGGCGAAGGACTCCCAGATGTGCCTGGTCATGCTGGTCGGATACAGCGGGCCGATGGTGGGGGCCAGGCCGAGGGGCTCGTCGTGGACGCAGTACGGGCGGCCGGAGAGGTCGACGACGGCCTGGACGAGGACCTCGTCGAGGGGTACGAGAGCGTCCGCGAACCGGCGCACGCCGGCCTTCTCGCCGAGTGCCTGGCCGAAGGCCTCGCCGAGCGCGATGGCCGTGTCCTCCAGGGTGTGGTGCGCGTCGATGTACAGGTCGCCCTCGACCGCGACGTGCAGGCCGAAGCCGCCGTGCTTGCCGAGCTGGTGGAGCATGTGGTCGTAGAAGCCGACGCCGGTCGCCACCTGTACCGGGCCGCCGGCCAGGTCCAGCTCCACGAGCACCTTCGTCTCGCCGGTGACCCGCTCGATCCGGCCGGTCCGTGTGCTGCTCATGCCACCAGCTCCTTCATCGCGGCCAGGAAGGCGTCCGTCTCCTGCTCGGTGCCCGCCGTGACGCGCAGCCAGCCCGGCAGGCCGACGTCGCGGACCAGGACTCCCCTGGCCAGCAGGTCCCGCCACAGTGCGGGAGCGTCCGGCGCGCCGAACAGTACAAAATTGGCGTCTGAGTCGGCGACGGGGACCTGGAGCGACCGCAGCTCCCTGACGATCCGGTCGCGCTGGTCCTTGATCTTCTCCACTGTGGACAGCAGCACGCCGCGATGCGCGAGCGCCGCACGCGCCGCCGCCTGGGTGAGGGCCGAGAGGTGGTAGGGCAGCCGGACCAGCTGCACCGCCTCCACGACCTCGCGGCTGGCGGCGAGATAGCCGAGCCTGCCGCCGGCGAAACCGAAGGCCTTGCTCATCGTCCGGGTGACGACGAGGCGCGGGTAGCGCGGCAGCAGCTCGACCGCCGAAGGCGTGCCCGGCCTGCGGAACTCAGCGTAGGCCTCGTCGACGACCACGATCCCGGGAGCCACGTCGGCCACGGCCGCGATGACCTCCAGGTCGAGGGCCGTGCCGGTCGGGTTGTTGGGCGAGCAGAGGAAGACGACGTCCGGCTGGTGCGCCAGCACCTGCCCCACAGGGTCAGCCAGCTCGAAACTGGCCGTGCGCCGTCCTTCGATCCACTGTGTACCGGTGCCGAGCGCCAGCAGCGGATGCATGCTGTACGTCGGGACGAAGCCCAGCGCCGACCGCCCGGGCCCCGCGAAGATCTGCAGCAGCTCCTGCTGCACCTCGTTGGAACCGTTGGCCGCCCACACCTGCTCGGCCGTCAGCCCCAGGTACTCCGCGAGATCGGTGCGCAGCGCGACAGCGTCCCGGTCCGGGTACCGGTTGAGCCCGGCGAGCTCCTTGCCCAGCGCCGCGGCGATCGCCTCGGTGACCTCCGGCGGGACCGGGTAGGAGTTCTCGTTGGTGTTGAGCCGGACGGGCACGTCGAGCTGCGGCGCGCCGTACGGGTGCTGGCCGGCGTACTCCGGCCGGATCGGGAGGCTCATCGCAGCCTCGCCTTCACGGCCGCGCCGTGCGCCGGCAGGTCCTCGGCCTCGGCCAGGGTGATCACGTGCCCGGCGACCTCGCGCAGCGCGGCCTCCGAGTAGTCGATCACGTGCACGGCGCGCAGGAACGTGTGCGTGCTCAGGCCGGACGAGTGCCGCGCGCAGCCAGCCGTGGGCAGCACGTGGTTGGACCCGGCGCAGTAGTCACCGAGGGAAACCGGCGAGTACGCGCCGACGAAGATCGCGCCAGCGTTGCGTACCCGGTCGGCGACGGACGCCGCGTCCCGGGTCTGGATCTCCAGGTGCTCGGCCGCGTACGCGTCGGCGACTTCCAGGCCATGCTCGACATCCCTGACCAGGACGACGCCGGACTGCGGGCCGGTCAGCGCCTCCGTGACCCGCGGCTGGTGCTTGGTCACCTTGACCTGGGCCTCCAGCTCGGCGTCCACGGCGACGGCCAGGGCCTCGCTCGGCGTGATCAGCACGCTCGCCGCCAGCGGGTCGTGCTCGGCCTGGCTGATCAGGTCGGCGGCGACGTGCACCGGGTCGGCGGAGTCGTCGGCCAGGATAGCGATCTCGGTCGGGCCGGCCTCGGCGTCGATGCCGACCGTGCCGCGCAGCAGCCGCTTGGCCGCCGTCACCCAGATGTTCCCCGGGCCGGTGATCATGTCGACCGGGGCGTTCTCCTCGGTGCCGTAGCCGAGGGCCGCGATCGCCTGCGCGCCACCCATCGCGTACACCTCGCTGATGCCGAGAAGGGCGCACGCGGCCAGGACACGGGCGTCGGGCAGGCCGTTGTTGTCCACCTGCGGCGGGCTCGCGACCACGATCTCCGGCACGCCGGCGACCTGGGCCGGGACGACGTTCATGACGACGCTCGACGGGTACATGGCGAGGCCGCCCGGCACGTACAGGCCGACGCGGCCGACCGGCAGCCACTTCTCCGTGACGGTCGCGCCCGGGGCCAGCGTGGTCGTGTGCGACGGGCGGAGCTGGGCCTCGTGCACCCGGCGCACCCGCTCGATCGCGGTCAGCAGCGCCGCGCGGACCTCGGGGCTGAGCGCGTCGGCCGCCCCGGAGATCTCGGCCGCCGGGACTCTCAGGTGCTCCGTGCTGACCTTGTCGAACCGATGGGACGCTTCCTTCACGGCGGCGGCACCATGCTCGCGCACCGCCTGGACAACCGGCCGGATCTGCTCGATCGCGGCGGTCACATCGAACTGGGCACGCGGCAGCAGGCCACGCGGATCCCGGGACTCACCTCGGAGGTCGATGCGGTTCAGCACCACTCCAGCCTAGTCGCCGCTCCCACGCTCCGGACGGAGCTGTCCCGGCATCCGGTACGCGGGTGACCTGGGTCTCCCCGGCCGGCCGTACTCTTCAAGATCGAAAACGAGGCGAGGAGAGCCCGCGGTGAAGAACGCCAACCTCTTACTGATTTTCCTGCTGGAACTGGCCACCCTGGCGGCCACCGGTTACTGGGGCTTCACTCTGGACCGGGGCTGGCCGGTGCGGATCCTCGCCGGGCTCGGCGTGCCAGCCCTCCTGATCGCGCTGTGGGCGCTGTTCGGGGCGCCCACAGCGGAGTACAAGACGCACGGGGCGGTGCGCGTGCTGTTCGAGGCGGCCTGGTTCGGCTCCGGGGCCCTCGCGCTGTACGCCGCCCAGCGGGTCACGCTCGCGGTCACCTTCACCGTGGCGCTGGTGGCGAGCAAGGCACTCGCGATCATCTGGCGGCAGTAGGGTCCCGCTAGCCTTCCTCGCCCCTGCGGAGGCCCGGGTAGCGGGACCAGCCGGCGATCAGCGTGTACGTGAAGACTGCCGCCAGCGCCTGAGCCGTCAGTACCCCGCGCGGCAGCACCGGCACGCCCAGGATCTCCACGAAGGACTGTGCGGCCAGGTTCGGCGGCCGGTAGAACTGCCAGCCGGCCAGCGCGGTGCTCTTCAGGTCCGCGTACTCGGCCAGGCCCAGCTCCCGGCCAAGCTTCCACGCCACCACGGCACTCAGCAGCGAGCCGGCACCGAGCGCGACCAGCACCACCGGGCCACGCCAGCGGCGCAGCACCAGCCAGCACAGGAGGCCGAGCGCGATGCCCGTCCCCAGCCCGACCAGCGTGAACACCGCATCCGAGCCCATGTACTCCTCGGGCTCACCCGAGGTCAGGATCGGGCCGTCTGCGGTCATGAGCACCGGGACGCGGGGCGACACGGCCGACCAGAGCATCCCGATCGGCACGCCCAGCGCGATGACACCGAACAGCACACTCAGCCCGGCCACCGCCTCACGCCACAGCCGGGGCCACAGCGGAGGGCTCGGTGCCCGCCGGGCTGGCTCGTACTCCGGCCAGATCGGCTCCGGATTGTCCAGCCACTCGGCCACCGGGGCACCGGGCGCGGCACCCGGAGTCCCGGGCTGGACCGGCGGCCACTCGGGCGGCCCGGCCTGGCCGGCCGCAGGGGCGTACTGGTCACCTGGAGCGGGATGAGCCGGGCCGGGGGCTGCGGCATGGGCAGGACCGCTGCCCGGCAGCTGGGCGGGGCCGGTGGCCGTCACCGGCGCCTGCCCGATGCCGGGGGCCGGGGGCTGGTGTGGCCCGGTGCCGGGTCCGCTGCCCGGCGGCCATTCCGCCTGACCGGCCGCTGACCAGGGCGAATCGGGCACAGGGGCCTGCTGGGGGTGGCCAGGCCACGGCTGGGCCGGCTGCTGCTGCGGGGTGGTCACTCGATCATCCTGCCAGGGCGGGGCAAGGAACGCCCGTCCATGCGCCAACCGTGAGATACGCGGCAGGGTCACCCGGGGCGCGGCGGGGTGTACGTGATCCAGGCCGCGAGCATGTAGCAGCCAGCCAGAAGCACCACGGCTCCGGCGAGCGCCGCCCACAGCGGGAGGTCATCGAGGCCACCCAGTCCGCAGGTACCAGCCGCGAGCGTGAGGACCGCGCCGAACAGTGCTGTTGACCAGGCGGGGCGGAACCCGGCCAGCCGGAGGAGCCCCCAGGCCACGAGCCAGCCGGCCACGAGGGCGGTGACGGCGGCATAGATGGTGCAGGCCAGCGCGTCCCAGTCCTCCAGGCCCGCCGGGCTGAGCACGACGAAGAGCCGGACAACCGGGTACCAGGCGAGGGCGGAAAGCATCCCGGCGAGGCCGGCCAGGGCCATCCAGCGGGCCAGGGCCATCCAGCGGAAGCGGCTCATGCGCGCCAGGATGCCAGGAGCCGGTGTGCTTGCGCCCAACAATTGGTTCCGCGCGGACCACTGGCGTGCCCGCTACCTGCCAGGCAGGGGCGGCTGATGCCCAGCGAACGCCTTTCTCGTTACCTTTTTGGCTACGATTCTGGCTAAGACCGCCTGGCCGCTGCCGTGCCGGGACTCCGTGAGAGGGGGCGGCATTGACCACACCGGTGTACGACTACGACTCCAGGTCAGGGGTCGAGCACGCGCTCGCCGACGCGCTGGGCGGCGGCGCGGCACTGCTCGCCGGACCCGGCCGTTCCCGGGTGCTCGTCGTGGCGCTGCCGGACGGCGTGGACGCCGAACAGGCCGCGGAGCGGGTCAGGCGGCTACCGGAGGCACAGCCCCCGTACGGCTGGCACGGGCAGCACGAGGACGGCCTCGCTCCTGCTGCGGCCATCGCCCGGCACCGGGCCCGGCTGGAGGCCGAGCACCCCGATCCGGCCGACCTTGACCGGTACACGCGGAGCTTGATGCTCGGCGGGTACCGCGCCGAGCACGGCCGCCTGCCGACACTTGGGTCCTATCTGGACGAACTGCGGGACCTGGCACCCCTCACCGGCGACGGCGAGGCCGAGATGCTCGCACTGGCCCATCAACAGCTCGATCTGGACGCCCAGGCTCTAGCCGCCTACCCGTTGCCAGCGGCCTCGCCGACGTGACCGGCCAGCCCCGGCAGCTCGTCCTCGACGAGCCGGTCGTCGGCGCGCTCCTGCGCAACAAGCTCATCATGATCCGCACGATGGCCGCGCAGCGTGGCTGGCGCCTTCTCGTGCCGCAGCAGGCGCTGGACGCCTGGGGCGCGCACTTCCTCCACCTCGCGTTCAAGGCCCCCGCCGCCGACATCGGAGTCTTCGAGCTTGTCACTGCTGAGCCCCGGCTGGCCACGGCGGCGGAGCTGGCTGCCGCGTGGATCGCGGACACCACCGGCCTGCACGACCCAGTGCTCGGAGTGATCGTCGCCGTCGCCCAGACCCGGAACGCCGACGCGGTAGTGTCCAGCGAGCGGCGGGCCACAGCGCTCCGCCGCGCGTACCCGGCGCTGGGCGTGCTTCCGCTCGAGATCCCCAGCCTGCCGCGTTCCTGAGCGCGTCCCGCGGAACGTGCCGAGGTCGCGGCGAGTTCCGGCGGTGACCCAGCGGAATTCGGCAGCCGCGCTCAGGGGGCATTCTGCCGCGACGGCGGGTGCTGGCGGACTCCAGTACACAGTGGAGTTTGGGGGCCGGGCAGGGCGCTGGCGTGCGGCACTGCCCGGTGTGGTCAGTCGACGCCGCCGGCGCCGAGCAGGGTCTTGATCTCGGAGCGGAAGGCCACGTCGTTGCGGACCTTGAAGTCGAGGCCCAGGGCGAGCAGGGTCTCCGAGCGGCGCTCGCGGAGCCGGACGTGGACCGGGCACTCGCCACGGTGGCCGAGCAGGATCCGCTTGAGCTCCAGCACGGTCGGTTCCGTGATCTTGTCCCAGGTGGTGTTCAGGACGACCGGAGGGTTGGCCGCCAGGTCCGCCTCCGTGACCTCCAGGACCATCATGTCCGAGCCGACGACGCTGATCGCCTGGTCACGCTTGTTCACGTGGCCCTTGACGGTCACCACGATGTCTTCGGCGAGGTGGTGGGCGAGCAGCTCGTAGGTCTTCGGGAAGAACAGCACCTCCACCGAGGCGTCGAGGTCCTCCAGCATCACGATCGCCCAGGAAGCGCCCTGCTTGGTGATCCGGCGCTGCACCCCGGAGATCATGCCGGAGATCGTGACCGGCATCCGGTCGTTGACGTCCTCGTCGATCACCTCGGAGATCGTCTGCTCCGAGTTGGCCCGCAGGATCCGCTCCGCGCCGGCCAGCGGGTGGTCGGAGACGTAGAGGCCGAGCATGTCGCGCTCGAAGGCCAGGAGTTCCTTCTTGGGCCACTCGGTCGGGGTGAAGTTCAGGTCCAGGCCGACCAGGCCGTCGTCGTTGCTCTCCTCCAGCCCGCCGAACAGGTCGAACTGGCCGACGGCCTCCTGCCGCTTCACGCCGACCACCGCGTCGATCGCCGTCTCGTGGTGCTCCACGAGGGCCTTGCGGGTGTGGCCGAGCTCGTCGAAGGCACCAGCCTTGATCAGCGACTCGACGGTCCGCTTGTTGCAGACGACCAGCTCGGACTTCGAGAGGAAGTCCGGGAAGGAGGTGTAGTTACCCTTCGTCCGGCGGGTCTCCACGATGGACGCCACGACGTTCGCGCCCACGTTACGGATCGCGCCCAGGCCGAAGCGGATGTCCGAGCCGACCGGGGTGAAGGCGTGCGCCGACTCGTTCACGTCCGGCGGGAGGACCTTGATGCCCATCTTCCGGCACTCCGACAGGTACAGGGCCATCTTGTCCTTGTCGTCGCCGACGCTGGTGAGGAGGGCTGCCATGTACTCGGCCGGGTAGTTGGCCTTCAGGTACGCCGTCCAGTACGAGATCATCCCGTAGGCGGCCGTGTGGGCCTTGTTGAAGGCGTAGTCGGCGAACGGGACCAGGATGTCCCACAGCGCCTGGATGGCCTCGTCGATGTAGCCGTTCTTGCGCATGCCGGCCTGGAAGGGAATGAACTCCTTGTCCAGGACCTCTTTCTTCTTCTTGCCCATCGCGCGGCGCAGGTTGTCGGCCTGGCCGAGGGAGTACCCGGCCAGCTTCACGGCCGCGCGCTGCACCTGCTCCTGGTAGACGATCAGGCCGTAGGTGAGGCCGAGGATGTCTTCCAGGTCCTTCTCGAGCGTCGGGTGGATCGGGGTGATCTCCTGCTGGCCGTTCTTGCGCAGCGCGTAGTTGATGTGCGAGTTGGCGCCCATCGGACCCGGCCGGTAGAGCGCGAGCACTGCGGAGATGTCCTCGAAGCCGTCCGGCTTCATCAGCCGGAGGAGCTGGCGCATCGCGCCGCCGTCGAGCTGGAACACGCCCAGGGTGTCGCCACGGCCCAGCAGCTCGTACGTCGGCTTGTCGTCGAGCGGCAGGCCCAGCAGGTCCAGCTTGACCCCGGTCGTGACCTCCACGTTCTTCACGGCGTCCGCCATGATCGTGAGGTTGCGCAGGCCGAGGAAGTCCATCTTCAGCAGGCCGAGTGACTCACACGTCGGATAGTCGAACTGGGTGATGATCACGCCGTCGGAGTCGCGGCGCATCAGCGGGACGTGGTCGATCAGCGGCTCGGCGGACATGATGACGCCGGCCGCGTGCACACCCGTCTGGCGTACCAGGCCCTCCAGGCCCCTGGCCACCTCCATGACCTTCGCGACGTCCGGCTCGTTCTCCACGAGCTCGCGGACCGCGCCGGCCTCGGCGTACCGGGGGTGCTTCGGGTCGAAGATGCCCGACAGCGGGATGTCCTTGCCCATCACGGCCGGGGGCATCGCCTTGGTGATCTTGTCGCCGAGCGCGTACGGGAAGCCGAGCACCCGGCCGCCGTCCTTGATCGCGGCCTTCGCCTTGATCGTGCCGAACGTGCAGATCATCGCGACCCGGTCGGCGCCGTACTTCTCCGTGACGTACCGGATCGTCTCGTTGCGCCCGTGCTCGTCGAAGTCGACGTCGAAGTCGGGCATGGACACCCGCTCCGGGTTCAGGAAGCGCTCGAAGATCAGGCCGTGGGCGAGCGGGTCGAGGTCGGTGATGCCCAGGGCGTACGCGACGATCGAGCCAGCGCCGGAACCACGGCCGGGGCCGACAGAGTGGCCGTTGCGCTTGGCCCACATGATGAAGTCGGCGACCACGAGGAAGTACGAGGGGAAGCCCATCTGGAGGATGACGCCGATCTCGTACTCCGCCTGGGCCTTGTGCGCCTCCGAGTAGCCCGAGGGCCACCGGCGCTGCATGCCGGCCCAGACCTCCTTGCGGAACCAGGTCTCCTCCGACTCCCCCTCCGGGACCGGGAAGACGGGCATCAGGTTCTTGTACTTGAACATGCCCTCGGTCTCGACCTTCTCGGCCACCAGGAGCGTGTTCCTGCACCCTTCCTGCCAGGCGTCCGAGCTGTCGATCGCGCGCATCTCTTCGGCGGACTTGATGTAGTAGCCGTCGCCGTCGAACTTGAACCGGTTGGGGTCACTCAGCAGCGAGCCCGACTGGACACACAGGAGCGCGTTGTGCGCCTCCGCCTCCTCCGGCCGGGTGTAGTGCGAGTCGTTCGTCACGACCGGCTTGATCTGGAGCTTGCGGGAGATGTCCAGCAGGCCGTCGCGGACCCGGCGCTCGATGGACAGCCCGTGGTCCATGATCTCCAGGAAGAAGTTCTCCTTGCCGAAGATGTCCTGGTACTTCGCGGCGGCCTTCAGGGCCTCCTCGTCGTGCCCGAGCCGCAGCCGGGTCTGGATCTCACCGGAGGGGCAGCCGGTCGTGGCCATGATGCCGTCGGCGAACTCGGCGATCAGCTCCGCGTCCATCCGGGGCTTGTAGTAGTACCCCTCCATCGACCCGCGCGAGTTGAGCCGGAAGAGGTTGTGCAGGCCGGTCGCGTTCCGCGCCCACATCGTCATGTGGGTGTAACCGCCGTTACCCGAGACGTCGTCGCTCTTCTGGTCCGGCGTGCCCCACGTGATCCGCTTCTTGTCGAACCGGGTGGCCGGCGCCAGGTACGCCTCGACGCCGATGACCGGGGTCACGCCGGCCGCCTGGGCCTGCTTGTAGAAGTCGTACGCCCCGTGCATGTTGCCGTGGTCGGTGATCGCCACAGCCGGCATGCCCTGCCGCCCCACCTCGGCGAACAGCTGCTTCATCCGGGCCGCGCCGTCGAGCATCGAGTACTCCGTGTGCACGTGAAGATGCACGAACGAATCACTCATGCGACAGCCTCCTCGGCCCAGTGGGGATCTACCGCAAGAGCCTAGCCTCCGGCCCAGGCGCGAGGCGAAACGACACCTGCCGTCAGAACCCGTCGCTGACGGCCGCTGCGGCCTGCAGCCAGGCCATCCTGGTCTCCGGCCTCAGGCTGGAGTAGTCGATCGACGAGCCGGTCTCCAGCGCCGGGTCGTAGGGCACGACCGCGACGGCCCTCGTCCGGGTACCGAAGTGCTTGACCAGGTCGTTCAGCATCGGCGACGGGGTCGGCGTCGGGCAGGAGAGCAAGGTCACCGCGTTGGCGACCACGTCGCCCATGCCCATCTCCTCCAGCAGGTCGAGCATCCAGTCGGCCGTGAAGGCCGCGTCCTCCCGGGGCACGGACGTGACGACGAGCTGGTCGGCGGCCTTGATCACGGTCTGCCAGTTGGCGGACTCCACATTGTTGCCCGTGTCGACGCAGATCACGTCGTGCGTACGCCGCAGCAGCTCCAGCACCCGCCACACCATCGCCGGGTCGAGCAGCCGGGCCACCCGGTGGTCCTCGTCACCGGCCAGCACGTCGTAGGAACCGTCGGAGGCGTGCCGCAGGAACTCGTCCAGCCGGTCGATCAGCTCCTGGCCGCTGGAGTTCTCCACCTCGACCAGGTTCTGGATGAGGTGGCGGATCGTGCGGGCGTGCCGGGCACTGCCGGCCCGCAGGCCCAGCGTGCCGCGCAGCTCGTTGTCGTCCCAGGCCAGCACGCCCCGGCCACGGGCACTGCCGATCGTCGCGGCGCACAGCACCGTCGCCGTGGTCTTGTGCACGCCGCCCTTGGGATTGGCGAACGCGACGACCTTCGACCGGCCGAAGTCACGGCGCAACCGGGCCACGAACTCGTCCACGGGAGACACAGCCTGTGCCGCCCGCCAGCCACCAGGGCTGGGGTCGTAACCATTGGGCTGCTCTGGCGTCGCGGGCCGGGAGCCGCGCGCCCGGTCCAGCAGTGTCCGCCACCGTGGGGCTGACTCCCCCGACCGGCTCCAATCCGTCACCGTATCGTCCTCCCGCAGCCGCCACACCCAGTCCGGGCTCAGCGTATTCGGTTACCTAACGCTCCGGCGAGAGGGAAGGGCTCGCAAGTACCTGCCGAATCGATCACTCTCACACCGCAGGGGCCACTGAGCGCCGGGCTCAGCTCGGGCTCGGCCTCGGGGCCGGGGGTGGTGAGGCCGGTGCCGGGCTCGGCGGCCACGGCGGCATCGGCCCGGTCGGCGGGGCCGTCGGCTGGGGGCTGGGAGACGGCTCAGGACTCGGGGACGGGCTCGGGCTGGGGCTCGGCTTCGCACTCGGTGACGGCGCCGGGGACGGTACCGGTGCGGGGCTCGCTGGAGCGGCCGGATCCGCCGGGTCCGCCGCCACGGTCTGCTGTTCCGGCATCGGCGGCAGGAACACGGCCTGTTCGAGGCGGCCCAGCCCCGGCGTCGGGTCGACGGCCCGGATACCGGGACGCTTCGACAGCTCGGCGAGGGCCGGCGGGGCCGCACGGACGACGGCGGCGTAGACGCAGGAACAGTGCTCCCGGTACGCGGTCGCCTCCGCGCTGGCCTGCGCCGCCCGGCCCCGGTACTCCTGCCGCAGCTCCCGCTCGCGTGGCGTGTCGCCGGTCAGCTGCTTGGCCAGCTTCTCGGCGACCTCGGCGTCGGACTCCTTGCGCCCGGCCGCCGAGTCCATGGCGGCCACCACGTCCCGGGGCAGCTGGCGGACCTCCACGGTGATGATCTCCGTGGCGAGGCCGGGCAGCGGCACCCTGAGGTACACCCGGTTCGGCGCGGCCTGCTCGAAGAGCACGCCCAGCCGTTCCGGTGCCACGTACGCCGCCAGCGACACCAGCGCGAACGTCGGCTTGTCCGGCAGGGTGGCCAGGCGGTCACGCGCGGCGGCCACGTAGGCCGGAATGGATTCGCCCTCGGCGACGCCGACGCGCAGCGGGGTACCCGCGGCCACCCCCCGCCCCGGCAGCGGCGCCCTGGCCGCCATGACGGCCGTCAGCAGCACGGCGACCGTCGCGGTCATGCCGAGCACCGCGAGCACGGCCCGGCGGCCCTGACCGCCGATCAGCGGGCCGAGCGCCCGGCCGAGCCGGGGCACGAGTACCTGGTCGATGCGGCGGAGCAGATCACGCACGTTCGAACCCCCGGAGACAGCAGCGCCGCCGCAGCGCGGCAGGACCTCTAGAGGCCGTCACCGCGCAGGATGCTCAGTGCCCGCCCCAGATCCTCAGGGTAGTCGCTCACGAACTCAACGTAATCCCCGGTGCTCGGGTGATCGAACCCGAGCGTCCGGGCGTGCAGCCACTGCCGGTCCAGCTTGAGCCGGGCCGACAGCGTCGGGTCCGCGCCGTAGGTCAGGTCGCCGACACACGGGTGCCGCAGCGCCGAGAAGTGCACGCGGATCTGGTGCGTCCGGCCCGTCTCCAGCTTGACGTCGAGCAGGCTCGCGGCAGGGAACGCCTCGATCGTGTCGTAGTGCGTGACGCTCGGCTTGCCGCCGGACATCACGGCCCACTTGTAGTCGGCGCTCGGGTGCCGGTCGATCGGGGCGTCGATCGTGCCCCGCGACGGGTCGGGATGACCCTGCACCACCGCGTGGTACCGCTTCTCGACCGTGCGCTCCTTGAACGCTCGCTTGAGGACGGTGTACGCGTGCTCGCTCTTCGCCACGACCATCAGGCCCGTCGTGCCGACGTCGAGCCGGTGCACGACGCCCTGCCGCTCGGCAGCCCCGCTCGTCGAGATCCGGTACCCCATGCCGGCCAGCCCGCCGATCACCGTCGGGCCCGTCCAGCCGGGGCTCGGGTGGGCCGCCACGCCGACCGGCTTGTCCACGACCACGATGTCCTCGTCGTCGTAGACCACGGCCAGGCCGTCGATCCGCTCGGCCACGATCGTCACCGGCGCCGGGGGCGGCGGCAGCGTGACCTCCAGCCAGGAACCAGCCCTGACCTTCTCCGACTTACCGGCCACCGCGCCGTCGAGGAGGATGTTGCCCTCTTCCGCCAGGTCGGCGGCCACGGTACGGGACAGGCCCGTCAGCCGGGACACGGCCTGGTCGAGGCGCAGGCCGTCCAGCCCGTCGGGTACGGGAAGGGTCCTGCTGGTCATGCTTGTTCCGCCTTATCTCGCGTACCGGGGCCGGCGGTCTTGCGTTCCTTCACGGCGCGCGTGCCGTCGATCCGCCGCCCGGTCAGCTCCAGCAGCACGGCCAGCGCGACACCCGTCACCAGTGCCATGTCCGCGACGTTGAAGATCGGCCACACCTGCCCGTACGGGTCGAACAGGCTGAAGAAGTCGATCACCGCGCCGCGCAGGAACCCCGGATCACGGAAGAACCGGTCCACCAGGTTGCCGGTCGCCCCGCCCAGGATCAGGCCGAGGGACACGCCCCAGGGCAGCGAGCGCAGCTTACTGGCGAACCGGATGATCACGCCGACCACCGTCACCGAGATCAGCGTCAGCACCAGGGTGTACCCGCTGCCGAGGCTGAACGCCGCTCCGGTGTTCCGCGCGAAGCTCAGGTACAGCGCGCCGCCGAGCAGCCTGACCGGTTCGCGGTCGGCCAGCTCGGCGAGGGCCCACATCTTGCTGCCCAGGTCGATCGCCAGCACCACGAGGGCGATGGCGACCAGCCAGGCGAGCGGACGGCGCCTGCTCTGTACCTCAAGTACCGGACTGTGTGTGTCTGGGGTGTTCAGCGCCGCTCCTCTAGCTGCTTACACGTCACACACAAGGTAGCTGACGGGAAAGCGGCCAGGCGTTCGACCGGAATGGGGTTACCGCACTTCTCACACATGCCGTACCCGCCGTCGTCGACCCGCTCGAGCGCCCGCTCCAGCTGGATCACACGTTCGTGCAGGTTGTTGGCGAGAGAGATCTCCTGCTCCCGCTCGAAGGTCTTCGTGCCGGTGTCCGCCTGGTCGTCACCTGCGGAGTCGGTCAGGCGCTCGCGCTGCATCTCGCCCATCTCGGCGAGCATCTGGTCGTACTCGGCCTGCAACTCCTGCAACCGCTCGGTGAGCACCGCCCGGATCTTGTCGGTCTCCGCCGCGCTCCTGGCATGTGCGCGCGGAGCCTTGACCGTGCTCTTCCCGGCCACGCTCTTGGTGGCCGTGCTCGTCTCGGCTGGCTTGGCCATCGTCGCTCCCTCGGCCGCGGTCTTGGCGGCGGTCTGCTGTGCCTGAACGGGGGGCACCCCGGCCCGTGCCGGGGTGGTCTTCGCAGTACCTTTACCCATCTCGCCCGCCTCCGCCGGCTGCGGAGACTTGGCATCTTCGACGATTGCAACGCCGGGCGCAGTCTTCCTACCGGCGTTCGACGTTCGAGTGTTGTTCGGAGCGCTCCCGGTCGCGGACGGCGCGCCGTCAGCGGCATTTCCGCCGCTGGTCACGGCCGTTTTCGCCGCCTTCTTCGCCGGGCGTCCCGTTGCTTTCACCGGGGCATCGGCCGTCGCGGCCGGCTCGGGCTCCTTCACAGCTTTCGCCGTCTTCGCGGCCTTCACGGCTTTCACGGTCTTCTTGGGTGCGGCGGCCTGCTCCACCGCAGGGGCCTGCCCGGCCGCAGCGCTCTTCTTCCCCGTACCGGCCTTCGCCGCGGTGCTCTTCCTCGCCGGGGCGGCCGCGTCCTGGGTGGCGGGCTGATCAGCCTCCGCCGCCGCTGGGGTCTTCCGCGTCGCCCCCGTACGCCCGGCCATCACACCCCCTAATGCGAAAAATGGGCACGCGGCAACCGGCGCCGCGCACTCCAGAGGGTGGCAAGAATACGTAACGAAACGCCGAGCCACAAACACGCCACACCTGTCCGCGCGTTTTTAGAATATTACGCCCAGCTCCCCCAAACCGGGCGGCAAACAGCCGGGTTTGTCAGCCGAGCAGGGCCGCGAGCCGGGCGGCGAAGTCCTGCGGCTCGGGATCGATCTGGAGTAGCTTGTCGCGGCTCGTGTGTCCAGTCCGCAATGTGACAGCTGACTTCCGCAGGCCGAAGGCCTCGGCGACGGCACGGAGCACGGCCTCGGTGGCCCGGCCGTCGACCGCAGGGGCCGACACGGCCACCACGAGCGCCGGGCCGTGCGAGCCCTCGTACCGCCCACCGGCCTTCGTCCGCGAGGCGCCCGGCTTGACCCGGACGGCGAGGGTCACGGCCACTAGGGGCCCGACAGAGTGCTGGCAGGCTCGCACAGGGCGCACGGCGTGAACCCGAGCGCCTGGGCCTCCCCCACCGGCAGCGGCTCCGGCTCCCGGCCGTCGAGGTGGGCACAGTCCGCGAGGTGGTACCGGGGGCGGCCGTCGATCACCAGCACCTCGATCGTCATCCGGGACAGCCTGCCGAGCAGGGCCGGCGGCACGTCCTGGGCATCAGGCTCGTCGGACGGGTCGGCGTGGTGCGGCTCC
Source organism: Longispora albida DSM 44784 (assembly GCF_000379825.1). Lineage (GTDB taxonomy): Bacteria > Actinomycetota > Actinomycetes > Mycobacteriales > Micromonosporaceae > Longispora > Longispora albida. The sequence continues at coordinate 108,231 of NZ_KB903833.1, forward strand.
CTGGCCGCAGGCACGACCGGCTGCGAGCTGAACGAGGTACCGCCGAGATGGCCGGCGGGGATGGCGGCCGGGATCTCCTCGGCCGGCGCTGTGCGGGACTCCGGCACAGCGTGCGCTGGGGTGCGCGTGAAGACGGGGCTGCCGAGCGGCGGAGTCGGATCGTCGTCGTCCGGCTCCTCGTCGTCCCCCTCGGGCTCGGCGCCGAGCAGGGGCGGGCTGACCGTACGGGCGGCGGCCAGGCGGTGTGCCTGGCTCACCTTGGCCTCGTACGCGTGTTCCGGCGAGTGTTCCGGAAGAGCGCGCCGCCGGGGGACCTGGCCGGCCGCGGCCTGCCGTGATCCGAGATAGATCAGGGCAGCCGCCGCCGCGCACACGGCGATCGCGCTGAACAGCAGCAGGTTGGACGCGAGAACGAGCCCGAACCCGACGAGCACGGCCGCGCCGATGGTGAGCAGTACACCTGCGATGATCACCGCTCACCCTCCCGCTGGCCGGGCCTGCCTCGGCTAGCGGCCGGAGCCGTCGAGCCCGTTACGCCCAGCGGTGTACCCGCCGGTCAGGCCCGCCGCGGCGAGCCCGCCACCGGTGGTGCCGTTGGCCCGGCCACCCTCGGCGCGAGCAAGCTCGTCCTCGAGGCCCTGGCCCTTGCCGGACAGGTCGCGCAGCTGGCTCTCCAGGTACGCCTTGAGGCGCGTACGGTACTCGCGCTCGAAGGCCTTCAGCTCCTCCAGGTGCTTCTGGAGGGCGTTGCGCTTGGTCTCCAGGCCGCCCATGGCCTCCTGGTGACGCTGGCGGGCGTCGCGCTCGAGCGCCTCGGCCTTGCCACGGGCGTCGCGGGTGACCTCGTCGGCCTTCGCACGGGCCTCGGCGAGGACCTTGTCCGCCTCACGGCGCGCGTCGGCGACGTGGTCGTCGGCGGTGCGCTGGGCCATCATCAGCACCCGGAGGGCCTGCTGCTCACCAGCGTCGCCACCACCGGCGCCGGCGGCGCCCATCTGCTCCAGCTCCTGCTGCATCGACCGGGCGGCCTGCTCGGCACTGGCCCGCTCGCGCTGGGCGTGCTCGAGCTGAGCCTTCATGTCGTTGAGCTCGGCGACGAGACGCGGGTCCGGCGCGCCACCACCGGCGGCCGGAGCCGGCCGACCGGAGGACTGGGCACGGAGGTCGGTGTTCTCCTCGATGAGGCGGGCGAGCTCGCGCTCCACCTCGTCGAGGAAGGCGTCAACCTCGTCCTCGTCGTACCCCCGCTTGCCGATCGGGGGTTTCTTGAACGCGACGTTGTGCACATCGGCCGGGGTCAGCGGCATCGGAACTCCTCGGGTCAGTTGAGGCCGCGCGGTCACACGGTCTGAGAGGCTACGCCCCCCGGACCAGAGGCCCTACTACAAGATGCAAGAGCACTAACACGATAACGAGCAGAGCTAGGAAGGCCAGGTCCACGCTCACCGTACCAATCCTCAGCGGTGGGATCACTCGCCTCAACGCCCGAAGGGGCGGTTCAGTGACGCTCCACACGCATTCCATCGCGGCGGCCGCCCCGCGTCCGGGGTGCCAGCGCCGCGCGAAGGCACGCACCCAATCTAGGACAAGCCTGGCCATGAGGAAGAGGAAAAAGCCGTAGATGAGCAGGTAGACGACCTGCATCAGGGTCGAGAACACGAGTGGCGCGCCCCGCTTCAGCTCTGGTGGAAGAACCCGCCCTCAGCGATCTTCGCCTTGTCCTCAGCCGTGACTGTGACGTTGGCCGGTGAGAGCAGGAACACCCGGTTGGTGACGCGCTCGATCGTACCCCGGAGGCCGAAGGCCAGCCCTGCCGCGAAGTCGACAAGCCGCTTGGCGTCCGCTTCGTCCATCTCCGTGAGGTTCATGATCACGGGAGTACCGTCCCGGAACCGCTCCCCGATCGTGCGTGCCTCGTTGTACGTCGTGGGGTGCAGCGTCATGATCCGGTAGCCGGACTCGTCGTCCTCTGCGACCACGGCGCGCTCCCTGAGCTGTACCTGCGGAGCGAGGGCGAGGTTGTCCTGGGTGAGAGTCGTGACGGTGCCCCGGCCGCCCTGGCCGCCGAGGGAGCGCAGGCTCGCCCGCTCAGCACGGGTCTCGGCCGCGGCGGCTGCCGCGCGCAACCGTGGCGCGTCGATCTCCGGCTCCTCGGCGGGCTCGGCGTCCTCGTACTCGTAGTCGTGACGCTCGTGGTCGCGGTCGCGGGAGTTCGGCCTGCGCTCGCTGTACCGGCTGTCGTCGTCGGTCTCGTAGCGCTCGTCGTCGTCCTCGATGAGGCCGAGCCAGACGCCGGCCTTCCGCAGCGCACCCATAGCGTCTCCCCCTTCGCTTACGGCCCCCGCTGGTCCCGAGAGCACCAAATCACACCGATGTGATTCGATGCTCACTCAGGCTAACCCAGCGGATGGCCGGCTTCCGAGCAATAAGCTGCCAACACGCACGTGTGTCGCGCCGTACGCGATGGCCTCGGCAAGATCGCCGCTCATCCCCGCCGAGAGCAGGGTCGCTGTCGGATATCTGACACGAAACGCCGAGGCGGCCTCAGCCAGGACGGCGAAGGCCCGCTCGGGCTCCCAGTCCAGCGGGGCCACGGCCATCAGGCCCCGGAGGTTCAGCTCCGGCCGGGCGGCGACGGCGGCGCCCAGGGCTTCGAGGTCCGGGATCGCGACCCCGCCCCTGGCCGGGTCGCCGTCGATGCTCACCTGGAGCAGCACGTCGAGTGGCCGGTCAGGGCGCTTCTGCTGCACAGCGCCGGCCAGGGCTGTCACCAGCGGCTCACGGTCCACCGAGTGGACGCAGCTGGCGTACTCCACAACGGACTTCGCCTTGTTCCGCTGGAGCTGCCCGATGAAGTGCCAGCGCGGGCCGGCCCCGCCGAGCACATCGGACACGTGCGCGGCCTTGGGAGCGGCCTCGGCGTCCTTGTTCTCGCCGACGTCGGCCACGCCCAGGGCCGCGAGGTGCAGGACGTCGCTGGCCGGGTACGTCTTGGTGACCGCGACCAGTGTGACCTCGTCCGGCTCGCGGGACGCTGCCTTGCAGGCGTCGGCGACCAGCTCACGAACCCGGCCAAGCGCGTCGCTCAGTGCAGCGCGCCTGGCCGGGTCGTGAACGGATGCCTCGTTGCCGGTACCAGAAAGATCTTTGTGCATTGAAGGGGTTATGCGCCGTTCTTGAGGAAGTCGGGGACGTCCACGTCATCGAACAGCACCCGGCGCGGGGCCGGCGTCGGGGTCACCGGGGTGACCGGGCGCGGCGCCGACTGCTGCGGCGGGGCCGCCTGCTCCACCGGGACCTTGCGGACAGCCTCGGCCGGCTTGTAGGCGGGGCTGCCGCCGTCGAAGCCCGCGGCGATCACGGTGATCCGGACCTCGTCGCCCAGCGCGTCGTCGATGACCGCGCCGAAGATGATGTTCGCGTCGGGGTGCGCCGCGTCGGTGACGAGCTGCGCCGCGTCGTTTATCTCGAACAGGCCCAGGTCGGAACCGCCCGCGATGGACAGCAGCACGCCACGCGCGCCGTCCATGCTCTGCTCCAGCAGCGGGCTGGAGATCGCGTGCTGGGCCGCCTCGATCGCCCGGGAGTCGCCACGAGCCGAGCCGATGCCCATCAGGGCACTGCCCGCGCCGCTCATGACGCTCTTCACGTCGGCGAAGTCGAGGTTGATCAGGCCCGGCGTGGTGATCAGGTCCGTGATGCCCTGGACACCGGACAGCAGGACCTGGTCGGCCTGCCGGAAGGCGTCCATCATGGACATCGAGCGGTCGCCCAGGGCGAGCAGCCGGTCGTTCGGAATGACGATCAGGGTGTCGCACTCGTTGCGCAGATCGTCTATTCCCGACTCGGCCTGCACCTGGCGGCGCTTGCCCTCGAACGAGAACGGCCTGGTCACGACGCCGATGGTCAGCGCGCCGAGCTTGCGGGCGATGCTCGCGACGACCGGCGCGCCGCCGGTGCCCGTGCCGCCGCCCTCGCCGCAGGTCACGAAGACCATGTCGGCGCCCTTGAGGACTTCTTCGATCTCGTCGCGGTGATCCTCCGCGGCCTTCTTGCCGACATCAGGATTCGCGCCAGCCCCAAGGCCCCGGGTCAGCTCGCGGCCGACGTCGAGCTTGACGTCGGCGTCGCTCATCAGCAGTGCCTGAGCGTCGGTGTTGATCGCGATGAACTCGACGCCCTTGAGGCCGACTTCGATCATCCGGTTGACGGCGTTGACGCCGCCCCCGCCGATCCCGACAACCTTGATGACCGCGAGGTAGTTGTGCGGAGTCGTCATCGGCCTGCCTCCCCCTTCGTGTTGATCTGCTGGATGAGCAGCGCGGAGGGCAGAACTCTAACCCTCTACTAGAGACTTACGGTTATGTCAACTTCACGTTCTGGCCCGGAACGTATTCCCCATCGTGCCGCAAACCAAAGACATTCTGCGGCGTGTCGCGGATCTTGTTCTTGACAATTACGGGCGATCATCGGGTCACGGGAAAATCAGGCGCACTGACATCGATGGTCTTACCCGGTTTGCCGAGAAGTACCGTAGCGGCCGTCGCCTTCTTCTCATTGGACTCCGCATCGCCCCAGATCACTTTACGGCCACCTTTGAGTCCAAGCTGGATTCTTGTCACTGATTCGGCTTCGAGGACGTCGAGCTGGGCTTTCAGCTCCGGGGTCAGCGCGGCGAGTACCCGCAGAGCCGCCTTTGTGGACGGGTCGGCCCGGGCGGGGTTCGCCAGCTTCAGCAACGGCAGGCCCTCGGGACGGGCCGGGGTGATCTGGAACAGAACGCCTTCGTGATCGAGCACCGCGAAAGCGCTCGGCTGCTGCACCACCGCCGTGCCCTGGCGCTCTGTGACTGTCACCACCACGGTGCTCGGCCACGATCGCGACACGTCCACCCTGGCCACCGGGGCCAGTGTGCCCACCCGCTTCCCGATGCCGTCGGTGTCGATCCGCGCCAAGGGTGTACCCAGCGGCACCCGCGCCGCGCCCCGGACCTGCTCCTTGCTCAGGATCCTGGCCCCCACCACCTCGACCTCGGAGACGGACAGCAGCGGGCTGCCGTACACCCCCCAGGCCAGCAGAGCGAGGACGGCCAGCACCCCGGCGGCGACCAGCCACGGCTTGGCGGTGTTGATCCGCCGCTGCCGCGCCCGGGCCGCGAACCGGCGCACAGAGGACGGCAGCGCCTCCCGCCTGGCCCTGACCAGCTGCCAGCGCCGGGCCACGCCCTAGTCGCTCTTCTCTTCGGCCGCGGCCGACTCGGCCAGGGCAGTCAGGAGTTCGTCGCCCATCAGGGCGATCGGCGGGGCGCCCATCGTGACCACGACGTCGCCCTCACGGGCCCGGAGCGCTACCTCGGCTGGCACGTCCTGCCAGGACGGGACGAAGACCTTGTCGGCGGCGGGGAGCCCGACCGCGTGGGTGAGGGACGCGCCGCCCTCGCCCGGCTCGCGTACCTCGCCCGGGCCGAACACCTCCATCACGATCGCCTGGTCGGCGAGCGCGAGGGCTGCGGCGATCTCGGTCTCGAAGTCACGCGTCCGGTACACCCGGTAGGGCTGGAAGACGACGATCAGGCGGCCGTCGCCGGCGACCCCGCGCAGCGTGCGGATCGCGGCGTCCATCGAGGTCGGGTGGTAGGCGTACTCGTCGTACACCCGGACGCCGGCCGCGATGCCCTTCAGCTCGAAGCGGCGGCGGACACCGGGGAAGCCGGCCAGGGCCTCCACGACGCACTCCTCCGGCAGGCCGAGCCGGAGCGCGGTGAGGACACCGGCCGCCGAGTTGAGAGCCATGTGGTGGCCGGGAGTCGGCACGCTGATCTCGCCGAGCGGGCGGCCGTCCAGCCACGCGAAGTAGCGGACACCGGAACTGCCCGACGCGATCTCGGCGATCCGCAGGTGGGCGTCCTCGGCGAGGCCGTACGTGTAGACCGTCCGGCCCTCGGCGACGAGCCGGCCAGCCAGCTCCCGGCAGCGCGAGTCGTCGGCGCACGTCACCACGAAACCGTCCGGCGTCGTGCACCGGGCGAAGTCCATGAAGCCCTCGGTCAGGCCGTCGAGGTCGCCGTACGTGTTGAGATGGTCGGCGTCCACATTGGTGATGATCGAGACGAACGGGCGGTAGCGGAGGAAGGAGCGGTCGCTCTCGTCGGCCTCCGCGACGAAGTACTGCCCCGAGCCGTGGTGGCCGTTCGAACCGGTCTCCGAGGACTCGCCGCCGATGAAGAACGACGGGTCCTGGCCGCAGTGCTGGAGGACCAGCGTCGACATGGAGGTCGTGGTGGTCTTGCCGTGCGTGCCGGCCACGGCGATCGTCCGCCGGCCCGTCATCGCGGCAGCCAGGGCCTCGGAACGGTGCAGCAGGCGCAGGCCACGGCGGCGCGCCTCGACCATCTCCAGGTGATCGTCCGGGATGGCCGTCGAGTAGACGACCGTGTCGACGTCGTCGAGGTTCTCCGGGACGTGGCTCATGTGGATCGTGCCGCCGAGGGCGCGGAGCCCGGCCAGCGACGGCCACTCGCGCAGCTCGCTGCCGGAGGTCGGGACGCCCCGGGTGAGCAGCAGGCGGGCCAGGCCGCTCATGCCGACGCCGCCGACCCCGATCAGGTGCACCCGGCCGAGATCCTCGGCGGTCACGCCGTCGTCGATCAGCGAATGCATCTCCTTCATCGCGCCGCCACCTCCAGCACGTAGTTGCGCAGCTGCTCGTCGCCGTCGCGCCTGCCGTACCCGGAAGCCGCCTGCCCCATCGCCACCAGCCGGTGCGGGTCGGACAGCAGCGGGATGATGTTCCGGGCCACCCAGTCGGGCGTGCACTCGGCGTTGTCGACGATCAGGCCACCGCCGGCCTCCACGACCGGGAGGGCGTTCCGGCGCTGCTCGCCGTTGCCGTAGGGCAGGGGTACGTAGATGGCTGGCAGGCCGACAGTGGTCACCTCGGCGACCGTCAGTGCCCCGCCACGGCAGAGCACCATGTCCGCGGCCGCGTAACCCAGTTCCATCTCTTTGAGGAAGTCCACAGTGACGTACGGTGCCGCCAGGCCGGTGGGGATCTCCAGCGGCTCCTCCTGGCGGGCGCCAATGATGTGGAGGATCTGGAAGCCGGCGTTGGTGATGGCCCGGGCGGCACCCGCGACGGCCAGGTTGATCTGGCGGGCGCCCTGCGAGGCACCGAAGACGAACAGCGTCGGGCGGTCCGGGTCCAGGCCGAAGTAGCGGCGGGCCTCCGCGCGGCGGGCCTGGCGGTCCAGGGTCGCGATGGACCTGCGCAGCGGCACGCCGACCACCCGGCCGCCCAGCTCGGGCAGCGCCGCGGCCTGGCCGGGGAAGCCGAGGGCCAGGTGGCCGCCGACCTTCATGCCCAGCTTGTTCGCGACACCCGGGGGCACGTTGACCTCGTGGATGACGACGGGGGTCTTGCGGCGCCACGCGGCGAGGTACGCGGGGACGGCGACGTAGCCGCCGAAGCCGACCACGGCCTCAGCCTTCACCTCGTCGAAGATCGCCTTGGTGGCCTGCATCGCCCGCCACATCCGCGGCGGGGTCTTCACCAGGTCCAGGTTGACCGAGCGGGGCAGCTGGTAAGCCGGCACCGTCCGCAGGTCGTAACCCGCGGCCGGGATCAGCTCGTTCTCCAGGCCCTTCGGCGTGCCGAGGCAGGTGATCCTGATCCCCGGGTCATGCCGCCGCAGGCAGTCAGCGAACGCGAGCAACGGATAGATGTGCCCGCCCGTGCCACCACCAGCGAGAACCACTGACCTCATGACCGACCCTTCGAAGATGTACCGCTGCGCTGCCTGGGCGCCGCCCGGTCCGCGCCGTTACCGGGCAACGGGGGCAGCGGAGCCCAGAGTAGTCGTCCCCACTTCCCGGGCGGCCGGGCGTGCAGGGCAGCCGCAGCCTCGGGCTCGGCCCTGGCGAAGGAGGCGAGCATCCCGACCGCCGCCAGCGAGACCACCAGGGAACTCCCGCCAGCCGAGATGAACGGCAGGGTGACCCCGGTGATCGGGACCAGGCCGATCACCACGCACATGTTCAGGATGGCCTGCCCGGCCAGCCAGATCGTCGCCGACCCCGCGGCGAGCCGCCGGAACGGGTCGGCCACCCGGCGGGCGATCCGCAGGCCGGCGTAGGCGAGCACGCCGAACAGCGCCAGCACGACCGCGCAGCCGACGACGCCCAGCTCCTCGGCGATCACGGCGTAGATGAAGTCGTTGGCCTCCTCCGGCAGGTACCCCCACTTGAGGCTGCTCGCGCCGAGGCCCACGCCGAACCAGCCGCCGCGGCCGATCGCGTAGTAGGACTGCATGGCCTGTAGGCCGGTCTCCGTCGGGTCCAGCTCTGGGTGCCAGAAGGACTTGAGCCGGGCCTCGCGGTAGTCGGAGGGGATCAGCCAGATGAGGGCGAGGATCGCGGCCGTGCACGTCGCGAGCAGCAGGCCCAGGATGCGCAGCCGGACACCGCCGATCCACAGCAGGGCTCCGAACGTGGCGAGCATGCACAGCATCGTGCCGAGGTCGTGGTACCCGACGAGGCCCAGCAGGAGGCCTGCCACCGGGAACAGCGGGGCCGCCAGCTCCTTCGGCTGGTCGAGCACGTCACGCTTGCGTACGAGCAGCTCGGCGGCCCACAGCACCAGCGCCAGCTTCGCGAACTCCGCCGGCTGGACCTGCATCGATCCGATGTGGAGCCAGATGCCCTGCGCGTCGACCTGGATCCCGCCGAACGACAGCTTGCCCCCCATCAGCCCGCCGACGAACATGAACGCCTGCACGCAGATGGCGACGATGACGAGTGGCGTGCCGAGCGCCCGGTACGTGCGGACGGGCAGCCGCTGGAACAGCCAGAAGCCGATCAGGCCGAGGACGGCCCAGGTGGCCTGCTTGGTGACCACGGCGAACGCGTTGCCCGACTTGACGTACGCCGTGACGCTGGTCGCCGAGAAGACCATCACGAGCCCGATCGCGACCAGCAGGCCGACGCTGGCGAGCAGCAGGTAGTACGACGCCAGCGGGCGGGCGAGCAGGCCGCGCCACGCGGCGAGGGGCGTGGCCGGGCGGGCGGAAGCAGTCGTCACGGATCACCTCTCACGCTGTCTGTGGCACCGTCAGGTGCGATGTGCCCGCAGGCCCGCCCTGATCGCGTCCGGGCCGGCCCCGCAGGCCAGGGCGAGGGAGGCCGCGGCCAGGGCGTTGACGATGTCGTGCACGGTCTCCGGGTGCAGGTCAGCCAGGACGCCCAGCTCCGTGGCGTCGCCCTCGCCCGTCCGGTCGACCAGGATGTCCTCGACGAGGCCCACACAGCCGCTCGGCGGGATGTCGAGGGTGAAGCCGATCGTGCGGCCGGGGTGGGCGGCCAGGGCCGCCGCCACCTCCGGCTCGTCGAGGAAGCCGACAGCGATCCCGCCCTGCCAGGCCGCCGGGTGCCGGTCGCCGTTGAGCCAGACCCCGGCCAGCGGGGCGCTCTCGCAGGTGTCGCCCGCGGTCAGCTCGGTGACGGTGAGGCGCAGGCCGGCGGCGTCGAGCATCGGGGCGAGCAGCCGGGCGGTACCCGTCTTGCCCTGGCCCCCGGACACCGCCAGCCAGTCACCCATGCTCAGCCCTCGGCCTTGATGAAGTCGGCGTAGAACACGCCCAGCGCGACCAGCACACCCAGCCCGGCGATGATCCAGAACCGGACGACGATGTTGACCTCGCTCCAGCCCTTCAGCTCGAAATGATGCTGGAGGGGTGACATGCGGAAGATCCGTTTACCGGTGGTCCGGAACGAGATGATCTGGAGCACCACCGACATCGTGATGATGACGAACAGGAACCCGAGGATCGGCAGCAGCAGCACCGTGCGGGTCGCCATCGCCATGCCGCCGATCAGGCCGCCCAGCGCCAGCGCGCCCGTGTCGCCCATGAAGATCCGGGCCGGGGACGTGTTCCACCACAGGAAGCCGAGCAGCGCGCCGGCCGCCGCGGCGGCGACCATCGCGATCTCCAGCGGATCCCGGGTGACGTAGCAGTAGGCCTCGCCCTGGCGGGCCGGCGGGTAGTCGGGGCACCAGTGCCGGTACTGCCAGAAGGCGATCATCGTGTACGCCATGAGGACCAGGATCGACGCGCCGGTCGCCAGGCCGTCGAGCCCGTCGGTCAGGTTCACCGCGTTACTGGTCGACATGATCACGAAGATGAAGATGACGACGGCGACGATCGTGCCGGTCCTCATCCACTCCACGTCACGGGCCAGCGACAGGTACTCGCTGCCGACTGTCAGCTCGTAGATCTGGTTGCCGCGCTCCAGCACCCGGGGGAAGTTGAGCGCGAGGATGCCGAAGAACGCGCCGACCAGCACCTGGCCGATCAGCTTGCCCCGCTTGTTGAGCCCGGCGGAGTTCTTCTTCTTGACCTTCATCCAGTCGTCGAGGAAGCCGACCAGCCCACAGCAGACGAACAGGCCCAGCAGCACGATGCCCGTCATCGTGATGTTCTTCGGGCGGCCCGCCGACTCTGGCAGGCCGATGCTGACCAGGTGACCCACGCCGTAGGCGATCACGGTGGCCAGGATGAAGACCACGCCGCCCATCGTCGGCGTGCCCCGCTTGCCGAGGTGGGTGGCCGGGCCGATCTCGCGGATCGGCTGGCCGGCCTTCAGCGCGCGGAACACCCGCACGGCGAAAGGGGTGGCCAGCAGCGACAGTACAAACGCGACAAACGCCGCGATGATAACGGCTCTCACGCCGTGATTCCTTCCCGGAGCGCGTCAGCGACCTGCCAGGTCCGATAGCGGGAACCCTTCACCAGCACCACGTCGCCCGGCCGCAGCTCCGCGCGGAGCACAGCGATCGCGGCTTCCTGGTCTTGCAGCAGCACAGCCTCTCCTCCCGCACCCTCGGCGATGCCAGCGGCCTCGGCCGACACGGCGAGGACCCGGCTGACGCCCAGCTCGGCGGCCAGCCTGCCCGTCTCCAGGTGGCCCTCGCGTTCCGCGTCGCCCAGCTCGGCCATGTAGCCCAGCACCGCCCAGCTCCGCCGGCCCCTGCCGATGTCGGCCAGCGCGCGCAGCGCCGCCGCCATTGAAGCGGGATTGGCGTTGTACGAGTCGTCGATGACCGTGACCCCGCCGGAGTCGAACACGTCCATCCGTCTGGCGGAGACTAACCGCAGCCCCGGCAACACGCCAGCCAGGGTTTCGGTGCTCATGCCGAGCTCGCGGCCGATCGCGGCCACCGCCAGCATGTTGCCTACCTGGTGACGGCCGGAGACGGCGAGCGTCACGGGCGCGGAGCCCTCCGGCGTGACCAGCGTGAAGCTGGGCCGGCCGCGATCGTCCACGGTGACGTCCTCCGCGCGGATGTCCGCGTCCGGGGCCTCGCCGACGAGCACGACGCGGGCCTTGGTGCGGCCAGCCATGGCGCGGACCCGGTGGTCGTCGGCGTTCAGGATCGCCAGGCCGTCCTCCGGGAGCGCCGCGACCAGCTCGGACTTGGCCTCGGCGATCACGTCAGCCGAGCCGAACGCACCGAGGTGGGCGACGCCGACGTTGAGCACGGCGGCGATCCGCGGCTGGGCGATCCGGCACAGGTACTCGATGTGGCCGACGCCTCGCGAGCCGTACTCCATCGCGAGGAACCGGGTCTCCGCCGTGGCCTTCAGCACCGCGCACGGGAAGCCCAGCTCGTTGTTCGGGCTGCCGGGCGGGCCGACAGTCGGGCCGAGGGTACGCAGCAGCCCCGCGATCAGGTCCTTGGTCGTCGTCTTGCCCGAGGAACCGGTCACGCCGACGATCGTCAGGTCGCCGTGGCGGCGGACCAGCTCGGCGGCGAGCCGCCCGACCGCGATCTCCGGGTCGCCGACGACGATCGCCGGGACACCGACGGGACGCGTGGCGACGACGGCGGCCGCTCCACTGTGGATGGCCTGCTCGGCGAAGTCGTGCCCGTCGAACCGGGCGCCGGCGATGGCGACGAACAGCCCGCCGGGCGTCACGGCCTGCGAGTTGTGCTCGGCGGTGCCGGTGACCAGCGTTTCCGGGTCGGCGTCGTGCAGGACACCGCCCATGACGGCGGCGGCGTCGGCGAGGGTCATGGGGATCAAAGGCTTGCTCCTGCGGCCCGAGGGTCGTGGTCGGTGGTCACGGCGTGCCGGTCGTGGTCAGTCACTGCGCGCCGCCGGAACGGGCCTGGAGGGCTGCCGCCAGCTCGATCCGGTCGTCGAACGGCAGGATCTCCCCCGCGACCTCCTGGCCGCGTTCGTGGCCCTTGCCGAGCAGTGCGATCGTGTCGCCGGGCCTGGCGATCCGGACGGCTTCCTCGATGGCGGCCCGGCGGCCGGGCACCTCCACGCAGCTACCGGAAATCCCGGCGATGACCTCGGCCCGGATGACCGCCGGGTCCTCGCCGCGCGGGTTGTCGTCGGTGACGATCACGACGTCGGAACCGGTCGCGGCCGCCTCGCCCATGACCGGGCGCTTGGCGCGGTCCCGGTCGCCACCAGCGCCGATCACGCAGATCAGGCGGCCCTCGGTGACCTCACGCAGCGCGGCCAGCGCGGCGCGGATCGCGTCGGGCTTGTGCGCGTAGTCGACGACGCCGAGCACCGGGCGCTCGGCGACGCACTCCAGCCGGCCAGCGACACCCGCACAGGCCGCGACGCCCGCCGCCGCGACGACGGGGTCGACGCCGGCCTCAGTGAGCATCGCGATGGCGAGCAGCGCGTTGGAGATGTTGTGCCGGCCGGGGAGCCGGACGCCGGCCTGGACAGCTCCAGCGGGGCCGTTGGCCGTGAACTTCTGCTCGTAGCCGGTACCGGAGATGTCCGTGGCGTACCAGGTGGCCGCCGCGTCGCCCGCAGCCGAGTACGTGACCGTCCCGTCCGTCACCAGTGGACGGAGCGCGGGGTCGTCGTAGTTGAGGACGGCGCGCTCGGAGCGGCCGTCGAACAGGCGGGCCTTGGAAGCGAAGTAGTCCTCGACGGTGTGGTGCAGGTCGAGGTGGTCCATGCCGAAGTTGGTGTACCCGGCGACCTTGTACCGCACGCCCTCCACCCGGCCCAGCTTCAGCGCGTGGCTGGACACCTCCATCGCCACGGCCGTCACGCCCAGCTCCACGGCCCGGCCCAGCAGGCCCTGGAGCGCCGGGGCCTCTGGCGTGGTGCGGGTGCTCTCCACGACCTCCTCGCCCAGCCGGGTCTCCACCGAGCCGACCATGCCGGTGACGTGGCCCGCGGCGCGCAGGCCGGACTCCAGCAGGTACGCCGTGGAGGTCTTCCCCGCCGTCCCGGTCACGCCGAGCATGATCAGCTCGCTGCTCGGGTCGCCGTAGACGAAGGACGAGACGGCGCCGAGGACGGCACGCGGGTCTTCGACCACGAGCACCGGCAGGTCACCGGCCCGCTCCGCCCCGGCGGGGTCGGTCAGGACAGCCACTGCCCCGGCCTCGCGGGCCTGGGCGGCGAACTCCGCGCCGTGCCTGTTCGCGCCGGGCAGCGCCGCGTACAGGTCACCGGGCCGCACCTCTCCGCTCGCCAGGGTCACTCCGCTGACGGCCACACCAGCCGGGGCGGTCAGGCCGAGGACGGCGGCGATCCCGGCGAGATCCACCGGGCGATTCTTCTCAGGACGCGGGTAGCCAGGCACAGCCCCGCACCCTACCCGCCGTGTGCGACATCGCCACGCAGCACCACACCCGGCCGCTAGCCGTACACCTTGAAATCCGGTGCTTTACCCTCAGACGGGGGCACAGCGTACCGGAGCAGGGTGGAACGCATCACATCCTTGAAAACCGGGGCAGCGATCGTCCCGCCCTCCCCGCCCGGGGAGTACGCGAACACGGCCACCACGTACCGGGGCGCCTCCGCCGGGGCCATGCCGACGAAGGAGGCCACCTCGCCCGGCGCGTACTTGCCGTCGGGGCCGACGAGCTTGCCGGTGCCGGTCTTGCCGGACACCCGGTACCCGGCGATCGCGGCGCCCTTGCCGGTCGCGCCATCCACGTTCTGGGAGGTCACGGCCTCCATCATCGTCCGCAGCTCCTTGGCGTGCTGCGGGTCGAGGACCCTGTGGGACGGGTTGAGGACGACGGGCTTCGGCTTGCCGCCGGAGGCGGTGGTCGAGGCGACGAGGTGCGGCTGGACGTACACCCCGTCGTTGGCGATCGCCGCGTACGCCGCCGTCATCTGGATCGGCGTGACCGAGACGCCGTGGCCGATCGGGATCGAGCCCGAGCTGCTGCCCGACCAGTTCTCCGGCGGCTGGACCAGGCCGGGCGACTCGCCGGGCAGGCCCAGGCCGGTCTTCTTGCCCAGCCCGAAGCGCTGCTGGTACTCGTACAGCTTCTGCGGTCCGAGCTTGTCGGCGATGTGGATCGTGCCGACGTTGCTGGAGTGCGCGAAGATGCCCGGCAGTGTCATGTTCTTCGGGTCGTGCCAGTGCGTGTCCTCGTACGTCGTGTCGCCCTTGCGGATCGTCGGCTCGGTGAAGATCAGGTCGTCGGGCTTGACCACGCCCTCCTGGAGCGCCCCGCCGATCGTGATCGCCTTGTGCACCGAACCGGGCTCCACCGCGACCTGGGTGCACGAGTCCGGCTTCGGCTCGTCCTGCGGGTTGGCCAGGTCGTAGCCGGGCGTGCTGGCCAGCGCGAGCAGCTCACCGGTCTTCACATCCATCACCACAGCGCAGGCGAACTTCGCGTTGTGCTTGAGCATCTTCTCGGTCAGCATCTGCTGCGCCTGGAACTGAAGATCGTTGTCGATCGTGAGCTGCACGGTGCTGCCGGGCCTGGCCGGCGTCTCCCGGTAGAAGCCGCTGGGGATCTTCAGCTCGCCCCGGTACGCCTCGAACTCCTCCGTGCCGTCTCGCCCGTAGAGGTAACTGTCCAGGCTGGACTCCAGCCCGTTGAGGCCGCGCCCGTCGGTGCCCGCCCGGCCCACCACGTTGGCCGCGAGGTCGTTGCCCGGCATCTCGCGCTTGAAGTCGCGCCGCACGCCGACACCGGCCAGGTTCAGCGCCTCGATCGCGTCGCCCGTGCTGATGTCCGCGCCGCGCTGCAGCACCACGTACCGGTTGGGCTGGCCGTTGTCCAGCTTGGTCACCTGGAGCTTCTGCCACAGGTCGGTCTTGGACATCGCGAGCAGCGGCGACAGCTTCTCCGCCACCTCGGAGACGTTCTCGACGAGCGGCGGGTCGGCGAAGACCAGCCGCGCCTCGACGCTGTGCGCGAGCACCGCGCCCTTGCGGTCGAGGATCGGGCCGCGCGGCGCGGGGATCGTCCGCTTCGCCAGCCGCCCCACCAGGCCGTTCGCCGAATACTCCGCGGCCTTCGTCACCTGGAGGTGGATCAGCCTGCCGCCCACCGCCGCGAACAGCAGGAGCAGCAGCGCAGCGCTCAGCCGGAGCCTGCGCCGCGGATCGGTCAGCCGGGCCTTCTTCCCGTCCCGGCCCAGGAGCCACTTCGCCACAGGCCCGAGACGCACCGGCTTCCTGCCGGGCTTGCGCGCCGTTGCCTTCTTTTTCTGTGTACCCGCTGCCTTCTTCCCCTGGCCGGCCGCCGGAGCCCTGCGCGCCGCCGGCTCAGGCTGCTCCCCCTGGCCGCGCCGGGCCGGGCGGGGCCTGGGTGGCGGTGTGCCGGGCGGGGCCGGAGCCTCGGCCGTCCCCTCCTCCGGCACGGGCACGACCCGCAACTGGGGACGCGCCTCGTCCCCGGCCTCGCGCAACGTCTTCGCCCGCGGCGTGTACCGCCGGGCGTCGGACATGGCACTACGGCCGCGGAGCGGGACGACGTTGCCGTCCCGCTCCGTGCGCTCTCTGGGCCTGCCCCGGTCCGTGGCCACCTGCCGTTACCTCCTCGGCTGCCCCGCCGGCTGCGGTACGCCGATCGTCCGGCCGTCCGGGAGCACGATGTACGCCGGGCTGCCGATCGGGACCATGCCCAGCCTGGCAGCCTCGGCCGCCAGGTTGCCCGGGGCCTCCTTCTTCGCCAGGTCCTTGTTGAGCTGCTGCTCCTGGCTGTCCAGCTCGGTCTGCTTGTCGCGCAGCCGCTGGAGCTCGAAGGCGTCCTGGTTGATCTGGATGTTGAGCAGGAGCAGGCCGACGATGCCGCTGACGATCAGCCCGAGGGTGAGCACGACGAACGGCATCCTGGCCGTGGCGACCGGGGCCGGCGGGGCCAGGGTCAGCTCGGCGGCCTTCACCGGCTCGGCCTTGGCCTGCTCCGGCTCGGCCTTCTTCGGCTTGAGTGCCGCAGACCCCTCCGTGCGTACCCTGCTGTCCGGCTCCTTCGGCGCTTGCTGCCTGGGCTTCGGCTTGGCTTGAGCCGGGCGGCCCGGCTCGACTCCGGCGAACTCGTCGCCGATGTCCTCTGTGACCAGGGTCAGCCTGCGGCCGCCACGGCGGGCGGGTGCTGGCTGGTCGGAGATGCCGGCCCTGGTCGGCCGGCGTGCCGGTACAACCGGCGGGTGATCGTCTTCCGGCGGGATGTTCCGCGCAACGGCCGCGCTCATGTGGTGTCCTCCCCTGTGCCGGCCCGCCCCCCGCGGCCCGGCGAATAACGAATGCGCTCGGCGGCGCGGAGCTTCGCGGAGGCCGACCGCGGATTCTCTGCGATCTCGGCCTCCGACGGCGGCTCGGCGCCCCGGGTGAGAAGCCGGAACTCGGCTGCGCCCTCAGGCAGCTCCACCGGCAGGTCCAGCGGGCTGGTGGAACGCGATCGCGCCACCAGCTCCCGTTTCACGATGCGGTCTTCCAAGGAGTGATACGCCAGTACCGCGATCCGGCCACCGGGCCGCAGCGCGTCGAGCGCGGCGGGCAGCGCCGTTTCCAATGCGGACAGTTCCTCGTTGACTTCAATACGAAGCGCTTGGAATGTCCGTTTCGCAGGATGCCCACCCGTCCGGCGGGCCGCGGCCGGAATCGACTCGCGGACCAGCTCGGCCAGGCGGGACGACGAGGTCAGCCGCTCACGGCTCCGCTCGCGCACGATGGCGGCGGCTACCCTGGACGCGAACTTCTCCTCGCCGTAGACCCGGAGGATCCGGGCCAGGTCACCGGCGGAGTATTCGTTGACGATGTCCTCTGCGGTACGGCCCCTGGTCGGGTCCATCCGCATGTCCAGCGGGGCGTCCTGCGCGTAGGCGAAGCCACGGCTGGCCTCGTCGAGCTGCAGTGAGGACACCCCGAGGTCGAAGAGCGCCGCGTCGATCCGCTCGTAGCCGAGCCGGTCGAGCACGCTGGTGAACTCGTCGTAGACCGCGTGCACCGGGCGGAACCGGTCGCCGAAGGGCGCGAGGCGCTCGGCGGAACGACGGTGCGCTTCCGGGTCACGGTCGAGGCCCACGACGGTGAGCTGGGGAAATGCCTGGAGAAGTGCCTCGGTGTGCCCACCGAGCCCGAGAGTGGCGTCCACGCAGACGGCTTCGCGGCCTTCGAGGGACGGGGTCAGGATCCTGAGGATCCGGTCGAGGAGGACGGGCACGTGGGTGCCTCGCGTGTGCTCCACCGCGGCCTCGGCCGGCCGGCGTCGTGGTGCGCGGTCCTTCATCTCAACCCCCCTTGTCCTCGGCTCCGTGCCGCGAGATTTCCTGGCGCCGGGGAAGTGGCGCCAGGCAATCTCGCGGCACGGTCACCGCGCCTTCACGGCGTGTGTGACGCGCGCTGGGAAAACTGTGTCCCCGGCTCGCGTCAGAGCCCCCCGGGCAGCACCCCCTCCTCGATGTCGGCGAAATCGTCTTCGCTTTCCTCGAGATAGGACGCCCATGCCGCCGCGTCCCAGATCTCCACCCGGCTGCTCGCCCCGATCACGACCAGATCCCGGTCGAGCCCCGCGTAGTTACGCAGGTGGACGGGCACTGTGACCCGGCCTTGCTTGTCCGGCACCTCGTCGTGCGCGCTGGCGAAGAACACCCGGCTGTACGCCCGAGCCGCCTTGTGCGTCATCGGCGTGGTGTGCAGCTGCTCGGCGATCCGCTTGAACTCAGCCATCGGGAACACGTAGAGGCAGTGTTCCTGCCCTTTCGTGATCACGAGACCTCCCGCGAGCTCATCCCGGAACTTGGCCGGCAGGATCAGCCGGCCCTTCTCGTCCAGGCGCGGGGTGTGCGTGCCGAGGAACATCCGGCACCTCCCTGCCCCTGGGACGGAGTGACCGGCAGAGCCTCCCAGCCCCGCCAATGCGCTCCACTGTACTCCACTTCCCTCCACCTGCAACGGCGAAACAGCCCACTCCGAACCTGAAAGGCAGGTAAACGCCCAGGTCAGAGGGGGTGGAGGGGGGTGGAGGGCAGAAGGGTTCCGCCGGTTGCGGTCGGCTAATCGACAGCGTGTCGCCGCCCGTCAAACCACCATATTGGGGAAATTTCAGCTACTGAGGGAGGGCTCCTGAGCGGGTTTGGCGGCGGGGGTGGAGGGATGTGGAGGGGTGCGGAAGGCCGCTACGCCGGGCACCACGAGTACCACATAGGAAAAGAAGACGATCACTATCGCGGCCCCGATCCCGAGAGCCGGGACGCCGATCACGCCGGCCAGCCAGGGGGTGAGCGCGAGGCCGATCGGGTTGAGCACGAAGGTCAGCAGAGTGTCGAGGGAGAACACCCTGCCCTGGAGCTCGGCCGGGAACTCCTGCTGCAGGGCCGAGATCCACAGGGCGAAGAAGACGGAGATGCCGGCGGCGCCCAGTACCTGGAAGCCGAGGTATATCCACAGTGGAAGCGGGAGGGCCAGGCCCAGGCACATCGGGGCGAAGAGCGCCACGGCGTGCATGGCCGACAGGCCGGGCAGTTTCGGCCGGTACCTGAGCATCAGCAGCGAGCCGACGACGCTTCCCGCGCCCTGGCAGAACGCGAGCGCCCCGTAGCCCGCCGCCCCGTACCGGTCGAGCGCCACGATCGGCAGCAGCACGGCGATCGGCGCGAATCCCGCGAGCACCTGTACCGTGCCCTGCCCCATCACCACGGCCACCCACGGCCGGGCCCACACGGCCCTGACGCCGTCGGCGAGCTCGCCGAAGAACTCACGGAACGGGTTGGCCCCCGACGGACGCTCCCCGACGCGGGGCAGCCGGATGAACAACAGCGTGACGATGGAGATGGCGAACGTCGCCCCGTCCACCGCGAACGCCCACTTCGGGCCGACCGTGGCGACCAGCAGGCCTGCGAGCGCGCCGCCGAGCGCGAAGGCGCCCTTGTTGAGCAGGCCCTGCATCGCGTTGGCCTGCCGGAGCTGTTCGGGCTCGAGGAGCTGGGACAGCGAGGCGCGGAAGGCCGGGAGGTACAGCGCGGAGCCGAGCCCGCCGAGCACCGAGAGGGTACCGAGGACGGCGAGCGGGGCCTTGCCGGCCAGCAGCACGTAGCCGACGACGACGGACAGCCGGATCGCGTCACCGAGCGCCATGACGAGCGTGCGCGAGTACCGGTCGGCGATCACCCCGCCGAACAGTGTCGCGACGGCGAAGCCGACCGAGTAGCAGGCCAGGACGAGGCCGAAGGCCGACTTCCCGTAGTGCGCGAGGACCAGGGTCGCCATCGCGATCGGGGTCATGCCGTCGCCGAGGACGCTCACGGCTTGGCCGAGCCAGAAGGTCATGAACCGCCGATTGGCGAAGAGATCACGCACCGTGCCAGGCTCCGGCGATCCGGCCGGGTACGCAACTGGATTTGCGCGGGGCAGGCGCGCGAGGGGTACAGGGGCAGGCGGAGGCTGGGTTGGCGCGCGCGGCTAGGCTGGGGCGGTGACCGCTGATCTGCCCCTGCGGGCCAAGCTCGCCACCACCCTGCTGAAGAGCGCCGCGGCGCTGTCGAGGGCCACCGGCCGCGGCGACGGCTCCGTGATCGGCGGCCGGGTCGGGCTGAAAGTCGAGCCCCAGCTCCTCGCGCTGCTCGCCAGGGGGCGGCAGGTCGCCCTGGTCAGCGGGACGAACGGGAAGACGACGACCACCCGGTTCGTCGCGGCGGCGATGGGCGTGCTGGGCGAGGTCGCCACGAACAGCTTCGGCGCGAACATGCCGACCGGCCACACCACGGCTCTCGCCCAGGCTCCGGCGAAGGCGAAGCTGGCCGTGCTGGAGGTCGACGAGCACTACCTGCGGCACGTCCTGCCCCAGACCCAGCCCAGGGTCGTCGCCCTGCTCAACCTCTCCCGCGACCAGATGGACCGCGCGATGGAGGTCGGCATGATGGCCGAGACCTGGCGCGGGGTGCTGTCCGGTGTGGACACCCACGTCGTCGCCAACTGCGACGACCCGATGATCGTGTGGGCGGCCTCGGCCGCGAAGTCCGTGACCTGGGTGGCGGCGGGGCAGCGCTGGCAGGAGGACTCCTTCGTCTGCCCGAACTGCGGGCGGCACCTCGACCGGCAGGGCGCCGGCTGGGCCTGCCCAGGGTGTGAGCTGCGCCGGCCGGTACCGCAGTGGTCGCTGGACGAGGCCGGTGCGGTGATCGCGCCGGACGGGCGGCGGTTCGAGGTCACGCTGCAGCTGCCGGGGCGGGTCAACAAGGCGAACGCCGCGACGGCGCTGGCCGTGGCCGCCCAGTTCGGCGTCGACCCGGCGCACGCGCTCCCCCGGCTCGCGCAGGTCGCGTCGATCGCCGGGCGGTACGCGACGGTGGTGAAGGACGGGCACACCATCCGGCTGCTGCTCGCCAAGAACCCGGCCGGCTGGCTGGAGGCTCTCGACATGGTCGAGCCGGGCTGCCCCGTCCTGCTGGCGATCAACGCGCGGGACCCCGACGGGCTCGACACGTCCTGGCTGTACGACGTGGACTTCAGCCCGCTGCACGGCCGGCGGGTGCTGGTCTGCGGGGACCGGGCATACGACCTGTGCGTGCGGCTGGACATCAACGAGGTCGCCTTCGAGCACGTTCCGGACTTCCCGGCCGCGCTGCGTGCGGCCGGGCCGGGGCGGCTGGAGGTCGTCGCCAACTACACAGCGTTCCAGGACATCCGAGCGGAGCTTGACCGTGTCAACTGAGGCTATCCGGCTGGTGTGGGTCTACCCGGATCTGCTGTCCACGTACGGCGACCGGGGCAACCTGCTCATCCTCGAGCAGCGGGCGCGGCGGCGCGGGCTGGCCGTCGAGGCCATGGGCGTCAACTACGACCAGGCGCTCCCGGAGAGCGGCGACATCTACCTGCTCGGCGGGGGCGAGGACCGGCCGCAGGTGCTGGCTGCCGAGCGGCTGCGCGCGGACGGTGGCCTGGGCCGGGCCGTGGCGCGGGGCGCCGCGGTGTTCGCGGTGTGCGCCGGGTACCAGCTGCTGGGGAACTCGTTCTACGGCAACGGTGAGCAGTACGCCGGGCTGGAGCTGGTGGACATGCGGTCCGACCGGGGCGAGACCCGGGCCGTCGGCGAGCTGTCAGGTGAGGTGACGCCGGAGCTGGGTGTGCCGGCGCTGACCGGCTTCGAGAACCACGGCGGGCGCACGCATCTCGGGCCGGGCGTCCGTCCACTCGCGACGGTCACGCACGGGATCGGCAACGACGGGGCGACCGAGGGCGTGTGGTCGGGGCGGATGCTCGGGACCTACCTGCACGGGCCGGCGCTGGCACGGAATCCGGCACTGGCCGACTTGCTGCTGTCGTGGATCGTGGGGGCCGCGCTGCCGCCGCTGGCCGACGAGTGGCCGTCCAAGCTGCGCGGGGAGCGGCTGGCCGCCCTCCGGTAAGGGTTTGAAGATCTTGGTTGAACCCCGGACAGTGAGCGGCCGGCGGGGGACGATCGAGGTATGAAGACCTACGAGCTGGGCGAGATCATCGCGGAGCGTCAGCTCACCGCCCACCACGCCGACGGCAAGACCTATCCGGTACTGCTCAGGATCGGCAAACCGGCCCCCGACCCGGCCACGCCGGGCGACTGGTACTGCGCGCACCAGATCAGCGGGGTCGGCGACGGGGAGATCCGGGCGATCTTCGGCGTGGACGCGCTCCAGGCGCTGACCCTGACGCTCCAGAGCGTGCGGGAACTGCTGGCCCAGGACGCTGCGGCCGAGGGTGTCCAGCTGACGTGGCTGGGGTCGGACGAGCTGGCGCTGGTGTGAGCTGAGCCTTGCGCTTCGCCGGGGGGCTCCGGGGGCGCTGGCGGGTGCCGGGGGCTGCGATTCCGGTACAAAATTATGGGTTTGGGGTTTGGTGGGCCTTTCTTGGCCTGCGGCTCGTTGCTGGAGGCTGCCAGGTTGGGCGGAGTGATTGACTTGGGCAACTGTCCACATAGACTTTCATGACTGTCTATGTGATGGAGGTTGCCATGCTGGGGAAGCTGACTGACCGGATGCTCGGGCTGCTCGTGCCGAAGGCGCGTGCCGCCGCCGCGTCCTGCTGGGTGGACGCGACGAACTGTGAGCGGTGCGCCGGGGCGTACGTACGGAAGGTCACCTGGTACCTGTGCTCGGACGGGTCCGCCTACCGGACCGTCACGGCGTGCCGGCTCGGCGGCTGCTGAGGTTGCTGAGCACGCAGGGAGAAGGGGGTGGCCCGGAAGCCACCCCCTCTTCTGTGCCCTGCGTCAGGCGTGCCTGGGATCAGACGACGACGCTGACCATGCGGCCCTTGACCACGATGACCTTCTTCGGCTCCTTGCCGGCCAGTGAGCCGGTGACCTCGGCCAGCGCGGCGGCCTGGATCTCGGCCTCCGGCGTGCCGGCCGGCAGCTCGATCCGGCCACGGACCTTGCCGTTGACCTGCACCGGATAGGTGACGGTCTCGGCGACCAGCAGCGCGGGGTCGGCGGCCGGGAAGTCCGTGTAGGCCAGGGAGTCGGCGTGGCCCAGGCGGGACCACAGTTCCTCCGCGACGTGCGGGGCGACCGGGGCCATCATCAGGACCAGGGCCTCGGCCGCCTCGCGGGGCGCGGCCGGCAGGCTGGTCAGGTGGTTGGTCAGCCCGATCATCTTGGCGATGGCGGTGTTGAAACGCAGGTTCGTGTAGTCGCCGCGCACGCCGTCGATCGTCTTGTGCAGCTCCTTGGCCGTCTCGGTGTCGGGAGCGGTGTCCGTGACGCGCAGGGCTCCGGTCTCCTCGTCGACGATCAGGCGCCAGGCACGCTGCAGGAAACGCTGCGAGCCGACGACGGCCCTGGTCTCCCACGGGCGGGACACGTCCAGCGGGCCCATCGCCATCTCGTACACCCGGAAGGTGTCCGCGCCGTACTCCTCGCACATCTCGTCGGGGGTCACGACGTTCTTCAGCGACTTGCCCATCTTGCCGGCCCGGCGGCTGACCTCCTGGCCCTCGAAGAAGTACTTGCCGCCCTGCTCGGTGACCTCGTGGGCGTCGACGTAGAAGCCACGGTCGTCCTGGTAGGCGTACGCGTCGATCATGCCCTGGTTGAACAGCTTGCGGAACGGCTCGGACGAGGAGACGTAGCCCAGGTCGAACAGCATCTTGTGCCAGAAGCGCGCGTACAGCAGGTGCAGGACGGCGTGCTCGGCGCCGCCGACGTACAGGTCGGCGCCGCCCGGGTCGCCGGGACCCTGCGGGCCCATCCAGTAGGCCTCGTTGGCCGGGTCCACGAAGGACTCCGCGTTGTGCGGGTCCAGGTAGCGCAGCTCGTACCAGCAGGAGCCCGCCCAGTTGGGCATGGTGTTGGTCTCGCGGCGGTACTGCTGCGGCCCGTCGCCGTTACCCAGGTCCAGCTCGACCGTGATCCAGTCGGTGGCGCGGCCCAGCGGCGGCTCCGGCGAGCTGTCCGCGTCGTCGGGCTCGAAGGTCTTCGGCGAGAAGTCGTCGATGTCGGGCAGCACGACCGGCAGCATCGACTCGGGGACAGCGTGCGCGAAGCCCTCGGCGTCGTAGACGATCGGGAACGGCTCGCCCCAGTACCGCTGGCGGCTGAACAGCCAGTCGCGCAGGCGGTAGGTGGTGGCGCCGGTACCGTGCCCGTTCGCCTCCAGCCATTCGATGATCTTCGCCTTGGCCTCGGTGACGCCCAGCCCGTCCAGCATGCCGGAGTTGACGGCCGGGCCGTCGCCGGTGAACGCCTTGCCCTCCCAGCCGGCCGGCGGCTGGACGGTACGGATGATCGGCAGCTCGAAGACCTCGGCGAACTCGTAGTCCCGCTCGTCCTGGGCCGGGACAGCCATGATCGCGCCGGTGCCGTACCCGGCCAGCACGTAGTCCGCGACGAAGATCGGGGTCCGCGCGCCGTTCACCGGGTTGGTGGCGTACGCGCCGATGAAGACGCCCGTCTTCTCCTTCGCGTCGGCCTGCCGCTCGACGTCGCTCTTGGCGGCGGCGAACCGGCGGTAGGAGGCGACGGCCTCGGCCGGGGTGGCGTGCCCGCCGGTCCACACGTCGTGCGTGCCCTCGGGCCACTCGGCCGGGACCAGCGCGTCGACCAGGGTGTGCTCGGGCGCCAGGACCAGGTACGTCGCGCCGAAGACGGTGTCCGGGCGGGTGGTGAAGACGCGGATGGCACCAGCGGCCGAACCGAAGTCGATGTGCGCGCCGGTCGACTTGCCGATCCAGGTGCGCTGCATCGTCTTGATGGACTCGGGCCAGTCCAGGCCGTCCAGGTCGGCCAGCAGCCTGTCGCCGTACGCGGTGATCCGCATCATCCACTGCTTCAGGCTGCGCTTGAAGACCGGGAAGTTGCCGCGCTCGGAGCGGCCGTCTGCCGTGACCTCCTCGTTGGCCAGGACGGTACCCAGGCCGGGGCACCAGTTGACCGGAGCCTCGGAGATGTAGGCCAGCCGGTGCGCGTCGACGAACGCCTTCTTCTCTGCCGGGGACTTGGTCGCCCACTCCGGCGTGCCCTCCTGCGCGGCGATCAGGGTCTCGATCGGGCGAGCCTTGCCAGCCTGGGGGTCGAACCAGGAGTTGAAGATCTTCAGGAAGATCCACTGGGTCCACTTGTAGTACTCAGGGTCGATGGTCGCGAACGACCGCCGCTCGTCGTAGCCCAGGCCGACGCGGCGCATCTGCTCCTTGTACCGCTCGATGTTCTTCTCGGTCGTGATCCGCGGGTGGGCACCGGTCTGCACCGCGTACTGCTCGGCCGGCAGCCCGAACGCGTCGAAGCCCATCGGGTGCAGCACGTTGAAGCCGGCCATCCGCTGGAACCGGCTGTACACGTCGGTCGCGATGTACCCCAGCGGGTGCCCGACGTGCAGGCCAGCCCCGGACGGGAACGGGAACATGTCCATCACGAACAGCTTCGGGGCACCGCTGCGCGGGTGCGCCGGGTCGGCCAGGTCGCCAGCCGGGTTGGGTGCGTGGAACGTGCCGGTCTTCGCCCAGTGCTCCTGCCAGCGCAGCTCGATGTCCTGAGCCATCTGCGCGGTGTACCGGAAGGCCGGGGTGTCTTCTGCCTGCGCGCTCATCGTCTCTTTCCGCCTCGTGGGTGTTGGGGTTGGCCTGGTCGGTGCCCGGTCCCCGGGCGGCCCCCGATTCGGGGCATGAAAAAACCCCTCACGCAGGAGGGGTAGCCGTGCTGTGGAGGACCTCCGGTCAGCACGGCTTGCTAAGGAGCAGGAAGAACCTAGCCATGCTGGCATCATAACTGGTATGGGCGCTCGGCGCTCAGACGCGTGGCGATCTTGGACAAACGGCGACTAATGTGATGGCGAGGACGAACAGATGTCCGAAGACAAGCCAACCCCTACCGACGGAGAGCCCGACATGGCCCTGGCGATCGACTACCTCAGCGGCGGCATGACGCCCGAGGAGTACGAGGCGCTGCCGGAGGATGGCACACGCCGCGAGCTGATCGACGGAGTTCTGCACGTGACCCCGACCCCCAGCATTCCCCACCAGACTTTCGCCGGGCTCCTCATGACCCAGCTTGCGCTGTCAGCACCTGAGGAATACCTCGTCACACAGGCTGTGGAGATCAAACTCAAGGAAACCCTGAGATACGTTCCCGACCTGCTGGTCGTCACGGCGGACGTCATGGATGCCGCCCGGCCCCCGTGCCGGGTCGCCCCCAGCCAGGTGATCCTCGCGGCAGAGATCGTTTCCCCGTCCACGACCAGCATGGACCGGATCACGAAACCGGCTCAGTACGCACAGGCAGGGATCCCCTGGTTCTGGCGGATCGAAACCCGGCCGACCCTGAGGGTCACGGCGCATCAGATCTCAGCGAATGGCGGGGTATACGAACTGGCCGGCGAGTTCAGCACGCGGATCAAGCTGGAGGATCCCTGGCCGATGGACATTGACCTCCAGCCACTCGCCAGGATGGCCCACCTGATGACCTGACCAGCCAGCGCGGCCAGTAGACACTGCCCCACGACCAGGGTGGCGAGTTACCGCTCCTGGTAGCCGAAGCGGGAGGACGCGGGGCGTTCCATGTACGAGTCGTCGGGCTTGGCGAAGCCGAACTTCCCGTACAGCCCGTGGGCGTCGGAGGTGTGCAGCATCCAGCGGAAGTTCTTGCCGGGGCCCTCGTCGATCATGGCTCGGACCAGCGCCTCGCCGATCTTGTGGCCACGGTAGGCGTCCTCGACGTACACGTCGGCGAGGTACGCGAGGGCGAGGCCGTCGGACAGTGCCCGGGCGAAGCCGATCATCCTGCCGTCGGCGAAGGCCCCCACGACCCGCCAGGCGCCGTCGACGTGGACGTCGAAGTCGGCGCGGGTCCGCCACCGTCCCCAGTAGACATGCTCGGAGAGGTAGGCGTAGGCAGCGTCCCGGTCGATGCGCGCCGGGTCGTCAGTGATCTCGAAGTCGATCATCCTGCGAATGTAGCTCGGCCCGGCGGGGTCACCGGTAGGCGGACGTGGCGTTGGAGGCGATGGTGGCCGAGGCTGTCGTGACGATGGTGCGGAGTGCCGGGTGCAGGGCGCCGGCGAGGGCGGAGACGGTTTTCGGTACGCCGTCGAGGAAGGCCCTGCCCTCGATCTGGAGTACCTGGGCCAGGCAGATCAGCGCCGCGTCGGCCTCGGTCAGCTCGCCGGCGTGGACGGCGTAGCGGAGCCGGGCGCGGAGGCGGCCCAGGAGTTCGGGGTCGGCCGGTTCTAGCTTGGTCACCGGGACCAGGAGCTTGCGGGTGGTGACGCGGCGGAGCGTGCCGGAGGCGAGGAGGCCGCCGGAGACCCGGTCCCACGCGTCGGAGCCGATGATCCGCAGCCACTCCCCCAGTGCCGTGTCCGGGGACGTGATCAGCGCACCGAGGACGCTGTCGGCGAAGGGCCAGCCGGTGGGCTGACGGTCGTAGATGGCCAGCCTGCCGTGCTCGCTCACGCCGATCCGGCCGGAGAGGACCAGGTCGGCGAGCAGTCCCGCACCGAGGGCGATGCCGAGGTGCGGGACGTGCACGTGCCCGTTGCCGAGGAAGAACAGATCGTCAGCGATCATGCAGGATCACAGGCTCCTGGCGAGAGCGCGGAGCCTGGCGTGGGTGCCCTCGTACGGCGTGCCGCCGAGCAGGTAGCGCTTCGGCAGCTTGGCGACCATCGTGTACGCGGGATCGCACACGTTCCCGACGGGAGCCTCCCCGGCCTGGCTGACGAGCTGGTACGCGTCGAGGGCGTCGAGCCCGGTCAGGCCGCAGGCCCAGGTGACCAGGTCGTGCTGGCTGAGCCGGTAGGCGTCCTCCAGCGGGCGGGCCGAGCCGGTCGACATGATCGCGTCGTCGGTCTCCAGCCTCGGCCACGGCGTCGTGTACCCCTTGACCAGGTCCACGATCACCACGGTGTTCATGGCCGACTCGACGGCCGTCCCGCACACCTCGCCGTGGCCCTGCCGGGCGTGCCCGTCGCCGAGGGAGAACATGGCACCCGGCACGTTCACGCCGAAGTACGCGGTCACGCCGGCCCGGAGTTCCGGGCTGTCCATGTTGCCGCCGTGCGCGCCAGGCGTGATGGTCATCCGGGCCTCGCTGGCGGCCGGGGCCACGCCGGCCGTGCCGTGCATCGGGTCGAGGGGAAGCTCCACTGTGTACTCGGAGTTCCGCGCGCTGTACACGACGACACCGCGCGCCAGGTCCAGGTCGTAGACCCAGACGCGTTCCTCCAGGGCGGGCTGGAGGGTCGCGAAGCCGGTCAGCGCCCCGAAGTGCGGGAACGTCGTCGACACCGCCCGGTCCCGCGCCGGGGTGATCGACACGAAGTGCACGGCCAGCGTGTCACCGGGCTCGGCGCCCTCGACGTGGAAGGGGCCGGTGACCGGGTTCAGGTACGGGAACTGGCACACCTGGGACGGCAGGTCGCCGAAGCCGAGCACCCTGCCGCCGAAGCAGTCCTCCGTGTAGACGGCCAGGGCGTCGCCGGGCCGGACCCGGGCGACGGGCGGCCTGCCGCCGAAGGTGTACGCGTAGTCTTCCGGCTGCGGCCGGTACGTGATCAGGTTCAAGAGCCCATCCCGGAGAGCTTCGGCTTGCGTCCCGTCAGGTACAGGATGACGAGGATAACCACCCCGGCCCCCAGCCACGCCAGTCCCGCGCGGATCGCCGACAGGTCGGCGTGGAACACGATCGCGGCGAGGATGCCGAAGCCGATCAGCGGGAGTACCAGGTGGCGCAGGTAGTCGCGGCTGCGGTTGCGGAGCACGTGGTGCCAGATCACCGAGATGTGCAGGACTCCGAAGGCGATCAGCGCGCCGAAGTTGATGAGCGAGCTGAGCAGCGGGATGCCGTCGGCCCGGCTGTTGACGTACAGGCCGAGGGCCAGTGACAGGGCGGAGACGAGGAAGACGGCGTTGGCCGGCACGCCCCGCCGCACGCTGATCTTCGCGAGGAAGCGGGGCAGCTGCCGGTCACGGGCCATCGCGTAGATCAGCCGGGACGTGGCGACCTGCGCGACGAGCGAGTCGGCGAAGCCCCAGGCGATCGCGGTGGTCACGGCGGTGAGTACTGCCAGCCAGTGGCCGCCGGCCACCTCCGCCGCGTCGTAGAAGGCCGTGCCTGCCGGGTCGCCGTCCTTGATCAGGGCCGCCGGGTCCTTCACGAACATCGAAGCCACCCAGGTCTGCACGATGAACAGCAGGCCCGCGAGGCCGAGTGCCGCGATCATCGACCGGCCGAGCTGGCGTTCCTCCTCCTTGTTCTCCTCCGCGAGCATCGCGATGCCGTCGAAGCCCAGGAAGGACAGCGCGGCGACCGAGACCGCGCCGAGGATCAGGGACCAGGAGAACTGGTCGCCGTTGTAGAGGACGGTCATCGCCTTGCCGGTGCCCTTGCCGGCCAGCAGGCCGCCGATGCCCACCGCCAGGAAGATCGCGAGGACGATCAGCTCACCGGCCAGCAGTACCTTGGTGACGGTCGCGGTGAGCTTGATGCCGAGCAGGTTGACGGCGGTGTTGACCACGACGAAGCCGACCAGCCACAGCCAGATCGGCACGGCGGGGATCGTGGAGTGCATGGCGACCGAGGCGATCAGGTACAGCAGGCCCGGGATCATCAGGTAGTCGAGCAGGATGGCCCAGCCCGCCAGGAAACCGACCGGCGGCGCGATGCCCCGGCCGGCGTAGCTGTACACGGACCCGGCGACCGGGAACGCCCGCGACATCTGCACATAGGACAGTGCCGTGAACATCATCGCGACGGCACCGATGGCGTAGGCGAGCGCCACCATGCCGCCCGAACGCTGGTACACGCCGCCGAAGATGCCGAACGGCGCGATCGGGACCATGAAGATCAGGCCGTAGAACAGCAGGTCCGTGAACGTGAGCGAGCGGCGTAGTTCCTGGGTGTACCCGAACCGCTCCAGCGAGGGGGATGCCATTGGCGCACAGTAGCCCCAAAGCTTTCTGCAGAAAAGATTTCACGAGAAAGTTTTAACGATCTCAAAGAACAGGCCATCCGCCCTGGCCAGGTATGTTGCTTGCCGCACGTGCCTGTCCACGAGAGTCAGAACTCCCCGGCCACCAGCAGCACTCACCCCGTCCGACACCGGGTCGATGTCCGCCGCGTGCAGGCTGCCGGCATTGTTCACCAGCGCGGCCAGCAACTGGAAACCCCCGTAGCAGCCCTCAGCGTGGCCGCCGGGAACAGGAGCATGAAAACCAAACTCTTTCTCGTACCTGGCGGAAAAGGCCGATTCCCGGCCGGCGAAATAACCGAGGCTCGCGTACAGCTCTCCCGAGTCGTCGCCCCCGCAGCCGAGCAGCCCGTTCTCCTCCAGCGCGGCGGCGAACCGGGTCACCCGGCCGGCCAGCCCGCTGGCCGCGAACGCCCGGTTGAAGGTGACGAGGTCCGCGCCGATCAGGGTGAGCAGCACGATGTCGGCCCCCGACCTGGCGATCACGTCGACCAGCGGCTGCGGGTCGTCCAGCCCGCGCGGGACACACCGCTCGGCGACCACGTCCCCGCCGGCCGAGCGCACGTACGCGCGGGCGGCGGCGTGGAGCTTGCGGGGCCAGACATAGTCGTTGCCCACCATCGCCCAGCGGGTGCGCCGGCGGCGTACAAAATAATGAATTTGAGGTCTTAATTGGTTTTCCGGGGTTTCACCGAGCAGATAGAGGCCCGGGGACGTCTCGCCGCCCTCGTATGGTGGCGTGTAGACGTAGGGCAGTGAGCGGGGCACGGCCTGCGCGAGGGCCACCCTGACGTCGCTGGCATGTGTGCCGACCAGGGCATGGATCGCTCCGGCCCCGGCGAGGTCCCTGACGTCGGACACCACCTCCGCCGGGCTGCGTCCGCTGTCGACCAGCACCAGCTCCACCGGCCGGCCGAGCAGGCCAGGGCCGGCGTTGATCTCGGCCGCGGCGAGCCTCGCGCAGTTCAGGGCGGCC
Organism: Longispora albida DSM 44784; assembly: GCF_000379825.1. Lineage (GTDB taxonomy): Bacteria > Actinomycetota > Actinomycetes > Mycobacteriales > Micromonosporaceae > Longispora > Longispora albida. The sequence goes on from NZ_KB903833.1 coordinate 138,869, forward strand.
GGGCCGACCATGCCGAGCGTGCCGGACAGGGGCACGGCGAAGCCGACCCGCAGAGCCTCCCCAGGTTCCGGCGCGAGCACTTTCGCTTCCAGCAGGTCGCTGATCACGGTCACATCGCCGGGCATCGGCCGAGTATCGTCCTGTGCAGACGGTCGGGGAAGGGGCAGCGGATGCCAGTGAAACTGGAAGCGCACCTCGCCTACCTGCTGAGTGCCGCCGAACGCGCGATGCATCGCGACCTCACCGAACATCTCGGCGCAAACGGGCTGAACGTCGAACAATGGCGGATACTCAGCGCTCTCGCCGAAAACCCCGGGCAGCCGATGGGCGACCTGGCAGCGGCGGTGCTCATGCCGCACCCCACCGTGACGAAAGCCGTCGACCGGCTGGTCGACGCGGCCCTCGTCTACCGGCGACACGATCCGGCGGATCGTCGCAAAGTCGTCGTTTACCTCTCCGAGCGAGGGGCAGAATTACAGGACAGAGGCGCTGCGGCTGCGCGGGGGCAGCAGCGTGCGGTCCAGCGGGCACTGGGGGCCGGCCGGGCCGAACGGCTGATGCAGGACCTCGCCGATCTGGTCAGGATGATGGAGTCATGATCCGGTGTCACGATCGAGTCATGATCCAGTAAAGTCACCTGTCCTGTTCCTGGACGGTAATAAAACCGTTGCCGCGCGGGGACGGGACACCACCGTTGATCTGAGAAAATTCCTCCCAGCTGACCAAACCCCCGGGCCAGCTGCCCAAGGCTTTCCCGGGCGACACATCCTTCGGCCAACACGAGATCCCTCCGGCCAACAAAGTGAATGAGGAGGCCACTGGTGACCACCCCGCGCACCGCCGAGGAGTACGGCGCACAGCTCGGCACGGCAGGCACGGCGCTGAGCACCGACGAGCTCTTGCGGGCGACGTCCGCGATCGTCGCCAACATCGAGCAGGTCATCGAGGGGAAGACGGCCATCGTCCGGCTCGCCCTCGCCGTGCTGCTCGCCGAGGGCCACCTCCTCATCGAGGACGTACCGGGCGTCGGCAAGACCAAGCTCGCCAAGGCGCTGGCCAAGTCGATCGACTGCTCGGTCCGCCGGATCCAGTTCACCCCCGACCTGCTGCCCAGCGACGTCACCGGGGTCAGCGTCTACAACCAGGAGACGCACGACTTCGAGTTCAAGCCGGGCGCGGTCTTCGCGAACCTGGTCGTCGGCGACGAGATCAACCGGGCCTCGCCGAAGACCCAGTCCGCGCTGCTGGAGTGCATGGAGGAACGGCAGGTCACCGTCGACGGCCACACCTACCACCTCCAGACGCCGTTCATGGTGATCGCGACGCAGAACCCGATCGAGATGGAGGGCACGTACCCGCTGCCCGAGGCCCAGCGCGACCGGTTCACCGCCCGGATCGCGATGGGGTACCCGGCGGCGGGCGCCGAGCTGGCCATGCTCGACCACCACGGCGCGCACGACCCGCTCGACGACCTGTCGGCCGTGGCCGACGCCGACCTGATCCGCGACCTGATCGTCACCTGCCGGCAGGTACACGTCGCCGACAGCATCAAGCAGTACGCGGTCAACCTGGTCACCGCGACCCGTGAGGCCTCCGACCTCCGCCTCGGCGCCAGCCCCCGGTCGACCCTCCAGCTCCTGCGCACCGCGCGGGCGGTCGCGGCGCTCGAAGGCCGCGACTTCGTCCTCCCCGACGACCTCCAGGCGCTCGCCGTGCCGGTCCTCGCCCACCGGCTGATCCCCACCGCCGAGGCCCAGCTCGCCCGGCGCACCACCGACGCCATCGTCGCGGACCTGCTGCACAAGCTGCCGCTGCCCGCCGACCCGCGCGACAACCGGAGGCGATAACCGTGCGCGAGGCACTGAGCGGCCTCACCACCCGCGGCAGGTCCTTCCTCGCCGCGGCGGGCGCGGCCGGCTTGTCCGCCATCCTCCTCGGCGAGAAGGACCTGCTCCGGATCGCCCTGCTCCTGGCGGCCGTGCCACTGCTGGCCGCGCTCTACGTGTCACGGACCAAGTACCGGCTGGCGTGCAGCCGGGTGCTCGACCCCCGCCGGGCCTCCGTCGGGGCCAGCGCCCGGGTCGTGCTCCGGCTCCAGAACATGTCCCGCATCCCGACCGGCACGATGCTGCTGGAGGACCGGCTGCCCTACGCCCTCGGGTCGCGGCCACGGCTCGTCCTCGAACGGCTCGGCGCGCACCAGACGTCGACCGTGGCGTACACGGTGCGGGCGGACGTGCGTGGCCGGTACGAGGTCGGGCCGCTGGTGGTCCGGCTGACCGACCCGTTCGGGCTGTGCGAGCTGACCCGCTCCTTCCCCTCCACCGACAACCTGACGGTCATCCCGCAGGTCACCGCACTGCCCGAGATCAAGCTCGCCGGGGAGTACGCCGGGTCGGGCGAGAGCCGTGCCCGGTCGGTGGCCGTGCACGGCGAGGACGACACGGCGACCCGCGAGTACCGGCACGGCGACGACCTGCGCCGGGTGCACTGGCGCTCCACAGCCCGGGTCGGCGAGCTCATGGTCCGCCGCGAGGAGCAGCCCTGGGAGTCGAAGGCGACCATCGTCCTCGACACCCGCGGGACGGCCCACCGCGGCGAGGGCCCGGCCTCCAGCTTCGAGTGGTCGGTGTCCGCAGCGGCCAGCATCGCGCTGCACCTGCGCCGCGAGGGCTACAAGCTGCGGATGGTCACCGACACCGGAGCCGACATCGACGCCACCGAAGGCGACGGCGAAGGCGCGCTCCTGGACTACCTGGCCGAGGTCAAGCTGGCCACCCGCCCCGACCTCAGCCGCCTCATGGAACGGATCCGGCGCCGCTCGGACGGCGGCCTGATCATCGCCGTCCTCGGCCTGGTCACCCCGGAGGAGGCCGAGCAGCTGGCCGGGCTGCGCCGCACCGGCTCGACCTGTGTGGCGCTCCTGCTCGACAGCACGTCCTGGCTCCAGCTGCCGCCCAGCCAGCGCGAGGCGGCCCAGCGAGCCCACGAGGCCTCCGCGCTCGCCCTGCTGCGGGCCGGCTGGCGGGTCGTGGGTGCCGGGCACGGCGCCAGGCTCCCCGCCCTCTGGCCGCAGGCCGCCCGCAGCAACCAGGGCTTCGCGTACCGGGCGGCGATGGCCGAGACCGTCTCGACGGGAGTGCAGTCATGAGCCAGCGCAGGCATGTCGCGATCATCGCCGCGGTGGCGAGCCTGCTGGCCATCGCCCCGCTGACCACGGTCTTCGAGAGCTGGGGCTGGCTGGTCACCCTGTCGGTGATCGTGATCGTGCTCATCTCCGGTGCCGCGGTCACCGCGCGGGCGCTGCGCGCCCCGTCCTGGGCGCAGCCGCTGATCACCCTGGGCGTGCTGCTGCTCTTCCTCACGTCGCGGTTCAGCGGCGGGCACGCCATCGCGGGGATCATCCCCACCGGCGGGGTCTTCGGGCACTTCAACGAGCTGCTGACCCGGGCGGGCAACGACATCCAGGAAGTGGGCGTGCCTGCGCCCAGCCGCGAGGCCCTCCAGTTCCTCACCCTGCTCGGGGTGGGCGTGGTGGCCTGCCTGGTCGACCTGTTCGCCGTGACGCTGCGGCGGCCTGCCCTCGCCGGGCTGCCGATGCTGGCGATCTACTCGGTGCCGGTGGCCGTGATCGACACGGGTGTGCCGATCGTGCCGTTCGTGCTCGGGGCCGGCGGATACCTGTGGCTGCTGGTCGCGGACAACACCGACCGGGTGCGCCGCTGGGGCCGCCGGTTCAGCGGCGACGGCAAGGACATCGACGCCTGGGAACCCTCGCCGATGGCGGCAGCCGGGCGCAGGCTGGGCCTGGCCGGGCTGGCGATCGCGGTGGCGATCCCGCTGCTGATCCCGGGGCTCAGCTCGGGCTTCCTCGACAAGTTCGGCGTGATCAACGGCGGGGACGGCCCCGGAGGCTCCGGCTCCGGCCGCAGCGGCAACTCCACGGTGGTCAACCCGATCACGCAGCTCAAAGGCTCGCTGATGCGCGACAGGAAGATCCCGATGGCCCGGGTGACCAGCGGCGACGACGGCTCAGCCACGTACCTGCGGCTGGCTGTCGCCGACAAGGTGACCCAGGCCGGATTCGAGCCCAGCTCGGCCAGCAGCGGATCGGTGAAGCCGCTCAACGCCATCCCGGACCCCGGGCTCGGCCTGCCTGCCGACGTGAAGCGCAAGGACCGGACTGCGACCATCGAGATCCTCGAACTCGAGGCCCGCTACCTGCCGGTGTTCGCCCGGCCGAAGGCCGTCACGCTCGACACGAAGAAGACCAAGGGCAAGTGGGAGTACGACACCCGGACCAGCGCCATCTTCACGAACTCCGGGAACATACGCAGCGGCAAGTACACCGTGGCCTACTCCGACCTGACCTTCCCCAGTGACGGGCTCCGCAAGGCACCGAGCCTGTCCCCCGACGACGAGAACATGCGGCTCTACTCGAGCGTCCCGGCGAACAGCTACGTCGCGAACGAGGTCGCCAGGCTCACGTCGGGGCAGAACACCCAGTACGACAAGGTCATGGCGATCTTCAACTACTTCGCCAAGGACAACGGGTTCGACTACACGCTGTCCACCAAGGAAGGCACCTCGGGCAGCGACATCGAGAACTTCCTGAAGAACAAGAAGGGCTACTGCGAGCAGTACGCCTCCTCGATGGCGTGGATGGTCCGGCAGGCCAAGTTCCCGGCCCGGGTCGCCACCGGCTTCACCGTCGGCGACTCGGACCCGCTGGACCCGTCGAACAGCAAGAAGCGCATCGTCTCGAACTTCAACCTGCACGCCTGGGTCGAGGTGTACTTCGCCGGCTACGGCTGGGTGGTGTTCGACCCGACCCCGAGCAGCAACGTCACCGGCTCCATCGTCTACCCGTGGGCCCCGGACCCGAACAAGCCGTCCACCTCGCCCGGCACCGGCCAGGAGAACCAGGCCGACCCCGACGAGGAGACCGACCCGAACAAGGGCCCCAAGGAGAAGGGCGAGGACATCAGCACCGCCCCGATCCCGGCACCGTCCGGACCGGAGGCCAAGCCGGCCCAGTGGCCCTGGTACGCCCTCGGCACGCTGGCCGTCCTCCTGGTCCTGCTGGTCCCGGCAGCCGCCCGTGCGCTCCGGCGGCGGCAGCGGCTCAGCACCCGGGCAGGCGCGGCTGGTGACCTGGCCGTCGCCAGGGAACGAGCACACGCAGCCTGGGCCGAATTCCTCGACCTGCTGGCCGACTACAAGGTCAGCGGAGAGACGAACGAGACCCCGAGGGCACTGGCGGCCCGGCTCACCGGCCACCGGGTCGGCGACCGGAGCTTCGCCGGGCTGCTCACCGGCCCGGCCGCCGACGGGGCCGCGCTGATCGCGACCGCCGAGGAACGGGCACGCTACGCCCGCAGCCCGATCACACCCGAGGGGCTGGAGGAGGCCGTGGCCGCCGTCCAGGCCGGGCTGCGAGCAGGCGCCGGGCGCAGCACGAAACTCGCCGCCACGCTGTTCCCGCCCTCCACTGTGGAGGGCTGGCGGCTGGGGCTGGCCTCGGCCGGCTACGCCATCCTCGAACGGGGCGGGCGGTTCCAGCGGCGGTTCGCGCCGAGCAGGCTGCTGCGCAGAGCGGGATAGCGGCAGTTTCTGGGCTCTAGTGGTGATGGCTCCCTCCGGCCAGGTGGGAGCCATCACTGTTCCCGGCTTCGAGTGAGGCCGGAACAACACACTTGTACCACGGCGAGGGCATGAGTGGGGTGCTGGCGGCAGGGTGCCGGGGGCCCGGGTGTGGCTGCGGTCGGGTCAGGCTGAGGCCGGAGGCCGGCGCTGATCGGGGCCGGGGCGTGTCAGGGCAAGGTGAAGGCCCGGCGGGCGGAGACGGGGGTACTCCGCGCCCGGGCCTGATCAGGATCGGTGACTAGTGGTCGTCCATCCGCCGCCGCCAGCGCTCTTCGAGCCGGTCGACGATGGAGGACCGTCGCTGGCGAGTCCGGCGGCTCGCCTGCCCGCCGACCGCGCGCAACTCGGGCCGATGCGCCCTGCGCTGCGACTGCAGTCCGAAGGCCGCTGCGCCCAGCATCACCACGAAACCGGCGACACCCAGCAGCGTCAGGTTGCTCACAGTTCCAAAAATCAGCAACGCGAGCCCGACGACCAAGAGCCCGCCCGCGGCCACCAGACGACGCCGGCTGCGGTAGCCGGGATCGCTGGCGCGCACCGCCGAGGCGAATTTGGGGTCATCGGCGAGCGACCGCTCGATCTCCTCGAACAGTCGCTGCTCATGCTCGGAGAGCGGCACGGCACTCCTCCCCGGTCGTCGAGCCGACCCGGGGCGGGTCGGCGGACCGCGCAGCCGATCGGCTGCTTAGTGGCCAGTCTACGAGGGGTCCATCGAGTCGGAAAGCATGATGTTGGCCAGAGATTCGCTCAGCCGGCCTTCAGCTTCCCAACCCGGGGTGTAACGGACCTTAACCCGGTGTCACCCCTCTATCCTGCCACCTTCCGGGCGGTAGCGGGCAGCCGATCGGCGGGTGAGAGTTCACAACCTTTCAGCCCCAGGGTCACGTTGCCCGGATCATCCCTGGTCAAGGCTTTGATACGTGGCCAGGAACGAATTTCTGCCTGCGGCGGATGCGTTCCCGGGATGGCTGGGCCCTCGCCGGGGAGGCGCGCGGGACGGTGCCGGGCGGCCCGGATCAGGCGGAGGATGCGGCGGTGCCGGGGTCCTCACGAGGACGCAGCAGGCTGGCGGGGCGGATGGCCGCGGAGCCGAAGCGGGCCGTGACGGCGTCGGCGGCCTGGTCGGCCTCGCGCCAGCCGTGCTCCGGCTCGCCGAGCGTGAGCTGCCGAGGAGTACCGGCGGCCTCGACCAGGCTCTCGATCCGGACCCCGATCAGGCGGACGGGGCGGGCGCCCTGAGTCGCGCGCAGCGTCTCGTACAGCCCCCAGACCGTCTCGAAGACCTCCCGGGTCACGTCGGTGGCCACGGCCAGCGTCCGCGAACGGCTGACGGTCGTGAAGTCGTCGTACCGCACCTTGAGCGCGACGGTGCGGCCGGTCAGAGCTGCCGAGCGCAGCCGCCGGGTGGACTGCTGTGCCAGGCCGAGCAGCGCCCGTCGGAGCTGGTCAGGATCGGTGACGTCCACGTCGAACGTCGTCTCGGCGCCGATCGACTTCTCCGCGGCGCGCGTCGTGACCCGGCGCTCGTCGCGGCCCCAGGACAGCTCGTGGACGTGCCGGCCCGCCGCCTCGCCGAGCGCTGAGCGCAGGGAGGCCGGCGGGGCGTTGGCGACATCCCTGACCAGGGTCAGGCCGAGCCGCCTCAGGACCTCGGCAGTCCGCTCCCCCACACCCCACAGCGCCCCGACGGGAAGCGGGTGCAGGAAGTCGAGCATGAGGGCCCTGGGGACGATGAGCAGGCCGTCGGGCTTGGCCCGCGTCGAGGCCAGCTTGGCGAGGAACTTGTTCTGCGCGACGCCGACGGAACAGGTCAGGCCCAGCTCGCCCGCGACCCGGGCCCGGAGCCGCTGAGCGATGGCGCCCGGCGAGCCGAACAGGCGGACCGCGCCGGAAACGTCCAGGAACGCCTCGTCGACCGACAGCTGCTCGACGAGCGGGGTCACGTCACGGAACATCGCCATGACCAGCTTCGACACCGCCGAATACTCCGTGAAGTCCGGCGGGAGATACACACCCTGCGGGCAGGCGCGGCGGGCACGGGCCATCGGCATGGCGCTGCGGACCCCGAACGTGCGGGCCTCGTAGCTGGCGGCGCTGACGACGCCACGCGGGCCGAGGCCGCCGACGATCACGGGGCGGCCGCGGAGCTCCGGGCGGCGGCGCAGCTCGACGGACGCGTAGAAGGCGTCCATGTCGACGTGCAGGATCGGGCAGCCCGCATCGTCGGCGCCCGGCCCGAAGCGGGCGTCGCGCTCACGGGGGACGGGCTGACGGCTCACGGGAGCAAGCTACCTGGCGGGTACGACAATCAGCGGGATGCCGGTCTCGGCGGGGCTGATGGCACCGTGGTACCCGACGAGCATGGCCTCGAGCGGCTCCGTCGTGGCGCAGACGACGGCCTGAGCCCCCTGGCACACCACGACGAGGTCACCGATGCGCGGCAGGTGCGCCGGAGCCACCTCGCCGTACCAGCCGGTGTCCACGGCTTCCTCACGGGTGAGGATCAGCGGCTCGGGGCCGAGAACGGCGCGCCAGGCAGCGGCGACGTCAGCGGTCGCGCCGGGTGTGGTGTGGACGTACCGGACGCGGGCCTCGCCGGTCAGGACGCGGACCCCGGACCGCAGGCCGGGAATCGCGTCGAAGTCGACCTTGCCGGACTCCGGGATGTCGACCATGCCGTGGTCGGCGGTGACGATCAGCGCCGTGCCGGCCGGAAGCTCGGTGGCCAGCCGGTTGAGCAGCTCGTCGACGGCGGCGACCTCGGCCAGCCACTGCGGGGAGCCGATCCCGAACCGGTGCCCGGCCGCGTCGACCGCCGGGTGGTACCCGTAGACGAGGTCGGCGTCGCTGGACAGGATCTGGTCGGCGAGGGTGTCGAGCGAGGCACCGTGGTACGGCGCGCCCCGGTACGCCGAGCGGGTGAGGCCGCTGCCCTCGTACGCGGCGGGGGCGAAGACGGCTGTCCGGAGGCCCGCCAGCTCGAACTGGGTACTGAGTGGCTGCCAGAGAGCCGGGTCGGGCTCGTCCATCCACTGGATGTGCGTGAGGACCTGGTCGGAGCCGGGCACGTTGACCCGGAAGCCGACGATGCCGTGCGCGCCGGGCAGGGCACCCGTGCCGAAGCTGACCAGGCTGGTGGGCGTGGTGGACGGGAAACCGCACCGGATCTCGTCGACGCGGCCCAGGCGGCCGGCCAGGATGTCGCCGACGGTGGGGGCGGCGGGCCCGGCCTGCCGCAGCAGGTGGTACCCGAAGCCGTCGATGAGCAGGACGACAGCACGGCGGGCACCGGCCAGGCCGATCGGGTCGGTGCGGCCGGTGAGGGCGGAGAGCGTACCGGGCAGGACTTCCGCGAGGCTGCCGATCCGGGGGCCGGCGGGTGGCCCGCTGCTGGTGACGGCTTCTGGCATGGGTTCCTCGCGCTGGGTGGTGGGGCGGCGGCGTCCTTGCTGGTGGGTGTGGTGTGTCTTCTGGAGTGGCCGCTGGGGGGGTGCCGGTTGGGGTTGTCGGCCGGGGCGGTGGTGCCCTTTCCGGCCCGGGTGCCGGCCGGGCGGGTGCTGGTGGCCTTGTCAGGTGGGGTGGCCGGTGGGGGTGGTCAGGATTTGCGGGCCAGGAAGTGGAGCTGGGTGGCGATGTCGCGGTACGGGGGGACGGCTGCGGTAGCGAGCTCGAAGCGGAGCAGCGCGTCGTAGGCACCCGGCTCCGAGTCGAGGAGCGCGCCGGGGACCAGGTCGGTGGCGACCCGGACGCCGTGAAGCTGCTCGACGGCGAGCCCGGCCGCGGAGAGCAGGCTGGAGGCCGAGTCAGCGTCGAACCTGCGCAGCAGCGTGTCCTTCGGGCCGGAACGGCCGCCGGGGTCGGTGAACGTCGCCAGGGCGGCCGGCAGCTGGCCAGCGATCGCCCGGGCCAGCGCGGCCGCCGCCCGGTTGGCGACGAGCACGCTGGCGGCCCCGCCGGGACGCAGCGCGTCGGCCAGGTCGCTGACGACAGCCTCCGGGTCGTCGACGAACTCCAGGACGCTGTGGCAGAGGATCAGGTCGACGCCGCCGTCCGGCACGAGATCCGCGAGCCGGTCAGCGTCGCCCTGCACACCGGTGATCCGCTCGGCGACACCAGCTTCGGCTGCCCGGCGGGTGAGCGCGGCCAGGGCGTCGGGGCTGGCGTCCACCACCGTCACCGAGTGCCCGGCCTCGGCCAGCGGAACCGCGAAACCGCCCGTCCCGCCGCCGACGTCGACGATGGTCAGCTTCTCGCCCCCGCGGCGCTCCAGCTCGGCGCGCAGGACCGCCCAGACAACGGCGGTACGCGGGGCAGCGTGGGTACGCTCCACGGCTCTTTCTCCGTTCGTCGACGTCAACGTATGGAGCCTAACTGTCTGGGCGGACGCCGTGGTTGCGGCGGGGAGCGGTTGGGCCGAGGGAACGGTGGTGTGGGTGGCTGTGAGGCGGGTGGGTGGGAGCAGGCGGACTCGGGCGCGGTTCAGGAGGGCCAGTGGGTCGAGGTACGTGCGGCCGCGTCTGAGGCCCCAGTGCAGGCATGCGGGAGCCGGGCAGCCTTCGTGGCCGGGATCGAGGGTGCCGATCGGGTCTCCGGTGCTGAGCTGCTGACCTGCCGAGACGGTGGTGGTGACGGGCTGGTACGTGGTGAGCAGGCCGTTGGGGTGGGCGATGCTGACGACTCCGGTACCGGCGACTGTCCCGGCGAAGTGGACGGTGCCCGGGCCAGCCGCGCGGACCTGCTGGCCAGGCGAGCCTCCGAGATCCACTCCACGGTGGCCCGGTAGCCAGGGCTTGGGCGGAGGGTCGAACCTGCGGTGAATCCGGGGACTGCCGTCGAGGGGCCAGCCGAAGCGCCCGGGAGGAGGTGGGGGCGCCTCGGCTCGTACAAAGTGAAGGGTTTCGGGGTTTGGGGGTTGGGCTGGTTGAAGGAGGAGGGTGGTGGTGAGGAGGAGGGGGAGGAGTTTGGGCATGAGCGCAGGATGCGCCTGTGAGGGGTGGAGGTTGGTTCCCTTGTGGACAGCGCGTGGGGGTGTGGAAAACTCAGAGGGCTGTGAGCTGCTTGTTCAGCGTTTCCGCGCACCGGGCGTACTCGCCGGGGTGGTTGTAGACCTGGGCGGAGATGCGGACGAAGGCCTGGTCCCGCCAGTAGTTCATCGCTAGTTCGAGCTTGGCTTCCTCTGCCACCTTGTCGCGGAACCTCGTGAGGTCCCCCGCGCTGGTGAACATGCCGGCGGGCAACGGGAGGAGGCGCATGGCGATCGGGGTTGAGGCTGGCGGGCCGGCGGGCAAGTTCAGGGCTTCGGCGATGATGCGCTGGCCATAGGCGGCGAGGGCGGCGTTGTGTGCCCTGACCTGGTCGGCGCCGAGCTGGTTGAGGACGGCGATTCCAGCCGGAGCTGCCAGCCAGCCGGTGTAGTCGGCGGTCGCCTGCCATTCGACGGAGCCCGGGAAACCCGCGTTGTCCTCCCAGGACACGACCACGGGCCGGATCTGGTCACGCCAGCGGGGCTTGATGACGAGCGCCGCGGTGCCGCGAGGGGCATAGGCCCATTTGTGCAGGTTACCCAGCCAGAAATCGGCGCCGAGGGCCGTCACGTCCACGGGCAGCATGCCCGGGGCGTGGGCGGCGTCGACCATGACTGGCACCCCTGCTTCGCCCATGGCCGCGACGATCCGCTCGACGGGCATCACCTTGGCGGTTGGTGAGGTGATGTGGTCGACCATGAGGAGCCGGGTGCGAGGAGTGACGGCCGACTGCAGAGCCGCCACTATCTCGTCATCTGTGGCGTCCAGGTCGATCGGCACGGTGACGACCTCAGCACCGGAACGAGCACATGCCCTGGTCAGACCCCAGACCACCGTGCCGTACGCATGATCGGTGACGATGACTTGATCGTCGTTCGTGAGGGGAACTGACTCGGCGACGATCTGCGCGGCGGTGGTGGCGTTCGGGACGAGGGCGGTGAGAGCCGGGTCCGCACCGAGGAAACCGGCGATCGCATGCCGGGCGTCCGCGACGAGACCGTGGATCTCGCGTGCGAAGAAGCGCATCGGGTTCGCTTCCATCCGCTCCCGGAACTCGCGCTGTACGGCCTGGACGGGCAGCGGCACCGTGCCGTACGAGCCGTGGTTCAGGTGAGCGACCGACGGATCGATCGAGAACAGTTCGCGGGCACTGGGCAGGGGCTGCGGAGGCAGGATCATGGAACTTGATCCTATGCGGGGGCTGGGATGGCGGGTGGCAGGCGGGTCCTGGTCCCTGCCGTTGGCAGAGCCACGAGCAGTCAGGCTCGGGGGTGGGCCTGCTGGAAGGCCGAGCGGAGGCGTTCGACGGAGACGTGGGTGTAGACCTGCGTTGAGGCCAGGGAAGCGTGCCCCAGCAGTTCCTGTACCGAGCGGAGGTCCGCGCCGCCTTCCAGAAGGTGGGTGGCGGTGGCGTGCCTCAGGTCGTGAGGCGACTGGTGCGGGAGGCCCCGGTCGGCTGCCGCCCTGTTCACGATGCGGCGAGCGCTGGAGGGGTTGAGACGGCGGCCTTTGTCTCCCAGAAGGAGGGCATGACCGGATGCTTGCCCGGTTGTGGTCGCGGTCTGCGGGCGGGGGCTTTGCTGCGCTGCCTGGAGGAGGGCCGGGCGGGCGTGGGTCAGGTACGCGGTGAGGGCGCGGTCAGCGGGGACGCCATAAGGGACGGTGCGCTCCTTCGCTCCCTTGCCGAAAACCCGGAGGACGCGGCGCTCGCGGTCGACGTCGTCCAGGTCTAGGCCGCAGAGTTCGCTGACCCGGATGCCTGAGGCGTAGAGCAGTTCCAGGACCAGGTGGTCTCGGAGGGTGGTGGGTGGGAGGCCGTCGGGTAGGGCCGGGGCCGGGGTGGTGGGTTGCGGGGTGACCAGGTGGGTGACCTGGTCGGGGCGTAGGACCGTGGGGAGGGTGCGCTGCGGTTTGGGGCTGGCCAGGAGCTGGCCGGGGTCGGTGGGTAGCAGGCCCAGGCGGTGCGCCCACGAGCAGAAGACCCGGGCCGCGGCGGCCCGCCTGGCGATACTCGACCGGGCTGCGCCGTTCTCGCGGAGAGCTGCGAGCCAGGCTCGGAGGATCCGGATGTCCAGTGTGGAGATGTCTGTGACGTCCATAGACGCCGCTTGCGTGAGAAGCGAGACGACATCGGCGGTGTAGGCGCGGACGGTGTGCACGGAGCGGTTTCGCTCGGCGGCGAGGAAGCGGGCGAACTCGTCCACGCAGTCCCGGAGGGGAGGCGGGAGGAGCTGGTGCTGGCGCTCCACTCGGGGGTTCATTCCTTGAGGTTAGTGGGGGTGGGGGGTGGAGGGGCGGGTTGAGGCTGATCTCCGCGGGGCCTTTGGGGCCCTCCCCCACCCCCTCCCCTCCCTCCCCCTCTGCGTTCCTAGCTCATTTCGTCACGCGGGTTTGCCCGGCGGGCGGGTACGCCGGGGAGCCCTCCGGGTGCGTAACCTGCCCGGCGGGTCCTCTGTGACAAGCTGCCGTGCGATCAGGCTTGGCAGGTTCCGGCGTGCCTCGGCTGGTGAGATCCCCGCGCTGGCCGCGACCTCCTCCAGGCTTCTCGACCGGGTTAGGGGTATCGAATCCAGCAGGCGGGCAGCAGCCGGTTCAAGCCCGTCGCGTTCGTTACCCGGCCCGCGTGGCGGCATCGCGAGATACTCACCGATCCGCCCAGCCTCTTCGAGAACCTGTTCCGCACTGGTCACCAGCCGGGCATTGCAGTCACGGATCTCGCTGTGCGTACCAGCGCTCATCAGCGAGTTCGCCGGCCCGGGGCAAGCCATCACCGGCCGTCCGAGTTGCCGTGCCCGGCGGGCGGTACTGCGCGCCCCACTACGCGCCGCCGCCTCCACGAGAACGGTGCCCCGGCTGAGCGCCGCGATGAGCCGGTTGCGTACGAGGAACCTGGTCCGGTGCGGCGTGGCTCCCGGCGGCCACTCGGTGATCAGCAGCCCCTCTTCGGCGACCTGGTCGAAGAGGCTCGCGTGGCCGAGTGGGTAGATGGTGTCGATCCCGCAGGCCAGGACCACCGCGGTCAGCCCGCCAGCGGTCAGCGCCCCGCGGTGCGCAGCCGCGTCGATCCCGTACGCGCCGCCGGACACGACAGCCCATTCCCGCCGTGCGAGGTCGTAGCCGAGCTCTGTGGCGAGCCGCGTGCCGTAGTTGCTGGCCGCTCGGGAGCCGACGATGGCTATGGATCGGTCCAGTGCTTCGGCGACCGGGTGCCGTCCTCGTACCCAGAGGCAGATTGGCGGCTGGCTGTCGCGTTCCGCTGACGAGGTCCGCGCCAGATCGTCCACACTGGACGGCCAGTCCGCGTCCTCCGGGGTGATGAGCCGGGCTCCTAGTCGTTCCGCCGCTTCGATGGCTGTCGTGGCCACCTCTTCGGGTTCGCGGCCGCCGAGCCGGGCTCTGGCCGCTGCGCCGAGGGCGGCGAGCTGGGCAGGGGCGCCGGAGGACCGGGCTTCGGGCGGCGCGGTCAGCAGCATGTCGAGTGCCTGTTCCGGGCCTGCCGTTGCCAGGAGCTGGCCGAGCAGCGTGTTGCCTGGTTCGATCAGGCAGGCCAGCGCGACGCGGGCGAGCCGGGTGTTCGCGGGGGTGTTCATGGCGCGTTCCTCATTCTCAGGTGGATGGCTTCGGCGATGTCTTCGCGGTCCGGGGAGGGCCGGCCCGCCAGGTCGGCGATGGTCCAGGCGACGCGGAGCACCCGGTCGTAGCCGCGCGCCGACAGCAGGCCGAGGTCGAGGTGCCGGGTGAGGTCGGCTGTGACGGGCAGCGGGAGCCGCCAGGGCTGGGCCCGGAGCGCCCGGCCTGGTACTTCACTGTTGGTCCGCCAGCCCCATTCCAGCCATCTGGCCTGCGCGGCGGCACGGGCCTTGGCTGCCCGGGCAGCGACCTCGGCCGAGCTGTCGGGTACTGACTCGGACAGCAGGTCGGCAGCCGCGACAGGTTCAAGGGTGAGCTGGATGTCGACCCGGTCGAGCAGCGGCCCGGACAGCCTGCCGAGGAACCTGCGGCGTGCCAGCGAACTGCACTCACACGCCCTCGGCCCGGCAGCGCACCCGCAGGGGTTGGCGGCGATGACGAGCTGTGGCCTGGCCGGGTACTCGATGGTCCCCTGAACCCTCAGCAGCTGGACCCGGCCCGACTCCAGCGGCTGCCGTAACGCTTCGAGCGCGCCGCTCTGGAACAGCGGGGCCTCGTCGAGGAAGAGCACTCCCCGGTGCGCCAGGGTGACCGCTCCCGGCCGGGCAAGCCCGCTGCCACCTCCGACCAGCGCCGCCGGGCTGCTCGTGTGGTGGGGCGCCTGGTACGGCGGGCGGCGGATGAGGCCGGCTTCCGGCAGCAGGCCGGCGATGGAGTGCACGGCCGTGACTTCGAGCGCTGAGGCGTCGTCGAGTTCGGGGAGGAGCCCCGGCATGCACTCGGCCAGCAGGGTCTTCCCGGCTCCGGGTGGCCCGATCATGGCCAGGTTGTGCCCGCCTGCCGCCGCGATCTCCAGGCCCCACCGGGCCGTCTCCTGTCCGGCCACTGTGGCCAGGTCACCCGCTGGCGGGGCTGGGCTGTCACCGGCCGGTTCCGCCGCCGGCAGCCGCGTACCTTCCCTGAAGTGGGACAGCAGGCCCCCGAGGGTGCTGGCCGGGGAAACCGCGATGCCGGGCACGAGAGCCGCCTCCCTGGCATTGCCCGCCGGGACGATGGCCCGTGCGATGCCGGCCCTGGCCGCGGCGAGGACCGCAGGCAGCACTCCTGGCACCGGGCGGATCTGGCCGTCGAGGCCCAGCTCGCCGATCAGCAGGATGCCGTCGACCGCGTGGGCCGGCAACGACTCGTCGGCGCTGAGCAGCGCGATCGCGATCGGCAGGTCGAACCCTGAGCCGAACTTCGGCAGCGAGGCCGGAAGCAGGTTGACCGTGGCACGGTGCCGTGGCCACAGCTCCCCGGAGTTCAGGACGGCGGCGCGCACCCTGTCCCTGGCCTGTTGCAGGGCCGCGTCGGGAAGACCGGTCAGCAGCAGGCCTGGCAGCCCGCTGGTGACGTCGGCCTCCACCTCGACCAGCCGGCCCTCCGCGCCCTGGAGCGCTGCCGCTGTGACTCGCGCGTACCCCATCAGAACGCCCCGCGCAGGTACTCGACCTTCGCCGGCCCCCGCCGCTGTGGCCAGACGCTCAGCACGTCGAACCGGACAGCACCCGGCTCCGGCCTGCCGTCGAGCCATCGGCTGGCGAGGCTGCGGAGCTGGTCCTGTTTCCGCAGGGTGATGGCTTCCGCCGGGTGCCCGTACCCGGCGCCGCGCCGGGTCTTCACCTCACAGATGACGAGAACGTCCCCGTCGGCCGCGATGATGTCCAGCTCGCCGTAGCGGCGCCGCCAGTTGCGGGCCACGATCCGCATGCCCGCCTCGGCCAGGTAGCGGGCCGCGACGCGCTCGCCGTACCGCCCGACTCCGTTTCTCGCCCCCACGTGTTCCTCCTCCGCTGGCGGGTCGTGGGGTTACTGTGCGGGGCGGGGAGTCCACAGTGCCGGTGCCTGTGGATAAACATCCACCCTTGCCGAACAGGGGAAATAAAGATCAACTAGCGGGTCTGGTTATGGATGTGCACAGCCTGTGGATAACTTCGTGCGAGAAATGCCCCCGCCGGGTAGCTGGTACCCAGCGGGGGCCGTGGGTTCTAACGCCAGTCGTTGTCAGGTTCGTCGATCCAGTAACGGGCGGGCCAGTGGGTGCTGGCAGTGATGCCGAACCGCTCACGGTCCGGGCGGCCGTGCTTATCCCATGTGGCGGCGGTGCGCTCGATCTGTGCCCAGACACGGCGGGGGCCGCCCTCGGTCACGGTGCCGCTGCTGTCGAGTTCGGCCCAGGATTCACCGGCCCGGATGTACAGCTTTTCTGGCCCGTGGTCGTAGCTGATGGTGCCCGGGGCGGTGATGTGGGGTTCGTCGAGCTGGACCACGAACCTGAACCCTGGGTCGTCGAGGATGGCTGGGTCAAGGCTGCTGGGCCGGGTGGTGCTGTTGGTGTGGTCGCGGTCGCGGATGAGGGTTCCGCCATCGCGTAGAGGGTTGCCGACTGCTGCCCTGAGCCACATGAAGTGGCCTGGCTCTGCCAGGAACCGGCCGACCACAGTGTCAACGGCAACCCGATCGAGGACCACGAGGCTGCTTGTCAGCTCGCCACGGATGTCGGTCACGATGCGGCCTGCCCGGTGAAGCTGGCTGATCCACGCGGACGGGATCGCGGGGACGGCGCAGGTGGCGATGATCCGGTCGTAGGGGGCGTGCTCTGGCATGCCGAGTGATCCGTCGCCTGACGTGAGGTGCGGGTGGTAGCCGAGGACGGCGAGCCGTTCGCGCGCGATGGCAACGAGTGACGGGTCGATGTCGATGCTGGCGACGTGGGTGTCTCCGAGGTGGTAGCACAGCAGGGCGGCGTTGTAGCCGGTACCGGTGCCGATCTCCAGCACCCTCTGCCCGGGTTGCGCGCCGAGTAGTTGCAGCATGCGGGCCATGAGGCTTGGGCGGGTTGACGAACTGGTCGGGAACGTGAGGTCGGCGTCGGGCGCCTGTGCCCGCTGGGTGACCAGGGATTCATCCGAGTAAACCCCGTCGAGCCATTCGCCGCGCAGGTCAGGCTCAGCGCTGGAGACGAGGGCGTTGTCTGGGTAGCGGTAGAAGCGGGGTACGAACAGGTGCCGTGGCACGTCCTCGAATGCCGTGCGCCAGCCGGGTTCCAGTACGCCGAGGGCGTCGAGCTGGGCGGCCAGCGCGCGGGAGTGTGCGCGCCATTCGTTGGTCATCAGCGGGTTCCGTTCATGAGCAGGTTGGCCAGGGTTGCGGCGATCGGAGCCCCGGTTTCGTCTTCGAGCCAGCCCCACTGCCCCATCGGATTGCCTTCCAGGAACCACCACGTTCCGGCGGGGTCGACCACGAAGTCAAACGCGCAGTAGGTCAGGCCGAAGGTAGCCATGTAGGCGGTGAGCTGGCTTGTGACATGTCGCGGTGTGTCAATGAGTTCGTAGCGCAGCGCGCCGAAGTCCGAGCGCCAGTCCACGTGAGCACGGTCGCTGTCAGCGTGGATCGCCACGGACAGCGGAGTCGCACCGATCATCGTGACCCGGACCTCGTAGCTTTTCGGTACCCAGGCTTGGAACAGGTGCGCGGTGACAGCGAGCTGTGCGGGGTCGACGGCGGCAGGATCGACTCTGGTCGTGTAGGTCATGAGGGGTTCAGCGCCCTCTGTGAGCACGATCGACGAGAGGGTCTTGCACACGATGGGGCTGCCAAGTGCTGCCGCCCATTCGGCGAGCTGGGCGTAGTTGCTGGTGATCAGCGTCTTGGGAACGTTGAGCCCGCACCGGATCGCCGTGCACAGCCCGAGGGGCTTGTACTCGGCGGCGGCGACCCGGTGCGGGTGGTTGACCCACACAGCATCGAGGGAGGCGAGCACGCCCCCGAGCCCGAGGCGGGCCTCGACGGTCGCGAACACGGCATCGCCGTCCGACAACCCTTCCGGGAGAACGAACTTGGTGGGCCGCCGGTAGTACACGCTTCCGATCTCCCCCAGGTTCACGGTTACGTCATCGCCGTACAGCACCCCCTGCCAGCCGGCTTCCCCCGTTGATGCCGCCAGGTACAGGTGCCGGGGGAAGTCGCCGGTGTCCATGCAAACCACACGCGCAGCCCGCTTGCGCAGCGCATAAACCACCGCATCGGCGGTTGAGTCGTCATGGGCGGTCAGCACGAGAATCGTGTTCGCGGTCATCGAGGCTCCCCGTTCCTACGTGTCTGTCGTGACGACGGTGTTCGTGTCGCTCGTGACTTTGCCGTCCGCAGAGATCTCGGTCGGGTCCTTGCGTGTGTTGCTCGTGCTGACGGTGTCGTGGTTCTTGCTGGCGGGCTGCATCGGGCGTGCCAGGGTCGCGGCAAACGGGCGCAGCGCCCCGGGCGTGTGGGCAATCGGGTGAGTGACGCCGCCACGCTCGCTGAGCGGCAGCAGCGACCCGCCCGGAACCAGGGGGTCAACCCTGGTGTCCCGGCTGTGCAGGGGGTGCATGTCTGTTCCTCCTTCAGGATGTGCATTTCCTTTGTGCGGCAGGTCCTATGCGGCGAGGAATGCCGCCGCACGTGCCGGAACCTGCACGATGGTGATCGCGCGGCGCAGCGCCCACGCGACGTTGTCGACGGTCACCCCGCCCGGGGTCACAGCGCGCGCCGTGCCCCAGTGCGAGTGACCACAGAACACATGGCTGGCGCCCCCGAGGTCAGCCGCGACGCCCAGCAGCCGGTTCCCGAGCTTCCACTCAGCGGCCCGGTCACCGACCGTGATACCAACGCAGGGGGCGTAATGGAAAACGGCGATCTTCACATCGGTGTTCAGCGACGAGAGAGAGGTAGCGATCTTCACGGCGGCCTCAGCGTGTTCTGAGTCAGCGGTCGGCCCCCACCCGCCGGGGAACCCTTTGCCGCCCGCGATCCCGATGGTGACGCCCCGGACGGCGAGCGTCGTCGCCCCGTTGTCCAGGATGGTCACTCCGGCATCGGTGAGGATGGCTGTCAGGTCGGCGATCTCGCGCGGCGATCGACCGTTCGTGTCGTGGTTGCCGAGGACTGCGACTTTCGGCAGCTTGCTGCGTGACAGGTCAGCGGCGACGCTGTACGCCTGCTCCCGGCGGCCTGCCTGGGTAAGGTCCCCGGGCAGAAGCAGCAGGTCAGCCCCGGCGTCCTCCGCGCGGAGGAACTCATCAGCGAGGGATTCGGGGTAGCTGTGGTGTCCCCGGTGCAGGTCGGACACGGCGGCGATGCGTGCGGACATTGCGTACTCCATGATCATGGTCCGGTGCCTCCGGCGAGGTCGATGCGCCGGGAACCTGGGGTAGCTGGAAAAGTGTGGTAGACGCCGGGCTGCGCGGCGCAGGTCCGCACAACCGTTCCGGCGAGCTGCCCAGGGGGCATGCGCCCCAGCTCGGCAGCGGTATAGGTAGCCAGCGAGCCGGGGCAGCAAGCCTGCTTGTCCACGTCTTGCCTCCTATGTGGACTGTGGCGGGGTGGCCTGGGGACAGATGTCCCTGCACTTCCCCGCCACGGGGGCGGTCAGGAATAGGCAGACGTGGCCCGGTATAGGCCCGAGGCGTTCACGAACACACTGCGGCGGGCAGTCGCCTCACCACGCTCGTTGAGCTGGTATCCCTCAACCCACAACCAACCAGCCACAGTGGACTTGCGCGGCGCCACCTTCGTCGCGCGCACCGTCAGCCCGCGTGCGAACTGAGGGCTGGCCTTATCGGTCAGCCAGAGCACGTCGCCCGGCTGCGGGGCACGATCCAGCAACCGGAAACGTGCGAGCAAGGCCGTCGTCATGCCGAGACCCAGCCGCGCGCATTGAACTGCGGTTCACGGCGCACGGGTGCACTGTGCCGCCCCTCGCCGAGCATCAGCCGGAACGCCCGGCTCAGCAGCGGCGCAGAGGCCGGACGCTCGGCGACCTCGACGGGAATTGTCATGTGCAACAGGTAGTCACGGGCCGCGACGGCAGAACGGCATGGAGACGAAACCTTGCAGATAGCGCACCGCCCCCCGCGCTCGGTGCTGTGTTCCCGCAGCGCACGGCGGGCCTGGTCAGCGCCCAAGTACAACGAGAGCGGCGGAACCGGCGCGACACCGATAGCCCTCGGCGGCCAGCCGTGGGAAACTGGGGGCGAGTCGAGCTGGTGATTCCTCATGGGTGTTGCCCTTTCGCTCTGGCCGGGGCGGGCGCTGGGAGCCAACCGATCGCCCGCCCCGGTGCTGTTTAGACCGCTGGCATATCGCCAGCGGGTAGCGCCCTGAGGTACCGCGTGATGTCCTCAGCATTTTCGAGCGCGTGATCGATAAGCGTAGTAAGGCCCGAGTTGCGTGGGTCTGCCAGCATTAGGGCAGCTTGGGCGCGGTCAATGCTCACGGCCAGGTTGCGCGAGTGAAACAGTGCCCGGCTGATCTTCTCCAGCGCGCGTGCACACTCTTGCGGCGATTCGATCGCCATGCCCGTTCCTCCCGTAGCCGATCGCTTACATGGGCTGACTTGCCGTGACGTTGGATAGGTACCAATCATTTATGTGACCACGGCCGCAGTCAAGCACTGAGCTAGATTTGGTTGGTACCTATACCGGAGGATGGCAGCGTGACCCTGTACCGCAAGATCGCGTCAGAACTACGCGGCCAGATCGCCGGCGGGCAACTGAACCCCGGCGACAAGCTGCCCACCGAGCCTCAGCTCGTCGAGATGTACAAGGTGTCGCGCAATACGGTCCGGCTCGCTATCGCCCAGCTCGTGAACGAGGGCCTGATCTCCGTGCAACCAGGTCGCGGCTTCGGCACCGTCGTTCGCGATCGAGTCGTGCTGACCTACCACGCCTCCCGCGCCGAACAGGTCGACGTCCTGGTCGCCGAGTCCGACGCCTACGTGACAGAGGTGCGAGACCAGGGACGGACGCCCACCCAAACCTTCGAGTTAAGGATCGAGGCCGTATCCGCCGAAATCGCGGAACGGCTGGAGATCGTCGAGGGCGACTCGGTGGTCGTAAGGTGCTGCACACGCAGCGTGAACGGCGAGCCAACGTCTACGCAGGACACCTACTACCCGATGTGGCTTGCCCATGAAGTACCAGAGCTGATGAGCCCAACAGACATCGCGCAGGGCACAACGAGGCTACTCGCCGACAAGGGATTCCAGCAGCCCGCCGAGATTGACGAACTGCTGGCCAGGATGCCAACGCCAGCAGAGGTGCAGCGCCTTGGCCTTCCGGCAGGAACACCGATCATGGAGTACTACCGCACAGGGCTTCTGGCCGATGGGCGGCCGGTCCGCGTCACGACCATCGTTTTCCGGGGTGACGCGAACCGCGTGGTTTACACCCTCGGAGACCCCAGCGTCTTCGCCCGGCGCGAGGCTGGCGAATGATCGTCACACGCGCGACGCTGGCTGACGTCGAGGTGATCATGTCATGGCGCCGTGAACGCGTCGCCTGGCTGGCAGCACGCGGCGAGGATCAGTGGTCGATCCCTCTCCCCACGTCAGCGATTGCCGCCACCGTTCAGTCAGGCCAGACATGGATGGTGTGGGACGGCGACGATCCCGCCGCAACGCTCACCCTCACTGGATACACAGACCTCGACGACCTGTGGAAGCCCGATCGAGACCCCGAGGCTCTGTGGTACGCAGAGGACGACCCCGCTGACGCTTTGTACGTCGCAAAGATGATGGTGCCCCGGCGGCGCGCAGGCACAAACCTCGGGGCGGAAATGCTCGACTGGGCAGGCGGGCAAGCTTACCTCGCGGGGCTGACTTGGCTACGCCTTGATGCGTGGACCACCAACCCGCGACTGCACGCCTACTACGTCGGACAAGGGTTTCACCATGTGCGAACGATCGAAACCAGGGTCAGCGGGGCCTGCTTCCAACGGGCAACACAGCCCTACCTTGGGCGCCTACTGAAGACTGAAGGCTAAGGGCGGCTCCCCGGTAGCGGGGCCGCCCCTCCTTCGGGTTGGAATGACAGGTCAGGCCGGGCGGGGTGCGATGCGGCGGATGTAGGCAGTGGACGAGGTGAGGGCGGCAGCGATTGCTGCCTCGCTGAGATCCGGGAGCGCGGCGCGGATCTTGTAGATGACGGCAGCGGTCTGCGGTGCGGTGCGCTGGCCTTTCGGGGGCAGGTCGGCGAGCAGGGCGGCGAGAATCTGGTCCTGGGCCAGTGGGGCGGCCGACTCAGGTTCGGGCTGCGGCTCGGGTTCGGCGAGCTGGTGCACGCGCCAGCACACCAGCGGCGGCACGGCGGACACGACGACGGTGAGGGCGACCAATCCGGGCTGCGACCAGTCGGCGTGCACGAGGTGGGCGGCGATCTGGGCGACGATGGCCAGCCCCAGCGCCCAGGCGACATCGCGGGAGCGGCCTCGCATGATCGCGGCCCACATGTAGGCGTCAAGTCCCACGGGAAACAGCACGGCGGCCATGACCGGGAACCCGATCACGACGGCGAGGTCGTACTCGCCCCGGGCGGCGAGCGCTGCGGTGGCGAGCATCGAAACCCAGCGGAGAACAGCGACGGCGGACATGCGGGGGCTCCAGTCAGGATGGTCGGGCGCAGGGCAGGAAGGGTGCCGGGGCGGCGGGTACCGCCCCGGGCGGGCTACGGCTGGGGACGGCTGATGAGCACAGCCTCGCCTGCTACGACGTAGCAGCAGCGGGGCGCGGACTGGCCGGCTCGCTCGCGTCCGTCCTTGCGGAGCGTGAGCCCGTAGACGAACCGGCGGCCCAGGCGGCAGGGGCCGTGGTCCACGCTGGTCACCCGGATCGTGTATCCGCTGCGGCGTCCCCCGAGGTCTGCGCTTGCGGGGATGTGCAGGATGTCGCCGACGCGAAGGTCGTTGCCGTTGGCCGTGGTCATGTCGCTCCTCCACTCGCTCATGATGCCACATCAGTAGGCCACATCATGAGGCATTAAGTCAACTGATGCGGCCTACTCGTGTGGCCTACTGGTGTGTGAGACGATGGCGGCATGAGCGGCGATGCTGAATTCCCCGAGCGCAGGGCGGTCCGTGAGGCGGCCGAGGCGCTGCGCGCGGCAGCCCCCCGGCTGCATGACGCAGTGATTGCGGCGGCTCGCGCTGGTGTGCGGCAGGCCGACATCGTGCTCGACTCTGGGTACTCCCGCGAGCAGGTGCGGCGCATCCTTCGCGAGGCAGGCATCGGGCCGAGCCGGTAGGACGCAAAAAGCCCCGCCCCGCCGACCCTGTTACAGGTCAGCGAGGCGGGGCGTCGTGTGCAGCGGGTGTTACTCGGCTCGGATGAGCGGGGTTCCGTCGCGGTCGCGCGGGTCGGCGACAGGCGTTACCCGGGGCCGGACCACACCGAGGTACACCGCGAGGTCAGCAACAGCGGCGACCGCGAGGACGAGGGCGGCGACCTGCGATTCGTCGAGCGGGACCAGGCGCAGTGCGACCAGGGCGAGTAGAACGGCCTTGGTGGTGACGGAGATGGCCGCGCCAAGCGCGGTCGGGGTCAGGGTGGCGGGGTTCAACGTTTCTCCTTCGTGAGGGTGTCGATGACGGCGCGGAGGCGGGCGATTTCGGTGCGGGCGTCGGCCAGCTCGGCGGCCATGCGCTGCATCTCGGTGCGCAGCTCGACAGCGAGCGCACCGGCGGCGTCAGCGACGGCCTGGGCAGCTTGTGCCCGCAGGGCGTCACGTTCGGCGTAGAGCCGGGCTATCTCGGCGGTGCGGGCGCGGCGGGCGAGCAGGGCGGCGATGATGCTAGAGACAGCCCCGGTCCCGAGTAGCGCAACGATCAGTTCCGGGGCGGCCACGGTTACTCCTTGAGGCGTGCGGCCTGCGCGTCAAGCACGGCCTTGGCGACTTCTGCGGCGGTCGGGGGCTTGGGTAGGTACGGGGCGACGGCTGCGGCGAGCGCGGCCGGATCAATGCCGCCGGTTGCCTGCTTGTCGAGGCGCTGCTCGATCCCGGTCACCTTGCCAGTGAGCGCGCCGATAGCCGCCTGGGCTTCGCGGACGAGAGCGCTGGTGTTGCTGTGCGCGAGAGCATTGGAGTTGACCGCTCCGCCGCGTGCTGCGGCCTGGTCGTAGACGGCGCCGTCGCCGCCGGCCCTGACCCAGTCGGCGCGGGACGGCGCCCAGTTGTCGAACAGCAGCTTGAGGCGGAAGTCCTGTACGGGGTCCACGTCTTCGGGTTCCTTCACGGGTTCGGGGTTGGGGCTGGTGTTGCCGGTGATGACCGACAGCACAGCGGACATGGCCTCGGGGCTGCCCGCGTGCTGGCGGAGGAAACTGATGTGGACATGCCACAGATGGCTGTCGTCGGATGTGGCCGGGTGTCCGTGGTAGGTGTCCCAGCCGGTCACGTCGCGGCCGTTGAGAGTGCCGTAGAACTCGCGGCAGTAGTTGAGCCTGGGGTCGTTCTGGTCTTTGGCTGAGGCGAGCAGCCGACCAGTGACGAGCCGCATGTCGGCGGGGTTCATGTTCATGTCGACGGCGCTGGCCCAGGTCGCCTGGCCTGCCCGGTCCTCGGGTAGCTGCACGCTGTAGTTCGACGTGGGCTGGTCTTCACGGCTGATGTGATAGCCGCCGGTGCGGGCGTGCGCCGGGTCGCCGACGATGCCGGAGCAGACCGCGGAGGCGATGGCCGTTTCCCACGCGTCGGCGAACTGCCTCATGGCTGGGGTGGCGATGGTGGTCACAGCGTGGTGTCCTCCCTGGTGGCGGGCATGGTGAGGGGGCGCACGCGTGCGGGGCGCGGCGCTGGGGCGGGTTGCGCGGGGTGGCTACGGTGGCAGGGCGGCTGGCGCCTTCCCCCGTGGGTGCCAGCCGCCCCGCATGCGGGGTTAGCGGACGCGGCGGAGGCTGAACCGGGCCGGCACGGCACCGGCGGCTAGGAAGTTCAGCGGGCCTGCCGCGCCGTGGAACACCAGCACCTCGACGTAGGCGCCGGGCGTGGCGTCGAACTCCGCCGTCAGGGTGAACGGGGCGTGGTTCGACGGAAGTGCGTTGTACCGCTGGTCAGCGAGCCAGATACCGCCGCTGAGGCGGATGTGCGCCGCGCGCATCAGCCCTGTGCTGGTGTCCTGTAGCGCGAACGCTGCCGACACCACGTACGTCCCTGCGGCAGGCACGGTGAGCCTCATGGGGTAGTTCGCGAGATCGGCTGTTCCGGGCGTGGCTGTGGCGATGGCCTGCCACGGGATCGGGACCTCCGCCCCGGCTGCGACGGGGTAGTCGGTGGTGCGGGTGAGTACCGCGTACGCGCCGCGCAGCACCGCATCGTGGTCCTCGACGGCAGCGGCTACGGCGTTGATGTACTCCGGCGTTGCGACCTGCCCGTACTCCTGGGCCGGGAAATCAACGGGTGGTGTCATGCGGTGATCCCCCATGCGTGTGTGCCCCACGCGCCTTGTCCCCAGCGCAGGACGGCCGGGGCGCGGCGTGCGGTGATGGTCTGCGTGTAGCCCGAGCTGCTGAGCCGGTCGGTGATGCCGCTGATCCAGTACTCGCCGTCGAGCGCGAGGCCATCGGGGTCGGTGACGCGTACCCGGTCGCCGAGCTGTAGCCGGGGGTCGCCGATGATGTCGAGGCCGGTGATGGCGGGCTGTGGCCAGGCGAGGTCGGACAGCAGCTCTGCGCCGAGGGCGTCGGCGACCTGCTGCGTCTGCACCCACGGCCCTGCCGGAAGGGTGAGAGGCTGCGGCCCGAACCGCTGCACGGACTTGGCGTCGGTGACAGTGTGCTCAACCTCAGGGCCGACGATCAGCGCGTACCCGGCGACACTGATCGTCGGGGTGCCCGCCGTATTCGCGGTGTACAGCACGTCGCCCGTTCCGTTGGTGAGCAGGAGACGTGCTTTCGTGGCCTGCCACTCCACGACCATGCCCGTCTCACCCGTCCCCGGATCTCCGGTGCCGTCAGGGTTACGGGCCAGGGTGACCTGTGTGGACGGTGCCGGGAGGCCGATGCTCACCGGATCGATGGCGTAGGCGGGTTTGGTGAACGCGACCCACAGCTCGATCCGGCTGCGCGGCTCGATCCGGTGCACCTCCGTGCTCTCGTACAGCAGCGACGATGCCAGGTCGCGGCGCACCGGCCGGTAGGTGACGGTGATCTGATTGCGTACCCGGTCGAGTTCATCAGCCGACGCCAGGCCCAGCAGCGAGTTCGCTGCGGTGAGGGCGCGTACCGGGGTGTGTGCCCGGCGGGACGCCGCGCGGGTCCGGTAGTGGAACACGCCCTGTTCGTCGAGCATCACGGTCGCCTGCTCGGCGGCGGCGAGTTCCTTAAGCAGCGCCCACGCCTCACGCGGCGTGTGATCGAGCACCCCGACAAGATCGAGAGCCGAGGTGTCCAGCCGCGCCGTGGGAACGAACCCCGGCTCGTGCGGCCACTGCACGCCGGTGCGGTGCCAGATCATGACCTCACACACCGGCTGATACGCGGTGAAAGCAGCTCGCAGGTTCAGCGGGGCCAGCCCTGCGGGGTCAAACGTCGCCGTGGTCTCGGTGCCGTTGAGGAAGAACCTCACCTGCCCGGCGGCAAGGTCGAGGCTCACACCCGCGTGGTGCCATCCGCCGTCATCGGGCACGGCCGGCCCGTACACGTCGCGGTAGACCGTGCCCGGCCCGCCCTCCGGCCCGCTGGGGTTGTAGGCGTAGCGCATGCACAGCCGATGATCGGCACCTGCACCAAGCCACAGGGAACCCTTGAAAACGTTGGGCTTGGACCCAGCGAACGCCGTGTAGCCCGCGCGCAGCCGCGCACCGTCCGGGAGCGGCTCGTTTCGGCGGCGGGTCCACCAGGCGACCGTCACACGCTGCCAGGTCCGGGTACCCGAAGGCATACCCGGCGGCTCGGCCGGGGTGCAGGCGACTTCCGCTGACTGCCAGCCGACCGTGCCAGGCTTCGCGTCGGCGGCGAGCACGTACCTGCCCGGGATGAACGCCGGGGCGGCGGGTGCTGAGCCGAAGGAGTTCGGTGCGGTGCTGTACGCGCGGCCCAGTCCGATCACGGTGCTGAACTCCGAACCGTTGACCCGGTACGGGTGCGTCGAGCCCCACATCGGGGCGTACACATCCGGTTCAGCGCCGCGCGGCGCGGCGTCGAACGTGATCGCCGCCCCGCCCCGCGCAGCACGCGCACCGTAGGCGATCAGTCCGGCGATCCACGTGCCTGACAGGCCAGCGGATGTTTCCACGGCTGGGACTGCGGTGGTGTGGCGGAAGAACTCCCGGTAGTCCAGGGCGTCGAGCTTCACTGTGCGGCGGGCAGCATCCGCTGTGACGGACCGCGTGAGGCCAGTGAAGCGCCTGAGGTACTGCGTCCCGGTAGCGGTCATCATGCCGATGTCAGCCGTGACCGGCCGCGCGAGGCGTTCCCGCCCGGCCAGAGGCGAGGCTGGGTTGGTGCGGGAAAACCACCAGGCGGCGTGCCGGGCGCTGTCGGCCGGATCGCCGATCGTCAGTTCAGCGGACAGGGCAGCGGCGGCGGCCCCCTCAGTGAGAGCGACCTCGTCGGGCAGTTCACCCGACAGTGCCCGGTCCACGCTGATACTCCCTACCTGGGCCGACAGGTCGTCGATCCCGCTGCCGTACCCGTCGCCGTCCCAGTCCGCCCGCAGCCGCAGCACCGGGCGGCGCTCCGGGGACTCGATCGCTGCGGCCAGCTCGGTCGAGGCGGGAAGCATCAGCCCACCTCCGCAAGGGTCATCTCAGCGTCGTGCAGGTCAGCCCACGGGTACGTGTCGGTGAGGGACGTGATGGACACACGCGGCACGCCACGACCAGGCCGCCACGGCCCCGCCGTCGCGGACAGGTCAGCGCGCAGCGCGTCAACCGCAACGACAGTCGCCGCTGTGACGGTCGACGGGGTGGCCTTGATCATGACCGCAGCCCACGCTGCCCCGGCGGGGAACGTGCCGGTGAAGGAGAGCCGTGTCCAGGCCGCCGCGACAGTCGCGGCAGCACCGGCGAACGTTCCGGTGCCGCCTGTTGCGGTGAGCCAGGTTCCTGCGAGGCGCAGCTCGACGGCGCGCGTAGACCGCACCGATGCGGACACCGCGAGGGGCAGCCCAGCGGCCCCGGGCAGAGTCTCGGCAGCGAGTACCCCGCCGGCCGGTGAGGCTGGCAGCGACCACTCAACCACCCTCAGCCCGTGCACCGGCTGGTATCCGGATGGCATGACCGAAGCGAGGGACTCCCCTGCCCCGGCCACGCTGAACCCGGCAACGCCAGCCAGCACGTCGCTGCCGCTGGCGGCGTTGGGCGTGAAGTAGTTCCACGGCACATCCTGCGGCAGCATCAGGAACGGGCCGCGCCCCTGCGTGTGGAACGCCTCCAGAATGGCGTACTGGGCATCGGTGAGTGCCCGCCACGCCAGGCTGTACGTGCGGCGAGGCTGGCCCGTGTAGTCGATCGCCCTGCCACCGCCCAGCGTCCGGTGCTCGCCGAGCATGGGCTCCGCAGTTGCCTGCACGCCCCGCAGCGGCGGCGGCAGGGCGGTGAGGTTCCCGGTGGTGCCGAGGTACAGGGGCATGTCAGCCTCTCCGGTTCAGGTACCGGTCACCGGTACGGGCTGCGGCGGCCACTGCCTCGGGCCGCTGGGTCAGCACGCCCTCGACCATGTCGCTGACCGCGCGTTCTCCAATCTGGACAGTCACGTAAACCGGCCCGCCGCCGCCCGCGCCGAGCATCCCGGCCAGGCGGTTCAGTGGAATCACGGCCTCGTCCTGGCCGCCCTCGCCGACCACGGCCAGCCGCCCGCCCGGGGTCGCCGGGACGATGCCGCCCTTAGCCAGCATCGGAATGTCGGGGAACAGGTCCGGCACCGAGAACCCCTGGCCTCCGATGCCGGGCACCCAGTCCGGGATACGGATCGAGAACCCGAGGTCCAACCTGTTCCACAGGCTGATCAAGAAGTTCAGCCCGGACCGTCCGGCGCTGACCAGGCCGTCGAACAGGCCAGACGCCGCCGACGTGATGCGGCCCTTGAGCCCGAGCACGAACCCGACGAACGAGTCGATCTTGGATGAGATCCAGCCGAGCGCGGCCGACGCCCCGTCGAAGATCATCCGGAAGTAGCCGATCACCAGGTCACGAGCCCAGCGCAGCACGCCGAGCAGCAGGTCCCAGGCACCCCGCCAGATCGACAGGATGAAATTCAGGTACCAGGTGACGGCGGCGACGATCCACGACCACACAGTTTTGATCGCGCCCCAGACGGCCTCCCAGGCCGCCACGGTCGCCTTTTTCACGGTGTCCCAGTTGGCAATGATCAGCGCCACCACTGCGATCACGAACGCGATGACCCAGCCGATCGGCCCCATCGCCACCACCCACGCGGCGGCCATCCGTGCGGCCTGCATGAGGCTCTGAGTACCCATGAGAATCCAGCCGCCCACCATCCGGGCGAACGTCAGGGACGCGACACCAGCGGCCTGCGCCTGGGCGGCCTGTATGACCAGCCACGCGGCGGCCGAGCGGGCGGCCTGAACGCCGGACTGCACGGCCAGCAGTACCCAGCCCGCGACGTGACGGGCGAACGTCACAGCGGCCGTGGCAGCGGAGCGGACCGCGCCGCCGTCCATGAGCGCGTACGCGACGAGCAGGCGGCCGGCGTTCCAGATCGCTTGTGCGCCAAGGAAAATCCAGCGCGCCACCATCGCCACGACCTGAGCGGAGTGCACAGCGGCGGCACGGATCGCGGCGACTTGCGTCATCACCCACGCGGCGGCCGTCTTGACGCCGGTGACGGTGGCCGTGACGCCCAGGGCGATCAGGTGCGGCAGGAAGATCGCGGCGATGATCCCGGCGACGACTTGCAGCGGCACCTTGTTGGCGTCGACCCAGTGATAGAAGTCCGATAGGGCCGGGATGATGTCGCCAGAGATGAATCCGGCCACCAGCTTCACGGACGGCCCGAAGTTGGCCGACAGGTAGCCGGTGACCTCCTTCAGTACCGGCAGGCCCTTACCACCGACGAAATCGACGAACGCCGTCTGCACCTGCCGTTTGAACGCCTCAAGGCTGCTGGCTGCCGTGTCGTGCAGCGTCGCGCCAGCCTTGTCGGTGGCTCCGGTGAGCTGGCCGAGGCCGGCAACGGCGCTGCTGGGGTCCAGCGCGTACAGCGCACCCTGCAAGTCCTCGGACTTGGTGCCGAACAGCCCGAACGCGACAGTGGCGGCGTCCGCCTTGCCTTGGGTCTTGCGCAGCCGGTCGAGCACCTCGTCGAGGGCTGCGGCAGCGGCCGGGCCGCCCTTGGCGACCGCCGCGCGCATCTTGTCGGCGTTGAGGCCAAGGGCGGCGAAGCTTGCCGCTGACTCGGCGGTCCCTTCAACAGCGCGGATCGCGAACTCTTTCAAGGCGTCCGCTGCAACATCGCTGTCCCTGGCACCGGCCTTGATCGCCTGTGACAGCAGCCCGAGGGCCTGCGGTCCGGACAGCCCGAGCTTGGCGAACTGAACCGAGTACTCGTTGAACGTGTCAACGAGGTCGTCAGCCTTGTTCGCGCCGTTCTGCGCGCCGGCCGTGATCAGGTCGAACGCTTCCTTGGCGTTCTTCGCCAGGCCGTTGCGGAGGATGTTGCCGACCGCTGTCGCCGTTCGGCCGACTTCCTCGCCAAGCACCTCGGCCACGGTCAGCAGCCCGCCCGACACCTGCTTGATCTCAGCGACCGTAGCGTCACGGCCCAGGATGCCGTTCTGGGTAGCAGCGCGGATGGCGTCGCTGACCCCTGCTAGGGATTCGCCGTAGCCTGCGGAGTACAGCGCCCCGGCTGCCTGCCCGTACCGCTTGGCCTCAGGGCCGGTAGCGCCGAGCTGGGCGGTCAGCCTGGCGTTCGCCGCCTCGGTGTCCATCGCCCCGGCCAGCCCGCCGACGAGAGCGGCCCCGATGGCGATGCCGGCCGCAGCCGCCGCGATGGCCCCGGCTTTGAGGGTGCCGAGCAGACCCTCGAACGCGCCCTCTGTCTCGTCAAGCCCCTTGCGGGCCTGGCTGCTGTCGATCGAGACCGTGCCGAACAACTCACCGACGTTGAGGGCCACGAGCACCCCCTCGGCGCGTTGTTCAGTTAGGTCGAGTGCAGCGCGGCCCGGATCTTGCCGGGGTCATCCACAACGGACAGTTCAGGCCCGGCGACGTGCCGGAACACGGAGTGTTCGCTCAGGCCGTGCATCAGGGCGCGGAACTCGGCTACGTCCAGGGCCGCGAGCTGCTCGCCCGTGATGCCGTACTCCCGGCGGAAGTCGGCCAGGATCAGCGACCAGTGCGACCGCGTGACCTGCCACCAGCGCGGCGGGCCGCCCGGTTGCCCGGCGCCTGCGCTTTTCCCGCTGCGGCCTTGGCTGCGGTGGCCTCGGCGACCCGGGCGGCGATCTCGTCGAACGTCACGACCTGGCCGCTGGCGCGAGCGAACCCGTAGGCCAGCAGGATTTGGAACTGGGCCATGTCGCAGCCGGCCCGGCTCCACTCGTCGAGAGCGTCCTCGCCCCAGACCATCGCGACGAGCCGCCGCGTGTCGCCGAGGTCTTCGGAGTCGGCCAGCCGGTCGCGTTCGTACAGCACCTGCAGGGGCAGCGACATGGGGACGGGGACCAGCGCGCCGAAGATGCGGGCGCGGGGCTGGGTGCGGCCTGTGGTGTGCCGCTGCCAGAACGCGTCGAAGTCCTCAACCTCGGTGGCGGGGTCGGTGCTCGGGTGAAGGTGCTCGGTCACGGCTACGGCCTCGCCATCGTGGTCTTGGGTCCGGATCGGGTGAACGTGCAGGACCACGAGGCTTTGTCGTTGTTGCCGCCGCCGGTGTCGCCGACCGACACGTACGCGGTCCACACTTCCCAGATCGTCTCGCCGGGGGCAGCGAAACGGACCTGGCCCAGCGACAGGTTCCCGACCTTGGTGCCAAGCGCTTCCACGAGCTTCTGGCCTGGCTCCGGCTGCCCGGTCGCCGGGTCGGTGAGCCGGAAGCCTTCCAACTGGAGCGAGGCCCCGCGCTGCATGACCTGGCCTTCGTACTCGCCAGCGGACACGAACGACGTGGTGTCGGTGGTCTCCTCGTTCTCGCTGCGCGAAAGCGTGAAGGTGTTCAGGCCGCCGATCTCGGTCCAGACCGGGGTGGCGGCCCCGTCGCTGATCTGGAACACGCAGTCACGCGCGTTGTACTTCACAGGTGGTGCCACGGTTCCCCCGTTGTTCTAGGTGCGATGCGCCGAGGCGGCGCGGATCTCGGTGCGGAAGTTGACGGCGAACCGGCGGCGGCCCGACTCGTCGAGGCCCAGCGGCACGGGGCCGGACTGCACCCCGGCGCAGGACAGCAGGTGCGTCCCTCCGGGCAGGCGCAGCGGGCCGAGGCCGTGCAGGGCGTCGTACACGGCGGCGGCCAGGTCGGCGGCGGCCTGGGTGCTTGCGGGCCCGCGCACCGTGACCTGTACCGACGGCTCGTCGTAGCCGAGGCCGGTGTCAGACTCGGGGCCCGCGTACAGGGCGACGGCGACGGCCAGGTCCGGCGCGGGCGGCAGGTCGTCAAGGAATACGTTGCCGCTCGCACTGGTCGCGCTGTAGGTGACCAGCCCAGCGGTGGCTAGGTACCGCGCCAGGCCGTCAGCCAGTCCCACCCGCGGCCTTCCGCTTGGGCTCGGCGGGCTGCTGCTCGCCGGGGCGGTGCCAGTCCGCAGACGCCGCTAGGCGGCGGTCCTCTGTGGAGTTAGGGACGGTGCGGGCCTGCTCGCCGCTGGTGTGCTGCCAGAGTGTCACGATAGGTGTCTCCTGATCTGCTGGGCGATGACCTGCCCGGCGATGCGGCGGGCTGCGACGATCGGGTCCTCCAGGTACTTGGCTTTGCGGCCCGGACCGTGGTGCATGGTGAGGCGCTCGTGTTGCACGATCGCCAGCGCCACCGTCGCGCCGGGCGGCGAGTCGTAGGTGATGAACCCGGTAGCACCGGTGCTGCTGGCCCGGACGAAGGTTCTGCCCGTGGCGCGAAGGTCGCCGCCGTCGAGGGGCACGAACCCCTGGGCCTCGTCGAAGATGAACCGGGCCACGGTGCGGACACCTGCGACGACACCGGCCTGTAGCGCGTCGAGGGCTTCGTCGCCCCGCCAGCGGAGCTGAAAGCGGCTCACGAGCGGCCCCCTGTCCACTGTGGCGGGCCGATAGGCTCCCGGGATGCGGAAAGTGAAGATGGTGACCTTGCTGGGCCTGGCCGCGCTGCTGGCGGCGGGCTGTTCGCCGGGGACGGACCAGACGCCCGGGGCGGCCCCCGCCACCACTCAGGGGCCTTCGCTTGCGGCCACGGCGTCGCGGGTCCTGCCCCAGCCCGACGAGGCCCAGAAATCCGGGTACCTAGCTGCCGTAAAGGTGATTGACCCTCGGCTCGCGGAGAAGCCCGACCGCGCTGTCAGCCACGGCCGGGATATCTGCCTCGACCTCAAGTCATCCCGTGACAAGGCGGTCCGGCTGGCCGCGCAGCGTGACGAGGTCACACCGGCCGTGGCGGAGAAACTGGTCGCCGCAGCGATCAAGCACCTGTGCCCCTCGGGCAGCTACTAGCGCAGCCTCACCTCAACGTGATGCGGCCCAGCCCGGCCCGGGATGACGGCCACGGTGACGGCGGTCAGTACCCGGCCGCCGATGGTGACCCTGGCGCCGGCGGCGATCGGGGTGCCCAGCGGCAGGAACAGCCGCGCGGTCGCCGGGGCCTGCTCGCCGAGGTTGTCGCGGAGCAGCTCGGCGGCGTCCTCGATCCGGCACCTGCTTGCCACCCCGGGCCCGAACAGCGGCCCGGTCGCGGAGTGTCCGGCGGGCGGCTCGATCAGGCAGGTGTCGCCGAGCAGGTGGTCGATGCTCATGCGCGGTCCGGGAGCCGGTAGCGGTCCAGGACCAGCCGCTCGACGGGTTCCAGCGCCGGGGTGCCCGGCGTGCTGGCTGCCGTGGTGTAGCTGTACGCCCCGATGGCCTCTTGCCGGTACGCGGCTGGGGTGGCGGCGTGACGTGCGGCAACGGAGACGACCATCGCGGCCACGTCGTCGGGGACCGGGTCGTACCCGTGGCCGAACGTGACCTCGACAGCCCGAAACTGGTCAGGCCAGCCGGCCCGCCGCCGCAGCACCCCGGCCGCCGACCATTCGTAATCGGTGACCGGGATGCCGTCGACCTTCACCGTGTGCACGGCGGTCAGCAGCAGCGTCGGCAGCAGCAGGATCATCGACCCGTCGCCGTCGAGGACTGCCGACGCGTCCGGCTCGGCGGAGATGTTCCAGCCGCAGTAGCCCCGGACCTCGGTTGAGGCGACCAGCAGCAGGGCGGCTGCGTTGGCTGGTACCGGGGCAGTCGTGTAGTCCGGCCACTGGGCGACCGTGACCAGCCCGGCCACGGCTCAGCCCTCAGCAGGCGGGCGGGCCGCCGTCTTCTTTTGCGCGCGGGCCGGTACTGCGGGCGGCCCGGTGGCTGGGGCGGGGAGGCCCCGCTCGGCGGCATCGGCGGCCGACAGCAGCAGGGTCGTGGCAACGCCGTTGACGACCACGTCGTACGGGTACAGCTCAGACATCGGCACCACCCCCTACAGCCCGGTCACGGTGCAGAACGCGGAGGGGCGGGTCACGGCGAACGCGACTCGTTCCTCGGCCAGCAGCGCCACCAGGTTCCGGATGAAGAAATCGGCGTGCGCGTCGGAGATGGTGACCGTGGTCTGTTCCCGGTCCCACAGCACGGCTTTGGAG
The DNA here is from genome assembly GCF_000379825.1 of Longispora albida DSM 44784. Classification (GTDB taxonomy): domain Bacteria; phylum Actinomycetota; class Actinomycetes; order Mycobacteriales; family Micromonosporaceae; genus Longispora; species Longispora albida. The sequence goes on from NZ_KB903833.1 coordinate 173,763, forward strand.
AAGTCGGCCACGAGGCCGGTGCCGGCGGGCATGATCTCGGACTCGACGACCGGGACGCCCCACGCGGTGCGGGGCCCGATGCCCCACGGGCCCGAGCCGAAGTAGCGGCCCTGGGTGTCCTTGAGCAGGTCGAGCTTTTCGACCTCGACCGGGTTGAGGACGATGCCGCTGGGTGCGACCCGGCCGACCGTGCGGGCCTTGGTGATCGCCTTGCGCAGCGCATCGGGGAAGGTGTCCGCGCCCTTGGCGATCGTCTGGATACCCGAGGTGCCGAGGATGCCGGGCAGGTTCTCGCCGACACCCGAGCCGTTGAGGATCTGTGCCTCTTCGGTCTCGGCCAGGTCGGCGGCCAGCTCGTCACGGATCAGGCCCTCAAGCTGGGCCACGTCCGCCAAGGCGCGCTTGGTGGCCGGCACCCACTCGGCGAGCGTCTTCACGGTCGCCGTGCGGCGGGCGAACGCCCAGGACCCCTCGGGCTTGTACCCGCCAGCCGGGTCGTTGACGAGCGCGCCAGCGCCACCCGGGGCGGTCGGCGGGGCCGAGCTGGTCGCCTCGGGCACCGGGGCGGCGGCGTTGGTGTGGCTCGTCTGAACGACGTACTCGACGGTGTCCGACGTGGTGCGCCGTACCGAGATCAGGTCGCGGACGGTCAGTGCCCGGCGCCCGAGCATCTCGACGATGTCGGTGCGTTCCGGGACCACGAACGGGCCGGCGCTGGTCGGCGAGCCGCCGACGAACAGGGCCTTACGCGGAAGGTCGACGGGGATCGGGTCGGACTGCACCCGCGCCCGGTCGGGCACCCGGACCTGGCCGTACTCGTCACGGCCGAACGCGCCCATCAGGCTCTTGAACTGAGCACTGCCGACGACCTGTAGGCCGAGGCTCGCGGCCTTGGCGCGGGTCGGGTCCTCGCCCTGGGCACCGAGGTCGCCGCGGGCGGTGTCGATGTCGTCGAGGCCAAGGTCGGCGGCGAGCTGGTCGGCGCGCTTGAGCAGGTCCTGATCCCGGCGCGCGGCCTTGATCTGCTCGACGAGCTGACCGGCGGCGTCAAGGTGCCCGGTGTACTCGGCGAACTCGTTGCTGTTCATGTCGCGGCCCTCGTCGAGGGCCTTGGTGGCGATGGCCTTAGCTGCTGCAAGGGCCGTGTTCGCCTCGTTCTTGAGGCGGGCGAGCTTGGCGGACAAGGTGGTACTCCCCGTGAACAGGGCGCAGCGCGGCCCGGGGGCCGGTGCGCGGGTGAAGGGTGACTAGGCGGCGTCGAGCGCCAGGTCGAGCGCCAGCTCGGCGGCGGTGTCACGACGGGGCCGGGGCAGCACCTTGACCCGTGCGGGTTCCTCGGTGTCCGGGGCGTGGCCGTGGATGGCCTTGCTCTGGCAGGCCGCGCCCAGGCGGACAGCGGCGTCGTGCATGTGCTGTAGGTCGGCCAGGTCGGTCGTGCTGTTGCGGCGGCCTTCCTTGACGGCCAGCAGGCTCGTCGCCTGGTTGGCGCCGATCAGCGTCGGGCCGACCTCGTACACCTTGAGCTTGCGCAGCTCCAGCACGTCGGCCCCCTCGTGCACACCTGGGGCGGCGTCGAGGATGTCGTACGCGAAACTGAACTGGGTAACCCTGCGGCCTTTGAGCAGCCGGTACACCTGGGCCGCTTTGGGGGCGTCGAGGTCGAGCAGGCCCCGGACCCAGAGGCCCTCGCCGGTCTCGGCGGCCTCGATCACGTGCCCGATGTGGTAGTCCGGATCGTCCGACCGGTGACTCCAGATGATCGGGATGGGGTCGCCGCTGGCCTCCCACTCGGCCAGGGTGTCCGTGAACGCTCCCGGCATGACCTTGTCACCGACCGAGTCGACATTGCCGAACACGGAGACGATCGCCTCGAACTCCCCGGCGGGGGCCTCGGGGCCGCCGGCCTGCTTGATCCGGGCACGGCAGGTCTTGAGCAGCACTAGGAATCCTCCCGGTCGGCGGTGGTCAGGCGCATGTCGCAGGTGCAGCCGGCCCGGTCGTCCTCGTCGAGGACCCGGTCGCCCGGCCACCGCGCGCCGTTGCTGAACTTGGTGCCGATCGCTGCGGCCTCGCCGTCCATACGGGCGTGCGAGCTGCGCGGCCTGCTGCTGGTGACCACCCAGGTTTTGTGTGTGAACCCGGCGTGCGGGCCGGCGTCCTCGGCGGCGAACCCCGAGACGTTGGTGGCCTGCGTGATGGCGATCTGCCGGGCGCGTACCTGCTGGGCGGCCGTGAACAACGCCGTCAGCTCGGCGAGCGGATCGGCGGCGGCCTGTGCGGCGGCGACCTGTTCGACGGTGGCCTCGTTGATGGCCTCGGCGGCGTGCTCGGCGTTGGCGGCCAGCCAGCCGGTCATGGCGTCCAGCGCGGCGGCCTGGTCGAGGTCGCCCCCGGCGGCCAGCCCGGCGACGACCCCGGCAGCGTACTGCTGGTTGATGCCGAGCAGCAGCTCGGCCAGCTCCGGGTTCCACCGGTCCGGGTCGAGCAGGTCATCAGCCGCAGCCTTGGCCCCGGCCCTCGACAGCACCGCCCGGGACTGCCGCGCGAAGAACCCGGCGAGCTGCTCGGCGGCCTCGTCGACCAGCTGGCCGGGCGCGGCCTTCACCCGGACCCACCTGCCCGCCTTGCTGCGGCGGGCCTTGGGCGGCGGCGCGGAATCCCTCGGGCTGGCTTGCCCGCCCACCGTCACGTTCAGCGGGACAATCAGCTCGTCCCCGCCGGGCACGGTCGGCAGGTTGTTCCTCGCCCTGGCCTCGTTCGCGGTCATCCACGGTCGCCCGACCGAGGTGCTGAACGCGGTGGCCTGCTCGGTGAACGAGCCGTTGAGCTTGGCAGCGAGGTTGAACTCGACGTACACCCGGTTCGCGTCGGGCAGGTCGGGGACGAGCTGAGCCTCGATCACCTGCGTGATCTGTTCCAGCCACGGCCCCAGGGTGTCCGAGTAGAGCTGGCGGTGCTGCTGCTCCACATTGGAGAAAGTTGCGTGATCGAGAATGCCGACCATCGGGGGCGGGATGTGGAACGCGCTGGCGACCTCTTCCCTGGTCAGCCTGCGGGCCTCGATGTACTGGGCGTCGGCGGGCGAGATGGCCGCCGGGGTGAAGCTCATGCCGTCCTCAAGCACCGGCGTCCCGCCAACCTGCGGGCCGTCGCCGGTGTACTGCGACTGCCAGGACTGCCGGAACCGCTGGCGCGCGGGGTCCGACCAGTTCGGGGCGTCCACGGGCCGGGACAGGTAGCCGCTCACCCTGGCCCCGTTGCGCCAGAGCTGCTCGCGGTAGGCACCGGCGGCGTAGTCCTCGGCCAGGACCTGGCGCAGTGTCTCGATCGGGGAGCTGCCCCAACCCGACGTACTGGGGTCGTAGCCGTGGAAGTGGACGACCTCGTCGGCCGTGAAGGTGTGCACTCCCCGGCCCCCGGCGAACTCGTACATGGCCGGCGACACCCAGCTCGGGCCGACCGGGCGGACCATCCGGGGCGGCAGCCGCAGCAGCCCGAGCCCCGACGCGCCCCGGACCTTGAGCCAGAAAGCGTTGTCGAACAGGGCGAGGTCTTGGACCAGGGCGTCGATCAACTGGTACCGGGTGACGCGCGGCCAGGGCGAGCCCAGCAGCACCGCGAGGGGGTGCTCGGCAAGGCGCTGCCGGTCGGTGTCGCTGACCCTGCGGAACACTCCCAGGCCCAGTTGGGCGATGTTGCGGCCCAGGAAGCTAATCACGGTGCGCACCTGCGGCTGGGCCCGCCAGATCTGCGCGTAGTCGCTGACGAGGTTGTCCGACAGCCGCAGGTGCGTCGAGCCGGCGGCGATCGGGGCGGCCAGGGTGGCGATCTGGCCCGAGGACACAACGAACGCCACGCCGCCCCCTTGGGTTAGGTGATGAGCTGGATGAACTCGACGGCGCTGCGTTCGATGACGACCTCGCCGTCGACCGGGACCGGGGCACAGCCCGGCTCGTGCAAGGTGGCGTCACGCAGGATCAGCAGGGGCCCGGAGCGGGCGAACAGGATGCCGGCGAAAGCCTTGCCGCCGGTCAGGTTCACGATCGCCCGCCGTCGCAGCAGCCGCCGGAACGCGAACAGGGCCACGTCACACCACCTCTAGGTCACGCTCGTCGTAAGCGCTGGTCTTGGGTTTGGGCGCGACCATCGCGCGGGCGAGGGCCGTCACCAGCGCCGAGATCCCGTCGATGTTGTCGCCGCTCTTTGCCTTGTCCGGCTTGACGTTGCCGGCGGCGTCCATCTGGACGGCGAGGTTGTCGAGCATCCACCGGGCCACTGGGTGACCGCCGTGCCGGACCACCGGCGCGCGGCTGGTTCCCTTGCGCAGCAACGTGTTCAGCTCTTTCAGCGGGGGCGACATGCTGGCGTAGCCCTGCCCGATCGGCACCACCGGGGCCCCGGCCTCGGCTAGGTCCGTCACGAGCTGCGTGGCGTTCCAGCGGTCGTAGCCGAGCGCGGCGACCTGCAACAGGTCGAGGTCGGCGTCGATGCGCTGGCGGATGTGCCCGTAGTCGATCACGTCGCCCGGGGTCAGGGTGAGCAGGCCGTCGCGGTGCCAGACACTCGCGTTGCCCGCCGTGCGCTTGTCCAGGTCGCCGAGGATCGCCTCGGGGGCCCAGAACCGGAACAGGCAGTCGTACCCGCCCGCGCCGTCCGGCAGCAGCCAGGCCAGCGCGGACAGGTCCGTCGTCCGGGAGAGGTCCAGGCCGCCGAACGCCACCCGCCCGGCGAGCTGCTGCTCGTCGAGCACCGGGCCAGCGTTGCGGTCCCACACCGCGAGGGGCAGGTACCGGGTCTGCTGCCGGGTCCTGATCCCGAGGTGCAGCCGCAGGTACGACGCCAGCTCGGCCGGGGTGTCGCGGGCCTTGGTTGCTTTGCCCGCCAGGTACTCGGCGGTCGGCGAGATGCCGTAGCCGGGGTTGGCCTTGCGCTGCGTCTCCGGGCTGAAAGGGTCGTCCCGCTCGCTGGCCCCCCAGATCACGCCGTACGTGGTCGGGTCGACCAGGGTTCCGGCGGCGAGCTGCTCGACCCGCCTTCTCTTCCGGCTGTAGATGGTGTTCGGCTTGCCTGCGTCGGCGGTCGTGATCAGGACCACGAGCGGCTGTTCCCGCGAGCCGGTGCCGGTCTCGATCGTCTCGACCAGGTCCGGCGTCGCGTGGACGTGCAGCTCGTCGACCACGGCCGCGTGGACGTTCGCGCCGTGCAGTGCCTCGGCAACCGAGCTGACCACGGTGAAGTAGGACCCGGAGCGCGGGTGAACTATCTTCTTGGCCAGTGCCCGGACGTGACCGGAGAGGGCCGGGGCGTGGCGGGCGAGCTGGCGTACCGGCTCGAACAGGTACGACGCCTGCCGCTCGGTGGTGGCGGCGGCGAGCACCTGCGCGCCGGGTTCCCCGTCGCCAGCCGTGAGGTAGATGGCCAGCCCGCCGGCCAAGGTCGTCTTGCCGTTCTTCCTCGGCACATCGACGTAGCACTCGCGGATGATCCGCACCCAGCGCCCGGCCTCGTTCTGCCGTACCCAGCCCATGACGGGGGCGAGGATGTACGCCACCTGCCACGGGTCCGGGACGAGCGGCTGGCCGGCTAGCGCTCCCTGGGTGTGCCGCAGCAGCCCGAACGCCTTGAGGACCCGGTCGACACGCTCGGGGTCGAACCGGGCCCCGGGTAGCGTGCGCGGTTCCGGGGTCTTGTGCTTGGGCGGGCACGCCGGTAGCGGGATGCCCCGGCTGATCAGGTACCAGGCGACCTCGGGTGACAGCTTGATTTTCCGCAGTTGCGCCCGGCCCGGCATCGGGTTCGCTGGCGGTTGCGCAACCGGGCCGAGGTCAGGCGAACGGGTTCTCGTCGTCGGGAGCACTGGTGTCCCCCTTGGCGAGCTTGCCCTCAGCGGCCGGGGTGAGTCCGAACTCAGCGCACCAGCTACGGAATTCCTTACCCGCGCGTTCCTCGATCCCGACCCACGGCGCGGCCACCCTGCCCTGGGAGTTCTCGGCCAGCAGCCCGTGGGCCTGGCGCATGGCGACGGCCTGCCGCCACCGGGCGTAGGTCTCAGCCCCGACACGCAGGGCCGGGCCGTCCAGAACCTTCAAGAGCTGCAACTCCGGCAGGTGCGCAACCACCAGGTCCCACAGCTCTGCCGCTTCCGGCGAGAGGTCGTCAGGCCGGGAGGGCAGTTCGCGGGCGAACTCCGGGAGTTTCGCCACCTTCCGCCCGCCGGAGTCACGCCCCGGGGCGCGGCCTTCCAGCAGTTTCAGACCAGCAGGTTTGGGGGTGCGGCCGGTTGCGGCAGGCACGGCGGCACCTCCCATCATGGTTCCGGTCTCGGTGGTGCCGATGTGGCAGCTAGGTCCAGCACGCGCCGTTGTCGCAGGGCGCATCGTCTTCCGGTTCCAGCCCCGGCAACTCGTCCTGTGCCGGTGCGATGTCGTCGGCGAGCGGGCGCGCGGAACGCAGGAAGAACACCGGGTCGCGACCCAGCTCGGCTCGGCGTGTGTTGAGCAGCGACTCAAGGTCGCAGGTTGCGGCGAACTGATCGGGCCTATCGCGGCGCATGATCGCCCAGTGCGCGCGGGTGTGCAGCGGGCAGAACCAGCACGACGACTTACCCGGTACCGGCAGCCCTGCGGCCCTGATGATCGACATGCAGTCCGCGCGGTTGAGGCGCAAGTCGAGCAGCGGATACGTCACGCGCTCGTACGGGTTGACCCAGCGGTTGTGCGCGCGGTGCATCTCGTCGAGGGAGATGCCCACCGCAACCGTCGCCGGATTCTCAGAGCTGGCCCCGTTCGCGCGCAGCCACCGACCGAGAACCTTGATCTTGAAGTCCGCCGTACACGACCTGGTGCCCGGCGAGCCGTTGCTCATCCTCACCGGGATCGGCAGCGACCGCGACCCTGGCCGGGTCAGGCGGCCGAGCAGCGTCTCGACCCGGCCGTCGCGGCGTACCCGGTCGAGCTGGTGTAGCGCGATCCCGTGCGCGGCGGCGTAGGGGGCCGCCACCTCGTGGACATAACGCAGGCTCGCCGGTTCCTCGCTGTCGTCGCCAACGTTGGCGAACAGGAAGGTGGGGAAGTCGATCCGGCCGGTCGCGGCGAGGACGAGCAGTGCGGTCGACTGCACACCGCCGCCGTAGGCGACGACGCGGATCGGGCCTCGGGTCGTGAGCATCATTCACCCCCGAGCCGAGTTGGAAAGTGGTATGACGAGCTAGTCCACTCGGAGGTGAACTTTGGAGACCAACCCAGCAACCGGCAAACTCCACCAGACGGATCAGATCCGTGATCACGTCTTCCCGCTCTGCGTCTTCGATCATCAGACCGGCAAGGTAGTACGGATGTTGGGCTCAGCATTCCTCATCGGTGAGCGCCACTATGCCCTCACCGCAGCCCACTGCATACGCGGCGAAACAACGGGCTTGGCCGCCATGTTCATTCGAGATCGCGAATGGTATGCGTACGACATCGTCGCGTCGGCCATTCACCCCAGTGAAGACGTCGGGCTCGTCCGGCTGCAAGGAAGCGGCCTGACCTCCATGATGCGACTCTCGAAATCTCACTACCCTCAAGCACACCCGTACAAAAATTTCGGGTACCCCGAGGATGTGTACTACGAGATGGTCAAGGACGGAGCAGCCTTGATCCGGCCAGACCTCGTGTACACCGAGGGCTACATCCGACGTCGCATCACGGACGTCCCGATGCCATTTCCCGGGCGATACTTCTTCGAGTTGAGCGCCATCTCCGACCCAGGTTCGTCCGGAAGCCCCGTGATGAAGATCAACCCCGGCAGCAAGATGGATGTGTTCGGTATCTACGTAGGCGAGCGCAGACGCGAACAGGGTGCGGCGGTCGGCTACGCGGTTCGGGTTGACGGGTTCGGGGATTGGCAGCCCGAGATCCTGGATAGGACGGTATACGAGGAATCACAGTGACAATGACTGTCCAACTGCATGGTTGAGGGCAGAAGGAGCCGACCGCAAGGGGGGTCTCTGGTTCTGAGCGTGTGTGCGCGTCACCACCCCGGACGGTCTCGCCCCTCACCGCGCCAGCGATTGCGACGCCCCTACCCCTCGGCCTCGTCGGCTTCGGCGGCCTGGTCGCGGTCGCGGTGCCAGCCGCCCGGTTGCAGGCGCGCCGTCTCGCTGCTGTGACAGCCGTGGCACAAACCCCGGCCGAGTGCCGGGTCGCCGTGCGGGTCGACACCAGCCTCGATCAGCTCACGCAAGGACAGCGGGTAGTGATCGGCGTGCGCGGACAGCCGAAGCTGGCACACCTTGCAGATCGGGTTCTTGGCTAGAACCTGCCGCCGCCATGCCCGATGCCGGGCGCCGTATCCCCGCCTCACTGCTGACGGCCGCAGGTCCGGCAAGCGCTCGGCGTGCTCGGGGCAGCGGCGCTGTCCGCTGGGGACGAGTTCGGGGCAGGGGGGCCAGCCGCGCCAGGTGCAGGGGGTGGGGGGTCGCTGCGGCATCAGGCTCGCGCCAGTTCGGCGAGGTCGGCCAGCAGCAGTTTCACGGCGTGACTCGCCTGCAGGTTGACGACGCCGTTGCCGATCACGCGCAGGGCGCGGCTGTAGGTGGTGACAACGTCGGTGACGTAGCCGCCGCTCAGGCCCATCATCCACTCGGCGAACCGGGCGTTGAGGCGCGGTGCGGTGCGGCCCTGCTCGATCGGGTCGGGCGCCGGGCGTCCGGTGACCTGTTCCCACCGTGCGATGGCTGTGGCGTACTGGCCCCAGCGCGACCCTTCCTCGGCGGCGAGCTGCACGGCCACCCCGAGGGGCATCCCGCTCGCGCCCTTGCTGCGGCGGGCGGCCAGCAGCTTGTTCCGCGCTAGCCAGGACTCGGGGTTGTCGTTCAGCCCAAACGGGCTGCTGCGCAGGGTCGGCAGCAGGGAGACCGTGTTCGGCAACGACGAGATGTTCGGCAGCGGCGAGATCCCCCGCCCGTCGCGGGCCGCAGGGGTTGCCATCAGCGCCAGGTCTCGGTTTGCTGGCGGCGCGGCCGGTTCGGTGACGGGCAGTCCGTCGAGGCGGGAGGCGTCAACCGCGAGGATGAAAACGCGCTGCCTGCGGTGGGGAGCGCCTACGTCCGACGCGCGGACGCTACGCCATGCGCCCAGATACCCGAGGGTGGAAAGGTCGCCGAGTACACGTCCGAATCCCTTGCTGAGGTGCCCGGATACGTTCTCCAGCAACACGAATCGCGGTCGTAGCTGGCGAATGGCCGCAGCGATGGACGGCCAGATGTTGCGCGGGTCATCTTCACCTCTGCGGGGTCCGGCCAGGCTGAACGGCTGGCAGGGGTAGCCGCCGACGATCCAGTCGACGGGTGGGGTTGCGGTCCAGTCAGCGAGCGTGAGGTCGCCGAGGTTCGGAACACCCGGGTAGCGGGCGGCGAGGACGGCGGAAGCGTGAGGGTCGGTTTCGGCGTGCCAGGCGATCGTGCCGCCGCCAAGGGCGTCAACCAGGCCGGCGTCTAACCCGCCGTATCCAGAGCAGAGGGAACCGATGGTGAGCACGCCCCACCTCCATGCCGCGACTCGACGGCCTCAAAGATGGGTGCTGTGTGTTGCCCGGTGCGGCCGGGCGGGGCGTGCTCGGGAACGCCGAGAGCCCCGGGCCGCTTGGGCTCCGGGGCTCTCTCGGGTGCAGTGCACCAACTCTGACTTGACAGTACTTCGGTGCTGGTCAGGGCTCAATGGATCTTGGGTGTGGCCTTGCTTACGAGCATGTGTTCCAGATCGTCGAACACGTAAAACGTCCTCCCGCCCTCGCGGTAGCGCTCCCAGTTGCGTTCGCTGGCCAGCCGGTACACCGTCCCGATAGGACGGCCGTAGATCTTGGAGATGTCGGCAGCCGTCAGCCCGAACCGCTTCGTCACGCGGCCACCGCCGTCCGGGCGGGCTTGAGTTCGTGCCAGCGGTCGCGGCCCCAGCGGTGGGCCTCGGGCTCCACGTCGCACACCACCGCCGACCGCTCGGGCCGGTCCAGGTACACGTTCGCTGTGATCAGCCCTCCGCAGCCGACCACCACGCACGGCCCCAGCAACCGGCGGCGCGGCGGGTCCGGGTACGCCGCCTTGTCGGCGATGTGAACCAGGTCGCCGACCTCGGCGCACAGGTCCCCGGCCGCCGGGTGCGCGCACAGCCAGTCCAGGTGGCGGCGCAGGTACCCGGCAGTGGCCACAGCGTCGCTGCGGTAGCGGTAGACCCGGTTGGCTGGCCCGATGAACCCGTGGGGCATCTCGCACAGCCCCCAGGCCCCAGGCGGGCGGATACCACGCTCGTCAGCGACCATCCCGGCCCACTCAGCGAGGACAGCGAGGAGCTGGGCGCGGGCGTCACCGGCCGCAAGGTTCAGCGGGAGCCCCGGCTCCGAGGTGCCCGACACCTTGTCGTGCAGCCCGGTCGCGCGGATCATGGCCTGTTCGCAGTCAGCGGCCAGCCCCGGCAGGCTGGCCAGGTACTCGCCGAGGCGGTCGCGGCACACCCAGCAGACGCGCAGCCCGTCAGCAGCCGGGCGAGGGTCCGTGCGGCTCTTGTCCTCACGGTCGCGGCGGCAGCCTGCCGACTCGCACAACGTCATGTTCAGGGTCTTCACTCAGTCACCGTCCAGATCTGGATGTAGACGCCCGGGATGGGCAGGGCGAGCGGGTGCTCGTCGGGCCAGCACTTGGTGGCCGTCAGCTCGACGACCTGGCTGTCGTCGGCCCAGACCTTCGCGTCGGTGAGGGCGTCGAGCAGCGCACGGCCGAGCTTGTCGACATCGGGCCGCTTGCTCGGCCAGGTGCGGGTTTTCTTCGGCGCGCTCTTGGGCTTGGGCATGGTGGCCACGGCCATCACCTGCACCGGCCCGAGGTGCGGGGTGGTCTGCCCTGTGACGGCGAGGGCGGCGCGGGCGGCGGCGGTGACGGTCGCCCGCCACGGCCGCAGCCGGGGCGACGAGTCGATGAGGCGGCCCCCGCCGACGTGCCGCAGTGATCCCTGCGGGGCGGGGTTGCCGTAGGCGTACACGGCGAGCAGCAGCTCAGACATTGAAGGTCTCCTTAGAAGGGTGGGATCTGGTCGACGGGGACGGCCCGCCACGGGGCCGGGATCTGGGTGCCGCGCTCGACCTGCCCGGCGTCGAGCAGGCGGCGGAGTGCGGCCTCGGTGGTCTCGACGCTCATGCCGAGGCGGACGGCCACCCCGAACAGGTAGTCCGGCCCGTTGCGGACGAGGTGCCCACGGACCCGGGTGGCGTCCGGGTCGAGTTCCCGGGGCTGGCGCTGCTGCGGTACCGGCAGCACGGCCGGGGCGTGGTGCCCGGCGGCGATGGGCTGCCCGCACTGGTGGTCCACCACGACGGCACCGCTCAGGCTGGCCGCCCTGCCAGCGTCGCGGCGGACCAGCTCGCGGCCGACGATGCTGTACGTGCTGCGGCCTGCGAGCACGGCGTCCAGTTCCCCGGCCGGGGTGACGGGCTGCGGGTCGGCGTGGACGGGGACGCCCTCGGCGACACCGGCCAGAACCAGCACCCGGCAGCGGGGGCAGGTGTGCGGGAGCGCTGGGGTCGAGATCATGTGGGTGGTCACGCTGCGTTCTCTCCTTCACATCCGACGTGGGTGACGGCTCCCCGGTCGGCGAGCCACGGGTCGAGAAGGTCGCCGCAGCCGAGGCACACGGCGCGCTGGGGCGGCTGGGGTGACTTCGCCCTGGCGGGCTGGGCGAGGTCAGGTGTTTTCTGTTCGCCCTGGGGGCTCGCCGACCTCGCCCACCCCCCGTAGGGGAGGGGGGTGGTGGGCGAAGTCGCGGACGACCTCGCCCCGTCGATGGATGGGCGAAGTGGGGCGAGGTCAGGCGAGGTCGCCCCGAGAGCAGCCGCAAGAGGGGTTAGGGCTCGATCGCTGCCGATGTCGTCGGCCTCGCGGTAGGGCCGGGCCGAGGTGAAGATCCGCGCCCCGCGTGGTCCGGCGGCCTCCGTGAGGTAACCCTCGGTGACCAACTGCCGGACCGCTTTGCGCTTGGCTTCGCGGTTGCCGGGGACGCCGGACTCGATGGCGTTCATGGACCCGGGCGCGAACTCGACGTACCTGGAGACCTTGTCCATGAGCGCGGTCGGGCGGAACTCGGCCCGCTCCCCCGAGGTCCCCGGGGCGGCGTTCTGCGGCGGCCCCACGGTGACGGCGATGCGGCCCGGGGTGCGGGAGTCGACGACCACCCGGGCCGCTTCCTGGCTGCGGTCGGTCTTGCGCCACGGGCCGCAGTGCGGGCGGACCGCGCCGGGCCGGTCCTTGGCGACACGCAGGGACACAGCGCCGAGCAGGCCACGGCCGAGTACCTCGACGACCTCGACCATGTAGGCCGCCCCATCGAGGGCTGCCATCTTCGCCTGCCCGCCGATAGCGAACCGGCCCCTGCTCTCGCTGTCCTTGCTGACGTGGTCGATGAGGACGACGGCGGCACCGGTGCGGCGGGCGATCTGGCGCGGTACCTCGCGCATGAACGCGCTGACGTCGTCGTTGTCGGTGGAGCTGGCCCCGTGCAGCCCGAGGGCGTCCGTGACACCGTCCACAATGGCCAGGTCGCACGGTTCCATGAGCAACCGAACCCAAGCCTCGTGTTCGAGGACGTTGGCCCGGGGCGAGGACTCGGGCCGGACGTAGCGGAAGTTGTGGCGGATGTCCTCGACGCCGGCCCCGAGTTCGAGCAGCCTGGCGACTACCGCGGCGGCGTCGGACTCGAAATCGAGGTACAGCACGGGCAGCCCCAGCGTCAGCAGCCGGGCGCATTCTGCTTGCGCCACAAGGCTTTTCCCCGACTCGGACTCACCGTGAAACGAGTGCACCCGGCCCGGGTACAGCAGCGCAGGCCCGTCGACCCGGGGGAACAGCGAGGCGGCCTCGGGCACGAACGTGCCGTCGAGGTGCGCGGTCAGGTCGACCGGCGCCCAGGTACGAACCGGCTCCGGCTCGTCCTCGACCTGGCCGTCGCTGGGGGCTGCGGGGGCGACAAGAGCCAGCTTCGGCGGCGTGGCCGAAGCGGGCGGGGTGAGGACCCCGAGCGGCGCCGGGGCGGTGCGGTTGCTGGTTACGGCGTTCAGAACGGCGGCGGGCAGCGCGCGGGCTGCGGTGCTGGCGGTGATGCTGCCTGCGGCTGCGGCGGCGATGTCGCGGGCCGCCGCTTTCTCGTCTCCGCCGTGGTGCAGGTGCGCGAAGACGCGGCCCATCGTGAGTTTCTGCCCCGGGCCGCTGGGCAGCCCGGCGGCGTCGCTGTGCACGACGAGCGTCGGGGTTCCGCCGTGCCCCGCTCGGGCGGAGTACGCAGAGGACGGGTCGCCGGGACGCCGCCACAGTTCCGCGCCGTCCCGCTCCCGGCCCACCAGGGTCCATCCGGATGGGGCGAGGATGTCGGCCCAGGTGCAGCCGGCAGCGAGGGCGTCGAACGGGGTGCCGTCACCAGCGGGACCGGCAGCACGCGGTTCCGGGGCCGGAAGGCTCGGAGCCAGCGGCGCGGGTGCGGGCTGGGCGGCCTGAGCAGCTTCCAGGGCGGCGTACAGCTCGGGCAGGGTGAACGACACCCCATCGGCCCGCAGCAGCCTGCACGGACGCTGGAGGCCCTCTTTGCGGTTGACGGTGCCGGGGATGCGCAGCACCCGCGCCAGGTCCCCTACGCCGGTGCCGTAGTGCCAGCCGAGCCGCTCGGCTGCCGCACCGATGGCCTGCTGCCAGCCTGCTGATAGGGCGGCGACCTGTTCGAGGTCCCCGTCAATGACGTGCGGCACGTCGAGCAGCCACAGTGGGTAGACGCCACCGCCGGAGTGGATCCACATCGATGGCTCGGGCAAGCCGGCGGCGGCGGCGATCTGGGCGGCGGCCTCGGGGTCCGGGGGCAGCGGGATGGGGGTGGTGGCGTGCCCGGGACCGTTGATGTCGATGTCGGCCCACAGGCCCGGGAACGCGAGCGACAGCTCGGCGCCGCCCCGGCCGGAGCGGGGACGTTCGGTCAGGGTGGTCATTCGGGCGTAGATGCCCTGGCAGCCCTCGGCGTCGAGCTGGGCGACGTAGTCGACGGCCTGGTCGAGCTGATCGGGCGCGTACACCTTGCCCTGCCAATTGTCAGTGGCAACGATGTTGAGCAGGCCGGGCGTCTCGCTGTACATCAGGTCGAACCAGTTGGCGACGACTGCGCGATCGAACACTGTGGCCCCTCCCCAGGGTTGTGCTGGTCTGTCTGTGCGGCGCTCGGCCAGATGGCACCGCCCACCGGCCCCCGTAGACCGATGGACGACGCGAACGGGCCGGGCTACTGGGCGCGCTGCTGCGCTGCGAGCTGCTCGGCGAGGGCACGCGCCTCGGGTCCGAGCTGCGCGAGCAGGGCCTCGGGAATCCCGCCCGCCGCTGCGGCCGGAGCGGCAGCCGGAACGGGAACGGCGGGCGGCGGGCTGGCCGGGGCCGCGACGGTGCGGGCGAACGTCGGGTTTGACGCGATCCACGCCTCCGCGCGGGATACGGCTGCCGCATCGCCGGTGGCGTCCGCGAGGGCGTACCCGGGCTGCTTGCCGGGCTGCGGCGGCGTCATGACGACCCGCCCGAGAACCAGATCGCCGAGCTGGCGCTTGAGGCTGCCGACCGTAGGCCCGTTGAACCACAAGACATCCCGGGCGATCACGCCAGGCAGGCCGGTGACCGGGTCAGGGCTGTCGAGGTCAGCAAAGTCGACCTTGATCGCGTCCTTCTCCCCGAAGGTCGTCGCGATCTTCTCGACATACTCCGTGGGCCTGACGATCAGCAGCCGGCCGACCAGATCACGCATCGGGGCTTTTTCGCCCCCCGCTGATGGTGCTGCGAACATGTGCGAACTCCTTTGTGGGTAGGGATTTGCAGCCAACGCCGCGCAGATCAGGCAGCCAGAGCGCCAGGGCAGCCGTGGGCGTCAGCGGGGCCGGAGCCGGGCCGCCACGCCGGGCACCACGTGCAGGTAGCCGCAGGCGCGTCGGGCAGCAGCGCCCACCGCTCGGGGTGCGCGTCGAGATCGAGCAGCCGGGCCAGTGCACCGAGGCCGGACAGGCGGGCGAGGGCGTCCTCGGCAACAGCCGGGTCGTACGGCTCGGACCACACGTGCAGCCCGCTCAGCCACCCCGACCTGGGGTAGCAGGCCAGGGCGACCCGCTCGACGGAGATGCCCTCACGGGCCAGCCCGTAGCCATAGAGCTGCACCTGCACCCTGTACTGGTCGCCAGGGCCGTCGCGCTTGATGGCCTTGAGGCTGTCCGCGCCGAGGATCTTGTGGTCGATCAGCGTGGCCGTGTCGGTGTCGTACAGGTCGCCGGTCCCGGTCAGGGTGTCGGTGATACGGACCCGCCGCTCGACGAGCCACCGCTCCCGCCCGAGGGCAGCGTTGTGGGCGCGGAAAGCGCGGGCCAGCCAGTCGTGCCCGGCGGTCCCGATGATGCTGGGCCACGGGTCGCCGCCGCTGTTGACGGGTTCGACCCCGGCAGCCTCGTACGCGACTCGCCGCCCGCAGGGGTGCCCGACAGAGCTGGGTCCGATGCGCCGCTGACGGCTGCGCGGGGCACCGGCGGCGGCAGCCCGCACAACGTCCTGAAGGGACTGCGCGAGGCCGGACGAGCCTGAGGGGGCGTTGAAGATCATGACCCCACCGTCCCGGCCAGCTCGACGCCACGGCAGGGGGCAGCAGGGGGCACGAGGGGACCCGCCCCCGGCTGAACAGAGCGAACGTCTCGGTGGTCATGGGCTTCACGCTGCCGCCGGCCCGGTGTGCACCGGCAGGTTGCGACCCGTTGCGACCCGCAACGGTCACCGCTGCGACCAGCCCCGATCATGATCGTCATGGCCTCACCGTCCCCGGGCCAAGGCGGTGGCGGTAGTTGGCTGACGTGGTCCCGTGTAGTCCCGCCAGGTCCCGGGCCGGCTCACGCGGCGGCCTCGTCAACGAGGGAGAACCGGCGGCGGACGGTCTCGACAGTGCACTCCGCGACCAGTGCGGCCGGGGCCAGCTTGCGCAGCCGGGAAGCGTCGACCCGCCGGTCCGTGTAGGTGGAGAACCGCACGGCGACCCGGCCGGCGACGGTTCCGGCCTCAGCCTCGCCGAGCCTCGCCTCGATCACGCGGCGCAGCTCGTCACGGGCTGCGGCCCAGCGGCGGGCCTCGGCGTCGAGCTGGCGGAACGCCGTCAGCGTCGCAGTCAGGTCGTCGACGGCCAGCGTGGCCGGCGCGGGCTGCTCACTCACGCGACCACCCCCGCCCCTGCGGGCGTGAGCCGCAGCGTGCGGGCGCGGCTGGGGACGTGCTCGACCAGGCCGCCACTGGCGAGGCGGTCGACGTGGTAGCTGACGGTGGTGACGGATAGGCCGACTGCCTCGCCCAGGTCCCGCAGGCTCGGCGGGTATCCGCGCTCGGCCGTGTAGGCGTGCAGGGCGTGCAGCACGGCGACCCGCTCATCGGTCAGCACGTTCGTCCTCATCGGACCCCACCTCTGCCGCTCACACCAGGCTTGCGGGCAAGGCGGGCGGGACTGCGCTGGCAAGCGCCGCGCGTCGCAGCGGAAGCTGCACAGGGAACAGCCATGATTCACCTCCATCAAATGGCCCGTTGGTTCTAACCGAGACCTGCGGGCCGAGAAAAAGCCGGGCGGGGACCCGGCGGACAGCGCACCCCGGCCCGTCTCGCACGGGCTGCCGGCTCGGCCAGGCGGGGGCCACCCCGGCTGCACAAGGCGGCGGGGCTTGTAAAGCTTGGTGGCACTCTGGAGTTCTCAAGGGACGATCACAGCGGGTGATTCATCGAACCTACGTTCGCATGATCGAACCGTCAACTGTTTCAGCCGACGCATGGTGCGATGCGACCGAAAGGTTTAGTGCAGGCGTTCTAGAGACCTGGGAGCATGCATGAGCCAGCTCCCCCGGGGGAACCTCTCTGTAGAGCCTGGCGCCTGATGCAAAAAAGGTACCTTCGGAAAGTGTTGTGAGGGCACGCTAAGTTCTAGCTAAGTGCCGCTAACACAGGTGGCCAGCGGGTATGCGACCCGCTCAGGGGAGGAGGCCGCGCGTGCTGACGTTCACCGATGTTTTCGAGGCCCAGCGCGCCGGGCGCTCGTACAAGGCTCTCGCCGATGAGGTCGGTATCCATCACACGGCGATCTTCAGCCTGGCGAGCGGGGCCAACACCGAGTTTCCCTCGCGGTCCACCATCGGCCCTCTCGCCGCCGCCCTGCGCGTTACCGAGCCGGGGCTGATCGCGGCCATAGCCCAGGGGCTCGGCATAGACATGGGCCTGATTGAGATCCCGCGCCTGACCCTCGCGCACGAACTTCCCCCCGAGTCCGACGAGCTGCGCGACCCGCTGCGGCGGAGCATCCTCGACACCATCTGGTCACTCGTCAGCCTCGCCGGGCATCCCCCGCGCCCCCGGCCCCACACGCCGGTCCAGATCGCTGCCGCCGAGCCCACCCCGACCTTGTCAGCCTTGATCAGGGCACACAAAGGGGACAGGACCGCCAAGGCACTCGCCGCCGGAATCGGTATCGGCACCACTACCCTGCACACCCTGACGACCGGCACCAACACGGAGTTCCCCCGGCCCCTCACACTGATCGGAATCGCCGGCGCCCTGCGGGTACCTCAACGTCTCGTCGTCTCAGCCACCGCAGTCGGGCTGGGATTCGACATGGACGCCGCCAGCCAGCCCGCTTCCCAGTTCGGCGCGGAAATCCCTCCCGAAGCCGACCAGCTCCCCGAAGCCAGCCGGCAGGCCATCATTGACCTGGTGCTCTCGTCCCTGGCGATCATCTACGCCCCGTTTGCGCCGCAAACCGAGGACCCCGCGCAGCCAGCCCCGGAGACAGCGGATCAGGTCGCGGCAAGCGTCCGCCACCTACGCCGCGCACAGTGACGTTCACCACATCCCGTGACAGCATTGGCGCTCAATGGCGCTCATTGCCACGCATTCACACGAACCACATCGTTCACTCTTTGCAATCACAAATTGTGAAGTCCCACGTGTCACAGAGTGCGGTTAGGATCAACCCCCTACCCGGCCCCACCGCTGGGGAGACGAGCAAACCCGCCGGTCACTGACCTAACAGGACCTCCAGCGGGTGTAGGGGAGGCACACACGGTGGACAGCACGACCAGTAACGATCCGCTGCGCGGCGCAGCACTCGCCCACCACCCGATCGTGTGGTCCGGCAACGTCACGCGCGGCTGGTTCTCGCGCGAAGAGAACGCATACATTCTGCCCGACACCTGCGACACCGTGCGTACCCGCGACGCCATCGCCTACGCCAAGGCGCGCGTCGAACTGATGGGCTCAAAGCTGCCCAGCCTCCACCGGCACATCGCGCGCCGCGCCTCGGCCAGCCTCATCAGCATCGAGACCCTCGCCGTTGCGATGGTGAGCTGCGACGGGCTCACCGCACAGGCACAGGCCCTCGGCGTGCTCCCCAGCACCCTCACCGACCGCATCGACACCCTCACCCTGCCCGAACGGCACAAGCTGACCCGCCTTATCGAGCAGTACCGCACCGACTGCGGTGGGCGCGTGTGGGAACTCCGCCGCCGGCTGCTCGTCGTATCCCCCCAAGACCTCGCCTCGTAAACACAGCTGAGGTGCCGCCCCGGGGTGTCACGGCGACGGCACCTCACCCAGTCCTACGCGTCTACGCCGCCGCTGAACGCTTACCCCGGCGGCGACTCTCCAGCTCGACGACCCCAGCAGCCGGTGCAGCCGGCTCAGGCTCGGCGTACATCCGCCGCCCCTGCAACAGCGCGCGCAGCTTGTCGCGGTGGGTGTCAACGCCGATGTACGCCATCGTGGTCGAGATGTTCGCGTGCCCCAGCAACGTCTGCACCATCACCAGCGCGTCATCCGTGCCGCTGTCCCTCAGCCGCTCGTACAGCGCTTTTGCGGCCGAACGGCGCAGGGTGTGACCCCCAACCTGCTTGAGGCCCCCAGGCTCCCACCCGAGGGCCTTGAGCACGAACTTGATGGAGCGTTCGATGGTCTGCCTGCGCAGCGGCTTCTCAGGGTCAACCGGCCACTGTGGAACCATCCGCATCACGCCCGGCGCATTCCTAAGCCCCCGGGGCATGCCCGGCGATCCGCTGGGCAGCCGCGCCGGAAGCAGGTACCAGCCCGCAACCAGCCGGGTCCGGCCGGACATCTGCCGGTACCACCCGAAGTAGGTCACCAGTTCTTCCAGCAGTTCAGCGCAGATGGGCTTGCGTTCCCGCTTCTGGGTCTTCGGGGACACCAGCTCAATTTCCATCGCTGCGAAGTCCACCGACTCGATCCGCAGCAGTACCGCCTCACCCGGACGGCACCCCAGGTAGATCCCGAGCGCCGCCGCCATCCGCTCAACCGGGTGCCGCTGGCCAGCGGCCTCCAGCATCTCGGGCAGCCGCTCCGCCGGAACACGATGCAGCGTGTTCGCCACAGCCTTCCTCGCGTACTTCAACTCGGCGGTCGCGGTCAGCGTAGGCAGCACATAGGCCCGGTCCCGCGCCCACTCCAGGAACATGCTCAGGCTGGCGCGGTCGCTGTTAAGCGACGCCTGCGACTTTCCCGTGCGCCGCCCGCCGAGATGCGCGTCTCCCTGCTCGATGTCCTGCAAGCACAAGTCAATGTGCCGGGCGCGCAGATCGTCGGTACGCAGCCCAGCAGCGGCAGCCTGCAAGCGCTGCAGGGTCGCCCGCCGCTGCCGCTGCGTCGAGTCCGACAGCCGGGAGAACACCGACGACGACGTGTACTCCTCGATCGCGTCCGCGACCGGGATGCTGTAGATCATGGGGACAGCCCTTCGAGTGATCAGCGTGTCCCGCATGTCGACCCTCGCCCCCTGTTCAGTTGGATAAGCACCTACCTCACACTACATCTAGTGCAAAGTTTCTAGATCGGCACTACATCTAGTGGTGAATGCTTATGTGGACGACGGAGCGGGGTGTGGACAACGTCGCGCGGCGCGCGCCTGGTCAGCCCATGATCGCGATTGGCGCAGCCAAACCCAGCCGGAGCAGACGACACCTGCTCGGCCACAAGCGCGGCCCCGCACACACACCGACCCACGGGCCCACGGACCCAGGCAACGGCCGGAAGCCAACACCGATCACAGCCCTCTGGCGTCCAGTACCGTTCAACACCCCGGTGCCTAACCCGGCCGGCTTACGCCCGGGGACCGGGCAACAGGGCCGGCGGGCAGAGCAGCGTCACGCGGTACCAGAGAAACCGGTGTCCGGAACCCGGTACCGAAGAAAAAGGCCCGGCAGCCCCCGTCAGGGGACCGCCGGGCCTGAACAAGCCTTGCCGCTGGTCGTCAGCTCTGGAAGCCGTTGTCCGTCGGCAGGGAGATGTCTGGCTTCTCGAGTTCCTCGATGTTCACGTCCTTGAACGTGACCACCCGGACATTCTTCACGAAACGCGCGGGCCGGTACATGTCCCAGACCCAGGCGTCATGCATCTCCACCTCGAAGTACACCTCGCCGTCGCCGTTGCGGACCCTCAGGTCCACCTGGTTGGCGAGGTAGAACCGCCGCTCGGTCTCCACCACGTACGAGAACTGGCGGACGATGTCGCGGTACTCCCGGTAGAGCTGCAGCTCCATCTCGGTCTCGTACTTCTCGAGATCCTCAGCGCTCATCGCCCACCGCCGTCCATGCCTGCATTCTCGCTCACTCCACCCCCCGAACCCGCGCCGCCCCTCGCCGCCACGCCGGCACGCCGCCCCAGACGAACCCGGAACCGCCCAGACGAACCTAGACGAGCGTCCCCTGAACGCTTCCCGCCGGCCGGCGCTCCGCAGCCCTCGCCACGTTCTGGTAGGACATGCGGTGTTCCGGGCAGGGGCCGTGCTCGGCCAGCGCCGCGCTGTGCTGGGCGGTCACGTAGCCCTTGTGCACCCCGAAACCGTACTCCGGATATCCGGCGTCCAGCTCAGCCATCCGGCGGTCCCTGGTCACCTTCGCGAGCACACTCGCCGCCGCGACGCACGCGGCGAACTGGTCGCCCTTCCACACCGCGAGGCCCGGCAGCCCCGTCCCGTCCACCTTGAACCCGTCGGTGAGGGCGTAGTCGGGGGTGACCGGCAGGGCGGCCAGCGCCCGCCGGAGCGCCGCGATGTTGCAGACGTGCAGGCCGTAACGGTCGATCTCGGCCGGCTCGATCACCACGATCGAGTGGGCCGCCGCCCGGCGCAGGACCTGGGTGAACACCCGGTCCCTGGCCGCCGGGGTGAGCAGCTTGGAATCCGCCAGCTCCGGCACCTCAGCCGGGCCGAGGATCACCGCGGCGGCGACCAGGGGGCCAGCGCAGGCACCCCTGCCCGCCTCGTCGGCCCCGGCCACCGCGGCGAACCCGCGGCGGCGCAGGGCCTTCTCCAGGGCGTACAGCCCGCCGTCGCGGCGGATCACCCCTCGTGCCGGATAGATCATGGTCCTGAGTTCGGCACCTTGTCGTACACGTCGGGCACCGACAGCCACGTCGCGCGGCTGAACGGCCAGAACAGCACGAACGCCCGCCCGATGACGGCGTCCTCACTAATTGTGGCGCCTTCGGTGTTCCGGTTGCCCTGGAGGTAGTGCTCGCGGGAGTCACCGGAGTGGTAACGGTGGTCGCCCATCACCCACAGGCGGCCCTTGGGCACGACCACGTCGAAGGTCTGGGGGCTGGCGTCGCGGGTCTGGTCCGGCTCGTCGTAGACGTAGGAGGTCTCGTCGATCGGGTATCCGTTGACGGTGAGCCGGTTCTTGTCGTCGCAGCAGACGATGTGGTCGCCGCCGACGCCGATCACCCGCTTGATGAAGTCCTTCTCGTCCGGGTTGCTCCGCCAGGCCTGCGGGGCCTCGAAGACGATGACCTCACCGCGCTTGGGCGCACGGAAGCCGTACACCAGCTTGTTGACCAGCACCCGGTCGTTCTCGACGAGTGTCCGCTCCATCGACCCGGAGGGGATGTAGAACGTCTGCAGGACGAACCCCCGGACCAGCAGCGCCACGACGACGGCCACCACCAGCAGGAACGGCAGCTCGCGCCAGAACGATCCCGGTTTCTTCTTACTGGTCTCCTCGGCAATCACCAAGGGAGCCTACGTCCCCGGCACGTGTGCGCCCGCATCGACACCACCAATGTTCCCCATCCCATAACGTGTCAGAGCCCCCGTCCGTCTTCCCGGTTCCGCGCCCAGGCGACGGGCACTCCGTCAAAGGTATCCGGAACGGTCAGGGAACCCCATCGTCCCACGGGGAGCGCGATAACACCCGCCCGGCCGATGATGCTCTTGATGGGTACCTGCCCGTTGCACCGGGAGTCCTGCGACACGGCCCGGTGGTCGCCCATCACGAACACGTGGCCCGGCTGCACGATCACCTTGGCGAACTTGCGGGACCGGCACTCGCGGCCCGGCTGGGGGTCTTCGAGGAGGGAGTTGTTCTTGACGTACGGCTCGTTCAGCGGGAAGCCGTTGACGGTGACCCGGCCTTCGGCGTCGCAGCAGGCGACCACGTCGCCGGGGATGCCGATGATGCGCTTGATGAAGTCCTTCTCGCCGGGTTCGCTGACGCCGACCAGGTCGCCGAAGCCGCGGCCGATCCGGCCGAAGAAGCCCGGTTCCTCGGACTTCACGACCTCTGGTGCCCACTTGCCGTCGCCGCGGAACACGACGATCTCGCCACGCTCCGGCTTCCAGAAGTCGTAGACAATCTTGTTGACCAGGACCTTGTCGCCGACCTGGAGGGTGTCCTCCATCGAGCCGGACGGGATGTAGAAGGCCTGCACGAAGAACGTGCGGAGCAGGATCGCCAGGCACAGCGCGATCACGAGCAGCAGCGGCAGTTCCTGCCACCACGGCATCGCGCGGCGCTTGTCCCTCAGCCGCTGCCGGAGGCTGGCCCGGCGGGTGGTGCCACGCCCCTGCGGGTCGGCGGGGCCCTCTGCGGTGTCGGCTGGCTCGCTCACGAGTGCAGAGCCTAGAGAATCACCGGCCAGCCGGCCAGGGCCGGGTACCAGGGCTTCCTCACCCCGGACACGCACGTGCCCCAGCGAAGAGAGGACGCGAGAAAGCAGCAGCCGCCCGGGCACCCCACAGGGGCCGGGCGGCTGCTGGAACGCTCAGGTTCTCCGCGAACCCTGGAACCCGCAGGTTCCAGGGTACTCGGAGTGAAGCGCGAAGACCTTAGCTGGCGGCGTTCGCGACCGGCTTCGGGTCGCGACGCTCCTTGATCTTCGCCTTCTTGCCGCGCAGGTCACGCAGGTAGTACAGCTTGGCACGGCGCACGACGCCGTAGCTGACCACCTCGATCTTGTCGATCACCGGGCTGTTGATCGGGAACGTACGCTCCACGCCAACGCCGAAGCTGATCTTGCGGATAACAAAGGTCTCGCGCAGGCCAGAGCCCTGGCGGGCGATCACGACGCCCTGGTAGGACTGAACCCGGGAGCGGTTACCCTCGACGACCCGAACGGACACCTTGAGCGTGTCGCCGGCACGGAAGTCCGGGATGTCGGTACGCCGGGACGCGGCGTCTAGGGTGTCCAGCGTGTTCATCGCTGCTGCTTCCCTCGTGCTCAAGGCGCGCCGGAGCGCGCAAGGTCGGTCAAAACATCGGGAGCTGCCAGAGGCAACCCCACTACTCTGCCACATCCAGGTCTGATACCTGAAATCCAGCATCGGCCAGGAAGGCCAGATCACGCTTGTCCAGCGTGTCCACGACACGTTCTAGCAGGTCAGGTCGCTGCTGTGCCGTGCGTAACAGCGCTTGATCACGCCGCCACCGAGCAATTTTCGCATGGTCGCCTGAGCGGAGGATCTCGGGTACCCCATGACCGCGCCACTCGGCCGGCTTGGTGTACATCGGGGCCTCCAGCAGCCCGGCGGCGTGCGACTCGTCGAGCAGCGAGTCGGCGTTGCCGATCACGCCGGGCAGCAGGCGGACGACGGCCTCCAGGACGACGAGGACGGCCACCTCCCCGCCGAACAGCACGTAGTCACCGAGCGAGACCTCCTGTACCCGGCTGGTCCCCGCAGCGTGTTCCAGGACGCGCTGGTCGATGCCCTCGTACCGGCCGCACGCGAACACCAGGTGCTCCTCGGCGGCCAGCTCGTGGGCCATCGCCTGGGTGAAGGGCCGCCCCGCCGGGCTGGGTACCAGCAGGAGGCTCGACGGGGTCAGCACCGAGTCGAGGGCCTGGCCCCACGGCTCGGGCTTCATCACCATGCCGGGCCCGCCGCCGTACGGGGTGTCGTCGACGGTCCGGTGCACGTCGCTCGTGAACTCGCGGAGGTCGGTGACCCGGACGTCCAGCAGGCCGGTGGTCCGCGCCTTGCCGATCAGCGACAGTTCCAGCGGGGCCAGGTACTCGGGGAACACCGAGAAGACGTCGGCTCTCACAGGTCGAACAGCCCGCCCGGCGGGGTAACGATGATCTTGCCGCCCTTGACGTCCACCTCCGGCACGATCGCCGTGACGAACGGCACGAGCGCGTCGCTGGCACCCGGGCGGCGCACGACGAGCTGGTCGTGGGCCGGGCCGTGCACGACCCGCACGATCTCGCCGACCTTCTCCCCGTCCACCATGACGGCCAGGCCGACCAGCTGGTGGTCGTGGAACTCGTCCGGGTCGTCCAGATCCTCGATCTCGTCGACCTCCACGCCCAGGAACACGCCGCGCAGGTCCTCGGCCTCGTCGCGCCCCGGTACCTCCTCCAGCGCGCACAGGAGGCGCTCCTTGCCGGCGGTGGTGTGCTGCCGGGCGTACTCCAGGGTCAGCGGCCCGTGGTCAGGCGGGTCGGTGACGAACACCGTGCCGGGGACGAACCGGCTGGCCGGGTCGTCGGTACGCAGTTCGACCACGACCTCGCCCCGCACCCCGTGCGGCCGGATCACCCGGCCGACGATGAGCAGCATCGCTTTCCTCTCTGAAGGAACCTCACAGGCTCTCAGCAAGCCAGAAGGCCCGCCCGAGTAAGTATCGGGCGGGCCTCATGGATGTTGACTCTAGTACGCGTCGACGATCTCGACCCGTACGCCACGGCCGCCGATCGAGCCGACGACCTGCCGGAGCGCGCGTGCGGTCCGGCCGCCGCGGCCGATCACGGTGCCGAGGTCGTCAGGGTGGACCCGGACCTCCAGGCGTGCGCCCCTGCGCGAGTCGACCATCCGTACCCGGACGTCGTCAGCGTGCTCGACGATGCCTTTGACCAGGTGCTCGAGCGCCGGGCGCAGCATGTCAGGCGTCCGCGCCTGCGTCCGCAACAGCCTGCTCCTCGGCCTTGACCTCGGTGGCGGCCGGGGCCTCTTCAGCCTTCGGCTCAGCCTTCTTCGGGGCCTTCTTCTCGGTCTTCGGCGCCTCGGCGAGACCCGCGGCGACCTTCGACTCGGCCTCGTACACGGCCTTCTTGTCGGTGCGCGGGGCAGCGACCTTCAGCGGGGCCGGAGCCTCAAGGCCCTTGAACTTCTGCCAGTCGCCGGTCAGCTTCAGCAGGGCGAGCACCGGCTCGCTCGGCTGGGCGCCAACGGACAGCCAGTACTGCGCCCGCTCCGAGTTGACCTGGATCAGCGAAGGCTCTTCCTTCGGGTGGTACAGGCCGATGAACTCGATCGCCTTGCCGTCACGCTTGGTGCGCGAGTCGGCGATGACGATGCGGTACTGCGGGTTGCGGATCTTGCCCATCCGCAGAAGACGAATCTTGACAGCCACGGTGTTACTGCTCCTGAGCGGTAGCTTCGGGTGGGCAGGTGCACGCCAGTGGGGTTTGGCGCTGCCTGACCGGGTGGACGAGACCAATACCCGGGGTTAGAGGGCGCCAGGCATGGTCTGTTACCAGCCGCCCATTCTGCCAGACCAGCCTGAGTGCCGCCGGCTCCGGGTGGTCAGTCCCACTTTTCCACCCCTTTTTCCTGGTACACCGGACCAGGCCCCGCCGCCCGCCGCCACCGGCCCACGATGCTGGCCGGCGACGGCGGGAGACGATCATGAGGACGGAAAGTCCTAGTGGCGGACCACCAGCTTCGCCGCCCGGCCCTGGGCACCCGAGGCCCACACGTGTTTGCCGTCCGCGACCGAGACCGAGTCGAAGCTGCCCGAGTCGAACCGGTGCCACGTGACCCCGTCGGCGGAGTAGTCGCTGCCAGCCGGGCCGGCCGCGATGTACTCCCGGCCCGTCCACACCGCGCCCGAGCGGTACCCCTGCGGGGCGCCCTCCTCGATCGCCGTCCACGTGGCGCCGCCGTCGCGGGTGATCGCGAGCAGCTGGCCGGGCCGGTTCTCGTCGGCGAAGTCCCCGCCGATCGCGATGCCCTCGGTGGCGCTGCGGAACGCCAGGGAGAACACTCCGGCCGACGGCAGGCTGCGCAGCGGCGTGTCGGCCACCGTCCACGTCCGGCCGTGGTCGCGGGAGTGGAAGACGCGGGCCGCCGTACCGCCGCCGGTCGCGAACCACCAGTCCTCGCCCTGGGCCACGAGGCACGTACCGCTCGCGGCGAACGCCGCCTCGTTGGCCAGGGCCGGCGGCATCCCTGCCGGGTCACGCAGCTCCCACGTCCGGCCGCCGTCCGTGGTGGCCTGGATGCGGAACTTGCCGCCGACCGGGTCGGACATGACGAGCCCGAGCTTGTTCCCGCTGAACGCCATGCAGTCGTAGAAGGCGTCCGGGTCGGTGTTGCGGAACGCCTCGGCCCACGTCCGGCCGGCGTCGGCCGTCCGGTAGATCCGCGAGTCCTCGCCCGGCCCGATCGACAGCGCGACGGCCTCCTTCGCGCTGAACGCCTGGATGTCCCGGAACTGGAGCGTGTCCACTCCGGACGGCCCGACGCTCGACCAGGTGTGCCCGGCGTCGGTGGTCCGCAGGATCTTGCCCTGCGAGCCGGAGGTCCAGGCGATGTGGTGGTTGACGGCCGACAGGCCACGCAGCCGGGCCGTGGTGCCCGTGGGGTTCAGCTCCCAGGAGTACGTCCGGTGCGGGGCGGCCTCAGCGGGCACGGCGGCCGCCAGTACCAGCGAAGCCGACGCCACGCAGGAGACGATCTTCTTCATCATGGCGGGAACGTACCGTGTGGACGGACGCCATAGCTAGGGCCGCAGTCCGCACCACGTGCCGTCGAAGGGGAAAGCCCCCGCCTCGATCAGCTTGACCACCCGCTCGCCCTCCGCCCGGATCTCCGCGGCCTCCGCCGCGTCCCAGAACCGGACATCGCCCGTCTTCGCGGCGAAGGACTCCTCGTCCTTCCACTCCCACGAGCGGTCCGGCTCGACCCAGATGTCGAGTTCCTTGTCGACGATGACGGCGTCGCCCTCGCTGCGCGTCTCCAGGTTCACGTACCAGCCGGCGAAGTCACCGGCGTCCGTGTAGAACCACCACACCGCGTGGCCGGCGCCCTTCGGCTGCCACATGAGGATGCCGTTGCCGAACCAGACATCGTCCACCAGCGGGTACCCGCCCTCGGGCCACTCGTCGCGCGGGATCTCGCGGATCGGGCGGCCCGGGTTCACCCGCTTCAGCCGCGTACCACCGGCCAGGGCGAGCAGCCGGCCGTTCTCGTCCTCTTCGACCACCCGTACCGGAATCACCTGGCACAGCATCCCGCCGAACCAGATCCGGATCTCCGTATCAGACATCGGCCCACAGTAACCGGCGCACGGAAAAGGCGAGGCCCCGTAGCCCGGGACCTCGCCTTCCGTAACAACCTAGTAAGAACGCGCCAGGTAGGCGACGAGACCCGGTTCATCCTGGCTGAGCGGGACGGAGCCGTCGGCGCGGACCAGGCAGCGGACGCTGACCGCCGACTGGTTGGCCTTCGCCTCGCCCTCGACGCCGACCGCGTCCCACGAGATCTTCGCGAAGCCGTTCGCCGCGGCCTCGATCGCCTCGTCCACTGTCGACACCTCGAACGTGCGGGCCTCGCGGTGCGCGAGAGCCGCGTCGTACAGGGCCTTCTGGTCGGCTTCGAGGGCCTCGATGACGGCCTTGACGACGCCGTTCACCGGGACGGCCGTCTTGGTGCCCTCGATCCGGCGGGCCAGGGTCACGTTGCCCTCGGCCAGGTCACGCGGGCCGAGCTCGATCCGGATCGGGTAACCCTTGAGCTCGGCGTCGACGGCACGGCGGCCGAACGGCGTGTCGGTGCGGTCGTTGAGCTGCACCCGGACACCTGCGGCCTTCAGGTCGGCCACGATCTGCGCCGCCGTCGCCGGGATGCCCTCGCCGTCCTTGACCACCATCACGTACGCCTGGATCGGGGCGAGACGCGGCGGGACGCGCATGCCGTTGTCGTCGCCGTGCACCATGATCAGCGCGCCGATCATGCGGGTGGTGACGCCCCACGACGTCGTCCACGCCAGCTCCTGGCCGCCGTCCTTGCCGGAGAAGGCGATGTTGAACGCGCGGGCGAAGTTCTGCCCCAGCTCGTGGCTGGTACCGAGCTGGAGGGCCTTGCCGTCGCCCATCATGGCTTCCAGCGGGTAGGTGCTGGTCGCGCCGGCGAACCGCTCCCGGTCGGTCTTGCGGCCCACGTGCACGGGGATCGCCAGCTCCGACTCCATGAAGTCCTGGTAGACGTCGTGCAGGATGCGCCGGGCGTAGGTACGGGCGTCTTCCTCGTCGGCGTGGGCGGTGTGGCCCTCCTGCCAGAGGAACTCGCTGGTCCGGAGGAAGATCCGGGGCCGCATCTCCCAGCGGACCACGTTGGCCCACTGGTTGAGCAGCAGCGGCAGGTCACGGTAGGACTGGGTCCACTTGGCCATGAACTCGCCGATGACCGTCTCCGAGGTCGGCCGGACCACGACCGGCTCCTCCAGCTGCTTGCCGCCGCCGTGCGTGACGACGGCCAGCTCCGGGCTGAAGCCCTCGACGTGCTCGGCCTCGCGGGTCAGGTAGCTCTCGGGGATGAACAGCGGGAAGTACGCGTTCTGCGCGCCCGTGTCCTTGATCCGGCGGTCGAGGTCGGCCACCATGTTCTCCCACAGCGCGTACGCCGTCGGTCGGATCACCATCGTGCCGCGCACCGGCCCGTTGTCGGCCAGCTCGGCCTTGGAGATCAGGTCCTGGTACCAGCGGGGGAAGTCTTCCGCCCGGGGAGTGAGCACACGCGCCATGACGACCGATCCTACCGGCAGCCTGCTTCCGGCCCGGGCTCGGTGCCAGGTACGCCGCCTGCGCCCTCGCCGCCCGCCCTACCTCGCGGCCCCGCGCCCGCGCCGCGCGCCCTGCTTCGCGGTCCCGCGCGGGGCGAGCTGTGCCGTGCGGCCGGAGCCACGGAGGCTCTGGACCGCGAGGGTCAGCACGCCGGCCGTGACGATCGCGGCCAGGTTGATCAGGAGCTGGACGGCGGAGCCGGCGGCCTCGTCCGGTGCCCGGTAGGCCAGGGCGACGGCGGCGTTGGCTGCGGCCGGGACGGTCGTCACGGAGATCAGCACGCCGACGAGCGCCCCGGACTTGGCCGAGGTCAGCGACAGCATCCCGGCCACCCCGGCCAGGAAGCCGACGATCCAGCTCAGCGCGTCCGGCCGCCAGATGAAGCCGGTCAGCGGGCGTTCGGCGAGGAGCATGTCCCTGCTGACCAGCCCGAGGGCGTCCAGCCCCCAGGTGGCGGCCATCGCGAACACCATCGACACCGCGAACCCGGCGGCCAGGGCGACGAGCGAGCCCCGGATCAGGTCGGCGCGGCGCCGGACGAGCCCGATGCACAACGCCGCGAGCGGGCCGAACTCCGGGCCGACGACCATCGCGCCCACGATCAGGATCGGCTGGTCGAGGAGCACGCCGATCGCCGCGATGATCGTGGCGACGGTGAAGAAGGTCAGGTACGTGACGGACAGGTGGGTTTCCTCGCCCGTGCGGTGCTCCAGTTCCTCCCAGACGACCGCGTCGGCCCCCAGCCCCGGGGCTGCCTCGGCCGCCTGGTCGGCGGCCGCCGACAGCATCACGTCGACGCCCTCGATCGCGATGGAACCCTTCTCCTCGATGCCGAGCGCGCGCAGGGCGTCGAGGACGTCGTTGCTGCCCTCGCGGGCCACGTCGCAGAGGACGACATCGCCCTCGGGCTCGCGGGCGGCGCCGGGCAGGACGATGAGGTGGGTGACGGCCGGGTCCGCGCGGAGTACGTCGACGACCTGGTCGAGGTCCCCGTTCGGCGTGATGATCCTGAGGTGCAGCACACCGGGGAGACTAGAGGATCACGCGCCCCCGGAGGATGATCCGGGCTGGTTCACGGACCACGGTGAGGTCGGTGCGGGGGTCGCGCGGGTAGACGACGAGGTCGGCCGGGCCGCCTTCCGTCAGGGTCCCGAAGCCCAGCCACTCGCGGGCCTTCCAGGAGGCGGAGGCGATCACGTCAGCGGCCGGGATGCCCGCCCGCTCGTGGAGCAGGATCATCTCCTCGGCCGCGAGCCCGTGGTTGATGCCGCCGCCGGCGTCGGTGCCGACGAAGATCGGCACGCCGGCCTGGTGCGCGGCGGCCACCACGTCC
Organism: Longispora albida DSM 44784; assembly: GCF_000379825.1. Taxonomy (GTDB): domain Bacteria; phylum Actinomycetota; class Actinomycetes; order Mycobacteriales; family Micromonosporaceae; genus Longispora; species Longispora albida. Next base: position 204,215 of record NZ_KB903833.1, read on the forward strand.
GGGAAGCCGCGCTGGAGGGCCCGCATGTGGGCGGCGTACCCGGGGAACTTCCCGTCGGCCTGCGCCGCGATCCCCTCGAACGTCTCAATGTTGATCATCGTCGGGATGAGGACGGTACCCTGGGCCGCCATCTGCCCGATCAGGTCCACCGACAGCCCCGTCCCGTGCTCCACCGAGTCGACCCCGGCCTCGACCAGGATCCGGACGGCCTCCTCGTCGAACGTGTGGGCTGCGACGCGTACCCCGGCGGCGTGTGCGGCTGCCACCGCGGCCTTCATGGTCGCCTCGTCCCAGGCGGGCGCCAGGTCGCCGGCCGAGCGCTCGATCCAGTCGCCGACGAGCTTCACCCAGCCGTTGCCAGCCGCCGCCTGCCGCTTGACGGCGTCGACGAGCGTGGCCGCCTCGTGCTCCTCGCCGATCCCCCGCAGGTACCGGCGGACAGGCGCCAGGTGCCGGCCAGCCCGGGCGAGCCTCGGAAGATCGTCGGCTTCGTCGAGCTCCGGATACGGGAACGGCGAGCCGGCGTCGCGGATACCCAGCACGCCGGCGTCACGGTCGATCATGGCGAGCGCCCGGGCCTCGTCCACTGAGGAGATCGGTTCGCCGCCCCGCCGGATGCCGATGTGGCAGTGGGCGTCGACAAGCCCCGGGATGACGTACCCGCCATCGGCCACAGTGGTGGCTCCCGGAACAGGCTCGTAGGTGACCCGGTCACCCGTCAGCCACAGGTCACGGACCTCGTCGCCGGGAAGCACCACCCCGCGGACATGCAGAACCGCCACACCATCGGTCATAGCGCTTTTCTACCAGGCTGGGTCTGGGAACGAGTCAGGGACGACGCGAAGTGATCCGCGCCGTCCCCGGTACAAAATGAGGCTCTTGAAGTGAGAAGAGTCCTTATGAGGGCAAACCCACGCCGGCAGCCCCACAGGCCAAGAAGCTACTTGTCCTTCTTGAACTTCGAGAAGTCGATACTGGGCAGCTTGAAACCAGGCGGAAGACCGTCACCGGCACCACCCGCGCCAGCACCCGGCGGAAGCTGCGGAGGCAGACCCGGCGGCAGCGTCGGCATGCCGCCACGCGCACGGGCACCCGAAGCGCCGCCGCTCTTCTTCTTACCGTCCTTGCGCTTGTTCTTCTGGGACTTGGTGAAGCTGGCCTTGCCGCGGCCGGGCAGGCCCATCATGCCGCCCATCTGCTTCATCATCTTCTGCGCCTCGGAGAACCGGGTGATCAGCTGGTTCACGTCCGTGACGGTGGTGCCGGAGCCGTTGGCGATCCGGGTCCGGCGGGAGGCGTTGAGCACCTTCGGGTCGGTGCGCTCGCCGGGGGTCATCGACCTGATGATCGCGGTGACCTTGTCGAGGTGCTTGTCGTCGACCTCGGCGATCTGGTCCTTCATCTGGTTCATGCCGGGCATCATCGACAGCAGGTTGGAGATGGGGCCCATCCGGCGGACCGCGAGGAGCTGGTCGAGGAAGTCTTCGAGGGTGAAGTTCATGCCGCCCATGAGCTTGGCGGCCATCTTCTCCTTCTGGTCGTCCTCGAAGACCTTCTCCGCCTGCTCGATCAGGGTGAGCACGTCGCCCATGCCGAGGATGCGGGAGGCCATCCGGTCCGGGTGGAAGACGTCGAAGTCCTCCAGCTTCTCGCCGGTCGAGGCGAACATGATCGGCTGGCCGGTGACCTGGCGGACGGACAGCGCGGCACCACCACGGGCGTCACCGTCCAGCTTGGACAGCACGACACCGGTGATCCCGACGCCGTCGCGGAACGCCTCTGCGGTGCTGACCGCGTCCTGGCCGACCATCGCGTCGATGACGAACAGGACCTCGTCCGGGCTGGTCACGTCGCGGATCGCGGCGGCCTGGGCCATCATCTCGGCGTCGATGCCGAGGCGGCCGGCGGTGTCGATGATGACGATGTCGCGCATCTGCCGCTTGGCGTGCTCGATCGCGTTCTTCGCGACCTGCACCGGGTCGCCGACGCCGCTGCCGGGCTCCGGGGCGTAGACCTCGACGCCTGCCCGCTCGCCGAGCACCTGGAGCTGCTGGACGGCGTTGGGCCGCTGGAGGTCCGCGGCGACCAGCATCGGCTGGTGGCCCTGCTCCTTGAGGTGCAGGGCGAGCTTGCCGCCGAGCGTGGTCTTACCGGCACCCTGGAGACCGGCCAGCATGATGACCGTCGGGGGGTGCTTGGCGAACTGGAGCCGCCGCGCCTCGCCGCCGAGGACCGAGATCAGCTCCTCGTGCACGATCTTGATGACCTGCTGCGCCGGGTTGAGGGCCTTGGACACCTCCGTGCCCCGGCAGCGTTCCTTGATCTGGTGGATGAACGCCTTCACCACCGGCAGCGCGACGTCCGCCTCGAGGAGCGCCATCCGGATTTCCCGGGCTGTGCGGTCGATGTCGGCGTCGCTGAGCCGGCCCTTGCCCTTGAGCTGGGCGAAGATGCCGGAAAGCCGGTCGGAGAGCGTGTCGAACACGTCAGGATCCTTCTTGCTGGGGCTGGGGTGCGCGCCGGTCCAGCTTACCCGTCCCGTTCCGCCTGACGGGTTTTGGCCGAACCGTGCATCCCGGCTCCGTCCGGCCCGTACCGAATCCGGGCAAAACGCGCGCGAGGGCCAGGCGGGAGTGCGGTGTGACGTAGCTAATAATGTTCCGATGCACATCCCGTACGAGCGGTACTTCGACCTGCGCGCCATCCCCAAGGGCGGCATGGCGCTGGACTCCTACGAGTACCTGAGCCAGGTCACCGCTTCGGCTGTGGAGAGCTCGCCGATCTGGGACGCGCACACCCACCTGGGTACCGACACGGACGGCAAGACGCTCACCGCCGAGGCGCTGCTGGCCGACCTGGCCCGGTTCGACGTGGCAGGGGCCGTCGTGTTCCCGTTCAACGACCCGGACCAGGGCGAGGACTTCGGCGTGCCGAACCAGCGGATCTGGGACGCGTGCCTGCCGTACTCCGACCGGCTGGTCCCGTTCATGCGGCTCAACCCGCACGGGCCGTGGGAGGCGGAGTACGAGCGGTGCCTCGCCCGTGGTCACCGGGGCGTCAAGCTGCACCCGCGCGCCCAGGAGTTCGACATCGCGGCCGGCGTCGTACGGGGGATCTACAAGCGCGCCGCTGACGACGGCCTGCCGGTGCTCGTGCACACCGGCTACGGCATGCCGGCCATCTCGCAGGACGTGGCGGCGGTGGCCGAGGCGTACCCGGAGCTGAAGCTGATCCTCGGGCACGCGTCGTTCATCGACATGCCCCGGGCGCTGAGTGTCCTCAAGCCCTACCCGAACGTGTACTTCGAGACGTCCGTCGTCCGGATGTACGACCTGTTCCAGGTGCTGCGCGAGGTCGACCCTGGCCGAGTCATGTACGGCTCGGACAAGCCGTACTCGTCGAGCACCGTGTCCCTCCAGGCGATGGGCATCATGGCCTCGCTGGCCGGCGTGGCCCCTGAGCGCCTCCCCGATCTGTTCGGCGGCAACCTGCTCCGGGTACTGGGCGTCACCTCGAAGGTCGCGGCATGAGGACTGTCATCAAGGGCACCGACGTCCGCGAGGTCTGCCAGGAGGTCGTCGACCGGGGCCTGCACCCGGAGGAGGTCGACGTGGACCTCGGCGACGGCCGGGTGCTGCCGCTGGTCCTCGACGACCCGGCGCACTTCACCCTCTACGTCCGGCTGTACTCCCGCGCCCTCGCCGCCCGTAACCTCTTCCTCTCCGGGAACGTCCGCCGGACACTGTGGGAGATCGGCGCGGCCCTCATCGCCGCCGACGAGCCGCCCTGCTTCCTGGAGGGCGTGTACCTGGCCGAGATCCGGGGCGCGCTCGCCAACGCGGAGGACGCGCTGCGCACCGGGCAGACGAGCAGCAAGCACCACGGGCCGTACGCGTCGATGACGATCGCCGAGAACTTGTGCCTGATGCGGTTGTTCCGCCGGCAGACGTTCCCGATGTCCGGCATCCCGCAGCAGGCTCAGCCATCGATTTCGGACTCGACGGCGGCGCGGGTGTAGCGGCCGGTCAGGTAGAACACGTCGACGGCCGAGCCGCCGTACGTCGCGACCCGGGCCGAGCGGACCTGCGCTCCGGCCCGGGCCAGCGCCGCGGCGATCCGGTGCAGGAGGCCGGGCGCGTCGGCGGCGCGGACCTCCAGGATCTCCGCGTCGGTGGCGTCCGCACACCACACCAGGCGCGCTCCGGGCACCCCGGGCACGGCGAGCCCCGGCTGCGCGATGGCCTGCCGGAGCGTCGTGGCGGCGAGCGCGGGGTCTGGCGGATCGCCGTACCGTGGCCGGATCTCGCAGTCGAGCAGTGCGCGGCCGTCACGGCTGGCGATGTCGGCGGCCAGCACGTCCAGCCGGAGCCGGGCGAGGGCCCCGGAGACCGCGGCGAGCAGCCCGGGCCGGTCGTCCGCCCGCACGGTGACCCGGCCGGCGCCTATTTCCACGTCTGGTCCGGCGAAGCGGGCCGGGTCGGCGGCAGGTGCGGGCAGAGGTCCGCTGTCCAGGTAGGACCGCACCCGGCCAGCCAGTTCCGCTACCAGCTTGTCCTTCCAGCCCGACCAGGCAAGAGGCCCGGTCGCCGCCGCGTCCGCCAGGGTCAGTGCCCAGAGCAGATCGAGAAACCCCTCATCCTGTACCGCGTGAGCCACCGGAGGCACCGTCGCCGGGTCCCCCAGATCCCGCCGCGTCGCGGTGTCCGCGAGCAGCAGATGGTGCTCCACGAGCCGGGCGGTGACGTCAGCGTCACGGCCGGACAGCCCGATCCGGGCGCAGATCCGCCGGGCCGGGCCGATCCCCGCCAGGCTGTGGTCACCACCGAGCCCCTTGCCGATGTCGTGCAGGAAGGCCCCGAGGGCCAGCAGGTCCGGCCGGTTCACGTCGCGGGCCGAGCGGGCCGACTCGGCGGCGGCCTGCACGAGGTGACGGTCCACTGTGTACAGATGCACGGCGTCGTACTGCGGCAGGCACCGGATCCTGTCCCACTCCGGCAGCCACCGGCTCACCAGCCCGGCCCTGTCGCACGCCTCCCACGCGCCGACCAGCCCCTCCCCCGCGCCGAGCAGCGTCAGGAACGCCGCCCGCGCCTCCTCCGGCCACGGTTCCGGCAGCGGCGGGCTGTGCTCGGCCAGCCAGGCCAGCGTCGAGGCGGTGATCGGCAGCCCGTGCACGGCAGCTGCGGCGGCGACGCGGAGCGCGAGTACCGGATCGTGCCGGCTGGCAGAGCGGGCCAGGCACACCTCGCCGCCGTACTCGACCACCCCGTCGGCGAGCGGCCGGCGCGGCTCCACCACAGCGGGTCTCCCCCACCGCGCGACGGCCCGCCAGGCATCGTCAGCCGCGTACGCGATTGTCCGGGCGTCGTCGGAGACGCGGCGGAGCAGGGCATCCCTGCCGGGTACCCCCAAAAGGGCGGTGACCGGATCTCGCAGCTCAGCGAGCATCCGGTCGCAACGGCGGCCCGCAGCGTGGTGCAGGGCCTCCCTGACGTCACGCAGGCGGGTGGCGGCGCGGGCTGCGGCACGCGAGGGGATGGTGATCTGTGCGAATCCGATGCCGCGCAGGACCACCGCGTCCCGCAGCCCGCCGCGTGCCTCCTTCAGATCCCCTTCCAGGAGGAACGCGAGCTCGCCGCGATCACGCCACCGCTGCTCGGTGAGCTCGCGGAGCGCGGCGAGCCGCCTCGGTGCCCGCGCCCGCCAGTCGCCGGCGGCGGCCCCGCGCAGCCGGGCGGTCAGCGCGGGATCGCCGGCGATGTGCCGGGCGTCGAGCAGGCCGAGCGCGGCCTTCACGTCGCGTTCAGCGACGGCGAGGGCCTCGTCGACGGTGCGGACGGCGTGGTCGAGGGGCAGTTTCTCCGCCCAGACCGGATACCAGAGCTGGTCGGCGACGGTCGCGATGCCGGGCCAGCCGTCGTGCAGGAGCAGCAGGTCGAGGTCGGGGTACGGCGGGATCTCGCCACGGCCGAGGCCCCCCACGGCCACCAGCGCGATCCCGCCACCCCGCGGAAGGAGCCCGGCCAGCCAGCCATCGAGCATCCGGCTCCGTTCCGCGCCCTGAGCCCCCGCGACCCGTTCCCGCACGACAACCCCTACAGGGCGTCGAGGCCGCGTTCGCCGGTCCGGACGCGCACGACGTCCTCGACCGGGGTCACCCAGACCTTGCCGTCGCCGATCCGGCCCGTCCGGGCCGCCGTCACCAGCGCGTCGACCACCTTCCCGGCGTCGAACTCGTCGATCACGACCTCGATCCGGATCTTCGGCACGAACTCCACCGTGTACTCCGCGCCCCGGTAGACCTCGGTGTGGCCCTTCTGCCGGCCGTAGCCCTGGACCTCGCTGACCGTCAGGCCAGCGACGCCCAGGCTCGCCAGGGCCTCCTTCACCGCGTCCAGCTGATGCGGCTTGATCACCGCGGTGACCAGCTTCATGTTCACTCCGCCCCCACTGTCTCTGCGCGCTTCTCTTCTTCCCTGACCGGGGCCTGCGGCGCGATGCCGGCCAGCGCGAAGGCCCCGCCCCCGGCCGGGCCGCTCAGCTCGTACGCCGACTCGGCGTGCTCCGCCGTGTCGATCCCCTCGGCCTCGGCCTCGGCGGAGACCCGGAACCCGATCGTCTTGTCGATCGCGTAGCCCAGCAGCCAGGTGACGGCGAACGAGTACGCGCCGACGGCCGCCACGGCCAGAGCCTGCTTGCCGAGCTGCGCGATGCCGCCGCCATACAGCAGGCCGTTGATGTCGCCCGTCCCGCCGGAGAGCGTGGTCGCGAAGAAGCCGATCAGGAGGGCACCGACCGCGCCGCCGACCAGGTGCACGCCAACCACGTCCAGAGAGTCATCAAAACCCAGCTTGTACTTGAGCCCGATCGCCAGAGCGCACACCGCGCCCGCGATCAGCCCGATCGCGATGGCCCCGATCGGCTCCACAGTGGAGCACGCCGGAGTGATCGCCACGAGTCCCGCGACCGCGCCGGACGCGGCACCCACAGCGGTCGGCCTGCCGTCGCGCATCCACTCCACCACGAGCCAGCCGAGCAGCGCGGCCCCCGTCGCGACCTGCGTGTTGATGAACGCCATGCCGGCCAGGCCGTTCGCGCCCAGCGCCGACCCCGCGTTGAAACCGAACCAGCCGAACCACAGCAGCCCGGCACCGAGCAGCACCATCGGCACGTTGTGCGGCTTCAGGCCCTCCCGCTTCTTCCAGCCGAGCCGCTTGCCGAGCACGATCGCGAGCGCCAGGCCCGCGGCACCCGCGTTGACGTGGACAGCCGTACCACCGGCGAAGTCGAAAGCCTTCAGCTTGCTCAGGATCCAGCCGTCAGCGCCGAAGACCCAGTGCGCGACCGGGAAGTACACGATCGACACCCAGAGCGTGACGAACACCAGCCACGCGCCGAACTTCGCCCGGTCGGCGATCGCCCCGCTGATCAGGGCCGGCGTGATGATCGCGAACATCAGCTGGAACGCGGCGAACGCGAGCACCGGGATCCCGTGCCCCTCTGCCCCCGTCACGCCGTCCAGCGCCCCGCGCAGCCCGAGCGCCTCGAACCCGCCGAACAACCCGCCGTACCTGTCCGTCGTGAACGCGATGCTGTACCCGTAGGCCACCCACAGCACGCTGACGACCCCGACGGTCGCGAAGCTCATCATCATCATGTTCAGCACGCTCTTGGCCCGCACGAGCCCGCCGTAGAACAGGGCGAGGCCGGGCGTCATCAGCAGCACCAGAGCAGTGGACGCCAGCACCCAGGCTGTGTCACCAGAGTTGATCGGCGGCACCGGCCGCCTCCTTTCATGACCCCCTCCCGGCAACGCCAGCCGAACCGTCCCCCGGCCACGGCCGGGGACGCTCAGCTGCGCTGGAAAGGGCCACGCTGCCCTGGCGGCCCCGCTCCTTAGGGGCCAGCGCCGGATGTCACCCACCTAACATCGCGGTTGTTTCAGCCACCTGCCAGCCACGATTTCCACCGTGTTAATTGGGTTGGGCGGGCTGGCCGCTCCGTCTGGTTCCCTTCGCGCTCCGGCCCCAGGGGGCCTCCGCGCGAAGCGAACCGCGGCCAGCCCGCCCAACCCGTGCCCGGGCGCCGTTACCCATGCGACGTCTGCCGGCGCTTCACGGTTAGACCGGTTGTGGTTGAGCTGTAGGAACCTCTGTGGTTGATGTGATTGGTTCGCTCTGAGCTACCCCGCTCTGGGGCGTCCTGAAAGCAAACCTGTGCGCAGGTCACCGCACAGGTCCAAGGCTGGCCCACTCAGGCCCGCCGGCTGGCCCTCGACCTGGCGAAGGCCACCGCTGCCGCAGCCAGTACCAGCACCGCGACCCACAGCGGCAGGTACGAGGCCGGCCCGCTCCTGCCCCGCCGGGGAGAGGCGGACGGGCTCGCGGTGGGCAGCTCCGCCTCCGGTACCGTCACGGCCTCGTACGGCGACAGGCGGCCGTAACCGTACTGCGGATCGCGCCCGGCCGGCCCCGCGTCGCGGGCGGTCGCCGTCAGCCGGCGCACGACCCCGGCCGCGCTGAGTTCCGGATAGCGCTGGCGGATCAGGGCAGCCGTGCCGGACACCATCGCGGCTGCCGGGCTGGTGCCGGTCGCTGTCGAGTACCCGGTCGATCCGGCCACAGTCCTCGACGTGATGCTGGTGATGGACTCCGCCGGGGCGGACAGCGCGGCTTCGGGACCCTGGGCGGAGTACACGGAGAACGAACCGTCCCGGCTGAGGCCCGTCACCGCCAGCACTCCCGGGGACTTCGCGGGCCACGCGAGGTTCGTGAAGCCGTCCGCCGTGTTACCGGCCGCCGCGACGATCACGGCATCCCGGCTCGCCGCGTACGTGATCGCCGCGTCCAGTTCCGGCCCCGGCTCGTCGTCCGTGCCGATCGAGATGCTGATGACGCGCGCGCTCCGGTCGGCGGCCACCCGGATCGACTCGGCGAGGGCTTCGCTGAAGGAGCGCGCGCTGTTTCCGGGTACAACTGGCAAGATCTGGGCTGCCGGGGCAATGCCCTGGACCGCACCGTGGGCGGCGATGATCCCGGCCATCTCTGTCCCGTGCCCGGACGGGTCGGTCCGGCCGTCACCGGGGCCACCGGTGACCACGCCCGGGAGCACCGTGCCACCGCCCAGATCCGGGTGGCCACTGTCCACTCCGGAGTCGATCACGGCGACCGTCACGCCCTGACCCGTCACGCCCATCGCGTGCAGCTCGGGGACACGGAGCACGTCGAGATACCACTGCTTGGCCCTCAGGCCCGGGTCCGGATCGGCGTGAGCGGCAGACGCCGGGGCCGAGACAGCGAGGGCCACCAAGGCCGTCAGGAGGCAGGCACGGGGCCGGCGGATCGCAGTCATCCGCATCATCCGGCTACTTCCGGGGCCCCTTGCGCTTCCGCGCCGCCCGCCGCCCCTCGTCGCGCTTCCTCGCCAGCTCTTCGTCGCGCTCGACCTCCGCGTCGGCGGCGCGCAGCTCAGCCGCGTATCCGGCGTCGGTGCGCTCCAGCCCAGCGAGATACCGCTCGCGGCGGCGGGACTCGCCCACGAAGATCCAGGCCAGCGTCGCGACGACGATCACGAACGTCAGGACGAAGTCCACCGCGGACGGGACGCCAGCGGCCCGCAGGCCGATCGTGACGAGCACCGCCGCCCCGATGCCCAGCGCGAGCCTGGCCACCGAACGGGCGAACGTGCCCAGGTGAACTCGCGCCGGGAGCGGTCTCATCTGTTCGGATCCAGCTTCTGGTCCAGCTCCTCGTCGGAGTACTGATGGGGATCCTTGCCGTAGTCGGCGCCCGACTTGCCGGCATTCGCCCCAGCGGTCAGCAGCTTGCCGCCGGCCGGGGCCCAGGTCCGCCAGTCGGTCACCATGTCCTTGAACATGTGGCCCGGCGTGTTCCAGCCCTTCATGAACTGCCCGCCCGGGCCACGGCGCTGGAAGTTGGTCTGCACCCGGCGCATGATCCGCGGGTGCATCTTCTTCAGCACGCCCTGGAGCCGCTTCAGGATGTTCACGATCTTCGTGATGAACGTGGCGGCCCGGCTGGTCGCCAGCGAGGCCTGCACCGTGGTCGCCGCACCGGCGGCGGCCGTCGAGGCGCCGGCCGTCGGCACGGCAGCGGCCAGCGCCGCCGTCCACGTGTAGACCAGCCACTCGATGAACGTCGAGATCAGGCCGATGATGAAGGCCTGGGCCGCCTCCATGACCACCTTCGCGATGTTCATGATCATGGTGAGCTGCTTGACGTCGTTGCCGATCCCGGCGACCCCGTCGGCGAACTCCTCCAGCCGCTTGCGCGCCACGTCGGCGGTCTTGCCCTCCCACCCGATCAGGTCGTCCCTGGCGGCCTGGCGGATCTCCTCGGCGAGCGGGCCGAGCGCGTTGCCGACCCGCTCCCACTTGCCGACCTCGCCCTCCATCCGCTCCGGGTTCCCCGTGACCAGGCCGAGCAGGTCCTCCAGCGGCTGGACGATGTCGATCAGGAAGGTCAGCCCGGCGGTGATCAGGAAGTTCAGCGGGTCGGCGAAGTAGGTGACGGCGTTGAGGCCGATGGCGGCCGCGCTGCCGGAGATGTTGAACAGCTCCGACCAGTCGGCGTCGCCGTTGCGCATCTTGTCGATGGAGACCTTGATGGCCACGCCGTCCGAGACGACCGGCACGTCCTTCGTCGGGTCGACCCGGATGACGTCGGCACCGCCGGCCGTCACCGAACCCGAGCCGCCGTACCCGTCCCAGTCACCCTTGACCCCGAACGGCCCCCAGGAAGACTCGCCTTCCTTGACGTCGTTGGTGACGTCGCTGTCCTTCTTCGGATTGGTCACCGGCCAGCCCTCCCCTCACCGTCCACGATGGACTAGTCCTTCAGCAGGCCACGGATACCCTTCAGGGCGTCCGCGATGGCCTTGTCGTTCTCCTTGTACTGGCTGGCGGAACAGGCCAGCGACACCGCACGGTCCTTGAGCGCGTCGCCCATGTCCCCGAGGTGCTCGTAGATGCCCTCCGCGTAGGACCAGTAGAGCTGGGCGAAGCCGCAGTACCCGAGGCCGCCCCAGATGTACCACTCCGGGTTCGCGTCCTGGGCCAGCTTCATGATCTCGGCGGCCTTGCGCTCGATGTCGGCCAGCTTGCTGGCGCACTGCATGACCGCTTCCGGCTCGACCTTGTAGTTCATCGCCTGCCGCCCTCCGATCCGCCGTAGCCCGATCCGCTCTCGCCGGGGAGCATCCCCTCCGGGATCGCCGACTCGACCATCTCGCGGATGTTCAGCGCGGGGCCGGTCAGCTCCTGCACCAGGCTCGCCATCTTCAGCGAGGCCTCGACGTGCGCCTGCTGGACGGTCCCCTGGACGATCCGTGCCACGTTCGCCGGGCCGTGCCGGAGAACACTGTCCTCGATGGAGATCTCCGTGACGGCGCCCTGTGCGACCGTCACGCTGACCGCGCGGTCCGGTGAGGTCACTGTCGTGCTGAGCACCGCCAGCTCCTCGGTCAGCCGGGCATAGCCGGCCAGCTGGCGTTCCGCCTCGGCCTTCAGCCGCTGGGGCAGCTCGGCCAGCTCCGCCGGAACCTCGGGGCCCTCGCTGTCCGCCAGCTCCTCGGCTGCCAGCTCCTCAGCCTCCGGGCCGAGGTCCGGCAGCGGCTCGGCCGCCGGAACGGGCGGCAGGCCACCGCTGAGGATGTCCGCCAGGCCGGCGCCGGCCCGGGACAACCCGGCGGTCTCCGCCGCCAGCTGCTCCTGGAACCGCGCAGCGGCCGTCCGCAACGTCTCCGTGATGGCCTGGCCGAGCGCCTGCCCGCCGAGCGGGATCGCCCGGCTGCTCAGCTCCAGCTCGGTCAGCGCGCCGCCCGGGCCAGCCGTCACGGTCACCGCGTGGTCGGGCGAGGTGACGGTCACCGACATCCGTGCGACCTGCTCGGCGAAGGCGCGAGCCTCCGCGAGCTGCGCCTCCTGCCGGGCCCTGTCCCCGGGGCTGGGTGCGGGACCCGAGGGTCGCTGCCCAGCCCGCGCACCGAACTGCCCGGATCCCTGCTGCCCAGATCCCGGCTGGCCGTACGGCGCGGTCACCGCCCGCTGCCCGGCGGGGGCGGCGGGAACCCAGGCGGCGGCACGCTACCGGGAGGAAGGCCCCCCGGCGGCTGCCCGCCAGGAACCTGCCCGGGAGCCTGCCCTGGGAACTGACCAGGCACCCCACCAGGGAACTGCCCGGTGATCTGCCCGGTCTGCGGACCCTGCGGACCTGGGATCTGCCCGGTGGAGAACTGCCCCGTCGGCGGCTGGCTGCCCGGCCCGAAACCGCCCTGCGGCGGAGGCTGGCTGCCCGGCGGAGGCGGCGGGAAGCCCGGGCCGCCACTGCCCGGCGGCGGGAACGGCGGGCCTGCGCCACCCTTGGGGCCCTTGCCGCGCGACCGGCGGCGGAGCAGCACCACGAGCAGCACGATCGCGGCGATCACCACCAGCCCGATCAGGCTGAAGACGATCGTCGGCACGATCCAGTCGTCGCTGGTGTCACCAGGGTCGGCGTAGTCGCCCTCGAAGCCGCCACCGGCCCGGGGCGTGGTGCTCGCGCTCGAACCCGGGCTCGCGCTGCCGGAAGCCTTCGGGCCCAGCAGCGGGTTGGCCTGCACATCCGGCACGTTCGCCGTGAGAGCGCCCTCGGGGTTGACCACACCGAAGCCGTACTGGGCGTCGCGGCCGGCCGGGCCCTTGTCCGTTGCCGTCCTGATCAGCCGGTTGACGACGCTCGCCGCGTTCATCTGCGGGTACTTGGAGCGGACCAGGGCCGCCACGCCCGAGACGATCGCCGTCGAGTCACTCGTGCCGCTGCCGGCCGAGTAACCGGTGGCCCCGCTCGGGGCCTGGCGGGAGTCGACGTTCGCGATCTCCTGGGCCGGGGCGGCGATGACCGCCTGCGGGCCCTGTGCGGAGCCGGACCAGAAGCTGCCCTGCTTGTCCGTGCCGGTCACCGCGATCACGCCGGGCAGCGCTGCCGGGTACTGCACGGTCCGCTGGCCGGCCTTGGTGTTGCCGGCCCCGGCGACCAGGACGACGTCCTTGGAGATGGCGTACTGGATCGCCGACTCCAGGTCCGAGTCCGTGTTGGCGCCGGCGAAGGACATGCTGATGACCTTCGCGCCCTTGTCGGCGGCCAGCCGGATCGCCCGGGAACTCGAAGCCGTGCCGGTGTTGTGGTAGATCGAGAGGATCTTGGCGCCCGGGGCGACCCCGAGCGCGTTACCCGGGCCGCCGCCCTTGGCCGCGATGATGCCGGCCATATGGGTGCCGTGCCCGTCGGTGTCACCGGAGTGCGGGGCGCCGGAGTTGTCCAGCGCCGCGCTGACCTGGCCCGCCAGGTCCGGGTGCCCGGCGTCCACGCCCGTGTCGATCACGGCGACCAGGACACCGGAACCGGTGGAGATCTTCTGGGCCGCCGGGATCTTGAGCTGGTCGAGGTACCACTGCATCTGGCGGATCTCCGCCGCGGCGGCCGGCTGGGCGCTGCCCAGCAGGACCGCCGCGACGGTGACCAGGGTGGCCGCCAGCGTGGCCGGCCCGGTGCGCGCGATGCGCCCGGACCGGCCACCCTGGCGGGACACGCCAGAACTCACTTGAGTACTCCGCCGGAGAGGTTGTCGTTGTCCGCGCCCCACGGGTCCTCGTCCTCCCTGAGCCAGGTCGCCTGCTCGCCGCCCTCAGGACCTCCGTGGCCCCCGGCGCCCATGCCGCCACCCATCATGCCCATGCCCATGCCTGCCGCGCCACCGCGCATATCCGCAGCGTACTTACCAGGCGAGGACAGAACCGGCCCACCGGCACCGCCGCCCACCGCGCCCGGCACGCCGCCACCAGCACCGCCGGACCCGAAGGCACCCGTACCGGAGCCCACGCCGCCACCGCCGCCGTAACCGCTGGTCGAGGACAGCCCCGTGTTGGGGTTGGCGCCGGCCAGACCGGTGTTCTCCGGGTTCGGCCCGTCCCACTCCGGGTACGGGCTGGGCGTGAAGCCACCCGGGTCACCCGGCTTGTACCCGCCGGGGTACTCCGGGGTGTAGTCCCCCGGCCGCCCGCCCGGAGGCAGGGTGCTGTCCGGGTACTTCGGGTCGAAGCCCGGGGGCTTGGTGTCGAAGCCGGGCGGCTTGGTGTCGTAGCCCGGGGGCTTCGAGTCGAAGTTCGGCGGCTTGCTGTCGAAGTTCGGCGGCTTGGAGTCGAAGTTCGGCGGCTTCACCCCGGGCGGCGTGCTGCCAGGCGGCGTCGTGCCGGGTGGCGTGGTGCCGATCGGGGTCCGGTCGTCGACCTTGAGGTCGGTGGCACCGGGCTGGAGCTCGACGTAGATCCGCGGCCGCTCGGCGTCCATCGCGCCCGGCAGCTTGACGGCGTTGCCGGAGGTGCAGTAGCCGAGGTTGTCGTTGTACCAGTTCGCGATGTGCCCCTGGGTGTCCCAGACGCCACCGCGCGCGTTGGAGTGGTTCTTCTCGCCGGGCTTCATCGAGTACTCGAGGTCGATGTCGTCGGCGATCCGCTTGAACGCGCCGTCCTCGTAGGAGGACGGGTCCTTGGCGTAGTCGCTCAGCAGGGAGCTGAGGAGGCCGCCACGGTCGGCACCGTCGTCGGCGCCGTCGAGGTTCGTGTCGTTCGGCAGGCTGTACTCGTGGTAGCCGGCGTCGTCGCGCAGCGGGATCGGGATGCCGTTGATCCCGTCCACGATGTTCTTCGACAGCAGCTCGAGGGCCTTGCCGACGTCGGTGGCGTCACCGGACATCTTGGTGACCTCGCCGGCCAGCTTGCCGACCCGCTCGCGGTACGCGTCGGCGCCCTTGCCCGTCCAGGAGGCCAGCGCGCCGGTCAGGCCCATCGTGGGGCTGCCGCTCGGCGTGTTGGTCTCGCCGGTCAGCGCGTCCTGGAGGTGGTCGATCATGATGCCCAGGTCCCGCCACACGACCGCGAGTTCCGCGACCTTGTCCGGCTCGGACACGAGCGTGATGTTGCGGATGAAACCTTCCCAGCTCATCTTCGCCACGATTGCATCCTTTCCGGTCAGGCGGGCGGTACGGGCGGCGCGCCAGCGGCCTGTGGCGGCGTGACGGTGTCGAGGATCCGCTCGATGTCCTTGCTGTTCGCGTGGTTGCGTTCCTCGACCGTCTTGTAGTTCTCGACGATCTTGCGGGTGCCCTCGGCCAGCGTCGCGAGCTTGGTCTCGAGGGCCTTGAGCGAGGCCTCCATGTTGCCGTTGGCCTTGATCAGCCCGTCCCAGCGCTCCTTGGCCTCGACGAAGCCGCCGAACGGGGTCACCTCGGCCTCCACCTTCACGGCCTGCCGGGAGCTTTCTGACTTGCTGAGCGTCTTGATCCGGGTGACCTTGGTCGCCAGGATCTCACCGACGTACTCCTTGAGCTGGTCGATGTACTTGGCAGCGTTTTCCAGGTGCTCGACGTCGACGTGTGAGTTCTTGACGTCCGCTGGCCTGCTAGTGCCCATCGGTGGCGTCCCTTTCCTGCGATCCGGGCCTGTGGCGTGCGCGCCAGGCCACCGGGCACCGGGCGCACGGACCCGGGCACCCGGCACCGCTGTCAGCTTGTTCTCGGCGAAGCTCTCAGCGCACCGGGCCGGGACCTCGCCGCGGGCGGCACAGGATCACTGTGCCCCGCCAGGCGAGGCGGCCCCGGGCCACCACAGTGGCGGCCGGGGCCGTGCCCGATGCACTGGTGTTACCAGCGGCAGCTGGTTACCAGAGGTTCGCGTTGCTGTTCTCGGTGTCCATGTAGTTCTGCTTGGCGACACCGACGGCCGCGCCGATCTGGTTCAGGATCGTGTTCAGGTCCTTGATCGACTCGTCCCACTTGCGCTGGTGCGTGTCGTAGGCCTCGCGGTCCGAACCCTGCCAGTCGAGCTGCTGGAGCTTGGCGCGCAGCGCGTCGAGCTTCTCGTCGATCTGGCCGGACAGCGTCTTCATCTGGCCAGCTGCGTGCTCAAGGGTGGCGTAGTTGACTTCGATCGTCATGATGCTCCTCCGCTCAGCCGGCCCGGTGCGGGCTCAGCGCACCCAGGATCTTGTTCATCTGCTGGCCCTGCTCCTCGTCGTTCACCTGGTGCTTGGTGCCCGACTTGTCCAGCAGGTCAGCGATGTCGGAGAGGGCCTTCAGCAGGTCCTTGGCCTCGATGTCCCACTGCTCCATGAGCTTCTGGAACGCTCCGGCCGCCTGGCCCTTCCATGCCGGGCCGAGGTCGCCCACGACGACACCCTTGATCTTGCCCAGCAGGCCGTCCACCTCGCTGCGCGCCGACCGGACTTCGCCGGCCGATGCATGCAGCGTGTCGTGACCGACCCTGATTGGCTGACTCATCACACCCCCAGGTCAAGACCTGGCCGGAGCCTCTCTCCAGCCGTCTGCGGGACAGGTTAGCCCACGCATGCAACCCTCCATTGAGGCCAATTTCCCGACAGCTTTCCGACGATGCGCTTCCGCCGGGAATATCCGGACATAATCCGCAGGAAACGGTCAGCGGAGGGCGTATTCCAGCATCGCCCGCTCGTGGTCGATGAGCTGAAGGTCACGCAGCGGGCGGCGCAGGTGTCCCTTGTGGACGATCCGCACGAAGGCCGGGTCGCCGACCCTGGCCATCCGCTGGATGCCCTCGATGTGGTCGGCGATGCGCTTGCGGATGGTCCGGACCAGCCGGTGCCGGTCGGCGGGGATCAGCCCGTAGGCGTCGGCGAACAGCCGCAGCCGCCGGGGCCGGTCCGGCCTGGTCCAGCCGAGCTGCACCGAGTCGCGGTCGGAGAACAGCGGCACCCACGTCCACGCCGCGTACGCGACGTCGTAGATCCGCGCGCCCGGCGAGGCCAGGTCGAAGTCGATCAGGGACAGGGTGCCGTCGGGCCGCCAGATCACGTTGTGCGGGGCGGCGTCGTGGTGGCACACCACCTCGGTGTCCGGGGGCGGCGGGCCGAACGAACGCCAGACGGCCCCCGGCGGCGGCCGGAAGCCGTACTGCGCGTCGTGGTACATCCGCAGCATGGTCGCCACGGTCACCAGGGCCTCGTCGGTCACCCAGTGCGGGGCGAGCGGGTACTCCCCGCACTCCCCGGCCGTGAAGGACAGCACCTCGCGGCCCTGCTCGTCGAGCCCGTACGCCTTGGGTGCGCCCGTGAAGCCGACCAGGTCGAGGTGCCGGAGCAGGGCGTGCACGGCAGGGGTCCACGGCCCGGTGTTGCGGCGCACGGTGTCACCGATCCGGACCACCGTGGACGTGTTCCCGCCGTAGAGCGGGATCTCCTGCTGCGTCAACGCGACTCCTAGTCCCCCAGGAGGGCGTCCACGAAGGCCGCCGGCTCGAAGGGTGCGAGATCGTCCGGGCCCTCGCCCAGGCCGACGAGCTTCACCGGGATGCCGAGCTTGCGCTGGACAGCGATCACGATGCCTCCCTTGGCCGTGCCGTCGAGCTTGGTCAGGACGACGCCGGTGACGTTCACCGCGTCGGTGAAAACCTGTGCTTGTGCCAGCCCATTCTGACCTGTCGTCGCATCCAGCACGAGCAGGGTCTCCGCCACGGGGCCGTGCTTCTCCACGACCCGCTTGACCTTGCTCAGCTCGTCCATGAGGCCGACCTTGTTCTGGAGGCGGCCGGCGGTGTCGACCAGGACGGTGTCGACGCCGGTCTCGGTGCCACGCTTGACGGCGTCGAAGGCCACGCTGGCCGGGTCGCCGCCCTCGGGGCCCCGGACGATCTCGGCCCCGACGCGCCCGGCCCAGGTCTGGAGCTGGTCGGCGGCCGCGGCGCGGAAGGTGTCCGCGGCGCCGAAGAGCACCGAGCGGCCGTCGGCGATCAGCACCCGGCCGATCTTGCCGCAGGTGGTGGTCTTGCCCGCGCCGTTCACGCCGACGACGAGCACGACGGCCGGCTTGTCGCCGTTCACGTTCAGCGAACGGTCCATGCCGGGGTCGAGTGCGGCGGTCAGTTCCTCGGCCAGCAGTGCCCGCAGGTCCGCGGAGGTCTTCGTGCCCAGCACCCGGGTCCGCTCGCGGAGCCTGCCGACGATGTCGGTGGTGGCGTCCAGGCCGACGTCCGCCGTGATCAGGGTCTCCTCGATCTCCTCCCAGGCGTCGTCGTCGAGCCGGTCACGGGAGAGCAGGCCGAGCAGGCCCTTGCCGAACGCGTTCTGCGACCGGGCCAGGCGGGCGCGCAGCCGGACCAGCCGGCCGGCGGTGGGTTCCGGTTTCTCGGGTGCCGCCGGCGCCGCCTCGGCTTCCGGTTCCTTTTCCTTTGTACCGGTTCCGGAGGTCTCCGCCGTCGCGGACGGCTCGGCGCTGGGCTGCTCCGGCAGGGCCTCCGGCGCGGCTGGCGCGGCAGGCTCGACGGGTACCGGCCGGGCCGGGGCTTCGATTTCCGCCTGCTTGCCGCGGCGGCTCACCACGAGGCCGATGCCCCCGGCGAGCAGCACGACACCCAGGATGACGGCGATGACCAACAAATCCATGCACTGATCCTGACAGACGCCAGCCCGGTCGCCGATCCCCACTCTGGCCTGGGGCAGGATGGTCACATGTCGTCAGCATCGCGCCGCACCGCCGGCCTGATCGGGTACGCGGGGCTGGCCGTCCTCGACACCCTCGCCATCCTGGCCAGCAAGCCGAAGGCCCGCCGCCTCGTCAAGCCCGCCCTGATGCCGGCGCTGGCCGGGTCCGTGGCCTCCTCGTCGCCGGTCGGCAGGAAGGTCAGCCGGGCGCTGGCCCTGTCGGGCGCTGGCGACGCCGCGCTGCTGGGCAAGAGCCGCTGGGCGTTCCTGAGCGGCGCGGCCTCCTTCGCCGGCGCCCACGTCACGTACCTGAGCGCGATGAAGGACCTCGGCGACCGTCCCGGCATGCTCCGGTACCGGCCGTGGCTCGCCGCCCCGTACGCCGTCGCCCTCGCGGGTTTCGCCGCGGTAGTCCCCAAGGTCGCCAAGCGCACCGGCTGGGGCGAGGCCGCCGCCGGGCTCGCGTACGCCGGCCTGCTGACCTCGGTCGCGACCGTGGCTCTCGACCTGCGTGGCCGCCGTGGTGACGACCCGGAGTGGGACCGGGCGGCCACCCGGGCCGCCGCGGGCGGCGCGCTCTTCGTCGCCTCCGACTTCCTGGTCGGCCTCCAGCGCTACCTGAAGTCGGACAACCGTGCGATCGGCGCCGGCGTCATGATCACCTACACGGCAGCCCAGGGCCTCCTGGCAACGGGCCTCACGGAGCTGGCTGAGCGCTCGGAGTCCTAGACCCAGCGGCCCTGGCCGGGATCATGACGGCAGCCAGCACGTACGCGGCAACCGGCACCAGCGCTCTGGCCACGTCCGGCCAGATCCGCTCGTCGGGGCCGAGCGGGCGGCTGTCGACGGTCACAACGGCCAGGGCCACCGTGAGCAGCAGTGTCAGGGTCCAGCCGACCAGCGCCACCGGGGCCGCCCGGCCGATCCGGCCCAGTGCCAGCACGGCCCAGCCGGCGAGCAAGGTGGCGGCCAGGCCGGCTGGCAGGCCATACAACACCCCGCCAAGCCTGCCCACGTCGTCCGGCGCCAGCTGGCCGTAATGAAGATCGACAACGAAGGACGTGGCGGCCCAGGCTGCGCAGACGGCCAGGCCCGCGAGGCAGGCGAAGGCGATACGAGGAAAACGGCTCATGCCCTCAGCCTGCCGAGGGGCTGGGCTGAGGGCATGAGCGCTTGTACTCACAACTCGCTAGGTATCAGACGCTGGCGAGTTCCCGGGTCTCGCGGCGTTCGGACGTACCGGTGACGGTGCCTGCCGGGGTGAGGCGGGAGCCGACGGCGATCGCGACCGCCACGGCGACGACGATCCACAGGGCGGTCCGCAGGTCGCTGTGGTCGGCGGCGAAGCCGAGCGCGACCGGCCCGAGCAGCAGCCCGGTGTAGCCCATCGCCCCGACCTGGGCGACGGCCGCCCCGCTCTGGGTTCCGCCTGCCGTACCGGCGAGCGACATCGTGATCGGGATGACGGTGCAGATCGCGAACCCGGCGAGGAACATCGCGCCCAGCCCGGCCACCGGCCCCGGCGCGGCGATCAGGCCGGTGAGGACGACGGCGGTGGCGACGCCGGAGCCGATCAGGAGGTTCCGGGTGCCGTAGCGCACGCGCAGCTTGTCGCCGAACAGCCGGCCAATGATCATGGACAGCTCGAACATCGGGTACCCGAGGGCCGCGGTGGCCTCGGCTGCCCCGAGCCCGTCGCGCAGGTACAGGCCGGACCAGTCGGCGATCGAGCCCTCGACGAGGAAGGCGGCGAAGGCCAGCGCGCCGATCAGGTACACGGTGCGCGGGAGCTTGCGGGCTGGAGTGCCGGCCTCGGCCTCGGTACGCGAGGAGAAGTCGGGCAGGTAGGTGAAGCCCAGCGCGAGGGCGGCAGGCAGGCCGAGCACCGCGGCGGCCAGCAGCGCCTGGCTGAACGTCATGCCGATCGCTGCCGTACCGGCCCCGGCCAGGCCGCCGGCCAGCGCGCCGAACGACCAGCCGGCGTGCATGCCGTTCATGATCGAACCGCCGTGGGCCTGCTCGACCGTGACGGCCTGCGAGTTCATCCCGATGTCCGTCATCCCGAAGACCATGCCGTAGAAGGCGACAGCGGCCAGCAGTACCGGGAAACTGGGGGCGAAGGCGATCAGGACCAGCGACAGGGCGGTGAGCGGCGCCGCGATCCGCAGGACGAGGTCGCTGCCGGCCCGCAGCATCACGCCGCGCATGGACTGCATCGCGACCAGCGCGCCGAGACCCCAGGTCAGGACGGTGAGGCCGACCTGGCCGGAGTCGAGGCCGAAGGTGTCGGACAGCGCGGGGATCCGCACCACCCACACGCCCATCAGCAGGCCAGCCAGGGCGAAGGTCAGCGTGGTACCCCACCGGGCACGGGTGATCATGGAACGCCTTTCGGGGCAGAACTGAACGAGAAGATCTAGAGGAGGGTGAGCAGGCGCTCGCGCAGCTCGGCCAGCCGTTCGGGGCTGTAGGCGCCGGGAGCCATCACGCAGACCTCCCAGATGCCCTCGGCTGCCGCCCGGACGAGCTGGCTGGTCACCGCGTCGGCGTCGTTGTCCTCGGCGTGCCAGCGGCGGAAGGCCTCGCGGAGCGGCGCGGAAATCCCGGTGTCGGTGGCCGCAGCGGTCGCCACAGCCCAGCGCCGGCCGGTACCCGCCGGGTCGCCGGTGACGACCTCGAAGGTCGCTTCCAGGTACGCGCGGGCGTAACAGCCGGTGTCGTGGGCGGCGATCCGCGCGTCGAACTCGGAGATCAGCCGCTCGATCAGCGCCGTGACCAGGGCTTCCTTCGAGTTGAAGTGGTAGAGCAGGCCGCCTTTGCTGACGCCGGCGTGCTCGGCGACCTTGGCGAGCGTGAACGCCCCGGTGCCCTGCTCGGCGAGCAGGGATTCGGCGGCGTCGAGCAGGCGGTCGCGAGTCATGGGATGACTGTACCGTCCGGTCGGTACAGTACGGCAGGGGGAGTAAGCCGGTTCACAAGCGTGATGTATTTGTGTTCGACGATGTGGAAGATCCATTGTGAACCTCACACGTCACAGGAGCCGCACGTGAAACGACGTCACCTGCTGTCCACCCTCGTCCTGGCCGGAGCGGCCGGCGCGCTCGGCACCACGTCACCCGCCACCGCCGCCAGTACCGGGGTGCTGCCGTCCCGGGTGCCGCTGCCCGGCGGGTTCGCGCCGGAGGGCATCGCGATCCGGGGCGCGACCTTCTACACCGGCTCGCTGACCGGCGGGGCGATCTACCGTGGCGACCTGGTCAGCGGCGAGGGCTCCGTCCTCGTACCGGGCTGGGACGGCGGCTGCGCCATCGGCATGCACACCGACCCGCGCGGGCGGCTGTGGGTGGCGCGCGGCTGGCACGGGTACGCCGAGGTGCTCGACGGGCGGACCGGGAGCCGGCTCGCCAAGTACCCGCTGACCGGCGACCTCGCGAACACGTTCGTCAACGACTGCGTGATCACGCGGGACGCCGTCTACTTCACCGACTCCGGCCGGGCCTGCCTGTACGTGGTCCCGCTCGGGCCGGGCGGCCGGCTGCCGTCACCCGGCGCCGTCCGCACCATCGAGCTCACGGGCGGGGCCGCCGACGTCAGCGGCTTCAACAACGGGATCGAGGTACTCCCCGACGGCCGCCTCATCCTGGTCCAGATGCTGTCCGGGAAGCTGTTCACCGTCGACCCGCGTACCGGGCAGTCCACAGTGGTCGACACGGGCGGCGCCTCGCTCGCGCAGGGCGACGGGCTGGTGCTGCGCGGCGCGAACCTGTACGTCTGCCAGAACTACACGGCCAACAAGATCTCGGTCGTCGAGCTGTCCCGCGACGCCCGGTCGGGCCGGCTCACCCGCGAGATCACCGACCCGCGCTTCGACTCGCCGTCGACCATCGCACCGTTCGGCCCGCACCTGTACGCGGTCAACGCCCGCTTCCTGGCACCACAGGAGCCGAGCACCACGTACGAACTGCTGCGCGTGCACTCGTAGTACACAATGGATCTTTGCTTTTGATCTGTGAAACAGTGCGGTGGAGGTCTCCGCGATCGGAGACCTCCACCGGAAACGCTGGTCAGCGGGCGGGCAACCCCAAGGCCTTACGGATGTATGCCAGGTCCTTGTGGCCCGTGTAGCGGTAGGCCGCTGTGCCGGACACCCTGGCGCCCTGCACGTTCGTGTGGCTGTCGTCGACGAGCAGGCAGAGCTTCGCCGGGACGCCGAGCTTCGCCGCGGCTTCCAGGTAGTAGGCCTTGTCGGGCTTGCGGAGGCCGATCACCGACGAGTTGATGACGACGTCGAACTCGCCGGCGACACCCAGCTCGGCCAGGTCCGCGTCGAGGCGGTCGGTCGCGTTGGAGCACAGGGCGACCGGGATGCCGGCCGCGCGGACCTCGCGGACGAAGTCGAGGATCACCGGGTCGACGGTGCCGTGGTGGGCCTGCCAGTCCGCGACCGCCGCGCGGGCCCGCTCCAGCCTGCCGTCGGTCCGCGCCGCTTCCTGCTCGCCTTCCGGCAGCGGGGCGCGCAGGTCGTGCGGCGGCCAGGCGCGGGGGGCGAGGGCGTCGGCGGTGAGTTCCTGCCACTCCGCGTGGCTGATCTTGCCTTCGACCAGCGGGTAGCCCAGCGAGTGGTGGAAGGCGATCTCCGCCAGCATGCCCGGCGGCAGGTCATGGGCGGCCTCGACCTCGATGAGCCGCTCGGCCGGGAAGTGCCGGAGCACCCCGTCGAAGTCGAGCAGCAGCGCCCGGCAGTTGTCCCTCATTCCTGCTCCTTCTTCAGCTTCTGGCTGATCACCTGGGACACGCCGCCGCGCATGGTCACGCCGTAGAGCGCGTCGGCGATCTCCATTGTCCGCTTCTGGTGGGTGATCACGATGAGCTGGCTGGTGTCCTGGAGGAGGCGCATCACGTCCAGCAGGCGGCCGAGGTTGACGTCGTCGAGCGCGGCCTCGACCTCGTCCATGATGTAGAACGGGCTGGGCCGGGCGCGGAAGATCGCGCACAGCAGGGCCACAGCCGTCAGCGAGCGCTCGCCGCCGGACAGCAGCGACAGCCGCTTGACCTTCTTGCCCGGCGGGCGCGCCTCGACCTCCACGCCGGTGAGCAGCAGGTTGTCCGGGTCGGTGAGGACGAGCCTGCCCTCGCCGCCCGGGAAGAGCGTCTGGAACACCACCTGGAACTCGCGGGCGGTGTCCTCGTAGGCGTCGCGGAAGACCTCGAGGATCCGGTCGTCGACCTCCTTGACGACCGTCAGCAGGTCGCGCCGGGTCGCCTTCAGGTCCTCCAGCTGGTCGGAGAGGAACTTGTAGCGTTCCTCCAGCGCGGCGAACTCCTCCAGCGCCAGCGGGTTGACCTTGCCCAGCAGGGCCAGTTCCCGCTCGGCGCGGGCCGCGCGCTTCTCCTGCACCGGGCGCTCGAACGGGATCGGGTCGCTGTCCTCGACGGGGATCAGGGTCGCCGGGCCGTACTCGGCGATCAGGACCTCGGGGTCGATGCTGTAGTCCTCGACGGCCTTCTGTTCCAGCTGCTCGATGCGCAGGCGCTGCTCGGCCCGCGCGACCTCGTCCTTGTGGACCTGGCTGGTCAGGCGGTCGAGTTCCGCCGTCAGCTCACGGGTCCGGCTGCGGACACCGGACAGGGACTCCTCGCGGGCCGCCTTCGCCGCCGTCGCCGCGTCGCGCTCCTGGGCCGCGACCGACAGCGTGCCGCCGATCCGCTCCAGGGTCAGTGCCGCACCGATCTGGACGGCGTTGGCGATGCGTGCGCCCCTGGCTCGTTCCGCCCTGCGGGCCGCTGCCTTCTCGCGGGCCACCCGCTCCTGCCTCGCCTGACGGGAGAGTGCCTCCGCGCGGCCGGAAAGAGCCAGGACCCTTTCTTCCGCGGTACGCACGGCGAGGCGCACCTCCATCTCCGCCTGCCGGGCCGCCTGCGACTCGGCCATGAGGTAGTCGCGCTCCTCAGTGGAGGGTTCCTCGTCGACCGGTGTCGCTTCCGCGATCTCCAGCCGCTCCTCCAGCTCGGCGAGGCCGGCGAGGTCACGGTCCCTGGCTGCCTGGGCCTTCTCCGCCGAGGCGGCGATCCGGTCCGTCTCGGCCTGCGCGCTGCGGGCGGCGGCACCCAGCTCGGCGAGGCGGCGCTGGACGGCGTTGCGCTGCGCGTCGGCCTCCCGCCGGGCGCTGGCCACGGCCGTCACGGCCTCGCGCTTGGCGGCCAGTACCGTCCTGGCCTCGTCGAGCTGGTCGCGCAGCCCCTCGACCTGGTCCTCGAACTCGGCGCGGCGCTGCCGGGCCTCGTCCACCGCAGCCTGGACCTCGATGTAACTGGGCGCCTTCGCCGAGCCACCGGCCGCCTGGCCAGCACCGATCAGGTCACCGTCCGGCGTGACCGCGACCAGCGCCGGATGCGCCTCGGCCAGGCTCCGCGCCTCGGCGAGCCCCGCGACGAACACGACACCGCCCAGCGCGTGCGCCAGCGCGCCCCGCAGCTGTTCCGGGGCGACCACGACATCCAGCGCCCAGCGCGCCCCGGCCGGCAGAGGTACCCGCCCGGCCGCCGGTGCGGGCATGCCGCCGACGAGCAGCGCGGCCCGCCCCGCGTCGTCAGCCTTCAGCATCTCGATCGCCGCGACCGCCGAGCCGGGCGAGTCCACGGCGACAGCGTCGGCCAGGGTACCGAGGGCTGCGGCCAGCGCGGCCTCGAAACCCGGCTCCACGGTCAGCAGGGCTGCCACGCTGCCCAGCGTCTGGTGCCCGGACGCGAGCAGCGCACCGGCACCGTCCTTGCGGCGCAGCCCCAGTTCCAGGGCCTCGCCCCGGGCCTTCCACGCCGAGACCTCACGCTCGGCGGAGCGCTCCAGATCCGTCAGCTCCCGTACCCGCGCCTCAGCGAGCCCGGCCGCGTCCTTGGCCGCCGTGTGCCGCTGGTCGAGGTCGGCGTCGCCCTCGTCGAAGGCCTCGCCCTCGCCCTGGGCCTCCGCGAGCGCGATGGCAGCGTCCTCGGCGCGCTGGCGGGCCTCGTTCAGGGCCAGGGTGAGGCGGGACAGCTCGTCGGCGGCTGCCGCCACCCGGCTGCGTACCGCGCCCACCTGGCCGGACAGCTTGGCCAGCCCCTCACGCCGGTCGGCGACGGCCTTCACGGCCGCGACCAGTGCCCGTTCGGCGTCGCGGAGCCGGACCTCCAGCTCCTGCCGGGCGAAGACCGACTCCTTCAGCCGGGCCTCGTCCTCTTCCAGGGACTCCCGGAGCGCCGTCTCCTGCGCCTTGATCTTCTCCGCCTCGGCCTCGAGCTGCTCCGGGTCGCGGCCGGGCCGCTCGTCCGGCTGCTCCGCCGACAGGTACCGCAGCTTCTCGGCGGCGAGCTGGCTGGTCGAGCGCAGCCGCTCCTGGAGGGCCGACAGCCGGTACCAGGTCTCCTGGGCCCGGGCCAGCGCCGGAGCGTCGGCGGCCAGCTTCGCCTCCAGCTCGGCCAGCTCGGCCTCTGCCTCGGCGGAGGCCTCCTCGACGATCACGCGGCGCTCGCGCAGCGCGGTCTCGTCGGCCACTTCCTTGTTCAGGGTGCCGCGCAGGGTGTGCAGGTCGTCGGCGAGCAGCCGCAGCCGGGCGTCGCGCAGATCCGACTGGATACCGGCGGCGCGGCGGGCCACCTCTGCCTGCTTGCCGAGCGGCTTGAGCTGGCGGCGCAGCTCGGTGGCCAGGTCACCGACCCGGGTCAGGTTCGCCAGCATCGCGTCGAGCTTGCGGAGCGCCTTCTCCTTGCGCTTGCGGTGCTTGAGGACGCCGGCGGCCTCCTCGATGAACGCGCGCCGGTGCTCCGGGTTCGCGTGCAGGACGGCGTCGAGCTGCCCCTGGCCGACGATCACGTGCAGCTCGCGCCCGATACCCGAGTCGCTCAGCAGTTCCTGGATGTCGAGCAGGCGGCACGAGTCACCGTTGATCTCGTACTCGCTCTCGCCGGTCCGGAACAACCGCCGGGTGATCGACACCTCGGAGTACTCGATCGGCAGGGCGCCGTCGGCGTTGTCGATCGTCAGCGTGACCTCGGCCCGGCCGAGCGCCGCGCGCCCCGTCGTACCGGCGAAGATGACGTCTTCCATCTTGCCGCCGCGCAGAGACTTCGCGCCCTGTTCACCCAGGACCCACGCGATGGCGTCGACGACGTTGGACTTGCCCGAACCATTCGGCCCGACCACGCAGGTGATCCCCGGCTCCAGCCGGAGCGTGGTGGCGTTGGCGAAGGACTTGAAACCCTTCACGGTCAGGCTCTTGAGGTGCACCCGCCGAGGTTACTCGGCTCCTGGAACAACACTGCGCGCCGGCCCCACAACCAGGGACGGCGCGCCAGAGGTCTCGCGTGCGTTGCGTGCTAAGCCAGCACCGGCTCTGAGAGGCGGAGCAGCTCTTCTTCACTGGACACCGCGGCGGCCAGCCGGTCGTTCTCGGCGCGCAGCCGGGTCATCTCGAATTCCAGTGCTTGCACGGTGGCACGCAGTTTGGTGACCTCATCGAGCAGCCGGCGATCGGGCAGGCTGCCGACGTGGCCATAGAGGGCCTTCGCCATAGCATCTCCTTGATGAAAATACGTCGCTGTTGCAGATGTGCCAGTTGGGCCAGGACCCGCACCCCGGGCGGCTGGAGCTGAACGCACTAGGGCGCGACTAGCGACCCCTATATCGTCCACCGGCCCCCCAGGCAAGTCAAGTTAAGGTGAGTGAAACAGACTCAACTCTGTCACTCTTACTTGTCCCAAGTCCGACAAATACGCACTCACAGCGCGTGAGCGTCGTTGAGTCAGCATGACATGCCGGGGCGGACAAACAGTCGGGGCGGCGACACTGTGCTGAGGATCGCACTGCTGGCCGGCTCCCTGGGCACCGAGGCGTCCGCCCTGCTGCGCGGGCTGCGCCGGGCCGAGTTCCACCTCGTGACGTTCGCCGAGCCAGCCGGACGCGCTGTGCTGCCAGCCAATGTACTGTCCGTGACGCACCTGCCCGGCCGCCTCGCACCGCCGCCCACCGGCTGGCGGGTCATGGACGCCGCTGCCCACCAGCTCGGCCGGGGCAGCAGCGGGCTGGCCAGCGGGCTGCGCATGCTCTCCGGGCTGGTGGCCTCTTTCCCGGTACCGGAAGCGCGCGAACCCTCCTTCGGCCCCGAACCGCTGGGCGGCCTGCGGCTGACGCCGTACGGGGTGCCCGGCGGGTACCGGAAGGCCGTCCGGCCGCTCGCCCTGCGCCTGCCGCCCGTCCACCTCGTGCACGCGATCGGGCCCGACGCGGCGCTGGCCGCGCTCGCGCACAACTGGCGGCACGGGACGCCGTACATCCTCACGGGAGACCAGGGGCCCTTCGGGGCGTTGTGCCGGGCCCGGGCGGACGCGGTGATGAGCCTGCCGCCGGTACTCGACCCGTCCGACTACCCGCCGCGCGCCCCCGGTTCCGTGCTGCTCCAGATCAGCCACGCCGGGCACGGGCCGCTCGGGGCGGAGTTCTTCGCCGGCGGGTCGGTCGTGGCGCTCACGTGCGGCGTCTCGTACCCGCTGATCGAGGCCATGCTCTCCGGCCTGCCCGTCGTGGCGGCCGAGGCCCCCGGCGTCGCGGAGATACTGGGCGGCGGCGGGCTCGTCGTACCCGCCGCCGACGTCACCTCCGCCTGCCGCCTGCTGCTGTCCGACCCGGAACTGCGGGCCGAGATGGGGCTGGCCGGCCGGCAGCGGGCACTCGCCCGGCACACCATCGCGCCGTGGCTCGCCGCCCACGAGACGGCCTACGAACTGCTCAGCGAGCCGGCGGCTGGCAGGTGGGGCACGAGTAGGCCGACCGGTTCATCCACGGGTCGCGGCGGATCGGCGTGGCACAGCGGTGACACGGCTGGCCTTCCCGCCCGTACGCGCTGATCACCAGGGCGAAGTAGCCGCCCTCGCCCTCCACGTTCACGTACTGCGCGTCGAAACTCGTCCCGCCCTGGCTGACCGCCTCGCGCAGCACGTCACGGACGTGGCCGAGCAGCTCGGCGACCTTGGCCTCGCTCAGCTCCGCGACGGGGTGGCTCCAGTGCAGGCGTGAGCGCCACAGCGCCTCGTCGGCGTAGATGTTGCCGATGCCCGAGATCAGGGTCTGGTCGAGCAGCGAGCGCTTGACCTCGGTCTTCTTCCGCCGCAGCCGCCCGGAGTACTCCGCGTCGTCGAAGAGCGGGTCCAGCGGGTCGCGGGCGATGTGCGCGACGGAGGCTGGCAGCTCGGCGCCACCCTCGGCGTAGTCCAGGTACCCGAAGATGCGCTGGTCGACGAAGCGCAGCTCCGGCCCGTCGTCAGCGAAGGACAGCCGGACACGCAGATGCTTCTCGGCGGGCTCCTCGGCCGGCTTCAACAGGAACTGGCCCGACATCCCGAGATGGCAGAGCAGGGCGTCACCGGAGTCGAGCGGCAGCCACAGGTACTTGCCGCGCCGGGCCGTACCCACGATCTTGCGGCCGGCCAGCAGCGCGGCGAAGTGCCCGGGACCGGGCTCGTGATTGCGGACCGACCTCGGGTGCAGCACCTGTGCGGCGGTCACGGTCCGGCCCGGCAGGTAACGCTGGAGACCGGCCCGGATCGTCTCTACTTCGGGGAGTTCGGGCATGCGCCCAGCATCCCACGGAAGAGGCTAGGGCCTGTCCGATAGATCTTGCCGGTGCGAGGCGAGTCTCAGGAGGCTTCGGTGCCTTCGGCAGCCGACGTGCGGGCGGTCAGCTCGCGCCAGGCCAGCTCGGCGGCCTCCTGCTCGGCGTCCTTCTTCGTCCGGCCCACGCCGGAACCGAAGCGCTCGCCGGCCACCACGGCCCACGCGGTGAACGTCTTGGCGTGGTCGGGGCCCTCTTCCGCGATCGCGTACTCCGGGACGCCCAGGCCGTTGTTCGCCGTCAGCTCCTGCAGGCTCGTCTTCCAGTCCAGGCCAGCCCCGCGCTGGGCCGCCACGGCGAGCACCGGGTCGAACAGCCGGTGGACCACCTTCGAGGCGATCTCCAGCCCGTACTGGAGGTAGATCGCGCCCAGCAGCGCCTCCAGCGTGTCCGCGAGGATGCTGGCCTTGTCCCGGCCGCCGGTGATCTCCTCGCCCCGGCCCAGGTACAGGTGCGGGCCGAGGCCGGCCGGGCCCAGGCCGCGAGCCACGCCAGCCAGGGCGCGCATGTTCACCACGCTGGCCCGGAGCTTGGCGAGCTGGCCTTCGGGAAGGTCGGGATTGTCCAGGTACAGCGCGGTGGTGATCACCACGCCCAGCACCGAGTCGCCCAGGAACTCCAGCCGCTCGTTGGTCGGCAGGCCGCCGTTCTCGTAGGCGTAGGACCGGTGGGTCAGCGCCCGCTCGACGAGCTCCCGGTCCAGTGGCACCCCGAAGGCGTCCTCCAGCAGGGTCAGTGCCGGGCGGTTCTGAGCCATCGGTCCCCTTCCTCGGACTACGGGCGCATACGTTCCTGGTACGGGTGTGTCGAGGACATTACCGGCATACCAGAAAAGACTGGGGTTGCCCACGCGTTACAAGGACACGCGGGCAACCCCGAAAGAACTAGCTGAGGTCCTAGACCTCGACGACCTGACGGCCGTTGTAGGTGCCACAGGTCTGGCACACGGCGTGCGGCAGCTTGTCGGCCTTGCACTGCGGGCAAGCGACGGTCGCGACGACAGCAGCCTTCCAGTTGGCCCGGCGCGACCGGGTGTTGCTGCGCGACATCTTCCGCTTCGGAACGGCCACTGGTCTACTCCTCGGATGCTTTGATCTTGCCAAGCGCGGCCCAGCGTGGGTCGACCGCCTCATGGCTGTGGTCATCAGGCAGATCGTCCCAGTGCACTCCGCACTCGGAGCACAGCCCTGGGCAGTCGGCACGGCACACCGGATTGGTCGGCAGAGCCAACACCACCGCGTCCCGCAGCGCCGGCTCCAGGTCGAGCAGATCGCCCTCCAGCCGGCTGACCTCTTCCTCGTCGGTCGTCTCCGCCGTGGTGCTGTCCGGGTAGGCGTACAGCTCGGCGAGGTCGACGACCACGGTGTCACTGATCGGGCGCAGGCACCGGCCGCACTCACCCTCGACCGGGGCGGTCACCGAACCGCTCACGAGGACACCCTCGGAGACGGACTGCAACCGCAGGTCAAGCGCGAGCTCCGCACCGGCGGGCACGCTGATCAGCTCCACCCCGAGGTCACCCGGTGCCTGAGCGGACCGCCGCACCTCACGCATCGCCCCAGGGCTACGCGGCAGCTCCCGGGTATCCAGGACCAGCGGCGCACGGGGATCAAGATGAGCAGGCATTGTATCCGTTTACAGGCATCGTGAGACCTCGACCAGGGATTGGCCGACACGCAAGACTACCTGACCGGCCCCCGCCAGCCCAACTCGCCCTCGTACCGGGCCGGGCCCTGTGAGGGCTGTCTCGGCCCGGTACGAGAAAAGATCTCTAGAACGGCAGCGGCCGGTCGCCGTCGTCCGGCGTGAAGGAACCGATCTCGCGCAGGGCGTGCATCTTGTCCCGGCCACGCTCGATCGCGGCGAGCGCCTTGGTGAGGAACTGCTCGAAGTTCGCGAGGGTGGTGTCGACGTAGTCGTCGACCTCGTCCCGCAGCCGCTGTGCCTCCTGACGGGCCTCGCCGACGATCCGGGAGGCCTCGTGCTCGGCCGAGACGGTGATCTCGTTCTGCGAGACCAGCCGGGCGTGCTCGGCCTCGGCCTCGGTGACGATCCGGTCGGCCTCCCGCTGCCCCGCCGCGATGATCTTGTCGCGCTCGTCGAGCAGCGCCTGCGAGCGGCGCAGGTCCGAGGGCAGCTCGCCCCGCAGCTCGTCGAGCAACGCGATCAGCTCCGCCCGGTCGACGACACAGTTGCTCCGCGACATCGGTGACGAGCGCGCGTTCTCCACGTACGCGACGAGCTCGTCCAGGCGGTCAAGCGGGTCCATCCGAGACATCTCCCCTAGTCCGAAGTAGCTTCTTCAGATCCCTCAGGCCAGCTTCTCGGCCAGCCGCCGCGCGACGACGTCCGGCACGTACGCCGAGACGTCGCCACCCCACTTCGCCACTTCCTTGACGAGACTGGACGCGATGAAAGAGTAGAGCGGATTCGTCGTCATGAAGAGGGTCTCCACGCCCGCGAGTCCCAGATTCATCTGTGCCATCTGGAGCTCGTAGTCGAAGTCGCTGGCCACGCGGATGCCCTTGACGACCGCCGTCACGCCGTTGGCCTTGCAGTAGTCGACGGTCAGGCCCTCGAACGAGTCCACGCGGACGTTCGGCATGTCCGCCGTGGCCTCCCTGAGCATCGCGAGCCGCTCGTCCGTCGTGAACAGACCGCGCTTCGCCGGATTCACGGCTATGGCGAAGATGACCTCGTCCGCCAGCCGGGCTGCCCGCTCGGCGATGTCCAGATGACCTTTGGTGACCGGGTCGAAGGATCCCGGCACGAGCACTCGTCTCACGAGCCGGACCGTACCAAAGCCTGGCGGGTCAGCGGGTGCGGGTGACGGCCCGGCGCGCTCCCCCCGGTGCGCCGGGGGTGCCTGCCGGACACCCCGGCCGGGCCGTCACACCGCTCATGACGGCTCGGCCTGCGGTTCATGACGCGCATACCACAAAGTTGTCTCGCCATATTTCTTCGGCTTGTCGCCGTACAGCCCCTCCGGCCACTGTGGCTCCGGCGAGCGGCGGCCACGCTCGATGACGACGATGGCGTCCTCGGCCAGCCAGCCGTTGCCGGCGAGTCCACTGAGGAGAGCGGAGATCTCCGCCTCGGTCACCGCGTACGGCGGGTCGGCGAAGACGATGTCGTACGGCTGGCCTGGCGGCATCTTCACCGCCTGCTGAGCTGTCGACACGAGCAGCTCCACGGACTGGCCTGCCCTGAGGGCGACGATGTTCTCCCGGATGACCCGGGCGGCCTTCGCGCCCGACTCGACCAGCAGCACCCGCTCGGCGCCCCGGCTGTGGGCCTCCAGGCCGATCGCGCCCGAGCCGGCGTAGAGGTCGGCGAACCGGGAGCCCGCCAGCCCGTACCGCGACTCCAGCGCGCCGAACAGCGCCTCGCGCACCCGGTCGGAGGTCGGGCGGGTGTCGCGGCCCTCGGGGACGGCCAGCCGCCTCCCGCCGTGCGTACCGGCGACGATCCTGGTCATGCCATCTACCCCTTCTCCAGGAACTCGGCGCGTTCCTCGCCGACCAGGGTGGCCACGGTGGCGGCCAGCGCCGGGTAGCCTGCCAGGTCGACGTCCTCGCTGACCAGTTCGGCTGCGGCGGCCCGCGCCTCGGTGATCAGGTCGGCGTCCTTGATGACGGACAGCAGCCGTACGGCCGAGCGTTTGCCGGACTGCGCAGCGCCGAGCACGTCACCTTCGCGGCGCTGCTCCAGGTCCAGCTCGGCGAGCCGGAAACCGTCCGTTGTGGACGCCACGGCGGTCAGCCGCTCGTGCGACGGGCTGCCCGGCATGGCCTCGGAGACCAGCAGGCACAGGCCGGGAGCTGTGCCACGGCCCACACGGCCGCGCAGCTGGTGCAGCTGCGACACGCCGAACCGCTCGGCGTCGAGGATCACCATCATCGTGGCGTTGGGCACATTCACCCCGACCTCGATGACGGTGGTCGCGACGAGCACGTCGGTGTCGCCCGCCGCGAAGGAGCGCATCACCGCGTCCTTGTCCTCCGGGGCCATCCGGCCGTGCAGGATGCCGACCCGCAGGCCGTGCAGCGGGCCGGACGCCAGGAACGGCCCGATGTCGAGGACGGCGAGCGGCGGGCGCTTGTCCCCGGCACCGGACGAGGGCTCGTCACCGATCCTGGGGCACACGACGTAGGCCTGGTGGCCCTTGCCGACCTCCTCGCGGAGCCGCTGCCACGACCTGTTCAGCCAGCGCTCGTCGGTCGCGGGGACGACGTGCGTGGCGATCGGCGAACGGCCGGCCGGCAGCTGGGTGAGCGCCGAGACCTCCAGGTCGCCGTAGACGGTCATCGCGACGGTACGCGGAATGGGTGTCGCCGTCATGACCAGCGTGTGCGGCGGCTGGCTGGCCTTGGCCCGCAGCACGTCCCGCTGCTCGACACCGAACCGGTGCTGCTCGTCGACCACGACGAGCCCCAGGTCGTGGAAGTCCACGCCCTCGGAGAGCAGGGCGTGGGTACCGACGACGAGCCCGCTCTCCCCGCTCGCCAGCCTGGCCAGCACCCGGCGGCGGGCCGCGGCGCCCAGCGAGCCGGTCAGCAGCTCGACCCCGAGCGTGGCGTCCCCGGCGAGCAGGCCGGCGTCACCGTCGGCCCCAAGCGGGCCGAGCAGCTCGATGATGCCCCGGTGGTGCTGGGCTGCGAGGACCTCGGTGGGGGCCAGCAGCGCCGCCTGCGCGCCAGAGTCGGCTGCCTGGAGGATCGCCCGGAGCGCGACGAGGGTCTTGCCGGCACCCACATCGCCCTGGAGCAGCCGGTGCATGGGATGCGCCGTGGCCAGGTCGGCCGAGATCTCCGCGCCGACCTGGACCTGGCCCTCGGTCAGCTCGAACGGCAGCGACTTGTCGAACGCGGCCAGCAGCCCGTCCGGCCTGCCCGGCCTGGGAACGGCAGGCCAGCCGGCGGCCCGGAGCTTGCGCTGCACGAGGGTGACCTGGAGCGCGAAGGCCTCGTCCCACTTGAGGCGCTTGCGGGCCGCGTACAGCGCCTCCTTCGCCGGGGGCCGGTGGATGTCGCGGAGCGCGGTCTCCAGGCCGGCGAGCTTGCGCTCGGCGCGCATCCGCTGTGGCAGCGGGTCGGGCGGGGTCTCCAGGTGCTCCAGCGCGAGGCGTACACACTTGGAGATCACCCAGGTCGGCAGGCCAGCGGCCGCCGGATAGACCGGGATGATCGCCCCGGCGAACTCCTCGATCTCGCTGGCGGCGTCGCCCTCCGGGTCGAGCAGCACATACTCGGGGCCGTTGAGCTGGCGCTTCTCCCGGAACTCCGTGACCTTGCCGGCGAACAGGCCCCACTTGCCGACCTTCAGCTCGCGCTCGCGCCACGGCTGGTTGAAGAAGGTGGCGGTGATCGTGCGGATGCCGTCGCCGATCACGACCTCGAGGATGCTGCCCCGGCGCTGCTTCATCTGCTTGGCCGTGACCCGCTGGACCTGGGCCATCAGCGTCACCTCGTCGCCGATCTCCAGCGCTGCGAGGTCGGTGTGCTCGCCCCGCTCGTCATACCGCCGGGGGTAGTGCCGGAGCAGGTCACCGACCGTGTGCAGGTCAAGCCCCTTGTCGAGCTTGCCGGCAGTCGTGCCGCCGACGATGCCCTTGAGGGGAGTATCCAGCGTCGCCACGCGCGCAAGCCTAATCGCCGGGTACGACAACCATCGCCAAGGCGTTCATTCCACGCCGACCGTCAGGTAGCCCGGCTGGCCGCCCGGGTAGGCGCGGACCTCGACGAAGGGCCAGCGGCGGGCCAGGTGGCTGGTCAGTGCCGGGCCGAGCGGGGCTGGGGCCTGCGCGCCGAGCAGGAGCGTGACGAGTTCACCGCCTGCGGTGAGCAGCCGGTCGATCACGGTCTCGCATGCCGAGGTCAGGTCGTGGGCGACCAGGTTCACCTCGCCGTCGATCATCGCGAGGTAGTCGCCGGGGCGGCACGGGCCGGCCATCGTCAGCCCCTCGTGCGTGGCGAGGACCACGGACGCTGCCCTGCAGGCCGCCGCGGCCTCCGCCATCGCGATCACGTCGTCGTCGAGCGGCCGGGTCCGGTCGTGGACGGCGAGTGCGGCGAGGGCCTGCACGGGAGAGCGGAGCGGGATGACGCGGGCGCGGTCCGGCAGGTACGGCGGCGCGCCGAGGATCACCACCTGCCCGGTCACGCCGTCGAGGCTGGTCAGCGCGCCCTCGGCCCGCAGGAGCTCGCCCAGGCCCTCGCCCTCGGCGAAGGCGACGACCGTCCGGCCGGGGAGGGCTGGCGTGTGGTCGTCGGCGAAGCGGGTGACCCGGATCTCGTAGATCCGCCCGGCGCGCACGCCGGCCTCGATCGCCGCGCCGATGTCGTTGACGTGGATGTGGATGTTCCACGAGCCGTCGCCGGTACCGACGATGACGAGCGAGTCGCCGAGGCCGGCCAGCTCGGCGCGGAGGGTGCCGGTGGCCGGGGCGTCGAGCAGGTACTGGACCTCGTAGGCGTACTCCTCCGACCCGGCCTCGCGGGCCGCGAGTGCCGGTGAGCCGGTGACCCGGGCCAGCGGCGTACGGGGCGGCGCGGCCCCGGTGACGACCTCGACCAGGGAGTGCAGGAAGACGCACAGGCCGCGCCCGCCCGCGTCGACCACTCCGGCCTCGGCGAGCGCCGGGAGCTGCTCGGGGGTACGGGCCAGCGCCTCGTCGGCGCCCCGCGCGGCGGCTGCGGCCACCTCGGCGAGGTCATCTGAGTCACATTCCTCGGCGGCTTCGGCTGCTGACCGGGCGACGGACAGCACAGTGCCCTCGACCGGGGACGGCACGGCCGCGTACCCGGCCTCTGCCGCGTTGCGCAGTGCCCAGGCCAGCGCCCGGCCCCGCGCCTCGGGGCTGGCGCCGATGGCCTCGGCGATGCCGACGAGCAGCTGCGCGAGGATGGCACCGGAGTTGCCGCGGGCGCCGAGTACGGCGGCCCTGGCCATGCAGTGCAGGACTTTCCCCAGCTCAGCGAGGTCGGGCTCGGCGAGCAGCGCGCGCTGGGCCGCGTCGAGCGTGTGCACCATGTTGGTGCCGGTGTCGCTGTCGGGGATCGGGTACACGTTCAGCTCGTCGATCTCCCGCTGATGACGGCGCAGGGCGTCGAGCGCGGCCGTGAGCCAGCGGCGGACCGCGCCTGCATCGAGACTGTCGAGCACGGCTGACAAGCCTATCGGTGCCACCCGATTGGGCGTTGACCGGCCACGTCAGGTAGCCTTGCCGAGTTGCCCTGCACCCCGGGGCGGCTCCGCCCTGCGAGTTGTTGTTGGAGCACGGGCGGCGTACCGATTCACATCCCAGGAGAGCAACCGTGTCTAGCGTGTGCGACGTCTGCGCCAAGAAGCCGAGCTTCGGCCACAACGTGCCCTGGTCGAAGAAGAAGACCAACCGCATGTGGAAGCCGAACATCCAGGCGGTCCGCACGCCGGCCGGTGGTGGCACCACGAAGAAGATCAACGTGTGCACCTCCTGCCTGAAGGCTGGCAAGGTCACCCGGGCCTAGTCGCCCAGATCTGCCAGCGGCCTCTTCGGCCTTCGATCTTCCAGCCGGTGATCCCTCGTGGATCACCGGCTAGATCTTTATCTTCCCTAGATCGTTCTTCGGTACTGTGTGAGCCCGTGCGCCCTTCCCGCTGGCTACCAGCCGTGCTCGCAGCCGTGATCCTCGCTGGCTGTGCTGCCCAGGAACCGGTGGGCCGGTTCGCGGGCCCGGCCCGGACGACCCCGCCGGCCCCGCTGACCCAGCCGGCCCCGACGGAGGCGACGGCCCAGCCGGCCGCTTCACCGACGCCCCGGAAGATCTGGCCACACTGGGACTCCGCTGGTCCCGGTGGTTCCTCGGCGAGTACCGGGCTGCCCGGGATCGCGCTGACCTTCGACGACGGGCCCGATCCGGCTGTCACGCCGCGGCTGCTCGACCTGCTCGGCGCGCACGGGGTCAAGGCGACGTTCTGCCTGACCGGGTTCCGGGCGAAGGCGCATCCGGCGATCGTCCAGCGGATCGCGGCCGAGGGCCACACCCTGTGCAGCCACTCGTGGCAGCATCTCGGGGACCTGGCGCGGCGGGATGTCGCGTACCAGCGCTGGGATCTGACCAGCACCAACGACGCGATCCGGGCCGCGGTGCCCGACGCGGCGATCAAGTACTTCCGCGCGCCGTACGGCTGGTTCACCCCGGAGCTCGTCGGGCTGGCCAGGGAACTCGGCATGCGCTCGATCTACTGGAACGCCGACGACCGGGCCTACAACGACCACCTGTACGGCCGGGGGCAGCGGATGCTGGAGTACATGCAGAACGAGGTGCACCGGGACGCGAAACCCGGGGCGATCGTCCTGTCGCACGACCTCGACCGCCCGCACGTGATCCGCGCCTACCAGCTGCTGCTGCCCTGGCTGACCAGCCGCTTCACCCTGGTCGCGCTGCCTGCGGAGGACAGGCCTCGCCGGGTGCCCGGCGGCCGGGAGATCTAGCTACAGGTCGCGGCCGAGGTGCCGGGCGCTCTCGTAGTCCTTGTAGAAGCCGAAGGGCTCGACCGGCCGGTACCCGAGCTTGGTGTAGAGGGCGATCGCCTCTGGCTGCTTCTCGCCGGTCTCCAGGATCATCCGCTTGCGGCCGGCGGCCCGCGCGTGGTTCTCCAGCTCGGTGAGCAGGGCGATCGCGACGCCCTTGTTCCGGGCGGCCGGGACGGTGAACATCCGCTTCAGCTCGGCGTCGTCCTCGTGGCTGCGCCAGGCCGCGCACCCGAGCACCTCCCCGCCCTGCCAGACGGTGAGGAACACCCCGTTGGGCGGCGCGAACTCGTCCGCCGACAGCACCGTCTCGTCGGGGCTGCCGTACCGGACGGTCTGGTCGGTGAAGATCTGGCTGATGAGATCCACCACGACCGGGTGGTCATAGGGCAGGGCCCTGAACTCAAGATCCGTCACCGGTGAAGCTTAGCCAGGAAGCCTGGCTAGGACCGGAAGTGGTCCCAGCCGCGCTGCCCGGTGAACGTCTTGCCGTCCACGGTCACGCCGCTGCCGTGCCCGACCCGCCCGATCACCCGCCACTCCTCCGGCAGCTCCGCGTACGGCGGGAACGTCGCGGCCAGCGCGTGATCGTCGCCACCGGTCAGCACCCAGGTGTACGGGTCCACGCCCAGTGCCTTCGCCGCGTCGAGCATCGCGCCCGGCAGGTCCAGGGCCGGGCGGTGCACGTCGATCGCCACCCGGCTCGCCGCCGCGATGTGCCCGAGGTCGGCGAGGAGCCCGTCGGAGATGTCCAGCATCGCGGTCGCGCCGAGCTGGCGGGCCTGCGGGCCTGCGGCGTAGGGGACCTCTGGCCGCCGGTACGCGTCCACCAGCAGCTTCGGCGAGCGGAATCCCCGGGACAGGACGGTGAGGCCGGCTCCGGCGTACCCGAGCCGGCCGGCGACAGCCAGCACGTCGCCCGGCCGGGCCCCGGTGCGCAGTACCGGCTTGCCGCCGCGCAGGTCACCGAGCGCCGTGACGGCGATGGTCAGCACCGCGCTCGACGAGATGTCCCCGCCGACCACGGCGGCCCCGGTCAGGGCCGCCTCCTCGGCGAGCCCGGCCGCCATGTCCTCTGCCCAGGCGACGTCGAGGTCCGGCGGGCAGCAGAGCGCGACGAGCAGCGCCGTCGGCGTACCGCCCATCGCCGCGATGTCGGCCAGGTTCGCCGCGGCTGCCCGGTGACCGATCTCCTTGCCCGTCGCCCAGTCGCGGCGGAAGTGCCGCCCCTCGACCAGCACATCCGTACTCGCCAGCACCCGGCCGTCGGACGCAGCCACCAGCGCCGCGTCGTCGCCGGGGCCGAGAAGAACCCCCGGCCCGGTGCCCAGCCGGGCCGTGATCCGGGCAATCAGCCCGAACTCGCCCGTCTTGGCGACACTCATCGTGTGCTCCCTCTCCACTCCGTGGTCCGTATCGTGCCCCGCTGCGGTAGTTTCACAGTTCGCACCCTGTGCGTCGACGGCAAAGGAGTCGTGTCGTGGTCCAGGCGTACATCCTCATCCAGACCGAGGTCGGCAAGGCGCGGGACGTGGCCGCCGCCATCGCTGACATATCCGGGGTCACCCGGGTCGACGCGGTGACCGGCCCCTACGACGTGGTCGTGCTCACCGAGGCCCAGACCGTCGACGAGCTCGGCAAGATGGTGGTCAGCAAGGTCCAGGCGGTCGGGGGCATCACCCGGACGCTCACGTGTTCCGTGGTTCATCTGTAGGTGGTGCCGGCCCGCTGAGGTGGCCGATGTGCGTGTTGCCGGGCTCAGCGGGCCACCTCGCCTGAGATCAAGAGCGAAAGATCAAGATCAATTACTTCGTTGGTACCGCGCAGGCGGCCGGCGGGTTCGCGGCTGCCGGGATCGCCGTGGCCACCGGGGCGGAGAACTCGGCGATGAGCTGCCCCTCGTAGAACCTCGGTACCGTCACCCGCACGGTGACCGCCCGGTCGACCGAGGCGAACACCGTGGATTCGGCCTTCGACTCGCCGTACCAGCACATGCCGTTCAGCGGCCACAGCATCCCGGTCGGCGGGAAGGTCGCGGCCGGGCCGCCGCAGGTCAGCACGATGGCGGGCTCGCCGTACGCCGCCGCCTGCCCCGACGCGCCCGACACCCAGCGCCGGGGTTGCCCGGCGACCGTGTCCGGCAGCCGGCCGACCAGCTTCGCACAGGGCTCGGTCTCGGCCGGTGCCAGCGGGCTGGGCGAGACCGTCACCGGCCCGGCGACGGGTGCGGGCCTGCTGCCGCCCGGTTCGCTGTCGCGGTTCACGTACCAGAATGCTCCGGCGGCTACGGCCAGCGCGACGGGCACGGCCACGAGGGTCGCGGTACGGGCTGCCGCCCGGCGGTCTGGGTCGGACACCGCGTCAGGACCTCTTGCGCAGTGCCGTGCGGATCATCCGCGACACCAGCTTCGGGTAGTCGAGGCCGGACGCCGCCCACATCTGCGGGAACTGGGAGATCGGCGTGAAGCCCGGCATCGTGTTGATCTCGTTGATGTAGATGTCGAGTTCCGGGGTGACGAAGAAGTCGACCCGGGCCAGGCCCTCGCAGTCGAGCGCGCCGAAGGCCCGTACGGCCATCGCCCGGATCCTGCCGGCGAGCTCGGCCGGCAGGTGTGCCGGGATGTCGTACTCGCAGGCGTCGTCCAGGTACTTGGTGTCGAAGTCGTACCACCCGGCGGCGCTGTTCACGATCCGGATCTCCGACAGCAGGCTGGCCTCGGGCTCGCCGCCGTACTCGCCTTCGAGTACCCCGCACTCGATCTCCCGGCCGGCGATCCCGGCCTCGATGACGACCTTGGTGTCGTGCTGGCGGGCGACGGCGATGGCCGCGTCCAGTTCCGCCCAGTCGTCCACCTTCGAGATCCCGATGCTCGAACCGCCCCTGGCCGGCTTGACGAACACCGGCAGGCCGAGGCGCTCCTGGTCAGCCTCGCTCAGCGTGTGCTGCCCGGCGCGCAGGACAGCCCACGGCCCGATCGGCAGGCCCTCGGCGGCCAGCAGCTTCCGGGTGAACTCCTTGTCCATCCCTGCGGCGGAGGCGAACACTCCGGCGCCCACGTACGGAACGCCGGTCATCTCCAGCAGGCCCTGGATGGTGCCGTCCTCGCCGTACGGGCCGTGCAGGATCGGCAGCACCACGTCCACGTCACCCAGGCTCGCGACGCCAGCGGCCGGATCCAGCGGTACGACGGAGCCGTTGCCCCACAGCGCGACGGCACTACCGGAACCGGCGGTGACCTCCGGCAGCTTGCGATCTTCGATCGCGAGGTTGCCCGGGTCGCCGGGCAGCATCACCCACTGGCCCTCCCGGGTGATCCCGATCGGGACGACCTCGAACTCGTCCGGGTCCAGCGCGGCGAAGACACTGCCGGCGCTCACGGCGGAGATGGCGTGCTCACTGCTCCGGCCCCCGAAGACGACCGCGACTCTGATCTTTCGTGCGCTGTTCACGGAGCTGAGCCTATGGGGTTGAGTGGAGCTGAGCTTGCTGGGGTTGGGCGCCGTTACCCGTGCGACGCCTGCCGGCGCTTCACGGTCAGACCGGAATGTGCGGGCTCAGAACGGCGAGGTGAGCGGTTTGTCACTCCGCGGCTTGCAGGCCGCGTTGGAGGTCCGCCAGCAGGTCTGCCGGGTCCTCACAGCCGCAGGACAGGCGGACCAGCCCCGGTACGGCTGTCTCCCCCGGCCACTGCGCGCGGCGGTCGGCGGTGCTGTGCAGGCCGCCGAAGCTGGTCGCCGGCCGGATCAGCTCACAGCCCGACAGGAACCGGACGGCGGTCTCCTCGTCGGCGAACTCGACCACCAGGACACCCGGCGGGCGGCGGAGCTGCTTCATGGCTTCCGGGTCGGCACCGGGCCAGACGGCACGGCGCACGGCCGCCGAGGACCGCAGCAGCTCGTACGCGGCTCCAGCGTTGCTGGCCTGCCGGGCGAGGCGCAGGTCGAGTGTCCCCAGTGAACGGTGGGCCAGCCATGCCTCGAACGGGCCGGGCAGGGCTCCGGTGCGCGTCCGCCAGGCTCGTACCGCCTCCAGTCCGTCCACACTGGACGCCGCCACGTAGCCGAGGAGGATGTCGGAGTGCCCGGTGAGGGCCTTGGTGCCCGACGCGACGGCGAAGTCAGCGCCGAGGACCAGCGGCTGCTGCCCGAGCGGGGTGGCCGTCGTGTTGTCGACGGCGATCAGCGCCCCGGCCGCGTGGGCCTGGGCCGAGAGTGCGGCGATGTCGCAGACTTCGAGGCCCGGGTTGGCCGGGGTCTCCAGCAGGGCGAGGCGGACGCCGGTGAAGTCGTAGGGCCCTTCGGTCGGCACGGCGGCCACCTCGATGCCGAACTCCGCGAGTTCCTTCAGGGCGAAAAGCCTGGTCAGGTAGTACCCGTCGGCGGGGACGACAACCTTGTCGCCCGGCCGGAGCACGCTCAGCAGCAGGCCGGTGACGGCCGCCATGCCGGAGCTGAACACGACACAGCCCGGCGCGCCTTCGAGCCCGCCGATCGCCGATTCGAGGGCGCGGAGGGTGGCGTTGCCCGCCCTGCCGTACGAGTCGCCGTCACCCGGGCCCTGCGGGCTGATCGCGAACGGCGCGGCGAACTGGGGGCCGGGCATGAACGGCTGGCCGGGTACTGGCTCCGGAAGTCCAGCGTGGACGGTCCGGGTGCCGTCCGACCACTCGCCGTGACTCATGTCAGCCTCACAAGGTACAAGGGAAGAGGTCTTATTCGGGTTTGGTTTCCCTGCGCATCAGGGCGACCACTGCCTCGCGGGGATCGAGGCCCTCGTGGCAGACCCGCTCGACCTGCTCGGTGATGGGCATCTCGACGCCGTGCTGGCGGGCCAGGTCACGGATCGCCAGGCAGCTCTTCACGCCCTCGGCGGTCTGGCGGGTGACGGCCTGGGCCTCGGCGAGAGTGGCTCCCCTGCCGAGTTCCTCGCCGAAGGTGCGGTTGCGGGAGAGCTTGGAGGAGCAGGTGGCGAACAGGTCACCGAGGCCGGCCAGGCCAGCGAAGGTCATCGGGTCGGCGCCCAGCTTCACGCCCAGCCGGGCCGTCTCGGCGAGCCCCCGCGTGACCAGGGTGGCCTTCGTGTTGTCACCCATGCCCATACCGGTGCAGATGCCGTAGGCCAGGCCGATCACGTTCTTCACGGCGCCGCCCAGCTCGCAGCCGATGACGTCCGTGTTGGTGTACGGCCGGAAGTAGTGGTTGGCGATCGCGTCCTGGACCAGCTCGGCGCGCGCCGGATCGGTGCAGGCGATCACGCCGGCGGTCGGCTGCTCGCGCGCGATCTCCGGGGCGAGGTTGGGGCCGGTCAGCACGCAGATCCGCGACGGGTCGACCTGGGCGGCCTCCTCGATCACCTGGCTCATCCGCAGCCCGGTGCCGACCTCGATGCCCTTCGCGAGGCTGAGCAGGGTCGCGTCCGGCGGGATGAGGTGGCGGATCGCGACGAGATTCTCCCGGAGGGTCTGGGCGGGGAAGCCCAGCACCACCAGCTCGGCGCCTGCCAGCGCCTCCTCGGCGTCGGACGTCGCCACGAGGTTGTCCGGCAGGACGATGCCCGGCAGGTAGTCCGGGTTCTCGTGCCTGGTGTTGATCAGCGAGGCGACTTCGGGGCGGCGGGCCCACAGCGTCACGTGCCGGCCGGCGTCGGCCAGTACCTTCGCGATCGTCGTGCCGAACGAGCCCGCCGTGAGCACCACAGCCTTCATGCGCTTCCCTCCGGGGAGTCCGGGTTGGTGTCGTGCCTGCTGCCCGGCGAGTACAGCTCCGGGGCTTCCTCGCCGCGGATCTCGGCGAGCAGGTCGCGGATCGCGTACATGATCTCGTCGGTGACTTCCTGGAGCACGGTGGCGGTGAGCGGCTTGTCCCGCCACGGGCTCAGGTCGACCGGCGGGCCGGCCACCACGCTCAGGTGGTTGCGGAACCTCAGCCCGACCTTCTTCGTCAGCGGGTCGAACATCTTCTGCGCCCCCCACTGGGCGATCGGGATGACCGGGGCGCCCGTGATCAGGGCCAGCCGGGCCACGCCGGTCTTGCCGCGCATCGGCCAGTGCGAGGGTTCCTTGCTGACCGTGCCCTCCGGGTAGATGATCACGATCTCGCCGCGGTCGATGGCCGCCTCGGCTGCCGACAGCGACTTGGAGGCGTCGGCCGTGCCCCGGTACACCGGGATCTGCCCGACGGCCTTCAGCCACGGCCCGATCACCTTGAGATGGAACAGGCTGGCCTTGCCGAGCAGCTGCGGCCAGCGGCCGGCGTCGTAGACGTAGTGCGCCAGGCCGAACGGGTCGGCGTGCGAGATGTGGTTGACCGCGAGGATCGCGCCGCCGGAGGCCGGAATGTGCTCCATCCCCCGCCATGTCCGCCGGGTGAACGCCAGAAGCGGCGGCTTGACGACGCTCACTGCCGCCCTCCGCCAGAAGCCCAGCCTGCGCACCAGTCCACTCTCCCTATCCCTGCGACCTGCCTGCTGATCGTCGTGCATCGGACCTGGCCTGTCCATCTGGGGGTGCTGTGTTTCTCGGCTCCGGCCCGCCCGGATCTCCCCCGGCTGGAGGTAGCCTCGCTCGGGTGTCCCGCTGGTCCGTGATCATTCCGGTGAAGCCGGCCGCGCTCGGCAAGTCCCGGCTGCGCGGCGGCGTGCCCGGCCATGCCCACGAGGACCTCGCCCGGGCGTTCGCGCTCG
The DNA here is from genome assembly GCF_000379825.1 of Longispora albida DSM 44784. Taxonomy (GTDB): domain Bacteria; phylum Actinomycetota; class Actinomycetes; order Mycobacteriales; family Micromonosporaceae; genus Longispora; species Longispora albida. The sequence goes on from NZ_KB903833.1 coordinate 248,561, forward strand.
ACACGATCTCGGCGGCGCTGGCCTGCCCCGTGGTCGGCGCGGTCGTCGTCGTCACCGACGACCCCGTCCTGCGCACAGCCACGGATGGTGGTGTGCGCATCGTTGGCGACCCGCCCGCCGGAGATTCCCTTCATCCGGTACGCGACCTCAATCATTCGGTACGCCACGGCGAGCTCACCCTCCACGGCCCCCGGGCCGCGCTGACCGCCGACCTCCCGGCCCTCGGCCCGGCCGACCTCGCAGCGGCGCTCACGGCCGCCGCACGGCACCCGCGGTCGTTCGTCGCCGACGCCGCCGGTACGGGGACCGTGCTCCTCGCCTCGGCTGGCCCGCTCCAGCCGCTCTTCGGGGCCGGCTCGGCCGGGGCACACGCCGGATCCGGTGCCGTGCCGCTGCCCGGGACCTGGGCCTCGCTCCGGCAGGACGTGGACACCCCCGCCGACCTCGCGGCAGCGATCCGTCTCGGAGTCGGCCGCCACACCGCAGCGGTCCTCGCAGGTTTGTGACCTGGCTGTACGCTGCGGCATGGATGATCTTGGGAATCAGCTGACGTACTGGGACACCGCCGGAGCCACCAAGACCTTCACCCACCCCGTCGTCCCGGCCTGGCTGGACCGCCTGGCCCCGGGCGCGCGCATCCTCGACTACGGCTGCGGGTACGGCCGGGTGATGGCGGGCCTGGCCGGCCAGGGGTACACCAGCGTGCACGGCGTGGACATCTCCCCGGCCCTGATCGCCCGTGGCCGTACTCTCCACCCTGGACTGGACTTCGCCGTCCTGGAGCACCCGCCAGCCGTGCCTGCCCCGCCGGCCAGCTTCGACGCCGTCCTGCTGCTCGCCGTCCTCACCTGCGTACCGGACCCCGGCGCGCAGCAGGCCCTGGTCGCCGAGGTGAGCCGGCTCCTCGTACCCGGCGGCCTGCTCTACGTCAGTGACCTCCTGATCGCCGCCGACGAGCGCAACCGGGAGCGCTACGCCGCAGCCCCGGGCGACCTCCCGTACGGCGTCTTCACCACCGCCGACGGGGCGGTCTGCCGTCACCACGACCCGGAGGCCCTGCGCGCGCTGCTGTCGGGCAACGGGTTCGACATCGCCGCCGAGCACCGGCTCGACGTCGCCACCATGAACGGCAACCGGTCCCCCGCCATCCAGTTCCTCGCCCGTAGGCGGGACGGGGAGAAAGTAGGCTGACGGCCATGCAGGGAACAGTCGCCACGTGGAATCCGGAAACGCACGCCGGCACCGTGCTGCTCGACGACGGCCGGGAGCTCGAATTCCCAGCCAGCGCCTTCGAAGCCTCGGGGCTGCGGCTGCTGCGGCTCGGGCAGCGCGTGACGCTCAACACCGATGAGCAGGGCGGAATTAACCGGCTAGTCATCCCGACGTTGCCTTAGCCGGGTGATGATGAGCGGGTGATCAGCTCACCCGCTCTGCCCGCCGGCCGCTTCCTGAACCGGGAGCTGTCCTGGCTGGATTTCAACGCGCGGGTGCTCACCCTTGCCGAGGACCCCAGCCTGCCGCTGCTGGAGCGGGCGAAGTTCCTGGCCATCTTCGCCAGCAACCTCGACGAGTTCTACATGGTCCGCGTCGCCGGACTCAAGCGACGCATGTCGATGGGCCTGTCCGTGCTGAGCATCGACGGCCTCACCCCGCGCGAACAGCTCGAACGGGTCGGCCGCCGGGGCAACGCCCTCGTCACGCGGCAGGCGCGCTGCCTGACCGTCGACCTGCTGCCCGCACTCGCCGCCGAGGGCATCCACATCGTGACCTGGGCCGAGCTGGAACCTGCCGAGCAGGACCGGCTGCGCGGCTACTTCCGCGACCAGATCTTCCCGGTGCTGACCCCGCTGGCCGTGGACCCGGCACACCCGTTCCCGTACATCTCGGGGCTGTCGCTCAACCTCGCGGTGATCGTGGAGCCGCCGGGTGGCGGGCCGCAGCGGTTCGCCCGGGTCAAAGTGCCCGACAACGTGCCCCGGTTCGTCAGCGTGACCGCCGGGCGCTTCCTGCCCGTCGAGGAACTGATCGGCGCGCACCTCGACCAGCTCTTCGGCGGGATGGCCGTCGTCGAGAAACACGCGTTCCGGGTCACCCGCAACGCCGACCTCGAAGTCGAGGAGGACCGCGACGAGGACCTGCTCCAGGCGCTCGAACGGGAGCTGGCCCGGCGCAGGTTCGGCCCGCCCGTGCGGCTGGAGGTCTCCGCCGCCGTCTCCGACGACGTGCTGGAACTCCTGATCCGTGAGCTCGACATGGACGCGCACGACGTGCTGCGCGTGCCGGGACTGCTCGACCTGTCCGGGCTGTGGCAGCTCTACCACGACATCGACCGGCCAGACCTCAAGGACCGGCCGTTCGTCCCGGCCACGCATCCGCAGTTCGCGGAGGCCGAGCAGCCCAAGAGCGTGTTCGCGACGCTGCGCGAGGGCGACATTCTCGTGCACCACCCGTACCACTCGTTCTCGACCAGCGTGCAGCGGTTCATCGAGCAGGCCGCCGCCGACCCCGGCGTGCTGGCCATCAAGCAGACGCTGTACCGGACCTCCGGCGACTCGCCCATTGTGGACGCTCTCGTGGCCGCCGCGGAGGCCGGCAAGCAGGTCGTCGTGCTCGTCGAGGTCAAGGCCCGCTTCGACGAGCAGGCCAACATCGGCTGGGCGCGGACCCTGGAGCGGGCAGGCTGCCACGTCGTCTACGGGCTGGTCGGGCTCAAGACGCACTGCAAGACGGCGCTCGTCGTCCGGCAGGAGGGCAGGACGCTGCGCAGGTACTGCCACATCGGCACCGGCAACTACCACCCGAAGACCGCGCGGCTGTACGAGGACTACGGCCTGCTGACCGCAGACCCCGACGTCGGGGCCGACCTGACGGACCTGTTCAACTCGCTCACCGGCTTCTCCCGGCAGGCCGCGTACCGGCGGCTTCTCGTTGCCCCGCACGGCATCCGTTCGGGCATCCTCGACCGGATCGCGGAACAGGCCCGGCTCGGCGAGAACGGGCTGATCCAGTTCAAGACGAACTCGATCGTCGACGAGCAGATCATCGACGCCCTGTACCTGGCGAGCGCGGCCGGCGTCCAGATCGACCTGATCGTGCGCGGGATCTGCGCGCTGCGCCCCGGCGTGCCCGGGCTGTCGGAGACCATCCGGGTCCGGTCGATCCTCGGCAGGTTCCTCGAGCACTCCCGCCTGTACCGGTTCGGCCGGGCGATCTCCGAGCCGTCTGGCAGCGCGAAGCGGCCCGAGTACTGGATCGGCTCCGCCGACCTGATGCACCGCAACCTCGACCGCCGGGTGGAGGCGATGGTGCTGGTGACGGCCGAGCACGCCCAGCAGGAGCTCGAACGCGCCCTGGAACTGGCGATGGCCGACAAGTCCTCCAGCTTCGACCTGGACGGCAGGGGCGTGTGGACCCGGCGGCTCACGGGGCTCGACCCCCAGGAGGAACTGCTCCGTTCCATCACCGGCAAGAGCTGAGCTTTCCCGGAACGCGAAAAAGCGATGCCCGCCTCCATCCCCCAGGCGGGCACCGCTTCGTCGTACGCGCGATAGAGCAGAACTACTTCTTGGCTGCCTTCTTGGCCGGAGCCTTCTTGGCGGCCGTCTTCTTGGCGGGAGCGGCGGTGGTCTTCTTCGCCGTCGTCGTCTTCTTCGCGGCCGGCTTGGCAGCGGCGACCTTCTTCGCCGGAGCGGCCTTCGCCGTGGTCTTCTTCGCGGCCGGCTTGGCTGCGGCGACCTTCTTGGCCGGAGCGGCCTTCGCGGTCGTCTTCTTGGCCGCGGCCTTCTTCACGGCCGTCGTCGCGGCAGCGGCGGTGGTCTTCTTCGCCGCGACCTTGGTGGCGGTCTTGGTGGCGGCCTTGGTGGCCTTAGCAGCCGTGGTCTTCTTCGCGGCCTTGGCCGGAGCGGTGGCCTTGCCGGCCGCGACCTGCTCCTTGAAGTTCGCACCGGCGCGGAAGGCCGGCACCGACGTCTTCTTCACCTTCACAGCCTCGCCGGTACGCGGGTTGCGTGCGGTACGCGCGCCACGGACCCGCTTCTCGAAGACACCGAAGCCGGTGAGCGAGACCTTCTCGCCCTTGGCGACCGCGCCCTGGATCTCGGCCAGCACCGCGTCGAGTGCCGCCGTCGCCGACTTCTTGTCCCCCAGCCGGTCGGCCAGCGCCTCGATGAGCTCCGCCTTGTTCACGATTCCCCCTCAAAAGTTCCAACGTGGTAACGCTGTTGTCATTCTGCGCGCACGTTAGGCCGGTTTGGGCCGAGATACAAATACCGGTTCGAAGAAATTCCTTGTGTCGTAACAGATTTCGAACCTGGCACTTGTGGGGGAAAGCACCGGAATGCGTTGTGCCACAAGGGTTTCCGGCTCTTTCGGAGCATAGGAAACCCGGCCGGTGATCAGCACCGGCCGGGTGGGCACGCGTGGCGGAGAACACTCCTATTGGGGCAGCCGCCCAGGTCAGCAACCCTGGGTCGTTACTTGCCCGCCCCGTTCTACTGGGTCACCGGAAGCCAGGCGGGGCGGCGGGTTTCGAAGCCGGCGATCGCGTCGGCGTGCCGGAGGGTGAGCCCGATGTCGTCGAGCCCCTCCATCAGCCGCCACCGGCTGAACTCGTCGACAGGGAAGGGCCGGATCCGGCCGGAGTAGCGGACTTCGCGGGCCGCGAGATCCACCGTGACGGCGAGCGCGGGATCCTCCTCAGTCATCGTCCACAGCTCCTCGATGACCGGCTGCGGCAGCTCGACCGGCAGCAGCCCGCCCTTGAGCGCGTTGCCACGGAAGATGTCGCCGAAACGCGGTGCCAGCACGGCTTTGAACCCGTGGTCGAGCAGCGCCCAGACCGCGTGCTCCCGCGAGGAACCGGTGCCGAACTCCGGCCCGGCGACCAGGATGCTGGCGCCGGCGTGCTCCGGCCTGTTCAGCACGAAGTCCGGTTCGTTCGCACGCCAGGCCGAGAACAGGCCGTCGGCGAAGCCGGTCCTGGTGACCCGCTTCAGGTACACGGCGGGGATGATCTGGTCGGTATCCACGTTGGAGCGCCGCAGCGGGGCAGCCGTGCCGGTGTGCTCGGTGAACTTCTCCATTGCCGTCTCAGCCCTTCACGTGTACGTCTGCTGGCGCGGCCAGGTGACCGGCGATGGCCGTGGCCGCGGCGACGGCCGGGGAGACCAGGTGGGTACGGCCGCCTTTCCCTTGCCTGCCCTCGAAGTTGCGGTTCGAGGTGGAGGCCGCGCGCTCGCCGGGCTTGAGGGTGTCGGGGTTCATGCCCAGGCACATCGAGCAGCCGGCGAACCGCCACTCCGCCCCGGCCGCCGTGAAGACCTCGCCCAGGCCCTCGGCCTCGGCGGCCAGGCGTACCCGCGCCGAGCCCGGCACCACCAGCATCCGCACGCCGTCGGCGACCTTCCGGCCGCGCAGCACGTCAGCGGCCGCGCGCAGGTCCTCGATGCGCCCGTTGGTACACGAGCCGACGAAGACGACGTCGACGGGGATGTCGCGCAGTGGCGTACCGGCGGTCAGTCCCATGTAGGCGAGGGCCCGCTCGTCGTCGGCGTCGGCCGGCTCCGGCACGACAGAGCCGAGAGGCGCGCCCTGGCCCGGGTTCGTACCCCACGTGACGAACGGGGTCACGGCCGAGGCGTCGATCTCGACCACCGTGTCGAACTCGGCGCCGTCGTCGGTCCGCAACGTCCGCCAGTACTCGACGGCCGCGTCGAAGTCGGCCGGGGCGTGGTCCTTGCCGCGCAGGTAGCCGAACGTGACGTCGTCCGGCGCGATCATGCCGGCCTTCGCGCCCCACTCGATCGACATGTTGCAGATGGTCATCCGGCCTTCCATCGACAGCGCCTCGATGGCTGGCCCCCGGTACTCGACGATGTGGCCACGCCCGCCGCCCGTGCCGACCTGGGCGATCAGCGCGAGGATCAGGTCCTTGGCCGTCACGCCGGGCCGCAGCTCGCCGGTCACGTTGACGGCCATCGTCTTCGGCCGGGCCTGCTGGAGGGTCTGGGTGGCCAGGACGTGCTCCACCTCGCTCGTACCGATCCCGAAGGCCAGCGCGCCGAACGCGCCGTGCGTGGCGGTGTGCGAGTCGCCGCACACGATCGTCGTACCCGGCTGGGTCAGGCCGAGCTGCGGGCCGATCACGTGCACGATGCCCTGCTCCGCGTCGCCGAGCGGGTGCAGCCGCACGCCGAACTCCGCGCAGTTCTTCCGGAGGGTCTCGATCTGGGTGGCCGAGACCGGGTCGCTGATCGTGACGAGGCTGTCGGTGGGGGTGTTGTGGTCCTCGGTGGCGATCGTGAGATCTGGCCGCCGGACCGGACGGCCTGCCATCCGCAGCCCGTCGAAGGCCTGCGGGCTGGTGACCTCGTGCAGCAGGTGCAGGTCGATGTAGAGCAGGTCCGGCTCACCCGGCGCGCTGTGCACGACGTGCGCGTCCCAGACCTTCTCCGCGAGCGTGCGGCTGCCCGCGTGCCCCTCTGTGCGCCCCATACGGCGGCTCCCCTGGATTCCTGGATTCCTGTTTTCCCCGCAGCGCTTTCCCGCTGCGGGTGGCCGACGCTGGACTTCCCAAAGAATGGGAGGTATGTTTCGGCTTGTGGGACACAGTATCAGCGGGGTCGGCGTTCTCGACAAAGCCGTCCTGATCCTTGAGACATCCGTGGACGGCGCCAGCCTGGCCGAGCTCGTCGAGCGCACCCAGCTGCCCCGGGCCACCGCGCACCGGCTCGCCCAGGCGCTCGAGTCGCATCGCCTGCTGGTCCGCGACGCCCAGGGCCGGTGGCGGCCGGGCCCGAGACTGGCGGAGCTGGCCAACGAGGCGCCGGACGTCCTCCTCACCGCGGCCGAGCCGATCCTCGCCCTGCTCCGAGACCAGACCGGCGAGAGCGCCCAGCTCTACCTGCGCCGTGCGGACGAGCGGATCTGCGTGGCCGCGTCCGAGCGGTCCAGCGGCCTGCGCGACACGGTGCCGGTCGGCGCCGTGCTGCCGATGACGGCTGGCTCCGCCGCGCAGATCCTGCTGGCGTGGGAGCCGCCGGAGGCGATCCTGCCGCTGCTGCCCCGGGCCAAGTTCACCGCCCGCACGCTCGCCGAGGTCCGCAAGCGCGGCTGGGCGGCCAGCGTCGCCGAGCGGGAGGCCGGTGTGGCCTCGGTCTCGGCCCCGGTCCGCGACCGCACGGGACGGGTGATCGCCTCGATCAGCGTCTCCGGCCCGATCGAGCGGCTGACCCGCCGCCCCGGCGAACGGCACGCGATGGCCGTGGTCCGGGCCGGCCAGCGCCTGTCGGGCCTGTGACAGCTGACCGGAGCCACTGAGCCAAACCCCGGGGTACCTAGTGGGCAAACCTGTGCCCACCTGCGCATTTCCCGCTGTGAGTCCAGCCACGGACCGCCCTTTTGGGACAGCGGGGGTTTGACCGCGCACCCTACTCTGATCGGGCTGACCACGCTCTAGGAAGGCCGATCAGGTGACCGAGCAGTACCCCTCCCAGCCCCAGCCGTCCGGGCCGTACCAGCCCGGCCAGCCCGCAGAGCCCGGCCAGCAGCCATATCCGGCGGCTGGCGGCTACCAGGAATACCAGCAGCCATACCAGCAGCAGGACTACCAGCCGGGCTACCAGCCCCAGCAGGCCTACTACCAGGACCCGGCGCAGCAGGGCTACATGCCGCTGGCCACCGAGCTGGCCCCGCCGGTGAAGAAGAAGAGCAAGGCCGGCCTGATCATCGGCGGCAGCGTGGCCTTCGCCGTGCTGCTGGCCGGCGGCGCGTTCGCGACGGTGAAGCTGCTCAGCTCCCCGCTGGGCGCAGAGCCGGAGGACGTGATGCCGTCCACCGTCATGGCGTTCGCCCGGATCGACCTCGACCCGGCGCTCACCGAGCAGAAGAAGCTGTACGACCTGTCGAAGAAGTTCCCCGGCCGCAAGGGCGACCCGGACGAGCTCAAGCGGGACCTGATCGACCACGCCGAGATCGACGGCGTCACGTTCGACGAGGACGCCAAGCCGTGGCTGGGCGACCGCATGGGCGCTGCACTGTGGACACAGGGCAAGGACAACTTCATCCTGTACGCCTTCGCCAGCGAAGACGACAAGAAAGCCAAGTCCGCGCTGGACACGGCCCGGGCCGGCGCCAAGAAGAAGTGGGGCTACCGGCTGCACGAGGGCTACGTCCTCATCGCCGTGCCGGAGAAGTCCTCGGTCGACGGTGACCCGGCAGCCGCCTCGGCCGTGACGGCGGCCAAGCACACCAAGCTGTCGGACAGCCAGGGTTACAAGGGTGTCGTCAGCAAGCTGCCGGACAACCAGCTCGCGATCGGCTGGGCCGACCTCGGCTCGATCTTCCAGCTGGTGAAGGACCAGTCCGGCAGCAAGGAGATCTCCGACCTGACCGGCGGCGTGGCGGTGTCCGGCCAGGTGGCACTGGGTGCGCAGGTCACCGGCGACGGCATCGAGCTGCGGGTGCAGCAGAGCGGCAAGTCCGGCTTCCAGCCGAAGCAGGACCTGGTGAAGGAGCTGGAGACCCTCCCGGCCAACTCGGCCGTCGCGCTCGCCATGCAGCCGCTCTACGACCACCCGGACTTCAAGAAGGGCTTCGACCAGGGCGTCAGCAAGGGCCTCGGCAAGGAGCTGGGCACGCTCAGCAAGGACGAGGTCGAGCAGCTGACCGGCGGCTTGAAGGAGCTGGTCAGCTCGACGCTGACCCTCTCGGTGACCGACATCGACACGGCGGCGCTGCGGCTGACCGCGATCAGCCAGTCCCCCGCTTCGGCGAAGAAACTCCGGGAAACGCTGTCCCTGCTGGAGGGTCTGGTGAAGGTCGGCGAGGACGGCGCGCAGAAGACCACTGTCACCTACGGCGCGTACAAGGGTGAGGGCGGCACGCTCGCCGAGAACGCTGTCTACCGCAAGGCGATGGCCGGCCGCCCGGCCAAGACCACGTTCGCCGCGTACGTGAATGTCGAGAAGTTCATCGAGAACAGCGACATGTCCGCCGAGGACAAGAAGGAAGCCGCGCCGTTCAAGGCCGTCGGCGTCATGGTCGGCGAGGACAGCGCCATCATCCGCCTCGTCATCCAGTAACACCCGCGACACTCAGGGAAGGGGCATCCGCCGCCGGGCGGGTGCCCCTTTTCCACACCCCTTTCCCGGTACCCACAAGGGGAATGCTCCACTTTCACGTTCCCCCACGTGGCTGTCCGCCGTGGCCGGACGCGGGTTCCGGAGGGGCCGCCGCGCGTAGACTGAAACCGTTTCCCCGCCTTCACTGCCCCTAACGACTCAGGAGGCAGGGTCATGACCAGACTCAGGGGAAGGCTGCTGGCGGTCCTGGCCGCCGCCGGGCTGTTCGGCTCCGTCCTGACGGCGTCTGTACTGACCGCCGGAGCCGCGGTCGCCGCGCCCAGGGCAGAGGACAACGGGGTGGCGGCCCTGTCCCCGGCCCAGATCGCCGAGCGGGCCAGAGCCGCCGTCAAGACGATCACCTCGGTGCACGTGAAGGGCGAGGTGCCCTCGGGTACGGAGAAGATCGCTCTTGATCTGAAGATCTCCGGGTCGGAGGGCGCGACGGGCACGATGACCGTGGGCGGCAACAAGGTCAGCATCCTGCGGATCGGCACCTCCGCGTACTTCCAGGGTGACCGGGCCTTCTGGGCGCAGTTCGGCGGGAACGCCGCCGCGAATCTCTTCGAGGGCAAGTGGATGCGGACCACCACCGAGGACCCGAACTTCAAGGACCTCGTGTCGCTGACCGACGCCACGCAGCTGATGGACGCTGTGCTGTCCGGGGTGTCGGCGGCCAGCAAGGGCCGGACGCAGCAGATCGACGGGCAGCCGGCGATCGAGCTGATCGGCGGGGACGGTTCGCTGTTCATCGCGACGACCGGCGAGCCATATCCGCTGCTGCTGCGGTCGAGCGCGGCAGGCGGCGGCGAGCTGGCCTTCACCGAGTACAACCAGCCGGTGACCCTGACCGCGCCGCCAGCCGACCAGGTGATCGACCTGAACCAGCTCGGCGGGAACTGACGCCGGATACGAGAAAAGCCACCCGGCTGGGTGGCTTTTCCTTACTGTAGTCCCGAGGGGATTCGAACCCCCGCTACCGCCTTGAGAGGGCGGCGTCCTAGGCCGCTAGACGACGGGACCAGGTGGTGCGAGGACAATTGCTGGGGTACCAGGACTCGAACCTAGACTAACTGAACCAGAATCAGTCGGGCTGCCAATTACCCCATACCCCATCGGTGCCCTCGCACCGGAGATGAACTCTACCCGACGCCCTCCGCGAGGCTCAAATCGGATCCCGTCACTGGATCGCCGAGGAGGGCTCCGAGCGCGTCCAGGGTGGAGATTTGGCGGGCAAACTGGGGCAAAGATTCGCCGTCCCAGGCCCGGTCCAGCCAGATACCCAGCAGGCCGGCTCCGGTGGCGCCCAGCGCGTCGGCGGTCAGCGAGTCCCCGACATATGCCGTTTCATCTGGGGAAACACCGAATGCCGCGCACGTGGCCGTGAAGATGTGCGGGTCGGGCTTCGCGACGCCGTACGTGTCCCTGCCCACAACGATCCCGAACCGGCCGTCCAGCCCCGTCCTGGCGAGCTTCACCCGGGTGTAGTCCTCGTCGTTGTTGCTGATCACGCCGAGGCGCAGGCCACGGGCCTCCAGGGCGTCCAGGCAGGCCACGACGTCACCGAAGCGGGTCAGGCTCGCCTCGTAGTACGCCAGGTACGCGGCGAACCACTCCCCCGGGTCACGCGGCCCCCGCCCGCCGAGCGCGGCCCGCATGGCCCGGGCGCGCTCGTGGCGCTGGCCTGCGAAGGTGAGCTCGCCGGCCAGGTACCGGGGGAAGTGCTCCCCCTCCAGCCGCAGCCACTTCCCGGCCGCCGCGGGCAGCCGGGGAGCCGGAACGCCCAGCTCGGCGCAGTACGCGATGATCGCGGCCCGCGCCGAGCCGGTGTAGTCCGTCAGCGTCTCGTCGACGTCGAAGAGGACTGTTGTGATCTGCCCCACAGTTACAGGGCGGACCGGAGCCGGGCGAGGGTGACCTCACGGCCGAGCAGTTCCATCGACTCGTAGAGCGGCGGGGACACCGTGCGGCCGGTGACGGCGACGCGCAGCGGGGCGAAGGCCGCCTTGGGCTTGAGGCCCAGGCCCTCGATCAGCGCGGCCTTGAGGGCCGTCTCGATGGCCGGCGTCGTCCACTCGGCGGTCTCCAGGGCCTTGAGCGAGGCCTCCAGCACCGGTACGGCAGCCTCGGTGAGCACCTTGGCCGCGTGGTCCGGGTCCGGCGCGAAGCCCTCACCGGCGAACAGGAAGCCGATCATGGCCGGTACCTGCGCCAGGGTCGTGATCCGGGTCTGGATCAGCGGCGCGGCGGCAGCGATCTGGTCCTCGTCGGCGCCGTCCGGCAGGAAGGCGGCGATCCGGCTGGCGAAGTCGGCCGGGTCGAGGCGGCGGATGTGCTCGGCGTTGATCGCCTCGCACTTCTTCTCGTCGAAGCGCGCCGGGCTGCTGTTCACGTCGTGGACGTCGAACGCGCTGATCATCTCGGCCATCGTGAAGATGTCGTGGTCGGGCGAGATGGCCCAGCCGAGCAGCGACAGGTAGTTGACCAGGCCCTCCGGCAGGTAGCCGTTGCGGCGGTAGGCGAAGAAGTCCGAGCGCGGGTCGCGCTTCGAGAGCTTCTTGTTGCCGTCGCCGACGACCAGCGGCAGGTGCGCGTACTCGGGCTGCACCTTGGCGATGCCCAGCTCCAGCATCGCCCGGAACAGCACGATCTGGCGCGGGGTGCTCGACAGCAGGTCCTCGCCGCGCGCGATCAGCGTGATGCCCATCATCGCGTCGTCGACCGGGTTCGTCAGGGTGTAGAGCGGCTTGCCGTTGCCCCGCACGATCGCGTAGTCCGGTACCTGGCCGGCCTTGAAGGTGACCTCGCCGCGGACGGCGTCGACCCAGGTGATGTCCTCGTCGGGCATCCGGATCCGCAGGACGGCCTCGCGGCCCTCCGCCTCGTACGCCGCCTGCTGCTCCGGGGTCAGGTCGCGGTCGAAGCCGTCGTAGCCGAGCTTCGGGTCCTTGCCGGCCGCCTTGAGGCGCGCCTCGACCTCCTCGGGGGTCGAGTACGACTTGTAGGCGTAGCCGCCCTCCAGGAGCTTGCGGGCCACGTCGGCGTAGATCTCTGCGCGCTCCGACTGCCGGTACGGGCCGAAGTCGCCGCCCTTGCCCGGGCCCTCGTCGTAGTCGAGGCCGAGCCAGTTCATGGCGTCGAGCAGCATCGCGTAGGACTCGTCGGAGTCGCGGGCCGCGTCGGTGTCCTCGATACGGAAGATGAGCTTGCCGCCGTGGTGGCGGGCGTGCGCCCAGTTGAACAGCGCGGTGCGCATCAGGCCGACGTGCGGGGTACCGGTCGGCGACGGGGAGAACCTCAGACGCATCTCACTCATAGGACACAACCTTGTTCGTGAGGGCTCCGATGCCCTCGATGGACACAGTCACGGAGTCGCCGGCGCGCAGGGCGTCCACGCCGGCCGGGGTACCGGTGAGGATCACGTCGCCCGGCAGCAGGGTCATCACGTGGCTCACATAGGACACCAGAGTCGGCACGTCGAACACCATGTCTTTTGTCCGGCCGAGCTGGCGTACCTCGTCGTTGACCTCGCACCGCACCTCGACGTCGGCGACGTTCGCCAGCTCGGTCTCGATCCACGGGCCGAGCGGGCAGAAGGAGTCGAAGCTCTTCGCCCGGGTGAACTGCACGTCCTTCTTCTGGAGGTCGCGCGCCGTCACGTCGTTGGCGATCGTGTAGCCGAAGATGGCCTGCTCGGCCTCCGCCCTGCCGACCTTCCGCGCGCCCGGCAGGCCGATGACGACGGCCAGCTCGGCCTCGTGCTCGACCTGCTGCGACTGCGGCGGGAGGCTGATCGCCTCGTTCGGGCCGATGATCGTGGTGGACGGCTTGAGGAAGAGCAGCGGCTCGTCGGGGACGTCGTTGCCCAGTTCCTTCGCGTGGTCGGCGTAGTTGCGCCCCACGCAGACGATCTTGCTGGGCAGCATCGGGGCGAGCAGCCGGACGTCGGCGAGCGCCCAGCTCTGGCCGGTGAAGGTCAGCCGGCCGAACGGGTGGCCCTCCAGCTCCTTGACGATCGGGGATTCCGTGCCTTCGACCACGCCGAAGGACATCCCGCCCTGGTGGGCAAACCGGGCAATACGCACTGTGACAGGCCCCTTTGGGATGAGCTAGGGATGAGCATTGGTAGTACCCCTGAATCTATCGCCGGACCGGGACGGTGCCTGTCACGGGCCGGGTAGCCTCGACGGGTGCACCACTCCCCCGCTGATCACGACGCCCGGCGCGCGGCCCACGAGGCCCGGGTCGGCGCGCTGGTCGCCGGGCACCTGGAGCGGCGCGCCGCCGGGATCAAGCACCCGGTCGAGGACTTCCTCTTCACCTACTACTCCTACAAGCCCGCCCAGCTCCGCCGCTGGTTCCCCGGCTTCACGGAGGAGCTGGGTGACAAGGAGCTGGCCCGGATCCGGTGGACGCGGGACCTGCTGGCCGCCACGCGGGGCCGCCCGGCGCACCTGGGCTGCTTCGGCCTGCACGAGTGGGCGATGGTGTACCGGGTGCCGGACACCCGGCACGCCGTGCCGCTGCGGATGACCGGCGAGGCGCTGGCCGAGTTCGTGGAGTCCCGGGAGATCCGGTGCAGCCACTTCGACGCGTACCGGTTCTTCACGCCGCCGGCCCGGCCGCTCAACCTGCTGAGCCCGACGAGGGAGTCGCAGGCGGACAACGAGCAGCCGGGGTGCCTGCACGCGAACATGGACCTCTACAAGTGGGCGTACAAGCTCGCCCCGCACGTGCCTGCCGAGCTGATCGCCGACTGTTTCGAGCTGGCCCGCGACATCCGCACGCTCGACATGCGGGCCAGCCCGTACGACCTGGCCGCCGCCGGGTACGAGCCGGTGCGGATCGAGACTCCCGAGGGGCGCGCCGAGTACGTGCGCGCCCAGCAGGAGTTCAGTACCAGGAGCGGCCCGTTACGGGACCGGCTGGTCGAGGCGTGCGAGGTCCTGCTGCGCGAGGGCGTAGGTGAGCGCGTCGACCAGGGCCAGCCAGCTCGCCTCGACGATGTTCGGGTGGACGCCGACCGTCGTGAACTCGTCTGAGCGGTCCGAGGACTCCACGAGTACCCGGGTGACGGCGTCGGTGCCGTGGGAGCCCGCGAGGATGCGGACCTTGTAGTCGATCAGCTCCAGCCCGGCGAGGGACGGGTAGTGGGCGACGAGTGCCTGGCGGAGCGCCTGGTCGAGGGCGTTGACGGGGCCGTTGCCCTCGGCGGTGGCGATGACCCGCTCGCCGCGTACCCGCACCTTGACCGTCGCCTCGGAGACGACGAAGCCGTCGGAGCGGTGCTCGACGATCACCCGGTACGACTCCAGGGTGAAAGGTGCCGGGGCAGGCCCCTGCGCGCCGCGCACCAGCAGGGCGAAGGACGCGTCCGCGGCCTCGAAGGACCAGCCCTGCGCCTCCAGCTGCTTGACGCGGTCGGTGACGGCGGCGAGGACGGATGGCTGGCCGGCCAGGTCGAGGCCAAGCTCCCGGGACTTGAGCTCGATGCTCGCCCGGCCAGCCATCTCGGTGATCAGGATCCGCATGTCGTTGCCGACGGTGGCCGGGTCGACATGGTTGTACAGCTCCGGATCCACTTTGATCGCGCTCGCGTGCAGCCCCGCCTTGTGGGCGAAGGCCGCGTGCCCGACGTATGCCTGGTGGGTGTCGGGGGCGAGATTCGCGATCTCGGCGATCGCGTGGGACACACGCGTCGCCTGTTCCAGGCAGCCCGGCGGTAGCACGGGGAGCCCGAGTTTGAGGACCAGGTTGCCCGCGAGGGCGAACAGGTCGGCGTTGCCCGGCCGCTCACCGTAGCCGTTGGCCGTGCCCTGCACGTGCCTGACTCCGGCCTCGACGGCGGCGATGGTGTTGGCGACGGCGCAGGAGGTGTCGTTCTGCGCGTGCATGCCCAGAAGTGCGGGATCCAGGCCGAGGCCGGCGATCGCCCTGGTCACCCCGGAGGGCAGAGATCCGCCGTTGGTGTCACACAGGACCACACGCTCGGCGCCGGCTTCGAGTGCGGTCTCCACAACCCTTTTCGTGTACTGGGCGTCGAAGCGGAACCCGTCGAAGAAGTGCTCGCAGTCGACGAACACCCGCCGCCCCTCGCCGGTCAGGAAGCGCACGGTGTCGGCGACCATCGCCAGGTTCTCCTCCGGCGTGGTGCGCAGTGCCCGCTCGACGTGCCGCAGATCGCTCTTCGCGACGAGGGCCACGGCCGGGCTCTCCGCGTCCAGCAGGGCCCTGACCTGCGGATCCTTGTCCGCTGTCGTACCGGCCTTGCGGGTGGCACCGAAGGCGACCAGTACGGCGTGCCGGAGCTTGAGCTCTGTGCGGGCCCGGCGGAAGAACTCGGTGTCCTTCGGCATCGCCCCCGGCCACCCGCCCTCGATGAACCCGACCCCGAACTCGTCCAGCAGCCGGGCCACGGCGAGCTTGTCGACGACCGAGTAGCTGATCCCCTCGCGCTGGGCGCCGTCGCGGAGGGTGGTGTCGAAGAGCTGGAAGTCCATCGGGTTCTCCTGTGGGAGGCGGGCGTGATGAGTACTGGCAAACAAAAAGACCCCCCACGGTCGTGGGAGGTCTGCGCGCTGACGTCTTGCTGGCGGAAGCCGGGTCAGCGCGCCGGGCCAATAATGAGCTGGCTCGTCACGGGGACAACTTTTCCATGACCGTCCGCTCCGTGGGCACTACTCCCAGATAACGGAACCGTTGTGACCTATCTCATACTGGGACGGGGGTCATGGCCGGGGCGGGCGGCGGTCGGGCATTATCTGGAATGACTCCAATCAAGATCCCGCCCTACAGGAGAATTTCTGTGCTTACCGTTGGTGACAAGTTCCCCGAGTACGAGCTGACCGCCTGTGTCTCCCTGGACCCGGAGAACGCGTTCCAGACCATCACGCACAAGTCGCACGAGGGCAAGTGGCGCGTGGTGTTCTTCTGGCCGAAGGACTTCACCTTCATCTGCCCGACCGAGATCGCGGAGTTCGGCCGGCTGAACACCGAGTTCGCCGACCGTGACGCCCAGGTGCTCGGCGCCTCCGTCGACAACGAGTTCGTGCACTTCGCGTGGCGCAAGGACCACCCGGACCTGCGCGAGCTGCCGTTCCCGATGCTGTCGGACATCAAGCGTGAGCTGTCCGAGGCCGCCGGGATCCTCGGCGAGGACGGCGTGGCCCAGCGGGCGACCTTCATCGTCGACCCGAACAACGAGATCCAGTTCGCGATGGTGACCGCCGGTTCCGTCGGCCGGAACGTCTCCGAGGTCCTGCGGGTGCTCGACGCGCTCCAGACCGACGAGCTGTGCCCGTGCAACTGGAACAAGGGTGGCGACACGCTGGACGCCGCCAAGCTGATGGCCAGCTAGTCACTGCTGGTACCAGGTCCGCGGGCCGGGTCACCACGCCCCGGTGGTGAGATGACCCGGCCCTGCCTCGGCGAGCGAAGAGAAGGAAGCGAAGAAGTGGGAATCGACACCCTGAAGGAAGCCCTGCCGGCCTACGCCAAGGACACCAGGCTGAACCTCGGCTCGGTGCTCGGCACGAGCAGCCTGCCGGACCAGCAGGCGTGGGGCGCCGCGCTGGCCTGCGCGATCGCGGCCCGCAACCCGCAGGTGATCCGCGAGATCGCCGCCGAGGCCGCCGACCGGCTCAAGCCGGAGGCCGTGGAGGCAGCCAAGGCTGCCGCCTCGATCATGGCCATGAACAACATCTACTACCGGTCCAAGCACCTGATCGGCGACGAGGCGTACCAGACCCTCCCCGCCCGGCTGCGGATGACCGTGATCGGCAACCCGGGGGTCGACAAGCTCGACTTCGAGCTGTGGTGCCTGGCCGTCTCCGCGATCACCGGCTGCGGCGTCTGCCTGGAGTCGCACGAGAAGACCCTGATCAAGTCGGGCCTGGGCCGCGAGGCCATCCACGACGCGCTGCGGATCGCCGCCGTCGTGCACGCCACGGCGGTGACCCTCGACGCCGAGGCCGCGCTGAGCGCGTAGTTCTCCAGCTTCCGGGAACCCCGGTTGTCCATCGTGGACAGCCGGGGTTTTCGCGCGCCCGGCGGCGCACAATCGATAACTGTTCATGTTCGGACAGTGCCCGACAGTAGACATGACATCGATTCATGTCGCTAGAGTGACGCAGTGGACCGGGACTCAGCTCCCGCCGGGCCGGAGGGCTGGGTGGGGCAGCACCGCCGTGTGCCTGAAGCCTCGCCCCCGCCGCTGCTGGGCTGGCGAGGGCAGGTCGCGTGGGTGCTGATCTGCGGGCAGATGCTGATGCTGGTCTCGGCCGCCGTGAGTGCGCTGCGGCCGGCGAACGGGGTGCCGGTGAGCCTGCCGGGCGCGGAGCAGCCGGCCGGTCAGTCCGGTACCGAGGGGGCGGTGCTGCCGGGCGGTGTGCGGCCGGTGCCGGAGCGGAGCGGAGGCACGGAGGCCGCACAGGTCGCGCGAAGGCTGGGGGCGTCAGCACCCAGCCTGGCGGCGACGGTGACTCCGGTGCCGGGTACGACACCGGGTTCCGTGCCGGGGCCGGGGACGACTGCCGGGCCGCCGGCGGTGACCAGCAAGCCGGTGACCTCGGGGCCGCCGCCCTCGACGACGGCACCAGCGGGGCTGAACGTATCGGGTATGCCGGAATGCTCCGGCTCCTCGTGGAGCGTGCGGATCACGGCCAGCCTGTCGGGGCACACCGCCTCGGAGGCCACCGTGTACTCCCGGCGCGCCGACCAGGCCACGCCCTGGGAGGCCTACCGGATGTCCGGCGGGCCCACGTCCTTCTCCGGCAGCTCCAGCACCGAGCCGAACACCGCCGACATCTCCTGGTACGTGTCGGCCCGGCTGACGAGCGGTGGGACGGTGACCTCCTCGGTCTACACCACCACGAGCTGCTGATCCGCCTGCTGCTCTGTGCCGGTGCCGGTGCCGATCCGGGCGAGGCGGCGGGCGGAGAGGCTGGCGAGGGCGAGCGCGAGCAGGCCGGCGAAGACCGGTACCGCGAAGGCGCCCCGGTAGCCGACGGCGTCGGCGAGCGCTCCGGCGATGGCCGCACCGGCCGCGATGCCGGCGACCGTACCGCTCGTGACGAGCGTGAGCGCTGTGCTGACCCGGCCGCGCGGCGCGATCCGCTCGGCGAGCGCGTACACCGTGATCAGGTACGGGGCCACGGCCACGCCGAGGATCGCCATCGCGATGGCCGCCGTCCCCGCCGACCGTGCGAACAGGAGCGTGGCGGCACCGAGGAACAACGCCCCGGCGAAAGCCACGTACCTGCGGTGCAGGGCGAACCTGGCCGGCAGTGCGGCCGTCGCGAGCCCGGCGACGATGCTGCCGACGCCCATCACGGAGTAGATGAGGCCCCCGGCTTCGCCTGCCAGGGCGGTGATCCCGCTCTGGGTCGCGCCGAACACGACGCCGATGCAGGCCATCGCCGCGATCAGCCCGATCAGGTCCGCTGGCAGCTTCCCCGCTGACGTACCAGCGGGCAGCCTGACCACGGGCGGCGTGGTCGGATGCAGCGCGAAGAGCACGCCGAAGACGAGCAGCAGCGCGATCGCCCCGAGCAGCGGGACCATCGGCTGGCCGGTCAGCGCGAGCACTCCGACCAGCGCCGGGCCGAGCACATAGGACGTCTCGTCGGCCGCGCCCTCGTAGGACATCGCCGCCGGCAGCTGCCGCTGCGCGCCCCGGTCGCCGAGCAGCACGGCCCAGCGCACCCGGACCAGGGGCCCGACCTGCGGGTTCGCGAAGCCGGCCAGGAACGCCGCCCCGGCTGTCGCGAGGACGGGCGCGCCACCGAGGGCGAGGATCAGCAGGCTGGCGTAGGCGAGCGCGTCGAAGACGGACGTGATGACGCCGACGGGACGCTGCCCGTAGCGGTCGGCCAGTGCTCCGGTCAGCGGGCCGCCGAGGGCCGCGCCGAGGCCGAGGGCTCCGGCGGCGATCCCGGCCGCGGCGAAGCTGCCCGTGGTGTGGGCGACGAGCGTGAGTGTGCCGAGGGCGCCCATCGCGGCGGGCAGCCGGGCAAGGAAAGCAAGGAGGAGGAATCCGGGGCTGGTCGCGCGCAGCAACCCCCGGTATGTCGCCAGGGCTGGCAAGAGTCGTCCCTTCCGAAGGTGCCGAAAGAGCGCGCTGCCCCACCCCCAGCGCGTGCTCATGGTTGAGCCCTGTGCGCCTCCATCGTAGGAGCGCAGGTCAGGGCCGCCCAAGAGCGAGTGGGCCGAATCTCCATGCCGACAGGTCAAAACCTGAAAAACTTGGTCAAACCCACGAAAGGGGTACCAGGTGAGGCTTCGGCTCGCGTTACTGACCGTCATGGCCCTCGGAGCGCTGCCGGGGACAGCGCTCGCACTCCCACCCACCGACCCCTTACCAGCCGTCGTCTCGCTCGGCGACAGCCTGGCCTCCGGCGAGGGCGCCGGTGACTACCTCGACGAGGGCCCGTGTCACCGGTCGCGCAACGCCCAGCTGGCCGTGGCAGGCCTGCCCGGCACCAGCTACCAGATCCTCGCGTGCTCCGGCGCGGAGACGAAGGAGGTGCTCGACACCGCGCAGGGGACGGAGCCGCCGCAGCTGGAGCAGTTGCGCGCGTTCGGCTCCGGGTACGAGATAAAGCTGGTTCTGATCACCGTGGGGGCCAACGACCTCGGGTTCACCGGGATCGTGGCCGACTGCGCGGTCACCTTCGCGACCTCGGACAAGAACTGCAAGGACGAGTGGGGGCCGAAGCTCGAACCGCTGCTCGCCGAGCTGACCCCGCGCCTCGTGAAGGTGGTTTCCGAGGTGAGGAAGGGCTGGCCAGGGGCACGTGTCGTGCTCCAGTCCTACCCGTCGCCGATCCCCGTGGAGAACCGGTTCAGCAGCAGGCTGGGCCGGGCACTGCACGGCTGCCCGTTCTCCGACGAGGACGCGGCCTGGGCGAGCGACACGTTCGTGCCCGCGCTGTCCGGCGCGATCCGGACGGCGGCCAGGGACACCGCCGTGGAGTTCCTGGACCTGACCCGGGCGATGGCTGGCCGTGAGGTGTGCGCGGCCGGAATCACCAAGGAACAGGAGTGGACCCACGGGATCAAGCTCAACCTCAAGGAGGACGGAACCCCCGAGGGCGTGATCTCGCGGGAGTCCCTGCACCCGAACAAGCTCGGCCACGCGGCCCTGGGCGCCTGCCTGGCCGGCTTCCACGCGCAACACGGCAACGGACTGTGCACAAGGGAGGGCGAGACCCTGAAGTTCCACCCCGTACCGTTCGAGTGATTCTGATCTTCGCTCTTGATCTCACGCGAGGTGGCCCGCTGAGCGGAAATCTGATCGCATAAACGAAAGCCCGTGTACTGGTTACACGGGCTTTCGTTTCGGGCAGCTCAGATTTTCGCTCAGCGGCACTACCCCCGAAGCATCTCCGCGACGAGGAATGCGAGTTCCAGGGACTGCTGGGTGTTGAGGCGGGGGTCGCAGGCCGTCTCGTAGCGGTCGGGCAGGTGGCGGTCCTCGATGGCCTGTGCGCCGCCCAGGCATTCGGTGACGTCCTCGCCGGTCAGCTCGACGTGGATGCCGCCCGGGTGCGTGCCCAGGCCCCTGTGTACCTCGAAGAAGCCGAGCACCTCGTCGACGACCCGGTCGAAGTGCCGGGTCTTGTACCCGTTCGAGGACTCGACAGTGTTGCCGTGCATCGGGTCGCACTGCCAGACGACCTTGTGGCCGGCCGCGGTGACCTTCTCGACGATCGCGGGCAGGGCGTCACGGACCTTGCCGTTGCCCATCCGCGTGATCATGGTGAGCCGGCCCGGGATGTTCTCCGGGTTCAGCTTCTCGCACAGTTCGATCGCCTCGTCCGGGGTGATCGCCGCGTCGATCTTCACGCCGAGCGGGTTGGCGATCCGGGACACGAAGTCCAGGTGCGCGCCGTCGAGCTGGCGGGTCCGGTTGCCGATCCAGAGGAAGTGACCGGACAGGCCGTAGGCCCTGCTGTCCGACACCCGGGTCAGCGCGCGGTCGTACTCCAGCGCGAGGGCCTCGTGCGAGCAGTACAGCGTGACGGTGCGCAGCGCCTCGTCGTCGCGGAGCCCGCACGCCTGCATGAACGCGAGCGCCCGGTCGATCTCCCGCGCGATGGCCTCGTACCGCTCGCCTGCCGCGGACTCTCTGACAAACGTCCGATTCCACGTGTGCACGGCGTGCAGGTCGGCGAGGCCGCCGCCCAGGTACGCGCGGAGCATGTTCATCGCGCTGGACGCGTTCGCGTACGCACGGATCATGCGCTGCGGGTCGTTGACCCTGGCGTCCTCGGTGGCCTCCAGCGAGTTGAGCATGTCGCCCCGGTAGGACGGCAGACCGAGGGAGTCCAGCGCCGCCGAGCGCGGCTTCGTGTACTGGCCGGCCACCCGGGCCACCTTGATCACCGGCAGGCTCGCGCCGTAGGTGAGCACGACGGCCATCTGGAGCAGCGTGCGGGCGTTGGCCAGCAGGTGGGCCTCGGTGTTGTCGGCGAAGGTCTCGGCGCAGTCACCGCCCTGGAGCAGGAACGCCTTGCCCTCGCAGGCCAGGGCGAGCCGCTGGCGGAGCTGGTCGACCTCGTAGGGCGCGACGATGGGCGGGACGGTGCTCAGGACGTCGGAGACCTGCTCGACGACGGAATAGTCCGGCCAGGGCGGCATCTGCTCCCGGGGCAGCTCACGCCATCGGTCGATGCCCAGCGACTCGGCCTCCGCCGTCTCGGCGGGGCGGGTGAGCTGCAAGCCTGGATTCCTGAACTGGTGCCATTCCTGTGCCACAGGACAACAGTAGTGCGGCCATCGTGATCTCACCGCGCCGAGGTGGGCGATCTCGCAGAACGGGAGAGTATGCGGCGCCCGTGACGGGAGTCGGCGAGGGAAGGGAGGGAACGACCTGGGCGGGGTTCGGTCGTTAAGGTCTCCGTGGGGGAGATCAATATGCCAGATGTGTCCGAATTTTCCTGGCACAGGACCATCGAGGACGTCGATTTCGAGGGCGTACCGGTGCCGGGGCTGCGCGGCGAGTTCTACCGCCGGCCGGCGGGCACGGGTACCGAGTCGGTCGGGGTGTACAGCTACGCGGGGGACGAGGTGTTCCTGGCGTGGGGGTTCGTGGGTGAGGCGCACTGCCGGTACGCGGCGCTGCGGCTGGCCGACGGGACATGGGACACCCGGCGGGGCTGCCCGAGGATCCGGGTACTGCTGGACGACGGCGTGGTGACCGGCCTGGCCCTGCGGACGCGGGACGGGGAACGTGTCCTCCGGCGGGAGCTTCAGGCGAGCTTGCGGGCGTAGAGCGCGACCGTGAAGGACCGGGGCGTCCAGAGCTGCTCCAGTGTGTACTGGGAGCGGAGCAGCGCCTCCTTCTCGGTACCGATCCCGGCCAGCGGGTCGGGGTGGGACTCGTAGCGGATGATCCACAGGCGCGGGGCGCCGCCCAGGCAGCCGGACAGGTCAGCTGGCGGGCACTCGGTCGCGAGGAAGTTCCCGGCTGTCCGCTGTGGTGTGAGCGCGAAGGCGTCGCGCGGCTGCCGGGCTCCGGGCACGTAGCGGGCCACCAGGTCGCGGGCCTCCCAGGGGACGACGGGCTCGTTCAGCGCGTAGGCGATCGCGTCGCCGGGGCGGCTGTGCGCGGCGATGACGGCCGCCGCGCCCCGGGTGTCGTGCTCGTGGCCGTCGGGAGCCCGGTACGAGACGCTCGGGTACATGCCGATGGCTCCGAGGGTGAGCAGGCCGAGGACGAGCGGGACCGTGCGGGCCCTGGCGAGGGCGAAGCCGGCCAGGAGCGCCAGGGCCGGGACGGTGAAGAGCAGGTACCGCCACCAGAAGAGATTCACGACCGGGGCACAGAGCAGCAGGATCAGCGGCGGGACCAGTGCCCAGGAGATGGCCAGTACGGAGACCCGGCGTTTCGAGATGGCCAGGATGGCGAGGGCCAGGAGGAAGCCCGCGACCGCCGCCCCGCCAGCGACGCGGTCAGGGAGCGTGATGACGGCGCGGAGCGTGGGGGGCGGTATCCAGCTCACCTGGGTCCGTTGCTGGGCCGAGAGCCAGGCGAGCGGGCCGGCGGCGAGGACGCCGGCTGTCGCCGCGACGGCCCAGCGCTGGACGGCGTGGCTGGAGCGGGCCCGGTACGTGACCACGATGGCGTGCGCTGGGATCAGGAGCAGCGCCACCATGTGCAACCAGCCGAGACCGGCGACCACGAACCCGTACAAGATTAATTTGAACCGCACGAGCAGGAGCGCGGCAGCCACGGCGAGCAGGATGACGATCGCGTAGACCCTGGCCTCCTGCGCGTAGCGGGACGTGATCGGCAGCAGGGCGAAGACCAGCCCGGCCGCGAGACCGGCCCGGTAGGACACCAGCCGGCGGCCGAGGACGGCGAGCAGCCCGGCGGCGGCGGTCATCGCGGCGAGCGACGGCAGGCGCAACGCGGTCTCGGACTCCCCCGCCACGCGCACCCACGCGCTCATCAGGAGGTAGTAGGCCAGGTTGGCGGCGTCGGCCTCGGTGAGCATCCGGAGCAGCTGGCCCGGCGGCATCCTGGCCGCGCCCCACGTGGCCAGCTCGTCGGCCCACAGCCCCGGCCGCCCGATCCGCCACAGGCCCAGCCCGGCGGTCAGCGCGGCGGGGGCGAGCCACACCCGGGCCAGGATCCCTCCCACACTTGGTCATTCTGCCCAGCATGTAGCGGCGGTCACACCGGTTCCGTAGCATCAGGTATGGTCCCGGGAGGAGTCACATCCGGCTAATCGGGCATTAGACGTCAATGCGGCTTAACGGGGCCTACCGGCGAGGGAAGTGAGCATGACCGACCTTGGCGGGGACCAGCAGGTCCAGGAGGAAGTCCTCGAAGGGCTCGCCGAGGCCGTCAACCATCGCAAGTGGTTCTCCTCCATGGCCTTTCCCTACCTCGGCGACGACCCGATCGAGATCGGCAGCGGCTTCGGCGACTACGCGCTGGAGTGGGCACCCCGGGTCCGCAGGTTCACCTGCACGGAGGCCGAGCCGCACCGGCTGGACGAGCTGCGCGCCCGGATGGCGGAGGAAGCCGCCAACGTCGAGGTCCGGCACATGCTGCTCCCGAGCGAGGAGACGGCCAGCCACACCGGGCTGGTCACCTACAACGTGCTGGAGCACATCGAGGACCACGTCGGCGCGCTGCGGAGCATGTCGCGGCTGGTCCTGCCGGGCTCGGCGCTGGTGATCGTGGTGCCGGCCTTCATGATCGCGATGAGCAGGGTGGACATCGCGACGGGGCACGTCCGGCGGTACACGAAGAAGACGATGCGGGAGGCGGTGCTGGCCGCCGGGCTGGAGATCGAGGTGCTGCGGTACGCGAACATCCTCGGCTTCTTCGGCTACTTCGTCTCGGCCAAGCTGCTCGGCCAGGCCCCCCGGCCGGGGCGGATCGTGCGGATCTACGACCGGTTCGTGCTGCCGGCCACCCGGTGGTGGGAGGGCATCTTCGGGGCGCCGTTCGGCCAGTCGGTCGTGTGCGTGGCCCGGACACCCGTCTCCTCGTAGCTGGCCATCACAAGGACGCTGCTGCCGGGTACTCGCTGGCTGCTACACCGTCCGGGCAGCGTCCCGTGACGACCAGGGCTGTACCCGGCCCTTCCCCAGCACCGGGCAGCGACCTGGTACGCACACCGGCCGGCGACCCCCGCCGGCCGGCAGTGTGTCCAGTTCACCGGCAGCCCGCGCGCTCGCCCCAGCCGGCGCGGGCTGGCGGGCTCACCGGGTCGCGGGCGTCCGCTCCGCCCGGCGGGAGGGCCGGGTGAAGTACAACGCCAGCCCTGTGAGCGTCAGCGCGCCGGCCATCGCCGCGCTGTGCAGCCAGGGATTGGGAATGGGCACGAAGGCCGCGATCGCGACCGGGATCTGGACCACCGAGACCAGGGCAACGAGCAGGGCCCGGCGCCGTCCGCCCCACAGGTACGCCGTCCACAGCGGTGCTGAGACCACCGCCAGCGTGACCACGTCCAGCAGGGAGTGCAGGAAGACGTTGTGCACCCGGTCGTGCGCGAAGGCCGACGCCGGAGCGGCGATCAGCAGGATCCCGATGGCGGTGCCCAGGGCCAGAAGTGCTCGCCGCATGGGTAGCCCCCTTTCGATTACTAGTTGTGATCACCCTAGGGCGTTTAGTAATCGATGGGAATACATGTAGGCGTGAGTGAATGCCTCACCAGTCTCACTTGCACCGTCCCAGGTGAACGGTCGTTACTCCGCAGTTTCGGCGATCTCCCGGGCGCGGTCCCGGGCAGCCTCCAGCGCCGCCAGCATCGCCGCACGGACCCCGTGGTTCTCCAGCTCGCGGATCGCGCTGATCGTCGTGCCGGCCGGCGAGGTCACCGCCTCGCGCAGCGTCACAGGATGGTCCCCCGAGTCGCGGAGCATGACGGCCGAGCCGATCGCGGTCTGCACGATCAGGTCACGCGCGACCTGCCGGGGCAGCCCGAGCAGGATGCCGGCGTCGATCATGGCCTCGACCAGGAAGTAGAAGTACGCCGGGCCCGAGCCGGACAGGGCCGTCACGGCGTCCTGCTGCGACTCCGGTACCCGGATGGTCCGGCCCAGCGGCTTGAACATCTCCTCGGTGAGTGCCAGGTGTTCCGCCGTGGCGTGCTCCCCGGCCGAGATCGCGGTCATCGCCTCGTCGACCAGGGCCGGGGTGTTGGTCATGACCCGCACGACCGGCGTACCGGCGGCGAGCCGCTTCGCGAAGAACGCGGTCGGCAGCCCGGCGCACAGCGAGACCACGAGCTTGCCTGGCGGTACGGTGAGCTCCTCCAGCAGCGCGCCGGCGTCCTGCGGCTTCACGGCGATCGCGATGACGCCGGCCTCGGCGATGGCGTCGTCGTTGGACAGGACCCGGATGCCGTACCTGGCGCGCAGTTCGGCGGCGCGCTCGGGACGGCGGGCGGTCGCGATCAGGCGCTCGGCCGGCCAGCCAGCCCGGACCAGCCCGGCGAGCAGCACTTCACCGATCTTCCCGGCCCCGATCACTGCGATGGTGCTCATGCCAGCCCGCCTTCACGTCAACGATGGCTTGTGCGTGAATTGTGCCGTATGCCCGGCCGGGGACCGTCCCCCGGCCGGGCACGGCGCACGGTTACCCGAAGAAGACCTCGGCCTCGTGGTACCGCTCGACCGGCACCGTCTTCAGCTCGCGGGTCGCCTCCGACAGCGGGACGCGGACGATGTCCGTGCCGCGCAGGGCGACCATCTTGCCGTAGTCGCCCTCGTGCACGGCGTCGATCGCGTGCAGGCCGAAGCGGGTGGCGAGCACCCGGTCGAACGCTGTCGGCGTACCACCGCGCTGGATGTGACCGAGGACGACCGCGCGGGCCTCCTTGCCGGTCCGCTTCTCGAGCTGGTCGGCGAGCCACTGGCCGATGCCGCCCAGCCGGACGTGGCCGAACGCGTCGAGCTGCCCGCTCTGCGTGATCAGGTCGCCGTCGGTGGGCATCGCGCCCTCGGAGACCACCACGATCGGGCTGTACCGGGTCTTGAACCGGCTCTCGATGTGCTCGACCACCTTGTCCAGGTCGAACTTCTGCTCGGGCAGGAGAATCACGTTCGCCCCGCCGGCCAGGCCGGAGTGCAGGGCGATCCAGCCCGCGTGCCGGCCCATGACCTCGACGACGACGGTGCGGTGGTGGCTCTCGGCCGTCGTGTGCAGCCGGTCGATCGCTTCCATCGCGATGTTCACGGCGGTGTCGAAGCCGAAGGTGAAGTCGGTGGCGCCGAGGTCGTTGTCGATCGTCTTCGGCACGCCGACCACCGGCACACCCAGCTCGGTGAGCTTGGCTGCGACGCCCAGCGTGTCCTCGCCGCCGATCGCGACCAGCGCGTCGATGCCGAGCGCCGCCAGGTTCTCCCTGATCCGCTCGACCCCGCCCTCGATCTTGAACGGGTTGGTCCTGGACGAGCCGAGGATGGTGCCGCCGCGCGGCAGGATGCCCCGGACCTCCTGGACGCCGAGCGGGCGGGTGTCGCCCTCCAGCGGGCCCCGCCAGCCGTCACGGAAGCCGACGAACTCGTGGCCGTACTCGGCGACGCCCTTGCGGACCACGCCCCGGATCACGGCGTTGAGCCCCGGGCAGTCGCCGCCACCAGTCAGTACACCGATTCGCATGTCTTGGATCCCTTCTGCGGATCACGCGGAATGCGAGCCACTGGGAGATCATCGGCGCCGTTGCCGGCCCCGGGCCGCTACGCATCCGACTCTAGTCGCCCTGCGTGATTGTGCGCACCCCGGCCCGGCGGCGAGCAAGCATGATCAACTGCCGGTGTGCCGCACCCCCTGGAGTACCTGCCATCTGGCCAGGTTGTGCCGGGCGTCGGCGAGCGCGTCGTGCTGGTCCGGCGGGGCCGAGGGCAGCTGCGGCCTGCCCAGGTCGTCCCAGCGCTGACGGAGCTCCTTGGTGAACCGGGGGATCACTCTCGGTAGCGCCGGCATCGCGCCCCACAGCTGGGCGAGGGCCACGTGGTCGTACGCGGCGAACCACGCCCACAGCTCCAGCTCGCCGCCGGAGCCGAGCGGCTCGGTCAGGAAGGCGAGCAGGTCCTCGCGGATCCGCTCCCGGCTGCGCCACGCCTTACTGGCCGGCGAGGGCAGCTTGTCGAGCACGTTACGCCGGACCCAGGGGACGGCCTTACTATCGTCGAACTCCGTGGAGACGGCGTAGAACTCACGGCCGGCCTCGTCGACGACGCCGATCGAGACCAGGTCGATCCTGGTACCGTCCTCAATGAATTCACAGTCGTAGAAATATCGGTAGATCACGGCAACCAGCGTACGCACCGGCCTGACCTGCGATTCCTCCCCCGGCTCCCGATTTGTGGCCAAGGTGGGTTGCTGTCTGGCCGATATGGGGGATGTACATAGCGCACCAACCATGCATGATCTGTGGTGTTGGTTGCACTGACTGCCGAAACCGGGGAGGAGTACTACCGTGGAGGTTCGCCTTCCGGATCCCACCGACGCGCTCACCGGCGTGGAGTTGTTCGCTGGGCTGGAGCCCGAGGCCCGGGAGCGGGTGCTGGCGGCAGCCGTGCCGCGCACGTACCGCAAGGGGCAGCTGCTGTTCGTCGAGAACGATCCCGGCGAGTCGCTCATCATCCTCAAGCGTGGCGCGGTCGCGGTGTTCCGCACGGCGCCGACCGGCGAGCGTGCCGTCCTCAATGTCGTCCGCCCGCCCGGCGTGCTGGGTGACGTGGCCCTGCTGGACGGCGCGGCCAGGTCAGCCTCCGCCGAGGCCATTGAGGACTGTGTGGCGCTGGCGCTGTCGCGCGGGGCGTTCCTGGAGCTGGTGCACGCCAACCCCCGGATCCTCGACCCGGTGCTGCGCTCGCTGGGCTCGCTGATCCGGCGGCTGACCGAGCAGAACGCCGACCACGTCTTCCTCGACCTGCCCGGCCGGGTGGCCAAGACCCTGGTCCGGCTGGCCGGCGACCAGCCGGCCGCGATGGTCACGATCGAGCTGAACCAGTCGCAGCTGGCCGAGATGGCCGGTGGTTCCCGGCAGAGCGTGAACCAGGCAATCGGTTCCTTCGCGAACCGGGGCTGGCTGCGGACCGAGGGCCGGCGGATCGTGCTGACCGACATCGTGGCGCTGCGCCGCCGGGCCGGAATGCCCGACCGCTAGGGCCCGCACTCGCGGTTACCGCGCCAATTCCAGATCCTTTTCAGATAGCGAAAAACCGCGGCCGATGACTTGTCTCGGCCGCGGTTCTGCTTCATCGAGCATTCCGGCGTACGCGGTGACGCGCCGCTTAGCTCGGGTGGTCCCAGCCCTGGGTGCGCGGGTCCTTAGTGGCCGGAGCCTGCACCGAGACACCGATACCCCCGGTGACCAGGCTGGCCCCGGTCATCTCGTCCACAGTGATCGTCGCGCCGGCCGGGTGCGTGACGCCCTGGCCGTCTGTCCAGTCCTGCGTGAGCCTGACCTGCATCGTCAGGTCCCTCCCCCTGTAAAGGCGAATAATGGTCGGGCCGACTGTAGCGAGGGGCCCGCCGGTGACGCATCGCACTGTCGGTATCCGAACAGCCCATACCCTCCCGGGCTGTGATCAGGCCATACTCGGCGTCGGGCAAGAACTGGGGGTAAGGGCCATTTCCAGCAGAGCGTGTCATCAGTGTGGCCGGGTGGCCGGGCCGGGCGACCGGTTCTGCGGCGGCTGCGGTACACAGCTGGCCCTGACCTGTGACCACTGTGGTGCCGGGATCCAGCCTGGCACAGCGTTCTGCACGAGCTGCGGTACGGCGCACGCCAAGCCGGGCACGACCCCCGAGCCCAGCCAGAGCTCCACTCAGGAGGACCGGCGGCGGGTCAGTGTCCTCTTCGTCGACCTGGTCGGCTTCACGCCGTACGCGGAGCAGACGGACCCCGAGCAGGTCCGCGCGATGCAGAACAGTTTCTTCGCGACCGCCCGCCGGGTCATCCGGCAGCACGGCGGCGTGGTGGAGAAGTACATCGGCGACGCGGTGATGGCGCTGTTCGGCGCGCCCGTGGCGACCGAGACCGACCCGCTGCGCTGCGTACGGGCCGGGCTGGAACTCCAGCGGGCACTGATCAGGCAGGCCCCGGACGCCGGGCTGCGCTTCCGGGTCGGTATCACGACCGGTGAGGCGCTGGTGGACACCGCTGCCGCCCGGGACGGCGGTCAGGGCATCGTGACCGGCGACGTGGTCAACACGGCTTCCCGGCTCCAGTCCGCCGCCCCGGCCGGCGGGGTGCTTGTGGACAGTACGACGTACCTGGCGACGCGGGAGGCCGTCCGGTACACGGAGCAGCCGCCGATGCTGCTGCGCGGCCGGTCCGCCCCGAAAGAGGTGTGGCTGGCCGAGGCACTGTTCCGGCGCCGCCCGCCGGAGGAGGCCGACAACACGCCGATGGTCGACCGGGAGCACGAGCTCGGGCTCCTGGTGAACGCGCTGCACCGCGCGGTACGCGACCGGGTGCCGCAGCTCGTGACGATCCTGGGCCGGGCTGGCATCGGCAAGTCCCGCCTGGTCCGCGAGCTGTACACGCACGCGGAGCGGATCGGGAGCCACGTGTGCTGGCGCACCGGGTACTGCCCGCCCTTCGGCGAGGACGTCACGTTCGCCGCGCTCGCCGACATCGTGAAGGCGCACGCCGGGGTGCTCGACACCGACAAGGCCGAGGAGGCGCGGGCCCGGCTCCGGCTGGCGCTGCGCGAGGTCGGCGCCGAGGAGAACGGCAGGCTCGCCGACGCTCTGGCCCCGCTGGTCGGGCTGTCCGGCTCTCAGCTGGCCGCTGAGGACGTGGGTTCGCTGTGGCGGCGGTACCTGGTGTCGATCTCGCAGCAGCGGCCGCTCGTGCTGGTCTTCGAGGACATCCACCTGGCCGACCCGGCGATGCTGCACTTCGTTGAGCTGCTGGCCGGGCGGGCCAAGGATCTTCCGCTGCTGGTGCTGTGCACGGCGCGGCCCGAGCTGCTGGAGTCCGAGCCGACCTGGGCCGGGGCTGTGGCCGGCTCGCTGACGATCTCGCTGCCGCCGCTGCGGGACACCGACATCGCCACGATGTACGCGCAGATGTTCGGCCAGGCTGTCTTCCCGCCGGAGATGCTGGCCCCGCTGGTCGAGTTCGCCGACGGGAACCCGCTGTACGCCCACGAGTACGCGCGGATGCTGATCGAGCAGGGCAGCCTGCGCGGTGCGCTGCACCAGGACGACGACCTGCCGATGCCCGACAACGTGCACGCGGTCATCGCCAACCGGATCGACCTGCTCGACCCGGCCGACCGGACGATCCTCCAGGCGGCTGCCGTCGTCGGTACCCAGTTCTGGCCCGGAGCCGTCGCGGCAGCCGTCGGCAGGCCTGCCGAGAGCATCGAGCGGGCCCTGCGGCGGCTGGAACAGCGCGACCTGGTCACCGAGCAGCCCGAGTCCACTATGGCCGGTCAGGCCGAGTACCGCTTCCGGCACGTCCTGGTCCGCGAGGTCTGCTACCAGCGGCTCCCCCGTACCGAGCGGATCGCCCGCCACGAGCGCACGGCGGCCTGGCTGACCGGGGTGTCGACCGGGCGGGCCGACGACCTGGCCGAGCCGATCGCGCGGCACCGCGTCGCGGCGTACGACATCGCTCTGTCCCTGGGTCTGGAAAGCCTGTCCTACGCGGCGACCGCACGATCGGCGCTGGCCGCGGCGGCGCGGCGGGCCTTCCGGCTCTACGCGCTGGACCGCGCCGCGACCCACGTCGAACGCGCGCTCCAGCTGTGCAGGGAGGACGAGCCGGACACGGTCTCTGGCCGGCTCCAGCTGGAGCTGCTGTCCACCGAGCTGTCCTTCTACCGCGACACGGACGCCTTCCTGGCCAGCGACGGCGCGAACCAGCTCACCATGCTCAGCGAACGGCTGGAGACCGCCGGCGACCTGCCGAGCGCCGCGCGGGCTGCCACGCTCTGCGGCTCGGTCGCGATGCGGTCGGCCGACCAGGGCGGCGCGCTGCGCTGGCTGGGTCTGGCCGTCGAGCGCTTCACCGACCTGCCCGACTCGGAGGAGAAGGCCACCGCGCACGCCGAGCTGGCCAGGGCACTGATGCTGAACCTCCAGCACGACCCGGCCGCCGAGCACTCCGAGGCGGCCCTGGAGATGTCGGAGCGGCTGGGCCTGGTCGAGGTCAGCGCCAACGCCATGATCACGATGGGCACCGCCCGGTACACGGGTGGCGACCCGACCGGCCTGGCCGACCTGGAGGACGCGCTCGCCTACTGCCGGGGGCACGAGCTGCCCAGCGCGCGGCGGGCGGCGTCCAACCTGGCCTGGGCGATGCGGGAGGAGGGCGACCTGCCCGGCTCTCGGACGCTCGACGAGCAGTACCTGCGCACCGATGTGGGCAGCGGGCACGGCCTGGTCACCAACTACGCCACCGAGGCGATGTGGGGGTTCTTCGCCGGCGACTGGCAGCGGATGCTGACCGCTTCCGACGCGTTCCTCGGCACGCCGAGCGGGCGGTGGGACGTCCAGCACCGGATGGTCCGCACGTGGGTACGCGGGCTGCGCGGCTTCGAGGAGGAGCCGGGTGAGGTCGCCGAGGCGATCGCGGCCGGCCGGGCCACCGGCTTCCACCGGGTGCTGTGGGGCGTCCTCGGGCACGCCGCGCTGTGCCGGGCGCTCCAGGGCAGGCTCGACGAGTCGGCCGAGCTGCTGACCGACCTGGTGGGCCACTGGCGGCCCTCTGGGGTGATCCCGTTCAAGGACTGGGTACCGGCTGCGAGCTTCGCCGCCGTCCTCACCGGCCCCGAGGCCGCCGGGCAGCTGCTCGAAGCCCTGACGGCCTTCCCCCGGCGTACCCCGTGGCTGGAGGCTTCGATCCAGGTGGCCACGGCCGGCGTCCGGCACGCGGACCCGGCGGTGGCCGGGGAGCACCTCAGCCTGGCCGCCACCCAGTACGAGAAGATCGGTGACCTGAGTGACCAGGCGGTGGCCGTCGCGCTCGGGGCCGCGTCCTACCAGGACGTCCAGCACCCGGCGGCCGGGCCGCTGCTGGCGGAGGCCAAGGCGTTCGCCGAGCGGAACTCCGCCCCGGGGCTGCTGAACCTGCGCCTCCCCGGGTGAGGAAGGGTCAGGCCGCCGCGGCGAGGGGCTCGGCCGGTGGCTGGGCGTCCTGGTTCTTCAGCTTGGCCGCGTAGACGTCCACGTACTCCTGGCCGGACAGTTCCATGAGCTCGTACATGATCTCGTCGGTGATGGACCGCTCGACGAACCGGTCGAAGGCGTTGCCCTCGTACCGGGAGAAGTCCAGCGGCTTGCCGATCTTGATGTGCACGCGGACGAACCGTGGCCAGATCTTCCCGGGCGGCTGCACGATGTGCGTGTTGACCATCGCGCACGGCACGACCGGCGCCCCGGTCTCCAGGGCGAGCCGGGCCACGCCGGTCTTGCCCTTGTAGAGCCGGCCGTCGGGCGAGCGGGTGCCCTCGGGGTAGATGCCGAACAGCTCGCCGGAGTTCAGGATGCGGGCACCGGTGGCCAGGGCTCCCGCCGCCGCCGAGCCGCCGACCCGGTCGAGCGGGATCTGCCCGGTACCGCCGAAGAAGGCCCGGCTGATCCAGCCCTTGATGCCCTTGCCGGTGAAGTACTCGGCCTTGGCCACGAAGGTGATCCGCCGCTTCACCACCAGCGGCAGGAAGATCGAGTCGGAGAACGACAGGTGATTGCTCGCCATGATCGCGGCACCCTCGGCTGGCACGTTCTCCAGCCCCTCGACCTTGGGGCGGAACAACAGCCACAGCCAGGGGCCGATAAAGATGTGCTTGAGCACCCAGTAGAGCAAGCCATCCTCCATGCGATCTGTGTTCCCTCCCCATTCAACCGTATGAACCCCCGCCCGGTGGTACGTCCTCGGCCCGAAACATGTCACGATGGGGTCGAGCGGCGGGCCTCTCCCGCCCTCGGACATCCCGAAGGCCCCGCAACACCGCGAACACCCACGTACCACCGCCAAGCCCCGCGCACCACCACGAACCACCAAGCCCTGCGCACCACCCGGGCTTGAGCACCAGTGCCAGACCAGCGGAGACCCCGCGCAGACCGTGAAGATCGCCTGAAGACCGGAGGTAACGGGTGAACCGCGACGCCGAGCGGGCCGAGCCGGACCCGGACGACGTAGACGCCCAGTTCGCCCGGATCGTGGCTGGCTACCACCGGGACGCCCCGCCTCGTCCGGACATCGAGCTCGGCCTGGCCACCGCCGGCGAGGACCCGGTGGAGGAGCCGGGCGAAGCGCCCCGGGCCGTGCCCAAGGCCGGCGGCGGTGACTTCACCACGCTCACCGACCTGACCGCGCACTCCGGCCTCGGCGCCGCCGACCCGCGCGGTCCCGGGCCGGACGAGCCGGGCCTGCTGGAGGGGCTGGACACGTTCGGCTCTGGCCTGCCGGACGATCCGGCCGACGACGAGGGTTACACCCCGCCGCCGCCTCCCCCGCTGCCGAGTCTCGCGAAGTACACGGTCGCCGCGATCGTGTCCATCCTCGCCGGTTTCGTGCTGCTGCTCTGGCCGGAGCTGCTGCCAATCGACCAGCAGGTGACGATGCTGGCCGGGTTCGCCGGGCTGGTCGGCGGCGTGGTCACCCTCGTGTACCGGCTGCGCAGCGGCGAGGACGACGACCCCTCCGACGACGGCGCCCGGGTCTGATCACAGGTTCAGGGAGTCCAGCCAGTCGAGGATGCCTTCGAGCGGGTAGAGCCAGCCGGGTTCGCGGAGGCGGCGGGCGTCCCCGAGCAGCGTCGGTGACACTCCATAGTGTTCGCTCGCCCTGGTGAGCGCCCGGCCGGAGGTGCCGGCCACGAGGACCGGTACGCGGCCGGTGACCGGCTCGGCCGGAAGGCTGCCGGGCGGTTCGATGAGGGCTGCGGCGCGCGCCGGGTACCGGGTGAGCGCCGCCGCCACCCACCGCGCGCCGGGCCCGTGCCCGATCAGGACGGCCTGCCGGGGCAGGGACGCCGCCACCTGCACGATGTCGTGGGCCTGTTCCCGGGTGCCGGTGAAGCGGCCGGGGCGCGGGGTCACCGCGTGGCAGGAGTAGCCGCGCTCGGCCGCCCGGTCGAGCCAGTGCTCGGCGAAGAAGCCCGCCGGGCGGCCGGCCAGCACGATCGGCGGGCACTTGCTCTCGGCCGCGAGGGAGGAGCGGACCTCGCGGGGCGCGGGCCGGACGGGTGCGTACCAGTCGCGCTGCCTCACGACTCGGATCATGCCGGCGTCCCCATTTCCTTCAGGAGCTTCTCCAGCCCGCGCAGGTACGTCAGGTGCGACACCTCGAACCAGTGGCGTTCGGAGGCGCTGACCTTGGCCTTCGTCCAGCGCCACGCCGAGCGGCCGGCGGCTCCGGCCCAGATCGCGGCTGCGCGCTCGGGGTCGGCGGTACGGAGGGTCAGCCAGCGGGCGATGGCCTGGGTCTGCCAGTGGACCAGCGGGAACTGGCCGGAGTCCGGCTGGATGAGGCCCGCGATGGCCAGCGTCGGGTAGCTGGCGGCGAACATGTGCAGCCAGAGCTGCGGCGGGTTCGCGCCGAGCAGGTCCGGTGCGAGGAACTCGAAGCGCGGCGCGTACCCGGTCGCGAGGATGACCAGGTCGGGCTCCGCTACCGTGCCGTCGTCGAACTCGACGGTGCGGCTGCCGAACCTGGCCACGTCGCCGACCGGCTTGATCGCGCCGTGGCCGACGTAGTAGACGAGCTGGCTGTTGACGATCGGGTGGCTCTCGTACACCTTGTGGTCTGGTTTTCTCATCCCGAAGCGGGTGAGGTCACCGACGGTGAGCCGCAGGGTGCGGTGGAAGAGCCACTGCCGCAGCCGCAGCGGGAGACCCAGCGCGAGCACCCGGTCGTTGACCTGGTCGGCTGGCTTGCCGAAGACGTACTTCGGCGCGTACCAGTAGCCGCGCCGGGTGGAGTGCCAGCACGCCGCGGCCTGCTGGGCGGCCTCAACCGCGATGTCGCAGCCGGTGTTGCCAGCCCCGATCACGAGTACACGCTTGCCACGCAGTGAGGCGGAGTCCTGATAGGACGACGCGTGCATCACCTTGCCCCTGAATTCCTCGATCCCGGGGAAGGACGGCACGCGCGGATGCCAGTTGTGCCCGTTGGCCACGACGACGGCCGCGTAGCTCAGCGTCCGTTCCGATCCGCCGTGGGCTGGGCGGACCGTCACCTTCCACCGATCGTTCTCGATCGGCTCGACGGAGGTGACCTCCGTGCCGAACCAGACGTGCTCGCGCAGTCCGAAATGGTCGGTGTACCGCTCGAAGTAGGACAGCAGCGCGGAATGGTGCGGATAGTCCGGCCAGTCGTCCGGCATCGGGAAGTCCGGGAACTCCGTCAGCGGCTTCGACGAGATCAGATGCGTGCTCGCGTACACCGGGCTCCGGTCGTGCCGGAAGTTCCAGCCACCGCCGATCCCGGTCTCGCGTTCGTAGCAGTCCACGGCGAAGCCGTGTTCCCGCAGATTCTTCACAGCGGCCAGGCCGCTGGACCCGGCGCCGATCACACAGACCGCACCACCACGATCGTCCACCGGCACAGTGTGCCGTCACCGACCGTCGTTGGCAATAAAAGATCCTTTATCCGGTACCGGAAAGAGCGCTCACTCCCCGTCGATCTCGGCGAGCAGCGCGGCGATCTGGGCCGCGTACTCCGGGTCCGGCGCCAGCGCCCGGGCCTGCCCGGCCAGCAGCAGATGTTCCCGTGCCTCGGCTGGCCGGCCGAGCCGCAGGTGAGCCTCCCCGATGTACTGGAGATCCAGCGCCTCCCGGCCGGAGTCGCCGACCTGACGGCGGATCGGCAGCGCCGCGCCGAACCAGCCGAGCGCCGCCTCGAAGTCGCCTTCCTGGCGGCTGATCTCGCCCAGGGTGTGCAGGACGGAGCCCTCCCGGCGAGTCTGCCCCGACTCGCGGGCCATGACCAGCGCACGCTCCAGATAGCCCCTGGCCGCCGGGATGTCCTCGCGGCGCTGGGCGATGATGGCGAGGATCTCCAGCGCGTACGCCGATCCCGGGCCGTTGCCTTCCTGTTCGTACGTGCGCATCGCGTCTTCCAGGTGCGCCGAGGCCTGTTCGAGGTCGCCGGTCGCCAGATGCGCCAGGCCCAGGCTGGACTGCGCGACGGCCAGTGCCTCGTTGCCGCTGGCCTTGCGGATCTCGATCGCCCGCTCGAAAGGCCCGACAGCCTCGGCGAACCGGTGGCTTTCCAGCAGGAACTGGCCCCGGGTGAAGTGGGCAGCCGCCTCGGAGAGGGTGCCGCGAGCGCCGTCGATGGCCAGGGCGCGATCCAGCTCGTCCCAGACCAGGTCCCGCCTGCCGGTCAGGCCACGAGCCATCGCCAGGTGCACGCGCAGGTCCACTTCCAGTGCCGCCAGGCCCAGGCGGCTGGCCTCGGCCACGGCGATCTCGTACAGGTCGACGGAGCCCGCGTGGTATCCGCGCCCGACGAACAGTTCCTTCAGCCGGACCGCGATCTCGGCCGCCCGGCTCGTACCGTCCGCTGTGACCGGTTGCCGGGCGGCCAGCTCGACCACCGGCAGCAGGTTGAACCGCTCGCCGTCCAGGAAGTCCAGCGCGCCTGGCTTGTCGGGGGCGAACGGCAGAGCCGGCGGCTGGTACGCGGCCGGCGGGTCCGGCCGGGGTACCTTCAGCACGTTGATCAGGCAGTCGGCCTGGTGCGCCGTGACCAGGTACCAGTCGAGCAGCCTGCTCACCGCCGCCTCGCGCCCGGCTTCCGTCTCCTCGGCGGCGACCCGTTCCACCGCGTACTCCTGGAGCAGGTCATGCAGCTGGTACCGGCCGGGCTGGTACTCCGTGACCAGGTGCGCTGCGGCCAGCCTGCCCAGCGAGCGCTCGGCCAGGTGCGGCTCGGTACCGGCCAGCGCCGCGGCGGACTCCGCGGTGCAGTCCGGGCCGGGCAGCAGGCCCAGCAGCCGGAACAGCCGGGCGTCCTCGGGGGCAAGCCGCTGGCAGGACTGGCCGAACACCGCCCGGACCGAAGCCTCGACATCCCCGCCGACCTCCAGCCCGGCCAGCCTGCCCGCCCGCAGTCCGGCCGCCTGCTCCGCCAGGGTGAGCTCCGGCCGGTCGGCCAGGATCTCGCCCAGGATGCGCAGCGCCAGCGGCAGGTACCCGCACAGCCCGGCCAGTTCGGCTGCGGCTGCGGGTTCGGCCTGCACCCGCCCGGCTCCGATGATCACGGCGAGCAGCGCGAGGGCCTCGGCCTCGCTCATCGCCTCCAGGGTGATCCGGCGGGCACCGTCCCTGGCGACCAGCCCGGCCAGCCGGTCCCTGCTGGTGATCAGGGCGAGGCTGCCGCCTGCCGGTGGCAGCAGCGGGCGTACCTGGCCCGGCTCGCAGGCGTTGTCGAGGATGACCAGCACCCGGCGGGCGGCGAGCGTCTTCTGGTAGACAGCCGTGGCCTCCGCCAGCTCCACCGGAATCTCCCGTGGGGCCAGCCCGAGACTGCGGAGCAGGCGGCCGATCGCCTCGGCCGGGCGCAGCGGCATGCTGGCGCCGTACCCGTGCAGGTTCACGTAGAGCTGGCCGTCGGGGAAACGGGCCGCCACCTGCCGGGCCCAGTGCACGGCCAGCGCGGTCTTCCCCACCCCGCCGACGCCGGCGATGGCCGTGATCACGGCGGCACTCGCGCCGGGTACCCCGTGGTCGGGCAGCAGGCTGTCGAGCAGGTCCAGCTGCTCTGCCCGGCCGGTGAAGCCCGGGATGTCGCCGGGCAGCTGCATCGGCCCGGACGGCGCTGGCTCACGGAGCCCGGCCTCCAGCGCGGCGAACTCCTGCCCGGGGTCGAGCCCCACCTCCTCGGCCAGCCTGGCCCGGAACCGGCCGGCCAGCGTGAGGGCCTCCGCCCGGCGGCCAGCCTGGGCCAGAGCCTGGACGAGCTGGTAGTGCAGCGGCTCCCGGATCGGGTGGGCAGCTGCCAGCTCCGACAGCTCCGGTACCAGCCGCCCGGCCTGCCCGGCCTCGGCTTCCAGCGCGGCCAGCCGCTCCCAGGCCGAGACCCGGTGCTCCTCCAGGACCGGCCGGACGGACGCGGTGTACGGCGCGTCGACGTCGGCCAGCGCCGGACCACGCCACAGGCCCAGCGCCTCGCGGATCCGGCCGGCGTCCCGGCTGTTCAGCACCGCGGTGAACTGGGCGAGGTCCAGCGCGGGCGGATCGATCGTGTACCCGCCGCCCCGCCTGCCGAGCACGGAACGGTGCTCGCCGAGCGCCTCCCGCAGCTTCGACATGGCGACCTGTACCTGGCCGCGAGCCGAGGACGGCGCCTCCTCGCCCCACAGCGCGTCGATCAGCTCCGCGGCTGTCACCGGCTGCGGCGCGCGCAGCAGCAGGAAGGCCAGCACCGCACGCAGCCGTGGCGGCAGGTCAGCGCCGCTCGGCATCTCCACCGGGCCCAGGACCCTGAACATCTCCGCCACCGCGACAGGCTAACCGCCAGCCGGGAAATGTCGTACTCGCGTTTTAGCCTGGCCCCCATGACTCCAGTACTGAACGCGATCGGGCTGGTCGCGGCCGACGTCGAGGCCACCGCGGCCTTCTACGAGCTGCTCGGCCTGAGTTTCGCCGATCCCGGTGACCCGCACCGTGAGGCCGTCCTGCCGGGCGGTGTCCGGCTGATGCTGGACGCCGAGTCCACGATCCGGTCGCTCTACCCGGGCTGGGAGCGCCCGTCGGGCGGGCACCGGGCGGCGCTGGCCTTCCAGTGCGGCAGCCCGGCCGAGGTGGACGCGAAGGTCGCGGAGCTGGCCACAGCGGGATACACGGTGCTCAGTGAGCCCTGGGACGCCTTCTGGGGCCAGCGGTATGCTGCGGTGCTCGACCCGGATGGCTCCTGCGTCGACCTGTATGCCCCGCTCACCGCTCCGGGAGACTGACCTCGGCGTAGACCGGGAAGTGGTCGCTGGCCAGCGCGGTGTCCGGGGTGGTGACCACCTGGTAGCCGCTGACCGCGCACTCCGGGTCGATCAGGAGCCCGTCGATCCGGCGGCGCGGGTTGCCCACGCTGTAGGTGTGCGCCTGCTCCGCCGCGCCCGGGTCGATCCGGCCGTCGGCGAGGGTCCGCCACGCCGAGCCGCCGTCGGTCTCGTTGAAGTCCGCGCCGAAGAGCAGCGGGCCGCCGTTGAGTTCGCTGAGGGCCGCGGCGAGGAGCACGGCCTGGCTCGGCCGTTCCGCGTCGTCGGTCGACAGGTGGGTGCCAGCCGCCACGAAGGGCCTGCCGCCCACCGAGCACCGGGCGAAGGCCGCGCCGCGCATGTGCCTGCCGGGGGTGAGCGGGAAGCGCATGCCCCAGGCCTCGTGCACGCTGACCCGCAGGCTGACCAGGATCAGGTTGCCCAGGCCGGGGAGGCCGCCGGAGGCGTAGTAGAGGCCGGTGCCCCGGGCGAGTTCCGCGCAGTGGTGCCGCCAGCGGAAGCGCCGCGCGGCCTCCTGGACGAAGAGCACATCCGGGTTGAGCGCGCGGACGACCCTGGCCAGTGCCGCCTGGTCGTCGCGGCGCGAGTGGATGTTGTAGGAGACCACGCGGAGCGTCGTCATGCACCAGCCTCTGTGTCTACAGTGCCCTGTCCTGCCTGATGATGGTGGAACGAACATCCATAGTGGATGGAGGTCAGCGGGTGCGGGCCAGGTCGGCAGCGCCCACGAGACCGGCCTGGTTGCCCAGCCTGGCCAGCCGGATGTCGGCCACTGGCAGCTTGCCCCGCTGCGCGAGCCGCTCGGCGTAGGCGCGCCGGGCCGGGTCGAGGAGCAGCTCGCCGGCCTCGCTGACCCCGCCGCCGACCACGATCACGTCCGGGTCGAGGATCTGCACCGCGTCCGCCATGCCGTAGCCGAGCCACCGGCCGGCCTCGGCGAAGGCCGCCCTGGCCGCAGGGTCGCCGTCCTGCGCTGCCCGGGTCACGGCCGGTCCGTCCAGTTTGGACGGATCACCGGCGACCCTGGCGAGCAGGTCCTGCGACGCGCGGGCGTAGCGGACCAGCGCGGTCCCCGAGGTGTACTGCTCCAGGCAGCCCCGGGCACCGCAGCCGCACGGGTGGCCGTCCTCGACGGCGAGCGTGTGGCCGAACTCGGCGGCGATGCCGTGGGCGCCCCGGACGAGGTGGCCGTCGAGGATGATGCCGCCGCCGATGCCGGTACCGACGGTGAGCAGCACGAGGGACCGCGCGCCCTGCCCGGCGCCGAAGCGGTACTCGGCCCAGGCCGCGGCGTTGGCGTCGTTGTCGACGAAGACCGGCAGGGTGACCTGGGCGGCGATCGAGTCCCGGAGCGGCTCGCGCCGCCAGGCCAGGTTCGGCGCGTAGAGCACTGTGGAGCGCCCGGCGTCGATCCAGCCGGCCGCGCCGATCCCGGCCGCCTCGCAGTCGTGCGCCGCCGCCAGTTCCGTGATGACCTCGACGATCAGGTCACGGGTGCGGGCCACGTCGTCGGCCGGGGTGTCCCGGCGGGCTTCCGCGATGACCTTCCCTGCGTCGTCGACGACTCCGGCCAGCACCTTCGTGCCGCCGATGTCCACGCCGATGGCCAGTCCCAATGTGGCTCCCCTCGCCCCGGTGCGCCGCCGGACGCGGCTGCGCGCTTTGCGACCCCGGCCCGGTGACGATCCGCCAGCCGCCTGGCTGACGGGTGGTCACCGCCCGGCTATGCCCTCGACTCGGCCCGCTTCTGGAGCTCCTTGAGGGCGGTGTCGATGATCATCTTCTCGGCCTTCTTCTTGAACATGCCGAGCATGCTCATGCCGAGCTCCACGGCGAGGGTGTAGGTCACGGTGCTCGTGCCGTCGCCGTTGTCCTCGATCGCGTACGAGCCGACCTGGCTCTTCTGCAGCTGGGACCGCTCGGTCAGGTGCCAGTGGATCTCGAAGGTGTCCTCGGAGTACTCGTACTGGAGGGTGTAGACGTCCTTCGCGACGCCCGCGTCCAGCTCGAACCGGACCTGGCTGGGATAGCCGTCCTCGTACTCCTCCGTCACCGTCGCCGACTGGACGGCACCGGCCCACTCGGGATAGGCAGCGAAGTCGATGATCACATCGCGGATCGTCTCGGGGGTGGCCTTGACGACGATGGACTGGGTGGTGGAGTCCGCCATGAGTGCGAAGAGTACTACCCTCCGACCGGCCGGCCGCACCACGCCACCACCTGCTGATACGGTCAAAACGTACGACGTACGTGACGGGCCTGTTCACGGAAGGCAACTCGGCGGTAAGTTCGCCGGTGTCAAGCACACCGGGGGGCTAGTGAAGGAGTCGATTGTGCGCGAGTTCTCCGTTCCGCCGGCAGTGACCGTCGCAGACGACACGAGCATGACGGACAAGGTCTGGGCCAACGCCGCCCAGTACGGAGACGTCGCCCAGTTCCGCAGGCCGGGCGCAGGCGGTTGGGTCGACGTCACCTGTACGGAGTTCCGTGACCAGGTGGCCGCGCTCGCCGCCGGGATGATCGCCGCCGGCATCAACGGCGGGGACCGGGTCGGGCTGATGAGCAAGACCCGCTACGAGTGGGCCGTCATCGACTACGCGATCTGGGCGGCCGGCGGCGTCACCGTGCCGATCTACGAGACGTCCTCCGCCGAGCAGGTGGAGTGGATCCTGTCGGACTCCGGGGCTGTCGCCTGCTTCGTCGAGACCGCCGAGCACGCCTCGCTGATCCCGGCGCTGCCGCAGCTGCAGCACATCTGGCAGATCGACGCCGGAGCGCTCGCCGAGCTGACCCCGGCCGAGCCGGATCTGGCCGCCGTGGAGGCGCGGCGCGGCGCGACCCAGGCCGCCGACGTCGCCACGATCATCTACACCTCTGGTACGACCGGTAAGCCCAAGGGCTGCGTGCTGACCCACCGCAACCTCTACTCGAACGCCGAGAACGCCCTGGCGAACTTCGACAGCGTCATCGGCAACGGCGGCTCCACCCTGCTCTTCCTGCCGCTGGCCCACTCGCTGGCCCGCATGATCCAGATCGCGTTCGTGCACGCCCGGGTGACCATCGGCCACACAGCGGACGTGAAGAACCTGCTGGAGGACCTGAAGACCTTCCGCCCGACCATCATCCTGTCGGTGCCGCGGGTCTTCGAGAAGGTCTACAACGGGGCGAAGCAGAAGGCGCACGCCGACGGCAAGGGCAAGATCTTCGACAAGGCCGCCGAGACCGCCATCGCGTGGAGCAGGGCGAACGACGCCGGCGGGGCTGGCCTGGGCCTGAGGCTCAAGCACACGATCTTCGACAAGCTGGTCTACTCCAAGCTCCGCGCCGCGCTCGGCGGCCAGTGCTCCAACGCCGTGTCCGGCGGCGCTCCGCTCGGCGCGCGCCTCGGCCACTTCTTCCGTGGCATCGGCGTGACCGTGTACGAGGGCTACGGCCTGACCGAGACCGCCCCGGTGACCAACCTGAACGAGCCGGGCCTGCAGCGGGTCGGTTCCGTCGGCCGCCCGATCCCGGGCACGACCGTGCGGATCGGCGACGACGGCGAGGTCCTGATCAAGGGCCCGCAGGTCATGAAGGGTTACTGGAACAACCCGCAGGCCACAGCGGAGGCGATCACCGGCGAGGGCTGGTTCCACACCGGGGACATCGGCGAGATCGACGACGCCGGCTTCCTCACGATCACCGGCCGCAAGAAGGAACTGATCGTCACCGCCGGCGGCAAGAACGTCGCCCCCGCCGTCCTCGAGGACCGGGTCAGGGCGCACGCGCTGATCAGCCAGTGCGTCGTGATCGGCGACCAGCAGCCCTTCATCGCCGCGCTGATCGCGATCGACGAGGAGGCGCTGCCGAAGTGGCTGGAGGCCCAGGGCCGGACCGGCGCGCTCGCCGAGCTGCGCGAGGACCCGGCGCTGCGGGCCGAGGTGCAGACCGCAGTCGACGACGCGAACAAGGCCGTCTCGCACGCCGAGGCGATCAAGGTGTTCCGGATCCTGCCGCGCGACTTCAGCGAGGCGACGGGCGAGCTGACCCCGTCGATGAAGGTGAAGCGGAACGTCGTCCACAAGGAGTACGCGAGCGAGATCGCCGCCATCTACGGGGCGTGACGACACTCGCGGAATCGGAGACTGGGTGCTGATCTGGACCGGGCTGCTCGCCCTCGCCGCGCTCCTCGTCGTGACCGTCGCCGTGGCCATCGGCTTCGGCGCCGGCCAGCGGCGGGCGGAGGCCCGGCACCGGCCTCAGCCGTACGAGGAGGCCACCCGGCTGCTCACCCAGCTCCGCACGGTCGCCAGGACCCTGCCCGGCGGCACGCTGGATCCTGGCGGGATCGCCGCGCACATGCTCGACGAGGTACGCGAGGCCGCGCCGCTGGACCGGGCGGCCGTGTTCGGCGCGAGCGGCGGCGGGCGGCTGGTGATCCTGGCGCAGGCCGGGGTGGAGCGGGTCGACTGGGAGACCTCGGTGGACGCGGACAGCGCTGTCGGCGACGCCTGGGCGACCCAGCAGCCGCAGACCTCGGCCCGTTCGCTGTCCCGCTCGCGCTCGCAGGCCGGCGGGGAGGTGTCCGCGCTGGTCGTGCCGCTGATGGCGGGCGTGCGGACGATCGGGCTGCTGGCTGTGGAGGCCGACCAGGCCTCGGCGTACCCGGCGGAGGTCGTCACGAACATCGCCGAGCTGGCCGGCCCGGCCGCGCTCCGGCTGGAGGCCGCGCTGCTCTTCGACGAGGTACGCACGCTGGCGACCAGTGAGGAACGCCAGCGGCTGGCCCGCGAGATCCACGACGGGGTGGCCCAGGAGCTCGTGATGGTCGGGTACGGCATCGACAACGCCCTGGCGCAGCTCCCGCCGGGCAGCGAGGGCGCCGAGAACGACCTGAAGGAACTGCGTACCGAGGTCACCCGGGTCATCACCGAGCTGCGGCTGAGCCTGTTCGAGCTGCGCAGCGAGGTGGAGCGGCACGGCGGGCTGGCCGCGGCGATCTCCGACTACGCGCGGACGATGGGTTCGGCCGGTGGCCTGCGCGTACACCTCTCGCTGGACGAGTCGACGTCCCGGCTGCCCGCCGCGACGGAGGGCGAGTTGCTGCGGATCGCGCAGGAGGCGATCACCAACGCGCGCAAGCACGCCAGGGCAGAGAACCTCTGGGTGACTTGCGAAGTGGACCCGCCATACGCTCGAATCGAGGTATCCGACGACGGTGCGGGGATCGGCGAAGGTGCGGCGGACG
Source organism: Longispora albida DSM 44784 (assembly GCF_000379825.1). GTDB lineage: Bacteria > Actinomycetota > Actinomycetes > Mycobacteriales > Micromonosporaceae > Longispora > Longispora albida. Next base: position 293,336 of record NZ_KB903833.1, read on the forward strand.
GCCGCTACGGCCTGACCATCATGGCCGAGCGGGCGGAGCGAGTCCGGGGCGAGCTGACCATCGCGCCCCGCGACCCGCGCGGTACCACGGTGGTCGTGGTGCTGGGCTCAGCGGTCCGGCACGGTACGGTATCGGCACCAGAGGGGGTATCCATCAAAGATGAGTGACCTGACGTCGAGTGAACCGACCCGGGTGCTGTTGGTCGACGACCATGACCTGATCCGCAAGGGGCTCAGTCATGCCTTCGAGCGTGACCCGCAGTTCGAGGTGGTCGGCGAGGCCGGCACCACCGCCGACGCGCTCCGGCTGTGCGCCGCCCTGTCGCCCGATGTCGTGATCATGGATCTCCGGCTGCCGGACGGCAGTGGCCTGGACGCGACCCGTGAGCTGCGCAAGAACCACCCGTCGATGGGCATCGTGGTGCTGACCATGTACGCCGGCGACGACCAGCTGTTCGGCGCGCTGGAGGCCGGGGCGAGCGCCTTCGTGCCGAAGAGCTCGCCTGCCGACGACGTGGTGGCCGCTGCGAGGCACGCGGCGTCCACGCCCAATGCCTTCACGGCGGCCGACCTGGCCGAGGCGATGAAGCGGCGGCTGGCCCCGTCCGGCCCGCAGCTGTCCCCGCGCGAGGGCCAGGTGCTGAAGCTGCTCGCCGACGGCATGAGCGTGGCCGGCATCGCCAAGCAGCTCTACGTCAGCGAGTCGACGGCCAAGACGCACATCTCGAAGCTCTACGAGAAGCTGGGTGCGGCCAACCGGGCGCAGGCCCTGATGACAGCGCTCCGCCTCGGCATCCTCGAGCCGCCGGACAAGCAGCGCTTCTGACCGTTGTTCCTCAAGACCCGTCTCCAGCTTCCTGGAGGCGGGTCTTTTGTTTCCTTCGTTACGAGCCGCCGTGGCGCACCCGTTCGCAGCCGGGAACCGCCCCGTCCTTTGAGGACGATGTCCCCGAGGCCCAGAAAAGTCTAGAACCGCCGATGTGATACCTCTATACCAGACTTATCCTGGTTCTCCGTTGAACCGACATCGCGCCATACTCGGGGAGAGACACTGTGGACGGCGTGCCCCTCCTGGACATCGTCACCCGCCGCCCCTGGCCCGCCGTGCTCCGCGGCGAGCAGGGCCTGCGGCAGCTCGGCCGGGCGCTCCGCGAACGGCACGCCCGCGCGCCGCGCGCCCCGCGCCCGGCCGGATACCTGGACTGGGAGTTGTCAGGCTCACGGACACCGCTGATCGACCTGTGCCAGCTGACCTGGGCCATCGCGCCCATCTCGCTGCGCCCGTTCACCGAGTTCGGCTTCCGGACCGAGCCGGACCGGCTGCGGCGGATCGAGGGGCTGTGCGAGGCGTACGGCGTCGATCCCGACATCGTCCTGCTGGCGGCTCCCGGGTGCATGCGCGAGGCCGCGCGGTCGCTCGAGAAGCGGTCGGCGAGCGGGGCAGCGGAGCTCCGCGAGACCATCGACTGGTACCTCGGCTGGCTCAAAAGGTGAAAAAACAAATGCATCCGTGGCGCCCGGGCTCCGGACTGGGTAACCTCCCCCCATTCGGCCTCAATGGAGAAGAGCTCGATAGCGCCGAGCTGGCCGACCACCTGGGAGGTACTGTGGGCGACTGGCGGGAGGACCGCGTGGGCGCTGCCCGGCGCGGCGAGAATCCGACTGTCCTGGCGAAGATGCGCAGCGGATACGCCGTGATCGGCGATACGCAGTTCCTGCCGGGATACTGCGTGCTGCTGTCGGACATCGACGGGGCCGAGCACCTGTCGGACCTGCCGCTGGACGAGCGGACCCAGTTCCTCACGGACATGGCCCTGCTGGGCGAGGCGGTGTTCAACGCCTGCAACGGCGACGACCCGCACTTCCGCCGGATCAACTACGAGATCCTGGGCAACAAGGACCACTACCTGCACGCGCACGTCTTCCCCCGGTACGCGTGGGAGCCGCCGGAGATGCGGACGGGCCCGGTGCGGCGTTACACCCAGGACCGGTGGACCCATCCCGAGTGGCAGCTGTCCAGCGACCACGACGGGCTGCGCAAGGCGATCACCCGCGAGCTGGAACGGCTGACGTCGGCGGCCTACGCGCTCTGACGCCCGCCAGCTGCGGGGGTAGGTGTCACCCCCGCAGCAGGGCCCGCATCCGTTCGGCCTTCACGTCCCAGCCCCACTCGCGTTCGACCCAGGCGCGGCCGGCCTTGCCCATCCGGGTGGCCAGCTCGCGGTCGGTCAGCAGGGTCACGAGGCGTTCCACGAGCACGGTGTCGTCGCCTGCGACGTACCCGGTCTCGCCCTCCAGCACCGCGTCCGGCGCCCCGCCCGAGTCGCCGGCGATGACGGGCAGGCCGACGGCGCTCGCCTCCAGGTACACCATGCCGAGGCCCTCGACGTCGAGGCCGCCGGCCCTGGTCCGGCAGGGCATCGCGAACACGTCGCCGGCCGCGTAGTGACCCGGCAGCTCCGCGTACGGCACGGAGCCGGTGAACACCACCGACCTGGTCACCCCGGCCGACTCGGCGAGCTTGGCCAGCCGCGCGCGGGACGGGCCGCCGGACACGAGCAGCAGCACCGCGCCGGGCACACGCCTGAGCACCTCCGGCAGCACCCGGATCAGCGTGTCCTGGCCCTTCCTGGGCACGAGCCGGCTCACGCACACGATCACCGGCCGGTCGCCCAGCCCGTGCCGCTGCCGGACGAAGTCCCCGGAGACGCCGGGGTGGAAGACCTCCAGCTCGACGCCGGGCGCGAGCGCCTCCAGGCTGGTCAGCGCGCCGAGAGCCGGGGCCAGCCGCACCCGCTGGTACTCCGTCAGGTACGTCAGGACGTCGGTGTGCCTGGCGATCGACCGCATCAGGCTCCGCGCGCCGGGCAGCTTCGCCCAGCCGATCTCGTGCCCGTGGGTGAGGCCGACCGCGCGCTCGATCCCGGTACGCCGCTTGAGGCCCGCCGCCAGCAGCCCGAGCGGGGCCGCCGCGCCGAACCACACGCGGTCGCAGCCGTGTGAGCGGGCGATCTCGGCGGCCCGGCGCGCCACGGCCCTGGTCGGCAGCAGCATGCCCGTGTCCTCGCGGATCACCTCGAACGGCTGCTCGGCGTCGAAGGCCGCCGACTTCGGGCCCTTCCACGTCGACGCGTACACCGTGAGGTGGTCCATCCGCAGCGCCAGGGCGTGCACGAAGGACTGGATGCCGCCGGGGCGGGGCGGGAAGTCGTTGGTGACCAGCAGTGTTTTCACTCGAACCTCACTCGAACCGGCCTGTCCTCGCGTACGCGATGCGTTCCACCGCGCTCGGGTGGCTGCCGAACATCCAGTACTCGAAGGCCGGCGGGTCGGGGTCGCCGAGGTTGACCAGCGCGAGGCGGCTCTGCATGGCGGCCAGCGTCTCGCGGTCACGGGTCGTGGACAGGGCGAAGGCGTCGGCCCGGCGCTCCATGCCCCGGGACAGGAAGTTCTGCACGGGGCCGAGCAGCAACCCGGCGATGGCCGCCACGGCCATGATCAGGGCGATCGCCCGGGGATCGGTGATCGACTCGACGCCGGCCCTGCGGAGCAGCGGGGTCCAGCCGCCCAGCAGGTACAGGCCGATCACGCCGGCCGCGGCGCCCAGCGCTCCGGCCACCGTGCCCCACACGACGTCGTTGTGCTTGGCGTGCCCGAGCTCGTGGGCCACCACGGCCTCGACTTCCTTGCCGGGGGCTTCTTTCAGCAGCGTGTCGTACACGACGATGCGGCGGGTCGGGCCGATGCCGGAGACGTAGGCGTTGACGGCCCTCGTCCGGCGGGAGGCGTCGGCGACCAGCACGTTCTTCACCGGGACGCCCCGGTCGGCCGCCATCGCCATCAGCTCCGTCCTCAGTGGAGAGTCGGGCATCGGCGTGAACTTGTTGAACACCGGCTCGATCAGGACCGGGAAGGCGAAGGACATCACCATCACCAGCACGGCCGCCCCGGCTGCCCCGATCGCCCACCACCAGCGCGGCGCGTACCGCACAAGGGTGTAGAACGCGGCGAGCGCCACGGCGGTGAGGACCACGCCCACCAGGTACCCCTTGAGAACGTCGACGCCCCACGCGGCCCAGTCGCGGGTCGACAGGCCGTAACGGCGCACGATGCTCTCCCGCCACGCTGCCAGCGGCAGCGTGAGGATCTGGCCGAGGGTGACCAGCAGCAGCCCGCCGAGCACGCCACGCATCAGCCAGTGGGTGCCGCACAGGCCCACCAGCCGCGCTCCCAGCGGCGTCAGGCCGAGCACCAGGGCGAAGCCCAGGCTGAGCAGCATCGAGCCGTACCCGCTGGGCCGCAGCTCCGACCGGAACTCACGCGCCCTGGTCACCTGCCCTTCCGGCAGGCCGGCCAGCGCGGCGGCCTGCTCGGCACGCGGCGGGCTCTCCAGGCCGGGGAACGCGCCGGAGAGCAGGGCCGCGGCACCGATCGCGAGCAGCAGGAGCCCGAAGGCCAGCCACGCGTACGTTCTCATCTCAGGTGGCCCTCCACATACTCCCGCCAGTGCGCGACGAAACCCTGCTCGGTGAGCCCGAGCTCGGCGCGGAACACGACGTTGATATCAGTACCCGCGGACATTTTCCTATACACCCTGATCAGGGCGTCCTCCCCGGCCCGCTCGACGATGAACCGGGCGGCCAGCCACGCCTCCTGGTACGCCTGGGCCTGCCGGGGGTTCTCCGCGCGGAAGTCCCGCCTGGCCGGCAGCTGGGCCGGCAGCCGGCCAGCGCGGACCTCGTCGGCGAGTTCCTTGGCGATGCTGCGGTCCCTGACGGCCGAGCGGCGGTACGCGACGTAGTCTGCCAGGCCCTCACCCAGCCAGAACGGGGTGACCACCGAGGTCAGCTGCCGGGCGGCGACGTGCGTGATCTCGTGGGTGAGCACGACCTGCCTGCCGCGCGGCGACAGCGTGCCGAACACCTCCGGGTTGATCACGACCCGGCCCTCGGGGTCGGTGACCGCGGCGGTCCGGCCCAGCTCACCGTCCTCGGCGAGCAGCGCACGCAGCTCGTCCTCAGTGGACGGCACGACGATCGTCGCGTGCTGCTGCCAGGCCCCGGCCGTACTCCAGAAATCGCCGACGGCCAGTACCGCGTCGCTGGCCGGCCAGAGGATCTTCTCCATCAGGCTCTCCGAGCCGGCGTGGCCGAGGACCAGCACCTGCCGGGTGGCCCGGTGGATCCACGGGGGTACCTCCGGCCGCCGCAGGTCCTCCGTCACGACACGCGCCTGCTGGGGCCCTGCCACCTGCCCGGCGGGGAAGCTGAGCGACAGTCCGGAGAGGACGGCCAGCACCATCAGCCCCCAGCGAACCCGGCTGCCCAGCAACGGCCGTCTCACTGCCGTTAAGAGGACCTAACTCTAGGACTGGCGGCGCTCTGGCGGCTCCAGAAGACGACCAGCGGCACAGAATCCGAGACCGGATACAACACCGGTATCCGGCCTCGGATTCTGCTTGCCGGATCGCCTCCTGGAACTCGCCATAGCACCACCGCCATAGAGTTAGGCCCTCTTGAGCCGCCGGAGCAGGGTGTCGGAGCTGAGCGGGTACGCGCCATGCCTGCGCACGCCGTCCGCGACCTCCCGGTCGGTCGAGATGACCACGACGGGCCGCCCGGAAGGCTCCGCGCGGACCAGCCGCCGGATCAGCTCGTCGGCCGTCTCGCCCTTCTTGCTGAACAGCACCCGGACGCCGCGCGGGGTCGGCGGCAGGCCGTGTATCCGCTCGGCGCCGTCGAAGACGCAGGTCACCTCGGCCCCGGTCTGGGCGGCGATCCCGCCGAGGCCGGTGACGAGCCGGGTGCGCTGCTGTTCGAGCGACAGCTCACCGAAGCCGGCCTTGGTCACGTTGTACCCGTCGACGATCATGTGCGCGCGGGGCAGCGAGAGCAGCTGGTCGAGCCGGGCCGGGTCGCTGGCCTCCAGCGCCCGCGCCGACGTACCGAGACGCTCGGGCAGGTCGGCGGCCACGTCGGCCACGAAGTCGGCTGGCAGCCGGTCGGCTGGTTCGAGGGAGAGCTCGCGGCGCAGGCCCTGAGCGGCCTGGCTGATCGTCTCCAGCAGCAGCCAGGTACGGGCGTCGCCGAGGGCGCGGGCGTCGCGGCCGGTGTGCCGGGCCGTCTCCAGCGCGCCTTCCGCGTCGGCCAGCTTGGCCCGCATCCTGCGGATCTCCGCGTCGTGGTCTGCCACGGCCTTGGCCGCGCGGCCCTTCTCGGTGCTGAGCAGCTCGCTGGCCCGCTTCTCCTTGCGCTCGGCCTCGGCCAGGGCGCGGGCCAGGGCGCGCGAGTCGTCCTTGAGCTGGGCGTTCTCCGTACGCAGCCGGGCGAGTTCCGCCTTGAGCTTGTCCAGCTCCACGCGGGTCGTGTGCTTCTCGTGCTCCGCGCGCTGCGCCCGGGACTCCGCGTCGCGGATCCGGCCCTCGACGGCGGCACTGCGCTCGCCGGCCTGGACGGCCTGTGTGGTGGCCTCGACCAGGTCCAGCCAGCCCTCCGGCCTGCTCAGGTACGCCAGGGCCGCGACCTCCACCGGGTCGGCCGAGGCCGGGCAGGTCCCGGCGAGCAGGGCCTCACCCAGCTCACCGGCCTCCTCCAGCACCTTCTTCGCGATCCGCTGCCGGAACACCGGGTCGGCCTCGACCTGCGCGGCCAGCGCAGGGCCGCCCAGCCGGGCCCGCCGGTTCGGCGCGAACCTGGCGATCTTCTTCAGGGTCTGCGGGATCTCGTCGAACGGCAGCCAGGACAGCGCGCCGGCCACCAGGGCCACGACCCGCTGCCGCACGGCGTCGGGCAGGTGCGGCTCAGCACCGGGGGCGCCAGCGACTCCCCCTTCCAGCGTCTCGGTCATGACGCCGGGCCGCCCGCGAGCCACGCGCCCGGCACGCAGCGGCAGCCGCAGGGCCCGGGAACGGGTGCGGCGTACGGCGTGCGGACGGCTGCCAACATCTGTCTAGTGTCGCATCGCGCTGCCACCGCACCGTCATCTGAGTCAAAACCCTGTGATTTTGTACCTTTGACCGGCATTCCCCGGCGGCCCGTCCCGTCTTGTCGTACGTGGCCGCTACGGTGTCCCCCGTGTTCCAGACCAGCATTGACGACCTCGGTGAGCCGTTACGCGCCGTCACGTTCGTCGTGGTCGACCTCGAGACGACCGGCGGCTCGCCAGAGGGCTCGGAGATCACCGAGATCGGCGCGGTGAAGGTGCGCGGCGGCGAGATCCTCGGCGAGTTCTCCACACTGGTCAACCCGGGCGGCCCCATCCCGCCGTACATCGTGGTGCTCACCGGGATCACCGACGCGATGGTCGCCGAGGCCCCGCCGATCGGTGAGGTGCTGCCGGCCTTCCTGGAGTGGGCGGGCGACGCGGTGTTCGTCGCGCACAACGCGCCCTTCGACATCGGCTTCCTCAAGGCGGCGTGCGCGAAGTCCGGCCGGGCCTGGCCGGGGCCCCGGGTGCTCGACACGGTCGCGCTGGCCCGGCGGACGCTCAGCAAGGAGGAGGTGCCGAACTGCAAGCTCGGCACGCTCGCCGCGTTCTTCCAGGCCGCCACGAACCCGGTGCACCGGGCGCTGGACGACGCGCGGGCCACGGTCGACGTGCTGCACGGGCTGCTCGGCCGGCTGAAGGACGTCGACACGTGGGCGGAGCTCACCGGGTACCTGAAGACCACGGATCCGGAGCGGCGCCGCAAGCGGTACCTGGCCCGCGGCCTGCCCAGCTCCCCCGGCGTGTACGTCTTCCGGGACAGCAACGACCTGCCGCTCTACGTCGGTACCAGCACCGACCTTGCCAGCCGGGTCGCCAGCTACTTCACCGCCTCGGAGAACCGGGCCCGGATGACCTCGATGATCCGGCTCGCCGAGCGGGTGGAGACCGTCGAGTGCTCGCACCGGCTGGAGGCGGAGGTCCGCGAGCTGCGGATCATCGCCGCGCACCAGCCCCCGTACAACAAGAAGTCGAAGTACCCGCGCAGGCCACCCCGCCCGGTGCGCGACCTCGACGGGCAGGTCACCAAGCTCCTGGGCCGGATCGAACGCCTGTCGGAGCAGCAGCTCTACGAGGAGGCCGCCCTGGACCGGATCAAGCTCGCCAGGCTGCTGCGCGGCGCGATCCGGCTGTCGCGGCTGTCCTCGCTGACCTCGATCGCCGAGCTGGTCGCCGCCAGGCCGGACGGGCGGGGCGGCTGGGAGATCAGCGTGATCCGGCACGGCAGGCTGGCTGCGGCCGGCACGTCGCCGCCCGGCGTCCATCCCCGCCCGACGCTGGACGTGCTGCTGGCGACGGCCGAGACGGTGACCGGCCCGGGCGCCACCACCGAGGAGACCGAGCTGCTGCATTCCTGGCTGGAGCGGCCGGAGACCCGGTTGGTCGAGGCCACCGCTGGCTGGGCGAGCGAGGCCTCCGGGGCCGGCCGGTGGGCGGGTTTGCTCCAGAAGGCAGAAATACATACCCACAAGTCATCGACCGAGGCGCGCCTGGATCGTTAGGATCAGTAAAAGGTCGTCCCATTCCACGCGCCGCGGAGAGGGGTGGTTTGTCATGGCTCTCGAAGCCAGCATGCCCCACCTGCCCGCACAATGGCTGCGTTCGGTCCTGCCGTGGGGTGGCGGCCCCGCTCACCAGTCACCGGTTGATCCGGTGCTCGCCGCGCACCGCCGCCAGCATCCCCGGGCCGACGTCAGCATCGTGCGGCGAGCATACGAGGTCGCCGAGCTGGCGCATCGAGGTCAGATGCGCAAGAGCGGCGAGGAGTACATCACTCATCCCCTGGCGGTCGCCGAGCTGCTGGCCGACCTGGGCATGGACACGATCACCCTGGCCGCAGCGCTGCTGCACGACACGGTCGAGGACACGGCGTACACGCTGGAGCAGCTGGACACCGACTTCGGCCACGAGGTGTCCTACCTGGTCGACGGGGTGACCAAGTTCGACAAGGCCTTCTACGGTGACGCCGCCGAGGCGGAGACCTACCGGAAGATGATGCTCTCGGCCGGCCGGGACATCCGGGTCCTGATCATCAAGCTGGCCGACCGGGTGCACAACATGCGGACCCTCGGGGTCCGCTCGTCGAAGTCGAAGACCCGGATCGCGCAGGCGACCAGCGAGGTGCTGATCCCGCTCGCCGACCGGCTCGGTATCCAGCGGATCAAGCGTGAGCTGGAGGACATCGTCTTCTTCCATCTTGATCCGGCCGGCTGGGCCGAGATGGACGACTACTTCCGCACCCAGCCGGAACGCAACAACTACCTCACCGGCGTGACCAGCAAGGTGCTCGGCGAGCTGCGCGCGCTGAAGGTGCACGCCGACATCTCCCCGCGTAAACGCCACCACTGGTCACTGTGGAACGACCGGGTGCGGCGCGGTCACCTGTACGATCCGCCGCGCCTCGCGATCATCGTCAACGGCCCGGACACCGACTGTTACGCGGCCCTCGGCGCGGTGCACGGCTTGTGGCGGCCCCTTCCGGGCCGCTTCAAGGATTTCATCGCCACCCCGAAGTTCAACCTGTACCAGTCGCTGCACACCACCGTCCTCGGCCCCGGCGACCAGCCGGTGGAGTTCCTGATCCGGACGAGGTCGATGCACGCGACCGCCGAGTACGGGATCGTGGCCCAGTTCCGGGCAGGCGGCAACGGCAACCCGGAGCGGAACAATCCCGAGCAGCTGGAGTGGCTGCACCGGCTGCTCGACTGGCAGCGCGACGCAGTGGACTCCGGCGACTTCCTCACGGCGCTGCGCTGTGACCTGTCGGAGGAGCAGATCCAGGTGTTCACGTCCGGCGGGGCGCAGGTGACGCTGCCGTCGGAGGCGACGCCGGTCGACCTGGCGTACACGCTGGGCGACGGGGACCGGATGATCGGCGCGTACATCAACGGCAGGCTCTCGCCGTTGTCAGCCCCGTTGTCCGACGGCGACCGGGTGGAGATCATCCACGCGACCCTGGGTGACGAGCCAGTCCGGCCTTCCGCGGACTGGCTCGAGTTCATCCGCAGCCCGCACGCCCGGCTCCAGGTCAGCCAGTGGCTCGCCGAGCACGGCTACGGCGAGGACATCGCCGACCAGGAGGCCGCACCGGTCTCGCTCGGCAACAAGCTGCGGCTGGGCCGTTCGGCGATCGGCCTGGCGCTGCGGCAGCGCAACCGGGCCCTGGCCAGCGACCATCCGCTGCGCACCCTCGCGCACAAGCTCGGCTACCCGGATCTCGACGCGCTGCTGGTCGCGGTGGCCGAGCGCCGGGAGACGGCCAACGAGCTGGTGGAGCGGCTGATCGCCGCTGTGGACGAGCCGGGCGCGGCGAGCCTGGCCCGGGGGTAGCACCCCCGGCGCGGGGCTGGCCCGGCCCGGGGGTTAGACCGGCTCGCGGTGAACGGCCTAGTCTGGGGCGGTGATTCTCCGCCGGGCCGTCTACCGCGTGTTCTACTCCCTGCCGCATCGGACGAGGCACAGGATCGTCCGGCTGTTCTCGCCGACGTACATCCTGGGGGCGGTGACCCTGGTGTTCAGCCCGGACGGCAGCCAGATCCTGCTGCTGCACCAGCCGCCGGGCCGGGGCTGGTCGCTGCCGGGCGGGCTGCTCGACCGGGGCGAGCGGCCGATCGAGGGTGCGGTGCGGGAGCTGCGGGAGGAGACGGGCATCGTCGCCGAGCTGTCCACTGTGGAGGCGATGGTGCCGAACGCGATGGTGCACCACGTGGGGCGGTGGGTGGACATGGTGTTCACGACGCGGGTACCGGTGGACACTCCCCTGGAGGTTGATCCGGCCGAGGTGAACGAGGCGCGGTGGTTCGCGGTGGACGGGCTCGGCGAGGAGCCGCGGCTGTCGACGGCCACGGCCCGGCTGCTCGGGTACTACGGGATCGGTCCCATGGCGGGGAAGGTCACGTGAGCATCTGCGCGTTCGTGCTGGCAGCTGGTGAGGGCACGCGGCTGCGCCCGTTGACGCTGACGACGCCGAAGCCGTTGCTGCCGGTCGGTGGCGTGCCGCTGCTGGACCGGGTGCTGGATCTGCTGGCGGACGCCGGGCTGTCCGGTACGGAGAACGTGGCCGTCAACGCCTGGCACCTGGCGCACCTGATCGAGAAACACGCGAAGGACCGGGCGCACGTCGAGGTCGAGCCGGAGCTGCTGGGCAGTTCGGGTTCGGTGGCGCGGCTGCGGCCGTGGATCGACGGCCGCGCGGTGCTCGTGATCAACGGCGACGCGTACCTGCACGGCGGCGACCTGAGCCCGCTGCTCGACGGCTGGGACGGCGGGACGGTGCGGATGCTCGGCGTACCGGCAGGCGAGGACGAGCCGTTCAGGTTCGGCCGCCACGTGTTCGCTGGTGCCTCGCTGCTGCCCTGGGACGTGGTGGCGGGCCTGCCGGAGGGGCACTCGCATCTCGTGCACACCGCCTGGCGGCCGGCCGAGCGCGAGGGCAGGCTGGAGATCCGCGAGTTCGCCGGCTCGTACCTGGACTGCGGCACCCCCGCCGACTACGAGGCCGCGAACCGGCTGGCTAGCATGAGGAGCCAGGACCTCTGATCCTGACCGCCCATCGACGCTGGGAGCAGCAAGTGATCACCGCGATCGTGCTCATCGACTGTGCCGCTGATTCCATTCCTGAGGTCGCCGACACCTGCGCCAACCTGCCGGGGGTGACCGAGGTCTACTCGGTCGCCGGGCACGTCGACCTGATCGCGATGGTCCGGGTCCGCGAGTTCGAACAGATCGCCGAGGTGATCGCCTCGGGGATCTCGAAGGTGCCGGGTGTGGTGAAGACGGAGTCGCACATCGCGTTCCGCGCGTACTCCAAGCACGACCTGGAGGAGACCTTCGCGATCGGCTTCGAGGAGTAGCCGGCCGGAGCAGTCACCCAGGGTGGCCACCGGCCGAGCACTGGCCAGCGAAAGCTACTCGCGAGTAAAGTAGCTGGGGTGCAGCAGATTCACCTGACCCATGACGGCCAGCAGCTCGGCGTGCACGTGTACCCGGACGCGGCCGAGGACTCCCCCGTCGTCGTGTTCCTGCCCGCGATGGGCGTCCCGGCCGGGTACTACAAGCCGTGGGCCGCAGCGCTGCGGGCCGAGGGGCTGACGCCGATCATTCCCGACCTGCGGGGTACCGGGAGCAGCAGGCCGCGCCCGGCCCGCGGCACGGAACACGGGCTCGACGAGCTGGTCAGCGACGTCGGCACGGTACTGGCGGCGCTGCGCCCGAGGCTTGAGGGCCGCAAGGTCCTGCTGGCCGGGCACTCGCTCGGCGGCCAGCTCGCCTCGCTGCACCTGTCGCGCGACCCGAGCGGGATCGACGGCCTGCTGCTGCTGGCGACCGGCGTGCCGTACTACCGGATCTACCGCCACCGCCGGCTCGGCGTCCTCGCCTTCAGCCAGGGCATCTACGCCGGCGCCCGGCTGATCGGGTACTGGCCGGGCTGGATCTTCGCGGGCCGCCAGTCGAAGAACGTGATCCGCGACTGGGCGTACACTTCCCGGCACGGCCGGTTCCCGATGCCGGGCGCTGAGGACGCGCTGACCACGGTGGATCTGCCAGTACTCGCGGTGAGCGTGGCCGGCGACCAGTTCACGCCTTCGGTGACGCTCGACCACCTGGTCGGCAAGCTGACCAGCGCCCGCGTCACGCGCAGTCACTACCGCGCTCCCGAGCGGGTCGATCACTTCACCTGGGTCAGGGCCGCCGGGCCGCTCGCCGCCGAGGTGGCAGCTTTCGTCCACACGTTGTAGGGCACGCCCTTTCCCAATCTCCCGCCGATCGGCGCATAATCGCGATCTGGTCGTAGAGGCTCGATCCGGTCGTGCAGGATCGGTGGTGGAGAGGGAGGTCGGCGACGGTGGTGCTGGGCTGGCGGGACAAGGCGGTGCCGGGCTGGGCGCAGGGGCTGACGGCCGCCGAGTTCCTCGCGCGTGCGCCGGGGCTCGCCGAGCTGGGCACTCCCCTGCTGACCATCGACCGGCCAGCCCTGCGGCACAACATCGCGGCGATGGCCGCCTGGTGCTCAGCTTCCGGTCTCGCCCACGCCCCGCACGGCAAGACCACGATGGCACCGTCGATCTGGCGGGCTCAGATCGAGGCGGGGGCGCAGGCGATCACGCTGGCCACCGCCGCGCAGCTGAGGGTGGCGCGTGCGTCCGGCTTTGATCAGCTGGTACTGGCGAACGCCCTGCTGGACCCGGTCGCCCTGCGCTGGCTCCGCGCCGAGCTCGACGAGCACCCGCGGTTCGAGTTCGTGTCGTTCGTGGACAGTGAGCGTGCGGTGCGGCTGATGACCGAGGCGCTCGACGGCGTGTCGCGGCCGGTCGGCGTGTGCGTGGAGCTGGGCGCGCCGGGCGGGCGGGCCGGCTGCCGCGACGACGACGAGGCCGTGGCGGTAGCAGAAGCGATCCGGAAGAGCCCGGTGCTGAGGTTCGCCGGCGTCGCCGGGTACGAGGGCATCCTCGCCCATGACGTGCTGCCGGAGAGCCGGGCGGTCGTGGCAGCGTTCCTGGAGCGGATGGCCCGGATGGCGGCCACGCTGGAGGCCGAGCTGGTCACTGCCGGTGGCAGCACGTACTTCGACCTGGTGGGCGAGATCCTCGGGCCGCTGGTGGCGCAGGGTACGACGGTGCAGCTGAGGGCCGGGTGTTACGTGACGCACGACGACGGGTTCTACGCCCGGACGTCGCCGCTGGCCGGGGAGCTGCGCTCGGCGATCCACGGCTGGGCGCGGGTACTGTCGCGGCCCGAGCCGGGGCTGGCTCTGCTGGACGGCGGCAAGCGGGACTTCCCGTACGACGACGGGCTGCCGGTGCCGCTGGACGTGCCGGGCGGCGAGGTCTTCGCGGTGAACGACCAGCATGCTTATCTGCGCTTGGCTCCGGGTTCCAGTGTGGAGGTTGGTGACGTGGTGCGGCTGGGGTTGTCGCATCCGTGCACGGCGTTCGACAAGTGGGGCCTGATCCCGGTTGCCGAGGACGGCGTCGTGGTCGACCTGATCCGGACGTACTTCTGATGACCGTCATCCGGGGCGCGATGATCGCCGACGGGTCTGGCGGGGCTCCGTACCGGGCCGACGTGCGGATCAGCGAGGGCGTCGTGACCGAGGTCGGCCGGATCGCCGGGCCGGGTACCGACGCTGGCGGGCTGGTGCTGTCCCCGGGCCGGATCGGCCGCGTACCGGACCCGGCAGCCGGGATCACGACCGCCGTGTACGGGATGGACGGCCCGAGCTGGGCGCCCGCCGACGAGACGAGCTGGGAGGAGCTGCGCCGGCTGCTCGGCGGGGAACCGGAGCGGACGGTGGGGGCGCTGCTGGCCCGGTACGACAAAGGCAGTGTGGTGAACTGCTGCTACCTGGTACCCCATGCGAATCTGAGGTTGATCGCCGCTGGCGGCGAGAAACGGCCTCTGACACTGACCGAGCTGGACCGGATCCGGGCGATCCTGGCGATCGGGCTCCAGGACGGCGCGCTGGGGATCGCGGAGTCGCCGGGCTACGAGGACGCGGAGGAGCTGGCCGACCTGGGCCGGGTCGCGGCCTCCTACCACGGCTACTACGCGGGGTCGGCGGACGTGGCGTGGCAGGCGCGGTGCACGCGCTTCGAGCCGGAGACGGTGCGGCTGGCGCGGCGCGGCCGCGTGCAGGCCGGGTGCTACGCGGATCTCGTTCTGTCCGATGTGGATGGCGTGGTGCGGCGCGTCTACGTCAATGGCGTCGAGGTTTTCGGGGACGGATCACTGACCGGTGCTACACCCGGTTGGGGTCTCCGGCGCGCAGAGTGAGCGCGCGGCGAGCGGTTGTGCCGCCGCCTGACGGGGTGCCATAAGAAACTCTTAGATACCTATACATGAATATCTGCTTCCGGCTAGCCTGCTCCCACCGAACGGCGGACCACCCCTCCGCCGTTCGGCCCCCTCTGGAGGAGGCACACCTTGCGACTCACCCCTCGAACCGTCCTCGCAGGACTGGCCGGAGGCTCCGCTGTCGCCCTCACCCTCGCGCTCACCTCGCTCAGCGCGCAGGGCGTGGACAACAGCAGGGTCGTCGGCGCCTCGGGCAGCTCCGAGCTGACCCGCCTCGCCGCGGACGGCACCTACCAGCTCAGCGTCGACAGTGGCCGGACGTGGACCAGGTCCCGGCAGCAGGCCACGCAGATCAAGCTGCGCAACCGCTCCTTCGACCCGAAGGAGGACGTGGCCTCGCTGCGCACGCAGACCGGGGCGTACCTGGTCCAGTTCGCCGCTGCCCCGCTCGACAGCCAGCGGCGCGAGCTCCAGCGGCTCGGTGCCAGGGTCGGCGCGTACATCCCGGACTTCGCGTACGTGGTGCGGATGGACTCGGCGACCGCCGACAAGGTGGCCGGCAAGTCCTACGTCCGGGCCGTGACGACGTACGAGCCCGCTGACAAGTACGAGGCCACGACCGGCACCAAGCGGTACGCGATCACGCTCGTCGAGAAGAACGGGAACGACCAGCGGACCGTGGCCGAACGGGTCACAGCGCTCGGCGGGACGGTGCACGTCCTGTCCGCGAGCAAGCAGCTGCTGGAGGCGACCCTGACCCCGGCCCAGCTCGGCAGCCTCGCCCAGCACGACGCCGTCCTGGCGATGGACGAGACCTCCGCGCCGCAGACCGACATGGACAAGGCCCGCGAGGACGGCGGCGCGAACGCGATCGAGACGGCACGCGGCTACAAGGGCCAGGGCGTGCGCGGCGAGGTCATGGACGGCGGCCTGCGGGTCACGCACCAGGAGTTCTCGGCCAAGCCCCCGATCGTGCACGGCGGGAACAGCACCGACACCAGCCACGGCACGTCCACGTACGGCCAGATCTTCGCGAGCGGCGTCACGCCGGCCGCCCGGGGCCTCCTGCCCGAGGCCCAGGGCTTCATCGCGGCGTACGGCAGCGTGACCGACCGCTACGCGCACACCGCGCAGCTGGTCGACCCGGCGGGCAACTACCGGGCCGTCTTCCAGTCGAACTCGTGGGGCGACGCGCTGACCACGTCCTACACCTCGATCTCGGCGGCGATGGACGACATCGTGTTCGACCACGACCTGCTGATCTGCCAGTCGCAGAGCAACGCCGGTACCCGGCAGTCCCGGCCGCAGGCGTGGTCGAAGAACGTGGTGAGCGTCGGCGGCCAGTACCACAAGGACACCCTGTCCCGGACCGACGACGCCTGGAACAGCGGCGCGAGCATCGGCCCGGCCGCCGACGGCCGGATCAAGCCGGACCTGTCGAACTACTACGACTCCATCTACACGACGTCCTCGTCGTCGAACACGTCGTACACCAGCGGCTTCGGCGGCACGAGCGGCGCGACCCCGATCACCTGCGGCAACTTCGGCCTGCTGTTCCAGATGTGGGCCGACGGCGTGTTCGCCGGGGCGCCGGGGCAGAACCGTGACGTGTTCACCAGCCGCCCGCACGCGGCGACGGCCAAGGCACTCATGATCAACCAGGCGAACTCGTACGCGTTCTCTGGCGAGAGCCACGACCTGACCCGGGTCCACCAGGGCTGGGGCACGGCGAGCGTCGGCAACCTGTACAACCAGGCCCAGGCCAACGGGTGGCGGCTGCCGATCCTGGTCAACGAGAGCGACCTGCTGACGACCGGCACGAAGAAGACCTACACCATCACGACGGACGGTACCCAGCCGCTCAAGGCCACGATGGTGTACACCGACCCGCAGGGCTCCCCCACGGCTGCCCAGGCCCGGGTCAACGACCTCACGCTCAAGGTCACGGCCCCGAACGGCACCGTGTACTGGGGCAACAACGGCCTCAAGGCCGGCAACTGGTCGACGGCCGGTGGCACGTCCAACACGGTCGACACCGTCGAGAACGTGCTCGTCCAGAACCCGGCGGCTGGCACCTGGACCATCGAGGTCATCGCCGACGAGGTCAACCAGGACGGCCACCCCGAGACGCCGGGCGTCGACGCCGACTACGCGCTCGTGGTGACCGCGAAGACGGGCCCGGCGCCGACCGGTACGCCGACCGTCACCCCGACGGGCACTCCGACCGCGACGCCGACCGTCACGCCGAGCTGCGGGCCGAAGAAGGTCACCAACATCAACGACGTGACGATCAGCGACAACTCCACTGTGGAGAGTTCGATCGCGGTCACCGGCGTCTGCGGCAACGCCCCGGCCACTCTCAAGGTGGACGTGGACATCAAGCACACGTGGCGAGGTGACCTGGTCATCTCCCTCGTCGCCCCGGACGGGACCGTGTACCTGCTGGAGGACATCGCGAACAACGACAGCGCGGACAACGTGATCAAGACGTACACGGTGAACGCGTCTAGTGAGGTCGCGAACGGTACCTGGAAGTTGAGGGTGCAGGATGTGGCTTCGCAGGACGTCGGCAAGATAGACAGCTGGTCGTTGAACTTCTGAGGCTGAACAGGAGCGGCCCCGGTGCTGGGTGCACCGGGGCCACTTCGTTCGCTGGGCGTCAGATCAGCATGACGGCGCCCACCATCGCCAGCCCGGGTCAGCGTCGAGCTTGGCGAGGAAGTCCTCCGCGACCAGCTCATCGCCGTAGTTCGTGTCGATCACAAACGGCGCCCGGTGCACAAGGTGCCTGACCAGCGCCTCGATCAGACGGTGGCTCCGGTAGTCGATCGCGTAGACAGCCGGTGTACCGGTGAACGCACCCGGCTGCCAGAGCTCCGGATCGTACTCGTCAGCGACCAGATAGCCGTGGTACTCGCCGAGCTCGATGAGCACCACCTTGCCGCTGGGCGAGGTGGTCGTCCTGGCCACCTCCGAGATCCAGGCACCGAGCTCGTCCCAGCCCGGACCGGGCTCACGGAATGCGAACACCGCCGTCTTCATGATGGTTCCTTCCTAAGCGTCCAGATCCCTCTGCCGTCCCCGCAGCGGTGGCGCCGGAGCCGGCGGCGGACCGCCTGTCTCCCGAGCCTCGATCACGGCCCGCATCCAGTTACGGAGCTGGCCGCGAGTGGTGAGGATAACGATTCCCAGCCTCTCCAGGCCCTTCTTGATGCTGCCCTTGAGGTTAGGGTCCGGGCAGTAGAGCGCCATGCAGTTCCTGCCGACGCTCTTGGCTGTGGGGATGTGGTTGTCCTTGAATTGCGAGACCTTGCCGTTACCCACTCCATCGTGGACCTCGAGCATCCAGTTCTGGCCGTACACGTCGTGATCGGTCCACCGCTTACCGCTCTCCTTGCGGAACAGATCGCCCTGGCCCTTGACCTCACCGGGGAAATCGTCCTCGATCATGTTGGCCACATCGTCTTCCAGGCTCTCCCCATCCGCGTTCCGATCCTGGCCGTCGCACCACTTCGTCGAGCGGATCGGCTCGCTGGAGCCGTTGTTGATGTTGTGGACCAGGACCGGGAGGCCTGCGGCCACCACGTAGTACGTGTGGATTGTGGCGACCGTCAGGTCACGCATCTCCTTGACGCCGGCGAAGTTGCGGACGGTGGTGACCCGCACGAGTTCGCCGGTGCTGGACAGGAGGAGGTGGCCCGGTTCGAGCTGTGCGGCATCGGCCCACTGGCCGGTGGTCGCGTCCCAGAACGGGTGGTTCTGCGTGGTCTGGAGCAGCGCGGAGGTGCCGTCGGACTTGGTGACCGTGAGGTCTGTCAGCTCGATGTCGAGGTTGCGGTGCAGGTCCGTGACCGGCTGGGCCGTGGACTCACCGGTACCGGGATCGGTGGCCAGCACCTGGTCACCGGTCTGAACCGCCGCGATCTCCTTCGTGCTGCCGTCGGCCATCAGCACCGGCGTCGCCGGGTCGAAGCTGTGCCCCTTCTTCCCGCCACCGCCACCGATCGGGCAGCTGACCGCGGAAACCGTCTCCGCCGCGCCCCCGGCCTCGTCAGCGGCCCGTGACGTCCTCTTGCCTGCCTTCGCCGCGTCCCTGGCACCCTCAGCTGCCTTACCAGCCACCCGGCCGCCGGGTACGAGCTCGGTCAGGCCCATCGCGCAGTCGACGGACATGCCCTCGCTGCACGACTTGTAGGTCTCGATCGCGCCGACCGCCGTGGCCGCCGCTCCGAGGAAGGGGGCCGCGACCTGCAACGGCGGGATCACTGTGCAGGCGACTGCCGCCACGGAGAGAACCGTCGAGATTGTGCCGGCGTTGTTGTAGACCCATTTGCCGGTGGCCTTAGCGGCCTCACCGACCGTGCTGACCACATTGGACACACTGTTCTTGACCGACGACACCGCGTTCTTCACGAACTTCGGCAGGCCCCAGCGGCCGTCGGCGTCCACGTTGCTCGACGGGTTGTTATTGCCGTACGCGTACCCGTGCAGCTGCTGCGGGTCGTTGTTGTCGATCACCGGGTCGACCGAGACGAAGCGGCCGGTGTCCGGGTCGTACTCGCGTGCCCCGATGTGGGTCAGGCCAGTGTTGTCCTGCGTGCCACCGGCGAAGCCCTTGTCGAACCAGGTCGGCCACGTGCCCGACTTCTGCCGCTCGGCACCGTACGGCGTCGTGCGGCGGATGCCGACGGCCTGGGTTTTCTCGTTGACCGTGATCTCGGCGGTGCCGGCTGTGTCGCCGACGATCCACGTGAGCCCGCCCGCGACCCGGTTGGCGATGATCCCGCCGCCCTGGCTGTACTGCCGGGTGGTGGTCCTGAGGCCCGTGGAGGACGTGTTGCGGACCTCCTGGCCGGGCAGGTAGAGCGTGGTGCCCAGCGGGTCCTGCCTGAGGATGCGGTTGCCGTCGACGTCGTACACGTACGACGTCGTGCCGCTCGCGTCCGTGCTGGTGTCCAGGCGGCCTTCCACATCCCAGGTCATCGTCTGGGTACCGTCGGACGGGGTGGGCCTGGTCAGCATGTTGCCCATCGGGTCGTACGACCAGTTCTTGGTCTTCGTTCCCGTGTTGTCGGCAGTGGCGGTGCTGGCCAGCGAGTGCTTGCCAGGGTTGACGGTGTACGTGGTCGTCCGGTCACCGGTGGCCGTCTCGTGCTCGACGAGCTTCTTCCGGTTGCCGGCGGCGTCGACCTCGTACGTGTGCCAGTACTTGGCCGGGCCGCCCAGCGAGCCATTGGACGGGGCGGCGTTGCAGTCGTGGCTGGCCGGGGTCCACGCCTCGGTCAGGCGGCGCAGATGATCCATGGTGAAGCACTGGGTGTCGCCAGAGACGGAGTCCGAGACAGACGTGACGTCACCGGCCGGATTGTGCGCGTAAGTGACGTCCGCGATCGTCGCGGGCGCGATCTGCTTCACCGCCCACGACTTGCGGAGCCGCCGTGTGACGGGCTCGTAGTCCTTGACCACGTCGACGAACGAGCCGGTACCGGACTTCAGCGTGTAGGCACCAACCTCACCCCACGAGGTGTAGCTCGTGCCCGTCACCATGCTCTTCAGCAGCTCGCCGCCGTACTTGCTGTCGAGCTTCACCGGCTGGCCGAGAGAGTCGTAACCGTAGGTCAGCGTCTCGGCCTTCAGGTCGGCGGTCTGCGGGAACTGGACCGTCGCCGGAGTGCCGTCCTGGTTGTAGGTGTACGTGTAGGTGTAGGAGCCGCCCACCTTCGTACCCGGGATGGTGTGCTTCACGAAGGTCGGCTGGTAGTCGGTCGTGTAACTCAGGGTCTCCTTCGCGTACGCGTCGGCCCCCTGGTACCGCACGGCCTTGACGAGCTGGCCCTTGACCACGTCACCGTTGGAGAGCGAGTCGTAGAACCACTCGGCCCGCTTGTTGCCGGAGGCCACCGAGTCCTTGTACACGCCGGTCTTTCGGCCGATCGTGTCGTAGGAGAACGCGAGGGTCGTACCCCGGCCGTCGGTCGTCGACAGCAGGTCGCCGGCGTCGTTGTAGACCGAGGTGCTCGTGCCCTTGTCGGGGTCGGTCGTCTTGACCGTCCGGCCGACCAGGTCGTGCTCGTATGTCCACACCGCGCCGGCCGGACTGGTCACCTTCGACAGCCGGTCCTTGCGGTCGTACTCGTAGACCGTCCTGTCGTAGCTGCCGGCCACGCCGGGCGTGGGGACCGGGCCGCGGTACTGGCGCAGCTCACCCGTCCGGCCGAACGCATCGGCCACTGTAGACGTCGCGGTGGCCCCGAGTGGCGGGGTCACGTCGGTGCGGTCGCCGGCGAAGTACGTCTTCGTACGCCACTTCTCCGTGCCGCCGTTGCTGCCGCCCTGCGGGGCGCTGGTCTTCAGGATCGAGTCGGTGACCCGGCCCGCGCCGTCGTACACGCTGACGGTCTGCGCCGGGATGACCTCCTCCGGGATGTACAGCGCCGTGCTGGGCGAGATCTTGCCCGAGTAGTAAGCGTCGTTCTGCTTCGAGACTCGGCCGGCCGAGTCGTGGTAAGTGTCAGTGAGCATCGTCCCGGGGCCGCCAGCGGCGTCCGGAGTCTGCGTCTGCCGCTTACGCCACATGCCGTCGAAGATCTCGTGCGACGTGATGTATCCGCCGTAGGCGTTCAGCCGCTTCGACGTCACCGCCGAGGCAGCGTCGTTGCGGACCAGATACTCGTACGTGATGTTCGCCGACTGGTTCTGCGAGCGGTCCCGGCCGGCCTTCCACACCGAGGTCAGGCGGCCCAGACCGTCGTACGCGAACTCGACCTTGCGGCCGTTGGCGTCGACACTGGTCAGCGGCAGGTGCCAGGCCGGCTGGAAGGTCTCGGTCTTGGTCCAGCCGAGCGGGCTGGTCTCCTTGACCTGGGTCAGCGGGCCACCGGCCGCCGGGGTGTACTCCCGGGTCGTCGCGCCACCGCGCAGGTCGGTTGCCCGGGTCGGGCGGCCATAGGCGTCGTACGCCGACGTCGAGGAGTCCACGTAGGACGGCGTGCCGTTCTGGTACGCCTTCAGGACCTGGGTCTTCGTCGTGAGGCCCTTGGTCGGGGCAGCGCCGTGTGCCTGGCCGTCGTAGAAGGTCAGTTCGTCGGCGAGGACCTCCTGTTCCGTCAGCCCGGAGGCCCTTGCCCTGGTGCAGTCGGTCGCGAACCTCTGCTCGCGGGACACGGCACCGATCAGCCAGGCCGCGCCAGTGTTCCGGGCGTACGAGACGATCGTGCAGCCCTCGTCGCCGGTAGCCGGCGTGCCGCGGTCCTCGGACTGCTTGGGCGTGCCGTAGTCGTCGTCGAACGTGGTGACGGTGCTGGTGGTCATCGGCTGCCGGCCGCCATCGAGAGCGGTCCGCTTGTACGTCTCACCCGCCGGGCTGGTGAACTTGGCCTTGACCGTGACGCCGTTGAACGTGCGGGTCGCGTTGTCCTTCGACGACTGCCACGGGACGTAGACCTCGCCGGAGACCTCAGCGGTGCCGTTGTAGACGATCGTTTCGCGCGTCATGCCGGCGAAGACGTCCTCGTCCTTCATGGACGGTGCGCCGCCGGCTGCGGGCATGTCCACGTTCCGGGTACCGGATCCGTACTTGTCGCCGTGCATGCCCCGGAAGAAGCGGGACTCGGTGATCTCCTGCTCGCCGGGGTCGCCCTTGGTGGTACGGACAGCGCCGTAGCCCCGCCACACCGACCAGGTCTTGTCCTCGGCCTTGACCATGCCGTCGTCGTCGGAGTAGTGCCAGGCCGGGTCGCCGACGTAGTCGAAGTGCGTGATCGCCCGGATGTTGCCGCCGAAGATGGCGTCCTCGGTGACATCCGTGACCACGTACTTGTGGAAGAAGTCGATCACCGGGGCCTTCTCGCCGTCCGGGTGCCAGCGCACCGGATAGCACCGCTTCTTGTTGTCCTGCAGGTTGGACGTGTCCGGCATGTTGCTGCCAGCGACGCACTCCCGCTCGGAGTACGACACGGTGAGCAGGCCGCCGGACTCGGTCGTGATCGACTTGATGCGCCACCAGTTCATGGATGCCGAGTGGTCGACGGTGTCGACGCGGTTGTGCATCTGCGTGCCGGTGAAGACGACGTCCGGGACCGGTGTGGTCTGGCCGACGAGGCCCTTGTGGCTGATCTTCTGGAGCCACAGGCCGGCCCGGGTGCCGTCACCCGGGTCCTCGAAGGTGTGGGTCAGCGCCCACTCCTCGACCGGGTTACCGCCGGTCTTCGTGATGACCTTGCTCAGCCGCTTCGTGGACCAGAAGGTCGGAGCGACGGTGTTGCACGGCTTCGCGGTGCACTCCTGGTCCCACGGGGTGTCGGGCCAGTTGACCGCGTTGTGGTTGCCGCAGTCCTGCTTGCACCGGTCGGCGGTCTCGAAGACGATCTGCATCGGCGCGGACTCCGAGCGGTCGCTGCGGGTGCCGTAGTCGATCCGCTGGAGGTACGAGGACCGGTCGTACTGCACCGGGTCCTGGTCGGTCTTCAGGTTCTTCGAGTACTTGTTCGTCTCTTTGCCGTACGTGTACGTCAGGGTGTTGCCGAGCAGGTCGACGACGTATTCCAGATTCCACCGGTACGCCTGCGTGCAGAACGAGTCCGCGAACGCGTTCGCCCGGCACGGCTCCCCCGGGTTGTTACCGGCGACCGGGACGGTGAGCGTGGACTGGGCGGACTTGCCGAACCAGTACTGCACGCCGTCGGTCGTCGTCACGACCCAGAACTCGCCGTCCTTGGCGCCGTTGCCCGATCCGGTCCGCCGCTCGACGTACGTGCCGTCGTCGTTGCGGAGGTGCCAGCGGTTGGGGTTCGTGGCGTCCTTGATGAGCTCGCCGGCGTGACCGGACATGGCCAGGGTGGCGTTGTCGGTACCCCAGCACTGGTCACCGGTCTTCTCGGTGTTGTTGTTGCTGTTGGTCATGTCCGAGGCGCACGGGATGTATTTCCGCTCGATCGCGCCCGGATCCCAGTCCCAGCCCTCGCCCAGCCACGACGGCTGGTTGTTCGAGGCGGCCATCCGGCCGTCCACGCTGGCCGAGGAGTAGCCGAAGGCGACGGAGGGGGCTGGCCCGCCGAGCGCTGGCGGCGAGCGCAGCGCGTACGACCAGGTGAAGTCGCCAGAGTTGCCGCCGCCAGACCAGGTCGCGGAGGAGGTCAGGCTCGTGGCCCCGTAGTCACCGGCCGGGCCGGACGGCGGGGCGGTCACGCCGAGCAGGGTGCTGCCCTGCGTGCCCATGAACGCGGAGACCTTGCCGGCCGCGAGATTGTTCTCGGCGCCGGCGACGGGTTCCGGCCGGCATTCCTTCTTCTCCGGGGTGGACAAACCACATTCCGGTACCTTGACGAGACGCAGCCGGGAGGCCCAGTCGCCGCCGTAGGCGTTGCGGAACTTCGAGTAGTCGAGGGTGACCTTGGCCTTGGTACCGGCCGCGTCCTCCCGGGCAGCCGCGACACCGGCTGCCGGCTTGGCTTCCTTCCCGGTCACCCGGACGAGCAGGCCGTCGACGCCGGCCTTCTTGGCCTGGCCCCGGTCGAGTACGTCGACCCGGGCCCCGCCTTCCTTCTTCGCCGGCTCGAGCCAGACGGGCAGGGCACCGGCTTTCGGTACCTCCCGGGCCGCCCCGACCGTCTGCGCGCCCGCCGCTCCAAAGTCGACGGTCGCCGTACCGGCCTCCGGCCACACCGGAGCATCACCCTTGAACGGCTTGCTGGGCGGCTCGGGTACCGCCACCGGCTTCGCAGAGTGCCCGCCGACGGACCTCTCGGCCTGCGCCTTGGGCGTCTCGTGTTTCTCGGCCGGAGCAGCCAACGCGGGCGGCGCTCCCGGCACGGTCACCGCGAGCAGCACACCGAGTGCCGCAGGCAGATACCTTCTTCGATTCGTAGACAACGTGAGCCTTCCACTGTGAGGGCAGGGATCACGCGCACGCTAACCACGAAAAGCTGAAGGATTCATGAAGGAACACAGCAGAAAGCAGTGCCCCGGCTGACTATCAGCCGGGGCACTGACACGCAATCAAAATCTAGCGGATCGCAAACTACAGGCGAGAATCAGCAGGCCTCGTCGGCCTGACGACCGAAAGCGGCCTTGGGCATCCCGAAATCGTGTACCGCTGATTATTCTCGATGCCGGCCAGGGAACCTTCGGTTTTCTCCCAGCCGTCTGGAGTAACGAAGAATGCAAACTCGATTTCATTCCCAACCACGGAGACCTGACCACCACAGCGTAATCACTACCGCACGCCAGCGGCCAGACAACATCGAGCCATAGGCAACTCAATGACTGGCGGCAATCTGGCGGCTCCAGAAGACGACCGGACTGCGCCATAGCACCACCGCCATGAAGTGAGGACCTCTTAGCGGACGCGGGTTCCCTTGTGCCATACGGCGTGCGTAAGTGGCATTCCTGGGCGGTACGCGAGCCAGGTGGCGCTGGGGGCTTCGAGGATGTGGAGGTCGGCGCGGGCTCCGGGGCGGAGTACGCCGACGTCGGTGCGGCGGAGGGCCCTGGCGCCGCCGAGGGTGGCGGCTGTGACGGCTTCCTCGACGGTCATGCGCATCTGGAGGACGGCGGTCGCGACGACGTACGCCATCGAGGACGTGTAGGACGAGCCCGGGTTGCAGTTGGAGGCGAGTGCGACGGTGGCGCCCGCGTCCAGCAGGGCTCGCGCGTCGGGGAGCGGCTGGCGGGTGGACAGGTCGGTGGCCGGGAGGAGGGTGGCGACCGTGCCCGTCGAGGCCAGCATGCCGATGTCTTCCGGGGTCAGGTACGTGCAGTGGTCGACGCTGGCCGCGCCCAGTTCGCAGGCGAGGCGGACGCCGGGGCCGTGGCCGAGCTGGTTGCCGTGTACGCGGAGGCCGAGGCCGCGCGCCGCTGCCGCTTCGAGAACGGTCCTGGACTGGTCGTAGTCGAAGGCGCCGCGTTCGCAGAAGACGTCGGCCCAGCCCGCGTACGGGGCGACGGCGTCGAGCATCTCGCCGGCGACGAGTTTGACGTACTCGTCGGCGTCGGCACCCGGTGGCACGAGGTGGGCGCCGAGGAAGGTGACCTCGTCGACGGACGGTGACGACGCGGCGATGCGGGCCGAGCGCGTCTCATCCACTGTGGACAGGCCGTAGCCGGTCTTGGTCTCGATGCACGTCGTGCCGTTGGCGAGCATTTCGGCGACGTGGCGGCCGAGGCCAGCCTGGAGGTCGGCGTCGGAGGCCGAGCGCGTGGCGTTGACCGTGACGGAGATGCCGCCGGCCGCGTATGCCTGGCCTGCCATGCGGGCGGTGAACTCGGCCGTCCGGTCGCCGGCGAAGACGAGATGGCTGTGGCTGTCGACCCAGCCGGGAAGCACGGCGCGGCCGCCGGCGTCGTAGTGGTTGTCGGCGGGCTGCGAACCTGTGCCGATCCACGCGATGCGGTCGCCGTCGATGACGAGGGCGTCGCCTTCGGCGCCGAACAGTTCGCCGATGTTCGTGATCAGGGTGCTGCTCACTCGTACACCTCCGTGATGGCTTCTGCCAGGAGTGCGCCCACGTTGCCCAGCCGGGTGTGCACGCCGTTCTTCGCGATCGTCTCGCCGCCGACGATGACGCGCGCGAGGTCCGCCGCTGAGGCGGCCAGCAGGATCTGTGACGGTGCCGCACCCGCCGTGCGTACCGTGTCCATATTGATGGTGACCAGATCCGCCGCCGCGCCGGGCATGATGGCGCCGGCCAGTCCCCAGCCCAGGCTCTGGTGGTTGGTCAGTGCCGTGAGCAGCTCGCCGCCCGTGAAGCGGCCCCGCTGGCCGGTGCGGAGCCGGTCGTGGTGCTCCAGGCGGCGGGCCTCTTCGAGAGGGTCGATGATGGCGTGCTGGTCGCTGCCCAGCGACAGGGGGCTGCCAGCGTCGGCCAGCTCGCGTGCCGGGCCGATGCCGTCGGCCAGGTCGGCCTCCGTCGTGGGACAGAAGCACGATGTTGTACCCGTCGAGCCCAGGATGCTGATGTCCTCAGCCGTCAGGTGCGTCGCGTGGACGGCTGACGTGCGGGCGTGCAGCGCCCCGGCCTCGTGCAGGAGCCTGGTGGGCGTGACTCCGTAGGCCGCCAGGCACTGCTCGTTCTCGGCGGGCTGCTCGGAGAGGTGCACGTGCAGCGGGCCGCCATTGTCCACAAGAGACAGCTGATCACGCGGGACCGCGCGCACCGAGTGGATCGCGGCCCCGATGACGGTGTTGTCGTCGGCCTTCAGCGCGCGTACCCGGTCCTGCCACGCCGTCGCGTCGCCGTCGGAGAACCGGCGCTGCGTCTCGTTCGGCTCGACGCCGATGCCGCCGGCCAGGTAACACGTGTCGAGGAGGGTCAGGCGGATGCCGGCTTCCCGCGCGGCCTGGATCAGGGCCTCACCCATCGCGTTCGGGTCGGCGTACGGGCGGCCACCAGGGCCGTGGTGCAGGTAGTGGAACTCGCCGACCGCGCTGACCCCGGCCACGGCCATCTCGGCGTACGTGGCGCGGGCCAGCTTGAGGTAACTGTCGGGCGTCAGGCGCTCCGCCAGCTCGTACATGCCCTCACGCCAGCTCCAGAAGCTGTCGCCCCTCGTCCGGCCGCGCAGCGCCCGGTGGAAGGCGTGCGAGTGGGCGTTGGCGAATCCGGGCACGGTGAGACCGGCCAGCACCTCACCGGTGCTGGGCTGGCCGGTCTCCACCGCCACGATCCGCCCACTGCCGACGGTGATCTCGACAGCCTCGGCCACCCCGGACGGCAGCCAGGCGTGCTCACACCAGTACGTCTGCATAACCATCCGGGGAAGCCTCTCTCAGCCCTGGGCCGGCTTCGGGACCTCGCCGGACTCCCGCATCGGGATGCGGACGCCACGGCTGTCCGCGACCTCGTCGGCGATCGGGTAACCGGCGTCCACGTGCCGGATCACGCCCATGCCCGGGTCGTTGGTCAGCACGCGCTCGATCTTCTGCGCCGCCAGCTCGGTGCCGTCGGCGACCACGACCTGGCCGGCGTGGATGGACCGGCCGATGCCGACGCCGCCGCCGTGGTGCAGGCTGACCCAGCTCGCGCCCGAGGCCGTGTTGAGCAGGGCGTTGAGGATCGGCCAGTCGGCGATCGCGTCCGAGCCGTCGGCCATCGCCTCGGTCTCCCGCTGCGGGGAGGCGACCGAGCCGCAGTCGAGGTGGTCGCGGCCGATCACGATCGGAGCCGACAGCTCGCCGCTGGCCACCATCTCGTTGAACTTGAGGCCAGCCAGGTGCCGCTCGCCGTAGCCGAGCCAGCAGATCCGGGCCGGGAGGCCCTGGAAGGCGACCTTCTCCCCCGCCATCGTGATCCAGCGGTGCAGCGACTCGTTCTCGGGGAAGAGTTCGAGGATCGCCTGGTCGGTCTTGCGGATGTCCTCCGGGTCGCCGGACAGCGCAGCCCAGCGGAACGGGCCCTTGCCCTCACAGAACAGCGGCCGGATGTAGGCAGGCACGAAGCCGGGAAAGTCGAAGGCCCGCTCGTAGCCGCCGAGCTTGGCCTCGCCGCGCAGCGCGTTGCCGTAGTCGAAGACCTCGGCACCGGCGTCCTGGAAGCCGACCATCGCCTCCACGTGCTTGGCCATCGAGGCACGCGCGCGGTCGGTGAACTCGGCGGGCTTCTTCGCCGCGTAGTCTGGGCCGTCCTCGACGGAGACTCCCTCCGGCAGGTACGACAGCGGGTCGTGGGCGCTGGTCTGGTCGGTCACGATGTCGATCGCGACACCCCGGCGGAGCAGCTCGGGGAACACGGTCGCGGCGTTGCCGACGACACCGATCGAGCGCGGCGTCCGGCTGGCCTTCGCAGCCAGGGCCTTCTCCACGGCCTCGTCCAGGTTGCCGGCGACCTCGTCCAGGTACCGGGTCTCGACGCGGCGGCGCAGGCGGACCGGGTCCACGTCGACGATCAGGCACACGCCGTCGTTCATCGTGACGGCGAGCGGCTGGGCGCCACCCATGCCGCCGCAGCCGCCGGTCAGGGTCAGGGTGCCGGCCAGGGTACCGCCGAAGCGCTTGTTGGCCACGGCCGCGAAGGTCTCGTATGTGCCCTGGAGGATGCCCTGCGTGCCGATGTAGATCCAGGAACCGGCGGTCATCTGGCCGTACATGGTCAGGCCGAGCGCCTCCAGCCGGCGGAACTCCGGCCAGTTCGCCCAGTCGCCGACCAGGTTGGAGTTGGCGATGAGGACACGCGGCGCCCACTCGTTCGTGCGGAACACGCCGACCGGACGGCCCGACTGGACCAGCAGGGTCTCGTCAGCCTCCAGAGTGGACAGCGCCCGGGTGATCGCCTCGAAGCTGGCCCAGTCCCGGGCAGCCTTGCCGGTGCCGCCGTAGACCACCAGGTCGTCGGGGCGCTCGGCCACGTCCGGGTCGAGGTTGTTCAGCAGCATCCGCAGCGCTGCCTCGGTCTGCCAGTTCTTCGTGTTCAGCTCGGTGCCGTGCGGGGCCCGCACGGTGCGAGGACCTGGGGTGGTCATGCGATCTCCTTGTTGACGGCGGCGAGCAGGGCGCCAGAGGCGATGAGTTCTTCGGCGGCCGCGATCTCCGGCGCCAGGTGACGATCCGGTCCAGGGCCTTCCACGTGTACCCGCAGAGCGGCCACAGCCGCCCCCGTCGCGGCACCCGGGGTCAGCGGCTTGCGCAGGTCGATCGCCCGGGCTGCGGTGAGCAGCTCGATCGCGAGGACCTTGCGGAGCGCGTCCACCGAGCGGCGGAGCTTGCGCGCGGCGCTCCAGCCCATCGACACGTGGTCCTCCTGCATCGCTGAGGACGGGATCGAGTCGACGCTGGCCGGGTTCGCCAGGCGCTTGAGCTCGCTGACCAGCGCGGCCTGCGTGTACTGGGCGATCATGTGCCCGGAGTCCACGCCCGGGTCGTCGGCGAGGAAGGCCGGCAGGCCGTGCGAGCGGGCCACGTCGAGCATCCGGTCGGTCCGGCGCTCGGCGATGCTCGCCAGGTCGGCGATCGGGATGGCCAGGAAGTCCAGCGCGTAGGCGACCGGAGCCCCGTGGAAGTTGCCGTTGGACTCGACGCGGCCGTCGGGCAGGACGACCGGGTTGTCGACGGCGCTGGCCAGCTCCCGGCCGGCCACGGTCGCGCAGTAGTCGGCGGTGTCGCGCACGGCCCCGTGGACCTGCGGCGTGCAGCGCAGCGAGTAGGCGTCCTGGACCCGGTTGCAGTCCGGGCCCCGGTGGCTTTCCATGATCTTCGAACCGGCGAGCAGCTTGACCAGCCGGGCGGCCGCGACCTGCTGGCCGGGGTGCGGGCGCAGGGCGTGCAGCTCCGGTGCGAAGACCCGGTCGGTCGCCAGCAGCGCCTCGATGGTCATCGCGGCCGTCACGTCGGCGACGTCGAGCAGGTCCCGCAGGTCCTCCAGGGCGAGAACGAGCATGCCGAGCATGCCGTCCGTGCCGTTGATGAGGGCCAGGCCCTCCTTCTCGCGCAGCTCGACGGGCTCGATGCCGGCGTTCTTCAGCGCGGCGGCGGCATCCTGCAGCTCGCCGTTCACCCGGACCTGGCCCTCGCCCATCAGGGCCAGCGCGCAGGCGGACAGCGGGGCGAGGTCACCGGAGCAGCCGAGCGAGCCGAACTCGTGCACCACCGGAGTGATCCGGGCGTTGAGCAGGGCGGCCATCGTCTGCGCCGTGCCGGGCCGCACACCGGTCCGGCCGGTGGCGAGGGTGTGCAGGCGCAGCAGCATGAGCGCCCGGACGACCTCCTCCTCCACCTCGGGACCGGCGCCGGCCGCGTGCGAGCGGACGAGCGACTTCTGGAGCTGCGCGCGCAGCTCGGGCGCGATGTGCCGGGTGGCGAGCGCGCCGAAGCCGGTCGAGACGCCGTACGACGGGGTCTCGGCCTCCGCCAGGGCCTCGACGGCCGTGCGGGACTGGGCGAGAACCTCCAGCGCGGCATCGGTCAGCTCGACGGCAGCGCCGTGCCTGGCGACCGCGACGACCTCTGCTGGGCTAAGGGGGGCTGGGCCGACGAGTACCTTCATGCCCACCATCACACCGGCTGGAGCCCGCCGGGCGAAGGGCTTCCAGCCGATTGCTGTCTGGTATACCAGACAGGTGACCAGTAACGTTCCGGCGCTCCGCCAGGGGCTCGGCATCCTCCTGCACCTGGCCAGCAGGCCCGGCCCGCAGTCGGCGTCGGTGCTGGCCAGGGAGCTGGGGCTGCCCAGGTCCACGACGTACCACCTGCTCGCCGAGCTGGCAGAGGCCGGTTTCGTGACCCACCTGCCGGAGGAGCGGCGGTACGGGCTGGGTGTCGCGGCCTTCGAGCTCGGCTCCGCGTACCTGCGCCACGAGCCACTGGAACGCCTGGCCCGCCCGCTCCTCCAGGGTCTCGTCGACGCGACCGGCCGGACGGCCCACCTCGGCGTCCTCCACGGCGCCGAGACGCTCTACCTGCTCAAGGAGCAGCCCAGGAACCCGCAGACCCTCGTCACCGACATCGGCGTCCGGCTCCCGGCCCAGCTGACGGCCGCGGGCCGGGCGCTGCTGGGGCACCTGCCGGCCGCCCAGGTCCGGGCACTGTTCCCGCGCGTCTCGTCCTTTGTGGACCGGACCGGCCGCGGACCACGCTCCCTCGCGGCCCTCCGGCGGCTGCTCGCGGCCGAGCAGGACTGGAGCGTGGAGGACGGGTACGTGACCCCGGGCTTCGCCTCCGTCGCCGCCGCCTGCTTCGACCACGGTGGCCGTCCCGTGGCCGCGATCAGCGTGACCTTCCGCCACCTCTGTGAACCAGCCGGGCGGACTGCGGAGTGCGGCGTGCGGTGGCCGGAGCTGGCCGCCGAGGTACGAGCGGCGGCAGCCCAGCTCACCAGCCGGATCGGCGGGCACGCTCCGCCATCCTGAACTCGCGGTGCCCCAGCAGCCGGCTGATCCGGCCCGCCGGACGGCCTTTAGGGTGTGGCCGTGGCGAGCAACGATCTTGATGAGCTGGCGCGGCGGTTCGAGGAGCACCGGCGGCAGCTGAAGAGCGTCGCGTACCGCGTGCTCGGTTCACTCTCCGAGGCCGACGACGCCGTGCAGGAAGCGTGGATCCGGCTCAGCCGCACCGACGCCGCCACTATCGACAACCTCGGGGCCTGGCTGACCACAGTGGTCGGACGGATCTGCCTCAACGTCCTCCGGGCCCGCACCGCCCGCCGCGAGGACGTGCTGGACTTCGCCGCCTCCCCCGACCCGGTCATCAGCTACGAGGACAGCGCCGATCCCGAACGGGAGGCCGAGCTGGCCGACTCGGTCGGGCTGGCCCTGATGGTCGTGCTCGGCACGCTGTCCCCGGCCGAGCGGCTGTCGTTCGTCCTGCACGACATGTTCGCCGTGCCGTTCGAGGAGATCGCTCCCGTTCTCGGCAAGACACCGGCCGCCACGCGGCAGCTCGCCAGCCGGGCGCGGCGGCGCGTCCAGGGCCACGCCCCGGTACCCGATCCCGACCTGGGCAGGCAGCGCGAGGTGGTGAGCGCCTACTTCGCTGCCGTACGCGACGGCGACTTCGAGCGGCTGCTCACGATCCTGCACCCGGACGTCGTGATCCGCTCGACCGGCGGCCCGGCCCGGCCGGCGCTCAACGTCATGCTGTCGGGCGCGAGGACCGTCGCCGGGCAGGCTGTGCTGTTCGGCCAGTTCGCGCCGCACGCCCGGGCGGCCCTCATCAACGGCGCGGCGGGCGTGGTCGTGGTCGCGAACGGCCGGCCGGTGGCGACCATGGCCTTCGTCGTCACGGACGGGCTGATCGTCGCGATCGACGTACTCGCCGACCCGGCCCGCCTCACCCAGCTCGGCGTCGGCTAGGAACGGGGCTCGATCCGGAGCGCTCCGGACGGGCACCGGCCGACCTGGGCGATCACGGCGCCCGCCTCGGCGGCGTCCGGCAGGATCCACGGCCGCCTGCCCGTGTCGAAGACCTCCGGCAGGCCGGCCACGCACCGGCCGGCATGCCGGCACAGGTCCCCGTCGAAGCTCACCGTGACCTGCTCTCCGGGGTAGCTCTTCCGGCTCATGGCAGGTCGAACCTCTCCCGCTGGGTTTCCGGCACCAGATCCAGGTAAGCGGGGTGGCGCTTGATGTAGGAGCGGACGTACGGGCAGAACGGCAGGACAGCGAGGTCGCGGGACCTGACGTCGTCCAGGGCGTACCGCACGAGCTGCCCGGCCAGCCCCCGGCCGCCGAAGACCTCGGCGATCTCGGTGTGCGTGAAGGAGATCTGCCCAGCGGCCAGCCGGTACTCCGTGAGGCCCGCCAGCTCCCCGTCGACGTGGATCTCGTACCGGTTCAGGTCCGGCGCGTCCTTGACATCGATCATGTACAGAGCGTAACCAGTCAGGGCGTGCGCAGGGGCCTGGACGGTGCTGGCCGGGGTGAGGCCGCTGGCCGGGCCAGTGGCCGGGAGGCTGGTGGCGTGGAACGGGCCACCCGCCGGGGCAGCAGCGCTCCGGCCCGCTCCGGCGGCAGGTCCGACAGCGGGGACAGCCCGGCGACGATGTCGGCCTCGTCCTCGGCCGGCGGGGCCAGCACGCTGAAGATCAGGCCGACCAGGGCGCAGCTCACCAGCAGGGTGATCGGGGCGACCAGGAGGAAGGGGTTCACCCCGTCGACCGGCCCGTCGATCCGGTGCAGGTGGACCTCGACGCCGAACATCGCGGTGTAGTGCATGCCGACCACGGCCACGCCCATGATCAGGGCGGCGACGACGATCGGGCCCCAGCCCCGGACGTTCACGGTGAACCACAGCGCCACGGCCGAGGCGACGACGGCGATCAGGACGGACGCGGTGAAGACCACGGGGTCGTACGCGATCGAGCCGCCGACCCGCATCGCCGCCATGCCGGTGTAGTGCATCGCGGCCACGCCGAGGCCGGCGAAGATGCCGCCCAGCATGATCCGGAGCAGGGATGCCTGGCCGTGGCCCACAATGAACAGTCCAATCCCGACGGCCAGCACCGCGATCAGCGCACTGGCCGTGGTGAGCGACACGTCGTACCTGACGATCGAGCCCGGCACGTCGAAGCCGAGCATGGCGATGAAGTGCATCGGCCAGATCCCGGTACCTCCGATGGCCAGCGCGCCCAGGACGAGCCACTTCTCCCGGTGGGCACCGGCACGGGCCTCACGGGCCCGCGCTGTGCAGATCAGGCCGATCGCGCAGCCGAAGGCCGCAATGACATACGAGACCACCGGGTTGATCCAGCCATATGCAAACTGTTCGATCTCGGCCATAACGCCCTCCGGTCTTCGCGATACGACCCATTGAGCCATCGACATCGGGTACGGGATCGCACATGCTGTGCGGGTGCGGCGACTTTGTCCCAAGATCAGATTTTGGTGGTGTGATCCACGGACAAGTCGGGCGGGGAACACGGCCGCCCTACCGTAACGTTTGGCTGGGTGAAGCAGGCGTGAAACTTAGGGAGCGATAGTGGCAACGGTCACAGTCACCAAGGACAACTTCAACGACGTCGTCGGCAACAACGACTTCGTCGTCCTCGACTTCTGGGCGAGCTGGTGCGGGCCGTGCGTGCGGTTCGCCCCGACCTTCGAAGCCGCCTCGGAGACCCACGAGGACATCGTGTTCGGCAAGATCGACACGGAAGCCGAGCAGGAACTGGCCGCGACCTTCGGCATCCAGTCCATCCCCACGCTGATGATCGTGCGCGACAAGACCGTCGTGTACTCGCAGCCGGGCGCGCTGCCGGCCGCCGCCTTCGAGGACCTGCTCCAGAAGGCCCGCGACCTCGACATGGACAAGGTCAAGGAAGACGCCTCTGAGTAGTGCCGACCCGGTGAGCGAAAATCTGAGCTGCGCAACGCAGAAGCCCGTGTACAACCAGTACACGGGCTTCCGCGTCTGCGATCAGATTTCCGCTCACCGGGCCACCTCGCCTCAGATCAAGATCAAAGGCGAGGATCAAGCCTGCTCATACCGTGATGAGTTCGCGGGCGGTTTCGGGGGCTGGGAGGCTGTGGATCGTGGCGGCGGCGCGGATGCCCGACTCGAGAGCGCCCTGGATCCACGCGTGGTAGAGCGAGCAGTGCTCGCCCGCGAAGTAGATCCGGCCCTCCGGCGCCAGGATGTGCTTCTGCATCCGGGTCGCCTGGCCCGGCTCGAACTGCGCGAAGGCCCCGCCGGCGTAGGGATCGCTGAACCAGGCGTGTGACGCGCCCACCTCGAACTCCTCCCGGATCTCCGGATGGATCTTCGCGACGTCCTCCAGCGCCTCCTCGATCCGGTCCTTCTCGGACATCGAACCCCAGCGCAGCGCGTCCTGGCCCCAGGTGTAGCTGGCGAGCAGGATGCCGCGCTCGGAGTCCGGGTCGGCGGCCGAGGGGTAGACGACGCGGCGGATCGGCAGATCGGTGGCCGTCGTGCCGCCGACGATCCCGTACGGCTCGCTTTCCCAGAACCGCCGGCGCACCTGGAACAGGATCTTCGTCGACGCGTTGTACCGCAGCTCGCGGATCGCCTGCCGCTTGGACGGCGACAGGGCCGGGCTGACCTCGATGTTGCTGAGCACCGGGAACGGCAGCGTGCAGATCGCGTAGTCGCCGCGCTCGGAGAACCGGCCGGCCGCGTTGGCATAGTGGACAGTCACCCCGTCGGCGTCCTGCTCGATCGCCTTCACGGCCGCGCCGAACCGGACGCACTGCTCGATCCGCTCGTAGAACGCCCGGGCCAGCAGGTCCGTGCCGCCCTCGATGTACCTCATGTCCTCGAAGGACCGGCCGATCAGCTCGAAGAACTGCTCGATGACCGCGGTGTTCATGTTCTGCTCGCGGAAGCTGAGGATCGCGTACATCTCGATCGCGCCCTCCGACCAGCCCTTGTGCTCCAGGAACTCCCGCAGCGACATGTCGTCGTACTGCTGGACGATCCGCTCCCAGCCCGCCTGGCCAGCCTCGTCGTACGCCTGCTTGATCTCCGCCGTCGCCTCGTCCCACATCTGCATCCACGTCTTGCCGCGCTCGGCCTCGGTCAGCTGGAACGGCAGCCGCCCCGGGTCGGCGTCGGCGTCGGCGAACGTCATCGTCCGGCCGGCCACGTGCAGCAGTGTCCGCGCGTTGCCCATCACGAACGGCCGCATCTTCAGCCCGAACAGCTTGCAGTACTCCAGGGTCAGGGTGTGCACGCGCGGGATGCGCATCGCGCCGGCTTCCGCGTACAGGCCGGGGGCGAAGTCGCGCATCGTGTAGACCCGGCCGCCGACCCGGTTCTGGGCCTCCAGCACGACCGGCTCGTGGCCCTGCCGCTGGAGTTCGAACGCCGCGACCAGCCCGGCCATGCCAGCCCCGATCACGATCACCCGCTTCGGGTGCTGCTCGCGGCGGCCCAGGCCAGCGGTGACGACGTCGAGGATGGAGTCAGGTACCGGCGCGGCCGCGGCTGGCGATGGCCGCCCGCTGGGTTCTGGCAGTCCTCCGGCACCCGCTGGCAGGGCATTGGCTGGTTCGGACATGGCCGTCCCCCTCGACGCTCCGGCCGCCTGGGCCTGGCCCGGCCGCCGATCCGATCTTCCGGCTCTTCCGCCAGGGTAGGCTCGGCCGCGCGGCCGGTGGCCTGGTTCGCGGACTTTAGGGCACATTGGCGTTCCGGGTACACAAAATTGGGTTTTGCCAATTGCCCAGCCCAGCAGCTGGGACCCTGCCTTGACCGCCTCCCCGGCAGGCACCTAGGCTCAGCGCCACAACTGCACAAGCCCATGATCCCGGGCGGGAGAGACGGCCAGTCCCAATGGCCGCGCCGAAGGAGCAAGACTCCCCGCACACTCTCAGGCCCAGTTACCGCCCGGGTTAGGCAACTCTGGAAAGCAGTCCCGGTCACGCCGGGGCTCACCCACGGTGCAAGCCGCTCCCGGAAACGGGCGGTGAAGCTCTCAGGTTCCGATGACAGAGGGGGAGGCACACCCAATCGACCGTGGGAGCCTCCTGTGCGCACTGCACTGTATGAGCATCACCTGGCGCTGGGCGCGACGCTGACCGACTACGCCGGCTGGCGGATGCCCCTGCGCTACGGCAGCGAGACCGCCGAGCACCTGGCCGTGCGGGCCTCGGCCGGCATGTTCGACCTGGGCCACATGGGCCAGTTCGAGTTCACCGGCTGGCAGGCCGCCGAGGCGCTGGACTACGCGCTGGTCGGCAGGCTGTCGGAGCTCAAGCCCGGCCAGGCCCGCTACACCCTCATCTGCCAGGCCGACGGGGGCATCCTCGACGACCTCATCGTGTACCGGCTGGAGGAAGACCAGTTCATGCTGGTCGCCAACGCCGGCAACACGAGCCTGGTGCACGAGGTGCTGAGCGTGCGGCTGGCCGCCTTCGACGCCCAGGTCACCCGGATCGACCAGTCGCTCATCGCCCTGCAGGGCCCGAGCGCGGCCGGCATCCTCGCCCTGATCTGCGACGCGCACCTCGGCGGCCTGCCGTACTACTCGATCACCCCCGGCATGATCAACGACGTGCCGCTGCTCGTGGCCCGGACCGGGTACACGGGAGAGGACGGCTTCGAGCTGTACGTGCCAGCCGAGCACGCCTCTGCCGTCTGGTGGGCGCTGTCGGCGACCGGCGAGCCGCACGGCCTGCGCTCGGCCGGGCTGGCCTGCCGGGACACCCTGCGCCTCGAAGCCGGAATGCCGCTCTACGGCCACGAGCTGGACGCCTCCACCACCCCCTACGACGCCGGCCTCGGCCGGGTCGTCCGGCTCGACAAGCCCGGCGACTTCGTGGGCCGCGAGGCGCTGACGGCCGCCGCCGAGTCCCCGCGCAGGAAACGGCTGGTCGGGCTGGTGTCCAACGGCCGCCGCGTCCTGCGGGCCGGCCAGCCCGTCGTGGACGCCCGTACCCGCGAGCCGGTCGGCGAGGTCACCTCCGGGGCCGCGTCCCCGAGCCTGCGCCGGCCGATCGCGATGGCCTACGTGTCCACAGTGAACGCCCCGCTCGCCGTGGACATCCGCGGCACCCTCGAACCTGTCGACCTCAGTTCACTGCCGTTCTACCGAAGGAGCAAGTCGTGAGCCTGTCCTACACCGCCGAGCACGAGTGGATCACCGGCGACGAGCCGGCCACCGTGGGCATCACCCCGTACGCGGCGGAGGCGCTCGGCGACATCGTCTACGTGGAGCTGCCCGAGCCGGGCACCGAGATCACCGCCGGGGACACCTGCGGCGAGCTGGAGTCCACCAAGTCGGTCAGCGAGCTGTACGCCCCCGTCACCGGGGTCGTCGTCGCCCGCAACGAGGCCGTCATCGACGACCCTTCCCTGATCAACTCGGACCCGCAGGGCGAGGGCTGGCTGTTCCGCGTGGAGGTCAAGGAGGCCGGTGAGCTGCTCGACGAGGCGGCGTACCAGGCGCTGATCGCTTCCTAGTCCCGCTGTTTCCCGCCCGGCCGCTGCCTGACTCAGGCGGCGACCGGGCGGGCCAGGTTCCGGGCCAGCCGTTTCAGGCCGGCCCGCAGCAGCAGCGCGCCGAACGGGCGGAGCACCGGCCAGCAGAAGCCGACCACGGCCGGCACGTCCAGGGACTCGGCCCAGGTCAGCCTGGTCCGGTCGGCTGGCAGCCTGGTGCACTCCAGCAGGCCAGGGCCCTTGAGCTGCTTGCCGCAGTGCAGGACCTTGATCCGGTACGGCGCCTCCAGCTGGCCGACCCGCATCAGGTCGACCAGCCGGAACGGGCCCAGCGCCGTGACCGCCTCGACCAGGCTCCCCACCGTGCCGTCGCCCTCCAGGACCCGCACAGTGGTCAGCGGGACCCACTCGCCCTGCCGTTCCCAGTCCACGAGTGCCCCGTAGACCCGCTCCGGCGGCGCGTCGACCTCTAGCCGTGTGGAAACTTCCACCCTCATGCCGACAGACTATGGCTTCCCGCCCGGCCCCCGGCTATACATGGGCTACTCGGCACGGATCCGGGATCAACCCCAGCGCAGGCCTTCGGCGATCATCCGGGCATCGTCCAGGGTGAAGGAACTGCCGACGCTGATGACCACCTGCCGTCCGTTCCAGTCGTCGACCATCAGCTCCCACTGGGGCCGGCCCGGCGACGAGCGGTCCGTCCAGTAGGCGGTCCGGCCGCCGACGGTCGTGTTCGGCGCTCCCGGCGCGGGCCTCGTGTACTTGGGCATCTCCTCGATCCGCATGTCAGGGCTGAAGCCCAGGGTGGTGCTGGTGATCGCGCCCGTGTCGTCCACCATGCCCTGGCACGAGTACTGCGAGGGCCCCTTGGGCAACGCGGTCGCCGTGATCCGGGACTTGCATCCGACCACGGTGTCGAACCGGAGCCCGTTGGCCACCCGCATCACGGCCTCCTCCGAAAAGCCCTCGTACACCGTGACGGGGATCCCCGGATCCGCGACCCAGGAGACCGCGTACTTGGGGCGGTCCGGGACCGCGCGGCCCACGAAGAGCTTGGCTGGCTTGCCCCCGACGGTGGTGTCCCGCTCGAAGTCCGCTGCCGGTATGACGAACGCCTGCCTGCCAGCGCTCACGATCGTGCCGGTCAGGCCCGGCTTCGCGTCGGAGCGCCGCTCCACCAGTCCCAGCCGCTCCTCGCCCAGCTGGGAGGTGAACCCCGCCGTCATGCCGGGCGTCTGGAGTGCCGGGTCGAGCGTGAGGTGGACGAGCTGGGGATCCGAGCCGACCACCTTCGGGTCCTGGCTGGCGGGTACCTTGTCCCGCACCTGCGGCAGGTTCGGGAACACCTTCCCGGCCGGGGCCACCGAGGCGGGTGGCGTGCCGCTCTCCGGCAGCAGCGCTGGGACGGCGAGGCCGATGCCGAGTACCGCGACCGCGCCGAGCGCGACGGCGGTGTTGCGGCGGAGCCTGCGGGCCCTGCCCAGCCGGGTCGCCCCCGCGAGCAGCCCGGTCGTGTCGATCTCGCCGCCTTCGTGCGCGGTAAGGGTTCTGGTGATGTCCTGCTCGATGCTCACGGCTTTCCTCCTGTGACGGCTGGCACCTGCTGGTGCCGGAGCTTGGCCAGCGCACGGGAGAGGTGCACCCGAACGGTGGCCGGGGAGCAGTCGAGGATTTGCGCGATCGTCGTGTCGTCCAGGTCCTCGTAGTACCTGAGGACGATGGCCGCGCGCTGCTGACCGGGCAGTGCCCTGATCTGGCGCCACAGGGCGTCGCGTTCGGCCAGCGCGGACTCGGCGCTGGCGACCGGTACCGGTTTCCCGGGGTCCGGCAGGGTCAGCTCGCGGTGGGACAGGCGCCGCCACCACGAACGGTTCGCGTTGACCAGCATCTTGCGGACGTAGAGGTCAGGCTGGTCCATTCCGGCGATCCGGCGCCAGTGGACGTAGGCCTTGGCCAGCACGTCCTGCGCCAGGTCCTGCGCGCGGTCGTGATCACCGGTCAGCAGCCTGGCCAGGCGGACCAGGCTGGGCCCGCGGGTGGTCACGTACTCCTCGAACGTCACACCGCACATCCTCTCTGCTTCGCTTACGCGAGGAAGAAGGCGGTGAGGCCGCCGATCTGTTTACTCCCAGTCCCAGCGGATTCCGGAAATCCCCGGGGCGACGTCCATGCTGGCCATGTGGACGGTGCGGTGGCCGGTGACGGTGAGCTCCGTGCGGTCCACGTCCGGGCCGTCGATGAACTTCTTCGTGTACTGGTAGCAGCGCACCGGCAGCACCCCCGGCGCGAACCTGACCTGGATGACGAGCTGCCCGGTCGGGAAGCGCACCCCGCGGTGGTAGTCCCTGCACAGCACCCCGCTGCCGTCGCGGATCTCGTACTCCAGGATGTGCGTCTCCCCGATCCGCAGTGTCCGGTCGAAGAGGAGCTCCGCGACCACCAGCCCCTCCGGCAGGTCGCGCCGGGTGCGCCCGAGCCGGCAGTTCGCGACGGGCACGACGTGGATCTGGCTGGCGTCGCAGCCGGCGTCCCCGTGGAAGATCGTCACGTACCGGTCGACCTCCTGGTGCGCCTTCACCACGTGCAGGCAGCGGCGGCGCACGGCCGAGCGGTCCGGCCCGACCTCCACGTCCTCGAAGAGGCTCACGGTGTGCAGCCGCCCGTCCGGGCTGTCGAGGTCGGCGAGGATCCGGTCGAGCGCGGAGATCGGGGCGATCAGCTCCGCGTACCTGCGGGCACCGGCGGGCAGGCCGGCGCCACGGCCGCGCGGGCGGGGCGGGCCGAGCAGCACGGTCAGCGCCGACGGCGGCAGGCCGAGGATCTCCTCCAGCGCGCTGACGGCGCGCAGGGAGTCCTGCCGTTCGGGGCGGCGGCGGCCCTGCTGCCAGTACGAGAGGGTCGCCACGCCGACGTGCAGGCCCTGCTCGGCCAGCCGGAACTGGATGCGCTGGAGCGCCAGCCCCCTGGCCTCGATCGCGGCGCGCAGCGCCAGGTGGAAGGGGCCGCTGCGTAACACGGCCGTCAGGTCATCACGCCCCATCGACTCCGCCTCCCCAGACGTCCGGCCGGGCTGTGTGTACTCACGTTCACCGTTGTCGCGTTCACCGTTGTCTGTGAATGTTCACAGGGCAGCCACTTCCGCGCTACCCCTGAGCGTGCCCAATTCACTGAGTTCTCGCTGGTTGACGCTGTGGTGTTGTGCCGGGGGCCTGCCGGGCGGATCGTGTGCGCACCCCTTACTCCTACCCCTCAGGAGCAGTGATGACCCGCAGACAGCAGTGGGGCCGGGCGGCGGCACTCGCCATCGCCCTCGCCGCCGCGCTGGCCTTCCCGGCCTCGCCGGCCACGGCGGCACCAGCGGCCGGACCGGCGGCAGGCCAGGCTTCGGCGACTGCCAGCCAGGGCCTGCTCGCCTCGCGCAGGCTGAACATCACCCAGCAGGTCCAGCAGTACTCGAACTGGTGCTGGGCAGCGACCGGTAACTCGATCGCCGCCTACTACGGCTACTCCTACAGCCAGAACCAGTTCTGCAACCTGGCCTTCAACCGGTCGATGAACTCCAGCTGCCCGAACAACCAGGCGACGCTGGCCAACGACCAGGAGGCCTTCTGGGAGATCGGCATCGCGCCGGGCCGGTACGTGACCGGCTGGCTGTACTACAGCACCGTGCAGACCGAGATCAACGCCAACCGGCCGATCATGACCAGGATCCAGTGGTCCTCCGGCGGCGGGCACATGATGAACATCTACGGCTACGACACCGCGAGCAACTGGGTGTACTGGAGCAACCCGTGGGGTTCGAGCACCCGCTACAACTGGGGCACCCACAGCTACTACGTGAACAACAGCTCCTTCTCCTGGACCCACTCCCTGTACCAGATCGGCATGTGAGGACAGTGACCGTGACCATGCGCAGAATGCTTTTCGCGGGCGCGGGCGCAGTCCTCGCCGCCCTCCTGACCGCCAGCCCCGCCTCGGCCGCTCCCGGTGTGAGCGCGCCGGGCCAGGCCGATCTCGACGCCGCCCGTCAGGCAGCTGTGGCTGCCATGCCCCGGGCCAGCCAGTTCCTCGCGGCGGACTCCGCAACTGTGGCCGGTGACCCGGTCGCTGTCTTCACCCTCAACCCCGAGTTCGTCACGTCACCGAAGGCTCCCGTCGCGACGCTCGAATACGTGGCCACGACCGTCACCGGCGGCGGCAGGTCCGCGGCGGTGTGGACGGTCAAGAAGGACGGGGCGTGGACTGTCGTCAACATCGCCTCCGGCGGCGACGAGCAGGGCTACGCCTCTGCGGCCGGCGCCGGCGGGGTCGTGTTCCACGAGCCGCAGGTCAACGCCTGGTACGTCCTCCGTGGCGAGACGGTCAGCCCGCTCAACGCC
The DNA here is from genome assembly GCF_000379825.1 of Longispora albida DSM 44784. GTDB lineage: Bacteria > Actinomycetota > Actinomycetes > Mycobacteriales > Micromonosporaceae > Longispora > Longispora albida. The sequence continues at coordinate 335,815 of NZ_KB903833.1, forward strand.
GACGCCCGGGCCGCCGTCGGCGAGGGTAAGAGTGTTGCCGCGTACCAGAAGCTGGTCAGTGCCAGGTACGGCGACAAGCTGCCCGGGTCGGCCTACCATCGGTCCGGTAAGGCCGGTGGGTACGGCGAGGAGGCCGGCGGTTCCGGCTGGGCTCCGGCGCTGTGGCTGCTGGGTTGTGCCGCGCTGGCGCTCGTGGTGTTCGCGCCGCGGCTTCGTACCAGGTAGCGAGGCTGGTAACAGTCCAGCCAGGCCAGACGAAGATCAATAAACGGTGCTGTTCCCCGGTCGCGAGCCACGCGGCCGGGGTTCGGTCCCGTGGCCTGATTCGCATTAAATGCACAATCAGTGGGTACAGGCTGGTATATCCGGCTGCCGGCTGGCATGATCTGGCCGTGACAGCACGGTACCGGGCGGGGAGCCCTGACCGAGGCTACGCTGGTGTGATCAGGCATACGCCCACACCCTCGACGCCCGGGGAGCACGGGATGACGTTTGCGGTCGACGTTGCCGACCTGGGGGGCCGGCAAGTACTCATCACCGTCCAAGGTGAGATCGACTACGCGACAGCACCGGATCTCAGAACGTCCATCTCGGAGGCCATCGACCAGCTCAGCCCGGCGCGGATCCGGGTCGACCTGGCGCGGGTGACCCTGCTGGACTCCACGGGGATCGGGATCCTGGTCGTGGCCTACCGGATCAGCAGGCAGCTCGGCATCGAGTTCACTGTGCACAACCAGAATCCGCTCGTCGACCGGGTGCTCGCCGCGGTCGGCGTGCGCGACCTGCTGTGCCCGCCGGCCGGCGCGGCCCTCGTCCCCCGCTCCCGTACGGGGCAGGGCGACCGGGCCGAGGAGGCGATCTGAGGGCTTGTGCGGGAGAAATCCCAGGAGATCGTCAGCGTCAGATCCGGGTACAGTGAAGATCTGCCGTGCGCGTCGATCCATGATCGATTGATGGGTGGATTTGCCAGCCTTTGCCCACCCGGGAACCTTAAAATTGCCTTAGCAATATTCTGAGCTCTTTACTGAGCAGTCAGCTTCCGTACACTCAAGCCATGTCCGCTGTCGGGGGGTACGCGAGGGAGCGCGAAGCGTTGCAGGGCTTCGACTCCCCGGTCGAGCTGGCCAGGCACTACCGCCTCCTCGCCGAGCGGCTGCTGGCCGAGGGCCGGGCCGGAGAGGCCGCGGACGCGCTCCGCGCGGGGCTGCTGGCCATCGAGGCCGCCGGAGCCAGTTTCCTCCTCTGAGGACTCCTCAGCCCTCACACGTCGTCCCAGGTGAACAGCCGGGTGGCGAGGAAACCGACCACCAGGGCGAAGCCCAGCAGGATCCCCATCTCCGGCAGCACGCTCGTCCACGGCAGCCCCTTCACCATCACGTCCTGGATGCCGAGCACCGCGTGCCGCATCGGCAGGACACTGGCGACGTTCTTCAGCCAGGACGGTGCGTTGTCCAGCGGGAAGAACGCTCCGGACAGGAAAGCCATCGGCAGCACGATGAGGTTGGCCACGGCGCTGGCCGCCTCGCCGGTCTTCGTGAACGCCCCGGCCACCAGCCCGATCGACAGGAACGCCAGCGTCGCGCAGACGACCATCGGGATCGTCATCCACCACGTCGGCGAGAGTCTCAGCCCGAAGAACGGGATCGACGCCACCGCGACGAAGATGCCGGTCTGCGCCAGCGCGATCAGGATGCTGATCCACACCCGGGCGCTGACCACGGTGAACGTGCTCACCGGAGCCAGCCTGATCCGGCGCAGGATCTTCTTCCGCCGCCACTCGACCAGGGTCAGCGCCGCGCCGAACGTGCCGCCCATCGAGATCGCCCACGCGAGCAGCCCCGGCGTCAGGTACTGGATCGGCTTGAGGGAGGCGTCCTCGACCTGCTCCGCCGACAGCGTGAACTTCGGCGGGGCACCGGCCCGGTTCGCCTCGTCCACGATGGAACCGAGGATGCCCTGCACGATCCCGGCCTTCACCTGGTCGGCGGCCGAGTAGTGCACGACGAGCCGGTCGCCGTCCGCCTCGACCGCCGCCGCGTAGTCGCCCTTGCGCACGGCTTCGAGAGCCTTGGCCCGGTCGGGTTCCTTCGTGATGTCCAGGACCTTCGAGATCGAGGCCGGCGGGGCCTGGTCGAGCAGCGCTACCTGGCCGATCTCGGCGATCTTCGCCCTGGGCGTGCCCGGGTCCTTGAAGATCCCGCCGAACACGACCAGGAACATCAGCGGGAACAGGATCGTGAAGAACAGCGCCGTCCTGTCCCGGACGAAACCGCGCAGCATCGCGGTGGCCAGCGCGGCGAACCCGCCCCTCATGCGCGATACTCCCGCCCGGTCAGCTCCAGGAACACGTCTTCGAGCGTCGCACCCCGCACTTCCAGGCCACGCAGGGCATTGCGCTCGGCGAGGGCCGCGAGGACACCGGCCGGCTCCCTGGTCAGCAGGGTCAGGATCACGCCGTCGTCGGTCACCCGCTCCACACCGGACAGTTCACGGGCTGCGGCCTCGGGCAGCAGGCCGTGCTCGATGCTGATCCGCGTCGGGCTGTCCAGGCCCCGGACCAGCGCGGCCGGCGGGCCGGATTCGAGGATCCTCCCGTGGTCCATGATGGCCACCCGGTCGCAGAGCGTCTCGGCCTCGTCGAGATAGTGCGTGGTCAGGACGACCGTCCGGCCCCGGTGGTTGATGTCGCGCAGCAGATCCCACAGGTTGCGGCGCGCCTGCGGATCCAGCGCGGCCGTCGGCTCGTCCAGAAAGACAAGATCTGGATTGTGTACCAGCGCGCAGGCGATCGACAGCCGCTGCATCTGCCCGCCCGACAGCTTCTCGCACCGGGTACCGGCCTTCTCGGCGAGGCCGACGACGTCGAGCATCTCGTCGGCCCGGGCGGCGGGCACGCCGTACAGGGCGGCGAAGGTACGCAGCTGCTCGCGGGCCGTCAGCCGCTCGAAGAACGAGGAAGCCTGTAATTGCACGCCGATCCGGGGCAGCAGCCGCTGGTTACGCGGCCACGGCTGCTCGCCGAACACGGTGACCCGGCCCGAGTCCGCGGCCCGCAGCCCCTCGACGATCTCCAGCGTGGTCGTCTTGCCGGCCCCGTTCGGCCCGAGGATCCCGAAGAACTCGCCCTCCTCGACCACGAAGGACACCCCGTCGACGGCCTTGACGTCCTTGTAGTGCTTCCGGATCTCGTCGACCACGATCGTGGGCCCCATGCGCCTACTGTAGAGGCGATAAGCAGCCGCTGGCGGGCTACTCAGCAGACGTCAGCTCACGCAGCGCCCCGATGAGATCGCGCTCCCGGTTGTAGCCCCGCTCCGTGATGAGCCGGACAGCCTGCGCGGCAACATTCAGGTCCTCCGGAGTAGCGGCTTTCAGTAGCCCGGTGAGGTCCATGAGGTCCTGCGGCCTGAGCTTGTCGTCGCGCGCCAGCAGCTTCAGGGCAATCAGGTGGCCGATGGCCGCTACTGGCAGGATCAGGCCGCCCAAAACGTCCAGGCTCTCTGCCGCGTGCACGATCTCCAGCTCAATGCCCGAACTGGCGAACAGCAGGTCGATCGTAATGTCGACACTATCGACCGGTCGCGTGAGCCGGGCCAGCGCGAGCCGGCCGTTGTCGTGCTCTACCGAGCCGAGCAATCCGTAGCCGTGGGCTGTGAACCAGCGGACCAGTTCCTCCGCATCAACATCCCCGTGAACCATGACGGCAATGTCGATATCACTGGTGAACCTAGGATTCGCTCGCGCAGAGACCGCGAATCCGCCAATCAGTGCCCATCCGGAGCCAAGGCGTTCGAGATCGTCAGCGACGTGCCGCAGCGCGGCCCTCATCTCGTTCATGCGAACCGGTTCGAGGGCCTGCCAAAACCGCCCATCAGGGGCAGGGGCTTCGACAGTAGCCAGGCTTGGACCTCCGCAGTCACCTCTTCCTCGGAGATCGCTGGCTTAGTTCTCTTCAGGCGAGCACGCACCATCTCCTCGCCGACTTCAAACATGTCGAGGGCGAGGCGGAGACGGGCGGCCGGGGTATCTGCCATGGGGCAAGTCTATCGGCGAGCGGCTTACCCTAGGCCGCATGAGTGTTCTCCGGTGGGTTGATCGCAGGCAGTTGCATCCGACGCTGGTGGCCACGCCTGTGGTGGTGTTGCTGGGGGATGGTGTGGAGAGCGAGGAGTATCCGGCGCACCGGGTGCTGTTCGTGGACGCTGCCGGGGTTTCGGCTGTCGACGTGGCTGGGTTGCTGGAGGAGCTGAGTGTGGACGGGGCGGTGCTGCTGCGGGTCGGCTCAGGCGGGTGAGCCGAGGCGGCGGCGGGCCCAGGAGGCTCCGGCCACGCCGAGGAGGCCCAGTACGCCCAGCGCTGCCGCCCCGGCTGCCAGGGCTGCCGGGGACGCGGTGAGGGCCGCCGCTCCGATGGCAGCGTAGGCGAGGCTGCTGGGCGTCGCGCCGAGGAAACTGCCGGCGAGGAAGTCGCGGTACCGGGTGGCCGTCGTGCCGAAGGCGTAACTCATCAGGCCGTAGGGGGCGATCGGCAGCAGCCGGACGGCGAGCACGCCGAGGATCCCGCGGCGGCCGAGCCAGGCGTCGATCCGGGCCACGCGGACCCGGAGACGGGTACGGAGGCGGGTGTCGGCGGGGTCAGCCTCGGTACCGATCGAGCCGACGAACTCGCGGCCCAGGAGACGACCGGCTGCGAAGGCCAGCGAGGCACCCAGGAGAGCGCCAGCGAGAACGTAGACGCCGCCGGCCAGGGTGCCGAAGAGCAGGCCGCCAACGAAGGCCAGCACGGTGCGCGGGATCATCACGAGCGTCAGGACGGCGGCGCCGCCGACCGCGACGAACGGGGCGGCGGACCCCGTACCGGACGCGAAGGCCGTCAGGTCCTCGCGGGACGGCGGGCCGGTGATCGCCAGGGCTGCACCGAGCGCGGCGAGGGCGGCCAGGAGCACGGCGAACCGGACCGCCGCCCTGCGCTGGGGGCCGCCGGGTTCGGCTGGTGCTCGCATGGGGCAACCGTACCTGGGGGCCCGGAGGGGCCGGGCACGTGCTGTAACGCACGAATGCGCGGGGACGACATATGCACACGTGGAGGCTCAGCCAGTTTTCGTCGACCGTTCGGGCCGGCGGCATCGACGGTTCCGGATCGTGGCCGCTGGGGCCGGTGCGACGCTGATCCTCTTCCTCGGGCTGGTGGTGACCGGTGCGCTGGGCAGCAGCCCGCTCGGCATCCCGGCCTTCCCCGACCAGCCGAAGCCGACGCCGACTCCCGTACCGGCGGCTGAGGGTGCCGGGGCCGGTGCGGCCAGCCCCTCCCCCTCCGCGGCGAAACGGGCGGGCGGGACGGCGGGCGCACCGCGCGTGACAGGTACGCCGCAGGCGCCTGGGCAGGCGGGGTCCACGCCGTCCGGTACGCCAGAATCGCCTGGTCAGGGCGGGGATCACCGGTCGAGCCGCGCGCCGTCCAAGCCGCCGAAGCCGTGAAGCACGCCCGGAGGAAACCGCCTCGCGCGCACTGGTTCCTCTTGTTGCTCGGCATGCTGACGCTGCTGGCCGCGCTGAGCCTGCACGGCTACTCGGAGCACTGGGACGGGAAGGTCACCGCCCAGAACGCCGGGAAGGACGGGCCGGCCGCCGCATGGGTGACCGGGGGCGGGCCGGTGCTGCGGGGCGACGGGACGAGCCGGAAGATGCCGGAGAAGACCCTCGCGCTCACGTTCGACGACGGGCCGGACCCGGCGTGGACGCCGCAGGTACTCGACGTGCTGCGCAGGCACGGTGCGCACGCCACGTTCTTCGTGGTCGGCAGGCAGGCCGGGGAGCATTCCGGCCTGGCGGAGCGGATCGTGACGGAGGGCCACGAGATCGGCTCGCACACGTACAGCCACGCCAGCCTGGCCGGCCTGCCCTCGTGGCAGCGGGAGCTGGAGCTGAACCTCGCGGACAACGCGATCGCGGGGGCGACCGGGCGGCGCCCCGTGCTGTTCCGCCCGCCGTACTCGTCGACGCCGGGGGCGGTCAGCGTGGCGGAGTGGACGGCGTACCGGGACAACGGGCACCTGCTCGTACTCGCCGACCTCGACACCCGCGACTGGGAACGGCCGGGGGCCGACGCGATCGTCCGGAACGCGACGCCGCAGGGCACGGCCGGGGCTGTCGTGCTCATGCATGACGCCGGCGGGGATCGCAGCCAGACGGTGGCGGCGCTCGACCGGCTGCTCCCCCAGCTGAAGGCGCGCGGGTACAGGTTCACGACTGTGTCGGAGGGGCTCGGGCTGCCGGGGATGGCCGGCGCGGGTCTGGGTACAAAATCCAAGGGTGTGGCTCTGGCGACGGCCCAGCAGGGGGCCGGCGGCGTGGTGAGCGTGCTGGAGTGGCTGCTGGCGATCGGGCTGGGGCTGGGGACGCTGCGGGCGGTCGTGCAGTTCGGCGGGGCGTGGCTCCACAGGAGACGGTCGCGCCGGAAGCGGAGCCGGCCGGTGATGCACGATCCGGTCAGCGTGATCGTGCCGGCCTACAACGAGGCGGCGAACATCGGCCGGACGGTGCGGTCACTGCTGGCGAGCAACCACCCCGTCGAAGTGATCGTGGTCGACGACGGTTCGGCGGACAACACGGCGGAAATCGCCTACCGGGCCGGAGCCGTCGTGTTACGGCAGGCCAACGCCGGCAAGCCCGCCGCGCTGAACAACGGGATCACGCACGCCCGGTATGACCTGCTTGTCCTGGTTGACGGCGACACCGTGTTCGAGCCGGACGCCGTGCACAACCTCGTGCAGCCCTTCGCCGACCCCGGCGTCGGTGCGGTCTCCGGCAACACGAAAGTCGGCAACCGCGACGGGCTGCTGGGCAGGTGGCAGCACATCGAGTACGTGATGGGCTTCAATCTCGACCGGCGGCTGTTCGACATCGCGCAGTGCATGCCGACCGTGCCGGGCGCGATCGGCGCGTTCCGGCGGGAGGCACTCGGGCGCGGCGTGCCGACCGACACGCTCGCCGAGGACACCGACCTCACGATGGCGATCTGCCGGGCGGGCTGGCGGGTCGCCTACGAGCCCACGGCACGGGCCTGGACCGAGGTACCCGCGAGCATGCGGCAGCTGTGGCGGCAGCGGTACCGGTGGTGTTACGGCACGCTCCAGGCCATGTGGAAGCACCGGGCGGCGATCACGGCCGGCGGGCAGGCCGGGAAGCTGGGCAGGCGCGGCCTCGTGTACCTGCTGCTCTTCCAGACCCTGCTGCCGCTCGCCGCGCCCGCCGTCGACGTTTTCGCGATCTACGGCCTGGTCTTCCTCGACCCGTGGCGGATCGCCGCGATGTGGCTCGGGGCGTTCGCCGTGCAGTTCGTGCTGGCGGGGTACGCGCTGCTGCTCGACGGGGAACGGCTCAGGACACTCTGGTCACTGCCGTTGCAGCAGGTCGGGTACCGGCAGCTCATGTACCTGGTCACGGTGCAGTCGGTGGTCACGGCCGTGGCGGGCGCGCGGCTCGGCTGGCAGCGGATGCACCGGATCGGCGCGGCCGGGCAGGCCCTCGACGACGCCAGAGCCGGACGGTAGCCAACCAGGCGTTCCTCGCTCTCGGGGATGAGGGCGGGCACACCGGAAGTACGCCGCGAGACTGAGCCCGGCGGCCGGGCGGTCCGCCGCACCGGGGACGCGGCGCGGATCGCCGGCCGCGTACCCTCACGATGAATTCTTCACGGCTTCTTTACCCAGCGAGGGAATAGTGGCAACGCACGCGGCTGCACGGGCAGGCTGGACCCGCCGGGTACCAGGAGTCCTGGTCTCCATGCTGACGATCCTCGCAGTGCTGTGCGCACTGATGGCTCTCAGCCTGGTGCTCCGGGAGCGGGTCTACGGCGTCCGGCAGACCATCGAGCGCGTCTTCGTGCCCGTCCCGCCGAACCTGGCGTACGCGCTGTTCCTCGCGGTCCTCGCCGCAGCGGTGTCCCGGCGCAAGCGCGTCGCGTACTGGATCCTGCTGGGCTACCTCGCCGTCCAGATCGTCATCGACATCTTCAGCGCCGGGCTGCTGTTCTACTACAGCGAGAACCCGGCCGGGTTCATCAACGACTTCCAGAAGCCGCCGCCGCACTGGCTCGCCACGTCCGTCACCGCCAACGCCGTGCTGGCCGTCACCGGCATCATCGTGCTCTACCTGGCCCGCGACCAGTTCTACGCCCGCGTGCAGGCCGCGAGCCTCCGCAAGGCGCTCACGGTCTTCGGCGCGCTGGCCGCCGGCTTCACCGGGCTCGGGTACCTGCTGGTGACGGCGTTCCCCGGCTCGCTGCACGGCGGCGGTGACCGGCTCACGTGGGCGATGGAGCGCGTGCTGGGCGGGGCGATCAAGTTCGACATCGCCCGGATCGGCAAGGCGCCCGGCTGGGTGAACTTCCTGCTCGGCCTGTGCGGGGCCATCGCGCTGTTCGTCGCGCTGTTCACCCTGCTGCGTTCCCAGCGGGCGGCGGCGGTGATGTCGGCGGAGGACGAGCGGGCTGTCCGGCAGCTGCTCGCCGAGCACGGCGAACGCGACTCGCTCGGCTACTTCGCCACCCGCCGGGACAAGGTCGCCATCTTCTCGCCGAGCGGCAAGGCCGCCGTCACGTACCGGGTCGTGGCCGGGGTGTCGATCGCGAGCGCCGACCCGATCGGCGACCCCGAATCGTGGGGCCACGCCATCGACGAGTGGCTGCGCGAGGCGGAGAAGCACGCGTGGACCACGGCCGTCATGGGCGCGAGCGAGGCGGGGGCGACCGCGTACAAGCGGGCGGGCCTGCGGGTACTCGAACTCGGCGACGAGGCGATCCTGCACGTCAAGGAGTTCAGCCTGGACGGCCGCGACATGCGCGTCGTGCGGCAGGCCGTGAACAGGGTGGAGCGGGCCGGGTACACGGTCAGGATCCGCCGCCACGGCGACATCTCGGCAGCGGAGATGGCCAAGATCGTCGGCCTGGCCGACGAGTGGCGCGACACCGAGACCGAGCGCGGCTTCTCGATGGCGCTGGGCAGGCTGGGCGACCCGGCCGACAGCCGGTGCGTGCTCGTCGAGTGCCTGGGTGCCGACGGCAAGGAGTCCGCGCTGCTGTCGCTGAGCCCGTGGGGCGCGCGCGGCCTGTCGCTGGACCTGATGCGGCGGGACCGGTCGAGCGACAACGGGCTGATGGAGTTCATGGTCGCCTCGCTGATGGCCGCCTGCACCGGCCTGGGCGTGGACCGGGTCTCGCTGAACTTCGCCATGTTCCGCTCGGTGTTCGAGGAGGGCGCCCGGATCGGCGCCGGCCCGATCCTGCTGGCCTGGCGGCACACGCTGCTGTTCTTCTCCCGCTGGTGGCAGCTGGAGTCGCTCTACAGGTCCAACGCCAAGTACCACCCCGAGTGGGTACCGAGGTTCGTCTGCTTCTCCGAGCGCCGCGAGCTGATCCGGATCAGCCTGGCCTTCGGGATCGCGGAGGGCTTCGTGCCGGTACCGAGCCTGCCGCAGCTGTTCCGCAAGGGCCGGGAGGCCGTGGCGGCCGAGCGTGAGGTCTTCGACGTCGCCCCGGTCGCGCCCGCCCGGGCCGGCCAGGTGCTGAAGCGCCCGGAGCAGGTCCGGGTACGCCTGGCGAAGCTCGACCGGATCAAGGCGGCCGGCGTCGACCCGTACCCGCTGCTCGCCGAGCGGGGCACACCGGTCGCCGAGCTGCCGGGGCAGGGCGAGCCGGTGACGCTGTCCGGCCGGGTACTGCTCCTGCGCGACCACGGCGGCGTGTGCTTCGCGAAGCTGCGCGACTGGTCGGGCGACGTGCAGCTCCTGCTGACCGGTGACGCGATCGGCACCTGGAACTCCGACATCGACCTCGGCGACCACGTGCAGGTGAGCGGCGTCGTGACCACCTCGGAACGCGGGGAGCTGTCGGTGGGCGTGACACAGTGGACACTCGCCGCCAAGTGCCTGCACCCGCTGCCGGACAAGCGGCACGGGCTGACCGACCCGGAGGCGCGGGTGCGGCAGCGGTACGTCGACCTGGCCGTCAACCCGGCAGCCCGTGGCATGCTGGCCGCCCGTTCCGCCGCCGTGCACAGCCTGCGGAGCACGCTGATCGGGCAGGGGTACCTGGAGGTCGAGACGCCGATGCTCCAGGCGATCCACGGCGGGGCGAACGCGCGGCCGTTCACGACGCACATCAACGCGTACGACATGGATCTCTACCTGCGGATCGCGCCGGAGCTGTACCTCAAGCGGCTCGCGGTCGGCGGCGTGGAGAAGGTGTTCGAGCTGGGCCGGACCTTCCGGAACGAGGGTGTGTCGTTCAAGCACAACCCCGAGTTCACGATGCTGGAGGCGTACCAGGCCTACGCCGACTACGACACCATGCGCCTCATCGCGCAGGACCTGATCCAGAACGCCGCTGTGGCAGCGTGCGGGTCGATGGTGACAGCGAACGGTGCTGATCTGTCGGGTGACTGGCCGGTGCTCACGGTCAACGGGGCCATCTCGGCCGCGCTCGGCGAGGAGGTCACCGCCGACACCTCGGCCGACGTGCTCCAGAAGCTGTGCAAGGCAGCCGGGGTGCCGCTGAATCCGCAGTGGGGCCGTGGCCAGGTGATCCTGGAGATGTACGAGCGGCTCGTCGAGCACCACACCCAGCAGCCCACGTTCTACAAGGACTTCCCGACGGACGTGTCGCCGCTGACCCGCCAGCACCGTGACGACCCGAGACTGGCCGAGCGCTGGGACCTCGTCGCGTACGGGACGGAGCTGGGCACGGCGTACTCCGAGCTGATCGACCCGGTCGAGCAGCGGCGGCGCCTGACGGAGCAGTCGCTCCTGGCGGCCGGCGGCGACGCGGAGGCGATGGAGCTGGACGAGGACTTCCTGACCGCGCTGGAGTACGCGATGCCGCCGACCGGCGGGCTCGGGCTCGGCGTCGACCGGATCGTCATGCTGCTGACCGGCGGGACGATCCGCGAGACGCTGCCGTTCCCGCTCGTCAAGCCCCGGTAGTAGCGGTGCTGACCCGGGTCGTGCTGGTCCGGCACGGTGACTCCGTCCACAAGCGAGAACGCGTGCTCGGCGGGCCAGCCTCGTGCGGCGGGCTCACCCCGCTCGGCCACGATCAGGCCGCGCACCTGGCCGCCCGGCTGGCCAGCGAAGCGGAGAGCTGGGGCGAGGTCGCCGTATACTCGTCGGCGATCCGCCGGGCCGCCGAGACCGCAGCGCCGATCGCGGAATGGCTCGGCGTCGCCGCCGAGCAGGACTGCGGGCTGTGTACGTGGCACGTGCCGGAGCACGCGGACGGGATGCCGGTCGAGCGGTTCCAGCGGGAGTACGCGGCTGAGGGCGGTGGCGTGTTCCGGCCGTTCGAGCACGGGAACGAGACCTGGGCCGAGCTGGTCACGAGAGTGTCGGCGGCGCTCGTCGGCATCGCGGCCCGGCACCGGGGCTCGACGGTCGTCGTCGCCGGGCACGCGGAGACCGTGGCCGCCTCGTTCGGCGGGCTGGGCCTGCTCGGGCACTACTACCCGTTCGAGCTGGCCAACGTCCGCAACGCCGCGATCACCGAGTGGGTCACGGAGAACGACCCGGCGGCGTTCCCGCCGGCCCGGTGGACTCTGGTGCGGTTCAACGACGGCGGGTGAGGGTTTCCGGGCCGTGAGGGTTTCCGGGCCGGTGAGGCCGGGACCGCTGAGGCCGTTGGCCGTGTGCCGCGACGGGGGCTGCGGGTGCGGGGGCGCGGGATCGCTGTGGGCAGCCGGGGGCGGTTCGTCGCGGGTACAAAATCAGGCTTTTGTGTTTCTGGGTTGTGGGTCAGCGGGTGCCGCCGAGAGTGACCACGATGTGGCCTGCGACCGAGATGACGTACTGCTCGCGGGGCGCCGGCGTGCTGGCCAGCTCCGCCACGCCCTCGACCGTGATCGGGCGGCCGTCCGCCGTGTGGCCCTCACAGCTGGTCCGGACGGTCGACCAGTTGTCCGGCGAGGTGGACGTGCAGTGGAGGCGGCCCCGCACCGGTACACCCACATCCGCCAGGGCCTTCCCTGAACGGACAGCGACAGCGTTGCGGTAGGAACCCTCGGCGACGGTGTTCGCCGGATCGGCGCAGGACGCGGCGAGCAGCGGCAGGAGAAGGATGATCCGTCTCATGTGGACACCTCGCGGATCGCGGCCACCACGGCCTCCGGCTGGTCGACGTGCAGCATGTGCCTGCCGTCGGGGAAGACGATCTGGCGGCCGTTGAGCTCGGCGGCGAGATCGGCGTGCGCGACCCGCCACTTGTCGTCGGCGTCGCCGAGCGCGGTGAGCACGACGACCGGGATGTCGGGCATGGGATGGCTCTTGCGCAGGCTGAGCAGCTCGGCGGCCACGTCACGGTAGGCCAGGAACTCCTTGGCCGTGGCGGCGATCGTGCGGCCGGAGCCGTAGACCTGCCGGATCTGCCTGCGCGTCCCCGGGACGGCCTTGGTCGTGGTCTGGGCCTTGAAACCGAGGTTGCGCAGGGCCGGGCCGGCCAGCGGGGCCAGCGCGGCCGCGAGGACGAGCGTGAGAGCCGGTACGGGCTTGAGCAGGCCACCGTGCCACGTGGCCCGCGGGGAGATGTCCGGCTCGCAGCTCGGGTCGACCAGGACCAGGCCGCCGATCCGGTCAGGGTGCAGCCGGGCGAAGGCCTCGGCGTAGAAACCGCCCTGCGAGTGCGCCACGACCACAGGTCTACCTGCCGTCAGGGCCGCCAGGCGGGCCGCCTCGGCCTCCAGCGTCACCGGGCCCGCCTCCGGCTCGCTCAGGCCCAGGCCCGGGCGGTCGAAACGGATCGTGCGGCAGTCCAGCAGGGCCACGACGGGGTCCCAGTCGAACCAGGCCTCGCCGAGCCCGCTGGAGAAAACCACTTCCGGTGTACCGGAACCCTCCTCCACCACATGCAGCACAGTGGACGGTTCCGTGGTCGTCCTGGTTCGCAGCAGCGTGAACCCGAGCGCGGCGAGAAACACCGAAGCCGTCCCCACCTGTACCCGCTGGGCGACCCCCATCCAGTCGCCGTACAGCATCGCGGCCAGCGAGCCCACGACGGCGACCACCTCCACAGTGGCCAGTACCCAGCCCCAGCCGAGCCGCCAGCCCAGGCTCAGCCCGATCATGCCGGCCACGCCACCCGTGACGGCGACGCTGCTCGTGACGGTGTGCAGGTCGTGGCTCATCGAGACGTTGCCGGCCCGTTCGAGGAGGGCGCAGGTGGTGTCCTCGTACGGCGTGCAGTCCAGGCTGAACACCATGTCAGCGACCGTACCCGCGCCGAGCACCGCCAGCCCGAGGAAACCGGTGACAACCGGCCACGTCCACCTGCCCGGCCTGCTCAGCACCACGAGCAGCACCGCGAGGACGATGAGCACGCCGGCCGTGCTGTCCATCGCGGCGAAGAAGGAACGATGGGGCTGGTCGGAGGCGCTGTACGCGCTCACGTACCCGGCGCGCTCGTCGATCCCGGGGTTCAGCCACGGCCCGAGCACCCAGGCCGTGTAACAGACCGCGGCCGTGATCAGCGCCCAGCCGGCCACGCGCACCGGTACCTGGTCGTGGGTCATATCGGCCATCTTGCCGGGTGGCCGGGCACAGCTGGGCATCGGCCCGGCGTGTCGGGTGGCCGGGGCGGCGGGACGCGCGCCAGGGTGGGGCCATGCCGTATGTCGCAGCCATCGACCAGGGCACCACCTCCTCGCGGTGCATCATCTTCGACCACGACGGGCGGGCGGTCGCCACGGGCCAGAAGGAGATCACCCAGCACTACCCCCGGCCCGGCTGGGTCGAGCACGACGCCGCCGAGATCTGGGACTCCGTCGTGGAGGTCGTCGGCGTCGCACTCGCCAAGGCAGGCATCACAGCCTCCGACCTCGCAGCCGTCGGCATCACCAACCAGCGTGAGACCACAGTGGCCTGGGACGCCGCGACCGGCGAGCCCCTGCACCACGCGATCGTGTGGCAGGACACCCGGACAGCAGACCTCGTCGCCGAGCTGGCCGCGCAGGGCGGCGGGATCGACCGGTTCCGTGCGACGTGCGGGCTGCCGCTCGCCACGTACTTCTCCGGCCCCAAGATGCGCTGGCTCCTCGACCACCTCGGCCTGCGTGAACGCGCGGCGGCAGGCGAGGTCCTGCTCGGCACCATCGACACCTGGCTGCTGTGGAAGCTCACCGGCCGCCACATCACCGACGTCACCAACGCCAGCCGCACCATGCTCATGTCCCTGGCCAGCCTCGACTGGGACCCGGCCCTGCTGGAAGCCTTCGGCGTGCCCAGGGCCGCGCTCCCCGAGATCGTCCCGTCCTCGGAGATCTACGGAAAAGCCAAGGGCATTCTCGACGGTGTACCGGTCGCTGCGGCCCTCGGCGACCAGCAGGCCGCGCTGTTCGGCCAGACCTGCTTCTACCCCGGCGAAGCCAAGAACACCTACGGCACCGGCAGCTTCCTCCTGCTCAACACCGGCACGACAGCCGTGCACTCGTGGCAGGGCCTGCTGACCACAGTGGCCTGCCAGCTCTCCGGCCAGCCGGCCACCTACGCCCTCGAAGGGTCGATCGCGATCACCGGGGCGCTCATCCAGTGGCTCCGCGACAACCTCGGCCTGATCTCCTCAGCCGACGAGGCCGAGGAGATCGCGGCCAGCGTGGCCGACACCGGCGGCGCGTACATCGTGCCGGCCTTCTCCGGGCTGTTCGCCCCGCACTGGCGGGCCGACGCGCGGGGGGTGATCGTGGGGCTCACCCGGTACGTGACGAAGGCGCACCTGGTGCGGGCCGCCCTCGAATCCACGGCCTGGCAGACCCGGGAAGTGGCCGACGCGATGGCCGGGGACGCCGGAGTCGCGCTGACCGAACTGCGGGTGGACGGGGGCATGACCGCGAACTCGCTGCTGCTCCAGCTCCAGGCTGACTTCCTCGGCGTACCCGTCGTCAAGCCGGCCATCACCGAGACCACAGCCCTCGGAGCCGCCTACGCCGCAGGGCTCGCCGTCGGCTTCTGGCCCACGCTGGACGACCTGCGCAGCCGCTGGCGGGCCGCGGCGACCTGGGTACCCGCCATCGAACCCGACGACAGGGAAGCCCGCTACGCCCAGTGGCGGAAGGCCGTGACCCGGACGCTGGACTGGGTGTAGGTACACAAAAAAAGAAGGGTGCGCGCGAGACAGAGCCCCTCAACCCTGTGCCGCGCGCACCCCCCACCTGGGAGTGTGGCTTCTAGTTCGGCTTTTCGCCAATCGTGATGGTGACTGTCTGCTGCTTTCCCTCGCGGTCGACGGTCAGCGTCAGCTTGTCGCCGGGTGCCGCGGACTGGATGCGCGAGATCAGCTCGGCGCTGCCCTTGATGGACTTGCCGTTGACCTGGGTGATCACGTCGCCCTGCGCCAGGCCGGCGCTGGCGGCCGGGCCGCCGGCCTCCACGCTCTGGACCAACGCGCCGCCCTTGTCGGAGTCGACGACCTTCACCCCGGCGTAGGGCGTGGCGACCTTGCCGCCCTTCATCAGCTGCTCGGCGACCTTCTTGGCCTTGTTGCTCGGGATCGCGAACCCGACACCGATGTTGCCCTTCGAGTCGCCGGAGGTGGCGATCGCGGTGTTGATGCCGACCAGGCGGCCGGCCGCGTCGACGAGCGCGCCACCCGAGTTGCCGCTGTTGATCGCGGCGTCGGTCTGGAGCAGCCCGGAGAGCCGGTTGCCCTGCTTGGGCCGCTCGAACGGCGAGTTCTGCCCGCCGCCCTCGGTGATCGTGCGGTCCTTGGCGCTGATGATGCCGCCGGTGACGGTGCCTTCGAGACCGAGCGGGTTACCGACGGCGAGCACCGGGTCTCCGACCTTGATCGCGTCGGAGTCGGCGAACTGGAGCGCCGTCAGGTTGTCGGTGTTGTCCACCTTGAGGACAGCCAGGTCGTTGCTGGCGTCGGCGCCGACGAGCTTGGCCGGCACGGTCTTGCCGTCGTTGAACGTGACGTTGATCTGACCGCCGGCCCCGTCGATGACGTGGTTGTTGGTCAGGATGTAGCCGCTGGAGTTGAAGACGACACCCGAACCGGAGCCGGTCGGGGTCTTCACGCCCACCACGGCAGCCTGGACCTTGTCCACGACGCCGGCGAAGGACTCCTCGTTGGTCACGGCCCGGCCGGAGGACGTGCTGATCGGGCTGCGGACATCCCCGTCACCGAGCGCGAAGCCGACCACGCCGCCGACCGTACCCGCGGTGAGGGCGATGATCAGGGCCGCAGCCGTCCCCGCGAGGATCTTCGGCAGCGCGCTCTTCTTCTTCGGCGCCTGGAAGGCCGGCGGCACCGGGTTGCCCGGGAAGTACGGCCCGCCCTGGTTGTACGGGCCGCTGACCGCCGGGAACTGGCCGGTCTGCGTGCCGTGCTGCCCCGGCGTCCCGTGCTGCCCGAACGGGCCGGGCTGCGCGGGGGCCGGGCTGACCGGCGGCTGCACCCACGCGCCGGGCTGCGGCACGGTCTCCACCGGGCTGATCGGCGGGATGACGGCCGTCGCGTCGGGGGCCGGGGCCTCGGGGCTGGTCTCCCGGGCGACCTCTGCCGGGGCCTCGGAGGCACCCGGCCCGAGGTCGCCCCGGAGCGTCTCGGAGCGCTCTGCCTGGTGCCTGACGGCCTCGGCGAGCTGCTCGGGGGTGACCGCCTGCGGCTCTGCGGGGCTGATGGCCTCCGCGGCGCTGGCGGCGGGGATGACCTCGGTGACATCCGGGGTCACGGGAGTCCCGGCGGCCTGCGAGGGGCCTGCCGTCTCCGGCTGCGCGTGACCAGCGGCGGGCTCCGCCGGGGTGGCCTGCGGTTCGCGTTCGCGGTTCTCGTCGCTGCTCATGTTCATAAGACTGAGGGACGAAGCTTGACTCTGCCTGGAATGAACCTGAGAGTTCCCTGGGAATCGCTCAGGGGTCGGTCAGGGGTCGCTCAGGCCAGCGGGAGGCGGACGCGGAAGGTCGCGCCGTGGCCTGCCTGGCTCTCGACCTCGACCGTCCCGTTGTGCGCGGCCACCAGGGCCGCGACGATCGCCAGGCCCAGGCCCGTACCGGTCTGGCCGCTGCGCCTGCTGCGCGCCGGGTCGGCACGGTAGAACCGCTCGAAGACGCGTTCGCCCTGCTCACGGGTCAGGCCCGGGCCCTGGTCGGCCACCTCGACGATCGCCAGCTGGCCGTCCTTGCGCAGCGAGACGGCGACCGGGGAGCCGGGCGCGTGGGTCAGCGCGTTCGAGACGAGGTTGCCGATGACCTGGCGCAGCCGGGGCTCGTCGCCGACCACGATCGCGCTCTCCGGCGCGCTCAGGGTCACCTCGCGGTCGGGAGCCTGGGCCCTGGCCGCGTGCACGGAGTCGTTCACCAGGACGAGGAGGTCCACCGGCTCCATCGCGAGCGGGCGCTGCTGGTCGAGGCGGGCCAGGAGCAGCAGGTCCTCGACGAGCAGCCCCATCCTGGCCGCCTCTGCCTCGATCCGGGACATGACGTCCTCGGCGGAGCCGGCGCCCTGCCGGTACAGCTCGGCGAAGCCACGGATCGTCGTGAGCGGCGTACGCAGCTCGTGGGAGGCGTCCGCCACGAACCGGCGCATCCTGTCCTCCGACTGGACCGCACGGCGCTCCGAAGCGGCCCGGGCTGCGAAGGCCGCCTCGATCTGGACGAGCATGCCGTTGAGGCCACGGCCGAGCCGGCCCAGCTCGGTACGGGAGTCGCGCTCGGGGACCCTGCGGGACAGCTGGCCGGTCGCGATCTGCGCCGCCGTCTGCTCGATCTCGGCCAGCGGGCGCAGGCTGCTGCGGACCACGGCCGTGCCGAGCACGCCGATCAGGATCAGCACGGCGAGCCCGACCATCACGTCCAGCCAGATGAGCTGGCCGACCGCGCTGTCGACGTCGGCCATCGACGCGGCGATGGCGATCCGCTGGCCGTTCGGCCCGTCCACGACGACCATCCGCCAGCCACCCTGGGTGGTGAAGTAGTCGGTGCGGCTGAGTTCCTTGGCGGTCAGCTTCGGGACATCGGTCCTGGGCAGGTCGGTCGGGAACCACGTGTCCAGGGAACCGTCGGGCTTGTGGACCTGGAGGACGTACGGGTTGGGCAGGTGCAGCCTGCCCTGCGAGGCGACCGGCAGGCTCACCTCGATCAGGAACTTGCCCTCGTCCACCTGCTTGGTGACCTGCTGGGCGATGTACTCCAGCTGCGCGTCCAGCCTGCCGAGCAGGTGACCACGGAGCGCGGCCACCGTGCCGACGCCCATGATCAGGAGCGCGACGCCGGTCAGCGCGAGGACTACGGCGACCAGCCTGACGCGCAACGGCATCCGGTCAAGCATCGGTGGCCCGCAGGACGTACCCGACGCCCCGGATGGTGTGCAGCATGCGGGGTTCGGTGTTGTCGACCTTGCGCCGCAGGTACGACATGTAGGACTCGACGATGTTGTCCTCGCCGCGGAAGTCGTAGTTCCACACGTGCTCGAGGATCTGGCGCTTGGAGAGCACCCGGCCCGCGTTGATCATCAGATACCGCAGGAGCTTGAACTCGGTCGGCGACAGGGAGATCCTGCTCCCGCCGCGGAACACCTCGTGGGTCTCCTCGTCGAGCTCCAGGTCGCCGAAGGCCAGGCGGCCGGCCGGCTCTGCGCTGTGCGTACGGCGGAGGACGGCCCGGATCCGGGCGGTCAGCTCCTCCAGGCTGAACGGCTTGGTCACGTAGTCGTCGCCGCCCAGGGTGAGACCACGGATCTTGTCGTCGGTGTTGTCCCTGGCGGTCAGGAAGACCACCGGCACCCGCTGCCCGCCGGCCCGCAGCCTGCGGATCACCTCGAAGCCGTCGAGATCGGGCAGCATCACGTCCAGCACGACGAGGTCCGGCTTGTGCTCGCCGGCCACCGTCAGCGCGTCGGCCCCGCTCATCGCCGCCGCCACGTCGAAGCCCGCGTAGCGCAGGCTGGCGGACAGCAGCTCGACGATGTTCGGATCGTCCTCGACGACGAGCAGGCGGGCCTCGGGCGTGGTCATGGCACCCATGATGCCCCGTCCGGCTCCGCACCCGCTGAGAAGAAGCTGAGAATTTCCTGGGAGCCGGGAGGAAGGCGGGGGAAGCCTCTGGCCGGACGACTTCCCCCGGGTACTGGCTGCTAGCAGGTGACGGGGGCCGTCACCCGGATCTGCGGGCCCTGCGGGCCGAAGCCCTCGGACGCCGCGGCGAAGGCCTCGACCGTCGAGCCGCACGGGACGGTCGCCGAGCCGATGCTCGCCGAGCCGTACGGGTAGTAGGCCGCGTACTGGCCGCCGTTGGTGCCGATGTACTGGCCGCCGACCACGGCACTGCCGCCGAAGTAGCTGCCGGTGCCCTGGCCCGTGAACATGACCCAGGCGTTGACCTGCTGGCCGTACACCGTGATACACGGCTTGTAGCTGACGTTCTGCATCTTGAACGGGGCGGCGCAGGTCGTCACGCCGTCGGGCGGGGTGGAGGCCGAGGCCGGAGCCGCGGCGGCGGCCAGGCCGGCCACGGCGAGCCCGGTGGCGGCGAGTACGGCACCGGCGCGCTTGATCGCGTTCATGGGTGTCCTTTGCAGCGAGGTGGCGGCCGGGCGGCCCGGAGCGCTACGCCGGCGGCCACCGCCAAGTCTGTGCGGGCCGCCCGCCACCGGCCTCTCGATCGTATGTAACACCTCACGCACCATCCAATGAGGATGATCACAATCCACATCGGACGGTCACGCCCTCCCGCGTGCTACCCAGACAGAGCAGCCCCTCCTGGACGGATCCAGAAGGGGCTGCCTTGACGCACGTACCGGGTTGACTCAGTCCTCGTCCTCGTCCTCGTCGTCGAGGCGGGCCAGCCAGGTGGCCAGCCGCTCGACCGGGATCTCGAAGTCCGGGTGGATGTCCACGAACTCCTTGAACCGCTCGGCGACCCACTCCAGGGTCACCGACTCCTCACCCCGCCGTTCGAGGAGTTCCTCGATGCCACGATCCGTGAAGTACACGATGACCTCGCTTTTGATCTTGGTTCTTGACCTTGCTCTTGATCTGATCTGATCTGAGGTGGCCCGCTGAGGGGCTGGCAAGCAACGGGAACGCCCGCATACCGGTGTTGTATGCGGGCGTTCCCGTTGCGCAGTCCAGCGTCGCACTCAGCGGGCCGGCACTACCTAGGCGAACGCGGCATCCAGGAGAGCCGCCTGCTCAACCTCGTGGATCTTGGCCGAACCGGTCGACGGCGCGGCGGCAGCCGGGCGGGAGACCACCCGGACAGCCAGGCCCAGCTGCGGGAACAGGTTGAGCGCGACGAACGACCAGGCACCCTGGTTGGCCGGCTCCTCCTGCACCCAGACCACCTCGGCGCCCGGGTGGGCGGCCAGCGCGGCCTGGAGCTCGGCGACGGGCATCGGGTAGATCTGCTCGACCCGGACGATCGCCACGTCGCTGATGCCCTTGGCCTCGCGGGCCTGGAGCAGGTCGTAGTAGACCTTGCCCGAGCAGAGCAGCACCCGGCGGGCGTTCGTCACCGACGGGTCGGCGATCACCGGCTGGAAGGTGCCCTCGGTGAAGTCCGAGACGGCCGACACGGCGAGCTTGTGCCGCAGCAGCGACTTCGGCGTGAAGACCACCAGCGGCTTCTTCTTCGGCGACAGCGCCTGGCGGCGCAGCAGGTGGAAGTAGTTCGCCGGGGTGGTGCAGTTCGCGACGCGCATGTTGTCCTCGGCGCACAGCTGCAGGTAGCGCTCCGGGCGGCCCGACGTGTGGTCGGGGCCCTGGCCCTCCTGGCCGTGCGGGAGCAGCAGCGTCACGCTCGACGTCTGGCCCCACTTGACCTCGCCGGACGACACGAACTCGTCCACGACGGACTGCGCGCCGTTCACGAAGTCACCGAACTGCGCCTCCCAGGCCACCAGGGCCTCTGGCCGCTCCACCGAGTAGCCGTACTCGAAGCCCATCGCCGCGTACTCGCTGAGCAGCGAGTCGTAGACGAAGAAGCTCGCCTGGCCCTCCGCGAGGTGCAGCAGCGGGATGTAGCTGTCGCCGGTCGAGTTCTCGACGATCGCCGCGTGCCGCTGGACGAAGGTACCCCGGCGGGAGTCCTGGCCGGCCAGCCGGACCGGCACGCCCTGCAGCAGCAGCGAGCCGAACGCGAGGATCTCGCCGAACGCCCAGTCGATGCCGCCCTCGACGGCCATCTTGGCCCGCCGCTCCAGCACCTGGTTGATCCGCTTGTGCGGGGTGAAGCCCTCGGGCAGCGTGGTGTGCGCCTCGCCGATCCGCTTGACGGTCGCGGCGTCGGTACGGGTCTCGACGACCGGCTCCGGCTCGGCGACGTACGCCGGGCGCAGGGCTGGCCTGGAGCCGTTGGTGGCCTCCTTGGTCGCCCGGAACACCGTCTCCAGCATCGACTGGAAGTCCCGCAGCGACTCCTCGGCGTCCTCGACGGTGATGTCGCCCCGGCCGATCAGCGCCTCGGTGTAGAGCTTCCGGACGGAACGCTTCGCGTCGATGATCTGGTACATGGCCGGGTTGGTCATCGACGGGTCGTCGCCCTCGTTGTGACCACGGCGCCGGTAGCAGATCAGGTCGATGACCACGTCCTTGTTGAACATCTGGCGGTAGTCGAAGGCCAGCTTCGCGACCCGGACCACGGCCTCGGGGTCGTCGCCGTTCACGTGGAAGATCGGGGCCTGGATCATGCGGGCCACATCGGTGCAGTACAGCGAGGAGCGGCTGTACTCGGGGGCCGTGGTGAAACCGACCTGGTTGTTCACGACGATGTGGACGGTGCCGCCCGTGCGGTAGCCGCGCAGCTGCGACAGGTTCAGGGTCTCGGCGACCACGCCCTGCCCGGCGAACGCCGCGTCACCGTGGATCAGGACCGGCAGGACGGTGTAACCCTCGAGCTTGAGGTCGATCTTGTCCTGCTTGGCGCGGACGATGCCTTCCAGGACGGGGTTCACCGTCTCCAGGTGGCTCGGGTTCGCGACGACGGACACCGTCGTCGCGCTCTCGCCGTCCGGGGTGGTGAACTTGCCGGTCATGCCCAGGTGGTACTTCACGTCGCCCGAGCCCTGCGTGGTCTTCGGGTCCATGAAGCCCTCGAACTCCGAGAAGATCTTCTCGTAGGGCTTGCCGACGATGTTGGCGAGGACGTTCAGCCGGCCACGGTGGGCCATGCCGATCACGACCTCGTCCAGCCCGGCGCGCGCCGAGTCGCTCAGCACCTCGTCGAGCAGCGGGATCAGGCTCTCGCCGCCCTCCAGGGAGAACCGCTTCTGGCCGACGTACTTGGTGGCCAGGAAGGTCTCGAAGGACTCTGCGGCGTTCAGCCGGTTGAGGATGTGCTTCTGGGCAGCCGTCTCCGGCTTCTCGAACTTCTTCTCGACCCGGTCGGCGATCCACTTGCGCTCTTCGGGGTCCTGGATGTGCATGTACTCGATGCCGACCCGGCGGCAGTACGAGTCGCGGAGCACGCCGAGGACGTCGCGCAGCTTCATCTTCTGCTGCCCGTTGAACCCGCCGACCGGGAACACCCGGTCGAGGTCCCACAGGGTCAGGCCGTGCTCGAGGATGTCGAGGTCCGGGTGCCGGCGGATCTCGTACTCCAGCGGGTCGGTGTCGGCCATCAGGTGGCCGCGGACCCGGTACTCGCGGATCAGCTCGATCACGCGGGAGGCCTTGGCGATCTGGCCTTCCGAGGTGTGCGCGACGTCCTTCACCCAGCGGACCGGCTCGTACGGGATCCGCAGCGAGGTGAAGATGTCGTCGTAGAACCCGTCCTCGCCGAGCAGCAGCTCGTGGATGCGCTTGAGGAACTCGCCGGACTGCGCGCCCTGGATGATCCGGTGGTCGTACGTCGAGGTCAGCGTGATGATCTTGCTGACGGCCATGTCGGACAGCTGCTCGTCGGACATGCCCTGGAACGGCGAGGGGTACTCCATCGCGCCGACGCCGATGATCGTGCCCTGGCCCTGCATGAGCCTCGGCATCGAGTGCACGGTGCCGATGCCGCCCGGGTTGGTCAGCGAGATCGTGGTGCCGGTGAAGTCGGCCATCGTCAGCTCGTTGCGCCGCGCGCGCCGGACGATGTCCTCGTATGCCTGCCAGAAGCCGCGGAAGTCGAACTGGCCGGAGTCCTTGATGTTCGCGACGACGAGCGTGCGCGAGCCGTCCGGCTTCTTCAGGTCGATGGCCAGGCCGAAGTTGACGCCCTCGGGGGTGACCACGGCCGGCTTGCCGTCCACAGTGGTGAACGAGTTGTTCATCTCCGGGAAGTCGGCCAGGGCCCTGACGATCGCGAAGCCGATCAGGTGCGTGAAGCTGACCTTGCCGCCACGCGAGCGGGTCAGGTGGTTGTTGATGACCACCCGGTTGTCGGCGAGCAGCTTGGCCGGCACAGCGCGGACGCTGGTGGCGACCGGCACGCTCAGCGAGGCGTCCATGTTCTGCACGAGCTTGGCGCCGACGCCCTTGATCACCGTGGTGCCGGGCTGCGCGGCCGGCTTGGGTGCCGGGGCCGGCTTCGGCGCTGCCGGGGCCGCGGGGGCCGGGGCTGCCGCGGCCGGGGCCACCGGGGCCGGCTGCGCTGCCGGTGCGGCGGGAGTGGCGGCGGGGGCCGGGGCCGGCGTGGCGGCCGGGGCGGGCGCTGCCGGGGCGGCCGGCTTGTAGTCAGCGAAGAAGTTGTGCCAGGCGGGATCGACACTCGCCGGATCGGCGAGGTACTTCTGGTACATGTCCTCGACGATCCACTCGTTCGGACCGAAGTCCGCGAGCGGGTTCTCCTGGGCATTCTGCTGGGTCGACACGGGCGTATCGCCTCTTTCAAGCGCGGTTTTCGTAACAGCTGAGCACGTCCGGCGTTCCAGGCTACGCCCTCGGGAACACCCGTGAGAATCCTGGGTCAGCCGAGGGCGATCCAGGTGGCGCGGGCCACAGCGAGCAGTTCGCGGGCCGGTCCGTAGAGCGCGGTGACAACGTGGGACTTGCGCCCCTCCGCCGACACCAGAGCCCCGGTGATCACGCATTCGCTACCGGGCGGCGGCACAGCGTCGATCCTGGCGGCCATGCGGCCGAGGACCGACGGCTTCTCCTCCAGCTGGATGGTCCACCCACCGGGACAGTCCAGCGCGGCCCACACTGTGGCGGACGTCACATCACCCGGTACCCGCCAGCTGGCTGCCGTGCGGCCCTCGGCGATCCGGCCCGGATAGATGTGCAGCCCGTGCTCGTTGCCCGGCCCGCAGACGTAGCAGGTCGGGAAGGGATGGTGGGCGTGGCCCGGGTACTCGGCGCGCTGGCCGGTCCACGGCGGCGGCTCGTCGGCAACGACGGCCGGGACGGCTGAGGCGACCAGGTCCGGGCCGGAGTACAGGCCGCCGTCGCGGATCTCCATCTCGACGCCCAGCGGCGGCGGCTTGCGCAGGGTGACCTCGGCAGACCCGAGCCCGAGGTGGCCGGCGAGCAGGCCGCAGGTGTACCCGCCGTTGCCGGAAACTGGCGGCCCGCAGAACTGAGGATCGATAATCACGGGACGACGATAACGGTTCACCACGGTTCACCTTGCTGAAAGTCGTTCGTCGATGGATGTAGGCCGGCCGCCCCCAGCATCATCCTCATGGCATCGAGAGTGCTCGTACCGGCCGCCCCGGCACTGGATGAGGGCGCCCGCTACTCCGTGGTGATGACGGACGACCCCGTCGAGGTGCGGGCCGCCCAGCGGCTGCGGCACGAGGTGTTCGCCGGTGAACTCGGCGCTGTGCTGACCCCAGAGGTCGACCAGGACGAGTTCGACGCGTACTGCGACCACCTCATCGTCTACAACGAGCTCACGGCGGCCCCGGTCGGTACCTACCGGCTGCTCCCGCCCGGCCGCGTGGACAGGCTCTACTCCGACAACGAGTTCAACCTGCGGGCACTGGGCGAGCTGCGCCCGGCGCTCGTCGAGGCCGGCCGGTCGTGCGTGCACCCCGACCACCGGAGCGGCGCGGTGGTGAACCTGCTGTGGGCTGGCATCGCCAGGTACCTGCACCTGACCGGCTACCGCTGGCTGGCCGGGTGCGCCTCCGTGCCCGCCGCCGACGCGGCGGCCGTGTGGGCCCGGATCAGCACGAAGCACCTGGCGCCGCCCTCGCTGCGGGTCACCCCGCACCGGCCGTTCGACCTGTCGCGGCCGGGCACGGGCCGGGTCGTGGTGCCGCCGCTGCTCAAGGGGTATCTGCGCCTGGGCGCCTGGGTGTGCGGCGAGCCCGCCGACGACCCGGACTTCGGCGTGGCCGACCTGTTCACCCTGCTGCCGCTCGACCGGGTCGACCCGAGGTACCTGCGGCACTTCCTGGGCGAAGGATAGGCAGTGAACAGGCATGACGGACCTGCCGGGCTGGGCTGGGTACCGGAGTCGCCCTGCACGACCGGCTGCCTGCCCGGCCCGGCTGCCGGGCGGGCGGGGGCCCTGCGCAGGGTGGCCCGGTGGGCCGGGGTGTTCGGCCTGCTGCTCGCCGGGGCCTTCCACCCGCCGGCGCTGCGCAGGCTGGCCAGGGTCCTCGGGGTACGGGTGTCGCTCCGGGGTTCCTTCGGCCAGGGTGAGCTGATCGTCGCCAACCACATGTCGTGGCTGGACGTCGTGGTGCTGCTGGCCGTGTCGGAGGCCGCGCCGCTGGCCAAGTCGGAGGTGTCCGGCTGGCCGCTGGTCGGGCGGATCGCCCGCCGGATCGGCACGGTGTTCGTCGACCGTGGCCGGCCGCGGGCCCTGCCGGACACCGTGGCCACCCTGACGTGGGTGCTGCGGGCCGGGCGGAGCGTGCTGGTGTTCCCGGAGGGCACGACGTGGTGCGGGGCCCAGATGGGGCCGTTCCGCCGGGCGGCGTTCCAGGCCGCGATCGAGGCCGGGGCGCGGGTGCGGCCGGTGGCGCTGCGGTACGGCACCCGGGCCGCTTCCTTCGTCGGCGACGACACGCTGTTCGCCTCGATCGGCCGGATCACGGGCATGCGGCACGTGGACGTCGAGGTCATCGTGCTACCGGGCCTGGAGCCCGACCGGTCACGACGCCGGCTGGCGAGCGCAGCGGAGAACGCGGTCCGGGCGGAGCTGGGCCAGCACCAGAGCAAGGAACTCGCCCGGCTGTAGGGGTTTGTCCTGTGCCTTTGACCTTCGCCCTTGTATTTGGTCTTGATCTGACCTGAGGTGGCCCGCTGAGGGCGGCGAGGCGCTGGGCCTTCAGCGCGCCTCCGGCACGGCTCGCCGGATTTTCCGCATACCGGTGTTGTATGCGGGAAATTCGGCAACGCGCGCATCGTCGGCCTCAGCGGGTCGGCACTATAGGTACGTGACCACCACTGTCTACGTCGCCGGCATGTCCTCCGGCGGAGGGAAGTCGACGATCGCGCTCGGGCTGACCGAGCTGCTGGCCGCGCGGGCCGGGCGGGTCGCGGCGTTCCGGCCGCTGGCCCAGCCGGGCGGCGACGGCATCCTCGACCTGCTCGCCGGGTACCACGGGCTGCGGGTAGGGCACGGCGCGAGCTACGCGGAGGCCGGGCAGCTCGCCGGGGCCGGGCGCTCGGAGGAGCTGATCTCCCGGATCGTCGAGCGGTACCACGAGCTGGCGCGGGAGGCCGACGCCGTGGTGGTGGTCGGCTCGGACTTCGGGTACCAGGACGACCACCAGGAGTTCCCGACCGAGGTCGCGTTCAACGTGCGGCTGGCCGGGGAGTTCGGGGCTGTGCTGATCCCGGTGGTCGACGGGCGGGGCCGGCCGGTGGAGACCTCGGCGGCAATGGCCAAGAACGCGTTCTACGCCGTCGAGGCGCTCGGCGGGGACGTCCTCGCCGTCATGATCAACCGGGCGGCCGGGCCGCCGGGGCCGGTGCCGATCACGCTGCCAGTGCCGGTGTACGCGATCCCGGACGAGCCGCTGGTCGCCGCTCCTACTGTCGCCGAGGTCGCCGCGGCTCTGGGTGGGAGGCGGCTGGCGGGGAGTGCCGACGCGTACAAAAAGAATGTCCTTGATTTTGTTCTCGGGGCCGCGCAGGTGCCCACCTGCCTGGACCACCTCAAGGACGGCTCGCTGCTGATCACGCCGGGTGACCGCGCTGATCTGATCGTCGCTGCGCACGCGGTGCACGCTGCGGGAATGGTGTCGCCGGCCGGGCTGGTGCTGACGCTGGGTGAGACTCCGGACCCGAAGATCACCACCCTGCTGGAACGCCTGGGCGACCTGGCGGTGGTGGGCGTCGACGCGGACAGCTTCGACACCGTCGCGGCGTGCGCGGGCGTGGAAGGACGGCCGACCGCCGACAACCCGGTGAAGGTGCAGGCCGCGCTGGCGGCGTTCGCGGCAGGTGTGGACACGGCCGATCTGTCCACGCGGCTGGCCGCTCCCCCGCCGACGCGCGTGACTCCGCTGATGTTCGAGTACCGCCTGATCGAACAGGCCCGGGCCGACCGCCGCAAGGTGGTGCTGCCGGAAGGCGGCGAGGAACGCATCCTGCGGGCCGCCGACAGCGTCCTGCGGCGCGGAACAGCCGATCTCGTACTCCTCGGCGACCCGGCCCTGATCAACCGCAGGGCGCGCGACCTGGGGCTGGACGTGTCGGGCGCGCTGATCGTGGACCCTGTGACGTCGGCCTGGCGCGACGAGTTCGCCGCGACCTACCACGAGCTGCGGAAACACAAGGGCTCCACGCTGGACGGCGCCTACGACCGCGTGACGGACGTGAACTACTTCGGCACGCTGCTCGTGCACTCGGGCCGCGTCGACGCGATGGTCTCCGGGGCCGCGCACACCACCGCCGACACGATCCGCCCGGCCTTCGAGATCATCCGTACCCTGCCCGATGTCTCCGTCGCCTCCAGCGTCTTCTTCATGTGCCTCGCCGACCGGGTCCTCGTGTACGGCGACTGCGCCGTCAACCCCGACCCGACCGCCGAGCAGCTCGCCGACATCGCGATCTCCTCGGCGGGGACGGCGGCCAGGTTCGGCGTCGAGCCCCGGGTCGCCCTGCTGTCGTACTCGACCGGCACGTCCGGGGCCGGAGCCGACGTCGAGAAGGTGTCAGCGGCGGCGAAACTCGTCAGGGAACGCCGGCCCGACCTGCCCGTCGAGGGCCCGATCCAGTACGACGCGGCGATCGACCCGGCCGTGGCGGCGGCCAAGCTGCCCGGCAGCGCGGTGGCAGGCCACGCGACCGTGCTGATCTTCCCCGACCTGAACACCGGCAACAACACGTACAAGGCGGTGCAGCGTTCCGCTGGCGCCGTGGCGGTGGGCCCGGTCATCCAGGGCCTGCGGGCGCCCGTCAACGACCTGTCCCGGGGAGCGACTGTGCAGGACATCATCAACACCATCGCGATCACCGCCATCCAGGCCCAGTCATGAGCCGGGTGCTCGTCCTCAACTGCGGGTCGTCCTCCGTCAAGTACTCCGTCTTCGACGGCACCCAGCGCGTCGCCGGCGGGCTCGTCGAACGGGTCACCGACCACACGGCTGCCGTCTCCTCCCTGGAGAACTACTTCGCCGACCCGGAACTGACCGCGATCGGGCACCGGGTCGTCCACGGAGGTACCCGGTTCCGCGAACCCACCCTGATCAGCGAGGACGTCCTCGCCGCGATCGACGAGCTGACGCCGCTCGCCCCGCTGCACAACCCGGCGAACCTGATCGGCATCACCGAGGCCCGCAGGCTCCGGCCCGACCTGCCGCAGGTCGCCGTGTTCGACACGGCGTTCCACCAGACGATCCCGGAACACGCGGCGAGCTACGCGATCGACCGGCACACGGCGGCCAGGCACGGGATCCGGCGGTACGGCTTCCACGGCACGTCGCACCAGTACGTGGCCCGGCAGACGGCCGCGCTGCTCGGCTGGCCGGTGAACGAGCTGAACACGATCATCCTGCACCTGGGCAACGGGGCCAGCGCGACGGCCGTCCAGGGTGGACAGAGCGTGGACACGTCGATGGGCATGTCCCCGCTGGAGGGCCTCATCATGGGCACCCGGCCCGGCGACCTCGACCCGGCCATCCCCATCCACCTGCAACGCGCAGGCCTGTCGCTCCGCGAGATCGACGAACTCCTCAACCGCCAGTCGGGCCTGCTCGGCCTCAGCGGCATGTCGGACATGCGCGACGTGCTCGGCTCGGACCTGCCGGAGGCGAAGCTGGCCGTCGAGGCGTACTGCTACCGGGTCCGCAAGTACATCGGCGCCTACCACGCCATCCTGGGCCGCCTCGACGCCATCGCCTTCACCGCCGGCGTCGGCGAGAACTCAGCAGCGATCCGCGCCCGCGTCCTCGACGGCCTCCAGCCCTTCGGCATCCTCATCGACCCGGCCCTCAACGACGGCCAGGGCGAACGCGTCATCTCCCCGCCGGGCGCCCGCGTCGCCGTCTGCGTGGTCCCCACCAACGAGGAACTCGAGATCGCCCGCCAGTCGCTTCAGGTGGTAGCGCGCTGAGGGCGACGTCAGATCAAGATCATTCGGTTGTACTGGCCGGGAATCAGTGCTCCAGCACGATCTTGCCGAACACGTCCCCGGATTCCAGGCGCTCGAACGCCTTGCGTGCCTCAGCGAACGGGAACACCGAGTCGATCACCGGCCGGATGCCACGGTCCGCGACGAGCTGGAGCAGCGCGGCCAGTTCCTCGCGGGTACCCATCGTCGAGCCCACGATCTCCTGCTGGAGGAAGAACACCCGGCGGAGGTCCACAGTGGCCAGATGACCGCTCGTCGAGCCGGAGACCACGATCCGGCCACCCGGAGCCGTGCACTTGATCGAGTGGTCGATCGTCGCAGCGCCCACGGTCTCGATCACGACGTCGACGCGCTCCGGCAGCCGGGCACCCGGCTCCAGCGCCACCGCCCCGAGCGCCTCGGCCTGCGCCCGCTTGTCCTCGGAACGGCTCGTCGCGTACACCCGGGCGCCGAGCGCCTTGGCGAGCACGATCGCGGCCGTGGCCACCCCGCCGCCAGCCCCCTGCACCAGCACCGAACCGCCCTCGGGGAGCCGTCCGCGCGTCGTGAGCATCCGGTACGCCGTGAGCCACGCCGTCGGCAGGCACGCCGCGTCGGCGAAGCTGATGCCGTCCGGGATGTCGATGACGTTGCGGGCAGGCACGCGCACGCGCTCGGCCAGCGTGCCCGGCCACTTCTCGCTGAGCAGGGAACGCTTCGGGTCGAGGGTCTCGTCGGCACCCTCGCCGATCACCGCGTGCACCAGGACGCGGCGGCCCTCGTACAGCCCGGCGGCGTCGCAGCCGAGGATCATGGGCAGCGCCTCCGCGCCCAGCCCGACGCCGCGCAGCGACCACAGGTCGTGGTGGTTCAGCGAGCTGGCCCTGACCTCGACCGTGACCCAGTCCTCCGGCGTGGCCGGCTCGGGCAGCTCCCCCACCTCCAGCGCGGTGAGCGGGGCTTCGGCGTCGATACGGGCTGCGTAGGCGGCAAGCATGCCGCGAACCTACCAACCGGCCACCGGCCAGACCGTGACCGACGTCACGGGAAGCGCCGGGCGGGCAGCCGCGCCGCCGGAACGGGCACAATGGCCGGATGCCCGCCATCCCCGCCGCCGACTACCGCAGGGTCCTCGGCCAGTTCCCGACTGGCGTCGTGGTCGTCACCACGGCCGGCCCCAGCGGCCCGGCCGGGCTGAGCGTCAACGCCTTCTCCGCGGTGTCGCTGCACCCGCCGCTGATCGGTTTCTTCCCCGCGCACACCTCCGGCTCGTGGCCGGTGATCCGGGAGACGGGCACGTTCTGCGTCAACATCCTCGCCGCTGACCAGGAGCAGCTGGCCCGGCTGTTCGCGACGCCGGGCGCCGACCGGTTCGCCGGGCTGGAGTACTCGGCGGCACCGAAGTCCGGCGCGCCGCTCATCAAGGGCGTGGCCGGCTGGCTGGACTGCCGGATCGAGGCGGTCACCCAGGCCGGCGACCACGACTTCGTGCTCGGCCGGGTGCTCGCCCTCGACACCGACCCGGCCATCGCACCGCTGATCTACCACCGCGGCGGGTACCTGCCCGCGTGATTGTGGGACCCCTCATGCTGCCAGGGCAGCATGAGGGGTCCCACAATCACGGTCAGATCGCGGCTGCCACCGCTGCCGCGACGGCCGGGGCGACCCGGGGGTCGAGGGCCGAGGGGATGATCTGGTCGGGCCGCAGGTCGTCGGCGACCAGCGCGGCGATCGCACCGGCTGCCGCGAGCTTCATGCGCTCGGTGACCCGGGTGGCCCCGGCGTCGAGCGCGCCCCGGAACACGCCGGGGAAGGCCAGCACGTTGTTGATCTGGTTCGGGAAGTCGGAACGGCCGGTCGCCATCACCTTCACGTGCCGCAGCCCGATCTCCGGGTGCACCTCCGGCGTCGGGTTGGCCAGGGCGAAGATCGCGCCACCCGGGTTCATCCGGGTGAGCGCCTCCTCGGCGATCTGGCCGCCGGACACCCCGATGAGGACGTCGGCACCGGCCAGGGCGTCGCCGATGGAGCCGGTGACGCCGCTCCGGTTGGTACGGGAGGCGAGCTCGGCCTTGACGCCGCCACGGTCCTCGCCGATCACGCCACGGGAGTCGACGACCACCACATCGCCGACGCCAGCCGCGAGAAGCATGTTCGTGACGGCCACACCGGCCGCGCCAGCACCCGAGATGACCACGCGCAGGTCGCCGAGGTCCCGGCTGAGCAGGGCGGCGGCGTTACGGAGCGCCGCGGTGACCACGATCGCCGTGCCGTGCTGGTCGTCGTGGAAGACCGGGATGTCCAGCACCTCGTCCAGCCGCTTCTCGATGTCGAAGCAGCGCGGGGCGGAGATGTCCTCCAGGTTGATCCCGCCGAACGACGGGGCGAGGGCCCTCACCGCCGCGACGATCTCGTCGCTGTCCTTGGTGTCGAGGCAGATCGGCACCGCGTCCACGTTCGCGAACTTCTTGAACAGCGCGGCCTTGCCCTCCATCACGGGCAGGGCGGCGCGGGGGCCGATGTCGCCGAGGCCGAGGACGGCAGTGCCGTCGGTGACCACGGCGACGGTATTAGCCGTCCAGGTGTACTCCCTGGCCAGCGACGGGTCGGCGGCGATAGCCTCGCAAACCTTTGCCACGCCAGGGGTGTACGCGAGGGACAGGTCCTCACGGCTGTCGAGGGCGACAGTCGGCTGCATAGCGATCTTGCCGCCGCGGTGCAGGTCGAAAACGGGGTCTGGCACTCCTGGCTCCTAGCTGAGGAAAACGGGGGGACCGGGCAGCTGACCGGGCCTCGGCCACCAGCGGAACAGAACGCGGCCGATCACTGTCGCTGGCCCGAGAGTCTCGGAAGTGTCCCCGCCGAAGGGATTGTCGCTGGTGAGCCACCAGCCGCCGGGGACCTGCCGCGCTGCCCGCCGCACGACGATCCGGCCGGGGCGGGAGGCGAACTCGGCAACGACCACGTCGCCTGGGCGGATAGCCCGGCCACCACGCCGCACGAGGACCTCGTCCCCGTCGCGCAGGGTCGGCGCCATTGCCGGCCCCTGGACGAGGACGCTGAACATCCACCCACCTTACGCCGCGCGGCCTGTTATGGGGAGCTACGACCCGGTGGGCGGAAAGGTTAACCGCCGGTAATTCACGCGCCGGTTCACGAACGCCTTCGTGTACACGCGGAATAGGTGTTGTAAAGGGCGTGCAATCCGAATGCCGCTCATCAATATCCGGGAGCTGAGCGGGGACTGAGCAGCTCATTCAGCGAATCCGGGCACTGTGGACAAAGGACGGCCGCTCGCGCCTGGCCCGGCGCGGTATTCCATGATTGTTCATCCAGGCGGGAGTCTTGCGATCAAGGATGTTGGCCGCAAGGATGTTTTGCGGGGCAGGCAAACCGGGGTAACCCGGACCACCCCATTACCGAACAGCTGACCGCGCCGTTTGGCTACACGTGACCACGACAGCAGCAGGGGGTCGACACACGCCATGACCACCCAGACGATGACCGATGACATCGTGGAGCTGACCGTCCCCGCCGACGGCGCCTACCTCTCCGTTCTCCGTACCGCCACCGCCGGCCTCGCGGCCCGGCTGAACTTCACGCTCGACGAGATCGAGGATCTGCGGATCGCCGTCGACGAGGCCTGCGCGCTGCTCTTACCGGCGGGCAGATCCGCGACCGACACCGACCTGCAGGCCCGGTTCGACGTCGGCGAGGACAGCCTCGCCGTGTCGATCAGCGCCCCGGCCGGCGTCAGCCTGCCCGACCAGCAGTCCTTCGCCTGGCGGGTGCTCGCAGCCCTCGTCAACGAGGTGACCGCGGAGGGCACCGGCCCGCTGGCCACGATCCGGATGCTCAAGCGCCGGGCCGCTTCCGGATGACCGCGGCTGTTCTGGCGGGCACCACCATGATCCCCAGGCCCAGCCGGCCAGCCGAGCCGGCCGGGGCAGCCGGAACAAGCCTCCCCGAGCTGACCGGCCCCTTCCGATACTTTCCGTCGATTTATCTGGATAAAGCGCCCGAGCCGGAGACCAAGGAGCTGCTGGCGAGGCTCGCCGCGGCCCCGAAGGGCTCCCAGCCGTGGCTCGCGCTGCGCAACCAGCTCGTCCGCAGGCACCTGCCGCTGGTGAAGGCGCTGGCCCGCAGGTTCCGCGGCAGGGGCGAGGATCTCGAGGACCTGGTGCAGGTGGCCACGATCGGCCTGCTCAAGGCGATGGACCGCTACGACCCGGACCGTGGCGCCGAGTTCACCACGTTCGCGACGCCGACCATGACAGGCGAGCTCCAGCGGCACCTGCGCGACCGGGCCAGCACCCTGCGGCTCCCCCGCCGGATTCAGGAGCTGCGGTCGGCCGCCGTGCGCGCTTCGGGCGAGCTGCACCAGCGGCTCGGCCGGGCCCCGACGCTGCCGGAGCTGGCCAGGGCCCTGGGCTCACCGGCCGAGGCTGTGGCCGAGGCCCTCGCGAGTGAGCTGTGCACCGTGCCACTCGACAACGCCGACCGGGCCGACGTCGACCCGGCGCTGGACTCGGTCGAGTTCCGCGCGGCGCTCCGGCCGCTGCTGAGCCGGCTGCCCGCCCGGGAGAAGCGCATGGTCGCGCTGCGGTTCTTCGAGCACCGCACGCAGTCGGAGATCGCAGCGGAGCTGGGCATCTCCCAGGTGCAGGTCTCGCGGCTGCTGGCGCGGACCCTGAACGGGCTCAGGTGCGCTCTGAGCGATGGAAGTCCAGGCCGAGGGCCCGGCGGGTGGGAGCGGCAACCACCATCGCGACCCCGAGAAGGCCCAGCAGGATCACCGCAACCCCCAGGACGGGCTGGCCACCCCTGATCATGTAGTAGCCGAGGGCGAGCAGGAAGAGCTCGAGCAGCATGGCGGGCCCGCGCGACCAGCTCTTCCGCCGCCACACGGCGAACCCGACGAACGCGAGCAGCGCGGCGTACGCCCCGCTGTACACGGTCACGAAGGTGGCCAGGTCCTGCCTGTCCGCGTCGCCGGCCAGGTCGCGGTACAGCAGCCAGCCGGTCAGGCCAGCCAGCGCCACCGCCTTGCCCCACAGCAGGCCGGCCAGCACTTTCAGAGTGATCGGCCGCACCCCGGCCTCCAGTTCTGCCACGCCGCTGAGACTACCGGGCGGTACAGTGCCGCCCATGCGTGCGCTCCTCGTGGTCAACCCCAAGGCCACCACCACCAACCCGCGCAGCCGGGACGTCCTGATCCGGGCGCTGGGCTCGGCCCTCGACCTGAGGGTCGGCGAGACCCAGCACCGGGGGCATGCCGCAGAGCTGGCCGCAGAGGCGGTCGCCGACGGGCTGGACCTGGTGGTCACGCTCGGCGGCGACGGCACGATCAACGAGACGGTGAACGGGATGCTGGAGGCCGGCCCGCTGCCGGGCACCGCCCTCGCCGTCGTACCCGGCGGATCGACCAACGTCTTCGCCCGCGCGCTCGGCCTGCCCAACAACGCCACCGAGGCGACCGGCGTGGTGCTGGAGGCGCTGCGGGAGGGCCGGAGCCGGACGATCGGCCTGGGGCGGGCCGACAGCCGGTACTTCACGTTCTGCGCCGGCTTCGGCATGGACGCCGCCGTCACCCGCCGCGTCGAGCGCTCCCGCCGCAAGGGCCGCACGTCCACCCCGGCCCTGTACCTGCGCGCCACGATCGCCCAGTACGCCACAGAGCGCGCCTCGCTGCTGACCCTGCACCGGGACGGCCACCCCGACGAGGCCGGCCTGGCGATGGTCGTGGTGCAGAACACCGCGCCGTGGACGTACCTCAACGACCGCCCGGTGAACCCGAGCCCCGAAGCCTCGTTCGAACTGGGGCTGGACGTGATGGCGCTGCGCAAACTGCGCCTGCCGAGCACACTGCGGACGATCACGCAGATCCTGTCGTCGAGCCCCGACCCGCACGGCAAGCAGGTCTTCCGGCTGCACGACGCGGAGGCCTTCACGGTGAGCACGCCGAAGCCGCTGGCCTTCCAGCTGGACGGTGACTATCTGGGTGAGCGCCGAAGTGTGGAGTTCCGCTCCGTGGCGGAAGCACTGCGCGTAGTTTGCTGAGTGAGACAGGGGTTTCCTGGGTAGTCCACGAGTGAGATCCAACCTGATGAGCGGACCGCCCCAGAAATCACCGGCAGCGCAGTATCGTCTGTTCGCCCGTCTCGTTGATCCGACAAACAGCTTTTCCCTGGCTGAGAGTGGCTGTCGGTGCCAGGCACCGCCCAGTTCTGCGGGGCGGCGGCAAGGCCGCGCGGGGACAGTGACGCTCGGCTCAGGCAATTCACGGGCACATAGTGACGTGAGGCACTAGCATAACTACATACCGTGGCGATCCAAGGATCGAGAATTACGGCGAAAAGCGGACAAAGTCGTGGTGAGGTTGCTCACCGTGTCCAAATTTCTTGTCGCTCACCCCTTGACATCGCGTGAGTTCGTGAAAGTATTCACAAGCGAACTCAAGCAATACGTGTACCACAGCCCGCTCCCGCGCTTCGCGGTGGCCCCCAAGCATCGCTTGAGCGTGGGACACACACTTTCGCAACAACCATCGAAGATCCACAATCAAGGAGAGTTGCCCTCATGGACTGGCGTCACGTTGCCTCCTGCCGCGACGAGGACCCGGAGCTGTTCTTCCCGATCGGGACGTCCGGCCCGGCTCTTCTCCAGATCGAGCAGGCAAAGGCCGTGTGTCGGCGGTGTCCGGCGACCAGCGAGTGCCTGCAGTGGGCGCTCGACTCGGGCCAGGACGCCGGCGTGTGGGGCGGAATGAGTGAGGAAGAGCGTCGCGCTCTCAAGCGTCGCGGCAGCTTCCGGGTCCAGGCTCGCACCGCCTGATCCACCACCGGCACGTTTTGCACTGCCCAGCACTCTTGCACTTCTTGCTCGTGCACCAGGTACGTCAGCACCGCCAGTAACAATCAGCACTGCCAGTAACAACTAGCACTGCCAGTAACAAACAGAGCGTTACCCGCAAGACCAGCTCCGCTTGCCGGACCAGCACCATCGGCGCTTTCCGAGCTTCCCTGCCCTGACCAGATCATGGTGATCCGAGTTTCATCGTGATCGGCGGTACCTGACGGCGCGGATGTCTCCAAGCCCCGTGCAGCACAGCCTGCATGAGCCTGGTTACGCGCAAGCACAGCACCAGTGAACGTATGCAAGCCCCAGATTTCGACGGATACCCGGGGGACCAGCCCGGGTATCCGTCTTTCTGCGTCTCTACCCGGTGGCAAGGGGGTCGCCACCCGGTCTTCCCCGACGCAAATGGCTTGAACGGCCACGGCCGTTGCAACCATCCAAGCCGAACCTGACCCCATTATTCAAACACGTGTTCGATCGAACAGCAAGCTCCACAGAGGCCCGCCGGCGGGTTGGCACTACGCCGCGACCAGGGCCGGTACGGCGGCTGCCGCGTAGCGGGTGAGGACGAGGCTGACCAGCTCCGGAGCGGCGCCGAGGGGCGGGGTCACGCACACAGCTCCGGCCGCGCGGGCGGCCTGGCTGGCGCGGTCGTGGAGGAGCCCGGGGGCGAGGAAGTAGGAGGCGACACCGACCCTGCCGGGCAGAGCCGCCACAGCCTCCTCGGGACGGGGTCCGGGGCCGGAGGCGAAGGCTGCCGCGGCGGGTACGGCGAGGCGGCGGCCGAGGGCTGTGGCCACGCCGGTGATCGCGGCCCGGGAGGCGCGGTCGGAGGTACCCGCCGCGATCAGGAGAACGCTGTCGCAGGTGTCGCGGCGGAGTCCCCGTGCCAGTGCCTGGATCAGCGCCGGGTCCGGGCCGATGACAGGCGCCTGGGTCGCGGGGTGGCCGGCGAGGGCTGCCGGTACGTCGACGCGGCCGTGGTACGCCGAGGTGAGCAGGAGCGGGACGACGACGGCCGGGCCGGTGGCGGTGAGGACCTCGGCCGGGCTGGGCCAGGAGTGGTCGAGGTACGCGACGCGCACGTCGAGCCCCGGCCGGGCCGCCGCCACGGCCAGGGCGAGGTCCTCAGTGGACATCGCGGCCCGGGGATCCCGGCTGCCGTGGGCGAGGAGCACCAGCGGCAGGCCGGGTACCGGGGAAAAGGGCGACGTCACAGGTGGATGCCGCACTCGGTCTTGTCCTCGAACATCGCCCACCGCCCCGACCTCGGGTCCTCGCCCTCCGCGACGGCCCGGGTGCACGGCCAGCAGCCGACCGAGGGGTATCCCTGGTTGATGAGGTCGTTGACGGGTACGTCGAAACGGGTGATGTAGTCAGCGGCGTCCTGGGCCGTCCACCGGGCCAGTGGCGAGATCTTGACCTTCTCGCGGTCGTAGTCGTATCCGACGACGGGCGTGCCGGCCCGGCTGGGCGTCTCGTCCCGCCGGAGCCCGGTCGCCCACGCCGTGTACGGGGCCAGCGCCGACTCCAGCGGCTTGACCTTGCGCAGCGTGCAGCACTGGCCGGGGTCGCGGTGGAAGAGGCGCGGGCCGTGGTCGCCGTCCTGCTGGCCGACCGTCCGCTGCGGCGGGATCGAGCGCACGGTGATCGGCAGGGTCCTCGCCGCCAGGTCGCGGACGGCGAGGGTCTCGGCGAAGTGCAGGCCGGTGTCGAGGAAGATCACGTCCACCCCCGGTGCCACCCGCGAGACCAGGTGGGCCAGGAGCGCGTCGGCGAAGGAGCTGGTCACGCAGAACCTCTCGCCGAAGTTCTCCACGGCCCACTCGACGATCCGCTCGGCCGAGGCCTCTTCGAGGTCGTTGCCTGCCCGGTAGGCCAGTTCCTCCAGGGGGGTCATGTCGCTCACGCCAGGGCCTCCTCGTCGGCTCTGGCCACCCACTGCGCGAAGGACTCACCGTCGGCGCGCTGGTCGAGGTAGGTACGCGTGATCCGCTCGACGTAGTTGGGGAGGTTGGCCGCTGTGGTCTTCAGGCCGCGCAGCTTGCGGCCGAGCGAGCCGAGCGGCTGGCCGTCCTCAGTCTCGGCGAAGGCACCGGCCGAGACCGCGAGGCCGCCGCCGAGGTGGATCTGGAAGCCCTCCTCCTCGCCGAGGCGGATGCCCTTGAGACCGATGTCGGCGACCTGGGTGCGGGCGCAGGCGTTCGGGCAGCCGTTGATGTTGATGGAGATCTCCGCGTCGACGTCGCCGAGCCGGGACTCCAGCTCCTCGATCAGCTTCGCCGCGGTGCCCTTGGTCTCGACGATCGCGAGCTTGCAGTACTCGATGCCGGTGCAGGCCATCGTCGCCCGGCGGAAGGTGCCCGGCCTGGTGCGCAGGCCGAGGGCGTCCAGGTCGGATGCCAGGGCTTCGGCGTCCGCCGGTTCGACGTCGAGGACCAGCAGCTTCTGGTAGGCGGTGGTCCGGACCCTTCCGATGTTGTACCGGTCGAGCAGGTCAGCCAGCGCGTGCAGCGTCTCACCGCTCACCCGGCCGACCACCGGCGCGACGCCGAGGTACTTCTTCCCGTCGGCCTGGTCGCCGAGTCCGATGTGGTCGATCGGCTGGGCGGGCAGCTCCGGGAGCGGGCCGTCGGCGAGTTTGCGGCCCAGGTACTCGTTCTCCAGGACGTCGCGGAACCTGCCGATCCCCCAGTCGTTGACCAGGAACTTGAGGCGCGCCTTGTTCCGCAGCCGCCGGTACCCGTAGTCGCGGAAGATGCCGATCACGCCAGCCCACACGTCGGGCACGTCCTCGATGGGCACCCAGACGCCGACGCGCTTGGCGAGCATCGGGTTGGTGGACAGGCCGCCGCCGACCCAGAGATCGAAGCCGGGGCCGTGGTCCGGGTGCACGCTGCCGATGAAGGCCACGTCGTTGACCTCGTACGGCACGTCGGGCAGCCAGGAGACCGAGGACTTGAACTTGCGCGGCAGGTTGGAGTACTCGGGGTTGCCGACGAAGCGGCGCTCGATCTCCCGGATGGCCGGGGTCGGGTCGATCCGCTCGTCGGCGCTGACGCCGGCCACGGGGCTGCCGACGATCACGCGGGGGGTGTCGCCACAGGCCTCCTGGGTGGACAGGCCGACGGCTTCGAGTGCCTTCCAGATGGCCGGTACGTCCTCGATGCGGACCCAGTGCAGCTGGATGTTCTGCCGGTCGGTGAGGTCTGCGGTGCCACGGGCGTACTTGACGGACACGTCGGCGATCGCGCGGAGCTGGGCGAGGGAGAGCTGGCCGCCGTCGATGCGGACGCGGAGCATGAAGTACTCGTCCTCAAGCTCGTGCGGTTCGAGGACGGCCGTCTTACCGCCGTCGATACCGGGCTTGCGCTGGGTGTACAGGCCCCACCAGCGCAGCCGGCCGCGCAGGTCGGACGGGTCGATGCCGCCGAATCCGGTGTACTGGTAGATGTTCTCGACCCGGGCCCGCACGTTGAGGCCGTCGTCGTCCTTCTTCATCCGCTCGTTGGGATTGAGCGGCTCCCGGTAGCCGAGAGCCCACTGGCCCTGGCCTTTTGCCCTGGTGGTGGCTTTGATGGTGGACGTCATGGTGCGTCTCCTGACACGGAGAGGCGCCCGGTCTGAGCCGAAATCTGGTGCTGGGGACGGTGCCGGCGAAGACCGCGCGCCCTGCGAGAAGAAAGTGGGCGGCGATTACAGAACCGGCTGACACATGGCGCTGCGCACACGGCCGTAGTCCACGTGGCGGCGGACCACGAGGCGGCGGTGCAGGGCGGCATGCATGCCCAGCATCGTCCCACGGGGTCGGCAAGAGCACCAGTATGGGCCTGATCACGCGCTGACCGCCCGCTGATCCGCGCACGTCAGGCCCGTTCCTGGTGTTTCAGGCCGCCTTGACCAGTGTCGCGACGAGGGTGGCGAGCCTGGCGTGGGAGCCGCCGGTCAGGTGGACGCCGTCGTCGCCGGGGCCAGCGACCGTGCCGGCGTCGGCGAACCGCACTCCCCTGCCCAAGGCCACGGCCTCGATCTCGGCGGCGAGGAACGGTGAGGCCGCCGCGTCGCCGTAGACCTCGCGGGCCCAGATCTCGTAGCCGGCCTGGGACGGGTCTATCGGGATCGGCGCGAGGACCAGGATGTCGGGCACGCCGGCCGCCTTGGCGTCGTCGATCAGGCCGCCGATCGCCGCCGCGATGTCCGCGGCCGTCCGGCCGAACGGGAGCTTGAGGTCGTTGGTGCCGAGCATCAGCACGAGGGTGCCGACCGGGGCGTGACTGTGCAGGCAGGGCAGCAGGTACGCGCGGCCGTTGCGGCCGGGCTTGTCCTCGCCGGCGGCGTAGTCGAGGTCGGTGGTGCGGCTGTTGAGGCCCTCCTCGATCACGCGGTATCCGGGGCCGAGCTGGGCCTGGAGCTGGCCGGTCCAGCGCTGGTCAGCTGGCCAGCGGCCGTCGTGGCTGTCGTCGGCCGGGTGGCCGTGGGTGTTGGAGTCTCCGAAGCAGACGATGGTCCGCGCGGCAGGATTCAAGATCACTACCAGATGGTAGACGGGCAAGGGTGCCGCAAGGGTCGATCAGGATTGACCTATCTGTTAAGAGTCTTATTTATTAATGGTGCTCACTGTTACTCAGAGCTGAGGAGCACCAGCGTGAGACGCATTGCCATACCCCTCATCGCGTGTACGGCCGCCGCGCTCCTCGCGGCGCCCGCGCACGCAGGCCCGGCGCCCCAGCCAGGTACCGGGCTTGTCCTGTCCGCCGTCGACCGGGCGCTGCTGGCCGCCGACCGCGCCGCCGAGTCCGGGCTCGACGCGCTCGCCAAGGGCCCGCACGAGCAGCTGCGCCGGGTCCGGAGCATCACCGGCGAGCGCGGCCTGCAGTACTCCGCCTACGAGCGGACGTACCGTGGCCTGCCGGTGCTCGGGGCCGACGCGGTCGTCACCAGCGACCCCGACGGCCGGATCCGGGACATCAGCGCCGCACCGACCAGGCCGATCACGGTCGGCATCGTGCCGGCCGTGCCAGCGGCGAAGGCCTCGGAGGTCGCGCGGGGCAAGCTGGCCACTGTGGACAGCACGTCGGTACCGCAGCTGTCGGTGCTGGCCGGCGACAACCCGCGCCTCGTGTGGAACGTGCACGTCACCGGGCGTACGGCTACTGCGCCGTCAAG
Organism: Longispora albida DSM 44784; assembly: GCF_000379825.1. Taxonomy (GTDB): domain Bacteria; phylum Actinomycetota; class Actinomycetes; order Mycobacteriales; family Micromonosporaceae; genus Longispora; species Longispora albida. The sequence goes on from NZ_KB903833.1 coordinate 377,250, forward strand.
CCTGCACGTGTACGTCGACGCCCAGTCCGGAGCTGTGGCCGACGCGTACGACGACGTGCGGCACGCCGCTGCCGAGGGTTCGGGTACCGGGTACTACAACGGCTCGGTGACCATCCAGACCAGCGGGTCGGGCAGCTCGTACACGATGCGGGACGGCACCCGGTCGAACCTGCAGTGCGGTGGCCAGAACGGCTCGGCGTACACCGGCACCGACGACGTCTGGGGCAACGGCCAGGGCACGAACCTCGAAACCGCCTGCGTGGACGTCATGTACGCCGCCCAGCAGGAATGGGACATGCTCAAGAACTGGATCGGGCGCAACGGCTTCAACGGCAACGGCGGGGCCTTCCCGGCCCGGGTCGGCCTGTCCGACGTCAACGCCTACTGGAACGGCAGCTACACCAACTTCGGCCGCAGCCAGGACAGCCAGCGGCAGGTCACGCCGATCGACGTGGTGGCGCACGAGTACGGCCACGCGATCTTCCAGTTCTCCGGCACCGGCCAGGGCGGCTCCGGCAACGAGACCGGCGGGCTGAACGAGTCGACCGGCGACATCTTCGGCGCGCTCACCGAGCACTACGCCAACAACTCCAACGACCCGCCGGACTACGAGGTCGGCGAGGAGGTGAACCTGGTCGGGCGCGGCCCGATCCGGTACATGTACGACCCTTCGCGGGTCGGCGACCCGAACTGCTACTCGTCGTCCATCCCGAACACCGAGGTGCACGCGGCAGCCGGTCCGCAGAACCACTGGTTCTACCTGCTGGCCGAGGGCTCGGCGCCCGGCGGCGGCAAGCCGAACAGCCCGATCTGCTCCGGCGGCCCGGCGAAGGTGACCGGGATCGGCATCCAGAAGGCCGGCAAGATCTTCCACACCGCGCTGCTGACCAAGAGCTCGACGTGGGTGCACTCGTCCGTCCGGCGGGCCACGCTCCAGGCCGCCAAGGATCTCTATGCCCCGTCCTGTGTGGAGTGGCAGGCCGTCAAGGACGCATGGAACGCGGTTTCCGTACCGGCGGTGTCCGGCGAGGCCACCTGCACGGGCGGCCCGGCGAACGACTTCTCGATCTCACTGAACCCGGCCTCCGGTACCGTGCAGCAGGGTTCGTCGGTGACGTCCACTGTGGGCACGCAGACGACGTCGGGTAACGCGCAGATGGTGAACCTGACCGTTTCCGGCCTGCCGAACGGCGTGACCGGCACGATCAGCCCGGCCAGCGTCACCTCGGGCGGCTCGGCCACCCTGACCCTGAACGCCTCGTCGAGTGCGGCGCAGGGCAACTACACGGTGACGGTGACCGGCACGGGCAGTGTCACGCACACAGCCACGTACTCGCTCCAGGTCGGCACGGGTGGCCCCGGGCCAGGCGCACCCAACATCGACGTGGCGAAGGTGCAGGCGCACCTGACGCAGTTCGGCACGATCGCCTCGCAGAACGGCGGCAACCGGCGGGCGGGCTCCGCTGGCTACACCGCTTCGCTGAACTACGTGAAGGGCAAACTCCAGGCGGCCGGTTACCAGGTCACCGAGCAGTACTGCTCCACGTGCACCTACCCGTCCAACAACCTGATCGCTGACTGGCCGGGCGGCGACACCAGCAACACCGTCATGTTCGGCGCGCACCTCGACGGGGTGTCTGCCGGGCCGGGCATCAACGACAACGGCTCCGGGTCGGCGGTGACGCTGGAGGTCGCGCTCGCGCTGGCCCAGGCCAACCCGCAGCTGAGCAAGCACGTGCGGTTCGCGTGGTGGACGGACGAGGAGCAGGGCCTCAACGGCTCCGAGTACTACGTCGGCCAGCTCAGCGCCAGCCAGCGGTCGGCCATCAAGGGGTACTACAACTTCGACATGGTCGGCTCGCGGAACGCTGGTTACTTCATCAACCAGATCACGAGTTCGACGGCAGCACCGCTCAAGGAGTACTGGGACTCGCTGAACATCCAGCCGGAGGAGAACGTCGAGGGCGCCGGGCGCTCCGATGACGCCTCGTTCCGGGCGGTGGGCATCCCGACCAGCGGGTACGCGACCGGTGCCAGTGCCCGCAAGACCACAGCCCAGGCTGGCAAGTGGGGTGGCACGGCCAACTCCGCGTACGACCCCTGCTACCACGCGTCCTGCGACACCACGAGCAACGTCGCGGCGACTCCGCTCGACCGGAGCGCCGACGGCCTGGCCTTCGCGCTGTGGAAGCTGGCCGTGGTGAGCAGCCCGAGCAACGATTTCTCGGTGTCGGCCAACCCGGCGCAGGCCAGCACGCAGGCCGGCGGCACGGCGTCGACCACGGTCGGGACGCAGACCACGTCGGGCAGCCCGCAGACGGTGCAGCTGACCGCCACTGGCCTGCCGGCCGGGGTGACCGTCTCCTTCAATCCGTCGTCGGTGCTCACCGGCAACTCGTCGGCGGCGACGTTCACGACGTCGGCCAGTACGCCGTCGGGTTCGTACGACATCACGATCACCGCGACCGGTTCGGTGACCCGGACGGCCAACTTCCGGCTGACGGTCGGCCCGGTCGGCGGCGGGGACTTCTCGGTCTCGGTGAACCCGGGCTCGGGAACCGTCCAGGCTGGACAGTCGGCGGCCACGACCGTGGGTACCCAGACGACGTCGGGTAACCCGCAGACGGTCACGCTGAGCGCTGCTGGCCTGCCGGCCGGGGCGACGGCCTCGTTCAACCCGTCGTCGGTGACGACCGGGAACTCGTCGGCGCTGACGATCTCCACGTCGGCGAGCACTCCGGCGGGCACGTACACGGTCACCATCACGGCGGCCGGGTCGGTGTCGCGGTCGGTGAGCTACACGCTGACGGTCACCGGCTCGCCGGGCGGCTGCGGTGGCCTGCCGGTGTGGAACTCCGGCACGACCTACGTGCCGGGTGACGTGGTGCAGCACAACGGGCACAAGTACACGTCGACCTGGTACTCGGCGGGTGCCGAGCCGGGTGCCCCGCAGTCCTGGGCCGTCTGGCGTGACGAAGGCGCCTGCTAGCGGTACACAGTAGATAGTCCGGCCCCTGCCCGACCTCCACCGGGCAGGGGCCTCCTCATGATCACGGGACCCCTCATGTCGCTATAGCGACATGAGGGGTCCCACTCACCTTCGCGACAGCGGTACCACCACGACGGCCTCCATGCCGGAGTCGACGCGGTTGCGCAGCTCGATGGTGCCGCGCAGTTCGCCGGCGGCGAGGGTACGCACGATCTGGAGGCCGAGGCGCTTGCTGGCGTCGAGGTCGAAGCCCTCGGGCAGGCCCTGGCCGGAGTCGGACACGGTGACGTGGAGCTGCCGCCGCCAGCGGTGCGCGGCGATCACGACCTCGCCCTGCTCGGCCGGGCCGTACGCGTGCTCGACAGCGTTCTGGAGCAGCTCGTTGAGGACCATGACGAGCGGCGTGGCGATCTCGGCCGGCAGCTTGCCGAAGGTGCCCTCGCGGCGCAGCGTCACCCGGCTCTCGGCCGCCGACAGCTCCGCGGCCATCGACGCGACCCGGTCGACGATGGTGTCGAACTCGACGGTCTCGTCGGAGGCCATCGACAGCGTCTCGTGCACGAGGGCGATCGAGGAGACGCGCCGCACGGACTCCTCCAGCGCGGCCTTGCCCTGCGGCGAGTCGACCCGCCGGGCCTGGAGCCGGAGCAGCGCGGCCACGGTCTGGAGGTTGTTCTTCACCCGGTGGTGGATCTCGCGGATCGTGGCGTCCTTGGTGACCAGCGCCCGGTCCCGGCGGCGGACCTCGGTGATGTCGCGGACCAGCACGACCGCGCCGATCGGGTGGCCGCCAGGGAGCAGCGGCAGCGCGCGGAGCAGCAGGGTCGCGCCCCGGCCGTCCAGCTCCTTGCGGGAGGGCGACTCGCCGCGCAGCGCCGCGAAGATCCGCTCGACGGCTTCGCCGCCTTCGAGGGGATCATCGGCCAGCCTGCCGGTCAGGGCCGCGAGGTCCTCACCGGTGAGATGGCTGGGGAAACCCAGTCTCCGGTACGCCGACTGCGCGTTCGGGCTCGCGTATGCCACCTTGCCGTCGGCGTCGAGCCTGATCAGGCCGTCGCCGACCCGCGGGGCACTCGTGGTCTCCCCGGGGTGCTGCGGCGGCGGGAAGGTACCGTCGGCGACCATCTGCGTCAGGTCGTCGGCCGTCGTGAGGTAGTTGAGTTCCAGCTGGCTCGGCGTCCGGGCCGTCGACAGGTTCGTGTCCCGGCCGAGCAGCGCGATCACCCGGTCGTCGTCGGGGCGGCGGACGGGGATGGCCTCCCGGCGGGCCGGCGTGTCCCCGTACCAGACCGGGTCGCCCTCCCGCCAGATCCGGCCCTCGTCCAGCGCGACGGCGAGGTGGGCCACGTCCGCGCCGCCGAGGATCTGGCCGACCTGGTCGTCGAGGTACGCGGTGGGGGCCGTCGTCGGCCGCACCTGGGCCACGCACCGGAACTCGCCGTCCTCGACAGGTACCCACATGAGCAGGTCGGCGAAGGACAGGTCGCTCAAAAGCTGCCAGTCGCCGGCCAGCCGGTGCAGGTGGTCGACGCTTTCCTGGTCGAGGTCGGTGTACTCCTCGACCAGGTCTCTGAGGGTGGACACGGTGTAAGGGTACTGAGCGCCCGGGCATGACCAGGTTCACAGCTCGATTTCGCAAGACAGATGCGTAATCGGCGTGCGATTCTGCCAGGGTTCCTAACTGAAACGAGAGGCTTCCGTGGCGACCCTTACCCCTCTTGCCCCGCCATCGCCCGCCCGGCTCTGGACTCGTAACTTCACCCTCTACTTCCTCGCCCGTACCGTCGCGATGCTCGGCGACGCGATGCTCACCGTGACCGTCGCGCTGGCCGTGCGGGGCGCGGGGCACGGGGACTCCGGCGTCGGGTACGTGCTCGCGGCGTGGATGGTGCCCTTCATCGCCCTGCTGCTGTTCGGCGGGGTGTACGCCGACCGGTTCTCCGCTCAGCGGATGATGATCGGCGCTGACCTGGTGCGCGTGGTGACCCAGGCGGCGATGGCGGTGGCGCTGTTCGCCGCGTACACGCCGCTGTGGCTCCTCATCGGACTGTCCGCTGTGTCCGGTGCGGCGGCGGCCATGTTCCAGCCGGGCGTGGCCGGGCTCGTCCCCCGGGTCGCCGGCGACGTGCAGCGCGCCAACGCCACGCTCCGGGTCGCCGACGCGCTCGCCCAGCTCACCGGGCCCGCCGTGGCGGCGCTGCTCGTCTCGCTGATCGGGGCGGGCATGGTGTACGCGGTCAACGCGACGAACTTCGTGGTGAGCGCTGTGTGCCTGTTCGCGCTCCGGCTGGCCGCCGTCCCGCTGATCCCCAAGGGCTCGACGATGCGGGCGGACCTGCGAGCCGGGTGGGTCGAGTTCCGGGGGCGGACGTGGATGTGGTCGATCATCCTGATCTGGATGGTGTTCGGCTCGTCCGTCTACGGGCCGCTCATCCCGCTCGGCTCGGGCCTGGTCACCGGCCAGCACGGCGAGCAGGCCTACGGCTGGGTGATGAGCGCGCTCGGGGCGGGCACCATCCTCGGCGGGCTGGTCGCGCTGCGCCTCCGCCCGGCCCGGCCCCTCGCGGCCGGCGGGGTCGCGCTGTTCGGCTTCGCGCTCGTGCCGCTGGCCATCGCCGCTGGCGGCTCGATGCCGGTACTGCTCGCCGCGCACGCGGCCGGCGGGGCCTCGTGGGCCTTCTGGTCGGTGATGTGGGCGACGAGCGTGCAGACCCAGATCCCGCCGGACGTGCTCAACCGGGTCAGCGCGTACGAGGTGGCGGGCTCCGTTTCCGGCGTGCCGGTCGGGCAGGCCCTCGCCGGGCCGCTGGCGGCGGCGTTCGGGGCCTCGGTGGTGCTCGGCGCCGGGTCGGTGATCACGGTCGGCGTCTGCCTGGCGGTGCTCGCCGTCCCGGCCGTCCGGAATCTCCGCCGGATCGGCTGAGCGGGACTACAGAAAAGGGCAACCCCTCATCCAGTACCAGATGAGGGGTTGCCTTTTGTTCTGTGGTCTAGCCGACGTGCGGGGCAGCCTCGGTGGGCAGGTCCTCCTTGCGGACCTTGACCAGCAGGATGATCACCACGGCCGAGGCCGCGAGGAAGATCCCGCCCCAGATGAACGCGGTGTGGAAGCTCTCCAGCATCGCGTTCGCCTGGACCAGCGGCGCCTCGGCCGCCGACTTCGGCTGGTGGTCCTTGGCGTACGCGGTCGCGGCGTTGATCGCGAACGTGTTCAGCAGTGCCGTGCCCAGCGCGCCACCGACCTGCTGCGTGGCGTTCAGGGTCGCGCTCGCCACGCCGGAGTCCTGCTCCGGCACGCCGATCAGCGCCAGGTTCGACAGCGGCACGAACGTGAGGCCCATGCCCAGGCCGAGCGCCAGCATGGCCGGCAGCACCTCGGTCGTGTAGTTGTTCTCGATGCCGATCCGGGTCAGCGCGAAGATCGACAGCGCGGCGAGGACCGAGCCGGCCGCCATCAGCGGCTTGGCGCCCACCTTCGGCATCAGGCCGCTGGCCGCGCCGGCCGCGATGAACACACCCACCGTGATCGGCAGCGAGGCCAGGCCGGCCTCGACCGGGGTGAACTTCAGCATCGCCTGGAAGTAGTACGTCAGGAACAGGAACGCGCCGAACATGCCGACACCCGTCAGCGTGCCGGACAGGTACGCCGCGCCACGGTTACGGTCGAGCAGGATGCGCATCGGCAGCAGCGGGTTCTTCGACTTGACCTGGATCAGGACGAAGGCGATCAGCAGGGCGATACCGCCGATGATGTAGCCGAGCGACTCGAAGGACGTCCAGCCGATCTTCTCGTCGGCGGCCTGCGTCGCGCCGTACACGATGGCGACGAGACCCAGGGTCACCGTGATGGCACCCGGGATGTCGTACTTGGTGTTGCCCTTCGCCTTGCTCTCCGGCAGCACCATGATGGCGAGCACGACGGCCAGCAGGGCGATCGGGATGTTGACCAGAAGCGTCCAGCGCCAGCTCGCGTACTCGGTGAGCACACCACCGGCCACGAGACCGACAGCCGCGCCACCACCGGCGATGGCACCGTAGACGGCGAACGCCTTGGCGCGCTCCTTCACGTCCGTGAACAGCACCGTCAGCAGCGCCAGGCCCGCCGGGGCGAGCAGCGCGCCGAAAGCACCCTGGAGGGCACGCGCGGCGAACAGCGTCTCACCGTTCGTCGCGGCACCACCCAGCGCCGAGGCCAGCGCGAAACCGACCGAGCCCCAGATGAACGCCTTGCGGCGGCCCCAGTAGTCGGCGATGCGGCCACCGAGGAGGAGGAGACCACCGAAGGTCAGGGCGTAGGCCGTGACCATCCACTGCTTGTCAGCCTCGGAGATGTCGAGCTTGGCCTGCGCCACCGGCATGGCGACGTTGACGATGGTCGCGTCGAGCACGACCATGAGCTGCGCGATGGCCAGGACTCCCAGGGCGGCCCAGCGGCGCGGGAACGGCTCAGCGGCCGCCCCTGCCTCCTTGAGGCCGGTCGAGCCGGAGACTTGAGTCGTCATTGCGGGTTATCCCCTTCGGAAAGAACGTGCCTTACATACGGCTGGAGGACCGGCAGCAGCACCTCGTCGGCCACCTTGGCCAGGTACTCGCGGTCGAGGGGTTCACCGAGGCCGAGGAAGCGGGACAGCAACAGGGCCGGGGCGAGATCGTGGAACAGGCTGGCCGGCGGCGGCATGACCAGCTCGCCGCGCTGCGCCGACCGGCGGAGAATGATCTCCGCGTGCCGTTCACCGATCGGGAAGACCAGCTCGCGGACGCGCCTGGCCAGCTCGGGGTTGGACTGCATGGCGAAGGACAGCGCCTGCATGATCCGGCCGTCGGCCTTGCAGGCCTCCGCCATCACGGCGAGCATCTCCAGCAGGTCACCGCGCAGGGAGCCGGTGTCAGCCGTGGGGCTGTTGTCCCGGACGGTCCACTGACGGAGGGTGTCGATGACCAGCTCGGCCTTGCCGGGCCACCGGCGGTAGATGGTCGCCTTGCTCATCCGGGCCTGGGCGGCGATGGCGTCCATCGTCATCCGCTCGTACCCGACGGAGCCGAGCAGGCCGAGCACCGCGTCGGCGAGCGGCTGGCTCACCTCTGCAGGCTGACGACCTGACTCGCGGTCCATCTCGCGCTCCCCCATGTGACCACAGCGCGTCACCGCGCGGATGGAAACGAGACAGTTTCGTTTCCAAATGCCATCCTCGGCGCTGCTCCCCCGGCCTGCCAAGCGCTTATGACGCGGATCACGGCCGCCGGCCCCGCGTGAACAGGACCGGAAGCGATCGTCCCCTCAGGAGAGTCCACAGCGGATCACCGGTGCGGCTTCGCGCAGGTGAACGCGGGGTTTCCTGATCCAGGCGCGGGCGGGAGGAACCAGGGTGGTGACACTGAGTTCCTGGCTTGGGACACGGGGCCGGGGCGCGCCGGTCACGCGAAGGAATAGAGCACCATGATGACGAACCCCCGTCGCGCTCCGCTTTCCGGCCGGAACTTTCCGCCCGGGACCGAACTCTACAGATCGGGCACGGGCCGGCCGTCCACCCAGGGACAGAACTTCGGCCTCCACCCGGGGGTGGAGGCCGAAGGACGACTGCGGTCCGGGAACTACGGGATGTCGACGATCTCGTGGCCGAGCGGGGTCAGGGCCACCGGGATCATCTTGAAGTTGGCGATGCCGAACGGGATACCGATGATCGTCAGGCACAGGCCGATCCCGGTCACCAGGTGACCGAGAGCCAGCCACCAGCCGGCCACGATGATCCAGATGACGTTGCCCGCCGCGGAGCCCACGCCGGCCGAGGGCTTCGCGACCAGGGTGCGGCCGAAAGGCCACAGCGCGTAGTTCGCCATCCGGAAACTGGCCACGCCGAAGGGGATGGTCACGATGAGGACGAAGCAGATCAACCCGGCGAGCGCATAGCCGAGGGCCAGGAAGAAGCCGCCGAACACCAGCCACAGCACGTTGAGGATGAAACGCATACGTCCAGCGTGACGCCCGTGAGGGCGGCCGTCATCGGGGAACACCCCTACGGAGCGGTCTTGATCTCCGGCTTTGATCTCATGCGAAGTGGCCCTAAACGGCCCGGGCGGTGTAGCGGCCCTGGCGGAGCTCCACGGCGAGCGGCAACCCGAACGCCAGGCTCAACGTGTCACTGGTGATGACATCACCGATCAGGCCCTGGGCGACGACCCCGCCCTCCCGGAGCAGCAGCGCGTGCGTGAACCCGGGCGGGATCTCCTCCACGTGGTGCGTGACCAGCACCATCGCCGGGGCGTCCGGGTCGAAGGCCAGCTCGGCGAGCCTGCGGACCAGGTCCTCGCGCGCGCCGAGATCGAGGCCCGCGGCCGGCTCGTCGAGCAGCAGCAGCTCGGGGTCGACCATCAGCGCCCGGGCGATCTGTACCCGCTTGCGCTCACCCTCCGAAAGCGTCCCGTACACCCGGTCGGCGAGGGCTGCGACGCCGAGCTGTTCCAGCAGCACCCGGGCGCGGATGTCGTCCATCGCCTCGTACGTCTCGCGGAACCGGCCGACCACGTCCCAGGCCGCCGTGACGACGACGTTGTGGACGGTCTCCTCCGCCGGGATGCGGTCGGCGAGGGCAGCGCTGGTCAGGCCGACCCGGGTACGCAGCTCGTGGACGGCCGTCTGGCCGATCCGCTCGCCGAGGACGTGGACGGTGCCCTCCGTCGGGAAGAGGCGGGCGGAGGCCAGGCTCAGCAGCGTCGTCTTGCCTGCGCCGTTCGGGCCGAGCACGACCCAGCGCTCGTCCAGCTCGACGGACCAGTCGACAGCGGCCAGCAGGCGGGTGCCGGCACGGCTCACCGTGACGGCTGCGAGGTCAATGACTGCATCGGCATTCGGCACGACCACATCCAACCACGAAAGGTGGCCGGCGCTCGTGATCGCCCGGGGCCACGTAATGTGGGCCACCACACTCCCATCGAAAGGAAGCCATGCATGGCAGCCGTCATCGAGATCGAGGGACTACGCAAGACGTACCGCACCCTCCGGCGGGGTGAGCACCGTGCGCTCGACGGGCTGGACCTGTCGGTCGAGGCCGGCCAGGTTCACGGTTTTCTGGGTCCGAACGGCTGCGGCAAGACCACGACACTGCGGACACTGCTCGGGCTGATCAAGGCCGACAGCGGCCGGATGCGGCTGCTGGGCCGGGACGTTCCCGCCGCGCTGCCCCAGGTGGCCGGCGCGATCGGGGCCATTGTGGAGAGCCCGCAGTTCTTCCCCAACTTCTCCGCCCGCAAGACCCTGACCCTGCTCGCCACGGCCGGCGGCGTCCGCAGGAGCCGGATCGACGAGGTCCTCGACATGGTCGGGCTCACCGAGCGGGCCGGCGACAAGGTCAAGGGCTACTCGCTCGGCATGAAGCAGCGGCTGGCCGTCGCCTCCGCCCTGCTGAAGGAACCCGAGCTGCTGATCCTCGACGAGCCGGCCAACGGGCTCGACCCGGCGGGTATCCGGGAGATGCGCGACCTGATGCGCGGGCTGGCCGCCAGCGGGGTCACCGTCGTGCTGTCCAGCCACATCCTCGGCGAGGTCCAGCAGATCTGCGACTCGGTCACCATCGTGGCCCGGGGCAAGCGGATCATGTCGGGACCGGTCGAGCAGGTGCTGGCCAGCCAGGACAAGGGCGAGTTCCGGGTACGGGTCGCCGACCACCGCCGGGCGGCCGAGATCATCTCGGCGGCCGGGGCCACTGTGGACGTACAGGATGAGATCTTGATCGTGAAAGAGCTTGCCGATCCCTCGTGGATCACCTCGACGCTCGCAGCGCACGAGCTCTACGTCGCCGAGCTGACCCCGCTGCGCCCCGACCTGGAGAGCGTCTTCCTCACGCTCACCGACAGCGTCGCAGCCCCGGTGGGTGTGCGATGAACCTGTTCAAGGCCGAGGTGAGCCGGCTCGCGAGCCGGAGGTTCATCCAGATCGTCGTCGTGCTGCTGGTGCTGCTGCTGGGCGTCATCTGGGCCGGGCTGTTCTTCTCCCACCAGAAGATCACGCCCGAGGTGCGGCAGAACGCCGAGACCCGGGCCACCCAGGAATGGGACCGGCTGAAGGCCGACTGCGAGTCGGGCCGGCTGTTCGGCGGGCCGGACATGCCGGGCAAGCCCCGCCCCGAGGTCCCGTCGGGCATGACCGGCGAGGAGTGCCTCCAGCAGATCGGCATGCAGAAGCCGAAGGCCGAGTGGTTCATGCCCTCGACGTTCGACTTCAAGGACTACGTCCAGCCGATGGTGATCATCTTCGGCGTGCTGCTGTGCCTGTTCGCGTTCCTGGCCGGCGCGACGTTCGTCGGCGCAGAATGGTCCAGCGGCGGCATGATGAACCTGCTGCTCTGGCGGCCGAGACGCATACCGGTCCTGCTGACCAAGGCCCTCGCGCTGATGGCGGCGGTCACCGCCGTGTTCGCGGCTCTCGGTGCGGTGTGGACACTTCTGCTGTACCTGACGGCGAAGCTGCGCGGCCACTTCGACGGCGTGACGGGCGGAGTCGTCCAGTCGGCGGGGCTGACCGGGCTGCGGGCACTGCTTCTCGTACTGGGCGCCAGCCTGCTGGGCTTCGCCGTCGCCTCGCTCGGCCGCCGGACCGCGGCCGCACTCGGCGCCGCGCTCGGCCTGGCGCTGATCGGCGAGGTCGGCGCGCGCATCGTCCTCACCCTGCTCCGGGTGACCTTCGTGGAGAAGTGGCTGCTGTCCTCGTACGTGACGGCGTGGCTGGAGAAGAAGTCCACCTTCGAGAGCTACGAGCACTGCGCGACGTCGAACACGGTCGGCGAGTGCAAGCCGCTGACCCTGGAACTGACGATGAACCACTCGGCACTGGTGCTGGGCGTGGTGCTGGCGCTGACGGTCGGCGGAGCGATGTACGCGTTCCAGAAACGCGACGTTACGTAGTGCCGGCTCACTGAGGACGAATCTGGACTGCGCAGAACGGCTTCCCACGTACAACACCGGTACGAGGGAAGCCGTTCTGCTTGCCAGATCCGCCCTCAGCGGGCCACCGCGCGTCAGACCAGGAACTAAGAATCAAAAACTTCTTCGCGGGCTGCGTCTACCGCTGTGAGCAGGGCGCCGTGGAGGACGGGTTCCTCGGGGACGGCCGAGATGACGACCTGGGGGTCGATGATCGGGGCGATGGCCCGGACCTCGCGGCGGACCAGCTCGGCCAGCTCGGAGCCGCCTTCGCGTGCGATGGTGCCGCCCAGGACGACCAGGCTCGGGTCGAGGACGACGCAGGTTGCCGCCACGCCCAGCGCCAGGCGGCGGGCCAGCTCGGCCTTGTCGGTGACACCCGCGACGGCTTCGGCGCCGACGAGCCGCTGGAACGCGCCCTGCTCGCGGAGGGACTCGCCGTGCGGGAGATCGACACCGGGTACGGGGAGGTAGCCGATCTCGCCGGCCGCGCCGGTCACGCCCCGGTGCAGCCTGCCGCCGATCATGGAGGCGAGCCCGACGCCCCGGTCCACCCAGACGAGGGCGAAGTCCTCGGTACCGACGGCGGCGCCCAGGCGGGACTCGGCGACGGCTGCCAGGTTCACGTCGTTCTCGAAGCCGACGGCGACGCCGAGGTCCTCGCGGAGGGCTGCGAGGAGGCCGCGCTGCCAGTGCGGGAGGTCCCAGGCGAAGGACAGGTCGCCGGTGGCCGGGTCGACAAGGCCGGGGGTGCCGAGCACGACGCGTCGCAAACGCGACAGCGGGGCGTCGCCGAGCGCCTTGGTGACCGCCTCGTGCACCACGCCGACCGGGTCGTCGGCGTCGCGGGTCGACATGGTCACCTGGCCGACGATCTTGCCGGTGATGTCTGCGGCCGCGGCGATGACCCTGGTCGGGCCGATGTCGGCGCCCACGACGAAGGCCGCGTCCGGTACCAGCGCGTAGAGCAGGGCGTTCGGGCCGCGCCCGCCGGCCTGGGAACCGACGTGCTCGACGAGGCCGCGCTGTTCGAGGCGTTCGACGAGCTGTGATGCGGTGACCTTCGACAGCCCTGTAAACTCTCCTAACTGAGCCCGGGTGAGGGGGCCGTGGGCCAGGAGCAGTTCGAGCGCTGCGCGGTCGTTGAGCGCGCGGAGCAGGCGGGGCGTGCCTGGGCGTCGGCCTGGACTCATGCTGTTGTTGTCCTCTAGTCTTTAGGAAAGTTTCCTATTAGATACCGCACCGTGAGAGAGTACGGACAGCTTACGGTGAGCCAGCGAAAGGACACCCCAGGGCATGACTGACCCCGTACTGCGCAGGCTCGCCCTCGGCACCATACTTCCAGCCTTTCCCGGCACCGTCGCACCGTCGTGGGCCACCAGGCTGCTACGGGAAGGCCTGGCCGGCTATACCCTCTTCGGCTACAACATCGCCGATCAGGCCCAGCTCGCAACACTCGTCGCGCAGCTGCGTGACGCCCGGCCCGACTGCCTGCTCGCTCTCGACGAGGAAGGCGGGGACGTCACCCGGCTGTCTTACCACGAGGGCAGCCCCTACCCGGGCAACGCCGCGCTCGGCGCGGCCGACGACCCGGAGCTGACCTGGGCGACGTACCAGGGGATCGGGCTCGACCTGGCCTCGGTGGGGATCAACGTCAACTACGCGCCGACGGTCGACGTGAACACGGCCGACGAGAACCCGGTGATCGGTACCCGGTCGTTCGGGGCTGACCCGGCGCTCGTGGCGCGGCATACGGCTGCCGCGGTGGCTGGGTTGCAGTCGGCGGGCGTGGCGGGGTGCGCGAAGCACTTCCCGGGGCACGGCGCGACTGTCGCGGACTCGCATCTGGAACTGCCGACCATCGCCGACTCGCTGAGCGTGGTGCGGAGCCGGGACCTGCCGCCGTTCGAGGCGGCGATCGCCGCCGGGATCCGCATGATCATGACGGCTCACATCCGCGTACCGGAGCTGACCGGGGACGCGCCAGCGACGGCGAGCAGCCGGGTGCTGGTGGACCTGCTGCGCGACGAGCTGGGATTCAAGGGCGCCGTGGTGACCGACGCGCTGGAGATGCGCGGGGCGAGCGGCGCGATCGGGCAGCCGGAGGCCGCCGTGCGGGCGCTGCTGGCAGGTGCTGACCTGCTGTGCCTGGGCGCGGAGATCGACGAGGCGCTCGTGGAGGGCGTGACCGCCGGGATCATCGAGGCTGTCGAGAGCGGACGGCTGCCGGCCGCCCGGCTGGAGGAGGCCGTGGCGCGCGGGGTCGCCGCCGGGGCCGGGCTGGTGCCGCTGCGCTCGGAGAAGCCGGAGTTCGTCCGGGAGGCCATCCGCACGGCGGCGCGGCTGGCCGTGCGGGTCGAGGGTTCGCTGCCGCAGCTGCGGGAGCCGCTGCTCGTGCAGCTCGGATCCGAGGCCAACATCGCGGTCGGGACCGTGCCGTGGGGGCTGCCGCTGGACGGGGAGCTGGTGACGGTGCCGATGGGGGCCGAGGCGTACACCGGGCCGTCGGCCGACGACCTCGCCGCAGCCGCCGGAGACCGGGACATCGTGGTCGTCGGGCGCGACACGCACCGGTGGCCGCACGCCAAGGCGCTGATCGAGGCCCTGGCCGCCCGGCACCCGGGTGTCGTGCTCGTCGAGATGGGCTGGCCGTCGAGCTGGCGGCCGGCGGGGATCTCGGCGTTCGTGAGCACGTACGGGGCCAGCCGGGCCAACGGGTTCGCGGCCGTGGAGGCGTTGCGGGGGGCTTGAACGCTCGCGGCTGAGGTACCGGATAAGGGGTTTGCTCTTGGGGGAGCAGGCCCCTTTTCGCGTGGCAGGAGCGGTGGAGTCTAATGGTCTAGACCATTTGAGCTGTGAACTTCACCAGCGGGACATCCGCGGGACAGCGCGAGGACATCCCGCGCCGCGAGGGTCGGGCTCACTGAACCACTGTGAGGAGGGGCGATGCGGATCGTCATCGCGGGTGGCGGGGTCCTCGGGACCATGCACGCCTGGCAGGCCATCGAACGCGGCCACGAGGTCGTCCACGTCGAACGGGAGGCGGAGGCGCGCGGCGCCTCCGTCCGCAACTTCGGCCTGATCTGGGTGAGCGGGCGGCTCGGCGGACCCGACGTCAGCACCGCGCTGCGCGCCAGGGAGCTGTGGGAGGCCATCGGGGCGAAGGTGCCGGGGGTCGGGTTCCGGGCGGCAGGGTCGCTGACCGTGTGCCGGACCGAAGCCGAGGTGGCGGTCGCCGAGGCGGCCCTGAAGGAACCGTCGGCCGGAGTCCGCGGGCTGCGGCTGCTGTCGCGGGCTGACGCCCGGGCGCTGAACCCCGCGCTGGGTGGCGAGTTCCTGGCGGCCCTGCACTGTGAGCGCGACGCGGCCGTGGAGTCGCGGGTCGCCCTGCCCGCGCTGCGGGAGCACATGCTGGCGAGCGGAAGGTACACCTGGCTGCCGGGGCGGGAGGTGCGCGAGGTGGGGACCGGGTTCGTCCGGGACGACCACGGGGACGTGCACCGTGGCGACCAGGTCGTGCTGGCGACCGGCGCGTGGCTCGGCGGGCTCGTGCGGGAACTGGCTCCCGAGCTGCCGGTGCGGAAGGTACGGCTCCAGATGGCCCAGACAGCGCCGCTGGACGTGCCGCTGACGACGGCCGTGGCGGACGGCGACAGCTTCCGCTACTACCCGTTCTACCAGTCGTCCCTTCTGGACGGTCAGGCCCAGGCCGAGGTGGCCGCCGAGCACAAGATGCAGCTGCTGATGGTGCAGCGGCTCGACGGCGGGCTGACGATCGGGGACACGCACGAGTACGAGCACCCGTTCGGGTTCGATGTCGTGGAGCAGCCGTACGACCATCTGGTGGAGGTCGCTTCGGAACTACTGGGGCGGCCGTTGCCTCGCGTTGTGCGGCGGTGGGCCGGCGTGTACGCGCAGTGCCTCGACCCGGCTGCCGTGCTGCACCGGTCGGAGCCGCTGGACGGCGTGTGGCTCGTGACCGGGCCTGGCGGGCGCGGCATGACCGGCTCGCCGGCGATGGCGGAGGCCACGGCGGAACAGGCGGGGTGGTGACCATGGAGCTTGTGGTCTTCGACATGGCCGGGACGACCGTGGCCGACGACGGGCTGGTGGTCGAGGCGTTCAGGGCTGCGCTGCCGGGCCACACGGAGGAACAGGTCGCCTACGTCGAGCGGACGATGGGCGAATCGAAGATCTCCGTCTTCCGGGCCCTGCTGGGCGAGGAGGCTGCCGCCCAGGCCGCGAACCTGGCGTTCGAGGCGGCTTACGACGCGCTGGTACGGGATGGGCGCGCCGCCACCATCCCCGGAGCTGCCGGGGTGATCGCCGAGCTGCGGGAGGCTGGCGTCAAGGTCGCGCTGACGACCGGGTTCGCCCGGCCCACGGCGGACGCGATCCTGCGGGCCCTGGGGTGGGAGACGATCGCCGACCTGACGCTGACGCCGGGTGAGGCGGGACGCGGGCGGCCGTACCCGGACATGGTCCTGACAGCGGTGCTGCGGCTGGGCGTCGAGGACGTCCGGCGCGTGGCCGTCTTCGGCGACACCACTTCGGATGTACTCAGTGGACTGCGCGCGGGTGCTGGCGTGGTCGGCGGCGTGCTGACCGGGGCACACGACGCGGAGACGCTGCGGGCGGCCGGGGCCGGGTACGTGCTGGGGTCGGTGCGTGAGGTGCCGGGGCTGGTGCTGTGATTGCGTGGGACCCCTCATGTCGCCCAGGCGACATGAGGGGTCCCACGATCTTGGTCCTCAGGCCAGGAAGGCTGCCAGGCCGTCCATGAGCATGCCGGAGCCCTCCTCGGCCATGTCGCGCTCCTCGGCGGTGGCGAGTACCTGGCTGACCGTCGCGTGCGCCCTGCCGTCCACCTCGGACAGGGTCAGCGTCATGGCGGCGGGGGCCGCACCGGGGATGTCCATCGTGAGGGTCAGGCGCTCGCCGGGGACCACCTCGCGGTACGAGCCCGACATCGGGAACGGGCCCGCGTCGGGGATCAGCATCGTCGCCTGCCACGCGCCACCCTCGCGGACGTCCATCGTGACGGAACCGGGTACGGCGCTGGCCCACTGCTCGTACTGGTGCGGGGTCGTCCACGCCTCCCAGACGACCTGGGCGGGGACGTCGAAGGTGCGGGTGAGGGTGTAGGCGTACTCGGTCATCGCTGGGCTCCCTGGGGGTTTGTTCCTGCCGCGTTCCTGTCGTCAGTACAGACCGGGGTGGGAGCGGGAAATCATCGGTGCGGGGAAAGAATTTTCTGGGGGCCGCAGGAGTCAGCCGTGGCGGCCGCTGATGAGTTCCTGGAGCCAGATCTTGCCCTTGATGACCGGGCGGCGGTAGCGGAGCTCGCGGCGCGTGGCGCGGGCCAGCTTCCGGGAGCCGGGCGTGTAGCGCCAGTGCGCCCACGGTGAACCGGGGCGGGCCAGGCGGATCGCGCCGAACGTCAGGAACGGGGGCACGAAGATCCCGATCAGGCCGGTCCAGATCTTCCCCTTGAGCAGCGTGATCACGGCCAGCAGGCCGTTGATCAGGAGCGTGAGGATGATGACGAGCCGCGTCGCGCCCCTGCTGACCCCGCCGTCAGGGTTGTAGACGGTCACGTCCTCCAGGCCGAACGGCTTGATGCCGAGCAGGAGCAGGCCGGTCAGCGCCACGGCGACGAAGACAGCGTCGACGGAGGTGCGGCCCTGCTCGCTCCAGTACACGTCTTTCAGGTGCAGGATCAGGGCGAACTCGTCGAGGACGAGGGCGGTGCCGATGCCGAACAGCGCGGCGGCCGCCGAGAGCCAGGCCCGGTCGTCGTCGGAGATCGAGATGCCGGCGACGCCGCCGACGATCATGAACACGACGCCGAAGACGACGTGGTGGATGTGCAGCCCACCCGGCCGCACGTTGCCCGGCCACCACTTCACCTGGGCGCGGATCATCCGCACGGACAGCCGGATGAAGGCGAACGCGAGGACGAGCGACACGAAGAAACAGAACAGCGGCAGCCTGCCGGTGTCGACGATCCGCTCGCGGAACCAGTCCCCCATTGCCCTATCGTGCCTGGGCGAGTGGGGCCGCCGTCGGGAATTAGGCCGGGCGGGTGCTGGGCGGTGCCCCCACGGAGTTGCGAAGATCAGGGATCATGAGGGGACCAACCCCTCGAGGAGCGTGCATGACGGCTCGGCGTCTGGTCATCCTGACCGTGGCAGCCCTGATCGTGTCCGGTTGTTCGTCCGGCCCTGCCCAGCGGGCCGAACGGCGGGAGAGTCACACCGAGTACGGGAGCGGATCCTCCTCGGACTACCGGCCTGGGAGCAGCGGATACGTCGTTCCCAGCCCTGGTACTTCTCCTACTGCTACTCCCAGTCCTACGCCTACCCCTTCGCCCAGCCCGACGGTGACGGAAGACGACGACGGGAGCAGCCTGATCACGCCACGGCCGGTGAAGACCACCACCAAGGCTGTGAGTGGCGGATCCACCGGTTCCACCGGGACCAAAGTCGGGACCGGGAGTACCGGGTCCGGGACGGGCAGCAAACCGGGTGGCAGTACTGGCGGCGGTAGCCGGCGGCGGTAAGAGTCCGGCAGGTCAGGAAAAGGGGCGCCCGGGATTTCCCGGGCGCCCCTTTCGTGTGGTGCTAGGCCGCTGAGGTGCGGACCAGGGTACGGATCTGGCGGAGAAGGACGGACAGCGCGGCCAGGTCGGCCCGCGAGTCGTCGAACTCGCCGATCGCGTTGCGCGCCCGGGCGATCGACGCCGCGTTGAACTGCTCCCACTGATCCGTGCGTTCCCCGGCCGGCAGGCTGGGGTCCCCGGTCGCCAGTACCTCGGCGGTCAGGGCGGCCAGGGCCGCGTACAGGTCGTAGCGCAGCGCCATCCGGGCCAGCGTCTGCCAGCGGTCCAGCCTCGGCAGGTGCGAGATCTTCGTCAGCAGCGCGTCGACCCGGAACCGCTCGGAGAGCACGAAGTACACCCCGGCGACCTCGTCCAGCTCCCGGCCGGTGGCCAGCGCCGTCTCGACGATGTCGATCAGGCCGAAGCCGTACATGAGGCGGGTCGCCCAGTCGGCCAGGTCCTCCGAGATGCCCTTCCCCGTGAGGAACGCGGCGTGCGCGCGCAGCGAGTCCCGCTCGGCGCCCCGGAACAGCGTGCCGAGCTCGGGGAGGAGCTTGGTGACGCCGGGGCGGAGGCGGGCGATCTCACCCGGTACGTCGATGGGGATCCGGCGGTTCTGGACGAGCCAGCGGACGGCCCGGTCCATGAGGCGGCGGGCCTCCAGCAGGACCATCGTCTGGGTCTCGGTCGGCACCTGGTTGTCCAGGTCCTCCACGGCCCGCCAGAGCTCGCGCAGGCCGAAGACCTCACGGACCACGATGTACGCGCGGAGCACGTCGGCCGGGTCGACACCGGTCTCCTCCGCCGCGCGGTACACGAAGGAGATACCGCCACGGTTGACGACCTCGTTGACGAGGACGGTCGTGACGATCTCCCGCCTCAGCGGGTGGTTGTGCATGTCGGCGGCGTAGCGCTCGCGCAGCGGCGTGGGGAAGTAGCCGGTGAGGACCTCGTTGGTCCACTCCTCGTCCGGGAGCGCGGACTCGTTGATCTCGTCTTCCAGGACGATCTTCGTGTACGCGAGCAGGACGGCGAACTCCGGCGAGGTGAGACCGAGGCCAGCGGCGTCGCGGGCGTCGAGTTCCTCCTCGGTGGGGAGCGCTTCGAGGTCGCGGATCAGGCGGCCGGAGCGTTCGAGGTCGGCGATCATGCGGCGGTGCACCGGCAGCAGCGAGTGCGTCTGCGCCCGGGCGTTGCCGAGAGCCGTGGCCTGGCCGTAGTTGTCGGCGAGGACCAGCTCTGCGACCTCGTCGGTCATCTCGGCGAGCAGGACGTTGCGCTCGGCGAGGTCCAGCTCGGCACGCTGCATGATCCCGTTCAGCAGGATCTTGATGTTGACCTCGTGGTCTGAGCAGTCCACACCGGCGGAGTTGTCGATCGCGTCGGTGTTGATCCGGCCGCCGGCCAGCGAGTACTCGATCCGGCCGCGCTGGGTCAGGCCCAGGTTGCCGCCCTCGCCGACGACCTTCGCCCTGACCTCCTTGCCGTTGATCCGGATCGCGTCGTTCGACTTGTCGCCGACGTCGAGGTGGGACTCGGCGGAAGCCTTGACGTAGGTGCCGATGCCGCCGTTCCAGAGCAGGTCGACGGGGGCCTTGAGGATGGCCTTCATCAGCTCGGGCGGAGACAGCTCCGTGATGGCCGGGTCGATGCCCAGGGCCGTGGCGGCCTCGGGAGAGATCGGGATCGACTTGGCCGTGCGGGGGTAGATGCCGCCGCCGGTGGAGATGAGCGAGCGGTTGTAGTCGTCCCACGAGGAGCGCGGGAGGTCGAACATCCGCTGGCGTTCCGCGAAGGAGGTCGCGGCGGTGGGGGTGGGGTCGATGAAGATGTGCCGGTGATCGAAGGCCGCGACCAGGCGGATGTGCTCGGAGAGCAGCATGCCGTTGCCGAAGACGTCACCGGACATGTCGCCGACACCGACGACCGTGAACTCCTCGCTCTGGGTGTCGTGGCCCATCTCGCGGAAGTGCCGCTTGACGGACTCCCAGGCACCCCGGGCGGTGATGCCCATCTTCTTGTGGTCGTACCCGGCCGAGCCGCCGGAGGCGAACGCGTCGCCCAGCCAGAAGCCGTAGGACTCCGAGATGCCGTTGGCCGTGTCGGAGAACGTGGCGGTGCCCTTGTCTGCGGCGACCACGAGGTACGGGTCGTCGCCGTCGTGGCGGACCACGTCGGCCGGGGGCACGATCTTGCCGGCGACCAGGTTGTCCGTCACGTCGAGCAGCGCGGAGATGAAGAGCTTGTAGCACTCCACGCCCTCGGCGAAGAACGCGTCGCGGTCGGCGGCGTTCGGGGCCTGCTTCAGGACGAAGCCGCCCTTCGAGCCGACGGGCACGATGACCGCGTTCTTGACCATCTGCGCCTTGACCAGGCCCAGGATCTCGGTACGGAAGTCCTCGCGCCGGTCGGACCAGCGCAGGCCGCCACGGGCCACGGCACCGAACCGCAGGTGCACGCCTTCGAGCCGGGGCGAGTACACCCAGATCTCGTACTTGGGGCGGGGCTGCGGCAGGTCAGGGATCGCCTCGGGGTTGAGCTTGAAGGCGACGTATGACTTGGGGCGGCCGGACGCGGAACGCTGGAAGAACGAGGTCCGCAGCGTCGCCTGGATGAGCGTGAGGAAGCTGCGGAGGATGCGGTCCTGGTCAAGGCTCGCGACCTGGTCCAGCTCGCCCTTCAGCGCCTGGACGAGCTCGGCGGCCTGCGAGTTGCGGGCATCCTCTGTCAGGCCGAGGCGCGGGTCGAACCGCGTCTCGAAGAGGGCGACGAGGAGCGTCGCGACGCCCGGGTAGGCGATGAAGGTCTCTTCCATGTACTCCTGGGAGAAGACCGTGCCGGCCTGGCGGAGGTACTTCGCGTACGCGCGGAGAACCACGACCTGGCGCCAGGACAGGCCGGCCGCGAGGACGAGCTGGTTGAAGCCGTCGACCTCGGCCTCGCCGTACCAGGTGGCCTGGAACGCGTTCTCGACCGTGGCCCGGATCTCGGGCGCCGCCAGGGAACCCTCGGGGGCCACGAGGCCGAAGTCGTACAGGTACACCAGGCCGTCGGCGCGGCGGACCTCGTACGGGCGCTCGTCAGTGACGCGGAAACCGAGCGAGTGCAGGACGGGGAGGACGACAGACAGCTGCATCGGCTCGCCGTACCGGAAGACCTTGAAGCGCAGGTCCAGGTCGTTCTTACGGCGGCGGAAGAGGTGGAGAGCGAGTTCGCCGGGTTCGTCGACCAGTTCGAGCTTCGCGATGTCCTTCGCGGCCTCGACCGGCGTGTGCTCGTCCTTGTAGGTCTGCGGGTAGGCCTCTACGTAGCGGTCGAAGAGGCGCTTCTCCTGCTCCTCGCCCAGGTGGCGTTCGAGGACCAGGCGGAAGTCGTCGTCCCAGAGGCGGGTGGCGTCGGACAGGCGCTCGGTGATCGCGTCCACGTCGATCTCACCGGGCGGGGCCTTCGGGTCCGTGCGGACGATGAAGTGCACGCGGGCGAGCGTCGACTCGGAGACGCGGGTCGTGTAGTCGACGCCCACGCCGTTGAGCTCGGACAGCAGGATCTCCTGCATGCGGAGGCGGTTCTGGGTGGTGAACCGGTCACGCGGCAGGTACACCAGGCAGGAGATGAACCGGCCGTAGGCGTCCTTGCGGACGAACAGCTTCAGCTGACGGCGACCGGCGAGACGCAGGACGCCCATCGCCGTGTGGAACAGGTCGTCCGTGCTGATCTGGAACAGCTCGTCACGCGGGTACGTCTCGAGGACCTCCATGAGGTCCTTGCCCGAGTGGCTGCGCGGGGACAGGCCGGAACGGTCCAGGACCTCGTCGACCTTGCGCTTGATGACCGGCAGCTCGCGGACCGAGTGCAGGTACGCGCCGGCGCCGAACAGGCCGAGGAAACGGCGCTCGCCGTTGACGTTGCCTGCGGCGTCGAACGTCTTGATGCCGATGTAGTCCAGGTACGCGGTGCGGTGGACCGTCGCCCGCGAGTTGGCCTTCGTGATGATGAGAAGGCGCTGGTCGAGAGCCTTCGCGTACGCCTCGGGCGTCATCGAGGACAGGGCGCGCGGACGGGTCGAGTCCTGGCGGAGGATGCCCAGGCCGGTGCCGAGCTTCGCCTGGAGATATTCGCCGTCGACCAGCTCGTACTCGCGGTAGCCGAGCAGCGTGAAGTTGTCGGCGGCCAGCCAGCGGAGCAGCTCGACGGTGTCGGTGATGTCCTTGTCCGGTACCGGGAGCTTCGCGTTGGCCAGCTCGTCGGCCAGGCTCAGCGCGCGGTGGCGGAGCTTGGGCCAGTCCTCGTTGACCTCGCGGACGTCTGTGAGTACACGCTGAATGGTGTTGCGGAGTGACAGAGCCTGAGCCTCGTCACGGACCCGGTCCACCTCGATCCGCATCCAGCTCTCGACGATCTGGTCGCCGGAGGCGTCGTCGGGCTCGACGGAGGGGTAGAGCCCGGTCAGCTTGCCGAGCGGCTCGCGGGTCAGGACGACCTGCGGGTGGACCAGCAGGTCGATGCCGAGTCCCTCGCCGGTCAGTGCCGAGGTGACCGAGTCCACGAGGAACGGCATGTCGTCCGTCACGACCGAGATGATCGTGTGGCCCTCGGGCGGAGTGGTCACCTCCAGCTTGAGCTCACCCGGGGTGCGCTGCTCCGCGAGAGCCTTGTGCTCCAGGGTGGCGTGCAGCATGGCGTGCGGGCTCTCGTCGACGAGTTCCTCGTCGGGAACCAGCCGCCAGTACAGCTCAGCCAGGCCTTGGTCGTTCTCATCCGCCAACGCGCAGGCATCGGCAATCAGCCGATCGCGGTTGGGTACCGGCTCGTCGAGCTCGGCCTCGTCATCGACTCCGATCCCCGACAGACTGCTTGTTACGTCTGTCACGGTCGCCGGACGCCGCTCCATGGGTCCACTCCCCTTCGCCCACCACACTGTGTGCTGTGTCCCAGCCTAGGTGCACCCCGTCGCAGGTCCGATCGGCCAGTCTGGTTTTCGCCACCCAGCCGGGCAGCCTTGCCCGAACGGCTGATGCTAGAACACCCCGTGTCGGACATTCCAATTTTGCACCCGGGTGGAGTAACGGGTACGGAGAGTGACTGTGTCGGACTGGGTGTCCGTGTGGTGGGGGTGTGGGGTGGGTGGGGCTGGAGTGGCGTGGCGGTGGGGGCGGGTGGTGAGGCGGGGCTGTGGTGGCCGTTTGGTCTGTGTGGTGTTCGCGTAGTGGAGGTTTGGCGGGGGTTTCGTGGTTGTTTGGGTGGCTGGTGTGGGTGGGCTGGGGAGGTGAGTCGGCTGGGGGCCCTCCCCCCTCCCCCCAACCCACCCTTCCCCGCGCCCCGTCTCTTCAAACCTGCCCCGCACGCCCCGCGAAAAGCCGCCCCACCCGGCACCGGACTCAGCCGGCACCGCAGCCCGTCGACCACCACGGCAACCAGCTCAACACCTCACCACAGCAACGAGCCCCAAAAGCCCCCCGCCCTGCCACCACCCTCCTCACCAAATCCGGCTCAGCTCCCCAGGCACCACCCACACCACCCCGGAAAGCCCTGCCCTCAGCCTCCCCACCACCGCACGACGCCCCCAAGCCTCACCTCAGCCCCAGCTCACCGACTCACGCTCACCCCGAGCGCAAGCCACCCCACCCCGCCCCTCAAACCCCGCTTCGCTCCCCCACACCCACCAGCCGCCGCATCACCCCAGCCAGCATCGGAGCGCCCCGCCGCCCCAGGTGCTGCTGTATCCGCCGGCTGAGTTCTCCCACCGTCAGCCATTCCCTGGCGAGCGCTTCCCTCAACACCAGCAGCGCACCGTCCGGGTCCTGGAGCGCCGCGCAGTCGAACACGGTTCTGGCGAGTCTCGTGACGGCGAGCCCGCCCACGATCTGGATGTCACCTTCCCCCAGCTCCCCGCCGAGGTACCGGACTCCGGCCATTCCTGGCCCCCGGCTGCCGGGGAGCACGAGGTAACTCCGCGGATCGGCTGAGGCGACGGCGCCCAGCGGCCCGCTTCGCCACACCGCCCCAGATCCCGCACCGCCCCGGCGTCCGGCTGCCTCGCCACATCGGCCGTCTCCCCCTGCGGCCGCCAGTACCCGGGCCGCCGACGGCCCGCCGAGGACGGCGTCAGGTACGCGGAGAAACGCCGCGATGTCCTGCGCCCGCACGTCGACCGGCTGCCCGGACAGCACGTAGGCGCCGGGCAGGACGGTGGCCCACAGCCCGTCGGCGAGCCGGCGGCGTACTTGGGCCGGGCTCAGCCCGTGGGCTTCGGCCTGGGCTCTCGTGAAGACTCCGCGCTGCTGGCCGGCGAGTTCCGCCAGGGACGGTGGTAGTGGACGCATGAGCCCATCGTTGTGCTGCCTGCACGCATCCCGGCCTCGTTATCCACAGTGTCCGTACCTTGTGGATAACTTCCGGGCTCCCGCCGCTGGCCAGAGCGCCGGCGTGCACGGAACTCGCCCGCTACCGCAGGCTGTTCGCCAGCAGCTGCACCAGGTCCTCCGCGTGCTCGCCGTCCGGGTCGTAGTCCGGGTCGAACACCGTCACGTGCAGTCCGAGGCACTGTGGCGTGTCGGTCAGCTCGGCGATGAGGACTTCCAGTTCCCCGTAGGCGATCCCGCCCGCCGATGGCGCGTCCACTGCGGGCATCACTGACGGGTCGAGCACGTCGACGTCCACGTGCAGCCAGTATCCGGCGCAGTCGGCGAGTACTTCGCGTGCCCAGGCTGCGCTCCGGGCGGCGCCTTCGGTGCGCAGGGACGGCACTGTCCGGTACTCGATCCCGGCTGCCTGCAGGTCGAGCCGGTGTTCGTCGTTGTGCCGGATGCCGAGCACGGCCACGTCGGCGTCGTGGACGTACGGTTTCAGGTCGTCGATGTCGGTGAGGCTCAGCTGGCCCCGGCCGGTGACGAGTGCCAGGTTCTCGCCGGCCGCCGCTCCGACGAAGGGCGCGTTGCCCTCGTGCCGGAAGTCCGAGTGCCCGTCGATGTAGACGAGCCCGTACCGTGGCCCGTCCGGCAGGAGTGGCGGCAGCACGGTGGCGCGGACGGCTGCCGCGACCTCTGCGGCGTACTTTTCCGGGTCGGCTTCGGCCTCGGCGGCGATGGAGGCCTCTTCGGCCGCGAGGGCGGCGGCTTCCGCTGCCTCAACTGCCGCTTCGGCGGCCAGTGCCGCCGATCTGCGCCGCATCGCGAGGGTGATCCCGAGGGTGATGGAGCAGTCGCCGCCCAGTACGACGGGGAAGTAGCCCTCGTCCAAGAGCAGCCCTACGCGGTTGGCGAGGATCCGCGCATAGCCGGCCACCGCCGGGGCCTGGGCCACGCCGTCGCCCGGGCGCCACTCGCCGGGGTCGTAGCGGGGCGGGGTCACGCAGCCCGCGTCGTACGCCTTGAGCCGGTCGACGAGCCGGGCGTCGCGGAGCGCTCCGGGTGCTTTGGCGCAGCCGGGTACCGATCCGATGGTTGGTGGCCGCAGGCCGAGGTTGGACGGCGCGTCGAGCACGGCGATCCGGCGGGTCGGCATCGGCCCAACCTCCTTGATCGACGGTGACAACCAGCACGCACGGCCCAGCATCCCCGCCATCGGCTGGCTGGGCCCGGCCCGCACGCCGTTCCGGCGACCCGGGCCCCCATCTCGGGCTACCGGCGCCGGACGACCCGGCGACCGGCCAGGGACTCCCCTGGACCGGCACCGTGACACCCACTGACCGGAACCACGTAAAGAACACGAACAACGAGCCACCGCAGCGGAAACTGCCCCCAGGAAAACCTGGCAGACCGGGAACCCACCAGGCAAGCCCCCGGAAGCACAACAGTGGCGGCTCGAACGGGCAGGAAGAGTTAGAACAGAGCAGCGGCCAGCGACCGCCGCGCCTTCTGCGCCACCGGGTCCTCCGGTGCCGCCAGCGCCAGGAGCGAGATCAGGTGCAGCCGGGCCTGCTCACGCTCCGGGCCCGCTGTCCTGCGGACGACGTCCACGAGCCGCTTGTACCCCTGCTCGGCCTGCCCGGTGAGGACCTCCACGTCGGCGGCCAGGGTCTGCGCGGTCACGTCGTCCGGGTTGGCCTCGGCCGCGGCGAGCGCTGCCGACGGTGAGACGCCGGCCAGGCGCTTGAGCAGTTCCACCTGCGACAGCCCGGCCTGGGCCACCGGGTCGCCGGGCTTGGCGGCGAGGATCTGCTTGTACTCGGCTTCGGCCGTGGCCAGGTCGCCGTCCATGAGGGCGTTCTCGGCGGCTTCGAGGCGCGGGTCCTCCGGCTCGGGGGCTGGCTCGCCGCCGCCGGCCTTGATGACGGCGTCGACGAACTGCCTGAGCTGTGCTTCCTGGACGACGCCCTCGAAGCCCTGGAGAAGCTGGCCGCCGATGACGGCGTGCACGGTCGGCACGGAGCGGACCTGGAGGGCCGCGGTGACCCGCGGCTCCTTCTCGGCGTCCACTCTGGCCAGGATGAACTGGCCGGCGGCCTCGGTGGCCATCGCCTCGAGGGCCGCGCGGAGCTCACCGGCCTCCGTGGCCCATTCCGCGGTGAACAGCAGCACGACGGGCGCCACCAGGGAGCGCTCCATGACCTGCTGGAACGTCGCTTCGGTCACGTCGACGATCGTGGCGGACGCCGGGGCTGGCGGCGGGGCTGACGCCTCGCCGCTGGCTGCCTTGGCCTGGGCAGCTGCCCGGTCCCGCAGCGCGCCGAGGTCGACTGCGCCGCGGGTGAACATCGATGGTGCTGTGCGCGGATCGAGCTGGTTCATGTCTGAAGTGTGTCAGAAGCGCGCGGGCTCCCGGTACTCTCCCCACTCGGCGCGCAGCGCGTCGCAGATCTCGCCGAGGGTGGCTTCGGCGCGGCAGGCGTCGAGCATGGGCGGGACGAGGTTGCCGTCGGTCCGCGCGACCTCGACCATCTTGGCGAGCGCCGCGTCGACTGCCGCCTGGTCGCGTCCGGCGCGCCGGTCGCTGAGCAGCTTGTTCTGGGCGGTCTCGACCTCGTGGGACACGCGGAGGATCTCCAGCTCGTGGCTGATCGTCGGGGTGTGGCAGTTGACGCCGACGATCCGCTTGTCGCCCTTCTCCAGCGCCTGCTGGTACACGAAGGCGCTTTCGGCGATCTCACCCGTGAAGTAGCCGTCCTCGATGCCCCGGAGCAGGCCGGCGGTGATGCTGCCGTCGCCGCCGATCTCCCTGATCCGGTCGAAGATCCGCTCGGCCTCGGCCTCGATCTGGTCGGTGAGGGCTTCGACGTACCAGGAGCCGCCGAGCGGGTCGGCGACGTTCGTGACGCCCATCTCTTCCATGATCACGGCCTGGGTGCGCATGGCGATCTCGGCCGAGGAGTCGGTCGGGAGGGCCAGCGTCTCGTCCAGCGCGTTGGTGTGCAGGGAGTTGGTACCGCCCAGCACGGCGGCCAGTGCCTCGATCGCGGTCCGCACCACGTTGTTGTACGGCTGCTGCGCGGTCAGCGACACCCCGGCCGTCTGGGTGTGGAACTTGAGCCACTGGGCCTTCTCGCTCGTGGCGCCGTACACGTCGCGCAGCCAGCGGGCCCAGATCCGGCGGGCGGCCCGGAACTTGGCGATCTCCTCGAAGAAGTCGACGTGCGCGTCGAAGAAGAACGACAGGCCGGGCGCGAACTTGTTGATGTCGAGGCCGCGGGACAGGCCCAGCTCGACGTACCCGAAGCCGTCGGCGAGCGTGTACGCCAGCTCCTGCGCCGCCGTCGCCCCGGCCTCACGGATGTGGTACCCGGACACCGACAGCGGCTTGTACTTGGGGATCTCGCCCGCGCAGTACTCCATGAGGTCGCCGATCAGGCGGAGGTGCGGCTCCGGCGGGAACAGCCATTCCTTCTGGGCGATGTACTCCTTGAAGATGTCGGTCTGGAGCGTCCCGTCGAGGCCGGAGATGTCGACGCCCTGCCGCTCGGCGGCGACGAGGTACATGCAGAAGACCGGCACCGCGGGCCCGGAGATCGTCATCGACGTGGTGATGTCGCCGAGCGGGATGCCCTGGAACAGGACCTCCATGTCGGCGGCGGAGTCGATGGCCACGCCGCAGTGGCCGACCTCGCCCAGCGAGCGCGGGTCGTCGGAGTCGCGGCCCATCAGGGTGGGCATGTCGAAGGCGACGGACAGGCCGCCGGTGCCCGAGTTGAGCAGCAGGTGGTAGCGCTGGTTCGTCTGCTCGGCGTTGCCGAACCCGGCGAACTGGCGGATCGTCCACGTCCGGCCGCGGTACCCGGTCGGGTACAGCCCACGGGTGAAGGGGAACTCGCCCGGCCAGCCGATCTTCTCGAAGCCGGGGTAGTCCACGCCCTCCGGCGGGCCGTACACGGGCTCGACGGTCGTGCCGGACAGGGTGGTGAAGTCCGCGTCACGGACCCGCGACTTCTCGTACCGCTGCTGCCAGCGCGCCCGGCCAGTGGCGATCTGCTCGGCGTCCACGACTTCCCCCTGGGTGTAGGGCTGAGCCCTGTGGGTGTAGGGCTTGGGCAAACCTGACGGCGCTTATGGCGCCTCGCCCCGAATAGTAGGCGGCCAACCTTAACGATCGCTAGGGACATGCCTGATCATCCGGAGCTGGCAGGCTGTCCCCGCATCGGTATATTCACCGGGTGCTCAGCCAGCCACTCTCGCCAGCCTCGGCAGCCGGTCCGACGGCTGCCGGCGGCGCTGCTGGCAGGCCGTGGCGGCGGGCGCTGGTCGCCGGCGGTACCGCGTGGGCGGTGTCGCACCTGTCCTATCTCCTGGTCATCGGGACGTTCTGGATGGGCCGGGCGCAATGGACGGCCGGTAACATTTTTAACCGCTGGGACACCGGGCACTACCTGCGGATCGCCGAGCACGGCTACGGGAAAATCTACGAGGACGCAGCTTTCTTCCCGCTCTATCCCATCCTGATCCGCGCGGTCGAGAGCGTGACACCCTTCGGCTTCCTGGGCTCGGCGCTGGTGGTCAGCAACCTCGCCTGCCTGGGCTTCCTCATCATCCTGTACCGGCTGATGAGTTCCGAGATCGGCGACAGCACAGCCGAGCGGATGCTGTACGCGCTGGTCGCGTTCCCCACGGCGTTCTTCCTCAACGTCGGGTACAACGAGTCGCTGTTCATGCTGCTGGTGACGGCAGCGCTGTACTGCGTGCGCAAGGGCCTGTGGTGGCACGCGGGTGCCCTCGGCGCGCTCACCAGCGCGACCCGGTCGGCCGGTGTGCTGCTCGGGCTGGCGTTCGCCTACGAGTACCTGCGGCAGCGCGGCTGGAACCTGCGGAGGATCCGGGCCGACGTCCTGGCCGCCGGGCTGATCCCGGCCGGGCTGGTCGCGTACATCGCCTACACGTGGGTGCGGTTCGACGATCCGCTGCGCTTCTCGCACGCGCAGGACACGTGGAACAGGTCGCTGTCGTGGCCGTGGGAGTCGTCCTGGTACATCCTGCGGCGGCTGCTGACCGACCCGTTCCCGTACCAGACGACCGTGTACAACGTGCTGGACCTGGTCACGGCGCTCGGCTCGGTGACGCTGCTGGCGTTGTGCGTGTGGGGGCCGTGGAAGCTGCGCCGCGACCAGATGTACCTGGTCGTCTACGGCGCGGCGAGCCTGTTCCTCGTGCTGGTGTTCCCGGTCGGGCCGCCGATGCCGTTGCAGTCGGTCACCCGGTACGCGCTGGAGATCATCCCGGTTTTCATCATCATGGCGAGGATGGGCAGCAGTATCCACCTCTCCCGCGCGTACCTGTTCGTGGCCCTGCCGATCCAGACCCTGCTGACCGCGCTGTTCCTGAACTACCTCTGGGCCGGCTGAGAGAGCTTCTTGTCCGGGGAGTCCGAGGCGACGAAGTACGCCGGGCGGCCCTGCACCGCCTGGTAGATCCGGGCCACGTACTCGCCGAGCAGCCCCAGGCACAGCAGCTGGCACGCCCCCAGGAACACGACGGCCACGATCATCGACGTCCAGCCGGGGACGGTGTGCCCGGCGACCTGCGCGGCCACCGAGTAGACCAGCAGGCCCAGGCAGGTCAGCACGCCGACCAGGCCCAGCCAGGTGGCCAGGCGCAGCGGGGCGGACGAGAAGCTGGTGACGCTGTCGACGGTCAGCCGGACCATCTTCGACAGCGGGTACTTGGTGGAGCCGGCCGCCCGCTTCTCCCGGAAGAAGCCGACCTCTCCGCTGGGGAAGCCGAGCCACGGCACGACCAGCCGGTACACCGGGGCCGGCTCGGGCAGTTCGCGCAGCGCCTCGATCGACACCCGGCTGAGCAGCCGGAAGTCGCCGGCCTGGCGGGGCACGGACTTGCCGGCCAGCCGGCGCATCAGCCAGTAGTACAGCCCGGCGGTGGAGCGCTTGAAGGGCGAGTCGGTGCTGCGGTCGTTGCGCACCCCGTACACGATGTCTAAATTGTCCCGGCGGGCGAGGTTCAGCATCTCCTCGATGACCTCCGGCGGGTCCTGGAGGTCGGCGTCGATGCTGACGACGTAGGAGCCACGCGCCCGGTACAGCCCGGCGGTGAGGGCCGACTGGTGGCCGCTGTTGCGCCGGAGCCGGATCACGCGCAGCTGCGGCCACTGGCGGAGCTGCCCGGCCAGCACTGCCGCCGTCGCGTCGCTGCTGCCGTCGTCGACCGCGACGACCTCGTAGTCCTCGCCGATCCGGTCGAGGGCCGGCCGGAGCCGGGCCACCAGCAGCGGAATGACGGCTTCCTCGTTGTACATGGGGATGACCACGGACAACGTCGGTTCTACGTCAGGCATGCCAGAACTCCTGCTGGGGGATGGGCGCGCCCCTCAACCTACCCGCCTGCGGTGGCCGAACGCGAACGCCGATTCACGATCTGTGCATGCCTGGGCTACTTGTCCTCCGGCATCCGGATGTCGTCGACGACGATGTTGACCTCCGTCACGTCGAGGCCCAGCATCCGCTCGATCGTGTCGATCACGTTGGCCCGGACGGCGTCGCACACCGACAGCACCACGTAGCCGTACTGCACGACGAGCGTCAGCCGCACGTCGGCCCGGTGCCCGGTGACCTGCACTGACACGCCGCGCGGCGTGGCCGGGGCATCCGCGCCGGCCAGCCCGGCGCGCTCCCGCAGTACCTGGAACATGCGCGACACGTCGCCGCCGAGGTCGTGGACGCCCTCGACCTCGCGGGCGGCGATGGCCGCGACCTTCTCCACGACCTCGTCGGCGATCCGGGTCACGCCACGGCCGGGCACCGGCGGCTCCGGCGCGTGCCGCCGGCCGGCCTTCGGCTCCGCTTCGGCCATCAGGGCCGCCAGGTGCTGCCCGGTGGCCTGCTCCGGTTCGAGAACCCCCAGCCCGGCACCGCCCGGGGCGGCCTCGAACGTCGTCACCGGCCCGCGCCTGGCCGGCTGCCCGCCGTCGTCGGTACCCAGCCGCCGGCGCCCGCCCTCCAGGCCACCCGGCTCGAACTGCCCCGGCTGCACGCCCTGCACGTTGTGCGAGTTCTCGAACTGGGCCAGCGTGCTGCGCCGCCCGCCCTGCTCGGCGGCCGGCTGCTCGGTGCTGGCCGGCGGCGGGTACGCAGGCGGGCTGCCGTACGGGTGCTGCTTGCCGTCCACGTAGCCGCCGACACGCGGCCCTGGAATCTCCGCGCCCAGATCGCTCATAGCCACCAACCTATACGCCGGACCGTCCAGATGGGACCCCAGCGCCGCCAGGAGGAGGTCAGCCTCTGACCAGCTCCGCCCGGCCGTCGACCAGGTGCAGCTCCGCGTCGCATGCGGCTGCGGCCTCCGGGTCGTGGGTGGCGAACACGACGGCGGCGCCCCGGCGGGCCTCCGCCTGGAGCAGCTCGATCACCCGCTGCCGGTTCTGCGCGTCCAGCTCGCTCGTGACCTCGTCGGCGAGCACGATGGTGCCGTGCATGGCCAGGCCCCTGGCGATCGAGGCCCGCTGCTGCTGGCCACCGGACATCTCCTCGACGAGCTGCTCGGCCTGGCCGGTCAGGCCCAGCTTCTCCAGGCTGTCGGCGGTACGCCGCCCGGCCTCGTCGGGCTTCACCCCGGAGGCGAGCAGCGCGACCTGCACGTTCTCGCTGGCGGTGAGGATCGCGGCCAGCCCGTTGTCCTGCGGCATCAGCACGACGCCCTCGCCGACCGCGTGGTCGCGGTCCTTCAGTGCCGCGCCGTCGACCGTGACGGTGCCGCCAGCCGGCTTGAGCAGCCCGGCCATCGCCCACAGCAGGGTCGTCTTGCCCGCGCCGGACGTACCGGTCACAGCCAGCAGCTGGCCGGGTGCGGCCACCGCCGACACGTCGCTGAGGACGGTGTGATCGTCGTACCGGACGGTCAGACCTTCGACCACCAGAGTCTTCACGTACCCATTCCTCCTATGAATCAGTGCCGACCGAGCCGAATCGCCCGCCTTGCTTCGCGGCCCCGGCCGATTCGGTCGTGCCGGATGGGCTCAGTCGTACCGTCCCGTCCGGTTGCAACTCAACCCGCACCAAGGTTCCAGGTGCATAAACGTCGAGGACCTCTGGTGGCAAATGGAGCGAACCGTCCCGGCCGATCACCGCGAAGTCCTCGCCGCGCAGCCCCTCGGCCCCGACCCGGCCGTCGCGGATCGTGACCGTCCGGCCCATCCGCGCGCCGACCTCCGCGTCGTGGGTCACCACGACGACCGTCGTGCCGGCCCGGTTCACGGCGTCGAGGGCGCGCAGCATCTCGTCCCGGGAACGGGCGTCGAGCTGGCTCGTCGGCTCGTCGGCGAGGAGCAGCCCGGCGCCGTTGGCGACGCCGACCGCGAGCGCGAGGCGCTGGCGTTCGCCCGGGGTCAGCTCCGTCGGGCGGAGCCTGGCCTTGCGCCCGGACAGGCCGACGAGACTCAGCAGCTCGCGGGCCTGCGGCAGCCGGGAACGCTCGCCGCGCGGCACGCCGCCCTGCGCGAAGTGGACGTTCTGCTCCGCCGACAGGTACGGCAGCAGGTTGCGGGCCGCGCCCTGGAGGATCACGCCCACGTCGCGGGAGCGGAGCCGCTGGAGTTCGGCCTCGCCCGCCTTCGCGAGGTCGCAGCCGCCGACCTCCAGCCGGCCTGCCGACGGGGAGATCAGCCCGGCGAGGAGCGACAGCAGCGTCGACTTGCCGGAACCGGACGGGCCGACGAGCGCCACGGACTCACCGGCGGCGATGTCGAGGTCCACTCCGGACAGTGCGACGACGTCGTAGCCTTCGAGGCGGTAGATGTAGACGAGGCCACGGCAGGTGACGGGCGCGCCTTCGACCCGCCGGTCGACCAGCGGCGGCTCGGGCCTGCGTGCCCAGTCGGGCAGTGCCGGCTGGGCTGGCGCCGGCCCGGGTACCGGTTCCAGCTCCGGCAGGGACTCCAGCAGCTGCGGCCGGCGTGGCTCGGCGGTGGCCCGCGCGGTGAACACCGGGTCCTCAGCGAACACCGGGGCGTCACCAAACGCCTCCGGCTCCGGCGGGGACGTCAGCCAGCCCTTGAACTCGGGCGCTTCGGAACTCATCGCACACCTTCCCGCAGCCGCTCTGGCGTGGCCTTGCCGAGCATCCGCAGCACCAGCAGCACGGCGGCGGCGAGCCCGATGATGATGGCGGCCACCGACACCGGCAGCCAGCCGGTGACGGCGAGGTCGCTGAACCTGCCCAGCCCCGCCGGGTCCTTCACCGACACGAGCTGGAGGCCGGGCAGCATGACGGCCGCCCCGCCGAGGCCGGCCAGCACGCCGATCAGCAGGGGCACGCCCAGCAGCGAGCGGTACTCGCGGACCACCCCCCGCCGCAGCACCTTCCCCGGCACGCCGGCCAGCCGCAGCGCCGCCAGCTCGTTCAGCCGGGCCGTGGCGCCGACGTACGCGCTGAGCAGGACCGCGCCGGCCGCGAGGAGCACGGCTGCGGCACCGGCCAGCATGTACAGGCGCAGGGCGAGGGCCGGGGCGAGCCGGTCGAGGCGTGCCATCGTGGTGTCGAACGACTCGGCTTCGAGTACGCGGGCTCCGGCGGCTGTGAGCCGCTTGTCGAGGTCCTCCGGGGCCTTCTCCGAGGCCCACACCTCGTAGCGGAGCTGGTCGGCGTCGGCGAGGCTGCCGGTGCGCTCAGCCGACCGTGCCGCGTACTCCAGGTCGAAGAGCAGCCCGCGTGCCCCGGCTCTCGGCAGCCCGTCGGCCTTGCCGGCGATCGTGAACGGCTGCGGCTGCTCGGTGAGCGCCGGCAGGCTGAACGCCTTCGCGGACGCGTCGGCGGCCGGGGTCGCGCCGGCCACGACGACGGGCAGCGCGTCGGGTGCCGGCACGTACTCGGCGAGGACGTCACCGGGATCGCTGCTGCGGATGGTGAGGGTGAGTGCCTGCCCCGCCCGTACCGTCATCTCTGCCTGCGGGGCACGGGCGGTGAGCTTGCGCCACCTGCCTTCCGTGGCGAAGCCCGGGTTGTCGATGCCTTTGATGGCGGTGATCGTGAGGTCGGCGGTGATCTGGTCTGTCGTGCCCGGCGTGCGGCTCACGCCCAGCGCCAGCAG
Source organism: Longispora albida DSM 44784 (assembly GCF_000379825.1). Lineage (GTDB taxonomy): Bacteria > Actinomycetota > Actinomycetes > Mycobacteriales > Micromonosporaceae > Longispora > Longispora albida. Next base: position 412,217 of record NZ_KB903833.1, read on the forward strand.
CCGGCAGCCGGACGCGCAGCCCGGCACGGCCGCGCCGTAGGTCTTCGTGCCGTTCGCGAGCTGGCCGAGGGTGATCGTGCGCGGCGGCTCGCCGGGGCTGCTGACCAGGGCCACGAGCCGGATCGGCGAGATCACCGGCGCGTTGCGGTCCTTGTCCTTCGGGTCCTTCTCCCTGATCCCCGCGGCTGTCACGTCGACGTCGACGCGCTCGGTGAGGAGCAGCTGCGGGATCTTCTCGGGGTGCAGTTTCGCGGCGAGTGCCGCCTTGTCCTGCCCCTCCCAGTCGGCGACGGCGGCGAGCTTGCCGCTGTCCACGCCGAGCAGCTCGACGAAACCGCCCGCGTAGTGCGTGCGGCCCCGGACCACGGCCATCGAGTGCTGCGGGTCGGCCTGGGCGACGATCGCGGCCAGCGCGTCGGGATGTGCAGCGTCCACTGTGTACACCCGGTTGGCGCCCATCGTGCCGCGCGCCCGGTCCTCCCTGGCCACGGCCGCGATGTCCCACGCGCTCGCCGCGAAGGTCAGCAGGGCGACGGCGACGGTCAGCACGATGGCGATCCGGTGCCCGGCCGGGCGGCGCGCCAGCTGGGCGGCCGACAGCAGGCCGGCCAGGCGGCCCTTCCGTGCGGCCCGCCGCAGCGAGCCACGGGCGTAACCAGCGAGCGCGCGGGCGGCGAGCATGCCGGCCACCAGGGCCAGCAGTGGTGCCGCCAGCAGCGCCAGCGGCGACGACCGGTCACCGAAGGCCTGGAAGAGGGCAGCTGCCGCCAGGACCGCCGCCGCCACCTCCAGCGCCGTCGCCCGCCACTGAGCCCGATCTGGTACCCGGCGGAGCAAAGCCAGCACCGGCCGCCCCAGGCTCCGCCACCCAGCCCCGGCGGCGGCCAGCAGCGCCCCGAGCACCGCAGCACCGGCCGTGAGCAGCACAGCACCGGTCAGCTCGACCTGCGTACCGTCCGCGAGCAGCGCCCCAGCCGCCACCCGCACCCCGGTCACACCGGTGAGCAGGCCGAGCGGGGCGGCGAGCACGATCAGCAGCATCGTCTCGGCGAGCCCGAAGCGCCCGGCGCTCGCCAGCGGGTACCCGCGCAGCTTCGCGAGGGCCAGCTCCGGCGAGCGTTCCTCCGACACGGACGCGACGAGCAGGAACAGCACGAACAGGCTGAGCAGCACGAGCGGGATCGCGATCACGGGCACGCTGCGGCCGATCGCGTCCTGCTCGACCACGATGTCGTCGAGTACCCCGGTGAGCGCCGAGCTGACCTGCAGCCCGCCCGGCGGCAGGTCCTTCGCGAGCTGCTTGAGGCTGGCCCGGGCCTGGCCGACGTTGGCGAGGGTCAGCTTGGCCGGGTCCAGCGGCTGCTCGACGCGCAGCCGCAGGTCACCACCTGCGGCCCGGACGTCCTCCTCGACGCCGGCGAACACCGCGTCGATGCGGGTGCTCGCGCCGTCCGGGCCGGCGTAACCGGCGGAGAAGTAGGCGGTGCGGCCCCAGTAGGACTCGGCCGGGTCCTTCGCGGTGTAGGTACCGGTGATGGTCAGAGTGCGGGTCTTCGCCGTCCGGGCGCTGCCACCCGGCCGCACGACGATCTGCTGGCCGGCCGCGAGGTTGTGCTCCTTGGCCGTCCGGTCGCTGACGAGGACCTGGCTCTCGGCCTTCGGGCAGGTACCGGTCACGGCGAGGTGCTCACACGCTGAGTCCCGGTACGCGAGCCGCGCCGACAGGGCGTCAGCGCCCTCACCGGTCAGGACCTCGGTCTCCACCGAGGAGACAGCCGCCCCGAAGGCGTCGCGCAGCACCGGGTGCTTCATCAGCGCGTTGCTGATCTCCAGCTTGGTGTTCGCGGTCGGCGCGCTGGCCGCCGAGGCGGGGGACGCCGCGGCGATGGACAGCCCCGTGCTGGCAGCGGGCGCGGTGCGCAGCCCGTCGAGCAGGATCGACTCGCTGGCCGCCCGCGAGTACGCCGGGGCGAGCACCGCGGCGGTCACCGCGATCGTGGCGAGCAGCAGCACGGCGAGTGAGCGGCCCCAGCGGTACCGAATCCCACGCAGCGTGACGGTCCAAGCCGTCAACGTGTCCTCCCCTGATCCGCGCCCGGGCTCGCAGCCGTGCAGCCCCGAACACAACGCGGCGGCCACTGCAAGCCGCCGCGCCGGATTCGTGAGCCGGGTTCGCGCAGGGAGCTTAACCAGCCCGCCGGCAGAAGGCCACCGGGCCGGGGTACAGAGGAAAAGGTCTTACAAGCTCGCCAGCAGCGTGTCGGCCGCGGTGAACGGATCAAGATCACCGCTTGCGACCTTCGCGGCCAGTTCCGGCAGTGCGGCCTCGCCGCGCAGATTGCCGAGTTTCTCCCGCAACGTGGTGAGCGCCAGGGCCTCGATCTCGGCCGCCGCGCGGTTCTGCCGGCGCAACGCCAGCTCACCGTGCGTAGTCAGCCACTCCCGGTGCCTGGCGATCGCGTCCACCACGTCGGTGATGCCCTCACCCTTGGCGGCGATCGTCTTCACGATCTGGGGCCGCCAGTCGCCGGCCCCGGGCGCGCCGAGCGCGATCATGCCCCGGATGTCCCGCAGGGTGTTGTCCGCGCCGTCCCGGTCGGCCTTGTTCACCACGAACACGTCGGCGATCTCCAGGATGCCGGCCTTCACCGCCTGGATCGCGTCGCCCATGCCCGGGGCGAGCAGCACGAGCGTGGTGTCGGCCAGGCTGGCGATCTCCACCTCGGCCTGCCCGACGCCGACGGTCTCGATGATGATGATGTCGCAGCCGGCCCCTTCCAGGACGCGGAGCGCCTGCGGGGTGGCCGCGGCCAGGCCGCCGAGGTGGCCACGGCTGGACATCGAGCGGATGTAGACGCCCGGGTCGGTGGCGTGGTCCTGCATCCGCACCCGGTCGCCGAGGATCGCGCCGCCGGAGAACGGGCTCGACGGGTCCACGGCCAGGATGCCCACGCGCAGCCCCTGCGCGCGGTACGCCCCGACCAGGGCGGCCGTCGTCGTCGACTTGCCCACGCCCGGCGAGCCGGTGATCCCGATGATCGGGGCCTGGCCGGTGTGCGGGGCGAGCGCCGAGGCGATCTCGCGCGTCTGCGGGGCGTCGTTCTCCACCAGGGAGATCAGCCGGGCCACGGCGCGCGGGTCGCCCGTGCGGGCAGCGGCGACCAGGGCGGGAATGTCATAGGTTCTCACTGCACGACATCCTCACCCAGGGTCCGCTTGAGACCATTCTTCACGATTTCTGTGTACTCCACGGAGAAGGCGATCCGGAACCGCCGGGGCACGTCCAGCTCGGCGGCGTTACCGGGGGCCAGATCGAACTCGACCTGGCCCTCGCTGACCCGTACCGTGCGTACCCCGCCGTAGGTCGTGCCCTCCTGCACGCCCCAGACCAGGCAGTACGGCTCGTCCGGCACCATCGGCTCGTCCTCGCGCATGACGACGAGCGCCCCGCCGGTGCCGTGCTCGTCGGCGCCCAGCCAGAACTCGTAGCCGTCATAGCCGTCCGCGGCCCGGCTGGCCGTCTGGCCGCCGAGCGCGGACGCGAAGAACGCCAGTGGTACCCCGCGCATCAGGCCCGCGGTACCCGCAGCACGAGAGCGTCGCCCTGGCCGCCACCGCCGCACAGCGCGGCGACGCCGACCCCGCCACCCCGGCGCTTGAGCTCCAGGGCGAGGGTGAGGGCGAGCCGGGCGCCGGACATGCCGATCGGGTGGCCGAGCGCGATCGCGCCACCGTTGACGTTCACGATCTCGTCGGTGATGCCCAGGTCGCGCATCGACTGGATGCCCACGGCCGCGAACGCCTCGTTGATCTCGATCAGGTCGACGTCGGAGACGGCCAGGCCCTCACGGGACAGCGCGTGCTTGATCGCGTTGGACGGCTGCGAGTGCAGCGAGTTGTCCGGGCCGGCCACGTTGCCGTGCGCGCCGATCTCGGCGATCCACTCCAGGCCCAGCTCCTCGGCCTTGGCCTTGCTCATCACGACCACCGCGGCCGCACCGTCGGAGATCGGCGAGGAGGAACCAGCGGTGATCGTGCCGTCCTTGGCGAACGCCGGGCGCAGCTTCGACAGCGTCTCGGCCGTCGTGTCGGCGCGGATGCCCTCGTCCTCGGACAGGACGATCGGGTCGCCCTTGCGCTGCGGGACGCTGATCGGGGCGATCTCCTCGGCGAGCACACCGTTGTCGCGGGCCTTGGCGGCGCGCTGGTGGCTCTGCGCGGCGAACGCGTCCTGGTCCTCGCGCGAGATGTCGAGCTTCTTGTTGTGGTTCTCGGTCGACTCGCCCATCGGGATCGCGTCGTAGGCGTCGGTCAGGCCGTCGTGGGCCATGTGGTCGAGCACCTCGACCGAGCCGTACTTGTACCCGGAACGCTGCCCGGTGAGCAGGTGCGGGGCGTTGGTCATCGACTCCATGCCGCCCGCGACGATGATCTCGGCCTCGCCGGCCCGGATGAGCTGGTCGGCGAGCGCGATGGCGTCGAGGCCGGACAGGCAGACCTTGTTGATGGTCAGGGCCGGCACGTTCATCGGCACCCCGGCGCCGACTGCGGCCTGGCGGGCAGGCATCTGCCCGGCACCTGCCTGGAGCACCTGACCCATGATCACGTACTGGACCTGCTCCGGGGCGACACCGGCGCGCTCCAGCGCGGCCTTGATCGCCACCGAGCCGAGCTTGGCGGCCGAGAAGTCCTTGAGGTTGCCCAGCAGGCGCCCCATCGGGGTACGCGCGCCGCCGACGATCACCGAGCCCATGTCGCCTCCATGCGAGAAGTTCGTCCAGACTAGGTGCATGACCAACTCCGCAGCACCCCGTCCCGACGGTATCGGCCTGCTCCGCATCGACCACGTCGGGGTGGCCGTAGCCGACCTCGACGCCGCCATCGCGTTCTATGAGAACACCTTCGGCATGCGTTGCATACACACCGAGACCAACGAGGAACAGGGCGTGCGGGAGGCCATGCTGGCGGTCGGCCCCGGTACCGAGGGCGGCTGCGTGCAGCTCCTGGCTCCATTGTCCCCCGCATCGACGATCGCCAAGTTCCTCGACCGCAGCGGGCCGGGCGTCCAGCAGGTGGCGTACACCGTCGCCGACATCGACGCGGCCTGCGCTGCGCTGCGTGAACGCGGCGTCCGGCTGCTGTACGACGCTCCGCGCCGTGGCACGTCGGACTCCCGGATCAACTTCGTGCACCCGAAGGACGCCGGCGGCGTGCTGGTCGAGCTCGTCGAACCCGCCAGGTAACCCTCCAGATTCCAGCTAGCCACCACCGGCCGCCGTAATCCCGGATACTCCGGGCACTACGGCGGCCGGTGCCGTGCGACCGGGCAAAGAATTCGCACACGTTCCGCCACTCACCACCCCGCCTGAACGATCGTTCATGTAGATTCCGAACTGGCAGAGTGCCGTATCTCACAGAGTGCTGCGCCGACCCTGCTACCCGTGAGTAACATCCGGGCAAGAGACGGCGGTCACAGGAGGCACCCATGTACGACATCCGCGAGGCGATCAACGCCGGAGACCGCGCTGCCATCGCAGCGGCGAAGATCCCGGCCAGCTACCGGGGCATGGTGGTCAGGGCTGCCGACGAGCGGATGTTCGAGGGCGTCGAGCACCGCGACAAGGACCCGCGCAAGTCGCTCACGATGCTCGAGGTGCCCACGCCGGAGGTCGGGCCGGGCGAGGCGCTGATCGCCGTCATGGCCAGCGCGGTCAACTACAACACCGTGTGGACCTCGATCTTCGAGCCGGTGTCGACGTTCAGGTTCCTGGAGAAGTACGGGAAGATCTCCCCCAAGCACGACCTGCCCTACCACGTCGTGGGCTCCGACGCGGCCGGCGTCGTGCTCGCGGTCGGCGCCGGCGTGACCAAGTGGAAGGCCGGCGACGAGGTCGTCGCGCACTGCCTGAGCGTCGAACTGGAGGACCCGCAGGGCCACTCCGACACCATGCTCGACCCGCAGCAGCGGATCTGGGGCTTCGAGACCAACTTCGGCGGCCTGGCCGAGATGGCACTCGTGAAGGCCAACCAGCTCATGCCGAAGCCTGCCCACCTCACCTGGGAGGAGGCCGCCAGCCCCGGCCTGGTCAACTCGACCGCCTACCGGCAGCTCGTCTCCACCAACGGCGCCGACATGAAGCAGGGCGACGTCGTGCTGATCTGGGGCGCGTCCGGCGGCCTCGGCTCCTACGCCGTCCAGATGGCCCTCAACGGCGGCGCGATCCCGGTCTGCGTCGTGTCGAGTGAGGACAAGGCGGACCTGTGCCGCAAGATGGGCGCCGAGCACATCATCGACCGCCGCGAGTTCACCTTCTGGAAGGACGAGCACACGCAGGACGAGTCCGAGTGGCGCCGCTTCGGCAAGAAGATCCGCGAGCTGACCGGCGGCGAGGACCCCGACATCGTCTTCGAGCACCCGGGCCGCGAGACCTTCGGCGCCTCGGTCTACGTCGCCAAGCGTGGCGGCACGATCGTCACGTGCGCGTCCACTTCGGGATATTGGCACACCTACGACAACCGCTACCTGTGGATGAGCCTCAAGCGGATCGTCGGCAGTCACTTCGCCAACTACCGCGAGGCGTGGGAGGCCAACCGGCTTGTCGCGCTGGGCCGTATCCACCCGACCCTTTCGCGAGTTTACTCATTGGAGCAGGCTGGCCAGGCTGCCTACGAGGTGCACCGTAACCAGCACCAGGGCAAGGTCGGCGTGCTCTGCCTCGCGGATGAGGAAGGGCAGGGTGTGCGGGACGCTGAGTTCCGCGCGAAGCACCTTGATGCGATCAACCGATTCCGGGGGCAGTGACCTTTGACAGAGCGTGTTCTCGGCCCTACGGTTAGAGACCGTTCGTATACGTATTTCTCGGTCCGGGTCGAGGGATCGCACCCTTGGCCGGACCCCTGCCGGTCTGCGAGTATGAGCCAATGCCCCAGCAGCCCTCCATGACATTCTTCGAGCAAGCGAACACGCAACCCGATTTCACGGTCGTCCTGCGCGGTTACGACCGCGCACAGGTCGACGACTTCGTCCAGCGGCTCAACGCGGCACTGGGCCAGTCCGAAGGTGCCCGGTCAGAGGCCGAGCAGCGGATGACGGACGCCCAGCGCCGGCTCCGCCAGTCCGAGCAGCGGCTCGGATCGATGGAGCAGAAGCTCAGCGAGCAGTCGAAGGCCATTGAGGAGAATTCCCGGCCGACGCTGTCGGGCCTCGGCACCCGGGTGGAGCAGATTCTCCGCCTGGCGGAGGAGCAGGCCAACGAGCATCGCGCGGAGGCCAAGCGTGAGGCTGAGGGCATCCTCTCCACCGCCCGGCTGGAAGCCAGGGAGATCACCGACAAGTCCCGGGCCGAATCCGCGGCGATGAAGGCGACAGCCGAGCGGGAGGCTGGCGGCCTGAAGACCGCAGCCGAGCGCGAGGCCGCCGAGATGCGGGTGCAGGCGCGCCGGGAGGCCGACACGCTGCGGGCGGACGCCGACCGGGAGACCAAGCAGCAGCGGACCTCCGCCGCGCACGAGGTCGCCGAGCTGCGGGCCACTGTGGAGCGTGAGGTCGCCACCCTGCGGGCCACCGCCGAGCGGGAGATCACGCAGCTGCGGGCCAAGGCGGCACGCGAGGCCGAGGAGAAGCGCGCCGAGGCGACGAAGCTCTACGCCGAGGCCAAGGAGAAGCGGGACAAGGACCTCCAGGCCCTCGCGCTCGAGCTCGCCGAGCGGCGCGAGACGGCCGAGCGGGAGGAGTCCGAGCGGCACACCGCCGCCGTCTCCGCCACCCAGAAGCTGGTCACCGAGGCCGAGCAGCGGGCGCGTACCGCTGACGAGCGTGCCAAGGAGACCGAGCAGCGGGCCGAGTCCCGCCGGATCGAGGCGGACCGCAACGCCAACGAGACGATCGAGAAGGCCAAGGCGCTCGCCGAGAAGACGACGACCGAGGCACTCAGTGAGTCCAACCGCCTCACCTCCGAGGCTCGTACCGAGGCGGAGCTGACCACCACGGCCGCCCGCCGTGAGGTCGAGGAGCTGACCCGTCAGCGCGACTCGGTCACCGCTCAGCTCAGCCAGCTCCGCGAGATGCTCGGCGGACTGGCCGGTATCGGCGGCGGCGCGCTCGCCGGGGTGCTCGGCGGCGACAAGAGCGACGACAAGGACAGCGAGAAGAAGGACGACAAGTAGCCGTCCAGTAACACAGTGTCCTGCCACGATGGCGCCGGGTCTCCTGCCCGGCGCCATCGTGTTGTACCCGGTCTGTACTGCACCGATTTCGCCACGTCGTCCTCACACCGGCCACACAGGCCCTCTGGTTAGGATGGGGTGTATGGCGCAGCAGGACAATGTCTTCACATTGGGCAGCAACTCCTCCGGAACTGAAACAACATTCGAGACCGCGCTGCGGGGCTACGACCGCAAGCAGGTGGACAGATGGGTGGCCCAGGCCGACGCGGTCCTGGTCAACCTCGCCACCGAGCGCGAAGAGGCCTACGCCCAGGTGCAGGCGTACGCGGCCCAGGTCACCCAGCTGCAGAACGAGATGGCTGAGCTGCGCCGTCGTTCCGTGGTCGGTGACAAGGCCCAGTACAAGCACCTCGGCCCGCGGGTCGAGCAGATCCTCGCCCTCGCGGAGGAGGAGGCCGGGCAGATCACGTCCCGGGCCACCGACTCGGTCCGCGACCAGCGCGCGGCCGCCGAGCGTACGCTCGCCGAGGCACGCAGCCAGGCCGAGCAGATCATCTCCGCGGCGCGTACCCAGGCCGAGCAGGCCACAAAGGACTTCCAGACCGCGCTGACCGCGCGCCGGACGGCGACCGAGCAGGAGGAAGCCACCCGCCGGTCCGCGCTGGAGAAGCAGGTCAGCGAGGCGACCGCCGCCGCGAACCGCGCGCTGGCCGAAGCCCGTGCCGAGGCCGAGCGCCTGGTCTCCGGGGCACGCAGCCAGGCGGACCAGCTCACGGCCGAGACCCAGCGGGCGGCCGAGACGCTGCGGACGGAGAGCCGGGTCCAGGCCGAGCAGATGCTCGGGGCGGCCCGCAGCCAGGCCGAGCAGACCCACGCCGAGACCCAGCAGCTCCGCGCGACCACCAAGCAGCAGGTCACCGAGCTGCACCAGCAGCTCCAGCGGGAGGTGGCCGAGCGCCGGGCCACCGCGCAGCGCGAGATCGAGGAGTTGCGGTCCGACGCCCAGCGGCAGGCCGCCGATGACCGCGCCCAGGCGGAGAAGGCACTGGCCTCGGCTCGCAGCCAGGCCGAGACGCTGAAGGCCTCCAGCAGCGCCGAGGCCGAGCGGCTGCTCCAGCAGGCCAAGGCGGAGGGCGCGCTGGCGCTGTCCGCGGCGAAGACCCAGGCAGAGCAGACGCTGACCACGGCCCGGGCCGAGGCGGAGTCGCTGCGCACGTCGGCCAGGGAGCAGGCGGAGAACACGCTCACCGCCGCGCGGAAGACGGCCGACGAGCACACCGCCAAGGCGACCGGCGCGGCGAAGGCCGAGGCCGCTGCCATCCTGAACAGCGCGAAGGCCGAGGCCGAGTCGATTGTGGGCGACGCGCACCGCAAGATCGCCGAGCTGGCCGACCGCCGGCAGGAGATCCGGGAGGACGTGGCCAGGCTCCGCGAGACCCTGGCCAAGCTGACCGGCAACTCCGCGGCCCTGCTGGCCGTCGCCGAGGAGGAAGACGACGAGCCGGCCCCGAAGCCGGCCGCCGCGGCGAAGGCACCCGAGGCAGTCGTGGCGAAGACACCCGAGCCGGCTGCGGTCAAGACACCTGAGGCGGCCGTGGCCAAGGCTCCCGAAGCGGCCCCGGTGAAGGCACCTGAGGCAGCGGTGGCCAAGGCACCTGAAGCTCCGAAGGCCGAGGCCAAGCCGGAGCCGGCCAAGGCCGAGCCGAGCAAGCCGGAGCCCGTCAAGGCTGCGGAAGCGAAGCCCGCCGGGAGCAAGCCCGCCGAGATCAAGGCGGAGGTCAAGGCCGAGGTGAAGGCTCCCGAGGTCAAGGCGGAGCCGAGCAAGCCGACCGTGGTCGCCGCGAAGACGACCGGTACGGGGCGGGCCGAGGTGAAGAGCACCGTGAAGCCGGCTCAGACCAAGGCTGCACCGGCCAAGGTTGCTCCGGCGAAGGCCGCCAAGTAGCGAAGCAGTACGAGCCAGGAATGCGAGCGGGCCAGCCGGAGATGATCCGGCTGGCCCGTTTCTTCGTGCGGATAACCGGTCAGGTGTGGTCCTGGCGGGGGTGGATGACCTCGCGGACGATCAGCTGGATGGCGGCCACGGCCGGTACGGCGATGAGGGCGCCGACGATGCCGAGCAGTGCCACGCCGATCAGCACGCCGATGATGGCGGCCAGGTCGGTCACCGCGACGGCCCGGTTCATCACCTTGGGGTAGATGACCCAGTTCTCCAGCTGCTGGTACAGGACGAAGAAGATGACGCAGGCGATGCCGACCTGCACCGAGCCGGCCGCGAAGCCCACGATGGACACCAGGACCGCGCCGATCGTGGCGCCGATCTGCGGGATCAGGTCGAAGATCGCGACCAGGAGCGCCAGGGCGTAGGCGTAGGGGATGCCGACGATCAGCATGAAGACGAAGGAGCACAGACCGGCGCAGAGCGCGATGCCGAGCGCGCCGATCATGTACTCGCCGACCTTGGAGAGGATCTCGTCGCCGAGCCGCTGGGCGCGGTCGCGGCGGGAGGCTGGCGCCAGCCGGTACGCCCCGGCTTTGAGGCGGTCGAAGGCCGCGAGGAAATAGAAGGTCAGCACGAACGTCATCAGGGTGTTGAACACCCCGCCGGCCACCGTGCTCACCCCGCCGAGGACCCCGCCGAACATCTTGCTCACGTTCGCGGCGGTCGCGGCCTCCTGGGCCTTCTTCACGATGTCGTACTTCTTGTCGAGGTCGCGCAGCCACTCGTTCTTGGTGAGGTCCTCGATGAAGTCGGGGAAGGCCGTGATGACCTCGTTGCCCTGCTGGATCAGCGGCGGGACGAGGGCGGCGATGCCGCCGCACACGACGAGCATCATCGCGACGCCGACCGTGACGACCGCGAGCCCCCGGTTGAGCCCCCAGGAGCGCAGCTTCACGACGGCCGGGTTGAGCCCGATGGCGAGGAACGCCGCGACGCCGACCAGCAGCAGCACCGACCACACGCTCAGCAGTGCCTGGTAGGTGACCCAGGCCAGGATCAGCCCGCCGCCGGCCAGCAGGCCGGTGAGGAACGGTGACTTGCTGAACGGCTTGCCCGGCGTGCCGAACCGGGAGACCTCGACGACGACGGTCTCCGCTGGTGTTTCCTCCGGCTCCTGCGGCTCTTCCGCTGCCGGGTCCTGGCTGATCATGCCGGTAGCCTAGCGGCCAGGAAGCCGGTGACCTCGGTCGTGAACGCGACTGGGTTCTCCCAGGGCGGCAGGTGGCCGGCGCCGGGGATGATGGTGAGCTGGGCGTCGGGCAGGGCTTCGGCCATCGCCCGCGCGTCGGCGAGCGGGGTGATCGTGTCGTGCTCCCCCACGAGTACCAGGGCGGGGATCACGGCCGCGCGGAGCGTCGCGAACGAGTCGGGGCGCTGGGCCATCGCGCGCTGTGCCCAGGCGACCGCCGCCGGATCGGCCTGGCGTACGGCGGCCTGGACGGCGGTGAGGACAGCCGACTCGGGGGCGAGCATCTTGGCCGGGAGGGCAGCGGTGTCATCGCCGCCCGCCAGTACCGAATCGGCCATCGCGAGCCGGGTGGCCGCGGCTTCGGCCGTGTCGGCGGAGGCCTTGGTGTCGGCGAGGATCAGCCCCTTGACCCGTTGCGGGTACAGGCGGAGGATCGCCATCGCGACGTATCCGCCCATCGACACTCCACCGAGGACGAACTCGCCGGTCACACCCCGCGCGTCAAGGCCAGCGACGACGTCGCCGGCCAGCACGTCGAGGCTGGGGGCGGCGTCCGGCACGGCGGAGGTACCGAAGCCCGCGAGGTCGGGAGCGATCAGGTCCGGGATTGCCACCCGGGCGTACATTGTGGACGACAGCGGGAAGGCGTGAAGCAGCACGGTCGGGTACACGCCTCCCATCATCGCAGCCCGGAAGGTGTCCCCTCCCATGATCCATCGCATCCGCCGGGTATCCGCGCGCACGGCCCCCGTCCTGCCGGCCTGTGCGCTGCTCGTGGCCCTCGCGCTGCTCTCCGGCTGCGGCCTGCCGTTCCAGCCCAAGGCGAAGTCGCAGACGAAGAGCCCGGAGGCGGAGCCCACCCCGACGTACGCGATGCCGAGCACGACGCCCTCCGAGGTCACCACGGCCCGCAGGGAGCAGGTCAAGCGGGTCATCCTGCTCGGCGAGGACATCGACCCGAAGTACCTGAAGGAGCCGCGTGACGACACCGGCTACGTCTGGCCCGTGCTCGGCGGGTGCGACCCCAACCTGTCCTCGTTGTCCGGGCGGGACCTGCGCCAGAACAAGGTCTGGGACGGCAACTTCTACATGATCGACTCGACGGGCTTCGCGCACCTCACAGTGGGGCCGGACACCGTGGCCGCCGACGCGCGCGAGGTGCTGCCGAAGTGCGCGAAGAAGGGTGACAGCGTTGACGTCACCTTCGCCAAGGAGCTGACGGACCTCTCGGCCAAGGACCGGTACACGTGGTGCGTCACCTACCGGTACAAGGACAAGGCTGTGGACAACACCGAGTGCACGACGCTGATCGGGCGGCGGCTGCCGGACTACACCCTGTTCGCCTCGCTGACCGTCAAGGCGTCCAAGCCGGAGGACGCGGAGGCCGCGCTGCGGGCCCTCATGCCGAAGGTCACCAAGCGGCTGCTGGCCGCCTGACCGGGATCCGGCCGCACGACGGAGAGCGGGCCCTGCGCGGGCTGCGATAGCCTGCATCGGCGTTCCGGCACACCGCACACGCACGCCCAGTACACGCACGTCCAGTATCCGAACGGGGACCCCTCACCATGCGCCGCTTCACTCCCGCCCTGCTGGCTGGCCTGCTGGCCGGGCTCGCGGCCCTGACCGGGTGCGGGCCGCTGGGCCCGGCACCGGAGGCGAAGTTCGTCCCGCTCCAGCCGCTGGAGAGCGCCGACGCCGAGAAGCTGGCCAAGCGGGCCATGCTGCCGGCCGACGTCCTCTCGGAGTTCAGCATGGGCGAGCCGGACACCACAACCCGCGACGAGACAGTCATGTGGGGCGGGTGCTCGACGTCGCTGCCCTCCGACCAGTTCAAGGCGAGGGCCGTCCAGCTGTCGTGGGAGGAGCCCTACGCAGGGCACGCCGGGTACGTGTACACGGCCAAGGGCTCGAACGTGATCACCGAGATCCGCCAGATGGTGGACAACGACTGCAGGAAGCGCCGGGCGGCCGACCGGGACGGCGCGTTCACCGAAGAGATCACCCTGCCCGCCCAGACGGGCATCACCCAGTACGCGTACTGCACCACCGAGCGCTACGTCGGCCAGGAGAACGTCTACTACTGGCACAACTGCCAGGTCTACATGGCCAGGGAACTGCGCGGTGCCAGCGTGGTCACCACGTTCGCCCTCGTCAGCGAGGACCTGGAGAAGGCGAAGACGTTCATCGGCCGTGTGTCGGGGCGGATGGCCGAACAGCTCCGCAAGGCCTGACCGGTACCCGACAGACAAGCACTCCGGCCCGCCGCAAGGATGTCACCATGCACCTTCTCGCTGTCAGCCACGCTGATCCCTCCCGCCCCGGCCAGGTCGAGGGGCCCGGCGGGGCCATCGGGGACGGTGCCTTCACCCTCCTGCTGAACCGGGAGCCGCGCGGCCCCGAGTCCGACGTCACCCCGGAGCAGGTCGCCGCGTGGCTGGCCGCCCAGCCCGAGAAGCTCGGCGAGCTGACCCCGCCGTTCGCCGCCGCGCACCGGGCCGGGCCGGGCGAGCCGGTCATCGTGGCGACCGACTGGCTGGGCTTCCGCTCCGTGTACTGGTGGCAGGGCCCCGGCTGGGCAGCCGTCGCCACGTCGGCACCGGAGCTGGCCGCCGTCACCGGGGCCGGGCTCGACCACGACGCGCTCGGCGTGCAGAGCCTGATCGGCTGGCAGCTCGGGGACGCGACGCCGTGGGCCGGGATCTCGAAGGTGCCCGCCGGGCACTACGTGAAGCTGCACGAGGGCCGGGCTGAGCTGGTCAGGTACGACATCGACCGGCGGGAGCACCCGACGCCGGACGCGCCAGCCCGGGCCGCCGCGCTGCTGCGGGACTACGTCGGCCGGTACGCGGCGGACAAGCCAGACCTCGTCCTCCAGCTCACCGGCGGCCACGACTCCCGGATCCTGCTGGGCGCGATTCCGGCGGGCCAGCGCGCCGGGCTGCGTACCCTGACGCTGGACTCTCCGGGTGGGCGGGACGCGCCGATCGCCGCGCAGCTGTCCGCCCGGTACAAAATGGTCCATCAGGTCTTCGACACCGCCGCACTGAACGCGCTGAGCCCGGCCGAGGGCTACGACCTGGCCGCGACGGCCGTGCTGCGCCTGGACTGCGCGGCGAACCCGCTCGCGCTGGCCCCGCTGGCCGCCGCGGAGGCCCAGCTGGAACAGGGCCGCAGGCTGTCGGGGCTCGGCGGCGAGGTCGCCAGGGGCTTCTACTACGGCGCGCAGCCGGGCGGCGTGACCAGCCCGGCGCTGAGCGAGCGGTTCGCGAAGTGGCGGCTGTTCACGAACGAGGCAGTGGACAGCGCGGCCCTCACCCCGGAGTTCGCCGACGCGGCGCAGAAGCACACGCTGGGGCTCGTGACGTCGCTGCTCGCCGGATACTCCGACAGCTGGCTCGACGCCCTCGACGAGTTCTACCTGTGGCAGCGGATGCAGCGCTGGGCCGGCCTGCACGGCACCGTCGCCGCCGTCGACCGCGTCTTCGTGAACCCGATGTTCGATCGCCGCTTCATCGAACTCGCCCGGGCCGCTTCCCCGACGGACAAGCGTGACTCGCGCCTGCTCGGCCGCATCATGATCGAACTGGACGCCGAGCTGGCGGGCATCGCCCTCGACAGCGGGCGGTCCCCGGCGCAGCTGGCCGTGGGCAAGGGCAACTGGACCGCCACGGCGCGCAAGGCCGTCGGCAAGGTGGCCCAGCGCGTCTCCGGCAGCCGCCGCGCGCCGCTCGGAGCCGCTGGCCTGTCGGCTCTCGTGGTCTCCCACTGGCGGGCCAACCCCGGACTGCTGTCGGGCATGCCCGACTTCGTCCGGAGTGGCTATGTGACGGAGTTGCTCGACGGCAAGCGGCCAGGGGATCCGGCCACCGTCGCTTTCCTGCTCAACGTGCAGGCCGCCGCAAACCTGAACGCCTGACCCGCTGATGGCGGCCCTGTGGGATATCGGCAGGCTGTTCGTCGTCCTCACAGCCCACCCGCTGGCCCGCTTCTACGCGGTCACCACTCCCGGGGAGATCCGGGAGGAGGCTGCCACCCGGCCGGGCACGCTGCCCGAGGCACTGGCCGGGGCTGGGCACCGGATGCTGGCCGGGCTGGGGCTGCTGTTCACGGCCGGCGCTGGTTTCGGCCTCACAGCGCTGGGGCTTGGCCTGGCCGGTGATGGATTCGCGCTGGTGGTCCTGGTGGTCGTCCCGGCTCTCGTCTTCCTCGCGGCGATCTCCGGGGCCGTCCTGCTGGTCAACGCGGCCCGCTGGACGCTGGTCGTCACGATCGGCTACCGGGGCTTCCCGGCCGGCCGGCGCAAGCTCGGCAAGCGTGACCACGCCGAGCGCAGGGAACGCGAACGCCTCACCCGGCGGGGCGGCCCGAGCCGGACGGTCCGCTGGCTGTGCACACCGTCCTGGGTGGACACCGCGATCGCGGTCACGACGGCGGTCACCCTGGCCGGGAACGTACTCCGGACCCTGATCACCTGAACCAGGTCAGCCGCGCCGGGCAACTGGCACGGACCGCTCAGCTTCCAGAACGCGGCAGACCTGAAGGTGTGCCGGGCGGGTTCTCCGGGCGTTCGCCGGCCCGGTCCAGGAGTTCCTGGACTGTGGGCCGCCTGGCGTCGGCGGTCAGCCTGCTCAGCAGGTAAGACTGCAGGGACTGACCAGCCGAAATTCACTCTTCGGTGATCACCGAGCGTTTGCGGAGTTCGCGGCGGCCGATGCGGCGGAGGGTGCCCGCCGTGGAGCGGAGTTTGTCCTTCACGGACAGCCGCCACCAGAACTTGAAGAGTGGCAGGCCACGGTACCTGGGGGCGGGGAGGCCAGCCGCGCGGAGCGCCACGGTCCGGCCCCAGACCGCGCCGCGTACCTTGAGGAGGCCGGCCTGGGAGGCTGGCAGGGTCTCGTACGGGACGGGTTCGGCGACCAGGGCTCCGGCGGCGAGGGCGGCTTCGATGATCGCGAGGCCACGCGCCGTACGGGCGACGATCAGGGAGCGGCCGGGGTCGCCTGCGGTCGGCCGGTGCCACGGGTCGCCGACGGACACGTCCGCGAACTCGCCCGTGTGGTCGGCGCACAGGTAACAGCGCCACTGCCGGTGCTTCTCGAGGATGCCGCCCCACGACTGGTCGTAGGTGAGGGTGCGGGTACCCGGTTCGGCGCGGGCCTCGCCCGGCCAGCCCGATCCTCGATAGTGGACGGACTTGAGGCTTTCGGGGCCGGAGCCCAGCGCCGTCAGCATCTCCAGGGTGCCCCGCGTCGACGGCGTGCCCGCGCAGAAGATCGCGATGGTCAGGCCGAGGCGTTTGTCCAGCTCCGGCCGGAGGCGGCGTGCGTTCAGCGAGGCGGCCACGTCGCACGGCTTGCCGATGAACACGCTGGGCCGGTCCTGGGCCTCGACCTGGCCGAGGCCTTCGGCGGGGCTGGCCGGGGCGTAGCGGCTGCCGACGTGTTCCAGCAGCTCGCCGACTGTCCGGCTGTACTTGACCTCGTTGAGGTACGGCGCGTCCTCGCGGGCTCCTGTGTGGAGTACACCAGAGAAGTTCTTCTCGGTGAGGCAGAACGCTGCGAGTGCGCTTGCCGCCCCGCCCGACGAGGCCGCGTGCCGCAGGTCCTCGTCGGCCGCATAGCCTTCCCACATGCCGAGGACCGGGCCCCAGCCAGGGAGTTCTGGCCGGTCACGGTCCGCGGTGAGTCCGACACCGGGGCAGGCTCTGATCAGCTCGCTGTCGTCGCCCACCGGCCGGATCGGCAGTGGCCGCCGCCCTTCCTTCAGAACATCGACCATCGTGTACCGGTCGGGAGCGAGGTAGGCGCAGACCCCGCAGCCCGTGCACAGCTTGCGCTCCGCGACGTCCCTAATGGTGCGCATTGCGCCGCTCCAGCCGCCCGATCAGCGCGACCAGGTCGTCGAGCTGCTGGCCCGCCGCCGCGACGGCCTGAGCCGAGCCCGTGGCCAGCTCCTCTTTCGTGGTCTCGCGGGACAGCCAGCTGGCGAGCAGCTCGGCCAGCAGTTCCTCCGTGCCGAGCTTGCGGGCGTCGGCGACCCGGTGACCCTGGCCAGCCGTGGCGAAGACGCCGCGCGCCTTGTCGGAGTAGGCGACACAGGAGGCAGGCACGGCGGAGGACAACGCGGCGATCGTCGCGTGCATCCGCATCCCGCACAGCCAGTCAGCCCGGCTGATCAGCCACTTCGACTCCTGGCAGTCCAGCCCGGACGGCCCGGCCGCGACCCGGTCAGGGCCGTACTCCGCGCCGAACTCCCCCACCAGCCGCGCCGTGATCGCGTCATCGTCGTCCCGGGTACCGGGTGCGGACACGTGTGGCACGAACAGCAGCCGCGCTCCCTCGTCGAGCAGGTGCTTGGCGAGCCCGTCGACGACGGCGCGCAGGTCGGCGGTCAGGCCGAAGCGCTTCTCGGACGGGTCGAGCAGCAGGCCGGAGATGTTGAGCACCGCGACGGGATCGTCGTTGCGAGCCAGCCACGCCTCCAGTACCTCGTCCTCGAACGGCTTCGGCGGCAGCGCGAACGCGACGTCCACGCCCTGCCGGTGCTTGTCGGGGTCGAAGTCCTCGCCGGCGAGTTCCTGGAGGCGGGCGAAGCTGTCCGCGTCGCGTGCCCAGGCCGCCGCCGAGGCCAGCACCAGCTCGCGGGCCTCCCTGCGGGTCTGCTCGCCGTGGAACGGGCCGTAGGTCTGCGGGAGGAAGATCAGCGGGCGCTTCCGGGCCACCGCCAGCTTCTTCGGCCAGTTGACCAGCCGCCACCGTACCGGGCTGTACAGGTCGGTGAAGCTGTCGCCGCCGCTCGTGTCGAGCACGGCGTCTGCGGCGTTGAGCCGGGCGGCACCCGGGTTGCCGACGCCGCCGAGCCGGGCGGAGACGGCCATGTGGTGGTAGCTCTCCGGCCGGTGGTACCGGCGGGTCAGCCGCGCGCCGACCCTGGTCACGCCGGGCAGCTTGGCGTCGGGCCGCACACCCCAGCCGTCGTCGTACCAGCTCACCTCCGCGCCGGGTACCCGGCTGAGGATGCCGGTCGCCGTAGCGGTTGCGAGGGCCGCGACGCCGCGGTTACGGGCCTCGCCGTTCGAGCCGAACAGTGCGACCTTCACCCGGCAGGCCTTTCGCTGACGCGCTCGCCGGTCTCGTCGACCCAGCCGATCTGCCGGGCTGGGTTCCCGGCCACCAGGGCATAGTCCGGCACGTCCCTGGTGACGACGGAACCGGCTCCGACCAGCGCGTACCTGCCGATCGTCACGCCGGCGATCACCACACTCCGCGCGCCGAGCGAGGCCCCGTAGCGGACGGTCACCGGGTCGGCGTGCCAGTCCTCCGCGCCCTTGAGCTCACCGTCGGGGGTGATCGAGCGCGGGTACCTGTCGTTGGTCAGGATCACGCCGGGGCCGACGAAGACCCCGTCCTCGATCACGGCCGGCTCGAAGACCATCGCGTAGTTGTGCACCTTGCACCGGTCGCCGATCGTCACGTCCGGGCCGATGTACGCGCCACGGCCGATGTTGCAGTCGCTGCCGATCACCGCGCCCGAGCGGACCTGGGCCAGGTGCCACACCCGGGTACCCTCCCCGATCTTCACACCCGGGTCGATGTCCGCGGATTCCTGAATGGTCAAGACAGCTCCAAGGTCAGCTTGTGCACGGTGAAGGCCTCCGCGTACCGCTGGCGGCACTCCGCGCCGCGCAGCCGGGCCAGGCCGAGGAAGAACTCATCGTCCCACCAGTCGCGGGCGTGCTGCGACGGGTAGTACTTGTGCAGCAGCTCGACCTTGCGCCGGGCTGTCGCCTCGTCGAGGGGCACGTACACGTTGGGCCGGCCCAGGTCGCCGTCCCACTTCGGGATCTCGTAGTGCAGGATCTGCGGGCCGCGGAACGCCGTCGACGACAGCTCAGCGATCAGCCGGTGATCCTGGTGGGCGTCGTGCGTGGACGGGGCGAGGACGAGGTCTGGCACCTGGTACCCGGCGGCGTCCTCGACCGCGCGCTTCGCCTCGGACCAGTGCGCCGGCAGGCGGCCGTCGGGCAGGCCGACGTGCGTGAACTCGATCTCGGAGTCCGGCAGGAAGGCCCGGGCCGCCGACCTGGCCTCGTTCACGCGCAGGGTCGATCCGGTGAAGAGTACATAGTGGACATAGCGCGGCCGGAGCTTCAGCAGGAGGCCGCCGGCGGCGATCTCGATGTCGTCCGGATGCGGTGCGAGCGCCGTCAGGCGCTCCACCCTCTCAAGAAGAGCCATGCAGGGAGTCCCAGAGCATCCAGGGGGCTTCGCCCGAGTTGAACAACGCTTCCAGCTCGGCCCGTTCCTTCAGGGTGTCCGCCGGGCACCAGAATCCGTTGTACGGGTAGGCGAGCAGCTTGCCCTCCGGCGCGATCCGGCCGAAGGCCTCGACCACCAGCTCCTCGCCCGGGTGCAGCACGTCGAAGATCTCGGGGCGGAGGACGAAGTAGCCGCCGTTCTCGTAGGCGAGCACCTCGCTCATCGGCCGGAGCCGCTCCACCACGCCGTCGTCAGTGAACTCCACCATGTGGTGCGAGGACTGCGGCGGGACGGCGAGCAGCGAGGCCACCGCGCCCGTCTCACGGACCCGCTCGATCATCTCGGGCAGCGGGGCGTCGGTGAGCGTGTCGGCGTAGTTGGCGAGGAACAGCTCCTCGCCCTCCACGTGCTTGCGGACGGCCAGCAGCCGCTCGCCGATCGTCGCCTTCAGCCCGGTGTCGACGAACGTGATCGTCCAGTCCTCGATGTCGCTCGACGCCAGCTCGATCTGCTTGCCGCCGCGCGACATCGTGAAGTCGTTCGACGCCGTCTCGTCGTAGTTCAGGAAGAAGTCCTTGACGGCCTTGGCGCCGTAGCCGAGGCAGAGCACGAAGTCGGTGTGGCCGAAATGGGCGTAGTACCGCATGACGTGCCAGAGCAGCGGGCGGTCGCCGACCATGACCATCGGCTTCGGAGCGTCGGACTTGCCGTCGCGCATCCGCATCCCGTAGCCACCGCAGAACAGGACGACCTTCACGAGATGTCCAGCGCCGGGATGGGATAGACCAGCTTGCCGCCCCACTCGCGGACGTAGGCGAGCTGCGCGTCCAGCTCCGTCTTCAGGTTCCACGGGAGGACCAGGACGTAGTCCGGCCTGTCCTCGGCGATCCGCTCGGGGGCGTGGATCGGGATGTGCGTACCTGGCAGGAACTTGCCCTGCTTGTGCGGGCTGCGATCCACCGTGTACTCCAGCAGGTCAGCCCGGATGCCGCAGTGGTTGAGCAGGGTGTTGCCCTTGCCCGGCGCGCCGTACCCGGCGACGCGCTTGCCGGCCCGGCGGGCGGCGATCAGGAAGTCGAGCAGGTCGAACTTCACCTTGTCGACCTCCCGTGCGAATCCCTTGTGCCCCTCGGCGTCGTGCAGGCCTGCCTTAGCCTCCTGCGCCAGGACAGCCTCGACCCGCTCACTCGGCGTATGCGGGGTGAGGCGGGCGTGAACTCTCAGCGACCCGCCGTGCGTGTCGAGCTCCTCCACGTCTACCAGGTGCAGCCCGCCGCTGGCCAGAGCCTTACGGGCGGTGTTCAGCGTGTAGTACTGGTAGTGCTCGTGGTAGATCGTGTCGTACTGCCGGCGCTCGATCAGCCGCAGCAGGTGCGGGAACTCCAGCGTCACCAGCCCGTCCGGCTTGACCAGCGCGGCGAGGCCCTGGGTGAAGCCCGTGATGTCCGGGATGTGGGCGTAGACATTGTTCGCGGCGACCAGGTCGGCCCGGCCGTGCTTCGCCGCGACCGCGGCCCCCGTCTCGGCGCCCAGGAACTCGACCTCGGTCCGGATCCCCTTGGCCCGCGCCACCTCGGCCACATTGCCGGCCGGCTCGACCCCGCACACCGGGACGCCGGCCGCGTGGAAGTGCTGGAGCAGGTAACCGTCGTTGCTCGCCACCTCGGTGACCAGGCTGCCGGGCCCGAGACCGAGCTTGGCGATCATCGTGTCGGCGTACCGCTTGGCGTGCGCGACCCACGAATCCGAGTAGGACGAGAAATACGCGTAATCGGAGAAAATATCCTCCCCGCCGACATACGCCGGGAGCTGCACCAGCAGGCATTCTGGGCAAAGACGGACATGCAGCGGGTAGAAACTCTCCCTTTCGTCAAGGTTCTCCCCGGCGAGATAGGACTCGCACAATGGGGACATCCCCAGGTCAACGAAGGTATCGGTCAGAGCTGCGCCGCACAGCCGGCACTCAGGCAGGATCACAGGGCTAGAGTAGTGATCGCGTTCGGATGGCCGTCCAGACCTCAGTAAAAAACCCGTCAGACGGTGTTGCCCCACGTGCCGGTCGCTTACAGTCGCGACGACATCACAGAGAAATCAGTAATCCTGGGGGCTATTTTTCATGCGCGTCCTTGTCACTGGCCACTTGGGTTATATCGGCAGTGTGCTCACCCCGTTACTGACCGCCGCCGGGCACGAGGTCACCGGCCTCGACACCGGCTTCTTCGAGCCCTGCCTGCTCGGCCCGGCCCCCGCCGAGGTGCCGTCCCTCAAGGTCGATCTCCGTGACGTCGAGCCGGAGCACTGCGCGGGCTTCGACGCCGTCCTGCACCTGGCGGCCCTGTCCAACGACCCGCTGGGCAACCTGGCCCCGCAGATCACGTACGACATCAACCAGCACGCCTCCGTGCGGCTGGCCGCAGCCGCCAAGGCCGCCGGGGTGCGCCGGTTCCTGTTCTCGTCCTCGTGCAGCCTGTACGGCGCCGGCGGCGAGGCCCCGGTGACCGAGGACGCGCCGTTCTACCCGGTGACGCCGTACGGCGAGTCGAAGGTCCTCGCCGAGCAGGAGATCTCGAAGCTGGCCTCCGCTGACTTCGTCCCGGTGTACCTGCGCAACGCCACCGCCTACGGCCTGTCCCCCCGGCTGCGCGGCGACATCGTGGTGAACAACCTCGTCGCGCACGCCGTGACGACCGGCAAGGTGCTGCTCCAGTCGGACGGCACGCCGTGGCGCCCGCTCGTGCACGTCGAGGACATCTCCCGCGCGTTCGTCGCGCTGCTGGACGCCGAAGAGGACCTGGTCAGGGACCGGGCCTACAACATCGGCCTGACCAGCGAGAACTACCGGATCCGCGAGGTCGCCGAGCTGGTCGGCGCCGCCGTCGAGGGCAGCGTGGTCAGCTTCGCCGAGGGCGCGTCCTCCGACAAGCGCGACTACCGGGTCGACTGCGAGCGGATCGCGGCCGAGATCCCCGGCTTCCAGCCGCAGTGGACCGTGCCGAAGGGCATCGCGCAGCTCGTCGCGGCGTACCGGGAGCACGGGCTGACCGCCGAGGAGTTCGCCGGCGTGAAGTTCCAGCGGATCGCCCGGATCCGGGAGCTGCTGGACGCTGGCCTGCTGGGCACCGACCTGCGCTACGTTTCGTGAACTGCCCGGCCTGCGGAGGCGCCGAGCTCCAGCCGTGCGCCGACCTGGGCGAGATGCCCGCGACCTGCGGGGTGACCTGGGAGCGGCCCCCGGCCGCCGCGCAGGCTCCCCTGGGCCGGATGGACCTGGTGGCCTGCCCGGCCTGTGCCCACGCCGTCAACCGGGCGTTCCGGCCGGAGCTGCGTGCCTCCGATGGCGCGTTCGACAACAGCATGCTGGCCTCAGCCTCGTACCGGAAGCACGTCGCCTCCGTCGCCGAGCGCGTCCTGGCCCACGGCACGCCACACCGGACGCTCGAACTCGGCTGCGGTGCCGGTGAGCTGCTCGAACGCCTTCCCGGCATCCGGGACGGCTGGGGCCATGTCGAGACCCCGGTCGCCGGCGAGCTGAGCATGCGCCCGGCCCCCTGGGTACCGGGAGACGAGCGCTACGACCTGATCGTCGCCCGGCACGTGCTCGAACACGTGCCGGACCCGTTCGAGCTGCTCTGCCAGCTGCGGAGCGTGGCGACCGGGCGCGGGTACCTCGAGGTGCCGGACGGGGGCTACGACCTCGGCCAGGCCGGCTGGGACGTGATCTACCCGCACGTGCACTACTTCCACGCTGGTTCGCTGGTCGCGATGTGCGAGCGGGCGGGCTTCACGGTGACGGGGCACGGGCTGACCTTCCACGACCAGTACCTGTGGGTCGAGGTGTCCGTCGAAGGAGGGCTGCCCGTCGCGGTGGACAACAGCGCGCAGCTCGCCGTCACGGCTGGCCTCGCCCGGCGCTGGGACGCGATGATCGCTGACTGGCGGGCGACGCTGGCCGCCGCGAAGCGCCCCGCGCTCTGGGGTGCCGGTGCCCGGGGCGTCACGTTCCTGGCGACGGCCGATCCTGACGGGCTGCTCCAGGTGACCGACCTGAACGAGGGCAAGCACGGCCGGTACCTGCCGACCGGGCACCGGGTCACCGCGCCGGCGGCCCTGGCAGCGGACACCGACCTGGTGATCACGACGAATCCCGCCTACCGGAACGAGATCGCCGCCGCGGTCGCCGGGCTGGGGCTGACCGCGGAGGTGCGGGTGGCATGAGCGAAGCCAGGCTCACGGTCGGCATGCCGGTGTACAACGCCGGGAAGTACCTCGCCGAGGGGATCGAGGCCATTCTCGCGAGCGAGTACGGCGATTTCGAGCTGCTGATCAGCGACAACTGCTCGACCGATTCCACATTGGATATCTGCGCTTCGTTCCGCGATCCGAGAATCCGGGTACACCGCAACGAAACCAATCTCGGCGGCGTGCACAACTACAACCAGGTCGTGAAACTCGCGCGCGGCGAGCTGTTCAAATGGCAGGCGTACGACGACTTGTGCGCACCGTCCATGTTGGGCAAATGCGTGGACACGCTCGACCACAATCCGGATGCCGTACTCGCCTATCCGCGTACCGTGCTCATCAATGGCGCTGGCGAAAAGACGAAGTCGCACCGGGACTATCTCGACCTGCGGCAGCGCGCCCCATGGAAACGCGTCGCGCAGTACGCCAGGAAAATCAGTCTCGTCAATCCCATGTACGGCGTGATCCGCACGGCTGCCCTGCGCAGGACCGGCGTGCTGCGGACGTACGTGTCCTCCGACTACACGATGCTCGCCGAGCTGGCGGCGCTCGGGGAGTTCTGCGAGGTGCCGGAGGAGTTGTTCTTCCGCCGGGTACACGAGGATTCCACCGCGCTGGCCCCCCAGCGGAAACTGGCGGATCTCGCCCGGTGGTGGAACCCGTCCGGGCCCGCCCGCGCGACGGCTCCGCGCCTGCGCATGCAGGCGGAGACGGCGCGGGCGCTGGCGAGAATCGACCCGCTGTCGGCCGTGGCCTGGACGCTCAACTGGAACGCGCGCAAGACCAAGGACAGGCTCAGCCGGCTCAAGCGGAGGGTGCTGCGGTGAAGAAGGCTGTCGGCTGGTCCTACATCCTCACGGGTGGCCGGCTCGTGGTCACGATGGTCGTCATGCTGCTGCTGGCCCGGCTGCTCGGGCCTGCGGCCTTCGGTGTGCTGGCCCTGGCACTGGTCCTGGTCAACCTGGTGCAGGCCGTGCTCCAGCAGGGGCTGATGGCCGCGATCATCCAGCGGTCCGACCTGCGGCCAGAGCACCTCAACGCCGCGTTCTGGCTGCTGCTCGGGCTGAGCGTGGTGCTGGCCGGCGTCCTGGCCGCGCTGACGCCGCTGTACGCGTCGGTGACCGGCTCAGCCTCGCTCACCGGGGTCTGCCTGGCGCTGACCCCGCTGCTGCCGATGCTCGCGCTGTCCCTGATCCCCGAGGCGCTGCTCCGCCGCGAGCTGAAGTTCAAGACCCTGACAGTGCGGAGCCTTTCCTCTGTACTGGCCGGAGGCGTCGCCGGTCTCGGCCTGGCCCTCGCCGGCTACGGCGTGTGGGCGCTGGCCGCCCAGCAGCTGGTCATGGCCGGGGTCGGCGTGGCGGTGCTGTGGTTCACCACGGACTGGCGGCCCGGCCGCCCGGCGTGGAAGCCAGCGAAGGAACTGTGGGCTTTCTCGTCCCGCTCGGCGCTGGCCAGCGTGGGCCTGCTCGTCGGCACACGCGGATACCTGCTGGTCACCGGCGCTTTCTTCGGTACCACGGCCGTGGGTCTGCTGCGGCTGGCCTCGCGCCTGTCGGAGACGCTGGTCGACGTCGCGGCCCGGTCGCTCCAGCAGGTGTCGCTGCCAGCGCTGTCGCGGCTCCAGGACGACAAGCAGGCCTTCGCCGCGCAGCTCGGCAAGTTCCAGCACATGGGAGCGCTGCTCGGCCTGCCGACACTGGGCGTGCTCGCCGGCATCGCCCACCCCTTCATGGTCCTGCTCGGGGCGGACTGGGCTCCGGCCGCCGACGCGCTCCAGCTGCTCTGCCTGGTCGGCGCGGTGAACGTGTACGGCGTGCTGCTCGGACCGGCGCTCCAGGCCGCCGGGCGGCCCGGAGCGCTGTCGGTGGTGCTGTGGGGGCAGGCGGTGCTGTCGGTCGGCGGGTACGCGGCCGTCGGGCTGCTGACCTCCGGTTCCTCGGTCGCCGCGCAGGTCACGGGGATCGCGCTGACCACGCTCGTGTCGGAGTTCGTTGCCGTGTCCGGCGCACTCTGGTACACGATGCGGCGGGTGCTGGGGGTGCCACTGTGGCCGGCCCTGGCGCCGACCGTACCGGCGGCACTGGCTGGCGTGGTGGGCTTCCTGACCGTCGCGCTCGGCGACCGGATGTCACGCAGCCTCGACCCGCTGCTCGCCGTGATCCTGGAGGGCGCGGCCGGGGTACTGGTCGTCGGGGCGCTCGTGCTCGGCTTCGACACCCGGGCCCGGGACCTGGCCGGCCGGCTCGCCCGCCGGCTGACCCCGGCCCGGGCGTAGCTACTGCCCCTTTTGGATGGATATTGTGGACCGGCCGGCCAAGTCGAGCCGGCCGGTCAGCGAAAACTGCCCGGGTGGTCAGGCCCCCTGTGGCCGGAAGTCCGGGTAGGTGGCGTCGCGGTCGGCGATCACCTTCGGGGCCATCGGCCACGGGATGCCGAACGCCGGGTCGTCCCACCGCGCTCCACGGTAGGAATCCGGGGCGAACCGGGCGGACATCTGATACGTGATCTCGACGTCGTCGGTCAATGTTATGTAACCGTGGGCGAATCCGGCAGGTACATACAAAGTAGAGTGATTCTCGGCGGTGAGCTCAACGGCGGCATGCCGGAGATAGCTGGGCGAATCGGGCCGGACGTCGACGATCACGTCCCAGATGGAGCCCCGGGTGACCCGGACCAGCTTCACCTCGCGGTGCGGGTCCACCTGCCAGTGCATCCCGCGCAGCGTGCCAGCCAGCGCGTTCTGTGCGATGCTGCCCTGCACGAACTCGGAGACCAGGCCGTGCCCGGTGAATTCGTCCGCGCACCACACGCGGGCAAAGAATCCACGATTGTCAATGATCGGCTCTGGCTCGATCAGATAGGCGCCGGCCACCGGCAGCGAATTGAAACGCACACGCGCAGTGTAGCGATGAGAAAGCGGGGTACCCATGCAGTCCACTGAGGACGCTAATATTGCGCTTCGCGTTCCGGGCCCTCCCACACGCCGATCACAGCTCGCATAACGCATTTAGCGGGCAAATACCGGCACTTCATAGGCTTGTAAGGAACGCGACAGCAGGTGTGCCCACTCCGCCTCTTGTGCCAAACCCTGGCGCTCCGCGAAGCTTTCCCGGCAGCTATGTGACCGGTCATACACGTTTAGTAGCGACCTTGGGGAGTTCTGGTAATGCGCGTTGGTGTGATTGGTTGTGGCTACTGGGGTGCCAAGCATCTTCGGGTGCTGACCCAGATCCCCGAGGTCAGCCTGGTCGTCGCGATCGACGCACGGCCTGACCAGCTCAGCCAGATCCAGCAGATGTACCCGGGCGCGCTGTGCGCCTCCAGCCTCGACGACGTCTACGACCTCATCGACGCGGCCGTGGTCGCCACCCCGCCGCGTACCCACGGCCCGATCGCCCGCGAGCTGCTGAAGAACGGCAAGCACGTGCTGGTCGAGAAGCCCATGACCGCCTCCGTCGCCGAGGCCCTCGAGCTGATCGAGCTGGCCGAGAAGAACAACCTGACGCTGATGGCCGGGCACACCTTCGCCTACAACGCCGCTGTCACCGCCCTCAAGGACCTGGTCGACTCCGGCGAGCTGGGCTCGGTGTACTACCTCGACTCGGCCCGGCTCAACCTCGGCCTCTACCAGCCAGACGTCAACGTCGTCTGGGACCTGGCCCCGCACGACATCTCCATCATGAACACGGTGCTCGGTGCCGAGCCGACGGCTGTGACCGCGTGGGGTTCCAGGCACGCCGGCGGCCCGTTCGAGGACGTCGCGTACCTGCGGCTGGAGTACGGCACGCTCGGTACCACGGCCAACCTGCACGTGAGCTGGCTCGACCCGTGCAAGGTCCGGCGGACCACTGTGGTCGGCAGCAAGCGGATGGCCGTGTACAACGACCTGCTCGACGACGGCCGCCTGCGCATCTACGACAAGGGCGTGCAGGCGCTGCCGGCCAACGACGGTGCGATGCCGATGAGCTACCGCTACGGCGGTATCGTCTCCCCGCACATCGCGTTCACCGAGCCCCTGATGAACGAGGACAGGCACTTCGTCGAGTGCGTGCTCACCGGGGCCCGGCCGCGCACGGACGGTTACGCGGGTCTCGCGGTCGTCCGGGTGCTGGAAGCCGCTCAGGAATCCCTCGCCACCGGCAAGACGGTGGACCTGCTGGAGGTGTCGAAGGCATGAAGGTTCCCTTCATGGATCTGGCGGCGATGCACGCCCCGATCGCGGAGGACGTCGTCCAGCTCGTCGGTGAGCTGGCCGTCACGTCGGCTTTCATCGGCGGCAGGCACGTCGCGGCCTTCGAGGAGGGCTGGGCCGCCTACTGCGGCACGGCACACGCCGTCGGCGTCGCGAACGGTACGGACGCCATCGTCCTGACGCTGCGGGCGCTCGGCGTCGGCGCGGGTGACGAGGTGCTCGTCCCGGCCAACACGTTCATCGCCAGCGCCGCGGCTGTCTCTGCCGCCGGAGCCACGCCCGTGTTCGTGGACGTGGACCCGGTACACCTCCAGGTCACGCCGGACACGCTGGAAGCCGCGCGTACCGAGCGGACCCGGGCGATCCTGCTGGTCCACCTGTACGGCCACATCGTGCCCCCGGCCGCCATCGCCGCCTACGCGCAGCGCCACGGCCTGCTGGTCGTCGAGGACGCCGCCCAGGCGCACGGCGCGATCTGGGAGGGCCGCAAGGCCGGTTCCTTCGGGGTGGCGGCGTGCTTCAGCTTCTACCCGGGCAAGAACCTCGGCGCGTGGGGCGACGGCGGCGCCGTGGTCACCGACGACCCGGCGCTCGCCGAGCGGATCCGCAGCCTGGCCAACCACGGCCGGGCGGGCGGCGACCACTACAAGCACGCCGAGATCGGGGTGAACAGCCGCCTCGACGCGCTCCAGGCCGGCATCCTCTCGCTGAAGGTCCCCCACCTCGACAGCTGGAACGCGGCGAAGAACGAGATCGCGAGCCTGTACCGCGACAAGCTGGCCGGCCTGATCGTCGAGCCGCCGGAGGGCGTCACCTCCGCCTGGCACCTCTTCGTCGTCCGGGTCGCCGACCGCGACGGCGTCCGCGAACGGCTCGGCGCGCAGGGCGTGCAGGCCAGCGTGCACTACCCGATCCCGTGCCACCAGCAGCCAGCCTACGGAGTCGCGGCCCACGCGCCCGTCGCCGAGGCCGCAGCCGGTGAGCTGCTGTCGCTGCCCATGTTCCCGTCGATGACCAGTGAGCAGGTCGAGTACGTGTCCGCGAAGCTCGTCGAAGCGCTGCCGTCATGAGCGTCCGTCAGCTTGTCGAGGCCGCCGCGGCGATCGTGCTGCTGATCCTCCTGTCGCCGCTGCTGCTCGTGGTCGCGGTCGCCGTCAAGCTGACCAGTTCCGGCCCGGTCCTGTTCCGGCAGGACCGGCTGGGCCTGCACCGGAGCGAGTTCCCGGTGATCAAGTTCCGGACCATGACGCACAACAACGACGACCGGGTGCACCGGGAGTACGTGTCCAAGGTGCTCACCACCACCGGCGGCGGCGCGGCTCCCGACGGGGGCGAGAAGGGGGTCTACAAGCTCGTCGCCGACCCCCGGATCACCCCGATCGGCGCCTTCCTCCGCCGGACCAGCCTCGACGAGCTGCCCCAGCTGTGGAACGTCGTGAAGGGCGAGATGTCGCTCGTCGGCCCCCGGCCGGTACTGGAGTGGGAGGCAGCGATGTTCCCGCCCGGCGCCGAGCAGCGGTTCGCCGCCCGGCCGGGCATGACGGGCCTGTGGCAGGTCTCCGGACGTTCCACAGTGGACTACCGGGCGGCGCTGGAGCTCGACGTGCTCTACGTGCGGAACAAGTCGCTCTGGTTCGACCTGCGGATCCTGCTGAAGACCGTCAAGGTGATCTTCGACAGGTCGGTGGCCCGGTGAGTACCCACATCGTGATCGCGGTGGCCAACCTGCCGGTCGAGAAGGACCGGCGGGTGATCCGGGAGTGCCAGTCGCTGGAGGCCGCCGGGTACAGAGTGTCGGTGATCTGCCCCCGTGGCCCGCAGCGGCCGGACATCGTGCCTGGCACGAAGAACGCCCGGATTCTCAGCTACCCGCAGCCGTTCGCCGGCGGCGGGCTGCTGTCGTTCGCCGTCGAGTTCGCCTGGTCCTTCCTGTGGATCGCGCTCCGGCTGACGCAGGCTGTCGTGTTCCAGCGGGCGCGCGCCGCGCAGGTGTGCAACCCGCCGGACGTGTTCTGGCCGCTGGCGCTCGTGATGCGCGCGCTGCGCATGCCGTTCGTGTTCGATCACCACGACCTGTCCCCCGAGGTGTACGAGAGCCGGGGCGGCAGCCCGTCGAGCCCCGTGCACAAGGTCCTGCGGGTGCTGGAGAAGCTGTCGCTGCGCTGCTCGACGGCCGTCATCTCCACGAACGAGTCATACAAGCAGATGGCGGTCGACCGGGGCGGCTGCCGGCCCGAGAAGATGACCGTCGTCCGC
The DNA here is from genome assembly GCF_000379825.1 of Longispora albida DSM 44784. Taxonomy (GTDB): domain Bacteria; phylum Actinomycetota; class Actinomycetes; order Mycobacteriales; family Micromonosporaceae; genus Longispora; species Longispora albida. The sequence continues at coordinate 442,519 of NZ_KB903833.1, forward strand.
AATGGCCCTTATTTGTCCGAGATTGTGGCACGGCCTGCCATGGAGACCACTGTGGACACCATCGTCTACCTCGGCGTGCTCGGTGCCCAGGACGGCGTGGACGCGGCGATCGAGGCGGCCGCCGAGCTGCGCACGATGCGCGGCGGCTGGCGGATGGTGGTCGCCGGGGACGGCGAATGCCTGGAGAGCCTGAAGAAACTGACGGCGGAGCGCGGTTTGTCCGACCTGGTGGAGTTCACCGGCTGGCTGGAGGCCCCGCAGGTCGACGAGCTGCTGTCCCGCGCGACGGTCGGCCTCCAGCCCGACCCGCCCAGCCCGCACGCCCAGCGCTCCACGATGGCGAAGACCATCGAGTACCTGGGGCGTGGCGTGCCCGTCGTGGCCGTCGACCTGGTCGAGACCCGGCGCAGCGCCGGCGACGCGGCGGTCTACGTGCCGGCCGGCAGCCCGGCCGAACTGGCCGGTGCGCTGGACGAACTGCTCGGCGACCCGCAGCGGCGTGCGTGTATGTCCGGTCTCGCCCGGGCACGGTTCGTCGAGGAGCTGGCCTGGGATCATCAGGGATCCCGTTACGTCGCCCTGTGGGATAGGTTGCTGACACGGCGCGGCTCCGAACCGGTGCCCGCTCCCCGCCCGCCCGCGCACGACCGGCTGGCCGCCGACCGTGCCCGCGCAGACAGTTCGTGAGGCGCACTATGGACCTTTGGGACGTTGCCCGGCTACTCCTGCGGCGTTGGTTTGTGTTTGTCCCGCTGCTGGTGGTGACGGCCGTGGCCACGTTCCAGGTGGGCAGTCACGTGAAGCCGGAGTTCGAGGCGACCGGGTCGATCCTGCTCCTGCCGCCGACCGGCAAGCCGGTACCGCCGCCGGCCGGCAAGCCAGCCCCGCCGGCCAACCAGTGGGCCGAGGCCGGGCCGGTGCAGATGGCACAGGCCGTCCTGATCAGCCTGGAGAAGCAGGCCAGCCGGGAGAAGGCTGCCTCTGCCGGGTACGAGCCGGGTTACAAGCTCGCCATCGTCCCGCGCAGCGCCATCATCACGGTGACCGTCACGTCGATCAGCTCCGCGAAGTCGAAGGCCACCGTCCAGTACGTCGTCAAGCTCATCTCCGACGAGGTCAACGCGAAGCAGAAGGCGTTCGAGGCCCAGCCGACCCTGAAGATCAGCACGGAGAGCCTGGACGGTGAGGGCACGGTGAAGACCGTGACCACCGGCGTGCGCCGCGCCCAGATCGGGATCGCCGGCGGCGGCCTGCTCGCCACCGTCATGATCACGGTACTGGTGGACGCGATCATCCGGCTGGTCCAGCGGCGCAGGGAGCGCATCCTGCGCACCTCGGTCCGCGCCCAGGCGCCCGTCCAGGTCAGCAAGGCCGCTGCCAAGGACAACAAGCCGGCGGACGCGACGATGGTCATCCCGGTGATCCGCGACGACACCGAGCCGACCATGCCGCTCCAGTAGTCATGACCTCCCTACCCCTCGGCAGCACCGCACCCTCGGCACCCGGCCCGGCGAAAGCCGCCAACCCCGGCCCGGCCAATCCCGGGCTGGCGCTGATCCGGATCGCGCTGAGCCCCGCCGGGCTGCTGGCGACGGTCGTGCTGCTCATCTTCGTGCTGCCGGCCCGGGTGATCGTGCCCGGCCTGACCAGCATCGGGCGGCCCGGCACCCTGCTCGCCATCATGCTGCTGCTGTTCTGGCTGCTGGCCAGGGTCCACCCCGACCTGACCGCACGGGGCAGGCAGCCGATGCGCTGGGGCGTCGCCGCGTACTTCCTGGCCCTGCTCGCCTCCTACATCTCCGGTGAGCTGCGCGGCCTGACGGTCATCGAGGCCAACAACTCCGACCGGACGATGATGGCCGCCGCCGCCATGCTGGGTGTCGCGCTGCTCGCGGCCGACGGGCTGAAGAGCCGGCGCCAGCTCGGGCTGCTCATGCGGACACTGTTCTGGTGCGGCGTGTTCATGTCCGTCGTGGGCATTCTCCAGTTCGCGCTGCGCAAGGACATCACCCTGTACATCCAGCCGCCAGGGCTGGCCTTCCAGGCTCCCCCGGTCGGCTTCTCCAACCGGGGCGCCGGCGGGCTGGTCAGGGTGGCGGGCACCGTCGGGCACTACATCGAGTTCAGCACGCTGATCGCGGCCGTGGTGGTGCCGCTGGGGCTGCACTACAGCAAGTACGCGGTGCGCAGCCTCGAACGCCAGCTGATCGCGGTCGCCACGGTGATCAGTGCCTGCGCGATCCCCCTGGCCCTGTCCCGGACCGGCATCATCGCCATCGCCATCTCGATGGTCGTCACCGGGATCGCGTGGGGCTGGCAGCGCCGGATCGTGATCGGCATCGCCTCGGTCATGACGATGGCGGTGTTCAGCGTGATCCGGCCCGGCCTGCTCGGCACGCTGCGCGCGTTGTTCATGGCGGAGAACGACCCGAGCATCAGCGGCCGGACCGACGACTACGCCAGGGTGTTCCCGCTGATCAGCGAGCGGCCCTGGCTGGGCAGGGGCACCGGGACCTTCGTGCCGGAGCTGTACTTCCTGCTGGACAACCAGTGGCTGCTCACCCTGGTGTCCTCCGGTGTCGTCGGGGTGGCCGGGCTCGTTGTCCTGTTCAGCACGGGTGCCGGGCAGGGGATCGCCGTGTGGCGCAAGGCGTCACGGGAGTCCGACCGGCACCTGGCCGCCGTCCTGGTCGCCGGGCTCGCGTCGTTCGCGTTCTCGGCGTTCACCTTCGACGCGCTGTTCTTCACGAGTTTTGTGGTGACGTTCGGGCTGCTGCTGGGCGCCGTGGGGGCGCTCTGGCGGATCAGCGGATCGGGGAGGCCCCATGACCGGTACTGACATCCTCATGATCACTTTTGAACGGCCGGAGTACGTCCGGCTGTCGCTGCCCCGGCTGCTGGAGACCTGCGGGGACGGCGACCGGGTGTGGCTGTGGCACAACGGCGGGCACGCCGAGACCCTGGCGGTGGCCCGGGAGTACGCGGACCATCCGAAGGTGGCGAAGTTCCACCACAGCCCGGAGAACGTCGGCCTGCGTACCCCGACCAACTGGCTGTGGGCGGAGTCCGACGGCTCTTATATGTCCAAAGTGGACGACGACTGCCTGGTGACGCCGGGCTGGATCGAGACGCTGCGGGCCGCCCACGAGGCCGTGCCGGAGTTCGGCGTGATCGGCAGCTGGCGGTTCCTCGACGAGGACTACCGGCCGGAGCTGGCGTCCCGCAAGACCGCCGAGTACCCGGGGGGGCACAAGCTGCTGCGCAACCACTGGGTGCAGGGCAGCGGGTACCTGGCCAAGCGCGCGGTACTGGAGGGCATCGGGCCGCTGACCGAGCAGCACTCGTTCACGACGTGGTGCCTGGAGGCGGCGCAGGCCGGGTGGGTGAACGGCTGGTACTTCCCGTTCATCCCCGAGGACCACATGGACGACCCGCGCAGCCCCAACACCGTCTACCACACGGACGAGGACCTGCTGGCCAGGCTGCCGCTGTCGGCGAAGACGACGGGCGTGCGGACCATCGCGGACTGGACGGCCCAGATGCGCCGGTCGGCGGAGGTGGCCCAGACGGCGAGCCTCGACCTGCGGGAGTACTTCGGCTGGCGGAAGACGAAGCGTTCCGTGATCCGGCGGATCCGGCGGACCCTGACCGGCAAGGCGCCCTGGTGACCGTGCCCGCCTCCGGCGCTACCGTCGTCGTCCCCGCGCACAACGACGCGGCCGGGCTGGCCAGGCTCCTTCCCGAGCTGGCCGGCCTGGACGTGATCGTCGTCGCCAACGGCTGCACGGACGACACGGCCGGCGTGGCCCGGGCGGCCGGAGTGCGGGTGATCGAGCTGCCCGAGGCCTCCAAGGCGGCGGCCCTGAACGCCGGCGACGCCGAGGCCGGAGGCTTCCCCCGGATCTACCTGGACGCCGACGTGCGGGTCACTGGCGCCGGCGTCCGGGCCCTGATCAGCCTGTTCCGCGACGAGCGGGTGCTGGCTGGGACCGTCCGGCGCAAACTCGACGTCAGCGGCCGGCCGTGGGTGCTGCGCGGCTACTACGCGGTGCAGGACCGGCTGCCGGTGTACCAGAAGGCGCTGTTCGGGCGGGGCATCATCGGCCTGAGCGAGCAGGGCCGGGCCCGGTTCGAGACCTTCGGCGAAGGCGGGCTGATCGCCGACGACCTGTTCCTCGACCGGCTCTTCACGGCCGAGGAGAAGGCCGTCGCCGACGCGGACTCCCTTGTGGACACATCACCGGACACCGGAGCTCTGATCAGCAGGCTGGCGCGCGTCCGGACCGGCACAGCGCAGCAGGGCCCGACCGGCAGCCGGACCGCGTGGATCAGGGTGACCGCGCCCCGGCCGTGGCTGTGGCCGGCCGCCGTCTGCTACGCCGCCATCACCCTCGCGGCCGACCGGCGGCGGAAACGAGCACCCGTGACCTGGGAGGTAGCCCGGTGACCGCCAGAGTGACGGTCGTCCTCGTCGCATACAACACCCGCGAGCTCATCCTGAAATGCCTGGCCGGCCTGCCGTCCGATGTGGACGTGATCGTGGTCGACAACTCGCCGGGCGACGCGGAGGCCGAGGCGATCGAGGCCGCCTACCCCGCCGTCACGGTGATCCGCTCGCCGGAGAACCTCGGCTTCGGCCGGGCGGTCAATCTGGCTGCGGCTCAGGCCACAACCCCTTATCTGTTACTCGTTAACCCCGACACGGAACCGGTCGGTGACCCGGTCGCATCGCTCCTGGCCCACGCGGAGGCCAGCCCGGCCCGCGGTATCTACGCTGGGCGCACCCTCACAGCCGCACAGCTGGACGACGGCCGGTCCGTGTTCGGCCTGCCGTCCCTGTGGGGATACCTCTGCTTCGCGGCCGGGCTCTCCTCGGTGTTCCGGAAGTCGCGGCTGTTCAACCCGGAGGAGCTGCCGGGGCTGTCCCGGGCGGCCGGCGGGCCCGTACCTGCGGCGTCCGGCTGCCTGCTCCTCGTCGAGCGCGCGCTGTTCGAGGAGCTGGGCGGCTTCGACCCCCGCTACTTCATGTACTCCGAGGACGTCGACCTGTCCTACCGCGCGGCGAAGCTGGGGCGCGGGCCGGTGCTCGTACCGGAGGCGATGGTCGTGCACGTGGGTGGCGCCTCGTCGAGCAGTACGAACAAGAGGGTCATGGTCCTCAAGGGCAAGGTGACCTTCGTCAGGCTGCGCTGGCCCGCCGCGAAGGCCCGGCTGGCCCTGGGCCTGATCAGTGCCGGGGTGTGGCTGCGCAGCCGCGCGGGGGCTGGCTGGCGGGAGGTCTGGGCCAAGCGGGGAGAGTGGCGGGCAGGCTGGCTGTGATCACCTCCGAGCTGCTCAACGAGGACACCCACCAGGTGACCCCTCGCCGCCCGCTCTGGTTCGTGCTCGTGATGATCGGCCTGGTCCTGGGGGCCGTGGCCGTCCTCGGTGGTTTCAGCCTCGTCCCCGACCCGGAGCCGGCCGGGCACGAGCGGCCGCTGGCCGGCGCCCAGCCCAGCGACGCCGGGCCGGTACCGACGAAGGTCCACCGGCCCGCCGACCCGGACGCGCAGCGCACGACGGGCACCCGGACGGACACCACGGGCTGGCCCGGGCCCTCGAACACGGGAGTCCCGGCGGGGCGCGCGCTGACCCCGATGGGCGGCATGAGCATCACCAGGGACGGCACGGTCATCGACGGCGCGGACATCACCGGCTGCGTGACCGTCAAGGCCAGCAACGTGACGATCCGCAACAGCCGGATCCGGGGCGCGTGCGCGGTCGGGACGGTCCGGACCGACCTCTATGGACTGACGCTCAACACGCGCCTGGAGAACGTGGAGGTCGATGGGCAGCGCCGCGCCCCGACCTGGCCGCTCATCGTCGGCTCGAACTTCACCTGCCTGCGGTGCAACCTGCACAGCGGCGGCAGCCAGCTCCACTTCACCGACAACGTGACGGTGCTCAGCTCGTGGCTGCACGACCCCTACCAGGCCGGGACGAGCCAGAACAGCGCGATGGCCAGCCACGGGGGCGGCGGCAGCGTGATCCGGGGCAACACACTGGACTGCGGCACGGCGGAGAACTGCTCGGCGGCCCTGGCACTGTACGGCAACTTCGGCCCGATCCACGACGTGCTGATCGAGGGCAACCTGCTGTCGGGCGGCGCCTACTGCATGTACGCGGGCAGCCTGCCCACCCGGCCCTTCCCGGTCGCCACGAACGTGCGGGTGGTCGGCAACGCGTTCGCACGAGCACCGTACGCGCGCTGTGGTTTCAACGGGGCCGCGACAGCCTGGGTACGCGACGGCGGCAACGAATGGCGCGGCAACTACTGGAACGAGCCGGGCCGCCCGCCGGTACCTGACCCGGTGGCGGAAGCGGCTCAGCGGCGCCGCTGAGCGCCAGGCCGCTCCCCCGGCCAGCACGTCCCGCAGTGAGACAATCGGGCATATGGGTATCCAGCAGATGCACCACGTCAGCGTCGTGGTGGACGACCTCGACGCGGCCAAGGGGTTCTTCACCGAGCTCGGGATGGAACTCGAGGACGAGATGCCGGTCCACGGGCCCTGGGTCGACCGGATCAACGGGCTCGACGGCGTCCGGGTCGACATCGCGATGATGCGGACCCCGGACGGCCACAGCCGGCTGGAGCTGACGAGGTTCCGCTCCCCGGCCCTGACGGCAGCCGAGCCCGGCAACGCGCCGCCGAACACGCTCGGGCTGCGCAGCGTCATGTTCGCCGTCGACGACCTCCGCGACGTCCTCGCCCGGCTGCGCGCGCACGGAGGCGAGCTCATCGGCGAGGTGGTCCCGTACGAGGACATCTACCTGCTCTGTTACGTGCGGGGGCCCGGGGGCATCATCGTCGCCCTCGCCGAACCACTCAAGGACGCGGTACGTCCTTGAAGGCCGCCAGGGTGCGGTCGGCGTAGGCGCTGGAGTCCCCGGCGGACATCTCGCCGGACCAGTCGCGCGGCAGCGGGTACGCGGCGGGGTTCACCCGGCGGACGATCTCGTCGAGCACGGTCTCCGCGTCGCCGACCCACAGGTGCTTCGCGCCGTCGATGCCGATCACCTCGGCCTGCGGGACGACCGAGAAGCGTTCCCGGGCCTCGGCGGGCCGCAGGTAGTCGTCGAACTCCGGCACGAGAGCTGTCAGCCGCTTGCCGTCGGCAGCCCAGGCGTCCAGATCGGACGGTGCGGAGAAGCGCAGCGGCGGCGAGAGCAGGACAGCACCCTTCACCTCCGGGTCGAGCCCATACTTGAGCACCAGGTCCGTGCCGAACGACCAGCCGATCAGCCAGATGTCGGGCAGGTCGCCGAACTCCGCGAACTCCAGCGCGGCGGCCACGTCGAAGCGCTCGGTCTCCCCGTTGCCGAACTCGCCCTCACTGGTGCCACGGACACTCGACGTACCCCGCGTGTTGAAGCGCAGGACGGCCAGGTCGGCGAGGGCCGGGAGACGCCAGGCCGCCTTGCGGTACACGTGGCTGTCCATCATCCCGCCGTGCGTCGGCAGCGGGTGCAGGCACACGAGCGTGGCGACCGGATCCTTCCCGGCGGGCAGCGCCAGCTCCCCCACCAGCTTCAGGCCGTCGGCCGTGTGCAGCTCGATGTCCTCCCGCCGGGCCGGCAAGATCGAGTTGGCGCGGATGAGGGCCACGGCTGAGTCCTTCCGAAGAGCGGGCCGTACGAGGGGGTCCGTACGTGAGGGGGCTTCCAGTGCGATTGTCTCCGTGCGAGCGGCGGCGGCGGCCAGGATCAGCGGGAAAAGCGACCGCGATCACGGGACGGCGGGCGGCCTTCAGTACTTCGGGGCCGACCGGCCGCGCTGGAGCCGGGGAGTCCGGTGCTGCCGCGAACGCCAGCACGGGGTGTGCCAGTGCCGCCGGTCCCCCGGGTCGCCGTCCACCTGCCACGCAACCACGTGCGGCACGCCGGACGGGATCTCCTGGTCGCAGCCAGGACAGCGGTACACCTTGCCGGTGCCGCTGCCCGCGAGCGTGCGGACCAGCCAGTCACCATCGGCGGCGGGCTCGACGGAATCCAGGGATCGGCGCGCCCGGCCCTCGTCGTCAGCCTGGTCGCGCAGTCGGCGGTTATGACGGGGGCTCACGTTCAGAAGAATAACCGGCCGCCGCCCGGGTCGCGGACCGGCGCTGGCCAGTCGATCATGGCTTGTCAATCGGATATCAGCGGGCTGAACGGGCCGGGCCGGGCGATTCCGGACAGCGCTTGGCACGCCATCACGCGGCCAGGGTGCGCGGCTCCGGGCGCAAGGCTCCGGCTGCGGGGGCCGGGGGCTGCGGCACGGGTACAAAATGATGGGTTTGATCTGACGCGAGGCGGCCCGCGCCACCAGGGGCTACTTGATCGACAAGGGGATGACTCTGCCGGTGACCGGGGCAGTGCAGGCTGCCTTGTCGCAGACCTGGTAGGTGAGCTTGACCTGGATCTGGCCCGGCTTGTCGTCCGGGCGCTTGACCGGCTGGGTGGCCCGGACGGTGGTCGAAGAGTAGACCTGGACGGTGAAGTCCTTGCGGGTGACCGGGGTCGGCAGACTCGGCTCGCCGTCGGCGGTGGCGGCTCCGGACACCTCGATCTTCAGGCCGGCCACGACGCGGGCACCCGAGGCCACCGGCTTGAGGGTCACCCGGATCTTGTCGCCGGCGAGCACGCCGTTCTGGAACTCCACCTTCACCTCCGCCCCGCCCTCGGTGAAGGTGGCCGGCTCTGCCTTGCCCCCGCCGCCGAGCAGCAGGGAACCGAGCAGGATCACCGCGAGCACAGCTGCGGCGATGATGATGACGCGCTTGGTCACGTCGGCGCTCCGAGGGGGTGGAGTCGGGCGGTCCCGCCACTGTGGTGGCAGTCCTACCACTATGGCGGTCAGTCCGGCGTGAGGTCCAGCCGAGAAAGCCAGCGGGCTGGATCTGTTTCCAGACAGGAGGTTTCCCTGCGGAACAGATCCAGCCCTGATGGCCGGCGCGTACCGGTTACGGCGTGCTGTAGTCCCGGAAGCCCCGGCCGGCCTTGCGGCCCAGGTAACCGGCGGTCACCAGGTGCTCCAGCAGAGGGGCCGGCGCGAAGCCGGGCTCGCGGAACTCCAGGTAGAGCTGCTTCTGGATGGCCAGCGAGACGTCCAGCCCGACGACGTCGAGCAGCTCGAACGGCCCCATCGGGTAACCGCAGCCCAGCTTCATGGCGTAGTCGATGTCGTCCGCCGTCGCGTAGCTGGCTTCCAGCATCTTGACGGCGTCGTTCAGGTACGGGAACAGCAGCGCGTTGACCACGAAACCGGCCCGGTCCGCGCACACCACCGGGCGCTTCCCGACGGCCTCGCACACCGCGACGGCGGTGGCCAGCGCGGACGGGGAAGTCCTGATGGTCCGGACGACCTCGACGAGGTTCATGACCGGGGCCGGGTTGAAGAAGTGCAGGCCGACCACGTCCTCCGGCCGGCCGGAAGCCATCGCGCACTCGATGACCGGCAGGGAGGAGGTGGTCGTGGCCAGGACGGTACCCGGCTTGACGATCTCGGCGACCGCCTCGAACAGGACCTTCTTGACGCTGACTTCCTCGACGACGGCCTCGACCACGAGGTCCACACCGGACAGGTCGTCGAGCTTGTGCGCGGCGGTGATCCGGCCGAGGGCGGCGTCACGGTCCTCTTCGGACAGCTTTCCGCGTACGACGGCCTTGGCGAGCGACTGCTCGATCCGGGCCAGCGCCCGGGCTGCCTGCTCGGCGCCCCGCGCGACGAACGTGGTCGCGTAACCCGACTTGGCCAGCACCTCGACGATGCCCGTGGCCATCGTGCCGGAGCCGACGACACCGATCCGGCTGACCGGGCGGGCCTCGGCCTCCGGGATCGGGGCAGGCTCCGGGTCGCTGACGACCACCGGGGAACCGGCCTTCTCGTACGTGTAGAAGCCCCGGCCACTCTTGCGGCCGAGCAGCCCGGCCGTGACCATCTGCTTGATCAGCGGCACCGGGGCGTGGCGGCGGTCGCGGCCGCCCCGCTTGTACATGGTGTCGAGGATTTCGTATGCGGTGTCGAGGCCGATCAGGTCCATCAGCGCGAGCGGGCCCATCGGCAGGCCGCAGCCCTGCTTCATCGCGGAGTCGATGTCCTCACGGCTGGCGTACTTCGACTCGTAGAGCGCGACGGCGTGGTTCAGGTACCCGAAGAGCAGGGCGTTGGCGATGAAGCCCGCCCGGTCGCTGATCGTCACGTCGACCTTGCCGAGCCGGGTGCACAGCGCCTCGATCTCGTCCACGACGGACTGCTCGGTGACCACCGTGCGGATGATCTCGACGAGCTTCATGATCGGGGCGGGGTTGAAGAAGTGCATGCCGATCACGCGGTTCGGCCGGTGGGTGGCGACCGAGATCTCGGTGACCGACAGTGAGGAGGTGTTGGTGGCCAGGATGGTCTCCGGCTTGCACACCTGGTCGAGCTCGGAGAAGATCGCGCGCTTGAGCTCCAGCCGCTCCGGCACGGCCTCGATCACGAGGTCCACATCGGCCAGGGAGGGCAGGCCGACGGCGAAGGTGACCCGGCTGTGCAGCTCGTCGCGGGCGGCCTCGGTGAGCTTGCCCTTGGCCACGGCCCGGTCGGTCGAGCCGGACAGGGTCGCCCTGCCGCGCTCCAGCGCCGCCTCGGTGATCTCGACACCGAGCACCTCGACCCCGTTGCGGGCGAAGACCTCGACGATGCCGGCCCCCATCGTGCCGAGCCCGACCACGCCGACCTTGTTGATGCCCGTCACGCCGCCTCCTCAAGCCTTACAGTCCGGGAGCAACGCTAGCAGTGCCAGCGGCGGGAGCGGAATGCACCACATCACAAGGGTTACTTGCGAGTAAGGACGGGTCTAGACTTCGTATCACCCCCGGCTAGGAGATAGATCATGACCTCATCTGGCGTCCGTGTCTCCGGTACCCCCGTCATCGAGCAAGATCAGCTGATCTCGACCAGCCCCGCGACCGGTGAGGAGGTCGCCAGGCTGCCCGTGGCCGGTCCCGAGCAGGTGGCAGAGGCCGTCGCCGCGGCGCGTGAGGCCGCCACCTGGTGGCGGGAGCTGGGCTTCACCGGGCGCCGCCGGCGGCTGCTGGCCTGGCGGGCCACCCTGGTCCGCCGGCTCGACGAGCTGACACTGCTCATGCACCGCGAGGGCGGCAAGCCGCTCGCCGACGCGCTGGTCGAGTCGGCCGGGGCTATCGACCACATCGCGTGGGCAGCCAAGCACGCCAGGAAGGTGCTGGGCATCCGGCGGGTCGGCGGGACGCTGCTCCAGTCGGAGTACACGGCGCACCTGGAGTACCAGCCCTACGGGGTCGTCGGCGTGATCGGGCCGTGGAACTATCCGGTGCTGACGCCGGTCGGGTCGCTGGCGTACGCGCTCGCAGCCGGCAACACCGTCGTGTTCAAGCCGAGTGAGTACACGCCGGGTGTCGGGCAGTTCCTGGCGGACACGTTCGCGCAGGCCGTGCCGGAGCATCCCGTGTTCGGGATCGTGCACGGGCTCGGCGACACGGGTGCCGAGCTGGTCAGCTCCGGCGTGGACAAGATCGCGTTCACCGGGTCGACCCGGACAGGGAAGCGGGTGCTGGCGGCCGCGGCCGAGACGCTCACCCCGGTACTCCTCGAGTGTGGCGGCAAGGACGCACTCATCGTGACGGCGGACGCCGACCTGGACGCAGCGGCAGAGGCCGCGGTCTGGGGCGCGATGATGAACGCCGGGCAGACCTGCGTCGGCATCGAGCGCATCTACGTCGTCGAGCCTGTCTATGAAGCGTTCCTGGCCAAGCTCACCGAGCGGGCCGGGGCGCTCAAGGTCGGCGCCGAGCCGGAGGCCGACATCGGCCCGATGACGATGCCCGGCCAGATCGACGTGGTCCGCAGGCACATCGACGCCGCGCTGGCCGATGGCGGGCGGGCCGTCCTGGGCGGGGCCGACGCTGTCCGGCCGCCGTTCGTGCACCCGACCGTGCTGGTCGACGTCCCGGAGACCTCGGCGGCGGTGTGCGAGGAGACCTTCGGCCCGACAGTCACGGTCGCCAGCGTCGCTGACGTGCGCGAGGCCGTGGCCAAGGCCAACGCGCTGCCCTACGGCCTCGGCGGCGCCGTCTTCGGCAAGTCGGACGCGATGGCGGTCGCGCGGCAGCTCAAGTCCGGCATGACCTCGATCAACTCGACGATCTCGTTCGCCGGCATCCCCTCGCTGCCGTTCGGCGGGGTGGGCGACTCCGGGTTCGGCCGGATCCACGGGGCCGACGGGCTGCGCGAGTTCGCCCGGCCGAAGGCCATCGCGAAGCGCTGGATGCCGTCGGTGGTGAAGGTGCTGACCTTCGACCGCAAGCCGCGCGACGCCAGGCTCACCCGGCTGGCACTGCGGCTCCTGCACGGCCGCCGCTCATGATCGTGGGACCCCTCACGTCGCCATAGGAGCATGAGGGGTCCCACCATCACAGGTTTCCTGGGGAGGGACGAGCGGCCGGGCCGAGGCGGGCCATCGCCCGGGGAATGTTGCCCTTCCGCCCCCGCCAGCGGAGGTGGGAGGGCACGAGCAGCGCAGCCTTCCGCAGCAGGCGGAGGCGGCGTTCGGCCGCGCGGACGGGGATCGGCCTGCGGCCGTACAGCTCGGTCGCCCACGACGGCAGCAGCGAGTAGGCGAGACGGCCGATCGGCTGCCAGCCCGCCCGCATCGGCGGGTTCACCGGCGGGTACATGAGGAAGGCGTAGATCTCGTCCGACTCGGCCGTCCGGCGCAGCTGCGGCCGGGACCGCTCGAAGAACAAGGACATTTCTTCCCTGGTACCGGGCACAGCGGCCGGATCCAGCCCCACCAGCGCCGCACTCGCCCGCTGCTCGGTGAGATACCGGTCGGCCAGGGCGTCCGTGAGCGGGAAGCCAGCGCGGCGCACAACGTCCTGATAGGACCACACCTCGGCGCAGTGCACCCACCGGAGCAGCTCGGGATCGTCCACGCGGTGCGTACCGTCGACACGCAGCGCGGCATGGATCCTGCGCACCCGCGCACCGGCCTGCTCGGCCGCCTCCGCCGTCCCGTACGTCGAGACGCTCACGAACAGCGCCGTCTTCATCAGGCGGCCGAGCGGGTCCGTGCGGAAGTCGGAGTTCTGGAGGACGCCCCGGACGGCGAGCGGGTGGAGGGCCTGCAGGAACAGCGCGCTGACCCCGGCGACCCACATCGCGGGGTCGGCATGGAGCTGCCAGGTCACGCTACGCGGCCCGAACAGGCCCTCGTCACCGCTCATCCTCCGAGCGTAGGTCCCGTAGCGTTCAGCCGAACGTGAGCCGGATGTTCGTCACCTGGGCCGCCGGGTACTTCAGGTCGGGGCGCTGGACGATCTTGAGGACGTAGAAGGCCGGCCCGCTTCCCGCACCCGGTCACGGTGAGCGCCGTGGCGGTGATCAGGAAACCGGTGCCGAGAAGGCGGGGCAGAGCGGTCATGGACCCTCCTCGCATTCGCTTGACTCGATGCGTTGCGCCGATCATTACAGTGTTCTGATGGATCTGCATCTCGATATCGAGCTGGGCGAGCACGCCGGTCCTGGCCGGCGGGCCGCCCTCGAACGCGCGCTGCGCGAGGCGATCCAGGACGGGCGGCTCCCGCCGGACACCCGGCTCCCGTCGACCCGGGCACTCGCCGCCGAGCTGCGGCTGGCGCGCGGCACGGTCAGCGCGGCCTACGACCAGCTCGCCGCCGAGGGGTACCTGCTGGCGCGGACGGGCTCCGGCACCGTCGTCGCCGGGCGGCAGGCCCCGGCCGTGCGGTCCAGCCGGGTACCCGGGCCGGCCAGGCCACGGTTCGACCTGCGGCCCGGTACGCCGGACGGGTCGGCGTTCCCGGCCGAGGCGTGGCTGCGGGCGACGCGGAAGGTGCTCGCGACGACGCCGGGCGAGGCGTACGGGTACGGCGAGCCCGAGGGGCGGATCGAGCTGCGCGCCGGGCTGGCCGCCTACCTGGGCCGGGCACGCGGCGTGCTGGCCGACCCGGGGCAGATCGTGGTCACCAGCGGGTACGTGCAGGCACTGTCCCTGCTCGCCGGGCTGTTCGCCGGGCAGCGGGTCGCGATGGAGGACCCGTGCCTCGGCTTCCACCGCGACGTCGTCCGGCGGGCCGGCGCCGAGGTCGTCCCGCTGCCCGCCGACGAACGGGGCGCGCGGACCGACCTGCTCACCGGGGACGTCCGGGCGGTGGTGCTGACGCCGGCGCACCAGTACCCGACGGGGGTCACGCTGCACCCCGAACGGCGGCATGCCGTGGCCGAGTGGGCCCGGCGGCACGGCGGGCTCGTGATCGAGGACGACTACGACGGCGAGTTCCGGTACGACCGGCAGCCGGTCGGGGCGGTGCAGGGCATGGCGCCCGGCCACGTCGCCTACGCGGGAACGGCGTCGAAGACCCTCGGGCCCGCCCTCCGGCTCGGCTGGCTCGTCCTGCCCGGGCACCTGCTCGGCCCGGTGCTGGACGCGAAGCGGCACGCCGACCTGCACACCGAGCACATCGGGCAGCTCGTCCTCGCCGAGCTGATCGCCAGCCACGGCTACGACCGGAACATCAGGGCCGCCCGGCTGCGGTACCGGCGGCGGCGCGACCTGCTGATCGGGCGGCTCGGGGAGCGGTACCGGATCGGCGGGGTCTCGGCTGGCCTGCACGCGCTGCTCCACCTGCCGTCCGGCGGCCCGGCCGAGGAGGACATCCTCGCCGTGGCCGCGGCCCACGACCTCGCGATCGGGACGCTCGGCGAACACTGGCACACCCCGGGCGAGCATCCGGCCGGGGTCATCATCGGCTACGGCACGCCTTCGGAGACCCGGTACAGGGAAGCCCTGCCGGTGCTGGAAAAGGTGCTCGCCTCTGTCCACTAGGGACGAGGGGCCGATTGTTTAATCTGAGTCAACGGCCGTGGTCGCATCGCGCATTGATACAGGTCAGCGCGGGTTGGAGAGTGGAGTCAGCACTGGAACCCCATCCCTCCCGCTCGAAGGACCCACCGTGGCAGCCGTCTCCGCCCCCGTCACCTCTTCCCCGACCCGCGCACTGCTCACCGCCGGACTGATCGGCGGTCCGCTGTGGGCGGCCATCTCGCTCGGCCAGGCCGCCACCCGGGAAGGCTTCGACCTCACCCGGCACCCGCTGAGCGCCCTCAGCACCGGCGCACTGGGCTGGCTCCAGATCACCAACTTCCTCGTCGCCGGGCTGCTGGCCACCGCGGGAGCCGCAGGGCTGGCGCGGGCGATGCGCGGCACGCCGGGCGGGGTCTGGGTGCCCCGGCTGGCCGGGATCAGCGGGCTCGGGCTGATCGCGGCCGGGCTGCTGGTCGTCGACCCGGGCAACGGATTCCCGGCCGGGACTCCGGACGGGCCGCCCGCCACGATGTCGTGGCACGGGATCGGGCACATGGCGGCCGGTTCCGTCTCCTTCATCGCGCTGATCGCCGCCTGCTACGTCCTCGGCAGGCACTTCAGCCGGGCGGGTGCGCGCGGTTGGGCCGTCGCGTCCCGGGTGGCCGGCACGGCACTGCTGATCGGCAACCTCTGGGCCATGTCCGGCAGCCCGGGCGGCTCGCTGGCCATCGCGATCGGCGGCATCACGGCGATGGTGTGGGTGTCGGTGGTCGCGGGACGGTACCGGTAAGGGCGGACAGCGTGCGGCCGGGAGTCCACCGGGGACTCCCGGCCGCACGTGTCAGTGCCTGTACCTGCGGGCCAGGGCTACCAGCACCGCGCCGAGCAGGACCAGCGCCCCGCCGAGCCCGGCGACCATGCCCGCCCGGTTGCCCGAGACGGGGATGATGTCGTACCGGTTGGTCAGCGTGACGACGACGTCCCGCCCGGGGCCGACCTCCGGGTTCGCGTAGTCCGCCGGGCTGGCCGTCAGGGAGTGCACGGCTCCGGCCGCCGCTCCCGTACTCGTCTCGGTCACCGTGCACGTCGCCGGGTCGATGGCCCTGATCGGCTCGGGGAGCTGGGCCGGGCCGGGCTGGCCTGCCGGGAGGACGACCTGGCCGCCCGCGCCGCTGGTACAAGATATGTCCACAATGGCCGGACCGGATCGCGCGTCCGGCGGGCCCTCCGCGAGCTTGACGACCTGCAACGTGCCCGCAGGCAGCAGCCGGTACGTGAAGGTGCACTCGATGTGCAGCGTCGGGAGCGGGAAGTTGACCGTGACGAAGGTGCCGGCGACCTTCAGCAGCGCGGCACCCGGCGAGCAGGAGACATCCGTCCGGTACCAGTGCCCGGTCACGCTCAGCGGCGGCGTGACGTCGATCAGGTAGGCGCTCGTCGTGATCATCGGGTCGAGCGGGTCGCCTGTGGCCGTGACCGGGGTCTTCTCCGCCGTCGTCTCCGCCGAGACGACCCGCCGGTTGTCTTCTGGATCGGCCACGGCCTCGTTCATCGGAGTCACGTTGAACGCGGCGCGGCCGGTGCCGCCCTCCGTGACCAGGTTCAGCGTCAGGCTGCCGACGTAGTTGTAGCTGTTGTGGACGTGGCAGTCCATGTTCGCGTTCGCCGTGAGGGTGACGGTTGCGCTGTTGCCGTTCACGGGGACCGCGACGCCGTTGCAGTGCACCGAGTCCAGCCGCCACGGGCCGAGGCCGATCGCACCGGGGACGGTCTCGGTGAGCGTGTACGTGCCAGCTGGCAGGCCGGTGATCGGCTCGGCCGACACCGTGACGTCCGGCTTCTTCGTCGTCAGGCTCAGGTCGCGGGTGATGCCCTGGCCAGACAGGCTGAGGGCGAACGTGCCGGTGGTCTGCGTGCTCGTCTTCCGCAGCACCAGGCCCGTCACGGTCGGCGGCCGGTTGGTGTACGTGCAGGTCACGGTGTCACCCGCGACCAGCCGGATGTCGGCCTGCCCTCCGGTGACCGTGACGGCGCTGCCACCGGGGGCCGCGCAGGCCAGCGACTCCAGGGTCCAGCCGTCGAGGCCGTCCTCCGTGATCCGCCACAGCGGGTCCCCGGCCCGGGTCGCCGCCCTGGTGAACCGGGTCTCGGCCGGTTTGCCGCCCTCGACGCGGAGATTGAAGGCACCGCCGCGCGCGTACGACACGTTGCCGCCGAAGCCGAACGTCTCGGTACCCGTGCCCGCCGTCACCTGCTTGCGGACCACGATCGTGCCCTCGGGTACCCGGGTGTCGATGTAGTAGCCGAAGCAGAAGACGTGCCGATAGCCGGCCGGGAAGTCGACGTACTCGACGTTGTCGGCGTTGTTGTTGTCGCCGGAGCAGCGGATCGTGCCGAAGGCGCCGCCGCCCGGCACGCGGCCGCCGAGCAGCGGTTCGGCCGGGGTGCCACCCTGCATCGTCAGCCAGCCGCGCGACACCCGGCCGAGCTGCGCCTGGGTCAGGGTGACGGTCACGGCTCCGGCCAGGGTCTGGCCGGTGGGCCTGCCGGTGCGGTCCAGCAGCGGGACGCTCGCGGCCGTCGGCGGCGTCGGCGCGTCCGGCCCCGTCACGGCCGTCAGCCCGTTCACCCGGTCACCGAAGCCGCCGCCCGTCGTGAACTGCCAGCCGGTCAGCGGCCGGCACGCCGGGTTGTTCGCGGCCTCGATGGCCGGGTCGATCTGCTGGCCGTAGGCGTAGACCGAGTCCTTGCCCAGGTCACGCAGGCTCTGCTGGATGTTGTTCCGCGCCCGGTTGGCCATGATGTCCGTGTACCCGGCGCAGGTCCTGGCCGCGAACGTCACCTGGTAGACCGGCGCGGCGGCCTGGTGCACGTTCGACACGGCGTCCGCGTGCGCCACGCCGGGCACCAGGACCGCCACCAGGGCCGCCGGCCAGGCCAGCAGGCCGGACATTCCCGGCAACGAAAGCCTTTTAACCCCCATAAACAGGGCATTATGCCGGTACCGGGGGCCGTCCGAACTTTGCGGCACAACCGGCTCGGTAGAGTGGTTCGGTGCGTCTCGTGATTGCCCGCTGTTCCGTGGACTACGTCGGACGGCTCACCGCCCACCTGCCCCTGGCCACCCGGCTCCTCCTGCTCAAGGCGGACGGCTCGGTGTCCATCCACGCCGACGACCGGGCCTACAAGCCGCTGAACTGGATGTCGCCGCCCTGCAAGCTCGAAGAGGCCGACGGGCTCTGGCGCGTGATCAACAAGGCCGGCGAGGAGCTGCGGATCACGATCGAGGAGATCCTGCACGACAGCTCGCACGAGCTGGGCGTCGACCCAGGCCTCCGCAAGGACGGCGTCGAGGCCCACCTGCAGGAGCTGCTCGCCGACAACCCCGGCACGCTCGGCAAGGAGTTCACCCTGGTCCGGCGGGAGTACCCGACCGCGATCGGGCCCGTCGACCTGATGTGCCGGGACAGCACCGGCGCCCACGTGGCCGTCGAGGTCAAGCGGCGCGGCGAGATCGACGGGGTCGAGCAGCTCACCAGGTACCTGGAGCTGCTGAACCGCGATCCGCTCCTCGCGCCGGTCAGCGGGCTGTTCGTGGCCCAGGAGATCAAGCCGCAGGCCCGGGTGCTGGCCAACGACCGGGGCATCCGGTGCGTGACCGTCGACTACGACCGGCTGCGCGGGATCGAGAAGGACGAACTGACCCTGTTCTAGCCGCCGTACCCGGTAGCGTCGGAGCATGCTCGAAGCGCTCACCGGTACCGGGCTCGCGGCCTCAGCTGGGCTCAACGCGTACATCCCGCTGCTGATCGTGGGGCTGCTCGGCCGGTACACCGACCTGATCACGCTCCCGCAGACGTGGACATGGCTGAGCAACGGCTGGGTGCTGACGATCCTCGGGATCCTGCTGGCGATCGAGGTGGTCGCCGACAAGATCCCGGCCGTCGACAGCATCAACGACGTCGTGCAGACCGTGGTCCGGCCCACGTCCGGCGGGCTCGCGTTCGGCGCGGCCTCGTCCTCGGAGACCGTGGCGGTGGCCGACCCCGGCTCGTTCTTCTCCGGCAACCAGTGGGTGGCCGTGGTGTCCGGCATAGTGATCTCGCTGGTCGTGCACGGGATCAAGGCACTGGTCCGCCCGATGGTGAACGTGGTGTCCCTCGGCTTCGCAGCACCCGTAGTGTCGGCAGCGGAGGACTTCACGAGCGTCGTGATGTCCTTCGTCGCGATCATCATCCCGGTGCTGGTGCTGCTGTGCCTGGCCGGGCTGGCCTTCGGGGCGTGGTGGCTGCTCAGCAGGCGCAGGCGGCGGACACCGAAGGGCGGGCGGGTTCTGAGTCCAGACTAGACTCGGCGATCGTGCGTCTCCGTCAGTTCGCGACACTGGTCATCACCGTTTCCACCGCCCTCGCCGGGCTCTCCGCCTGCGGGCTGAAGACCCCGCCAGCGTCCCGCCCGGCGAACAACGCGCCGTCGCCGGTCGCGGCGGGCAGCGCTGAGCCCGGGCCGGGCGCGGAGACGGCCAGCCCGGCGGCGAGTCCCGTGCCGAGCGGTACGCCGGGTGCCGCGCCGAAGGGCAGGCCCGCCCCGGTGGTGAACAACGGCAGCCGGTCCGGCAACAAGGTCGCGCTGACCTTCGACGCCGACCTGACAGAGGCCATGCAGGCCAACCTGCGCTCCGGCAAGGTCAAGTCCTACGCGAACACCCGGGTGCTCGACGTGCTGGAGGCGCAGAAGGCCCCCGCGACGTTCTTCATGACCGGCAAGTTCATGGAGCAGTACCCGGACTTCACCCGGCGGATCGCGAAGAACACCGGCTGGGAGCTGGCGAACCACTCCTACAGCCACAAGGGCTTCACGCCCAAGTGCTACGACCTCGGCCAGATCCCGCCAGCCCAGATGGCCGGCGACGTGTCGAGGACGGCGAAGATCCTCGAAGGGTTCGGCGGCAGGCAGTCAAAGTACTTCCGGTTCCCCGGGCTGTGCCACGACCCGGCCGCGCTGAGCGCGCTCGGCACGCTCGGCATGACCGTGGTGGACGGTGACGTGGTCGGCGGCGACCCGTTCGCCAAGAACGCCGACGCGATCGTCAACGCCGTGCTCAGCCAGGCCAAGCCGGGCTCTGTCGTGATCCTGCACTGCACGGACGTGACGGCTCCGGTCACCGACCTGGCCCTGCCGAGGATCATCGCCGGGCTGCGGGCCAAGGGCCTCGAACCGGCCCCGCTGTCCGAGGTGCTCGGAGCGTAGTCCCGGCCAGTTCTCCTACGGAAAGGTGCCGGTCCGGCGCGGTTAGTAGCGGGGAACCGTTCATTTTGGGACAGTTGATTTCACACACCCTTGGAGGTGCCGGTTGGCTAGCGTTGCCGAGGTCAAGGCCGCGATCGACACCGCGCTGGAACATGTCCGCGAGGGTCAGGACGTGGTGACAGCTGCCGGGGAGAAGCTGAACGAGGCGCAGGGCGCGCTGTCCATCGCCCTCGACGGCAGCGGGCACGAGGCAGTACTGGCCTGCCACGCCGCGCTCGCCCAGGCCTCCCTCGAACTCGAGGAGTGCCTGGCTGCCACGGCCGCCGCCGTGGAGCAGGCCGAGCAGTACGTCGCGACGCTGTAGCCGGGCAGGCAGCGCATGTCCGTCATCCAGGAACTGGGCGCCAGCCTCAACCGCGCCTCAGACGCGCTCCCGCTGGCAGAGATCAGGCTGGCCGCCGACCGGGTGGAGGCCGCGACCGGGCTGCTCGGCTACGTCCTGCACACCACGTCCCGCTCGATCGGGCTGGCCCAGCTCGCCGCGGCCACCACGCGGCTGGAGCAGGCCTACGCCACGATGGCCCGGGCGCAGGAGATCCTCGCCGAGTACCAGCTCGCGATCGGGCTGGGGGTCGCGGTGCCGGTCTCCGCGCCGGTACAGGTGAAAGAGAAGGTCCACGAGCACACGCCGCAGGAGAAACCGGAACCCCGGCCGACACCTGCCCTGGACGACTGGTGGGCGAGCCGGATCGACGTGGTGACCATGCTCGACGAGCCGGTGGAGAAGAAAGAGGACGACAAGCCGCCGAGCACGGCCGACCTGCTGCGCCTGACGGCGAACCTGGTGCGCCAGGAGCAGCCGAAGCCGCTGCGGGCCGAGCTGTCGAAGGCCGGCCCGGCCGTGGGCCTGCGGCTGACCGCGCTGTGCGCGCCGATCCTCAAGGAACTGTCCACGGAGATGCTGCAGCGCGACCCGCGTCCCGAGGACGTGCCGGAGCTGCGCAAACGGCTGGACAAGTGGACGAGCAAGGCCCTGCCGGGCCTGCCGGCCCAGCTGCCGGACATCCTGCTCGGCCGGGCCTGCCACGCCGAGCCCTCGCACGGCGCGCACGGCGTGCCCGAGCATCCGGTGGACTCGGCTGTCGGCGGCGCGGTGCTGGTGGGCGCGCTGCTCGCCGCGCTGCGCCGGCCACCGGAGACGCTGCGGATCGCCGAGGAAGCAGCCTGACGTGAGCACGAGCGGGGACTGGGGACAGTGAAGAGGACAGCGGTCGCCGCCGAGGTCGGCCGGGCACTGGGGCAGGCCAGGGGTGCCACGCGGGTGGCGGCGGAGGCCGCTGCCGATCTGCTGCGCGAGGCCGAGCTGCGGCTGGCCGGGCTGGAGGCCGACGCGGCCGGGCACCGGTCGGAGCTGGAGGCCGAGCGGGAGGCGCGGCGCGGGGCGAGTACCGCGCGGGTCAGGGCCGAGATCGAGGAGTGCACGACCGCGATCACCGGCCTGGTCGGCCCGGAGAACGCGCCGTGGCCGTCCTGGGAGGTCACCGAGCCCGAACGCGGGTCGGCCCCCGAGCTGTACCGGGTCGGCCACCTCACCCGCGAGATCCCCGCGATGCTGCCGCTGCTCGACCGGGCGCACCTGTCGGTCTCCGTCGACCCCGACCAGGCCGTACCGCTGGTCGCGACGCTGCTGCTGCGCGCGCTCGGCAGCACCCGGCCGGGCGGCATCACGCTGAGCGTCTACGACCCCGAGCAGCTCGGCGGTACCCTGGCGGCCTTCGCTGCGCTGTCGCCGGCCGGGCTCGCCAGCTTCTACGGCCCCGGCAGCCTCACCGGCCTGCTGGACGAGGTCGTGGAGGAGATCCGCCGGATACACGAGACGGTGCTCGCCGGGGAGTACGGCTCGCTGCGGGAGCTGGCGGCCAGTACGGGACGGCGGCCGGAGCCGTGGCGGATCGTCGTGATCCTCGGCGACGGGAGCATCGGGGACGGGATCGACGACCTGAGTGACCGGCAGCGCGCCCAGCTCGACCGGATCGCCCGGACGGGCGTGGCGTGCGGGGTGCACCTGATCACCGTCGGGGTGCCGATCTCGCCGGCGGAGAACGTGGACGGCACGGTGTCCGGGCTGCCGGTGGTGTTCGACGCGCCGCCGCCCGCCGAGCTGATCACCGGTACGTGCAAGCGGATCGCCGAGGTCGTCGCGGCTGGCCCGGCCCCGGGCGTCTTCGCCGACCTGCTGCCGGAGAAGCTGTGGACGGAGTCCTCGGCCGCCGGGCTGACCGCTCCGGTCGGCGAGGCAGCCGACGGCCGGCTCGTCGACGTCATGCTGGGCGACGCCCCGCCGCACGCGCTGGTCGGCGGGCCGTCCGGCTCCGGCAAGACCAACCTGCTGTACGCGTGGCTGGGCGCGCTGTGCAGCCGCTACTCCCCCGACGAGCTGGAGCTGTACCTGCTCGACTTCAAGGAGGGCGTGTCCTTCGCCCGCTTCGCCCGTGGCCGGCGCGACCCGAGCTGGCTGCCGCACGTGAAGCTGGTCGGCGTCAACGTCAACTCCGACCGGGAGTTCGGCCTGGCGCTGCTGCGGTTCCTCGCTGCCGAGCTGCGCAGGCGCGCCGAGGCGGCCAAGGAGCACGAGGCGACGAAGCTGGAGGAGCTGCGCGCGGAGGATCCTGGCGGGCGCTGGCCGCGAATCGTGGCCGTGATCGACGAGTTCCAGGTACTCCTGGGGGCCGGCCGTGACCCGGTGAGCACCGAGGCGGTGATCCTGCTGGAGGACCTGGCCCGGCGCGGCAGGTCGCAGGGTATCCATCTCGTGCTGGCCAGCCAGGACATCGGCGGCATCGAGGCGCTGTGGGGCCGGTCGGCGCTGGTCTCCCAGTTCACGCTGCGGATCGCGCTGCCGAAGGCCCGCCGGATGATGGCGGACAACAACCTGGTGGCCGACGTGATCCCCCGGTACCACGCCCTGATCAACCCGGATTCCGGCGCGCTGCCGGCCAACCGGGTCGTGCAGGTGCCCGACGCGGGTGGCCGTGCCGTCTGGGAAGAACTCCAGCAGCGGCTGTGGTCGATGCGCTCCCCCGACCTGCCCGAGCCTCGCCTGTTCGACGGCGACCTGGTGCCGCCGCTGCCCCTGGAGACCCCGTCCGGCCCGGTGCCGATCGCCTCGCTCGGCGAGACCATCGACGTCGAGGGCCGGCCGGCGATCCTGCGGATGACCAGGGCGCCGGGCCGCAACCTGGCCGTCATCGGTACCCGGCTGGCTGAGGCGTGCGCGATCCTCGGCTCGGCCGCGATCACCCTGGGCCGGCAGCACGCGCCCGGCACGGCCAGGTTCACCATCGCCTGCCTGGAGCCCGACGCGCGCGACACGGCCGGGAGCCTCGCCGCCCACCTGATGGGCATGGGTCATGTGCCGGAGTACCACACGGACCGGATCGGGCCGGTGTTCGAGGAGATCTCACTGTCCCTCGAAGGGCCGCACTACGTTTTCGTGTACGCGGCGGACGCGGCTGGCCCGGCCGTCCGGCCCGCGATGCGCCGGGTCCTCCAGTCGGGGCCGGAGTCGCGGACGCACATGCTGGGCTGGTGGCGCTCGGTACCCCGGCTCAAGGACGACCTCGGCGGGGCCGGCAGCCAGGTGGCCCGGCTCGACTCGATCGGCGCGTGGGTGGCGCTGGACGTGCACGGCTCCGACATGTCCTCGCTGTACCCGGCCGGCAACACCCTCAGCTGGTACCCGAGGGAGCACCGGGCACTCTTCTTCGACCGGGCGCACCACCGGCTGCCCGAGATCATGATCCCGTACAGGGTGGCCTGATGAGCGCTGTCGTGGAGTACCAGGCCCTGGTCGCCCGGGTGGCCGCCGCCGTGGAGGCCGGCACCGCTGAGGCGCGGGGAGCCGACGCGGCCTTCGTCGCCGGGGTACAGGGCATCGAGGCCAGGCTGGAGTCGGCCCGGGCGGCCGTCGCCGGAGCCCGGGAGGCGAAGGTCCGCGCCGACGAGGAGGTGGCCCGGGCCGACAGCACGGCGGAGCGGGTCTGGCGGGACGCGCGGTCCTATGTGGGCAGGCGGGCGGCGAAGAAGCTGCCGGACATCCCGGAGATCCAGCTGGCCCCGGCTGGCACGGATCCCGAGGCGCTGCTGTCGGCGGCGAAGGACACGATGGCCAAGGCGCGCCGTGGCGAGTGGTCACCGGAGCCGGTCAGGTACGCCGGGATTCTAGCCGTCCTCATTGGAGCAGTCGCCGCTGCGTCAATTTTCGGACTCGCCCGCTTCCTCCTCGGCCTGGGATCCGGTAAGGAACTGTGGGCACACGCCCTGGCCCAGCTGGCGGTGTTCGCCTCGCCGTTCGCGGGAATTCCGCTGGTGGTGGCCGGAATGGCACGGTTCTGGGGCCAGCGCACCGGTGTCGGGACCGTGGCGCTCACTGTTCTCGGGGGTTTGGTGGTGAGCTGTGCGCTGACGTTCCTCATCCGCTGAAGCGGGGTAGCAAGTTTTCGCTCGGCCAGACAAGCTGGAGTACGTGGAGTTGTCCGCCCAGGAGGCGATGGGAACGTTCCGCCGGGAGCTCACTGCCTGGCGGGAGCGGCGCGGTCTGTCCAAAAAGCAGCTCGGCACGCTCATGCTGTTCGACCCCTCCTACGTCAGCCACATCGAGAGTGGCAGGCACCGGCCCACCGAGGACTTCGCCCGGCGGGCCGACGACGTGCTGCGCGCCGAGGGCGAGCTGCTCAGCCTGTGGCGGGCCTACGACGACTCCCGGCCGCGCCGCAGCGTCCCGGCCCCGCCCGCCGAGCGGCTGACGGGCGAGCTGATGGTGGAGCACGAGGAAGCGCTGATGCGCTACGACGGCGAGCGCTACTGGGTGACCATCCGCCGCCAGCTCTACAACGGGCACGCGGACCCCGTCGCGAGGTACTTCGTGAAGATCGCCGTCGACGAGCTGGCCAACTCGCCGCTCACCTGGGCCGAGCTGGGCCTCAAGGCCACCTGCCGCGGCCTCGACATGGACTGGACGGCCAACCTGGACCTGGCGGCCCTCAAGGAGATCTGGCTCCTCTTCGAGAACCCGGCCGGGCGCTTCCCGCTCTATCCCGGCGAGCGCACCTGGATCGAGTACTCGTACACGGTCAACCGGGAGAAGTGGGGCTCCTGGTTCCAGCGGGCCGTCCGGCTGCCCACCAGCCGCCTCACGGTGAAGATGCGCTTCCCCGCGGATCTCGACCCGAAGGTGTGGGGCATGGAGATGCTGATGACCAGCTCGCGGGGCGCGCCGGTGAGCCTGATCGACAGCACCCGTGAGGGCGAGTTCATCGACTACAGCTTCGACACGGCCTCCCCGCCCCTGCACGCCAGGTACCGGTTCGAGTGGTCCTTCGCTGTCCCTGGCCACGCATCGCGCGAGGTCGACTCGCGAGCCTGATCAGCAGACCGTCCGGGGTTGTCCTGAGCTTGTTCCGGGGTGTCTCACACCTGTCTCACGTGACCATCGGAAGTCCTCGATCCGACAGTGTCCACTGTGGAAACTCGCTAGCGTGCCGGTCACGACTATCACGGCAACTCGGGAGTATCCGTGAAACGTTTCCTTTCTGCCCTTATCCCGCTCTCCTTCGCCATCGTCGGGATCCCAGCGCTCGCCAGTGCGGCCGAGCCTGTGGTCGACCGGACCGGCACGCCGGTCTTCTCGGTCATCACCGGCGAGCTGGCGACCTATAACGACCAGGACAAGCGGGCCTTCACCCTCGCGCCGTCCGAGCACACCGCCAACGCCCGCGGCGACGTCATCGTGGGCTTCTCCGCCGAGGCCCCGGCCGGCAGCGGCCTGGACCCGGGCATCATCCGCGTCCGGCGTACGGACGGGCCGGCCACCGACGAGCTGGGCGGCCAGCAGCTCAACACGACCGGCAGCATGTCCAGCTTCACGTACGCGACGCTGTGCCCCGGCGACGGGTACCAGGTCGCGGTGCAGGCCAACCGGAAGACGGCCGGGAAGTACGAGATCGCCGCGTACCTGATCGGCGACGTGAACGGTGACTTCGAGGTCGGCGCGGACGACGTGGCCGCGATCGACGCGGCGCGGGGTGCCCGGCCGGGCGAGGCCCGGTACACCGTGTGGGTGGACGCCGACCGCAACGGCGTCGTCACCAGCACGGACGTGCAGCTCGCCAGCAGCAACCTGGGGGCGGCGACGCAGCTGCGCCTCACTCCGGTGAACCCGCTGGACCAGGCGCTCCCGCCGAACGCGCTGGCGCTGGACGGCGTGACGCCGGCCGGGTTCAACCCGCGGACCGCCGCGCTGAACTTCGACCTCACCGGCACCCAGTTCCACCCGGAGGCCACCGAGGCCGCGCTGAAGGTGAACACGACCAAGATCCCCGCCTCGGGGCTCGCGGTCACGCCGGGGCGGATCAGCACGACGGGCCAGGTGCTCGCCGACGGCCGCAACGACATCTCGTTCACCGGCATCGACCAGGCCGGCCGCAAGGTCTACCACACCAGCACCGTGTGGGCCGGCTCGCGGAACCTGCTGGTCAGGGTGGTGGACGAGGCCGGGGTGCCGGTGAGTGACCCGGTGACGATCCGGGTCAGCCTCACCGACGACCAGGACGTGTACGCCGAGACGCAGACG
Source organism: Longispora albida DSM 44784 (assembly GCF_000379825.1). Classification (GTDB taxonomy): domain Bacteria; phylum Actinomycetota; class Actinomycetes; order Mycobacteriales; family Micromonosporaceae; genus Longispora; species Longispora albida. Next base: position 469,261 of record NZ_KB903833.1, read on the forward strand.
ACCGCAGGCCAGCACACGTTCGGCAACGTCCCGTCCCGTACGGTGCTCATCACGGCGAAGGCCAGCAGCAACCGGTTCGGCACGATCGGCATCTTCGCCGGCCAGGGCACGGTGACGGTGAAGCTGCGCGGCTTCGGCACGCCCAGCACCGTCAAGAACAACGACTTCAGCCTCGGTACCGAGGGCTGGGCCGTCGGCGGAGCCCCCGTCGCGATCAAGCCGCACGTCGAGGGCATCCCGTTCGCCGGCCTGACCGCCCCGGCCAGCGAACGCACCGAGGGCATCGCCCCGCTGGAGGGCCCGGGCACCGACGACCCGGTCGTCGACAAGGACCTGACCCTCGGTACCGGCGGCCAGGGCGAGCAGTCGGTCTCGCGCACGTTCCAGCTGGACGAGGACGTGACGGCGCTGCGCATCCGGTACCGGTTCATCACGACCGAGGTACCGGGCGGCTACTACGGCAGCCAGTTCAACGACTACTTCCGGGTCTCGCTGCGCACCCAGGTGGGTGGCGGCGCGTCCTCCGAGGCGAACAGCATGAACGGCCTCGGCCTCGGCGCCTTCGACTACGGCAGCGGCGCGACCCAGTGGCAGGACGTCACGCTCGACGTGTCGAACGCCGGCGACACCGTGCAGGTCGACCTCGGCGTGGCCAACGTCGGCGACGGGTTCCTGCCGTCCTATGTGGTCGTCGACTTCGTCGAGGAGGTCCGCGACCGGATCCGGCCCACGCTGACGTGGAACAACACGCAGGGCGGGCTCAACCTCCGGTACACGGTGGAGGGTGACGAGCCGCTGGAGCAGGCCGGCACCATCAACGTGCACTTCGCCAACGGCGCCGGCTACGCCAACCGGATCGGCGGCGCGGTCTTCACGCACACCGTCCCGGCAGGCACCGCCCCCGGCGCGCACGGCCCGGTCCACATCGCCGGCAACACGCTGGCCGGTGACCCGGCCGGCACGACCCACCTGATCGCCACCAGCAGCCCGACCAGGGTCGGCGCACTGGCCGATGTCGTGATCAACTTCGGCGCGCAGGCCAACGCCGGGGCGGTCGGAGCGGCGATGCGCGACATCGTCAAGGACGGGCTGCGCGCGGCCGGTCAGGCCAACGCCACCATCACCAGCACGGCACGCAGCCCGGAGGACCAGGCCCGCGCCATGTTCAACAACCTGGTGAACCCGGGGCACACCGTCGCCCAGAACACCCAGACCCAGCTGAACATGTACGCCGCGGCCGGCGACGCCGTGGTCAACCGGTTCACGGCGGCGACGGCGGGCATGACGCTGGCCCAGATCAACCAGAACGCGGCCACGGTCCAGGCGGCGATGGTCAACGAGATCAACGCCCAGGGCCCGAGCAACGTGTCCCGGCACTGCGCGGACCCGGCCGTCCGCAACGTGGTCGACGTGGGCATGGCGGCCTTCAACGGCAACGGCGGGTTGTTCATCAACGCCGTCGCTGGCCGGCTCAGCCACCACATCATCGAACCGAACAACAACTGCTACCACCTGGAACTAGCTGTGTAGCCGGGGTTGGGTGAGCTGCCCTCTCCGGCAGGTTCCCTTTGTGCTCCGGCCTGGGGGCCGGAGCACAAAGCGAACCAGGGCGTCTCCACCCAACCCGTGCCCGGCCGCCGTTACCCGCGCGACGTCTGCCGGCGCTTCACGGTCAGACCGGTGGTGGCTTCGGTCAGACCGGTAGTGGTCTTGGTCAGGCCGGTAGTGGCTTTGGCCAGGCCAGATAGTGGCTGAGGCTTCGGGGAAGCTTCAGCTCCAGGGTCGCCTGATTTTCTGGTACTCCTCGATGCCCATCACCGGGGTGCGCAGGTGTGACAGGTACAGGCGGCCTTCCAGGTGGTCCAGTTCGTGGGCGACCAGCCGGGCCAGGCCGGGGCCGCACTCGGTCTTGAGCTCCTCGCCGTCTAGGCCGGTGTGCACGACCGTGATCCGTACCGGCCTCGGCACCAGGCCGCGCACGTCGAAGAAGCTCAGGCAGCCCTCGTACTGCTCGTCGCAGTCCACGGAGGCGTCGACGACCCGGGGGTTGAAGAACGTCAGGTACTCGCCCTCGCGGCTCCGCACGACGCAGGCGGCGTAGCCGTAGCCGATCTGGGTGGCGGCGATGCCCATCCCGTTGGCGAAGTCGTGCAAGGCCTGGACCTCGCCGGCAGCCGCGACGAGCTCGGCCTCGATGTCCAGGGCCAGCGCGGCCTCTCTGGGGAGCCGGAGCGGCCGGGCGGGGACGACGAGCTCCGGTGCTCCAATTTGGACGATTCCCAGATCAGTCATGGCTTGGACGATCGTCACCGGCCCCGCTCCCCCTCGTGCTGACCGGCGATCTTCGGAGCCGGGCGAGATGATCCTATGCTGCCCGCCCTTCGGTCATGTCCGACAAGCGATCTGTCCATCTGCCGGGATGACTATGGACATCCTCCGGCCCGCCGGGGCCGCCGCACGAGGACTTGCGGCCGGCGGGCCGTCCCACCACAAAGGACACAGGATCTATCGGGGCAGCAGGCCCCGCAGGTACGCGGCGTCGACGCCAGCGAGGCTGGCCCGCCAGGCGTACCCGCCGGCCGGCTCCTCCGCCGCCAGCAGCACCGCGCAGCCGGCCCCGGCTGCGCTCGCCGCCCCGATCACCGTGTCCTCGACCGCCACGCACCGGTCGGCGGCGACGCCGAGCTGGCGGACCGCCGAGCGGTACGGGCCGGGGTGCGGCTTGCCCTCCGGTACGTCGTCGCCGCACACCATCACCGCGAAGCCGCCGAGCCCGGGGATCGAGGACACCACCCGGCGCCGCGTGGCGGTGACCAGGGCCGTCGGCACGCCGGCCGAGCGCAGCTCAGCCAGCAGCTCGGCGGCGCCGGGCAGCCAGCGGGCGTCGGCCAGCAGCTCGGCCACCCGGCGCTCGACCCAGTCGGCGCTGGAGGAGGCGGCCGTCATCGGCCAGCCGAGCTCGGCGTGGACGATGCGGAGCGCCGAGCGGACGTCGAGGCCGTCCGTCCGGCTGAGCAGCTCGGGGGGCAGTGCCCGCCCGGCCAGCTCGCAGTACACGTCATCCCAGACAGATTCACTGTCCACAAGGGTGCCATCGAGGTCGAAAAGGACACCGGCTAGCGCAGGACCATACTTCCGCAGTGTCCGGCAGCCCAGGGCACTTGTCTGTACCCATAGGCATGAGTGAATGACGCGGAGTTACGTTACACCCGCAATTGCCGGAATTACTGGCAGCCGGAATCCCACTTTGGAGCTATGGCAGGTTGTTGGCTTCCCGGACGACGGTCACGAGCTCGTTGATGATGTCGGTGAGCGCGTAGTCCTTCGGCGTGAACACCCTGGCCACACCCGAGGCCAGCAGCTCGGCCTCGTCCTCCGGCGGGATGATCCCGCCCACGATCACCGGGATGTCGGCGTCGCCGAGCTGGCCGAGCACGTCGGCGACCGCCCGCAGGTGCGCCCCGGACAGGATGGACAGCCCGATCAGGTCGGCGTCCTCCTCGATCGCCGCTGCGGCCACCTGGGCCGGGGTGAGCCGGATGCCCTGGTAGATGACCTCGAAGCCGGCGTCACGGGCCCGGACGGCGATCTGCTCGACGCCGTTGGAGTGCCCGTCGAGGCCCGGCTTGCCGAGCAGCAGCCGGAGCTTGCGCCCGCCGAGATCCTTCGCGGTCTGCGCGACGCGCGCCCGGACCTCGGCCAGGCCCGCCGCGTCGGCACTCACGCCCGCGATGCCGGTGGGTGCCCGGTATTCGCCGAAGACCTCGCGCAGGGCCGCTGCCCACTCACCCGTCGTGACGCCCGCCTGGGCACAGGCCAGGGACGCAGGCACAAGATTTTCTTCGGTACCCGCCGCGCGCCGCAGCTCCGCCAGCGCCTCGTCCACGGCCACCTGGTCGCGGGCCGCGCGCCACTCCGCGAGCGAGGCGACAGCCGCCTCCTCCACGGCCGGGTCGACCTGCACGATCGGCGCCGCCCCGGCTGCGGTCAGCGGGCTCGGCTCCGTCTCGGTGTACTTGTTGACGCCGACGACGGTCTCCTCGCCGGTCTCCAGCCTGCGCCGCCGCTCGGCGTGCGAGGAGACCAGGGCGCTCTTCAGGTACCCGGACTCGACGGCCGCCACCACGCCGCCCATCTCCAGTACCCGGCCCAGCTCGGCGCGGGCACCCTCGGCGATCTCCGCCGTCTTCGCCTCCACGACGTGCGACCCGGCGAACAGGTCCTCGTACTGGAGCAGGTCGGACTCGAAGGCGAGGATCTGCTGGATGCGCAGGCTCCACTGCTGGTCCCAGGGCCGGGGCAGGCCGAGCGCCTCGTTCCAGGCCGGGAGCTGGACGGCACGGGCCCGCGCGTCCTTCGACAGGGTCACGCCGAGCAGCTCGAGGACGATCCGGGCGACGTTGTTCTCCGGCTGCGCCTCGGTCAGGCCGAGCGAGTTGACCTGCACGCCGTACCGGAGCCGGCGGGCCTTCGGGTCCGTGATCCCGTACCGCTCGCTGGTGATCTCGTCCCACAGCTGGCCGAAGGCGCGCATCTTGCACATCTCCTCGACGAACCGCACCCCGGCGTTGACGAAGAAGGAGATCCGCTGGACGACGGCCGTGAAGTCCTCGACCTCGGCCCGGGACCGTACCTCGTCGAGGATCGCGATCGCGGTGGCCAGCGCGTAGGCGACCTCCTGCACCGGGGTCGCCCCGGCCTCCTGGAGGTGGTACGAGCAGACGTTCATCGGGTTCCACTTGGGGGCGTGGCGCACCGACCAGGCGACGAGATCCGCCGTGAGCCGCAGCGAGGGGCCGGGCGGGAAGATGTGGGTACCCCGCGACAGGTACTCCTTGATGATGTCGTTCTGGGTCGTGCCGGCGAGCCGGCTCGCGTCGCCGCCCGCGGCAGTGACATACAGCGCGAACAGCCACATGGCAGGCGCGTTGATGGTCATGGAGGTGTTCGCGGCGGCGAGGTCGATGCCGTCGAACAGCGCGTGCATGTCGCCGAGGTGCGCGACCGGCACCCCCACCCGGCCGACCTCGCCGCGAGCGAGTTCGTGGTCGGGGTCGTAGCCGGTCTGCGTGGGCAGGTCGAAGGCGACCGAGAGCCCGGTCTGCCCCTTCGCCAGGTTGGTCCGGAACAGCGCGTTGCTCCGGGCCGGCGAGGAGTGCCCCGCGTAGGTCCGCATCAGCCAGGGACGGTCAGCCATGCGCCAGACTCTACTGAACGGTAATTAAGCTGTGGGCCGTGACACTCGTCACGGTGGAAGAGATCTTGGTTACGAGGCTACGCCGCGGCCAGTGCCGCCTCGTCGGGAAGCACCCGGTCGAGCCGGGTGACCCGCAGCAGGCGGGCGAACCTCTCCGGCGTGCCGCTGAGCACGATCCGGCGCCCGGCCCTGACCGCCCGCTGCTGCGCGGCGACCAGCATGCCCAGGCCGGTGGCATCGATGATGTCCACCCTCGCCAGCTCGACGACGAGCGGCCCGTCGCCCAGCGCGATGGCGCTGTCCAGCTTCTCCCTGACCCGTGCGACGGTCTGGGCGTCCACGCGGCCCGCCAGGCTGACCCGCTCGCCCCCGAAGACCTGACCCAGCATGTGATCCCCCCTGATCTGTCGTTGCCGCCTCTTCACTGAAAGATCGGCGCGCCGGCAACTGCTCACCAGATAGACGCGCGGCCCGTGCCTGACGGTTCACCTGAACCCTGCCAGGCCGGACGGCCAGGGGCGTCATCCCCCGAACTGATCTGGACCTCCACCCGAAGTAGCAGGAAGCCTCTCCGGCATAGTGTCTGACGTGCCTGGTGAAGTTGCAATACAAGTACGAGATCTCAGAAAGTCGTATAAATCCCAGCCTGCCGTCGCTGGCCTCGACCTGAGCGTGGCCACCGGGGAGGTTTTCGCCCTCCTGGGGCCGAACGGCGCTGGCAAGACGACGACCGTCGAGATCCTCGAAGGCTTCCGCCGCCGCGACTCCGGCGAGGTCAGCGTCCTCGGTACCGACCCGGACAGGGCGAACCCCGCCTGGCGGGCCCGGATCGGCGTCGTGCTGCAGAGCACGGGCGAGTTCGAGGAACTCACCGTCGAGGAGGTCCTCACCCACTTCGCCGGGTACTACCCGCACCCCGACGACCCGGAACGGCTCATGGAGCTGGTCGGGCTCACCGGCAAGCGCAAGGCCCGGGCCAGGACCCTGTCCGGCGGGCAGCGGCGGCGGCTCGACGTGGCGCTCGGCGTGATCGGGCGTCCTGAGCTGCTGTTCCTCGACGAGCCGACCACCGGCTTCGACCCGCAGGCCCGGCAGGAGTTCTGGGGGCTGATCCGCGGGCTGGCGGAGGCCGGTACGACCATCGTCCTCACCACGCACTACCTGGACGAGGCGGAGGCCCTGGCCGACCGGGTCGGCGTGATCACCGCTGGCCGGATCGTCGCGGTGGACACCCCGGCCGGGCTGGGTAACCGGACCAGCAGGCCGGCGACCGTGCGCTGGCTGGGCCCGTCCGGACCCCGCGCTGAGGAGACGGCCACGCCGACCGAGTTCGTCGCCCGGCTGTCCGGGGAGCTGGGCGGGGAGATCCCGCAGCTCACCGTGACCCGGCCGACCCTCGAAGACGTCTACCTGGAGCTGATCGCGTGAACGTACTCACCCTCGGGGTCCGCCGTGGCCGGCTGGAGATCAAGCAGTTCCTGCGCAGCCGGGAGTCGGTGGTCTTCACCCTCGGCTTCCCGATCATCATGGTCACGATCTTCAGCCTGATCTACCCGGGCGAGCTGGCCCCCGGCGTGCGCTACAGCCAGTACATCCTGACCGGCATGATCGCGGCCGGGCTGATGGCCACCGGCTTCCAGGGGCTCGGGATGCAGATCCCGATGGAACGCGACCGTGGCGTCCTCAAGCGGCTGGCGGGCACCCCGATGCCGAAGGCCTCGTACTTCGCCGGCAAGATCCTGATGGTGCTGGCGATCGGCGCGCTGTGCACGGCGCTGCTGCTCGCCTACGCCGTCCTCTTCACGGGTACCACGCTGCCGGCCGACCCGATGAAGTGGCTGACCTTCGCGTGGGTGTTCGTCCTCGGCATCACCGGCTGCACGCTGCTGGGCATCGCCGCGTCCTCGCTGGTGAGCACGGGACGCGGCGCCTCAGCCGTGGTCACGCCGATCGCGCTGGTCTTCCAGTTCGTCTCCGGCGTGTACTTCGTCTTCACGTCGCTGCCGCACTGGATGCAGCAGGTCGCTGCCCTGTTCCCGCTCAAGTGGATGTGCCAGGGCATGCGCTCGGTGTTCCTGCCCGAGTCCTACGCGGCCCACGAGGCGGCCGGCAGCTGGGAACTGGGCAAGGTCGCCCTGGTCCTGGCCGCGTGGGTCGTCATCGGGCTAGCGCTGTGTCTTCTGACGTTCCGGTGGACGACTCGGCGGGACGGCTGACCGCCGGCGTCGTACCCCGCAGCACCGCGCCGAACAGCAGGCCGCCCACGACGTAGCCGGCGCCCTGGATCGTCAGGATCTCGATCACGCCGATCCGCTCGGTGAACAGGGCGGCCAGCCCGGCGCCGATCAGCACCGCCAGCGACATCAGCCCGGTGGCCACGGCGAACACCCTGCCCATGAACCGGTCAGGCGTGCTGCCCTGGATCATCGCCATCAGCCCGGCGAACATCAGCGCGCCCGGCACGCCGACCAGGGCGAACAGCAGGAGCTGCGGCCACAGTTCCGCGGTGAGCCTCGGCAGGTTGAAGATCGCGAGGTCGATCAGCCCGAACAGCACCGTGCACACGGTCACCAGGCGCAGCGGGGCGACCCGCGAGCCGATCCAGCCGCCGAGCAGCCCGCCGGCGATCCCGCCGACCGCCTGCGCCGACATCACGTAGCCCAGCTCCGCCGCCCCGCCGTGCAGCGCGTCCTGCACGAAGAACGCGAAGGCCGAGCCCATCACGCCCTCCCCGACAGCGGTCACGGTGATCAGGGTCAGCACGCCCGCCAGCGTCCGGCTCCCGCCGATCAGCCGGAACCCGCCGGCCAGCTCAGCCCGGAAGCCCTGTTCCTCGCCGGGCTCGCGTCCGGCCCGGTGCGTGCCCCTGATCAGCGCGATCAGTACCGCCGCCACGGCGAAGGTCACGGCGTCGAACACCGCGGCGCCTGACAGCCCGACCAGCGCGGCCATGAACCCGCCCAGCGCCGGGCCGACCAGCCGGGCGAGGTTGTTGTTCAGCGAGTTCAGCGAGTTGGCCGCCGTCAGGTCACCGTCGCCGATCAGCCGGGGCAGCAGCGCGCCCTCCGCCGGGACGAAGAACAGCACCAGCACGGCCTCCGCGAAGGCCACGCCGTAGGCGATCGGCACGGTACCGGCGCTGTGCACGAGAACCAGAGGCAGCACGGCGAGCGCCTGGAGCACGCTGATCGTCACCATGATCCGGCGCCGGTCCCAGCGGTCCACGAACACGCCGGCGAAGGGCGCGAGGAACAGCCGGGGCAACGTACTCGCCGCGATGATCCCCGCGACGTGCGCCGGGGAGCCGGTGAGCTTGAGGACGTAGATCGGCAGGGCGATCCGGAGCATCCAGTCGCCGGCCATCGAGATCAGCCCGGCGAACCACAGCAGCGCGAAGTCACGCCGCAGGAGGAGGGAGAGGTGCTGTCGCTGCATGACGTCACTCTGACATCAGAGTACCGCCGAAATCAAGAGTCATTTTGGCGTCACATGCCTCGGCGGGCACGCAAAAATCCCGGCCGCCCTGGTGAGGGAGGCCGGGATTCAGGCGAAGCGGGGGTTACTGGTACTCGTAGAAGCCCTTGCCGGACTTCCGGCCGAGGTCGCCGGCCGCGATCATGCGCTGGAGCAGCTCCGGCGGGAAGAACTTGGAGTCGTTGGTCTCGTTGAAGATGTTCTGCGTCGCGTGCGTGAGGATGTCGACGCCGGTCAGGTCGGTGGTGGCCAGCGGGCCCATCGCGTGACCGAAGCCGAGCTTGCAGGCGATGTCGAGGTCCTCGGCGCTCACCACGCCCGTCTCGACGAGCTTGACGGCCTCCATGACCAGCGCGCAGATCAGCCGGGTGGTGACGAAGCCGCCGGTGTCCCGGTTGACCACGATGCAGGTCTTGCCGATCTCCTCGGCGAAGGCGCGGGCGATGGCCAGCGCCTCGTCGGAGGTCTTGTAGCCCCGGACCAGCTCGCAGAGCTTCATCATCGGCACCGGCGAGAAGAAGTGCGTGCCGACCACCCACTCCGGGCGCTCGGTGACCGCGGCGATCTGGGTGATCGGGATGGCCGAGGTGTTGGTGGCCAGCACCGCGCCCGGCTTGCAGATCTTGTCCAGCGCCCTGAACAGCTCCTGCTTGACGTCGAGCTGCTCGAAGACTGCCTCGACCACGATGTCGGCACCGGCGGCGTCGCCGAGTTCCGTCGTGGTGGTGATCCGGCCGAGGGCCGCGGCGGCCTCGTCCTCGGAGATCTTGCCCTTGGCCGCGAACTTGGCCAGCGAGCTCTCGATGCCCGCCAGCCCGCGAGCAGCGGATTCCTTGGTCAGGTCCCGCAGGGTCACCTGCCAGCCGGCCTGCGCCGCGACCTGGGCGATGCCGGAGCCCATCAGCCCGGCGCCGATCACCGCGAGCTGTCCCGCCATGTCGTCACTCCTTCTCCATTGGATTGCCCGCAGCCTATTCTGCGTACTGAACGGTCATTCAGGTGGCCGAGTGCCTGCGCGAAGAGTGACTAGAGTGTCACACTGAGCCCGTGGAAGGGTCGGAGAGCCTCACTCTGATCGCAGGCCCGCTGATCGCAGTCGCGGTCCTCGGTGGCCTCGCGCTGACACTGTTGTGGGCGTTCCGCTCGGAGCAGCGCTCCGCGGCGGAGAGCGACGCCCCGTGGGCCGCGTGGGACGGCTCACCGTGGCCAACGCCGGACCCGTACGGCGAGGACGACACGGACACCGACTCCCGGGACTACGGCCTGCTCAAGGACGTCGCGATCGTCGACGGGCCCGCGGCGGCCGACGCGCTGCGCGACGCCCTGGCGCTGTGCAACATCCGGACCACGGTCGTGATCGAGGGCGACGGGCGGATCCGGGTCCTCGTCTTCGACGACGAACTCGACCACGCTCGGCGTGTATTGGGTTAGTTGGGCTGCCCGCTCCGTCTGGTTCCCTTTGCGCTCCCGCCCCAGGGGGCCTCCGCGCAAAGCGAACCGCGGGCAGCCCAACTAACCCGTGCCCAGCCGCCGTTACCCCCGCGACGCCTGCCGGCGCTTCACGGTCAGACCGGTAGCGGTTTCGGTTAGACCGCTGTCGTCCGGTCAGATCGTGTACGTCTCGTCCAGTGGTGCCTCCGCCCGGTCGACCGTGACACCCAGGGAGCTCAGGTCGGTCAGGAAGCCCGGGTATCCCCTGTCGATGTGATGCGAGCCCGCAACGTCCGTCGTGCCGTCGGCGCACAGCCCGGCCAGGACCAGGCCGGCGCCGGCGCGGATGTCTGTGGCGCGGACGGGGGCGCCGGAGAGGCGTTCGCGGCCCCGGACCACGGCGTGGTGGCCGTCGGTGCGGATGTCCGCGCCGAGCCGGGACATCTCGTTCACGAACATGAACCGGCCGTCGAAGATGTTCTCGGTGACGAGTGAGGCGCCGTCGCTGACCGCCGCGAGGCCCATCGCCATCGGGAGCAGGTCGGTCGGGTAGCCGGGGTACGGGAGGGTGCGGATGTCGACGGCGCGCGGCCGGTCGGCCTGCTGCACCCGGATGCTGCCGGCGGTGGTGGTGATCGTGGCGCCGGCCGAGGTGAGCTTGTCGAGGGCCAGGTCGAGGAAGGCCGGCTCGATGCCGGTGACCGTGACGTCGCCTCGGGTCATGGCCGCGCCGTAGGCCCAGGTACCCGCGACGATCCGGTCCCCGATCGTGTGGTGCTCGACCGGCTTGAGCTCGTCGACGCCCTCGACGCGCAGGGTGGCCGTGCCGGCGCCTTCGATCCGGGCGCCCATCTCGGTGAGCATCCGGCACAGGTCGACGATCTCGGGTTCGCGGGCGGCGTTGTCGATCTCGGTTTCGCCCTTGGCGAGGACGGCGGCGGTGAGCAGGTTCTCCGTGGCGCCGACGCTCGGGAAGTCCAGCCAGATCTGCGCGCCGTGCAGCCGGGCGGCGCGCGCGATGACGAATCCGTGCTCGCTGGTGATCTCCGCGCCCATCCTGGCCAGCCCGGCGATGTGCATGTCGAGGCCACGGGAGCCGATCTCGTCGCCGCCGGGGTGGGCGACCCGGACGTGGCCACGCCTGGCGAGCAGCGGGCCGAGCACGCAGATCGAGGCGCGCAGGCGGCGTACCAGGTCGTAGTCCGCCTCGACCAGCGGCTCGGCCGGAACGTCGGCGATGACCGTGCACGACTTCGCGTCGGCGGGCTGGATGGTGATCTCGCAGCCGAGCCGGCGCAGGACCTCGGCCATGATCGCCACATCGGTGATCCGGGGGACGTTGCGCAGCACCGTGCGCCCGCCGGCCAGCAGCGCCGCCGCCATCAGCTTCAGGGCGGAGTTCTTCGCACCGACGACGCCGACGGTGCCTTCCAGCCGGACCCGGCCGTTCACTCTGATCACGTCCACACCTGCCAGGTTACGTATGCTGGGCGCATGTCTGGCGTCCATCTCACTCGGATTTACACCAAGACCGGCGACGCCGGCTCGACCGCGCTCGGCGACTTCAGCCGGGTGCCGAAGACCGATCCGCGGATCGAGGCCTACGCCGACGCGGACGAGACCAACGCCGTGATCGGCCTCGTGCTCACGCTCGGCGACCCGGCCGACGATGTCCGCGCCGTGCTCCAGCAGATCAACAACGACCTGTTCGACGTGGGCGCCGACCTGTGCAACCCGATCACGGAGAACCCGGAGTACCCGCCGCTGCGGGTCACCGAGGCCTACATCACCCGGCTGGAGGGGTGGTGCGACGAGTTCAACGCGCGGCTGTCCAAGCTGGACTCGTTCATCCTCCCGGGCGGTACGCCGGCTGCGGCGTTCCTGCACCAGGCGCGGACCGTGTCGCGGCGGGCCGAGCGGCGGGTCTGGGCGCTGATCGAGGCCGACCCGGAGCGGACGAACGTGCTCGCGGCCAAGTACCTCAACCGGCTGTCGGACCTGCTCTTCATCCTCGGCCGCGTGGCGAACCCCGACGGCGACGTCAAGTGGGTCCCCGGCGGAGGCCAGTGATCCACCACGTCGAGCTCTGGGTGCCCTCGCTGGCCGAGGCTGCCCGGAGCTGGGGCTGGCTGCTCGGTGAGCTGGGCTACGAGGTGTACCAGGACTGGCCGGGTGGCCGGTCGTGGAAGGCCGGGGGCGCCTACATCGTGTTCGAGGAGTCGCCGGCGATGCTGCCGGGCGGGCACGACCGGATGCGCGCCGGGCTCAACCATCTCGCGCTGCACGCCGGTACCCAGTCCGATGTGGACAGGCTGACTGCTGAGGCGCCAGCGCACGGCTGGGAGCTGCTGTTCGCCGACCGGCATCCGCACGCCGGCGGGCCGGAGCACTACGCGGCATATCTGACCGACCAGCAGGGCTTCGAGGTGGAACTCGTCGCGGGGACGCCGTAGGTGACAGTCACGGCGGGCGAGCACGGGACCGAGGTGCTCGCCTCCGCCACACGTCCGTCACGGGCCGGCCTGCGGCTTCGCCGTGATCGTTACAGGGTCCTCGAGCGGTTCCGCTCGGTCGCGACGTAACCGAGCTTGGTGTAGAGGTTCTGGGCGACGGCGTTGCTGCCGAAGACGTTGAGGCCGAGGACGGTGTCGCCGGCTTCGACGCTGGCGCGCTCGCCGGCCAGCATGGCGGCCCTGCCGTAGCCCTTGCCCCGGTGGGCCGGGGACGAGGTGACCCCGAAGACGTAGGACATGCCGGGCATCATGTCGTGCCGGAGCCAGATCGTCGCGACCTGCTCCTGCCCAGCCTCCACCACCCAGAAGGTGTGGCCGGGTGTGGCCATGCCCTCCGGCAGCAGCTCGGGGAACTCCTGCCTGGACCGTTCCAGCGCCCGCTCCAGGCTCATCAGGCCCGAGCTGGAGATGTCCCTGGCGTAGCCCTCGACCTCCCCGTCGCGCCAGGCGGGGAACTCCTCCTCCGTCATCGGCCGGGCCGTGACGCCCTCGGGCAGCTCTGGCGCGTCACCGAGCCGCTTGACCATCTGCATGGCCCGAAGTGGATAGTCGTCGAAGAGGTGGCTACGGCCGTCCACAGTGGTACTGATCTTCACGGCGCCCTTGGCCCGGGCCCATTCCTCGCCCCACGCCCGGGCCGCCGTACCGAGGCCCTGACCGCGAAGCTCCGGCTCGACCCAGATGTCGTCGACCCTGGCGACGGTCTCGCCGTGCTCCTCCCGGACTGACAGGGCAAGGAAACCGGCTGGGTTACCATTGGCCGTCATCGCAGCGACGACGGTCTCTGCCGCCGACGCGCGCCAGTTCCGCCGGTTCTCCAGCCGTTGCTGGACAGCCTGCCCGGACATGCCGGCCGCGAGCAGCCAGTCCGTGTACCGCTGGGACCAACATGAATCCCACTCGGATTCATCACCGAGAACATTAAATTCTGTCACGCCGCCACGATAGCGAGCCTAAGGTAACGATTATGACGGCAACTATTCAGGCCGAAGGAATTGTCAAGACGTACGGCCAGCTCAGAGCCCTCGACGGGCTGGATCTCTCGGTACCGGAAGGCACAGTCCTCGGCCTGCTCGGGCCGAACGGGGCTGGCAAGACGACCGCCGTGCGCATCCTGACCACCTTGCTGAGACCGGATTCCGGCTCCCTCACTGTCAAGGGCATCGATGTCCTGAAGCATCCCGACGACGTCCGCCGGATCATCGGCCTGTCAGGACAGTACGCGGCTGTCGACGAGTACCTGACCGGCTACGAGAACCTGGAGATGATCGGCAGGCTGTACCACATGAGCAAGCGCCAGGCCCGCGAGCGGGCCAACGAGCTGCTCGAACGGTTCACCCTCACCGACGCGGCCTCCCGCCCCGTCAAGACGTACTCCGGTGGCATGCGCCGCCGCCTCGACCTGGCCGGCGCGCTCGTCGCCGCCCCGCCGGTCATCTTCATGGACGAGCCGACCACCGGGCTCGACCCGCGCAGCCGCCTCGGCATGTGGGACGTCATCACCGAACGGGTCCGCGAGGGCACGACGCTGCTGCTCACGACGCAGTACCTCGAAGAGGCCGACCAGCTCGCCGACAACATCATCGTGATCGACCACGGCAGGGCGATCGCCGAGGGCACCCCGGACGAGCTCAAGCGCAAGGTCGGCGGCGAACGCCTCGAACTCACCCTGCGCGGCGAGGCCGAGGTGGCCACCGCCGCGGCCATCATGCGCGGCGTCGGCACCGGCGAGCCCACAGTGGACAGCGAGACCCACCAGGTGCACGTGCCGGTGACCCGTGGCGCGCCAGCCCTGATCGCCGCCATCCGCGAACTCGACGCGGCAGGCATCGAACCAGTCGACATCGCCGTGCACCGGCCGACCCTGGACGACGTGTTCATGCGGCTCACCGGGCACAGCACGGAGGACAAGACGACGGAGGAGCAGAAGTGAACCCGGTCGTGATGGCGCTCAGCGACGGCTGGGTGGTCGCCAAGCGCAACCTGATCAAGATCAAGCGGATCCCCGACCTGCTGATCTTCTCCACGATCCAGCCGATCATGTTCGTGCTGCTCTTCGCGTACGTCTTCGGCGGCGCGATCCCGACCCAGGGCGTGGACTACAAGGAATACCTGATGGCCGGGATCTTCACCCAGACCGTGGCCTTCGGCGCGGCCATCACGGCGATCGGCCTGGCCGAGGACCTCCAGAAGGGCACCATCGACCGGTTCCGTTCCCTGCCGATGTCCCGCGCAGCCGTCCTCATCGGACGGACGACGTCCGACCTACTCAACAACGTGCTCGTCGTCGCCGTGATGTCGATCTGCGGGCTGATCGTCGGCTGGCGGATCCACAACGGCTTCTTCAAGGCCATCGCGGGATTCCTGCTCCTGCTCGCCTTCGCGTACGCGATGAGCTGGGTCTCGGCCCTCATCGGCCTGTCGGTGAAGAGCGTCGAGGTCGCACAGAGCGCCGGCTTCATCTGGATGTTCCCGCTGACCTTCCTGTCCAACGCCTTCATCCCGACCCACACGCTGAACCCGTTCCTGCGAGCGGTCGCCGACTGGAACCCGATCAGCTCCATCGTGCTGGCCATCCGCGACCTGTGGGGCAACGCAGGAACGATGCCCCGGCCCGAGGGCTTCCCCGGCGAGCACCCGCTGCTGCTGTCGCTGCTCTGGATCGCCGGCATCCTCCTCGTCTTCGTCCCCCTCTCCATCCGCAAATACCGCCAAGCCGCCTCTCGGTAGTGCCGACCCGCTGAGAGCGGCGATGCGCGCGTTGGAAGCCCGTCTGCATACAACACCGGTATGCAGACGGGCTTCCGCCTTCGCCTCCCCGCTCTCAGCGGGCCACCTCAGGTCAGATCAAGATCAAGATCTAAAGACTCAAGAGCATTCGGGTGTACTGGGGGAGCTGAGTGCTCAGGATGACGAGGCCAGGTCCCTCAGTACCTGGTTGAGCAGGTCTACTCGTTCGCTGGCCTCGGTTCTGAGCCGGGCGGCCAGGTGTTCCCAGTCCTCGGGGCCTGGGGCCTTGCCGGGCTCCAGATGGGACAGCGCGTCGCGGATCTCGGCCAGCGTGAGGCCGACCCGCTGGCAGGCGTGGATCATCTTCACCCGGCACAGCGCGTCCGCGTGGTACCTGCGCTGGTTGGTGCTGGTCCGGTCGCTGGTCAGCAGGCCCTGCCGCTCGTAGAACCGGATCGCGGAAGCCGCGACCCCCGTCCGGCCAGCGACCTCGCCGACCGTCAGGCCAGCCTCGTGCATGTCGTAATCCGTCTGCCACGTCACACAGTCGATCTTGCCGTTGACTTCAACAAAGGTTCAACCCATAGCGTCTGGATCACACACCTGATCAACGGAGGCAGTGATGATTCTGGTCGTAGGCGCGAGTGGCAACGTGGGCAGCCGGGTAGCGGACAGGCTCTCGTCCAGCGGGTACCCGGTGCGGGCCGTCAGCCGTGATCCCGGCAAGCTGCCGACCGGCGTGGAAGCCGTCCAGGCCGACCTCGCCCAGCCGGAGACGCTGGCCCCGCATCTGTCCGATGTGGACGCCGTGTTCCTGGTCTGGCCGTTCCCGGACCCGGCGATGACAGCGGAGCTCGCCCCGCGCCTGCTCAGCGTGCTGGCAGCGGCCGGAAACCCGCGCGTCGTGTACGTGTCGGCAGCCTCGGCCGAAACCGACCCGGAGTCCTTCTGGGCCGTCGCCGAGCAGGCGATCGAGAAGTCGGGCCTGCCGTGGACGTTCCTCCGGCCCACCGGCATCGCCACCAACGCGCTGGCCTGGGCCGACCAGATCCAGGCCGGCGACGTCGTGTACTGGCCGCACGCCGGAGCCCAGCGCTCGATGGTGCACGAGGACGACATCGCAGCCGTGGCCGTCGCCGCCCTGACCAGCTCAGCCCACGAAGGGCAGGCCTACACCCTCACCGGGCCGGAGATCGTCACGTTCGCCGACCAGGTCCGCCTGATCGGCGAGGCCCTGGGCCGCCCGGTCCGCCTCGAAGAGGTACCCGCCGAGGTGTTCCGCCCCGGCCTGGCCGAGGCCTTCGGCGGCAACACCGACTTCGCCGACCAGGCCCTGAACGGCTGGGCAGCAATGGCCCTCACCCCCGAACCCGTCACCAACCACATCCAGCAGCTCCTAGGCCGCCCAGCCCGCCCCTTCGCCGAATGGGCAAAGGATCACGCTCAGGACTTCAGTACCACCTGAAGCTCTTCGCTCCTGACCTTGATCTTGCTCTAAGACGCGGTGGCCCGGTGAGCGGAAATCTGACAAGCAGAAAAAGCTCCCTAGTACTGGTGTACTTGGGAGCTTTTTATGCGCAGCTCAGATTTTCGCTCACCGGGTCGGTAGTTCGGGAGTGGCGGAGCCCCGGGGGCCTACGGGTCCTGGGGGTGCTGCTTCGAGCCAGGAGAGGAAGCCGCTGAGGGCCGCTTCCGCGAACGCGATCTCGACCGGCCCGCGTGGCGTGGTGATCCGGAGGATGACGCTGTCCGGCGGCACGGAGACGCGTTCGGCGCCCTCTGGCTGCCGTTTGGCCGCGACGACCAGCTCGGGGCGCAGCAGGACCCTGCGGGGGCGCCAGGAGAGGCTGAACAGCCTGTACCAGCGCAGCTCCCGGCCCGCGAAGCGCGCGAAGCCAGCCGACCAGCCCCGGCCGGGCACGCTGGCCGTGAGCCGGAAGGTCATGTCTATGGTTCCGCCGCCCCGTGTGATCACGAAGCGGCGGAGGTAGATCGCTGCCAGCAGGCAGAGCAGGGTGAGGACGCCGATCCCGATCGCTGTTACCGCTCGCATCGGCGCCCGGCCCGAGCTAGTGCGCTGCTACCGCGGTGGCGGGCTCGCAGGTCTCCGCGAGCACCGTGACGCCCTCGCCGGTGACCGACAGGAAGCCGCCGTTGACGATGAACGCCAGGTCGCCTTCCTCGGTGCCCTTGATCCGGACCTCGCCCGGCTCGGCGAGCTTGCCCATCAGGGGGGCGTGCCCGTGCAGCACACCAAGCTCGCCCTCGGTCGTGCGGGCGCTGACCATCTCAGCCTCGCCAGCCCAGACCTTCTCCTCGACGGCCACGAGCTCAACATGCAGCTTCTTCGCCACTTTGACGACACTCCTATGCGCGAAGACGGGGAACGTTCTCGATCCTACTGGGTGACCCGGTCAGCTGAAAATCGCCCGGGCACCTGACGTCAGATGTGGGACACGCCACCCTCGGCCGCCATCGCGGCGGCGATCCGGCGGCGGTTGCCAGCCCACACCTCGGCGGGGAGTTTGGGCAGCACATCGTCCCAGAGCGGCAGGCAGGTGCCCCGGAACTGGAGCATGCCCTCCGGGCGGGCGATCAGCCAGACGTGCAGGTGGGCGCCGCCGTCACCCCAGCGGTTGACGTGGACGCGGGCGATGCCCCCGAGGCTCATGATCGCGCGTTCGGCGCGCTGGAGCATGGGGCCGAGTTCCGCCGAGCGTTCCGGCGGGAGGGTCATCAGGTCGTAGTGGCCCTTGGGCTTGATGAGGACCACGGCCGGCAGGGCCGCTGGTTCTTCCGGGCCGACGAGTACCCAGTGGTCGTCGGACCAGAGCGGGTTCCTGAAGCCCTCCTGGCAGCCGCAGTCCTCCGGGCCCGCCTCGCCGCGCCGGGGCGGTTCGGGGACGACCGGCTCGTCGAGAACCTTGATCTGGAGGTCGCCCTCGTACGGGAAGATCTCCCAGAACGGGATGCCACCCTCCGGCATCGGGATGCGCTCGCCGATCGGCAGGTGGCTCACGAAGTCACTCATGATCACCAGCCTATGGGAGCCACCCGGTCCCCGCAGTCCCGTGATCGGCGGCCCCGGCCGCCCGTACCGGCCTATCGTGCAGAAGTGGTGAAGTGGCTGCTGCTCGCGCTCGCGATCCTCGTCGAGGTCGGGGCGACACTGCTGGTGAAGGTGTCCGACGGCTTCACGCGGCTGTGGCCGACGGTCGGGCTGCTCGCCGGGTACACGCTGTCGTTCTACCTGGACTCCGTCGTGGTCCGGATGGGGGTGCCGATCGCGATCACGTACTCGCTGTGGTCGGGGGCCGGGATCGTGCTCGTGGCGGTCGCCAGCCGGTACCTGTTCGGCGACGTGCTGAGCCCGGCCGCCGCCGCCGGGATGGCGGTCATCGTCGTGGGCGTCGCGATCACGACGGTCGCGACAGCGGGTACACACTGAGGTTCTTGTTCGTGGAAAGGGAAAAGCCCCGCGTGCCGGAGTGGCACACGGGGCTTTCCTTACGGCTGATCTGACTTACTTGGTCAGCTCGTGGTAGTTGCGCTCGAGGTCGTCGAGGCCACCGCACATGAAGAAGGCCTGCTCGGGCACGTGGTCGTACTCGCCCTCGGAGATCTTCTTGAACGCCTCGACGGTCTCCTTGATCGGCACCGTCGAGCCCTCGACGCCGGTGAACTGCTTGGCGGCGTAGGTGTTCTGCGACAGGAACCGCTCGATCCGCCGGGCACGCGCCACGGTGATCTTGTCCTCTTCGGACAGCTCGTCCATGCCGAGGATGGCGATGATGTCCTGCAGGTCGTTGTACTTCTGCAGGATCCGCTTCACCTCGGAGGCGACCGCGTAGTGCTCGGCGCCCACGTACTCGGGCGCGAGGATCCGGCTGGACGAGGCCAGCGGGTCAACGGCCGGGTAGATGCCCTTGTCGGACACCTTCCGCTCGAGGTTGGTGGTCGCGTCCAGGTGGGCGAACGTGGTGGCCGGCGCCGGGTCGGTGTAGTCGTCGGCGGGCACGTAGATCGCCTGGAGCGAGGTGATGGCCTTACCACGCACCGAGGTGATCCGCTCCTGGAGCTGACCCATCTCGTCCGCGAGGTTCGGCTGGTAACCCACGGCGCTGGGCATGCGGCCCAGCAGGGTGGACACCTCAGAACCTGCCTGGGTGAACCGGAAGATGTTGTCCACGAAGAGCAGCACCTCCTGGCCCTTGACGTCCCGGAAGTACTCGGCCATCGTCAGCGCCGACAGCGCGACCCGCAGACGGGTGCCCGGCGGCTCGTCCATCTGGCCGAAGACCAGGGCGGTGTCGGCGAACACGCCGGCCTCGGTCATCTCGTGGATCAGGTCGTTACCCTCACGGGTCCGCTCACCCACGCCGGCGAAGACCGATGTACCACCGAAGTTACGGGCCACACGGATGATCATCTCCTGGATGAGCACCGTCTTACCCACACCGGCACCACCGAACAGACCGATCTTGCCACCCTTGACGTACGGGGCGAGCAGGTCGATCACCTTGACGCCGGTCTCCAGCATCTCGGTCTTCGGCTCGAGCGAGGCGAACGGCGGCGCGGGCCGGTGGATCGGCCAGCGCTCGGCGACCTCGAACTTCTCGCCCTCCTTGAGGTTGAGAACGTCGCCGAGGACGTTGAACACGTGGGCCTTGGTCTCGTCGCCGACTGGCACGCTGATCGCGGCACCGGTGTCACGGACCTCGCCGCCACGGACCATGCCGTCGGTGGGCTGCATCGAGATGGCCCGCACGACGTTGTCGCCGAGGTGCTGGGCGACCTCGAGGGTCAGGGTCTTGGTGCCCTCGCTGAGGGTCACGTCCGTCCGGAGGGCGTTGAACAGCGCGGGCATCGCGTCGCGCGGGAACTCAACGTCGACGACCGGGCCGATGACCCGGACGACCCGCCCGACGCCCGTCTTGGTGTCAGTAGTCATCATTCACTCCCCGCCGCCGCGAGCGCGTCCACGCCGCCGACGATCTCACTGATTTCCTGGGTGATCCCGGCCTGGCGCGCGGAGTTCATCTCGCGCTTCAGGCTCTTGATCATTTCTTCCGCATTGTCGGTGGCGCTCTTCATCGCCCGGCGGCGAGAGGCCGACTCACTGGCAGCCGAGTCCAGCAGCGCGGCGTAGAGCCGCGTGTTGATGTACTTCGGCAGCAGCGCGTCCAGCAGCTCCTCGGCCTCCGGCTCGAACTCGTACGCCGGCAGCAGCTCACCCGTCGTCTCCTCGACCTGCATCGGCGCGAAGATCTTCGCCTCCGGCACCTGGGTCATCAGCGACTTGAACTGGGTGTACACGATGTGCAGCTCGTCAACGCCGAGCACGCCGTCGTCGCCGTGGTGGCCGTCGTCGGAGTCGTCGGCCCCGTGCACGAACGCCTGGATCAGGGTCTTGCCGATCTCCTGGGCGTCGCTGAAGCGGGGCTGCTCGGAGAAGCCAGTCCAGCTCCCGGCCAGCTCGCGGCCGCGGAACGTGTAGTAGCCAACGGCCTTGCGGCCGACGGCGTACAGCGCGACTTCCTTGCCGTCCGCCTTCAGGCGGGCGATCAGCTGCTCGCACGTGCGGATCGCGTTGGCGTTGTAGCCGCCGCACAGGCCGCGGTCACTGGTGATCAGGACCACGCCGGCCCGGCGCACCCGAGGGCGCGCCTCCAGCAGCGGGTGGCTGCTGGAGGTGTTGGAGGCCAGCGCGGTCAGGACGCCGGTGATCGCGGTCGCGTACGGCAGCGAGGCTGCCACCCGCTCCTGCGCCTTGGCGATGCGGCTGGTCGCGACCAGCTCCATCGCCTTGGTGATCTTCTTCGTCGACTGGGTCGTCTTGATCCGCCGACGAAGAACTCGTACCTGCCCGGCCATTGTTTACCTACCTCGTCACGCGGGTGACGGTCTCGGTCCGCTCTTCGCCTTCCAGCGGGGTCGCGGGAGCCTCGTTGATCCGGATCGCGTCGTCGGCGGCCAGGAACATGTTCTTGAACTTGGTCACCGCGCCCTCGAGCTCGGCCACGATGTCGTCGTCCCACGAACCGGCGGCGATGCTCGCCAGGACACCAGCGTGCGAGTGCCGCACGTACTGGAGGAACTCGCCCTCGAACCGGCTGACCTCAGCGACCGGCAGGTCGTCGAGCTTGCCCTCGGTACCGGCCCAGATCGAGACGGTCTGCTCGGCCGGCGGGAACGGAGCGTAGTTGCGCTGCTTGAGCAGCTCCACGATCCGGGCACCACGCTCAAGCTGCGAACGCGACGCGGCGTCCAGGTCGGAGGCGAAGGCCGCGAAGGCCTCCAGCTCACGGTACTGGGCCAGGTCGAGGCGCAGACGGCCGGAAACCTTGCGCAGCGGCTTCTCCTGCGCGGCACCACCCACGCGGGACACCGAGGTACCGACGTTGATCGCCGGACGCACACCCGAGTTGAACAGGCCTTCCTCGAGGAAGATCTGGCCGTCGGTGATCGAGATCACGTTGGTCGGGATGAACGCCGCGATGTCGCCGGCCTTCGTCTCGATGATCGGCAGACCGGTCATCGAGCCAGCGCCCAGCTCGTCGGACAGCTTCGCGCAACGCTCCAGCAGACGCGAGTGCAGGTAGAAGACGTCACCCGGGTAGGCCTCACGGCCCGGCGGGCGGCGGAGCAGCAGCGACACGGCGCGGTACGCCTCGGCCTGCTTCGTCAGGTCGTCGAAGACGATCAGGACGTGCTTGCCGCCGTACATCCAGTGCTGGCCGATCGCCGAGCCGGTGTACGGAGCCAGGTACTTGAAGCCGGCCGGGTCGGACGCCGGGGAGGCCACGATGGTCGTGTACTCCATGGCGCCGGCCTCCTCCAGCGTGCCCTTCACGGACGCGATGGTGGAAGCCTTCTGGCCGATGGCGACGTAGATGCAGCGGACCTGCTTCTTCGGGTCGCCGGAAGCCCAGTTGGCCTTCTGGTTGATGATGGCGTCCAGCGCGACCGAGGTCTTACCGGTCTTACGGTCACCGATGATCAGCTGGCGCTGGCCACGGCCGATCGGGGTCATGGCGTCGATGGCCTTGATCCCAGTGTGCAGCGGCTCGTGCACCGACTTACGGGCCATGACGTTCGGAGCCTGCAGCTCCAGCTCGCGGCGGCCCTCAGCCTCGATGTCACCGAGACCGTCGATGGCGTTACCCAGCGGGTCGACGACCCGGCCCAGGAAGTTGTCGCCCACCGGCACCGAGAGCACCCGGCCGGTGCGCTTGACCGGCTGGCCCTCCTCGATCCCGCCGAAGTCACCCAGGATCACGACACCGATCTCACGGGCGTCGAGGTTCAGGGCGACACCCAGGGTGCCGTCAGCGAATTCCAGCAGCTCGTTCGCCATCGTCGAGGGCAGGCCCTGGACGTGGGCAATGCCGTCACCGGTGTCGGAGACGACGCCGACCTCCTCGCGGGAGATCTCCGGCTTGTACGAGGAGACGTAGCGCTCCAGGGCGCCCCGGATCTCCTCCGACGAGATGGTCAGCTCGGCCATCCTCAGCTTCCTCTATTCCCTCGGTGCGCGCTCTTCCCGCAGATCACGGCTCAGGCGCTGGATAAGTCGGTCTACTTGCGCCCGGCGAGGGCGTTACGGGAGTCGGCGAGCCGCCGCGCGACCGTGCCGTCCCACAGGTCGTGGCCGACCTGCACGCTGATGCCACCCAGCACCTTCGGCTCGACGGACACCTTGGCGGTGATCTGCCGGCCGTACTGGCGGGACAGCTCCGCGACCAGCCGCTGCTCCTGCTGGACATCCAGCGGGATCGCGACGGTCACGTACGCGACGGTCTGCTCGCGCCGCTCGGCGGCCAGCTCGACGAGCCGGGTCACCGAGTGGGTGAAGCCACGGCCCTCGAAACCAGCCACGGCCAGCTCGGCCAGCCGCACCGTCACCGGGGCGGCCTTGCCGTCCAGCAGCTCGCGGACCAGGGCGGCCTTGCGGGCCACCGGAGCCGTCGAGTCGCTGACCGCGCCGGCCAGCCCGCGGTCACCCGCGGCGACCTGGCCGAAGCGGAACAGCTCGTCCTCGACCTCCGCCAGGTTCCCGCCACGCTCGGCGCTGGCCAGCAGCGCCTCGGCACCGAGCCGCTCCCCAGCCGACACGAGGTCGAGCGGGGTGGACCAGTGACCGGCGGCCAGCTGGCCGAGCAGGTCGAGCGCTCCGGCGGAGACCTTGCCGGTCAGCAGCCCGGTGAGCAGCGCGGAACGCTCCTCAGCCGTGCGGTTGATGTCGGCGAGTGCCCGGCGCAGGCCCGGCTCGCGGCCCAGCAGGGCTGCGACGTCCAGGATGTCACCGGCGGCCTGGGCCAGCTCCTCCACCGACGCGGAGGCCGCGTAGGCGTTGAGCCGGTCGGCGACCGCCGCGTAGGACTCCCGGCTGGCGGCCTGCATCAGCGCCGCCCGGCGGGAGCGGACTCGAGCTCGGCGAGGAACCGGTCGACGGTGCCCTTCTTACGGGCCTCGTCAGCCAGCGACTCCCCGACGATCCGGCTGGCCAGCTCGACGGACAGGGTGCCCAGCTCGGTGCGCAGCTCGTGCAGCAGAGCCTGCCGGTCGGCAGTGAGCTGCTCGCGGCCGGCCGCGATGATGCGCTCCTGCTCCTCACGGGCCGCGGCAAGGATGTCGTCCTTGATCGCGCCCGCGTCGGCACGCGCCTCGTCACGGATGCTGGCCGCCTCGGCACGCGCCTCGGCGAGCTGCTGCTTGTACTGCTCCAGCAGCGTGTTGGCCTCGGCCTGGGCGGTCTGGGCGCGCTCGAGGCCGCCTTCGATCGCCTCGACCCGCGCCTGGTACGACTGCTCGATCTTCGGGAAGACGAACTTGATCAGCACGAAGCAGAGCAGCGCGAAACCGATCGACCCGACAACGATCTCTTGCCAGATCGGAATGAGGGGGTTGTGGCCCCCCTGAGCGAGAATCATGGTGTGCTCCCGTCCCTAGGTAGCGGAGCGAGGACTAAGCAGCGCCGTCCTGGAAGACGAACGCGAGGGCCAGGCCGAACAGGGCGAGCGCCTCGGACATCGCGAAGCCCATGAACAGGTAGGCGCGGGTCAGGCCAGCGGACTCGGGCTGACGGGCGGTCGCCTGGATGTAGGCGGCGAACACGATACCCACACCGATGCCCGGGCCGATGGCCGCGAGGCCGTACCCGATCGAGCTGAGGCTGCCGGTGACGCCGTTGGCGGCGAGAACGTCGATCATTGCGGGAATTCCTCCTGGTTATCTCGCGTGACTGTCACGCGGGACAGCTAACGGGGGTCTATCAGTGTTCTTCCGCCAGAGCGCCTTCGATGTACGTGGCGCTGAGGAGGACGAAGATGTATGCCTGCAGGATCGCGACGAACGCCTCGAAGAGCGTCATGGCGATGGCCAGCAGGAAGGACACGACCGACACGCCCTTGAGGGCGAAGTTGTCCGCGCCCAGCAGCATGAAGCCACCGACGGTGAAGACCAGCAGGATCAGGTGACCGGCGAACATGTTCGCGAACAGACGCACGGACAGCGTGACCGGGCGGACCACCAGGTTCGAGATGAACTCGATCGGGATCAGCAGCGGCTGCAGCCACATCGGGGCGTCCGGCAGGTAGATCATGTCCTTGAAGTGGCGCGCGGCGCCCTTCTTCTTGATGCCGACCCAGTTGAACATGATGTACGAGATCAGGGCCAGCGTCAGCGGGAACGCGTAGTGCGTGTTCGGCGAGATCTGCGCCAGCGGGATGATGCCGTAGATGTTCGTGAAGGCCACGAAGCAGAACAGCACCGTCAGGTACGGCACGAAGCGGTGCGCGTCCTTGCCGATGATCTCCTTGCCGATGCTGTCCCGGACGAAGCCGTAGACCGACTCGGCGAACCACTGGCCGCGGGTCGGGACCAGCGCTGGCTTACGCATCGCGCGGGTGAACAGGACGATCAGCACGATGACGGCCAGCCACACCATGAGGGTGAACTTCGTGAGCCAGTTGTCCAACCCGAACAGGCCGTCCAGGAAGAAGTCGTCCACCTTCGGCGGCCAGGGCAGATCCTGGGCAAGGACGATCGAGTCGCTCACCGCACCATCCTTCGTAGTCCTGACGGGAAGCGCTTACGCGCCAAGCTTCTTGACGATCAGGTAGACCGCACCCGCCATGCCGAGCATCATCCCGATCATCAGGCCGAAGTGCATGGGCACGTCCAGCCACAGATCGACGAGGTAGCCGATGCCACCCCACACGCCGATGCCAGCGATCAGGTAGCCGACGGCTGTCCAGCCGACATTCGCGCCTTGGGCAGATGACTGCGGGCGCTTCGGCGGCTCGTTCTTGTCGGTCATGACGCGCAGACGATATCAGCCGGCGGTCGGATGACTGACATCGACCCCCGGCGAACTGCGCGAGTGCAATGGTTCACCGTAACTCCGCTCACAGCAGGGCGCCAGTAGTGTGACAAACAAGCCAACAGAGCACTAACGCTGCTCGATCTCGACGTACGGCAGGCGGGCCTTCCACAGCCACACCGCGTGCGCGAAGGTCCAGCAGAGAGTGGCGCCAATCACAGCGAAGCCCATCGGCTTCAGGCCGGCCCAGCCGGTGGCGCTGATCGCGCCCAGCGAGGAGCCGAGCAGGCCGAACTTCACCGCGTACACCCCGAGGCCCGCGGGCATGGTCAGCTTGGGATTGACCGCGTCGGCCCAGGCCACGACGACGCTGGAGACGACGTAGCTGACGCCGACCAGCGCGACGCCGAGCGCGGCTCCCGCAGCACCAGCCCAGCCGGCGAGGACCAGGCCGATGATCGCGGCGAGAACCAGGGCGCCGCCGGTCACCGCGAGCGGGACGGGCAGGTGGTTGAGACGCCGGGTCAGGGCGGCACGGGTCAGCATGGACGCCAGTCTACGTGTCGGTCCTGGTCAGCTTCGCGGCCAGCGGTTTGATGGTGGATTCGATCTCATCGGCGATCCGGGTGTACGTCGCCTCGCTCAGGCCGTAGGGATCCTCAAGATCATCACCTGGTACCGGGCGGGAGCCGCCCCGCGCCCCGTCAAGCGCCTTGACCAGCGCGATCCCCCGCGCGTACAGCGAGTCGGCGTCGCCGGAGAAGGCCGGCAGCTCGCTGGCGTGCCCGGTGAGGAGACGGCCGAACTGGCCGAGGACGAACGTCCGGGGCGCGGCGTCCGGGCACATGGACAGCACGTAGTCGTACTGCTCCGTCGTCGCCGTCAGGATCAGGTCGGACGCCTCGACATGCCCCGCGACGAGCTGGCGGGCCCCGAAACCGGAGTCGTCACCACCCCTGGCGAGGACCTGGCGGGCGGCCGGCGGGTTCATCGGGTTGCCCTGGTGCCAGCCGCCGGTACCGGCACTGTGGCTGTACACCAGCTCCGCGTGCTCCCCCAGCGCCAGCACGAACAGCCGCTCGGCCATCGGCGACCGGCAGATGTTGCCCATGCACACCTGCAGTACGGAGAACGGGGTCACGCCAGCTCCTCCACGATGCCGGGGCTGATCTCACGCAGCTCCAGCAGGGACAGCGCGCCGACCCGCAGCACCTTCGGCGTCGGGGTGGTGCAGTCGACGATGGTCGAGGCGAGGTGCTGCTCGGCTGGGCCGGCCTCCAGGTACACGCCGACCTCGTAGCCGAACTGTTCCTTGGCCTCCTCCGCGGTGTGCGCCGGCGCGGAGTCCTTCTTGTTCGCGCTGGACACGGCCATCGGGCCGACCTCGCGGATCAGGTCGAGCGCGACCGGGTGCAGCGGCATCCGGACCTGGATCACGCCGTCGGTCTCGCCGAGATCCCAGTCGAGGCTGGGCGCGTGCTCCACGAGGACGGTCAGCGGGCCGGGCCAGAAGGCCTCGACCAGGTCCCGCGCGGCCTGCGGCAGCCCGTAGACCAGGCCGTCGAGCATCTGCCGGGACGCGACCATGACCGGGGTCGGCATCTCGCGGCCCCGGCCCTTCGCCCGCAGCAGGGTGCCGACCGACCAGGACTTGAAGGCGTCGCAGCCCAGCCCGTACACGGTATCGGTCGGGAAGACCACCAGGTCGCCGCGCTGGGCGGCCTCGACGGCGGCGGTCAGGCCACGCTCGCGCTCGGCCAGCTTCGAGCAGTCGTAGAGCATCACGGGTGAAAGTCTCGCACGGCGGCTGCGATCTCAGCCACGCTCACAGCACCCTCTCGGAGCACCTCGATCTCGTCCGTCGTGCACCGGACGATGGTCGACGCGGTACCGACTGCCGACGGCCCGTTGTCGAGATACACGGTCACGCGGTCGCCGAGCTGGCGGCGGGCCTCGGCTGAGGTCGTCGCGGCCGGCTCGCCGTGGAGGTTCGCACTGGAGACGGCGAGGGGGCCAGCCTGGCTGAGGAGGTCACGGGCCACCGGGTCGGCAGGCATGCGGACCATCACCGTGCCGCCAGTCTCCCCCAGGTCCCAGCCGAGCCCCTCGGCCTGCCAGACGACGAGGGAAAGCGCGCCGGGCCAGTACTTGTCAGCGAGCATCCGCGCGACGCCGGGCAGCGGGGCCGCGACGAGCGGAAGCTGTTCCCAGTCGCCGATGAGGATTCCCGACGGCTTTTCCCGGCCACGGCCCTTGACCGTGAGCAGCAAATCGACAGCTTCTTTATTGAACGGGTCGGCTGCCAGCCCGTACACGGTGTCGGTCGGCATGACGACGAGCCCGCCGTCGCGAATAGCTGAAATTGCTTCAGGAATAGTCACACGCGTACCGCCGTCACGAATCGGGGCCTGCCTGCCAGGTCGAGGTGGTCCGTGATGTCGGCCCAGTCCCCGGAGTCGCGGAGCAGGGCCGGCACGGACTCGCCATGAGAGTCATCATGCTCCATACCGAAATATCCGCCTTTACGGAGCAACGCGGCGGCACGTACGACCAGCGGACGGATCACGCTCAGCCCGTCCTCCCCGCCGAACAACGCCAGGTGCGGGTCGTGGTCGGCGACCTCCGGCTCCAGCACGGCCGTCGTCGGCACGTACGGCGGATTGGTCAGCACGAGGTCGACCGTGCCGTCCAGACCGGCCAGAGTGGACGGATCAGTCACGTCGGCGTGCACGACCGTGATGTCCGTGTCCCGGGTGTTGAGCTGCAGCCAGTCCAGGGCCTCCGGGGACTGCTCCACGGCGTACACAGTGGATATCCTGGTGCGCAGGGCCAGCGCGATGGCACCGGAGCCGGAACACAGGTCGACCCCGATCCCGCTCTGGACCTTCGACAGCCCCCAGGCGGCGAGCAGCTCGGTCTCCGGCCTCGGCACGAACACCCCTGGCCCGACAGCCAGGTCGAAGCCGGCGAAATGCGCCCGCCCGGTCAGATGCTGGAGAGGTACCCGCTGCGCGCGGCGGGCGATGAGCGCTTCGTAACGGTCTTTTAACAATGGGGGGAAAGTGTCCACCAGCGGCAGTCTGCCCCGGGGAACATCTAAAACAAATGCCGCGAGAAGTTCGGCATCCACCCTCGCCGACCCGACTCCTGCCGCCCTCAGACGCGAAGTCGCTTCAGCGATCACCCGTCCGGGCATGTCCTTACTGGCTCCGTACACCCCATAATCATCACTGCCAGCTTTGAGCCGCACCGGAAGGGGGGTTATCGCGTGGTCTCCACGATCGAGCGCATCCGCCGGCTGTTGCGTGCCAACCGTTCCGCAGAGGCGGCAGCTCTCGCCGAGCGGCTCGCCGCCAGCACGAGCGACCCCGAAGAGTGCGCGCAAGCTCTGGTCCTGCGCCTGTCAGCCCTGATCAACCTGGGCCGGACCGTCGACTGCGCCTCCGCGGTGGAGGAGGTCTTCGCCGCGCTGAAGAAGTGGTACGACCCGGGCCTGGCCGGCCGCGCGCACGCCATCGCCGCGATCGTCGCCCACAGCCGCGGCTCCCTCGACCAGTGCGTGACCCACCTCGTCCACAGTGCACGGTCCCTGGCCTCGGTATCCCCGCCGAACCCAGACACGGCCCTCGGCTGGCACAACCTCGCCCTGTCGTACTCCTACATCGGGTTCCACGGGCACGCGCTCGGCGCGATCGAGCGGGCCCGTGAGGTCGGCGCGGAGGTCGGGCTGCCTGAGGAGGACCTGGCCACACCTCGGGTAAGGCTCCGGCTGGCCGTGGCGCTCGACCACACCGGCGACACGGACGGCTGCCTGCGCGTGCTCCGCGACGTCTACAACGAGCTGTGGCGGTACGTCGAGACCAACACCCTCGCCCGGTTACGCCCCTCGATCCAGGGCAACTTCGGCTACGCCGCCGCCCGGCTGGCCGCCCTCGGCGAGCCGATCGACGTCGACGCCCGGCGGATGCTCCGGCACGTCGGCGACAGCGCCAGATCCCGCGACCTGCGCCACCTCGGCGACGTGTGCCTGACCATCGCCGACGGCCGCCCGATCGAGGCACTCGTCCGGCTCGGCCAGCTCGAGGTCTCCCCCGACTCCCTCGGCCCCGCCGAACCACCCCGGCTGCGCGCCCTGGCCCACCTCCGGGCGAACGACCCGGCCGCCGCGTACCGCGAGGACCGGCACGCCTTCCGGCTCGCCTCCGCGCACACCGACAAGCTCCGCGACCTGTTCGTCGACGGGGTCGCGGCCTGGCTCGACCATGCCGACCTGCGGCGGACCGTGGCCCAGTACCACGGCCAGGCCCTCACGGACCCGCTCACCGGCCTCGCCAACCGCCGCCACCTCGAGCACTACGTGACGACGATGTCCCAGCGCGGCCAGTCGGCGATCCTCGGCGTGGTCGACCTCGACAAGTTCAAGGCGATCAACACGGCGCACGGCCACCTGGCCGGCGACGCCGTGCTCCAGCGGATCGCCGCGATCCTGGCCCGCGTGATCCGGCGCGGCGACTTCGTGGCCCGCTACGGCGGCGACGAGTTCGTCCTCGTCCTGCCCGAGACGCAGCTAGCCGAGGCCTACGAGATCGCCCGCCGCGTCGCCACGGCCATCCGCGCCGAGGACTGGGAGTCGATCGTCCCCGGCACCCCGGTCGGCGTGACGATCGGCTGGTCAGAGACGAACGGCGCCGACACGGTCGCCTCAGCCTTCACGAACGCAGACGTCGCGATGCTAAGAGCCAAGCAGACACCCTGGGCCAGCTGAGACCGTTTGGGCCCGGTGAGGACGACGCTGGACTGCGCATTGAGCCTGTCCACATACAACACCGGTATGCGGACAGCGATGAGCCGGGCGGCCGGAGTTCGGCCCGCTGCTGAGCCGCCGGCCGCCCCGGGCTTTCGGTCCTGGTGTTCTTCCCGGCGGAGGACGCTGGCCTACGGCGAGGGCTCGCTGACAGGTACAAGATGAGGGTTTGGTACTTGGTCTTTGGTTTTGATCTGACCTGAGGTGGCCCGGTGAGCGGAAATCTGACAAGCAACGNGAAAGCCCGTGTACTGGTTGTACACGGGCTTTTGCGTTGCGCAGCTCAGATTTTCGCTCACCGGGTCGGCACAACCAGCTACTTACGGCCTAGTTCTTCGCCTGCGATCCTGGCTTCGCGGTCGGCGGTGGAGAGGGCGTCGAGGACGCCGTCGAGTTCGCCGTTGAGGACCAGGTCGAGGTTGTAGGCGGTGAAGCCGATCCGGTGGTCGGAGATCCGGTTCTGCGGGAAGTTGTAGGTCCGGATGCGCTCGGAGCGGTCCATCGTGCGGACCTGGGCCTTGCGCTGGTCGGAGGCCTCGGCCGCTGCCTGTTCCTGGGCGTGGAGCAGGAGGCGGGCGCGGAGGACGCGCATGGCCGATTCCTTGTTCTGGAGCTGCGACTTCTCGTTCTGGCAGCTGACGACGACGCCGGTCGGGATGTGGGTGATCCGGACGGCGGAGTCGGTGGTGTTGACGGACTGGCCGCCGGGGCCGCCGGAGCGGTAGACGTCGATCCGCAGGTCGCTCTGGTTGATCTCGACGTCGACCTCTTCGGCCTCCGGGAGCACGAGCACGCCGGCCGCTGAGGTGTGGATGCGGCCCTGGGACTCGGTGGCCGGCACGCGCTGGACGCGGTGCACGCCGCCCTCGTACTTCATCCGGGACCACACGCCGCGGCCCTCGTCCGGCACGCCCTTGGTCTTCACCGCGACGGACACGTCCTTGTACCCGCCGAGGTCGGTCTGCTCCGAGTCGATGACCTCGGCGACCCAGCCGTGCTTCTCGGCGTAGCGCAGGTACATGCGGAGCAGGTCGCCGGCGAAGAGTGCCGCCTCCTCGCCGCCCTCGCCGCCCTTGATCTCGATGATCACGTCCTTGGCGTCGTTGGGGTCGCGCGGGAGCAGCAGCTCGGAGAGCTTCTCCTCGATGACGGGGATGCGCTCGGTCAGCTCGGCGGCCTCGGCGGCGAAGGCCTCGTCCTCGGTGGCGAGTTCCTGGGCCGCTGCGAGGTCCTCGCGGGCCTGTTCGAGTTCCTTGGCGGCGGCGGCGATGCCGTTGAGCTCTGCGTAGCGGCGGCCCACCCGGCGGGCGAGGGCCTGGTCGGCGTGGATCGCCGGGTCCGCGAGCTGCTTTTCCAGGTCGGCGTGCTCCGCGAGCAGCGCGGACAGGCGGTCGGTGCTCATTCCTTGACTCCTGGGTTCGAGGATGGAGGCGACCTGCGTCTGGGGTTCGGGCGGCGCCTCGGAAGAAGTGGTGCGGGATAAGCGAACGCCGCCCACCCCTCGGATCGAGGAGTGGGCGGCGTCTGCGTAGCTACTTGGCCGCGGTCTTCTTCGCGTACTTCTGCTGGAACTTGGCGATGCGGCCGCCGGTGTCCAGGATCCGCTGCTTGCCGGTGTAGAACGGGTGGCAGGCGGAGCACGTCTCGACGTGCAGCGAGCCGCTCTTCACGGTGCTGCGGGTCGAGAAGGTGCTGCCACAGGAGCAGGTGACCTCGGTCACTACGTACTCCGGGTGAATGTCCTTGCGCATCTCGCGGTCCTCTCACACGGGGGTCGCCGGGTCGCCACCGCGCCGTTCGCGGGACGTGAACCGGTACCTGGCCGACGTAACAGTCTGCCACGGGGCGGCTATTCCCGCCGCATCGGGGCCACCGGGCCGGCTGGCCGGTCACCCGGGTTCTGCGGCTGGGTGATATAGGGTTTTTGCCCTTGTTGCTGGCGATATTGCAGGGCGGATGGGGGCCGTGCCCGGCGGGGTGCCGCCGGGCGGGACCTAGAAGTCGCCCTCTGCGACCTGCATCACCGTGAGACCCAGCGAGCGCCACATCCGCACCACCTGTGCCCGGTCGTCGAACACACAAATGATCTTGTACTGGTGCCGCAGCTCCCGGTTGAAGATCTCCTTCTTCACGATGGAGTCCTTCCGCTGGTCCCCGGCCGGGCGCATGTGCAGGGCGACGTAGGGCACGCCCACGTGCTCGGCCAGCCACGCCTCCGTCTCCGCCCGGCACGCCTCGTCGCGGCCGGAGCAGTAGATGACCTGGTGCCCGGCGGCGTGCATCGCGCGGACGGCCGCGATGACCGGCGCGTTGGGCGTGTCGATGCCGACCCGGTGCCAGTCGTACGGGCTGCGCGCGCCCATCACCGCCACCGTCCCGTCGATGTCCACCAGGACGGCCTCCGTCCCGCCGTCGAGCGGCTTGTACGGGGCGTCCGGGTTCGCCTCGGCGAGGCCGGCCGGGATGGCGAGCGGGAGCTGCTTTCCGGCCAGGTACCGCTGGTACATGCCCCGGATCACGTCCTCGCCGACCTGGTCCTCGCCGGTACGGAGCGCGTCGCGGCGGATGCACTCCTCCACGTCCACGTCTGTGAAGTCCACCACAGCGAACTCGGCTCCGCTGTTCGCGGCGAGCTCGGCGAACTCGCGGACGACGCGCGAGCGGAGGTTCGTGTCGTCGACGATCACGTCCGTCCCGTTGCGCAGCAGTGCTTCCACCGCGGCCCGCTGGGCCAGGCCGACCTGCTTCTCGGCCGTGCCGGTACCCAGCCGGGAGCCGTGCAGCATGCGGCGCAGCTCGTCACGGTTGACCCGGACGGAACCCTCCTGGCCCTTGGCCCAGGTGCTCTTGCCGGAGCCGGGCAGACCGCGGGTGACGGTCAGGGTGGCCTTCTTCTTGGTCACGCGTTCTCCTCGTTCTCCGTCACGCGCACGTCTCGTCGCGGGGTGGGGCCCGGCTCGGCGCCGGTCACGCGTTCCCCATGCTTCACGTGTTGTCCAGGCTTCATGCGGTCTCCGGCCTTCACGCGTTCTCCTCGCCGAACACCCGGCCGGCCGGGGTCCAGTCGGCGGCCGGCTTCACCCGCTGCCAGAGCATCGGGCGGTAGTCCCGGTTGTCCAGGCGGAGGAACAGGCAGCCGCGTTCGGAGTGCCCTGCGGCGGCCAGGGCGAAGTCCTTGCGGGTCCAGCCCTCGGGCAGGGTCGCGAGGATCTCGGCGTACGCCGCCTCGATGCCCGTCGCCGCCACCGCCACCTCCTCGTGCAGAGCGCTGGACACCGACCGCGCCCAGTCGTGGAACTCGTCGGGCAGCCGCTCGACCAGCGCGCCGAACCCATCTTCCACCAGCGCCTCCCAGACCACACGGGCATTGAGCCCCGTGACGACCCTGTGCAGCGCGACGTACTCCGCATACTTGATCTTGATGCGGTCGTCGGTGCCCGCGAAGTGCACCACCAGCCCCTCGCGGTTGTCGCGCGGCGGGGCGGCGAGCGCCTCGGCCAGGGTCGCGTACCCGAACGAGTCCACCTTCGGGCCCGGCCACGCGATGCCGGCCGCCGGTACCGTGCGGCCCGACGCGATCGACACCCCGCCCAGCAGGATCAGGTCGTCGAGATCGCCGTAGTCGACGACGATCCGGTTCGCCGGGTAGACGATCTCGAACAGCAGCGTCACGCCGTCCGGGGGCCGCACCTCGCCGTACCTGCGCTGCCACAGCCGCGTCGCGTGCAGGGCCTGGTCACTCACGAAGGAACCCCGCGTCGCCACCTCGTACCCGTCCCCGGCCGGGAACAGCACGCCCAGCGAACCGTCGGCCTTGTCGGTCACCGTGACCGGGGCGCCGAGGTCCAGCGGGCCGCACTCGGCCTGCCCGTGCGTGAAGAACTTGCGGAACGGCCGGGCCAGCACCTCGCCGGTACGGCTGTCGGTGATCAGGCCACGGCAGGCCAGGGTCGCCGCGTTCCACACGGACTCGTACTGGGCCTTCTCCGAGTAGTTGTAGATCGAGTACGGCTGGCCGGGGTGCTGGCGCACCCGGACGTAACCCTCGTCGATCATGGTCTTGAGCAGGGTGGGTTCCACCACCTCGTCGAGGTGGAGCATGGGATTCCTCCAGAGTGGACTTACTTGCCGAAAGCGGCGATGAAAGCAGAGAGAACGGGCTGGCCGGGCTGGCGGTCGAGGACCGCGAACGTGACCTGGCCGAACCAGGGCCGTCTGCCCAGCTCGGCCGCGAAGGCTCCGGCCACAGTGGCCGGATCGTTGCCGAACACCCCGCAGCCCCAGGCCCCGAGCAGCAGCCGCTGGTGCCCGTGCGCCGCGGCGATGTCCAGCACCCGCCCGGCCCGCCTGGCCAGTGCGGCCGGGATCGCGGGCAGCGCCTCCGGCTGGTTACGCCGGATCATCGCCGCGTTCGGGGCGGCCGAGGTCAGGAACGCCACCCGGTACCCGGGCAGGAAGCCGCCCTTGTCGTCACGGAAGACGAGCACGCCCGGCGAATAGATCACCCGGTCGCTGTAGAGCAGGTCGCGCTGGGCGCGGTGGAAGGAGTAGAACCCCGGGGCCTGGGTGAGGCTCGCGTACAGCGCCGACGAGCGGGCCAGGCTCTCCTCCTGGGCCTGTGCGCCACGGAGGAAGCCGCCGCCCGGGTTCTTCGCGGAGGCGAAGTTGAGCACGGCGAGGTCGCCGTCTCCGGCAGCCAGACGGGCCGCCGCCTCCAGAGTGGACTCGCCCGTGACCTCAATGGACGGAGCGAGCGTGAGATCCGGGGTGGCGACCGGCTCCTCCGGCAGGTACAGCCGGGTGCCGAGCGGGACGTGGCCGTCGCGTTCGACGATGGCGACGGTCTCGCTCGCGATCGCACGCAGCCGGGCACTCATG
The DNA here is from genome assembly GCF_000379825.1 of Longispora albida DSM 44784. Classification (GTDB taxonomy): domain Bacteria; phylum Actinomycetota; class Actinomycetes; order Mycobacteriales; family Micromonosporaceae; genus Longispora; species Longispora albida. Next base: position 504,612 of record NZ_KB903833.1, read on the forward strand.
AGGATCGAGTCTGCCCGGGGAAGGGGGCCGGGGCCACCGTGATTTACCGGTACACAGGAAAAGGAAACGGCCCGTATGAGACATACGGGCCGTTTCGCTAGCTGGGACTACTCGCCCGGCGTCGACTTCGCGATCTGCATCAGGAACTCGACGTTCGTGCTGGTCTTCTTCAGCCGGTCCAGCAGCAGCTCCAGGGCCTGCTGCGGGTCGAGCCCGTGCAGCACCTTGCGGAGCTTGTGGACGATCGCCATCTCCTCGTTCGACATGAGGATCTCCTCACGCCGCGTGCTGGAGGCGATGACGTCGACGGCCGGGAAGACCCGCTTGTCGGCGATCTTCCGGTCGAGCTTGAGCTCGGCGTTACCCGTGCCCTTGAACTCCTCGAAGATGACCGTGTCACCCGTGGAGCCGGTCTCGACCAGCGCGGTGGCGATGATCGTCAGCGAGCCGCCGTTCTCGATGTTCCGCGCGGCACCCAGGAAACGCTTCGGCGGGTACAGCGCGGTCGAGTCGATACCACCCGAGAGGATCCGGCCGCTGGCGGGCGACGCGTTGTTGTACGCGCGGCCCAGGCGGGTGATCGAGTCGAGCAGGACCACCACGTCGTGCCCCAGCTCCACCAGGCGCTTCGCCCGCTCGATCGACAGCTCGGCGACCGTGGTGTGGTCCGACGGCGGACGGTCGAAGGTGGAGGCGATGACCTCACCCTTCACCGAGCGCTGCATGTCGGTGACCTCTTCCGGACGCTCGTCGACCAGGACGACCATCAGGTGGCACTCGGGGTTGTTCGTGGTGATCGCGTTGGCGATCGCCTGCATGACCAGGGTCTTACCGGCCTTCGGCGGCGACACGATCAGGGCACGCTGGCCCTTGCCGATCGGCATCACCAGATCGATGACCCGGGTGGTCAGGACGTTCTGGTCCGTCTCCAGCCGCAGGCGCTCCTGCGGGTAGAGCGGGGTCAGCTTGTAGAACTCCGGCCGGTTGCGGGCGGCGTCGGCCTCCATGCCGTTGATGGAGTCGAGCCGGGCCAGCGGGTTGTACTTGTCCCGCCGCTGCTCGCCGTCCTTGGCCTGGCGGACGGCACCGGTGACGGCGTCACCGCGGCGCAGCCCGTACTTGCGGACCTGTGACATCGAGACGTAGACGTCGTTGGGGCCCGACAGGTAGCCGGTGGTGCGGATGAAGGCGTAGCTGTCGAGGACGTCGACGATGCCGGCCACCGGGACGAGCACGTCGTCGTCGGCGAACTGCGGCTCGCGCTCCTGACCGCCGCCCTCACCGCGGTCGTTGCGGCGGCCACGGCGGTCACGGAACCGGCTGCGGCGGCCGCGGCGGCCCTCGCCGTCCTCGTCGTCGTCGCCACCGTCACGGTCGGCACGGCTGGTCTGCTCGGCGCGGGCCGGCTCCTCGGCACGCTCGCCGCGGGCCGGGCGGTCCCGGCGCTCGTTGCGGTCGCGGCGGCCGTCACGGTCGCGCTCGCGGCGCTCGTTGCGCGGGGCCTGCTCGCCCTCGCCCTCGGCACGCTCGGTGCGCTCGTTACGCGGGCGCTCGGCGTCCTTGGACTGCTCGGCGCGGGACTGCTCAGCGCGAGGCTGCTCGGCGCGGGACTGCTCGCCCTTTGCCTGCTCGCTCTTCTGCTGCTCGGCCTTGGGCTGCTCGGCCTTGGAGTGCTCAGCCTTGGAGTGCTCAGCGGCCTTGACCTCGGCCGGAGCGGTGTCCTTGGCCTCGGAGGCACGCTCGCCGCGCGGCTGCGGCGGGCCTGCCGGGCGGGTGGCCCGGCGCGCCCGCTGCTGGGCGCCTGACGTCTCGGCCTGCTCGGTGCCCGGCAGGCTGGGCTGCTCGGCCGGGGCCGTGGCCTTGGCGGCCTTCGCCTCGGCGGGCGCGGCCTTGACCTCGGCCGGGGCCTTGGCGGCCTTCGGCTCGGCCGGGGCTGAGCCCTGGGTGGTCTGGATTGCCGCGATCAACTCGCCTTTACGCATGCGCGCCGTCCCCGAAATGCCGAGCGACGAGGCCAAGGTCTGCAACTCCGGCAGGAGCATGGCTTGCAGGCCGGTGCCTGTGCGCCGACGCCGGGAGGTGCCAGCGGTCTCCGGCTGGGCCGGCGCTGCGGTGTCGGTGACATCCGACTTCTGGTCGGTGATGTCGCTCAATGGTTTCCTTCCATCGCTTGGCCGGGGCGGGCGCCGAAGAGAGCTGGCACGAGCACCACACGGCCCATGAATCCCCGCGTCAAGATGCGCGCGGGTGCGGATCAGTCTTTTTCTGGCGCCGATCGAAGATTATCGCTGGGCGCGGCTTGCCGTGAACCCGCGATCCATTCGGGGTGTGTGGAGTCCGCGGGCGGAGTTTCCACGGGGAACGGGGCTTGAGGCCCCGTCAAGATCGCGCGCTTTCGGCGACTGTTCCGGGTCAAGAGTAGTCAACGTTGCCTAGCTGCGGCAACAGGGTCACCCCCCGCGTGTCGCTAATGAGATATCCGGGCGCCGCCGAGGTCAACTTCGAGGGGCCAGGCAGCGAAGTTCTGCCCCGTTATTTCGGATATGTCAACAGTATCAGCAACAAAAGCCAGGACGCTTGGACCCGCCCCGCTGACTACAGCGGGTAGTCCCCTGGCGCGGAGGGCCGCGACCAGTGCCGCGGTCTCCGGCGCGCCGGAAGCGCGGTAGCTCTGGTGCAGCCGGTCCTCTGTCGCGGCGAGCAGCAGCTCCGGCGCGGTGGTCAGCGCGTGCGGGAGCAGGGCGGCGCGTCCGGCGTTGAAGGCCGCGTCCGCGTGCGGCACGGTCGCGGGGAGTGCCGCTCTGGCCTTCGCGGTGAGACCGTGCTGCGCCGGCACGAAAACCTTCAGGTGTACCGAGGGGTGCGGATCCAGCCGGGCGGCCTTCGCTCCGGAGTCCTCCGTCCACGCGATGGTGAGGCCGCCGAGCAGGCAGGGAGCGACGTTGTCCGGGTGGCCTTCGAGCGCGTTGGCCATCCGCAGGGCTTCCGCGCGGTCGTCGGGCGCGCCGGCCAGCGCCCGGGCGGCGAGTACACCCGCCACGATCGCCGCTGAGCTGGAGCCGAGGCCCCGGGCGTGCGGGATCCGGTTGAGACAGCGCAGGCGCAGGCCGGGCTGGGGTACGCCGAGGTCGTCGAAGGTGGCGCGCATCGAGCGGACGATCAGGTGGCGCTCGCCCAGCGGGACCTCGCCAGCACCCTCACCGGCAACCTCCACTGTGACTCCAGACGGGGCGAGGTCCGCGTGCACCTCGTCGGCCAGGGTCAGCGCGAGGCCGAGGGAGTCGAATCCGGGGCCCAGGTTGGCACTGGTCGCCGGAGCGGAGATCATCACCATGTCCGGAGCTTATCGAGGTGTGGGAGTATCCGGACCGTGGACTTGCATGAGTACCAGACAGTGGGCCTGATCACGGGCATCGTCAATTTGCTCCTGCTGCTCGGCGGGATCGTGCTGGCCGGCGTGACCATCCGGCGCAACGGCCGCGCGTCCGTGCTGGTGATGGTCGGGTGCGTCATGATGCTGCTCGGTATCGTGTTCAGCTTCTTCGCGTTTCGGCTCATCGGTTTCGGGATCGCGCACGTGGTGACGTCGCTGCTTCACATGACGGGACTCGTCCTCGTGATCCTCGGCGGCGCGCTCCCCCGCAAGGATCCGGCGAAACCGCAGCTCCCGTACGGCGGCTGGACGGCTCCGCAGGCGCCGGGGCAGCCCCAGTACCCGGGACAGCCCGCGCCGCAGGGTCCGATGATGGCGCCGCACGCACCTGAGGCTCCGTACGGGCAGCAGGTGCCTGGGCAGGGGTCGTACGGGCAGGAGATGCCCGGGCAGCCGATGCCGGGGCAGTACGGGCAGCAGCCGATGCCGGGGTCGTACGGGCAGCAGCAGCCGCAGGTTCCTGGGCAGTTCGGGCAGCAGCCGCAGCAGCCGTATGTGCAGCAGCAGAATCCTTATCCGCCGATGGGATAGGACTGCTCAGGCGGCGGCCGGTTCGGGGTGGCGGCGGAGGCGGGCGGTCGCGAGTGACCAGCAGATGGCGTACGCCAGCGTCATCGCCCCGCCCACCGACACGATCACCCGGGGGTCGACGTGGTCGGAGAGCGCACCGGCCGCGCTCTGGCTGAACGACACGGCCAGCATCGCGATCATCACGTCGGCGCTGAACACGCGGCCGCGCAGCTCGTCGGGTACCTCGCGCTGCAGGGCCAGGCTGGACATCGCCCAGTTGCCGCCGCCGGCCATGTGGGCGACGATCACGAGCACGATCGCGAGCCAGAACCACGGGGTCAGGCCGACGAGCAGGTACGCGATGCCGTACGTGGCCATCGAGACGGCCAGGCCGGGCAGGAGCCAGCTCTGCCGTTTGAGGACGACCCCACGGAGCAGGAGCGGGCCCAGAAGTGCCCCGAGGCCGCGTGCCGCGAACAGCGCGCCGACGCCGAGCGGGCCGACCTTGTAGACCACTGTGGCCAGTAGCGGGAACACCGCCAGTACACCGTTTCCGACGCCCACGGCCGACTTCACCGTGATCAGGGCGCGGACGCGGGGCCGGACCCGCAGGTACCGGAAAGACTCACGCAGGGCGTGGAACGCGTTCGCGGCGGTCTCGGATCGCTGGGCCTGGAAGGGTTTGCGGATCCGGAGCTGGAGCACGATCGACAGCAGCAGGCACACGGCAGCCACACTGAACGACCAGTATGGACCGAGAGCCGCGCTGGAGATGCCGCCGAGCGAGGCGCCGAGGACGGCCATCGTGCCCCAGGCGCTGCCGGTGAGCACGCTCGCGGCCGGGAGATCTTCCGGTTTGAGGAAGTTGGGCAGGGCTGCCTGGGCGGCCGGTGAGTAGAACGCCTTGGAGATGGCGAGTGCGCCCATCGCGACCAGGGCCAGCCAGGCCGTGCCGGCGCTGCGGACGGCGAGGAGCAGGAACACGGCGACGATGCTCACCGCGTTGGCCGTGAGCACGATCTTCTTGCGGTCGAGCCGGTCGGCGAGCGTGCCCGTGTACGGCAGCAGGAGCGCCATCAGCCCGGTGTCCACGGCGAGCATCAGCCCGCCCCACAACCCGGTGCCCGTGAGCTGCTGCAACAGCACCAGCAGCGGGACCATGACGAACCAGTCGCCGCCGAACATGATCAGCTCGGCACCGAGCATCCGGCGGAAGTCGGCTTCACGAGTAAGGAGTCTGAGGGGCTCGCGCACATTACGACACTAACGCAGCCCCTCAGCTCCGTCTTAGGTTGTTCCGGTCACTACGCGAGGCCCAGCTCGTGGGCGGCGCGGGCGGCGTCGGCGGGGATGGTGATCGGGGCCGGAGCCGAGGCGACCGCCCAGTCCGGGTCCTTGAGGCCGTGGCCGGTGACCGTGCAGACGACCCGTGAGCCACGCGCGACGATGCCCTCCGCGGCGCTCGCCAGCAGGCCAGCCACCGAGGCGGCGCTGCCCAGCTCGACGAAGACGCCCTCGGAGCGGGCCAGCAACCGGTACGCGGCGAGGATCTCGCGGTCCGTCACCGAGCGGATGGTGCCGCCGGAGGCGTCGCGGGCGTCGAGCGCCTTCGTCCAGGAGGCCGGGTTGCCGATCCGGATCGCGGTGGCGATCGTCGACGGGTGGGCCACGACCTGGCCCTGGACGATCGGGTCGGCGCCGGCCGCCTGGATGCCGAGCATCTTCGGCTTGCGGGTCGCGTTGCCGGCCTCGTAGTCCTCGGTGTAGCCCATCCAGTACGCCGTGATGTTGCCGGCGTTGCCGACGGGCAGGCAGTGCACGTCGGGGGCGTCGCCGAGGGCTGCCACGACCTCGAAGGCCGCCGTCTTCTGGCCCTGGAGCCGATCGGGGTTCACCGAGTTGACCAGGGCGACCGGGTAGTCGAGGGCCAGCTTGGAGGCCATCGCCAGGCAGTCGTCGAAGTTGCCGTCGATCTGGATCAGGCGGGCGCCGTGCACCAGCGCCTGGGCCAGCTTGCCCAGCGCGATCTTGCCCTGCGGGACGAGGACGGCGCAGGTGATGCCGGCCCGGGCCGCGTACGCGGCGGCCGAGGCCGAGGTGTTGCCGGTCGAGGCGCAGATGATCGCCTTCGCGCCGGACTCGACGGCCTTCGACACGGCCATCGTCATGCCCCGGTCCTTGAAGGAACCGGTCGGGTTCGCGCCCTCGACCTTCAGGAACACCTCACAGCCCGTCAGCTCGGACAGGGCCGTGGCCGGCAACAGGGGTGTGCCGCCCTCCCGGAGTGTGACGACCGGCGTGGTGTCGGAGACCGGCAGGCGGTCGCGGAACTCTTCGATCAGGCCACGCCAGGCGTTCATCTAGCTCTCCACTCTCATCACACTCGCTACTTCCCGCACCATGTCCATACCGCGCAGCTCGGCGACCGTGGCCGCCAGCGCCGCGTCGGTCGCCGTGTGCGTCACCACCACGAGCACGGCGTCGTTGCCGCGCCCGGACTGCTTCACCGTCGAGATGCTCACGCCGTGCCTGGCGAACACCCCGGCCACGGCGGCCAGGACACCGGCCTTGTCCGCCACGTCCAGGCTGATGTGGTACCGCGTGACGATCTCGCCCATCGGCTGGATGCGCAGGTCGGCATAGCTGGACTCGCTGCGCGCGCTGACCCCGGCGATCCGGTTGCGCGCGACGGCCACGATGTCACCGAGCACCGCCGACGCGGTCGGCGCGCCACCCGCGCCCCGGCCGTAGAACATGAGCTGCCCGGCGGCCTCGGCCTCGACGAAGACGGCGTTGAACGCGTCGCCCACGCTCGCGAGCGGGTGCGTCGAGGGGATCATGGCCGGGTGGACGCGGACGGCGACGCCGTTCTCGGTGCGGTCGGCGATGCAGAGCAGCTTGACGACACAGCCCATCGCGGCGGCGCTGGCCACGTCGGCTGCCGTGACCTCGGTGATGCCCTCGCGGTACACGTCGGCGCCGGTCACGCGGGTGTGGAAGGCCAGGCTGGCCAGGATCGCGGCCTTCGCGGCGGCGTCGAAGCCCTCGACGTCGGCCGTCGGGTCGGCCTCGGCGTACCCGAGGGCTGTGGCCTCGTCGAGCGCCTCGGAGAAGCCGGCGCCGGTCGCGCACATCTTCGACAGGATGTAGTTGGTCGTGCCGTTCACGATGCCGGTGACGCGGGTGATCGTGTCGCCGTGGAGGGACTCGCGGAGCGGGCGGAGCAGCGGGATGGCTCCGGCCACGGCAGCCTCGTAGTACAGGTCGGCGCCGCTCTCGGCCGCCGCGTCGTGCAGGGTCGCGCCGTCCTCGGCGAGCAGGGCCTTGTTGGCCGTCACGACGCTCTTGCCGGAACGGAGGGCCTCGGTCAGCCAGGTACGCGCTGGTTCGATGCCGCCGACCACCTCGACGACGATGTCGACGTCGTCGCGCTTGACCAGGGCGAGCGGGTCGGTCGTGAAGATGCTGTCCGGTACCGGGAGCTCGCCACGGTTGCGGCCGGGGCGGCGGACGGCGATGCCCGCCAGCTCCAGCGGGGCACCGATCCGGGCTGTGAGGTCCTCGGCCTGCTCGTGCAGCAGCCGGACGACCTCGCCGCCGACCACGCCGCAGCCCAGCAGCGCCACCTTGAGGGGCTTGTTCCCGCGATTGCTCATCCCACGTCCAGCCGTAGTAGGTCGTCCTCGGTCTCCCGCCGGACGATCACCCTGGAGGACCCGTCCCTGACCGCGATCACCGGCGGCCGGGGGGCGTGGTTGTAGTTGCTCGCCAGGCTCCGGCAGTACGCGCCGGTGCCGGGGACGGCGAGAAGATCTCCCGGGGTGATGTCGGATGGCAGGAATTCATCCTTCACCACGATATCCCCGGACTCACAATGCTTTCCCACAACGCGGGCGAGCATGGGCGGTGCGGTCGAGGTACGCGAGGCGAGAGTAGCGCTATACGCGGCGTCGTAGAGAGCGGGGCGGATGTTGTCGCTCATGCCGCCGTCGACGGAGACGTATGTCCGGATTCCGTCGACGTCCTTGATCGTGCCAACTTCGTACAAAGTGCACATCGCCGGGCCGATCAGCGCCCGGCCGGGCTCGATCGACAGGTGCGGGACGGCCAGGCCGAAGCCGGCGCACTCGTGCTCGACGATCTTGCGCATGTTGGTGGCGAGCTCGTCCGGCGGCAGCGGGTCGTCCTGCGAGGTGTACGCGATGCCGAAGCCGCCGCCGAGGTCCACCTCCGGCAGTTCGACGCCGTGCGCGGCGCGGATCTCCGCCACCAGGCCCAGCAGCCGCTTCGCCGACACCTCGAAACCCGACGTGTCGAAGATCTGCGAGCCGATGTGGGCGTGCAGGCCGCGCAGGTCGAGTACACCGTCATTAATGATCTTGTCTGCGGCGGCGCGGGCGGCGCCACCGGACAGCGAGAAACCGAATTTCTGGTCCTCGTGGGCCGTCGAGATGTACTCGTGCGTGTGCGCCTCGACGCCCACCGTGACCCGGACCAGGACGCGGGGCCGGACGCCGCGCGCACGGGCGATCTCGGTCAGCCGGTCGATCTCGAAGAAGGAGTCGACGACGATCCGGCCCACGCCGGCCTCGACGGCCCGCTCCAGATCCGGCACCGACTTGTTGTTGCCGTGCAGGCCTATCCGGGCGGGAGGCATGCCGGCCGCGAGCGCCACGGCCAGCTCACCGGGCGAGCACACGTCCATGCACAGGCCCTCCTCCGCCACGATCCGGACCACGGCCTTGGAGCAGAAGGCCTTGCCGGCGTAGTACACGTCGGCGTCGTGGAAGGCCGTCCTGAAGGCCCGGCAGCGTTCCCGGAAGTCATGCTCGTCGAAGAGGTACGCGGGGGTGCCGTGCTCGGCGGCCAGCTTGCGGACGTCGACCCCGCCGAAGCTCAGCGAGCCCTCGTCCGTGCGGTGCACAGTGGCGGACCAGAGCTTGCCGAGCAGCGCGTTGACGTCCTCCGGCTCGCGGAGCCATTCCGGCCCCTGACGGCCAGCCTCGGCGTGCAGTGCACCGGCCTCGTGGGCGCGCATCGTCGCTTACATCCTCTCGGGAGCTGAGACGCCGAGCAGGCCGAGGCCGTTGGCGATGACGGTACGGGTCGCGTCGGTGAGCCAGAGCCGCGCGCGGTTGAGCTCGGTGAACGGCTCGTCGCCCATCGGCAGTACCCGGCAGCTGTCGTAGAACCGGTGGAAGGCCGGGGCGAGCTCCTCCAGGTACGTGGCGACGCGGTGCGGCTCGCGGAACGCTGCGGCGGTCGCGACGACCTCGGGATAGTCGCCGAGCGCCTTGAGCAGCTCGTGCTCCTTCGGGTGGCTGAGCAGCGCGGGATCGAAGTCCTCGCCGCGGCTCAGGCCGAGGTCCGCGGCGTTGCGGGCGATGCTGGCCGTCCGGGCCGCGACGTACTGCACGCGGTACAGCGGGTTCTCGTTCTTCGCGCGCGTCCACAGCTCGATGTCGAGGTCGATGTTCGAGTGGGAGCTGTACCGGGCCAGCGCGTACCGGGACGCGTCGACGCCGATCGCCTCGACCATGTCCTCGAGGGTGATGATCGTGCCGGCCCGCTTCGACATCTTCATCGGCTGGCCGTCCCGCACCAGGTTCACCATCTGGCCGATAAGCACCTCGAGCGTCTGGGCCGGGTCGTCGCCGAAGCAGGAGACCATCGCCTTGAGGCGGCCGACGTAGCCGTGGTGGTCGGCGCCCAGCATGATGACGACCTTGTCGAAGCCGCGCTCACGCTTGTCGAGGTAGTAGGCGCAGTCGGCGGCGAAGTACGTCCAGTCGCCGTCGGACTTGCGGATGACCCGGTCCTTGTCGTCGCCGTACTCGGACGTCCTCACCCAGAGGGCGCCGTCGCGCTCGAACACGTTGCCCTGGTCGGACAGCCGCTTCAGCGCCGAGTCGAGCTCGCCCTTGTCGTGGAGGTCCTTCTCGTTGAAGTACACGTCGAAGTCGACGCCGAAGTCGGCCAGCGACTGCCGGATCTCGGCGAACATCAGCTCGACGCCGTGCACGCGGAACGACTCGACGTCGTCGGCGGCCGGGTGCTCGGCCTTGACCCGGGCGGCGATGTCGGTGATGTAGTCGCCGGCGTAGCCGTCCTCGGGAGCCTCCTCGCCCCGGGACGCGGCCAGGAGAGAACGGGCGAACCGGTCGATCTGGGAGCCGGCGTCGTTGAAGTAGTACTCCTTCGTGACGTCGGCACCGGTCGCCTTGAGCAGCCGGGCCATCGCGTCACCGACGGCCGCCCACCGGACGCCGCCGATGTGCACGGGGCCGGTCGGGTTCGCGGATACGAACTCGAGGTTGATCTTCAGGCCGGCGAGTTTGCCCGTCTCGCCGTAGCAGGGGCCCGCGGTCACGATCGTGCGGGCCAGCTCGCCAGCGGCGGCGGCGTCGAGCCGGATGTTGATGAACCCGGGACCGGCGATCTCGGCACTGGTGATGCCGGGCGTCTTGGCCAGCTCTGCCGCCAGGTCGGTCGCGAGGTCACGCGGGTTGACCCCGGCCTTCTTGGCGACCTGGAGCGCGAGATTCGACGCGTAGTCGCCGTGCTCGGGGCTCCTCGGTCGCTCCACGGTCGCGCTGTCCGGCAGCAGGGACGCATCCAGGCCACGGGCCGCGAAGACGGCGTGGGCGGCGGACAGAACAACAGCGGCTAGCTTTGCGGGAGTCACCCGGACATGATACGGGGGGTAAGCTCGGAGCCTCGACGGCGACCTATCCAGGTATTCCACCTGGTGAGACCGCCGAGGGTCACCCCAGCGACCTCGCACACGACCCTGCACTGGCCACCCCTTCGACCCCCACACGAGGCCCTCGATGAGTTTTTCCACGCCCTCCGGAGCCGAACGCGAGCCGGGCAAGAACCTGTCCTCGACGCAGGGCGAGCCCGCGAAGTCGTCCGGCGGATCGGGTGACGGCGACACTCCGCCGAAGAAGAACACCCCGCCCCGCCGCTCGGCTGGCGCGCCGAAGAAGAACAGCCCCCAGGGCGGCGGCAAGGCCGGTACCGCTGGCAAGGCCGGTGTCACGGGCACGGGTAAGGCCGGCGGCGGCAAGAAGGGCGCCAAGGGCCGCCCGGTCGCTCCCGTCAGGGTCGCGCAGACCCGCAACTGGGGCAGCATCGCCATGTTCACCGTCGTCGGTGTCCTGTTCGCCGGGATCGTCGGCTACGGCGGCTGGAAGGCGATCGAGGGCAGCAAGACCTTCGAGGACCGGGCCGAGGAGATCTCCGGCGTGGTGAACTTCCGCAAGAGCCAGGAGAAGGTCCTCGCCGAGGGCAACGGCGACCACGTGCAGGGCAAGGTGCAGTACTTCAGCACCCCGCCGTCCGGCGGCAAGCACAACGGGCGCTGGCAGACCTGCATGGGCAACGTCTACGCCGGCCCGATCCCGAACGAGCACGCCGTGCACAGCATGGAACACGGTGCCGTGTGGATCACCTACGACCCGGCCAAGGCCTCCCAGGCCGACATCGCCGAGCTGACCAAGAAGGTCCAGGGCGCCGGCGACTACATCATGATGAGCCAGTACCCCGACCAGGGCAGCCCGATCTCGCTGCAGGCCTGGGGCTTCCAGCTCAAGGTCGACAAGGCCTCCGACGAGCGGGTCGACGAGTTCATCAAGACGCTCCGCAAGACGGCCTCGGTGGAGGCTGGCGCCACCTGCGCCGGCGGTAACGAGAAGACCGGTACCGAGGTCGAGCAGCCCAAGCCGCAGCCCTCGCCGAGCACCAGCGGCTCGGTCCCGCCGGCCTCCGCTCCGGCCCCGGCGCCTTCGGCTTCCAGCTGACGGCTGGTTCGAGACGGCCGGGTTGAGGCCGTTGGTTTGGGAAAGGAGTCGTACGGGCCGGTTGGCCTGTGCGGCTCCTTTCTGTTTGAGGTACTCCTTGGGGAGTGTGGCTGGCTCGTGGGTGGGTAACCTTGCGGACGGTTCTGTCTGGGTGACGTTCTTCGGACGTTCTTCGACCGGTGGTGACGAGAGATGTTCGGATCGGTGCGGTCCTGGTGGCTCGCCGTCGTGGCGGTGCTCGCGCTCGTCGCGGGGTTCGCGCTCGCCCAGTTCTGGCCGGGCGCGCCGGGTGACGACTCGGCCGAGGCCGGGTTCGCCCGCGACATGTCCAGTCACCACGCGCAGGCCGTCGAGATGGCGATGCTCGGCTACACCAAGGCGGAGAACCCGCGGCTGCGCACACTCGGCTACGACATCGCGCTGACCCAGCAGGCCCAGATCGGCATGATGGACGCCTGGCTGGCCGAGTGGAACCTGAGGCCGACCGGCAGCCAGCCGAAGATGGCCTGGATGCCGGACGGCAAGAAGACGCTGAGCCCCGAGGGGCTGATGCCCGGCATGGCCAGCCCGGCCGAGCTGGAACGGCTGCGCGCCGCCACCGGCAGGGACTTCGACATCCTGTTCAGCCAGCTCATGCTGCGCCACCACCTCGGCGGCATCCACATGGTCGACGCCGTCGTGGACCAGGCGGACGACAAGGCGGTCGCCGACTTCGCCGGCAGCATGAAGGCCGCCCAGCAGAAGGAAATCGCGATCTTCAACGGGCTGCTGACGGAGATGGGCGCCAAGCCGTTGTAGGGCTTTTTGCTGGTACTGGGGCCTTTGGTACCGGGTGCTTTCGTTGTACCGGTGTCTTCGGCGCGCTGGTTGCTGGGCGCTTTCCGGGTGTGACAGGTGCCGTTGCGCTCAGCGCTGTTTGGTTGCCGGGGCTGTGTGTTGTGGCGTGTACCGGGTCTGGCTGGGCGTCAGCGTCAGCCGAAGCGGCGGGCGTCGGAGCGCCGGGCCGCGCGGACGATGTCGGGTTCCGCGACGGGGGCTGGGGCAGCAGCCGGGGCTGGTACCGGGTTGCCGGTATGAGTGTGCGCGCCGGTTGCCCGGTTGTGCGGCAGGGTGGTTTGAGGGTGCGGCTCTGCTGATACCGGGGCGGGGCTGGGCTGGGCTGCCGGGTTCGCTGGGGTGGTTTCGCCGCGGTTGAGCATGGCGTCGAGCGCGTCGGTACCGGTGAGGACGGGTGGCCCTGTCCGGGCGTGGGGCGTCGGGCGGGGACGGGACGCCCCGGCGATCATGTCGTTCACCTTGACCACGGCCGCGACGGCCCCCGGCAGCACGAGAACCGCCCACCAGGTCACCAGCTCGGCCATCGCCAGCAGCAGTGACAGCAGGATCGAGCCCTCCAGGAACAGGAAGCACAGCAGGCTCCCCGGCCGGACGTACCGGAGGTCGAGCAGCCGGGCGTACAGCGGGCGCCGGTCGGCGCGCGGGCTGGCCGCGCGGGTACGGGCGGCGCGCTGGCGGGCGGCAGCCATCATCGGTTACCCCTGCGAGCCCTGGCGACAGCGAGCACGGCCCGCTCCAGGGCGTAGGCCCGATCCTCAGCCCCGCCCTTCACGGCCGCGTTGACCTCGGCGGCGGCGTGCATGGCCGTCACCAGGCCCTCGGGCGTCCAGCCCCTGGCCTGGCGCTGGGCCCGCTCCACCTTCCACGGCGGCATGCCGAGCGAACTGGCGAGCTGATAGCCGCTACCTGTCGTGCCGGCCACCCTGGCGACCGAGCGCACCCCGTCGGCGAGCGCGTCAGCGATGGGCACAGGATCGACGCCGACCGCGAGCGCCCAGCGCAGGGCCTCCAGCGCGCCGGGGACGTCGCCGATCACCGCGGCGTCCGCGACCGTGAAGCCGCTCACCTCGGCCCGGCCCCGGTAGTACCGCTGCACGACCTCGATCGTGATCTTGCCGCCGGTGTCCGTGACGAGCTGCGAACAGGCTGCGGACAGCTCACGCAGGTCGTTCCCCACGGCGGAGATGAGCGCGTCGGCCGTGTCCTCGGAGCAGCTGCCGCCGAGGCGGCGGATCTCGTCCCGGACGAAGGCCGTGCGCTCCCGGGCCTTGGTGATCTTCGCAGCTGGGATGATCTCCGCGCCGGCCGCACGCAGCCCGTCGGACAGCGCCTTGCCCTTCGCGCCGCCAGCATGCGCGACGACCAGGCTGACCTCGGGGTCGGGCGCCTTGGCATAGGCCAGCAGCACGGTGATCAGGTCCTTCTTCGCGTCCTGGCCGGCCCGCAGCACCAGCAGCCGCTGCCCGCCGAAGAGCGAGGGGCTGACGGCCTCGGCGAGCGCACCAGACACCAGGTCACCCGCGTCGAACTCACGAATGTCCGCACCCGGATCAGCGGCCTTCGCCGCCCTGATCGCCGAGGACACCGCACGGGCCGAAAGGAACTCGTCGTCGCCGAGAATCAGGCGCAAAGGTGCCGGTGTGGTGCTCACCCCGCCATAATCCCATGCCTGGTACCCGGCTGCCGAGCGTCGCCGGCGTAGTTCTTTCGGCTTTTGGCGGTGTCGCGGAGGCGCCCCGTGTTGGCCCGGCTCCCCACTGGGCCATACGCCCGCCGATCCCCTGGGGTGCCCCTCCGGGCCCGGGCCCGTCTGGTGCGCCTTTTTCCGCCTTAGTTCCAGCCGGGGGCGGGTGGCAGCGGCCAGCTGGGTACGGGCGGGAGTGGAAGGTCTGAGGTGAGCGGGGCGTTGGGGGCTCGGCCGCTGAGCCAACCGAGGAGCGCGTGACCGGGACCGGTGATGGCGGGACCGGACGGCGAAAGCACCCAGGTTCGGCCCAGGTCGGGGGCGGCGATTCGAGTGACGGGAAAGTCTCGTGCGTTCAACGCTGCGATTGTGTCGTCCAGTGCCCACGTCACGTACGTGGCGGGCCAGTCGGTGGTGCGGTAGCCGAGATTCAGGTCGACGTGATGCGTTTCGACCTCGCGCCAGCAGCGGTAGAGCGTGTACCAGGCCGGGTGCTTCCACCCCGCCAGTGCTGTAACCAGGGCGTCCCAGGTACCAGCGGGCATCAGCACAGCGTCTTCGCGGAGGCGCGCGAGACTGGTGCGCAGGTCGGCCGCGAGGTCGGGAGCTGGCCGGGCGGCGGCCTCCGCCAGGTCACGGGCGAGTGCCGCGGCGTCGGCGCGGGGAGCGGGCTCCGTGCCGGTGCGGGCCACGGCCAGCAGCCGCACGTATGCGTCCGCACTGCGGGCCACGTGGGTGATGACGTGGCCGCGGGTCCAGCCGGAAAGCAGCGAGGGTGCTCGCACGTCCGCCTCGGTCAGTGCGGCGACGGTGGCGGAGAGCCGGGCACCGGACCGGGCGATCTCCTCAAGGATGCCGAGCATGGCCGCACTGTAACGTCAGAGTTGGTCGCGAAGATCATCCACCTCGTTAGCGCACCGCGTGCCGGTAGTTCAGGTTTGGTGGCGGCTGGTCGTGGCGAGCAGGCCGCCGGTGCTTTCCGTGATGGCGATGTCGCCGGACTGGTCGGTGCGGAGTACCCGGGCGCCTTGGCGGTGCAGGTCAGCGATCAGTGCCGGGCTCGGGTGCCCGTACGAGTTGCCGGCACCGACGGAGATAACGGCGATGGCTGGGGCGACGGCGGAGAGGAACGCCCGGTCCTGGTACGCGGAGCCGTGGTGGGCGACTTTGAGCACCTCGGCCCGGAGGTCGCCCTGGCTGCCTGCCAGGGACTCCTGCGCTGCCGTCTCGGCGTCACCTGCCAGGAGTACCCGGAACCCGGGGACCGTGGCCCTGACGATGAGTGAGTTCTCGTTGGGATCGGAGCGGGTACCCGTGAAACGGTGCACCGGGCCGAGAACGTCCAGCCGGACCTCACCAGCCTGGTACGTGGCTCCCGCCTGGGCAGTCAGCACCTGCGCACCGGTCCGGCGGGCTGCGGCAGCGACCTGGGCGTGGCCGCCCGCGGGTTCCGGGAAGCCGGGTACCAGGATCGCGCCCGCCTGCCTGCCGTGGAAAACGCCGTCGATGCCCCCGATGTGGTCGGCGTGGTAGTGACTGATCACCAGGATCGGAACGGCTTGGATTCCGAGCCGGTTCAGGCAATCGTCCACAGAGGTCGGTTCGGGGCCGGTGTCGATGACGACAGCGGAGCCTTGGCCCGCCGCGAGTACGAGGGCGTCGCCCTGTCCCACATCGCAGGCCACAAAGGACCATGTGGGCGGTGGCCAGCCCGGGGCGAGCAGCCGGACGGGGGCGAAGCCGAGGACACAGGCCAGCGCGAGGGCACTGATGATGCGGCGGATGGCTTTGCGTCGCGCCGACCAGAGCAGCAGGACGGTGAGGAGGCCCAGGAGGGCAGCGCCGGGGAGGCCGCCGGGCCAGGGTACTTCTGCGGTGGGCAGAGCGGCTCCGGTCTCCGCGACCATGACGAGCCAGCGCGCCGCCCAGCCGCCGAGCCAGGCCAGGCCGGCCGCGCCGTCCGGCCAGATCGGTGAGAGTACTGCGGCTCCGACGCCGAGCACTGTCGCGGGAGCCACTGCCGGGCCGGCCAGCAGGTTCGCCGGGATCGCGACCAGGCTCACTGAGGCCGAGAGGGCGGCGATGAGCGGGGCGCAGGCGGCTTGGGCCGCAGCGGGTACGGCGAGGGCTTCGGCGAGTCCGCTGGGCACTCCCCTGGCTCGCAGGGCGTCCCGCCATCGGGGTGCCAGGAGCAGCAGCCCGGCCGTGGCGGAGACGGACAGCACGAAGCCGGGGTCGCCAGCGAGTTCGGGATCGGCGGCGAGCAGCAGGAGCGTGCCTGCTGACAGGGCGGGCATCGCTGCCGCCGGCCGGGCGGACGCTAGGCCGGCCAGCCCGATCATGCCCATCGCTGCGGCGCGCAGCACGCTGGGCGATGGCCGGGCGAGCAGCACGAACCCGACGAGCGCGACTCCGCCGAGGATCGCGGTCAGCACCGGCCCCGCCCGGCTCCAGCGCGCGGCGAAGAGGACGCAGCCGAGCACGATCGCGCAGTTGGCTCCGGATACGGCGACCAGGTGCGTCATGCCGGTGGTACGGAAGTCGGCTGCCAGGCCGGGCTCGAGGCGGCTGGTATCGCCGATCACGAGCCCTGGCAGCAGCCCGCCTGCCGGGCCGGTGATCGTGCCGCTGGCGGTTTGCAGGCCGGAGCGGAGGGTGCCAAGGCCCTGCTGGTACCAGGGTGGCTCGCCGTGGCGCTCTGGCGGCCCCTGAACGGAGAGCGTGGCTGCCCGGAGGTCACCACCGCGCGGCGCGCCGAACCTGGCGTTGGCCGTCACCCGCTGACCGGGCAGCAGGTGAGCCCAGGCCGGATCGGTCGCGAGGACAGTGACACGGACATCGAGTTCCGTGCCGGCAGGATGGGGAGTAGTGCGATTACCTGAAGCCGGCTCCCGGGGCTGAGCCCTTGTCAGGTCTGCGGGGATCACGTAGCCCTTGCCGTTCCGGAAGAGCTTCGGATCGCCGGTGATGGTGAGCTCGGCACGCACGACGGCCCGGCTGCCGCTGAGATCGGTGATGGCTGGGGCATCCCGGGCGAACGTGTGCCCGGCAGTGGCTACCGACCCGCAGACGATGCCTAAAAGCGTCATGGCAATAGCCGGCCGCAAAGACGGCCGGCTTCCGTCCTTAGTGGAGCTAGTTGCTGCGGATGCCTTCCGGTTGAAGAAGTACGTGATGGTCGCGGCCAGGAGCGCTGTGGCTGCGAGCAGGACGGCTTGGAACGGGCCGACGTGGAGGGCGGTCAGCGCTCCGGCCCACGTCCCAAGGGCTGCTCCCGTCAGGCGGAGGTCGTGGCTCACACCGTCACCAGGTCTTTGATCTGCTCGTACTTCGAGTCACCGATCCCCTCGACCTGCCGGAGATCGGTGACGGCACGGTAGCCGCCGATCCGGGTGCGGTGGTCGATGATGCGCTGTGCGGTGACCGGCCCGACGCCGGGGAGCACGTCGAGTTCGGCGGCTGTGGCGGTGTTCAGGTTGACCTTGCCGGGCTGGCCTGCGGGTACCGGACCGCCGGGGGCCGCGCTCCCCGCGGGGAGTCCGATGAGGACCAGCTCGCCGTCGGTGACTTTGCGGGCGAGGTTCAGCTGGCTGAGGTCCGTCTCGGGGAGCGCGCCGCCCGCCGCTTCGATGACGTCGGCGATCCGGGCTCCGGCTGGGACGCGGACCAGGCCCGGTTTGCGGACCTTGCCGGCTACAGCGACGACGAGCCCCGCGCCGCTGCCAGCGGAGCCTGCGGGGGTGGCGGCGATGCTGGCTGAGGCTGGGGTGCGGACCTCGGCGGGTACGGGGCGGGACCACCAGGCGATGGCTGCCGCCACCACGGCCACGATCACGACGACGGCCGCGAGGACCCGGACGCCCGGCCAGCCCGGATCGAGGCGGAACGCTATCCGGCGCGGGCCGGAGACGTCGTCTGGGCCTGACGCCTGGGGCACCTTGTGGTTGGCGGGCGGGGATCCGGGGGCGTGAGGGGGCACGGATGAGGAGGTGGTCGCAGGCGTGGGCAAGGAGTCGAACGCCGGCAGAGGGCCGGGCACAGGGTTGAGAGCCAGCGCGGGGGCTGAGACGGCCGCAGGAGCGAAGGTTCGCGCAGGGGTGCGGGCATCAGAGGGAGAGAATCCTGACTGCGGCTCGGAACTGACAAGCCGTGGCGGTGACGGTGAGGCGAGGATCTCCAGGGTGGCTCGGCGCGGGGGCTGCCGGTCGAGGGCTGACCAGTGGCCGGTTGGGGTGGCGTGCGGATTCGCTGGCCGGGCGTCAGGGGTGGTGAACGGGCGCGGGGCGGCCGGGAGGGCCAGGCGGTCGAGGCGGGACTGGACGGTCTCAGTCCACACGGGAGGGTCGGCTGTCACGGCTGGAACGTATGGCCGCGAGGGTGCCGGAAGAGGCGCGCCTGTGGACAGAGCCGGGGCTGTGGATAACCCTGTGGGTACGAGGCCCAGCTAGAGCGGGGGTGCGTGCACGGAAGCCGTTAGTCGCGTGGGTGTACGACAACGCCGATCAAGCCGGGGCCGACGTGTGCGGCGACGACCGCGCCGACCTCCGTCGTGTACATGTCGCCCAGACGGTCGCCGAGCCGTTCGCGGAGCAGGCCGGCGACGTTCGCAGCCGTGTCCTCCGCCGCGAGGTGGTGCACGGCGATGTCGACGGGGCCGTCCACGCTGGACGCCGCGAGTTCGACGAGGCGGGCGAGGGCGCGGGACGAGGTACGGACCCGCTCGGCGATCACGACCTGGCCCTCGGAGACGTGGAGGATCGGCTTGACGGCGAGCGCGGTACCGAGCAGCGCCGACGCGGCTCCGATCCGGCCACCGCGCCGGAGGAACTCCAGGGTGTCGACGTAGAACAACGTCTGGGTGCGGCTGGCTGTGGACTCCGCCGCCGCGCGTACACCATCGAGGTCCTGACCTTCGGCGGCTGACCTGGCGGCGGCCATCGCGGCGAAACCCAGGCCCATGCCGGTGCTGCGGCCGTCGACGACCGCCACCCGGTCGCCGAACTCGCGTGCCGCGACCAGGGCGGAGTCGTAGGTGCCGGACAGCTTGGCCGAGAGGTGGACCGAGACCACGCCTGGGGCCCCGCCGTCGAGGAGCCGCCGGTAGACCTGGGCGAACTCCTCCGGGTTGGGGCGGGAGGTGCTCGGGGTGTAGCGCCGGGCGTTCAGGGCGGCGGCGATGTCGCGGGAGGTCACGTCGATGCCTTCACGGCCCTCCACGCCACCGATCAGCACGGTCAGCGGGACGACTTCGAGCCGGTGCCTGCGGGCCACCGTCTCGGGGACGCAGCCGGTGGAGTCGGTGACTACGGCGACGCGGCGGCGCGGCATGGGGCTCCTCAGAGATGGGCTCCCCCTAGGCTAGCCCCGGCTGAACGCCGGGTGACGGGAGGCTGGCCACCACGATTCAGCTCGCGGGCCTGACCTCCGCCACCTGGAACGGCACGCCCTGCTGGCACGTGGTGAGCAGGTCGGGCTTCGCCGTGCCGCGCACCGTGATCCTGGCGCCCTCACGGATGTGGGTGCGGTCACCGCCGAGCAGGAGATAGGTCTCGAAAGATGTCTTGAGCAGCGTGCAGCCCTGCTCGACGCCGGCCTCGACCGTGCCGGTGATCGTCTTCTCACCCTTCGGCGGGGGCGGGGTGACCCCGGGGGCGACCGTCGCGGCCGGGGGCTTGGACGGGGTCGCGCCCGGCGCAGAGGGCTTCGGCGACGAGGAGGACGGAGACGAGGGGGATGCGCTGGACGTCACTGTGACCGCCGTGGTGGGTGAGGCCGAGGGTGGCGTGGAGGACGCGGAGCAGCCAGCCACCGGCAGCAGCAGGAGCGTGGCGGTGGCGAGCAGCCGCAGAGGGTTGTTCATAGTCCCTCAGACGCTACTAGCCGATCATTGGTTCCGGGCTGCCGATCAGGGCAGATCGATCCTGGGTCAGGCGGCGACGTTGTAGCCGGAGATGCGCCATTCGCCCTTGCTCAGCCGCAGGTCGGCCCAGTGGCAGTTGCCGAGGACGTCGAAACGCCCCTCGAAGCCCTGCGCGGCGAGCAGCAGGTCGATGCCCCGGCGGATCGAACCACCGTGGCCCGTCACCACCACGACGCCCTCGGCGCCCTCGACCGCGTCCAGCAGCGCGGACAGCATGCGGGTGCCGACCTCGTCCCACGACTCGATGCCGTGGCCGGTCAGCGGCTTGCCCGCCATCCAGAGCGCCCAGGAGTCCGGGTACTTCTCGGCCACTTCCACCCGGCGCATGGCCTCCCACTCGCCGAACCCGCGCTCACGCAGGCGCTTGTCGGAGGCGACCGGCAGGCCGGTGCGCTCGCCGAGGTAGCTGGCGGTGTCGAAGGCGCGGCGGAGGTCGCTGGCCACGATCCGGGACGGCTCAAGCCGGGCGAGGACCTCGGCGGCTGCCGCGGCCTGCGCCCGGCCGGTCGCGTCCAGGGCGATGTCGGTCTGACCCTGCATGCGGCCGCTGGAGTTCCACTCCGTCTGGCCGTGCCGCCAGAGGATCAGCCTGGTCATCGCGGGGTTACTGCTGTTCGGCTGGCTCGGCGGGGACGAGGTCGCGGTCCACGAACTCGATCTGCGGGCAGTCCTTCCACAGGTTGTCCAGGCCGTAGAACTCGCGCTCCTCGGCGTGCTGGACGTGCACGACGATGTCGAGGTAGTCGAGGAGGACCCAGCGGCCACCTCCGCGCTCGCCCTCCCGGCGGACCGGCTTGGCCTTCTCCGGGAGCGCGACCAGCGCTTCCTCGATCGCGTCGACGATGGCGAGGACCTGCCGCTCGTTCGGGGCGGAAGCGATCATGAAGGCGTCTGTGATGACCAGGTGATCGCTCACGTCGATGATCGCGATGTCCTCGGCCTTCTTGTCCGCTGCGGCTTGAGCTGCGGCGAGCGCGAGCTCCACGGCGCGGTCAGATGCAGTCACAATTCTCCCTTTTTATCGCATTAGCCACCCTCTGCCAGGGCGTACCCACCAGTCTTGCACGGGCGGGCCGTTTACTCCCACTCGTAAAGCCGGCGTTTGGCGATGTACTGCACCACACCGTCAGGCACCAGATACCAGACAGGTTTGCCCACCGCGACCCTCGCCCGGCAGTCCGTCGACGAGATCGCCATCGCCGGTACCTCGACCAGGCTGACCGAGTCGGCGGGGAGGTGGTCGGCGGTCAGCGGGTAGCCCGGACGGGTCACGCCGATGAAGTGCGCCAGGGAGAACATCTCCGTCGTGTCCTTCCACGACAGGATCTTCCCCAGCGCGTCGGCACCCGTGATGAAGAACAGGTCCACGTCCTGGCCGTACGCCGCGCGCAGGTCACGCAGGGTGTCGACCGTGTAGGTGGGGCCACGGCGGTCCACGTCGACCCGGCTGACGTGGAAGCGCGGGTTGGAGGCGGTGGCGATCACCGTCATCAGGTACCGGTCCTCGGCGGCGCTGACCGGGGCACCCGACTTCTGCCACGGCTGGCCGGTCGGGACGAAGACCACCTCGTCCAGCGCGTACCGGTCGGCCACCTCGCTGGCCGCCACCAGATGACCGTGATGGATCGGGTCGAAGGTCCCGCCCATGATCCCGATCCGTTTCTTCACCAGCCCATGATCTCACCGGCCGGCGGGCTGCCTGGTCCGGCAGCCGATTTTCCGGTACCGGCGACGGGGCGGCCGCGTTCGCGGCGCGCCCCGTGCACCGGCCGGTGAGACGGCTAGAGCTTGAGGGCCTCGATCGAGCGGCGCAGGTCGTCCGTGCGGTCGACCACGGCCCGGCGGACCGAAGGCTCGATGTCGTCGCGGCTCAGCAGCGTCGCGGTGTGGCGGAGGGTCTCCCGGTCGAGCTCGTACCTCGGGTACAGGTACACGGCGAGGGTCTCGGTGACCTGGAAGCTGCGGAGCTTGCCGGTCGCCGGGAGCTCGGTGAAGTAGCGCTCGACGTACGGGCGGGTCAGCTCGCGCTGCTCCGGCTGCCAGAAGCCCCTGGCCAGGTTCCAGACGGCGTAGTTGGACAGCTGGCCGTCCGTCATGATCGACTCCCAGGCCTTCGCCTTGGCCTCGGCGGCCGGCGTGGCGGCCGAGCACAGCGCCGTGTACTCCTGGCCCTGCGCGCTCTGGTCGGCGGCCGAGGCCTCCGCCAGCTCCCCGGCGGTCAGCGAGCCGAGAATCGCCAGCCGGTACCTGACCTGCCACGCCCGCTCGATGTCCATGCTGAGCCCGGCCGGGACGTTCTCGCCGGCGAGCCAGCCGCGAAGCTCGGCGACGTCAGCCGTGGACTCGATCAGCGCCCGGAACAGCGCCAGCGCCCGGCCGCTGCCCGGCTCGGCCGCCGCCAGGAACTCGCGGTAGCTGGATGCCACCCTGGCCAGCGCGGCGGCGTGCTCGGCCGGCGCCACGTACGTGTCGATGATGAACCACTTGATGCTCTTCAGCACCTCGGTGAGCGTGGCGATCTGGGTTTCCGAGCCCAGCGTCCGCACGGCGACGTCCACGTACGAGGTGCCCGGCAGCTCGCCGTCCCTGACGGCCTGGAGCAGCGCGTTCCACACCATCGCCCGGTTGAGGGAGTCGAGGCCGGGGAGGAAGTCCGGGAGTACGGCCAGCGAAGCCTCGTCGAAACGGATCTTCGCGAAGGCGAGGTCACCGTCGTTGAGCAGCAGGAACTCCGGCGCGGGCTTGCCCACCAGCTCCGGGAGGCTCGTGAGCTCGCCGTCGATGTCGACGCGGACTGTCTCCTGGCCGCCAGCGCCGTACAGGCCGACGTTGAGGGTGTGCGGGCGGAGCGTCGGGTGGGTCGGCTCTGCCGTCTGGCGGATGGCCGCCGTGGCGATCCGGCCGTCCGCGACGGTGATCTCCGGGTACAGCGTGTTCACGTTGGCCTCGCGCAGCCACTTCTGCGCCCAGCCGCTCAGGTCGGTACCCGCCGCGTTCCCCAGGACCTCCAGGAAGTCCTTCAGCTCCGCGTTGCCGTAGGAGTAGCGGGCGAAATACTCGCGCAGGCCAGCCAGCAGCGCCTCGTCGCCGATCCGGGCGACCAGCTGGCGGAGGACGGAAGCACCCTTCGCGTACGAGATGCCGTCGAAGTTCAGCAGGCCGGCCATCGCGTCCGGGACGTCCGCCGAGATCGGGTGGGTCGAGGCGCGCTGGTCTGCGGCGTAGCCACGCGGCTTGTTCTCGACGGCGAAGGCCGTCCACGCCTCGGAGAACCGGGTCGCGTCGGCGGTCACCCGGTGACCCATGTAGTCGGCGAACGACTCGTTCAGCCACAGGTCGTCCCACCAGCGCATGGTGACCAGGTCACCGAACCACATGTGCGCCATCTCGTGCGCCACGACCATCGCCCGCAAGCCACGCTCGGCATCGGTCACGGCCGAGCGGTAGATGAACTGGTCGCGGAAGGTCACCACACCCGGGTTCTCCATCGCGCCGGCGTTGAACTCCGGGCAGAACACCTGGTCGTACTTGCCGAACGGGTACTTCATGCCGAACAGGCGCTTGTACTCGTCGAGGCACTGGCTTGTCACCTCGAACAGCTCGGCGGCGTCGGCGTCCAGGTACTCGGCGAGGGACTGCCGGGCGAACAGGCCGAGCGGGATGCCGTCGTGCTCGGAGTACACGGCGTGGTACGGGCCGGCCATGACGACGGCGAAGTAGGTGGAGAGGGGTTTGGTCTCCTCGGTACGCCAGAGCCCGTCAGCACCCTTGGCAGCCGGGGCGTTGCCCAGCACGAGCCAGTCCTCCGGCGCCTTCACCGTGAAGGTGTACGTGGACTTGAGGTCCGGCTGGTCGAAGCACGCGAAGACGCGGGGGGCGGCGTCGAGGAACGTGTGGCCGTAGAGGTAGACGTTGCCGTCGGCCGGGTCCACGTACCGGTGCAGGCCCTCACCGTCGTGCGAGTACAGCATGTCGGCGACGACGACCAGCTCGTTGGACGGCTGGAGGCCGGTCAGCGTCATGCGCTCGTCGGCGAACCCGGCGAGGTCCAGCGCCACGCCGTTCAGCGTCACGGAGTGCAGAGTGGCCGGTTTGATATCGATAAATGTCCGGTCGCCGGACGCGTCGAAGCTGAGCCGGGTGACGGAGTGGAACTCGGTCTCGCTCCCCGTGGTCAAGTCCAGCTCGACGGACGTGGTCCGGACAGTGATCGTGGAGGCGCGTTCCGCGGCCTCGTGACGAGTCAGGCTAGGCATGCCGCCACCCTAGCTGCTACCGTCGGCACATGCGGATGCTTAGTGTTCGGAACTGGTGGCTGCCCTGACGGGCGGTCCACCTGCGCATCCCAATCAGTCGCGGCCGCCCCTGCCGGGGGCGGCTTTTTCGTGTCTCCGGACGGGCAGGCCCCACGCCAACCCTTCGAGGAGACTCAATGTCCCGCCTGCTCACGGGCTTCAAGCCCACCGGCCACATGCACCTCGGTAACCTGCTCGGCGCGATCAGGCCGATCGTCGCCCGCCAGGACGGCAACCGCACGACCGTGATGATCGTCGACCTGCACGCGATGACGGTCCCGCACACGCCGGCCACGCTCAGAGAACTGTCGATGGAAGTGGCCGGGCTGCTGCTGGCCAGCGGGGTCGACGCCAGCCAGTTCTACCTCCAGTCCCAGGTACCGGAGCACACCGAGCTGCACTACCTGCTCGAATGCGTCACCAGCTACGGCGAGGCGCACCGCATGATCCAGTTCAAGGAGAAGGGTGGCAGCGGGTCGCGCCTGGCCCTGCTGACCTACCCCGTCCTGATGGCCGCCGACATCCTGCTCCACGACACCGACGAGGTACCCGTGGGCGAGGACCAGCTCCAGCACATCGAGCTGACCCGGAGCGTCGCCCAGCGCTTCAACAACCTGTACGGCACCACTTTCGCCGTACCCAAGGGTGTCAGCCCGCTCTTCGCGGCGCGCGTGATGGACCTCAGCGACCCGGCGCGCAAGATGGGCAAGACCGGCTCGACGGACACGGGCAGCATCCGGCTGCTCGACGAGCCGGAAGTCATCCGCCGCAAGGTGATGCGCGCGGTGACCGACACGCTGTCCACAGTGCACTACGACCCCGCCGAACAGCCCGGAGTGTCGAACCTGCTGTCCATCCTGGCTGGTTGTACCGGGCGGACACCGGGCGGGCTGGCCGGGCAGTTCACGACGTACGGCGGGCTGAAGGAGGCGGTGGCGGACGCCGTCGTCGAGGTCGTCCGGCCGATCCAGGAACGGTACGCGGAACTCGACCCCGGCCAGGTCCGCAAGGAACTCGCGGCAGGAGCCGAGCAGGCACGCGAAGTGGCGTCGGTGACGGTCCGGCGAGCCAAGCAGGCGATCGGGCTGGTGATGGGATGAAGAGAACCCGGCCGCACCACCCCTGAGTCCTCTGTACCCAGTCCAGGACCTCGGCACCCTGGCCGGGCAGGCCCCCGCCGTTTCAGCCCGGGGCCACCCGGCAGCCCGGCCGGGTGCCTTACCCGGCCGGAAGCTGTGGCCTGAATGCTTGCCCCGCTCTCACCACGAGAGCAAGGCAGCCGCACGCGAAGCGCTGGCGGCTGTCAGCCCTCGCTCGGCTAGAAGTCGCCGGCCGTGTCGCCCTCCGGCCGGACCCGCCGGGCCTTGCGGGCCGCGAGGCGGTCCTTGGCCTGCGGGCGGTCCGAGCCCTGGAACCGGACGTCGGTCCCGCGGTGGCCGACCGGTTCGACGTCGAGGCCGGCGTGGACCGTCGGCTCCCAGTCGAACTCCATCGTGCCGATCCGGACCGGGGCTCCCGGCTCCGCGCCGGCCTTCGCCAGCGCGTCCTCGACGCCCAGGCGGGCCAGGCGGTCGGCCAGGTAACCGATGGCTTCCTCGTTCTGGAAGTCGGTCTGGCGGACCCAGCGCTCCGGCTTGCCGCCCCTGACGACGTACACGCCTTCCTCGTCCTGCTCGATCGTGAAGCCCGAGTCGTCGACGGCCTTCGGGCGCAGGACGATCCGGGTCGCCTCCGGTACCGGCTGGCTCGCCCAGTGCTCGGCGACGATGTCACCCAGGGCGTAGGTCAGCTCCCGCAGGCCCTCACGGGACGCGGCGCTCACCGCGAACACCCGCAGCCCGCGCGCCTCGATGTCGGGGCGGACGATCTCGGCGAGGTCCCTGGCGTCCGGTACGTCGATCTTGTTCAGCACGACGACGCGCGGCCGGTCGGCCAGCCCGCCGTACTCCGCCAGCTCGTGCTCCAGCGCGTCGATGTCCGACAGCGGGTCACGGCCCGGCTCCAGGGTCGCGCAGTCGATCACGTGCACCAGCACTGCGGTCCGCTCGATGTGCCGCAGGAACTCCAGGCCCAGGCCCTTGCCCTGCGCGGCGCCCGGGATCAGCCCCGGCACGTCGGCCATCGTGAACGTCTTGTCGTCGAGGCGGATCACCCCGAGGTTCGGCACGAGGGTCGTGAACGGGTAGTCAGCGATCTTCGGCCGGGCCGCCGACAGGGCCGCGATCAGCGAGGACTTGCCGGCGCTCGGGTAGCCGACCAGGCCGACGTCCGCGACGCTCTTGAGTTCCAGGACGACGTCCAGGACCTCGCCCGGCTCGCCCAGCTCGGAGAAGCCCGGTGCCTTGCGCTTGCTGGTCGCCAGCGCGGCGTTGCCCCGGCCACCCCGGCCGCCCATCGCCGCCATGTACTCGGTGCCCGCGCCGACCAGGTCGACGATGACCTCGCCGTCCTTGTCGTGCACGACGGTGCCGTCCGGCACCCGGAGCACCAGGTCGGCGCCGTTGGCCCCGTCCCGGTTGCCACCCTGGCCCGGCGTGCCGTTGCCGGCCTTGGCGTGCGGCTTGTAGTGGAAGTCGAGCAACGTGTGCACCTGCGGGTCCACGACGAGGAGGACGTTGCCGCCGTGCCCGCCGTTGCCGCCATCCGGCCCGCCGAGCGGCTTGAACTTCTCGCGGTGGATCGACGTGCAGCCGTGCCCGCCGTTACCGGCCGCCACGTGCAGCACAACCCGGTCAACGAACGTGGCCACGCGTCCTCCTCCTGCTGGTTCGTCTACATACTTCCACCTGGGGCGGCTTCGCCCGCAGGTTTACCTCAGCCAGCCCGGTCCTGACCCGCTCACCCATATGGGTAACCCGGGACCAGCCTCCCGGTTTCCCGTCCGGCACCGTGATCTGGCAGACACTCCAGCCACCCGGCCCGGGTGCCGCGCCCGGCCGGGGGCCTGGCAGCGGGTACGAGGAAAGAAAAAAGAGGCTGGGCAAAAGCAAACGGCGCGGCGGCCTGGGGACTAAAGCCCCGGCCACCGCGCCGTAAGCGGAGACTGCTGGTTAGTTCGCCGCGACCGGAACGATGTTCACGGTCTTGCGGCCACGCCGCGTGCCGAACAGCACGTGACCGGAGGACAGCGCGAACAGCGTGTCGTCGCCGCCACGGCCGACCAGGTCACCCGGGTGGAACTTGGTGCCACGCTGGCGGACGAGGATCTCGCCCGCGTTCACGAGCTGACCGCCGAACCGCTTGACGCCGAGCCGCTGGGCTGCGGACTCCCGGCCGTTCCGCGAGCTGGACGCACCCTTTTTATGTGCCATCTCGACGCCTACTTCCCGCTCTTGATGCCGGTGACCTTGACCTGGGTCAGCGGCTGACGGTGACCCTGCCGCTTGTGGTAACCAGACTTGTTCTTGAACTTGTGGATCCGGATCTTCGGGCCCTTGGTGTGGGCGACAAGCTCGGCGGTCACGGCCACGCCGGACAGCTTCGCGGCGTCGGTCACCACGGACTCGCCGTCGACCAGGAGCACCGCGGGCAGCGTCACCGTGTCGCCCGGCTCACCCAGGAGCTTCTCGACCTCGATCACGTCGCCCTCAGCGACCTTGTACTGCTTGCCGCCGGTCTTGACGATCGCGTACATGACGCAGGTCTCCTCGCTGGTGGCAGCCGGTGTCACGGAGAGACACAGCGGCGCTTCGGACATGAATCGCGCGTCGCGCTGACTCGCTGGGCTACCGGACGAACCGGGGTGCCGTGCACGCAACGCGAACGGGGCGCATCGAAATGCGCCGTAGGCAAGGGTACTTCACGTGTCCCCGTGCCCTCAAATCGGCCCCGTGTGGGCCGGGTCACCAGGCAAAACGCGCTGCTGACCCGGCCAAGGGTACCCGATGGCGCCGTGGCTGCCGCGCGCGGTGGCCGCCTGGCGCCCCGCCGCTTACGACGCTCCGGCGAAGGTCGTGCCGCAGGTCTTGTCGATCTGGGCGACGACCGGGTCCATGTTCGGGTCGTTCGGGAGCTGGTCGGGGTCCGTGGCCTTGGCCATCGCGTCGGCCTGGGCCTTGAGCCCGCCGGCGAAGTCCGTGACGGCCTTCTTCAGCGCCGGGTCGGCGACGGTCTTCGACAGCTCCTGCGTCGAGGTCGCGATCTCGGCGTAGGACTTGCCGTACTTCTGCATCAGACCCTTGATCGCGGACTCGTCGCCGGTCGTCGCCACGGTGATCAGTTCCTTGGCCATGTCCCCGGCCACCTTGCGGAACTTCTCCTCGGTGGTCTTCAGCTTGGCGCACGTCTCCTTGGTGTTGGCAGCCACGTCCGCGCCACCGCCGCCACCGGTACCCGGGGTGCTCGTGCCCTTGCCCGCGCCGGCCGACGCGCCAGCGGACGGGGTCGAGCCGGCCGCGGCCGTCGGCGAACCCGTGCTCTTGTTGTCGCCAGCGGTGTCCTTCTTCGATTCGCTGCCGCACCCGGCTGCGAGGATCGTCACCATAGCCGCCACGGCCATGCCCCGTACCAAACGCATCTCGTCGCTCCCGACTCGCTCTTGCATGAAGGGGTGTTCCCGCGCCGGCCTCCGGTCAGGCTGGCCCGCGCGGACAGAACCCGTGGACGATACCCCGGACAGCGAACCGGCCGGGATGGATATCCCGGCCGGTTCACGAACTGTTACCCAGAGCTGCGCGTACCTGCAGCCGAGCGCGTTACTTGCCGCGCCGCCTGCTGGACCTGCGGCGCCGGCGCCCCGGCTCCTCGGAGTGCTCGTCCTCGCTCGCGGCGTCCGGGTCGTCGTCGCTGGCCCGCACGGTGATCGACGGCTGCGAGGGTGCCGCCGCCGCGACCGTGACGGCCCCGGCGAGTACCGGCTCACGGTCGTCGTCGGCGGGCTCGGCCTGCGGGGTGTCCTCGGACTCCTCGTCCCGGGCACCGCCACGGCGGCGCTTGCGCTTGCTCTTGCCCTCGGCAGGCTTGTCCTCGGACTGCTGGGCCTGCTGCTTCGGCTTGGCCGCTCCCGGCTCCAGTACCGGCTCCGGGTGGATGATCAGGCCACGGCCCTTGCAGCAGTCACAGGTCTCGCTGAACGCCTCCAGCAGGCCCTGGCCCATCCGCTTGCGGGTCATCTGGACCAGGCCGAGCGAGGTGATCTCGGTGACCTGGTGCTTGGTCCGGTCCCGGCCCAGGCACTCGGTCAGGCGGCGCAGCACCAGTTCCCGGTTGCTCTCCAGCACCATGTCGATGAAGTCGACGACGATGATGCCGCCGATGTCACGCAGCCGGAGCTGGCGGACGATCTCCTCCGCGGCCTCCAGGTTGTTCTTGGTGACCGTTTCCTCGAGGTTGCCGCCGTGCCCAATGAACTTTCCGGTGTTCACGTCGATGACGGTCATCGCCTCGGTCCGGTCGATGACCAGCGAGCCGCCAGAGGGCAGGAAGACCTTGCGGTCCAGCGCCTTCATGATCTGCTCGTCGATCCGCATCGCCTGGAAGACGTCGACCACACCGGAGTACCGGCTCAGGCGGCCGACCAGGTCCGGCGAGACGTGCTCCAGGTACGGCTCGACCTGGTCCCACGCGTCGTCGCCCTGGATGATCAGCTCGCGGAAGTCCTCGTTGAACAGGTCGCGGACCACCCGGATGACCAGGTCGGGCTCCTCGTACAGCGCGACGGGCGCGCTACCGGACTTCGACTTGGCCTCGATCGCCTCCCACTGGGCCTGGAGCCGGGTGACGTCGCGCTCCAGTTCCTCGGTGCTCGCGCCCTCGGCGGCCGTGCGGACGATCACGCCGGCCTCGTCCGGGACGAGCTGCTTGAGGATGTCGCGCAGCCGCTTGCGCTCGGTGTCGGAGAGCTTGCGGCTGATGCCACTGGCGTTGCCGTGCGGCACGTACACGAGGTGACGGCCGGAGAGCGCGATGTGGCTGGTCAGGCGGGCACCCTTGTGCCCGACCGGGTCCTTGGTGACCTGGACGAGCACCGAGTCGCCCGGCTTCAGGGCCTGCTCGATCGAGCGGCCACGGCCGGACAGGCCCACGGCGTCCCAGTTGACCTCGCCGGCGTAGAGGACGGCGTTACGGCCACGGCCGATGTCGACGAAGGCCGCCTCCATGCTGGGCAGCACGTTCTGGACCCGGCCGAGGTACACGTTGCCGACCATCGTCGACTGCGAGGCGCGGGCAACGTAGTGCTCGACCAGGACACCGTCCTCCAGGACGGCGGTCTGGGTACGGTCGCCGAGCTGGCGGACCACCATCACCCGGTCGACGGCCTCGCGCCGGGCCAGGAACTCGGCCTCGGTGAGGATCGGCGGGCGGGTCCGGCGCTGCTCGCGGCCGTCCCGGCGGCGCTGGCGCTTGGCCTCCAGCCGGGTCGAGCCGGACACGCCCTGCACCTCGTCGGCCGCGGCGCGCGGCTCACGGATCTTGACGACGACGTTGGGGTCGTCGCTGGTCTCCTCGCCGGAGCCCCGGCGGCGGCGCGAGCGGCGACGGCGGCGGATCGAGCCGTCGCCATCGACCTCGGTGTCCTCCCCGTCCTCGGCCTCGGCGGTCTCCTCCTCCGCGTCCTCCGGCTCCTCCTCGTCGGAGTCGGAGTCGGCCTCGGCGGTCTCGTCGTCGGAGTCCTCGGCACCGCCCTTGCCCCGGCCACGGCCACGGCGGCCACGGCGGCGGCGGGAACGGCGGCCCTCGGGGGCGTCGTCGTCCTCGTCGTCGGCTTCCTCGGCGTCCTCGGCCTCGGTGACCTCCTCGGCCACCACCTCCTCGGCGCGGTCCCGGCGGGAACGGCGGCGGCGGACGGAGCTGATCTCCTCCTGCTGCTCGGCGGCCTCCGGCTCCGGGGTCTCCGGCGGGGTGAACGGCGTGACGAGCGCGGGCATCAGCGACGGCGCGCCGAACGGCGACGCGGGCGTCTGGGCCGATGGCACAGTGAACGGCGAGGTCACAGCGCCCATCACCGCGACCGGCTTCACCGGCTCCGGCGGCATGAAGACGACGGTGGCAGCCAGGCCGCCCTTACGGCGGCGCGAGGGCTTCTCGACGGGCGCGTGCTCCTCTTCGGCCTCAGCCTCAAGCTCTTCGGCGGCTTCCTCAGTGGCCTCGTCCGCAGCGTCGGCTTCGGTGGCCTCGACGGCCTCCGGCTCTGCTGCTTCTTCACTGATTTCGGCAGTTTCTTCCGCTTCTGCGGTTTCTGCTACCTCTGCCTTTTTCTTACGGGTACGCGTGGCCTTGGGGGCGTCTGCGGCTTTCTTCCGGGTACGGCGAGCCTTGGGGGCTTCATCCGTTTCCCCCTCGGAAGCCGCGGAACCCTCAGCGGCCGCAGGGCTCTCAGCTGCCTCGGCTGGCGGCGCGGTGGCCGCAGCGCGCTTACGAGGCGCCCGCTTACGGACAGGCGCCGTGGTTTCAGTGTCAGGGGCGGTACCGGTGGCAGGCTCAGTGCCAGCCTCCGTGCCGCCCGTCGGCTCGTTGTCGAGCATCCGGGTGTTCTCCAGTTCTGCCAGATCCCGGGCGCGAGAACGCAGCCACGCAGGATCGGACGCTGATCACGGCGCTCCGAGGGGCGGAACGCCGAAGTCTGGCCAACCAGGCCGGCAACTCCGGCCTGGCCCGTCACGGTTGACGGCTCATGCGGCGCTACGCGGAGACGGTCTCCGCGCCGCGCTCACCGGCGATGGCCTCGCGATCCGCGTCCAGCGGGTCACTGATGCGGCCCTGCTCTGTCAGCGCGCCCTGCGCCAGCCGGAGCGCGCGAGGCGGCACCGGTGGCTCCAGGCCGGCCAGCACACGCAGGCCACTGAGCACATCGTCGGGTCGGACGGACGGTGTTACATGCCGCACGACGAGTTCGATTATCACACACGGTGCGGGGTCAACCTCGCTGACCTGCGAGACCGTGGCGGACACGACCGGCTGGCGGGCGTCCAGCTTGCGCATACCCTGCTTCATCAGCCGCTCTACCTCGACAGTCTCAGCCGCGAGGAACGCTGTGACGGCCGCCTCCACCTCGGCGAGCGCCAGGCCGGGCAGGTCGATCCGCCAGTGCGAGGCGTCGATCCGGTCGGCGAGGGAGGTACCGGGCAGGGCCGTCACGGCCTCCACCACGTCGATCCCCGGCGACAGCACCTCGTCGAGCCGCTTGGCCAGCTCTGCGGGGTCGGCGAGGGTCTGGAGGCCCAGCTCCAGGTACTCGGCCTCGCTGGCCACGCCGGTCGGGGCCGCCGAGGCGTAGGAGATCTTCGGGTGGGGGCTGAAGCCCTGCGAGTACGCCATCGGGACCTCGGCGCGGCGCAGCGCCCGCTCGAAGGCCCGGGCGAAGTCGCGGTGCGAGATGAAGCGCAGCGGGCCGCGCTTGGCGTACCGGAGCCGGACCTTCTGGACGACCGGCGCCTGCGGGTTGTCGGGCTGACGGCGCTTGCTCATGACTTCACCACGCTCAGGGGCAGCATCTTCTTGCCCGTCGGGCCGATCTGGATCTCGGTGTCCATCGCCGGGCACACGCCGCAGTCGAAGCACGGGGTCCAGCGGCAGTCGTCCAGCTCGACGGCGTTCAGGGCGTCCTGCCAGTCGGACCAGAGCCAGTCCTTGTCGAGGCCGGAGTCGAGGTGGTCCCAGGGCAGCACCTCGGTCTCGCCGCGCTCGCGCAGGGTGTACCAGTCGAGGTCCACGCCGAATCCGGGCAGCACGTCCGCGGCAGCGTCCACCCACGCCTGGTAGGAGAAGTGCTCCGACCAGCCGTCGAAGCGGCCGCCGCCCTCCCAGACCTTGCGGATCACGGCACCGACGCGCCGGTCACCGCGCGACAGCAGGCCTTCGACGACCGAGGGCTCGCCGTCGTGGTACCGGACGCCGACCGACCGGCCCAGCGACTTGTCGGCCATCACGGCGGCCTTGAGCGACTTCAGCCGGCGGGTGACGGTCTCCACGTCGGCCTGCGAGGCCCACTGGAACGGGGTGTGCGGCTTCGGCACGAAGGCACCGATCGACACCGTGCACTTGATGTCCTTGGTGCCGGTGGCTGCCCGGCCGGCCTTGATGACCTCGTGCGCGAGCCGGGCGATCTGGAGCACGTCGTCGTCGGTCTCGGTGGGCAGGCCGCACATGAAGTACAGCTTCACCTGGCGCCAGCCGGCCGTGTAGGCGGTGACGACCGTGCGGATCAGGTCCTCCTCGGAGACCATCTTGTTGATGACCTTGCGGATCCGCTCGGAGCCGCCCTCGGGGGCGAAGGTCAGGCCGGAGCGCTTGCCGCCACGGGTCAGCTCGTTGGCCAGGTCGATGTTGAAGGCGTCGACCCGGGTCGACGGCAGCGACAGGCCGATGTTCTGGCCCTCGTACCGGTCGGCCAGCCCGCGCGCCGTCTCGGCGATCTCGGTGTGGTCGGCGCTGGACAGCGAGAGCAGGCCCACCTCGGAGAACCCGGACTCCTTGAGCCCGTTCTCCACCATGTCGCCGATCGTCGTGATGCTGCGCTCCCGCACCGGCCGCGTGATCATGCCGGCCTGGCAGAACCGGCAGCCACGGGTACAGCCACGGAAGATCTCGACCGCGTAGCGCTCGTGCACGGTCTCGGCCAGCGGGACCAGCGGCTTCTTCGGGTACGGCCAGGCGTCGAGGTCCATCGTCGTGCGCTTGTGCACCCGGAACGGCACGTCAGCCCGGTTCGGCACGACGCGCTGGATCCGGCCGTCCGGGAGGTAGTCGACGTCGTAGAAGCGCGGGACGTAGACGCTCTCGGTGCGGGCCAGGCGCAGCAGCAGCTCGTCGCGGCCACCCGGGCGGCCCTCGGCCTTCCAGGACCTGACGATCTCGGTGATCTCCAGGACGGCTTCCTCGCCGTCGCCGAGCACCGCGGCGTCGATGAAGTCGGCGATCGGCTCCGGGTTGAACGCGGCGTGCCCGCCGGCGATCAGCACCGGGTGCGACTCGTCCCGGTCCTTGCTCTCGATCGGGATGCCGGCCAGGTCGAGGGCCGTGAGCAGGTTGGTGTAGCCCAGCTCGGTCGAGAAGGAGACCCCGAACAGGTCGAACTCCCTGACCGGGCGGTGCGCGTCGACTGTGAACTGCGGCACATCGTGCTCGCGCATCAGCTTCTCGAGGTCTGGCCACACGGAGTACGTCCGCTCGGCCAGCACGTCCGGCAGCTCGTTGAGCACCTCGTAGAGGATCTGGACGCCCTGGTTGGGCTGGCCGACCTCGTAGGCGTCCGGGTACATCAGCGCCCAGCGGACCACTGCGGCGTCCCAGTCCTTCACGACGGCGTTGAGCTCGCCGCCCACGTACTGGATCGGCTTCTGGACCTTCGGCAGCAGGGCCTCGAGCCGGGGAAAGACACTAGGAACGCTCATAACGATCCAGTGTATGGGGCGGCCCCGGTCACACCCTTGCGCGGGCCGTGCAGAATGTGGGCTGACGAGCGGATGCGGCACGGGCGTCGATACGACACAATCAGGCCCGCTACGCATGATCGGCCCCGGAAGGACCCAGCGTGACCACACCCCAGTACGGCCCTGGGTGGCAGCCCCAGAACGATGGGCAGCAGCCGGGCTACGACCCCTACGCCGTCCCGCAGCAGCCCGGCCAGTACGACCAGCAGCAGCCGGTCCAGTACGAGCAGCCGTACACGGCACCGGGGTACGACCCGTACGCACAGCCCCAGCAGGGCTACGACCCCTACGGCCAGCCCCAGCAGTACGACCAGTACGGCCAGCCGATGTCGGCGCCGCCCGTCACGGGCGTGCCCTACCAGCAGCAGGGCCCGTACGACCAGACCTACATCGCCCCGCCGCCCGCCAAGAAGTCGTCCAGCAAGGTCGGCTGGATCGTCGGCGGCATCGTGATCGCGCTCGTGCTGGTCGCGGGCTGCGGCGCCGGCGTGTGGTTCCTCACCCGTGAGACGGTGAAGAGCACCACGGGCACCGGCGGCGGTTCCGGTGGCGGCGGCAGCACCGACGGCAAGTACAAGTACACGTCCGACCTGTGCCAGAAGATCAGCACGACGGACGTGCAGAGCGTGCTGGGCACGGTGGACGGCACGCCGGAGCACCGCGCCGCCGACTACGGCTCCTCGCTGTACAAGACGACCTCGTGCTCGATCAAGTTCAAGTCGGAGAAGAACAACTCCGCGAACCTGAGCATCGACGTGAAGCTGAACAACACGCCGACGAAGGCCAAGGAGACGTACGCCTCGCAGAAGAAGTACGACGACGGCCGCAGCGAGAGCAACCGGACGCAGAGCGCCGTCTCCGACCTCGGCGAGCAGGCCTACCAGGTCGTGACGAAGCGCGACTACTCGTCCTTCAAGAGCGTGACCTACGAGGTCACCATCCAGGACAGCAACCTGGTGATCGGCCTGCGGATGAACGGCACGTTCAACTCCTACGACGAGGCCACGCTCACCACGAAGCTGAAAGCCCTCGCCAAAGCCACAATGGACGGGTTGAAGTAACGTCCTGCGAAACAGCCCAGCTCACGGTTGTGAGCTGGGCTGTTTTTGATTTTTGTACCTGCGGCGGAGTCCTCATTCGCCGCCGGTGTCACCCTTGCTGGTGTTGCGCGGGGCGTAGCGGTCGACGTACTCCTGCCCGGTCAGCCGGCGGATCTCGTCCATCACCTGGTCGGTGACGGCGCGGACGATGTGCTTGTCGCGTTCCATGCCCTCGTACCGGCCGAAGTAGAGCGGCTTGCCGATCTTGATAATGACCTCGGCGCGCGGGTCCGGCATCGCCTTGCCGATCGGCTGGGCCACGTCGGTGCCGATCAGGCCGATCGGGATCACCGGCACCTTGGCCTCCAGTGCCAGGCGGGCCACGCCGGTCCGGCCCTTGTAGAGGCGGCCGTCGGGCGAGCGGGTGCCCTCGGGGAAGATGCCGTGCAGGCCGCCGTTCTGGAGGACGGGCAGCGCGCGCTTGAGGGCGTCCACACCGGCCCGGCCGCCGGAGCGGTCCACCGCGATCTGGCCCATGCCCTTGATCAGCGCGCCACGGGCCCAGCCCTTGATGCCCGGCTGCATGAAGTACTCGGCCTTGGCCATGAAGGCGATCGGCCGGGGTACGACGAGCGGCAGGTAGAGGTGGTCCGACACCGACAGGTGGTTGCAGGCGAGGATCGCCGGACCCGAGCGCGGGATGTTCTCCAGGCCCTCGGCACGCGGGCGGAGCACGCCTCTCAGCGGGGCCCCGACAACCACCTTCGCCATCCTGTACAGCGCCGTCACTCAAACCTCCCAGGTCACCGTGCCCCGACCACTCTAGGCAGCGGATGTTTCCTGATTGCTTCGGCCCCGTGCGACGTGGGACCCCTCATGTCGCTGTCACGACGTGAGGGGTCCCACGATCACTTACGCCCGGGTGGCGGCGACCTTCACGTGGATGGTCTCCTCGCCGGCCTCACCGGCGAAGCCGCCGGCGGCCTCACCGAGCGCGACCTCGGTCGCCAGGGTCTCCGAGGCGATGAAGTCCCGGTGGGCCTTCACGGCGTTGGAGACGACCTCGGAGGCCTGCACGACCAGGCTGATCCGGTCGGACACGGCCAGGTCGGCCTCACGGCGGGCCTGCTGCACGACGCGGACGACGTCGCGGGCCAGGCCCTCAGCTGCCAGCTCCGGCGTGACGTGCACGTCGAGGACGACCACGCCGTCGGCCAGCGGCGCCGAGTGCTCGGCGTCGGCGGCCACCAGCTTCAGCTCGTACTCACCCTCCAGCAGCTCGACCCCGCCGGCGGTGACGGTCTCGCCGGACACGGACCACTCCCCTGCCTTGACGGCCTTGATCACGCGCTGGACGTCCTTGCCGAGGCGCGGGCCGAGTGCCTTCGGGACCAGGCTCAGCACCTGCTCGCAGTAGGCGCCGAGCTCCGGGGTGAAGACGACCTCCTTCACGTTGACCTCGTCGGCGACCAGGTCGGCGAAGGGCCGCAGTGCCCCGGCGCGCGGCGTGGCCACGGTGAGCGTCTGGAGCGGCAGCCGGACCCGCAGGCCGGTGGCCTTGCGCAGCGACAGCGCCGCCGAGCAGACCTCACGGACCGAGTCCATCGCGGACGCCAGGGCCGCGTCGGCCGGGTACTTCGCGGCGTCCGGCCAGTCGGCCAGGTGCACGGAGCGCCCGCCGGTCAGGCCCTTCCAGATCTCCTCCGTCACGTACGGGGCGAGCGGAGCCATGACCCGGGTCAGCGTCTCCAGCACCGTGTACAGCGTGTCGAAGGCGTCGGCCTCGCCCTCCCAGAACCGGTTGCGGGACCGGCGGACGTACCAGTTCGTCAGCGCGTCCAGGTACGTGCGGACGGTGCCGCACGCGCCGGAGACGTCGTTGGCGTTCATCTGGGCCGTGACGGTGTCCACGAGGTCACGCGTCTTGGCGAGCACGTACCGGTCGAGCAGGTTCTCCGAGTCCGTCCGCCAGGTCGCCTCGTAGCCGGAGGCGTTGGCGTACAGCGAGAAGAAGTACCAGGTGCTCCACAGGGGCAGGAGGACCTGCCGCACGGAGTCCCTGATCCCGCTCTCGGTCACCGACATGTCGCCGCCGCGCAGCACCGGGGACGACATGAGGAACCAGCGCATCGCGTCCGAGCCGTACTGGTCGAACATCTTGTAGACGTCCGGGTAGTTGCGCAGGCTCTTGGACATCTTGCGCCCGTCCTCGCCGAGGAGGGTGCCGTGCACGACGGCGCTGCGGAACGACGGCCGGTCGAACAGCGCCGTGGCGAGCACGTGCATCGTGTAGAACCAGCCACGCGTCTGCGCGGTGTACTCCACGATGAAGTCACCCGGGTAGTGCGACTCGAACCAGTCGGCGTTCTCGAACGGGTAGTGCACCTGGGCGAACGGCATCGAGCCGGACTCGAACCAGCAGTCCAGCACGTCGCTCGTCCGGCGCATCACCGACTGGCCGGTCGGGTCGTCCGGGTTGGGCCGGGTCAGCTCGTCGATGAACGGCCGGTGCAGGTCGGTGACCTTGACGCCGAAGTCGTGCTCCAGCTCGGCGAGCGAGCCGTACACGTCCAGGCGCGGGTAGTCGGGGTTGTCCGACTTCCACACCGGGATCGGCGAGCCCCAGAACCGGCTGCGGCTGATCGACCAGTCCCGCGCACCCTCCAGCCACTTGCCGAACTGGCCGTCCTTGATGTGCTCCGGCACCCAGGTGATCTCGCGGTTCAGTTCGAGCATCCGCTCCTTCACCTTGGTGACGGCCACGAACCAGCTCGACACGCCCTTGTAGACCAGCGGGGTGTCGCAGCGCCAGCAGTGCGGGTAGGAGTGCACGTAGGAGTCGTGCCGGAGCACGGCGCCACGGGACTTGAGCTCGGCGATGATCGGCTTGTTGGCCTCGAAGACCTGCAGGCCCTGGTAGTCGGGGACGAGCGAGGTGAACTTGGTGTGGTCGTCCACCGTCATCACGGTCGGGATGCCCGCCGCGGTACACACGGCCTGGTCGTCCTCACCGAAGGCCGGGGCCTGGTGCACGACACCGGTACCGTCCTCCGCCGACACGTAGTCGGCCGCCAGCACCTGGAACGCGTTGCGGCCACCGGCCTCGACCAGGTACGGGAACATCGGCTCGTAGCGCAGGCCTGCCAGGTCGCGGCCCTTGACCATGGTGACGGGCTCGGCGTCGGCCAGCTCCTTGGCGTAGGCGCCGAGGCGGTCCTTGCCCAGCACGTACCGCTCGCCGCCGAGGGAGACGACGACGTAGTCCAGCTCGGGGCCGACCGCCAGCGCCAGGTTCGACGGGAGGGTCCACGGGGTCGTCGTCCAGACCAGCATCTTCGCGCCGTCCAGCTCGTGGCCGGGTGCGGTCAGGGTGAAGGAGACGGTGAGGGCCGGGTCCTGGCGGTCCCGGTACACGTCGTCCATCTTGGTCTCGGTGTTCGACAGCGGGGTCTCACAGCGCCAGCAGTAGGCCAGCACGCGGTAGCCCTCGTAGACCAGGCCCTTCTCGTACAGGGTCTTGAAGGCCCACATGACGCTTTCCATGTAGTTCAGGTCGAGCGTCTTGTAGTCGTTGGCGAAGTCCACCCAGCGGGCCTGCCGGTTGACGTAGCGCTCCCACTCGCTGGTGTACTTCAGCACCGAGGCCTTGGTCGCC
Source organism: Longispora albida DSM 44784 (assembly GCF_000379825.1). Lineage (GTDB taxonomy): Bacteria > Actinomycetota > Actinomycetes > Mycobacteriales > Micromonosporaceae > Longispora > Longispora albida. Next base: position 544,158 of record NZ_KB903833.1, read on the forward strand.
TCGTTGAACTTGTCGATGCCCAGCGCGAGGATCTCGGCCTTCGTGGTGATGCCGAGCTGCTTTTCCGCCTCGACCTCCGCGGGCAGGCCGTGGCAGTCCCAGCCGAACCGGCGCTCGACGCGCTTGCCGAGCATCGTCTGGTAGCGCGGCACGACGTCCTTGACGTACCCGGTCAGCAGGTGACCGTAGTGCGGCAGGCCGTTGGCGAAGGGCGGCCCGTCGTAGAAGACGAACTCGTCGTCAGCCGGACGCGCGTCGATGCTCGCCTGGAAGGTCTTGTCGGCCCCCCAGAAGTCGAGGATGCGCTCCTCCACCTGTGGCAGGGCGGGGCTGGCTGGGACGTTCTGTCCGTCCTTGGGGTACATGTCCATACCTCTCGCATGGGCCGTCAGCTCCGATGCGAGGACGCGGTCACCCGCGCGGTACCACCCCGCTTGGCGACCCCGGCCGGATGGCTGGCGACGCCCGCTCGTTCTTCGGCTGTGACGGGCCGGCCCCGTCCGGTTCTACTGGGGGACCAGGGTCCCTGTTCTTCCGGAGGCTCGCCGGTGATGGCCGGGTCAAAGCCTGTACGGCAATGGTAACGGCAGGCCCAAGTTCTTAACGTCAGCGGTACCGCCAGCTGGTCAGCGCCAGCCCGTGACCGTCGGGATCCTTGAACGAGACCGACCACAGCTCGAGCATCGCGGTGCTGGCGACGGCGCGCGGGCGCTGGAGGAACCGGACACCCTTCCCGCGCAGGTCGTTGTACACCGTCTCGACGTCATCGACCTCAAGGTTGACGTGGGCGAGGCGCGGGCCTTCCGGCTTGGCGTCGTCGAGCTGGCGGAGGAGCAGCTTGGCGTCGCCGGCGGCCAGGATCGCGGCGCCACCGCCGGAGTCGAGTTCGGTGAAGCCCAGCTTGTCGCGGTAGAACTCCAGCGAGCGGGGCAGGTCGGAGACCATCAGGCTCACGCCGACGCCCTGGATCGCGGCCGGCCCGGGGAGGAACAGGTCCTCGTCCTCGTCCCCGCCCTCGCCTGTCTCGTCCTCGGCGAGGGTGGCCTCGTAGCTGGCCCGGCCGGCGGTGAGCACGCCCGGGTGGAGCAGCCGGCCGGCCAGCCCGACCGGCTCACCGTCCTCGTCCTCCACCGGCTGGCCCCAGCGAGCCTGGTCGAGGGGCCGGGGCTCCCGCCTCGGCAACGGCAGCTTCGCGGCGTCGGGCTCGTCCTTCCCGGGCGGCTCGGCCTTCTTGCTGTCCAGCCCCGGCCCGCTGTCCGGCTCGGGCCCGCGCGGCTCCGGCACGGTCACCGCCGGGGCAGGCGGGGCCAGAGGCGGGGTCACGAAGTCCGCGAGGTCGAACTCCGGCAGGTCGAGCGGCGTGAACTCCGGTAACACGAAGGGCGGGATGATCGGCGGCGCGGGCTCGTCCGGTAAGCCAGCCTTGCCGGAAGGCCCCCCGGCACCCGGGCGCTCGGCCGGAGGCGGTGCCGCTGCCGGAGACGAAGACGGGGACGCGGCCGGGCGCTCCGGCGCGGGCGGGAACTCCTCCAGCGGCTCGCTCTTCCGGGGCGCCGAGGGCGCGCTGGCCCGGGAGGAGGCCGGTGGGGCGCTCATCGGCTTGGCTGGCCCCATTTCCTGGGGGTCCACTGTGGCCGTCTCGACTGGACTGAAGAGTTCCTCCAGGTAGGAGCCTAGTTCGTCGTCGCGCTGCCGGGACTTCGCCGCCTCCTGCGCCCGGCTGGTCAGCCGCGTGACGAACTCCGCGTCGGCCACGGCTCCGGCCCCGGGCAGCTTGTCCCAGCGGATCGTCACCTGGCGCGGGTCGGACCGCAGGACGTGCACGGGCAGCTTGTCGCCCTTGGCCGGCCACTTGGCGGTGGGGACGTTCTGCGCGTACACAGTCTGGCGGGTCGACGGCATGCCCGGCGCCTCGATGACCACCTGGAGCTCGCACCGCCCGGTCGTGTGCCCGGCAGGCGCGGTACTGGCGCTGATCACCCGGGCGCTGCCCTCGACCACCCGCCGGCCGCCGGACGGGGCGATCGAGTTCATCAGGTGGTAGGCGATCGCGCCCACCGCGAGAGCGACACCGGCCCAGAGCACGGCCTCGCTGCCCGTCCCCGCGCTCGCCGCCAGCACGAAGACGGCCGCCAGCGGCAGGCCCACCCCGATCAGGCTGCGCGCATGGGACGAGTGAGAGGAGCCATCCGACACTTTCGGCCTCCTGGAGTCTTGAAGACCAGGCTAGGGGCGTAGGTCTCTTTTCGGAAGGTCGTGACCGGCGGAACATGTGACACCTGATTGATCGGGGCCGCTGCCAGCGGTGCCCTCACCCACAGTTACCCTGCATCCGGAAAGCCGTACTTTCTTCCAGGAGGTCTGCCGTGTCCGAGCGCACGCTCGTACTCATCAAGCCCGACGCGGTCCGCCGCGGCCTGATCGGTGAGGTGCTGGCGCGCTTCGAGCGCAAGGGCCTGACCGTCGAGGCGATGGAACTGCGCACTATGGACGCCGAGCTGGCGGACGCGCACTACGCAGAGCACGTCGCCCGCGACTTCTACCCGCCGCTCAAGGCCTTCATGACCGGCGGCCCGCTGGTCGCGCTGATCCTGGCCGGCGACCAGGCGATCTCGGTGGTCCGCGCGCTGACCGGCGCGACCGACGGCCGGGCGGCCGCTGGAGGCACCATCCGGGGCGACCTGTCGCTGTCCAACCGGGAGAACCTGGTGCACGCCTCCGACTCCGAGGACTCGGCCAAGCGTGAGATCGCGTTGTGGTTCCCGGGGCTGTAGTTCCCAGCCACTGAGCGTCACAGTCTCTCAACGACTGACGGCCCGGACATCGCGTCCGGGCCGTCAGTCTTTTTCACAACCCTGATTTTGTACTGGTGAGCACTCAGCCCCCCAGCACCGTCTTCCGGACGTGCAGCACGTACAGCCACAGGCCCAGGAACAGCACCCCGACGACGGCCACGCTCCACTGGAACAGGCCGCAGGCGATCACGAGCACCTGGAGCACGGTACCGGCGTGCCAGCCCCACGGCTTGCGGAGCGTTCCACAGAGGACGAAGCTGAGCAGCGACAGGACCAGCATCGCCGCCACACCGCCCGAGCTGAGCGAGCCGCCCATCGTCTTGATCGGCATGATCGCGAGGAGCAGGACGATGCCCTCGATCACCAGGGTGCCCGCGCCGACGCCACGGACGGCGGCACCCGGGTTCCGTAAACCGGAGGGCTGCTCTTCCGTCTCCATCGGCTCTTCCCCGGTCACGGCTTCTTCCTCACCAGGAGCTTGCGGGCGTCGGCGACCGTCATCACCGAGCCGGTGATGATCAGGCCGATCGCGCCGAGGGAGACGTCCTCGCGGGACTCGGCCTCGGCGATGGCCACCTCGATCGCGTCGGCCAGGTGCGGCGCGGTCTGGACCCGTTCCGCCCCGAAGATCTCCTCGGCGATCGGCTGGATCTTACTCACCGGCATCGCCCGATCGGAGCTGTTCACGGTGAGGACGATGGCGTCACAGACCGGCTCCAGCAGTTCGAGCATGCCGGACACGTCCTTGTCGCCGAGCGCGGCGAACACGGCCACCAGCCGGCCGAAGTCGAACTCCTCGGCCAGGGCCTGCGTGGTCGCTGCCATGCCCGCCGGGTTGTGCGCGGCGTCGAGCAGGATCGCCGGCGCGTTGCGGACCTTCTCCAGCCGGCCGGGCGACGTCACCTGGGCGAAGCCCTCGCGGACCACCTCGATGTCCAGCGGGCCCTTGTCCTTGCCAGCCCCGAGGAAGGCTTCCACTGTGGCCAGTGCGAGCGCGGCGTTCTGCGCCTGGTGCGCGCCGTGCAGCGGCAGGTAGATCTGGTCGTACACCCCGCCGAGGCCCTGGACCTGGAGGACCTGGCCGCCGACGGCGAGGCCGCGCTGCGCCACGTAGAACTCGTGACCCTCCCTGGCGACCGTCGCGCCGACCTCGGCGCAGTGCTCCAGGATGGCCTCCATCGCCTCCTCGGGCTGCTGGGCGCAGACCAGCGTCGCACCCTCCTGGACGATCGCGACCTTCTCCCAGGCGATGTCGGCGACGGTGTCGCCCAGCCACTCGGTGTGGTCGAGGCCGATCGGCGTGATCACGCACGTACCGGCGTCGAGCACGTTCGTCGAGTCCGAAGCCCCGCCCAGCCCGACCTCGACCACGGCCACGTCGACCGGCGCGTCGGCGAACCCGGCCAGCGCCAGCGCCGTCGTCATGTCGAAGTACGTCATGGTCTCGGGGTGCCGGGCGTCGATCAGCGCCGCGAGCGGGGCCACGTCGTCGTAGATCTCGACGAAGCGTTCCTCGGAGACCATCTCGCCGTCGATCGTGATCCGCTCGCGCACGGTCTCCAGGTGCGGGCTGGTGTAGCGGCCCGTCCGCAGCCCGTGCGCCCGGAGCAGCGACTCGACCATGCGCGCCGTGGACGTCTTGCCGTTCGTGCCGGTCAGGTGCACCGACCGGTACGCCTTCTCCGGGTTGCCGAGCGCGTCGAGCAGCTCCCGGAGCTTCGACCGGTCGAACACCATCCGGGAGAAGCCCCGGGCCAGCAGCTCTGCGTCGACCTCGGCGAACCGCTCGGAAGGCTTCACAGCCCGCTGGGCGTCGGCGAACTCCATCCCGGCTCGCAGGATCCTCTTGCGTTCGTCGTCACTCACCAGACTGCTGCCTTCCGAACTGCTCGCATCGTTGTCACGCTCACGCAGCGCTGGGCTGCTCTTCCTCTTCCTCGCCGTTCTCCTGGTGCACGCCGGTGGCGTTGGCGGCACCATCAGCCACCGGCCCGCTGACGAAGGACGCGACCTCGCTCACGAGGTCGGCCGCACCCCGCACCACGCCGCCGACGACGTCGGCTACCGCTTCGGCCAGATCATCGATCAACTCAGCTTCTCCAATGCCGCCGCGATCCGGGCCAGCTCGGCCTCCGCCGCCGCAAGCCTGGACTTGATCTTGTCAACCACATGGTCGGGCGCCTTGCCGAGGAACTCGGCATTGCCCAGCTTGGCCCGGCACTGCGCAGCTTCCTTCTCGGCGGCCGCCTGGTCCTTGACCAGCCGGGCCCGCTCGGCCGCCACGTCAATAGTGCCCCGGGTGTCGATCTCCGCCGACAGCCCGCCGGTCAGGCTCAGTGTGGCGCTGGCCTCGAAGTCCTCGCCGGGCACGTCGAGCTTGGCGAGGTTACGGATCAGCGGCTCGTGCTCGGTGACGTTCACCCGGGCCGCCACCCGCTGGCTGGGCTTGAGGCCCTGGTCCGAACGGAACCGGCGGACCTCGGTCACGACGTACTGGAGCGTGGCCACGCTGGCCTCGGCAGCCGGGTTCGCGAGCTTCGGCTCGTGGGCCGGCCACGGGGCCGTCACGACGGTGTCCACGCCGGTCAGCGCCGTCCACAGTTCCTCGGTGACGAACGGGATGACCGGGTGCAGCAGGCGGAGCAGGGTGTCGAGGACCTCGCCCAGTACCCGCTTGGTGGCCTCGGCCTCCGGGCCCTCGGCGAAGAGCACCGGCTTGGCCAGCTCCAGGTACCAATCGCAGACGTCGTCCCACGCGAAGTGGTACAGCGCGTCGCAGGCCTTGGCGAACTCGTACGTGTCGAAGGCGGTGTCGACGGCCGCGACGGTGGCGTGCAGCCGGGACAGGATCCAGGCGTCCACAGTCGACAGCTCGGCCGGCAGGTCACCCTCGACGTGCGCGCCGTTCATCAGGGCGAAGCGGGTCGCGTTCCACAGCTTGTTGCAGAAGTTCCGCGAGCCGGCCGCCCACTCGTCGCTGACCGCCACGTCGGCACCGGGGTTGGCGCCGCGGGCCAGGGTGAAGCGGGTCGCGTCGGCGCCGTACCGCTCGACCCAGTCCAGCGGGTCGACCACGTTGCCGAAGGACTTCGACATCTTCTTGCCGAACTGGTCGCGGACCATGCCGTGCAGGGCGATGGTGCCGAACGGCGGGGTGCCGTCCATCGCGTACAGGCCGAACATCATCATCCGGGCGACCCAGAAGAAGAGGATGTCGTAGCCGGTGACCAGCACGCTGGTCGGGTAGAACTTCTCCAGGTCGGCGGTGCGGTCCGGCCAGCCCAGCGTCGAAAACGGCCACAGGGCGCTGGAGAACCAGGTGTCGAGGACGTCGGTGTCCTGCGTGTACCCGGCCGGGGGCTGCTCGTCCGGCCCCACGCACACCACGTCGCCGTCCGGGCCGTAGTAGACCGGGATGCGGTGGCCCCACCACAGCTGGCGGGAGATGCACCAGTCGTGCATGTTGTCGACCCAGGCGAAGTACCGCTTGGACAGCTCGGCAGGCTCGATCTTCACCCGGCCGTCGCGCACCGCGTCGCCGGCGGCCTGGGCCAGCGGGCCCGTCTTCACGAACCACTGGAGCGACAGGCGGGGCTCCACAGTGGTGCCACACCGCGAGCAGTGCCCGACGGAGTGGTTGTACGGCCGGACCTCCTTGACGATCCGGCCCTGCTCGCGCAGCGCGGCCACGACGGCCGGGCGCGCCTCGTACCGGTCGAGGCCGAGGAACGGGCCGTGCGCCGTGATGATGGCGCGCTCGTCCATGATCGTGATCGACGGCAGGCCGTGCCGCTGGCCGATCTCGAAGTCGTTGGGGTCGTGCGCCGGGGTGACCTTCACACAGCCGGTACCGAAGGACGGGTCCACGTGCTCGTCGGCGACGATCGGGATCTTCCGGCCGGTCAGCGGCAGCTCGACCTCGGTGCCGACCAGGTGCCTGTACCGCTCGTCCTCCGGGTTCACCGCGACGGCGGTGTCGCCCAGCATGGTCTCCGCCCGGGTGGTCGCGACGACGATCTCGTCGCTGTACCGGATGTAGACCAGCTCGCCGTCCTTGTCGGAGTGCTCGACCTCGATGTCGGACAGCGCGGTCAGGCAGCGCGGGCACCAGTTGATGATGCGGTTGGCCCGGTAGATCAGGCCGTCGTCGAAGAGACGCTTGAAGATGGTCTGCACAGCCCGCGACAGGCCCGCGTCCATCGTGAACCGCTCACGCGACCAGTCGACGGAGTCACCGAGCCGCTTCATCTGGCCCAGGATCGCGCCGCCGGACTCGGCCTTCCACTCCCACACCTTCTCCAGGAACTTCTCCCGGCCCAGGTCGTGGCGGCTCAGGCCCTCGGCGGCCAGCTTGCGCTCGACGACGTTCTGGGTGGCGATGCCCGCGTGGTCCATGCCGGGCAGCCACAGGGCCTCGTAGCCCTGCATGCGGCGGCGGCGGATCAGGGTGTCCTGGATGGTGTGGTCCAGCGCGTGCCCCATGTGCAGGACACCGGTCACGTTCGGCGGGGGGATGACGATGGCGTACGGCGGCTTCTCACTGCTCGCGTCCGCTTCGAACAACCGATCGTGTACCCACTGCGCGTACCGGCGCGCCTCGACGTCTGCTGGCGGGTACTGGGCTGGCAATTCCTTCGTCACCTTGGAGAGTTTACGGAGTGCTAGAGTCACCGATTCCGGCCCCACCCCTTACCCACACACCCCTTGGGAGCCTCGCGATGAGCCAGCCCGGCCAGTACCCGCAGCCAGGCCAGCCGTACGGTCAGCCACAGCAGCAGCCATACGACCCCGCTCAGGGCTACCAGCAGCCGGGGTACGCCCAGCAGCCGGAGTTCGGGCAGCCGCAGCCGGGGTACGGCCAGCAGCCAGCCTACGGCGGCTACGACGCCCCGGCCGGCGCTCCGCAGTACGACCAGCCGGCCTTCGGCGGGCCGGAGCAGCCGCCGCTGAGCTTCACCCCGCCGCTGCCGCCGAAGAAGCGCAGCACCGGCAAGATCGTGCTGATCGTCCTCCTCGTCCTGTTCGTGGTCTGCGGTGGCCTGGGTGCCGTCTTCGCGCTGCCGGTGATCAGCCAGCAGGGCGCGACGATCGCGCTGCCGGACAAGGTGGCCGGCCTGTCCATCCAGAAGGACGCCAACTCGCAGAAGATCACCGACGCGGCGGTCAAGTCGATGGAGAAGTCGGTCGGCGGGCACAAGAGCGTCGCGGCCCTCTACAACGGTGGCGGCGGTAACACCGACCTGGTCATCTTCATCGGCGCCACCGGCATGAACCTGTTCGTGTCCAGCCAGCTCGACGACGCGTTCAAGGAGATCAACGCGACGGACATCGAGACGTACAAGCCGACCGGCGACCCGGCCAGCGAGATCCGGTGCGGCAACACGAGCGTGACCGGCAGCAAGGGCTCGGTCTGCATCTGGGCCGACCACGGCAGCCTCGGCTTCGCGATCTTCATGGCGAAGGACAAGGCGAAGGCCGCTCCGGCGTTCCTCGAGATGCACAAGACGATGCTCAAGCGGTAACACCTGAACGTTCACCGGCCCGGGACCACCACTGGTCCCGGGCCGGTTCCGTCTCCGGCCACCGCCGGCCGGGTTATGCTGCCGCGATGGTGAACGACGAGGGTGCCGAGCCGGAGCGCCCGGCGCTCCAGGTCAAGAAGGTCGCGCTGATCGCCGGCGGCGTCTTCGCCGTGATCGTGCTGATCAGCGGGATCATCTGGGGCCCGACCGCGTGGCGCATCCTCCAGGAGAAGGACCCGGAACTGTCCACTCCCGACACCGCCGCCGGGCTGACCCTCGACACCACACCCCCGGGCAAGGCCACCGCCGCTGACATCCAGGCAGCGCTGTCGGCCCCGGTCCAGTTCGACAAGACCATCGGCGGCGTGTACCGCGAACCAGGCTCCACCACGCGATCAGTGATCGTCATGGCCGGGCAGGCCATCTTCTCCGACCCGGCCGAGCCGCTCGACAAGCTCTTCGCCGTCATCACCGACACGGCCGGCGGCGTCTCGGCCAAGCGCGACGTCGATCCCGGCCCGCTGGGCGGCGAGGCCCGGTGCGGCGTCACCCAGATCGACGCGGCCGCCGTACCCGTCTGCGGCTGGGCCGACCACGGCAGCGCCGGCCTCCTCCTCTTCCCCGGCCACACCCCCGAAGAGGCGCCCGCGAAGTTCGCCGCACTTCGCTCAGCCATCCAGCACCGATAAGTGATCGTGGGACCCCTCATGCTGCTATAGCGACATGAGGGGTCCCACGATCATGGTGAGCAGGAGTTACAGCGTGAGCCTGCGGTTGGCGAGGCTTGGAAGCTCGGCGCGCACCTGGTCCAGGCGGGCCCGGTCGATGTCGGCCACCGTCACGCCCACGACGTCCGGGGCCTGGGCCACCACCGTGCCCCACGGGTCGATGATCATGCTGCGGCCGAAGCAGGTCCGGCCCGGGTCGTGGTCGCCGATCTGGCCGGCCGCGATCACGTAGGACTGGGACTCGATCGCCCGGGCGCGCAGCAGCACCTCCCAGTGGTCGCGCCCGGTGTGCAGCATGAAGGCCGCCGGCACGACGATGACGTTCGCGCCCTGGTCGGTCAGCCGCCGGTACAGCTCGGGGAACCGCAGGTCGTAGCAGATCGACAGGCCGAGCGTCGCGCCCTCAACCTTGGCCGTGACGACCTCGGTGCCCGGGGCGACGGACTTCGACTCGTGATAGGACACCCGGCCGGGAAGCTCCACATCGTAGAGATGGATCTTCCGGTACGCGGCGGCCAGGTTGCCCGAGCGGTCGAACAGCAGCGACGTGTTGTACGTGTGCTCGGCGTCCGGCCCGGTCTCGTGGAAGCTGCCGGCGTGCACCCACATGCCGAGCTCGCGGGCCGCGTCGGCGAAGAACTGGCCGAACGACCCGTCGACCGGCTCCGGCTTCGGCGGGTTGTGCCCGAGATGGTCGACGTACTCGGGCAGCACGGCGAGGTCGGCACCCCGGTCCGCGGCGTTCTCCAGGAGCCGCCGGGCGACCGTCAGGTTTGCTTCCCGATCGTCACGGGAGTTGAGCTGGCACACTGCGATCCGCATACCGCCGATCCTATGCCGCCGCGAGCCGGTGGGCCGAGACTCCGAACGCTCACATTCGGGCCACGACCACCGTCGCGTCCCGCTCCTCGCAGTGCAGGACCTCGGTGGTCATGCCCTGGCTGGCGAAGACCTCAGCCGTACCCGGTGCCTGCCCCTGACTTGTCTCGATCAGCACGTGTCCCCCGCTGGCCAGCCACGCGCGTGCTCCGGCCGCGACCCGGCGCTGGACGGCGTACCCGTCGGCACCGCCGTCGAGCGCCTCCCTGGCCTCGTGCAGGCGGGCCTCCGGCGGGAGCAGGCTGATCGCTTCCGTCGGCACGTACGGGGCGTTGACGACGAGGATGTCCACGCGGCCGTGGAGTGTGGACGGGAGGGGCTCGTACAGGTCACCGCAGTAGACCCGTCCACCGCGGACGTTACGGGCCGCGCAGGCCACGGCGGCCGGGTCGATGTCGGCGGCGTGGACGTCGAGCCCCGGGACGGCTTCGGCGAGCGCCGCGCTCAGCGCCCCGGTACCGCAGCACAGGTCGAGAACCACCGCACCGGGCCTGGCCAGCGCGACCGCGCACCCCGCCAGGAACTCCGTCCGCCAGCGCGGCACGAACACGCCCGGGTCGACCTCGATCCGCAGCCCGCAGAACTCGGCCCAGCCGAGCACGTGCTCCAGTGGCTGCCCGGCGACCCGGCGGGCCACGAGCCGTTCGAGCTCGTCAGGTACGGGAGCGGCGGCGATCAGCAGGGCGGCCTCGTCCTCGGCGAACACACAGCCGGCGGCGCGCAGCCGGGCGACGACACCGGCCTCGGCGAGCGGAGAAAACGACGCGGCCTCAGGGAAGGAGGAACGAACCGCGGAAGGAAGAACGGGAGTAACAAGCATGGAGAACCTCCGGAGAACCGAGGGTGCTCCCGCGGCCACCTATCCCCGGTGCGCCGCCAGACCGTGAAGGGAGAGCACCCGGCCAGCTACAGCGGTAATGGGTCTCACCTCCCCGGTCCGGGTCCCCGGCAAACGGGAACCACATGGTGCACGACATGTCCCCCGGATCACCGGAGAACTCACGCCAGGCTTTCCGATCTTGCGGAGAACTCATGGCACGCGGACGCTACCCGAACCCGCCCGCGCGCCGCAACTACCGTTCTGCCGCTGGCTCAGGCCGACTTGTCCCTGCGGACCGTCGTCGGCCCGGCGTTGCGCAGGTCACGCGGGATGATCGTCGGATTCACGTTCTCCCGGACGACGGCCCTGGTGATCTCGACCCGGGCGACGTCGGAGCGGCTGGGCACCTCGTACATCACGGGGAGCAGGACTTCCTCCATGATCGCGCGGAGGCCGCGGGCACCCGTGCCGCGCAGCAGCGCCTGGTCGGCGATCGCCTCCAGCGACTCCTGGTCGAAGGTCAGCTCGACGCCGTCCAGCTCGAACAGCCGCTGGTACTGCTTGACGAAGGCGTTCTTCGGCTCGCTCAGGATCTTGATCAGGGCGGTCCGGTCGAGGTTGCGCACGTTGGTGATCACAGGCAGCCGGCCGATGAACTCGGGGATCAGCCCGAACTTCAGCAGGTCGTCGGGCATGACCTGGTTGAAGATGTCGTCGGCTGACACCTCGTCCTTCGACCGGATCTGGGCGCCGAAGCCGAGGCCCTTCTTGCCGATCCGCTGCTCGATGATCTTGTCCAGCCCCGCGAAGGCACCACCGCAGATGAACAGGACGTTCGTCGTGTCGATCTGGATGAACTCCTGGTGCGGGTGCTTGCGGCCGCCCTGCGGCGGGACGTTGGCCGTCGTGCCTTCCAGCATCTTCAGCAGGGCCTGCTGGACGCCCTCGCCCGACACGTCGCGGGTGATCGACGGGTTCTCGCTCTTGCGGGCGACCTTGTCGATCTCGTCGATGTACACGATGCCGGTCTCGGCGCGCTTCACGTCGTAGTCGGCGGCCTGGATCAGCTTGAGCAGGATGTTCTCGACGTCCTCGCCGACATAGCCGGCCTCGGTCAGCGCCGTGGCGTCCGCGATGGCGAACGGCACGTTGAGCATCCGGGCCAGGGTCTGGGCGAGGTGTGTCTTACCGCACCCGGTCGGGCCGATCATGAGGATGTTGGACTTGGCCAGCTCGACGGTCTCGCCACCCGGCCGGTTACCGGTTGCCTCGGCCTGGATCCGCTTGTAGTGGTTGTACACGGCCACGGCCAGGGCCCGCTTGGCCTGCTCCTGCCCCACCACGTACGCGTCGAGGAACTCGGAGATCTCCTTCGGCTTCGGCAGCTCGTCGAACTTGACGTCGCCGGCCTCGGACAGCTCTTCCTCGATGATCTCGTTGCACAGGTCGATGCACTCGTCACAGATGTACACGCCTGGGCCGGCGATGAGCTTCTTGACCTGCTTCTGCGACTTGCCGCAGAAGGAGCACTTGAGGAGGTCACCGCCGTCACCGATTCGAGGTGCCACCTGCGTCACGCTCCCTGCGCTCAAGGTCTGCTACTGGCCCGGTCGGCGTCCGCGCCGCCCCGGTCGAGCTCTGCTGCTGGTCTCGCGGCTGGCCGGGGTGTGTCGCTGAGGGCTCCGGCCCGCCTTCGTTCGACGGTACCTGGTCGGGGGCACCAACCGTGCCCCCAAACCAGCAATAACTAGCTCACAGCCCGGACGGCCGCGCTCTTCTTGCGCGGGGCCTGGACGGTGTCCACCAGGCCGTACGCCTGAGCCTCGTCCGCCGTCAGGATCTTGTCCCGGTCGATGTCCCGGCGAACCTGCTCGACCTCCTGGCCGGAGTGCTTGGCGATCAGCTCCTCGAGGAGCGAGCGCATCCGCATGATCTCCTTGGCCTGGATCTCGATGTCCGAACCCTGGCCGTAGCCACCCTCGGTGGAGGGCTGGTGGATCAGGACCCGCGAGTTCGGCAGGGCCATCCGCTTGCCCGGCGTACCGGCCGCGAGCAGCACCGCTGCGGCCGACGCGGCCTGGCCGAGGCACATGGTCGCGATGTCGGGGCGGACGAACTGCATCGTGTCATAGATGGCCGTCATCGCGGTGAACGACCCGCCGGGCGAGTTGATGTACATCGTGATGTCGCGGTCCGGGTCAGCGGCCTCGAGGACCAGGAGCTGGGCCATCACGTCGTTCGCCGAGGCGTCGTCGATCTGCACGCCGAGGAAGATGATCCGCTCCTCGAACATCTTGTTGTACGGGTTGGACTCCTTGATCCCGTACGAGGTGCGCTCGACGAACGAGGGCAGGATGTAGCGGTTCTGCACGGGGGCGAACCCGGACGGCAGGTGAAGGTCCGACATGCTCATACCCCTCAGTTGGTCGTGCCAGCGCCGGCCGGCACCTGGGCCGCCCCGGTGATGACCTTGTCGATGAAGCCGTATTCCTTCGCCTGCTCCGCCGTGAACCAGCGGTCCCGGTCGGAGTCGGCGGCGATCTGCTCGATGGTCTGCCCCGTGTGGTGGGCGATCCGCTCGTGCATGAGGTGCTTCGTGTACACCATCTGCTCGGCCTGGATCGCGATGTCGGCAGCCGTGCCGCCGATGCCGCCGGAGGCCTGGTGCATCATGATCCGGGCGTGCGGCAGCGCGAACCGCTTGCCCCTGGTGCCGGCGCACAGCAGCATCTGGCCCATCGAGGCCGCCATGCCCATCGCCACGGTGGCGACGTCGTTCTTGATGAACTGCATGGTGTCGTAGATCGCCATGCCAGAGTAGACAGAGCCGCCGGGCGAGTTGATGTAGAGCCAGATGTCGCGCTCCGCGTCCTCAGCGGCGAGCAGCAGGAGCTGGGCGCAGATCCGGTTGGCGGACTGGTCCGTCACCTCGCTGCCGAGGAAAACGATCCGCTCCTTGAGCAACCGGTTGTAGACCGAGTCGTCCAGATTGCCGAGCGCCTCGGCCCCGCGTGCGACCGGGGAATGCAAGTCGGTCATGGCAGCCCTTCGCCGTTCGAGGGTTTTCTCTTGTACTAGCCGACCCTAGCCGGTGGCGCGGCCAAACCCGGGCCACGGAGGCTCGTTTTCGCTCGGCGCTGAAAAGCCGGAAACGACGCGGCGCGCGACCTGCGAAGAGGCCACGCGCCGCGTCTGACGCACACAGAATCCGGTTGTTACTCGGCCTCGGACTCGCCGGCCGTGGTACCGCGCAGGTCGTCGACCGTCAGCACGGCACCGGTCGAGTCGGTGATCTTGATGCCCTCGACGACCTGGGCCAGGGCCTTGCCCCGCCGCACGTCGCCATAGACGGCACCGGCCACGCCGGCCCGGACGAGCTGGTCGTAGTACGCCTGCGGGGCCTGGCCGGCCTGCTGGGCGCGGTGCACGATCTCCTGGCCGAACTCGTCGTCGGAGACCTCGACGTTGTTCGCGTCGGCGAGCGCGTCGAGCAGGAGCTGGATCCGGACGGCCTTGGTGGCCGACTCGGTCAGCTCGGCGTTCAGGCCCTCCTCGGTCTGCTCCTCGGAGGCGAGGTACTGCTCCAGGTCCGCGCCGACCCGCTCAAGCTGGCTGAGCATCGACTCCTTGCGGTGCTCGACCTCCTCGGCGACGACCGACTCGGGGGTCGGCACGTCGACGGCCTCGAGCAGCGCGTCGATCGCCTTGTCCCGGGCAGCCATGAGCTGCTCCATCTTCTTCACCCGGGTGAGCCGGGTGCGCAGGTCTGCCTTCAGCTCGTCGAGAGTGTCGAACTCGCTGGCCAGGCCGGCGAAGTCGTCGTCGAGCTCCGGGAGCTCCTTCTCCTTGACCTGGCCGATGGTGACGGCCACGTCGGCGTCACGGCCGGCGAACTCGCCGCCGACCAGCGCGGTGCTGAAGGTGGCCGACTCGCCGGCCGACAGGCCGACAACGGCCTCGTCGAGACCCGGGAGGAGCTGGCCGCTGCCGACCTCGTGGGAGATGCCGGTGGCCGAGCCGCCCTCGACGTCCTTGCCGTCGACGGTGGCGTGCAGGTCGAGGGTGACGTAGTCACCGTCCTGGACGGCCCGCTCGACACCCTTGAGGGTGGCGAACCGGTCACGGAGGCTGCCGACCTGCTCGTCGACCTGCTCGTCGGTGACCTGGAGCTCGTCGATCTCGACGGAGATCGAACCGAGGTCCGGGAGGGTCAGCTCCGGGCGGACGTCCACCTCGGCGGTGAACTTCAGCGGCTCACCGTCGGCGAGCTCCTCGACGTCGATCTCGGGGCGGCCGATCGTCTTGACCTCGTGCTCACGGACGGCTGCCATGTACTGCTCCGGCAGCGCCTCCTGCACGGCCTCGCTGAGCACCGCTCCCCGCCCGATCCGCTGGTCGATCACCGCAGCCGGAACCTTGCCCTTGCGGAACCCCGGGATGGAGATCTGCTGGGCCAGCGTCCGGTATGCCTTCTTCAGGCTCGGCTCGAGCTCAGCGAAGGGCACCTCGATGGACAGCTTCACCCGAGTCGGGCTCAGGGTCTCCACGGTGCTCTGCACTGGCGTACTCCTCAATTGATTGCTGTTGAGAGGGCTGACCGTCCGAGTTTAGACAGCAGCCGGGGACCACTCCCCGTCCGGGCACCCCGGACGGGGATAGATCACACGATGAGTCGGGATGACAGGATTTGAACCTGCGACCCCTCGCTCCCAAAGCGAGTGCGCTACCAAGCTGCGCCACATCCCGGCCGACCGGGGACGGAGCGCGGAGCACCAACCCGGTCGAACTTCCGGGAGTCTACCCGCTAAGCTTGGGGCGCGCTGCGGCGCATGCGGGCGTAGCTCAATGGTAGAGCCTCAGTCTTCCAAACTGATTACGCGAGTTCGATTCTCGTCGCCCGCTCACACAGCTCAGGCCCAGGTCAGGGAACATCTCCCCCGTACCTGGGCCTGAGTCGTCTGGTCACTGATCCGATCATCGGGATGTGCGCGGGCAGAGCCGGTCCTCCAGCGCCCTGGGCAGCGGGTAGACCCGTTCCGGGGGCAGCAGCCGCTGGGCCTCGGCGGCCCGGCCGCCCTGCGTCAGCGTCGCGGCCTTGCGGACCTGCGGCGTCAGGTCGGTGAGCCCGACGATCCACTCGTCGGTGAACGTGCGGATCAGCTGCCGGCTCACGCCGACCTGGATGCTGTAGTGGTTCAGGGCCGCGCCGCGCGCCGAACGCTCCGGGTCCCACTGCACGTGCACGGCCGCCTTGGCCACGAGCGCCGGGTCCGAGGTGGTCAGCACGGCCCGGGACAGGGCCTCCTCCCAGCCCTCGCGGGTGATGCGTACAGCGAGCACGCGTTCCTGTCCGGGCTTGCGGGCCCAGTTGCTGCGGTGCATCAGCCACAGGAACGAGGGCTTGATCCAGGTCATCCGGTGGAACGAGAACGGCTCGACGAACCGGCCAGCCCGCAGGGCCGCTTCGGCGATGGCCGGCGGGTACGCCTGGTAGACCACGATCGTGCGGGCGTCGTGGTCGGCACGGATCTGATACTGGGGCGCCATCCGCCGCACCCTGCCAGCCGTGCCGGAGCGCGGCGAGCCAATTTGCGCGCGCCCGGTTCCCGGGGTGCAAGGCGCCAAGATCAAGATCGTTTTCCTGTACCTGCTGCGCGGCTGGCGGCGTGCCCGGCTGTTGCTCGGATGGCGGGCGGCTCTGGCTGGATCGCAGCGGTCACCCCAGGGGCGCCGGAGCACCCGGGCTGCGTGAGGCTGGCCGTTGGCTGGTGCGCTGCTGGCCGGGGAGGGTGGTGCGCCGCTAGCCCGGGAGGGCGGTGAGCGTAGCGAACAGAGCCCGGCGGGACTCTTCCGGCAGGACGGAGTAGGACGGGGCGTCGAGGCGGTTCGTCTCGGCCTCGACGGACTCGCGTTCGGGGCCGGGTTCCAGGGCGCGGATGGACTGGGCGGTGTGGCCGGCCGCTGCCCAGGCCTGGGCGTGCAGGTCGGCGCGCCGGTACCTGAACGCGCCCATGCGGGTGGTGACCTGCGTCGCGAGGGTGGCGTCCGGCGGCAGGTACGGGCGGCGGGCCGCTTCGAAGGCTGGCCCGCCGGGCACAGTCAGCAGGGTCGCGAGGGTGTCGTTCAGGGCTGGCAGGAGGGCGGCGGAGGCGGCCCAGAGCTCTGCGGCCCCGGTACCGAGGGCCGCCTGGAAGCCGAGCGCGAAGTCCCGGCCGAGATCGGTGAGGTGGATGGCGTTTCCGTCCACTGTGAACACACCCATGTGGACGTGGTCGGCGAGGGCCTGCTCCCGCGCCTCGGGTTCCCAGTACCTGGTCAGGGCTTCCAGGGCCGGGAGGGTGACCGGGCCGGCCAGGAAGACGTGGTACACGTCGATCAGCAGGCCGGGGCGGATGCCGCCGTACCTGGCGAGGACCGCCCGGCCCTGCGTGCGCGTACCGGCCCGGAAGGCCTGGTAGACCCGGTCGAGTTCCGTTCGGAGATCAGCGGCGAAGGATGCTGTCATCCGGCAACCATATGCGCGCGGAGCGAACGGATGGTGCCCTCCGGTACACCGATGGAGGCGGCGAACCGGGCGACACTGCCGTGCCGGGCGCGCAGGTCTGCGAGGAAGGCGAGGATCGCCTCTGGCGGGCAGGCCGAGAAGGGCGGCGGGGCACCCTGGAAGCCGTACGCCTGGTGGAGGTGGGCCGTGACCAGGTGCGAGGTCTCCGCGGTGCGCGCGTAGTCGGCGGCGATCGCCTCGTCGCCGATGCCCACGAGGGAAAGGATCAGGGCAGCCATCACGCCCGTACGGTCCTTGCCACCCGCGCAGTGCAGGACGGCCGGCGCGTGGTCGGCCTCGGCGAGGAGCCGCAGCGCCGTGGCGATCTCACCGGCGCCGTCCTCGGTGATCTCCAGGTACCGGTCGGCGAGGTAGCGGGCGACGCCGACCGAGTCGTCGTACGTGGCCGTGTCCCACATCCGCCGCATGATGCTCAGGTTGTGGTAGTCCTGCCCGGCGGCGGCCCTGACCCGGCCGTGTGTGCTCACCTCCTCCGGCAGGCGGAGGTCGACCACTGTGCGCACGCGTAAGGAACGGAACTTGTTCCAGTCCGTGTCGTCGAAGCGGGCCAAGGAATCGGAGCGGTACACCCGGCCCGGCTTGAGCCGGTGACTGTCCGCTGTGGATAGATCCCGGAAGTTGTACACATTGGTGAACACCGACCGAGCGTAAGCATGACGGTGCGCGCCCAGCCACAGCCGAGCGCGCACATTTGTCAGCACTAATTCCCGGTACCGTCAGTCACCGTGATGTGACAGAACTCAGCCGAACAGGTTACTGAGCCAGCCGGTCTTGCCCAGGTACTCCAGGCCGGCGAAGACCAGGAAGACGCCGGACGCGACGTGGGACAGCCGGGCGCTGCGCCTGGTCCTGCCCAGCCAGCGGACGAGGACCAGCAGGCCGAGCAGGCGGCACAGAGCGAACATCCCGGCCGCGATGACCAGGACGAAGAGAAACGCACCGAACCGGGCCGCGAGTCCCGGCGAGCCCCCGACGAAGGCCCAGATCCCCCAGCAGACGAAGGCGAAGGACGCCCCGGCGGCGCTCAGCTCCCAGCCCCTGGCGAGCAGCCGGGCCCGTTCGGCCGGCGGGAGCTTCGGCTCACTGTGAACGACCCGCTCGTGCGGGAGCTGGAGGTCGGGCGCGGTGTCCGGCTCCGGCTGGCGGGGGACGCTGGCCCGGCCGGGGCTGTTCGGGCTGTTCGGCTCGCGGGCAGGCTGCGGGGGCGCGACGCGGGTCGGGTCGTAGGGCGGGGGCGCCGGGGGGTACTGGTGGGCCGGCGGCGAGTACATCCGGGTCTGCGGCATCTGCGCGGCCGGCGGGACGGCGTAGGCGGGTGCCGCGGTCGGCACGGCTGGCTTGGCGAGGACCTCGCGCAGCTTGACCAGCTCGCGCTCCAGCTTCTCGATCCGGTCGAAGGCACCGGACTCCGTGCCGGCGACGGCTGGCCGCTTGGCCGGCACCGACGCCCGCCCGACCGTTCTGGACGTCTCGGCCCACTCGACACCCAGGTCCGGAGTGCCGCCAGCCCGGACGAGCTCTGCCAGGTCGGCGACCCAGCCGGGCAGGTCGAGGGTCTTCGGCCGGTCCACCGGGTTGTCGGCGAGGGGCGCGAGCAGGTGATGGCGGAGCTTGGGGTAGCCGTCGAGCATCGGGTGCACGCGCAGGCCGGTGTGCTCCGAGCGCGGGAAGGCCCCGGTGACCAGGAAGTACGCCACGGCGCCGAAGCCGTGCACGTCATAGGCCGGGCCGACCTTGCCGCTCAGCGCCTCCGGCCCGCCGGCCTCGCTGGTGTATGCGATCTGGGTGATGTGGTCGGCGCGGTGGTACCGGGCGCCGGTGAAGTCGATCAGGCGGATCTCGCCGCTCGGCAGCACCATCACGTTGGACGGCTTGATGTCCATGTGCAGGACGGGGCAGGCGGCCGGGTCGGCCGGGTTGTGCAGGTCCCGGAGGATGCGGGCCAGGAAGGCCAGCGCGCCTGCCGCGTTGAGCCGCCGTCCGTCACCCTGGGGGCGCAACTGCACGTACTCGCGGAGGTTCAGCCCCGGCAGGTAGTCGTACACCTGGATCGGCACGGCGTCACCGGGCGGCGGGAGCTGGCCGGGCGGGTGCGGCGGCGGGCCCCAGAAACCGTCGGCCCGGCGGCAGATGCCGGGCACGCCACGGTTGTTCAGGTCCATCAGGGCCGCGTCGCCCTTGTCCCAGGAACGCAGCTCGTCGGCGATCGGGCGCTGCGGATCGACCCGGAAGACCTTGACGGTCATCGGCGCGGAGCTGACCCCGCTGCACACCCGGACGGCCCGGTAGACCTCCGCCTGCCCGCCGGAGCCCAGGTGCTGCACGAGCCGGTACCGCTGATGGGTTTCGGGAAGCGGCCCTGCCGGGCCGCAGACCAGATCGAGAAGGGCGGTCACTTTGCGAGAATAGCCGCCTTGAACTGCGCCACGTAGTCACCGAGTGACCACTTCGGCGACCAGCCCAGGTCACGGGCCTTGTCGGAGTCGGCAGCACCGCGGACCCGCTCGCCGCGCAGAGCCGGGATCATGGTGATGTTCCCGGAGAACAGCTTCGCCGCGTCGAGCAGCGACCACTCGTTGTTCGCCCCGAGCAGGTAACCGTCGCCCTTCCCGTGCTCGTAGCAGGTCAGGATGCCGGAGACGATGTCCTCGACGTGGGTGAAGTCGCGGGTCTGGGTGCCGGGTGACACGACGGTCAGCGGCTCGCCCTTCTCGAACTGCGCCTCGAAGATGCCGATCACGGTCGCGTACTTGCCGGTCTTGATGTGCCCGGGGCCGTACACGTTGTAGAAGTAGGTGATCACGTGGTCGAGGCCGTACCACTCGGCGAAGTTCTTGATGTACTCGACGTTCTTCGCCTTGGTCCACGCGTACGGGTTCAGGTTCTCGTCCTGCCCGTCGTTGCCGAACTTCGAGCTGGAGCCGGCGTAGACCAGCCTGGCCCCCTGCTGGTGGCAGTACCTGACGACCTGCTTGGTGCCCTGGAGGTTGTACTCCCACACCCGGTCGACCTCGTCGAAGGACTGCACGATCCGCGAGTACTCGCCGAGGTGGAACACCGCCTTCGGGGCCGGCAGGCCGAGGTCGGAGATCTCCGAGGTGCTGCCGTAGACGTACGTGACCCGGTCGTCGGCGACGTGGTTGTCGCGCGTGCCGGTGAAGTAGTTGTCGAGCGAGACGATCCGCGCCTGCGGGTACTTGTCCAGCAGGCCCTTGATCAGGTGACTGCCGACAAAGCCGGCCCCGCCAGTTACCAGATACGTCGCTGCACCATCTACGTTCATGCTGTCTACGCTACCGTCACCGATATGACAGACGCGCACCCCCGCCGGGGCGTCGACCGGCCCCGCGAGGACTCCCGCCGCAGGTCAGGCCCGCCGAGGCCCGCAGAGGAAGACAGTGCGGAGAAGGGGCTGCGGGGGCTGGTCGGGCCCGGTTCGTCCCAGGTGAGCGTTTCGGCGGCGCTGCGGGCGCGCGACGCGAACCGGCCGACGGCAGAGGAGATGGCGTACGCCGAGGAGCACACGCAGGTGGTCCGCCGGAACTGGGTGCCGCCGGAGCAGCTCGGTTAGCGGTTGCGAGAATGCCGTCATGCGCGTTTACCTGGGAGCCGACCACGCCGGCTACGAACTGAAGACCCACCTGGCCACCGTCCTCGCCTCCGAGGGCCACGAGGTGGTGGACTGCGGGCCGTTCGAGTACGACGCCGAGGACGACTACCCGCCGTTCTGCATCGAGGCCGGCGAGCGGGTCGTCGCCGACCCGGGCAGCCTGGGCATCGTGATCGGCGGTTCGGGCAACGGCGAGCAGATCGCCGCGAACAAGGTCACGGGTGTCCGGGCCGCGCTGGCGTGGAGCACGGAGACCGCGCAGCTCGCCCGCGAGCACAACGACGCGAACGTGATCGGCCTCGGCGCCCGGATGCACACCCTCGACGAGGCGACCGAGATCGCGCGGACCTTCCTCAGCACGCCGTTCTCCGGCGTGGAGCGCCACGTCCGCCGGATCGGCCTGATCTCGGACTACGAAGCCAAGTAACCCTGGTGTGCGAAAGGCCCCGGATCCACTCCGGGGCCTTTCGCGTGTACTGGTTACTTGGGCAGCTCGGTCAGCACCAGCCCGCCGCGCGCCTTCGGGGTGAACCACGTGCTCTTGCGGGGCAGCTTGAGCCGGGACAGGTTCACGGCGACGAAGTCGTCCACTGTGACCGGTGCGACGAGGATGGCGGCGGTCGCCCGGCCCTCGTCCACTTCGGACTGGAGGTACGCGGCCGAGTAGTCGCCGCCGACGTAGTTGATGCGCTTGTCGCCGGCGTCGAGACCCAGGAGCTCGTTGAAGATGACGCGCTCGACGAGGGCGTGGTCCAGCCGCTGGACCAGCTCCGCACCGGGGCCGGACGGGAGGGTGACGCTGTGGGCTTTGCCCTCGGCGTACAAAACAATGGATCCGCCCGTGGCAGGGACGGTGATCGGCGTTTCGGCCGGGACCACCTCCGCGCCCAGCGCCCTGAGCTTGTCGATGTCGATGACCGGGCCGAGCAGCAGCCGGTTGTACGGCTGGATCGCGATGGACTCCGGGGTCGTGACGACCGCGAGGAACTTGGGCAGCCCGCCGGTCTGGGCTGCGAGGGAACGGTGGTTGCCGTCGGCGACGATCAGCTCGCCGCCGCCGGCCAGCGCCAGCACCTCGTCCTGGTCCGGGCCGGGGCCGAGGACCCAGACCGCGTGCTCACGGCCGTTCTGGTCGGTGTCGGTGACGGCCGGGGAGCCCATGTTGCCGGTCAGCTCCTCCAGGAGGGCGTGCAGCTCGGCGCCCTTGCCGCTCTGGAGCAGGAGGACCGGCGAGAGCAGGTGGCCGACGCTCTCGGCGAGGGCGACGCGCTCACGGACCTTCTCGATGAAGACGTCCTCGTTGCGGATGACCAGGCCGGGCTCGTCGGCGTTCGTCGAGATCTGGTCGGTGCCGACCAGGCAGAACACGCCGTAGGAACCGGGGCCGAGCCGGTAGATCGCCACCACGTCCTCGTGGGGCCTGAACGAGGTCCTCAGCGTGTCCTGGAGCCGGGAGGCCGCGTCAGGCAACGCTTCGATAAAGGTTTTCCCGAGGCTGGCCGGGGCCAGGTGCGGCATCTCCACGGCCAGGGCACTCACCGGATTCCGCGCGATGATCTCGGTGATCTCGCGATCCTCGGCGAACTCGTCGTAGTTCTGCGCTCCGGTGTGCCCCGTGGAGATCCACGCCCGGTTGATGGGGTACGCGACCGTCATGGGGCAAACCCTACCGTCCCCCTTACCGTCCCAGGCCGTACGCACTACCTGTGAACATGCAAGACTCGCACTATTGTCCTGCTCGTCACCGTGGATGGAGGAGTAAGCCAGGTGGCTGGTACTCGTAACCTTGCCCAGACCGAGGCGATCGAACGCGCCCGACTGCTCGAGGTGCATTCGTACGACATCGCGCTGGATCTCACGGACGGCGGAGGCAAGCCGGGCGAGCGCACCTTCCGCTCCCGCTCCGAGATCCACTTCACCTGCACCGAACCCGGTGCGTCGACCTTCATCGAGGTCGCAGCCGACACCATCGAGTCGGCGACCCTGAACGGCGCCGAGCTCGACACGAGCGCGTGGACCGCCGAGACCGGGCTGACCGTGCCCGGCCTCGCCGCCGACAACGTCCTCGTCGTGACCGGCCAGTTCCTCTACTCGAACTCCGGCATGGGCCTGCACCGCTTCGTCGACCCGGTCGACGGCGAGGTGTACCTGTACTCGCAGTTCGAGACGGCCGACGCCCAGCGCACGTACGCCTGCTTCGACCAGCCGGACCTCAAGTCCGTGGCGACCTGGCACGTGACGGCCCCCCAGCACTGGAAGGTCATCTCCAACGCGCTCGTGGCCTCTGTGGAGGACCACGAGACCGGCGCGAAGGTCACGCACTTCGAGCCGGGCGTGAAGATGAGCACGTATATCAACGCGTTGTGCGCCGGGCCGTACCACGAGGTGACCAGCGAGCACGACGGCATCGCCCTCGGGCTCTACTGCCGGTCCTCGCTGGCCGAGCACTTCGACCCGGATGACATCTTCCTGATCACCCGGCAGGGCTTCGACTTCTTCCACGAGCAGTTCGGGGTGCGCTACCCGCTGCCGAAGTACGACCAGATCTTCGTGCCGGAGTACAACGCGGGCGCGATGGAGAACTTCGGCTGCGTCACGTTCGCCGAGGACTCCTACGTGTTCCGCTCGACGGTCACCGACTTCGAGTACGAGCAGCGGTCGAACACGATCCTGCACGAGATGGCCCACATGTGGTTCGGTGACCTGGTCACCATGCAGTGGTGGGACGACCTGTGGCTGAACGAGTCGTTCGCCGAGTGGGCGGCGCACTGGGCCAACGCCAAGGCGACCCGGTTCACCGACGCGTGGACGACGTTCCTGTCCGCCCGGAAGAACTGGGGCTACCGGCAGGACCAGCTGTCCAGCACCCACCCGGTGTACTGCGACACGCCGGACGTGGAGACCGTCGAGGTCAACTTCGACGGCATCACCTACGCCAAGGGCGCCTCGGTCCTCAAGCAGCTCGTCGCGTACGTCGGCGAGGAGGCCTTCGTGGCCGGCCTGCGCGAGTACTTCCGCAAGCACGCCTGGGGCAACACCGTCTTCGGTGACCTGCTCGCGGCCCTGGAGGAGACGTCGGGCCGCAAGCTCGGCGAGTTCGCCGCGCAGTGGCTGGAGACCGCGCAGGTCAACACGCTCCGCCCCCGGGTGACCGTGGCCGCCGACGGCACCTACGAGTCCGTCGTCATCGAGCAGGAGGCGCCGGAGGACTACCCGACGCTCCGCCAGCACCGGATCGCCCTCGGCCTCTACGACCTGGCCGACGGCAAGCTGCACCGCCGCGAGCGGATCGAGCTGGACATCGCCGGGGCGTCCACTGTGGTCGAGGCGCTCGCCGGGGTACGCCAGCCCGACGTGCTGCTGCTCAACGAGGACGACCTGACCTACGCGAAGATCCGGTTCGACGAGCGGTCGGCGGGATGCGTCCGCGAGCACATCGCCGGGTTCACCGAGTCGCTCCCCCGCGGCCTGGCCTGGGCCTCGGCCTGGGACGCGCTCCGCGACGGCGAGCTGGCCGCCCGCGACTACGTCGCACTGGTCGCCAACGGCCTCCCGGCCGAGGACGACATCAACCTGGTCACCGTGACGGCCAAGCAGGCGCAGCTGGCCCTCAGCCAGTACGCCGACCCGGCCTGGTCGCCGGCCGGCTGGGAGCTGCTCAGCGGCGCGGCCCGTGGTGCGGTGGAGAACGCGGAGCCCGGCTCCGGCCTCCAGCTCGCCTGGGCGCGTACCTTCTCCTCCACCGCACGCTCCGAGGCCGACCTGGCCGTGCTCCAGGGCTGGCTGGAGGGCAAGGACGTGCCGGCAGGCCTGTCGATCGACACCGGCTTCCGCTGGCACCTCGTGCAGAACCTCACCGCGCAGGGCAAGGCAGGCCAGGCGGAGATCGACGCCCAGCTCGCCACCGACCCGACAGCGACCGGCAAGCAGGAGGCGCTGCTCGCACAGGCCCTGATCCCGACCGCCGAGGCCAAGGCCGCGGCGTGGGAGCGGATCACCGGCGAGGGCGACCTGACGAACATGCAGGCCCGGTACCTGCTGCTCGGCTTCCAGCACCCCTCGCAGGTGGAGCTGACCAAGCCGTACGTCGCCGCGTTCTTCGACAAGGCGACGCCGGTGTGGGAGCTGCGCGACGGTGACATCGGCCAGATGTACGCCGTCTGGGGCTTCCCGAAGCTCCAGGTCTCCGAGGACACCATCGCCGCGACCGACGCGTGGCTGGCGCAGGACAGCCACCCGGCTCCGCTGCGCCGGCTGATCGCCGAGGGCCGCGACGACGTGCTGCGTGCCATCAAGGCCCGGGCGGCCGACGCCCGGTAGTGACACGCGAAAGCGGCGGGAGGTGGTCAGCTCCCGCCGCTCTTTCGTACTCGTGGAACGAGAGAACGCCCGGGCCGCTACGGTGCGGCCCGGGCGTTTTCCGTGGTCTGCGAGGGGTGGGTATCGCTGGGGTATGTGCGGTTACTTCGCGGCGTGCGAGGCGAGCTGGCTCAGGCCGGCCACGATGCCGCCCGCCAGGTCGCCGCCCGTGAAGGCCGCGGTCATCGAGAACGCCGCGAGGGCGCAGTCCCGGTCCGGGAGGCGGCGGCGGGCGGCCTCGCCCGTCACGATCTCCAGGATCCGCTGGTTGGGCGACACGGCGATCAGCACGCTGTTGTCCGGGTCGGCGAGCTCGCTGTGCAGCTTCTCGGCCGCGCCGCGTACCGGGGCGTGCAGGTCACCCACGTAGATGCTGAACGTCAGCCGGCTCTCCTGGTCGGCCAGGCGCAGGGCCTCGTCGATCCGGATCAGCTGCCGCGAGGTGAACGGCCCGTCGACGACCTCCGGGTACCACGGGGGGCCCGGGTCCTCGACACGGTCGATGACGGCTACCGCTTTACCACTTGCCACTGGCCCCACCCTTCGTTCCGGCGGCGGCCACGTGCGCCGCGTCAGGTACGGCAGGCAACGCTGCGTGTGCCGCGTGGTGCCCGGCCACCTTCAGCTCCGGGTGCGCCATGAACCACACCGGGGCGAACTCGAAGGCACGGCCCGGCCGGTACCGCTTCGCGCGGCGAGCGCCAACCCCATAGACGACGGCGTATAGGAACAGCACGACGCCGAGGGTGGTGCCGACGACGAACAGCACTGTGTTCATCGGGTATCCAAACATGAGCATCACGGTAGCGGAGCAGGTGCCCGCTCCACTGCCAGGGGCCTACTATTCGTGACGTGACGAACCGCGCTGACGTCGAGAAACTCGACGCATCCGACCCCTTGGCGCCCTTCAGGGAACGTTTCGCGCTCGGGAGTGACGAAAACCTCATCTACCTGGACGGCAATTCGCTCGGCCGCCCGCCGAAGTCGACCTTGGCCCGGCTGCGTGCCGCGGCGGAGGAGGAGTGGGCCGGGCAGCTCATCCGGGGCTGGTCGCACTGGATCGAGCTGGCCCGCAAGGCCGGCGACGTGCTGGCCGGCGGGGTGGTCGGCGCACGGCCCGGCGAGGTCGTGGTGTCCGACTCGACCAGCGTGAACCTGTACAAGCTGGCGGCTGCGGCGCTCGACGCCCGGCCGGGCCGGCGGGTGATCGTCACCGACGACGACAACTTCCCGACCGACCAGTACATCCTCGCGGGGCTCGCCGAGGCGCGCGGGCTGGAACTGCGCCGGATCCCCACCGACATCGACACCGGCGTGACCCTCGCCGGGGTACGCGAGGCCCTCAGCGACGACGTCGCGCTGGTCTCCCTCTCCCACGTCGCGTACCGGTCCGGCGCGATCGCCGACATGCACGGCATCACGGCGGCCGCGCACGAGGCCGGCGCGCTGATGCTCTGGGACCTGTGCCACTCCGCCGGCTCGGTGCCCGTCCCGCTCACCGCCGCGAACGTGGACCTGGCCGTCGGGTGCACGTACAAGCACCTCAACGCCGGCCCGGGCGCTCCGGCGTTCCTGTACGTCCGGTCCGACCTCCAGCCGCAGCTCCGGCAGCCGATCTGGGGCTGGTTCGGGCAGCGCGACCAGTTCGGCATGGCCGGGGACTACGACCCGGTCGACACGATCGAGCGGTTCCTGGTCGGCACCCCGCCGGTCCCCGGCCTGTACGGAGTCCTCGAAGGAGCCTCGCTGTCCGCCGAGGCCGGCATCGACGCGATCTACGCCAAGGCGCAGGGCCTGACCGACCTGATGGTCTCGCTGCACGACGAGTGGCTGGCCCCGCTCGGCTTCACCCTCGCCAGCCCGCGCGACGCCGCCCAGCGCGGCGCGCACGTCACGCTGCACCACCCGCAGGCGTGGCAGATCTGCCAGGCGTGGCAGGCCGAGGGCGTGATCCCGGACTTCCGCACCCCGGAACGGCTCAGGATCGGCCCGGCCCCGCTCTACACCCGTTACGCGGACGTCTTCGAGGCCTTCGAACGCCTCCGCGACCTCGTCCAGGAAGGACGCCACAACGCCTTCCCCGCGGAACGCTCCAGGGTCACGTGATCGGTTCTCATTCAAGAACCATTCCCTGGTACCTGTAAAAATCACCACAATTGCTGGCATGATCCCCTTAGGCCCACCGAAGGGGGAGGCATGCGACGGCTACTGTCCACCCTGTCCGCCGGGACCGTCCTGTTGCTCGGGACGGGTGTGCTGCTCGGGACGAGCGCACCGGCACTGGCGGCAGGGGACAACATCGCGCTCGTGGTCGAGCCACAGCTCGTCCAGACCGGCGGCGTGGTCAAGCTGACCGCGAACAACTGCAAGAACACGACGGCCAGCGCGGTGTTCAGCCCGACGAACCTCGGCTCGGTCACGCTGGCCCAGTCGATCGGCAACAACTCGGTCTGGGGCAACGTGACCATCCCGGCCGGCACGCCCACCGGCGTGTACACGATCACGGCCAACTGCGTGGGCAGCGACGTCAAGGCCTCACAGAGCCTCTACGTGTACCAGGCGCAGCCCACCCCGACCCGCGCGCCCAACACGGGTGGCGTGGCGCTCGGCGGTAGCTCCGGTGCCGCGATGACGGCGGCGGGCGTGGGCCTGGCCGGGCTGGGCGGCCTGGTCGGCGTCCTCGCGTGGCGGCGCCGCCGTGCGTCCCTGGTGGACTAGGGCCTTTCTTCCGGATGCTCGCCGAGGCGCGGCGAGGTCCAGAGGGCGAGATGCAAGCCGGCGGCTCGTCCGGATACCGGTGTTGTATCCGGACGAGCCCCCGGCGCCGCAGGTCGTTCTCTGGACCCGGCGCGGTCGGCGATGATCCGGAAGAGAGGCCCTCACTCCTACCTGCTCGCGGGGCTCGCGGGGCTGCTGGTCCTCGCCGGGGCCGCCGTCGCGGGGATCGGTCTCGGTTCCTGGGCGGCTCCGGCTCCGGCGTCCCCGGCCGCGAGCAGCGCCGTGCGGCCGGCCGCTCCCGTGTTCCGCGTGCCGCCGATCAAGCGGGCCACGCCGACCCGGGTACGGATCCCGTCGATCGGGGTCAACGCGAAGCTGATCCAGGTCGGGCTGGACAAGGGTGACGTGGCGTTGCCGCCGCTGGAGAAGCCCTCGCTGGCCGGCTGGTACAAGCCCGGGCCGGCCCCGGGTGAACTCGGGCCGTCCATCCTGGTCGGTCACGTGTCCGGCAAGAAGGGGCCCGCCGTCTTCTACAAGCTCGGCGAGGTCAAGCCGGGGGCGACGATCGAGGTGACGCGGGCCGACAAGTTGACGGCACTGTTCCGGGTGGACGGCGTGGAACGCTTCCCGAAGGCGAAGTTCCCCACGGCACGGGTGTTCGGCGAGTACACCGGGCCGCACCTGCGGTTGATCACGTGCGGCGGAGCGTATGTCGGCGGAGCGCTGGGCTACGCCGACAACGTCGTGGTGTTCGCTTCTCTGGTAGGGACCCGCTGAGCTTCAGATCAAGAACAAAGATCAAACCCGTTGAGGTGTACCTAGGCGGCTTGGGCTTCTGGGGCTGCGGTGGCCACACCGAGCCAGGGGCTCCAGCGGGGGTCCGGGGAGCGGTGGCCGAGGATGCGCCAGGCCGGGCCGCGCGGGGCCGCTGGTGCCGGGTGCAGGCGCCAGCCGAGCTCGGCGAGCGTGCGGGCGGCCTTGCGGTGGTTGCACCTGGCGCAGGACGCGACCACGTTCTCCCAGGCGTGCGGGCCGCCACGGCTGCGGGGCAGGACGTGGTCGATGGTCTCGGCAGGCCCCCGGCAGTACTGGCAGCGCCAGCCGTCGCGGGCGAACACCGCGCGGCGGCTGAGGCCGACGTGGGCGCGGTAGGGAACCCGGACATGGCGGGTCAGCCGGATCACGGAGGGGACGGCCAGCTCCTGGCGCTCCGAGTGCATCAGGCCGTCGCCGTCGGTGACGCAGACGGCCTTTCCGGTGAGGAGGAGGATCACGGCTCTTCGGATGGAGATGACGCACAGGGGCTCGTATGTCGCGTTGAGCAGTAACGCGACAGAGCGTTGAGCTGGTGGACCGTCTCCCATCTGGCACCTCCGGATTTGAACTGTGTCTATCCTCCCCGACGACGGGGCTGATTGCACGTGTCTTTTCCCCGAACTTGCAGGAAACCCCGCCGCGCCAGCCCGCCGGAGCATGCGGTACGAAAGGGGGATGATCGCCGCCGATGCCGCCACGAAGCCCGAGTGCGCCAAGGACACCTTCTGTTATTGGCTGTACGAGACGACCGGCTGGCCGGCCTGGGTGGCAGAGAGCAGCAACTGGCTGCTGGTCAAGCCGTTCCGGGTGATCGGCATCCTGCTGGGCGCCGTGGTGCTCCGCTGGCTGATCGGCCGGGTGATCAAGCGGGTCACGACCGGCAGCATGCCCGCCATCCTCAAGCCGCTGCGGGAGAAGGCCCCCGGGGCCCTGGTCGAGGCCGGGCTGCTGTCGGAACGCCGTCAGCAGCGCGCGGAGACGATCGGCTCCCTGCTCCGTTCCGCCAGCGGCGCGCTGATCTTCGCGATCGCGTTCATGATGGTGCTGTCCGAGTTCGGGCTGAACCTCGCGCCGGTGCTGGCCAGCGTCAGCATCGTCGGTGTCGCGCTCGGTTTCGGGGCGCAGAGCCTGGTGAAGGACATCCTCTCCGGCGTGTTCATGCTGCTGGAGGACCAGTACGGGGTCGGGGACACCGTCGACGTCGGCGAGGCGAACGGCACCGTCGAGGCGGTCGGCCTGCGGGTCACCACGGTCCGGGATGTGCGTGGTGTGGTGTGGTACGTCCGCAACGGGGAGATTGTCCGGGTCGGCAACAAGAGCCAGGGCTGGGCGGCGATCGTGCTCGACGTGCCGATCGGGTACGCGAACGCCGACGAAGCAATCGACGTGATCAGAACCGCCGTGCACGCCTACTCCACGGCGGAGGAGAACGCCGAGGAGTTCCTGGAGGAGCCGAAGGTACTCGGAGTCGAGCAGCTCACGATCGATGGCGCGGTACTGCGGATCACCGCGAAGACCTCTTCCGACGCCCAGTGGCGGATCGGCCGGGACCTGCGCGGCGTGGTCACCGGGGCCCTGAACGACGCCGGGATCTCCTCTCAGATCAGCGCAAGCCGGACCCGGCCCGCGCCTCCCGCGCAGCCGCAGTGAGCGCTAACATCTGTAGTCGATCAGATATCCCCCTTTCGGGCTACCGTAAACTCGGCCAATCAGGCAAACTCAGGGGCAAGCCAAGCGTGTGAGCGCTTGATAGCCGCCGACGACGCCGCCAGGAAGGACCACACCGCCCGTGTCCGACCAGCCGCGCAGCACCACCTCCGAC
The DNA here is from genome assembly GCF_000379825.1 of Longispora albida DSM 44784. Lineage (GTDB taxonomy): Bacteria > Actinomycetota > Actinomycetes > Mycobacteriales > Micromonosporaceae > Longispora > Longispora albida. The sequence goes on from NZ_KB903833.1 coordinate 574,792, forward strand.
CAGGAGGAATCGGTCGCGGCCCCGGCGCCAGCCCCGCCACCACCACGACCCGCGACGTACCGGGACGTTTTCAGCAGCCGCGAGTACCGCGGCTTGTTCATGGCCAGCGGGCTGTCCTGGTTCGGTGACTACGCCGCACGGGCCGCCATCACGGCTCTCGTGTACGCGAAGACCGGCTCGGTGCCCGCCTCCGCCGCCGCGTTCGCCCTGTCGTATCTGCCGTGGCTGCTCGGCGGGCCGGTGCTGGCGGCGCTGGCCGACCGGTACCCGTACCGGAAGGTCATGATCATTTGCGACCTGGCCAGGATGGGCCTGGTCGCGGTCGTCGCGGTGCCCGACATGCCGGTGCCGGTGATGTTCGCGCTGCTGATGGCGACGGCGATGCTGAATCCGCCGTTCGAGGCTGCCCGTTCGGCCCTGCTGCCCAAGATGGTCGCCCCCGATCGGTATGTGCTCAGTGTCGGCGCGCTCGGCTCGCTGGGCCAGGCCGCGCAGATCGCCGGTTACGTGGGCGGGGCGGCGCTCAGCCTGGCCAGCCCGCATCTGACCCTCGCGTTCAACGCGGTGACCTTCGGGATCTCGGCGCTGCTGCTCGCGGTGTTCGTGGTGCCGCGCCCGGCCGCGCTGGCCTCGGAGCAGCGGCGGACGATCCTGCGGGAGACCGGCGAGGGCATCTCGATCGTGTTCTCCCGGCCTGTGACCCGCGCGGTCGCGACCATCGTTTTCACCGCGCTGACCTTCGTCGCGGTGCCGGAGGGCCTGGCGGCGGGCTGGGCAGCGGCGCTGAACCGCGGCGAGCTGGCCCAGGGCCTGATCATGGCGGCGGCACCTGCCGGGCTGATCGCCGGCGGCCTGCTGATCCCCCGGCTGGTGCCCCCGGCCGCCCGGCAGAAGCTGATCCGGCCGCTCGTGATCATTGCCCCGGTGGTGCTGGTGCCGGCCCTGCTCGAGCCGCCGCTGCCGGTCGTGCTCGTGATGGTGTTCGTGGTGGGCTTCGCCTTCGGCGCGTTCACCCCGATCCTGAACGGCATGTTCGTCCAGGTGCTGCCGTCCAGCCACCGGGCCAGGGCGTTCGGCGTGATGAACACGGGGACGCAGTTGTCGCAGGGTCTGGGGCTGCTGGCCGCCGCAGGGCTCACCCAGTACTTCCGGGTGCCGTTCGTGATCGGCGGCTGGTGCGCGGCCGGCGCGGTGGCGATGGTCGTCGCGAGTGCCGTCTGGCCCTCGGCCGAGGTGATCGATGCGGAGATCGCCCAGACCCAGGCCGCGAACGATGCGGCGGCCAAGCTGGCAGGATAGCCGGGTGACGTCTTTCTACGAAGCGATCGGCGGCGAGCCGGCCTTCCGGCAGCTGGTGGACGAGTTCTATGCCGGGGTCGCCCAGGACGAGCTGATCCGCCCGATGTATCCGGAGGAGGACCTCGGCCCGGCCGCCGACCGGCTGCGGATGTTCCTCGAGCAGTACTGGGGCGGGCCGCGCACCTACTCCGAGGAGCGCGGGCACCCCCGGCTCCGGATGCGGCACGTGCCCTTCACGATCGGCCCGGCCGAGCGGGACGCCTGGCTCAAGCACATGCGCGCGGCCCTCGACACCCTCGCGCTCCCCGCCGAGCAGGACCACGAGCTCTGGGACTACCTCGTGAAGGCCGCGTACTTCATGGTGAACTCCTTCGACGAGCAGCCGGGCTGAGGCAGCCGCTCAGTCACGAAAGCACGCTCTGTTCGTTATGCCCGGCATGCGACGGCGTCTGCTCACACTCGGCATCATCCTGCTCGCCGGGCTGGTCAGCATCTCACCGGCCAGCGCCGACCGCGCCCACGGCGGCCTGGTCAGCGAGGACCCGGCCGACTGGACCCCGCACGTCCTCGACGGCACCGTGTACGCCTTCGCCGTGCACGGTGACACCGTCGTGGCCGCCGGGGACTTCTCCACTGTGGAGGACTCGCGGGGGCAGCGGTACGGGCGGAGCAACGTGTTCGCCTTCCAGCTCGGTACCGGGAAGGTGCTGCCGGGCTTCGCGCCCAGCGTCGCCGGGCCGGTGCGGGCGGTGGCGATGACGGGGCCGGGCGAGGTCGTGATCGGCGGCGAGTTCACCGAGGTCAACGGGGCCCGCCGCCGGGGGCTGGCGAAGCTGCGCCTGGACGGCACCACCGACCAGGGCTTCAAGGCCACGGTGGACGGCTACGGCATGGTCCGCAGCCTCGCCGCGCGGGGGGCCAGCGTGTACGCGGGCGGGGAGTTCACGAGCATCAGCGGCGTGGACCGCCCGGCTCTGGCCAGGCTCGACAGCCGGACGGGGGTTGTCGATCCCGGATTCGACCTGGAGCTGGAGCGCCGGGAGGGCGGGCGGCTGTGGGTGCAGTCGCTCGCGCTGAGCCAGGACGGCTCGGTGCTCGCCTTCGACGGCACGTTCAGCCGGGTCCAGGGCGCCAGGCGCCCGCAGGTCGCCGTCGCGTACACGGATGGCGGCGGCACGGTCGCCGACTGGTCGACCGGGGCGTACGCCGAATCGGAGTGCGACCCCCGGTACGAGACGTACCTGCGGGGCATCGACCTCTCCCCCGACGGCTCGTACCTGGTGGTGGTGAGCAGCGGGCACCAGTCCGGGCCGGGCGTGATGTGCAACAGCGCCGCCCGGTTCGACGTCGCCGACGGCGAGGACGCGCTCCCGGCCTGGGTCAACCACACCGGCGGCAACACGCTGCTGTCGGTGGCCATCACCGGGGCCGCCGTGTACGTCGGCGGGCACCAGCAGTGGCTCGACAACCCGTACGGCGACAAGTCGGCCGGGCCGGGTGCGGTGAGCCGCCCGGGTATCGGGGCCATCGATCCCGCCTCAGGCCTCGCCCTCGACTGGAACCCGGGCAAGGGCCGTGGCGTCGGCACGGAAGCCCTGGTCGCCTACCCGGGCGGGCTGCTGGTCGGCAGCGACACGGAGCGGCTCGGCGGCGAGTACCACGCCAGGCTCGGAGCGTTCCCGCTGCGGTGACGGTGCCGTGATCTGAGCGCGATGTGGCCGTCGTACGGTCTGGGCATGCGCCGCTCAGCATCCATCGCCATCGTTGCACTGCTCGCCGGGTGCACCGCCACGCAGCCTGCGGCCAGTCCAGCGCCCAGCGCCCCGGTGATCGCCCCGCCGCAGGCCGGCTACCCGGCCGGGAAGTCGGCCCCGGTCGCCGACCCGGTATACCCGGGCTTCGGCAACCCGGCCATCGACGTTCTCCACTATGGATTGTCGCTGGCCTGGGCCCCGGAGACAGGCACGCTGTCGGGCACGGCGACGGTGACGATGCGGGCCGTCAGCGAGCAGCCGCAGATCCGGCTCGACTTCTCCTCCGCGTACCGGATCGAGAACGTGACCGTGGACGGCGCGGTGCACAGCGGCACGGTCGACGGCACCAAGCTCACGGTCCCGTCCAGCCTGACGGCGGGGAAACAGACCGTCCTGGTGGTGAAATACGCCGGCAAACCCCAGCCGGTGACGATGCCCTCTCACCGTCCCGACGGGGGCACGCTAGGGCTTCATCCTGTACCGGGCGGGGCACTGTGGACCATGCAGGAGCCGTACGGCGCGTTCACCTGGTACCCGGTCAACGACCAGCCCTCCGACAAGGCCCTCTACGACATCACGATCTCCGTGCCGGAAGGCTGGTCGGCTGTCGCGAGCGGGACTCCGGTACCAGGTAAGGGATTCACCTACCACTCGGCCGACCCGGTGGCGAGTTACCTGACGACGCTCGCGGTCGGCAAGTACCAGCACGAGGTGGTGGCCGGGCCACGCGGCCTCCCGGTGCACCTGTGGACGCGGGCGAAGGACGGTCACCACCTGCCGGGCCTGCGCCGCTCCCCCGCCCTGCTCACGTGGCTGGAGGAACGGCTCGGCCCGTACCCGTTCCCGACGGCCGGAGTCGTGCTCGTCGACGGCACGTCCGGCATGGAGACGCAGCAGATGGTCACGCTGAGCGGCGGCATCTCCCAGGCCCAGCTCGAACCGGTGCTGCTCCACGAGTACGCCCACCACTGGTTCGGCAACACGGTCACCCCGTCGACATGGAAGGACGTGTGGCTGAACGAGGGCTGGGCCACCTACACCCAGTGGCTGTACCAGGGCGGGCTCAGCGAGCGGATCAAGGAAGCCCGCGCCCAGGACGGCGCGCTCCGGGCCCAGGCCGGCCCGCCCGGCAACCCGAACCCCGGCAACTTCGCCGAGCGGAACGTCTACTACTGCACCGCGCTCCTGCTCCACGAGATCCACCAGGCACTCGGCGACGAGAAGTTCTTCGGGCTCGCGAAGGCCTGGGTACAGGAGCACCGGAACTCGGTGCAGGACCGCGCGGCGTTCACGGCCTTCGTGAACAGGCACACGGGCCGGGACTTCAAGCCACTCATCGACAAGTGGCTGGACTCGCCGACGACGCCCTAGGCTCGTGCCGGTGTCCACACCTGCTGTGTTTCTCGCGGAGTTCCATCGTGCCTTCGGGCTCCGGCACGCCGAGTCACCCGGGCTGCCGCCGGCCGAGCACGTGACCGTGCACCGGCGGCTGGTCGAGGAGGAAGCCGCCGAGGCCGTCGAGGCGATGGCCGGCGAGGACCTGGCGCACATCGCCCAGGAACTCGCCGACGTGGTCTACGTGGCCTACAGCGCGGCCCTGGCCTACGGCATCGACCTCGACGCCGTCCTCGCCGAGATCCACCGGGCCAACATGACGAAACTCGGGCCGGACGGGCTGCCGGTGCGACGCGAGGACGGCAAGGTCCTCAAAGGACCCGATTTTGAACCTGCGGACGTGGCTGCGGTGCTACAGCGCCAGGCAGCGGGTACAAAATGATGGGTTTGATCTAGGGTTTGATCTTCGCTTTTGATCTAACGCGAAGTGGCCCGCTGAGAGTGAATCTGGCAAGCGTTTTGGGTCCCTCGTACCGGTGTTGTATGTGGGACCCGAAAAGGCGCAGTCCAGATTCGCTCTCAGCGGGTCCTCACAAGACCCCAGCGTCGGAGTGGAGCCAGTCTACGTAGGTGGCGGCTACTGCTGTGGCGCAGTCGATGAGCTCGTCGACGAGTTCGTCGTGGGCGCCGGCCAGGAAAGGGACCTGCATCTCGGCGTAGAACGGGAGGCCGCCGTGCTCGGTGGGGTCGCCGACGTAGGCCTTCATGAAGCGGCGGGCGTGGTTCCACTCGTTGGCGGCGGCGTAGGCGCGCTCGGCCCATTCGAGCGGGGCCGTGGCGTGTGCCCTGGCGCGCACGACGAGGATCTCGTCGTCGGGGCCTTCGAGGGTGAACAGGACGGCGTGCCGCTCCCAGAGGGCCAGCAGTGCGCCGTCGGCGTCGGTCAGGTGCCGGATCTCCTGCCGGGTCAGTGAGGCGGCGACCCGCTCCATCGTGACCGGGGTGATGGCACCAGCGCCCCGCCGCTGCCGGGGAAGCTGGAGCCGCAGGCCGCCGTCGGGCTCGGGGTCCTCGTGCCCCCTGCGCCACCACGCCATCGTGCGCTCCTCACCTGGGATGAGATGTGCAGGCCCGGGCCGTGACCCTGGGCCACGCCTGCCGCCTTGCTGCGCGGCTCTGGCGCGACTCGACGTTACCCAGGCAAACCTGCCGCTGTCAGCCCCCGAATCAGCACGAGTTCCTGGCCGATCGGGGGAATCCGGGCATACCACCAGGCCGATCGGGCCCCATCCGGTCATCTTTTCGGATGGTGAACGACTCGGCCGGACAGTGGATCTTGTGTGACCGCGAGTTACCGGGTGAGCAGGGGCAGCGACGGCCGGTACCAGGCTGTGCCGTGCTCGCCGCGCAGGCCCGTCCACGGACCCGAGCGGAGGACGAGGACGGCACCCTCGCCGGCGAAGCCCATCCGGGCCAGGCCGAGCACGAGGCGCAGCGGCACCTCGGCAGCCTCGCCGTCGGCGGCCGTCACCGAGATCGCCACGTGCTCCAGCAGCGCGTCGCGGACCCGGCGCTCGCCGATCGCGGGATTGGCCGAGCGCATGGTGCTCGCCGCGGCCTCCGCGATGCCGCGCAGCTCGGCGGCCGGGATGCTCTCGAGTACGCGGCCGGGACCGCCGGGGAGCGCGCCCCGCCAGTCGTGGTCGCGGCTGGGCGGGAGGGGGGTGCCGTCCAGGCTGGCGAGGAGCTCGCCAGCCTGGTACACGCCGGGGGTGGTCTCGATCTTCCTGGTGACCAGGACGTCGATCGGCAGCCGGGCCCAGGCGTCGCCGCCGGTGAGCCGGACGAGCGTGCCGGGGCCGAAGCGGGCCACCCGGGAGCAGAAGGCACCCAGCTCCGTCAGGATGACTCCTCCAGCCACTTCGACAGCCAGCCCCGCTCCTCCTCCGTGACCCGGCGCGGGCGCTGGGTACCGAGGTTGAACGGGACCAGCACCGTCTTCGCCCTGCTCGCCAGCTTGTCGTTGGCGAACAGCTCGTAGGCGACGACGAAGGAGCTGTTGCGGATCTCCTCGATCCACGTCTCGATCCGCACGGCGTCGTCGTGGCCGACCGGCAGGAGATAGTCGATCTCGTGCCGGGCGACGACCACCCCGTCCTTCAGCTCCGGCAGCGGCACGTCGATGAACATCATCGCCACGCGCGCCTCCTCGTACAGGGTGAGGAAGCGCGCGTTGTTGACATGCCCGTACGCGTCCATGTCGGACCAGCGCAGCGGGCATTCGTACAGGTGCCTGGCCACTAGTCGCGGGTCAGCTTCCGGTGGGTGACGCGGTGCGGGCGGGCAGCCTCGACGCCGAGCCGGTCGACCTTGTTCTTCTCGTAGGCCTCGAAGTTGCCCTCGAACCAGAACCACTTGGCCTCGTTCTCGTCGTCACCCTCCCACGCGAGCATGTGGGTGGCGACCCGGTCGAGGAACATCCGGTCGTGGGAGATGACCACGGCGCAGCCCGGGAAGTCGAGCAGCGCGTTCTCCAGGGAGGACAGGGTCTCGACGTCGAGGTCGTTGGTCGGCTCGTCGAGCAGCAGCACGTTGCCGCCGATCTTCAGGGTCAGTGCCAGGTTCAGCCGGTTGCGCTCACCGCCGGAGAGGACCTTGACCGGCTTCTGCTGGTCCGGGCCCTTGAAGCCGAAGGCCGCGACGTAGGCGCGCGAGGGCATCTCGACCTTGCCGACCATCAGGTGGTCGAGGCCGTCGGAGACGACCTCCCACACCGTCTGGGAGCCGTCGAGGCCCGAGCGGTTCTGGTCGACGTAGGAGATCGAGACGGTCTCGCCGACCTTCACCGAGCCGCTGGTCGGCTCCTCCAGGCCCACGATCGTCTTGAACAGCGTGGTCTTACCGACACCGTTCGGGCCGATGATGCCGACGATGCCGTTACGCGGCAGCGAGAAGCTGAGCCCCTCGATGAGCGTGCGGTCGTCGAAGCCCTTGACCAGGTCCTTGACCTCGATCACCGTGTTGCCCAGGCGCGGGCCCGGCGGGATCTGGATCTCCTCGAAGTCCAGCTTGCGGGTCTTCTCGGCCTCGGTGGCCATCTCCTCGTACCGGTCGAGCCGGGCCTTGGACTTGGTCTGGCGCGCCTTCGCGTTGGAGCGGACCCACTCCAGCTCCTCGGCGAGCCGCTTCTTCATCTTGGCGTCCTTGCGGCCCTCGACGGACAGGCGCAGCGCCTTCTTCTCCAGGTACGTGGAGTAGTTGCCCTCGTAGGGGTAGGTGCGGCCCCGGTCGAGCTCGAGGATCCACTCGGCGACGTGGTCGAGGAAGTACCGGTCGTGGGTGATCGCGATGACCGTGCCCGGGTACTTGGCGAGGTGCTGCTCCAGCCACAGCACGCTCTCGGCGTCGAGGTGGTTGGTGGGCTCGTCGAGCAGCAGCAGGTCCGGCTGCTCGAGCAGCAGCTTGCACAGCGCGACCCGGCGGCGCTCACCACCGGACAGCGGGCCGACCTCGGCCTCCGGCGGCGGGCAGCGCAGCGCGTCCATCGCCTGGTCGAGCTTCGAGTCGATGTCCCAGGCGTCGGCGTGGTCGAGCTCCTCCTGGAGCACGCCCATCTCCGCCATCAGCTCGTCGGAGTAGTCGGTCGCCATCAGCTCGGCGATCTCGTTGAACCGAGCGAGCTTGGCCTTGGTGTCGGCGACCGCCAGCTCGATGTTCTCCAGGACGGTCAGGCTCTCGTCGAGCTTCGGCTCCTGGGCCAGCATGCCGACGGTGTAGCCGGGCATCAGCCGGGCCTCGCCGTTGCTGACGGTCTCCGTCCCAGCCATGATCTTGAGCAGGGTGGACTTACCGGCGCCGTTCGGGCCAACGACACCGATCTTGGCGCCGGGGAGGAAATTGAGCGTCACGTTGTCGAGGACAACCTTGTCGCCGTGCGCCTTGCGCGCCTTCTCCAGCGAGTAGATGAACTGCGCCACGGTGTCAGTAGCCTTCCGGGTCCGATGGGTATCAGGTCAATCTTTCCAGACGCGCGAAGCTCCGCCCGCCCTGGTCCGCCCCGGGCGGCACCCGATGGGGTGACCCTGGTTACCCAGGTTGCGAAAGGGTGACAATGTGATAGATATGTCCGCTTACGTCCTGGACCCAGAGCTACCGTTGCTTGCCATTCACTAGCACAATGGTGGCCGTGGCCACCCCGATGATCCCGGCGCTTCCCGGCTATACCGACCTCCAGCTCATCGCGAATGGCAGCACGGCGCTCGTGTTCCGTGCCACCCAGGAGCGGCTGAACCGGCAGGTCGCGGTCAAAGTGCTGCTCATCGACGACCTGATGACCACGGAAGCCACCGTCGCCCAGGAGCTGGAGACGACGGTCGCGCTGTCCAGCCAGCCACACATCGTGAGCATCATCGACACCGGCAACACGGCCGACGGCAACCCGTACATCGTCATGGAGTACTGCGAGGGCGGGTCCTACGCGCAGATCCTCAAGCAGCGCGGGCCGCTGACGCTGCCGGAGGTGCTGGAGGTCGGTACCAAGATCGGTGAGGCGCTGCACGCCGCGCACCAGGCGGGCATCGTGCACCGGGACGTGAAGCCGCCGAACATCCTGCGGTCACGGTTCGGCCCGGCGCTGGCCGACTTCGGCATCGCCCGTGCGCCCGACCAGCTGGCCGGCACCATGACGATGGGCAAGCTCACCCCGCACCACGCCTCCCCGGAGGCGTTCATGCTGGGTGCCCAGAATGGACTGTCCGATCTCTACAGCCTGGCCTCCACGATGTGGAACCTGCTGGCCGGCCGCCCGCCGTTCGCCGACCCGAACGCCAGCAACGACCCGATGGCCTTCCGCGACCGGGTGCTGAACCAGCCCGTGCCCCGGGTGCCACGCGAGGACGTGCCGGAATGGCTCCAGGAGGAACTGGCCCGGGCGATGGCGAAGCGGCCGGAGGAACGGCACTCGTCCGCGATGGCGTTCGCCGAGGCGCTGCGCCGGCACTCCTACGCGATGAACGCGCTGTCGCCGACCAGTACCAACTCGACGGCTGTCGCCAACCACGCCGCGGCCACCGGGTTCGCACAGCAGCCCTCGCCGTTCGCGCCGCCTTCGCCGTTCACGCAGCCGCAGCACACCGGGTCCCCGCACACCGCCGGGCCCCAGACCGCCTCACCCCACACCGGGTCGCCGCACACGGGCACGCCACAGACCGTGACGCCGCCGATGCCAGGTCCGATCCAGACCGGCGGGGCCACGGAGTGGCCGATGTGGCCCAGCCCGGCGGAGAAGGCCCCTGAGCTGCCCCGCAAGAGCTGGGATCCGGTACCGGAGTGGCAGCAGCAGAACACAGCCCTGGCCGGTGGCGACCTGATCGAGGCGGCCAAGGCACCAGCTCCGGCCGAGCAGCAGCAGCCCGAGACCGAGGGCAAGAAGACCAGCGGCCCGACCGGCTTCACCGCCGCCCCGCTGAACCCGCTGACCCCCGTCCCGCCCGTGTCCGGCGCCCCGATGCCGTTCTCGGCCCCGCCGGCCCCGTACTCCGCACCGCCGGTGTCGGCCGCCCCGTACTCCGCTCCCCCGGCGCCGTTCTCGGCCCCTCCGGCTCCGTTCTCCGCTCCCCCGGCACCGTTCTCCGCACCGCCCGCGCCGTTCTCGGCTCCGCCCGCGCCGTTCTCCGCGCCGCCGGTCCAGTCGGCTCCGCCCGTGCAGTCAGCCCCGCCGGTGCCGGTGAGCCCGATGGTGCTGCCCGCCCACCCCGAGTGGCAGCCGAAGCCGCCGGGCGGGGGCAGCGGCAACGGCAAGACGGTCGTCCTGCTCAGCGTCATCGCGATCCTGCTGGTCGCGGTGATCACCGGCGGCGTGCTGTACCTGGTGAACGGCAAGGGCAGCGAGGACGATCCGCAGGCTGACCGGACCAGCGAGCCCGTCCAGCAGGTGACGAAGAGCGCCGAGGGCGCCCCGACGAACATCACCGTCAAGGACAGCACGGACGGCACCTCGGTCACGCTGACGTGGAAGAACAACCACAACGGCAAGGCCGACTCGAACTTCATCACCATCAACCGCCAGGGCGAGGTCCGGCCGGCCCAGAACCACGGGCAGACCAAGCCCAACGAGACCACCTGGACCTTCAACGGGCTCAGGAAGGACACCAACTACTGCTTCGTGGTCGGCGCTGCGTACCCCGGCCCGTCGATCGCGTACGCCCAGCCGGTCTGCACCACCCGGACCGTGCCCAGCCCGGTCAAGAGCTGAGAGCCTGACCGTGGGTAACCGTCTTCGCGTGTGGTGCCTGCGGCATGGTGAGGCGGAGAGCAACCTCGCCGCCGCGATGGGTACCCAGGACGCGGCTCCCGGGTCGCACTGGCCGGCCACGTCGCCAGCCTGACAGCCGCGCTGGCCGGGCTCTGCGGGCTGCGGCAGCAGGTCTGGGGCAGGCCACTGCCGCACGCCACCCCGTTCCTTGTCGAGCACGACGGCCAGGGCTGGGCCTGCCACGCCTGGCCAGCGCCAGCGCAGGCCTAGCTGGCCGGCTGGCGGTGGCGGGGGGCTGCCTGTTCCGCGGACACCGGCAGGGTGGTCTTCCAGAACAGCGGGCGCGGGTCCAGCGTCCACACCAGACGGCGCCACAGCGGACGGCGGGCGCGCAGTGCCTTGATGTACGCCCGGGCCTCACCCGTCGCCAGGCCGGCGTCGTCAGCCGTGGCCATGCCCGGCGCGAACGCGACCAGGTTCACCATGCTGGCCGCCTGGTCGAGCGATGGCAGTTCCACCCACGCCGCGTACCGGCCACGGCCGTAGACCAGCCCGGCCCACTGCGCCACCTCGCTCGCGGTGAGGTGGGCCGGTGGCGGGTACCCGGCGAGGCGCAGCGCGTCACGGATCTCGACCCACGAGCCGCCGATCCGCTCGGCCGGGCTACCGGAACCGAGGCGGCTGCGGTGGCGTGACCTGCGGAGCAGTACGACGGAGAGCAGCGCGCACAGCACCAGGATCGCCCCGGCGATGGCCAGTGTCCGGCCCAGGTGCGGGTCCTCGGCCGCCTTGCCGATCGGGGTGACCGCGCCCGGCAGCGCGCCGGAGCTGGACGGGATCGGCGAGGAGGTCACAGTGGACGGTGTCACCGAGGGCTTGGTCGTCGGGGGCGGCGTGTAGTCCTCTTCGAGGGGACGGGCCTTCGCGTTCACCGGCATCGGGTCGAAGGAGACCCAGCCGTGGCCGTCGAACCACACCTCCGGCCAGGCCATCGCCTGCCCGGCCAGCACCGGGTGCGCCCCGGCCTTGCCCTTGAAGCCGACGACCACGCGGGTCGGCAGGCCCATCATCCGGCCGAGCAGCGCGAACGACGCGGCGAACTGCTCCGACGTGCCCCGCCTGCCGCCCATCTTCGGCTCGTCGAGCAGGAAGAACTTCAGGTGTACCTGGGAGTGGCCCGTCGGAGCGTCCGTCGCGAACGTGTAGTGCTCGGCGAGGAACGCCTGGAGGGTCAGCGCCTTCGAGTGCGGGCTGATCGCGTCCTTGCCGATCGAGTTGGCTAGGTCGACGAGTTCCTTCTGGATCGACGGGGCGACCGTCAGGTACTTCTCGGCTTCCGGGCCGGTCGGCACGCTCGCCAGGGTCAGCGTGTTCACGTCTGGCTGGGTGCGGAGCGACTCGACCTGGTACTTCTGGCTGGCCGGGAGCCCGCCCGACTTGAAGAGCGTGCCGGTGTTCGTGTCGAAGGCGACCCGGAGGTTGTCGACACGGCGCGGCACGCCGACCGCCGGTACGAGGCTGCCGCCCAGCCCGCTCACCGTGTACGTCTGCTTGACTGTGGTCTGCTTGCCCGTGGCCACCGGGCCCTCGGCGCTGGGCAGCACCCGGCCGGCGTTGCGGTAGTCGGCGGACAGCTTCCACGTCACCCCGTCGTACTCGTTGAGCACGGCCAGCCGGATCGGCGCGTCAGCGGACAGGTCCGCGTCGAACAGGTGCTGCTTCGGGTTCGCGGCCCAGCCGGAGAGCCGGATCAGCGGATTCTCGTCGAGGACGTCCTTACGCGGCGGGGTGACCTCGCTGCGCGGGTCCTTCGGAGTCCGGCCGACGTGGTCGAACACGATCGGACCGGCCGCCACGGCCACCGCCACCATCGCAGCCAGCCCGGCCGCCGCACCGCCGAAGGCGCGCAGCTGGAAAGCACGGTCCCGGGGTTGCGGTGGTGCCTCCACAGTGGATGCGGCACCCTGTCGGGCGCTCAGTGCGAGGCCGACCGCGCACACCGCGGCGAACGTCATCGACAGCCACAGGGCCGGGCGGGCGTTCGGGCCGGCCAGGACGAGGGCTCCGGCGTAGGCCAGGGTCGGCGGGAGCGCGCCGAACAGCAGCCTGCCGCCCCGGCCACCGATCTCCGCGCCGGCCAGGCCAGCCACCCAGATCGCCACGATCGGGGCGAAGATGGTGTCCGGGGTCGCCTCGACCGGTACCGCTGCGGTGAGCAGGCGGGGCAGGGCGTTGCGCGCCGCGTCCGCGTACACCTGGAAGAGCGTGCCCTCGTTCTCGGCGGTGAGGGTCATGTTGACCGCGAGCACCGTGTATCCGGTCAGGCCGAGGACCGAGACGGGTCCGGCGAGCCAGCCCGGCAGCGGCCGGAGCAGCGTGCTGAGCAGCACCGAGCCGGCGGCCGCGCCCATCAGCAGCATCAGCGTCTTGCCCTGGTCGTAGATCCGCGTGTACGCGAAGGCCGCCAGCGCGGTCAGCGTCAGCAGGACGAGCACGCCACCAGCGCCGCGGAGAAAACGCCCTACCACGTGCCCACCCCGTCCCACGCCGCCGCGAACTCGCCGGCGTCGGCGGCCGACAGGACCAGCAGGCCCGGAGCTGCGGTCGGCTGGGCGTCGGCGTCGCCGAGCACACCGGCCACGATCACCGGATAGGCACCCTTGAGCGTGGCGACCTGGCGGATGTCCTCAGCGCCACCCGGGCCGGTCAGGTAGATCAGCGTGTCGCCGAGGCGGCCGATCCGCAGGCCGTCGACCGTCGGCTGCACACCGCCCGGCTGGTCCGGCTGGAGCGACGCCTCGGAGAGCAGGTCGAGGAAGGCGTTACGGCTGTCCTTGCCCGACACCTCCTTGCCGCTGCTCAGCCGGAGCCGGACATACAGCCCGTCGGTCAGCGAGGCGATCACCACAGAGGCCGCGGCCTCACACGCCTCCTCGAAACTCTGCTCGGTGTGGACGGACGACCGGTCGTCGAGGACGACCACCATCACCGGGAGGCTCGTGTCGGTGTGCTCCTTCACCATCAGCTCGCCAATCCGGGCCGACGTGCGCCAGTGCACCCGGCGCAGGTCGTCGCCGACCACGTACTCGCGGAGGGTCTCGAAGCTGACGTGGCCGTGCGGGATCTGGTCGGTGCGGCCGTCGAGGCTGCGGGCGATGCCAGCCGGTACGGCGCGGATCGGGTGGGCGACCGGGTGCACCCAGACCCGGCCGGACTCACCGTAGGACCTGGGTACGGTCGCGAGGCCCAGCGGGTCGGTGCGGGTGATCCGGAGCGGGCCGACCTCGATCACGCCACGGCGGCTGGTCGGCACCGGGTACACCGTGCGGGTCTGCGTGCCCCGGCGCAGCTTCAGGAGCGGCACCGGCACCGTCGTCTCCCCGCAGCGGTCGGAGGCGACCACCGTCATGTTCCGGAACTTGTTGTCGTTGCGGATGCTCAGGTACACCGTGGACGGCTCACCGCGCGTCACCCGGTCGGGGTCGAGGATGCGCTGGACGTCGAGCCGGGCCCGCAGGCTCACGATCGCCACGGCCACGACGAACGCCGCCAGTGCCACCGCGCCGAGCACGGCCAGCTCCGGGTACCCGTAGAGGAAACCGGGGACGAGCAGGGCCGGACCGGCCGCGAGCAGAGCCCAGCCGCGGGCTGTCACCCGCACCGGGAACGCCCCCTCCTAGCCAGCTGACCGCCGGTCATCCCGCGACACCGGCCGGCTGCGGCACCGGCACGGACTCGAGGATCTCCGCGAGCACCGCCGGGGCGGTCGCGCCCTTGAGCTGGGCGTCCGGGCTGAGCAGCAGCCGGTGGGCGAACACGGACTCGGCGAGAGCCTTGATGTCCTCGGGCAGCAGGTACGCGCGGCCGTCGGACAGCGCGTATGCCTGGGCGGCGCGGACCAGGGCGATCACACCACGGGGGCTGACGCCGACCCGGACCTGACCGTGGTTACGGGAGGCCGAGGCGAGCTGGACGGCGTAGGCGTACAGGGCGTCGGCGACGTACACCCGCTGGGCGAGCCGGGCGAGCTGCGCGACGGTGTCGGTGTCGGTGACCGGCTGGAGGTAGTCGGGCGAGCGGCCAGCGGCGCCGCCCCTGACCACCTCAAGCTCGACCTCCGGGCTCGGGTACCCCACGGAGAGCTTCATCAGGAACCGGTCGAGCTGGGCCTCCGGCAGCCGGTACGTGCCGTCCATCTCGACCGGGTTCTGCGTGGCGACCACGAGGAACGGGCGCGGGACGGGATGCCGGACGCCGTCGACCGTGACGTACCGCTCCTCCATCACCTCGAGCAGCGCGGACTGCGTCTTCGGCGAGGCGCGGTTGATCTCGTCGGCGATCACGATGTTCGCGAAGACCGGGCCCGGGTGGAACTCGAACTCCCGGCTGGCCTGGTTGAAAATGGTCACACCGGACACATCGGAGGGCAGCAGGTCCGGAGTGAACTGGATCCGCCGCCACTTACCGCGCACCGAGGCGGCGATCGCCCGGGCCAGCGTCGTCTTCCCTACTCCGGGCACGTCCTCCAGCAGGACGTGGCC
This sequence comes from Longispora albida DSM 44784, assembly GCF_000379825.1. Taxonomy (GTDB): domain Bacteria; phylum Actinomycetota; class Actinomycetes; order Mycobacteriales; family Micromonosporaceae; genus Longispora; species Longispora albida. The sequence continues at coordinate 589,974 of NZ_KB903833.1, forward strand.
CTCGGCGAACAGCGCGGTGAGCGCCAGCCGGACCACCTCGGGCTTGCCGAGCACGACGGAACCGACGTTGTCGGCCAGCCGGGCGAAGACAGTGGCGTAGCCCTGCGTCTCGGCAGGAGTGAGGGGGTGCGGCGCGGTCACTGCGGAACTCCTCGCGGCGGTGCGTTGAACCTAGCTGAACCTGGGTACTTCGAACCTAACGGTGCTGCTCAGCGCCGTAAAGCGCGGCAGCGGGTGATGCTGGTCTGACATGGTCCATCGTGGGGCGCGACATGCGCACCCCACGATGGGTTCCCGCTCGGTAGTGACACAGGTCACCAGGCGCTGGGCCCTCCGGTCAGCAGTTCGGCAGGAGGTTGAGGCCGCCGGTCGAGCCGTCCCCGGTGCCCTCGCCGTTGACCTCGACCCACGACCACGGCACGAAGCCGTTCTTGCCACCCGGCCAGGAGCCCTTCACCCACATGGGGCTGCGGCGGTTGAGGGTCTTGGTCTTCGAGCTGATCGTCCAGCCGCTCTGCTTGCAGGTGAGCTGGCCGGTGTCGCCGCCACGGACGTCACCGATCCACGGGCCCTGCTTGCAGTTCGAGTCGTAGTTGTCGTAGCAGGGGTGGCTGCTGACCTCGATCGGGCACATGTCGTCGCAGATCACCTTGCCGCTGACCGTCTTGGTCGAGACCGACACGGTCACCTCACGCTGCCCCGCCGGGTTCTTCGCGAGGATCTTGTACGTGTGCGAACTGCCCAGCGCCAGGCCGGTGATGTTGTGCTCGAACCGGCCGTTGCAGGCAGCCGGGCCGGTGCGGCCCTCCACCCAGCACTCGGTCGGGCCGCCGTTGTTCTGGACGTTCACCCAGATCTTGGCGGTCGTGTACTGGCCGTCGCCGCCCTGGCCGTTCATCGTCGGGGCGGTCAGCGTCTTCGCGGCGGCCGTGGTGGGCTTGCTCTGCCCGGCCTCGTTCTCGGCGATCACGGTGACGTTGATCTGCTCGCCCTCGCCGAAGCCGCCGATCTCCATGCTCGTGCCCGTCTGGTCCGGCTGCTTCTTGCCGTTGGCCGTGACCACGTACCGCTTGATCGCGCGGCCGTTGGGCACAGCTGCCGTCCACGCCGCCTTGACCGTGCCGGCCTTGCTGGTCACGGTGGTGACGGTGAGGCCGGTGACCGGCTCGGGCGTGAAGAACGGCACGACGGTGTTACTCACCGGCGAGGACTTGCTCTCGACAGCCTTCTCGTTCACGGCCTTGACCGTGAAGGTGTACTGGGTGCCGTAGTCCAGCTTCGTCCCCGGGTCGCCCTTCTTGCCGGCCTTGACGGTCAGCTCGGTGCCCGTGGACTCGCCGACCAGCTCCGGCGCGCCGCCACCGGCACCGCCGGGAGCCGTGCCGCCGCTGCTCGCGTACACCAGGTACTTGGCGATCTTGAGGCCCTGGCCGTTCGCGGCGTCCCACGTGACCTTGACCGTGGCGTCCTTCGCCTCGGCCGCGGTGACCTTGGCCGGGGCGTCGGGGACCTCGCTGGTCGGGACGACCGGGTTCGAGGCCTTCTTCGGGCCTGCCCCCTTCGCGTTCACCGCGTGCACGTTGAACGTGTAGGCAGTGCCGTTGACCAGGTTCGGAATGGTCAGGGTGCGCTGGTTCGCGCCGACCTCGACCGGAGCCGGGCCACCCTCGACCACGTACTTGGTGATCGGCGCCAGGTTGTCCTTCGCCGGGGTCCAGTTGACCGTGGCGGAGGCGTTGCCGGCGATGGCGGTCACCGTGGCCGGGGCGCTCGGCGGAGTGGGCTCCGGCGGCTTCGGCGGCTCCGGCGGCTTGGGCGGGGTCGGGGGCGTCGGCGGCACCGGCGGCGGGTCGCCACCGGGGATGCCGTTCGGGAACTTGTTGACGTCCTTGGTCTTGTGCTTGTCGTCCACCACCCGGGCGTCCTTGCCGGACGGGGCGTTGATGAACAGGTGGTTCTCGCGGACGTCCAGCTCCAGCGCGCCGCCCTCGTTGGCGATCTTGATGCGCTCGACGAAGCTGCCGTTGCCGTCGATCACGTAGACCGAGCCGGCCACGGTGTCGGCGACGTAGAACCAGCCGGCCCACGCGACGGCAGGCTGAAGGCCGCCACCCTGACCCGGGTTGAGCCCCTCGCGGGACACCTCGAAGTCACGGACGGGCTTGTCCGGCTGCACGACGTACACGTGCCGGTCGTCGGCGACCGTAACCGGCACACCGGTGCCGGAGGTGCGGTCGGGGAGCGCGCCGGGCTTGCGGATCGGCAGCGGGATCTTCTTGACCACGTCGTCCCGGATCGTCACCAGCGCGGCGGCGGTCTGGTCAAGCACGGCGATGCCCTTGTCCAGGATGGACAGCGAGATGTCGTGCTGCGGGTCGGTGGCGGGGACGGTCTTCGCCACGGTCGGGTCGACCGTCTTGGAGCCGGCCTTGACCGCGACGACGGTGCCCTCGCTCGGCACGGCGAGCCAGAGCCGGTCCTCGTTGTCGAAGCCGCCGCTGCGCAGGCCGGACGGGAAGCGCAGCGGCTGCCCGGCCGGGCTCAGGTTCAGCGGGTGGATCTGCTGGACGGTGCCCTGCGGGCTGTCGATCAGATACGCCAGGTCGTCCTTGAGCGCGATGGTGATGCCGAAGCCCGGCGTGGTCTCCATCGTGGCCGACACCTGGAGGGTGGTCAGATCGAGCGAGCTGATCTTCCCGGTCACCAGGTCGCGGACGATGAGGAACCTGTCACTCTGCGTGATGACGACGTCGTGGTCCTTGGAGCCGGGCAGCTTCTGCCGGGTGTCGACGGAGCCCTTGACCCCGTTGACCCGGCCCAGCTCGCCGGACTTCTTGCTCCACACCCAGGAGCTGGCGTCGAAGACGGCCACCGCCTTGTCGGCGATGCCCAGGCCCAGCACCGTCAGCGCCACGGCCGCCAGCATGGCCACCGTGACGGTCAGGGTGACCACCACTCCGGATTTGCGCGACTTGCCCGCTATGCGTGTCATCGCCCCCGCGGCCCTCCGTCACTTTCCCTACCCCGAACCGAGGCCATCATATGGCTCCCGTCAAGGCCATCGAACATTCTCGCTGTGCCGGGTTCATACCCGCGCTCCAAATCAGACGTCCGGCGGCTGAGCAGCCAGAACATGTACGGCATTCCCGTCAGGGCGCCGGAAAACTCCTGCGGCCGCCCCCGGGCCGGCCGCTGTGTCGCGGCTCACGCCCCCGGTGAGCCATCCCCCCGGCTGAGCCAGCGCTCGCCTCCGCAGGGCACGGGCGAGCGTAGACGGGCGGGCGTTAACCGAGCGTGAAGCGCCGTGATGATCGTGAGAGCTACCGGTCCCAGACCCAGAGGCCGCCGATCCTGCTGGGTTCACCGTACAGCGCGGAGGCGGTTCTCAGGAGAGCGTCCTCTTTGTCCTCACGGTCGACGACGTTGCTGTGCAGCGGGGCCATCACGACGGCTCCGGCGCGCCAGTACGCGAGGTCGGCGGCGGCGGCTTCGCGGTCGGCGTCAGAGACGTCCGGAGCCTCACCGGTCTTGTACGCGACGGCGAAGAGCTTCGTGCTCGGGCGGGGTGGCGGCCCGAAGAGCGAACGGCCGTCCCCGCCGCCGGGTCCGAGGAAGTAGCCACCGGCGAGGCGGAACTCCAGCCCGGTCGCCGCGCCCCAGCGCATCCCGTCGGCGTAGGCAGAGCCCGCGACGGGGATGGTGACGAGCGATTCGCCACTGTGGACGTACGCGCGCCACGTGCCGTCAGCGATGAATCCGGGGATCGGGCGCTTGGCGACGCGCAGGGGTACGGGGGTGAGCGGGACGAGCGCGATGGCGATGGCGGTGCACGCGAGGCGGCGGGCCGTGGTGCCGGGAGTGGTCCGGGTGAGGGCGAGCTGGACGCCGAGGGCGGTGAGGATGCCGGCTATGGGGAGGACGAAGAGGGCGACGCGGACGGGTACGACGGTGTCGAAGAGCGGGAGCTTGTGGAGGGCTCGCCAGGGGCCGGGGACGCTGGTGTTCTGCCCGTAGGCCATCACCTTCGGCCCGAGGGACAGTGCCGCCAGGGTCAGGCCGGTCACGGTGAGGGCTTTGACCAGAGTGGAGCGCCAGAGGACCACTCCCGTGACCAGGAGCGCCACGAGCAGCGGCCAGCCGTAGAACGTGTTCTCCTCTGCGGGGTTGGCCGACAGCCGGTTCGCTGCGACCGGGTCGCCGAGGAACGAGCCCCGGCCGAAGGCCGGGAAGGAGGCGATGTCGGCCCCGTAGTGCTCGATGCCAGCCGGGACGCCACGGTAGTGGTAGGGGCCGAAGAACTGGTACCACAGTGGATAGGCGAGGACACCGAACGCCAGGGCCGCCGCGATGGCCAGGCCGGTGAGCATCGGCTTCCAGTACTGGCGGGCCTCGTCGCGGCGCAGCACGGCCCAGGTGAGGACGAAGACTCCGAGCCCGAGCGCCGTGAGGAACAGGACTTCCTCGTTGATGAACGCCTGGACGGTCACGAGCGCGCCGAGGATCAGGCCGCGCCGGAGCGGGCGGCCGTGCCGGAGCCGCAGCGCTTGCCACGCGATGAACGGCACGAGGAACTGGGCCACGAGATTCGGGTGGCCGTTGCCCTGCGAGAGCGCGCCGGGACCGAAGCCGCACAGGGCCGCGCCGAGGAAGGCCGCGGCCCGGCTGGCCACGACGTGCCGGGAGAGCAGCCAGTACCAGGCGGCTGCCGTGGCCGCGAAGCCGAGCGTCAGCGCTATTAGGTACGACACTCCGGGGCCTAGCCAGAGGGTGACCGGGGTAAGCGGGATCGCGAAGGCCAGCACGGAGGTGTTGGCCATCAGGTTCACGCCCTCCGGCGCGTTGAGGACCCGGTCGGCGAGCGGGTTCGTGCCCTCGGAGAGCGCCTTGGCCGCGTGGGCGAACGCCCAGTGGAAGAAGGCGTGGTCGCTCTCGTTGGTGGCGTGGACACGCCCGGCGGGATTCAGCCAGAGCAGCCCGGTGACGAAGAGAGCGAGAATGACATAAGAGGCGTATGCGAGCAGGTCACCTGTGCTAGGGCGGCTCCCCCGGCTGCCGCCGTCCCGGCTGGCCGCCGGGGCCGGAATCACCGGAACAGGCATACTTGTCACAGTAAAGGACGGTACCGCTGTCCTGTTTGTGGCGCTGGGTACACACACCGGGGACGGTGGATTCAGTACGCTCGTCTGCGTACGTCCACGTCCGCCTGTCGTGAGGAGGCGTACGCGCCGTGACTGGTAAAAGCTCCTTTGTCGTGGTCGCCAACCGGCTGCCCGTCGACGAGGTATCACCCGGCCAGTGGCGGCGGAGCCCCGGTGGCCTGGTGACGGCACTGCACCCGGTGCTCCAGGCTGCCCGTGGCGGCTGGATCGGCTGGCCGGGCAGCTCCGGGCCGGCCCCGGCCCCCTTCGAGCTGGACGGGATGCAGCTCTACCCGGTGCCGCTGTCCGCCGAGGAGATCGAGCGGTACTACGAGGGCTTCGCGAACAGCACGCTGTGGCCGCTCTACCACGACGCCGTCGAGCCGCCGCTGTTCCGCCGGGCGTGGTGGGCTTCCTACCTGCGGGTCAACGAGCGGTTCGCCCAGGCGGCCGCCGACCTGGCCGCGCCGGGTGGTGTCGTGTGGGTGCAGGACTACCAGCTCCAGCTCGTACCGAGCATCCTGCGTGAGCTGCGGCCGGACCTGAGGATCGGTTTCTTCCTCCACATCCCCTTCCCGCCGGTCGAGCTGTTCATGCAGCTGCCGAGGCGGGTCGAGCTGCTGCGCGGCCTGCTCGGCGCCGACCTGGTGGGATTCCAGCGCCCGCTGGCCGCGCAGAACTTCCTCCGGCTCGCCCGGCACCTGCTGGGGCTGCGGCCCCGGGGCAGCGTCGTGGAGGTCGACGGGCGGCTGGTGCAGGCCGGCGCGTTCCCGATCTCGATCGACACCCCGGCCATCGAGGCCGTGGCGGCGAGCGCCGAGGTGCAGGCCAGGGCGAAGGAGATCCGCCAGGAGCTGGGCGACCCGAAGACGCTGATCCTCGGGGTGGACCGGCTCGACTACACGAAGGGCATCGAGCACCGGCTCAAGGCGTTCCGTGAGCTGCTGGCCGACGGCAGGCTGGCGGTGCCGGAGACGGTGATGGTGCAGGTCGCCACGCCGAGCCGGGAGCGGGTGGAGCACTACCACGAGCTGCGGGTGAAGGTGGAGCGCGAGGTGGGCTGGATCAACGGCGACTTCGGCCGGGTCGGTCTGCCCGCTGTGCACTATTTGCACCAGTCATACTCACTCACGGAACTCGCCGCGCTGTACCGGGCGGCGGATGTGATGATGGTTACACCTCTGCGAGACGGGATGAACCTGGTGGCGAAGGAGTACGTCGCGGCCCGTGTGGACCACGGCGGCGCTCTCGTGCTCTCCGAGTTCGCCGGGGCCGCCGCCGACCTGCGGCAGGCGTACCTGGTGAACCCGCACGACCTCGACGGGCTGAAGGAGGCCGTGCTCAACGCCGCGCACGCCTCGCCAGCCGAGCTGTCCCGCCGGATGCGCGCGCTGCGCCGGCAGGTCCGCACGCACGATGTCCAGCACTGGGCCAGGTCCTTTCTCGCCGCCCTGGGGCTGGACACCCGGCAGCCCCTCTCGTCAGGAGACAGCACCGGCCACGAACATGGCGGCGGTGAACCGGCCGCCAGGGAGCACACCGCATGACTCTGCCCGACACCGCCGCGTCGCTCGGCGCGGAACTCCGTGCCGCACTCGTCCACCTCGCGCGGGTACCGAAGCTGCTGGTCGCCTGCGACTACGACGGCACACTCGCCCCGATCGTCACGGATCCGTCCGCCGCCGTACCGCTGCCTGAGGCTGTCGCCGGGCTGCGGACGCTGGCCACTCTGCCCGACACCAAGGTGGCGGTGATCTCCGGCCGGGCACTGCGTGACCTGGCGGCGCTGTCGCGGCTGCCGAACGAGATACACCTGGTCGGCAGCCACGGTTCCGAGTTCGACGTCGGGTTCGTGCACGCGCTGCCCGCCGAGGCGCTCGACCTGCACACCCGGCTGCACACCAAGCTGGCCGAGCTGACCCGTGGCCGGCCGGGGGTCCGGCTGGAGGTCAAGCCCGCCAGCATCGCCGTGCACACCCGGGCCGCCGACCGCGCGGTCGCCGGTGAGGTGCTCAGCGCGGTGCGCCTGGACCCCTGTACCTGGGACGGCGTGCACGCCACCGAGGGCAAGGAGGTCATCGAGCTGGCGGTGATCCCGACCAGTAAGGGCACTGCCCTCGACCGGCTCCGCGCGCAGCTCGGCGCGACGGCCGTGCTGTTCGTCGGCGACGACGTGACGGACGAGAAGGCCTTCGCGCACCTCCAGGGGCCGGACCTCGGGATCAAGGTCGGGCCTGGCGAGTCGGGCGCGAAGTACAGAGTGGACAGTCCGGAGCAGGTCGCGCTGCTGCTGGCCACCCTCGTGGACATCCGGAAGAACTGGCTGCTCGGCGAGCGCTCCGTGCCGATCGAGCGGCACACCATGCTCGGCAACGGGCGGAACGTGGCACTCCTGACGCCCGACGCCCGCGTGACGTGGCTGTGCCACCCGCGCTCCGACTCGGCGGCGCTGTTCGCCGACCTGCTGGGTGGCGAGCCTGCCGGGCACTGCACGATCGCTCCCGAGCGGCCGGGCAGGCCGCTGCTCGGCCAGCGGTACCGGCCGGCGTCGATGACGGTCGAGACGCGCTGGTCGGGGCTGACCGTGACCGACTGGCTCGACGCGCCGGAGGACGGCTCGGACACGACAGTGCTGGTCCGGCTGCTCACCGGGCACGAGAAGGCGCAGATCACCTTCGCGCCCCGCCCCGAATTCGGGCAGGTGCCGATCAGGCTCCAGCCGATCGGCGACGGCGGGCTGCACGTCCTGGGCTCCAACGAACCCATTTCCCTGTACGCGCCGGGGCTCGACTGGGACATCGTCGACGACGCCGGCCACGACACCGCGCGGGCAGTGGTGGACCTGGCGGCGCACGGAGGCACGTACACCCTCGAAGTGCGGTGCGGGACGGCTGACCTGGAGCCGCCGACGGTCGTCGCGGAGGAACGGCGCGACGCGATCGACGCCGGGCACCGGTCGTGGCTGGCCACCCTGAAGCCCCCGGTGCTGGCCAGGGACGAGGTGCTGCGGTCGGCGCTGACGCTGAAGATGCTGTGCGACGCGCCGACCGGCGCGATCCTGGCGGCGGCGACGACCTCGCTGCCGGAGACGATCGGCGGCATCCGCAACTGGGACTACCGCTACTGCTGGCTGCGCGACGCGGCGATGACGGCCCGCGCGCTGGTCGACCTGGGTTCCGTGCACGAGGCCGAGGCCTACCTGGGCTGGGTGGCCGGCTGTGTCGAGCGGACCGGCGGCCACCCGGAACGCCTGCACCCGCTGTACACACTGGACGGTCTCGACCTCGGCGCCGAGGCGGTGATCGAGAGCCTGCCGGGATATGCGGGTTCCCGGCCGGTGCGCGTCGGGAACGCTGCGAACCGGCAGGTCCAGCTCGACGTGTTCGGGCCGGTCGCTGATCTGGTGGCTGCGGTGGCCGACCACCGGGGCAAGATCACCGAGTACGAGTGGGGCATCGTCGAGGCGATGGTGTCCGCTGTGGAACGCCGCTGGCACGAGCCGGACCACGGGCTCTGGGAGGCCCGCCTGCCACCCCGGCACCACGTCTACTCGAAGGTCATGTGCTGGCAGACGGTCGACCGGGCGCTCGCGACGGCCGAGCGGCACGGCATGCCGCGCGGCGAGGGCTGGCACGAGCTGCGCGACCAGATCGCGGCGAACGTGATCGAGCACGGCTGGAACGAGGACCTCAAGGCGTACCCGGCGGCGTACGGCTCCACGGATCTCGACGCGGCCTCGCTGTGGATCGGGCTGGCCGGGCTGCTGCCCGCCGACGACCCGCGTTTCCTGTCCACGGTGCTGGCCATCGAGGCCGAGCTGCGCAACGGGCCGGCCGTGTACCGCTACAACTCCGACGACGGGCTGCCGGGCGTCGAGGGCGGCTTCATCATCTGCGCGACGTGGATGATCGAGGCGTACCTGCTGACAGGCCGGCGGCACGACGCCCACGAGCTCTTCCAGCAGGTACTCGACTGCGCGGGGCCGACGGGGCTGCTGCCGGAACAGTACGACCCGGTCAGCGAGCGGACCCTGGGGAACCACCCGCAGGCGTACAGCCACCTGGGGCTGATCCGGGCGGCGATGTTGCTGGACCAGTGAGCAACCGGGCAGGGGTGCCCCCGTGGCACCCCTGCCCGGCGCGCCCCATGCGCAGCCGAAGTCAGCGGACGGCGACCGCGATGGCCATCCAGCCCCGGGGCTGGACCCAGTTGTCGGGCAGCGGGGCGAGCAGGTTCTCTGAGTGCACCAGCCGGAGGCTGATCCGTACCGGCTTGCCGACCTCGAGCGCGAACGGGGGATTGGCTGTCTCGTCGATCAGCCGGTATCTCTGCACGTCGCCGATGGTGTGGGGCTGGTGCACGTTGCGGCTGCCACGGGCCGGTTCGTACTCCCCCGGCATCCGCATAGTCGAAGGCGAGTGGAGTCTGCCGTTCACGGTGACCACGCAGAAGAGCGGCCGGGTCACCTCTTCCTGAAGCTCGCAGTACGGGTAGATCTCCGCGTCGAGTGTGGCCGGAGTCCAGGTGAATCCGATCTCGCGTGCGGCGAACGAGTCACTTTCCGATTTCAGGAGCCGGTATCCGTTCCTGACCGCCGGAAAGCCGACGTCGGCGGGCGGGTATTCGTCGGCCGGTGGGAGGCTGACCGAGCGGGTGCCGGGGATGAGCAGGTACGCCGTGATGAGGAGCAGGATCGCCAGGCAGGCGGCGCCGGCCGTGACGAGGCGTGTGGTGCGGCGGCGGCGTACTCGGGACTGGACTCCGGCCAGGCGTTGCGTGCCGGGAGGTGCGTCGGGGATCTCGGGGAGGTCCGGGCGCAGGGTGGGGTCGAGGCGGAGTTTGGCGAGGGCTTTTGAGGCGTAGTTTTTCACCGCGCCGGGTGAGATGCCGAGTGTCTCGGCGATCTGGGCTTCGGTGAGGTCTTCGAGGTAGCGGAGCGCGAGGACGGCGCGCTGCTGGCGGGGTAGCCGGGCGAGCGCGCGCCAGACCTCGTCACGGTCGTCCACTGTGGCCTGCTGGGCCGGGGTGGCCGTGTCCGGGAGTTCGCTGGCTGGCTGTTCACCGTTCCAGCGGCGGCGCCACCAGGTCGTGAACGTGTTGGCCATGACCTTGCGGACGTACGGCTCCGGGTCGGCGGAGATCTTCTGCCAGACGGGCCAGGACTTGGCGAGTGAGGTCTGGAGCAGGTCCTCTGCCAGGGCGTGGTCCCTCGTGAGGACATAACCGAGGCGGAGCAGCCGCGGCGAGCACGCCCCGACGAACTCCTCGAACTGCACGTTGCCCGACATCCCCGTTCCCCCTTCCGCTCTCGCCTGCTACTAGGAATACGACTCGGGCAGGCGGGCCGGTTGTACGGAGGGACAGTTCACTATGACGGACCCGGGACATCGGACAGCGATTCGCCGATCGCGATGGCCATCCAGCCAGGAGGCGGGGACCACGAGCTGGGCGGCGGCTGCATCGTGCCCGCCCGGTCAGGGAACCGGACGCGGATGGTGACACGGACCGGCTTGCCTGGCTTCAGTTTGTGCGGGAGGTTCGCCTGGACCACATGGATACCGTTCACCGACCAGAGCGGGCTGCCGGGACCTGTTGACGGCGTACCGGGTTCCGGGTCAGCACCCAGGCGCCGCGGTATGGCTTCACTGTGGTGAACGTCGTCGATGTAAACGGCGCAGACGAACGGCTCGCGCCACGCTCCGCTGATCTCGCAGTAAGGGAAGACCTTGGCGTTCAGGGTGCGGGGTGTCCAAGTGAACCCGACATCCCTGGCTCCGAGCGGGCCGCGTTCGGCCTTGACCATCACGTAGCCGTCGCGGCCATCGGAGAAGCCCACCTCGGCTGGCGGGCGGCCGTCCTCAGCCGGGGGCAGGCTGATGGGGCGGAAGCCGGGGATGAGCAGGTAGGCGGTGATGAGGAGGAGGACCGCGACGCAGGCGGCGCCGGCCGTGACGAGGCGGGTCGTGCGGCGGCGCCGGATCCGGGCCTGGACCTCGGAGAGACGGCCCGGGCCGGGGGGCGTGTCGGGGAGTTCCGGGAGGCCGGGGCGGAGAGTGGGGTCTAGGCGGAGTTTTGCGAGGGCTTTGGAGGCGTAGTTCTTCACCGAGCCAGGTGAGATGCCGAGGGCTTCGGCGATCTGGGACTCGGTGAGGTCTTCGAGGTAGCGGAGCGCGAGGACTGCGCGTTGCTGGCGGGGTAGGCGGGCGAGGGCGCGCCAGATCTCGTCGCGGTCGTCCACTGTGGTGTGTGGCGTGGCGGTGGCTGGTTCGGGGAGTTCGGCTGCCGGGCGTTCGCCGTTCCAGCGGCGGCGCCACCACGTCGTGAACGTGTTGGCCATGACCTTGCGGACGTAAGGTTCGGGATCGGCCGAGATGCGCGGCCAGACCGGCCAGGACTTGGCCAGCGCGGTCTGGAGCAGGTCCTCCGCGAGAGCATGGTCCCGTGTGAGGACGTACCCGAGACGGAGCAGCCGGGGCGAGCACGCCCCGACGAACTCCTCGAACCGCACGTTGTCTGTCATCCCCGTCGCCCTTCCGTCTCGCTCGGCTAGCAGGAGTACGACTTGGCCGAGCGAGCCGGTTGTACGGGTGACGGATTCTTTCTCAGTGCGACAGGACGTCGACCACGTCGCCGATGACGACGATGGCCGGCGGGCGGGCGCCGAGGGTGGCGACCGTGGACAGCGTGCCCCGGAAGATCTGCTGCCGGGAGGTGGTGCCCTCCTGGATGACCGCGGCCGGGGTGTCCGGGTCGCGGCCGGCGTCGACCAGCGTCTCCGTGATGGCCGCCAGGTTCTCCACGGCCATGAGCAGGACGAGGGTGCCGCGCAGCCTGCCGAGCGCCCCCCAGTCGATCAGCGAGTCGGGGTGCAGGGGCGGGATGTGCCCGGAGACCACGGTGAACTCGTGGGTGACGCCCCGGTGGGTGACCGGGATGCCGGCCAGCTCGGGGACGGAGATGGCGCTGGTCACGCCGGGTACGACCTCGACGGTGATCCCGGCGGCGGCGCAGTGCAGGAGTTCCTCACCGCCACGGCCGAAGACGTAGGGGTCGCCGCCCTTGAGCCGGACGACGAACTTGCCGGCCAGCGCCCGGTCGACCAGGATCTCGTTGATCTTCTCCTGGACGAGCTGGCGGCCGTACGGGATCTTCGCGGCGTCGATGATCTCGACGTCGGGCCGGAGCCCTTCGAGGAACATGCCGGAGGCGAGCCGGTCGGCGACCACGACGTCGGCCTCGGCGAGCAGCCGGCGGCCCCGGACGGTGATCAGTTCCGGGTCGCCGGGGCCGGCGCCGACCAGGGCCACGCCCGGCTTGTGGTTCGCGTCGGGGACGCTGAGGGTCCCGGAGTCGAGGCCGGCGTGGATGGCGTCGCGGAGTGCCATCGAGCGCAGCGGGTCGCCGCCGCTGAGCACGGCGACCGTGGTCTGCCCGTGGCGGGTGACGGCCGGCGTCCACGCGGTCGCGGCGTGCCGGTCGTCGGCCCGGACGCAGAACACGCGGCGCTCGTCGGCGGCCAGCGAGACGGCGGCGTTGACCTCCGGGTCGCTGGTCGCCACGTGCACCAGCCACGCGCCATCCACATCGGACGGTTCGAAGCCGCGCTTGATCCAGCTGACCGGGAGGCCTTCGAGGGTCGGGGTGAGGGACGGCGACACGACCGTGACCAGGGCTCCCGCTTCGAGGAGGGCTGGCACGCGCCGTTGTGCGACCGCGCCGCCGCCGACCACCAGGACCTTCTTCCCCGCGAGGATCAAACCAATGGGGTACTGGCTGCTCATCGTCACCTACTTCTCGCTCACGCCGGCGCTGTCGAAGGTGGCCACCTCGTGGAGTACGCGGACGGCGCTGGCCGCGATCGGGAGGGCCAGGAGTGCCCCGGTGCCCTCGCCGAGGCGGAGCCCGAGGTCGACGAGGGGTTCGAGGCCGAGGTGCGCGAGGGCGATCGTCGCACCCGGCTCGGCGGAACGGTGCCCGGCGACGCAGGCGTGCACGGCGGCGGGCGCGATGGCCACGGCCGCCAGGGCCGCGGAGGCCGCGATGACGCCGTCGAGGATCACGGGGATCTGCCGGGAGGCCCCGCCGAGGATGTACCCGGCGATGGCGGCGTGTTCGAGCCCGCCGACCTTGGCCAGCACGTCGATCCCGTCGGACGGGTCGGGGCTGTGCTTCGCGAGGGCCGCGGCGATCACGGCCGTCTTGTGGTCGAGCATCTCGTCGTCGATGCCGGTACCCCGGCCGGTGACCGCTTCGGCCGGCCGGCCGGTGAACGCCGCGATGAGGGCCGCGGCCGGGGTCGTGTTCGCGATGCCCATGTCGCCGGTCAGGAGGACGCGCGCTCCGCCGTCGGCGAGCTGGGCGGCGATGGCGATGCCGGTTTCGAGGGCCGCGATCACCTCGGCGCGAGTGAGGGCCGGTTCCTGGGAGAAGTCACGGGTACCGGGGCGGACCTTGTGCTCGCTCTCGCCGGACGCGACGCCGACGTCGACGACCGTCACCGACGCACCGGCCTGGCGGGCGAAGGCGTTGACGACAGCGCCGCCCGCGCCGAAGTTCGCGAGCATCTGCGCGGTGACCTCCTGCGGCCACGGCGTGACGCCCTGCGCGTGGATGCCGTGGTCCCCGGCGAAGATGGCGAGGGCTGCCGGTTCGAGGAGCGGCGGCGGGCAGGTACCCGCGAGGCCGGCCAGGCGGCTGGCGAGGGGTTCGAGCGCGCCCAGGGAACCCGGTGGCTTGGTCAGCAGCAGCTGCCGTTCCTCCGCCTCGGCCACGGCGACCACGTCGAGTGGCCGGATCCGCTCCAGCGCGGACATCAGCAGCTCCATCAGTGCACCTCGTCTTTCAGTACTTCCAGAAATGCTCGGGAGACGGCCGGCTCCCGTACGGCGATCCGCAGCCAGTCTGGTCCCAGACCGGGGAACGTGTCAGCACGGCGTACCACATAACCGCGTTTTCTTAACCGATCGCGCAACTGCAAGCCGCCGACGGTCTTGACCAGGACAAAAGAACTCGCGTGGTTTGGCAGGACTTCTATCCCTCCGACGGCTGACAGGCCATCTGCGAGGAACTGGCGGTCGGCGGCGAGGGCCGTGGCGATCTCGCGCTCGGCGGCGAGGGCCTCGGGTGAGGCGCAGGCGATCGCGGCGGCGAGGGCCGGCGTGGAGACGGGCCAGAGCGGGAGCCGGTCCGCGAGCCGCCGGACGAGGTCAGGCTCGGCCAGCAGGTAACCGATGCGCAGGCCGGCCAGGCCCCAGGTCTTGGTGAGGCTGCGGATGACGACCAGGCCGGGGACGCGCTCGCCGGCCAGGGACTCCGGCTCGCCGGGGATGGTGTCGGCGAAGGCCTCGTCGACGATCAGCGTCCGGCCGGGACGGGCGAGGGCGCGCAGGTCGGCTGCCGGGTGCAGTACCGACGTCGGGTTGGTGGGATTGCCGATGACGATGAGGTCCGCGCGGCCAGGGATTGCTGACGGGTCGAGAGTGAACGGTGGTTCGAGAACGACCCGGTGGACGTGGTGGCCGGCGGAGCGGAAAGCGGCCTCTGGTTCCGTGAACTGGGGGTGGATGACGGTGGGGTGCGCAGGCGTCAGGGTTTGGGCGAGGACCGTGAAGGCCTGGGCCGCACCGGCCGTGAGGAGGACCTCGGAGGGGTCCCTTCCATGCCGGGCGGCTATCGCCGCCGTGGCGGCCGTGGCGTTGGGATAGAGGTGCAGCTCCCGCATGGCCCCGGCGATCGGGCCGGCCAGCCACGGCGGGTGCGGGGCCCGGCGGACGTTGACCGCCAGGTCCACCAGCCCGGGGGCCAGCTCGGCGTCGCCGTGGTGCCGGAGGGGATCCATGCGGTGGATCATGCCCGACCGCAACTCGGCGCGCGACTTCTCCCTGAAATGCCGCAACCTCATAGAGAATCTGACATACCGTGAGCTAGTGAGGATTCCCGCCGTACTCCATGCCCTCGGTCGGCTCGGTCCACTCCTCCGCTGCGGGCTGGCGGGCGGGGTCCTGGTCGCCGCAGTGACGCTCCCGGTCGTGGCCACCGCAGGCTTCGGCGCGAAAACCGGCGCGGAAGCGATCGGCAAGATCGACTCTCTGCTGCCCAACGGCCAGCCGCCGCAGACGTCCTATGTGTACGCCGCGGACGGAAAGACACTCATCACGGCCTTCTACGACGAGGCCCGCAAGTGGGTGCCCCTCGAGCAGATCTCCCCCGCCGCCCAGCAGGCGATGATCGCGGCGGAGGACTCCCGCTTCTTCGAGCACAACGGGGTCGACGCGAAAGGCGTCATCCGCGCCTTCGTCGCCAACCAGGTGACCGGCGAGGTGCACCAGGGCGCGTCGACGCTCACGATGCAGTACGTCCGGAACATGCTGCTGACCACCGCGGAGAACCCGGACGACGCCCGGGCCGCCACCGAGCAGACCAGCTCCCGCAAGGTCCGCGAGATGCGGATGGCCGTCGAGCTGGAGAAGAAGGTACCGAAGACGAAGATCCTCGAGGGGTACCTCAACATCGCGTACTTCGGGCACCGGGCCTACGGCATGCACGCCGCGGCGCAGGTGTACTTCTCGAAGCTGCCGAAGGACCTCACGGTCGCCGAGGGCGCGATGCTCGCCGGGCTGGTGCAGGCACCGTCCACATACGACCCGGCGAGTACCGACAAGAAGACGGCCACGGAGCGCCGCGACTGGGTGGTCGACCGGATGGTGCAGATCAAGTACCTGTCCCCGGAGGCCGGAGCCGAGATCAAGTCGAAGCCGATCGCCCTCAACGTCGGCACCATCCCCAACGACTGCGCCGGCGTGAGCGCCGAGCACAACGACTGGGGGTTCTTCTGCGACTTCATGCACTCGTGGTGGCTCCAGCAGCCCCAGTTCGGCGCGACGCGGGCCGAGCGGGAGAACGCGCTGCGCCGCGGCGGGTACACGATCATCAGCACGCTCGACCCCGGCGTGCAGAACATGGCGAACACGAGCGTCCGGTCGAAGGAGGACGCCAGCAGCTCCTTCGCGCACGGGATCGTGATGATGGAGCCCGGTACCGGCAAGGTACGGGCGATGGCCGTCAACCGGAACTACGCCCTCGACCAGAGCGCGAACGGGCCGAACACGAACAGCGCGAAGCGGGCGGCAGGCATCCCCGGCAGCTACCCGAACACCGTGGTGCCGCTGCTGGGCGGCGGGGACATGTCCGGGTACCAGGCCGGGTCGACGTTCAAGATGTTCACGATGCTGGCAGCGCTGGAGCAGCAGCTCCCGCTGTCGACGACGCTCTACGCGCCGGGCAAGGTGACGACGAAGTACATCGTGGAACCCGGCGGGCCAGCGTCCTGCGGTGACAAGTGGTGCCCGTCCAACGCCTCGGCAGGCATGACCGGCGCGCAGACGATGTGGTCGGGCTTCGGCAAGTCGGTCAACACGTACTTCGCCCAGCTCATCCAGTCCGTCGGCGCCGAGAACGTGGTCCGCATGGCCGAACGCACCGGGCTGCGCTGGCACAACGACGTCGACCGGGAGATGGCGCAGCCGGGCCGGGCCGACGGCTGGGGCGCGTTCACCCTGGGCGTCGCCGACACGACACCGCTGGAGATGGCCGGCGCCTACGCGACCGTCGCGGCGAACGGCGTCTACTGCGCGCCGATGGCCGTCCACAGCGTGAAGGACCCGAGCGGCAAGCCGGTCAACATCACGCCGCAGTGCAACCAGGCCGTCCGGCCCGACATCGCCCAGGCCGCCGCTGACGCGGCGCGGTGTGTGACGGGCTCCGGGGCCGCGAAGGGCTCGTGCGGCGGCTGGAGCACGGCACCGGCGGTGGCCGGGATCGTGGGGCGGCCGGTGGCGGGGAAGACCGGTACGACCGACAACAACCGGGCGGCGTGGTTCGTCGGCTTCACGCCGGAGCTGTGCGCGGCGAGCTTCTTCGCCGACCCGGACAACCCGTTCCACTCGGTCGGCGACTGGAACTCGCAGAAACCCATCCACGCGGTCGCCGAGCTGCTGAGGGACACGCTCCAGGGGCAGGAGGTCCGGCAGTTCAACGCGCCGCCGGATCTGATCAGCTACGGGCCGAACGGCAACCGGGGTGGCGTACTGCCGGGAGCGCCAGCGAAGCCTGCGGCTCCGGCGCGGAGGTAGGCAGAGGATTCGAGAGGATGTCCCGCTTTCCCGGGGTCGGGGAAGCGGGACATTTTCCGCGTACCGGGTGAAGGCGCGGGCCGGAAGCGCGGAAGTTGTGACGGAGTGATGACGGTGGGACGCGGGACGGGCCGGCGTGCGGAAGGATCGGTGTCAGTGAGCCCGCGAGTGCGCACGGGGGTGCTCGCGGGCTCAGGTACCAGATGAAGCTGGGGTGTGGGGTTTCGCGGGGGTGGCGGGGTTCGCTTCCTTGCGGGCGAACCAGACGTAGCCGAAGACCACCATGCCGGCGAAGAGCCACCACTGGATGACGTAGGCGATGTTCATCCAGGTGGGCTGGCTGCCGGGCTCGGCCCCGATCGGCTGGAAGCCTTCGGCGGGCGGGTCGGCGGAGACCCAGCCGTTCCGGATGGGGTACGGGAGCTTCCCGGCGATCCGGTCAGGATGGATCCGCCGGACCTCGAGATCGCCGGACGGGCTGCGATCCACCGGGCCCGGGCTGCTCTCCGGCAGCCGGATCCGGCCGGCGACCGTCACCTGGCCCTGGGGAATGTTCGGGATTGATGGGCGTTCCGACAGGCCGGACGGGCCTGGGGGTACCCAGCCGAGATCGATGATCACCGCTGGACCGGTGGGCACTCTCAGCGGAACGAGCACCTCGAAACCCACCTTGGTGCCCGACGTGCGGCCCCGGACCAGGATGAGGTTCGCCGGGTCGTACTCACCGGTGACCGTCACCCGCCGCCACTCGTCCGTCGTGGCCGGTGAGCTGGGAAAATCCGCGAGCGGAGCCGGCGGCGCCGCGACGGCGGCAGCCACCCGGTCATTGATCTCGCCGCGCGTGTGGAACCGCTCCAGCTGCCAGAAACCGAGCAGGCCCATGCCTGCGGCCGCGGCGAGCGCCAGGGCCGCGATGCCCAGCCAGCGCGGCGAGAGGAGGAAGCGGTACACGCCGGTCACGGTACCCCGCGCCGAAATGTGACCTGGCTCCTGGCAGCCGCGGTCCGATAGGGTCCCGAGGCGTGAGGACAGGGATCAACACGCCGGTACGCCGCTTCCCGCCGCTGACCGTGCAAACGCCCCGGCTGCTGGTCCGCGCGCTGACCCTGGCCGACGCGCCCGCCGTCACCGCCGTCTTCGACGACCGGCAGACCCGCAGATGGCTGCCGTTCCCCGACCCGTTCACCCCGGACGACGCGCAGCAGTGGTGCACCGACCTGGCCGCAGACCGCCGGGACAGCGGCGACGGGGACCACTACGCCGTCGAACGGCGCGAGGACGGCAAGCTCATCGGGTGCCTGTGGGCGAAACGTACCGACTGGGCCGCTCAGGTCACCCAGGTCACGTACGCGATGTCGCCCGAGGTGCGCGGCATGGGCGTGGCGTGCGAGGCGCTGGACGCGCTGTCAGTCGCGCTCGTGCTGGAACACGGATTCCACCGGGTCGAGCTGCGGATCGCACCGGGGAACCTCGCTTCGCGGCGGGTGGCGGAGAAGGCCGGGTTCACGTACGAGGGACTGCTGCGGAACGCCGGCTATGTCCACGGTGGACGGGTGGACCTGGAGGTCTGGTCGCTGGTGGCGGCCGATCTCAAGGGGTAGTGCGACAGCGTTACGTGGTGATGAGGGTGCCGTGGGCCTCGATGTAGGCGCGGGTGCCTTCGGTCGTGAAGTGTTCCTCCTCGGCCGCCGCCCAGCGGAGCAGCTCGGGACGCAGGTGCTCGCCGTCGCGGGCCACCGCCCTGGCCAGGCGCACGTCGGCGGGGGCGTCCACGAAGACCGCCGCCGTGAGGAACGGGCGGGCTGCGCGGCGGGCGCTGGAGACGCCTTCCAGGATGAGGACGCCGCCGGGTGGTACCTCGTGCCAGGTGGGCGCGAAGCGGGCGTTGAGCCAGTCGTAGGACTGGTAGCGGCCTGGCTCGCCTCTGGCGATCGGATCCAGGAGCCAGGTGGTCACACGCGGCCACATCGTGGGCAGGTCGTCCCAGCCGTCCAGCAGGTCGTCCAGGTGGATAGTGGTTACTGGCGCTGTGGCCGGCCGGAGTGTCGCCGCGAGGCGCGCGGCGAACGTGGACTTGCCGGAGCCCGAAGGTCCGTCGATCGCGACGAGGCGCGTCCGGCCCAGGGCCGGTGGACCAGCCAGGATCGACGTGACGAGTTCTGGCGAGGCTCTCATCGCGAACTGTCCAGGATGGACTGGAGGAGGTCGGTGTCGAGGTACTCGGCCACCAGATCGCCCAGCAGATCCAGCTGGCGCAGCCGGAGGGCCGCGAAGTCGGTGTCCGGAGCCGGGACGAAGGCGCGGCCGGCCGTCGCGGCCACCTCGGCGAGGAAGGCACGGCGGAAGGCGTTGTTCTCCAGCAGGCCGTGCCAGTGCGTACCCCAGATCGAGCCGTGGCGCAGGCCTTCCGGTGTCCCGTCGGCGAGCGTGATCAGCGGGTCACCCGTGGTCTCCGCCTGGCCGTAGTGGATCTCGTACCCGGTGACGGGGTGGCCCAGCGCCGTGCCGGTGGGCCGGGACAGCGTCTTCGTCTCAGCGAACGTGATGCGGGACGGGAGCAGGCCCAGCCCCGGTACCTGACCGGAAGCCGACTCGACGTGGTCGGTGATGGACCCGGCGAGCATCTGGTACCCCCCGCAGATGGCGAGGATGGGGCGGCCTTCCGCCGCCCGGGCGGCCAGAGGGGCAGCCAGGCCCATGTCGCGGAGCCAGGCGAGGTCGGCGACTGTTGCTTTGCTGCCGGGAAGTACGACCAGGTCAGCCGCTGCCACGTCAGCCGGGTTCGACGTGAGGCGCACCGTCACACCCGGCTCGGCGGCGAGCGCCTCGGCATCCGTCGCGTTCGAGATACGCGGAAGGCGGATCACGGCGACGGAAAGGCCGTCGGGGCCGAGAGGTGGCGTAGGGCGGCCGAGAACCGCACCGTCCCGGTAGGACAGTGAGTCCTCCCCGTCGAGCCAGAGATCCTGGCTGAACGGGAGCACACCGAGGACGGGGCGGCCGGTACGCGCCGAGATCATGTCCAGGCCGGGATCGAGCAGCGACCGGGAACCCCGGAACTTGTTGATGACGAAGCCACGGATCAGCGCCTGGTCCTCGGGATCGAGAAGAGCCAGCGTGCCGTACAGGGCTGCGAACACCCCGCCACGGTCGATGTCGCCGACGACGATGGCCGGGATGTTCGCGGCCCTGGCCAGCCCCATGTTGACGAAGTCGCCCTCCCGGAGATTGATCTCCGCCGGGCTGCCAGCCCCCTCACAGACCACGACGTCGTACTCCGCGCGAAGCGAGTCGAGCGTCGAGAACACCGTGCCGGACAGCTCGGCCTTCAGCGAGCGGTAGTTGCCAGCGGTGACCTGGCCGGTCGGCTGGCCGAGAACGACGACCTGGCTGCTGTGCTCGCTACCCGGCTTGAGCAGCACCGGATTGAACCGGACGCTCGGCTCCAGGCCGCAGGCTGCCGCCTGGAGGACCTGGGCGCGGCCGATCTCGCCGCCGTCGGGAGTGACGGCCGAGTTGTTCGACATGTTCTGGGCTTTGAACGGGGCGACCTTGACGCCCTGGCGGTACAGCCAGCGGCAGATGCCGGCGGTGAGGATGCTCTTGCCGGCGTCTGAGGTGGTGCCGGCTACTAGGAGGGCTGCGCCTGGGGGGCGGGTGGGGTGGGGTGCTGGGTGGGTGGTGCTTTGTGCTGCGTGTCGCTCGCCGGATTCGGTGCGGGGGGAGGGGGCCCTCCCCCCTCCCCCCACCCCGCCCGCCCCGCCCAGGTGCTGTGCTTTCCCCGCCC
>NZ_KB903834.1 GCF_000379825.1 Longispora albida DSM 44784
GATGTGCCTGAGCGTTACGGGTCGTGGCAGTCGGTCTACACCCGTTTTCGCAGGTGGGCTCTCGATGGGACATTCTCGGCGATGCTCGAAGGGGTCCAGGCCCACGCCGACGCGGCCGGTGATATCGAGTGGCTGGTGTCGGTGGACTCGACCATCGTGCGGGCTCACCAGCACGCCGCCGGAGCCANAAGGGGCGAAGGGAAACGGGCGAACCATCAGATCACGCCCTCGGTCGAAGTCGAGGCGGACTGAGCACGAAAATCCATCTCGCCTGCGACGGCGCCGGCCGCGTCCTGGCGTTCGTCCTGTCTGGCGGCAACGTCAACGACTGCACCCGCTTTGAGGAGGTCATGGCCGCCATTCGAGTCCCCCGCGCTGGCGGCGGCCGACCACGATCACGACCTGACCACGTCATCGCCGACAAGGGCTACTCGTCAAAAGCCATCCGGGAGCACCTGCGCCGCCGAGGTATCGGCCACACCATCCCGGAACGCTGCGACCAGCAGGCCAACCGCCGCAGACGAGGACCCCGCGGCGGACGACCTCCCACCTTCAACCGTCAGATCTACCGCCACCGCAACGTCGTAGAACGATGCTTCAACCAGCTCAAACAACACCGCAGCGTGGCCACCCGATACGACAAAACCGCCACCTCATACCAGGCGACCATCACCATCGCCGCGCTACTTCAATGGATCTAAACCTTTGAAGACGAGCCCTAGCTCCACCCGGCTACGCTGGAGGGCGTGGATTCCCCCCGGCGGCTGATCATCGCCCTGCTGACCACGGCGCTCGCCGCTGGCACGCTGACCGGCTGCGCCTTCGGCCCGCCGGAGGACAAGGAGACCGGCACTCCGCCGCGCTTCCCCACCCCTTCCGCCTCGGCCAAGCCCAACGACGACGCGGTCACCTCGGTGGTGATCGCGAAGAACCTGAGTGTGCCGTGGGGCGTCGCGTTCCTGCCGGACGGCGGGGCGCTGGTCACCGAGCGGGACACCCGCAGGCTGCTCAAGCTGGGGCCGGAGACCGGCACGGCCGGGCTCAAGGTCACCGTCCTCGGCACGATCGAGGAGGCCCACTCCGGTGGCGAGGGCGGGCTGATGGGGGTGGCGGTCTCCCCCAGGTACACGGAAGACCAAACGCTTTTCCTGTACTACACGACGAGGACCGACAACCGGATCTCCACCATGAAGCTGGGCGAGCAGCCCAAGCCGATCGTGACCGGCATCCCGGTGTCCGGCGTGCACAACGGCGGCAGGCTGGCCTTCGGCCCGGACGGGTTCCTGTACGCGAGCACGGGCGACGCCAGCCGGACCGGCAACGCGCAGGACCTGAAGAACCTCGGCGGCAAGATCCTCCGGATGACCACCGAGGGCAAGCCAGCCCCGGGCAACCCGGCCGCCGACAGTCTGGTGTGGACATACGGCCACCGGAACGTGCAGGGCTTCGACTGGGACGCCGACAAGCGGATGTACGCGATGGAGTTCGGCCAGGACACCTGGGACGAGCTGAACCTGATCGAGCCGGGCAAGAACTACGGCTGGCCTGCGGTCGAGGGCCAGGGCAGCGACCCGAGGTTCACGAACCCGCTGACGGTGTTCAAGCCCGGCGACGCCTCGTGCAGCGGTGCCGCGGTCAGCGGTACGACGCTGGTGGCTGCCTGCCTGCGCGGGCAGCGGCTGTGGCTGGCCGGGCTCAACGGCAAGGGCAGCCTGCTCGGCGCGCCGGTCGCGGGCCTGGAAGGCGAGTACGGCCGGCTGCGGACGGTCGTCAAGGCTCCCGACAACACGCTGTGGGTGACGACGTCCAACAAGGACGGCCGGGGCAAGCCGGTCGCCGACGACGACCGGATCGTGCGGATCGTGCTCAGCTCGTCTGGCGGGGTCGGTAAGAGCTAGCTCGGCGTTGGTGCGGGCGTGGGTGTCGGGATCGGGGGCGGTGTCTCCTTGATCAGGCGGCGTTGCAGGGTGACCTCCGAGCGGCCGGTGCCGCCGACGGAGATGTCGTCGTATGCCTGGAGCTTGCCGGCCGAGCTGAAGTACAGGACGGAGAGGGCGAGCGGGGTGGGCTCGGCGAGTTCGAGGCCCCGCAGGCCGGCCCCGCCGGTCGAGCCCTCGACCATCAGCAGCGTCTTCGGGTCGAGCTGGCGTACCTCGCGCTTGTGCTTGTGACCGGCGAGGACGAGCGGGACGGCCCCGGCGAGCGGGCCGGCGGCCACCGGGTCGTGGATGGCTGCGATGTCGGCCCCGCCGACGCGGCCGATCGTGGTGGCCAGCGTGGTACCGGTCTCGAACAGGCGGCGTTCTTCGAGGAGCCCGGACGAGGTCGTGGACTTGTCGGGGGTGAAGCGCGGGTCGGCGATGCCGCCGATGCGCAGCCCGGCGACGGTCTGCACCCGGTTGTCGAGGACGATCGCGTTCGGCTGCCGGGCGACCTGGGCGACCGTCTCCGCCGAGTCATGGTTGCCCCGGACGAAGACGTACGGGACCTTGAGGTCGGAGATGCCCCGGGCGTAGGCCTCGGACTCGCGGCCGGTACCCCAGTCGGTCAGGTCGCCCGTGTCGATCACCACGTCGATGCTGAACTGGGTGACGACCGTCTGCACCACGTCCCACGCCCCGGGGTTGAGGTGCATGTCGGAGACGTGGAGCGCCCGGATCACGCCCGGCTCCGGCTCGTACACCGGGAGCGTGGACACGGTCGTGTAGAGCTTCCCGACATTGGTGACCAGGCGTTGCAGGTCGCCACGGTACTGCTCGTAGCGTGAGGCGATCTTCCGGGCGTCACCGACGACGGCTGGCGCGTTGACCAGCAGCCCGTCGTACCGGGGCTCGTCGATCGCGTCGCTGCGGAAGGTGACCAGCGCCGTGCCCAGGCTCGCCGCGATCAGGCCGAGCGCGGTGAGGGCGACGGCTGCCGTCCGGCGGACGCTGCGGTACACGAGCGCGCCGAGCAGCATCGCGCCGAGCAGGGCGGCCCCGGTCGACTGGAGCAGCACCTTCACGATGCCGGACTGCACGTCGGAGAACGCCGACTCGCTCGCCTTCCCCAGGCCGTCCGGGTCGGACACCAGCCGCTGGGTACGGGCCTGGTCGAGCGAGTCGAGCCGGATCGTCAGCCGCTCGGGGCCCGCGTGGCTGTCGAGGGTCAGCGAGCCGAGCGGCGGCACGACGACCTGCGTGCCGCCGTGCAGGCCCGGCGTGAGCGAGAACTCCGCCTGGAACGGCCCCAGCGGGCCCTGGACCGTGCCGCCGAGCAGCAGCCCGGCCGCGACGCCGACGGTGGCGACCAGCAGGAGACCGAGCGCGCGCCCGGTCCTGCGGGCCGCCGCCCGGCTGGCCTCGTGCCGGACCGCGACCCGCACAGCCTGGTAGAACGCGCGGAGCGTGGTACGGAATCGCATGACACCATCTTGCCCGCCGGGGGCGGAGGTTATGCGTTCGAGTTCAGTACTCGCAGGTAGTGCGGGTTGCGCATGACGCCGAGGATGTTGCCGAACGGGTCGGTGACGGTGGCGGTGACGAACTGCCTGGCCGGGTCGGGCTCGTGCGGCGAACGGTTCACCGGGGCGTCGAGAAGGGTCGCGCCGAGGACGACCAGGCGGTCCACAGTCGACGTGACGTCGTCGACGTGCCAGTAGACGACCGCGCCCGCCGGGCCGTTGCCGACCTCGTGTGAGGCGTACTCGGCCTGAATGATGCCGAGTTCGTGCTGGTAGTCGCCAATGCGGAACTCGATGTACCCGGGCCGGGCGAAGTACGGCTCGATGCCGAGCACCTCGGTGTACCAGGCCTGGGCGGCGTTCAGGTCGGCGGAGTAGAAGCTGACTGTCGCGATTCCTCTCATGGGGACCACGGTATGCGGGGTTGCGGAAGGTACGGTTCCTCAATGCTGGAGACTTCGGTACGGCTGCTGAGACTGCTCGCGCTGTTGCAGTCCCGTCCACAGTGGGCGGGGGCTGACCTCGCCGACCGGCTGGGCGTGACGACGCGGACTGTGCGCAACGATGTCGAGCGGCTGCGGATCCTCGGGTACCAGGTGCGGTCGAGTACCGGGACTACGGGTGGTTACCAGCTGGGCGCGGGGTCGGCCATGCCGCCGTTGCTGCTGGATGACGAGGAAGCGGTGGCCGTGGCGGCCGGGTTGCGAGTCGCCGCGACGGGTGGGATCACGGGAATCGAGGAGACCTCGCTGCGGGCGCTCGCGAAGCTGGAGCAGACCATGCCCGCCCGGCTCCGGCATCGGATCGACGCGCTCCGGGCGGCGACGGTGAGCGCCGCCGGGCGGGGGCCGACCGTGGACGCGGGGGTACTGACCGCTGTCGCGGGTTCGATCAGCAGCCGTGAGCAGCTGCGGTTCGACTACGTCGGCCGGGATGGTTCCGCGAGTGCGCGGCAGGTCGAACCGCACCGGCTGGTCTACACGGGGCTGCGGTGGTACCTGCTCGCGTGGGACGGGTCACGGGGCGACTGGCGGACCTTCCGGGCCGACCGGATCCGGCCGCGTACCCCGAACGGGCCTCGCTTCACGCCGAGGGAGGCGCCGGGTGGTGACGCGCTCGCTCACGTGCTGCGGGGTGTCAGCACGGCGGCCTGGCGGTACCGGGTGCTGATCCGCTTCCACGCTCCGCTGGAGACGATCGCCGAGCGGGTCGGGGCCTCGGCGGGCGCGCTGACCCCGGACGGGGATGGTCACTGCGTGCTGGAGACGGGGACAGATGTGCTGTCCGACCTCGTGACGTACCTGGCCCGGGTGGGTGAGGACTTCACTGTGGTCGAGCCTGGGGAGTTGAAGGACTACCTGCGGAGGCTGGGGGCCCGGTTCGGCGCCGCGTAGCCGGGGTGATCGGGGAGAGGGGTGGGGCACCGGCACAGGTACAAAATGATGCTCTTGCTCTTGGTTTTGATCTAACGCGCGGTGGCCCGCTGAGCGGAAATCTGATCGCATGAACGAAAGCCCGTGTACTGGTTGTACACGGGCTTTCGTTTCGCGCAGCTCAGATTTTCGCTCAGCGGGCCGGCACTACTACTTGAGCTTTTCGAGGATGAGGCCCCGGACGGTCTTGGCGTCGGCCTGGCCGCCCGTGGTCTTCATGACCGCGCCGATCAGCACGCCAGCCGCGCCCTGGTTGCCGCCACGGATCTTCTCGGCGACGTCGGGGTTGGCTGCGATGGCCGCGTCGATGGCTTCGAGGAGCGCGCCGGTGTCGGACACGACCTCGAGCTTGCGGGCGGCCATGATCTCGCCGGGGGTGCCCTCGCCGTTCAGGCCGGCCTCGACGACCTGGCGGGCCAGCTTGTCGTTCAGCTTGCCCGCGTCGGTCAGCGAGACCAGCTCGGCCACCCACTGCGGGGTGATGCCGAGGGCGTCGAGTTCCTGGCCGGTCTCGTTGGAGCGGCGGGCCAGCTCGCCCATCCACCACTTGCGGGCGCCCTCGGACGAGGCGCCGGCCACGATCGTGGCCTCGATCAGGTCGACGGCGCCGGCGTTGAGGACCGACTGCATGTCGTGCTCCGACAGGCCCCAGGCCTCGCGCAGCCGGAGGCGGCGGACGCGCGGCATCTCTGGCAGGCCGGCCCGGATCTCCTCGACCCACTCGCGGGCCGGGGTGACCGGGACGAGGTCGGGCTCGGGGAAGTACCGGTAGTCGGTCGCCGTCTCCTTGCTGCGGCCCGACGTGGTCTGCCCGGTGTCCTCGTGGAAGTGCCGGGTCTCCTGCGTGATCTTGCCGCCGTCGTCGAGGATGCCGGACTGCCGGATGATCTCCGACCGGACGGCGCGCTCGACGGAGCGCAGCGAGTTCACGTTCTTGGTCTCGGTACGGGTGCCCCACTCCTCGCCCGGCTTGTTGAGCGAGGTGTTCACGTCGCAGCGCAGCGAGCCCTGCTCCATGCGGACGTCCGAGACGCCCAGGCCGCGCAGCACGTCACGCAGCTCGGCGACGTACGCCTTGGCGACCTCCGGAGCCATCGCCCCGGTACCGGTCACCGGCTTCGTCACGATCTCGATCAGCGGGATGCCCGCCCGGTTGTAGTCCACGAGGGACTCCGTCGCGCCCTGGATCCGGCCGGTCGAGCCGCCGATGTGCATCGTCTTGCCGGTGTCCTCCTCCATGTGGACCCGCTCGATCTCGATGCGGACGGTCCTGCCGTCCACCTCGACGTCGAGGTACCCGTCGAAGCACAGCGGCTCGTCGTACTGCGAGATCTGGAAGTTCTTCGGCATGTCCGGGTAGAAGTAGTTCTTCCGGGCGAACCGGCACCACTCGGCGATCGAGCAGTTCAGCGCGAGACCGATCTTGATGGTGGACTCGATCGCGACGGCGTTCACCACCGGCAGCGCGCCCGGCAGCGCCAGGCACACCGGGCAGACCTGCGTGTTCGGCTCCGCGCCGAACTCCGTCGGGCAGGAGCAGAACATCTTCGTCCGGGTACCCAGCTCTACGTGGGTCTCCAGCCCGATGACCGGCTCGTACCGCTCCACAATGTCCGCGTAGGTCATCTCACAGCTCCGGCGGGGTCAGGGTGCCGATGGTGGACTCGAGGGCTGCCGCGACCCGGTACATCCGGTCGTCGGCCAGGGTCGGTGCCATCACCTGGAGGCCGACCGGCAGGCCCTCCGACAGGCCGCACGGCACGGAGATGGCCGGGCCGCCGTAGAGGTTCGAGGGGATCGTGTACAGGTCGGCGAGGTACATGCTCGACGGGTCGGCGGTGCGCGCGCCGAGCTGGAACGCCACGAACGGGGTCGTCGGCGAGATGAGCGCGTCGACCTTCTCGAACGCCGCCTGGAAGTCGCGGGTGATCAACGTGCGGACCTTCTGGGCCTGGCCGTAGTACGCGTCGTAGTAGCCGCTCGACAGGGCGTACGTGCCGACCATGATCCGGCGCTTCACCTCGGGGCCGAAGCCCGCCTCCCTGGTCAGCGACATGACCTCTTCGAGGCTGTTCACGCCGTTGTCGCCGACCCGCAGGCCGTAGCGGACACCGTCGAAGCGGGCCAGGTTGGACGAGCACTCGCTCGGGGCGATCAGGTAGTACGTCGGCAGCGCGTAGACGAAGTTCGGGCAGGAGATCTCGACGATCTCGGCACCGAGCTTGGTCAGCGACTCGACGGCGGCGTGGAACGCCGCGACGACGCCGGGCTCCGCGCCCTCCGCCGACATGAACTCCTTGACCAGGCCCAGCTTCACGCCGGTCAGGTCGCCGGACATGCCCTGGCGGGCCGCGGCGACGACCGGCGACACCGGGGCCGGGATCGACGTGGAGTCGCGCGGGTCGTGCCCGGCGATCACCTCGTGCAGCAGGGCGGCGTCGAGCACCGTCCGGGCACACGGGCCGGGAGTGTCCAGAGAGGACGAGAAGGCGATCAGGCCGTAGCGGGACGTGCCGCCGTACGTGGGCTTCGCGCCGACCGTGCCGGTCACGGCACCCGGCTGGCGGATGGAACCACCGGTGTCGGTACCGATCGACAGCGGGGCCTCGTACGCCGCGAGGGCCGCCGACGAGCCACCACCGGAGCCGCCCGGGATGCGGGTCAGGTCCCACGGGTTGAACGTCGGTCCGTACGCCGAGTACTCGGTGGACGAACCCATCGCGAACTCGTCCATGTTCGTCTTGCCCAGGATCACCGTGCCGGCGTCCTTCAGCCGCTCGACGAGCGTCGCGTCGTACGGCGGGACCCAGCCTTCGAGGATCTTCGAGCCGGCCGTGGTCGGCAGGCCCTTCGTGGTCACGACGTCCTTGACGGCGATCGGCACGCCGGCCAGCGGGCCGAGCTTCTCGCCGGCCGCGCGCCTGGCGTCGACGGCCTTGGCCGCTGCGAGCGCGCCCTCCACGTCCACGTGCAGGAACGCGTGCACGCGACCGTCCACCTTGGAGATCTGGTCCAGGTGCTCGCGGGTGACCTCCAGCGCGGAGGTCTGGCCAGCGGCGATCAGTTCGCCCAGCTCAGCGGCCGTCTTCTTGATCAGTGACGACATGGCTTATTCCTCCTCGTCCAGGATCCGGGGCACCCGGAACCGGTCCTCGGCGGAATCCGGCGCGCCGGCCAGAGCCGCCGCCCGGGTCAGGCCGGGACGCGGCTCGTCGGGGCGGAAGACATTGGTGAGCGGCACGGAGTGCGAGGTCGGCGGGATGTCCTCGGCCGCGACCTCACCCACACGCGCCACGGACTGCAGGATCACGTCCAGCTGACCGGCGAACATGTCCAGCTCTTCATCGGTCACAGCTAGCCGCGCGAGGCGCGCGAGATGCGCGACCTCCTCGCGGGAGATGGCGGTCATCGACTCGCTCCTCACGTCGCACCTGCTCGAACCGTCAGATTCTACGGTTCGCCGTGTTGCCGTCATGTTTCGGGCCGTGAGGCCAGCGCGCATCGGGAAACAGCGCCGTCCGGCCACTCACCCTGTGTGATTTTTATGATTTTGTACCTGCTGCGCGAGCCCTACTCCTGCCACGACCACCGGTCGTCTACTCGCTCAGCAGCTCCACGTCCAGCGTGCGGATCTCGTCGGGGTCGGCGATCAGGCGGATCTCGGCGACCCGGTCCTCGTGCAGCGTGAAGGCGAACACCACCCGGGGCTCCCCTCCGGGTGCCCAGACCGCGCCGACCAGCCCGTCGATGACCGCCAGCTCGGCGGCGGCCGCCCGGCCGCAGAAGGTCTCCGCGACCTCGGCACGGCCACGGACCTCGGCCTGCGCGCCGATCATGACGGCGGCGGAGTCGGCGAGTACGACGGCTTCCGGGTCGAGCAGCGCCAGCAGCCCCGCGAAGTCACCGGCCCGGGACGCCGCCAGGAACGCCGCCACCACCTCGTGCTGCCGGGCCTGGTCCGGGCTGGGCTCGGCCCGCACCCCGCGTACCCGGCGCCGGGCGCGGCTCGCCAGCTGCCGGGTGGCCGGCACCGTCCGGCCGAGGATCGGGGCGATCTCGTCGAACGGCACCGCGAACAGGTCGTGCAGGACGAAGGCCAGCCGCTCGGCCGGGTTCAGCGAGTCCAGCACGACGAGCAGGGCCAGGCCGACCGAGTCCGCCATCAGCGCCTCGTGCTCGGGGCTGTGGCCCGCGACCGGCTCGGTGAGCAGCGGGGACTCGCCGCGCCGGGTACGGCCGCGGAGCTGGTTCAGCGAGACCCTCGCCACGACCGTGGTCAGCCAGGCCCGCAGGTTGTTCACCCCGGAGACGTCCGCGCCCGTCAGCCGCAGCCACGCCTCCTGTACCGCGTCGTCGGCCTCCTCGGCGGAGCCGAGCATCCGGTACGCGACGGCGCGCAGGTGGGAACGGTTCTCCTCGAACTGGCCAGCCAGCCATGCGTTGTTTTCCACGCCCCTATGACTCCCTGGCGGCGGTGAATGTGACACCGCCCCTCAGGATGCCGCCTCCGGGTGGTTGGGGACGGCGCGGAGCAGCATCGGCGGCCGGTACTTGGCCAGCCAGCGCGGCAGCTCGTCGGCGGGCATCGGCCGGGCGTAGAACCAGCCCTGCGCGACGTGGCAGCCGTGCGCGACCAGCCAGCGCCAGGTCCGCTCGTCCTCCACGCCCTCGGCGACCACCCGCAGCCCGAGCGCGCCGGCCAGCTCGATGATCGAGCGGACGATCGAGGCGTCGTCCTCGTCCGTGCTCATGCCGAGCACGAAGGACCGGTCGATCTTCACCTCGGACAGCGGGAGCCTGCGCAGGTGCTGCAGCGACGAGTACCCGGTGCCGAAGTCGTCCAGCGACAGCGCCACGCCCAGCCGGTCGAGCCGCTGGAGGGTGGTGAGCACCCGCCGCGGGTCGGCCATCAGCGCGCCCTCGGTGATCTCCAGCTGGATCTGGTCGGCGGACACGTTGTACTCGGCGAGCCGCCCGGCCAGGTAGTCGACCAGCTCGGTGGTGTGCAGGTCGCGGACGGAGACGTTGATCGCGGCGCGCAGCCGCATCCCGCCCTCCGCCCACCGGGCGAGCTGGGCCAGCGCCTCGTCGATCACCCGGCAGGTCAGCAGCCGCATCACGCCGGAGTGCTCCGCGACCTTGATCAGCTCTTCGGGGCTGACCAGCCCGCGTACCGGGTGCCGCCAGCGCAGCAGCGCCTCCACGCCGACGACCTCGCCGGTACCCATGTCGACCTGCGGCTGGTAGTACAGCGCCACCTCGCCGAAGCCCGGGGTCTCCAGGGAACGGCGGAGGTCGCCCAGCAGGCCGAGCCGGGCCGGGGAGTTGTGGTCGGACTCCGGCTTGTACACCGCGATCGTGTCGCCACGGGTCTTCGCGTCGTACATCGCCACGTCGGCGTGCCGGAGGAGGGTGGTGAAGTCGTCGCCGTGCTCCGGGTACACGGCGATGCCGATCGAGCTGGCGACGTCGAGGGGCATCCCGTCGAGCCTGACCGGGTCCGCCAGGGCCTTCGCGACCGTGCGGGCCAGGTCGCGGGCCGTGTCCTGTGCGGTGATCCGGGGCGCGAGGACGGCGAACTCGTCGCCGCCGAGCCGGGCGACCAGGGCGTCGGCCGGTACACACGTCGCCAGGCGCCGGCCGACCTCGATCAGGAGCCGGTCGCCGACAGCGTGACCGAGGGCGTCGTTGACCTGCTTGAACCGGTCGAGATCCAGCACGACCAGCGCCAGCCGCCGGTCCTGGCTGTCGAAGGGCAGCTCACGCAGTTCCGTGATCGCGTCCTCGACGGCGGTGAACAGCGCCTTGCGGTTGGCCAGGCCCGTCAGCGGGTCCAGAAGGGACAGCCGCTCGTGGTCCTCCGACAGGCCTGCCACCCGGTACACCGCGTAGAGCGGGGCGACGATCAGCGGGATCAGCCACCCGCTGACCTGGGCAGCGGCCACCAGGAACGGGCCGAGCAGCAGCAGGGCGAACGCCGCGAGCCCCTCCGAGCCGATCGCCGTGGTCAGGCTCTGCCGCCACGTCCCGCCGAACCGCAGCCAGACAGCGGTGGCCACGAGCACATGGCTGGTGGCGAACCAGCCGGCGCAGGCCAGCAGGATCAGGACGACCTGGTGCCGGTCGATCGTGCCGTCCCGCAGCGGGATCTTCGGGCCGAGGCTCAGCACGCCGAACGCGAAGGTCAGGGCCAGTGTGTACTGGCTGATGTTGAACAGCCCCCGCCAGGCCGAGTGCCGCGTCCGCCACGCGAACACGCTGGTCGCACAGGTCTGGATCAGCACGGCGGCCGGAAGCCCCCACATCAGCAGCGCGGCGAACGCGAAGCAGATCGAGGGGAACACGGCGACGGACTGGCGCGGGCCGGTCGCGTTGAACGGGCGGAAGTCCGCGGCGCAGGCCAGCGCGAGCATCAGCCAGAACGTGAAGGGGAGAGTGAGGAACTTCGGCCCGTACTGGACGGCTGAGGGCACGGCGGCAGCCATCGCCGAGAGGATCACGATGGTGAGGTAGGTGAAGAACGCCAGACGGCGTCCTGGCGGCGCTGAGTTCCGCAGAGACGTCGGCTCCATCTACCCCTCCCGACGCCTCGACAAGTCCCGCCGGGAACCACGATGGCACCCGGCTATCGCCCCCCAGCGACCTACCGCGCTCACCCCGGCCCCTGTGGTGAACCGTCCAGCGATGAACGCGGTAACGGCGTCTGTGTTGAGTATCACCTTTTCCACGGCAAGCGGTAGCCAGCAGTGTCAGGACATGCTCAATTTATTGCTCAGGCAAGCAGTTTCCGGCACCGGTACGTCAATTCGTTACCTGATCTAGGACTTGTACCCTTCGGAACCCCCGCTTGGCCCCACCGCCGGAGGGATCGCCCGGCCGGGTGCCGAGCTTTCCGGCACAGCACGGCACATCACAGCAGCGTAGGGGCCGGAACACGTTCTGTAGTCAGATTCGCGCGGGAACCGTGACCCGGAGACATCGACAGGCACAAGTTCCTTGGCGGGGGCTGGCCGCCGGGGTCTGGGGCGGTGCCCGGTGTGCCTACCGCGCGCGGAAGCCCGTCCGGATGCGCGCAATCGCGCACGCTCTGGCCGGGCTTCCGTGACCGTTCGTTACTCGCCCCGCTCGCTCTCGTCGTTGCTCTCGGGCTCACCGATCTGCGCGACCGCCCTGGCGGCCTCCGGGCCCTCGTCCAGCAGGACGCCGAACCCTGGCGCGTCGAGGATCGGCACCTTGGCCGCGACAGCCTTGTCGTACTTGCTGCCCGGATTCTCCCCGACGACCACGAAGCCGGTCTTCTTCGACACCGAGCCGGTGACCTTGCCGCCCAGCTTCTGGATCGCCTCGGTCGCCGCGTCCCGCGACCAGCCTTCGAGGGTGCCGGTGACGACCACGGTCACGCCTTCGAGCGGGCGCGGCCCGGTCTCCTCTGCCTCCTCGGCGAGCTGCACGCCCGCCGCCCGCCACTTCTCGATGATCTCGCGGTGCCAGTCGTGGCCGAACCACTCGACCAGGCTCTCCGCGATGGTCGGGCCCACGCCCTCGACCGCGGCCAGCTCGGCCTGCTCGGCGGAGAAGATCCGGTCGATGTCCCGGAACTCGCGGGCCAGTGCCTGCGCGGCGGTCGGGCCGACATGCCGGATCGACAGCGCGACCAGCACCCTCCACAGCGGACGGCTCTTCGCCTCGGCCAGGTTGGCCAGCAGCTTGTGGGCGTTGCTGCCGAGCTGGCCGGCCTGCTTGCCGCTCTTGTTCACGAAGAACGGGCAGGCGAGCAGCTTCTCCTCGGTGAGGTCGAACAGGTCGCCCTCGTTGACGATCGCCCCGCTCTCCAGCAGCGCGCCGACCGACTTCGCGCCCAGCACCTCGATGTCGAGGGACTTGCGGCCCGCCAGGTAGAACATCCGCTCGCGGAGCTGGCCGGGGCAGGACCTGGCGTTGGGGCAGCGGATGTCGACGTCGCCCTCCTTGGCCGGGGCCAGCTCGGCCCCGCACTCCGGGCACTCGGTGGGCATCACGAACGGCCGCTCGGTGCCGTCGCGCAGCGCGACCACCGGGCCGAGGATCTCGGGGATCACGTCGCCGGCCTTGCAGAGCACGACGGTGTCGCCGATCAGCACGCCCTTACGCTCGACCTCCGAGGCGTTGTGCAGGGTCGCGAACTCCACTGTGGAGCCAGCCACCAGCACCGGCTCGACCATCGCGCGCGGCGTGATCCGGCCCGTCCGGCCGACCTGCACCTCGATGCCGAGCAGCTTGGTGTTGACCTCCTCCGGCGGGTACTTGTAGGCGATGGCCCAGCGCGGAGCGCGGCTGGTCGAGCCGAGCCTGCCCTGCACCGCCACGTCGTCGATCTTCACGACCACGCCGTCGATCTCGTGCTCGACGTCGTGGCGGTGCTCCGCGTAGTACTGGATGAAGTCCTTGACCCCGTCGAGATCGGCGACGACCTTCCAGCGCGCAGACGTCGGCATGCCCCAGCCGCGCAGCGTCTCGTACGCGTCGGACAGCCGCTCGGGCGTGAAGCCCTCCCTGGCCCCGATCCCGTGCACGATCAGCTGGAGCGGCCTGCTGGCAGTGATCCGGGGATCCTTCTGCCGCAGCGAGCCGGCCGCGGCGTTGCGCGGGTTGGCGAACGGGGCCTTGCCCTGCTCGACGAGCTGCGCGTTGAGCCCGGCGAACTCCTCGCTCGGGAAGTAGACCTCACCCCGGATCTCGACCAGGGCCGGCGCGTCGCCGGCCAGCTGGTGCGGGATGCCCTGGATCGCCCGGACGTTGGGGGTGATGTCCTCACCGACCCGGCCGTCGCCACGGGTCGCGCCGCGGACCAGGCGGCCGTGCTCGTAGGTCAGGTTGACGGCCAGGCCGTCGATCTTCAGCTCGCACAGGTAGCTGACCGGGCCGCCGGCGTCGCGCTCCGCGCGGGCGGACCAGGCGGCCAGCTCCTCGCCGTCGAAGGCGTTGTCCAGGCTGAGCAGCCGCTCGGCGTGCGTGACGGGGGTGAACTCCGTCGTGTAGCTGCCGGCCACCTGCTGGGTCGGCGAGTCGGGCGTGCGCAGCTCGGGGAACTTCTCCTCCAGCCCCTCCAGCTCGCGCAGCAGCACGTCGAACTCGGCGTCCGAGATGGTCGGCGCGTCGTTCACGTAGTACCGAAAACGATGATCGTTGATCTCGTCGGCAAGGATCTTGTGCCGCTCCATCGCCGCCTGCTCCGGCTTCACGCCCACCTCCTAGTTCCTTCGTGCAGGTTAGTCGGACCGTACGACACTTCCGGCGCCCGGCTCGTCGGTCATACAGTGAGAAAACCCCAGGAGGTGTGCATGTCCAACCTCTACTCGGGAGCCGGAGCCGTGCTGTGCCTGCTCGCCGTGGGACTGGCCGCCATTCTGGTGGCCGGCCTGACCCGGCGGCGGCGAGCACCCGACGCTCCACCACCCTGGTCCCCCGACCCCGATAACCCAGCGCTGCTCGACCATCCACCCGGCCCCGAATGGCAGCAGGGACCGCAACCCGGCGAGCTGTGGCTGGCCGACGTGCCGTACGCGGACGGGGTCGGCAGCTCGAACGGGCCGTGCCTGGTACTGCGCACGCACCGCGACAAGGCCGACGTGCTGCGGATCGCCACGCAGGGCTCGGCTCCCCGGTACGTGCCGCTCGGCGAGCACGGCTGGCTGGACCTGTCCGGCTTCTTCCGGGTACAGGACACGGCGTTCGGCGCGCGGGCCGGGCAGTGCGACGAGGAGACCTGGTGGACGGTCCGCCGGTACCACGAGACGGGCTGGGTGCCGTGATCTAGACGGGCCGGCGGCTCTGGCCGGGTAGGCGGGCCGGAGTGCGCGGCATGGTGTTCATGCCGCGCACCGGGGCAGCGCGTCTCAGCGTTCGTCGATGACGACACCGCTGTCCACGAAGGACTCCCCTGCCGTCTTCTCGTAGAACTTGAAGGCGCGCCACGAGTCCGGGTCGCGGTACCGGTCGGCGCCGACCTCACGGGCGACGGCGCGGCGGAGCAGCCCCAGCTTGAGCCGGACGGCGTCGGCGCGCAGCTCCTCGAAGGCCAGCTGGATCTCGGCCTCCGGCGCGCCGAGCATCCGGGCCAGCTCGGCCCACTCGGCACCGACCTCTCGGCCGGCCAGGATCGTGATCTTCTCGCTGGTGGTGAACTCGCGCACGGCTCCCCCTTTTGTGATGCTTTGCGGCACGGGTACGCATCCATCAACCGCGATGGGGTGGGGGCTATTCCGTTAGCTGTGAGCCACGTCGGTGAGGCGGGCGGCCGCGTCCTTGCAGGCCCGGAGGATCCGGGCGGCCTCGGCCGGTGTCGAGCCCGCCAGGCCGCAGGCCGGGGTGACGACCACCTGGTCGGCGAGCGCCTTCAGCGGGAAGCCCAGCTTGCCCCACAGCTCGCTGACCTGGCCCGCCATGCCCTTGGACGTGGCAGGTGCCACGCCGGCGAGCAGGCCGAGACCCGCGTCGAGAGCCTCGCCGAGCGGGTCGAGCTGGTCCAGGAGGGCCAGGTCGATGGCGATGGCGGCGGCACCCGCCGAGTGGAGCAGGCTGATCGGCACGTCGGGCGCGCAGGAGTGAACGACGACCGGCACCTCGACGGCCTCGATCAGCCGGGCCAGGAGGTCACGGGCGTCGGGGGCCGACACCGACCTGAGGAAACCGAAGCCCGACTCGGTCGGGATCCGGCCCGCGAGCACGAAGGGCAGCGAGGGCTCGTCGAGCTGGATGACCGGCTTCGCGCCCGGTACGCGGGCCTGGACGTCCGCCACGTGCCGGCGCAGGCCCTCGGCCAGCGAGTCGGTCAGGTCACGTACCGCGCCCCGGTCGCGGAGCACCGCGCCGCCGATCGGGAGCTGCAGGCCGCTGGCCAGCGTGAACGGGCCTGCCGCCTGGAGTTTCAGTGGGCCTTCGTAGCCGTCGGCGGTCGTGGTGAGCGTGTCGAGGTCACGTTCGGCGAAGTCGGCCGTGCGGCGGGCGTCCTTGCCGGGGCGGGCGGTGAGCTGCCAGCGGGCCGCGTACAGCTCGACGGGCAGATCGACCAGCAGGCCGGCCGTCCGGCCCAGCATGTCGGCTCCGGGGCCACGGGCCGGGAGCTCCGGGAGGTATGGCAGCGGGAGTTCGAAGGCCAGCCCGAGGGCGTCGGCGAACGAGGTACCGGGGTGGGAGCCGATCCCGGTCGCGGAGCCGGGCCCCCAGGGGTACGCGCTCACCGGGCTGCGGAGATCGTCGCGGAACCGAGGACGATGTCGCCCGCCGGGTCCGGCTGGTAGACGACCATCGTCTGGCCGGGGGCGATGCCGAGGGCCGGCTTGCCGAGGACCGCGATGATCTCGTCGTCCACAACGGACACCTGGGCGTCGTGGACCTCGCCGTGTGCCCGGAGCTGGACCTGGACGGCGCCGCCGGGGCTGGGTGCCAGCCAGAGGGCCCGGTCGCCGGTCACTGTGGACACTTCGAGGGCCGCGCGGGGGCCGACCGTGACGGTGTTGGTCACCGGGGTGATCGACAGGACGTAGCGCGGCTTGCCGTCCGGGGCCGGGCGGCCGATGGACAGGCCTTTGCGCTGGCCGATCGTGTACTGGTACGCCCCGTCGTGCGCGCCGACGACCTCACCGGTCTCGGAGTCGACGATGTCACCGGGGCTCGAACCGAGCCGGGCGGCCAGGAAGCCCTGCGTGTCCCCGTCGGCGATGAAGCAGATGTCGTGCGAGTCCGGCTTGCCGGCGACACCGAGCCCCCGGGCCGCGGCCAGCTCGCGCACCTGCTCCTTCGTGTACCCGCCGAGCGGGAACATCGACTTGGCCAGCTGGTGGGAGTTGAGGACGCCAAGGACGTACGACTGGTCCTTGCCGGCGTCGACCGACCGGCGGAGCAGGCCGTCGGCCCCGAGCCGGGCGTGGTGGCCGGTGACGACGGCGTCGAAGCCGAGCGCGAGGGCCCGCTCCAGTACCGCATGGAACTTGATCTTCTCGTTGCAGCGCAGGCAGGGGTTGGGCGTGCGGCCCGCCGCGTACTCCGCGACGAAGTCGTCGACCACGTCCTCCTGGAACTCCTCGACCATGTCCCAGACGTAGAACGGGATGCCGATCACGTCGGCGGCGCGGCGCGCGTCCCGCGAGTCTTCGAGGGTGCAGCAGCCGCGGGCTCCGGAGCGGTAGGTCTGCGGGTTCTTCGCGAGGGCCAGGTGCACGCCGGTCACGTCGTGCCCGGCCTCCGCGGCCAGGGCAGCAGCGACCGCCGAATCGACCCCGCCGGACATCGCAGCCAGTACACGCATCGTTCTAGCCTACCGGCGGATCTTCCCGGCCCGCCTGGCCCGCTCCACCGCTGTGGGCAAGGCCGCTACCAGGGCGTCGATGTCGGTCCGCGCCGAGGAGTGCCCGAGGGTGAAGCGGAGGGACGAGCGGGCCCGCGCGTCGTCGGCGCCCATCGCGAGGAGGACGTGCGAGGGCTGAGCGACTCCGGCATTACAGGCCGAACCGGTCGAGCACTCGATGCCCTGCGCGTCGAGCAGCATGAGCAGCGCGTCGCCCTCGCAGCCCGGGAACGAGAAGTGGGCGTTGGCGGGGAGGCGGTCGCCCGGGTCGCCGTTGAGCAGCGCGCACGGCACGGCGGCCTGGACGCGCTCGACCAGTTCGTCACGGAGGGCGGCGAGCTGGGCGGCGAAGGCGGTACGGCGCTGGACGGCCAGCTCGACGGCGAGCGCGAAGGCCGAGATCCCGGCGACGTCGAGGGTGCCGGAGCGGACGTCGCGTTCCTGGCCGCCGCCGTGCAGGAGCGGCGTGACGGCGACGTCGCGGCCGAGCAGCAGCGCGCCGACCCCGACCGGGCCGCCGAGCTTGTGCCCGCTGAGCGTGAGAGCCGATGCGCCACTGGCTGCGAAGTCGACCGGCAGCTGGCCGATCGCCTGCACAGCGTCGGTGTGGAAGGGGACTCCGGCTGCTGCCGAGACGGCTGCCAGGGCCGCGACAGGCTGCACGGTGCCGACCTCGTTGTTGGCCCACATGATCGTGGTCACCGCGACATCGTCGGTCAGGGCCAGTTCAAGATCTTCTTCGTGTACCCGGCAGAGCTCGTCCACCGGCAGCCAGGCGACCTTGGCGCCCTCGTGGCGTTCGAGCCACTCGACGGTGTCGAGGACGGCCTTGTGCTCGACGGCGCTGGCGACGATCCGCGTCCGGGCCGGGTCGGCGGCCCGCCGCGCCCAGAAGATGCCCTTGACGGCAAGGTTGTCGGATTCCGTACCGCCGCCGGTGAAGACCACCTCGCCGGGGCGCGCACCGAGAGCAGCGGCGACGCGTTCCCGCGACTCCTCGACGAGCCGCCGGGCCGCCCGTCCGGAACAGTGCAGCGCGGAGGCGTTGCCCCCCGTCGCGGCGGCAGCGGCGTACGCCTCGACGACCTCAGGGAGCATCGGCGTGGTCGCGGCGTGATCGAAGTAAACCATCGCGCTCAGCGTAGCTTTGGCTGAGCGGCAGACGGGCATCGACCACCGCCCCGCCGTAGGAGAAAGCCGCGCCCTGGCTGGCCAGCAGCCGCCGCATCGCGACGTTGTCAGCGAGCAGGCTCGCCCGGAGTTCGACCAGCCCCCTGTCGCGGGCCTCGGCGACCAGCATCGTGACGAGGGAACTGCCGAGTCCCCTGTTCTGCCAGGAGTCCTCGACGAGGATCGCGAGTTCCGCGACGCCGGGTTCCGGGGTGTACGCGAGATGCGCGAGAGCGACGGCCTGGGCGGGAGCCTCGGGAGCGGTGCCGGTACGGACGACGAAGGTCAGCCCCCAGGCCGGGTCGCAGAACGCGCGCCACATGTGGCCGGTGAGCTGACGTCGGGCCACGAAGTACCGCGCCCGGCGCGTCTCGGCCGTGCAGCGCCGGTGCAGCGCCTGGACCTCGGCCTCGTCGGTGGGAAGCACCAGCCGGACCGGCAGCCGCGTACCGTCCGCGAGCGTGACGCTCTCCCGGTGCGGGCTGGCCTCGATGCCGGGTGCCCGGAGAAGCCGGACGAACGCCTCGGCGCGTGCGGCCTCGGTGAGCGTGAAGGGCAGGCTGCGGGTGAGGACTATGTGGCGGCCGGGGGCGACGGGGACGACGAGGTCGGTGCCGGTGTGGTGGTCGTGGTCGTTCCGAGTTTCGGGGAGCCAGGTCGCCGAGTCGGCCCGGAGTAGTTCGGCGAGCAGGGCTGGCAGGTCCTGCGGCTGGTCCGCACCGAGCCGGGCGGCGAGCAGCAGTGCACGGGTCGGCTCGTCCACCAGGTCCCGGCGGGTGGCAGCGGTGATCGCCACGCCCCGGCCGCCGGCGATGTGCAGGGCCGTGCCGAGGTGCCCGGCCTGCACGCGCGGCGGAGTCTCCACGATGAACTCGTCCACGACACCGGAGGCGTCGACCTGCACCGCGAGCGTGAGAATGTTGCCGCCGACATCAGCCAGGGCCCGGGACAGCGCCGCGAGGCGGCCCGGGCGGTCGTCGACTTCGGTTCGGATCCGCCAGAGAGTCATGAGCCAACCTTGCGCCGGGCTTGTTTCGGGCGTGCTACGCGGGGTTTTCCGGTTCGGGGCTTTTTGGCTGGGTGGGGCTGGACGGTCGCGATGGCGGGAGGCGGGGCGGTCGCGGAGCGACGGAGCACCGGCGTGGGGGTGGGGGCGGGTGGCGGGAAGGTCAGCGAGCGGCAGCGAGCGACGGGTCGCCGCTCAAGTGGCGAGCGAAGCGAGCCAGTGGTGCGACGGGTGCACCAGGTCCAGCCAGCCGGCCAGCCGCGCCTTCCGTTCCTCGTCCAGCGACGGCAGGACTCCGGCGAAGTCGGCCTCGTCCTTCGGGCGGGGGTCGCGGGCCTTGAACAGGAGTACTACTTCGGGGATCGCGTACGGGATCCGGACTCCGTCCTCGGTCTCCGTCCACAGGATCAGGTCCTCGTACGGGAGGCGGATCCCCGCGTCCCTCCGGCAGACCCAGATCCCGCCGTCGTGCGGCTCCCGGAAGACGTCGAGGTGGTACTGGCCGGTCCCCGGGTCGCGGAGCCAGGTCTGGTGCAGGTCGGGGTATCCGCCGGCCTGCTCGTACGGCCAGACCTTGCCCGCGCCGACCACGTCCCACTCGTAGCCGGGCAGCGCCTCGGCGATCTCGCCGAAGTAGCCGCGCGGGACGCCGATCTCCAGATCCTCGTGTTCCCGGGTCTGCCCGCCGCGGAACAGGTCGAGGGCCCAGCCCGCCGCCACGTACCAGTGGGCCCGGACTCCGGACAGCCGCCGGGCGATCTCGCCGGGGGTCCAGCCCCGCCACAGCCGTTCGCAGTCCTCGTGGTTCAGCGGGGTGCCGCCGCCGGGCAGGTCAGCCGTCGTCATGGCAGGAATCGTCCACCAGCCGGTCCGTACATTCAAATGCGCTTCTCGCGGAAACGGCCTCGGGCCGGCCAGCGAAACGCTGACCGGCCCGAGCCTCGTGCCTTCTTACGCGCGGCGCTTGCGGATCTCCTCTGCGGCCTGCGGGACGACCTTGTGCAGGTCGCCGACGATGCCGTAGTCGGCGAGCTCGAAGATCGGAGCCTCGGCGTCCTTGTTGACGGCGACGATCGTCTTCGAGGTCTGCATGCCGGCCCGGTGCTGGATCGCGCCGGAGATGCCGAGCGCGACGTACAGCTGCGGGGAGACCGTCTTGCCGGTCTGGCCCACCTGGAAGGCGTGCGGGTAGAAGCCGGAGTCGGTCGCGGCACGCGAGGCGCCAACGGCCGCGCCGAGCAGGTCGGCCAGCTCCTCGACCACGGCGAAGTTCTCGGCGCTGCCGACGCCGCGGCCACCGGAGACCACGATGGACGCCTCGGTCAGCTCTGGCCGGGAGCCCTTGGCCTCGATCTTGCGCTCGAGGACCTTCGCGCCCAGGGTGACGGCGTCCACGGTCGTGTCGACCGGGGTCAGCGCGCCGGCCGCCGGGGCGGCCTCCGGGGTGAGCGAGTTGGGCCGCAGGGTCACCAGCGGGAAGCCCTTGGTGACCTGGGACTCCACAATGGTGGATCCGGCGAAGACCACCTGGGTGGCCGTACCGTCGGCCTTCAGGTCCACCACGTCGGTCAGGATGCCGTTGTCGAGGCGGACGGCGAGCCGGGCCGCGATCTCCTTGCCCTCCTGGGTGGAGCCGATCAGGATGGCCGCCGGGCTGACCTCGCCAGCCAGGCGCGCCAGCACGGCGGCCTTCGGGGCGACCAGGTGGCCGTCGATCTCGGCGCTCTCGGCGACGTAGATCTTCTCGGCACCGAACTCGGCCAGCTTGTCCTTGAGCGCTTCGGCGGTACCGGGCGCGCCCAGCACGACGGCCGACGGGGCGCCCAGGGTGCGCGCCAGGGTCAGCAGCTCCAGGGTGACCTTCTTGACGCCGGTCGCGGCCGAGCCGTCGACGACGACGAGTACCTCAGTCATCTTGTCTTTCTCCGCTCTTCCCGGCTCAGACGAACTTCTCGGCGGACAGGTACGCAACGAGGTCCGCGCCGCCGTTGCCGCTGTCCTCGACCTTCTGGCCACCGGAGCGCGCCGGGCGCTTGGCGCTCGACAGCACCTTGCTGGTGGCGCCGGCCAGGCCGACCTCACCGGCCTCGACGCCCAGGTCGGCGAGGGACTTCGTGGCGATCGGCTTCTTCTTGGCCGCCATGATGCCCTTGAACGACGGGTAGCGCGGCTCGTTGATGGTGTCCCAGACGCTGACGATGGCCGGGCCGGTGGCCTGCACGACCTCGTAGCCCTCGTCGGTCTGCCGCTCGACGGTGAGGGTGGAGCCCTCGACGGTGAGCTTGCGGGCGCCGGTCAGTGCCGGGACGCCGAGCCGCTCGGCGAGCATGTGCGGCATGGTCTGGGTCCGGCCGTCGGTCGACTCGGCGCCGCAGAGCACCAGGTCGAACTCGAGGGTCCTGAGCGCGGCCGCCAGCACCTTGGAGGTGCCGAGCGCGCACGAGCCGTGCAGGGCGTCGTCGGTGACGTGCACAGCCCCGTCGGGGCCCATCGACAGCGCCTTGCGGATCGACTCGGTGGCGGCGTCGGGACCCATCGTCAGCAGGGTCACCTCGCCGCCCTGCGCCTCAGCGATCTTCAGCGCTTCCTCGATGGCGTATTCGTCCATCTCGTTGATGACGTTGCTCGCCGACGCGCGGTCGACAGTGCCGTCGTCTGCGCGCAGACTGCGCTCGGAGCCGGAATCCGGCACCTGCTTGACCAGTACGACAATCTTCATCGCCGGACACGACCTCCTGCTGAACGAGCGTTAAAGCTCCGGGAATAGCGTGAGCCTTTCGCGCACAACCGTACGGGTCAACCCGCAACGCTGTGTGCTTGACCACCAGACATGTTACTAGCAAGTAGCTAGCAGTCTAGGAGATGTCTTCTGGATCTCACTCTGCCACCCGATCGGGCGGGGCATGATGGAGGGGCACATATGCGTCATATCCCTCCTCCGCGTACGTCTCCTCCATACGACAGCCCCGGAGGTGTCAGCGATGACCAAAGAGCAGCCCACGGCCGTCCAGCAGGAGGAGCACCACCCGCAGCCTCCACCGGACGAGCACATGTGCACATGCGGCCGGTATCGGGAGGACTGTGTCCGCGACCGGATGCGCGCGATGTGGCACATAGAGACCGAGCCGCCGCCCAGCCCCTCGTAGCGGGCTGGACGCCGGCACCGGTTCACCTGACGCGGCCTACTTCGAGAAGCGCCACACCTTGAACCCGGCCGCGTCCGGGCACGCCAGGTACTGGTTGTCCGCGACGCACCCGTAGCCAGCCCTGATCGTGCCCAGCGGGGTGACGTGGCCGTCCGATGCGTCCACTCCGGACACCTGTACCGGCTGGTCGCCGCCACCCATGCCGGGGCTGCCCGGGTACTGGATGGCCAGGGCCGCCGCCGGGCCCACCGGGCTCAGGATCGCCTGGCCGGAGCGGTAGAGCAGCTTGCCAGACGGCGAGTACATGCCCTCGGCTCCGAGGATGCGGTCGCCGACCGTGCTGACCGGCCCGCCCCTGCCTCGGCCGTAGTCCCCCCCCACCTGCCATTTCCGTGCGCCGGTGGCCGCGTCGAGCACCATCATGGCTTCGCCGGTCCGTGACTCCTCCTGCACGCACACCAGCCCCGGCCCGCACGGCTGGATCATTCCGGCCCTGGCGCCGTTCGCCGGGGTGTGGAACGGCCTCGGCGCGCCGCCTGCGAGGTCCAGGACGGTGACCGGCCCGCCTTCGGTGCTCGCGTAGACCCGGCCGCCGATCACGGTCAGCCGTCCCTGCATCCGCTGGCCCAGCGGCCGTGGCTGCATGTCGGGCAGGGTGAGCAGGCTGAGCGCGCCGTCGGGTGCCTGGAGGACCAGTGGCCGGTTGTCCAGCGCCTCCGCCGTCGCCACGGTCGTCGCGACGACGGTGCCCTGGCTGGACGGCATCGTCCACAGTGCCTTGCCGGAGGCCCAGTCGAGCAGCCGGAGCTGTCCGCCGTTCTCCCCGGTCACGAGCAGCCCGCCGGTCGTCGGGGTCAGGTCCCCGCCCTGGTTGATGTCGAAGTCGAGGGCCCAGCGTTCCTGGCCGGTGCTCAGGTCCACGACGTGCAGCCGCCGGTCGAGCGGCGAGCCGTCGTCGCGTTCGCCCATCACGCCCAGCACACCCGGCGCGAGGAAGGACCCGGCGAAGTCCCC
The DNA here is from genome assembly GCF_000379825.1 of Longispora albida DSM 44784. GTDB lineage: Bacteria > Actinomycetota > Actinomycetes > Mycobacteriales > Micromonosporaceae > Longispora > Longispora albida. The sequence continues at coordinate 23,537 of NZ_KB903834.1, forward strand.
GTACTTGCCCAGTTCCCTGGCCGGCCAGGCCGGCTTGCCGGTCGGCAGCTGCACGCCGGCCACCATCAGCTGCCCGGTCGTCTCCGATCGCCAGGTGAAGTACGCGTCGCCGCCCGCTGCCTGCCCCCAGACGAAGGTCCGCCCGGGGAACTCGCCGGACACCCCCGGCCCGACCTGCTCCAGGGGTACGAAGTTCACCCTGGCCGGCGGGAGGGTCACGTCCTCCCTGCCGGTCAGCAGCAGCCCGCTGGTCACACCCGCTGCCACCAGGGCGACGGCCAGTACCGAGGCGATCACGCTGTTCCTGCGGCGGCGGCCACCGCGCGCCCGCGCCCCGGCGGCCAGCGGCAGCGGGATCCGGTCGGAGTCGGCCCGGAGCGAGCCGAAGAGCTGGTCGAGGTCAGCGGACATCGGATCCTCCCAGTACTTCCGCGACTTCCGCAGCGGGCTCTGTCAGCACTTCGGCGAGCCCGGCTCTCCCCCGCGCCAGCCACGACTTCACCGTGCCGGCCGTCGCGCCCATCTCGATCGCGATGTCGGCGATCGACCGGTCGAGGAGGTAGTGCAGGGTGAGTGCCCTGCGGTGCTGGACCGGCAGGGTACGCAGGGCCCCGACCAGCAGCACCGTGTCCTCGGACGGCGGCTCGGCCGGGGCTGGCGGCCTGGCGCTGGCTGCCGCGGTGCGGCGTACCTTGAGCCAGCGCCAGCGGTCGGTGCTCAGCCGGGTGACGACGAGCCGGAGCCAGCCCTCGGCGTCGGCGTACCCGCTGAGCTTCCGCCACCGCTGCCACGCCCGCGCGTATGCCTCCTGCACCAGGTCCTGCGCCTCGGCCGGGTCACCGGTCAGCCCGTAGGCGTACCGGATGAGCCGTGGCCCGGTGTCCCGGTAGAACTCGTCGAAGCCGTCGGCGTCCGGCACGTGCACCACCTTTCATCGTCTACCTAGGAACACGGGACGACCGCCCGTCCGGTGGCACCCCGCCGTGTAGCCTGCTCGACCGGGGGAGGGAACGCGAACAATGTTCAGGGAACTGGCTGGTGGCCGGTACCGGCTGGACCGGCGGATCGCGGCCGGCGGCATGGGCGAGGTGTGGCGGGGCGCCGACACGCTGCTCGGCCGGCCGGTCGCCGTGAAGCTGATGCACGCCGGGCTGACCGGGCAGCGTGGTTTCCGGGAGCGGTTCGTCACGGAGGCCCGGGTCATGGCCGCACTGGACCATCCCGGCGTCGTGCCCGTCTACGACTACGGCGAGGAGCGGGGCACCGCGTACCTGGTCATGGAGTTCGTCGAGGGCCGGACGCTGGGCGCTGTGCTCGACGACGAGGGCACACTGCCGCCGGACCGGGTGCTGGACCTGGTCGCCCAGGCCGCCGGCGCGCTCGCCGCCGCCCACGCGCGTGGCGTGGTCCACCGGGACGTGAAGCCCGCCAACCTGCTGGTCCGGCCGTCCGGCCAGCTCGTGCTGACCGACTTCGGGATCGCGCGTTCCGAGGGCGGTCACCGGACGACGGCCGGCGCGGTGCTCGGTACCGCTTCGTACATGGCTCCGGAGCAGGTGGACGGCGATGACCTGACTCCGGCCGCCGATCAGTACAGCCTGGGTGTGGTGGCGTACCGGTGCCTGACGGGTCGGGTGCCGTTCACCGGGGAGGGCCCGGCGCAGATCGCGCTCCAGCACGTCACGGCTGAGCCGCCGCCGTTGCCCGAGTCTGTCCCGGTTCATGTCAGGTCGCTCGTGGAGCGGGCGATGGCCAAGGATCCGGGTGCGCGCTTCGCGTCGGCGGCCGACCTGGCTGCCGCCTGCCGGGGCGAGGTCGTGCCGGAGCCGCCCCGGGCCCGCCGTTCGCGCCGCCCGTATCTGGTGGCTGCCGCCGTCGCCGTGCTGGGCCTCGCGGCTGCGGTCTCCTGGTACTCGGTCACGCCGGCCCCCGGGCAGCCTGCGGCCCGTTCCACAGCCGAAGCCGCCTCGACTCTTCCGGCCGTGGCCGCTCACGCGGGCCCGAGCGCACCTGCGTTCGCGCCCGGTACGTCCGCCTCCCCCACGCCGAAGGCCAGCACTCCGTCGCCGACGCCGACTCCGGCTACTGGCACGTCCTCGGCGCCAGCTCAGGCCAACCCGGCACCACAGCCGTCCGGTGCGCCTCAGCCTGCGGCCTCACAGCCGGTGGCACCGCCTCCCGTCAGCAACCAGCCCGTACCGCAGACGGTCGTCGTCCCCAACACGATCGGCATGTCGTCCGCGAGCGCGGTGAGCCGGCTCACTGCCGACGGGTTCCGGGTCACGCAGCCCAACAAGTGCACGAACGGCGTGATCCAGGCTCAGGACCCGGCAGGCGGTACGCGGGTCAGCCCCGGCTCCCAGGTGCTGATCTTCTGCCAGGAGGCGCAGGGCCAGTGCCCGCCGGGCGGCCAGTGCCCGCGCGCACAGTACATAGTGGAGGGTGTTCGTGCCGATGGAGCCTGAGCGGGTCGTCGCCGGCCGGTACCGGCTGGACTGGCTGGCCGGATCGGGCAGCATGGGTGAGGTCTGGCAGGCGACGGACCTGACGCTCGGCCGCACTGTCGCCGTGAAGCTGGTGCTGGCCGAGCCCGCCCGCTTCGCCGCGGAGGGCAAGACGCTGGCGGCCATCGAGCACCCGAACGTCGTGCGGGTCTTCGGGGCCGGGCCGGGCTATCTGGTCATGGAGTTCGTCGAGGGCGAGCCGCTGGGCGCGCTGCTGGGCCGCGAGGGCACGCTCGGGGCGGCCCGGACGATGGATCTGGTCGCCCAGGCCGCCGACGCTCTCGCCGCCGTCCACGCGCACGGGGTCGTGCACCGCGACCTGAGCCCCGCCAACCTGATGATCAGGCCGGACGGCAGTGTCGTGCTCACCGACTTCGGGATCGCCGCAGCGCCCGCCAGCGAGGAGCTGACCGCGACCGGGCAGCTGCTCGGCACGGCCAGCTACGTCTCGCCGGAGCAGGCGGGCAGCGGCGAGGTCTGCCCGGCTTCGGATCTCTACAGCCTGGGTGTCATCGCCTACGAGTGCCTCACCGGCCGCCTGCCGTTCACAGCGGAGAACCCGATCAGGCTCGCCCTCCAGCACGTCTCCGCACCGCCGCCGCCGCTGCCCAGGACAGTGCCGCCCCAGGTCGCCAGGCTCGTCCTGCGCCTGCTCAGCAAGAAACCCATTCATCGGTACCCGGACGCGACAGCCCTCGCCCAAGCCGCCCGTTCAACAGCCACAGTCCGTCCACTGTGGTCGTACCGGCGGCTCCAGGCAACCCTGGCAGCCATCGCTCTCACGGCAGGGACCATCACCCTGTGGCCCGAGCCGGGTACGGGCACGCAGGCCGGGCAGCCCGCCGCGCTGACACCGTCCTCGGCAGCTGTCGCGGCACCGGGGACCACCACCGGTGTCACCCTGACTCCGGCCGCGAGCCCATCCACGACTCCGAAAGCAACACCAACACCGTCGCGGAGCGCCACGACCGCCACACCGACGCCTGCTCCGGCACGGACATCACCCCCGGCGACCGTTCCCGGTACATCTCCGGCTACTCAGACACCAACGTCGGCCCCGGCCACGACCGCTACAGCCATCCCAACCCCCACCGCGACGCAAACCGCAGCCTGGGTAGCGATCCCTCAGGTCGAGGGTCTGACGCTCGGCGAGGCGAAGAAGCAGGTCGTGGCCGCTGGCTTCACCGTGTCGGTGATCGGCCCGACGACCGACAGCAACGCGCTAGTGAACATTCAGTGCAGCTCGTACGGGAAGACCGCTCCAGCCGGAGCGATGATCCTGCTCAGCACCTACGCCCCCAACGATCCCCACAACCCCTGCTGAGCCGCCGAGGTAGTGGTCGAGCAGCCGGTCGAGGGCCGCCGAGCGTTCCTCCGGCAGGTCCTCCCGTTTGCCGCACCGGCGGGCGTAGAGCCGGAGCAGGTCGTGGAAGCCGTACTGCCCTGCGGCCGGTGTCCGCAGCATGTTCGCGTCCACCAGGGTTTCCAGCAGGTTCTCGGTCTCCGCCGCCGTCCGGTCGAGCAGCGCGGCGGCCGCGTCGAGCCCCAGGTCGGCCGGTGGCGCGACTGAGAGCATCCGGAAGGCCCACGCTGTGTCCGGGTCGAGCTGCTGGTACCCGACGGCCAGCGCCGCCTCCACATCCAGCGCCCCGGCCCGGAGCTGGTCGAGCCGCCCTGACTCGTCGGCCAGCCGTTCCGCGAGGGCGGCGACTGTCCATCGTGGACGTTTCGCGAGCCGCGCCCCGGCCACCCGTACGGCCAGTGGCAGGTCGGCGCACGCCGCCGCGACAGCTGTCGACGCTCCCGGCTCGGCGGCGATCCGCTCTGGCCCGGCGATCCGCCCCAGCAGCTCCACCGCGTCCGCCCGGCCGAGCGCCGCCAGTTCCACGACGCAGGTGCCCGGCAGTTCGTCGAGCCGTACGCGGCTGGTGACCAGCACGGCGCCCGCCGCTGGCAGCAGGGGTGCGACCTGGGCGGCGTCCCGTGCGTTGTCGAGCACGACGAGCATCCGGCGCCCGGCCAGGGCCGACCGGTACGCCGCCGCGCGGGCACCCAGGCTCTCCGGCACGGCGGCCCCGAGCGCCCGGAGGAAGTCGGCGAGGATCGCGCCGGGCTCCGCTGGCTGGGCCTCTGCTCCGAGCAGGTCGGCGTACAGCTGCCCGTCCGGGTACTCGCCGCGCGCGATGTGCGCGGCGGCCAGGGCCAGTGCCGTCTTCCCGACGCCGCCCGGCCCGCTGATCGCGGTCACCGTGGTACCCGGCTCCGCCAGCCGCCCGGCCACGACAGCCAGCGGCTCGTCCCGCCCGACGAGTTCCGCCGGGGCCATCGGCAGCTGGGCCGGCCCGGCGGAGGCTGCGGCTACGGCCGGCACCTCGGCCATGAGTACCTGCCGGTGGAGGTCCTGGAGTTCCGGCCCGGGATCGCAGCCCAGCTCGTCGGCGAGCACGCGGCGGGTGTGCTCGTAGACGGCGAGCGCGTCGGCCTGGCGGCCCGAGCGGTACAGGGCGAGCATCAGCAGTGCGCTGGCACGTTCGCGCAGCGGGTCGGCGGCCGCGAGGGCTGTCAGCTCCGGGATGAGCAGCTCGTGCCGCCCGGCCGCCAGGTCAGCGCTGATCCGGGCCTCGGTGACTCCGGCCAGCAGCTCCGCGAGGCGTGCGCGCTGCCGCTCGGCGTACGGGCCGGGCAGCCCGGACAGCGGCTCGCCCCGGACCAGGCTCAGCGCTCCGGCGTGGTCACCGCGCCCGGCCCGGTCCTCGAACTCCGCCAGGTCCAGCGAGCCGGCCGGCAGCACGATCTGGTACCCGCCGTCGCGGTAGGACACGCCGGGCAGGACCTGGCGGAGCCGTGAGGCATACGTACGGATCGTGCCGATCGCGCGCGGCGGCGGCTCCAGTCCCCACAGGCCGGCGGCGATCTCGCTCACCGGCACGATCCGGCCCCCGCCGAGCACCAGCATCGCGAGGAACGCCCGTTGCTGCGGCGGGCCGAGCGGGATCTCAGCCCCGCCCGACCAGGCCTGCACCGGCCCCAGTACCCCCAGTTGAAGATCCATTCCCCACCCCCGGGAAGGAACCTTAACCGCTGCCCCGGCGCCAGCCACTATCGTGCTTCCGACTGGATCGACCCTGGTGGGTACGCGGTTGGTTACGCCGGTCGCCGCAGCTCGGTCTCCTGGCCGGTGACCACGCCGCCCAGCCCGGTCAGCAGCGCGTTGGAGGCCACGTTGGTCACGTCGGCCTCTGCCACGACCTCCGGCACCCCGCGAGCGTGCAGGGCACGGAATGCCTGGCTGACCAGCGCCCGCGCGAGGCCACGACGCCGGTAGTCCGGCAGCAGCCCGATCAGCCCGAGACGCGGGACGGGCCGGGGGCCTTTCCAGATCCGGACCAGGCCGACGTAGTCCTCGCCGTCCAGGGCGACCAGGTAGGCCTCCGGGTCGAAGTACGGCGAGTCGTAGGTCTCCTCCCGGAACCACTGCGCGTCCGGCTGCCAGCCCTCCGAGCCGGGCACGTCCTCCCGCAGCGCGCAGTCGAGCATCATCAGCTTCTCCAGCTCGGTGTCCGCCGCGCTGATGACCGTGAGGCCCTCCGGCACCGGGGCCTCGAAAACCGAAACCCCGATTTTGTACTGGTTCTCCTGCCGGTTCACCTCGAACCCGATCCCCCGGAACAGCCCCACCGTCGCCGGATCGTCGAACGTGGCGTAGACCTCGCCGGGGACGTGCCCGGCCAGCGCTACGTACGCCTCCGGCGAGCACTTGCCGAAGAAGAGCCGGTGCCTGCCGTCGGGCATCACCCACGGGTGCAGCACCCCGGCGACGCGGTCACCGTCCCAGGCGAGCCACTGGAGGCGCGGCCCGTCGTGGCGTTCCTCAAGCTGGCGCTGTTCGGCGACGGTCAGGCCCGTCCAGGCACCGACCGCCTCGTACTCGCCATCGAACTTGGTAATCGCAATCGTCATGCGCGGCAGGCTATGTGCCCTGGCAGCCGGCCTGCCACCGGTTTTAGCCGGCCGGCTTCCAGATGTACGGAGTCGTGGTCGTCACGACCGACATGCCCAGCCGCTCCAGGATCGGCCGGGAGTCGGGCGAGGCGTCGACCTGGAGGTACTCGAAGCCGCCGTCGCTGGCCAGCTTCGCGCGGTAGGCGACGAGCGCCCGGTAGATGCCCTTGCGCCGCCACCCGGCCAGGGTGGACCCGCCCCACAGCGAGGCGAACGGCTTCGGCGTGAGCCGGACCCAGCCGGCCGACACGACCTGCCCCTCGGCCTCGGCCACCACGATCACGAGCTTGCCGTCGGGGAGTTCGGCTTCGAGCCCGCTGACCAGGCCGGACCAGTCGCCGCCCCAGACGGCAGCCTCCAGTTCGCCGATCTTTTCCAGGTCCGCCCGCTCGGTGACCTCACGCAGGGTCACGCCCTCGGGCAGGACGACCGGCGTGACCAGCGGCTCGACGTACCCGATCACGACGGCTTCCGGTTCCTGGGCCTCGAAGCCGGCGGCCAGCAGCCGCTCGGGCAGGTCGGCCGGGGCGTCGTGCGCGTACGTCTTCCACTCGAAGTGCTCGCCGCGACCGGCGAAGTAGTCACGCTGCCGGGCGATGAGCGCGTCGAGGCCGGCGCCTTCCAGCCCGCCCAGGTCCCGGTAGAGCACCATGCCGCCCCAGGGGGCTCCGGCGACGCGGTGTACCGGGCCGTCGTCGGTGACCACGACGCCCTCGGGCATCCCGGTGGGGCGGTGGCCGCGAGTCGCCGCGTCGAACGCTGTCAGCAAGTCAGTCATGCGCCCACCTCAACATGCCGCCCTGAACCACATGATCGTGGGACCCCTCATGTCGCTATAGCGACGTGAGGGGTCCCACGATCATGGTTAGGCAGCGAGGAGGGGGACGTCGCCGAGTGTGAGGGCGACCCGGGAACCCGGTACGAGACCGGAGGCCAGCGGGCTCGGCACGTCCGCCACGACCTCGCGGCCGTCCACGGCGACCGTGAGCCGGGTGAGCGCCCCGTGGAACGTCCTGGCCACGACGGTCAGCCCGCTCGTCTCGTCGGCGGCCACGCCGATCGCCTCCGGCCGGACCAGGACCTCGGCGTCGCCGGTACCAGCGAGCGGCCGCCGCGAGCCGAGAACCTCCACAGTGTCCGGTGAGACGCGCCGGGCCTGGAGCCGGTTCGTGGTGCCGACGAACTCGGCGACGAACGCGGTGGCCGGCCGGTGGTACAGCTCGTCCGGGGCCGCCAGCTGCTCGACCTGGCCGGCCCGGAGCACGCCGACCCGGTCGGCGATCGACAGCGCCTCGCTCTGGTCGTGGGTGACGAAGAGCGTGGTCGTGCCGAGGCGCTGCTGGATCCTGCGGATCTCGTCGCGGAGCTGGTTGCGTACCTGGGCGTCGAGGGCGCTCAGCGGCTCGTCCAGCAGCAGGACGGCCGGCTCGATCGCCAGGGCCCTGGCCAGCGCGACCCGCTGCTGCTGGCCGCCGGAGAGCTGGTGCGGGTACGCCTTCGCCTTCTCGCCGAGCCCGACCAGCTCCAGCAGTTCCTCGGCGCGCCTGCGCCTGGCGGGTGCCGGTACCTTGCGGACGCGCAGGCCGAAGGCCACGTTGCCCGCGGCCGTCATGTTCGGGAACAGGCTGAACGACTGGAACACCATGCCCATGCCGCGGCGGCTGGCCGGCGTGCCGGTGATGTCGGTCCCGCCGACCAGGACCTGGCCCCGGTCGGGCTGCTCGAAGCCAGCCAGTACCCGCAGCGCCGTCGTCTTGCCGCAGCCGGACGGGCCGAGCAGGCCGATCAGCTCGCCGGCCTCGATCGACAGGTCCAGGCCGTCCAGGGCGGTCACGTCGCCGAACCGCCGGTGCAGGCCACGCAGTTCCACCGCAGTCATGAGGTCTTCTCTTTCCGGTCGAACGCTGAGACTGCCAGCAGGAGCAGCCAGGTGAACACCAGGCTCGCGAGGCTGACCGCCACGGACAGCTGGGCGTCGGAGCCCGAGATCTTCAGCAGCCAGACGGGCAGCGTCTCGAACAGCAGGATGCTGGACACCGTGAACTCGCCGAGCACGAGCGCCAGGGTCAGGAACGCCGCGCCGAGCAATCCCGGGCGCAGCTGGGGCAGGATCACCCTGCCGAGGGTCGCTGGCCACGAGGCGCCCAGGCCACGGGCCGCGTCCACCAGGGTCTTCACGTCACTGCCTCGCAGGCCGGCGTCGAGGGTCCGGTACGCGAAGGGCAGCGCGAGGACGATGTACACGATCACGAGTACCCAGGGCAGTTCCGGGTCCTGGATGGACACCAGGACGTCGCCGACCGGCGTGCCGGCCAGCTCGTCCGGCCCGTAGCCCAGCAGGGTCCGCACGCCGACCACGAGCGCGATCGGCGGCACGGCCAGCGGGATCAGCGACAGGGTCTCCAGCACCGGCCGCCACTTCGGGAGTTTCAGGTGCACGGCGAGCAGGGCGGGGATGGTGATGCCGAGTACGCCGGCGACCGTCAGCACGGCGAGCGTCATCGACCGGCGGAACGCGTCGGCGAAGCCCTCGGCCGTGATGATCTGGCCGTACACGTTGGCCCCGCCGTCCACTGTGAACACGAACGACGCCACCAGCGGTACCAGGAAATAGAGCCCCACGAGCAGGAGCGCGAGCCGCCGGATCACCGCAACCACCTCGAAGTCCGGCGCTGCAGGAGCCAGTAAGCGATCATGACCACGCCGACCACCAGCAGCATCTCGATCGCGAGGGCAGCGCCGATCCCCTCGCCGTTCTCGATCACGTTGCCGGAGAGGACGTCGGCGATCTGGAGGGTCAGCAGCGGGACGGACCCGCCGACCAGGGCCGCAGCCGTCGCGAAGGCGCTGAACGCCCCGCAGAACAGCAGCAGCGCGCCGGCCGCGACGGGCGGTGCGAGCACCGGGGCTCCGACGTGCCGCCAGTAGTGCCAGCGGCTACCGCCGAGGCTGGCCGCCGCCTCGCTCCACTGTGGCCGGACGGCGTCGAGGGCAGGCAGGACGACCAGGACCATCAGGGGTACCAGGAAGTACAGGTAGACGATCGTCAGCCCGGAGAAGTCGTACAGGGTGAAGCCCGTCTGGCCGAGACCCAGCAGCTTCGTGACGATGCCGGCGTTGCCGATGGTCGCGATGAAGGCGAAGGCGAGCGGCACGCCGCCGAAGTTGGCCAGTACGCCGGACGCGGTGGTGACCACCCGGCGGAGCAGCGTGGACCGGCTCTTCACCACGGCCTGGGCCAGCAGCGTGCCGATCACCGCGCCGAGCACCGCCGTGACCAGCGAGAGCTTGAGGCTGCCGAGCATCGCCGTGCCGTAGGTGGAGTTCATGGTGTCGCCGAGGCTGCTCGCACCGGTCGCGAGCACCCCCACCGGCACCACGAGCCCCGCGCCCACGATCACGAGGAACGGCAGGAGGGGTAAGTATTTGCGCATCTTCAATCCGGGAGACGGGCTGGCGGGCACAGTGGGCAGCGCACCGGCCGGAGGAGGCACGGCCGGTGCGCGGGTCGAGCTGTCAGCCCTGGACGGCCTTGGTCCAGCTGTCGGCCAGGACCTTCTTCACAGCGGTGATCTGGTCCGGCGTCGGGAACTTCGGCTCGCCCTCGACCTTCGGCAGCTTGCCGACCAGGTCGCCCTTGGCGGTCTTGGCCGCGACCATCTTCGGCAGCCGGACCGGCCGGGCGTAGCCCTTCAGCCACAGGTTCTGGCCCTCGTCGGAGTAGAGGAACTCCTCCCAGAGCCGAGCGGCGGCCGGGTGCGGGGCGGTCTTGTTGATCGCCTGGTTGTAGTAGTTCGCGTACTTGCCGTCGGCGGGCACCGCGACCTTCCAGTCGATGCCCTTGTCCTTGAACTTGTCGGCGTACCCGGCGTTCAGGTAGTCCCAGTCGATCGAGATCGGGGTCTCGCCCTTCTCGATGGTGGCCGGGGTCGACTCGACCGGGATGTAGTTCCCGGAGGCCTTCAGCTTGCCGAAGAAGTCGATGCCGGGCTGGATGTTGTCGAAGGTGCCGCCGTTGGCGAGCGCCGCGGCGTAGACACCGGCGAAGGCGGAGCCGGACTTGGTCGGGTTGCCGTTCAGGGCCACCTTGCCCTTGTACTCCGGCTTGAGCAGGTCAGCGAAGGTCTGCGGGCAGACGGCGATCTTCTTCGCGTCGCAGCCGATCGAGACGTAGCCGCCGTAGTCGTTGAACCACTGGCCGTCGGCGTCCTTCTGGTTCGCCGGGATCTCGTCCCACTTCTCCACCTTGTACGGAGCGAGCAGGCCCTCCTTGGCCGCGGAGATCGCGAACGCCGAGCCGAGGTCGAGCACGTCCGGGGCGCGGTCCTGGCCCTTGAGGTTCTTCACGGCGTTGATCTCGTCGGCGCTGGACCCGTCCGGGTTCGCCTCATTGATCTTGATGCCGTACTTCTCGGAGAACTTCTTCAGGATCTCGCCGTAGTTGGCCCAGTCGTGGGGCAGCGTGATGACGTTGAGCTGCCCCTCCTTCTTCGCGGCCGCGACCAGGGCGTCCATGCCACCCAGGTCCTTCGCGCTCCTGGCCTCCGCAGCGCCGGTGGTCGCGGCGGCCTTCTCCTTAGCCTTCTCGGAAGAGCCACAGCCGGCGAGGCCCGCCGCCGCCACGAGGGCGGCCACGCTCACCAGAAGAACACGCTTCATGACCTTGCTGCTCCTTACCGGGTTTGGTTGGCCCCGTCAGAGTGAGCAGCACGCATGACTCAGAGGTGAACGAGGGATGAGGCGATCCGGAACCCTGCCGGACTCTCCCGCGATGCCCTGGCCAAAACCACAGGTCCAGCGATGGTCTAGACCATTCTGCCCGTTTCTACGCCGGAGCGTCCGTCCGGCTCAGCTCGTGGAGCGTGTTACCGCCGAACTGGTACGTGACGGTCCGGCGGACGTTCACCGCCGCCGGCGGGGTACCCGGGGTGCGGGTCAGGTACACCACCGTGGCCGTCTGCTTGGCGATGGCGACCGACTCGACCGGCTCCCGGTCGTCCAGCATGACGGCGACCGTGCACACCGGGGCGCCGGCGTCGAGCTTGCAGAGCATGAGGCTCCAGTACCGGCCGGTCGTCCCGTCCATACTGGCCATCACCGTGGCGACGGTCGTGAGCCCGCCATGCGGGTCGAGGTTGCCGGTCGCGCAGGGCTGCTGCGCGGCGACCGTCGTCCCGTCCGGCGTGGTGTGGCGGCCGCCCGTGAGGACGAATCCCGCAGCCGTGTACGGCGCACGCGAGCCGCGCACCCGAGCCCGCTGGACATCCGCGCAGCTCATGGCCTTGGCGGCCGGAGCAGAGCTCTTCGCAGCCGATGCGCTGACCGCTGGCCGGCCGGAGGCCGGGGTGCCCCCCGGTGCCGCAGGGCTCATCGTGGCCGTGGCCGGAGCTTCCGGGCCGGCTTTCTTCTCCCGATCGGGTTCGCCGCACGCGGCACCCGTCGCCAGCACCAACATCGCGATCGCCACAGCCCGTGCCCGCATGGTCGTTCCCTTTCCTGGAGGTGTACGCGGGAACGTAACAACGCGCGGAACCCTGTGGCGGGCAAGGAAAAGAGGATGGCGCGCTTCCGGGAGGAGACGCGCCATGCTCTGCCGGTCACGCCAGGTTGGAGGACCTCGGGTAGGCGTCGGCCGGGTCGGTCAGGATGTTCACCAGGTAGGGCACGCCCGACGCGAACGCGCGCTTGAGGGCCGGGCCGATGTCCGCGGCCTTCGCGACCGTCTCGCCCGCGCCGCCGAGGCCCTTGACCACCTCGTCGTACCGCAGGCCCGGCTGGAGGTCAGCGACGACGTCGTAGCCGTAGAGCTGGTTCATCGGGTGCTTCTCCAGCCCCCAGATGCCGTTGTTGCCGACCACGATCACGACGGGGAGATCCTGGCGGACCAGCGACTCCACGTCCATCAGGGAGAACCCGGCCGCACCGTCGCCCATCAGCACGCAGATCTGCCGGTCGGGGTAGGTGTAGCGGGCGCCCATCGCGTAGCCCATGCCGGTACCCAGGCAGCCGTACGGCCCCGGGTCGAGCCAGCAGCCGGGAGTCGCCGGCTCCAGGTACTTGCCGGCGTAGGACACGAAGTCCCCGCCGTCGCCGATCGTCACCGCGTCGCGGTCGAGGACCTTGCGCAGCTCGCCGTAGATCCGGCTGGGCACGATCAGGTCGCCGTCGGCCTCCAGCGCGGCCTTCTCCCCGGCCCGCGCCGCGTCCTCGACCTCGCGCAGCTGCTCGATCCAGTCCTCGTGGTCGGCGCGCGCTCCACTGTGGTCGGCCAGCGCGGTGAGCGTCAGCCGCAGGTCACCGGCAGGCGAGACGGACGGCTCGACGTGCCCGGCCCGCTGCGAGGGATCGTCGACGACGTGGATCAGCGCCGCGTCGCCGAACTCGCCGAAGTTGAGCCGGAAGTCCAGCGGCGTGCCGATGACGCAGACGACGTCCGCGTCGGACAGCGCGGCCCGGCGGCTCTTCGAGAAAGCCAGCTCGTGCTCCGGCGGCAGGGCGCCCCGGCCCATGCCGTTGGTGTAGACGGGCACGCGGAGGTTCTCGGCGGCCGCCCGCAGCGCGTCGATCGCGTCCCCGGTGTACACATCGGACCCCGCGATGATCATCGGACGGCTCGCCCCGGCCAGCAGCACCGCCGCCTTCGCCACGTCGGCAGGGTCGGCCTCGGTGACCTCGGCGGCGTACAGCTCCGGCAGTGTCACCTCTTCCCGGCTGAACAGCACTTCGAGCGGGAAGTCGAGGAAGGCAGGTCCCTTGTGGCCGGAGATCGCGGCGAGCGCCGCGGCGTGCACGTCCCGTACGACGTCCTCGGTGTCGAGGACGGTGCCGGCCACCTTCGTCACGGAGGAGACCAGCGGGACGTGGTCGAGTTCCTGGAGGCTGCCGGCTCCCCAGCGCCACGACGGGGCCCGCCCGCCGAACACCAGCACCGGCGAGCCGTTGAACTGGGCCGTGGTCAGGGCGGAGATCCCGTTCGTCACGCCGGGACCGGCGGTCAGGGCCGCCACGGCCGGGCGGCGCTGGAGCTTCGCGACGGCTTCGGCAGCGAACACCGCCGACTGCTCGTGCCGGACGTCGAGCAGCCGCACGCCGAGGCGCTGGGCGGCGTCGTAGAGCGGGAAGATGTGCCCACCGGAGAGGGTGAACAGCTCCTTGATGCCGAATCCGCGCAGGGTGGCGAGCGCGAGATCGCCGCCGTGGCCCTCGATCGTCTCAGTCATCCCCGAAACTTACCCCGGAGTAGGTAACGCTGTCACGCCCTCGGCACCGCGCGAAAAGCCCGCCGGGCGTACCCGGCGGGCTCTGCGGACGACGGGGCTAACCCCTGACGAACGACGTGGCTACTCGCCGATGAACTTCGGGGCGCGCTTCTCCACGAAGGCAGCCATACCCTCCACCTTGTCCTGGGTACCGAACAGGGAGGCGAACAGCTGGCTCTCCCAGTTCAGGCCGGTGGCCAGGTCGACGTCGAGGCCACCGTCGATGGCCTGCTTGGCGGCGCGCAGCGCCTGGGCCGGTCCGCCGACGTACGGCAGCACCAGGTCCAGTGCCTTCTCGAAGACCTCGGCCGCCGGTACGACGTGGTCCACCAGGCCCATCGCGTGCGCCTCAGCAGCGGTGATCATGCGGCCGGAGAAGATCAGGTCCTTGGCCTTGGCCGGGCCGATCAGCCGGGCCAGGCGCTGGGTGCCGCCGGCCCCGGGGATGACGCCCAGGTTGATCTCGGGCTGGCCGAGCTTGGCGTCCTCGGCGGCGACCCGCCAGTCGCAGGCCAGGGCCAGCTCGCAGCCGCCACCGAGCGCGTAGCCGGTGATCGCGGCGACGACCGGCTTCGGGATCTTCGCGATGGCGTCGAAGGCGCTGGACAGGTCGCGGGACCTGGCCGACATCGCCGCGTAGCCCATGTCGGCCATTTCCTTGATGTCGGCGCCGGCCGCGAAGACCTTCTCCCCGCCGTAGACGATCACGGCGGCGATGTCGGTGCGGGCCGTGGCCTCGCGGGCTGCCGCGCGCAGTTCCTCCTGGACCTGCTCGTTGAGGGCGTTCATCTTCGGCCGGTCCAGCCGGATGACGCCGATCCCCTCGTTGCCCTTACTGACTTCCAGCCGCACGAACTCGCCCATGCCAGACCTCCACGCCGACGTCCCGAACGCCAGCCAGACTAGCCGGTGAAGGGTGCCGGAATCGCCAGCACCTCGGCGATCTTGTCCTTGACGAGTGCGGCGTGCGGGATCAGCTCGACCTCCTCGCCGCGCGGCTGCGGCCGGATGCCCCGGTCGCACAGCAGGTAGACGACACGCAGGGTCCGGATCGTGTTCGACACCCAGGCGGGCAGCGGGCCAGGCTTGGCCCTGGCCAGCAGGGTCTCCCGGATCGTCTCCAGCCAGGCCGTCGCGCCCTCGGCCGTCAGCTCGGCCCGGGTCAGGGCCAGGCCGATCGCGTGCCCGAGCCGGTCGTCCTCCTGGTCACGCAGGACGAACTCGGTCTCTGCCGTCAGCCGCCGGGCCGCGAGGTCCAGCATGGACTCCGGCGCGACGTTCTCGTGCCGGCCGAAGACGCCGAGCAGGTCGGCGCCGTGGGCCACCGCGTGCAGCCAGCCCAGTTCGGGATCGAAACCCCGAAGATCTTTTTCTTCCGGGTACCAGGCGGAGAAGCCCGAAACCCATTCCGGCGCGAACCCGCCGGCGCTCACCACCCCGTCGAGGACGAGCGGCGCGAAGGTCCGGGCCTGGATCTCCTCGTGGCCGAACCACCCGGCGGCCTCGTCGCCGATCCGGCTCAGGTGGTCGTTCAGCACGCCACGGTCGAGCCAGGTGAACAGCACCCGGTACGGGAAGCCGTCCCGGATCTCCGGGTCGGGATGGCGCAGGCACGGTACGAGTTCCGCGACCAGTTCGTCGAGGTCACGGCCGGCGGGTACGGCGTAGTCCGCCTCAGCGATCAGTTTCCAGTCAGTCACGCCGCACGCTAACCACACCCGCCGGCATCTCGCAGCAGGTTTTCCATGATCGTGGGACCCCTCATGCTGCCAGGGCGACGTGAGGGGTCCCACGATTCATGGGGCTACAGCGTCTCGGTGACCTTCTTCAGGCCGCGAGGGGCGTCGGGGTCCTCGCCTCGGGTCAGCGCCAGGGACAGGGCGAGCTGCTGGAGCGGGAGGATGTCGAGCAGCGGGGCGTACCGCTCGTCGACGTCCGGGGTGGACACCGTCATGCCCGCGCCGATGGTCACGACGTCGGCCCGGCGCTCGCCGAGCTTCGCCAGTACCTCGCGCATCGACTCGCCGCCCTTGCCGCTACCCGCGACAGCCAGTACCGGCACGTCCGGGTCGGCCATCGCCAGCGGCCCGTGCAGCAGGTCGGCACCGGAGAACGCCAGCCCGGCGATGTAGGAGGTCTCCATCAGCTTCAGCGCGGCCTCCCGCGCCGTCGGGTACCCGTAGCCGCGGCCGGTCGTCACGATCCGGTCGGCGAACCGGTACCGGGCGGCCAGCTCCGTCGCCGTCGGGTCGGCCAGCACGCCAGCGGCCAGGCCCGGCAGCTCCTCCAGCGCGCGGCGCTCCTCTGCCGGCAACTCCCCGCCGTTGCGGATGCCTTCGACCAGGAGAAGCAGGGCCATCAGTTCAGCCGTGTACGTCTTCGTGGCCGCGACGGCGCGCTCGTGCCCGGCGAGTACGTCCACGTGCAGCTCGGCAGCCGAGGCCAGCGCCGAAGAGGGGTTGTTCGTGACGGCCAGGGTGTGTGCGCCCTGCTCGCCGGCCACGCGCAGCACCTCGACCAGGTCCGGCGAGCCGCCGCTCTGGGAGACCCCGACGACCAGCGCGCCGTCGAGCTTGGGCCGGGCGCCGAACAGCGTGACGGCGCTCGGCGACACGAGCCCGACCGGGATGCCCAGCCGGATCTCCGTCAGGTACGCGGCGTAGAGGGCCGCGTGGTCGGACGTACCGCGCGCGGTGAACAGCACGAACTTCGGGTCCCACGCCGCGATCTGGGCCGCGGCCTGGCTGATCGGGCCGGCGCCCTCGTCCAGCAGCCGCGCGTACCCACCGGGCTGCTCTGCGATGTCGGTGGCCATGCCCACGCCGGCCTGCTGTGCGATCACTGGTACCAACCTCCAAGCGTGACGTCTCATGCTCAGTATTGCTCGAAGATGCTCACTCTGTCCAATGATCGCACCGAAATGAGCATGATCGGTGCGCAAAAGGGGGCGCGCCCCGCTCGTGGTGAGCGGAGCGCGCCCGGTGACGCTGTGAGTCCGATCAGGCCTTGGCCAGTTCCTTCTCTTCCTCGGAGCCCTGCTCGGGAGCCGGGCCGCCCGGGCCGCGCAGCGGCACGTGCTGGATGAAGAACGACAGCGCCAGCGAGATCACGGTGAACAGCACGGCCCAGCCGAACACCGTGCCGGTCGCGTCGGCCACCGCCTGCATGAAGGTGCCGAGCTCGGCCGGGCTGAGCTTGGCCAGCACCGCCGGGTCGACCTGCGTGCCGCCGCTGAGCAGCTTGCCAGCCGCCTCGCCCGGCATAGAGGACACGCCGTCCTTCAGGGTGCTCGTGAAGATCGCGCCGAAGATGGAGACACCGAACGCGCCGCCGATCGAGCGGAAGAACATCGAGGTGCTGCTCGCGACGCCCATGTCCTTCGGGCCGACGCTGTTCTGGGCGATCATGCCGACGATCTGCATGATCAGGCCCATCCCGATCCCGAGGACCAGCATGTACAGCGACGTCGTCCACTTGCTCGTGCCCACTTCGACCTGGGACAGCAGCACCATGCCGATCGTCATGACCGCCGCGCCGACCATCGGGAACAACCGGTACCTGCCGGTCTTCGAGATCGCCTGGCCCGCCGCGATCGACGCGCCCATCATGCCGGCCATCAGCGGCAGCAGGAGCAGGCCGGAGTTGGTGGCCGAGGCACCCTGCACCAGCTGCTGGTACAGCGGGAGGAACATGATCGCGCCGAACATCGCGAAGCCCTGGAGGAAGCCGATCCCGGCGGTCAGGGAGAAGTTGCGGTTGGCGAACAGGTTGAGCGGGAGCACCGGCTCGCTGGCCTTGGCCTCCACCCAGAGGAAGGCGATCAGGCCGGCCACCGCCGCGAGGCCCAGGCCGATGATCTGCGGCGAGTCCCAGGCGTACTCGGTACCGGCCCAGGTGGTGAGCAGGACCAGCGCGGCCGACACCCCGGACAGCAGCCCGATGCCCAGGTAGTCGATCCTGTGGCTGATCTTGTTGACCGGGGTGTGCAGCCGGATCGCGACCAGGACCAGGGCGATCGCGCCCAGCGGCAGGTTCACGTAGAAGCACCAGCGCCACGACACGTGGTCGGTGAAGAAGCCGCCGACCAGCGGGCCGCCCACCATCGCCAGCGCCATGACGGCCGCGAAGTAACCCTGGTACTTGCCGCGCTCGCGAGCGGGCACGAGGTCACCGATCAGCGCCATGACCCCGACCATCAGGCCGCCGGCCCCGAGCCCCTGCACCGCGCGGAACGCGATCAGCTGCGTCATGTCCTGCGCCAGGCCGGAGAGCGCCGAGCCGGCGAGGAAGATGACGATCGACGTGATGAACAGCTTCTTGCGGCCGTAGAGGTCACCGAGCTTGCCGTACAGCGGGGTGGTGATCGTCGAGGTGAGGATGTAGCTCGTCGCGACCCAGGAGAAGTGCTGCATCCCGCCGAGGTCACCCACGATCGTGGGCATCGCGGTACCGACGATGGTGTTGTCCAGCATGGCCAGGAGCATCACGAGGAGCATGGCGGGAAGCACGGCGAGTATTTCCCGCCGGCTGGCTGGTTGTGTCACGCGGAGGGCTCCGTTTACCTTCATGGCCGTTGCGGGGCGACGACTGAACCCCACTTACTTGCCGACCGGCTAGTAGACTCGAGGCCGAAGATAGCTCGCTTACTTGCCGACCGGCAAGTCGATTTGACCAAGGCGGCACACGTGGACACCCGTGAACGGATCATGGCCGAGGCGCTCGACCTTTTCGCCGAGCGCGGGTACGAGAAGACGTCACTCCGTGAGATCGCGGAGCGGCTGGACGTGTCCAAGGCCGCGGTGTACTACCACTTCAAGACCAAGGACGACATCTTCACCGGCATCCTCGACTCGCTGATGTCCAGGGTGGACGCGATCATCGCCTGGGGCCAGGAGCAGCCGCCCGGCGCCGGTACCCGCGCGGCGATCGTCCAGCGGTACACGGCGGAGATCCGCAGCAGCGTCAAGCTGATCCGGTTCCTCCAGGAGAACCAGGCCTCGCTGGCGCACCTCGACGCCGGCCAGCGGTTCAAGGCGAAGATGAAGGGCCTCGGCCAGCTGCTGGCCCCCGCCGAGTCCGGCCTGCCCGACCGGATGCGCGCCGTCGCCGCGATCATGGTCATGCACGTCGGCTGGATGTTCCGCGAGGAGCACGCGAAGTCCGACCAGGAGATCGAGGACGCGATCCTGCTGGTGGCCGGCGAGCTGACCAGCTCGGACCCCCTCGGTACCTAGAGCTCCAGCCGCCAGGCGTGCAGCTCGACCCCCGGCAGCGGCTCCCAGTCCAGCCCGGGGGTGCGGGTGAAGCCGAGGCGGGCGTAGAGGCGGCGGGCCGGGCCGGCCACGGCGTCCTCCCGGGTACACAGGACCAGGGCCGAGCAGCCCAGCTCGCGCGCCCGCTCGACGCACGCCCGGCTCAGCGCCTCCCCGACGCCCCGGCCCTGGGCCGCCGGGTCCACGGCGAGCATCCGGAACTCGGCCTCGCCCGGCTGAGCCAGCTCGGCGTACTCCTGCCCGGCGACACAGAAGGTGACCGTGCCGAGGATCGCCCCGTCGTCACCGGCCGCGACCAGCAGATCGCACTCCCGCGCCCGGGTACCCGCGTCGGCGAGCACGGTCGCGTAGCGCTCGGTCTCCGGCGTCACCTGCCCGGCCGCCCGGTACGCCGCGACGCAGACCTGCCCGGCCCGCTCGTACTCCGCCGGGACAGCTTCCCTGATCAGCACACTCGTACCCGACTCTCAGACCATGACGGCGATCAGGTCGCCCTCCTGCACGACGTCGCCCTCGTGCACCGCGACCTCCGCCACCGTACCGTCAGCCTCGGCGAGCACGGGGATCTCCATCTTCATCGACTCGAGGATCACCAGGGTGTCGCCCTCGGCCACCTTCGCGCCGGGCAGGGTCACCACTTTCCATACGTTCGCCGACATCTCTGAACGAATCTCCCCGGACATCGCCAGCCCCTTCCACAGCGGTTGAGTGCCCTCCGCCTGATCCAATCACGGATCACGGCTGCCGCATCGGCGAACGAGCGCCACTAGTAAGCTCGACGGGTTCGCAAGAGAAGTCCAAGGGAGATGACGATGGGCAAGAAGGCTCGCAAGAAGCGCGCTCGCAAGAACAGCAAGGCCAACCACGGCCGTCGTCCCAACGCCTGAGGACGAGTTCCAGACGCGAGCAGCACAAGCTTCAGGGCCGGCCCCCGTGATCGGGGACCGGCCCTTGGCTTGTCAGTACAGGAAAAAGGGGTTTACGGGCGGTCGCGCAGCTCGGCCTCGAAGGAGGGCTCGGCGGCGATCTCCTCGATCCGCAACCGGAGCCGGTCGCGGAGCTCGAGCGGGGCGGACTCCCCACCGCAGCACCTGGCGACCAGCGCCTTGACCTCCTGCTCGATGCCGAACTCCCGCAGGCAGGGCCTGCACTCGTTCAGATGCTGCTGGATCAGGCCACGGCGGCTCTCGTCGCACTCCAGGTCGAGGTAGAGATAGACCTCGGCCAGGACCTCGCGGCAGTCAGCCTCGTTCTCGTGGGAGCCGTCAGACATCACGACTCAGACCTCCTGCTTCGCAGCCGCGAAACCGCGCTCGGCGGCGTAGTTCTCCAGCAGGCCCCGCAGGCTGCGCCGGCCGCGGTGCAGCCTGGACATGACGGTGCCGATCGGGGTGCCCATGATGTCGGCGATCTCCTTGTAGGAGAAGCCTTCGACGTCGGCCAGGTAGACAGCGAGCCGGAACTCCTCCGGCAGCCGCTGCAGCGCGGTCTTCACGTCGGAGTCCGGCAGGCGCTCCAGCGCCTCGGTCTCCGCGGACTTGAGCCCCGAGGAGGTGTGCGACTCGGCCTCGGCGAGCTGCCAGTCGGTGATCTCCTCGGTCGGAGCCTGGATCGGCTGCCGCTGCCGCTTGCGGTAGGAGTTGATGTACGCGTTGGTGAGGATGCGGTACAGCCAGGCCTTCAGGTTCGTGCCCTGCTCGAACTGGTGGAAGGCAGCGAAGGCCTTCATGAAGGTCTCCTGGACCAGGTCCTCGGCGTCGGCCGGGTTGCGGGTCATCCGCAGGGCAGCCGCGTAGAGCTGGTCGAGGAAGGGCATGGCGTCCTTCTCGAAACGCGCTCTCTGTTCCCGCCGGTCCTGCCGGTCAGCCACCACCACGCCGCCATCCCCCCTGGTCCGCCTCTTCAAGGAGGATACGCCGGGGGCAGGAGGGCCGTCCGGGGTCCAATCGGGCGCGGACAGCAGGTCGTGAACCTGAGTCTTGGCCTGCTCCTGGAGCATCATCGGCACGTCGCCACCCCTCTCCCACTCCGCGGGAGGGCGGAGCTTCACAGGGGGCAACAGCCTCCTCGCCCGGGGAATTCCCTCACCCGGCACCGGTGAGCTGGCTCACCGGTGCCGGGGTCAGGCTGTGGAGGTTCCCCGCGAGGTGCCGGGTACGTCCTGTCTAACGACGGGCGAGCGCGAAGGTTTCGTCGTCCTCCCCGGCCCGCCAGGCGACGAGCATCGCCCGCCGTTCACGGGGCAGCGTGCCGCCCCAGACTCCGTTACAGTCCCCTGAGTCGAGCGCCCACGCGAGGCAGGCGCCCGACACGTCGCAGGACCCGCACAGGGCCATTGCCGCGTCCGCCTGGTCGCGCTCGGTCGGCGCGGGGAAAAACACCTCAGGGTCCACGGATCGGCAGCGTCCGTAGACCCGCCATCCGGCTTCCAGATTCCGCTGTTCGTACGCGAGCCGCAGCCGTGGATCACGACGTGCGGCGTCGACTTCATGCGGGCGTGGCATACGCGCCCGGGTCATTTACCCACCTCCCCCGTAACACCGGCCCGTATTGAAGGCCGGCGCTGTGTTCTACCGCACATATCGGCGGGAGGTAAAGAGTTTCGACGGTCATTGTTCAACAACTGAAATCACAAGAACCCACATATCCGGACAGTTCACTCGGCCACTCAGGGTTATCCGGCGGGCCGGGCTCCACAGCGCTGCGTGACCCGGCAGACTAGAACGGTGACAAAGACCCCCTGGACCGCCCCGCTCGCCACCGGGCCAATCCACGGCGCCGTCAGGCTGCCCGGATCGAAGTCCATGACAGCCCGGGCACTCGTCCTTGCAGCGACAAGCCTCGATACCTCGACTCTGCGCCGGCCGTTGCGGGCCCGCGACACCGAGCTGATGGCCACCGGGCTGCGCGCGCTCGGCGCGCAGGTCAGTACCGACGATGATGAACTGTGGACGGTCAGGCCACGCCCGCCGCGTGGCCCGGCGCACATCGATGTCGGCCTGGCCGGCACCGTGATGCGCTTCCTGCCGCCGGTGGCGGCGCTGGCCGAGGGTGACATCACCTTCGACGGCGACCCCCGGGCGCGGCAGCGTCCGCTCAAGCCACTCCTCGACGCGCTGCGCGCACTGGGAGTGAAGGTGACCGGTGACGGATTGCCGATCACCGTGCACGGTCAGGGCCGGGTGACCGGCGGAGAAGTCACCATTGACGCCTCTCAATCGAGTCAGCTCGTTTCCGGGCTGCTGCTCGCCGGGGCCGATTTCGACCAGGGCATTACCGTCCGCCATGTCGGGCCACCCGTGCCTTCGGCTCCACATTTGCGCATGACAATGGAAATGCTGCGGGCCGCAGGTGCCGGTGTCGACGATTCCGTACCGGATGTGTGGCAGGTCGAGCCGGGCAAGCTCTCCGGCCGCGCCTGGACCATCGAACCGGACCTGTCGGGCGCCGCCCCGTTCCTCGCCGCGGCCCTGGTGACCGGCGGGGAGGTAAAGGTCCTCGACTGGCCGCGCTCGACGACGCAGCCAGGCGACCAGCTCCGCATCCTGCTGGCCGCGATGGGCGGCTCGTGGACGCTGGACACCGACGGCCTGACCTTCCGGGGTACTGGCAACCTGCGGGGTCTGGACGCCGACCTCTCCCAGGTCGGGGAGCTGACCCCGGTGATCGCCGCGCTGTGCGCCCTCGCGGACGGGCCGTCGACGCTGCGCGGCATCGGCCACATCCGGACCCACGAGACCGACCGGCTCGGCGCGCTGGCCCGTGAGCTGTCCAAGGTGGGCGCCCGGGTCGACGAGACGGAGGACGGGCTGCACATCGTGCCGGGCAAGCTGCGCGGCGCCGTGTTCGAGACGTACGACGACCACCGGCTCGCGCACGCTGCCGCCGTGGTCGGGCTGCGGGTGCCGGGCGTCGAGCTGACCGACGTCGGCTGCACGTCCAAGACCATGCCGGAGTTCCCGGCGCTGTGGGCCAGCCTGCTGGGAGCAGGATCCTGAAGAAGGCACGGGAGTACGACGAGGACGATGTCCGGGTGCGGCCGGGGAAGGGTTCCCGGCCGCGTACCCGGACCCGCCCCAAGCACGCCGACGCCGAGCCGGGCCTGGTGGTCGCGGTGGACCGTGGCCGGTACACGTGTGTGGCCGGTGACCGGGAGCTGACCGCGATGCGGGCCAGGGAGCTGGGCCGCAAGTCCGTCGTGGTCGGCGACCGGGTGGCGCTGGTCGGCGACACCAGCGGGTCGGCCGGTTCGCTCGCGCGGATCGTCCGGATCGAGGAGCGGGCGTCGAAGCTGATGCGGACGGCCGACGACGACGATCCCACCGAGCGCGTCGTGGTGGCCAACGCCGACCAGCTCGTCATCGTCGCGGCGCTGGCCGATCCGCCGCCGAGGACCGGATTCATCGACAGGTGCCTGGTGGCGGCGTACGACACCGGCATCTCGCCGCTGCTCTGCCTGACCAAGTCGGACCTGGCCAAGCCGGACGAGCTGCTCGGCTACTACGCCGACCTGGAGCTCGACTGGCTGGCCATGAGCCCGGACGCCCCGCTCGACGAGCTGCTCGACCGGCTGGAGGGCAGGCTTTCCGTCCTGATCGGGCACTCGGGTGTCGGGAAGTCGACCCTGGTGAACCGGCTCGTGCCCGGCACGGATCGGGCGGTCGGCGTGGTGAGCGCGATCGGCAAGGGCAGGCACACGTCGACGAGTGCGGTGGCGCTGCCGCTGGCCAGTGGCAACGGCTGGATCATCGACACACCGGGGATCCGGTCGTTCGGGCTGGCGCACGTGTCGGCGCACAGCCTGCTGCACGGGTTCGGTGACCTGGTGGAGGGCACTCTGGACTGCCCGCCGAACTGCGAGCACGACGAGCACTCCCCCGACTGCGCGCTGACCGGGTGGGTCGCGGCCGGCAACGCCGACGCGCGCCGGCTGGCCTCGTACCGGCGGCTGCTCGCCTCGCGAGCCGGGGAGGAGCTGTCGGGGCCGGACCGGAGCTAGAGCGACTTCAGGGCGGCGTCGAGGGCTTCGGCCGCCGGTACCTCGATCTCGGGGATGACGCCGGTGCCCTCCCAGTTCGTCCCGGACACCGGGTTGATGCCCCGGGCGGTGGGCACCGTGAGTTCGAGGTGCGGGTGGAGGCGGATGCCGATCCGGGGGTGCGCGCCGCCGCCCGTGCGCTCGCCGACCAGGACGGCCCGGCCGAGCTGCTGGAGGTCGTAGGCCAGTTCCTCGCCGCCGGAGAAGGTGTCCGGGCTGGTGAGGACGCGGATCGGCTTGGTGCCGCCGAACGCCGGGCCGGGCACGTACGGCAGGGTCCAGAACTGGGTTGTGCTGTCCTGCGCCCGGTCGTAGATGTCGTTGAGGTGCACGGGCCGGCCGTCGAAGAGGTAGCTGCACACCAGCGCGACGACGCGGGGGTCTCCGCCTCGGGTACCCCGCAGGTCGAGGACCAGCGCGTCGGCGGAGGCGACCACCTGCATGGCCGCGGTGATGGCCGGGCCGGAGATCTCGATCGGGTAGAGCCGGGGGCCGAGTTCGAGCAGGGCGACGTTGCCGGGCAGCCGCTCGATCCTGGCGACCCCGTTGAGGTTGCGGGCGGCGTCGCGGGCGTTCTCAGCCATCATCATCTCTGCGCTGGGCAGGTCGGGCAGCGCCTCGGCGTGGTACTTCAACCGCAGGTGCTTGTCGCCGTTGACGGACTGGAGGTCGGCCGTGACGAGGCCGCCGAGTTCTTCCGGGCCTGTGGCCGTCGCGTAGTGGCCGTCGGCGGCCCGGGTGCTGATCAGGCCGCTGAGCTGGCCGCCGAGGTCGGGGAAGACGTAGTGCTTCGCGACGAGGGCGCTGGTGTCCTGGGTGATCTTGGTGATGTCCATGTCCGGTACTAGAGCATGCTCTTGACAAAGCGTCAACATTCGCAGACACTTTAGGGGTGGACGACGACCTGAAGATCACGACTCCCGAGCAGTTCAAGGCGCTCGGGCACCCGCTCCGCCAGCGCCTGATGTTCGCGCTCGGCGAGCCAGCCACGATGGCCCAGCTCGCCGCCCGGCTCGGCGCGCAGAAGGGCAACGTGGCCCACCACCTCAAGGTGCTGCGGGAGGCCGGCATGGTCCGGGTGATCGCGACGAAGCAGGTGCGGGGCGGCACCGAGCAGTACTACCAGCGCTCCGCCCGCCGGATCGACCTCGAACCCCGGTCGATCGGCTCGACCAGCGCGCTGCTCGGCGCGGTCGCCGAGGAGATCGCCGGGGCGGCCGACGACCCGCTGCTCACCCTGCGCCACGTCCGGCTGACCGCGGCGCAGGCGGCGAAACTGCGGGCAGCGCTGGCGGAGCTGGCCGAGAACATCGAGCCGGCCGGGCCGGAAGAAGCGCGCTACGGGCTGCTGGTCAGCATGTACCAGGAAGGGATCAGTTCGTAAGGGTGTTCGGCAGGTGCGGGCCGATATATCCAATGTAGACATTGCCATCGGCCGCTACCGCGTCATGGAAGTGCATGCGCGGCGAGACCCTGCCGCTGGCCCCGATCCTGATGTGCGCACCCATGAAAACGCGGCCGCTCGGGTCGATCGTCACAGGACAGGGCAGCATTCTGTACCCGGAGAATTTCGCGCTGTGGCAAACAGTGTCCGACTCCGCGCGCACCACCTTGCGGGCGGTGATGGCCAGCGCGCCGGAAGGCGGCTCCTTGCACCACGCGTAGAAACCTCTGGTGAATGTGCCGTCCGCCTTGGCGTCCGCGTAGTCGGAAAGCGCCCGGAGCGCGTCCCAGGCACCGACAGCCCACGTCGAATACTCGTGCTGGTCGTCGAGGCTCAGCGCTTTGTGCCGGTCGCCGGTGAAGACGATCCGTGGTAGCTCGCCGATCCGGTCGAGGAGCTCGTCGAAGGACTTCGGCGGGTCGGCGTACGAGGACTCGGTGTACACCTGGTCGCCGTGCCCCGAGTCGCACAGCAGCCGTTCGAGATAGCGCACCCGGTCGGCGAGCCGGCTGCGCCGCCGCTGCTCGGCCTCCAGCTCGCCGTGCGCGTCGAAGAGGCGGCTGTCGAGATCGTCGCGCTGGTCCTTGGCCCGGTCACGCTCCCACTCCGTCTCCTTGAGCAGGTGCTCCAGGTCCAGGTACCTGACGCGCAGGCCAGCCAGCTCAGCCTCCGGCGAGCGGGACTCCGGCGACGTGCGCTGGCGGGCGAAGGTCACCTTGGCCAGGGCGCCGGGGCGCGGCCGGTTCGCCGCGAGCTGCCGGGGCAGCAGCCCGAGTACCTGCCGGGCGCGGGCCGGATCAGCCTCGATACGCCGGCCGGACAGCACCCGGTGGCGGAGCGCGTCGTCGGCGACGGCCGGGTCGGTCTCCGCCAGGTACGTCCGGACGGCGCCGGGGCCGACGTGGTGCGGGCCGTCACCCATGCCGCCGTTGAACTCGGTGAGCGCCGTGGGGTCCAGAATGTACACACTCGCCAGGCCCGGCAGGTCGGCCGTCAGCCTGGCCACCTCGTGCCGCCAGTCGTCGAACGGGCGGCACTGGTGCGGGGCCGCGACCACGACTGGCAGCCGCCGGTCCGGCGCGCAGACGAGTTCGAGCAGATTCTCCACGCGGTCCGGCCGGATCAGCTCCGGTTCCGGCCGGAGCACAGCCTCGTCGTCATAAGCGTCGAACTCTTCGAGCAACAGGCGCGCGAGCCGGGGAACAGCGGCCCGCTGAGGCTCGTAACCAGGAAAGGGAACGTGCTCGACGTCGAGGGAAATCCAGCTTCTCGACGGGCTTTCCTCATGCACGGTGAGTGTCGTCAGCCAGGTGCCGATCGCCGTTCTTTCCCGCAATTGCCAGCCACGCGTCCCCGTCATGCTCACGTAGCGCATATGGGCGTCCGGCGCGAGGTCCTGCTGCTCATTCTCGTATGCCGCTATGTCGTACCGCTTGCCGCGCAGCCATTTGCACAGCTCCTGCTCCGTGCGCTCGTGCGCTTCGCGGAATGGAAGGCCGGTATGGAACGCCGTCCGGTAAGGCAAGCCAGCGACCATCGCTCAACCTCCCATCGACTTCCGTCAAAGATAACGGCGCGAGATAGTCCACAGCCCCACCGACACTCAGATCAGATAGGTTTTCGCCATGACCCGCTACACGGACGACCTCGGGCTGGCCCACCTCCTCGCCGACACAGCCGACGCCATCTCCCTCTCCCGCTTCCGTGCGCTCGATCTGCGGGTCGACGCCAAGCCGGACCTGTCGCCCGTCACCGACGCCGACACCGCCGTCGAGAAGGCCGTCCGCTCCACGCTGGCCCGCAGCCGCCCGCGCGACGGCGTGCTGGGCGAGGAGTTCGGGAGCACCCCGGCAGCGGCTGGCCCGGGTAACCGGCAGTGGGTGATCGACCCGATCGACGGCACGAAGAACTTCGTCCGTGGCGTGCCGATCTGGGCGACGCTGATCTCGCTGCTGGAGGGCGGCGAGCCGGTGCTCGGGCTGGTCTCGGCCCCGGCACTCGGCCGCCGGTGGTGGGCGGCACGCGGGCACGGCGCCTTCGCGGGCAAGCACGCGTCGAACGCCACCCGGATCCACGTCTCCGAGGTCGGCAAGCTCTCCGACGCCTCCTTCTGCTACTCCTCGCTCGGCGGCTGGGAGGAGGCCGGCAAGCTCGACGCGATGCTCGACCTGATGCGGGGCTCCTGGCGGAGCCGGGCCTACGGCGACTTCTACGGGCACATGCTGCTCGCCGAGGGCGCGGTCGACGCGATGGTCGAGGCCGAGCTGGCCCTGTGGGACATGGCGGCCCTGATCCCGATCATCACCGAGGCCGGCGGCCGGTGCACGAACCGGGCCGGCCGCCCGCTGAACCACGGCGACGGCGTGATCATGAGTAACGGGCAGCTGCACGAGGTCCTGCTCGACCACCTCGGCGACTAACACCTCGGCGAGTGACTTTGGGGTACCGGAGAGTGATCTGTGCCCGCCACCGCTGTGCACAGCGAGTGACCCAGCTATCGTGGGTCGGGTGTCTTCGGGTTGGTTTTTCCTAGCGGCGATGATCGCTGCGTACGGTGTCTCCAACCTGCTCCAGTCGATCGCGGTCAACCGGGAGCAAACCGCCGACAACCTGCACCCGAGCCTGCTGGCCAAGCTCGCGACCCAGCCCGTGTACCTGCTCGGACTGCTCTGCCAGATCGCCGGTTTCGTGCTGGCCTTCCTGGCCCGCGAGGACCTGCCGTTGTTCCTGGTCCAGGCGTGCATGACAGCCGGGCTGGGCGTGACGGCCATCCTCGGGGTGTTCGTGCTCAAATGGCGGCTTCCGAGCGCCGAGGTCGCCCTGCTGGGCCTGCTCGGCGTCGGGCTGGTCGGCCTCGTGGTCTCCGCGAAGCCCGCACCGTCCAAGGAGATCGGCTGGGTGGGCATCGCCCTGCTCGTGCTGGCCTTCGCCGGGATCGCGGTGGCCGGGGTGTTCGCCACCCGGCTCAGCGGGGTCCGCGCGTCGATAACGCTGGGTTGCCTCGCCGGGCTCAACTTCGGCGCGGCGGCCCTGGCCAGCCGTCCCCTGGCGAACGTCAGCCAGCCCGTCACCTTCCTGACCGACCCCCTGCTGTACCTGCTCATCGTCCACTCGCTGTCCGGTTCGCTGCTGCTCGCGATCGCCATGCAGCGCGGCTCGACGATGGCGGCGATCGCCGGTATGGACGCGGCGGCCGCGGTACCGGCGGCGGCGCTCGGGCTCCTCTTCCTCGGCGACCAGATCGTCCCCGGGCTGGAATGGCTGGCCGCGGCCGGCTTCTGCGCGACGCTGGTGGCTGTGCTCGCCCTGACCAGGTACTCCGAGCCGCAGCCGACGGCTGTCGTGCGGCAGGAGCAGGTCGCGGCCGAGTTGTCCTCGTAGATATCCGCAGCGCGCCCGGTACCGGGAAAGTACTTGCGGAAATGTCGTAGCCGCACGCTACCGTCAGGCGTGGCTCTGATAACCGCCCGCGGGCTCCAGAAACGGTTCGGTGACCTCACCGCCGTCAAAGGCATCGATGTGCAGGTGGAGCCGGGTGAGGCCTTCGGCTTCCTCGGCCCCAACGGCGCCGGCAAGTCCTCCACCATGAAGATGATCGGCTGCGTCTCGCCGCGCACGGCTGGCGAGCTGAGCATCCTCGGCCTCGACCCGGCGACCCACGCCGCGGAGATCAAGGCCAGGCTGGGCGTGGTGCCGCAGACCGACAACCTCGACGTCGAGCTGTCCGTCCTGGAGAACCTGACGGTGTATGCCAGGTTCTTCGGGATCAGCAGGGCCGAGGCGCGCAGACGGGCGCTGGAGCTGCTGGAGTTCGTCCAGCTCACCGAACGGGCCAATGACCGGGTCGAGCCGCTGTCCGGCGGGATGAAGCGCAGGCTGACCATCGCGCGCGCCCTGATCAACGAGCCGGAGATCGTGCTGCTCGACGAGCCGACCACCGGGCTCGACCCGCAGGCCAGGCACCTGGTCTGGGAGCGGCTGTTCCGGCTGAAGCAGCGCGGCGTGACCCTCGTGCTGACCACGCACTACATGGACGAGGCCGAGCAGCTGTGCGACCGGCTCGTCGTGATGGACGGCGGGAAGATCGTCGCGGAGGGTTCGCCGCGCGAGCTGATCGAGCGCCACTCCACCCGCGAGGTCGTCGAGCTGCGCTTCTCGCTCAACGAGATGGACGAGCTGGGCTCGATCGCGGAGAAGCTCGACGGCATCGCCCAGCGGATCGAGACCCTGCCCGACCGGCTGCTGCTCTACGCCGCCGACGGCGACGCTGCCATCGCCGAGGTGCACGCCCGTGGCGTCGTCCCCGCCTCCGTGCTGGCCAGGCGGTCCACGCTGGAGGACGTCTTCCTGCACATCACCGGCCGGACGCTGGTCGACTGATGCGGGCCTGGGCTTGCTACCACTACGAGCTGATCGGCTACAGGCGCACCTGGAAAGGGAGCGTGTTCAGCCAGTTCATCGTGCCGGTGCTGTTCATGCTCAGCATCGGGCTCGGCGTCGGTACGTATGTGGACCGGGGCGGGGCGCTCGGCGCTGTCGACTACGTGAGTTACCTGGCTCCCGGGCTGCTGGTGTCCACGGCGATGCAGCTGGCCGTCGGGGAGTCGACCTTCCCGGTCTTCAGTAACTTCGAGTGGAGCCGGTACTACTACGCGATGCAGGCCACGCCCGTGCGGGTGCGGGACGTGCTGGGCGGGCTGCTCGGGTTCCTGCTGACCAGGGTGCTGGTCGGGGCCGGGGCGTTCCTGCTGGTGATGGCGGTGTTCGGCGCGGTGCACAGCCCGTGGCTGCTCGGCACGCTGCCGGTCGCCGGGCTGGTCGGGCTGGCGTGCGCCGGGCCGGCCATCGCCTTCGCCGCGCGGGTCACGTCGGCGGCGAACTTCTCGCTGATGTTCCGCTTCGTGCTGATCCCGCTGAGCCTGTTCTCCGGGGTGTTCTTCCCGGTCGAGCGGCTGCCGGGCTGGCTGGAGCCGCTGGCGTACGTGTCGCCGCTGTGGCACGCCGTGGAGCTGTCGCGGCAGTTCGCGTTCGGCGCGTTCACGAACGCCGCGAGCTGGCACGCCGCGTACCTGCTGGTGTGGCTGGTGGCCGGCTGGTTCCTGGCGCACTCCTCGTTCACCCGACGGCTGCAGAAGTAGAGGGGCCACAATGCTCACGATGGTGGCTCAGGCCAAGCGGGCGAGCGCGCTGTTCGAGCGGAACGTCGTTGTGTACAAGCGGCTGCCGTGGAACATCGTCTCGGGCTTCTTCGAGCCGGTGCTGTACCTGTTCAGCATCGGCATCGGGGTCGGCGCCCTGGTCAGCGGCACGTTCACCGTGGACGGCGAGCCGATGTCCTACGCGCTGTTCGTCGCGCCGGCCATGATGGCCCAGTCGGCGATGAGCGGGGCGATGATCGAGTCGGCGTTCAACCTGTTCGGCAAGATGCGGTACCAGAAGCTGTACGACGCCTTCCTGGCCACGCCGGTCGGGCCGAACGAGATCGCGTGGGGCGAGCTGTCGTTCGCGCTGGCCCGTGGCGGGGCGTACTCGGCGGCGTTCCTGGTCGTGATGGCCGTGATGGACCTGACGACCTCGTGGTGGGCGGTCCTCGCGCTGCCGGGCGCGCTGCTGATCGGCCTGGCGTTCGGCGGGCTGGGCATGGCGATCGCGACCTTCCTGCGGTCCTGGCAGGACTTCGACTACGTCACCGGCATCATGTACGTGATGTTCCTCTTCTCCGGCACCTTCGCCCCGATCGCGCTGTTCCCGGCGTGGGCGCAGTGGCTCGTGCAGGTCACACCGCTGTACCACGGGGTGGAGCTGCTGCGCGGGCTGACGACCGGGCAGGTCGGGCCGGGGCTGATCGGTCACGCCGTGTACCTGGCCGCGCTGGCGGCGATCGGGCTGACGATCGCGTCGCGGCGGATGGGGAAGCTGCTGCTGAAGTAGCCGGTGAGGGCTGCCCTTCGCCCGTATTGTCAGGCTTGTGAAGCCTCAGCGCAGCGTGAAGGTGGTCATCGGCGCGCTCATGCTCGCCATGTTGCTCGCCGCTCTCGACCAGACCATCGTGTCGACAGCCCTGCCGACGATCGTCTCCGACCTCGGCGGCCTGGAGCACCTGTCGTGGGTGGTCACGGCGTACATGCTCGGGTCGACGATCGCGACGCCGCTGTGGGGGAAGCTGGGCGACCAGTACGGCCGGAAGAAGCTCTTCCTCGCCTCGATCGTGATCTTCCTGGTGGGTTCCGTGCTCTGCGGGCAGGCCGGGACGATGGGCGAGCTGATCGCCTTCCGCGGGTTGCAGGGCGTGGGCGGCGGCGGCCTGATGGCGCTGGCCGCCGCGATCGTCGGCGATGTCGTCCCACCCCGGGACCGCGGCAGGTACCAGGGCCTGTTCGGGGCGGTGTTCGGGGTGAGCAGTGTCGCCGGGCCGCTGCTCGGCGGGCTGTTCGTCGACCACCTGTCGTGGCGCTGGGTGTTCTACATCAACCTGCCGATCGGCATCCTCGCCCTGATCGTGATCGCCTCGGTGCTGCACTCGGCCGAGGTGCACACCCAGCACAAGATCGACTATCTGGGCATCGCGCTGCTGTCCGCCGCCGTGGCCTGCCTGGTGCTGATGACGAGCTGGGGCGGCACGATGTACCCCTGGGCCTCGTGGCAGATCATCGGGCTGGGCGTGCTGGCCGTCGTGCTGGCGCTGGGCTGGTACTGGTCGGCGCGCCGGGCGGCCGAGCCGGTGCTGCCGCTGAACCTGTTCGGCATCCGGATCTTCGCGCTCGGCTCGGCGATCAGTTTCGTTGTCGGCTTCGCCATGTTCGGCTCGCTGACGTTCATCCCGCTGTTCCTGCAGGTGGTGCACGGGGTGACGCCGACGATGTCCGGGGTCTACATGCTGCCGATGGTGCTGGGCATGCTGCTCACGTCGATCGGCAGCGGGCAGCTGATCAGCCGGACGGGCCGGTACCGGGTGTATCCGATCGTGGGTTCCGTGGTCACGGCGTTCGGCATGTTCCTGCTGTCCACGATGGACGAGCGGACCTCGGCCGGGGTGTACAGCCTGTACTTCTTCGTCCTCGGGGCCGGCCTGGGCCTGGTGATGCAGGTCCTGGTGATCGCGGTGCAGAACGCCGTGTCGTACCGGGACCTGGGCACCGCCACCTCCGGCGTCACGTTCTTCCGTTCGATCGGCGGCTCGTTCGGCGTCTCCGTCTTCGGGACGATCTTCGCGAGCCGGCTGGCTACCGAGTCGGCCAAGCTGGGCCTGCCCTCGGGCGGCGGCGTGGCCCCCGATCCGAGCAGGGTGCCGCCGCAGGTGATGGCCGACTTCGTCCACGCGTACTCGGCGGCCCTGCAGACCGTGTTCCAGATCGCCACGCCGATCGCGCTGATCGCCCTGGTCCTCGCCGTCATGCTCCGCGACGAACCGCTCCGCGACAGCCTCCGGGCCACCGACATGGGTGAGGGGCTGAGCGCGGCACCGACCCAGCGGACCAGCCTGGCCGAGATCGAGCGGGCGCTGTCGCAGCGGGTGGACGGTGAGCTGCGCAAGGGCTACTACCAGTGGCTGGCCACGACCTCCACGCTCGGCCTGACCCCGGCCGGCTGCTGGATCGTGTCCCGGCTGGCACAGCCGGAGTCGCCCGGGGCCTCGAAGCAAGGCGGGCGGCACGGCTCAGGGGAACGGCTCAGCTCGGAGGTACGGCTCGGCCCGATGCCGGAGCGGGAGCTGGCCGAGCTGGCGGACACCACAGTGCACGAAGGCCGGCAGCACACCGAGCCGCTGATCGCGAAGGGCATGCTGACCCGCTCGGAGGACGGGGTGCTGAGCCTGACCCCGGCCGGGGAGGACGCGGCGGAGAAGCTCTTCGCGATCCGCCGGGCCGGGCTCGTCGCGCTGCTCGGCGACTGGAAACCCGATCAGGAGCCGGACCTCGACGCCCTGCTGACCAGGATGTCCCGCGCGCTGCTCGGCGCCGACAACGACTGGCCGGGCCCCGGCACGCCGGCCCCGGGCGGGGTCAAGGCAGCACTATCAGATTGAACCGGCCTTTGAGCTGCGGCGTCAGGGTACGGAAGGCTTCGATCGTGTCGGGCTTGCCGTTGTCGTGGGCGAGGACGATGGACCCTTTCCTCGTCTGCCCGTTCACGACGCCGATGATGTGGTTGACCATCGCCGGGCCGGTGCCGTACTTGGTGCTCTCCCAGTCCCGCGTGTCGATGTCCCAGTAGATGGAGTGCATGCCGAGTTCGTGGGCGATCGCGGCGAGCGGGAAGGTGAAGTTGCCGCCGGGCGCGCGGAAGTACCGGATCGGCACGCCCGGCACCGCGTTGTGGATCGCGTCGTTGGTGCGCTGGAGGTCGGCCCGGATGTAGTCGGCGCCGCGCTGGGCGAGGTCGAAGAGGTGCTGCCAGGAGTGGTTGCACAGCGCGTGGCCCTCGGCGGCGATCCGCCGTACCAGGTCGGGATGGTCGCGCGCCCGGAACCCGACGACGCAGAAGGTCGCCTTGACGTCGTGCTGCTTGAGGATGTCGAGCAGCCGGGGCGTGTTCACCGGGTCCGGCCCGTCGTCGAAGGTGAGCGCCACGGCCTCGCTGCCGGTGAACTTCACCGACCCGCCGGGCCCGGTACCCCCGCCGGGCGGCGGGCCGGCCTGCGTCGGCCTGACCGGCGGCCGGGTGCCCGGCGGGGTGGCGGCCGGCGAGGACGGTGAGCTGGTGGCGGGTGCGGGCGCCGAGGTCGCTGGCGGGGACGGCCAGCCGGAGGTCACAGCAGGTCCGCCCCAGATCGCGACCGGTACCGGTTCGCTGCCGATCCGGCTGCCTGTCCACAGTGCCGCGAGCATGACGAGGGCGGTGACAGCTGCGGCCGCGGCGATGACGGCCGCGCGACGAGACGGCATTGGTGCTCCGGGAAGGCAGGACGAGCGGGAGGTGTGCCCAGGCTACGCCAACCACCGCCGTTCAGCGCCGGTCCGGGACGAGGGAAAACTATGACGAGCCGAGGGTCTCCGCGAGGATCGCCCGGTGGGTGACGCGCGCCGCCGCATACCGCTCGCGTCCCTCCTCAGTGACCTGGACGTAGATGCCACGCCGGTCGGAGGGGCACATGACCCGCAGCGCCAGGCCGTCGCGCTCCAGCCGGGCGACGACCCGGGACAGCGCGCTCTGGCTCAGGTGGACGCTCGTGGCCAGCTCCTGGACCCGGCGGTGGATCGCTGGCCCGCCGTCGTTCTCGGCCTCGACCAGCCGCTCCAGCACCTCGAACTCGCTCATGCCGAGCTGATGGCCGTCGTTGAGCGCCCGGTCCAGGGCACAGGAGGTCGCGTGGTAGCGCTCCAGCAGCGCGCGCCAGGTCGAGACGAGCTGAGCTTCCGTGGTCACGCCCGAGATCGTATCAGGTTGCATCGACATTTTTTGAGGTGGAACTTAATCCTGTTGCACTAGTTGCGGATGCATGTATATTGCTTCGCATGACCTCAACGGCCACCCTCGCCACTCCAACCCCTCCTGTCACACCAGCTCCCACCGTCTGGACCGCCCGGCTCTGGGGCACCCTGATCGTCCTGTGCGGTGTGCTCTTCCTCGACGGACTCGACGTCTCGATGGTCGGTGTCGCGCTCCCGTCGATCAGCGCCGAGCTCGACATGTCGCCGTCGGCCCTCCAGTGGATCGTCAGCGGATACGTCCTCGGCTACGGCGGGCTGCTGCTGCTCGGTGGCCGGATGGCCGACCTGCTCGGCCGCCGCAAGGTCCTGCTCACCGCGCTCGCGATCTTCGCGGTCGCCTCCCTGCTCGGCGGGCTGGTCGACGACCCGGCGCTCCTGATCGGCAGCCGGTTCGTCAAGGGTGTCGCCGCCGCGTTCACCGCCCCGGCCGGGCTGTCCATCATCACGACCACCTTCCCCGAGGGTCCGGCGCGTAACCGGGCGCTGAGCATCTACACCGCCTGCGGGGCGAGCGGGTTCTCCTCCGGACTGATCCTGGGCGGCCTGATGACCGAGGTCGGATGGCGGTGGACGTTCCTGCTGCCGGTGCCGGTCGCGCTGGCCGTGCTCGCCTTCGGCGTGAAGCTGATCCCGGCTGACGCGAAGGAGAAGGCGCGCGGCGGGTACGACGTGTTCGGCGCGATCACCAGCACCCTGGCCCTGCTGACCCTGGTCTACGTGGTCGTCTCGGCTCCCGAGGCCGGCTGGACCAGCGCCCAGACGCTCGGCGGTTTCGCGGTGTCCGCCCTGTTGATCGGCGCGTTCCTCGCGATCGAGAGCAAGGTGAAGCACCCGCTGCTCCGGCTCGGCATCTTCCGTAACCGCAACGTCGTCGCAGCGAACCTCGCCGCGCTGGCCGTCCTCGGTTCCTACGTCGGCTTCCAGTTCATCGTGGCGCTCTACATGCAGTCGATGCTCGGCTGGTCTCCGCTCGGCATGGCGATGGCGCTGCTGCCGGCCGGCCTGATCGTCGCGTTCGGCGGGCCGCGGGCCGGTGCGCTGGTCAACCGGTTCGGGGCTGGCAAGGTCGTGACGGCCGGGCTGATCGCCTTCGTCATCGGGTACGCGCTGTTCCTCCGGATCGACAGCGACCCGAGCTACCTGGTCGTCATGCTCCCGACGATGATCCTGATCGGCCTGGGCTTCGCGCTGGCCTTCCCGGCCCTGAACATCCAGGCCACCAACGGGGTCGCCGACCACGAGCAGGGCCTGGCCTCCGGCCTGGTGCAGACGTCCTTCCAGGTCGGCGGCGCGATCGCCCTGGCCGTCGTCACCGCGGTGATCACCTCCGGCGGCTCCACCCAGGCGGCCGACGTGCTCGGTGACTACCGGACGGCCCTCGGCGTCGTCACCCTGATCGCGGCGATCGGCATGCTGACCCCGCTGGTCACCCTCCGCCGCAAGTAACAACGGAAGCGATTGGCCGGGACAGCAGATGCTGTCCCGGCCAATCGCTTTTCTACACGCGCACCCATTCGCCACACCGCTTGGTCGTGAAGAACTGCCCCTTGGCGATATTCACGGTGGGCCGCCCGCCCGTGACAATGGCATTGGCGACGATGTCGTCGCCGTTAGCGTCGGAGTTGATCTCCCAATAGCACTGGCCGGTGACGATTTCCTTCGTCCGGTAGGTGCCCGGCTGGATGTCGACACCGACGGCCCACGTGCCCTCCCGGATCGTGTTCTGCTCGGCCGTCTTCTCCTGTGCGGTGACAGCCTCCTCGCGTCCCTTGACTGCGCTCTCCCGGTCGGCGACGGCCTTCTCACGCTGCTTGACCTGCTCTTCGTGCTGCTGCCTGGCCACTTCACGGCTGGCATAACCGTCGCGCTGGCCCTTCAGATCGGCTGCCTGGTTGTTCAGCGTGCTGACCTGGTTGTTCAGCACGCTGACGCGGGCCAGGGCGTCGTCGCGTGCATCCATCGCCGCAGAACCGGTCCGGTAGTAGTAGATGGCGAATCCCCAGCCGAGTGCGAGGAACACCGCGACGGCGGGAATCAGAAACTCGCGGGCGCGCCGGCGAACACTCTTCCCGGCTGGCTGCCCGACGTGCCCGTCATTGGCCAGCTCGGTGTCCGTGGCGTCATTCTCCGGTGAAGTCACCCCACGACATTCACACAGTGCCGTGATCGTTCCCTTCGGCCGAGCAGCCAGGCTCGGAGGACGGAAAAGGCACAGCGCCCTGACTATCCAGTGTGGATTGTCAGGGCGCTGCTCATTTTGCGTTCGGAATTAACCCGCCGGCTTATCAGGCCGGCACAAGTTCCTTTTCCTGTACCCGGGTGCGCTGCGCCCACCGCGCGACCGGCGGCACCGCGAGCCCGGTCACCGCGAAGATCACGCCGAACAGCAGCCAGCCGCCGAACCCCCAGCCGATCACCACCGTGGTCAGCAGGGCCGGCGCGATGATGTTGGCGAGCGAGAAGCCGGTGTCGTAGAGGCCCTGGTACTGGCCCTGGGCGTGGTCGGGGGCCAGGCCGAACGCGATGCCCCACGAGCCGGCCGCCTGGCGGAGTTCGCCGACCACGTGGACCAGCGCGCCGGCGAACAGGAACGCCGCCGCCACCCAGGCCGGCTGCCCGGCGGCGAGCGCGTAGAGCAGGCAGCCGCCGAGAAGGAGCAGGCCGGAGGCGCGCTGGGCCCTGGCCGCGCCGTCGACGTCGGCAGTACCCCGGCTGGCGCGGATCTGGAGGAAGACGACCACGGTGGCGTTGGTGGCGGCGAGTCCCGCGATCACCCAGGCCGGGGCGTTGGTGCGCTCGGAGACCCAGAGCGGTACGGCCACGTTGAGCATGCCGTAGTGGATGCAGAGGATGCCGTTGAGGACCGCCAGGGACAGGTACGGGCGGTCGCGGAGGACGACGAGCTTCGGGCCGGACGCCGCGCGCGGGATCGGGGCGACGGCCGGGATGCGCAGGTTGAGCAGGGCGGAGGCCAGGGAGGCCGCCGCGCAGATCACGAACATCGCCGCGTACGCGGTCCAGGTGTTGTAGTGCAGGGCGACGCCGGCCGCCGCGGCTCCGGCGACCCAGCCGACGTTCGTCACCGAGCGGAGGATCGCGCGGGCCTTCACCCGGTCCTCCGACGGCACCACGGAGGCCAGGAGGGCTCCCCGTGCCGCGCCGCCCGCCGCGTCGAAGACGGCGATGGCGCAGGCCACCAGTACGAAGAAAAGGAAGTTGTCCACGGCCAGGTAGAGCAGCAGGAAGGCGGATCTGATCACGCCGAGGAGGACGGCGATCCCGCGCGGGCCGGCGCGGTCGGCCACGTAGCCGGCCGGGACGCCGCTGAACATGCCGGCCACGGCCGCGATCGTCATGCCCAGGCCGACCTGGGTGGCGGTGAGCCCGATCTGCTTCGTGAAGTAGATGATGCTGATCGTGACGAAAAGCCCGCGCGACACCGAGGCCGCGAGCGTGCTGTAGATGAGGGAACGGGTGGCAGCGTGCGAGGGGAGCAGGCTGATCATGGAAGCACGTTAACCCTGCGTACATGTTCGCCGCGTGCTCGCTGGTGGTGGCCTCTGCCACACTGCACGATGGTCGGCATGGCTGTGACCTTTCACCGGACCGTTCCCATCTTCAGGATCTTCGATCTCGCCAAGGCTCGGGAGTTCTACGTCGGCTACGCAGGGTTCACAGTCGACTGGGAACACCGCTTCCCCGGCGTGGCGCCGGTGTACATGCAGGTCTCGCGGGGCGGGCTGGTCCTGCACCTGTCCGAGCACCACGGGGACGCGACGCCCGGCTCGACGGCGTACGTGGAGGCGACGGGCGTGCGGGAGCTGCACGCGGAGCTGACGGCCAGGGACTACGGCTACCTCCGGCCGGGGCTCGACGAGTCGGAGATCGGGCTGTGCCTCGAACTGCTCGACCCGTTCGGCAACCGGCTCAGGCTGGTGGAGCCTCCCCAGTAGACAGTGGCGCCGGTACCCGTGTGCCAATGACGGCTTCCACCTCTTGCCGCATCGACAGGCATCTCCATAGGCTGCTCACACTCAGACGTTCAAGGGAGCAGCAACGATGAAGAAAATTCTAACGATTGCGGTCGCGGGGGCGGCCGTACTGGGCTTCTCCGCCGCCCCGGCCTCGGCGTGGCCCGGTCCGGTACCGGAGGGCTACGTCTACTCGGCGACCTATCCGACGGATACCCACTGCGCCCGCGCGGGCTTCCGTGGCGCCACTCCGGACCCCGCGACGGGCGAGGTGTGGTGGACGAACTTCTACTGCCTGACCACGTCCGGCGGTTCCGAGTTGTGGATCTACGGCTAGGCCCTCTGCGGAACACGAGAACGGAGCGAACGATGAAGAGGATGCTCGCCGTGGCGGCCGCCGGTGCCGCTGTGCTCGGTGGCCTCGCCGCACCAGCGGCAGCCGCGCCCGGCCCCGTCCCAGCCGGTTACGTGTACCAGTCGACCTACTCCAGCGACACCTACTGCCTGCGGGCCGGCTTCCGTGGCTCCACGCCGGACCCCGAGACGGGCGAGGTGTGGTGGAACAACTTCTACTGCCTGACCACGTCCAGCGGTTCGGAGCTGTGGATCGCCCCGTCGCCGTAGCGCCCTACGAGTTCGCGTGAGTGCGTGTGAGTCCTTGTGGTTCCCCGGTCCCTGGGAATCGCAAGCACCACGGTCAGGGTACGAGCCGCCGGATGCGCGTCGCGGCATCGCCCACAGTGGACGGTACGGAGGCTCCGCCGATCACGGCAGCCTCCGCCTCGCCCAGGATCTCCCAGACCTCGGCCATCGCGGCGCTGGCCGGCATCAGGATCGCTCCAGCGCCCGCCGCGCCGAAGCCGGCCATCGCGCCGCCGGTCCCCAGCCTGGCCCGCGCGGACAGCAGAGCCGGCTGGCGGCGCTCGGCCTCGTACAGCGCGAGGGCGACGTCAGCCCTGGTCGCGTACCCGGCCAGGAACTCCGCGGCCAGCGTCCTGTTCCGCCCCTGCGCGGCGAGCAGGAAGCCCTGGACACCGAGGAAGGACACGCCGGGCTGGCCGCCCTGGTACCCGGGCAGCGCCGACACCGCGTACGGCGTGCCGGCCTTCTCGATCGCCGGCAGCGCCCACGGGCCGGAGATCAGGTACGGGGCGTAGCCGGACGTGAACAGCGCCTGCGCCTGCCGGGTGAGCATCGAACGGCGCAGAACGCCCCGCCCGGCCTCGCCCAGCGCCCTGATCCGCTCGAAGCTGGCCAGCGAGGCCGCCGAGTCCAGGCCGACGTCCGTGAGGTCGGCCGTGCCGTCCGCGAGCCGCCCGAAGAGGTACCCGCCGCCGGCCGAGACGAGCGGCTGGAGGTGGTACGGGTTGCCGGACGGGCCGATCGGGATCGCGAGCACGTCCGTGGCCCGGCCGGCCAGTACGAGACGGCCGCCGGTCTCGATCAGGTCCTCAATGGAGGATGGGGCCTCGGGTGCGAGGGCGGTGTTGCGGATCAGTGCGAGGTTCTCCATCGCGTACGGCAGCCCGTACAGTTCGCCGCCGTGCTGGAAGGCACGCAGGGCCAGCGGGTCGAAGAGTTTCGCGGCGTCCGGTACGCGGTCGATCGGCGCGATCAGCCCCTCCCCCGCGAGCTGCCCGACCCAGTCGTGCGCGCCGATCAGGATGTCCGGCGCGGTACCGGTCGCGCACGCCGCAAGGAACTCCGTCCGCAGATTCGCCCAGTGCGCCGTCCGGACCCTGACCCGCACGCCGCGTGTCTTGCCGAACTCCTCCAGCAGCGGCAGCAGCACCGCCGACCGGTTGAGGTCCGCGAACACCGTCAGCGCGTCGTCGCTCTCGTGCAGGCCGCCGCGCTGGTCCCGGATCCAGCGGCGCTCGGCGGCGTCGGTGAAGCCGAACACGACGCGCGGCGTGCCGCCGATACCCATGACGGGGTGGAAGACCGGCTGATCGGCCGGCGGGACAACTGGCAGCTCGACGACCTCGGCGAGCCCGACACCCACCGGGTCGATCAGGCTCACGCTGGCCTGGTAGACGGGGACCTCTGAGGCGTTGCGGACGAAGATGCCCGGCAGGCTGCTGTGCCTGCCCCACCAGGCGGAGACCAGTGCGGCCTGTGCCCGGCGGGCCTGCGCGGCCCGGTCGCTCTGGTCGGCGGCCGCCGCCTCGTCGCGGCGGGACTCGATCCGGTACACCCGGAAAGCCACCCACCCGGCGAGAGCCGCGAAGAGGAGGGTGAGCACGGAGGCGATGGCGGATATCCAGGCCGGCCAGTCAGCTGCTCCGCCCGCGAGGTCCATTCACAGCACGCTATCGCCAGGCCGGCGGCCAGGCGGCGTCGGGTAGCCGACAGTGCGGGCCCCGATCACCGACTGCCGGGGGCTGGGCCGCGCGACATGCTGGCTTCTCACCGCCCGGTATGGAGAGGTCACCCGATGCAACCGAAGCGCAAGGCCTTCGCCGCCAGCCAGCAGGAAGCCGAGCAGCTGCTCAAGGAGTACTGCTTCTCGATCGACTACGACATGCAGTGGACCACGCAGACCAAGTGGGACGCCACGGTCAGGATCGCCTGCGACCGGAACGAGGGCATCGAGGTCGC
The DNA here is from genome assembly GCF_000379825.1 of Longispora albida DSM 44784. GTDB lineage: Bacteria > Actinomycetota > Actinomycetes > Mycobacteriales > Micromonosporaceae > Longispora > Longispora albida. Next base: position 65,060 of record NZ_KB903834.1, read on the forward strand.
CCAGGACACCCTGCTCGGCGACCGGCAGGAGATCCAGCGGGCCGCCAACCGCGCGGCGCGCACCGCACTGGTCAGCCCGGCGTGGACGACGCTGCTCGCCGCGATGAACGGCGACAAGCGGTTCAACGACCAGCACACGCAGAACATCCTGCGGACCTGCGTCGAGCGCTACATCTTCGGCGGCGAGGTGTACCTGGGCTACGGCGAGGCGTTCACCCCGGCCGAGTACGCGAAGCTCCAGGCACAGTGGACGGCGGCGAGCAACCTCGGGCAGGGTGCCGCCCCGTCGCTCACACAGTTCCGCTCGGCCCCGCCGCAGGACAAGGCCGCGCTGGGCAAGGGGAACATCGGCGCGACGCTCGGCACGCGCAAGTGGCAGGGCAACCTGTTCGTCCACGTCGAGGCGGTCGAGTTCATCATGCACGTCGACATCAAGAAGTAACGGCATACTCCACGAAAGACTCAGACATCTGAATATTGCTATAGTCCGCTCCGTCGATGCCCGGCACTGCACTAGTGCCCCAATTGTGGACCGATGAGAGTGGAGAGGCGCATGAAAAACGCCGTCCAGAGACTGATAACCCTCGCTTGCGTCACCGTCATGGCAGCGGCACCCGGCACGGTCGCCGCCGCCGGGCAGCCAGCCACCGAAGTTTCCGCCGGGCAGGTGCTCGTCCTGCCCGGCTCGCAGTTCTATCCGGAGAGCATCGCCGCGGCCCCCGACGGCACGCTCTACGTGTCGAGCCTGATCAGCGGAGAGATCGTCCGGTTCCGGCCGGGGTCGGAAACCGCCGAGATCTTCGTACCGGAAGACGTCAACATCGGGGTCGGCGGCGTGGCCGTGGACCCCGAGCGCCGCGTGCTGTGGGCGTGCTCCGTCGACCCGTCCTACCAGGCGGCCTTCATGCTCCGGGCCTTCGACCTGCGTACCGGGGCGATGAAGGCCAGCTACACCATCCCCGACGAGGGACTGTGCGCCGACCTGGTGCTCGCCAGGGGCGACGTGTACGTGACGGACGCGACCGACCCGACGGCCGTGCCGCAGCGCCCGGCCCGGCTGTGGAAGCTGCACACGGCGAACCCGTGGCTGGCGACCGGCGGGACGCTGTCGATGTGGTCGGCCGATCCGCTGTTCACGGGTCCGGGCGGCCCCGGCCTCCAGATCGACGGCATCGCCTTCGACGGGCTGTCGACCCTCTACACGAGCAACGTGAGTACCGGGCAGCTGCTGCGCGTCGGCATCGCCCGCGACGGCTCGGCGCTGCCGGCGGCCGAGATCCCGTTCACTGAACGGTTCTCCGGCCCCGACGGCATCCGGATGCTCAACCGCAACGAGCTGATGATGGTCGAGCTGACCGGGCGGCTGCTGCGCGTGAACGTCGCGACGGGTACCAAGACCGTCGTCGCCGAGGGGCTCGACGAGCCGACGGCGCTCGTGCGGACCTGGACGGGTACCTGGGTCACCGAGGGCCAGGTGCTGAGCCTGGCCGCCGGGCTGCCGGCCCGGATGCCGTTCAAGGTGCGGCGGGTCTGCGGCTAGGACGGGTACTCCGACCGCGGCGGGCGTGCCCGCCGCGGTTTTCCGGCCGTCCCCATCGGGTACCAGGAAAGAAGCAGGCCCGATCGGGAGGCATCTGATGGCCGTCACGCTGGACGGATTCCTCGGTGAGTGCACCGATCGCGGGGCCGGGATCGGCAGCGACGTCCTGGTCGTGAAGATCGACTTCGAGGGCGCGGCCGGGCACGAGATCGCGTTCCCGGCGAGCGTGGTCCTGGCGGTCGACCACGAGACGCGCATGGTCCGGCTCAACACGACGGCCGCCGAGCTGCGGCACGTGCCGGCCTACGACCCCAGGGAGCCCGTGCTCCCCGCCGTCGTCGTCACCGGCCCGGCCGACGCGATCGATCCACGGCGGGGCGGTGGGTGACAGCAGTGATAGTCCACTGTGGTCAGCGGCGGTTGCCTTCGAGGTAGCGGAGCACGGCCGCGACGCGCCGGTCCTGGCGGTCGTCGGGGGCCAGGTCGAGCTTGGCGAAGATGTTCCGGATGTGCTTGTGCACCGCGTTGTCCGTCACGAACAGCCGCTCGGCGATCGCCGCGTTGCCCAGGCCCTCGGCCATCGCGGAGAGTACCTCCAGCTCGCGGGCCGACAACCGGTCCAGCCCGTCGCCTGAGCGGCGGGCGGCGAAGAGCTGCGCGATGACCTCCGGGTCGATCGCCGTGCCGCCTTCGGCCACCCGGCGCAGCGCGGTCACGAACGTCTCCACGCGGCCGACGCGCTCCTTCAGCAGGTAACCGATCCGGCTCGCCCCGTCGGCGAGCAGCTCGGTGGCGAAGCTCTGCTCCACATAGGCCGACAGCACCAGGACAGCCAGCCCGGGCTGCTCGCGCCGGGCCCGCACGGCGGCCCGGATGCCCTCGTCGGTGTGGGTGGGCGGCATCCGCACGTCGACGACCGCCACGTCCGGCCGGTGTTCCCTCACGGCTTCCAGCAGCTCCTCCGGCCCGCCGGCCGCGGCAACCACCTGGAAACCCTCGCCCTCCAGCAGGAGGGAGAGGCCCTGGCGCAGCAGGGTGTCGTCCTCAGCGATCACGATCCGCATGGCAGCTCCACGCGGACGATTGTCGGCCCGCCCGCCGGGCTGGAGACGGCCAGGGTCCCGTCGTGTGCCGCGACTCTCCCCCGCAGCCCGGCCAGCCCCGAACCTGATTCGGTCGCCCCGCCCCGGCCGTCGTCGCTGACCTCGATCTCCAGGACGTCGCCCACCCGGCGGACACCGACCGCGGCGTTCGCGGCCCCGCTGTGCCGGGCGGTGTTGGTCAGGGCCTCGGCCACCACGAAGTACGCCGTGGCCTCCACGGAGGTGGGGCAGCGGACAGGGACGTCGACGCTGACCGTGCACGGTACCGGGCTGCCGGCCGCCAGTGCCGCGAGTGCGCCATCCAGGCCGCGCTGGTCGAGGATCGGCGGGAGGATGCCCCGGATCACGGTACGCAGCTCGGCCAGGGCCTCCTCGGCGGCGGCCTGGGCGCGTTCGAGCATCGCGTCGGCGCTCGCCGGATCGCGGTTCACGGCGCGGCGGGCGGCTCCGGCGAGGATCGCCACGCTGACCAGCTTGTTCTGCGCGCCGTCGTGCAGGGCACGCTCGATGCGGCGCAGCTCGGCGGCGTGCGCGTCGAGTGCAGCCGCGCGGGTCGCGGTGAGCTGGGTGATCCGGGTGGACAGGTCGACGCCGGGGCTCACACCGAGCAGCCGGCGGCCGATGCTGTCCTGAAGGCCGACCAGGTACCTGGTGAGCACGAAGCCCAGCAGCAGCCACACGGGCGCGGCCGTCATCATCGCGAAGGCGCCCGTCCACGTGGTGACCGGGATGCCGAGGGCGCCCCGCGCCTGGTCCGGCGGGACTACCGACCACCACAACGGGAACGTCAGGTTCTTGACCACCTCCAGGGGCAGCGCCACGACGATCACTCCCGGGAACAGCAGCAGCGCCCGCAGGGCCAGCCAGCCGCAGTCGCGGCGGGTGGCCGGGTCGGTGATCGTGCCGCGCAGCCGGGACAGCCAGCCGCCCGGGTGCGGCTGGTGGGGGCTGGGGATCGCCAGCCGCCGGCGTTCACGGTCGGCCACCCGGCGCATCAGGCCGAGGGCGACCGGTACGAGCGGCAGGCCGACGGTCATCAGCGCCGTCGTCGTCACCGAGACGAGCACGACGAGCATGCCGAGGGCGAGCGCGCCGGTCACCAGGCCCTTGGCGAGCCGCCACCAGGCCTGTGCGCCTTCGGCGGCCCGGGCAGCCAGGTACGCCCGCGTGCTGTTCATGATCTACTCCGTTCGGCTGTGCGGGGCAACCGTACGTGACGGGGGCTCACGAGTGCCGGGGCCGACCGGAGAAGTACAGCAGGGGGTACCTGGGCCCGGTAGCTGGTGGCATTGGGCCGGCGGGCCCGGATCCCTAGCGTCATGGGTATCGGAAAGCCGTTACTCACAGCGATGGGAAGCATCGATGACCGACCCCTACCGTCTCGCCCCGGCCCCAGCGCCGGCCCGCCCGGCGGAACCCGCCGTCCGGCACCGCCTCCTCCGAGTCGTGCTGTGGGTGACGCTGGTCCCTGCGACGGCGATCAACGTGGCCGGCTCCGTGACCGGGCACTCGGTCTTCACGTTCGCGGCCGGCGCGCTGGCAACATGCTGCGCTGCCGGGCTGGTCGTGTCGCACGTCACCGGGCGCGCAGGGCGGAAGCGATGAACGCCGACGCGGTCGTCCTCAGCTCGGTCACCCGGGCCTACCCGGGCGGCGTGACCGCACTGGACGACGTGTCGCTGCAGGTGCAGCGCGGCGAGTTCCTCGCTGTTGTGGGCCAGTCCGGTTCGGGCAAGAGCACGCTGCTGCACTGCGCCTCGGGGCTGGACACCCCGACCTCCGGCTCGGTCGTGATCGGCGGCACCGAGGTCAGCCGGATGAACGAGACGCGCAGGGCGAAGGTACGCAGGGAGCAGGTCGGTTTCATCTTCCAGTCCTACAACCTGGTGCCCTCCCTGAGCGTCGAGCAGAACATCACCCTGCCGCTGCGGCTGGCCGGGCGCAGGCCTGACAGTGCCTGGCTGGCTGGCCTCGTGCAGCGCACCGGCCTGACGGGCCTGCTGCACCGCGCGCCGTCGGAGCTGTCCGGCGGGCAGCGGCAGCGGGTCGCCGTGTGCAGGGCCCTCGTGGCCCGGCCGGCTGTGGTGTTCGCCGACGAGCCGACCGGCGCCCTGGACTCTGTGACAGCGGCCAGCGTGCTCGACCTGCTGGAATCGCTGGTGGACGACCTCGGCCAGACCGTGATCATGGTGACCCACGACCTCCGTGCCGCAGGCCGGGCCCGGCGCGTGGTCACGATGGCCGGCGGCCGGATCACCCACGTGGCCGCAGGCCACCGCGCCCCGGTGCGGGCTGCCGCATGATGGGCGAGATGGGTGCGATCTGCTGGGCGACAGCCCGGCGCAGGGCCGGCAGCCTGGTCGCGGTGGCGCTGGCCGTCCTGATCGGAGCGTTCGCCGTCACGGCGACCGTGAGTCTCGGCGAGACGGGTTTGCGGGGCCAGGCTCCCACCGGGCGGCTGGGTGGTGCGGATGTCCTGATCGCCGCGCCGCAGGAGGTGGCACAGAAAGAAGACATCGATGTACCCCTGCCAGCCCGCGCCCCCGTTCCGTCCACAGTGGTCACCCAGCTCGCCGCACTCCCCGGCGTATCCCGCGTCGTGGGCGACCTGACCTTCCCGGCCGTACCAATCCGCGACGGCGCTCCGGTACCAGCCGCCGAAGGCCACGGCTGGTCCTCGGCAGCCCTTCCCGCCACGCCAGCCATGACCGGCCGGCCCCCAGCGGCCACCGGCGAGCTCGCCCTCGACGCGGCCTCCGCCACCCGGCTGGGCGTCCACGTCGGCGCGACCCTCGACGTGGTGACCGGCGGTACCCGGAGCACGTACCGGATCAGTTCCGTCCTCAATGGACCTCCGCCCGGGCTGTACTTCTCCGACGCCGAAGCCGCGCGCCTCGCGAACCGGGCCGGTGCCGTCGACCTGATCGCCGTCTGGGCCGCCCCGGGCACGAGCGGCGAGACGCTGGCCGGGCGGATCCGTACCGCGCTGTCCGGCACGGACCTCCGCGTGGCCACCGGAGACGCGCGGGGCGACCTGGAGTCGGTCGCCGCGGGTACCGGCCGGGGCACGCTGATCGCCCTGTCCGGTTCCCTGGCCGGCGTGATCCTGATGATCGCCGGGTTCGTGCTGCTCAGCGCGCTGGGCGTGCACGTGGCCGGGCAGAGCCGTGACCTCGCGCTGATCCGGGCTGTCGGGGCCACGCCGCGTCAGGTCCGGCGGCTCGCGGCCGCTCAGGCGACCCTGGCGGCGGCTGTCGTGCTGCCGTTCGGCATCGCCGGCGGGTACCTGCTGGCCGGCCGCGCCTGGGACTGGTTCGTCGGGCTGGGCGTCATCCCCGCCGAGCTGCCGCTGGTACTCAGCCCCTTCCCCGCGCTGGTGACGGCAGCGCTGTTCCTGCTCGTGGTCCAGCTCGCCGCCCGTGGTGCCGCCATGCGCGTGTCCCGGCTGCCCGCGACGGAAGCGGTCGCCGCGACGGCCACGGAACCACAGTCGCCGTCCAAGGTCCGTGCCTGGACCGGCCTCGGCCTGATCGTGCTCGCCACGGGCATGGCGGCTGTCCCGCTGGTGTCCCGGAGCCTGGTGGCCGTCGCCGGTACCGCCACGGCGGGCATCGTCGCGGTGATCGGCCTGACCGTCGCCGGCCCGGTGCTGCTGCGGGCCACGGCCAGCTGGCTCGCCCGGCGGGCAGAGCACCGCAGCGCTCCCGGCTGGCTGGCACTGCACAACCTCGCCGCGTACGCCAGCCGCGGATCCGGGGCGCTGACCGGGCTCGCGATGGCGGTGACGCTGGCGATCACGTACACCTTCGTCCAGACCACGCCACAGCACGGGCACGACACCGAGCTGGCGGCGAGCACCCGGGGCGCGCTGACTGTGACGGCTCCGGGCCTGGGTGGCGTGCCGGCTCAGGCTCTCGCCCAGCTCCGTGGTGTCACCGGTGCGAAGGTGGCGGTGCGGGACCAGACCACGGTGCTGTGGCCGTTCAAGGAACAGGGCAAGGACCGCGTGGACAGCTATCCCGTCACAGTGCTCGGCTCCGACGCCGACGGCCTGGTGGACCTGGATGTCCGCGAGGGGGCCATGACCGGCCTGACCGGCGACTCCATCGCGGTGGGCGCGAGCTTCGCCCGGTTCCAGGGCCTCGATGTCGGCGGCAAACACGCGTTGATCCGCGCCGACGGCAGCAGGGTCACGGCGACCGTGGCAGCCATCTACGGCCGCGAGCTCGGCTACGGAGACATGGTCGTCTCCCCCGGCCTGAGCCTGGCCCGCGACCAGTTCGCGGCTGTCCTGGTCAGCGGGGTAGACGCGGCGAAGGCCCGCGCTGCCCTGTCCGGGCTGCCCGGCATCGTGGTCACGGAAGGCACGCCGAAGTCCGGCAAGGTCAACCCGCACGTCGCACTCAACCTGGTCGTGGTCGGCGCACTGCTGGCCTACGTCCTGCTCGGTGTCGCCAACTCGATGGTCGCGGCGACGGCCCGGCGCCGCGAGGAGTTCGCCGCGCTCCGGTTCGCCGGGGCGACACCGCCGCAGCTGCGCGCCGTCGCCCGCCAGGAAGCGATGTGGTCGGGGCTCGGCGCGTGTGCCGCAGGCCTGGGCCTGTCGGCACTCCCGCTCCTCTTCCTCGGTACCGGCCTGCTCGGCACCCCGATCGCCCCCGGACCGTGGTGGCTGGTCCCCGCCGTCTGCGCGGTGGTACTGACGGTGTCCTATGTGTCGGTCACCGCGGCGGCCCGCCGCGCACTCCGGCCCTGACGCCCGCACCGAGGGCGCGCCAGCCGGCAGCGAGTCGCACTATTTGCTCGATATGTACTGATAACGTGCGTTCCATGATCGCGGGCCACGGGGGTCCCGCGAAGCAGGTACACGAGGGGTAAAGAAATGCGGGTTGTACGCGCCCTGGCAGCGATCGTCTCCGGCACAGGGGCCCTGGTAGCGATGGCATCGGGCCCAGCCCTCGCTAATCCGGTGATCGTCGCTCCGGCGACGGTGAAGCTGGGCGGCACGCTGACCGTCCAGGCCAACGGCTGCTCGGGCGGCACTTTCTGGCTGGGCGGCGGTGAGTCCGGCGAGACCCCGGCCCGTGGCACGCTCACCTACGCGGGCGAAGGCTTCTCCAAGGGCACGCTGACCGTCCCCCGTAGCGTGCCGAAGTGGCACGGCGACCACCTGAACCCCGGTCCGAGCACGGTGTGGGTGAGGTGCACCGGGCCCGAGAGCAGGACGTCCAAGGCCATCACCATCCTGCCGGCCGGCGCTGCCGGCACCGGCGGCGGAGCGACCTCCCAGGGTATCGACGTGCGGCTGGCAGCAGGTGGAGCCGGAGCGCTCGCCGTGGCCGGAGCCGGGGTCGTGGTGCTGCTCCGCCGGCGCCGCCCGGCCAGCCCGTCGGCGTAACCGTGCGCGTCACTGCTCTGTAAGGACCTCAGCGCGTCCGTACCCTCCTCATTGGAGGGTACGGACCGTAGCGTTTTCTGTGTGATCGCGGACCGCAGGGGTGCCGCGACACGCGGTGAAACGAGGAGTGGCAATGCGAGTTACACGCACCCTGGCTGCGGCGGCCTGCGGCACGGCGGCCCTCGTGGGTCTGGCTGCGGCCCCAGCCCAGGCGGCTCCGTCCATCTTCAGTTCGCCGGCCACGGTGAAACTCGGCGGCACGCTGACCATCCTGGTCGAGGGCTGCGAGGCTGGTGGATTCTGGCTCGGCGGCGGCCAGTTCGGCGAGACCTCCGCCCGGGCCTCGCTCGTGCGCGACGGGGCGCGGCTGCGCGGCACGCTGACCGTGCCGAAGAAGGGAACCGGTGTCCACGCCGGCAGCCTGGCACCGGGACCGAGCCAGGTGTGGGTCAAGTGCGGGGACGCGGACGCGATCTCCAAGCCCATCACCATCCTGCCGGCCGGCGCTCCTGAAACCGGCGGCGGCGCGACGTCCCACGGCATGGACATGACACTGGCCGCTGGCGGGGCCGGGGCACTGGCGCTGTCCGGGGCCGGGGCCCTGGTGCTGCTGCGCCGGCGCCGCGCGACCGGCGACGAAGCGTAGTCACGATCCGACATGGAAGATCCAGCCTCTGGCGGGCAGCCGGCTCGCGGGACGGGCCGGCGGGCTGGCCGCTGGTGGAAGGCGGGGGCCTTCGTCGTACTCCCGGCGGCGATCGGGGCCGGGCTGCTGGTCGCGGCATGGGTGACCGTGCCCGAGCCGCCACCACAGCCTGCCCCGGCGGCCGCGCCGCCGTCGCGTGTCCCGGTACCGTCGCCCGGCGTCACGTCCGGGGCACCGCCGCTGAGCCTGCCCCGCTCCGAGCCGGTCAGGATCGACATACCCGGCATCGACGTGCGGGCACCTGTCACACCTACCGGCGTGGACGAGGACGGCGAGATCGAGGTACCGCCGGTGTACTCCTCGCACCTCACCGGCTGGTACCGGCACGGCGCGGCACCCGGAGAACTCGGCCCGGCCGTGATCACCGGCCACGTGGACTCCGATCGCGTCGGGCCGGCCGTCTTCTTCCGGCTCGGCTCCCTCCAGCCCGGGGCGCTGATCCGGGTCGTGCGCAAGGACAACCAGGTCGCCGAGTTCCGGGTCGACGGCGTCGCGTCCTTCGAGAAGGACGAGTTCCCGGCCGAGCGGGTCTACGGCCCGCTGCCGTACGCGGGGCTGCGGCTGGTCACGTGCGGCGGCGCGTACGACAAGGCGAGGAAGACCTACCTCAGCAACGTGATCGTCTTCGCCACCCTGGCGAACGTCCGGCCGGTCACGCCGGCCGACACCGCGACCCCGGTCCGGACCTGGTTCCGGCCGCTGCCGTCGAGTCCGGCGCCGAAGACCAGTGCGAAACCCACGCGTAAGAAGTTTTGAGGCGCGGGCCTCGCGGCCCGCGCCTCCCCCGTTTGCGGGGCTGTCAGCCCCGCAAAAAGAGCTTCGCGCCCGCCGCTACCGAACCGCTATGCGTTCGCTACGCAGCCTTTTGGACGCGTGCTGGACTGCGTCTAGGCTGGCTGGAAACCGAGGTGGGGGGCGGTCATGTGGTTCGGGGTTCTGGGGCCTGTCGAAGCGAGTAGCCAGGGGGTCCGGCTGCCGCCGCTCGCGCCCCGGCACCGGGCGGTCCTCGGATACTTCCTGCTGCACGCCGGCAAGGTGCTCTCCGCCGAACGGGTGATCGGGGCCGTCTGGGGCGAGAACCCGCCGGACACCGTGCGTACCCAGCTCCAGGGCTCCGTCTCGGCCATCCGGCGGGCGCTCGCCCAGGCCGGTGCGCCCGACATGCTGGTCACCCGCTCCCCCGGGTACGTGCTCGACCTCGGCGAGGCGAGCCTGGACCTGCTGACCTTCACGGAGCTGGCAGGCAGCGCGGACCCCGTCCAGCTCCGCGCGGCGCTCGCCCTGTGGCGGGGCCAGGCCTTCGCCGACATCACCGCCGGCTACGTCGACAGCGCGCGGGCCAGGCTCCGCGAGCGCCGCCTGGTCGTGCTGGAGCGGATGGCCGACCTGGAGCTAGCGGCCGGCAGCGACGCCGAGCTGGTGGACGAGCTGGCCGCGGCGGTCGACGAGGACCCGGCCAGGGAACGGCTGGCCGGGCAGCTGATGCTCGCGCTCTACCGGGCCGGCCGGCAGCCAGAGGCCCTGGAGGTGGCCCGGCGGTTCCGGGCGGCGCTCGCCGACCAGCAGGGGCTGAGCCCCGGCGCTGACTTCACCCGGCTGGAGCAGCGGGTACTGCGTACCGATCCGGAGCTGCGGCTGGCTCCCAAGGCCGGCGACCCGTCGGTTCCCGCCCAGCTGCCTGCCGACCTGCCGGACTTCACCGGCCGGACCGGCCCGCTCGAACTCCTCGACGGCGTGCTGCCCGACTACGGCAGGGCAGCGCCCAGTGCGGTGCTCATCTCCACGATCGCGGGCATCGGCGGCGTCGGGAAGACCGATACCCTATTGTGACGTTGTTTTGGTTGGTGATCTCATGTTTGAGTTCTGGTATGTCCGATGTGGGTTCGTCGTTGATCGCGCAGGCTAGGTAACCCCAACACGTGCAGGCTGGGCGTCGCCGGGTGGCCAGTCTCCTTTCGCGAACAGGCCGAGCAGTACGGCGCAGCGATTGTCGTTCGTTCATGGGGCCGCTGGTGAGGGCCAACCGTGAGCTGGAGGCGACGGCCGAAGGTGTTCGCCAGGATCAACAAGGTCCTGACTGTCGAGGACGGCCTTCTGCCGGCTCCGGGCGGCACCCGCGAGTTCCGGGCGCTGCGGCTTGCAGGGGCCTGCCGACCCACATCGAGCCGCCGCCGGAGTAGCCGGCGATCATGCTGCGATGCGCAACGCGGGCGTCGAGGGGCCAGGACCCATGCGCAGACTGACCCCGAAGGACCGCTCGCGAATGTTGGCTCCCCGGCGAACGCGGATTGTCGTACCGCAGGAGCAGGATGGTCCAATGGACTCGGTGTTGTTGTTCTCCAAGGGAGACCTGTCCAGCGGTCTCGAAGCCACCTTCCGCCACATGATCAAGCTCCTGCAAGACCGAAACCCAGACGCCTTGCTCAGCACACCTGAGGCCGACACCATCGCGGAGCTCATCGACAAGGGCAGCGTTCGGTGCCCGGTACTGCACCGGGACGAGTGGTGGATGGACGAACCAGCCGAGACGACCTTCCAGCACAGCGAGTTCGGCCGACAGGTCCAGCGGCGCGTTCCCAGGCTCACTGTCATCGTTCCCTTCGACGGTGAGCACGAGGTATTCATGATCCGGGCCAGAACATACGGCTTCAACCCACCCCGCATCGCTGCGGTTAACAAGGCTGACCTCAGGCTCACCTGGGAAGCGCCGGCCACAGACGCCGCCGCGATCCGGGCGCATTTCGAGCAGGAGATCGACAAGATCGAGGAGTACCTCTCCTGGTCCCGTGCCCAGATCGATGAGCACAACCAGCGAGTCGTAAACGAAGTTCCTGGCCTGGTCGCCCGCCGCCGGCAAGAACTCCTCAACGTCCGGAACATCCAGGCGGACATCGGCATTCCCGTCCGGCGACGCGGTGACGCAGCGACCTACAGTGTCCCGGTCACTCGCCGGACCCTTCAGGTAGCCAGGCAGCCAGCCCGGCCGAAGGCGGGACTCTTCAAGCCCGAACCGGCGCTCAGCGAACCCCAGTACGAAGATGCTCTGGAAGTGCTGCGCAACGCCCGCAATGGCTTGGAACGCAGCCCCACCACGACCGCGAAACTGTCCGAAGAGGAGATTCGCAACATCCTCCTGATCGCCTTGAACAGCGTGTTCCAGGGCAACGCCGCCGGAGAAGTCTTCAACGGTGCTGGCAAGACCGACATTCTCGTCCGGATCGAGGACCGCAACGTGTTCATCGGCGAGTGCAAGATCTGGAAGGGGCCAAAAACGATCGAAGAAGCCCTCGAACAGCTATTCGGCTATCTCGTCTGGCGTGATACGAAAGCTGCCCTACTGCTGTTCATCCGCCACGCCAACGTCACCGCCATAATCGACAAGGCCGTGGCGAAGATCGAAGAACATCCGAACTTCAAGCGGCGCGGCCGGCATGGCACCGAAGACCGCCATGACTTCGTCATGCACGCCGTCGGCGACCCCAACCGCGAGATTCACCTCGCACTGCTGCCATTCGCCCTGCGGCCCACGACCGCTCCACCTCCGACAAGCCCCTGATGATGTAGCTGGAACTGATCTGCTCGCCGTTGCCGTTGGCGAGCAAGCGGATCTCGCTGGCGTTCAGGCCACGGCCCGCCGCCCCTGCGGGGACCCCGGCGAGCCTGGAGGGAACCGTGCTGCGGGTGAGTAATGTGGCTGTTTGTGGGGGGCAGGCGGTGGAGCCGGAGCGTCAGGTGGCGGCATGCCGCTCGGAGGGCTGGGCTGGTGCTGCATGGCGGCGGGCTGCCCCGTGACCGGGCGGAGTGGCTGTCGCGTACGGCGGTGGTCCGTGAGGCGTGGCTGGCGGCCCACGGCCGCGAGTTCGAGCGCGGGCATGACAGGGTGCTGCTGGTTCCGGTGGATGATCCGCGTGTGCTGCGCCCGAGGCCGCCGCTGCAGACGCCCGTTTTGCCGAAGGCCGCGCGGAAGCGGTGGCAGCTGGCGGCGGCGCTGGCTGCGGAGCTGACGGACGAGTCCGGGCCGGCTGTTGCGGGCAATGATCTGGTGTCGGCGGTGTCGGTGTCGCTGCCGGTGGCGTACCTGGATTCGGTGCCGGAGGCTCTTTCGGACGCGCCCGATCTGGCGGTGCGGTTGCCGCATCGGGTACGGGTGACGGCGGGTGCCGGGGGCTATGTGGTGCTGGTGCAGGGTGAGGAGTACTCGGTGGTGTTCCGGTTCGCCCCTGATTGGGAGCCGGTGCTGGTGCTGACGGATGAGATGCCCGGTTACGCGGTGCGGGTCGATGAGGACTTGTCCGGTGAGGGCTCCCGGATGGTCGCCGAAGCTGTGCTCGGCGTCTTGGAGGCCCGGGATCGCGCCGGTGCGGCCGAGCGGTTCGTGCCGGGCGGCTGAGCGGGGCTGGGCGGCGGGTCGCCGCCCTGTGCCGCTGGGGTGTGGCCGAGGAGTACGGCGATGAGGTCGATGGCGCGTTTGTGGCGCATCGCGGCGGCGGTCGCTGGGATGCCGCGTTCGGCGGCGGCGGCCTGGATGGTCTTGGTGCGCAGTTCGCCTTCGGTGTTGGTGGTGTATTCGTATCGGGTGCGGGCGACGAGTTCGGCGTCGTCGAGGGTGAGCCTGCTGCCGCCCCGGTTGCCGCGGGTGTCGTTGACGAGGCTGTAGAGGGCGTAGTCGGTGTGCAGGGTCTCGGTGTCGCGTACGCCGGAGCGGCCGAGCGGGCGGGTCGCGAGGAACGCGAGGTCGATGGTCTTGTCGAACGTCGCCTTCTCGTGGAACGCGGTCTCGGCGGCGCGTTCGAAGTACTTCCGGGTGTGGTATTTCGCCTGGTCGACGGCACGTACCGCGATGTGCGGGGCGGTGATGTCGAGGCGGAAGGTGCCGTCGGGTTTGCGTTCGCTGAGCACGCCGAAGAACTCGACGATCAGTCTCTTATGGATCGGGTGCGTGACCGAGGCTGGCTGCTCCTTACCGGGCTTGATGCTCCAGGCCGCCTGGCGCAGGCGCGGGTATGCCGCGGCCAGGGCGATGAGGTTCCAGTCGCCGCCGAGCGCGCGGACCTGCTCGGCGATGTAGGCCCAGGCGGCATCTCGCACTGCCAGCGGCGTCGCCGGCAGCAGGATCAGCGTCTTCAGATCCAGTGGCGCGAGAAGCTCGCCGGCGGGTTCCCTGCCGAGGACGCCTTTCGGGACGCCGATGTGCTCGATGCGGGCTGCGTGGCCGAGCATCACCTTCAGCGGCATCGCGCCCTCTGCCTCCGGGGACTTCGGCTCGCCGTCTTCAGCCCCAGGCTGAGGCACGGGAGCCTGGGCGGGATCTTCGGTCACTGGCCGCCCTCCCGTCCGGCTTGTTTCCCCCGGCCGCGTGTCTGTGAGCTGCGGTAACGCGGCTGTTGTGAGCCTACGATCCGCCGTGGCGGCGTGGTGACGGAAAGTAGTTTCCCGGAAGTTGTGATGAATCCGGGGTCCTGGTTCCCCTTCTGTATGTAGAGGCCGCACACGCAGGCCCCGCTGCTCCCGCCAGAACCGGCACGGGCAGCTCACGCACACGCATCGAAGGAATCCTCATGTATCGCACTGTTCAGCTGTGTTCATCCGTTTCCGTGGCCGCCGTGCCACGGCCAGTGGTCCGTTTTCGGGGAGGTTTATGAGTTCGGATATCGATCCGCCCGGCGGGCGGGATGATCGCGCGGGCCGGGGTGTGCGGGTGGCGGCGACCGTCACCGTGGCGGTGCTGGCCGGGGTTGCTGCTGCGATCTCGTATGACCACATGCGGACCCTGGCGGTTCTGCATGGCGAGTCCGGGTGGCGGTCGCACGCTTTCCCGGTGTCTGTGGACGGGGTGGAGGTCGTGGCCTCGCTGGTGCTGTTCGCCAACCAGCGGGCCGGGCGCCCGTCGGGCTGGCTGCCGTGGACCGCTCTGGCAGCGGGCACCGCGGCGAGCATGGCGGCGAACATCGCCGTCGGCGGCCACGGGTTCGTCGGCCGGGTCGTGGCTGGCTGGCCCGCTGTGGCGCTGCTGATCGCGGTGAAGCTCCTTGCCAGCGTCCTGGACCCGAAGCCTGCACCACCGGCACCTTCAGAACCGCCTGCGCCCTCGGAGCCGCCGGCTCTGGCGGAGCCCGTCCCGGCCGAGCCGGGGCTGCTGCCGGCGGCCCGGGTCGCCGCCGGACGGCTGCGGGCGGCGGGCAGGCCGCTGACTCGCGACAACCTCGCCAGCCAGCTCCGCGCGGACGGCCACACCGTCCGCAACGCCGAGGTGTCGAAACTCCTGGCCGTACTCCGCGCCGCAGAAACCGGCAGCCGGTGATCAACCGGCTGATACCTGCGGTGCTCGCATCGGCCGAACGGAGGATCTTCGCGGTTTCTCGCCGGAAGTTGTGATGAAACGCGGGATCCGGTTCCCCTTCTGTATGTAGGGGCCGCAACTCTCGCCCTTCGCACGCCGCCCGCCCGGCGGCATCCACCCTGCCTCCTCGCAAAGGGAACCCGTCTTGCCTGATGTCCATCTACCGTCTCGATCCTGGGGCGCGGCGCTATGCGCCGCGCCCCCTTTCTCCTCTTCGTCCTGGAGCCCTGCCCTGATGCCCCTACCGCAACCAACCCTCCCGCCGTCGCCTCCGGCCACGGCCGCCACCCGGGGCGTGAGCCCCGATCCCGCCGCAGCGCCCGCTGCGGCGGACCTCTCCCGGAAGAGCCCCTCTCTTGTCTGAACCCCTATCCCTGATCATGGCGGGCGCGGCTAATGCCGCGCCCGCGTCGTCTGTCCTGTTCACAGTGGACACCGCGCTGGTGACCGCCCGAGCCGTGCTGCGGGCCGCCGGTCCTGGCTTCGGCACCGGCGAATGGTGGGAGCAGGCCGTCCTCGGCCCAGCAAGCGCGCTGGCCGCCGAATGGTGGCCGGTCCTGCCCCCGGCTGGTGGTGCTCTCGTGGCGGGCTGGGCCGGCCTGCGTCTGGCCCGCCGCGCTCTGCACGAGAAGGCCGCCGGGCGCGGCTACTGGCTGAAAGTCACCCCGCCCCGCTCCACCGACCCCGCGCGGGCGATGAGTGTATGGCGGCTGCTGTCGGCCCTGACGGGCAAAGCCGCCCGCAGCTCAAAGCTCGCCACGCTGCCTCTCGCGTTCGAGTTCGGCCGCGACCCCGCCACCGGCAAGATGGTGGCCGGGGTGTGGCTGCCCGGCAAGATCACCGAAGCGGAGGCCCGCGCCGAACTGACCCGCGCCTGGCCAAGCGCGGGAATCGAACGCAGCCCCGGCCCGGTTTTCGCCGACGGCACGGCCGCCTGGCGGCTGCGAGCCGTCGTGAACGACCACGGGCCGCTCACCGACGACCCCACGCCGCCGGGACTGCGGTCCGAACGCGGTGGTGCCGACGGGGACCTGCTGCGGCCGGTGTACTCCGCGATCGCCGAGGCCGATGTGCCGGTGATGGTGCAGGTCCTCGTCCGCCCGGTACCGAATAAGCGGATGGCGGCGCTGAGGCACGCCTCCCGTTATCCGGCCAAGCCCCGCAAAACCTGGCCCCAGCGCATTGCGGGTGGTGTCGCTATGGGTGTGGCGGCCCCGGTCCGGTTCCTGCTGGACCTGTTCATCCCGAACAGCACCCCGGCCAGCGGGCACCGCCCGCCCGGGCCGCCGCCGGTCGAGGCGTGGCAGCGCGCCGGGATGGACGCAGCCCGCAAGAAACTCGCCGACGGCCCGCACTTCCTCACCACCATCCGCATCAGCACGCCCGATGCTCACGGTGGCGGCGAGGCGAGGCGGGCCGCCGACGGATTCGTCTCCGTCACCCGCGCCCTCACCCCGGCCAGGATCCGCAAAGCCGGAAGGTGGCTGCGGTTCCGGCGGGCACGCGGCACCGACTGGGTCCTCGTCACCGCAGGCGAACTCGGCAGCCTCGCCCGCCTCCCGGCAGACCCAGCCCGGTACGGCATGACCACCGCAGCCGTCCACCGGCCCGTCGCCGCCGACGCACGCCGCCCCGCACCACAGCACACAGCGGAGTGGGCCTGGCGCGGCGGCGCCTGGACCCAGCCCGGACCCCGCGACCCGGACGACCCCAGCACCGAACCTGAATCTCACAACAGCAAGGACTTCTCCTGATGCGAACCCCTCACCCATCGTCTCCATTGGACGGCCGCGCCCAGGCGCGGCCGTCCCGCTCTTCCGCCCACCCGTCCCCTGAACCGGCCTCGTCCCGGCCCGTCCCCGCACGGCTTCGTCTCGTCCCGGCGTCGTCCCCGCGCCGGAGCGACCCGAAAGCCCTCGGCTACCCGCCGCTCGACCCGCGCGCCGACCTCGTCGGCGTCGACGTCGCCGACGCCCGCCACCACCTCCACATACCCGGACCGACGGGTACCGGCAAGTCCACACTCCTCCTCAACATGATCATCGGGGAGGCCCGTGCCGGGCGCGGCGTGATCGTGCTCGACCCGAAAGGCGACCTGATCCGCGACGTGCTGCACCGGCTCCCGGCCGAGGCAGCCGGCCGCATGGTGCTGATCGACCCGGATGAGAAGGACGCTCCGGCGGCGTTCAACCTGTTCGACCTCGGCACCGACCCCGCCGACACGGCTGATCACCTCGTCGGGGTCATGGCCAAAGTGTGGGCCTCCTCCTGGGGCGGCAGGATCGAAGACCTCGCCCGCCACGCCGTGGCGACCCTCGCGCACGTGCCCGGCTCCACCCTCGCCGACGTGCCGATCCTGCTGACCGACCCGGCGTTCCGCAGCCGGGTCCGCGCCCAGATGCGCCGCACCGCCGACCCCCTCGACATCGGCGGCCTGGAGACGTTCTGGGACTGGCACGACCACCAGTCCCCCGGCGAGATAGCCCGGCACGCCGGGCCCCTGCTGTCGAAGCTGCGGGCGGTGCTGTCGCGGCGGTTCGCCGCCGACCTGCTCGGAACCGCCGCCTCCACCTTCCACCTCCAGGACATCCTCGACGGCGGCATCCTCCTCGCGCGACTGCCGAAAGGCACACTCGGGGACGACACTGTCCGCCTCACCGGCTCCCTCCTCCTCGCATCCGTGCTGCGGGCAGCGGGGAAGCGCGGCGACCTCGACGAACACGACCGCCTCGACGCGACCGTGATCATCGACGAATGCCACAACTTCCTCAACCTGCCCATCGCCATCGACGAAGCCCTCGCCGAAACCCGCGGCCTGCGCCTCGGATGGGTCCTCGCCCACCAGCATGGCGGGCAGCTCACCCCGCAGATGGCTGCGGCGATCGACGCCAACGCGCGTAACAAGGTGTACTTCTCCCTCGCACCCGCCGACGCGAAAGCCTGGGCACACCACACCGCCCCCTACTTCAGCCCAGAGGATCTATCCCGCCGGGACGCCTACGGCGTCGTGGTACGCCTCGTCATCGACGGCCGCGACGCCGAGCCGTTCAGCCTCACCACCATCCCGCCACCGCCACCCACACCCGGCCGCGCCGAAGCCCTCCGGGCCGCAGCCAGAACCCGGGGCCTGCCCGCCGAGCAGCGGCGGGCACTGGCCGAAGCACGGCTGTTCCGCACCGCCCGCCCGGCGGCTCGCCTCGCCGACGATGCGCTGGTTCCGGCGGCTCCGGACCCCGGAGGCTGGGCCGGAGATCAGGCCGGAGACCGGCCCGTTCCCCAGCACCTACCCCAACCTCCGGCCCCATCCCCTCTAACAGCCCAGCTCAACCCCTATATCCCGCACCCCCGTGAAAAGAGCGACTGACTATGTCATCCCGTCACCCCACCCCGAAGGGCGTACCCGCGTCCGCTGCCGATCAGGCCCTGCGGCCCGTGTCGGCTGAACTGTCCCGCCTCACCGCCCGCGACCTCTGGCTCATCGACCTCCTCGACGAGCACCAGGTGCTCGCCACCGAGCACATCGCCTCCCTCGGGTTCACCAGCCTCCACACCGCACGCAACCGCCTCGCCCTCCTGCACCAGCGCGGCGTCCTCGCACGATTCCGCATCCACGTACCCGCAGGCACCCAGCCCTACCGCTGGTGCCTCGGATACCTCGCCGCCTGCTACCTCGCCGAACGCGACGGCCGCCCCGTCCCGAGGCAGGCGACCGTGCAGGCACGGGTCGACAGGCTCTCCGCCCGCAGCGACCTGCAGCATCTGCTCGGCGCCAACGGCTTCTTCGTCGACCTCGCCTACCACGCCCGCCACAACACCGGGACGGCCTTGAACGCCTGGTGGTCAGAGACCGGCATCCGCCGCCGCAACGCCACCGGCGACGGGCTGCGCCCCGACGGCTACGGCCACTGGCAGCACGACGGCCGGCACCGGCAGTTCTGGCTCGAATACGACCGCGGCACCGAAACCACCAAACGGGTGATCGCCAAACTCGACGGCTACGCCCGCCTCCACCGCGTCCTGCAATACGACCACGCCATCTGCATCCGCATGCAAACCCTGAGACAGGAAAACGAACTCCACACCAGACTCACCACCCACCCAGCCGTCACCGGCGGGCTGCTCACCGTGGCCAGCATGAGCGGCCACGGCCACCCCGCCGGAACCGTCTGGCGCATCGCCGGAAGCGACCCCTCCCGGCGATGGCGGCTCGCTGAACTTCCATCTCCCGGAGCCAGCCCGTGACCACCAGCGCCGTCCCCCGCCCGTCCCGCCCAGCATCCAGCCGACCGGAGCCCTCCATGCCCCGCCCCACACCCCGGCCCGCCACCCGGCCGACACGAACCCGACGCCCGTCCCGCCTCCAGCCGCCCTGGCTGCGGCTCCCGGCCCCCGTCCCAGCCACCCGCTGACCACATTCCAACCAGACCACAGCACCGAGCAAAGGAGACGCCTTGTCATGACTGCTCTCGCCCGGCCTCGCCCCGCTTACCCTCGCACCGGAGCCCCATGCCGTCCACGTCCCACCCATACCCCGACCACAAGCCGGACCCGCCGCCGCGCGTACCCAGGCCCCGCCAACCCAGCGACAGCAGGACCACCCGGCCGAGCAACACCGATCTAGCCATCCAGGAGGCCATCAGCAAGATCCTTCACAACGCGCCGCCGCTGAGCCCACGGCAACGCGAGCGCCTCGCTGACCTGCTGTCGGTCAGCACTCACATCGTCCGCCGATAACCGCCGAAGGGGCAGGCAGCGACCCGTAGTCGCTGCCTGCCCCTTTTCCTGCGTATGTAACCTTTCCTCCTGAAAGTGCGATCGGCAGCGCTCCGGCGCTGCGGGGTGTCGCGGTTTTCTGTCGTACCCCGGTACTAGCGTTCTTTGTGCCCCCGCAGGCATCGTCCATCGGTGTCAGGGGAGGCGCTGTGCACATTCACGAGGTTCTGGGCCTGAAAGACCTGCTGGCTGGGCTAGCTGAAGGCTCGCTGACTGTTGGTGGCCCGGCCGCCCTCGACGGCGTCATCGCCACATCCACCGCCGCGCTCTTCAGCGATCTCTGCTCGGCTTCCGCCCGCTCGATTGATGGCGGAGGACTCGCAGTTCGCGATTGGCGACTTTCGCGGAGCACGCTATGGCGGGGCCAGATGCTCAGGCCGGAAGGCGGGGCAGTGAACTGGCATCGGATTGCGGCGATGCTGGCCGGTGGCTGCGGGGTACGCCCCGCGTCATGTCCGAGCTGGCGCTGGGAGAGCATGGGCGGCAACCGCCTGGAAGTCGCCGTCGTGTTCACTGTGCCGGGCTTCCCTCGTTTTCGGCCACTGATCTGCGGCCATCGGCGGCATGTGCCGGTCAAGGTCCTGGTCGCCGGTGACCTTACCGATGAGGATCTCGTCCGTGTTCTGCGTCTCGATGACGCCGAGCGGGGTGTCCTCCTGCCCGACCTCCTGCGCGTGCAGCGCCACCTGCGCAGTGTCTCGATACCGATTTTTGAGCTGACAGCCTCCGGGCCTATTCCTCCCGTTCCTGCCCGGACGGGGAATCTAGCTCGGCCGGGGCTCAAACGCGCGCCGACCGCGGAACCGGCGGGCAACGCGACAGCGACGCAGCCGAGCAAAATGCGGCGGGTCATGCTCCTCGCACGGCGGTGGGGGTTCGACGACAGCGTCACGCCCGAGCTGTTCGAGGAACTGCTAGCCCGGGTGACTCCTCGTGTGACCGCCCTGCCGGTGGGCGCGCCGGCCGCTCGGTGTGTTGTGGAGTCCGCCGTCGCGCAGGTGACCGGAGCCTGCTTGTCGACGATGTCGTATCTGCGGGACCGAGGACTCGTCTCGAAGTGCCTGATGCCCCGGCCGGCCGCGATCGAGGTACTGCTGCATATGGCGGCCAGGTTTCCCGCAGCAACTCAGAACGATTTCGCCGGCTACTGGCTGGCCCTGACCTCAGCAACCGGCCGGTACCGCCGCCGGGAACGAGCCCAGGGCGACATCGCTGCCATCCATCGCGCACCCGGCTGGACCGAAGCGCGTGCGGCACTCCTCGCCCGGATGGGCAGTGCCAGCCCGCAGGGGCTCGACAGGCAGACGCTGACATCGCGCGGCCGGCGTGCGGATCCCGGCCTGGCGTCGCTGTACGCGCAGGCCTGTGTGGCTTCGACGGTGCGGGTCGTCGATCTCGCCGACCCGGATCGGGTCTTCCCGTTCGCCAACATGGAGCTGGTAGATCTGTGGCCTGGTTCAGGCGGCCCGTCACTGGCGTCATGCGCCGTCGCCACGGCGGACACCGCGCGGATCCTGGCCGAGCACGGCGGCTGGACCCGGGCCGCCTACCACGCCCTTCGTCCTGCCCGGTCAGTCCTGGATTCCCAGCGCATCCCCATTCCCCCCGCCTCCGATGCAGGCTCTGACACCGCGGCCCTGGTCAAAGCGCGCGGCGACGAGCTCGCCGACATGATCGGCGCATTTCTCGTCCGGGAGGCGCGCAGAGCCCTCCCCGGCATCCACTCCGGGAAGGAATTCCGCCATGATGCGCGCTGACGCACCGCAACAGGTTCGTATGTTCATCAACGCCGCCGCAGGCCGAAGCGTCGCCGGGTCCCTGGACCAGTGGCTGGCGGGCGCCTGCGGGAACGGGGGCCGCCGGGTCACTCTGGTTACGAGTTTCGTGACGTACGGCGGGCTCATGCTCCTCGTTCCACGGCTGCGCAGACTCATCGAGACCGGGTGCCAGGTCCGCCTGCTGATCGGCGTTGTCCCTGACGAGCAGGCCGAGATGATGTACCTCCCGCACACCACCGACGCGCGCGCAGAGAAGGTTGAGCGGCGTTGTCAGCACCTCGGCCGTGTGCTGCGCGCCGAGCTCAACGAGACACCGATCAACAGTGAGCGGTTCGCGCTGCTGCAGGACCTGGCCCGGCTCCTCGCTCACCCGCTTATGCAGGTCGCGGTGTACAAGAAGGGGTATCTGCACGCCAAGGCGGTCATCACAGAAGGCGGCGGCCGGACGCGGGCGGTGATCGGCTCCTCGAACTTCACTCTCGGCGGGCTACGTTCTAATCAGGAACTCAACTGCGAGATCGGCGCGGAAGAGGCCCGGCAGTCTGCCGGGCAGGCTGACATCTGGTGGGGTGGCAGCGCCCCGCTGGACCTCGCCGGACTGATCGGCCAGCGGCTGGTCGCGTTCCCTCCGGAGCTGACGTTCCTGCGGTTCCTGCACGAGGCGTTCGGCGAGCACGTCAACGCCCAAGGCGGACCGCTGGTCGCGCTCAAGAGCCATCAGAGCGACGGGCTGGCCCAGGTCCGCCGCAAGTGCCTGCTGTACGGAGGCGCGCTGATCGCCGACGAGGTGGGCCTAGGCAAGACGTTCATCGCCGGCGAGATCATCCGCAACCCGCCAGGAATATTCACCGGCCCTGCGCTGACCATCGGGCCCGCCAACTTGGAAGGCATGTGGATGCGGCACATGGCCCTCTACGGCATCCAATCTGAATACCGCAGTTACGAGAAGATCGGCAATTCTTGGCGCGCGGTACGCGATCATGGGCACCGGTGGCCCGTGTACGGGGTCGTCGTCGTGGACGAGGCGCACAACCTGCGCAATCCGCTCACCGAGCGGATGAGCGCGGTGCGGTCGCTCCTAGCAGCCCAGCCGAGCAGGCCGCTGGTCCTGCTGCTGACCGGCACACCCGTCAACAACGGTGCCGAGGACCTCTTTGAACTCCTCGCGCTCGCCGACCACAGCCTCGAACCGCACTGGCAGCGTGGCCGTACCTTCACCCAGGCCCGCTCACTGGAACGCAGCCCCACCGGGCGCGAACTGGCCGACCTGTGCGAGCAGGCCAACGCCGGGCCGCTCGGCGAGCTGGACCGCCGGTGGCTCGCCCAGCAGCTCACCGACCGGATGCTGCGCCGTGACCGCGACCTCATCCGTTTCGCCTACCCAGAATCGAACCTGGCCTTCCCGCACCTGGAACACCAGGCGATCGGATACCAGCTCACCTCCGGCATGAGGCGGCTGTTCGTCGAGGTCGTCGAAGCGATGGGCTCCGAAGACAAGCTCCCCGGCCACCTCGCGACCATGCTCACCACCCTGGGCAAGGACACCCGCCCGCACAAACCGCTCACCCTCGCCGTCTACCAGAAGGACACCTACCGGCTCGGCGGCGGCGGACCCGACAACCCTCAGCTCCTCGGGCTGCTCCGCGCCATGCTGTGCAAACGGATCGAATCGTCCCCAGCCGCCTTCGCCGCGACCGCCGCCAACATGGCCACCACCGTCCGGCAAGCCCTCGACGACCTCGACCACGGCATCGTGCGCATCAGCGAACCGTCGGCCCGGCAACGATTCATCGACACACTCACCGGCTGGGAACCCGACACCCCGCAAGATGCTGGCACAAGGCACAGCCTCGCTGGCGAGTCCGATGACCTTCTCCGTGGATACAGCGACGGCTCAAGCACCATCTACCCCGCATCCGAGTTCGACACCGCCGCGATGCGCGCCGACCTCGAACATGACCTGGACCGGTTGTCCGCCCTGGCCAACGCTGCACGGCACCAGATTCCCCACGATCCGAAGAAGAGGGAAATCCGCGACCTGCTCCTGCGACTGCTCCGGCAGCCAGAGCGCTTCAAGATCGTGGTGTTCGCCAGCGCCCGCGAGACCACCACCGACCTCGGCGACTACCTCCAGCACCTCGCCGACACTGACCCCAAGTTTCAGCGGCTCCAAGGACGCATCGCCAACCTCGGCACGAAAGACCGGCCCAGCCCACGCCAGACCGAAGACCTCATGGCCCGCTTCGCGCCCGACACCGCCGGCCACAGCCCGCGCAACGGGACCATCGCACCACCCAGCGACGACTTCGACGTCCTGATCTGCACCGACGCAATGGCCGAGGGCGTCAACCTCCAGCAAGCCAGCCACTGCGTCCACTACGATCTGACCTGGAACCCCCAGCGCATGCGCCAGCGCGCCGGCCGCCTCGACCGCGTCGGAAGCCACCACAAACACATCACCTGCTGGACGATCCTCCCGGACAAGATCATCGACGTCGTCCTGGGAATCATGGACATCCTCATCCGCAAAATCGACATCGCTGCAAGAACCGTCGGCGTGTTCGCGCGCATCCTCCCCAACACCAAAGCCAACGCCACCTACACCGAACTCCTCTACCGGCTACGCCACCCAGAAGAAGAACCCGAACCACCCGAACTCCTCGACCGCGACAACAACTGGTGGCACGCCTGGCTCGGCGACGCCCACCGCAACCCCGCCATCAAAGACGCGATCCTCAACTACCCCCACTGGGCCGGAGCCGTCCACCCCCGCACAGCCAAAGAGCCCAGCGTCGTCTACTGCTTCCGCGTCACCAGCGCCACAACCCCACCACACCACCAGGCCGCCTTCGCCCAAGCCTTCGCCGGCCCCCGCGACGGCGCCGTCGTCACCGACGACGACGCATGCCTGCGCGCCGCCCTGGTCGACCCCACCACCTGGATGAAAGACCTCACCCAGGCAATCGACCCCACCGACTACCCACCACTGGACGACCGGCACCTCTACCTCATGGCCACCAACCTCGACCGGGCACGCGACGCCGTAGCCGAAGCGCACAGCATCCCGGCCATCACAGCGGACAGCCGCATCCACCTCATCGCATGGATCGTGATCCCTGGCCCTGAGCTGACGAAGACACCAGCAGCATCTAGCGCCCGGCGGCACCGGCACGCACGCTGAGAGACGCCATCGAGCAGTACCCCGGCGCGACGCGCTCCGCCGGGATGCTGCCTGCTGAACGGGCGGGCTGCGGCGTGACTCACGCCGGACAACGCCACCTGGGCAGGCGGCATCCCCGGTCGGCCGGTAGCGGGGAACCAGAGGTACCTGGCAGTCACAACCGTGGCTGCCAGGAGTGCCCTGGGGCTAGCCTCGCTCGATCTCGCTCAAAAGCAACTGGAGGGACAGGCTGGCCTTGCCGCGCAGCGAGGCCATCGATTGGCGGGCATGGGCCACTCCGCCAGCCCTGTCGCCGGCCTTGACCATCATCAAAGCTGCGTGCAGGTCGGTGTGGACACCAAATCTGGGCAGTTCGCCAGGGCGGGTCTCAGCTGCCGTCTGCCCAGCCCGGATGGTCTTGCCGCTTCCGAGGCGGGCGTAGGCGAGCGAGGCGGATGTAGCGATGCGCCAACCCGGGATCGCATGGTCAGAAATCTGCTCACTGTCATTGACCTTGTCGAAAGTGCGCCACGCGAGGGTGAGCTGCTCTTCGCATTCGGCCGTGTTGCCGTCCAGAGCTGCGGCGTGAGCGATGGCCGTGTGGGCGTTGATCTTGCCAGTACTGGGCTTGTCCGACAGCGCGAGTGCCTGGCGGGCGAGGACACGGGCCTGGGCCGGGTCGCTTCCTTCGTAGCCGAGCTGCAGCGCGACACGGCCACGGGTCCACACCCTCACTGCGGTGTCACCGGATCGGTCAGACGCGCTCAGCGCGGCGCCGTACCAGCCGAGAGCGCGCTCGGAACCGGGCATGGTCTTGCCGTAGGTGTTCAGCAGGTAGGCTGCCACGCCCCACAGCGCTGGCGATTCCGACTGGCGCTGGAGATCGATGAGGTCAGCAGCCAGCCTGGTTTGCAGCTCAGCAGCCGGGACGCGCATGTACTCGCGCCCGTACGCTGCGGCCTTGCCTCGCCAGTCATCGAGGGACGTCTGGGCGGTGCCGGGCTCCTGGAAGCTCTTGAGGATGTGGCTGGACAGTGCGAGCGGCACGACGGCGCCAGCGGCGCCGGTGAGTAGTTCCCTGCGATACACGGCGTCTCCCAAGACTTGCTCGTACCGGAACCGGATCTCTGGCGTCAGGGTGCGCAAGCCCCGCTCCACCCTGGAAAGCAAGGACTCGCTGTAGAACGTCAGCGCGGCCATCTCCTTGAGGCTTACGCCAGCCGCGAGACGCGCTGTTCTCAGCGTCGCACCATCTCCGGTCATCCGGTATCACCCCCGCGCTTTGGCAAGTCTTGGCAATTTCCCGCTCGTTCCCCGATCCTGCCTCGCAGGCCAGGCTGAGTCCATAGCGGACGTTCCCGACCCAGATGATCAATTCAGATTCTTCCGTTACGGGCTCGCCTGGACATCAGCTGCCCCTGCGGCGGCGCGAGGACAGCCAGGCGGGCGCACCCGGCTCCGGTGTGACCAGGGAGGACTACGAAGCATGCTGCACCTGACCACAGAACAGCACCAGGAACTGGGCGCGCAGATCGCCGAGTTCACGGCGATCTATCCACCTTCCAACCTGAACGCTGTGATCTATGCCCACAGCGGCGGCCACTTCGCGCACGGTGAGAGCCTTCCAGCCGGTTCCCTCCTGATTGCCACACGCGGGGAGGTGGAAACCCTCATGATCGGCTACGGCTTCCTCCCGATCGAGTTCGAGGAGAGCCCGGACCGGCTGGCTGAGTTCACGGACCTGGTATGCGGGCCGGCAGGGCCGTGAACCGCCGGCCTGCCATGAGCGCAGCTTGGAGGGCCGCCCGGCGGCTGGCGAGCCTGGCGGCGACAGGCTTCCTCATCGCGTTCGCTTGCGGGCTGCTGTCCGCAACCGCGCTGACAGCCGGAGCCTGGCTTCGGTGACCTCCACCCGCGCCAGGGCGCCACCGGATCTCGCAGCTTACATCGGAAGTATGGGCTATCCCGAGCAATCCGCCCACCAGGGCAACTGCAGAGAGTGATAGTCCTTTGTGGTTCACGCAGACATGTTGATGACGGAAAGTATTGATTGCGGCGGCTGTCAAGGGTCCGTAAGGTTCCCAGGCCACCTGTTGCTGTCTGAGATCCGGGGAGGGATCTAGGTGCTATTGCGCCGTGGCTTTGCCGTGCCCATTTTCGTTACGGCTATTGCCTTTTCACTATTACCGGGCGTACCCGTCCTGGCCGAGCCAGGGCCAGACGCTCCCTCGCTGAACGAGGCGGCTGCGCCAGTGCAGCCGGTCGTCCCGAAGACACTGCCCGCACAGCCCATGCCCGCCTGGCAGGTACCGGCTGAGTCGTGGCCTGTGCCTGGCGCGTATGAGGCGGAGGTGCCGGAGCTTGCACCGGTCACGCAGGCGGGGCAGGCTGCCGCGCCCGCCGGCGAAGGCGGCACGTCGGCCGGTGTGTGGTCGAGGGCTGGCACGTCGGCGTTCTCGGTCCGTGCGAATGCCACCACATCGACGCTGGCTGCCCGCGAGCCCCGCACGGCCAAGGAGGCCGCTGCCGGGCCGCCGGCTGCTGTGAAGGTCATCGTCGCCGACCGCGCGGTGGCGAAGAAGGCTGGTATTCCCGGTGTCATGTTCACCGTGAAACGCTCCGACGGCATCACCACGCCGGGTCGTGTGGGTGTGGGCCTGGACTATGCGGGGTTCGCTCAGGCGCTGGGTTCGGACTACGCGTCGCGGCTGCGGATTGTCGCACTGCCTGGGTGCGCGCTGACCACGCCGGAGCGTTCCGAGTGCCAGGTGCAGACGCCGCTGCCGGACTCGGGCAACACGTGGGCGGACAAGCGGGTGTCGGCGTCGGTGACCGCGTACGCCGATCAGGGCTTCTCATCGTTCGCTGACACACCGTCGGGTGCGTACGCGGCGACGACCGGGCCGGGGTCATTCGCGTCCACGCCGCTGTCGCAGGCTGGTTCGTGGGCGGCGGGCTCCCAGTCGGGGGATTTCTCGTATTCGGTGCCGATGGGTGTGCCGAAGTCTGCGGGCGGTCTGGATCCGAAGGTCGCGCTGTCGTACTCGTCGCAGTCCACGGACTCGCGCACCCTCGCCACCTCCGGCCAGACGAGCTGGGCCGGCGAGGGGTGGGACCTGGCGATGGGGTTCATCGAGCGGCAGTTCACCTCGTGCACGGGCATGCCTAACCCGGGGGACCTGTGCTACGCCTCCGACCACGTCACGATGAGCCTCGGCGGCAGGTCCACGTCCCTGATCATCGACAACAATACCGGCCAGTTCAAGCCTGTGAACGACGACGGGTCGAAGGTGGAGCGCCTCAATGGTGCGGCCAACGGCGAAGGCGGTAACGGCGAGCACTGGAAGATCACTACGGTCGACGGCACGCAGTACTGGTTCGGGCTCGGCGGCCGGTGGGGTGTGGACAACGGTGATGTCACCAAGTCGGCGTGGATGACCCCGGTGTGGGCCACACAGTCGTATCACCGCTGCTACAACGCCAACTACGCCGATTCCCATTGCCGGCGGGCGTGGCGGTGGAACCTGGACTACGTCCTCGACGCCAAGGGCAACTCGATGACGTTGTTCTATGAGCGGGAGCAGAACTGGTACGGCGCCTACAACAACACCATCCCCTACCTCGTTGACCGGGGCGGGTACCTGTCGCGGATCGAGTACGGCACCCGCCAGGGCGCCGAAGGCGGCGGCGCGCCGTACCGGGTGCTATTCGCCCCGGCGGAGCGGTGCTTCGTTTCGGTGTGCAGCGGTAACAGCGCCGGCTGGCCGGACACCCCGTGGGACCTGTTCTGCTACTCGACTGGCTGCCCGAACAACCAGTCACCGACGTTCTGGACCTCGGTACGCCTCGCCTCGGTGACTACCCAGTACTGGGTTCCGCCCAAGGACGGCGTCCCGGGTTTCTACCAGCAGGCCGATCAGTGGCGGCTTAAGCACTGGTTCCCCGATCCGGGCGACGGCACAGCGCCGTCGTTGTGGCTCGGGTCGGTCGAGCACACCGGCGGCTACTCCGGCAACAGCCTCGACTCACCGGTCCTGTACTTCGATGGGCAGGCCAAGCCGAACCGGGTGGACTACAACACATCAATTGCTGTGCCGCCGATGAACAAGTACCGGCTGTTCCGCATCACGCCGTCCACCGGCTCGCAGACGATTGTCACCTACGACGCCAACGACACGTCCGGCGTGGGCTGTTCGGCGACGCTGATTCCGCAATCGGCTGTGGCGAACGACCGGCGGTGCTTCCCGCAGTACTTCACCCTGGACCCGAAGAACACCACAAACGGCACCGGATGGGGCTGGTTCCACAAGTACGTCGTCGCATCCGTCAAGGAAGTCGATGTCACGGGCGGCAGCCCGGACGAGTGGTGGACGTACAACTACAGCAACGAAGGCTCCAGCACCACGGCGCTGTGGCGGCACGACGAGAACTACACGCAGTTCGACTACGGCAAGCGTTCCTGGAACCGGTGGCAGGGCTACACCACCGTCCACACCTGGCACGGCGCCGGCAGTTCCGTGGAGTACTCCACGAAGCGGTATTTCCGGGGCATGCACGGAGACCGGGTCAACGGCAGCGGCGGCACCCGCAGCGTCACCCTGACCGACTCCTGGTCCAATGTCCTCACCGACTCCCTGTGGCTCGCTGGTGTGGTGCGGGAGGAGTACGTCTACGACAACTCCGGTGCCTCACCGCAGGCACGCCGGCACATGGTGTACGTGCCGTATGAGATGAACACGTCGTGGCAGCCCTACTGGGGCGGGTACTCCGGATACCAGGTCCGCGAGAAGGAAATCATCACCGGCACCTACATCGCCGCGGAAAACCGGTGGCGACAGGCGAGGAAGCAGTACGCCTACGACTCCTACGGGCTGATCACCAGGACAGCCGACCTCGGTGACAGTGGCACCGCCGACGACGTGTGCGTCGACACCAGCTACGCCCGTGACACCGCCCGGCATCTGATCGACTACGTGTCGCAGACACTGACGACGACATGTGCGGCGAACCCAGCTGATGCCGACTACCTCGGCGGCAGCCAGATGAAGTACGACGGCAGCAACTATGTCGGCGCGGCACCGGTCAGGGGCCTGGTCACCCAGGCCAACTCCCTGCACCGTCCCGGAAGCACCATCGAGTGGTGGCAAATGGCCACCGCCACCCACGACTCCTACGGCCGCGTGCTGACCGCGGCCGACGCGCTCGGCCGCACGACGACCACCACCTACGGCCCGCAGGACGGCGTGCCGACTGACCGCGTCACTACGAGGAATCCTGCCGGGCACGAGACCACGACCACGCTGAACCCCGGCAGCGGAACACCGCTGACGATGACCGATCCCAACGGCAAGGTCACCACAACGCAGTACGACCCGCTCGGGCGCCTGGTCAGGGCATGGGGTGCGAGCCGGCCTGTAGCGGCGGTCCCGGACGTGGCCTACACCTACCAGATGCCCTCGTGCGGGTACAGCAACGGCAGCTACACCTGCTCGCCCACACCGTCGGTGAAAACAGCAAAAATCGGCCCCAGCGGCGGCACCATCGACTCCTACCAGATTCTGGACGGCCGCCTGCGGCCACGCCAGACGCAAACCATCACACAGGACGGTAATGCGTCCATCGCGGATCAGGCATACGACGCGGCGGGCCGGGTATGGCTGACCAACGCCTACAAGGCGGCGGTGTCCCCGTCCGGGACGCTGTACGGCACACCTGATGTCAACGTACCCATCCAGCACGTTATCGCCTTCGACTCACTCGGCCGGCCGGTCTCGGACACGCTGCGCAGCAGAGGCGTGCAGGTCTTCCAGACCGTGACAGCCCACGATGGTGACCGTGTCACGCTCACCCCGCCGTCGGGCGGGACCGCGACGACCACGATCAAGGACGCACGGGGCAGAACGACAGCACTGCGCCAGTACCTCGGTTCCCAGCCTTCAGGCACCTACCAAGAATCGATCTTCGGCTACGACCGCCTCGACCACATGACATCCGTCAAAGACACCGAGGGCAACACCTGGACCAGCACCTACGACCTCCTCGGACGCGTCACCGCGAAATCAGACCCCGACGCGGGCAGCGTGTCGACGACCTACGACGCGGCGGGGCAGGTCACTTCCACCACTGACGCACGCGGCGTGAAACTCAACTACAACTACGATGCCCTCGGCCGCAAGACCGGCGTCGTGCGCGACGCCGCCGGGAAACTCAAGCTCCTCGCATCGTGGACGTACGACACCTTCGCCAAGGGCCAGCCTGCCTCGTCTGCCCAGCACGAGGGCCCCGACAGCTGGATCACCAGCGTCACCGGCTACGACAACGCCTACCGGCCTACTGGTACATCAGTCACGGTGCCAGCATCCCAAGGCACCCTGGCCGGCACCTACACCACCACCATGACCTACAACCCGGACGGGTCACCAGCAACCGTCACCTTGCCCGCAGCGGGTGGGCTGCCCGCCGAGACTATCACCTACGGCTACACCTCCACCGGCCACGCCCTCACCATGACCGGCCTGGACACCTACCTGTCGAACACGTGGTACTACCACGACGGCGGCGTGTACCAGCGCACCCTGGGCACAGGCTCCAAGCGCGTCAAGATCACCACCAGCCGGGATGACGCGACACTCCGCCTCGACGAGGTGACCTTGTCCCTCGAGGGGGGATCGGGCTCGTTCATCGAGGAGTACAAGGAGAAGTACGCCTACGACCCTGCCGGGAACGTCAGGGGCATCACCGAGACGAAGGGCACCACAACCGCTGGGACGCAGTGCTTCGCATATGACGGCCTGCGGCGCATGACCGAAGCATGGGCCACTGGTGCCAGCACATGCCAGGCATCCCCGTCGCAGGGCATCATCGGCGGCGTGGAGCCGTACTGGAAGTCCTACACGTTCGACAAGGCCGGCAGCCGCAAGACGGAAACCAGGCACAACAGCAGCGGCGACACCGTCCGCACCTACACCACCCCCGCCGCACTCGCGGCGAACCCGCACTCGCTGACGAAGATCGACACCAAGATCGGCGCTGGCGCGGCGGCGACGACCGACCAGTTCACCTACGACGCCGCAGGCAACACCAAGACCCACAACGACAAGACGTTCACCTGGAACGACCTCGGCAAGGTCTCGGCCATCAGCAACGGCACAACCACCTCGGCGTACGTGTACAACGCCGACGGCGGGCGGATCATGCGCGCCGACAGCTCCGGCCGCACCGTCTACCTCGGCGCGCTGGAACTGCACGCTGACACGCTCACCAGCAGCCCCGTTGCGACCCGCTACTACTCCTCCGGCGGCGTCATTGCCGTCCGCACCACCACCGGCGGCCTGACATGGATGGCCTCCGACCACCACGGCACCGGCCAGGCCGCCGTCAACTCCGCCACCCTCGCCGTCACCCGCAAGCGCACCGACCCCTACGGCGCGGCACGCGGCACCATCCCCGCCGCCTGGCCTGCGCAGCGCGGCTTCGTGGACGGCGTCAGCGATCCCGACACCAGCTACATCCACATCGGAGCACGCCAGTACAACCCGGCGACCGGCCGGTTCCTGTCCGCCGACCCCGTCTTCGACGTCAACGACCCGCAGTCCTGGCACGGATACGCCTACGCGAACAACGCCCCCGCAACCAGCTCCGACCCCACCGGCCTGCAGCGCGATAATGACCTGGAAGGCCGCAGCTCGATCTACACCGTGGAGATCGGCGACACCGGCACGTTCTACTCCGAATGGGACGACGGCACCGCGACCATGGCCGGGTTCTACGTCGAACCCGAAGCCGTCGACGACATCGACAGGTTCGTCACAGCCGTCGCCCAGCAGGCGGACGAATGGAAAAAGACCAAGCCCAAGACCGATCCGATCGTCGCCGTCGCCGTCGGGATCCAGCAGGTCTGCCGCAGCAGCGCCAACAGCAGCTTCCACTGCGGCCGTACAGGCATGATAGACCAGGCAGAAAAAGCCCTGTGCTTCCGCACCAACTCCTGCGAATGGCGGATCATCGACGACATCAGCGCCACCGCCGTCGGCGTGCTCGCCTACTGGCAGCACACAGGTCCCACGTTCCGCCTCGGCCGTAACCGCGGCTCCGCCGGATGCCACAGCTTCGACCCCGCAACCCCCGTCCTCATGGCAGACGGCACCACCAAACCCATCGCCGACGTCGAAACCGGCGACGAAGTCACCGCCACCGACCCTGAAACCGGGCAGACCAGCACCCAGCCCGTCACCGCAGTCCACCGCAACGAAGACATCCAGCTCACCGACCTCACCCTCACCACGGAGGCCGGTAGCGACGTCACCCTCACCACCACCTGGAACCACCCCTTCTGGAACCAGACCACCAGCGGCTGGACCGAGGCTTCAGACCTCGAACCCGGCGACACCCTCGCCACCACCACCGGCGAGACCATCACCGTCGCAGCCATCAGCAACTACATCAGCACCCGCGACATGCACGACCTCACCATCGCCACCATCCACACCTACTACGTCATGGCAGGCGGCACACCCGTCCTCGTCCACAACACCGGAGGCTGCACACCCAGCGCAGCAGCAGCCGCCATCAGCAACCTTCGCGGCAAGATCACCAGCGGGCAGATGCTCGACTCCGAAGGCAAGCCCATCGGGGCAGGAGTCAGCAGCGGCAGAGACGAATCAAGCGCAAAGATCAATGAGTTTCTCAGCCAGCAGCCGGACGTCGCGATGCCCCCGCGGGGCGCGCAGCATCCGGCAGCCGATCACGTGGAAGTCAAATTCGCTATGTGGATGCGGGAAAACGGCGTCACGGACGCTGACGTGATCATCAACAATCCCCGGGGCGTGTGCGGCGGCCCATACTCCTGCCAGGTGGCCGTGCCCGCTATCCTGCCGAAGGGGGCAACTATGAGGGTGTGGTACCCGGGCGCAACGACGCCCACAGTGCTGACGGGCAGGGGCTGACATGATTCTGAACGCCTTCATCCACGGGCAGTTGAGCTACGCGGAAACCTGGCCAGATATGCAGGCATTGATCGACGAAGCCCTGTCGACATTGGAAGCGGAGTCGCTTAGTCCGCACTATGACCCTGGTGAGGACGCCTGGTTCATGCTGTCAGACAGGCGGCACACAGGTACAGGGGCGGACTGGCCGCAACTGATGCTCCACGTTTCGGTGAACAGGGCAACTGGCTACGGTGCTGTCATCTGGCTTGCCTCCGGCGACTACCCTGGCGAAGGAGACATCTTTGACAACGCCTGGGTTTCCGACAACCCGCAGCCTCCAGCCTTCGACCCCCGGGTTGTTGCCAGCCCGGGCGAGCCGCGGTTCCACGACCCCAGGAGTACAGTGCCCATCGAACAGGTGCGTGCTGTGCTTGAGGAGTTCTGCCGCACGGGTACCGGGATGCGGCCGGAAGGCGTCAGCTGGGCACGGAGCGAGCTGAACGGCATCCGTTTTGACGGTGACAACACAACCGGCGCCGCAATCGACCGCTGATAGCCGGCATCTGCGGGTGCTCCTGAGCGGGCACCCGCAGCTGTAGCCGAATGATGCAGGAGCCAGCTGCCCGATTCAAGGCATGGCCGTCGTTCCGGCGGCTCATGCCGTTCGGTACGTGGCCGGGGTGGAGATGGTGATGGTCTGGAAGTTCACCGGCTCTCCGGCGGTCCCGAAGGCGCTGAGGACGATCCCGGCTGCGCCGGCGGCGGCGGTGATCTCGGGGTTGACGAAGGACAATGTCACGGTCGCCACGGGGCTGTCGTCACCGATGTCGAGGACGGGCTGCCACGGCGCGAGGGCACGCAGCACCTGCTGGACCCCAACGGGGTGCACCGGATACCCGCTGAGGGTAACGACCGTGACGCGTGCGATCAGCTCGACCGGGCTGGCAGGCTGGGCGGCCAGCCAGCGCTCCTGCGCGGAGCCTGCCTGTGCGGGAGTGCTGAACGGGCCGAGGACAACGATGTCGCGGGCTCCCTGCCGGGTCTTGCTGGCAATCTCCAGTGTGGCTTCGGCCGACAGCGGCGCGCTGCAAGCAGTGGTGACGATGAGCTGTGCCCATGGCCGGGGCTGCCCGCCGGGCGGGTCGCTGTCGGTGTGGTAGCCGGCGATCCAGTATGTGCTGGCGGGCACCGCCGCCCCGGAGTCCCGCCGAGGGATCGGATCGGTCACGGTAGTCAGGCCCTTCGGCTCGCGGGATTGCAGGCAGGTGCGGCGTGCGATCGGCGGTGGTGTTCTTTGCGCAGGGTATGCGGCTCTGCGGCTCAGCTGTCGGTGTCCTCGCGCAGGCGGACATCCACACCTGCCGGGTCGAAGCCTCGCCCGCCGCGCGGGGCGGTGAGGATCCGGACCGTGACCAATGTGTTGATCACCAGCTGCTGGTGGGCGAGTCCCAGTCCTTCCCACACGGCTTCGATCTCATCGGCGTCGGCCTCGATCAGCGGCTTCAACGGCGAGTCCACGCTCGCCGGGGTCAGCAGCGCGTCGATCTCGTCCATGCGGGCCTTGCCGATAGCGGTCGCTTTGATCAGCTGCGCGCGGTCGATCAGCCCGAGAGCCTTGTCAGCGGCCATCTCATCCAGGTTGGTGCGGATCGCCTTGCGCTCGGCGCGCAGCTCTTTCACGTCCACCTCCGGCGCGGCGGGCCGGAGCAGGTCGATAGCGTCCTCCCGCAGCATCCGGCCCAGCACCACGCCGACGACGAGGGCGTCGACGTGCTTGACGGAGCGGATCAAGTGCGCCTTGTCCTTGCACTTGTAGGCCGGCGCCTTGTTCGCGCGGGTCACCTCGCAGAACACCGGCCGTTCCAGCGACACAGGCGTGCAGATCCCGCACATGTACACCCCGCTGCCCAGCCACCGCGGCGCCGGACCCGGCCCAGACTGGCGCGCCGGGTCGCCGAACTTGTCCTGCAACGCCCGGAACACCTCGACCTTCACGTACCCCTTCCACGGCGCGTCAGCGACCTCCTCACCCTGGTACACCATCCGGCCGATATTGCGAGGACGCAGCAGCAGATCCTTCAACGTCGCGGCCGTCATGTCCGCACCCGTCACTGTCGGCAGCCCGCGCCTGCGCCACTCCGCCGCCAGGCTCCGCAGCGACGCACCCTGCAACGCCTTGATCGAGAAATC
The DNA here is from genome assembly GCF_000379825.1 of Longispora albida DSM 44784. Classification (GTDB taxonomy): domain Bacteria; phylum Actinomycetota; class Actinomycetes; order Mycobacteriales; family Micromonosporaceae; genus Longispora; species Longispora albida. The sequence goes on from NZ_KB903834.1 coordinate 100,975, forward strand.
GTTCACCAGCTTCGTCTCCGCCTCGATCAGGGTGATCCCATCGTCTTCATGCCCGAACGGGCGCCGCCCGCCCGCGAACTCACCCGCCAGAGCCTGCCGCTCCCTCGCGGCCGACACCCGCCGGGCGGTGTCGCGGGAGGCTTTGTTGGCCATCGCGACCATCACCCGCGCCATCGTGATATCCGCATCATTCGCCAGCCGCAGCGAACCCGTCACCGACTCCACCTGCACCCGGGGCTTCGAAGCCTCCACCACGTCGATCAGATCCTCCAGATCACGCGGGTCACGCACCGTCCGGTCCAGATCCAGAGCCAGGAACCCGTCAGCCTCACCACGAGACAGCATGTCCAGAGCCTTACGGAACCCCGGCCGCACCGTCCGCAGCTCCTTACGCCCATCCGGCAGCAGAATCTTCCGCCGCTTGAACGCCGACGCCGCCCGCGTCTTCCCCTGCCCCGGCGACAGATCATTCTCCACGATGATCTCCCGCAGAACCCACCCCAGAACCTTCGCCTTCTCCGTGATCCGGCCCTTCTGATCCAGGTTCCCCTTACCCTCACCGTCATCCGTGAGATCCTCTAACCGCAGGTCAGACAACCTGACATACCCAATAGCACTCGATGGCTTCATCACAAGATCAACCTAGCAATGAAACAACGTCACAACTACGGAATCGGCAAGACCGCGCTGGCCGTGCACTGGTCACACCGGGTCAGGGACCGCTTCCCCGACGGCCAGCTCTACGTGAACCTGGCCGGCTACTCCCATCTCCCGACCGTGGGGCCGGTGGAGGCGCTGACCAGGTTCCTGCGCGCGATGGGTGTACCGCCGGAGAAGGTCCCCCTCACCCTGGACGAGGCCACCAGCATGTACCGGAGCATGCTCGCCGACCGCCGGATGCTCGTCCTGCTCGACAACGCCGTCGACCCGGAGCAGGTCAGGCCGCTCCTGCCGACCGGGCCGGGCAGCCTCGCCCTGATCACCAGCCGGGACCGGATGGCCAGCCTCGTCGCGCTCGACGGCGCCCGCCGGCTCACCCTCGACGGGCTCAGCCCCGCCGAGAGCCTCGACCTGCTGTCCCGGGTGATCGGCCGGGCCAGGGTCGCCGCGGAACCGGAGGCGGCCGCCGAGCTGGCCGGCCTGTGCGGCCACCTGCCACTCGCGATCCGGATCACCGCCGCGCTGCTGGCCGACCAGCCGGGTACGACCATCGCCCGGCACGTCGCCGAGCTGCGCGAGGGTGACCGGCTCGGCACGCTCGCGCTCGGCGAGGACCCGACGGCCTCGGTCCGCGCGGCGTTCGACCAGTCCTACGAACGGCTGCCGGCCCAGGCCGCCCGGCTGTTCTGGCTGCTCGGCGCGCTGCCGTGTGCCGGGTTCGGCGCCGAGGTCGCCGCGGTGCTCCTCGGCGTCCAGCAGGACACCGCCGAGGGCCTGCTGGACCAGCTGGCCAGGACCCACCTGATCGAGCCGGCCGGCCAGGGCCGCTACACCTTCCACGACCTGCTCCGGCTCTACGCCGCAGAGCTGTCCAGCGGGCAGTCCGATGTGGAGGACAGCCTGGCCACTGTGTACGCCTGGTACGCGCACACCCTGTCGGACACGATGCTGACGATCTTCCCGCTGACGGAACGGCGGGTGCTGCCCGAGCTCCGCCCCGGGCTGCCCCAGGTCGCCTTCGACGAGGTCCCTGGCGCGCTGGCCTGGCTGCGGCAGGAGTCGGCCAACCTCATCGCGATCGCCCGGCACACCGCGGAGCACGGCCCGTACCCGGCCTCGTGGCTGCTGATGGACCTGCTGCGCGGGTACCTGATGCACCACGACCCGGTCGAGGGCTGGCGGGACACGGCGGAGGCCTGCCTGCGCGCCGCCCAGCGAGCAGGCAGCCACCAGGGGCAGATCGCGATGGAGCTCAACCTGAGCAACCTCTGGTACGCCCGGGGCGAGAGCACCGCCACCATCGAGCACTGCGCGAGGGCGATCGAGCTGAGCCGCGAGATCGGCGACCAGATGCTGCTCGGCACCGCCCTGAACATCCAGGGATCCGCCTACCTGCACAGCGGCCTGCTCGACGAGGCAGCTGACGCCTGGGCGGCCGCCGTGACCGCCTACAACGCGGCCGGCCGGCCGGGCAGCGCGGCGCTCGCCAGCCTGAACCTCGCGATCGTCGGCATCGAGCGCGGCCGGCTCGCCGAGGTGGCCGCCAGCCTGCGCACAGCGCTCGACCAGGGCAGCTACCCGGACCAGCAGCCGGAGCGCGCGGCCCGCCTCATGCTCGGCATCGCCCTGCGCGAGCTGGGCAGGTTCGAGGAGTCCGCTGAGGAACTCGCGCACGTGACCCGGCTCTACGCCGCGCACGGCGACTCCTACGGCGAGGGACAGGCGCGGAGCGCGGCGGCGCACACGCTGCTGATGCTCGGCGACCACGCGGCAGCCCGCGAGCAGGCGGTTCTCGCGCTCGACATCATCCAGAAGCCGGGCGCGCAGTTCGGTGAGGCGTACGCCCAGGTCATCCTCGGCATGATCCTCGAAGCGATGGGCGATGAGGCCGGGGCCGGGCACCAGGCGGCAGCCCTGCGGCTGGCCAGGGAGACCGCTCAGCAGAAGGCGATCGTCCAGGCGCTGATCGGCCTGTCAGCCGTGCGCATCCGGGAGGGGGCGCACGACCAGGCGGTCACCGAGGCGGCCGAGGCAGTCGAGGTCGCTGTCGGCCTGGACTACCGCATTCTGGAGGCACCGGCCCGCGTCGCCCTGGCCAGGGCACTCCTCGCGGCCGGCGACCGACCCGGCGCGGCCGAGCAGGCCCAGCGCGCTCTCGCCCTCGCGCAGGAGATCGGGCAGCTCCCCGTGGTGGAGCGGGCTCAGGCCTTGCTGCCAGCCACGGAGTAGCCCAGAGTCCGCTACTCGCGCCCGCCGATCGCGTCAGCCGGCGCTGGCCGCATCGCGTACCGGGTGGCCAGCCGCATCGCTCCCCAGGCGAGCGCGACGGTCAGCGCCACGATCGCGAGCAGCCCGGCCGGGGAGAAGCTGGGCACGGGCGACCCCGTCAGCCCGAGGCTGTAGCCGGCCAGCGGCGGGATCGCCGCCACCAGCCCGGACAGCAACGCGGACGACACCACGATCGCGGCCTCGGCGTTCACCATCGAGCGGACCTGCCGGCGGCTCGCACCGGCGAGCCGCAACATGGCGAACTCGCGTACCCGGGCCCCCGTCGCCATCACCAGGCTGTTCACCACGGCGATGGCGATGTATCCGAGCAGGACGGTCTGGAACAGCAGGTTGAGTGCCCAGTCGCCCGGGCCGCCGGAACCGGGTCCGGCCAGGAACGCCTCCCGCCCGCCGACCCGGACCGTCGGGTACCGCTCGACGGCGGCGCGCAGCGCACCCGCCAGCCCCTTCGCGTCCGCCCCGGCTGCCGACCTGATCAGCACAGCGCTGTTGACCTGTGCGGTGGTGTGGGTGACCACGAGGTCGTTGGGCAGGGTGACGTCCGCGAAGCCCAGGCCGTTCTCGTAGATCGCCACCACGCGCGGCCTGATCAGCGTGCCGTCGCCGAGCCGCAGTTCGGTGGTACCGCCGGCTTTCGCGCCGATGGACTCCGCGACGATCCGGCTCAGTGCCACAGCCGCCTCGCCCCGCAGGTTCACGATGTCGCCCTCGATGACCGCGAGGTCCATGGTCTCGGAGAGCCCTTCGGGGGTGACGCCCTGCGCGGAGAAGGCCTTGGTGGCGGTGCTGTCCTCGGACGGGAAGGTCAGCAACACCCGCGTCCGGGCCACCGGCGTCACCACCGCCACCCCCGGCACGCCGCGCACTGCGGCCACGACTTCCGGGGACACCCCCGTGCCCGACGACACGGTCAGCACATGGTCGGCGCGGAGCCCGTCCTCGGCCTGCTGCTGCGCAGCGACGATCGCCGTGGAAGCTGTGAACACCTGCACGGCAGCCAGGGTCACGCCCACGGCCAGCGGGGTGGTGGCCGCGCTGAGCCGTCTGTATCCGGCCCGGGCGTTGGCCTGCGCGAGGAAGCCGCTGGCCGAGGACCACCGGCTCACGATCCAGCCGGACGGCACGAGCGTGCCGCAGAGCAGCACCGGCCCGAGGCAACCGAGGGCCACGACGAACAGGAGTACCGCGCTCGCAGCCGTATCGGCCGCCGAGTCTCCTCCCGACGCCACGTTGCCGAAGGTCAGCAGGAACCCGAGCGGGACGAGCACGATACCGAGGCCGAGCCGGACCCAGCCGAGCTTCCTGGGCTCGATCGCCGCGTCCGCGAGGGCCTCGACCGGGCTGACCCTGGCCACCCGGCGCGCGACCAGCCAGCCGGCGACCCGGGCGCTGGTCACGCACAGCAGCAGCGCGGCGAGGACCGGCAGGAATCCCACGCGCACCTGGAAGTCCGGGGGCATCGCGCCAGCGAGGACGAACACGCCGCGCATCACGAACGCGAGCGCCACGCCCGGGACCGCGCCGGCCACCGCGCCAGCCGAGGCGACCAGGGTCATCTCGGCACCGATCATCCGGTGGATCTGCCGGGGCGTCGCACCGATGGCGCGGAGCAGGGCGAGTTCCCGCCTGCGCTGGCGTACCGACAGCGCGAGGGTGCTCGCGACCACGAACACCACGATCAGGACCATGGTGCCGCCGAACGAGGCCGCAGTCTCCACCACCAGGCTGCGGGCGTCACCCACGTCCAGGAACTCGACGTCACCGCGCCCCGTGCCGGTCCGGGCCATCACGCCCGGCACAGCGGCGGTGATCCTTCCCGCCAGCTCCACCGGGTCGGCACCGGGCGCGGCGAGCACTCCGATGGCGTCCACCCGATCGGGACGGCCGGACAGCCGGGCCGCCTGATCATCGGTGAAGAACACGGCGGACTGCCGGACCAGCCCGCTGCCCGGGGCGGTGGCGATGCCGACCACGCGGTAGGAGGACGGGACCGAGCCGGCGACGAGGCGTACCGTCGCACCGACCCGCACACCACCACGCGCGGCAAGGCCGGCGTCGAGCACCACTTCGTCCGAAGTGGACGATGCCCGGCCCTCGCTCACCCGGAACGGCGCGAGGACAGCGCTGGACCAGCCGTGCCCGAGTACCGGAAAGCCACCCGGCCCGCCCACAGCCTCCCCGCCCGGCCCCAGCAGGCTGACCTCGACGCTGACGTCACCCACAGCCGACTGGACTCCCGGTACCGCCGCGACGGCCGCGACCGCCCCGGCCGGCAGCGTGACCCGCTCGCTGTACCGGACCTCGGCGGTCTCGTCCAGCCAGAAGGACTGCTCAGCGCCGGCGACCACTGCCGCGCCTGAGTACCGCTCGGGCTGGACTCCGGCACCGAGCCCGGACATCAGCAGGACGCCGCACGCAGTGATAACCGCCGATCCAGCGGCGATCGCGAAGAACGAGCCGGCGAACCCGCCCCTGCGCCCCTTGATCGTGCTCCACGCCAGCGACAGGTCCCTGCGCGACGGCACGACGACGCCGGCCAGGCGCCGCACGAGGCGGATCACCATTCGCCCAGGTGCGTCATGCGTGCCGCGACCTGCTCCGGCGCAGGCCGGGCCAGTTCGCCCGCCAGCCGCCCGTCGGCCAGGAACACCACGGAATCCGCGTACGAGGCGGCCACCGGGTCATGCGTGACCATCAGCACCGTCTGCCCCAGCTCGTCGACGACGCGGCGCAGCAGTTCCAGAACCTGCCTGCTGGAACGGGTGTCCAGCGCGCCGGTCGGCTCGTCGGCGACCACGACGTCGGGGTGGTTGATCAGCGCGCGGGCGATCGCGACCCTCTGCTGCTGACCGCCGGACAGCTCGCCGGGCCGCCGGTCGAGGTGCTCGGCCAGGCCCACCGCACCGAGTACCTCGCGCAGGAAGGCACCGTCGGCCTTCCGGTCAGCCAGCCGCAGCGGCAGCGTGACGTTCTCCGCCACGGTCAAGGACCCCAGCAGGTTGTACGCCTGGAAGACGAACCCGATCCGATCCCGCCGCAGCTCGGTCAGCTCGGTCTCCGACCGGGTGGACAGGTCCACGTCGCCCAGCACGACCCGGCCGGCTGTCGGCTGGTCCAGGCCGGCCGCGCAGTTCAGGAACGTGCTCTTACCCGAGCCGGACGGCCCCATGACGGCGGTGAAAGTACCGGACAGGAACCCGGCCGTCACCGCGTCGAGCGCCCGCACCGTGTTCTTCCCCGACCGGTACTCCTTCGACACCGCGTCCAGCCGCACCGCGTACTTTCCGTCCTTCGTGGATCTCATGCTGTCCGACGTTAGGTTCGGCGGGCGGCCCGGCCCGATACCCTCAGCCCCCGGATCTGAGCTACAGCTGGCTGTAGTGGCAGGCGCGGCGGGCACCGGGCAGACTCGACGCGGCGAGGTACAGCGAAAGGATCTTTGGTGGCGTCGGGGCAACGGTGGCGACAGGCTCGGCGCAGCTGCACCTACCTCCTGGGCTCGTTACTCTCCGGGGTCGTCACCATACTCGCGCTGCCGCTCCTGCTCGTCCCGAATCTCGCGCGGCGCTGGGCGGACCGGCACCGGGCCCGCGCGGCCCGGCTGCTCGGGGCACCGGCCGTTCCCGCCGGCGGCAGCACATCCCGTTCCCTGCTCTGGCTGCCGGTGAACGTCGTGGCCGGAGTGGTGCTCGGCCTGCCGGCGCTGCTGTGCGCGGGCAACATCGTGGTCGCGCTGATCGCCACTCCACTGTGGTGGGCGTTCCGGCTGGAGGATCGGCCACGGCTGTTCGTCGACGTCCCCGTGACCGGCTGGCCGACCGCCCTCACTCTCGGCCCGCTCCAGATCCTGTTACTCGGCCTGCTGGCGTACCTGTGCTTCCCGCCGGTCGCCCGCGCGCACGCCCGGATCTGCCTGCTGGTGCTGTCGCACACCGCGAACGAGCAGCTCGCCGAGCGCGTCGCCGTGCTGACCCGCAGCCGCGCGGACGTGCTCGACGCGCACGGGGCCGAGCTGCGCCGGATCGAACGCGACCTCCACGACGGTACCCAGGCCCGGCTCGTGGCGATCGCGATGCGGCTGGCCGTGGCGCGGCAGGCCTTCACCGACAACCCGCGCGACGACGAGTTCGTGGCGGGACTCCTCCAGGACGCCCACACCGGAACCGAGGAGGCGATGGCCGAACTCCGCGAGGTGATCCGGACCGTGTACCCGCCGATCCTCGCCGACCGTGGCCTCACCGGCGCCCTGACGGCGGTGACGACCCGGTGCGGCGTGCCGGTCCGGCTGGACATCGGGGAGCTGGAGCGCGTTCCGGCGGCCGTGGAGGCCGTCGTCTACTTCGCCGTCGCCGAGGCGCTCACGAACGTCACCAAACACAGCCAGGCGACCGAGGCCAGCGTCCGGCTGAGCCGCACGGCCGACCGGCTTTCGGTAGTGATCACCGACAACGGTACCGGCGGCGCCGACGAGGGGCGGGGCACCGGCATCACCGGAATCCGCGGCCGGGTACTCGCGCTCGACGGCACCATCGACATCAACAGCCCGGCCGGCGGGCCGACAGTCATCACCCTGGAGCTGCCATGCGGGTAGTGATCGCCGAGGACAACGTACTGCTGTCCACCGGGCTCGAGTTGCTGCTGGGCCGCGCGGGCTTCCAGATCGCGGCGGTCGCCGTCGACGCACCCGCCTTCCTCGCCGCCGTACGGGAACACCGGCCCGACGTCACGATCGTCGACGTCCGGCTGCCACCGTCGTTCCGCGACGAGGGGATCCGGGCGGCGCTCCAGGCCCGCAAGGAGCACCCCGGCCTGCCCGTCCTGGTGCTGTCGCAGTACGTCGAGCAGCAGTACGCCGCCGAGCTGCTGTCCAGCTCCGCCGGCGGGGTCGGCTATCTCCTCAAGGACCGGGTCAGCCGGGTGGACGAGTTCGTCGACGCGGTCCGCCGGGTCGCCGCCGGGGGTACCGCGATGGACCCCGAGGTCATCGCCGGGCTCGTCCAGCGGGCCGGCGACCCGATCGCCGCCCTCACCCCGCGCGAACGCGAGGTACTCGCGCTGATGGCACAGGGCCACGACAACAACGCCATCGCCGGGCAGCTCGTCATCACCGACAACGCCGTTCACAAGCACATCGGCAACATCTTCGCCAAGCTCGGCCTCGCCGTGACCGACAGCGGCCACCGCCGCGTCCTCGCCGTCCTCGCCCACCTCAACGCGGCAGGCACCTGAACACTCGTCGGCGCCTCATGGGCGGCCGCCTGGCCACTAGATGGCTGATGTCTCATCCCGGGCGCACGATGTAAGAGAAGTTTGACAATCGGGTGTGGGTGCGGCACCCTGAATATGTCAAAGAACTCAGACATTGCCAGGGGGCAACCCATGAGAAAGCTGAACCGCTGGGCGATCGCCCTTCCGGCCGGCATCGCGCTGGCGCTGCTCGGCGGCCTGATCGCCGCGTTCGTCGCCGACGACCAGAAAATGATCACCTTCATCGCCTTCGCGATCACCACCTGGCCGATCTTCGCCGGCGTGATCTGGGCCTTCCTCCCCGATCCGGACGCCCCGCGCAACCCCGAGGACACCGTCGAGCACGCGTGGAAGCAGCGCGCGGCCTACGGGGCACTCGTCGACCTGCTCACCGCGATGGCGCTGGCGCTGGGCGCGAAGTACGCGCTCGGCGCGCCCGACATCCCGCTCCAGGTCTTCCTCGTCCTCGGACTGGCCGACGCGGGCGCGCGCTACCTGGTCGCCGCGCGGCGGGGGGCGTAGGGATGCGCAACCGGGTCGCCGAGCTGCGCGCCGCCGCTGGCCTGTCCCAGCAGGCATGCGCCGAACGGCTCGGGATCACTCGCCAGACGGTGATCTCCATGGAGAAGGGGCACTTCGACCCTCGGCTGTCGCTGGCCTTCCGGGTGGCCGAACTGTTCGGGGTGGGGATCGGGGAGGTCTTCTTCCCCGAAGGCCAATAGACGGCCGGGGCAGGGCTGGGCCCCGCTCACCGCTTGGATTGCGATCCTCGTGAGGCCATGCACCACAGCGATCAAGCCTGCGAGATCCACAGCCAGCCCACCCCAGAGGGGCCGCTACTCAGGCCCGCCTGCCGTTTCACCGCATGGCGACGTATCAGGTGCCTGATTTACTCACCACACAGGAAAGGGCGTAGATCTCAATGAATGAAATCTACGCCCTGACCTGCACTTCTTGGTAGCGGGGCTAGGATTTGAACCTAGGACCTCTGGGTTATGAGAACTTCGGGGACCGTCTCACCCGTTCGCACCCATTGTTGTACGTGCAGGTCACGAGCCTCACGTGACGATTTGCCGTCTCCCCCGGACCCTAGGCGCCCGGCCCGTTCCCGCATCTCTCGGCCACAGTTCAGGTCACGGCAGCCAGATGTGGCCCGACCTTAGGGCGAGTCAGCTGCTTCCAGCACTTCTACCGTTGAATCCCTTACCTGAGCTGGATGACAAACTGATTCGGCGATTCATAAGGATCTTCGAGGCGTCGCCTCTCCTGAATTACACCTAAGCGGATGTTCCGGAGCTCAGGGGTAGCGACATAGTAACGTCCCTTGGTCTCCCCCATCGCTTGCAGAAACCCGGCGTCGACCATCATTCGAAGATCCCGGTTGGCCGTTCCCAACTCCACATCGGCATCTTTTTCATAGAACGCCCGACGCACCTTGAGACCGAGAGCCGCCGAGTAGAGGGCGAAAATCGCGCGCTCCGGCAGTTTCTTAGCAGCCGCAACCCGCTCCAGCTCGCCCCAAGTGCGCTTAGCGTCGTCGACTCGACGCAGCACCGTCTGAGCCTGCATATGGTGGGCTACAAGATTAAACCTAACCCACGACTTGGAGCTACGCTCTGGATGCCACGCACCTCCGCCCGTCTCAGCAAGCACCGAGTAGTAGGCCGTAGTGTTTCTACCCAACCATTCCTCAATACTGCTGAACTCCGGGGTCAGGATCTTCTCGCGAGCCAGCACCATCGTTTGGAGCGCACGCGCCATTCTCCCGTTGCCGTCGCGGAAAGGATGGATCATCACAAGATTCAGGTGAGCCATCGCAGCCCGAACGAAGACAGGACTTTCGTCGTCATTGAGGTACTCGATGAGCTCTCGCATCAAGCCCGCCACCATATCGGCATCGGGACCCTCGTACACCCGCACATCATGTTCCTCGTCGTGGACGAATATCTGACCTTGGCGGTACCGGCCGGGACTCTTGCTCAGATCGTGACCCAGCATCATGAAGTGCAGGCTACGCAGCAACGACTCATCCAGAACAAATGATGCGTCGTCTGCAAGCTGCTGAACATAGGTCAAGGCATTCCGGTAGCCAACGATCTCCAGCGAGGTGCGGCGATCCGCATCAAGCGGCTCCTCGTCCTCCATGATGGCCAACGCATCATCAAGTGACACCTCGTACCCTTCGATGCTGTTGGAGCCCCTGACCGCACGAGCTTTCAGGTTTCGACGCAGCTGCCCGCTCCATCGCCGAGGCTCACGTAGGTAGACGCGAAGATTCTGGCGAAAATCGTTGATCTCCGCGATCACCCGAGCGTCTTCGTCATCGAGTTCTGGCACCTCAAACAACATGACCCACAGATAGCAGATTGACAAATCATCTGTCAATCTGAACAGATGATTTGTCAATCTGTGAACCCGGGTGCGCCCTGGGTTCGCCCCTTGGAGCCTGGCTGGCTGGTCACAACCTTGGTCACACACGGGGTTCGACGAACTGGATCATCGACTGATTTCAGACAAAAAGAGGGTCGAACCTGTCCGGTTCGACCCTCTTTCAACCAGTAGCGGGGACAGGATTTGAACCTGTGACCTCTGGGTTATGAGCCCAGCGAGCTACCGAGCTGCTCCACCCCGCGCCGTTCAGCGTTTCAATTTCTTGCCTCGCTGACTTGAACTACATTAGCCGACCGCCGCCGGTTCGCCAAATCGGTATCCATCCACGCGTCACGCGCCGTACATCCGCGTCCCGCAAACACGTCCGGCCGGGCTCAACAGAACCCGGCCGGACGTGCGTTCCCGCAGGTCAAGGCTTCTTCGAAGCCGCCTCGAACTCCTTGATCGCCGCGTCGAGGTCCTTCAGCGCCTTGCCGTACGCCTCGAAGTCCCCGGCCTGCTGTGCCGTCTTGGCCCGGTCGATCGCCGACTGCATCTTGGCCACGGCTGCCGCCACGTCCCCGGACGGCGGGCTGGTACCCGGCGACGGCGTCGCCCCAGGTGTGGCCGGTGTCGTGGGTGGTGTCGTCGTAGGCGGGGTCGTCGGAGTGGTCGGCTTGCCGGTCGCGGCCTGGGTCACGATCTGGGCCAGGGCCATCTCCAGCGTGTCGCCGTACCCGACGTAGTCGCCCTGCCCGTACGTGACGAGCACCTTCTTCATCTGCGTGTACGGCGTGCTCGCCCCGCCCTGGATGTACAGCGGCTCGACGTAGAGCAGGCCGCCGCCGATCGGGAGGGTCAGCAGGTTGCCCTTGATCGCCTTGGAGGGCGGGGTGTTGAAGAGGGCGAGGTCCCTGGTCGCCTCGGGATGACTCAGCAGCTTCTGCTGGGCGAGGCCGGGGCCGAGGAGCCCCTGCACGTCACCCATCTCCAAAATATCGATCTTGGTACTGCCGTCCGGCGCGTAGTACGCCGAGAGCATCGACGCGAGGTTGTCGCGCTTCTGCGGGGTCATCGAAGCCGTGAGCTGGAACGTCTGCTTCGCCTGCCCGGGGAACTGGGTCATCAGGTAGTACGCGGGCTGCGGCGACTTGTTCGTGCCGTCCTTGGTCGGGTCCTCGGGGACCTGCCACTGGTTGTCGCCGGAGAAGAACTGCCGCGGGTCCTTCACGTGGAACCGGGTCAGCAGGTCGCGCTGCACCTTGAACAGGTCCTCGGGGTAGCGCAGGTGGTCGGCCAGCTCGGGCGTGATCGCCGAGCGCGGCTTGACCAGGTCCCCGCCGAAGGCCTTGTTCCACGCCTTGAGGATCGGGTCGGCGGAGTCCCACTCGTACAGGGTCACGGTGCCGTCGTAGGCGTCGACCGTGGCCTTCACCGAGTTGCGCATGTAGTTGACGTCCTGGCGGGCCTGGGCTGTCGTGCCCTTGCCGGTCTGGGCGTCGCTGGCGGCGTCGCGCAGGTCGACCTTCTGCGAGTAGGGCACGGTCGCCGACGTCGTGTAGCCGTCGACGATCCAGACGATCCGCTTGCCGACCACCGCCGGGTACGGGTCGCCGTCGACCGTCAGGAACGGCGCGGCCTTCTGCACGCGGTCACGCGGGTTGCGGATGTAGAGCACCTTCGAGTTGTCGTTCAGCGCGCTCGACAGCAGGAAGTTCATTTCCTTGTACTTGAGCGCGAAGACCGACTTCCTGAAGAAGTTGTCGACCTTCACGCCGCCCTTGCCGTCGTACGTGAAGCTGGTCTGGCCCTCGCCGGCCGTCGGCCGGTCGAACTCGATGTCGGAGCGGCTGCCGCTCTTGCCGACGATCGAGTAGTCGGTCATCAGCTCGCCGTAGTACACCCGGGGCTGGTCGGTCGGGATCTGGTCGCTGCGGTCCGCGCACTCGCTGCTCTGGGTGTTCTTCCCGTCGTCGAGGAAGCCAGAGGAGAAGTACGGCTGGCCGCCGCACACGACCTTGTTGGCCGGGGCGCCCACGAAGCCGTAGCCGTGGGTGAAGACGGTGTGCCGGTTCTGCCAGTTGCGCTGGTTGTCGCGGAGGTTGTCGGGGTCGATCTCGCGGACGCCGACCACGTAGTCCTGGGTCTTGCCGTCCACCGTGTACCGGTCGATGTCCAGCTTCGCCCCGAAGTCGTAGAATCCGCGGACCTGCTGGAGCCGGGTGTAGGTCTCCGAGACGACGGCCGGGTCGAGCAGCCGGACGTTGCCGATGCTCGGGTCCTTCTGGAGGTCGGCCGGCGGGGTCAGTGACTTGTTCTCGTATCTGACCCTGTTCGCCGCGTCCAGCCCGAACGCGTAGTTGGTCGACTTGATCGCCCGCTCGATGTACGAGGCTTCCTTCTCACGGCTGTTCGGCTTGACCTCGATCGCCTGCACGGCGGCCGGGTAGATCCCACCGACCGCGACGGCGGCCAGCCCGAGCAGGGCCAGGGCGGCACCGGGCCACACCAGATTGCGCATGACGGCGTTGGAGAAGACGAGGATCGCGATGGCCACCACGATCGAGATCCAGCCCAGGATCTCCTTGGCTGGCAGCAGGGCGTTGATATCCGTGTACCCGGCGCCGGCCACGTCCGTGCTCTGGTTCTGGCCGAGCAGCATGCCGCGCCGGTCGAGCCAGTACGCGACGGCCTTCAGGAGCACGAACACCGCGACGAGGGACGTGAGGTGAGCCCGGGCGGCGGCGGACATCCGGTCGCCGGAGCCCTCCAGCCGCACCCCGCCGTAGAGGTAGTGGAGGGCCAGCGCGCCGATCAGGGAGAGCACGATGGCGGTGAAGCAGACGCCCAGCAGGTAACGCCAGAAGGGGTACTCGAAGACGTAGAAACCGAGGTCCACTTTGAACTGCGGGTCTGGCACGCCGAAGCTGCCGCCGTTGCGGAACAGCAGCCACTGCGGCCAGTGGCCCTGGGCCGACAGGCCGGTCAGCACGCCGACCAGTACCGCGAGGCCGCCGGTCACCCAGCGGATCCGGGGGCTGAGCACCAGGCGGTACCTGTCCAGGGTGCGCTGCGCGGGCGAGCTGGGCGGCAGCAGGGGCCGCAGCCGGTACGCGAGGGCCAGGTTGCCGCCGACGATCAGGGCCATGCCGGCCCCGAACAGCGTGAACAGCAGGATCCGGGTCTCGAGGACCTGGCTGAAGACCTTGGTGTACTTGACCTCGTCGAACCACAGCCAGTCGGTGTAGGCATCGACGGCCCAGCTCAGCACGGTGGTGAGCACGAGCAGCACGGCGAGCGTGCCGATCATGCGCCGTCCGCGCCTGCTGACCCTCGGGATCGGAGTACGCATCGACACTTCGGTGCTCCAAGCTCTGGAGTTGAGGTACCTACTGGCTCCGGAGTCCAGTTGCCTGCTCTGGAGTTGAGTTGACTATCAGACTACGGGTTACTTCGCGCTACCCGCCGTACACAGGACCGGCTGTCGCCCCTCGCGGATCGCCGCCAGGGCCTCCAGCGCATCGTCCAGTGTGCTCACCTTGACCAGCGGCAGGCCGGGTACGGCGTTGCGGACGGCCTCGGCGCAGTTGTCGGCGGGGGTGAGGAAGAACTTGGCCTTGTCGCGCTTGGCGCCGTCGATCTTGTGGGCCACGCCGCCGATCGGCCCGACCTTGCCGTCGTCGTCGATCGTCCCGGTACCGGCGATGATGTGCCCGCCGGTCAGATCCTTGTTGTCGAGCTTCGCCAGGATGCCGAGGCTGAACATCAGCCCGGCCGACGGCCCGCCGATCTTGTCCAGCTTCACCGTGACCTTGAACGGGTGCGGCTGGATGGTGTCCAGCGCGACGCCGATCGCCGGCTCGTTCTTCTCGTTGGCCTGGGAGGTGACGCTGACCGTGGCCGGCGTACCGCCCCGGGTGTAGCCGATCGTGAAGGCCGACCCGGCCGGCTTCGACCTGATCGTCTTCACCGTCGTCGCGATGTCCTTCACCGGCTGCCCGTCGACCGTCGTGATCAGGTCGCCGGACTTCAGCTTGCCGTCAGCGGGCTTACCGGCCGTGACGTCCTTCACCGAGACGAAGACCGGGTACCCGAGCTTCTTCAGCGCCGCCGTCTCCGCGCTCGTCTGCGAACGCTGGAACTGCTCGACGTTTTCCTGGTCGACCTGCTTCTGGGACTTGTCCGGCGGGTACACCAGATCCCTGGGCACGACGGCGGTGTCGTCGTCGAACCAGTAGTAGATGGCGTCGAGCAGGCTGATCCCCGGGCTGACGCCGACGGTCGTGAGCCTCAGCTGGCCCTTCGGCGTGAAGGAGTCGCGCTCGGAGACGGTGATGACCGAGGAGTTGTCGTGGACGCCGAGGGTGTCGACGGTGGGGCCAGCGCTCAGCCCGACGTACGGCACCTTGATCCAGAGCAGGGCGCCGGTGAGCACCGCCACCAGCACGACACCGACCACTACTGTCAGACCCCTGCGCCTCATGACAGGCAAGACTAGCCGAGCGAGTCACCCGCCAGGGTCGCGTACCGTTGGGGACGTGATCGTGATCGGAGAGCAGTCATGAGCGATAACCCTCCATTCGGCTTCGGGCTGCCCGGCGGCGGACTGCCGGACCCGAACGATCCCCAGATGCGCATGATCATGGCGCAGCTCCAGCAGATGTTCGCCGCCCAGTCCGGCGGCGGCCCGGTCAACTGGGATCTGGCCCGTCAGCTCGCCGTGCAGGAGCTCGGCGAGGACCCGCAGCCGACGCAGGCGGAGCGCGACGCGGTCGCATCGGCGCTCCAGCTCGCCGATCACTGGCTCGACCCCGAGTCCTCCCTGCCGTCCGGCGCGCAGCAGGCCGTGGCGTGGACCCGCAACGAGTGGGTCTACAACACTCTCGACGTGTGGCGCCCGCTCTGTGAACCGCTCGCGGCCCGGATGGTGTCGGCTCTCGGCGATCTCGTACCGGAGGAGCTCCGCGCCCAGCTCGGCCCGATGACCGCGATGATCGGCTCGCTCGGAGGGGCGATGTTCGGCCAGCAGCTCGGTTCTGCGCTGGCCAAGCTGGCCTCCGAGGTGCTCTCGGCCGGCGACATCGGCCTCCCCCTCGGCCCGGCCGGGGTCGCGGCACTGCTCCCGGCCAACCTCGCCGCGTACGGCGAGGGCCTGGAGACCGACGCGGAGGAGCTGCGGCTGTACGTCGCGCTGCGTGAGGCGGCCCACCAGCGGCTGTTCGGGCACGTGCCGTGGCTGCGTGCCCACGTGCTCGGCGCCGTCGAGTCGTACGCCTCCGGCATCACCATCGACCGTGAGGCCGTCGAGGAGGCCGTGGGCCGGATCGACCCGAGCAACCCGGAGAGCATGCAGGAGCTGTCGCTTGAAGGCATGTTCGCCACCCCGGAGGACAACCCGCAGCAGCAGGCGGCGCTCCGCAGGCTGGAGACCATCCTCGCCCTGGTCGAGGGCTGGGTCTGCCACGTCGTCGACCGGGCGTGCGCCAGCCGGCTGCCCGACTCCGGCCGGCTCGGCGAGGCCTTCCGCCGCCGGCGGGCCGCCGGCGGCCCGGCGGAGCAGACCTTCTCCACCCTGGTCGGGCTTCAGCTCCGGCCGCGCCGGCTGCGCGAGGCCACCGCGCTGTGGACGGCGCTCGCCGAGGCGCGCGGGGTCGAGGGCCGCGACGCGATCTGGGAGCACCCGGACCTGCTGCCGACCGACGACGACTTCGCCGACCCTGAGGTCTTCGCCAGCCGGACGCTCGGTGACTTCACCGACATCAGCGACCTGTTCAGCGAGCCTGCCGATGGTGAGCAGGAGAAGAAAGAAGGAGACGAGTAGCCTCCCAGCCCTCCAGGGCCGGATCGAGCCTGCCCAGTCCTTCCGGTGAGCCCAGGCGGTGCCAGCCCGCCGTCACCACCGCGCCTTCGGGCGGGTTGTCCGCAAAGGACAGTTCTCCGGTGTACGGGAGCCGCGCGGCGATCCCCACCAGCCCGCCCGTGACGGCGGGCGCGACAGCCAGCGGTGAGCTGCCGAGCGGCCGGAGCAGCTTGCCGATGAGCATGGCCGGCAGGTCCGGCGCGTCGGGTACGAGGACGACGGCCTGGTCGTAGCCGTCCCGCCCGGCAGCGTTCAGCGCCCCGGCCGGCGTGTCGGCCTCGTACAGCGGCATGCCCGGCCAGGACACGGCTTCGGCGAGCGCCCGGTCACCGAAGGGGTAGGCGAGGGCGGCGTCGGTCTCGGCCAGCGAGCTGACCAGGTCGGCGGAGTCCTCGGCCAGCGCCAGCCGCCACGCCCCGGGGTCGACACCGGGCGGGCTCCACGTCACGGGGCTGAGCAGCAGGATCACGCAACGACGGGTCATGCCCGCCAATCTAGTCCTCTGTGAGGTCGAGCCCGGCTGTCGCCGCGACGCCTTCCAGGTACCCCTGGGCGCGTTCCATCCTCGGGTAGCGGCTCACCAGCGCCCAGAACTCCGGCCCGTGCCCCGGTACGACGAGGTGGGCCAGCTCGTGCAGCAGGACGTAGTCGACGACCCACTCCGGCATGCCGCGCAGCCGGGCGGAGAGCCGGATGCTGCGCTCGGCCGGGGTGCACGAGCCCCAGCGGCTGTTCTGGTTGGTGACCCACCGTACGGTCACCGGCCCCCGCCGCAGCTCCGGCAGGTACCTGCGGGCCAGCTGGGCCGCGCGCTCCATCAGCTCGTCGTCGCTGCGGTGCCGGCGCTGCCCCCGGGCGGCGATCCGGTCGACCATCCGATCGACCCACTCGCGTTCCTCAGCCCGGCTGAACTGGTTCGGAATGAGCACGACGATCCGGTCGCCGTCCTGGTAGGCGGACACCGTGCGCCGGCGGCGATCACTGCGCCGTACCTCGACGTCTGGCCTCCGGTGTGCCACTAGGGCACGCTAACCGGTTACCGCCCGTGCTCCAAGACTTTCCCGGTGAAATTGTCAAGCCGATTGCCAGCTGATGCCCGTTAAGTCCCGCAAATTGTCAAAAATTAGACATACTCGGCGTGTCCCGGGTCCAACGGGCGAGCTACGGTCACTGAGCAGGGCAGACTCACGGCGTCGACTTCCTCACAGTGTCGACATGGCGCTGACGCTTCACCCGCGCGAAGTGGGTACTGTCCGCCGGACCGGTGGTCGCGACCCGCGACCGGGGTAAGCAATCTGAGGAGGGGCTTCGTGGCCACGTACAACGGTTACTGCGTGAAGTGCAAGGAGAAGCGGGACTTCGAGGGCACCGTCGAGGTCTCCAAGACCGGGATGAACATGGCGAAGGGCACCTGCCCGGTGTGCGGCACCAAGATGAACCGCATCCTGGGCAAGGCCGCCGCCAAGGCGTAAAACCCTTGATCCGGTACCCAGCGGGGGACGGCCACCTCCACGGCCGCCCCCGGGTACTGATCAACCCCGAGTAACGGGTCGCCTGCCCGACACTCACCCTGCCAGTCCTGTGGACAACCTGGCGTGCCGCTGTGGACAGCCGGCCCCACCCCCGCCAGCCCTGTGGACAACTTCGGCCCGCCCCGCCAGACCCCGGCACGCTGAGGGCATGAGACCCCTCCTCCCTCCCTCAGTCCGGCGGCTCTGGCGGGACACTGGCACAGTCCAGCTCGGCTCCGACCCGGCCCGCGCACACGTCCTGACCCTGGACGAGCCCGGCGTGGCCCGGCTGCTGGAGCTGTTCGACGGCAACCACACGCTCACCGACCTGCGCCGGGCCGCCCGCCGTCACAGCCTGCCCGAGCACAGCGCCGACCGGCTGCTCGACGCCGTACGCGAGACCGGCCTGCTCCGCGACGGGAAGGCACTCCTGCCAGCCGAGCTGGACAAACGGGCAGCCCGTTCCCTGCATCCCGAGGCACTGGCCCTCGCGCTGCGCGCAGACCCCGGCACGACACTCGCCCGCCGGCGCCGCGCCACCGTGCGGATCCTCGGTGAGGACCGCCTCGCCGTACCGATAGCCGCCGCGCTCGCCATGGCCGGTACGGGGCAGGTCAGCACCCAGCTCACCGGCCGCGTACGCCGCTCGGACGCCACGGTCGGCGGCCTGCTCACCAGCGACCACGGCCGCCCCAGGGCCGCGGCGGCAGCCGACGCGATCCGCCGGGCAGCCGGGGAGACGAGTCCGACGCGGAATTCCGGTACCACTCTTTTCGTCCTCGCCGGGCACACCGGCCAGCCCGCGACCCTGATCACACTCGCGGCCTCCCGCCGCCGGGCTCCCGTCCTGCCGCTCAGCATCCGCGACGGCCACGTCCTCGTCGGCCCGCTGGTACGCCCCGGCTCCGGCGGCCCGTGCCTGCGCTGCCTCGACCTGCACCGGGCGGCAGCCGACCCGGCCTGGCCGGCACTGGCCGCCCAGCTCGCCACCTCCGGTACACCATCGGAGGCCTGCGAAACGGCGCTGGCCATGCTCGCCAGCGGTTACGCCGCAGCTCAGGCCCTTGCGGAGATCGACGGCGCGCAACCGGAAACCCTCGGCCGGACCGTCACGTGGTCCCCCGACGGCCGCTCGCGCAGCCGCAGGTGGCACCCGCATCCGGATTGTGACTGCCAACGCGACCGGGGCGGGCGGCACATCAGGGGATGACCGGGGACAATGGGCGGGTGACCGACATCCCGCGCCGCGCGATCTCGCGGACAGCCAAGCTCGCGTCCCTGCCGCTCGGTTTCGCCGGGCGGGCTGTCCTCGGCCTGGGCAAGCGGGTCACCGGCCTCGCCTCCGAGGTGATCAACGAGGAGATCCAGCAGCGCACGGCCGAGCAGCTGTTCAGCGTGCTCGGCCAGCTCAAGGGCGGGGCGATGAAGCTCGGCCAGGCGCTGAGCGTCTTCGAGGCGGCACTCCCCGAGGCGGTCGCCGGGCCGTACCGGCAGGCGCTGACCAAGCTCCAGGAGGCAGCCCCGCCGCTCCCGGCCGCGACCGTCCACAAGGTACTGGCCGCGGAGCTGGGCAAGGACTGGCGGAGCAGGTTCCAGGAGTTCGACGACACGCCCTCGGCCGCGGCCAGCATCGGCCAGGTACACCGCGCCGTGTGGTCCGACGGCCGCGACGTCGCCGTCAAGGTCCAGTACCCGGGCGCTGGCGACGCGCTGGTCGCCGACCTCAACCAGCTCAGCAGGTTCGCGGCGCTGTTCAAGATCCTCCAGCCGGGGCTGGACGTGAAGCCGCTGCTCACCGAGCTGCGCGAGCGGGTCGTCGAGGAGCTCGACTACGAGCTGGAGGCGCAGACACAGCGGGCCTTCGCCGAGGCGTACGAGGGCGACGAGGAGATCTTCGTCCCGCAGGTCGTCGAGGCCAGCACGCACGTGATCGTCACCGAGTGGATGACCGGCACGCCGCTCTCCCAGATCATCGCGAACGGCACGCCCGACCAGCGGAACCTGGCCGGCCTGCGGATGTCCACCCTGCACTTCTCCGGCCCGGCGCGGGCGGGCCTCCTGCACGCCGACCCGCACCCGGGCAACTTCCGGCTGCTCGACGACGGCCGGCTCGGCGTCCTCGACTTCGGGGCCTGCGCGCGGCTGCCCGAGGGCCACCCGGAGCCGATCGGCCGCCTCACCCGCCTCGCGCTGGCCGGAGACGCCGACGCCGTGCTGGCCGGTCTGCGCTCCGAGGGCTTCGTCAAGCCGGACGTGGACGTCGACGCCGAGGCCGTCCTCGGCTACCTGCGGCCGATGCTCGACCCGATCGCCGCAGACGAGTTCCAGTTCTCCCGGGCCTGGCTGCGCGGGGAGGCGACCCGGCTGGCCAACCCGAAGAGCCCGGCGTACTCCCTCGGCAAGCAGCTCAACCTGCCGCCCTCGTACCTGCTGATCCACCGGGTGACGCTGGGCTCGATCGGCGTGCTGTGCCAGCTCGAGGCGAAGGCGCCCTACCGGGCCGTCCTCACGGAATGGCTGCCCGGCTTCGCTGACGAGTGACCTGAGCCGAGACGGGAGGGGCCGGCACGCGCCCCTCGGCGAACGGCCTGCCGGATTCGATCGCGGTCACATTGGCCCGGGTACACCAGCCGCACAGCCACAGGCCCTCGGCCGGGTGCAGCACCCAGCCGTCGAGCGGCGGGGCTACCGCCTGCTGCCCGCACAGTACGCAATGGACAATTTCCTCGTCCCCCATGTGGGCGACGTTACGCCTGGCAGCTCCCGGCATCCGGTACCCGCGCCGTGAATGAATCCACTCCGGCGTGTCCCATCCCCGACAGCGCGCCGAAACCCCCCGGAAAGCGAAACGCCCGCCCCGGCGCTGTGGCCGGGACGGGCGGTGTGGATATAGGGGGAGGGTGGTACTACTGGGCCTGCTTCGCGACCCACATGGCGATGCGACGGGCTGCACGGGCCGCCCCCTGGCGGACCGGCGCAGCCTTGGGCATTCGAGCCCGGCTCATCGCTTCGTACTGAAGTTGGCTGATCTGGCCGAATTCCTGGTTCATGTCTTTTCCTTAGCTACTTCAAGTCTTGGTGTTACGGGGTTCTTGCTGGTTGCCTACGCCGCCGCGCGGAGCGCCGCGTCGCGGGCCAGGTCTTCCTTACGCGGACGGCCACGGGGCCGCTTCCGCGGTACTACGGTGCCGCGCTCGAAGATCTCTCCGCCCCAGACGCCCCAGGGCTCCTGCCGCTCCAGCGCACCGGCAAGGCATTCCACCTTGACGGGACAGGCGCCGCAGAAGGACTTCGCGTTCTCCAGGTCGGCCGGCGACTCCGCGAACCACAGGTCGGGGTCGTTGCTCCGGCACGGCAGGTCGTCACGCTCGGTGTCGATGGCCCGTTCCACGGGGACCAACGCCAGGCTCATGCCCGGTTCACCTCTTTCTGTCTCGTTCCACATTGAACACTTGGGTAACAAATAAGGCCGCGGATCCCGGTTGTCGGGTTCCGCGGCCTCGAGGTGAGCCATAAGCCTGTCTGTCAGGCTTTACTCCCTCGAGGCGGAATCCCGCCCTTGTACGCCCCCGGCCGCTGGGCCGTCAGGACCTGCTCATCACGCTTGCCGAAGCCACTGGTGCCCAGAACCGGGTTACCAGCGCCGGCCAGGAAAGCGCCGCCTTCACGCTTGCCACTCTCGGTGTCGAGTCCGCGGACGGTGAGCCCGCTGGTGCCGAAGCCAGCCGGGACCGCCGGGGCAGACGCGGACCACGGAGTCACGGAGGACCCAGTGGTGGCGTGAGCCGGGATCGGCATGGGGGCAGCCAGCAGGGACAGCTTCGCCGTAACGTTGTCGAACGCAACGACGCTGATGTTCTTGATGATCTCCACTGTCTCCACCTCCTGCTCTTTCTCCCGATCCGGACAAGACTGCCGCAGCCAGAACACGCCCGACGCGACGTGTGAAGGCTATGCCCCCTGCTCGGGGGCTCGCAACCTAATTTACGGCCTCGTTATCACGAGTTTTTCCGGCCGCCGGAGCGGCAACGGACTTACCGGCCACCAGCGCCAATACCGCCTCGCCGTAGAGGCCCAGTTTGCGCGGTCCGATACCCGCGATCCCGACCAGCTCACTCTCCGTGGTCGGCAGCTGCTCGGCGATCGCGACGAGCGTGGCATCGGTGAACACCACATAGGCCGGAACCTTCGCGGCTGCGGCCGTCTCGGCCCGCCAATCACGCAGTTGCTCGTAGATCTGTTCGTCCATGCTGGAAGGACATGTCGCACATCTGCCGAGTTTGCGTTCCGCGGCGTCCATCAGGGTCACGCCGCAGACGCGGCACGAGATGGTCTTCGCCGCCGTCCGATCCTTTTTCTTGTACCCGGAAGAGCTCGTTGCCGCCGTCGACCCGGTGGACGGCAGGAACCGGCTCGGCCTCCGGCTCGCCCGGCCGCCAGCCGCCCGCGCCGCCGCCCACGACAGCCAGAGCTGCTCGCGGGCCCGGGTGATGCCCACGTACAGGAGGCGGCGTTCCTCCTCCAGTGCCGACCACGTCCGCGCGTACGTGGTCGGCAGAGTGCCCTCGGCCAGCCCGACGAGGAACACCGCGTCCCACTCCAGCCCCTTGGCGGCGTGCAGGGAAGCGAGGGTCACGCCCTCGACGGTCGGGGCGTGCTGGGCCGCTGCCCGCCGGTCGAGCTCCGCGCAGAAGTCACCGAGCGGAGTACCGAAGTCGAACTCCTCTGCGAGGCCGACGAGGGCGGACAGGGCTTCCCAGCGCTCACGGGCCGCGCCGCCGGACGGCGGGTTCTCCGAGCGCCAGCCGACGGCGTCGAGGGCCTCGGCGACGGTGGGGACGAGCGGGGCCTCCGGGTCGGCGGTGCGGGTGGCGGCGCGCAGGGCCACCATCGCCTGCCGGACCTCACCCCGCTCGAAGAACCGCTCAGCGCCCTGGAGGACATACGGGACGCCGGCCTCGGCCAGCGCGCCCTCGTACACCTCGGACTGCGCGTTGATCCGGAACAGCACCGCGATCTCACTGGGGGCCACGCCGCCGGCGATCAGGGCCGAGCAGCGGTTGGCAACGGCCGCCGCTTCGGAGGGCTCGTCGAGGAAGTCGCGGATCTCCGGCTCGGGGCCGGGCCGTCGCTGGCCGACGAGTTCCAGGCGGAGCCGGGCCTCCGGGCCGCGCGCCTGGCTGATCACCGCGTTGGCCAGCGAGACGACCTGCGGCGTCGAGCGGTAGTCGCGGACGAGACGGATAACAGTCGCGTTCTTGTGACGGCGCGGGAAGTCGACCAGGTACCCGGAGGTGGCGCCGGTGAACGAGTAGATGGTCTGGCTCGCGTCGCCGACCACCGTCAGGTCGTCCCGGCCGGCCAGCCAGGTTTCGAGGAGGCGCTGCTGGACAGGGTTCACGTCCTGGTACTCGTCGACGACGAAGTGCCGGTACTGCGAGCGGATCTGCTCGGCGACGTCCGGGTGCTCCTCGATCGCCCAGGCGGCACCCCGGAGCACGTCCTCGAAGTCGATGAGCCCGGCTGCGCGCTTCACCTTCTCGTACTCGGCGTAGATCGCGGCGAGCTGTTCGGCGGCCAGTGGCAGGTCGCGCTCGGCCTTCGCGGCGGCAGCCGGGTAGTCCCCCGGCTCGACCAGCGAGGACTTCGCCCACTCGATCTCGCTCGCCAGGTCGCGGGCCAGCGTGCGGTCCCCGCGGTGGCCGAGCTTCGCCGCGGCGGGCAGCAGGAGGCGGGCCTTGGAGTCGACCAGCTCGGGCATGGCACGGCCGTTGAAGATGCGCGGGGCGAAGTACCGGAGCTGGCGGAGGGCCGCGGCGTGGAACGTACGGGCCGCCACGCCACCGGCGCCCAGCGCTCCCAGCCGGGCACGCAGCTCGGCCGCCGCACGGGAGGTGAACGTGACGGCCAGCACCTGCTGCGCCTTCACCTGGCCGGAGCGGACCCGGTACGCGATGCGGTGCGTGATCGCCCTGGTCTTACCGGTGCCCGCCCCCGCGAGGATGCACACCGGGCCTGCCGGTGCGGTTACTGCTGCGCGTTGCTCCTCGTCGAGTCCTGCGAGTACGTCGTCCACGGTTGCCGATTGTGTCAGGCCCGGCCGGCACGTGGCTCTCGCCACAGCCGGGCAGCACTCTTCCCCCGTGGTTGTTGACCCCGATAGCGTTGGCGACTCAGGAGGTCAAACAGATGCTGACGATGTACTCCACGGAGTGGTGCGGATACTGCCGGCGGCTCAAGTCGCAGTTCGACCGCGAAGGGCTCGAATACACGATCATCGACATCGAGAACTCGCCGGCCGACGCCGAGTTCGTCATGAGCGTCAACGGCGGCAACCAGACGGTCCCGACCATCCGGTTCGCTGACGGCACGGCCATGACCAACCCCACGATCGTCCAGGTCAAGGAGCAGCTCGCCGCGATCGCGGCCCGCTGACCGAGCCCTCGCACGCAGCCCGGGAACCGGATGGTTCCCGGGCTGTTCGCTGTGCTGATGGCTCTGCCGGGCAGCCGGGGCGGGTGGTGCGGGCTGGGGCGGGCCGGCGCAGGTACAAGAAAAAGGGTTTGGGGTTGGGGTTGTGGTCACGTTGTGGCCGCTGGCGGTGTCTTCAGGGTGAGCACGGGCAGCTGGCCTGTGTCTGACCTGGGAGATTGTCGTGACTGATGGCGTGAAGACCGTCGTGTACCCGGTGAAGGACCTGGCTGCGGCCAAGGCCGTGTACGCGGTGTTGCTGGGTGAGCCGCATACGGATGAGGCGTACTACGCCGGGTTCTCCGACGGCGGGGTCGAGGTGGGGCTCGACCCGAACGGATTCGGGAAAGGCATGACCGGGCCGGTGGCGTACTGGCACGTCGCTGATGTGCGTGCGGTGGTGGCTGCCCTGGTGGAGGCTGGCGGGGTCCTCGTGGACGACGTGCGGGACGTGGGCGGCGGCAAGCTGATCGCGACCGTGCGGGACACGGACGGGAACCCGATCGGGCTGCTACAGCCTTCCTGAGCCGCTTCCAACGCAGTGCTGCCCTGCGCCGGCGGGACCTCCGGCGCAGGGCAGCGGCATTGCTGAGGGGTGTTACTCCGGTACTTACTCCGGCAGGACCGTCTCGACCCGGCGGCGGCGCACCGAGCGCATGAACAGGCCGGCGGCCAGCGCGGCACCGGCTGCGGCGAACAGGCCGGTCAGGGCGATACCGGTGGTCGGCAGGTTACCGCCGGACGGCTCGGTGACCGGCGGGACGGTGGTGCTGCCGGTCGGGGCCGGGGTGCTCTCGGCCGGCTTGGTGCCACTCGGGGTGGCGCCCGGCGAGGACGGGGTCGCCGTCGTGCTCGCCGAGGTCGACGGCGTCGGGGTCGGGGTGGTCGG
The DNA here is from genome assembly GCF_000379825.1 of Longispora albida DSM 44784. Taxonomy (GTDB): domain Bacteria; phylum Actinomycetota; class Actinomycetes; order Mycobacteriales; family Micromonosporaceae; genus Longispora; species Longispora albida. Next base: position 126,272 of record NZ_KB903834.1, read on the forward strand.
CTTCGTGCCGGTCGGCGTCGGGGTCGGCGTGCTGCCGCCACCGGCCGCGCAGGTGTGGGTCAGGTTGAACTTGTCCGACTTGGCGTCGTCGGTGACCACGGCGGTGGTGGGCTGGATCAGCGCCCAGCCGACGGGGGTCTGCATCCAGACCTTGTCGGCCTTCCCGTTGTCGGTGGTCTTGTTGGTGCTGGTGACCGTGGTCGTGGTGCCGTCCAGCTTGCGGAACGTCGCGGTCACCGAGACGAACTCGCCGCTGCCGCCGGGGAGGATGAACACCCAGCCGTCCTGAGTGGCCGACTGGCCGAACGGTTCGCAGCCCTTGTTTTCCGGCCAGCTTGCGGCAGTGGTACCATTTGGACCGATATTGCCAGGGTTAATGTTGATGGTCTGGTTGGCCAGCGCGGGGGACGAGATCCCCAGCACCGCGATCCCCGCAGCAGCGGCAACCAGCAGACGAGCGCGCACTACACACCTCCGGACAGACTGCAACGCTGCCTTATCGGGGTTGTGCCGACAAGCGTTACAGCCGTCTGAACCTGGCTTCGGATAGGGCCACTCTCAGATCTGGCCGTCGAGCCATTCCTCGATCATCACGCCCGAGATCGACACTCGGGAAGGGACGGTGAAGTCCCTGGCCAGCATCTCGGCCCTGGTGTACCAGGCGGCTTCGGCGATCTCCGCCGGATCGAGTACCAGCGACTGCTGCGGGTCGGCCAGCGCGACGAAGCCGATCATCATCTCGCCGTTGAAGGGCCAGCTCTCGCTGGAGTGGTACCGGACGTCGCGGACCGTGACGCCCAGCTCCTCGAAGCTCTCCCTGGCCACTGTGGTCTCCAGGGACTCCCCCGGTGACACGAAGCCTGCCGTGATGGACCGGAAGTCCGGCGGGCGGGCGACGTTGCGGGACAGGAGCAGGCGGCCCTCGGGCCCCGGTACGCCGTCGTGGATCAGGACGAGTACCGCCGGGTTGATCCGGGGCCAGACCAGCTCGCCCTTCTCGGTGCGCTGCACCCAGCCAGCCATGGCGGGGCTGATCGGCTCGCCAGTACCGGGGTGGTAGCGGTGCGACTCGCGCCAGCCGGCCAGGGCGGCCGCCGAGCAGATCAGGTCACGGTCGTCGTGGTCCCGGTCGCACTCCATGAGCACCTCCCGGAGCGGGAGCATGCCCTCGACCTCGGCGAGAACCGCGAAGCACGGCGTCTTGTCCTCGGCGAGCCCGAGGAAGATCCGCTCGCCGGGCGGCGCGGCCTCGGGGCCGGGCAGCCACGCCAGCCGTCCGTCGTGGACGGCCAGGACGCGGGCCCGGCCCCAGGCCCCGGCCAGCCAGGACGGGTCTTCCCGCCGGTGTTCCTGCCGGTCGATCACCGTACTGACTTCCTTTGCTCTGCCGCTTACCACGTACTGCTTGCCGTCAGGCCCTGGCGACCTGGGTCCAGGACGACAGCGGGGCTTCGATCGTGGAGGCCTCGCCCAGGACCACGTACGCGGCGTTGGTCGGAGCCAGGTACCGGCGGGCGCAGTCGGCCACCTCTTCCCTGCTGACCGTCGCCAACCGCTCCAGGTGCCCCTCCAGCCACCCGGCCTGCAGGCCGGAGGACGCCAGGGTCATCGTGAGGCTCGCGAGGCCGGCCTGGGTGGCCATGCCCAGCCGGAGCGTGCCGAGCGAGTACTGCCGGGCCTGCTCCAGCTCCTCCTCCGACGGGGCGAGGAGGGACAGGCGGCCCAGCTCGTACATGATCTCCATCAGGGCGGGGCCGGTCACCTCCGTCGCCACGTCCGCCGCGATGATCATGGCCGAGCTGGCCTGGGCGTGCTCGATGCCCGAGTGCGGCGAGTAGGTGTAGCCCTTGCTCTCCCGGATGTTCTCGACCAGGCGGGACGAGAAGTAGCCGCCGTAGATCATGTTGACCAGGCTCAGCGGGGCGTGGTCCGGGCTGGTCCGGTGCACGGTGGTCATCGCGGCCCGGATCGAGGACTGCACGGAACCCGGCCGGTCGACCAGGGTCACCGGGCCGCCGGTCAGCTCCGGGGCTGACGGCAGGGTGACCAGCTCGGCGCCGGAGGCCCAGCCGCCGAGCGCGCGCTCCACGGAGTCGAGTGCCTTCTCCGGATCCATGTCGGCCACGATCACCAGGATCGCGCCGTCGGGGCGGACCCGGGCGGCGTGCAGCTCGGCCAGGGCCGCGGTCTCCGCGGCGCGGACGGCCTCGGGCTCCGGGGTCTGGATCGCGTAGGGGTGACCCGGGTACATCCGCTTGAGGAGTGCGGCGCGGACCAGGTGGGCCGGCTGGTTGCGGGCCACGGCGATCCGGTCGGCGATGCGCTCGCGGTTGGTCTGCACCTCGTTGGCCGGGTAGACCGCGCCGGTCAGCGAGCCTGCCAGCAGCTCCAGCAGCCGGTCGAGACCGTCCACGAGGGAGTTGCCGGAGACGGCCAGCCAGTCGGCGTCCGCGCCGGCGCTGAGGCCGCCGCCGACAGCCTGCAGCTCCGCGGCGATGTCGACGACGCTCATCGTCTCCGTGCCGGACAGCAGCGTGCTGCCGAGCACCTGGCCGTTGGCCAGGTCGGCCCGGGCGAACGGCACCCGGAGCCGGATCTCGGCCAGCGGCACCGAGGAACGGCGCATCGCGGTCACCTTCAGCCCGTTCGGCAGGGTGCGGTCAGCGCGCTCCGGCATGACCAGCGGGCCGGACGGGGTCAGCGGTGGGACTGCCTTCATGCCTCTACTCCTGGAATGACCTCGATGCTGACCCGGCGCTGCGGGCGGAGGGTGCTGGCTGCCGCGACGACCTGCTCCGCCGTGACCTCACCGATCAGCCTCGGCAGGTCGTTGACGAGGGAGGCGTCGCCGCGCTGCTGCTCGACGACCGCCATGAGCAGCGCCCGGTTGACCAGCGAGTCCAGCTCGCGGAGCAGGTGGGTGGCCATCCGGGCCTGCACCCGGCTCAGCTCGCCGTCGGCGAGGCCGCCCGAGGCCAGCCGCTCGACTTCCTCGTCCACGGTGCTGAGGATCTTGTCCACGTCGCCGCCCTGCGGGAGGAACGCCTGGAGGATCAGCGCCGTGGGGTCACGGACCCCGAAGGGCTCGGCGTGGAAGCCGATGTAGCCGCTGATGCTCGTCGCCGACCGGTCGCGCAGGACCAGCCGCTCGTGCAGCCGGGAGGCGTCGCCGTCGGTGAGCACCTCGGCGAGGACCACGAACGGCAGGTACGCGGCGAAGTCGTTGATCGGGTCCGGCACCTTCCACGCGATAGCCAGCGCGGGGAGCGGGGCCATCGGGTCGGTGATCGAGCCGCGGCGCTCCTCGGTCAGGTCCGGCTCGGAGAAGTCGGGCCTGGCCGGGGCCGGGCGGCCCGGGATGTCACCGAAGTGCTTCTCGACCATCGCGCGGCACTCGTCGACGTCGAAGTCGCCGGAGACGGCGAGGACGGCGTTGCCGGTCGCGTAGTACTCGGCGAAGAACTCCTCGGCGTCGGGAGCCGTCGCCGACTCCAGGTCGACGAACGAGCCGTAGCCGTCATGGGCGTTGGCGAACGTGTCGAACATGACCGGCGGGATACGCAGCCACGGGAACCCGCCGTACGGCCGGTTCAGCACATTGACCCGGATCTCTTCCTTGACGACGTCGATCTGGTTGCGCAGATTCTCCTCGGTGAGGCTCGGCTTGCGCATCCGGTCGGCTTCCAGGAAAAGTGCCCGCTCCAGCGCGCCGGAAGGCAGCGCCTCGAAGTAGTCGGTGTAGTCGAAATGGGTCGAGCCGTTGAAGGTGCCGCCGGACCCCTGGATATACCGGAAGTGGGCGAGCTTCTCCAGATTCTCCGAACCCTGGAACATCAGGTGCTCGAAGAGGTGGGCGAAACCGGTCCGCCCTTCCGGCTCTGATCTGATCCCCACGTCGTAGACGACGGCGACCCCGACGACTGGGGCCGACTTGTCCTGGGTGAGCACGACACGAAGGCCGTTGCCCAGGGTGAAACGCGCGACGGGGTATGTCGTGGCTGGGATACGCACCCTGTGACCCTAGCGCGTGCCGGCCGGTTTTGGCGCCCAGCCAGACGGGTCGTGAACGCCGCCTACTTGAAGTGCGGGCGGACCGATTCCAGTACTTCGTCGGCGACCGCGTCGTATTGCTTGTGAGTGCCAGGGATCGACACGTACAGCACGGCGGCTTCTGGGCTGCCGACGTCGATCATCGCGATCACGACAAGTTCGTCCTTGGCGGTCAGCCCGCGCTTGGAGTTGTCGAACTTGAGGCGGAACTTGCTGACCCAGGCCGGCCTGCCGCCTAGCGTGGCCGCCTCGTCCCGGATCGTCTCCATCGTGTTCGGCTGGGGATAGTACGAGGCGCGGGCGTCGGCGGCGACCTGGCGGCCGGTGCACTTCAGGTCGAGCTGGGTGCCGTCGTTGGCCGTCGCCGGGACCGAACCGGACAGGATCGACGCGTAGTAGGTGCCACCCGAGTAGCGCTCGGTCACGAAGCTCTGGCCGATCCGGTACTCGACCTTGAGCGTGCCCGCCGACCACGTCTCCTGCCAGGGCTGCCAGGGCGCGCCGAACTGCTTGTAGGAGATGCGCGCCTTGTCGTCGACGGTGCGCGGGCCCGGCGGGACCGGTGGCACCTCACCGTTCGGCTCGGCGTACGAGGTCGGCGGCGGGCACAGCTTCGCCAGCGGTGGCCTGCGGTCGGGGCCGTTCTTGGCCTGCGAGCCGAGTGGCGACGTGTTGCCGGTCAGGATCATGGACAGGACGACCACGACCCCGATCGCGAGGATCGCCGCCGCGCCGCCGCCGAACCACATCAGCGCCTTGCGGTTGCTGTTGCCGCCCGGCTTCTCCGGCTTGTCAGGCTTGTCCGGCGGAGGTGCGGCGGAGGTGGCCCTCGCGGGGAACGTGACGAGACCGGTGCGCGCTGGCGCATCGGTCGGCGGTGCCGGGGCCGGGCTGGGCGGCAGGATGACCTCGCCGTCCCCACCGGCCCAAGGCGAGTCCTTGGCAGTCATGACCTACCCAGTGTGCCAGCCTCGCGCTACTCCCCCGGTTCGGCGTGCACGTCCGTGATCAACGCGGCGAGGCCTGCGGCGTCGAGCAGGTCGACCGGACGGACGGTGATGTTGTCGCGGACGTAGTGGAAGGCCGCGCTGACCTGGCCCAGGGCGGTGCCGGTCAGCTCGGCCCAGGCCAGGCGGTACGCGGCGAGCTGGACGGCTGCGGCCTGCGCGGCGGGGCCGGACGGGACGCGGCCGGTCTTCCAGTCGACGACCTCGTAACCGTCCTCAGTGGAATAGACGGCGTCCATCCGGCCACGGAGCAGTACGCCGCCGACCATTGTCGAGAACGGCACCTCGACGGCATAGGCCTCACGATTGGCCCATTCACTGCTTTCGAATGCCGCGCGCAGTTCCTCGAAATGCGCGTCGGGCGCCTCGTCGGCGTCAGCCGCGCCCGGAAGGTCGTCCATGTCGAACAGCGAATCCGCCCCGCCATTGCGGCGTTCGAGCCAGGTGTGGAATGCCGTGCCACGGCGGGCCTGCGGGGCCGGGCGTTCCGGCATCGGGCGGCGCAGGCTGCGGGCCAGCTCCGCCGGGGAGTGCGCCAGCTTGACGAGCTGGGAGACGGTGAGGCGGGCCGGCAACGCGACAGATCCGGGGTCGGTCATCCGGCGATTGCGTTCGGCGAGGAGCATCTGGAGTTCTGCGGGCAATTCTTTCCGCGTACCGAGAAAAGAACGCACCAGGCCGGCACCAGCCGAAAGCGCCCGGCGGCGATCGAGTGGCAACGGGTCCTGTGGCCAGATGGCACTCGCCCGGCTCTGCCGGAGCGGATTGTCGCCACCGGGATCAGCTGCCCAGGTGTCCACTGTGGCGTGCAGGCTGATCTCTTTCAGGAATTCACTGATCTCGTACGGCCGGGTGCGGCTGGCCGACCACCGGTAGCCCGAGCAGAAAAGCAGATCCCGGGCGCGCGTGACGGCGACATAGGCGAGCCGGCGTTCCTCTGTCTCGCCATGCGCCCGCCATGCGGCGTCGAAGTCCTTTATCTTGCCTTGGAAGGCCGGGAGTTCCTCGGCGTCGCCCCGGAGGGGGAAAGGGAGCACGCCGACGCCGTGCAGCCAGGAATCAGCCCGGCCCGCCGGATCTGGGAACTGCCCGTGATTGAGGCCCGCGACGGCCACGATGTCCCATTCCAGGCCCTTGGCGCTGTGCACCGTGACGATCTGGACCGCGTCGTCGGCGACTTCGACGGCACCTGGTTCGAGGCCGCGTTCCTCACGGGCTGCTGCATCCAGATAAGACAGGAAACCGCGAACGTTGGGCGCGGTGGAATCTGCGGCGAACCGTGCGGCCACGTCCGCGAGTTCGGCGAGGTGAGCCTGGCCGTCTGGTGTCTCGCGGAGCACGACTTCGATATCGAGCCCGATGGTGCGGATGATGTCGGCGACCAGGTCCGGCAGCGCCCGGTCGAGCCTGTGGCGCAGCAGGCGGAGTTCCGCGCCGAATCGTTCGAGGCGCAGACGGCCCTCGGCGGAGAACTCAGCGTCGCCCAGGTCGTCCAGCGCGACGACGAGGGAGGGTTCGGCCTGGTCACGGGCATGCCGGTAGAGGGCGACGATGTCGCGGGGGCCGATCCGCCAGCGCGGGCCGGTCAGGAGCCGCAGCAGTGCGCCGCCCGCCGCAGGATCAGCGAGGACCCGCAGGGTGCTGAGCACGTCCATGACTTCTGGAGTGTCGAGCAGACCGCCCAGGCCGATGACCTCGACGGGAAGTCCTTTCGCTTTCAGAGCCGCCTCGATGAGGGGCATCTGGGCTCGTTTACGGACAAGCACCGCCGCGGTGAGTTTGCGTTCGCCGGTCCAGTCGCTGCGGAGTGCGCGGTCGATCCGGTCGGCGATCCAGGCGGCCTCGTCTTCCTGGGTGAGATGGAGTGCACAATGGACTGGTGATACGCCATTGTCCTCACGGCCGGGGCTGAGTGTCGCGGCGCTGGTGAGTGGCGCGGAAATCTCGTTCGCGGCGGTGAGAATGCCGGGCTGGTTGCGCCAGCTGATGCTGAGTTCCTTGCGCTCGGCGTTGAAAGCCCGCTCGAATCTGGCGAGGGTACCGGCGCTCGCGCCACGCCAGCCGTAAATGGCCTGGGCCGGGTCGCCGACCGCCGTCACCGGGTGCCCGTCGCCGAACAGGGAATGGAGCAGGACGAACTGGCCGTGGCTCGTGTCCTGGTACTCGTCGAGCAACACGACCTTGTACCTGGCCCGCTCCGCCGCCCGCACCTCCGCGTGATCCCGTGCCAGGAGTGCCGCCCGGTACAGCTGGTCGCCGAACGCCATGACCTCGGCATCGGTGATCCGCCGCTGGTACTCGGCGACGAGTGGCACGAGCTGCCGCCGCGCCCGCTGGACCTGCTCGGCCGCCCGGCCACGGAGCGCCGGGAGGCTGGCCTGGAACGCTTCGAGGTCGGCCGGCGTACGGAGCTGGGCCGCCAGGTCGCCGGCGAGCTGGAGCACGGCGTCGGTGACCTTGCCCGGCGTGTAGTCCACCTCGGACATGTCGCCGTCATGCGCGCGGACGACGGCGTCGGCGTACCGCCAGCGCTCTGCCTCGGTGATCAGCCGGGTACTCGGCTCGTAGCCGCCGCGCAGCCCGTGCTCTGCGTGGATCCGGCCGGCGTACGCGTCGTACGTGGCGATCATCGGCTCGCCGGCCAGCAGGTCGTCGGCCCCGCCCAGCCGCGCGGCGAGCTGGCCGAGCCTGCGGCGGATCCGGGCACCCAGCTCGCCAGCTGCCTTGCGGGTGAACGTGAGGCCGAGGATCTCCTCCGGGCGGACATGCTCGTTCGCGATGAGCCAGAGCACGCGGGCCGCCATCGTCTCCGTCTTGCCCGACCCGGCACCGGCGACGATCAGCAGCGGCTGCGGGCCGGCCCCGATGATCGCCGACTGCTGCGGGGTGGGGGCAGGCAGCCGGAGCAGGGCGGCAAGGGCTTCGGGAGTGAAACGGGTACGTGGCTGGCGCTGGGCTGGGACGGTGTGCGCGGACTCCTCGACCGGGTTGGTCACGCGTCCCCCTCTGTCCCACGTTCGATAAAGATCACGAGATCACCTGGGGGGCGTGCAGGGGGCAGGCTGAGCGGACGGGGCACGAGCGGCAGTGGTCGCCGGCGATGGCCATCACTGTCGCGCCGCGCACCGTCTCTCCCGCCTGCTCGACGAGTTTGCGGCCCCATGCCGGGTCCTCGGCGTCCGCGAGCGGGCGCTGGCGCTTCTCCGGGTCCTTGAGCCGCAGCCGGACCAGCGCGGCGCCGCCCGAGGGACCCGCCGGGCCGAACGCTCCGGCTTCGATGGCCGCCTGGTACGTGGCGAGCTGCTTGCTGGCCTCGGCGTCCTCGGCGGCCCTGCCGGTCTTGAAGTCGTACACGACGAGGCGGCCCTGGTCGTCGGCCTCCAGCCGGTCCACCCGGCCGGCCAGCTCGACCCCGTCACCGAAGTCGACCGTGAAAGCCGTCTCCACACCCCTGATCCGGGCCTGCCTGCCCTCGCCCCAGGCCAGCAGCCGGTCGATCATCGACTCGACGTCGGACCACTGGCGCTGCGAGTACCACTTCGCGCCCGTGTCGATCTGCGCGTACCTGCGGCGCACCTCGTCGAAGATCTCCGCCCGCGAGATGCCCGGCTGCGCGGACAGCTCGGCGGCGAAGTGCACGAGGGTACCGATCGACCCGGCCGGGCTCGGCACGTCCCCGCCGTGCCGGCCGAGCAGCCAGCGCAGCCCGCAGGTGAGCACGGTGTCCACAGTGGAAGGTGAGACGCGGGCCCGCTCGCCGGGCAGCGCGAGCGGCCGGTCGTCGGAGAGCGCTGGCAGGCCCCACCACTCGTCGGGATGCGCGCCCGGTACGCCGTGGTCGGCCAGCGCGGCGAGCTGACGGGCGGCCTCCGGGTCGGGCAGGCGGCCACGCAGTTCGGCGACCACACCGGCCAGGGTCAGCGAGCGGGGCAGCCGGGCATGGCTGACCACTGTCGTCTCCGGCAGCTCCGAGCGCACCTGCAACTCGTCCAGGAACCGGCTGGGCTGCTCTTCCCGGTCAGCCACCGCCGTCACGATCAGTTTCTTCGCCGCCCGCGTCACGGCGACGTGGAACAGGCGGCGCTCCTCGTCGAGCAGAGCGGTGATCGAAGTCCCCGCCCGGCCAGCCGCGATGTCGACCAGGTGTTCCGAGCCGAGCAGCGAGCCACGCGGCTTCAGGTTCGGCCAGATCCCTTCCTGTACGCCGGCGACAGCCACCACGTCCCACTCCAGCCCCTTCGCCGAGTGGGCGGTGAGAATCCGGACTGCCTCGCCACGGTCGGCGGACGGCGCGGCGGAGTCGGCGGGGAGTTCCTGGCCGAGAATGTGGTCGAGGAACAGGCTCGCGCCAGCCCCCGGCAGCCGGTCGGTGAACCGGCCAGCCGTCTCGAACAAGGCCACGACGGCGTCGAGATCCCGGTCGGCGGCGGCACCGTCGTCGCCACCGCCGAGCGCGGCGGCCTCCCAGCGCCCGGCCAGCCCGCTCTCCTGCCAGACGGCCCAGAGAATGTCCTCAATAGAGCCTGCGGTATCGCGGGCGACCCGGAGGAGACTGCTGATCCGATGGACGGGCCCGGCCCAATCTGCGGCTTCCTGTTCGGGTGGAGGCTCGGCGATCAGGGCCGGAAGCGGGCCAGCCTGGGCGAGACGGCGCTCGGCGAGCGGGTCAGCCCCGCCGAACGGTGAACGGACCAGCATCAGAGCCGTCTCGTCGTCCAGCCTGCCCGGCTCGACGGCGCACGCGATCAGGGTCAGGAGCGCCCGTACGGCGGGCTGGGCCGGGAGCGGCAGGTCGTCAGCGGCGACCTCGACCGGCACGCCGGCCATCGACAGCGCCCGGCGGAGCGGGCCGAGGGTGGCCGCCGTCGACCGGACCACCACGGCCATCCGCGACCAGGGGATGCCGGTGAGGAGGTGGGCGGCTCGCAGCCGGTACGCGATGAAATTGGCTTCCTCGCTGACCGAGTGCAGCAAGGCGACCTCGAAGTCGCCGCCCAGCGGACCTGGGGCTGGGCGGCGGGCGACCGCGCCGCGCAGGCGGATGCGAGAAGTGGCGGCGAACAGCTTCCCGCCCTGCCGCCACGATTGTCCAAGATGGACAGTCTCGGGCGCGAACGTGCGCAGGCCCTCGGGATCGGCACCACGGAAGGTGAAGGTGGCGGAGGCAGGATCGGCGAAACCGATCGCGGTGGCCGTGACGAGCCGGAGCAGTTCGAGCTGGGCCGGGTCGGTGTCCTGAACCTCGTCGGCGTAGACGTGCTGGAGCCTGGCCCGCTCGTCAGCCAGCAGCTCCGGATCAGCGTTCAGCTCGCCGATGGCGGCCCGGATCAGCTCGGCCGGGTCATAGCCGCTCGGATCACGAAGCAGGCGAACATCAATGTACTCATCGAGGAAACGCGCCGCGGCCACCCAGTCGGCCCGCCCGTGCTGACGGCCCCACGCGGCCAGCTGTCCAGGCGCTATGCCCCGCTCGACGGCGCGCAGCAGCAGGTCACGCAACTCCGTCGCGAAGCCGCGCGTGAGCAGCGCCGGCCGCAGGTCGGCAGGCCAGTCCTCCCGCCCGTCCTCCAGCGCGCCCCGGATCAGCTCCCTGATGATCAGGTCCTGCTCGGGACCCGTGATCAACTTCGGCGCCGGGTCACCCCGCCGGGACGCGGCCAGCCGGAGCAGCGAGAAGGCGTACCCGTGCGGCGTCCGCACCAGCGGCTCGGCGACCGTGCCCACCGAGGCGACCCTGGCCGAGATCCGGTCCTTGAGCGCCGCGGCGGAACGCCGGCTGAACGCCCACACCAGCACCCGGCCGGGATCCGCACCCTCAGCCACCCGCTGCGCGACGCACTCGACGAGGGTGCTGGTCTTACCAGTGCCAGGGCCACCCAGGACGAGCAGCGGGCCTGAATGCGCGATCACGGTGCGCTGGGCCGGGTCGGCAGCCAGCGCGGCGGGCACCCGCCCCAGCGCACGCCGCCGCACCAGCCGATAAGTCACCAGCCCATCCTGCACTGTGTCTTCGGGGTTGGTTGAGCTGCCCCTTGAGCAGGTTCCCTTCGCGCTCCGGCCCCTGGGGACCGGAGGACGAGTGCCGGCGCTTCACGGTTACCCCGGTAGCGGTCGCGGCAACACTGGGGCTCGGTCCCAGGCCGGCCACCACGGGTGGTAACCGTGAAGCGCCGGCAGACGTCGTGCGGGTAACGGCGGCTGGGCACGGGGTTGGCGGGCGGCCCGCGGTTCGCTTCGCGCGGAGGCCCCTCGGGGCCGGAGCGCGAAGGGAACCTGCCTGAGCGGGCCGCCCGCCAACCCCCAGCAAGCTCAGCTCACCTGTTGCGGGGATGCTGCTTGGCCATGCGCTCGTTGCCCCGGCGGTAGTTGCCCGTCCAGCGGGCCATGACCAGCTGGGGGTCGTCGCCGACCTCCTCCAGGAACTCGGCCGCCCGGCCGCCCCTGAGCACCGTGGCTGACCGGCCGTGATGCGTGATCACCACGGAGCCGTCGGCTCGCTCGGTGTAGTCGAAACCCTGAGGCGCTCCCATGAGCCCCGACGCTATCGGCCCGGGCAAACAGATTTCGGCGTGCGCTGTGGTGCGCGTCAGGGAGCTGTGGTGCGTTTGGGGCGGAGGGAAAGGCCGGTCGGGAAGGAGGCAAAAGGCAGACAAACCGTCTACGCTCGCGCTGTGCAGCAGACCACACCAGCCTCCACCCGAGCCCATCTGCCCACGCCAGCCGGAATCGCCGCCGGGCATCCAGCGACCACCCAGGCGGGGGCACAGATCCTCGCGGCGGGCGGCAGTGCTGCGGACGCGGCCGTCGCAGCGGTCCTCGCGAGCTGCGTCGCGGAGACGATCCTCACCGGGCTGGGCGGCGGAGGCTTCGCCACCTACTACGACGCGGCGACGGGTGAGGTCACCTGCCTCGACTTCTTCTGCTCCGTACCGGGGCTGGGCGCCGACCGTGAGCCGGAGCCGATGACCCCGATCAGCGTCGAGTTCGGCGGGGTGCCGATCCCCTACTCGGCCGGCGGGCCCAGCGTCGGCGTCCCCGGCGTACCGGCCGGCTGTGGCGAGCTGCACCGCCGCTGGGGCCGGCTGGACTGGGCCGACGTGGTGAAGCCGGCGATCGAGCTGGCCAAGGCCGGCGTACCGCTGCCGGAAGCCCAGGCCGTCTCCCTGATCTCGATCGCGCCGGCCCTGCTGCCGGGCGAGGGCGCAGCGATCTACGCGCCGGGCGGCAGGCTGCTGGCCGGCGGCGAGGTGCTCTTCCACCCCGGGCTGGCGGCGACCCTGAGTCTCCTGGCCCAGGAGGGCCCGGCGCTGTTCTACACGGGCTCGGCGGCCAAGCTCGCCGCCGACTGCGTGGCGGCCGGTGGCGGGGTGCTGACGGAGGCGGACCTGGCCGGGTACACGGTGAATGCTGTTCCGGTCTTCTCCACGTCCTTCGCTGGGCACACCGTGCACGCGCGGGCCGATCTCAACCGGACGATCGAGACCCTGGCCCGGGTCGAGCACACCGACCCGGTGAGCGTCGCGCGGGCGTTGGAGGACCCGCTGCCGCAGAAGGTCGGCGACACGACGAATGTGTCCGTTGTGGACGGTGACGGCAACGCGTGTGTCGTGACGACCACGATGGGCATCGGCTCTGGCGTGTGGCTGCCAGGGATGGGCGTCCACCTGAACTCGATGCTCGGCGAGGGCGAGCTGCTCACCCCGGGCCTCGGGCCGGGCGGGCGGATGTCGAGCATGATGTGCCCGCTGGTCGTCACCGGCGAGCTGCCGGGCGGCGGACGCGGCCTGGTCCTGGCGGCCGGGTCGGCCGGAGCCTCCCGGATCCGCACGGCGCTGCTGCACACCCTGATCGGCGTGCTCGACCGGGGACTCAGCACAGTGGACGCGATTGCCCGGCCCCGCTTCCACCCTGCGGGCGGGGTGCTCCAGGCGGAGCCGGGGCTGCCCGACGAGGATCTGCTGGCACTGGCCGCCGCCGGATACCAGATGCGGGTCTGGGGCGCGCTCGACCACTACTTCGGCGGGGCCAGCGCGGTCGGCCTGGCCGGTGCCGCTGGCGACCCGCGACGGGGCGGCACCGGCATCCTGCTCTGAGCTCGCCTTGGCTGCTCTGGGCCAGTCTTGGCTGCTCTGGGCCGGTCAGGGCTGCTCTGGTTCCGGGGTGTGGCCGATCGCGGTCGCGGGGGCCGGCACCTCGGCGCGGTGACGGCTGCGGGCTGCCGCCAGCGCGTACGAGAGCGGCAGGATCATGGCCAGCAGTACCAGGTGCGGGAAGAACTCCGTGGCGTCGGTGATCTCGAAGCTGGAGTTCGTGCCGGGGCGAAGCGGCGCGTCGGTCATGAGCAGCGTCTCCGGCACGAGCCGGTACAGGGACGCGGCCGGGACGTAGTCCCTGCCGAAGTGGAGCCAGACGTAGGCGATGACAGCCACGTGCAGGCTCGCCAGCATGCCCGCCACGGCGGTGACGTACCCCAGCCACCGGCTGCGCCGGGCGAGCCAGAAGCCGGCCAGCGTGACGACGCCGAAGACCGACAGCCACAGCCAGCCCACGAGGAGCATCGTCCTCGGGCCGGCCCCGAGCACCTCGAAGAAGCTGTCGCTGTCCACGAGGGACAGCGGGCCGAGCACACCCAGGGCCGTCGCCGCGAGCACCCACAGCACGCTCAGGATCGATGGCACGGCGTTCGCTGGCGCCCGCCTGCCGAGCAGGCTGCCCAGCATCCACAGCCCGCTGCCCACCGACAGCAGGCCGGCAGCCAGCCCGAGACCTGGGCTTCCGCCGCCCAGGATGCCCTGCGAGATGCCCCCGGCGAGGAGCACGAGGACGCAGCCGGACACCGGGAGGACTGTCGCCAGCCCGGCCAGGCCGAGCTGCCTGACCGAGGCCAGCCCCAGGCCGACGATGGCCGGGCGCTCCCCCGGCAGCTTGTCCCGCACGGGCCGCTGCCAGGCCAGGCTCAGGGCGAACGCGAGCTGCCGCCAGGCCGAGCCCTCCAGCGCGGCGATCTCGCCTACCCATTCACGGGCCAGCTCTTCCCTGTACTGGACGGGCCAGCGCGCCGCGGCCGTGCGCAGCAGCCAGCCGGTCAGCCGGCGGCTCACCATGCCAGGCTCGCCTCGGTGGCGGGGCTGCGCTTGCCCCGGAGCGAGCGGACCGCCTCGGCCGAGCGGGCCGCGCCCTCCGGCGTGAGCCGGTAGTACTTGCGCGGCGGCCGGCCGGCCTCTGCCGGATCGACCTGCTCCCAGTGCGGCTCGACCCAGCCGGCCTCGGTGAGCCTGATCAGGATCGGATACAGGCTGCCGCTGGCCAGGCCGGTCTCGCGCATCAGATCGAGGCCGTAGCGCTCGGCCGTCACGTCGGCGAAGAAGGCAGCGAGGACCTTCGTCACCGGCACCGTCAATCGAGGTCCCTGAGTCACCCCAGAAACTCTACATAGGGGTATCGCGTCTGTCTACATAGGTGCCGAGCTGGATATTCAGCGGGGAGGCCCGGGCGGATCAGGACTCGGGGTACCAGGCGTAGCGGGTCATGTTCACCTTGTCGGTGCGGAACAGCACGCCCTCGGCCATCAGCCGCTGCATGGCCTTCTGCTCGTGGCCGGGGACCAGCCTGCCGTTCGCCGCGACGACCCGGTGCCACGCGACGGCCGCGCCGTGCTGGGCCATGACCTGGCCGACCAGCCGGGCCGAGCCGATGCCCAGGTAGTCGGCGATCGCGCCGTAGGACATCACCCGGCCCTCGGGGATCCGCTCGACCAGGGACAGCACAGCCTCGACGACATCCATGCCGACCAGCGTAGAAGAATGGGCACCGTGCGTGAAACCGTGACCGCCGCCCGCCGGATCGTCGTCAAGATCGGATCCTCCTCGCTGACCACCGCCGCCGGGGGCCTCGACCCTGCCAGGGTCGACGCGCTCGCCGACACCCTCGCGGCCCGCCATGCCGCCGGGGCGGAGATCGTGCTCGTCTCCTCCGGCGCCATCGCCGCGGGCCTGGCCCCGCTCGGCTTCCCACGCCGGCCACGTGACCTGGCCAGCCAGCAGGCCGCGGCGAGCGTCGGGCAGGGCCTGCTGATCAACCGGTACACGCAGTCGTTCGCCCGGTACGGGCTGCGCGTCGGCCAGGTGCTGCTCACCGTCGACGACCTGATCCGCCGCGTGCACTACCGCAACGCGCACCAGACGCTGACCACGCTCCTGTCGCTCGGTGCGCTGCCCATCGTCAACGAGAACGACACCGTCGCCACGGACGAGATCCGGTTCGGGGACAACGACCGGCTCGCGGCTCTCGTCGCGGCTCTCGTGCACGCCGACCTGCTCGTCCTGCTGTCCGATGTGGACGCTCTGTACTCCGGCCCGCCCGGCAGGCCCGGCGTCACCCGCATCGACGAGGTGCGCTCGTTCGACGACCTCGGCGGGATCGAGATCGGGAAGGCCGGGGCGGCCGGCGTCGGTACCGGCGGCATGATCACCAAGATCGAAGCTGCCCGGATCGCCACCCACTCCGGCATCCCCGTCGTGCTGACCGGGGCGCCCCACGCGGCGGCGGCGCTGGCAGGGCAGCCCGTCGGTACGCTATTCCACCGCCAGCGCCGCCGCCCGGCATCCCGGCTCTTCTGGCTGGCCCACGCGACCACCCCGCGCGGCCAGCTCCACCTCGACGAGGGGGCGGTGGCGGCTGTCGTGCAGCGGCGCGCGTCGCTGCTGCCGGCCGGGGTGACCGCCGTGAACGGCACCTTCGCGGCTGGCGACCCGGTGGACCTGCTTGACCCGGCAGGCAACGCCGTCGCCCGGGGCCTGGTCAACTACGACGCGGCCGAGCTGCCGGCCCTGCTCGGCCGGTCGACCCGCGAGCTCGGACCCGGCTACGACCGCGAGCTGATCCACCGGGACGACATCGCGCTGCTGTAGCTCCCAGCGCCGGTCAGCCCGGGACCTTGCCGCAGGTGAGTGATCGTTTTGGCCGGGACTAGGCTTCTGTCATGACTGACGTCGACACCGCTGCCCGGGCCGCCAGGAAGGCTGCCGCCACCCTCGCGATCACGCCGCGCGCGGCGAAGGACGCGGCGCTGCACGGCATGGCGGTGGCCCTGCTGAACAGTACGAAGAAGATCCTGGCCGCCAACGAGCAGGATCTCGCGGCTGGGCGCGCCGCCGGTTTCGATCCGGCACTGCTGGACCGGCTGGCGCTGAACGAGACGCGGATCGAGGGCATCGCGGCCGGGCTGCGGACGGTGGCCGGGCTGCCAGACCCGGTCGGCGAGGTCGTGCGCGGCTCGACCCTGCCCAACGGGCTGGAGCTGCGGCAGCTGCGCGTGCCGTTCGGCGTGGTCGGCATCATCTACGAGGCCCGGCCCAACGTGACCGTCGACGCGGCAGGCCTGTGCCTGAAGTCTGGCAACGCCGCGCTGCTGCGTGGCTCGTCCTCGGCCAGGCACTCCAACGCCGCGCTGGTCGAGGTGCTGCGTGAGGCCCTGGCGAACCACGGCCTGCCCGCCGACGCCGTGCAGCTGCTCGACAGCGAGACCAGGGAGAGCGTGCAGCAGCTCATGCGGGCGCGCGGCCTGGTCGACGTGCTCATCCCGCGCGGCGGCGCCGGGCTGATCCGCACGGTTGTCGAGGGTTCGACGGTGCCGGTGATCGAGACCGGCGTCGGGGTCTGCCACATCTACGTCGACGCCGAGGCCGACCTCGACATGGCGCTCGCGATCGTGCTCAACGCGAAGGTGCAGCGGCCGAGCGTCTGCAACTCCGCCGAGACCCTGCTGGTGCACCGGGCGGTGGCCGGCGAGTTCCTGCCGAGGGCGCGTGCCGCGCTCCAGGAGCAGGGCGTGACCATCCACGATGGAGACCACGGGACCGAGTTCCTCTCGCTCGACATCTCGATCGCTGTGGTCGACTCGCTGGACGCCGCGCTGGAGCACATCTCCGAGTACGGGACGGGGCACTCCGAGGCCATCGTGACCCGTTCGCAGGCCACGGCCCGGGCGTTCGCTGCCCGCGTCGACGCCGCCGCCGTGCTGATCAACGCGTCGACGCGGTTCACGGACGGCGAGGAGTTCGGCTTCGGGGCGGAGATCGGGATCTCCACCCAGAAGCTGCACGCCCGGGGGCCGATGGGGCTGCCGGAGCTGACGTCGACGAAGTACATCGTGACCGGCGACGGGCACATCCGGGGCTAAGAGGTCCCAACTCAATGACTGGCGGCGCTCTGGCGGCCCCAGAAGACGACCGGACTGCGCAGAATTCAGGGCCGGATACAACACCGGTATCCGGCCCTGAATTCTGCTTGCCGGCCGCCTCCTGGACCTCGCCATAGCACCACCGCCATTGAGTTAGGACCTCTAGAGGTCCTAACTCTGTGCGTACCCGATGCTCAGCCCGGCCGCTGACACGGTCAGGCTGAGCCCGGTCAGGTCGGGTACCCACATGCTGGCCTGCCGGGCCTGGCCGCCCCGGCCGATCGAGGCCATCCCGGCAGCGGCCGCGGCGGCGAGCCCGGCCGGGGCGTCCTCGACGACGACGCACTGGTCCGGGGCGTAGCCGAGCATCGCTGCCGCCTTCAGGTACCCCTCCGGGTCTGGCTTGCCCCGTGGCGTGTCCTCTGCGGTGAGGAAGACGTCCGGCCGGGGCAGCCCTGCCGCCGCCAGCCGCCCTTCGGCGACGAGCCGGGTACCCGAGGTGACCACAGCCCAGCGCCCGGCCGGCAGCGCCGCGAGGAGTTCGGGGGCGCCCGCCACCGGTTCCAGCCCGGTGAACTCGCGTTCCTCGACGGCGATGATCTCGGCGGCTCCCGCCTCGGCGTCCATCTCGGGGGCGAGCAGCCGGATCAGGTCGGCCTCACGCCGGCCGTGGGACAGTTCGACGGCCCGGTCGGCGTCCAGCCCGTACCCGGCGGCCCAGGTCCGCAGGATCCGCTCGATCAGTGGCAGGGACTCGACGAGGACACCGTCCAGGTCGAAGAGCATCGCTTCACATTCGATCCGCATAGCGATCAAGGATGCCCCAGGCGGCCGGGTGACGCCCCGGCTGGCCTCGCGGGGAACTCCGATCTCCGCGAGGCCAGTGCTCACCAGGTACGAGCAAAGGGTTTAGAACTGGAGCGACCAGGCGTCGATCTTGCCGACGTCCTGGGACGCGACGTCCTGGACCCGCAGCTTCCATGTCCCGTTGGCGTTCGCCGGGACGGTCGCCGAGTAGGTGGCCAGCACGTTGTCGCCGCTGTCGTTGTTGGGGAAGTCCTGGAGCACGACGGTCGTGCCGTCCGGCTTGACCAGGCTGACGACCAGGTCACCGCGGTAGGTGTGCTTGATGTCGACGCTGACGCTGACCGTGGTCTTGCCGCTGACGTTGCTGACCGTGATCGGGCTCTCCACAGTGGTGTTGTCGGAGATCGTCACGTCGGCCAGGTTCTCGAAGCGCGGGCCGGGCGGCTCGCCGGTGCCGCAGTACTGGCCCTGTTTGCCGATCGCCCGGTATGGGCAGTCGGCGTACTCGGCCAGCTTCAGCACGGCTTCCTTGTTCCGGGAGGTCTGCGTGCCGATCACCTCGTCGGGCGGGTAGAAGCCGTAGGAGCCGCCGTACATCTCGAAGGTGTAGGCGAAGATCCGCTGGCTGCCCCACAGCCAGTCCAGGATGTCCCCGTCGGTGATGTAGAGATCGCTGGACTGCTCGGCCGTGTAGCTGTTCGACGAGGCCATCTGCTGCCCGATGGTCTGGAACGTGTTGTACTCGTCCGCGCTCATCCCGGTCGTCGTGGTCGCCGTCGTGTACCCGAACGGCCACAGCACCAGCTCACCGTACGTGTGGAAGTCGATGGCCACCTTGATCTGCTGCTTGCCGCCGACGACGCGCGACTTCACCCAGTCGGAGTACTTCCGCGACTCGGGGGCCGAGAACGGCGTGGTGCCACGGTACGTCTCGCTCGACGTCGAGCCGGACGAGCCGCCGCAGCAGTTCCACTTGTAGTCCCAGTTGCGGTTGAGGTCGGTGCCCACGTACGACGATCCGCTGTTGGGCTGGCGGTTCTTGCGCCAGGACCGGTAGGAGCCGGTGGCGATGTCGTACTCGCCGCCGTCCGGGTTCACGTCCGGGATGATCCAGAACTCGCGGGTGTTGATCAGGTTCGTGATCCGGGTGTCCGTGCCGTACCCGTCGGTGAGCATCTTCATGATGTAGATGGCCATCTCGACGGTCAGGTGCTCACGGGCGTGCTGGTGGGCGTTGAAGACGATCTCCGGTTCGTCCTCGTCCGTGGCCACGTTGTCCGAGATCTTGATCAGGAAGAGGTCGCGGCCCTCGTGCGAGGTGCCCAGGCTCATCTTCCGGAAGATCGACGGCTTGGCCGCCGCCAGGTTGTTGATGACCGTGGTCATCTCGGCGTAGTCGTGGTAGCCGGAGTCCGAGGACGGGAAGCCGAACGTCCCGGTCACGCCGTGCTCTTCGCGCTTCGGCTGCGGCACGGCCTGGAAGCCCAGGCCGGCGATCTTCTTCAGCTCCGACGGGGTGGCCGTGACGAACACCTTGCCGTGTTCGACCAGGTCGATCGCCGCTCCGGTCTGGGCGATGGCCTGCACGTCGGCCCTGCTCTTCGGTCCGATCAGGACATACTCCGCCGACGCGTCGTCAGCGGGCTCGGTCTTCGGTCCGGCGGTCGCCGGGGTGGACAGTGCCGCGGCCAGCACGACGGCCAGCCCGGCGAACAACCACCACCTGCGTTTGCTGCTCATGGCGCCTCCCAGGGGCTCATGTCCACACAGGTGAGGGGGCCTGCATGGTGGAGCCACTGAAGCACCACGCGAAGATCAGTTCAATATATCTGCAAGTGTGAATGATTCACACTGTTGCACGTTTAAGCCCCAGGTGTGCGTTCACACCTGGGGCCTGGAAAAACACTTCCATCTAGTACGTGGGCAGCGACGGGTCCACTGTGTTCACCCAGGCGAGCACGCCGCCCTGGACGTGCACGGAGTCCTTGAACCCGGCGGCCTTCAGCGCGGCCAGCGCCTCGGCCGAGCGCACACCCGACTTGCAGTGCAGCACGATCTGCCTGTCCTGCGGGAGCGTGGCCAGCGCCGAGCCGTTCAGGATCTCGCCCTTCGGGATGAGCACGCTGCCCGGGATCCGCACGATCTCGTACTCGGCCTGCTCCCGCACGTCGACCAGGTAGAACTCCTTGCCGGCGTCGAACATCTCCTTGAGCTCGGCCGCGGTGATCGTCGCGCCGTCGGCGGCCTCCTGGGCCTCGGCCGAGACCGCGCCGCAGAAGTCGTCGTAGTCGATGAGCCCGGTGATCGTCGGGTTCTCGCCGCACAGCGCGCAGTCCGGGTCCTTGCGGACCTTCACCGAGCGGTACGTCATCTCCAGGGCGTCGTACACCATCAGCCGGCCCACCAGCGGCTCGCCAACCCCGGTGAGCAGCTTGATCGCCTCGGTGACCTGGATCGAGCCGATGCTCGCGCACAGCACGCCGAGCACGCCGCCCTCGGCGCAGGACGGGACCATGCCGGGCGGCGGAGGCTCCGGGTAGAGGCAGCGGTAGCAGGGACCGTGCTCGGCCCAGAACACGCTGGCCTGGCCGTCGAACCGGTAGATCGAGCCCCACACGTACGGCTTGCCGAGCAGCACCGCGGCGTCGTTCACCAGGTACCTGGTGGCGAAGTTGTCGGTGCCGTCGACGATCAGGTCGTACTGGCCGAAGATCTCGAACACGTTGTCGTTGTCGAGCGCCGTGTTGTGGATGACCACGTTCACCAGCGGGTTGATCTCCCGGATGGTGGCAGCTGCCGACTCGGCCTTCGGCCGGCCGATGTCCGACTGGCCGTGGATGATCTGACGCTGGAGGTTCGACTCGTCGACCGTGTCGAACTCGACGATGCCGAGGGTGCCGACGCCGGCGGCAGCCAGGTACATCAGGGCCGGGGAGCCGAGGCCGCCCGCGCCGACGCACAGGACGCGGGCGTTCTTCAGCCGCTTCTGGCCGTCCATCGCCACGTCGGGAATGATCAGGTGCCGGCTGTACCGCCGGACCTCGTCCACGGTCAGCTCTGCCGCTGGTTCGACAAGCGGGGGCAGTGACGTCACAACAGGGCCTTTCCTGTTTCGGAGTCGGGCGCCGGGCGGTGGCGAGGTGTCATCTGCCATTCTGCCGCGCCCGCTCGCCGTTCGGCGGTGACGGGGGCCTCAGTTTCACCCGGTCAGCCCGAGGTCAGCCCAGCGTCAGCCGCGGAGGCGTCAGTTTCCCGGGGTGTAGGAGCCGGGCGGGCCGGTCAGCCGCCTGCCGTCGACGTACGGCCAGGCGTTCGGCGTGCAGCCGTACATCCCCAGGGTCTGCTGGAGCATCACCGGCCCGAGGGAGCCTGCCGCCGGGCAGCGCTCGTGGCCGAAGCCGAACTGGTGGCCGGTCTCGTGGTTGAGCACGTACGCCTGGTAGACCGGCAGCGGGGCGCCGTAGTCGGGTACCGCGGTCAGCCAGCGCGACAGATTGATGATCACCTTGCCGCCGAGCCTGCACGACGTGAGCCGGTCGGTCTTCAGCCCGCCCTCGGCGCACATCTTCTCCGAGGTGGCCTCGGTCGCGAGGTAGATGACGAACTCCTCGCCAGCCACCACCCGCTGGAGCCGCACGTCCCCGCCGGCCGTCCAGCCCCGCGCGTCACCGAAGATCTTGTCGACCTCGGCGGCGAAGGCCACGGCGTCCTGCTGGCTCTCGTTCTCCACGGCCACCTTGAACCCGCGGAGCTTGCCGGACTTGCCGAGTATCGGCCCGGCCCCCGGCGCGTAGCTGAACGTGCCCGGGCCGGACCGCGGGTAGCTCTGCGCTCCGGCGACAGGGGAGACCGCCACTGTGGACGGCTCCGGCTGGGGCTTGGGCTCGACCGGCTTGATCTCGGCCTGCTGTGTGACGGCCGGCTTGGGCTCCGCGGCCGCAGGTACCGGATCGGGCTTCCCCAGGCCGCGCACGAAGTCGACGGTGACGAGACTCGCGGCGACGAGCAGCATGACCAGGGTGACCGTGCGACGGCGGCGGCGCATCATCTCCAGCCGCCGCTCGGCGCGCGCGTCCGCAGCGGCGGCGGCGCGGGTCCCGTTCCTGGTCATGACCCAACCCTGACATGCGACACGCCGGGCCGAACGGCGCCACGCCGGGATAATCGATCAAGCCCGGACAGCAATCCGGGCATGTGCGCAGGAAAGCGGACATGCCCGGTTGACAGATAGCTGACTCGGTGCTGCCTAGCCGGCGGTGAAGCCGACCGTGCGGGAGACCGGCTCGGCGATCTCGACGTAGGCGAGCTTCTCGACCGGCACGATCACCCGGCGGCCCTTCTCGTCTTCCAGGGTGAGCACCTTCGAGCCCTC
The DNA here is from genome assembly GCF_000379825.1 of Longispora albida DSM 44784. Lineage (GTDB taxonomy): Bacteria > Actinomycetota > Actinomycetes > Mycobacteriales > Micromonosporaceae > Longispora > Longispora albida. The sequence continues at coordinate 148,689 of NZ_KB903834.1, forward strand.
GAGCGCCGACACGACGGCCTGCTCGATCTCCTCCGGGGTCTGGGTGCTCTCCAGCTGCAGCTCGCGCGGTGCGAACTGCACGCCGATCTTGACCTCCACGTGCCCTCCTGCTGTCTCGTTCCCAAGCCGTGCGCCCGGACCGGACACCAGCCCGGCCGGACATTCAACGACATTCAACCCGGACCCGCAGCGCTGCTATTCCGCCGGGCCGGTCACTCGTGTCTCACTCGTCCGCGAAGTCGGCCGGGTGCTCGCCGCCCTGGAGCGGGAAGTTGGAGATGCCGCGCCAGGCGAGCGTGGCCATCAGGCCGACGGCCTCCTGCTTGGGGAGCTGCTGGCCGGACGTCAGCCAGTACCTGGCGGCGATCTCCGCGGCCCCGGTCAGGCCCACGGCAAGCAGCTCGGCGCGCTCCCGGGTGACGCCGGTGTCCGCGGTGATCGTCTCGGTGATGGCGGCGATGCAGCCCTGCTCGACCCGGTCGACGCGTTCGCGGACGGCGGGGTCGTTGCGCAGGTCGGACTCGAAGACCAGCCGGTACGCCTCGCCGTTGCCGTCGACGAAGTCGAAGTAGGCCTGCATGGCGGCCTGGACCCGGATCTTGTTGTCCGTGATCTCGGCCATCGAGTCGACGAGCTTGCGGACGAGGGCGTCGCAGTGCACGTCCAGCAGCGCCAGGTACAGCTCCAGCTTGCCGGGGAAGTGCTGGTAGAGCACCGGCTTGGACACACCGGCCCGCTCGGCGATGTCGTCCATCGCAGCGGCGTGGTAGCCCTGCGCGACGAACACCTCCTGCGCTGCGGCGAGTAGTTGCTTGCGCCGGGCAGAGCGTGGCAGCCGGACAGGGCGGCCAGCCGTCTGCGCACCGGCGGTCGGGGCCGCGGCCATGAGTGTCACCTCCGTCATCGCCGGGCTCACGAGTACCGGCACCCCTGAGCGTATCCGGTGATCAGCCTCCGAGTTGAGGCACACTGACGGGTGTGAAGCGGCCAGCGATGGTTTCCGAGGACATTCTCCCGCCCGCGACGGGTACCCAGCCGCCGTGGCCGGGCCGCGAAGTGGCACTTGACGGGCAGATCACCCACGTGCGTGAGACCCCGGCCACCAGCGGCGACGCCGAGCCAGCCCTGTACGTGCACGGCCTCGGCGGTTCCGGGCAGAACTGGACCGAACTGGCGGGCCTGCTCGCGCCCCGGCTCGACGGCCAGGCGATCGACCTGCCCGGTTTCGGGCTGAGCGAACCGGGCAAGCGTTATGGAGTCGCGGCCTTCTCCGCCCGGGTGATCCGGTGGATCGAGGATTCCGGCCGTGGTCCCGTGCACCTGTTCGGCAACTCGCTGGGCGGGGCGGTCAGCGTGCGGGTCGCGGCGAACCGGCCGGATCTCGTGCGCAGCCTGGTGCTGATCTCCCCGGCCATGCCGTTCGTCGACCCGCGCTGGTCCTTCCACTCTCGGCTGATCCCGCTGCTCCTGGTACCCCGGGTGGAGAAGCTGGCCGCCCGCCGGCTGACCGCGATGGATCCGGCCGAGGTGGCCCGCACCGCGCTCCAGCTCTGTTACGCCGACCCGGACCGGGTGTCGGCCCAGCAGTTCGCCGAGGCTGAGGAGGAGGCGCGGTTCCGGCAGACGCAGCCCTGGTACACCGAGGCGTACATCCGGACCTTCCGTGACCTGGTCGGCACGTTCGTCCGGGCCTACCTGCCCGGCAGCGGTTCGCTGTGGCGGATAGCCGCCCAGGTGGAGGCGCCGACGCTGGTCATCTCCGGCCGGCAGGACAAGCTGGTCGACGTGCGGGTCGCCCCGCAGGTGGCCACGACGATCCCGGACAGCAGGCTGCTGATCCTCGACCAGGTCGGCCACGTGGCCCAGATGGAAGTGCCGCGTACGGTGGCCCGCGCGGTCATCGGCCTGCTGGACGAGCTGCGCGCCACCACGGACAGGCCGCGGGCTGGCGGTTAGGTTAGCCTGTGCCGGTGAAGCTGCTGCACTCCGGCAAGGTCCGGGACCTCTACGAAGACGGCGACGACCTGATCCTGGTCGCTTCCGACCGGGTGTCGATCTACGACGTGGTGCTGCCGACCGCGATCCCCGACAAGGGCGCGGTGCTCACGAGGCTGAGCCTGTGGTGGTTCGAGCAGCTGGCTGACCTGCTGCCCAACCACGTCGTCTCGGCGACGGACGTGCCGGAGGAGTTCGCCGGGCGTGCGATCCGCTGCCGCAGGCTCCAGATGGTGCCGGTCGAGTGTGTCGCGCGCGGTTACCTGGCCGGGATGGGCCTGGAGGAGTACCGGAAGAACGGCACCGTCTCCGGTCTCACGCTGCCCGAGGGTCTCGTCGAGGGCTCGAAGTTGCCCGAGCCGGTGTTCACGCCGACCACGAAGGCCCCGGTCGGCGAGCACGACGAGTTCATCACGTTCGAGGACGTGGTCACCGAGGTCGGCACGGCCACGGCCCGCGAGCTGCGCCGGATCACCCTGGAGGTGTACCGGCGGGGTTCCGAGCTGGCGGCGGAGCGCGGCATCATCATCGCCGACACGAAGATCGAGCTGGGCTGGGCGCCGGACGGCACCCTGGTACTGGCCGACGAGGTGCTGACCCCCGACGCCGCGCGGTTCTGGCCGGTCGACGCGTGGCAGCCGGGCGGCCCGCAGAAGTCCTACGACAAGCAGTACCTGCGCGAGTGGTCGCAGACCCTCGACTGGGACCGCACGGCTCCGGGTCCGGAGATCCCGGCGGAGGTCGTGGAGGGCATCCGCTCGCGGTACATCGAGATCTATGAACGGATCACCGGCCAGCCCTGGTAGGTAGTGCCGGGCCACCTCAGGTCAGATCAAGAACGAAGAGATCTGGAGCCAGATCCCAAACGATCCCGAACGGTCGATACTCGTCGCCCGCTGCTTATCGTGGTGCGATGACGGAGCTGGCGGCTGCCACCACTGTGGACGATCTGAGTGCCGCGCTGCGTGCCTTCCGCGAGCAGGCCGGCGGCCCGTCCTTCGCGGAGATCGTCCGGCGGATCGGCCGGATCAGGGCCGATCGCGGCCTGCCGGCCGCCGAGCAGCAGCCGGGCCGGGTCACGGTGTACGACTGTTTCAAGCCTGGCCGCCGCCGGCTGGACGTCGAGCTGGTAGCCGACATCGTCCGGGCGCTCGGCGGCGACGAGGCCGGGGTCGGCCTGTGGCGGCAGGCGTGCCGGGTCGTGCTGGGCCGGGCTGCCGCCGGGAGCGTGGTCAGTGCGCTGCCGGGCCTGCCGGAACCGGAGCCGGTCTTCACCGGCCGGCAGTCCGAACTGGACGGTCTGCGCTCCGGGACCACCGTCATCACGGGTATGCCCGGGGCCGGCAAGACCCAGCTCGCGATCCGCGCGGCGCACGCGACCGGTCTGCCGGGGCTGTTCGTCAACCTGCGGGGTTACGACCCGGTTCAGCCGCCGGCCCACCCTGCCGCCGTGCTCGCCGAGTTCCTGCGGCTGCTCGGGTTGCCGGGCCTGACGGTGCAGCGGATGGATCTCGCCGCGCGGGCTGAGGCTTTCCGCGAGCGGTTACGCGGCGCGGTGCTGGTCCTCGACAACGCTTCCGATACCGAGCAGCTGGCGCACCTGCTGCCGGGTCCCGGCAATCTCGTCCTGGTCACCAGCCGTCGCGTCCTCGACGTGCCAGGCGCTGACCAGCTCGAACTCGGTGTGCTCTCCCCTGGCGACGGCCTGGTGATGCTCGCGGAGACGATCGGCCACGAGCCGATCGCCGCCGAGCCGGAGGCCGCGGCCCGGATCGTGAGCCTGTGCGGGGCGCTCCCGCTCGACCTGGCGCTGACCGGGGCCGGGATCGCCGGCCGCCCCGGCTGGTCGCTCGCCGACCACGTCAAGCGGCTGGAGTCCTTCCCGCGTGACGAGGCCGTGCGACCGGCGCTCGCCGCCTCCTGCCGCAACCTGAGTGCCGAGGCCAGGCGGGTGCTGCGGCTCCTGGCCCTGCATCCAGGACACGACATCACTGTGTACGCCGCGGCGGCGCTCACCATGCTCACCGGCCCGGTCATCACCGTCCTGCTCGGGCAGCTGAGCGCCGAGCATCTCCTGACGAGCAGCGGGCCGGGGCGCTACCAGTTCCACGACCTGATCCGGGCGCACGCCAGCCGCCTGGTCCACGAGGAGGAGCCGCACAGTCAGCAGCGCGCAGCCCTTACCCGGCTGCTCGACCACTGCCTGGCGATCGAGCCGGAGGACTTCGGGACCGAGCGGGCCAACCTGATCGCCGCGGCTGTGCACGCCGCCGACCACGGCTGGCCGGAGCACGTGACCGGCTTCTCCGCGAAGCTCGCCGCGTACCTGGACACGACGGCCGCCTACGCCGACGCCGAGCTGCTGCACAGCCGGGCGCTGGAGGCCGGTACGGAGTCCGGCCGGCCGGGTGCGGCTTCCGACCTGGGGCGGGTGTACGAGAAGCTGGGGCGGTTCGGCGAGGCGCGCCAGTACCAGGAAATGGCCCTGGCCTTGTCAGAGAAGGCCGGTGACCGGCTGGGGCAGGCCCGGGCCCTCGGCAATCTGGGCAACGTCCTGAGCCTTTCGGGGCAGTATCTGGAAGCGATCGGGCACTATCAGCGCTGCCTGGCCGTGGCCCGCGAGCTGGAACTGCACCGGATGGCAGCCATCGCGCTGGGCAACATCGGCAACGCGCTCGACTCGATCGGCCGGTGCGCCGAGGCGATCACGCCGATCGAGGAGGCACTGGCCGTCGTCCGTGACCTGCCCGACCGGCAGTGGGAGGGCGTGCTGGTCGGCAATCTGGGCGTCGTGTACCAGCGGATGGCCTCGTACGAGCACGCGGCCGGGCTCTGCACGGAGTCGCTGGCGATCGCCCGTGAGCACGGCTACCGGCGCGGCGAGGCGTGCATGCTCAACGTGCTCGGCATCACGTCCGCCCACAGTGGAGAGTTCGCGACGGCGCTCGACCAGCACACCGAGGCCCTCACCATCTGCCGCGAGATCGGCGCGCGCGACTACGAGGCCAACGCCCAGACCGACCGCGGCCGCACGTACCTCCTGGCCGGCCACCCGGCCGAAGCCCTCGCCGATCACCAGGCCGCCCTGGCCATCGCCCGCGAGATCGGCGCCCGGCACCTCGAAACGCAGGCGCTCAACGGCTGCGGCGAGGCCACGCTCGCCCTCGGCGACCCGGCCACCGCCGCCCGGTACCACCGCGAGGCGCTGGCCTGCGGCATCGGCGACCAGATCGAGGACAGCCGGGCCCGGGCGGGCCTCGAAGCCGTCGGCTAGCCCTTCTGGAGCTGGCCGATCGAGTCCACGTACTTGAGCATCAGCCGGGCGAAGTCGAGCCGGTCACGCTCGGACCACCCGGCGGTGATGTGCAGGAACGCCTTCTCCTGCTGCTCACGGAACCTGCCCAGCAGGCCGATGCCCTCCGGGCTGAGCCGCAGCACCGTCCGGCGGCCGTCCCGCTGCGACGCGGCCCTGGTCAGGTACCCGGCGGTGATGCAGTCGGAGACCATCCGGCTGGAGACGGAAGGGTCGACGGCCAGCGCCTCCGCCACCGCCCCCACCGTGATCTCACCTTCCGGCTCAGCGGTCCCCTCCTCGACCACGGCGAGCACGAGCGTGCGGCTCATGTCCTTGTGGGAGATCGGGTTCTCGACGAGGTTGAGCACGCCGCGCCGCAGCTTCCGGAACGCGGGGCCGACCGCCCGCAGCAGCTCGGCCGCCTCTTCTTCCTCGTAACCGCTGTCCAGCTTCGCCATGCAGCCAGGCTAGCAGAGATGCATGTTGACATGAAGATGCATGCATGACAGCATGCATTTGTCATTCAGCACGTATATGACTCGAAGGACTACTGATGACCATCACCCTCGTCACCGGCGCCCGCGGCAAGGTCGCCACCGCACTCGCCGCCCGCCTCCGGGAGGCCGGCCTCCCGGTCCGCGCCGCCAGCAAGGACCCGTCGGCCCTCGACCTGCCGTCCGATGTGGAGCGGGCCGAGCTCGACCTGACCAACCCGGACACCTTCGCCGCAGCGCTCACCGGCGTCAGCCAGGTCTTCCTCTACCCCGAGCCCGACGGCATCCACGACTTCGTCAAGGCGGCGGAGGCCGCGAAGGTCGGGCACGTCGTGGTGCTCTCCTCGTCCACGGTGCTCGCCCCCGGCGCGGAGAACGACCCGCTCGCCAGGCCCAACGTGCTCGTCGAGCGGGCACTGGAAGGCGCGGCCTTCACCACGACCCTGCTCCGCCCGGACGCCTTCGCCAGCAACGCCCTCGGCTGGGCGTACCAGATCAGCAACGGCATGCCGATCGATCTGGCCTTCCCCGAGGCCGGCATCGCCCCGGTCCACCCGGAGGACCTCGCGGACATCGCCGCCGCCGCGCTGACCGGGCACCCGGTCGCCGGCCGGGCCGTCATGATCACTGGCCCCGAGTCGCTGACCTTCCGCGAGCAGATCGGCGTCATCGGCGGCCTGCTCGGCCGGGAGATCCCCGTGCGCGCGATCAGCCGCGCCGACGCCGAGGCTCAGCTCTCCCAGTGGGTACCGGCCCACGTCGCCACCGCTCTGCACGACCTGTGGGAACCCGCCGACGGCCGGGCCGCCGTGATCGGCGAGACCACGCTCAGCCTGCTCGGCCGCCCGGCCCGCACGTTCTCCGCGTGGGCGGCCGGCCACATCCAGCACTTCGGAGGAAACTGACCATGAAGCCGATCGGCTACTGGCTCAACCGCACGGACCGCGCCATCACCACCGCGATGAACCAGGCCCTGACCAGCGCCGGGATCACCCGTACCGGCTGGCAGATCCTCAACGTCGCAGGCCTGGCCGACTGCACCACCGACCACGTGCTCGACGTCCTCGCCGCCAACGCCGACCGCTACACCCTCCTCGGCACGATCGGCGACCTGCTCGCCGACGGGCTGCTCTACCGGCCCGGCCCGAACCTGCTGGCCCGCACGCCCAGCGGCGAGGACCTCTTCGCCCGCGCCGATGCCCTGATCGCCGGCTTCCGCGAACGCTCGCTGACCGGGATCAGCATCGAGGAGTACCAGACGGCCGTCAGAGTCCTCGAACGGATGACAGCCAACCTCGAAACGAGCTAGGCGTTCAGCCCGACCGCGGCCATCCGGGCGGCGTGCCCGGCGGTCAGCCGCTTGAACAGCGCGCCGACCGCCTGCAGATCCTCGGTGCCCTCCATGACCAGAGCCGGGAGGGCGTCACGCTCGGCCGCGACCCGCTGGGCCTGCGACAGCGCCTCGCCCACGAGCCGCCGGGCCCACAGCGCGAGCCGGTTGGCCACCTTGGGGTCGGCCTCCACCGCCGCGCGGATCTCGCCGGCCACGAAGTCGGTGTACCGGTGGTCGTGCAGCACCTCGAGCACCAGGTCCCGGTCCGGCCCGTCGAGGAACGCCGCGACCTCCCGGTAGAAGTCATCGGCGATCGAGTCGCCCACGTACGCCTTGACCAGGCCCTCCAGCCAGTCCCTCGGCTCGGTCTGGTCGTGGTACCCGTCGATGGCCGCCATGAACGGCCGCATCGCCTCCGCCGGGTCGGCGCCCAGCTCGGCCAGCCGGTCGGCGAGCCGGCGGTAGTTGGCGATCTCCAGGCCCGCCATCTCCGACAGCGCTGCCCTGCGGGTCAGGTCGGGGGCCAGGCGGGCGTCCTCGGCCATCCGGTCGAAGGCGCTGAGCTCGCCGTACGCGAGCACAGCCAGGAGGTCTACGACTGCGGCAGAAGACTCGGGCACGTCACGCAGGCTACCGAATTCGCGGGTTCCAGCGGCCGTTTCGGTGAGATGGGCCACCCCCCGGGCCCCCGGTTCCGTTGTCGGATACCTCACGTGAGGGCGCGAACACGGCGTGCCGCTGGCCGAACCGGTAGGATGGCTGCTAATAGCGGGTGTCCCCTGACCGGGCACGCCCGCACCACACAGCCACAGGAAGCGCCGCGGCGCGCAGGCCCGTGACCCCGCACCGGTAGGAAAACCGGCTCCACAGCGGGGGCTCGCGAGCGGCCAGCGTCACGTCGCGACACGTATCCAGCGCTTCTGGGGCCACAGGAGAGGGACACCACACTGCTTCCCGCACAGCACGACGCAGAAACGACAACTGAGGACATCACCCCCCGCGCGGTCGACGCACAGGCGCCGACCTTCGCTGAACTGGGCGTCCGCCCGGAGACCGTCGAGGCACTGGCCTCGGTCGGCATCACCCGGGCGTTCGCGATCCAGGAGTACGCCCTGCCCATCGCCCTGCGCGGCGTCGACGTGATCGGGCAGGCCCCCACCGGTACCGGTAAGACCCTCGGCTTCGGCATCCCGATCCTGGAGCGCACCGACGCGCCCGGCGAGGGCGCCAGCGGCAAGCCGCAGGCCCTGATCGTCGTCCCGACCCGCGAGCTGAACGTCCAGGTCGCGCGGGACCTCGGCAACGCAGGCAAGCTCCGGGGCATCCGGGTGCTCGCCGTCTACGGCGGCGTGGCCTACGAGCCGCAGGTCGAGACGCTCACCAAGGGCGTCGACATCGTGGTCGGCACGCCCGGCCGCCTGCTCGACCTGGCCAAGCAGAAGAAGCTCGACCTGTCGGAGGTCCGCACGCTCGTCCTCGACGAGGCCGACCGGATGCTCGACCTGGGCTTCCTCGAAGACGTGATCCGGATTCTCGCGATGCTGCCGGCGCAGCGCCAGACGATGCTGTTCTCGGCGACCATGCCGGACCCGATCGTGGCGCTGAGCCGCCGGTTCCTGACGAACCCGGTGACCATCCACGCCGGGCACGACTCTCAGGACAGCGCGCCGAACCCGCTGACCAAGCAGTTCGTCTACCGCACCCACCCGATGAACAAGGCCGAGGTGGTCTCGCGGATCCTGCAGGCCAAGGACCGCGGCCTGACCATGATCTTCTGCCGGACGAAGCGCGCCACGCAGAACCTCGCCGACGACCTGGACTTCCGGGGCTTCGCCGCTGGTTCCGTGCACGGTGACCTGGGCCAGGCCGCCCGGGAGCGCGCGCTGCGCGCGTTCCGGACCGGCAAGGTCGACGTGCTGGTCGCCACCGACGTCGCCGCCCGCGGCATCGACGTCAGCGGCGTCACCCACGTGATCAACTACGACTGCCCCGAGGAGCAGGAGACCTACGTGCACCGGATCGGCCGGACGGGCCGGGCCGGCGCGACCGGTGTCGCGGTCACGTTCGTCGACTGGGAGGACATGCCCCGCTGGGGCCTGATCGCCAAGAACCTGCACCTCGACAAGCCCAACCAGATCGACCCGCCGGAGACGTACCACACCTCCGCGCACCTGTTCTCCGACCTCGAGATCCCCGAGGGCATCACCGGCACCCTGCCCTCCGCCCAGCGGACCAGGGCCGGCCTCGCCGCCGAGGAGGTCGAGGACATCGAGGGTGGCAAGGAGAAGTCCCGCCGCCCGCGCCGTGGCGCCAAGGACAAGCCGGCCGCCGAGGTTGCCGCTGACCGTCCGCCGCGCCAGCGCCGCCGCTCCCGCCGGGTCGGAGACGAAGACCTTTCCCCGGTACCGGCGGAGCAGCCTGCCGCCGGCACCACCGAGCCCGAGGTGGCCCCCGAGCCCCGCAAGGCCCGGACCCGCACCCGGACGGTGAAGGTCTCCGAGGCCGAAGCCGTGATCGCCGAGGCGGAAGCCGTGGTGGCCGAGGCCGAGGCCGCCGTCGTGGCTGCCGAGGAGGTCGTGACGGAGCCGGTGGCCCGCAAGCCCCGTACCCGCACGGTGAAGGCCCCCGAGGCGCCGGCCACAGTGGACAAGCCGGCTCCCGTCGTGCTCGCGCCGGCCCAGCCGGGTACGTCGGGCGTGTCGATGCCGCTGTTCATGGCCCCGGTCTTCCAGGCGCCGCAGTTCACGTCCGCCGACACCGCAGACGAGTACTACGACGACGAACCGGAGCCCGAGGCCAAGCCCCGCCGCCGCAAGTAGTGCCGACCCGCTGAGAACGAATCTGGACTGCGCATCCGGGGCTCCCACGTACAACACCGGTACGAGGGAGCCCCGGATGCTTGCCAGATCCGCCCTCAGCGGGCCACCTCAGGTCAGATCAAGAACAGAACGAGCTGGCTGTGTATGGTCAGGGGCGTGAGTGATCCGGACCAGTACTGGCGGCGGCCCGCTCCCGGTGAGCCCGAGCCGCCGGCCGTGCTGCCCGCGCCGCCAGCCGCCTACGCCGGCCCGCCCAGGTCAGCGCCCCCGCCGCCCGGCTGGCGCCCGCCGATCGTCCTCGAGATACCACCACCCCGGCAGATGCCGGCCCAGGACCACCCGGCCCTGGACTCCGAGGAGAAGTCCGCCCGCACGATCACCTACGGCGTAGCCCTGATCGCCGGCTCCATCTTCATCCTCATGACGATGGTCCTCTGCGCCCGCGCAGTACTGTAAACCGCTCTTGACCTGCCCTTCGCCCTTGAACTTGAACTTGATCTAAGGCGAGGTGGCCCGGCACAACCTACCCCCAGACCATGCGGGAGCCTGTGTCCCCTGTCTTGTAGGCGTACCAGAGGCTGAGGCCAGCGCCCACCAGCACCAGCACACCAAAAACGATCATGATGACCAGCCGCCCGCGTGCCGCAGGCGCCTCCGCCGCACCCTCCGCCGCCTGGGCCTTCACCCGGCGGCTGGCGGCGTCGAGCGCGACGAAGAACAGCGCGACCAGCGCCAGGCCGCAGACGGCCCAGAGCAGCTTCTCGCCGTGGTCCTGGTGTGCCTTGACCGCGTCGGTGAGCTCGGCGGGGAACTTCTTGTCCCGTAGCTTCTTCCCGCTCTCCTTCGCGAAGAAGGCAGCGCCCGGCGCGACGATCGCCAGCGTGACCACGATCCAGTTCAGCCGGGAGCGCAGGAAGGGCAGCACCACGAAGGCGATGGCCAGGATGGCGAACAGTGGCACGAAGACGACCGCAGCGTGTACCAGCAGCGGGTGGGCTGGCAGGCCGTTCAGCTCATCGAACATCTTGCCAGTGTCGGCCGTCGGGGCACCGGTGAGCAATGGCCCACACCGGCCCGGGCTAAAGTTGACTCGTTCCAGAAAAAGTGGTTACCTGGCAGTCATGCACAGTGACCAGCTCCGCGCCCACGGGCTCCGGGTGACCAAGCCCCGGCTGGCGGTGCTGGACATCCTTGCCGCCGGCGGCCATCTGGACGTCGACGAGATCACCCGGCAGGCCCGTTCCCGGCTGGACAGCGTATCCACCCAGGCCGTCTATGACGTACTGGGTGCGCTGACCAGGGCCGGGCTGGCCCGGCGGATCGAGCCGGCCGGGCATCCGGCCCGGTTCGAGGCCCGCACCGGCGACAACCACCACCATGTGGTCTGCCGGTCCTGCGGCGCGATCGGCGACGTCGACTGCGCCGTGGACTACACCCCTTGCCTGACCCCGTCCCAGCACCACGGCTTCCGTCTCGACGAGGCCGAGGTGACCTACTGGGGCCTGTGCCCGGCCTGCCAGGAGATCACAGACGACTGAACGAACCCCCGAGTAGAAGGAGTTCCAGCGTGTCCACCGAGCACCCCTCGAACGACAGCATCACCTCCACTACCGAGACCGGCGCGCCCGCGCCCAGCGACGCGTTCTCGCTCACTGCGGGAGCCGACGGCCCGATCCTGCTGCACGACCACCATTTCATCAGCCAGATGGCCCACTTCAACCGCGAGCGGGTCCCGGAGCGCAACGTGCACGCCAAGGGCGGCGGCGCTTTCGGCCACTTCACGGTGACGGCTGACGTCAGCCAGTTCACGAGGGCCGCGGTGTTCCAGCCTGGCGCGGTCACCGACACCCTGCTGCGGTTCTCCACAGTGGCCGGTGAGCAGGGCAGTGCCGACACCGTACGCGATCCGCGCGGTTTCGCCCTCAAGTTCTACACGTCCGAGGGCAACTACGATCTGGTCGGCAACAACACGCCCATCTTCTTCATCCGCGATCCCATGAAGTTCCCGCACTTCATCCGGTCACAGAAGCGGCTGCCAGACACCGGGCTGCGGGACAACACGATGCAGTGGGACTTCTGGACGCTGAATCCGGAGTCGGCGCACCAGGTCACGTTCCTGTTCACCGACCGCGGTACGCCGGCGAACTGGCGGCAGCAGCACGGTTTCGGCAGCCACACCTACATGTGGACGAACGCCGGGGGCGAGAAGTTCTGGGTGAAGTACCACTTCCTCACCGATCAGGGCATCGCCACCTTCTCGGCTTCCGAGGCCGCGGCCGTGGCGGCCCAGGACGCGGACTTCCACCGGCGTGACCTCTTCGAGCACATCGCGCGCGGCGACCATCCTTCGTGGACGCTCAAGGTGCAGATCATGCCGTACGCGGACGCGGCTGCCTACCGGTTCAACCCCTTCGACATCACGAAGGTCTGGCCGCACGGCGACTACCCGCTGATCGAGGTCGGCAGGCTCGTCCTCGACCGCAACCCGGAGAACTTCTTCGCGCAGATCGAGCAGGCGGCGTTCGAGCCGTCCGCGCTCGTGCCCGGCATCGGGATCTCGCCGGACAAGATGCTGCTGGGCCGGATGTTCGCCTATGCCGACACCCACCGGTACCGGATCGGCACGAACTACCTCCAGCTCCCGGTCAACCAGCCCAAGTCGCCGGTGAACTCCTACACCTTCGACGGCGGCATGCGCTACGAGCACTCGGGTAACTCCCCCGTCTACTCCCCGAACTCGTTCGGCGGGCCCGTGGCGAACGCCGAGGCGGCTGCGGAGTCCGGCTGGGAGGTCGACGGCGACATGGTCCGGTCGGCGTCCACCCTGCACGCCGAGGACGACGACTTCGGCCAGCCGGGCACCCTGGTCCGCCAGGTGCTCACCGACACCGAACGCGTGGTGTTGGCCAACAACGTCATCGGCCACCTCAGGGCCGGCGTCCAGGAACCGGTCCTGAGCAGGGCGATCGCCTACTGGCGGGCCGTCGACAAGGGGCTCGGCGACACGATCGCCGCCGGAGTCGGCACGCCCTGAACCTGTTCAGCCCCGGCCGCTGATCGGTAAACTCGGCTTCCTCTACGTCCCGCGACGGGGCCGCAGGGGAGGCCGAGTTCCCCGTATATATGGGACAATTCGGGGGACGCGTTGGCTACCAGGTAGCCAGCAGGGGGTGATCAGATGACCACAGGCTGGACCGCGGCCCTCGCCGCTGACGTCCGCGACGCGCAGACCCTGCGCCGGATCCTGGCCGACCCGACCAATCCCGAGGTGTATCCGGATTCGATCCCGCACGAGCTGCTCAACGGAGCCATCATCGTGACGCCACCGGCCGGCCCCACCCACGGCTCCCTGATGCACATCCTCGGCAGCCACCTCCGCCGCCAGCTGCCCCGGCCACTGTGGCTGGGCATCGACACCTGGCTGTACCTCGACCGGCAGAACCACCCGGCTCCCGACCTGATGCTCTGCCAGCGGCCGGACAGCGAGATGAAGCGCCCGACCGAGGCACTGCTCGTCCTGGAGATCCTCTCGCCGGCCACCGCCGACCGCGACCGGGGCGAGAAGAAGTCCGTCTACGCCCGGCACGGCATCCCGAGTTACCTGATCGTCGACCCCGAGCCGCTGACCGTCACCGAGTACCGGCTGGCCGGCGACACCTACACCGAGCAGCAGACGGTCACGGCGCCCGGCATCTTCACCACGGACACCCCGTGCCCGCTGACCATCAACCTGGGGTCGCTGGCCCGCGAGCTGGCCGACTGGTGAAGGCTCGTGCCAGCGGGATGATCCCGAGCACGAGGACGAGCGTGATCGCGAAGCCCAGCCGCAGGTTCCCGGCGAGGCCGACCAGCGGCGCGCCGATCACGAACCCCGCGTAGTTGAACAGGTTGACCCGGGCGATAGCGACCCCGGTGTCGTCCGGATCCAGGCTGGCCGCTGCCGTGAAGGACTGCGGGACGATCGCGCACAGGCCGAGGCCGAGCACGCCGAAGCCCGCGATCGCCAGCCACGGCTCCCCGGCCGCCACGACCAGGCCCAGCCCGGCCGCCCCGCCGGCCGCCCCGGCGACGACCGTCCTGACCGGACCGAAGTGCTCGGCGAGGCGGCCGAGCAGCATGCAGCCCTGGTAGGCGAAGTAGGCGAGCGGGGCCAGGGCCTCGGTGCCGCCCAGCGACTTCAGGTACGGGCCGTGCCAGTTGGCTGTCGAGGCGTCCGCGATGTACATGAACATCATCGCGAGCCCGATCAGGAGCACCGGCCGCCACGGGACCCGCGCCCCGACTCGCTGTCCACTGGGGACGATCTCGTCGCGGCGGAGCATGCCCGGGCCGGCCAGCAGCGCGAGCACGACCCCCGTACCGGCGGCGAGGCTCAGGTGCGCGGCCAGTGGCAGCTCGCGCGCCGCCGCCACGCTGGCCAGCACGGCCGCGAGCAGCCCGGCCACGCTCCACACCGCGTGGAAGGAGGCGAGGATGCTCCGGCCGTACCGGCCCTGGACGGCCACGCCCTGCATGTTCATCGCGGCGTCGACCACGCCGACCGCGAGGCCGAAGGCGACGAGGACGGCGTACAGCGCCGGGCGGCCGGGGGCCCAGCCGACCCCGGCGACCGCCAGGCAGACCAGCACTCCGCTGGCCCGGAGGGCGAGGGCGCTGCCCAGCCGGGCGGCGATCACTCCAGCGAGGACACTGCCGAGGCCGGCGAAGACCGGGACGGCGAGGAGTACGAGAGAAAGCTCCTCGTCGGTGAATCCGTGGCGGGACTGGATCGCCGGGATCCGGGTGACCAGGCTGGCGAAGCACAGGCCCTGGACGAAGAACGCTCCGGCCACCGACAGCCTGGCCCGCCGGTCGCGCGCGTCCGGCGTGACGCCGGTCACTGTGCTCATAACTGAGAGATTCTCGGGTTCACCCCGCCGGAGCGCAATACCCTTCGATCGCCGACCACGGCTCGCGCTGCGCCGCCGACTGCCCGGCCGGGCACGCGGCCCGGAAGTCGCACCACGAGCACAGGGCGCCGGGGCGCGGCTCGAACGCCGTCTCGGCCTGGATGTCGGCGACCGTCTCCTCCGACCTGCGGACGTGCCGCTCGATGGACTCCGGGGTGTGCCGGTGCGCCGCGACCTGGCCCGACGGCAGGTGATGGAGCTCGACCGTCCGGCACGGCTTGCGGAACAGGCGCTCGGCCGCATACGCGTACAGCGCGAGGGCACGCGAGCCGCGCGCGTCGTCCGGCCCCAGCCCGGTGCGGCCCGTCTTGTAGTCGACGATCACCAGCTCGCCGTCGCGCTCATCGATCCGGTCCACCCGGCCGGACAGGGCCAGGCTGGCCGTCTTCGCCGCGACCGTGCGCTCCACGCCCACCGGCTCCTCCGGTAGCGAGGTCACATACTCCGTCAGCCAGGCCAGCGCCCGCTCGTACACGGCACGGACCTGGGCGGAGTCGCGGTAGCCGTCGGTGACCCACGCGCCGCTGAGCAGCCTCGGCAGCACCTCGGGGCGGCGCTCGCGCTCCGGCAGGTCATACCACCGCTTGAGCGCGTTGTGCACGCTCGCGCCGAGCGAGTTGTGCGCCCACGGCGGCCCCTTCGGCGGGCCCGGCCGGTCAAGATAGGTGTACCGATACTTCCTCGGGCAGTCCTCGAACGTCGTGATCCTGCTCGGAGTGCAGGAGAAAAGGCGAGGTGGAGGGGAGAATAGGGCTAGCTGATCTTCGTTGTCCGGTTTCGCGCTCGGCATATTCCCATGCTGCCAGCAGGGTGCGACACTGGATCGGGTGCATCGCCTGGTGCGGCCCCGGGGAGGGTGATCATGGGTTTACTTCGCTGGTTGCGTGGTAGTGACGAGGACAGCGCTTCCGCTGGTGCCATGTCCGCTGGCATGGCCGAGCTGGGCGGTTTCTTCTCCCCCGGCCAGCGGAAGCAGACCGAGCACATCGAGGAGCAGAAGCAGCGGCGGCAGGACGTCAACGCCTCCGGCGGCTCGAAGATAGACCTGGACAAGGGCGTAGCCGTCCTTCGGAAACTGCCGACCCGCTGAGCGAAAATCTGAGCTGCGCAACGCAAAAGCCCGTGTACAACCAGTACACGGGCTTCCGCGTTGCTTGTCAGATTTCCGCTCAGCGGGCCACCGCGCCTTAGGTCAAGATCAAAAGATCAAGATCAGATCGCAGCTGGTACTGGCTCCTCGGTGGCCTTCTTCACCGTGTGCTGGGCTGTCCTCAGGGTGCGGACGCCGCGCGGGATCAGCATCGCGAGCGCCGCGACCACCATCACCGCGCCCAGACCGGCCAGGGTCGGGCTGATCCCGGCCACGTCGGCGATCGGACCCGCCGTCATCTGGCCGATCGGGATGGCCATGAAAGAGCCGAGCATGTCGTAGGAGTACATCCGGGCGAGCATGTCCTCCGGCACGTGTTCCTGCATCGTCGTCTCCCACGCCACGCCGAACTGCTCGATGCACACCCCGGCGAAGAAGGCCACCGGCACGAGCACGACCAGCCGGGGCGCGAAGGCCAGGGCGAACGGGATCAGCGCCATCGAGCTGGTGCACACCACGCCCAGCAGGAGCAGCCGCCTGACCCGTAGCCGCATCGCGATCAGCGCGCCGACCGCCATGCCGGCGGTCTCGGCCCCGAGGACCAGGCCCCAGGACTTCACGCCGATCGTGTCCTTGGCCAGCACCGGGCCGAGCACCATCAGGGCCGCGCTGCCGGCGGCGTTCATGACCATGAAGCCGAGGACGACGCTCCACAGCCAGTCCCGGGCGATGAACTCCCGCCAGCCCGTCCGCAGCTGCGCGAACGTGCTCTCGCCCCGGTCGGCCGCCGCAGGGGCCGGGGCGACCTTGAGGATCGCGAACAGCGCCCCGGAGATCGCGAACGTCATGGCGTCGGCGGCCACTCCCCAGCCCGGGCTGGTGTACGCGATGGCCAGGCCACCGAGCGGTGCGCCGACCACCATCGCGCTGGTGTGGCCGAAGCGGAGGATCGCGTTGCCCTGCTGGCGGCACTCGGCGGGAAGGACCTGGGTGACGATCGCCCCGCTGGCCGGTCCGGTCAGTGCCGCCGAGACGCCGTTGACCGCGGCCAGCGCCACGAGCAGGGGGATCGTCGCCGAGTGGGTCAGGATGAGCGCCGCGATCGCGCCCTGGGTCAGCGCGCTGAGGGCCGACGAGCCGACCAGGATCAGGTGGCGGGGCAGCCGGTCGGCGATGATCCCGCCATAGAGCAGGAAGATCACGTTGAGGATCATCCGGGTGCCGACGACCAGGCCGAGGTCGGTCGCCGACCCCGTCAGGTCGAGGACGGCGAAGGCCAGGGCGATCGGAGCCACCGCCGAGCCGAAGGTGTTGATCACCCGCGCGGACAGCAGCAGGCGGAACTTGTGCAGGCGGAGGGGGGACGCCACCGGATTACTTCCCTTCGTCCAGCATGGTGAACATGGCGATCGTGGTGTTGGTCCGGACAGTGCCGGGGGTACGCGGGGGCTGGGCTGACTGGTGCAGGAACAGGCTGGCCTCGTGGACCCGCTGGGTGACCTCGCTCCACACGTCGGGTGTGACCCAGAGTTCGGCGTCGGTCGTCTGGCCGAACGCCGCCAGCTTCGCGGCACGGCGCTGGAGTTCGCCGGCGACGGCGTACAGGAACGCCTCCTCGCCCGGGGAAACCTCGCCTGTACCGCTCGCGACGGGCTTCGCCGGGTCGTAGCGGTATCTGCGGACGCGGCCGCCCCGCACGACCTCGCCGTCGGAGACGTCCACGACGCCGGCGGAGGCCAGCTGGCGGAGGTGGTAGCTGGCGTTGGCGTGGGTGATGCCGAGTTCGTCAGCGACCTCGGTGGCCGACATGGCCGCGCCGGTCAGCAGGGAGAGCATCTGCAGCCGGAGCGGATGGGCGAGGGCACGCAGCCTCGGCACTTCCTCCAAAGACATGTTGGGGAGTCTGGCACGCCGCACCCAGGACCGTCAAACAATTATTGGGCAGTGCTAGAAGTACTCCTTCACGTACGTCACGATCGCGTCGGCGATCATCTGCACGGCGATCGCGGCCAGCAGCAGGCCGGCGATCCTGGTCAGCACCTCGATCCCGCTCGGCTTCAGCAGCCGGACGATGATCCCCGAGTACCGCAGCACCAGGAAAATGATCACGTGGATGACGACGATCGCCCCCGCGATCGCGAGGTACCCACCCGCGTCGTCGGCGCCCCGCACGAACAGCATCGTCGCCACGATCGCACCCGGCCCGGCCAGCAGCGGCGTGCCGAGCGGTACGAGCGCCACGTTGGACGTCACTTCACGCGACGGGTCGTCGGACTTGCCCGTCAGCAGCTCCAGCGCGACGAGCAGGAGCAGCAGGCCACCGGCCGCCCGCAGCGCGAACAGCTCGATGTGCAGGTACTTGAAGATCTGCTCGCCGATCACGGCGAAGGTCACGATGACCCCGAAGGACAGCAGCACCGACTGGAGCGCCGCCCGGCGCCGGTGCCGGGCGTCCATGCTGGAGGTGAGCGCGAGGAAGATCGGCACCAGCCCCGGCGGGTCGGTGATCACGATCAGCGTCAGGAACACCGCCCCGAACAGCTTGAAGTCCACTAGTTCACCCTAAGGGCAGTCCCGGTACTCTCCGCGACGATTCGCTCGTACACGTCCGCGCTGGTGGTCCGGGCTCCGAGCCGGACAGTCTTGTTCGTACCGTGGTAGTCGCTCGACCCCGTCACCGCCAGCCCCAGCTCGGCGGCGAGCACCAGCAGCTCGGCCCGCTCGGTCTCCGTGTGGTCGGTGTGGTCGGCCTCCAGCCCGAAGAGCCCGGCGCCGGCCAGCTCGACGATCAGCGAGTCGGGTACGACGGTCCCGCGCTTGCTGGCCCTCGGGTGCGCGAAGACCGGCACGCCGCCGGCCCCCCGTACCATCCGCACGGCGTCGAAGACCTCCAGCGCCTCCTTCGGCAGCCGCCACCGCTTGCCCAGGTACTGGTCCTGGAAGGCCTCGTCCACTGTCGACACCACGCCCTCGGCGACCAGCGCCCTGGCCAGGTGCGGACGGCCCACAGCCCCGCCGCCGGCCAGTTCGAGTACCTGCTGCCAGGTGATCCCGACGCCGTCGGCGCGGACCAGGTCGACCATGCGCTCCGCCCGGCGTTCCCGGTCGGTGATCAGGCCGGACATGGCTGCGGACAGGCCGGGGTCAGCCGGGTCGAACAGGTAGGCCAGCAGGTGCAGCTCGATGCCCTCCCAGTGACAGGACAGCTCGGCGCCCGGTACGAGAGTGAGGCCGGGCGGCAGCGCCTTCGACGCCTCGGCCCACCCGCCCGTGGTGTCGTGGTCGGTGAGGGCGACGACCGACAGCCCGGCCTCGGCCGCCTCCCGCATGAGCTCGGCGGGCTGGCTGGTGCCGTCGCTGACGGTCGAGTGGGTATGGAGGTCGATGAGCACACGCTGAGCCTACGGCCCCCGTCAGCTCACGGGCGGCGCAACCGGGTGCACCGCGTCACGTATGGCATCGTGATCTCGTCCCTCCCGCGCAGCTCCGGATGCGAGCCGAGCAGTTCGCGTACCTCCCCCAGCAGCTGGGCACGCTCGGCTTCCGGCAGGACGATGACGTAGCTGCGGGAGGCGACCATGTCGAGCAGGCCTGCGGGGGTCAGCGTGTGCTTCCAGCGGATCTCGGTCCGTTCGGGGGCACCGAAGGGCTCGCCGATCGGCGGCTCGGTGTCGATCTCGCTGCGGGTGTGCTGGTGCAGGATGTTGTCCAGCAGGGCGACCCAGTGCTCGCTGTTGTCCCGCATGTTCCACACCAGGCCCAGCGTGCCGCCGGGGCGGAGGACGCGGGCCACCTCCGGCACTGCCAGCGCGGGGTCAGCCCAGTGCCAGGCCTGCGCCGCGACGACAGCGTCCACGCTGGAGTCCGGCAGCGGAATCCGCTCCGCCGTCCCCTCGTGCACGGGCACGCGCGGCAGCGCCGCCGCGAACTGCGCCCTCATGTCCGCCGAGGGTTCCACCGCGACGACATCCAGTTTCGCGTCCGCCAGGAGCCTGGTGAATTTTCCGGTACCGGCACCGAGGTCCACCACCCGCCGCGCCTGCCGGGGCACGAGCCACTCGACGGCCGACAGCGGGTACGGCGGCCGCCCGCGCTGGTACGCCTCGGCCTGCGAGCCGAACGAGCCGGCGTGCAGCGCCTTCGACCAGCGGCGGGTCGCACCCTGCCTGGTCATCCCGCACGCCTGCCCGATCTCTTCCCAGCTGGCCGTCTGCGCCTGGCGCAACTGGCGGATGATCGCGGCCCGGCGGCTCTCCATCCCGGAGATGGCCTCGGTCAGCCGCCCCAGCCCGGCCAGCCCGCCCGGCTCCGCGACCGCGTCGACGTACCGGCCGAGGTCTTCATGATCATTATTGGGCACGATGAGCAACATATGTTGCCACCGCGTCCACTGTCAACAAGTGTTGCGTCGCGCTACTCCGGCCTGCGCGCCACGAACACCATCTCGCGGCCCGGCCGGTCCGGCGCGTCACGCACGCTCTCCACCGCGAACCCTGCAGCCTCCAGCGAGGACGTCACCTCAGCCCTGCTCCGGAACCGCAGCGTGGACTCAGACTCCAGCACCTCGCCGTCCGCGAACCGGAGCACGCCACGGAACGTCACCAGCTCCCCGCTGACCTCCAGCAGCTCGTACCAGCTCTCCATCTCGCCGAACCCCTCCACCACCGTGGACGACCGCGACTTCTCCGGCACCCAGTCCAGCCAGGCCCGCACCCCCGGCTCCCGGGTCTCGAACACGAGCCGCCCGCCCGGCCGCAGCGCCGCGTACGCCCCGGCCAGCACCCCGGCCCACTCCTCGTCACCGAGGAAGACCTGCGCGACGTTGGCCGTCATGGTCACCAGGTCGACCTGGATCGGCGGCAGGTCAGCGACGTACCCGTGCACCCACCGGACCCGGCCGGCCCCCGCCTTCCGGCGCGCCACGTCCAGCGAGGCGCCAGCCGGCTCCAGGCCGGTCACCTCGTACCCGTGCGCGGCCAGCATGCAGGCGAAGGTCCCGGTACCGCAGCCGATGTCGAGCACGCGCTCAGCCCCGAACTCCCCGGCCATCGCCAGGTACCGGTTCGAGGTCGCTGCGGTCGGGATCGAGCGGGTCGTAGAGCTCGGCGAGCCGGGGATCCGTGAAGGCGGCGTCAGGCATGCGCCCGACACTATCCGGAGCGGACGGTCAGGCGCCGTCCTCCGACGACTCCTCGTTGCGGCCGAGGCGGGCCTCGACGGCCTCCGGCTCGTACATCTCCTCACAGACACGGAGATAGAGCTCATTGGGATTCGGCAGGTGCTTGACCTCGCGCAGCGCCTGTTCCTGGCCTGCCGACTCGAGGACGAACGTGCCGTAGTTGAGCATCCGCCCGACCGGCGACTGCTCGTACTTCATGTCGGTGACCCGGAGCAGCGGCATCATCGCCACCTTGCGCGTCACGATGCCGGAAACGACCATCACCCGTTTGTTGGTCAGGATGAACCGGTCGAAATACCAGTCCAGGTGCTTCCAGGCGACCCAGAGCAGCACGGCGATCCACACGGCAGCGATCACGCCAGTGAGGACGGACTGCTCCTTGCGAGCGGCGTAGCCCGACAGGTAGCCCATCACGAAGGTCGCGGCCACCCCGATCGCCAGCTCGGGAACGAGGTGGATCCAGTGCCGGCGCCACTCGCCCCTGTACCGCTCGGTGGGGAACAGGTAACGCGAGACCAGCGGGCTGGGCTCGGGTTCGAGAGGCAGAACGCGGCGCGGGCCGACCGGCAGGCCGGCCGCGTCGAAACGAAGATCCTCGAGCTCCTCCTCCGTAATGGAGGGAGGAGGAGCTACCACAAGGTCTCCCGATTCGGCCGCCGACTCCGGGCGTGCCCGGGGAATCGGCTCGGTCTCCCGCAGCTCTGGCGGGTCCTCCGGGCCGGTGCGTGCGTCGTCAGCCATATCAGGGTGTCAGTTGCCGTCGGCAACGCCGGAGATGAAGTTACCCACCCCGTCGAACACCTCGCCGATCGTGTTACCAATCGAGCCCACCACGTTGGCGGCGTCCTCCGACCGGTAGACGACGAAGAAGACCAGGAAGATCAGCGCGCCCCACTTGAGAACATTCTTCATGGCGAGAATTCCCCTCCCCACTGACTTGCCGCGGCGTTACCCAGAGTATCAGTTACTAGTCTCACGGTGAATGTCTACACACGAACTTCAAGCCTCCCCATGAAGATACGGGGACGGGGCTCCGAAAACGAGTGCACTGGGGACCGAGTCGGCGAGGTCGTGCAGCCCCACGTCCTCCACCAGCAGGTATCCAGCACTCGCAGGCCAGGTCACAGCATAGATCCAGCAACCATTGGCCTCGCCAGCGTGCACGCTGCGATCCGGCGGCGAAGGCACCAGCCACAGTGGAGCTGGATGCCCGCCGATGGTCACGTGCGCGTGCGGCTGCGACTCGGCCAGCCCAGGTCCGGGATCGACCCCCGTCAAACCGGCGAACCGGCTTCCCAATCCGACACCAGGCTCCTCGGCCACGAGCACGACATCGGCCGGACCACTCTCGAGCGGACCCGGACCGCTGCACGCGACGGCTGTCGCCCGGGCACCGGTGCGTTCGTCACCAGCCCAGCCGACACCCGTCACCATCCAGGCCGGCAACAGGGGCCAGAGGCACCACAATGGCACCCGGCTCCTGCCTCGCACCGTGGCCAGCACCGCGGCGTTGATATGTGCTGGCGCGCGGTACGGGGACACCGGACCGTGGTGAGCGCACCGCCAGTCAGAGTGCATCAGGTCCGGTGGCCGTACGGGGCCCCCGCACCGCGGGCAGCTGGCCGCGACGCTCACGAGACTCAGATTACGACAAATTGGGGAACTGAAACCCGTTATCAAGTACTCATTCACGCGGTGGCGTGCTGGCGTATCCAGGCGTGCATGGCGATTCCGCTGGCCACGCCGGCGTTGATCGAGCGGGTCGAGCCGTACTGGGCGATCGAGCAGACCAGGCTGACCGCCTCGCGGGCCGGCTCGGACAGGCCCGGTCCTTCCTGGCCGAAGAGCATCAGGCAGCGGCGGGGCAGGCCGGTCGTCTCCAGCGGTACGCAGCCGGGCAGGTTGTCGATGCCGATGATCGGCAGGTTCTCCTCCGCCGCCCAGGACAGCAGGTCCTCGATCGTCGGGTGGTGGAAGACGTGCTGGTAACGGTCGGTGACCATCGCCCCGCGCCGGTTCCACTTCTTCTTGCCGACAATGTGGACGGCCTTGGCGAGGAACGCGTTGGCCGTGCGGACCACGGTGCCGATATTGAGGTCGTGCTGCCAGTTCTCGATGGCGACGTGGAAGTCGTGGCGGCGGGTGTCGAGGTCGGCGACGATGGCTTCCCTCGTCCAGTAGCGGTACTGGTCGACGACGTTGCGGCGGTCGCCGTCCGCCAGGAGCTCCGGGTCGTAGCGGGGGTCTTCCGGCCACGGGCCCAGCCAGGGGCCGACGCCGACTTCGAGCTCGTCGGGGTTCACGAGCCGGCCACAGCCGTCATGAAGCGGGCGATGGTGGTCAGCTCCTCGTCGGAGAACTGACTCAGCACGGTGAAGAGGTTCTGGCCCTTCTCTGCGTACATCGGGGCCATGACCTTGGCGACCTGCTCGTCGTCGCGGGACACGATGACCTTGCGCCGGTCGTCGGGTGCCCGGTCACGGCGGACGAAGCCGGCCTTCTCCAGCCGGTCGATCACGCCGGTGACCGTGCCGGTGGTCAGGCCGCTGAGCTCGGCGAGCCGGCCGGGAGTGAGCGGGCCGTGCACCTCCAGCAGGGTCATGAACTGGCTGTCACTCGGCCCCAGGCCCAGCTTCTCCGCGACCTCGTGGCTGAACAGCAGCGCGTCGGCGATGACACGCTGCGTCGCGGCCAGCACGGCCCATTCGGTTTCCGCTCTCGACACGATTCCTCGTTTCACCTAATATCTTTGTTGAGCGAGATAGTTGCCCACCCGAGAAACATTAGCCCCCGGGAGTACCAGATGATCAGCTCAGCCCTCATTATCGGCGGCGGGATCGCCGGGCCGGTGACCGCGATGGCCCTCCAGCAGGCCGGCATCGCCGCCACAGTGTTCGAGGCGTACGGCGGGCGGGCCGACGGGGTCGGCGGAGCGCTGAACATCGCGCCGAACGGGATAAACGCACTCCGGCTGCTCGGGGCGGACGGGGTGGTGGCCGAGGCCGGGTTCCCGACGGCGCGGATGGTGATGCAGAACGCGAACGGGAAGGTGCTCGGCGACATGGCGGCCCTGCCCGGCCTGCCGATCGGCCAGACCGTCGCCCGCGCGGATCTCTACGCCGCGCTCATGGCGGAGGCGGAGCGCCGGGGCATCGACGTGCGGTACGGGAAGCGGTTCGTGTCCGCTGTGGAGGGTGCGGGCGGGGTGACGGCGACGTTCGCGGACGGCACCAGTGCGAGTGGCGACATTCTGGTGGGCGCGGACGGCATCCGGTCGGCCGTGCGGGCCGTGATCGATCCGGGCGCGCCGGGGCCCCGGTACACGGGACTGCTGGGTTTCGGGGGTTGGGTGCCGGATTCCGAGCTGGCCAGTACCAAGGACGCAATGCACTTCGTTTTTGGCAGGAAGGCCTTCTTCGGCTACCAGGTGCTGGACAACGGCCTGGCCGGATGGTTCGCCAATCTGCCGCGCAAGCAGCCGCTGAGCGGGCCTGAGGCCCGGGCGATCCCGGCCGCGGAATGGCTGGGCACCCTGCGTGAGCTCTACCGGGGTGACGACTCCCCCGCCGTGCACCTGCTGAACAAGCAGCGGCCGGAGGATCTGGTCACCACGGGCGCGATGGAGGACATCCCGACCGTGCCGGTCTGGCACCGTGGCCGGATGGTGCTGGTCGGCGACTCGGCGCACGCCACGTCGCCGAGCTCGGGGCAGGGGGCGTCGCTGGCCGTGGAGAGCGCGGTCGAGCTGGCCAGGTGCCTGCGGGACCTGGGTGATCACGGCAGGGCGTTCGCGGCGTACGAGGGGCTGCGGCGGGCCCGGGCCGAGAAAGTGATCAGGAATGCCGAGCGGGTGAACAACGACAAGGCGGCAGGTCCCGTCGGCCGGGTGATCCGCGACCTCATGTTCCCGCTCGCGATGCGGACGTTCTACTCGCCGGAGAAGATGTTCGGCTGGCTGCACCGGCACGAGATTCCCTGGGAGCAGCCCGTGCGGGCCGCCTAGCCGATACCGTGACGAAAGGGACCCAACTTGGGAGGTGGCCGGGATGACGGCGATCGCTGCTGTCGGGCTGTACGCCGACCTCGACCGGCTGGCCTCCGAGGTGTCCGAGCAGGTCGTCGCCTGGCGGCACGACCTCCACGCCCACCCGGAACTGTCCAATCGCGAGACTCGCACGGCCGCGCTGGCCGCCGCGCACCTGAGGTCACTCGGGCTCGACGAGGTCCGGGAGGGCATCGCCGGGCACGGCGTCGTCGGGGTACTACGGGGCGGACAGCGCGGCCGTCGGGTCGTCGCGCTCCGGGCCGACACCGACGCGCTGCCGGTACGGGACGAGTCTGGGGTGCCGTTCGCGTCCACAGTGGTGGATGCCGAGTATCCCGGCGGGCCGTTCCCGGTGTCCCATGCCTGCGGTCACGACTGTCACACGGCGATGCTGATGGGTGCGGCGACCGTACTCGCCGGAGTGCGGGAGCACCTGCCCGGCACCGTGCTGTTCGTGTTCCAGCCCGCCGAGGAGGGGCCGCCGGTCACCGAGGACGGCGGAGCGGCGGCCATGCTCGCCGCCGGAGCGCTCGCCGATCCCGAGCCGACGATGGTCTTCGGGATGCACGTCGGGCCGCTGCCGAAGGGACACGTCGGCTACCGGACCGGCAACCAGTTCGCCGCGTCGACGCTGGTCAAGGTGGTGGTGCACGGGCAGCAGGTGCACGGCTCCACGCCCTGGCTCGGCGCGGACCCGATGCCAGCCGCCGCGGCGATCATCACCGGGTCCGCCCAGCTCTACCGGCAGCTACCCGCCTACAACCCGATGACGATCTCCTTCGGGCATGTGGAGGACGTGGGCCGGTTCAACATCATCGGGGAGTCGGTCATGCTGTGGGGCACGATCCGCTGCTCCGCCGAGACCGACATGGCCGAGGTCAAGGACAGGCTGCGGCACCTTGCCCAGCACCAGGCACAGACCTTCGGGTGTACCGCCAGCGTGGCCTTCCTCCAGGACGTCCCGGCCGTCCGCAACACCCCGGAGTGGGTCAGCGCCGGGCTGCCGACGCTGCGGCGGGTGGCCGGGGGAGCACGGGTGGCAGAGACGCCGCCGACGCTCGGGGGCGACGACATCTCGGTCTTCGTCAGCCGGTACGGCGGGCTGTATGTCCTGCTGGGAGTGCAGGACACGGCGTTCGAGGGTGACCGGCTCGTCCCGGTACCCGGCGGCCGGGGCGTGGTAGCCAACCACAACCCCGGTTTCTACGCCGACGACGACAGCCTGGTGGTCGGCGTGCGGCTGCACGCGCACGTGGCGATGGACCACCTGACCGGCGTGCTGGACATCGCCCGGCGACCCTAGATCGTGGGACCCCTCATGCTGCTATAGCAGCATGAGGGGTCCCAGAACACTCAGCTCAGGGCGGCGTCGAGTTGTTCGAGGAAGCGGCGCTCGGCCGGGGTCACGCGCTCGCCCCCGAGGCCGATGAAGCCTCCGGACTTGGCAGCCTCGGCGACAGTGCCGGCGATCCGGCCGATCCAGATCCGGTACGCGATGGCGTCCTCGGGCTCGGCCTTCGCCGCGAGCACCACTGCGGCGCGGCGGGCCCGGGTGAGCACCTCGGTCAGCCCGCGTTCGGGATTGTTGAACACCTCGGCGGCCGGCAGCTCGTCGGACTCCGGGTCGGACTCCTTGAGGAACAGCTCGGCGTAGACGGCGCGGACCAGCGGGCTGTCGTCGATCTGCCCGGCCTGGATGCCAGCGTGCCCGGCCATGCCCTCGGTGACCGTCCGGCGCGGGTTGTCGGCCTGGGCCGTCGTCGCGGCGATCACCACCGAGCGGGGCAGGTCGACCAGCAGGTCCCACTCGTCGCCACTGTAGAGATCACGCATGATGTCCCTCCCCCAATGTCCTGAAATCTCAGGATAGGAGAGCGACGAGATCGACACGCCGGCGAGAACCACTCCGTTCCGCCGGCTTCTTCGGGACTACTCCGCCGCGGCCGGCTTCTTCGGGACCATCACCTTGCGGCGGAACACGCAGACCATCGTCCCGTGCTGGTTGAAGCCCTTGGTCTCGACGTAGACCACGCCACGGTCCGGCTTGGAGCTGGACTCCTTGACCTCCAGGACGGTGGTCTCGCCGTACAGCGTGTCGCCGTGGAAGGTCGGCGCGACGTGCTTGAGCGACTCGACCTCAAGGTTCGCGATCGCCTTGCCGGACACGTCGGCCACGGACATGCCGAGCAGCAGGGAGTAGATGTAGTTGCCGACCACCACGTTCTTGCCGAACTCCGTCGACGTCTCCGCGTAGTGGGCGTCGATGTGCAGCGGGTGGTGGTTCATGGTCAGCAGGCAGAACAGGTGATCGTCGTACTCGGTGATCGTCTTGCCGGGCCAGTGCTTGTAGACCGCGCCGACCTCGAACTCCTCGAAGTACCTGCCGAACTGCATGGGTGGCTCCCTGGGTTTACGCCGAGTCTGTTACTCGCGGGTAGCATACCCCGGACATTTACCCCGTAAATAGCAACGAGCGGCGAGGTTTTGAAACACCCGCCGCCCGCGCTCTGGTTGTGCGGTAGATCTTCGCCGCCGCAAGCGGATTTACGCTGTGACCTGGGCCATAGTTATGCAACCGTGGCCAGGCATCGACCGAAAGGATTACGTGCCGGCTGGCCGTCCGTCCGGCCAGAAATGGCACATGTCAGACTTTTGCGATGCAACGCCTCAGCCCGGCCGGGCGGCGGACGCGGCTGGCCGCCACCGGCGCCGGGGCCGCGCTCCTCCTGCTCGGCAGCCTGCTCGGCCAGGACGACGCCTTCCCCTTCGGCCCCATGCGGATGTACGCGACCACGGACCGGCTCGACGCCCCGATCAGGGACACCCGGGTCGAGGCCGTCGACGCGGCTGGCCGGGCCGTCACCCTCACGGAACGTAACACCGGGTTCCGGCGGGCCGAAGTGGAGGGTCAGCTCGGGCGCAACACCGCGATGCTGCCGGCCCTCGCGGAGGCGTACGCGCGACGGCAGCCGGGCGAGCCCTCGCTGGACCGGATCAGCGTCGTCGTCCGGTGGCACGAGCTGCGCGGCGGGCGGCCGACAGGCCAGTACCGGGAGGAAACGGTGGTCACATGGTCCGGGCGGTGACCTCGCGGCTGGGTTCGTGGCTGACAGCGCCGGTGCCGCTCGGGCGGCTGGCCGTCTTCCGGGCGATCGTCTACGTGTTCGTCGCCGCCGACCTGGTGCACTTCACCGGCTGGGTGCGCGGGCACGCCGACCTGCCGGCCGAGCTCTACCAGCCGCTCCTGATCGGACGGATCCTGCCGCTGCCCACACCGGGCCCGTGGCTGGCCTGGGGCGTCTTCTGGGGCCTGATCGCCGTTTCCCTCGCCGCCGCCACCGGCCGCGCGCCACGTCTGCTCGGCTGGACAGTCTTCATCCTGTACGCCGAGTGGATGATCATCGCCATGAGCTACGGCAAGGTCGACCACGACCGGCTGGGCCTGCTCGTCGCGCTGGCGGCCCTGCCCGTGGCCGGACGGGCCAGGTTCGGCTCGGCGGAACTGTCCGAACCGGCCGGCTGGACACTGCGGGTCACCCAGCTCGCCGTGATCGCCACGTACTTCCTCGCCGCGACAGCCAAGCTCCGCTTCGGCGGGCTGGAATGGGTGACCGGCGCGACACTGACCCGCGCGGTGCTCCGGCGCGGCGCGTTCGGCTGGCTCGCGTCCGTACCCGGGGTGCTGGTGGCCAGCCAGTTCGGGATCATGCTCTTCGAGCTGTGCAGCCCGGTGGTGTTCTTCGTCCGGGAGCGCCTGCGGTACCTGATGGTCGCCGGCTTCTACGTCTTCCACCTGGTCGTCTTCGCGACCGTGACGATCACCTTCCTCCCGCACCAGGTCGCGATGAGCAGCTTCCTGCCGCTGGAGCGGGCCGCAGCGTGGTTCAGAGGCAGGGTTCCTTACAGGGCAACTAAGCTGCCCGGATGCCCTACGGACCGCTCAAGCTCATCGCAGGACCAGCATTCCGGCTCTACTGCCGTCCCCGGGTGACCGGGCTGGAACACCTGCCGGCCACCGGTCCCGCCCTGCTCGCCTCCAACCACCTCGGCACCATCGACCCGATCATCCTGCCGGCCCTGATGCCGCGCCGGGTCACGTTCGTGGCCAAGTCGGAGTACTTCGCCGATGGCAAGCTCACCGGGAAGCTGCTGCGGGCACTCGGCCAGCTCCCCGTCGAACGCCGGGCCTCCAGCGCTGCCACGGCAGCCCTCGACGCCGCCCTCGACGTGCTGCGGGCAGGCGAGGTCTTCGGCATCTACCCCGAGGGCACCCGCTCCCCAGACGGCAGGCTCTACCGGGGCAAGGTCGGCGTCGGCTGGCTGGCCCTCGCCTCCGGCGCGCCCGTCATCCCGGTCGGCATGATCGGCAGCGACAAGGTACTGCCGCGCGGCTCCGTCCTGCCCCGCCCGGTCCGCGTGGAGATCCGCCTCGGCGCCCCGGTACCGGTGAGCGGCGACCCGTCCAGCCCCAAGGACCGGCGGGCCGCCACCGACCAGATCATGGACGCGATCGCGGCCCTGACCGGCCAGGAAAGAGTCGCCGGATACGCCCCCACTGAGAAGCGATCCTGACCCCTCCGCCGTTTCTTCCAGCCTGGCCGCTGCCGGGCTGACCGTGAAGCGCCGGCAGAGTCTTCCGGAAACGGCGGCCAGGCACGGGTTGGGTAGGTTGGCCCCGGTTCGCTTTGCGTGGAGGCCCCCTCGGGGCCGGAGCGCAAAGGGAACCTGTTCAAGGGGCCAGCCTGCCCGACCCCGGCTAGCGCTGCGCCTGCGGCAGTGAGCAGGCCGGGGTACCGCCGGGCATGCGGTGGCGGTTGCGGGCAGTCCAGCGGTAGGCCGGCCAGGCCAGGGCGAGGACGGGGCGGAGCGCGAGCAGGTACCCGGCGGGGCGCCAGACGGGCCGGGAGACCTTCAGCAGCTCCGCGATGGCCGCAGGCCCCGAGGCGACCCGGCCGCCGCCTACCCATTGGACGGCCTCGTCGGCCTGCTCGGTGGTCAGGCCGAGGCTGGCGAGATCGGTGAACTGCCACGGGACGACCCGGGCTTGCGGGCGCAGCCTGCGTTCGATGAAACGCGCGCACGCTGAGCAGAAGGCACAGTCCCCGTCGTACACGAAAGTGGGTTTCACCCGGCCATTCTCCCCCAGCGGCGCGGGGAGCGCAGACCTGTGCATGTGAGTGGACACTTTCTCGAACATGTGTTCTATTAGACGCATGCGCTGGAGCCATCTGCAAGCCGAGGCCACACAGTCCGCCGACGGCGAACTCCCCCTCCACCTGCCCGATTCCGCCGTGCGCACCTTCGAGACCCCCGGGTTTGCCGGGATGACCTTCTATGAGATCCGGGCCAAGTCGATCGTCAACAAGGTGTCCGGAGAGTCCGATGTGCCCTTCCAGTGGACCGTCAACCCCTATCGCGGCTGCTCACACGCCTGCGTCTACTGCCTCGACGGCGACACGCCGATCCTGATGGCCGACGGCAGGCACCGCAGGCTCGCCGACCTCCAGGCCGGCGACGAGATCTACGGCACCGAGCGCCAGGGCAACTACCGGCGGTATGTCACCACCACCGTGCTGGACCACTGGATCTCCGTGAAGCCAGCATTCCGGGTGACGCTGGCCGACGGCACGAGCATCGTCGCCAGCGGCGACCACCGGTTCCTGACCGAGCGCGGGTGGAAGCACGTCACCAACGCCGACCCCGGCCACGGCAAGCGCCCCCACCTGACCACCAGCAACAAGCTGATGGGCACCGGTCAGTTCGCGCCGCCGCCCGAGCAGACCGACGAGTACCGGCTGGGGTACATGGCGGGGATGGCCAGGGAGAGCCAGGGCTCCGGTTCCGGTTTCCGGCTGGTGATCCCCGAGGCGGAGGCCGTGGACCGGATGCAGGAGTTCCTGGCGCACTTCGGCGTGCCCTCCGAGCGCGTGGCCCCGACGGCCAGCCGCCCCAAGGCCGGCGGCCTGCGGTCGCGCAGCCGGAGCGCCCAGGCGATGATCTCCAACCTGATCGCCTGGCCGGTCACGCCGAGCGACGACTGGTGCCTGGGCCTGCTCGCCGGGATCTTCGACGCCGCCGGCAGCTACGGCCGGGGCATCCTGCGGATCCCGACCGCCGACAAGGACCTGGTCGACGCGATCGAGCTGTCCCTGGAGCGCTTCGAGTTCGACTTCGTCATCGAGGACCGGGGCTTCGCCTGCTTCCGGCTGCTCGGCGGGCTGCGCGAGCACCTGCGCTTCTTCCACGGCACCGACCCGGCGATCACGGCGAAGTGGACGATCGAGGGCACCGCGCTGAAGTCCAACGCGCCGCTCGGGATCGTCTCGATCGAGCCGGTCGGCCAGCGCCAGCTCTACGACATCACCACCGGCACCGGCGACTTCATCGCGAACGGCGTCGTCAGCCACAACTGCTTCGCGCGCGGGACCCACCAGTACCTGGATCTCGATGCCGGGCTCGACTTCGACCAGCGGATCGTGGTGAAGACCAACGCTCCGGAGCTGCTCCGCCGCGAGCTGGCCGCGCCGAAATGGCGGGGCGCGCACATCGCGATGGGCACCAATGTGGACTGTTACCAGCGGGCGGAGGGCAAGTACCTGCTCATGCCCGGCATCATCGAGGCGCTCCGTGACTTCCGGAATCCGTTCTCGATCCTCACCAAGGGCACGCTGATCCTCCGCGACCTGGAACTGCTCCGGGAGGCCGCCGAGGTCACCTCGGTCAGCATCGCGGTCTCCGTCGGGTTCACCGACCCGGCGATGTGGCGGGCGGTCGAGCCCGGCGCGCCCAGCCCGAACCGGCGGCTCGACGTGGTCAGGGCGCTGACCGACGCCGGGCTGGCGGTGAGCGTGCTGATGGCCCCGGTGCTGCCGGGGCTCACCGACTCGGCGGAGGAGATCGAGCACACCGTCGCCGCCATCGCCTCGGCCGGGGCGGTGAGCATCACGCCGCTCGCCCTGCACCTGCGGCCGGGCGCCCGGGAGTGGTTCATGGCCTGGCTGGCCCGCGAGCATCCCGGGCTGGTGGAGGTCTACAAGCGGCTGTATGGCCCCGGTTCGTACCTGCCGAAGGGGTATCAGCGGGAGCTGACCGCCCGGGTCCGTTCCGCTGCCCGCCGGCACGGGATCGACCCCGGCGGGACGGGCCGGGCTCGCCGGCTGCCGGCGTCGATCTCCGAGGGCCGGGCGGCACAGGAGGCCGCGTCCCTGACAGAGATGCCGGCAGTACTGAGCCCTGCCGGGGCTGGGAGCACTCAGCTCACGCTGCTGTAGCCGCTGGGGCTTCGCCGGGTCACGTAGACGGCACTCGGGCCTGCGTCGGCCGGGTCGCCGGATTCGAGGTCACGGATGCCGTCGAGCAGGTAGCCGGCCTTCTCCAGCGCGCGGCGAGAGGGGAAGTTGGCCGCCTGGGGTACGGCGACGACGGCTGTGATCTCCGGGTAACGGGTGAAGACGGTGGCCGTGAAGGCTCTGATGGCTGTGGAACCCAAGCCCCGGCCAGTCAGCGTGGGCTCGCCGATCAGGTAGTCCAGGCCGGCCGCGTCCGGGATGCCGACCGCGCGGTCCCAGTCCGGCTGGTCGGCATGCCGGTAGCGCTGGATCAGGCCAGCCGGGATGCTGTCCGCCTCGATCACGAAGCGTTCCACAGGGTGGGTGCCGTCGATCGACGGCCCGTACTTCGCCTCCAGGGCTGCCAGGGTGCCCGGCGACCCCGGCCACCACTCGAGGACGTGCGGCGTGGCCAGCCAGCGCAGCAGCGCGGGCAGGTCGGCCCTGGTCAGCGGCCGGAAGGTCACGTCGGCGGCGGGTTCGGTCATCCGACGAAGGTTGCCACGATCACCGACGCGGCGGGGGTCACCCGGACCTCGGCAGCCTTGAGCTGCGGATGGTCCATCCAGTGCAGGCGGGCGGTGTCCACCTCGGAGCCGTACATGGGGGGCCAGCCGGTCGACGGGGTGAAGTCGTCGATCACCAGCAGGCCGCCAGGCCGGAGCCAGCGAGCCGGGTCGAGCGGTGCCTCTGGGCCTCGCTGCCCGCCTTGCTTCGCGGCCCCGGGCAACTCGGCCGGTGGCTCCGACTTCTTGCCCTGGCCACCGCCGTCGAGGACGAGCAGGTCGAACGGGCCCTCGGCCTCCAGGAGCTTCCAGTCGCCGGAGAGCACCTCGGCCCTCGGCTCGGCCGCGAACACCCCGGCGGCCACCGCGGCCCGCTCGGCGTCCAGTTCCACGCTGACCAGGGCCGCCTGCGGGTGGGCGCCCGTGACCAGCCAGGCCAGGCCGACGCCGCAGCCGGTACCCGTCTCGCCGATCCGGCCGGGACCTACGCCCCTCGCGAGGACGCGCAGGAGTTCGCCGTGCTCCGGCAGGCAGGACAGCTCGAAGCCGGTGCGCCGGGACGCCTCGACAGCCGCCGCGACGAGGGGCGGGTAGTAGGTGGTGTCAGCCGAGTACTGATCGGTACCGAGTCGAGTCACGAAGTCCATTGTGTCCTGCGGTGCCATTCCCGCGCAGTACACGATGACGATTTTTGATCTTTGTTCTTGATCTAACGCGAGGTGGCCCGGTGAGCGGAAATCTGACAAGCAACGCAAGAGCCCGTGTACTGGTTGTACACGGGCTCTTGCGTTGCGCAGCTCAGATTTCCGCTCACCGGGTCGGCAGATACTCCTTGAGGAGGCCGCGGGAGATGATGG
Organism: Longispora albida DSM 44784; assembly: GCF_000379825.1. GTDB lineage: Bacteria > Actinomycetota > Actinomycetes > Mycobacteriales > Micromonosporaceae > Longispora > Longispora albida. The sequence continues at coordinate 182,579 of NZ_KB903834.1, forward strand.
TCTTCTGGATCTCGGAGGTGCCCTCGCCGATCAGCAGGAACGGGGCCTCGCGCATCAGCCGCTCGATCTCGTACTCCTTGGCGTAGCCGTAGCCGCCGTGGATACGGAAGGCCTCCTGGACGATCTCGGCGCAATACTCGGAGGCGAGCAGCTTCGCCATGCCGGCCTCGACGTCGTTGCGCTGGCCGGAGTCCTTGAGCCGGGCCGCGTTGACCATGAGGGCGTGGGCCGCCTCGATCTTCGTGCCCATCTCCGCGAGCTTGAACGCGATCGCCTGGTGCTTGTAGAGCGGCTGGCCGAAGGTGTGGCGCTGCTGGGCGTAGCTGATCCCCAGCTCGAAGGCGCGGATCGAGATGCCGCAGGCGCGGGCGGCCACGTTGACCCGGCCGACCTCGATGCCGTCCATCATCTGGTAAAAGCCCTTGCCCGGCTCGCCGCCGAGCAGGGCGCTGTCGCCGACCACGTGCCCGTCGAGCAGGAGCTCTGTGGTCTCGACGCCCTTGTAGCCCATCTTCTCGATCTTGCCGGGGATGGTCAGGCCCGGGGCGGTCTCGCCGAAGCCGGGCTCCTTCTCCAGCAGGAAGGTCGACATGTTGCCGTAGGCGCTGTCCGCGCCCAGCTCGGTGCGGACCAGGGTGGCGATCACCGAGGAGTACGCGCCGTTGGTCAGCCACATCTTCTGGCCGTCGAGCTGCCAGCCGCCGTCGACCGGGACAGCCTTGGAGCGGATCGCCGCCACGTCGGACCCGCAGCCCGGCTCGGACATCGAGAACGCGCCGCGCACCTCGCCGGTCGCCATCCGGGGCAGCAGGCGGGCCTTCTGCTCCTCAGTACCGTGCTGCTGGAGCAGGTAGGCGACGATGAAGTGGGTGTTGACGATGCCGGAGACGCTCATCCAGCCCCGGGACAGTTCCTCGACGACGAGGGCGTAGGTCAGCAGCGACTCGCCGAGCCCGCCGTGCTCCTCGCCGATGGTCAGGCCGAACAGGCCCAGGTCGCGCATGCCCTGGACGATCTTCTCCGGGTACGTGTCGTCGTGTTCGAGCCGCTGGGCGTGCGGGATGACTTCCTTGTCCACGAACTCGCGCACTGTCGCGAGAATGTCGCGCTGGATCTCGGTCAGGTCGCGGGTCTGCGCGAGGCGGGACATGTTTCCTCCAGGGCCAAATCCGGTGGTACGCAGGCGTTACAGGGGCGGGCTCCGGCCGAGCCTTTGTTACTCGTGAGTATGAACGTTCGTTCAGTCGTGTGGGAGTGACAGTAATGTGACGCGGGTAACGCCTTGTATCCGACCACCCCGGGCCGCCCCGTGTCCTGGAATAGAGCCTGATCTCTCGGCAGCCGCCTTCCGCGTAGCCGTCCGCCGACTATGCGAGGGTGGCGCGGTACCGGTACCGTCTGCCGGGGAGAGGGAGGAAATCTCAGATGGCATATCCGCCGCACGACCCGAACAGCCCCCAGCAGCCCGGCTACGGGCAGCCCAGCGGCTATGACCAGGGCGGCTACCCGCAGTACGACCAGCCGTACAGCGCGCCGCCGAGCACCGGGGCGCCCTACGACCCGTACGCCCAGCAGCAGGGTTACGGCCAGCCGCCCGGCTACCAGCAGCCCTACGCCCAGCAGCCCTACGGCTATGCCCAGCCCGCGCGCGGCACGAACACGATGGCGATCCTCTCCCTGGTGTTCGCGTTCGTCTTCGCCCCGGTCGGCATCGTGCTCGGCCACATGGCCAAGAAGCAGATCGCGCAGACCGGCGAGGACGGCGACGGCCTGGCGACGGCCGGCCTGGTGTGCAGCTACATCTTCACGGGCCTCTGGGTGCTGACCTGCGTCTGCTACGGCTTCGGCATCCTGGCCGCGATCAGCGCGGACACCAGCTCGTACTAGGCATCGCTGTAGCCGCTGCGGCGAAGTCCGGGACCCCGTTCACTGGGGTCCCGGTCGCGTTTCAGCGGTGGTAGGCCGCTTCCCGGACGCTGTTGCCGCCGTCGACCACCAGGACCTGGCCGGTGACGTACGAGGAAGCCGGCATGCAGAAGAACGTGATCGCCGCGGCCACCTCCTCCGGCAGGCCCGGCCGGGCCATCGGCGTGTCGAGCCCGTGCCGCAGCTCCGCCACAGTGGACGACCCGGTGCGGATGGTGCCGGGCGCGACGGCGTTGACCGTGATGCCGTCGGCGACGAGTTCCATGGCGAGCGCGCGGGTCAGGCCGATCACGCCGGCCTTGGCAGCCGCGTAGGCGGCCTCCGCGGGCATCGCGTTGAGATAGCCGGCCGTGGCGGCCACGTTGACCACCCGGCCCCAGCCGCGCTCGGTCATCCCGGCGACGAAGGCCCGGCTGACCAGGAACGCCGTGCTCAGGTTCCGGTCGATCTCCGCGCGCCACTCGGAGTAGGTGAGCTGGGAGACCGGGCGGAACACCTCCGGGCTCGTCTTGCTCGCCAGGCCGGCGTTGTTCACGACGATGTCGACGTCGCCCAGCTGCTCGGCGACCGCGTCGGCGAGGCCTGCCACCTCCGCGTCGTCGGTCAGGTCGGCGACGAAGCCGTACGCGCCGATCTCCTGGCTGCGTTCGTGGATGCGTTTCGTGGTGGAGACGATGCCGACCTCTGCGCCCATCGCACGGAGCCGGGCCGCGGTGGCGAAGCCGATCCCGTCCGGGCTGCCTGCCCCGGTCACGAGCGCGATCTTGCCGTCGAGCCGGTCGGTGGTCGCCAAGGATGGTCCGGTGGCCGCCAGGGCCGCGGGCTGTACTGCCATGTCGTGATCCTGCCTGCTCGGCGGGTTCGCGGGCAACCACCACGGTGGTGAGTCGTGTGCCGGTGACATCAGACTTGCGGCGTATTGCCCCGCCGCCCCGGCGCGGTTACCGGGCAACGGGGGGTTACAGGGAGGCCATTGTTACCGAAATCGCTGCCGGGCGACACGAAAAGGGGATCACGCTCCGCTGGCCGGTGCCTCACCATCACTGGAATGAGTTACCAGCCCTACGGGCCGCCTCCGGCCAGGTACAACACGATGGCCATCGCCTCGCTGGTCACGTCGGCGATCAGCGTGATCCTCACCTGCGTCACCGGCGTGGGCGGGCTGCTCGGCATCGCCGGAGCGATCATGGGTCACGTCGCGCAGCGGCAGATCCGGCAGCGCAACGAGCAGGGCGAGGGCCTCGCGCTGTCTGGTGCGATCATCGGCTGGGTGATATTCGTGATCAGCGCCGTCATCCTGCTCCTGTTCGGGACGCTGATCCTGAAGTTCTGGACCGAGTGGGACCAGATGCAGGACGAGATGGACAACATGGGTGACCACCCGGATTGGTGAGAGGCGACCATGACGTACCCGTACGACCCCCAGCAGCCGGTCTCCGGCCAGCCGTACCCGCCGTACGGGTACTACGCCGCCCCGCCCCGCACCAACGGCCTGGCCATCGCCTCGATGATCGTCTCGATCGTCGCGATCGCCTTCTGTGCCGGCCTGCCCGGCATCGTCGGCGCGATCATGGGCCACGTCGCCAAGCGGCAGGTCAAGGAGCGCGGCGAGCAGGGTGACGGCTTCGCGCTGGCCGGCATCATCATCGGCTGGATCAGCTTCGGCATCTTCCTGCTGATCGTCGTGGTGTACGCCGTGCTGATCTACATCGGCATCAACTACGGCGACTCCAGCTCGTACGACGACGACTACGACTGGGACTAGGGTCTGTCCGGTAGAGAGCGGCCCGAGGCGGGCCGCTCTCTTTTCCCGTCGTCAGGCTGGCGGGGTGAAGGACGTGGTCCGGCTCAGGCCGGCCGCCCGGCCCTTGCCCGCGATGACCAGGGCCATCTTCCGGGACGCCTCGTCGATCATCTCGTCGCCGAGCATGACCGCGCCGAGCCGGCCGCCAGCCTCGGAGGTGTAGTACTCGTACGCGTCGAGGATCAGCTCCGCGTGGTCGTAGTCCCCCTGCGCCGGGGAGAACAGCTCGTTGGCGGCCTCGATCTGACCCGGGTGCAGCACCCACTTGCCGTCGTAGCCGAGGGCGGCGGAACGGCCGGCCACCCGGCGGAAGCCGTCCACGTCGCGGATCTGGAGGTACGGCCCGTCGATGACCTGGAGGTCGTTGGCGCGGGCCGCCATCAGCAGGCGGGACAGGGTGTAGTGGTAGGCGTCGCCGACGTCGTAGCCGGGCGGCTGCTCGCCGACCACGAGGGACTTCATGTTGATCGAGGCCATGAAGTCGGCCGGCCCGAAGATGATGGTCTCGACGCGGGGCGAGGCTGCCGCGATCTCGTCCACGTTGACCAGGCCACGGGCGTTCTCGATCTGGGCCTCGATGCCGATCTCGCCGACCGGCAGGCCGAGGGTCTTCTCCAGCTGGGTGAGCAGCAGGTCGAGCCACTGGACGTGCGCGGCGTACTGGACCTTCGGCAGCATGATCGCGTCGAGGTGGCCGCCGGCCCCCTCCACGATGTCGATCACGTCCCGGTACGTCCACTGGGTGGTGAGGTCGTTGACCCGGACGACGCGGGTCTTGCCCGCCCAGTCGCCCTCGGTCAGCGCCGCGACGACGTTCTTGCGCGCCTCGGCCTTGGCGAGCGGGGCCACCGAGTCCTCCAGGTCCAGGAAGACCTGGTCGGCGGGCAGGCCCTGGGCCTTGCCGAGCATCTTGGTGCTCGAGCCCGGCACGGCGAGGCAGGACCGGCGAGGACGTCCGTGTGCACCCATTGTTGTGTCTCGCTCTCTGGTTACCGAGTAGTAATAGCGGGAGGGTAGCGCCGCGCTCGATGCGCGCAGAACAGCCCTGTGGGAAATAGCACATCGCCACGCATCGGCCCCGCCCCCGGTACCAAAAATAGGGGGTGACCAAGCCGCATCTGCCCACCTACGCCGCACTGGCCGTCGGGATCGTCGCCGTGTCGGCCTCCGGGCCGATGATCGCCGCAGCCGCTGCACCCGCCCTGGCCATCGCATTCTGGCGCAACGCGATGGCGGTGGGTGTGCTGGCCCCAGTGGCCGGGGTGGTGCGGCGCGAGGAGCTGCGCGGGCTCGACCGGCGGGCGGTGCTGCTCTGCGTGCTGGCGGGTGTCGCGCTCGCCGCTCACTTCGCGACCTGGGTGCCCAGCGCGACCATGACCTCCGTGGCGACCGCGACCGCGCTGGCCACGACGCAGCCCATCTGGACGGGCCTGTTCGCCTTCGCCCGGGGTCAGAAGCTCGGGCGTGCGATGTGGCTGGGCATTTCCTTCGCTGTACTGGGGGCGGTGCTGGCCACCGGCGCCGACCTCAACGGCTCCGCCGAAGCGCTCGCGGGTGACGGGCTGGCGCTGCTCGGCGGCCTGTTCGCCGCGGTGTACGTGACCTTCGGCGAGCGGGTGCGGGCCGAGGTGAGCACGACGAGTTACACGCTGCTCTGTTACGGGGTGTGCGGGGCGGTACTGCTCGCCGTCTGTCTCCTGTGGAACGTGCAGCTCACCGGGTACACAGCCTCGACGTGGCTGCTGCTCGTGGCGCTGACGGCCGGGCCGCAGCTGCTCGGGCACTCGCTGTTCAACTTCGCGCTCAAGCGGGTGCAGGCGCACGTCCTGTCGGTGCTGATCCTGCTGGAGGTACCGGGCGCGGCGCTGCTCGGCTGGGCCTGGCTCGGCCAGGTACCCGGGCTGCTCGCACTACCCGGCCTCGTACTCCTGGTCGGCGGGATCGCCGTGGTGGTGCTCAGCGGGCGGTCGGCTGGCCGATAACGCGGAGTTCACCAGCTGGCTAGGCTTACCTTCCATGCCCCTTGCCGTCGTTTTCGACTTTTTCGGTACTCTGACCCGTCCTGTCAGCCGAGGTACGGAACACGCCAGGGTGGCCGCCATCCTCGGCGTCACCCCGCAGGCACTGGACACAGTGCTCGGTGAGACCTTCTACTCCCGGGCCACCGGCTCGATAGGCGAGCTGCCCGACGTCATCCGCTTCCTCGCCGGCCTGCTCGGCGTGACCGCCAGCCCGGCCCAGGTCGAGGCGGCCTGCGCGGCCCGCCTCGAGGTGCTGCGGCACGACGCCCAGCTCCGGGACGACACCCTGCCCACCCTGGCAGCCCTGCGGGAACGCGGGCTCCGGCTCGCCCTGGTCAGCGACTGCACCAACGAGCTGCCGCAGCTGTGGCCGGAGCTGGAGGTGTCGCGGTACTTCGACGCGACCGTCTTCTCGTACGCGATGGGGCTCTGCAAACCCGACCAGCTCATGTACAAGACGGCCTGCGAGGCTCTCGACGTGGCACCCGAGGACTGCCTCTACGTCGGCGACGGCGGCAGCAACGAGCTGACCGGGGCGCTGGCCGCCGGGATGCGCGCCGTCCGGCTGCTCGTACCCGGGCACCTGTCCTACAACGCGGAGACGGGCTGGCAGGGGCCGGTCGTCACCGGGCTGGCCGAGGTACTGGCACACTGTGACGCATGACTGAGCCGGATGCCGCGCCGGAAGCCCCAGCCCCCGCAGCCCCAGCCCTCGACCCGCTGATCGAGGAGGCGGCCAAGAAGGCTGCCGTCGCGTGGCTCGCCCCGGGCGGCGCCGTGTGGTGCCTGTGGTCGGAGGGCTCGCTGTACGTGATCAGCGGCCCGGGCGAGCAGCCGGCTCCCGGGCTCGCCGAGGCGCACGGGGTCACGGTCACGCTGCGTGGCGACCACGGCGGGCGGATCATCACCTGGCAGGCGCGGGCCGAGGCCGTCCGGCCGGGTACCGAGGCATGGGAGGCGATCGCCCCGCAGCTGGCCGCCAAGCGGCTCAACCTGCCCTCGGCCGAGGACACGGCCGGGCGCTGGGCGGAGACCTGTGTGCTGACCCGGCTGACGCCGACCGGTACGACCATCGCGCTCACCGACGAGTCGGGCGCGGCCGAGGCACCGGGCGGCGGCGTGTCCCGCCGGACGAAGACGCCGTTCCGGCTGCACCGCGTGAAGCGCCGCCACTGAGGGCCGGCATCCGTCCGGTGTGGTTCGCCGAACGGCCCGGGGCGGCCAGCACTACGCTGGGGATCATGACAGTGGCGAGCAGGGTGTACGTCGCCCGGCTGGCAGGCATCGCCGTCTTCGACCCGAACGGCGACCAGGTCGGCCGGGTCCGGGACGTGCTGGCGCGTGCCCGCACGGACGGCCAGCCCTCCCGCGTCCTCGGCCTGATCTCCGAGATCCCGGCCGTCCGGCGGATCTTCATCCCGATGGGCCGGGTGACCGTGATGGACGCCGACGCCGTCGTGCTGTCCACCGGCACGCTCAGCCTGCGCCGGTTCGCCAAGCGGACCGGTGAGCTGCTGGTCATCGAGGAGCTGCTCGACCGGCGGGTCGTGCTCCCCGACGGGCGCAAGGCCACTGTGGTCGACGTCGCGATGGAGAAGGCCCGTACCGGCGACTGGCTGCTGAGCAGGGTCGCCGTCCGCGAGTACACCGGCAGGCTCAGCCGCCGGGGCAACCTGGTCCAGCTCGACTGGGCCGAGGTACCCGGGCTGACCGGCACCCCGCACGAGCAGGGCACGGACGCGCTGATCGCCACAATGGACAACATGCGCGCCGCCGACGTGGCGAACGTGCTCCAGGACCTCGACGAGCGCCGCCGCTTCGACGTGGCCGCCGCCCTCAACGACGAGCGGCTCGCCGACGTCCTCCAGGAACTCCCCGAGCACGACCAGGTGGAGATCCTCACCGCGCTCGACAAGGAACGCGCTGCGGACGTCCTGGAGGAGATGGACCCCGACGACGCCGCCGACCTGCTGCACGAGCTCCCCGAGCCCGACCAGGCCGAGCTGCTCGGGCTGATGGAGCCGGAGGAGGCCCAGCCGGTCCGCCAGCTGCTCGAGTACTCCCCCGGTACGGCCGGGTCGCTGATGACGAGCGAGCCGGTGGTGCTGACGCCGGACACCTCGATCGCCGAGGCACTGGCGATGATCCGGGTGCAGCAGCTCGCCCCGGCCATCGCGGCGCAGGTCTTCGTCACCCGGTCGCCCACGCTGACGCCGACCGGCAAGTACCTGGGTGTCGCCCACTTCCAGTCGCTGCTCCGCGAGCCGCCCGCCGACCTCGTGGGCGGGATCGTCGACAACGACATCGACCCGCTGACCCCGGAGACACCGATCCTGGAAGTGACCCGGCGGATGGCCACGTACAACCTGGTCGCCATGCCGGTCGTGGACGACGCCGGCCGGCTGCTCGGCGCGGTCACCGTCGACGACCTGCTCGACCACCTGCTGCCCTCCGACTGGCGTGACCGTGAGCGGCATGGCTGAGGGACGCGGGCGGCGGGCCGAACCAGCAGGCCGGCGGGATCCGGGCTCACGGCTCGACCAGCCGGCCGAGCGCGGGTGGCGGATGCCGCGGTTCGACGCGGAGGTGTTCGGGAGCTTCGCCGAGACGTTCGCCCGGTTCATGGGTACCGCGCGGTTCATCTTCTACATGACGGTGTTCGTGATCGCCTGGGTGGTGATCAACGTTGTCGGGATATGGGGGCTGCACTGGGACCCGTACCCGTTCATCCTGCTCAACCTGTTCTTCTCCACGCAGGCTTCCTACGCGGCCCCGCTGATCCTGCTCGCGCAGAACCGCCAGGCCGACCGCGACCGGCTGACGGCCGACGAGGACCGGCGGCGCGCGGCGGCCCAGAAGGCCGACACGGAGTACCTGGCCCGCGAGATCGCCTCGCTGCGGATCGCGCTCGGCGAGGTGGCCACGCGGGACTTCGTCCGCGCCGAGCTGTCCCGGCTGGTGGAGGAAGTCACCGAGCGTACGGAGAAGGGGAAGCGGGACAAGCAGGGTTAGCTCGCCCACATCTGGGGGCCTCTGGGCCCGGCCGGGCCGGTGAGCTGGGCATTCTTGCTGGATGCCCGAGACCAAGGAGACCAGGGAACCCAAGCGGCTGGAGATCAACGCCGTCCAGCTGCTGGCGGGCTGCCTGGCCGCCGTGTCAGCGGCCTTCGCCGCCTCCTGGCTGGGCGTGGCCGGCACCCTGACCGGCGCGGCCCTGGGCAGCATCGTCGCGGCCGTCGGCAGCGCCCTCTACAGCCACTCGCTCAACCGGGCCAAGGACCGCATCCAGCAGGCCCGCGGGCAGGCCCCGACCCTGGTCACCCCGGCAGCCGACCCGGAAGAGACGGCCACGGTGCCAGGGGACCTGACCGAGGCCGTCACGACGCCGGGCGGTGCGGTCGGCATGGCGCGCGTCCCACGCGGGACGCTGTACGTCCCGGCGGCTCCGGTGCGCAAGCGGCCCAGGTGGGCGGTGATCGCGGCCAGTGCCGCCGTGTTCTTCGGGATCGCGCTGACCGGGATCACGGTGGTCGAGGTCGCCGCCGGCGAGTCGCTGTCCACCCTGTTCGGCGGGGACAGACGCCAGACGACACTGTTCGGCGGCGGCGGGCAGCAGAAAGAAGAAAAGCCCCAGCCGGTACCCGACGAGCCCGAACCCGGCCAGAGCCCGTCACCCCAGCCGAGCCATCCGTCCACACCGGACACTCCGGCACCGTCGCCGGCTCCGGTGTCCCCGACGCCGAGCCCGTCACCGGTACCGTCGCCCACGCCCAGCAAGTCGCCGACGCCTACTCCCCTGGCCCCGACGCCGACCCCGTCGGCCTCCCGCTAGCGCGCGGCCCACTCCGAGGCGAGCATCGCGTAGACGACCTCGTCGGTCCACTCGCCCTTGACGAACTCGTTCTGGACGAGGTGAGCCTCGCGGCGCATGCCCAGCCGTTCGAGCAGCCGGGCCGACGGCGTGTTGCGGCCGTCCAGCCTGCCGACGATCCGGTGCAGGCCGAGGCCGTCGAAGCCCAGCCGGAGCATCGGCTCCGCCGCCTCCGTCGCGTACCCCTGGCCAGCGTATGCCGGGCTGAACACGTACCCGACCTCGCCCTGACGGTGCTCGGCGCTGACCCAGTGCAGGAGGACGTGACCGATCACGGCACCCGTCTCCTTCAGCTCGACGACGAGGCTCAGGTAGTCGTCCGGTTCCCGGAGGGCGGTGCCGGCGGCCCGCCTGGCGACCAGCTCCTCGACGGCGGCCAGGTCACGCGGCTCGGAGTACAGGTACCGGTGCACCTCGGGCAGCGATTCGAAAGCGTGGACGCCGGCCACGTCGGCCGGGGCGAAGGGGCGGAGGAGGAGCCGGGGCGTGACAATCGGGTACTCGGGGCTCAGCATCGGCCAACAGTAGCGAGCGGCGTGTGTTTCGGAGCACCGGTGAAGTGGGCCGCCGGCCGGGCGACGTACATTATGAGCATGTCTGCCCCTGCCGTTACCGAGCTCGAGTCCGCGATCCGCGCGGCGCTCGCCACCGTCAACGACCCGGAGATCCGCCGGCCGATCACCGACCTCGGCATGGTCCGTGAGGTCGTGGTTTCCGCCGCCGGCCTGGTGACCGTCGGCATCGACCTGACCGTGGCCGGCTGCCCGCTCAAGGACAAGCTCACCTCGGACATCACCGCCGCCGTCAGCGCGGTCGGCGGGGTCAGCGCCGTGGCTGTCGAGTTCGGCGTGATGACCGACGAGCAGCGCAAGGCCCTCCAGACCACCCTGCGGGGCGGGGCCGCCGCCGAGCCGGTGATCCCCTTCGCCCAGCCCAGCTCTCGCACCAGGGTGTACGCGATCGCCTCCGGCAAGGGCGGCGTCGGCAAGTCCAGCGTCACGGTGAACCTGGCAGCCGCGCTCGCGGCCAAGGGCCTGTCGGTCGGCGTGGTCGACGCGGACATCTACGGCCACTCCGTGCCCCGCATGCTCGGCGCCGACGGCCGCCCGACCCAGGTCGAGGACATGATCATGCCGCCGCAGGCGCACGGCGTGAAGGTGATCTCGATCGGCATGTTCACCCAGGGCAACGCCGCCGTCGTCTGGCGCGGGCCGATGCTGCACCGGGCACTCCAGCAGTTCCTCGCCGACGTGTACTGGGGCGACCTCGACGTCCTCCTCCTCGACCTGCCGCCCGGCACCGGCGACATCGCGATCTCCGTCGCGCAGCTCCTGCCGAACTCGGAGATCATCGTGATCACCACCCCGCAGGCAGCTGCGGCCGAGGTCGCGGAGCGGGCCGGGGCGATCGCCCTCCAGACCCACCAGCGCATCGTCGGCGTCATCGAGAACATGTCGTGGCTGGAGCTGCCGGACGGCTCGAAGATGGACGTGTTCGGCACGGGCGGCGGCCAGCAGGTCTCCGAGGCCCTCACCAAGATCATTGGCGCCCCGGTACCGATGCTCGGCCAGATCCCGCTCGACACCGGTGTCCGCGAGGGCGGCGACATCGGCCAGCCCGCCGTCCTGGCCACGCCGGACAGCCCGGCAGGCAAGGCACTCCGCGCGGTCGCCGACAAGCTCGCGATCCGCCGCGAAAGCCTCGTCGGCAAGCCCTTGAGCTTGAAGCCTTCTCGGTAGTGCCGACCCGCTGAGAACGAATCTGGACTGCGCAACGAGAAGACCCGCATACAACACCGGTATGCGGGTCTTCTCGTTGCTTGCCAGATCCGCCCTCAGCGGGCCACCTCAGGTCAGATCAAGAGCGAAAGCTCAGGAGAACCCGATCGTCACGTTGCTTCGGTGTCGAAGCGGCGACGCACGGGAGACTGTTCGGCGACTGGGGCCGGGGCTTCCCAGGACGGGTCCTTGCGGGGGTCGCGCAGCGCCTCGTTCAGCTCGCGCTTGAGGTCCTCGGCCTGGTTGCGGAACAGCGACTGGTCCTCGTCGCTCAGCACGTGCTTGCGGATGAACGTCTTCGGGTGCAGGTCCTCGAGCTGGATGTCCTTGCCCATCTCGCGGCCCAGGTCTGAGGTCGCGTTGGCGGCCATCTGCCGGACGTTGCGGATGAAGCGCATGCCGTCGCTGATCGCCTTCGGCAGCTTCTCCGGGCCGAAGATGAACAACCCGACCAGGACGAGCAGGATGATCTCGGGCCAGCCGAGGTTCTCGAACATCGCTGCTCCCCACGCACTACGCGATCTGTCACGTCCGCACCCGGGGCGGCGCGACGCTGCGGCTGCGCCCTCAGGTACCAGGCGCCACCGTACCCGCCCGTGGTGTACGGCCGCCAGCAGCAGCCTGACTACTTCGTGTCGGCGGTGAGGGTGAGCTGCCCGGTCTGCTTGGCGCCGTCCCGTCTGTACTCGATCGTCACGACCGAGCCGGGTGGCAGCTTGCGGATCTGCGCGATGATGTCCGGCCCGCCCTCGACGAGCCGGCCGTTGAAGACGGTGATGACGTCGCCGGTCTTCAGCCCGGCCTTGGCCGCTGGCCCGCTGTCGGCGGTACCGGTGAGCTTGGCGCCGGGCCCGTTGTAGCCGGTGTCGAGGTTCGCGCCGATCACGGTCCGCCGCGCGGTACCGGATTGCATGATCTCGGTCGCCACCCGCCTGGCCTGGTTGATCGGGACGGCGAAGCCGATGCCGACGTTGCCGGCCGTGCCGGGCTTCTCTTCCTTGCTGGCCGTGATGATCTGCTCGTTGACGCCGATGACCCGGCCGCCGGCGTCGACGAGCGGGCCGCCGGAGTTGCCGTGGTTGATCGCGGCGTCGGTCTGGATCGCCGCGAAGTACGAGCCGGCCTGCCCGTCGCTGGACGGCGAGGGCCTGGCCCGGTCGAGGGCGCTGACGATGCCGTAGGTGACGGTCTTGTCCTGGCCGAGCGGCGTGCCGAGCGCCAGGACCGGGTCGCCGACCGCGAGCTTGTCCGAGTCTCCGAACATGATCGGGGTGAGCCCGGTCCGGTCGGCCTTGAGGACGGCGATGTCGGACTCGACGTCCTTGCCGACCAGCTTGGCTGGCGTCTCGGTACCGTCATCGAAGGCGACCGTGTACTTGCCTTCCTTCACCCCGGACACCACGTGCTCGTTCGTCACGATGTAACCGTCGGGCGTGATGATGAACCCGGAACCGGTGCTCTGCACCTTGGTGTCCTGTGCCCGGACGGTCACCAGGCTCGGCAGGACCTTCTTGACCGTGGCCGCCAGCGACTCGGGCGCCCGGTTGGTGACCGGGGCCGGCTTGTTGTCGACCTGGCCGACGAGCGGGCCGCTGCCCGCGCCGTTCCTGGCGGCGAACACGTAGCCGAAGGCACCGCCCAGCGCGCCGGCCAGCAGTGCCGACACGACAGCGACGGTGAGCACCATGCTGAGCCCCGCGCGGCCTGCCGGGCGGGGCGGGGCCGGCGGTTCGAGCTGCGGCACCGAGGGTTGCGGGTGGAGGACGACGACGGCCGGTGTGGCCGGGTTACGCCAGGGGTCGTTCGGTGCGTCCGACCACCACGGCGATTCCGGGAAATTCGCCCCATTCTGCTGCGCAGATCCGGAAAGATGCGGCACCCCAGCTCCTCCCCTCCAGACGCGATCGCCTCCAGCATCGCACGCGGAGTCCAGTCCAGGCCCCCCGGTTGTCCCCAACCCTCTAGGCTTGGACAGATCCCACAGGAGGTGCGCCATCGACAGGTCTGTGGGCGGTCCCCGTCCGCCCATCCCGTCCGAACCCGACGGAGGCTTTTCCGGTGTACCTCAGCAGCGCCAGCTCGCCAGGGAGGCCCGCGAGTTCGCCGAGGCGTACGTGCCAGAGGACAGTGTGCTCGCCAAGGCCCGGGCCAGGGGCAGCGAGCTGGGCCTGACACCCATCCAGCCCGGCGGCGGGTCGGCACTGCGCGCGCTCGCAGCCGCCACGCACGCCAAGGCCGTCGTGGAGATCGGTACCGGGACCGGCGTGAGTGGACTGTGGCTGCTGCGCGGGATGCGACCCGACGGCGTGCTGACCACTATGGACGCCGAGGCCGAGCACCAGCGGTACGCGCGGCAGGCGTTCCTCGAGGCCGGTTTCCCGCCCGGGCGCGCCCGCCTGATCACCGGCCGGGCGCTGGAGGTGCTGCCCCGGCTCGCCGACGCGGCCTACGATCTGGTCTTTGTGGACGGCGAGAAGTACGAGTACCCGCAGTACGTCGCCGAGGCGCAGCGGCTGCTCCGCCCGGGCGGGGTGCTCGCCCTCGACAACGCGCTGTGGGGCGGGCGGGTGCTCGACCCGGCGGCGCGGGACAGCGAGACCCTCGCGGTACGCGAGACGGTCAAGTGGCTGCGTGAGGCTCCTGACTGGATCCCGGCCCTGCTGCCGGTCGGCGACGGGCTCCTGGTGGCCGTCAAGCGTTAGGGCCTGGACCCGGGCCCCAGCTAGCCGTGTGCCGTCCAGGACGCCGGCGCTGACGGGGTACCAGCGGACGAGGCGTCGTGGGCGGCCTTGCGGACCCGGGCTGACACAAGCACTCTCGCGACACGGGTTACGCGGCGGCCGGGTAGCCCAGCCCCCGGTACGGTCGGGCTCTGGCGAGAGAACCCGAGGATGGGAGTACCGATGGGCGTCGGGATCAGTCAGGTCCGGCACATCAAGACGCCGGTGTCCGACCTGCTGCGCAGCCTGCGCTTCCTTCTACGGCGCGCCACGGCTGGAGCTGTGAAAGAGCCCCGTCCCGTGACCCGGGACGGGGCTCTTCAAGCAAGGCTCTAGGCCAGGGTGCTCAGCCAGCGGATCAGCATCCGGGTGCCCCAGCCGGTCGCGCCCTTGGAGAACTCCTTGTCGGCGCCCTCCGTCCAGGCGACAGAGGACATGTCGAGGTGTGCCCAGCGGTCACGGGCGGCGCCCGCGTACTCGCGCAGGTACAGGGCCGCCATCACGGTACCGGCGCCGACCTCGGTCGAGTTGACCCAGTCGGCGACGTCGCTGCGCAGGTCGTCCACGTAGTCCGCCGGGAGCGGGAGCTGCCACATGCGCTCGCCGACCTGCTCGCCGGCCTCGGTCAGCGCCTTGGCGAGATCCGGGGCGTCGCTGAACAGCGCAGCGGTCTTCTTGCCGAGCGAGACGTTCTGGGCGCCGGTCAGGGTGGCCAGGTCGATCAGGTAGTCGGGGCTGAGGTTCGCAGCCGCGTACGCGAGGGCGTCGGCCAGCACGACCCGGCCCTCGGCGTCGGTGTTCAGGATCTCGGTCGTGCCGCCGCCCCAGTGGGTCACGATGTCGCCGGGCCGGAAGGCCGACTCGCTGACCGCGTTCTCCGCGAGCGGGGTGAGGACGGTGATCTTGACCGGCAGCTTGAGCCGCGCGGCACCGAGCACGGCGGCCGCGACGGCAGCCGCGCCGCCCATGTCCTTGCGCATGAGCAGCATGGCCGCGGCCGGCTTGATGGAGATGCCGCCGGTGTCGAACGTGATGCCCTTGCCGACCAGGACGACGTGCTGGGTCGCGCCCTCCGGCGCCCAGGTCAGCTGGACCAGGCGCGGGCCACGGGTCGAGCCGCCGCCGACGGCCAGGATGCCGCCGAAGCCCTCGTCGGCGAGCTGACCGGGCTCCCAGATCTTCACGTCGACGCCGCCGACGGCCTCAGCCGCGGCGCGGAACTGCTCAGCCAGCCACTCCGGGGTCTTCTCGCCCGAATGCGTGTTGACCCAGTCGCGGGCGGCCAGGGTCACCTCGGCCGTCACGATGCCGGCCTGCACGGCCTGCTCGTCCGCCTCACCGGCCAGGATCACCTCGGCCAGCTTGGGCGCCTTGTCCTCGGACAGCGGCACGGCACGGAACCTGTACGCCGCGAGCCGCAGCCCCTCGGCCAGCCCCGACAGCTCCGCGGTGGTCAGCCCGGCCGGCAGCCCGACCGTGACGGATGTCTCCCGGCTGGCAGCCCGGGTCAGAGCGGCACCGAAGGCCCGCCACCCGGCCTCGCCGCCCTCGCCGACACCGATCAGATAAGTCTTGCGCGGGGTACCCAGCGGCCTCGGCAGTGCCGCCGTCTCACCGGCCTTGCCCTTGTGCTCCGCCTGCTCCAGGAACGCGGTCAGCTCTTCGTCGAACTGCCCTTCCTGCTCCGGGAACACGGGCAGCGCGAGCGCCTCCGGCGTGCCACGGTCGGCGGTGAGACGGATGTCGAGCTGCACTGTGCCTCCTGGTGCCCCGATTATTGATCTTGAGACTACAACGAGCCGTGCCCGCCCGGGACCAGGTCAGCCGACGTATCGGCGACCGGCACCCGGCGGGCACGGCTACACAGAGGGGGGACTAGCCCACCACTTCCCGCAGTGCCTCCCCGAGACCCTTGGCCTCGTCAGGAGTCATCTCCACAACGAGCCTGCCGCCACCCTCCAGCGGGACGCGCATCACGATGCCCCGACCTTCCTTGGTGACCTCCAGCGGACCGTCGCCCGTCCGCGGCTTCATGGCCGCCATGCTGTCTCCCCTCAATCAAGCCGCATACAACCGCACATGTAGTTGATCTTCATGAGTCAACGCACGCGCCAACCAATGATTTTCCCTGATAACCGCCCCTGATCCCAAACCGCCGCCGCAAGAATGTGACAGAAGTTTGGATTTTTTGGGGCTTAACTGTCACACTCTTTCGGGTGCAAGCGCGCTCGGCGCTCTTCGATCTGTACGGCGATCACCTCCGGCCACGGGGTGGCGCCGCCCCGGTCGCGGCCCTCGTCCGTCTTCTCGCACCGCTCGGCATAGCGGCCCCAGCGGTGCGGACAGCCGTGTCCCGCATGGTCAGGCAAGGCTGGCTCCAGCCTGTCAAGTTACCGGACGGCGCGGGCTACCGGCTCACCCTGAAAGCGGTCAGGCGGCTCGACGACGCGGCAGCCCGGATCTATCGGACAGAACGCCTCGGCTGGGACGGCAAGTTCGACCTCATCGTGGTGACACTTCCCACTGAGCGGGCCGAGCGGAACAAGATCGCGGCAGACCTGGCCTTCCTCGGGTACGGGGCGCTGGACGGCGGGACCTGGCTGTCTCCCCGGCCGGCCCCGGAGATCGACGCGCTGCTGACCGATACCGGCGTCAGGTACGAGCGGTTCACCGCCGAGCACTTCGCGGGGGCCGGGGGCGCCGCGGCGCTGGTCCGGCGGGCGTGGGACCTGGAGGCGCTGGGCGAGGCGTACGCGGAGTTCATCGCGGCCCAGCAGCCGATCGTGCGGCTGGCCGCCGAGGTGAGCGACGAGGTGGCGTACGCCGCGCGGTTCCGGCTGGTGCACGCCTGGCGTACCTTCCTGTTCCAGGATCCGCAGCTGCCACCGGCGCTGCTGCCCGAGCGCTGGGCCGGAGCCACGGCCGCGGCGTTCTTCGACCGGCACGCCGGCAGGCTGCGCCCGGCGGCCGATAGGTTCGTGGACACGTGTCTGAGCGAAGACTGAACGAGCACACAGGAGTGAACATGGCCGACCCGCTGCTGGTCGAGTACGCCGACGGCGTCGCGACCCTGACCCTCAACCGCCCGGAGGCGTACAACTCGCTGGACGTGGCGCTCAAGGAGGCGCTGCGGGACGCGCTGGCCCAGGTGAGCGCGGACAAGGACGTGCGGGCTGTGCTGCTGACCGGGTCCGGCAAGGCCTTCTGCGCCGGCCAGGATCTCCGGGAGCACGCCGCGACGCTGGCCAGCGGGTCCGCCAACCCGCTCCAGACCGTCCACGAGCACTACAACCCGATCGCGCAGCGGCTGGCTTCGCTGCCGAAGCCGGTCATCGCCGCGGTGAACGGCTCGGCGGCCGGTGCCGGGGCCTCGCTGGCCCTGCTGGCCGACTTCCGGGTCGGCGGGCCGAAGACGAGCATGCTGATGGCCTTCGCGAAGGTCGGGCTGGCTGCCGACACCGGCGCGTCGTGGATCCTGCCCCGGATGGTCGGGCACGCCAAGGCCACCGAGTTGCTGCTGCTGGCCGAGCCTGTGGGCGCGCAGGAACTGCTGTCGCTGGGCCTGCTGACGAAGCTCGTCGAGGACGACGCCGACGTGCTGCCGGTGGCCCGTGAGCTGGCGGTGCGGCTGGCGCAGGGGCCGACGACCGCGTACGGCGCGATCAAGCGGCAGCTGTCCATCGCCACAGCGTCCGGCCTGGCCGACTCGCTGGCCGTGGAGGCTGAGGCTCAGGCGATCTGCGGCCGGACCGAGGACCACCGGGCGTCCACGGCTGCCTTCGTCGCCAAGGAGAAGCCGGTCTTCACCGGCCGGTAAGCAAGCTTCCTCATAGGAATCTCACAGGGTGGGGGCCTACCGTCCCCGGCATGACGGACATCGCGCGGTTGCTCCGCCGGGTCTCCTTCGGCCCCCGCCCCGACGAGCTGGCCGCAGCCGAGCTGGCCGGCTTCGACGCGACGCTCGCAGCCCTGCTCCAGCCCGGTCCCGCCGTGACGTATCCGGCGCTCGATCCGCGGGCCGACCGGGCCAGGCAGAAGGAGGAACGCCGGCAGCTCGCGCTGTGGTGGGTGGGGCAGATGGTGTCGAGCCCCTCCCCCGGGTACGAGAAACTGGTTTTGTTCTGGCACGGTCACTGGGCGACGAGCATCCGCAAGGCTGGGCCGGCGCTGATGGCCAGGCAGCAGCAGACCTTCCGCGCGCACGCCCATGACTTCGGCGCGCTGAGCCGGGCGATGGTGGCCGATCCGGCCCTCCTGGTCTGGCTCGACGCCCAGCAGAACACGAAGAAGGCCCCGAACGAGAATCTCGCCAGGGAGCTGCTGGAGCTGTTCACGCTGGGCGTGGGCAACTACTCCGAGGACGATGTTCTGGAAGCCGCCCGGGTGCTGACCGGCTGGCGGGTCGACCGGGCGGCGATGACGGCCACCCTGGACCCGAAGCGGCACGACGACGGCGCGGCGACCGTGCTCGGGAAGACCAGCCAGTTCACGGCACAGTCCCTTGTGGACCATCTGCTCGCCCAGCCGGCGTGCGCGAAGCACGTGGCCGGGCAGCTCGGTGCCTACTACGGCGGCGCGGGCGGCTCGCTGCGCGAAATCTGGTCGAATCTGGGCGGCGAGGTCGTCCGGCCGCCGATCGACTGGGCGGTGAGCGCGATGCGGCAGCTCGGCGTCCAGCCGAAGATGGAGCTGCTGCGCGGCCTGACCGACCTGGGGCAGGTGCCGTTCGCGCCGCCGAACGTTGGCGGCTGGCCCTCGGGCGCCGCGTGGCTGACCACCTCCGCGGCGCAGGCCAGGCTCCAGGTCGCTGCCGCGATCGCCGACGCCGCGAAGACAGATCTTTCCTCGGTACCAGCGAAGGAGCGGCCGGACCGCCTCGCGAAGCTCCTCGCCGTCGGCGCCTGGACCGACCGCACCCGTGCCGCGCTGTCGGCAGCCGACCGCGACGTGAAGCAGCTGGTCACCCTCGGCCTGATCAGCCCCGAGTACCTGGTGGTGTGACGTGGATTCCGTGACCCGGCGCCGGTTCCTGCTGGCGAGTGGCGTGGTGGGGGCCGGT
The DNA here is from genome assembly GCF_000379825.1 of Longispora albida DSM 44784. Lineage (GTDB taxonomy): Bacteria > Actinomycetota > Actinomycetes > Mycobacteriales > Micromonosporaceae > Longispora > Longispora albida. The sequence continues at coordinate 201,758 of NZ_KB903834.1, forward strand.
GCCCTCGCGGCCGGCGGCTCGACCATCGCCCTGTCGTCGCTCTTCGAGACCCCCGAGGGCAGAGTCCTCGGTGGACGGCCACTGGTCGTCGTGACCCTGTACGGCGGCAACGACGGCCTGAACACCGTGATCCCGTACACCGACAAGGCGTACCACGCCGCACGGCCCGACCTCGCCTACACCGAGACGCTGACGCTCGGCTCCGGCCTCGGGCTCAACCCGAAGATGTTGGGCTTCAAGAAGCTGTGGGACGCGGGGAAACTCGCGATCGTCCGCGGCGCCGGGTACCCGAAGCCCAACCGGAGCCACTTCAGCTCGATGGACATCTGGCAGACCGGTTCGCCGGACAGTCCGGTGGACACGGGCTGGCTCGGCCGGTGGCTCGACGCGACCAAGGGCGGGCCGCTCGACGCGATCTCCTTCGAACCGGTACTGCCACCGCTGCTCGCAGGCTCCACAGTGGCCGGTGGCTCGGTGCCGCTCAAGGGCTTCACGTCGACGTCGCTGGTGACAGGGCTGGCCGGGCCGGGTGGGCCCTCGCTGCGCGACCGGGTGTCGGCCTCCTACACCGACCTGCTCGCCGTCCGGAAGCTCGCCGTGTCGGTCGACACCGACGAACCAGGCGAGGACGCCGAGCACGAGCAGGGGCCGCTCGCAGCCCAGCTCGACATGACGGCCCGGTGCATCGAGGCCGGGGCGCAGGCCAGGGTGTACTCGGTCAGCCTCGGCGGCTTCGACACCCACGCCGTCGAGAAGGCCGCTTCGGAACGCCTGCTCGGAGAGGTGGACGCGGCGGTCAGCGCGTTCGCCGCCCGGGTACCCGGCGCCGTGGTCCTGGTCTACTCGGAGTTCGGGCGGCGGGTGCGGGGCAACGGCTCCGACGGTACCGACCACGGCACAGCCGGGCCGGCCTTCGTGATCGGCGGCAACGGCGGCTTCTTCGGCCAGCAGCCCAGCCTCACCGACCTCGACCGGGGCGACCTGAAGGCGACCACGGACTTCCGGGACATCTACGGCAGCCTGCTCAGCTCGGTGCTAAACACGGACCCGGGCAAAGTGCTCAACGGCTGGCAGGGCCGCGTCCCCGGCCTGTTCTGAGGTTGTGCCGACCGCCTTAGATCAAGAGCGAAGGTCAAACCAGGGTGGCGAGGGCCGGCTGGTTATTCCTCTTCGGGGTCCAGGTTCACTTCTTCGGCGTTCTCGCCCAGGACGTAGGCCGCCATCGCGAGTTCGTCGTCGGCCGGGGACACGAAGGCCGGGAGTTCGGCCGGGCCGAGCTGCTGGAGGTATGTCCAGAACTGGGCGACCGCCTCGGCCGGGGACTCGGCCTCGATGGGCAGGTCGACACTTACCAGCCAGGAACGCATGATCTCACTCTAGTACGCGTTCACCTGCACTGATCTGCGGGTGAACGGCGCTGGCGCGACAATCATTTGCGTACGTCGATAGACTCGGCAGGACTGGACGGAAGGGGCACCTGCCGTGGCTGGGACACATTCGGCGTACTCGCGGCGAGACTTCCTGACCGGCGTGCTCGCCTGCGGCACGCTCACCTCGGCGGCCATCTACCTGCTCCCCGGCGGCAGCCAGCCGAAGGACACCGAGCTGACCCTGGTCACCGGGGCCGACTCGACCGGAGCCCGCCAGCTCCTGATCGACATGTGGAACCGGGCCAACCCCCGGGTCCGGGTCAGCCTCGCCACCTCGCAGGGCGCGACGGCCGACCAGAAACGGCAGGCCGTCACGGCCGCGCGTAACGGCGTGGCCGACGTGGTGAACCTCGACGCGATCGACATCCAGGACTTCGCCGGGCAGGGGCTGCTCCGGCCGATCGAGATGCACGACGCCGAGCTGTTCCTCGACCGGGCGATCCGGGCCAACCGGGTGCCCGGCGACCCCGACCGGTACTGGGCCGTGCCCTTCAACACCGACGTCGGCATGCTCTTCGCCCGGCAGGAGCCCGGAGACCCGGCCGAGCACACGCTGCGCGAGGTGCTCGACGACGCGGCGCTGGACGGTACGCGAGCCTTCGTCGGCCAGCTCGACCCGGCGTCGTCAGCCTCGAACGAGGCCTTCGTCGTCAACATCCTCGAACACGCGCTCGCCCGCGACGAGGGCATCCTCGACGTGAACGGCGGGCCGGCCTACGACCTCGGGCGCTGGCAGCAGGCACTCCAGCCACTACGGGTGGCCGCGGCCAAGGGCCGGGTGCTGCTGTCCGACAACGAGCAGAGCAGCCTGGAGGCGTTCGGGGAGCCGGGGCGGCGGTACATGAGGAACTGGCCGGTGCAGTACCGGGTGCTCCAGCAGAAGGAGGATCCGGGCGTGCGGAACGCGCGGCTGCGGGTACGGGCGCTGCCGATCGGGATCCTCGGCGGGCAGAGCCTGGCCGTCGTCGCCGGTTCGCGCAATCCGGGGCCAGCCGCCGACCTGATCCGGTTCCTGACCGGCGAGGAGGCCCAGAAGGTCCTCGCGGCGCACGGGCTCGCCCCGACCAGGACCAACGCCTACATCGACCCGAACCTGAAGGCGTTCATCCCGCACCTGGGCGCGATCCGGGGCGCCGTGGAGAGGTCCAGGCCCCGGCCGGTGCACCGCGACTACGGCCGGTTCGCCGAGGCCGTCGTGCTGCACGCCGGCCGGCTGCTGCGGAGCAACATCGACCTGCCATCCAAGTTCGTCGACGACATGCGCGCTGCGCTGGGAGGCAGGTGATCGGGGTGCGCGTCGAACTGTGGCTGATCCCGCTGCTGGTCACGGCCGGGATCGTGGTCGTGGAGTACGGGCTGCGCGTCGCACGCGACCGGGGCCTGCTGCCGGCCGCGCGCCGGCTCCGGCTGCGGACCGGCGCGCTGGTCGGGCTGGCTGGCATCATGCTCGCGCTGCTCTGGCAGGCGTGGTCGCGGATCGGCACGTCGGTGATGGCCAACCTGGCGGCCGTGCTCTCCACGCTCGTGGAGGTCATCACGCTGTGGCTGACCTACCAGTCCTACCGGGAACTGCGGAGCAGGAAGGACCAGCCTTAGCGCTCGTCCTGGTACCCGTCGGGGACGAACACCTGCTCTGGTACGCCGAACGCCTCCACAAGGGTCAGTGTGTGCGGGGCGAGCGCCGTCACCGCCCTGTCGATCAGGTCAGGTAGCTCCTCGACCTGCTCCGCGGTGAGCCGGCCGGCTGCGAGCAGCACGCCGTCGTGGCCGGAGATCCGCCGCAGGGCGAACAGCCGGTGCACCCCGCGCAGCACTTCCCTTGCTGGCTGGCCGTCGGCGCGCTCGGCCCAGTCGTGCAGTGCCTCGGCTGCCAGGCGGTGCGCATGGGCTGCGACCAGCTCGAGAGCCGGGCCGACGGTGGCGTTCCACCGGGCCAGCGGTGACCGGGCGCCGCGGTCCCGGAGCTTGCGGCTCGCCCGCTGGTGCCAGATCTCCTCGATGCCGATCAGCAGCCCGTGCAGGTACGCGGGGTCAGCCAGGTCCGGCTCGGTTCGCGGGACCGCGGGCCTGCGCCAGCCGAGGCTCAGCTCGGCGGCTGCCTTGTTCCAGATCACCAGGTTGTCGCCCTCGGCGGTGATCGGGCCTTCGATCGCGGCGATCGGGTCGGCGAACCCGTTCACCCGGAGCGCGCCGCGTGCCCCGCACCGCTCACGGCACTCGATGGCCACTGCGCGGCCCTGCCACGTGGTCCAGCCCTTGGTGATCGCGACGACGCGTTCGGCCTCGGACCGGTCCGCGGGTCCGGCGTCCAGCCAGCGGCGCACGGCGTACCGATGCAGTGCGGTCACGGCATAGGCAGTGACAGTCGCGTCAACGAGCCGGGCCTGGTGTGCCCCGTGCTCGAAGAGCGTGACCGACTCGCCGGGCCTCAGGCCGGCCGTCGATCGGGCGTGCGCGTGCCGGACCGCGAGGGCGACGGCCGTCTTCGCCGCGCTGACCCCGCAGGCACTCATGCACAGCTTCCCGGCGGTGACCCGGCCGATCGCGTGCAGTAACCGGCGACGGCCACTGCCAGCCGCCTGGCCGGACGGCAGCGGGCCGAGGAGCGCTTCCGGCGGCAGGCGTACCTGGTCGAAGCTGGTCACGGCATGGTCGACCGGGCAGGTGAGCGCCGGCGGCAGCAGCTCGATCCGTACTCCTGGCATCGGCTGGCGCCCGTCGTTCAGCCGGGTGAGGAACAGGTGCACGCCATGGTCCGTACTGTCGGCGAGCAGCCTCGCGGCGACCAGCCCGGTCTTGGCGCCGCCCGCGCTGGACGTGTTGGGCATGAACTTCGCCGCGCCCCGGTTCGGAGTGTGCAGGACGAAGTCGCCGGTCCCGGGGTCCCGGGTCGCCGTGGTCTCCAGCCTCGCGGCGTCGTTACCGTGCGCCACCTCGGTGCACAGGAACGTGCCGGTCTCGCGCAGCCCGGTGTACTCCGCCAGGTCGCGTACGCCCTCGGGCTCCAGGTCCAGCAGGCTGCCGAGGAACAGGTTGTAGTGGATGCCGGCGATCGCGGTGAAGCCGGGTTCGACCGCGCCCGTCCACTCGTGCATCACGGCGAGCTGCTCGGGATCGGCCACGAAGGCCGGCACGTCAGCAAGGCTCTCGTTGACCAGCGCGAGCAGCCGGTACGCCCGGTGCACCCGCTCCTCGTGGGACAGGCCGCCACGGTGAGCGAAGCCGGTTGTCCCGATCAGCTTGCGCCACCACTCGTGCAGGCCTGCGGACTCTGGTGGGTACAGCACGCTGGTCAGGGCCGACAGGACCGACGCGTTCACGGTGTTCATGTCTCGTTGATCGGGTTCCCGCCCGCTGGCCGGGCGGGAACCCGCCGTTGTCAGCGGCCGAGGCTGCCGAAGAAGCCGCTCATCGGGGAGTCGGCCGAAGGGTTGCGGTAGAAGTCGCTCGCCGCGGCCAGCAGTTCCTCCCGGTCGATGCGGCCGTCACCGTCCGTGTCGATCAGCCGGAAGACCCGCTCGCTGTCCTCGGTGGAGACACCCATCGCGACCTGGGCCTGCCGGAATTCCGCCATCGAGACGATCCCGCTGTCGTCGGCGTCGGCGAGCGCGAAGATCGCCGAGGCCAGCGGACGGAGCAGTTCGTCGAAGCCCTGCTCGCTCTCGCCGACAGCCACCGTGAGCGCCGCGCTGAACTGCTCACGGCTGAACGGGCCGTCGCCGCCACCGAGCTGGGCCGAGATGCCGTTCCAGTAGCTGACGAAGGCCGCCCGGACCGTCTCGATCTTCGCGGGAGCCGCCGTGGCGCCGAACCCGGCGATCACGCGCTCGCCGAGAGCCGTCATGTCCGCCGCGCGCAGGTCACCGCTGCCGTCGATGTCGAGCAGGTCAAACAGCCGGGAGTACTTGATCGAGAAGTCGGTAGCCATAGTCATGGCAGAAGTATAGGCCTTATGTAAAATAAGTCCGATTTGGGGCTGGCGGGGCCAGTGGGGCCAGAGTCAGGACGCTGGCTTCTCCATGCACCCGATCAGGTGGTCGTTGACCATGCCGGTGGCCTGCATCAGGGCGTAGGCCGTCGTCGGGCCGAAGAACTTGAAGCCAGCCTTCTTCAGCGCCTTCGCCATCGCGGTCGACTCGGCCGTCACGGCCGGGACGTCGCCGCCGGTCGCCGGGCGGGCCTGGTCGGGCACCGCGTACGCCCAGAGGAAGTCCGAGAGCCCGCCGGGCAGGTCCAGCGCGACCCTGGCGTTGTGGATCGCTGCCTCGATCTTCATCCGGTTGCGGACGATGCCCTGGTCGGCCATCAGCCGCTCGACGTCGTCGCTGCCGAACCCGGCGACGGTCTCCAGCGCGAAGTCACCGAACGCCGCCCGGAAGGCCGCGCGCTTGCGGAGGATGGTGATCCACGACAGCCCGGACTGGAAGGCCTCCAGGGTCAGCCGCTCGTACAGCGGCTCGTCGCCGCGCACGGGCTGCCCCCACTCCTCGTCGTGGTAGGGCAGGTATTCCGGAGCGGAGTAGGCCCAGTGGCAGCGGCCGAGCCCGTCGGGCCCCACAACCAGCGCAGTCATGCCGCCAACGGTATCGGAGGGGTACGACGGGGCTAGCGCTTGCCCTCGTCCTCAGTGGACCCGGTGGCCTCGGCGGACTCCGGAAGCTCGGGCTCGGCGTCCAGGTCGATGATCTCTTCGTGGTCGCTGGCCGCCGGGTGCTGGCCGCCGGCCGCGAGCCGGGCCTCCCTGAGCCGGTCGGCGTCGTCGGCCCGGCCCTCGCGCAGGGCGACGACCTCGGATTCGAGGACGCTGATCAGCTCCTGCTTGTAGCCGAGGTCGTAGCCGAGGCGGCCGATCGCCTCGTCGACCTGGTCGGCGCGGTACCCGCGCAGGCCCACGTCGAACCGCAGGCGGCCCAGGTCGCCCTCCGCCAGTGGCCGGCCGGCCGGGAGGGCGACGGCGCGCCCGTCGGGCTCGACCACGGCGAGGCCGGGATCGGTACCGGTCAGCAGGGCGGCGGCGCCGAACACGATGCCACCGGCGACCAGCGCGACGACGAGCAGCAGCAGGACCTGGTTCATAACCGGCAATGCTAGTGCCGGCCGGCAGTCAGCGCGAGGCCTGCGTGCGAGCGTCAGCCGACTTCCTTGAGCGACGTGGCCAGCTGGGCCAGCGCGCCGTCCAGGGTATCGACGATGATCAGGGATTCCAGGGCTGCCTCGCGGACCATGCCGAGCGTGACGAGCCGGCCGAGCCAGGTCAGCAGGCCGTCGTAGAAGCCGCCGGCGTTCACGACGACCACGGGCTTGGCGTGCATGCCGAGCCCGGCCGTCGTCCAGACCTCGAACAGCTCGTCGAGGGTGCCGAGCCCGCCGGGGAGTACCAGGAAGGCGTCCGAACGATCGATCATCTGGCCCTTGCGATCCAGCATCGACCCCGCGACCACCAGCTCGTCGGATCCGGTGTCGGCGATCTCGACGGCGGCAAGCGCCTCGACGATGATCCCGACCGTGTACCCACCGGCCGAGCGGGCGCCGCTGGTCACGGCGCCCATCATCCCGACACGGGCCCCGCCGCTGACCAGGGTGTGCCCGGCCTCGGCCAGCCGGATGCCGGTCTCGCGGGCGAGGTCCAGATAGGACTGCGCGACGGTGACCGACGAGGCGCAGAAGACGCAGACGGCTGCCATCAGATCCGGCCGGCCGCCTGGATCCGGTGCACTGCCTCGGCCACGTCGTCGGTGAGGTGGACCAGGTCGAGGTCGAGCGGCCCGATCATGCCGTCGGCGAGCATGCTGGTCCGCAGCCAGCCGAGCAGGCCCGACCAGTAGTCGACGCCGAGCAGGACCACGGGGAACTCGGTGACCTTGCCGGTCTGCACGAGGGTCAGCGCCTCGAACAGCTCGTCCATCGTCCCGAAGCCGCCGGGCAGGACGCAGAAGGCCTGCGCGTACTTGATGAACATGGTCTTGCGGGCGAAGAAGTAGCGGAAGTCGATCCCGATGTCGCACCACTCGTTGAGGCCCTGCTCGAACGGCAGCTCTATCCCCAGCCCGACCGACAGGCCACCAGCCTCCTGGCAGCCCTTGTTGGCGGCTTCCATGACGCCCGGCCCGCCACCCGTGATCACGGCATAGCCGGCCTGGGCGAGCGCGGCACCCAATTCCTCGGCCAGCAGGCACTCGGGGCTGTCGGGCTTGCTGCGCGCCGAGCCGAACACGCTGACCGCCGGCGGCAGCTCGGACAGGGTGTCGAAGCCCTCGACGAACTCCGCCTGGATCCGCAGCGAGCGCCACGCGTCGCCGATCCGCCAGTCCTGGCGGCCCTTCGAGTCGAGCAGCCGCTGGTCGGCGGTGACGAGCTGGCTGGCGGCACCCCTGCGCAGTGTGACCGGGCCTCGGTGCCGCTCGGGTCCTCTCTTTTCCGTCATGTCAGCCATTGTCAGCCATTGACCCCGGCGAGCCAGTCACGCAGCACCGCAGCCCCGTCGATGATCTTCTGGATCTCCACGTGCTCGTCCTGCTTGTGGGCCAGATTGGGGTCGCCGGGGCCGAAGTTGACGGCCGGGACGCCGAGCGCAGAGAAGCGGGCGACGTCCGTCCAGCCGAGCTTGGCGCGCGGCTCGGCACCGGCCAGAGCCAGGAAGTCCTTCACCGCTGGCTGTTCGAGGCCGGGCAGCGCACCGGGCGCCGAGTCGGAGAGTTCAACGTCAAACCCGTCAAAAACCTCTTTCACGTGTACCAGCGCCTCGGCCTCGCTCCTGTCCGGCGCGAACCGGTAGTTGACCGTCACCTCGCACCGGTCCGGGATCACGTTGCCCGCGACCCCGCCATTGATCAGCACGGCGTTGAGCCCCTCGCGGTACTCGCAGCCGTCGATGAGGACCGTGCGGGCCTCGTAGGCGTCGAGCCGGCGGAGCAGCTCGCCCATCGCGTGGATCGCGTTGACGCCGAGCCAGGAGCGGGCCGAGTGCGCGCGTTTGCCGTGCGTGGTGACGCGGACCCGCATCGTGCCCTGGCACCCGGCCTCGACCACGCCGTACGTCGGCTCCAGCAGGACGGCGAAGTCGCCGGCCAGCCACTCCGGGTTCTCCTGGGCGATCCGGTTGAGCCCGTTGCGCTCGGCTTCGACTTCCTCGCAGTCGTAGAAGAAGTACGTGACGTCGTGGACGGGCTCGGTGAGCGTCGCGGCGAGGTGCAGTGCGATGGCTGTGCCGGACTTCATGTCGGACGTGCCGCAGCCGTGCATGACGCCGTCCTCGGTACGCGACGGCCAGTTGTCGTGGTGCGGCACCGTGTCGAGGTGGCCGGCCAGCACGACGCGGCTCGCCCTGCCCAGATTCGTCCGGGCCATCACGGAATTACCGGAGCGGGCGACGCTCAGATGCGGAAGGTTTAGCGCGGCCTCGACCTGCCCGGCGATATTTTCCTCATCGCCGGAGACCGACGAGATATCGACCAGGGCCCGGGTCAGCGCGACAGGGTCTGCGAGCTCATCCGTTGTCAGCACCCCCGTAGACTAGCCCGTCGTGAGCAGCGAATTTCTCGACGAGACGGCATGGGGCTCAGGCCTCGCGACCGTGACAGCCGACGGCACCGTCCTGGAAGTCTGGTACCCGGAGCTCGGCCTCGGCGAGGCCCGCGACGTGACCCTCCCGGCGGGCGAGCGCCCGCTCGGCATGCGGCGCGTACCGGTCACGACCAGCATCAGCCTGGCCGAGCCCCCGAAGGACACCGCCGACGCGTACCTGCGCCTGCACCTCATCTCCCACCGGATCATCCGGCCGCACCAGGCCAACCTGGACGGGATCTTCGGCATCCTCCCGAACATCGCGTGGACCTCGGCCGGCCCGGTGCTGCCCGAGCAGGTCAACGAGCTGCGGCTGACCGTGCCGCACCTGACGGTGTTCTCTGTGGACAAGTTCCCGCGCATGGTCGACTACGTCGTGCCGTCCGGTGTCCGGATCGCCGACGCCGACCGGGTGCGGCTGGGCGCGCACCTGGCGCCCGGCACGACGGTCATGCACGAGGGCTTCATCAACTTCAACGCCGGCACGCTCGGCGCCTCGATGGTCGAGGGCCGGATCGTGGCCGGGGTGGTCGTCGGGGACGGCTCGGACATCGGGGCCGGCGCCTCGATCATGGGTACGCTCTCCGGCGGCGGCAAGCAGGTCGTCTCGATCGGCGAACGCTGCCTGCTCGGGGCCAACGCCGGCATCGGCATCTCGCTGGGTGACGACTGCGTCGTGGAGGCCGGGCTGTACGTCACGGCGGGTACGAAGGTCACCCTGCCCGACGGCCGGATCGTCAAGGCGCTGGAGCTGTCCGGTTCCTCCGGCATCCTCTACATCCGCAACTCGGTGACGGGCACGGTGGAAGCGCGGGCCCGCAAGGGTACGGGCATCACGCTGAACGCCGCGCTGCACGCCAACGACTAGGGTCTGTCCGGTAGATCTTGTCGGTGCGAGGCGAGTCTCAGGAGTCGGCTGACAAGCCGTTTTCCTCCCGGAATACCGGTGTTGTATTCCGGGAGGAAAACGGCGCAGGCAGGCGGCTTCTGAGGCCGCCGCAGCCCGGCAAAGATCTACCGGACAGACCCTAGTTCTCCCGCTCCTCCACTGTGGCTGGTACCGATCCGGTACCGGCCACAGGTCTTTTCTCCCTTGATGAACCAGGGAGATCCTGATTGGCTCACCGGGCGACTCGACCGCAGGGGGACACAAACGGATGACGGTGGAACTGCGGATACTCGGACCGGTTCAGTTACTGGTGGACGGCACGGCCGTGACGATCGGCCCGCCGCGCCGCGTGGCCGTCCTGGCCGCACTGCTCGCGGAGCACGGCAGGCTGGTACAGCAGGACACGCTGACCCAGCGGGTCTGGGGCGACGAGGCCCCGGACTCCGTACGCTCGACCCTCCACGCGCACCTGAGCCGCATCCGGGCCCTGCTCGACGGCACGGGCGTGCAGATCCGGCGCGAGGGCTCCGGCTACCTGGCTAGCGTGCCGGACGGCGTGCTCGACCTCCAGGTCTTCCGCTCGATGGTCGCCGAGGCCCGCGCTCTGCCCGCCGAGCGTCTCGCCGAACGGGCTGCCCTGCTCGCGGCGGCGCTCGGGCAGTGGCGGGGCAGGCCGCTCTCCGGGCTGACCGGGCCGGCCACCGGCTGGGCCGAGCGCACCGCCGAGACCCTCGACCGCCAGCGCCTGACCGTGATCGCGGAGTGGGCCGACGCCGAACTCCAGCTCGACCGGCCGGGTTCCGTGCTCGACGCGCTGGCCACGCTCACCGCGGAGTACCCGCTGGCCGAGCAGCTCACCGGCCGCCTGATGCTCGCCCTGGCCCGTTCCGGCAGGCGCGCCGAGGCGCTGGACGTCTACGCCCGCGCCCGGGAACACCTCGCGGCCGAGCTCGGCGAGAACCCGGGTCCGTACCTGCGTGACCTGCACACCCGGATGCTGCGCGGCGAGGAGAACACCCCAGGCGACGAGCCAGCCGCCGCCGAGCCCGCACCGGGGCCGGCCCCGGTCTGCCAGCTCCCGGCCGGGGTGGCCGACCACACGGGCCGGCTGGCCGAGACCGGGTCAGCCATCGAGGCGCTGAGCCGGGCGGACGGCCGGGCTGGCGCGCTGGTGACGATCTCCGGCATGGGCGGCACCGGCAAGACCTCCCTCGCCGTGCACATCGCCCACCAGGTCCGGGACCAGTACCCGGGCGGGCAGCTCTTCGCCCACTTGCGCGGCCTCGACGAGCACCCGGCCCAGCCAGCCGACGTGCTCGCCGAGTTCCTGCGGGCGCTGGGCGTGGCCGGTCACGCCATCCCGGACCGGCTCGACGACCGGGCAGCCGCGTACCGCTCGCTGCTGAGCAGCCGCCGGGTCCTGGTCGTGCTGGACGACGCCACCGACGAGCGGCAGGTCAGGCACCTGCTCCCCGGCGCGGGCCACTCCGCGGTACTCGTGACCAGCCGCTCACCGCTGTCCACTCTGGACGGCGCGCTGCGGCTGAGGATCGGCGAGCTGCCCGAGCCTGAAGCGCTCGACCTGCTCCGCCGGGCCAGCACCCCGGGCCAGGTCGACGCCGACCCGGCGGCAGCGAGGCACCTGGCCGAGCTGTGCGCCCGCATGCCGCTGGCCCTGCGCGTCGCCGGAGCCCGGCTCGCCCACCGGCCACACTGGACGGCCGCCGAGCTGGTCGAGGCGCTGGCCGACGAGCGGGACCGGCTCGACGCCCTCGACCAGGGCGACCTCGGCGTCCGGACCAGCCTGGCGCTGAGCTTCCACGCCCTGCCGGGACCCGCCGCCGGGCTGCTGCTGCGGCTGGCCACCCTGCCCAGTACCGACTTCCCCGGCTGGGCCGCCGCCGCGCTGCTCGACCAGCGCCCGGCCCCGGCCCGCGAGACGCTGGAGCTGCTGGTGGACGCGCAGCTCGTGCAGCTGCGCGGGCGCGACGACCTCGGCCAGGTCCGGTACCAGCTGCACGACCTGGTCCGGCTCTTCGCCCGCGAGGAGTCCGAGCGGGCACTGCCGGTCGTGGAGCGCGCCGAGTGCCGCGAGCGGTACTTCGACGGCTGGCTGGCGCTCGCCGAGGAAGCCGAGCGGCGGGCCCCGCACGGGTACCTGGGCCCGAGCCCGCTGCGCCCCGACCGGTGGCCGTGGCTGGCGGAGCTGCGCGGGCGGCTGATCGCCGATCCGTACCGCTGGCTGGAGGCCGAGATGCCGGTCCTCACGGCGGTGGTGGAGGCGGCGGCCGAGCACGGGTACGTGCAGCACGCCTGGCGGATCGCCCGCTCGGCCGTCGGGTTCTTCGAGGTCCGTGGCCGGTACGCGGACTGGAGGCGCACGCACGAGGCAGCGCTGAGGGCGGCACGGGAGGTTGGGGACCGGCAGGGTACGGCGGCGATGCTGCACGGGCTCGGTGAGCTGACGGCCGTGCTCGACGACTACGACACGGCCCCGCGCTGCCTCACCGAGGCCCGGGATCTCTTCACGACGCTCGGCGACCCGCAGGGCGCTGTGCTGTCGGAGTGCGCGCTGGGCGTCGTGGACCGCATCCTCGGCCGCCGCGAGGAGTCGGTGGCCCGGCTCCGGTCGGCAGCCGCCGAGGCCGGGGCGCACAAGGAGTCACGGGCCGAGGCCTACGCCAGGTACCTGATCGGCATGACGCTGCTCGACGGCGGCGACTACCCGGCGGCCGAGGCCGAGTTCGCCCGTTCGCAGGCCCTCGCGCACAGCTGCCGTTTCATCCGTGGCGAGCAGCAGGCGCTGCGCGGGCTGGCCGTCGTGAGCCTGCGGACCGGCAACCTCGCCTCGGCGCGCGGCCGGGCCTCCGACGCGCTGGTGATGAGCCAGCGGATCGGGGACGAGCTGGAGACCGCGTACACGATCAACGTCCTGGGTGACTCGGCGCGCCAGCTGGGCGAACTCGCCCAGGCCGAGAAGCTGCTGACCTCCTCGCTGGCCATGTTCCGCAGGTGCGGCGAGAAGTACGGCGAGGCAGCGACCCTGCACCTGCTCGGCGAGGTCTACCTCGACGGTGGCCAGCCGGAGCCGGCCCGCAGCCACCTGGAGGCCGCCCGCGTCCTCTGGGACCTGCTCGACGCTCCAGCCGGCCAGGAACGCACAGCCCGCGCCCTCAACCGGCTCAGCTGACCCCCGTCTCGTTTGCGCGCTGGCACGTTGCCACGGACCCGGGTGCGCCTCGGTAGGCTGGCCTCATGCTGACCAGGTTGGAAGTCCAGGGTTTCAAGAACCTGCTGGACGTCCGGGTGGACTTCGGCCCGTTCACCTGCATCGCGGGCGCCAACGGCATCGGCAAGTCCAACCTGTTCGACGCGATCGAATTGCTGTCGTACCTGGCGGAGATGCCCCTCGCCGAAGCCGCGAAACGTGTCCGGGGATCTTCGGACCCGCGAGACCTTTTCTGGAACGGTTACCAGTCCGGTGAACACCAGATGAGCCTCGCAGCCGAGATGATTGTTCCCGGGGAGGCGTGGCTGACCGCGGGCGGCCACGAGGCCATCCCTGACTCCTACCTGCGCTACGAAGTCGTGCTCGGATTGGAGGAAGCCTCCGGCCCGGCGAGCGTTGGCAAGCTCGTCATCATGAGGGAAGATCTCCACCCGCTCTCAGCGGCTTCCCTCGTGGGGAGTCCCGTCGAGCGGCTAGCCGCAGACATAAGCAGCCAGTCTGCGGCCAGGCCGCTTCTGACCTCCCGTATGGACGACAGTCGGCTCCGGCTCGCCTATCACAGCGACCAGGGCCCGGTAATCATGAACGTGCCCAAGCATCCGAAGGGGCACCGAACCGGCCTCAGCATGATGATCTTCAGCCTGGCGCCTTCGGTCTGGCCCGCCCGGCAGGAGATGCTCGGCTGGCGGCGGCTGGCCCTCGAACCTTCGGCGCTCCGCGCGCCCGACAGCTTCGGAGACCCTCGGGTGCTGAGCACCGATGGCCGGTACCTCGCAGCCAGCCTGTATCGCATTGCGCATGAAGGATCCAGCGACCCCGACGCCGTCTACGCCCGCGTCGCCGGACGGCTGGCGGACCTCGGCGACACTGGTGTCCGCGAGGTTTCCGTCGAACCGGACGAGATCAGGGAGGCCTTCACGCTGTTCCTCACGACGCGTGACGGCATGCGGCTACCGGCGAGGGCCTTGTCCGAAGGCACCCTGCGTTTCCTAGCCCTGTGTGTGCTTCTCGAGGACCCCGATCTCACAGGTCTGATCTGCATGGAGGAGCCGGAGAACGGCATCCACCCGGCGAATCTGCCAGCCGTGGTCAGGCTGATCCAGGATCTTGCTCTGGACCCAGCGGAACCGGTGGACGAGACCAATCCGTTCCGGCAGGTGATTGTCAACACTCACTCCCCGGGCGTGGTCCAGGTGTGCGACCCGCAGGACCTGTTGCTCGCCGAACTGCTACCTCAGCAGGCGCCGGACGGCAGCGTGACCAGCGCGCTGACATTGCTTCCGTTCAAGGACTCCTGGCGAGCGGCATCTGGGATCACGACGTTCTCCGAAGCCGACATCGTGCCCTACCTCACTGCTCCATCTGGCACACAACTTCGCCTGCCTTCGGAGTGGAACCAGTGAGGCAACGTTCCGGGCTGTTCATCGCGGAGGGCACCTCCGACTTACCGCTGGCGGATCTCGTGGAAGCGTTGTTTCTCGAACAGGGCGTGAGTGTACGGCTCAGCAAACCAGACTTCGGTCTTCTTGAGCGCAGTATCAAAAAGGATGTCAGGTCCAAGCTCGAAGCTGGCTGTCAGCTGGCCGGGCAGCCAGTCGATGTCCTGGTCGTGCACCGGGATGCCGACAACGCGGGTCCGGCACCCCGGCGGCAAGAGATCGCCGAAGCCTCCGCTCAGAGCGCTCCTGAGGCCGCCGTGATTCCCGTGGTGCCTGTCCGGATGACCGAGGCTTGGCTACTGCTCGACGAGGCAGCGATCCGCCAGGTCGCCGGTAATCCGAAGGGGCGCAGCTCACTGGGGCTTCCGAACCCGCGAGAGGCTGAACGGGTCGCCGACCCGAAGAAGCTCCTCGCGGAATGCCTTGCCGAGGCCTCCGGTGCGACAGGGCGTCGCCGCAAGCAGATGGCTGAGCGGTTCCCGCAGCACCGCCGCCAGCTCCTGGAGCGTTTGGACCCCTTCGGCCCGGTCACCCGGCTGGAGAGCTGGAAGCAGCTGGTGGCCGACGTGGAGGACATCGTGGCCAGCTGGACTGGTCGGTAAGTCACTCGCTGCCGCCGCCCGAGCGGGACGGGAAGAAGGGCCGGAGCAGGCCGGCCAGTGCCTCGATGTTGCGGGTCTGCATGAGGAGCGTGCCGGGCCCGGTGAAGGTCGCGACCAGTCCCTCTCCTGACGTCATCGAGCGGAAGATGCTCTTCGTGGCCTTGTTGATCGTGTACGGCATCGCGGCGGGCCAGGCCACCAGGTGCCCGGTGTCCACGACGTAGCGCTCGCCCGGCTGGAGCACCCGGCTGTGCAGTGCGCCGTACGCGGTCACGAACAGCAGCCCGTTCCCCCGGATCTGGAGCACGAACATGCTCTCGCTGCTGAAGAAGGACCGCGCGCCGCCCCAGCCCGTCTCGACCTCCAGGCTGGGCTCGGCCGCGAGGTAACAGGACGCAGCCACGTTGTACGCCTCGCCGGACACGTGCAGCGGCACGATGTCACCCGGCGCGCCCGGCGCCAGCGTCAGCTCCCCCGGCCCGCCCCGCGCCGTGTACGTCGACACGAAAGCGCTCCGCCCGCCGGCCCCGCGTTTGAGCGCGCCCCACAGCCCGCCCTCCATCTGGGACTCCAGCTCGACGTTGCCGCTCATGCTGACCATCGCGCCGGCCTCGGCCTTCACCGGCTGCTCCGGGGCGAGCACGAGCGTGGCCAGCGCGAAGGCCGGGCGGTAGCCGATCTGGTAGCTGAACGCCGGGGTCTGGCCGGCGTCGGGAAGCACGCGAAGCTCGGTCATGCCCCGAGCGTAGACCGGTTAAGGGGCCCTCAGGCGCTCAACAGCGGCAGCGACGGCCTGATCGGAGCCGGTCAGTGCCACCCGCACGTACTCGGCGCCGGCCGGGCCGTAGAACGCGCCGGGTGAGACGACGATGCCGCGGCTCGCGAGCCAGTCCACGGTCACCCAGCAGTCCTCGCCGCGGGTCGCCCACAGGTACAGGCCGGCCTCGGAGTGCTCGATCCGGAACCCTGCGGCCTCCAGGGCGGGCTTGAGCAGGTCGCGGCGGGCCGAGTACAGGCCGCGCTGGGCGGTCACGTGCTCGGTGTCGGCCAGCGCCGCCGTCATCGCCGCCTGCACGGGGCCGGGCACGATCATGCCGGCGTGCTTGCGGACGGCCAGCAGTTCCTTCACGAGGGCCGGATCGCCGGCCACGAAGCCGCCCCGGTACCCGGCGAGGTTCGACCGCTTGGACAGCGAGTGCACGGCGAGCACGCCGGTGTAGTCGCCGTCGCAGACCGAGAGGATCGAGACCGGCTCGGTGTCCCAGCCGAGTTCGAGGTAGCACTCGTCGCTGACCACGATCGTGCCGGAGGCACGCGCCCAGTCCAGCACCTTGCGCAGGTGTGCCTCGGGCAGCACCCGGCCGGTGGGGTTGGACGGCGAGTTCAGCCAGATCATGGCGACCCTGGCCGGGCCGAGCGCGGTGAGCGAGTCGGAACGGACCAGCTCGCAGCCTGCCAGCCGGGCGCCGACCTCGTACGTCGGGTACGCCAGCTCGGGGATCACGATCGTGTCGCCGGGGCCGAGGCCGAGCAGCGTCGGCAGCCAGGCCACCAGCTCCTTGGAGCCGATCGTGGGCAGTACGTCGAAGCCGTCGGCCGCGCCGCACCGCTCGCGCACCCAGTCGGTGACGGTGGCACGCAGTACGGCGGAACCGGTGGTCAGGGGATAGCCCGGCACATCACCGGCGGCGGCAAGCGCAGCCTGCACCGTGGCGGGAACGGGGTCCACTGGAGTACCCATGGACAGCTCGATCACGCCACCGGGATGTGCCCGGGCCTTCTCCAGATAGGGAGCCAGGACGTCCCAGGGGAAGTCCGGCAGCCGGGCGGAGACGCTCAGTGCTTCGCCTCGGCCGGCGGCAGCGCCGCCACGAACGGGGCGTCGGCGTCGATCTTGCCGCTCTTGGACGCGCCACCCGGGGAACCGAGGTCGTCGAAGAACCGGTAGTTCGCGTCGGTGAAGTCCTTCCAGTTCTCCGGGACGTCGTCCTCGTAGAAGATGGCTTCGACCGGGCAGACCGGCTCACAGGCACCGCAGTCCACGCACTCGTCAGGGTGGATGTACAGCATGCGGTTGCCCTCGTAGATGCAGTCAACAGGGCACTCTTCGATGCACGCCTTGTCCAGCACGTCCACACACGGCTCGGCAATGATGTACGTCACGGCATTCCTCTCCGCACTGAATCCAGGCTATACCCGCCAGCGAGTAAGCCTAAGGTGTCCCCGGCGTGCAATCCACCGGGAGGGGCACCGTGCTTGTGAAAGACCAGATCGGGCGGAGGGTGGTTATTCGCCGCAGGCTGCCAGACCAGCATCTTACGGATGTGGTCGGCGTCCTCCGAGCCCTGGGTGAGATGGATCTCATCGTTGCCACGGACAAGGGGGAGGTCACCATCCGGTACGCCGACATCGTCGCGGCGAAGGAGGTGCCGCCCCGGCCGGTGAAGTACTCAGAGATCGCTGCCCTGGAGCGGGCCGCGGTGGGCGGCTGGCCGCCGGTGGAGACGGCCGCGCTGGGCGACTGGGTGCTGCGAGCTGGCGGGGGCTGGACCAACCGGGCCAACACCGCGCTGCCGATCGGCGACCCGTGCGTGTCCCTTGAGGAGGGTGTGGCGACCGTCGTTTCCTGGTACAAGGAAAGGGGTTTGCAGCCGAGGTTCGCCGTGCCGCTGCCGCTCGCGCGTGGCGTGGCACGGGTCCTGGAGGCACAGGGCTGGGAGAGTTACTTTCCGACGACAGTGATGGTCTCCGATCTCTCCTTCGCCGCCGAGGACAGCGACGTGGTCCTGGCGGACGAGCCGGACGAGGCCTGGCTGCGGATGATGGCGGGGCAGAAGGGCGAGCTGCCACCCATCGCCCGGAGCATCCTCACCGGGCCGGAGATGGTCACATTCGCTTCCCTGTACTGCGGCGGCGAACTCGCCGCGATCGGCCGGTGCGCGGTGGCTGACGGCTGGGCGGGCTTCGCTCTCGTGCAGACCAGCCTGCCGTACCGGGGTCAGGGGCTGGCCCGGAAGGTCATGGGCGCGCTGGCAGCCTGGGCGCGCGCAGCCGGGGCGGGACGCGGCTATTTGCAGGTCGAAGAAGCGAATGAGCCCGCTATCTCCCTGTACACCCGGCTGGGCTTTGCGCGGCACCATGGCTACGTTCATTATCGTTTGACTGATTAGTACTATATTGGGGCGGTGATCGCCGCCGCGCTGCTGAGCATGTTCCTCGCCGCCCCGCTCGCCCCTCCCGCCGTCTCCCCCGTCGACCAGCATCCCGTCGACGGGGTCGACGTCGCGAGCTGGCAGCACCCGCAGGGCGCGGCGATCAGGTGGCCGGACGTGGCGAACTCCGGCGTCGACTTCGCGACCGTGAAGGCCACCGAGGACAACGACTACGTCAACCCGTACTTCCGGTCCGACATGGACGGTGCGCGGGCCGCGGGGCTGCCGGTCGCGCCGTACCACTTCTACCTGGCCAGGGCCGCCGACACGGGCACAGCGCAGGCCGAGCACTTCGTCGCGACGGTGCGGGAGGCCGGGTACACGGGCAAGCGCCAGCTCGACCTGCCGCCCGTCCTCGACCTCGAATGGGACTGGAAGACGAACCAGTGCCCGGCCCAGATCTCCGTCACCGACGTGAAGGCGTGGCTGGACACCGTCGAACGCGCCTTCGGCCGCAAACCCGTGATCTACACCAACCGGTACTTCATGCTCGACTGCATGGGCGGCACCAAGGCCCTCGGCGGGTACCCGCTGCAGATCGCCCACTACGGCCAGACCCCGCCGCAGGCGCTGCCGCCGGGCTGGGACACCTGGCACATGTGGCAATGGACGGCGCAGAGCGCGGTACCAGGCATCCAGGGCAAGGTCACGCACTCCGTGTTCCACGGGACGGCCGGAGCGCTCCGCGAACTCGCCGGGCTGGCCAGGCGCGGCTACGAATGAGGGTTACCACTCCGGCCCGATGGATGGTATGAATCCCCGATGAAGCAACGGTGGATGCCCGTCGCCGCTGTGGCCGGGCTGCTCTTCGTGATCAACGCGGCCAGCCGGCTGACGGTCAAGCTCGGCGAGATCACCGAGATCTCCGGCCAGGACCGGGTCGCCATGATCAGTTTCGTGGCGGTCGCGCTGGCGTGTGCGGCGGCCGGAGCCTGGTGGACCATGCGGTACCCGATGATCCGGCTCGCGGCCGACCTGCTGGTCGCGATCACGGCTGGCTGCCTGCTGTCCGTGTTCGCCGGGCCGCTGCTGACCGGCTCCCAGCCGTTCAGCTCCGGCCTCGGCTTCCTCATCGGACAGACCCTCCAGTACCTGGCGGTGGCCGGGCTGGGCACGGGCCTGGGCATCCTCGCCGTCATCGCCTTCGGCCAGGACTGGAAGGCGAAGGCGTGGAAGCGCCACGAGGCCGAGATGCGCGACCGCCGTACCAGATCAAAAAGATCTTGATCCTGATCATTTGATCTTGATCTAAGGCGAGGTGGCCCGCTGAGCGGAAATCTGACAAGCGAAACGAAAGCCCGTGTACTGGGTTGTACACGGGCTTTTGTTTCGCGCAGCTCAGATTTTCGCTCAGCGGGCCGGCACCACCAAGACGCGGTAGGCGCCGATTCCGGCTGCTATCGAGCCGAAGAACAGGAACGCCAGGGACACCCAGTTGTCCCCGTACACGATGTCGTTCTCGGCGGTCGGCCACAGCCAGAAGCCCGCGCCGGCCAGCCAGAACGCCGCAGGGAGCGCCGCCCAGCCACTCCGGGTCAGCTGGTGGGCGACGCGGCACAGGTACGGCGTGATGACGACGGCGGCGGCGATCGACACCGGCACCAGCCAGCCGGCCACCCGGAACGGCGTGAAGAACACCTCCACGACCGCCGAGGCCGCCGCCGCGAAGCAGGCGAGGAAGATGATCACGGCCACGTACCAGGCGGGCTCCCGCTCGTCTGGTACGACGTCCTGGCTGTGGTCGTGGAAGGTCAGGCTCACCCGGAAAGGGTAACGCCGGCGAAGAGGTCGGACTCCCAGCCGTACGGGCCGACGCCCGGCCCCTTGGTGCCCTCGGCGAGCGTGTAGTACTCCACGCCCATCATCTCCTCGCCGAAGCCGCCGGCCAGCGTGAACAGCCAGGACGTCGGCGGGATCTGTGTGGCGTGCGCGCGGAGGGAAGCGAGCTTCTGTTCGCCGTACGCCGTGGCCTCGATCCGGGCGGCGATCTCCTCGTCCGGCGTGCCGAACGGCAGGTCGTCGACGCTCTCCACGCCCGCGAACGGGTTGTCGGAGGACCCGGCGAACTCGGCGAGCCCAGCGGCCATCACGCTCTTCGGCACGGCCGTCCAGTACACCTTCTGCGGGGCGGCGTCCCCGGCCAGCTCGCAGGCGCGCATCGCGACCCGGTGGGCCTGGATGTGGTCGGGGTGGCCGTAGAACCCGTTCGGGTCGTAGGTGACCAGGACCTGTGGCCGGGTCTCCTCGAACACCTTGACCAGGTGTTTGGCCGCCTCGTCGAGGTCGGCGCCCCAGAAGGCCCTCGGGTGGTTGTTCGGCTCGGTGCCCATCATCCCGGAGTCGCGGTAGCGGCCGGCCCCGCCCAGGAAGCGGTGGTCGGACACGCCGAGAGCCTGGCACGCCGCCGCCAGCTCGGCGATCCGGTATCCGCCCAGCTGGTCGGCCTCCGCGGCCAGCAGCCCGGACAGCTCCGGAACGTGGATCTCGCCCTCTTCACCGAGGGTGCAGGTCACCAGGGTCACCTGGGCGCCCTCGGCGGCGTAGCGGGCCATCGTGGCCCCCGTGCCGATGGCTTCGTCGTCGGGGTGTGCGTGCACGAATACGATGCTGCGGGAGGTCACTCGGCTACTTTAGACCGTATGGTGGACTTTCCCGGACCGCCGCGCGCCGTGCGGATCTCCGCTGACGGCCTGCGGGTCACGTTCCTGCGGTCCGGCCAGCTCCGGATCTTCGATCTGCCCGAGGGCAGCGAGCGGGCCGTCGTGACACCGGGGCCCCTTTCCTGGTACTCGGCGGACGCGCTGGCCACCGTCGCGGCGTTCGAGATCGGCGGCGAGCTGCACCGGGCGGACCTGGCGACCGGCGAGGTCACCGCGATCGACGTGCCAGGGCCGGTCAGCGAGCCGAGGCCGGACCCGACCGGCAGGCGGATCGCGTACCTGACCGGCGGCAGCCTGCGGGTCTGGCAGCCCGATGGCCATGACTTCCTGCTCGCCGGGGAGGACAGCCGGGGAGTCTCCTGGGGTGTGGCAGAGCCGGTCGCCAGCGAGGTGTTCGGCCGCGACGCCGGGTACTGGTGGTCGCCGGACGGCGAGCACATCCTGGCAACCAGAGTCGACGTCTCCCGGCTGCCGGACGAGGGCGTACCCCTCGCCGGGCAGGACAACGCGATGGTCTCCCTGCACGTGCTCGACCTCGACGGCGGCTGGGTGGACGTGCACTGGGACCGGCTGGCCTACCCGTACCTGGCCGCGGCCGAATGGAGCCACTCCGGCCCGCTGATCACGGTCCTCCGGCGGCTCCAGCAGCACGGGCTGGCCCTGACGATCGACCCGCGTACCGGGGAGACCCAGGTCCACGCCGAGCTGTCCGATCCGCACTGGGTGGAGTTCGTGCCCGGCACGCCGTCCCGGCTGCCCGACGGGCGCGTGGTGCTCGCCGGCGAGCTGGTCCGCGACGGCCTCGACGCCCGGTGCCTCTTCGCCGACGGCGCGCTGCTGACACCGCCGTCCATGTACCCGCGCTCGGTCTGCGGGGTGCTGCCCGAGGGCCTCCTGCTCGGCGCCAGCGAGGGTGAGCCCAGCGAGCAGCACCTGTACCTGGTCAGCCTCGCCCCCAGTACCCCGCCCAGGCAGCTCACCACCACACCGGGCTGGCACAGCGCCGTGACGGGCGGGGACACGTACGCGCTCTGCTCCGCCTCGTGGGAGCACGGCGAGCCACAGTGGACGGTCGTGCGCGGGGACACCCGGTACACCCTGGACAGCGGGACGCCCCTGCGCGCCGCCCGGCCCGCGCTGACCCGGGTCACCGACCGGCAGATCCCAGTCGCCGTGTGCTACCCGGCCGGCCACGTGCCCGGCGTGCGGCTGCCCGTGCTGGTCCAGATCGGCACCCGGCCCGGCGAACAGCAGGTCCGCGCGGACGGCGGCACGTGGGCCGAACGGCAGTGGTGGGCCGACCAGGGATTCGCCGTGGTCAGCGTGGACGGGCGGGGGACGCCGGGGTGCTCGCCCCGGTACGAGAAGGTCGTGCACCACCGGATCGGGGACGTGGCCCTCGCCGACCAGTGCGACGCGCTGCACGCGCTGGCGGCCAAGCACCCCGACCTCGACCTCGACCGGGTCGGCGTGCGGGGCACCGGGTACGGCGGCTTCCTCGCGATCGCCGCGCTGCTCCGCCGGCCGGACCTCTTCCAGGCCGGTGTGGCGCACGCGCCGCTGCTGGACTGGGGCACGGCCAGTACCGGCTTCGCCGAGCGCTACCTCGGCCTCCCTCTCGAACAGCCAGAGGCCTACGCCAGGCACTGGCTGCACGAGGAGCTGTCCACGCTGGAGCGCCCGCTGCTGATGTCGGCGGACGGCGAGCTGGAGTTCCTCAGGGAACACCTGTCCTGAGAAGCGTCAGGACGCGACACAGCCCCGGCGTACGCGACGCCGGGGCTGTGTCCTGAGAGAGGGTTAGGCTCGTTCGATTTCCGGGAAGTGGCAGGCCGAGGACTGCAGCGGGCCACCGACCTGGAGCAGCTGCGGCTCCTCGGTCGCGCAGATGTCCTGGGCCTTCCAGCACCGGGTACGGAACCGGCAGCCCGACGGCGGGTTCAGCGGGGTCGGCACGTCACCCTTGAGCAGGATCCGGCCGCCCTGCGCGCCCAGCTTCGTCACGTCAGGCACCGCGGAGAGCAGAGCCTTGGTGTACGGGTGGCTCGGCCGCTCGTAGATGTCGTTCCGCTCGCCGATCTCGACCATCTTGCCGAGGTACATCACGGCGATCCGCTGGCAGAAGTGCCGGACGACGGCGAGGTCGTGCGCGATGAACACGAACGCCAGGTTGAACTCGCGCTGGAGGTCACGGAGCAGGTTGATCACCTGCGCCTGGATCGACACGTCCAGGGCGGACACCGGCTCGTCGGCGATGATGATCTTCGGCCGGAGGGCCAGGGAGCGTGCGATGCCGATCCGCTGGCGCTGGCCGCCGGAGAACTCGTGCGGGAACCGGTTGTAGTGCTCCGGGTTCAGGCCGACGATCTCCAGGAGCTCCTGGACCCGCTTCTTCACGCCACCGGGCGGGTTGATCCCGTTGACCTCGAGCGGCATGGAGATGATCTTGCCGACCGTGTGCCGCGGGTTCAGCGACGAGTACGGGTCCTGGAAGATGATCTGCATGTCCTGGCGCAGCGAGCGCATGCCGGCGTTGTTCAGCTTCGTGATGTCGCGGCCCTCGAACGTGATCTTGCCCGAGGTGGACTCCAGCAGCTTGACCAGCATCCGGCCGGTCGTGGTCTTGCCACAGCCGGACTCGCCGACCAGGCCGAGAGTCTCGCCGGCCGCGACATCGAAGCTCACGCCGTCGACAGCCTTCACGACCTGCTTCTCGCCGAACAGGCCACCACGCACCGGGAAGTGCTTGGTCAGGTTCTCCACCTTCAGCAGCGGCTCCGCGGAACGGTCCGGGGTGCGGGGCGCCGGCGCGCTGTTCTCGATGGTGGTCACTGTGCGACTCCCGAATGTGCGATGTCCTGCTGGTAGGTCTGCACCCGCTCCTGCTCCGGCAGGTGACAGGCGACGGAGTGGCCGCGCTCCTGCACCTGGAGCAGCTGCGGGATCTCCAGGTCACACGGCCTGCCGTCGCCCAGCATGGCGTACCGGCACCGCGGGTTGAACGCGCAACCCGAAGGCAGGTTGATCAGCGACGGCGGGTTGCCCTTGATCGGGACCAGGTCCTCGTTCGCGTCGCCGTGCAGGGAGGGCACGCTGGACAGCAGGCCCCAGGTGTACGGGTGCTGCGGGCGGCGCATGACCGACTCGACGGTACCGGTCTCGACCGCGCGGCCGCCGTACATCACCAGGACGTCGTCGGCGATCTGGCTGATCACGCCGAGGTCGTGGGTGATCATGATGATCGCGGAGTTGAACTCGCGCTGGAGGTCCAGCAGCAGGTCGAGGATCTGCGCCTGCACCGTCACGTCGAGCGCGGTGGTCGGCTCGTCCGCGATGATCAGGTTCGGGTTGTTCACCAGGGACATGGCGATCATGGCCCGCTGGCGCATACCACCCGAGAACTCGTGCGGGTACTGGTCGGCACGCTTGGCCGGCTGCGGGATGCCCACCCGGTCGAGCATCTCGATCGCCCGCTTGCGGGACTCCTTCTTGCTCACCTTGTGGTGCACCTGGTGAGCCTCCACGATCTGGTGACCGATCGTGTAGAAGGGGTGCAGCGCGGACAGCGGGTCCTGGAAGATCATGGAGACCTGCTGGCCACGGACCTCGCGGAGCTTCTCCTCCGGCAGGTTCAGGATGTTGCGGCCATCCACCAGGATCTCGCCCGTCATCGCCGCGCGCTTGCGGTTGTGCAGGCCCATGATGGACAGGCTCGTCACGCTCTTGCCGGAGCCGGACTCACCGACGATGCCGAGCGTCTTGCCGCGCTCGACGGCGAACGACACACCGTCGACGGCCTTGACGACGCCGTCTTCGGTCTTGAACTGGACCCGCAGATCCTTGACCTGAAGGTACGGATTCTGGTCAGCCATTGGTGTCACTCCCCCCTAGCTCAGCTTGACGCGCGGGTCGATGACCGCGTACATCGCGTCGACGATCACGTTGAACAGCACCACGAAGAACGCGGCGAGCAGCACGGTGGCCATCACGATCGGCAGGTTGTCGTCGCCGACCGCCTTGACCGCGAGCTTGCCGATACCCGGCATGTCGAACGTCGTCTCGGTGATCGCCGCGCCACCGAGCAGGCCGCCGAGCTGGAGGCCGAAGATGGTGACGATCGAGCTGAGGGAGGCGCGCAGCGCGTGCTTGATGTTCACGGCGCGCGGCGTCAGGCCCTTGGCGCGTGCGGTACGCACGAAGTCTTCGGAGAGGATCTCCAGCATCTCGGCGCGGGCGAACCGGGCGTAGGTCGCCGCGCTCAGCACGCCGAGGGTGACCCACGGAAGGCTCATGCCGCTCAACCAGCCCAGGAAGTCCTCGGAAGGCGGGACATATCGCGGGCGGTCCCAGATCTTGAGCTGGTAGACCAGCACCATCTGGAGTAGCAGGCCGAGGAAGAAGATCTGGAGGGAAGCGCCGGTGAGCGCGAACCCGATGGAGAACTTGTCGAGCCAGCCACCGCGTTTCAGCGCGGAGGCGATGCCCAGCGACACGCCGAGCAGCACGGAGATCACCGCGCTGCCGACAGCGATGCTGGCGGAGACCGGAAGGCCACGCTCGATGATGTCGAGCACCGGCTCGCTGGTCCGGAAGGACACGCCGAGGCAGGGGGCTGGGCACTTGATCGCGTCGGCGCCCTCGCCGATCTCGCGGCCGGTGAAGATGCCGCTCATGAACCGGCCGTACTGCTCGTGGATCGGGTCCTTCAGGCCGAGCGACTTGTTGATCCGCTCGATCTTGGCAGCGTCACACGCCTTCGCCCCGCACATCTGCGCCGCGGGATTCGCCGATCCTGCGAAGAACAGCCAGAACGTGGTAATGGAGATCATCAACAGGGTGATGACCGCGATCAGCGATCGCTTGATGAGATACCGCAGCATGGGGGCCTTCCGAGGTTCTGCCCAGAGCGTCCGGTCGAGGGCGAGCGATTGACGTGCTTGGCTGGCCGCCGGGGGTGGCCGGATCACTCCGGCCACCCCCGGCGTGCGGAGCGGCTACCTGACGGTCACCGCGCCGCGCGCCTGGTCTAGCGAGGGACCTACGCCTTGACGAAGATCCGGGTCACGTTGACCTGGGAGTACAGCGGGCTGAGGAACGCGCCGCCGACCTTGGTGCCGATGAGGCTGTAGTGCCGGGTGTACGTCGTCGGGATGACCGGGACGAACTCCTTCATGATCTTCTCGTCCAGCTCGCCGTAAGCCTTCGCGGCGGCCTCGCGGTCCGTCATCTCACGCAGCTTCTTGAGCTCCGCGTTGATCGAGGGCTCGTTGAAGTACGAGTAGTTGTTGTTGCCCTCGTCCTTGATCAGCGTGCCGTCGAACAGAACACCCAGGGTGCTCTCACCGTCGGGCCAGTCCTGACCCCAGCCAGAGCCGACCAGGTCGCAGTCGTTGCCCTTCTTGCCGATCGTGGTGTAGTAGTCCTTGCGGTCGATCGGCTTGAGCGCGACCTGGAAGACGTTGTCCCGCTCGAAGCTGGCCTTGACGATCGCGGCGGCCTTCTGGCCGTTGGTGGTGTTGACGAAGCAGTAGGTCAGCTTCTCGACCTTCTTGCCGGTCATGAGCTGCTTGGCCTTGGCCACGTCGCCGCTCTCGCCCATCGGGTAGGCGTCGTACTTCTTGTAACCCGGGACAACCGGAGCCATCAGCGTGGTGGACGGCACGGCGACCTTGTTACCACCGGCGTTCTTGATGGCGGCCGACTTGTCGTACATGAAGACCAGGGCGCGACGAACGTCGACGTCCTTGATGCGGTCGTAGTTCATGTTGATGTAGTTGGCGTACGGCGTCGCGCCCTGGATGACCCGCTTCTCGAGCTCCGGGTCGGCGGCGACGGTCGCCAGGTTCTCCTGCGCGACGTCCGACACGGCGATGGCCGCAGCGTCCTCACCGGTGGAGGCCATGACCCGCTGGGTCTGGTTCTGCCGGTTCACGGAGAAGTCGAACTTGACGGTGTCCGGGTACTGGTGACGGATCGGGTCCGTCTTCGGGTCCCAGTTCGGGTTGCGGTCAAGGATCAGGTGCGAGTCGCGCTTGTATTCCTTGATCTTGTACGGACCAGACGACTGGAACTCGGTCTCGTACTTCTCGTTGTTGAACTTGGACTCCTGCACCGGCGTGCTGATCGGGTACGTCAGCCAGTACGGGACGGCCTGCTCGGGCTTCTCGAGGGTGATGACGACGGTCTTGTCGCCCTCAGCCTTGACACCCGGAACCGGCTTGCCCTTGTCAACGGTCGGACCCTGGTACTCACGCTTCGGGTCGGCAGCGGCCTGCAGGTACTGCGGGCCCTGGACGCCGAACTTGCCGTACGACAGGCCAAGGCCGAACACGACGTCCTTGGCGGTGATCGGCGAGCCGTCCTCGAACTTGATGCCGTCACGCAGGGTGAACTTCCAGGTCTTACCACCGTCGGTGGTGACACCGGCGTTGGTCGCCAGGTCGCCGACGACCTCGATGGCGTCGCCCTGCTTCACCGGCTCCTTGTACGCGGTCAGCGTCCGGTGGAACAGGCCCGTTCCGTAGTTGATGGCGTCGCCGACGTAAATCTGCTGCGGCGACAGGTGCTCGAAGTCGCCGTCCTGCAGGATCAGGAGCTGGCCGCCCTTACGAGCGCCCTCGACCTCGGGGGCTGGGACCGGGGTCTTGCCCTCCTTGTCGACAACGATCGCCTTCTTGTTCGAGTCGGCGCCTTCACCCTTGTTGTCGCTGTTGGTGGTCTTGCTGCAGCCAGCAGCGGCGAGGCTGATGGCGAGAGCGCTGATCGCCAGCGCCCGTACGCGGTGTCGCACGGTATCTCCTCTCTCAAGCCCGGCACTCGGTGCTCGTCCGGCGGACCAGCCCCGGGGCGGGACGTCTGCGGGGTGCGGCGCTACTTGGTGGACTTGGGGTCCAGAGCGTCGCGGAGGGCGTCGCCGAACAGGTTGAACGAGAGCACCAGCAGGAAGAGCGCCACGCCGGGGATCAGCATGTACATGGGCTCGACCTGGTACCAGGCAACACTCTCGTTCACCATGCGGCCCCAGTCGGGGGTGGGCTCGGTGACGCCGATGTTGAGGAAGGACAGAGCGGCCTCGCCTGTGACGGTGGCCGGGACGCCGAGAGAGAGGGTCACCAGGATCGGCGCCCACAGGTTCGGCAGGAGCTGACGGAAGAGGATGTGGCCCGTACCGGCGCCGGCGGCCCGCGCGGCCTCGATGTACTCGCGCTCGCGGAGGGACAGCACCTGGCCGCGGACCAGACGGGCCGTGCCCATCCAGCCGAACACGGAGAACACCACGATGATCGTGATGACCCGGGAGAACGGTGAGACCTCGCCCTTGTCGTCAGCCAGCCAGGTGTTGACGATCGGGATCGCCGCGAAGGCGAACAGCACGAACGGGAACGCCAGCATGAAGTCGGTGAACCAGTTGATGAACGAGTCCACCCAGCCGCCACGGTAGGCGGCGACCAGGCCCATGACCACGCCGATCGCCAGCGAGATGAGCGAGGCGGTGACCGCGATACCCAGCGAGGTACGGGCGCCGTAGACCAGCTGCATGAAGATGTCACGGCCGGTACGGGGCTCGACACCCAGGATGTGGATGTTGTTCGACGGGTTGTCCGTGCTGAACGTGATGCCGCCGAGCACGCCCAGCGGGCGGGAGTCGTCGTTCAGCAGGTTCGAGTTCAGCGTGGTCGCCGACTGGCCGTACACCATCTCGATCAGGGGCGCGGCGATCGCGACGATCAGGAACGTCACCGAGATCCACATCGAGACCACGCCGACCCGGTCGCGCTTGAAGCGCATCCAGGCGAGCTGGCCCGGCGAACGGCCGACCAGCGCGGCCTTGTTCTCGGCCTTGGGCTCCGGTGCCGTGCCGGGCTCGAGGGCTGTGCCCTGGCCGGACGACGTCGTGTCGCTCATGAAACGTGCCTCCTCCGTGCGGAGGGCCCGTCTCGCCCTCCCACTGACGGAAAAGTAGCGGGCGCCACAGGATTGGTGGACGCCGCGCGGCATCGTTCCGATAACAGCTCGATCACGCAAGCCGGTTTCACGTCCGGTTTTGCGGGTTTTGGCGCTGCCGTGGGCGGTTTTAGTGTATCGGTAAGTAGGTTGTGAATACCCGGATTGCCCCCGGCAATTGCCACTGTGTGTAGTCATGTGACGGCAAATCGTGACGGGATGTGCGCACAAGGCATCACGGGCCGGGCACAGGCCATCCCGGACGGTCACCGCGGTCATCCTGACCACGATCCCTGTCGCGCGCCCCCGTGGCGCTCTCGCCGTAAAGGTTGACTCTGCCTCAGCCAATCGGAGATCGGCAAGACCCTTTTCGGAGATCTGCAAGACCCTTTTTGGCTGGCCGGATGTGTCAGGCTGGGCCCAACGTCCATCCTGGAGGTAGCAATATGGGACTTTTCTCCTCCGCCACCGCGGCGGTCGAGGCGGCGCTGGCCGCTGGCGCCCGGTACGCGGACGCCAGGGTCATGCTCCGCCGTTACGAGTCGATGTCGGCCCGTAACGGCGAGATCGAGGACCTGACGCGTGACGAGGACGCCGGGATCGGTGTCCGCGCGCTGGTCGGCTCCTCGTGGGGTTTCCACGCGGTACCGGAACTCGGCGACGAGGAGGCCAGAGCAGCCGGGCGCGCCGCGACGGCGATCGCCAAGGCCAGCGCGCTGGTCGCCGGGCCAGCCCTGGAGCTGGTGCCTGCCGAGGCCCGCCAGGACACCTGGAACGGGCCGTGCCTGACCGACCCGTTCGCCGTGCCGCTCTCCGAGAAGGGTGACCTGCTCGTCGAGGCCACCAAGATCATGAAGGAGAACGGGGCCGACCAGGCCGAGGCGCTCTACCAGATCTGGGAGCAGCACAGCTGGTTCGTCTCCAGTGCCGGGCACCGGATCGAGCAGAAGGTCACGAAGAGCGGGGGCGGGATCTCCGCGACGGCGGTCGGCGAGCACGAGACGCAGCGCAGGTCCTACCCGTGTTACCGGGGCCAGTACGGCACGGCCGGCTGGGAGCTGGTCGACGCGCTGGACCTCAGGGCGCACGCCGCCCGGGTGGCCAGCGAGGCCCGCGAGCTGCTGACCGCGCCGGAGTGCCCGTCGACCACGACCGACCTGATCCTCGGCGGCGAGCAGATGGCGCTCCAGATCCACGAGTCGGTGGGCCACGCGATCGAGCTGGACCGGATCCTCGGCTGGGAGGCAGCCTTCGCCGGCACGTCCTGGCTGGACCTGGCGAAGCTCGGCGAGCTCCAGTACGGCTCGGAGCTGATGAACATCACGATCGACCCCACGCTGCCCGGCGCGCTCGGCTCCTTCGGGTACGACGACGAGGGCACTCCGGCGGCCAGGCGCGACGCGGTGCGCGACGGGATCTGGGTCGGCGTGCTGGCCGGGCGGGACTCGGCGGCGATGGCCGGGCTGGACTACGCGGGCAGCGTCCGCTCCGAGGGCTGGCAGCGGCTGCCGATGGTCCGGATGACGAACGTCGGGCTCGAACCCGGGCCGCACACCCTCGAAGAGATCATCGCGGCCACCGACGACGGCGTGATGATGGAGACCAACCGCTCGTGGTCCATCGACGACAAGCGGCTCAACTTCCAGTTCGGCACCGAGATCGGCTGGGAGATCAAGAACGGCAGGCAGGGCCGGATCCTGCGCAACCCCACCTACACCGGCATCGGCCCGCTGTTCTGGCGGTCGATGGACATGCTCTCCTCCGAGAGCGTCGCCTGGGGTACCCCGAACTGCGGCAAGGGCCAGCCCGGCCAGACCGGGCACACCGGCCACCCGGCGGCCCCGGCCAGGTTCCGCAACGTCCGAGTAGGAGTGCGCGCGTGACTGAGCTGGTAGAACGGGTACTCGGCCTGGTCGGCGGCCGAGGCGAGGCCGACGTGGTGGCCGACCGGACCAACCTGGAGCTGACCAGGTTCGCCAATTCCTTCATCCACCAGAACGTGTCGGACTCCGGTACGCGGCTGCGGCTGCGGGTGCACGTGGACGGCCGGACGGCGACGGGGACGACGACGCGGACGGACAGCGAGTCGCTGGCCGCGTTCGTGGAGCAGACCATCGCGCAGGCGAAGGTGTGCCCGCCGGACCCGGGCTGGCCGGGGCTGGCCGGACCCGCTCCCCTGCCGTCGGCCGGCAACTCCGACCCGGAGACGGTCTCCGCCGGGCCGGACGCGCGTGCCCGGCAGGTGCGGGCGTTCGTGGACGCGGCCGGTGGGCTCGTCACGGCCGGTTACTGCCGGACCGTGGGGCAGCAGGTCACGTATGGAAGCACAGCCGGGCAGCTGGTCACCGGTACATCCTCGTCGGCGGCGATGGACGCCATCGCGCGAGCCGTCAGCGGCGCTGACGGCGTGGCGCGCTGGAGCGGGGTTTCACTGTCCGGACTGGACGGTGCGCGGCTCGGCGCGATCGCTGCGGCGAAGGCCAGGGCGAGCGAGGGCGCGACCGAGCTGGAGCCGGGCCGCTACGAGGTCGTGCTGGAGCCGGCCGCGGTGCTCGATGTGCTCGGTTTCCTTTCCTCGTACGGTTTCAACGGCAAGGCCGTCGCGGAAGGACGGTCGTTCCTGCGGCCGGGCGAGCGGCAGTTCGACCCGTCGATCACGCTGGCCGACGACCCGGAGGATCCGGAGGCTGTCGGCCTGCCGTTCGACGTCGAGGGCACGCCGAAGCGGCGGCTGGAGCTGGTCACGGCCGGGGTCAGCCAGGGCCCGATCCACGACCGGCGCACCGCGTACGCGGCCGGCGCCGGGGCCACCAGCACCGGTCACGGCAACGAGGAGAGCAGCCGGTGGGGTCCCGCCGCGGCGAACCTGCTCCTTGAGCCCGGCACCACCCCGGCGAAGGCCGTCGGCGGCCCCGTGGCCAGCGACGCGGTCGGCGGGCTGGTCGGCGGGGTCGAGCGCGGCCTGCTGGTGACCGACTTCTGGTACACGCGGGTGCTCGACCCGCGGAGTGTGGCTGTCACCGGGCTCACCCGTAACGGCGTCTGGCTGATCGAGGACGGCGTGATCACCCGGCCCGTGCGGAACATGCGGTTCACACAGTCCTATCCGGAGGCGCTCGCCCCCGGATCGGTGCTGGGAATCGGATCGGAGGCCGTGTCCCTTCCGCTCAACTGGGCGTTGGGCACTGTGCGCGCACCAGCGCTGCGGCTGGCCTCCTGGAACTTCACCGGCGGCGCGTCCGGGTGACCACTTAGTTCTCTGACGGCGTAACGTGTACCGGCGCGGGAGACGTGTCGATGATCACTGGGTGATTCTCGACACGAACCCGAGCCGGACTCACGCCGGATCCGAGCCCGAATCACACCGGATTCGGGCCGGGATCACGCCGGATTCACGTCAGGGAGCGAATGTAATGACGAATACGGCAACGCAGCCGCCGCGGCCCCGCGCCGCGATCGCGGCCAAGACGTTGCGGACTGATCGCTGGTGGCTCGCGCCGCTGCTCACCGTCCTCGGGCTCGGCGCATGGGTCACCTACGCGACGGTCCGGGTCTTCCTCCAGAACAACTACTGGGTCGAGAAGTACCACTACCTGACCCCGTTCTACTCGCCGTGCGTGTCCAAGGGCTGCGACCCGCACGCCGCGCACTTCGGCCAGTTCCTGCCGGACAGCCCGCTCATCCCGTACGCGGCGCTGAGCCTGCCGTTCCTGCTGCTGTTCCGGCTGACCTGCTACTACTACCGCAAGGCGTACTACCGCAGCTTCTGGATGTCGCCGCCGGCCTGCGCCGTGCCGGACGGGCACAAGACGTACGGCGGTGAGACCCGGTTCCCGCTGATCTTCCAGAACGCCCACCGGTACGCCTTCTACGCCGCCGTCGTCATCTCCCTGATCAACACCTGGGACGCCTTCCTCGCGCACGAGAAGGCCGACGGGGCGTTCGGCTTCGGGCTCGGCAACGTCGTGCTGTGGGTGAACGTCATCATGCTCTGGGCGTACACCGCCTCCTGCCACTCCTGCCGGCACATCGTCGGCGGGCGGCTCAAGCACTTCTCGAAGCACCCGGTGCGCTACAAGCTGTGGGGCTGGGTGTCCGTCCTCAATGGCAAGCACATGCAGCTCGCCTGGATCACACTGGCGACGCTGGCCATCACCGACTTCTATGTCATGGCCGTGGCCGCCGGCTGGATCAACGACCTGCGGTTCGTGGGGTAAACACTGATGACTGAGCTTCAGAGATTCCAGTACGACGTTGTCGTGATCGGTGCCGGTGGCGCCGGCCTGCGCGCGGCGATCGAGGCCCGGATGGCCGGCAAGAAGACCGCGATCATCTCCAAGTCGCTGTTCGGCAAGGCGCACACGGTGATGGCCGAGGGTGGCGCGGCCGCGGCGATGGGCAACGTGAACTCGAACGACAACTGGCAGGTGCACTTCCGCGACACCATGCGCGGCGGGAAGTTCCTGAACCACTTCCGGATGGCCGAGCTGCACGCCAAGGAGGCCCCGGAACGCATCTGGGAGCTGGAGACCTACGGCGCGCTGTTCGACCGCACGGCCGACGGCAAGATCTCCCAGCGCAACTTCGGCGGGCACGAGTACCCGCGGCTGGCGCACGTGGGCGACCGCACCGGCCTGGAACTGATCCGTACCCTCCAGCAGAAGATCGTTTCCCTGCAGCAGGAGGACTTCGCCGCCACCGGCGACTACGAGGCGAACCTGCGGGTCTTCCACGAGACCACGATCACCGAGCTGCTGCTGACCGACGGGAAGATCGCCGGCGCGTTCGGGTACGTGCGCGAGTCGGGCGAGTTCCTGCTGTTCGAGACGCCGGCCGTCGTGCTGGCCACCGGCGGGATCGGCAAGTCCTACAAGGTCACGTCGAACTCGTGGGAGTACACAGGGGACGGTCACGCGCTCGCGCTGCGGGCAGGGGCGACCCTGGTGAACATGGAGTTCCTCCAGTTCCACCCGACGGGCATGGTGTGGCCGCCCTCGGTGAAGGGCATCCTCGTCACCGAGTCGGTACGTGGTGACGGCGGCATCCTGAAGAACTCCGAAGGCAAGCGGTTCATGTTCGACTACGTGCCGGACGTCTTCCGCGAGAAGTACGCCGAGACGCCGGAAGAGGCCGACCGGTGGTACAAGGACGCCGACAACAACCGCCGCCCACCGGAGCTGCTGCCCCGTGACGAGGTGGCCCGGGCGATCAACTCCGAGGTGAAGGCCGGGCGGGGTACCAAGGCCGGCGGCGTCTACCTCGACATCGCCTCCCGGCTGCCAGCCGAGGAGATCCGCAAGCGGCTGCCGTCGATGTACCACCAGTTCAAGGAGCTGGCGGACGTGGACATCACGGCAGAGCCGATGGAGGTCGGCCCGACCTGCCACTACGTGATGGGCGGCGTCGAGGTCGACCCGGACAGCACCCAGTCGCGGGTGCCCGGCCTGTTCGCGGCCGGCGAGGTCTCCGGTGGCATGCACGGCTCCAACCGGCTCGGCGGCAACTCGCTGTCCGACCTGCTCGTCTTCGGCAAGCGCGCGGGTGAGCACGCCGCGGCGTACGCCGACAGCAACGGGCCGAGCACCGTCGCGCAGTCCGATGTGGACGCCGCGATCGCGGGTGCCCTGGCCCCGTTCACGAACGACGGCGAGAACCCCTACGCCCTCCAGCACGAGCTCCAGCTCGTCATGAACGACCTGGTCGGCATCATCCGCACCGAGGCAGAACTCGCCGAGGCGATCACCAGGCTGGCGGCGATCCGCGAGCGGGTGAGCCGGGTGCAGGCGACCGGCGGGCGCCGGTACAACCCGGGTTGGCACCTGGCTCTTGATCTTCGCAACATGCTGGTGGTGAGCGAGTGCACCGCCATGGCCGCGCTGGAGCGCAAGGAGAGCCGCGGCGGGCACACCCGGGAGGACCACCCGGAGATGGCCGCCGAGTGGCGCAAGGTCAACCTGATCTGCGGCCTGGACGGGGAGAAGGTCACCCTCAACCCGCAGCCGCTGCCGCCGCTCCCGCCGGAGCTGCTCAACCTGTTCGAGAAGTCCGAGCTGAAGAAGTACATGACCGCGCAGGAGCTGGAGGGTCACGGTGGCTAGCAAGCGCCAGTTCCGCGTGTGGCGGGGCGACGAGAACGGTGGTGACCTCCAGGACTTCGCCGTCGAGGTCAACGAGGGCGAGGTCGTGCTCGACATCGTGCACCGCCTCCAGGCCACCGAGACCCCGGACCTCGCCGTCCGGTGGAACTGCAAGGCAGGCAAGTGCGGCTCCTGCTCGATGGAGATCAACGGCATGCCGAAGCTGGCGTGCATGACCCGGATGAGCAGCTTCGCCGAGGACGAGACGATCACGATCACCCCGCTGCGCACCTTCCCGGTGATGCGGGACCTGGTCACCGACGTGTCGTTCAACTACGAGAAGGCCAGGGAGACCCCGTCCTTCGCGCCGCCGGCCGGTGTCGCCCCCGGCGACTACCGGATGCAGCAGGTGGACGTCGAGCGCTCGCAGGAGTTCCGCAAGTGCATCGAGTGCTTCCTGTGCCAGAACACCTGCCACGTGGTCCGCGACCACGAGGAGAACAAGGAGGCCTTCTCCGGCCCCCGGTTCTTCATCCGGGCCGCCGAGCTGGACATGCACCCGCTCGACGCGAAGACCGACCGCAAGGAGTACGCACAGGCTGAGCAGGGCCTCGGCTTCTGCAACATCACCAAGTGCTGCACCGAGGTCTGCCCGGAGCACATCAAGATCACAGACAACGCGATCATCCCGATGAAGGAACGCGTGGTCGACCGCCGTTACGACCCGATCGTCTGGCTCGGCTCGAAGATCTTCCGCCGGACCTCCTGATCGTCTCTGCTTCCCGGTGCCAGATCCTTTTCTGGTACCGGGAAGCAACGGCACCAAAGCACCCGCAGCACAGCACAGAGGAACCACGCATGACGGCACGAGGCACCCGGCTGGGAGCCGTGACACTGCTCGCCGCCCTGGTCACCACGGCCTGCGGGACCGCAGGGGATGACCGTGCACTGCCGCACGGTTTCGAGATCCAGCCGGGCGCCCTCGCCGCCTGGGACAGCTTCCCGGTGAACCGCCAGCCCCGGCCCCTCGTCCTGCTCCGCGCCGACCGGGGACCGTACTTCGTGGACGGCACCTTCAGCTCGGACAACGACCGCGTGGCCATGCTCACCGGCCAGGTCGAACTGGACGCCAGCCTCCCGCCAGCCATGCCACCCGCCGCGGCCGGACGGCCGATCACGGCCAGCGAGGCGTGGGCAGCGGTCACCCGGCTCTCGGCCACCCCTGTTCCCGTCGCGACCGTCAGCCCGGTACGCGTCAGCCGCGTCGCCCTGGGCACCCTCGCCGTCCACACCGACCGGGGAAAGCAGCAGATCCCCGCCTGGCACTTCACGTCCGGCGGGGCCACGGTCGCCTGGCCCGCCGTCACACAGCCCGAGATCTACCAGCCGGGCACGGTGCGGGCCACCGGGTACACGGCCTGGGACGCGCGGCTGTCGGCCGACCAGAAGACCGTCACGGTACGCCTGCCCGCAGCACCAGCCGGCTGCCCGGCCTACCAGCCCGACGTCCGCGAATCGGCCACGGCCGTCGTGATCGGCCTCCAGCGCCCAGCCTGCCGCACGTCCACCAGCCGCCGCCTCACACCACAGGACTACCAGATCACGCTGGCCAAGCCACTCGGCGCCCGCGTACTGGCCGGCCCGGCAGGCGTACCACTACCCGTGCAGCTGGCTAGGAACTAACGGGCTGACCGGTCAGGAAGTAGCCCCGCAGCGCCTCGACGATCGGCGCGTCGGCCGGCAGCCAGTCCACGCTGTCCAGCTCCGCGGCGGTCAGCCAGCGCAGCTCGGCATGCTCCAGCGCCTGGGGCTCCCGGGAACCATCGAGCGTCGCCAGCCAGATCCGCAGCACAGCCTTACCGTGCGGGAGCACGACCTCCGGCCCGATCCGGTCACCGACGACGATGCCGGCGCCCAGCTCCTCGTCGATCTCCCGGAGCAGCGCCTCCGTCTCACCCTCGCCGGGCTCGACCTTCCCGCCCGGGAACTCCCAGCGGCCCGCCAGCTCGGGCGGCTCGGCGCGGGCGCAGGCCAGCACGGATCCATCCCGGACAATTGCCGCACCGACGATCACCTGAAGCACTGGTTCACTCTGCACGGGGCTCAAGGGTGCCAGATCCTGCGAAAATTTGTTGTACGCGCACGTCCAGAACATCCAGACCTGCCGAGTTTGTGGCCGTAGACACGGCAAGGCGTGCCCTACAAACTTCTAGGCGGCCCCGAGGACCCTATGCGGTCCGGATGTCCGGCAGGCGTAGCCAGGGTCACGAAGAGACAACACTCGGAGGTGTACCGTTCACCCGCTCGACCGCGAGGCCCTGCGCGACACGCTGTCGCAGCTCGATGGCTGGCACGGAAACTCCACCGAGATCCAGCGCAGCCTGACCCTCGACGACTCCCAGCACGCCGACCTCACCGAGCGGGTCAAGGTCTTCGCCGACGCCCTCCAGCTCCGCCCCGACATCCGCCGGGCGGGCGGCCAGACCCACATCCGGCTCCGCAGCCCCGACGGCGGCTCCCTCACCACGTCAGAGGTCGCGCTGGCGGCCCGGATCGACACGGCGTACCGGGCGATCCTCAGCTAGTGCCGGGGTTCAGTACCTCGGCACGTTTTCACTGGACGCAGGATTTCGTGCGCCCAGTGAAAGCAACAGGCAGTAGCGCCGACTGACTGTACGGACGGCTGGACTCCGTCACTGCCAGTGGCGCGTGCACAAGAGCCCCTGGCACACGCTCCCCCACCATCGGCGGACCGGAGGTGCTTCATGGCTGAGACCAGCGAACGTGATCCGCTCGCGGCCGCGCTCTTCGAGTTCCGGCTCGACGCGCCCAGCGAGATCGTCGCGCCAGGATCGGCGGCAGCACACCGGGCGGTCGGACGGCGGCGCGCGCAGGGCCGGCAGCGCGAGCGCCTTCCAGCTGCCGGCCTGACAACGGGAGCTGGAATACGGAACAGGCCGGGCTCGTGACGAGCCCGGCCTGTTCCGTTCGCACTGTCAGACGTTGAAGCGGAACTCCACCACGTCGCCGTCGGACATGATGTAGTCCTTGCCCTCCATGCGGACCTTGCCGGCCGCCTTCGCCGCGCTCATCGAGCCAGCGGCCGTCAGGTCGTCGTAGGAGACGATCTCGGCCTTGATGAAGCCGCGCTGGAAGTCCGAGTGGATCACGCCGGCCGCCTCGGGGGCTGTGGCGCCGACCGGGATCGTCCACGCGCGGGCCTCCTTCGGCCCGGCGGTCAGGTACGTCTGCAGGCCCAGGGTGGCGAAGCCGACCCGGATGAGCTGGTGCAGGCCGGGCTCGTGCTGGCCGACGGCCTCCAGCAGCTCGCGGGCCTCGTCCTCCGGCAGGTCGATCAGCTCCGACTCGATCTTCGCGTCGAGGAAGATCGCCTCGGCCGGTGCGACCAGGTCACGCAGGCCCTGGAGGAAGTCCTCGTCGCCCAGCTCGGCCTCGTCCACGTTGAACACGTACAGGAACGGCTTCGTGGTCAGCAGGTGCAGCTCGCGGAGCAGGGCCACGTCGATGCCCTTGGCCTTCGCGCCGGCGTAGAGGGTCGTACCCTCGTTCAGCAGCGCGGAAGCGGCCTTGGCCGCCTCGACCATCGCCGCCTTGTCCTTCTGCATCCGGGCTTCCTTCTCCAGCCGCGGCAGAGCCTTCTCCAGGGTCTGCAGGTCGGCGAGAATCAGCTCGGTGTTGATCGTCTCGATGTCGTCGGCCGGGGACACCTTGCCGTCGACGTGCACGACGTTCGGGTCGGAGAACGCCCGGACCACCTGGCAGATCGCCGCGGCGTCACGGATGTTGGCCAGGAAGGCGTTGCCCCGGCCCTGGCCCTTCGAGGCGCCCCGGACCAGGCCGGCGATGTCCACGAAGTCGACCGTGGCCGGCAGGATCTTCTGCGAGCCGAAGATCTCGGCGAGCTTGTCCAGCCGGGGGTCAGGCACCCCCACCACGCCGACGTTGGGCTCGATCGTGGCGAACGGGTAGTTCGCCGCGAGAACGTTGTTCTTGGTCAGCGCGTTGAAGAGGGTGCTCTTGCCGACGTTCGGCAGGCCGACGATCCCGATTTGGAGGCTCACGGGGGCTGAGTCTACGTGGGTGCCTGGCCCGGCCCCTGCTCGCAGGGCCGCGCCGCCGCCTACGTCACGCATTGACTCTCGTTGTCGAGTCCGATGGGCTCTGAATTTCACCCTACAAGGGATGAGGGTGTAGATAAGTCTAGTGAAGGCCACCAACATCCCCATCACTGCTGAAACAGGCAGATTGGCGGGTGGAGCAGTCCGGCGTTCTGCACGCATACAAGCTCAGAGCTGGGGCCTACGAGGAAGTCGTGAAGCTTGGCCGGGGTGAGACCGCGGAGCTGGACTGGCCGTTCGCCGTCACGGTGACCATCCCCGAGGCCGAGTAGTCCCCGCTGGCCGGGTAGCTTCTCAGCTACCCGGCCAGCGGGGAAGTGCCCGGTGCTAGGCCAGGGAGTCGGCC
The DNA here is from genome assembly GCF_000379825.1 of Longispora albida DSM 44784. Classification (GTDB taxonomy): domain Bacteria; phylum Actinomycetota; class Actinomycetes; order Mycobacteriales; family Micromonosporaceae; genus Longispora; species Longispora albida. The sequence continues at coordinate 241,288 of NZ_KB903834.1, forward strand.
CACTGCTGGTGGAGGTCGGCGTACCGGCCACCCGAGGAGATCAGGTCCCGTGGCGAGCCGTCCTCGGCGATCCGGCCGCCGTCGAGGACGAGTACCCGGTCGGCGATCTCCACTGTGGACAGCCGGTGGGCGATCACGATGGCCGTCCGGTCGGCGAGGATTGTCCGGAGCGCCCGCTGGACTGCCCGTTCACTCGGGATGTCCAGGGACGAGGTCGCCTCGTCGAGGATGAGTACCGCCGGGTCGGCCAGGAACGCGCGGGCGAAGGCCACGAGCTGCCGCTGCCCCGCCGAGAGCCGGCCGCCGCGCTTCTGGATCTGGGTGTCGTACCCGTCCGGCAGCGCGCTGATGAACGCGTCGGCCCCGATCGCCCGGGCCGCCTCCTCGATCTCGGCCCGGGTCGCCTCCGGCCGCCCGAACGCGATGTTGTCGGCGATCGTCCCCGCGAAGAGGAAGTTCTCCTGGGTGACCATGACGACCGCTCGGCGGAGGTCCGTGGTGCCCAGGGTCCGCATGTCGTGGCCGTCGAGGCTGACGGTACCGAGGCTCGGGTCGTAGAACCGGGAGACGAGCTTGGCGATCGTCGTCTTGCCCGCACCGGTCGCGCCGACCACCGCCACGGTCTGCCCGGCCGGGATGGCCAGGTCGAGGCGGTGGAGGACGGGCCGGTCCGGCCGGTAGGAGAACTCGACGCCCGAGAACGTGATCTCGCCGCGGGCCTTCGGGAGTTCCGCCGGGCTGGCCGCCTCGGGGACTGAGGGCTCCTCGTCGAGTACACCGGAAAGCTTTTCGAGGGCTGCCGTGGCACTCTGCAGGGAGTTGTAGAACTGGGACAGCTCCTGCATCGGGGCGAAGAACCTGCGCAGGTAGAGCAGGAACGCCGCGAGGACACCCACGTCCACCTGGCCGTGCAGTGCCCGGTAGCCGCCGTAGGTGAGGACGACGGCCGTGGTCACGTTGCCGATCAGGTGGATGCCCGGCGCGTAGGTCGCGATGAGGCGGAAGGCCTTCAGGTTCGCGACGCGGTAGTCGTCGTTGACCTGCTCGAAGATGTGCTCGTTGCGGCGCTCGCGGCGGAAGGCCTGGACCGCGCGGATGCCGCCCATCGACTCGACGAAGTGGACGATGACCAGGGCGACCTTCTCCCGGGTCGACCGGTAGGCCCTGGTCGAGGACCGCTGGAACCAGATCGACAGCGCCAGCAGGAACGGGAAGGACCCGAGGGTGGCCAGGGCCAGCTGCCAGTCCATCCAGAACAGGATGCCGCTGATGCTCACCACCGACAGCACGGCCAGCACCAGGTCGTCGATGCCGCCGGACACCAGCTCGGAGATCGCGTCCATGTCGCTGGTCATCCGGGAGATGACCCGCCCGGAGGTGTACTTCTCGTGGAAGCCGACCGACAGCCGCTGGAAGTGGTCGTAGACCCGGCGGCGCAGGTCGAGGATGATCTCCTGCCCGATCTTGCCGGACAGGAAGAGGAAACCGCGCTTCGTCGCGTACTCGATCAGCACGGCCAGGCCGAACGCCACCCCGACCGTGATGATGACGGTGGCGCCCTGGTTCTTGACCAGCGGCGGGATGCCGTTGTCGATGCCGAGCTTCACCAGGTACGGGCCGGCCATCCCGGCGAAGTTCTGCACGAGCAGCAGCACGACCGCAAGAATGATCATGGGTTTGTGCGGCCTGATCAGCGAGCCGAGCAGCTTGCGGCTGCGGCCGCGGAGCCGGTCGAGCGACTGCTGGTCTGACTTCTCGGCGGCGGTACGCTCGGCGTCCTCCTCGGCCGCCACGCCCCGCCAGTCGCTCACGTCCGCCAGCGCCTGCTGGTCGGCCTGCTGCTGGACGTTGGGCTGGGTCTGGGCCTGCGTCATCGGACGGCCTCCTGTTCCTCGGCGGCGGCCGACAGCACGGCCCGGTACTCGGCGGAGGTGGCCATCAGCTCCGAATGGGTCCCGACGGCCACGATCCGGCCGCCACTCAGCAGCGCGACCCGGTCGGCGAGCGCCACCGTCGACGGGCGGTGGACGACGAGCAGCGCGGTCGTCCCGGCCAGTACCCGCTTGAGTGCCTCCTCCACCAGCGCTTCCGTGTGCACGTCGAGCGCGGACAGCGGGTCGTCGAGGACGAGTACCCTCGGGCGGCCGAGGACGGCGCGGGCCAGCGCGAGCCGCTGCCGCTGCCCGCCGGACAGGGACAGGCCCTGTTCGCCGACCCGGGTCTCCAGCCCCCACGGCAGTTCGTGGACGAAGCCGGCCTGCGCGACCCGCAGCGCCTCCTCCACGTCCTCGTCGCTCGCGTCCGGGTTGCCGAGCGTCAGGTTCTCCCGGACGCTCATCGAGAACAGCGTCGGGTCCTCGAACGCCGTCGCCACGGTCTGCCGGAGCGAGTCGACGGTGAAGTCGCGGATGTCGCGGCCGTCCAGCGTGATGCGGCCCTCGTCCACGTCGTACAGCCTCGGGACCAGCGCCACCAGGCTGGTCTTGCCCGATCCGGTCACGCCGACGAGCGCCATCGTCTCGCCGGGCCGGATGTCGAGGTCGACGCCGTCCAGTACCGGCGTGTCACCGTAGGCGAACCGGACGCCCTCGAAACGCAGGTGCCCCCTGACCTCCGCTGGGTCAACGGCAACGGCGCCGGGCCGGTCCACCACGGTCGGCTCGGCGTCGAACACCTCGTACAGCCGGTCGGCGGCCGTCATGGCCTCCTGGCCGTGCGCGATGATCCAGCCCATCGTCTCGATCGGCCAGACCAGCATGAGCTGGAGGCTGACGAAGGCGACCAGGCCGCCGATCGTGAGTTCGCCCTTCGACACCGCGTACACCCCGGCGACGAGCACGATGCCCAGGGTCACCCCGGACACCGAGTCGAACATCGGCCAGAACCGGGACAGCATCCGGGCCCGGTCGACGGAGGTGTCGCGGAGCTTCGCCGCGTTCGTGCCGAACCTGGCAGCCATGAACCTGTCCCGGCCGAAGGACTTGATCGCGCGGATGCCGACCGCGGACTCCTCGACCAGGGTGGCCAGGTCGCCGGTCTGGTCCTGCACGGCGCGGGACATCACCAGGTACTGCCTGCTGAAGCCGCGGCTGATCCAGAACAGCGGCAGCGCGATCAGGCCGACCAGCACGCCCAGCGGCCAGTACAGCTGGATCAGCAGGACCACGACGGTGACGTAGATGGCGACGTTGACGACGCCGAAGATCAGGCCGAAGCCCAGGAAGCGGCGCATCGCGCCCAGGTCGGACGTCGCCCTGGACAGCAGCTGGCCGGACTGCCACCGGTCGTGGAAGGCGACCGGGAGCTTCTGGAGGTGCCGGTACAGATCGTCACGGATCTGGGTTTCGATCCGCAGCGTCACGTTCGACATGGTCCAGCGGCGGAGCAGGATCAGGCCGGACTCGACCACGCCCAGCGCGAGGGCGAGCAGGCCCAGCCAGACCAGGCCCGACTCGTCGCCGTGCCTGACCGGGCCGTCGATGACGCTGCGGGTCACGAGGGGGATGACGATGCTGGCCCCGACGCCCAGGAAGGCGGAGAGGAGGAGGACCAGCATGGTCGGCAGCTGCGGGAACACATAGACCCGGAGCCGCCATAAGCTAGAAATCGGATTGCGGACTGGGGAACTATCATTGTCAGCCGGCACCTGGCGACCATAACCGCGCCGTGTGGGTGCGTGCCGCCCCTTTTTCCGCTCCCCGGGCCGTCTCTTTCCTTCGATGCGTCTGCGCACGCCGGCAGTGTCCAACCTCAACCTAGGTTGATGGCAAGACCCCTCACACTGTGTACGCGGCGGCCTCGTGCCCGAGCAGGTGACGCTTGACGTCGAGCCCCCACAGGAACCCGGCCAGCGCCCCGCCGATCCGCACGACGCGGTGGCACGGCACGAACAGGGCAGCCGGGTTGCCGGCGCAGGCCATCGCGGCTGCCCGTACGGCGCTCGGGCGGCCGGACAGCTCGGCGAGCTCGGTGTACGTGACAGGCGTGGTCACCGTGCGCAGCGTCTGGCGGGCGTGCACGAGGAACTCGCCGCCGGCCAGGCGTACCGGCACCTTGTCGATCGCGGTGACCTCGCCGTCGAAGTACCGGACGACGGCCTCGGTGACCTCGCCCAGCTCGGCGCGCTCGGACAGCTCGATCTCAGGCAGCAGGCTCTTGTGGACCTGGGGCAGCAGCGCGGCCGTGTCGGTGGTGAAGCCGCTGGCCAGGACGGCGCCGTCGTTGTCCGCGATCGTCGTGAACGGGCCGGCTGGGGTGACAATGGTCGCGTAACTCATGAAAGCCTCCAGAGGTAGAGCATGGCGTAGGACCGCCAGGGCCGCCAGCGCTCAGCGTGCGCGGCCAGGTCGGTGATGCCGAGCCGCCCGGCGGTCCTGCGGATGATCAGGTCGGTGTCGAGCAGGACGTCGGGGTCGCCGAGGGCGCGCAGGGCCACGTAGCCGGCGGTCCACGGCCCGACACCGGGCAGGGCGAGCAGTGCCCTGCGGGCAGCCTCCCGGTCGGAGCCCCCGTCAAGATCGATGTCCCCGGCGAGCGCCGCGCTGGCCAGGGCCCTGAGCGTCTCGCGGCGCCTGGCCGGCATCGCGAACGCCTCGTCCGGCAGGGCCAGCAGCGCCTCGGGGTCGGGGAACAGGCCGTCGCGGACCAGCTTCGCCGCGACGTTACGTGCCGAGGCGATCGAGACCTGCTGGCCGACGATGGCCCGGACTGTCGCCTCGAAACCGTCCACTGTGCGGGGCATCCGGACGCCGGGGGCCGCAGTAACAGCCTCAGCCAGTACCGGGTCGGCGCCGAGCACCAGGCTCACCGCTTCCGGGTCGGCGTCGAGGTCGAGCAGCCGGCGGCAGCGCGCCACGGCCGGGGCCAGGTCGCGCAGGTCCGCGAGGGTCAGCGTCGCGGTGACGTGCCCCTTGCCGGGCTCCAGCTTCACCTCGCCCGGCCCGTGCGGCAGCCGGATCCGGCGGCTGTACCCGTCCTCGGCGGACTCCACGCCCGCCACGGCGTGACCAGTCAGGAAGTCGAAGACACTGGAGCTGTCGAAGGGCGCCCGGTACGGCAGCCGGAGCCGCAGCCCGTTGCCGCTCGCCGGTTTGCGCCGGGCCCGCAACGCCGACGGGGTCGCGGCGAAGACCTCCAGCACCGTGTCGTTGAACTGCCGCACGCTGCCGAACCCGGCCGCGAACGCGATCTCGGCCAGGCCCAGGTCGGTGTTCTCGATCAGGGTACGAGCCGTCTGCGCCCGCTGCGCCCTGGCCAGGGACAGCGGTCCGGCGCCCAGCTCGGCGGTGAGCATCCGGTTGAGGTGCCGCTCGGTGTACCCGAGCCGCCGGGCCAGCCCCGGCACGCCCTCCCGGTCGACCACCCCGTCCCCGATCAGGCGGAGTGCCCGGCCGACCACGTCGGCCCGGACGTCCCAGTCGGGCGAGCCGGGGGCGGCGTCGGGGCGGCAGCGCAGGCACGCCCGGTACCCGCCGCGCTGGGCAGCCGCGGCCGAGGGGTAGAACGAGACGTTCTGCCGCTTCGGGGTGACGGCCGGGCAGCTCGGCCGGCAGTAGATCCCGGTGGTGCTGACCGCCATGATGAAACACCCGTCGAAGCGCGCGTCCCGCGCCACGATGGTCCGGTAACACCGGTCGAAGTCCAGTTCCACGGGTCAATAGTGCCCAGCCGGGCGGCCGGAGGCTGGCGGAAATCAGACGTGAAGATCACGGGTGCTGGCGGGCCCTGGTTACGTTGGGAGGCATGACCGCACCAGCCCCTGTGTACGACCGCAAGGAACAGTTCGAGCAGATCCGCTCCGGGTTGCTGCCCGGCGAGCAGATCATCGCCGTGTACGACGCGATCGGCGTCGGCACCGGCTTCATGGGCCTGACCACCCGCCGGGTGATCGTGCAGGACAAGTCGTTCGTCGGCAAGAAGGTCGCGATCACCAGCATCCCGTACTCGAAGATCAGCAGCGTGAGCGTGCTGGCCAACAAGTCGTGGGCCGGCCAGTTCTTCTCCACCGGCTCGATCGCGGTGCACGTCGGCACGCACACCTACGAGGTGGACTTCCGTGGCGACGAGAAGGCCCGGCACGCCCACAACGTGATCCTGCACTACATCTCGCAGTAACCGGCCGGTCAGAAGTCCCCGCCGAAGTCGCCGTCGTACCCGCCGCTGTCGAAGCCGCCCCCGTCGTACCCGCCACCGCCGCCGGCGTCGCCGAGCTGGTCGTCGGTCCCCGAGCCGAGGCCCTCCTGGTACCCGGAGCCGAAGCCCGAGTCGTAGCCGGCCGCGTAGGCGTCGTAGCCGGGGTCGGCGAAGGCCGGGCTGAACAGCGCGTCGAAGATCAGCATCGTCCCGATCGCCCCGGCCCCGCCGATCAGCGCGGTCTTCCACCACGGCGTCGAGTACCAGCCGCCGGGCACCGGCCGCCCGGAGACCGTCCCGCCCGGGTAGTAGTACGGGGTCTGCGGCCCGGCTGACGGCCCGGCCGTCAGCACCTGGCCCTGCACCTCGACCCGGCGTTCCTTCGTGAGCACCCCGGCGCGGCGCTGCCCGGCCAGCTCCGGCAGGTCGGGGCCAGGGTCGAGCCCCATCGCGATCCTGGCGGCCCTGACGTACGCCAGCCCTTCCAGCGCCGTGTCCCCCGCCAGCTCGAACTGCCGGGCGGTCTTCGACTGCTCCAGCTGGGCTCCGGCCGCGTTGTACCGCTCGCCGGCGTCGGCGAGCGCCTGCCGGGTGGCGGTGTCCTCGCCGTGCAGGTTCATCACCTGGCCGCCGAGCCGGTCGTACCAGCGCATCGCCTCGGCCCGCGCGTCGGCCAGCTCCTTGGCCTGCCGCTGCCAGAGGAAGAACCCGACGAGTGCCACGGCTGCCGCGATGACCACCAGCACGAGGAAGACACTGAGAGTGCTCATGTCTCGAAAGTACCGCTTGGCGAGGCTCGGTCAGGACCTCTTATGAGTGCTCGAACACCTGCCGCCAGCGCTCGGCGGCCTGGAGCATCTCCTGGTTGACGGCTTCAAGGAACCGGCCGGTGTTCCGCAGCCGGTTGCCGGGCGGCGTGTCGTCCCCCAGAATCGACGCGCCCTGCCGGACGGCCTCGGCGAGCATGAAGTTCATCCGGGCGCTGGCCAGCCACGCCTGCACCCACACGTCGTCGTCGACCACGTACCGGTCGCGCCGCCCGTCGGGCTCCCGCCGGATGAGCTGCTGCCGTTCGAGGTCGCCGACCGCCTTGGAGACCGTCGCCGGGCTGACGCGGAGCTGCGCGGTCAGCTCCGCGGCCGTCATGCTCCCGGTATCGCTGGTGAACAGGTACACGAGGGCGGCGGCGGCAGCTCTCGGCAGTCCGCTGTGGACGATGATCCCGGTCAGCTGCTCGCGGAACTCCCGGACGGCCTCCGGATCGCGGCTGGCCGGCGTCGCCTCGGCCGGCCGGCCCGGCTGCCGCCTCGCCCGGGCGGCCGCGGCGCGCTGGGCCTGGTCGGCACGGTACCGGCCCGGGCCGCCGTTGCGGTTCACCTCGCGGCTGATCGTGGAGGTCGGCCGGTCGAGAAGCCGGGCGATCTCGGCATAGCCGGTGCCTTCGGCCAGCCGGGCCGCGATGTACCGGCGGTCGTCGTGGGTCAGCCTGGGTGCGGTCACTGCTGGCTCTCCTCCGGGTACGCGATGAGGGTTGTCCCGTGGGCCATTATTGCGTTCGACGCCATCTGATCGCAACGCACCTCGGGCCTGGTTGCGTTTAGCTTCACGATCGACGCAATGATGATCAGGGAATCTAACAGGGATTATGGCTTACGGGCCCCCCTCTTGTGTTGAGTCAGATCTGAACGCAACGTAGCGTTTGGCTATCGGCAAACGTTGCGAGGAGAGAACTGTGAAGCTTCGGGAATGGCACCGGCCGCTGCTGGTCACGGCGGGCCTGCTGTTCGGCCTGGTCCTGGTGTCGCTGGCCGGGATGGCACTGGACGACCGGGTCCTGATGGGCGAGTCGGTGTGGGTGAAGCCGCTGAAGTTCGGCTTCGCCTTCGCCCTCTACACCGGCACGCTGGCCTGGCTGATCGCCCGGATGACGCGGGCCAGGCGGACCGGCTGGTGGGCGGGGACGATCTTCGCCGTCGCCTCGGTCGTCGAGGTCGCGGCGATCACGATGCAGGCGGCGCGGGGCACGTTCAGCCACTTCAACGCCAATGTGGACGATCCGCTGACCCAGCTCGCGACGCAGATCTTCACCTCCGGCGTGGCCGGGCTCTTCCTCACCCAGCTCGTGATCGTGGTCCTCGTCCTCTGCCAGCACGACGGCGGGCAGGCGCTGAGCAGGGCGATCCGCTGGGGGCTGGGCCTGGCTGTCGCAGGGATGTTCGTCCCGGTGTTCTGGATGGCGACGAACATCCAGCAGCGCACGGTCGTCGACGCCAACGGCACCTCCGTCACCATGTACCAGGGCCACGGCATCGGTGACCTCGACGGCCACGGCATGCCCATCACCAACTGGAGCGTCACGGGCGGCGACTTCCGCGTACCGCACTTCGCCGGCCTGCACGGCATCCACCTCCTGCTCGTCCTCGCCGCCGTACTGGGCATGCTCGCCACCCGTGTGCACTGGCTGCGCGACGAGGCCACCCGGGCCCGGCTGATCCGGATCGCCGCACTCGGCTACACCGGGCTGTTCGCCGTCGTCGCCTGGCAGGCCGGGCGCGGCCAGTCGCTGATCCACCCGGACGGCCAGACCCTCGCGGCCTTCGGCGTCGTCGCACTGTCCACTGTGGCCGCGATCCTCTGGGCCCGCGCCCGGGGCAAGGCCCGGCTCCGGTCCGCGTGACGATCCTCGGCTACGTGCGGCAGCTCCCGGAGCGCCACCCCGGCCAGTTCCGCATGATGGGGCATGCTCGGAGCATGGAGATTGTGCTGCTGCTCCTCGGCCTGGCGATCGGCGGGGCGCTGGGCTGGTTCGCCGCCCGCGCCCGCTCGGCGGCCGAGACCGCCCGCTCCGCTGCGGACCGCGCCCGGCTGACCGCAGCCCTCGAAGGCGAAGACCGGCTCGAACAGTCGCTGCGAGCCCTGACAGCCGACGCGGCCCGGGTCCAGAAGGACAGCTTCGCCGACGTGGTCGCGCCGCTGCGGGACACCATCGCCCGGTACGAGCAGCGCGTCGCCGAGCTCGAACGCGACCGGGTCGACGCCTACGCCCAGCTGCGTACCCAGGTCGGCCAGATGACGATCGTGTCCGACCAGCTCCGCACCGAGACCAGCCAGCTCGTGGCGGCACTGCGCGCCCCGCAGGTACGCGGCCGGTGGGGCGAGCACCAGCTGCGCCGGATCGTGGAGGCCGCGGGGCTGCTCGAACACTGCGACTTCTCCGAACAGGTGACCTCGGCGAACGACGGCCGGGGCGTCCGCCCGGACATGGTCGTCCGGCTCGCCGGCGAGAAGCAGGTGGTGGTGGACGCCAAGGTGCCCTTCGCCGGGTACCTGTCGGCGATGGAATCCCGCGACGACGCCGAACGCGAGGGCCACCTGAGCAGCCACGCGCGCCAGCTCCGGGCACACGTGGACGTGCTGGCGGCCAAGGAGTACTGGGCGGCCTTCGACAACAGCCCCGAGTTCGTCGTGCTCTTCGTACCGGCAGACGCCTTCCTCGATGCCGCACTCCAGCGCGACGCGACCCTGATGGAACACGCCTTCGCCCGCAACATCGTGCTGGCCACCCCGGCGACCCTCATCGCTCTCCTGAGGACGGTCGCCTACGCCTGGCGGCAGGAAGCCCTCGCCGCCAACGCCCTCGAAGTGCACCGGATCGCCCGCGAGCTGTACAGCAGGCTGGCGACGATGGGCGGGCACATGGGCAAGCTGGGCGCCTCGCTCGGCGGGGCCGTCACCGCCTACAACAAGGCCGTCGGCTCGCTGGAGAGCCGGGTACTGGTCAGCGCCCGCAAGCTCGCCGACCTCGGCGTCTCCGGCGAGCCGATCGAGACGCCCGGCCAGGTCGAACTCGGCCCGCGCCAGCTCCAGGCACCGGAACTGGTCGCGAGCGAGAACGACTCCCTGATTCCCCTCGAACGCCGCTACTCATCCGGCTAGGGACAGTTCCCTGGTGTAGCCGACCGCCTCGGCGAAGTACGCGTCGTGGGTGACCATCACCAGCGTCCCCTCGTAGGCCCGCAGCGCCTCCTCGACCACGTCCAGGATGTCGAAGTCGAGGTAGTTGGTCGGCTCGTCGAGCAGCAGCACCTTGCCCGGCGTGTTGACCATGACGGCGAGCAGCAGGCGGCGCAGCTCACCGGCCGACAGGGTCGACAGCTTCGCACCCCACTCGTCCGGCCCGAACAGATACCCGGTGAGCAGGGCCTCCGCCTCGTCCACATAGACCGGCACGTGCGCACGGAAGTACTCCAGCACCGTCGTGTCCGTCCGCAGCTCGTCGTGGACCTGCGGCAGCAGCACCGCGTCCTCCCCGGCCAGCTGGCGGAGCAGCGTCGTCTTGCCGGCCCCGTTCGGCCCCGAGATCAGCAGCCGCTCACCCGGCTCGACCGTCAGCCCCGCGCCGGTCAGCCCGACCGGGCTCGCGTCGAATGCCAGGCTCAGCGACGGCCGGCTCTCCGGCTCTGCCACCCAGCGTGCCGACTGGAGCTGCCGGGCCAGTCTCGCCTGCCGGACGACTGCCTTGCGGGCGACCATCCGGGCGATCCGCCGCTTGCCCGGTGCGCGCGGATTCTTTGCCTCTTCCTCAACTGACCTCGCTTTCATCGCCGCGATCTCGGCTTCGAGCTTCACGCGGTACTTCTCCTGCGCCTCGAAGTCGAGCAGCAGCCGCTGCCATCGGCGGGCCTTCTCCGCGCGGTAGGCGGTGTAGCCCCCCTCGTACGTCTGAAGTTCGGTGTGGATCCCGTCGAGTTCGTAGATCCGGTTGACGGCCCGGTCGAGGAACGCCCGGTCGTGGCTGATCACGAGCACCCCGCCGCCGAAGCCGCCCAGGAACTCCGCCAGCCACGCCGAACCCTCCGCGTCCAGGTGGTTCGTCGGCTCGTCGAGCACCAGCACGTCCGGATCGTCCAGCAGCACCTTGGCCAGCATCACCCTGGCCTGCTCGCCGCCGCTGACCATCCCCAGCGGACGGTCGTCCGGCAGCGCCGTGATGCCCAGCCTGGCCTTCACCGCGTCCAGCCTGGCCTCGAAGGCCCAGCCGTCGGCCAGCTCCCACCGGTCCAGCGCCTCTGCGTAACCGTCCAGGTCGGACGACGCGAGGGCCGCTTCCAGCTCACGGGCCACCGATCCCAGCTCACCACGGAGAAAGTCCCCCAGAGCAAGATCGGAATCCGGTACCTGCTGCGCGAAGAACCCGATCCGCAGCCCCGGAGCCCGCTCCACGTGCCCCTGGCTGGGCCGCTCGTGCCCGACCAGCAGCTTGAGCAGCGTGGACTTGCCGGCGCCGTTCGGGCCAACCAGCCCGACCCGATCCCCGGTACCGAGGACGAAGCTCACGTCCTCGAACAGCAGCTCGCCGTCGTACTGCATCCCCAAAGAAATGGCTTTTAGCAAAACAACCCCCATACCACCGGCAGCTTCGCAGCACCCGCCGTCAGGTAGGCCCGGCGTTCCGGCGCAAGCGCCTCCACACCAGACCTACCCGGGTGCTCATGCGAAGCTGATGCACGCACAGTCAAATAGGACAGAGCGGCATGGATGCGCCAGAGGTACACAGAAGATCCGCGGAAAGCGGGAACGACCTCTAACCCGGCAGGGCGAGCACACGCACGCGACAGGAGGCGGCGGCTCAGCGCATCTGGCGGATTAGAAGATCAACGGCCTGACTCCGATCGGACGACAACAGGACCTCCGAAAGAGTGCCACGGCTCCCGGGGACCCCGCAAGGGTGGCCTGGATCTCAGCCACGGCGGCCAGCTGGGGCCGCCGTGGCTGAACCGCCGTTACGGCGCGTAGTCCGGGTTGGGCTTGATGACGCAGAACCCGCCGCCCTGCGGATCGATCAGCCAGGCCAGCCTGCCGGCCTCGGAATCCATCCTGACCAGCTCCGTCGCGCCCAGCTCGACCGCACGGTCCGCCGAGACGTCCACGTCGTCGACGACGAAGTAGATGTTCCAGGCCGGCCGCGTGTCACCCATGTCCGGGGTCAGCGGCATGGCACCGGCCACCGAGGACCCACCGGTCTCCAGCAGCGTGTACAGCGCGCCCTGGTCGTTCATCGGCACGTCGCGCGTGCTGACGCCGAGCACCGCGGAGTAAAACGTCTTCGCGCCGGCCACGTCCGGGGTGAGCAGCTCGGCCCAGCCCAGGGTGCCGTGCTCGCCGGCCAGCTCCGCTCCCTTGTGGACACCGGGCTGCCAGGCGGAGAAGAACACGCCGGCCGGGTCGGTGTAGACAGCCATCCGGCCCTGGTCCATGACGTCCATCGGCGGGACGATCACCTTGCCGCCGTTGGCTTCCACCCGGGCAGTGGTCTCGTCCACGTCGTCCGTCGCGAAATACGTCGCCCAGGACGTGCCGCGATCGGGATCCGTGGCCGGGCCGAGGCCAGCGACCTGCTTGCCCTTCTGCCGGAAGAGCAGGTAACCACCGGCGTCAGGGCCGAGGTCCTCGGCCTCCCAGCCGAACAGGCCACCGTAGAACGCGATGGCGCCGGGGACGTCCGTGCTGCCGATGTCGACCCACATGGGCGCACCGGGCTGATAAGTCTCTGCCATGCCCCCATCCTCACCCGGGGGTACGACAAAATCGGGTTGTTTGGCGGAGCCTGGCGCGAACTCCTAGATCCGGCCCGCTGCCTTCATGTCGCGCTTGAGCTCCTGCGGCAGGGAGAACGTCAGCCGCTCCTCAGCCGTGGTGAACTCGGTGACCTGCCCGAATCCCCGGTCGGCGAGGAACTTCAGCACGTCCATCACCAGCTCGTCCGGCACGGACGCCCCGGAGCTCAGGCCCACGGTGGTCGCGCCGGCCAGCCACTCCTCCTGGATCTCGTGGGCGAAGTCGACCAGGTAGCCGGCGTCGGCACCAGCGTCGACGGCCACCTCGACCAGCCGGACCGAGTTCGACGAGTTGGTCGAGCCGACCACGATCATGACGTCGCACTCCGGGGCCAGCTCCTTGACGGCCAGCTGGCGGTTCTGCGTGGCGTAGCAGATGTCGTCGGACGGCGGGGACATCAGCAGCGGGAGCTTCGTGCGGAGCTTCTCGACGGTCTGCATCGTCTCGTCCACCGACAGCGTGGTCTGCGACAGCCACACCACCCGGCTCGGGTCCTTGACCTGCACGTTGTCCACGCCGTCCGGGCCGTCGACGAGCTGGATCGACGCCGGGGCCTCGCCCATCGTGCCGATGACCTCCTCGTGGCCCTCGTGCCCGATCAGCACGATGTCGTAGCCCTCGGCCGCGAAGCGCTTGGCCTCGTTGTGCACCTTGGTCACGAGCGGGCAGGTGGCGTCGATCGCGCGCAGGTTGCGCTGGCGGGCCTCCTCGTACACGACCGGGGCCACGCCGTGCGCGGAGAAGATCACCGTGGAGCCCTCCGGCACCTCCTCGTTCTCCTCGACGAAGATCGCGCCCTGGGCACGCAGCGTCTCGACGACGTGCCGGTTGTGCACGATCTCCTTGCGGACGTAGATCGGCGCACCGTAGAGGGCCAGCGCCTCCTTCACGGTCTCCACGGCACGGTCTACCCCGGCGCAGTAACCACGGGGCTTGGCGAGGAGGACACGCTTCACAGGCTCAGACACGCGGCCAAGTCTACGTGACCAGCACCCAGCCGCCATGATCGCGACCGGGTGAGCACCCATGCCATAGGCTTGCCCGATGACCAGGCTTGCCCGATGACCAAGAGCAGCCCGGAGGAACCGTGGCCGGTCCGGGTCGTCAGCGCCAAGATCGCCGAGTGGATCTCCCGGCTGGGCACGGTCTGGGTGGACGGCGAGATCGCCCAGCTCTCCCGGCGCCCCGGCCAGAACACCGCGTTCCTCACCCTGCGCGACCCCTCGGCCGACATCAGCATGCAGGTGACGATCCGGCGGGCGGCGATCGACGCGTGCGAGCCGCCGCTGCGTGAGGGCGCACGGGTGGTCGTGCACGCCAAACCGGACTTCTACCCGGCCAGGGGCACGTTCTCGCTCCGCGCCGACGAGCTGCGCCAGGTCGGGCTCGGCGAGCTGCTGGCCAGGCTGGAGAAGCTGAAGAAGCTGCTGGCAGCCGAGGGGCTGTTCGACCGGGCCCGGAAGCGGAAGCTGCCGTTCCTGCCGGGCCGGATCGGCCTGATCACCGGGCGGGCCAGCGCGGCGGAGCACGACGTGCAGACCAACGCTCTCCGGCGCTGGCCGTCCGTGGAGTTCACCACGATCAACACGCCGGTACAGGGCGGGGCAGCCGTTCCGGCGATCATCGAGGCGCTGCGGGCGCTCGACGCCGACCCGGCCGTGGACGTGATCATCATCGCCCGGGGCGGCGGGAGCGTCGAGGACCTGCTGCCGTTCTCCGACGAGGCGCTGTGCCGGGCCGTCGCGGCCTGCCGCACCCCGGTGGTCTCCGCGATCGGCCACGAGCCGGACACCCCGCTCCTGGACTACGTCGCCGACCTGCGCGCCTCCACGCCGACCGACGCCGCCAAGCGCGTCGTGCCCGACCTGTCGGAGGAACTCAGAGGGCTGAACATCGCCCGTACCCGGCTCGACCGCGCCATCGCCGGCCTCCTCGACCGGGAGGAACACCGGATCGCCGCGCTGCGGAGCCGGCCGGTGCTGGCCCGCCCCGAGGCGATCATCGACACCCGGGCGGCCGACGTGTCGCAGGTCAGGGACCGGGCGGCCCGTACGCTCGGTCACCGGCTCGACCGGGCCAGCTCAGAGCTGGAGCACACGCTGGCCCGGCTGCGGGCGCTGAGCCCGGCGGCGACGCTGGCCCGGGGGTACGCGATCGTGCAGCGGGCCGACGGGCACGTGGTGCGGGCCGAGGGCGAGGTCGCACCCGGCGACCGGGTCAGGATCAGGCTGGACGAGGGCGAGCTGAAAGCGCTGGTGGAGTCATGACGTACGAGGAAGCACGGGCGGAGCTGGCCCAGGTCGTCGAGCGGCTCGAGGCCGGCGGCGTGAGCCTGGAGGAGTCCCTGGCCCTGTGGGAGCGCGGCGAGAAGCTGGCCGCCGTGTGCCAGGAGTGGCTGGAGGGGGCCAGGGTCCGCCTCGAAGCCGCCCGCAAGCCCGCCGGCGAGGGCTAGCCGGGCTGCACTAGTCGTGGAGGACGACCCCGGGCATCGGGCTGCCGTCGGTGTCGAACAGCGCGGCCCCGCAGGAGCAGCGTTCACCGGCCAGGGTCTCGGCTGACGGAAGTTCCCAGACCAGCATGTCCGAGCAGCCCGGGCAGTCCAGGCTGACCAGGGTGATCCCGGTATCGGAGCCCCAGGCCCGCACCGGTGAGCCCTCGTGTGCCAGGCCGGTCAGGTCATCGCCGCTGGTCAGCGCGATCAGGAGCTCGTACGTGTCGGTACCGGTGTCGTGCAGCAGGAGCGTGCAGCCGAGGGTCTCCAGCGCGCCTGCCAGGTGGTCGAGCTGGCGGACCGGGTAGTCACCACGGCCCGGAGCCGGGTCGTCCGGAGCTTCCGGGAGGGCGAAAACGTCGTCGGCTGGCTGGGCTCCGGTGGCTCGCACCCGGCTGGCGGCGAACGCCGCGAGCTGGCCGGGGTACTCCTCGCCGGTCCAGTCCATCGAGAAGGTCACGCTGCTGAGGCTGGCGCCTTGCGCGCGCTCTGCGGCGGTGAGGACCAGGAAGTCCAGCTCTGTCACGACTCGTACCCCTAGGGCTTCAGGGACTCGGCGAAAGCCTTGAGCTGGGCTTCCGGGGTGCGCCCGGCGAGCACGATCGTCCGGTTCGGCTCCATCAGGACCAGGGCCCGGTCACCCTTCGTGCCCTCGTAGAGCTGCCAGGACGCGCCGTTGACCTGTGCGGTACCGCGCGGCGCCGATCCCTTGCCCATCGCGGCCTCCAGCACGGCCTCTGCCTGCTGGCTGGACTCGGTGACCTGGAGGTACGCGTCGTCCGGCCCGGCGTACCCGACCCGGAGCATGCCAGCGTCGAGGGTCGCCGTGGAGGCGTGCCAGCCCTTCGGCACCGGCTTCGGCTCGAGCACCTGGTACGTGGCGGAGTTGCGGGCCGCGGCGTAGGTGCCGGACGGGTCGATCACGGTGGGTGACTCGCCGCCGAGGAACCGGTACAGGATCACCATGAGGGCGATCGGGATGAGCAGGGCCAGCATCGAGTACGCCATGTCCTTGGCGTTCCGGCTGCTGCGCGCGGGCTTGCCCAGCCGGGGGCTCTCCTGGAATACGCTCACGTGCTCCATGCTCCCTGATGACCCATGTCACCGGACGGGCAGGGCGACCTGACAGGATGAGGCGACGACCCACCCCGCCGACGAGGAGGACGCCGATGTCCGCAGCCCGCCGTACCGAGGAACTTGACCGCAACCTGGCCCTGGACCTGGTCCGCGTGACCGAGGCGGCAGCGATGGCCGCCGGGCGCTGGGTGGGCCGTGGCGACAAGGAAGGCGGGGACGGGGCTGCCGTCGACGCGATGCGGCTCCTGATCAACTCGGTGCCGATGCGCGGCACGGTCGTCATCGGCGAGGGCGAGAAGGACAACGCCCCGATGCTCTACAACGGCGAGCAGGTCGGCGACGGCTCCGGCGCCGAGGTGGACGTGGCGGTGGACCCGATCGACGGCACGACCCTGATGTCGAAGGGCATGCCCAACTCGATCGCCGTCCTCGCGGTGACCGAGCGTGGCGCGATGTTCGACCCCTCTGCCGTGTTCTACATGGAGAAGATGGCCGTCGGCCCGGACGCCGCCGACGTCATCGACTTCTCCGCCCCGATCAAGGAGAACCTGCGCCGGATCGCCAAGGCGAAGAAGGGCAGCGTCTCCGACGTCACGGTGTGCATCCTCGACCGGCCACGGCACGCCAGCCTGGTGCAGGAGGTCCGCGACGCCGGCGCCCGGATCCGCTTCATCTCCGACGGTGACGTGGCCGGCGCGATCAGCGCCGCGCGTGAGGGCAGCGAGGTCGACGTCCTGCTCGGCATCGGCGGCACGCCCGAGGGCATCATCGCCGCCGTCGCGCTCAAGTGCATGGGCGGCGCGCTGCACGGCCGGCTCTGGCCGAAGGACGACGACGAGCGGCAGAAGGCGATCGACGCCGGCCACGACCTCGACCGGGTACTCACGACCGACGACCTGGTGCGCGGCGACAACATGTTCTTCTGCGCGACCGGCATCACGACGGGCGACCTGCTCAAGGGCGTCCGGTACCGGTCCGGCGGCGCCTACACCCAGTCGATCGTGATGCGGTCGAAGTCGGGGACGACCCGCGTGATCGACTCCTACCACCGGCTGGAGAAGCTCCGCGGCTACTCGCTCGTGGACTTCGACGGCTCCGAGTGACCACACGGAAAAGGGGGCACCGGCACCGGCCGGTGCCCCCTTTTCCGTCACATCCCGGCGGCCGCGTTCCTGATCGCGGCCTGGAAGCGTGACACCTGCGTGTACACGCCGGGGAAGTCGGCGCGCGCGCAGCCCTTGCCCCAGCTCACGATGCCGACCTGACGCCACTGGCCAGCCGCGTCCCTGCGTACCATCGGGCCGCCCGAGTCGCCCTGGCACGAGTCCTTGCCAGCAGCCCCGGCGCAGAGCATCTCGGCCGCGACGAAGCCGTACCCGGCGCGCCGGTAGTTCCGCCCGCACGGCTCGTCGGCGACGAACGGCACCTGTGCCTTGCGGAGCTGGTCGACGCTCCAGCCGTCTTCCTTCGTCGCGCCCCAGCCGACCACTGTGAACTGTCCGCTGTCGAGGGTGCCGTCGGAGGCGAGCGGCAGGGTGGGGGCCTCGATCGGCTTGGCCAGCTTGATCAGCGCCCAGTCCCGGCCCTCGGTGACGTCCTGGAAGCCGGGCGCCCGGCGTACCGACTGGGAGCGGACCTTCGCCGCCGGCCGCCGCCAGTTCGCACCCGTCGTGACCTCGATGCTGGTGTCTGGGCCGCTGCCGTCGACGCAGTGGGCGGCGGTGAGGACGAGGTCCTTGCGGTACAGGGATCCGCCGCAGCCCATCGAGAGGTGCACGACCCACGGGAACTCCCCCGCCGCGGCCGGCGAGCCGCCGACGATCTCGGCGTCGTCGGCCAGGGCCGGGGCAGCCGGGACGACCAGGGCGAGCAGTGCGGTGAAGGCGATGAGGACGAGGCTGCGACGCATACCGGGACCTCCAATTGGGATGAAACCCATGTTAAGGGCTCAAGCTATGTGAAACAGCCTCCCAAGTGCGACGGGCATCCGACACAGGAATGCCGGTTTTTCCCCCGGGCCGAATGGCCGGCGGTACGCTGGACCAGCGGCCGTTTCTGGCGCGCGGCAATGGACAGTCAGCAAGCAGTGAGCGCAGTCTGTACCCGCATGTCCACCTAGCAGTGCGGAGACAGTGATGACTGAACGGCACACTCTGAGCATTGTGGACTGGCACGACGACGGCACGTCCGTCTCGGCATTGTGGACGATCACCCCCGAGGAACGGGCCCAGGTCGAGCATCTGCTCAGCCGGCACTGCGATGTCGGCGGGCTGATCACACCCGATCAGGCCCGGCAGGCCCGGGAGATCACCAGTACCTGGCTGAGTTACAGCACCACGGACTAGCCAGGGAGCACCGGCACCAGGGCGGCCGGCCGGGTACTACCTAGTACCAGCCGGTCGCCTGCGAGTGCGACCAGGCACCGCACGGCGTGCCGTACCGGCCCTTGATGTACCCGAGGCCCCACTTGATCTGCGTCTCGGCGCTGGTCTGCCAGTCGGAGCCCACGGTGGCCATCTTGCTGCCCGGCAGGGCCTGCGGGATGCCGTACGCGCCCGAAGAAGAGTTCTTCGCGGTCACGTTCCACTTGCTCTCTTTGGTCCACAGCTTGGACAGGCAGGGCATCTGGTCGAGCCCGAAGCCGCCGGCCAGCAGCAGCGCGCAGCCAGCCGCCTGGTGGCCCGTGTACTGGGCGCAGGAGGTCGGGACCGGCCCGTCGTACGGCTTCACCGGGCCCATCGACGCACCCGGCGTCGGGGTCGGCGTGGCCTTGGAGGCTTTGGCGTCGGCGGCCTTGACCGCGTCCGTCATGGTCTTGCCCAGCTCGTCGGCCCTGCCCTTGGCGTCGGTCTCGGCCTGGCGCCTGGCCGCACGGCTGGCCCTGTCCAGCTCGCCGATCCGCTGACGGTCGGCCTGGAGTTCGGTGGCCTGCGCCGCGAGCCGGGCGTTGTCGGAGACGACGTCCTTCTCCGTGCTGGTCTTCAGGCCCATGTAGCCGCCGGCCGCGAGGGCCAGCACCAGGATGAGGCTCGCGAGAACCCGGATCACACCGCGCCGCACGCGCCCTGTCCTTCCGCCGGCAACACCTGCAAAGGCTCACTTTGGCGCACGACGGCCGCGGGCACCAGCCCGCGGCCGTCCATTTGTGACCCAGGTCACACTACTTTGCGTTACTCGTCAATCACATAGGAAGGTCTTCCAGCAGGTCGGTCACGACTTCGGCGATCTCACTGCGCTCCGACCGGGTCAGCGTGACGTGCGCAAAGAGCGGGTGCCCCTTCAGCGCCTCGATCACGGCGGTGACGCCGTCGTGCCGCCCCACCCTGAGGTTGTCACGTTGCGCGACGTCGTGGGTGAGCACGACCTTGGATCCTGTACCGATCCGCGAGAGCACCGTCAGCAGCACGTTGCGCTCCAGCGACTGGGCCTCGTCCACGATCACGAAGGCGTCGTGCAGCGAACGGCCCCGGATGTGCGTCAGGGGCAGCACCTCGAGCATCCCCCGCGAGAGCACCTCGTCGAGCACGTTCTCGTGGATGACGGCGCCCAGCGTGTCGAACACCGCCTGCGCCCACGGCGACATCTTCTCCGTCTCGGAACCGGGCAGGTAGCCCAGCTCCTGGCCACCGACCGCGTACAACGGGCGGAAGACGATCACCTTCTTGTGCCGGTGGCGTTCGAGGGTCTGCTCCAGGCCGGCGCACAGCGCGAGCGCCGACTTGCCGGTACCGGCCCGGCCGCCCAGCGACACGATGCCGACCGACTCGTCCAGCAGCAGATCGAGCGCGACCCGCTGCTCCGCCGACCGGCCGTGCAGGCCGAACACCTCCCGGTCGCCCCTGACCAGCCGGACCGACTTGTCCGGCTGCACCCTGGCGAGCGCCGAGCCCTTCGTACTGTGCAGGACCAGGCCGGTGTGGCACGGCAGGCCCTGGGCCTCGGCGACATCGACACTCTCCCCCGCGTACAGCTGCCGGATCTCCTCCTCGCCGACCGTGAGGTCGGCGATGCCCGTCCACGTGGGATCGGAGGCCTGCCCGTGCCGGTACTCATCGGCTGGCAGTCCGACGGCCGCCGCCTTCACCCGCAACGGCATGTCCTTGGTGACCAGCACCGTCTCGCGCTTCTCCGCCTGGAGGCTGAGCGCGACGGCGAGGATCCGGACGTCGTTGCTGTCCGCGCGCAGCCCCGGGGGCAGCACGGTGGGATCGGCGTGGTTGAGCTCGACGACCAGGGTGCCCCCGTGGTCGTTGGCCGGCAACGGCTGGTCGAGCCTGCCGTGCTGGATCCGCAGGTCGTCGAGCAGCCGCAGGGACTGCCGGGCGAACCAGCCGAGCTCGGGATGGTGGCGCTTGGCCTCCAGTTCGGAGATGACCACCAGCGGGATGACGACCTCGTGCTCGGCGAACCTCAGGAACGCAGCCGGGTCGGAGAGCAGGACGGAAGTGTCAAGGACGAAAGTGCGACGTGTGCTCACTCAGGCCTCCTGCGCGACCCGGGCCTACGCCGGGCCACGCTTCGACGGTAGCCCCGGGAGAGCAGCTCAGCCAGTAGCGGCGCGAGAGTTTTCGGTGAGAAGATCTTGCCTTCGCGGACCGGCTGTTATGGACAAACAGGCAATCTCGCCTGGCCACCCGGTGTTACCGGCCAGTCACCGAGCCGCGTGAGTGAGCGGTGCTCAGCCGCCGAATCTGCGCTGACGGTCGGCATAGGACCGCAGGGCGCGCAGGAAGTCGACGTGCCGGAAGTCCGGCCAGTTCGCCTCGTGGAAGTAGAACTCGCTGTACGCGCTCTGCCAGAGCAGGAAGCCGGACAGCCGCTGCTCCCCGCTCGTCCGGATCACCAGGTCCGGATCAGGCTGGCCCTTCGTGTACATGTGCTCGGAGATGTGGTCGACGTCGAGGATGCCGGCCAGCTCCTCGATGCTGGTACCGGCCTCGGCGTGCTGCTGGAGCAGCGCACGGACCGCGTCGGCGATCTCCTGCCTGCCGCCGTACCCGACGGCCAGGTTGACCTGCGCACCCCCGGTACGGTCCGCGGTGCGCTCCTCGGCGGCCTTGAGGCGCTCCGCGAGGATCTGCGGGAGGACGTCACGGGTACCGACGACGCGCAGCCGCCACGGGTTGCCGTCGTCGGCCAGGTCGGTCGCCAGGTCACCGATGATCCGGATCAGCGGGTCGAGTTCGGCGGCCGGCCGGTTCAGGTTCTCCGTCGACAGCAGGAACAGCGTCACGACCTCGACCCCGGCGTCGTCGCACCACCGGATCAGGTTCTCGATCTTCGCGGCTCCGACCCGGTGACCGTCGTTCGGGTCGACGTAGCCCATCTCCTTGGCCCAGCGGCGGTTGCCGTCGACCATGACGCCGACATGCCGCGGCCGCGGCTTCCCGGCTAACTTGCCGGTCAGCAACTGTTCGTAGAAGGAGTAGACCAGATTCCGAAGACCCACGACCGTCACGATAAACCCGCCGGTCAGGGTCGGGCACCCCCACCCAGGAAACCTGCACAGGATCTCCGCGTCCGGGTACACCTCACTCAAGTTTTTGATCTTGATCTCACCTGAAGTGGCCTGGTGAGGGCGGGGCTGGCAAGCGTCGGGCCCGCCCGCATACCGGTGTTGTATGCGGGCGGGCCCAACGCGCAGTCCAGCGTCGTCCTCACCAGGTCCAGACGGTCAGAGGATGCCTCGGGCCTGGAAGGCGGCCTTCACCTGGGTCGCGGCGGTGCTGCCGAACATGGTCTGCGCGGTCGCCACGGTCTTGGTGGCCGCCGCGGAGAACGTGGTACCAGGGGCGAAGCCGAACTGCGCCTCCAGGATCACCTTGTTCGCGTTGGTCCGGCCGAGCGCGATGTTGATGTCCATCAGCGCACGGGACCAGATCTCGCCGTCGTCGTGCACCTCGCCGGCGATGTCACCCGGGTACACCTTGTTGCCGTCGGTGCGGCGCAGGCAGTGCGGGGTGCTGGAGGTGTAGGACACCGCGTCCCAGTCGCCGACGCACGCCCACGGGGTGACGGAGGTGTTCGGGCTGACGGCCTGGGACATCGTGTAGGCCCAGTAGTCGCCGAAGCCCTCGCCGATCGCGCCGGACTCGTTGGTCGTGCCGAAGCCGGGCACCTGGGCGTCGTGGATCGCGTGGCCGTACTCGTGCCAGATGATCTCGGCGTCCTCGGCGTCGTCCACGCCGCCGGTGCCGAAGGTGATCTGGTCACGCGCCGGGTCGTAGTAGGAGTTGTCGGCGGTCAGGCCGGTCGTCCGGTAGTCCTGCGACTCGTTGTTGACGCCGGTGAAGCCCAGGCTCTGGATGTACTCCTGGGTGGTCGTGATGTGGTAGTACCCCATGACCTGCTCGAACCCGGCCTGCGAGCGGTCGAAGGCGTAGGTGCCCGAGGTCGAGGTCACCGGCTTCTTGCTGGTGTTGTTCGCGAAGTCGCCGACCAGCTTGCTCGAAGCCGTCATCCGGTTCAGCGTCACCGTCTTGTACTGGAACGCCGACAGCGGGTCGGTGTCCTTCAGGTTCGGGTTCTGCTGGGTGACGAGCGGGCTCGGGTCGAAGACCTTACCGGTGCCGGTGGCGTGCTTGACGAGCGGCGTGCTGGACAGGACCTGCCCGGTACCGGCGTCGACGAGGGTGCTCACCGACCCGCCGGTCTCCGGCTCGGTGCTGACCTGCCAGGCCAGCTTGGCCTGCGCGCCGGGCACGACGACGAGGCGCGACTTGTAGGCCGGCCCGCCGGTACGGTGCTGGGCGGCCAGGCCGGCCTTCGACGAGCCGACAGCCGGGCTCGCCGCGAAGCCACGGGGCAGCCCGGAGACGGCGATGCGGCCATCGTCCACAGTCTCCTGGCCGGTGGCCTTGCTGACGTGCTTCGCGTAGAACCCGCCGAGCACCGGGTGCCCGGCGAACGTCTGCTCGTACCAGTAGTGCTTGGCCAGCAGCGACTCCTTGACCGCGACGAGTTCCATCCCGTCTTCGGCCTGGGCCGGGGCTCCGACGACCAGCAGGCCGCCGGCGACGGCAGCGGCCAGGGTCAGCCTCGCGAGAGATTTCATGCGCACCTCCGCCTCGCGACCCGGCGGTTGCCCCGACTACGCACACCAGGTCGAATCCAATTAGGCGGGACATTAGCTGCCTGCGGAGGCGCAGGGGAAGAGATTCTCCGGCGTAAATGCTTAAGAGCAGCAAATATTTGCCTTAAGCGCTGCTGCGGTGATCGCGCACAGTGAAGGCGGGGAGCTCCGGCCCGAGCTCCCCGCCTAGATCACTGCACCCACTGTGGAGTGATGGTTACTCCATGCCGAGGCGGGCCTTGAGGGCGTCCAGCTCGGCGCCGAGCACGCCCGGCAGCTTGTCGCCGAACTTGTCGAACCACTCCTGGATCTGCGGCACCTCGGCCTTCCACTCCTCGGCGTCGACCCTGAGCACGGCCTCGAGGTCCTCACGGGTCAGGTCGAGGCCCGACACGTCGATGCCGTCGGCGGTCGGCACGTAGCCGATCGGGGTCTCGATCGCCTCGGCCTTGCCCTCCAGCCGCTCGACGACCCACTTGAGCACCCGGCTGTTCTCGCCGAATCCGGGCCACAGGAACTGGCCCTCGTCGCCACGGCGGAACCAGTTCACGTAGAAGATCTTGGGGAGCTTGCTGGCGTCGCCGTCGACGCCCTTGCCCATCTCGATCCAGTGCCGGAAGTAGTCACCGGCGTTGTAGCCGATGAAGGGCAGCATGGCCATCGGGTCGCGCCGGACGACACCCACCGCGCCGACAGCCGCCGCCGTGGTCTCGCTCGACAGGGTCGCGCCCTGGAACACGCCGTGCACCCAGTCGCGGGACTCGCTGACCAGCGGGATCGTGGTCTTGCGGCGGCCACCGAACAGGATGGCGTCGATCGGCACGCCGTTCGGGTTGTCGTAGTCCGGCGACAGGATCGGGCACTGCTCGATCGGGGTGCAGAACCGGGAGTTCGGGTGGCTGGAGACGCCCTCGGAGTCCGGGGTCCAGTCCTTGCCGTGCCAGTCGATCAGGTGCGCGGGCGGCTCGCCCATGCCCTCCCACCAGATGTCGCCCTCGTCGGTGAGCGCGACGTTGGTGAACAGCGAGTTGCCCTTCGCGATGGTGCGCATCGCGTTCGGGTTGGTGGTGTGGTCGGTGCCCGGCGCGACACCGAACAGGCCGAACTCCGGGTTGACGGCGTACAGGCGGCCGTCCTCACCGAAGCGCATCCACGCGATGTCGTCGCCGAGGGTCTCGACCTTCCAGCCCGGGATGGTCGGCTCCAGCATGGCGAGGTTGGTCTTGCCGCAGGCGCTCGGGAAGGCACCGGTCACGTGGTAGACCTTGCCCTCCGGCGAGGTCAGCTTGAGGATCAGCATGTGCTCGGCCAGCCAGCCCTCGTCGCGGCCCATGACGCTGGCGATCCGCAGCGAGTAGCACTTCTTGCCGAGCAGGGAGTTGCCGCCGTAGCCGGAGCCGAAGCTCCAGATCGTCCGCTCCTCCGGGAAGTGGGTGATGTACTTGGTCTCGCTGCACGGCCACGCCACGTCGGCCTGGCCGGGCTTGAGCGGCGCGCCGACCGAGTGCAGGGCCGGGACGTAGTCCGCGTCGGTACCCATCGCCTCGAGGACGTGCGAGCCCATCCGGGTCATGATCCGCATCGAGCAGACCACGTACGCGGAGTCGGTGATCTCGACACCGAACATCGGGGACTCGGCGGTCAGCGGGCCCATGCAGAACGGGATGACGTACATCGTCCGGCCGGTCATGCAGCCCTTGTACAGGCCCGTCATGAGCTGCTTCATCTCGGACGGGGCCATCCAGTTGTTCGTGGGGCCGGCGTCGGCGGGGTCCACGGAACAGATGTAGGTGCGCTCCTCGACCCGGGCGACGTCGGTCGGGTCGGTCCGTGTCCAGAATGAGTTGGGCTTGATCTCCTCGTTCAGCCGGACCATCGTGCCGGCCTCGACCAGCTCGTCGGTGAGGCGCTTCCACTCGTCGTCCGAGCCGTCGACCCACACCACCCGGTCGGGGGTGGTGAGCTCAGCGACCTCGCGTACCCATGCGAGCAGCCGCGGGTGCTGGGTCGGAGCGGCTTCGAGGCCCGGGATCGTGGCCGGAGCTGTCATGGGGAAATCTCCTCGTAGACGACAAAGCAGGCGCAAGCCCACCTGGTGGATGCAGCCTAAACCGGCAGCTCACACGGGGCATCTCAAGCTCTTGTGAACAACTGCACAAGGTGATGCTGCCTGCGCGGTCCCTGCAGTTTCATGCGTCTTCATGTCTGATTCGCGCCAAGTTTGCGCATGGGCTGAAAGTTCGGCGGAAAAAATTCAGCACGACCGAGCATTTTTTCTTACGGGTTGAACCGTTGTAATCTGGTGGCGTGCGGCAGACCGACTATTCGAGGCTGGCCTGGCTCGGCGGCCCCCTGGCTCTCGACCTGGCCAACACACTGCCACTGGCCCGGCCGGACACCCCACTCGACCTGATCTCCACCGAGGAGCAGCTGAGCGCGTGGCTCCACCGCCAGGCGTACCGGCTGCCCGTCCCGCCGCCCGGCCTGGCCAGATTCCACGGCTTCCGGCGGCTGCGCGACGCGCTGTTCCGGGCCTTCGCCGCCGTCACGTCCGGCGAGCAGCTGCCGAGGGAGATCGTCGGCGCGCTGAACTCGGTGAGCAACCGGACCCCGGCCCAGCCCCGGCTGCTCGTCCTGCCGGACGGCCTCCAGGTGGAGTACCGGGGGGCGAATCCTGTCGACATCGCGCTCGCACTGGTCGCGGCGTCCGGGGTGCGGCTGCTCGGGTCGGGGCTCAACGACCTGCGGCGCTGCCCGGCTCCGGGGTGCGGGCTGTTCTTCCTGGGTACGCCGAGGCGGCGCTGGTGCTCCGACGCGTGCGGGGCGCGCGCCCGGTCGGCCCGGCACTACGCCCGCGTGGCCGGCGGCGGCCCGGAACACTAGTTGGCACGAAATGGGGATCTGGGGGTAAGCACCGTGCCTTGCGTGCACACCGAAGCGGTGTAACGCTGTAATCATGTCTGGATACGCCTACGCCCGCGCTGAGGTACCCCCCGCCGACGACGCGATCGGCTGGATCTCCGGCCGCCTGCCCGACGACTGGTTCACCGGCGTGGAGATCACCATTGACCGGGACGAGATCCTGATCGTCGGCCAGCTCGCCGAGCCGCAGCTCCCCGCCGACGCCACCGAGATCGACAAGGCAGCCGCCGAGGCCGGCCGGATCGAGCGGTTCCGTGAGCCGACCCGGGAGCGCCGGATCTCCCTCGCCCAGCAGATCGAGTACCGCTACCGGCGCAAGTGCAGCTGGGGCGCGAAGTGCGGGGACAGCCGCGAGCTGTTCACCACCCTGTCGGCCCCGGTGATGAGCCGGCTCAAGCAGAAGGACCGGCTGGTCCTCGACACCCTGGTCAGCGCCGGTGTGGCCAGGTCGCGGTCCGAGGCGCTGGCCTGGTGCGTCCGGCTGGTCGGCGAGCACGCCGAGTCGTGGCTGACCGACCTGCGCGGGGCGATGGAGTCGGTCGACGAGCTGCGCCGGAAGGGCCCGGAGATCAGCTAGCTGTTTGATTGAACCCTTCTGGCTATTACCGCCAGGTAGATACCAGAATGTCGTACCTTGGCGATATGCGGGTGACGGGGCGCCAGGGGCGGTGGGCCACGAGCTGGCTGGCGGCGGTGCTGCTGGCCAGCGGGTGCGCCGGGCCGACCGGTACGACGGCTGGCCCGGACGCGCCGGCGCGGTGGGTCGCCCCGGCCAGCCCGACGCCGACGGCCGCGCCGCCGAGTACCGAGCCGCCGCCGTCGCTGGTGCGCTCCCCGGCGAACGGGGCCACGAACGTGCCGGTCACCGCGGAGATCGAAGTGACCGGCCGTGGCCAGGTGACGCTGACCGACCCGGCCGGGAACCAGATCCCCGGCGAGTTCCGGGCCGACGGGTCGGCGTGGGTGCCGGGCAGGCCGCTGGCCTACAGCACCGGGTACACAGTGAAAAGCGGGAACCAGACCTCGGCCTTCACCACCATGCCCTCGCCGGGCAACCGGCAGTCGAGCGGGTTGTACCTCTTCGACGGGCAGGTCTACGGCACGGCGATGCCGATCGTCGTCGAGTTCCCGATCAAGGAGGGCGGCGGCATCCCGGCGGCCCAGCGGGCCACTGTGGAGCGCCGCCTCTTCGTGAAGTCCGATCCGCCGCAGGTCGGAGCCTGGCACTGGGACAGTGACCAGGCGGTCGAGTACCGGCCCAAGGAGCAGTGGAAGCCGGGCACGAAGCTGTCCGTGCGTGTTGGTTTCGAAGGCCTGCCGCTCGGCGACGGGCGATACGGGGACGTGGACCGCACCGCCAGCGCGACGATCGGCGACCGCTCGATGGTGTTCACCGCAGACAACGCGACCAAGACCCTGACCGTCACCCGGGACGGGACTGTCGTGCAGACCTACCCGATCAGCCTCGGGAAACCGAGCACCCCGTCGTCCTACGGCAACCTCGTCATCATGAGCCGCGAGCGCACCAGCCACTTCGTGTCGACCACACCCGGCGACTCCTACGACCAGGTCGTCGACTACGGCGAGCGGCTCACGTGGGGCGGTCAGTACATCCATGCCGCACCGTGGTCAGTGGATGACCAGGGCGTCCGGAACGTCTCCCACGGCTGCGTGAACCTCTCCACAGAGAACGCCGGCTGGGTGTTCGAGAACTCGCTGATCGGCGACATGGTGGTCGTGAAGGGCACGGAAGCCCCGCTGACCCAGGGCGACGGCTGGACGGTGTGGGACCTGACCTGGGAACAGGTCCAGGCCGGCTCCGCTGTGCGCTAGGGGTTGGGCAGGCTGGCCGCTTCAGCAGGTTCCCTTCGCGCTCCGGCCCCAGGGGGCCTCCGCACGAAGCGAACCGCGGCCAGCCTGCCCAACCCGTGCCCGGGCGCCGTTACCGTTGCTACGTCTGCCGGCGCTTCACGGTTACACCGGCTGTGGTCAAGCTGAGAGAACCCGCGTGGTCACGGGCCGGTGGCGCACTTTCCCTGTTAGTACTCACCGCTAGTGCTCACCGCCTTGAGGCTGCTGGTACGCCTCGGCGAGTCTTGTCCTTCTTGGTGGGGCGGGGTGCTGTTACCGGCTGGGTGAGGATCGCGATGGGGGTCTGCTCGCGGCTGGAGCCGAGCGGGTCGTCGGCGAGGGCCGCGTGCGGGAAGGTACCGGGGCCAGCGAAGCCGAGCACCTCGGCACCGGACACGATCGCGATGCCGCCGAAGGTGGCGTACACGTCGGCCGGCAGCCCGGTGCGCAGCGCGTTCAGCATCGCCGCCGCGAGCTCGTCCGGCTGGCCGGGTGGCGGGATGACGGCGACGTCGGCCGGGTACACGGCGTCCTCGCGGGGGATGGTGACGGCGCGGAGGGCCGGGCCGCCGACCTTGTAGGCCAGGGAACGCAGGCCCATCACGCGCAGCCCGCCCGCGCACACGACCCGGCCGAGGCCGGAGGCTTCGATCGCGAGCTGGGTACGCCACGGTCCGCGCCGGACCCCGTCACCACGGGCGGTGAGGACGCGGGCCGGGAGGCCGGGCATGATCTCCCACAGGTACCTGGCACGGCCCTGGGCCACCGAGACCGGCTTGGCCGCGACGACCGCGAACCACTGCTGGCCGAGGACCTTCCGGTAGAACTTGTCGGCGGTGAGCTGCTGGGTGAACTCGGTGACGTACCAGCGCACCTTCTCGACGATCCGCTCGCCGTCACCGATCACAGCGGTCCGGACGGGGAAGCGCAGCCAGCCGTCCTGTTCGAGCAGGTGGCCACGGTTGGGTTCGAACGCGGCGCGCGGGGTCGCCGAGGCCGGGGGCTCGTCGAGGGTACGGATCCAGCGTTCGACCAGGTAGAGCCGCCAGAAGTACTCGGCGTCGGCACGACGGCCGCGCACCAGTCCCTGGAATCCGGCCAGGACGGTGCGCTGGTCAGCCCAGGGCCTGGCAGCGAAGCGCTCGGCGAGCAGGGCGGCGTAGATCCTGCCGCGCAGCGCGAGGAGGAGTTCGCGGGTGGGTGCCGGGTGGCGGAGCTGGTCGGCTCCGGCGAGTTCGCCCTGGCGGGCCAGGCCGGCGAGTTCCTTGCGGAGGGTGTCGCCCGAGCCGATCGCCTCGGCGTACGGCGCGCGGATCGCCACGCCGAACCGGGTCGCGCACCGGTCTGCGACGCGCGACAGGTACGCGGTGGCGGCGGTGCGCTGCGCGTTGGCCGGCATGCGTTCCCCTGCGGTGAGCAGCAGGTTCGCCCCGGCCGGGTCGATCAGCGCGTCGACCTCACCTGCGGCGGCGCGCGCGGTCGCCCAGATCAGGTACCCGGTGAGGTCGGGAACGGGTTCGCCGAGGTCGGCGAGGAACGCGTCGAGGTCGTGCTCGATCTGGTCGGGGCCTGCCGGTACGGAAGAGTGCTGCTGGCGGTCGATCAGCTTGGCCGCGTAGGCCTCCTCGCCGGTTTCGAGGGGGGCGAAGCTGGCGGAGTACACAAAATTGGTGTTGCTGGTGGCGAGGGCCGCAGCGCCAGCGACTCCCTCCGCGAGCCGGACGCCCACGTTGCCTGTGGCGGCGGCGGTGCGCAGCAGCGCGGTGGCCGGGGCGACGGCGCGCATCGGCGACGGCCGGACCATCAGCGGCTCGATGCCGTCCTTGGCGACCGCGATCACCTGCCCGGGCAGGACCCGCCGGACTCCCGAGTAGAACGTCGCTTCCTGGTCGTCGCAGGCGCCGGTGCCGAGGAAACGTTCGATGACCGCCGGGTCGGGCGTCGCCTGCACACCGGCCGCGAACAGGGCGGACGGTTCGGAGGCGACGAGGACCGTGTCGTGGTGGACGGCGTAGTAGAGCGGCGGGCCGTCGCCGTTGCGGGCCAGGACCAGCAGGCCACGGTCGGGGTCGGCGAGGGCCATCGCGTAGGGGTCCGTGCCGGTGAGCAGGGCGCGCGGCCCGTGTTCCGCGTACTTCCCGAGCAGTGTGGTCGCCTCGGCGATGCCGTCGATGACGATGGCCGTGCCCGCCCGGGTCTTGATCTCGGGCACGGCGGCGCGCAGGCCCAGGCCCAGCGCCGCCTTGGCCGGGCGGAGCTTGTTGCGGTCATCGGTGTGCCAGGTCCCAGGGTCGCCGCCGCGCGGTGCCAGGGCAGCGGTCAGCGTGTCGAGGACAGCAGGCACTGCCCCAAAATATCCAGCAATTCCGGCCATATTGGTCATCTCCTGCGGGCGGGATGACCGATCCTAGCCCTTTGCCCCATTTGCCGAAAATCTGGGTCAGGCCCTGCCGAAGATCTGGGTCAGGCTCGCAGCGTCGGTCACCGGCCGCTCACACACGAAACCCTTGCAGGTGTACGCGGCTGCCGCACCGTCCACCAGCGGCCGGTCAGCGAGCAGCGGCACCCCTTCGGCATCCGGCGCGCCCGAGACGACCACGGAGCCCCCCGGTGCCGTACGCCAGGCGGCCAGCTCCAACGGCCCTCCCCCGGCCACCGCGACCTCCCACGGCCCGGTGAGCTGGGCTTCCGCCACGGCTGCCGCCCAGCCGCCGAATCGCGGATGGTTCCCGATCAGCAGGGCTGTGGTGGCGAGGGCCTTCTCGGCGGCTTCGCGGTACGCGGTCTCGCCGGACAGTGCCGTGTACGTGGTCAGGGCACCCGCGAGGGCCGTCACCCCGGCCGGGCTGGCGTTGTCCGCCGGGTCACGCGGCCGGACGACCAGGGCGTCACCGTCGGCGGCCGTGTCGAAGTACCCGCCATCGCCGTCGCCGAACTGCGCCAGCGCGGTGTCCAGCAGGGACCTGGCAGCCGTGAGCCACCGGCCGCCGGCCGTCACCTGGTGCAACGCGCAGAACGCCTCCGCCAGGCAGCCGTAGTCCTCCAGGACACCCTTCGGCGTACCGGCGACGCCGTCCCGCGACACGCGCAGCACCCGGCCGTCCTCTGTCATGTGCAGCCGGGCGAGCAGGTCTCCGGCCCGGGTGGCGGCAGCCAGGGCCGCCTCGTCCCCGAAGATCGCGCCGAACTCACAGAGCGCGGTGATCGCCAGGCCGTTCCACGCGGCGACGAGCTTGTCGTCCCGCCCGGGCTGCGGGCGCTCGTCACGTGCGGCGAGCAGCCGGGCCTTGATGCCGGCCAGCCTCGGGCTCGGGGAGTCGTCCACGTCCCGGCTCAGCTGGAGCACGCTCGTACCGTGCTCGAAGGTCCCAGCCGCCGTGACCCGGAACAGGTCTGCCGCCCAGGCACCGTCCTCCTCGCCGAGGACATCGGTGAGCTGCTGCGGCGTCCACGCGTACGTCAGCCCCTCGACCCCGTCGGTGTCCGCGTCGAACGCCGCCGCGAAGCCACCCTCCGGCGTCACGAAATCGCGCACCATGAAGGCAGCCGTCTCGCGGGCCACCCTGGCCGCCAGCGGATCCCCGGTGATCTTCCAGAGCTGCGTGTACGCGCGGAGCAGCAGCGCGTTGTCGTACAGCATCTTCTCGAAGTGGGGCACCGTCCACTGTGCGTCGACGGAGTAGCGGGCGAAGCCGCCGGCGAGCTGGTCGTACATGCCGCCCCGGGCCATCTGCTCACACGTGTGGCGCGCCATCTCCAGCGCCTCGATCGACCCGGTCCGCTCGTGGTGCCGGAGCAGGAACAGCAGCACCATGCTCGGCGGGAACTTCGGCGCGGTGCCGAACCCGCCGTTCACGTCGTCGTACCCGGCCCGCAGCTTGCTGACCCCGGCCCCCAGCAGGCCAGCGCTCACGTCACCGCTCGCCGACGTACCCGGCCTGACCGCCTCGACGATCGCCCGGCCCTGCGCGAGAACCTCCTCCCGCTGCCCGGCCCACGCCTTGCCGACCGCCTCCACCAGCTGCACGAAGTCACCCTTGCGGAAGTACGTACCGCAGTAGAACGGCTCGCCGTCCGGAGTCGCGAACACCGTCATCGGCCAGCCACCCTGACCAGTCGTCGCCTGCGTCGCCGCCATGTACACGGCGTCGACGTCCGGGCGCTCCTCCCGGTCCACCTTCACCGGCACAGTCAGCCTGTTCACGACCTCGGCGATCGCCGGATCCTCGAACGACTCGTGCGCCATGACATGACACCAGTGACACGCCGAGTACCCGACGGAGATCAGCAGCGGAACGTCACGCCGCTTCGCCTCGGCGAAAGCCTCTGGGCCCCACTCCCACCAGTCGACGGGGTTGTCGGCATGCTGCTGGAGATACGGCGACGTGGCGCTGGCGAGCCGGTTCATGCCGTCCAGGCTCCCATACCCCTGAGCCTTCACCCGGCCGGCGTTCCCGGCGACACCTTGACGCAATGATTGCGTCAATCCATCATGGGCGCATGCTCTATCCGACGCCGAAGCTTGACGCCGACGACCAGCGCGTCCTCGGCGAGATCGACAACGCCCGTTCGAAGCTGAAGCACCAGGTGAACTCCTCGCCCTCCAAACGGAACGCCGGCCTGAGGAAGTTCCTGACAGCCGACGCCGTGGCCGCATCGAACTCCATCGAAGGGTTCAAGGTGTCGACGGTGGACGTCGAGGACCTGCTCGATGGCGAGCGTGACGTCGAGGTGTCCGATGAGAATCGTCAGGAGACGCTCGCCTACCAGCAGATGATGACGTACATCCAGACCCTGCACGACTCCGCCGACTTCAGGTACAGCAAGGGCCTCCTCAACGCCCTGCACTGGATGTTGCAGGGACACCGGCACGCCCCTCGGAAGCTGGCCGGGCAGTGGCGGCGCGGAGCTGTCTACGTCACAGACGCCCGTGATCCCAGCATTGCCACCTACACAGCCCCTGAGCCCGGGCAGGTCCCCTCTCTCATGCTGGAACTCGTCGACTGGCTGAACACCGACGACGAGGGCCACCACCCGCTGGTCCGTGCCGCGATGGCGCACCTGCACCTGGTTTCCATCCATCCCTGGGCCGACGGGAACGGGCGGATGTCGCGCTCGCTGCAAACTCTGATGATCGCGCGGGAGGGTGTGCTCGCGCCGGAGTTCTCCTCCATCGAGGCGTGGCTGGGACGGCCCGGCAACACCTGGGAGTACTACCGCGAGCTGGCTCGCCGCGGTGCGGTGTACCTGCCGGACCAGGACGTTTCCAGCTGGGTCAGATTCAACCTCACCGCATATCACCAGCAGGCCCAGACGGTGCAGGGCAGGATCGACCGTTCGGGCCGGACGTGGACCACGCTGTCCGAGTTCGCCGACAGCACTGGCCGCGACGAGCGGATCGTTTCCGCGCTGCACGATGTGGCGATGTCCGGTCGAGTTCGCCGATCGCGTTACGAGCACGCCGAGGGCTTGAGCACGCAGCAGGCTCAGCGCGATCTGCGCGATCTCGTCACCGCAGGAGTACTGGAATCCGTGGGGCGCACTCGCGCCCGCTACTACACGGCAGGCGCTCGGTTCCCGGAGCAGGCGCTCGACATCGCGCGCACCCCGATGACACTGACCGATCCGTACGCCGGGTGACCGGGCACCAGCTGGCGCCGCGCCTAACTCATGGCGCTGCCCGGCGGGCGGGCGACAAGCCTGGTGAGTTTCTGCGGGGCCAGGAGGCAGTAGCTGTCGGTGAGGAGTTCTTCGACCTCGGCCCAGTCGGTTTCGGGGGTGAGGACCAGGCCCATGACGGACGGGCCCCAGCTCATCTTGAAGAACGGGTGGCCGGTGGCGACCAGGCCGCCGATCTCCTCCAGGGGTGCGCGGAAGGTCAGGATGCAGGTTTCCTGGTCGGTCTGGAACGACTGTGCGTACGCAGCCTGGCGGGCCGGGTCGATGGTCAGCACGTGGGCGAAGGTGCGCGTGCGGATCCGCCAGCGCAGGCCGACCCACGCCGCCTCCTCGCAGGCCTCCGGCAGGCCGAGGCACACCGGCCTGAGCTGGGCGAGGTACTCGGGCGGGACGTCTCCGGGACCAGTCATGGCCGGAAGCTAGCACCGGGGTACGACACTTCGCGTTGTTACGCTCGGGCTCATGACGATCTATCGGCTCCGGGGTGGCTGGCCTGCTGCTCGCCGGGGCGCGCGGCTGGTGACCGAGGCGGGACACGAGCGGTCCGGGTGGACGGACGAGGGCGCTTTCGGCTATCCGGCGCTCGTGCCGGGTGGGACTCTGGCGGTGCCTTGTCACCGGTACACGATGAAGGTTCTGAAGCCCTGAATTCTGTTGCGGGTGTTTGACGGGCGTGCGAAGACTGGCACTGTGAAAGCGCTGGAAGTCGCCTGCGACGAAAGTGGTTACGAGGGCGAGAAGCTCACCGGGACCACGACGGACGTGTTCGCGCACGGTGCTATGTCGATGGCGCGGGAGACTGCGGCCGGATGGCTTCTTGAGCTGCGCAAACGCATCCAGTCACCCGCGACGCAATACAAGGCGAACCATCTGTTGCGGGAGAGGCACCGGCGCACACTGGAATGGGCGCTGGGACCTGCCGGGCCATTCGCCGGGGCAGGGCAGGTTTTCCTGATAGACAAGGAGTTCTATCTGGTCCAGCAGATCGCCCGGCTCACTGGTGACTGCTCCGAAGAAGAAACCGCCATTGTGTACCAGGCTGCGGCTCGCCACCCCTCCCGGCGCGCATTCCTCGTCGCGGCGAACGACGTGCTCAAAACCAAAGGGCGGCCTGACGGCGGCGACCCTGTTCCCGTGTTCACCGAGATCGCTGGGGTGCTGGCTGCCGATCTCCGGTCGCGGGCGATGGCGCGGCTCGCGGAGTCGGGTACTGCGCTCGCCGCCTTCCGGGAACGGCTGGCCGCAGATCCGGAACTGCTGCCGCCTGCCGATCCGCTGATCCCGGCCATCAGCCGTGCGGTTCAGTACTGGTCGGCTGGCGGGGGCGCGGTCACGATCGTGCACGACCGGCAGACCACGCTGTCCCGGTCGCCGGCGAAGATCGCGTACCTCCACGCCCAGTATCCCGGCCTGGCCGGCGTCGAGTACGCGAACCCGGAGGTCGACGAGCGCATCCAGGTCGTCGACATGCTGGCCGGAGTCGCGCGGAAGGTGGCGCAGGACGAGCTGCGCGGCCATTCCGATCCCGGGCTGAGCCGGCTGGTCCGGCCATATGTCGACCCGGGATCGGTGTGGGCGGACAGGGCGAGCTGGGCCCGGCTGACGGGTACCTGAGCCCCCGCCGCGACCAGGAGGCAGGACACGGCGGGGGCGGGGCGGCCTGGTGTCAGGCCCTGGCCGGGGTGCCGGCGGCCCGGGCCAGCGGGAGCAGGGCGACCAGCATCAGCAGGCCGGTGCCGATGATGAAGGTCAGGTTGACCGGCACGAGGAGCACGCCGGCCAGGATCAGTACCGGGCTCCAGGCCGGCACCCGCCGCGCCACGGCCAGGAAGGCGGCCAGCACGACGAGCCCGAGGAAGAAAAGCTGCGGGCCGACCTGGTAGAACGCCAGCTCGACACCCGGCAGGTCCATGAACTCGTGCTGCAGCCGCTTCAGGTCAGCCTGGTCCTCCGCCAGGAACGCCTGCACGATGTCCGCTCCGAACTGGACGATCGCCGCACCGAGACCGGCCAGGGTCACACCGGTCACGCACTCGCGGGCGAGGCCCGGCTTGGCCAGCCGGCGCATCAGGAGAACGACAGGCAGGAACAACACCATGCCTGCCAGGGCGAAGATGTGCGCGAGCTGCCAGTCGAAGCCTGGTCCATAGTGGCCGTCCATCTTGCCGAGACTGCGGGTGACGCCGTACGCGACGATGGCCAGCGGGGCCGCGATCAGGGCGGTGCGCGTCAGGGTGCTGCTCGGCGTCTTGCTCATCGGGGGCTGAGTCATGAAACGATCTTGCAGCGCGACACGGTGCCCGCGCCTCCGGCGGAACCCCGGGGCGAGCCCTGAGAACCACCCCATGCGAGGGCCGGAAACTGTCGTAGGGGTCGCATAGAGTCCGGCGCATGAGTACCGAAGTCGTCGTCGCCGAGGTCACTGCCGCCAACGTCCGGAAAGCATGCGACCTGCGGGTTCACCCCGAACAGGAGCCCTTTGTCGCGCCGGTCGCCGTGTCGCTGGCCGAGGCGTATGTGTATCCCTCGGCCTGGCCACGGCTGCTCATGGAAGGCGAGGAGGTCGTGGGTTTCGTGATGGCCGGCTTCAACCCGGACGACGAGGTCGAGGCCTTCCGGTGCGGGATCTGGCGGCTCAACATCTCCGCCGGCGCGCAGGGCCGTGGCCTGGGCCGGATCGCCGTCGAGGCCGTCGCCGCCGAAGCCAGGCGGCGGGGCAACACGCGGCTGACCGTGCTCTGGGAGCCGGGCGAGGCCGGCCCGGAGGCCTTCTACCTCAGGCTCGGCTTCCGGGAGACCGGGGAGATCCTGTTCGGCGAGAAGGTGGGCGTCCTGGAGCTCTGAGGAGACGCCCAGCCCAAGGACTGAATCAGTCCCAGTAGTTGAATGAACGCTCTGGTGTCGTTGGAAGCGAGCGACGGGTCGCTGTCCGCCAGCCAGAATCCCGTCGCGCCTTTGGGTAGTAGGTACATGCTGTTCGCTGTCTGGGTTCAGGGTTCTGGGTGTGGCGGCCCGGGTGGAGGAGGTGCCGGGCCGCCAGGGGGCTTTGCGCTGCAGGTACAAAGTAATGGGTTTTATGCGGTGCCTGCGGGTTCCATGCGGATGCAGCCGTCTTCGGTGAGTTCGACGCGGAGCAGGGTGCCGGGGACGATCTCGCGGAGGATGTCCGGTGGGAGGTGGACGGCACCGTCGCGGGCGACCACCGCGTAGTCCTCGCCGTGGCGGCCTTCCGCGCCGACACGGCCGTCGCGGATCGTGACGGTGCGGCCGAGGATCCGGCCCACGTCGGGGTCGTGGGTCACGGCGACCACGGTGGTGCCGGCCCGGTTCACGGCGGTGAAGGCCGCGAGGACCTCGTCGCGGGCGTCGTGGTCGAGCTGGCTGGTCGGCTCGTCGGCGAGGAGCAGGCCGGGGTTGGTGGCCATCGCGACGGCGACGGCGAGCCGCTGGCGTTCGCCTGGGGCCAGGTCGGCGGGCTTTGACCTGGAGATACGCGGATCGTCGAGGCCGACGAGGCGGAGCACGTCGACGGGGTGGAGGAGTTCCGAGCGGCGGTAGCGGGGCACGTCGCTCTGGGCGAAGGCGATGTTCCGCTCGGCCGTCAGGTATGGCAGCAGGTTGCGGGAGGCGCCCTGGAGGACCACGCCGACGTCGAGGCCGCGCATGCGCTGGAGTTCGCTCTGGCTGGCCTTGGCCACGTCGTGCTCACCGACCGTCAGCCGCCCCGCGGAGGGCTGGAGCAGCCCGGCCATGAGGGACAGCAGCGTGGACTTGCCCGAGCCGGACGGGCCGACGAGGGCGAGCGCCTCGCCCGGCTCGATGTCGAGGTCCACACCGGACAGTGCGACGACGTCGTAGCCTTCCAGCCGGTAGATGTAGACGAGGCCGCGGCACGTGACGCCGATCCCCTTGCCCTGGCTCACAAGATTCCCCTGACCTGGCTCACTGCAACC
This sequence comes from Longispora albida DSM 44784, assembly GCF_000379825.1. GTDB lineage: Bacteria > Actinomycetota > Actinomycetes > Mycobacteriales > Micromonosporaceae > Longispora > Longispora albida. The sequence goes on from NZ_KB903834.1 coordinate 279,083, forward strand.
GTCCCCTGTTCCTGCTCACAACGTCTCGTTCTTTGCGCCGGCGTTCTTCTGGCCTGGATCACAGGGCGCCCTCGCGTAGCCGGGACGCGAGGCCGCGGCGCATCGTGGTCCGTACGGCGGTCAGGGCGACCAGCCCGTACCCGGCCACGATCAGGCCGAGCACCACCCCGGCCCTGGCCGGCCCCGGCCAGTAGTCGACGGGCACCGTGGCGACGAGCCCGCTGGCCGGCAGCAGGTACGGCAGGGTCAGCACCGCTGTCGCCGTCCCGGCCGCGGCACCGGCGAACCCGGCGGCCCCGAGCAGGATCAGGTACTCGCGGAGGGCAGCCCGCCGCACCTGCCGGCCGCTCAGCCCGGCGACCCGCAGCGCGGCCGTCTCGTACGTCCGGTCCCCCGCTCCCGGCCGGGCGGTCAGCGGCACGCCGGCCAGGCCGAGCAGGAGTGCACCGGCCGCCGCGAAGAGGTACAGGCGCAGGGCGACCGAGGAGCCCTGGTCGTCGAGGGCCGCCTGGCGCTGGTCGAGCCGCACGGTGTCCACAATGGTCAGCCCGGCGGCGGCGAGCTTGGCCGGCAGGTCAGCCGGTGCGTCGGCCCGGGCCCACACCATCGACGTCACCGTGGCGGACGTGTCCGTCGAGCTGGCCGACCGGTCGGCGTACGCGAGGTCGACGAGGATGCCGACCGCAGCGCCAGGGAGGGTGGGGGCTCGCACGACCTCGCGGTACTGCTGCTGGGCTCCGTAGACGCCGGCCGCCTTGAAGTCGCCCGTGTAGTCGGGGGTCGAGACGGCGGCTGGCATCGGGTACGGGTAGTCGTTGTGGAGGACCTGGAGGTTCTCCGTGCCGGCCGACGTGTACTTGATGTTCAGGCCCTCGGCCGTGCCCTCGGCGGCGGCCACCGGCTGGGTCGGTGTCGTGGGTTCCGCGCCGCGCCAGCCGTCGCCGAGGCGGAGGTGGGCGGTCAGGTCCTCGCCGTCGTTCCTGAGCGCGGTGAGGACGAGGTCGCCGGTCAGGTTCGCGAGGGCGTGCTTGCCACCGCCCCGGTAGAGGTCGAAGCCGAGCAGGCGGCAGCCCTGGGCGCAGCCGGGCAGCTCGGCAGTGAGTTTCGCCTTGCCGCTGGGCACCTGGCCGAACACGGCGCTCTTGCGGACGCCGGCTCCCAGGTCGAGCAGCGCCACGAGCGTCACGGACCCGGGCGGCTGCACGGAGCGCACGTCCAGCTCGGCTTCCAGCGTCTGTCCCTTGAGGACGATCGGGCCGTCGGCGGCCGGCTTGAGCTTGGCGGCCAGCTGGCCGACGCTCAGCCCGGTGACCGAATCGTTCCAGAAGCCGATGCCCGCGAGCCTGCTGGTGTCGACGCCGACGAGGTGCAGGGTCTTGGTGCCGCTGGTGTGGACGGTGCTACTGGCGGCCATCGCGTTGCGGCCGTCCGGGTCCGCGGCCTGCACTGCTGCCAGCAGCTTGTCCGTCTTGACCGGGCCGAGCTGGTAGACCACGGGCGCACCGGTCACGACGCCCGCACGGATCTCACGGTTGTGCGAGGCCATGCCCCAGGAGAACAGGCCGTAGACCAGCAGCGACGTCGCCACGACCACCAGGGCCACCGTGCGGGGCCCGCCCGGCCGCCGGCCGATGCCCGACCAGGCCAGCATCTGCACGGGCCTGCCCTTGCTGACACCGGCCTTGGCCCGCCGCCTGGCCAGCATCGCGATCAGCCGCCCGGTGAGTGCCCCGACGGTCAGTGCCGCGACACTGCCGGCGAACAGGCCCAGCTGGGAGTCCGGTCCTTCCAGGACAAGGGTGTACGCGGTGACGCCGGCCACCACCACCAGCCCGGCGTCGAGGAAGCCGAACCGGCGGCGCAGCCCGCTCGACACCCGGCGCAGCAGGGCGAGCACCGGGCGCCGCAAGGGCCCGGCGCTCGCCAGCACCGCGACTCCGACGGCACCGAGCAGCACCGCCCCGCCGACGATCAGTACCGGTGGCCGCAGCTCGGCCCGCACCGCCAGCGCGCCCAGCTCTGCCCGCGTGCCGAGCAGCACGAGCCCCCAGCCGAGGGCTGCACCGAGCGGGCCGCCGAGCGCGACGAGCAGCAGGGCCTCGTTGAGCCCGAAGCGCAGCACGCGCCTGGTGCTGAACCCGCGCAGCTTCGCCACGGCCAGCTCGGCCGACCGGGCCTCGGCCAGGTTCGCGAGGATCAGGTACACGACGAGCCAGCACAGGGCGATGAGCTGCACCGTCACGTAGAGCACCGCGCGGAGCGCCGACTCGCGCTGAGCCTGCACGTCGGACATCACGGCGCTGACGTTCGACTGGAGCATGAGGACGCGGGACCCGCACCGGCCCTGCGCGTCGCACCCACCCGGCTCCGTGAAGACCTTGCGCAGCCCGGTGAGCATCTGGTCCACATTGTTCAGATCGACGGCCCGGGGGTTGATCGGGTAGTCGGCGAAGGTGTTGGACGGGCTCCGTCCGGTGGAGACGGTCGCCGACGCGCGACGCGCACCGAGCACGCCTTCCCCGACGGTGAAGAAGGTCCCGAAGTTGTACGGGCCCCTCTCGTCGAGCGGGGGGCCGTAGTCGAAGTACTCGCGGCCGATCCAGTAGGCGGGGTCGCGCTTCTCCCGGTAGAAACCAACGATCTTCCCGGTACCGACGAGCGGCCCGGCCGTGACGTCGACCGGCACGCCCAGCCGAAGGCCGCCGCCCTTCGGGTCGGCCACCTTCGCGTTCGCGTTGGCCAGCAGCTCGCCGGGCGCGCTCGGGCAGGTACCTTCGACGATCGTCAGGTGCTCGCACTGGCCGTCGCGCCAGACGAGGCGGCCGACCCCTCCGTCACCGGGGAACGCGACCCGGCCATTCAGCCTGTACTCGGTGATCGGCTTGCCGAAGAACTCCTTCAGCGGGAACGTCCGCTCGGCGGCGGCGAGGGTGTCAGCGGCCGGCTTGGCCCGCTCGCCGGTCCACAGCTCCGTCACCGTCGCGACGGTGTTGGCCGGGACGGCTGACGCCATGCCCTGGCGGAGTGACCACTGCTCGACAGCCCGGCTGTACCCGGGCGCGAACACCGCTGCGGCCACCGACACGGCCACGAGCAGCATGACCAGCAGCGAGCTGCCCCGCCGATGCCACAGCCCGGACAGAGCCAGCCGGAACGTACCTGTACCGCCACCACTCAGCCGCATCTCACCCACCCTCCACCGTGGTACTTACGCCGCAGGTCCCCTGCCGCCTTGCACGCTCCGCCCAACGCCCAGCCCGATGCCCCGTCTAACGCACCCCAGACCGCAGCAGGTCGGCCTTCGCGCGGCCGACCAGCCGGAGCACCACGCCGACGACGGCGGCGAAGCCGAGCACCGTCACCGTGCCGGCCACGCCCAGCTCGGCCGGGCTGAGCCGGTACACCGGCTTGAGGGCGTCGGAAGCCGTCGTGACCAGCGGGATCGCGCGGACCATCAGGGTCGCCGACAGCACGCCGGTCAGCCCGCCGACGACCAGCGGCACGCCGAGCAGCGTCGCGTACTCCCGCCGCACCGCGCCACGGAGCGTCCCGGCCCGCAGGCCGGCCACGCGCAACGATGCCAGCTCGTAGAGCCGGGACCTCACGCCGACATGCGCGTTGAGCAGCACGGCTCCGACGGCGAGCAGCACCGAGAGCCCGCCGGCCACCATGTACAGGGCCAGGGACAGCGCCGGGGCAGCCCGCTCCAGCCGGTCCTGGTACGCCGCCCGCGAGTCGACCGAGATCACCTGGAGCCCGGCCGCAGCGAGGGTCTTGTCGAAGCCGGCCGGCGCCCCGGGCCCGGTCCACACCTCGAAGGTGATCGCACCGAGGTTGCCCGGGTTCGTCTCCACAGCTGCCGACCAGGCCGCGCCGTGCAGGTCGGTGATCAGGCCGTGCTCGCCGCCCCTGGGCACGATCTGCACCCGGTCGGACACGGCGAACTTCTGCACGCCCCGGCCGAACGCGATGATCTGGAAGTCCTGGCCGTCCGGGTTGCTGTCCGGCACGGGGCCGGCGAGCGCGGCAGGCAGCCGGGCCGGCAGGTCCGCGTACCGGATGGCCAGGTCGTTACCGCCCTCGCTCTTCACCGCGAACGTCAGGCCCTTGTTCTCAGCGGCCGGCTCGACGGTGAGCGAGTTGCCGGAGACCTCGGCACCCTGCGTCCACATCTCCTTGCGGTCCAGCTTCGCCGGAACCTGCTGCCCGCCGGACACGATCTTCGTGACGGTCAGGGTGACCGCGTACCCCTTGGAACCGGACGGGTGCCGCTGCACCACCAGCCCGATCAGGCGGCAGCCGGTCGTGCACCCGGTGAGCTTCGCCGAGTACGTGCCGGCCCCGGGCTTGAGCTCCCCGAGCTGCACCTGGCGCGGGGCGGCGTTGAGGCTGGTCACCCACGCGGCGAGCTGCAGTGGCCGCTCCGAGGTGACCGACTCGACGGAGGCGGCCACGCTGACCTCCGGGCCCTGGATCGTCAGGGCCGCCGACTGGTCGACGGCCAGCTTGCCGGCGATCTGGGCGGCCTCTGCCTCCGTCACGTCCGGCCACGACACGATCGGGGCCAGCCGGGCGGAGTCGACGCCGATGATGCTGATCGACTCGCCGCCGTAGCTCTGGACGGCGCGCATGGCCGCCATCGCGTTCTTGCCACCCGGGTCGGCCTTGGCCACGCCGTCGAGCAGGGACTGGGGGCTGGCCGCCGAGACCTGGTACACCTTGGCCGCGCCGACCTTCGCCTGCGCCGTGCGGGTGCGGTTGATGTCGGCGACGCCCCAGATCGCGGTCGAGAAGCCGAGCAGCGCGAGCGCCGCCGTCAGTACCATCGCGAGCCGCACGGTCGACTGGCGGCGGCCGAGCTGCGCGTGGGCGAGCATCGCCGGTACCTTGCCGGACTTCGCGGCCCGGCCGGCCCGGCGCTTGCTCCACAACGCCAGCCCGCGGGCGGCGAGCAGGCCGGCCACGAGGGACAGCAGCGGGGCGGCGAGCAGGCCGAGTGAAGAGTTGCGGTCACCGGCCACGAGTACCTGGAACAGGGCCGCGCCAGCCAGGGCCAGCACCGCGCCCTCGCCAACGGCAGCCTTGAGCCGGCCGCGTGCCGGTACGCGGCGGAGCAGCGACAGGGCCGGCCGGCGCAGGGTGGCCCTGGCGGCCAGCCCGGCCGTGAGCGCGGCTCCCGCGACGGCGCCCAGCGCGGCGACCAGCAGTTCCCAGCGCGGCTCGACATGGGTACCGGGATAGAACAGCACCTGCCCGGCCAGTTCCGTGATCCCGAGCCCGAGCAGCAGCCCGACCGGAGTCGCGACAGCGATCAGGACCAGCGCCTCACCCAGGCCGAACCGGACCGTCCGGCCGGCACCGAAGCCCCACAGCTTCGCCAGGGCGATCTCCGGGCCGCGTTCCTCCGTCACCGACGCGACCGCGAGGAACAGCACGAACAGGCAGAGCAGCAGCAGGGGCAGGGCGACCAGCGGCACGCCGTTACTGAGCGCCTCCTGCTCGGCCTTGATGTCCTTGAGCAGCCCGCCGAGGCTGGACTGCACGTTCAGGCCCGGCTTCCACGCCATCACGACGAACTCGGCGCCGACCGGCTCCACATCGGACAGCGCGAAGCTGCCGGGCCGCACCGGGTAGTCGATGGCGCTCGTCCGGGTAACCCCGAAGATGCTCTTCTCCTCCCCGGCGAACAGCGGGCCGTCGGCCTGGTCCGAGTCGGGGCTGGAGCCACGGAACAGGACGACGCGGCCCCAGTACTGCGAGCGGGAGTCCTTCGGCTCGTAGATGCCGGACAGGGTCAGCGAGCTCTTGTCGGCGTTGCCGTTGACCGTCGCCCGGTTGAGCTGCACGGGCTGGCCCACCTCGGCGCCGAGCAGCTTCGCCGTGCCGGCGGTCAGCATCACCTGGCCCGGGCCAGCGCACGTGCCGGACGTCATCCGCAGGTGCTCGCAGATCCCCTCGCGGTACACGAGCAGGCCTGCGTTGCCCAGCGGCCCGGCCTCGACCTTCTCGCCAGCCGTGCCGACACCGGGGCCGACGTGCCTACCGGTCTTCCTGCCCCGGATCGCCTCGTCGGCAGCGCTCTTCACCTGGGCCAGTGGCGCCGGCCCGTCGGCGGTCATCCGCACCTGGAGCTGCCAGGGCTCGGCGGCGTTCAGCCCGTCGGCGAGCACCGAGGCCTGCGCGGCCCGGGTGTACGCGGGCACCAGTACCGCCGAGGCGGCGGCGAAGGCCGCGAGGATCAGGACAACGAGCGACAGTCCCCGACGGAACCGGATGCCCTGAAGTGTTACGGAGCCGCCCACCACGTGTCTCCTCGCCAGCCTAGCTATAGATCGAGTCGGGCTGACGCTACTGAACGCTTGGTCTACACAAAGCCACCGGCAGATTGCGGTTGCGTCTCAGCGATCGTGCCTCGTGGACGATCAGGCACCAGCGGCGCGTGCGAGAGTGGCTAGCGCGACCCCCGCCTTGTCCGGGAACAACGGCGGCGAGAAGTGGTATCCCTGCGCGGCGGTGCAGCCCATGCCGATCAGCGCCTGCCGCTGCTCGGCGGTCTCCACGCCCTCGGCGACGACCCTCAGCCCGAGCGCCCGGCCCAGGTCCACAGTGGTCTTCACGATCGCCGCCGCCTCCGGCGAGACCCCCATCTTCGAGACGAAGGCCCGGTCGACCTTCACCTCGTCCACCTGGAACCTGGTCAGCAGGGTCAGCGAGGAGTAACCGGTGCCGAAGTCGTCGACGGCGATCCGCACGCCCAGCTCACGCAGCCCGGCGAGCACCTGGTCGATGATCGGCGACTCGTCCAGCATCACGGTCTCGGTGATCTCCAGGACCAGCATCCCGGCCGGGACGCCGTGCCTGCGCAGCGACTCGGCCACCACGCCTGGCAGGTCCGGCTCCAGCAGGTTCCGCGCCGACAGGTTCACCGCGACCGGCACGATCAGGCCGCTGGCCGCCCACTCCGAGGTGATCCGCAGAGCGAGATCCAGGATGTACCGGGAGAACGGCCCCACCAGGTCACTGTGCTCCACGACCTCGATGAAGGCGTCGGGAGCCAGCAGCCCACGGCTCGGGTGCTGCCAGCGGACCAGGGCCTCGGCTCCTATCGGCGCGCCGGTCGCCAGCTCGACGGCCGGCTGGAGCGCCAGCACGAGCTGGTCCTCGACGAGCAGCGCCTGCCGGAGCTCGGCGAGCATCGTGACCCGCTCCGGGCCGCTCAGCCCCTTGCCGTGCCCCGGGTCACCGGTGTGGTGCAGCACGTCGATCAGTTCCCGGAGCCGCCGGTGCGCCGCGACGTTCAGCAGGGCGGCGCCGAGCGTACCGGCGTAGGCCGACAGGGCCAGGTCCTCCCGTTCGGACATCGGCCCCGGGGTGCGCAGCCACAGCCGCAGCTCGCCGATCCGGTGGTCGCCGACCCGGAGCTGGCGGGAGAAGCCGCGCCCACGCGGGCCGGGCTGGCCTGAGGCGTAGACCCGCTCCGTACCACCGCCGGCCCGGATCGCGATCTCCACACGTTCCGGCGCGAACAGCCGGCCGAGGCTGTGCAGGGCCGCGTCCACGACCTCGCGCTCGTCCAGCCGGAGCAGCCGGTGCGGCGCGGTGGCCAGCTCGCGCCAGATCCGGCGCTCCTCGAGAATCCGCAGCCAGTACCGGTAGCCCTGGACGGCCAGCCACAGCACCGGCACGGCTGCCAGCAGCAGCCGCAGCCACACTGGCCAGGCCGCGAGGCTCAGCCCGAGTACGGCAGCCGGTGCGGCGCAGCCGGTGAGCAGCCAGCGGCGACCCAACGCCAACCCCCTCGCACAGCGAGCAGGGACCACCTCTTGGTGGCCCCCGAACGGCCCTCGCAGTGCACGGCAGGCCGTAAGAGAAGGTTATGGGAGATGCGTTGGCCGCAACAGTCCCAAATGTGCGCTACTCGATCTACACCCGGTAGTCAAGCACCGGTGCTCACCCCGCGTTATCGCCCATTACTGGCGCGGTTTCGTGTCGAACCGCTCCGGCAGCTTGCGCAGGTGCTTGTTCATGCTGCGGATCAGGAAGTACGTCGCGACGCCCAGCAGCACGATGAGCAGCAGGGCGAGCGGCCCGGCGAGGCCGGGGCCCCGGGTGTCGCCGAAATTGTTTGTCGCCAGGAACTCGAGCATGGCCATCACCGTACTCCAGAGAAAAGGTCACTCTCCGGCAGCTCTGTTGGCACGTTGGCCCGGACGAGCTGGTAGTCCTCCGTCGGCCACACCCGGCCCTGGAGGTCCAGCGGCACGGCGAACCAGCGGCCGTCCGGGTCGACCTGGGTGGCGTGCGCCCGCAGCGCGTCGTCGCGGACCCCGAAGAACTCGGCGCACTCGACCTGCGTGGTGATCCGGCTGCCCTTGTCCTTGTCCTCGGGGAACCACTGGAGCCAGTCGGTGTACGGGCCCTCCTCGCCGGCCTCGATCATCGCGTCGTTGAGCGCGACGAGCTTCGCCCGCGGGTGCGACATGTTGTAGTACAGCTTCGCCGGGGTCCAGGGCTCGCCGGCCTCGGGGAACTTCTCCGGGTCACCGGCGGCGTCGAAGGCCACCATCGAGATCCGGTGGGTCATGATGTGGTCGGGATGCGGGTACCCGCCGTCCTCGTCGTACGTGGTCACCACGTGCGGGCGGAACTCCCGGATCAGCTTCACCAGCGGCTCGGCCGCCACCTCGGGGTCCACCAGGCCGAAGCAGCCTTCCGGCAGCGCCGGGCGGTCGACCTCCTCGGCCTCCAGGTACCCGTCGGGCAGCCCGGAGTCGACGAAGCCCAGCCACTCCTGCCGGATGCCGAGGATCTCCCGGGCGGTGTCCATCTCCGCCCGCCGGATCTCGGTGATGTTCTCCCAGACCTCCGGGCGGTCCAGCTTCGGGTTGAGCACGCTGCCGCGCTCGCCACCGGTACAGGTCACGACCAGGACGTCCACGCCCTCTTTGACATACTTGGCCATGACAGCCGCGCCTTTGCTCGACTCGTCATCGGGGTGGGCGTGTACTGCCATCATGCGGAGCCGCTCGGCCACCGGAACACTCCTGTAGTAAGGGTCGGAGGATACTTTTGATTCTGCTGCGACGATCCTGATACCGACAACACCGGAGCCTGACATCTCGTGAGCGAGACAAGCGACACACTTTTCCCGCCTGACCGGTACGGCAGGCGCCGCTCGCCCCGCCGGGCCCCGCGCTGGGTGGTCCCCGTCATCGCCGGGCTGGTGGTGGCCGGCGGCGTGGCTGTCGCCCTCCAGTTGCAGGGCATGTACGGCACGAAGGAATTCTCCGCCACGCTCAAGGCCTACCGCGATATTACGGACAGTCAGGTTGTCATCGACTTTGTCGTGGACAAGCCGGACGGCAAGCCGGGCGTGTGCGTGGTGCGGGCGCGCAACCGGGCAGGTGCCGAGGTCGGCCGGGCGAACGTGCCCATCAGGGCCGAGGGGAAGCGGGTCGAGGTCCGCTACACACTGTCGACCTCCGGACTCCCCGTCAGCGGCGAGACCGTGGGCTGCGCGGCGCAGCGCTGATATTCTCGTAGTTTCGTTTTCTGCAACCTGCGCACCCGCAGGGCTGAAGGAGTCGCCGTGCCCAGCACTGACAGCAAAGCCACGTGGCTGTCCCAGGAGGCGTACGACAAGCTCCAGGAGGAGCTCGACCGGCGGATCGCCGAGCGCCCGGCAATGGCGGCCGAGATCAACGCCCGCCGCGAGGAGGGCGACCTCAAGGAGAACGGCGGATACCACGCCGCCCGCGAGGAGCAGGGCAAGGCCGAGGCCCGGATCCGCTACCTCCAGGAGTTCCTCCGCACCTCCCAGGTGGGTGAGGCCCCGGTCAGCGAGGTCGTCGCGCCCGGCACCGTGGTGACGATCCAGTTCGACGACGACCCCGAGGACACCGAGACCTTCCTGCTCGGCTCGCGGGAGATCGCCGCCACGACCGACCTCAAGGTGTACAGCCCCGAGTCGGCCCTGGGTGCCGCGATCCTCGGCCACGCGGCCGGCGACAAGGTCACCTACACGGCCCCGACCGGCGCCGAGATCTCCGTCGTCGTGGTGTCCTTCGAGCCCTTCACGGGCTGAGTTTCCCTTTTCGTTCTCCGGTGCCGTGCCCTTCGGGTACGGCACCGGAGCTTTTGGCCCTAGACCCAGCCGATCTCGTCCTGGCGGGGCTTCTCATGTACTCAGTCGAACTCGACCGTGTGGCCGGCGGCGCGCAGTGCGCCGACCAGGCGTTCCGAGTGCTCGTTGCCCCGGGTCTCGACGGACAGCGCCACGGCGACCTCTCCGAGGGCGAGGCGGGCGTCGTAGCGCTGGTGGGCGACGTCGAGGACGTTCGCGCCCTGCTCGGCGATGAGGGCCAGGAGGCTGGCGAGGGTGCCGGGGCGGTCGGTGCAGCGGACCTTGAAGCGCTGGTACCGTCCGGCGGCCGCCAGGCCGTGCTCCAGCACCCGCAGCAGCAGGAGCGGGTCGATGTTGCCGCCGGAGAGCACGGCCACGGCCGGCGTCTCCACCTGCGTGACCTCCGCCATCAGCGCCGCCACGCCGACCAGCCCGGCCGGCTCGGCGAGCAGCTTGTTGCGTTCGAGGACGGCGAGCATGGCCCGGGAGATGTCCTCGTCCGTCACGGTGATGACGTCGTCGACCAGTGCCGCGATGTGCTGGAACGTGACCTCGCCGGGGATGCCGACCGCGATGCCGTCCGCGATCGTCGCGTACTCCTTGAGTTTCACCGGGTGCCCGGCCGCCAGGGACGGCGGGACGGCCGCAGCGCCCTCGGCCTGCACGCCGATCACCCGGATGTCCGGCCGGAGTGCCTTGGCCACGACCGCCATCCCGGAGACCAGGCCGCCGCCGCCGATCCCGGCCAGGATCGTCTTCACGTCCGGGCACTGTTCGAGGATCTCCAGCGCGACCGTGCCCTGGCCCGCGATCACGTCCGGGTGGTCGAAGGGGTGGATGAACACGGCACCGGTGTCCGCGGCGAACTGCTTCGCCGCCGCCAGGGCCTCCTCCACGTTGGCCCCGGAGAGCTGGACCTCCGCGCCGTACCCTTTGGTCGCCGCGACCTTGGGCAGTGGCGCCCCGGTCGGCATGAAGACCGTGGACTTCGCGCCGAGCGTGGTGGCTGCGAGGGCCACGCCCTGAGCGTGGTTGCCCGCGCTGGCCGCGACGACGCCCCTGGCCCGCTCGGCGGCCGACAGCCGGGCGATCCGCACGTACGCGCCGCGCACCTTGTACGCCCCGGCGCGCTGGAGGTTCTCGCACTTCAGCCAGACCGGCCCGCCCAGCTGGGCCGACAGGGTGCGGGACTGTTCCAGTGGCGTGTTGCGGACGACGCCGTGCAGGAGCTCACGGGCGGCCAGCACATCGTCGAGCGTGACCAGGTCAGACATGCCGTCATCGTCGCACCCGCGCGGCCGGGGGCCGAGGCGGGACCCGGCGCGCCGGACCCGGTCCTTTCCGGCCCGGCGTTCGGAGCCAGGCGCGCTGGCGGTGGCTCATCTGGTGGGCGGTGATCCCCCGGACGGCGACCACGCAGAGCACCGCCGGCAGGAGCAGCAGCAGGAACGGGACGAGCTGCATGCCCAGGTCGTACCCGGCGGCTTCCGCCTCGCAACACCCCCAAATAGTCATAGACTCCCGCTATGGGGACATTCTTCAAGTTGCTGCACGTGCTCGCGGCCGTCCTGGTCATGGGCACCCTGGCACTGGCCCCCCTCATGGGCCTCCGCGCCCTGATGGGCCAGGATCTGGGCCGGCTGCGGGACGCGGCGAAGCAGACCTGGCTGTTCGGGCTCGGCTCGCTGCTCGTCGCGGCGCTCGGCGGGCTCACACTCACCCAGACGGACGGGTACACGTCCAAGACCCCGTGGGTGATCATTTCGATGACCCTGTTCGTGGTGGACCTGCTCGTCGTGTTCTTCTGGGCCAGGCCGGCCCTCGGCAAGGCGATCAGGCTCGCCGAGGCCGGGGCGTTCGACGGCGTCACGCCCTGGGTACGCGAAATGGATAGCGAGTCCGAGACCCCGAGCGAGCTGATGACCGCGACCACCTCCGATGTGGAGGCCAAAGCCAAGCTGGACTCCGCGGCCGGCCGGATCGGCGCGGCAGGTGGCGTGAACCTGCTGCTCATCGTCCTGATCGTCGTGATGATGGTGGTCAAGCCGTTCGGCACGTGATCACGCCGTATGGCCCGGGTGCGCCATTCCATCGACAGAACGTGATCTGTCCGTGATACACGTGCCCTAAGGTCTTCCTCTGTTGCGTCACCAAACGGGGCAGAGGTGCGATGAAAGCGCTCAGATTCTCGATGGTGGCTGCCGTTCTCGCTACTGGCCTGGCACCAGTTCCCGCATACGCGCAGTCAGCCGTCACACCATTTCTCTACGTCAGCAACACCGGCGTATGTTCGGACACTCCGGGCGGTGAAGCCGGCACCGAGGGCATGCCGTTCTGCACGATCCAGCGGGCAGCGGACGTGGTCCAGCCTGGACAGACGGTCCGCATCGCCCAGTCGTACAAGGTGTACCCGGGCGACTTCACCCTCACCAGGTCCGGGACTCCCGAGGCTCCGATCATTTTCGAGGCCGATCCGAAGTCCGGCGGCCAGCAGGTCAGGGTGCAGGTGATCGACAACGCGCCGGCCCTCGCGGCCGGGCTGCACGATGTGCGGCTGCGGAACTTCTGGATCGAGCAGAAGGCCGGTCTCGGGCCGGCGCTCAGCTTCTCAGAGGTGAGCAACGTCGTCCTCGAGAGTTCCTTCGTGGACCTGCAGGTCCTCGTCTCCCAGTCCGCCGGTGTGCGTGTCGAGCGCAGTTACCTCGACCAGGGCATCCAGGTCAGCGGTGGCTCGGCGGACACGGTGCTGACCACGAACGTGATCAGGCGGGCCAAGTCCGACCTGCGGCCCACCGTCCTGCTCAAGGGCGCCGCCCGCACGACGGTCACCAGCAACACGGTGTCGAGCACGCCCGTGGCGGCCGGCGTGGTGGCCTCGCAGGACTCGACGTTCACCAACAACTACTTCCCGCCGGACTCGTTCGAGGTCAGCCGGCCGGTCGTGGAGGTCGACGCGGCGAGCGCCGCCACCACCAAGGCCAGCTACAGCGGCTTCGGCACGGCGCTCAGCCCGCAGGTGCTCTACCGCTGGGCCGGTACGGACTACGCGACCGTCGCAGCCTTCCAGGCAGGCACCGGCCAGGGCGCGTCCGACGTCACCGAGAACGCGCCGGTTGACCAGTCCTTGCGCACGCGGGGCAGCAGCTACCTGCCGTACGAGCTGGTCGACTCCGCGAATCCCGACGCGCCGGGGCAGCTCGGCACCGACATCGCCGGCAACCCGCGCATCCGCAACCACAGCGCGCCGGCCGGGCGGCCCGCCATCCATGACCGTGGCGCGTACGAGAACGTCCCGCTCTCGTACTCCAGCAGCATCGGCAACACGTACCTCGCGGCCACGCGGGAAATGCTGACGGTCGAGTGGAGTGGCCTCAGCTACTACGGGCAGTGGGGCTCGACGGACATCGTCGCCACGTACGAGTGGGGCGACGGCACGACGAGCAGTGTCACCACGCGACTGCCGTGGGTGGCCGCAGGCGAGTTCAAGGAGACGACGCTCAACGCCGCCAGGCACCGGTACCAGCTGCCGGGTACCTACCAGGTCAAGGTGTCCCTGACGGTTCCCGGCTGGCCGAAGGTGCTCGCCAGCTACACCATGGGCGCTGACGTCAACCCCGTCAACATGATCGCGCCGCACCTGACCGCCGCCTCCGACGCCGGCCAGGTGAAGGCCGACTTCAACGGTGACGGCCGCGACGACCTCGTGGTGTGGGAAGCGCAGGCGTGGCCCGATGCCGTCCCCGTCAACCCCAAGATCAAGCTGATGCTGGGCAAGGACGGCGGCTTCGAGGCACCGCAGGGCGACTCCACCTGGCAGGCCAGCGCGTACTGGCGTGGCCGGGTCAAGAGCCTGACGGCCGGCGACTACAACGGCGACGGCAAGGCCGAGATGGGGCTCCTCGTCGAGCAGCCCAATGGCTACACGGCACTGCACACCCTGAGCTACAACACGACGACCCGCACGTTCGACGGGCTGAAGCTCGCATGGGAGGCTCCGTACTGGGGCACCGGCACGAGGTTCGCGTCCACTGGGGACTTCAACGGCGACGGCAAGGCCGACCTGGCGCTGTACTACCAGTACAGCGGGTCGCATGCCTCGATCTTCACCCTGAACGGCAGCGCTGACGGGACCCTCGGTTCCTTCAAGCAGCAGTGGGACGCTCCACTGTGGGGTACGGGCACGCAGTCCATGTCCGCCGGTGACTTCAACGGCGACGGCAGGTCCGACCTGGCGCTCTTCTACCACTACGGCGGCTCGCACGTCGCGGCGTTCACGCTGACCGCGGACGCGAACGGCACGATGGGCGGCCTGTACACCCGGTGGAACGCGCCGCAGTGGGGCTCTGCCACCAAGTTCGTCAAGGCCGGCAACTTCACCGGCGACGCCAAGTCCGACCTGGCGCTCTTCTACGACTACGGCGACGGCCGGGTCACCGCGTTCAGCCTGACGGCCGGAGCGGACGGCGGCTTCACGGCGCTGGAGACGATCTGGAACGGCCCGTACTGGGGCAGCGGCACGAAGCACATCGCCGCCGGCAAGTACACGACCAGCACCGGCCGGTCCGACCTCGCCCTGCTCTACGACTACGGCAACATGGTCCAGACGCTCTTCGCGTTCACCCCGCAGCAGGCCGGAGGCTTCCAGGGGCCGCGCACGATGTGGTCACAGAACCACATGGGCGCCAGCTACAAGGTGTTCCAGGTCCTCTAGGACCCCAGTTCCACAGAAAAGGGGTTCTGGTCCAGGCCAGAACCCCTTTTTTGTGTACCCGTCTCGTGCGTGCCCGTTGTCCGTGAACCGGAGGCTAGCGCTTGGTCCGGGGCCAGCTCGGCGCGTGCCGGCGCCACGGCGCGGCCAGTTCGAGCAGACCGGCCACGGCCAGCAGCATCAGCTCCGAGCCGGGCGGGCCGATGATCTGCACTGCGGCAGGCAGGCCGTCACCGCGCATCCCGGCCGGCACGACGATCGCTGGCAGCCCGGCGATGTTCCACGGAGCCGAGTACGGAGCGTAGCGGGTGTTGGCTGTCAGGTTGGTCCGCCACGGCCGCCGGGACCACTCGGCGGCTTCGAGGGGCGGGCCCGCCAGGGCCGGAGTGACCAGCAGGTCGTAGTCGGACATCCACTTCAGCGCTTGCCCGCGCCACCGGGTCCGCTGGCCGGACGTCACCTCGGCGGTACGGATGGCCTGCTCGCCGAGCGCGACGTGCCTGCGGGTCCGGCGCTGGAGCTCGGCGTAGTCGAGGTCGCGGGAGTCCAGATAGGACGATGCCGTCCACGTCGCGAGGATCACCGCGCCCAGCCGCTTCGGGTACGGCACCTCGGCCCGTACAGCCGAATGCCCGCCGGCCACGAGAGCCCGGACGGCACGGCTCACGGCCGCCCGGTTGTCGGCGTCCGGCACGACACCCGGAATGGGGCTGTGCAGCGACACCGCGAACCGCAGCCTGCCCGGCTCGGTGAGCTTGTGCGAGCGGCGGCCAGCCAGTACGGCGAACCCGACGGCGGCGTCGGCGACAGTGCTGGCCAGCACGCCGTTCTCCGCGATGCCGTACCAGTCGTTCGCACCGATCCCGGCCGGCACGACGCCACGGCCTGGCTTGAGCCCGACCAGGCCGGTGCAGGCTGCCGGGATGCGGATCGAGCCGAGCCCGTCGTTGCCGTGCGCGATCGGTACGAGCCCGGCGGAGACAGCAGCCGCCGAACCGCCGGAGGACCCACCGGGCGACCGGTCGAGCCGCCACGGGTTCCTGGTGACGATCTCCTTGTCGTCGCAGGTACCCCACAGGCCCAGCTCGGGCATCCGGGACGTGCCGACCACGATCGCACCGGCACCACGCAGCCGCCGGACCACCTCGTGGTCGGCGTCGGCCACGTGCGGCCAGTCCGCGCCGGAACGCTCCCCGGCGACGGCGACGTTCTCCTTCACCGCCACCGGCACGCCGGCCAGCGGCAGGTTGGTCAGCTCCGGCAGGTTGTCGACCGCTTCGGCCTCGGCCAGCGCCCGCGGGCCGCGCAGCGCACGGAACGCGCCGAGATGGCGGTCCGTGGCCCGGATGTAGTCCAGGTGGTCGGCCACCACCTCAGTCGCCGACACGTCTCCGCGCCGTACCGCACGGGCGATCTCGCGTGCGGTAGCCCCGACCCAGGCCATGACCGACCCCTCCAGATGTGTCGTGGTGGTACTCGATGAATTGCGTGGTTAGCCCAGCGCCTCGGCGAGGTCGGCCAGCAGGTCGTCCACGGTCTCGATCCCGACGGACAGCCGGACCAGGTCCGCCGGCACCTCCAGCGGCGACCCGGCGGCCGACGCGTGGGTCATCCGGCCGGGATGCTCGATCAACGACTCGACCCCGCCCAGGGACTCGCCCAGCGTGAACAGCTTGGCCCGGTTGCAGACCTCGACAGCCGCCTCCTCGCCGCCGTTCACCCGGAAGGAGATCATGCCGCCGAAGCGCAGCATCTGCTTCGCGGCGATCTCGTGGCCCTGGTGGTCGGGCAGGCCGGGGTAGAGCACCTGGGCGACCTTGGCGTGCCCGGTGAGGAACTCTGCGATCCGCTCGGCGTTGTCGGAGTGCCGCTCCATGCGTACACCCAGGGTCTTGATGCCTCGCAGGGTCAGCCAGGCGTCGAACGGCCCGGCGATGGCACCCATCGCGTTCTGGTGGTAGCGCAGCTCCTCGCCGAGACCGGCGTCAGCGGCGATCAGCGCGCCACCGACGACGTCGGAGTGCCCGCCGACGTACTTGGTGGTGGAGTGCACGACGACGTCGGCACCGTGCGCGATCGGCTGCTGGAGATACGGCGAGGCGAACGTGTTGTCCACGACCAGCCTGGCCCCGGCCTCGTGCGCGATCGCGGCGAGCGCGGCGATGTCCGCGATGCCGAGCAGCGGGTTGGTCGGGGTCTCCACCCAGACGAGCTTGGTCTCGGGGCGGATCGCGGCCCGGACGCTGCCGGGGTCGGACAGCTTGGCCGACGTCCAGCTGACCCCCCAGCGCTCCGCGACCTTCGCGAACAGCCGGAACGTGCCGCCGTACGCGTCGTCGGGGATCACGACGTGGTCACCGGGCCGGCAGGCCGTCCGGATCAGCGTGTCCTCGGCGGCCAGGCCACTGGCGAAGGCCAGGCCGGTCTGGCCGCCCTCGAGAGCCTGGAGACACTCCTCCAGCGCCGTCCGGGTCGGGTTGGCCGATCGGGAGTACTCGTACCCTTCGCGCAGGCCGCCGACGCCGTCCTGCTTGTAGGTGGAGGTCTGGTAGATCGGCACGACCACGGCGCCCGTACGGGGCTCGGGTTCCTGGCCGGCGTGAATGGCGAGGGTGTCGAAGCCAAGTGTCATACGTTGAGCGTAGCCGTGTCGGTTATATCCCTTCCGCTGGGCGGCTGAGTTTCCGTCGGCACTTCGTAAGACCAGCGGGCGGCGGGCTGGGGCATCCTTGGGATATGCGCAGACCTCGCAGCCTCGACCTGCCCACCGCAGCCGAAGCTCTGCCCGGCCGGGCGGAGCCACTGAACGTCGCGGCACGGCACACCGTGCTCGGCACCCCCCTCCAAGGCCCCTGGCCAGCGGAAATGGAGATCGCCGTCCTCGGCCTCGGCTGCTTCTGGGGCGCAGAGCGGATCTTCTGGCGGCTCCCCGGCGTGTACTCGACCTCGGCAGGCTACGCGGGCGGCCACACCCGGAACGCGACCTACGAGGAGGTGTGCTCCGGCGCGACCGGGCACGCCGAGGTCGTCATGGTCGTGTTCGACCCGTCGAAGATCACGTACGAGCGGATCCTCAAGGAGTTCTGGGAGAACCACGACCCGACCCAGGGCATGCGGCAGGGCAACGACATCGGCACCCAGTACCGCTCGATCATCCTGACCACGACCCCGGAACAGGAACAGACCGCCCTGGCCTCCCGCGCGGCCTTCGCCCCGGTCGTCGCGGCGGCAGGCTACGGCGAGATCACCACCACGGTGGAGCCACTGGGCGACTACTACTACGCCGAGGATTACCACCAGCAGTACCTCTCGCCCACCAAAAACCCGAACGGGTACTGCAACCACGGGCCGAACGGCCTGACCTGCCCCGTTGGCGTGGCCACGGCCGCGGAAGGCGTAACTGCACTCCCCCGGGCCACGGGTCTGCTGGACTGATCAGGCGGCGTCCGGGGCAGCCGCAAGCTGCTGCCGTACCTCTGGCTGAGCCCAGAGGTACGGCGAATGTCGGCCCCTCCGTCTAGGGTTCCGGGCGTGACGTTTACCGATGTGACTGCCGCCGACGTACGCGGGGCGATGGCTGAGTTTGATCGGCTAGGACGAGACGAGTTCCTGCGGGTGACGGGGTTCGGGTTCGCTAGGGAGTACTTCCTTGAGAGAACGGTGTGCAGTACGACTCGAAGGCCATCGTTGGCTACGCCCACAAGCTCGGGCAGGGAGTCCTCCTAGGCCCGTCGGACTTCTCCGGCGGAGAGAAGACAGTCGTCGCGAAGCTCAAGGGGCTGGGCTTTACGGTGCGCAAGACACGGAATCCTGACTGGACCCGGGATGAAGTCATCCTGGCGACTGAGCTAGTTGCCGACAACCACTGGACACAGCTCGCCGAGAATGACCCGCGGGTGATCGAGCTGTCGGCACTACTTCAGTCTCCCGCTATTCACCCGCTAGAGGGCCGCAGCCCGACGTTCCGCAACCCGAACGGCGTAGTCAGAAAGACGGCCGACATCGCGACGCGGCATCCCAGTTATAAGAAGAAGCCAACAAATGGCGGCAGCTGGGAAAAGCTTGTCATCGAGGCATTCATCGACGACCCAGACTCCATGCGCGCGGAAGCCAAGGCCCTAAAGGCTATCTTGCGGTCGGAAGAAACCGCAGAACATCCCGCGGTGACTGACCCGGACCTTGACGGGCACTCAGCCGAGGAAGGTCAGCTTCTTCTGCGGCAACATCTGCGCCGGGAGCGAAACCCGCGGCTGAAGGTTAAGAAGCTGGCGGAGGCTCGGCGCAAGGGGCAGGTCATCGCCTGCGAGGTGTGCGGATTCGACTTCAAGCAGGTCTACGGCGACCACGGCCACGAGTACATCGAGTGCCACCATCGAACCCCGCTGTCGGTCACGGGACAGGTGACCACCAAGCTCGCCGATCTCGCCCTTATTTGCTCGAACTGCCATCGAATGATCCACCGTAAGGCCGACAACTGGCTGACCATTGACCAGCTGAAGGACATCGTCCAAGCGGAGCGTGTTCGTGGCTAGGCACGGCTCAGGTAACAAAACAAAGGGGCTCCCGGCCTGATGCCGGGAGCCCCTTTTTCGTCTTTCTACGAACCGTCACGAGCAACGGGCAATGACTGCGGTCGCGTCATCGTGTGGCTTACCGCGCCATCTGCTCGGGTCAGGGTCCGCCTTTTCAGCGGCCCGTACGGCATCCACGAGCGCCCGCGGCCCCTCTGCCTCTGCCAGGTCGAAAAGCTCACGCCACGTGCGGCCGTAGCGCTCTACGAGACGGGTGATGCCGTCCGAGTAGAGACCGACCTTGGCTACCCGGTCACGCTGCACTGAGCCTGTGAGTGCTTCTGCCGCGGCATTGGGATCGGCAGCGGCGACCCAGAAGCCACCGGGCTTGTTGCGCACACTCGCGACGTAGGCGGAGTCGTAGCGCCGCACATCGGCGACGACGACCGGACCTCCCTTGAGCTGTTCAAGTCGATCATCGGTGACCGCATCGGCGGTACCGTCGGAGGACAGCCATGACACCGTCGCGTCACCAAGCACGAGCCAGTCAATCCGGTCTGCGCTGAGTCGGATCGCTGCCACGGTGGCGGCCGGAGTGAGCGGATTGGTCAGGTCGCAGCCCGCGCCGTGATCAGCCATCGTCAGCGTGATCGCATCGGCAAGCAGCGTCCTCATGTCTGTAGCAGACGGAGCGGTAGCGATACCGCGGCCAAGGTGTGCCCCGAGATGGGCAACGAACCAGCTCACATCGTGCGTGCAGCCGTTGTCGGCGCCGGGATACCGAGACACTCCATCAAGGAGAATCGCCCAGCGATCGGACACCAGCAGCAGGTCATCGTTCACGCCACCCGGTGCAGCCTCGGTGACGGTGGTCGTTTCGAGCACAGACAGGCTCCGGTTTAGTCGGGGATCGGGAACTCGTAGGCGAAGGTCACCATGTCGCCCGCGAGCGTGGCCAGCATGACCTCAACGGCGCGGCCTTCGGCGTCGTACGTCGTCCTGAGCAGGTCAACTACGGGCGTACCCGTTTGAAGCCGGAGTGCAACAGACTCAGGCCCGGTCGGCATTCTCACGGCCCACTCTTCGCGGATGCGGTCGAGCGTGTGCCCCGCATCTTCAAGCCGAGCGAATCCGCCACCCGGCCCGGTGTCTTCCTCCATGATCGGCGTACCGGTCACGATGTCGAGCGGGTAGTACGAGTCGGCAAGTTGGTTGGGGCGGTTGTCGATGAGGGTTGTACGACGCCGAACCCAGACCGGTGTGCCAGCCGGAACCCCAAACTTCTCAGCCACCGATTCAGGCGCTGGAACCTCGGCGAGTTCGCGCAGCTGCTGGCCAGCAGAGCGGCCTTGAGCTTCCGCCTCGGCGATCAGGATCGGCTTGCCCGTCACGCCCTTCCACTTGCTGCGGGCGTACCGGTCGATGCCGTGCCGTCGCGCTGAGGGACGTTCGCGAACGAACGAGCCTTTGCCCTGGACCGTCACCACGAGTCCCTGCTGTCGGAGCAGGTCAAGCGACTTGCGGATGACGGCCAAGCTGCACAAGTTGAGCGCCGCCAGTTCGTCGAGCGTCGGCAGCTGCTGGCCGGGTGCGTATTCCCCGGATTCGATCTTTAGGCGGATGTCGTCGGCAACCCGCACCTGGAGGGGGCGGGCGTCTGTGTACCCGATCGAACTCGTCATGGAGCCAGCCTACAGGGCACCTTGCAGGTCTGCATGCAGACCTGTTGACATCCCGTCGCTCGCGTGCTTAGAGTGTCCCCAGTCACTGTAGGTCTGCATACAGAGATGCAGACCTACAGTGTGGGAGCTTGTGGTTCCGGGGAAGGTCTGGCGCTGTTGCGCCGGACGCGCGGACGGGCCGCATGCTGCCGCTTGTGTCGGGCTGCTTGTGCGGCCCGGTGTTGAGAACTGAATCGGGTTAGCCGTCATTTCCCCTGGTCTTGGGCCTGGGGAGTTTCCCCTGGTAGTCAAGGCGGCCATGCGTGGTGTGAAAGGGAGGGCCACGTGCACGACCCCGGTTATCCGGGTGCTCTGCCGTTCGTCCGGGAGGCAGCTACAGGGCTGTCTGGTGATCGGAGGTGAGGCGTGATGGGTTCGAGTTTCGCCGCGTCGGCGCGGCTGACGATCAAGAGCAAGTCGACGTTCCGTAAGTGCGCGGGCTGCTCGGTGGTGTCCGGGCTGCCGGGCGATGAGACGCGTTGTAAGCCGTGCCGGAAGGCGCACAACCGCCGCGTGGCCTAGAGGCCCGGCGGTTCCCCAAGTTTGTGCAGGTGAGGCCCAGCGGTTGCAGCCGCCGGGCCTCGTTCAGGTCTATCCAGCCAAAGGAGCTAGACCCATGAAGATTTTCCCACTGACCGGCAGGTTTGCCGACGTGGACGGCTCGGCCGTGATGGCTGAGGTGTACGTGCTGGACCTGCTGTCCGGCCCGACGGTGGCCGAACTGGAGGCGATCGAGCAGGAAATGCCGTCGATCCTGGCGGACGCCGCAGCCCTCGACGCTGACGGGGTGGCCGCGCTGCTCGATCTCGACAGCAAGCTGGTCGAGCTGGACAGCAACGTGATCGACCTGGACTCCCGCCGGGCTCGCAGGGCACGGAGGCAGGCGATCGCCGAGGGCCTGTCGGTGCTGCACGTGACCACGGCCGCGCCGGTGCTGCGGGTGGTGGCGTGATGACGGCCCCGAGCTTGGCGTGGCGGCTGGAGGGTGTGCGGTTGCCGTCGGATGGGGAGCTGATCGGGCACGCGGAGATCATGCTGCGGGCGTCGGAGGCTCCGAAGGTGACGGGTTCGCTGTGCCGGGTGATCGAGGCTGCGTGCGCGCTGTGGTTCGACGCGGCGACGGTTGAGGTCCGGTCGCGGGAGGTGGCGCGGCGGCTGGGTGCGTGGCTGCTGTCGCGCAACGTCCTGTGTGGTGAGTGCGGGCCGGAGGCCGTGGACTGCTGGGCTGACCGCTGCACGCTGCCGGAGGTGCGGGCGTGCCTGGCGGCGGCGTCGCGATCGCTGTGCGGGGGTGGCTGGTAATGGGCCGGTACCGCGCGGCGTACTACGACCCCGACGGCGAACGGCACGCCGTGCCGACGTTCCCGTGGTGGTCAGCCCCGGCGGGGCTGGCGACGCGACGGCAGCTCCGGCTTCAGGGTTTGCGGCCGGGCCGTCAGCCGATCGCGGCTCAGATTCTGTGGCGCGGGGTCGGCGGTGTGCGGGTGGCGTACCTGTACCAGGTGTCGCTGGCACGGCCGAGGAAGCCTGCGACGGCCGCGCAGCTCGCCGCTTTGGAGCGGGCGATGGCAGCGCGGCGTACGTGCTCGACGTGCGGGTTTGAGCGCTCGTACTGCATTCCCCTGTCGCTGGGTGAGTGCCTGGACTGTGCTGAGGGAGAGTTCCTGATGGGCAAGAAGCTGGGTGTCGCGCTGGCTGTGCTGGCTGTGGTGTGGTTCGTGGTGAAGTCCCCGGCCGGGTCGGCGGGGATGGTCCGGGAGCTGTGGTCGGGGTTGGGCGATTTCATGAATGCCCTCGCTGGTGGTGAGGGCTGATGGAACGGCTCCTGGTTCTGGGTGTGCTGGTGTTCGTGAGCGTGACGGGTGCGGTGCTGGCCTCACGTGGCTTGTGGCAGGGCGTGCCGTTGTCTGCGGGGGCGGTGCTGTTCCTGGTGGCGATCGTGCACATGGAACGCAAAGGGCGGAACCGGTGACGGCCCCGGCTGAGCGCGGGAGCGCGTACCGGGTGCCGGTGACGGATCTGCTGGGCGCGGCGGTCGACATGGCGATCGACGGCGGGGAGGTGCCGTCGCGTAACCGGCTGATGGCGGAGCTGCGGGTCGGCCCGCACAAGGCGAACGCGATCCGGGAGGCCCTGGCGGGGCTGGGCGCGGACTGGCCGTTCGCGCGGCAGGTTCTCGGCGGGGGCGGGACGGGTGAGTACCGGGAGGCGTTCAGGGCTTCCCTGCTCGCCGACCTCGCGGCCGTTCCGGTCGAGCCGGAGCCAGGCGACGACGGCCCGGAGCGGCATCTGCACGTGGTGCCGGAGATGGCCGAGACGGTGTCGTACCCGGGTACGGAGACGATGCCGGAACCGGAACCCGCACCGCCGGTGATGCTCGCCCCCGCCCCGGTACGGGCGGAGGATTCGCAGGTCAGCGGTGTTACGTACCCGGGTACGAAACCCGCTGACCTGCCTGTTGAGAACCGGGCTCGCAAGGTTCGCTCGTGGCCGCTGGTGCTGCTGGCGCTCCCGGCGTTCGTGGCGATCTGGTCGGGGTGGGTGGGCCTCGGGGTGATGTGCGGGTTCGGCATCGTCCGGCCCCTACCGGGTATCGCGGACGGCTTCGAACTGAACTCCGCGATCACGCTCCCGATCGGGGTTGAGACGTACGCGGCGTACGCGCTGCACGTGTGGCTGTCGGCCGCCGTCACGGGCCGAGCTCAGCGGTTCGCGAAATGGTCAGCGATCGGCTCGCTGCTGCTGGGCGCGGCCGGTCAGGTCGCGTATCACCTGATGGAAGCCGCAGGCGTCACGGCCGCGCCGTGGCAGATCACCACAGCCGTGGCATGCGTCCCGATCCTCGTGCTGGGGATGGGCGCGGCACTACGGCACCTGATCCGCAGCGATGAAGGGAGGCCAAGTTGAGCATTGATGGAGCCAAGGGCGGGCCGAACTGGCCGGAGCCGGAGTTCACGAACTCGAAGGATCTGAGGCTGTACCTGAACGACATCCGGCGGGGCTGTCACATCGCGGCGATGCTGCTCCACATCGGAGCATCCGAAGTAGAAGCGGCCCTGGAGACGATCGCGCCGATTTCGGGGCCGTTCTCCAAGACGCGGGCCAAGCGCCGTGCGCGGCGCGTCGCTAAGCACTTGCGGCACGCGGCGGCGTGCATGGTCGCGGCCGGTGCGGCGAGCGTGCGGACGTGGGGCGTGTTCCGCGCGGAGTACGAAGCGGAGCTGTCCCCGGCGAAGGTGCGGGGTAAGCGGCGGTCGTTCAGGGTCGTACCGGAGTAGAAGGGAGGCGAGACCCAATGTTCAAGCGGAAGAAGAAGCCCTCCAGCGGAAAGGCCCTGGAGGGCGAAGTCATGAAGGGCGGCGCACGATCCGTCTCCTACGGCTCCGGGCACCTGGCCCCCTACGCGCCGCCGTGGGCGGTGTGGCTTGGTCTCCCGGCAGTCAGTACCCTGACGCACTTGTTCACCGAGGCCAGCACCCCGGCTGCTGTCGCGGTCGGCGGGATCGTCGCTGTGGGTGGGACGGGCCTGTCGGTGTTCGGGTGGCACGTGTTCGCCGCCCGTGCCCATTCGATCCGGGTTCACGCGACGGCGACGATTTCAGCGGCGGCGGCGTGGGTGATGTGGACGACGGCTGACGGGCTGTGGCAGTCCTCGCCGTGGCAGGGCTGGGATGTTGTCGGGTGGATGCTGGGGTACTTCAACGGCTGGCCGTGGGGCGCGTGGGCTCTGGCCGGGCCGATCGCGTGCCTGACGTGGAACATCCGCAGGATCAGCCGCGGTGACGGCACGGACAAGCACGGCGGGGATGACTTCCTGGAGAAGGTCGGCATCGCAGGCCGTACCCGCAAGGTCGAGCTTGAAGCGGGCGGCAACCGTGTCCGGGCGGATGTCGAGGTCCAGCGGGAGAAGCACACGGCCGCTGATGTGCAGCGCTCGCGTGAGCAGATCGCGGCTCTGGCGCGGGTGTCACCGGAGCGGGTGCGGGTCATCCCGGACCCGGGCGACTTCGGACGGGCGAGCGTGTTCATTACTCCGAAGGATCTGCTGTCGGCCGACCAGATCTGGCCGGGACCGTCGGCACCGGGTGAGTCGATCGCCGAAGAACTCCACTCCGGCCTCTACGAAGATGGCGACCAGGCGCTGCTGTGGCTGCCGGGTGACCCGCAGCGCCGCCGCAACGCCCTGCACCTGGCCGTCTCCGGGATGACTGGGGCGGGCAAGACCGAATCGGGTCTGTGCGTGGTGACGGATGCGCTGACCCGGCGGGATGTGTCGTTCATGTTCTCCGACCCGGTGAAGGGCATCCAGTCCGTACGGCCGATCGCGGCCGGTATCGGGCTGCTGCTCACGGAACAGAAGTCGGCGGTGGCGGCGTTCCGGGCACTCCCGAAGGTGATCCGGGCGCGGACGATGCAGCTCGGCCGGTATGGGTTCAAGCAGTGGACTCCCGAAGCGGCCCGGCCGGTCAGCGACGGCGGGGCGGGGTTGAAGTACCTGATCTGCTGGTGGGAGGAAGCCGCAGCCTTGCTGGCGGACTCTGACACGTTCGTGCAGGTCACCGAGCAGGCGCGTTCGGCGGGTATCTCGCTGGTCATCTCGCAGCAGCGCCTGTCCCACGACCGGATCGCGACCTCTGCCCGGTCGAACCTGGGTGGCGGCTGGTGCTTCGGGGTGACCGGGGAGCAGGAAGCGAAGTTCGCTCTCTCGGATGAAACCCTCGACGCGGGGGCGGCTCCGTGGGCGTGGAAGGCTGACAAGCCTGGTTACTCCTACCTGGAGGCCCCCGGTATCGACCGGACACGGTGGTCGATCCCGATGCGGGGGTACATCGCCGAGGAAGATCACATGACCGAAGCCGTGGCCGAGTACGTCACCGATCCGAGCCTGGACGAGACGACGGCGGCGGCATTCGGGAAGGTCTACGCCGACTACCGCACGCAGGTCGCCGAAGGTGCCGCCGCGTGGCAGGCCGGGGCTAAGTCCAGCACCACGATCGCCCTGGCCCAGGTCAGGGCGGCTCAGTCCGGGCCGGTGGTCCGGCTGCTCAACAGCGCGGCCGACGACCTCGACGACGACCTAGACACCGATGCCGACATGGACGACGTAGACGGTGAGCCGGACGTGGATGACGACCCGGACCTGATCATCCCGGACCAGCCGGAGCCTGGGTTCATGGACGCCATCGACGTTGAGGCCGACATCCCCGATAGCCCCGAAGATGCGGTGCTGGAGATCAGCCTCACCGCAGGACGCGACCAGCGCGGGCTGTCCACAGCAGACGCCCGCCAGGCGCTGCGGAATCTCATCGACCAGATGGCCGAGGCCGGGTACGAGACGATCGAGCCCCGGCAGCTCGTGGACTTCCGCGCCAACATCGGCCGGGGATCATCCTGGCTGACCAAGGAACTCCGGCGGCTCGTGGACGAAGGCGAGCTGACCATCGAGCCCGAGCACGGCGTGTACGGCATCCCGTCCCGCGACGACGGCGGCCGGGTACTCCAGCTCGCCTAAATCAAGATCCACATGCGGTAGTGGCCGTCGGTGCCCGTGCCGACGGTCACTCACCGTGATGTTTCCAGTTTCCGGTCTTTCCAGCGTTTCCAATGTTTCCACCGTGTCCCTCCCTATAGGGGAGCGGCGTGGAAAGAGCGGAAACATCGGCGTGGAAATACTGGAAACAACCCCCTGGAAAAACACGCACAGTGACGAATCCAGGTGGGGTGGCCCCTGCCTGGAAGCAGGGAGGAACGATCATGCAGAACCCGCTGCCCGGCCTCAGCGCCGACCGGCTGCCGCCGTTTCCGGGCTCTAGCGAGTGGTGCGACCTGAACATTGCCCCGGCGGTGAAGGGCTCGCGGGAGTGGTTCCTGCTCGCCGCCCTGGCGGCTGCGACTCGGGGCTGGGCGGTGTTCCCGCTCGTGCCCGGGGGCAAGCGACCGGCCGTCAGCGAATGGGAGTCCCGGGCCACCACCGACCCGGAGCGGATCCGCCGCTGCTGGACGACCGGCCCCTACAACGTCGGCGTCGCCTGTGGCCCATCCGGCCTCGTGGTGGCCGACACCGACATGCCGAAGCCCGGACAGGTCCCGCCGCCGGAGTGGGCGGCGGAGTGCTGCCACGACGGCGGAGATGTGCTCTCGGTGCTCGCGGAACGGGCCGGTGCGCGGTGGCCCGCTGAGACGTTCGTGGTCCAGACCCCCAGCGATGGGCGGCACTACTACTACACCCACCCCGGTACCGGCCCGGAGCTGCGCAACACACAAGGCAGCCTGGGATGGCTGGTCGACACCCGCGCCCACGGCGGCTACGTCGTCGGCCCCGGCTCGATCGTGGGCGGCGGCACGTACACGCCGGTCTGGGAGGCCGACCCGCAACCGTTGCCCGGCTGGCTGGCGGTGCTGCTGGAACCCGCTCCGCTCCCGCCACAGGAGCCGGTCGTTATCGACCTGGCCGGGCGGCGCAAGAGCGGGTACCTGACGGCCGCTGTGGACGCTGAACTCCGGCGGGTGAAGACCGCAGAGGACGGCGGGCGGAACCATGCGCTGTACGTGGCCGCCGTGGCGCTCGGGCAGCTCGCGGCCGGTGGGGCACTCAGCGCGAGCGAAGTGACAAGACTGCTGGAACACGCCGGTGTTTCAGCCGGGCTGGGGATGGTCGAGACGGCCCGGACCGTGCGATCGGGCATCGCTGCGGGCGGGAAGCGTCCCCGGAGCGTGGCGGCATGAACGCCCCCGTAGCAGCCCTGCGGCTCGTGGCGTCCGACGCAGAGTCAGGGTGGGAGATTCCGGTACCGCTGGGCAGCCGTGACCGGCCGCCGTCGTTCCCCCTCGACGTGTTCCCCTTCTGGCTGGCCGACATGGTGAGCGGGGTGTCGTGGTCGACGCAGACCGACCCTGCGATGGCCGCCGCGCTCGGCTTGTCGGTGCTGTCGGCGTGCGTCGGGGGCCGGGTGAAAGTCGAGGTTAAAGACGACTGGCGTGAACCCGTCAACGTCTACGTCGCCGTCATCGCAGATCCCGGCGAATCCAAGTCCCCGGTGCACGCGGCCATGACCCAGCCCCTGATCGACGCACAGGAAACCCTCGGCAGCCGGGTCGAACCCCTGATCGCGGAACGGGCGGCGTTGAAGGAAATCGCCGACCGTGCCGCCGAGCAGGCCAAGACAGCGGCAGCCAAAGCCACGGCGGACCGCCGCGACGACCTGACAGCCGAAGCCGTGGCAGCGGCCATGTCGGCAGAGGCCATCGTGGTCCCGTCAGAGCCAAAGCTGTTCATCGACGACGCCACCCCGGAAATGCTCATGGCGCTGATGGCCGCCAACGGCGGCCGGATGGCGATCATCTCCGATGAGGGCGGGATCTTCGACATCCTCGCCGGGCGGTTCTCCGCAGCGCCGAACCTCGCGCCGTACCTCAACGGCCACTCCGGACGGCCCATCGGCAACGAACGCCTCACCCGCAAAGGCGAGCAGATCGCACACCCGGCACTCACAGTGTGCGTGATGGCCCAGCCGTCGGTACTGCGGAAGTTTGGTAGTAACGACGACCTCGACGGGCGCGGCCTCCCCGCCCGGTTCCTGTTCACCCTCCCGGCCAGCATCGTCGGATACCGCGACACCGACGCACCCGCCGTCGGCCGGGAAGTCGCCACCGAGTACGCCGAGCAGGTGAGCGGCCTGGCGGTCGAAGCGGCCGGGTGGGACGACATCATCACCATCCCGCTCAGCGATGAGGCGAAGGAACTCCGTCGGCAGGCAGCGGCAGCAGACGAGCTGCGGCTCCGGCCGGGAGGGGACCTCGCGGAACTGCGCGGCTGGGCCAGAAAGCTCGGCGGAACCACGATGCGGCTGGCCGGGCTGCTGCACACCGCACGCCACACCCGCGACCTCGGCAAGCACCCGATCGACGGCGAGACGATGGCAGCAGCCATCCGGCTCGCCGGGTTCTTCGCAGGTCACTACCGGGCTGCGCTTCACACCATCGGCACCGACAGCGAGGACGACAAGACGGCGCACCTGCTGAACGTGCTGATCAGCAAAGACATGCAGCACTTCACGCGGCGCGAGGCCCAGCGGCGGGTACAGCGGCACTTCCCGAAAGCCGCCAAGCTCGTCGCAGCCCTCGACAACCTCGCACAGCTCGGCTGGATCAGATCCACCACCGACGGCGCGTACGAACTCCACCCGCAGGCCGCACAGCACCGGGAAAGCGGTGACACGGTGACAACCGCACTCCGCGAAGCCCTTTCCGCAGCTCACAGCCCCGAACCCGCTGTCACCGAGGGCGGTGACACCCCGGTGACAGCGGTGACAACAAGCCCGGCCGCCTAGCCACTGTCACCGCTGTCACCACCTGTCACCAGACCCGGTGACACCGCCAACAAGGCCCTGACCTGCTGAAACGTTGCCGCGTCGGCCGATTGTCACCGTGTCACCGCTACTCCGGCCCTCTGCCCATCAGCGGCCGGAGTAGCGGCCGGAACCGGCCCGCTCAGAAGCCCCCAGCCTGTTTGACCCTCACCCGGGTACCCGGGCGGGTCGGATCTTGGCTCTAAGGGCCGTACGGCGGGCCATCCAGAACCCTTGTGCCGTCAACGATGCCGGACCCTCCACAGACGACCACTCCGGCCAGAGAGGCCGCCACCGTGCGAATCAGGCTCCACGGAACACCCCAAGAAACCACCGAAGCACTCCAAGCGCTGGCAAAAGTCCTCGATATCCGCAGCGTGAGCCACCCATACCCCGACCGCAACACCCCAATGTTCCAGCGCATCTATATCGACGCCACCACCATCCGCAACGGCAAGGAGGCCATGTGACCAAGCCGCAGCGCGCACATCGACACCTGCACCTGGTGGCGGGCAACGACTCGTCTGCGGCTAGCAGCCCACCCACTCTTTCCGCACGCGAATGGGGCAGGAACCAGGCTGCGCAGTCGCCAGTATGGAGCGAAGAGAAATGGGCTCGGATATCAGTCCTTCTCGGAGTCCAATTCACCAAGCCGGAACCCGGCAACGAAAATCGAGAGGCAGCATGAGCAAGGTCGAAGGGGTGCCGTCTGATGACGGCACCCCCGTCATCTCCTACGCCCGCATCAGCGATGATGGCGAGAACGACCAGCACGGCGTACGTGATCAGCACAAGGTCAATCGCGCTACCGCTAAACGGCTCGGCATGCAAGTTGTACTGGAGCTGACCGATAACGACCGGTCAGCCAGCAAGGCCGAGGTTGTTCGTGAAGACTTTGAGCGCATGGTCAAGCTACTACGAGCGGGCCGGTGTCCAGATGGCACCCCCGTGGAGGGCGTAGTTGTCGTGGCTGACGACCGGCTCGCCCGCCGCGCCGGAGACTATGAACGGTTCGTCGAAGCGCTGACGTCCAAGGACGGCAGGGTCTATGCAGATGAGCGAGGCAAGAAAGACCTCTACTCCGAGGATGTTGAAGGGCTGGGCCTTGTTGGCGTCGCCTTCTCCAAAATCGAGTCTCGGAAGATTCGACGCCGTATCAAACGCTGGCATCGCGCACGGGCCGAAGATGGCAAACAGCCGGGCGGGACCCGCCCTTTTGGCTGGCGCAAGGATGACCGATCAAAATTGGACCCGGCGGAGGCCCCACTACTTGCCAAGGCCGTGGACGAGGTAATCGCCGGTCGATCCCTAAACTCGATCATCAACGAGTGGCGAAAACTCGGAATCCTAACCAGCCTCGGAAACCAATGGACGGCCATTTCGCTCAAGCTCGCCCTCGACAATCCGCGAATCTGCGGCTGGCGGCGCATGGGGAGCGATTTGGTGCTGGATGAGCACGGCCAACCGGTAGTCGGGCTCTGGCGGCCAATCGTCTCACCAGAAAAGTGGCTCGCAGTCCATGCAGTCTTTGAGGCACGGCGCGGCAAACTCGTGAATAGGAACGGCATAGCTGGCGACTTGCCCTCAGACTTCCGCGAACACAAGCATCTACTCACCGGAATACTCCGATGTGGGCGCACTCGCGAGGACGGCTCGATCTGTGGCGCAAAACTACGAGTCACATCCAACCGAGACTGCGTTCAGCACATCTACGCTTGCCCGCCGAAAACTGCCGGAGGGTGCGGCGGCCTCGGACGGCGTGGCGACCTGGTCGACGAGTACATCACCGAAGCTGTCTTGGCAAAGCTGGAAGAGCGAAACGCGACAGCCGCCCGCGAAACCACACCCTGGCTTGGCGAAGCCGAACTACATCGACTGGAGGGAAAACTAGGCACATTGAAGAGGCAGTGGACTTCGTCCGAGATAACCGATGAGTTCTTCTTCGGCACCGTCCGGGAGATCGAGCAGTCCATCAAAGAACTAAGGAACGAGCAAGGCCGTCATACAGTCGCAGCAGCCCGGGCGCAAGCGACTTTCACGGGCGTTCGACAGCGATGGCTCAACGGAGACCTAGACACCACCCAGAAGCGAGCCTACATCCGCGAGGCGCTGCTGGCCGTCATTGTTTTGCCTGCCGGAAAGGGTCGCGCACCGTTCAATCCAGATCTGCTCATCCCAAAATGGCGCGGCTAAGCGTTTCACCTCAGTGCGTTCCAGCGCGGCGTGTTCACGCTCGGCCATATAGCCCAATCTGAGCGCCGACTCATCTATCGTGGAAATATGGCAGATCAGCATATCAGGGCGATGGTCCTGCAAACGTTCACCCCTAGGCGCTCTGCACAAGTTCGCACCCAGGCCGCACGCATCAACATTCAGAAGACGGCGATATCCTGGCAGTTTATGGCAGTATACGGCTCGTCAATGGAAATCGCATCCACCGTGCACCGCCGGTCACTGGGATTGCCCTTATACCCCAATGCCATAAACGAATTGTGCGGCCTGATGGGAAGCGTAGGGGAACAGCTCGGCCTCGCACGCACCGCCGAACAAGACGTTCAGCGATGGCAAAACAAGGAATCTACCAACAACGAATTGCAGCGCCGAATGGCCGTGAGGGCACTGTCTGAAGTTTGCATGCTGTTTACTCTCGGCGCGGCACACGGCTGCGCAAATGCCGTTCTGCGGGCGGCTTACCTGGACGAAGGAATTCGGTCTCTATTGAAGCTAGCCAAGGGGGCCTACTCTCCAGCAAGTACCAAACAAGAAGATTGGAAGAGTTTTTCGCCACGAGTCAACATATGGGATAGGCTGAGGGACGCAGCCGAAGCAAGGAATAGCCAACCAGCCATCCGAATGGTAAAGCGCCTTCTTCGCCTTCGCAGCGATTCACGCTTCACTGAACTAGATCAGCGCCGCAGTATGGATTTTCACCGCCATCGTCCACCGAGCCTCCTCACGGCGTCACCGAGAAAAGGTGCATCCGAGTTTGATCCCGAGAAGAACATAACAACCCTCACCGCATACACTTCACATTTCGACGAAGACAGCGATGCGAGGGCTGTCCACCGAATCGGGCGCAATGGGCTTATCACGACCGCAAGCGCCTTACGTGAACTGCAGCCGCTCATTATCGCCACGGCGCGAGCTGCAAACTATCGAATTCGAACCGCTAGTCGCCCATAGCGGATAACGTACACCCGCTAACTGATTTGGTTGATGTAATATCCGAGCATGCCGCCAATGATGAGACTCGCAAAACTGGATACAATTGTAATCCAGAGACTATCTCTATTACGTTCAAGAAAGCCTGGGGCATCAGCCCGCCTGCGCGTAACCAAGATTGTCCGCCGAATTATCCAAGTGCCGCGCTCGAACGCGAGGCCAATCAAGAAGAGGACACCTACCGGCGCCACGAACAGAGCAAATCCTGTCGCCGCGCCAATACCTCGACCATCATCCAGCGCATAAAGGAGGATGACGGAAGCTATTAGCCAGATTAGCGCCAAACACCCAAGCCCAAGCCAAGGCAAGTTTCTCGACCGCGCAGTGAATGTTCCACCAATGCGCGCCAGAACCCCGTAAGCCAACGTATCAGGTTCGGAGATTTCGATCCAAGCCTCAGAGCGGGATAATTCAAGGCGAACTCTCCCGTCCACTGACCGAACAGTAAAAGATTCGAGACGTAGTTGCGGCAAAGAATCGAGATCAGATACGTCATCCAGCTCATAGTCGTCAGCACGCAGCACAAGCGGTGAACCCAGGTCGCGTAGATCTGCAACGATATGACCTAAATCATCCTGCCATAACTTGGCGTAGTCATATTTTCGGTGAGCGATGGACGGCACGACACGTTTCAGCGACACCGTTCAACGATACCGACAGTTGTCGATCAACGTTTTATGGGTCAAGGCGGAGGATTACCACCAGCAGTACCTGGACAAGAACCCCGGCGGCTACTGCAACCACGGCCC
This sequence comes from Longispora albida DSM 44784, assembly GCF_000379825.1. Lineage (GTDB taxonomy): Bacteria > Actinomycetota > Actinomycetes > Mycobacteriales > Micromonosporaceae > Longispora > Longispora albida. The sequence goes on from NZ_KB903834.1 coordinate 312,465, forward strand.
GAACGGCCTGACCTGCCCGGTCGGGGTCGCGAAGACGGCCGAGGGCGTGACGGCGCTTCCCCAGGTCACCGGGCTGCTCGACTGATCGTGCTGAGGACCTGCTCGGCAGCCCCGATGCGCCTTCCGGGCCAGCGAAGGTCCGGAAGGCGCTCAACCCCTCACACCGCTGCGTACCGGGCCGGTGGTTCGCCGATCGTCGCGGTGAAGTCCCGGGTGAGGTGGGCCTGGTCGGCGTAGCCGAGGTCGGCGGCGAGGGCTGCCCAGTCGAGGCCGGCGCCCCGGTCGGCTCGTTCGTGGGCTTCGTGGAGGCGGGCGCGGCGGAGTACCCACTTGGGGCTCACGCCCACGTATTCGGCGAAGAGACGCTGGAGCCGGCGTGCCGGTACGCCGAGGGTGGAGACGAGCTGGTCCACTCTGGTCAGTGCCGGATCGGTGACGATGTGGTGGACCATCGCGGCGACTTCTTCGGCGAGCGGGTCGCGCTCGGGGAGTACGGAAAGCATGAAGGTGTTGGCTCGGGCGACCATCTGCGATTCGTCCTGTGTGGACAGGACGGCGCGTTCCGTGTCGAGGGCTGCCGGGCCGAACAGGTCGGCGGCCGGGAGCGTCTGGCCGGTGAGCTCGGCGACGGGACGGTCCCAGAAGGGCCGGAAGCCGCCGGGCAGGAAACGGACGCCGAGGACGTGGCCGGCGACGTGCACGCGCCGGACGAACAGGCCCGGGTCGACGCCGTGCACGCCGGTCAGGCCGTCCTCGAAGACGAGGTGCACGTTCGGGTGCGGCAGGATTTTCTGGTCGTAGTGCGGCAGGCCGGTCAGGTCCCACTGGACGATCCAGTAGTAGTCGACGAAGGTGGCCACCGCCGGGGCCGGCGCGTGCCGGTTCAGGCTGAACCTGGTGGCCGCCTGGGCGGGATGCAGCACGCCACGGCCCATGCTTTCGCTGCTCACCGGCCCAGTGTCGCATTTTTTCAATACCGCCGGTCAGCGCACGCCTAGCTTCAAGATCATGACCCGTTTCCTGTACCCGCAGATCGTGACCGCAGCCGCCACCGCGGCCCGTCTGGCCCGCGGTGTCCGCCCGGAACAGCTCGGCGGTCCGAGCCCGTGCGGCGAGTGGGACGTACGGACGCTGCTCAACCATTTCGTGCTGTGGACGGGGTACTCGTTCGAGCGGCGCGCGCTCCGCCAGGAGGTCCCGCAGGAGCTGATCGACCGGGACTTCACCGCCGAGCCGGGCTGGGCCGGGGCGTACGCCGCGCAGCTGGACCGGGCCGTCGCCGCCTGGTCGGACCCGGCCGCTTTCGAGGGGATCATCGACGTCGGGCAGGGGTACGAGATGCCGGCCGAGATGGTCGCCGGCATGGTGCTCAAGGAGATGGTCGTGCACGGCTGGGATGTCGCGCGGGCCACCGGGCAGGAGTACGGCTGGCCGGAGGACGTGGCGAAGTCCGTCCTGCACGTGGTCGAGGAGCACGGTGAGCTGTACCGGCAGTTCGACGGCTTCGCCGGGGTCGTCGCGGTACCGGCTGACGCCTCTACCCTGGACCGTGCCCTTGCCCTCTCCGGCCGCGACCCAGGCTGGACCACCACCTGAGGAACGCGATGCTCAGCAGCACTCCCGGACAGATCGTCGTCCTGAACGGGCCGTCACGCGCCGGGAAGTCGAGCATCGCCGCGGCGGTGCAGGACCGGCTGGACGGCGTGTGGATGAGCCTCGGGGTCGACCAGGTCATGCAGGCGACGCCGCGGCGGTTCCAGCCGGGCCTCGGGCTCAGGCCGGGCGGCGAGCGGCCGGAGCTGGAGCCGCTGGTCGTCGCCCAGTACGCGGCGTTGTACGAGTCGATCGCCGCGTACAGCCGCCTCGGTTTCAACGTCGTCGCCGACACCCTCCACCACGACGTGTACTCGGTCCCGCGCGGCATCCTGCCGGACTCCGCCCGCCGCCTGGACGGCCTGCCGGCCCTGCTGGTCGGGGTGCGCTGCCCGATCGAGGTGATCCGGCAGCGCCGCAGGGACACGTGGGGCGGAGCAGGGTTCGCGGAGGGCGGTGCCGTGGCCGATCCGGTGAGCCTGTGGCAGGAAGCCGTCCACACGCCCGGTATCTACGACCTTGAGGTCGACACCTCCGAGCTGAGCCCGGAAGAGTGCGCGGAGCTGATCGCGCTCCGGCTCACCCTCGCCCCGGCCCCCATAGCGTTCGAGCAGCTCCGGAAGATCAGAGCGTGATGGCTGCCGCGATCAGGACCGCGCCGAGCACGGCGGTCAGCATCGCCGACTGAACCAGCCGGTGCTTGATCCAGTTGTACCGGGCCATCTGCACGAGCTGGTGGCTCAGTTCGTCGAGCTGCTCGGCCGGGGTGATGCGCGTCAGCCGCTCGGCCAGTTCGCCGGGCTGCCAGCGGCGCAGGTGCCCGAAGTAGACAGTCCCGCGCATGAGCCGCTTCGGGCTCTCGGGGACCCCGTCCGCCTCCCCGTCACCCGGCGTGCGCCGGGGCGCTGGGTTCGGGGGGCGGATGGTGGAGCCGAGTCTCGGGTACACCGCTGCGACGGCGAGGATCACGCCGAGCAGGCACAGGACCGTGCCCGTGTTCACCATCACCGCGCGGAACCCCGTCAGCGCGGCCAGCAGGCCTCCGGTGAGCCGGGCCGCCGCCAGGGCTGTGAGCAGGGCGAGATCGATGCTCAGGAACGTGGCGGCCTTCGCGTCGACCTTGGCCGTCCAGTTCTCCTGGGCGGCGTGGACGCGCCAGGCCCAGTCGACGGCGCCCCGCTGATCAAGATTCATGATCTTCACATAGCACCCGAGTACTGGCCGAGACCACGTTGTGCCGGATATCGGACATAGATCTTCCTCAATTGTCGGCTATGGACCGTCATTGTCGGGTGGCCATCAACCAGAATGTTCGCGGTGCTCACGCTGTGCCGGCCGAGCACGTCGCCGCCCTGCGCGCGGCGGGCAGCCGACGGGTGTACCGGCAGGGCGACACCCTGATCTGGCAGGGCGAGCACGAGGACTTCGTCCTGCTCATCGAGCACGGTCACGTCTGGGTGACCAGCACGTCGCCCGGCGGGCACACCAGCGTGCTGGCCGTGCGCGGCCCGGGCGAGGTGGTCGGCGAGCTGGCCGGGGTCGACCACGGTCCCCGGTCGGCGACCGTCACGGCGGTCAGCCCGGTGGAGGCGCTCATGATCCCGGCGCCACGGTTCCGCAGGCTGCTCGGTACCGCGCCGGGGCTGAGCCTGTGGCTGCTCGAGGTGATCGTGCAGCGGCTGCGGGAGGCCGACCGGCAGCGGCTGGAGTACGGGGCGTACTCGGCCGTCGCGCGGGCAGCGCTGTGCGTCCTGGACCTGGCCGAGCGGACGGGGCGTCCGGTACGCGGCCAGCCGGGGGCTGTGCTGGTCGACATCCTCCAGCGCGAGCTCGCCGGGCTGGTCGGCGTCTCGCGGACCACGATGGACCGTGCGATCCGGGACCTGGCCGGTCGCGGGCTGCTGCGGACGAGGCGCGGCGGGCTGGTCGTCACCGATCCTGGCGAGCTGGCCCGGCTGGTATCCGACCTCTGATCGCGATTCCCCGCCGGGTTCGCCGTTGTGCTTCGTCTGGGGCACGGCGCGCGCCGCTCTGCGGGTACCAACAAAAAGCAGACGTAGAAGGGCAGTGGGCCGACATGGGGCTGGAACCCACGCATCACTCGATTCTTGTTTTCGACATCGAACGATATGGCAGCCGCCCGGACCCGATCCAGTGGCGGCTCCGCCGGGAGATGTACTCCTGCATCGAGGACGCGATGCGGGCGGCAGGGCTGCCCGCCGACGGCTGTTTCCTGGAGGACCGGGGCGACGGCGTGCTCATGCTGATCCCCTCCACTGTGGAGTATTCGAAGTACAAGCTGGTGGACACTTTCCTGCCGAAGCTGGAGGCCGCGCTGCGCGGCTACGCGAAGGTGAGCAACGAGGCCGGCCGGATGCGCATGCGGCTGGCCATGCACTCCGGGGAACTCGGCCGGGACGACCGTGGCTGGATCGGCGCGGCCGTCAACACCGCCTGCCGGCTGTGCGACGTCCAGACCCTGCGCGACGCGCTCGCCTCGGTGCCCGAGGCGCACGTCGCGCTGATCGTGTCCGACGAATGGTTCCAGGCCGTGATCCGCCACGAGCACGGCGCGATCGACGCCAGCACCTACACACAGGTCCCGGTCGACAGCAAGGAACTGCACGTCAAGGCATGGATTCATGTACCTGGGACGCGAGAGCGCCCGGTAGTCGCGGCACCCGAACCCGCCGCCACCCAGCCCCCCGCTCAGAACCACTTCAGCGGGAACTTCGCCGGGCCGGTGTTCGGCCAGGCCGGCGACGTCACGATCAACCAGGCCCCGCCGGCCCCCGACCACTGGGCGCTGGGCATGCAGGCCCTGCACAACCGGGCGTACCCGGCGGCCCAGCGGCACCTCCGCGAGCGCCTCGCCGAACCGGCCGCCCCGCCCGAAGCCCACTACTACCTGGCGATCGCGCTGCTCGGCGGCCGGGCGCCCCGGTACATGCCGTCCACTGTGGAGATCCGTGACCATCTCGTGGCCGCCGACCCGCTGCCGCAGGCCCGGCTGCTGCGGCTGCTCGTCGACGAGGACCACGAGCGGCTGTGGATCCGGGGCCGCGGGCCGGGCTACGAGCTGCTGGCCGGGCTGCTCGGCCGGATCAGCTCCGAGGACGCGCACCTCATCGTCCAGCACGTGCCGGCCCCGGAGTGCCGGACCTGGCAGGCGCTCACCCGTAAGGCCACCGACCCCTCGGAACGCACAGGAGCCCCCTGATGACCGACCAGCAGCCCGACCAGCCGCCACCCCAGCCACCTCCGCCACCTGCCCCGCCGCCGCGCTGGCTCGTCGTCCGCCGGTTCTTCGCCCTCACGCCGAAGACCCCGAACTACGTCGGCGACCTGCTGATGATCGGCGGCGGCGGCGCCCTGTCGATCGTCGCGCTGATCCTGTTCCTGTCGGCCTCCTCGTCCGGTGCCACCGGTTCCGAGGACCCGGCCCAGTTGGCCGGTGCCGTCCCCGGGCTCTGCCTCGGGTTCATCGGCGTGACTGTGGGCGTCATTGGCGGGGTGCTGTTCCTCCAGCACCGGGCCAAGTACCAGCGCGCCTACTACCACGCCGAGCCGAAGCCGCCGGTCGAGTGGATCCGGGGCCTGGTCAACCACGAGCTGCGGCGCATCGAGGAGCACGCGCTCGCGGAGCTGCGGATCGCGCGGGGCGAGCTCCAGGCGTTGTCTGACGCCGGTACCCAGCAGTTGCAGCGGGAGATCGCCGAGGGGCTCGCGCCGGGGCAGCACGGGCCGCGCCGCCCCATGATGATCATCGGGCCGGCGTTGCCGACCGCGCTCGTCACCGGGGAGCAGGGCACGTACTTCTCCCGGTACCGCTTCGCCGTCATCTGCCCGACCGGCTGGCAGTTCGGGATCTACACCTGCACGCTCGACCTGGAGACCGGCAACCTCGGTACCGAGGAAGCCCGCTGGTTCCCCTACAGCCAGGTCTCCGCCGTCACGGCAGGCACCCGCCCGCTGCCGCCGATCGAGCGCGGGGCCGGGCCAGCCGTCCTGACCCAGCATCCGGTGAAGCTGGGCAGCCTGGAGACCCGGTACCTCCAGATCCTGGTCAGCGGCGGCGACCGGGCGGAGGTCTCGCTGGGCTTCATCGACCAGGCGACCCTGCACGCCTTCCGGTCGGACCTGATGCCGTCCTTCGAGCACGTCGTCGACGCGGTCAGCACGGCACTCCGCCACTCCGGCACCATGACCGGCTGAGGGCTGTCAGCTGCGGCCGGTGCCGGTGAACGGTCACGTTCCGGGCACCGGCCGGTAACGGCAGACACGAACGAGACAACGACCGGTAACGATCCACACAGGACGGGCACCGGCGAGCCCCCGCCTGCCTCGCCAAGGCATGACACGCTTCCTGATCCGGCGGACCCTGCTGGCCGTGCTCGCGCTGTTCTGCATCTCGGTGACGACGTTCCTGTTGTTCTTCGCCGGGCCGGCCAACCCGGCAGCTGCGATGTGCGGCGATCGGGCCTGCCCGGCCGAGCGGCTCGAACGGATCAACAAGTCGCTCGGGCTGGACGAGCCGCTCCACGAGCAGTACGTCGCCTACATGCGCGGGATCTTCGCCGGGCGGCAGGTCGGGGAGATCCACTGCCCGGCGCCCTGCCTCGGCGTCTCCTTCCGGAACGACGAACCGGTCACCGACATCATCGCCAGGGGCATGCCGGTGACGGCCAGCGTGGCGATCGGCGCGACGGTCTTCTCCGTCCTCATCGGAGTCGGGCTCGGCGTCGTCTCCGCGCTCCGGCAGGGCCGCCTGGCCGACAAGGTGTCGATCGGGATCACCCTGACCGGGGCCTCGCTCCAGGTCTTCTTCCTCGGCCTGCTGGTGCAGCAGGTCTTCGTGTATCAGCTCAAGCTGATCCCCACGCCGAAGTACCACAGCCCGGCGGAGGACTTCGGCGGCTGGTTGCTCGGCATGTTGTTACCGTGGGTGACCCTCGGGTTCCTGAACGCCGCGGCCTACGCCCGATACGTGCGATCCGAGCTGTCCGAAGTGCTGAGTGAGGACTTCATCCGCACCGCCCGCGCCAAGGGCCTGGGGCAGCGGGCCGTCACGGTGCGGCACGCCCTGCGCGCCGTCCTCGCCCCGCTGCTCACCATCACCGCCATCCAGCTCGGCGGCTCGCTCGGCGGCTACATCATCGCGGAGAACGTCTTCAACATGCGCGGCATCGGCCAGATCTCCATCGAGGCCCTCGCCGACGACAACCTGCCGGTCATCATGGCGACCGTCCTGATCGGAGCCGTGTTCATCGTGGTGTTCAACCTGGTCTGCGACCTGCTCTACGCCGCGGCCGACCCGCGCGTGCGCATCAGGTGATGGTGGCATGAACTGGGGAGCACCGGCTTGCCCCGCTCTCCTAGAGTATTCACCAACAGAAAGATCCACCCCGGAGGAAGAACCACCATGAGCGAGTTCTACGAGGCCGACGTCGACGGCGACGGCAACGCCGACCAGATCCAGTACGACGTCAACTCCGACGGCACCAGCGAGATGCTGATCGACACCGACGGTGACGGTGTCGCCAACTACGAGGCCTCGGACACCGACGGGGACGGCCAGTTCGACTTCGTGGCCGCCGACACCGACGGCGACGGCACGCACGACGTCGAGGCCTGGGACACCAACAGCGACGGCAGCTGGGACAAGGCTTCCGTCGACACCGACCACGACGGTGTCGCCGACTACACCGGCAACCCGTGGGGCAGCGCCTGACCGGCGCGCCACCTGGCCACCGGGCGGTGGTGAGGGGGTCGCCCGGCGGCTGGACCGCCGTACCGAGGACAGGGAAGCCACGGGCACGGCACTCCGCTGCCGGAGGCTGAACGGCTCGGCACATGCCGGGCTGGCCAGCCCAGCACGCCGGTTCATGGGGCCGGGGTTCCACAAGGAACCCCGGCCCTTCGCGCTGGGTATGTGTGACCCGGCGGGAGCGCCCGATGAAGACGGTGCCGTCGGCACTCGGGCACCCAGGCGCTCCCGCCGGATGGCCTGCCGGCCCGTGGGGAGCCGCTCACCCGGCGGCAGGGGAGCCGCCGCCGGGGCGGGCGCGCCTGAGGGCTCGAGGCGCGCAGGGGCAGGCAGGTCGACCGGGAAACCAGGTAGGACAGGTCGGCCAGGGAAGATCGGATCGCTGGACGGGGATCGGGGCCGTGGCCGTCCGCTAGCGGAAGTGCGGGCTGGGCCGGTTCCGCTTGGCGTCGGGGGTGGCCGGTGTGACCGGGGCGTTCGAAGCGCTGAGGGTAAGCGGTGCAGTGTGGCTGCTGGTGTTGGCCGGGTTGCTCGTGATCACGCCGTTCGCTGGCGGCAGGTGCCCGCTGGCCGGCTCGGCCCGCCGCCACTCGGGCAGCGCGCGCATGCCGGCGATGTCGTGCCGCGCCGTCCATGCCTCCCGCCACGGCTTGCGTGCCGCGGCGGCGGCCCGCTCGGCGAGGCGGCGCGGGGCACAGGACCAGGCTCGTCCGCACCACACGCACAGCCCGCGCTCGTCGGGCCTGGCGTGACGCTCCAGCATGAACTGGGCGTCGCGCCATAACAGTGGGTCTGTGACGTCCGCAGGAGTGTCCACCGCTGCGAGATCGACCGTGACCACTTTTACTCCCCCCATCGGGTGATGACCCCTCTGGAAGAACCTCCGGACTCCACGTTAGGGGCCGGATGCGCCCTGTCATCGGACAGCTTGTGCGACCTCCAATTTGACCGCCGGCGAGCCTTCCGGAGCGCGCTCTTGACGAAAGCTAATGATGTTAGCTAACCTCATTAGCATGACGCAGACGACGAAGTACCTCGACACCGCGCACGGCCGGATCGCGTACGACGAGCAGGGCTCCGGACCGCTGGTGCTGTGCGTTCCCGGGATGATCGGGCTGCGGTCGGAGTACCGGCTCCTCACGCCGATGCTGGTGCAGGCCGGGTACCGGGTGGTCACTATGGACATTCGCGGCATGGGTGAGACCGGGGCAGTGTGGGCTGAGTACGGCAGCGCGCCGATCGCCGACGACGTCATCGCCCTGCTCCGGCACCTCGGCTCGGGCCCGGCCATCCTGGTCGGCGCATCCTCCGGTGCCGCGGCCTCCGCCGTCGTCGCCGCCACGGCACCCGAGCTGGTCTCCGGGATCGTGCTCGTCGCGCCCTTCCTCCGCGATCCCGCGCCCTCGGTCATGCTGAGCCTCGTGAAGTTCCTGGCCCGGTCGCCCAAGCTGGCCGTGTCGCTGTGGAAGAGCCACGTCGTGAAGATGTACGCGGGCAACGTCCCCGCCGACTTCGACGAGTACCGGGCGGCGCTCGCCGCCAACCTCGCCGAACCGGGCCGGGCCGCCGCGGCCAGCCACTACATTCGCAGCATGTCGCACGCCCGAGCCGAGGACGCGCTCCCCCGGATCTCCACGCCAGCCGTCGTCGTGATGGGCAGCGCCGACCCCGACTTCCCGGACCCGCTGGCGCAGGCGGAGTGGGCGGCCCAGGCCGTACGCGGCCGGAAGGTCATCGCCGAGGGCGCCGGGCACCAGCCGCACGTCCAGACGCCCGCCGTGGTGGCCGACGCGATCATGGCCCTGCACCGTGCCTAGGGCCGGGCTCACCACAGCTGCGGTGGTGGACGCCGCCGCAGCGCTCGCCAACGAGATCGGCCTGCCGAACCTCACCCTGGCCCTGCTCGCCGAACGGCTGGGCGTCCGCTCACCCTCGCTCTACCGGCACGTCAACGGCCTGCCGGAACTCCTGCACCAGCTCGCCCTGCGCGGCGTCGACGGCCTGGCCGGCGCGATGGCCGGCACCAGCGGCCTGCCGGCCCTCGCCAACGCCTACCGGGAGTACGCCGTGGCCAACCCCGCCTGTTACGCCGCGAGCCAGCGCGCCGACCCCCGCCTCGACGAGGCCGCCACCCGGGCACTCGCCCCGATCTTCGCCCTGATCGCCAGCTACGGCATCCCCGACACCGGCCGCGTCCACGCCGCCCGGATCATCCGCAGCGCCCTCCACGGCTTCGTCAGCCTGGAGACAACCGGCGGCTTCGGCCTCCCCGACAAACTCGACGACACGTTCGCTCTGCTCATCTCCGCCCTGGAGACCGGCCTGCAATCCGCCCCAGAGCACACCCGGCACCAGTAACAACTAAATGTTCTTCGGCCCTTGATCTTGATCTAAGGCGAAGTGGCCCGCTGAGCGGAAATCTGACAAGCAGAGTGAAAGCCCGTGTACTGGTTGTACACGGGCTTTTGCTCTGCGCAGCTCAGATTTTCGCTCAGCGGGTCGAAACGGTATGCGAGAGGAGGTCCTGGCGGGTGATTACTCCTCGGGGCTTGCCCTCGATCAGGACCAGTGCCGCGTCAGCCTTCTCCAGCAAAGCCACCGCCTCGGCGACCGGCTGGCCGCCGCCGATCATCGGCAGGGGCTCGGACATGTGCTGCTCGATCGAGTCGTGCAGGCTGGCCCGGCCGCTGAACACCGCGTCGAGCAGGTCACGCTCCACGATGGAGCCCACGATCTCCGCCGTGACGATCGGCGGCTCGGCCTTGACGACCGGCATCTGCGAGACGTGGTACTCGCGGAGGATGTCGATCGCGTCGCGGACCGTCTCCGTCGGGTGAGTGTGCACGAGTTCCGGCAGCTCGCCGCCCTTCGTGGCCAGCACGTCAGCGACGGTCGTGTCCTGGCCGCCGGTCCGCAGGAAGCCGTAGTGCGCCATCCACCTGTCGTTGAAGATCTTCGAGAGGTACCCGCGGCCGTTGTCCGGCAGGAGCACCACGACCACGTCGTCCGGGCCGGCCTTGCGCGCGACTTCCAGCGCGGCCACGACCGCCATGCCGCACGAGCCGCCGACCAGCAGGCCCTCCTCGCGGGCCAGGCGGCGGGTGATCTCGAAGGAGTCCTTGTCGGACACCGCGATGATCTCGTCGCAGATCTCCGTGTCGTACGTCGTCGGCCAGAAGTCCTCGCCGACGCCCTCGACCAGGTACGGGCGGCCGGTGCCGCCGGAGTAGACCGAGCCCTCCGGGTCCGCGCCAATGATCTTGACGTTCCCGTTCTGCTCCTTCAGGTACCGGCCGGTGCCCGAGATCGTGCCGCCCGTGCCGACGCCCGCCACGAAGTGGGTGATCCGGCCGTCGGTCTGCGTCCACAGCTCCGGGCCCGTGGTCTCGTAGTGCGACCGGGGATTGTCCTGGTTGGAGTACTGGTTCGGCTTCCACGCGCCCGGGATCTCCGCGGCGAGCCGGTCGGACACGTTGTAGTAGGACCGGGGGTCCTCGGGGGCCACGGCGGTCGGGCAGACCACGACCTCGGCGCCGTACGCCCGCAGGACATTGATCTTGTCTTCGCTGACCTTGTCCGGGCAGACGAAGACGCACTTGTAGCCCTTGGTCTGCGCGACCAGGGCCAGGCCGACGCCCGTGTTGCCGGAGGTCGGCTCGACGATCGTGCCGCCCGGCTTGAGCAGGCCCTCGCGCTCGGCAGTCTCGATCATCCGCTCGGCGATCCGGTCCTTCACACTGCCGCCGGGGTTGAAGTACTCCACCTTCGCGAGCACGGTCGCCTGGATGCCCTCGGTCACACTGCGCAGCCTGACCAGGGGGGTGTTGCCGATCAGCTCGACAACCGAGTTGTAGTACTGCACGTCGCTGTGCCCTTCTGGCTCCGGGAGATTCTCCGACAGATTGAGCCTACCGACCCGGCGATATCGGAAGGGAAGCCTCGCCCTGCTCGGCTACGCTCGCGACATGAACCGGTTCGCCAAAGCCTTCGCCTATGGCGGCGGTGGGCTGGGTCTGGCCGGGGCGTTACTCACCGGCCTGCTCTTCGGGCAGGCCCAGCTGGCCAAACGCGCGATCCCCGACGCCGACCGGCCACCACCCGACGGCAGCGGCCACTTCCCCGGCGACGGCATGCCCATCCGGCTCGTGATGCTCGGGGACTCCTCAGCCGCCGGGCTCGGCGTCGACCATCCGGCGCAGACCCCAGGGGCGCTGATCGCGGCCTCGCTCGGCGTCCCGGTCGAGTACCGGTGCTTCGCGGTCGTCGGGGCGGAGAGCGGGCACCTGGCGGCGCAGATCGAGCTGGCCAGCGCCCACCCGATGGACATCGCGATCATCGTCATCGGCGGTAACGACGTCACGCACGGCGTCCGCCCGGCCCTCGCCGTCCGGCTGCTCGCCGACGCCGTGCGGGCCCTGCGCGAACTCGGCGCGGAAGTCGTGGTCGGGACCTGCCCGGATCTCGGTACGATCCAGCCGATCCAGCCCCCGCTGCGCTGGGTCGCCCGGCAGTGGAGCAGGCAGCTCGCCGCGATGCAGACCAGGGCCGTCGAGGCGGCGGGTGGCCGGGCTGTGCAGCTCGGGGCGCTGCTCGGGCCGGAGTTCGCGGCGGCGCCGGCCGAGATGTTCAGCGCCGACCGGTTCCACCCCTCGGCCGCCGGTTACGCCGCCGCGGCCAACGCGCTGCTGCCGGCCGTCCGGGCCGCACTCATCAGGGAGCCAGCATGACGGAGCGTACGGTCAGACCGAAGCTGCGGACCTTCGCGTACGGCACCGGCCTGGCCGCCGCCGGGCTGCTGAGCCTGGTCGCCATCGAGGCGGCCGTCGCCAGGCAGCGCCGGTACGCCCGGCCGGAACTCAGCCTCGCCCACCGGGGCAGCGTCGGCCGCCCGGCTGCCACGCCGCTGCGGCTCGTCCTGCTCGGTGACTCCACGGCGGCCGGCGTTGGCGTCGAGCAGGCCTCCGACACGGTCGGCGGGCAGCTGGCCGAGCTGCTGGCCGCCGACGGGTACCGGGTGGAGCTGTCCAATGTGGCCGTCGCCGGGGCCCGGTCAGGCGAGCTGGCCACCCAGGTCGCCCGCGCTCTCCTCGGCCAGCGCCCCGACCTCGCCGTCATCCTGATCGGCGCCAACGACGCCATCCGGCCCGGCCGGGCGGAGACCTCGGCAGCGCTGCTCGGCACGGCAGTCCGGCGCCTGCGGCGCGCCGGGGTACCTGTCGTGGCCGGCACCTGCCCGGATCTCGGGGCCGCCCGCGCGATCGCCCAGCCGCTGCGGGCTCTCGTCGCCCGGCGCGGCCGGACCCTGGCGAGCGCCCAGAACGCGGCCGTCCGCGAGGCCGGGGGCGTCCCCGTGGACCTCGCGGCGGAGACCGGCGTGATGTTCCGTACCGACCCGGGCACCCTGTGCTGGGACGACTACCACCCGTCGGCCGACGGGTACCGGCTGTGGGCGCATGCTCTGGCGCCGGCCTGCCGGACGGCGCTGAGCATCGCCACGCACTGACCGGTTAGGACAGGCGCTCCAGGACGAGAGCCATGCCCTGGCCGCCGCCCACGCACATCGTCTCCAGGCCGATCGACTTGTCGTGCCAGTCGAGCGCGTTGAGCAGGGTGCCGGTGATCCGGGCACCGGTCATGCCGAACGGGTGGCCGATGGCGATCGCTCCGCCCATCACGTTCAGCTTGTCCAGCGGGATCTCCAGGTCGCGGTACGAGGGAATGACCTGGGCGGCGAACGCCTCGTTGATCTCGAAGAGGTCGACGTCGGAGATGCTCATGCCGGCCCGCTTGAGCGCCTGGCGGGTGGCCTCGACCGGCCCGAGGCCCATGATCTCCGGGGAGAGGGCCGTGACGCCGGTGGACACGATCCGGGCCAGCGGGGTCAGGCCCAGCTCACGCGCCTTCACGTCACTCATGATCACGACAGCGGCAGCGCCGTCGTTGAGCGGGCAGCAGTTGCCAGCCGTGACCAGGCCGTCCGGGCGGAACACCGGCTTGAGGCCCTCGACGCCCTCCAGCGTCACGCCGGCCCGAGGGCCGTCGTCGGTGCTGACCACGGTGCCGTCCGGCAGGGTGACCGGCGTGATCTCGCGGGCCCAGAAGCCGTTCTTGATGGCCTCCTCCGCGAGGTTCTGGCTGCGCACGCCGAACTCGTCCATGTCCCGGCGGGTCACGCCCTTGGCCTGGGCCAGGTTCTCCGCGGTGTGGCCCATCGACAGGTAGATGTCGGGCAGCTCGCCGTCCTGACGCGGGTCGTGCCAGGTCTGGCCGCCCTGCTCCGCCAGCGCCGAACGCTCACGGGCCCCGGCGAACCTCGGGTTCTGCCAGCCGCCGCCAACCGCGGCGCGGGCGTCGTCGGGCAGCCAGTCCGAGTTACCCCGGGCGTACCGGGAGACCGCCTCCACGCCGGCCGAGATGAACACGTCACCCTCGCCGGCCTTGATCGCGTGGAACGCCATCCGGGTGGTCTGCACGGACGAGGCACAGTACCGGGTCAGGGTCGCGGCCGGCAGGTGGTCGTAGCCGAGCAGCGTCGACACGACCCGGCCCATGTTGAAGCCGTGCTCGCCGCCGGGCAGGCCGCAGCCGAGGTACAGGTCGTCGATCAGCGTCGGGTCCAGCTCCGGGATCTTGTCCAGCGCGGCCCGGATGGCCGTGGCCGCCAGGTCGTCGGGGCGGAGGTCCTTCAGCGAGCCCTTGTGGGCGCGGCCGATCGGCGTACGGGCGGTGGAGACGATGACGGCTTCAGGCATGCCCATAGGTTAACGCTCCAGTAACTTGGGGCGCGGGTGGTCTGGGTCACTGGCAAGACAGTGGGACCCCTCATGCTGCTATGGCAGCGTGAGGGGTCCCATGATCTTGCGGTCTGACTACCGCCGCAGGTAGGAAAGCAGGCGCAGGACCTCGTAGTACAGGAAGATCAGGCCGACGAGGAGGCCGAAGGCGCAGGCCCACGCGTACTTCTCCGGGAGGCCGTAGCGCACGCCCTGCTCGACCTGGTCGAAGTCGAGGATGAAGGTCAGCGCGGCGACGACGATCACCACGAGGCTGAACACGATCGGCAGCCAGCTGACCTTCGCCGACGGGTCGGCGGAGGCACGGATGCCGATGCCACCGTCGTTGAAGAAACCGACCACGAAGTTGATCAGCATGAGGGCGACGACGCCGATCAGGGCGCCGATCACGCCACGGGCGAACTTGGGCGTGGCCCGCAGCACCCGGAACTTGTACAGCACCGCCATCGCGAAGAAGACGCCGAAGGTGGCGACCACCGCCTGGAGCACGATGCCGTCGTACAGGTTCTCGTAGAACTTGCTGACCACACCGGCCGCGACGCCCTGGATCACCGCGTAGGCGCTGATCACGACCGGGTTGGTCACCTGGGCGAAGACGATCACGAGCGCGAGGACGAGGCCGATCACGCCGGAGGCCAGCAGGGCGAGGCCCTGGACGGCCGGCGGGATGAACAGCCAGCTCACCGCGCCGGTGATGCCGGTGAGGGCTAGCAGGAATACGGTACGGATGACCACGTCGTCGACGGTCATCGTGCGGACCTGCGGCGCGGCGTAGCCGGTGTCGCCGTAGGGAGCCGGGTAACCCGGCTGTGCGTACGTGTTGCGGTCCTGGGCTGCGCCGGTCAGGACGCGCCCCAGAGCGCCGTTAGAGCTCTTCAACTCTGGCATACCTTTCAGCGTAACCGGACGTTCGGGACTCGCAGGGAAATCGGACATACAGTGCCCGGAGTGGGGGTCGAACCCACACGCCTCGCGGCAGCCGAGTTTAAGTCGGCCGTGTCTGCCATTCCACCATCCGGGCTCCGAGACTCTTCGTCAGAAAGCCACGGTAGCCCGAAGTGGCCCTCCCGTGGTACCCGCTTACTCCACTACCGTGACCGGGGTGACCACCACGTGTCAGCCGGAGCCGGCCACGACACCGAGGCAAGCCGGACGATTCGGCCGAACCGCCCGGCTGGACGCCGGCGCGATGCTGGCGTATCTGGCGATTGCGGCCTTTGTCACTGCTGGACTGTGGCCGTCGCCGGGCACGAGGGCGCTGGCGGTCAATCCGGCCGACCAGACGCTGACCGAGTGGTTCCTGGCACAGGGCGCCCGGTTCTGGACCGGGGACCTGTCCCTCGTCTCGGACAGGATGAACAGTCCGGAGGGGATCAACCTCCTGGCCAACGCGACGAACCTGCTCTCGGGGATCGTGCTGGCCCCGGTCACGTTCCTGTTCGGCGCGCCGGTCTCCTTCGCCGTCCTGGTCGCCGCCAACCTGGCCGGCACGGCCTCCGGCTGGTATCTGCTGTTCGCGCGGGGTTTCCGGCTGCACCGGGCCGGTGCGGCGGCCGGCGGCCTGTTCTGCGGCTTCGCCCCGGCGATGCTGTCGCAGTCCAACAGCCACCTGCACATCACAGCTCAGATCCTCATACCCCTCATCGTGTACTGCGTGCTGCGCCTCACCAGGGCACAGACCCCGGTCCGGACCGGGGTGGCCCTCGGGCTGCTCATCGCGCTCCAGCTCTTCGCCGGGGAGGAGGTCCTCTTCCTCACCGCGCTCACCCTGGCCCTGCTCACGCTGTCGTACGCGGTCGTCGGCTGGCAGCAGCTCCGGGCGGCGCTCCGCCCGCTCGGGATCGGGCTGGGCGTGGCGGCCGGGCTCGCGATCGTCCTGCTCGGATATCCACTGTGGGTGCAGTTCGCCGGCCGGCAGTCCGTGCCGAACGGCCTGTTCCCGCCTTCGTACTTCTCCGCGGACCTGGCCAGCTACCTCGCGTATTCCCCGTACTCCCTGGCTGGATCCGAGGAGTCGGTCAGGCTCGCGCCGAACGCGACGGAGATGAACACGTTCCTGGGCTGGCCGCTGCTGCTCGTGGTCGCCGCGTGCACCGGGTACCTGTTCCAGAGCGCCTACGTCCGGGCCGCCCTGGTCACCGGCCTGATCGCCGCCGGGCTCTCCTTCGGCCCGGAGATCGTGGTCGGCGGGGAACGTACCGGCGTCGCCGGGCCGTACGTGCTGCTGGAGGGGCTGCCGGTCGTGGACGGGGCGCTGCCGAGCCGGTTCGCGCTGATCCTGGTACCTCTGATCGCGGGGCTGCTCGCGCTGACGGTGCACGAGGCCATGCAGGCGGCCGATCTGTCGCGGTACGTGATGACGGGCGGGATCGCGCTGGCTCTTGTACCGCTGCTGCCGGTGCAGCTCGGCACGGTGTCCCGGCCGGAGGTACCCGGGTTCTTCTCGGCCGGGCACTGGGAGAAGTGCGTGCGGCCGGGCGGGGTGCTCGTGCCGGTACCGCTGCCGACGCCGGCCGCGCCCGAGCCGCTGCGCTGGGCCACGGCGGCCAACGTGGCGTTCGGGGTACCGGAGGGGTTCTTCATCGGGCCGTACGGGGCGGAGGGCCGGGCCGCGATGGGCGTCTACTCGCAGCCGACGGCGGCGCTGCTTCATGAAGTACACCAAAAAGGGACGGTGCCGGTCATCGGACCGCCGGAGCGGGAGCAGGCACAGCGCGATGCTCGCTACTGGAATGCATCATGTATTACTCTCGGCCCGTCGACGTTCCACGACGAGCTGAAGCTGACCCTCGACGGCCTCTACGGCCAGGGGGAACGCATCGCCGGCGTCTGGGTTTGGAGGGTGTGAGATGGCGGAGTTCGCGACCGGTAGCCACGACTGGCCGGTCACCGAGGCCCTAACCGAGTTCATGAAGGCAGGCTGGGCCGACGGCGAACGCGATGTCGACCCCGCCGACTTCGCCCCGTACACCGAGGCCCGGCGCAAGCGCCTCGCCGCGGCCTTCCCCGGCGAGCGGATCATCGTGCCCTCCGGCCGCATGATCCCCCGCTCCAACGACCAGGACTACCGGTTCCGCCCGCACTCCGCGTACGTGTGGCTGACCGGCGACCAGACCTCCGACGGCGTCTTCGTCCTCGAACCGTCCGGCGAGGGCGTCCTCTACCTCCGGCCCAAGTCCAACCGCTCCGACGGCGAGTTCTTCACCGACCGGCGGTACGGCGAGCTGTGGGCCGGGCGCCGCCCGACCCTGCGCGAGTCGACGACCAGCCTCGGGCTGGAGGTACGCCACATCAACGAGCTGTCCCTGGCCGGCCCGGCCCGGCTGCTGCGGGGCGTGGACGCGACCGTCGACGCCGACCTGCCCCAGCGCGGCGACGGCCGGGCGGACCTCGAACTCTCCGTCGTCCTCTCCGAGCTGCGGCTCGTCAAGGACGAGTGGGAGGTAGGCCAGATGCGGCTCGCGTGCGAGGTGACGGCGCGCGGGTTCGAGGATGTGGTCCGGGCGCTGGAGTTCGCGAAGACGGGCGGCGGCGAGCGGTACCTGGAAGGCACGTTCTGGCGGCGGGCGCGGACGGAGGGCAACGACGTCGGGTACCACTCGATCGTCGCGGCCGGCTCCCACGCCACCACCCTGCACTGGATCGAGAACAACGGCCCGATCCGCGACGGGGACCTCCTGCTCCTCGACGCCGGCGTCGAGCTGACCTCGCTCTACACCGCCGACATCACCCGCGTCCTGCCGATCTCCGGCCGCTTCACGCCGCTCCAGCGCGACGTCTACGAGCTGTCCCGGCGGGCCAACGACGCGGCGCTGGAGACCCTGAAGCCCGGCGCCGAGTACCGCGACTTCCACCGGGCCGCGATGCGCGTGATGGCGCACGGGCTGGAGGACCTGGGCGTCCTCCCCGTACCGGCCGAGCAGGCCCTCGACCCCGAGTCGACCATCTACCGCCGCTGGACGCTGTGCGGCTCCGGCCACATGATCGGCCTCGACGTCCACGACTGCGGCCGGGCCCGCGCCACGAACTACCTCGACGGCCGCCTCGAACCCGGCCACGTCCTCACCGTCGAGCCCGGCATCTACTTCCAGCCCGACGACCTGCTGATCCCCGAGGAACTGCGCGGCATGGGCTTCCGGATCGAGGAGGACCTCCTGATCACGGCCGACGGCTACGAGATGCTGTCCCACCAGCTCCCCCGCACGGCCTCCGATGTCGAGTCCTGGATGGCGGACCTGGTCCGCTAGCCAGGTCGAGGCACGCAGGGGCTGGGGTCACTGACCTCAGCCCCATTTTTCCGCCACTCACCGGGTGCACGTTGTGCGTACACTGACCTCATGAAGGCTGAACGTCTGCACCTGCGGGTCGATGAGGAACAGAAGGCACTACTGGAAGCCGCCAGCGAAGCCACTGGCCAATCAGTCTCGGCTTTCGTTCTGCGCGTCGCCACAGAAGCGGCGGCGGACGTACTGGCCGACAGGCGCACCTTCGTGCTGGACGACGAAGGCTGGCAGGCATTCGACCGAGCCCTGGACGAGCCAGCCAAGGACGTACCTGGCCTGCGAGAACTCCTTCGCAAGCCGACAGTGTTCGGCGAGGCTGCTGAGTGAGCCCAAGATTCGGCGCACCGGAGCCGCTGAACGCGCAGCACGTCGTCGCAGGCTTCGACTGCGGTTCGGCCGCACAGTCCGACTGGCTGATCCGGCATGCGCTCCAGGCTCACCGGGCTGGCTTGTCTCGGGTCTACGTCACCGCCTCCGGGGAACGAGTGGCGGGCTACTACGCGCTTTCAGCGGGCAGTGTGTCCCCTGCCGACGCGCCGCGCAGGCTGCTCCAAGGTGCCGGGCAATATCCTCAGCCGATTGTCATCCTGACCCGGCTGGGCGTGGACCTGTCGATGCAAGGACGAGGGCTCGGCCGGTCACTGATCGTGGACGCACTCACCCGAGTGGCCGTGGCCTCGGAGGTCATCGGGGTTCGGGCCTTGCTCATTCACTGCGAGACCGAAGCAGCCCGGAACTTCTACCAGGGACTCGCGAAGTTCGACGAGTCCCCCACGGATCCGATGCACCTCGTGCTGTTCATGAAAGACCTACGACGGGCACTGAGCTGACGTGTCCCCAAAGAACTACGGCCGCCCGGGGGCGGCCGTAGTTCTGTAGCGCTCTGTGCGCTAGCTGCTCAGAACGAGTCCTCGCGCCACTCGTGCTTGGGGGCCTGGAGCTGACCGAGGGCGATGACCTCGCGCTTGGTGAACAGGGCCAGGGTCCAGTCGGCGACCACGCGGACCTTCCGGTTGAAGGAAGGGATCCGGCTCATGTGGTACGTGCGGTGCACCCACCAGGCCGGCAGGCCGCGGACCTTGAAGCCGAACAGGTACGCCACACCCTTGTGCAGGCCGAGGCTGGCGACGGAACCGGCCCACTTGTGCTTGTACTCCCGCGGCTCGCGGCCCCGGACCACTGCCACGATGTTGCTGGCCAGCGTGGCGGCCTGGCGGACGGCGTGCTGGGCGTTCGGCGCGCAGGTCGCTTCCGGGTCGTCGACGCTGAGGTCGGGTACCTGGGCGCAGTCGCCAGCGCTCCACACGCCGTCGATCGGGGTGCCGTCGGCCTGGATGACCTGGAGCTTCGCGTTGCACATGACCTTGCGGGACCGGTCGTGGCGTGGCAGGTCGGTGGAGTCGAGCATCGGGTGCGGCTTGACGCCGGCCGTCCAGCAGATGGTGTCCGACTCGAAGGTCTCGCCGTCGGACAGGACCACCTTGCCGTCCACGCAGGACTCCAGGCGGGTACCGAGCCGGACGTCCATGCCGCGCTCGACGAGCTGGACGGCGGTGTAGGCGCCGAGTTCCAGGCCGACCTCGGGGAGGATCTTCTCGGAGGCCTCGACCAGGACCCAGCGGACCTCGGAGCGGTCGAGCTCCGGGTAGTACTTGAGGGCGTCGTCGACCATGTCGGCCATCTCGGCGAGCGCCTCGATGCCGGCGAAGCCGCCGCCGACGAAGGTGAAGGACAGCGCGCGGCGGCGGGTGGCCGGGTCGGTGGTGCTGGCCGCGATGTCGAGCTGGGCGAGTACCCGGTTGCGCAGGTAGATCGCCTCACCGATCGTCTTGAAGCCGATCGCGCTCTCCTTGAGGCCCGGGATGGGCAGGGTGCGCGAGACGGAGCCGGGGGCGACGATGATGTGGTCGTAGCTGGTGTCCCAGTCCGGGCCGACGAGCGGCTGGATGGTGACGGTCTTGGTCTCGTGCCTGATCGAGGTGACCAGGCCCGTGATGACGGTGCACTTGCGGAGCACCCGGCGCAGCGGGACGACCGCGTGCCGGGGGGAGATGTTGCCCGCCGCCGCCTCGGGGAGGAAGGGCTGGTACGTCATGTGCGGCTGCGGGTCGATCACGACGATCTCAGCTTCGCGGCTCTTCAGCTTCTTGGAGAGCTTCAGTGCCGTGTACAGCCCGACGTGTCCGGCACCGACGACGAGGATCCTCTTTCCAGCCATGTCTTCATCATGAGCCGTCCCGGGGGCGGCGGAGCGCCAGGTAGGCCAATATGACCCCGATCAGAATGGCGCAGGCCACTCCGAGCAGCGGAAACACCAGGGATGAGCGCTCAGGGATCTTGCCGGACAGCGTGACCACGACCACCCCCAATATGGCGGTGACTAACATCACGACGGCAGTTCGGGCAAACCACCTAAACAGGACGGATGGCAGGACCACCGCGTCGAGCGGCACGGCAGCCGCCAGGGCGCAGGCGGTGTGCTGGAAGTACATCGCCCAGCCGAGCAGGATCAGGCCCAGGCCGGACACCTCGCCCCCGTCGACGGCCGTGCCGCCCAGCCAGAGCCCCAGCGCCACCACCAGCAGCAGGGTCACGGCCGCGCTGCGCGGGAAGATCGCGGCGAGGGCGGCCAGCAGCGCCGAGACGACCATGCTCGGCGCGGTGAACATCGTCGGGGGCAGGGCCAGGCCGAGCGTCGCGAGACCGGCGCAGAAGGCGATGGCCCGGACGAGCAGCGGGCCCGGCGAGATCCGGCCCAGGTTCCGGCTGCCGGTCCTGGCGGCGTCCAGCATCATCGTGCTCGCTCCCCTCGCCCGGTCATCGCAGGCCTGCCCTGGGGGCCGCTGCCATCCGGGACACGTCGCGGAGTACCTGGTCCAGGCTGCCCGCGCCCGCCCAGGGTACGAAGGGCACGCCGTGTTCGAGCAGCTCCCCGACGGTGTTCTCCCGGTCGAGGTGCCAGAGCCGGTTGGCGATGTCGCCCCAGGGGCTGTCGGTGACCGGCCGGATGCCCGGGGGCAGGGTGTCGATCGCGACGACGGAACGGCCGGCCCGGGCCAGGCGGGCCAGCAGGCCGGCGCTGCGGGCTTCCAGGAGCGGGGTCAGCACGACGACCAGGGCGCTGTTCGGCAGGACGTACCGGTTGAACAGCCCGTCGACCGGGTCGAACTCCGTCCCGCCCGGCCGGACGTCGAGCAGCCACTCGAGCGCGGCGAGGTAGTGGCGCCTGCCGCTGCCCGCGCGGAGCCGCCGGGCCCGCGCGCCGTACTCCACCATCGACACCCGGTCGCCGCAGCCGAGGTAGTGCTGGGCGATGCCCGCCGCCGCCCGGACGGTCGTGTCGAGGACGGTGGGAGCCGCTGCCGGGTTCCCGGCCTCGTTGAGGACGTCGAGCAGGAGAACCAGCTCGGCGTCGCGGTCGGAGAGCGTGTGGGCGACGTGGAGTTCCCTGGTGCGCAGGGAGGTCCGCCAGTCGATCCGCCGGAGCCGGTCGCCCGTGGAGAACTGGCGGATACCCGCCAGCTCGCCGCCGTCGCCGTACCGGCGGGAGCGGTGCGCCCCGACCAGCCCGGCTGCGCGCGGCATCGCCTCGTCGGCCTCGAAGGGCTCGGTGGCCGGGAAGACCTTGAGCCGGAGGGGCTCGGCGACGATGGGCCGGCTCTCCAGCATCGCGTCGCACGCGAACGCGTACACCTGGAGCGGGCCGACGGCCTGCCTGCCCCACCGGGTCGCCTCGCCGGACAGGTCGAGATCCATCACGGCGGAGGCCAGTACCGGGCTGACGAACGCCCGGTCCACGTTCTGGATCTTCAGGGCCGGGGCAGCTGCGAGCCGGACGACGGCCAGGTCGTAGTCAGCCTCGTCGGGGTTGGCCACGCTGATCCTGACGGTGGCCCGGTCGCCTTCCGTCAGGTACGGCTCCTCCGTCGACACCACGGCCTCCGGCAGCGACTTCGGCCGGTTGCGCAGCGAGTAGGCCGCCCCGACCGCGAAGGGCGCGGCGAGCACGATCAGCTCGGCCCGGCCGGTGACCACGGCGATGACCGAGATCAGCAGGCTGAGCAGCACGGCACGCCGGAGCGCCTTGGTCGGTACCCAGTCGGCGGCCTCGTCCTGCGTCTTCAGCGCCACTGGGAGGCCTCGCCGACCGGCACCTCCTCGGTGGCGTACGCGTACTGCGGCAGCGCGCCGCTGGCGGGCGCCGGTACCGCGTCGACCACCTCGCGGACCACCAGCCCCGGGTCGACCCGCCGGAGCCACATCTCGGGCCGGAGGGTGATCCGGTGCGACAGGGCCGGGATGGCGACACCCTTGATGTCCTCCGGTACGACGTAGTCGCGCCCGGCCAGCACGGCCCGGGCCCGGCCGAGCAGCAGGAGGGCCAGCGAGCCACGCGGGGAGGCCCCGACGAGCACGCGCGGGTCGGAACGGGTCGCCGCGACGAGGTCCACCACGTACCGGCTGATCGACTCCTCCACCGACACGTACTCCAGCGACTCCTGCATCGCGAGCAGCGTGGGAGCGTCC
This sequence comes from Longispora albida DSM 44784, assembly GCF_000379825.1. GTDB lineage: Bacteria > Actinomycetota > Actinomycetes > Mycobacteriales > Micromonosporaceae > Longispora > Longispora albida. The sequence continues at coordinate 335,429 of NZ_KB903834.1, forward strand.
ACAATGGGCTGGACCACGACCTCCTCGCGCTGCCGGGCCATCCGCCGGTGGAGCACGTCGAGCTCCTCCTCCTGCGTCGGGTACCCGAAGGAGACGCGGAGCAGGAAGCGGTCGAGCTGGGCCTCCGGCAGCGGGTACGTGCCCTCGTGCTCGATGGGGTTGGCGGTGGCCAGCACGTGGAAGGGCGCCGTCAGGCGGTAGGTCGTGCCCTCGACGGAGACCTGCTTCTCCTGCATGGCCTCCAGCAGCGCGGCCTGGGTCTTCGGCGGCGTCCGGTTGATCTCGTCGGCGAGCAGCAGGTTGGTGAAGACCGGGCCGGGCCGGAAGGTGAAGTCGTGGGTGCGCTGGTCGTAGAGGAACGAGCCGGTGACGTCGGCGGGCAGCAGGTCCGGGGTGAACTGGAGCCTGCGGAACTCGATGCCCAGCGCCTGCGCCATCGTCCGCGCCGTGAGGGTCTTGCCCAGGCCGGGCAGGTCCTCCAGCAGGACGTGCCCGCCGGCCAGGATGCCTGCCAGCACCAGTTCCAGCGCGTCACGCTTGCCGACCACGACCGTGCCGACCTGGTCGAGCACCGCGCGGGCGAGCCTGCTGACCTCCAGCGGCTTCAGCGGGTTCATAGTGACTCCAGTTCTTTCACCAGTGCGGACAGTTCGGCGGGCTTGGGCACCTGTTTCAGCTCCGTCGTGGCCAGGAAGGCGCTCAGGCGGGGGCCGAGCAGCTCCGCCGCGCGGGCCGGGTGGCTCTGCCGGGTGACGCCGTACCGGAGCCGGAGGCGCTCGTCGGCCAGCGCGCCGATCGCCGGTACCAGCGTGCGGACGAAGTCGACGGGCTTGCCGTCGGCGTAGTCGAGCTGCCTGATCCAGTACATGGCCTCGGCGAAGGGCCGGTTCGGCACGCGGAACCAGTCGTCTTCGGGCTGCGGCCGCTCCATCTGGACGCTGCCCTTCGGCGGGGCCAGCAGCCGGCTCAGCCGGAAGGACGCGATGACGGCCAGGCAGAGCAGGAACAGGAAGACGAAGGGAATCGTGTACCCGGTGCCGGCGATCAGCACGTAGAGAACGCCAGCGATGACCGCGGCTCCGGCGCAGGCTCCGATCACCATGCCGCGCACGGTGACCCGGGCCCGGCGGCGCCGGTTCCTGGCGGGGCGGTCCTCGGTCAGCAGGTCGTCGATGCTGGTCATGACGGGGCCACTGGCGAGGACGCGAGTTCACTGTGGAGGCGGCCGAGCGCGGCGCGGGCCCGGTCGCGCATGCCTTCCGGCACGGCGTGCGGGGCGTAGCGGGCCAGGCGGTAGAGCTCGGCGAGTTCGGCGAGGCTGGGCGCGCTCAGCTCGTGGTCGCCGAGCAGCCGCGTGATCAGCTCGGCTGGGGTGTCGCCGGCCTCGCGTACGGTGCCCGCCGACGCTGCCACCGCCTCCAGCCGCAGCCAGCAGGCGATCACGGCCCGGCGCGGGTCGGTGCTGCCGTCGTCCAGCACGGTCAGGCTGGCGGCGACGGCGTCGCGTACCTCGGCTGCCCGTTGCTCCGGCGTCTTGGTGTCCGGATTCAGCTTGGAGAACGAGCGCATGTGCACGCTGATCGACTGCTTGGCGACCGTCCACAGCACGGCGACGACCACCGAGATCATGATCGCGACCATGATGCCGAGGGCGAGCGTGATCACCCAGCTGGGGATGCCGCTGACGTCGCCCTGGGACACCGCCTCCGCCTCCGCGGAAGCCGCGGCCTCCCCGGGCTCGTCCTCAGGGGAGACGACGGAGCTGGGCCGGGTGAGCGGCGGCAGCTTGGTCGCCTGCACTCCGGCCTGGGTGGCCACGAGGCCGACCGTGACGAGAAGCAGCAGGACCACCGCGACCGGCGCCCACCGCCTTGCCCCCCGACCAACATTCACGCAGACACCCTATGCCCAGCTCGGTAACGATGTGACGGGCGGCACGTAACGAGGGGGACAAGTTGGAGAAGTGCGCTAAGAGGTCCTAACTCAATGGCGGTGGTGCTGTGGCGGCCCCAGCCATTGAGTCAGGACCTCTAGGGCTCAGCTCAGCCTGCTGAGGAGGCTCGCGGCGTAGGGCAGGGACAGCAGTCCATTGAGGCCGATCATGATCATCTTGGCGGGCAGCGGCCAGGTCCGGCTGGCCCGGCCGATCCGGACCGAGACCATCGCCATGACCACGGCCAGCGGCACGGTCACCAGCCCGAGATACCAGTGCAGGCCGATGGTGGCCATCAGGAGCACGGTGGCGAAGACGCCCCTCAGCACCCACCAGCCGGGCAGCAGGTCCCGGAGAAGATCACTTCCCTTCTCGTACCCGGCGAGCCGGCCGGCCGCCTCGTCGCACCGCCGGGCCAGCTCCCGGTAGTCCACAGTGCTGGGCGCGCTCGGCACCGGGCCGGGCGGCAGGCCTGCCGAGGCGCGCAGCTCGGCCGCGTAGGCGACGGGACTGCCCAACCGTTCCACCAGTGAGCCTGCGCCCTCCGCCTGTACCTCGGCGAGGTGACCGGGCAGCTCTTCCAGCAGGTCCTCGCGCAGTGCGGCCGGCAGGTCGGCGAGCGCGGCGCGGACCCCGGCCAGGTACGCGCTGGCCTCCATCGCCCGGTTCACCGCCGGCTGGCTGTCCGTTCCCAGGTTCGTCATGGCTTTTTCCTCTCGCCCAGCAGGCTGTTCATGGTTTCGGTGAACCCGCGCCACACTTTCGAGCCATGATGGAGCTGGATGTTCCCGGCGAGGGTGAGGGCGTAGTACTTACGGTTCGGGCCGGCCTCGGACGGCACGACATACGTCGTCAGGTACCCGGCGGCGAACAGCCTGCGCAGGGTGCCGTAGATCGTGGCGTCGCCGATCTCCGACATCCCGGCGGCGCGCAGCCGCCGGAGGATGTCGTAGCCGTAGCCGTCCTCCTCGCGGAGCACGGCGAGGACGGCGAGGTCGAGGACTCCCTTGAAGAGCTGGGTCGTATCCACGCATCGCAGAGTACTCCGCATTGCACAGTACTGTCCATCGCGGCAGACCACAGTGGCCGGAAACATCCACAGTGGCCCCCGGGACACCTGTGGCCCGGCAGCGGGGATGCTGCCGGGCCACGGGACTGACGTGGACTACGGGGTGGTCGGCGAGTCCAGCCAGGCGTTGATCAGGGCGGTGAAGTCCTCGCCGGTGTGCTTGTTGACGAAGGCGATGAACGAGGCCCGGTCCTGACCCGTGTTCTTCTGGGTCTGCACCCAGTCCCGGGCCAGCTTGAAGAACCGGTCATCGCCGAGCTTCTGGTGGATCTTCAGCAGCATGCCAGCCGGGCAGGTGTACACGTTGCTCTCGGCGAACCGGCCGGCCACGGGCTTGCCGGGCGGGCCGACCTCGGCACGGAGCTTCGCGTCACGCTGCCGCAGCCACTGCTCGAACTGCTCGGGAGTGACCTTGTCCCGCTCGTTCTGGTAGAGGTACTGGACGTACATGGTCCAGCCCTCGTTCAGCCACAGGTCCGTCCAGGTGGACGTGGTCACGGAGTTACCGAACCAGTGGTGGCCGTACTCGTGCAGCAGGTTGCCGTCGAAGGCCGCCTCCCGCTTGTCGGCCGGGATCTCCAGGTGGTCGCCCAGCGTGATCATCTGCTGGGTCTCCATGCCGGACTCCGAGGGCACGATCACGACGCCGCCGCTCGGGAACGGGTACGGGCCGAACCGGGCCTCCAGCCACTCCAGCTGCTTCGGCGACTTCTTCAGCCACGGAAGGACCTCGTCGTTCTTGCCTGCCCGGTACCAGTAGGTCAGCGGGATGCCATGCGGGCCGGTGTCCGTGACCTTCGTGTACTTGCCGACGACGAGCGTGGTCAGGTAACTCGCGACGGGATCGGTGGTCGTGTACTTGTACGTGTCCCCCGACTGCCCGGCCGGTGTACCCGACGCGATGCCAGCCCAGCCGGCCGGAGCCGTGACGGAGATGTCGTAGAGGGCCTTGTCGGAGGGGAAGTCGTTGGCCGGGTACCAGGTGAAGGCCCCGTACGGCTCCTGCATCGTCCACAGTTCGCTGTCGTCCGTGACGGTGAGCCCGAGCCCCTCAGCGTCGCCACGCTTCGACGGCATCGGCACCGTCTTCGGCGTGCCGTGGTACTTCACGGTCAGCGTGACCGGCTGGTCCTTCTTCACCCCGCTGGGCACGACCAGCTTCTCCTGTGCCACGGTGCCAGCCGAGACCTTGCCGTCCACAGCCACCTCGTCCACCGTGTAGGCGGCGAAGTCCAGCTTGATCTCCGCGGCGTCCGCGACGGGGCGGATCCGCAGGGTCGCCTTGCCGGTGAAGGTCTTGGTCTCCGGCGCCCACGCCAGGTCGAGGGCGTAGTGCAGCACGTCGAGCTGGGCGTTGCCCTTGGCCGGGTAGAGCGTGTCGGCCACCGGGGACGACTTGCCCGCCGACCACTTGGCGTAGTCGACGCCCGGGGCTGCGGAGGGGCTGGCGGAGCCCGGCGCGCCGCCGGTCGGGGCGGCGGCCTTCGGTGTGGCTGACTCGGCGGTGCAGGCCGCGAGCAGCAGCCCGGCCAGCGGCAGGGCGAGGAGTGGGGTTCGGCGCATCCCCGTACGGTAGGGAAAACCACCGGATCCAGCTGCCCCGCCAGCGCTCAGCGGTGCGCGAGATCACCCGCTATTACTGGTCAGGGGACAGTCCCCAGGCGATCCCGTCGAGGATGTCGGACTCGGAGGCGATCACTGCCCCGGCTCCGGTCCGCTCCATGATCGTGCGGAGGATCAGGCCGCCGGCGATGATCACGTCGGCCCGGCCCGGATGCATGATCGGGATCGCCAGGCGTGTGTCGTGGTCCATGCCGATCAGCCGGTCCACGACGTCTGCCACGCCGGCGGCTGGCACCACTGCGTGGTGAATGGACTTCGGCTCGTACCTGGTGAGCCCCAGCCAGATCCCCGCGATCGTGGTGACGGAGCCGGCCAGGCCGACCAGGGTCAGCCCCCGGCCGCCCCCGACCGCGCCGAGTGCCCGCTCGACGGTGGCCGTGATGTCAGCGGTCGCGTCCGCCAGTTCCACAGTGGACGGCGGATCGGCGTGGATGTGCCGCTCGGTCATCCGGACGCAGCCGATGTCCACGCTGATCGCGGACTCGACCTCCCGGTCACCGACGACGAACTCCGTCGAGCCGCCGCCGATGTCGACGACCAGGTACGGGCCCTCGGTCTCCAGGCCACGCACCGCGCCCGTGAACGACAGCCGGGCCTCCTCGTCGCCGGACACGACCTCGGGATCGATCCCCAGCACCGAGCGGACCATCGCGACGAACTCGCCGGCGTTCTCCGCGTCGCGGGAGGCGCTGGTCGCGACCATCCGGACCCGGTCGGCACCGTGCTCCTTGATCAGGCCGGCGTACTCCTCCAGCGCGAGCCTCGTCCGCTCGATCGCCGCCGGGGCCAGCCGGCCCGTCCGGTCCACGCCCTCGCCGAGCCGGACGATCCGCATCTCCCGCACCAGCTCCGAGAGTGCTCCGCCCCGGAGGTCCGCGATGAGCAGGCGTACCGAGTTGGTCCCGCAGTCGATCGCCGCGACCCTCATGCGCCGGCCGTCCCCGGCTGCACGCACGGGCCGTCGGCCCACCACTCGCCGAGCCGCTCGCGTACCTCGTCGCCGAACGGGTTGACCCCGGGGCCGGCGGCGAGCGCGTGGCCGAGGTGCACGTGCAGGCACTTCACCCGGTCGGGCATCCCGCCGGCCGAGATGCCGTCGATCTCGGCGACGTGGCCGATGGCTTCGCGGCGGGCCAGGTAGTCCTCGTGCGCCAACAGGTACTGGGCTGCGAGCTCCGGGTCGGTGGCCAGGCGGTCCTGCTGCTCGCGCATCAGGCCCTCCGACTCCAGGGTCGACGCGCCGCCGGTCGCCTTCGGGCAGGTCAGGTAGTACGTGGTCGGGAAGGGGGTGCCGTCGGGCAGCCGGGGCTCGGTCTCCACCACGTCAGGGTTGCCGCACGGGCAGCGGTGCGCCACGGCCCGTGTCCCGCGCGGGGTCCGGCCGAGCTGGGCGGCCACCGCCGCGAGATCGTCTGCGCTCACCATCTGACTGTCGTTCACCTGGCTACCTGGCTACTTTCTTCGTGGTTTGTCCGCTGCCTTGGTACTCGACCATAGTTTGCCGTACCAGGTGCCCTCCCCAGCGGACTTGCCCCGGCCGGAGGCGTCGGCATCGGGCTGGCCGGTGGCCGGGGTGCCGGAGATCCGGTACGCGGTGTCGCCGGGCAGGACGAGCTGGAGGCGTTCGCGGGCCTGCTGGGTGAAGTACGCCGGGTCGTCCCACTTCTTGTAACGCTCGTTGAGCCGCTCGATCCTGACCTGCTGGTCGGCGAGCTGCTGCTGGAGCCGGGACATCTCGGCGTTCTGCGTCAGGTACGTCCGCACCGGGTACGCGTAGGCCAGCATCAGCGCGGCGAGCAGCAGGCCGAGCACAGCCGCGCGGCCGGTCAGCCGCTTCTGCCGGGGCGGCCGGGTACGCTGCGCGGCGCCCGGGGCGGCCGGCCGGCGCGCCGCAGCCGGGCGGGCAGCGGACCGGCCAGGCCTGCGGCTGGGGCCTCTGCTGCCGGGTGAGCGGGTCACGTGACGCTCCTTAGAGGGGTGTCGCGCACGGGCGCGGGTCGTCCACTGAGTCTATTGCGACCCGCCGGAACTCCCCGGCCCACCCATCACGTACCAAGAAACCGGACTTACCGCCCTTGATCTTGGTTTTGATCTGAGGCGCAGTGGCCCGCTGAGGGCGGATCTGGCAAGCGTCGCGGCTTCCCTCGTACCGGTGTTGTACGTGGGAAGCCGCGACGCGCAGTCCAGATTCGTTCTCAGCGGGTCGGCACTACCTGCGGGGGAACGCCAGCGCGCCCGCGTAGCGGGCGGCCGAGTCGAGTTCTTCCTCGATCCGGAGCAGCTGGTTGTACTTGGCGACCCGCTCGGACCGCGCCGGGGCGCCGGTCTTGATCTGGCCGCAGCCGAGCGCCACCGCGAGGTCGGCGATCGTGGTGTCCTCGGTCTCGCCGGACCGGTGGCTCATCATGGTCCGGAAGCCGGCCCGGTGCGCCAGGTCGACGGCGTCCAGGGTGTCGGTCAGCGAGCCGATCTGGTTCACCTTGACGAGGACGGCGTTGGCGGTGCTCTCCGCGATGCCGCGGGCGATCCGCTCCGGGTTGGTGACGAACAGGTCGTCGCCGACGAGCTGGGTACGGTCGCCGACCAGGGTGGTCAGCGCCTTCCAGCCGGCCCAGTCGTCCTCGGACAGCGGGTCCTCGATCGACACGATCGGGTAGGTGTCGAGCAGGCCAGCGTAGTACTTGGCCATGTCGTCGGCCGACTTCTGCACACCCTCGAAGGTGTACGAGCCGTCCTTGTGGAACTCGGTGGCCGCGACGTCCAGAGCGAGCGCGATGTCGGTACCGAGCGCGTAGCCGGCCTTCTCCACCGCCTCGGCGATCAGGTCGAGGGCCGCGGCGTTGGCCGGCAGGTTCGGGGCGAAGCCGCCCTCGTCGCCGAGGCCGGTCGCGTAGCCCTTCTTCTTCAGGACGGCCTTGAGCGCGTGGTACACCTCGGTGCCCGAGCGCAGCGCCTCGCGGAAGGTCGGGGCCCCGATCGGGGCGATCATGAACTCCTGCACGTCGACGTTGCTGTCGGCGTGCGCGCCACCGTTGAGGATGTTCATCATCGGTACCGGCAGGAGGTGGGCGTTCGGGCCACCCAGGTAGCGGAAGAGCGGCAGGCCCGCCGACTCGGCAGCGGCCTTGGCCACGGCCAGCGAGACGCCCAGGATCGCGTTGGCGCCCAGGTTGCCCTTGTTCGGCGTGCCGTCCAGGTCGATCATCTTGGCGTCGATCGCGCGCTGGTCGGTCGCGTCGTAGCCGATCAGCTCCTCGGCGATGGCGCTGACGTTGCCGATGGCCTGCTCGACACCCTTGCCGAGGTACCGGTCGCCGCCGTCACGCAGCTCGGCGGCCTCGAAGGCGCCGGTCGACGCGCCGGACGGCACGGCGGCGCGGGCGAAGGTGCCGTCGTCGAGCAGGACCTCGACCTCGACGGTCGGGTTGCCCCGGGAGTCCAGGATCTCGCGGGCGGCGATGCCCTCAATCGTTGCCACGTTGTCTCTCCTCGAAGATCGAGATGAGGCCGCGCCGCTGCGGCCAAGGCCGGGCCGGCGGCTTCGCGGCCCACAGCCGAGCGTAGTCACCGGCCCCGGGGGCGCGTGCGCTGGCTCCCTGGCCAGTGACCTCCGGGGCTCTCCGGAGGTGACGGTCCGCCCGGGCCGCCGGGGCTGGCGGGACACTCCGGGCGCACGAAGAGGATTTGCGCACGGCCGGCTGACAGGGAAGGCTGGCATCTATGCGTCGACTCGCAGGCGCCACCCTGGCGCTCCTCACCCTGGCCGGCTGCCAGACCACGGCAGAGGCCGGGAGCCCGGCTGACCCGGCCCGGTTGATCAACACGCTGGCGTCCCGGCTCGCCGAGGGCGCGGAACGGACATACACCGCGGAGTACCGCCTCGCGGGTAACGAAATCGTCACAGTCGTCCAGGGGCAGAAACCGCTCAGGACGGCGTACACCCACCCCGGCGGCAAACTGATCATCACGCCCGAGGGCGCGAACCAGTGCGGCACGCAGTGCTCGGCCATCAAGCCCACCCCGGCCACCGGGGTGCCGGTGGCGATTCCCGGGTTCCTGACCGGGCCGCAGGCGATCCGGGTGCTCACCGAGTCCTCCCTGCACGCCTCGGGGACCATCACGCCGAGTGACACCACGCTGGCCGGTCAGCACGCGCTGTGCGTGAAGGTCGACAGGTACGAGGCGTGCTTCACCGACCGGGGTGTGCTCGGCAGCTTCACCGGCGAGGTTGGCGGGGTGAAGGTGGACGTGGTCCTCAGCAGATACGAGGAGACGGTCGCCGCGAACGCGTTCGACAAGCCGGCCGGTCAGTGAACAGCCGCCTGCTGGCCAGCACGGAGGCTCCACGCGGCCCGGTGACCGGCGACTGGCTGCTCACCGTGTCCGGAGACCGGGTCACGATCGGCTCGGTCGGCGCTCGTGGAGTGCCCGGGGAACTGCTGTTCCTGGGCACGTTCGACGGTGTGCCGGCCTGGGCCGAGGAGTCGGCTGCCGACGGCGGGGCGACGTGGCGCGAGCTGGCCGCGACCCTCGACCAGGAGACGCTGGCGCTGGCCGGGCGCGCGCTCCAGCTCGTCACCTGGCGGCGGACCCACCGGTACTGCGGTGCGTGCCGCGAGGAGCTCGCCTACCAGCCCGGCTACTCGTGGCCACGCTGCTCCGGCTGCGACCTGCTCGTCCCGATGCAGCTGTCGACGGCGGTGATCGTGCTGATCCGGCGCGGCGACGAGGTCCTGCTGGCCAGGCACTCGTACGGGCCGGCCAAAACGATGTGGGCGCTGATCGCCGGGTTCACCGAGTACGGCGAGACGCTGGAGGACGCGGCCCGCCGCGAGGTACGGGAAGAGACCGGCCTGGAGATCACGAACCTGGCCTACGCCGGCAGCCAGCCGTGGAGCATGGCCGGGCCGGGACAGCTGCTCGTCGGCTTCACCGCCGACTGGGCGGCCGGCGTGCCCACAGTAGACGGTGCCGAGCTGACGGCCGCCGAGTGGTTCCCGCTGGACGCGCTGCCCGCCGAGGTGCCGCCGCACTTCAGCATCGCCCGGTGGCTGCTGGACGCGGCTGTCGCTGGCGAGCGCAGGGGCCCGGTTCCTGAGCGCGTGTAGTTTCCGCTTACCCGGGCCTTACCGGGCTGCCGTCCGGTGTTTGCCCGCCCGAGTGGTGTGTCATGCATTATCCGGCGCATGTCGATCCTCAGAAGGAGCGCGGCCGCCGCTGTCTGCGCCGCCGCCCTGCTGTCCGGTACCACCGTCCACGCTCTCGCCGCGCCCGTGAGCCCGGCAGCCACGCCGGAACCCGTGCGGGTCCTGGCCTGGAACATCTGGCACGGCGGGCAGGACCCGGCCGTCGGCGGGGCCGCCAACCTGCCCCGCGTCGTCGACCAGCTCGTCGCGATCAGCCCGGACGTCTTCTTCGCCGTGGAGACCTACGGCGCGGCCGACGCCATCCGCGAGGGCCTGACCGCCCGGGCGGGCAAGGGCGCCTACAGCGCCACCCGGATCACGTCCAGCAGCAGCGACAACCTCTGGATCTTCACGAGGTACCCGGTGGTGAAGGTCTACCCCAAGCCCTCGGGCAGCGCCGTCACCGACTTCAACTTCGGGGGCGTCCGGGTCGCGCTGCCCAACGGCCGTCAGCTGAATCTGTTCGACACATGGCTCTCGTACACCAACCCCTGGATCGGGGACATGATCGACACGAACGCCACCGACGCCGTGGCCGGGCGGCGGGCCACGTACGCCGCGCGGAAGGTGGCCGGCGCGGAGAGCAGGGCCCAGACGCCGCAGCTCACCGACATCGTGCGCAACCAGCTGCCGCTGATGCTGGCCGGGGACACCTCGCCCGTCGTGCTGGCCGGCGATTTCAACACCGTCCCGGCAGCCGACTGGGCTCCGGCGTGGTCGCGGTGCGCCCGGCACTACGGCCTCGGCTACGAGCTGCGGACCACGACCGTGCTGACCGAGACCGGATTCACCGACACGTACCGCGCCGCCAACCCCGACGTGTGCACGCATCCGGGGCGCACGTGGAGCCCGCAGCCGGAGTACGGCTACATGATCACTGATGACCGGATCGACTTCGTGTTCACCCGGGGCGCCGGCGTGACCGTGACGGCTTCCACCACTGTGGACAGCCGACTCCCGGAACACGGGCCGGGCCGGTTCTACTCCGACCACGCCGCCGTCGTAACGGACCTGCTCGTCAGCTGAGCGCCTCGCAAGCCACTGCCCGCACAGCGGCGAACGCGATTGCCAGCGAACGGCAAGAAAGCGGCAAGCGTGGATACGTAGCGTCCCCCTTGCATTGATCGCGATCAGTGATCACGAGTTGACCAGGAGGAATCCGTGTCCAAGACGTTCCGTGCGGTAGCCCTCGCGGGGCTGGCCACCGCAGCCGTTCTCGCCGTACCCCAGGCCGCGCAGGCCACCCAGGGTTGTAGTTCGCAGGGCTACCCGACCGGGCAGTCCTTCAAGATCTACTGCTACATCCACAACAACGACAACGCCCGGGCCGCGGTGAAGTGCTTCCGCATCACCGACTACCGGTACATGGGCAACGCCTATGGCCAGACCGTGACCGTTGGCCCGTCCACCGCGTCCTGCTGGTCCGGCACCGAGGCCGACGAGGGCTGGGTGGACTACAGCGTCTGATGAGACCGGGTACTCGCGGGGGCGGTTCACCGGAACCGTCCCCGCGACGGGCAGAGCTAGGACCTGTCCGGTGACCACTCCCGCCTGAGCAGCCCGTAGACCCACGAGTCGGAGACCTCGCCGTTCACGACGCAGTCTTCCCGCAACGTCCCTTCACGCACGAACCCGAGCTTCTCCAGCACGCGGGCCGAGGCAACGTTGCGCGTGTCGGCCTCGGCCTGGACGCGATTCAGGTCCAGCGTGCCGAACGCCCAGCGCAGCAGAGCGCCAGCGGCCTCCGTCGCGTAGCCGTGGCCCCATGCCGCTTCGCCGTAGCAGTAGCCCAGCGACGCGCTGCGGAACTCGGGATTCCACTGGTTCAGGCTGCACCAGCCGATGAACGTTCCGTCGGAGGCGCGTTCCACGGCGAGCCGCGCCCCGGCGCCTTCCTCCGCCATCTGACGGCAACCCGCGACGAACCGCTCGGCGCGCGCCCGCTCTGTCCACGGCGGGGAGTCCCAGTAGCGCAGGACGTTGGCGTTGCTGTGCAGGGCGAAGAGGTCGTCCGCGTCGGCGTCGCCGAAGGGGCGGAGACGGAGGCGGGCGGTGTCCAGCGTGGGGGTTGGCAGCGACATGCGCTCAGGTCCCTCTCGTGATGGGCGGCTGCTGTGCCACGTCGAGCGCTGCGGCCCCGCCTCGCAGCCGGGCGCTGTGTGCGCCCTTCCGCGAAGCGGGGTGCTCCGGTCAGCCCCGTGCCCTGTTCAGCGCGGCTGTTGCTCCTGCTGGGGCCCGCCGCGGGTAACAGATGAAGGGGTTTCAGACGCCGAGCAGGGTGGCCAGGTGGCGCGGCGACGGGCTGCCGTGGGCGAGCATCGCGTCGTGCCAGGCCCTGACCGTCACGCCACTGGGGCGGGCGGCGCCGATGGCGGCGACCTCGGTGTAACCGACGAAGTAGGTGGACAGCTGCGTCGAGGTGAGCAGCGCGCGCCGCCACTTGCCGGCCGCCTCGCCCTCCTCCTGGAAGCCGCGGTCCATCATCCAGGCCATCCCCTCGGCCTCGGTCAGCTCCTCGCAGTGCACGAGCTGGTCGAGGATCGCGTTGATCGCCATCCGCAGCTGCATCTTGAGCTGGGTGAGCTTGACAGCCCGGCCGCCGTAGCCGGCGTTGGCCATCAGCTCCTCCGAGTAGACAGCCCAGCCCTCGCAGAACGGGCCGGACTCGCACAGCGCCCGCGCCCGGCTCGACCCGCGGAACTTCCGGGCGTGCGCGAGCTGGAGATAGTGCCCCGGCGTCGCCTCGTGCACCGTGAGGTTCTTGATCATGTGGTTGTTGTACTCGCGGTAGAACGACTCGACCCGCTCCGCTGACCAGTCAGCCGGAGTCGGGGAGATGGCGTACGTCGTCGCGACCGGCGCCGTCTCGAACGGCCCGACGGGGTCGCAGTACGCGACGGCCTGACCGCGCGCGAACTCCGGCATCTCCTCGATCACCAGCGGATCGTCCACAAGGGACACCAGGTCGTGCTCGCGGACGAACGCCGTCACCTCGGCGAAGCTCTCCCGGGCCAGGCCGAGGATCGTCGTGTTGTCCGGACGTTCGGCACCCAGGGCGTTCAGCGCCTCGCGGATCGGCACGCCGCCGGTCAGCTCGGCCAGCTCGGCCGTCACCCGCTCCACGGCGGCCTCTGCCCTGGCCAGCACCTCAGCGGCGCTCAGCTCGGTGTCCAGCGTGTACCAGAGCTTGCCCTCCCACAGCCGGCGGCCGAGGCGCGGGTCGCGGCCGGGCCGCTGTGCCCTGAGCCAGCCGTCGAACTCCTCCAGGGCCTTCACGGCGTTCGCCCGCTCGGTCTCGACCGTGAACCCGGCGGCGGCCTCCAGCTCCGGCACCCGGGTCTCGATCAGCCGCCGCACGCCGGCGAACTGGCCGATCGCGGTCTCCACGTGGATCGCCGGGCACTCGCGCAGGGTCTCGCGGGCGGTGGCCAGCGCCTCCGGCACGGCCCCCAGCCGCTCCCGTACCGAGTCGAGCCGGATGCCCGCCGGGGCGAACTCCCGGTCGAGCAGCGCGTTGAGCAGGCTGCCCGGGTTGTGCCGCAGCGGGTTCCACTCGTGGCTGCGGACCTCGGTCAGCTCGAACAGCCGCTTGTCGACGGCCGTGCTGAGCTGCGCGTGGTCCACGCCGTCCTCGGCACCGAGCTCGTCGACGTCCACCTGGGCCAGCGCGTTCGCCGCGTCGCGGAGCATGCTCACCTGGGCTGCGACGCCCTCGGCGCTGAAGTCCTGGAGCTGGCCGTCGAAGCGGTGGTCCCCGGCGTCGTAGGCGACGTGCGGGTCCGAGGCGAGCAGCGCGTCGACGATCCGCTCTGCGAGGGGTGCGAACTGTTCAGGCATCCGCCCAACCTACCTACTTGTTCACCAGCTCCGGGTGACCGACGATGAACTCGTCGATCTGACCGGCGTTGAGAGCCTCGAAGAAGCCAGCCGCGATGGGCAGCAACTGCTCGCCCTGGTACCCGTAGCCGGAGCCGACGTTCTCCCCCGGCAGCTTGACCAGGGTCATGTCCGAGGGCGAGATGCCGCGCAGGGCGAGCGCGAAGTCGGCGATGGACCGGCCACGGCCGTCGAAGGTCAGCGAGGCGCCCGCCGCCTCGATCACCGAGCTGAGCTTGGCCGGGTTGGTCACCACGGACTTGCTGACGGCCTGGTCGACCATCGCCCGGATGAACTGCTGCTGGTGCCGCTGCCGCGAGTAGTCGCCGCCCTCGGTGTAGCGCTGGCGGACGTAGTCGAGCGCCTGCCAGCCGTTGAGGTGCTGGCGGCCCGGCTCGTAGGTCTTGCGCGGCGGATTGCCCGGCAGCAGCCAGCGCGCCTGCCCGTCCGGCGTGACGTGGATCGACTCGACCCGCTGGTCGATGTCCATCGTCACCCCGCCCAGCGCGTCGACGACCTTCGTGAACCCGGAAAAGTTGATCACGGCTCCGGCGTCGAACTCCTTGATCCCGGTGTACCCGCTGACCGTCCGGGCCATCAGCGCGAAGCCACTGGCCACGTCGGACGGCTGGCCGTCGGAACGGGAGGCGCCGTAGAACATGGCGTGCGTGAGCTTGTCGCGCCGGTGCCCCTCGAACCTGGCCGGCTCCCAGCGCGGGATCTGGACAAGCAGGTCACGGGGCAACGAGAACAGGTACGCCCGGTCCATCGAGCGCGGGACGTGCAGGACCATCACCGAGTCGCCGCGCGGGGCCTCGCCCGGCCGCTCCGGCCGGGGATCGATGCCGACCAGCAGGATGTTCAGCGGGCCGGTGATCGTGCTTTCCTCGCTGACGTACCGCGGTGGCGGCTCGCCGAACAGGTCAGCCTTGTGTACCGAGCCCTCGACCTTGTCGAGCGCCAGCTTGCCCGCGACCAGCGTTCCCCCGCTGAGCAGGACGATGACCGTGCCGAACGCGATGCACAACCGCGCCCATAACGGACCCTTCTGCTTTCCAGACTTCCCCACGCCTGTGTGGACGCGATGAAAGGTCAGAAGGTTGCCACGATCCAGGTCACGATTCGGTCTACGAGATCGGACGGCGCGGCGTTCTCCGCGTGGCCGAAACCGGGCTCCAGCCACAGCTCCTTCGGCTCGTTCGCGGCAGCGTACAGCGCCTCGGCGTGCTCGACCGGGAAGTAGTGGTCCGCGTCACCGTGCACGATCAGCACCGGCACCGGGGTGATCGCGGCGATGGCCTCGTCCGGCGGGACGGGCACCGGATCCCAGCCGCCGGGCGCGATCCGCACCTTCAGCAGCCGCCCGGCCAGCCTGCCGCCCGGCCACTCCAGCATCCGGTGCAGGCGGCGCATGGGCCTGGTGCCCTTGTAGTACCAGCGGCTCGGGCCGCTCACGGCCACGACGGCGTCCACCCCGCCGATCAGCCCCGCGTGCCGGATGACGACCGAAGCGCCCATGGAGAAACCCAGAAGAACGATTTTCGTGTACCGGAGTGAGCGCGCCCACCCCACCGCGGCGTCGACGTCGAGGATCTCCCGATCCCCCACAGTGGACTGACCGCCCGACTGGCCGTGCCCCCGGAAGTCGAAGGCCACCACGCCGAACGTCGCGCCGAGCCGCTCACAGATCCGCTGGACAGCCGGCCGCCTCCACGAGCCGGTGAACCCGTGCGCGAGCACCACGCAGGCCCCGAGGTCCGGCCCTGCCAGATGGACTGCCGACAGCTCGACGCCGTCCTCGGTCCTGATCACGGCCGGCCTTCTCGGCCTTCCTTCTCCGCCTGCTTGATCAGGCGCCAGTTCGTGATGATGTCCTCGATGCTCGTGACGGTCACACCGGAGAACACGTGCGGGTTGCGGCGGACCATCTTGTCCACGAAGTCCCCGGCGACGTCGTCGACCGTGAACCGCTCGGCCTCGTCGCGTTCCTCGGCGAGCCGGGCGTGCAGGAGCACCTGGAGCAGCACGTCGCCCAGCTCCTCACGGAGATTCGCGAAGTTCCCGGCCTTGATGGCGTCGTGCGCCTCCTGGGCCTCCTCCAGCATGTACTGGGCCAGGCTCTCGTGCGTCTGCTGCCGCTTCCACGGATCCTCCAGCCGGAGCCGGTCGGTCACCGTGACGGCGTCCAGCAGGCGGGCGCCGGGCGGGTCCCAGGAGCCGTAGCAGAGCTCGATGGTGACCGGCTCCGGTTCCAGGAGCAGCTTGCGGCCCAGCGCGCGGGCCATGTCCTGGTCACCGGCCGGGCCGGCCAGCCAGACGAACGTGCCCGGCCTGGCGACCATCGCCGGGATGTCCGGCTCACCGACCGTCACATCGGCACCGGCGTGCCGGAGCGCCTCGGTCTGCGAGGACTCCTCCGCCGCCAGCACCGGGTACTTACGGACCAGGTCCCACGCCTCGGCTGTCAGCAGACCGGCCGGCAACCGGGGCGAGGTGACCAGGAAGATGATGCGGCGGCTCTCGGTACTGTCGCTCACAGGGCCGGCGCGTCCTCGGCGACCGGGCGGTCCGTGACGGCAGGGTTCGCGCCGGCGAGCTGGAGCACGATCAGCTTGACCGCCGCACCGTTCGGGCCCTCGTCGCTCATCACCACGTACGACGCCGGGGCGTAGAGCGGGTTGATGGTGACGTTGTACTTCGTCATCGCCTCACGCAGCGTGTTACGCAGGCCGAGCTTCTTGCGGAACTCCTGGTCACCAGTGATCCGCTCGGCGTTGTTGATCCGGAAGCCCTGCCCGTTGACGAGCGCCGTCATCTCCTTGACGTCGGCCTCGCTCGGCACGGCCGGGGCGACCGACTCCTCCAGGGCCGCCAGGCACGGCGCGTACTTCTCCTGGAGCCGGTCGAACTCCAGCACCTCGTTCGACCGGCGCTGCGCGGCGAACTCCGCGGCCGTGACCGGCTGCACCGTCAGCTTCTGCTCGGCGCACAGCCGCAGGGCCAGCTCGCCGACCACGATGAAGGACGCGATGCCCTGCTTGCTCTGCCCGACCTGGCCCGGCTTGGCCACGCCCGGCTTGCTCACCTCATCGACAACCTTCTGGACCTGGGAATTCTCGATCCGGGTGTCGCCCACGTACGCGGCGGCGATCGGCTCGGAACGGCATCCGGTCAGCGCCAGGGCCGCGACGGCGGCGAGAGCTGTGGCGGCAAGGGCTCGTCTCATGACGAGGATCATAGTGTGGCCCCTCCGAGGAGCGAGTCCAGGAACTCCTGGCACCAGCGCAGCATCGGCACGTCGCGCAGCGGCTCGCCACCGACCCGGCGCGTCGACGGCCGGGGCAGGGACACGGTCTCGCCCGCCTGCTTGTACACGGCCTCCGGGTAGAGGCGCTTGAGCCGCAGCTGCTTGGAGTCCGGCAGCGTGAGCCCGGTGAACCGGACGAACTTGCCCTGCACCGACACGTCCGTGAGGCCGTAGCCCCGGGCGATCAGGCGCAGGCGGGCCACCTCGGCCAGGTTGGCGACCGGCTCGGGCAGCGTGCCGTACCGGTCCTTCATCTCCGCCTCGACGGCCGTCAGCGCCTCGGTGTCGCGCACCTCGGCCAGCTTGCGGTACATCTCCAGGCGCAGGCGCTCGGCACCGATGTAGTCGTGCGGGATGTGCGCGTCGACCGGCAGGTCCACCTTGACGTCTGCTGGTTCCTCTTCCTCGGCGCCGCCGCCCTTGAACTGCTGCACGGCCTCGCCGACCATCCGGACGTAGAGGTCGAAGCCCACGCCCTCGATGTGCCCGGACTGCTCGCCGCCGAGCAGGTTGCCCGCGCCACGGATCTCCAGGTCCTTCATCGCGACGAACATGCCGGCCCCCAGCTCGGTGTGCTGGGCGATCGTGGCCAGCCGCTCGTGGGCGTGCTCGGTGAGCGGCTTCTCCGGCGGGAAGAGGAAGTAGGCGTAGGCCCGCTCCCTGCCCCGGCCGACCCGGCCACGGATCTGGTGGAGCTGGGACAGGCCCAGCAGGTCCGCCCGCTCGACGATCAGCGTGTTGGCGTTCGGGATGTCGATGCCGGACTCGATGATCGTCGTCGCGACGAGTACGTCGAACTCCTTCTCCCAGAAGCCGACCATCACCTTCTCCAGCGCGTCCTCCGACATCTGGCCGTGCGCGGTGACGACGCGGGCCTCCGGTACGAGCTCGCGGAGCTTGCGGGCGGTCTTCTCGATCGACTCGACCCGGTTGTGCAGGTAGAACACCTGGCCGTCGCGGAGGAGTTCCCGGCGGATGGTGGCGGCGATGGTCCGCTCGTCGTAGGCGCCGACCGAGGTGAGCACCGGGTGCCGTTCCTCCGGCGGGGTCGCGATGGTCGACATCTCCCGGATGCCCGTGATGGCCATCTCGAGGGTTCGCGGGATGGGGGTCGCGGACATCGCGAGGACGTCCACGTTGGTACGCAGGGACTTGAGGTGTTCCTTGTGCTCGACGCCGAACCGCTGCTCCTCGTCGATGATCACCATGCCGAGCTGCTTGAACCGGGTCGACTGCTGGAGCAGCCGGTGCGTGCCGATCACGATGTCGACCGAGCCGGCCGCCACGCCCTCCAGCGTCACCGCCGTCTCCTTCGGCGTCTGGAACCGCGACAGCTGCCGGATCGCCACGGGGAACTGGCTCATCCGCTCGGTGAACGTGTTGAAGTGCTGCTGGGCGAGCAGCGTTGTCGGCACGAGCACCGCGACCTGCTTGCCGTCCTGCACGGCCTTGAATGCCGCCCGCACCGCGATCTCCGTCTTGCCGTACCCGACGTCGCCGCAGATCAGCCGGTCCATCGGGACCTGCTTCTCCATGTCGCCCTTGACCTCGTCGATCGCCGAGAGCTGGTCGGGCGTCTCCTGCCAGGGGAAGGCGTCCTCCAGCTCACGCTGCCACGGGGTGTCTGGGCCGAAGGCGTGGCCCTGCGAGTTCTGCCGGGCGGCGTAGAGCTGGATGAGCTGGGCCGCGATCTCCCGGACGGCCTTGCGGGCCTTGGCCTTCGACTTCTGCCAGTCCGAGCCGCCCATCTTGTGCAGGGTCGGGTTCTCGCCGCCGACGTACCGGGACAGCTGGTCGAGCTGGTCGGTCGGCACGTAGAGCCGGTCGCCAGGCTGGTTCTTCTTGCTGGCCGCGTACTCGATGACGAGGTACTCGCGCTCCGCGCCGTTCACCGTGCGCTGGACCAGCTCGACGTACTTGCCGATGCCGTGCTGCTCGTGCACGACGAAGTCGCCGGCCCGCAGCTCCAGAGGGTTGATCGTGTTCTTGCGCCGGGACGGCATCTTGCGCATGTCCCTGGTGGACGCGCCGCGCCCGCCGGTGACGTCGTTCCCGGTGATGATGGCGAGCTTGGTGGACTCGTCGACCAGGCCGCGCTCGATGTCGCCGGTCGTGACGGTGACCCGGCCGGGCTCGGGCAGCCCGGGCAGCGAGGGCAGGGACAGCGGGCCGAGGCCTGCCTCGTTCAGCAGCTCGATCGCGCGCTCGGCCGGGCCGTGACCTGCGAAGACGAGGACAACGCGCCAGCCGTCGGCGATCCAGCGCCGGACGTCGCCGAGCAGCGCCGCGCCGTCGCCGTGGTAGAGCGGGGCCGGCTGGGCAGAGGCGGTGAGCCCTTCCGTGCCGGTACCGAAGGGGGAGAAGGACCACCACTGCTGGCCGAGGCCCGCAGCGACCTGGCGGACATCCGCGAGACTGCGGAAGGTCGCGGCGCCGAGATCGATGGGGGCCTGGCCACCGACGGCGGCCGCGGCCCAGCTCGCTTCGAGAAACTCCTCGGCGGTACGGACCAGGTCGGCGGCCCGGCCGCGAATCCGCTCCGGGTCGCAGAGCACGACCGTCGTGCCCGAGGGCAGGCAGTCGAGCAGCAGCTCCATCCGGCCGGCGTTGAGGACCGGGGCCAGCGACTCCATGCCCTCGACCGCGATGCCCTCCGCGAGCTTCGCGCACATCTCCGCCAGGCCCGGGTACTCCCTGGCCAGCTCGGCGGCCCGCGCCCTGACCTGCGGCGTGAGCAGCAACTCCCGGCAGGGCGGGGCGGTCATGACCTCGGCCCGGTCCAGTGAACGCTGGTCGGCGACAGCGAAGTACCGGATCTCCTCGACCTCGTCGCCCCAGAACTCGACCCGGAGCGGGTGTTCCTCGGTGGGCGGGAAGATGTCGAGAATGCCGCCACGGACGGCGAACTCGCCCCGCTTCTCCACCAGGTCGACCCGGTTGTACGCGATGCCGGCCAGCGAGCGCACCACCTCGTCGAGGTCCGCGGACGTGCCGGAGCGCAGCTCGACCGGCTCCAGCTCGCCCAGCCCGGCGAGCTGCGGCTGGATGACGCTGCGGACCGGGGCCACGACGATCCGGACGTCGTCCTTGCGGGCGAGGCGGCGGAGCACGGCGAGGCGGCGGCCGACTGTGTCCGAGCGCGGGGACAACCGCTCGTGCGGCAGGGTCTCCCAGGCCGGGTAGAACTCGACAGTGTCGGCGGGCACGAGCGCGCGCAGGGCTGTGGCCAGCTCCTCGGCCTCGCGGGTCGTCGCGGTGACCGCGAGGACCGGGCCGGTGACCGCCGCTGCGACGAAGGGCCGCATGGCAGGCGGGCCGGTGAGATCCAGCTCGTCACCGCCGGCCCTGGCGGCGGAGAGTACGGGGTCGTCGATGGCTGCGGCGAGGAGGCCGGCGAGCTGCATTGATCCACTCCAGGCACGGCGTTAACCCCGATCCGAGTGCGGACCGGGGGTCTCTACCCTATCTCGGCCCAGCCCCCGCGCACGCCGTTATCGAGCGGGGTCCCCGGATGTCCAAATTGTTAATTTGAATAATGAAAATTGTCCGGTGTTCGTTTGAGAAGGCTTCTTCTATTTTGCGGTACCTGATCCAGGGATAGCCTGAGAAGGATTGCTGGCCAGTACCGGCTGCCCCGAGGGGGAGGGGAAAGGCAATGCGATCCTTCTACCGGACATTGACGTTCGTCATCGCCGGACTGGTGTTCGTGCAGTCCGCGATGGCCGTGTGGGCGGTTTCCGGCCTGTCGAAATGGGTGGACGACGGCGGCGTCTTCGACAAGAGCGTCATCGAGTCCGACGGCGAGATGCCCTTCCCCGAGATCTGGGGAATCATCATCCACAGCATGAACGGGACGTTCCTCATCCCGCTCGTCGGGCTGATCCTGCTGATCGTGTCGTTCTTCGCCCACATCCCGGGCGGGGTCAAGTGGGCAGCCATCATCTTCCTGCTGATCGCCATCCAGGTCACCCTCGGATACATGTCGCACGGCATCCCGCTGCTGGGCATGCTGCACGGCATCAACGCGCTGGCCATCGTCGGCGTCTCGATCACCGCTGGCAGGCGGGTCGCCCAGGTCGCACCGGCCAGCGTGACGACCGGCGTGGCTGGCGGCTGATCCGCTCGCGGCGTCATGGCCCGGCGCGCACTGGTGGCCACCGCGGCGAGCATCGTCGTCCTGGCCCCGCTCGCCTGGTTCTGGCAGGCCAGCCTGATGCCTGGCACCTACTCCATCATGGACGGTCACGGCGGGCACCAGCATCACGGCCGGGGCGTGCACACCCTCGTGGCTGATCCGGCACGGGCCGCCGATGTCCGGGTCACGCTCGTGGCCCGCAAGGAGCGGTTCAGGCTGCCTTCGGGGCGCGCCTTCGACGGCTACACGGTGAACGGGACGTCCCCGGGGCCGACCGTCCGGGCAGTCCAGGGCCAGCTGGTCGAGGTGACCCTGGTCAACGAGTCGGTACCGGACGGGGCGACCGTCCACTGGCACGGCATCGACGTACCCAACGCGGCGGACGGGGTCGCCGGGGTCACCCAGGACGCGGTGCCGCCCGGCGGGTCGTTCACGTACCGGTTCGTGGCGGAGCAGGCGGGCACGTACTGGTACCACTCACACCAGGTGTCCCACGAGCAGGTCCAGAAAGGGCTGCTCGGAGCCGTCGTGATCGAACCGGGTACGCCGAGGGGTGGCGTGGTCGCGCTGGTGCACCGGTACGGGGCCGTGCGGACGGTGAACGGGTACGCGGGTGATGTCGTGCAGCCGAGCGCTGCCGGAGAGCGGGCCCGGGTCCGCGTGATCAACACGGACAACGGGCCGATGACGTCCTGGGTGACCGGCGCGCCGTTCACGCTCGCGGCCATCGACGGTACCGAGGTCCGCGAGCCGGCCCCGGTGACCGGGCAGGGCGTGCTGGTCACCTCCGGCGGCCGGGCGGACATCGAGGTCGTCGTACCGGAGGCGGGCGCGCGGATCGAGCTGGGCGGTGACACGGCCATCGTGCTGAGCCCGCCGGGAAGCGTGGCAGGCAAGCGCTCGCCGGCGCCCGCGAGGATGGTCGACCCGCTGGCCTACGGCGCACCGGCGGCCGTGGCCCCGATCGACCCGGGACGGGTCAACCGGGAGCACGAGTACAGCATCGGGCGGCGGCCGGGCTTCCTCGACGGGAGGCCCGGACTGTGGTGGACGGTCAACGGGCGGATGTTCCCCGACGTACCGGACTTCCGGGTGGCGGAGGGCGACGTCGTCCGGTTCACGGTGTCCAACCACAGCGGAGAGGTGCACCCGATGCACCTGCACGGGCACCACGCCCTCGTGACCAGCCGCGACGGCGTACCCGCCACCGGCAGTCCCTGGTGGACGGACTCGCTGAACGTGGCCAGCGGGGAGACCTACGAGATCGTGTTCGTCGCCGACAACCCGGGCCTGTGGATGGACCACTGTCACAACCTCCCGCACGCCGCACAGGGACTCATGGCCCACGTCTCGTACGAGGGAGTCACGACCCCGTTCCTGATCGGCGGACCGGCCGCGAACAGCCCCGAGTAGGCGCTCATCGGGCGTGCGGATCTCTGCGCGTTACTTCTTCCAACCGATATGTCACGCAATAAGCTGTTCGGCGTGGAGGTAACGCGATGACCGACAAGCAGCCCGAGACCAGCCCGCAGGGGCCAGGCCAGCCGGAATCCGCCGCGGGCCAGCCCAAGCCCGGGGCTGATCCCTTGGCCGGCACTGAAGCCGCGACCGGGGCCTCGGCAGCGGGATCGCCACCTCCGGCCAAGGACCCAGCGCCGCCCGCCGGAAAGGGCTCTGAGAAAGCGTCCGCGAAGGAGCCGGAGAAGGAGTCTGCGAAGGAGTCCGAGAAGGCGCCTGACGAGCGGGCGGAGCAGGAGCCCGAGGAAGCGCCGGCCGCCGGCGAGGACTCGGAGCCGGCAGGCAAGTCCGATGCCGGGAAGGCTGAGGGCGAGGCTGGTCCGGAGAGTACCGAGGGTGCGGATCTGCCGCCGGTCGCCACGGACTGCTGGCCGACGGAGGAGAAGGTCGGCGAGGCCGAGAAGGAGCAACCCGCCGAGAAGGCTGGCGAGAAGGCCGCTGTCGTGGCTGCCACGAGCAAGGACACTGAGGATTCGGCGGCCAGCTATCTGGAGATCGCCACGGCGTCGCCTCCTGAGCAGGCCCAGCCGGTCGTACCTGCCACCGTTGCCGCAGCAGCAGCCGCCTCCGTGAAGACGCCGGTCGAGCCTGCTGCCGAGCTGGCCACCGCGACGGATCAGCCCGTGGCGGTGGCCGTCGCCGAGGAGGAGGTCGGGCGGAAACCGCTGCGGGTACGCGGGAAGCACGCCGCGCCCCGGCACCGGATCTGGAACGCGCTGTGGTTCATCCCGGAGCCGATGAGCGACCGGTGGTGGCGCAGCTGGTTCATGCGCTCGCTTCTGCTGCTGACCGGGGTGCTGCTGCTGACCGGGTTGTTCGTCGGGGCGTATGTGGGGGCTCTGCACAATCCGGTACCGAAGAATGTTCCTGTCGGTGTGATCAAGGGTGACGCGCCAGCCCACCAGCTGCTCGCGACGCTCCGGCAGCGCAGCGATGCCCTGCAGGCCGTCGAGTACAGCTCGGCGGACGCGGCGAGCAGCGCGCTGGAGAAGCGGCGGGTCTACGCCGTGCTCACGTTCACCACGAGCGAGGACGCGCCGGGGGCCGGGCTGACGGTGGCCACGGCAGGCGGGCCGTCCGCCGTTCTCGTGATCACCGAGACGCTGACCACCGCCGCCGACGCGGCTTCGATCCCGCTGACCGTCACCGACGTCGCGCCGCTCGACGACGAGGACCCGCACGGGCTGTCGCCGTTCTACCTGGTGGTGGGCTGGGTGGTCGGCGGGTACCTCGCCGCGACCGTCCTGGCGCTGTCCACCGGCACGGTGCCGCGCAACTTCGAGCGGGCTGCGATGCGGCTGGGCGCGCTGGCACTGTTCTCCGCACTGGCCGGTTTCGCCGGGGCGCTGATCGTGACGCACGGCCTGCACATCTGGCCCGATCACCTGCTCGGCCTGACCGTGACCGGTGCGCTGACGGTGTTCGCCTCTGCGGCTGCCGCGAGCGCGCTGAGCGGCTGGCTGGGCATGACAGGTACCGGAGTCGCGATCTTCCTCTTCGTCATCCTCGGCAACCCGGGCTCGGGCGGCATCTACGCGCCGGAGCTGCTGCCGAGGGTCTTCCGGGGCCTGCACAACTGGGTGCTGCCCGGCCTGGGCACGGATCTCGCCCGCTCGGTCGCGTACTTCGACGGCAAGGGACCCGGCCGGGCTGTCACCGGCCTGGTCCTCTACGCGGCCGCCGGCGTGATCGGCCTGCTGCTGGCGACAACCGTGCTCGGCAAACGGGGCAACCGGTAGCCTCCACAATCATGATCGAGCTGAGGCCCGTGACCGGGGTCAACTGGCGGGGAGTCGCCGCGCTGGAAGTGAAGCCGGCGCAGCAGGAATTCGTCGCCGCGTCCACGTACTACCTGAGCCTGTGCGCGTACGGCGACCTGTGGCAGCCGCTGGCGGCGTACCACAACGAGGAGGTGTGCGGCTTCCTGATGTGGGCGGTCGAGGGTGATACCTGCTGGCTGGGCGGGATCATCGTGGACCGCAGGAAGCAGGGTGCCGGGCTCGGCCGGGCGATGGTCGAGGCGGCGATGGCGCACCTGCCGTACCAGAAGTTCGCGCTGTCCTACGACCCGCTCAACGAGACCGCCGCGAAGCTGTACAAAAGCATTGGTTTCGTGGAGACCGGAGAGATGGAGGACACGGAGATCGTGGCCCGCCTCGCCCGATAGTGAGCTCGCCCCGCCGATAGGGTGAGTCAGATCTCCCGGACAGCGCGGTCACGGGCTCCGTCTCTTCTGAACGAGGGAGCACCAGATGCTCGAAGAAGACGCCGAACTCCGTGCAGACGTCCGCCGCCTGGGCACCCTGCTGGGCCAGGCGCTCGTACGCCAGGAAGGCCAGGGCCTCCTCGATCTCGTGGAGGAGGTCCGGGCCCTGGTCCGGGCCGACGGCGACGCGGCGGAAGCCAGGCTCAGCGCCGTCGACGTGGAGACGGGCATCAAGCTGACCAGGGCCTTCGCGACGTACTTCCACCTGGCCAACATCGCGGAGCAGACGCACCGGGGCCGCGAGCTGCGCCGGCAGCGCGCCAAGTCCGGCGGCTGGCTGGAGCAGGTCGCGCAGCGGATCACCGAGCGGGGCGTCCCGGCTGGCGAGCTGGAGGCCGCTGTCCGCAAGCTCGCGGTCCGGCCCGTGTTCACCGCGCACCCGACCGAGGCTGCCCGCCGGTCGATCCTCACCAAGCTGCGCGCGGTGGCCGACACGCTGGACGCGGAGGCCGCGGCGCTGGCCCAGGGCTTCGGCGAGGACGCCGAGCCCCGGCTGGCCGAGCTGATCGACCTGCTCTGGCAGACCGACGAGCTGCGGCTGTCCCGGCCGGAGCCGACCGACGAGGCCCGCAACGCCGTGTACTACCTGTCCGACCTGTACACCGAGGCCGCCCCGCAGGTGCTCGCCGACCTCGCGTCCACCCTGGACAGCCTCGGCGTGAAGCTGCCGCCGACCGCCCGGCCGCTGACCTTCGGTACCTGGATCGGCGGGGACCGCGACGGCAATCCGTACGTGACTCCGCAGGTCACGAAGGAGGTGCTGCTGCTCCAGCACGAGTACGGCATCCGCGCGGCGGAGAAGGCGATGGACGCGCTGCTCAACGAGCTGTCGATCTCCCGGCGGCTGCGCGGGGTCTCGCTGGACCTGGCAGCCAGCGTCGCCACGGACCTCGACCGGCTCAAGGAGCTCCCGGAGCGGTTCCGCCGGGTGAACGCCGAGGAGCCGTACCGGCTCAAGGCCCGCTGCGTCAAGCTCAAGCTGGAGAACACGCGGCAGCGCCTCGCGACCGGCGGCACGCACTCCCCCGGCCGCGACTACCTCGGCACGGCAGACCTGCTGGCCGATCTCGAACTGATCCGCGTCTCGCTGAGCAGGCACGGCGGGCGGCTGGCCGCGACCGGGCACCTGGAGGCGCTGGTCAGGGCGGTGGCGGCCTTCGGTCTCCCGCTGGCGACGCTGGACATCCGGGAGCACGCCGACGCCCACCACCACGTCCTCGCGCAGCTCTACGCGCACGTCGGCGAGGCGGCGTACCTCAGCCTGACCCGTGAGGAACGCACCGCCCTGCTGATCAAGGAGCTGGACTCGCGCCGCCCGCTGTCCACTCCGGACACTCCGCTGGACGCGGCCGGCACGAAGACGCTCGGGGTGTTCCGGGAGATCCGGGCGGCCCGGAAGGTGTTCGGGCCGGAGATCATCGAGTCGTACATCATCTCGATGACCCAGGGCATCGACGACGTACTGGCGGCCGTGATCCTCGCCCGCGAGGCAGGCGTGTCCGGCATCGGGTTCGTGCCGCTGCTGGAGACCCCGGCCGAGCTGGCAGCCGGCGGCATCCTGCTCGACCAGCTGCTGTCGATCCCGGCGTACCGGGCCATCGCCGGCTCCGTGCAGGAAGTGATGCTCGGCTACTCCGACTCGAACAAGGAAGCCGGGATCACCACCTCCCAGTGGGCGATCCACCAGGCCCAGCGGGCGCTGCGGGACGTGGCGGCCAAGCACGGCGTCCGGCTGCGCCTGTTCCACGGCCGGGGCGGCACGGTCGGGCGGGGCGGCGGCCCGACCCGCGAGGCGATCCTCGCCCAGCCGTACGGGACGCTCGACGGGGCCATCAAGGTCACCGAGCAGGGTGAGGTCATCTCCGACAAGTACACGCTGCCGTCGCTCGCCAGGGAGAACCTGGAGCTGTCGCTGGCCGCCGTGCTGGAGGCGACCGTCCTGCACACAGCGCCGCGTCAGCCCTCGGAGTCGCTGGCCGCGTGGAACTCCACTATGGAGGTCGTGTCCTCGGCGGCGTTCGGCACGTACCGGGGCCTGGTCGAGGACCCCGATCTGGCGGCGTACTACTGGGCCGTCACGCCGACCGAGCTGCTCGGCGCGCTCAACATCGGCTCGCGGCCGGCCAAGCGCCCGGACGCCGGGGCCGGGCTGGGCGGGCTGCGCGCGATCCCGTGGGTGTTCGGCTGGACGCAGTCCCGGCAGATCGTCCCCGGCTGGTACGGCGTCGGGGCCGGCCTGGCCGCCGCCCGCGAGGAGGGGCTGGGCGACCTGCTGGCCGAGATGTACGAGCGCTGGCACTTCTTCCGCACCTTCCTGTCCAACGTGGAGATGACGCTCGCGAAGACCGACCTGAGCATCACCGGCCGGTACGTGTCCTCGCTCGTGCCGGAGCACCTGCACCGGTTCTACGACCAGATCGCGGCCGAGTACGAGGCCTCGGTGCGCGAGGTGCTGGCGATCACCGGGGAGTCCTCGCTGCTGGAGGCCCAGCCGAGCCTGCGCAGGACGCTCGCTGTCCGTGACACGTACCTGGAGCCGCTGCACCATCTCCAGGTCGCCCTGCTCAAGCGGCACCGGGCCCAGCCGGACCCGACGGCGGAGCGGGCGCTGCTGACGACGGTCAACGGGATCGCGGCCGGGCTGCGCAACACCGGCTGAGCCGCCCGGCAGGAAGGTGTACTAGCGGTACACCCCAGCGGTATGTACTGTGGGTGCATGCCGCTGCCCCGCTTTGACCGGCTGGCCGCCGACCGGCAGGCCGCCATTCTCGCCGTGGCCCGGGTCCAGTTCGCAGAACACGGACCCGAGGCCGCCTCCTACAACAAGATCATTGAGCTGGCCGGGATCTCGAAGACGGCCGCGTACCACTACTTCGACGGCAAGGACGACCTGCTCGGCGCGGTCCTCGACGATGTCGGGGCCCGCGTGCTGGGCGCCCTGGGCGACTGGGAGCCTGCCGGTGACGCCGCTGGTTTCTGGGGGCAGCTCCGGGCCGGGTCGGGCCGGCTCGTGGCCCATCTCGCCGAGCATCCCGACGATCAGGCGCTGGCTCCGCTGGCGTTGGAGCGGCCGGTGGCGCACGCCGGTACACAGTGGATATCTGGTGTGGTCGCCAACGGCCAGGAGCTGGGGATCATCCGGAGCGATCTCGACCAGGCCCTGCTCGTGGCTGTGACAACGGCCGTGTTGCAGACCCTCGACGGCTGGGCGCTGGCGGGGAATGCGGTCGGCGAGGAAGCATGGAGCCTGCTCGCGGGCCTGTGGGGCGAGCCGCGATGAGGACGGACCTCGTCGCCGACTGGGAGGTGCCCCGGCCGTCCGGCGCGCTCGACAGGGTCATGGGTCCCGGCAAGACGCGCGCCGAGACCGTCACGGAGCTCTCGGGCGGGCTCGTCGCGGCGGCCCTCATCGCCTGGCACGTCTGGGGCGACTTCACCGGCTGGCAGCTCGCGGTCGTCGCGATCCTCGCGCTCGACCTGGCCGGCGGCGTGATGACCAACGCGACCAACTCCGCCAAACGCTGGTATCACCGCAGCCCCAAAGCCAAACCCCGCCTCATGTTCGTCACTGTCCACATCGCACACCTGGCCGCGGTCGTTTTCCTGGGTGGTACCTGGCTGTGGTTCGCCACCAACGCCGCCCTGCTGCTGGCCTCGGCCCTCCTGATCGAAGGCGTACCAGTCGCGATCCGCCGGCCCACCGCGATGGCCGCGTACATGGCGTTCTTCCTGCTGAACCTGGGCTGGCTGCCCGCTCCCCTGGCCTGGTTCCCGGCGCTGTTCTACCTCAAGCTGCTCGTCTGCCACCTGGTACCGGAGGCACCCCTCCGTGACCGCTGACCTCGCGGGCCTCCTGGCCACGGCCTTCTCCGCAGAGCCGGGCATGACCTGGCTCTGCGGCACCCGCAAACGCCCGTGGTTCGCGGCGACCCTCCGGCTGCCGGTCGACCGCGTCCTCGTACCGGGCGCGGCGGCCCTGATCACCCCGCCCGGCTCGCGCATCCCGCCGCTGACCCAGGCCCGGTGGGCCGCTTCGGTACTCGCCGGCTGCGGCCCGCGCGCCGTCCGCCGCACCCTCGGCTACCTCGCCCGCACCGAACCGCTCAAGCCGGCCGGGGCCTCCGTGCTCGAATTCGTCGGCGTCCTCCCCGAGGACCGTGGCCGGGGCCTGGCCCGCCAGCTCATCACCGCGATCCCGGGCCCCCTCTTCCTCACCACAGCCGACCCGGCCAACATCCCGCTGTACACGAAGCTGGGATTCACTGTCACGGAAACAGTGCGAATCGGGCCACTGACGGTCACGGCGATGCTCCGGGAGTGAGTCGTAACTACCTGGACTTCCTGGTTGCCAGGACAACAGCCAGCGCTACGACGCTCCCGACGACGGCGAGACAGACAAGCAGAACTGCGAAATGCCACGGTTGCATAGATCCCATGCGATCAACCTTAAGCCAACCGCCCATTGAGGACTGTCCTGCTTTCTGGCTGCTACTAGGCTCGCTTATTCGCAGCACCGGCACGATCAGGCTCGTATCCTGCAACACAGCCACCGGCAGGAACGCCGGCAGTGGATGAGCCTGAACGGGGAGGCACCTGATGAGCGAAGCGTTCTACGCGCAAGCGAAGCTGTACGACCTGATGTTCCCGGGCGGCGGGCCGGCGGTCGACTACTACCGGGCCGAGGCCAGCAGGCAAGGCGGAAGCGTGCTCGAACTCGGGTGCGGCACCGGGCACAAACTCATCCCCATCGCGTCCGACGGGCATCCGAGCACAGGCCTGGACTTCTCGTCGGAGATGCTGGCCGAGGCCCGGCGCAAGGCCGACGAGCGCGGTGTGGCGGTGGAGTGGGTCCAGGGCGACATGCGGGCCTTCGACCTGGGCCGCACGTTCGACCTCGTGTTCATCACAGCCAACTCCCTGCTGCACCTGCACGAGGCCGAGGACCTGATCAGCTGCTTCCGGTCGGTACGCAGGCACCTGGCACCCGGGGCACGGTTCGTCTTCGACGTGTTCAACCCGAACGTGAGCATGCTCGCCGAAGCCAACGGCACGCGGCGTACCCGCAGATCGCTGTCGTTCACCGATCCTGACCGTGGCACCGTCAGCGTCGACATCACCGAGACCTACGACGCGCCCTCACAGGTCACACGCGGGACATGGCACCTCTCGGCCGAATCCGAGCCCGACTTCCTCGTCGCACCGGTCGAACTCAGGAGCATCTTCCCGCAGGAGCTGCTGCTGCTCCTCTCACTCGGCGGCCTCCGGCTCACCGAACGCTTCGGCGACTGGTCCGGCGGGCCGTTCGCCGGGGACGCGTCGCTGCAACTCTGCGTCTGCGAACCCGTGTGACCGAACTGCGGCACATCCCGCTAAATATGCGGCTGGGGTTCGCCGTCACGGCGGAACTCGAGTCGGCCGGTGTGGCGGCGCTGCTCACCTATCGGTACTCGCCGTGCGGTATCGCCAGGTTCCACGATTCCCGTTGAGCGCGACGGCAACTGTCTATTTCGGCTGGGTCGCGCGTCAGCTCTCCACCCGCGAAACGCCCCTCGGAATCGAAGTGCATCCGGACCACGTACTGATCGTCGAACAACCAGAAGTCGTCGCCGGGGAGGTCCAGGCCGGTCGCGAGTTCCCTCGGCAGCCACCGGATATCCTCACCGGCGCCTGCATTGAGTGAAGCAACAGCCAAGCCCCAGCGCGTGTAGTCGCCATGCGGAACGGTGACGACTCGCACCCGGCTCATCCGCTTGCCCGCAGCCGTCAACTCCCGAACACCCGCCAGCCACGGCTCATGCCAGGCGAAATCGTCGTGCAGCCCATCAAGGAACAACCGGAACGGCCCCGACTCCGCCGGCTCGTAGTAGGTATCGCGCAACTCCAGCCGGAACGCCGTCCGCCCGAATGTCCGGAACAGCGCCTCGAACGCGTCGGCCCGCAACAGTTCCATCAGCTCACCCGCTTTCGCGTTCCCCAGCCGACGAGCAGGTCGCGTGTGCATACAACAGCGCCACCAGCGTCGTGCCAGCCACGATGTCCCCCTTGGCGATCAGGGTGACGATATCCGCCAGTGGCACCCACTCGATCCGTTCCGACTCGAAGCCGTCCTTCGGCATGCCAGTGTAGGTGGCCGACTCCGCGAGGAAGACATAGTGCTCAGAGGTCATCAGCCCCGGCGATGGCTGTGTGTACACCAGTTGCCGCAATCCCTCTGGCCGCCAGCCCGTCTCTTCCTCACACTCGCGAGCAGCAGCCTCCACGGGCACCTCGCCCCGGTTCATGCCCCCGATCGGGATCTCCCATCCCCAGGTATCGGTGATGAACCTGTGCCGCCACATCAGGAGTACCCGGCCCTCCCGCAGCAACACCACCCCCGCGCTGGGGGCGGTACTCCGCATCAGCCGGTGATCGAGGTGCCTCCCGTCAGGCAACTCGACGTCAGCGGACACGAGATGCACCCACTGGTCCTGGTACAGAGTCCGCTCGGAGTGCACCGTCCACTTCATCGCTGGCTTCCCGCTTCCATATCGAGGAAGAAGGTCACGCACGCCAGCCGATCACGTCGGTGTTCAACGCCGCCTCGGCGAGCTGGCGGGCAGAGGAGGTCTTGAGCGAGGCCAGCGAAGAGTCGATCCAGGGCTGGACGTTGGCGTTGCCCTGGCTGCGGTACTCGACGGCCTGCACGAGGCATTCCAGCTTGTCGGCGTCGTTCGCGACCCGGGCCTCCAGCGTCTCCTTGTCCTCATACTCGTCGACCGCTGCCTGAATCATCATGGACACCTCAGGAGGGCAGCCATCGACCTGATCCGCCGTGACCTTCTCGTTGGGGGCCGCAGTGAGATATCGGCGTCCGATGTGGGGGATGTCGCCGACCCGGGTTTCCTGCGTGTCGTGCAGCAGGCACAGCAGCGCCACCCGGGCAGGATCCGCGCCTTCCATGGCAGCCAGGATCGCGCCGATGATGCCTACCCGGAACGAGTGATCGGCGATGGACTCCGGGGACGGGACCCCTGCGATCCACCAACCCGTACGCTTCGCACGCTTGAGCATGCCAACTTCGAAGACGTACCGCATCGCAGCTTCGGGGCCTGTCACGCTTGTCTCCTCGTTGTCGTGATGCCAGCCGTCTTGAGGACGTAGAGAATCGAACTCAGTTCCTGACGAGACTGCCGCGAGATGTCGTGCTGCGATTGAGCACGAGCGAGCCGAGTGGATGCCTGTCAAGAGAACAGGTTGCCGGATCCTGGTCGATCAACGTTGCCAGCAGGCGATCGGCTTCGAGCGCGTCGTGCAGTGATCCGAAGATCGCCATATCCGCGCCGAGACGAAGGAACGTGTCGCGCAGGTTCGACATGGTCTCGATGGTGGTCTGCGAGAGTGGCCTCCGGCCCGATTCCCAGCTTTGGAGCGTCGTCCGGTCCACACCAAGATCTTCCGCCAGGTGTTCCTGGCTCAGGGGAACAGATTCCCGGACTGCTTTGATCACTTGGCCCGCGACAATCCCAGCCGTCCTGCCCATTGCCCCGGTCTCCTCGACTGCCAGTCAGCAATAGTGCTCAGCCAAAGCCTCGGCGGGCAATCACAGGATCGGCCAACGTGTACTTCGAGTCAGTCGCCCGGCTTCGTCTCCGATCGTAGTCTCGTCGTCACTCGTCCGATAGTGGGAGGTTGCGATGCGTGAACCGCAGTTGCTCGGAACTCTGGACACTCACGTTCAGGACGGCTGGCATCGCGTTGTCGGCCTGTACATGTACGACGACGTGGCCGGCCATGTCCACACCCATTGGCTCCGAACCGGCGACATCTATGGAATCGTCCACGATGGAGCGTCATGGACGATCGCTGGAGGCTGCTGGACCGAGCCGGGGCATACGTACCGGCTCCACCGCCCCGGCCGCACCGTATCGGTTCTGCCCACCGCGCAAGGCGATCGGGTACTCGATCGCACGGCCGGCTACCAGGTGCACGCCGCCGGTCCCGAACAGTGGGAACTGTGGCAGGTCAACACGACTGTCCCGCGTGCCAGGGACAGCCGGACTGGCTGGCTGCCCCGTCCGTGAACAGCCGGGTCAGCGGCGGCCCGGTTCCAGCCAGCCCTCTGCGGTCAGGTACTCCAGGACGGTCTGTACCGCCTCGTCCACAGTGCCGGCCGTGTCGAGCGTGATCTCGGCGTCGGTCGGTGCCTCGTACGGGTCGTGGACCCCGGTCATGTTCGTGATCTCGCCAGCCCGGGCCTTGGCGTAGAGGCCCTTGCGGTCGCGGTGCTCGCAGACTTCGAGCGGGGTCGCGATGTGCACGAGGATGAAGCCGGCCCCGGCCTCGTGCGCGAGGCGGCGGGCGTCGGCCCGGCCGGAGTGGTACGGAGCGATCGGGCAGCACAGCGCCATGCCGCCGTGCCGGGCGACCTCGGCGGCCACGTAGCCGATCCGGGCGATGTTCAGGTCACGGTCGGCGCGGGAGAAGCCGAGTCCCTTGGAGAGCAGGCGCCGGACGACGTCACCGTCGAGCAGGCTGGCGCTGCGCTCGCCGCCTTCGAGGAGCGCCTCGTGGACGCCTCGGGCGATCGTGGACTTACCGGCGCCGGACAGGCCGGTGAACAGGACGACCAGGCCGCGCTCGCGCCTCGGCGGGCGGGAGCGGCGTACCTCGCGGGCCACGGCCGGCGGGGTGTGCCACTCGGGCAGGGTCACGCCACGGTCGAGCAGGTCGGCGATCTCCTCATTGGTCAGTGCGAGCCGCCGGGTGTGCGGGGGCACGTCGTCGCGGGAGCGCCACTGGCCGTCGCGGGAGTCGTACGCGAGCTCGCGCGGCAGGACGACCCGCAGGCCGCCGGAGGTCAGCGCGGTCGCACCCGAGAGCAGGTGGGTCACGCCGTAGGCGGCGGCGACCCGGTTGTACAGGAGCGCGTCGCGGAAGTCGTCGCCGGTCTTGGCCAGCGGCACGGCGACGATCGTGCAGGACGGCAGCCGGTCGCGGGCGGCGAGCACCGCGCGGACCAGAGCCTCCGGCGGGAGGCCGTCCGGGCCGGGACCGCCGACCGGGATCATGATCAGGACATGGCCAGCGATCGTACGGGCGGCGTGCGCGAGCTGCGCCAGCTGCGGCCGGTGCAGGGGGCGGTCGGCGAACACGCCGAGCACCCGGCCCTGCGGCAGCTGGTCGCGGACCTCGGCCGGGCCGAGACGCAGCTTGCGGAACGGGCCACGCGGGCCCTCACCGAGCCTGCGGAGCTGGCCGGAGATGTACATCGACCCGGCGCGCGCCTCCCACGCCTCGGTCACGTCGAGCGCTGCGGCCGGTGCCGCCTCGGCGTCGGTGAGCACCAGGACCCTGCGGATCGGGTTGGCCAGGTCGAGCTGCTCGGTCAGGCCGATCGGGATCTCGAGGGTGACCGGGGCCGACCACTGCGTACCGTCGGCGAGCCTGCCCCGCCGGGTGACCGAAGCCAGGTCCTCCCGGCCGAGGAAACCCGTCAGCGGGGCATAAGCCCCGCTGAGCAGCAACTCCAGGTCAGCAAGTTCCCGAGGTCTCGGCGTGTACGCCGGCGCGCCCCGCAGCACCTCTTCCGGCAGCACCCAGCCGTTCATCCGCAGCCCCCTCCTCGCACCCGGTACAGTCTCCCAGCCTGTCAAGACCAGGTCGAGACGCCACCCAGGGCTGTCAGGCTTGCGTCAGATCAGCGGCACCGAACGAGGCACTGAACCGTTTACACCAGATCGTCACGCTCGCGACCTGGCCGAGGTCAGCTCCTGCCGGTATCTCGTACACCTGACTGCCCTTGTTGCCTTTGAGCCGTCCGAGGTCAAGGTACTTCGTCTTGGTCAGTTCCGTGAATGCCGCAGGACGGTCAGACAGCCAGACATACAGATCCGGGCCGTTGCTCGTGTCGAGATCCCGCAGAGCGAGAACCCGGCGGCCGTCAGCGAGCCGCACGATCTCGGCCGTGCCCCTGGTCTCGTGCTCGTGGCTGATGAAACTCCCCCTGCGGAGCACGACATCGGCAGCTGGTGGCGTCTGGGCCGGTGACGCGGGTGCGGACGACACGGCCGGCGACGCGACCGGCGACGGCAGCGTCTCGTTCACGGCCTGGTCGTAGAACAGCTTCTGCGGCTGGAACCAGACGAGCACGAAGACTGCCAGGGCAACCGCGAGGACCAGACCCCCGGCGATCAGCTTTTTCCTCATGCCTACAGCCTGAACGCCCAACCAAGATTCAGACCTTACGGGGCCGTGACGGGCAGGCCGTAGAGCTGGTTGAGGTCGACGAGGTCGACAGCTCCGGACTCCGCCTCCTTGACGAGTTCAGGGGTGAAACCAGCTCCGGAGTAGCAGGCCAGCCGGGTCCCGGAGGTGTCGTATCTGGTGCTGCCGCTCAGCAGGGTCCGGATTCGACGGAGGCGTTCCAGGTGGCCCATGCCCATTCTTTCCTGCCATTTGGCCTCGCCAATGGACAGCAGTGGCGGCTTGCCGCCGTCCGAGTAGCCGACGACAGCGACGTCAACCTCGTGGCTCGTCTTGTTCGACGGATCGTTGACCACGCCGCTGCCCACCTGCGTGACCAGATCGCCGAAGAAGCCGCCCGAGTATCGCAGCGCCCACTCCCGGCAGATCCATTCGAAGTGTGGCCCGAGAACGCTGCCGGCGAGCCGCCGCTGGCTCATCCGCCACACCTGCTCGGCATTGCCGGTTCTGTCCAGCAGGGACCACGCTGGTCGCATGATCGAGTGGTGGAAGGTGACCAGTGGCTCCGCGATCCGGTACGTCGTCCGGTTGTCGCGGAAGACGTCCGCTTCTTTGATCAGGAGGCCGGCGCCCTCCAGCACGTTCAGCGGGTGCGCGATGTCCGTCGCCTTGCGGCCCAGGTAGTTCGCGATCCCTCCCCTGGTGCTGTTTCCTTCCGCGACGCCCGCGAGCACGGAATGGAACAGGCCCGAGTCCCGGATGTCTGGCTCTTCCGCCAGGAGGTAACGAGCTTCCCGGAACAGCGGGCTCTGCGAGTTGAGCACCGCTCGCACCACCCAGTCGCCGAAGTCGTCCAGATCAGCGGGTGTGTCTCCGCGCAGGAACTCCGTGCGGTACGCCGGGGTGCCGCCCACGATGGCGTTGGTCATGAGCGCGAGCCTCGGGTCGCCGATCCCCCAGAACTGGGCGGCCAGCCGGTGGTCGAGCGTGTGCACGACCAGTTCGAGCCCGGCCCGGCCGCGGAGCGGGGCGTTGCCGGCCAGGAGCGACCCCATGAAGGACATCGCCGAGCCGCAGAGCAGGAGGCGTGCCCGAGATCCGGTGCGGTCGGGGCCGAGCGGCCGGTACGCGCCCTGAATGATCGATGGCAGTGCCGGGCTGGCCTTGACCAGATAGGGAAACTCGTCCAGCACGACGGGAACCGGCCGCTCGGCTCCCAGCCGGAGCAGCGCCTCGATCGCGTGATGCCAGCTTTCGAATGCCAGCGGCCCGGGGGCCCGGAGGAACGCCGCGAGTGTCTCTCCCAGTCGCCGGAGCGATTCGGCCTCCGTGGCCTCCGCTGCCGAGAAGAAGAAGCCGCCCGCTTCCCGTGCGACGGCGTCCAGCAGGAAGGTCTTGCCCTGCCGGCGGCGGCCGGATACCACCCCGAGGGTCGCGCCAGGCTGCTCGTCACTCACGAATCTGGACAGTGCGGCCCATTCATGGTCACGGTCGAACATTTCAGCGGGCTTCTTCATCCCCCAGGTTTATAGGACTGTAGTTATAAGAACTACAGTCCTATAAACCTGGCCAGCCTGGTTACCGGAGGCGGACGTCGAAGACGCGGCTGCGCATCAGGTCGCGGAAGGCGGCTTGGGCTTCCGGGGTGGCGTCGATGCGGGAGTCGCGGCCCTCGGCGTTGGGTGAGTCGAAGTAGACGATCGCCTTGACTCTCGGGAAGAGCGCGAGCTGGTCGAAGGCCGTGCGGTAGAACCAGGGCTTGTGGGCCGGGTTGCCACTGGACTGCCACACGCCCCACTCCGCGACCATGAGCGGCTTGTCGGGGAAGGTCCGCGCTGCCCACGAGTAGAAACCTGGCCACTGGGCGCCTTGCTTGGTGCGGTTGACCATCTCGACGAAGTCGCCGAAGCCGAAGCCGGCGTCGCTGTAGGCGTACACGTCCCAGCCGACCCAGTCGATGATGTCGTTGCCCGGGTAGAGGTCGCCGAACCACGGCTGGGTGTTCCACGGGATGTAGGACATGTACGAGATGACGGTGACCGCGTTC
The DNA here is from genome assembly GCF_000379825.1 of Longispora albida DSM 44784. GTDB lineage: Bacteria > Actinomycetota > Actinomycetes > Mycobacteriales > Micromonosporaceae > Longispora > Longispora albida. The sequence continues at coordinate 372,571 of NZ_KB903834.1, forward strand.
GTCACGCCCTTGCCGCGCAGCCGTTCCACCACGTGGCGGAACATCGCCGCGTAGTCCTTGGCCGTCTGGCCGGAGCCGTCGCGGGCGTCGACGTCGTTCTCCGGTTCGTGGTGGACGGTGAGGTAGAACGGCTCGGGGAAGTTCTTCACGATGTGCGCGGCGAGCCGGTCGATCACCGGGTCGAACTCACCGGCCGCGACCTGCGCCCAGGTCATCTTGTACGGCTTCCAGTTCAGGAACAGGATGCGGTTCTTGCCCGGTTCCCTGGCCAGGGAGATCTCTGTCGGGGTCGGGAAGAGTTCCTCGCCGCGGTGGTAGGCGTGGTAGATCTGCTGCGTCCGCCCGGCCTTCGCCTCGAACTCGCGCATGGCCTCGTCCCTGGGCTGCGAGGTGTGGGCGGCCGGGGCGACGCCGGTCAGGATGCCGCAGGTCGGGACGAGCAGCCGCTCCAGCACGCAGTCGGGTACCGGCGGGTCGTGCGGATCCGGGTCGACCGGCCGCATCGTCAGACCGGGCGTGGGCAGGCCGGTACCTGTCGGGACCGGGCCTGTCGGGACGGGAATGGTCGGCGTCGGCGGCAGCGGGCTCGGGGACGCCGAGGGTGACGGGAGCGAGGAAGGCGACGGGGTCGGGCTGGGCGACGGCGAAGGGGACGGAGATGGGGACGGGGACGGGGATGGGCTGGCCGAAGGGGACGGTGAGGCGCTCGGGCTCGGGGACGCCGAAGGGGACAGCGACGGCGACGGCAGGGTCGGTGACGGTACCGGGCGGGTCGTCGGGAAGTCCGTCGGCCGGGGCCACCGGTCGTCAGGGGAGGGGACGCGGGCCGGGCCCGGTTCCCGGGTGAGGCGCAGCGCCGGGGCGCCCGTCGGCGACTCCGAGCTGTAGAACCGCTGGATCTTGCCGGGGCTGGTGACGGCGAAGGAGTACGCGCCCGGCCCGTTCACCGCGCGGGTCACGTCGAAGGTCAGGTCCTCGGCGCCGGCCGCGAGGAGGCTGCTGCCGAGTACCCGGCCGGCCAGCGGGGCGCGCTGCGCGAGGGTGCGGTCGCTCCAGCCGGTGTCGGGTACCGCTGCCAGCTCGATGAGCGCCTCCGTGGAGCCCGGGAGCGGGGTGAGCACCACGGCTGCCCGGAGCTTCCCGCCGCCCTTGGGGAGGTCGGTGACCTGGAAGCGCAGGTACGCGACGTGCGCCTGGACTCCGGACGTGCCGGTTCTCAGCTCTGGCTCGCGGGCGCTGGCCGGGGTCCGGCCGTCTCTCAGGTACCCGTCGGCGCTGGCCTTCACGGACACCGGCCGGGTGGGCGACGGGCCGGTGCAGGCGACGGCGGCCCCTCCGGCACAGAGCACGATGGCGGCGAGGGCGACTCGGCGGTCAATGCGGCTCATACCAGGATATTTAACGCGCTTCTGGGGATCTTCGGGACCAAACTGCGCACCCTCGGCGCAATCTCACTCGTTTGGCCGTACGTCGGCCCTCCGTTCGCCTGGCTTCGAGCCCCGCCCCGCGACGACCGGCCCGCACCACCCGGGGAATACAATCCCTTATCTGTACCTTTGTCGGAATAAATTCCAGAAAGGTGTCCCCGCCCTGATGGACGCGACCCGGCCGGCCAGCTACGACCTCTCCGACTACCTGAGCGCGCTGCGCCGAAGCTGGTGGCTCGCCCTGCTGGTCGCGCTCGGCGGGGTGGTCCTCGCCGCCGGGTTCACGCTGACCCAGGAGAAGCTGTACCAGTCGGCGGCCTCCGTGCTCGTCCAGCCGACCGGGGTCACCGACACCAACGTGGCCGGCGGCCGGACCAAAGGCGAGATCAACCTCGACACCGAGGCCCAGCTCGTGAAGTCGACCGAGGTGTCCGCCGACGCCGGCAAGCTGATGCGGAGCACGCGCCAGCCGCGCCAGCTCGCCAAGCGGGTCTCCGTCACGGTGCCGCCGAACACGTCGGTGCTGGTCATCACGTACTCCGAGCACACGCCGCGCGGGGCACAGGCCGGGGCGCACGCCTTCGCCGAGGCGTACCTGGCGAACCGGAACGAGAGCGCGAAGGCCGAGCTGACCGGGCAGTACAACACGATGGACCGCAAGATCAAGCAGGTCAGCGCGGACCTGAGCGCGATCGACGGGCGGATCACCGGGGACAAGACGGCCGACAAGCAGGCCGACCTGGACAGCCGGCGGACCAACCTCACCAACCAGCTCAACGCGCTGACCAGCCGGTTCAACCAGCTCGCGACGACAACGGTCAACGGCGGGAAGATCATCAGCGACGCGGACCTGCCGAACAGGGCCGTCAAGCCGAACACCGCGCTGAACCTGGGTTCCGGCGCGCTGACCGGGCTCGTCCTCGGCGTCGGCTTCGCACTCGGCCGCGAGCGCTTCGACCGCAAGGTCCGGCGGGGGATCGACCTGCCGCGCCGCGCCGACGTCGCGCTGCTCGCCGAGCTGCCCGTGATCGGGGCGGCCTTCGAGCCGCTGACCGAGCCCGGCCGGATCTTCGCCAGGCTGCGCAACGAGATCGTGGCGGCGACGAGCCACCGGGTACTCGTGGTCACGGGTGCCGCCGAGGGTCCGGGTGCCGGGCTCGTCGCCGCCCAGCTCGCCGGGGCGTTCCAGCACGCCGGCAACGACACCGAGCTGATCACCGACTACGCCACCGACGCCGGCGGGCAGTTGCAGGTCGAGCCGGTGCGGCGGCGGGTGGAGGAGCTGCGCGGCCGGGCCGAGTACGTGATCATCGAGGCGCCGTCCACAGCGGCCAGTGCCGACGCGCAGAGCCTCGCCAGCCTGGCCGACGCCGCGCTCGTGGTCGTCGAGCTGCGCCGGACCACGCACGCGCAGGTACTCGACGCCGCGGAGCAGCTCCGCCGGGTCGACACCGTCCTGCTGGGCGGGCTGGTCACCCCGAAGCTGCCCGCCCGGCCAGCCGAGCCCGTCCAGGTCAAGGCCGAGGCCGCACAGGCCGCCCGCACGTGACCGCCACAGCTCTCCCCGTCCGACCGCTCCGCCCGCAGCGGCCACGCTGGCTGCCCCTGCCGCCGGCCTGGCCGCTGACCGGGATCCTCGCCCTCTATCCACTGTGGTGGGCACTGGGCCTCGGCGTGCTGATCTTCCCGATCATGGCGGTGCCGATGGCGTGGTGGCTGCTGCGGAACCGGCCGGTGCGGGTACCCCCCGGCTTCGGCCTCTGGCTGCTCTTCCTGGTCGCGGTGCTCGGCAGCCTCACGGCGCTGGGCTACTCCCCCGCAGGCACCCTCCCCGGCACGGTCATCGGCCGGATGCCGGGGGCCGGGTTCCGGGTGATCGAGTACGGCGCGCTGACCATCATGCTGCTCTACGCCGGCAACCTGCCCCGGCAGTGGCTCTCCCAGCGCAGGCTCATCACCCTGCTCGGCTGGCTGTTCGCCGTGACGGTGGCCGGCGGGCTGCTCGGGGTGGTCGCCGGGCACTGGGAGTTCACGTCGCCCGTCGAGTCGCTGCTCCCGCACAAGCTGCGCAGCATGGGCTTCATCAAGTCCCTCGTGCACCCGTCGGCAGCCCAGATCATGGACGTGCTCGGCGGCGACCCGATTCCCCGGCCGGCCGCGCCGTGGGGGTACACGAACACGTGGGGTAACAACTACTGCCTGCTGGTCGGCTGGTTCGTGATCGCCTCCCGGGCGTACAGGAAAAAGAAGTGGCTGGCGGCAGCGGTGCTGGCCGCGAGTGTCGTCCCGGTCGTCTACTCCCTCAACCGCGGCCTGTGGATCGGCCTGGCCGTGATGGCGGTCTACGTCGCGATCCGCTTCGCCATGCAGGGCAGGCTGTGGCCGCTCGGCGGCCTGGCCGTCGGCGCGGCGACGATGGCGCTGCTCGTGGTCGTGAGCCCGCTCGGCAACCTGGTCGGGGCGCGGCTCGAACACGGCAAGTCCAACGACGTGCGGATGTACGTCACGACGCAGGCGCTCGCCGGGCTGCGCGAGTCCCCGCTGATCGGCTTCGGCTCGACCCGGACGACGACCGGCGGGCGCAACTCGATCGCGGTCGGCAGTTCCTCGGACTGCGAGCGCTGCGGCAACTTCACCCTCGGCGGCAACGGCCAGCTCTGGCAGACGCTCTACGCGCACGGGCTGATCGGCACGGCCGCATACTTCGGTTTCTTCGGGTACGGGATCTGGCGGTTCCGCAGGGACCGCAGCCCGGCCGGGCTGGCCGGCTCGGCCTGCCTGGTGGCCAGCTTCTCGGCGATGTTCTGGTACAACGCGCTCGTCACTCCGCTGGCCTTCCTGCTGCTCGCATACGCCCTGCTGTGGAGGAACGATGCCGCACACGCCGCCGCTGGAAGGGGTGGGGACGACAGTGCCTGCGAATAACGCGCCGGCTGAACTGACCGCGGGTGACGCGCAACTACGGTCGGCGTACCTGGCCGAGGTGCTCGCTGTGCTCTACCCGGAGCCCGAATCCGGTTCCGGGGACGGGATCGAGTACCTCGTCGTCCCGGACGCCCGGCGGCCACGGCTGCTCGTACCCGCCGACGACCGGAAACTGGCCGCTGCAGCCGTGCGCCGGTACGCGGAGCCGACCTCCCGGCTGGCCCGGCTGAAACGGGACGCCGTCGTGGCCGCGCTGAAGACGGGTGCCTCGGGGCTGCTGCTCCGGGACAAGGTCCGGGTCGGCGGGTCCGGCGGGATCGACGAGTACCTCAAGGCCGCGCTCGGCCAGGACGTCCGGCTCAGCGTCCACATCGGACCGGCCAGGGCGAACCGCAAGCCGGTGATCCAGCTCCTGACGCCGGCCGGCGCGACGGTCGGCTTCGTCAAGCTCGGCGTCAACGACCTGACCCGCCGGCTGGTCCGCGCCGAGACGAACGCGCTGTCCACGCTCGCGTGCGCCGGGCTGGAACAGATCACCACGCCAGCCGTCCTGCACAGCGGGGAGTGGCGCGGGAACGAGGTGCTGGCCCAGTCGGCGCTGCCGATCTGGCAGCCACGTGCCCCGATGCGCGACCGGCTGCCGTACGCGATGCGCGAGCTGGCCGAGGCCTTCGGCATCACCCGGTGCCGGCTCGCGCAGAGCGAGTACCGTGGCCGGCTCAGCACCCGCCTGAACGCCCTGACCAGCTCGCCGGACGGCCGCGTCCTGGCCAGGGCCGGGGCCGACCTGATCCAGCGGGCCGGCTCGGCCCAGCTGTCCTTCGGTGCCTGGCACGGCGACTGGACCCCGTGGAACATGGCGGCGCTGTCGGACACCCTGCTCGTCTGGGACTGGGAACGCTTCACCACCGGCGTGCCGATCGGCTTCGACGCCGCGCACTACGCCCTCCAGTCGGCGATCGTCACCGCGGGCCGTGAACCGGCCACGGCGGTCGACACCGTGATCGAGACCGCCCCCGCGCTGCTAGCGCCGTTCGGGGTCGGATCGGCCGCGGCCCGGATCACCGTCCTGCTCTACCTCGCGGACCTCGCTGCGCGCTACCTGACCGACCGCCAGGCCGAGGCCGGTGCCCGGCTGGGCGTGCTGGGCAGCTGGCTGCTGCCGGCGCTGGTCCGCCGGGTCGCTCATCTCTAGTCACGTGTGAGGAGTTAGGTCGTGGACTCTGCCAAGGTCCCTGAACGCGTCAAACGGCTCGTGCACTTCGGGTCGCGCTCGCTGGGCCGCGCTACCGCCAGTGCCCGGCTGCTGCCGTCCTTCCTGCTGTGCGGGGGTCAGCGGTGCGGCACCACGTCGCTGTACCGCGCGCTCGCCGCGCACCCGGCGATCCTGAAGGCCGTGCTGCACAAGGGCGTGCACTACTTCGACACGTCGTACCACCAGGGCATGTCCTGGTACCGCGGCCACTTCCCCCTGCGGATGAACGCCAGGAGGCTCAGCGGCCGGATCGGCGTGCCCGTGCAGACGTTCGAGTCGAGCCCGTACTACATGTACCACCCGCACGCCGCCGAGCGGATCCGCCGGGACCTGCCGGACGTGAAGCTGGTCGTGCTGCTGCGCGACCCGGTCGAGCGGGCCCACTCGCAGCACGCGCACGAGCTGGCGCGCGGCTTCGAGCACATCGAGGAGTTCACCGAGGCGCTGGACCTGGAGCCGGTCCGGCTGTCCGGCGAGGCCGAGCGGCTGCGCACCGACCCGACGTACTACTCGTTCTCGCACCAGCACCACGGCTACCTGGCCCGTGGGCAGTACACCGACTACCTGGAGCCCCTGGCGAACCTGTTCGGCCGGGACCGCATCCACGTGCTCGACAGCCACGACTTCTTCACGAACCCCGGCCCCGTCTACGACGAGCTGCTGCACTTCCTCGGCCTGCCCTGGCTGGGCAACCCGCCGTTCGAGCAGCACAACGCCCGGCCACGCTCCACCATGGACCCGGCGGTGCGCACGGCACTCGAACGCTACTTCGAGCCATACGACCGCAGGCTCGTCGATTGGCTCGGCTGGGTACCCTCTTGGCGCCGCTGAGCACCGTCACCACCCGCACAGCACGCGACCGGGCCGACCTGGGCCGGGTCGCGCGGCGGGGTGTGCTCAACCTGGCCGGCGCCGGGTACGCGGGCCTGGCGGGCTTCGGTATCACCTGGCTGGTCGCCCGGGGGCTGCAACCGGCCCAGGCCGGCGTCTTCTTCGCGGCCACCGCCGTGTTCACGATCGCCGTGACGGTCGCGAAACTCGGCACGCAGACCGGCCTCGTGTACTGGCCGGCCCAGCTCCGCGCGCAGGGCCGCCTCGACCTGCTCAGACCGTGCCTGCGGATCGCGCTGAGCCCGGTGCTGCTGACCTCGGCGGTACTGGCGGCCGGGCTGTGGTTCACCGGCAGGCTCAACGCGCTCGCCTTCTTCCTGCCGCTCGCCGCGCTGACCGACGCGCTGCTGGCCGCGACCCGTGGCTGCCGGCGCCCGCGGCCTACGGTGCTGCTCGACAAGCTGCTCCGGCCGACGTTGCAGCTGGGCGCGCTGGCCGTGGCGCTGTGGCTGGCCGAGGGATCGCCGGGTGCCTTCACGCTGGCCTGGGCCTGGGCCTACGTCCCGGTCGTGCTGCTGGCCTGGCGGTCGGCCAGGCGGGCGGTGTCGCGGCCGGAAGTCGCACCACCGGACGCCACGCTCACGCCGGCCACGCTGCGGAAGGCGTTCTGGAAGTTCACCGCGCCGCGCGCGCTGGCCAGCGTGGCACAGCAGGCGGTGCAGCGGGTGGACATCATCCTGCTGGCGGCGCTGGTCGGCTTCACGCAGGCCGCGTACTACGCCGTGGCCGGCCGGTTCGTGATCGTCGGGCAGCTGGCGAACCAGGCGCTCTCGTACAGCGTGCAGCCCCGGCTGGCCGACCTGCTCGCGACCGGCGACAAGGCTGCGACGAAGGCCCTGTACCAGTCGGCGACCGGCTGGCTGATCCTGCTGTCCTGGCCGATCTACCTGCTGGCCGCCGTCTTCGCCCCGGTGTACCTGCGCCTGTTCGGCCCCGGCTACGCCCCGGCGGCCGGCGTGGTCGTCGTCCTCGCCGTCGCGATGCTCGTCGCCTCGGGCTGCGGCATGGTCGACGCGGTGCTGTCGATGGCCGGCCGGACCTCGTGGAACCTCATCAACGTCCTCGCGGCCCTCGTCGCCAACGTGGCCGTGGACCTGGTGCTCATCCCGCGCTGGGGCGCGAGCGGCGCGGCGTGCGGCCTGGCCGCCGCGGTGCTGACGAACAACCTGCTGCCACTCGCGCAGCTCAAGCTCGGGCTCGGGATGCACCCGTTCGGGCGGGGGACGCTGCTCGCTGCGGCGCTCTCCGGTACCTGCTTCGGCATCCTGCCGCTGGTCACGACCACGTTCACGGGCCGCAACATGGCCGGGCTGCTGCTCGCGGCCGGGCTCGGCGGCGCGGTGTACGGCCTGGCGTGCTGGCGGCTGCGCGTACCACTGGCACTGTCCGAGCTCACGACCTTGCGGAGGAAGGCGTGAAACGACTGCTGGCAGCTTCCCTGGCCGCTTTCCTGGTCGTGACGGGGCTGGCGGGCTGCGAACCGGCGGACCCGCCGGTGGAGCAGCCCCCCGGCCCGCCGGCCGCGCTCCAGCCCTCCGGCCCGGTCAAGGTCCCCGACCGTGGCGCGTACGTCGGGGCCTGGGTGCGCCCCGGCGACTACAGCGACGCCGCGCGCGTCGAGGCCATCACGGGCCTGGAGGGCCAGCTCGGGCGCAAGCTCGACATCGTGCACGTCTATCACAAGTGGACGGACAAGCTCGCCGACCCGGCCGACTCCGCGTTCGTCAAACGCGGGACCACACTCATGATCAGCTGGGCCGGCGCCGACACCCGCATGGTCACGTCCGGCCGCCTCGACCAGGAGATCAGCGCACAGGCCGTCCGCGTCAGAAACCTGAAAAAACCAGTTCTTCTGCGGTACCGGTGGGAGATGGACCGCCCCAACCTCCGCGCCCAGATGTGGTCCCCCGAGGACTACATCGCGGCCTGGCGGCACGTCCGCCGCGTGTTCCAGCAGGCCGGCGCGTCGAACGTGTCGTGGGTGTGGTGCCCGACAGCCGAGGGGTTCGCCACCGGCGAGGCCCAGAAGTTCTACCCCGGCGACGAGCAGGTCGACTGGACCTGCGCCGACGCCTACACGTCCACCACACTCCGGCCGCTGTCCGAGGTGGCCGGGCCGTTCCTGAACTGGGCGAAGGCCCGGCCGAAACCGATCATCATCGGCGAGTACGGCATCTCGAAGAAGTTCTCAGCCACCGAGCGCGCCGCCTGGCTCCGCGACGCGGCGGTCCTGTTCGAACGCACACCCAGGATCAAGGCCGTCAGCTACTTCAACTCCGACCCCGAGGGCAACGACGCCGCCCACCAGTACTCGATAGACGGCCAGTCCCTCGCGGCCTTCAGAGGAATGGCGACCAGCGACTGGTTCAGCAGAGGCCGTTCATAGTCGACGATCATCATCAGATCTGGCGATCAGCTCCATAGTGGACGATACTTACGGAATGGCCCCTACGCCCGAAGAGATCATCACCCAGGCGCAACTCGCCGATCGCGCCCTTGGAGAAGCCCGGGCAGCCGTCGACAAGACGATCGCCATGCTGGACGAACTCGCCCGGCACTACGTTGTCGTCAACGACCAGCCCCGGTTCGCCGCCACTCAGTCAGCGACGGCGACCACCAGGGAGATCACCGCCGAGATCAGCGCCGCCCTGGACGCTGTGGACCGGGCAAGCACCAAGATCAGGGGCATCAGCCAGGGGCGATAGTCACGGGGCGGCACTGGGTACCGCTGCGGCCCCGAACTCGCCACCAGCACACCTGGCCGCCACCGGCCGCTGGTACCGGCCGGCCGACGTACCGCGTCACATCCGGGAGGCAGGAGTTCGCCTCAGGCCACGCGAGCCCCTGGGCGCGCTGGGCGCACCGACTCAGGGCGATTTCCTGGGGCAGATCATCGACTCCGGCGGCCGGGACACATCGCCTGCAGCCGACCTGGACCCGGTCCCGCTGCCCGTTCCTCCGGTCACCATGTGGCAGCACGTCGAGTCCAAAGTAGCCGCCATCATCCGCCGTGAAGGCACCAACGAGGCTGAGCTGGTCATCAACAACATCCCATGTGGGAACACCAGGGAGGTCAGCGCTGCCGCCAACCCCTACAGTTGCGAGCGAATCCTTCCCGCGATACTGCCCGCAGGCACCCGGTTGACCGTCTGGGTCACCCCTGACTCCGGCCGCACCTGGCTTCGCGGCACTTACCACGGGACCGGCGAGAGGATCAGGCCATGACCGGCTACTGGATGTTCAGCGACGGCCACGTGGGTGCCGAGTTGCAGGCGAGCCCGGCCGACGCCGCCGCGACCCTCGCGTTCTACGAGGGTTCGGTCAACCTTCACGGCTTCCGGGTCTTCACGTTCTGGGTTGGCCCAGCGCAGCCCGGCTGGGACCACAATGTCAGTCCCGGCACGGCCGAGCTGCGCTTGGACGTCGACTACGAGAACCAGCGTGCCGCCGTCACCTGGCTGGCCGACGGCACGCACGTCAACGAGATCGACCCACCGGCCACGCCGCTCGTCACGCTGGATCCGTTCACCGGCCAGGACACGGTTCCAGCCCAGGTGGCTACATGTTCGCTGACGTCGGCCGGTGTGATCCTCGCGGAATACGTCGCGACGGGCACCAGGCCCAGCGCGTACCCATGGGTGAGTGCGGGGTCCTGACAGGCTCAGATCTCCTTCTGGAGGACCACCAGGTACTCGGTGCGGCGGGCGTCGAGCTGGCCGAGGCTGGCTGCCCGGGTCAGGCCCTGGGCCGCGCGCCAGCTCATGCCGGTCATCTTGAGCTTCTCGCGGAGCTTGCGCTGCTTGTTGTCCTCGAAGTACCCCTCGAAGGCCACGGACAGGCCCAGGTCTGTGGCCCGGCGGGCGAGGTGGCGGGGGGCGATCGAGCGGCGCAGCGTCGTCGGGTACGGGCCGAAGCCGGGCTTGCCGGCGTTCTGCGAACCGGCGATCCTCCGGCGGAACCAGATGTGGAAGCTGTGCGGGGTCCACTTGGTGACCAGGGACTTCGGGCTGGCCAGGTGCGGTACGGCCAGCACCATCAGCCCGCCGGGCCGCAGCCAGCCGGCGAACCGCTCGACGAGCAGGTCCGGCCGGTCGACGTGTTCCAGCACGTACCAGCAGGTGATCAGGTCGAAGCTCCGCGGCGGCGGCGTGTACTCCATCAGGTCGCACAGCACCCGCTCGTCGAGCCGCTTGTTCCAGGCCAGCGCGTTGGGATCGGTGTCGACGCCGATCACGTAGGTGTCTGGCGGGAGGGACAGCCGGGTGCGCTTCCCGGCCCCGGCTTCCAGTGCCCGGGAACCGAGATGGTCGCCGAGCAGCTCGTCGACTGCGCTCTGGAGCGCGGTGCACGCCTCTGCGGGGCGATCGAAGGTCAGCATGTGGTCTTCCTTGCGTTGATGAGCAGGCGGAGGGCGAAGGGCAGGTCGTGCACGAGGTACCGGCCTGCCAGCCGGCGGGGCTCGCTGAGCAGCCGGTGTAGCCACTCCAGCCCCGAGCGCTGCATCCACAGTGGAGCGCGGCGCAGCTCGCCGGCCACGAACTGGATCGAGGCGCCGCAGCCGAGGAACCAGGTACCTGGCAGCTGGGGCCGGAGCCTGGTGATCACCCGTTCCTGTTTGGGGAACCCCAGGCCGACGTACACGATGGAGGGTTTTTCCTCGATGATGGCCGCGCACAGCTCGTCGTAGTCCGGGGTGTCCTCGAAGCCGAAGGGCGGGCTGATCTGCCCGGCGATCCGCAGGCCGGGACACGCCTCGGCGAGGACGTCACCGGCCCGGGTGCTGCCCGGGTCGCCGCCGATCAGGAACGCCGAGCGGCCGTCGGCGCCCAGCGCCCGCGACAGCGACCAGATCAGGCTCGACCCGGCGACCCGCTCGGGCAGCGGCGTACCGGCCCGCCGCGCGGCCCACAGCAGCGGCATGCCGTCGGCGACCACGAGTGTCGCGTCGTCCAGGTAGTCGGCTGCTTCCGCGCCGCGCCGGAGGATGTCGACGTTGGGCGTGATGATCCGGCCGCCCTCGCCGCGCTCGACGGCCGCCCGGACGTGCTCGACGGCCTCGGCCTCGGTGAGGGCGTCGAACGCCACCCCGCCGACAGTCACTTTTCCTACCAAAGCCGGGTTCCCCGTTCTTTCCGCTGTGCTCGCTCGTTATAACGAGCGGGCTGGTCTGGGAGGGTATGCGTGGTTCGCCTCATTTTCATCGGTGCGCTCGGACGGAGCGGCACGACACTCCTGGAACGGGTTCTCGGCCAGCTGCCCGGCGTCTGCGCGCTCGGCGAGGTCGTCCACCTCTGGGACCGCGACGTCCGCGACGACGAGCGCTGCGGCTGCGGCCACCGGTTCTCCCGGTGCGAGTTCTGGCAGGAGATCGGCGAGCGCGCTTTCGGTGGCTGGCACCGGCTCAACGTCCCGAAGCTGCTGGAGTTGCGGGCAACGGTCGAGCGGACCCGGCACATCCCCCGGCTCGCCGTCCGGGGCGGCTCCGCCGTCGAGGACTACGTCTGGCACTACCGCCGGGTGTACCAGGCTGCCGCCGAGGTGTCCGGCGCGCCGGTCATCGTGGACTCGTCGAAGCACGCGGCCCTCGCGTACTGCCTGCGCTGGTCCCCCGACATCGACCTGCGCGTCCTGCACGTCGTCCGCGACGCGCGCGGCGTCGCCTACTCGTGGACGAAGAACGTGCCCCGGCCGGAGACCGACGGCACCGAGGCGATGACCCGCTACTCCCCGACCCGGTCGGCGCTGCTGTGGAACACGCACAACGCGGCGTTCGGGCTGCTGCGGCGGAGCGGGGTGCCCGTCCGCCGCGTCCGGTACGAGAACTTCCTCCGCGACCCGGTCGCCGTCACCTCGTCGATCGCCCGGTTCGCCGGGCTCGGCGGGCTCGACGCGGCCGGGCTCGGATTCCTCGACCTCGAATCCGCCGAGCTGACCACCTGCCACAGCGCGGCCGGCAATCCGATGCGCTTCACCACCGGCCGGGTACCGCTCCGCAGGGACGAGGCCTGGCGCACCGCCCTACCCCCCAGGCAGCGGCAGCTCGTCGGCGCGCTCACCGCGCCACTGCTCAGCCGCTACGGCTACCTCCGGAGTTGACATGTACTGGCCTTCCATCGGCGTCGTGATCCCCACCCACCGCCGCCCAGAGCAGCTCCGCGAGGCTGTCGCAGGCGTGCTGGCCCAGCAGTATCCCGGCGAGCTGCGGGTGATCGTGGTCTACGACCGGGCCGAGCCCGACTTCATGGTCGCGCAGGGCGGGGACCGGCCGGTGATGGTGCTGTCGAACAACCGCACCCCTGGCCTGGCCGGCGCCCGCAACACCGGGATCGCGGCTCTCGACACCGACCTGGTCGCCTTCTGCGACGACGACGACGTGTGGCTGCCGGGGAAGATCACGGCGCAGGCGATGGCGCTGTGGCGGCGGCCGCTGGCCGAGTTCTCCACGTGCGCGATCGAGGTCGCCTACAACGGGCAGGTCAACGCGCGGCTGGCCGGGCAGGCGGAGGTCAGCCACGCCGACCTGCTGCGCTCGCGGATGGCGATGCTGCACTCCTCGACGTTCCTGATCCGGCGCGGCGCGCTGACCGGCGGGCTGGGCCTGGTCGCCGAGGACGCTCCGGGCAGCCAGAACGAGGACTGGGACCTGCTGCTGCGCGCCGCGGCCCGGCACCCGGTCGTGCACGTGGACACGCCGCTGGTCCGGGTGGCGTGGGGCGGGAACTCGCTGTTCGCCCGGCAGTACGACACGAAGATCTCTTCGCTGCGCTGGATGCTCGACCGGCACCCCGAGATCGGCACCAGCCCGGCCGGTGCGGCCAGGGTCTACGGGCAGCTCGCCTGCTGGCACGCAGCGAAGGGCGACCGGCGGCAGGCCGTGCGGTGGGCGAAGGCCGCGTTGCGGCAGCGCTGGCGCGAACCTCGGGCCGCGATCGCCCTGGCGGCCGCGACCCGGATCGTGAAGGTGGAACGGGTGGTCTCCGCGCTCCACCGCAGGGGCCACGGCATCTGAGACCTAGGGCGCCGGCGAGAAAGGCCAGGTGGATCGCCCACCTGGCCTTTCTTCCCTCTGTCGCGCGTGCCGGTTACGCCAGGCTCGGCCACATCTTCGTGCCGACGGCCGCCCGGCCGGAGCCCTCGCCGCCGAACATGACCATGCTGTTCTCCCCGTCGATGCCGGCGATGTCCGGCTTGCCGTCCCCGGTGAAGTCGCCGGAGACCAGGGTCCGCGCAGCGCCCCAGCGGCCGAGGCCCGGGGTCATCAGGACCATGCCGGTCAGCTTGCCCGTGCCGTCGCCCTTGAAGAAGTACAGGTTGTTGTCGGCCCCGGAGATGGCTGCCAGGTCCGTCTTCCCGTCCCCGTCGAAGTCGCCAGCCGTGTACCCCTTGGTGTAGGCGGCCCACGCACCGGCGTCCGGCCACATCGGAGTCATCGAGTTGGCCAGCTTGCCGTCGCCGGCGCCGGCGAAGAAGTACATGCTGTTCTGCGGGGTGACCGCGGCGAGGTCCATCTTGCCGTCGCCGTTGAAGTCACCGGCGGTGATGCCCTTGGTGTAACCGCCCCAGCCGGCGTCCTGCCACATCGGACCGCCGTGGCTGACCCTGCCGGCGCCGTCGCCCGGGTAGAAGTACACCTGGTTGCCGAACAGGCTGACGAGGTCGCACTTGCCGTCGCCGTTGAAGTCGCCAGCCGCGATCGACAGGTGGCCGCTGCCCCAGTCGGGGTTCGTCCACATCAGGCCGGCCCCGGCCAGGTAACCCTTGCCGTCACCGGTGTACAGCCGCAGGTAACCGTCGGTGGTGATCGCGGCGACGTCAGGCTTACCGTCGCCGTTGAAGTCGCCGGCGGCCTGGATCCGGAAGGCGGCCCACGCGCCGCGGTCGGGCCACATCATCGGGTCGTTGCGGAGCTTGCCCGTGCCGTCGCCCTCGAAGAACCGCAGGTCACCGAGGGCGTCGACGCCCGCGATGTCGGCCTTGGTGTCGCCGTTGAAGTCACCGCCGGCTATCCGCTTGAAGCCGCCCCACTCGTTGCCGCCCGGCCACATCAGCTGGGCCTCGCCGGTGACCCGGCCCTTGGCGTCGCCCGGGTAGAGCCGCATGTCGCCGCTGGCGTCGACGCCGGCCACGTCCGCCTTGCCGTCACCGTTGAAGTCACCGGTCGCGATGCCGATCGAGGAACCGACCGGGCTGGTGTCCGGAGCCTTCACTCCAGTATGGATTCGCAGCTCGTCCAGGGCACCCTTCCAGGAACGGCCGCTTGCTGTGCCGACCACCAGCGGGTAGTACCCGTTCCACGCGGTGACACCGTTGAGGGTGGCTTCGAGCACCCCGTTGACGTAGAGCCTCGCCTGGCCGGCCTGCGCGTCGTAGATGGCGGTCAGGTGGGTCCAGACGTTCACGGCCGGCACGCTCACCGAGCGGGTGTACCAGCGCTTGGCCGGGGTCGCCGAGTCCGGGATCTCGAAGTTCCACCGGTCGGTGCTCTTGTCGTACTGGAGGAAGAACGGGTTGACGCCGGACGGGTTCCGCTGGCTGACGATGTTGTGGTCCTCGTTCTTGTCCGACAGCCGCGCCCACACCGAGATCGTGTACGACTGGCTGGTGTCCAGCACCGGGTACTGCGTGTCGCCGTAACCTGTGCTGTCCAGCAGCAGGCAGGTGCCGACCTTGCAGTTGCCGGAGCCATCGAACGGCACCTGGAAGCCGCCGTAGAGATTCAGGTCGTTCTCGCCCTGGTTGGGGTTGTCACCGGTGTTGGTCTCCGGCGGCCATTCCTGGTCGAAGTGCCATTCGGCCACTTCGGACGGTGCGACGATCTCGGCGATCTCATGGTCGACCAGCAGTCGGCTCCAGGCCCGTACGTCGGCCAGGCCGCCGCGCCAGAGCGCTCCGCCGTTGGCCGCCCCGTTGACCTTGTCGCGGCCGATCGTGAACTGGCCGGTGGCCTTCACCGTCGCGGTGTGCGGGGTCGTGGTGGCGAGCTTGCCGTTCACGTACAGCTTGAGCTGCTTCTTCGGCTCGTCGTACGCGGCGATCAGGTGGGTCCACACGCCGGTCTTCGCGCCGCTGGCCGTCGCGATCGTGACCGGGAAGCCGTCGGAGTCGGAGGTCGGCATGCCGAACCGCCAGGTGCTGTCGCCGCCGTACCAGAGCATGAAACCGCTGATCCGGTTGCCGTCCTGGCCCACGACCACAGCCTGCCCGGTACCCGGGTCGGCCTTCGCCCACGCCGAGACGGTGAAGCTCTTCGTCGTGTCCGCGATCACGGGGCCGGCGGTGCTGGCGATCGGGTTCGCGGTGCCGTCGAAGCCGTAGCCGCCGCCGTCCACGATCCGGTGCACGGTGGTGGGCGGGACGGTGGCGGTCAGGTGCCGGTTGTGGCCGGAGTTGTCGCCGAGGACCGGCATGTCGGCCTGGAGCCAGCGCCCCTCGTTGATGGCGTAGCCGGCCACGGTGAACTGGTACTCCCTGGTCGCCGTCCGGCCGGCCCGGTCGATGGCCTGCACGTACAGCGTCTTCGGGCCGCCGGCCTGCGGGGTCCAGGTCACCGTCACCGGAGCACCCATCCGAGACGTGCTGACCCGGGTGGCCGGCGGGTCGGTGAAGCCCCAGTTGTACGCCACGACGTCCAGCGAGCTGGTGAAGGTGAACCTGCCCGGCTGGCCACCGCCGCCGCACGGCTGGCAGCCTTCCGCGTACAGGTCGTTGTCGATCGACGGCTTGGCCGGGTCGACCAGGTCCACGCCGAACTCACAGTTGCCGGGGATGCCCGTGATCGGACCTGCCTTGCCGTGCGAGTCGGTGGACTGGGCCCGGTACGCATAGATTCCGCCGTCGGCCAGGCCCGATGCCGTCCACTGTGCCGTGTAGCCTCCGGCCGGGCCGTCCTGGTACCCGCCAGCAGCTGTGCGCTCGTCGAAGCTGGTGCCGTTGTGCTTGACGTGCGCGATCCAGGTCCGCAGGTTCTGGTCGGTGTCCGGGTCGCTCGCCCACGCGCGCAGGGTCGGCGTGGCCGTCGTGATCCACGGCCGGGCCTGGCCGGTCGCGCACGGCTTGTTGTCGACGCTCAGCGAGGTCGGCATGTTCGGCGGCCGGTTGAAGTCGATCGCCAGTACCGGCGAATCGTGCTTGAACTTCTTCCAGCTGTCGTGGCCGCCCTCGTCGCGGGCCTTCAGGCCGAAGGTCGCGCCGTTCCAGCCGGTCGCCTCCTGGAGCTTCGCCTTCAGCGCGTCGTTGCTGAACTCCACGTTGCCGGTGCAGTTGCCCGGGTTCACCGAGACGAGCGGGGAGCCCCAGGAGCCGGAGTGGTTGTTCCAGGTGGTCCCGGAGTTCACCGCGCCGACGTGGTGCAGGTCGACGTGCCCGCCGCCGCAGGTCCACGAGTGGGTGAGCTGTGCGCTGAAGGTCGCCTTGAGCACCGTCGCGCCCGGCAGCTGGAACCGGCCGGTCGGGAAGGTGAAGACCGACCGGTACATCACGGTGTTGTCCCAGTCGGAGTAGCCGACCTTCGCTCCGTCGTTGCGGTCGTACGACCAGTAGGACGTGGTCGGGTAGTAGCTGTTGATCATCGTCCAGCCGTTGGTGGCCTCCGATGCGGAAGGGTCGATCGACAGCGGGAAGGACGTGTCGGCCCCGGTCAGCAGCTCCTGGTCCGGCTCGATCGTGATCGAGCCCGGCGCCACGGCGGCCGGCATCTGCTTCCGCTTGACGGCCCCGGTCTCCGCCGGGGTCGCCACCAGACCTTTTCTCGTACCCGCGGCCGGAGCCTGCGCCCGGCCGGCGTCCCACATCATCGGCGCGCCGGAGCCGAACACTTCCTGCCCGGCCGCGTCGACAGCCGCGAACCCGCCGTCCTTCGCTGACTTCACGGTCAGGCCGCTGCCGGACGTGGTGAACGTGAGCTTCCTCAGCGCCGGGTTTTTGGCGGCCTCCGGGGTCTTCACCACCAGTACCTCGGCGAAGCCCTGCGCGTCGGCCTGGACCTTGAGGTCGACGCCCGGCAGGACCTCCGGGTAGACGGCGGTATCGCCGCTGAGCACGGGAGCCGGCAGCGTGCCCGGCCAGCCGAGGGAGAAGGACTTGCCGTCCTTCGCCGCCGTGACGAAGGGCCTGTGCCCGCCGCCCGACAGGGTGATCGCCAGCGGAGAGGCGACCGGCGTGATCGTGCCGTCAGCGTTCTTCCGGAGCGTGGTGTCGACCGGCACCCACTCGGTGCCCTTCTTCACCCGCACCGGGCTGGCGGAGATCTCGGCGGTGAGGTGACCCGCCGGATTCGCGAACAGCCGCTCGCGCTCACCGCGCTGGCCGATCACCTCGACCTGCCGTTTGCAGGCTTTCGCTGTGGCGAGCGCGCTCGCCTCGTCCTGGCGGACGTCCGCGCAGTCCGCTGGCGCCGCCGCCGCTGGCTGAGCCAGCACAAGCGGCGTCAGCACCCCGCCTAACAACGCGATCAGGGCAGGGTGAACCCCGCGCCGAACAGTCATCACGTAGCCCCCGTGGCTCGATAGTCTCGACGGAGGCAGTGTCCGGCCCGGTGGTAACCCTGTCAAGAAAGGTTTCCACCGGGCCAGATTTGACATGCTATGTCTAACCACGCACGGGCAACGTCCCCTGTGGAGGATGACTGTCTTCTATACGATGATCGCCGCTCCGGCTGTCTTGTTGGTGGCCTCGTCGATGATGATGAAGCCACCGGTGGCACGGTTGCGGCGGTACTCGTCGTGGAGCAGCGGCACGGTCGTGCGGAGCCGCACCCGGCCGATCTCGTTCAGGCCCAGGCTCGACGCGCCCTCGTCGCGGTGCAGCGTGTTGATGTCGAGCCGGTAGTGCAGGTTCTTCACGACGGCACGGGCGCTGCGGGTCGTGTGCTTGATCGTGTACTTGCGGCCGGGCGTGAGCGGCACCGACTCGTCCATCCAGCACACCATCGCCTCCACGTCCTGGGAGACCTGTGGCTTGTTGTTCGGGCGGCAGAACATGTCGCCCCGCGAGATGTCGATCTCGTCCTCCAGGCGGACGGTCACGCTCATCGGCGGGTAAGCCTCGGCGACCGGCCCGTCCGCCGTGTCGATGCCCGCGATCCGCGAGGTGAACCCGGACGGCAGCACCATCACCTCGTCGCCCGGCTTGAGCACCCCGGAGGCCACCTGACCGGCGTAGCCCCGGTAGTCGCGGCGGTCGTCGGCGTTGGACTGCGGCCGGATCACGTGCTGGACGGGGAAGCGGGCGTCCACGAGGTTGCGGTCGGATCCGATGTGGACGTGCTCCAGGTGGTGCAGCAGCGACGTGCCCTCGTACCAGGGCATGTTCTGCGAGCGCTCGACGATGTTGTCGCCCTTGAGCGCCGAGATCGGGATGATCGCGAGGTCGGGCACGTCGAGCTTGGCGGCGAACGCGCGGAACTCGGCCGAGATCTTCTCGAAGACCTCCTCCGACCAGTCGACCAGGTCCATCTTGTTGACGCAGAGGACCATGTGCGGGACGCGCAGCAGCGAGCACAGGAACGCGTGCCGGCGCGACTGCTCGACGAGCCCCTTTCGGGCGTCGACCAGGATCAGCGCCAGGTCGGCCGTCGAGGCACCGGTGACCATGTTCCGCGTGTACTGGATGTGCCCCGGGGTGTCGGCGATGATGAACTTCCGCCGGGGCGTGGCGAAGTACCGGTACGCGACGTCGATCGTGATGCCCTGCTCCCGCTCGGCACGCAGGCCGTCGGTGAGCAGCGCCAGGTCGGTGTAGTCGTCGCCACGGGCGGCACTCGTGGCCTCGACGGCGGCGAGCTGGTCCTCGAAGATGGACTTCGAGTCGTAGAGCAGGCGGCCGATCAGCGTCGACTTGCCGTCGTCTACCGAGCCGGCGGTGGCGAAACGCAACAGGTCCATTTTAGAAGTACCCTTCCCGCTTGCGGTCTTCCATCGCCGCTTCCGATACCCGGTCGTCGCCCCGGGTCGCGCCCCGCTCCGTGATGCGCGTGGCCGCGACCTCGTCGATCACTTCCGCCACGGTCCGCGCGTCCGACCGGACGGCGGCGGTGCAGGACGCGTCGCCGACCGTGCGGTACCGGACCAGCTCGGTGAACGGCTCCTCGCCGGGCTTGGCCGGGAGGACCTCGTGGACGGCGTAGAGCATGCCGCCCCGGTCGACGACCTCGCGCTCGTGGGCGAAGTAGATGTCCGGGAGGGCGATGTTCTCCCGCTGGATGTAGTGCCAGACGTCCAGCTCGGTCCAGTTGGACAGCGGGAAGACGCGCATGGACTCGCCCGAGTGGGTACGGGCGTTGTAGAGGGACCACAGCTCGGGCCGCTGGTTCTTCGGATCCCACTGGCCGAACTCGTCGCGGAACGAGAACACCCGCTCCTTCGCCCGCGCCTTCTCCTCGTCCCGCCGCGCGCCACCGAACAACGCGTCAAAGCGGTACTTCTCGACGGCCTCCAGCAGCACCGGCGTCTGGATCGCGTTGCGCATGCCCGACGGCGGCTCGGCGACCAGGCCGGAGTCGATGCCCTCCTGCACGGAGGCCACGAGCAGCTGGGCCTCCAGCTCGGCTGCCCGCCGGTCGCGGAAGGCGAGTACTTCTTCGAAGTTGTGCCCGGTGTCGACGTGCAGCAGCGGGAACGGGATGCGGCCCGGCCAGAACGCCTTCTGTGCGAGGTGCAGCAGGACGATCGAGTCCTTGCCACCGGAGAAGAGCAGCACCGGCCGCTCACACTCCGCCACGACCTCACGGAAGACGAAGATCGCCTCCGCCTCGAGCGCGTCGAGGTGGGAGACCGCATAACCCACTGACTGGGTAGGGAATTCGGTCATTCGTGTGCTCCGATGGACTTAAATGGACGAAAGTTGCGCCAGCAGGACCTGCGACAGATCCGGGCGGCAGATGAGCAGGTCAGGCAGTTTGGG
Source organism: Longispora albida DSM 44784 (assembly GCF_000379825.1). GTDB lineage: Bacteria > Actinomycetota > Actinomycetes > Mycobacteriales > Micromonosporaceae > Longispora > Longispora albida. The sequence goes on from NZ_KB903834.1 coordinate 392,968, forward strand.
GTCAGGCTGGTTGTAGTTCAGCACAGATCCATCGATCCGGGAAGTGTGCAGCCCGGTGGCCCGGGCCACAGCGACGGGGGCCGCCGAGTCCCACTCGTACTGGCCGCCGGCGTGCACGTACGCGTCGACCTCGCCCGTGACCACGGCAGAGGCCTTCACGCCGGCCGAGCCCATCGGCACCAGCTCGCCCCCGACCGCCTCGGCCAGCTCGGCCACGAAGGCCGGCGGGCGCGAGCGGCTGCACGCGAGCCGGAGCGGCCCGGCGGCCCGGACCGGAAACGCCGGCGGGGTGTCCGTACCGAGGATGACGCCACGCGCCGGCATCCCGACCGCGCCGGCCACGAGCTCGCCACGCACCCAGAGCGCGATGTGCACGGCCCAGTCGGTCCGGCCGGCCTCGGAGAACTCCCGCGTACCGTCGAGCGGGTCGACGATCCACACCCGCTCGGCGGCCAGCCGGGCATGATCGTCCGCGCCTTCCTCCGACAGGACGGCGTCCGCGGGGCGCCAGCGGGCAAGGGCGGTCATGAGGAGTTCGTGGGAGACCTTGTCTCCGGAGTTCTTGAGTGCCTCGCCGTCATCGAAACCCATGTCGGCCCGCAGGCTCAGCAGGGCATCACCCGCCGCGCGGGCGAGCCAGCGGGCGAAGGCGGCATCAGCGGCTGGAGTGATCATCAGTACCTCCCGAGGTCATCAGTACGCTCCCGAAGCCCGGCACACCGCAGTGAGGGTGCGCAGCAAAATCACCAGATCGAGGGACAGCGACCAGTTTTCCACGTATTGGAGATCGAGTCTGATCGCTTCCTCCCACGGCAGGTCCGAGCGCCCGCTGACCTGCCACAGGCCGGTGAGGCCCGGCTTGACCACGAGCCGCCGCCGCATGTCCTCCGGGTACGCCGCGACCTCGGCCGGCAGCGGCGGGCGCGGGCCGACCAGCGACATGTGCCCGCAGACCACGTTCACGAGCTGCGGCAGCTCGTCCAGGGAGAACCGGCGCAGCCAGCGCCCGATCGGCGTGACCCGCGGATCGTTGCGCATCTTGAACAGCACGCCGGAGTTGTCGCTGTTCAGGGCGGCCAGCCGGGCCTCAGCGTCCACGTACATGCTGCGGAACTTCCACACCGCGAACAGCTTGCCGTGCTTGCCGACCCGCAGCTGCTGGAACAGGACCGGCGCGCCCGGCTCCGCCCACCAGATCGCCAGGCTGATCACCAGCCACAGTGGAGCGATCATCACGAGGATGAGCAGGGCACCGACCCGGTCGAAGAGTTCCTTGGCCAGGCGGCGGGTGCCCGCGAGGTTCGGGTGCTCGACGTGGAGCATCGGCAGGCCGTCGACCGGGCGGATCGTCGTGCGGTCGCCGGCCACGTCCAGCAGGGAGCTGGCGACGATCAGGTCGACGTCGCCGCGTTCGAGTTCCCAGGCGAGGCGGCGCATCGCGATGCCGTCGAGCTCCGGGCAGGACAGGACGACGACCGTGTCGGCGCGCGCCGCTTCCACCGCAGCCGCCACGTCGCCGAAGTCGCCGCAGGTCGGCAGGCCATCCGCGTACTGCCCCGGCGGCAGGCACGCCCCGACGACGCGCAGCCCGTGATAGGCCTCCCGGCGCAACTGCGTCGCCAGCTGCTCCACAGCGGACGAATGCCCGACGACGACAACCCGCCGCAGGCACCGGCCACGGGCACGGGCGTAATGCAGTGCTTTTCGCAACAGGAAGCGGACGAGCAAAGTCGCAGCCGTCGCGAGTGGAAGAACCATGATGACGTAACCGCGGGCGAGCGGAAAGTCCAGCGCGTAGGCGAAAACGGCCAGGCCGGCGGTCAGACCGAGGCCGGCGCGGAATACCCGCTGATATTCGTCGGTGCCGACGTAGAGATAACGCTTTTCATAAGCGCGGTTCAGCGCCAGTGCCGCGACCCACGCGAGCGGGAAGAGCAGCGAAAGAGCGAAATACCTGAGGTTGTACGAGGTGAGGTGCTCGCCGAATCGCAGGCAGAACGCCACCGTACCGGCACCGAGCCCGACCATGAGGTCCACGGCGAGTACCTGGCGCAGATAGCGCGTTTCCCAGGCCCGATCCGGGACAGCAGTGACCGCGGCGCCGAACTCCCTGATCGCCATTCCGCTCCCCCCAGCGTCACCTACCCAGGTAACGAATAAGGGGCATAACGGTCACGCTGCGTGGTACGCGTTCTGCGCCCACTCCACGCCGTTATCCATGACAGCCTCGACGACATCGGCAGCGCGATCCACGAAAAACGCCAGTTCCTTGCGCTCCACAGTGGAAAAGTCACTGAGGACGAAGTCGGCCGGATCCTGCCGGCCCGGCGGGCGCCCGATGCCGAACCGCACCCGGACATAGTCCTTCGTGGCCAGTGTCTGCGTCATCGACCGCAGCCCGTTGTGCCCGCCCTCGCCGCCACCCAGCTTGATCCGGATCGACGTGAACGGCACGTCCAGCTCGTCGTGCACGGCGATGACGTGCTCCGGCAGCACCTTGTAGAACCGGGCCAGCGCCGCCACCGGGCCACCCGACAGGTTCATGTACGTCAGCGGCTTGACCAGCACCAGCTTCGGCCCGCCCGGCCGGATCCGGCCCTCGGCCACCTCGGCCTTCGGCGCGCGGGCATGCCGGCCGAACGTCGCGCCGGCCCGCCCGGCGAGCAGGTCGGCCACCATGAAGCCGACGTTGTGCCGGTTCCCCGCGTACTGCTTGCCAGGGTTGCCCAGGCCAACGACCAGGAATGTGGCGTCCACCGGTACACCATCCTCGAAGAGAAACGGAAAACGGCCCGGCTGAATACTATTCAGCCGGGCCGCCCCTGAGATCTTTACGCCTCGGCGGGAGCCTCTGCGGCCTCGGCCGGGGCCTCGCCCTCCAGGTCGGCGGCGGTCGGCGAAGCGGTCACGTTCACGATCAGCGCGTCGGCGTCGATGCCCAGCTCCGCGCCCTTCGGCAGCGTGATCTGACCGGCGGTGATGTGCGTGCCGGCCTCGGCGCCCTCGATCGAGACCTCGACCGAGTCGGGGAGGTGGGTGGCCTCGGCGGACAGCGTGAGCGTGGTGTGCTCGATGCTGACCAGCGTGCCGGAGGCCGCGGTACCGGTCACGTGCACCGGGACCTCGACGGTGACCTTCTCGCCCTGCTTGACGATCAGCAGGTCGACGTGGTCGATCGTGTCCTTGATCGGGTCACGCTGGAGCGCCTTCGGCAGCGCCAGGGTCTTGGTGCCGTCCGCGCCCTCGAGGCTGAACAGCTGGTTGATGCCACCACGGCGGATCGCGGCGGCGAACTCCAGAGCCGGCAGGGCGATGTGCTTGGGGGCCTCGCCGTGGCCGTACAGGACGGCAGGAATCTTTCCGGCCCGGCGGGTGCGACGTGCGCCGCCCTTGCCGAACTCGGTACGGGGCTCTGCGCTGATTCGGACCTCGGACACGGGAGAACTCCTCCGAAAGGGCTTGGTCGTGAAATTGCGAAAGTCATCAGGTGCGGTGCCCCGACGGCGACGATGAGGCGGACACATCGGCCCGGAACACCGCGTCGATGACGGAGCCCTTGAGGGCACCCTCGCCGTGGCAACCGTGCCAGCTTACCCGAGGAGGCGCGGCGGCACGAAATCGGGGGCGGGGCGAGGTTCCTTACCCCGGATACGTCCGGGAAAGGGACATCAGCCCGAGAGGCCGCCGAAGAGGGTCGTCACGGAACCGTCGTCGAACACCTCACGCATGGCCCGCGCCACCATCGGTGCGATCGACAGCACAGTGATCTTGTCGAGCTGCTTCTCCGGCGGAATCGGCAGCGTGTTCGTCACCACGACCTCGCTGATCCGGCTGTTCTTGAACCGCTCCGTCGCCGGGTCGGACAGGATCGCGTGCGTCGCGGCCACGACGACGTCCGTCGCCCCGCTGTCGAACAGCACGTCCGCAGCCTTGCAGATCGTCCCGCCGCTGTCGATCATGTCGTCGATCAGCAGGCAGACCCGGCCCTCGACGTCACCGACCACCCGGTTCGCCACGACCTGGTTGGGCTTCAGCGGGTCACGCGACTTGTGCACGAACGCCAGCGGCACGCCACCGAACTTGTTCGCCCACCGCTCGGCGACCTTCACCCGGCCGGCGTCAGGGGAGACGACGGCCAGCGGGCGGCCGACGTACTTCTCCATGATGTAGTCGGCGAGCGTGTCCATCGCGTACAGGTGATCGACAGGGCCGTCGAAGAAGCCCTGGATCTGCGAGGCGTGCAGGTCGACCGTGAGAATCCGGTCGGCGCCTGCCGTCTTCAGCAGGTCGGCGATCAGGCGGGCCGAGATCGGCTCCCGGCCACGGTGCTTCTTGTCCTGCCGGCCGTACGGGTAGAACGGCAGCACGACCGTCACCCGCTTCGCCGAGCCACGCTTCAGCGCGTCCACCATGATCAGGGTCTCCATGACCCACTGGTTGATCGGCGTGGTCATCGACTGCACGACGAACGCGTCCGAGCCCCGCACCGACTCCTGGTACCGGACGAACGTCTCGCCGTTCGCGAAGTCGTACGCGTCAGTCGGCGTGGGCCGGATGCCCAGCTCCGCCCCGATCTCCTCGGCCAGCGCGGGGTATGCCCGGCCGGAGAAGAGCATCAGTGTTTTACGGTTTTCCGCGACGATGCTGCCCATCGGGTACGGCCCTTGTCTCTACGGTGAGGCTGACGGTTACCGCCAGTATCGCGGGTGAGCACGCCTCAGGTACAAGCCAACCCGAACCTCGTGGCCAACTTCACGCCACCCGTCATTCAGGGGCGCTTGCCTCGTTGGCCTTCTTCGCCTTGACGGCCGCGTCGTACGACTTCGTACCCTGCCGCTTGCGCTCCACCCAGCCCTCGATGTTGCGCTGCTGGGAACGCTCAACGGCCAGCGCACCCGGCGGGACGAACTTCTCGACCGTGCTGCCAGCCGCGACGTACGCGCCGTCGCCGACCTCGACCGGGGCGATCAGGTTCGTGTTGCAGCCGATGAACGCCGCCTCGCCGATCGTGGTGTGGTGCTTACGGACCCCGTCGTAGTTCACGAAGATCGTCGCCGCGCCGATGTTGGCGTCGGCACCGATCGTCGCGTCACCCGCGTACGTCAGATGCGGGATCTTCGCGCCCGGGCCGACAGAGGTCTTCTTCGTCTCCACGAACGTGCCGACCTTCGCCCGCTCGTGCAGCACCGTCTCCGGCCGCAGATACGCGAACGGGCCGACCTGGGCGCGCGGGCCGATCTCCGCGTCGATCGCGTGCGCCCGGATGACCTTGGCGCCAGCGCCGACCGAGACGTTCTGGAGGGTGGTGTCCGGGCCGACCAGTGCGCCGGCCGCCACCGACGTCGAACCGCGCAGGATCACGCCCGGCTCGATCGTCACGTCGGGCTCCAGGGTCACGGTCACGTCGATCCAGGCCGAGGCCGGGTCGATCATCGTCACGCCCTCACGCATGTGGGCGCGGTTGACCCGGTCACGCAACAGGTACCGCAGGTCGGAAAGCTGCTCGCGGTCGTTGCAGCCGAGCGTGTCCGTCGCGTCAGCCGCCACGTGCGCGCCGACCGGGCGGCCCGCCGCGACCAGCAGGCCCACGACATCCGTCAGGTACTCCTCGGCCTGGTCGTTGTCCGCCGTCAGCTTGCCCAGCATCTCCCGCAGCGCGTCAGCGTCGAAGGCCAGCACACCGCTGTTGATCTCACGGATCTGGCGCTGCTCCGGCGAGGCGTCCCGCTCCTCCACGATGCCCGTGACCGCACCGTCAGCGGCGCGCAGGATCCGGCCCAGGCCGGTCGGGTCGGCCACCTCTGCCGTCAGCACCGTCGCGGCGGCGCCGGCCGCCTCGTGCGCCTCGACCAGAGCGCTCACCGTCTCGGCGCGCAACAGGGGGGTGTCACCGGCCAGGACGACCACGGTGCCCTTGACGTCCTTCAGGGCGTCGAGCCCGGTACGCGCCGCGTGACCCGTCCCGCCCTGCACCTCCTGGAGCGCGGTGACCGCACCGGGGAAAGCAGAGCCCAGGTACTCGGTGACCAGCTCCGAACCGTGCCCGACCACGACGACCGTCTGAGCCGGGTCGAGCGGGGCGGCGGCGGTGAGCACGTGGCCCAGCAGCGGGCGGCCCAGCAGCTCGTGCATGACCTTCGGCAGCGCCGAGCGCATCCGCTTACCCTTACCGGCGGCAAGAACGATCACTGTCCGGCTCACGGTGACTCCCTCGGTGTTCTCGTCAGGCTCCCGGGGGAGGGTTCGAACCCCCATTAATCGGACCAAAACCGATTGTCCTGCCATTAGACGACCCGGGAATGGCTGCCGCGGCGAGCACCACAGCAGCCATGTCTTCGACGTAACGGTACAGGGCCGCCGACTTCAAGACATCAACCACTACCAGCCCCCGATACCCGTCGCCCCGGTTGAGCCGGGTGGTCAGAGGGTTGTGCCGTTTCAGGACAGTCGGGAGAAAATCCCCGGCAGGTACTCCCAGGTCGGCGGCCCAGCTCGCCTTGGCTGCTTCGACGTCAGCCGACTCGTGGATGTGCAGGCGGAAGCGTGGCCCGCCGTGCTCGACCGGCGCCCGGTCCAGGAAGGCCAGGAACAGCCTGATCAGCCCGAGGTCGGTGTTGCAGAACCTCAGCCGGTTGGCTGGACGCCAGGGTTTCGACTTCGAGCCCTCGCACCAGTACGCGACGACGCCGAGCAGGATGATCACGTCGTCGGGCAGCTGGCCGAGTTCCGACGCGAGGACGGTGCGGCCAGCCTCTCGCGCCTGCCGGGCTCTCAACCTGCGGGCGGCGAGGCGCTCGGCACGGCGGGCACGCGCGCCGGGCGACCACCCCGGGGCTGGAACCCGGCTCTTGGGCACGTCACGCACCCATAGGGACACGCTCGACTTCGAGCAGCCGACGAGCGTGGCGATCTCGTCGTACGTATGGCCTGAGGCGCGGAGCGCGCGGGCCTGGGCTCGGGCTTGGGGGCGGGGGCTTGGCATGGGGGGACTTTATGGCTGGGGTGTGACATTCCTGGGGATTCGGAGAGCTGTTACCCGCCGGTACAAGAAAGGGGTTAAAGGGCCACAGACTCACCGGGACGGCACTCGCGGGCCCTGTCAAACTACGGTCCCGTAGGTTACGGTGACGTAGGCGTAGCCTCAGGCTGGCCCCTCCGTCAATCGACAGCTCATCTAGCGAGGCACCATGTCCCAGCAAGTGGCTGCTGACCAGCAGCAGTCCGGCCCGAAGCCGCTCACCGACGGCACGCAGTCCGGTGGGGTGCTGGCCGGTTTGTGGGCCGTGGTGGTCCTCCCGTTCGTCGCACTGCTCGCCGCCGTCCCGATCGCCTGGGGCTGGGGGCTGGGCTGGGCTGACATCGCGATCGCCGTGGTCATGTACTTCCTCGCCGGGTTCGGCATCACGATCGGCTTCCACCGGTACCTGACGCACGGCTCGTTCAAGGCGCAGCGCTGGCTGCGGGTCGCGCTGGCCGTGGCCGGTTCGATGGCGATCCAGGGTTCGCCGACGCAGTGGGTGGCCGACCACCGCCGCCACCACCAGTACTCGGACCTGGAGGGCGACCCGCACTCGCCGTGGCGGTACGGCCCGACGTTCTGGGGCCTGATGAAGGGCCTGTTCCACGCGCACGTCGGCTGGCTGTTCCACCGTGAGCTGTCGAACCAGAAGCGGTTCGCGCCCGACCTGGTCGCCGACAAGGACATCCGCCGCGTCGACAGCCTGTTCCTGCCGCTGATCGGCGTCTCGGTCCTGCTGCCAGCCGTGGCCGGCGGCCTGGTGACCTGGTCGTGGCAGGGCGCGCTGTCCGCGTTCTTCTGGGCCGGCCTGGTCCGGATCGGGCTGCTGCACCACACCACGTGGGCGATCAACTCGATCTGCCACGTGTACGGGGAGCGCCCGTTCGAGATGCGCGACGGCGACCGGGCGACGAACTTCTGGCCGCTGGCCCTGCTGTCGATGGGCGAGAGCTGGCACAACCTGCACCACGCAGACCCGACGTCCGCCCGGCACGGCGTGGACAAGGGCCAGCTGGACATGTCGGCCCGGCTGATCTGGATGTTCGAGAAGTTCGGCTGGGTTTCGCAGGTCAGGTGGCCCAAGGCGGAGCGGCTTGACGCCAAGCGTGTTAAATAACCAGGTGGCTGACAGCGCTGAGACGAAGCCGGTGCAACGCCGGGTGCGGATGTCCTCGGCGCAGCGCCGGGAACAGCTGATCGCGATCGGCAGGCAGTTGTTCGCGGAGAAGGGTTTCGACGCGACCTCTGTGGAGGAGGTCGCCGCACGCGCCCGGGTCAGCAAGCCCGTGGTGTACGAGCACTTCGGCGGCAAGGAAGGCCTGTACGCGGTCGTCGTGGACCGCGAGGTCCTCGGCCTGCTGAACCGGGTGACGAACGCCCTGACCGGCGGGCATCCCCGTGAGCTGCTGGAGCAGGCCGCGCTGGCGCTGCTGGACTACATCGAGTCGGACACCGACGGGTTCCGGGTGCTGGTGCGGGAGTCGCCGGTCGGCTCGACCAGCGGCAACTTCTCCAGTGTGCTCAATGACGTCGCGCACCAGGTCGAGCACGTGCTGGCCGGGGAGTTCAAGTCGCGGGGCTACGACCCGAAGCTCGCCGAGCTGTACTCGCAGGCGCTGGTCGGGATGGTGTCGCTGGCCGGCCGGTGGTGGCTGGAGGTGCGCAAGCCCCGGAAGGAAGCCGTGGCGGCGCATCTGGTCAACCTGGCGTGGAACGGCCTGGGGAATCTGGAGCCGAAGCCGGCTCTGGGCCGCCCGGCGAAGTAGCGTCTGGGCTCGGGCGGACGTGGCGCCCGGGCCGTCCGGGGAAGCAGCCGCGACACGGCCGGCGGCGTGAAGTCCGGGGTTCCTGCTCGCCGCCCGTGGCGGTAGGCGACAATCGCCGTGGACGTTCACCAGAAGAGGGGCACGATGTCACACATTCCGATCAACCACAACCTGCGACCGCTGTACCGGGTCCTTGCCGGCCTGATCGGCGCCTACCTGGTCGTGGCCGGGGTGCTCGGCTTCGTCGAGAGCAAGGACCTCGACTTCTTCGGCACGCAGGGCGCGACCACCGTCGTCGGCACCAAGGGCAACATGGCCTGGTCGGTGTTCTCGCTGGCCACCGGGGCGCTCATCGTGCTCGGGGTCGTGCTCGGCCGTAACCTCGACGTCAAGATCAACACCGTGACCTCGCTGGTGCTGATGACGGTGGGCACGGCGATGCTGTCGCTGCTGCGTACCGACCTGAACGTCTTCGGCGGCTCGATGACCACCGTGATCATCGTGTACACGGCCGGGATGCTGCTGCTCGCGGCCGCGCTGTACGGCAAGGTGGGCACGTCCGAAGAGGCCGAGGCCGAGGAAGCCTTCCGCCACGCCTGATCCGCTCGTTCCCGGTCCGGATCTGCTCCAGTTTCAGTTTTCGGCGAAGGCCGGTCTCCCGTGTGGAGGCCGGCCTTTGTCGTGCGTGCTGATGCGTGCGTACTGGTGGACCGTCTGCTCGTACCGCAGCCCGCCGGACTCCGTGTGTACTGGTGACTGGGGCGCCTGGCAGGACTACCGTGCCCGCCGGCGGGCGGGCCGAGGGTGGTGCGGGCCACGTTCGCTGCCCGTAGGGATGCCCGGCGGGGTGCGCTAGTTTGACGATCATGGTCAGCACTCACGCGGTACTCGGCATCGCAGCCATCGAGCTGGGCATGGCCCTCACGCCCGGCCCGAACATGCTCTACGTGGCCTCGCGGGCGATCACGCAGGGGCGCAAGGCCGGGGCGATCTCGCTGGCCGGTGTGGCCGCCGGCTTCCTCGTGTACCTGGTCGCCACCACGGCTGGCCTCGCCACGATCTTCGCGCTCGTGCCAGCCGTCTACACCGTGCTGAAGCTGGCCGGCGCCGCGTACCTGCTGTGGCTGGCCTACAAGGCATTCAAGCCGGGCGGCGAGTCGGTCTTCGCGCCGAAGCCCCTGCCTGCCGAGTCGGCGGGCAGGCTGTTCAGCATGGGCCTGGTCACCAACCTGCTCAACCCGAAGATCGCGATCCTGTACGTCTCGCTGCTCCCCCAGTTCGTCGAGCCGGACCGGGGCAACGTGGCCGCGCAGAGCTTCATCCTCGGGCTGGTCGTGGTCGCGATCGGGGTCACCGTCAACGGCGTGATCATGATGATGGCCGGGTCGCTGTCGACGTTCCTGAGCGGCAGGCCGTCCTGGCTGCGCGTCCAGCGGTACCTGATGGGCACCGTGCTGGCGGGGATGGCCGTCCGGCTGATCTTCGACCGGTCACGGGCCACCGTGGCGGCCACCCCTTAGAAGGTCCTACTCGCCGACCTGCTCGGCCAGGGAGAGCCACTCCTCCTCCGCCGACTCCTTCTCGGCGACGATCGCGCTCAGGTCGGCCTGGAGTTCGGTGATCTTCGAATAGTCCGTGGCGTGCTCGGCCAGCTGGGCGTGGAGCTTCTCCTCGCGCTGCTCCAGCTTCTGGATCGTCCGCTCCAGCCGGGCCATCTCCTTCTTCGCCACCCGCGCCTCGGCCGCCGACAGCCCGGCACGCTCCACAGTGGCCTTGGCCTGCTGCGGCTCGGCTGCCGTCGCGCCCAGCCTGCCGCCGACCTGCCCGCCGGCCCCGACCCGCTCCAGGAACTCGTCGATACCGTGCGGCAGGTGGGTCACCTTGCCGTCGCCCATCAGCGCGTACACCTGGTCGCAGACGCGTTCCATCAGGTACCGGTCGTGGCTGGCCACCACGATCGTGCCCGGCCACGTGTCGAGCAGGTCCTCCAGCGAGGCCAGCGTGTCGGTGTCCAGGTCGTTCGTCGGCTCGTCGAGGATCAGGACGTTCGGCTCGGTCGCCAGCAGGCGCAGCAGCTGGAGCCGTCGGCGTTCCCCGCCGGACAGGTCCTTGACCGGCGTCCACAGCCGCCGGTCGGTGAAGCCGAACACCTCGGCGACCTGGCCGGCCGACATCTCCTTGTCGCCCAGCACGACCCGCCGCGCGACCTCCTCGACCGCCTCCAGCACCCGCAGCTCACCCGGCAGTTCCGACAGCTCCTGCGAGAGGAAGGCCGTCTTCACCGTCTTGCCGATGGAGACCTCGCCCTCGGTCGGCTCGGAGACTCCGGCCAGCAGGCGAAGCAGGGTGGTCTTGCCCGCGCCGTTCACACCGACCAGGCCGATCCGGTCGCCGGGGCCGACGATCCAGTCGACGTGGGACAGCAGGGTACGGTCGCCGAGGCGCACGGTGACGTCGGCCAGGCCGTACACGTCCTTGCCGAGCCTGGCGGTCGCCATCTTCTTCAGCGACACCGACTCACGAGGCTCCGGCACGTCGGCGATCAGCGCGTTGGCCGCGTCGATCCGGAACTTCGGCTTCGACGTCCGGGCCGGGGCGCCGCGCCGCAGCCAGGCGATCTCCTTACGCAGCAGGTTCTGCCGCTTGGACTCGACCTCGGAGGCGACCCGCTGCCGCTCGGCCCTGGCCAGGATCCACGCCGCGTACCCGCCCTCGTACGCGCGGACCGTCGCGTCGGCGACCTCCCACGTCCGGCCGCACACCGCGTCGAGGAACCACCGGTCGTGCGTGACGACCAGCAGCGCGCCCTTCCGCTCGTTCAGGAAGGCCGCCAGCCAGGCGATGCCAGCCACGTCGAGATGGTTGGTCGGCTCGTCGAGGATCAGCAGGTCGGCGCTCCGGATCAGCAGCGCGGCCAGCGCGACCCGGCGGCGCTCACCACCGGACATCGGGGCGAGCTCGGCGTCGAGGCCCAGCCCCGGCATGCCCAGGCCGGCCAAGATGCCCCGGATCCCGGCGTCGGAGGCCCACTCGTGCTCGGCGTCGAAGCCCTCCGCCAGCCAGGCCGTCCCGAGCACGACATCGCGGACCGTCGTACCGTCCGGGAAGCTCACCTGCTGGGGCAGCGCCGAGATCCGGGTGTCCCGCCGCCGGGTGACCCGGCCGGAGTCCGGCTCGACCGTGCCGAGGATGAGCTTGAGCAAGGTGGACTTGCCAGCCCCGTTCAGGCCCACGACCCCGATCCGGTCGGCCTCGTCGACCCCGAGCGACACGTTGTCGAAGATCGGGCCGGCCGCGTAGACCTTGGAGACCTTGTCCAGGTTGACGATGTTCACGCCGCTCCTTCTCGCTCCCGCTCGAACGCGGGGTTCACACCAGATGACAGAGCCAACCGGATGGGCTCGCAAGCAGCGCCCATCAAGCCACTCCTTCTCGCTCCCGCCCGAACACGGGACTCACACCACACGACAGAACCAACCAGACGGGCTCACAAGCAGCGCCCACCAAGCCACTCCTTCTCGCTCCCGCCCGAACGCGGGACTCACACCACACGACAGAGCCAACCAGACGGGCTCACAAGCAGCGCCCACCAAGCCACTCCTTCTCGCTCCCGCCCGAACACGGGACTCACACCACACGACAGAACCAACCAGACGGGCTCACAAGCAGCGCCCACCAAGCCACTCCTTCGCACCCGCTCGACGCGGGACTCGCAACAGGCAGCCCGGCGGGCCGGCACAGCACCCATCAGGCTTCTCCTCACTCCCGCCCGGCAAGGGACCGCACCACACGACAGCACCAGCCCGCTTCACCGCTGCCCGCCCCAGCACTGGCGCGGGCTGCGGTCTCGGACGGGTCGCGCACGGAAACAACGAGTCACCCCCGCCGGACCTGCGGGAAGGCCGGCCCGGGGCCTGGGCGGAGCCGTGCGTGCCCCCGGCTCGTACGCAGGCGAAGCCTAGCCGCCGGTCAGGGCAATCATGCCACCGGCAGAGCACGCCGGCCCGTGGTCAGGCGAACACCCGGGCTCCCGGCACCGGGCCGTGGGCCAGCCGGACCGTCCGGCACACGCCCCGGCCGGTCAGCCGGGTGGCCAGCAGGCTCGCGTGCTCGGAACTCTCCGCCAGGAACAGGCAGGTCGGGCCGGAACCGGACACGAGCGCGGCCAGCGCGCCCTCGTCCTTGCCAGCCCGGAGCGTGTTGCGCAGCTGGGGCCGCAGGGAGATCGCGGCGGCCTGGAGGTCGTTGACCAGGGCTGCGGCCAGGACTGCCGGGTCGTGCTGCCGGAGCGCGGCCAGCAGCTGGTCCGGCGGGCCCGCCGGGCGGGGTGCGATGCCGAGGTCGCGGAGCCGGTCGATCTCCCGGTACACCTCGGGGGTGGACAGGCCGCCGTCGGCGACGGCCACCACCCAGTGCCAGCCGCCCCCGGCGAGCACCGGATTGACCTGCTCTCCACGGCCCGTACCGAGCGCCGTGCCGCCGAGGATCAGGAAGGGCACGTCGGAGCCGAGATCCGCCGCGATCTTGGCGAGTTCGTCCCGGGACAGGCCGGTGCCCCAGAGGGCGTCACAGGCGACCAGGGCCGCAGCCGCGTCGGCGCTGCCACCGGCCAGCCCCCCGGCCACCGGGATGTGCTTGGTCAGGTGCAGCCGGGCCAGCGGCTCGTGGCCGGTGTGCGCGGCGAGGGCCTGCACGGCGCGGATCGCCAGGTTGCCCTCGTCGACGGGCAGCGCTGCCGCGCCCTCACCCTCGATGGTGAGAGTCAGGTCGTCGGCGCGCATCACGTGCAGGTCGTCGTACAGCGAGATGGCCTGGTAGACCGTTGTCAGGTCGTGGAAGCCGTCGGGGCGGAGCGGGCCGCAGCCGAGGTGCAGATTGATCTTCGCGGGGACGCGGACCTTCACCGAACCGGAGGCGTCGAACTCGACACCCTCCTCATACGCCAGGCTCACGGGGTGATCTCACTGATGGGAAGCCGGATGGGGAACGGAGCCTCGATGACCAGTTCCCCGGCGCTGTCGGCTACGAGCTGATACTCCTGGCCTGCGAGCTGGTAGGCGTAGATGTGCAGGGGATTCTGCTCGATCCGCCAGTAGCACGGGATGCCAGCGGCGGCGTACTCAGCGGGCTTGGTGATCCGGTCCTGCCTGCGGGTGCTCGGCGAGACGACCTCAATAGCCAGTTCGACCTGTTCTGGGAGCTGGTAGTGCCGGTTGCCCGGGGCTTCGGCATCGATCAGCAGGACATCGGGCTCGAAGGTATGGCTGGCGGAGACCATGACTCCCGTGGCCATCGTCGCGCGGAACTGTTTCGGCGCGTGCCTTCGGAGCCAGTGCCAGACCAGCCCGGCGATGTCCTGATGATCCGGAGTGGGTGCGGGGACCACGATGACCTTTCCCTCGGCGAGCTCGACCCTGGGAGCGTCCTCCGGAAACGCGAGGACATCCTCCACCGTGTAGTTGGCGAGCCGCTGCCGGATCGGGTCGGGTGCCCAAGGTGCCGGATACAGCCGTTCGGCAGGCGAAGCGGTCACAGCCTCCTCCTTCTCGCCATTTTCAGCCATACCCTAACCCCGCCCTCCGACATTCCAGCCTGCTGCCCATTGTCGCCCCGGAGTGATCGCTGGTACTGACGAAAATCTCGCTGAAAACGCAATTTCCGGCGACAGAACAACGATCATGATGAACCGGCTAGCGGAAATCAGACCTGATCGGCCGCAGCGGCGATGCCTGCGAAAGCCTCGATCGTCAGCGTCTCGGCGCGCGCCGTCGGGTCCACCCCGGCCGCCTCCAGGATCGCGGTCGCCCGCTCGGCACTGCCAGCCCAGCCAGACAGCGCCGACCGGAGCATCTTGCGCCGCTGGCCGAAGGCCGCGTCCACGATCGCGAACACCGCCTCACGCTCCACATCGGACCGTGGCGGCTCGCGCCGGGTGAAGGCGACCAGGCCCGAGTCCACATTGGGCACCGGCCAGAACACGCCGCGCGGGACGGGGCCCGCCCAGTGGGAGGCGGCGTACCAGGCCAGCTTGAGGCTCGGTACACCATAGATCTTGGAACCCGGGCCAGCGATCATCCGGTCGGCCACCTCGGCCTGCACCATCACCAGGCCCCGGGCCAGGCTGGGCAGCTCGGCGAGCAGTGTCAGCACCACGGGGACGGCCACGTTGTACGGCAGGTTGGCGACGAGCGCGGTCGGCGGCGACGGGAAGTCGGCGGCCTTGACCTTCAGCGCGTCGTTCGCGATGACGGTGAGGCGATCGGCCAGCCCGGGCGCGCGGGAGGCGACGGTGGACGGCAGGGCCGCCGCGAGCTTGCCGTCGAGCTCGACGGCGTGCAGGGCCTTGACGTGTGGCAGCAGGGCCAGGGTCAGCGAGCCGAGCCCCGGGCCGACCTCGACGGCGATGTCCTCGGGGGACAGCCCGGCCGCGGCGACGATCCGGCGGACCGTGTTGGCGTCGTGGACGAAGTTCTGGCCGAGGGTCTTGGTCGGGCTGACGCCCAGCTCGGCGGCGAGCTTGCGGATGTCGGCCGGGCCGAGCAGCTCCGCACCGTTCTCGTCTACCATGCCCCGAACGCCCGTTCGCTGTTGGCCGACAGGGCCACGCACAGGTCCTCGACGGACTCGCCGCGCAGCTCGGCGAGGAAGCGCACCGTCAGGGGTACGAGGTAGGGGGCGTTGGGCCTGCCCCGGTAGGGCACCGGGGTGAGGAACGGCGCGTCGGTCTCGACCAGGAGCTGGTCCTGCGGGGCGACCAGGGCTGCGGCGCGCAGGTGCTCGTTGGACTTGAAGGTCACGTTGCCGGCGAAGCTCAGGAAGTAGCCGCGATCGGAGCAGGCCCGCGCGAAGTCAGCGTCGCCGGAGAAGCAGTGCAGCACGACCCGGTCCGGCGCGCCCTCCTCCTTCAGGATGCGGAGCACGTCGCCGTGGGCCTCACGGTCGTGGATGACCAGGGCCTTGTTGTACTGCTTCGCGAACGCCACATGCGCCCGGAAGCTGTCGGTCTGCGCCGCGACGCCGTCGATCCCGGTCCTGAAGTAGTCGAGCCCGGTCTCGCCGAGGCCGCGGACCCGTGGCCGCTGGGCGAGGGCCTCGATCTCGCGCAGCGCCTCGTCGAGGTCGGCGACGCGGGGTGCCTCGTTGGGGTGGAGCGCGACGGTCGCGAGTACGGCGGGCTCGGTCTCGGCCAGGTCTGCGGCCCAGCGGGAGGAGGCCAGGTCGACGCCGATCTGCACCATCCGGTCCACGCCTGCCGCCTGGGCGGCGGTGATCTCCGCGCGGACCAGGTCCATGCGCGGCGGTGCGCCGTCACTGCCCCTGTCCCCGACGATGATGTCGAGGTGGGTGTGCGAGTCGGGTACCGGAATCGGGAGCGGCTCGGGGGCCGGCGGGCGCTGAGACATCACCCTCAGGTTAGCTGGTACGCCGTCTCGTGCTCACGGGCATTGGCCAGCTCGGCGGCCGGGGCCCAGACCTCGTAGACGCCCCGTTCGGCGCAGCGCGCGCCCCGCCGGGCGATCGCAGCCTGCTCCGGTGTGATCAGACGCAGCCGGAGCCAGTCGCCGTCGGCTCCGGCGATCAGGCAGTCCGCCCCG
Organism: Longispora albida DSM 44784; assembly: GCF_000379825.1. GTDB lineage: Bacteria > Actinomycetota > Actinomycetes > Mycobacteriales > Micromonosporaceae > Longispora > Longispora albida. The sequence continues at coordinate 409,347 of NZ_KB903834.1, forward strand.
CGCCAGCGGACCCGGGCGTCACGGCGGGCCAGGGTCTCGACCGGCCAGCGCCCTGCGCGGGTCCGCGACAGCACCCGGTACTCCCCCGGCGGGTCGGCGACAGCCTCGTACTCCTGGCCCTGGTACAGGCCGACGAGCTTGCTGAACACCTCCACCCCCGGGAAGAACTCCTGGTCGGCGCCGATCGGGCTGAGCAGCCGCCGCCACTGCGGCCCGGCCATCCGTGCCCAGCCGCGCTGCTCCGGCAGGTAGTGGAACAGGGTCACCTCCGTGCCGTCCGGGAGGAAGGCGAGCAGCTCGGTGAAGGCCGGCAGCGGGAGGCTCGCCAGGTCCCGCGTCACGAACTCGGGGATCAGGTGCTGGCTGCTCGGCGCGAAGCCGGTACCGAGGAGTGGCGGGCCGACGCGCTCGTGCGGCGGGAGTTCCATCACGCCGGGCAGGTCGGGGACCTGGTAGTCGGCGGGGCTGATCGCGCGCCAGCGCAGCGCGTACACCACTTCGGGCTCCCCAGCGCCGGACGAGTCCCCGTCGACGCCGAGGAAGCGGAGGCTGGCTGGGGTGCGCAGGTGGGCGAGGTCGTGCTCGCGGTAGCAGAAACCGTGCGGGAGCTCGCCGCGCAGGTACGCGGCGGCGCGGGCCGGGCTGAGTGGCTTGAACATCCGGGTGCCCGGCCTGATCAGCGCGGAGGACCGGATCGCGGCCAGGTCCGCGCCGGGCGTCTGGGACAGCAGCTGCACCTGCGACCACGAGACGTTACGCGACAGCGGGGCACTGAGCTGGGAGTCGAAGGAAGCGGAGCCGAGCACCTCGGAGGAATGCACGAACAGCCGGAACGGGTGCCGGGCACCGGGGCGCGGGTTGGGCAGCGCACCGGGCTCGGGAACGTCGAGATACAGCTCGAACGCCGCACCGCGCGCGATCTCCTCGGCAGGGTACTGGCGGCCCGCGTACGTCACCGTACGCATACCGGCCTCACCTACCAGAGTCATGACGGCCACGCTAAATGACCTACCACAACGGTAGGTTAACGAAACGCGAACACACGGCGCAGGCCGCATGCCGCGCCGTCCACAGTGCTCACATTTCCGCAGCTCACGATAGATCTTGGACAGGGACCGTGACCGAAACGACAGCACCCGGGGTTGCGGGAACCCCGGGTGCCGTATCGATGCTGGTCAGCCCGTGAGCCGGGCCAGCTCTTCGTCCACAATCGACGGTTCGAGCTTCTTGAAGAGCGGCGTCGGCGCGGTCAGCGCCTTGCCGGGCTCCAGCGTCACCGGCTCCCAGGCCGGGAACTCGTAGTCGCCGGTCAGCACCGGGTACGAAGGCCCGCCGTCGAGGTCGTCCACCTCACGGATCTCCGGCATCGGCGCGAACACCCCGGTGCCGCCCAGCAGCTCGTGCACCTTCTGCGAGGAGTGCGGGAGGAACGGGGAGAGCAGCGTCTTGCAGTCGTCGATCACCTGGAGCGCGACGTAGAGGACGGTGCCCATCCGGGGCTTGTCCTCCTTGAGCTTCCACGGGGCCTGGTCCGACAGGTACTTGTTGGCCTCGGCCACCACCCGCATCGCCTCGCCGATGGCCGCCTTCTGCTTGTGCGCGGCGATCAGGTCGCCGACCCGCGGGAAGGCCTCCTTGGAGAACGCCAGCAGCGCGCGGTCCTCGTCGGTCAGCTCGCCCGGCTGCGGCACGCCGCCGAAGTTCTTCGCGGCCATCGAGATGGACCGGTTGACCAGGTTGCCCCAGCCGGCCACCAGCTCGTCGTTGTTACGGCGGAGGAATTCCGACCAGGTGAAGTCGGTGTCGTTGGACTCGGGGCCGGCCACGGCGATGAAGTAGCGCAGGGCGTCGGCGTCGTACCGCTCCAGGAAGTCACGGACGTAGATGACGATCTTGCGGGAGGAGGAGAACTTCTTCCCCTCCATCGTCAGGAACTCGCTCGACACCACCTCGGTCGGCAGGGCCAGCTCGCCGTACTCGCCCGGCTTGCCGTTCTTGTCCCCCTTGCCGTCGTAGCCGAACAGGATCGCCGGCCAGATCAGCGAGTGGAAGACGATGTTGTCCTTGCCCATGAAGTAGTACGCCTTGCCCTGCGGGTCCTGCCACCAGTTCCGCCAGGCCTCCGGGTCGCCGGAGCGGCGGGCCCACTCGATCGAGGCCGACAGGTAGCCGATGACCGCGTCGAACCAGACGTAGAACCGCTTCGCGTCCCAGCCCTCGCGCGGGATCGGCACGCCCCACTCCAGGTCCCGCGTGATCGCCCGCGGCCGGAGGTCGTCCACCAGGTTCTTCGAGAACCGCAGCACGTTGGGCCGCCAGCCCTCCCGGGAGTCCAGCCACTGGTTGAGCGCGTCGGCGAAGGCCCCGAGGTCGAGGAACAGGTGCTCGGTCTCCCGGAACTCCGGGGTCTCTCCGTTGATCTTCGACTTCGGGTTGATCAGGTCGATCGGGTCGAGCTGGTTACCGCAGTTGTCACACTGGTCGCCCCGCGCCGAGGTGTAACCGCAGATCGGGCAGGTGCCCTCGATGTAGCGGTCGGGCAGCGTCCGCCCCGTCGACGGCGACAGCGCGCCCATCTGGATCTGCGAGACGATGTACCCGTTCGCGTCGAGCGCGGAGAAGACCTCCTGCACGACGGCGTAGTGGTTGCGGGTCGTGGTCCGGGTGAACAGGTCGTAGGACAGGCCCAGCCCGTGCAGGTCCTCCACGATCATCCGGTTGTACTTGTCGACGGCCTGCTGCGGGGTCAGCCCCTCCGCGTCGGCCTGGACCTGGATCGGCGTGCCGTGCTCGTCGGTGCCCGAGACCATCAGTACCCGGTGCCCCGCCATGCGCATGTACCGGCTGAACACGTCGGACGGAACCCCGAAGCCGGAAACATGACCAATGTGGCGCGGGCCGTTGGCGTAGGGCCAGGCAACCGCGGCGAGGACGTGACTCATGCACGAAAGCCTAGCCCTTCACCGGAATCGGTCTCCGACACGCCGCCGCCGTCCGGCTTCGCAAATGCCGCCAAGATGGTCAAATATCTTCATGACCGGTAAACCCGCAGGTGAGGACGCCGGGGACCCGACCGCGCCGCCCGTGCAGCGGGTCCGGCCGGAGTCGGTGCCCGAGGCGCCGGAAGTCGCCCAGCCCGACCAGCCGTTCTGGGCCGGCACCGAGCCGGCCCCCGCGGCCCGTGGCCGGATCAAGCCGCCCAAGCCGCCGCGCAGGCCGCTGATCGGCCTGCCGATGCTGATCGTGCTCGCGCTCGTCTCCGCGTTCTTCGCCTGGGTCAGCGCCGAGCCGTTCTGGCTGGCGCTCGGGCACGGCGACCGCGGCACCGTCACCGTCACCGCCTGCGAGGGCGCGGGGCTCGGCGCCCGGTGCGAGGGCCACTTCAGGACCAGCACCTTCGCGGTCGAGAACGTCGCGCTCTCCGGCACCCCCGACGCCGACCACCACCAGGGCGAGCAGATCCCGGCCCGGATGGTGTCCGGCAGCTCCAAGTTCGCCTACATCGGAGGATCGTCCGGCCTGCACCTGCGCTGGGCCATCGGCTTCGGCCTGCTGCTCGTCTGCGGGGCCGGCATCGCCTGGGCCACCGGGGCCTTTCGCCTCCACGGCGCGGCCCGCGTCACAGCGGTCCTGCTCAGCTTCGGGGCTCCACTGGCCTTCCTTGGCACCATGCTGGCCCTGAGCTGGTAAGAACAGATCAAGATCTTTATCTGTTACGGGCGGCGGGGTGACCCGCCGCCCGTAACCGGTCCCGGGCTGGGCGCGCCGGCCGGCGCGGAACGGTCAGCCCCCGATCGCCAGGTTGTAGACCTCGCGCCGGGGCAGCCCGTACAGCTCGGCCACCTCGGCGGCGGCGTCCCGCTTGGACATCCCGCCGGTGACCCGCTCGGCGACCTCGGCACGGAGCGCCTCGTCCGAGGGGCGTTCCGCCGCGCCGGCGAACCCGGCCACCACGATCGTGATCTCGCCGCGCGGCTGGGACTCCTCGGCCCAGGCCGCCACCTCGGCGAGCCCGCCCCGGCGTACTTCCTCGTAGGTCTTGGTCAGCTCGCGGCACACCGCGGCCTCGCGTTCGGCCCCGAACGCGCCGGCCAGGTCGCGGAGCGCGCCGGCGATCCGGTGCGGGGACTCGAAGAAGACGAGCGTGCGCGGTTCGCGGGCGAGGGCCGCGAGGGCCGACCGGCGCTCGTTCGGCTTGCGGGGCAGGAAGCCCTCGAAGCAGAACCGGTCGCACGGCAGCCCAGACAGCGCGAGCGCCGTGGTCACCGCCGACGGCCCCGGGGCCACGGTGACCGGCACTCCGGCGTCGATCGCGGCCCGGACCAGCCGGTACCCGGGGTCGGACACGCTCGGCATGCCGCCGTCGGTGACCAGCGCGACCTTCAGGCCGTCGGTGAGCAGCGCCGCGAGTTCCGGGGTGCGTTTCTCCTCGTTGCCCTCGAAGTACGAAATGATCTTGCCTTTGATCTCCACCCCGAGGTCCCTGGCCAGCCGCAGCAGCCGCCTCGTGTCCTCTGCCGCGACCACGTCGGCCTCCGCGAGGGCTGCCGCGAGCCGTGGCGACGCATCGCCCAGATTGCCAAGTGGTGCCCCAACCAGGACAAGCTGTCCAGACATCTCAAGAACTCCGTATCCCATATGCGTCCCCGACAGCCTACGATCGGCGGGTGGCTGTGACCGAGACGACGCCCCTAGCAGCGCCAGACGACGCGCCCGCCGCCCCCGTGGTGCCGGACGAGGTGCGCCGGCGGCTGAGCCCGCTGATCGCCCGCGACCCGATGTCGTGGGTGTGGACGGCGGCCGTCGCCCTGATCGCCGCGACCCTGCGGCTGGTCGGCCTGGCTTTCCCCGGCGGCAAGGTCTTCGACGAGCAGCACTACGTCAAGCACGCCGAGACGTTCATCGACCGTGGTATCGAGTGGAACGTCGAGACCAACGGCGCCGACTACGTCGTGCACCCGCCGCTCGGCAAGTGGTGCATCGCGCTCGGCGAGATGGTGTTCGGCCGCAACGAGTTCGGCTGGCGGATCGGATCGGTGGTCGCGGGGGTCGCCGCCGTCGTCATCATCACCCGGCTCGCCCGGCGGATGTTCGGTTCCACCGTGCTCGGCTGCGCGGCCGGTCTGCTGATGGCGCTCGACGGGTTCCAGTTCGTGCTGTCGCGGTTCGCGCTGCTCGACATCTTCCTGCTGCTGTTCGTCGTCGCGTCCTTCGCGTGCCTGGTCGCCGACCGCGACCAGCGGCGTGGCCGGTGGCTGAGCGCCCTGGAGGAGGGCAGGCTGCGGCCGAGGTTCTCCGTGCCGTGGTGGCGGATCGCCAGCGCCGTCCTGCTCGGCTGCGCCCTGTCGGTGAAATGGTCGGCCGTCACGTACGCGATCGGTTTCGTGATCATGTTCGTGGCGTGGGAGATCCAGATCCGCCGGACGGCCGGGGTGAAGCGCCCGATCTGGAACGGCTTCCTCGACGAGCTCGGCTGGGTCGCCCTCTACACGCTGACCACGATCGTCACGTACGTCAGCAGCTGGTTCGGCTGGTTCGCCAGCGACCAGGGCTGGGGCAGGCACTGGCTCCGCGACAACGGGCACTCCGAGCCGCCCGTCATCGGCGCGCTCTACAACCTGTTCAAGTACCACCGCGACATGCTCACCTTCCACGAGGGACTGAGCGACAAGCACCCGTACCAGTCGTGGCCGATGGAGTGGCTGCTGCTCGGCCGGCCGGTCGCCTTCCACTACACGGGCGACGCGGCGTGCGGGGCTCCCCAGTGCGCGTCCGAGGTGGTCCTGCTCGGTACGCCGCTGCTGTGGTGGTCCTTCATCCCCGCGCTGTTCGCCGTCGCGTGGTTCGGGCTGTCCCGCCGCGACTGGCGCGCGTGGCCGATCCTCGGCTTCTCGCTGCTCGGCGTGTTCATCCCGTGGGTGTTCTACCCCAAGCGCACGATGTTCTACTTCTACGCCGCCCCGGCCGAGCCGTTCCTGATCCTCGCCGTCACCTTCGTGCTCGGTGTCGTGGCAGGACAGCAGGCCCGCTCGGTATCGGTACTGACGCCGGACAGGCCCGCGCGGCGGCGGACGGTCGGGGCGGTGATCGCCGGCTCGTACCTGGGCGTGATCGCGGTCTGCTTCGCGTACTTCTACCCGATCTACACCGGCCAGGCGATCACCTACGCGAGCTGGTGGGCCCGCATGTGGCTAGGAAACCACTGGGTCTAGGGGTGGTGCCGACCCGCTGAGACGGCCGATGCGCGCGTTGTCGGGAACCCGGCATACAACACCGGTATGCCGGAACCCCTCCGCCTTCGCCTCGGCCGTCTCAGCGGGCCACCTCGCCTTAGACCAAGAGCCAGATCCAGAACTCACCGTTGTGCGGGTTCCATAACCGGGAGTTAACGACCGTTGCGAATTCCGGCGTTGTAAGGCTCTCTGCCTGCGGCGATGCTTGGTCTGTTCCTGAGTGGACCAAGCGTTTCCCTCCCCTCACCCATCAGCGTGCCGCAGACGCGGCGCGCTGGTGCCGCACGCCCGCAGAGAGGTTTTCATGCAATCCGGTAATCACCCGCGCCGCTGGCTGATCCTGATCGTGCTGTGCCTGGCCACGCTGGTGCTGGTCATCGACAACATGGTGCTGACGGTGGCGATCCCGCCGCTGACCGCCGACCTGGGTGCCACGGCCCAGGACATCCAGTGGATCCTCGACTCCTACATCCTGGTCTTCGCCGGCCTGCTGCTGACGGCTGGCAGCCTGTCCGACCGGTACGGCAGGCGGAAGGTCATGGTCATCGGCCTGGCTCTGTTCGGCCTGGCCTCGCTGGCGGCCACGTTCGTCACGAACCCCGGCCAGCTGATCGCCGCGCGGACCGCGATGGGCGTCGGCGGCGCACTGATCATGCCGAGCACCCTGTCGATCCTGATCACGGTCTTCGACGAGAACGAACGCCGCAAGGCCATGAGCGCGTGGGGCGCGGTGGCCATGCTGGGCCTGGTCGGCGGGCCGATCGCCGGTGGCGCGCTGATCGCCGAGTACTCCTGGGAGACCGCGTTCTGGATCAACGTGCCGGTCGCAGCGGTCGCCATCATCGCCTCGTTCGCCCTGATGCCCGAGTCGAAGGGCCCGGAGCGCAAGGCCGATCCGCTCGGCGCGATCCTGTCGGTGGCCGGGATGACCGCCCTGGTGTGGACGATCATCGAACTGCCCCACGGACTCAACTGGGCATCACTGGCGGTGGCGGTGGCCGCCCTGGCCGGGTTCGTCGCCTGGGAGCTGCGTACTCCGCACCCGATGGTGCCGCTCAAGCTGTTCCGTGACCGCACGTTCAGCGGTGGCAGCCTGTCACTGACCCTGGTCCAGATCGGCAACGGCGGCCTGCTGCTCGTGATGACCCAGTACCTCCAGTTCGTGCTGGGCTACACCCCGACCGAGGCCGGCCTGGCCTTCATTCCGCTCGCGATCGCCTCGCTGGTGTTCAACGGGATCGGCGCCGGCCTCGGCGCGAAGATCGGCAACCGGCCGATGATCAGCGCCGGGCTGCTGGCCTGTGCGGGCGGCTTCGGGCTGATGGCCACCCTCAACGCCTCCGACGGCTTCTGGATCACCGCTGTCGCCCTGGCCCTGATGGGAGCGGGAGCCGGCCTGGCCATGCCCGCTGCGGTCTCAGCACTCATGGGCGCGATCCCGCCGGAGCAGGCCGGGGTCGGCTCCGCGCTCAACGACACGATCCAGCAGGCTGGCGCCGCCCTGGGCGTCGCCGTGCTCGGCAGCATCCTCGCCGACAGCTACAGCGCCGGCATGGACAGCGCGCCCGAGACCGCCCGCCGTTCCATCGCCGACGCACTCGCTCTCGGTGACTCTGCCCTCGCCCAGGCCGCCAGGGAAGCGTTCACCGATGCCATGTCCACCACGTTCCTGATCAGCGCTGCCGGAGTCGTGGCGGCCGCCATCGTGTCCCTGGTCGTGCTGCCCGGCCGCAAGGCCGCTGCGGCCGGGAAGACCGAAGAACTCGTCAGTACCGGGCACTGAGCCGCCTGCCGGCGGGAGGCGGGAACTCCGCCTCCCGCCGGTGTACTCAGGCCGCCTCGTAGCTCAGGTCGAGGACGCCGTTGGGGAGCGCGGCCGAACGGGTCAGCGCGAGCGGCACGCGGGTACCTTCGGCGAACAGGCGCTCACCAGAGCCCAGCACGATCGGGTGCACCAGCAGCCGCAGCTCGTCGAGCAGCCCGGCGGCGAGCAGTGTCCGGGTCAGGCTGAGGCTGCCGGAGAGGTTGATGTTGCCGCCCGGCTGGCCCTTGAGCTCTCGCATCGCCTCGAGGAAGTCGCCCTCGATCACGGCGGAGTTCTGCCACTCGGCCTTGTCCAGCGTGGTGGACGCGACGAGCTTGCGGATGCTGTTGAACTGGTCGGCCATCTCGCCGGTCTGGTGCGGCCAGACGGCGGCGAAGCCCTCGTAGGTGACCCGGCCCAGCAGCAGCGTGTCCGCCGCGGCTGTCATGGTCCCGATCGCGGCGTTCATCTCCTCGCTCATGTACGGGAAGTGCCAGGTCTCCGGGGCCTCCACGACCCCGTCGAGCGAGATGAACAGCCCGGCGACAATCTTGCGGCTCATGGTGGGTACTCCTCTGTGGATCGCTTTCGCTGAACATGATCAGCTTCCGCCGCGCCGCCCGGGCCGATCAACGCACGATCGCCACACGATCGCTTACCGGGACTCAACGATCCCGGACCGCCAGCACCGTCTCGGCGAAGTCCCGCGTCCGGCTGGTCTCCCGCGCCGCCGGCCACAGCAGTCCGTAGTCGATGGCCCGCGCGTCGCTGAACGGGACGAAGGCCACGTCCGGCCGGTCGTGGTACCAGGCGGCCCTGGCGCTGGCCGGAGTCACACCCTTGCCCGTGGCGACGTACGAGAGCATCTGGCTCCACGAGCCGGCCGCCGGCCCGCGCGGGATGAGCCGGCCGCTCGGCGTGTACCGGGGGTAGTGGAAGTCCGTCCAGTACGCGGGCGCCCGGCCGGCGATGCTGACCAGCGGCGTACCGGCCAGGTCCTCCAGCGACACCGACCTGCACGTGGCGAGCGGATGGGCACTGGGCACGATCAGCGCCCGTGGCTCGGAGAACACGACCGGGCCGCGCGTGATGTCGTGCTCCTCGACCGGGAACGCGCTGATCTGGAGGTCCAGCGCGCCGTCCCGCAGCTGCCCGAGCGGGTCGGACAGCTGGATCTCGCTGACCTGCACCACACAGTCCGGATACCGGGTGCTGAACGCGTCGGCGGCCAGGATCGTGAGGTCGCCGACCCACTGCGCCGAGTACCCGACGCGCAGCAGCCCGCTGATCCCCCGCGCGGCGTCCATCGCCGACCGGATCACCTCGTCCATCCTGGAGGCCAGAGGACGGAGGTCGTCGGCGAGCTGCCGGCCGAGCGGGGTGAGGCCGACCCGGCGGCTGGTGCGCTCGAAGAGCGGCGCGCCGATCAGGCGTTCCAGCTTCTTGATGGTCTGGCTGACCCGGCTCGTCGTGAGGCGCAGCCGGGTGGCCGTCCGTCCGAAGTGCAGGTCAGCGGCGAGGGTCAGGAACGTCTCCAGCTCGTGCCGCTCCCACATGACGCCCCGCCTCCCCTCAACTTTCACAATGAGGAAAAGCTACGTAGCGTTTATAGGTTCGTCAAATATGATTGTTGCAATGTGCGATGTTTAGCCAGGTCAAGCGCGAGCAATCATTGCAATGGCCCTGCCCACGAATGCAAGGTGCGGGCAGAGAGTTGCAATGGGCTGCCCATGAACGCACGCCAGCGAGTGCCGCGGCGCGCACCGGGCACCCGTGCCATCCATATCGACACGTATTGCCTCGTGAGATCGGGACGTGTATACATTTCAATACTTAGGTTTCTTAACAGTTAAGGACCGGTCATGAAACTACGTCAACGGCTCGCGTGGGCGGCGGCGGCGACACTCGCCCTGCCACTCGGGTTCGCCGCCGCGCTGGCCAGCGCTGCCCCCTCGGCGCCGGCCAGCGCGGCACCCAGCAGTGGCGGGGTGAAGTTCGCGTACTTCACGCAGTGGGGCATCTACCAGAACGCCTTCTACCCGAAGAACATGCAGACCTCTGGCGCCGCCGCGAAGATCGACTTCCTGAACTACGCCTTCGCCAACATCCACCCGACCAACCACACCTGCTTCATGGCGACCAAGGCCGCCTCGCAGGACGAGAACAACCCGAACGCCGGCGACGGCGCGGGTGACGCGTTCGCCGACTACCAGAAGAGCTACGGGGCCGACATCAGTGTCGACGGCGTGGCCGACACCTGGAACCAGCCGATCGTGGGCAACTTCAACCAGCTCAAGAAGCTGAAGGCGAAGAACCCCAACATGAAGATCCTGATCTCGATCGGCGGCTGGACCTACTCGAAGTACTTCTCGGACGCCGCGATGACCGACGCCTCCCGGAAGAAGTTCGTCACGTCCTGTATCAACATGTTCATCAAGGGCGACCTGCCGGTCGAGGCCGGCTACGGCGGCCCCGGCTCGGCGGCCGGCATCTTCGACGGCATCGACCTCGACTGGGAGTACCCGGGCTCGCCGGGTGGCCACGTGGGCAACCACTACGGCGACTACGACAAGGTCAACTTCACGCTGCTGCTGAAGGAGTTCCGGACGCAGCTCGACGCGCTGGGTGGCGGGAAGAAGTGGCTGACGGCCGCGATGCCCGCCGGGCAGGACAAGATCAAGTATGTCGAGACGGACAAGGTCGGGCAGTACCTCGACTACTCGAACCTGATGACGTACGACATGCACGGCGGCTGGGAGAAGACCGGCCCGACCAACCACCAGGCCCCGGTGTACGAGAACCCGGCCGACCCGATGACCCCGGTCCCGCCGGGCACGAAGAAGTACTCCGCAGACACCGCCGTGGCCGCGTGGGTGGACGGCCTGCCCGAGTACGGCATCCCTGGCGGCTTCCCGGCCAGCAAGATCACGGTCGGCTACCCGTTCTACTACCGTGGCTGGACCGGCGTCCCGAACAACGGCAAGAACGGCCTCTTCCAGCCGGCCACAGCCCCGGCTGCGGGTGCCCCGCTGTCGGGCAACGTTCCCGGCGTGCGGTTCTACAAGGAACTGACCGGCTTCGTGGACAACGCCTCCCGCACGTACTACGACCCGGTCAGCCAGGCCGCGTACTTCTACGACGGCACCACGTTCTGGAGCGGCGACTCGAAGCAGTCCATCAAGGCCCGCGCCGACTACGCGCACTGCAAAGGCCTCGGCGGCGGCATGTTCTACTCGATGGAATCGCTGGACCCGGGCATGACCCTGTTCAACGCGGCCGTCGACGCGATCAACGCGACCACCCCGGGCTGTGTCGGCCCGACGACCACGCCGACCACGACACCGCCCACGACTCCCCCGACGACCCCGCCCACCACCGGGCCAACGACGACGCCGCCGACCACCACCCCGCCCGGGTGCAGTGTCCCGGCGTGGCTCTCCACGAAGGTGTACGTGGGTGGCGACACCGCCTCGCACGCCGGCCGGGTGTGGAAGGCCAAGTGGTGGACACAGGGCGAGACCCCCGGCACGGCAGCCGTCTGGGAGGACACAGGCGCGTGCGGCCCTGCGACCAGCCAGCCGCCCGGTACCTGCACGGTTGCCGCCTGGGTGGCCAGCCGCGCCTACAGTGGCGGGGCCGTGGTCTCCCACAACAGCAAGAAGTGGCGCGCCAAGTGGTGGACACAGGGCGAGACGCCCGGCACCGCAGCCGTCTGGGAAGACCAAGGCACCTGTAACGCGTGAGTGCCGACCCGGTGGGAGCGTCGATGCGCGCGTTGCCGAGAACCCGGCATACAACACTCTCTGCCGCCGCCTCAACGCTCCCGCCGGGCCACCTCAGGTCAGATCAAGAGCATGCACGCTGACGAAGCTTTTCTCTCCTCCTGGGAGGCCCGGTGCTGGGGCACCGGGCCTCCCGCTTTTCTTGGTCCATTGACGACCGTCCACTGTGATCCGAGACACGTCCGGCCTCGGCGGGCCGGACTGGAGACGGCTCGGAACGTCGCAGGTCAGGCCCGGAAAGCGGCGCCTTACCGTCCCCGAACACTCGGAGGCCTGCTTTCACCATCTGAAACTTCACGGTGGGCAGCCCTGGATCCACTATGTACCGTCGGGAAGGTCAGTTCACCCTAGACAGCCTCAAGCCCTGACATAGCCGGCATTTCACGGCTTGGGCGAGTCAGCACCGGGATCCGGTGCACGCTACGGGAGGAAATGATCATGAATACCCTGACCAAGCTCACCATCGGAGCCGTCGCCCTGACGGGCTCGTTCCTGGCCGCCGCCCCGGCCTCCGCGGCACCCGCCGCCGACACCACCGCCAGCCCGGCTCTGGGCTCGCAGGTCTCCGCCCAGTTCGCCTCGGTGACCATCCGCAACGCCCAGACCGGCCGCCTGCTGGACAGCAACTACAACGGCAACGTCTACACGCTGCCCGCCAACGGCGGGAACTACCAGCGGTGGACCGGCCCCGGCGACGGCACCGTCCGCAACGCCCAGACCGGCCGCTGCCTCGACAGCAACTACGACGGCGCCGTCTACACGCTGCCGTGCAACGGCGGTAGCTACCAGAAGTGGCTGTTCTACAGCAACGGCTACATCCAGAACGTCGAGACCGGACGCGTGCTCGACAGCAACTACAACGGCAACGTGTACACACTGCCGGCCAACGGCGGCAACTACCAGAAGTGGTACACCGGCTGAGCCTGGTAGTGCCGGCCCGGTGAGGGCCACCTCGCGCTAGATCAAGAGCGAGTACCAAGAGCGCTGAACTAGCACCATCACACGAGACGGGCACCCGGGATTCCCTGGGTGCCCGTTGCGTGTGCTGAGAGGTGTCCAGCCTCGTCGCGGGTACAAAATCACGCTCTTCAAGCTTTTGATCTTGATCTAAGGCGAAGTGGCCCGTTGAGCGGAAATCTGACAAGCAGAACAAAAGCCCGTGTACTGGTTGTACATGGGCTTTTGTTCTGCGCAGCTCAGATTTTCGCTCAACGGGTCTATCACCCCTTGATGGAGCGGATCCATTCGTAGATGCCCCAGACCCAGGCGGCGAGGGGGACGACGCCGAGGATGAGGATGATCTCGAGGATGTCGAGGGTGCGGCCCCAGACCGGGGAGATCCGCTTGCCGGCGACGCCGAGGCCGTAGACCAGGCTGATCCCAGCGAGGATCAGGAGGGCTGCGAGGACGACGGCCAGCCGGATCAGCGGGGAACTGGCGGAGAAGCTGGCCAGGGCGACGAGTGCCAGGCCAATCGCGCCGGTGAGCAGGAGCGGCAGGCGCTGGAGCCAGCCGTGGAAGACGCGGGCCTGGGTGAGCAGGACCAGGGACAGGACTGTGCCGAGCAGAGCGCCCTGCATCCCGCCACCGGTCACCACCAGGAGCAGCACGCCGACAGCCGTGAAGGCCACGCCACCCAGGAGCCCCGCCAGGTACTGGTCGGCGGTGTCCGCGCCGCGCCGCACGCGCCCGCCGTCGACGATCTCGTTGTCGGCGCGCAGGTCGGCCGGGCCGGTCGGGATGGTCGGCATCGGGAGCTTGGCGAGCCGGTAGGCGTTCATGGGCAGCGAGGGCAGGCCGAGGACCAGGATCGCGGACACCACGGCGGCACCGCCGGACGGCGACAGTCCGAAGAGAACGCCCGTCACCGCGCCGATCAGGAACATCACCGAGACCACGCCTGCCCCGATGAACACCGGCCGCGCGTCGCCGACCGCCACTGCCGCGAGCAGCACGAAGAACAGCATCGCGGCGGCGGCGATCAGGACGTTGATGCCGTCGAGCGTGGAGACAGAGTCCGCCAGGAGCAGCAGGCCGCCGACCGTGCCGTACGCGGCGGCGACGAGCCCGCACGCGGCGCCGACCATGCTGTCGCCGGCCACCCGGGACATGATCGCCGCGAGGACGAGCAGGAGCACGCCGAGGCCGAGACCGACGGCACCCGCCGCCATCGTCGTGCCGGAGAAGAGGATCGCGAGCAGGCCGCCAGCGAGGGCGCCGATGCCGACCGCGACCGAGTAACGCCGGGTGTGTGACAGGCGCCACTTGCCGCCCCGGTCCACGGCGGCGGAGGCCACGGCGTCGACCGTGTCGTCGTACACATAGTCCGGCGCGACCTGCGAGCGCGGAGTCAGGTAGAGGATCTCGCCGTCGCGGAGGTCGAGCTGGGTGGCGGTCTTTGTGCTGTCCAGCACGTCTCCGCCGAGCCGGGAGAGCACCCAGCCGCCCTGCATCGCGCCGTCGTCGGCAAGGTCCGTCCCCGCGTACTGCAGCAGGGTCGGCATCATATCCGCAAAGGGGACGTCTCCGGGCAAGGAGATGTCAAGCCGTGATTTCGGTGCCTTCACGGTGATCCGGCACAAGCCCGCCGTGACCGCCATCGACCCTCTCCCCTCCGTGCCAGCCTGGCTTGCTGAGACTACCTAGACTGAGCAAATCTCAGGAGGTGGCATGGGTACCGTTCTGTTCCGAAGGCCGGCACGGCAGGCCGGGCCGCAGATTCCCCGCGGGGAGCTGCTGCTGGAGTCGCCGCCCGATCTTCCAGAACCGAACCCGAAAGGCCTCGGCCAGGTCCTGATGGTCCTGCCCATGCTCGCCGGCATGGGCGCGATGATGTTCATGTACGCGGGCCGTGGCGGCGGCAACTCCGCGATGCCGTGGATCACCGGCGCGCTGTTCGGCCTCTCGATGCTCGGCATGGGTGTCAGCCAGTTCACCCAGGGCAGCGGCGAGAAGAAGGCCGAGCTCAACCACTCACGCCGCGACTACATGCGGTACCTGACGCAGATGCGGAAGCGTGCGCGCAAGGCGGCGGCGCAGCAGCGTGAGGCCCTCCAGTTCCGCCAGCCGGAGCCCGACGCGCTCTGGGCGATCGCCGCGTCGGCCCGCCGGTGGGAGCGGAGGCCACCGGACGGCGACTTCGGCGAGACCCGGGTGGCCGTCGGCCCCCAGAAGCTCGCGGTGCAGATCATCACGCCGGAGACCAAGCCGGTCGAGGACCTGGAGCCGATGACCGCGATCGCCCTGCGGCGGTTCGTCCGGACCCACTCCACTGTGCACGACGTGCCGATGGCGCTGTCCGTCCGCTCGTTCAGCCGGCTCGTGATGCGCGGCGAGCGTGCCGTCGTCACCGACCTGACCCGGTCGATGCTGTGCCAGCTCGCCACGTTCCAGTCCCCGGAGGACATGCGGATCGCTGTCGTCACCAACGCCCAGCGGGTCGCAGAGTGGTCGTGGGTGAAGTGGCTGCCCCACAGCATGTACGAGCCGGTCAGCGACGCGGCCGGCCCGCTGCGGATGGTGTTCAGCAGCCTCGACGAGCTGGAGGAGCTGCTCGGCGAGGAGGTGTCGGCCCGGCCACGGCACGCTGCCGACGCCAAGCCGATCACGAGCATGCCGCACCTGGTCGTCATCCTCGACGGCGGCGAGGCCTCGCCCTCCTGCCACCTGGCGGGCCAGGGCCTGCAGGGTACGACGGTGATCGACCTGTCCGGCTTCACGCCGAGGCACGGCTGGCCGGGGCTGCTCACGCTGGAGGCCACCTCGGCCAGCGTCCAGGGCCTGCGTGGCGACCGGACGATCCCGCTCGGCGCGCCGGACCGGATGACGCTGGAGCAGGCGGAGGGGCTGGCACGCCAGCTCGCGCCGTACCGGCTGTCGTTGCAGACCAGCGGCGGCAACAGCGAGGAAGTGCTCAACGTCGCGACCGAGCTGCCCGAGCTGCTCGGGGTCGCCGACGCGGCCAAGGTCGACCCCCGGATCAGCTGGCACCCCCGGCCCAACCGGGAGAAGCTGCGCATCCCGCTCGGCGTCGGGCCGGACGGCGTGCCCGTCGACCTCGACATCAAGGAAGCGGCCCAGGAGGGCATGGGCCCGCACGGCCTGATCATCGGCGCGACCGGTTCGGGTAAGTCCGAGCTGCTGCGGACGATCGTGGCGGCGCTCGCCATCAACCACTCGTCCGAGGAAGTCAACTTCGTCCTCGTCGACTTCAAGGGTGGTGCGACGTTCGCGTCCCTCGACGTGCTCCCGCACACCAGCGCGGTCATCACCAACCTGTCGGACGAGCTGCCGATGGTCGACCGTATGCAGGACGCCATCGCCGGTGAGATGACGCGGCGGCAGGAGCTGCTGCGCTCGGCCGGCAACTACGTCTCGCGGTACGAGTACGAGAAGGCCCGGCTGGCCGGTGAGCCGCTGGCCCCGCTGCCCAGCCTGCTGATGATCTGTGACGAGTTCTCCGAGATGCTCGTCGCCAAGCCCGACTTCATCGACCTGTTCGTCCAGATCGGGCGGATCGGCCGGTCGATCGGCGTGCACCTCCTGCTCGCCTCGCAGCGGCTGGAGGAGGGCAAGCTGCGCGGCCTCGACACCTACCTGTCGTACCGGATCGGCCTGCGGACCTTCTCCGCCGTCGAGTCCCGCATCGTCCTCGGCGTCAACGACGCGTACGAGCTGCCCAACGCGCCCGGCCACGGGTACCTGAAGTCCGACGCGGCTGGTCCCCTGCACCGGTTCCGTGGCGCGTACGTGTCCGGCACGTACCGGCCGACCGGCATCCAGGCCAAGTCGCACACGCTGCTCCAGCGGCGGATCGTGCCCTACGACGTGGCGTACGTGCCGATCCCCGAGGTGCCGGACGTGCCGGTCGAGATCGAGGAGGCGACGCCGGAGCAGCAGGGCAAGCAGGCCTCCATGCTCGACGTGATCGTGGAGAAGCTGCGCGGCCAGGGCCCGCCGGCCCACCAGGTGTGGCTGCCGCCGCTGTCCGAGCCGCCGACCGTCGCCGAGCTGCTCCCGCCGCTGGCGATCGACCCGCAGCGCGGCCTCACGCCGGCGAACTGGCCGGGTGCCGGTCAGCTGCGCGTGCCGGTCGGCATCGTCGACAAGCCGTACGAGCAGCGCCGTGACCCGATGTACCTGGAGCTGGACGGGGCCGGCGGTCACGTGGCCGTCGTCGGCGGCCCGCAGTCCGGCAAGTCCACGCTGCTCCGGTCGCTCATCGCGTCCGTGGCGCTGACCCACACGCCGCGCGAGGCGCAGTTCTACTGCGTCGACTTCGGCGGTGGCACGCTCGTGTCGATGAAGGACCTGCCGCACGTCGGCGCCGTGTACACCCGGATGGAGGCCGACGGTATCCGCCGGACGATCTCCGAGGTCACGGCCCTGCTGGACAGCCGGGAGGCCAAGTTCACCCAGCACGGCATCGACTCGATGGCCACGTACCGCAGGCGGCGCGCGGCCGGCGAGTTCGCCGACGACCCGTTCGGTGACGTGTTCCTGGTCGTGGACGGCTGGGGCGGCTTCAAGCAGGACTACGAGAACTTCGAGCAGTCCGTGCTGAACCTCTGCTCACGCGGTCTCGGTTTCGGTATCCACGTGATCACCGCCGCGACCCGGTGGGGCGAGATCCGGATGGCGATGCGCGACCTGTTCGGTACGAAGGTCGAGCTGCGCCTCGGCGACCCGGGCGAGTCCGAGCTGGACCGCCGCGCCGCCGCCAACGTGCCGGAGCGCACGCCCGGCCGTGGTGTCACCAAGGAGAAGCTGCACTTCCTCACCGCCATCCCCCGGATGGACGGCACCAAGACGACCGACGACCTGGCCGAGGGCGTCTCCGCGCTGGTCAGCCAGATCCGTGGCGCCTGGTCGCACGCGACGGCCCCGAAGGTCCGCCTGCTGCCGGAGCTGCTGCACATCTCGGAGCTGCCGAGGGTCGACGCCAAGCTGGGCGTGCCGATCGGTATCGACGAGACGAAGCTCGCGCCGGTGATGATGGACTTCGGCAACGACCCGCACCTGATCGTGTTCGGCGACTCCGAGAGCGGCAAGTCCAACCTGCTGCGGGTGATCGGCCAGACGATCGAGCAGCAGTTCACCCCGGACCAGGCCCGGATCATCGTCGCCGACTACCGGCGTTCGCTGCTCGGCGCGTTCGGGCAGGACCACCTGCTCGGCTACGCGCCGTCCGGCCAGGCCTTCTCGGAGATCCTCGGCTCGGTGCAGGCGGCGATGAAGGACCGGCTGCCCGGCCCGGACGTGACGCCGCAGCAGCTCAAGGACCGCAGCTGGTGGTACGGGCCGGACGTCTACCTGCTGGTCGACGACTACGACCTGGTGGCTGGCAGCGCCGGCAACCCGCTGACGATGCTCAGCGAGTACCTGCCACAGGCCCGCGACCTCGGCCTGCACCTGATCCTGACCCGCCGGATGGGTGGCGCCTCGCGTGCCATGTACGACCCGGTGATCCAGCGGCTCCGCGAGCTGGACTGCCCGGGCCTGATGATGTCGGGCAACAAGGACGAGGGTGTGCTCTTCGGCAACCTGAAGCCGAGCATCCTCCCGCCGGGCCGTGGCACGCTGGTCCGCCGGAAGGACGGCATCAACCTCATCCAGACGGCATGGTCGGAGCCGTCCTGACGGCCATTCGGCATAGATGAGACTCAGCACACAGCCGGCCAGCCAGTAGTCTGGATGGATGACCAGGACTGTTCCCGACCGGCTCTGGCTCGTCAAGGCTTTCCTGAACTCCGTGGAGATCGCCGAGACCGGGCCGGACGACGCCATCGCGCTCGACAGGTTCGGCTCCTGGCTGGCCACGCAGGCGCCGCTGGCTGCCGAGCTGGGCCGGCCGCACACCGCCGCGCGGCTGGCCGGGGCCATCCCGGAGGCCGGGGACCTGCTGCTGGCCCGGCGGCTCCGCGACGAGCTGCGGGCCGAGGCCGTCACCCATCACCGGGGTGGCGCGCCGCGAGACCCTGCCGGGTTGCGCGCCGTCGCGGCCGAGCTGCCGCTGGTGGTCCACTGGCCTGATCTCGTACCGGCTGGGCACGGCGCGCGTGCGGTGCTCTCCGAGGTCCTGGCCGACATCGTGCTGGCCGGTGAGCCCGACTGGCGGCGGATGAAGGTGTGCCCGGCCGACGACTGCGGCTGGGCGTACTACGACGCCTCCAAGAATTCCTCCCGCCGGTGGTGTTCGATGGACATCTGCGGAAACCGCAGCAAGACCAAGGCGTACCGACAACGACAGGCCGCACATGCCACAACTGCCACTCCCTGATGTCCTCGACGAGCTCCGTGCCCGGCTGACCGACCCCGATGCCCTGGTCAGGGCGGTCGCGGCCGGCAAGCGCCGGTCGGAGACGCCGCGGTGGAGCCGGGTCGAGCTCCGCCCGGTGACCATCAAGGGCAACCGCCTGCTCCAGGTGGTGGCGACGTCGGACCGGCCGCACACGTCCAATGTGGACTTCGGTGACCCGCTGGTCGCCGAGCTGCTCGCCGAGCCCTTCGGGAACTGGCATGTCGAGACCACCACGGAGACCATCCAGCTCCGGGTGACGAAGAAGGGCGAGGCCCAGGTGTCCCGGCAGGCGGCCTCGCGGGACGCCGCCGACACCGCTCACGACCGCAAGAAGGCGTACCTGCTGCCGCCCGACGACCCGATCTACGACGTGATCGGCGGCAACGCTGCCAAGCGCCGTCAGGTCGACGCGTTCCTGCGGGCCCTCGACGCGACGCTCGGCGACGCGAGGCCGAAGCGGATCGTGGACCTGGGCTGCGGCAACGCGTACCTGACCTTCGCCGCGTACCGGTACCTGACGCTGAAGGGGCTCGACACCGAGGTCGTCGGCGTCGACATCCGCGAGGACCAGCGCAAGCGGAACACGGAGCTGGCCGAGCGGCTCGGGTGGGCAGGCAAGGTCACGTTCGTCGCGGGGACCATTCTGGACGCCCCGGTCGACTCGGCTGACGTGGTGCTGGCGTTGCACGCGTGCGACACGGCGACGGACGAGGCGCTGGCCCGGGCGGTGGAGTGGGGTGCCGAGTACATCCTGGCCGCCCCGTGCTGCCATCACGACCTGGCGAGCCAGCTGAAGAAGCACTCCTCGCCGATCGTGGGGCAGCCGATCCTGCGGGAACGGTTCGCCGACGTGCTCACGGACACGCTGCGGGCGCTGATCCTGCGGCAGCTCGGGTACAAGGTGGAGGTCGCCGAGTTCGTCGACTCCGCGCACACGCCCCGTAACCTGCTGATCCGGGCACGTCGCGGTGCAGCGCCGGCCGGTGCCGACGAGTACCGCGCGCTGCTCGGCGAGTGGCAGGTCAGCCCGTGGCTGGCCCGGGCCCTACCTGCATCGTGAACTCGGCTGTCCGGACGGTGCCGCCGACCTGGTAGTCCAGGAAGGCCCGGTACCGGCCGGGGCTGGGCGCGGCGAACCAGAACTTGATCGCCCCGCCGGCGAGGTCGGTCTCGGCGTGCGCGTGCACGTAGCCGGCGTCGCCCTCGCGCAGGACGATCAGGTGACCGTAGGCCCCGAGGTACTTCTCGATGTTCGTGATCGGGCTGCCGCTGGCGAACACCCGGAAGAGAAGTGGCTGCGTGGAGCCGGCCCGGGGCGTGCCCTCGTACGTGACGTCGTGCCCGCCCGGCTTCGCCTCGCGGGCCGGGGCCGGGAGCGGCTGCGGGGTCACGACGCCGGGGACGGTCAGGTCGGCTCCGAGCGTGAGTTCCGTGGAGCCTGTGGTGAAGTCGGCGAACATCCGGTAGCTGCCGGGCTCGCGGAGGGTCAGGGGGACCTCCCAGCGGCCGGCCTCCCCCAGTACCGGATGAATGTGCTGATATCCGGTCAGGTCGCGACGCACGACCAGGAGATGCAGCTTCTTCTCGTGTTTGACGGCGAAGTCGGTGACCGGCTTGCCGGTGGGGCCGGCGATCGTGAAGCTGAGCGGGGCCGTCTCGCCGGCCGTGAAGGTGGTCCGGGCCGGGACCAGGGTGTAGCCGTCCTGGCTGATCGCGAACCCGGTGACGGCGGGGGCCGTGTGGTCGTGACCGCCGCCGGGGCTGGCGGCGGTGGTCTTCGTGCCGCCGTGGTTGTGCGCGGCCGGCTGGGCCGGGTCGTTCGGCGCGACCTTGCCGATCAGGTATCCGGCGGTCAGGGCCACGGCCAGCCCGCCGATGAAGGCGCCGAGCCGGACGGGCGGGCTGCTGGTCGCGTCGGACATGGCTCACACTATTCGGCCCGGGCGTGCCGTCTGGCAACTCGCGGTCCGGGTTGGCCTTTCCGGCGTGTGGACTTGCCCAATTTTGACCACTTTTCTATCCTCGCTCGGTGAAGGCTCTGCTCCCCGCTGGGTTCGCTGTTCTCCTGCTGGTGCTCACGCCCAGCCCGGCGGCGGCGGACCCTCCCAGCCCCGACCAGGCGATCGACCAGGCTGTCGGGCAGCTCGCGACGGTCATCGAGAAGTACGACCAGGCTCGCGAGCAGCTCAAGGGCACCAAGGCGAAGGTAGCGGCACTGACCGGCCAGCTCGGCCCGCTGCGCGCCCGGGTGGCCGACCTCAGCTTCCAGGTCGCCGAACTGGCCGCCTCCCTCTACAAAGGAGGGTCGCTGGCCGGGGCCAACGCGCTGCTGGCCACCAAGTCCCCGGCGGAGATCGCCGAACGGCTGATGACGGTGGACCAGCTCGCCGCGCGGCAGTACCGCCAGATCAGGGACCTGAACAAGGCCAAGACCGGGCTCGAGAAGCAGCTCAGAACCCTCGACCAGGTACTCGACACCCAGACCCGCGCCGAACGCGACATCGCGACCCGCAAAGCGACGATCGAACAGCAGCTCAACGAGCTGACCACCGCCCGTTGGGGCGACGCGCGCAGCAGCCGGGCCGAACCGCGCGACAGCTACGTCCCGCCGTACCGGGCAGGGAAGTCGGGGTCCGTCGTCCAGTTCGCGTACCGGGCGATCGGGTCGCCGTACATCTTCGGGTCGGACGGGCCCAGCGGATACGACTGCTCCGGCCTCGTCCTGGCCGCCTGGCGCTCGGCCGGGATCAACCTCCCGCACAGCGCGGCCATGCAACGCGACGCCACCGAACGCATCGGAGCCGCCGAACTCCGCCCGGGCGACCTGATCTTCTACTTCGACGACCTGCACCACGTCGGGATCTTCGCCGGAGCGGGCCGCGTGATCCACGCCCCGCAGCCCGGCGAGCGGATCAAGATGGCCCCGATGAACCAGATGCCCATCCACAGCTACGGCCGGCCGCGCGGCGCCCCCGCGACGTGAGCGGCGCGGTTCAGGAAACCGTGTGCCGGCTCGGAAGGCACCCGGAGCCAGCCGGATCCCGGAGACTTCGCTAGACTCTCAGGGCTGCCCTCGTAGCTCAGGGGATAGAGCATCGGTTTCCTAAACCGTGTGTCGGAGGTTCGAATCCTCTCGGGGGCACCAGCAGCACCAGCCAGGCAGGACCCCGATCGACCAGCGGAAACGCTGACCGATCGGGGTTTTCTACTCCGCGCCCGCCGTACCCGTGTCGTGGCGGCGTTGGTCTTGGAATTGGCGGGTCAGGGACCAGGCGTCGGCGAGTGGGCCGACGTGGGTGAGTTTGTCGGGGTTGGTCACGGCGCGGATCGCCTGGATCTGGCCGTCCAGGATCTCCAGCGCCCACGTGTTGAGGACTCCGCCGTCGCGGTCGCGGAAGATCGCGCCCGGTTCGCTGTTGAGTTCGCAGGCCTCGACGACGACGCCGAGCCGGAGCAGTGGCGGGACGACGGCGGCGAGCAGCCTGGCGACCTTGTCGGCGCCGAAGATGGCCCGGCTCCACTGTGGTGCCTTGCCGCCGCCGTCGCCGACGAGGTGGACGTCGGCGGCGAGGAGTTCGCGGAGTCCCTCGACGTCGCCCTCGCGGAAGGCTTCGAAGAACCGGCTGGCCAGTTCCTCGCGTTCCCTGCGGTCGGCGTCGAACCGTGGCCGGCCCTCGTCCATGTGGCGGCGGGCCCGGACGACGAGCTGGCGGCAGGCGGCCTCCGAGCGGCCGACCGTTGAGGCGATCTCGTCGAAGCCGAAGCCGAACACGTCGCGGAGTACGAAAGCCGCGCGTTCGAGCGGGCTGAGCCGTTCGAGCAGCAGGAGGGCGGCCATCGACACCGAGTCGGCCAGCTCGGCTGACCGTTCCGGATCCTCGTACGGGTCGGTGAGCAGCGGCTCGGGGAACCACGGGCCCACGTACTCCTCGCGGCGCAGCCGGGCGGAGCGCAGTACGTCGATCGAGATCCGCGTGACGACGGCGGAGAGGAAAGCCTTGGCGGACACCGGTTCCGTGGTGGAGGCTTCGAAGCGGAGCCAGGTCTCCTGGACGGCGTCCTCGGCCTCGCTCACGCTGCCGAGGATCCGGTACGCGATGGAAAACAGCAGTGGCCGGAGATCCTCGAATTCCTCTGTCCTGGTCATGCTGTTTCCTCCCCGCCGGCAAACCACCCATTGTCCGTACCTGAGACGAGACAGCCCTGCTGGTTGTGACATGACAGCCTGGCCGGCGGCGGTATGACATGTTCCACAGTGACGTGGAACGGGGTCGACAAACCTACCCGCCGCGCATAGCTTCGGCTGTTCGACGCGTGAACCCTCCGCGTCGACAACCACGGGGAGCAGGATAAATGCGTACTAGCAAGGCAGTTCTTGCTGCCGGTACCGTCGTGTTCGGCGCGGCCATTCCGGTGCTGTATGCCGCGCCGGCCCACGCCGCAGAGAAGCCGGACATCGTGTTCACGGCCGCGTTCGACCGGGCCGAGGCGAAGGTCGGCGACACGGTCACGCTGTCGGCGAAGGTGTCCAACAAGGGTTCCGTGGCTGCGGAAGGTGTGCACTTCTCGGCCGGCGGCCCGGAGACGAACTGGGTAGTCGTCTGTCAGAACGCCGATGATCTGAAGGCCGAGTTCAGCCTCGCTCCAGGGGCGGCCAAGGACTTCACCTGGACCTGCACCGTGCCACAGGGCGCGGCCCAGAACACGCGAGCCAGTTTCTTCCTCCGGGCCGACGCCCGCAATGGCGAGGCCAGCGTGGGCGACAACACTGCCATCGCCCACGTGTCGGTACCGGGTGCGGCGGGCTCGATCAGCGGCGTCATGCATGTCCGGCTGGACCCGCCGCAGCAAGGACCCTCGTATGTCAACGGCGCGCGCATCGAGCTGCTCGATCTCTCGGGCAAGGTTATCAGTGAGACCACGACCAACGTTGGCCAGTACACGTTCGCGAAGGTCAAGCCCGGCAAGTACAAGCTGAAGCCGTACCCGCCCGCGGGCGCCTACTTCCCGGGCGAGGTCGCCGACGTCGAGGTGTTCGCCGACAAGAACACTGAGGTCACGATCGCCCTGAAGCGTGTCGCCTCCACTCCGAGCACGACCCCGAGCCCGAGTTCCAGCGTGGTTCCGGTTACCGGCGCGAATGTGCCACCCGCCAAGGGTTCGCCCACCGGTACCGAGCTGCCGGTGACGGGTACGAACGCGATGGTCATCGGTGGTGTGGCTGTTGCGCTCATGGGTGCTGGCGCGGCGTTCGTGGTTGCAGCGCGGCGTCGCCGGTACAGCACCAGCGTGTAGGGATAGCGACGTAACGAAGAAGCAGGGCTGGCCCGAGAGGTGAGCCAGCCCTGCTTTCCGTTACGGGCGGGGTGGCTCGTGACAGTGCTTCAGGCAGTAATCAGGTGACCGGGTTGCTGGGCGGGGCTAGGCTTCGCTCCCGATGATGCACAAAGACGAGATCAAAGCTGACGCCGCGCTGGTGCGACGGCTGGTGGCCACGCAGTTTCCCCAGTGGGCCGGGCTGGACGTGACGCCCGTCGAGCAGGCCGGTACCGATCACCTGCTGTTCCGGCTCGGCGACGAGCTGGTCGCCCGGATGCCGCGGATCGAGAGCGCGACGGATCAGGCGACCAATGACGAGCGGTGGCTGCCGGTACTCGCGCCGCACCTCCCGCTGCCTGTTCCGGCTCCGGTGGCTGTGGGTGCGCCCGGTGAGTGGTACCCGTGGAAGTGGTCGGTGGCCCCGTGGCTGTCCGGCGAGAACCCGACCGCCGGCAACCTCGACTACGAGCAGGCCGCCGTCGACCTGGGCACATTCGTCCGGGCCCTGCACACCGTGGACACCACGGGCGGCCCGGTGAAGACCGGCATGACCCGGGGCGTGCCGCTGGCTGCCCGGGACGAGTGGACCCGCGAGTCGATCGCGGAACTCGGCAGCCGGGTCGACACGGCCCGCGTCACCGCCGCCTGGGACGACGCCCTGGCTGCGACCCCGTGGGACAAGCCTCCGGTGTGGATCCACGGCGACATCCAGGCCGGCAACCTGCTCGCCGAGAACGGCAGGCTCTCCGCTGTCATCGACTTCGGCGGGCTCGGCCTCGGGGATCCCGCTCCGGACCTGGCGCCGGGCTGGAGCATGTTCGACGCGCGGACGCGGCAGGTGTTCCGGGAGGCTTCCGGGTACGACGAGGACACGTGGCGGCGGGGCCGGGGCTGGGCGTTGTCGACGGCGCTCGTCGGCCTGCCGTACTACTGGGACTCCAACCCGGCTTTCATCGCGGAAGGCCAGGCGAAGGTCGCCGCCGTACTGGAAGACTTCGCGTGACGAAGCAGTGAATGGCGAAGCGATGACTGAACAGGCCGCGCCCCGGCACCAGATCCGCGCCGTGTACATAGTGGACACCATCACCGTCTACCAGGCCTACTCCCCCGCGATCGCCGAGCCGGCCCTCGCGGCCGGCCGGTTCGTGGCGCCGTTCAAGCGGGAGCGGATGACGTGGATCAAGCCGTCGTTCCTGTGGATGATGTACCGGTGCGGCTGGGCGGCCAAGCCCGGCCAGGAACGGGTCCTCGCGGTCGAGATCACCCGGGCTGGCTTCGAGTGGGCGCTCGCGAACGCCTGCCTGAGCCACTACGACCCGGACGTGCACGCCAGCCGGGCCGCCTGGGCGCAGCAGCTCAAGACGAGCCCTGTCCGCGTCCAGTGGGACCCGGAGCGTGACCTGCACCTGCGGCCGCTTCCCTGCCGCTCGCTCCAGGTGGGGCTCGGCGGGGAGGCGGCGGGCCGGTATGCCGACGAGTGGATCGTGGGCCTGACCGATGTCACCGGGCTGGCGACCGAGATCCATGACCTCGTCCGCGCCGGCGACACCGATCGGGCCACGGCTCTCCTGCCCGCCGAGCGGGTCTACGAGATCTAGGCCGGCGTCAGGATGCTCCAGGCGAAGCCGACGACGCCCCGGTAGCCGGTCAGGTACTCCTCGCGGCGCTTGTCGGCGAAGGCCCGGCCGCCGGGCGACTCCAGGTACTCGATGCCGGCCCGCCAGTCCGACTCGAAGGCGTCCCATTCGTCCAGCGTGGACTGACCCAGGTAGAGCACGCGGAAGCCCGCAGCGACGGCTGCCGCCGCGAATCCGTTCAGGTCCGGCAGGTCGCCGAACATCTCGCGGACCTGCTCGCTCGGTTCCTTCTCGTAGAAGCCGTCGGCGAACAGGAGCATGCCGCCCGGCGCGGTGAGCTTGTGCAGGGCGGTCAGGGCCGAGGCTGTCGATCCCCAGATGTGCCCGGCTCCGACGTTGACGACCAGGTTCGCCGGTTCGGTCCAGGTCGTCGCGTCGGCGGTGTGGAAGGCGAGCAGGTCCTCGGCCTTGAGTTCGGCTGCGCGCTTCAGGGCGACCTCGCGGTCGGCGGGGAAGATCTCGACGCCGGCACCCGGGATGCCGTGCTCCTTGCACAGCCGGATCAGGAACTCGCCGTTTCCGCAGCCCAGGTCGAGTGCCCGCCAGTCCGGCGCGTCCGGTGTCAGCCTGCTGATCAGGTCCTCGACCCGCTCGGGGGACACCGGGGCGTTGTAGACGAGGTTGGCTGCTGCTGCCGCGAAGTACGGCTTGAGATCTTCATCAGTCATCGGGACAACCTAGCGGCCATCGTCAGGCTGGCGACAATCCATTACGGACCACCATCAGGGCGAACCCCAGCAGGTTCAGGCCGCGCCACTGCTGTGGGTTGCCAGCGCGCGGGTCGTCGGCTGCCAGGCCGATCCCCCAGATCCGGTCGACCGGGCTGGCCTCGACGAGCACCCTGTTCCCCGTGCCCGCCAGATACGCGCCCAGCTCAGCGTCCTGGCCGAACTTCGCCGCGTTGCCCGCCACCACGATCCGGAAACGTTCAGCCTCCCACAGCTCCTGCTGGAAGCCGCGCACCTGGCGGCCGAGTGCCTTGACCGCTCCCGGGGTCGACGCGGCCAGCGTCTTCGCCGCGATCTCGTCGTCGCCGAACAGTGTGGCCTTCGACCACATCATGTAGTGCTCGGCCGTGGCGTAGACCAGGCCGTCCACCTCGAACCGCGACGGCCACCACTGGCTCAGGCAGCCAGCCCCGACGCTGCCGTCCCGCTGCGGGCGGTGCCCCCAGAAGTGCAGATACTTCGGGCGGGCGCCGCTTGCCAGGGCCTGCCTCAGCTCGGCCACCGTCTCCATCACGCAAACCTCTTCTTTGTACTCCGTGACCACCGGCCCGGTGCCGGCCAGCAACGATCCCGCACCCGGCCGGCACCTGCCAACCTCTTAAGAGGTCAGGCCCGTCACCGGCAGCGCGAGCAGGCCGCGCATCAGCACGCCCGGCCGCCATTCCAGCTCGCTGGCCGGTACGGCGAGGCGGAGGTCGGGGAAGCGGCTGAGCAGCCCGCCGAGCGCGATCCGGGCTTCGAGCCTGGCCAGCGGGGCGCCCAGGCAGTAGTGGATGCCGTGCCCGAAGGCGAGGTGCGGGTTCTCCGTCCTGGCCATGTCGAGCAGGCCGGCCTCCGGGAACCGGCCGCCGTCCCGGTTGCCGGCGAGCAGGCCGACCAGTACGGCGTCGCCTGCCGGGATGGTCACGCCGCTGAGGGTGATGTCCTCCGCCGCCATCCGGAAGGTGGCCGTCTCGACCGGGCTCTCGTACCTGAGGAACTCCTCGATGGCCGTCGGCAGCAGGGTCTCGGCGTCGGCGCGGAGCTTCTCCCAGCGCTCGCGCTCGGACAGCAGCAGGTAGACCGAGTTGCCGAGCAGGTTGACCGTCGTCTCGTGGCCGGCCAGGAGCAGCAGGAACACGGTGGAGGTCAGCTCGTTCTCGGTGAGCCGGTCGCCGTCGGCCTCCTGGACCTCGATCAGCGCGGAGATCAGGTCCTCGGCCGGGTGCGCGCGCTTGTCGGCGATCAGTTCGCGGAGGTACCCGAGCAGGGCGGCGAAGGCGATCGGCAGTTTCTCTCCCGCCACCACCCCGGCGACGATCGTGTTCGACCAGTCGCGGAACGACTCCCGGTCGGCCCCGGGGATGCCGAGCAGTTCACAGATCACCTGGATCGGCAGCGGGAAGGCGAAGGCGTCGATCAGGTCCACTGTGTCCTGACCGGCCATCTCGTCGAGCAGGCCGGCCGTGATCTCCTCGACCCTGGGCCGGAGCTGCTCGACCCGGCGGTGGGTGAAGGCCGCGGACACCATGCGGCGCAGGCGGGTGTGGTCCGGCGGGTCGGAGCTGAGCATGTGGCTGCTCATCGCGGCCAGGACGTCCGGCGCGATCTCCGCGTTCGGGCCGGTGGGCGTGGTCAGGCCCTGCTTCACGAACCGGGGGTCGGTCAGGGCGAGCCGCGCGTCCTCGTACCGGGTCACCAGCCAGGCCAGCATGCCGCCGGGCAGTGTCACCTGGTGCACGGGCAGCTCGGCCCGCAACCGCGCGTAGACAGGGTGTGGATTGGCTTGGAATTCCGGAGTGAACACCATCTGTCGAGTATGGACTCCGGGGCATTGATGTTGGTAGGTCCGGCGTTTGCCGGAAATACGATCCCCGGACCTGCGATGATCACTCCCATGCGGTGGTACAGGCGGATGGGCGCGCGGGAACGGCACGAGGAACACCGGGCCGCCACGCCCCTCGAACTCTTCTTCGACCTGTGTTTCGTGGTCGCCGTCGCCCAGGCGGGGACGAGCCTGCACCACGCGCTCGCCGAGAACCACTTCGGGCTGGCGCTGGTCAGGTACCTGATGGTGTTCTTCGCGATCTGGTGGGCCTGGATGAACTTCACCTGGTTCGCCTCGGCGTACGACACCGACGACGGGCCGTACCGGGTCACGACGTTCGTCCAGATCGCCGGGGCGCTCGTGCTGGCCGCCGGGATCCCGCGGGCCTTCGACGACGGCGACTTCCTGGTCGTGGTCATCGGGTACGTGATCATGCGGATCGCGATCGTCTCGCAGTGGCTGCGGGCCGCCCGGTCGGACCCGCCGCGCCGGACGACCGCGATCCGGTACGCGGCCGGGGTCGCGATCATGCAGGCGCTGTGGGTGGCGTTCCTGTTCGCGCCGTCGAGCTGGGCTCTGCCGCTGTTCGTCCTCTTCGTCGGGCTTGAGCTGCTGGTCCCGGTACTCGCCGAGCGGACAGAGCCGACCACGTGGCACCCGCACCACATCGCCGAGCGGTACGGCCTGTTCACGCTGATCGTGCTCGGCGAGTCCGTGCTGGCCGCCACGCTGGCCTTCCAGGGCGCGATCGACGCCGGCGGGCACTCCGGCACGCTGATCGGCCTGGCGGTCGCCGGGCTCGTGATCGTCTTCTCGATGTGGTGGATCTACTTCGACAAGGAGTCGCACGAGCTGCTGTCGTCGGCGAAGGCCGCCTTCCGCTGGGGGTACGGCCACTATCTGATCTTCGGCTCGACGGCGGCTGTCGGGGCCGGGCTGGCCGTGGCTGTCGACTATGACACCGGGAAGGCCCACCTGTCCGGTACGGCCGCCGGATTCGCCGTCGCCATCCCGGTCGCCGTCTACCTGCTGACGGTCTGGCTGCTCCAGATCTGCCCGCACCGGGACGCCGGGCTGAAGTGGGTGTTCCCGGTGGCCGCCGGGCTGGCGCTGCTCACGCCGTTCACCGGCGCGCCGATCCACCTCACGGCCGGCATCCTCGCCGTCGTCGTCGCCGTCATGGTGCTGACAGGGCGCGACGGCTCAGCTGGTCGGCGAGCCGCGTCGTCTCCGGCAGCCGGTATCGCGGAGCGAGCCTGAGCGTCCAGTCACAGGCCTCGTCCAGCCCGATCAGGTGGCCGGCCGAGACGTAGACCGGCTTGATCCCCGGCTGGGTACGCAGCACGGCGCCGATCACCTCGCCGTCGTCGAGGAGGTCTGTGCGGGCGGAGCGGGGCTGGGGCGGCTCGTCGTGGGTACCGACGAAAAGGGTTTTCGCCACTCCGATGGCCGGGAGGCCGGTGAGCAGGCCGAGGTGGCAGGCGAGGCCGAAGCGGCGCGGATGCGCGACCCCCTGCCCGTCGCAGACCAGCAGATCCGGGGTGACCGTGAGCCGCTCCAGGGCCTGGACCAGCATCGGGATCTCCCGGAACGCGAACAGGCCCGGGACGTACTCGAAGGCCGGGACGCCGAGGGCCACCGCCTCGTCGACCGGCTGGAGCGTCTCAGCGTCGAGCACCACGACCGCGGCGGCGAGCCGGTCGTCGGCGTAGGCGACGTCGAGCCCCGCGACGGTCCGGACACCGGCCGGGGCACCGGACAAGATCACACGGGAACGCAGCCGGTCCTGGATCGCCTCAGCTTCGGCTGGTGTCGACGGCCACTCGTGCAAGGGATCAAGGCGCATCGGGCGAGGGTATTCTGGGGACCATTGTGACTACCACTGCGATTAAAACCTTCTACCCGCGCCGCGGCCGGGTCAGCGCCCGCCACGAGGACGCAGCCGCCAGGCTCCGGCCCCGCTACGGGCTGCCACCGGGCCCCGTGACCAGCGAGCGCCCCCTGGTGCTGGAGATCGGCTCAGGGATGGGCGACGCGACCGCCGCGATGGCCGCAGCCGACCCCGGGCGGGACTACCTCGCCGTCGAGGTGCACTTCGCCGGCGTGGCCAACCTGCTCAGCCTGGTCGAGGAGCACGAGCTGGACAACGTGCGCGTGTACGAGGGCGACGCCGTCGTGCTGCTCACCGAGCGGATCGCGCCCGGCAGCCTCGACGCCGTGCACATCTACTTCCCCGACCCGTGGCCCAAGCCCCGCCACCACAAGCGGCGGATCATCCGGCCGGAGCTGGTCGCGCTGATCCGTTCCCGGCTGGCGGCCGGCGGCGTGCTGCACTGCGCGACGGACTGGGCAGAGTACGCCGAGGTCATGCTGGAGGTGCTGTCGGCGGACCCCGGGCTGGAGAACACGTGCGAGGGGTTCGCGGCCCGGCCGGAGTACCGGGTGCTGACGAAGTTCGAGCAGCGGGGCGTGGAGGCCGGGCGGGAGATCTTCGACCTGGTGTTCCGGGCCGTTCCAACCGCTGGTTCCTGATCCAGGCCCGCCTGCCGGAGTAGCCGCCTGATGCCGATGCCCCGCCGATGTCCCGCCGCCTCGCCTGGCGGGCCGGAAACGCGCGGCCACGTCCAGCGCGGCACCCGCAGAATCCAGCCAAAACCTATAGAATCCATACAATTCACGCCGGGCAGCCGGGCAGCCGGGCAGCCGGGCAGCCGGGCAGCCGGGCAGCCGGGCAGCCGGGCAGCCGGGCAGCTTCTGTTTCTGTTTCTGGTGGTCTGAGGTTCTGTTCGTTCTGCCGGGTGCGGGGTGCACGGGCGCGAGCCGGGTGGTGGCACGATGTTCGGTGACCGCGAGGTGCGGGTGCCGATCGGGCCGGACGCGCACCGCTGGGAGACCGTCGCCGGCACCCGCAAGGTTCTCGGGCTGGTCAGGACATTCACCTCCACGACCCGGCTGCTCGAAGCCCTCGACGCGTTCCGGGGTGACTGGCGGGTGCAGGTCGTCTTCGCGGTCGACGAGACCTCGGCGTTCCACTCCGGAGTCGCGGACCTGCTCCACAGCGCCGGAGCCCGGATCGCGCCCTGGGAGCAGCTTGAGCACCTGACGTTCGATCTCGCGGTCACGGCCTCGGAGAACGTCGACCTCACCCACGTCAGCGCCCCCGTCGTCCTGCTGCCGCACGGCGTGGGCTTCCACAAGCAGGTACCCGACTCGCGGTCGGGGGTGACGCGGGTGTCCGGGCTGGCCCGGCCGGAGTTCCGCGAGCGCGTGCTGCACGTGCTGTCGCATCCCGGGCAGGTCGCGCAGATCGCGCGGACCGGTGGCCGGTCCGTCGTGGCCGGTGATCCCGCCTGGGAACGGATCCTGCTCAGCCAGCCGATGCGGGAGCAGTACCGGCGGGCTTTCGGCGTGACCTCTGCCGGGCAGCGGCTCGTGCTGCTCAGTTCCACCTGGCGGGCCGAGTCGCTGCTCGCCCGGCGGCCGCTGCTCGCCGAACGGCTGCTGCGCGAGCTGCCCGCCGACGAGTTCCAGGTGGCGCTGGTGCTGCATCCCAACGCGTGGTTCGGGCACAGCCCGTGGCAGATCCGGCAGTGGCTCGCCCCGGCACTCGACCTCGGGCTGCACCTCGTCCCGCCGCACGAGGGCTGGCAGGCGGCGCTGGTCGCCTCCGACGTCGTCATCGGCGACCACGGTTCCGTCACGTACTACGCCGGGGCGCTCGGCACGCCGATCCTGCTGGCCGAGTTCGGGGCCGAGGTGGTGCCGGGCACGCCGGCCGAGCAGCTCGGCCAGCTCGGTACGCGGCTCACCGATGCCGCCCCTGCGGCCCAGATCGCCGATGCCGTACCGGTACCGGGGCTGGCCAGCCTGGCCTTCGACGCCCCGGTGTCGCTGGCGGAGGTCCTCTACGAGCAGCTGGGCCTCACGTGCCCCGAGCCGTCCCGCCGCGCCTGGCCGGTACCGGCACCCGAGCATCGTCCAGTCAGGACGTTCACGGTCCGCGACGGCGTGCGCTATCCGGGGCTGTCCGGCGAGGGACTGGTCTGCGCGGAGGAGTCCGAGCCCGACCAGCGGCTCCTGCACACCGCGTCCGTGATCGCCGGAGCGGACCCGGCCGGGTTGCTCAGCCGGTACCCGTGCTCGTGGGCGGTCCGGCCGGTGCCCGGCGGGTGCGAGATCCATCCCCGGGACGGGGAGCCGTTCACTGTGGCGGGGGCCGAGGATCCGATGGTGCTCGCGTACCGGGCGATCAGCCGGTAGACCCCGGTCACATGCCCTTGAAGCTGCTGTCGGTGTCGTCGGCCAGCGAGGTGGCAGGCACCGGCGTCCAGGCCTCGCCAGTCCAGGTGGCTCCGGCAACCGCCAGTGCCCCGATCGCCAGCAGCATCACGAAAACTCGCTTCATCGCGTCCTCCTCAGTCGGCAGGTTCATGATCCTGTCAACGCGGAGAGCCGGGGACCAGGCAACTGACCGGCAATATGCCGCTACGACACGAGGCCGAGGCGCTCGCGGATCTCCTCCAGCCGGGCTGGATCGGTGCCGAGTGACTGCAACGCCTCGGCTTCGTAGGTCAGCATGCCGTTGACCGCGAAGTAACTGGCAGCCTCGGCCAGCAGGGCCTGGTCGCCGGTCAGCTGGCCGATCGCGAGCTTGGCGCGGACGATCATGCGCTCGTCGCCGTCGAGTTCAGCGATGGCTGTCCGGAGCAGGGCAACGTCCTTCGTGAGCCGGCCGAGGAAGAGCTGCGCCAGGGCCGCGCCGCGCCGATCACCGGCGGCGAGGTTCAGCTCGTACGACTTGCGGTAGGCCTCCTCGGCCGCCCCGCCGGCCGCTTCCAGGTGACGGCCCCGGAACTCCCACACCGAGGCCAGCAGCAGCGGATGCGCGGCTCGCTCGGCGAGTTCGACGGAGAGCTCTGACTCGCGGGCCGCCTCGTCGTCCGTCAGGAGCGCGCGGGACAGCAGGCTGCGCAGCCGGGCCTCGACATCTATCCGTCCACTGTGGGCAGCTGCCAGGATGCCCTGCCGGGTGAGCTCGATCCAGTCGAGGCGACGGCGCAGGTTGAAGAAGAACGCGCTGAGCACGTCCGCGAACTGCCAGGCGAGCCCGCCGTCCCCGGCGAGAGCCGACATCCGGGCCACGGCCAGGATCGCCGGGTACTCCGCCTCGAACCAGCCCATCGCAGCGGCCTTACTGCCGCCGAAGGGGTCGGCACCGGCCGGACGGCCGGCGAAGGTCAGCCGTCGCGGGCTGGTCACGGCGAACGCCCCGTGGCCGGCCTTGTTCAGGTAGTGGTGGCACGCCGCCGTCCAGCGGTCGAGGGCCGCCGAGGCCTCGCCGGGGTCACCGGGCACCGTGCGGGCGTGCGCCAGGAGGAGATCGTGCAGCTCGTACCGGCCGTCGCCCACCTGGTCCGCCAGGCAGGCGTCCAGCAGCTCTTCCATGCCGGACAGCCCGAACGCGCCGATCAGCTCGGCGCTCACCTCGCGGAGCTCGTGCTGGCCGAGCATCCGGTACAGCTGCTGGGCTTCGGGGCCGAGCTGCTGGTATGCCTCCTCGAAGACCGGGCCGGCCAGCTCACCGTCGCCGAGCCGCCCGGCCAGGCGGCCGAGCGGCAGGAACCGGTCCCTGCTCAGCATCCTGGCCACCACACGCAGCGCGGCGGGCAGCCCGGCGCACCGGCGCACCAGTGCGGCGGCCCCGGCTGGATCCTCGGCGACCCGGGCCTCGCCGGCGAGCGCGGCGAGAAGCTGGATGCCACCCGGCTCGCCCAGCGGGGCGAGCTGGAGGTCCTCGGCGTGTTCGAGGCCGTGGATCCGCCGCTGGCTGGCCACGACCACCCGGCTGCCGTGCCCGCCGGGCAACAGCTCACGAACCTGGGCCTCGGTCCGCACCCCGGTCAGGAAGAGCAGGATCCGCCGCCGCGCGGTCAGCGTCCGCCACCTGCTGCCCAGCTCTGCCCGGCTGGGCGGCAGGTCGGCCTCCGGGATGCCCATGCTGCGCAGCAGTGCCGCGAGGGCCGACTCCGGGTCGAAGCCGCCGCCCGGGCCAGCGTGGTCGGCGAGGTCGAGGTGGAGCTGGCCGTCCGGGTACTGCGCGCTGGCGGCCTCGGCCCAGGTCAGGGCGAGGGCTCGCTTGCCGACGCCCGGCAGGCCGGTCACGACGGCCACGGTCCGCTGGACCTGGTGCAGCCAGCCGAGTTCCTCACTGCGGCTCACCAGGACCGGCGGTGGCGGGAGGAGCTCCTGCGGCACATGGGGCATAGCGACCAGCCTAAGTGCTCAGTCCTGCCTGCGTGGCCCGCCGGTCACGTACCGGACGGAGCCGGGGTCGGCCTGCCGTACAGGGTCTGGATGATCTCCAGGGCGAGGACGTTGGCCGGCTGCCGGCCGTCGGCCGCCGCGAACAGTGAGGTCATCACGATCACCGTCACGTCCTTGTCCTTGTCGCGCGCCATGAACGAGTTGAAGCCGGGCATCTGGCCGTCGTGCCCGACCAGCGGGCCGAACTTCGCGATGCCGAGCCCGTAGCCCGCGCTGTTCGGGTTCGACGGGTCTGAGGGGCGGATGCTGTCGATCCGGGTCTTCTGGAGTTCGGCGTTGAGCAGCTCGCCGTCGATGAGTGCCTTCACGTACCGCTGGAGGTCGCCGGCCGTCGAGATCGCGCCACCAGCCGCCCAGGCCCAGGACGGGTTGTCGTCGGTGTGGTCGGACGGCAGGAGGGTACCGGCGGCGGCCGCCGACTGCTGGGCTGCCGGGAGGGCAGCGTCTTCCAGGGTCTCGATGTTGGTACCGAACATGTAGCCCTGCGGGTGCGGGTCCGGGATCTTCCTGTCGTCGAGGGCCGGGAGGCTCGTGCCCTTGAGCCCCAGCTTGCCGAAGATCCGCTTCTGGAACTCGTCGGCGAGCTTGCCGCCGGTCAGCTGCTCGGCCAGCAGGCCGAGCAGCACGGTGTTCGTGTTGGAGTAGTGGAAGCCCTCGCCCGGCGGGAAGTACGGCGGCTTGGCCAGCCCGATCGTGACCAGCTCTGCTGGCTGCCAGACCCGGCCGGGGTTCTTGTCGAGCTCGGCGTTGAAGGCCGGGTCCTCCGAGTAGTTGTAGAGCCCGCTGCGCATGTCGAGGAGCTGGGCGATCGTGATCTTGTCGCCGCCCGGCACGTCCTGCCGGTACTTGGCGATCGGGTCGTTCAGCGCCAGCTTGCCCTCCTGCACGAGCTGGAGGATCACGGTGCCCGTCATGGTCTTCGTGTTCGAGCCGACCCGGAAGTGGTCGCCGGCGCCCATCGCGGCCCCGCCGCCGATCGACCGGGTACCGAAGGTGGCGGTCCAGTCCCCCTTCTCCTTCGAGGTGATCATGACGACGGCGCCGGGCACCTTCATCTCGGTCAGCAGCTTCTGGAGCCTGCCGCGCAGGTCACCGGCGTAGGCGGGGTCGGAACCGTTCCCGGTACCGGAGGAACTGCCACCGCATCCCGCCGCCGCCGCGACCGTGACGGCAGCCAGGACCACACTCATACCCATTGCCCAGATTCGTCGCATTGATCCAGAGAAGCACACTTCCCCGCGCACATCCGGGATTTGCGGCTGCCGGCAACGGGCTCAGTTCGCGAACTGCCAGATCCCGAAGTCCTTCTCCCTCGGGCAGGCCAGGTACTTCTCCGTCCACGCGCAGCCTTCGAGCTTCGCCGCGATCACGCCGAGCTCGAACCGCTCCCCCGACCGGGCGCTGTAACCGGCCAGGCTGGTCTGGCCGCCGGCCACGTAGTTGGAGTGGTCGCCGAACAGCAGCAGCGATCCGCTGGTGAGCCCCTGCGGCACGCGGTCAGCCTGGCGCTGGCCGACCCGGTCGCCCTCGGCGTCGAACAGCTCGAACCACGGGCTCTTCGGGTCGAGGTCAACCCGCACTGCCACCCGGTCGCCCACCGGCTTGAGTGCCTCGGCGTTCGCGAAGGGCTTCGCCCAGGTCTTGCCGTCCGGGCCGATGGACACCAGGCGGCTGGACTTGGCCTTGTCCTCGGCCTTCGCGTTCCGGTCGTCCGCGATGTCGATCAGGCACACCCGGTCGCCGCAGACGTGGAAGTTCGGATCGCCGTGGCTGTCCTTGCCGATCTTGCGGGCCGAGCTGTCCGCCCGGTACAGGCTGGTGGCCTTCATGTCCTTGAGGTCGAAGGAGGTGACCTGGTAGCCGGGGTCGTCCGAACCCACATAGAGCCTGCCGTCGCGGACGACGTAGTGGTCGTCGGCACCACCAACGTTGGCGTACTCCTTGCCCAGTTTCATCTCCGCCACGTCCAGCACCCGTGCGTTCTTGGTGCTGCCGTTCACCAGGACCACGCGGGTGTCCTTGCGCCGGGAGTCCCACCAGCCAGGGTCGTCCTTCGTCGTGGCCGCCAGGAGCTTCGCGCCCTTCCAGCCGTCCACTTTGGCGTCGGGGGTGCCGGTCCGGTAGCTGACCCGGCTGAGAGTGCCGGTCGCACTGTCGGCCCAGAGGAAGTAGTCCTCGTAGTAGACCCACCGGTCGCCGGAGGGGTAGCTCGCCGTCCAGAGCTGCTTGCCCTTGTCGTCCGGGTCCAGTGCGTAGACCGTCGCCTGGTCACCGTCCTTGCGGAAGAAGAAGAGGGCGGAGGGCAAGGCGTGGAAGCCGTCCCAGTCGCCCTCCAGGGTGGGCAGGACATCGTCCGACCGCCACTTCTCCTTGCCGCCAACCAGGTCGTAGGCGATCACCTGGATCTTCTTGACGGTGCGGCTGCCGGCTTTCTCGTCGCGCTCGGTCGCCAGGTAGGCGACGTCAGCGGCGATGGCCACCCGGCCGTAGGTGCCGTCGCCCAGCAGCGGGACCGTCTTCTCCTGGGCCAGGTTGGCCACGAAGTCCACTTCGGAGTAAGGGTCGCGGAGGAGGAAATACAGGCCCGCGGTCACGGCCAGGACGAGCGCCAGGCCTGCGGCGAGCAGCCAGGGCAGCTTCCTTCTCTGATTTTGTACCGGAGCCGGCGCCCCCACCTCCCGCTCCGCCGGACGGGCCGCTCCCGGCATGACCTGGGTCGTCTCCGGCGGCAGCTCGGCGAGCGCCCCCTCGGCGACGGGCAGCTCGGGCTGCTCCAGCACCGCTGGCGCGATGCCCAGCTCGGCGTGCAGCGCCCGCGCGACCAGCGGTACGCGGGACGAGCCGCCGACCAGGAACAGCCCGCCGAGCTGCTCCGGGGTCAGCCCGCACCGCTCGATGACGGCCTTGGTCTCGGCCACGGCGCGCCGGAGCAGCGGGGTGGCGATCGTCTCCAGCTCGGCGCGGGTCAGGTGGAGGGCCTGTTCCAGGCCGGGTACCGGTACGGGGGCCGACGCCGCGCGGGACAGCATCTCCTTCGCGCCCCGGACGTCCTCCCAGAACAGCCGGCGGGCGCGCCGGTCCTGCGCGGTCTGCGGGTTGCTGAGCGCCGCCCAGACGCGCGGGTCGGCGTGGGCGATGATCCGGCCGAGGTGGCTGACGAGGGCGGCGTCGAGATCGAGCCCGCCCAGGTCCTCCAGCCCGCCGGAACCCACCACGGTGAACTGGCCACTGTGCTGGCCTGGGGGCTCAGATCCTCGGCGCCACTCCTGGCCATCTCCCGGTTGCTGACCGATGCCTGTGGTCTTCGCCCCGTCGTTCTTCACGACGGCGATGTCGAGCGTGCCGCCGCCGAAGTCGAAGACGGCGAGGGTGGAGCCGACCGGGATGGGCCGCCGCATCGTGCCGGCGAAGTACCGTGCCGCCGCGACCGGTTCCGGGACGAGCCAGATCGGCGGCCAGCCTGCCTGGTGGGCCGCGCGGAGGAGGACGTCGCGGCGGACGGAGCCCCACGAGGCCGGGTACGTGACGACGGCGCGGGGCACGAAGCCGACCGCCTCGACCGCCGACACCCCGACCTGGTGCAGGATCGCGGCCAGCAGGTCCACTGTGGGCACCTCGAACCCGCCGAGCAGTACGGTCCGCTCGTCGATCCGCTGCTTCGGGTTGGGCTCGAAGCGGGAGGGGTCGAGCTGGGCGACCCGGGCGGCGTCCCGGCCGACGTGCAGGCGGCTGTCCTCGTCGAGGTACACGCCGGACGGGAGGACCGGCTGGCCGTCGAAAAGCAGCGGCTGCACACGCCCGTCGGGCCTGCGCAGCATCGCTACCGTGTTCGAAGTGCCGAGGTCAACGCCGATCGAGTACCCATCCACGCGGGCGATCGTAGTCTTTGGCCGCCAGCAGCACTCCGAGGGCAGTCAGTGCGATCAATGCCGTACCGGCCACATAGGTCGGCAGGGTCGGCCGCAGCAACGGCTCTGCCCGGAGCGCCTGCCACGTGACCAGCGCGATCAGGCCGGCGTAGGAGGCAGAGGCCACGAGGACGACCCGGGTGCGGGCGGCGGCAGTGAGCCTGCGCACGCGTACCAGGAAAAGGGCCAGGAACGGAATCACCTGCATCGCGTGCATGCCAATGAAGTGGGGAATCCGCAGGTCACCGCCGACCGTGCTCCAGGTGAGCCCAGGGATGCCCGGGCCGCCGTCCGGCACGCCGACGCTGTGCGCGCCCGCGATCGGGAGCTTCTGGCCGGGCTGGGCCGCCGCGAGCTGCTCCGGGGTCGGGATGACCATGAGGATGCCGAGCGCGAGCCCCGCGATCATGATGAGCAGGCCGAGCCGGATCGCCCACTTGAGCGCCTTGTCCGTCTGGGGCTGGAAGAGTGCCAGGATGGCGATGCCCAGCGCCGCTGCCCACAGCACGTAGATGGTCTGGCCCATGACGATCCCGAGGTTCACGTCGAACGGGGTCTGCTGGTTGAAGTGGAGCTGACGGCCCCGGATGCCGATCTGGAACACGATCAGGGCCATCTCGACGGCCAGCGCCCCCGCGACGATCGTGCCGAGCCACCACGCCGTCCGGCGGGCCTTCCGCTGGAAGGTCAGCAGCCAGGCTAGGGTCGCGCAGTAGATGCCGACGGAGATCGAAAATTTGAGCGGCTTAAGCCAGACCGGGACGTTGACCGATTGACGATCGTCGAAGACGAGTCCCGCGGCGCACACCAGCACGAGAACGGCCATCGCGGCGGACACAGCGAGCAAAGGGCGGTGCCACCTGGCATTCCGGGCGGCGGACACCGGAGGGGTCGCTTCGATGATCATGGGTGTGAGCCTGCCAATGAACGCAGGGCGAATCATTGCGACAGACCCCCCGATCTGGGGTGGGGCTAGCCCTACTACGTTCCGCGTTCACCTTCCGGCCAGGTTTGATTCGCCGTCAGGGCACCGGGCGGCTCTAGCGTGCGGCTCATGACACGCCCTCAGCTCCCGCTCTTCTCCGCCCACAGCAACCGGACGGCGATGACCTGCCAGTACCGGTGCGGCAACGCCTGTGACCACCCGGCTCCGAACGAGTCGTCCAACGAGTACTTCGGTGCCGAGATCTCCCGGCGCGGCATCTTCAAGGCCGGTGCTGGCGCGGCGGGCGCGGTGGTCGTCGCGGCCAGCCTCGGCGCCGCTGGCGACGCCGCCCCGGCCTTCGCGACCGACGAGACCCCGGTCGTCCCCGAGACCAGCGCCGCCCCGAAGGCGAGCGTCCCGTCCTCGCTGACCTTCAAGCAGATCCCGCCGAACACGCTCGACGCTGTGGTCGTGCCCAACGGCTACGACCACTCCGTCGTCATCCGGTGGGGCGACGCCGTGCTGCCCGGCGCCCCGGCGTTCAACGCCTGGAAGCAGACCGCCGAGGCGCAGGCCGCCCAGTTCGGCTACAACAACGACTTCGTCGCGGTCCTCCCGCTCGACCGGCGCGGCAAGCGCGCCCTGCTGGTGTGCAACCACGAGTACACCAACGAGGAGCTCATGTTCCCCGGCTTCACCAGCCTGGACAACATGACCGTCGAGCAGATCAAGATTGCCATGGCCGCGCACGGCATGAGCGTCGTCGAGCTGGAGCGCAACGACGGCGAAGGCAACTGGCGGGTGGCCTCCGGCAAGAACGGCCTGCCGTACAACCGGCGGATCACCGCCTCCGGCACCGTCTTCGAGCTGACCGGCCCGGTGGCCGGCCACGCGCTGGTGCGCACCGCCGCCGACCCGACCGGCCGCAAGGTCACCGGTACCCAGAACAACTGCGCCGGTGGCGTGACCCCGTGGGGCACCGTGCTGTCCGGCGAGGAGAACTTCAACCAGTACTACGTCGGCGGCGACGGCGCCCCGGAGGAGCTCAAGCCGGCCCTCAAGCGCTACGGCATCGACACCACCAAGCGGTACCCCTCGGGCAGCCGCAAGTGGGACCGGGCCGACTCCCGCTTCGACCTGACCGCGCACCCGAACGAGTTCCACCGCTTCGGCTGGGTGGTCGAGGTCGACCCGTTCGACCCGCAGTCGACGCCGAGGAAGCACACCGCGCTCGGCCGGTTCAAGCACGAGGGCGCCAACGTCATCCTGGCGAAGGACGGCCGGGCCGTCGCGTACACGGGTGACGACGAGCGCTTCGACTACCTGTACAAGTTCGTCTCCGACAAGAAGATGGACCCGTCGAAGTCGGCCCGGGCCCGCAAGCACAACCTGAGCCTGCTGGAGTCCGGCACGCTCTACGTCGCGAAGTTCGACTTCACCTCGGCCGCCGAGGTCGACGGCTCCGGCAAGCTGCCCGCCGACGGTGGCTTCAACGGCACCGGTACGTGGATCCCGCTGGTCAAGGGCAACAAGTCGATGGTCGAGGGCATGACGGTCGAGGAGGTGCTGGTCTTCACGCGTCTCGCGGGCGACAAGGTCGGCGCTACCAAGATGGACCGCCCGGAGGACGTCGAGCCGAACCAGCTCACCGGCAAGGTGTACTGCGCGCTGACCAACAACTCCAACCGCGGCAAGGCCGGCTTCGCCGCCGCCGACGAGGTCAACCCGCGCAACAGCAACAAGCACGGCCACATCCTGGAGATCACCGAGAACGGTGGCGACAACGCCGCCGAGACCTTCACCTGGGCGCTGCCGATCGTCTGCGGCGACCCGGCCGACGCGTCGACCTACTTCATGGGTTACGACAAGACGAAGGTCTCCCCGATCTCCTGCCCGGACAACGTCGCCTTCGACGGGGCCGGCAACCTGTGGATCTCCACGGACGGCAACGCGCTCGGCACCAACGACGGCCTGTTCGCCGTGCCGCTGGCCGGTCCGGAGAAGGGCCGCCTCAAGCAGTTCATGACCATGCCGTACGGCGCGGAGTGCTGCGGCCCGTTCGTCTACGAGGACAACCTGTCGGTGTTCGTCGCGGTCCAGCACCCCGGCGAGGTCGGCGGCGCGACCCTGGAGAAGCCGGCCTCCAACTGGCCCGACGGTGACTTCGCCAAGCCGGGCATCGTGGTGACCTACCGCCGCGACGGCAAGGCGATCGGCCACTAAGTGAGTGTGGGACCCCTCATGCTGCTATAGCAGCATGAGGGGTCCCACGATCTTCAGACCACGTCGAAGTTGGCCATCATGGCCATGTCCTCGTGCTCCAGGTTGTGACAGTGCAGCATGTACCGGCCCTGGAAGCCGTCGAACTTCGCCAGCACCTCCACCACCTCGTACGGCCGGACGTCCACAGTGTCCTTCCAGCCCCCGTCCAGCGGCCCCGGCCCGCGCCCGCCCCGGGACAGCACCTGGAAGTGAGCCAGGTGCATGTGCACGGGATGGTGGAAGTCACTCGTGAACCGCCACAGCTCGACCGTGCCCAGCTTCGGGCTGGCCAGCGAGGCCGACGTGTCGTACGGCTTCCCGTTGATCGTCCACTTGCCGCCGAGCAGCCGGAAGTCGAACTGCCGGGTCGCCACGGCCTGCTCCCTGGTCAGCTTCGGTACCTGCGACAGCACCGCCGGAATCCGCGAGTCGTCCTGACCGGCCCTGGTGACCACGAACTTCATCACGTCCCGCGTCCGGCCCTCGCCGAGCGTGTTGGCCAGCACGACGGACGAACCGGGCTTCACCGCCGAGAAGTCCACGACCACGTCGTAGCGCTCGCCGGGCGCGATGGTGATCTCGCCGTGCTCCACGGGTACCGGGAGGAGGCCGCCGTCGCCGCCGACCTGCGTGAACTTCAGCCCGCCGCCGAGGGTCAGCGTGTACCGGCGGGCGTTGGAGCCGTTGACGAGCCGGAAGCGGTACCGGACGGCCTCCACCTCCAGGAACGGCCACGGCCTGCCGTTCACGAGGATCACGTCGCCGAACACGCCGGACATCCACTCGTCCGTCACGCCGGGCTTCGTCAGCGTCGAGTCCAGCGACGGGTAGCGGAACTCGCCGTCCGCCTCGAAGGACCGGTCACCGATGATCAGCGGGATGTCCCGTTCCTTCCTCGGCAACGGGAGCGCCGACTCCTCGGCATCGGTCACCAGGAACGCCCCGGCCAGCCCCCGCCACACCTGCGGGGCGCTGAAGTCCATCCGGTGGTCGTGGTACCAGAGGGTCGCGGCCCGCTGGACCATCGGGTACTCGTAGTCCTTGGCCTGGTCGTGGAACTTCCAGTCCGCCATGTTCATCGCCATGCCACCGTGCCCGGTGTGCGCGGCGTGCACGTTGTAACCCTTGGGGGCGACCAGATCCGTTGGGAAGCCGTCCGAG
This sequence comes from Longispora albida DSM 44784, assembly GCF_000379825.1. Lineage (GTDB taxonomy): Bacteria > Actinomycetota > Actinomycetes > Mycobacteriales > Micromonosporaceae > Longispora > Longispora albida. Next base: position 452,537 of record NZ_KB903834.1, read on the forward strand.
CCGGCCGGGGTGACGCCGCCGTGCAGGTGCGTCGACGTCGGTACCGGCAGCTCGTTCTTGACCTTCACCACCATGCGCCGCCCGGCCTTACCCATGAAGGTCGGCCCGGGGAAGATCCCGTCGTAGCCCCAGATCGTCGTCTTCGTACCCGGGATGATCTCCACCTTGGCCGCGCGCTGGGTGATCTCGTAGTAGTCGGTGGTGTCGTCGCGCCGGACGGACTTGGCGACCGGCGGGATCAGCAGCGGCACCTTGAACGCATCCGGCAACGGCAGCCTGCTCTCCAGCATCGTGCCCGTGCCGCCCTCGTTCGGTCCTCCACACCCGGCGACGACCGCGACCGAAGCCCCGCCGGCCAGGGCGAGCAGCGTACGCCGGTTCACCGCTGCGCCCACTTCGGACGGTAGGTGAACGACCAGAACACCAGGCAGGCCGCGATCCCGAAGATGGTCACGCCGAGCGGGATGTGCAGCTCCAGCGCCCGGGAGTACCCCGCGCCGATCTGCATCCCGATCACCGGCCACAGCAGGAACGTGAACACGATCGGCCACCACGGGCCGCGACCCGGCCGCCAGACGAGGAACGCCGCGGCCACGAGCGCGAAGGAGGTGAGGATGATCAAACCGCCGTTGAGGCTGTGCATCGACAGCAGGCCGACCTTGCCGCTGATGAACCCGCCGGCCAGCGCGGCCTGGCAGAACACCTGGATCAGCAGCAGCACGCTGAGCACGCGGAACGGGACGATGGGCCAGCGAGCGCCCTGTCGCTGCGGGACGGGAGAGGGGATGGGGGCTGACATGCCCTCAGTTTGCGATCTTGAAGAGCGCGCAGCCATCCGGAGTCGCCCGGATCTCACCCCGGTCTGGCTCCCCTAGGGGAAGTCGCTGTCCATATCGGACGAATGCCGGCTCAGGCGACCTTGCTCAGCTCGACCGGGCAGCCCAGGCGCTCGCCGGCCACGTTCAGCACCCGCTCCAGATCCCGCCACATCCGGGCCTGCATCCCGAGGTGCGCGACGCCCGCGACGAACTCGGGATGCGAGGCGCGCACATTGTGGACACTGTGGACGATCAGGCTGCCGGAGCCGTACGACTCGACGAAGTGCACGCCGCCGAACCAGCCCTGCGCGGCGATCAGATGCTTGGCCGGGTCGGTCTCCAGCTCGACGTAGTCCCGGCCGTCGGCCTGCGCGCGGAACCAGCCGGGGCCGCCGGTGACCGTCCGGGCCAGCCCGGTCTCGCTGGCCAGGATCAGCGCGTTGGCTGCGGACACCTGGCCGGGGCTGATCTCCAGCAGCAGCTCGGACACCTGCTCCCGGGGTGCAGCGACCATGCCGTACACCGTCCACTGCGGGGCGCTGCCGATCATGCGGCCGATCAGTCCGTTCATGCCTCCGATGATCTGCCCGGCCCCGTCCGGGCCGCGACCCCGCCCCGCCCCCGGTGGGACGCATCTTGTTCGCAGGCTGGCCAAATGGCATGCTCCCCACACGTGCCGTGGGACGGCGTGGGACGGGGGAAAGCAGTGACCAGCCAGCTGAGCCAGGAGCTGCGCAGAATGCGCGACCTGTCGGGAAAGAGCCTCAAGGAACTCGAACGGCACACCCACACCAGCGACTCGTCCCTCTCCCGGTACTTCAGCGGCCGGCTGCTCCCGCCCTGGCCCGTCGTCGCCGCGCTGTGCAAGGTGGTCCGGCGCGACCCGCGTGAGGTACTGCCGATGTGGGAGGCCGCGCGCAACCGGGCGTCCGGCAAGACCGGCCGCAGCGACCTCCCCCGCGACGTCGCCGACTTCACCGGCCGCGAGGCGGAACTGGCCGAACTCGCCGAGCTGCTGGAAACGCCCAGCCCCGCCATCACCGTCATCGACGGCATGGCCGGGGTCGGCAAGACCGCGCTGGCCGTACACGCGGCGCACCGGCTCGCCGCCCAGTACCCGGACGGGCAGCTCTACATCGACCTGCACGGCTACACGCCCGGCCACGATCCGCTCGAACCGGGTACGGCGCTGCGCATGATGCTGACAGCACTCGGCCTGCCCAGCTCCGCCATCCCCCAGACCCTGGAGGAACGCGCCGGGCTGTGGCGCGCGGAGCTGACCGCCCGGCGAGCCATCGTCGTCCTCGACAACGCCGCCGACGAGGCCCAGGTCCGCACGCTGTTACCCGGCCGGACCAGCAGCCTGTTCCTGGTCACCAGCAGGCGGCGGCTGGCCGGGCTCGACGGCGTGCCGCCGCTGTCGCTGGACCTGCCGCCCGACTCCGAGGCCCGCGAGCTGTTCACCCGGATCGCCGGCGCGGCCCGGTGCTCGGCCGAACCGGAGGCGGTGAGCGAGGTGCTGGCCCGCTGCGGGTACCTGCCGCTGGCCGTCCGGCTCGCCGCGACCCGGCTCCGGCACCGTCCCACCTGGAGGGTCGCCGACCTGGCGGAGCAGCTCGGCGAGCAGCAGGCCGGGCTGGGCGGCACGTTCGAGCTGTCCCTCACCCAGTTCAGCCCGGCCCAGCGGCGGGTCTTCCGGCTCCTCGGGCTGATCAGGGCCGGGGACTTCGACGCGTACGCTGCGGCTGCCGTCGCCGGGTGCCCGCTGGCCGAGGTCCGGGACCTGCTGGAGGAGCTGGTCGACGCGCACCTGCTCCAGCAGCCGCGCGCCGGGCGGTACCAGTTCCACGACCTGCTCCGCCAGCACGCCCGGCAGACCGTGCCAGCCGAGGACCGGCCAGAGTCGCTGACCCGGATGTACGACTACTACCTCCACTGCGCGATGACCGCCGCGAACGTGCTGGGCATCGTCGGGCGGGCCGGGGAGCCGGGGCTGCGCGTGCCCGCGTACACCCCGGATCTGAGCACCCCGGCCGGCGTGACCGGCTGGTTCGACGCCGAGCTGGGCGGGCTGGCCGAGCTGATCCGCTCGGCGGGGGAGGAAGGCCGCGACGCGCACGCCTGGCAGCTGGCCAGGGCGCTCACCCGGCACTTCTTCATCCGTACCAACAACAGGGAGTGGGTCACGATCGGCCAGCTCGGCCTGGCAGCCGCACGCCGGGCCGGGGACACCGAGGCAGCGGCCGGGCTGCTCGGCGGCCTCGGATACGCCTACGCCGAACTCGGCCAGCACACCGAGGCCCGCCAGCACGCCGAAGCCGCCCTGGCACTCGCCACGGAAGACGTCGCCCGCGCCGACCTGTACTGCCTGCTGGGCGCGCTGCTCGCCCGCCTCGGCCAGTTCGGCCCGGCCGAGGCCAAGTTCCGCGAGGGCCTGCGCCTGCACCGCTCGATGAGCGCACGCGAACCCCGGACGGTGTGGTGCGAGATCAGCCTCGGCCGGCTGCTCACCACGACCGGCGCGTGGGACGAGGCCCGGGCGATCCTCCAGATGGCACTCCAGTCCACCCGCGAACACCGCGACCCCTTCGCCGAGACCATGTGCCTCAACGCCCTCGGCGAGCTGTACCTGGCCCTCGGCCTGCTCGCCGAGGCCCGCCACCAGTTCGGCTCAGCCCTCACGCTGAGCCGCACCGTCAGCCACCGCACCGAGGAACCCGTCGCCGTCAACGGGCTCGCCAACGTCGCCCGCCGCACCGGCTCAGCAGCCGAAGCCATCGACCTCCACGAACAGGCGATGGAACTCGTGCACCTCTGCGGCTCGGAACGCCGCAAAGCCACCATCATGAACGACTACGCCGAATCCTGCCTGGCTGCCGGGCGGCCAGAGGAGGCCGTCGTCGTCCACCGCGAGGCCCTCGACCTGAGCCGGCGGCGCAACGACCAGTACGAGGAGGCCCGCTCCCTGGTCCGCCTCGGCTCCGCCACCGGCGACCAGCCCCTGGCCGACGAGGGCACGCGCCTGTTCACCCTGCTCGGCGTACCCGCGGGCTAGGCCCAGCCGGCTCGGGCGGCGTGCCAGCCGAGCTGGATCCGGGTCTGGACTCCGGCCAGTTCCATGAGGCAGTGGACGCGGCGCTGGACGGTGCGCATCGACATGCCGAGATGCCCGGCGATCGAGCGGTCGGTGAGCCCGGCCAGCATCAGGGCGAGGATGCGGGCGTCGTCCGGGTCAAGGCTGGAGTCGGCGGCTGGTTGTAAGGGGCGCGCGTGTTCCCAGTACGCCTCGAAGAGGGCCGCGAGGGCTTCGAGCAGCCCGCTGGAGTGCAGGAGCACCGCGGCTGGCTCGCCGTGCGGGTCCGGGGGCAGCGAGACCAGCGCCAGGTCACGGTCGGCCACGATGAGCTTGACCGGCAGGGTCTCCGTGACGCGTACCTCCTCGCCGGCCGCAGTGGCCTCGACGGCCGCCTGCGCCTCCACCGGGGATTCGAGAGCGGCGCGTTCGACGATCACGCGGTACCGGATGCCGCGCTGGACGAGCGCCTGCTCGACGGTGTTCTCCTCGGTGCGGACGACCGTGGCGCGGGCGGTGACGAAGGCGCGGACCTCGGTACGGGCGGCGCGCTGGATCTGGTCGACGCGCTGCCGGATGCCCTCGGCCCCGTTGATCACCTCGATCAGGTCGCCGAACGGGCGCCCGGCCACGGCCCGGCGGTGTTCCTCGGCGAGGGCAGCGATGGCCACCTCGGCACGGCGCAGGTCGTCGTGCCGCTGGCTGAGGACCGCGCCGAGGGCCACGGCCGGCGGGGCCGCGACGTAGCGGTCGAGGTCCGCGCCGGAGCGGGCGGCCAGGCCACGGGCCGCCAGCAGCTCGAGCGCGTGCCGGATCTCGGCGGTGCCGCACCCGAGGTCAGCCGCGAGCTGGGCCGCCGTGGCCGAGGGCTGCGCGACGAGGCAGCGGTAGGCGTCTTCGGCGGGGCCGTCGAGGCCGAGGGCACCGAGGGTCACGTGGCGAGTATGGGCCAGGACATATTTACGTCACTAGTCCCGTGTTCAGATTGTGACGGTGAACCGCCAGCAATCAGCCCTGGTCAGACAGTCAGGCGTCATGCATCAGGCGAACATGACCGGCGCTGTCAGCGCCGTGAGGAACAGGCAGAGCGGGGAGTAGACCCTCAGGTCCCAGTGGATGTACTCCGGCAGGCCCTTGCCCATCAGGCCCATGACCAGCCCGCCGGTGCCGCGTAACAGGAAGACGCCGCAGACGACGGGGACTCCGGCGGCGTACAGGAAAAAGGGACCGGGGGCTGGCAGGACGCCGGACCGGGCAGCGATCAGGAAAGCTGCGGCGCCGAGTGCCACCGCGACGAGGGCGGTGAGCGGGCGGGAGGGGAGCTTGTCCTGCTCGACCCCGACGACGATCCGGGCGAAACGCTCCCGGGTGGACACCGGCCAGGGCGAGAACATCCAGATCACGTGCAGGAGGCCTGCGGCGAGCACGATCAGGGCCGCAGAAGCGCCGAGGATCTTCATGGTTTCGACCATACAGCACTGTATGGTTTTCCGTACAGTACTGTACGGAGCATGAAGAAGGCGCGGCTGAGCAGGGAAGACTGGACGCGGGCGGCACTGACCGCGATGGCGCGCGGCGGCCCGGGCGCCGTGGCTGTCGACCCTCTGGCCAAACAGCTCGGCGCGACCCGGGGCTCCTTCTACTGGCACTTCGCCGACCGTGAGGCCCTGCTGCGCGCCGCGCTCGAACTGTGGGAGCAGGAAGCGACAGCAGACGTGATCGCCGCACTGACGGCGATCCCCGGCCCGGAGGAGCGGCTGCGCGCGCTGTTCGGCATCGCGTTCGCGGAGGACCCGGAGGAGTTCGCCGGGCTCGAACCGTCGATTGTGGCGCACGCGCACGACCCGGTCGTCGAGCCGGTACTGCGACGGGTGACCGAGCACCGGCTTGCCTACCTGACCTCGCTGTATCGGGAGATGGGCGCCGCCGAGCCCGCCCGGCAGGGGCTGGTGGCGTACTCGGCGTACCTCGGGTGGATCGAGCTGCGGAAGATCGGGGCGGTGGGGCCGGGGGCGGCCGATCTCGAGTACCTGATGGGCAGGCTGCTGGCCAGCGAGGGCGCTGATTAGGGGTTGTTGCCAGATTTTGGCAGCGTTCGCCCTATCTTCGGAGTATGAAGAAATGGGTGATCGGCCTCATCATCGGCGGTGTCGTCCTGCTGCTGTGCTGCGTCGGCGTCGGCCTCTTCGGATACAAGTTCTTCCAGAAGGCCACCGCGACACAGTCGGCATACGACCAGGTCCAGATCGGACAGGACCGGTCGCAGGTGGAGGACATCATGGGCAGCAGCGGGCTGCCGTCCGACAACACCAAGAACCCGCCTGCCGGTACCGAGTGCCGCACGTGGATCAACAAGGACGGCGGGAACGACGCCTTCGAGATCTGCTACGCGAACGGCAAGGTCACGACGAAGACGATGTACAACCCGTGATCTGACCAGAGGTTGGCTGCCGGGCCGGCAGGCATGATCATGTGTGAGTGGATCTCACTGACGAGCGCGGGACCGAGGTCCCGCCCGCGGAACACACCGAACAGCGCGTCATCTGGGCCGAGCTCTTCTTCGACCTGATCTGGGTCTTCGCCATCACCCAGATCACCGCGTCCATCGCTGGCGCCACCATGCCGTGGCCGACCCTGATTCTCCTCGTACCACTGTGGTGGGGTTGGGTCGGCACCACGATCATGAGCAACGCCGCCGGTGCGCGGCTCGACGGGTTCCGTGGCCGGATCGGGCTGTTCGCCCTCGCCGGGTGCGGGCTGGGCATGGCGGTGGCCGTGCCGCACGCCTACGAGTCGCTCGGCTGGGTGTACGCCGGCTTCTACCTGGTGCTCCGGCTCGGGCTGTGGCTGGCCGTCGGGCACATCGCCGGCGGGCGGCAGAAGCTCAACCCGTTCGTCGTCAGCCTGTTCGTGAACGGTCCGCTGTTCGTCGCGGGCGCGCTGCTGCCGGGCGGCTGGCGGATCGCCGTGTGGAGCGTGGCCGTCGGGCTGGAGCTGCTCAGCCCGGTGGTACTGCGGCGGCGGATCTCTGGCTGGCGGTTCGAGACCGAGCACCTGCCGGAGCGGTTCGGCCTGTTCGTCATCATCGCGCTCGGCGAGACGGTGGTCGCGGTCGGTGCCTCCGCCCGGGGTACCGGATCGGACGCGCTGACCCTGCCCGTCGCCTTCCTGGTCATCGTCACGCTGTGGTGGACGTACTTCCACTTCGGCGCCTCGGCGGCCCGGCACGCGATCAGGTCCTCCGCCGACCAGCTGCGGATCGCGCAGCAGGTGTTCACGTACGCCCACCTGCTCTACGTCATCGCGATCATCTTCGTTGCCGTGGGGCTGAAGAAGACGGTCGCGCATCCCTACGAACTCCCGCACAAGGCAGCCGAGCTGCTGCTCGCGCCGGGCATCGCGCTGTACCTGGCCGGCTTCTGCTACTCGCGCTGGCGGATGTTCGGCGGGATCGGGCTGACCCGGCTGGCCGGTGCCGTGGCCGCCGCCGGGCTGGCGTGCGCGGCACCGTTCCTGCCGCTGGTGGTCACGGCGGGGCTCGGCGGGGCGCTGCTGCTCGGGCTCAACGCGTACGAGGCGTGGCGGGTGGAGACGGGACGGCCGCTGCTGCTGGTGGGGCGGGACCGGGTACGCGGATGAGTTTGGGGGTTTTGTGCCTGCCGCTTGAGGAACCCGCAACTTTTTGCGGGTTTGGATCCGGCGCCTGAGGCAGGCTCTCCGCCGTGACAATGACACTGGTAGCACCGAAGTACTACCCTTCACCTATGGCCGTCGAAAAGCTCAGCGTCTCCCTCGACAGCGCCGTCGTCGACCGGGCGCGCCGGGCGGCCGAGGCCGAGGGGATCTCCCTGTCCGCCTGGCTCAACCGAGCGGTCGAGCACACCCTGGACGTGACTGACGCGCAGGAGGCAATGGCCGAATACATCGCCTACTACGGCGAGCCGGACCCCGAGGAGATGGAACGCACTGCGGCCAAGCTCCGTGAGGCCGGCTTCGGCCAGCCCGAGAGCCCAGAAGACCACGCAGCCCGGATGAGGGCTCTGGCCATCATCCGGGGCGAAGCGGAGCCGCTGCGATGAGCAAGACGCAGAGACGCAAGAGTCAGAGGGCGAACAACGCGCACAAGACGGTGATGACGGAGCGGACACTGGTTCTCGATGCCGGAGCGCTCATCGACGTCGATCGCAACCCCCGTGGCGAGGCCATGCAAAGTTGTCAGCTCGCGCACCGGGAGGGCCGCCGTCCCATCCTGCCCTCGGTCGTGCTCGGTCAGGTCTGGCGGGACCATCGGCGCCAGCACTCACTGACCCGGCTCCAGGAGGTCTGTGAGATCTTGCCTTTCACCGAGGACACCGCCAGGAAGGCTGGCGTTCTGCTCGGCGAGAGCGGGACCTCGGACGTCGTCGATGCCGCAGTGGTCGTGGCGGCGATGGAACACAACGCGACCGTGCTGACCTCCGATCCCGGAGATCTCCGGAAAATCGCCGAAGCGGTCGGCTTCCGCATCAAGCTCGCCGTGCTCTAGGCAGAGCCAGGCTCTGAACGCCACCGCGACCAGGGAACCTGGGCAGGTTCCCTGGTCGTGGGGCTGCTCACGGCGGGTTGACAGGGTTCTGCGGGGCTCGGGACACTGGCCGGTGCGTGACTGACTGGGGGAAGCCGGTGAGATTCCGGCGCTGACCCGCAGCGGTAAGCCCCGCCACGAGAGCACGGCAGGGGACAGCCCGATCGCCCGGCAGGCGCGCATCAATCACCCCTCCCGTCGAGGTCTACGGGATGGCGCCCGGCACCGTGCCCGGGATCCATCATGGACCCGGAAAGGTAGCTGACATGCGCCGGACACTCGCGTTCGCGGCCGTGGCCGCAACGGCGGCACTGTTCGCGGCCCCCGCCCAGGCGGCCCCCGCCCAGACGGCAGCGCTGACGACAGACAAGACCAAGGCGGCGGCAGGCTGGCTGGCCGGGCAGGCGAAGGCCGACGGGTACCTCGAGTCCTCCTACGTCGACGAGCAGGGCAACACCCAGACCTTCCCCGACGCTGGCCTGACGGCCGACGCGCTGCTCGCGTTCAACGCGGCCGGGGTCGCGCAGGACAACGCCGCGAAGGCCGTGACCTGGTTCGGGGCGAAGGCGAACCTGGACGGGTACGTCGGCGACGGGACGACCGAGTCCTACGGCGGCCAGCTCGGCAAGCTCTCGCTCGCGCTCAGCGGCCAGGGTGCCGACCCGAAGAACTTCGGCGGGCGTGACCTGCTCAAGGAGCTGGCGGCGCTGGAGTCGAAGGAGGGCCGGTACGTCAACAAGTCCGCCTGGGGCGACTACAGCAACGTGCTGGGCCAGTCGTACGGGGTTCTGGCCGTGACCAAGGCCGAGGGCAAGGCTCCGGCCAAGGCCACCGGGTACCTGGTGGAGAGCCAGTGCACCGACGGTGGCTTCCCGCAGAACTTCGGCCAGGAGAAGTGCGAGAGCAGCGTCGACGCGACCGGGGTCGCGGTGCAGGCACTGCTGGGCGCCGGCCGTACCGAGGAGGCGGACGCCGGCCTGGCCTGGCTGCTGAAGGCGCAGCAGGGCAGCGGCGGGTTCAACGACGGCTCGGCTGACCTCGGCAAGCACCCGGTCAACGCCAACAGCACCGGCAACGCGCTCCAGGCCCTGCGGGCCGGCGGTAAGACGGCGGCTGCGGACAAGGCGCTGACGTTCCTGTACACGCTCCAGATCGGCTGCTCTGGTCCCGAGGCGCAGCGTGGCGCGGTCACGCACAGCGGGAAGTTCACCGAGAGCCAGGCGCCCCGGGCGACGACGGGCGCGGTGCTGGGCATGGCCGGCACGCCCCTCCTGAAGATCAGCTCGGCGGGGGCCAGCAAGGCCGCCCCGAAGCTCGACTGCACCCCGGCTCCGACGCCGGCCCCGACCACCACCCCGACCGCGACGCCGGCCCCGACCACAGGCGCGGCCGTCCCGCCGGCCGAAAACCCCGCCAACCCCGGTGAGCTCGCCAAGACCGGCGCGCAGATCGGCGTCTTCCTGGCGATCGGTGGCGGCCTGCTCGCCGTCGGTTCCCTGATCCTCGTGCTCGCCCGGCGGCGATCGGCGTGACCCGGAGGTTCGCCGCCGCCGCGCTGCTCACGGCGGCAACAGCGGCGGCGATCACCGTACCGGCCGCCCCTGCTCAGGCGGCCTGCTCCGGCGTGACCGTGATCGTCGACTTCGGCGGCGGGCGCGTGCAGTCGGGGTGCGCGGCCGGCGATCCGGGTTCGGGTCTCGCCGCGTTGCGCAACGCCGGGTTCACGTTCACGTTCGTGCCCGGGCAGAACGGCATGGTGTGCACGGTCAACTCCGTGCCAGACCCGTGCAACGGCGCGCCGGCGAACGCCTACTGGTCCTACTGGCACGGCCAGGGTGGGCAGTGGCAGTACAGCGATGTCGGTGCTGGCGGGCACAATCCGGCACCGGGTGACGTCGAGGGCTGGGCGTTCGGCCCCGGCAAGCAGCCAGGTGCCGCGCCGCCTGCCCCGCAGCCCCAGCCCCAGCCGGTTCCGACGACTGCTCCGCCGGTCCCGCAGCCTCAGCCGCCTGCGCCGGCCCAGCCCCAGCCACCAGCGCCGGGAGCCACGAGGAATCCTGGGCAAGTCCAGCCGGGTGCCACTCCGGCTGAGGTTTCCCCGGTACCTGCTGCCACACCGGCACCCACCGCCGCTCCCACGCCGGAGTCCACCCCGGAGGGCCGCACAGCTGAGCCTTCCGCCAGCTCGGAGCCCGTCCCCGCGAACGCGAACGCCGAGCGCGCGGCCGACGAGCAGGGCCTGCCCTGGGTCGTCGGCGTCGTCCTGCTCCTCGTGATCGCTGGCATGGCCGCCGGGCAGGTGTGGAAGAGGCGGCGTGCCTGACCGGCTGCACCCGGCCGCGTGGTGGGTCTGGGCGCTGGCACTCGGTACGGCGGCCAGCCGGACGACCAACCCGTGGCTGCTGCTGCTCGCCGTGGCCGTGGCCGGCTACGTCGTGGCCGCCCGCCGCTCCGACGAGCCGTGGGCCGGCTCGTACCTGGTGTTCCTGAAGTTCGGCCTGGCCGCCGTCGGCTTCCGGCTCGTGATGCACGCGCTGCTCGGCGGGGTCGAGGGCGAGACGGTGCTGTTCAGCCTGCCGGAGGTCCCGCTGCCCGGCTGGGCGAAGGGCATCCGGCTGGGCGGCCCGGTGACCGCTGAGGGCGTCGTCGCCTCCCTGTACGACGGGATGCGGCTGGCCGCGCTGCTCGCCTGCCTGGGCGCCGCGAACGCCCTGGCGAACCCGAAGCGGCTGCTGCGGAGCATGCCGGCCGCGCTGTACGAGGTCAGCGTCGCCGTCACTGTCGGCCTGACCGTCGCGCCCCAGCTCGTGGCGAGCGTGAAGCGGGTGTGGCGGGCACGCGAGCTGCGCGGCGACACGAAACGCCGGGCGCGGACGGTCCTCGTACCCGTGCTGACCGACGCGCTGGACCGGTCGCTGGCGCTGGCCGCCGCGATGGACTCGCGCGGGTACGGGCGGCGCGGGCCGGGTTCGAAGCTCGCCGGCGGGCTGGTGCTGGCCGGGCTGCTGGGGGCGTGTTTCGGGCTGTACGGGCTGCTGGACGGTACCGGGCCAGCGGCCGCCGGTGCCGTCGTGCTCGTGCTCGGCTTCGGTCTCGCGACGGCCGGGCTGGTGGTCGGCGGGCGGCGGGTCGGGCGGACGACGTACCGGCCGGACCGGTGGCGGGCGCCCGAGTTCCTGACTGTCGCGAGTGGACTCGTTCCCGCCGTCGTCATGGCGGTGTTCCCGGACGGGCTCTCCCCGGCCTTCGCGCCGCTGGCCCTGCCCGCGCTGCCGGTACTGCCAGCCGCCGGGCTGCTCGTCGCGCTCCTGCCCGGCTTCGTCGCGCCCGCTCCGTCACGAGGTACCAAATAATGATCTTGTTCGAGAACGTCAGCGTGACCTACCCGGAGGCCGCTGCCCCCACCATCAGCGGGGTTGACCTGCACGTGCCGGAAGGCGAGCTGTGCCTGCTGGCCGGGCGGACCGGATCGGGCAAGTCGACCCTGCTGAAGTGCGTGAACGGGCTCGTGCCGCACTTCACCGGCGGTGAGCTGGCCGGGCGGGTCGTCATCGGCGGCCGCGACACCCGTGACCACCCGCCGCGCGAGCTGGCCGACCTGGTCGGCTACGTCGGGCAGGACCCGGTGGCTGGCTTCGTCACCGACCACGTGGAGGACGAGCTGGCCTACGCGATGGAGTCGCTGGGCCTGCCGAACACCGTGATGCGCAAGCGCGTCGAGGAGACCATCGACCTGCTGGGCCTGGCCGACCTGCGCGGGCGGGCGCTGGCGCAGCTCTCCGGCGGGCAGCAGCAGCGGGTCGCGATCGGCGCGGCGCTCACCGCGCACCCGAAGGTACTGGTCCTCGACGAGCCGACATCAGCGCTGGACCCGGGCGCGGCAGAGGAAGTACTGGCAGCCCTGCACCGGCTCGTCTACGACCTGGGCGTCACCGTGCTGCTCGCGGAACACCGGCTCGAACGCGTCGTGCAGTACGCCGACCGGGTCGTCCTGCTGCCATCCTGCGAATCCGGCGACCCAGGCCCGGCGCTGGCCACCTCCGAGGTCGCCCCGCCCGTCGTCCGCCTCGGCACGCTGATGAACTGGGACCCGGTACCGGTGTCGATCCGCGACGCCCGCCGGGCAGCCCGGGGCATCGAACTGCCGGCCAGCACCCCGGCGGCAGCACAACCCGCGACCGGCGGCCGGGTCGAGGTACGCGGAGCCAAGCTGCGCTACGCCGGCGTGCCGGCCCTCTCCGGCGTCGACTTCACAGTGGACAGTGGCGAGCGCGTCGCCATCATGGGCCGCAACGGAGCCGGCAAGTCGAGCCTGCTGTGGGCGATGCAGGGTACGGGAGCCCTGGACTCGGGCACCATCTCCGTCGACGGCGTGAACACGCGGAAAGCCAAGGCCGGCGAGCGCCGCAAGCACGTCGGGCTCGTCCCCCAGCAGCCATCCGACCTCCTGTACCTGGAGACCGTGGCCGGCGAGTGCGCGCAGGCCGACCGGGAGTCCGGAGCCGAGCCCGGCACGGCCCGCGGCATCCTCGACCGGCTGGCACCGGGCATCTCCGGCGACATCCACCCGCGCGACCTGTCCGAGGGGCAGCGGCTCGCGCTCGTCCTGTCGATCGCGCTCAGCGCCCGCCCGGCGGTCGTCCTGCTCGACGAGCCGACCCGCGGGCTGGACTACCCGGGCAAGGCGGCCCTGGCTGCCCTGCTGCGCGGCCTCGAAGCCACAGTGCTCGTGACGACACACGACGTGGAGTTCGTGGCCGAGTACGCCGACCGGGTCGTCGTCCTGGCCGACGGGGAGATCGTCGCGGACGGGCCGGCCGCCGAGGTCGTCACCGCATCCCCCGTGTTCGCCCCGCAGGTGACGAAGGTCTTCCCCGGGTACCTGACTGTCGAGCAGGTCGCCGAGGCGCTGCGGTGATCCGGCTCCGGGCACGGTCCGTCGCGGCCCTCACGCTCGCCAGCGTCTTCGGCCTGGCCGCCTTCTGCTGGCCCCTGATCATCAGCCCAGCCTCGGGCCTCGCGCACGGTGCCGACGCGCCGTGGGTGTTCGCGCTGATGCTGCCGCTGATCCTGGCCGTGGTGCTCGCCGAGATCAGTGAGGGCGGGCTCGACGCCAAGGCCGTGGCGATGCTCGGGGTGCTGTCGGCGTGCGGGGCTGCCGTCCGGCCGCTCGGTGCCGGTACCGCCGGGATTGAAACCGTGTTCTTCCTGCTGATCCTGGGCGGCCGGGTGTTCGGGCCCGGCTTCGGGTTCGTGCTCGGCGCGACGACGCTGTTCACGTCCGCGCTGCTCACGGGCGGAGTCGGGCCGTGGCTGCCGTACCAGATGCTCGCGGCCGCCTGGTTCGGGCTCGGGGCCGGGCTGCTGCCCCGGCGCGTGCGGGGCTGGCAGGAGCCGGTGATGCTCGCCGGGTACGGCGCGCTGGCCAGCCTGCTCTACGGGCTGCTGATGAACCTGTCGTTCTGGCCCTTCGGTACCGGGGCGGGCAGCAGCTCCCTGTCATACGTGGCCGGTGACCCCATCCTCGACAACCTGGTCCGCCTGCTCGGCTTCATGCTGGCCACGTCGATGGGCTGGGACGCAGGCCGGGCGCTCACCACCGGCATCCTCATCCTGGTCACCTCCGCCGTCATCCTCCGCGTACTCCGCAGGGCTGCACACCGGGCCCGTTTCACGCGCTGACCCTGAGACAGCAGGTCAGGGGCAACTCAGGGTCCGTCACCGATGCCGAAGGGCCGAGCGCAGCGGATCGTTGATGACATGACGACGACATTCAGCCAGTCCAGCACCAGCAGGTTCACCCGGCCGCGGTCGGGTCGGATGATCGGCGGAGTGTGCGCCGGGATCGCCGACCGGTTCGGTATGAAGCACGGCACCGTGCGGCTCCTCTTCCTGCTGTCCTGCCTGCTGCCCGGCCCCCAGTTCCTCATCTACCTGGCCCTCTGGCTCTTCATGCCGGACCGCGGCTACTAAGAGCCTCAGCCCCCGGCCACCGACGGCAGTACCTGGATCTCCGCCCCGTCGGGGGCCAGGGTGTCGAGCCCGGCCGGTTCGCCGTCCACGTACACGTTCACGTAGCGCCGGATCCGGCCGCTCTCGTCGCGGATCCGGCGCTCCAGCCGGGGGTGCGAGCGGGCGAGCGCCGCGAAGATCTCGGCCAGCGACCCGGGGTCGGCCGGCAGGCGCGCCGCGCCGCCGGCCTCGGTCCGCAGCACTCCCGGAATCAGGATCGTCACCACTGGTCATCCCCCCGGGTCGTACTCACCATGCCGCTGCCCGTACGCAGACCACGTCCGGCAGGTGCGAGGCGATGAGCTGCCAGTGGCCGCCCTCGTCGCGGCTGCCGTACACCTCGCCGTTGCGGGTGCCGAAGTAGACGCCGGCGACGGGGGCGTCGTCGCAGCACATCGCGTCGCGCAGCACCGTGCCGTAGTGGTCGTCGGACGGCAGGCCCTCGTGCAGCGGCTGCCAGGTCGCGCCGGCGTCCTCCGAGCGGAAGACCTGGCAGCGGTACCCGGGCGGCCAGCGCTTGCCGTCGGCCTCCAGCGGGTACGCGTAGATCACGCCGGGCCGGTGCGGGTGGTTGACCATCGCGAAGCCGAAGTCGCTGGGCAGGCCCTCCGCGATCGACTCCCAGCTGGACCCGCCGTCCTCCGAGCGGTACACGCCGTGGTGGTTCTGGGCGAAGAGCTGCTCCGGCCGGGACGGGTGCCGGGAGACCTTGTGCACGCACTGGCCGAACTCCGGCCACGGGTCGGGCAGGAAGTACGCCTTGATGCCCTTGTTGCCCGGCTCCCAGGACTCGCCGCCGTCGGCTGTCCGGTAGACGCCGCCGGTCGACATCGCGACGAGGATCGAGTTCGCGTCGTGCGGGTGGGGCAGGATGGTGTGGATGGCCTGGCCGCCGAAGCCCGCGCCCCACTGTGGACGGTGCGGGTGGTCCCACAGCGGCCGGACCAGCTCGTACGTGACGCCGCCGTCGGCGGATCTGAACAGCGCCGACGGCTGGGTGCCGGCGTAGACGACGTTCGGCTCGGTGCCGGGGGCCAGCTGCCAGACCCGTTCGAGGGTGGTGCCGGTGTCGGCGGGGAAGGCGATCGGGGCCGCGTCCGGCTCCTCCCAGGAGACGCCCAGGTCGTCGCTGGTCATCACGCTCGGGCCGAAGTGCGAGCTGGTCACGCCGGCCAGCAGCCGGGGTGCGCCCCGCCGCCGGTCGATCATCACGGAGTAGACGGCGGTCATCGGGAAGTGCGGGCCGGAGATCTCCCAGCTGCGCCGGTCGTCCTCGCTGAACGCGAGGAAGAGCCCTTTCCCGGTACCGATCGCGAGCAGCACTGTCATGCCGACAGTATGACCTGCGCCACACCGAACTCGCGGCTGGTTGCGCCCCGCTAGAACACGTGTCGGAACGTCGGCACGATGCCATCATGCTCATCTATATTTACGTGCATGAAACTCCAACCCCTCATCGCCTGTACCCTGCTGGCCGTCCTCGCGGCCCCAGCACAGCCGGCCGCCGCGTCGGCCACCCTCGGCCCCGCGACCGTCACCGGCCAGGGCACGTACAACGGCTCCGTGTCCCTGCCGGCGAACCAGCGCCCGGACCTCCAGTACGAGCTGACCGACCCCACCCGGGGCAACAACAAGGTGCTCGACTGCCGCACCGGCACCGGCTCCCCGATCGTCAGCCCCGACCCGGTCTTCGGCGGCGGCTTCGAGAGCATCGCCGTCGACGCGATGTACGCCCTGACCAAGACCTGGGACTACTTCAAGAACACGCACGGCCGCGCCGGGATGGCCGCCGACGGCAAGGGCGTGACGATCTGCCTGCGCAACGGCACGGCGGGCAACGCGACCTGGGACGGCACGAAGCTGCTCGTCACCATCGGCTCGGACGGCAAGGCGCTGACCTCGCTCGACATCATCGGCCACGAGCTGGCTCACGGGTACACCGAGCACATGGTCGCGGGCGGCCTGACCTACTCGGGAGAGTCCGGCGGGCTGAACGAGGCGACCAGCGACATCTTCGGCACGATGGTCGAGTACAGCGCGAACAGTCCCGGTGACCAGCCGGACTACCTGATCGGCGAGAAGGTCGACATCTTCGGCAACGGCACGCCGCTGCGGTACATGTACAACCCGCCGCTGGACGGGTCCTCGCACGGCTGCTGGTCGACCAGCACGCAGAGCGTCGACGTGCACTACTCCTCCGGCGTCGGCAACCACTTCTTCTACAACCTCGCCGAGGGCAACGGCTCGCTCTCCCCCGCGTGCGCCGGCGCGCCCCCGGTGACCGGAATCGGGCGGGCCAAGGCCGAGAGGATCTGGTACCGGGCGCTCGACTTCTACTTCACCTCCAACACGAGGTACGTGAGCACGGGCAGCAACGCGCGGAACGCGACGCTGAACGCCGCCGCGGACCTGTACGGCCGCTGCTCCACCGAGTACCGGGCGGTCCAGGCGGCGTGGACGTCGGTGAAGGTGGCCGGCAACGACGCCTCCTGCGACAACCTGATCGGCAACGGCACCTTCGAGGCCGGCGCGACGGCGTGGACCGGTACCGCAGGCGTCGTCACGAACTCCGCCAGCCGCCCGGCGCTCTCGGGTACCTGGAAGGCCTGGCTGGGCGGCGACGGCGTGACCGGTACCGAGACGCTCACCCAGAGCGTGACCTTCCCTGGCACTCCGGCGACGCTCACGTTCTGGCTGCGGATCGACACGGCGGAGAAGACGACCACCGTCGCCTACGACCGGCTGACCGTCTACGCGGGCACCACCCAGCTCGGCACGTTCAGCAACCTGAACGCCGGGGCCGCGTTCCAGAAGGTCACCTACCCGGTCACGGCCGGGGCTGGCCCGCTGGCCGTCAGGTTCGTGTCCACGGAGGACGTCTCGCTCCAGACCAGCTTCGTCATCGACGATGTCACGCTGACCGTATAGCTACGCACCGTGATTATGTGACGACTCGCTGTCCAGTGATCGCGACACCGGACCGTGACCCCGGTGCGTCACCACGTGACGCGTCCAGCATGGCCGGAGTGGCGCCGCAGCCAGGGTGAACACCACCGAGTATCCACAAGGGACACCCCCGCAATCCCTGCTAGATAACGATCTATGACTCGGTGTTCACACTGGACGTGAACGCCCTTGAGCAAGTCTTAAGGTTACCTTGGGTTGCTCTTCATGCAGGACCGTCGATACTTCGTTGTACCACTGGGCCGGCAGGCGACGCAGACCCTGCCGGTTCGGTGGATTCAACGGACAGCCGCTTCAGATACTCGTTGTAGCGCATCCACTCGTCTTCCTCCCCGCTCGCCGCCGCACGGTCGGCCGCCCGGTCGAGGCGGCGCTGCTCGCGCTCGTCGGCCCGGATCCACTGGAGCACCAGGATCACGAAGACGATCGCGCTCGGGATCTCGCCGAAGCTCCACGTGATACCGGCCCCGAGATGCTGGTCTGCGGCCGGATCGGTCAGCCACGGCGGGCGGACGATACTGAACCAGTCGTCGGCGACCAGGATCTTCGCCTGGAGCAGGATCACGCCGAAGAAGGCGTGGAAGATCATCCCTCCGAAGTGGATGATGATCAGCACCGGGTGCGAGACGGGACGCCGGCCGGGGTCGACGCCGACGATCACCCAGAAGAACAGGTAGCCGGCGAGGATGAAGTGGGTCAGCATCGCCAGGTGGCCCAGGTGGCTGCGCATCAGCACGGCGAAGAGCGGGCTGAAGTAAAGCGCGTAGAGGCTGGCCACGAAGATGGCGAGCGCGACGACCGGATGCGTGAACAGCCGCAGTACCCGGCTGTGCAGGGCCAGGACCAGCCACTCCCGCGCGCCCCGGTCCCCCGGTGATGGCTTCAGCGCACGCAGGGCCAGCGTCATCGGCGCGCCGAGGACGAGCAGGATCGGCACCAGCATCGACAGGATCATGTGCTGCATCATGTGCGCGCTGAACAGCACGTACGCGTACTTGGCCAGGCCGAGGTTGGTGATCGCGCCGAGGATCAGCCAGCCGAGCACCCAGCTGACCGTCCGGTGCCAGGGCCAGGCGACACCCGAGCGGCGCAGCCGCCAGACTCCCGCGGCGTAGTAGCCGATGGCGCAGGCCACCAGGGCCAGGAAGAACAGGTCCGGCAGGAAGCCGCCGAAGAGCGCGCGCAGGTCCGGCTCCGGCGGCATCGGGAAGCCGAGCAGGTCGGTGACCCGGTCGGGGTCCGAGGGGTTGACCGGCACCGGGGTCGGCGTCCGGCCCAGGCCGACGGCGAGGGCGAAGACGGCGGCTAAGACGAAGATCTCACCGGCCGCCAGCCGCCGGAACAAGCCGGGTTCACCATCGAGGCGGCGCAGCGTCACCCGGCGGTGTACCACGCCGAACGCGCCGAGCACGACCAGCCCGGCCGTCTTCAGCAGCACGAGCCGCCCGTAGTTCGTGCCCCACAGCGCGTCCCAGGTGCCGAGCCGCACGGCCGCGTTCGTGACACCCGACAACAGCACCAGAACAAAAGCCCCAAAAGCCATTTGGCTGTACCGGCGAGCCGCCACCCCGAGCACCGCACTGCGCTTGATGACCATCAGCGCGGCGAGCCCGCCGAGCCACAGCACCGCGCCGGCCACGTGCAGGGCCATGCTGGTCACCGCGACCTGGTGGTTACCGGCACCGGCCGCGTGACCGGTGAACGCCGGCGGGAGTGCCGTCATGACCGCACCGACGGCGAGCAGCGCGGCACCCGTACGGGAGAGGACGAAGCGGCACGCGATGGCGAGCAGGCCGGCCCCGAGGATCTGGAGCCCGTAGGCCTTGCCCAGGTCCACGCTGGTGACGAAGTTCCACACCATCGGGAAGCTGAGCTGCGACACCGGCTGCGCCAGGAAGTCGGCCAGCGTGAAGACGGCGAGGGCCAGGGCTGCCGCCGTCCAGCCGAGCGCCGTCCAGCCCGCGAGCCGGACGAGCTGGTACCCCTCCGGCCCGACCGTCCGGTCCTTGCCCGGGGTCAGGAAGGCCGCACCGACCGCGAAGCCGGCTGTCAGCGCGCCCAGGACGTCGAGCAGTACCCGGCTGACCGGCAGGCCGTAGGTAACCAGGTCACCAGCCGAGGGCAGGCCGGCCGGTGACCGGCCGGTGACCGCGCCGCTCGTCCGGAGTACCAGGAAAAGGACCAGGAGCCCGACGGCGCCGGCGGCGACGGTGTTCCGCAATCTCACGCAGCTACTTTGCTCCTGCCGCGCAGGAGCACGAAGACCAGGGCACCGATCGCGAGAAGTGCGCCACCCCCGGCGGCCCACCACAGCCAGCCGGAAGCGGCGTAGCTGTCCTCCTTCTCCTTCTTCACCGGCTTGACCGGGCCGTCGCTGGGCTCAGGGTCACCGGGCACGGCAGCGGGCGCGGCCAAGACATCCGCGGTGAAGGTGAACGTGCCACTGATCGGGTGCCCGTCGGCGGACACCACCCGCCAGGCGACGTCGTACTTGCCGGCCTTCAGCGGCTTCACCGGCTGGCTGACCTCGGTGTCGGTGACGGTCAGCTTGCCGGTGCTGTAGGAGACGCCGCCCGGGCCATTGACGGCGACCGTGCTGAACCGGCCGTCGACCGGCTCGTTGAACCGCAGCTTCACGTCGGAGATCGGCGTGGTGATCGTCGCCCCGTCCGTGGGATTCGTGCTGTTCAGGCTGCTGTGCGCGGCGGCGGGGGCCGCGAAGGCCAGCACCCCAGCCGCGGCGAGAGCGGAGACGACCAGCGCACGCTTCATGATCACGTAACCTCTCGTATGAATGGCCGGGAGTAATACTCGCCTATCCCTGCCAGCCAACTCCAGCCTGGGTTGTGCCGACCCGGTGTGGACGACGATGCGCGCGTTGCAGAGAACCCGGCATACAACACCGGTATGCCGGGTTCTCTGCGCCTTCGCCTCGCCGCCCACACCGGGCCACCTCGCACCAGATCAAGATCAAAAAGCCTGTCGGGGTAACCCGGGGGCACTCAGGGTAGATCTCCGGGTGAGTCCCGATACCCCGGGCCGGGCCGGGCGGGCAGGCTGGTGCCCATGACGAAGCGGAGCATCCTCGTGGCCACGGCGACCGGCCTCCTCGCGGCGGGCCTGCTCTCCGGCTGCGACCTCGCGGACTGGGACAGCAACCGGATCGAGACGGCGTACGAGATCACCGACAAGGTCACCAAGCTCGACTTCACCGGCGACGCCGGCAAGGTCGTGATCAGCACCGGCGACGGGCCGATCAAGGTCAAGGAGACCATCAAGTACGGCTCGAAGAAGCCGACAGCCAGCCACAAGGTCGAGGACGGCATCCTCAAGCTCGTCGACCACGGGTGCAGCGGGCTCGGCCTCAACTGCTCGATCGACTACGAGATCCGGATCCCGGCCACCCTGGCCGTGACCCTGAAGACGGACGCCGGCGAGATCCAGGCCAGCGGGCTCAGCGGTGACCTCGACATGTCCACCGACGCCGGCCAGATCGAGCTGACCAGCCTGACCAGCAAGAAGGTCAAGCTGCGCAGCCAGGCTGGCGAGGTGGAGGCCTTCTTCGCCGCCGTGCCGGACTCGGTGGACGCCGAGACCAAGGCCGGCCGGGTCGCCATCAAACTCCCGGGCACCGTCAAGTACTCGGTGGACGCCAGCACCGACGCCGGCCGCCGCGAGGTGACCGTCGGCGTCGACTCCTCCTCCCCGCACAAGATCCGCGCCGTCACCAACGCCGGCGAGGTCGAGGTCCGCACAACCTGACACCAAGCGTGAACCGGCCCGCCGTACTCGGTACGGCGGGCCGGTTCGTGTGCGCACGGGGTCAGCCCTTGACGTAGCCCATCGCCTCGACGATCAGGCCGTCGCGTACCCGCATCAGGTTGACGCCACGGAAGGACTCCGCCAGGCCGGGGCCCCAGCGCAGCCGCCAGCGGATGACCGCACGGTCACCGGCGGCCCAGACCTCCTCGGGTTCGAACTCGGTGTCGGCGGCGCCCGCGATGCCCGACCACAGGGCCAGGCAGGCCGCGCGCCCGGCGTGCCGGGTGCCGTCGGTGTTCTCGATGACGCAGTCCTCGGCCACGAGGCCCGCCAGGATCGCGGGGTCGTGGCGCAGGAACGCCTCGTTGAATCGGTGCATGATGTCGATCGCCGCGTCGGGCATGCCGTACTCCTTCAGTGTTGCCGCAACCGATGAGCAGCGCGGTGAGGGCGGCAAGAATCGTGCCTCGAAGGGCACTGCCAGCGGAAACAAAGAATCCTGAGTGCTGCCACAGCCCCCGCTTGTGGCCGGGCCCCGCCACACCGGCCTTGTACGGTGACTCCATGGTCGACATTGACGTGAGGCACCTGGAGTCCTTCGTCGCGGTCGCGCAGGAGCAGAACATCACGCGCGCCGCGGCCCGGCTGCACCTGACACAACAGGCGGTGTCCGGGCACATCCAGCAGCTCGAACGGGCCCTGCGGGTCTGCCTGCTCGTCCGCACGTCACGGGGTGTGCTGCTCACGCCGGCCGGCGACGAGCTGGCCGCCGGGGGCAAGACGGTGCTCACCGACCTGGCCGGGCTGTCCGGCCGGGTACGCCACGCCGCCCGCCAGCAGTCCGGCACGCTCACCCTGGCCTGCTGCCCGTACTCCACCTCGCTGTTCGCCGCCGAGGTCGCCGACGCGATGGAGGCTGCCGTACCGGGGTTGACGGTCGAGCTGTCCAGTGTCCGTACCCAGCGCGACGAGCTGGACCTGCTCAACGCCGGTACCGCCGACGTGGCCTTCATGTGGCTGCCGGTGAGCGAGGCCGGGCTGCACCACGCGGTGATCCGCACGGACGACCGGGTCGTCGCCCTGCCAGCTCAGCACCCGCTCGCTGGCCGCGCCTCGGTGTCGCTCGCCGACCTGGCCGGCGAGCCGGTCATCCGGCCCGACATCTTCGTGTCCCCCGAGGCCGAGCGGCACTGGACGGCGGACCCGCGCCCCGGCGGCGAACCGGCGACGCCCGGCCCAGCCGTGGCGCAGATCGAGGAGTGCCTGTTCCTCGTCGCGCGCGGCAAGGGCGTGTGGCTGGCGCCCGAGCCGATCGCCCGGTGGGCACCGGCTCCGGGGGTCGCCTGGGTACCGGTCACCGGCGCCGAGCCCTTCGAGCTGGCCGTCGTCTGGACCGGCCGCGCCCAGGAACCGCTGGTGGCCCGCCTGATCGCCGAACTCCGGCTGATCATCGCGGGGCAGTCCTAGCTGCTGCGCGGCTTCGTGTAACCCGTCCGGCGGGTGATGCCGAACTCGACGGCCACGTCGGCGACCTCGCGGATCAGGGTCTTGGCGATCGGGTACCTGCTCATCTTGATCAGGCGGGCCGCCACCGGCACGCACCGGTCGACGAGCTTGTGGCTCTGCGTCCGGCCCTCCGAGCGGTCGTGCACCCAGAAGAGGCACAGGCCCATGTTCCCCAGCCAGGCCAGCTCCGGGAGGACCTCCAGGAGCTGCGGGTCCATCTTCGTCGCCGCGCCGTGTACCGCGTCGGCGTGGATCCGGATGCTCGCCTCCCGTGACGCCTCCGAGTCCTCGGAGAACGGGCTCAGCGGGCTGGCCGGATCGGCGGCGTTGATGAAGAACTGCGCGGCGAACTGGTGGTAGGGCTCCGCGACGTCCAGCCAGGCGTGCAGGACGCCACCGAGCCGCCGGGCCAGGTCCGTCTCGTTCGCGAGGACCTGGCGGGCGGCTTCGGCGTGCTCCTGCTGGAGCCGGTCGTAGAAGCCCTGGATGAGCTGTTCCTTGGACGAGAAGTAGTAGTACGCGTTGCCAACGGACACGCCGGCCGCTTCCGCGATCGCCCGCATCGTCGTCTTGCCGTACCCACGCTCCTGGAACAGCCGCATCGCCGTCTCCAGGATCAGTGCCCGGGTCGCCGCGCCCTTACTCTCCACCGCACCGGTCGTCGTCACAGGCTCTACCGTATCCGTCCGGTTCCGGTCCCCTGCCCGGGCCGCGCGGCTGCGGCCTGGGCAGGTCCGGCAGGTTGAGATGCCGGGGCGGGGTGTTCACGACGAGCGCGGGTACCGGCGGCCGCTGGATGCCGGACCCCGGCCGGGGCGGGGCCGTCACGGCCCGGATCTTGCTGGCGGTCGCGACGGCGGCCCTGGCGAACGGGGCCATGCCGGGCTTGGCCAGCGTGATTGACTTGGCCCGGTACTCGCGGAGCGCCCACAGGATCGTCACCCACGCTGCCGGCCCGGTGTAGACGGAGCCGTCGTCGGCGACCACGGTGACGTCGCGCAGGGTGGCGGCCGGATCGAGGTCCGGGTACCGGCGCTGGGCTTCCTCCGAGGCCGCCGCGAGGAACTCCAGCGGGACGAGCTGCGGCTGGACGGCCAGCCACGCCTTCACCTTCGAGCAGAAGGGGCAGTACGCGTCGTAGAGAACCGTGAGCTGGCGCATGTCACTCAGCCCTGCGGCAGGACGCGGGTGACGAACTGGGGCGGGACCGGCGGGTTCTGCTGGCCTTCGAGCGCGCTGCGCCTGCGGAACTTGTTGAGGATGTACAGGTTCAGCATGTGCAGCGCGCCGAGGACCAGGAGCACGATGCCGATCTTCATCGCGACCAGCTCGAAGACGGCCCGCGATGACGACAGCGGCTCCTCCGTGGTCATGAACAGCGCGACGAAGCCGAGGTTGAGCAGGTAGAACCCGACGACGAGCAGGTGGTTGACCGCGGCGCTCAGCTCGGTGTTGCCGTGGAAGACATCGACGAGGAAGACCTTGCCCGCCTTGCTCAGCGTCCGGGCCACCCAGACGGTGAGCCCGATGCTGATCACGAGGTACGCGCTGTAGGCGACGATGCTGAGCTGGTCTGATGCCATGACACTCTCCCTGGACAAGTGGCTACTTGAACGTGTTCAATAGCCGTGCGAGCACAGCGTAGGTCCATCAGTTGAACACGTTCAAGTCCCCGTCCAGCGACGTGCGTCACACTCGGATCAGTTCAGGGTCCAGCGCTGGAGAGCCGAGCCGGTGTCGGCGGCGACGGTGACCTTCGCACCGTCCGATGTGGATGCCGACGTGAGCACGAGACCAGTGCTGGCCGTGATGACACCGTTCGCCACGCGCCACTTCTGGCTCGCCGCAGCCGTGCACGGGTTCTGCACGACGTTCGTGCCGCTCAGGTCGGCGCACATGCCAGACGAGCCGTTCGTGAGCGTGAACGAGCCGTCCGCCTGCGCCGTGAAACGCCACTGCTGGTTCGCGCCGCCGTGCGCGGTCCACGTGATGAGCTGGGTGCCTGCGGTCTGCGAACTCGCCGGGTTGTCGAGCGCCTTCCCGCCGGCGGTCGTCACCTGGTACACAGTGGACGAAGCTCCGCCGTAGACCTCGAACTCGTAGAGCGAGTAGCCCCAGCTCGTGCCGCGCGCGGTGCCGTACATCCGCACGTAACGACCGGTTCCGCTCACTGCCAGGTCGTCGACCCCGCCGTCTCCGGTGGTCGTCGTGAAGACGGGCGTCCAGGTCGTGCCGTCGTTCGAAACCTCGATTTTGTACCCGCGCCCAAAGGCCGCCTCCCACCGCAGCACGACCCGGCTGATCTGCTGGGCGGAGCCCAGGTCCACCCGGATCCACGACGGGTCGGCGTAACCCGAAGACCAGCGCGTACCGGGATCACCGTCCACGGCGGACGATCCCGGGAAGTTCGCCGTCTCCGTCGACGACACGGTTACCGGCTTGCCGAGCGCGAGGTTGCCCGGGTTGCCCGAGGCAGGCCAGCCGGGCGCGCGGCCGATCCGGTCGGCGATCGGCGTGAAGTCCGAGTAGGCGGCGACGAGCTTCGGCGAGCCCCACGTCTGCTGGGCCAGGCCGCGCAGCGGGTACCTGATCCCGGCCGCGACCTGGTCCTCAGTCTCCGCGTTCGGGCTGTCGCACCACACGTGGATCAGGGAACCGAGGTTGCGGGCCGGTGTAGCGACCGACTGGCCGCCCTCGAAGCGGTCGGGCGTCCACGTCTCGTACATCCAGCGGGTGTCGGGCTTCGCGCCGCCGAGGACGTAGTACGTCGGGGTCCACGACTCGTTCGCGATGGTGTGGCCACGGTCGAGGAGCTGCTGGGGCGTGAGGCCGTAGGAGTACCAGTACTCGACGAGGATGTTGGAGGCCGGCTGGATCGTGCCGTCGCCGGCTTTGATGCCGTCGTTCCACATGCGCAGCGTCTTGCCTCGCGCGCGGACGAGGTCGTTCACCCAGTTGATGAAGCCGTAGTACGTGTCCTTCGCCGTCGCGTTCTGCCCGTAGTGGCTGCGGGCGTAGCTGAGCAGCTGCGGGTACTGGTTGTAGTCCGTCACGTACTCGTCAGCCCCGACATGCCAGTACTTCGCCGGGAACAACGGCAGGTACTCGGTGATCAGGTCCTGGGCGAGCGTGTAGGCGCCCGGCTCGGCGAGGTCCAGATAGTACGGATCCCTGGTGCCGTTGGTCTTGTCGAGTTGCAGCTCGGGGTGCGAGGCGAGGATCGCGTTCATGTGACCGGGCATGTCGATCTCGGGTACCACCGTGATGTGGTACTTCGCAGCGAGGGTGACCAGCTCGCTGATCTGGGCCTTCGTGTAGTGCTGGGCCGAGACCACCTCCGGGTGGCTGGCGCTCTCCAGCCGGAAGCCGAACGTGTCCGACAGGTGGAAGTGGAAGGTGTTGAGCTTGAGATACGCCAGCTCGCGGATGTGCTTGGTGACCCACTCGACGGTGAAGAACTTCCGGCCCTGGTCGATCATCAGGCCGCGCTCGCTCTTCACCGGCCAGTCACGCGCCGTGCCGGCCGGGATCGCCGGCCCCTGCTTGAGCAGCTGCAACACGGTCCGCGTGCCGTAGAAGGCCCCGGCGCTGGTCTTGGCCTTGATGGTCACCGAGGAACCGGCCGTCATCGTGTAACCCTCGTCGGTGTCCGTGCCGCCGAGCGTCAGCGCGATGTCGCCGGCCGCCGGGCTGCCCTGCACGACCGTGATCGTCCGGCCAGCCAGCGCGCCCAGATCCTCGGCGAACACCGCCGCGTCGCCGGCCAGGGCAGCGTTGTACGCGGGATCGACAACGATCCGGCTGCCAGCCCCGAACGTGTAGCTGCCCGTGCCGGCCGTCCACTGTTGCAGCGCCGGAATCGTCTGCGGTGGACCGGCCGCCGCCTGCGCCGGAGCACCACCGATCGCCAGCAGCCCTGCGGCGAGCACCGCCGCCGCCACTCCTGCCAAAGTCCGCACCTGAGCCACGTGAGCCTCCCTGCGTGCACGAAGTTGCGCGTTGCGGGGATGCTACGAACGTCAATGGTCAAGAACAAGACATCGACGGATCTGATCAGATTCCGCGCACGGGAGACGCACCCCGCGCACGATCCGGGTACCTATCGAGCAAGATTCATGTTCATCGCCAGCCCGAATCAATCCGGGTACCCGACCAGTCGAAGAAGTGCAGCTGGCCGAGGGCGACCCCGATCGTCATCGGCTCGCCGGTCACCAGCGCCGGGTACGCGGCGAGCCGGACGGCCAGCTCCGCCGGCTTGCGCTGGTGACGGCCGGGCTCGGCAGGCGTCGAAACCTGCGCGGCCCGCCGCTGCCACCAGCGCTTCGGCTGCGGCATCACCGCCGGGCCACCCGGGTCGTCGGCCTGCACGGCGAAGGCTCCGATGTCGAGGTACGCGAGGGTCTCGTGCCCGTGGTGCTCGACGTACCGGACCCGGCCGCGCAGCGTCGCCCCCACTGGGCCTTCGGCGACCGGCGTCAGCGCCTCCGAGCGGATGCCGACCACGATCCGCTCCCCGTGGTACCTGGCCAGGGCGCGCGCCCGGTGGTCGGCCCAGGGCACGTCGAGTTCCTGCTCGCCGATCCGGAGCGCGACCCGGCTGTCGAGGTGCGCGTGGACCACGGCCTCCAGCAGGTTGATCTTCGGGGTGCCGAGCAGGGCCGCGACGTACATGGTGGCCGGACGGCTGTAGACCTCCGACGGCGTACCGAGATCCTGGAGCACCCCACGGCGCAGGATCGCGACCCGGTCGGCCACGGTCAGCGCCTCGGCCTGGTCGTGGGTGACGTAGAGCGTGGTGATGCCCAGTTCCCTGACCATCGCGGAGATCTCGGCCCGCAGCTCGGCCCGCAGGCCACTGTCCAGGCTCGACAGTGGCTCGTCCATCAGGAACAACCGGGGCCGCCGTACGATCGCCCGGCCCATCGCCACCCGCTGCCGCTGCCCGCCCGACAGCTGGTGCGGCTTGCGGTGCAGCAGCTCGCCGATGCCGAGCGCGCTGGCCACACCCGCCACCCGCTCGGCCTGCTCGGCCGGGTCGACACCGGCCAGCTGGAGCGGGAAGGACATGTTGCCAGCGACGGTGAGGTGCGGGTAGAGCGCGTAGTCCTGGAAGACCATCGCGACCTGGCGTTCCCGGGGCGGCAGGTCACTGGCCGGGGCCCCGTCGATGAAGAGCTCGCCGGACGTCGGGTCCTCCAGCCCGGCCACGATCCGCAGCAGGGTGGACTTGCCGCAGCCGGACGGGCCGAGCAGCACGAGCACTTCGCCGTCGCGGACGTCCAGGCTGACGTTGTCGACGGCGATGGTGCCGTCCGGGAAAGTCTTGGTGATCGATTTCAGGCCAACCGTCGACATCCCGTCACTGTGCGACGGGCGTCACAGTCCGGCCATCCCCCGAACGGATATCAACACTCAATAACGTTTACAGCTAGTCCGCCTCGTGCGGTTTCCTTGTACTTGATTTTCATGTCCGCGCCGGTTTCCCGCATGGTCTTGATGACCTTGTCGAGCGACACGAAATGGTCCCCGTCGCCGCGCAGCGCCAGGCGCGCCGCCGTGATCGCCTTGATCGAGGCGACCGCGTTGCGCTCGATGCACGGGATCTGCACCAGGCCGCCGATCGGGTCGCAGGTCAGGCCGAGGTTGTGCTCCATCGCGATCTCAGCGGCGTTCTCCACCTGCGCCGGCGAACCGCCCAGCACCTCAGCCAGGCCAGCGGCCGCCATCGACGACGCGGAACCCACCTCGCCCTGGCAGCCCACCTCGGCACCCGAGATCGACGCGTTCTCCTTGAACAGCACGCCGACAGCGGCAGCCGTCAACAGGAAACGCACGATCCCGTCATCACTCGCGCCCGGAACAAACCGCCAGTAATAGTGCAGCACCGCCGGCACAATGCCCGCAGCACCATTCGTCGGAGCCGTCACCACCCGCCCGCCGGCCGCGTTTTCCTCGTTCACGGCGAGAGCGAACAGTGTCACCCAGTCCATGACGCGCAGCGGGTCCGTGCCGAAATGCTCGGACTCCATCTGCCGCTTCAGCTCAGCGGCACGCCGGCGCACCTTCAGGCCGCCCGGGAGGATGCCCTCCGCCTCGCAGCCAGCGGTCACGCAGTCCCGCATGACCTGCCAGATGTGCAGCAGCCCCTCGCGCACATCCGCCTCGGAACGCCACGCCAGCTCGTTCGCCAGCATGATGTCCGAGATGCTCTTGCCGGTCGAGCGGGTCAGCTCCAGCAGCTCAGCACCCGTCTTGAACGGGTACGTGACCTGGGTGTCGTCTTCCTTGAGCTGACCGGAGTTCTCGTCGACGACGAACCCGCCGCCCACCGAGTAGTACGTCCGGGTCCGGATCTGCTCCCCGGCCGGGTTGTACGCGGTGAACGTCATCCCGTTCGGGTGCAGCGGCAGGGAACGGCGCCGGTGCAGCGTCAGCTCGAACCTGGCCTCGTGGACGCCCAGCAGCCACACCCGGCCCTCGGACTTGATCACGGAGACCCGCTGGTCAGCGGTATGCGTGTCGACGGTCTCCGGCGCCTCGCCCGCCAGGCCCAGAAGGACTGCCTTGTCGGAGCCGTGACCGTGACCCGTCGCGCCCAGCGAACCGAACAGCTGGGAGTCGACCACGGCGACGTCGGCGAGCAGGCCATCACCCTTCAGGCCGGACACGAACGTCCGGGCCGCGCGCATCGGGCCGACCGTATGCGACGACGAAGGGCCGATACCCACCTTGAACAGGTCAAAGACGCTGATCACCGCTGTCCCACTTCCCTAGCACCGAGGGCGCCGTTGCCCCACCGGGCCAGCGTACGGGCCGCCTGGTCCGCTACCCCAAAAGTAACGCCGAGATCACGCCGGCCACACGACGTTGACCAGGGGTTCTCCGGCCTCGTACCGGCGGGCCTGTGCCACGACCAGCTTCCGGGCTCTCGGCACGAAGGCTGAGGTGAGGCCCCCGACGTGCGGGCTGATCAGAACGTTCGGCGCGCGCCACAGCGGGTGGCCGGCCGGGAGCGGTTCCGGGTCGGTCACGTCGAGGGCCGCGCGCAGCCGGCCGGACTCCAGCTCGGCCACGAGTGCGTCCGTGTCCACGACTGGCCCGCGCGCCACGTTCACCAGGAGCGCCCCGGTACGCATCGACGCCAGGAACTCCTTGCCGGCCAGGCCACGGGTCTCCTCGGTCAGCGGCGTGATCAGGATGACGACGTCGGCCCAGGGCAGGATGCCGGCGATCTCGGAGATCGGCTCGACGCCGGGCCGGGCGGTACGGGCCACCCGGCGCACGTTGACCTCGAAGCCGGCCAGCCGCCGCTCGATGGCCTCGCCGATCGAGCCGTACCCGACGATCAGCACGTTCGCGTCGGCCAGCGAGGGCCGCCAGTCCTTGGCCCACTCCCCCCGGTCGCCGGCCCTGACGTACCCGGCGATGTTCCGCTGGGCAGCCAGGGTCAACGCCAGGGCCAGCTCCGCCGTCGACGCGTCGTGCACGCCCTTCGCGTTGGCCAGGGTCAGGCCCTCGCGGAGGTGGGGCAGCACGTGCTCGTACCCGGCCGTCAGCGCCTGCACCACGCGCAGCCGGGGCATCCTCGCGATGTGCGCGACGGTCTCCGGCTTGAAGCCGTACGGCAGGGCGTAGAACTCCACCTCGTCGAGTTCGGCCTGGCTGGGCAGTGGCACGTCGCCGTCGTACATGCCGGGAGCGAGGTCGGACAGGTCAGCTGCGGCCTCGGGGAGCGAGATCAGATAGCGCACGGGACAATGATGGGGTGTTCCGAGAGTTCAGGCAGTGGTTCGACCCGCACGAAGTCCGTGAGACGGGCGACACACCCGACTACCGGTTCTCCCTCGCCAACGAGCGGACCTTCCTCGCCTGGCTGCGCACGGCCCTCGCCCTGACCGGCGGCGGGCTGGCCGTGGCCCAGTTCGTCGACACGCCGAAAGCCCCGTACCTGCGGACGGTCGTCGCCGTCGTCCTGCTCGTCCTGGGCGCGGTGTGCGCGATCCGGGCGGTCGACCACTGGATCCGGTGCGAGCGGGCGATGCGCTCGGGGGCCGACCTGCCGGCCCAGCGGTTCCCAGCGGTGCTGGCGCTCGTGGTCGGTGCCGGAGCGCTGGGCCTGATCGTGCTGGTCCTGGCCGGCGGCCTGAGCAGATGAGCCCCGGGCTGGTACGCGACGCCGGGCTCCAGCCGGAACGAACCCGGCTGGCATGGCGGCGCACCGTCCTCACGGGAGCGGTGGTCGTGCTGCTGGGGGCTTCCAGGCCGCTCCTCGTCGCGGCTGCCGTCGTCACGTGGCTGGCCCTGCTGCGCGTCGCGCACTGGCGCATCCTGAGCCTGGCCAGCCCCCGCCCCGACCGGCTACACCGGCCGACGGCCCTGCTGGCCGCCGGCGCGGTACTGACGATGGCTCTTCTGGGTTTGCTGTCCTTGTTCTAAGCGAAAGCCGACAGGCCGGTCAGCTTCTGTCCGATCACCAGCTGGTGGACCTCGCTGGTGCCCTCGTAGGTCAGCACGCTCTCCAGGTTGTTCGCGTGCCGCATGATCGGGTACTCGCCGGAGATCCCGTTCGCGCCGAGCATCGTCCGGCAGGTACGCGCGATGGCGATCGCCTCGCGGACGTTGTTGAGCTTGCCGACGCTGACCTGCTCCGGCTTGAGCTGGCCGGAGTCGGCGAGCCTGCCGAGGTGGTGGGCGAGCAGCCAGCCCTTCTGGTACTCCAGCGTCAGGTCGGCCAGCTTGGCCTGGGTGAGCTGGAAGCCGGCCAGCGGGCGGCCGAACTGGGTACGCGTCGTGGTGTAGTCGATCGCCGTCTCCAGGCAGTCACGGGCTGCACCCAGCGCGCCCCACACGATGCCGTAGCGGGCCTCGGTCAGGCAGGACAGCGGGGCCTTGAGCCCGCGAGCCTCGGGCAGCTGGGCGCTGGCGGGCAGCCGGACCCGGTCGAAGACCAGCTCACCGGTTGCCGACGCGCGCAGCGAGAGCTTGTTGTGGATCTCGTTGACGGTCACGCCGGGCAGGTCCAGCGGCACGACGAAGCCGGTGACG
This sequence comes from Longispora albida DSM 44784, assembly GCF_000379825.1. Classification (GTDB taxonomy): domain Bacteria; phylum Actinomycetota; class Actinomycetes; order Mycobacteriales; family Micromonosporaceae; genus Longispora; species Longispora albida. The sequence goes on from NZ_KB903834.1 coordinate 484,281, forward strand.
CCCTGGTCGACCTTCGCCCAGACCACGGCCAGCTCGGCGACCGGAGCGTTGGTGATCCACATCTTCGTACCGGTGAGCAGCCAGTCGTCGCCGTCGCGGACCGCGCGCGTGGTCATGCCGGCCGGGTCGGAGCCGTGGTCGGGCTCGGTCAGGCCGAAGCAGCCGATCGCCTCGCCAGCCGCCATCCGGGGCAGCCACTCCTGCTTCTGCTCCTCGGAGCCGTACTTCCAGATCGCGTACATCGCCAGCGAGCCCTGCACGCTGACCAGGCTGCGGACGCCGGAGTCACCGGCCTCCAGCTCCAGGCAGGACAGGCCGTAGGCGACCGCGGAGACGCCGGCGCAGCCGTAGCCGGTGAGGTGCGCGCCGAGCAGGCCGAGCTTGCCCAGCTCCCTGGCCAGGTCACGGACCGGCGTGACGCCCGTTTCGTACCACTGCGCGACGTGCGGCCGCACGACGTCACCCACGAGCCGGCGGACGCTGTCCGCGAAGGCAGCCTCCTCGGCGGTGAGGAGGGAATCGAGGGCCAGAAGTTCCTGCGGAGTCACCCGGTCGGTCATGAGGCCCAACTTAGGGCATCATTGCCGGGTATGACGACTGCACCCTTCCACCAGGCAATATCGACGGACGACGACCCCGGGGCGGCCCCCGCGCGGCCGGTGTCCGGGCCGCGCCTGGTCATCTCGTCCGCCCTGGCCGGGCTGGCCGTGATCGCGGCGATCGCCACCAAGTTCCTCGACGAGTACTCGGTGAAGCGCGGCGGCGAGGACGTCGGCGACATCGGCCGGGGCATGAGCTTCTTCGGCGAGACGTCCCTGACCAGCGGCTACGGGTACCTGACCTCGCTGTTCGCCCTGGCGGCCCTGCTGATCACCGCCCTGGTCAGCACCGGGAGGCTCAACATCGCCGCCCGGCTGGCCGCCGCCGGTACCGGCCTGTACGCGATCGCCACGCTCTTCGCGATGAAGATGATGATCGCTGACCAGCTCAACCTGGACTCCGGCCCGAGCCCTGACGGCCTGAACCGGGTACCGGTCGAGAAGGTCGAGGTCACGCTCACCACCGGTGGCTACACCGCGCTCGCCGCGATCGTCCTGCTCACCGCGGCCGTGGTGATCGCCGGGCCGGCGCTGTCGAGCCTGCCGGCGATGGCGAAGGTACGGGCGAAGACGGCCGGGGCCGGCGAAGACCCCGAGGACGGCCGCGAGATCCAGGTGACGGCCGGCTAGAGAGATCAGCTCAGCTCGAGCACCCGGGCGTGGATGGTGGTCCGCTGCTGGAGCGCGGCCCGCAGCGCCCGGTGCACGCCGTCCTCCAGGTACAGCGCGCCCTCGAACCGGACCACGTGCGGGAAGAGGTCGCCGTAGAAGGTGGAGTCGTCCGCGAGCAGCCGGTCCAGGCCGAGTTCACGCTTGGTGGTGATGAGCTGGTCGAGCCTGACCGGGCGTGGCGGGATGTCGGCCCACTCCTTGAGGGTCAGGCCGTGCTCCGGGTACGGCTTGCCATCGCGGACCGCTTTGAAAATCACCTACTGAGCGTATCGCCCGGCGCAATTCCCCACGTCCCCCGCCAGCTCTCGCCCGGCGCGATGGTGACCAGGTCCCGCCCGGAGCGCAGCGCGTCGGGCGGGCAGGTCATCGGCTCGATCGCGACCGCGCGCCGGTCCCGGCCACCGGGCAGCCCGTCGGCGGTGAACACCTGGAGCCAGCGGAAGGACTCCCCGGCCCACAGGCTGACCGCCCGGCCGTCCGGCGCGGTGAGCACGCCGTGCACGCGGCCCTCGCCGTCGCGGGACGGGAGGCCGAAAGTGGTGTCGAGGCGGACGCCGGCCAGCTTGCGGCCTGCGGTGAAGTCGTAGGAGCTGTCGCCGACCCGGGCCGCGCCGATCGGCAGAAGGCGGCCGTCGGTCAGCAGGCGGGAGCCCATGCTCAGCTGGAGTACCAGATCGTCCACAGCGACCCCGGGAATCCGGAGATAAGGATGGCTCCCCAGCCCGAACGGCGCGGGGTCCTCCCCGGTGTTGGTGGCCTCGTGCTCGGCGGTCAGCCCGCCGGGGCCGACCGACCACCGGGTGCGCAGCCGGATCGCGAAGGGATAGCCGGGCTGCGGCGGCAGGTCGTAGCCCACGGTGACCGCGTCGGCCGCCTGGTCGACCAGGTACCACGGCACCCAGTTGACCAGCCCGTGGATCGCGTTGTGGTGGTCGGGCTCGGTGAGCGGCAGCTGCTGGTAGACGCCGCCGAAGCTGTACCGGCCGTCCCGCACCCGGTTCGGCCATGGGGCGAGCACCTGCCCGGCGGCGGCCGGAGCCACGTCGCCGGGGCCGTAGCCGTCCACATAGTCCTCTGTGCCGGCGGAGTAGCCGCGCAGGCCACCGCCGACCTGGGCAATCACTGCCCGGTGCGCGCCCGCCGCGATGGACCACTCCATAGCCGCCGACCATAGCGCTTCAGCACACCAGACAAAACCCCCAACTGAACTTACGGCGAAAGGCGCTCGACGATCCAGCCGGCCGCCGAGTGCCGGTACCTCAGCCGGTCGTGCAGCCTGCTCCGCCGCCCCTGCCAGAACTCGACCGTCTCCGGCACGATCCGGTACCCGCCCCAGTGATCCGGCACGGGCACCTCCTCCCCGTACCTGTCGGCGGCCGCCTCCCACTCCGTGACCAGCTCGGCCCGCCCGCCGGTCAGCACCGCGGACTGCTTCGACGCCCACGCGCCGAGCCGGGCGCCGACCGGCCGCTCCGCGAAGTACTCGGCGGTCTCGGCCCGGGTCACGCGCTCGGCCCGCCCGCAGACCACCACCTGCCGGTGCACCTCGTACCAGGGGAAGACCAGGCTGGCGTTCGGGTTGCCGGCGAGTTCCTGCCCCTTGCGCGACTGGTAGTTGGTGAAGAAGACGAGGCCGCGCGCGTCGAAGGACTTGAGGAGCACCGAGCGCGCCGAGGGCCGCCCGTCGGCCGAGGCTGTCGCGAGCACCATCGCGTTGGGCTCGGCGACGGTCAGCCTGGCGATCTCCAGCCAGCCCGCGAACTGGGCCGTCCAGTCGGCGGCGAGGTCCGCCTCGTCGAGCGGAAGATCTCCGTACTCCTGGCGCATGGCCGCCAGATTTACCGCAACGTCGTCTCTCACACAGATATCCTGTCAGCGGATCGGCCCTTCGGCCGTTTTAGGGTGGCACTCGCCACACTGCGGGGTGGTTTCCCCCCACCAGGGCCTTCCAGGGTCCAAGATGTCGCCAAAGCATCACCGGGCGCAAGGTCTCGGGCCGGAGGCGCGCAACCGGAGATTCCGTCAGACAACGATGTGCGGATCCTGGGAGTAGTGAAGATGTCCGACTTCAAGCCGGGCCTCGAGGGCGTCGTCGCCTTCGAGACCGAGATCGCCGAACCGAACCGAGAAGGCGGCTCGCTGCGTTACCGCGGCGTCGACATCGAGGACCTCATCGGGCGGGTGTCGTTCGGGAACGTGTGGGCGCTGCTGGTCGACGGGAAGTTCGGGCCGGGCCTGCCGCCGGCCGAGCCGTTCCCGGTGCCGGTCCACTCGGGAGACATCCGGGTCGACGTGCAGTCGGCCGTGGCGATGCTCGCGCCGTACTGGGGCCTCGGGCAGCTGCTCGACATCAGCGACGAGCAGGCCCGCGAGGACCTCGCGCGCGTGTCGGTGACCGCGCTGTCCTTCGTCGCGCAGTCCGCGCGCGGCGTCGGCCTGCCCGCCGTACCGCAGAAGGAGATCGACACCGCGGCCACCATTGTGGAGCGGTTCATGAAGCGCTGGCGGGGCGAGCCGGACCCGCGGCACGTGAAGGCCGTCGACGCGTACTTCATCTCGGCAGCCGAGCACGGCCTGAACGCCTCCACCTTCACGGCGCGGATCGTGGCCTCCACGGGTGCCGACGCCGCTGCCTGCATCTCGTCCGGCATCGGTGCCCTGTCCGGCCCGCTGCACGGCGGCGCGCCCTCCCGGGTGCTGCACATGCTGGAGGGCGTGGAGAAGTCCGGCAACGCCGAGGCGTACGTCAAGGGTGTCCTCGACCGCGGCGAGCGGCTGATGGGCTTCGGCCACCGGGTCTACCGGGCCGAGGACCCGCGTGCCGCCGTGCTCCGCCGCACGGCCAAGGAGCTGGGCGCGCCCCGCTTCGAGATCGCCGAGGCGCTGGAGAAGGCCGCTCTGGCCGAGCTGCACGCCCGCAAGCCCGACCGGGTGCTCGCCACCAACGTCGAGTTCTGGTCGGCGGTCGTCCTCGACTTCGCCGAGGTGCCGGCCCACATGTTCACCTCGATGTTCACCTGCGCCCGGGTGGCCGGCTGGTCCGCGCACATCCTGGAGCAGAAGAAGCTCAACCGGATCGTGCGCCCGGCGGCCCGCTACGTCGGCCCCGCCGCGCGCAAGCCGGAGGACGTCGAGGGCTTCGACCAGATCGCCCGGTAGACAGCTCTCTTTACTGAATCACCGTTAAGGGGCCGCTTTCCAGCGGCCCCTTTTCATTGGATAGTGTCGTGGGTAACGGCAGCGTCGCCGGGCAGATCATTCTTCGGTACCCCGAGAGGGCACGCACGTGATCATTCCCGAGAACCTCAAGCCCGCCGACGGCCGGTTCGGCTGTGGCCCGTCCAAGGTCCGCCCCGAGGCTGTGGCAGCGCTCGCCGCGGCAGCGCCCACCTTCCTCGGTACCTCCCACCGGCAGAAGACCGTGAAGAACGAAGTCGCCAGGCTCCGGCGCGGGCTGGCTGAGCTGTTCAGCCTCCCCGAGGGGTACGAGGTGGTGATCGGCAACGGCGGCACCACGGCCTTCTGGGAGGTCGCCACGTTCGGCCTGGTCCAGGAGAAGGCGAAGTTCGCCTCGTTCGGCGAGTTCGGCGCCAAGTTCGTGTCCTCGGTGAAGGCCGCGCCGTTCCTGGCTGAGCCGATCGTGCAGAAGTCCGAGCCGGGCAGCGCCCCCGTACTGACCGCCGAGGCCGGCGTGGACGTCTACGGCTACCCGCAGAACGAGACCTCGACCGGCGTCTCCGTGCCGGTGACCCGGGTGGCCGGTGCCGATCCGGGCGCGCTGATGCTGGTCGACGCCACGTCGGCGGCCGGCGGCCTCGCGGTCGACATCGCCGAGACCGACGTGTACTACTTCGCCCCGCAGAAGTGCTTCGGCTCCGAGGGCGGGCTGTGGATCGCGATCATGTCCCCGGCCGCGATCGAGCGGGCGTTCGCGATCAAGGCGAGCGGGCGGTACATCCCGGCGTTCCTGGACCTGGTGACCTGCATCGAGCAGTCCCGGCTGGAGCAGACGTACAACACGCCCTCGCTGTCGACGGTGTTCCTCGCCGCCGAGCAGACCGACTGGATGGTGGCGAACGGCGGGCTCGACTGGTGCGCGAAGCGGACGGCCGAGTCGGCGGCGGTGCTCTACGACTGGGCGGCGGCGTCCGACGTGGCCACGCCGTACGTGACCGACCCGGCGCTGCGGTCCAACGTGGTCGCCACGATCGACTTCGCGGACTCGGTGGACGCGGCGGCGATCGCCAAGGCGCTGCGGGCCAACGGGATCGTGGACACGGAGCCGTACCGTAAGCTTGGCCGCAACCAGCTCCGGATCGCCCTCTTCCCGAGCGTCGATCCGTCCGATGTGGCCGCGTTGACCAGCTGCATTGACTTTGTCCTTTCTGAACTGTAATTAATCTTGCACAGCGGCACGCGGCGCCAAATTCCGCGTGCCGCTGCTGGCTTTTTGCCCACTTTTGAGGTACTCGGAGTCCAGATAGCTCCGGCGTGGCTCGCACCGAGCCGCTAAGGTTCGTCGTACGGTGTCTAGACAGGCGCCCCCGACGGGACGGAGGATCGCGATGCGGCCGGTACGCTTCGTCGCCCTCTCCGAGGACGGCCAGGCGCTGGTACTCGCCGACGAGGTCGGACGACTGCTGGCGCTCCCCATCGACGAGCAGATGACCTCTGCCCTCCGGCACGACCGGACGGCGCTGCGCACGCATCCGGCGAGCCCGGCCGTCAGTTCCCAGACCGCGCTGTCCCCACGGGACATCCAGGCCCGGATCAGGGGCGGCGAGTCCGCAGAGGACGTGGCCCGGGTCGCAAACGTGCCCGTCGACCGCGTCCTGCGGTACGCGGGGCCGGTGCTCCAGGAGCGGGCCATGCTCGCCCAGCACGCCCGCCGTACCCGGCTGCGCACCTCCGACCGTGGCGCCTCGCTGGCCGAGGTCGTCGACGCGCGCCTCGGCAAGCACGGGGTGGACGCGGAGAAGGTCTCCTGGGACGCGTACCGGCGTGACGACGGCACGTGGCGCGTGGTCGCGACCTGGCCGAGCGGCAAGGCGACAGCCCAGGCCGTCTGGGAGCTGGACAAGGCCCGGCAGGTCGTCATCCCGTCCGACGACATGTCCCACTACCTGTGCACCGAGCGCCCCGCACCACTGCTCGGCCAGGACCCGCTGCCCGAGCCGCACAGCAAGGGCCACGACCCGGTCGGCCCGGCCGCCCGCCCGCTGCGCCCCGCCGACCAGCTCGGCGAGGCCCGCAAGCAGGCGGCAGACCCGATCCGCTCGGGCCGCGACGCGCTGCTGGCCTCCCTGGAGCGCCCGCTCGACCGGCCCGGCCGCGGGCTGGAGCCCGCCGCCCGGCCGTCGAAGAGCGGGACGTTGTCGGTCTCCGCGTTCGCCGAGGACGACAGCGACGCCCCGAAGGAGATCCCGGCTGTGCCCTCGCTGGCCGTGCTCCGGCCTCGGCGGACGACGCCCGCGACTCCGGCCGCCGGCGCGGACAGTACAGCGGACAAACCCCGCAAGAAGCTCCCCAGCTGGGACGATGTGCTGTTCGGCAGCGCGCCGGCCACCCCCGGCCAGGCCACTTCCTGACCCGATCTTGGTGTGGACCATCACAGGTCGTTTCACAAACTAATGAGTTAGGCTAACGATCGTGATGGTTCGGCCCTCGGAGAGCCAGGCACTCCTCGCCGCGACGTTGCGGCGGGCGATCATGCGGCTCAACCGCGGACTACGCCGGGCGCGCCCGGTCAGCGTTCTCACGCCGAGTCAGTTCTCGGCCCTGACCAGTATCGATCTGGCCGGGACCCTGACTCCCCGCGAGCTCGCCGACGCAGAGCGCGTCCAGCCGCCGACGATGACCAAGATCGTGGCCAAGCTCGAAGAGCACGGCCTGATCCAGCGGGCTCCCCACCCGACCGACGGCCGCCAGGTGATCCTGACGGCCAGCGAAGCGGGCAGGGAGCTCCTCGGGGACAGCACCCGGGCCAGGGACGCCTGGCTCGCCGAGCGCCTCGCGGACCTCGATCCCGAAGACCGCGAGACGCTCAGCAGGGCCGCCGAGGTGCTGGAGCGCATCGCCCGGTCATAGCTTCGCCCGTGCGCCGGACCATCCCGCGTCAGACGACCACTGTCTACGTAGGGGGCGCATTACAGCGTGTTTCATTCTCTCCGGGTCAGAAACTACAGGCTCTTCGTCACCGGACAATTCATCTCCCTCATCGGCGCCTGGATGCAGTTCGTCGCCCAGGACTGGTTGGTGCTGCAACTCTCTGACAACTCCGGGACAGCCCTCGGGGTGATCACCGCGTTGCAGTTCCTGCCGATCCTGGTCCTGACCCTGTGGGCCGGGAAGCTCGCCGACCGCTATGACAAGCGCAAACTCCTGATCTTCGCGAACGCCGCCTGGGGTGTGCTCGCGATCGCCCTCGGCCTGCTGGTCGTCAGCGGCCACGTGCAGCTCTGGCACCTGTTCGTCTCCGCGGCGCTTTTCGGCTCGATCAACGCGATCGAGGTACCGATCCGGCAGTCGTTCGCCGGTGAGCTCGTCGGTACGGACCTGCTGCCCAACGCGCTGTCGCTGTCGGCGGCCACGTTCAACACCGCCCGGATCATCGGGCCGGCGCTCGCCGGTGTCGGGATCGCGTGGCTCGGTACCGGGCCGGTGTTCCTGCTCAACGCGCTCACGTACCTCGGGCCGCTGGCCGGCCTGATCATGATGCGGTCGGCCGAGCTGCACCGGGCGGCCCCGTCGCGGACCCCGGCGAAGATCTCCGACGGGCTGCGGTACGTGCGGCGGCGGGCCGACCTGATGCTCCCGATGGCGATGATGGGCGTGATCGCGATGCTCGGGTACAACTTCAACCTCACGCTGGCGATCATGTCGAAGACGGTGTTCCACAATGGAGCGGCGTCGTTCGGGCTGCTCACCTCAGCCCTCGCTGGCGGGGCGCTCATGGGTGCGCTGGCCGGGGCCAAGCGGCGGGCACGCCCTTCGGTGTTCGTGGTACTCGGCGGGGCACTCCTCTTCGGGGTGCTGGAGACGATCCTCGGCTTCGCCCCGACCTACTGGACCATGATCGCGCTGCTCTTCCCGACCGGCTTCGCGATGGTGTACCTGGCGCAGGCGTGCAACCAGCGCGTGCAGATGGGCGTGCCGGCCGAGTACCGGGGCCGGGTGACCGCGCTCTACATGATGGTCTTCGCCGGGACGAACCCGATCGGCGCGCCGATCGTCGGCTGGCTGGCCGAGCACGTCAGCCCCCGGTCGAGCATCTGGGTCGGCGGGCTGACCGCGATCGTCGTCGCGATCACCGCGCTGGTCGTCCGGATCAGGCTGCGGGGCGCTGACGACCTGCGGGTGGCGGTGCCTGCCCTGGCCAGGCTGGCCCGGTAGTACCTCCTGCTCTCGGCAGGGTCCGTGGTGGTCACGGGCCTCTGCCGGTTCACACGTTGGGGCCGAAAATGTCGTACGGGCGTGTGAAGGTTGCAGGCATGGAGTTCTCTGATCTGCGTACCCGGCTGGCTGACGACTACGACCGGCTCGCCGCGGCCGCCGCCAGCGCCGGCCTGACCGCTCCCGTGCCCTCGTGCCCGGGCTGGACGGTCGAGGACCTGGTCCGGCACGTCGCCGAGGTGTATCTGCACAAGGTCGAGTGCATGCGGCTCGGCCAGCAGCCGGTCGACTGGCCACGCGACTTCTCGGGCGAGGAGGCGCTGGGGCTCCTCGACCGGGCGTACCGGGAGCTGGCGGCGGAGTTCGGCAGCCGTGAGCCGGAAGAGGTGCGCTACACGTGGTTCAAGCCCGACCAGAGCGTCGGGTTCTGGATCCGGCGGATGGCGCACGAGACCGTCGTCCACCGGCTCGACGCCGAGCGCGCCGCCGGGCAGGTGAGCCCGGTGCCCGCCGACCTCGCGCTGGACGGTGTCGACGAGATGCTGAAGGTCTTCCTCGAAGGCTGGACGACGATGTGGCCGGAGGACTTCCCGCTGGCCGACGGGCCCGCCATCACCGTGCACAGCGGCGGCCGCTCGTGGACGGTGCAGCCGGGTACCGAGCGGGTCGTGGTCACGGACGGGGCCGAGGTGGCCGCCGGGACCAGGATCAGCGCCGAGCCGGAGCAGCTGATGCTGTGGCTGTGGGCCCGGGCCGGCGACGACACCGTCAAGGTCGAAGGCGACCCGGCCGGGGTGGCTCACCTCCGGGAGCTGCTGGCTGTCACCACCCAGTGAGGATCACGGTCAACTGGCTGGCGCATCCGCTCCTGACGCGCCTAGCCTGGTGACGTGGCCGCGTTGCATGCCGCTGCCGTCGCCGTCGCCCTGACGACCCTGGCCGCGAGCCCGATCCTGATCGCCTGGCTGGTCGTCCGCGCTGACGACCTCGCCGGGTACGCGGACGATGTCATCGAGAGGCTGCCCGGCCCGCTCGGGCACGAGCCGACCGCCCGACACCGGCCGATCGAGGACATCGCCGCCGACCTGCGCCGCCTGGCCGCCGAGCTGCGCGCCCCGGTGCTGATCCCGGCGGAGCTGGCCGAGCTGGAGCAGGACGAGCGCGAGGCCGTCGAACTCGACCGGCTGGCCCGGCAGCTGGAGGGCATGGAACAGGGCATCGAGCCGGCCGAGGTCGCCACGCCCTCGGCCGAGACCCTGCGCCGCGCCGCCCAGTGGCGGGCCGAGCTGCGCCGCGAGGCCGTGTGGATCTCCTACGACGAGGCACTGCGGGACGCGTGCCGGGCGCTCGGCGTGCCACACCACCTGGACACCGTGGTCGGCGTGGAACTGGCCGCCGAGCGGATCCGGGTCGAGGAGGATTTGATCGAGGCGGGGCTGCGGGTCCGGTGAGATCGGTGCCCGGTCAGGCGCCGATCGCGGATTCGATCGGGCCGCGGAGGAAGTAAAGGACGAAGAGGGCCGCGATCAGCCAGAGCAGGACGTGGACGGAGCGTGCCTTGCCCTTGACGACCTTGAGCAGGACGAACGAGATCACGCCGGCGCCGATGCCGTTGGAGATCGAGTACGTGAAGGGCATCAGGACGATGGTGAGGAAGGCCGGGATCGCTATCTCGTAGTCGGTCCAGTCGATCGTGCGGACGGCCGTCATCATCAGGAAACCGACGACGACGAGCGCCGCCGTGGCCGCCTCGAAGGGCACGACCGTCACGAGCGGGGCGAGGAACATCGCCGCGAGGAACAGGCCGCCGGTGACCAGGTTGGAGACGCCGGTACGGGCACCTTCGGCGACGCCTGCCGCCGACTCGATGTACGAGGTGTTGGAGGAGACGCTGGCCGCGCCGCCGGCCGCAGCCGCGATCGAGTCGACGAGCAGGATCTCGCGGGACCGTGGCGGGTTCCCCTCGGCGTCGAGCAGGCCGCCCTCCTGGCCGACGGCCACCATCGTGCCCATCGTGTCGAAGAAGTCGGTCAGCAGCAGGGTGAACACGAACATCAGCGCGACCACCCAGCCCGCCCGCTGCCACGAGCCGAACAGGTCGAACTTGCCGACCAGGCTCAGGTCGGGTACGTCCACAATGGTGGATGGCAGCTTGGGGACGTTGAGCTGCCAGCCCTTGGGGTTTCCGGCACTGGAACCGATCTTCGCGACCGACTCGACGGCGATGGCGAGGGCGGTCGTGCCGACGATACCGATCAGGAACGCGCCGCGTACCCGGCGGATGACGAGGACCAGCAGGCCGAGCAGGCCGAGGACGAAGACGAGGGTCGGCCAGCCGAGCAGCTTGCCGCCGGTACCCATGCCGATCGGCGGGGTGGGCACGCCGGTCGAGCGGACGAAGCCGGCGTCCACGAAGCCGATCAGCGCGAGGAACAGGCCGATCCCGGCGCCGATGGCCGCCTTGAGCTGGATGGGTACTGCCTTGAAGACGGCGGTGCGCAGGCCGGTGAGTACCAGGATCGTGATGATCAGGCCCTCGATGACGACCAGGCCCATCGCGTCGGCCCAGGTCATGTGCGGGGCGATCTCGTAGGCGATCATCGCGTTGACGCCGAGGCCAGCCGCGAGGGCCAGCGGGAAGCGCGCGACGACGCCCATGAGGATCGTCATCAGCCCGGCGACCAGTGCGGTGGCCGCGGCCAGGGCCGGGGTGCTGAGCTTGGCTCCGGTGATGTCCTTGGCCCCGCCGAGGATCAGCGGGTTGAGGACGACGATGTAGGCCATCGTGAAGAAGGTGGCGAGCCCGCCGCGCACCTCCCGGCTGATGGTCGAACCCCGGGCGCTGATCTGGAAGTACCTGTCGAAGCCTGTCACCTGGAGATCTTTACATTGGGTCATTGCGTATCCCGGTATTGGGTCTTGTCCTGAGGTGGTGCGGGCTGCCAGGTTGTCCGGATGAAGAAGATTCTCGGCGCGCTGGCCGCCGGGGTGCTCGCCTTCGGGCTGGGTACCCCGGCGTATGCCGCGGCCCCTCCGCCAGAGTTCGGTACCGACTGGGACGACCCGACGACCGCCGCCCCGGCCGTCGAGCGCCCGGCCGGGCACTCGTGCACGGTGCAGATCGTCGACCACAAGTTCGTGAACTTCACGCCGTTCACCGGGACGTATGTGCCGCCGGGTGGGTGTGGCGCCGCCGGTAGCTGGAGCAAGGTCGTGCTTGATCTGCACGGGGCGGTGAAGGGGCGGCAGTTCGACCGGCTCGGCGCCCTGTCGCTGGGCGGGGTGACCATCTTCAAGACGTCCACTCCGGAGCCGTCGGCTGATGGCATCCAGTGGCACGTCGAGAAGGACGTCACCCAGTACTCGGCGCTGCTGAAGAGTGAGCAGCCGATCTGGATGCTGATCGGGAACGTGGTCAACGAGACGTACACCGGGATTCTCGACGTCCAGGTGAGCCTGACGTTCTACACGGGTGCCGCGGCGAAGGTCGTTGGGCCGGATCATGTGTACGGGGCCACGCCGCACACGGTGCAGGCGCTGGACGGGCTGCACCGGGAGGGGCCGGACCAGGTCGGCACGGTGACTGTGGACCGGAAGACGGAGCGGCTCGTCGCGGAGGTGTACGCGACCGGGTCGGGCGGTGGCTGCGAGGAGTTCTGGTACACGGTGGCGCCGGCGGACACGGCGTACTCGTGCGCGTACGCGAGCGGACCGTACCGCGAGGTCCAGGTGCTGATCGACGGGAAGCTGGCCGGCATCGCCTCCCCGTACCCGCACATTTACACCGGCGGATGGTCGAACCCGTTCCTGTGGTACGCGGTGCCGGCGCCGAGGGCGTTCAGCATCCGGCCGCTGAGCTATGACCTGAGCCCGTTCCTCGGGCAGCTGACGGACGGGGCCGCGCACCGGGTCTCGGTCCGGGTGGTCGGCGTGCCGGAGGGCCAGGTCGGCTGGGACGTTCCGACGAACATCCTCGGGTGGCAGGGTGCCGGTGTCGTGACCGGTACTGCCGTGGAGACCGCCGACTACCCGGCGAGCAACGTCGTGACGGCCGGGGGCATGCGGGTCGCGGTGAAGGCCGGGCACCGGTTCACGGCGTCGGCGACGTTGCGGACCGCGAGCGGCCAGGTCCAGGTGAGCGTGGACCAGACGGTCGGCAACGACAGCGTCCACACCTGGTCGGAGGGCGAGAACCACGACGAGCTGAACGCGACGTGGACCGACGCCTCGGTGGTCAGCCGGCTGGGTGCCGGGCCGGGGACGGGAATCGTCAAGGACACGAAGCGGTTCACCGTGAACGGGTACATCGACGTGAACTCCGCCAACCGGCTCGTCACGAAGCTGACCCTGGGCGACTACCAGAACTGGAGCCGGATCGGCGGCGGGCCGATCGAGCGCTTCAAGCTGGAGGACGTGTTCGACGGGGAGGCCGGCTTCACGCTGGGCGTCCCGAGGCCCGAGCGGCACGCGACGGGGACGTCGCAGGAGACGTACAAGCTGAACGGCGTGACCCGGATCGTCAAGACGGTCAACGGGTACCGGGTGTGAGTTAGGTACGACGCTCCGGGCCCGGTGGCGGGGTGGTTGTGGCGCGAGTCATGACCGGTCGCCGCCGGGCCCGGGGCCTTGCGGCCGGAGCTTGGGTACGTCTGAGCGGTACGGGCGTTCTGTTTCGTCTCGCCCGGGACGATCACGCTCGGTACGCTGGCCCCGTGACCAGGAGACCCGAGCCGCGTGAGCCGCACAAGTCGTTGGAGTCGCGGCCCGAGCCCGAGCCGCTGGATCTCCCGGGTACGCCGTTCGCGGTGGCGGGGATCGCGCTGTGGGCTGTGGCATGGGTGGCCGTGAAGGCCTTCGGCGGGTCGGAGGTCTGGGGGCAGATCTGCCTGGCCGGTGTGCTGGTGGGGATCCCGGGGCTGCTCACGATGATCGTGCATGATCGCGGACGGCGGAATCGGAAGCAGCGGGAGGCTGTGTAGCCGCTGGGTTCCCGGCGTCAGCCGGGGAGTTCGGACAGGAGGGGCGAGTCCAGCAGGTCGGCTACGGCTATGCCACCGAGCACCGGGTACCTCTCCCCCAGCTGGTCCAGCAGCCACGGCTGGTCGATCACGACCACCTGGGCGGCCGGTACGACCAGGCCGGGTGCCACGCGGACCCGGGCCGGTGGTTCCAGCCCGAAGTCGGCCGCCGCGATCCGCTGGTACACGACGGCCAGTAGTTCGGCCTGGACGGTCAGTTCGGGGTCGGCGAGCCGGTCGAGCAGGTCGGCGCACGCGTCGCGGTCGTCGAGGATCTGGTCGAGCCCGCTCCACGCGCCGAACGCCGTCATGCGCTCGTCGACGAGCCGGTACAGCCCGGCCAGTTCCGGGGCGACGGTCGCGGCCCGGGGTACGACGCCGTCGAGGATGGGCTGCTGGGCGAGCCACCACTTCGTGTACGAGGGCACCGTCATCGGTGAGCCGTCGGCCAGCATCACGCGGCACGGGGCGTCGATGGCGCGCCGGAGTTCGAGGAGCATGGGCAGCGCCGTGTCCCAGTCGTCGACCCATTCCAGGTCGCGTACCGCGACGAGGTGCTCGATCAGGACGTCCGGTCCCCAGGCAGCCGCCCAGTCCTCTGCGCCGTCGAGGTGCAGGTCGTCCAGTTCGGACAGGAGCACGTCCGAAGCTTCGACGATCGGGAACGTTTCCAGGACGCCGACCGCGAGGAGCGCGTCCCGGTCGCCGTCCAGCGCGATGCCGTAGGGCGCGTCGGGGCTGACGACCTCGGCCAGCCGGCCGCCGGGGAGCAGCAGCTCGCCTGCCGGGTACCAGTCGCCGTCCTCGGCAACGAGTGCCAGTTCGGCGAGCCATGGTTCCTCGCCGGGCTGGAGTCCGGCCGCTGCGGCCAGGGCCAGCACGGTTTCCGCCACTCGGGACGGTTCTTCGCTGTCGAAGGATTCGGCCACGGCGGCTCGTACAAAATCATCCGCCAGGACCGATCGCGGTGTCGCAGGCCGGGCACCCAGCTTTTCCAGCAGCGGATGTGCGGCTTCGGGGTGGACGACGCGGAGGCCGAGGCCTTCGACCGGCGGCAGGTCGCCGTCGGGCAGCAGCAGGCCCTTCGGCCCGGTCACCGTGCGGCCGTCAGCCAGCGGCACGGGCAGTGCGCCCAGCTCACCGGGGTCCTCGGCCTTGAGGCCGTCGTACAGGGCGTGCCACCAGCGGGGTTCGCGGTGCTGGCCCTGCACGAGTTCCACGATGTCGGCGACACCAGGGCTGTTCAAACCCTTGATCTTGTACCAGCCGGCTGGCAGCACACCATCCAGCGCCTCACCCAGCACGTCGACCAGGGCGTCGGGCACAGCGATCGCGTCACGCATGGTCAGGTTGCCGGGCAGCCACGGCCGCTCGGCGAGGGTGTCGCGCAGCCGGTCGCGGAGCTGCGCGTCGAACCCGCTGACCGGGAAGCCCCCGGCCAGGAAGAGTTTCGCTTCCTCCGGGGTCGCGATCAGGTCGGCGATCGTCTCCGCGGCCTGGGCGACCAGGAAGCTGGTCAGCTCGCTGTCCGGGATGTGCTGGCGGCTCGCGTCGAGCGGGAAGGTGCCGATCAGCCGGACCGGCAGGCTGATCCGCTCTGCGCTCGGCGTCGGCGCGTGGACCACTTCCTCGTCAGCCACCGGGCCGAGAGCGGCGATCATCCACCAGCCGGTCCGGTTCTGTTCCTCGGCTGGCCGGCCGGCCAGCAGCGCGGCGTCGAGCGTCCCGCTCCGCCGGGCGATCTTCCATTCCTTCTCGACCTCGGCCTTGCTGTACACGGTGCCGAGGAAGTCCACAGTGTCCAGATCGAGCGCGAGCAGCAGCGTCGGATCGAACTCGGCGCGCCAGCCACCCCGCAGCGGCAGCCGTACCTCGACGGCCCAGCCGTCCTCCGGCTCGCCCGTCGTCTCCCACGGCAGCCGCAGCACCGGTACGGCCTTGCGCCGGTCGGCCTCCGCGACGAGATGCGGAACGTCGTCGATCGCGTCACGGGTCAGCGCCTTGGAGAACCGGACTCCGCTACCGGTCGACCGGATCTCCGGCTCGTCGGTCACGGCCAGTACTGCGGCGAAGCCCACCCCGAACCGGCCGGTCGCGCCCTCGTCCCGCTTGCTCGACGCCCGCAGCGACGTCAGCGCGTCGACCCCGGCCGCGGTCAGCGGGGCGCCGTTGTTGGCCACGCTGAGCACGTCACCGTCCAGGCGTACCTGGACGGCCGTCGCCCCCGCGTCAGCCGCGTTCGTGCACAGCTCGATGAGGAGCCGGTCGGCGTACCCGCCGTGCACCAGGTCTTCCTCGGCGTTGGCGTCCTCACGGAACCGCGTCGGAGAGTCCCGCCACGCCGAGAGGATGGCCGCTCGTCGCCCCGCCAGATCAGTGCTGGTCACTCAACCGCCGCCGCTCTACTTGTGGCTAAAGTTCCTCGATAGCGGCGTCATCGTACGCGGGACCCGACGGCTCGGCCTCCGGCTGAGCTTCCGTGAACAGTTCCGAGAACGCGCCGCACGCGTGGTCGGAGGAGACCACCCGGCCGTCGTCAGCGGCGTACTCGTTGCCGCACACCCCGAAGTTCTGCTTGAGCGCGCCGGCCAGCGGCAGGTAGAAGCCGCAGCCCACGCAGCTCGCCCCGTCCGGCGCGGCCTTGGCGATCGGCGCGTTGGGCCCGTGGTCGCCCTCGTACCAGCGCTGGGCGGCGTCCTGCCGCCCGATCCGGCTGAGCACCCGTGGCCGGCCCAGGCCCAGCTCCCACTGGTCGTCCTCGACGGCAGGGTCGTCGGACATCAGGTACCCGGGGGCGAGCCGCTCGTCGTCGGGCGCGGTCGGCAGCAGGTCACCGACGCCCACGTCGCCGGCCTGGAGGCGCTCGCTCCACGGCACCCAGGCCGGGGTGGTGAGCGCCCCGTCGCCGGGCAGGAGCGCGGTCTCGCACACCGTCACGTGCTTGCTGCGCGAGATGCGGGTCACAACGACCGCCCAGCGCCAGCCCCGGTACCCGGTGAGCGTGCACTCGAAATAGTGGGTGACGAGCCGTTCACCAGTGCCTTCGGCCTCGATGTACTTGCCGACGCTGCCGTCGGCCTCTGGGATCGCTGCGAGGAGCGCCGCACGCGCGAGCTCCTGCGCGTCGGCGCACACCTGGTCAATCTTGGCCGCACGGGCACGTGGTCGGGTCGCTGCGCTGGTCACCCGCTTATTCTCGCATCATGCGAACCCTGATCGTCACGGCCGTCGAAGCCGAGGCAGCAGCTGTCCGGGCCGGTCTGCTCGCCGCCGGGCGCGACGACGCCGATGTGCACGCCGTGGGCGTCGGCATCGCCGCAGCTGCCGCGGGTACGGCTGTCCTGCTCGCCGCCCGCTCGCACGAGCTGGCCAGGCGCGGATACGAGCTGGTGGTCAGTGCCGGGATCGCCGGCGGGTTCCGGGGCCGGGCGGAGATCGGGGAGGTCGTGGTGGCCTCGGAGTCGATCGCTCCCGAGCTGGGTGCCGACTCACCTGAGGGTTTCGTGCCCATCGAGGAACTGGGGTTCGGCACGTCCCGGCTGCCCGCCGTCCCGTTCGGCTTCTCCCCCGTCGTCACCGGTTCCGTGCTGACCGTGCAGACGGTCACCGGGACGGCCGCGAGCACCGAGGCGCTGATGCTGCGGTACCCGGACGCTGTGGCGGAGGGCATGGAGGGCTTCGGCGTGGCGACGGCGGCGAGCCGGGCCGGGGTACCGTTCGCCGAGGTGCGGACGATCTCCAACCTGGTCGGGCCGCGCGACAAGTCCGCATGGTTCATCAAGGAGGCCCTGGCCGCGCTGACCACAGTGTTCGCCGAGGCCACTCCCTGAAGGAGTGCTCGTGAAGGTCGCATACTCCCCCTGCCCGAACGACACGTTCGTCTTCCACGCGCTCGCGCACGGCCTGGTACCCGGCGCGCCTGACCTCGACGTGACCTTCGCCGACGTGGACGTCACGAACACCTCGGCGCTGACCGGTGACTACGACCTGGTGAAGGTCTCCTACGCCGCGCTGCCGTGGCTGCTCGACCAGTACGAGCTGCTGCCGTGTGGCGGGGCGCTCGGCCGGGGCTGCGGCCCGCTCGTCGTGTCCCGCCCCGGCGTGAAGCCCCGCACGGTGGCCGTCCCCGGTGACCGGACCACGGCTTACCTGTTGTTCCGGCTGTGGTCGCCGGAGGAGTACGAGATCACGGTCGTCCCGTTCCACGAGATCATGCCGGGGGTCGCCGCCGGGCGCTGGGACGCAGGCTTGGTGATCCACGAGGCCCGGTTCACGTACTCCAACCACGGGCTGGTCGCGCTCGCCGATCTCGGGGAGTGGTGGGAGCGGGAGACGGGGCTGCCGATCCCGCTCGGCGCGATCCTGGCCCGGCGCGGGCTCGACACGGCAGCGCTCACCGAGTGGGTGCGGTCGTCCGTCCGGCACGCCTGGGCGCATCCGGCTGCCAGCCACGAGTACGTGATGGCCCACGCGCAGGAGCTGTCGCCGGAGGTCGCGGCCCAGCACATCGAGCTGTACGTCAACGCGTTCACCGAGGATCTGGGCGAGGAGGGGTACGCGGCGATCGAGGCGCTGCTCGGCCGGGCGGCGGAGGCTGGGCTGGTGCCCCCGTGTACGGTCCGGTAAGCCGCGACCCGTAGGGAAAAGAACCAGTGCTCACTCGCCGGACCATCGCATTCACCGCTCTCAAGGTGCTGGGGGCCTGGGCCGTCCCGTTCGCCGCCCACGCGGCGGGGGCGGACTTCCTGCTCCCCGTGCTGGTGTGGCTGTGGCTCGCGGCGTTGCTGCGCGGTGGCCGGACGCTGCTCGACCGGCTGGTCCTGTCGGCGGCCGCGCTCTACTCGGCCGTGTGCGTGCTCTGGCTGGTCCCGCTGCCGATGCACCCTGTCCCCGTGGCCGGCATGGCACTGACCGCCCTCGCGCTCGTGCCCCGCGCACCCAGGCTGCCGTGGAAACGGGTACCAGCTGGGGACTGGGGCATCGTGGCGGCAGTCGCCGCAGGTGCGGCCTTCACCGTGTCCCCCTTTGCCGGCAAGGGTTTCCGGGGTCTGCTCGAGGCGTTCTTCGCCGAGGACTTCTCGCGGCACTTCGTGATGTTCGACAGCATCCGGCGGTTCGGCGGCTATCTCTTCTACCACTCGGCCGAGACCTACCCCTATCTCACGGCCTGGCTGCACTACCAGTCGTATCCGCAGGGCTCGCATCTCGTGTCCGCCCTCGCCGCCAACTTCGTCCAGGGCACGACCGATCCCGGCCCCGGCATGGCGGCGCTCAACATCTACATCTGGCTGCACGTGGCGGGCTGGCTGCTGTTCCTGCTGGTCATGCTGTGGGCTGCCCGGTGGATCGCCCGCGCGACCGGCTGGACCAGCCTCACCCTCACCGCCCTGCTCACGATCTTCATCCTGTACGGCGAGCCGGTCATCGTGCTCATGATGTCCTTCCCGTCGGAGATCTCCGGGCTGACGATGGTGGCCATGCTGACGGCGCTGTGCGTCCGGCCCCTGCACCGCACGCGCGAGCAGATCGTCCTCGTCGGGCTGCTCGTCACCGCCGTCGCCCTGACCTACTACCTGTTCCTGCCGCTGGCCGGGCTGATCGCGCTGGCCTGGCTGGTCGTGTACCGCAGGCACGTCCTCCGCCACCGCCTCCTCGCCGCCGTCGTCATGCTGGGCACGGCGGCCGGATCGGCTGTGCTGCCACTGATCGCGGTGTTCGGGGCTCCCGTCGGCGACAACCTCAACCTGCCGGGCAGCTCGCTCACGGGTTCCCGGGTACCGGTCCTGGTGGTCCTCGGCCTCACGCTGCTCGGGATCGTGGCGTCCTGGCGTGACCGGGTGTGGCGGTCGATGGCCCTGGCGGCCGGGATCGCCGTCCTCGCCACGGCCGCGCTCGCCGTGTACCAGCTGTCCACGGTGGGCAGGACGATCTACTACTTCGAGAAGATGTGGCACCAGGCGACCGTGGTCGTCCTCGTCGGTACCGGAGCCTTCGTCGCGCTGATCGTCCGCAATCGCTTCCGGTACGTGACTGGCCTCGTCGTGGTGGCCGTGGCGTTCGTGGTGATGGCGGCGCCGAAGATGCCCGGCGTGCACTCGTGGGGCAAGCGGTACAAGTCGCCGAACCGCGTCGACGGTACCGGGGCCGCGCTCGTCATCGCCGCGCTCAACCGGTGGCCACAGGCCGACGGCCGGGTCGTCCTGGCCGTGTCCGCCGAGAAGGAGTCGGGCTTCAACGCGACCCTCTACAGCGGAACGCTCCAGCACCAGTACCCGGTCGCGGCGAACCTCGCCTACGGCCAGCCCTGGTACCTCGGGGTGCGCGACGAGCAGGGTTACCGGGAACTGCTCCGCACATACCCGATCTGGCTGCGCGTCGTGACCGACCAGCAGTGGATGGCTGACCTGACCACGCAGGTACAGAAAGAGCAGCCCGATCGCGGGATCGAACTGCTCTTCACGCGTACGTCGTAGGGGTCAGGCCCCTGCCGCCAGCTCATTTGCGACGGCGTGCACGACCTCGGCCAGCTGGGCAGCGGCCTTCTTGTCCGGGTACCTGCCGCGCTGGAGGCCGGGCTGCACCTTCACTTCCAGCACCTTGATCATGTCCTCGATGAGGCTGTGCAGCTCCTCCGGCGAGCGCCGCCGCAGCTCGGTCAGCGAGACCGGCTGGCTGAGAAGTTTCACCGACAGTGCCTGGTCGCCACGCCTGCTCTCCACGACGCCGAACTCGACCTTCTGCCCGGGGGTCAGTGCGCCGACGCCGGCGGGCAGGGCCGCCTTGTGCACGAAGACGTCACCGCCGTCGTCCCGGGTGAGGAAACCGAATCCCTTGCCCTCGTCGTACCACTTCACGCGACCGGTGGGCACAGCGAACCTCACACTCTACGGACCAACAGGACTCTTAAGGCTATCGAGGAACGCCGTACGCAGCCAAGTGAGATCGGGGACCACCCGGTCTGCACCAGCGCTGAGCAGCTCTTCCTCACTGTGGGAGCCTGTGGTCACGCCGAGACCGGGAATGCCTGCCAGTCTCGCGGCTTTCATGTCGCCGGGATGGTCACCGACGTAGGCCTCTGCGCCGAGTTCGCGCAGTGCCTCAGCCTTGCCCTCGCCCCAGGCCCAGCCGACGACGTGCTCGACGGACAGGCCAAAGTGGTCGAGGTGCAGCCGGGCGAGATGTTCCTTCTTGCCCGTGATGACGACCGGGGTCGTCGCTTCCAGCGCCTCGCGGGCGCCGGGCAGCAGCGGAATCCGCTCGATCGCGAACTCCGGGTACAGCGCCCGGTACAGCTCGGCCGCCTCGTCGACCTGCTCCGGCGGGAACCACTCGGCCAGCTCTGTCTCCAGTGGCGGGCCGAGCCGGTTCGCGGCGAGCCGGGCGTCGATGAAGACCCCGGTGCGGCGGGTCATCTCCGTGTACACGGCCTCGATGCCCGGCCTGCTGTCGATCAGCGTCATGTCCAGGTCGAAGCCGATGACCGCCATCAGTGCAGGGCGGGGGCGCCGTCGTGCGGGTGCACGTAGGACAGCGACTCGACCGGCAGCGGGAACTCCAGGTCGTCCCCGAACGGCGAGGGCGCGCCAGCCTTGTCGAAGAGAAGCTCGTTCACCGGCAGGTGGCCATCCTTGACGATCACGGCCTTGCGCTCGGGCCCGTTGGCCGCGCGGTGCTGAGCGTTACCCATGCTGGTACTCCTTCGATCAAAGGCGACCGGGACAGTTTGCCACGGCAGGCCCCCTGACCCGCGCCGGGTGTGGCCGCTCGCACAGCGGTCACAACTCGACAAAGCCCTACAAATCTCCACGGTACTGGCGAGCACTGGCTACCGTTGCTGGTTGAGAAATAATCGGCTCTCAGTGGCAACCGGGCACCTGGTGTTCCGCGTCTTATGAGCAAAGCCGTGAACGGGGAAGGAAAGTCATGCCGCTTCGGGCATTCCGGATCAGTGCCGTAGTCGCCGCCGTGGTCGCGGCCGCCGTTTTGGGCGGCGTGTCCGCGTACGCCATCTCCGCCGAGCCGGATGCCCGTTTCCAGCCTGTCGCCGCCACCTCGTCCCCCGCGCCCGCTCCGAGTACCCCGGCCACGACCACTCCGCCGCCGGTCACTGTCGGCCACAGCGGAGCCTGCGAGGCCGGGGAGAAGCAGCGCGAGGTCGAGGACCTGCTGACCAAGATCGGCGGCTTCGGCCCGATCACCGCCGACGGGTACCAGTCCGATCAGGACTGCACCACGATCAAGGCTTTCCAGAAGCGCTACGACATCCGCCCGGCCTCCGGCCGCCCCGGCCCGCTCACCCACGGCATCGCACAGCGCATCGCGGCCTTCGACCCGGCCAGGTGCGAGGCGGGCCCGGGCCTGACGGCCTGTGTGGACCTGACGAACCAGATCACGTGGGCGATGCGCGACGGCCAGGTCGTCCTCGGCCCGACCGTCGTCCGGACGGGCATGGCCGGCGGGTTCCAGACCCCGGCCGGGAAGTACGCGCTGGACCGGAAGAACAATCCCGAGTGGTCGGTGCCCTACAAGGTCAACCTGCCGTACTTCCAGCACTTCCTGAACGGCATGGGCTTCCACGAGACCACGACCTGGATCCACGACTCCTTCGGCTCACACGGCTGCATCAACATGCTCCCAGGCGACGTGAAGGCCCTGTGGGACATGACGAAGGTAGGCACCCCGGTGCATTTGTGGGGTAGGCGCCCCGGCACCTGAGACCTGATGTGAATCGGCCCCGCTGTCGCCAGCGGGGCCCTTTCTTTACGCGAGAGTCGCGGACGTGATCCTCGCCAGAGCGAAGGTGTGCAGGGTTTCGCTGCGCTCGTCCTCGGCGCGCAGGTAGCCGGCGCCGATCGACATCGGGCGGACGAGGCGGTTGATCGTGGAGCCGTGCGGATCCACGTAGCCCACCCAGACCTGTACCTTGTCGCGGATCGCGTCGCGCAGCACCGCCAGGGCCTCGTCGATCGAGGTGCTGACGGCGACCGGGGCCCGGCGGGCGGCGCGGAGCCGGGCGTCGCCGATCCGGATCTCCTCGACCAGGCCGTCGAGGTACGCGCCGGAGGGCTCAGCCGGGGGTACGGCGAGGCGTTCGAACGTGGCGGCCGGGGCGCGCCGGGCGACGACCTTGCTCAGCATGACCACGCCGGTGGCGTCCTCGGGCACGGGCGCGTAGCCGGACTCGCGGAGCGTGTCGACGAGCCGCGCGATCGGGTACGGCGAGATGAGGACGGTCGGGGCCAGCCGGCGGAAGGCCAGGCCGGCCAGGCGCCGGTCGGCGGCGATCTCGGCGAGCAGCGCCTCGTCCTCGCTGCGCAGGTACGCCGAGGCCGAGCCGGCTCGCAGCCCGCCGTGCTTCCGCGACACGTCGTCGATCAGGTACGTGAGGGCCTGCGGGAGGGCCGTGGTCGACCGGCGAGCGAAGAGCGCGTGCAGGTCGGCAGCCGCGTACCCGGCGTCGAGGGCTGCGCGGAGGGAGTCGACGCTGACCCGGTACACACTCGGGGTCTCGCGGACGGCCACTGTGGACAGCTCGGTGGCGAGACCGGAGCTGGGCGGGCCGGGGACGACGATCGTCAGGTCGGCCTGGACCAGCACGTGCTCGACCGGCTCCGGGAGCAGGGCGGCGAGCAGGCTGGCCGGGCCGGGTGGCCGCTCGTGCAGGCCGAGCGGGTCGTCGTCGGGATGCGGGGTGAGCAGCGCCCGGCCGAAGCTGGTCAGACCGCCCCGGCCGATCAGCCCGGTCATGGCCGCCTCGTGCAGCGCGGCGGTCAGCAGGGCCGGCCGGGAGTACCGGCGGGGTGAACGCCAGCGGAGCACATCCAGTACCAGATCGGGATCTGCCCCACTACCTGCCGGAAGCTCGGCGAGCATGCCCAGCACCGCAGCACGCAGGAGCGGGGCACCCGGCCGGGCCAGCTCCCCGGACAGCGCGTTGAACGGCCGGTCGCGCTCGTCGCGCGTGCCGATCAGGCTGGGCTGGCGGGGCATGCGCAGCCAGGCGTCGGCGAGCACGTGCCAGCGGTCGGCGATGCCGGCGAGCAGCCAGACGTCGTAGCCCGGGGTGGGCAGCCAGTCGGCGTCGGACGCGCCGACCAGGCCAGCCGAGTAACCGATCTCCAGGACCAGGCCGGCCAGCTCCTCGTCCACCCCGGAGGTCTTGGCGATCCGCTTCAGCTCGCGGGCGCTGAGGCCGCCGGCCTTGAGCACCGGGGCTGGCAGCGCGCCGAACACGGCCTCGGCGACCCGGACCAGCTCCATCGCCTGCCCGGCCCCGGCCTGGTCGATCGCCTTCCCGCGCTTGTGGAGGGGCAGCTCCGGCGGGACGGGATGCAGCGGGCCGAGCGGGCCGGTGTCGCGGCGGAGCAGCAGGCCCACCTCGCGCGGCAGCTCCACGGCGTCGTCGGAGATCGGGACGAGCAGGCGGCGGTTGAGCAGCCAGCGGACGGGCGAGTCGTCGTTCTTTGCCTCGCGGGCCTCCGACAGCGCGCCGACCGGCGGGCCGGCCGCGAGCGTGTCGAGGACCGCGCGGGACTCCGGCGGGGCCAGCAGGATCGTGCGGCGGAGGGCCGCCGGGTCACCGGCCAGCTTCGCCGCGGCCTCGTCACCCAGCTCGGCCGCCGGGCGGCCCAGCCCGGCCGGATACTGCGAGGTGACCTCGTCGAGCACCGAGACGATCTTCAGCGCGTGGTCGGGGCCGTGCACGATCAGCAGGTCCCGCAGCTTCTCCACCGCCGCCCGCGCCTCGGTGACATGCGGGGAGGCCAGGGTCAGGACGGCGTCCAGCGCGGCGGGCGCGCCGAGCAGCCGCAGGGCGTCGAGGACCTCCAGGGTGAACCGGTCGAGGCCCTCCAGCGCCCGCGCGACCGACAACCGGGTCTGTGCCCTGGTCGCCAGGGCCGACAGGTCACCGGGCAACGGGACGGCGAGGTCGGGGCGGGCACGCAGCAGGGCAGCGAGGGCCTCATCGGGCAGCGCACGCAGATGGTCAGCCAGGCTCGTAGACATCGCTTCCCAAGTTACCTGGACAACGGCTGCCGTGGGCTCCGCACGATCCGAGGCATACTTGAGGGTCTGCCTTGTGGAGGTTGCTGAATGTCCTGCCTCATCGTCCAGAGCGACAAGACTCTGCTCCTTGAAGTCGATCATCCCGATGCCCAGGCCTGCCGCCTGGCCATCGCGCCGTTCGCCGAGCTGGAACGGGCACCGGAGCACGTCCACACCTACCGGGTCACCCCGCTGGGCCTGTGGAACGCACGTGCCGCCGGTCACGACGCCGAATCGGTCGTCGACGCCCTGATCAAGTACAGCCGGTACCCGGTGCCGCACGCGCTCCTGGTCGACGTGGCCGAGACGATGTCGCGGTACGGGCGGCTCCAGCTCGTGAACGATCCGGCGCACGGGCTCGTGCTGCGGACCACCGACCGGGCGGTGCTGGTCGAGGTCGCGAAGGCCAAGCGGCTGGCCGGCATGCTCGGCGGCCGGATCGACGACGACACCATCGCCGTCCACGGCTCCGAGCGCGGCAACGTCAAGCAGGCGCTGCTCAAGCTCGGCTGGCCCGCCGAGGACCTCGCCGGGTACGTGGACGGCGAGGCGCACCCGATCGACCTCGCTGAGGACGGCTGGCACCTGCGGCCGTACCAGGCCGAGGCTGTCGACGGCTTCTGGGCCGGAGGGTCGGGCGTCGTGGTGCTGCCGTGTGGTGCGGGCAAGACGATCGTCGGCGCTGCCGCGATGGCCCGGGCCTCGGCGACGACGCTGATCCTCGTGACGAACACGGTGGCCGGGCGGCAGTGGAAGCGTGAGCTGATCGCGCGTACCTCGCTGACCGAGGACGAGATCGGGGAGTACTCCGGGGAGAAGAAGGAGATCCGGCCGGTCACGATCGCCACGTACCAGGTGCTGACGATGAAGCGCAAAGGCGTGTTCGGGCACCTGGACCTGTTCTCGGCCCGGGACTGGGGCCTGGTCATCTACGACGAGGTGCACCTGCTGCCCGCCCCGATGTTCCGGTTCACCGCCGACCTCCAGGCGCGCCGGCGGCTCGGGCTGACCGCGACGCTGGTCCGCGAGGACGGCCGGGAGGGCGACGTGTTCAGCCTGATCGGGCCGAAGCGGTACGACGCGCCGTGGCGGGACATCGAGAACCAGGGCTGGATCGCGCCGGCCGACTGCTGCGAGGTCCGGGTCACGCTGACCGAGCGCGAGCGGATGGCGTACGCGACGGCGGAGGCCGACGAGCGGTACAGGATGGCGGCCACGTCGGTGTCGAAGCTGCCGGTCATCCGGCGCCTGATCGACCGGCACGCCGAGGAGCAGGTCCTGGTGATCGGCGCGTACCTGGACCAGCTCGACCATCTCGGCGTCGAGCTCGACGCGCCGGTGATCGAGGGCAAGACGTCCAACAAGGAACGCGAGCGGCTGTTCGACCTGTTCCGTACCGGGGAGCTGCGGACGCTCGTCGTGTCGAAGGTGGCCAACTTCTCGATCGACCTGCCGGAGGCCTCGGTCGCCATCCAGGTGTCCGGGACGTTCGGCTCCCGGCAGGAGGAGGCGCAGCGGCTCGGCCGGGTGCTGCGGCCCAAGTCCGACGGGCGGCAGGCGCACTTCTACACGGTCGTCGCGCGGGACACCGTCGACGCCGAGTACGCGGCACACCGGCAGCGGTTCCTGGCGGAGCAGGGCTACGCGTACACCATCGTGGACGCCGACGACGTACTGGCCGCCGAGTAGGCAGCCAGTACGTCGTCGTGGTTGTCAGGCCCCGGTCGACTGCTGGATCGCCGTGACCAGCTTGCTGAAGGTCGGCCGGGCCTCGCCGCAGTCCTCTGCCTCGTACTTCCGGGTGTTGATCGTCAGCTGGTAGTGGAAGCCGTCGGCGCACTTGGCCGTGCCGGTCTTCGCCAGCTCGGTGCCGAGCGCCGGGTTCTGCGTCAGCGAGATGATCTGCGAACGCAACTCGGGGCTCAGCTTGCCACTGCGCGTCTTGCCCGTCCGGTCGGTGACCTGCCAGGTGCCCTGCGGCGAGATCTTCCAGGTGTCCATCACGCCGGCGAAGCCGCCCGTGCGGACCAGGGTGATGTCGGGCAGGCCGGCCGGCAGTTCCGGGCCCTCGGTCGGCCTCGGCGGCTGCGGGGCCGTCGTGCTGCCGGGCTTGCTGGGAGCCGGGGAGGCGGTGCCGCCGCCGGAGGTACCGGGGGCCGGGGTGGCAGAGGAAGAGCCGGGCGTGACCGAGGTCTGCGCGGTGGGGCTGCCGGCCTTCGGCTCCTCCTCGGCTCCGCAGGCGGCCAGGGTGGCGGCGGCGAGGCAGCCGATCAGCAGGACACGGACAGTACGCATGGTTCTCCTAGGTCGTCACTCGCTGCACGAAGGATGTCAGATCGCCGAACCGCGGCATGGGGCCCTGCACCCCGCAGCTCGGGACCACCCCGGACACCGGCCCGGACCTCAGCACCATCGTGATGCCGTCCGGGCAGGTACCGGGCTTGCCAGGCAGGTCGAACTCCGCCTTGAGGGCCGGTGAGTGCACCCGCGAGGTCAGCTCCTGGAGCTGCTCGCCGGTGAGCTTGCCGGTCTTCTTGACCTTCGCGCCGCTGGGGTCGGTGTGCCGCCACGAGCCGTCCGGGGCGATCGTCCACATATCGGACCTACCCGCGATCCCGCCCGTGATCACGATGATCACCTCGGCCGGTACCCGGGTGGCGGACTGGCTGGCCGGCGGCGAGGGCACGGGCGTGGCTGACGGCCTGCTGCTGGACGGCAGGTCACAGCCGGCCAGCGTCAGGGTCAGTGCCAGCGCCGCCAGGGGAAGGCAGGCCAGCGTTGCTCGGGGGGCACGCATAGGGGTGAGACGCGGCGGCTGCCGCTGCGGTTCCCGGCGATCACGAACGGGACTACGGTTTGCGGTGTGGGGATTCTTGACGAGCTCGCTGCGTACCGGCCGGTGACCGACCCGGAGATCCTGGAGACCTACCGGCGCGACGAGGCCGACTTCTGCGCGGCCGGGATGCCGCTGGCGATGCTGCGCCCGTCGACGACCGGCGAGGTCGCGGAGATCGTCCGGATCGCCGGGCGGTACGGGGTGCCGATCGTGCCGCAGGGAGCCAGGACGGGGCTGGCCGGCGGGGCGAACGCCGTCGACGGCTGCCTGATCCTGAGCCTGACCGGCATGAACCAGATCCTGGAGATCGATCCGGTGAACCGGCTCGCCGTCGTGCAGCCGGGCGTGGTCAACTCCGCGATCAGCGCGGCGGTGGCCGAGCACGGGCTGTGGTACCCGCCGGATCCCGGCTCGTGGGAGTCGTCGACGATCGGGGGCAACGTCTCGACCGACGCTGGCGGGATGTGCTGCGTGAAGTACGGCGTGACGAGCCGGTACGTGCTGGGGCTCGAGGTGGTGCTGGCCGACGGCGAGATCCTGCGGACGGGGCGGCGGACGCCGAAGGGTGTGGCCGGGTACGACCTGACCCGGTTGTTCACCGGCGCGGAGGGCACGCTCGGGATCATCACCGAGATCACGCTCGGGCTGCGGCCCCGGCCCGCGGCTGGGCTCAGTATCGCCGCGATCTTCCCGACCACGCAGGCCGCCGGGGCCGCCGTGACGGCCATTGTGGCCGGTGGGCATGTGCCGAGCCTGCTGGAGCTGCTCGACCAGGTCCACCTGCGGGCCATCGAGGACTATCGGCCGATGGGGCTGCGGGCGGACGCGGCGGCCCTGCTGCTGATCGCCGACGACGCGCAGCCACTGGAACCGCTGGCCGAGCTGTGCGCGGCGGCCGGGGCGACCGAGGTGCACGTCGCGACCGACGCGGTCGAGTCAGCGGCGCTGCTGGCCGCGCGGCGGCTGGCCCACCCGGCGATGGAACAGCTCGGGAAGCTCATCATCGACGACGTCGCCGTACCGGTGTCGCGGCTGGCCGAGCTGCTGGACGGCATCGAGCGGATCGCCGGGCGGCACGGGCTGGTGATCGGCGTGGTCGGTCACGCCGGCGACGGGAACATGCACCCGAACATCGTGGTCAGCGACGAGGCTGCCGCCGAGGCGGCCTTCGAGGAGATCATGGCACTCGGGCTGGAACTCGGTGGCACGTGCACCGGGGAGCACGGCGTCGGGCTGCTCAAACGGGACTGGCTTGCCCGCGAGCTGGGCCCGGCCGGTGTCCGGGTACATCACGCGATAAAAGCAGCCCTCGACCCGAGAGGGCTTCTGAACCCAGGGAAAATACTGGCACCTTAGTGACCTGCACATCGAGCTGCGGCCAGCCGACGGTTTCCTCGCGGGGCTTACGGAACCGCCACTCCTCGCGGAGCGGCTGCGGCACCCGCTGGGCGAGCAGCGCGAAGATCCCGCCGCAGACGACGCCGAGCGCGGCCCAGGTGCCGGCCCTGGCCGGGGTCATCTGCGCGCCGTAGAGCTGGCTCCACGCCGCCGCGGAGCTGGCGATCGGGACGGCGACCAGGCCGCCGATCGCGGCACCGAACGGGCCGGACAGGCCACGGCCACCGAACCGCCGGGCCAGCAGGGCCGCGCCGAAGACGGCGACGGCGGCGAGCAGCGCGCGAGGCCGGGCGTCAGCGGAGACGCCCCCGCCGCCCGGCCAGGACAGCAGCCCGGCGACGGCCGCGAGCAACGGGAGCGCCGCGCCCAGGAAAACGCCAGCACTCAACCCAACGATCAGGGTGCTGCTCGGCCGAACGGTGGATGCCATATCGCCACATTACGAAGGCGAGGGACACCGTCCGACGGAAATTGCGTCACAAGTCGGCAACAGAATCAGGCCGGGCCGGGCGGAGAGGGCATTCCGGGCACATCAGATCGTTCAGCGGGCCGGTTCCGGAGCGTAGCCACGGACGTCGGGGGCACCGAGGCGCGCGGCGTCGGCCGTCTGGTCGTCGGGCATGCGCTGCGACTCGCGCTCGGCTTCGACCCGGGCCACGTAGTGGGTGATCTCGTTGGTCAGCTTCTCCGGCGACCAGCCGAGGACCGAGGCCATGATCTGGGCGACGTGCGGGGCCGACTCGACGCCGCGGTGCACGGTCTCGATCGAGATCCGGGTGCGCCGGGTGAGGACGTCGTCGAGGTGCAGCGCGCCCTCGGCGAGGGCGGCGTACGCGACCTCGGCTGCCAGGTACTCGGGGGCGCCCTCGACCGGGCCGGGGTAGTCGGCGGTCAGCCCGAGGACGTCGAGGGACAGGGAGCCGTACCGTTCGAGGAGGTGCTCCAGGACGCCGACCGGTACCCCGTGGCGCCGGGCGAGGTCCGCGCGGTTGCTCCACATCTGCTCGAAGCCGTCCGCGCCGAGGAGCGGCAGGTCGTCGGTACGGGACGGCGGGGTGCCCGGGAGCCGGGAGGCCGCCTTGTCGACCACGTCGGCTGCCATGACCCGGTACGTCGTGTACTTGCCGCCGGCCACGAGCATCAGGCCGAGCATGGGCTCGACGACCGCGTGCTCACGCGAGAGCTTCGAGGTCTCGTCGGACTCGCCGGACAGCAGCGGGCGCAGGCCGGCGTAGACGCCCTCGATGTCGGAGAGCCTGATCGGCCGGTCGAGGACGGCGTTGACGTGGTCGAGCAGGTACGCGATGTCGCGGCCGGAGGCCGCGGGGTGGGCGCGGTCGAGCTGCCAGTCGGTGTCGGTCGTGCCGATGATCCAGTGGCCGCCCCACGGGATGACGAACAGGACGGACTTCTCGGTGCGCAGGATCAGGCCGTCGTCGCCGGAGATCGCCGCACGGGGCACGACGAGGTGGATGCCCTTGGACGCCCGGACACGCAGGCCACGGCCCGCCGTGCCGAGCAGCTCCGAGATGTCGTCGGACCACACGCCGGTGGCGGCGATGACCGTGCGGGCCGCGACGTCGAAGGTCTCGCCCGACTCCATGTCACGGACGCGCACGCCGACGACCTCACGGGCGTCGCGGAGGACCTCGACGACCCGGGTGGAGGTGGCGACGGCCGCGCCGAGGGAGGCCGCGGTACGGGCCATTGTGGCTACGAAGCGCGCGTCGTCGACCTGGCCGTCGTAGTACTTGATCGCGCCGATCAGCTGGTCCTCACGCAGCGAGGGGAACCGGCGCCGGGCCGCGCGGCGGGTCAGGTGCTTGTGCCAGGGGATGCCACGGCCGTAGCCGAGGACGGAGGCCATCGTGTCGTAGAGGGCCACGCCGGCGCCGTAGTAGGCGCGCTGCCAGACGCGCTCCGTCAGGGGTACGAGAAAAGGAACTGGCCGGACCAGGTGCGGGGCCAGGCGGGTCAGCAGCAGGCCTCGTTCACGCAGCGCCTCGTAGACCAGGGGGAACTCCAGCTGCTCCAGGTAACGCAGGCCGCCGTGGATGAGCTTCGAGGAGCGGGAGGACGTCCCGGAGGCGAAGTCGCGGGCCTCGACGAGCGCGACCGACAGGCCGCGGCTCGCGGCGTCGAGCGCCGCCCCGACCCCGGTCACGCCCGCGCCGATCACCAGCACGTCGAACTTCTCGGTGTGCATCCGGGCCAGGTCAGCGGCCCGGCGCTCCGGTGACAGCCGGCTGGCGGCGTAACGGGACTCTCCAGGATCTCTGCGCACAACCACACGGTAACTTCCACAGCCAGTTAACGTCTCCATATGCAGCCGGAATCACGCTCGGTCTGGCCCGTCGTCGGCGCCGTGTTCACAGGCCTGTGGATAACCGGTATCACCTGGTTCCTGCAGGCCGGATGGTGGACGGCGAGTGAGCTGGCCGTGACGGCCGGCGCGACGTTCTATCCGATCTACGCGGCCGCGGTGACGGTGGGTAACGCCGTACTGGTGGCCGGGTCTGCGGCGTTGCTGCTGCTGAGCCCGAGGGTGCGGGTCGTGGGCAAGGTCTGGCTCGGTGCCGCACTGGTGCTGGGTGTGATCGGGCTGGCACGGGCGATCCCCGGGCCGTATCACGAGTGGTTCCTGGCGGCGCAGATCGTGCTGCTGGCCCCGTTCGCGTGGCGGGTCAGAGGCTGGGGCGCGCTGGGCCTGGCGACCGGGCTCGCGGTGGCCGTGCCGTGGGCGTGGGGCGGTTCGCTGGGCGGCTGGGTCGAGTCGCTGCTGGGCGTGGTCCTGGCGTTCGTGGCGGGCTACGCGGCTGGTGGCGTGCTGCGGAGGTTCCCTGGCGGGTTCTGGGCCGGTGGGCTGGTGGCCGGGGTCGCGCTGCTGGTCGTCGCCGCCGGGATCGGGCAGCCGGGAGTCAGCCTCACCCTGATGCTGCTGCTGGCCCCGCTGGGATTCGTCGCGAGTGTGCTGCGGGCACCGGGACAGATCGCCGCCATGACGACTGGCCTTGCGGTTGGGCCGCTGTTGTTCGTCGATCCGGGTGAGTTGTCACTCTCGCTCAACTTCGGATCCCGGGATGTTGGCTATTGGGCAGCGCTGGCGGTCGGCCTCTCGCTGGTCGTCGTGCTGATGTTCATCATTTTGTACGGGGTCGCGGCCCGCCACCCCCTGCCGCATCCCGCCGTCGCGGCGGCGATGGTGCTGATCGTCCTGGCCGGCGGCACGTTCGTCTACTTCGGACTCGGCCAGCCCGGCTGGCACGGCGACCGGCTGTTCGTGGTCCTCAAGTCCCAGGCGGATGTCGGCGGGCTGAAGGGAGCCCCGGCCGTCCACGAGCGGCTGACCAGCCACGCGGCGAGCACGCAGCAGGGGCTGCGCAAAGCCCTCGGCGAACGCGGCCTGAAGTACAAGCCGTACTACCTGGTGAACGCGATCGAGGTCTGGGCGAGCGACCCGGTGACCCGGGGCTGGCTGTCCTCGCGCAGCGACGTGGACCGGGTACTGGGGAATCCGGAGCTGAGGCCGGTCCCGGAACGGCCTGAGCCGTTGAAGGGGGACAAAGCGGCGCCGTCGAGTCCGCTGTGGAACGTGGAGATTATCGGAGCCCCGGCGGCGTGGGCATCCGGGGCACGCGGGCAGGGTGTCGTGATCGGCAGCTCCGACTCCGGCGTCGACGGGACACATCCGGCCATCGCCGCCGGGTGGCGGGGTGGCAGCGACTCGTGGCTCGACCCCTGGTACGGGACGAAGACGCCGACGGACCTGAACGGGCACGGGACACACACGGTCGGCAGCGCGGCGGGAAAGAACGGGGTCGGCGTCGCGCCGGACGCCCAGTGGATCGGCTGCGTGAACCTCGGCCGGAACATGTCCAACCCGGCGTCCTACCTGGACTGCATGGAGTTCATGCTCGCGCCGGGCGGCAACCCGGCCCGGGCAGCGAACGTGCTGAACAACTCGTGGGGCTGCCCGGTGCAGGAGGGCTGCGATCCGCAGACGTTCGCGCCCGCCGTACGGGCACTGCGCGCGGCCGGGATCTTCTTCGTCGTGTCGGCGGGGAACACCGGGCCGTTCTGCCAGAGCGGGCGGGACGTGCCGTCGCGGTACACCGAATCGTTCTCGGTCGGGGCGGTCAACAAGGACCGGCAGGTGACGTCGTTCTCCAGCCGGGGGCCGGTGGCAGGGCGCATCAAGCCGGACATCACCGCGCCGGGCGCCGCAATCCTCTCCGCCCTGCCGGGCGGCGGTTACGGCGAACTGGACGGCACCTCGATGGCCGGGCCGCACGTCGCCGGAGTGGTGGCCCTGATCTGGTCGGCGAATCCGGAGCTGGCCGGCAACGTGGAGCGCACCGAGCAGATCCTCCGGGAGACGGCGAGCCCGGTGACGGCAGTGGACTCCGAGAGCCAGCCGATCGGCGAGTGCGGCGACACCCGCAACGTGACCGGTGCCGGGCTGGTGAGCGCCTCCGGCGCTGTGGCGCTCGCTCGCTCCGCTCGCTGAACGCTCACTGACGCTCACTACGTTCGCTCAACGCTCACTTCGTTCGCTGACGTTCGCTGGGCAGCGCCACGTGGCCGCTACCGCGGCCACAACGACCCGGCTCCGCCGGCCTGCCGGCCGGCCGCCGGCTCCGCCTTCACGGGCCCCAGCCTCCACGGCCCGCCTCGCCCCCACCCCGGCCCCCGTCCAGCCAAGGCTCACCCCCAGCCTCACAAAGCCCCCACCCAAACCTCAGCCGACCGGCCAAGCACGACAGGAAATGCGCCAGCTCCCCAGCGCACCCCGTGTGACCATGGCCCCATGACGACGAACCACGTCCGGCCACGCCCCGCGACCCCAGCCGACCAGGCCGAACTGCTCGACCTGTGGGCGCTGCTGTTCGACGAGGACCCCACAGCGCCTGAGGAGCCGTGGCGGCAGCACGCGGCTGGCTGGTTCACCCGCTTCGCCGACGACCCGGCCGGTGCGCGCTTCCCGGTGATCGAGGTCGGCGGGGCCATCGTCGCCACGGCGATCGGCACCCTCGAACTCGGTGTGCCCAACCCCCAGTGCCCGAAGGGGCGCACCGTGCGCCTCGCGAACGTCATCACCCTGCCCGGGCACCGCGGGCACGGTTACGGCACGGCACTCGTCCTGGACGTGCTCGGCTGGGCCAGGTCCATCGACGCCGACCGCGTCGACCTGAGCGCCACCCCCGAGGGCCAGCGGCTGTACGAACGGCACGGCTTCACAGTGACCTCGGCCCCGCGGATGAAACTCATGCTCTGAGGTGTGAGCCAGGACCTCTCAGCCCGCCACCGGCAGGCTCAGCCGGAACCGGGCTCCGACCTCGCTGCTCTCCAGGGACACCCGGCCACCGTGTGCCTGCGCGATCCCGGCCACGATCGCCAGGCCCAGGCCCGAGCCGCCCTGGGCTGCCGCCCGGGCCACCCCGGCCCGGTAGAACCGGTCGAAGACGCGGTCGGCGTGTTCGGCGGGGATGCCCGGGCCGACGTCCGCGACGTCCACGTAGCCCGGCCCGACCGTGACCCGCACCGGGCCCGTCGTGTGCCGGAGGGCGTTGTCGACCAGGTTGCTGATCGCCTGGCGGAGCCGCACCGGGTCGCCGGAGACCACAGTGGACACCCCGTCCAGCGTCACCCGGTCCGACAGGTCGTCGAGGACGATGTCTGCTGCCAGGTCGAGTAGGTCGACGCGCTGCCGCTCGGTGCGTGCCTGCTCTCCCGAGTCGATCTGGGCCAGCAGGAGCAGGTCGTTCACGAGGCCGGTCATCCGGACGGCCTGCTTGCCGATCCGGTCCATGATCTGGGCCGTGCTCTCGTCGCTGAGCGTCGGGCGCTGCTGCTGGTACATGTCGGCGTAGCCACGGATCGTCGTCACCGGGGTGCGCAGCTCGTGCGAGGCCTCCCCCATGAAGCGGCGCATCCGTTCGGCCGTGTCCAGGGCCGAGCGCTCCGAGGCCTGCCTGGCCAGCAGGTCCGCCTCCATCCGGCCGAGTGACCGGGCCAGCCACCAGCACGCGAGGCCGAGGAGCAGGAGCGCCGCCGCCGAGACGCCGATGTTGATCCGGGTCATCCGGCCGACGATCCGGTCGACGTTGGCGAGGCTCACCGAGACCGCCAGGTATCCGCGCGGGTCGGCGACCCTGACGACCAGCCAGTCGCCCTTCTCGAACGGCTGGCCGAGCTTGCCCGGCTTGACGTCCGGCGGCTTCTGGTCACCGGAGTCCAGTGTGGACAGCAGCTCGCCGTCCGCCGAGTAGCTCTGGACGACGAAGTCGCTGGGGAGTTCCTGCCGGGGCCGGTTGGCCGGGCCGGGGGCCGGCCGCTGGAGCATGCGCGCCCGTTCGGCTGTCGTCATGAGCCGCTGCTCGGTCTGCTTGACGAGGTAGCCGCGGAGCAGCCGGGTACCGGCGAATCCCGTGACGAACAGGGTGACCGTGACGAGGGCGAGCACGCCGGCCACGAGCCGGAGCCACAGGGGTGCCCGCCTCATGCGCGGGGCGCCCGGAGGACGTAGCCGACCCCGCGCAGGGTGTTGATCAGGTTGGGGCCGCCGGTGTCGAGCTTCTTGCGCAGGTAGGAGATGTACAGCTCGACGATGTTGGCCTCACCGTTGTAGTCCTGGCCCCAGACCCGGTCGAGGATCTGCGCCTTCGACACCACCCGGCCAGCGTTGACCAGGAGGTAGTGCAGCAGCCGGAACTCGGTCGGCGACAACGCCAGCGGCTGGCCGTCCCTGCGCGCCTCGTGGCTTTCCGGGTCGAGTTCGAGGTCGGCACACACCAGCAGCGCGGACTCCTGGCCGGGCGTGCGGCGCAGGACGGCGTGGATCCGGGCGATCAGCTCGTCGAGCGCGAAGGGCTTGGTGACGTAGTCGTCGCCGCCGAGGGTCAGGCCGGCCACGCGGTCGTCGAGGTCGGAGCGGGCGGTCAGGAAGACCACAGGTGTGTCCACAGTGGCGCGGAGCTGCTTGAGAACGGCGAAGCCGTCGGTGTCCGGGAGCATCACGTCGAGGATGATCAGGTCGGGGCGGTTCCCGCCGGCCGCCCGCAGAGCCTCGGCACCGGTCCCGACGGCGGTGACGTCGAATCCGGCGTACTGGAGGCTGCCGGTGAGAAGTTCCCGGATTTCCGGTTCGTCCTCCACCAGGAGCAGCCGGGTACTCATCGCGGCTCCTCGGTGACCCTCACTCCTTCACCTTAGTCATTCGCATGGCGGCAGCCAGGCACGATAAGGTCGCGCGCCACACCCTTACCGAACACGAATATCGAACTCGCTACACGAACACGAACGGGGATCCGAACGTTGCGTACCACCCTGCCCCTCGCCGTGGCCGCCCTCGGCCTGATCGCCCTCGCCGGATGCGGCTCGCCGGCCGAGAAGCCCGCCGCACAGGCCTCCGCCCCCAGTACTCAGGCCGCCAGCGCGGCACCCTCCGCCCCGCCGCTGTCCCGGGTGGATCTCCGCCCGCGCGTGAAGGCCGCGGCCCTGACCGCCGAGGACTGGACGGCCGCTGGCAACGCCGGCCAGCCAGAGTCCGAGAAGGTGGACCCGTCTGCCTCCCCGAGGGTCCTGGGGTGGTGTGACCCCCGGATCTCCAGTGACGACGACATTCTCGTCGAGTTCGAGCGCAAGTGGTCCGGAGCGACGTCGGACACCCTGGGGTACGGCAAGTCCATCGCGGCCACCATCATCGAGGAGGCGAAGAAGGCCATGTCCGTCTGCTCCGACTACGACAGGGGCACCTCCAAGGTCTCCGTGGCCAGCGAGTTCACCGTGCCAGCTCAGCCGGGCGTCACCGCGCAGCACAGTTACTGCGTGACCGCCAGGTTCGACAAGGGCACCACCAACAGCGCGTGCTTCGTGATCCTCGCCCGGGACGTGCCCGGCGGCACGATCGTGAGCAGGACACACGTCCAGAGTGGCAGTGTGGACAATGCCAAGGAGTTCCTCAGCGAACTCATCCCGGCTCTCGCCGCCAACATCACCAAGGCCTGACCAGCCGGCTCAGCCCCGTACGTCACATGTCCTCGAGTTCGCGGCCACGGGTCTCGGTGACCGCGCGGAACACGAAGACCAGGGCGAGCAGGGCGAACACTGTGTACAGCCCGTAGGCGAGGACGAGGCTCACGTTCGACAGCGGCGGGAAGGTGACCGTGATCAGCCAGTTGGCCACCCACTGGGCCGCCGCCGCGACCGCCAGCGCTGTCGCGCGGATCTTGTTGTTGAACATCTCGCCGAGCAGTACCCAGACCACCGGGCCCCAGCTCATGCCGAAGGCGAAGACGTAGACGTTGGCCGCGACCAGTGCGGCGTTGCCGGCCAGCGGGCCGAGGACGAGGTCCTTGCCGGAGCCGGTCGCCGTGCTGAACGCCCAGGCCATCGTGCCGAGCGAGAGCACCATGCCGGCCGCGCCGATCAGGAGCAGCGGTTTGCGGCCGATCCGGTCGATCAGCGCGATCGCGACCAGGGTGGTGACGATGTTGACGATCGACGTGATGACGGAGGTGAGCATCGCGTCGGACTCGGTGAAACCGACGGCCTGCCAGAGCGTCGTCGAGTAGTAGAAGATCACGTTGATCCCGACGAACTGCTGGAAGGCCGACAGCAGGATGCCGACCCAGACGATCGGCAGCAGGCCGAGCACCGGGCCGCGCAGCGACTTCAGGTTCACCACCTGGTCGCCGCCGGCCAGGGACTTCACGATCTCCGAGAGGCGTACCTCGACGTCGCCGCCGACGAAGCGCTTGAGGACCCGGCGCGCCCCGTCCAGATCTTTGATCTTCACCAGGTACCGGGGCGACTCGGGAATCTGGAGGGCCAGGACGCCGTACACGAGTGCCGGGAGCAGCGCCGAGGCGAACATCCACCGCCATGCCGTCCCGCCCCACGGTGCCTCACCGCTCGCGCCGCCCGAGACGTCGGCGATGACGTAGTCGACGAGCAGCGAGGCGAAGATCCCGCACACGATCGCGAGTTGTTGCAGTGAGCCGAGCCTGCCCCGGATGTCGGCGGGGGCGATCTCCGCGATGTAGGCGGGCGCGATCACGGAGGCGGCCCCGATCGCGAAGCCGCCGACGAGCCGCCAGAAGGTGAGGCTGACCGGGCCGACGGCCAGCGCCGACCCGACGGCGCTGATCGCGAACAGCGAGGCCGCGACGACCATCACCCGCAGCCGTCCCCAGCGGTCGGCCAGCGGGCCCGCGTACCAGGCGCCGGCCGCGCAGCCGAGCAGCGCAGACGAGACGACGAAGCCGAGGACGGTCGACGACAGGTTGAACTCGGTCTCGATGGCGTCCACCGCACCGTTGATGACGGCCGTGTCGTAGCCGAACAGGAAGCCGCCCAGTGCCGCCGCGCCGGCCACGAAGACGACCGCCCCGCTACGCTCCGGATGACTCGTCATGCTTTGTCCAGCCTTTTCCGGTTCAGCCATACCCGGACGGTACCCGGCTAGGCTGCATCGCATGGGCCGAATCACCCCGCCGCCGACCCTGGCGCACTCCGAGCTCGGCATCGTCAGCCGGGAGGCCCCGGTCCTGCGCGCCGACACCTGCCTGACGGAGGGCGGGCTGGGGCTACGCGCACTGGTACCGGTCATCGGCGGCCAGATCGCAGGCCGCGCGGAGGCCCAGCTCGCCGCCGTCGGCCGGGTGCTCGGCGAGCCGGTGCCCGAGATCGGCCCGCTGTTCGATGACTACTGCTCCCAGGCCGGCACGGCGCTCGTCGAGCTGGTCACGTACCGGACGGCCTGGCTGGCCATCGCGGGCCCGCTGACCATCGAGCCCGGTACGCCCAGGCAGCCCCGGCCACAGGGGCATCCACTGGAGTGCGCGCTGCGGCGTACCACCTCACAGCTTCGCTTTCCGCAGCAGCCAGCGGTCGTGACCCTGGTCAGCAGCGGTGAACTATTGATCAAAGCCGATGATTGTCCGGTCTGTCACCCCGAGCCGCTGTTCGGGCTGTTCGAGGCGGCCGGGCTGCCGATCGCTATCATCGGTCAGGAAACGGCGACCACCGCCCCGGTGGCTGCCTGGGCGATCGGCCACGAGGGTGTGCGCACCGACGCCATCGGGCATCCGATCAGCCGCAGGCTCGCCGCACTGATCGGAAGGTAAGTATTCGCGTGCGCTGGGGTCACGACATCCACACTTTCCGGTACGCGGGCTGGCAGGCCGACCCGGAGACCGGCGAGGTCCGGCTCGGCTACGAGCTCGTCGGCGACTCCGGCACCGTTTCCTTCACCGAGCGGATCGAGTTCGGGCCGTTCACTCCGTCGGAGACGTTCCGGCGTGTGATCGACCTGCTGCACCTCGCCGCCGGTACGAGTTACTACAAGCTCGCCGCGCCGCGCCGGGTGGTCAGCGAGACCCCGGTGCCGGCGGAGGTCGCCGCGTACGTGCGGGAGCTGTACACGAACGGGCTCGCGGAGTTCGCGTACAACAATGATCTGCCGCACGTCTTCGACCTGGACTTCGTCTTCGACGCCTCGGCCCAGCACGCCGCGCCCGTCACCATCGGCGAGCGCCCGCTGGTCGCGGTCGGCGGCGGCAAGGACTCGCTGGTCAGCCTGGAGGCCTTCCGGCGGGGCGGGCTGAACCCGGTCGGGTTCGCCGTCAGCCCCAACTGGATCATCACCGACGTGCTCGCCACCTCCGGCCTGGACACGCTGACCGTCCGGCGGCGGATCGACCAGAGCATCCTGAAGCTGAACGAGCAGGGCGCGCTGAACGGCCACATCCCGGTCACCGCGATCAACTCGCTGATCGGCGTCGCGGCCTCCGTCCTCGGCGGGCACGGCCCGATGGTCATGTCGAACGAGCGCTCGGCCTCCGCCCCGAACCTGGTCTGGCACGGCCGCGAGGTCAACCACCAGTGGTCGAAGGGAGTCGACGCGGAGCGCGGGCTGCGCACGGCGCTGGAGGCCCACGCGGGCATCACCGACGGGTACTTCTCGTTCCTGCGGCCGTTCTCCGAGTTGCACATCGCGAGGATGTTCGCGACCTTCGACACGTACGACCACGTCGTGACCAGCTGCAACAAGGCGTTCCGGCTGTCGGGTGCCACGTCGCGCTGGTGCGGGGACTGTCCCAAGTGCAGGTTCGTGTTCCTGGCGATGGCGCCGTTCATGCCGAGGGAGCGGATCGTCGGGATCTTCGGTGCCGACCTGCTTTCCGACGCGCAGCAGATCCCTGGTTACCTGGAGCTGCTCGGCATCGACGGTCACAAGCCCTTCGAGTGCGTTGGCGAGGTCGAGGAGTCGGCCGTCGCGCTCGACCTGCTGCGCAAGTCCGCCGAGTGGCAGGACGCGCCGGTGGTGAAGGCGCTCGCTGACGCCGTCCCGTTCTGGCCGTCCGGCGAGGACGAGTTCGTCCCGTCCGCCGACCACTTCGTCCCGCCGCAGTACCGGAGGCTTCTCGATGCGCTTGCCTGACCTCGACGGCCGCCGGGTCGCCATCTGGGGTACCGGCCGGGAGGGCCTGGCCGCGCTGAAAGCCTGCCCGTCGGCGCTGTTCGCCGTGGACGACAACGCGACCACCGACACCTGGGAAGGCATCCCGGTGTACACGGATCCGGCGCGCCTCGCCGAGGCCGAGATCGTGATCAAGTCGCCGGGGATCAGCCCGCACCGCCCGGTTGTGGTGGCGTTGAAGGCCCAGGGCGTGACCTTCACGAGCGGCACGGCACTGTGGATGGCGGCCAACTCTGGCCGGACGATCGGCATCACGGGCTCCAAGGGCAAGAGCACCACGTCGAACCTGATCCACCGGCTGCTCACCGCGGCGGGCCACCCGAACACGCTCGGCGGCAACATCGGCATCCCGATGCTCGACCTGCCGGACAGCGACCTGTACGTGGTCGAGCTGTCGAGCTACATGTGCTCCGAGCTGACCGTCTCACCCCGGGTCGCCGTCGTCACCGCGCTCTTCCCCGACCACCTGGACTGGCACGGCTCCGAGGAGCAGTACTTCCAGGACAAGCTGAACATCCTCTGGCACGGCCCGGCCGCTGCCGTGATCGACGGCCTCGACCACCGCCTGACGACCCTGGCTGGCGAGGGCCCGATCCTGGCCAACCAGCCGGGCACCTTCCACGTCACCGGCGAGGGGTTCTTCCGTGGCACGGAGTTCCTCTTCCCGCGCTCGGCGTTCCGGCTGCTCGGCGAGCACAACGCCCGGAACCTGTGCACGGCGCTGACTGCCATCGAGGCCTTCGGCGTGGCGTACGACTGGGCGCGGCTCGCCGAGGCCGTGTCAGCGATCGAGCCGCTGCCGCACCGGCTGACCGAGGTCCCCGACCCGAGCGCTCTGACCTTTGTGGACGATTCGCTGGCGACCACGCCGCAGGCGGCCATCGCCGCGATCGAGGCCTTCCCCGGCCGGCCGCTGACGCTGCTGGTGGGCGGGGCCGACCGTGGCGTCGACTACTCCCCGCTCCGCGCATACTTCGCCGGCCGCGCCGAGCCGGCCACGGTGATCGGGCTGCCGGACAGCGGTCCCCGGATCCTGGGTGAGCTGGCGGGCCTGCCGGGCGTCAAGGCTCTGCTCGCCGAAGATCTCGCCGACGCTGTACGCCAGGCGCGCGTGCTCACCCCCGACGGCGGCATCGTCCTGATGTCACCGGCCGCCCCCAGCTACGGTAAGTTTTCCAATTACGAACATCGATCGGCTGTGTTCCGTGAGGCGATCGAGGACTCCGCTCCACCGGCGTAACGAGAGGTGCTGGGCATGGAAGCGTTCGCCGAGCTGGAACGGATCGCCGCCCGTGAGGTCGGCCGGGGCTCCGAGGCCCTAGCCGCCCACACCGCCGGCTCGCTGTACCGGGCGGCCGCGACCCTCGCCGCCGCCCCGCAGGTCGTGATCCTGACCGGGTTCTACATCCCGGCGGCCGACCCGCCGGGCGGGGAGACCGACGGGCCGATCGGCGCCGTCCAGCTCGCCGCGGCACTGTCCATGCTGGACGTCCCGGTACGGCTGCTGACCGACGAGCCGTGCGCGCCGGTCGTGCGGGCCGCGATCGAGGCAGCGGGGCTGGACGTGCCGCTGGATGTCGCGCCCGTGCCGGTGGACGACGAGTGGGTGGCGCGGCTGCTGGCCGAGTACGAGACGGTCACCTGCATGCTCGCGATCGAACGGGTCGGCCCGGCAGCCGACGGCATCCCGAGAAACATGCGCGGCGTCGACATCTCCGCCCACACCGCAGCCCTCGACCGGGTGTACTCGGCCGGCGAGTGGCACCGGATCGGCATCGGCGACGGCGGCAACGAGCTGGGCATGGGCAAGCTCGCCCCCGAGGTCGTGGCGGCCGTCGTGGACGGCGGCGACCGGATCCACTGTGCTGTGACCTGCTCGGAGCTGATCGTCGGCGGTACGTCCAACTGGGCGGCCAGCGCGCTCACCGCAGCCCTGGCCCTGCTGCGTCCAGCCCCGGCCCTCACCAGCCTCCTCGACCCGGACTGGTCCCTCCGCGTCCTCACGCACATCGTGGAGCACGGCGGGGCCGTCGACGGCGTACGCCGTGCCCCAGCCCTCAGCGTGGACGGCCTCGACTGGGATGACTACGCCGCCCCGCTTGCCGAGCTGGCCGAGGTCGTCGGCCGGGTACAGAACTAGGGCCTGTCCGCACCGGGTGACGGCGTCCGGGCGGTCAGGACCCGCTCGCCCGCGTGCAGCAGCCCGGCGCACAGGCCGAATCCGGCCCAGCCCGCCGCGAAGGCCGCCAGCCGGCTGGTGTCCTGCACGGCGTAGAAGGCCGCGAAGAAGCCGAGCAGGCAGACGCTGTTGCGGGCGAAGTGCCGGGCGAACTCCCTGATGTCCCGGCGTACCTCGATCGCGGCGAGCACCCCGGAGTACGGGAAGGTCACCACGAAGCCGTTGAGCAGCCCGCCGAGCAGGCTCATCAGCAGCGAACCGGCGAGGACCAGCCCGAACTTCGCCGCCCAGTGCAGCTGCTCGCGGCCGGGGCGCTCACGTTCCGGGTCGGCGGCCGTGGTCGCGAGCAGCAGCTGGGCCAGTACCCACAGCGCGGTCACCCCGGCCAGCACCCACCAGAAGCCCAGCTCGGGCAGCAAGCCGAACGACCAGCTCAGCCCGACGTACGCGCCGATCGCCAGCGCGTCGGCGAGCAGGATGTTCCAGCCGAGGTAGTGGTGGGCGAGCGTGACGACACCGAAGAACACGTTGAGCGTGATCACGCCGAAGAGCTGCGCGCTGGTCACCGTGATCGAGGTCGTGGCCAGGACCAGCGTGATCGGGATCGGGAGGCTGTAGACGAAGGCCTGCCACCGCACGGAACGGATCAGCCCGATCGTCCACACCACGACGGCGATCAGCAGCGCGCCGAGCAGGCTCATCGGCGCCGCTCCCGGTCAGCACCGGTCACCTGAACTGGGCGGCCTGTTCGCAGGTCCGGAAGATCGACCGGAGCCGGGCGATGTCCAGCCGGTTGAGCGTGAACACCGTCCGGATGATCTCGCCGTGCGCGTTCATCTGGGCTTCCCATGCCCTGCGATCATCCCAGAGCGCGAAGTTCACATGGCAGTAGGGGTCCAGCGCCGAGCGGGGTACCGCGCCGACTCTCGCGCCGTGTGCCCGCTGGGTCGCGATGACTTCTTCCAGCTCGGGGGTCATCTCG
Source organism: Longispora albida DSM 44784 (assembly GCF_000379825.1). Taxonomy (GTDB): domain Bacteria; phylum Actinomycetota; class Actinomycetes; order Mycobacteriales; family Micromonosporaceae; genus Longispora; species Longispora albida. Next base: position 527,885 of record NZ_KB903834.1, read on the forward strand.
GCGTAGATGAACACCCGGGAGATCCGCACGCTCCGTTCCTGCATGGCCCGCACGTTCTCCGCCCAGTACTGCGGGCCGATGCCGGTGTGCCACCAGTCCATGATGGCCGGGACGACCGTGGTGGACTGGATGTTGGTGACCGCGATCAGCTCGCGCTCGCACTGCTGCATCGGCACCATCAGGTACTCGTCGTCGCCGCGCGGCCGGTAGATCCGGCCCTGGTGCAGCTCACCGATTTCGTTGCGCAGCCGCTCGTACCGGTGCAGGACCTCCTGGGCGACCGGGCCGTCCGGGTAGATCTCCAGTACTTCCTTCGTCTCCTTCGACAGGCTGACGAAGGTGGGCCGCAGCCAGGGCGCCGCCTCGATCAGGCCGCGCAGCTCGAACCGGCGCTCGGCGCGGGCCACCGAGTCCAGGGTGAGGGAGATGGTCATGCCGGCCAGGCCGACCAGGATCGCCTCCGCCGTGTTCGCGACCTTGCTGACCTCCAGGATGATCGAGAGGGCGATCGAGATGACGATGCCGACCAGCGCCACCGGGTCGACGAGGGACGACAGTTTCGCCGCCCGGGTCGTGCCCGCCACTGGACTGCCGTTCTTCTTCCGCGCCAAGAACAACCCCTCATGAGCCTCGATACGTGAGCCTCTACTGTGGAGTCCATTGTGAGGCGCGCCGGAGGGTACCGCCACCCCGGGTGACGCACGCCGGTCGATGGATCCGGGCACAGCTGCGGGGACCGGGTGCACCGGCACGGGTACAAAGTAACGATGTTGATCTTTGGATTTTCGGACTGACGGCCCGAGGGCTCAGCCGACGATCTCGCGCCAGGCCGCCACACGATCGGCGCTGACCGGGGCCTGCCAGCCGCCCGGCTCGCGCGCCGCGCTGCCGACATGGAACGCGCGCACACCTGCGGCCTTGAGACGCGGCACGTACTCGGGCACTAGCCCTCCCCCGGCCAGGACCAGCTCGGCTGGCCGGCTCAGCACATCGGACAGCCCCGCCGACAGCCCGGCCGGCGATCCGGACGTCAGGACCATGTCGAGCCCGGGCAGCCCGAGCAGCTCGCCCCACGCGGCGTCGGTGTCTGCGGCGTGGTCGATCGCCCGGTGGAAGGTCCACGGCAGCCCGTCCAGCGCCCCGGCCAGCCGCGCCGTGGCCGCGACATCGACCCGCCCGTCCCCCGTCAGGAAGCCGAAGACGAACCCGTCAGCCCCGGCGCCGGCCAGCCGCGCGGCCTGCCCGGCCAGGCTGGCCAGGTCGGCGGCGTCGGTCTCGAAACCGGGCCGGGAGCGGAGCATCACCCGCAGCGGCAGGCTGGTCACGGCCCGGATGCGCTCGATGGTCGCCACGTCGGGGGTGAGGCCGTCGGCGGACATGTCGGACACCACCTCGAGCCGGTCAGCGCCGCCGGCTTCCGCCGCTTCCGCGTCCAGGGCGTCCAGGGCGATGATCTCGAGGAGGGTGCGCGTCATAGTTAATATTCTTACCAATAAACGGGCGAGGAGCGGTCAGGTGACCCCGAAAATCCCGTTTCCTGGCGCCTCCGGGTCCGCCGAAGTATAGAACTCCAGCGCTGCCCGGCTCAGCTCCTCCGCGCTGACGTGCCCGTCGCCGTCCCGGTCGACCAGCCGGAGCGTGGCCATCGCGTGCACCTCGTCGATGCCGTTCGCCTGCTGCCACGCGCGGAACTCCACACCGGACAGCCTGCCGTCCCCATCGGAGTCGAAACTGGTCATCACCGCCGCCACACCCGGCCCGATCAGCCAGGCGAACCCGCCCTCCGGATCGTCGGCGCTCGCCACGCAGATCGCCAGGAACTCCTCCTGGCTCACCTCGGCGTCGGTGTCCTTGTTCGCCGCCCGGCACAGCACGGCCCACAGCCCCCGGTACGCGGCGTAGATCGCCTCCACCTTCGGCGGGTCGGCGGCCGAGCCGCTGGCCGCCACCATCCGCCGGGCCTGGCTCTCGTAGTCGGCCTCGGTGATCGCCCCGTCGCCATCCCGGTCCAGCAGCCGGAACCGCCGGGTGTACTTCTCCCGCTGGAACTCGGTGACCATACCTGTAAACCTACGCCGATCCAGCCATAACGGGCGCGAAGAAAGGCGGGCCGGATGAACCGGCCCGCCTTTCTCTGCTGCTACTGGTGTTGCTGGGGGGACTTAGAAGTCCATGTCCCCGCCCGGAGCACCGCCGGCCGGAGCCGCGGCCTTCTCCGGCTTGTCGGCGACGACAGCCTCGGTCGTGAGGAACAGCGCGGCGATCGACGCGGCGTTCTGCAGGGCCGAACGGGTCACCTTGGTCGGGTCCGGGATACCGGCCGCCAGCATGTCCACGTACTCACCGGTCGCGGCGTTGAGGCCGTGGCCGACGGGCAGGCTGCGCACCTTCTCCACCACGACGCCACCCTCAAGGCCGGCGTTCACGGCGATCTGGCGCAGCGGGGCCTCCAGCGACACCTTGACGATGTTCACGCCGGTGGCCTCGTCGCCGACGAGGTCCAGCTTGTCGAACGCCGTCGCGCCAGCCTGGACGAGAGCCACGCCACCACCGGCGACGATGCCCTCCTCGACGGCGGCCTTCGCGTTACGGACGGCGTCCTCGATGCGGTGCTTGCGCTCCTTGAGCTCGACCTCGGTGGCCGCGCCGACCTTGATGACGGCCACGCCGCCGGCCAGCTTGGCGAGACGCTCCTGGAGCTTCTCCCGGTCGTAGTCCGAGTCGGACTTCTCGATCTCGGCGCGGATCTGGTTGACCCGGCCCTGGATCTCGTCGGCGTCGCCGACGCCGTCCACGATCGTGGTCTCGTCCTTGGTGACGACCACCTTGCGGGCGCGGCCGATCAGCTCCAGGCCGACACCGTCGAGCTTGAGGCCGACCTCCTCGCTGATGACCTGGCCACCGGTGAGGATGGCGATGTCGCCCAGCATGGCCTTGCGGCGGTCACCGAAGCCCGGGGCCTTGACGGCGACGGACTTGAAGGTGCCACGGATCTTGTTGACGACCAGGGTGGCCAGGGCCTCGCCCTCGATGTCCTCGGCGATGATCAGCAGCGGCTTGCCGGACTGCATGACCTTCTCGAGGATCGGCAGCATGTCCTTGACGGCCGAGATCTTCTGGTTGACGACGAGGATGTACGGGTCGTCGAGGACGGCCTCCATCCGCTCGGCGTCGGTGACGAAGTACGGCGAGATGTAGCCCTTGTCGAAGCGCATGCCCTCGGTGAGCTCGAGCTCAAGGCCGAAGGTGTTGCTCTCCTCGACGGTGATGACGCCTTCCTTGCCGACCTTGTCCATCGCCTCGGCGATGATCTCGCCGACGGTGACGTCACCGGCGGAGATGGAGGCGGTGTTGGCGATCTGCTCCTTGGTCTCGACGTCCTTCGAGAAGGAGGTCAGGGTCTCGGAGACGGCGGCAACGGCTGCCTCGATGCCACGCTTCAGGGCGATCGGGTTGGCGCCGGCGGCCACGTTGCGCAGACCCTCGCGGACCAGGGCCTGGGCCAGGACGGTCGCGGTCGTCGTGCCGTCACCGGCTACGTCGTCGGTCTTCTTGGCGACCTCCTTGACGAGCTCCGCACCGATCTTCTCGTACGGGTCCTCAAGCTCGATCTCCTTGGCGATGCTCACACCATCGTTGGTGATGGTGGGCGCGCCCCACTTCTTCTCGAGCACGACATTGCGGCCCTTCGGGCCAAGCGTCACCTTGACGGCGTCGGCGAGGACATTCATGCCCCGCTCAAGGCCACGGCGCGCCTCTTCGTCGAACGCGATCTGCTTTGCCATATCGGCGTGTCCTCCGCTGCTGCGCTCTGCCCGGGTAGGGCTGAATGTACGCAAGTCCGGGTCGAGTCGATGCCCGCGACGGACGGCCCCACGGAGGGCCTCACCTTCCCGACCTGGCACTCACACTACCTGAGTGCCAGGTCAACGTTTAGCACTCTCGGAGGCCGAGTGCAAGCCTGGGTGCGTGCCTAGGAGGCCTCGGCCAGGAGCTGTTCCGTGCTGAGCTGGGTTTCCGCGGCCCTCAGTTCGGCGTAGGTCACAAGGGCTCCGCAGACGGCCACGGCGAACAGGAACAGGGACAGCAGTGCCGCCCACAGCGCGGCGATGGTCGCGCCCAGCCAGCGGACGACAGTGCCCGCGTCGGAGGTGAAGCCCTCGACCAGCCCGCCGGGCATGCTCAGGCAGCAGGCCAGCGCCACGACGAGGAAGAAGATGCCCAGCGTCCGGCCGAGCGCCCGGCCGAGATCGGCGTGGAACAGCTTGAACGCGCGCGGGATGGGCGACACCCGCTCGTAGACCACGATGGCCGGGACCAGGGTGAACACCAGGCTCAGGTAGATGCCGGGCAGGACGCAGCAGAGCGTGCCGACGAAGGTGAGGATGCCGGCCACGATGATCCAGAGCCACAGGGGCAGGGCGCGGCTGGCGCCGAAGCGGAGGGCCTCACCCAGCGGGGCCGGGCGGTCGGCCGCCTGCCGGGTGATGGTCCAGATCGCGGCGGCCGAGCCGAGGGCCGAAAGGTAGCCGGAGAGGATCGCGACGACGAAGGCGAGGAGGATGACGCCCCAGTTGTAGCTCTTCCAGTACTCGGTGACGCTGAAGTCGTCGCCGTACATGGTCTGGGTGTCCCAGTCGCCGGCTCCGGAGGAGAGCAGGCTCAGGACCAGGGACGGGAGGGCGATCGTGACGGCCGCGAGGAGTACGAGGGCTTTCCAGCTGCGCCGGACGGCACCGGCCCATCGTTCGTACCAGCTGCTGAAGCCTATCGCCCGGTTGGGAACCAGCGGGTCGTCGGCCGGGCCTGCCGCTGCTCCCGGATAGCCGTAAGTCGCCATAGTCGCCCCCTCGATGCATATAGCACCGATCTTGCACATATCTGGGGGACTACGGGCGGTTACGTCGAAATTGCCCTATGGGTGGGCGCGGGGCGCCGGGGTGGCGCCCCGCGACGAGAGTCAGCCGGTGAGCCGGACGTTCTCCGCCTGGGGACCCTTCTGACCCTGACCAATCTCGAACTCCACCCGCTGGCCATCGTCCAGCGACTTGTATCCATCCATCTGGATCGACGAGAAGTGCACGAACACGTCCTGTCCGCCGTCCACGGCGATGAAGCCGTAGCCCTTCTCGCTGTTGAACCACTTGACGGTGCCCTCTGCCACGCTGCACTTCCTTCAGTCCAACCACACCGGCGCCGCGGAACACGGCCGCCAGGATCAAGCCATCCCCAGTGCTCGATGAACGCACACTACACAAGCAGATCAACCAACGCACTAATACAAATCGGACAGTGTGAATGCGTCGTTGACTGTGGACAATGACGGCTAGATTTGATCTTTATGGCAAACCCTTATCCGGTACCGGATCACGGCACGCTCGCATGGATCCGCGCGGTCCTCGGCGCCGATCCGGGCACCCCGGTCGCGCTGACCGGCGGGACAGCGCAGGCCGTCTGGCTGGTTCCCGCCGCTGACGGCCGTGAATACGTCATGCGCCAGTGGAGCCGCCCCGGCTGGCGGGAATCCGACCCGCACCACAGCCCGGAGAACGAACTCGCGGCCCTCACGGCGCTGGCCGCCACCGGGCTGCCGGTACCGGAGGTGGTGGCCTGTGACGCGGCCGGCGAGCACGGCGACCACCCCGCGCTGCTGATGACCCGGCTACCCGGCCACATCGCGTCGAGCGCCACGTACCGGGTGCCCGGCGACCCGCCCATGACTCCGGACATGATCCGGCAGCTCACCGAGGCCGCGCAGGTCGTGCACGGCCTCGCGGTACCGGCAGTCGGGCCGTACGAGCCCTACGGGGACCTGAGCGGCGCGGAGCCGCCGGAGGGCACGAGCCGGCCGGAGTTGTGGGAGCTGGCCTTCGAGACCGTCCTCAGTGGCCCGCCAGCGGCCCCGGAAGTCTTCGTCCACCGTGACTTCCACCCCGGGAACACGCTCTGGCTGGACGGCAGGCTGAGCGGCCTCATCGACTGGACGACAGCCGCACGCGGCCCGGCCGGGGTCGACTACGGGCACCTGCGCTGGAACCTGGTCGCCGCGTACGGCCTGGAGACCGCCGGCTCGGTGCTCCGCCACGCCCCCGACTACCACCCGTACTGGGACCTGCGGACGGTGGCGGACGCGGCTGAGCTGGTCGAGGACCTGCCGCTGTTCGAGCGGTACCTCGATTCGGTGCTCAGCCGGATCTGACGAGACCGGGTATGAAGGAACGCATGGAAATCATGATCAGGCAGATCACCGCCGCTGACACCGCGAAGGCACGCGCACTGCGGATCGAGGCGCTGGCCGACGCGCCGCTGGCCTTCGGTACGAGGCTGGACGAGGCGTGCGCGCGGCCGAACGAGTTCTGGGCGGAGCAGACGGCGAACGGCGCGGCGGGGACGAGCCAGGCGCAGTTCGTGGCGGTCGACGGGGAGGCGCTCGTCGGGTCGGTGATCGGGCTGGACCAGGGCGACCACACGTTCGTCATCGGGGTCTACGTCAGGCCCGGGTACCGGGGAAAGGGGCTGCTCGGCGGGCTCATGGCCGCCGTGGGTGACTGGTCGCCCCACGCGGAACTGCGGCTGGAGGTCACCAGCCCGGCGGCGCTGCGGGCGTACCAGAAAATTGGTTTCGCCGAAAACGGCAAGCTCGACTACTTCGTGCCGAAGGGGACGACGATCCGGCGGGAAATGACGAAGGTGGTCTGAGAGCGGCGCGGCGGGCCGGCCACGCCGCTCTCAGAGGTCTGCCTAGACGTGCCGGCGGGACTGGACGATCCGGAAGCGGTTCGCCACGTAGGCACCGTCGGTGAGGGCCGAGTTCGCGGCGCGGTTGGCGCCACTGGCGTGGAAGTCGGAGTACGCGGCCGACTGGTTGACGAAGACGCCACCGGTCAGGTTGATCGACAGGTGCGTGCCGACCTCGATCGCGGCCTCCTCGACCACGCGGAGGACCTCCTCGTCGTTCGAGTAGACCGAGGCGGTCAGCGCGCCCTTGGCGTCGACCGTCTTCGCGAAGAGCTCGACCGACTGCGCGGTGCTGTCGGTGGCGACCAGGAAGGAGATCGGGCCGAACCACTCCGTGCCGTAGGTGTCCTCGTCCGCCGCGTCGAGCTTGACGATCAGCGGGGTCCGGACGACGGCGTCGGGGAACTCGGGGTGGGCGTGCGCGACCGAGTCGAGCACGACCTCGCCGACCTTGCGGGCCAGGTCGAGGCGGCTGGTCACGCCGTCGTTGACGATCGCGCCGATCAGCTCGACCGCGCGGGCCGGGTCACCGGTCAGCTTCGCCACGGAGCCGGCGATGCCCGAAGCGACCTCGTCGAAGGACTTGTGGCCGTCGCCGGTCTCGATGCCGCCCCGCGGGATGAAGATGTTCTGCGAGGTGGTGCACATCTGGCCCGAGTAGAGGGACAGCGTGAAGGCGATGTTGCGGCACATGCCGGCGAAGTCGTCGGCCGAGTCGATGATGATCGTGTTGACGCCGGCCTTCTCCGTGTACACGGAGGCCTGGCGGGCGTTGGCCTCCAGCCAGTCGCCGTACTCCGTCGAGCCGGTGAAGTCGACGATCTTGACCTCGGGCCGGGTGGCCAGCACGCTCGCCAGCTTCTCGCCGGAGGCCTCGGGGGCCAGCTGCACCAGGTTCGGGTCGAAGCCGGCCTCGGCCAGCACCGCCCGCGCCTCACGGACCGTGATCGCCAGCGGGGCGACCGCGCGCGGGTGCGGCTTGACGATCACCGGGTTGCCGGTGACGAGCGAGGCGAACAGGCCAGGGTAGGAGTTCCACGTCGGGAACGTGTTGCAGCCGATCACGAGCGCGAGGCCGCGCGGCACGACGTGGAAGGTCTTCGTCATCCGCAGCGGGTCGCCCTTGCCGGCGGGCTTCTCCCACGCGGCGGTCTCCGGGTGCCGGGTCATCTCGGCGTAGGAGTAGGCGACGGCCTCCAGCGCGCGCTCGAAGGCGTGCGCGGTGCCGGCCTGGAACGCCATCACGAAGGCCTGGCCGGTGGTGAACTGCACCGAGTACGCCAGCTCGAAGGTGTTCCTGGCGAGCCGGTCGAGGATCTCCAGGACCACGCCGGTGCGGGCCTGCGGGCCGGCCTCACGCCACGCGGGCAGCGCTGCCTGCGCGTTGGAGATCAGGGTGTCCGCGTCGAGCCGGGGGTAGGTGATCCCCATGTCGATGCCGAACGGGCTGGTCTCGGTGGCCACGCGGTCGGTCCCGTCGAGCGGGAAGTCACCGTTGCGGTAGGCGTCGAACGCGGCCCGGCCGTCAGCGGCGGCCGTCTCGCCCCAGACCCGCGGGCTGGGCGATTCCGGGTATGCCGACCAGTAGCCCCGCTCCCGGATCGCGGTGAGCGCGGCGTCGAGCTTCTCGCGGTGCTGGGCGAAGAGGTCCGAAGTCATGCCCACCATCATGCACCCGCTGTGACAGGTTCACGCAATCCGATCATCAACGTGTCATGACAGCCCGGGACCCGGTACGCGGCCATCAGCGGCGTCCGGCCGATCACCTGGCCGGTCATCAGGGCGGAGGCAGGCCCCGGCCGGGACTTGCGGGCAGGCTGCGACGTAGATCACAGTCCCCCGGTCAGCAGTCCGGGGCTGTGCCTTCGGAGGTCACGTACCCGCTGTGGACGTAGTTCCCGTCGGAGAGGCGGTACCAGTCGCCGGTCTGGCAGTCGAGCGGCAGCACGGCGGCGCTGGCCGCGACGGCGACGATCCGGTATCCCGTTCCGGGGCCGGACCTGACGTTCAGCAGGCCGGACTCGACAGCCACCTTGCCGCTGGCCGGGGAGCCGCTCGTCCAGAGGAAGGTGGCGATGATCCACGCGTTGCTCGTCAGGCCGAGGCCGTCCCAGAAGGTACCGTCAGCGAGGTCGATGCCGGCCGGGTTGCTGACCGTCCGGCCGAACTCGTCCTTGCCCCGGTTGTAGCCGCCCTCGATGGCCGCCTGCGCCATCGGCAGGCCCCGGGGCAGGTCGCACCACCACTCGCGGAGTTCGTTCCAGTAGTCGTCGTGCGTGTTCCACGGGCCGACGTCCCACACGGGGGCGTACTCGCAGCGGGCGCCGTCCTCGGTGCAAACCTTCACCGTGTACTCGCCGCCGCCCTTGCTCGACAGTCCGCGCCGGGACGGCAGGGCGACGAAGTGGTCCCGTTCGGTGATGACGTGACCGTTGGCCGTCGTCTTGCCGACGAGCCCCTCCCTGGTGGCGTACACCCTGGACTGGAAGGGGCTCCCCTCGGACGCGTGTGCTGGGGCAGCCATGAACGGAGTGAGCAGGATCAGCGCAGTAACCGCTCTTAGCCACATACCGGCACATTAGTGCTGATTTAGAACTCCTGCTGCCAGTTCACCCAGGTGTCAACGAAACGGAAACCCATCCGCTCATTGATCACGATCATGTACCCGTTGGACGCCGCGTTCCACGTGTCCACCGCCCGCAGGTCCGGGTGCACGGCCCGCACCCGCGCCAGGTTCTCCAGCTTCACGACCGTGCCGAGCCGGTGACCACGGTGGTCGGGGTCGGCGATCGTGTTGTGCTGCCAGCCGTGCCACTCGATGCCCTGGCTCATGCCGATCGCGGTGTACGCGGCGAGCTGGCCGGAGGCGGTGTGCACCAGGCCGGCCCCGTAGTGCGTACGCTTCCGCGCGTCGGCAGCGGCCTCGCCGGCCCGGATCCGTTCGCGGTCGTAGTTCTCCTTCTCCAGCACCAGGTCGCCGGTCGGCGAGTCGGTGAGGAGCCGGCCGTCGAGGTACGCGACCCCGTCGATGATCTCGTCCGGCGCGTGGTTGCCCCAGGTCACCAGCTCGTACCCCTCGGCGTGCGTCCACGCCTCGGCCAGCTGGGCCGCCAGGTCCTCGTCGGACACCACACCCGGCGTCCAGCGGCGGCGCGCCTCGTCGTGCACCCGCTTCGCACCCATCACCAGCGCGAAAGCGTTACCGGGGCCGTGCTTCGAGGCGGTGTCGTCCGGAGCGGCCTCACCCGCGTACCCGACGATCCGCTTGCGGCCGTTGGCCTTGGCGCGCTCCACGGCCTTGGCGTACAGCGCGGTACCGATGCCCTTGCGCCGGTGGTCCGGGTGGACCATCAGATCCACATCGGAGTTCTCCACGTTGTCCAGGGTCGGCATGCCCAGGTCGAAGAGCCCCACGAGCTCGCCGCCGTCCACGGCGATCCAGTACTCCCTCTTGCTGCCTGGCCATGGATGACTCAGACCGTCGATGCATTCCTCGCGTGTCGTCTCCGGGAAGTCCGGCACGTCATACGCCATGGTCTCGGCGATGAGCCGCATCCGGGCCTCGAGAGCCGCCGCGTCAGAGAGGTCAAGCTGCACGATTTCCATAGCGCCAGGGTGAACGGCACCAGCGCTGTCCGCGACCGATTTACGGGATGGGGGCCGATGGTGCCCGATGGGGCCAGACCGGGCCCGGAATTGGTCGAGAGGACGCTCGCGTTCGCTGTGACACCGCTCAGGTGCGGCACCACAGCGCCGGACAGATCCGGTGATGTGCGGCGTCCTCCCGCGCTCAGAATCCTCTGGCCTCTACCACCCGGGCGTCAAGCTGCCAACTGATCCCGATCGATCGTTAAGTTAACGTTGCGTGCCGGCACGCCGGGCCCTTCCCGGCCGGCGCGCCGGACGACCTGCACACGTAATGCTCATGTTAGGTTACTCACCGTAACTGCTGTGACCTAAGTCACAGGCGGGACTGATCCCGGGCCGGCCACGGCTAGAGCAGCCCGGCCTCCCTGGCGGCCCGCAGCGACGGCTTCACCTGGTGCGTCGGTCCAACCTGGCCGGCCACGGCGTCCACAGTCTTCAGACCCTCACCAGTGTTGTACACGACCGTCTCAGCAGCCGGATCCAGCTTGCCACTCGCGACAAGCTTCTTGAGGACGGCCACGGTCACGCCACCAGCCGTCTCCGCGAACACGCCCGTGGTACTGGCCAGCAGCTCGATACCCTCACGGATCTCGTCGTCGGTGGCCGAGTCCATCCAGCCACCCGTACGCCGGACCGACTCCAGCGCGTAGACCCCGGCCGCCGGGTCGCCGATGTTGAGGGACTTCGCGATCCCGGTCGGCTTGACCGGCGTGATGTCCTCGGCGCCGGCGTGCAGGGCCGTGGCGATCGGCTTGCAGCCCTCGGACTGGGCGCCGAACACCTTCCATGGCCGGTGCTCGACCAGCCCGATCTCGACCAGCTCCTCGAAGGCCTTGTCCACCTTGGTCAGCAGCTCGCCACTGGCCATCGGGATCACGACCTGCTCCGGCAGCCGCCAGCCGAGCTGCTCGGCGACCTCGTAGCCGAGCGTCTTGGAACCCTCGGCGTAGTACGGCCGGACGTTCACGTTGACGAACGCCGTGTCCTCGAAGGCGTCGGTCTCGGTCAGCTCGCCACAGAGCCGGTTCACGTCGTCGTAGGAACCCTCGACCGCGACGAGCTGCCCGCCGTAGACGGCCGTTGTCACGACCTTGCCCTGCTCCAGGTCGTACGGGATGAAGACGATGCTGGGCACCCCGGCCCGCGCACCGTGCGCGGCCACGGAGTTGGCGAGGTTACCGGTCGACGCGCACGCGAACCGCGTGAAGCCGAGCCCCTTGGCAGCGCTGAGCGCCACGGACACGACCCGGTCCTTGAAGGAGTGGGTGGGGTTGGCTGAGTCGTCCTTCACCCACAGCGTCCCCGTCATGCCGATCGCCCTGGCCAGCGCGTCAGCCCGGACGAGCGGCGTGAGGCCCGGGTCGAGGGATACGCGGGTGGCCGGGTCCTGGCCGGCGGGGAGCAGCGGGGCGTACCGCCAGATGTTCTGCGGGCCGGCCTCGATCTGCTCGCGGGTGACGCGGGCCAGGGCCTCGGCGTCGTAGGCGACCTCGAGCGGGCCGAAACACTGGTAACAGGCGTGCTGGGCGATCAGCGGATACTCAGCGGCACAGGCCCGGCAGACCAGGGCACGGGCGGGTGAGGCGACAGCGAGCAGCGTCATAACGCGCGGGTTCCTTCCCATCTTTCCCGGATCTGATCGATTTGATCGTCCGGGCCGGAATTGGCACCTAACCCACGAATGTGGCGGTTGCCGGAGCGTCAACGGGCCGTTCCCTCGGCTCCTCTGGATGAGGTATGTAGTTGTGGCCTTGCACTTGTGGCCGACAGTCTATGGGTTTTTTCCATCACCCGACACGTGAGCCCCACCACGATCGTTGAACAGGATGATCGGGGACGAGGAGGTCGGAAGATGGCGGTTGGGCACAGCCCGATGGTCCGCCGCAGCAGGCTGGGTGCCGAGCTGCGCAAGCTCCGCCGTGACAAGAACCTGACCATCGCCCAGGTGTCGGTGCTGATCGGCTGGCAGGCGTCCGAGCTGAGCCGTCTCGAGAACGGCAAGCTCCGCCCTGACCTGTCCGTCGTCATGGACATCCTCGACGCGCTGGAGTGCATCGGCCCCGAACGGGAGATGCTGATCAGCATGGCGCGCGACGCCAACCAGCGCGGCTGGTGGAAGGCGATGGTCGGGCCGATGTTCGAGCGCTACCGGCAGATCGCGGAGATCGAGGCCGGCGCGACGGAGATCCGTCAGATCACGATGCTGTTCGTGCCGGGGCTGCTCCAGACGGAGGAGTACGCCCGTTCCCGGCTCTCGAACACGCCGGGCCTGACGGAGGCGAGCGCCGTCCAGACAGCGATCAATGGTCGCCTGACGCGGCAGAAGCTCCTCGACAACGAGGAGACGCAGTACTCGGTCCTGATGGACGAGGGAATACTCCACCGGAGGACGTGCGAGCCGGGCATGCTGGCCGACCAGTTCCGGCACCTGCTGAAGATCGGGCAGCGGTCCAACATCGACATCAGGATCATCCCGTTCGTCGCGGAGATCTACGAACGGACGCAGATCACTTCAGGTTTCACTCTTTTCCGGTACGCGAGCCCGGATGATCCGCGGGTGGCCTACGTGGAGACCAGCACCGTGGATCTCGTCCTCAGCGACCGTGAGGACCTGGCCCGCTACGAGAAGATGCACGAAGAATTCGGTGCCCATGCACTGAATGCGGCCGACTCACTCGCGCTGATCGAGGACGCGGTCGAAAGATTCCAGCCCAAGGGAACATGATGTTTGATTCACCGTTCGATGCCTGGCACAAGTCCACCCGCAGCGACGCTGGTGGGTGTGTCGAGGTCTCGGCGAACACGGACCGGACGCTGATCGGGGTACGGGACACCACCCACAGGACCGGTGGGACCTTGTCGTTCAGCATCGCTGACTGGCGGGGTTTCATCGTCGAGGCGAAGCACGGCGTGTTCGATCGCTGAGGCGAAGCGTATAGGACTCTGGCCCGGTCTCCGACCGGGCCAGAGTCCTTTTTGGGCAGAAGTCTATTCAGTCACCGGAATAGGCGCCGATCGGACTGTGCAGTCACCCTGCGCACCGATATCTTCGACGCATGGCCACGTCACCTACGTCGGCTGCCCGCGTCCACCAGATCGGTGCGGCCCTCCGCGAACTCCGCGAATCAACCGGTCTGAGCGGCAGCCGGGTCGCCGCCCGGACCGGCATCAGCCAGTCCAAGATCTCCAAGATCGAGAATGGGCTGATCCGTCCGACCGCCGGCGAGACCGCCCGGCTGCTCAGTGCGCTCGGCGCCTCAGAGGAAACCAAGGCTCAGATCGTCGAGCAGGCACAGGCTGCCCAGGTCACGTTCACGACGATCGGGCAGTACAAGCAGCTCGGGCTGGACCGCCACCAGCACCGCGTCGCCGCCTGGGAAGGCGCGGCGAACGAGCTTCACCATCTGTCGGTCGCTCTGGTGTCAGGGCTCCTGCAGAGCCCGGCGTACATCCGGGGGATCTTCGCTATGCCCGCGTACCGGGACCGGCCTGATGCCGAGGCCGCCGTCGCTGGCCGGCTGGAACGCCAGAAGATCCTTCACGAGCCCGATCGCGTGTTCAACTTCGTGCTCATGGAGTCCGCGCTACGACATCGCATCGTCTCCGCGCCGGACATGGCCGACCAGGCTGATCATCTGGTCGCGATGTCCCGGCTCCCCCAGATCAGGATCTCTGTCCTGCCGATGGCCGTCAGGCTCCCCACCGAGATCCTGCACGCGTTCTCTATTTTCGATCGCGACTGGGTGCTGGTGGAGACCAGTCACGGGGATCTCAAGAGTCTCCGGCCTGAGGACACCCGGAGTTACCTGGAGCGGTTCGAGTTGCTGCAGGGGGCGGCGCTGCAGGGGGATGACGTGCGGGCGTTCCTGGGCGAGGTCGCAGCTCAGTACCGGGCCGACGTGGACTGATTTATCCAGGTACTGGCATAAAACAGCCGAGTTCAGCGCATCCCGGCATACCGTGAAGGCTCCTCCAGTACGGAAAGGGGCTCGGGATGTCCGATGTGGATGCAGCCATGGCGATGGGCACACTGGACACGGTCAGTGACGGGGTGCGGGACGGGCTGGCCGGGCTCCGGCTCGACGGGCACGCGTACTGGATGGTCCCCGGTGACGTGTACGCGATCCGGCACGACGGCCTCGACTGGCTCGTGAGCGGCGGCGTGTGGCGGGATGCCCGGCTGACCGTCGGCGGGCAGCCGGTGTTCCGGGTGCCGATGACGCATGGCGGCGAGGCGCTGTGGACCGGCGCGGAGTACCAGGCGCACTGCACGATCAGTGGCGACTGGGAGTTGTGGCGGGTCGCCGGTTGAGCGCGGGCACCCCGTCGCCTGGGCTGGAGGGCGGGGTGCCCGTTACCTGGACAGGCAGTCAGGCGGGTACGAGGAGGCTGGGCAGGTCGTCGATCCAGGCGAGGACCATGCGCTCGTAGCGGACGCCGTACTCGCAGGTGACGATCCGGTACGGTTCGAGGCCCTGTGCCCGCATCTGCTCGAGGGCCGACTCGTACTGGGCGAGGCGTTCGGCGTGGGCCGCGCGGTGCTTGTCCAGCAGCGAGGTGAGCTCCTCCCCGTTGATGTAGCGGCCGAAGCCGACCCGGAGCAGGAGTTCGTTGCGGGGCTGCTGGGGGAACGGCGGGCCGGTCAGCCACTCGCCGAACGCCTGCCGGCCGGTCGGGGTCAGGCTGTAGGGCACGCTCCCCCGCGCTCCCCTGCGGCCGGAGCCGACCAGGCCCCGCTGGGCGAGAACGGGGAGTTCGCGGAAGATCTGGCTGCGGGTGATTCCCCAGAACGGGCTGATCTGTTCTTCGGCCTCACGGGCGAGTTCGCCGGCTGTGGCGCTGTCTATGCGGTGCAGCAGGCCTAGTACGGCTGCGGAAGTGGCGTTGAGATCACGCGGCTGTCTCATGGAGAGACATTGTCCGCCGGGGAACGACGTTCCGGCGGACATTGCCCGTTAGCTATTCGTTAAAAGGGAAATGATCTGGGGAGCGCAACCGGACGGTAAACGGTAAAGGCACCCGGCATGGGCAGAAAGTCGCCGGGACTTCCGGGCGGTCCCGCCGCGAAGCTCCACACGCGCCGGTCGGCTTCGGGGAAGGCGTCGACGGCCTGGTTGAGGCTACGGGGGCCGAGATCTGCCCAGCGGCCGGTCTTCGCGCGGTGCCGGACCTGCTCGATGCCGGTCAGCAGCTCGGCCGGGCTGAACGAGCAGTGGAAGCCGCGTTCGATGTACACCTGTTTGACGTCGCCGCCGAACCGGGCGGCCTGGTCGCCGTACCAGCGCTGGTTGCCGACCGGTACGGCCTGGTCGCCGGTGGTGTGCATGGTGAGGACCGGCGCGCCGGGGGTGGCCCACGGGACGAGGGCCTGGAGGCGGAGGACGGCAGCCGGGTCCGGCTTGACGGTCGCGCCGGCGTTCAGTGCCGCGAGGTCGGTATCGAGGTCAATCCCTGCCTCGGCGTAGGCACGGAGTACGAGATCCTTTTCGGTGGAACGGTCGAGTGACCTGCGATAATCCACTCCGTAATTCCACAGTGGATTCCCGCCGGCCCGTTGTTCGATGTCCACGCGGCCCTTGCCCCAGAGATTGCCGCCGACGGCGAACCGATTGTTGATCGACTGCCAGAACACCGCCTCTTCCACGGATGCCGGTTTCGGGCTGTGCGGGTCGAACCAGCCGCCCTGATTGGACAACGCGTTGGCGAGCGCGAGTTTGGCCCGTGATTGGGCCGTGTTCATCGCCGAGCCGACGACGGCGGAGAATTTCGCCTCGTTCGCCGCGCCGTCGGAGATGTTGACGATCTGGAGGTCACTGCCCGGTGCCAGGAGAGTTTTCACGGCGTACGCCGTGTCGAGCCTGAGGTTGTACTCCGTGGTCGGCCCCGCGACATTCCCGCACAGTGAGAGCACGCCGCTGAACCGGCCCGGGTTGCGCTCGGCGAGCAGGCTCGACACGAGGCCGCCCATCGACGCGCCCCACGCGTAGGTCCGGCGCGGCTTGCCGACGTTGCGGTCGAACCAGTCGAGCAGCATGCGCTGGTCACGCAGGGCCTCCTCGACGGCGAAGCCGGTACCGGAGTAGCCGGAGGCCGCGAGGGCGTAGCCACGGCCCAGGAGGAGCGCCTTGAGGCCGGCGTCGTCGGCGTACGGGCGGAAGACGGTATCGGCATCGGCCGGCACGCCGGGCGTGACGTAGCCCCGGCTGTAGAGCAGCAGCTCGCCGTTCCAGTTGGGCGGGACCTCGACGCGGTACTTCGCGCCGTCGATCTGCCCCGTGTGCACGACCGGCTCGGCGGCTGCGGCCGGAGCCGCCAGGCCCGCGAGCACCACGCCGGCCACGGCCAGCATTACGGTGATGCGCTTCAATATCATGGCGGTACGGTAACCGTGAAGCTCGTCGATGATCCACTGTGGATCCCGACTCGTGGCCAAAGAGTGACCCGGATGGCACAATCCCTTTCATGGCAAAGGTTGCAGCCTTCGCGATCGCGGCGGTGCTCAGTGCCGTAGCCGCTCTCGCCCTCTTCCTGACCACCCCGGTGACCCCCGTCGCGAGCAAGCCGGAGGCCTGGGGTGGTGGCGACGGCGGGCCACCACCTGTGCCGGGTACGCGGCCGACGGCGAGCCCCGGCAAGTGGCCGGAGAGCGCCCGGAGGGACGAGGGGCTGCCGCACTGCCTGATCGGCGCGTGGGTGACAGCCGACTGGTCGGGGGCGATGAAGTTCTACTCCGACCGGCCGGAGATCCCGTTCACCGGTACCGGTACGTCGGTGCAGCAGTTGCGGCCGGACGGGACGGGGACCGAGGCGACGGACAAGTACACGTTCACGGGCACGTTCGAGGGGTCTGCGCTCAAGGTGGTGCAGTCGGGCAGCCACGACTTCACGTGGAAGGCCGCCGCCAACAAGATCACGTATGTGTCGGTGACGCGGCGGGCGTACACGGTCGACTGGTACCGGGACGGCACGCTGATCAACAGTTCGCAGTGGACGGACACTGGCGCGTTCTCCGACCCGGAGTTCACCTACGCCTGCAACGAGAACGGGCGCGCGGAGATCAGCGCCAAGACTCCGGAGAAGGAGCGGTTCGTGCGGTCGAAGACGTACGGGTACTTCGGATGAGGCGGCTGATGGTCGCCGGCTTCGCGGTCGCGGGGCTCGTGCTGGTGCCGGCCGTGGCGCACGCCGAGCCGAAGGCCAGCGCCGAGGAGCAGGCAGCGGCGGCGGCCCGGCCGGCGATCGTCACCATCGAGGTGGCCTTTCACGCCTGGGTGCGGGACAAGCGGACCGGTGAGGTGTTCGGCGGCGCGAAGGGGTACGTGGCCTCGGGGAGCTGCACGGGCTTCGGGGTGCACGCCGACGGGTACATCGTGACGGCCGCGCACTGTGCCGACTCCGGCCCCGAGGGCGGCACCGGCATGATCCTCGACGGGCTGGCCAGGGACCTAGTGGCGATGGGCCGCGCGGGTACGGAGAAAGAAGCTCTTTCTGGTCTGGCCGAGCACGCGGTCGTGGAGGGGCAGGCGCAGGACTCGCCGATCGAGCGGCGGATCCTCGTGCACCGGGGCATCAGCGTGAACGGCGACGTCACGAAGGAGACGCTGCCTGCGACGGTGGTGGACGTGACGCCGTTCAGCAAGGGTGACGTGGCTCTGCTGAAGGTCGAGCGGGGGCGGCTGCCGGCGCTGGACATCTCGCCCGCCAGTGATCTGCGGGTCGGCAGCCCGCTGCTGGCGATCGGCTATCCGGCGGCGGCGGAGAAGATCTCCGATCCGACGGTGGAGCCGAGCGTCAAGGACGGCAAGATCAGCAACCGGCGTACCAAGGACAGCGTGCCCTACTACGAGGTCAGCGCCGCGGCCAGCAAGGGCATGAGCGGCGGGCCGGTGATCGGGCTCGACGGCAGGGTGATCGGCCTGATCAGCCACGGCCCGGCCGACGAGACCCAGGCCTTCAACTTCATCTCCGCGTCCTCGGTGATCCTCGCCCTGCTCGACAGGGCGAAGGCCCCGCACGGGCCCGGCCCGATCGACCGGAACTTCAAGGCTGGCCTGGACAGGTACTTCGCAGGTCAGGGCGCCGAGGCCAGCCCGTTCTTCGACGCGGTACTGGCCGCATCGCCTGGGCACCTGCAGGCCGCGGAGTTCCGCAAGCTCACCGCCGACGCCCCGGCCGCGGCCCCCGAGGAGGCCAGCCGGGACGTGTGAATCGGGGTGGCCCTGGTCGCCGCGATCAGCTGCGCCGTCGTCGCCCTCTTCCTGTACCTGGCGAAGCGGTCCTCAGCTCACCACGTCCTTGCGCAGGAACCGCCACCAGGCCAGCGTCACGAAGCACGTGAAGTACAGCAGGCTGGATATCCCGCCCCGCAGCATGTCCTCGGACTGCACGGGACTGGCCAGCAGCCCCAGCCAGGCCACGTCGTAGTGCCCGGGCAGCACGTTGCGCAGGTCCCCCAGGGCCGTCACGGCGTCCAGGATGTTGGCGACGATCTGCACCAGCACGGCCCCGCCGACCGCGCCCAGTGGCGCGTCGGTGGACACGGACAGCAGGAAGGCCAGCCCGGCGATCGGCAGCAGTGACACGCCCAGGTAGCCGACGACCCCGAGGAACCGCCCGGCGCCCTCGCCTGCCGTGAGCTGCCCGCCGAGCGGCGTACCGAGGTCGTGCCAGCCGAAGAAGGCCAGCCCGACCAGCACGGCGCTCACCGCGAGCAGCACGAGCGCGATGGCCGAGTAGGTCAGCGCGACGGCCAGCTTCATGGCCAGCAGCCGGGAACGCGGCACCGGCACGGCCAGCAGGTACCGCAGGCTGCCCCAGCTCGCCTCGCTGGCGATGGTGTCCCCGCAGAACAACGCCACCACCACGATCAGCAGGAACGTCGACGACACGAACAGCGCGAAGATCGCGAAGTTGAGCGCGCTGCCGGTGGCCAGGTCGACCAGGCTGCCGAACGCGCTCTGCCGGCTGGAGCTGCCGTTGCCGTTCGGGTTGACCTTGAAGGCGATGGCGAGCAGCAGCGGGAGCAGGGTCAGGAAGCCGAGCGCGACCTGGGTACGCCGCCGGGTGAGCTGACGGCGGAACTCGACCCGGTACCGCAGGGTGCGGCGGGCCAGCCAGCCGTCGGCCCGGCCGTCGCTGTGCGCCTCGATCACAGGGATCTGTCCTTTGTGGTTAGTCACGGTCATCGGCCGGGCCGCCTTCCACGAGGGCCAGGAAGGCGTCTTCGAGGCGGCGGCCGGAGGTGGCGACCTCGGCGACCGGGCCTGCCGCGACGAGGCGGCCGGCGTTGACCACCACGACGTGGGTACAGGTCTGCTCGACCTCGGCCAGCAGGTGGCTGGACACCAGCACCGCCCGGCCGTCGACCGCGTACTTCTTCAGCACGCGGCGCATCTCGGCGATCTGCGGCGGGTCGAGCCCGTCCGTCGGCTCGTCGAGCACCAGCAGCTCCGGGAGGCCGAGCATGGCCTGGGCGATGGCGAGGCGCTGCTTCATGCCGTGCGAGTACGTGCGCGCCTTGCGGTTGATCGCCTTGCCCAGGTTGGCGATCTCCAGCACCTCGTCGAACCGGGAGTCCGTCCACGGGCGGCCGGTCGACTGCCAGTAGAGCCGGAGATTGTCCATACCGGACAGATGCGGGAGGAAGCCGGGACCCTCTACGAGCGCGCCGAGCCGGGACAGCACCGGGGCACCGGGGACGAGCCGGTGGCCGAAGATCAGCACCTCGCCGGCGCTGGGCCGGGTCAGGCCCATGAGCACGCGGAGCGAGGTCGTCTTGCCTGCGCCGTTCGGGCCGAGCAGGCCGACGACCTGGCCGCGCTCGACGGTGAGGCTGATGTCGCGGACGGCCACGTACCCGCCCGCGTACTCCTTGCGCAGCCCCTTGATCACCAGCGGCGTGTCGGCGTGCTCCGTGACGACGGAACGGTCCATCCGCCGGTGCCGGGCCTTGGCGACGGCGATCGCGATCAGCATCCCGAGGACGATCAGCGCGAGCAGGCCGATCAGCAGCCAGGTCAGCGGGCCTTCCGCCGAGGCGAGCGGCGCGCCGAGCGCGGTCGGCACGGTGACCGCGCCGTCGGCGGCTACGGAGTACACGACGGGGTCGACCGGGCCGGCGTATGCCTGGTCGGCGGTGGCGATGACGAGGCGCATGCGGTGGCCCGCGTCGAAGCGGTACACGATCGCGGGCAGGGTGACCGTGACCGGCTGGGCCTCCGCGAGGGTGGCAGGCAGCCCGGTCAGCCGGATCGGGGCGATCAGCGAGTTCGGCAGGGTGGCCTGGCCATTGGGGTTGACAGCGTAGAGCTTCGCGAACAGGACGGCCTCGCCGGTCGGGGACGCCGCCCGGATCTTCACGCTCGGGGTACCGAGCACGTCGACGGCCTTCGTCATCGGCTGCGACTCGAAGACGGCGTGCTGGCCCGGTACCTCGATGCTCGCCAGGCCCGTCGAGCCGAGCGCGCCCAGGCCGGGCAGCGCCGAGATCGCGGACGGGACACCGTTGGGCGGGGAGGCGATGCGCTGCTCGCGGCCGGCGACGGTGACCGTCTCGGTGCCGGAGACGAGGCCCGGGTACTTGTCGAGCTTGTAGCCGGTCGTGGTGAGCCCGCGCTGCTCGGCGCTGACCCCGGTGACCCGGCTGTAGGTGAAGGACGTGCCGGGGTCAGCGCCCTGCTTGAGGAGGTAGTAGTCGAGCCACTGGACTGTCAGGTACTTGACCCTGTCCCGGTCGGCGTTCGACCCCTGCCCGCCGTCGTGCCCGCCGGAGAACCAGGCGAGCCGGACGGGAGCCCCGGTGATCGCCTTCGCGTTCGCCTCGGCCTCGGCCGGCGTGAACAGCGAGTCGGCCATGCCCTGGATCAGCAGGGTCGGCGCGGTGATCTGCCCGGCGACGGCCTGCGGGCTGAGCGAGCGCAGCAGCTCGACCGTCTCGGGCTTGGCCTTGCCGGTCGTCGCGGTGTCGAGGAAAGCCGCGCAGACGTCCTTGGCGAACCGGCCGCACTGCGGGTCGCTGGCGGGTACGCGGCCGTTGCCGCCGCCGTTGCCGTTGTTGGGAATCCCGGCCACCGGCAGACCCGAACCGGATCCGAACAGGACACCGACCCAGGCCTTCTTCAGAACTCCGCCCGCACCGGACGTAGCGGACTCGGGCAGCAGCGCGCGCGACAGGTCGTTGTAGGTGATCTGCGGGACGATCGCGTCGACCCGCTTGTCCACACCGGCCAGTGCCAGGGCGAGCGCCCCGCCGTAGGAACCGCCGACCACGCCGGCCTTCGGATCGCCGTCCTTGTCGAGCCGCACGGACGGCTGCCGGGCAGCCCAGTCGAGCAGGCCCTGGGCGTCCTTGACCTCGAAGTCACGCGCGTTGAGGTGGATCTCGCCGGTCGACCGGCCGAAGCCCCGCGCTGTCCAGGTCAGGACGTTGTACCCCCGGCCGGCCAGCTCCTTCGCGCTGTCCTCCACGCTGCGCTTCGAGCCGCCGAAACCGTGCGCGAGGAGGATGACGGGAGCCTTGCCGGACTTCACGGAGTAGTAGGTCGTGTCGAGCACGACGCCGTTCACCGGGAGCTGGTGCTCCGAGGTGGAATAGTCCTCGGAGTCGCTACCGAGTACCCAGAAAAGAAAGCCTCCGAGCAGGAGAAGCACCGCCGCGAGTGCCCACCACCGATGACGGCTGATCAAGCGCATGGCCCGAACTGTACGCGGCAGGCTGGCATCCCCCCAAGGAATGCGGTTAAATCACCCACATGCTTGGGCCTGACCTCCCCCCGGCGACCGAGCCGTTCAAGGTGGATGTGTACGAGTACCGCTGGCCGACCGGCGCGGAAAAGTGCGAACTCATCGACGGCGCTCTCGTTTTCTCCGGGCAGTTCGACGAACGCGACGTCGAGACCGCACAGCGCGCGTACCCCGGCCGGCGGGTGCAACTCGGCCCGGACAACGGGATCGAGGTGTATCCCGGCGGCACGTCGTGGACCATCTGGGACCAGTGGGGTGGCGTCGAGGCAGCGCGAGCCGCTATGAACAACTGATGACGCGTACCCTGCTGCACGGCGGCCTGGTCTACGACGGCACCGGCTCCCCGCCCGCACTCGCGGACGTGGTCTTCGACGGCGACACGATCATCGACGTCGGGCACGGGCTCGACGGCGACGTCGGCATCGACGCGACCGGGCACACCGTGCTGCCGGGCATGTTCGACTGCCACGTGCACGTGATGTTCTCCGGCGTCGACTACCTCAAGGGCCTGGCGCGCCCGTTCTCCCTGCCGTTCTACGAGTCCGTGGTCAACCTGCGGACCACTGTGGAGTGTGGGATCACATCGGTGCGCGACGCCGGCGGCGCCGATCTCGGGGTGGCGACCGCCGTCCGGCAGGGCGTCGTCCCCGGTCCGCGCATGCAGATCTCGGTGTCGGCGCTCAGCCAGACCGGCGGGCACGGCGACGGGTGGATGCCGTGCGGCAGCGAGGTGAAGCTGTTCCCGCCGCATCCGGGGCGGCCGTCGGGGATCTGCGACGGGCCGGACGAGGCACGGAAGAAGACCCGGGAAGTCCTGCGCGCCGGGGCGGACGTTATCAAGATCATGACTTCGGGTGGCGTACTGTCGCCGCGCGACGACCCCCGCCACGGGCACTTCCGGGACGCCGAGGTCGCGGTGATGGTCGAAGAGGCCGCCGCGATGGGCAAGTACGTGATGTCGCACGCCCAGGCCGCTTCGGGCATCGTCACGGCCCTGCGGAACGGCGTGCGGTCCGTCGAGCACGGCATCTACCTCGACGACGAGGGCATCGGCCTGCTCCTGGAGAAGGAAGCCTGGCTCGTGCCGACGATGATCGCGCCCCGCATGGTGCTCGCGATGTCGGCGGGCGGCGGGCTGCTGCCCGAGGTCGTCCAGAAGGCGCACATGGTGGTGGCTGCCCACGAGGCTGCGGTCCGGAAGGCCATCGCGGCCGGGGTACGGATCGCGATGGGTACCGACTCGGGCGTCGGGCCGCACGGCGACAACCTCGACGAGTTCCGGCTGCTGATCGAGGCCGGGATGACGCCGGAGGCCGCGTTGCACTCCGGTACGGGCTCGGCGGCTGGGCTGCTGGGGGTGGCCGAGTCACTGGGCACAGTGGAGCCGGGCAAGAAGGCCGACCTGGTGCTCGCGGAAGGCAATGTGCTCGACCTGGCGCAGGCTGGCGGCTCGGTGTTCCGGAAGGCGATCCGGGGTGTGTGGATCGACGGGGCGCAGATCGTGGGGTGTTAGGGCTCTACGATTCGGGCGGTGACGGTTATCGCGGCGGGGGTGTTCCGGCGGACGGCGATCGAACGGTCGGATCAGCGGGTCTCGTGGGAACGGGCTGATCAGGCTTTCTTCGCTTCTGGCGCGTGCCACATCCTGGCCTGGGCCTGCCGGGACGTCTATCCCGGCCAGCCTGTTGAGATAGCGGTGGCGCGCCATGCCGGTGAGTGGATGCCGTTGCACGCCTACGCCGTCTGGGAGGGCTGGGCCTTCGAACAGTCGGGCTGGAACCCTGAGCCGGAGTTCATCGCGGTCAACGCGGACTTCGAGGGGCGACCGCTGGAGCGGCTCGTGATCACGAGCGGGCTCGCCGAGTTCTGCGAGAAGTACCAGCACCGTATGCCGCATCAGTACTGGGCTGATCCGGTTCCGAGAGCCCGGGAGTACGTGGGCCGGTATCTGCCGCCTTGGGAACAGGCTGTGAGCTCGTAGGGCTTGGGGCTTCGTTCGGGGGCTTGGAGGGTGCTGGCGGGCGGCGGGGGCTGCGGTGCGGGTACAGGATGATGGGTTTGATCTGGGGGTGGGGGTGACCCTTTACCCTCGTTGGGTGACTCTTGCGTTGACTGCCTCGTTGCGTTCGGCTGCGCTGGATGCCCGGCGGGGCATTGTCCGGCTGCACGCCGATGTCCTGTCCGCGCTGGGTTTGCGGCCCGGTGACCCGATCCGGCTGGTCGGGCGGCGGGAGACGGCCGGGGTGGTGGCGCTGGCCGAGGCGGGGGCGAGCCGGGCTCTCCTCTACGCCGACGACCTGATGCTCGGCAACCTCGGGCTGCGTGACGGTGCCGAGGTGTCGATCGAGCCGCTGGAGGTGGCCGCCGCGCGGCGGGTCACGGTGGCGGGTCCGCGCGAGATCATGGTGTCGGTCAGCCCGGAGATGCTGCGCCTGGCGCTGCTGGGCAAGGTGGTCACGGTCGGCGACGACGTCTCGCTCCTGCCCCAGGACGTCACCCCTGGTGATCCTGTACTGGCCGCGGCGCGGCGCAGCCTGTCGAACTCCGTCGGCCTGGGCTGGACGACCGTCCTGCTGACGGTGACCGGCGCCGAGCCCGGCGAGACCGGCATGGTCACCACGGACACCGTGGTCGGCTGGCAGGACGGCACGGCGACGCACTCCACCGAGCTGCCGGAGCCGCAGGGCGCCTCGGCGCAGGAGATCGAGCTGGCCGGGCTGCGGCAGCAGGCGCAGCAGCTGACGGAGCTGCTGGATCTCGGGTTCAACCACCACGAGGTGCTGGAGTCGCTGGGCACAGACGTCTCACTGGGCGTGCTGATCTCCGGGCCCGCCGGGTCCGGGAAGTCCACTCTGGTCAAGGCCGTCGCCCACACGCTGGGTGCGAAGGTGACGAGCCTGTGGGCTCCGGAGCTGGCCGCGATGAGCCCCAACGACGCGCTGGCGCGATTCCAGAAAACCCATCAGGTTGTACTCATCTCCGATGTGGACGCGCTCGAAGGCCCGCTGGCGAAGGTGTTCCGTTCAGTGCTCGCCGCGCAGCTCGACGCCGGGAAGGCCGTCGTGTGCACGACGAGCCGGCCGGAGGAGATCGACGTGGCGCTGCGCGGGCCCGGGCTGCTCGAACACGAGATCAGCATCCCGCTGCCCGACACCGCCGGACGGCGCGAACTGCTCGCCGTGCTGACCCGGGGCGTGGCCCTCGCCGAGGACGTGCAGCTGGACGACATCGCGGGCCGGACACCTGGTTTCGTCGCCGCCGACCTGAGCGCGCTGACCCGCGAGGCCGGGGTACGCGCGGCGCTGCGCGTCCGGGGCGGAGCCGACCCGAGCGTGACGCAGGCCGACTTCGAGGCGGCGCTGGAGGTCGTCCGGCCCACCTCGATGGGGCAGTCCACTCTGGAACTGGCCAAGGTCACCCTCGACGACGTCGGCGACATGGCCGACGTCAAGCAGGTGCTGACCGAGAGCGTGCTGTGGCCGCTGACGTACCCGGACACGTTCGCCCGGCTCGGCGTCGAGGCCCCGCGCGGCGTCCTCCTGTACGGGCCGCCCGGCTGCGGGAAGACGTACCTGGTGAAGGCCATCGCCGGTACTGGCAAGGCCAACGTGCTGTCCGTCAAGGGTGCCGAGCTGCTGAGCAAGTGGGTCGGCGAGAGCGAGCGGGCCGTGCGGGACCTGTTCCGCCGGGCCCACGAGGCCGCCCCGGCACTGATCTTCCTCGACGAGGTGGACGCGCTGGCCCCGGCGCGCGGCCAGTCCACCGACGGCGGGACGACCGACCGGGTCGTCGCCGCCCTGCTGACCGAGCTCGACGGCGTCGAGGCCCTGCGGAACGTCGTCGTGATCGGCGCGACCAACCGGCCGGACCTGATCGACCCGGCGATGCTCCGGCCCGGCCGCCTGGAGCGCATGGTCTACGTACCGCCGCCGGACGGCACGGCCCGGACCGCGATCCTGCGCGCCGCCGCGACCTCCATCCCGCTCGCGGACGACGTGGACCTGGCGGCGCTCGGCGAGGACCTCGAAGGCTTCTCGTCGGCGGACTGCGCGGCCCTGCTCCGGGAGGCGGCACTGGCCGCGATGCGCGAGTCGCTGGACGCGGCCTCGGTCACGGCTGCGCACGTGGCCACCGCCCGCGAGAACGTCCGGCCCTCGCTGGACCCGGCACAGGTGGCCGCGCTGGCCGCCTATGCCGAGTCCCGGCGCTGACGTCGCGGGCTATGAGAGGGCTGGGGCTGCCTGGCGGGTGAGTACCCGGTGCCGGGCCTGCTCGGGGCACCTTCCGCTCCCAGTCCGCTGGCCGTTCTCGGCCCATCGGATGACGAGGGGCATCGCGTAACCGGCGACGGCGAACAGCCCGCCGAGCGCGAGCCAGCCCGGAGCGCCCCAGCTCACGCAGAGCAGGCCGACGGTCGCCGGGGCCGCCGCGCCACCGAGGCGGAGGCCCAGCCCGTACACCCCGGCGTACTGGCCCTGCGCGTACGCCGGGGCGAGCCGGAACCGCAGCTCCAGCGAACCGGCAGCGTGCCAGAGCTCCCCGGTGGTGTGCACGCAGATCCCGAGGGTGATCACCACGATCGCCAGCCAGCCGGGCAGGCCGCCCGTCACGGCGATCAGCCCCATCCCGGCCAGGAACGCCAGCCCCGACCGCCGCACCGCGCGGCCGGCGGCGGCCGGGCTGTCCACGCCCCGGCTGGCCCGTACCTGGAGCAGCACGACCATCCCGGTGTTGACCAGCACCGAGACCCCGACGAACCAGCGCGGCGCGTCCGAGTGCAGCACGATCCACAGTGGAAGCGCGAAGACGAGCACGTGGCCCTGTATCCCGATCAGCCCGTCCAGTACCGCGACGGCGAGGTACGGCCGGTCCTTGAGCGCCTGCCACCGCCCGGCCTGTGGCGGGACGGGCAGCGGCGGCAGGGAGGGCAGCCGCAGGATGATCACGGCGCAGGCCAGGAAGCTCACCGCGTTGCCGAGCACGAGCGCCAGGTAGGCGTCCCGGGTACCGAGCTGGATCGCGAACCCGGCCGCGAGCGCGCCACCGGCCCCGCCGAGGTTGGCGACCGAGCGCAGGTACGACCGGAAGCGGGTGGGCTCGGCTCCCGAGTACCCGCGCACCAGCGGTGCACGTGAAGCCGCCGCTGCCGAGCCCGCCAGTTCGGTCAGGCTCACCACCAGCACGAACAGCCAGAAGCTGTGCACGAACACCAGTGCTGTCATGGCCGCGCCCTGGACGGCGAGCGTGCCCAGGTACACCTCCCGGGGATCGAGCCGGTCGGCGAGCCTGCCGACCGGGACGCCGGCCAGGAGCCCGGTCAGGGTCGCGATGCCGAGCCCGGTGCCGACCTGCGCCAGGGACAGGCCGACGGACTGGGTGAAGAACAGCGAGGCCGCGGCCATGAAGACCCCGGAGCCGAGCATGTTGACGAACGTGGCGGCGGCGATGATCCGCTGCGCGCGATCCGCGGGCACGAGACCACGGCGGTTCACAACGTGGTGGTTCAGGAGGCGAGGGAGAGCTGCGAGAAACGTCAAGGAGGCTGGACCTCTCGATCGGCTGCGGTGACCTCGGCGAATGTAGCCAGGTCACCAGGGGTGCGCAG
Organism: Longispora albida DSM 44784; assembly: GCF_000379825.1. Taxonomy (GTDB): domain Bacteria; phylum Actinomycetota; class Actinomycetes; order Mycobacteriales; family Micromonosporaceae; genus Longispora; species Longispora albida. The sequence continues at coordinate 555,618 of NZ_KB903834.1, forward strand.
TCGGTCAGCCGCCCGATGGTGTTCTCTGGGGATCCTTGTTAACTTACTAGTGTCAGGGGGCGGCTGTTCTGGTCCGCCAGTTCCTGGCTTCTCCGTCCCCAGCCTGGTCTTTTCCCTCGCTGCAGGGCTTCGCTCCCGCTGCGGTGGTTTCCGCAGGCCAGTCCGCTGAGCTCCAGATCACAGCCTGACGCGTACCGTCCGCTGTGGAAACGATCGCGAACGGAGCCGAGGGCTAGGCTCGGGGCGTGGCGACATGGCGATGGCACGGACGGGCGGCTGACACGGTTCTGCTGCTCGTGGTGGGAGGTGTCGCCGCCTTCGGCCTGCTCGTGCAGTCACGTGGCATCGACACGGCTTCCGAGTGGGCGGCCGCGCTGGCGGTGCTCGTTTCCTCCGCCGCGCTCTACTTCCGCCGCCAGTATCCGATCGCGGTCGGTGCGGTGGCCCTGGCTGCCGTGTCGGCGTACGGGATCCTGCTGCACAAGCCCGGCCCGATCATGCTCGTGTTCGTCGTGGCGCTGTACACCGTCGTCGACGAGGGCCACGTCCTCGTCGCGATCGGGCTCGGACTGTCCTCCGTGGTCGCGTACTCCGTCGCGAGCAGCTACACCCGCACGGCCGACAGCGTGAACGGGGCGACCTTCCTGCACGCCGGCTGGCTCGTCGCCGTCATCGTGGGCGTCACGCGCAACCGGCGGGCGTACCTGGCCGAGGCGCAGGCCCGCGAGCTCGCCTCCGAACAGGGCAAGGAGGAAGAGGCCCTGCGCCGGGCCACCGAGGAACGGCTGCGGATCGCCCGCGAACTCCACGACGTGCTCGGCCACCACCTCTCACTGATCAACGTGCAGGCCAGCGCCGCGCTGCACCGCCCGGACCCGGCGCGCTCCGAGGAGGCGCTCACCGCGATCAAGCAGGCGAGCAAGGAGACGCTGTCGGAGCTGCGCGCGGTACTCGGCATCCTGCGGAGTGACGGCGGGACCGTCCCCGGCCTGGGCCGGGTCTACGAACTGGTCGCGGCGGCCGGCCGGTCCGGCCTGGAGGTCCGGACCGAGCTGGCGGAGACCCGGGCACTGCCGCCGGAGGCTGACCACGCGGCGTACCGGATCATCCAGGAAGCACTGACGAACGTGACCCGGCACTCCGACGCGCGCACAGCAGTGATCAGGGTCAGGCCAGAGGGAGACGCGGTACTGGTGGAAGTGACCGACGACGGCACCGGCGCTGGTACGGCAAGCCCGCCGGGCCAGCGGGGCAACGGCATCCTCGGCATGGCGGAACGGGCCCGGGCTCTCGGCGGGACGCTCGACGCGGGGCCGGTGCCGGAAGGCGGGTTCCGGGTAAGCGCCTGCCTACCGGTGGGGAGCAGCGCGTGATCCGGGTACTGATCGCCGACGACCAGACGCTCGTGCGGGCAGGGTTCCGGTCCATTCTCGGCGGCGAGGACGGCATCGACGTGATCGGCGAAGCCGCCGACGGGGCCGAGGCCGTCCGGCTCGCCCGGGAGCTGCGGCCGGACATCGTCCTCATGGACATCCAGATGCCGGGCATGGACGGGCTGACCGCCACCGCCGAGATCGCCGCGCGCGCCGACCCGGGTGTCCGCGTGATCATCCTGACCACGTTCGACCTGGACGACTACGTGTACGGGGCGCTGCGGGCCGGCGCGAGCGGCTTCCTGGTCAAGGACACCGAGCCTGCCGAGCTGATCCACGGCGTCCGGGTGGTGGCCAGGGGCGACGCGCTCATCGCCCCGTCGATCACCCGGCGGCTGATCTCCGAGTTCACCGCCAGGGTCAGGCACCCCGATCCCGGCCCGAGGCTGGGCGTGCTGACCGAACGGGAACGCGAGGTGCTGGTCCTCGTCGCCGCCGGGCTGTCCAACGACGAGATCGCCGGCCGGCTGCACCTGAGCCCGGCCACCGCGAAGACCCACGTCAGCCGGATCATGACCAAGACACAGGTCAGGGACCGCGCCCAGCTCGTGATCCTCGCCTACGAGTCGGGGCTGACGGTCCCTGGCTGGGTGCAGGGCTCCTGACTGTGTCAGGCCGGCCGGGCCTGGCGGAGGCGGGACAGGGCGAGGATGCCGAGGTTGACGCCGACCTGGGCGAGTACCAGGGCGATGATGGCGCCGGCCCGGCCGTTGCCCGTGCCGAAGCCGTCGACCGTGCGGGCCAGGTGCACGACGCTGAGCACCGCGCCGGTCAGCCCGGCAGCGATGGCGAGGAAGGCTCCTGGCCGCACGGGCCGGAAGCCGATCCGGCCGCGCGCTCCGGCCAGGGCAAGGCCGCCGATGACCAGGGCGGCCAGCGCGAACAGCAGGGCGATGTTGGCACCGAGCCGGCCGGGGCCGGAGTCGGCTGCCACGAGTGAGACGTGTGCCGCGGTTTCCGATACTGCAAAGTGGACGGACACTTGAGATGCACCCCTTCGGTCGCATGACGCGTACTGATCGCAGCGTATGGACCAGCAGGGCTCCGGGTCGTCCTGCGAGAGTTGCCGCTCTACCCGCAACCCGGGTGGTACACACCGCCGTGGCGTACCACTCAGGTTGTGGCACACCAGCGTCGCCTAGAGGGAGTTGGCCCACGCCAGGACTCCGGCACCCGCCGCCGTCGCGAGGCCGATGCCCCCTGCCAGCGCGGACCAGACCGGCCAGCCGAGTTTCCTGCCGACCCGGAAGACGATCGTCATCAGGGTGGCGTGCAGGCCGAGCAGGATCGGCAGCAGCAGGAAACCGGTGAGACCATCGGCCACCAACGCCCGCTTCTGGGCGTCGTTGACGTCCCAGACGTACATGACGGCGCTCAGCACGGGGCAGGTGATCAGCCAGGTCAGGCCGAAGGCCAGGGTCGAGCCCGGGTAGTACGGCTTCTTCTGCTGCTCGAAAAGATTGTCAGACACAAATGTGCAGGCTAGCCGCGGCTGGTCCTCCGCGCTGCCCTGATCCGCCGGAGCCTGCCGACGAGCACCGGGTCGTGGGCGAGGGCAGCCGGGTTGTCCAGCAGGGCGTTGATCAGCTGGTAGTACCGCGTGCCGGACAGGTCGAACTGCTCGCGGATCGCCCGCTCCTTCGCGCCCGGCAGCCGCCACCACTGCCGCTCGAAGTCGAGCAGCTCACGCTCCCGCACCGTCAGCTCCGGCAGCTTGCCGGCGACGAGGTCCTGGCGGTCGGATGGCATACAGACGACCCTACCGAGGCCGGCAGCACCCGCAAAGGCCAACTAGTTATCCACAGGCTGTGGACAACTGACGGGGCCACGCGCGACGCGCGGCTGAGCCAGGATGAGCACCATGTGGGACACGGCAGTGGTGATAGTGCGGGACGAGCAGGGGCGGGTGCTGCTCGTCGAACAGAACTACGGGCACCGGTTCTTCGGGCTCCCGGGCGGCAAGGTCGAACCGGGCGAGTCCCTGCGCGAGGCCGCGGTGCGCGAGGCCGCCGAGGAGACCGGGCTGGCGGTGAGCGTCGGCGAGCGGGTCTGGACGGCGGAGCTGGTCTACCCGGGCGGGGCGGAGTACCGGGCACACGCCTTTGTCGCGGAGTCCGCTACTGGGGAGCCGGCGGTGCAGGACGAGGAGATCTCCTCGGTCGGGTGGTACGAGCTGTCGGCCTTGCCGGCTCCGCTCACCCCGTCGGCAGCGGAGTTCCTCGCGCGGCTCTAGAGGCCTGTCGAGCTGCGGATACAGGTGAGCCCGTGTCCGAGGGGGCCGCCTCAGACACGGGCTACATTACTGACGATGATTACACCTTCACTACCCTGAGTCCAGCCGCCTCGAACTCGGCGACCAGCCTCGGGTCGGCGTGGGCGTCGGTGACCAGGGTGTCGACCCGCTCGATCGGGCAGATCCTGGCGAAGGCGTGCTTGCCCAGCTTGGAGCTGTCCGCGATGATCACGACGCGGCGGGCGCGGGCGGCCATCAGGTTGTTGATCGCGGCCTCGCCCTCGTGGTGGGCAGCGGCACCCAGGGTCACGTCGACAGCGTTCACGCCGAGCAGGACCATGTCGAGGGTCAGCTCGCGGAGGATGCCGGTGGCCAGCGGGCCGACCAGCTCGTATGACTGCGGCCGGACCACGCCGCCGGTCACCACGATCTTGATGTGCGAGCGGACGATCATCTCGTTGGCGATGTTCAGGGCGTTGGTGACGATGGTCAGGCCCTGACCGTCGGCGCCGGCCGCGAGGTCGGCACGGGTGGCCAGTGCCCTGGCGACCTCGGTGGTCGTCGTGCCGCCGTTGATCCCGACCACCATGCCCGGGGAGACCAGCGAGGCGGCGACCTGGCCGATCCGCTGCTTCTCCGAGATGTTCTTCGCCGACTTGTACCGCAGCGGGAGGTCGTAGGAGACGCCGTTGGCGACAGCGCCGCCCCGGGTACGCGTGATCATCTGCTGCTGGGCGAGCTGGTCGAAGTCCCGGCGGATGGTGGCCTGCGACACAGTCAGCCGGTCGGCGGCGTCCTCGACGCTCACCCGGCCCGTCTCGGCGAGGAGCTCCAGCAGCGCATTCCAGCGCGCGTACCGGTCCACGTGCGGCCCCTTTCGATCAGCATCAGGTCACGTGCGAGGTGCCAGCTCGGGCACTCCGCAGTGCTATGCATCCTACGGAGTTCCATGCACAATGATTCTCCTGCACAATGATGCTCGAAACTAGGCCCTAACGTCGAGTTCTGTGCGCGGAATCGGAAGATACCGGGAGAATAGATGTCGTACGTCGAGCAGGAGATCGCCAGCCAGCCGGGTTGCTGGACGCGGGCGGCGGAGGTCGCGCGTGACCAGGCGCAGGTGCTGCCCAGCCATGGCGAGCGGATCGCGGTGGTCGGCTGCGGCACCTCGTGGTTCATGGCGCAGGCCTACGCGGTGCTGCGCGAGCAGGCCGGGCACGGCGAGACCGACGCCTTCGCCGCGTCGGAGTTCCCGGCCGGGCGGGCGTACGACCGGGTGGTGGTGATCAGCCGGTCGGGTACGACGACCGAGGTCCTCGACCTGCTCCGCGCGCTCACCGTGCCGACCGTGGCGATCATCGGCGACCCGGAGTCTCCCGGTGTGACCGCCGCGGACGCCGCGATCGTGCTGGACTTCGCTGATGAGAAGTCTGTGGTGCAGACCCGGTTCGCGACGTCGGTGCTCGCGCTGCTCCGGGCGAGCCTGGGCGAGGACCTGGCCGGAGCGGTCAAGGACGCGGAGGCCGCGGTGACGGCCGAGCTGCCCTTCGACGTGACGGCCGTCCAGCAGATCACCTTCCTCGGCCGGGGCTGGACGTACGGGCTGGCCAACGAGGCCGGCCTGAAGTGCCGGGAGGCCGCGACGTTCTGGACGGAGTCGTACCCGGCGATGGAGTACCGGCACGGCCCGATCTCGATCGCCGCGCCCGGCCGGGTGACCTGGGCCTTCGGCGAGGTGCCGGCCGGCCTGCGCGAGGACGTGGCCAAGACGGGCGCGACGTTCGTGCACAGTGACCTCGACCCGATGGCTGACCTGGTCCTCGCGCAGCGGGTGGCTGTGGCCATCGCCCAGCACCGCGGGCTGGACCCCGACGAGCCCCGGCACCTGACCCGGTCGGTGATCCTCGATGGGTAGCTCCGTCGTCGCGATCGACGTCGGCGGTACCGGGATGAAGTGCGCACTGGTCGACACGTCCGGCCGGGTGCTGCACGTCGAGCGGCACGCGACCGGGCGCGAGCGCGGCCCGGACGCCGTCCTGGAGACGATCGGCGAGGTGGCGGCCGGCCTCGTCGAGACGGCCCGCGCGAAGGACCTGACGCCGGAGGCCGTCGGCGTCGTCGTACCCGGCGTGGTGAACGAGACCGACGGCATCGCCGTGTACTCGTCGAACATCGGCTGGCACGACGCCCCGCTGCGGACACTGATCGAGGAGCGGACCGGGCTGACCGCCGCGCTCGGGCACGACGTGCGGGCCGGGGCGCTGGCCGAGGCGCGGATCGGCGCCGGGCGCGAGTACGACAATGTGCTGTTCATCCCGATCGGGACGGGTATCGCGTCCGGGCTCGCCGTGCGCGGTACCGTCCGCAGTGGAGCGCACGGCGCCGCAGGGGAGATCGGGCACCTGGTGATCCGGCCGGGCGGCCCGTTGTGCGGGTGCGGCCAGCACGGCTGCCTGGAGGCGCTGGCTTCGGCGTCTTCCGTCGCCCGCAGGTACGGGGAGAACAAGACCGCCGCCGAGGTGGCCGCGCTGGCGCAGGCTGGTGACCAGAAGGCGATCGGCGTCTGGCAGGACACTGTGGACGCGCTCGCCGACGGGCTGCTGGCCGGGATCGTGCTGCTCGACCCGGAGATCATCGTGATCGGCGGCGGGCTGGCCGAGGCCGGCGACCTGCTGCTCGCCCCGCTGGCGGTGGCGCTGGACGCCAAGCGGACCTTCCACGCCCGCCCGCACCTGGTCCGGGCCGCGCTGGGCGACGAGGCCGGGTGCATCGGGGCCGCGCTGCTGGCCCTGGACCGGCTGGGACACGGCGGAGACGGCCGATGAGGATCGTGACGCCGGACGGCATCGTCAACGGGCGGCTGGTGACCGACGGCGGGCTGATCGCTGCCGTCGAGGAGCAGGGCGGTTCCGGCGGGCACTGGGTGGTCCCGGGTTTCGTCGACATCCACAACCACGGCGGTGGCGGGCACACCTTCACGACGGGTGAGGCCGCCGAGGCCCGGCTGGCCGCCGAGTTCCATCTGAAGCACGGCGCGACGTCCATTGTGGCCTCGCTGGTGACCTCTCCCCCGGAGCTGATGAGCGCGGCCACCGCCGCGTTCCGCCCGCTGGTCGGGGACGGCACGCTGGCCGGCATCCACTACGAGGGGCCGTACCTCTCCGAGATCCGGTGCGGGGCACAGAATCCGGACTACCTCCGCCACCCCGATCTCGACGAGCTGGCCGCCCTGATCAACCTGGGTGGCGGCGCGGTGCGGATGGTGACGATCGCGCCAGAGCTGCCCGGCGCGCTGGCAGCCACGAAGATGCTGGCCGACGCCGGGGTGGCTGTCGCGATCGGGCACACCGACGCGACGTACGAGCAGACGCTCGCCATGATCACGGCAGGCGCCTCGGTCGGCACGCACGTCTTCAACGGCATGCGCCCGCCGCACCACCGCGAGCCGGGTCCGGTGTTCGCGCTGCTCAGGGCGCCGGCGATCGTGTGCGAGTTCGTGGCGGACGGCGTACACCTGCACGACGGGACGCTGACTTTCGCCGCAGGGGTGACCGGGCCCGAGCGGGCCGCGCTGATCACGGACGCGATGGCGGCGGCCGGCATGCCGGATGGTTCGTACGAGCTGGGCGGGCTGTCCGTCGACGTCGCGGGCGGCGTGGCCAGGCTGTCGCACAACGGGTCGATCGCCGGCTCGACGCTGACGATGGACGCGGCCTTCCGCCGGGCCGTGCACGCCGGCCTGTCGATCATCGACGTCTGCCAGATGGCCGCGACCACACCAGCCAGGGCGGTGGGCCTGCACGACCGTGGCTCACTGACCGTGGGGGCTCGCGCCGATTTCCTGGTACTCGACGACAGCCTCCGCATCCTCGAAGTACACAAGGCCGGGGTCAGGGTCGCGTGATCGTGGGACCCATCATGCTGCTATCACGACGTGAGGGGTCCCAATGATCCTGACCGTGACGCTGAACGTGGCGCTCGACGTCACGTACGCAGTGGATGCCCTGGTCCCCGGTGAGGCGCACCGGGTGCGGAGCGTGACCGAGCGGCCGGGCGGCAAGGGGCTCAACGTCGCGCGGGTACTCGGCATCCTCGGCGAGCCGGTGGTGGCGACCGGGTTCGCGGGTGGTGCTGCCGGGCGGCGGGTACAGGAGCTGCTGACCGTGCCGCATGCCTTCGCCGAGATCGGGGCGGAGTCGCGCCGGACGGTCGTGGTGTCGGACGGCGCCTCGGGTACCGGGTTCTGGGAACCGGGGCCGGTCGTGACGGGGGCCGAGTGGGAGGGCTTCGTCGCCCGGTACACGGGGCTGGTGTCGGCGGCGCGGGTCGTGGTGCTGTCGGGGTCGTTGCCGGGTGGTGTGCCGGAGGACGCGTACGCGACGCTGATCCGGATCGCGGAGGAGCACGGCGTTCCGTCTATTTTGGACAGTAGTCGTGCGGCGCTGGTCAAGGGGCTCGCGGCCGGGCCTGCCGTGGCCAAGCCGAACGCGGAAGAACTGGCGGAGCTGGCCCCGGGACTCGGCGTCGTCGAGGCCGCCCGGGCTGCGGGGAGCGGTGTCGTGTTCGCCTCACGCGGGGCTGACGGGATGCTCGCGGTCACCGGCGACCGGGCATGGCGGGCCGTCCCGCCGTCACTGAGCGGCAACCCGACCGGGGCGGGGGACGCTGGGGTCGCCGCGATCGCGCGCGGGCTCGCGTACCAGGAAAAATGGTCTTTGATCTTGCAAGACGCCGTGGCGCTGTCCGCTGCGGCCGTGCTCGCCCCCGAAGCCGGGGCCGTGGCACTGCCGGACTACGAGCGCATCCGCCGGGCCGTCACCGTTGAGGAGTTGTAGATGCTCACCCCCACCGCAGAACTCGTCGTGCCCGGCCAGGGCATTGCCGCGTTCAATGTGATCACCCTTGAGCACGCCGAGGCGATCGTGACCGGCGCCGAGGCAGCCGGGCAGCCGGTGATCCTCCAGATCAGCGAGAACGCGGTGAAGTTCCACGGCGGGCGGCTCGCGCCGATCACTGCGGCCACGGCTGCCGTCGCCCGGCTGTCGAGCGTCCCGGTCGCGCTGCACCTTGACCACGTCGAGGACATGGCCCTGCTGGAGCAGGCGCCGCTGCACGACTTCGGCTCGGTGATGTACGACGGCTCGAAACTGTCCTATGAGGACAATGTCGCGATGACCGCGAAGGCAGCGGCCTTCTGCCACGAGCGCGGGCTGTGGCTGGAGAGCGAACTGGGCGAGGTCGGCGGCAAGGACGGCGCCCACGCGCCGGGCGTGCGGACCGATCCGGCGGAGGCGGCGGCCTTCGTCCGTGACACGGGCGTTGACGCGCTGGCCGTCGCCGTCGGGTCCTCGCACGCGATGACCTCCCGGGACGCTTCCCTGGATCTGGCACTGATCGCGTCGCTGAAGGAAGCAGTACCGGTGCCGCTCGTGCTGCACGGGTCTTCGGGCGTGCCGGACGAGGAACTGGCGGCCGCGGTCCGGGCCGGCATGGTCAAGATCAATATTGGTACCGCGCTGAACATCGCCTTCACCGGCACCGTCCGCGACTACCTCGCCGAGAACAGCCGCACCGTCGACCCGCGCAAGTACCTGGCCCCGGCCCGGGACGCGATGGCGTCGACGGTCGAGCACTTCCTCCGGGTGATGACCAGCAGCTAGCTGTGGATTTCCTGAGAGGACCACAGCACCGGCTCAGGGCAGGTGGCGCACGATCGGGGCATGCGTACGAAACTGGTGATGGCAGCCCTGACCGCCGCCTGCGTCGGATCGATGGCCACGACGACGGCGAGCGCGGGTCCGGGGCCGGGTGGTCAGCCGCTGACGGCCTCTGTGCAGGGGCAGGCGCGGCTGGCCTACGAGGTGGCCGAGGACGACGTCCGGTTCACTGTGGACGCCCGGGCGACCTATGCGCCCGGCTCCCCGATCCCGGCGACGGTGACGGGTACGGCACGCATCTACCACCGGCACGGTGACCTGACCGTCTGGGCCGACATCGCCGTCGACTGCGTGACCGCCGGCGGGCCCACGGCCACCGTCACGGGGATCGTGGTGGACGCAGCGCCCGCCGTCCAGGACTGGAAGGAACGCCAGATCCGGCTCGGCTTCAGCGTGTACGACGCGGGGAAGGACAAGGCCGGGCGCGACCGGGCCGGCTTCTCCGGGCCGACGGCACCCGGCGAGCCCCTGCTCCAGAAGTGCATGGCACCGGCGGCCCACTTCGGGGTACGCGAAGGCGGGTACACCGTCCGCTGACGATGTACCCGCCACGTCTCGTCCTACTCGACGCCGAGGAAGCCGCCGGACTGGCGGGCCCACAGCGCCGCGTACAGGCCGCCCTGGGCCAGCAGGCTGGCGTGCGTGCCCTCCTCGGCGATCCGGCCGCCGTCGAGTACCACGATCCGGTCCATGCGGGCGATCGTGGAAAGCCGGTGGGCGACGGCGATCGTCGTCCGCCCCGCCATCACCTCGCCCAGCGTCTCGTGGATCGCGGCCTCCGCTTCCGAGTCCAGCGCCGAGGTCGCCTCGTCGAGTACGAGGATGGGAGCGTCCTTGAAGATCGCCCGTGCGATGGCGATCCGCTGGCGCTGCCCGCCGGACAGCGTGACACCGCGTTCACCGACGTGCGCGGCGTACCCGGTCCGGCCGTCGGCGTCCCGCAGGCCCGCGATGAACTCGTCAGCCGACGCCTTGCGCGCAGCGGCCTCGACCAGGTCGTCGCTGGCCTCGCGGCCGTAGGCGATGTTGTCCCTGACCGAACGGTGCAGCAGCATCGCCTCCTGCGTGACCATCGCGATCTGGCCGCGCAGGCTGTCCTGCCGGACGGCCGTGACGTCCTGGCCGTCGATCTCGATCGTCCCCGCCTCCGGTTCGAAGAACCGCAGCAGCAGGCTGACCAGTGTGGACTTTCCCGCGCCCGAACGGCCAACCAGCCCGACCTTCTCCCCCGGCGCGATGTCGAGACTGATCCCGTCGAGCCCGCCGCTGCCCTTGCCGTAGTGGTGGCTGAGGTCGCGGATCCGGATGCGGCCGCCGTTCACGACGAGATCAGCCGAGCCCGGCCGGTCGGCCACGGCCAGCGGCTGCGCGATCGTGCGGAGGGCCTTGCGGAGCACGCCGAGCGCGCCGAACAACGAGGACACCCCGTCGAGCAGCCACTCGCCCATCGCGGTGATCCGGAAACTCAGGGCGAGTGCCGCGGCGACCAGGCCGATCGGGGCCGCGCCAGAATGCCAGAGCACGATGCCGTACCCGGTCAGCCCGGCCATGAGCACGCCGCTCAGCGTCATCATGCCCACGTTCATGGTCACTTCGAGACGTTGTACCCGCAGGTGGGCCCGCCGGGCCCCCTCCAGAACCCCGCGGCTCTCCCGGTCACCAGCCTCCTGGTCGGCGAACAGCGCGAGGGTGTCGATGTTGACGTACGAGTCGACCAGGTGCCCGGTCAGCGCCGACGCCGCGTCCTGGTGACGGCCGGAGGCGCGGCGGTAACGCGGGACGACGTAGACCATGAGAGCGGCGTAGAGGACGAGCCAGAGCCCGAGCGGGAGAGCCATGCGCGGGTCCATCGACGCCATCAGCCACGCTGACGCTCCGATGTAGACAGTCACGTAGGTCAGGATGTGGACGGTGCAGTACACGGCCGAGGTGGCGGCACTCGCGCCGTCGCGTACCCAGGCCGCGATCCGCCCGGCCAGATCCCGGCGGAACCAGCCGACGGGCTGACGCGACACGTACCGGTGTACCCGCCACAGCGCCAGCGCCTGCGCGTTGGGCCGGATCGCGAGGTCGTCCAGCGCCTCACTGAACAGGTGGATCACCGGCCGGACGACGAGGACGAGCGCGGCGGCGACCAGCAGGCCGGTGCCGTGCTCGCGCCAGAGGCTTGCTGGCGGGGTGGACGCGAGGGTGTCGACCAGGCGCCCGGCGTACCCGATCAGCCACACCTCCAGGATCGCGCTGATCACCGTGAGGCCGACGCTGGCGAGGGCCGCGGCCCGCAGCGGACGGAACTCGCGCAACAGGAACGGCAGTACACGTGAGGACGGGGTGCTCAGGTCACGGGACCCGAACGGATCCACGCAGTTTTCGAGCATGCGGAACAGGGAACGGAACAATGACACGGATGCCCTCCAGGCATACGAGGAAAGAGGGAAGTCGGAGGGCTGACCAGTGGGTCCGGCAGGGCACAGCGGTCAGCCGCGTGCGATGGGGCCGGTAGCGCGCACTGGTCGCCCCTCTCTCCTCGAACGTGTCAGGTCTGGGGCGGAGCCTAACGGCGGCGACCGCCGGGCGCACCCGGTTTCCGCTCCGGATCGCTGGTGAGCCGGGCCAGGAGCAGGGTGAGGCGGCCGCCGGCGAGATCGGGACGCAGCCGGCCGGAGCGTTCGAGCGCGACGAGGCCGTGGAGCGCGCTCCAGACGGTCTCCGTGAACAGCTCCGCCGGGGCTCCGCCCGCCCAGGGCGCACAGGCGGCGGCCAGCTCCGTGAAGGCCTCGACAAGCGGAGCGGGCGCGTCCGGGCCGCCGAAGGGCAGGTCGGTACGCAGGATGAACATCGCGTCGTAGAGCGCCGGGTTCTCCCGGCCGAAGTCGAGGTACGCGGTGGCGACCGCCGTCATGGCCGCACGCTCCCCGTCCGCCGCCGTCCGCCGCGCGCGCAGGACGGCGGCCAGCTCGGCGAAGCCCTCGACCGCCACGGCGGCGGCTATCTCGTTCTTCGAGGCGAAGTGGCTGTAGAGCACCGGCTGGCTGTACTCGATCCGTTCCGCCAGCCGCCGCGTGGTCACCGCCTCCCAGCCCTCGGCCTCGGCCAGCTCCCGGGCCGTCGAGATGATCAGCGCGTGGCGGCCGGCGCGTTCGCGCTCCCGGCGGGTGGGTGGTTCCGGGGCGGCCCCGGGTGCTGCTGGCTGCTTCGGCATGCCGGAATGCTAGCGGCGCTAGATTTCCTGCCGTCGCTCACCCCAGCACGCGTGAAGGAGTACTTCTCATGGCTCTCCGCCGGTTCACCACCGTCCTGTCCGTCCTGCTCGGGCTCGGCATCATCGGCATCGGGCTGCGGTTCCTGCTCGACCAGCAGGGGGCGGCCAGCGGATTCGGCGTGCCCGCCTGGCCGTCCGGCGACGCTGGAGCGTTCCTGACGATCAAGGGAGTACGGGACATCGGCACCGGGCTCTTCGTGCTGGCGCCACTGCTGCTCGGGCTGCGGCGCGCCGCCGGGTACGCGATGCTGGCCGCCGCCTTCATCCCCTTCGCGGACATGCTGATCGTGTTCGGCTACGGCGGGACAGCGGCAGCGGCCCTCGGCATCCACGGCCTGACGGCAGCCGTGGTGATCGCCGCAGGGGTACTGCTGGTCCGGGAGAAGGCAGCCGTGGTCAGGGCCGGCTGAGGGCTGGCCAGTCGACCCGGGAGATGAGGCGCGACAGGACCAGGCCGAGCAGGATGCCCGCGAGGGTGTCGGTGAGCCAGTGGAAACCCAGGTACACGGTCGTGATCGCCACGATGACGACCGGCGCGATCCGGAGCACGCGGTGCCAGGCGGCCGACAGCCAGGGCGCCAGGAGAATCGCGAGAACCGTGTACCAGACGAGGGTGTTGATGGCGTGGCCCGACGGGTAGGACATGTGGCCGTCACCGGCGAAGAACGCCGCGTCCGCGCCGGGAGTCTTCGGCGCCGGGCGGGACGTGAGCACCTTGATCGGGCCGATGGTGAGCAGGTTGAGCACGTACGCGAAGACGATCGGGTACACGGGCCACCACGTGCGCCACGACCGGCGGTCGCCGCCCTCACGGAAGACCCGCCAGAGCCCGATCGCGAGGCAGAGCACCGCCAGCGGGCTGCCCTGGCCCAGCTTGTTGAACACCCGCAGTGTCACGTCCAGCCAGCCCGGCCGGTGCGCGTCGAGGAAGTCCCTGACGTCGAGGTCCGCCGCGAGCAGGCGCCCGGTGGCCAGGGCCACGGTCAGCGCGACGGCGGCCGCCAGTGCCAGGACGTCGAGCCACCAGCCAGGCCGCACGCTACGCCAGGGAATCCGCATGCCGACCATTAAACCCGCTGGTTATGGCGGTCCCGTGCGGATGCCCGCCGGATACGGGTACGGGTACGGGTACGGCGAAGGCCCGCCCGGACGAGCTTGAGTTCTAGTGGTCGTCGCAACACCCCAGTTCAGGGGATGCGATGGATTTCGAGGTTCGTGAGGGTCGGGTGCCTCAGGGACGCAAGAAGCTGGTCGCGGAGCGGGAGGAATACTTCCGGCTCATGCAGCAGGGCTTCAGCGTTCGAGAGGCGTGCCGGATCGTCGGCGTCAACAGGCGGACCGGGCAGGAGTGGAGCAACGGGCGCCCGGAAGGACGGAAGAAGCCGTTTCGGCCGCCCGCGCATACCGCGCGGGCGGCCGCGCGTTTGCCGTCTCGGTCCGA
>NZ_KB903835.1 GCF_000379825.1 Longispora albida DSM 44784
GGTGTCGCTGTCCCATGTGGCGACGTCGGCGAAGCGGGCTCCGCCGAAGCCGGTGCCGATGAGGACCCGGCTGGCCCCGTAGGCGTAGAGGTTGCCGTTGAGGGGGCCGCCTTCGATCCGGTAGATGACGTCGCCGCTGCCGTCGCGGTCCCAGTCGGCTACGCCGGCGAAGGTCGCGCCGCCGAAGCCGGTGCCGGCGCGCTGGGGGCCGCTGGCGTTGTACACCATGAGGTCGCCGGCGTTGGGGCCGCCGTCGAGCCGGTAGTACACGTTGGTGGCACCGTCGCCGCGTACGGCGAGGCCTGCGAAGGTCGCGCCGCCGAAGCCGCTGCCGGCGAGCCTGGCGCCGTCNTTGCCGTAGGCGTAGAGCTTGCCGGCNTTNNNGCCGCCGTTGATGCGGTAGATGACGTCGCTGTGGCCGTCGCGGTCCCAGTCGGAGATGCCCACCATGGTGGAGCCGCCGAATCCGGTACCGATCCGCACGCGCGGGGCAGACCGCAGGCCGGTGGTGCCGGTGCCGGGGTAGCTCCACATCACGCCGTACTCGTCNACCGCGACGAGNTCGGCCTTGCCGTCCTTGTCCCAGTCAGCGATACCNGCGAAGTCACAGGCCGTGCACTCCGGAGAGTTCTGGAGCAGCAGGTTCGGCGACCCGTCACCAGCGGCCGTCACCCGGCCAGCCACCGCACCAGCCTTGAGGGCGTCAGCCGTGGCGGCGGGAGTAAGCCCGTAACGAGCGCGCAGCTGGGAGGCCACGCCGGCGACGTGCGGGGACGCCATCGACGTTCCACCGCGCGTGCTGTAGTAGTTGAAGGTCTCCCGTTCGCCGGGATTCGCGGGTGAGGCGGAGACCGTCGTGTGGCCCGGCGCGAAGATGTCCACGCAGGATCCGTAGTTCGAGGCACCCGTGATTTTGCCGTACCGGTCGGTGTAGGTCGCCCGCATGTCAGAGCTGTTCGTGGCGCCGACAGTGATAGCTTCCGGAACCCGGGCCGGCGACTGCGTGCACGCGTCGACGCCGGCGTTGCCAGCAGACACCACGTACGTCTTACCGGAAGCGATCGACCGCTTCACAGCCTCGTCGACGGCCACGTCGCCGTTCCGGAAACCGAGGCTCATGTTGACGACCGCGTTCGCGGCGCCGTTCTGAGTCACCCAGTCGATCCCGGCGACCACCTGCGCGCTGGTACCCCCGCCGGCGCAGTCCAGGACCCGCACCGCGGCGATGTTCGCCTTCTTGTTCACGCCAACGCGCGCACCGGCGACGGTGCCAGCCACGTGGGTACCGTGGCCGGAGCAGTCGACGCCCCAGCCGCCGTCAGCGCTGAAGTCCGCCACAGTGCTCGCGCGGCCCCCGAACTCCGAGTGGCCGGGCAGCACACCGCTGTCGATGACGTAGACGGTGGGATTCGCGTCGATGGGCGAGGCCGGGTAGTGGTATGCCCCGTCGATCGGCTGGTCCGGCTGGTCGATCCGGTCGAGGCCCCACGGCAGAGGCCAGTAGCCCTCGAACGGGTCGATGCTCACGTCGTCCGCCGCGGCCTGAGCCTTGACCGGAACGCTGACTGGCTGGGTTGCCTCATCGGCAAACGCGACCTGGTTCTGCTGGACGTAGGCCACCGCCGGGTCGGCGGCGAGCTTGCGTGCCTCAGACTCGGACATGTCGGCGGCGTACCCCTTGATGGCGCTGCCGTAGACGTGCTTGACCTCGCCACCGTGCCGGTCCGAGAGGCTGTCGGCGGAGGCCGACACCGCGTCCTTGCTCTTGCTCTTGTCCTTGAGCACCACGACGTAGCTGCCCGGGATCGCTCCCGGCTTGCCAGCTCCGACGATCTGGCCGGCCGGCTCCGCACCGGCCGCACCCGCGACCGCGAACGTCAAGCCGATACCCATTGCCGCACCCGCACCCACGATTCTGGGCATGCGTGATCTGCGCACGAAAACCTGTTCCTCCCCGTTACAACCGCAGGAACGCTGACCACGCCCCGCGATACTCGCCCAGGAAACCTAGTGAGGCCCTGCTCCAGGCGGCATCCGCCAAATGGCCATCAGCCGCGCTTTACCGCGTAAGCCGTGGCGAAAAGCACACTGAAACCGCCGCTCAGCGGATGCCCCGATTCCGGCTTCTGGACAGGAAACAGGCGGAATGACGACGAAGAATGCCTCCGTGGCGTATGCCGGGTTCAGGCCGCGGGGGTGATTCCGAGGGACGCGATGAGTTCCCTGACCCGGGTCCTGATCTCGTCGTGGATGATGCGGTCTGAGCGGGAACGGACACCACTGGGCAAAGGGGCGCGGCAAGCGGCTCGTGGGCGGCACCGGAACCGCCCAGACGGGCTGATCAGGTACCCTGTCAGCCTGAGGGCTGCTAGCTCAATGGTAGAGCAGTGGACTTTTAAGAACCCGGTCAAATCCTCCATAGCGCTGCGTGAGATTCCACAGTGCCCACATAGCCCTGGGTAGTTTCCACTCCCCGGGCGTGCTGGGCGAGGGGACATTCCGGACGGGATTCCACCGGCAGCGTTAGATTCCACAGACCGCGCTGGACTGCGGATGACCATTCGATGACCATCGCCTGCTCCTGAGCGCAGACAGTGCGAGCCATGTGGATACGAAGACTCTGGTCAAATCTTCCATAGCTCTGGGTTAGATTCCATGGCGCCCGCGTAGTCCTGGGTAGCTTCCATTCCTTGGACGTGCCGAGCGAGGGGATATTCCGGACGAGATTCCACGGGCAACGCTCGATTCCATAGGGCGCGCTGGACCCTGCCCGTGCAGCAGCCCGAACGCCGCTATCCAGGTCGTGGCAGCCTCAACCAGGCCAGCCCCGGATTCGCCGTCGGTGCTCCGTTGGGTACTCGGCTGCGGGGCTGTCGATCTGCGATCATCGGCGGATGATCGACGGACTGGCCGCGCTGTGGCCACGAGTGGGTTCGGTGGAGATCAGCGTGGCGCATCCGCGGTCCGGAGCGGAACCCCTGGTCGTGACAGACCCCGCTGAGCTCGGCAGGCTGGCCCAGCTGCTCGCCGTCCGGCGGGAAGCGGACGCCTTCGCCTGTATGTGCTGGGGTGAGCGCGCTTTTGAACTGCTCGACGCCGACCGCCGGCACCTGGCTCTGCTGCGCCAGCATGAGCCCGACGGCCTGGACTGGGCAGGCTGGGGTGGTCAGCTACGCCTGGCGGATGGTCCTGGCCTGCTGGCCTACCTAGAGGAACTCGGCAACGCCCAGGTCTTGCGCTGGATCGACCTAGCTCCCGCGCCGCTGCGACCGCTGGCGAGGACGTGCGCGGACCGCGACACGCAGCTCGGCGCGGACATCACCGATCCGAGTCCGAACAGACAGGAACTGACCATCGCGATCGAGGCACTCCGAGCGCTCGGCAAGGCTGGGCCCGTGCTGCTGGCGTGGTATGACCAGTCCGTCCCGCGCGCGGAGGAGGGCGTGCTGCCACATCGCCTGTTACCGGCGCTCCTGTTAGGCGAGCTGACTGGCGAGGAGTGGTGGCCGGTCATCGCCACCGGCCGCCAGATCGATCCGCTCGTGCGCTATTTCAGCGGCCCGACGTTCGCTGCCCGGCACCCAAGGAAGCGTCGGCTGCCGCTGGCGCTGCGGCAACGCCTCCTGAGGTATGCGCGGTCCGCCCGGCCAGAGCAACTCCGGGCCATCGAGCGGCGGGTGCTTACGGCGCCGTGAGTTCCGGTCCCGGGTCTGGACTACCTCGGCCGTGCTGGAACGCCCGGTCCGGCCGGAGTACCTGACGGCCGTGCCCGGCGATTGTGGTTGTGCACCGCCCTTCTCGTGAGGGCCTTCCTGGCCGGGGATGCAGTCGAACGGCTCGACACCGTAGTGCGAACGAAACGCCACCCAGCGCTGCGACTCGATGCGGCGCGGCCCGAACAGAACCTGACGGACCGCAGGTTTCAAGCTGTCGTAACGGATGTGCCGCGTCGGGACCCCGCCGAGCGCGCGGAACCGCGGCGACATAGCCTTCCATGAACGCCTCCTGCCCCTACGAGGCGAACACCCTTCTCCGCGCTAAAGGATCATCAATGGCGCTGCTGGCGGGATCCGCGATAGAGAGCCAGCCCGGTAGCGCGTCGCTGTCGTCCGCTCGTTCAGTGCCAATGCCATTCGTTCGTCTAGTAACACTTGCGCTGCCCTATGGTTTGCAGTGCAGTCTGGATCCATGGAAGATGAGGACTTCGCGGCAGTGGCGCAGCGCATCCGAGAGCACCAAGGCGAGCAGTTCCTTGCGCAATCGGGCCTGCCTATGACGTACACGGTTGAGGGCGACCGCATCAAGGTCGACCGGGCCAAGCCCTGGTTGTCGATGGACGGGGCGAGGGAGATCTGGGCGATGGGATCGGCGGCCAGGCTTCCTGATGTCGACCAGCGGATCACCGGCCGCGCATACCTGTTCGCGATCTTACGGGACCGCCGTATCGCGTCGTGACGCGCTTCATCCAAGGGCCCCGACACCGGGCTCCCGTTGCCGCTCTCATTGCTGGAGCCGTTCGGCTTACTGTGTCTTCAGGTCGATGTGTCGCAAGCTGTCTTCGAGTGCGGCAGCATCGCCGCCCCATTGCGACGTGTTCGGGCAATACGCCAGCGATCGGGATGCCGTTGTGCGGGGCGCGAAGCGTCCGCCACCAGCGACGATGAAAAGCGGCGACCGCCGCGCGGGTACTCGCCGTGCCAGCGGGCGTGGCGGGCACGGCGTGTCTGTGGCTGGCTGCCTAATGGGCAGAGTGGGCTGCTGTGGTGAGAACGTCGAGGTGCTGGATCAGGGTTTCATGATCGCCGATCTGGGTGAGGATGCCGCGCAGAGTCTGCAGGTCCTCCTGCCGGGCTGCGGCGTCACTCGTGAGCCAGGTGGTGATGGCGTGGGCTGCCTGATGGCGCGGGTCATGCTGGTTTGCTGGGGCCACGCGTTCCGTGTGGAGCTGATCGATTGCGGTTTGCAGCATGTCGCCCCGGGTTTCGGCGGTCAATGCTGGGAAGTTTGTGGCGGCCCAGATGAGCGCTGCTGGCCGATGGGCGAGAGTGGTATTGCATAGCGCCTGGATTCGTGCGTGCTCAAGCTCTGCTGTGATCTGCTGTTTTCGATGCAGGGCGGATCTGTGTTCCTGGAGCTGGAGGCTTTGCGGGCTTGTGCTGAGCTGCAGGGTGGAGCTTGTTTCTATTGTGCCGACCCCCTGCAGGTGGAGTTGCTGGCTGGCGATGGCGACCTGGATCTCGTCTGCAACGGGTTGTATCTGGTCGACCGGGTAGGCAACGCTGATGTTGTCGGCCTGCTGGTGAAGATGGATGCGGAGGAAGGGCTCGGCGCGTTCAGGTGTGAGGCCTGCGCGCCATCGGACGACGAACTGGGCGTTGAACACTGCTCCGGGCAGGTTGGACTGCAGCGTGGTGGAGAATCTGAGTTTTCGTTGCCGTAGCCCGGGTTTCCTCCAGGGGAGCCGCAGGGTCACGCTGCTGCCTTGCTTTCTT
This sequence comes from Longispora albida DSM 44784, assembly GCF_000379825.1. Lineage (GTDB taxonomy): Bacteria > Actinomycetota > Actinomycetes > Mycobacteriales > Micromonosporaceae > Longispora > Longispora albida. The sequence goes on from NZ_KB903835.1 coordinate 5,493, forward strand.
GCGCGGTGGCGCGGTTGTACATCGCCATGAGCAGAGCTCCGCGGGCAGGCGATGGGTTGCCCTGCGTAACGAACTTCTTGAACGGCTCACCGTCCAGCCCTGCCTGGATCACGGATGCCAGGACGGTGATGACGAGGTCGGTGTCGAGGTGCCCGGCATCTGCGCTCGATAGCCACCTGTGCACGGTCCGCATCGCGAGCGGGTGGCTGTCGTCTGCCCGCAGAAGCTCAGCCCATGCCTCGCAGAGGGCCTTCTGGCGTTCAGGGAGGCGGGTGATCGCATGTATGGCGGTCTGCCTACCGTGACTGATCGCCGGTTCCGCCAGGGCCAGGAGCGCGAAGTTTCCGGGCCGGGAGTTTTCCTCACCGGCCCAGCCGACCACGATGGCTGCGACCTCATCGCCAAGTGCTTCATCTGCGGCGAGGCTGCGCAATGCCTTGGCTGCGGCCTCGCGGGCAGGGATCACTTCATGTCCGATCAGGAGCTTCAGCCGGTGCATTGCTGCTTTCTGGCTGTGCCTTGCCAGTGGCCCGGCGCAGACGTCGGCGATCCCGGTGAGAACGTGCGGGGTTTTGCCTTTCGCCCATTCGTAGAGCCTGCGGCGTACGGCAGAGCCTGTTTCAGGACTGGTGGCGAGCCGCCCGAGGATATCCACGGCCAGGTCCCGCTGGCGAGTCTTGCCGTCGAGCCAGGACTGGGCGATCTCGAGGATTTCCAGCGCCCCCTGATCGGTCGCTAGCTGGACGAGTACCTCCGCGACGCGGTCTTCGTAGCCCTGGGCGGCGCCGTTGTCGGTGGTGATGGCCTCCATCCAGGCACGGAGCTTCTTACGAAGCCGGGGGCGTTCCTTCCACACGCGGTCGATGACCGCGCGGTCCACGCCGGGGCGTTTGCCGGTGATGGTGATCGCGCCGCCGATGCTGTCACCGTCGATCCACTCCAACATCTCGCTGAGCTCGGGTCCGATGAGCAGATCCTGGTCGGACAGCTTGTAATCGATCATGCGCAGGAACGTGTCGGCAGCCTCGATGATCACCTCCTCCGGGGCGCCGTCGAGAACTGCGGTTGCGATCAGCATCGACCGCTTACGGGCGATTCCCGCCTGGTATGCGCGGCTTCCTGTGCCGCCGGCGGAGGTGGCGTCCGATGTGCTGGCGAGTTTGCTGCCGAGATAGGTCTTCCAGTGCGCGAATGCCTCCGTGATCGTCTGTACAGCACCTGACGTGAAAGGAGCATGCTTGGTGATCAGCTCTGCCAGTTCCACCGCCCGGCGCGGCGACCCGCCTGCCAGCTTGCTGGCAAGGTCCTCGAATGCTGGCTCGGCTTCCGCCCAGCCGCGGTGCTCGGCGAAACCAGCCAGATGCGCGAGCATCACTTCGCTGGTGCCTGGGGGTTTCACAGGGACAGTGATCTCGTAGGTGTCACGTGCGCATGACCGCCACAGTGACTCGGTCACCAGGATGACCATGCGCGCGCCGTAGCCGGCGAGCTCGCGGCTGTATGCGGCAAGGCTTCGGCCAAAGGATTCAGGAAGTTCAGCGGTCTCGTCAGTGAGGTCTAGAAGGTACCGGCCGCCCGAGGCGCGGGGCAGCACATCTGTGCGTGGTGCCGGAGCCCAGTCCGTCAGGCATTCGTGTACCTGGTGGCCTTCTGCGGACAGCAACTGCAGCGCGCTGGTTCGCCGGCCCGTGCCTGGCCGGCCAGTCAAGACCACGACGGCGTGCAGAGGGCTGTCGAGTACCGTCTCCGCATCCTTGATGCCTTCTGGGCGTACGAACATCCCGTCCGGCAGACGTGGCTGTGACACCTCGACGAGAGGAAGCCAGCGCAGGTCCTGCTTGAAGAAATTGGCATCGCGCCCGCCCTGCACGACGAGGCCACCAGCCTCCGCGGCAGCCGCTTGCACGTTTATAGGCCCGCCGGAACCGAATCCGGGCCAGGCCGGAGGTCGCGGAGCCTGCTCTGGGCTGACCGCCAGGGCCGGTTCTGCGTGCATGGCGCCCAGGGCCGGAGCAGCAGTCTCGGGCGATCTGACCTCCTCTCGCGGCATGGGAGAGAAGGGGTTCGCTTCACTCTCCTGGCCGAACACAGCAGCGGCGCCGGCCGGCTCAGCCCCCAGAGAAAGCTGCGGTTCAGAAAAGCTCGTCTCGTTCCCCTCGCTCACCGCGCATCCATCCCGTTCACGTCCCTGCCTGCCTGGATAACGGTGCCGCCCCGGCTGGCTACACCATGCTGGTAGACCGGGCGGACCGCAGCGTCCGGTGTAGTGCGGCGGATCTCCTCCGCTAGCACTGCGAACTCCGCAGCGAAAACCGGATCGGACCGCAACCGGTCCCTGAACTGGCCCCGCAGCTCAGCCTCCACCACTTCCCGCTTCCCGGCAGAACTCACCAGCGTGGCACGCGACTCCTCCAGCTGCAGAACGTTCTCCTGCTCCCGCTGGGCATCGCCACCACCAAGCAGCACCGCCAGCCGTGACCGCACCTGCCCCCACGCATCAGTAGCCATGACGGCGACAACGGCCGCCGCCCCGCTCTGCGCCAACGCTCCCAAATCCATGCACGACCCCTTCAACGCATAAAAATGGCCTGTCCAGCCATAGGCGAGAATAAGATCACGGATCAGCTGATTGCATGGTCTAGTCAAGTTTCTGACGGGTGGGCAAAGGGGAATAACGCGGCCAGCCATCCTTCGGCTGGCGTTTGCAGGGGACTGGTGTCGTCGTCGGCTGGATACTGACCAGGATCGTCGCGTCGCCGACTGGTCCAGATTCCGGCGTTGTTGACAACTGGCCCGGTGCCCAGCCGGGAGAATCCTGCGAAGACCTGGGCAGCGAGACGCTCACCGCACCTCGTCAGGCCGTACTGGTCTTCGCCGGTCCATGCCGCACTGCTGGTGGCGGCCGAAGTACCGCCAGTAGATTCCCAGCTCCTCTTCGCATAGATCGCAGTACGCCGGAGGTAGCTCCGGGCGGGTGACTGCGGTGGACCGTCGTGATGGGCCGGCCCCGCTCGCTGCGGGCGTGGGGGCTTCGGGGAAGCCGTCCGGCTGGGCTTCCCGGTTCTTGCGGCGCCGCCAGTTGTTTTGCTGCTGGCGGATGCCTCGTGTGTGCTGCTGGATCGCTGCTGCGCGGGCCTGGGCTTGCTGGTGTTCTGCGGCTAGGAGGCTGGTGAGCTGTTCTGGCAGGCGAAGCCCTGAGGGTTGCAGGTCTGCTTCGGCGAGCGGGAACCATTCTATGTCGATAGGGTCTCCCGGACACGGTGGTGCGTGGCGGGCGAAGTGGCCGGTACCGGAGCGCGTACCCGCCTGGTCGTGGGGCCGGGCTACGGGGAATCCGATCCTGGATCCGCTCGTGTCGAGGTAGGCGGTCTGCACGCCTTCTGCGAGGAGAACTCCCGGAGGGCCGACGCCTTCGGGGAGAAGCCAGACGTCGGTGATGCCCGCGGCCTGGTAGTCGCGATGCCGGTTGATCCAGTCGGTGTCGACGACGGGCCTGGACTGCAGCTCCAGTGCAAGGCGTGCGCCGCCGGCGAAGACCACGGCGACGTCGGAGCGGCGTTTGCTGTCTGGTGTGGGGGACTCGGTGCTGGCGGATTGCACGCAGGGCAGGGTGCGTGCCCATCGGGCGAGGAGGTGTTTGCCCTCGAAGTGCCAGATTGTTTCGGCTGCGTGGCCGCGGGCCGGGCCGTGGCCGGGTGGGTGGGCGAAGTGCGGGCGTCTTTTCCCGCCGAGCCGTGACCGCACGACGAGAGGCACCAGGGTGCCGGCCGGTACGCCATCGCCGTGATGGCAGTACAGGCAGACAAGTGTCTCGTTACCGCGCCCGTCGCTGCGGCGGCGGTGGCCTTTGGCCCGCCAGGTGTCGGCGTTGGCGGAGTCTATGTGCACTTCCTCGCCTGTGGACAGATCGAGGCCGAGCACTGTGGTTGCGCGCATGGGAAGACCCGGGTTTCTGACAGGCTCGCGGCGTGTGGTGATGGCGTCATCGCCAGACGCCGGGAGCGGCTGGAGGACTGGAGCCACCAGGAGATGTCAGAAGTTGGGGATGCGGTCCCTGCACGCGCCGTCGCGCCTTCGCCGCCAGGCACCTGCCTGGCCGACGGCGATCTTCACCGAATTTTTAACGTGTTGTGTGCATTAGCGGTTAGGCATATGTGGCTCTGGGTGAAGAATACCGGTTTCAGCATGGCGGGCCAAGAGCTGAGTATCGGCGCATCTCCACGACCCGAAGGCAGGTGTGACGGCAGGCTGCCCGCCGGGCGCACGGGCTGCCCGGCATGCGGGCTGCCTGCCTGAGGCCGTCATTTCGCGGGTGTCCAGAACTGCCAGCCTGGTGGTGAAGGCGGCCATGAGGGGCGGGGTCGCCAGCCGAGTGGGGGAAGGGCGCTCCCCGGTTCGGTAACCGGCTGACTCGGCCAGGTTCTGCGGCCGGTGGTCGTATTGCTGGCATTGGCGGATCAAGGCAGGTGAGCCTGCGTAGCTATATCTATCCCTCGTCTACGAAGACGTCGCCGTCGACCACCACGGCGCCCACCGCCAGGTCTTCTGCCTCGGCGCCGTGGACGCAGACAGGAGCCTTTACCAGGTTCGAGCCCCGCTCGACGAGGACGAGCCCGGCCCGGTTGCCGTGATCACCGAGACCGAGCCAGCGATGCTGGCTACCCAGCCCGGGCTGGCAGCCCTGCACGATCCGGGCCGATCCTGGCGGTGACCTGTATTGCATTCCGAGATCTTGAGTCGACGCGCCGGAAGGCCGCCTCGGCGCTCTGACTGTCGGACCTCGTCGGTATCGTTACGGTCGGCGTTGGACGCTGTGGAGCGGAGCGGATGCATGAGTGGTCGTCTCACCCTGTCCTGGGTCAACAAAGACCAGGCGTTGCTGCCTGACGGCGATGGCGGTTACGAGTGGGTCGAGCGGAGCGACCCGAGGGTGACTGAGGTACACCTCCTCCACCATGGTGACCGTGTGGGCGAGTTTGTTGACGGACTTGATGATAACCTGCTCATCCAAGGTGACAGCTATCATGCTTTGCACTCCTTGGTGCGCATCCCCGAGTACGCCAAGCGATACCGGGGGAAAGTCAAGTTGGTCTATATTGACCCCCCGTTCAACACGGGCCAAGCGTTCGAGCATTACGACGATGCCCTTGAACATTCGATTTGGCTTGGCATGATGCGGGAGCGATTGCTCCTCATTCGGGAACTGCTCTCCCCTGACGGATCGGTATGGGTCCATTTGGACGATGCCGAGGCGGCCTACTGCCGGGTATTGATGGATGAGATATTCGGTCGGTCAAACTTCATCGCCACGGCAATTTGGAAGCGTCGCAACGATCCACGGAACACTGCTACACATATTTCAGCTGATCACGATTTCATCCTGTGCTACGCCAAGAATATCTCATTCAGTCAGTTCAACCACCTCCCCCGCACCGATGCGATGGATTCCGCCTACACCAACACCGACAACGATCCACGCGGACCGTGGCGCAGAGGAGACCTGGCGGCTCGCAACTACTACTCAAAGGGTCTGTACCCCGTCACGACGCCCAGCGGGCGTGTTATCGATGGCCCGCCCTCTGGTAGCTACTGGCGAGTGTCGGCTGAAGAGTTGAGCCGCCTGAATGCGGAAGGGCGGATTTACTGGGGGCCGAATGGCGACAGCCGCCCTTACCTCAAGCGCTACTTGACGGAGGTTAAAGGGGGCCGTGTCCCCTCCTCGGTGTGGCACCCTGAAGAAGTTGGGTTCGTTCGTAACGGGAAAGAGGAAGTGCGCGCCCTGGTGGGCGACGTATTCGCAACGCCGAAGCCTGAGCGACTCATGCACCGAGTGTTGCAAATTGCTACCAAGCCGGGCGACATAGTCGTCGACTGCTTTGGCGGGTCTGGGACAACTGCTGCGGTCGCGCACAAGATGGGACGCAGGTGGGTTACGGTCGAACTGTCGGCAGAGACGATAGCCGCATTCACCAAACCGCGCTTGGGAAAGGTGGTTGCAGGCGCGGACGCAGGCGGGATCACAACAGAGTCTGAGTGGTCCGGGGGCGGAGGGTTCCGCGTGCTAACAGTCGGTCCTTCGCTCTTCGAACGTGTCGGGAGCCGGGTGCTGCTCGCAGATTGGGCCAAGGGTGCTGAGTTCGCCCAGGCCGTGGCGGCACAGCTCGGGTTCCTCTATGAGCCAGATGGGCCTTTCGCGGGGCTCAAAGGACGTACTCGGCTGGCTGTGGTGGATGGGACCGCGGACGATGTGGTCGTCCAGTCGATCGTGTCGTATCTCGAAGACAACGAGCGGGTGATGGTGGTCGCGAAAGCGGTCGCTCCGGGCACAGAGCAAGTGTTGCGCCAATTGAGCATGGGTTCGCAGTTGCTGAAGGCTCCGGGTGACCTTGTGCGCCGTGGGAAGGTCGTGCGATGAGTTGGCTGCCGTTCGACGCCGCGCTGGTCGAGGAGATCAGTGCCCGGATGGACCTGCGCGCGCCCAACGCCGCAGCGCTGCGCGTCGCCGCCCAGGAGATTGAGCCCGGTGATGGGCGTGAGGTCGTCTGTGACTTGGCAACCGGGGTGGGCAAGACTTATCTAGCGGCAGCGCTGGTGGACTATCTGGCTGCGCAAGGCGTGCGGAACATCCTAATCGTCACGCCGGGCACGACTATCCAGGACAAGACGGTCGACAACTTCACGCAAGGCCATCCGAAGTTCGTGCCGGGCGCGGAGTATCAACCGCTGCTGATCACCTCGGAGAACTTCTCGCGCGGCCAGGTCGGGGACGCGCTGCACGATGACACGGTGGTCAAGCTGTTCGTATTCAACGTCCAGCAGTTGATCAAGCCCACCGTGAACACCTCCCGCAAGGTGCGGGCGACTGATGAGTTCATTGGCCAAGGGCTGTACGACCACCTGCGGGACACCGACGATCTGGTCGTCATCGCCGACGAGCACCACGTCTACAAGTCCAGCGCCAAGGCGTTCGGCAACGCGGTGCGCGAGCTGGGGCCGCGCGCCCTCGTGGGGCTGACGGCCACCCCCGACGATACGGACCTGGACAAGGTGCGCTACCGCTACACGCTGGCGGAGGCGATCGCAGACGGCTTGGTGAAGATCCCGGTCATCGTGTACCGGGAGGACGGCATCAAGGATGTTCGGACACAGCTCGCCGACGCCTGCCACCTGCGCGACCGCAAGGAGGCGGTGTGGAGGTCCTGGGCGGAGCACAACGGCCGAGCCTCGGTCACCCCAGTGCTGTTCGTGGTGTGCCAGTCCATCGCCGACGCCGAGCGGGTCGCGGAGACATTGACCGGGGACGGCTACCTGCCCGGCGATGGGCAGGTCCTGCTAATCACCTCTCAATCCAGCGACAAGGCCCTGGCCGACCTCGCCGCCGTGGAAAACCCCAGCTCGCCCGTTCGGGCCGTCGTCTCGGTGGACAAGCTGAAGGAAGGCTGGGACGTCAAGAATATTGGCGTCATCGTGGGCTTTCGCGCGTTGGCCTCCCAGACCCTCACCGAGCAGATCCTTGGGCGCGGCCTGCGCCTGCCGTTTGGCGAGCGTGTCGGCGTCCCCGCCATCGACCAGGTCGACTTGGTCGCCCACGACTCCTACCGCCAGCTTCTCGCCCAGAAGAACGCCCTGCTCCAACAGGTCGTCCCACCCGCGCCTGAGTCGACCTCTACCGCTACGCCTGCGGGCTCGCAGGGGCCGCTGCCGTTCGGCGCGAAGCCTGAACCGGATGTCTCCGGAGTCCAGGAGGTCGAGAGCCAGGGCAGCCTGCATTTGGTCGGCCCGGCCCGCGAGATCAACGGGCAGACCATCGACGGCTCCGAGCTTCTGCTACTCACCTCGCTCGACGCCGCCGCTGCGCAACACGAGCGTGACCGGCAAGCCGCCAGCAAGATCCTCTATAAGGTTGACGGGGCTCCGTCGATACGGTTCCCCCGCCGGGAACGCGAGGTCATGCCGGTGCATTTCTCCCTCAGCTATGTGGAGAACGCCGCCGCCCAAGCGGAGGGGGCGGGGTACGCCAGCGAGTTCCCTGTGCATCTGACCCGCAAGGCGCTGATCGCCCAGCGGGGAATTGACGGTGAGGTCGTCGTCCGCGAGCAGCGGGTTAAGGAGGAGGACGCCACCCAACGCTATGTGGCCGTGGCCGACGTGCGCCAGGATTTGGAGGACCGCATCCTCAACCTCGGGCTGGTGGAGCAGTCCCTCCCCGAACTCAACGGGGCGCGCCGCATCGCCGAGCAGTTCCTCCTCGGAGCTCAGGTCACCGCCGACGATGAAGACAAGGCCACCCTGTGGAGCGAGCGGCGGGCTGAGCAGGCGGTCAAGGCCATTGCCGAGCTGATCCAATCCAGCTACAACAACCGCCGCCTGCAACCCCAGTGGGCGCTGCGCCCGGTTGAGGTTCCCCTCCGCAAGCCCATGCCCAGCGATGTGGGCAGCCGGTGGGAGGACTTCATTAAACACCGCTGGTACGGAGACTGGGAACGCTCCATCCAGCAGGTCGCAAGCTTCGACGCCAAGACCACCGAGTGGGCCATCGCGAGCCTGATCGACTCGTCCCGGAAGGTCCATTGGTGGCTGCGCGTCTACGAGCCCGGCGAAGTGTGGATCGAGCGAGACAACAGCAAGAAGTATTTTCCCGACTTCATCGTCCTAGACGCCGACGGCGTGTACTGGGTAGTGGAGGGCAAGTCCGACCGCGACGCCCACGACGTCGATGTGATCGACAAGAAGCGCAACGCGGAGGAATGGGCGCGGTTCGTCCGTGACCACCAGAAATACGGCGTCTGGCGTTACGTCTTCGCCACTGAGACCCACATCAAGCAGTCCAAGAGCTGGGAAGAGCTCCTGGCTAAGACCAAGCCGGAGTTATAGCCCGGCGCACTTCAGCGGGAGGCTATCATCGTGCTGCCTCTCGCCACCGTCACCGAACTGCAAGCCCGCTACCACCCGTTGACCGACGCGGAACGGGCGTCGGTACTGCTCGCCGACGCCACGGCCGAGACGGCGGCCGACGAGGAGTACGCCACGCTGTTCCTCGGCGAGGCGTGAGGCCGTTTCCTCACGCCGTACAGGAACACCGGACCCGTCTCAAGGGAGCCGTAGTGTCGGTCGGATATTCGGCTGGTCCCGCGTGCCGGCTTGCTGGCGCGTGCTTTTGCGGTGGGTACTTGATGTGGTCGAGTGTGAGTCATGGATCGACGTTCCCCGCTTAACGACCGGCAGCGGACTGTTCTCCAGCTAGTCGGTGATGCGGCGCACCAGGCTAGCGATTGCTCTGCTCAGAAGCGATGAGTCCGTCGCTTCCGCAACTTGAGACCCAGCCCGTCGGCAGTTATCCACAGGCAACGGGCGGTCTGTGGATAACTGTCGGCTTGTGCGATGGCTGCGGCTGGTGGTGGCACTGGCACCTTGGCTGAGCTGGCAGCCGCACGACTATCGGATAGCTTGGAAGCATGCTCTCCTGAGAACACCTCATCGGCCGGGGCGGCGAGGCCTGACAGTGGATGCCGGCCGTGAGAGCGTTGGTCCTTTCCGGGCCGCAGGATGAGGGCGATGGACGCCGCTCCGACGCACATGACGGCTCCTGCCAGGAACATGGCTGCTGTTCCTGGCAGGTCGAGCAGCCAGCACAGGCCTGCGACGGCGGCGATCAGCGCCGACATCGCGAACATGATCATGGCGGCTGAGGCGGCGTAGACGACTGGGCTATCGGCTGGCCCGCCGGCTTTCATGCTGCGGCGGGACAGTTCTACTCGGACGTCACCGCCGGGAAGGTTGTCTGTCATGAGGCGGCCCGCCGCGCGGCCAAGCGTGACACCTCGTCGCGGGACATGCCGGTGGCAGAGGCGATGTCAGCAAAGGTCGCGCTGCCGGACGCCACGGCGTCGCTGACAAGCGTGTGCAAGCTGGCATGGGTGCAAGTTGTCCCGGGCTCCTGGCACAGCGCACCCAGGAGCAGGGGCCATTCGGCGGGGGCGAGGTGGAGCTCGGCCCAGGTCTGGCCGGCGCTGAGGATTCTGCGTGTCACTGACCAGCCGCGCTCGCCGAATATGGCATCCAGCTCGAGAAAGCTGATGGGGCTCTCTAGCCGTATCCGGTATCTGGCGATCCTGAGTGGCTCCCCGCCGGAGGCCCGCCAGAGATCGGCATCGACCAGGCTGGCCGAGCGCAAGACCGCCACCCGGTAGAGAGGGCGTGGTGTGGGAGGCCCGGAGAGGCCGCGGAGGGCGTCGGTGTAGGAGACCCCGAGAGTGCTGGCCCGGCGCCGGGCACGCTGCTTGGCGCCTCTGGACGTGGTCACGCAAGAGTCCTATTCCCGGCTGAGGCTGCCCACGCCTGCTCAGCCGTCAAGGACTACGCAAGGGATGCAAGGGTCCAGTGGCTGCTCGGTGCGTGGCGCGATTCCCCCGGTTGTGCGTGCGGGTACAACCTCCCGCCGATCGGCCCGAAGTCCGTGGGTGCTTCCAGCCCGGCTCAGGCCAGCGCCGTGGCCTTCGCCGGATAAGGTACCCCAGCGGGGCACAAAGCTCCACTTGCGACACCAGCGGCGTGTCACTGCGGGTGGCTGCGCACCGCGCCCGGGCAGGTGGCAGGGAGCTGTGCGCCGTCCAGCATCTATGTGATCTGGGTCACATGAGTCCCCCGAGGTGGGGTTACTGGAGGACTTGAGTACTGGCGGGCAGCAAGGAAACGCGTCCGGTTGGGCTCGATCCGGACCCGGGTACGGCCGCCGTCGTAGCGTGCAGGTTCTCCCGGGGCGCGGGCTGCGACGGGGGCTTCGCGTATCTCCTCGAGACTTTGACGACGGGATGGCCATAGTGGCGGGTGGGAGCGGGCACGTGGAGGAAGCCGATCCGCGTGAGGAGTTCTATGGGGAGCACCATCGCCGCCTGGCGGTCTTCATCCGCGGGCGGGTTGCCGATGCGGGGATAGCGGAGCAGATCGAGCAGGAGACCTGGGCTCAGGTGATCCGCCAGTGGGACACCCTCCGGATGCCGGAGGTGGTTCTGCTGACGGTCGCGTGGCGTCGCATCGCGGACTGGTACGCCAGCAAAGGCCGCAGCGACCTGACTCCCGGGGACGACGTGGTGCGGTCAGCAGCCGAGCGGGCGCATTGGCGGATCCAGCACGGCGATGCCAGCGACCCGGGAATCTTCGTCCCGTCACGTGTGGACCTGCAGCGTGCGGTGGCAGAGCTGCCGCCCCGGCAGCGGCAAGTGCTCACTCTCATCGGTGTTGACCGCCTGACCCGGAGTCAAGCCGCCGGGCTGCTCGGTGTTGGCGAGGAAACCATCAAGACGGTTTATGCCCAGGCCAGGGCCGCTATGCGGAGCAACCCGGCGCTGGCGGGGTACGAACTGCAGCGGGCGCCAGCCCAGGAGGTGACCCGATGACCGCAGACCAGGAAGACGGATACGGCATGGACGCTCTGGACATGCAGCTGCTCGCACTCGGCGAGGCCGCTCTCCCGGACGGGCCCGGCAGCCGGCTCAAGACCTTCGCCGAGATGATGGCCGCGATCGGCGACCTGCCCGCAGGCGGTGATGACAGTGAGCCAGAAGATGACGCCAATCATCACACCGGCAAGGGCGAGTTTGCCCGCGATGCCTTCGAGCTCGGGCTTGGGCTGTTCGAGCATGGCGATCTTGACCGGGCGGAGCAATGGCTCCAGCGCGCTCTGCGCCATGGCCACGGCCCTGCGGGTGACAAGCTCGCCGATCTCGTGGAGCTGCGCACAGTCTTCGCTGACATCCAGCTCAGCTTCCCGCTGTCATGGCCGGAAGCAGAAATCGGCGAGATTGCCATTCATCACGCCTGCCAGACTGCCGGGCCTGTCGCAGAGGCACAGCAGTCAGCGAAGCTGATCATCGATGAGGCCCACCGGCGCGCGGAGTCGATCGTGGCGCTGGCCGAGCTGCGGACCCAGGCAAACCCCGCTGGCGAGCACGGCGCTGGAGGAGGCACATCTCCGGGAGACAGGCCGGCGAAGAGCCGGTACGACCTATTTTTTCCTGGCATGGCAGATGCGGAAGACCTGCGGCAGCGGGAACCCTGGGCGGTCGAAGCGAAAAGCTACTTCGCGGCCCAAGCCGGTAGCGGGAAATCTCTTCTGGCTTTGCAGGTGATTCGGCATGCGATTTCGTCCGGTCAGCGCATTGTTGTCATCAGCCCTACCGTGAGCGGCGCGAGGTGGTGGGCGCAGATGCTCCATCAGGACTGGACGAAGGAGCCCGGTACAGCCCCCGTAAGGGCGAGGGACAGGAGCACCGACTGGCTCCTGCCACTGTTTGAGCGTGCGGGTAAGGATGCCGGTGAACTGCGGAACGCGGCCTGGCGGGACTGGAACCTTGCCCGCGACTACTTCCGGCGGCACCTGCGGGACCCGGAGGCCGATGCGCTGCGCCTGGCGATAAGGGACCTCGCGCGGCGCTTTGCATGCTGCGGGCCCGGTGACGCCCCGGTGAACCTGCCGGCCGCCGGCCCGGGTGCCGTGGCGTGTGATGTGTGGCTGGAGCAATCCGGCGGGCTCATGATCCCATCCGATGTTCATCGTGACCTCGTGATTACAGGACTGGCGGGAGGACGATGATGACGACCGGTCCCGGGCTGGCTGCCAAGCGCATCAGCGCTCAGGCGTATGAAGCTCTCGCCGAAGCCCTGACGGCGATCTGCTGGAACAAGGCGCCCTTCGAGCGTCATGTCCGCATGGCGTTGCATGAGCATCCGGAACTCCTCGCGTGCCTGGACTTCAGCCTCGTCAAACGGCAAGTGGCCTCGGCGGTGGTGGAACTGCTTGCACAGGACTCCCGCTACCACCAGACCACCCTGACAATGATGGCCGAGCTGGCCGAGATGACAGTGTTCCCGAACCTCGCCTGCCAGCAAGACTCCGAGCAGCTCACCGCCCGGGCCCGCAGCGCCATCGAAGCCCTGAGCGTGATCACCCGGCAGTACAGGGCCGATCTCGGCGCCCAGACGCGCATCCAGGCACAGCGGGAAGCCGACCAGGTACAGCAGGCAGCCCAGCGGCGCTTCGACGGCGATATCGGTGCCATCAAGACAGACTTCCTGGCACTCACCACATCCGGTGACCGGCAAGGCCGCGGGCGCAAGTTTGAGTCAGTTCTCTACCGGCTGCTGGACCTGCACGACATGCAACCCCACATCGCCTACAACCTGCCCGCCGAGCAGATCGACGGCTCCTTCACCTTCGACACCGACGGCTTCCTCCTCGAGGCAAAATGGTGCCAGGAACGCATCGAACGCGAGCAAGCCGACGTGTTCGCCGCGAAAATCCAGCGCAAAGGCCGCAACACACTCGGCCTGTTCGCCAGCGTCAGCGGCTTCACCAAAGGCTTCCTCGACATCCCCCACGCCCACGGCTGCCCGTTCATCACACTAGACGGAGACGACCTATTCCTGATCCTCGACGGACGAGCCCGCCTCGACGACGCCCTGCACCGCAAACGCCGCCACCTCAACGACACAGGACAGTGCCACCTGGCTGTCCGGTCATTTGCCACCTGATCCGCTTCGCTGCGGGTAGGGCGTGCAGCCCTGCCTTCAGCGGGTTTCTGGCGGGAGTTATAAAGGGCCGCTGCGGTGCTGTTCCTGGGGAGGATTGCTGTTTCCGCAGCGGCCCTGGGTGATTATGCATGGGCTGGCATCACGTGCCAAGACCCTCGTGTGCTGGTCAGCTCGCTGGTTCGGTGATGCCTAGGGCGATGAGGAGTTCGCTGAAGATGTCTTCTGCGAATGTTCCGTGTGCTTCCAGGAGTTCGCAGATGGCTTCGTGATCGGGGTCGAGTCCCGATGCTGAGGCCCATGCGCTGGCCATGTCGGCGATCTGCGTGATGGTGTGCGGGAGCGGAGGTGCCCCGAAGGACAGCGCAGTGTCCGGATGGATGTAGGTATTCCAGCTGTTAGCGCTCCCGGGCATGGCCGCTGAGACCATCGCGCAGTCGCTGTCCAGGAACGTGGCGGCGATGACCGGGCCGTCTGTTTCTGCGGCAAGCGCTTCTGCTGTCTTGTCCATGTCGTCGGGGAATGCGCCTGCGATGCTGCATCGCTGCCATCCGCCTGGTACGCCTGCGACGTCGAGGATTTCGCTGCCGTACTGGCTGAGGGCCGCAGCGTCGGTGAGGGGCCGTGCAGACTTGGCGGTGATGATGTGGCCGGTGTATCCCATCAGGCTGAGATCTCCGCCGCGTCACGCAAAATGATCTTCTCTGCGGGTTCGTGCGGGGCTGGCGGCCGGGGTGTGCCTGGGCGGAGGGCCGGGGCGAGTGTTGTGAATACCTTCGTGCCTGCGGTCATGTCGTAGTCCGCGTAGGACGGCGTGGCTTGCAGCCAGTAGCCGCCGGCCTGTAGCGGCTCGGCCGTGCTGAACGCGCCGCTAGCCTGAAGGGCCTCCAGTCCGCCGAGGCGGTCGCCGGCTTCCTGTGGGCAGACCGTCACCCAGGCGTATCCGCGGAGGGTGGAGCGGCTCCGCGCGATGGGCAGCTGCTCTGTGACCTTGAACCGGTACTCCAGGGCTGACTGGTTTGAGTACCCGGACCAGTAGGAGACCTCGGCATACGTCGGGCCGTGCTCGTCCGCGAATCGGCGGGCGTGGGTGAGCAGAGCCTGCTGCCAGGCGGGGTCTTCCAGGAGAGCTGGGTCGAACAGGAACGCCAGGTGCAGCCAGCCCTCATCGTGTTCATCGATGTCGTACTGGATGGTCATTTTTGGCCGGCCTCCGTTGGGAGTGCCGAACTGGTCGATGGTGCACAACCCGAGGGTGCCGCTGGCGGGCACTTTCTTCGCCAGGCCGCCGAGGAACTTCTGCCACGTGGCCTCGGAGTACTCCTTGCCCGTGTTGCGGACTCCTCGTGCGGTGCGCGTGGTGGAGGCGACGTAGGCCCAGATGTCCCCGGGTTCGCCGATGGGCTGGCGGGACTTGAAGCTGCCCTCCGGCAGCGGCCCTGCTTCCAAGAGCCGCTGCCGGAGGTCGCCCCCGAGGGTCTCGAACGTGCCGGTCAGCCACTCCCGGAGGAGCGCGGCAGTGTCGCTGTCAGATGACGGCCGTTGCACGCTCATGATGAGCTTCATCTGCCAGTGCTGCACGCCCGGTACCTCGTTTCTGTCGTCGGATTTAGAAGGTTAGATCAGGCTCCGGCCAGCCAGACGATACCCACTCCGAGCACGATGACGGGCAGGCACAGGACAGCTCCCGTGACCATCGCCCCGTTCTTCACCGGAGCGGGGACGCGCAGGTCCTGCAGGTCTGGAGCGTCATCCTGCTGCACGCCGCGGGATACTTGCGGCGTCTTCGGCGTCTCGGGCTTGGTGGTGTTGCGCACGCCGGGGTGCGGGATCGTTGTTGGCGTTGCCGTAGCAGTCGGTGTAGGCGCCGGCTTGGCCGTACCCTGATTCTTGTCAATTCGATACACTTCGACACCTGGTTCAGCTGACGACCAGACCGTCACAGTCTCATCCGGTTTGAGCGCCCGTGGCCCGCTGCTGGGATTGTCGAACGCCGGTCCCGCCATGACGATCTTATCTTTGTGCTCTGGGTCGTTGGCTATCTGAAGCTGAAGGTTCGCGATATAGCGCTTGAGCTGCGCGGGTGCCGACTTCTCCGCTTCTCCTCCGAAGTGCTTGATCTCCCAGACGTAGATGACCCCGGGGTCGCAGTTCCAGCAGATGATGTCTGCGTAGCCGTCCTCCCCGTTGCCCTTGGCGGACCCGCCAATGATGCGGTTGCGCGTCCGGTCGCGGGTGACGTCCGGCGGGATGAGGATCGTTTCCTCCCCACGGCTGGCCCGGTTCCATCTCATGTAGATGTCGATGATCCGCAAGCTGATGGCGGTTTCGTGGGCGTCCCCGAACTTCTTATACCACTTCTCGTCGCCGGCTTCGTCGTCGGCAGCGGGGATGTCCATTTCGGGGTCGTCGGTGTAGGCGCGGCGGCCGTCGGGGTCAGATGTGCTGGCGGGGCTGTTGTTGGCGTAGGAGTAGCCGTTCATCTGCTGCGGGTCGCCAACGTCGATGACGGGGTCGACGGACATGAACTTGCCTGTGGCGGGGTCGTATTCGCGGGCTCCGAGGGTGATGAGGCCGCTGGGGTTCTGGACGCCGCCGACGAAGCCGCGTTCTCCTGGCCAGCCGGTGACCGTGGTGCCGCGGGATGCGCCGAAGGGCAGTTCGCGGCGGCGGAGGAGTTCAAGGTCGGTGGCGTTGAACGCGAGGCGCCCGGTGCCGTGGTGGTCGGCTGTGAGCCAGGTGAGGCCGGTGACGGTGCGGACGGCGATGATCCGCCCGGCGTGGGTGTAGTAGCGGGTGGCGACTGGGCTGGCTGAGGTGACGGTGGTGTCGAGGCGCAGTTCGGTGACGCCAAGGTAGAGGGTGGTACTGGTGGCGTCTTTGCGTAGCAGCCGTTCGCCGTCGGCGTTGTAGATCATGGTGCTGGTCTTGCCTGCGGCGGTGAGGGTTTTGAGCTGGCCTTCGGGTGCCCAGGTCAGGGTCTGGGTCTGGCCCTGCTGGGTTCGGGTGGTGGTGTTGCCGGTGAGGCCGTATCCGAAGGTGTCGGTGCTGTTCCCGGCCGGCCCTGCGTGGGCGATGGAGGTGACGGCATGGGGCCGCACGGCGCTGGGGCCGGGTGCGGGGTACGTGTAGGTGTGGGTGGTGTTGGTGTCGCCGTTGGCGTGGTCGGTCTGCTTGGTGCGGTTACCGGCCGCGTCGTAGGTCCATGACTGCCAGTACGGTGCGGGCCCGCCGATGGTGCTGGTGTTCATCGTCGCCGGCACCGTGGCGCAGCTGCTGTTGATGTCGGCAGGGGTCCACGCTTCGGTCATGCGGCGCAGGTAGTCGTAGGCGAAGCACTGCGCGTCATAGGGCGCGTTGGGCTGGCCGGTGACCGGGTTGGTGGGCGTGTCCTTGATCTTGGTGAGGTTTCCTGCCGGGTCCCAGGTGTAGTAGGTGTCGGCCTGGACCGCCCCTGTCTTCTCACGTTTGGTGTAGGAGTTGGACAGGCGGCGGGTGCCGAGCTCGTAGTCGTAGACCTGCCACAGGCGCTTGCCGCTGGCGCCCAGGACGTACTGGGTGAGGTCTCCGAGGGAGTTGTAGTAGCTGGCGGAGGCGTAGGTGACGGTGGTGTTCTCGGCCAGGGTGCCGGTGAGCTTGGCGGCCTGGGCGAAGCCGTCGTAGCCGTAGGTGAGGGTTTCGGCTTGCAGGCCGCCGGCGGCGGGCATGGATGTGGTCGCGATGCTGCCGTCGGTGTTGTAGGTGATGCCGGAGGTGTAGGTACCGGCGAGGTTGCCTTCGGCGGCGGGGATGGTCACCGAGTATCCGGACGGCCGGTACATCGGGTCGTAGCCGGTGGTGGCGGTGATGTAGGCGCTGCCGTTTTCCCAGCGGGTGGCCGAGGTCAGCATGCCCTTGGCGAGGGTGTCGTACTTCCACTCGGCGTAGAGCTGCCCGGTGATGGTGTCCTTGCGGGATTCGGTCTTGCGGCCGAGCCGGTCGTAGACGTAGGCGATCGTGAAGCCGCGTGCGTCCTTGGTGGTGGCGACGTCACCGGCCGGCGTGTAGGTGAAGAACGCGTCGCCCTTGTCGGGGTCGGTGGTCCTCGTCTTACGCCCGAGCAGGTCGTACTCGAAGCCCCACTTGTTCCCGAGGGTGTCGGTAACCGAGGTCATCCGCCCGGCCCGGTCGTAACCGTAGACCGTGGTGTCGTGCGCCCCGGCCGGTGTGGCGGCCTTGTACTGCCACAGCTCTGCCTGATTGCCCTGGGCGTTGACGATGCTGGTGGTGGCGGTACCGCCCTGCGGCGGGGTGATGTGCGTGCGCTCGCCGTCGTAGGCGGTGGTGGTGCGCCACTTCTCGATGTTCTGGACTTTGAAGATCGAAGCTGTGGGGCGGCTGGCACCGTCGTAGACGGTGACGTTCTGGTCGGGGACGTCGACGTCGTTGGCGGCGACGACGGTCGTGCCGGGGGCTGCGGCGTTGAAGTACTGGCCGTTGGTTTTCACGGTCAGGCCGCGGGTGTTGTAGAAGGTGTCGGTGATGACCCGCCCTTCCTGGGAGCCGGTGGCCGGTGCCTGGGTCTGGCGGATGCGCATCAGCCCGTCGTAGAGGGCGTATGCGGTGTGGTATCCGCCATCGTTGCGCAGTTTCTTGGTGGTCACTACGTTCGGCGCGTTTTTGGCGACGACGTACTCGAACTGGACGGACGCGGTCTGGGTTGCCTTGTCCCTGCCGGGTGCCCAGCCCTGCACGAGCCTGCCCAGCGCGTCGTAGGCCATGTCGGTGCGGCGGCTGTTGGCGTCCACAGTGGTGACGGTGGCACCCCAGGCGGGTTCGTACTCGGTGGTGCTTGCGTGCCCGAGGGGGTTGGTGACGACCTGCTTGGTCACCGGCCCGCCGGTCACGGGTGTGTAGGCGGTGGTGGTCGTCTCACCGCGTGCGTTCTTCAGCGTGATAACCCGGCCGTGCACGTCGTAGGTGCTCTGCGATGCGAGCACCCATACGCCGGTGCTGGCGAGTTCTTCGGCCTTCGTGATGTCACCCGACACTGGGGCCGCGCCCAGGGCCTGGGTGTCGTAGTAGGCGCGCTTGGAGGCCAGGACGTCGCCGGTGGTGCGTGGGGTGCTGCAGATACCGGCTGTGGTTTCGACGATGGAGGGCATGCCGATCAGCCAGCGGCTGGTGTTCTCCGCCGTGTAGGTGTAGCGCACGCACTTGTCATCGGCGGTGGTGGACTCGTCGCCGATGTCGTTGACGAGCAGCGGCAGGCCGCGCACGCTGTCGAAGGTGGTTTCGCTGCGCACGCGCCGGGTCTGCCCGCCCGACAGCGGGGTCTTGGTGAGGGTGACCGCGTTGTCGGACCGGTAGGAGCTGGTGGTGCCCCACGAGCGGGTCCGCGTACCGGTCGCCGTCGCCACCGGCGTGCTGATGACCCGGGAAAGAACAGCTCCGCCGGGGCCGTTGTAGGTGGTCTGCTCGCGGACGGTGCCGGAGTACTGAGGCAGGTCGTCGACGGTGCCCCCGTCGCTGTCGGTGACGGTGGCGGTCTTGGTACCACCTGCGGCGAGCTTGTCGCCGTGCATGCCCCGGTAGAACACCGACTCGGTGTAGGTCTGCCCGTCATCGTTGGCCGCGCCCTTGCGGACGGCGACCTTGGCGTAGCCGCGCCACTGCGACCAGGTCTTCTTGTCAGCCGGGGTGAGCCCGTCGGCGTCGTCGAACCGCCACGCCGGGGTGCCGATGTACTCGTACTCGGACACGACGTGCTGGACGCCGGTGATGTTGTCCTGCGACTCGTCAACGCGGGTGACGAGGTACTTGTGGAACCAGTCGAGACGCTCAGCGCCGCCGTCGGGTGTCCACCGCACGGGCATGCAGCGACGGGTGTTGCCGTCCGGCGAGGACGGAAGGCTCGTGGGGGTGCAGTCCTGGCCGGTGTAGGAAACGGTGAGGACGCCACCTGCCTCGGATCGCATGGAGGTGATCCGCCACCAGTTCATCGTGGGGTAGGCGGAGTCGGTGACGACGCGGTTGCTGAGCTGGGTACCGGTGAAGGTGACATCCGGGAGGGTGATGCTGCCGCCGACGTGGCCGGTGTGGGAGATCTTCTCCAGCCACAGCCCGGCCCGGGTTCCATCACCCGGGCTGGGGAAGGAGTGGGTCAGGGTCCAGGAGTCGACGTCGCGGTACCCGCCGCCTGCCGCTGCGACCTGGGTGGTGATTTTCGCCAGGCGCTTGGTGGTCCAGAACGTCGGCGATGTCTGCGTGCACGACGCGGCGTCGCAGTTCTGGTCGACGGGGGTGTCGGGCATGTTCTCGGGGTGCTGGAAGTCGCACACGCTGCCCGGGATGCACCGCTCGGCAGGGGTGAACGTGATCCTGGCCGGGGCAGTGGTGGTGTGCTCGCTGCCCTTGCGGTGGCCGTACTCGATGCGGTCGAGGGTGGCGCCGCGCTGGTAGGCGGTGGCGTTGCTGGTGGTCAGGTCCCGGCCGTACTTGTTGGCCTCAGGGGTGTAGTACATCGCCATCGAGTTGTCGTGGCGATCGGTGACGTGGTCGAGGTTCCACCGCCACGCCTGCTGGCACCAGCCGGAGGCGAACGTCGCGTTGTAGCAGGGCTCGCCCGGGTGGTTGCCGTACACCGGGACGGTGAGCACCGACTGGGTGAGGGGCTTGCCCGCAGTCCAGCCCGGGAGCTTGTTCAGCCCGAAGTGGTACTGGGTGCCGTCGCGGGTCGTGACCCTCCAGTACTCGCCGTTGTCGTCGCCGTTGGCAAGACTCGTGTCGGTGAGGCGCTCGATACGGGAACCGTCGTCGTTGCGGGGCCGCCACACGCCGTCATCACCCTGGACGAGCTCGACGGCGCTGCCGTTGAGGTACAGGGTCGCGTTGTCGGTGGCCCAGCACAGGTCCCCGGTCTTACGGCTTGCGTTGCTCGGCGCCTGGCCGTTCTCCGCGGCCTGGTCGGTGCCGCAGGGCTTGTACTTGCGCTCGATGTACCCGGGCCAGTACTCGAAGCCCTCACCGGCCCACGACGGCTGGCTGTTCGTGGCGGCGGTGCGGCCGTCCACGGAGCCGGAGTTGTAGGACAGGCCCACGCTGGGCGCCAGCCCGCCTGCGGCGGGAGGGGTGCGCAGCGGGTAGGACCAGGTGAAGTCCCCGGACATCCCGCCGGCTTTCCACGTCGCCGACGGCGCAAGGGACGTGGCGGCGAAGCTGCCGGAGCTTCCCTGGGATCCTGCGGCAGCGGCGTACAGCATCCCGCCCTGCTGCGCGGCGATACCAGTCGCACCGCTCGGCGGGGCTGTGGTGAGGTCGGCGGTGAGCTTTCCTGCCTGGATGTCGTTGCGGGCCGCGACCGGCGTGCCCTGGCATGCGGGTGCTTCCGGGGTTGTCAGCGCACACTCGGGCAGTGCGATGAACGTCAGCCGCGACGCCCAGTCTGCGCCGTAGGCGTTGCGGAAGCCGGAGTAGTCCAGCTCCACCGCAGCCTTGCCGCCGCGCTGCGCGCCGGTCTCGCTGAGGCGCAGCAGCAGCCCGCTGCGGCCTGCCTTGCCCGCCTGCTGGCGGTCCAGGACCTCCACCCGCACCCTGCGGCCCGAAGATCCAGCGGCATCCCCCGTCAGGCCCTGCGTGCCAGCGGCCAGGCTGACCGAGACGGGCAGGTCACCAGCCTTGACGCGTGGCTGCACAGGGCCGGCCGGCTGCGCGGAGGCGGCACCCAGGTCCGCTTCCGCCGCACCGGCGCGCGGCCACGTGACGGCCGGGGTGGTCTTGATGGCCTTCTTCGATGCCGGGTCCTCGCCCGGTGCCTGGGCTTTGAGCGCGATGACCGGAACAGACCGGTCCTTCCTGAGCGCGGGCGCTCCCAGATCCTCGAGGGGCGCACCCAGTGCTGGGGACGCGGTCAGCGACACGGCGAGCACGATCCCCAGGGTGGCCGCGGCAGGCGCGGTCCTTGATCTCAGCACAGTGAAGACACCTCCCTGAAATGTGTTGAGGGGACCCGCCCGCGCAGTCTGCCCATGTGCGCCCCAGGCCCCCGATCACATAGGACAGACCGGCCAGCACGCTACCCGTACCACTCTCGCACCCGGCAAGACCCAGGGCGGCACTGTGATTCGTTCGTGATCCGGGACGCAAAACCCGGCCGCGATCCGATGCATGTCCTGCGAGCTAAGGTTTTGCCGTTCGTCCAGCATGGAGCCGCAGGCCAGCGGCTCGGCGGGCGTTTTCACCGCTGGCGCCGATGGCCGGGCGGCGTTATTCAGCGAGGCAGGCGAGTTTATGAGTTCTTCATCACCGTCCCTCCAATCTGGAACGGAGGGTATTGCGCCCCTGGCAGCCGGTGGCATACCGTGCGGCGGCTCCCCGCATCGAGTCCGGGGGAAAACGAGGGAGGAGCGCAGATGAGCGCACAGAAACCCAGCAGGACCAGGCAGAACTTAGCAAGGCTCCTGGCGTCGGCAGGACTCGCCAGTGTCCTCGCCGCGCCAGGCCTCAGCAGCCCGGCGGCAGCCGGGGACACCGCACCGGCCGCCGCGTCGCCACGCGATACGGCCATGGCGCACGCCCGGCGCACCGGCCAGCGAGCCGAGATCACCGACCAGGGCGACGAGCGCACCACCATCTTCGCCAACCCCGACGGCACCTACACCGCCGAGCAGCGCCTGACGCCGTCCCGCGTACGCCGCAACGGCACCTGGACGCCGATCGACCTGAACCTGCGCAAGCGAACCGACGGAACCATCGCACCCGCCGCCTCCACAGTGGATGTCCGCCTCGCAGGCAGCACCTCGGGAACCACCCAGAGCGCCGCCGCCGGCAGCGCGCCCGCGCCGACGGCGTTCATGACGCTTGCCGACGGCGACCGGTCCCTGCAGATGAGCTGGCCCGGCACACTGCCCGCGCCCGTCATCGGCGGTGACGTCGCGACCTACGCCGAGATCCTGCCCGGCATCGACCTCAAGGTCCGCACCACCGCCACCGGTGTCGCGAAACTGTTCGTGGTCAAAAACCGCGACGCAGCAGCCCGCGTCGCCGCCATCCCGCTCGGGCTGCAGACCCGCAACCTCACCGTCACCGCCGGTGAGTCCGGCAGCCTCACCGCGAGCGCCGCGGACGGCAAGCCCGTGTTCTCCTCCGGCACGTCCTGGTCGTGGGACTCCAGTACCCGCACCGTGCCTGGTGACCGCAGCGGTGAGGCACCGGCCAGCATCTGGTCCCCGGCCCGCGGAGCGAAAACCACACCTGTCGGCGTGGCACTCACCGGCAGCACGCTCACCCTCACACCCGAACCGGGCCTGCTCACCGCCGCTGACACCGTGTATCCCGTCTACATCGACCCGACCTGGAACGGGAACGGGAACATGGCATGGACCATGGTCAACGGCAAGTCCGACAAGACCGGGGCCTCCTACTGGAACGGATCCGGCTCGCCCGGCAGCGACGGCCTCATCCAGATCGGCGCCGACGACTACGGCAACAAGTTCCGCTCCTTCATCCAGCACGACACCACCTGGTTCTCCGGCAAGAACGTCCTGGAAGCCAACTGGTACATCACCATGACCCACGCCTGGTCCTGGGCCTGCGACGAACCATCCGCCCCGTACGCGCTGTGGCTCGCCAACCGCATCGACCCCGGCATGAACTGGAACAACAGCTCCAGCACCTGGTCCAGCCAGATCGAAGGCGACACCCGCACCCACGGCAACAACCTTCCCGGATCATCCGCGAGCTGCCCGAACAACATCCGGGTCCGCTTCAACGTCACCAATGCCGCCCAGACATCGGCGAACAGCGGCTGGTCCAGCCTCGTCTTCGGGCTGCGCACCATCGAAAGCACCAAGGACGGCTGGCGGCGGTTCGGGGAATCCGCCGACGGCGGCCCGTACCTGTCCGTCCGGTACAACATCCCGCCCGCCGTGCCCGCGTCGCTGGCCATGTACCCGTACAAGCCATGCGGCAGCACCAGCGACCCAGCCCTGCTCACCACTCCCACGCCCGTGTTCACCGCCTGGCTGTCAGACCCCGACGGAGACGGCGTCAGCGCGGCACTCGAGTTCAGTGACCTGTGGGGCAACCTGATCTACACCCACGCCTCACCCATCGTCAGCGGAGCAGGCGGTGGTGCGAGCATCACCTGGGCACCCATCCCCGCAGGAAAACTCGCCGAAGGCGTCACCTACACCTACCGGGCACGAGCAGGCGACGGCTACGTCTGGGGCGGATACACCGGAAGCTGCGCCCTGCTCATCGACACCACACCACCCTCAGCCCCGCCGATCATCGACGTCAGCGCCTTCGGCGAGATCGGCCTGCCAGCCGGCACGATCGGGGAGGTGATCTTCAAGCCCAACGGAAGCACCGACAACGCCCGCTACCGCTACGGCTTCGACAAGACCGCGCTCACGATGTCAGTGCCCGCTCGGGCAAATGGTGAGGTCACGGTCCCGATCACCCTGTACAACACCGACATCACCACCCTCTACGTCCAGCCCGAAGACCGGGCCGGCAACAAGGGCGGCGAAGCAACCATCGCCAGCCAGAAAATCCAGGCCCTCACCAACGAAGACCCGCCACCTGCCAAGACACCCTCCGACGTCAACGGTGACGGCCGCGGCGACATCACCGCCCTGCACGCCAACCCCATAACCGGTGCAAGCGACGTCGTCACCTGGATCGCCAAGCCCTCCGGCGGCGTCTACGACCCGGTCACCGTCTGGACCCCCGGCATCGACCCCGCATACGCGCCAGGCAAGGTCAAGCACATCACCGGCGACTTCAATGGCGACGGCCGCACCGACACCGCCCTCTTCCGCGCCGAACCCGGCGCTTACGGCCGTATCACCCTCCACAACCTCGCCTCCAACGGCACCTTCCTCACCACGCCCGCTGCTGCAGCCTGGGACAGCGGGAACAACGGCTGGTGGCTCGACCGCATGAAAATCGGCGCCGGCGACCTCACCGGCGACGGCAAAGACGACATCGCCATCACCTACCGCTACGACAACAACGGCTACAAAGTCTTCGTCCTGACCGCCAGCTCCGGCGGCACCTTCACCATCGGCGAGTGGAAGGACAACGGCACCGCCGCCGACTGGAACTACCTCACCCAGTCACTCGCCGACTACAACGGCGACGGCAAAACAGACCTCATCCACTCCTACGACTACGGCAACTGCGCCACCAAGATCTGGCTCAGCACGTCCACCGGCACCACCTTCAACGCCTGGAGCACCGTCATCGACAAACCCGCAGGCTACTGGTGCATGGCCGCCGTCAAGCAAGCCACCGGCGACGTCACCGGCGACGGCAAAACAGACCTGATCCACATCTACGACTACGGCAACGGCCGCGTCGCCGCCTGGGCCTTCGCAGGTGGCAACTACGCCAGCCACAGCATCATCTGGGACTCCGGCACCGGCGAGACCACCTGGCCGAACTGGAAACCGGCCATCATCAACGCCAACGGCACAGGCAAAGCCGAGATCTTCCACGCCTACAACACCTCAGGCGCCACCGACATTTACCAGGCCCTCATCAGCCCGGCTGTCCCAGGCCCGGAAACCTTCCACCTCAGCACACCCGCCAGGTACCTCAATTGGAACAACATCACCATTGCGTAAGCAGAGCGAGCCGCCCGCAGGCACATGCCTGCGGGCGGCTCAGCTACGCCTTAGAGGGCGTTTGATTTACACCTTTTGCGTTAGTAGGTGTCTTGCCAGGTGGGTGTGGATTCGTCTGTTATCCGTTTGCTGGTGTTGTCGATCATCGCAATGTGGGTCATTGCTTCGGAGCTCGTCGGGAGGGTCTCGTAGTCGCGGGCGAGCCGGCGGTGGAGCATGAGCCAGCCCAGGGTGCGTTCGATCACCCCGTCGCTTGATCACGGAGAAACCTCGGGTTTCGGGTTCCCGGGTGATGACCTCGGGGTCGATGCCGAGGGCGGCGGCGTGTTCGACGAACTTGTTCTTGAAGCCCTGGTCGACCCAGGTCTTGGTGATCGTGGGGTGGAGGTTTTTGGCCTGGTCGAGGACTTGAACTACTTCGCTGTCCGGTCCGGGCGGCGAACCGCCGGAGTTCAAACCAGTCCATGATCAGGTGCGGGTGTTCAAGGTCCTGAGCACCGTGATGGCCGCTCCTTGGTCGGGGAAGTACGGTGAGGCGGTGTGCGTGGCTGTTGTCTGCGCGGATCGGAGCGGCAGGGCTGGATCGGGCTATGCCCGATCGACTCCCTGATTCAGGACGATTTTGCGCATTTGGTCTAATGGTCGCGTCAACTTGAACTCACCTTCGAACAAATCTCCGAAGGGGTACCTGTCCGCGCTAGAGCGATGGTAGAAAGACAAGCGATCAAGAAGCTCCGGGTGAACGGCCCCAGCGGGCGCGGGAAGCCCTGGCTGGCTGCAGGTCGGAATACGACAGGATCAGGTGATCATGTGACAGGTTCACCGACCAGTGCCTTCGCCGAAGCGACCGTGCCGAGGTGGCACCCCAGATCCCTCGCCGACTTCCTGGCATCCGAGTCCGTGTGGACGCCAATCCGCATGTGGGGAGCCCGGGCCTTCGCAGGACATCGCCTCGACACCGCCGAGCATCATCGCCGGATGCGGGCCGGGCTGGGATCCATTGAAAGCACTGATGTTCTGGACCTGCTGTTTTCCCTGCCTGCGGGACTTCCCGTGCCTGTCGCGTCGCTGTCCAGGCATCAGCGGAGGATACTTGCCCGGCTGCCGGCCGGGGTGCTGGACTTCGATGGTTGCAATGTCGTCAGGCGGGTGCAGAACCCTGTCCGGGTGGATCTCGTCGTTGTTCCTGCCCTGAACTGGCGGACAGGGCTGCATGCCGCTGGCCGTTACGCCCCGTTCAGCGCCCGGGCGATGTGGCTTCCGGGGCTGCCGGGCGATCACGATGAGCTGTTCTGCGAGGCGGAGCGGTTCGGTATCGGGGTACTGGCTGGCTTCCGGGGACGGCCGGAGGTGCTGGTGCCTCCGGCGCCGTATGTCCGCCAACGGTTCACACCCGCCGGCTGGCTGTTCGCTGAGAAGCTCTACTCGCAGGTCGCCTCAGTGGCTGGCCGGTAGTAGCTCCGCCAGTTTCGCCATCCGTTTGAGGGTCTCGCCTGGCTGGAATGCGCCCGGTTGCTGGATGCGCTCGTTTTCGGCCGGGTAGGCCTTCGCGGCACGCTGGACCTGATCGATCAGCCAGGCTTGCCGCTGGGCGAGGGTCATCGGCCGCATCTGTGCCCAGAAGAGGCTCCAGGCGGCCACGTTGTGCTCGAGCGCCTCGGCCCTGATTTCTGGATCGCTGCTGTCGAAGCGGTCTAGGCGGTGTCCTTTGCAGACGGCGCAGCCGCAGCTTAGCGGTTCGGCGTTCGCCCACCGGCGGGCCAGGGTGTCGCCCCTGAAGTAGCCCCACAGTTCCGGGACCAGTACCGACGGCCTGCCGCTTCCGTTGCCGTGCTGGGTCGCCTCGTCTGGAGGCGGGGCGTGGCGCAGTGTGGTCGACGCCCCGACCCCGGTGAACATGGCGCCGTGGGCCATGCAGTCGAAACCGGTGATCATGTCGGTGCGCCACACTCCGAGCTGCGGTACCTCGCGGCACACCCGCCGCAGATTGCCGACGATGTCGGCGTAGCGGTCAGTCGGGTTGTACTGGCCGCCGAGGACCAGCGCGATCGGGACCCCGGTCGGCTGAAGGATCGCGATCAGCTGGTCGACGGCGTCCTTGCGCAGGAAGGCGACATCGACGGGGAAAAGCGCAGCCACATCGCGCCGCCCGATCTCACGGATCATGTTGCGGGCGGCCTTCAGCGCGGGCGTGTCACCGCCGGTGATGTAGCCAGTCGGAGTCGCCGCCACCGTGACCCCCCGGGCGCGCAGGTCGTCATAGAAGCCCAGCGTGAACAGCGCGCCGTCCGGTTCGGGCGGGTATTGCAGTGGCGCCTGGCGGGAAGCCAGATGCCGGGTGTACGCGGCGATGTCGGCGACGACGGGCACGGGACATTTGGCGCGGAGTTCGCCTGCACGCTTACCCGCCTCCGGCCCGCACAGAGAGAGGCCTGTGGTCATGGGGTCGAGGTTCTCCGGGATGACCGGGTGGTACTTGGCCGACATCAGGTGAAACACCCTGCCGGACAACGCAGTGGCACCTGCCGGAGAAGCCGCAGTCTTGATCTCCTGCCCGGGCTGTCGCTGCGGCGGGAGCGGGGAGCTGTGCGTCATTCATCCACCTCATAGGAAGGTGTGCCCTTGCGGGCGCTACTGTGACGACGTTGCGAGGTACAACTGCTCGAACTCCGCCGGGAACAGCCCCGCGGTAGCGGCGAGCTGCTCGACGGTCATGCCCCGGACATGGATGAGATCCGAGACAACATTAGCGACTGTGGATGGAAATTCCGGCCTGATGTGCACCGGCTCCTGGAGCTTGTAGCCCAGTGTGCTCATCTCAATGACCAGGTTGCGGTACTGCCAGTCGCTGAGGACACCCAGATCACGGGCACGGCGCGTCAGCGCCGCCATCGAAACGCCCCAGACCAGCTTCAGTTTCTCCAGCGTGGCCAGGTCCAGCCCGCCGCGCAGCGAGTTCCTGATTCCCGCAGCCGGCATCAGGAACTCGGAGGCGAACTGGTCGGCCTCCTTCTCCTGAACCGGCGTTGCTCCCGGCTTCTCGTGCATGAGCACATGTCCCAGCTCGTGGGAGAGGCTGAAACGCATGCGATCGGCGGGCGCGGAGTCGTTGACGACGAAAAAGGGGAAGGCACCCTCCGGCCACAAGCTCACCGCATCCAGCTCGCGCGTGCCGAGATCCCGGCGCAGGACGACACCGCCGGCGTCTTCAACCACTGCCGTCAGGTCCGCAAGCGGCCCGTCGCCGAGCCCCAGCTTTTCCCGCAGAATCCCGGCGATGTCGGCGGGCGAGTCCTCAGCCGAGGCCGGAAGGCGGAAGAGGCCGAGCTCGCGGGTGCCTGAGGTACGCAGCACGCGATCGACCTGCCGGCGCTGGTAGGACAGGTTGGCGTGGATCACCCGGAGCGCAGGAGCGCCCAGCGACGCCTTTTTGCGATGGTGAATGAGACCAACGGCGCTCTCGGGGTCTGGTGGCTCGCATAGCGTGGGAACCGGATAGCCCAGGACCTGCGAGAACGCTTCCAAACGAGCACCGGCGACAGCGACCTTGCCGCTCTCCGCCCGGCTTACGTAGCCCTGGGAAACTGGCTCGCCCAGAGTGTCGGACATCGCCCTGGCCACATCAGCTTGCTGTAGCTTCCGGGTCTCGCGGGCTTGGGCGAGCATCGGGCCGTTCGCTTCCACGTGCTCGCCTCCTTCTCAAGTCCTGATGCCAGCGAGGTCACACTATCACCCTCCGGGTGCCAAGCAAATGGGATACCTCAAATTTCTACCCCAAAATATTCCGCGCGTACGCCTCTGCGCCTGGTTGCCAGAGCATCGTCTCGCCGTCTAGAGCGCAGTCGCGATGGGCGGCCGGCTGCAGCTCCGGCTCGTGGCGGGCCGGCGCAAGCCGGATGGTCCCGCAGGAAGGCGGGGGTTCCCTGCCTCCCCCAGCCTTCTGCGCCGACGTCACGGCTGGTCTTCCGGGGCTACACGAGGCGATCGAGTGCCGCTGTAGTTGCGATGGCCGCTGTGATTCCGGCGGGGATGCCGATGAGGTAGGCGAGTACGGGGGTGGTGGTGCCGAGGGCTGTGACGCTGGTGCTGAACCCGGTGATGAGCCCTACCAGGACGGCTATGGCGTGGATGACGAGACTGCGCGGGGTGAACAGCTTGCTTGCGGGGCGGGAGGCTGCCGTGGTGCGGGGGCGACGTCTGCTGTTCGCAGTACGGGAGTTGGGTGACTGGGTGCGGGGCTGTGTCGGGTCGTGCGGGTGCACAGGTTCTCCTTGTTCGCGGGTCATGGTGCGCGTTCGGTTGTGGCGGTTATGAGTTCCGGGTACAGGCTTGCGCCATGCCTGGTGATCGGGCTCGGGTCCTGCCAGGCTGCGGCGTTCCTGGTCAGGGATTGTCTGGCGGGCTGGCTGGCCCGCCGGCCGCGACCAGTTCGCGGAGGAAATCGAAGAGGATGCCGCTGGAGACCCGCGCGGGTGTGGGTGTCGGGTCGGGGTTCCTGCCGGCCCAGTCCATGAGCCTGCGGATGGGCGCGGGGCTATCTGGTTCGGAACCGGTGAGTGCTTGTGGCGTGGATTGCTGAATGGCGGGTATGCCGAAGCACAGCAGCGCGACGGTGGTGGTGGGAAATGACTGGGTGAGTGAGGCCACCCGCACGCATTGGGATCTGATCTCGTCGGATTCGTCGACCAGGACAGCGTTCCACAGCACGACCTGCGTGCTTGCGGTGTCGTCGTCTGGGCAGGGCTGTGCCAGAGCCAGAGGGTACGGGGTTCTGGACAGATAGCCGTGTGCGCGGCGTGTATGGGCGCTGCTGTCGTAGGCGGCGACGATGACTTCGGCTGCCTCACGTTCGGCTGCACGCCGCAGCTCGCGGGCTTGCTGGTGGGCAATGGCCACGATGGACATAGCCTTTTCCCGGGCTGCTGCGAGTTCCGCCCGGGCTTCCTGCCGGGCGCGGGAAATTTCAGTCAGCGCGGTGCGGCCGGGGTCGCTGATACCAGGGAGGCTGGCGCCTCTGGTTGTGTGTCCGGGCCACTGGCCGGTGATTTCCGGCCTCGGGCCGGGGACGGTGCTGTGCGGTTCGCTTGCCACGTCGGCGCACGGCTGGGGTGCTGTAGTTGGCGGGGCCGGGGCGAGGAACGGAATCGAGGTCAGCCGAGCGAGCGGCACCTCCGCTGCGGCGTATCCGCGGCTGAGGGCTTCCTGCAGCCATTGGGCGGCTTCGGCCTGCCGACCGGTTTGCGCGTAGAGCACGCCGAGTTCGTAGGCGGCTTGCCGAAGAAGCGCCGCTTCGATCTGGTTGTGCAGGCCGAGCATTTGTGCGGGGTCGGTGGCCGCGTGTTCGTAGCTAGCGAGGAGGGCCGTGTAGGCGTCGTCGGTCTCTTCGCCGGTGACAGGCTGCCGGGCCTGCCCCAATCGCCTGAGTTCGTCTTCGATGCTCATCATTTACCTCCGGTAGTCGCCGGGTATCCCGCCAGGGCGGGGGCGTCTCGCAGCGCGTTCTTGGCCGCTGTGAGCCTGCTTTTGACCGTCTCCTCAGAGACACCGAGGATGTGCGCGACTTCCGCCCGGGGCATGTCCAGGTAGTAACGCAGCACCATCACGGTGCTCTGCTGCGGTGGCAGGGCCGCCAGAGCGGAGGCGAGATCCCGGCGGCAGTCGGCGGCTGCCATGTCACCGGGATCGGGAGTCAGCATCATCCGCTGGCTGGTGTCGGCAGTCACTTCCACGGGCTTGACACGTTCCTTTGGCGGGCGCCGCCCCCAGTCGACGATGGCGTCGGTGACCATCAGGTGCAGGACCGCCTCTGGGCGGGTGACCTCCGACGACCGGTAGTAGACGAGGAACTTCATCCAGACCTTCTGCGCGAGATCCTTGGCGAGTTCGCGGTCCGAGGTCGCGAACGCGAGCTTGTGCAGTGTCCAGGGGTAGTTGAGCCGGTGGAACGACTGCATCCAGTTGTCCTCAGCCGCTCGGGGAGTTCTGTTCACAGGGCCATCTCCTGAGGTGCGGGGGACACGCCGGCAACCGCACGCCGCGGGGCCCCACCCCGGGCCTGCGACACGGGCACTGGCTCGGCGGCTAGGTTCCCCGGGTGGGCTGTGCCGCACTGCACCTCGCCTCGCGTCATCGGTTTTGCGCGCACGTGGTTGTTCCTCCTGGTCGTCGGGCGGGCGGTACCAGCAACAACAAAAGCCGTGAATGATCATGAAAGCGGGTGAACCGGCTTCAAGATTTTCTTCGCACACCCGTTTCGCCGTGTGTGCGGCAGAGCCAGTGCTGGTGTCTGTCCGTTATGTATTCCCGTATAAGCCGTTGAGGGTTCACGCGATCCAGAAATTTCTCGCGGCCCGGCGCAGTGGCCCACCTGGCGGAGGCGGGAGAGGTTGTCGGCTGGGGGCTCAGCCCGGGCCGGCTGGGGATGTCTCCTGAAGCCATGATGGACAGAGCTTGATGGTGTGTGCGGAAAGATCTTGGCTTCCGCGCGAACCTTCCTGGCGTCAGTCGGCAATAACAAGTGACAGGAACGGCTGAAAGCTGAATTGATCGGGATATGGATCATGGCGGGAGGAGTCAGCAGTAGCTGTGGTAGCTGAGCTGGCGATGCCGGGTGCGGGGGACCCGGAGGACGTGCACGATGTTGGGACGCTGTATGCCAAGCATGGCCGCGGGATGGTCAAATTCGCTTACCACCATGTGGGCGACGCCGCGGAGGATGCTGTGCATGAGGCGTTTGTGATCGCCATGAAGAAGCGTGGAAGCTATGACCCGGCCCGGGCGCAGGTCAGGTCGTGGCTCATGGGCATCCTGGTGAAGGTCCTCCTGAAGAAGAGGTCCGAAGCCAAGCGGTATCTGCTGCTTCTGGAAGCACAAGAACGTGAGCTCCATGTGCAAGCGCCTGTCCCCGATGAAGCGGACAGGCACGCGACGAGACTCACGATGATCGCGGCGATGCGGCTGCTGTCGCCCGATGATCGTGTTGCTCTTTTTCTTATTGACTGGGACGGCATGACCTACGAGGAGGCCGCGGAGACTTTGCGAGTGCCCGCGGGAACCATCAAGTCCCGCGTGAACAGGGCACGCAAGAAAGCATCCGGGAGCCTCCATGATCAGGAGGAGGCATGAGATCAGACGACATCCGGGCCATGGCAGGCGACCTGTTTGACCCGCCGGGCCCGCCGTCGGAGGAACTGCGAGATCGCATCATGCGCTCCGCCGCGCGGATGGAAGCCCGGCGGCGCAGGCGGCTGTGGCAGCGTCCGGTCCTCGGGCTGGCCACGCTGGCAACAGCCGTCACTGGAATGTTCTTGCTGCAGGAAACGCGGGTGCCCGAGCCAGAAGGTGCCAGCCACCAGGCCACCGAGCTCTTGCGCAAGGCCGCGCACACCGCCGAAAACGAACCAGAGATCACCGTGCTGGCGAACCAGTTCGTGTTCACAGAGACATCGGCGCGGTACCCCGTGGCGCCCGGCTCTGCGAACAGTTCTAGCTACGAGATCGTCACGGTATACGCATGGCGGTCGGCGGACGGTACCCGAGACGGGCTCACCCGCCAGGAAGGCGGCACATCGGCCGGCAGCGCCCTGGTCCCAGGGTGCAGCAGCGGGACCGTACAGCCGGTCGGCCCGGACGGAAAGCCTATCCCCGGAAAGCGGACCCCTTGCACACCTGACCCGGCCTACCAGCCGGGACTGCCACAGACACCCGGGGAGATGCGCAACTATCTGTACCGGCAGGGCGGCGGCTCAGCGCAGGGCGCCTTCGGTGCGATCGGAGCGCTCCTCAAAGATCGTTACCTTCCGCCGAAGATCCGGGCGGTGCTGTTCAAAGCCGCCACTACCATCCCCGGCGTTGACGTCGCCTACGGCATCACCGACGCAGCAGGCAGGCCGGGCATCGCTATCGCCCGCACCGAGGATGGAACACGCCAGGAACTGGTCTTCGCCCCGGACACCTTCACCTTCCGGGGCTGGCAGGTCAGATCAGCTATCGGGGAAGTCGACATGAACGCGCGGCCCTACGCCATCATCCGCACCGCAGTCACCAGCGTGGCAGGGACGCTGCCGTGACAATGCACCGGCTGGACGCCGCCATTGTCCCTGGCGGCGTCCAGCCGGTCCTCGCGATGCTACCGGCGATCACTGGGGTTACGGGTAGTACTGGTTGGGGCTGTAGGCGGTCATGAGGTATGTGCCGGCGGAGTTGTAGAAGTCCACGGCTGTCCACGCGACTCCGGACCCGGGGGTGTAGTGGGTGACGGTGGGGTAGTGGCCGAGGGTGTAGGTCCGGCTGGAGTACTTGTAGTAGTAGGTGTAGTTAACGGCGACGTAGACGTACGCGGTGCCGCCGTAGCCGATGTTGCTCCAGGCGTTGACGTAGAGGTCGCCGTTGAGCTGGCGTTTGCTGCCCCAGTAGCTGATGCAGGTACCGGCTCCGTAGGTGTTCGCGCAGCCGCCCCCGGATGCGGAGAGCGACTGCACGGCCCCATTGCGCTGGCCGAGTGGTGCGGCAGGGGCCGCGGGGTCGTACCTGGTGGGGGGCTCCGCGCCGATGCCGGGCGCGGCCAGTGCCGTGCCTGGAACGGTGAGTACGCCGATGGCCAGCGCGATGGCGGCGAGCAGCCGGGCGATTCGTGCCATGACACCTCCAGTGACGAGCGTTTTGTGGCGCCAAGCGGTGACGGGCGTTCTGTGCTGCCGGGCGGGGCCGGATGCGCCCCGCATCCATAGATATAGATATATCCCGATGGATGGCCTGGGCTTGCAGTGATGCCGCCCATCCGACTCGACCCTTGTGCTGGACGCGACGTGCACCTGCGCCATTCCTGGCTGATGGGCAGCGTTCGATCATGACGCCGACAGCCATGGGCCGCTGAGGTCGTGGAAGCCCATGGGGTGACAAGGTGAATCTGGGTTTTTGTGGTTCTCGGCGGGACGGGTCGGCAAGTTAAGCCGTTTCAGGTTGTTTTCGTGCAATCTGGGATTGACCAATATGGTATATACTCAACTCGATCTAAGTGTTGTGATCATGATGAGTCCTTGGCCGCATGGCAAGAAGCGTGATCTCACTGGACTGTCCAAGACCTGCAGTTGCAGGGACGAGCGGGGTCATAGGCTTAATACCCGGTGCCCGCTGCTGCACACCGCCAGCGGAGGATGGAATCCGCACCATGGCTGGTGGCGGTATGTGCTGACTCTGCCCCGGGATGAGGACGGGCGGCCTAGGCAGTGGCATCGCTCGCTGCCGGGGAAGTCACGCGCAGAGGCTGCGGAAGAACGTGAACGTGCCCGCGAGCTGCTGGATCTGGCGGGCGCCGATGTACGGTTGCGTAGGGAGATCGGCGGGCTGCTGCGGCGGCTGGAGCCTTCTGAGCCGCTGCCTTCGGAGGGCGAGCTGAGGGGGCTGCTGCGCTCGGGGTTGCCGGCGGGTTCCCGCCTCACGGTTGGTGAGTACCTGACCTGGTGGATCGCGCGGCGGATGGGTAACGAGAACACCCTCAGGGCCTACCGCAGTCACATCTACATGCATCTGATCCCGCAGCTCGGCTCGATCCCGCTCCGGGAACTGCGGGCCTGGCAGGTGGAGGACATGTTCACCCGCCTGGCATCCAGGCACCGGGCGTACATGGCCCGCCGGGCCGAGCTGGGAGCCTCACCGCAGCCGCGGGCGGCTGGGCCTATCACGATGAAACGGATTCAGGCGACGCTGCGCAAGGCGCTCAACGACGCGATGCGCAGGTACAGCCTGATCAGCATGAACCCGGCTGCTTTCCTGGAGATGCCGCCGACCGTGCGGAAGCGGCCCAGGGTCTGGACGGATCAGCGCGTGCTGACCTGGCGCAGGACGGGAGCCAAGCCGAGCCCGGTCATGGTGTGGACCCTGGCGCAGGCCGGGCGGTTCCTCGACGACACCGAGGTCCATGATCCTGACCTGTACGCGCTGTATGTGCTGGTGTTCCTGTCGGGGCTGCGGCGGGGGGAGTCCATCGGCGTGGCCGACGACGAGGTCGATCTCGGCCAGAAAGAGGTCACGATAACCCATGAGATCACCGGGTACGGCGCGCGGATGGTGTACCGGGAGGTCAAGACCGAGGAAGGAGACCGGACCGTCGCCATCAGCGACATGGCTGCCGCCGCCCTCGCCGCCTACCGGCAGCGCCGCGACCGCCTGAAGCGAGCCGCAGGTGCCGCGTGGCCTGAGACGGTCACTCTGCGCACTCCGGCCACCGGCGGCGGGTACGTGACGTGCGAGGTGGACCTGTTCTTCCGCCGGCCCGACGGCCGGGCGTGGAATCCCGAGGTCGTCAGCTCGCACATGCGCCGCGACGTCGAGCACGCTGGTCTGCCGCCCGCCACCCTCCGCGATGGCCGCCACGCTGCGGCCAGCTATACCAAGCGCGCTGGCGGCGACCTGCTCGACATCAAGGACCTTCTCGGTCACTCGACCATCCTCATGGGCGGAAACGTCTATACCTCCCCGTTCCCGGAGGTAGCCCATGAACTCGCCGAGCGGACCGCCCAGCTAGTGCCCCGTGAGCGAGACAAGACCGCGCCTGGTGGAATCGCGGCGGAAAAAGCGCGACCGGTGGAAGATGACCACAGGTTGACCACAGGGACAAAAAACGTCGGCACAGGCTATGTTTCCGCAGGTCAGAGCGCCGCAGGCGAGCGGAGACCAGCGGACTTTGCGTCCTCAGGTGTCCCCGCGGCGGCGAAGGCCAGAAACGGCTACCAGTGGGCAAAGGGGCACGGCAAGCGGCTCGTGGGCGGCACCGGAACCGCCCAGAGGGGCTGATCAGGTACCCTGTCAGCCGAGGGCTGCTAGCTCAATGGTAGAGCAGTGGACTTTTAATCCATTGGTCAAATCTTCCATAGCGCTGCGTCAGATTCCACAGTACCCGCATAACCCTGGGTAGTTTCCACTCCCCTGGCTCGCTGGGCGAGGGGACATTCCGGACGGGATTCCACCGGCAGCGTTCGATTCCACAGACCGCGCTGGACTGCGGATGACCAAACGATGACCACGCCGCCTTGGATTATCCTCAAAGTCCGTTGCCCTGGTGTTATTCCTCGATCTGGTCTGAGTTGCAGTTGGTCGGGGAGCGCTGAGCTGAATTGCTCGCAACTGTGCAAGCAGCCGTGTGTCCGGTGGATCCGGTTGGGCGGGCCTAGCATTCGTTGATACATAGCTCCAATGCCCCGAGCTTCTACGTGGGTGGCGTTGCTGCTGGAGATCGAGTGGCGCGCCAGGGTGCGTCGGGGTCGCCGAGTGTTTCGAGCATGAGGTTGCACCAGGTGGTCGCTGCTCCAGCTGCCAGGCGTGCATGACGTGGGCGGATCCAGGCTGGGACTGACTCGCGGCCGTGCCCGATGCCGACTTGGTTCCGCAGTTCAGTGACGCCTTGTGTAAGGCGGGCGAGCGATCCGAGGATTGTCTTCAGCGCTTTTGCTTCGTCGGTCGCTTCGGTTACCCCTGCGGCGTGGAGGTTGAGGGCTTGCTGGGCTTGTGCGACCAGGGTGGGAAGGTCCGCCTTGGAGTTGTATGGCATTCCGCGTTCGCGAAGCACTAGTTTCGCTGTGCTTTCCACGAGGTCTTTCGCCACGCTGACGGCGAGGCGAGGGTCGGCATCGACGTTGGCCAGCAGCCGTTTCAGGTGGTCGTTGATCACTGTCGGGTCGTCGAGCGCGCTGAGGGCCGGCGTGACGACGGTTCCGGTGTCTGCCCGCTCCTGGAGAAAGAGGATCCGGGCGAGCGCAGAGTCGAATGCCTCGCCGACCATCTGCCGCCGGGCTGCCCAGGAGCCGTGGCCGTCATGTGCGATCCAGTAGGAGCGAAACGATGTGAAGTCGTGCCACGGAAGTTTGACCGATACACCGATACGTGCGCATACCGCGAGCGTCGCGCGGACCGCGAGCCGCATGTTGTGATCATCGAGGCGCTGGCCGCCATCGGTGCCGTAGGCCATGAATTCCCTGTGCAGGAGGACTACGAGCGCCTCAGAGACCTCAAGATCGCTATGGGCCGGATCTGGCGCGCGGCGCAGCCTTTCGAGTAGGTCAACCTTCAGTTGTTCCTGCTGCTGGCCCCATGCCCCCGCGAAGTCGTTAGGCTCGAAAAGGTCATCTGCCCGCATTGCGCTCCTCCCGCTTCTCGTCCCACCCATCATGCCTGGAGGGTAGTTCTGCGCAGGTGATTGGCTGTCGGACGCCCCGGCGTACTTGATGCTGCGGTTCAGGTCAGTGGCAGTGCCGGGGTGCTATCGGTAATTGATCGTCGCGGTCGACGATGCCTGGCACGTCCTTCAGGTGCACCTGCACCACGGTGCTGGATGTTGGTCTTGGTGGGCCTGCCCGTGGTGCCGCAGAGCATGCATCGGCTTAGCCAGGGTTCTTTCGCTCCCCTGTATTCAGTGAGGGGTTCCCACGCGCCGGCGCGCATGATGATGGCGGCGCTGGCCGCAGGTGTCCGGTATCGATCCGCCAGCTTCTGCCGATTGCAGAACTCGCATCCGGTCCTGCGGAAGAACGCGTTGCCCGGCAGCGGGGACGACGATTTGCCGCAGTTCAAACACCGGCACCGGACGGCGTCGGAGTTGACTTTGTAGTCTTCCAGTGGTTCCAGCGCTAATGCCCGGAAGCGGGCTTCAGCAGTTTCGGGCGGCAGGCGTCTGTCTTCACCGGACCGTGTCTGAGCACAGGTCTTGCACGCGCCCTGGCCGCTGCTGACGTTGGCTAGTCTCGGGTCAGTTCTGCTGCCGCAGTACATGCACCGTGACTTCCAGGGTGTTCCAGCGTTGCTGGGGTATCCGGCGAGGGGTTCGGCGAGCGCAGACCTCATGATGGCAACGGCTCTCAGTACGGGGACGCGCCGGGATTCGCTGATCTCGTCCTGGCGGCAGGCTGGGCAGGCTGCCCGGCCTTCCCGCAGGTGCGCCAGCCGCCGGGGGTGCGCCTTTCCGCAGATCAGGCAGCGCATTCGCCACTTGGAGCCAGTGCCTTCGGGGTAGTTCTCCAGAGCCTGGGCTCCTGAGTGCATGACTTCGATCTGGGCTCGGCTGTTTCGGATGCGCCGCCGCCTGGCGATCGTTGCACGGAGGGTGGGCGTCACTTCGTCCTCGATCTGGCGGGCGAACCGCTTGACCAGTGCCCAGGTTTGCTCAGCCGAACACAACTTGAGATCGAAGGTTTCCGTCTCTCCGTTCTGGGGCATTGATCCTGCCGGAAGGAACTGAGGAACCCCCTGTACGACTCGCAGTTCGTGCTCAATCATGCGTTCGACGCGCTGGGCTTGCGCTCCGACCTCGAACGTCCAGGACTCATAGAGCGACCAGTTTTCCCGCTCGTGTTGCGCGACGCGGTAGTAGGAGCCGTTGTCCAGTCCGGCGATGCCGTACTTCCCTGCGGACCGCGTTTCGTCGATGACGATGTATATCTCGGCCGGTCGGTCTGGTTTGAACCCGTGTTCGGCGCAGTACGCGCAGATCCCATTACCCTGGTTCAGGTGCGAGAGCATCTTGGGCGCAGCGTTCCCGCACACCAGGCAGCGCATCCGCCAGCCCCGCATAGTCTGCCCGGTCCACGGCACAAGGGGCTGCTGAGCGCGCAGCAGTGCACGGGCGACGGCGACATCGGCCGGAAGCCGGGAGTGACGCCCGGCTGCGGTAGCGACTCGACAATGGGAACAGCTATCAACATTGCCCGATACAAGTGCGCGCATCGCAGCAGATCGTCGGCCGCAGCCCAAGCATCGGACATAGCCGCTCTGGCTGGGCACGTACTCGGAGAGAGGTTCGTTCAATGTCAGGCGTACACGAGCAGCGGCGGTTTGCGGCGGCAGGGACAACCTCTGGCTGGCAGCCTTGCGAATGCACTTCGTGCAGCCGACAGGCTTCACCGGACCATTTGTGATCTTGGAGGGGGCTGGATGTCCAGCGATCATGCACCGGGAGGGCCACTCGCTGCCGCCCAGACCGGGGTCACGAGCCGCTGGAATCTGCCCGCCAGCCAGCAGCCGTGCCATCCGGGCCGCTGCGGGCAGCCTGCGCTTCTGCCCGCGGAGTACCCCGGCGCACCGAGTACATCCGGCACGGCCATTTCTCGGGCGTGTCGGCTTGCCGCAGGTCAGGCACCGGCCATGCCAGACACGGTGCGGGCGAGGGTGAGCAGTGAGAGGCTCAACGCCCCGGGACCTGACAGCGGCCTCTGCCCGAACCGGTGACGCCGACGTCCGGCTCACCCTGATGCACCCGACCGGCCGGTGCGTGCGAGCATCCACTGAGCAATGTGGCCGGCGGGCTCGTCTCCCGGCACGGCCTTCCAATCCTCGAACGCCTCGCTCGCAGCCGCATCACGGCCCGCGAGAGCATGGACGATGGCGGCCAGAGTCAGATTCTGCTCAGCATCGCCGCCCCGATAGTCCGCCATCCGGCGAAGCTGATCCCACAGCTCCTCGTCAGATGAGCTTTCGAGTGAACCGGTGATACGGTTCCAGGCGTCTTCTGGCTGTTCGTCCATGTGCCTTCCTCAAGTCGAACGGCTCGGTCAATGCTGGTGTAGTCGCTCAGAACTGCGGTTGCTGCAGCCAGACATCGAGGCAGCCAATATATTCGCCCTGAACGAACGGTCTTCAGGATTCGGGGCCGTCTCTTCCGCTTTTGACTGCCACACGGCGGCGACCTGCTTGGCTGCGACCACACTGTCGGAACGTTGACAACCGGATAGGCGTGGACGGAAGCAGTGTCATGCCGCTCGTCGAGAACAGTTCACCACAGCGACCCGAGCCACCTGAAGATCCTCGCCAGCGGCGCGTCGGAGTCGGGGGAGACTGTCAGTAACGCGGCTGCGGAGACCGCGAGGGACGCGACGGCAATCCAGATCGCAACGCGTCCAACGCGGTACGCGTCCAAGGAGGCGCCTAAAGAGACTGTGGTGGACAGAATCTCGCGGTAGTCGCGGTCGGCGGTCTGAAGCCGATCGAGGTGTTGGCCCTGCCGCTTTGCCATGTCCATGTTCCAGTCGACCGCCTCAAATGGCTTGTGGCCGTGTTCGGCCGTCCTGCGTGCCTGCGCCGCGGACTCATCCAGGGTGAACTGGCAGTCGCCCTCATCGCGCCAGGTTCTTGCATTGAAGGCCTGGACGTCCCGGGCGATGCTGCTGAGGTCGATGCTGAGCGTCAGCAGGTCCTCGCGCAGCCGGCGGATGTCCTTGCCTTTGAACTTGCCGTGGCGAACGCGGGCTTGGTCGCGGATGGCGGCATACCGGCGCTCCATCAGTTCCAGGAGCTCGGTGATGGCCAGCTGAACGAAGAAGTTGCGCGTTCGTTTGCCGGCCAGGCTAGCGATGGCTTGGGCTGAGTCCTGCCCGTAGGCGCTCAACGAGCCGGCCTGCGTCACCACGCTGGCAGTATTGCCCCACAGGCTCCAGGTGCGCTCGCCATTCATTGCAGGACAGAGGCCCACCTCGACCTGCTCGAGAACCAGTCCCGGAAGCTCGGGACAAGTTCCGGGGAAGGTCTCATATCTTGTCAGGCCCAAGGCTCTGAAGGCGTTCCGGTCAGGGTGGGGCACCGGCGTGCTCGCGTCGGTCGGGTCGAACCGGTCCGTCAGCAGCAGGTCCATCAGCGGCTGCGCCTGGCCCAGGCTAGCGAAGGCTCCGGGGCAGGTCCGCGCCATCCAGTGCCGCGCCAGATCGTGGACACGGCGCCGGGCCTGTTGGGTAGTCCGGAAGCCCGACCACATTCTGTCCTCGGCGATCGTCTGCCCGTCGACGCGGACAAGTCGCGGTTCGTGAGCCGAATGCCAGACCTCATCGAGCTTGCGCGACGCCGTGTCCGTGAGCTGGACGTGGGCCAACATCGCGGTGAGTCCCACGTCGACTTGGACGGCGACGAGGCTGATCATCGCAAACTCGTCCGGGAGGGTGGTCCGTTGGCCGTCGGTATGCGTGATCGTGCTGTTCTCGTTCACGATCTCGGCGACGGGCCACCACCGCCAGCCCCCGCCAGCGCGGGCGCTCTCCAGCAGTTCCCGGTTGGATTGAAGGCGCAGATACTGGACACGGAAGCGGTCCCAGGATGAGGTTCCCATCATCGCCTTGAGGCGTGCGAACTCGCTCGGCGGGAACAACTCAGCCATCCAGAGGCCCGGTACACGCACATGCTCGTCGGCCGGAACTCCTATGTCACCGAACAGGTCGTCACGGTTCTGCGCGAGGTGCCGCTGGTGTTCGGTGAACTGGTTCAGGAAATGAAGCGCGTAGGTCAGCTTTCCTTTGAGGGATTCCGGGAGGCGTCGGCCAAGCCGGGACCATCTCAGAGCGTGGAGGGCTCTGTACGGCGGGTCGTACCACCGTGCTCCCTTGCCGCTCTCGTGGCTGGTGTTCTTGCTCGTCGGCGGAACCTCGCCGTCTGCCTTCATCGGGCTCCTCCCTTGCACTGCGGCGCGCTCAGGCGCGACAGCCCGAGGCAGTGGCCTCGACTGCCATTGTCACAGCCCTAGATAGGCCATATGCAGGTAGTTTGCTAGTCATAGCCCACTGTCAGCCCTAATGACGGTGCTG
Organism: Longispora albida DSM 44784; assembly: GCF_000379825.1. Lineage (GTDB taxonomy): Bacteria > Actinomycetota > Actinomycetes > Mycobacteriales > Micromonosporaceae > Longispora > Longispora albida. The sequence continues at coordinate 47,185 of NZ_KB903835.1, forward strand.
GAATGTCGGCGGTCATGCATTTCCCCAGGTGGTTGTTCGTCGTCCCCGTTTCACGGTTGGGGATTCTGAACAGCTGAGGGCGACTGGATTATGGTCCGTGGCGGGGCAGTAGGGTCGCCGGGTAGCTACTCCTGACGTCGTCGTCGCCCTGCGGGCCAAGATCGGCCACGGCTCGTTTCCGCTACCCGGAGTGACCGCGGTGGTGTTCGACGACCAGGGTCGGGTGCTGCTCGGGCGGCGCTCCGCCTTACCCCGCTTGCCGGTGACCGTCAGCTAGGAGGTGTAGTCCATGTCCGAGCTGCGTGCATCACCCGGCCATAGGTGTGCTGGCACGCTTCTTCTTCGGAGTCGAAGTAAACCTCGGGGCGCCAGGCGCCACGCTCTTGGATGCCCTGCACCCATCGGCCGTCCTCGCCACGCTTGAGGATGAGGAAAGCATCGCCTGGCCCCACGTAAAGGGCCTCGCCGCGGATTTCGTACGCCGATTCTGGAATCCCGGCTTCTCCGAGGGCAGACGCCAGTTCGCTCAACATCATGATCAATAAATAGCACGACCGGCATTGACCGGGTCGCCGTATGCGACCCGCTCGGTGCGGCACCTGAACGGTCACCGCGCCACGCCCGATGCCTGCCTAGCGCCCTCGACCCTGTCGCCGAGCCGCGGTGCGCAGCCCGGCGTCCCGGTAACCCTGGGTGAGTAAATTCCGCTGTGGCTGACGGCCGACTCGCGGCACGACCTGGCTGCCGGCACCCTGGCCATCACGGAGCCCCAGCCGTCGTCCTCATGCCCACGATGGACAGGAAGTCACTATCCCCATGGTCAAGATCATGAACCGTGTGCTGGGGAATTGCATGAACGCCGACAGCTGGAATCGCCGAAAACCACCGGAGACGGTTCGGACGGCGACCCAGAACCCTGCTGGTTCCGCCAGCGGGCCATGGCTCGACGCCGCAGCACACCCGTCAGCACCGGCTGGGCCGGTCCTGACGCCGCCCGAAGAGCCTGCCAGCGTAGAACAGAGCGGCACGCCGCCGGAGCGTGCTGGGTCGAGCTTGCGCAGGGCGCCGGGCCTCAACCCAGCGCCTGCCGGCCTGGAGCAGCCGCCGCGCAGGCGGTCGCCAAGCAGGAGGCGCCGGGTGCCGCCGACGCTGCTGGGACGGGCTGGCGGGCCGCAGGGCGATCACCGGAATGCTCCGGAATGCTGATGATGGCCGCGAAGTCCATTGGTCTGGGTTCACGCGCTGCGCTCTGACCTGCAAGAACGTGCCTGGTTCCGGCAGCCGAGGCTGGTGCGGTCATCGTGTGGTCAATTTGTATCGCGGAGCCTGCAGCCCGTTTGATTCCATGCAGTGCCGTAGCGGCGGTTTGCGCCTGCCGATGTGCGCGCCGGCTATCGGTCGCCGAGCTGTTCGGCTCGCCGTCGTAGTGCCCCGAGCATCGCGGGAAGTGCGGGCTGCGCGAAGGCACTTTCGATGATCCGGAACTCCATGGGCGGTGGTGGCTTGTGCGGGTCGAAGCCGACGACGGTTCCGTTGGGGCGGCGCTTTACGGGGTTCAGTACTTCAAGTAGCCCGGCGTCCTCGAGGAGTATGTGGGAACGGTAGGCGTCGGCTCCGAGTCCGTAGTATCGCACGCGGTCTCGGCCCCGGATCGAGATGAGCTTGCGGTCGGGCCACCTCGTCGGGCTGTCACGGTGTGCTTGAAGCATGCACAGGAAAGCGATCTCTGACGGTTCGAGGACGTGGATCCAGCCCGAGGTGAAGAAGGCCACGTCGAGCGCGAAAAGCCCGAACCATCCAGGTGCCGGGACTCGGTAAGGGACGGGATCACCGACGGGCCGCGGGGCCTCGTGAAGAAGCTGAAACTGCTGGTATCTGTCGCGCTGGATTCCCGGTTCCGGGAGTGCGATGAGCTCCAGGCTGGCGAGTGTTCCCAGAGCTTCGCGGATCTGCCGTAAGCGGCGGTCGGTCCGGCTCACCGCACGCACCGCTGCCGGTGCATGCTCGGCTGTCGGCGTCAGGATGAGATCCGTCCAAGCGGCATCGTCGACATGAGCTCTTGATCTGGGGGCCAGGGGCCGCTGGTTGACTCCCTGCCGTGTTCCGGCACGCCCATGGGCGCACTGGGCTTCGAACAGCGCTGTGAGGATGAACTGCTGCGCCACGCCCTTGGACCGGATGAGCTGTGCTGCGGGTGGACGCAGGTGGCGGGGCGGCAGGTTGCGATCGGAGTACTGGTCTGCGGGGAGGGGCGTCTTGAGCCTGGAGAATGTCCGGGCCACGTAGATCGAGGAGGGCTTGGTTCCTTCGTCACAGACCCGCAGGAGTGCGTCGCGGGTCCGGGCATCCTGCTCGTGCAGGCCGGACAGCATCTGGATCCGGCCGCGTACGCGGTCTTCACGCCTCATGTGCGCCCTTTCGGTCGCGACGGATCAACCTGTCAATCCCTGGTCATGGCCACCCCGCAACGGCCTTTGCTGTTTATTGGCAGGTTAATCCGCCGCTTTCGCAGCGCCAGCCCAAGTGGACTCCGGCTGGGCATCGGCCGCACAGTGAATGGACATCCGGCAATTGTGCAAGACCAGCCTTCCGGGCTGAGTCGCATGGATGACACATACCTGATGCCCTAATAGGACGCTTTGTGGAGGCTCGCTGTGCCCCGGAGTCACAAGGCTCGATCTCGACGAACCGCGCGGAGACGGGCTCCCAAACAGGCATCTGGCCGCACGGTCCTGGCGGGCACGTGCGCTGTGGCCGGCCTCATCGCAGCGTCGGCTGCGGTCATGCTTGCCATATCCGGTCAATCGCTGGAGGTGGTCGCCACCGTCGGAGGCGTTGCCGTTGCGGCATTCACGAGCGCCCAGAAGGTCTGGGCTACCGAGCCATGAACCTCGGTCTGATCAAGGCGAGAACACCGTATCGGCGGGGTACTTATCGTCTGGTGGGCCTTGTTGGCGCAGATCCTGCAGTGCCCTACTCGGAGCTAGATGCCGGTGACGAGCTTGCTGTAGGCGAGGGCTTTGCCCATAGGGTCGGTGACCACACCGGGTTCTTCGAACAGCCAGGCCAGCAGGGCGCCCGCGGCGTGCAGCATGGCGGCCGGGTCGCCGGTGATCGCTTCCCCGTACCACATGCTGCTTTCTGGCCGGGCCGGGTCGAGCACGACTGCATCGGCGTCGGCGGGCATCCGGTCGGCGCGTTGCTGGAGGCGGTCGTAGTCGAGGAGGCGCAGGGCTTCGGCCGGCGGGTTCATGGGCAGCAGGTAGGCGCGGGCGCCGGTGAACCACAGCTTCTGGTCGATGTGGTGGCCGGATTCGGCGAGCCAGCCTGCGGCTTCGGCGAGCAGGTACGCCAGGATCGGGTGCTGCCAGGCCGGCTGGATGGTTTTCAGCGCGAGTTGGGCGAACTCGGCGTGGCGGGACACCTGGTAGGGGTAGAGCTCCTCGTGCAGCAGCTCGGACAGTTCCAGGATCTTGGCGTGGGTGACCTCCTGCCCGGGGCGGGGCCCTGGCAGGGTGACGCTGGGGGGAAGAGCGCGCAGGTCCATGGCCAGGTGCAGGTAGACGATCAGCCATTGCGCCGCGGCCCGCAGGATCGCCGGGTCGCTGATGGCGGCCGGGCCGTCTGCCGGGCGGCCGGACGCCGACTGCACCAGCAGGGCGACCTCGTCGAGAAGGGCATCGCCTGCAGGCAGGCCGGGGTGGTCGCGCAGGTGGCGTTTGGCGGCGTCCAGCAGGTCGCGTTCCAGCAGCGTCGGCGGATCCTGCGGGCCACCGGCCACGTCCTGGGGCGCTCCGGCGGTAGCGAGCAGGTCGCGGGCGTCCTGGTCGGAGATGTCAGTGATGTCCTCGAGGTCACGGGAGGCCAGTGCCGTGTACTCGGCCATGGTCACCGGGTCGAGCAGCCGCCTGCGGACGGCCTCGGCGGGAACGGGCGCCCGGGCCGCGACGACGGCGGTGAACAAGGCGGTCACCAGGACCTGCACCGGGTCGGGGACGCTGTTGGCAAGCACCGGGTCGAAAGGGCCGCTGGTGGTGGGCATGCCGCCGAGCAGGCGGGTCAGGCCCGCGCGCTGGGCGCGCGGGGCGAGTTTGGCCAGCTTGCGGGAGGCGTGCACGACCTGTCCCCAGGTGACGCGCTGCTCGCTGGCGGCTTCCACGGCCGAGAGCATCAGGTTGTAGCGGTGGCGCAAGACCTGCTTGGCGATCAGCCACGCCGGCACTCCGAGTCCGCCGGGCACCTGGATGGCGGCGTGCTCGGCTTCCAGCCGCGCGAAGAGCGCGGCGATGGTGGCGGCGTCGCGGTCGAAGAACGCCAGCGCCAGCCGGTAGGACAGCGCCTCGGCCCGCGCGTACCGGCGCGGCAGCATCTTCCGCAGCCCGGCGAGTCCTTCGTCGCGCCTGGCGCGCGCTTCATCCTGATCCATGCCGGCCACCCTAGCCACCGCACCCGGAAAGTGGTGGCACGTCCGTCATGACCCCTGCCTTAGCGGTGCGGCATCGAGCTTAGCGAGGGCGTCGGTGAGGGTGAGGGCCGCCGCGTCGGCGATCAGGTCGGCCGCGCTCAAGTCGGTATGCGCCGACACGGTCGGCGTCGGGTACGCGATCGCGAGCATCCCAGCCCGATGCGCGGCCTCCACCCCGTGGGAGGAGTCCTCGACCGCCACCGCCTCGCCCGGCTCCAGGTCAAGAAGCTTCAGCGCCTGCAGATACAAGTCCGGGGCAGGCTTGCGCGCGAACCCCTTCTCGAGCACGACCACCGCGTCCAGGAACACGTCGAGCCCGAGCCGCGCCAGGTGCTTGCCCGCGCGGCCCGTGTCGTCATTCGTCGCAACCCCGAGCCGCAGGCCGAGCCTGTGGGCCTCGGTGATCCACTCGCGGATGCCGGGCCGGGCGGGCAGGTCCGCGCACAGCTCGGTGTACCGGGCGAGCCGGGACGCGAGGATCGCCTCCTGATCCACCGGCGAGCCAACCAGCGCTTCGAGGCGGTGGATCATCCGGATCTGCCTCTCCCATGACCACGAGTGCCAGAACTCCGCGTAGACCTGCGGCGTAACGGGCACTCCCGCCCGGGCGAACTCCTCACGCCAGGCGATCTGATCAACGCCCTCGGAATCGATGATCAGCCCATCAAGATCAAAAATGATGCCCCGGACGGCACACATCCCCGCACTCCCCGCTCGAATCCTGCCGATCACCACGACCGACGCCAAGTAAGCCAAACAGTGAGCATCCGAGCAATGCACAGTCGGGTTGCCGACCGAGCCCCGCAAACGGCCCAGATTCTGTACCGGCGGGTACTGGAGGCCCCTGAAGTTCAGCCGCCGCGTACCGTGGTCGCGCTCATGCGCTGGCGGGCTCCGGGATGTGGGCCACAATAGGCCGATGGTGATCAACGATTCCGATACCGAGGCCCCGCGGGTGCTGGTGCCGGCATCGCCGACGATCGTGGCACGGGAGGATTCGGTGACGGCCGCCGTCCGCCACCTCGCCGATCTGCAGGTGCGCCACCCGGACTGGGCGCTGCGGTTGCACGGCGCCGCCGGCCGGTGGGAGATCGCGCGCGTCGGCACCCTCCGCGCGCCGGGACGGCCCGGCAAGCCACCGCGCCGGAAGGCCACCGCCGAGGGTCCGGCACGCCCGCCCGCGCCGGCGGCCGAACCTGGGACCGAGCTGCGTCCGGTCGGGATCCTCGCCGCCGGCGAGGTACGAGGCCGGGCCGTGCTGCCCGGGCTGACCGTCGCTGCCGGCCCTGAGCCGGGCGGTGAGTTCGTGTGGCTGCACCAGGGCGAGACCTACACGCTCGTCCGCCGCGGCAGCTGGTGGTGGCTGCACGCCGCAGGTCGCGGCCGGCGCCGCCCGTGCCGGCTGGCCACCACCACGGGCGTGCCCGCGACCACCATGCCCGTCACTGGCGGGGCCGTCCGGCTGGCGCCAGACGCCGAGTACCACATCACCCGCGCCCAGGCCCGACACCAGGCACCGGCCTGGTGGCTGTGGCAACGCGTCGTCCCGCCTCACAGCGCGCCATAGCCCGGTCACCGCCCGATCGAAGGATGCACGCCGTCGCTCCACCGGCGCCCGCCGAACCCGGCCAGGAGGCTCCGGAAGCCTTGCCTTCCTGCATCCAGAGATGGTCGCTGCGACCCGGCTGACGGTCTCGGCCGTCGATGCGTGGCTGGCTGGCGCCGCCCGCGGATACCTCACCACTACCGCTCCGGCGGAGCCTAAGCCTGCCTTACAAAGGCATAGAGGCGGTCTACCTCGGTGAAGCCCGCCCGGTCATACATGGCGTTCGCCGCGGCGCGCGAGCGTTGCGGGCCGTCGGCGGGCGCGTCATCGTCGACGTACAAGATCGCCTCGTGTGCGCCCTGCTCGGCCAGTAGTTCCAGCGCGGAGCCCAGCAGCTTCAGTCCGAGCCCCTCACCGCGTGCTTGCGGCTGGACGCTGATCCACCACAGCACACCGACACCGGCGACCGGGTCGCCGATCGTGGCCTCGGCGACGGTCTCGCCGCCGCGGTCGATCCTGAGCACGAGCCCGTCCTGGTCGACGGCGGCCTCAGACCGGTAGCCGGTCACCGGCAGGTCGGCGGGGAGGTCGCGGCGCATGTACCGCCACAGATCCGAGCCGGTGAACCCCCGCTCAAGGAGGGCCGCGTGCGTGGCGGGGCGATGGCGCACCGGCAGCGCCTCCAGGCCCAGGCTCAGCGCCGTGGCGAAGGAGAATGCCTCCACCGTCGCGCAACCTTCCAGCTCCGCCAGCGCGTGATCGAGCAGCAGCCCCACCCGCGCCGGATCCTCCCGGGCATGCAGCCACAGCACGACGCCCGCGTTGTCGCGCTCCCGGCGTGCGAACGCGACCACCCCGACCGGCCGCCCGTCTGCGCCGTGCAGCACCCGGGTCCGCAGGTCCGAAAGCTCCGCCCACCACGCCCCGTCGATCGGACTCGACCCGGACACGGCCAGGCGGAGCATCTCGGCCGTGCACTCCGGCTGGCCGGGAAGACGGTCGGTGTTGATGAGTTCCAGGACCCTGCCGGCATCCGCCTCGGTGAACTCCGGCAAGACCGTCACCGACATGCCTGACATCCTCCTCGCCCTGGCAGCCAGGCGCAGACCCCGCGGATGGAGATTCCGGCCCCCGGCTCCGCATCCGCCGATCCTAATCCGCTTCGTCACGATCATGGTGCCGCGGCCCAAGTCCTTGAACCAGGACAGAGCGGTGCTTGTGCCGCACCTGCCGCACTGCCAGACTGGGCCGTGCAGTCCTGACTCACCGGGGGCACGGTGCCTGAGACCTTCACCTTCGCGACGTACAACCTGTACAACTACCTCCGCCAGCACCCGCGCGAGCACCCCGACGAGACGGCCCGCTACGACGCCGTGGCCGCCGTGATTCGTGACCTCGACGCCGACATCGTCGCCGTGCAGGAGGTCTGCCACCCCGCCGGACTGGAGATCCTCGCCAAGGCCACCGGCATGACCGGCGTCTACCAGCCAGCGTGGGCCGACGAGGACGACGCCGAGGCCGACCGGTGGGCGTTCACACCGGGCCAGCACGGCTTCGGGCTCGGCCTGCTGTGGCGCACATGCGACTGGATCGTCCCCGACCCGCGCTCCTTCCGCGTGTACGGCCCCGGCGAGATGTGGCACGGCCTGGCCGCCCTCACCCTCACCATCCGCGGCGAGCGGATCTCCGTCGCCTCCTACCACGCGCCGCCGTTCGGCCAGAACCGCCGCGAAGACGAAGCCGAACGCCTCGTCGCGATCCTGACCCGCGCCCTCGGCGGCGCCGCCCTCCTCGGCGGCGACATGAACACCACCCCCGCCACCCGCGCTCCCGGCGGCGCCGGCTGGTACGACCCCGACCCCTACCAGGGTGTCGAGTGGTACAGCGACATGATCTACCAGTGCGACTGGACACCCACCCCCGACGGGCAGCGCGCCGGGACCGCCAACCGCAGGGCCGCTGACATCCTGCTCGGCGGAGGACTCCACGACACCGCAGCACTCGCCGAAGCACCATGGGCTCCGACGACCGGGCATCACCCAGACGACGACTACGCCCAGCGCGGGCTATGGCGACGCATCGACCTTATCCACGCCACCGACGCCCTTACTGGCCGAGTGACCGGCCACCGCGTCCGCGACAACCAGGCCGCCCGCGAGGCCAGCGACCATTTGCCGGTCACGGTGACGATCACGTGAAGTCGCTATCCCGCCTGACTGCGGGCTCGGCCGCAGCCCCGCTGGCACGGCCGGGCGGCTGGCCGCCGTCCTGGGAGTGCCACTGCACCCCGCGGCGGCGCGGCATTCATTTGGTGTGGTTTGCCTGTGTCGAGGAGTCAGAAGAACTCGAGGGACGGCTCCGGAAGAGGTTCCCGGACGGATCGCCTTCGGCGATCTGCCGGTTCCCGTGCGTCGATGGCCGTGAGCTGAAGATGGCGATCGGGCTGCGTGTGCGGATGCTGATCGTGTCGGGGCACGGCTTCTGGGATGCCCTGGGCGTGCACGGGAAAAACCACCTGGCTACGCGGATGCTGTGGCCGGATCTACCGAAGCGGCACGTCAAGGCGCCGGTAGTGGTGTTGGACATGTGCCACGGCGCTTGGGCATTCGAGCACCTCCGCCACGCGTTGCCGAAGGAATCGACCGTGGTGGCGTTCAGCGCGACGATCTACATGCGGCAGTGCGAGCACGTCATCGTGCAGCTGATCGAGCAGGTCACCGGCGATATCCCCGAGGGGAGTCTGGCCGCCTGCATGCACGCCGCCGCTGTGGCCATCGGTGCCGGCGAGCGCAGCCCCGGCGACTGGACGATCGTCCACACCATGAGCAACGCCGACGGTTCGATCACGCCGCCTCGCCGCCTCCTGGCTGAACGCCGCGACTACTACGTGGCGCGCTCAGAGACCGGGGACCTGGATCCAGCGTCCTCCGCCGACCACGTCGATGCGTCCTCCGCACACACGCACGGCGGTGTCGTCGTCGATCGCGTAGGTCTCCAGCCCTAGGCTGCGGGCGGGACCCGGGTCATACGCATCGAGGTCAGCGTGTGGGTGGATACCGAAGTCGAGAACGTCGAGCGGAGAGATCGCCTCTGACCCGTGGTGCTGAAATAGCGGGTCGCCGGTGCCGAACAGGCCGGTGAGGCGTTCGGTGAAGTGGGTGGACAGGATCATGGAGCCGGCGCTCGCCCCGACGTACACCACCCGGTCGAGGAGATCGCGCAGCGACCGGGCAAGCCGCCGGGAATGGATCACCTGGGCGAGGTGGTAGGCATTGCCGCCGGTCACGTACAGCACGTCGATGTCGGCCAGCTGCTCGAGCAGCATCGGCATGGGAAGGGCCGCCAGGTCGACGACGGTGAACCGCGCCCACCCCAGCTTGTGGACCCGCCGCAACTCGGCCACGACCCAGTCGTGATCACCAGGGGCCGCCAGCGCCGCCGTGATCACGAACGTGACACGCGCCTGGGCATACGGCTTGCCCAGCAGCTCCGCCAGCGTTGCCCGGAGTGCGGGATTGCGCAGTCCCGCCGAGGTCAGCAGCATCCGCGCCGTCGGGCTGGGCTCGGGTGGGTGCCCGGCTCCGGTCACGACGGGCCTGCGGTGAGCATGCTGTGCCTCCCTGAAGTCTGCGGGTCAGTTGCTCAGCTGGTGCTCAGTACGACGCGTGCCGCGTCGAATCGCCCACCGGCTAGGTCCGTGTGGCGGATGAGGAAGTTGAGAGTGCCGGCGTCCCACCAGCACATCCCGGCATCCGAGTGCGAGTCGCACACCAGCAGCGTGGTCCAGGAGCCGATCTCGGCGTCGATCTGGTCGCGGTGCTGGTGCCACCATTCCCAGTCGGCGAGCCTGCGTGCCCAGGTGGTGCTGCCCGGCGCCTTGCGTCGGAGTTCCCCGGGTGGGGTCAGGCGCTCGTCGGTGCGGCCGTGGGCGGCGAAGACCAGGTCGCTGATCATGTCGTGGCCACTGTCGTCGGGGTAGCCGCCGAGGAAGCTGACCTCACGGCCCGCGCCGGTGCCGTCGAGCCGGTTCACGACGGTGAGATAGGCATCCGTCTCGTCCTGGCCGAGAGCGAGCGCGTCGAAGGCGTCGCTGCCGTACGGCGGCAGCCGCAACGCGGAGCCGAAGGTCACCGCCCGCTCGGGCAGGACTTCGCCTTCCTCGTCGAGGAACACCGTCCCTTCCGGCGGGGCCGGTGCGCGGTGGAGCGGGCCGGTGTAGTGGCAGACCAGGCCGCCGGGGTCGCTGGCGGTGGCATTGTCGCCAGCGAAGAAGCTGAGCACCCCGTGGTCAGGCAGCGGAAGGCCCGGTACAGGCGGGACGGCAGCCAGGTCGAGCTGCAGCAGAAACGTGCGCAGCTGCCCGTCCACAGCAGGCCACGCCACGCCAGGCGGAAGGTCCGGGCAGCCACCGAACCGCGACGCCCCCGCGGACAGCGGCCCGCCTGGATCGGCCGTGCGGATCGTCACAGCGGGCCGGGCGCTTGCCGCGATGGCGGCGAAACGGTGGCCGAGGCCGCACCGGTCGAGCTCGGCCATCAGCACAGCGTTCTGCTCCTCGCTGAGCAGCTCCATCTCCGGTCCGGGTGCGGCGGGGCGCAGCGCGTGGGCTAGGGCTGCAGCCTGTTCGGCTTCCTCAACGGCCCACATCGCCGCCAGATCGTCGAGCTGTCTGCTGCGCAATCCTGCCGCGAGGAGGATTTCGGCGAGGTGCTCGCGCAGGTCCACGGCGTCGGGACTGCCTGCCGGGCGGCGGGTGTGGTGACCGGCAGGGAGCGTCACGGTCAGGGGGGCGGGCTGCCCGAGGTATGCCTGGAGCCCGGCGTCGAGGCCGAATGTGACGACCGCGGCCTGGCCGTCGACCTCGACGTGCTCGATCGTCGCGCCGGGCGGGAACACGAGAGTTCGCCTCGGCTGGCCGTCGATGATGACGAGCAGCGTCCACAGCCCGTCCCCGGCGGCATCCGGCCTCGCCAGCACGACATGGGAGCCGGGGCTGCGGCGGGCGGCGCGGCGCGCGACATACAGGCTCAGCCCGTTGTCGCTGATCCCGCGAAGTACTGACGCCTGAGCCCAGGCGCGCAGGTAGGTGAGTTTGGTCAGGTAGGCGTGCTGGCCGTGGGTGAGCTCGGGCCAGTCGTCGCCCGGGTCGAGATCCCGGCGCGGCCGGCGTTCGGCTGCCCGGATGACCGCGTCGTCAGCCAGTGCCAGGAACAGGCTGGTGAAGTCGGCGTACCAGGCGGTGGCCATGCTCAGGCGCACCGCCTGCCCGGCACGCGGGTGACCATCACGGATCAGGGCGTAGAGCGTGCCATGCTCGGCATGCACGCCGATGACGATCACGTCGCGCGCTGTCAGCCCTTCAGCAGCGAGAGTGCCGTGCTCGGCGTGAAACGCCACCATGGCTGGTGCGGTGAGCCCGTCGCCTTCGCCACGCAGCTCGGCGAGGCCGAACAGGGTGGTCTCGAAGTGCATTCGTGGCCAGCCGTCGGCGTGGAGCAGGAACTGCCGGTAGTCGGCCGGCAGCCGCACCCCCCACTTGTCCTCGAACACCGCGATGTCGTCGGCGGTGGCGCGGGCACGGGGCAAGGTGTAGTGCTCAGAGGGGCCGCCGCCGCGTTCGTTGATCTCGTTCTTGGCGATGATCATCATGCCGAGCAAGACACGCCAGTCCACGCCGCGAGCGTCGTCGGTGTCGATCGTGACCTCCAGATCAAGGGATCCGGCCGATCGGCCGGACGGGGGCGGCCGGTCAGGCGGCAGGCGCGTCGGTGATGCCGCAGTAGTCGAGCGTGAACGTCCGCAGGAGCCGCAGGGCCGGAGCGGACACCGTGATCTGGCCCTGGCCGGTGACGGCGAAGTCGTCCTGGCCGATCTGCCCGGCGATCACCAGCCAGCGAAACCGCGGCACCTCGGCCTTGGAGAAGGGCTCCTGCGCCTGCGGGGACATTGCCACCTGGGCGGACGCGAAGTGGCAGCCGGTCAGGCCGGACTCCTCGATGGCCCGCGCCAGGCGCGGACTGGCCAGGTAGCACGGGAAGCTTTCGATCAGATCATCGCCGAGCCAGTCAATGATCTCGTAGTGCAGCGCCGAGACCACGGGCGGGTGGACGGTGCTGTCCATGACCGTGCCCGGCCCGAGTTCCCCGGGCACTTCCGGTTCCAGAAGGTGATAGCCCACATCTCGCCTCGCCGCTTCAGGAACCGGCCGTCCCGGCGCGCAGTTTGTCGGCCTGCTGCAGGGAGTAGTCGCGCATGGTGGCGATGAACTCCGCCAGGCCGGTGTAGCGTTCGACTTCCTCGCCGTCGAGCCAGATCACCGTGCCAGCATCCGGCCGGCCGTGGCGGATCATGACGAACATGGCGCGCATGCCCACCCCGGCGCAGACCGGGAACACGTCGGCGCGGGTGACGTCCAGGTCCTCGAAGACGTCCTCGGACTCGTACACGTCGAGGATGTCTGCGGCGACCGCAGCCTCGGGTGTCTGGCCGTTCAGGTCGGCCAGGCCAAACAGCTTGGCGCGGAAGTAGAACGACCGCCACCCGTCGGCGTGTGCCAGGAACTGGCGGTACTCCTCCGGCAGCGGCCCCCCGGCGGCATCCTCGAAGGCGGCGATGTCTTCGGGTGCGGCTGGGGTGTTCGGGGCGACCAGGGGTTCGAGGTGGTCGGGGTCGAGTTTGTCGGCCTCGTTCTTGGCGAGGATCAGCTGGCCGATGAGGGCCTTCCAGTCCACCTGGTCACTCATCGTCGTCGTCCTCGTCTCGTGGGATCTCAATTTCGAAGCTTTCCGGTCGATAGCCGACAGGGTATCTGGCTGACTGCGATCCAAGCGAGCTGTTCATCCGGTGCGTGTGCCTGCCCCAGCCCTGCGGCGGATCCGCCACCCCAGTCCACGTCGTGTCGGGCAGGTGCGCGGCCACCAGCTCGCCGTAAGGCTCCCCGGCGGCCTGGGCGCGTCGGCGTTCGAGCTCAGCGGCACGCTCTTTGTCTTTGTTGAGCTGGCCCCGGACACTGACCCGGCCGGTGACCGGGGTCTGCCCGGCCTCCAGGGCGCGCTGGGCGCCCTCGACGTACTCGACCAGGTGCAGCCGCTCGTCATCTGTCGGGTTCTCGACGAGCCGCAGGATCACCGGGCCTTCGGTGATGCCGAGTCGCCGCATCAGCGTGCCGTGGCCGACCGGCCGTTTCACCGGCTTGGCTGCTCCCGTTGTCCCGCCCCCGCCGCCCCCGCCGCCCCCGAGCCCTCCGATGGCAGTGACCTCGGGGATCTGCGCGGCGGCGTGGTTGCGGGCGGTCCCGGCGGCGCGCTTGCCCCGGGCGGCGGCCTGGTTGACCTGGTCGAGCAGCCGCAGCAGAGGACCTGGCTCGGCTCCGGCGAGCGCGGTGCGCACCGTGCTCTCGGCGGTGTCCAGCGGCGGGAAGCAGGCCGTGATCGCCGTCGTGGAGGTGTCGATCGCCGCGATCGACGCCAGCAGCCGCTCCCGGACCTCCTGCGGTGTTGTCCCTGACCCGATGCCCCGCACCGGTGGCTCCGCGTCGCGCACGGCCGCATGAGCCGCGCCCAGGCTGGCGGCGACCGTCTCGATCGAGGTGACCACGTCCGACATGCTGTGCGCGACCCCGTCGAGACCCTGGGCGTGCGCCTGCTGGCGGACCCGGTCGGCGTGGCCGATCGTCGTGGCCGTCGTCGCCTGCGCGTCGCTGATCTCCACACCAGCATTGGCCAGCGCGGACAGAATCGGAGCGGTGACAGTCGCCATGCACGCCTCTCGCAGGAGTCCGGTATTCCGGACCCGCACACTAGAAGACAGACTCGCTTTTGGACAGACCCGTGACTATCCGTCAAACAATCCGCGCAGAATCGCGCAGCACCGATAACGGTCAGTGAGGGTGGCTGGCGCTGGGGCTGCTCAGCTACTTCGCGGTCCAGGCCACCCTATCGTCGCGGGCACCCGACGTTGCGTAGACAGTCACGATGCGGCGCGCGGACTGCAGTGAGACCCTGGCTTTGCTGCCAGGCACCGAAAGCGTGCGCCCGTCGGCGTCGATGCTGACGATGAGGTCCGGGCCAGGCGGCAGCTCGACGGCGTAGGTTTCATCACGTTCCCAGCAGACCGCGGCACGACCGGCGTCGACATCGACATCGACCCTGAGTTCTGGCGAACCGGGCGGGCCGAACCAGATGCGCTGCCCGCTGGTCCCGGTCGCCGTGATGTAGCCGGCCTGCTCAACAAACAAGTCCCCGGCAGCTTCGCCATCAGGCAGAACCTCTTCCTGTCCGTGGAAGTGGGTCATGACGCGCGTCACTTGGCTATGAATTTCATCCGAGCGGTCCAGCATGTCCTGTTGCGGCGGTGACCACCGGAGATTGGCTGGGCGTTTTCCGGCGGACAGGTACTCCACGACGGCAGCAGGGAACCTGCCTGTGGCCGCTGCCCACGTGAGTGCAGGCTTGCTGCCGGTGGTGATGTAGGCGATCGCCGCCTGTCGGGCGGTTCCCACAGATACCACCGCTAGCTCGGCTGGAATGGTGACCAGCGGTCCTTCGGTCTCCAACACTTCGAGAGGCCCAGCAGGTGAAAGTTCCACGGCGTGGGATCCGTCCGGGATCCAGGTAACCGCTGCCCGTCCGGCCTGCGCGTCGATATCGATCCGGAGTTCGGCCCCGGACCGGGGATCTGCCGAATCCACATCCAGGTTCGGGCAGAGCCAGATCGTCATGCCGGTACCGCCGTGGGGCTTGAGTGACTCGGAACGGATATCGAAGTGCTGGGCGGCATCGTCTGGCCCATGCAGGGCCTCAACGCTGCAGTAGTCGATGTAAATGAAGGGCACTACCGCTCACCGGCTTTCGGCCGCAGGTCTTGTATGCGTGTCTTGGCTTCAGGAGGCGGAGGGTGACCAGCGCACATTCGCCGGGCGGAGGCCGTCGGTGGTGTAGGAGACGGCTATGGCTCTGGCGGTCGGAACGGACACGACCGCGAGTTCTGCGGGGATGGTGACGTCGGCGGCGCAGGAGGACTCCACGACGGTCAGCGCGATGGTGGGCTCAAGTTCCTTGGCATGCGTGCCGTCAGGCAGCCACCTGACGTCGGCTCTCCCAGCATCCGGATCGATGTCGATGCGCAGCCGCAGCGATGCCTCGTCGAGGTCCGCGCGAGGGTCGGGGGGCTGATCGGAGATGGCCCACCACATGGTCTGGGCTGATCTGCCGCCCCGCAAGATCCGTTGGTTCTGCTGGTCAACAGCTCGGCAGCGTCGTCGGGCCCGGTGAGCTCGTAGGCGACACCGTTGTAGTCGTACATGACTGTGAGCGTCACTGAGACCATCGCAGCAGTGTTGGCCTTCGGCCGGTCATCACGTACTCAGCTATAGCCGAGTGCGCCGAATCTACGGACACCACCGCTAGTTCGGCTGGCACTTCGGAGAGCTGGCCGTCTTCTGACGTTTCCAGGACGGTGATGGGACCAGCCTGTGGCAGTTCGAGGGCGTGAGTATCGTCGGGCAGCCACCGCAGCGCCGCCCGGCCAGCGTCGTAGTCGATGTCCAGCCTGAGTTCTGCATCCTCGACGCCGACAGGCGCGAACCAGTACGCGAAGGCCCTGCTGCCATGTGGGGCGATGCGGTCGGCGCGTCGGCTGAAGAACGTCTCAACGGATGCGGCGTCGGACAGCTCTTGCTCGTCGATGTCCCACCAGACGGAGTAAGTCAGATTTTGGCGTCGCATGCGAGCCGCGACATGGCCTTCCACATGGCTGATCACAGCCTCAGGCCAGCCACCGGCTGACCAGGGCCTGAGCCCCGCTGTTGAGTCATGGTTTTCACCGCTGACAATCTGCTCCCCCTGGAACATCCCGGTCGTTCGATCTGGGCGCTTGCCGCGCACGTAAGGCCGCCGTACAGGAAGGCTCGCGCCTGCATCCCGGATCTCTGCTGGAATCTCCGCAGGTGTGTACCAGCGGTGGCCAATCGGCCGGGCTGAATCTGACTGATCGAGGGGCGCCCGGCCGATGCAGCGGCAGAAACGGCTGCGCTGGAGCTGCCCCCGCTCAGTTTCCCAGGCTGCTGGCCTGCGGGATCTGTGCCGCGGCCTTGGTCTTGGCTTCAGTGGCCTGCTGTTTGCCTCGGGCGGCTGCCTGGTTGGCCATGTCGACAAATCGCAGGAGGGGGCCGGGGTCGCCGCCGGCGAGGGCGGTTTTGATGACGCGTTCGGCTTCGTCGAACGCCGGGTAGGTAGCCATGATCGCTGCAGCAGCCTGTTCGATGCTGGCGATGGAGGTGTTGAGACGGGTCTTGACCTCCTCGGGGGTCATCCCGTCCTTGATCTCTCCGACAGGGCCGCGGGCGTCGGTGACGGCGTTGATCGCGTTGCCGAGGGTGACCTGTGCGTCGTCGAAGGCGTCGATGACCTGGCCCATGTGCTGGGCGACGCCGAGGAGACCTTGGCCGAGGGCCTGGGTGCGGACCCGGTCGGCGTGGTCACGGCCGCCCGCGGTGTTGGTTCTGGCCTCGTCGAGTTCGGTGACCGCCGCGGCGAGAGTGGTGAGGATGTCCGTGAGCGCGGTCATGCGTGAACCGGCCTTTCGGGCAGCAGGGGTGAAGACGGCGCACAGCCTTGCACACGGTTCGTCTCCGCGAAAGACCCATGACGCTCAGTTACCCCCACTGCGGGAGGTCCAGGCCGGCATGCGCGGGTGCGCCAGGCCGTGGACCGCAAGCTGTATGCCCAGGTCAGGCTCCATTGAGGAGTCCGGTGTTCGTGGTCGTGGCGCGGCTGGCCTGGTGGCGGGGCTGCCAGGGGCGGATCGCATCGAAGTTCACGCTTGGTGATCATGGCTGACAATTCGGCGGATCTTCTTGTACTCTCCGGCCGGTTGCGCGGTTTGGGATGCGGGGAGCAGGGGGTTGACGGTGAGTCGTGTCCGGCGGCATTTCGACGCGGCTGTGACCGCCTTCCAGCAGGCCCGCACTTCGCTGTCCGCAGCGCAGGAGTCACTACGGCGCGGTGCGTCGGAGCGGGGCGCTGCCGCCGCTGGTACTGAGGCGGCTGTCGGGGGTTTGGTGGCGGAGGTCGCCGCGACGGGCCGGCTGCTGACGCAGCCTGGCTGGCGGGGCCTGGACGTGCGGCGGCTGGGCATGGATCTGCCGCCGCTCGGGGAGCAGCCGCCCGGGGACGGGCCGATGCTGCTGCACGCCGGTATCGGCTGGTTGTCTCCGGATTCCTGGTTTCCCCTGGTATTGCCGCTGCTGGGTGAAGGTGGCGGGCACTGGCTGGTGGACGCGGGACTGCGGACGCGGGCGGCGTCATCGCTGCTGCGGGCCGTGCTGGTCCGGCTCCTGGGAGCGATGCCGCAGGGCCTTCTCGACGTCCGTCTCGTGGACGGGGCGACGGCGGGGTCGGTGTTCACGCCGTTCCATCCGCTGATCAGCGCCGGCGGCATGGCCCCCGTGGCTATCGACGCGCAGTCGGTGGCGGCGGTCATGGACGAGGCTGAGGAGCATGTGCGGCGCACGCAGGCGCTGGCCGCTCAGGGTCGGCTGGATGGGGCGCCGTGGATGGTGGTGTGCGGGCAGCTGCCGGAATCACGGGCGGACCTGGCCCGGGTGCAGGCCCTGGCTCATGCCGGCCCGGGTGGCCGGCTGCATTTCGTGCTCGCCGGATGGCCCCCGCCCGGACCTGGGGAGCGGCCGGTGCTGGATCACGGGTTCACCTTCGCCGTCGATGGCCAGTACGCCCGGCTCGCCGACCCGCCCGGGAAGGCGATGTTCAGCGCTGACGGGTCGGGGATGCCGGTGCCGGTCAGCCTGGATGATGATCCGAACCTGCAGGCGGTGGCAGAGCTGTGCCGCAGGCTCGCGGCGAACGCGAGGTCGGCGGCGGCGCTCACGTTCGCCGACCTTGTGCCTGGCGAACTGCAGTCGGCTTCGTCGGCGCGGGGCTTGTCGACGGCGGTGGGCTTCGAGGGCCGCGACGAGGTGGCACTCGCGTTTGATGACGTGACCCCGCACTGGCTGGTCGCTGGCCGTTCCGGCAGCGGCAAAACAGTGTTTCTCCTCGACGTCCTGTATGGACTCGCGGCCCGGTATCACCCGCGTGAGCTGGCGTTGTATCTGCTGGATTTCAAGGAAGGCGTCAGTTTCGCCGAGTTTTCGCCATCGGACCGGGACCCCACCTACATTCCGCACGCACGCGCGATCGGCATCGAGTCCGATCGTGAGTACGGCATCGCGGTGCTGCGTTCGCTGAATACGGAGATGACGGCTCGTTCCGGGGCGATGAAGAGGCACGGTGTCACGACGCTCGCGGCGCTGCGGGCCGCAGACTCGCAGGGGCATTGGCCGCGCATCGTCGCCGTGATCGATGAGTTTCATGTTCTGCTCAGTGGCCCGGGTAAGCAGGCCGCCGTCGCCGTGGGGCTGCTGGAGGACCTGGCCCGTAAGGGCCGCTCCTACGGCATCCACCTGCTCCTGGCCTCGCAGACGATCAGCGGTGTTGACGCCCTGGTCACCAAGAAGGAATCGATCTTCGCCCAGTTTCCGCTGCGTATCGCCCTGGCCGGTGCGGCTGGCATTCTCGATCCGGCGAACACGGGGGTTGAGGGCCTGCAGGTCGGGCAGATGATCGTCAACGACGCCGCCGGAGCACCGGGCCGCAACAGGGTGGTGCGCTTCCCCGACGCGCACGCCGCACCGGATGCGATCGCCGCGCTGCGCACCAGGCTGTGGACGATGCGCCCGGAGGGGCTGGCGCCGCCGCACGTGTTTCAAGGCTTCGCCGAGCAGCACGTCGACCCTGTGCTCGCCCTGCTGGCCAGCGAACAGCCTGCTGTCGTGCGGCTGGCGGTCGGCCGTGCCGTGGACCTGGCCTCCAGCGTCGCGACGGTCACGCTGGACGCCTCCCCAGGCCGGCACCTCGCGGTTTTGGGGGCTTCCGCGGTAGGAGCGGACGTCCTGCACGCCGCGACCCTGACGCTCGCCGCGCAGCATCTTGCGGGCACGGTCCGGTTCCTGATCGCCCCGCTGGCCGCCGCGGCCCAGGACACAGCCGCCGATCTCACCATGCGCCTGGCCGCCAGTGGGCATGCCTGCGCTCAGGTCACAGCAGACGGGCTGCCGGGCGTGCTGGCCGGCCTCGCCGACGGCGGCAAGGACACCTACCTCGTGCTGCTCGGCGCCGACGCCGCCAGCGCCACCCTCACGGCCCGCGACCCCGCCACCCGCCGCAGCGGCGCCGACGACCTCCGTGCCGTTCTCGCATCCGGGCCGGGCCGGGGTGTGCATGTGCTGGGCTGGTGGCGCAGTACCCGCCGCCTCGCCGACGACCTCGGCGGCTCGGCAGGCCGCGACCTGATCTCCTGCCTCCTCGCCCTCAACGTCACAGGCCCCGACCTCGCCACCCTGACCGGCGACCCGATGCTCGAGTGGCAGCCCCGCCCCAACCGCGCCCTGCTCCTCGACGCCCACAACCACACCCGCCAGCTGATCGTCCCGTTCGTCTGGCCCGGCCGCCACGACGACCTCACCGCGGGAGAATCCCTGTGACCTCCTTCGCCACCTACCGCACCCTCGTCCGCCAGCTCTGCCAGCACCTCACCGACCGGGCCGGCACAGCCGCCACCACCACCGCGCATACAGCGACAGCTAACGCCGCCGTCACCGACCTGAACACCCGCCTCACCGAGCAGGCCACCGCGATCACCGGCGCGGCCCGCAGGCTGCGCTACCCGCCGCCCCTGCTCGACACCCCGCCGCCCGCCGGGCAGCCCGCCGACGCCACGAGCGCGCTGGCGGATGCCGAGCGGCATGCTGAGGAGTCCCGCCGCGAGCTGGCCAGCGCCTTGCACGCCGCAGCCCGTCCGGCGTTCCTGCCGTCCGCGCCCGCCCGGGCCCGCAACGCCGCCGTCTACACCGCCACGGCCGCCCTGGCCTTGATCGGCCAGTGGACGGTGCATCTCGGTGTTGAGGACTGGTTCGCCTCCGCGACCTGGGCGCTGCTGGGCATCCCGGCTCTCGCATACTTCACCGCGATCGGCATCGTCCTCATCGTGTCCCGGCCCCGCCTGCCCTCCGTGTCGGCACCGGGCCTGGCGGAGGCCAACCGGCGGATGGGGGCCGCGATCTGCTGGGCGATGTTTCCTGCCAGCTGGCTGCTCGTCACCGTCCTCACCGACGTACTGACCACATAGGAGCAGCGTTGCCCGGCCGTGACGGCGGTTCCGCGCCGCAGCCCCGCCGGAGGGTGTTGCGGCTTCGCCGCGAGTTCTTCGACCACCTCGCGGCAGGACGCAAAACCGTCGAGGTCCGGGTCTGCGATCCGGAACGGGAAGGCATCGCACCCGGCGAGCAGATCCTGTTCACCTGTGAGAGCCAGGAGGTGCTGGCCGAGGTCGTGCGCGTAGCCCGCTACCGTGATTTTCACAGCCTCCTCGCCGCCGAGCCGATCGGCAGGATCAACCCCGGCCTCACCCGCGAGCAGCAGCTGGCGGTCCTGCGCGAGATCTACCCGCCCGCCAAGGAAGCCCTCGGCGCGCTCGCCATCCGCATCACCGTCCTCCGTCAGACCTGATCCGGCCGCCCGCCAGCCTCGCAGGCATGGGACTCGTGCTGGGGTGGTGTTAGTTTGTGCCGATGCACGCAGAAGCGTTCGTCGTAGCAGGCGCACCCGGCGCGGGCAAGAGCACCGTCGCCCAGCTCCTGCTCGAACTGCTGCGGCCCGTCCCGGCTCTCCTCGACAAAGACACCCTCTACGGCCCGTTCGTCGCCGCGACACTGCGGGCGGCAGGCCGTGACCCGGGCGAGCGCGAAGGACCCTGGTACGACGAGCACGTCAAACCCTTCGAATACGGTGCGCTGGCCGCCACGGCGGCAGAGATCCGCCGGCACGGCTGCCCGGTACTGCTGTCGGCCCCGTTCACCGGCCAGATCCACAACGCCGACCAGTGGGCAGGCTTTTACGAAGCGCTCGGCGGCGGGACGGTCGAACTGATCTGGGTGCGCTCTGACGAGGCGACCCTCCGTGAGCGGATCACCGCCCGAGGGCATGCCCGCGACACGGGCAAGCTGCAGCGGTGGGAGTCGTTCCTGGCCGGGGTGCGGATCGGATCGGTGCCGCCGGTGCCGCACCACGTCATCGACACCAGGATCGGCGCCCCTGCACTCTCCACGCAGATCCAGGACCTGGCCACGGTCCTGGCGGTCCAGCCACTGCCAGAAGCCCTGTGACAGCAGGTGTCTTCTCCCTCCTGAAGCGCTGGCGCCGGGATCTGCTACGGCAAGCCGGCTCGCGGCCGAGTCGGCGGCATCGTGTACCGCCGGCTCGAGCCGCGGGTCGGCGGGCTGTTAGTCACAGCCAGCTGGGCTGCAGGATGTAGGTGATCAGGGCGGCCAGGATCAGGGGGATCGCGGCGGTGAGCATGCCGCGGCCGAACCAGCGCAGTTTCTCTCGGAAATCGAAGGCCGCGACCAGGTCGTCGACACTGTGCATCCAGTCAGGTTTGGCCTCGATCTCCGCGCGGATTCCGACGAGACCGGCGATGGACCTGCTCACCTCGCTGGTCAGGTCCGTTTGGCCCGCACGCATGACTGCCTGGTCGATATTCTCGGCGGCCTGATTGAGCTGGTAGGTCCAGGTTTCCCTGTTGCGGTTGAAATCAGTGAGGGCCTGGATGAGGCTCGCGTGGTTATCGGGGTTGCCGAGCGTGTCGGCGGCTTCCAGCAGCAGGATGCTGTGCTCTTCCCAGTGTTTGAGTTTGTCCGCGGCTTCAAGAAGCGGCGCGGTGTGGTCCTGGAGATGGCTCAGGTCCTGGGCCGCTGTGTAGAGCAGACCGGCGTGGTCTTCGAGGTGACGCAGGCCGTCGGCGGCACCTGACAGCATTGCGACGGTGTCGTCGTCGAGGACGGGAACGTCAAGGAGACGGTCAGTGGTCTCCCGCAGCAGCGCGGCGGCTTCGGCGTTGATCACGGCGAGCTGGTCGATGGCGCCGCGTACCTCGGCCGCGCTGCGGGTCAGTGCCTCGTCGATGCACGCCTTGAGCATGGGCTCGGTCAGCTGCGACAGCCCGGCCATCCGCTCCCCGAGGTCCCCTTCGCGGTCATGCTTCCACTGCAGCAGGATGCGCGCGGGGTACTGGTGGGCGCGGGTGCCGTCGACGTCCTCGTGGTGGACTTTGCACAACAGCAGAAGGTTAGCGAACGAACGGCGTTCGTCGTTGGACATGGCCGGGTCGTAGCGGGGGCCGCCGGGCTTGGCGGCGTAGATGTGGGCGATGTAGACGGAGGTGGTGGCCTTGCCGGGCTGGCGGGTGACAGCCGGGACCCGGCAGCCGGGGGCGTAGCAGAAGCCGTGGCTGAGGATGAACAGCAGCCGTTCGTCGGCGGTGGCGTAGGCGCGCGGGTCGATCGGGTCAGCGGGTTTGGGCGCGGCGGTCATGGATTCCTCACGTGTGGTGCCGGTCAGGGATGGGCCTGCCGCCGCGACATGCCAGGCGGAGTGCGCGGTCGCGGCAGGCTGTGGTGGACTGCGCCTGGCGTCAGGCGGCGGCGTGTGATGCCTGCCAGTGGGCTGGCAGGTCCTCCCGGAGCACCCGGGCGAAACTCGCGCGAGCAACGGCCAGGTCGACCGGGCGGCCGGCGAGCCCCGCGAGGAACGTGTCCAGCGGCCAGACAGCGAGGTGACCGAACCGGGTGGCGTAGACGCCTACGGAGTGCAGCCGGTAGCGGTCGGTGTAGTCCATGAGGGTGTAGCCGAGGAGCTGGTCGAGGTCGTCGCGGCCGAGGCTGGCCGCTCGGGTGCCGTCCTTGCGCGGCTTGCCGCCCTGGCTGGCCTTGATGTCGAGGAGCAGGCCACCGGCGATCAGATCCGCATCCGCCCTCAAGTCGAAGCTGCCATCGAACGTCGGACCCGAAAAGATCTCGCCGCCCGGCAGCCCGGGCAGCAGACGCTCCCGGGCCAGCTCGCGCATGCCGATCAGATCCGCGACCTCGTCCGCGGTGGCCAGGGCCAGCAGTTCCCGTACCGGGGAGTCCGGGGTGAGGCGGTTGAGCCGGGAGCCCTCCACGGAGTACGCGCGCAGCGGTTCCACCAGAAGCGCCAGCGCGTAACATACCCTCGCCCACCACTCCTCGGAGCGATCTGCGAACCGGGCGGGATCCATCGCGACGGGCTCCGCCTGGCCGTCTGTCATCCTGACCGCACCCAGCCCAGCCAGCAGCCTCAGTCCGGTCTGGACACTCGGGAGGCCGTGCCGCTGCGCGGCGGCGACACCACTGAGCGCAAGACCCAAACTGGGCGAAGGGTCTGCGAGAAGCCGAATCCACCAGTCGATAGCCGTGCCCTGCGTGGACGCGGCCACTCCCGGCGCGGGCAACTGCCGGGCATGGCCCGCCGCCTCGCGGAACTCCCGCTGGAAGAGCACGTGATGCGGGAAATGCTCCCGAAGCCACAACGCAACCGGGCTGCGCGGATCACGGATCTCCGTCGTCAAATTAGACATAGGCGCACGGTAGAGCCAGGGTCCGACAAAAACACAGATGATCATCACTATGATGATCATTGATGGCAAACCTGCTGGTCAGGAACAGTGCCCGACACCCCTTGGCCCAAGTAGCGGATCCAGTGGTCCAGTCACCCAGCCGGCATGGACGTCGTGGCATCCGGACCGGCGTAGCGGGCGGCCAAGCCGATGGGCGCGGACGGCCGAGGGCAACTGGCAGGTTGACTCATCTCGATTCAGGAGGAACGTTACGGTGAACGCCCCGCAGCTCCAGCAGATCACCGCCCAACCCGACGGAACCTACGGCGTGGTGATCACCGACACCGCCGGCGAACAGCAGACCCTGCGCTGCACCGTCTCCTCCGGCCGTGACGTTCCCGTGGTAGCGGCCGACCCCGACCTGTTCATGGCCGGTCGGCTCGGCAACCCCCGGCTTGTGATCGCCGCCGTCGTTGCCTTCCACCAGGCGCGGCAAGCCGGCTGAACTACCCAGCCGCTGTCCTGCCGGTCAGCGGCGATGATGGTGTTGTCGTACCCGGACGGCAGGATCTCCCGCATGGACATCCCACCCGAATCGTTCGGCAGCGACGTCCGTCGCTGCGCGATGATCATCGACGAGTTCGATCTGGAGGTCGCCGCCTGCGTCACTGTCGTCTGCCACCCAGACATCATCGCCGTCGCCCTGGCCTACAACGCCAACCCGGCCGACGCGCCGTGCATCGACGACCCGGCCCGAACCGAGGATTACATGGCCGACGGCGTGCCGTTCGGCACCGTGCTCGCCGGCCGTATCGGGCAGGCCACGGTGCTCGTGGAGCCCAACGGCTTCGGCGGCACTGTACCCGGCGCACTACAGGCGATGTCACGGCTCGGCCGCACCGCGAGCGTGTTCTGGAACGTCAACGCCGTGTCCAAGCTGAGCCTCGCCGAAGACGGAGTGCTGCTCAGTGGCTTCGAGCTGCTGGGCCCCGAGATGCGCTGGGGCGAGCAACCGCAGGCGTGGGGCCGCTACCTGGACGGGCTCACCCTCGGCATCGACGGCAGCCCGTACCTGTGCCCCACCGGGCTGGTCGCCGTCGAACGCGCGAGCAGCACCCGGCTGTCCGCGGCGTGGTTTCGCCGCCCCGACAACCTGGTCATGCCCGTGACCTACTGACCCATGCGGACCCAGTGCCTGGGCCGGAACGACGATGCCGGTGGGCTCGCGGGAGCCGCTGGCTGCGGTGGAGCGGCACAAGGGCCGGGGGCGGGACAGTCGTGCGTCGTCCCGAACCCGTACAGATGGGAACGCAGTATCGCCAACACCGTCGCCGTCACGCAGTATGGCTGGGAGACCCAGTTCCTGATCACACCCTAGGGGAAGCCCATGACCGATGATCAACCTCAAGCTGTTCGTCCCAGCGAGGCGCCTCTGATCAGTGCGGGGACAGGTCCGGGCCGAACTGAGCACGCTGACCCGGCCAGTGCGGTGCGGCGGGCGATCGACTCCTTTCACCGCGAACGCCAGAGCAGCGCCCGATTCGGCCGGACCGCCGTCACCGGACACCACGAGACGGTCGAGATCTGCGTCACCCGCACCGGCCAGAACGTGGTGATCCTCGGCGATGGCCCCCTCGCGGACGAGCTGCGGGCGTGCTTTCCCGTACAGGGCTGGCAGATCGCATCACTGCCAGTGCCGGGTACCGCGCTTCGCGACGTCGCAGGCCAGCTCGACTCCCGGGTGTACAACGCAGTAGCGCGGAGTGGTTACCGCACCTTGGAGGAAGTCGCGGCAGTCTGCGACGGCGCGCTCCTGGACATCCGCGGTTTCGGCTCAAAGTCCGTGGACAACCTTCGCGGCGTGGTCGCCGCCCAGCTCGCCAAGCCCGGCACCGCGCTGATCGACGACCGGCCCGTCACGTTCACCGGGCCGCAGGTGCGGGAGCTGGCGAGCCTGCTCGGCAACCTCATCGACATCACCACCGCGCGCGGCAGCGACGCCATCGCCCGGCGGGCATCCGACATGCTCGCAGCTTTGCGCCCCGGCACCGACACGAGCCCCGGCAGCGAGGCCGGCTGACGGGTCGTCGAAACCCCTCGGAGCCCGCCGCGACTTGCTGCGGAGCAGCATTGAACCGTGCTGGGTGCGCATGCCAGCCAGCGCGCGCCGGACCCGGCGGGATCCCCATTAGCTGTCGGCGTGCTGGCTATCGGGTACCGCAGGGAGCCAGGGCACCGCGTTGCTGCGGAACGACTGGTTGACCGGCGTGAGGCGCGGGTCGCTGGCATCGTCAAGGGCCGGGATGTTGATGCCGATCCAGGCATTCCCATAGTCCCAGGCAGCGACCGAGCTCCCGCAGGTCCGGCAGAACCCGCGCCGGGTCTTCGCCTCGAAGGTGTCAAACCACGACGGCTCGCCATCCTCACCCGTCCAGACGAGGCTCGCGAGAGGAAACGACACCCAGGTCTGCAGCGGCCCGCCAGCACGCCGCTGGCAGTGCCCGCAGCTGCAGGCGTGCGGGTAGTCGGCTTCGCCGCTGACCGTGAACCGGATCCTCCCGCACAGGCAGCCGCCCGCGCGCAACCCGGCGGTTGTGGTGCTGCCAGACATCAGCTCAGTCTCCGCTCGCTCTGGTACGGGAAAGGTGCTGCTCGGGCACGTCTACGCCGGGGCGGTGACGTCGAGCCGCCGCCAGCGGCCCCGGGCTGCCTTGCGGATCTGCGCGGCCAGGGCGAACGCGTTGGGCTCGCTCAGCAGCTCCTGCAGCTTCGACCGCTCGTGCGTGCGGATCTCCACCTCGCATGACCCCGAGGACGGATTACGGCGGACGAAGACGATCATCTCGTCGAAGCCGGTTGCGTCGTTGTGCCAAGCCGCGAGTTCTTCCACCACGGCATCCTCGAACACCTGGCCGAAAACAGCAAACCGGCGCGCCGGGCCCCTGCCGTCCGGCTCGGCCGTGACCACCCCGAGCGGCGCGGAGAATTTCGATTGCGTCGATATAGGCGGGCATTGACACTCTGCCCATGCGTGACTACCAATCCGACACCTACGGCGAGAAGATCGCCGGTGTCTTCGATGCCGGGATCCTGGCCGGCGGCCGGCTGTCCGAGGCCGCAGGCGACGTCGCAACGCTGCCCGGGTGCTCGCCGACGGCGGGGCGCTGGTGATCGAGGGGTGGTTCGTCGCCGACCCGTCCCGCTTTGACCGGGGCCAGCGGCTGGAGGCCCGGGACCTGTCGGCCGGCTGGATGCACCTCGACGCCAGCCGGCACGACCCCACCACCCAGCGCATCAGCGGCCAGCAGATCGTCATCACCGAAGCCGGCATCACGCTGTACCCGTCGCACCTGCGGTACACACACCCGGCCGAACTCGACCTGATGGCCCAGCTCGCCGGCCTGGCCCCGGCCGGCCGATGGGGCGGCTGGGCGGGCGAGGCGTTCACCGCCGACAGCCGCGCCTACATCGCCTGCCACACCAAGCCTGCGAGCCGACCATGAGCGCGCACGGCATCCGTCCGGTGGTGCGGGTGATCGCGTCCGCGGCGCCCCCGGTGCTGCACATCCAAACGCTGCTCGACCAGGTGCAGGCGGCCGGCTGGAGCCCGCACCTCATCGCCACCCCGACGGCGGCGACCTGGCTGCACGCCGACGGCGGGCCGGTCGTGTCGTGGGTGTCGCGGATGCCGATGCCCGGCGAGGACCTGGTCCTGTCCGACCCCGCCCTGGTCGTGGCGGCCCCGGCCACGTTCAACACGATCAACCGGTGGGCCGCCGGCGTGAACGACACCCTGGCCCTCGGACTGCTGAACGAGGCCCTGGGCGCGCGGCTGCCGATCGTGGCCGCCCCGCACGTCAACAGTGCCCTCGCCGGCCACCCCGCCTACCAGCGCAACCTGGCTCTGCTCCGTCAGGCGGGGGTGCGCATCGCCGGCGACGGCACGCCGTGCCCGGGCGGATGCCACGGCGCCGCGCACTGGACGGACGTCATCGCCTGCCTCCCGGAGCCGGGAGGCAGGTAGCCGCCCGGTCAGAGCAGATCCCGCAGCAGCCGGCTCGCCCGGGCGGCCTGTCCTACCAGCAGTGTCAGCCGGCGGGCCCGCTCGGGCGCGTGCTCAGGCAGGGCGGTGTGCAGGCGGATCTCGCGGGCGGTCAGCAGCGCCAGGTTGACAGCGAATGCCGCGGCGAGCTGTGACTGGTGGACCTCGGTGGCGATTGCCTCGCGCAGCGGCGGGCTGGCGGTTCCGGCGACCAGGTCCAGCAGCGCGAGGTCGTAGCCGGGCAGCAGCCAGTCGGCGTGCTCCCAGTCGACCAGCTGCACACCGGTGTCGGTGAGCAGGATATTGGTGGGCAGCACGTCGCCGTGCGCGAACACCGGCGCCGGGCAGCGCTCCAACAGGGCGGCGGCGGCCTGAGCGTCGGTGGCGCTGAGGTGTCCGAGGCCGTGCTCGCGGTCGATGGCCTCGCGGTCGCCGCCTGGCGGCGCCCAGCCCGGCCGCCAGGCAGCGACAGCCCTCATGGCCTTGAGGAGTCGGGTGGCCACGGCGGGGCCGGGGTCGTGGTCGAGGAACCGGTGCTCGCCGAGCCGGACGCCAGACAGCCGCGACACCACGGTCAGCGCGCCGGCGTGATCGCACAGCAGGCGCGGCGCGGTCACCGCCGGGGGGTCAGCGGCGAAGCCCGCGTACACCCGCACCTCGTGCTCCCGCCGCGCACGCCAGTGCCCGTCACCGCTGGTGAGGAGTTTGACCACCACCGGCTGCCCGCGCAGGGCGCCGGCGGTGACGATCGCCTTGTCGGTGTGGTGCAGCACCTCGTCCCCGACCACCAGGCCGTCCACCTCACCGGCGAGAGCGCGGAGGCAGGCGAGAGCCTCGGCTCGGACCCTGCTCGGGTCGCAGGTGTCTGTCTGGGGTGTCATCGGTCGTGGGCGAGGTCGGCGTCGACGTCCGGTCGCGGGGGGCCGACGATGAGGCGCTGGATGGTCGCGTTCTCGTCGATCGTGTAGGACGCGCCGCGGATGACGACCACGCCGAGGCCCGCGTCGGTCTGCCCCATGATGATCGACGCCGTGGAGGCCAGCTCGTCGACCCGGTTCATGACCGGCCGGGCCGGGTTGCCGTACAGGTCGCGCTCGCCGTCGGGTTCCTCCAGGTGACGGATGCCAGCGAGGCCGATCGCCGCGCCGTAGGCGCCGTCACGGTGGTCCAGCCCCAGGCTGTCGGAGATGATCACCGCCACCCGCACCCCGAGCCGGTCCCGCAGCCCGTCACGGATCCGCCGCGCCGAGGCGTCCGGGTCGACCGGCAGCAAAACCGCCCGCCCCTCACCCCGAGGGCCGGCGTTGGAGGCGTCGACACCCGACCCGGTGCCCTTGATCCCCCGCCGGTCGACGGTGACGACGTGACGGCCCTTCACCTCCAGCACCGCGGCGGCCTCGTCCAAATACAGCTGGCAGATCCGCGGATCACGACCAGTGCGCTCGGCCAGCCGACGCGCTCGTTCGCTCGGCGCCACGTCGGCCAGGAGCACCACCCGCCCCTCCGCTTTCGACACCAATTTCTGGGCCACCACCAGTACTTCGTCGCCGGTCAGGGTGTGACCTTCGTCCAGGAGCGCGCGTTCGATGATCTCGGCCAGGTCGTCGCCTTCCTCAATGAGGCCGATCCCGCGCACACCTCGAGCGGTCAGGTCCCAGCTCGTCACGTCTGCGCCTTCCCCGGTCATGAAGTCCGGCCGTTCAGCTGGGAACACCGTTGTTCTGCCTGTCGGGGACCTGCGGCAGCCAGGGCACAGCACTGGTGCGGCAGGACTGGGCTGGCGTTCAGCGGCGAGGATGGCGTAGCTCAGCGAGTCCCGCCACTGGCCGCGCACGAACATGTGGTCGCGGATGCGGCCTTCGTACCGCAGTCCAGCCTTCTCCAACACTCGCCTGGACCCTTGGTTGTCTGGGTGGCAGACCGCTTCGATGCGGTGCAGAGCGAGCGTGTCGAACCCGAACGCGACCAGCAGGCCAGCGACCTCGGTTCCCAGGCCCTGACCCCACCGGTCGGGCGCCAGCGCGTAGCCGAACTCGCCGCGCCGGTGCACGGTGCTGGTGACCGCCAGCCGCACCACCCCGACCAGCAGTTCGTCGTGCTCGACGGCCAGATTGAATACCAGGCGCGGCGTCGCCGCGGTCTCAGCCAGCCACAATGCCAGCGTCTGTTCGGTGACTGTGATGTCGGCGTGGGCGTCCCAGTGCGTGTGACGGGTGACTGCCGGGTCGCGGGCATATGAGTAGATCCCGGCCGCGTCGCCGGGACGCAGTTCG
This sequence comes from Longispora albida DSM 44784, assembly GCF_000379825.1. Taxonomy (GTDB): domain Bacteria; phylum Actinomycetota; class Actinomycetes; order Mycobacteriales; family Micromonosporaceae; genus Longispora; species Longispora albida. The sequence goes on from NZ_KB903835.1 coordinate 76,980, forward strand.
CGCAGCACCACCCGGGCGCCTTGGATACAGATGCCGGCACTGTAAGTCATGAGTCTCCCAATGTGATGCCGCACGCTGCTGCTAGCCAGAAGCCTGGGCGAAGATCGAAGTCGAGGTGATGGCTGCGTCCTTCATGGAGGACGCCGATCGTGTGCACGCCCCGCCCACTCCGGCATATCTGGCCTACTCCGGTCGTGAGGTGACCAGCTGTGTGAGGACGGCGGCCATCTCGACGTAGGACTGCGACACCTCGTCGGCCGCGCTGCGCCGATGGCGCTCCAGCCGCAAAGCTGCAAGATGCCGCGCCTCGTACACCGCCGCCCGCCAGCGACCGGCCGGCGTGATGTCGGGAGGGCCGTAGGCGGTCCAGAACGCCTCCCGTCCGGGACGGGCCTGGGCCATGCGGATGGGCCAGTCAGCAGCCGGGTCGCCCCACAGCGCCCGGTCAGCGTCGAGCACCCCCGTGATCACGGGGCTGGGCGCGTCGCGGGCGAGCAGGATGTTGGTGGTCCACAGGTCTCCGTGCAGGAGCCTCGGTTCGGTGATCTCATCGAGTACCGCCGTGTCGGCACTCACGAGGTCGATCACCTCCCACAGGTCGGCGGAGTCCAGGCCGAGGTCGTCGACGTCGGCGGCGAGGTCGGCGAACATGGCGACGACCGCTTCGCTCCACGTCGTGTGCCCGGGCCCGGCGATCGGCCCGAAGTGGGGGCCGCGCACGTCGTGCACGCGGCGGGTGATCGCGCCGAGCTGGGCGAACAGCGGTCCCCAGTCCGCGTGGTCGTAGCCGCGCAGGGCCTTGGGCGCGGGCACGCCGGGCAGCAGGTTCTGGAACATGTGGTCCCGGTTGATCAGGGAGCCGGTGAAGTCTGCCCCCAGCACGCGCGGGACCAGCGGTCCGAGGGACGCGAGGTAGGGCAGCGTCGCGTACTCGGTGCGCATCAGCTGCCGTTCGCTGCGCCGCTGCCGTGGGGGTTCCGGCGCGACACGCAAGATCACGGGCGCGGCGTGCCCGTCGAGCGTGACGCAATAGGTCGAGTTGTACATCCCGCCATCCAGCTCCACCGCGGACGTCACGACCGTGTCCACGCCGAATGTCTGTCGGCACATAGCCTCGATCGTCTCGGCGGCGAGGGGCCTCTGGAAGTCGTCGTGCTTACGGGGGACGGAGCGCAGGTCCACTGGTCTCCTTGGTGGGCTGCGGGCTTCGTTGGCTGTCTCTCCAACGGTGTTCGGGTTACTCGCGGTACTCGCGTGGGTGGGGCGCGCCTGGGAGCAGGGTCCCGGCCGGTCGGCTCAAGGTGCTCTCTCCGGTATCGGAGGCTGGGCCGAGCTGGCCTCAGGGGTGAGAGAGAGTTCAACGGCCTGTTCGGGCGTGCGGGCGGTTAGGGTTCCGGGTATGGCCTCGCCGTTGGGGCCGTGGATGCTCCATCCTCCGATGCTGATCACAGGTATGCCGCCGCGCCGGTGTGCGAGGGCGAGTTCGGAGAGGGTGCCCCATGAGCCGCCGACGATGATGACGGCGTCGGCGGACCAGACCAGGATGGCGTTGCGTGCTTCGCCCATGTTGGTGACGATAACGGCCGAGAGGTCGGGTGAGGCGTCTTCGCGACTGTCGCCGGGGCGGATGCCGATCACGAGACCGTTGCGGGATCGAACCCCTGCTGCGACCGCGGCCATGACTCCGGTGCCGCCGCCGCAGAGGACCGTCGCGCCGGCGTCAGCGAGGAGTTCTCCGATTCGGTGGGCGTTGGTGGTGTCTTCTGGCGTGCAGTCGCGTGGCCCGCAAACGGCGATCTGGGTGGTCATGGTCCTCGTTTCGTATGTGTCGCTTGCCTAGGTTGTGGGCAGGGAGTGCGCCGGATATGCGAGGAAGAGCGCGATCTCTTCATGAAGCGCGCCGAGGCTTCTGTCGCCGGTGAGGGCGGCCTCGAGTTTTCTCATGCGGCTGGTGATGGGTGTCGTCCTGTGTTCGGCAGGGAGGCGAAGCACGGGCCCCAGGGCATGCGTGACCCCATCGAGGTCTTCCAGCGCGAGGTGGGCCGCAGCAAGATCCTGTCGGGCGGCGGCGATGAGTTCTGGGCTGCTGGAGGTGGGCTCGACGGTGAGTAGCTCGATGGCCCGCTCGGCGTCAGCTACAGCTCGGCGCTGATGTTCACGGCCGCCCAGCGCGAGGTGTGCTTCGGCGGCGTAGTAGGACGCTTTCCCGGGTTCGAAGAACCACACCCCGACCTCATCGGATCGGCGCTCAGCGCCGGGTTCGGTCGCGACGGCAGCCTCCGACAGCGCGCGCTCGACCGCGGTGGCATCGCCCATTGCGGCGTAGGCGCGGGCCTCCTGGCTAGCGAGGCGTCGCCGGCTGCTGGCGGTGCTGGCGTGCTGTCGGCCTGCGGCGGCGAGCGCGGCGGCGCGACGGGGGTCGCCATTCCAGTAGGCGATGTTCGCTTGGATCCAGCGGATATACACCTTGAGCAGGCTGTGGTCGGCGCGTTCGGCGCACAGCCATGCGGTGCGGGCGTGGGCGTCGGCTGGTCCGGGTTGGCCGAGGTCAGCGCAGGCGTGGGCTAGGAGGGCGGTGAACTGCCCGGCGAGGAGGTAGAGGTCTCGGGTGAATGCGGGGTCTGGGTGGGCGTCGAGGAGATCGAAGACGAAGCTGCGCATCTGAGCGATCGGCCGGAAGACGGCATAGGGTGGTTGGAGCAGGAATTGGTCGGCCCAGTGGTAGGCGTCGCCCGTCAACTGCTCCAGAAGTTCGGTGCTGATCGGGCGCCCGGCTCGGCGCACGAACTGCCCGGACTCGTCGGTGGCCATGGCGACCTCCTCGCTCAGTACCTCCGGATCCCATAGTCCGTGAGGTCCCGTGAAGCTCCCATTGTGCCCTGATAGGCCGCCTTCTGGGAGGCGCTGAAGCCCCGGGCCGTGCGAGGTCGGCGATGGTGGGATAGCCATCCATCGGTAGGCGCGTGCGGCTTCCTCGCGGCCGGCGGCTGAGGCGAGTTCTTCGATCGCGTCGAATGCCGCGGTCAGCGTGTGGCGCGTTTTGAGGACCAGATCGCATTTCTGCCAGAAGGCGCGTGTGCCGTCCTGGTGGCCGGTCTCGACGTTGGCGACCGTCGAGCGGGAGTAGCCGAGTTGAGCCGCGAGCTCATGCTGGGACAGGCCCATCGCCTTTCGGACCGCCGCGAGATTTTGGCCCAGTTCCTGGCGGGCGCGGGCGATGTTCTCGGGTCTCACCGGGCCGGTCCCTCGACGGACGGGGCGTCACCGCAGGCTGTGGGTGCGTCACCGTCGAGTGGTGTCCCACCCAGCCAGCGGCCGAACTGCGCGAACACCGAGCGCGTGCTCCACTCGTCGAAGATGGCTTGTCTCTCCTGCTCGGGAAGGATCGACAGCGGCACGTCGGCGCCGGGCGGGATGAACACGTCCCACAGGGGCGACCACGTTCCGAAAGCTCCGTCGACGGCGGGTGTCGAGGCGATGGTTCCTGGCTCGCCGTGTTCGGTGAAGGTGTGCACAGTGCCGTTCTCGTCGACGTAGGCGAGGGTGGCGATGAAGGAGCATGCCCGGCCGGTGGTGAGGTCCGCCAAATGGGTGAGGCCTCGGGCGCCGACGGCGGTGACGAGTTGTTTGACCATGGGGCCGGGCCATCCGCCGAACTCGTCGATGAACATGCCGGAGTCCTCGACGAACAGCGGCTGGCCGACCGCGGCGAAGGCCGCCACCGCCTTGTGGCGGGCGACGACCTCGACGGAGGTGCTCTGGATCTCGTCGAGGTCGAGCTTGATCTGTTCCACCTCGACGCCGAAGGCGTCAAGGTGGCCCTGGGCGATCGGGATCTTGTTGACGTTGCCGGTGACGAAAAGGATCTTCATGGCTGCTCGTTCCTCGGATGGACGCGGCCGGTCGTGGCCGCGGGGACTGGCGGTTCGCCGGATGGCATTGGAGGCTCCGACGGGGATTCCCGTTGCGGCATGGGGGCGCTCTCGGCTCCCAGGGCGTGCAGCGCCAACGGGACGAGGGCGCTGGTTGGGAGATGCGCGTCGAGGACGACGACGGCACCCAGCGTTGCCGCGAGGCGAAGGAGCGGCTCGGTGTAGGCGCGGTGGCGTCGCGTCCGGTGCCGCAGAACATCGGTGGCATCGTCTGTGCGGGACGTCAGAGGCTGACCGCACCCCGCGCACCTGGCCGGGTCAGCCCGCTGGGTCGCCGCCGGCGCGTGGGGGTCAGCGGTGGGATCCTGCTCGCAGGTCTGGCAGACCCTGCGGCCGGCAGCCCGGGAGGCGAGGACTTCGTCATCGGCGTCCAGGACCAGCAGGACAAGGCGTGCATCGAGGCGAGAGACGTGCAGGTGCAGGTCGAGGAGTTGCACCACGTCGCCGGGCAGGTTCTCCAAGAGCACCAGGCTGGTGCCGGCGGGCTGTGCGGCGAGGGTGTGGCGGAGGGCGAATCCGAGGGCGACGTCTGAGACCCAGCCGAGTTCGTTGACGGGTTCGAAGGCGGCGGTCGCGGCAGGGTGTGCCAGGCGGGCGGCTCGGATGGCCGAACGGGGCGAGATCACCGGTGCTCGGGTGAGCACCGCGAGCTCGCGGGTGAGGGTGGTCTTCCCGCTGGCGGGTGGCCCGATGACGCCTGCGAGGACCGGGCAGCTGTCGCGGGGCCGACGGGGTTCGGGAATCGAGGTCGTCACGCGGCCTCCTGTCGGCGGTGTCCGGACGGTTGTGCCGCGGGCCGGGCGCGCATCAGTGTGTGGCGCAGGTCGATGAGGCGGGGCGCGATCGTCACGTCGAGGTCCTTGACCGCTTCGAGGGAGCCGTCCCCTGTGACGACGGCCTGGCGGATGGTGTGCCGCAGGTCGGGGTAGGCGGGGTTCACACCGATCTCGCCTTTGGGCATGGTGGCATTGAACGGGAGCACGATGTCCAGGTGATTCCAGTAGTTCCAGGCTTGAAGCGCCTTGTACTGGTCGAAGTAGAAGTAGAAGTCGGGGTAACGGCCGAACGCGCGCAGCTCGCGGTGGATGAGGTGCCCGAGGAGCGGCGCGGCGTGGGGACGCAGATCGTCGAACTCCCAGCGCAGTCTCCGCCAGTTCAGGTCGCGCGCCGTCGAGGTGAGCAGCCGGGCGCACACCAGCAGGGCGACACGGTCGGCGACGTAGGCAGCCAGGTGGCCAAGCTCGATGGTCGGGTCCAGTCCGGGGAGCCTAGCCGCGAGTTCGGCGGCGCGGGGTTGGAAGCGGGCGAGGTCGAAGCGGCCGGCCATGCCGGGGAAAGCGGCGAACAGGAGGTCCTTGTACAGCCAGTTGTCGAATTCTCGCCGTTCGCGCAGGTCGCGTGCTCGTGGTGCGTTGGAGTGCAGCATCAGGTACTCGGCGAGGACCTCGAAGTACAGGTAGCCGAGGATCGGCAGGTGGTCGACGGCGTCGGCCAGCCAGTCGAGGAAGGACGCGGGGTCGGTGCGGGTACCGCGTAGCGTCCGGGTCAGGCAGGCGGCCAGGAACGGCATGCCGTCGCGGACCCGGCCGATGATCGTGTCGCGGAGCCGGTGTCGTTCCCCGCGGGCCAGGAGGTATTCGAGGTCCTGGTAGATCTGGAGGTGGATCTCGCCGAGGCGTAGGTAGTCGATGCCGATGGTGCTGCGGCTGGTGCCGGGCGGCAGGTCGATATCGATGATCAGCGGGGTGGGCGTGCCGTGGGTGTGACCGTTGCCTGCCGCGAGCGCGGTTTCGCGATGCAGGACGTAGGCGCCGAGGTTGTGCATCGAGTACGTGCCGCCGACGCGCCGCAGGGGTGTGCAGTAGACGCTGCCGACGAGGCAGCCGCCGCTGGGGTACAGCACACCGCGGTCGATGATCTGGTCGAGGGTGTGCGTGACGTGCAGCAGGCTGACGGAGCGCCTCTGCCGGAGGGTGTCGAACAAGACGTTGTCCGCCAGCAGCTCCCCGTTGGGGGTGTCGGCCATGCGGCGGTTCCATGCGGCCAGCTGCACGGCGATCGGATCCGAGGGCTCGACGGCGGGGGCGTGGGGATGATGGAAGACGTGGACGTCAGCCCACTGCTGGTAGGAATCGCTCACGCCCATCCGGAACCCCACCCTTCCAACGCGAGACTGACGCAGGCGGAATCGCCGACACCGTCGAGGTACTGGCGTTCGCTCACGGCGACGAGATCGAACGCGCGGGACTTGAGCCAGTCCGGTGGGATCAGTCGCAGTTGGGCGTCGTCGATCCACCAGGTGAGCTTCGGGAGCCGGTAGCGGTCGAGGGCGTCGGCGGCTTTGACGATGTCGACGGCCTCGGGCGCGCGGACATAGCGCCGGTGATGTTGTGGAGTGAACCGTTCGTAGGGCACGTCGTGGAGTTCGATCGCGGCGGCGATGATCGGCCCGCGTAGATTCGTGGCCTCGGGGGCGAGGCGTTGGATGATCTGGGTGCTGCGCTCGGCGAACCATGCGGCGGCCCGGGCACCGTGCCCAGGGTCGTCGCGGTCGTGGAGGCGCCGGCAGTCGTGCAAGGCCCCGGCGATGGACACCTCGGTCACATCCCGATCGGATAGGCCCTGCAGCTTCGCCAGGACCGAGGCGAGGGCGGCCACCCGTGCGCCGTGGCGAAGGCCGTGGATCGTCCCGGCGACGGCCGGCTCACCGAACCATGCCCTGGGGACGAGCGGAGGCGCCTGCGGGACGGGCAACCGCGTCCCGGACGGCACGTCAAGGAATGTCGGCCGGTTGTCGGTGATCCAGTTGAGCGTCTCGGGGTCCATGTGTTGGTGGCGCGGAAGATTGCGCTGAGCAGCCAGGGCGAACAAGGGCACCGTGGTGTCGGTGATGGGACGGTCGGCCATGGCACCTTCCAGGTGAAGCGGGGGATGTGCGGGCTAGGGGTGGGTGGCGGCGGCTTCGAACCGGCGGGTGAACTGGCGTAGTTCCTCCTCGGTCATCACCGTGACGCCCAGGTGGTCAGCGACCGCTCCGATCTGCCTCTCGGCCTCAAGCTGATCCTCCGGGCCGGCGGTGTCGGGCAGGACGATCTCCAGTTCCACGTGGTGGCCCCAGTCCCTGCTCCACTTGACCGCCAGGTCCACGCCGTCGAAGCGATAGTTGTGGCGCTCGGTGACGGCGGTGTGCCGCAGCTGGGCGTAGCCCAGCGCATCGAAGACCGCGACCGCCGCGGGGATGTCGGCGTCGGCGATCGGCAGCTCGATCTCGGGAAACGCGGCGCCCTCGCCGATGCGGCTGGTCTTGACCACGACCATCGCGGTCTGCGCGGTCAGATTGCGCACGACCTTCAACAGCTTGTCGGGCAGGACGTAGAAGACGATCTCCTTGTCGTCCTGCCCGAGGTCGAGAGCCTCGACACGCAATCGGCCTTCCAGCACCTCGCGCTCCGCGGCGGTCAGTCGGGCGCGGAACTCGATCTCAACGGGCATCCGGATCTCCCGCTTCGGTGAGCAGGTCGGCGAGCCGGGCGGCGACGACGCCGTCGTGGAACAACTCAGGCAGAGGCACGTCGCCCACCGCCTGGCGGTCGGAGGCGACGTCGCTCAGGGTCTGCGACGGCAACCGGTGTGCGATCTCCAGCGCCTGCCGCGCGAACTGGCGGGCGGTCTCGGTGTTTCCGGCGTCTCGGTGGCGGATCGCCAGGGCGTAGGCGCATTCGGCGGCGGCACGGTCGTCGTTGAGGGCGAGGGCGCGGGCGTGTTGGTCTTCCAGCGCGGCGATCGTCACGGGCATGGCTCGGCTCCTCCAGCGGGGGGTCAGAACGTGTAGAGCTCGGCGGCGGTGGTGTAGTCGAACAGTTCCGCTTCGGAGAACCAGAGGGCCACCTCGGCGGCGGCCTCCTCCGGTGTCGCGGAGGCGTGGATGAGGTTGGCGACGGCCTTGCCGGCCGCGGTGCAGTGGGCGCGGGAGTGGTGGGCGAAGTCGCCCCGAACGGTCCCGGGTGGCGCCTGGTCGGGGTAGGTGGGGCCAACCAGGCGCCGGACGTTGCCGACCGCTTCGACGCCTTCGACGACGAGGGCGAGGACGGGGCCACGCCGCATCGCCTCGGCGTTGGCGGCGTAGACGGCGGCTCCGTGACGCTGTTCGAGGTCGGCGTAGTGCTGGCGGGTGAACGCCGCGTCCATCAGCGCCATCTTCGCTCCGACGATCTTCAGACCGGCGTCCTCAATACGCTGCACGACCCGGCCGATCAACCCGCGAGCGACCGCGTCGGGCTTGCAGACGACGAGCGTGCGCTCCGCACGCGGCACGTGCCCCTCCGGCCCGGTCACTTGCGTGCCGCCACGTACACGCTGCCCCAGGCCCTGTCCGGATTGCCGATGGTCGGGTCGTGTTCCCACGGTTCGACCGTTACGAAGCCGGCCTGCCGGCACAGCGCGGACAGGGTCTCGTAGTCATAGGCCCACAGATGCGGGCTGTAGCGAGTGCTGGCGTCCTGGTCGCGAAACACCAGGTTGACCACGCCGAGATAGGTGTCGTAGTCGTGTAGTCCGTCTCTGCGGCCGTACCACCGAGACATCAGCTGCTCCCGGACCCCGGCGTCGCCGGCCGCGTACCCGGCCAGGACGAAGGCCGCGTCGGGTACTCCGACCACCAGCTCGCCGCCCGGTTCCAGGATCCGGTGGCACTCGGCGAGCACGGTCTTGGCCGACACCGGGTAGTCGACGTGTTCGAGGAAGTGCTCGGTGAACACGAACTCCACGGAGCCGTCGGGCAGAGGAATGCCCTCCCGGACGTCGGTGACGAGATCGGCCGGGTCGGCGATGTCGATGTTGCAGAACCCCGGAAGCAGGCGCTTGCCGCCCCCGATCTGCACGCGCCGCACGCCCGAGGTCGCGTCGGATGCCGACGGGCGAAGGTGCTGCTCGAACCGACCCAGCTCGACCAGGCAGGCATTCAAGGCCCTCCGTAGCCCATGGGTGCACTGGGGGTCAGCGGCAAGCGCCGTGATTGTCGCCGACGCCTCGTCGGCGAGCGCGCGGACGGTGGTTGTGTCGAGGTCGGACTTCTGTCTCACCGATCGCCTCCAGAACAGCGACAACACCCCTCGCCAGAATTGGCATATCGAGGGGTTTGATTGACAAACCGTATCCCGCTGTATGCCAGCGCACAAGGGGATATAACGGTCGCTGTCGGCAAAGGAAACGGCGCGGCCAGGGTGATGGCCGCGCCGGATGAGAACTGCCAGGTCAGGCGATGGGGGCGTCCCGCGTCGTCAGCAGGAGCCGGGCGGAAGCGGCGACGGCGACGGCGAGGATCCCGCCGGCGAGCCACAAGGGAGTCCGCAGGTCGGTGCTCGCGGCGACCGCGCCGCCGAGCGTGGCGCCCAGGGGCAGTGCCCCGACCCCCAGTGTGCGGAATGTCGAGACGACGCGGCCGAGCATCGCGGGAGGGGCCAGTCGTTGCCGAGCGCCTACCACCACCACGCCGGCCAGGCCCGTGCCTGCCGAGGCCAGGGCCAGCGCGCACCCGGCGACGGCGGCGAGGGGCACCGCCGCGATTGCAGCCCAGGCCAGGACCTGGACGGTCAGCGCGACGAGCAGGGTGCGCATCTCGCCGAGGAAACCGATGATCCTCTTCGCCGACAGGCTGATCACGATTCCGCCGACCGCCCCAGCCGACAGCATCAGACCGTAAGCCGCCGTGCTCACGCCCAGGACGTCCTGGGCGTAGAGGACGAAGGTGGACAGCGCCCCTGCGTAGGAGATGTTGCCGACCACCACGAGAGCGCACAGGGCGCGCAACAGGCGATGGCGGGCCAGCCACTTCACGCCCGAGCCGATGGACCGCAAGATCGGTTCATGCCCGCCTGGAGCGGCAGTCGAGGGCGCGTCCCTCGGTAGCAGGAAGACCAGCGCCGCCGACAGTGCGAAAGACGCGGCGTTGGCGGCGAAAGGGATCCACGCCAACCAGGCGAAGGTGGCCGATCCGACCGGTGGGCCGATCAGCGACCGGCCGGCGGTGGTGGCGGCGCTGACCCTGCCGTTGGCCTCGTGCAGCCTGTCCGGGTCTCGCTCGGTCATGTCCGCCACGACGTGCTGCTGGGCCGTGTTGTGGAAGGTGTAGCCGATCATCACCAAAGCCGCGGTGATCGCGATCGCGGTGACCGAACCCATCCCGCAGGCGACCAGCAGCGCCAGACCCGCCAGTAGCAGGGCCCGGGCCGCGTCCGAGACGATCATGACGCGGCGGTGCGGCCACCGATCCACCAACGCGCCGGCGAACGGGCTGACGAACAGCCACGGCAACATCTCGGCCGCGCCGACCACCGCGACGGCGACCGGATCGCGCGTCAACGCCGCCGCCGCGAGAGGAATCGCGGCGGCGAACACGCCATCGCCGAGAGCGGACACCGCGACCGCCGCGTACAGGCTCCACAATCTCCTCGTGCTGCGATCGCCCACCACGGTCACGGTGCCCTCCGAGTCGTCAACTAGTCGAACTGGCCCTCGCGGGCGCCATTCAGGAAGACAGTCCACTCCTGCGGCGTGAAAGCCAGGACCGGGGAGTCCGCCCCCTGCTTGGTGTCCCGGATGGCCTTCCAACCGTCCGGGCCGTCCCCGACCTCGACGCAAGGCGCGTCGTTGCCACACTCGCCGAACCCGGTGCGCCAGTTGGTGAAATCGTCAGAGGGTGGGTATGAGGGATGCGTCATGTCGTAGCGTCCAATCACGAGATCCGCAGTTCGTTCTCCAGCCACACCCGGGTCGTCGCGGGGTCCAAGGCCATGCCCGCCAGTTGGCCCCACACTTCCTCATACCGCTCCACGTCCCGGGGCGCGGTGAACGATACCTGCGCGTTATAGGTCTCTGTCAATGCAAATGGTTCACCGTCGACCAGCTCGTAAAACGCGAACGAGTTCACCGGTACGTGCCCGTAGGGTGCCGCCCGTTCGATCACCTGAACCGTGATGTGCGCCAGCTGGGCGAACTCCACCAGCCGAGACAGCAACCCCTGACGCAGATCGCCAGTCGCCCGAGCCAAGCGAAGATCAAGCGCTTGCTCGGTGATCACCGCATGATAGGCAGCGGCACCAGGCAGCTTCATCGCCTCACCTCGAGCGAAGCGCCGCTCCGCCGCGGCCAGGGCTTCGGCCTCAGTGACCGCGTCATACCCCAGCATCACCGCTCGCGCATACTCAAGCGTCTGAAACGGCCCTGGACACATCAATGGCTGGAAGACCCGCAAGCGTCGCACACGCCGGTCGAGATCCATCAACTCCTGCTGCCGCTGAGCCAGCCCCCGCTGAGTGATCACGAAGTTGCTGACCACCTCGGTCGCATCCGCTGCCAGCCACAACAGGCCTTCCAAGTAATCATCGGCCGACATCCGAGCAAACGCCTGCTCGAGCAGGCGATGCTCACGAACCGTCAACGTGTCGTCATCCAGTCGAGCCCGGGTCGCCTCCAGGCAAACCCTGAACCAGGAGATCACCTTCTCCGCGGGAGGGCGACGCTGTTCGTTCTCCCAGCGCGACAGCGCCGATTGCGAAGTGCCCAGATCGCTAGCCAGAACCGGACCGGTCAAGCCCGCTGACGCCCGCAACCAGCGCAGCTCAACGCTCAACGACGATTGAGAAACCGGCGCAAGCACCAGTCCACCTCACAACCAGAACCCAGCGGGATGAATCACGACCAGAGTATGACAGCGTATGCCACCACGCCAGAGGTGCCGAGTGGCGAACTGGCATCAACCACGACACTCTCGATGTCGGCAAGCCTGCGGAAAAGTTTCGACATTCTGCTGACATAGGCGGCATGTCGTTGATCGTCATGGCGTCAGACCGTTGTGTAGGCAGAGCGGGGCGTTCGGGGTCGGCGCGCTCCAATGCGATCAGTGACGTTTGCGGGCCGTCGACCTGCTATTTCACTCTGACTTCCTATGCGGTAGGTCACGGTCTGCAACCTAACCCAGGGAGGCAGCCCGGGCGGGGCGTCGTCGGGTGTGTGGAGTGTCATCGCGGTGTCAACGCCTTCGGCCGGCGCCCGGTCCATGACAGCTCTGGCGAGGCGGTCGCGCTTGATCATGGACCGGTGTGGATGGTGACGCTAGGGTCAGGGCAGGTGCGGCGTCGGTGATGGCGTCGTCTGGCGTGAGGTCGAGGCTATTCGATGGCACAGGCTCCCCGGCGGCTGTTCCCGCAGACCTCGCCTCGCCATGCCTTCGGCGCGGCGGTCCGGGAGTGGCGGGAGCGGCACGGCTGGTCGCAAGCCGACCTTGGTGCGCGGGCTTTCGTCAGCGCCGACTTGATTTGCAAGATTGAGAAGGCTCAGCGCTGGCCTGGCCCGGAGCTGATCACCTCCCTGGAGACGGCGCTGGGAGCAGGAGGCGCGCTGGTCGCTTTCGGCCCGGCGGTGGAGGCGCAACGCCTGGCGCCACAGCACGCGCGGTCAGCCGACGTGCCGGTGGAGCAGGTGGCGTTGGACTGGCTGCTCGACGATGAACCCGGCCTGCGGGTGCGCGGCGACCGGGCCGTCGGCTGGATCGACGCCGAGTCCGTTGAGGCGGTGGTGGCGCGGCTGGAGGAGTTCCGCCAGCTCGACCACGTCCAGGGCGCGGGCATGACGTTCGCGCAGGTCACCCAGTACGCCGACACGCACCTGGCCCAACTGCTCGCCGGCCGGCCCGCAAGCGACGAGGTCGCGGTGCGGCTGTACCGCACGGCCGCCGGGTTCTGGGAGCTGGCCGGGTACCAGGCGATCGACTCCGGCCACGACGACCTGGCACAGGGCTGCTACCTGCGCGCGCTGCAGTGGGCGAGCGCGGCGGGCGACCGGCTGCTGGGCGGCTATCTCCTCGCTGTGAGCACCGCCCACCTCGCGTTGCACCGCGGCGACGTGGCTCTCGGCCTGCGGATGGCCCGGACCGGCCTACGCGGCACGCGGCATCGGGCCGGGCCGCTGGTGCGCTCGGCGTTCACCGCCGTCGCCGCCCGCGCCCACGCCCGCCAAGGCGACGAACAGGCCGCCACGGAGGCGATCTTGGCCGCCGAGCACGACCTCGGCTCCGCGGTCCCGGGTGAGGAGCCCGGCTGGATCCGGTACTTCTCACCTGCCTATCTTGCCGATGAGACCGCCCACGCCTTCCACGACCTCGGGCGCCCGGCGCTGGCGCAGCAGCAGGCCGACGACGCGATCCTCGGGGTGTCGCGGCGGCACGTGCGCCGGCTGGCGATCGACCAGGCACTCAAGGCGTCCTCTCTGGCGCGGGCCGGGCAGGTCGAGGAGGCGTGCGCGGTCGGGCGCAGCGCCGCCGACCACGCCGCGCAGACGTCCTCGGCGCGCACCCGCCAGCGCCTGGCCGATGTCCGCGATGACCTGGCCGCCTACCGCAACGAGCCGGCGGTGCGCGACTTCACCGACTACGTCCGCGACCTGCTACTGGCCTAAGCCGAGCACCCGGCGGGCGAACCGCAGCTCGGCAGCGAGCACCGCGTCGGCCAGGTGCGGGGAGGACAGGGTGTGGCTGTCGGTGTCCAGGAGCAGCACCTCGACTGGTGCGTGGCGGTCTTGCAGGTCGCGGGCCAGCGCCAGGGTGCCCGAGGCCGGGGTGATCGGGTCGTGGGCGCCGTGCACGAGCAGCACCGGCACCCGCACCTCCTCCGCGCGCACCCGCCCGGCTCCGCCGTCGAGGGCGAGGGCGTGCGCGCGCTGAAACCGCGGCACTGAGGCGGCCCACGCTTTCGGGTCGGTGATCGGGGAACGGGCGATCGCCGCCACGAACGGCCCCGGCGAACTGGCGGCGTGCAGGGCGGTGTAGCCGCCCGCGCTGGCGCCCATGACGATGACCTGGCCGGCCGTCGTGACGCCCGAGGCGATCAGGTGCTGGGCGACGGTCGCGCAGTCGGCGACGTCGTCGAGGCCCCACCGGCGATAGAGGGCCTGACGGTATGCGCGGCCGTAGCCGGTGCTGCCCCGGTAGTCGACGTCGGCGACGGCGAAGCCGTGGCGGGTGAAATGGTCAATGAAGGCGTCGCGCCGGCAGGTGATGCCGTCGGTCGGCCCGGGATGCGCCCGCACGATCAGCGGCACAGGCCCTGCCTGCTCAGGAAGGTGCAGCAGGTAGGTCACCCCGCCCGTGGAGTCCAGCACCGGCCCGGCGGCCGGGGGCGCGGCTGGCGGTGGCGGGCCGGCGATCACCTCGAACGCGCCGTCCGGGTCGACGAGCACGACCGCCGGGGCGGTCAGGGGCGTCGCGGCGATCATCGCCACCCGGTCGCCGGTGACCGCGAGGTAGGGCTTGATCGACGTGAACGGCAGCTCGACCTCGCGCGCCTCGCCCTGCTCGACGAGCACCAGCCGGTCGCGCGGCCCGCGCCGGGCGATGACGGCGATCGTCCCGCTGGGGAGGAAGGCGTAGCTGCTGTAGCCGAGCTCCCAGCCGGCCGCCGCGCATTCGGCGTCCAGTTCGACGACCGTGTGCGCCTGCCGGCCGTCGAAGCGGTAGAGGTTCATCCAGCCGGTGCGGTCGGAGACGAAGTACAGCGACCCGTCTGGACCCCACCGCGGCTCGGCCACCGCCTCGCGCGGCCCGCCCGCGACCCGCCGCGCGCCGGTGACCTGCTCGTCGGGGGTGTAGTCGCCGCACCACAGCTGCGCGCTGTCCCATGGCATCACGTCCGCGCTCCACGACATCCAGGCCAGCTTGCCGGGCGCGGGACGAGGCGCTGCAAGGAACCCCGGACTGCTGAGCAGATCCCGGGCCTGGCCGGAGGCGAGGTCCCAGACGGTCACCGTGTCGCTGTCGTCGTGCTCCTGCACGCCGAACAGCTCGCCGGCGAAGCACACCAGGTCTCCGGGCCCGCCTGGCGCGGCGGTGAGGTGCTCTGACGCGAGGTGGGGCTCCGGCCGCAGGAGCAGCTGACGGACCCGGTCGGCGCCTGCTTCGGAGAACCAGACGGCGTCGGCGTGGGCGGTGTAGGCGCCGCCGCCGTAGGCGTGCAGGCTGTTGCCGACCTCGACGCCGGGCGGGGTGAGACGGGCCGTTCCGGCGTCGGCGGTCCACCGCCGCAAGTGGGTGCCGTGCTCGTCGGACTCCAGCCACAACAGGCCGCCGTCCACGCTGGTCAAGGCGTCAAACGCCGGTGTGCTCACCGGGCGATGCTACCCAGGCGTCCCGGCCGCGCCCGGCGCGTGAGCATGCGGACAACTCTCTTGTCCGCATCGGCCGTCTACCCGCCGCAGCCGCTATGGGCGCCAATAGAAGCAGGTCAGCACGCAGGGCAGCGGTCACGCCAGGGGGCAGCCCGACGTCCCGGCCGGGTCGTCGACCGGCTGTCAACACATTGTCACCGCCGCTGTGTGCGCCTGTCCGACACGTCTGCCACGCCCGTTAGGTGAGACATCGACGCAGGTGACAGGCAGGCTGCGTCGCCGTGACCCGACCATGGAGGAGGACCGCCAGTGCGCACCCGAGCAACACTCCCTCCACGCGCCGGCCGCCGACCGCGCCGCGCGTCGGCGTGCCCCCTGGAGTGCGGTTCCCCGACCATTCCCGTGATGGCGACGCCGGCCCGGGTGTCGTCGTTGAACGGGGCACGGGCGCGGGCGCGGGGGTGCCCGCCGGAGCTGAGGGGCCTGGCGGTCACCCCCGATGTCGCGGTCAGGTGCGGTCTGCGGGCGGTGCGGTCGTGACCGCCGACGCACCGCACCGCCACTCCGTGCCGCGCCAGCCTTCACCACACCTCCAAGCGCCGGGTCCGGACGCCCGCAGGGACGCGGCGGCGTGGGCGGCGACGCCGCGCCCCGGTGTGCAGGCCGATGGCCGGCTGCTGGCCGACGCGGGCGACGGGCTGGCCGAGGCGTTGTTCACCGTCGCCCATGACCCCGACTCGGGCCGCCCGCTCGTGTCCGACGTCGCGCTCGGGATCGGCCTGGCGGGCGCGCTGCTGGTCGCGGAGCTGGCGTCGGGCCGGGCGGAGCTCCGCGACGGCCTGGTCATCGCCACCACAAACTCCTACGACGGGCTGTGCTGGCAGTTCGCCACCGCGCTGAGCACCTCCCCGCCAGCAGGGCCCGGAGTGTGGTTGCGGGTCCTGGCCGATGAGACCGCCGAATGGATCCTCGAGGGCTTGCTGTCCCGCAAGGTGTGGCTGATCCCGGACAAGACGCTGCTGCGCCGCCGTCCCGCACCCCGCCCAGCGGACCCGACCGCCGCGGAATGGGCCGCGGTCGTGGCCCGCAACCAGTTGTCGGCCGGCCCACGGGCGACGACCTCGGACGCCGCGCTCGCGGGCCTGATCCGGGCCCTGGACCTGCACCACCACTGGCTGCGCGACCACCCCGGGCAGCACGAGCCGTTGAAGGCGGTGGTCCGCCGCCTGCCGCAGGACCTGTTCGACCTGCTCGCCCTCGTCGAGCACACCATCGCCTCGACGGCGCTGACCCCCCGATCCTGACCTGCAGGAGTAGACGATGTCGTCCCCACCCCAGACCTCGGCCCGCCGGCCCGGCGCCGCAGGCGCGGCCCGCGCGTTGAACGCCGGTCAGCTCGGCGCCCTGATCCTGACGTCGCTGATGCTCAGCGCCGCCGCCGTCCTCACCGTCAACGCCGGAGTCATCCCCACCGGCTACACCGCCACCGGCGTCGTCGGCATGCCGCTGACGATCGTCACGGTGGGCTGCGTGCTGGCGGTGTTCTGCGTCGGCTACCTGGCGATGGCACAGCGCATGCCGAGCGCGGGCGGGATGTACACGTTCATCGCCGCCGGCCTCGGCAGGGCGCCCGGTGTCGGCGCGGCGTGGCTGGCGGTCGCCTCCTACATGGGCGTGCAGGCCGCCGCATACGGGCTGATCGGCTCCGCGGTCACGCCCCTGCTGCACGGCTGGTGGGGCATCTCGCCGCCGTGGTGGGCGGTCGCGCTCGCCTGCTGGGCCGCCGTCGGCGTCCTGGGCGTCCGCAAGATCACCCTGTCGGGTCGGGTGATGGCGGTCCTGTGCGTCGCCGAGCTCGCCGCCGTGGTCACCACCGCCAGCTCGAACGTCGCGACAGCGATGGTACAGGCCGCGCCGCTCGTCGAGCCGTGGGCGGGGTTCAGCCCAAACAGGATGGTCGTCCCGACGCTCGGGGCGGCGATGGTCGTGGTCGTGCTCGCCTACGCCGGCGTCGAGCACGGCGTCGCCTACGCCGAAGAAGCCCGCGACAAGGCCGTCCCGAAAGCCACCGTCGTCACGCTGCTGGCGCTGATGGTCCTCTACGCCGGTGCCGCGTGGGCGATGATGCTGCCCACCGGGCCAGAGGCGTTCCTGTCCAGGGCGGGCGAGCTGGGCCCGGACATGGTCGCCACCGTCGCCGGCGAGCAACTCGGCGCCGGCATGGCCTCGGCGGTGCGGGTGCTGTTCGCATCGTCCCTGTTCGCGGCCATGATGGCGTTTCACCAGACGTCGAGCCGCTACCTGCTGTGCCTGGGCCGCGAGCGCGTCGTGCCCGCGTGGCTGGGCCGGGTCGGCCGGCGCAGCCACGCCCCGGTCGCGGCGTCGCTGCTGCAGACCGCCCTGATCGGCGTCGTGATCGTCGCCTACGCGATCGGCGGCTGGGACCCGGTCACCAAACTCTTCTACGTCGCCGGCACCGCCGGCAGCTTCGGCGTGCTCGTGCTACTGGCCGCCACCTCAGTCGCGGTCATCGCCTACTTCGCCCGCTCGAGTCGGCGGCCCGGGGTGTGGACGTGGCTGATCGCGCCGACGGTCGCCGCCGCAGCCCTGGCCGGCATGGTCGTCCTCGCCGTCCTCAACTTCGCCGCCGTCCTGGGCGTAGGCCCTGAGTCCGCGCTCGGCTGGGCGGTGCCCACAGCCCTCGCCACCCTGGCCGCCGCAGGCTGCGCGTGGGGGCTGATGCTGCGGGCCACCAACCCCGACGTCTACGCCCGCATCGGCCGCGGACTGCGCGCCGACCTGCCCGCGCAACTGGCCGACTCCCCGGCCCGCGCCTAGAAGAAGCCCTCCGATGGCCGACCCCACGTCCACCACCCTCACCCCCGAGGAGCAGACCATGACCCAGACCCCGCTGACCGTCGACGTCGATCGTGACATCGAGATCGTCCGCGCCGCCCCGGGCGACCTCGACGTCGTCAACCGTCTGCTGACGGCCGCGTTCTGCGAGCCGCCGCTGGCGGTGTGCGCATGGCTGGTGCCCGACCGGCTGAGCCTGGAGCCGGTGATGTGCGACTTCTTCGCCATCCTCACCCGCGCCGCCGCCGAGCACGGCCGGATCCTGCTGGCGACCCGGGCTGGGCACCCGATCGGCGCCGCCGTGTGGTTCCCGCGCACCGCGCCGCTGCCCGACCAGCCGGACTACCCCGCCCAGCTCTCGGCGGCCACGGGCGAGTACCTGCCGCGCTTCCAGACCCTCGACGAGGCGTTCGAGACCCGGCACCCGCACAGCCCGCACGACCACCTCGCGCTCCTGGGTGTGCAGCCGGCGTGGCGAGGCAAGGGCATCGGCGGCCGGCTGCTGGACCACGCCCACGCCCGCATGGACGAGGTGGGCGTGCCGGCCTACCTGGAGGCGTGCGACCTCACCAGCCGGGAGCTGTACCGGCGGCACGGCTACGAGGACCTCGGCGTGCCGATCCAGCTGCCCGACGGCGGACCCCAGATCTTCCCCATGTGGAGGCCCGGCCCGGGGCACGCCGCATAGCCCGCGCGGGGCGGGCGGTGTCTTCGTCCGCCCCGCGCGGCCGACCATTCCCGATCGCTTCGAGGAGGAAGGGGGCTTGCCATGCCCGACACGGCGCACAACCCCACCGACGACGTCGACCTCGGGCTGGCGCGCACCGCCGACCGGCTCGCCGCCACCCACCACCCGCACCCCGACGACGCGCGGCGCTGCGCGGACCCGTCCTGCCACCTGGCCTGGCCGTGTGTGAGCTCGCGGTTCGCCGAGCGGGCCCGCGACGCCGCCACCGCAGCCTGGCCAACGGCATGGACGACGCGCCATGACCTGGCCGCAGCCGGGATCGCGGTGAGCCCGTGATGCGCGGCAGAGACGTCCTGGCGCTCACCGCCGCGGCCGGCGGCCTCGTCGCCGCCGGCGCGCTGACCATCGCCCTCGGCCGGGCCCGCAGGTCCGGGGCGGCGGCGCTCGCGCTCGCCCACACCGACGACCTGACCGGCCTGCTCAACCGGCGCGGGTGGAAGACCGCCTGCCGGGCACGGCACACCGGCAGGGCCTGGATTGTGCTCGTCGCAGACGCCGACGGGTTCAAACACCACAACGACGCGTTCGGGCACCTGGCCGGCAACCGGCTGCTCGTGGACCTTGCAAGGCGGCTGTCGGCGGTGTGCGGGCCGGGTGCGCTGGTGGCCCGTTACGGCGGCGATGAGTTCACGGCCCTGCTGCCGGTCGCGGTGGCGGCGCCGGGGCTGGCGGGCCGGATCGCCGAACGGGTCACAGCGGCGCTCGCGGTGCCGGCCGGGGTCAGCGTGGCGGTGGAGGTCACGTGCAGCGTCGGAGCCGCGCTGCTGGCGCCCGGCGAGCACATCGATGCCGCGCTCCAGCGCGCCGACGCGGCGATGTACGCCGCCAAGGCCGCCCGGGCGACGGCCCCGCTGCCCGCCCTGCGGGCGGCATGAGACCCGATCGAACGGAGGCAGTGGTGGGACGGCACAGCCAGCCTGAGTGGGTAAAGGTCGCCGGCCTCGACGTGACCGGCGTCGACCGGGCGACCAGACGCGGCCGGGTCGTCGGCGTGGCCTTGCAGCCCCTCGACGCCGTCGCGCCTGCGGCAGGCGGGGATTGGCTTGAGCTGGGCCAGACCTACCTCCATCACGACGGCACGGACTGGATCGCCAGCCGGCGCGGGCCCGGCGGCCAGATCACCCCGATCGGCCGCCTCGCCCCCACCCCGGCCTCCGCCGCCGACGCTGTCTCGCTGGTGGGGCTGCCGGGCCCGGACGGCCCGCTGGAGCTGACGGCCGGCGGCCGGTACGTCATCGACTACCAGGGCGAGGAGGGCGCGCTGTGGCAGTGGCAGGACGAGCAGTAGCCGACGACTCGCCGTTCACCCACCAGGCGCATACCTGGATCAGCGCCCCGGTGCCGGGCACCGGTGTGATCACGCTGCATCACGGGCCGGACGGCGAGGGCCAGATCCTGGCCCGGCACGCTGGCCGGACGGTGCGATGG
Source organism: Longispora albida DSM 44784 (assembly GCF_000379825.1). Lineage (GTDB taxonomy): Bacteria > Actinomycetota > Actinomycetes > Mycobacteriales > Micromonosporaceae > Longispora > Longispora albida. The sequence continues at coordinate 97,101 of NZ_KB903835.1, forward strand.
CGGCCCCTGCCGCCGCGCAGCGTCCTGGCGGAGGCCACCCGGGCGGTATGGACTCCGTGGGTGAACGCGGTCGCGGTGGCCACCGACATCGAAGGCCAGCTGCCGGCCCCCGCGCTGACAGGCCTGGCCCTGGCGGTCGCCGACGATCTGACGGCCACGCGCCGCGACCTCCTCGGCCGCGTTCACCCGGCGATCTGCCACGCGCTTCCGCCCGCCGCCGCCCCGCCGGACGGGTACCGGAATCTGCCGCACATGGTCTCCGTGTACACGATCGACGGCAGGCGCACCGACCGCATCGTGTGGGAACTGGCCCCGGAGGCCCTGCTGCCTGTGCTGCTGGGCGGCCCGCTTCCTGACACGGGCGTGCTCGTCGAGATACACGCCCGGCTGCGGCTGTGGCTGACGCTGCGCGCACAGGCCCGCATCGGCCAGCTTCCCGCCACGCCGCTCGGCCGCCTGGCCGGCGAGCTGGCAGCCGCCGAGCCGCTGACCATGCCGATCGTCTACCGCCACGCCGCCGAACTCCTGGACCTCGCCCGCCGCGACGACCCGGACCCGTGACCACCGCACCCGGCCCTGGCACAGCAGGACCCGCACCCGCCTCGACACGTTCTTTTCAGCTAGGGGACATACCGCCGATGACCAGCGCTACCTTTCACGATCTGCTCGTCCCGCTCACCGAAAGCGACGTCACCCCGCCGCGCGGCATCGGAGTCGCCACCATCGGACCCCGATGGTCGGCCGGGGACGAGGGACGGCGGGTCCTGGGCAAGGCCAGCAACGGGATGCCGGTGCTGTGGGAGCCAGCCACCACCGGGCAGCTCGCAGCAGCCGGCCTGGGGGCCGCCCGGCGGCCGGGGGTGACCGGGGTGGTCCTGGCGCCGGGCGGGGCGGGCAGGGCACGGCAGAGGCTGGCGTTGTGCGCCGCCGTAATCCTTCCGCCCCGCCTCGGGCGCGGGGCGAGGGTGATCAGCCCCGAGCCGGTCGAGGTACCGGCCGGGGTGTCGTGCGTCGCGCACCTGGTCACCCAGCTACGGGGCACGGCTGAAACCGACACCGCGATCTGGGAGATCATCCCTTCCGCCAGCCTGGCCCTGGCCTGCGGAGGCACGCTTCCGGACCCGGCGTTGCGCAGGTTCCTGTCGGGCATGGTGGCGCAGCTGGCGGGGCTGCGCACCGCAGCCCGTACGGGCAACCTGCCCGCCACCGCCGAAGGCCAGGCACTCGCCGGGTTCCTCGACGGCAGGCCGCTGAGCATGGAGCTGGCTTCCGAAGTCCCTGATCTCATCTGTGCCCTGCTCGCAGGCGCCAGCGAGCAGGACCAGACGGGAGGCCAGAAAGCCGCCTGACCGCCTGACCGTATGCGCTGCGCGGCCAGCCGGGCAGGGCAGCTGGCCGCCTTGGCCACCGCGTTCTGCTTCCCACACGGGCACACCTCACCCACCCCTGACCGCGCACCACCCCCCTTTCCGGAAGGACGACCTGATCTGCCATGCACACCACCCCTGCCCCGCGCTCCGGCCCGCCGGTACCTCGCGCCTGCTTCACCGGATCTCGGCGGTGACCGCTCCGGTGCGGCTGACGCCGAGACTCCTCGCGCTCGGGCTGGTGCGGCGGCTGGCGGAGGTCGCCGGTCTGGAGATCTTCGCTCTGGATGTGCTGCGGGCTCTCGACGGCCTGGCGATCGCCACCGACACCCTGGCCTCCCAGCTGCCCGTCGCTGACAGCCAGGTGCCGCGGATCAGAGCCCTCGCCGAGAAACTGCGCAACGGGGCAGGGGAAGTCCAGGCCGCGCGCGGCGCGCTGCGAACCCGGGCGTTCCTCGCCTTCTGGCTGCTGGCCACGATCGGCCTGCTCGGGGGCACGCAGCTCTTCACACCGCCGTCGCCGCTGGCGACGCCGCTGAACGTCATGTTCTGGGCCGCGACGTCCGGCATGCTGATGCTGCTCGCCGTGACCCTGCTGGCCGGAGTCAGCCGGATTCGTACACGCCGCCGCTGCCGCCGGCTCGCCGCGCGCATCGTCGCCGACGGCACAGCGGCCGATGTCGCCGAGTGGGCACAGGCCGCCGGGGCGATCGCCGCAGCCGTGCGGCGGCGCGCGGCCTGGTTCGCCGACATAGAGATCCGGCGCCGCGGGGGCTGGCCGTACCTGCGGTTGCGCCGGCCCCTGTGCTGGTGGGACACGCTGCCCGACGACATCACCGACATTGTCGGCCGCATTGCCGATGCGGTACCTGCACCCCCGGCGAGGAACCCATGACCATCTTGATCACTGCGTCCGGGGGCGGCTGTGGTTGCCAGCGGGCACTGGAGCACTGGGCGCGCTGTGACCTGCTGCTCGCCGGCATCGCACTCGCCCTGGCCGCCGCCGATGAGCCCCGGCTGCGTCATGCCGCTGAGGACGTTGCCGCCGGAGCCGGAGTGGCCGGGCAGATCATCGGCGACGTCGTCAGCACCTGCCGGGCCCACCGCCGCGGGTGGCGGGCCGCAGCCCAAGCCCTCGCCGGCACGGTCCTGGCGTGCATGCCAGCGCTGACCGGCGCACCGCCACCGGCCGCGATCGTCTTGTTCGCCGCGGCGCTGGTCTGCTCGGTGCCGGCGGTGCGCGCGCTGCCGTGGGCGGTGCGCGCCGTGTGGCCGGCCCGCCACCTCACTCCCGCAGCCCGCGTGCCCGGCCCGGGCACGGTGCCTGAGGCCGTGGCGGGTGCCGAGGAGTACCGGCGCCTGGGCGTGGCGGCGCTGTCGGCGGCGACGTGCGCCGCCGGCATGCGCGCCGGCCTGACCGCCGCGCACACCTACTCCCTGCCACGCCACCTCGCCGCGGTCACAGCCTGCCTGACGCACAGGACCGACCGGGAGGCCACGGCATGACCGGGCTGATCATCGCAGCGGCAGCCGGGTTGGCCGCCCTGCTCGTGTGGGCGCTGGGGAAAGCGGTGCGCACCGCCGCCAAGGACCGCAAACGTGCCGCCGACGAGCACGCCGTCCGCCGCACCCAGCACCGGCTCCTCCTCGGAGTCGGGGCCGCGCTCGTCGTCGTGGTGGCCGCCGTCGCGCTGGCCGCCTTCGGCGGCCTCGACGCCATCCGATCTGTGCCCTCGCGCGCGGAAGCCGAGTCCGTCACCGAGGGTCCGTGCCAGGGCCGCAAGAGCGGCCGGCTGACCGTCACCCGCACGAGCGCGACCACGGCGTCGTGGGCCTACGTCCATGGCCAGCCCGTCGCAGCCGACGCCCAGGTCCTGCTGTCGCTGCGTGTCGGTGACCGTCATGTCGGCGGTGTGCGAGCCCTCTCCGGGCAGCTGGACCTCCCAGCTCCGCCTGCACGTGTGCACCTCGAAGGCAAGCTCGGCCCCGACCGGGTCTACGCCACGTGCATCGCCTGAACCCCAGATACCGCCCCAGAAAGGGACCCGGCACTCACCATGACCACCGCCATCGCTGAAACCCGCCGCTCTGCGGCCACTGCGCACCCGAGCACGCCCCGACGACGCAGGATCGGGCTGGCCGCTGCCGGCGTTGCGGTGCTGACCGCGGTGTCGGCGGTCGTGTTTATCGCCATCCGGGTCGACGTGCGAGTACGGGCCGAGCAGGGGGCGCGGGCGCTGCTGCTCCAGCTCGGCGAGCACCTGCCGGCCGGCACCGTGCGGCCGTCCGCCGGCGGCCGGGTCGAGGAGGGCTACCCGCCCGGCAGGGTGCTCCTGATTGACCGGGCCGTGTTCGGCGGCGTGGACGTGTGGGCGGTGCAGGAGTCGACCAGGGCCGCGCTGGAGACGGGCTGGCAGTTCGATGACGGGCCGTGCTGGCCGGGCGGGGCGTGCTTTGCCCGGCCTGGCGGAGGGTGGCTGTTGGTACGCCCGGAGGTCTCGTACTGCTGGGAGGCGCCGTGCGCGGTGAAGCTGCATCTGACCTACCCGCAGCCGAAACTATGGTCGACCGCCCCGAGCCCCGTGTGAGCGCCCCTGTGCCCGCCAGCATGGCGGGCCGCGCCGCGATCCATCCGGCCCCGACCGGGTCAGGACCGGGCGGCTGAACCCCAACGCGCCCCGGATCCCCAAACCCCGCGCTCCGCCCGGCCGGCCGCCGACACGGCGAGAGCCGGCGGGGGTGTGCTGGCCGGCACCGCAGCGGGGCCGGGACCAGCCAGCGGATTGGCCGCCTTATGGAGGCGGGATCTGCCGGGCGTGTGTGAACGCGATGCCTCCTGAACGTTGACCCAGCCTCGTTGCCCCTGCGACCTGAGCACCAGCCAGTGAAAGGACAGCCGGCCTGTGACCGCCCCGGCCACCACACCGCGCCACCAAACCCGATCCGCAGGACACGTCCCTGGCCCGCGCTCATCCTCGTCCAGCTCCCGGCGCCGGCGTCGCCGGCCGGGCAGCCAGGTACCGGCTAGCGCCGCGCGGGCCCGGCTGATCAGCTGGCCAGCGGGCCATGGGCTGACGCTGCCCGCGCCGCGGTTGTGGCGGCCCCGGCTGCTGGTGACGGGTGACTGGCACATCGGTGATGAGCGCTCGGCCGGGGTGTGGCGGGCCGGAATGCTCGCCGCGATCGGTGAGAGCCACCCGGATGTAGTGGTGGTCTGCGGTGACATCTGCCAGCGCGGCACCGCCGAGCAGGCCCGTATCGCCGCCGCCGAGTGCGCTGGCCTGGGCGTCTTGGTGGTCGCCGTGCTGGGCAATCACGACTACCTCAGCGGCGCCGCCGATGAGGTCGCGGCGATCCTGGCGGAGGCCGGAGTGGTCGTGCTGCGCGGCCAGTCGGTGCTGCTGGACTTGCCGGGCCGGGGCAGGCTCGCGCTGGTCGGGGCGATGGGCCAGATGGAGGCGGTCACGCCCCGCCAGCGGCACCTCGTGCCGGCCGCCGAGTACGACCCGGTCCACTACCGGCGCATGCTCACTCACCGCAGCATCCGCGCCGCGACCGCCGTGGTGTCCGTGCTCCACGTCCCCGGTTTCAAGACGGCGACCTCGGGCGAGCCGGAACATCTGGTTGAGCAGATGTTCAACCCGGCGATGGGCCGGGCGGTCGGCAGGTCCCGGCGGGTCCGGTTGTGCCTGAACGCGCACTGCCACCGCGGATGCGAGAGGTACCGCACGCGCAGCAGCGGGCTGCGGGGCCGGTCCGCGTCGTGCCGGGTCACCGGGACGCTGACCCGCACGTACGAGCTGGACCCGCGTACCGGCCGCGTCGCCACCGTGCACGAGGGCCTGCCCTGGCCCGCCGACCTCTACGACAAGCCCGCACCGCACCCGGGGCCGGGGGTGGCGCCTCGCCCCACGAGCGCCCGGAACCTGGCAAGCTGACCCATCGTTAGAACATTTGTGCTGATAGGCGGTTTTGGTTAGGCCGCCGGAGGCGACCTGATGTCGGTTGGGCTCCGGGCAGATGGTGCTCCTCGGACAGGCACGAATCCGTTGAGAGAAGGGGAAACGATGGCCGGAACTGAGCAGCGGGAGCAGACCTTGGACACGCAGACTCTGGCGGCTGCCCTGGGTGATGTGGTCGCCGAGCGGCACCGGCAGCATGCCTTGTTCGGCCGCCAGGACCTGCCCGACGGCACCGGCCCGGAGTATCGCGCGCTCGCTGACGAGGCGCGGATCGACTGCGAGAACGCCGAACCGCTGACGTGGCGGGACCTGGTCCGTGAGGAGGTCTTCGAGGCGTTCGCGGAGAGTGACCCGCGCGCCTTGTACGCGGAGCTGACGCAGGCCGCGGGGCTGATCGCCCAGTGGATGCAGGCGCTGCGTGGCCGGATCGACCTGCCGGACGCCGGTCATCTGCTCGCCGGGCTCGGCCGGCACCGGTCGATCGTGGATCTCCACGTGCTGCTGCGCCGCGCGGATGGGGCGGTACTGGTTGCCCAGCGTGCGGGGACCGGGTATGCCGATGGCTGCTGGCATCTTCCCTCTGGGCACCATGAGGCCGGGGAGTCCGTCCGGTCCGGCGCCGCGCGGGAGGTGCGGGAGGAGATCGGTGTCGTCGTCGCCGAGGAGGACCTGCGGCTGCTGCTCGTGCTGCACCACGCCGCGCCCGGCGAGGCGGCCCGCCTGGGCTTGTTCTTCGAGGCCACGGTCTGGGAAGGCGAACCTGCGATCACCGAGCCGGACAAGTGTGCCGGCCTGAGGTGGTCAGACCCGCATGCGGTGCCGGAGCCGTTCGTGCCGTACGCGAGGGCCGCTCTCGGGCACATCGCCGCCGGCCGGCTGTACGCCGCCGACGGGTTCGCGACCGGGGCCGGGGTGGCGGCATGAGCGCGCGGTCGGAGCAGTCCACCGCCCCGGTGCCCCGTCAGCCTGCCGGCCCCGAGGTGGACGGGGAGGAGGTGGAGCAGGACGCGCTGCTGGAGATGGAAGACGACAACCACTGGCACAAGTACACCACTCAGATGATCGACACGCGGTTCGTCACCGTGCTGGCCAGGCTGCCGCGACTGGCCCGGCTGGCGTTCGGGATGGCGTGGCGGGCCTCGCGCCGCGACACCGCCGCCACCGTCGTGCTTCAGGTCGCCTCGGGCCTGTTCACCGCGTTCGGGCTGCTGGCCACCCAGCAGGTGCTCGTGCACCTGTTCTCCTCCGGCCTGACCCGGGACAAGGTGATCTCCGCGTTGCCGTCGCTGCTGCTGGTGATGGCCGCCGCCGTCGCGCGGGGCGGCCTGTCGACGGCGGCCGGGTACGCCCAAGCCCGGCTCAAGCCGAGGGTACGCAACGCCGCCGAGGTGCACCTTCTGTCGGTGACCAGCCGGGTGCAGCTGTCCGCGTATGACACCGAGTCCTACGCCGACGCCCTCGACCGGGCACGCAACCGCGGCCTGTACGCCGTCGAAGAGCTCGTCAACGCCACCATCGACCTGCTGACCAACACCGCCCGGTTCGCCGCCGTCGCGATCACGCTGCTGACGATCCACCCGCTGCTGCTGCCGGTGCTGATCGTCGCCGCCCTGCCCGAGGGCTGGGGCGCGGTGCGCGCCGCGCGGGCGGAGTACCAGGCGTCGACCCGCTGGCTGGCCCGGGCCCGCTGGTCCTGGACGCTCGGGCACCAGCTCGCCTACCGCCGACACGCCCCAGAGGTCCGCGCCTACAACCTGCGCGGGTACCTGCTGCGAAGGTTCGGGGTCCTGCTCGGCCAGATCGAGCGGACAGAGCTTGAAGTCGCCCGCGAGCAGACCACCGCCCGGGTGATCGGCGGCAGCCTCGCCGGGATCGGCACCGCAGGCGTCTACGCCCTCCTCGCGTGGCTGCTCATCGAGGGGCACCTGCCTCTGGCCGCCGCGGTGACCGCCGTCTTCGCGCTGCAGACCGGCGGCAGCGCGCTGCGGAACCTGATCTTCAACGTGAACAAGGTGTTCGAGTCCGGGCTGTACGTCAACGACATCCAGGACACCGAGACCACTACCCTCGCCCGCCAGGAACGCACCGGGACCTCCACCCCCGCAGCGCCCGAAGAGATCCGCCTTGAGGATGTGTCCCTGACCTACGAGAGCGCAGAGAAGCCTGCTCTGGCGGGAGTGAGCCTGACCGTGCGGCGCGGGCAGACGATCGCACTCGTCGGAGAGAACGGCTCCGGCAAGTCCACACTCGCCAAGATCCTCGGCGGCCTGTACGAGCCGACCGGCGGGCGGATGCTGTGGGACGGCGCCGACACGGCCAGCTTCACGCCCGAGGAGATGCGCGAGCACATCGCGACCATCAGCCAGGACTTCGCCCGCTGGCCGTTCACCGCCCGCGAAGCCGTCCGCATCGGAGCCGAACCCCGCCCCGCCACCCAAGCCGACATCGAGGACTCCGCCCGCGCCGCCGAAGCCCACGACATGATCCTCGGACTGCCCAACGGCTACGCGACCCTCCTCGACACCAGCTTCAAGGGCGGCCACGACCCCAGCCAGGGCCAGTGGCAGCGACTGGCCGCCGCACGCGGATTTCACCGCGACGCGCCGGTGATCATCTGCGATGAGCCGTCCGCGGCGCTGGACCCGCGCGCCGAGCACGCCTTATTCCAGTACCTGCGCGACGGCGCTGCCGGCCGGATCACCGTGCTGATCACCCACCGGCTCGCCAACGTCCGCGACGCCGACCAGATCCTCGTCCTCGACCACGGCCACGTCCTCGAACACGGCGACCACGACCAGCTCATGGCCGCAGGCGGCGTCTACGCCGAGCTGTTCGCCCTCCAGGCCAGCGGCTACACAAGTGAGCGGGAGGCGTGATGGAACCGCACCACGGCAACCGGTTCGAGCTGCGCGTCACCGGCCGGGCCATCGTCTTCCGCGAAGGGTCGGTGCTGCTCACCGCCAGCGGCGCCGGCCAGGCGCTGTGGCATTTGCCGGGCGGAGGCATCGACCCCGGCGAGACCGCCGCTGAAGCCACCATCCGGGAACTGGCAGAGGAATGCGATCTGGAAGTCGTGCTCGGTGACCTGGCTTTCGTCCGCGAGACCACCTACCCCCTCGGTGACGGCGCGCACCGCCACCGCATCGACATCGTCCACACGGCCACCACCGCCACACCCGAAGCCGCTCGGCTCGGGCCCGAGCCAGGCCACACCACCGCCGTCGCCTGGATACCCCTCGGCGAACTGGACGGCCTTGACCTGCGCCCGCCCGAGCTGGCCCGGCTCCTTCCACGCCTGGCCGCCGGCCAGCCCATCCCGAGATACCTCGCCGGCCGCGAGGCCGGGCACCAGACAGACCGCACCCAGTCGAACCCGCCCGGCACGTGACGGCTCCGCCGGCGAAGTTATCCACAGCCTTGCCCACAGCCTCCTGCCGCGGGCAGGGCGGTGCGTGCGGCGCTCACATCACCGGCCCGGCAGCAGACGCGGCGTCGGGAAGAGCAGCTTGCAGCGGGCGGGCGTACGCTGCCGGGGTGACTGATATCGAGCCTGTTGTCCGTATCGGTAGCCGGCCGTCGGCGATGGCGATCGCGATGAGCCGGCAGGTGATCGCCCGCCTGGGGGAGGTGGCCCCGCTCGCCCGGTTCGAGCACGTGCTGGTGTCCACCACCGGTGACGAGTGGAAAGGCCCCCTGCACGAGATCGGCGGGAAGGGCTCCTTCGTCACCGAACTCGACCAGGCCCAGCTCGCCGGCCGCTTCGACATCGGAGTCCACAGCAGCAAGGACCGCGACGGGCTGCCGGACGGGCTGGAGCTGGTGTTCCTGGCCCGTGAAGACGCCCGCGATGTGCTGATCTCCCGCACGGGCGCCGGGCTCGACGGGCTGCCCGGCGACGCGACGGTCGGCACCAGCTCGCCCCGGCGGGCCGCGCAGCTGCGGCGCGGATGGCCCCACCTTCAGGTCGCCGCGGCCAGGGGCAACGCCGACACGCGCCTGGCGCACCTCGACTCCGGCCGCTACGACGCCGTGGTCCTGGCCTTGTCGGGCATGCGCCGCCTCGGTCTGGAGCACCGTGTCACCGCGATTCTGGAGCCCGATGTCCTCCTGCCCGCCGCCGGAGCCGGCATCGTGGCGCTGTCGGTGCGCGTCGGCGACCACCCGGCCGCCTCACTGGCCGCTTGGCTCGCCGACACCGATGCGACCGCGTGCGTGACCGCTGAACGCGCGGTCCTCGCCGGGCTCGGCGGCAGTTGCCTGTCAGCGATCGCCGCCCACGCCACCCCCGCGCCCGGGCAGCGGCTGAGGCTGCGCGCCGCCGTCTACGCCCCGGACGGCTCCCACGCCGTCGACGTCACCGAGACCGGTGCCGCCACACACCCCGAAGACCTCGGGCTGGAAGTGGCTGGCCTGCTGCGCGAGAAGGGTGCCGCCGAGCTCCTCGGCCCGCACGGAGGCCACTGTGGCTGAGCCTGACCCGGCCGCCGGGCTGTCCGGCGTCAGCCGCGACGCGACGGGGAACCCTTGTCTTGTGATCATTCGTGGCCCTTCCGGCTCGGGCAAGACCTCGATCGCGCGGGAGGTTCGACTCCTGCACGGCCGCGGAGCCGCCGTCGTGGAGCAGGACGTGCTGCGCCGCCTCATCCTCAAAGAACGCGATACCGTAGGCGGGCTCGCCCCTGCCTTCATCAGCCAGACCGTGAGATTCCTGCTGGGCGCTGGCTGGCCGGTCATCGTCGAAGGAATTCTGCACGCCGACAAGTACGGGCCCGTGCTGCGCGACCTCGTCGCCGCGAATCCCGGACCTTCCTATGTGTACTACCTGGACGTGCCGTTCGAGACCACGGTTCTACGGCACGCCGAAAGGCCGCAGTCGAAGGAATTCGGTCCGGCCGACATGGCCCAGTGGTACCGGCCCGGCGACGTGCTGGGCGTTGAGGGCGAACAGGTGATCACCCCGCCGGCCACCCTCGCCGAGAGCATCGGACTGATCGCCTCAGCCGCCGGTTGGCCGCCGCCGGGCGGCCCGTTCGACCTGGAGCCCCACCGCCGCCCCGCCCCCTCCAGGGCACGGCGGCGGCATGCGCGCGAGGCCGCAGGCACGGTGCGGATAGTGCCGATGGATATGGCGCTGGCCGGCCCGGTCGCCGAGCTGATGGGCACGGGCGCGCCGTATGTGACCGCGAGGACCGCGTCGGACTACTGGCTGTACGCGCGGTTGTTCTCCGCCTTGTGCCCGGTGGCGGTGCTCGACGGTCAGGTCGTCGGCGCCGCGATCGGCCTCGCCGGGCCGGACGATCCGGGCGGGGTGTACGTGCAGGACCTGCTCGTGCGTCCCGGCCATCGCCGCCGCGGGGTGGCGGGGCTGCTGCTGGCCGAGCTGGAGCGCCAAGCCCGCCTGGCTGGCGCCCGGCGGGTGTGGCTGACGTCGGAGCCGGCCAACACCGCCGCGCACGCCACGTGGACCGGATTCGGTTTCACCAACCTGCCCGGTGACCGCATCGTCGAAGGGGTGTCGGTGACGTCGGACTTCAAGGGGCCCGGCAAGCACCGCGCGGTCTACGAACTCGCGGTTACCGCCGCCTGACCGGGCAGGCCCTGCCGGTCAGCGCGGCGAGGTCTGCTCACGTCGGGCGGCCTGGTCCGGGCGCAGCCCAGGCGCGCCCTCGACGCCGACCTTGAGAGCGGCAGCTGCCGGAACCGGCAACCCGGCCGTCGGCTACGGCACCGGTGGCACGATCGGGGCCGGCAGGCCCCGGCGGTCTGCGGCACAGGCCCCGAGCGGCACCTGCTCGCCAACGCAGCCGGGGCTGAGCGAGCAGGACCCGAATGCCCGGTTACCCGCCCGCCGCAACCGGACGTGGCGGGCTGCGAACACAGCGGCGGCGCCAGCCAGCGCGAGGACGACCACCGCGTTGAAGACGATGAGGATCGCGGAAAGCTCACCGTCGGCGAGCTTCGGTCGCTGCCCGCCGATGACGGACTGGAGAAGACGGGGCAGGACAGCCACCGCGAACGCCGCGAAGGCGCACGCGAGCGCGCGGGACCGCAACCGGTCCGCCTGCTCCCACAGCGGCAGGCGCTGGACGCAGACGGCGAGCGGATCCGCCACCGGCTTAGACATCGGCACCCCCGGGTCGAGCGATTCGTCCAGCTTAGTGGCATCGCGCCGCGCGGGCGTTGGAAGCGCGTGCTCACCGCCTGCTCGGCGGCCAGTCGTATCGGGCTCTCCGTGAACCGCGCCTCGGGCGCCGCCCAGGTGCCGGGCCCCGGCCCCTGTCCGGTCAAGCCCACCTCGCGGTACCGGTGCACGTCCGGCGTCTGCTCGACCCCGCCAACCCGGCCGCCTCAGATTGACTGTCACGGATGTAACAGGTGTCACGGATGCGGGGCCTGCGCGGCCCTGGAAGGCTCCGGCCCATCGGTTCCGCCGGAGCTGCTCCAGCATACCCGTGACACCCGTGACATCCGTGTCAGGCGTTCGTTACGAGGTTGCGGCAACAGTTTGGCCGTGGCCTGGGCGAACGGCGGCTCGGCCCCTGTGTGGTCCTGCCGTCACGGGTGTCACGGGTGGACGAGGCACATTTTCGGTTGCCGGGGTAAGGTGCCGGCGAGGACGGGATGGGAGTTGCGACGGTGCGTCTGCTGGATGAGGCTGAGGCGCTCACCCGCCGGTATCTGGTCTGCCGGGCGAGCATCACTACACGGCGTTCGTGTTGTGGATTTTGCATACCTACGGGTTCGAGGTGTGGGACTCCACGCCGCGGATCGCTTTCATGGCCCCAGAGAAGGATTCCGGGAAGAGCCGGGCGCTGGAGCTGATCGAGGCGTTGTGCCAGAACGGGCAGATCATCGGCGGGAAGTACGGGATCAGCCTCGCCGGGATGCGCCAGTTCATCAACGGGCCCCTGACCCCCACGCTGCTGGTCGATGAGGTCGACACCGTCTTCGGGCAGGGCCGCTCCAATGAGGATCTGCGCGGGTTCATCAACTCCGGCTACCGGCGTAAGACCGGTGTGGTGGTGCGCGCGGGCAAAGCCGATGAGGGGCCGACCTTCTATTCCACGTTCGCGCCGGTGGCGATGGCGGGCATCAGCGCCCGTGCTCTGCCGGAGACGATCGTGTCGAGGTCGCTGGTGGTCCGGATGCGGCGGGCGCAGCCGTGGGAGAACGTCGAGGACTTCGACGACGCCGACCCGGCCGAGTGCGCGGTGCTCGCCGCCCGGCTGCGCGACTGGATGCGCGATCTGGTCGCCCGGGGCAGGCTCGGCGGCGCGGTGCCGGTTCCGGCCGAGGTGCGCAACCGGGCCCGGCAGATCTGGAAACCGCTGATCGCGATCGCCGCTGCGGCCGGGCCGGTGTGGCTGGCGCGGGCGCAGGCAGCGTGCCTGTTCTTCGTCGCCGACGCCAAAGCGCGTGACACCCCCGCTTTGGGCACCCAGATCCTCGCCTTGGTGCGGGACATGTTCATCGAGACCGAAGCCGCTGGCGGGCGCGACGCGGACTTCCTGCCCACCGACAAGATCGTCGAGCGGATCGCCGCCGAGTACACGATCACGCAGACGGTCAGCCACAAGCGCCTCGGCCTGGAACTCGCCGAGTACGAGGTCAAGCCGGTGCAGCGCCGCTACCAGGGCGGCGGGGCGAAGCGCGGGTACCAGCGGTGTGACTTCCTGAAGGCGTGGCAGTACTACCTGCCGCCCCTGCCCGAGGAGACCGCGTCGCCTGCCTTCGAGGTTCCTGTGGTCGCGGCTGCGGTGGCCGCTGTGGCGGGCCTGCCCCGGCCGCGGGCCGAGTTCGTCAGCCCGGTCCGCGTGGATGCGCGAGGCGCGCAGCCTGCCGTACCCGCGGATCCGGAGGCAGGCGCGCGGGCCGCGGTGCTTGACGCGCTGCGGTCCTGCCCGCCGCTGGACGGCGAGGCCGGACGGGTGGTGTTCACCCTGGCCGGGCTGGCCGGCGACTGCGGCCTTCCCGTGGAACGGATCGCCGACGTGCTCGCGGGCCTGGCCCGGCGGCGCGCGGTCCGCGGCCTGGAGCTCCTCCCTTCCTCTGGAGGTGGCAGCGTCCCGCTGAAGTGGCTGAAGGAGGCCCCCGCCGGCCAGCGCTTCTCGATCGTCGTGAAATAGCGCCCGCGTCCAGGCAACCGCGGCGGGCGCGGGTGCAGGGCGGTGCTCAGGAGGAGGGCTTGCCGCCGGGCGCGCGCAGGATCGCGGCGAGCACCGGCAGGAGATCCGGCCGCGCGGACAGGTGTCGCATCGCCGTGATCTGCTCCGCAGGCCACGGCCCGCCTCCGACGGTGAAGGAGTCGAGCATCAGCTCCAGCAGCTCGCGGTCGCCGAGCAGTTCCGCGGACGCGGGCCGGCATCCGTGCGGGCAGGCCATCGCCTCGGCCGCGCCCCACACCCGGCACACCATCGGCCGGGCCCTGTAGCCACCACACCGGCCGCCGTCCGTCAGCACGGGACATGCGCCGCTGGTGGTGGCGGGGACGACTGGCAGCGTGACCCCGGACGCCTCTGCGAGGAGGTCGCGTTCGGCGGGGCTCATCACGACTGGTTCGCAGAAGCCGGAGCACAGGCCCCGGCAGCCGGCGTCTGGCACCCGCGCGTACAGCTCGGCGAGTAGTTCCGCTACCGGCCGCTCAGCCACCCCGGACATCCCTTCGCCGCCACCGCCCAGCCCTGCCAGTTCTACCAGCACCAGCCGCTGGCCTTGCATCCGTTCGGCCTGGTGGCGCTAGCATCCCCTCATGGCGTCTGAGCCCGTGCACCCTGACCGCTACCCCGATCTCGAAGTCTTCGACCTGTCCGCTGAGACCGGCGCCAGCGGCCGGTTCGTCGGAACCCTGCTCGCCGCCGGCCTGACGTGCGCGGCCTGCGGCACGGCGACGGTCACCGCCTACACCGGCCCGCAGCACGGCCTCGCCTTCGACGTCCCTGAAACCCTGCACACCACCACGCCGGTCCTCCTCGAGCTGCAGTGGTGCACCCGGCACGGCATGGCCGGCATGCGCCTCGTCGACCCTGACGGCGCCGCGCACCACGGTCTGTGAACCGCCCCGCGCGACGGCGCGGGGCGCCGCAGCGTTGCGGCAGGCGGTAGGTTGAGCCGGCAGGTTCGGCGGGGAAAGGATGGCGATGACGATCCCGGAGTTCCTGGCTCATCTCCCGGCGTCCGGTGACCTGCCGATCCCTGTGATCACCTCCCGCAAGGACACCGGAGCCCCGGCGTTCGGGTCGGTGCGCGGCGACGTCGTCCTCCATCTCCTTCAGACCGGCGGGTGCGGTGTGTGCGGGCGCCCGCTGGAACGCGGCGACATCCATTTCGCCTCGCGCATCTACGACCTCCTGCAGGGCAGGGCCGGCAGCGAGCCTGCGATGCATCGTGCTTGCTGCGAGGCGAGCCTGCGGATGTGCCCGATGCTGCGGGGAGAACGGCGGACCTACCGCGGGTATGAGAACCACCCCGACGCACAAGAACCGCTGTGGTGGTACATCGTGGCCTGCGACTGGTACACCTTCGAGGAGGTCCTCGCCGGCCCCGGCCAGCCCGCCGGCGCGTTCGTCTACCCGACCGGCCTGGCGGCCATCACCCCGGTCGGCCCAGCCGAGCCGTACCTCATCACCGGCGACGAGGCCGCCCAGCTGCACGCCACCCTCGGAGGCCGGTATCCCATCCTGCCTCCGGCCCTGCCCGGCCCCGGGCAGTGAGCCCTGGCCTCGATGCTGGGTGAGCCCTCCCAGAACACACGCCGGTTCCAGGTGCTGAACCGCGGCACCTGGCGGAGCAAGGGGACAAGGCGCCCGCCCTTTGTCGAAAAGCCTTGCCCCGTCAGGTAGCCTCAGACAACGTGGGGCCGCTAGCTCAATGGCAGAGCTGCGGACTTTTAATCCGTAGGTTCAGGGTTCGAATCCCTGGCGGCCCACCCTCTGACCTGCAAAAACGCCCTCTCTGAAGTCGATTGCCGTCGATGATTTGGTCAACCTGGTCAACTTGGCGCGTGTTGAAGTGGGGAAATCCGCACCCCTTTTGGGTGAATGCTGACTCCTTGTCTCTTGCTCGATGGCACCCTGGCGTGCCGAGGCTCGGGCCGGAGCGTCAGGCCGCCCGCTCGGCCCCAGTGCCGGGGTTGGTGTGCCAGGCCGGGCGGCGGAGCGCGCGTGGGGCGCGAGGCCGGGGCTTGCGGTTGCGGGACAGGAGCGCCGCAGCCGCGTCGGCGATGGCCTGGTCGACTTCCTGAAGCAGGGAGGTGTAGATGTCGGCGGTGATCTGGATGGTGGAGTGCCCCAGTGTCGCCGAGATCGTTTTGAGGTCGGCTCCGGCGGCGTGCATGAACGTGGCCGCGCAGTGGCGGGCGTCGTGCAGCCGGATCGGCGGGAGCCCGCAGGCGGCGACGAGTTTGTCGAACCGTTCCGACACCAGCTCCGGGTGCCAGTGCTCGCCGCTGGGCTTGACGAAGTAGTACCCGGAGTCGATCCACGTCTCGCCGCTGAGCAGCTTCCATCGGGCTTTGCGCGCGTTGTAGGCGCGCAGGTCGGCGATGGAGTCCGGGTCCAGGCTCAGGCATCGGTCACCGGCCCTCGTCTTGACCTTCTTGTACACGGGCGTGTAGCCCTGGGTGGTGATCTGGTGGGAGATCGTCATCTGCGCGATGTCGAGGTCGACCTGGTGTTCACGGAGGCCGACCACCTCGCCACGGCGGAGACCGCGCCGCAGGATGAGCGCGTACATCGGGTAGAACAGGATGTCGTGCTGCTCGGCGTAGTCGAGGAACTCGCCGGCCTGCTCCGGCGTCCATACCATCACCGGGCTGGGTTTGACGCCGGTGGCCTGCCACTGCTTGACCGCCGCTGCGGTCCAGATCCGCGGCGTGGGCTGAACGGCGGGGTCGAGTTCGACATGGGCCGCCGGATTGAACTCGATGAGGCGGTGCTTGCGGATGGCGTCGTTGAGCGCCTTGCGTAGCGTCGCCCTGATTTTGATCATCGTG
This sequence comes from Longispora albida DSM 44784, assembly GCF_000379825.1. GTDB lineage: Bacteria > Actinomycetota > Actinomycetes > Mycobacteriales > Micromonosporaceae > Longispora > Longispora albida. Next base: position 113,420 of record NZ_KB903835.1, read on the forward strand.
TTGGTGCTGGTGGGCCGTTTCCCTCGCACACTGGCCCGCACCATCGGGTCAGGGTCCTGGCGGGCGGCGAGGATCTGCGCGTTGCGTTCTGCGATCGCGGCGAACATTTCCTCCAGGTGGGTGACACGTAGCTTGTCGAGAGGCACGTCGCCGATGTTCGGGATGATGTGGTTGCGGATGTGGCCGCCGTAGATCTTCTTGGTGTTGGCGTCGATCTTCCGGTTGTGCAGCCAGGATTCGAGGTAGTCGCCGGTGAGGACCGCGCTGCCGACCACGACGCCGGCTTTGACGCGGCGGGCGACGTCGTCGCGTTCGGGCAGCGGATCGCCGGGCCGTAGCGCTTTGAGGAGATCGGCGATCTCGGTCGCCACCGCGTTGTCGCCGTTGGCGAGCGTGAGAAGTGCCTTGACCTGGTCGAGCTGGTCGGCGGCGTCTTCACGCAGGAGGAAACCGCTGCGCTGCAGCGGCGGCCGGCGCTCCTCTCCTCTGGGGGGCATCGCGATCTGGTAGCCCCACTTGCCGTGCCGGGAGCTCCACTGCCCGTTGGCGCGTTTGAGGTCCGGGCAGCGGGCACCGAGGCGTTTGCCGTCGGCGTCGGCGCAGCCACAGCGTTTGAACAGTGAACCTTCTGCGGCCATGATCAGTCTCCCAGCGGTGTGGCCCCGTGTGGGGGACCAGCGGATTTGTTGATGGGCATGGACGCGTGCCTTCGCGCGGTGGTCAAGTCGCCGCCATCTGGGCTGGGCTCGGACGGCGCGTCGGGCAGGTACAGGGCCGCGATGAGCGGCGGGGTCGGAACCCGGTAGCGGGTGCCGACGCGGATGAGCGGGATGGGAAAGTCGCCGGCGTCGGCGAGCTTGTAGGCCATGGACACCGAGATCTGCAGGATCTGCGCGGCGACGGACAGGGAGCAGACGGGGCCGAGGTCGCGGATCCGCTCAGCGGTCCACATGGCCGCCTGCGGGGAAGCCCCGCCGCGGGCGGAGCGCGAGGGGAGGGAACGTCGGGGCATGGGAGGGGTTCCTGGTTCATGAAAAATGGCCCAGCCCGCCCGATGCGGGCGGGCTGGGCCGAGACGGAGAGGTGTGTCAGCGGGCCGGAATGCCCAGGACGCGCAGGACGGCCTGCTGGGCGGCAGCGATGTCGGCGGCGCGCGGGCCGGGGTTCAGGCACACCGCAGGCTCCGGCTCGGGTTCGGTGTCGGTGGCCAGCAGCATCGGCGCGGCCCCGGACGGCCGGGGCCGGAACGCCAGGGTGAAGCCGTCGCCGGTGACGACGACGACCAGCGGCACGCCGCGGAACGTCCGCCCGATCCGGGCGGCGCCGGGATGGGCTGCTGCGAGGGGTGCTGCGGTGAGGATGTCGTCGAGGCCGGGGATCTCGGCGGGTTCGGCGGCGGGCGCCCAGTCGGCGGGCTGCAGGTCGTAGCCGCGTTCGGAACGTTCGACGACAGCGGCGGCGAACGCGGCGACGTTCTGCCGGCCGGTAGGAGGCGGGGTGGGGCGAGAGGGCATGGAAGACTCCGGTGTCGGATCGAGAGAGGAGGCCGGCTCGAGCTGGTCGAGCCAGTGCAGGAGGTAAGGGAGGTTGCGGTCGGGGCCGTAGCGCAGATAGGTGCCGTCGGCCGACTGGCAGCCGATGGAGTCGGCGTAGGCCAGGCGGCGGTGGGAGTTGACGCGGCCCATGTGCGCCCACAGGCCCCGGGCGCGTGCTTGCGCGACGAGATCGGCTGCGGCCGGGCCAAGTTTCCAGCCGGTGCTGCCGCCCAGGAACAGGGCGTCGATGCCTGTCCACGGGACGTCGAGGTCTTCGAGCCCGTCCTGGGCGACGAGGGCGACCGGGTAGCCGGCGGCGCGGATCGCATCGAGCATCGGCTCCGACCGCGCGAGAGTCGCCGCCGCATCGCAGACCACATCCGGCGCGGTCGCAAACGACGCCAGGCGAGGGTCGGCCCGCTGAGCGAGCCGCCGCAGCCAGGCCAGATACTTCGCGTCGCCCGGGTAGCCGTCGACGAACACCGCGTTGTCGGCGCAGAACCGCACGCCGGGACGGGGCGAACCGCCGCCGGCCGGGGTGCAGATCATCCCCAGCCGGCCTGCCATCATCGCCGCCCGGACGTTAGGCCCGCTGGCGGTAGCGAAGTACAGCACGAACGACCACGACCGGGACTACAACCGCGAGCGTGGCGGTCGCCTTGGCGAACATCTGCCCGGGCAGCGCGGGCCAGATCGTGAACCCGGCCACGGCGAGGAACACGGTGGTGTCCACGAGCGCGCCGACGACGCCGGAGGCCAGCACCGCCTTCGCCCAGCCCCGGCGGCGCAGCGGCTGGTAGACGATGAGGTCTGCGAGTTCGGACACGGCGAACGCCAGGCCCGAGGCGAGCGCGAGCCGGGGCCCGGCGGTGACCGCCGTGGCGGCGGCGCCGGCCGCGACGCAGCCGAGCACCACGCGGCGGCCGGCGAGGTCATGCACCCAGTCGCGCAGGAGCAGCACGATGCCCGCCGCCCAGGTGCCGGCGGTGCAGGCCAGCCCGAACCCGGCCGGGACGAGCCCGTATCGGGAAGTCAGCACGTTGGCGGCGATGGCGGCGGTGACGAAGCACGCCACCGCCAGCACCGACAGTGGCCGGCGGGGCGGCCGGGGCGGGGCGATGTAGTCCCCACCCCGGCCCGTGAAGGCTGTGGATAACTCTGTGGAGAACGCTTCGGGCCGCAGGTGCGGCAGCATCTCAGGAATCAAGGGAAGGTCCTTCGAACAAGAGGGAAGAAGAGCAGTGCCTCGGCGGGCCGCGTTCATCCGCGGCCCGCCGAGGCACTGGTGAGAGGTGAGCCGTCAAACCGGCTCAGCGAACGCGGGACGGCGGGTCAGCTGCCGCCGGGTTCCCAGCGGCCCGGGCACAACAGCAGCCGCAACGCGACCACCGCCTGCTGCGGCACGACACCGTTGCCCAGGACGCGCAGCGCGACGGTGCGCGGCAGATCCAGGCCCGTGACCCACCCCGACGGCAAACCCATCAAGAACTCCACCAGCGGCGGGGCGAGGACAGGCTTGCCGTGCGTGCCGAGCTGGGTCGGCTCGGGCACGGGCCGGCCCATGACCACCGCCCACCGCCCGACCGCCGGGGCGTAGACGCCCCACCGTTCCAGACCGCCGACGGCGAGGTCGGCGTCGGTGTGCGCGGGCGGGTCGACGCGCACCGCCGCCGACGGCAACGTCAGGTCGCCGCTGCTCCCGCGCTGGCCGGGGCAGCCTTTCGTTCCGTCGCTGGCCCGAGGTGTCGGCAGCAACTGCTGGGTCAGCAGTGTCGCGAGACTCGGCCTGACCGCAGCCCCCGGCGAAGGGGACTGGTTGGATCCGTAGCTGGCGGCCGTCGGGGTCGGCAGCAGCGCGCCGACCAGCGGCAGCACGACCTGAGACAGGGGCGGGCCGAATCCCGCCCCCGCTGCCCGGCCGCTGGTTCCGGTGTCGCTGGCCCGCGGGGTGGGCAGCAGCGCGAGCGTGTGTTCCAGGTTGCCGCCCCGGGGGTTGTGGTCGGCGCCCTTGCCGTCCCTTGCGCGCGGGGTCGGCAGCAACAGTCCGCCCTCGATCAGGTCAGGCAGGGTCCCCGGGTGCCCGGGGCCCTTGCCGTCACGGGCGCACGGCGTCGGCAGCCTCACCTCGTCCCCGCTGGTCGCGGGGGTCGGGGTGGGCGGCCAGCAGAAACATGCGGTCCCTGCGGTGGGCGGCGCCGACGTCGGATGCGCGTAGGCTGAGCCAGCTCGTGTCGTACCCGAGCGCGGCCAGGTCGGCGACGACGACGTCGAGCCCCCGGGCCCTGAGGGCGGCGACGTTCTCCACGAACACGAGGCCGGGTCGAAGTACCCGAACGGCTCCGGCGATGACGCCCCAGAGACTCGACTTGGGTCCGGTGATCCCGGCGCGGCGCCCCGCATTCGAGATGTCCTGGCACGGGAATCCGGCGGTGAGGACGTCGACGGGTTCGACGTTGCCCCAGTCGACTTCGGTGATGTCGCCGAGGTTGGGGATGCTGGGCCAGTGGTGGGCCATGACGCGGCTGGCGGCGGGGTCGGTCTCGGCGTACCAGGCGAGCTGGCCGCCGAGGACGACTTCGACGGCGATGTCGAGGCCACCGTAGCCGGAGCAAACCGACCCGATACGCGGTCCCGGTGGGCGTGACGTGCCACTGCTCACGCCACCCCCTCACTCGCGGAGACACCGGAGGCGCAGGCGAACGGCCCGCATCCGCCGAGGTAGGGCTGCTTGGCCTTCGGCCGCAACACCACCTCATCGAGCGGGACCCTGGACGCGTGCAGGAAGAACTGCCCCCGCAGCGGGTGCCCGTTGGCGTTCGCCCGCGCCGACCCGTGGCGGATCGCGTGGTCGAACTCCACCGCCTGCTGCCACTCCTCCGGCGAGTTGACCTTGAGGTCGTGCCAGAACGCGTCGTCGTGGTAGGGACAACCCACGCAGCTGCTCCGCGGGGTGTCCGGCAGCCCGTTCGCCTCCAGATGGCGGACGCAGTCCTCGCGCCGCCACGCCATGTCCAGCAGCGGGAAGCTGTTGACCATGTACCGGACGTCGGAGTCACGCGCCCGCCCGATCTCGTCGAGACTGATCCCGACTTGCATGACGGCATGCACGCCAGCCGGCACCCGGACGGGATGGACGTAGCCGAGCCTGCGCCTGACCTCCCGCTTAATGCAGTTGATCTTGTACTGGCTCGTGCACTGGCGCCTGGCCATCCCTCGCTGGCCCTGTGGGCCCAGCGTGAACATAGGCATCGAGGCGAACCTCGACTCAGGGTCCGTAGCGTCGGTCCGGATGTTGCCGGCCGACACCGTCACCAGCTCGATCCCGGCCTGCTCGGCGATGGGACGCAGCCGCTGGAGATGCCGGTACACCGCCGCCGGCTCCCACTGAGTGTCCGCGAAAACGGCCACGTCCGGCCGTGGGATGCGACCGGACGCCGCGAGTAGCAGCAAGACGCTGGACTGCACCCCGGCGCCGAGACTGAGCACGCGGATCGCGGGTTCACCCCGCGTCGCGGTCACAGCTCCGCCCTGGTGTCGGGCTTCGGTGGACGGAGGCGGCCCGAAATGCGTTCGCCGTCGGTGCCGCGCCGCCACCGCCGCCCGCCGCGGCGGGCCGCGAACTCCACCAGCACGATCAGCCCGTCGCCGGGCAGATGGTGGTCGGCGCCGTCGATGACGAACCGGCGGTAGCCGAGCCGGCGTGCCCGCTCCCACACCGCGACGAGCAGCAGCGACCGGGCCCGCAGGCCGGCGTCGCCGACAATGCTGGCCTGCGCCGTCACGCCGTCGTCGAAGCTGGTGTCGAGTGGGTCGCTGCACACGGCGACCGCGAGCAGCTCACCGTCGGCACCGAGCACCCCGAGGTGGAACCGGACCCGGCCCAGCGGGGCCGGGCGGGTGCCGTGTGCGGCGGCGAAGTCGCGCGCCTCGTGGTGGGTCACGCGCACGATCCGGCGCGAGGAGATGGCCGTCATCGCGCCACCTCGGTCCCCGCCTGCGGATCGTCGGGCTTGATCATCACGAGGACGTCCTCGTGCACGATCAGGTGCAGTGGGATGCCTGCGGCCCGCGCCTTGCGCACCGACTGGAGCTGGAAGAAGCTCGGCCGGGCGATGATCTGTCCGTCGCGGACGCCGCCGAGCAGCGTGACGCACCGCTCGAGTGGCGCGAGCCCGGCCTCGATGCCGGCGGCGAACACCGCCGACGGGAGGTCGACGAGCAGGCCGCGCTTGCGGAACGGGCGCGCGGTGACGACCACGATCCCGCCGGGTTTGAGGAGCACTCGGCAGCCGCGGAGGATGTGGGTGAACTTGTCGATCAGCTCGCCCTGGCCGAGGTGGGCGAGGTTGCCGCGGTCGGCGTCGCGCTCGCCGTAGGTGCCCGACGACTTGGTGATGCCGTCCTTGCCCGGCCGGACGTGCCCGTGCACGGTCGGCCCGTATGGCGGCGACGTGACGACGAGCGACACCTGGCCGTGCAGGTGCCGGGGCAGGATGCCGGTGAGCTGGGTGCCGTCGCCGCGCGCCACCATGCCCCGCCCGGTGGCTCCGGACTGCTGGGTGTGGCGGACGTTGAGGTCGGCGATCGCTGCCCACTGGGCTTCGTACTCCACGCCGACGGCGTCGCGGCCGAGATGCATAGCTTCCACGAGGGTGGTGCCGATCCCGCACATCGGGTCGAGCACGATGTCACCCGGCGCGGTGTAGGCGGTGATCGCGTGGGCGGCGATGTCGGGCAGCATCCGCGCCGGGTGCGCGACAGACTCGGGCACGTAGCGGCCCTTGCGCTGGGCGGGGCCAGTGCGCTGGGCGGTCGCCCACACGCTCAGCAGCGCTCGCTTGTCATAGCCGTCGCGGTCGTTGAGCTCAGACATGCTCGCCTCCCACGCGCACGAAGGTGAACAGGTCCGCGTGCACGCTGGCGTGCACCGGCGCGAACCCGGTGGAGTTCGGGCCGGTGTCCGGCGGCGGCGGAGTAGCGGTGGTTTCGTCGGTGAGGTAGACGAACTCGTCACCGACGACAGCCGCAGAGACGGCCGCGATGTGCTGGAGGTAGCCGAGGCTGACGGCACTGGCGGCGGTGACGACCGGCGTGAAGTCCTCCGGCACCGGCACCGCGCCCGGCGCGGTCGCCGCGATCAGCACCAGGCAGCCGCCCGGCCGCAGCAGCTTGCTCGCCGTCGCCAGCAGCCACGCCCGGCGCAGCTCGGCCTCGACCGGGTCGGCAGACAGCGGCCAGGTCGCCACGATCAGCGCGGCATTGCCGGTGCCGATGACGCTGGACTGGGCGAACGCGACGTCGTCCGGGTCGGGCTCGGCGCCCGGCTCGGCCATGACGGTGGCGCGCGGGGAGATGTAGGGGTAGGTGGTGTCGGTGAACCAGGCCGCGTGGTGTGCCCGGCCGCCGGTGACGGCCGGCAGCGCCAGGACGGTGCCGTCGGTCAGGTCGATGACCTGGTCGCCCGGAGCGGAGTACGCCTCGATGAGACGGGTGGCCAGGTGTGCGGGGATGACCGCGCCGGCCGGGTCGGTGCTGGTGCGCGGGGTGCGCCAGACGGTGAGCGGGACCGGCGGGACGCCGGGCACGAGGTCGTACAGGTCGGCGCGGTCAGAGCCCGCGCTGGAGGGGGAAGGTGCGTTCATAGGTGTGTCGGCTTCTGAGCCGCACGCCGTGATGTGCTGACACTAGGTCATTCGCACTCTGTGAGAGCTGGCGAACAAGGCCAGCTCTCACAGGCTCTCTCAGCAACCGCGACGTGCTCTCACAGCGGCAGGCCCCGCTCTCACAGGCTCCGCCTCGCCACCACTGACGCCGTTCAGGCGGAATGTCTGAAAAGTTTCGGGCTGTGAGAGCGCTGAGAGAGCCCGTGAGAGTCACGCTGCGGCTCTCACAGCGACCCGCCCGACCTCAGGGGTAGGTCTCACAGTGTGGTGCTCTGGGGCGCTGCTAGCTCTAACAGTGCAGGTCAACGACATGTTGATCACCAATCGCGCCGAGGTGGCCGGCAGCCTTCCGATCGGGGCCGGGAGAGCGGAAAAGGGCCTGTGACCTGCACTGTTAGAGCACTGAGAGAGCTGTCTGGCTTCCTGGTACCCGAACGGCGCCGGCCACAAGGCGCGCCGCACCCACACTTCTCGGAGTACCTCGTGACCAGCACCGTCATCGCCCAGACCGTCACCGCGACCGGCACCAAGGCCGTCAGCGACTCGCACCTGCGCACCGCCCAGCGCGTCTTCGGGCACCTGACCTGCGACCCGCAGCCCGTCCTCGTCCTCGACTGCGACGCCCTCACGACACTGCGGCGCCTGCCCGCCGGCACCCTGCCGCGCGGCGTGCGGTCCCTCGCCGAGCTGCGCGACTGGATGATCGAGCACCCCCGCGCGTACCTGGCCCGCGACGTCATCTGGCGCGAGGTCGTCGTCCGCGCCCGCGCCGGAGAGCAGGGCTGGACCACCGGCGCGGTCGGCCTGGCGATGCCCGCGCTCGTGCGCAGCGCCCGCCACTACGCCACCGGCTACACCGGCGACGCCGCCGACATCGCCAACGAAGTCCTCCTCGGCTTCCTCGAAGCGCTCAAGGACCCGGCCATCGACGTCGAGAAGCCGGCGCTGATCGTGAAGATGTACTGGTCGTCCTGGCGCGCCGGCCGCGCCGCGCGGCTCGGGCTGCGCAACCAGCGCGACCACGAGACGGCCATCGGCGACGACGAGGAGCCCACGCCGAAGGGCGGCGGCAAGCCGAAGTCCTCGGCACCGCGCGACCCGTGGCAGCACACCGACCTGCTCGTGCACCGCGCCGCGACCCTCGGCTACCTCGACCACACCGATGTCGACGCGTGGATCGACACCCGGCTCGGCGGGCACGCGGTCGCGGTCGTGGCCGCCGAGCGGCGCGAGCCGGCCGACGCGCTGCGCATGCGGCTGCGCCGCGCCGACGCCGCCATCGCCGTCGCGATCGACAACGGCCTGCTCGCCAGCGACCTGTCCGTCACCGTCGCACAGCGTGCCGGCGACGCAAACCAGCGTCCTTCCCGTGCGGTCACCGTGACCGAGCTGGCGACCCGCCGCCGCACCGCAGCACCCACACCGGCGCTGGCGCTCGCCGCCTGACACCCGACCACCTTGGCCCCGGCCGGCGCGAACAGCGCCGGCCGGGGCCTTTCGCTGTTCCCTGCTCCGGCACGACCGCGCGGCGGTCCCCGGCAGGAGCAGCGTGTTAGTACCGCGGCACTAACACGGGCTCTCACTACGAGCCGGGCGACTGTGAGAGCCAACCGGTGACAGGCCGAGACCTCTCACAGGCTGGGCGTCTGCTGTGAGAGCGGCGGTAGTTCACGCGGCGGTGAGAGGCTGAGAGAGCCTGTGAGAGCTGACCTTGTTCGCCAGCTCTCACAGACGGCGTATGTCAAGGGTGTGGGCAACGAACGCCGGACCACGGCGCGTTGACCCGCCCGCCGCGCCTCAAGGGGCGGGCCGCTCTCGTCGAGCACCCGGGTGTCACAGCCGCACGCGATGCGCTGACACCCCATCACCCACCACCCGAAACCAAGGGAGGACCGGCTTCGCGCCCGGGTCCCCTCGACGACGCTGCCCGTCCCGGCGCGGCGGTCCCTGACCGCACACGCCAAGCCCCGCACTCTCTCGCGGGGCGTGAAGGACACCTCTCATGCACAACCCCTCCCCACTCCGCCGCGCCCTCACCCGGGCCACGATCCTCACGGCCACCGCCACGGCGGTGGCCGTCGCCGTTCCCGCCGCAGCCTTCGCCGACACCGGTGGCGACGTCGTGTACCTGGCGGCCAAGGACCTGCCGGGCGTCATCTCCAGCATCCAGACCTGGGTCCTGGGGATCCTCGGCGCCATCGTGACGCTGTTCATCGTCTACGGCGGCGTCCTGTGGGCCACCGCCGGCGGCGACCCCAGCCAGGTCGAGCGCGCCAAGGGCGCGTTCCGCAACGCCCTGGTCGGGTTCGCGATCGCGATCCTCGCCCCTGTGTTCTTGCAGGTGGTCAAGGGCTTCGTGGGCGGCTGATCAATCGTGGACTGGCTTCTGAACGGCATCCTCGACTGGCTCACCAAGATGGTGCTCGGCACCTTCGACGCGCTCATCGGGCTGATCACCGGAAGCCTTCTGGTCAGCCCCGACGTCACCACCCTGCCGCAGGTGATCGGCCTGTCGACCCGCTCCGTGTGGGTCGTCGACTCCATCTTCGTCCTCGCGTTCGTCGCCGCCGGAGCACTGACCATGTTCTCCGGCGGCTCCGAACGCTCCCGCTACCACATCAAAGACCTCGCACCCCGGCTCGTGGTCGGGTTCATCGGCGCGCACTTCTCGCAGGTGCTCATCAGTAAGGGCATCGAGGTCGCCAACGCGATCACCGAGGCGCTCGCGTCGCAGCCGATGAACTCCGCCGCGGCGAAGGCGATGCGCTCGCACATCGTCGCCGCAAGCAAGGACCCGACGACGGCGCTGCTGGCGATCGTCATCGCCTGCATCATCGTCATGCTCCTGGCCGCGACGACCTTCCAGATGATCATGCGGTTCGCGGCACTCCTGGTCATGGCGATCATCGCGCCGCTGGCGATGGCCTGCCACGCCCTGCCCGCCACCGAAGGGTTGGCGAGGTTGTGGTGGCGGCAGTTCGCCGGCTGCCTGGCGACCCCCGTGCTGCAGGCGCTGTGCCTGACGACCGGGCAGTGGATGCTCACCGACCCGTCCAACATGTTGGCGGCCTACGCGCTGCCGGGCGGCGACGTGCTCCAGCTGTTCGTCGTGATGGTCGTGCTGTGGATGACCGTCAAGGTCCCCGGCCTGGTCGCGAAGTTCGCCGGCCAGCCCGCGGGCGGCGGGAAGTCCAACCCGATCGTCGCGCTCGTGAAGTTCGCGACGGTGCAGCAGGTCACCAAGCTGGTGCCCGGCTCCTCCAAGATCCTGAAAGCGGTACGCCCGTGAACACCGACGACACCCCGGTGCGGGCGAAGATCCCCGCCGACATCGACGCACCCGACAAGATCCTCTACGGGCTCACCTTCCGGCAGATGGCGATCCTCGCCGCCGCCGCAACGATCGTCTACCTCGGCTGGCAGGCACTGCACACCGTCGTGCCCATGCCGGTGCTGCTCGCAGCCGCAGTGCTGATCGGCGGTGTCACCTTCGGGCTGGCCGTCGGCCGCCGCGACGGATTGCCGTTGGACGTGTGGCTCCTCAGCGCCGTCCGCCAGTCACGGGCGCCCCGCTCGCTGGCGGCCGGTGTCGCTGATGCAGGCCCCGTACCGGAGTGGGTCGACGCGGGCGCTGCCCGCGTCGCGCTGCCAGCGCCGCTGCGGCTGCCGGCCGACGCGATTGGCGACGACGGGCAGATCCAGCTCGGCGCATCCTCGAGGGCGATCGTCGCGGCCACGAGCCTCAACCTCGGGCTGCGCTCGAACGCCGAGCAAGCAGCGGCCGTCGACGCGTTCGGCCGCTGGCTGAACTCCCTCAACGCTGCCGTGCAGATCACGGTCTCCGCACAGCCGGTCGACCTGGCCAGCCACGCCGACGCTCTCGCAGAGCACGCCGCGGAACTGCCGCACCCAGCCCTGGCCGCGGCGTGCGCCGACCACGCGGAGTATCTCGCCGAGCTGGCCGCGCGCCGCGACCCGCTGCGACGGCAGGTGCTCATCACGTGCGATGCCGGATCCGACGGCGGCGAGCACGCCGCACGCCGCCGCGCCGAAGACGCCGCCCGTGCCCTGGCCGCGCTCGGCGTGACCACCCGGGTCCTCGACGGCGCCAGCGCCACCGCCGCCCTCGCCTCGGCCGCCGACCCCTACCGGCCGCCCCGCAACGGCGGCCTCGCCGCACCCGGCCAGACCATCACCGCTCCTACTGACCCCTCCAGGACCACGTCATGAACCGCACCACCCGCACTCCTCGCACCAACTCCCGCCGCGACCTGGCCGCGCTGATGGCCTCGCGCCCCGGCGGCCGGCACCCCGCCAGCCTCGACGAGGCACTGCCTGGCGAGACCCGCAACGGCCGCACCACCCGCACCGCCCCGCCGCGCAGCTCGGGCGTGCGGCTCGGGCAGGTTTTCCGCCTCACGATCGGCCGCGCGTGATGGCGGTCCTGGACCGCCTGCGCCCCGCCCGCCCGGCGGCAGGCGCAGGCGGCGGCGACCTGGCGGCGGCAGTCGCGCCCGCGTCCGTGGAGGTCGGGCCCCGGTGGCTGCGGCTCGGCGACGGCTACGCCGCCACCCTCATCGTCACCGGCTACCCCGCTATGGTCGGACCGGCATGGCTGGAGCCGCTGCTCGCTTGGCCTGGCCGCCTCGACCTGACCGTGCACATCGACCCGGTGCCGGTGCCGGTCGCCGCCCAGCGGCTCAAGACCCAGCGCGCCAAACTCGAATCCAGCCGCCGAGCCGACCACGACCGCGGCAAGCTGGCCGATCCGTACGTCGAGGCCGCTGCGGATGATGCCGGTGACCTCGCCGACCGGCTCGCCCGCGGCGAAGCGAAGCTGTTCAAGGTCGGCCTGTACGTCACCGTGCACGCCCGCTCAGAACCGGAACTCCTCGCCGCGTGCACGCAGGTCAAAGCCGCCGCCGCCTCAAGCTTGCTGGAGATGCAGCCGGCGACGTGGCGGCAGATGCAGGGCTGGACCACCACCCTGCCGCTCGGCGCCGACAGCCTCGGCATGACCCGCACCCTCGACACCGCCGCCCTCGCCGCCAGCTTCCCGCTCGCAGGTCCGGACCTTCCGGCTCCGCTGCCGGGCGAGCCGACGCAGACCGGGGGCGTGCTCTACGGCATCAACCCCGACTCGCCGGGCGTGATCTGGTGGGACCGCTGGGCTTGCGAGAACCACAACTCCGTGGTCCTCGCCCGCTCGGGCGCGGGCAAGAGCTACTTCGTGAAGACGGAGATCCTGCGCTCCCTGTACTCCGGGGTGCAGGTCTCGGTCATCGACCCCGAAGACGAGTACCTGCGCCTCGCTTCGGCCGTCGGCGGTTCGGTGGTGCGGCTCGGCAGCCCCGGAGTGAAGATCAACCCCTTCGACCTGCCGGCCGAAGACAAACGCCCGGACGTGCTCACCCGGCGGGGGCTGTTCCTGCACACGTTCATCAGCGTGCTGCTCGGCGGTCAGCCCCCGCCGGCCGAACGCGCCGCACTCGACCGGGCGATCCTCGCCGCCTACCGCGACGCAGGCATCACCCCGGACCCCGCCACCCACCACCGCCAGGCCCCGCTGCTGGCCGACCTCGCCCAGGCGCTGACCGCTGACAGCGATCCGGCCGCCGCCGACCTCGCCGCCCGGCTCGCACCGTGGGTCGCCGGCAGCTTCAAGGACCTGTTCGACGGCCCCACCACGCACCGGCCCGACGGGCACCTCGTCGTCTGGTCGCTGCGGCACCTCCCAGATGAGATCCGCGGCGTCGGCACGCTCCTGGCCCTCGACCACATCTGGCGCACCGTCGACCAGCCCGCCACCCCAGGACGGGCACAGCCTCGCCGGCTCGTCGTCGTCGACGAGGCGTGGCTGCTGATGCGCGAGGAAGCCGGCGCGATGTTCCTGTACCGGATGGCTAAAGCCAGCCGGAAACGCCGCGCGGGGCTGTGCGTCATTACCCAGGACGCGCCCGACTTCCTCAGCTCCCCGCTCGGGCAGGCCGTCGTCGCCAACGCCGCCACCCAGATCCTGATGCGCCAGTCACCGCAGGCCATCGACGCCGTCGCCGAAGCCTTCGGCCTCACCAGCGGCGAGAAACTCAAGCTCCTGTCCGCCGCCCGCGGCCAGGGACTACTCCTGTCCGGCTCGCACCGCACCCGGTTCGAGTCGGTCGCCTCCCCGTCCGAGCACCTGCTGTGCACCACCAACCCCGCCGACCTCATCGACGAAGAAGACCTCCTATGACACCCCTCTCCCCGCCCCTTCAGGGGCCGCCCTCACCGGCCCCGTCACCCGCGCCCCCGGCACCCGAGCCGGGGGCGCGGCTGTATCAGCACCTGACCGACGCCGCGACCTGGGTGATCGACCGGCCCTGGCTCGCCGCGGTGGCTGTCGCCGCCCTGTTCGCGGTCGTGGCCGCCCGCAACATCGTCGCCACCCGGCGGCATCTGCATCATGCTGCCGGAGCCAAGGTGGTGACCATCGCGCCCCCGCCGGACGTCGATCCCGCCGGAGCCCGTTCACTGTGGGCTCACCTCGCAGGCGTTCTCACCCCGTCACGCTGGAAGCGCCTGGTGTACGGCGCGCCGCACGTGGTGTGGCAGTACGCCTGGAGCGGCCGGCAGCTGACCATCTCGGTCTGGGTACCCGGTACCGTTCCGCCCGGCACGGTGGAGCAGGCGGTGCGGGCCGCGTGGCCGAGTGCGGCGTGCACGACCTCCGACGCCGACATGCCGCTGCCCGCTGACCGCCCGGCCGCCGGGGGGCATCTGCTCCCGACAGCGGCCGAATGGCTGCCGCTGGCATCTGACCACGATGTCGACCCGCTGCGCGCGGTGTTCGCCGCCGGCTCTGTGCTGCACGACAGCGAACACGCCGTCGTGCAGATCCTTGCCCGCCCCGCCCGGCCCCGCCGGATCCGCCGCGCCCGCCAGGCCGCCGGCCGGCTACGGGTCGGCAAAACCGCCGTCCCGCACCTCAACCCGGCAGCACCCCTGATCTTCCTGATCGACCTGTTCGCCTCACCGAAGGGCTCCAGTACTCCGGCCGCGGCGAAAGCGCGACCGGATCCGCTGGTGCAACGAGACGTGAAGATGATCATCGACAAGGTCAGTGCGGTGCCGCTGTGGGAGGCGGCCGTGCGCTACGCGGTGGCCGCCGATCCGCGGCTGGAACCGAAGAAGGCACGGCCCCGCCTGCGGGGGCTCGGTGACGGGCTCGCGTCTGCGTTCGCCGTCTACACCGGCCGTAACAGCCTGGGCCGCCGCTCCCGCATGCACGCTCCTGCGGCGACCCTGGCCGCGCGGCGGCTCGGTGCCGGATTCCTGGCCAGCACGCCAGAACTCGCGGGCCTCGCCGGCCTTCCGCAGGACCTCGCCGTCGCGGGTCTCAACCGGGCTAGGGCCAAGTCCGCTCCGGCGCCCACGGCGATCGCCTCGGGCGGGCGTGGTGATCTCAAGGAGCTGGGCCGTACCGAGATCGGCAACCGCAAGGTGGGCATGGCAGCAGCCGATGCCCGTTACCACGTGCACATGGTCGGCACGACCGGCTCGGGCAAGTCCACCCTCCTGGCCAACATGATCCTCGCCGACATCGCCGCCGGCCGGGGCACGGTCGTCATCGACCCGCACGGCGACCTCGCCCTCGATGTCCTCGACCGTATCCCCGACAGTGCCAAGGACCGGGTGGTGCTGTTCGATCCGCTGCAGGATGACAGTAAGAAGGGACTCAACCCGCCGACGCTCAACCCTCTCGAGCTGGGCGACGGGGCTGATGCGGATCTGATCGTCGACAACCTGGTGTCCATCTGCGGCAGCATCTTCTCCCGCGCCTGGGGGCCGCGGATGGATGACATCATGCGGGTGGCGTGCCTGACCTTGCTGCGCAAACCGGATGTGTCCTTGCAGCTGATCCCGCCGCTGCTGAACAACAAGCAGCTGCGGGCGGAGATGACCGCCGACATCCACGACTCCGCCGGCCTCGGCGGGTTCTGGACCTGGTACGACGAGATGCCGATCGCGTTGCGGTCGCAGATGATCGGCCCGGTCCTGGCGCGCCTGAGGGCGTTCTTGCTGCGTGATTTCGTCCGCAAGACGATGAGCTTCCCGAAGTCGTCGTTCAAGATGGGTGACATCCTCGACGGCGGGGTGCTCATCGTCCGCATCCCCAAGGGCGTCCTCGGCGAGGACACCTCCCGCCTGCTCGGGTCGCTGATCCTGGCCCAGGTGTGGCAGGCCGCCACCGCGCGAGCGGCCATCCCCGCCGATCAGCGCAAGGACTGTTCGGTATATCTCGACGAAGCCCAGAATTTCTTGACCCTGGCCACCGGCATCGGCGACATGCTCGCCGAAGCCCGCAAGTACCGGCTCAGCATGGTTCTCGCTCACCAGGATTTGGCACAGTTCCCGAAAGACCTCCTGGCGGCGGTGTCAGCCAACGCGAGGAACAAGATCTACTTCACTGTGGCGCCGGAGGACGCTAAGGTCCTCGGTGCCCATGTGGAGCCTGAGCTCGACGAGCACGATCTCGCACACCTCGACGCCTACACCGCCGCCGCGCGCCTCGTCGTGAACGGCCGTCAGGAACCGGCGTTCACGCTGAAGACCAACCCGCCGAAAGACATCGCCGGGCACAGCGAGGCGATCCGCAAGGCGGCCAGCGTCAAGGTGCCGCAGCAAAACATCGGCCGCTGGCAGCAACGCGCCGCTGAGCTTGCCTCCGCCAGCGCTGAGGAACAGGCCGACAAGAAGCGCTACAACGGGCCGCGCAAGCCCGTCACCGGCGACCTGTGAGACCCGACGTCCAGGGCTTCGTCGCCCCTTCGTTCAGTACCACGTCGCGGTGACGCCCACCGGCTGGCCGATCAGGCCAGCCGGTGGGCGTTCACGCAGCACGTGGCCCCAATCCGTCATCTGACTCCCATCCACCTCAGCCAGACACCCTCCAAGGGAGGGTCCCTTCCGCCTGGAGATCTTCCGCATGCCTCGTAAAACTTCCCCGTCCGACGGCTTCTACGACAACACCCGCCACGTCACTCCCCGCGACAAGGAACTGCTGAAACTGCTCGCCGAACACCTCGTGCTGTCCACCAGCCAGATCGCGTCGCTGTTCTACCCCAGCCGCCGCCGCGCCCAGGCCCGCCTGAGGGTTCTGCACCAGGCGACCGTGCTGTCCCGGCACACCTGGGCCACCGACGTAGGCGGGGTGACCGACTACCTGTACTCCCTCGGGCCGCTGGGAGTGCGGATCATGCCAGAGGCTGCCACCGACCTCGACAGCGTGCGCCGTCCCCTGCCGCGCAACCACCGTGACCGCATGGGCCGGCTGGTGGGCAGCAACAAGCTTGACCACACGCTCGGCGTCAACCAGTTCTTCGTCGACCTCACGGTCGCAGCCCGCCGCGCACCCGGCCGTCAACTCCACCGCTGGTGGTCTGAACGGCACGCGACGGCCGCCTACGACCGCTTCGGCATCCACCCCGACGGACACGGCGTCTGGCAAGAAGCCGGCCGCACCGTCGGCTTCTTCCTCGAGCATGACAACGGCACCGAGAACCACGCCCGGGTGCTCAGCAAGTTCCACGCCTACACCGAACTCGCCGCCAACGGCGGCCCCATCTACCCCGTCCTGCTGTGGGTGCCCAGCGCCAGCCGCCGCGACAACCTCCTTGAGCGGATCGGCACCATCGACATCCCCGTCGCCGCCGCTGTGCAAGGCCCGGACCCTTCAGCACGCATCTGGCATCTCGCCGGCTACGGCGGCCCCTACCACCTGCACGAACTTCCCAGCGACCACGGACCCGACAGCCCAGTCAACCCAGGCCGGTTCCGCGACACCACCGCCTGACCTCACCCATCCCCATACCCGGGCGGGCTCCCATCGCGGAGCCCGCCCGGTCCTGTTCTGGAGCACCTCATGCCCGCACTCGCCACGTCCGCCTCCGCCCGCCTCCTGGCCGCCCTGCCCCGGCTCACACCCCGCGATCACCGGCTGTTGGACCTGCTCGCCGATCACACCGTCTTATCCACCAGCCAGATCGCGGCGATCACGTTCGGCAGCATGTCCGCGGCCCGCACCCGCCTCACGACACTCCACCGCCTCGGCATGCTCTCCCGGCACGCCCGGGGCCTGGCCAGCGGAGGCCGATCCGAGTACCTGTACTCCCTCGGCCCCGCAGGCGCACTGCTGCGACCACACGCCTCCACCGGCCTCGACGGCCGGCACGAGCGCGTTCCCGCCCGCCACACCGACCGTGTGGCTCTGATCGCGGCCAGCCCGCACCTTGGCGACGCACTGGCCCGCAGCCAGTTCTTCGCCGATCTCACCGCCTCAGCCCGCACCAGCCCGGACACTCGATTGACTCGCTGGTGGTCGCACCGCCGCACCGCGGAAGTATTCGGGCGTTTCGGTATCCGCGATGCCTCCTACGGGGTCTGGCAGCGCGGAGCCCGCACCACTGGCTTCTTCCTCTACCTCGACCCGGGGCGACAGCCCATATCCAAGGTCCTGTCCCCCTTGGCCGGGCATCGGTGGCTGGCCGAGGTTGGACCCCGCCACCCCGTCCTGATCCAGACCACCACCGCCGCCAGGGCCAAAACGCTCCTCGACGTGATCGGCCGCTACCGCTGGGCCGGAGTGGAGGTCGCCGTGATCGTGGCCGGGGAGCACCCCGCCGAGCGGGTCTGGCGACTGGCGTCGGAACGCAGCGGCCCCTACGCCCTGCACGAGTTGCCCAGCCACCCCCAGGACGGAGCCGAGGACCTCACGATTCCGTACCCGGATCGCTAGTCGATCTCTCACAGTGCAGGTCAGCGCCCTGGTGCCCGCCGCGTTCCGCGCGAGCCAGGGCCGGCCGGCACACCTGCTCTCACAGCGCGGCCCCGCGCTGTGAGAGCAGGAATTTTCGAAGCCCCTCTCTCACAGCACACCCCGCCCAACGTGCCCGCCTGCTCTAACAGCGCAGGTCAGAGGCTGTTTTCAGAGCTGATTGCGCTCCGTTGGCGTCGCGCGGCGCTGTGAGAGGCATCCCCTAACGTCGGGGGACCTTGATTTCCACCTTGCACCACCCGCACCACCCCGCCGGTCCGCTCGACGGACTCCTCGCACAGCTGGCACGCCAGCCCACCCGCTCACGCCGGTCGGCCCACTGCTACGCGAGGCGCCCCGAGCCGCTCCCGCGGTCGCACCACCTGCACCACCTCACGAACCCATGTACCCGGTGGGTTCCTCTCGCGGCCTGCCCGCATCGCACCATCCCCTTCCCCGCACAGCCGCGCGCAGCCCGGCTGCCTTCCGCCTTATCCACAGGCATATCCACAAGGAGCCCGACCAGTCATGACCGACGCCCCCGCCACCCGGGCCGCGATCACCACCGCGATCGTCGTCGTCCCCGACAACGTGCCGTCTACGGCACTGGCCTCGGCCGACACGCTCGCCAGCCATCTCGGCATCACCGGCACACCCCAGACGATGTTCTGGACGAAGACCGTTCTGCCCTGGCAACGCCGCCACCTGCTCGAGCCGCGCACGCGCGGCAAGCAGACCCTGGCCGCCGGAGCCCCGGTCAAGTTCCTCGACCTCGCCGGGCAACGCCACGCCGCCGCCATGACCGCCGGCATCCGCCACCACCAGTGGACGGAAGTCGTCAAGGGCACCCGCCCCGCCACGCCGTGGCACGTCTGGCTCGGCAAGCACACCGCCGACCCCGACAAGCACCCGCTCGACTGGGCGGTCGCCCAGTACCGGGCACAGCCCCGGATCCTGGCCATGGCCACCCACAACGCCGGCTTCGGCCAGCAGTTCCCGACCGCGGACCTGGAAGCCCTCCAGACCGGCGGCCACGCCTACGCCACCTACTGCGCCCTGCGCGCTGTGTGCGGCGAAGCACTGATCCAGCCCGACGGCACCCGCCTCACCCCGGCCGGGCCGTCGATGGCAGACCACATCGCCTACCTCGGCCAAGCCCACGCCCAACTGGAGGCACTCGACCACAACCAGCGCATCCTCGCCCTGACCGGCTAGGCATCACGCACCGACGGGCCCGATCCATTGGCTGGTCAGCGACCCGCCAACACCCACCTACCCATCAACCGCTACCACCCTGACCACCACGATTTTGCGTACACACGGGTTCCACCACTGGCTGGCCTGGCGCACCAGGCCAGCCGGATCCCGGCCTCGAACGTCGAGGACCTGCGACCCGGCGGTACGCCGGGCGCCCCTGGCAGGGGCACCCTTCCCGCACGGCCCGCACAAGGGCCGCCCTTTCCCTCTTCCGGCCGCGAAACGACCGCCTCAAAAGGTTTCCGGCGCTGAACGGGGCGCCGTCACCCGACATGAAGGACCAGCCGATCCATGAACCACACCTCACCAGGCGCCGAATGGCGGCCCGGAGACCAGCTCGTCCTCCAGCACGGCAACGGCCTCGGCCGCGCCGACACCAGCGAGGTCGCGACGGTGCGCCGAGCCTGCCCGCTCACCGGGCAGCTCCACGTCGAACTCGCCACCGGGGCGAGCAGCGTGCTGCTACCCGGACTCATCGACCAGGTGCACCGGGTCACGCCGGCCTGGACCTACGACGACACCGGCCTGGTGCTGCGCTGAGCCGCTGTGTTCCCTGCGGCCACGTCGCCTTGTCTCGCCGGCCCCGCTACACACGCCCCTGACGCATCGCCCATCTCAGATCAACCCTCTCAACCCGCGGCCCCGGCCTGCGGGGCTTTTTCTTTTCCAGAAAGGGAATCCGACCGTGAACACACTCATCGACCGGCACTTCGGCACCACAGAACAGGGTTATCGGCTCACTCGCGTCGACCGGATCGGCGGGCACACCATCCGCGTCCGCGTCCACCGCGACAACCGGGCCTCGCAGTCACACGCCATCGCCGAGGTCCTCACCCCGCAGCTGACCTGGACGGACCTGTGCTCGGACCTGCCGTCGGGATGGTTCGACGCCAGCCCCCACTACACCGCACCCGCCGACACCGCCCTGGACACCATCGCCGCCGGCCTGCTCCGCCGGGCCGCTGCGATCCTCGGCGTTACGGCACCGGCGGCCAACCCGGCCGCCGGCCGCGTCCTCGGACGGCAGGCGGCCGGCCGTGGAGCGTGACGTGCGCCGGGCCTACAGCGTGTCGATGACACTCACCGGCTCGCTCAACCCGCAGGAGACGACCAAGGCGCTGCGCATTGCGCTGGCGGCACTCGCCCGACACGACGTGGAGACGCTCACCGCCGGCTGCACATTCGACACCGCCGAGTCGTGCGACCTCACCATCGAGGTCGTCTGCTCGCTGACGCTCGCCGGCCCGCTCAACCCGCAGAAGACCGCCAAGGCGCTGCGCATCGCTCTGGCGGCACTCGCCCGACACGACGTCACGACGCTCGACGTCGAATGCACATTCGACACCGCGGAGTCGTGCGACCACACCATCGAGGTCGTCTGCGACACCGCCGGATGCCTGCGCCCACCAGGCCACTCCGGCACCTGCGGCCCGGTCCCGCACCAGCCGGGCCCGGCCGCGCCGGCCGACCCCGCTGCCGGAGGCGGCCATGCGTGACCACGAACGCGTGCGAGCCGTGCACGACGCCCGCACCGCGCTCGTCGTCGCCGTGCTCGCCGCGCTGGCGATCGAGCACGGCGACGACCGGCTCGACACCTGGGCCGACGACGTCGAGAAGAGCCAGGCGGCGGTGTACCTCGCCGCCGCCGAACTCACCTACGCCATCCAGGACGCGCCGACCATGCAGCCGCAGGGATGGCGCATCAGCGACGCGCACCGCCGTCTTCTGGCCGAGCGGTATCTGCGGAGCCGGCGGTGATCGGCCGTCGCCGTCTCCTGGCCGCCGCGGTCCTGGCCGCGTTCGGCCCCGTGACGACGCTGGGGATGAAGACCCTGACGAGCTGCTGCACGGCACCGCACGACCAGCCGCACACGTTCGAATGCCCGGTCGCGCTCGCGCGGACTTGCGACGACTGCCAGGCAGAGCCGGGCCACGAGTGCAGCTACTCCTGCTCCTCCTACTGGATCTAGGGACCTCGCGCGCAACCGGCGACAGCCCGGCAACGCGGCTGAACAGCCCGCCGGCGGCCATCGCCGCGCCGTATCGACCACACGCCCGCAGCCACCTGGCTCGCGGGCTCTTCCATGCGACTCCTGAAAGGACACCACTCGTGGCACGAAAGCCCAAGCCGACCCTCGACACCCTGATCCAGCGGATCAACTGGGAAGCGGGCACTCTCTTCGGCGACACCTACGGATACGACCCGAACCTGACCCGCGCGGCACTGACCATCCTCAACACCACCGCCATGCACCTGCACGGAGCACTCCGGCACGCCAGCCCCGTCGTCGCGCCCAGCCTCGACGACGTCCGCACCCTGCTCACCTTCCAGTTCGCCGGGCTGCGGGAACTGCGCGCCGCCCACCACGGTCTCGCGCGGGGGCTGCGCGATCATCCCGCGTTCGCTGACGTGCCCGTCGAGGTCACCGACCAGATCGAAGCCGCCCTGGAGCAGGTCACCGCCGGCTTCGGCACGGCGCTTGCCGGCCTCGGCAACGCCGACGCCTTACTCGCCACGGTCACGTCGTGACCCGGCCCGTCACCCTGCCGGGCGAGGAGGCGGTGTTCACCGGCGCGTGGCTGGCCGGACCTGACCGGCGGTTCCGGATCGGCTTCACCGGCAGGCTCGTCGAGCCCTACCTGCTGGGCGCGGTGTTCGACGTCCAGCAGGCCGTCGCATCGGCGATGTGCGCCGAGCAGGAGCACCTGCGAAACCTGCGCAGGCAGGGCCTGCTCGACCACCAGGCACTCATGGCCGCAGCCGGGCACTCCTGGTCCGACCCGCAGGCCGCACGCCTGGTCTGGCACGGCCGGAACCTGCTGTACGCCACCGGCTGCGACCTGACCGACAGTCACGTGCTGCAGCACCTGGAGACCACCTCCGGCGGCCTCTACCGCATTGACCTGCCGTGGGCGTGGATCACCGCCGACCCGGCCGACTGCGCCCAGATCATCGCGTGACCCGCGCGATCCCGCCCGCCGGCGCCCGGCGGCGGGCAGACCTGCATATCGGAAGGAACCGCATGTCCATCACCCCACCTGAGCATGGCGTCGTCAGGCTGGTCGAGCCACTTGACCCGGTCATCGGTGTCGGCGGCAGCCGTGGCCGGCTGCGCATGGCGCTGCAGCTTGCCGGATTCACCGAGCGCCTCAATGAGTACCGGGAACCGTACTCCGCCCGCGGCGGGGTGTGGATCCGGCTGTCCGTCGAGGAAGACGACCTCGACGTGTTCCTCCACCCGCTGCAGCCCCACACCGGCCAGCCGTCGCCGATCTGCCGCTGGCGGGCGAGTTTCGGCCCCGGCTGCCCGGACGAGCTGATTATCGCCGCCGTCAACTTCGCCGCCAGCGAAGACCAGCGCCTGCTCGCCGAAGCCGAAGCACAGCAGAACCACCGCACCGCCTAGCACCGCACCAGTTCACCGCGACGGGCCCGTCCCCTCGCGGGCGGGCCCGTCCCCCATCCTGGGAGACAACCCGTGACCTTGCACCACACCCTGCTGGCCCGGCTGTGCCGCGACGCCGGCTTCGACATCGACCTGGACATGCGGGCGCTGGCGACCGCCTGCGGCATCGCGGAGATGACCGCGTTCCTGGACGCCGCTTACGCCCTCGCGTGCGCGCAGCTGCGCGCCGCATGGGCCAGCGACGCCGTGGACTGCCTTCACCACATCATCCGCGACATCGAACTCGGCGAACTCGACGTCGAAGGCGGTCACCTCGGCGCGTCCGTCGCCGCCCGCCAGACCGCCCATGAGCTCATCAAACGGCGAACAGCGGAGTTCCACGCCGCCTGCCTCAACCTGCAGCGCGACGGCGAAAAAGGCTTCCTCGTCCTGGCCGAGCCGACCCCGGCGGCCAGCCGATGACCACGCCCGAATACGCCGTGCACCCCGGCAACATCTCCCGCCTGATCGCCCGGGCGGTCGCTGAAGCCCAGCCGGCAGGCCAGATCCGCCGCTTCGTCAACGACAGCACCGACCTGGCCAGCTCCGCCGGCCCGGGCACATCGGGCGTCGGCGGACGGGTTATCACGGCACTCGGCTGGATCCTCAGCCTCGCCGTCGACGACCCAGCAGACCGCGCCCTGGTTCAGGCACTCAGCAGCGTGGGGCCGTTCCCGAAGTGGGAACGGCTCGACGGGCTGCGCCTGGCAGACGGGCGCGAGCTGCTCGCACCGGACCCGGCCGTCTACGCCCGCCTGCAAGCCGCCTGCCTCACCCCGATCGGAGAGATCACCGCCCCTCGCCGGCGGCGGCCACCGCGCGGGCAGCAGGTCTTCGCCGGTGAATGGCTCCAAAGCTCCACCGGCCGCTACGCCGTCGGTTTCACCGGCAGCCTGGTCGAGCAGCACGGCTACGGCGCGGTCTTCGACGCCGACCGCCGTGTCACCCACGCCATCTGCGCCGCCCAGGATGCCCTGCGCGCCGCAGACCGCCGGACCCATGCCGCAGACGGCCTGACCGGACACGAACTCGACAAGGCAGTCGACATCGGCTACCGGCGGCTGTGGGTCGACGGCGATGAGCTGCTGATCGCCCAGCCCGCCGAGCTGTTCGGCGAAGACAGCGTCCGCCGCATCCGCGCCCTGTCGCCTGGCGGCGCCTTCTGCATCGAACTCGGATGGCCCTGGTTCCCGGTGCGCGCCAGGGACTGCGACCAGGTCATCACCTGACTCCGCGAAGCCGGAACGACTTGAGATTCCGGCGAAGCGAAGCGTCACTCAACCCCACCCCAACAGGAGGCACCACAGCATGAGCACCAGCACGCCCATCGCCCGGCTCCTCGTCAGCCTCGACGAGAGGGGCCCGATCGACGCCAAGACCCTCTCCGAGGTCGCCGACGTCCCTTACTCCACCACCGTCCGCAAGCTCCGCGAGTGGGTCGCCGACGGCAAGGTGACCAAGCACGATCGCGGGACCCAGGCCGCGCACTTCACGCTCAACGCCATCACCGAGCCCGGCGCGGTGGAGAAGCTAAGCACCGACCAGCGCGAGGACGAACAGCCCAGCAACACGAACGAGGACGCCCTCGCCGCCGCGCAACCCGACGACGCGAACGTCGTTTGCCCGGAGCCGGAGCCGGAGCCGGAGCCGGAGCCGGAGCCGGAGCCGGAGCCGGAGCCGGAGCCGGAGCCGGCACTCGCACCCGCACCCGCACCCGCACCCGCCGAGGATGCCGCGTCCGCAGAGGCGGAGGCGGTGACCGACAAGTCCGACCGCTTGCGCCACGGGGTACTGCAGAAGGCGACCTTGGAGGTGCTGCGGGCCAGCCCCGACACAGTGTTCGGGGTGACGGACGCGGCGCGGAGGGTGTCGAAACTGCTGATCGAACGCGGACAGCGGCCGGCGGGCTGGAAGGCCAGCACCGGCGCGGTCGGCAACAACCTGCACGCGTTCACCGAGACCGGCGAGGTCGTGCTCGTCGAGCCGAAGCCCGCCAAGTTCAAAGCCGCCTGACTGCGGCACATCCCCTCATGTCATAGCCAGGAGCGGGCGCGTCGTGTTCTTCATGCCCGCGTGCCCGCTCCGGCTTCTTCCGATGGAGCCATCCCATGTCTCAACTTCTGACTGCCCTGGGTGGCGGCGCTCTCGGCGCTGCCACCGCACTCGCCCTGACCATCCCCGACATGTGGCGCCAGCGCCGCAGGCTTCGCGCCGCGCACAAGGAAGCCACCCATGACCCGCTCACCGGCGTCGCCAACCGCCTCGGTCTCGCCGAGGCGTTCGAGGAGGCGCAATCCGACGGCACCCCCTCGGTCGTGGTCCTCGACATCGACCGCTTCGGGACGATCAACAAGGTCCTCGGGCACGAGGCCGGCGACAAGCTCCTCGCCCAGGTCGCAGTACGGCTTGCGGCCCTGGGCCTGCCGGTTGTGAGCGTCGCGCGTCTCGGTGGGGACGAGTTCGTCCTGCTCGTCGACGCCCACATTAAGCAGCTTCCCGGCGGCGACCCCCTCGCGGGGCCGGTGTGGATCCGCACCAATGACGCCGACGGTGTCGCGGTCACGGCCGCACGCGACGCCTGGCGGGCGATCGCCGAATGGCCGTTCGCGCTCGACGACGGCCGCGAGGTGCCGATCACCGCGTCGTTCGGCGTCGCGGTCGCCCGCCCCGGCGACACCCTGCGCCAGCTCCTGCGCCGCGCCGATCTGGCGATGCTCGCCGCGAAGAACACCGGCGCGAGCGTGCGGCTGGCCCCGCCCACCGCCGAACCGGTCCTGGAGCGGCCCGCCGTCCGCGACCGCGACGCCCGCCACCAGCAGTCCTGACTACCGGGACGCGGCATCCCGTCGCGATCCGGCCCGCATCACCAGTTCTGTGAAGGAGTATCTGTGCACGAGATGACGACCGAGGCGATCGGCAACATGCTGACCGGCCTGCACCGCCAAGCGATCGGCTTCGGCCTCAAGCAGCCCCCCTCCCTGCACGTCATGTTCCAGTGGAACCTGCCGAAGACGCCCGGAGGCGGCTGGCGCAAGGAGGTCCGGGTACGCGATGTCGGCGGCCTCGGCGAGCGGTGGGCGACGCACCCGCAGCGCGTCGCCGGCGTGCTCACCGACGTGCGGGAGGAGTTGCGGGCCGCCGGCCCGCCGCCCGGACTGCCGAGGGACGCCCGTGTGATCGCGTGGGCGTTGCTGTCCACCGACATCGCCGTCAACACCGAGCACGGCGGCGAGCACGTGGCGGTGCACTGCGCCGACGCCGTCGACGTCGACGGCAAGGTGTACAAGATCCGCACCGCCGACCGGGCCCTGCGGCACGGGGAACTCGACATCACCACACACCCCGAACCCGGCCTCGACCACTTCGTCGGGCACGAACAGCTCTCCGCCCTGTTCGATCTGGGCCGCCGCTGGAGGTAGCGCCCGACCCACCCACACAACTCGCCGGGCGGGGCCAGCCTCGTCGGCCTCGCCCGGTCCCAGCACCTCGACGACCAAGCCCCGTCCCGCAGGCAGGGGTGGCCTACCTGGGCACTCACGCCCTTCCTCGACCGGCGACGACCGGTGATGACCCTGGAGACAGACCACCGCAGCACCCCGCAGGGCCGGCATCCGCCGGCCCTGCTTTCGTTTGCCTACCAGGAGAAACACTCGTGTCTGCTGCCATGTACTTCGCCCAGTACAACGACATCGTCACCCTCAAGCCGGCCTACGACACGCGCCGGCAGTTCACCGGCGTGCTGTTCCGCGTCGAGGCGCTGACCAAGGGCAAGCTGCCCGTCATCGTCGCCGCCGCCGACGGCCGAACCCTCAAGGTCCACGACGACATGCTCGAGCCCTACACCGCGCCCGACCGCGACGAGCAGGCCGCGCGGTTCCCCGACAACGGGCTGCTGCCGGCCGGCACGATCCTGCGGTTCGAGCAGGGCACCGGCACCTCGGGCCCTGAGGTGCTGTGGTGCGTCCTGGACCGCGCCGCCTCCGGCATGTACTCCATCGCCCCGCTCGGCGGCGGCGGTCTCGGACGGCGCGGCTACCTGCGCCACCAGCTCACCCCCATCAGCCTCGCTGCCGCAGCGGCACACCTCGCCGCCTGACTAGATGACCACCCACCGCGCGGCAGGCCGGGCACACGCCCGGCCTGCCGGCGTTTCCACGAGAGAGATCACCATGACGAACACCCACGCCTCCGATGACGAGGAGACCTGCGTCCACGACCAGCAGCACACCCGCCTGCGGGCCACGATCCGCGCGCAGCTGGCCCACGCCGTGGCCACAGAGGCCCTCGACATCGACGTCGCCGACGAGATGCTCGGCCACCTCGACATGGCGCCCCTCAACCGGATCTGCACCGTCCGCCTGGACCTGCCGATCACGATGGAGATCAGCAGCACCGACGCGCAAGAGGCCCGACACGAGGCACTCCTGGCGGTGGGCGGCGCCCTCAACGACGTGGAGGGCCTCGACGTGCGCTGGGACCGTGTAGGCGAAGGCGACGCCACCGCCGGGCCTGTCGACACCGACAACCCCTGACCGCACAAGCCCCCTCGACTTGATCTTCGGGTCGAAGTCGAGCTTGCATCCCAGCCGCCACACCACACCGCGCCCACCCGGCGCGGCCTTTGCCATGCCCTCAGCCAGGGCGAATGTTCAAGGAGGACCACACAGTCGTGTACCAGTATCCGTGCCCCACCTGCCGGGCACCCGTCACCCTCGGGGCACCCGCGCCGGACCGGCTCGTCGTGCGCCTGCCGCGCGCGGCGCTGCCAGCCGATCCCGCCAGCATCACGCTCGCGACGGTGATCAACGCCGTCATCGACCACACCCGCGGCCTCGACGTCCCGCACGCCGTCAGCCTCGCCGACGCCTGCTACACCCCCGGCCCGGCGGCCTTCGTTCTGCCGCCCGACAGCGCCGTCCTCGACGCGGGGTTCGCCGCAGCCGACCGGGTCGACGTCGAACGGTTCACCGCGGTCGTCGCCGGTACCGAGCCCGCGCTGCCGCTGATCGCCTACCTGGCGGCAGGTCGCCGCCACGGCTACCACACCGGCACAGCGGAGATCAGCGAGGCGGTGGCCCGCTACGCCGGCCAGCCGCGCATCCGCGCGCTCGTGGCCGACGGCTGCCCCCATCACGATGCCGAACCGGCGTTCCCGCTCGCCGGTGTCGACCTCGACGCCCTGCAAGCGGGCCCCGAGCACTGGCGGGCGTTCCAGATCGGCTACGGCCGTTTCGGGGACATCACCGTCACCGGCACGCGGCAGGTCTCACGGCCTGTCCTGCCGGGCGACCGGTCCGGCTGGCTGCTGGCGGCCTACCACCGGCACTTCGACGACGCCCGCTGGCTCCTCGACGGCGATCTCGAGCCGACGATCGCGCTGGCGTTCACCGCAGCGCCCAGCGCACCCACCCGCTTCACCTGGCCCGCACCCAGCAGGGCCGCCACTCCTGCAACCCCACACCGATCGGAGCAGTGATGTCTGACCACGAGACGACCAGCGATGGCGGCGACGCCTTCATCGACATGCTGGTGCGCTGGCCGGTGCCGGTACTGCGCGTCGTGCTGCGCACCGCCGCCATCAAGTGGGGCCTGCCGGTCACGCCCGTCATCCAGCACGGTGAGCGAGTCTGGCAGCTCGACCCCACCGACAGCCGCGTCGGCTGGATCGAACCCGCCAGCTGGCACCTGCATCCCATGCCGTCCGTACGGCTCCGCGAGGACGGGCCCCTGATCCCGGTGTGGCCCGCATCGGAGCTGGCGGCTGCGTGTGAGCTGATGTGCGACAGCACCATCGACCCGCCGCCACCAGCCCCGGAACCCGTCGGCGGCTCGCACCTGATCGCCGCAGGCTCAGCACTACGCGACCAGCACGTCCTGCTCGCCCAGCACGACCTGGAGCAAGCCACCACCTCCGAGGCCGCCAGCCTCCTGTCCGTGCTCACCGTCTGCCTGCACCACCAGCAGCGGATCGTCGAACGCCTGCGCGTCGCACTGGCCACTGCTGACGCGGCCCGCCATACCATCAACCAGCGGCAGATGCCGTTGGCTGCGGCCCTGCGGCACGCAGCCGCCCAGCTCGGCCCCGCGCAGAAGGCGTACGCCGAACTGCAGGACCTGCTCGCCGAAGCCCACAGACCCGTTATCGGAGTCTGCCGCAGCACACCCCGCTAACCCTCCTCTCGCGACGAAGCGCCCCGACGGCCCTGCGGCCCTCGGGGTGCTTCGTCGTGTTCGCCCCTGACTACCGGAGTTCTCATGCGCACCCTGCCGCCCGCCCCCATCCCGTCCGCGCGCCTCGCGTGCCCGAGTGAGCGGCGGTCGTCATGACCGGCAAGGCGCTGGCGTTCATCGCCGCCGGCGTGCTGCTGGTGATCGTGGTGTGCTCCGGTCTAGCCGGTGCGCTCATGGGCGGTGCGGGCGGCGGCGCCCTGTGCGCGCCCGTCCCGGTGAGCCCGAGCGGCAGCCCGTCGCCGTCGGCCAGCCCCGCGGGGGCGACGCCGACGCTCGCGCCGACGGGTGGGGTGTGGCCGGCGTTCGGCCCGTGGAGCAGCGAGCAGGTGACCAACGCCGCGACCATCGTCTCCGTCGGCGTGCGCATGCAGGTCCCGACCCGCGGCTGGGTAATCGCCCTGGCGACGAGCATGCAGGAGTCGAGGCTGCGCAATCTCGGCCACCTCGGGCCCGCCAACGACCACGACAGCCTGGGCTTGTTCCAGCAGAGGCCGTCGACGGGCTGGGGCACCCCGGCGCAGATCATGGACCCGGCCTATGCCAGCGGCAAGTTCTACGACAAGCTCCTCAAGGTCGAAGGCTGGCAGAGCCTGCCGCTGACGGTCGCCGCCCAGAAGGTACAGATCTCGGCGTTTCCCGAGGCATACGCACAGCACGAGGCTGCGGCGGCTGAGCTGGTCACGGCCCTGACCGGCCTGTCCGGCGCGCTCGGCGCGTGCGGCGGCGCGGTCGGCCCGCAGGGCTGGATCGCACCCGTCGGCGACCCGGTCACCTCCGGATTCCACACGGCCGAGCGGCCCAGCCACGACGGTGTGGACCTCGGCTCGCCGAAGAACACGCCGATCAGGGCCGCAGCCGAAGGGATGGTCGTGGTTGCCGAGTGCAACGCCCATCTCGGCGGGCGGCCCTACAGCTGCGATGTCGACGGCTCACCGGCGGTCTCGGGGTGCGGGTACTACGTCGACATCGACCACGGCGCGGGCATCCGCACCCGCTATTGCCACATGCTCACCCGTCCAGCCGTCGCCGTCGGCCAGAAGGTGACCGCCGGGCAGGTCATCGGCGTCACCGGCACCAGCGGCAACTCCTCCGGCCCGCACCTGCACTACGAGGTCCGTGTCTCCGGCCAGCCGGTCGAGCCCATCGCCTGGCATGCGGCCCACGGAGCGCCACTCCGGCCCTGACGGCGCCATAGGAGCGCCTACTCCTTCGGCGGAAGTCCTTCTGGGTTGGTCAGGCCCAGGCCGAGGGCGCGGACAGCGTCGTCGCCGAGTAGCTCGCGCAGATGTGCTCTCGCCGTCAGGTACAACCTGCGGAGCTCGCCGATCTCATTGGTGAGCGGGGGGATATCGGCCAGCGACAGCGGCGTGTAGACCAGGCCCAGTTCCGGGCTGGTTCCGGCTTCGATCTCTGCGACGGCCGCCGCGTGCCGTTCCCGGACATCCGGCAGCTTGTTGTACGGCAACGTCTCGCCTCACTTCCTGCCGCGCCCAGACGGGCAGCCGGCCAGCTCATCGTCGCACGCCGATGACAGCTGCCCGGATCCGCGGTACCACTGCCTGCCCGGCTTCAGGTCCGGGCGCTCCTCGTGCACACGCGAGGACATCACCCTCCAAGAAAGGAAACTCATCATGGGTTCTGAACCCCTGCCCCCGTTCGCGCTGATCGGCATCGCCGGCGGCACCGGATACCGGGCACGCCTGCTCCGGCACGACATCCAGCCCAGCCAGGTCCTGCCCGCAATCCAGAACATGTGGACCCGTACCTGCGGCCAGGACACCGCCGAACTGGCCAAGGTTCTGCTCGGCCGCAACTGGAGCACCCTCAACCCCGACGTGACCGCCCAGTACGACTTCGAGCATGAGGTGCCCGGGGCAGGAAGACCCGACGGCGAAGGCCCAGACCCGGTCGAGGCGACTCTGGAGTACGGCACCGAGAAACTGGTCTCCTACGACGGGTCCTTCCTGGACTTCGAGTGGCTGTACCTGCTGCGTCCTGGCGCCGATGTGGTCGAGGTGTACGAGCAGCCATCGTTTCGGGGCTGGGAGCCGTACAGCCGGCACCATCTCGGTGCCGTCGCTGTCGTCGATGAGGAACGGGCCACGCTCCAGCCGAGCTACCCGATACACCAGTGGGTACCAGCCAGTCACCTCGCCGAGGTTCATCCCGGCCTGGCGGGGCGGACACTCGCCGAGGTGCATCTGGCGCTGTCCGTTCTGGCGCCAGGCCGCATGGCCGTCATCGACGCGATCGACGAGTGCGGCGAAGCCGGGTGCTGCGTCTGGGTGATCGGCGCCGGTCACCTCATCCGGCTCCGCGCGGACATCGACGAGGAAGCCTGCACCGCGGAGCTGCCCCGTCCGCTCGGCGGAGCCTGGCACACCGACCCGCCAGCGGTACTGGTCACCCCGAGCCAGGTCGCCGAGGTATGTGACCTGCTCGCCGGGCCCCTAGCGGAACTCATCGCCGGCAACCCTGTGCCGCTCGGGTAGGCCAGGCCAGGCCGCCACAGCGGTGGCGCCGCTAATCGCGCACTTGCTCGCGCGGCGAAGTCGAGGTGTCCTTCCGGCCGCCGCGCGGCACCGCCACCCGGCGAACCCCAGTCACCGGTGCGCCGTCTGGCGTGTCCGGCCATCTCGCCAACAAGGATCGCCGCCGCGACAGGGACGAGCCCACTGGGCATGGAGCCCCGGTGGTGCCCGGTCGCGGCCCAGACCGCCTTCCCGGATCACCGGGGAGGTCATCGCGAACAGAAAGAAGGAACCCCTGTATGGACATGCTGACTCTGCTCGGTGTCGCCCACCCCGACGGCACCTATTCCGGGCGCTGGCTCGGCTACTGCGACGAGCCCGAACTGACGATCCCGCTGCTGCGGCGCATCTGGCGCACCACGTGCGCCAGCGACCCCGCGGCCCTCGGCCGGCTGCTGTTGTCGGCTGACTGGGGCAGGCTCGACCCGGACGCCGACTTCGGCCCGGCCGACGGGATGCCCGGCGTCGGAACCTTCGACGAGATCATGCCCGCACCGGTCGTGCGTGAGCACGTCTCGCGGGGCTGGGGGCTGCTGGAAGCGGCCTACCCCGGTGGGGAGGACGTCGGCGTCGAGTGGCTGTACCTGCTCGACCCGGCTGCCGCGTCCGTGACGGTCTACGCCGGCACCGTCAACGGCCCGTTCGTCACGCACAGCACCTGGCCGCTCGACGAGACCACCGCCGGCAGGCGCCTGTCGCAGCCCTGCGGGCCGATCCGTGAATGGGTCACCCCGGCCGGGATCACCGCCGTGCACCCCGCCCTCGACGGCTACCCTCTCGACCACATCCACCTCGCGTTGGCGGCCCTGGCCCCCGGCCGCATGGCGGTGATCGACTCCTGCGACCGGGTTGGCGTCGTCTGGGTCCTGGGCGCGGGCCACGCCTTGCGGGTGGTCGCCGCCGTCGACCGCGCGGCGGGCACAGCGATCCTGCCCCGCCCGCTCGGCGGCTCCTGGACCGCCGACACCCCGGCGGTGCTGCTGACCGCCGAGCAGGTCGCCGACGCCTGCCACGACCTGATACCCGGGCTGGAGCAGGCGCGCCGGCTGTACGACGCGGTGGTCGTGATGCGCGAGGTCGGGCGGGCCGGCGCGGCCAACGTCGCCGCCGGCTGGGCCCAGCACACCATCGGCGGCTCAGCCTCCGGCGACGTCCAAGCCACCGCGCGCCGGGTGCTGACCGGCATCGACGACAGCGACCCGGCCGTCCTCGACGCGCTACCCGGCTGCCCGATGGACCGCGACGACTCCTCCCACGCCAACGGAGCTCTCGTCGGCGCCTACATCGAGCACGCCGAGCACCTGGCCGGCCCGTGGGCGGAACTCGGCGCGTTCCAACGCGACGCGCTCCTCGACGCGCTTCTCGACGGCTTCGACGGCGCGTTCTGCGACGCGATCACCGCCGCCTGCCAGACCGTCCTCGACCAGAACTGACCCGACCACAACCCACACATCAAGGGAGAAGAGCATGTCCTCACCGCCCATCCCCACCCGCACCTGCCAGGGGGCAGTCGACTTCTGGGCCTACCAGCAGACATCGCAGGCGGTGTCAGCCGCACTCGCCGGCCAAGGCGCCACCGCCTGCCGCACCGCTTTCGCCCACGCGATCGGCGCAGGCTGGCAGGCCACCGACCTGCGAGCGCTTGACGTCGAGGCAATGCTGAACACCTTTGCCGGAACCGCGGCCGGGAAGCTGAAGCCCAGCACGATCGCCCAATACCAGCAGCACACCCGCCGGGCGGTCACCGCCGTCCTCGCGCTGCACGGCGTGACGCCGCCGGCCCGCAGCGGAACACCCGACCGGCGCACCCACACGCTGCCGCTGCCCAGCGGCGCGGTCACGACACTGCGCCTGCCGCCGAAGGCCGACCGCCGCGACGTGGAGTTCATCCGCCGGGTCGCCAACCTCTACGCCGACAGCCTCACCACCCCGCCCGCCGAGGTGGAGGTCGTGTGCTTCCAGGACCCCGACTCAGCCGACGTCGTCTCCGCCGTCGCCGTGTTCTGCGACGGCCACCGCGTCCTTGCACCGCGACTGACGATCGTCGACCCGCAGCGGGCTGCGGCCTGGCGCAGCGACGACGAACGCGCCACAGCCCTCGCCACAGCCCAGCACGGCACCTCCACCGCAGCCGCCGAACTGATCGGCCACTGGCTGCTTGAGCCCGAACTCGCGTTCCCGCACCTCTACGACAAGGAACAGCCCGCATGAGCTCACACATCCACCGCTTCGTGCTCGCAGACGTCCACGACGTCACCGAGCACGCCATCCTCTCCGCCCGCCACCGCGACCCCGCCGGCCGGCCCCTGGACGGACCCGCGCTGATCCTGCGGCGCGGCACGGCACCGGCGCGGCTGGCCTCCAGCGGACGAGGCAACCCCTACCACCGCCGCGCTGCCGCCCCGGCGGTCGCGGTCGCGCCAGCCGCTGCCCGGCCCGGCATCGCCAACATCGTCCTGCCGCTGTGGGCTGAGATGCCGATGCTCATCAACGGGGTCGCTGACCACAAGCCGGTCGAGCTGACCAAGCAGCTCTACATCGCCCTCGTCTGGAACTGCACCACCCTCGACATCGACACCACCGGGACCGATCCCATCGTCGGGTTCACCAGCCCCGACCCGCCCGGCGTGTGGCCCGGCCCCCGTTCCCGATGAGCCCGCCCCACCAGCCCCAGCCCGCCACCTCGCCCCGGACGCGACCCGCGTCACGGGGCGTTCCTGTCTCTGAAGGAGCAGCCATGACACACCAGTTGCACTTCCCCCTGCCCGACGCGATCGCGGTCCTGGTCGCGGCGACCGCGACCCCCGGCGCGCTGATGACTGCCGGCGAGGCCGCGGGCTGGCCGTCAGGACACCGCCTGGCCCTGCACGCCGTCGACGGGATCCGACTCCTGCCCGCCCTGTGCCCCGCCTACGACGACGCGACCCCCTCGGTCACAGCTGCAGGCCACGGCCCCGGACACGACCACCACCGCGCCGCGCACGGCCCGGCACTGGCGGTCGGCACCACGCCGATCCCGATGCCCCACACCCTCCTCGCCGACGCCACGGCCGCGCTCGCCGACGGGGCGCGTTGGCTGGTCCTGGATGTCGGGGACGGCGCGTCCGCGTTCGGCTTTACCACCCAGGCGACCGTTCTGCGGCCGGTGCTGGTGCATCTCGAGGAGCTGCCGGAGTTGCTGTATCCGGCGCTCGTGGACGCCGCCGGCGAACCGGGCGAACTGTGCGACCCGGCGTTCCCCCTCACCGTCGTACGCCAGATCGCCGCCGACCTCGACCGGATCCTCACGCCCTTCGACCACCCCGCGACCGCCACCGTCCGCGTCACCCGCGACGGCGACGTCGAGGTCCTCCAGCCCCGCATCGGCGCCGGCGGCCAGCCCATGGCGGCGGCGACCGTGACCCGCCTGGCCCCCGATCCGGACGGGCTCGTCCGTCTCGGCACGTTCCACGACTGGACGGTCGACGCCGGCACCCGGCCGCCGGTCACCAGCTGCGACTGCCCGGACCTCACCACTCCGGAGCCGCCGGGTCCGGCAGGGGCCTGCGAGTGCGACTGCCCCATGACGTGCGTCTGGTGCGGTCAGCCCATCGGGGAAGACCACGACCCTCAGTGCCGCTGGCCGGCTGGATCCGCGTTGTATGAACAACCGGCGATCCGCGCCGAAACCCTCGTCGCCGACCGCCACTGCCACCGAGGCGGCTGCCCGCGCGGGACCCGTCGGCCCGGCGCCCTGTTCAGCTGCTGGCCCGACGGCGAGACCGGCGAGCCGGAATGGGACTGCGACAACTGCGGTACCACCGGCACCCGCGACCTGCACACCCTGATCCGCGCCAACGGCCTCGTCGAACACCACCTGCGCTGCACGGACTGCGACCAGGTCGTCGTCCTGTCCAGCCCGGCCTGATCCGGATCACCGAGAGGACTCGCCTTGACCACCTACTGCCACACCCGGAGCACTCGTTGATCAACCATGGGCTGACCAGCCTCATCGCCGGCCACCTGACACGCCTGCTCGCCGCCAGTCACACCGACCCCCGGTGCGCGGTCCCCGTGCTGGTGGGCCTGCGCGTCTGGCCCGCCGATACACCCGAGACCTGGCACGCCTCCCCGGTGATGATCTCCCTGCGGGCGCTCATCGAGCAATGCGGCCTGGTCGACGCCCTCCTGGAAGTCCGCGACCAACTGCGAGGACTTCCCGCGCCGGAGGGCGCGCCCTCCGGCGCGCGGACCCTGGTCTGGGGCGTGATCCACGACGACGCCGACGGCATCCGCCACGTCTACGCGCTCGACGCCGACGGCGACCTCTACCAGATCAACACCACGGCCGGCACCACCACGAACGAGGTCACGATCACCTCGGGTCCCCAGCCACTCGCGCTGCCGCCACTGAGCACCCTGGCCGCCCTCCACGACCCGCAACGCCCCTGGCGGTAACGCCGCCCGCGCCCCGCGTCCGGGTCGGCCGATTCGCAAGCACTCCGTCTGCCCTCGCGCACGTCGCGGGCGGAACAGTTCCTCGACACATTTACCCACCGAACCACTGACCGCTCCGCGGCCGGGCCCTGGGCCCCGCCGCACGGCGGGGCCCCAGCCTGTGTTCGCGGAGCCTCCCACGGAGGCCACCACCCATGCTCGCCCCTACCTTCCAATCCGCCCCGGCCCGCACGGCCCGGCCGCAACCGGCCCGCCGCCAGCCCGGCAGGAACCAAAACGGCCAGGTCAAGCTCGGCTCCGGCGAGCTGCGCGCCATGATCGAACACGTCCTGGCCTCCCAGCCCGACCGCCAGTGGCAGCCCCGCGAGATCTATGCCCATCCCGACCTGAAGGGCCGCTCCAGCGCGGCGATCAACAACGCGCTGGCGACCCTGGTCAGGAAAGGCCGGGCGACACTGACCGGCGGGGCCTACCAGCACACCGGCTCCGGGCAGATGCCGCCGGTGACCGCGGCACCGCCGCCGACGTTCAGCGCCGGCCCGGTCCTGCGCCCCAGCGGCACCCCGTACTTCCCCCGCGATCTGGCCGGCCGCCGCGACGTCGACGTCTTGCGCCAGCTCCGCGCGGCGGGCATCGCCGCCCTGCTCTACGGCCCGCCCGGCACCGGCAAGACGAGCCTGGTGGAAGCGGCGTTCGGGACCGAGCTGTTCACCGTGGCCGGTGACGGCGACACCACCGTCGGCGACCTGCTGGGCGAGTACGCGCCCGACGGCGCCGGCGGCTACGTGTGGCTCGACGGGCCGCTGGTGCGGGCGATGCTCACCGGCGCGGTGTTCTTCCTCGACGACTGCACGCTGGTGTCCCCGCGCGTGCTGGCCGCGGTGTACCCGGCGATGGACGGCCGGGGCGAGATCGTCCTCAAGGCCAACGGCGGACGGATCGTGAAGGCCGAGCCCGGCTTCTACACGGTCGGCGGCCACAACCCCAACGTCCACGGCGCCGTCTTGTCCGACGCCCTGGCCTCCCGATTCTCGCTGCAGCTGCAGGTCACCACCGACTACGACCTCGCCGCACGCCAGCTCCACGTCCCGGCGGGCATCGTCAAAGCGGCCCGCGACCTGTGGGAGCAGGTCGTCCGCGAGGAGATCGGCTGGGCACCGCAGCTCCGTGAGCTGCTGGGCGCCAAGGCCATCGCCGCCGAACTCGGCCTCGACGTCGCCGTCGCCAACCTGATCGGCACCGCCCCGGAGGAAGACCGCGACGCGGTCCGCGCCGCACTCAAAAAGCACCTTCCCGGCGTAAAGCAGACAACACTGACCCTGGGCAAGCAGCTGTGAGCGGCTCGCCCGCCCATCCAACACCGGCCCTCGCCTGCGGCCTGCCGCGGCTTCCCGTCACCGGTTCCCACCCAGAAGGAGAGACCTCGTTGTTGCCCGCCACCACGATCGGCGCCCTCACCGCCGCCCTCGCCGAGCTTGAAGCCCGTGCCGAAGCCGATTCCGGCTGGGACGCCTGGCCGAGTGTCTGGGGCCTGTTCGCCCCCGCCGCGGGTGGCCCGGTCCTCGCCGCCGAGCTGCCCATCCCCGGCCCGCTGTGGTCGACACCCGACCCCGACCGGCCCGGCCTCGACCTGCCCACACCGGTGGCCTTCAGGTTGATCGTCGCGTTCTTCGCCAGCGACGCCGGCAGCTACTGGATCACCGAGTGGGAACGGCCTGCCGGGCACAGCCTCCTCGCGGTCGCCTACCTCGACGAGTACCTGGCCGGCAGGCCGTTCGAGGGCTATGAGTACGGCGACCTTCGCGCCGTCCCGCCCATGGCTGAGCGCGAGCTGCGCGCCGCCGCCGCCCTCGACGTCGACGGACGCCTGCACGACGTGCGGCGCATCCGCGGCGAACAGTCCGTCACCACCACCGTCATCAACCAGCCGGCCGCCAGGCAGATCGAAACCCACGTCGTAGCCGCCCTGCAAAGCCTGCTGACGCTCTGCGCGCCCTGACCGCGACGGCCCGAGTGCCTCGCCTGCCGTAACCACCCCTTTCACCGATCCCCGCCGGCACCCGCCGGCGGGGATCTTTCCCTTCCAGGAGAGACCCTTGAACAAGCACACCACCCTCACCCCGATACAGCCGGGCAGCAGCCACCCGCCGATCGCGCCCGCGTGGGCGGCGATGTCGGCGGCCTGGACCACACAGGTCCAGGCCATCACCGGCCGAGGTGACCTGACCGTGATCGTCACCCCGGGCGCCGGAGGCGGAGCACCGGCCTGCATCACTTTCGACGACGGCGTGATCGAGGTCGACGCCGCCTACGTCGGTGTCGACCCCAGCCTCCTCGACCCGGCCGACCCGGCTAGCCGCGACCTGTACCCGGTCGCCTGGGGCCTGCTCACGCACGAGATCGCCCACGCCGAGCACACCCGCTGGAGCCCCGACCCCCTGGCACAGGTCGCCGCCGAGATGTCGATCCTGCTGGACGAGGCCCGCATCGAAGGCCGCCGCCTGGCGACCACCCCCACCGACCGGCAGTGGCTGCGCGCGGCGTCCCTGAAACTCGACATCGCCGACCTGCGCGCCCCCGACAGCGTGCCCGCGGCGGCGACCATCGCCGCGCTGGTCCTCGCCCGGGCCGACGCGGGCATCCTCACCGCGTACGAGGTCGCCCCGGTGCGCGCCGCCATCACCCGGGTCCTCGGCCGCCGCAGGCTGCGCCGCCTCGAGAAGATCTGGCGGCGGGCGCTGCGCACCGCTGACGCCGACAGCCGCGCCATGCGCGAATGGGGGCGGCGCTGGTGCCGCGTCCTGGGCCTGCACCCCGAGATCCGCTACCCGCTGCCGGCCACGGGAGCTGCGACCCTGACCGCGGCGGTCGCAGGCGTCATGGCCGGCATCGCCAGCGAGGTCACCGCGACCATCACCGCGGCGAAACAGGCCCTGGCCGACGCGCAGAAACGCGCCGACGAACGAGCCCAGGAACTCAGCCAGCAGAAAGGCAAGAAAGCCGCGGCGGAGAAAGTGTTCGGCAAGCGCGGCGCGAAGCTCCCGCGCGCACAGCGCGGCGCCGAACGCGAACCGACCTCGCAAGAGATCATCGACGTCAACCGGCTCACCCGCGCGCTGCGGACCGCCGCGCGCCGCGAACCGATCGTCACCCACTCCGCCTCGGCCACACCACCCGGAAGGCTGATCCCCCGGGAGGCGATGGCCGAACAGGTGCAGCGCCACCTCGGGCAGATCCCGACCGCCACCCCCTGGAAAACCACCTCCCAGCAGTCGTTCCCGAACCCGCCACTGCTGGTCGGGATCACCATCGACGTCTCCGGCAGCATGAACCCGTTCTTCGGCCCCGCAGCGTCCATCGCCTGGGTCTTCAACCGGGCCGTCGGAGCCCTGCCGGGAGGCCAGTCCGCCTCCACCACCTTCGGCTCAGAAGCCAGGGCACTGACCCGGCCTGGCCGGCATCGCGACCCCAAGGTCCGTGAGCTCGTCGGTGAATCCTCCACCCGGCACTTCACACTCACCGTCAACGCCCTCGACCACGCCCTCGGGCTGTCGACCGCCGGGCACGCCGCCCGCCTGCTCGTCATGATCACCGACGGGCACTTCTTCCACCGCGACGACGTCGAAGGCCAGCGCAACCTCGACGCCCTCGCCCAATCCGGCTGCGGCCTGCTGTGGATCGGACCCGAGATGTCCCACCCGATGCGCGGCGCCCAAGTCGCGCTCCTCGCCGATGCCAGCCAAGCCGGCCCGATCATCACCCGCGCGGCCATCGCCGCCCTCGCCAACCGCTGACCAGCCGCCGGGCCGGCGCCACCCCCGCGTCCGGCCGGCGGCGACCCGGCGACACCGCGACCACCAACGAGGAGACATGACCTGACTGCCCGGCCTCGGCCCAGCCGGCGGGCACCGCCCAATCCGCCCGGCGATCTTGGTCGCCGGGAAGCCTTGAGTTCGCCGGCGAAGTCGATGTTTCATTCCCCCCGGCCGCGCCATCCTGCGGCCGGCCACCTTCCCCGTGTCCGGGCACGCGCCTGCGCGTGCCCGTCACGCTGCGCCGAAAGGGATCCGATGCAGTACCTCAAGACCCGCTGGAACCACGACCACGACGACCAGCCCGTGACGATCTACTCAGAGATCGAGACGGACACCCGCATGGAGGTCCGCAAGATCGAGCAGTTCGCCGACGGGCGCAGCACCTACGCCATGCCCGGCACCAGCACCGGCGCCACCATCCTCGCAGAGAAGCCCATCCCCGCGCTGCAGGAAATCACCGAGCAGAGCCAGTTCGACGCGCAGACCATCACGGCGGCGGAGTTCGACGCGATCTGGACGGCGATCGTCACCGACAACGCCACCGGCTGAGCACCCCAGAGGCGGCTCGGCCACTTCCTTGTTCCACGCGCCGTGGCGCGGCCCGTGCTCACGGGCCGCGCCACGGCGCGCCGCATCGCCTCGGGCACGCCCGACGCGGGCGGGCCCGAGGTCCTCAACCTCTGGAGAGACCTGTGTCCTGCCACCTCACCCTCCCGACCCAGCGCCGGGAGACGCGATGAGCCTTCGCCAGGAGTCCACGCTCGCCGGGTACGCCCGCGCCGCCGTGCACGACAAGCACGCCATGCTCGACGCCTCCCGCAACCCCGGATGCCGCCAGTACCTGGCTGGGTTCATGCAGTTGAGCGCCGAAGCCAGCGGCGCTCCGTTCAGCCCGGCCGCGATCGACGCCATCGACCGGTGCGTCGTCGGGGCGTGGGAGCACGGCGAGGCGTACGTCCTCGCCCCCGCCATGGCCGCCGTCGTCGCCGCAGCCGCCTCGGCCCTGGATCTAACCGGCGAGATCGTCGCATTCGACGAGGCACCCGAGCCGTTCGGCGTGCTGTTCCTGCCCGAACCGATCCGCCTGCGCCGGCCCGACGGGCGGCTGCGAACCCTCGGCGCGATCACCTGGTCGAGCTACGGCACCGACACCAGCACCTCGTGGTTGCTGTGCGGCTGGGCGGACCGGTCGGCCGACGATCCGCAGAACATCGCGTTCGCCGCCGACCTCGCCGCCCGCCCCGACCTCGCCCGGCAGTTCGGCCCGTACCTGCTTGTCGAGATAGACGACCTGCCCGCCGACCGGCCAGTCCCCGAACGTGGTCTGACAGGCCATGTCGATGAGGCCGACTACGACTGGCACACCGGGCCGGACGGGGCGGTCGTCATCGACGACGCCGGACACGCCAGCGGCGCCCTGATGGCCCTGCTCTACTCCTTCTGGCGCATCCAGTCCCAGCCCCTCGCGACAGTCGAACACCCCCACCTCGACCGGGGAACCCGCCGCCGGGCCGAGCGCGCTGGTGTACAGCACATCACCCGCGTGGTGATGCTCCGCCGCACCAAGGCCATCTCCGAATCCGATGACGCAGGCCCCGGCCGCCGGTACTCGGTGCGGTGGATCGTGCGCGGGCACTGGCGGCGCCTCACCAACTCCGAGGGACACCGCTACCGGATCTGGATCAACGCGCACGTCAAAGGACCCGACGACGCGCCGCTGCTCGGCGGCCAGAAAGTCAACGTCCTCGCCCGCTAGCACCACCGCGCGCGCCGACCGGCGCGCGCGTCCTTCTCGTCAAGGAGAACGTCCGTGACGCAAGACGACGCCATCCCGCAGCACAGCATCGCCCAGGTTGTGGAAGTCCTGGCCGCCATCACCGCCGAGCAGGCCGGTCGTGGCTTCCACCGGCCGCCGGAGCTGTTCTTCCTGCTGATGGAGCCGGTCCCCGCCACCATCGACCGGTGGCGGGTGGCCGCGCGCCCCGTCCCGGTGCCGGCCGCTGATTGGTTCGCTCACCAGCGCGGCCCCCTCGGCGTGCTCGCCGACCTCATCACCGCCTACCGGCAGCCCCACAGCCAAGCCCTGCTGATCACCACCGGAACTCTCGACCCCTACACCCGGCTCATCGGCTGGGGATTCACCTACGTGCTGGAGAACAAGAACGACCTCGCCGAGCAGATGCTGTTCGTCGACACCGTCGACCTCGACCTGCGCTTCTACCGCATCACCCAACGGCCCAGCGAGGCCGAGCCCGTCCGCACCGTCGATGACACCTGGGCCGACCCGGTCACCGGTCCGCTGCTCGCGGCGCTTCTCGACGCCACCCGGTGACTTGAACTCGGCGGCGGAGTCGGCGTTGCATGCCTCGACCCGCGGCTCCCCGCCTTCGCCGGGGAGCCCCGCGCAGACGAGGAGCAACCACCATGACCGACGCAGACACCACCGCGCCCAGACCGCCTACCCCGTTCTCGCGCCTCGACGAGACGCTGCGCGACCTCGGCTTCCGCCCCTTCCCCGCCCGAGCCGAAGGCGTGCGCCTCTACGAGCACCCCGAGTTGGCGGTGCGCGTGCACACCGACACGGGCGTGGACTTCGGCATCGCCCGCGTCAGCCACATCCGCGACGACGGCGTCACCGGCTGGCACATCACCTTCACCGGCGACACCCCGGACCTCGTCCAGGTGACGATCGCGCTCGCGGCGGTCAACTGCGACCCCCAGGGCGTCATCGACGGCCTCACCGCCACCTACCTGGCCACATCCGACTAGCCGACCACCATCCATCACCACGCCAGGGCCACCCCAGCACCACCGGGGTGGCCCTGTTCCCCTTTCGACAACCAGGAGCGACCTACCGTGCAGTTCTCCAAGACCCCCTCGAGCCTGACGGAGCTGGCCCGCACGGCCGTGCTCGCCAAGGCCGACATGACCCAGGCCCACACCCGCCAGATCAACCGCGACCTGGCGACCTACTACCTCGAATCCCGCTACGCCGGCACCGGCCTCGAACCCGGC
This sequence comes from Longispora albida DSM 44784, assembly GCF_000379825.1. Classification (GTDB taxonomy): domain Bacteria; phylum Actinomycetota; class Actinomycetes; order Mycobacteriales; family Micromonosporaceae; genus Longispora; species Longispora albida. The sequence goes on from NZ_KB903835.1 coordinate 156,142, forward strand.
ACCGAGGCCATCGAGCACCTGCTCGGCCAGATCGGCGCCGCGTGGCAGCACGGCACCCCGTACCTGATCGCGCCCGCCATGACCGCAGTCGTCGCCGCCGCGGCCGAAGCCCTCGACCTCACCGGCGACACCCTCACCGGCCACACCGCACCCGGCGACCTCGGCACCCTGTTCCTGCCCGAGCCGCTGTACGTGCGCCGCGTCGACGGCAGCGTGCACTCCCTCGCCGCGATCACCTGGGCGCGCGTGGGCATCGACGGCAACGCCGTGTGGGCGATCTTCGGCTGGGCGGACCGCTTCGACGCTCGCGATCCGCAGAACACCAGACTCAAGGCCACGTTCCGCAAGCAGCCCAAGCGCCTGGCCCAGCTCGGCCGCTACATACTCGTCGACCACGCGCTCGTGCCGATCGGCACGCCGATCCGCGGACGCAGCGAACAACCACACCGCGACGGCACCCACGAGTGGGAAGCAGCCCCCGACGGCCGGTTCGTCATCCAGGACGCAGGCTCCCGCCACGGCATCTGCCTGTCGGTGGCCTACGCCTTCTGGCGCATCCAGGAACAACCCCTCGCCACGATCGCCCGCCCGCCCGCAGACAAGGCCACCCGCCGCCGCGCCGAACGCGACTCGATCACCCACGACACGCGGGTCGTGATGCTGCGCCGCTCCAGCTCCACGACCACACACGGAGGGGAACCGAAGTGGCGCTACCAGGTGCGATTCGTCGTCAGAGGCCACTGGCGACGCCTCACCAACCGCGACGGCGAGCCCTACCGCACCTGGGTCAACGCCCACATCAAAGGACCCGAGGACCGGCCCCTGCTGGGCGGCGAGAAAGTCAACATCCTCTCCCGCTGACCCGCCCCAGCGGCCAACGCCGCTGACTTGATCAACCCCCGGAGCAGAGGTTGCATCTGCGCACCCCGAACCCGGGAACCGCCCGCATCGCAGGCCAGCGCCCGCGGTGCCGAACACGGGAGAACCAGCTCGTGACTTCTACCTGCCAACAGTTCAACACCGACCCCGCCGGACTCGCCGGGCACTTCGGTGACCTGGTCCGTGAACTCCTGGACCTGGACTTCGAACCGGAGATCACCGACGACGGCGCGCTCCAGTACACCCACCCCGACCACCACGTCCGGGCCCTGCTGCGCCGCGAGAACGACGGGGCGGCCACCGCGCTGGTCGGCGGACAGTCCCTCGCCACCACCGGGGTCTGGGACGTCCGGCTACCGGAGTCGGCATCGCCGGTCACGCAGATCGTCGCCTTCTACGGCGTCCTCAACCCCGATCCGCGCAGCGCTGTGGAAGGCATCGCCTGCACCTACCACGTCGAGCCCTTCTCGGCCGGCACCATCCTGGCCGCCACCACCGCATAGACCCACATCGGGAAGGCCCGCCCCGCTCGGGCGCGCGCCTTCCCGATGTGGTCAGCCCGCCCGCAGCGCCGTTGGCCTGCGGGCGTCTCTTTCTCTTGAGAGGAATACCTCCAGTGACACCGAAGAACAGCCCCGCCGTTGCGCTCGCCGCGCTGGAAACCGCGATCGACGCCGCGTTCACCCACCCGGCCGCTAGCGCTGACCTGACCCGGGCCGGTGCGCGGATCGCCGTCACCGTTGTCCGGCACCTCGCGCAGGCCCTGGCCGGCGATCCCCGCACCGCGCTGCCGGACGCCGCCACGGTCACCGAACTGATCGGGCACCACGTCGACGTCACCATGGCGCTGAAGAACATCTACGCCGCGCTCGCCACCGCCGCCGACGACCTCCTCAGCGGGCACGCCGCCGATGCCGTCTACAGCAGCCTCGACCAGGCCGCCGGCCTGCAGCAGATGGTCGCCGCCGACCTCAACGACGCGCACACCGCGCTCACCTGAGGCCCGCGATGAACACCGCAGACCGTCACGGCAGCCCAGAGCATCTGGTCCTGCGCGGCGAGTACTCACACACCGGCAACTGGCACCGCATCCTCGAGCACCACCGCATCGGCGGGCGGTGCGTGCGGGTCACCATCCACTGGTCGCCGGCAGGCGCCACAGACAGCCACGCCACCGCCGAGATCCTGACCACCGGCATCGGCTGGGCCCCGCTGTGGACCTGCCCGGACGACTGGTGGCGGCCCGTGCCCGACCGGCTCGCCGACGCACGCCAGCGCATCGAGCAGGTCGCCTTTGCCATCTTCGGTGAACTCACACGACTTCTCGGCACCAGCTACTACTCCTGACCGGCCATCACCAGGGCGGGCCGCAGGCTGCCAGGCCGCGGTCCGCCCGCGACCTCGAAGCGAGAGAACTCATGCACCTGGCACCCAGCCACCGGGCCGTCCTGGCGGCCATCGCCGCAGACGACGGCCCGCAGGTCACTTCCCACCGTCCCGCACGCCCCGGCCCCGGCGGAGCGTGGAGCCACTACCTCGCCGGACGGTCGGTCACCGCGATCGTCGGCCGGCTCGTCGCCGCCGGCCTCACCGACCGCACACCCACTGGCCTGTCCGGCGGGCACCTCACCATCACCCCGCTCGGGCACAAAGCCCTGGCCGCCACCCAGCCGCCTGCCGCCGGCACAGCCGACAGCCCGGCGCCGGACAGCGGAGATAGGCGATGATGGGCGGCGTGCAGGACTTCGGCGATCCCGACGTCACGGCCGCGCCCGGCGCGTTCAGCGTCGCCGACCGCGAGCTGTGCAAGACGCGCCTGCTGAGCAAGAAGTGCTCCACCTGCATTTTCCGGCCCGGGAACTTGATGCTGCTCGACGACGGCCGGCTCAAGAACCTCGTCGCCGAGGCCCTGGCCGACGAGAGCTACATCATTTGCCACGCCACGCTGCCCTACGGCGAGCACCCCGAGGTCAAGCCAGCGCTGTGCCGGGGCTTTTACGACCAGTACTCCACCAACAGCCTGCGGATCATGGGCCGCCTGTGGGGCTTCGTGGAAGTCGATCCGCCAGGCGGCCAGAGCCCGCCGGCTGGTGACCAGACGCCGGAGCGTCCGGCGGACCCTATGCCTCGTCCCCGCCGGGGTGATGCTGGCCGGCCGGTCATCCTGGTCGACGTGGACGGGGTTCTGAACCCGGCGGTGCGGTCAGGCGCGCCGGGCATGGCTGAGGCTGGGTTCATCGAGCACACGCTGCGGCTGACCGGCCCGGACGGCACGACCCGCGAGGGCGGGGTGTGGATCAACCCGCTCCACGGGCAGTGGCTGTGCGAACTCGCCGGCACTGGTGCCGAGCTGGTGTGGGCCACGTCGTGGAACCACGCCGCCGCCGAGCACCTGGCCCCGCTGCTGGGCTTGCCCGACATGCCGGTCGTGGAGGTACCCGCCGACTGCGCGCCACGCTTCGGCTGGTCAGGCAAGATCGGCCCGATTAGAGACCTGATCGGGGACCGGCCTGCGGCGTGGCTGGACGATTCCTACGGCGGCAGGGAGTTCGGCTGGGCCGCCGAACGCGACGGCACCATCGCGCCGACCCTCCTGGTGCGCGTCGATCCACATCAGGGACTGACGAGGGCCGACATCGACACCGTGCACGACTGGCTCCGCCAGATCTCGTACTGACCACCAGAAGGCCCACGAGAAAAAGAGCCCCGCAAAAAGCGGGGCTCTTTTTCTCGTTCACGACCGATGTCGGCGGCCAGGCCGTGCAGGGCAGCCGGATGTCATCCACCGCCGCAGGTGGCGCTTCCGCCGCCACTGTGGACAGCGCATCCCGAAGGGCCGGATGGTGCCGCCGGGTCGTCGGCGCGTGTGGCCGACCATCCGCACAACGCGATGCCGGCGCTGACGGCCAAGGCGAACGCGAAGGCGTAGGTCTGGCGCCGGGGCAGGCAGAACAAGCCGAGGACGAGGCCGGCGGCGGGCGCTCCGATACCCGTTACCCACGCGGCCGTGTACAACGCATGCGACGTAGCCCGGTGAGTGCCGGAGACAGAGGTGCCCAGCGATTCAAACAGCGAGTTGCCACTCACCCAGCCGTAGAACAGCAGCACGGGAGTCACGGCCCACGCCAGCCACAGCAGAGCGCTGACCGTATTCGCCACCCCGTCGGGGATGGTGCGTGATGGTTTCTCCTGGGCAGAGCTCATGGCGTCGCAGGCGTCCGGGACGCCAGGCCCGCCAGGAGCCGCTCGGCGAGTTTGAGGGTCTCCTCCTCCGGGTCGGCGTCGATGTCGGACAGGGCCGCGGTGACCGCACGGCGCAGCGCCCTCACGGCGTCCGCCTCGCCGAGGGCTGCCCGCTGGCGCATCGCGCGCCGGTAGGTGTCCTCGGCCGTCGGGTCCAGTGCGATCGCCGCGTCGAGCAGCCCGGCGGCCTCGGCCGGGCTGGTGGTGGCGAGCAGTTCGGCGAGGGCGATATGAGCGTCGAGGGCCTGGCGGGTGATCTTGGTGCGGTCGAGGTCGATCCAGTCGATGTCGAGCCCGTCGGCGAGGGGCCCGCCGTAGGCGGACAGCGCTTCGCGCAGCGCTTGCTCGCGGGCGGCGTCGTCTGCGGCCTTGGCGTAGGCGGCGAGTGCGTCGCGCATGTGGAGCAGGTCGATGTCGAGTTCGTCGCGGCGGAGCTGGTAGTGGTGGGCGGTGCGTTCCAGGTACATGCCGGGCCCGCAGAGCCGCCGCAGGTACGTGCGCAGGTTCGACGAGATCGTGTTGAGCCGGTGATGAGCGCTGGTGATCTTGGCATCGGGCAGCAGGTCCTCGATCAGGGTCTGCTTGCTGGCCCGGCCGTTGTTGGCGGCGAGGTAAATGAGGAGTTCCTTCGCCTTGGCGCGCAGGCTGTCGCCGTCGGGGACCGGGTCGATGCCGGGTGTGATGTCGAACCCGCCGAGTACCTGGACGCGGGCCGGCTGGCCGACGCGGGGCTCACGGCGAACCTCGGCGGCAGGCTCGTGCTCGACCGGCGTCTCCGCCGTGTCGTCGTCTGCGGGTGCCTGCGGCACATCCAGGCCGGCCTTTTCCTCGTCGTGGCCCAGCTCGGCCGCCGGATCCGGCTCAGCCTCGGGGTGCTGCTGGGGCTGGCCGGTGGTCGCCTCGGCCAGCATCCGCAGCAGGTCGGCGGTCTCGGTCTCGTCGAGGACGGCCAGGCGGCCGAGGTCAGCCGGGTGCTTGCCGTCGGCGGGGAGGCCGTCGGGGCGGGTGGTGGTGCCGTCGTCGGCGACGGTGACGGTGTGCCCGGCCGGCCAGTCGCCGAGCAGGATGCCGTGCAGGTCGAGACGCCGGCCCTGGGTGAGCAGGGCCGCCAGGCGCGCGGCGGCGTGCGGGGCGCTGGCGTCGGCGATCAGCACGACCGGCGGCATCGGCTCCTCAACCGGGTCGGCCGCCCGGACGCCGGCGACGTCGTCGGCTTCGTGGTCATAGACCAGGCGGCTGCGGTGCAGGGCCGTGGTCTCCAGGATCTCCAGTGCCGTGTCGAGGTCGGAGGCCACCGTCAGCCGCGACGTGCCGGCGATGTCGACGGCGCTGGTACCCAGCAATGTGGCCAGGGTCGTGGCCGGGATGACGACCCGGGAGTGGCGGTGCGGGTCAGCGACGTCGCCGTTGGCCAGCGTCGCCGCCAGCAGGCCGCGGGCGGCGGCGTGCGCGCCGGGCCCGGCCAGGCCCAGGCCGGCCGGAGACCACGCGGACGTCTGCTCGCTGTCCAGCGCCGGGGTGACCGGCCGCTCGACAGCCACCTCGGCCATCGGCTGCGCCTCGCCGGCAGGGCGCTCGGTGTCGGCGGTCATGGTGCTGGTGGTGAGGGCGAGGGGTTTGGGTCCGGCGAGCATGGCGCGGCGGACCTGCCCGACGGTCTTGGGCAGCGGGCGCAGGTCCGGGTCAGTGTCGCGTGCCGTTGGGGTAGGCGGGAGCGGGGTGTAGCGGCGGCGCCGGTGCGCCCATACCGCCGCCGCAGCGGCCAGGACGGCGCCGGCCAGTCCCAGGTCCATCCACGAGCTGCCCGTCAGCGTCACGCCGGGCCTGCCGTCGTCCTGCTTGTGCTCGGCGCTGGCCGGTGACTCCGCATCGTGCGTGGCCGCAGCCGCAGGTGCCGCGGACGGGCTGGCCGAGGGAAGAGGAACGACTCCGTCCACACCCTGTGGATAACCCGGCGTCACCGCCGGCGGAGTGACAACAGGCGGCGGGGCCGGAATGTCAGCGACCGGCGGAGGCGGCGTCTCGGCCTGCGGGGCCGGCGCGGGAGCTGGGGTTGCTGTGGATCCGGGGGCGACGGCGTCGGCGGGCAGGGTCAGGACCCAGCCGGCCTCGATGTGCTCGCCGCCGAGCATCCTCCCGGAGGCGTCGTAGCGGTCCTTGTTGAGTTCGTAGATCTCGCCGTAGCGGTGGCCGTCGCCGAGGCATTTCTCGGCGATGCCCCATAGGGTGTCGCCGGCCTGGACGGCGATGGTGTGCTGCTGGCCTGCGATGTCGACGGTCACGGTGCCCGCTGTCGCGGCTACCGCGAAGCGCGGCAGATCCGCCCTGACCGCCTGCTGCATCTGCGGGCCGGCCTCTTCGGCCTGCTCGACAGAGGTGCCGGGAAGCACGAACGACGCGGGCCCTGCGGCCTGGGCTTGCTCGGGTGCGGCGACGACCGCGACGGCGGCTGCGGCCGGTGCGGGGGTGGTGGCGGCCATCGCCGCGGCTGGGGTGGCGAGGACGCCTGCGATGAGGGCTGCGGCCAGGCCGCGCATCGGTGAGAACGAGGCGCGGGAGCGGGTGCGGCCGGACAGCAGCGCGATCGTCTCGACGAGCAGGCTGTAGCACCAGGCCGCCCACACCAGCCACAGGCAGATGACGGCCAGGCCGATGACGGTCTGGTCGGTGAACCCTGCGGTGAGCAGGTCCTGCCAGCCTGAGGCGGTGGCCGGCACGTCCGGCAGCGGGTTGCCGAAGAACGTGACGAGACCGGCGGGGACGCCGATGGTCATGCCGACAACGGCCGCGAACGCCGCGAGCCTCCGTAGCCCGGTGGCGACGGCGGCGAGCGGGCTGCGGCGGTAGGGGTCGCGGGCCATCACGGGGTCCCTCCGGTGGTGGGGCTGGCCGACGCGGTCGAGGTGACCTGGATCGAGGATTTGCCGAACGCCGACAGCATCGGTGTGCGCTGGGTGCTGGTCGCGGTGACCTGGACGGTCGCGCCGGTCACGGTGACGGTGCCGGTAGCGCCCGCCGAGGCGAGGTAGCGCCGGGCGGCTTGCTGCGCGGCGCCGGGGTTGAGCAGCAGGGTGCCGTGGGAGCGGTAGGCGGCAAGGTCGATCTGCTGGGCTCCGGCGCGGGCGGCCTCGGCGGCCACGTCGTAGCCGCGGGCCCGGGCGGCGAAAACGTTGCCGCCGCCGATGAGGACCGCGACCATCAGCACCACGATCATGCCGATGTAGGCCATCGTCACGCTCACCGCGCCTGTGTCGGAACTCCCCGGTGCCGCAGGGCGCAGCAGCCGAGCGGCCCCGTCGAGGTGCGGGCGCTCGGTGTTCGGTGGCTGGGGCATGGATCCGTCCTCCGGTACGGGATCAGCGCCGGGCAGGACGCCGTTGCTGGCGCGGCCGGCGTTGAGCCGGCCGGAGAACCCGAGCCTGCTCATCGCGGCCACGAGCTGTTCAGGACGTGCACGGCGCCGACGGCGGCCATGCCGAGCACGCACAGCACGACGGTCACCCCGACCCCGGCCAGCCACCGGTGGGCGATCGTGCTGCGTCGTTCGGAGCGGGCTTTCCACAGTCCGCTGCGGCGGCGCCGCTCGGCGCTGTCGACCTCACGTAGCCACGGCTCTTCGACGGCGGGTTTCCGGGCCCGTTTCCGTGCGCGCACGCGGCGGCGGGCCTTGGTGACCTGGTCGTCTTCCCAGCGCTGGCGGTCGGTGCGGGCGTGTGCCCACTGGTCGGCGCACAGTGCCTCGGCCAGTTCCATGACCGGCCACAGCTGCGGGTCGAGAAGGTCGAGCGCGCACAGCGAGGACGGGTCGGCACTGGGGCGGGGGGTGGAGCCGTGGCTGCAGATGACCGGCGGCTCGGCCGGGGTGAAGCGCGCCCAGTTGGCTGCGAGGGTGTTCATCGGTCCTCCCTGTGGCCGAGGGCGACGCCGCGGTAGACGTCGAGCGGGCTGGTGGCAGAGGCGGTGATGTCGAGGCTGCCGCCGAGGCCGACGCCGGTGAGGCCCCGGGTGGAGACGGTGCAGGTGACGGTGACGGCGACCTGCCCGCCGCGCTGGAAGGACCCGGTGTTCACGGCGGCGGTCACGCGGGCGCAGCGGGAGTCGAGGTTGGCGTGCGCGGAGGCGATCGCCGCGGCCTGCGCGCCGGCGGGGCTGCGCTGCAGGGACGCGGCGCGGGCGGCGGAGCCGGCGGCGGAGCTGACGGCGATCTGGCCCCGGGAGTAGTTGAAGCCGCCGATCAGCAGGAACAGCATCAGCACGACCATCGGCACGGCGATGGCCATCTCCACCGACACTCCGCCCCGGTCCTCGCGGCGGTTCATGGCACGAACCTTTCGGTCGGGACCACGACGGTCACGTCGATCGGCAGCGGGATGCCCTTGGCGGTGCCGTGGATGACGACGGTGGTCTCCACAGCTCCGCGGGTGACGGTGACCTGCGGGTCGCGGACGGCTGTGCCGCCGAGCTGGGCGAGGAGTTCGCGGGCCTGGTGCTGGCCGGCGGCGGGGTTGCCGCCGACGACGCGGGTGGTCTGGGCGGCGCGGTCGGCGGCCGACTGGGTCGCCAGGTAGCCGATGCCCCACAGCACGCCCTGGGTGAGCGCGGACAAGATGATCACGATCATGGGTACGGCGATCGCGAACTCCACGCTGGCTGCTCCCCGATCGTCACGGCGATCGGGGAGTCGGGGCTTGAGGCTGCGGGGCATCGGCTCGGTGTGCTTTCTACTTGCCGTCGCCGAAGAACCACTTCTCGGTCAGGTCCTTGATGCCGAGCTTGTAGGCGCCGAACAGCAGGAGCGCGATGGCGGCGGCGGCGCCGATGCCGATGGCGACCTGGATCGACTCCGCGCCCTGGTCGTCGGTGTCGCGCAGGGTGGCCCAGCGGTCGGCGGCGTCGGCGGCCAGGGTCAGCCGCGCGTGCACGTTGTGGATCATGGATTGTCTCCTTCAGGGGTGTGATCACTTGCGGGGTGGGCGGCTGCCCAGTCGGGTTCTAACCGAAGGGGTCGAACCCGAGAACTACGTAGCCGAGCGCGTACGCCAGGCCGGTGACGACGCCGAGGACGCCGCACAGCAGCATCAGGCGCTCGGTGCTGGCGAAGGGGATCAGCAGCCAGTCGTGCCATCGCGGCTCGTCGCGGGCGGCGGGCATGCCGTGTCGGCTGGTGGTGGTCAGGTCGGTCATCGCTTCGCTCCGGTTCACGGGGTCTCAGGGCTGCATTCCGGCGATGCCGGGGTAGATCAGGAACAGCAGGAACACCGAAGTCAGGAGCATGAGCGGGATCGACATGCGGGTCGAGGCCGACTCCGCCCGGGCCTCCAATTCGGCGGCGAGGCGTTCGGACAGGGCATGGCCGCGCTGGGTGAGGGCGGCGCGGATACGGGTGCCCTCGCCGGAGGCGAGCTGCAGCGTGGAGGCGAGCTGCTCCAGCTGCACCACGCCGGTCTCACGCCCGAGATCGCCGAGAGCCTGGTGCAGCGGTGTCCGGGTCGCCCGGGCCGCGGCCAGGGCGTTGCGGAGCCTGCGGGCCGCCCAGCCGGAGGAGATGCGGGTGGAGTCCATCAGCGCCTGCTCGACACCGGCGCCCGCGGCCAGGGCCGGGGGGACGACGTCCAGGAGCGCGGCGAGGGTGTGGCGCATCAGCAGCCGGCGTTCCTCGGCCTTCTCCTTCAGCGACGACTCGGTGATCCACACCGCGACGGCCGCCAGGAGCACGCCGAGCCAGATCGGCACCGTGAAGCTGATGCCGGCGCCCATCAGGTTCATGATCGCGACGGTCGCGGCGGGAGCCAGCAACGCCATGAACGCAACCGACGCGAGGCTGCCCAGGTACTCGATCGGGTCGCGCTCGCAGATCGCCAGGTCCGTCATGGTCTGCTTACGGGGCAGCCCGAAGCGCGTCAGCGGCGCTGCGAGGCTTTCCTCCAGGCGGCGCTTGCGGCTGGCGGGCGGGGCCGGGGCGCGGTAGATCGCGGCGATCGCGGTCAGCAGCGGCGGGCGGGCCGGCCACAGCCCATAGGCGATCAGCAGCGCGCCGAGCCCGAAGCCGAGCCCCAGCAGAAGGATGCTCATCCGACAGTCACCTCCGGTTCGGGGGTGAGGATGCGCGGCAGGTCAGTGACCTGGCCGGCCTTGACCATCCACATCAGGCAGCCGCCGAAGCAGGCGCCCACCACAGCGAGGACGAACTGGCCGAGGACGGTGCCGTAGGGGCTGAGGAAGTCGCCGACGAAGATCGACATCAGCAGGACGGTGCCGAGCACCACGGCGATGACGATCCGGGTCGACGTCTGGGTGGAGGCGCGTTTGGTCGCGATGCGCAGCCGGGCGGACACCTGGTCGCGGGCGGCCTGCCCGACGCCTTCCAGTCCTGCGGCGATGTCGCGGGCCTGATGCTGGGCCGCCTGCAGCAACACGTTGCAGACCAGGTCGGCGGTCGGGTCGGCGAGGTCAGCGGCGAAGCCGCGCAGGGCCTCGGGAAGGCGGACGCCGGTGCGGATCGCGAAAGCCAGCCGGTCCAGCTCGAGGCGGATCTCCGGCGGGCCGATCAGCGCGGTCGTGAGGATCGCCTGCTCAATGCCCGCGCCGGCCCGCAGCGTGCCGGTTAGGTCTTCTGACCACGAGGCGATCGCCTCCATCCGGGCCATCCGCGTCTTGCCGGCCCGGTCCGGGCCGAGGACCCGCGGCAGCGTCCACGCGCCGACACCGGCGAGGAGAGCTGCGACCGGCCAGCCGGTAGCGACGCCGACTAGCACCGCGACCGCGCCGGTGACGCTGAGCCGGACCACCGGCAGCGGGCCGCGCGCCCGCAGACGCTCCGCCAGCCCCGGGCCGCGTTCGGCGGGGGCGGCGGGGCGGCGCAGGCCGGAGACGACCAGCAGGACACCTGCGGCGACGCCGATGCCGAGGATCGCTGCGAGGGGGCCCATGGTCACCACCCCTCGATCTGCTCGGGCCGGAACCCGGCGGCGACCAGCTCGTCGAACGTCGCCGAGCGCAACGGTGCGGCGGGGACGGCCCGGCGGTCGAGGCCGGGCTTGAACAGCTCGTTGGAGATGACGTCGGCGCCTTCGTGGTGCAGCACCTCGCGGATGCTGGAGACGACACGGCGGCGGTCGCCGGACCAGTCCAGGTGCACGACGAAGTGCACCGCGCCGGCGATCAGCGGCGCGGTCGCCTCGAACGGCAACCTCTCCACGGCCTGGGCGGCATACGTCTGCAGCCGCACGAACGCCTGCTTCGACGAGGAGGTGTGGATGGTGGCCAGCGAGCCGTCGTTGCCCTGGCTCATGGCGTTGAGCAGCGGGATGACCTCGCCGCCGCGGGCCTCGCCGAGGATGACCCGGTCCGGGCTCATCCGCAGGCCCCACCGCACCAGTTCGGCCTGGTCGATGGCGCCTTCGCCTTCGATGTTGGCCTCGCGGGCCTGCAGGGCGATGCAGTCGGGGTGGTCGGGGTCCTGGTCGAGGGCGAGCTCGTCGGTGTCCTCGATGGTGATCAGCCGCTCGTGCGGCGGGATCTCCCGGGCCAGCGCCCGCAGGAAAGTCGTCTTCCCGCTGTTGGTGCCGCCGCAGATGATGATGTTCTTGCGCGCCTTCACCATCGCCGAGAACAAGCTGATCATGCCCGGGGGCATGACGCCCTTGTCGTGGGCGAGCTGCTGCAGCGACGTCTGCAGGAGGGTGTGGCGGCGGATCGACACGCTGGGCTCGCGGGAGAGCATGGTGGCGAACATGCGGGATCCGTCGGGCAGCCGAACGGACACCTTCGGCACGCCGCGGTCGAAGCGGCGTTCGTCGGTGCCGGCTCTGGCGGCGATGTCGCGGATCAGCTCGATCAGCTCCTCCGAGCTGCCCGCGACCGGCGGCACCTGTTCTTTACGGCCGTCGACGCGGGTCACCCACACGGTGCTGCCGTTGATGAAGATGTTGGTGATCGATTCGTCGTCGAGGAGTGGCTGGAGGCCGCCCATGCCGATGAGGGAGTCGGCGATCGCCTGCGCGATGGCTTTCTCCACCGGCGGGGCGAGAGCTGCCCGTCCGCCGGCGAGTTCGCGCTGGGCGTGCTCGTCGAGGACGGCCTGGATGACGGTGTGCACGCGCTCGGCGCGTTCCTGCCCGCTGGGGGCGACGCCGGCCGCGGCGACGCGGCGGGCGACCTCGGTGCGCAGCGCGGTGGTCAGCGGATCCGTGCCCGCCGACCACGACGTGGCCGGGTTGGTGAGGGCCGCGGTCATCGGCTCGCTCCCGTCCGAGGTGCGGCGTGCCGGCCGGCGGGCGCGGCCAGGTCCGCGGCGAGGGCGGCGAGCTGCTTGGCCAGGCGCATCGACTGCCAGAATCGCGATGTCGTCCGGCCGGACAGGACACCGGCGGTGTTCTCGTGCCAGGACAGGTGCGCGTGCACCTGCAGGCCGTAGGAGTCGGAGATCTGCCGGGCGGTGTAGGGCCCAGCCCCCGACAGGACCAGGCCGAGGCGTCCGGCGGTGGAGTCGATCAGCCACGGCAGGCGCGCGGCGAGCTGCGCCTGCTCGTCGACGGTCGGGCGGATCACCAGCAGCAGCAGGTCACTCGCCGCCGCCAGGACCAGGCCGGGGCCGCCCTGGGTGAGACGGCCGACGTCGGCGATCACCGGATGCCCCGCTTGCGCGAGGACGGTCCGGCTCGCAGACGCCAAGGCTGTCGCCGCGGCGGTGGCGGTGTCACCGGGCGGGGCGAGGACCGCGTGCGCGCCGATCCCGGCGAGCTGCTGGGCGTGGTCGGCCAGGCTGGTGTGGGTGCCGGTGCGGCTGGCAGCGGCAAGTGTCGTCAGGCCCGGGTCGACGGTGCCGGCGAAGCGCGCCGCGAGGTCACCGCCCGCAGGGTCCGCCTCGACGAGCACGGCCTGCCCGCCCGGCCACAGCGCCGTCAGTCCGACCGCGACGGTCGTGGCCCCAGGGGAGCCCTTGAGGGATCCGATCGTCAGGAACATGGCCGTCTACCGCCCGGCGCCGAGCTGGACGACGGACACCTCGCCGGAGGCGGAGGCGATCCGGGGAGCGTCGTTGACACCGACGAGGACCGAGACCACGGTGGTGCCGGTCTGGTCGGCGGCGGCGTGCACCTCGGTCACGGTGCCGTCGGCGGCCACCACACCCGCGGCACCGCCCTGACCGCCGGGGCCTCCGGCGGGGACGACGAACACCGACACCTTCGCCCCGGCGGCAAGGCCCGAGGGAATCCGGCCCGGCTTGACCGGCAGGGCAACCACCGACTGCCCGGCCGGCGGCCAGGCCGCGGCACCCAGCTGTCCCGGCGCGAGCAGGGCGCCAGCGGCGACCGGCACCGACACCGTCTGCCCGACGACCGAGGCGCGCTGGGCGGCCGGCAAGGTGGCGACCTCCGAGCTCGCCGCCAGCTTCACGACCTTCACGTCCGCATCGGTGACCGTCTGCCCGACACCGAGCGGGCGGGCTGCGGCCAGCACGGGAACCCGGGTGTCGAGGGCCTTGGAGGCCACGACGCTGGCCAGCACGCAGACGAGCACCAGGCCCGCGCCGAGCAGGATCCGGGGCATGCTGATCCGCCGGGTCGCGCCAGCGCTCGCGACGCCGGGAATGCGCGTCTTGTCGGCTGCTGTGGCCGTTTTCTGGGCAGGCTGTGCCGCCATGGGGTACCCCCGTGCGCTTTCAGATCGAAGAGGTGGAAGGGACTACTGGTTGAGGGCCTGGGACTCGTTGACCGTCAGCCGCACCTGCGACGAGGTCGTCATCGCGGGCGCTGTGCCGCTGGTCCCGCCACCAGCCCAGGAGATGTTCCAGGTCACGGTCGCCGTCAGCGTGTAGACGCCAGCTCTGGTGTAGGTATGCCCGCAGGATGTGGAGGCTGCGCTCGGGTCGGTGCCCGGCGTCCACGCCGCTCCCGGCCCCTGGCAGGTAACCGTTCCGCCGTCGCCTGTCGTGAGCGTCATCGTCACCGGCTTCGCGATCGCGGTGACCGCGATGCCCCCGGCTGACGCGGTGGCCGGCTGCGGCTGCTTCCAGGACGAGGCGTCCGCCCAGATCCACGTCGGCACGTGCACCAACTGCGGGAGGTTCACCTTCGGGCTCGTCGAGATCGTCAACGCCGGGAGCGTCAGCCGGGCGATAGCCTGCTCGGCCAGCTGGGCCGGGGTGACCTGTACCGGGTCTGGGATGTAGTTCCAGTAGCCCATCTGCTCCCGGCCCCACGGCGCGGTGCAGGTCCGGAAGTACCAGGCACCGGCTGGCGCGCCTTCAGGCTTGGGGAACGGGGCATCGCTGCTCGGGCCGTCGTAGTAGCAGCCATCGGACCCGAGCCAGCCTCGGCCGGGGATCGAGCAGGGCACGACCGTGCCTGCCGGGTCCTGGCACTCGCCGGAGCCTGATCCGCCTCCGCCACCGTTCTTGCCGTCACGGCCGGGGAGGGTGACGGTCACGATGCAGGTCGGGCTGGAGGGGTTCTGCTGGCAGTTGACGGGGTCGCCGAAGTCAGCTGCTGCCGGGGCGCCCGCGGTGACGGTCGCCGCCAGGGCGGCACCGGCCAACAGCAGCGCGGCGAGTCTTACCCGCATGTGCCCACCTCACGGAGGGCAAAGTCGGTGACCTTCCAGCTGCCATCGACGGATTTTAGGGTCGCGGTCAGGGCGCGCTTGCCGCCCGGAGTGTCGCGGTACGGCGAGCCGTCCGCCTTGTACAGCTCGGTCTTCGAGGTGTCGACGCAGTCGCTGACCGTCGCCGCAGTCAGATTCCCGCCCGCGCCAAGTCCGCCCACGCTCGGTTGCAGAGCGACGTCGCCACGACCGCGTAGGCCGGCGTCCGCTGTCTGCTTGATCGCCTTCGTAATCAGCGCGAGAGCGTTGTCGGAGGCGAACCGCGCCAGATCCGGCTGCTGCGGGTCGGCCTGCTGCAACCCCTTGACGTACGCCGCCCACATGCCCCGGTAGGCGTCCTCCGCCTGCTTGCGGGCGACGGCCACCGGGTCAGCGGATGCCGAAGGTGTCGCGGCAGTGCTGGGCTTGCCGTCCGGCGTGTCCGCCGAGGTGCCGCAGGCGGCCAGTGCCGGCAGTGCGCCGATCACTAGTACCGCAGTGGCCAACTTGAATGCTGTACTCATACCTCACCCCGTCTGAGCTGCGAGTCGGACCAGTAGAGCGCACCGACCCCCAGTTACCGCAAGTGCACTAACTGCGGTGAGCTGGCACGGCATCCGGGCCGACGAACCAAGGCAAATCGGATCTCTGCATACATACCATCCGCGCTTTGCAAGGGACTGGTAAGCGGTGTCCGATTTTCGTTGCCCCAGTGCTGAAATATTGCTCTGCGTAGTGTCCGATTTTCCGAACCATTCGTAGGACCGTGCTCGAACCAATCGGCCGACGGCAGCGTGGAGTGGATTTCGGGAATGGGGGCCGGAACGCCGTCGCCGGCGAGAATTTCCCAAACAACTCAGGCGACGGAAAACTGCTCGCCGAGGCGGCAATTCCCTTGGGCTCTCTGGGGTGCGAGAAACATCTCCCTATGCGTATCTGTGCAGGTCAGATAGAGTCTGCGGCGCTGAGTAGCCTCGCTCGGCGAAGTCATGGGGGAGGTGCACATGCATGTCGTGAAATCAAATCGCAGCCCGATGCTCGATCTGTGCGGGCGGCGGCACGCGATGGAGATCCTGGCTGAACTCGCCGCCGGTCCGGCGCGCTACACGAGCGTGAAACGTGCATTGGATAAGCCTCACGCGAGGACGCTGACCGACACGCTGCGTTACCTACAGGGTGAGGGGCTCGTCGTGCAGTCGGAGTCGGTGTACGCGCTGACGGAGGCGGGCGTGGCGCTGGTTGCGATCCTCGCGCGGCTTCAAGCCGATCTGGACGCCTGGCACCGCGAGCACGGCCAGGTCCCCTTCCAGCTCCAGGCCGCGTAGCCGCGACACGACGATGATCTTCTCAGTCATGCTGGTCGCCGTCGGCGGGCTGTCCGGCGCGCTGTCGCTGCGGGTCGCTGCTCGCTGGTCGGTGCCTGCGGGAACGCCGGTGCGGGCGGCGTGCGCCGCGTGCGGGGCCTCCTTCGCCGAGGGCTGGCGCGGCTGGGTGGCGTTCACCTCCTGCCCGGGCCGTTGCCGGCCCGCTGCCCGCGACACCGCGCTCGCCGTGGCGGCAGGGATGGCGCTCGGGGCACTGCTGGGTTGGCGCATGCGGCCGGAGGCCGCGCCCGAGGCGCTCCTTGCGGCGGCGTGGTTCGTCCTGCTGGCCGCCGGGCTGATCCTCGTCCGAATCGACCTCGCGGTCCGCCGCCTTCCCACGCCGATCGTCTGGACGGCCACAGCCGGTTGCCTGCTGCTGGTTGCCGCAGCTGCCACGACGGCGGGCTCAGTCCGCCTGCTGCTGGCAGCTATCGCCGGCGGCGCCATCTACGGAGGGGTCTACCTGCTGATGGCCTGGGCCAGCGCCAAGGCCAGGCGGGCGCGGATCGGGCTCGGCGACGTCCGTCTCGCAGTGCTCCTCGGCACGGGCCTCGGCGCGATCAGCGGCACGGCCCTGTTCCTCGGAGCGCTCCTGCCCTACATCCTGGCCGTTCCAGCCTGGGTGTTCCTGCTTCGGCGGGGCGAGGGCCGCCACTCATTGTTCGCGTTTGGCCCGTTCATGTTCGCCGGCGCAGCCATCGCCGCCCTCACCTGACCCGCACTACCAGCTAGGAGTACCGGCACCATGACCACCCTGCCCGATCCCGTCCAGCTCGCCGAAGCCGCCAGCCAGGCCAAGGTCGACCTCGTCCGTGTGGCCGCCGAACGCCAGAACACCATCCGGGACCTCGCTGCCCGGCTGGCTGAGGCCCGCAGTGGGTACGCACCCGAGTACAAGGCCGTACTCGCCGCGTGGGGTGAGACCGAGACCAGCCGATTCGGGCTCCTCGACCCCGACAAGGTCGCCGAGGTCGCAACCCCCAAGCGTGCCCGGCCCAGCGGAACCCGCACCGTGAAGAAGCCTGCGGCCACCCCGGCCGCAGAGCAGTGAGATGAACATGGAAACGCCCGAGGAGATGGGCGGGCCGACCCCGGTCACGACACGCATCCAGGCACCCCGAAAGCTGCGGCCCACGGTCCGCCAGCTACCTGCCCTGGCGCACCGCTACGCCGCCGCGTTCCCCCGCCACGGCGACCGCGACGCCTACCGGCCCGGTCCTGCGGCGCGGTTCGCGGCGCTGATCACCCTGCTTCCCGGATGGCTGACGAACACGCTGGCCGCCGTCGGGGATGACGCGCTCCTGGACGTGCGAGACCTGTCCCGGCCAGCCCGGCGCCGGTGGGCGCTGGCGACGGTCCTGCTGCTCCTCGCAATACCGGCGATCGGTGTGTACATCGCCTACTTCGCCGGAGCGGACTTCGTCGTGATGGTGGGAGGCATCCTCACCCTGGGATGGCTGGCCTGGATCGCCTGGGGCCTCAATGCCCATCGCCGAGGTGAGCGCAGACTCGCCTCCGAGGTGGCCGCGGCCCGCCGCCTGGCCGCAGAACACGCGGTGCCGCTCGTCGAGGCTATGGCGCTCGCCGGCAACCCGGACGTCCCGCTCGCCTCCAGCAGCCTCCTGAAAGCCGTGCTCGACGAACCCGCGTGGCAGGACGTCGCGGTGCTGGCGTCACCGGCGAACCTGCGTGTCGGACGCTTCTACCAGCGGATGGGGTTCCGGCCCGTCAGCCCAGGTGCCCACCTGCTCATCCGACTGCCCGCCTGATACGCGCCCCGCGGCCGGCTCCTGCAGCGAGACGGCGCCCGCCAGCTCTCCAACACGACGCTCGCCGACCATCGGAGCCTCGGCTCGGGGGAGACGGCGAAGCTTTCTCGGGGCGGTACGGGGGATCCGCCCCGAGACAGCTTGAGCTGCAAAGATACGGCCATCATCGTTCTATCGCTACCGGCTTGCGTAAGACCTCAGACACTGGGCGGCAGACGTCAACCCAGAAGCCGATGCGTCAGCGGCTCCTACATAACCGTTCGAGCCGGGTTGCGGCCAGCGCGGACTTGCTCAAGCAGCCGGGGCTGGGTCGGGCGGGGGTGCCTCTGCCGTGGTGCCCTGCTGAGGACAGGCTCGCTCGGCGGCGCCGATGAAGATTCGGCGTGAAGGATCCCGCGTTCAGGGTGATCAACTAGACATTGTGGACGGACTACGCCTACGGTCAGGAGATGCTGGATTTCTCGCCTACGGGCTGGATTGCACTGTATGAGCCCACTGACCCGAACCGGGACCAGATTATGCCGGTGGAGTCATGGTCGGCAGACGGCCTGCCCCAGGTCGTGCACGGTAATCGGCTCGTCAGTGCCGACACAGTTGACGGGTTCGTGCGCCTGGAACGGGTGTCGCGGGTGGCGGTGGCGTTCGCAGCGGCGCCGGGCTGGAAGATCCGGATCTGGGAGAACACCGAAGACGACGCCTCTGCATTCACTGAGCCGATCGCTGCTTGGATCGTCGACGACGGCGGTGCGTTGCAGGCGGTGCCAGGCGGCACGAACGACGGATACCTGGAACCATTCGAGGGTCGGCGGCGAGCGAAGATCCTTCCTCCGGACGGACCCGCCGGAGAAGTCGGCGAGCGGCTGGCCAGCCTGGAATCGCTGGCGTTCCGGACCGGCAATCATCTCGCTTTCACCGACGAGCAGATTGCCGGGCTGTCCGCTGAGATCAAGCACCTGTCCGCAGGCGCGGAAAGGGCAGGCAGAGCGGATGGCCGGTAGGCCCCTGGATGGCCGACAACCTTCATCCCGGTCGGCCGGACACGGCCGATCCTCCGATTTCCAGGCTGGACCGTGGAGGCCGCGCCACGCCCATTGAACTGCAACAATATGACCAGGGCGGCGAATGCCAATGTCTGGCAAGAAAATGCTCGACATGGGCAAAGACACCCTCGCCGGCCTGGTTGCTGATATCACACGAAAAGCCAAGGCCGCAGACCTGCTGACCGTACCAACCACCCCGGAAGCCGAGAGTGGCTTCTTCGTCGAACTCACCGACGACGAACTCAGCGCGACACAGTTCCTCGAACTGGCCCGCGCTTCCGGCGCGCGGCTGTTCTACACCGAGGCAACCCCGTTCAGCGCCGAGCCATTGTTTTCCCACCTCGACCCCGGCGAGTACAGCGAAGAGTCCTGGTCGGCCATCGCCAAGCTCCGCGCACAGGCCGACCGCCAGACCGGCAAGATCTGCCACGTCGAACTCGCATTCGTCGCCGGATCAGTCCTCCATTCCTGGACAGCGACCCCGGACTGGTTCACTGACATCAACGAGCGGCTCACTGAACTCGAGATCGACGAGGACGGCGACGAGGACGACGACGAACCGAACGTGCGGGCCCGCGCTCAGGCCGACGCGGAAGGCCTCGCTCACCAGCTCGCAGATATCCCGGCGTTCCGGCCCATCAAGTTCCCGGCCCGCCTGACCATGGCCACCGACAGGCTGCCCGAGCTCCGGGCGCTCGCGAACACTGGCGACCCCGGCGACGCCTATGAGGTCCGGCGCGTGGTACAGCGGGCAAGCGAGCTTGTCATGGAGCGACGCGGCGCGGTGTACGAGAAACTGCGCCCGGCGTTTCCTGAGCTCGCCCAACTGCTGGCCGCGGACCCGGCCTGGGTGAACGCGGGCCGGGCGACACTGCGCAAAGAGGCCGCCGAGCTGTTCCTGGCTCGCCACGCCGATGGATATCCGCCCACGGAACTCGAGCGGGACCGGCTGATGGACATGCCACCCCTTAGGAAGCCCCGCAAGGTGCCGGAGCAGAGCCCGCCGGACTCGATTTTCGACTGAGGCCGGTACTGCCCACCAGATTTCGCGGACCCGGCGCCGCCTCGCCCTGCCTTCCGGTACGGGTACCGGTACCGGAAGGCTACGGCGGTGAACCAGGCAGGCAAGATCACAACTGCGCCACCTGCGTAAATAGTGATCACTTCGGATATGTCGTACCGTTCGGGTACGGTGCGCGGCATGGTCGAAGATGAGCCGCTCTTCCCTTTGGTGTCCACCCCGGCTGGGCTTGAGCTGCCAGAGGAGTTGCAGACGTCGTTCGAGTTCATCTCGGCGCGACGGTTTGAGTCCGCCGCAGTCGGGCGAGCCGTGGCTGTGGTGTCGCCGCTGCTGAAACATCTCCACGGTGTCGATGACAGTGACCGGGCACGTGAGACGAAGCTGACGGTGCTGGCCGTGCTGGCCGACCATGGGGGCGACGGCCTGACGTTCGTACAGATCTGCCAGACCCTGCATGGCCGGTTCACCCGTGGTGAGGTCGAAGCGGCATTGCGGGTGATGCAGGCGGCGGGCACGGTCCAGCGGGCACGGAAGAACGACACGCGGATCACGCCAACGATCCAGGCGGCGCTGTCGATCGCGCTGATGCCGACGCTCGCGGATCTCAGCGGCCACCGTGCGTTGCTGGAGATGTTCGACCGCACGCAACTCCTGGCCGGCGAGGACGTGTCAGCCCCCGTGCTGGCGGATGCGATGGTGCGGCTGCGGTACATGTTGTCGATCTACACGACCGACGCGTACCGGGTTGCCCAGACGGGTTCGGCGGAGGAAGTCCTGACGCACACTAGGGCTGATGACCACGTCCTGATCAGCCGGTTCAACATGCTCAGCGCCGCGACGCCGGAGGGCGAGCCTCTGCTGATGCGGGAATTGGAGGCGCTCAACCGGGCCGTGTACGGCTATGTGGACGCGGCGAAGGAGCTTCAGGCGCGGGTGCAGTCTTCGCGGCGGCGGCTGGCCGATGCCCGGCTGCTGCCGGTGGAGGACTACCAGCGGGCGGTGAAGGTGGCCAGCGTGGCGCGGCTGGCAGCGCTGTTCGACGGCATCTTGTTCGACACGCCGCCCTCCTGGGTCGATCCGGAGGTGGTGGAAGAGGTCACGGCCATGGCTGTCGGCGCCGCCCAGCCCGTGGTCGTGCCGGAGCCGGTGTCGGCGGACGGCGAGCACATGCCCGCTGCGCTGACGCTGCTGGAGCGGTGGCGGCTGCGCGCCGACGAAATGCTGCTGGCCGACGGGGGCGAGGTGGATCTGGTGACGGCGCTAGCCCCGGAGCCTTGGCCTGGACCGGCCGTGGTGGTGGCGGAGTTCGTGGCGTTGTCGCTGGCCGATAACCGCTACCACCTTGACCGGTCGGGCGTCGCATTGGCGATTTCGGCGGGCCGGGACGCAACCATCCTGAGCCCCGGCACGCTGACCTTCGGCAAACGGCCGATCCCAGCTCAGCGGGAGCTGCCCGACGACCAGCCCATGACGGCAGACGGGGTTGTGGCGTGACCGGCGGCGATCGCAAGGTGGCGATGGTTTTGGCTCTGGCCCGTCTGGAAGGGGCCGCCGAGCTGGGCGGTGCTGACCTTGCGGCCGTGGAGGATGCCGCGGCGGCGATCGGCCGGGAGGTATCGACCGTCGAACAGCCCTGGGGCAGTGCGGTGGCGCTGGGGTGGCCGACGGCGTGCGACCCTGAGCCGCTTGCCCGCCGGTTCACTCGCCGGGAGCTTAGTGAGTCTGCGGTGCGCACCTTCTTGGCGGCGTATGCCATGCTCACCGACCCAGCGACCCCCGATGTCACCGCCGTGGCGATCGTGGACGTGTCCGCTCGCTGCGCCCTGCTTTTCGGGCCGAGTACTCACACCGTCTCGGCGCTGCGGCGGACCCTGCAGGTGGCCCACCTGCTCACCGAGGCGAATCCGGGCGAGCTTGCCCTGGGGCCGGCGGCATTGGCCTGGGACCGCTACGACCTGGAGCGCATGGAGGCCGCAGCCACACGACTGCGGACATCGGCACTGTGGCGCGGGGAGGACGTGTGAGCGGGGCTGCGGAGGAAGAACTGCGTGAGCTCGCACGGCTGCTGGAGGCTTCCGATGCCCCGATGTCCCCAGCAGCGTATCCGCTGCTGGGCGACGAGCAGGTCCGAGCCGAGCTGGCCGTGCGGCTGCGCGCCGCGGGCCGACAGCTTGTGGAAGTCCGTGCGCCCGGCCAGGGCGGCGCGATCGAGGGATATGTGACCAGCTGGGACGATGAGATCGCCGAGGCGATCCTCGCCGCCGGACGTCAACCCCTGCCGGTGATCGACCAGGCGGTGCTGGCCCTTGTGCTGCTGCAGTCAGTGATCATCCCCCAGGCAGCCGGGATGGCATCCCCGCACGGGTTCCGTGCCGGGTTACCGGTGAACGCCCTCGCGCTGCGCCAGCCTGGCCCGGACGGCCAGGGAATCGACGTCGCCGACATCGACGACGCCCTCAAACGGCTCCGTTCACGCGGCATCATCACCCGCGACAACCGGCCCGGGCCGGCCTTCCTGCGGCTCAGCTCGGTCCAGCAAGCCCGGCTGTGGCAGAACCTGCTCCGCTTCGCCCGACCCGCCTTCGGCGGCCACACACCGCCCGCACAGGAGACGACCGCATGACCGACGCCTTGTTCTCGACTCCGCCGGCGAAGGCCGACGGCCTGCTCGATGGCAGGCTGCTGCAATCGGTGCAGCTGCTGCGCATCGCACGCCACACCGGCCACGTCATCCGCATAGCCGGCGGCGGGCTGACCGTGCTGACCGGCCGCGGCCCCGGAGGCGCCTCGAACGGGGCGGGAAAGTCCACGGTGGCCGAGTCGCTGCTGCTGCTGTCGGCCGACCGGCAATGGACCCGCGGCGGCGCCGGGGCCAAGGCCATCGGCATGCTGTTCAGTGAGAAAGACGCCCAGCAGCTCACCGGCAGCCTCGGCAACGCTCCCCACGGCTACATCGTGTCGTTCTGGGCTCCAGCGGACCGGCCGGCGTCCGCGCCGGTGACGGTATGGATGCGCGTGCAGAGGGAAGGAACCGGTCCCAAACTCCAGGTCCGGGTCGCCGAAGGCGAGCGGTTCGCCCGCGGCAACAGCGAGCAGGAGATCCTAACCTCTGCAGAGCGCATCTGGGAGGAGCTGAGAGCCACCACTACCTCCTACACCCCCGACAAGTTCGGGCTTGCTCTCTTCGGGTCGGCGCCTGGCAGCATCGGCTACGTCCGCAACCGTGGCGCCGACGACACCCCTGACACCGGCCTGCTGTCGATTGTGGACGGCCGAAAGTTCCACCCGGCGGCACTGGCCCGTGAGCTGATCGACTTGTGCGGGCTGACTGACCAGATCAGCCTCGAGCAATCCCACCGGCGCGCCCAAGCCGAACTCGACGCGCAGCTCGCCGCCGAAATCACCGACGCCGAAAGGCAGCACTCCTTCGAAGAGATCCGCCTCAACGACATCAAAGCCCGCGCGAGAGCACGCGAGGCCCGCACGACCGCTGAAGGAACCTGGAAAATCTACCTGGCAGCCGGGGTCCGTTACTACACCACCGAGCACGCCAAGCTCACCAGCCAGATCGACGCAGGCGGCTCCAAGCTCACCAGCCTCCGCGAACGCCGCGATCAGCAGCAGCGTATCGCCGACGGCACCGACCTGCGCGAAGCCAGCCGCATGGTGGCCGAAGCCAAAACCGGCTTCGAAGCAGCCCAGAAGACCCACACCGCTACCACCCAGGAATCCGCCAAAGCGGACATGCGCCTGTCGACAACCCGGACCCAGCTCGCGAAACTTGCGCCTGCGCTCGCCCTGGCGGGGACCACCACCACCACCGAGGCCGCCCAGCGCGTGCAAGCAGCACAAGCCGCGCGCGATGCCGCCATGGCCGGCAAACACCACACCGATACCCTCCTTTCGCGGGCACGCCAGGAACACGCCGCAGCAGCCAAGGGTCTCGACGGCGCAGCCGGACAGTACAAGGCCCGGCTGGCCGGCCACGGCATCAGCGCGGTCCCGCTGTCGGACCTCCTTGACCTAAGGGACGATCAGCGCGATCACTGGGAACCGCGGCTGGCACCGCTGGCCGACGCGGTCACGATCGGCAGGGACGATCTCAGCCGGGCGCTCGAAGTGCTGGGTGACCAGCCAGGAGCCGTCCTGGTCACCATCGACGACGCCGACCCTTCCCGCATTCCCGCCCGCCGTCCAGGCGGAGCCGGCCAGCACCCGCTCGACGCCCTGCTGGACGACCTGGCTCGCCGCTGGCAACCCGCCTCACCCGCGGCAGTGCAGGACCTCAGCGCTGGAATGGTCATTCTTGGTGGGTTCGACAAGCCCCAGACCGGGCGGGCCGCGCGCCTGGCCGCGCTGCAGGCACGGGTCCAGGAACTGGAGGCGGCAGCTGGCACGGCGAGCGCGAAGCTGTCCGCGGCCGAACAGACACTGGCCGCCGCAAGCAGGCTTGCCACCGCTGTGAAGCAGGCCGCCCAGCACAGCCAGCTCAAGGACGAGGAGTCTGAGCTGGCAGCCACGGCGGCAGCCCTCCAGGACAAACTCGCCGCCGAAGCTGAGGCTCTGAACACGGCACAGGGAGCACACGCCACCGCCGCCGGGCGTCTCCAGGCGCTCACCGGACAGCGTGAGTCCGCCCAGAAGGAAGTCCGCCGGATCGATGAGGAAATCGAGCAGACCGGCAAGGCACGCCAGCTCGCCATGCAGGCCCGCAGTGGACTACCCCTGGAAGAATTCCGCGTCGCGTTCGCCCGCCAGGCTGGCACCGGAGCTGACCCCGACCAGGTCCCTGGATCCGCGTCTTCCCCTCACCGCGCCCGCACGCAAGCAGCCCGCGAACTGCTGAGGACCATCGACCTGCTGCCCGACCTCGGCTCTGCCGGCGACTCCCCGCACGGCGCACAGCTGCTGGCGCTGAGGGCCTGGTGTGAGAACACTCCCGACGAGGAGACCATCACCGACTTCGACACCCATGCCGGGCCGCTGGACACGTGGCTGAAGCTGCGCAGCGCCGGCGACGAGGCTATCGCCGCCGACATCGCAGCCGTGCGCGCCGAGCGCGCAGAACACCTCGCAGTCGCGGCCCAGCGCAGCAGCCAGAACAAGGCCCTCGCCCGCACCGCCGAGGAAAACGCCAAGAAGATCATCCGGGCGAAGTTCCGCGACGTCGAACAGCAGCTGCAGGCGATGTGGCAGCGGGCCGGCAGGCACGCGATCAAACTCAAGGTCTCCGAGGGCAAGCCAGCCAGCCCAGATGAGCCCATCACCTGGCAATT
The DNA here is from genome assembly GCF_000379825.1 of Longispora albida DSM 44784. Classification (GTDB taxonomy): domain Bacteria; phylum Actinomycetota; class Actinomycetes; order Mycobacteriales; family Micromonosporaceae; genus Longispora; species Longispora albida. The sequence continues at coordinate 181,318 of NZ_KB903835.1, forward strand.
GGGCATCACCTGGCAAAACGCCCGCGACGTCCCTGCTCGCTCCTACGGCGACAAAGCCAATACCGCCGAATACGTCCTCGTCCACACTCTGCTGGCCGCCTCAGCGCTGTCCAGCATCGCCAACCCCCGCGGCCGGCTCATAGTCATCGACGAGTTCGGCCAGAACCTCGACATGGTCAACATCCCGGCCGTCGCCGACGTCCTCAAGCAGATCGCCACCCAGTACCAGATCACCATCGTGCTCGCCTGCCAGGATGTCGCCGCCCCGCTCATCGCCGAGTACTGCGACGTGCTCATCGAGGTTCAGCACGTCAGCTCCGCTGAACCCCTCAACCGCCCGCCCATGATCACGGCCGGTCCCGCTCACCCCGAACTCATCCACCTCCTCGCCGACGCCTGGCGGGTCGGCAGGCCGCTGCTGTGAGCGCCACGGACCGCAGACCCGTTCTGCCTGCCGCCGAACCTGTCGAGATCGCAGGAGTTCCGGACGGCCTGGCCGCGTATCCCTTGCGGCTCTGGAAGGTCGATGCCGAAGGCGAGCCCACCGTCCCCGCAGATCACCGGGTCCGAGGCCTGCATCTACGCCCGCCCCGGCGCCCAGCTGAGCCCGATGTCCAGGCGTTTCTCGCCGAGCATCCGCAGGACCAGGCGATCGCCCGTGCGGGATGGGGCACGCTCAAGCGCCGCCAGCCGGCAGCCGCGTGGGATATCGCAGTCAGGCTCGCCCGAGCTGGTGTCATCGACCTGGTAGCGAAGCTGGACCCCGGCAACTCCGCGGCTATCGGAGCTTTGACGAAGTGGAGGCTCACGCAGCCTGCCCTCGATGTCCTCGCTGAGCAAGCCTCCGGCCGGAGGGAGGTTTCGGCGCGCACGGTGAGCCTGGCCGCCGAGGCGGCCGACCGGCTCGCACAATCCTGCCTTGATGCCAACGCCGCAAGTCTGGTCCAGGCACTGCGCCGCCTCGCCGCTGAGGAGCGGCCGTCACCGACAATTGCGGCGATCCTGGCCGCCTCGGCCGAAGCCATCATGACCGGTCAGCTCTACGCTGGTGGAAAGGCGTTCAGCCAACGCCACTTCGCGGACTCCAAGGCCGTCGACGCCGATAGAGTCCTCGAAGCCGCCGGCGTCGAACCCGCCATCCGCCAGCAGCTGGGGATTTACCGCTACGGCGACATCAGCATCGCCGGCCCCATCACCATCAGCAACCCGGCCGACCCCCTCGCACGCGCGAGCCTGCGTGGCTTTCCCGGCCCGTGGACAGTCCCCGCTGACCCCAATGAGATCGCCCTGTCCTGCCACGGGGCACCGCTAGTAGTGATCGAGAACAAAGATCCCGCACAGCACCTCAGCCGCACCCGCAGAGACCTGGCCATCTGGTTTCTCGGTGGCTACAGCGGCCCCACCCAGCTACACATGCTCGCCGCCCTGGCAGCCACGGCTACCACTACCGTCGTCATCACAGACTCCGACCCCCACGGTGTGAACATCGCCGGCCAAGTGGTGACAGCGATCCCCGACGCCCGCCTGATCGACCTCGGCGAGCATCCGCACATGCCCAGAAGCAGGCCCTACGACGCGACTCGAGCAGCACAGGTGCTGAAACCCATCCTCGACACCGAGGACTCACCCGAGCCCCTGCGCTCATTTGCCCAAGCTGTACTCAGCCGCGGATACGAAGTCGAACAAGACGACGTGACGGCACCAGTCCTCGACGGCCTCCTGCCTACGCCATACACGGTGCAGACGAAGGTCGAGCGACCAGAACATCTGGGCCTCCCGTAGCGAAAGGGCCGATATGATGAAGACCCGCCAGTGGGCTGTGGAGATTATTCTCAAAGAATTCCCCTGGGCTAAGCACCTCCACCCAGCAGAGCTCGCGTGCTTTGCCGATGAGCACTGGATGGCCCACTCCTGGGAAAAGAAGGAGATCGAATCCCACTGGAGTTACATTGTCACGGCACGACTCCGGGACCGCCGCGACGGCCGGAACTTCCAGCTCGTCAACCTCAACGACGGATACCTGCAAGAACAGCGCCTCCGCCGGAAGATGAAGCGCCACTACCAGTGGGACGGATTTCCCTACGAGCAGCCATTCATTACGGACAACGATCGCTGGCGCGAATTTCGATCCGACCTTGAAAAACTCGCTGGCATCTTATATGCACGGTGGCGCCACGACCGAAAGCTCCTCGGCGAACTGGAGCAGTTCCACTTCGTGGCCGAGATACTGAATGCACTGGGATGGGAGTATGCTCCCGAACCAGCACGACGGCACGCCAATCTGCTCTTCGGCGATGAGTTTCGGCGTGACTGGACTTACGAGATGATGGCTCTCCACGACGAATCACTCGACCTTGAACTGTGCCCCCGATGCTACAAGCGGCGCGACCCCGATGCGCCGCACCGGGTGTATTTAGCCCACTACCCCAGCTTTCGCGTCTACAAGATCGGCGTGACAACACAGAGCAGCGATCGCCGGTTGCAGACACATCGCAGCGCAGGAGCCAGCATCGTTGATGCTTTGCCTGCTGCGTCGTTTACGGCTGCTCTCTCGGTCGAGAAGATGATTCTCGAAAAGATGAAGCCGTGGAGGAGGTCCGTCCCATATATCTCCGGGGGGAGTGAATGCTGGTCGGACAGTGCTCGATACGTGGGGCTGCGGAATCTCGCAAAGGTCGATTGAAGGTGCCAGGGCGAGGTGCACGAATGAACGTCGGGAGGTCAGACGTGCTCACGCTGGCAGAGGTGTGGCCGTGGCGCTGGGAGTTGGGCGCATGCCAGGTACTCGGACCACGACGATCTTCCGAGGTGTTTCCTCACTGGAGACCTGCACGGTCTCGACCCAGACGCTGGAGAAGAGGTCGGGGTTGCCGGTCGGGTGGCTAGTGAGGTCGAGGACGAGGAGCAATCCCAGTGCGACGTTGGTGACGCTGTAGGCCCGTGTCTGCCCCAGGTATTTGTGCAGTCCTTGCCTGGAGGCGTCGTCTTGCTCGCGTTTGCACTCGACGTAGAAACTCATCCGGCCTAGGTCTATGACGACGTCGGCGCGGCCGGCGGCGACGTCGGGGACCTCAGCTCGGACGGTTGCGTAGTAGGGGCCTTGCTTGAGCCAGTCGAGGTAGTCGGACTGCAGGCGGTTTTCCTTTGGTACGGGCTCACCGGTTGTGGTGCCGAGGTAGGAGGTCCGCAGCCCGCCTGTGGTTGAGCCGATGTTGAAACACCGGTAGGCAAATAGGACAGTCTCTTCGACGAGCACCCGGAACTCCGCGCCGCCGACCGGCCAGTCCGGTGATGTGGCCAGCTGGGCTTCGATCTGGTCCAGAAGTGCTGCGACCTTGGGGTTCCCGTGCTCCTGGCGCGCGATCTTCTTGTCGTAGAGCACCGTCTCCAGCTCGCGTTGCAGCCAGGGTGGCGCTTGGAGGATGAGGTCGAGGCTTTCAGGCTTCAGGTATCGCCGGAGGGTGGGCACCCGGCTGCTGTCTTTTCCCAGATCGCCTCCGCCACCGCCTGGCGCTGGATGCCGGGTGGACTGGCTTGCTGCAGTGATCGCTTCGAGGAGCTGCTGGGCGTCTTCGTCGTGCTGGAAGCGTTCGTCACAGGCGAGGGCCTTGCGGAGCAGGGACAGGCTGTGGGAATTGTCGAGGAATGCTGACTCGATGGCTGGCCGGATGGCGGCCTCGACGCCTCCGGTCGTGTTCCTGCGGGCTGTCCAGCGAGTGATGGCGCGGCTCTCACGGTACGCGCTGACGAGAGCGCTGATGGCCTCGTCTGCGTGGTACCAGACGTCGTCAGCCAGCGATGGGGTCGCAGCGGCGAGATACACCGAGAGGTTGCCCCATGCCCGCTCCTCCTGGGTGCGGTGCACCATCCAGGGCGGCGTGTAGCAGCCTGATGTCCAAGCAGCCCGGCGGCGCAGAGCCTGGTTGAGACGAGCCGAGGCATCGGCAGCTTCCTCCGGTGCCGGCTGATTGAAGGCGAGGACCGCGTCGATGGCCGCGGCGTAGGCGTCGGCGTCGGGCCGGGTCTCGGAGACCTCGGAAGCGGCGGCGAACCCGCGCCGGGCGTTGAGAAGGCCATCCAGGATTCCGCTGAGATCCGCTCTGCTGAATGCTGTGCGCAGATCCAGCAGAGCGAGTTCGAAGGTGGCGTCGGCATCAAGGGCCTGGTCGTCGGCGAGTTTCCTGAGGATCTCGACGAGTTCTTCTTCTGGGTGCCATTCGTGTAGCAGCCCGATCAGACGGGGAGCACGCCGCCTGAACTCCAGGGGTGTGGTCTCAACCCGCTCGGCGAGATCCGCGCACAGGCCCAACAGCCGATGGGGACGGACCTGGCTGGTGGTGACAAGGTGGACCATGGTCTCCAGCGCCGTGGCCGCCATCGCTGCTGACCGCGGATCTGCCTGCGGTCCACTGCCGGACTCGATCTTGGAGATGAGCGCCTTCTCCAGCGGGACCTTGGCTTGTGCGACCAGCGCCGGATAGCGCAGCAGCCGCGCTGCCGCACTGGCGTACGAGGAAGCACGTTCATGATCGCGGAAGCCTTCGGTAATCGCCTCGATCACCGGTGCCGGTGTCGCTGGCCCATGACCGGCGACGTCAACGAGGTAGACGAACCATGGGCTCAGGGCCAGGAGTCGGGCGGCGGGCTCAACAGCGTCGAAGCCACCGAGGTCAGCCGCGGTGGGACCGTGTGTGAGCTCGCCTGGTCCCGCGCGGTCCGGCCAGGTGGTGACGGCGGCGGTGATCCCTTCGGGTAGCGCCGCCTGCCACATGGTGTCTCCACTCGTCTGCCGATCTCGCCAGCCTCAGAACAGGTGCTTGTTGTCGGGTCCGACAATAAGACGTTCTGGGCGGAATGTCTCCCAGGCCGCGTCGTGGCCGGTCGTCATGATCACCTGTAGTCCGTGTTCTTCTCCCAGGGCCGCGAGCTTCTCAAACATGATCTTCACATCGCCAGGGACGATTTCGACATCGGCCGGAGAGTCGATCAGCAGCAGCCCGGGGTGGGAGTGGATGCCGTGACGACGGCCGACGGAGATGAGGCTGACGATGATCGCGATGCGCAGCCGGACGCGCTCTCCCGGACTGAACAGCTTGAATGCGGTGGGTTTCGCGGCCCCGGATTTGCGGGCGTTGAGCTGCCCGCCCAGCGCCAGCTTGACGGAGTCGAGGTTGGCCACACCCAGCTCCCGTGCCAGGTCGACGATTTCCTGGTTGAGCTCGTCGAACAACTCCCGGGTGGTGTCAGCGGCCAGCTGGTTCAAGGCCGCCTTCGCCGCAGCGAGGATCACAGGAACGTCGTCGTACTCGACAGGCTGGGGTTCGGCTAGCTGGTCGAGGAGCTGCAGCGCACCGGAGAGCCGGGCAACTTCCAGCTCGGCAGCGGTGATCTGCTCCTGGACGTCAGGGCCGCCCAGCGCAGCATCGAGGGCGGCCTGGGCGGCCCGCTGCCGGTCCCGGGCGGACAGCAGGGCGGCCTGAGCGGCCTCCTCGTCCCGGGTGGTGGCAGACTCGGCCGCCCGGCTGGCCCGCAGTCGCTCGGATGCCTGCGACAGCGCTGCTTGCCGTTCCTCTTCGCTGGACTCACCGATGACCATCGGCGTGGTGCAGACCGCGCATTCGTGGGTGGCCTCTTCGCGGGCCTTACGCTCGCTGTCGATGGGGTTCTCGCAGCGCGGGCAGGCACGGGGGTTGAGGGCACCGAACATTGCCCTGGCTGCGGCACTTTCGGAAAGCTCACGGTGACGGCGTGCGTCTTCGATGCGGGCGGTGCGGGCCAGCTCCCGCAACCGGGACAGTTCGGAGGCCCGGCGCTCCAGGCGGGCTACCTCCGCTGCTGCCCCGCGTGCCGCCGTTCGCAGGCCGTCGACGGCGGGTACTGCGGCACGCAGTCCGGCAGCCCGCTCACGGGCCTGGGCCAGCTGCCCAGGCAGGTCACCGAACCGGGCGACACGGACCTGGGCGTCTTCCCTCGCTCTGCGCTCAAGGTGGCGCACGTTCTGGCTGGCCGTCTTCTCGCTGGTTCCGGCGGCGACCACGTCAGCGACGAACGGCACGTCGAGGAATACCTGCATGAGCCGGGTCGGGAGCTGGTCGACGGCAGTCTTGCCGAACAGCACTGAGTCGCCGGCCGAGCACAGGGCGATCATCGGGAAGTAGGCGGGCCAGCGGTGAGGCTGCACGACCCCGTCACGCACACCGTTTTCCTCCACAGGAGCCGTGCCGCTGGCAGCGAAACTGTCCAGCGGGCGGAGGCCGAGCCGTTCCATCATGAAGCGGCTGACCAGTTCCGCCACGGCGCCGGGACCGTCGGCCCGGTCGGCCACCCGGACACCGGCACCTGTTGTTGCGTCCGCGTCCAGCGCTGTCAGCTGGTCGATCGACTCGGCCGTGAGCAGGATGACGCTGTAGTCCCGGGCATCGTGCACGGTGAGGCGGATGGAAACAGGGACCCCTGAAACTTCAAGGTCCACACGGATGTAATCGAACCAGTCGAAGGACTCGGCCCGCCGGTAAACGTCGTCGGATTCTCCGCGCAGCGCGAACACCAGCGCCCACAGCAGGCTCGACTTGCCGGCGGAGTTCTTGTCCTTGCTCGCGATCGCCCACGTCCCGGTGCCGAGACGCACGTCCTTGGCGAATGGGCCGTCAACCCCGTCACGAGTGCCAGACTTCACGCCGCGGACGAAGTAGCGGTGAATCAGCAGCTGCCGGCGAGCAGGCAACGGCGGGCGCAGGCCCACGCCGGCCTCGGTCAGCACGGCACGTGCGCGATCCTCCGTCACGCCGGCATCCTTGGCGATGGCAGCCAGCAACTCGTCTTCACCCGGCAACTCGTCGATCATGAAGTCACTCCCGCTTCCGCGCGCAGGTCGGCGAGGCGCTTGCGTGCCTTAGCCGCGATTGAGCCGATCTCCTCGTTGAGGCCTGTGTCGGCGTAGTCTCCGACCAGGTACTGGCGCTTGCGCAGCGCCGTTCCGGTCAGCCCTGTCGCATCGGCCAGTGCGACGACGATCTTCATCCGCTCCCCGTACCAGGACAGTTCAGGGAAGTCGGCCACCACCGACCGCGCAACTTTGCGCCCCAGGCCGGTGAGGAAGTAGTTGTTCCTGCGAATCCGGCGACCGCCGATCAGCGGATCACGGGCGACGAGCCCTTCAGCGACCAGGATCGACAGCGGCATGTCGAGGGGCTCGAACGCTCCGAACTTGTACCGCAGCATCGGGATGGACCTCAGCTCCGGCTCCTCGGAATCGAGGATTTCGCCCGCTAGCTCCAGCAGGAACTCCTCCCGGCTGGTCTCGTAGTCCGCGAGCAGCTCATAGGCGAGGTAGTCGGGGTAGCGCAGCCAGAAGTCGAGCTTCTGAAGGCGCGTCTCACCTTCCAGCACCGCGACTGCGCCAGCGGGCACTCCTTCCGCCGCCGGATCGGCGATCGGGCGCGCTGCCGCTTCAAGTAACAACAAGATTCGTACCGCGTCGAAGTACGGATCTCCCTCACCACCCGTGGCTGTCACACGTCACAGGGTATCGAGACGCATGCTTCCGAGATACCCCGTAACGCACGGTGGTCGCCCGGCCGCGTAGCGCGCGATTCAGGAGGAGCCACAAGACGGCCGGAACTGTCGGTTCCCCGACAAAACGCGAGCAGGGCATCCAAAGATGTCGGCGCCTGCTGATAGATGAATGTCATGCCAAAAACGGGTAAGCGCAGACCTGCCGTGAGGAAGCGGAGCAAGCCGAAGTCCCGGGTCGATCGGGTCCTGGCGCACTTCGAGGACCACATAGGACAAGCACTCGCTTGGCTGGCGGGGTTGAGCCTCATCCTGTGGTGGGCTGTGGCTGAAGTGACGGCATGGGCCCGACGGCACCCGGTCATGGCGACCCTGCTCGTGATCGCCCTCGCGGCAGCGGCCACGCTCGCGATCCGGAAACTGCTCGCGCGGCGCGCGGAACGCCAAGCCGAGGCCGCAACCATCGCTGCGACGGACGGCATGAGCGGGACGGCATTCGAACACTGGACCGCGAACCTCCTGCGCCGCAGCGGATGCGGCAAAGTCGAGGTGCGCGGCGGCAGCGGCGACCTCGGCGCCGACATCACCGCCCGGCTACCCGACGGGCGCAAGCTCATCGTCCAATGCAAACGGTGGGCGAAGCCAGTCGGCAGCGGCGAAGTCCAGAAGGTAGCCGGCACCGCCCGAGCCGTCCATGGTGCTGATGTCGCCGTAATTGTGACGACTTCACGATTCACCGCCGGCGGCATCGACCTAGCCAGCCGCGTCGGCATCGACCTCATCGACCGTTCCGCTCTCGCCACCTGGGCGGCGAGTGGAATGCTCCCGCACTACCTCGCTGCCGCAAAGTCGCCCAGGTAGGCAATACACAGTCGTTCGGGGCTGGCACTCGCCGCCGCCGGCCTCAACGATCACCCCACCGCCGGGTTGCCCAGCGGCTGTGGGGGATCGTGTATGGGCTCATGGATTGTCAGCCGGGCACCGGAGTCGCAGTATGTGGCTGGCCGGAGCGCACGAACGCGGCTTCACTACCGATATCGATCCCGATCGGTCAGAGCGTGGCTGCGATCTGCACGCCGTGTCATGCGGTTGACAGTACGATCGCGTCAGATACGGCTACAAGTTGTTTCCGCACCGCCCAGTGCCATATTGCCCACAGTGTCTGCTTGCGCGTGGTGCCCAAGGTCGGCAGGTTCGGTTCAGCGATGGTACGAGGTGAGCCGCCAGGCCAAGTCCCGAAGGTGTAACCATTCGTGAGCGAAGCCGCCTTGGGAGAAGCCGAAGTCGTCGAACTCGGTCGGGTACACGGCTTCGGCTTTCTCGTGAGCAATCGCGGCGAGATCTCCGATGATGGCCGCCAGGTCCCCGATGATCGGGTCCGGGATCGCCTGGCTCCGCTCGGCGGCCAGGCGCAAATACTCCACTCTTTTGGCCATGACCTGCTGAAGTTTACGAAGCCTTGAGATATCTTCGAACTGTTGCGGGTAATTACCCGCAAGGCCAGCCCATGCCCTCGTAATGTCCTCGAGTAGCTGGGCGCATTGGCGAGCGCGTGCCCGCTGGCGGCGGCCTACCCCGTTGGCGAGCTGACTGATGCCGTTGAGCTTGTAGGACTCGTAGTAGTCAAGCATCGCAGCCGGATGCCGCTTGCGGTAACGGACGAACGCGAGGCGAGTGTCAGCCCAGGGTCTGCCTTCGACATGGTTGCAGCCTTGGCAGAGGTATCCCCGGACCAAACCGCTCCAGTGATCGTGATCGACGACGAGCGCGTCGTCCTTCTTGCCGCAAACGGCGCACCGGCCGCCATGGAACTCAACGAATCGCGCAACAGCCGTTGCTCCTCCACCGGACAGCAGGCGTTGCGCACGGCGGGCGATGTCCGGATCAGCGGAGCCGGCCAACCCGGTCGCCACCGCCTCGTGGCCGGCGATGGAATCGCGCAGTGGCGGAATGGCCCAGCCCCAGCATGCGGGCTCTTCGAGATTCTTGGTCATCGGCTGCACACGCCGTCGAAATGGGAGCAGGTGCCTCGCCTCGACGGGTGGTCGAGGGAGAGCGGTCCAAGTCGCAGGAACACGGGGTGAGTGTGCCCGAACGGTACGACACAATGACCCCTAGCGTGCCCGTCCGGGTTCAGCGGATTTCTCTTCTAGGCCGCCAGGACCTGCCCGAGTTCGTCCCTGGCCAGTCGCAGGAAGTCGGGCATGGAGTGAGCGGTGATTCGCTGGCCGCGCCAAGGCTCGTCGTGGGTGAAGACAAAGCCGAGTGACCGCCCGGGGAGATAGGTGCCTAGCGCCCCGAAGGTGTCCTGAGTCCCTACGGCCATCAGGTAGCCTCCGTAGAACGCGGTCGGCTGGCCGGTTAGCCTGGCCTCTCCATCCGCTGGGGCGAGCTTCTTCGCGAGGCTTCCGCCGAGGAGCTGCGTTGGTGTGGCCACGAACTGTGTGGCCTGTGTGCTGACGGTGACCCGCAGGGTGTAGCCGCCGACGAACTCCGCCCGGTAGACATTGATCACGCCCTGCATCGAGGACTGCATCAAGAACTCGGTATCCATGCCCGGCGGCCATTGGCGATAGAGCCTGCGGTACACGTCGTAGGCGGGCTCGTGGCCGATCCACGCCGTGCCCACAGTAGTGCGATCATCGACCTCCCGACGGGAGACCCTCCACAACCGAGGACCTGCGGCGCTCACAGAGCCCAGTACGAAGTCGACCTCGTCGAACTCGGTCAGGACGTCGAGGATGTTCTGGGGATCTGCGCCGCGCATCGCGACAAGTTCGCGGGCCGCCCAGCCCAAGTCCGCTCCGGCCATGCCGATCACGAGGTCCTTGCGGAGGATGATCAGCTTCGGCAGCGCGTTACCGAAGACGTCCTGGGTCTTCTCCTCGTCGAAGGCACCGGTCGCCTCGTCCAGGCCGAACGTGATCATGGTGTCGGAGATGAGCGAGATCCTGTCCTCGACCACCTGAGCAACAACGAGAGTCACGGGCTCCAGTATCCCAGGGGCCACGGCAAACGACCGCAGTGGCTAGCCGAGTGCAGGAAACGGTCCGCGTTCGCTAGGGGCCAGGCCAGACAGCACGGCGAGCATGCTCTCAAGACCCCAGCGCGGATCCAGGATCGGCCGGTCCGCCCAGAGCGGTGCCTTCTGCTGCAGGTCTCTGCGAAACCTCTCGTGGTCGTATTCGGGAGCCAGGATGGCGAACGTCTGGGCCGGGTAGATGCGGTAGTCGCCTATGTGGCGCCACTCCCGCTCCCAGAAGAACTCCTTCCTGCCTCCGTCGGTCAGTGGCCCCATCTGTTCGAAGAACGGGGTCAGCTTGAAGATCGGCTCCCCGGCCAGAAGCGCTGCGTCGATCCCTCCTGAGGTTCGCGCGCGATCTTTCGCCTCGGTGACGAGCTCGTTGATGCCCTTGGCCGGCCAGTCCCTTCCGCCGCGAGTCGTGATGTCGGTGTACCAGACCGGATTGACATGGCTCTTGCGGCCGGTGGTCTTGGTGATCGCGATCCCGTAGGGCTGGAATCGCTCCTGCCTCCCCGTGATCTCCTCAACCATCATCCAGGCGTGCTCCAGCGGGGTTTCGGTGAAGCAGACAGCGCGCTGTGTGGCGCCTGTGGCTGCGAGGTAGCTGTCGAGATCCTTGGCGGGGCCGAACGGGCTACGGGCGAGAATGCTGCCCGTGGATGCGATCGACAGCAGGTTGTCACGTGCCACCGGCCCGCCAGGCGTGTCTTTGGTCAGGTGGATCAGGAACGTGGAGAGATCGGTCCGGCGATGGAGTAGATCTTCGATCGTCTTCGGCGGCACCAGGTCATCCTGAGTCATTGCGCGAACCCGGCCATACGAAGACACGCCGTTGAGCTGGGATAACAAGGATTGAGCATCGAGCCTACTGCCCGCCATCCCCTCCCGCAGCCCAGCTGCGCTCCTGGCTCGCACGCGGCCAGCGGCAGAAGGTCACCGGACGAAGCTCAGCTCCCAGCGAGCGCCTTTCGGATACGGTGGTCGACCTCAGGCTCATCCGCCAGCGCCTGGAAGTGCGGGATCGAGCCAGAATGGGCCTTCAGCGCTCGGGCGGCAAGGGATGCGGCATCACCTCTGAGCGAGGTCAGCCAAGCGCGGATGTTGCGCTGGGGCGTCCATTGATCCCAGCTTTCGTCGAGGTCGAACAGGACGTCGGCAGTCCCTTCGAAGAGGTCCCATTCACTGAACTCGCTGGCTTGATGGGCCACGCGAAGCAGCCAGTACAGGAACTGGTCGATGTCGGTGTACTGCAAGCTGATGTAGCCGCCACTGCTGACCTGGAGGACTCCCTTGACCACGTCCAGAACAGTGGCGGCGTCGGCGTCGATCGCACGCCGGATGGCGTCGTCGTCGAGTTTGACGAGGACCTGGGTGTAGAGCTCGTGGTCACTGTCGCTTGCAGCGGCGAGACGAAACAGCTCCACAGGTGCGGAGGTGTCGCCAGCCTCGGCGGCGGCCAGCAACCCCGCGCCCCGGCTCGCGGGCTCCTCGGGCAGGGGGTCGAGTTCGTGGCTGATGAGTGCCAGCAGCTCGGTGATCGTGGCGGGCCGCTGGCCTGGTTCAGGACGAGTGGCGGCGCGGGCGATGGTTCGCCACGGACCGCTGTCGGGAAGAAGGGCGATGTTGGCTTGGGGTTGTTCCTGGCGGATCGCCCAGCCGATGATCTGGCCGACGGCGTAGATGTCGGCTTGTGGCCCGGCTTCGTGGGCGTCAACGGACAGTTCCGGGGCGGCAAAGCCTTTGGTTCCGTACTGCTCGCCGATCCGGGTGCGCCCCGGCTTGGTGGTCTGGCCGCGTGGGCGGCGGACGAGCCCCCAATCTGAGACCACCCAGCGGCCGTCGAGCCAGAGGATGTTCTCCGGCTTCAGGTCGCGGTGCACCACGTCGAGCTGGTGAGCTGCGTCCAGCGCCGCGCAGACCGCGGTGACTAGCTCGCGGAGGTTGCCCGTATCGCGCAAGCTGAGAGCCACAGCTTCCGCCGAGTGGGCGGCGCGGGGCATCACCATCCAGTTCTTCACGGCCGTGAAGCTGGAGTCCAGGACGGGCATGACGTTCGGGTGCCCGCGCAGAAGGCTGCCGACATACACCTCCCGGCGGAGCCGGGCGACGCTGTCGGGGTCGTTGAACCGGAGTTCCTTGAAGGCGATCGGCAGGCCGGTCTGCTTGTGGACACCGGCGAGGACCTTGGCCTGGCCGCCGGTTCCGAGCCGATGCCCGCCGTCAAGGCGGTAGTCCCCCCGCTGCCCGCGCCCTGCGAACTGGACGGCGTCGTACGGACTGAGGTCCGCGTCCGGTCGTGGCTCAGGAGTCGGGCCCTCCGCGCTGGTGACAGCCTGGCGGGGCACCTGCTGGTCGGCGGGCGACATCGCTTGAAGCGGGGCTTCCCGGAGGTTCCCCTGAGTGAGCTTGATGAGGACAGGGCGGGGGTGCTTGAGATCGTTACCTCGCACGTCGCCGAGGATCAGTAGCGGCCCGGTGGGTGTCGCGGCCAGGCCATCGATGCGGTTGACCTGGAGGTTGGCGATCAGTTCGCTGGTCCCGGAGTCGATGGTTGTGCGGAAGACGTCGCCGCGGATCCCGGTGTGGTTGCCCGAGGCGGTGATCACCTCATTCGGGCCGACGATGACCAGGTGGTGCGGCGCGTTGGGGGAGACGATCCAGTCTTCTTGCCGAACCAGGGTGCTGCGGGTGAGGTCGATGACTGCCGAGTGGCCCTGAGCGGCGAGGAAGAATCGCAGGTCGCCGAGCCATCCGGCGTTCAGGACATCAGCGTGGAAGGAGATCGGATGACGTTGCTGTTCACCCACCACCCTGCTCAGCTGAGCCAGCCCCAAGGTCGCGCCCTCCGCTTCCAGCGGACCGCCTCGGCCGCACAGGACCCACGGCTGTTCGCCGGGCCCCCAGAACAGAGACCGCGCGTCGTCGAGTTCCCCCGCGATAGCCGACAAGCGTCCGTTCTCCCATTCGAGGACAGCCGGACCCCGGCGGATCAGCACGCGACCGTCAGACGCGATCAGCGGGGCGCCCGTGCACCCAGCGACCTGGAAGACCCAGCGGGAAATCCCGCTGCGCCGGTCGATCTCGAAGACGCCTTCCTCAGACGACACCAGGATCCGGTCGCCGTCCACCGCGATCCCCGACAGACGCGCGGGCAAGCCACGCTCGCCGCTGAGCACATGGCGCACCTCCACGTCCTCTGGGCTGGAGACCTCCAGATCCCACGGTGCTGGATACCGCGTCGGTGAAACGAAACTCGGTGGCTCGGAGTCGGAGAACTCCGTCAGCAGCTCCGTCACCGAGGTCAGTCCTGTGCCCTGGAAAGCAGCCCGCCCTGCGGACTTCTCGATGATCTCCGGCAACGACATCAACCCGCACAGCGCCGCTTCCACATGCGAGCGATCCAGCAGCACCAGACCAGGGCCGGCTGCTGCTGCGCATTCAACAGCGTCGGGCGCGAATTCGGACATGGACACGACAGCGACCAGCAGTCCAGACCTGTCCGCGGCGGCCCGCCTCCACTCCGTGACCTGTTCCACCGACATCGCCTCGTCGGACCACGCCACGCCCAGCAGCGTCCTGCCCCCAGGCACCTGAAGGCCGATGCAAGGGGTCGCTCCGACCAGGGGTCTTGCCGGGCGTGGGGTGGCCCCAGCCGCCCCTAGAAGATCATGGACGATGTCCAGCAGATGGTCGTCCCGGTCGCCTCGAGGGAGATCGTCATCGCGGAGCTGCCCGTACCGCGCGATCAGCGAGGAGGCCAGCTCCGGTCGAGCCACTTCTGATGCCACCTAGCCCCCTCCCTCGGACCTGCCGCTGGAACGATTCTCCCGCACATGCGGGACTACCTCGGGTACGGGACCAGCCGGGTCCATTCGCGCTACGGAACCTGGGCTGCCAGGTCAGCCGCTCCGACCTGTGATAGCCGAATCTCCCATCGCTCGTTGGGCTCGATAGGCCAGTACGCCCATCGAGGATCTGAGTGGCGGAACTGGTCGGTGTAGCGGAGAGCCCTGAGGCCGAAGGGCCGCTTCGTGCCTTGTCTCAGAACAAAGGCGCGTTACGGATGCCGGACCAGCTTGCCCAGACCGAGCCGCCGACCACGATGACGAGTCCCGCCGTCGACAGAGAGTCCCAGAACGTCCAGAGATACAGAAGCAAGACCCCCAGGACCAGGAGCATCCCCTTGCCCATACCGTTGTAGGTGGCCGTGACCGTGTCGACGACGGCCGTCAAGACGAACACCGTGCTCCACAACAACATCGCCCACAGACCCAGGCTCCACCAGTGCCAGCCCGCCGAGCCCCACTCGGGCAGGCCCATGAACCAGTCCGTCACGCCCTGCATCCGCTCACCCAGAGCCGTCGAATGCTTCGAGGCAGGCGCGGACTGGACCGGGGCCGGCACCGCGACTGCCGAAGGCGCGAGCGGATCCGACGGACCCTTCTTGTCCCAGCCGAAGAACGTGGCGACCGCGAAACCGAGTCCGCAGATCGTGGCGATCTCACCAAGCCGCGTCAGAAACGGCCGACGTGCCGCACCATCACCAGCGCTGTAGATGTCGTCACCATCCGTCACCCGGTTCACGATGACAGTCGATGCCTTTCGCCACAAGGCCCAACGTTTCGGAAGCACTGGGCAGCCGTGAGCGCAAGCTGCTGCGCAGCACGGAGGGCTCCAGTCCGGATCAGCGCTCGATGGGAGCCGCTGGGTCGAGCTGGATCGCATCCGGATCGCTGCTGATGCGATAGGCGACTTCGAACCGGCCGGTCAGCGCGGACAGGTCCTCCAGCGTCAGGCTGATGGCGGTCGAGCGGTTCTTGAGAAACATGACCAGTTCCCAGACGGGCCACGCCAGCCGATCGGTGTACATCGGGAAGTCTCGCCCGCTCGCCTCCGCGTAGTCGAGCGTCCTTTCGATATGACGCCATCCATCGCAGTCTCTGCGGTAGACCGTTGCCGCCAGATCGAGATCTCCGAGCTGTTCCACGGAGTCGTCGAGGTAGCTTCCGAACACGGCAAGCTCCCCAACAGCGAGCAGGTGACTCGGATCCCGGTTGTAGACACGGACCCTGCTGACCGTTTCGTTGAGTAGCCGGTAGGCGGTTGCCCGGGTGATGGGCTTGCTGAATCTCGCTCGCGCAAGCGAATTGCCTTTGATCGTCGTCCTCCACTGGTGTTCACCGCCTGCCCATCGCTGAGAAGGCTCGAGGAAGCCGTCGGCACAGAACCGTTCAACGACCCTGCGTGCCGTAGCCTCGTCTAGCTCCAGGACTGCGCGCGCAGTCTTCAGCGGCCTACCACGTGACTGGTAGGCGCGCATCAATTCCCGGGCCAGTGGCGCGGGAACCCCGCAGACAACAGCTGCCTTCGCGATTCGCATGGACCGCTCCTTCGCATGCTTGGCTTCCCGCCTGCAGGAGGCTTGAGCATCGCCCTCGCCTCAATTGTCAGGCACTGGCCCACTCGTGCGCGCTTGCTGCTTGCTCGACCAGAGGTGAATCACCGGCGACATGGAAGCAAACGCTCGGTGTGGAAAAGATCCTCTGCGACGGAAGTTGACCACCGGACGGCCAGGGAAACAAAACGGACACCATTAGTGCCGCCTGACGAGCAGATAATGCCAGCTCAGAACATGTTTTTTATAGATGGCGATCACGGTTTGCGGGTCCAGGCCGGGAACCTTTTAATCCATTGGTTCAGGGTTCGAGCCCCTGGCGGCCCACCACCCGCGTCATTGCGGAAACCGTGTTTGTGCTGGCCCCGGCGGAGGTTGTGTCCTCTGCCGGGGCTTCGTCGTTGCCGTGGGGGATCTTGAACATGGGGATGATTCCTTCGTCGGTGATGCGGATTTCGTCGATGAAGCTTTCGATCATGGCTTTGCGTTCTCCGGGTGTGCCGGCGGTGATGGCCTGGCTGATGTTGGCCTGGATCTCGCCGAGGAGTGCTGGTGCCGGGGCGGTGGGTTCCGTGGCGATGGCGTGGGTGAGGTCGTCGTGCCGGTTGGTGAGTTTGTCGATGTCGGTGCGGAGCTGGGTGAGCCGCTGGCCGGTGGTGGTGCCGTCGAGGGTGCCGTTTTCGAAGGCGGTCAGGTAGCGGTTGACTGCGGCGTTCTTGGTGTGGATCTGGCTGGCGATGGCGTCGCGTTCGGCGCGCAGGTCTTGCTGGCCGTCTTGGTGCTGGGTTCTGGCGTGGGTGATGGCTTCGGCGATGAGTGTGTGGTGGCGAGTGAAGAAGTCGTGGAGGGCGTGCAGGACGGCGAGGTCAAGGTCGTCGGCGGGGAGGCGGGGTGCGTCGCAGCCGGCGGTGCCGTAGCGGTTGCGGTTGTGGCAGGTGTAGTACCGGTAGGTGCGGCTGCGGCCGTTGGCTGCGGTGCCGATGTAGGCGCCGCCGCATTTGGGGCAGGTGAGCAGTCCGGTGCAGTGGTAGTCGGAGCCGCTGGCGGCGCGGTGGGTGGTGGCGCTGGCGCGGGCTTCGGCGATGTCGTTGGCTTGGCGGAACGTGTCGCGGTCGATGAGCGGCTCGTGGGCGTTTTCGACGTACACGTCGCGGTAGGCGATGTCGCCGGTGTAGGCGGGGTTATCGAGGATGCGGTTGATGGTGTGCCCGGACCAGGGTTTGCCGGTCCGGTTGGGGATACCACGCCGGTTGAGTTCGGCGGCGATGGCGCGGGTGCCGATGCGGTCGCGGGTGTAGAGGGTGAAGATGTCCTTCAGGACGGGCGCCTCATCCGGGTGAGGGATGAGTTTGCTGGTGGTTTTGTCGACGAGGTAGCCGTAGGGCCTGGTGCCCCCGGCCCATTTGCCTTGGCTTGCTTTCATGGTCATTCCGTTGATCACCCGATCGATGATGGTTTCGCGTTCGAATTCGGCGAACGCGCCGACGAGCTGGATGAACATCCGCCCGGCGGGGGTGGATGTCTCGAAGGGTTCGGTGGCTGACGCGAAGGCGACGCCGGCCTGATCGAGGGCGGCGAGGAGTGCGATGACGTCGGCGACTTTGCGGGAGAGCCGGTCGAGGCGGTAGACGAGGAACACGTCGTACCGGCCCGCGGCTGCTGCGCGGAGTGCGTTCTGGAGTCCTTCCCGGTTGGTGGTGGCACCGGACGCGTCGTCGGTGTAGGTGGCGGCCAGTGTCCAGCCGGGCTGGGAGGCGATGTAGTTCTCGAGTGCCTGGCGCTGGGCCTCGATGGTGTAGGGCTGGTGCTCGTCGTCGGTGGAGCGGCGCAGGTAGATCGCGACCCGGCGCGGGCCGCCGGTAGCAGACGCAGTGGCTGGGGTGGCGGGTTTGGGCTGGCCTCGCCGGCGGAGGCGGGGTCTGGGGCGGGAATCGGGCGTGGACAAGAAGGACTCCGGAGGGGCAGGGTGATGGCGGGTGCCCGGGTGCGGGCACCCGCCATCGCTGGAAGGGGTTATTCGGGGGCGGCCGGTTCCGGAGCCGTGTTCATGTACCGGTTGATGAGTACCGCGAGTGCTTGCACGGCGTCGCGGTGCTCGGTTTCGGTCATGGGACGGGTCTCGATCCGTACCACCCGCATTGGGATGGACGTGCGGGCACGCACCTTCGCCTTCGTGCTGCGGCCAGGGGTTTTACCTGTGGCCTGGGCTGCGGGGGTACCGGGCGCGGCGTGACGATAGCTCGACTCCGCGCGTGGTGCGTCATGTTGCGGTGGGGGCTGGGAGGACATGGATCTCCGGTGAGGGACAGGCGGGGACGGACGGGCGCGCACATGGCAAAGGGCCTCCTTCAGGCAGGACGGATTGCTGACGGGATAAAGGTTTCCGGGGACGGCACGAGGCCGGGCCGGATCGCGGAGTGAGCCAGGCGGGCTGGTTCACGCTCCTGGGCGGGTACTGGCGGGACGTGCTGGGGACGGCCGCTGTTCAGCGGCGGGGGTCTGCGGACGGGAGTTCGATCAGCTTTCTCCGGTGCCCTGTTTCGCTGCCGGCGACCTGCCAGACGGTGCCGGCGGGGTGGCCGTCCTCGCTCATGGTCGCGACGGTGAGGAGCCCGCTGGCGACGGCGGGATGAGCCGCGAGTCTTTTGGTGAGTTCGGTTTCCTGCCTGCGGGTCTGCATCTGGTAGCAGATGACGTGGCCGAGCCCGGTGGCCCGGTGCAGGCGGGCGTAGCCGTCGAGTTTGGCGACCACCCGGCTGGTGTCTTCGGTGGCCCTGTCGTACTCGAGCCAGAACTCGCGGACCTGTTCGCCTTCCCGCCATGCGCCGTGCCCGTCGGGGCGGACGAGTTCCCCGGTGGCGTTGCGGCGGCAGGCGTTCTCTGACCACCACACCTGCAGTTCCGCGTCACCGCCGGTGGTGCGGGCGTGGATGGCGAGATCGGTGAAGAACGCGTTCACTCCGAGGAGGTGCGCGAGGCGGGGTGAGGTGGAGAGCCGGTCGGCGCGTTTGAGCGTGGTGGCCCTGGTGGGTACGGGCTGCCCGTCGCGGTTGGCGATGTAGGCGGCGCCGATGGGGCCGAGGCACCACCGCCAGGATTGCGATCCGGGGCGGACGAGGTCCCGGAACCGGATGAGGACGTCACGGGAGTGCAGGAGCGCTAGGCGGTTGCGGGCGGTGTGGGGGTGGCTGAACCCGAGCCCGGCGATCTGGGCGGTGGTGAGGACCTGGTGCTCGGCGAGAAGGCCGAGCAGCCACCGGTCACGCTCACCGAGCCGCCGCAGCTCACCGGCCACGGACGGCTCGGACGGCCTGCGGGCAGAAACGGCAGGACTCCCCGGACCTGGGCGGGAAGAACCGCTGCGGGCGGACGCGGAATCAGGTTGCCCAGCGGGGCTGGGGAGACGGTTTGCGGGATGCATGTATCAGTCACTCTTTCCAGGGGTGTACGCGGCAGGGGCACTGACCTGCGCTGTTAGAGGCGGGCGGGCCGGAGGTTCAGCCGGATGTTCGTGCACGGGGGACGGTCCGGATGAGGTTCCGGGTGAGTGTCCGGGTCCATCGGCGCGGCGATCGCGCTGCTGGGGGACACCGAAGGCGACCGGTAGCCCGGGACTGGCTGCGGGCTGGCTGCCGGAGCCGGCTTGATCGGGCCGGCCCGCAGGGAGCAGCCGTGCCGCGGCCAGCGCCCTGCGGGTATCGGCGGGCAGGCCCCGGCCCCGAGCCGCAGTCCGGAGGAACTGGTCGCGGCCGGGGGATGGTGGCGGAGCTGGCCGGGTGGTGAGGCTGAAGGGCTCTGCGTCGCGTCCGTCGATGACGAGGCGGGTGACGATGCCGTAGGCCTCACGCCGGGCCAGGTCTTCCGGCTCGAAGTACGGGGCGGTGTGATGAGCCCAGGCCTTGGCGTCTGCGGGGGCGAGGGAGAAGTACACCTTGTTACGGGCGTTGGCGTCGATCGCCGCCGCCATAGACGGTGTGAGCTGGGCTCCGTGCTGGTGCGCGAGGATCCACGACAGCCGCAGAGCCCGGGTCTCGGCGAGCGCTTCGTCGATGGCGATGGGCAGATTGAGGAAGTTGTGGCACTCGTCGATCACGACAGTGGCGTCCAGCCGTTCATGTTCGGGCAGGTCACCGCGTTTTCCCGCCGCACGCAGCACCGACGCCAGGAGCAGCGACCCGGTCAACCGGACCGTGTCATCACCCAGGGTTCCCTTCGGCAACCGCGCCAGGAGAATCCCTCCATCAAGGACATCCGTGAGGCTGAAAGTGGAAGCGGCGGTGCCGAGCAGGTCAGCGGCGAAACGTCGTGACAGCACCGCGCGGAGTTTCGACAGCAGAGGGCCCGCGTGGCGGTTCATCTCGCCGGGTGACTGCTGGTCATGCCACGCCCAGAAGGCCTCCAGGCTGGCGATGTCCAGGGGATCTGCGGTACGGCGGACCCTGGCGCGGACGCTGTCGCGGAACGTTTTTCCGGTGAGCAGCGGCGGGATGTCGGCGAGGGTGGAGCCTGGTACGTGAGCGAGGGTGGCCACGGCGTGGCGGGCGAGGTCTTCGAGCCTGCCGCCCCACGACGATGCCCACACTTTCGCCATCACCCCGACAAGCTGATCGGCCGTGTCAGCTGGATCGTGGCCGAGGTCGAACAGGTTGAACGCGGGCGGTGCTTCCTTCTCGTCAGGGTCGATCAGGACCAGCCGGCCAGCCGCCTCGGCGGGAAGGCGGTGCAGGGCGTCGCGGATCAGGTCACCTTTCGGATCGAGGACGATGATGCCGCGCCCGGCGCGGGCTTCGGTGATGATCAGGTTCAGCAGCAGCGTCGACTTACCCGTGCCCGTGGGGCCGGGCACGTGGAGGTGATGACGGGCGTCAGCCACGTCCACGCACACGAGGTCTGCTTTCGGCTCGAAGGGCGGGAACCCGAGCGGTTTCGGGTCGGATCGGCGCGGGGACGATGCCGGGACGAGGTCCAGGGGGACGGGGACGGGCCGGGACGGCCCCGCCGGCGGGGACGAAGTGGCAGAGGAGCGGGACGGCCGCACATCGGCGCGGCCGTCCATAGCAGAGGGATCGTGGAGGTGTCGCATCAGGAAGAATCCTTGTCGGTAAGGGTTTCAGGGGTAGTGCTGGAATCGGCCGGGCCAGCGGGCTGGGTCCAGCCGCCGTCGTGCCAGTCCGGATCGGCTCCGCTGCCGGTGGCGGGCTGGCCGCTGCGGCGGGCATCAGCGGCGACGGGCCGGTGGGCGGCTGCGGTGGTGATGCCGTAACGGGCGGGGTCCGCGGGCAGGCGGGCGAGGCTGCCGAGTTCCCCGGCCGTGACCAGGAACCAGTCGGCTGGCCGGGCACGCCGGTACCGGATCCATCGCCCGGCACGGCGCATCCTCACCGGGGTGAGGGCCCGGGTGACGGAGACGAACCCGTCGGCTGCCCGCCTCGCTTCCGCACTGCCTGCGGGGCCTGGGGTGCTGATGCGGATGGTGGCCAGGAAATGCGGGCCGGCCGCGAGCTTGCGGCGCGAGGCCTCCATGCCTTCCTTCTCCCACGGCTGCACGGGGCGCGGCCCCGCGTTCCGGGAGGACGCGGGGGCGCCTTGGCCGGGAAGGAAGATCGACAGCAGCCCGCGGATACCTTCCGCCAGCAGACCGATCGCCCCGGTGGCCAGACGTTCGAGAGGGCGGCGTGGCCTCACCGGATGGCGAGACGCCTGCCGCAGCGCCCGCAACCTGCGTGCCGGTGCTGGCCGGACGAGGACCTGCACCATCACCGGTGCTTCCGCCTGGGTGATCGCGGACAGCACCGGGCGGAGAAGATCACCGTCGGCACCACCGCGTTCCGAACGCAGCCCCGGTGGGCTGTCATCGTCGGTGAGCGGGCCGTGGTCGGCAACGGTGGCCCGTAGCCGCCACGCCACTGTCCCGCCGGCGAACACCGGACCGGATGCTGCTTCGATGCCGGCACCCGGCCATACCCGGCCCAGCTCGGCGGCAGCCGCGGCCTGCGGAACCCCGGCCGGCAGCCACACCCCAGCAGCCATCCGCCCGCTCACAGGATCACGGCCGAACTCGAACGCCAAGGGCAGCGTGACGAGTTTCGAGGTTTTCGCCGCGCGGGCCGCGAGTGCGGCCAGGAGCCGCCACGCGGTTACTGCCCGGGCGGGGTCGGTGGCCCTCGGCGGGGTGACCTTCAGCCAGTAACCCCGTGCGGCGGCTTTCTCATGCACCGCCCGGCGGGCGGCCCTCACGCCGATCCGCACGGCCAGCAGCCCGCACACCAGCGGCGGTACCCACGGCGACCACTCCGCCGCGAACGACTCGAGCGCAGGGAACACCGACTGTTCCCACCACTCGCCCGTACCCGGCGCAGGACTCGCGGCCATCATCGCACCGGAGTGGTACGCGGCGGGAAGAAGAGCACCTCCTTGCTGAACGAACAGTGAGGGCGCGGCAAGTGCCGCGCCCGGGACGAGAAACATCAGGGACAGGGATTCAGCCAAGAGAAGAGTCCTTAGTGGAGACAACCGCAGCGGGTAACACCGCGGCGCGGGCAATAGAGACAGCGGGATCGGGCAGGGGCATGAGGGCTCCGGGTCGAAGAGAGGAAAGGGGCGCGGCGAGTGCCGCGCCCCAGGACGGAGGCGAGAAGGTGACAGGCGTCAAGGTTCGATCTTTCTGGCGGACGTTGCCGTGCCGCGGGTGCGGCACAGCGGGAGGGGCTGCGTTTCTCCCCTTCACATACAGAAGGGGAAGCCGGCCCCGGGTTTCATCACAACTTCCGGGAAAGAACCTCCAGATTCATCCGTCCGGCTGATCAAGGGCCGGTGATTGTGCCCGGTCTGCTACCGGACGCCGGTTTCCTCGCCGCGCAGCACGGCCAGCAGCGCCGACGCGCGGGCGTTGCGGACGGTGTGCCCGTCGGTGCGCATCTGCGCGACGAGACTGTCGCGCGTCAGCGGAGCACCTCGGGCGCGCAGCCGGGCGGCTGCGACTCTCGCGGCTGGCAGCAGCTCCAGCTCCCGGCCGCCTTCACCTGGTGGCGGGGTACCAGGACGGGCCTGTTCCGGCGGTGCTGGGGAGGGGCCGGCCTCCTGCGAGCTGGCAGGTTGGGGGTCGAGGATGCCGGTGAGGAGCTTGACCGCGATCAGCAGCGCCAGGGCGGGCCAGCCCGCCACGACCTTCCCTACAAGGCCGTGCCCGCCGACCGCGACGTTCGCGGCCATGCTCGCCGCCGTTCCCGCGGCCAGGGCCGCCCACGGCAGCCAGCCGGAGATGCGGCCTGCCCGTTTGTCGGCGAACAGGACCAGGGAAGCGACGACCTCGATGCCGTCCACCGAGACGGGAAAAGCGTGCGACCGCCAGCCGCTTTCGCCGTGCGCGACCGCCAGGGTCCGCATGTGGTCATAAGAGATCGCCGCAGCGACCCCCGCGAGAACGGCGACCGTCGCGGTCGCCGCGATCCGCACACCCCGCGCCGGAGCAGGCGGCGAGCCATCACCGGGAGGGCGGGTTCCGGCGTTCATGAACCTCCCGCACGATCAGAGGAAACCGGGCGATAGGCGTCAGCGGCCATCGCGCCGGTGAGGGCAAGGGGAAACAGCAGGCAGCGCATGGGATTCCTTCACGGTGTGCGAACGGGAACCGCCCCGCAGGGAACACCTGCCACCAGGGCAGGGACACGGGGACGGCAGGGCCGGTTCTCTCAGCCCTCACCTACAGAAGGGGAACCCGGACCCCGCAATCATCACAACAACCCGGAAACTACTTTCCGTGACCGGGCCGGTACGGCAGGCCGTACGCTCGGAATTGCCGCCTGCCGGACGCCCTGCCATGTGCCTGCGGTCTGGCTGACGCGGCTGGCGACGCGGGGAAAGGGGAGTGCTGCTGGTGACCGCAGAGCCCGCGCCCGCTCCCGCTGAGCCGGAACCGGGGAATGAGCCGGACGGGGCTGCGGGGGCCGATAGCGCGCCGGGTCCGAATGCTCTGCCGCTGGTGGTGACGGAGCATCAGGCCCTGCAGGTCAGGGGTACCGGTGTGGCGCGGGGCTGGTTCGGAGGCAGTCCTCCCGGGGAGCTTCTGAAGCCCCTTGAGCTGCGGGCGCTGGTGCTGGACGAGAGCACCCCCCTGCAGGTGCGGGACACCGTGTGGCGTCACATCGTCGAGCGGGTCCGCGATGAGGGAGAAGACTGGTACCTCGTCGCGTTCGCGGCGGCCTACCCGGGCCTGTACCGGGCGGCGTGGAGACTACGGCCCGGCAGGCTGTGGCCCGCATCGGTGATCCGGGACGTGCACCGGCGGATCACCATCGAGTTCTTCGGCGTGCTGTCGGAGATAAAGCCCGATGGCGCACACCGCCTCGACATCACCCGCCCGCATGTCGCGTCCCGCGCGATCGGGCAGGCCCGCGACCACACCAAGGCATACTTCGAACGGCAGGTCGAAACCCGCCCCGCCGAAGACGACTACCTCGAGAAAGCGATCGACGCCGCCTGGCAGGCGTTCCGGCGCCGCGACCACACCTCCGCCCCGCCCCGGCACCCAGCGGCAGAGCACCCCGATGTCACCCTCGCTGACCTGGTCGCTGCGACCGCCGGCAACAAGGGCGGGTCTCGGCTGACCGCACAAGACGCCGAACTCGCTGCCCGTACCCGCTACGAATACACCGACGCAGCCGCAGGCGGCCTGAAAACCCGCACCATCCCCGCCGTCGCCGACGAACTCGGCATCCCCCGCACCGCCGCGATGATGCGCCACAAACGCGCCCTCGACCTCATCGCAGCACTCCTCGGCCACACCCGAACCCCCGCCACGGCACCAGAACCGCCAGCGGGAAACTAGACAAGCGGGCCTGCGGCACTCGCCCGGGGAAGGCCGCCTGACCTGAGCCGGTCCAGCAGCACACGCCGCTCAGCATCACCAGACCGGGCGCGGGCTTCAAGAATCCCCGAGACCATCAGCGCGACCCGCCGTGACCCGTCCCCGGACAGATCCTCATCCACGCGCACCGCGAACCCCGGAATGCTGTCCGTAAGAACCAGGACCGGTGCCCAGTCCGGGACGAAGCGGAACACCACCGAGAACTCCTCGCCCTGCACCAGTACGACGTTCCCGCCAGGTCCGGCGGTCACCCGCACCCGGTGCGGCAACCTGTCCGCCAGCCCCGCAGCACCCTCCACCGCCTCACGCACCGCAGGTGAGGACATCACCGGCAGCGCCACCGACACCGCCGACACCAGATCATGACCTGCCACAGCCGCAACCACCCCGCTGGCCAGTTCCTCGGCGAGTTCGGCCGCCAGAGCCCACCGCTTCCGCGCCGCCTTCCCCAGCCGGGGCGGCGCGGCCAGAGGCGGTCTCGGCCACGCCAGACGCGGGTCATCCACCGGAACCAGCAGCAAGCCCACGTCAGGCGCGGCAGGCTGTGCCTTTTCCTCCCGGGCAGCAAGCCATTCCTGGCGAGCATGAGCTGTCCGCGCTAGCCACCCCGTCCGTGTTCGCGGTAAACCCGCACCGTGCAGCACCAGCCCGCCACGGCGCGCGGCCACTCGCGCCCGCTGGCTCCGGGTCCATCCAGCTCGTGCCACCCTCACAGCCTGCCACCTTCACGTGCTGTCCGGGAGTTTTCGCGACCGCTGGCAACCCCTCTGACCTGCGGATGACGGCAGTGGAGACGATGAAGACGGCTGGCAGGTACGGGTCGCTGAGGGCCTGCCGATCATGACTGGCGGACAAGGCGGCAGCGGGAGATCACCTAAGAATTGATCATGTGTCAGCATGTCGGGCATCTGTACTGTGCTCGGCTATGTCGTCTTAACAATCCGGTTGTATTCTGTCTAATCCGCGTGAATCTGCCGAAGAAGGGGTCGCGTGTACGTCTCGGCTTCCTTGTCTAGCTGTTCCGGGCCTTCACAGTGGATGGTGGATCAGCTACGTTCGGTGCTCAGATGTCGAGCGGGGGGATCGATGAGCGGTCTGACCTTCACCCAGAAGATGTACGTGAAGGCGATGTTCCGAGACCGGATGGCCGACCTGCACGGCACCGCGTTCGAGACGTTCTTCCATCAGGTCATGACGCTCCGCTATCCCGACTTCGTCGCCGTCCGGACTCACGGCAACATCGGAGACCTTTCCGCGGATGGCCTGAGCCTTCATGATCGCAAGCTCTATGCGTGCTATGGACCCGAGGTCTTCGACGCAAAGGGCGCTAAGGACGTGGAGAAGAAGTTCGCTGGCGACCTGGCCGGAGCCCTGGCGAAGCGCAAGGCGGAGTTCGAGACCTTCGTATTCGTCTACAACGACCCACGGCAGGGCCTGCATCCGGTGATCGCTGGTCTTCTCGCTCAGGCCCGTGCCGCTCACCCGCAGCTGCGCTTCGAACCGCTTGGCCCTGAGCGCCTGCTTCGCAGGCTGTACGAGCTGCCCAGAGGACAGATCGAAGAGGTCTTCGGAGCCGAGATCCCTGTCAAGGAGGTCGTCCACGCCATCGGCCTCGCTGACTTGGAGCCGCTACTTGAGCACCTCGTTGCCAACCGGACCCCCGCCAACGGGCAGCACCGCCCAGCGCCGCTGCCCGAGGTATCCGGGACGAAGATGGACTACAACCAGCTCACCGAGGACGACCGCGAAGTACTGCTGCGCGGGATGAGGCACACCTACCTCCTCGACGAGTACTACGCCGGACGCGCGGACGTGACCGCCCGCGACGAGACCGCAAAAGGATTCAACGCCTACTACCGCCAAGTCGCACAGGTCTGTACGACTCCCTCCGAGATCATCTACGAACTCGGCAGCTACGTGCTCGGCAATCAGCGCCCTCCTCGACCCCGCGAGATGGCCCTCGGCGTAATCCTCGCTTACTTCTTCGAGAACTGCGACATCTTCGAGGCACCTCCCGCCGACTGGGTATCACACGTTAGGGAGGTGGCCTTGTCATGATCGTCCCGACCAAAGGCATAGCCCCACAGCGGTCGCTGCTGGCTGTCGGTGCCCAGATCCTGGCGGTCATGGACGGCCCGTTGACGGTGAGCCAGGCGTGGGCGCGGCTTCGCAGGTGGCGTGACGATCATGGGCACTCCGCGCCGGTACCGTTCTGGTGGTTCGTCCTCGCACTGGACACCCTGTACGCGCTGGGTGTGGTGGAGATGGACAACGACGTGCTGATGAAACGGAGGGCGGATGCTGCGGCAGCTCAGCGCCAATGATCCACGGTTCAAAACCCTCCGCTTCCACGAGGGGCTCAACATCCTCGTAGCTGACACCACCGGGGCGTCAGCCGACACTGACAGCCGCAACAGCGCCGGCAAGTCCAGCATGATCGAGCTCTTGCACTTCCTGCTCGGCGGCAGCGGCGACAAGAGATCCCTCGCCGGGCAGCCTGAGCTACGCGACACCGCCTTCCGCCTGCACCTGGACTGGCCTCGCCTTCCCGGCGGACTGACCGTGCAGCGGTGCGCGACTAGCGCCAACGCCGTCCGGCTCTCCCCCCGCCCGCACGGTGCGGCAGCAGGCCAGCTCGATCTCGGCACCGAGGTCGAAGTGCCCATTGACGAGTGGCAGCACCTGATCGAACGGGACCTGTTCGGCCTGCCGCCTGAGCACGCGGGCATTTCCGGGCGCACTCTTCTCGGGTTCCTCATGCGCCGGGCCCGCTCGCACGCGTTCAACGAGCCCACGAGCACCTTCCCGAAGCAGTCCGCCGCCGAGGCCATGACTCACCTGGCGTATCTGCTCGGCATCGACTGGCAGCTCGCCGACCGGTATCGCGCGCTCACGGCCCGGGAGAACGTCAGCAAGCAGCTCGGCAAGGCCGCCGCTGATCCTGTGCTGGGAAAGGTCATTGGCCAGGCCGCCGAGCTCCGTGGGCAAATCGCTCTCGCAGAACACCGTGTCGGCGAGCTGCAACGCCAGATTGCCGCCTTCCGGGTCGTGCCCGAATACGACAACCTCCGCGACCAGGCGGACGAGCTGGATCAGCGAGTCCGCCAATCGCGCAACGACGATGTGATCGACCGCGCCAACCTGGCCGACATCGAACGTTCCGTCAACGAGGCCAGCGACCCCGACATGGACTATCTCGAGTCCGCCTACAACGAACTCGGCATCGTGCTCGGCGACCAGGTGCGCCGCAGCTTCTCCGAGGTCCAGGCTTTCCACGGGTCCGTGGTGCGTAACCGCCGCCAGTACCTGGCCGACGAAGCCTCCGTGATCAAGGATCGGATCCGGCAGCGCGACGAGGACCGTAACCGCCTTGGAGAAGAGCTGGCCGCCATCTTGCGAGCACTTGACGAGGGTGGGGCACTCGACGCGCTAACCACCCTCCAGCAGTCCCTCGCCCAGGAACGCGCACACCTGGGGGCACTTCGGCATCGCTTCGAGGCGGCGCAGGCTCTGGAGACGAACAAGCGGCAGATCAAGCAAGAGCGCGTGGTGCTCCAGCAGCAGATGGAAGTCGACCTTGATGAGCGCCGCGGGATGGTCGACGAAGCGGTCGTTCTCTTCAACAGGTTCGCCAAAGGCCTATACGGCCCCGAACGCGAAGCCTACCTGCTCATCGGAACGTCAGAGCGAAGCCTCAAGATCGAACCGCACATCGACAGCGACGACAGCGGCGGCATCGGAAACATGGTCATCTTCTGCTTCGACCTGACCATATCCGTCCTCGCTCACCGTGCACGTCGGGCACCGGACTTCCTGGTCCACGACAGCCACCTGTTCGACGGCGTGGACGAACGCCAGGTCGCCCGAGCACTCACGCTCGCCAGCGAAATCTGCCGCGAGGAACAAATGCAATACATCATCACCCTCAACTCAGACGAACTGGCCAAGGCATCCGGCCGCGGCTTCGACCCAGCCGGCCGGACCATCAAGCCGAGGCTGACAGACGAATACGAAGGCGGAGGCCTGTTCGGCTTCCGATTCGGCTCGACAAGATAGGCCACAGTCGATGTGATGCGCGGGAGGGCATTTTGGCGCAGCGTCCGAGCGAGTTGCGGCCTGAGCTGTCGCCGCTGCACCTTTTCGGCGCGCGTCTGCGGTTACTTCGTGAGCAGCGGGGCTTGTCCCAGGCCAGGCTTGGTGCAGAGGTGTTCGTCAGCGGAGACTTGATCGGAAGGATCGAGAAAGGGGAGCGGCGAGCACAGCCTGACCTGGCCCGTCGCTGCGATGAGGCTCTTGGAAGCGGTAATGAGCTCAGCGCACTGCTGGCCTGGGCCACAACGCAACCAGGCGAAAATCGCGCTGACGTTCTTGATCATATTCCAGCGTTGCGGCGGGTCCTGGATATGCACGACCTGCCCGAAGAAGGCCTCCACTTGCCGCAGGCGTTTCTGGAGGCTTCGGTCCGGAGGATGGTGGACGATCGCCTGAACTCCCGATATCTCAGCCTCGCGGTGAGTCTTCCTGCCGTGATCGCCGGCTTGCATTGCGCGGTCCGGGGGCCAGAGCGGCAGCGGTGCAGGGTGCTGCTGGCGCAGGCGTATCGTGCTGCTGATGCGATTGCTGACAAGTTCGGCCTGCATGACTTGTCGGCGCGCATCATCGGCTTGATGGGCGCGGTCGCGCTGGAGTCAGGTGATCAGGCGGTGATCGCCGCCAGCTCCTATGTGCGTGCGGAAACGTTCTTCGCTACTGGTGATTGGGGTAGCGGCAGGCGGATGCTGGAGCGTGCCGCTGACACAGTCGCGCCCAGGAACAAGCTTCTCTCCGCTGGCTACGGGGCGCTGCACATGCGAGCCGCCGTCCTGGCCGCGTGCGATGGGAAGACTGACGTGGCAGCGGCTCACATTCAGGAAGCCGCGAGTGTGGCACGGAAGATTCCGGAAGGGATGTACTGCGGTACTGCGTTCGGCCCGGACTCGGTACGGATTCATCACCTGGCACTGGCCGTTGAGAGCGGTGATCCCGCCGGCGGCCTGGCCATTGCCGGGGGCTGGATTCCCCCGGTGACGATGCCCGCAGAGCGCCGCTCGCACTTTTTCGTGGATCTCGCCCGCGCACAGGTGCAGGCCGGCTTCTCGGAAGACGCGACGGAGTCTCTCGGGATCGCCCGGCAGATCGCTCCCGAGCACATCCGCCAGCACCCGCAGGTCCGGGCAGCTGTCGCTCAGCTTCTCGGCCGCCGCGTGTCACCGCCCGGGGCACTGGCCGAGCTGGCGCGCTGGGCGCGGGTGCTGCCGGCTATCGCTGGGTGAGCAGGTCTGGCAGCTCGGCCAGCGATGAGATGATCCAGTCTGCGGTTGCGGTGACTGCGGGATCATCGGCCCACAGGTGACCCCAGGGGCCGCGGCGGATCAGGACGGTGCGCATTCCCGCCGTGTGTGCGGGAAGCACGTCGTTGTCGCGGTGGTCGCCGACGTAGACGATCTCGGAACGATCGCCAGGGGCGAACTGCGCGACCTGGTCGAAGAACGCTGGATCGGGTTTTGCCACTCCCCATTCACCAGACGTCGCGATGGCATCAGCGGGAAGCTTGAGATCGCGGAGCAGCCTTGCCGCCTTGACGGTCTGGTTGCCCGCGACGCCTACCCACAGGCCCCTGTCCTGTAGCTCCCGCAGCGCGGGCCGGACGTCGGTGTAGAGCTCGGTGTCGGTGATCTGCTCCCCGAGTCCCGCTGCCTCGCGGAGCTGGCGTTCGGCGTGCAGGTCGAACCCTGGTTTGAAGTACTGGAATGTTTCGGCGTTGTCCCGGCCCGCGGCGGTCACCGCGCCGAGGACGGCGGAGAAGGTATGCCGGGGCACGCCGATCCAGTCGGCCCATACCCCGAACTCCCGGGTGTCATCCAGCAGCGTCTCGCCGACATCGAACACCACGGACCTGATCACTGCGACCTCCGCACGGCAGGTGGTTCCGGCACTGCATTCCCGACCCTATCGGTAACGTGAGCGTTCCTGGCAGAGCCGGCTATCTGGTGTGCGGCAGGTCAGGGCAGCGGACGCACGAGGGCTTGCTTCGCAGGCGCGGGGGCCGTTTCCCCGCACCGTTCGCGGGTGCGTGTCCCCTTGCAGTTAAAGCCGGGTCCGCGGGCTGTCGATAGAGATCCGGAGCCGAGTCCCCGCGCTTACTCTGGCCATTCCCCGGTGGCGTGTGCTGGGCATGCGGACAACAGCGATGTCGGCATCGGCCCTCTAACCTGGGAGTCCGTGATGCGGGTCAATGGAAGCAGGCCAGGAACAGGATCCTGGCTTCTGGAACCGGACTGCGAATCCGAGGGCCGATCCGGGTGAGAAGCCCGGGACGGGGACCTGCGCATTCGCGGCCAGCCAGGCAGGACGTGAAGGCGGGAAGCTGGCACAGGTACAGATCAGATGCCTGGCTTCCCGGTCTCCCCGGAGGGCACCTTGCTGAACTCAACTCCCGCGCAGCGCGAAGAGCTTGGCGCGAAGATCGTCTCCTTCATGGAGTTCTACGCGCCGGACTGCGATGGTCCGCTGATCTACCGGGATCGCAACGGCCGCTACGGCTTCGGCCCTGGGCCAGGCGCTCCCGGAGGCTGCACCGTGATCGTGACCCGCACCGGCCTTGAGCGGTTGATGCTGCATCACGGTTACCTGTCCGACGACCTGCACGACCCAGGTGTGCTCGATGCCTTCGCCGAGCTCGTCATCGATCACGCGAGGCCGGCGTGATCGGCCTGTCGATCAAAGTCACCTGCTCCGACGTGAACGGGTGCCGTGATGAGCTGGGCGAACTCAAGCCCAGACTCCAACGGCACGAGGTCAAGAACCACTCCTACCAGCCGTGCAGTGTCTACATCGGCCTGTATCACCGGCTATGAGAAGCCGAGCCAGGCAAGGCTGACTGTGCCGCAGCCCGGCTCACCGGTTGCCCGTGGCCCGGCGAGTCTCCTGTTTCACGGCTGTGCTGGAACCTCGGCCGCCTGGTAGCGGCCGGCGCGGGTGGGTTGTGTTTTGGGTCACGTCCGTCACGCAGGGTGCCGCTACCCGTGAGGGCGGCACGCGACTGGTGTAGCGCTCCGTGAGGGCCGGAGGGCTGCCGGTTCATGCGGGGCTGTGCGCTGGGGTGGCCTGGTTTAGGGTGCCGAGGCAAATTTATCAATGGGGAGGGTCCATATGCGACATTCCGTGCGGGCTTGGAGCGCCCGATGTGTACTAACCGGGTTAGTGGCATCGCTTCTAGCGACACTGCCCGTTCTTGCTCCGGTTTCGGCGGATCCTGGGGCGGCCCCGGGTGCTGGCCGGGCGCCGGTGCAGAAGGAGGGGTCGGCGGCCGGGGTGCCGCATCGTGCGGCGGGTCGTGCTCCGGCGGTTGGGAAGTCCTCTGCGGAGGTTGCGGGTGCTGTGGGGCCGGAGGTGACGCACGCGAGTGTGCTGCCGCAGGCCGCGCAGCCTTCGGGTGTGACGGCGCCTGTGGCGGTGCGGCAGGAAGGTCCTGTGGTGCAGGGCTTTTCCGAGGGCCGTTCGCGGGAGCTGAAAGCGGACCGGACGGCGACGTCGACGGTGTTCGCGAACCCTGACGGGTCGAAGACGCTGCGGACGTATTCGTCTCCGCAGTTCACGGCGAGCCCTGATGGCCGGTCGATGGTCGCCTCTGATCTGACGTGGCGGCAGGACGCCTCGGGCCGGTGGGTTCCGGTGGCGGGCGCGGATGTGAGCGTCGCGGCGCGGGGTGATGACCCGGCGCTGGAGACGATCGGGCTGGGCGGCGGGCTGAGCGTGTCCCTGCGCCTGGACGGCGCGGCGGGTGTGACGGGTGCCCCCGAGGGGCAGGTGATGCGTTACGCCGGTATCCGCCCGGGTGCTGATGTGCTGCTGACGTCGGCGTCGTGGGGCCTGAAGGAAGAGCTGGTCTTGCAGTCGGCGGATGCCGGGGCGGGCTGGCTGTTCCCGTTCACGGTGTCGGCGGGCCTGGTGGCGATGGTGGATCCGGACACCGGTGGTGTGCGGTTCATCGACGGCCAGGGAACGGTGCGGGGTGAGATCCCGGCCCCGTACATGACGGACTCGAAGATCGACCCGCGTTCCGGTGCGGGTGCGATGTCCTACGACGTGCGGTACACGATCGTGGATCACAACGGCGGCAAGGCGCTGCGCATCGACATCGACGATGCGTGGCTGCGGGACCCGGACCGGCAGTATCCGGTGATCGTGGACCCGTCGCTGCGGATCGGCGCGGACACCGATGACACGTTCGTGTCCACGACGAACAACGGGAACAACGCCACCGCGTCTGATCTGACGGTCGGCACGTGGAACGGGGGCCGGGAGAAGACCGCCTCGTACGTGTCGTTCGCCAACGACATGGGCGGCCGGCTGGCCAACAAGTATGTCCTGGGCGCGTCGCTGAATCTGTACAACACGTGGTCGTGGTCGTGTGACGCGCGGCCGGTGACGGTGTACCGGGCAACGGAGTTCTGGGACGGGCACAAGCTGCGCTGGCCCGGCGCCGCCTACGACTCCTCATCGCCTCTGGCCTCGAAGTCGTTCGCGCATGGCTACAACCCGTGCGGCAGCGCCGATGCGTGGGAAAGCTTCCCGATCGACGCGCAGCGGTTCACCACCTGGGCGCACGGCACGGAGGTCAGCCACGGGTTCGTGCTGCGTGCCTCCGACACCGACTCCAAGGGCTGGAAGCGTTTCGCATCCACGCAGACCACGATCCGCGGCGCCGCCCCGTACCTGGACGTCACCTACGCCGACAACGGCGCGCAGTACTCGCTGCCCAGCCCGCAGTTCAGCCCGGCGCTGACCGGCACGCAGGCCGGTGGGCTGGTGGTGCGGGCGACGAACTGGGGTTCGTCGACATGGACGCCGAAACCCGCAAACGGGGACAGCTATCACCTGTTCTATCGGGTCCTGAACGCCGATGGGTCTCACCGGGCGTGGAGTTCCTGGTTCTATCCGTCCTGGAACATTGGCCCGCACCAGACGGGGGATATCCCGATCACGGTGCAGCCGCTGCCGCCGGGCAGTTACAAGCTTCAGCTGCAGATGGAAGACGCCTCCAGGAACTGGTTCGCCAGCCCGGTCGCCGAGATCCCGATCAAGGTCGAGAACGGGCCGCCCCGGATCACCGGCTACGCCCCCGGGCAGGACGGGATCGTCTCGACGCTGCGCCCGGCGCTGTGGGTCGGCTATGACGACCCGGACGGGTACGGCACGGCCCGTCAGTACTGGTTCAGGATCTGCAACGGCACACCCGCGGCCCCGTCAGGCTGCCAGGAGTCGGGCACGATCAATTCGGCCTCCTGGACGATCCCGGCTGGTGTCCTGTCCTGGGGTAAGCAGTCGTGGTGGCAGGCGCAGGTCGGTGACGGCATCGCCTCAGGCCCGGTGTCCGATCCGGTCTATCTGACGCCGATCACCGCACAGCCGGAAATCACCGCCCACCTCGCCGGCGCACCCGACGGCGCCGACGTACCGGGCATCAACCCCCAGGCCGGCAACTACACAGCGACATACACCGACGTGAGCGTGGCGGTGACCGGACCGCCGCTGGCGATCACCCGCACCTACAACTCCCAGGACCAGCGGACGAGCGGCGTGTTCGGCTCCGGCTGGTCATCTCCGCTGGATCAGCGGATCGTGCAGGAAAACGACGGCAACGCCCTGGTCACCCTCGCATCAGGCCGTGAGGCCCGGTACGGCCGTAACCACGACGGCACATTCGTGCCTCCGCAAGGCAGCAACAGCACCCTGGTCAAGAACACCCCCGCCGGCGGCGGGGCCGTGACCTGGTCGCTGCGGGAACCCGGCGGCGTCCTGCGCACGTTCGACGCCGCAGGCAGGCTTGCGGGTGTCACTGATGCATCAGGCCGTAAACAGGTGCTGATCTCCGGCCCGGACGGCATCAGCGAGATCATCGACGTCGCCTCGGGCCGCAAGCTGCGCCTGACCTGGGCGTCCGGGCGCATCGCCACCGTGACCGACGACGCGGGGTCGGTGTGGCGCTATATCTACGGCGGCCCCCAGCTGGCCCAGGTGTGCTCACCGCTGTCCGCGCAGTCGTGCGTGTCGTTCGAATACACCCCGTCGTCGTTCTACCGTTCGCTGGTTGCCGACAGCAACCCCTACGCCTACTACCCGCTGTCGGAAACGTCCGGCACCACTGCGGCGAACATCGCGGCCCGCTCGGCGGGCAAGAACGACGCCTTGTACGCCAATGTGTCCTTGGGACAGCCGGGCGCACTGCAGTCCTCAGCGGACAAGGCTGCCGGTTTCGATGCGGCACGCGGCAGCTCCGTTGCGCTGCCGGTCGGGATGCTGCAGGCCACAGGTGCGGTGAGCCTGGAGGCTTGGTTCAAGACCGAGCCTGGCAAGGGCGGGGTGATTTTCGCTGAGCAGGACCAGCCCGTGCCAGCCACCCCGGCTCAGCACACGCCGATGTATGTCGGCACCGACGGGATCCTGCGTGCGGAATGGTGGACCGGTTCCACGACCAGCCTGATGAAGTCCGCAGGGAGGGTCGACGACGGGTACTGGCACCACATGGTCCTCTCCGCCGGCGTGGACCGGCAGGTCCTCTACGTCGACGGCGTGCAGGCCGCGGCGAAGAACGGCGTGTTCACCCACATGGCCATGACGCACGCGGCGATCGGCAACGGTGCCGCCTTCGACTGGCCCGGTGCCCCGGCGACCGGCAACTTCCCGTTCACGGGCAGCATCGACGACGCGGCCGTGTACCGGTATGAGCTGTCCGCGCAGCAGGTCGCCGCACACTACGCAGCCCGGGTCACCGGTACTCGCCTCATGAAGGTCACCGAACCCGGCCCCAGCACCGCCGCGCAGCTCACCTACGAGCCGGTCACCGGCCGCGTGTCGACCTTCAAGGACCGCGACGGAGCGCAGTGGACTCTGGGCATGCCGGCCACAGGCGACAAGACACGGACAGTGACGCTCGGTGCCCAGGGCCGCTCGCAGATCACGTACACCTACGACACTGAGCACAACGGCCGCATGACCCAGCGCGCCGACGGTCTCGGTACCCGCAGGTGGGAGTACAACGCCGCCGGGTTCGCC
Source organism: Longispora albida DSM 44784 (assembly GCF_000379825.1). Lineage (GTDB taxonomy): Bacteria > Actinomycetota > Actinomycetes > Mycobacteriales > Micromonosporaceae > Longispora > Longispora albida. Next base: position 217,213 of record NZ_KB903835.1, read on the forward strand.
TCGAGGATGACCGACCCCGCCGGGCAGATCACCGACTATGCCACCGACGCCCGCGGCAATGTCCTGGCCGTCAGTACCTACCGCGACCAGACGGCGGCGACACCGGTTGCGCAGACCAGCTACCGCGGCTACTACCTCAACACCACCGACCCGCTCGACCCGCGCAACGACCAGGTGATCTGGCAGGCAGACGCACGCTCATCGTCAGCGGGCGACACCCGCTACCGGGTCGCGTTCGACCTCAACGCCGCAGGTCAGGTCACCCAGACCTCGGAGCCGCCGTCGCCTCCGTACCCGGTCCCGGTCGGGGAAGAAACCGTGTACTCCACGGGCACCGAGGCCGCAGAAGGCGGAGGGACCGTGCCAGCGGGGCTGCCGTTGCAGCACGAGCCGCGCGACCGGTACGACCCGGTGATCTACAAGTACAACTCCAAGGGCGACCTCGTCTCCTCCACCGACCAGGTGCAGCTGACGACGTCCTACACCTACGACATGCTCGGCCGCGCCACGGCGAAGACGCTGTCGTCGGGCGGAACCGTGTACGGGACGACCACGACGTCCTACAACGCGCTGGGCCAGCCGGTCACCGTGACCGAGCCCGGCGTCACCAACACCGTCACCGGTGTCGTCCACACCCCCGTGACGACGTTTACCTATGACGCCATGGGCCGGGTGGCCACCCAGGTCGTCTCGGACTCCACCGGCGGGGACACCGCCCGCACCACGAGCTACACCTATAACCCTGCCGGCCGGGCCGCGGAGGTGAAAAACCCCGACGGCACACTGCACAAGCAGGTGTGGAACACCTTCGGTGACGTCGTGAAAACGACTGACCCGTCGGGGCTGGTGCGGGAGTACCACTACGACGACAACCACCAGCTCACCGAGACGATGGCGACCGGGGCCGGAGTCGATCCGCAGAACCCGGCCGCGACACGCCTGATCCTGGAGTCACGCGCCTACTACGACAACGGGCTCCTCGCGTCGGTCACCACCGCGGGGGGCCGCAGCACCCGCAGCACCTACTACACCGACGGGCTGCTCAAGACCGCAGAACGCGGATTCTGGGACGGCACGGACTTCACCGCCCACGCCACCACCCAGGCCGAGTACGACAACGCCGGCAACCTCACCGCCCGCACCGACCCCGGCGGCATCAGGCGCACCTTCGCCTACGACCCCCACGGTGTCCTCATCAAGGAAACCCTCGACCCTGACGGCCTCAACCGCTCGACGGCTTATGGGCTGGGCATCTTCGGGACGCCGGTCAGCGTGGACTACTACGCCGGGACGCAGGGCTACGGCGGCAGCCGCTGGGTCAGGGACTGGGCAGGCCGGATCCAAGAAGTCACCACCACCGAACGGCGTGACGGCTCGGTGAGCACCATGACCGACGCGGTCACCAAATACGCCCGCAACCCCCTCGGGCACATCACGTCGATCACCGACCCGAACGGCAAAGTCACCGACCTCACCTCCGACATCAACGGCCTGCCGGTCAGCGAAACCGGACCGGCCCGTGACGTGTGGACCGCTGGTGTGCTCAGCCAGAGCGCGAGGCCTGTGACGGTTCTCGGATACAACACGTTCGGGGAGCTCACCCACCACAAGGACCCTGAAGGCAACATCACCCGCGCCGATCTCGACCAGGCGGGCCGGGTCACCACTATCACCCGCCCGTCCTACACGCCTCCCGGCGGGCAGGCAGTCACGCCGGTCGAGCGGGTGGCCTACACGCCGGGTGGCCAGGTCGCCTCGCATACTGACCCGCTGGGCCGCACCACCGCCTATGTCTACGACCCGCACGGCCGGCCTACCAAGCTGACCGGGCCTGATCCTGATGGTGCCGGAAGCCTCACCTCTCCGGTGTGGTCGGCGGCGTACAACCGCAGCGGCGAGCAGACCCAGATCACCGACCCCGCCGGCGCACTTCAGCAGATGGCCTTCGACCCGCTCGGCCGCCTTCAGAGCACCACCGTCGCAGAACGGTCTGGCGGTCAGACCTCGTACTACACGACGACCCGCGAGTACGACACCGCCGGATATCTTTCGGCGATCACCTACCCGCGGGGCGGCAAGACGGGCCTGAAGCACAACAAGGCCGGCGAACTCGAACTCCTCACCGACCCAACCGGCCGGCGCACCGAAACCGCCTACTCCCGGGGCGGGCTGACGTCCGTCACCTCGATCTATGGAACAGCCAACCGCTGGTCGAACAAGAAAACGGTCACCACCGACTTCGCGGGCAACGAGCTGTCCTACGCCGAGCAGGGCTACGGCACCGGAGCGATCAACCGCACCCGGAGCAGCAAGTACGACCTGAACGGCCAGCCCATCCAGATCACCGGCTTCACCGGTGACATCAGCGCCTACGGATGGAACCCTGCCGGGCAGCTGGCCTCGATTACACAGAAAGCCGACGCGTCCACGCCGATCACCGTGGAGCTGGGCTACGACGCCGCCGGGCGCCGCAGCCGCATGCAAGACGGCAACGGCAACGCCACCACCTACGGGTACAACACTCTCGGGCTGCATTCCTCCACAGTGGAGCCCGCAACACCCGCGCACCCCCAGCCCGCAGACCGGACCTGGCTGACCGAGTACGACGCGGCCGGGCAGCCAGTGAAGGAAACCCTCCCCGGCGGGGTGATCCGCACCCGCACCTTCGACGCCCTCGGCCGCCTAACCAGGGAAACCGGTACAGGCGCAGACGCAACTACAACAGACAAGGCTTTCGCCTACGACGCGGCGGGCAGGCCGACCTCGATTAGCAGCCCCGCCGGTGACATCACCGTCACCTACAACGACCGCAGCCTCATCACCGCCCTCGCCGGAGGGCAGCAGGCCACGTTCGGCTACGACGCCGACGGCAACCTCACCACCCGCACAGGACCGGCCGGAACGCAGACGACGACCTACGACCTCGCCGGGCGCATCACCACCGTCGCGAGCCCCCTGACTGGTACCGCCACCTACAGCTACAGTCCGGCGGGCGAGCTGGCCGCGATCGGCTACGGCGGCACGGCGAAAGCGTCGCAGTCGTTCACCTACGACGCGTTCAGCCGCCTCACCTCACAGAACGTGCTCCAGCCCGGCAGCACCACCGCCACGGCAAGCACGGCATACACCTACGACAACGCCGACCGCCTGCTCACCAAAACCACCACAGGTACCACCGGGGCCGGCGCCAGCAGCTACGCCTACGACGGCCTCGGCCGCCTGACGTCCTACACCAGCCCCGCAGCGCAGGTCACGGGGTACACGTGGGACAAGGCGTCCAACCGCACCACCGCGGGCGCTCGCACATACACCTACGACGCCCGCAACCGCCTCCAGACCGCCACCGGCGGCACCGACCCCGCCGAGTCCTGGATATGGACAGCACGCGGAACCCTCGCCACCCACACCAAGGGCAGCGAAACCCGCCAGGAAACACACGACGCCTTCGAGCAGCTCCGCCAGGTAACAACAAGCAGCGCCACGACGAACTACACCTACGACGCGCTCGGCCGCATCAGCCAGCGCAACGGAACGCCCTTCACCTACGCCACCCTCGCCAACGACCCCATCATCACCCCGGGACCTGCAGGGGAAACAGTCACAGCAGACCGTGACCCCGAGGGACGGATCATCGCTCAGAAGACCGGTACCCAGCCAGGACGCGGCGTCTACACCGAAGGCGGCCACAACGACACCACCGCAACCTTCGACCCTGCGACAGGAGCCCTGACCGGCTCTGCGGCCTTCGACCCGTACGGTCAGAACACGGGCAAGGCAGGCGACAGCCTCACAGCCGGATACCAAGGAGGCTGGACCGATCCCGCTACCGGGCAGGTCAACGCCCACGCCCGCTGGTACACGCCCGCCACAGGAGCCTTCACCTCCCGTGACACGTGGACCCTCGACCCCGACCCGGTAACCCGGGCCAACCGCTACACCTACGCCGACAGCAGCCCCCTCAACGCCACCGACCCAACCGGCCACTGCGGCTGCAGCGGATCGGGCGGACGGCGCGGAATGAGCCAGGGGACCAAAGACGAGTTCGCCAGGCTCGCCGAAGTCGCGTTCTGGGAGCGGGTCGCCCAGATCGTCTGGGACCTCAACGCGGCAGAACGAGGCCAGCGGCGAGCCGACCACTGCTCCAGGAACTGGTGGCACGTCAACTGCGGCGGAGACGGACAGCGCCCAGGCCCGCAACCACAGCCGCAAGCCGAGCCAGTTCCCGGAGCCGGACCGGCACCAGTGCTGGTTCCCGGCGGTAGCAAGCCGGCATACACCCCGCCCGCAGCCGTTAGGCCAGCGCTCACCGAAATCATCAGTCCCACCCGCCTGGTCGCCCAGCAACTGCTCGCTCCTGGCGAGGTGCTGACGACGGGTGGCATCGCGCTCGCGAACGCCGCACCAGAGCAGGCAGGTGCAGAAACTGCACCGATCGCAGCAGGGCTGGCGGCTGCGGGAGCGCCTACACCACCGGGAGGGGAAGACAGCTGCCGTCGCAATTCGATGTTCCAAGACCTCCTTGGGCAAGGGCTTGAAAGTACCTTCGAGGGGGACTCGCCGGGTATCGCCGGGAGCGTGCCGACCCCTGCCGGTGACTGCCGATCAGCCAAAGAGAAGAGGAATTCTCCCGGCATTGCCACCGGCAAAGGCAGCAAAATCGGAAACACGTGGCTTCGAGGTACGGAGGGCAACGCCGGAAGGTTCCCGAGTCAGATCGCAGACCAGCTCCGTGGGCAGAGGTTCAGCACATTCGACGACTTCCGGAAGGCCTTCTGGGTAGCCGTTGGCAACGATGCGGGCCTCTCGTCAGGTTTCTCCCCGGGCAATATCGGGCGCATGAAGAACGGCCACGCGCCAATCGCTCATACCTCCCAGTGGAATGGGGGGAAATCCTACGTCCTCCATCATGTGCAGCCGATTCAGCGCGGGGGCGGCGTGTATGATATGGATAACCTGGTCATCGTGACGCCGCTCTACCATAGCCAGATACTTGACGGCGCGTATCATTTTGGGAAGTGAACGATGCAGATCGACGAAACGACTCGCGAGCGAGCTCGCGTGCTTATCGGAATCATTCGCGATCCCACGCTACCCGAGGAATTGATCGACGAGCCGATGACAGAACTTGCGCGGATACTTTCCTGCCCGCATGTTTCGGATTACTTGTTCCACGAAAACCCCGAACTCTCCGTTGAAGAAGTAATCGATAAGGCTCTCGCGTACCGGCCCATTGCCCTGTAGGTAATCGGTGCTTGCCGCAGCCGCAGCCGCAGCCGCAGCCACATTCGGCACATCGGCTGCGGCAAGCACCTGACCTCACTTAGGTAGTCACGATGGTATCGATGCTGACGGCAGAGTTCCTGCTTCCGTCGGCGTGCCAACTCCGGCCAGCAGTGGAAGAAAGGCCGGTGAACTTGCATCACCGGGCTGACCGCTGAGATCATTCAATCAGTGCGCCAAGATCACTATCGAGTCCTTCACTGGGAGCCCCGGGCAGTCCCAGTCCCCGAGCGGAATCGACAGGCCGTTGTTTAATGAATGGAAGAAACACTACTGGAAAGATCGCGCCGCTGGCTTCTTGCGGGGGCCGTGATCTCTGATGACCGCTCTGGAAAACGCGCAGCGATTCATTGACACAGTCCGGGCAGACGAAGGCGCCAAATTTGCGGGTCCGTGTGCTGTCGAAGTTATCAGCGAGGCTGAGGCTCGCCTTGGCCTCCGGTTCCCGCCTTCATACAGGCTCTCCCTGGAAGAGCTGGGAACCTGCGATATCAACGGAGAAGAGATCCTTGGACTCTTCGAGCAACCAAGCACCCCCGGCACCATCTGGGGCGCACTCAAGGAAACTCTCGACGCGCGCGGTGATACTGCCCTGCCAGATTCGTGCATAGTTTTCTACTACGACGGCATGGGTGGTTCCTTCGTCCTCGACACAGCCAAGGCGGACTCGGAAGGCGAAGCGCCCGTCTACCTTTGGATCGGCGGAGCATCGCAGCCCGGCGATGACCTAGAAATGATCTCAGCCGACTTCGGGGCCTGCGCTCTAGGCCTGGCGACAGGCAGCCTTTACTGAAGCCGATAGCTAAGCGGGCCGTGTACCTCATTGTGAGGCGCACGGCCCGTTAGTTGCATGAGTGCCCGTCGCTTAACGGTCGCTCTGTCCCCGGGGCTGCAGGCTCCGGAGGACCTTGAGTGCATATTGCCGGTCACGTTCGTCCGATCGTAGGGACCATATCGTCACCACGAATTGAAGGACGCACTTCAGTGCTATTCCGGCGCCAATTGCTGCGCCTCCGAAAGCCAATTCGCTGATCATCTCCAGTCTCCTTTCGCGATATGGGGCGCCGCCTCAGCACGCTTGGAGATCTCTGGTTTGTGATCAGCTTTGGATGTCAGGTGACTATTGTCCGGACTCCCAAGCTGCCTGGTCAATGCGATTTTAAGGACAGTGGCTTACCGGAAAGATTGCGAAGATTTGACGATAAGAACCTTGAGCAGGCTTATCTGGCAGCTTGGTGGCTAAGGATGTTTTAGTATTATTTCGATGCAATGAATGCCTTACTGAGGAAAGTGTGGCTTGTGCGTCTTGTCGAAATTTGAAGTGCGTGAGAAAATAGTGCTTCTTGACTTCTGGTCGACAGGGGGATGGCGTGGAGGGTCGACCTGATCAGCTTGCAGGTCTTCTGTGGTCGGTCGGCGACCTGCTGCGCGGCGACTACAAGAGGTCCGAGTACGGGCAAGTGATCTTGTCATTTACGACATTGCGCCGTATGGAATGTCTCCTCGAGCCGACGAGGCATGCGGTCCTTGAGAGGTTGGCCCAGCTCCATGAGGAGCAATCGGGCAAAGATTCGATCCTTCGCCAGGCTGCTGGTCAGGCCTTCTACAACACCAGCACACTCAGCCTGCAAGCCATCGCAGCTGATCCGCAGGGTGCAGCTCGTTCCACGCTCGCTTACCTGGATGCGTTCTCTGCCAATGCCCAGGAGATTCTTGAGCAGTTTGACCTGCGCCGTGAGATCGAGCGCCTTGACCGGGCGAACCTGCTTCATCCAGTGGTGGCGAAGTTCGCGTACCTTGACCTACGGCCGGAGGCGGTCTCCCGGCACGACATGGGAGCCGCCTTCGAGGAACTCCTTGATTTCGTTGTTCAGTCGAATGAGTCCGCGGCTGAATATTTCACACCCCGCGAGGTGGTCAGACTCGTAGTGGACGTGGCGGTTGCGGGCGACCCTGACGCCACAGCCCCGCCGGGCGCGGTGGTCGACATCCTCGATCCTGCATGTGGCACGGGCGGGATGCTGAGCGTAGCCGACGCGTATTTTGCGGACGTCGACCCGTCGGCAATTCCGCGGTTGTACGGCCAGGACATCAATCTGGAGTCTTGTGCGATCAGCCGGGCAGATCTGCTGATCAGAGGCCGGGCCTCTGAGAATGTTCGGCTTTGCAACACCTTGACTGAAGACGCCTTTGCGGGGATGAAGTTCGACTATATCCTGAGCTGCCCGCCCTTTAGTAACAGCTGGCAAAAGGCTGCACACGCCGTCATTGAGGAGTACGAACGCGGTAGCTCCGGCAGGTTCCATGCCGGGCTGCCAAGGAAAAGCGATAGTTCGCTGCTGTTCTTTCAGCACATGCTCTCGAAGATGAAGCCACCGGAGGAAGGGGGCGGCAGGGTCGGGGCTCTGGTCAATGGCTCGCCGTTGTTTTTCGGGGGCGCAGGTTCTGGCGAATCCGCCATCCGCCAGTGGATCGTTAGCAATGACTGGCTAGAGACGATTATCGCGTTGCCTGGAGGGCTTCTCTACCGGACGAGCATCCCAACCTATCTCGTGATCATGTCGAACAGGAAGCCTCCGGAACGACAGGGCAAGGTGACCTTCCTGGATGCTCGCGGCTATGGGCAGAGGGAACTCAGGTCCCACACGGCGAAACATACCTATCTTACTTCGGGAGAGATCGCTGAGATCGTCCATCTCTACAAGAATGCCTTGACTATTGTCGGCAACGACGACCACCCGCTGAGCAAGAAGGTGGAAGTAGTCGATAACCAGCAGCTCCAGTACAGGCGGATTACCGTCGAACGCCCATTGAGGCTGCGCTTCGAGATGACGGAAGAGGCGCTGGGCCGGATTTCCTCTATTGGGATGCTGGCCTCGCAGGGAAACGGTGGACCTATTGTCGAGGCTCTCAAAACCCTGGCTGGACGGGGCTGGGCGAGTAGGGCTGATGCGTGGGACGCGATGAAGAGCGCCGTGAAGAAGGCTGGCTTGTCGCTCCCGACGACTGCTTCCTTTGACCAGGCCCTCCGCAGTGCCATAGGTGTTCGAGACCCGGAGGGCGAGTGGCAGACGCAAGACGGAAAGCCTGTCCCCGATCCTGAACTCCGCTTGACCGTCGATCTGCCGATCACGCAAGACGTTGCTGCATACATCCGGGACGAGATCACCGCAGCTCATCCAGACGCATGGGTAGACGAGGCCAGAATTGCTGTTGGATGCGCCGTGCCACGCAATCTGTTCTTCGCGGATTGGAACGGAATCGGTGAGCCGCTCCGGAATTTTGCACGCCTCGTGCCTGCCCGGGCGCTCGGGGGGAAGGAAAGGTCCGCACTTCCCATCTTGCGGGGTCAGGATCTGCGTGGCGTGGATTCTGCTGCTGAGCTGGACGATGCCGTGTCAGTGTCGGTGCCTCTCGCACAGTGCGGCGGAGGCGATCTTGTCGGGCGACCGGGTAGCTGGCGACTGCTTCCTCCGAATTTCGGGGCAGCGCTTACCCCACTGACTGTGCTGCGGGTTAATCCGGGTAGCGGGAGAGTGCTGTGTGAGTGGCTCAACTCGAACAAAGCAGGAAAGTCCAACTGGTCCATCGTTGACCTGCTAGGGCAGCCCGTTCCTGCGGAGATCATGCAGGACAGTGGTTTGGACCTCATGCTCGCCGACGTACATCTAGGCCGTAGACGCCTGGATGAAGCGACGTCTGGGATGCTGCCGAACGTCTTCGACGGGCCCACTGATCCAAGCAGCCTCCGTCGTCAAGCCCGCAGAGTGTCGGCGGAGGCCCAGCTCATCGGAGAAGTCGTTCGCCCGCTTGAGGACCCGTTCCTCCGAGCGGAATGGAGCTATCCATTCCACATCGCGGCGCTGTCCCGCCAGTATCGGATCGCGGTGCACCCGGCCGAACGCAAGGACAGCCTCCTGAAGCTGGCAGAAGGCATTGCTAGAGTGATGGGTATCACTGCCTTGGCGCTGCTGGTCGAGCATAACCCCTCGGGCTTCAGCAACGGGATGCGCAAGCTCTTCAGTGCGGGGGCTTCGTTCGGTACCTGGCTCGGGCTGATCGAAGAGGCCGGAGAGAAGGTCGGCGACTCAGGGCTCGCAGAGCTCGCTCTAGCTGGTGATCCTGACGGACTGCTGCCGATCCTGAAGGAGCTGGTTGATTTCCGGAACGGATTCGCCCACGGACACGCCAGCACCCCAAGTCATGAGATTGATGCAGAGGTCGACGAACTGGAGCCACGCGTTGCCGCAGTGCTTGAGGCTACCCACTGGATGATCCGTGTTCAGTGGGAATTCCTGGAGAGGTGCGAGTACCTTGATCCCGGTTCATACAGGCTGGTCGGGCTGCGCCTGCGTGGCAGCCACCCAGGCTGGGAACCATTCGAGCGGTTCAGCACGCAACCCCTCAGCCCCCATCGGGTCTATCTCATGGGCATGGAGCGTGCAGATCCTCTGGATCTATCGACCTTCGTCAGGGTGGCCGTCTGCGAGGAATGCGGGACTAGGGAGTTGTTCCTCCTCGACAAGATCAAGAAGAATGCCAGGCTCCTGTGCAGCCTGGCCGCCCACACCCTCCGCCTCGACTTCGAGGATGCGTCGCTGGCCTGAACCGACTTGATCGGGTTTTGGAGGTACTGATTGCAAAAGGGCCGCTCCGGCCAAGGTGGAGCCTTGGCCGGAGCGGCCCGATAGGCAGGGCGGTTAGCGGCGAGGTTTCTCGGTCACGAAGGCGTTCAGCATCCGGATAGCCCGGCTGAATGCTTGCTGTCGGGTATCGGAACTCAGCCTGGTGTCATACAGGACATCGAGCAGTGACTCCAGCAAGTTGATGACGTGGCGGCTGCGAACCGCCAACGCGGGAGGGTCGACCAATGCCCCGCGCGTCTGCCGGCGTTCTTCATCGGATGTCAGGCGGTCCATCACGCACCTCCCTGCGCCCGTGAGGTGGTGAAACGTACCGGCAGCGGGTCGCCCGCCACCGTCACCGCCCGGTTCGTGCGGCGGTCCGTCCGGCCCACCGAGACAACCAGCGCGTATAGCCGAGTGGCTATACGCGCTGGTCGCGTGTTGGGGCTGGGTCAGCGGGTGCGGTAGGCGCGGGTGAGTTCGTGGGTGGCTGAGGTGCCGTTGTCGCCGGTCGCCTCGATGCGGAGTGAGGTGTGGCCGGCGCGCGTGGCGGGGGCGATGGCGAGCCAGGAGCCGCCGGTGTGGAGTACGGGGACGCGGTGCCAGGTCGCCCCGTCGTCGGTGGAGAAGCTGGCTGTGACGCGGCGTGCCCCGCTGGCGCGGATCTCGATGGGTACTGGCAGGCCGGCCGGGGCCGAGTTGCGGTCGTCGAGGGTGAGCGCCGTGTATCCGATCATGAGCAACCCGGCGGGGGCGGGTTCGGCGGTGTGACCGGAACGGAAGGTCCAGCTTGCCCGGAGCCGGGTACCGAGGGTGATCTGCGGGCTGTCCCGGTCGGCGGTCAGGTCGAGCCGGTAGTCGGCGACGTCGGCGGGAAGTTCCCAGCTGCCGGTACCGGGAGGCCCGGACGGGCTGCTGCCAGGCGAGGCAGCGGAGTTCCGTGCGGTGGTTCCCTGGAGCGGCTGGCCGTTCCTGGACAGCGTCAGGGTGCTGTTGCCGGACACCCTGCCAGTAATGGGCATTCCGGGTCCCGTCCCCGTCCGGAGTGAGCCGAAGAGCGAGATGTTCGCGTCGAGTGTGTTGCCCGTCCGGGTCACCGCGTACGGCGGCTGTCCGATGTAGATGCCCGGTGCGAGTACGGGGCCGAGGATGGAGTCGCCGAACACTGCTGTCTGGCGGCTGCCCGCCGGGTATACCGTCGGCTGGGTGTCCCATATGCCAGCGACCGGTTCGACGTCGCCGGCTCCGAGGAACCTGCCGACCAGGTAGCCGCGGATCCACCGCACGCCGGGCGTGTAGTACTCGGTGCGGACGGCCGGCGTGCGGATCGGCTGCGGCGTGAAGATGCTGGGTACGTCGAGGGCTGTCAGGTCGAGCCTGCCCAGTTCGTCGGTCCCCTGTGAGCGGTAGTGCGCCTCGACTGTGCCCAGTTCGTGCCGCCGGGGTGCGTGCGTGTCGCCGGTCGGGATCCGCCCCGGGATGCTCCTGACCAGGTTGTACGAGACCGGGCTGTACCCCACGCCCCGGGTCCTGATCGTCTGGCCGGTCTGCGCGCCGGCGACCAGCGGCGCGCCGTCGGTGGTGCTGACGGACAGGGTGGGCAGGGGATAGCGGTCGGATTCCCAGTACCCGGCGTTGCCGGCGAACAGGATGGCTACGGCGCCGCCCGCTGCTGCCCGGTTCGCGGCTTCCAGGCCCGAGTCGCTGGCGCCGAGGCCGGTGACCACGACGAGCTTGCCGCGGACGTCGGCGGCGTCAGCGGGTACCAGGGAAAGGGTTTGGTCTCCGGGGAGCTCGCCACCGGTCAGTGCGTGGTATCCGATCGGGATGTCGGCATCGAGGATCCGGATGCGCGGGCTGCTCAGGGTCGTGGCCATCGTGTAGCCGAACTTGGTGTCCTCGCCGCCAGCCGACCAGGAGTACCACTTCGTGGTCGGCGCGGTCGTGTAGCTGCTCAGCCCAGCTCCCCGGCCCTTGCCAGGGCCAGAATCCCCGCCCAGCGGCCGGACCTGGAGGTTGCTGGCCCGGCTGGATGGCCGCAGCCCCGGGTCGTCCGGCGCGCTGACCGTGACCGGCTTGCCTGCCCGGGCGTCCAGCGTGACAGCTGTGTCCGCGCGCAGCCCGACCTTCGGCCGGATCAGCTCGGTGATCGACACCGGCCGGTTGTAGTCGTCCCTGGCTGGGTTCTCGACGGCGCTGGTGTAGACGGCGTAGTCACCGGCCGGCAGCCGGAACGTGACCTGCCCGGCCCCGTCGGCCCGCGCGAAGGCGGTCTTCTCGTCGGCCAGGTTCGTGGCGAGCGCGATGCCGTTGCCGTCCGGCTGCCCGGCCCGATCGAGCAGCGTCACGGTCAGCGCGTACTTCTCCTCCTCGCTGTAGCCGCCGACGGAGGTGCGCACACTCACGCCCGGCCCGGTCGCGGTCAGCACACCCTCGAACCAGCCCGTGCCCTTGGCCGGGTCGAACGTGATGTCCACAGTGGCCGATCCGCCAGCCGGGATCACCAGGTCGGTGGCCGAGAGCCGCCACACAAGCCCGCTCGGACCAGCCAGGGCCACGGTCACGGAAGCCGGGGAGTCGTTGCGGTAGGTCAGCGTGCGCGTGACCGGCGACGGATGCGGCCACGTGACCAGGCCGAAGCTGACGCTGCCCTGCTCGGCCATGACCGGCTGGGTCGTGGCCCGCGCCAGGTCGACCCGTCCGGCGCCCGAGGCGATCGGGCTGCCGGCCTGCGCGGAGGTGCCCATCAGCGCCGCCTTGACCCGCGCAGGGCTCCACTCTGGATGCTGCTGCCTGAGCAGCGCCGCTGCCCCGGCCACATGCGGTGCAGCCATCGAAGTGCCAGACATTTTCGTGTACCCGGAAGCAACCGGCTCCCCCATCCACCCGTCCTTCGCCCGGGCGGCCACGATGTCCTCACCAGGCGCGGCGATGTCGGGCTTGAGCCCCTCGTCCCCGTACCCCGGCCCGCGCGACGAGAACTCGCTCGGCTGGTCGGTCCGCCCGACGCTGGCCACGGCGAGCGCCGCGTCGGCGACGGCGGGGCTGCCGACCCGCGCGCGGGTACCGGAGTTGCCGGCCGAGACGACGAACAGCGTCCCGTACCTGGCCGTCAGCTCGTCGACGGCTCGCGACAACGGGTCGCTGACGGTACCGTCGGGCTTGCCCAGGCTCAGGTTCACCACCTTGGCTCCGGACTCGGCCGCCCACTCCATTCCGGCGAGGACCGCGTCGTCGGGGCAGGAGTAGTCGTCGCACACCTTGCCGATCAGCAGGTCGGCGTCGCGGGCCACGCCACGGTACGCCGCACCGCGACCGGCCACTGTGGACGCAACGTGCGTGCCGTGGCCGACGGTGTCGTTGATGCCGGTACCGCTGAAGTCCTTGCTGCCCACGACCGCGCCCGCGAGATCCGGGTGTGTGGCGTCGTAGCCGGAGTCCAGTACCGCGATCCTGATGCCCTTGCCCGTGAGGCCGGCCTGCCACGCGGCGGGGGCGTTGATCTGGCCGGCGCTGCGGTCGAGGTTGAGCCGGGACCGGCCGACGAGCGAGATCCGCCCGGCCGTGCCGGCCCTGAGTCCCTGCGCCCCGCTCGCGCGCAGGCCGGCCCACGTTCGCGTGGCGTCCTTCTTCGGCGCCTTCACGGCACGCAGCCCGGCCGCTGGCAGCTCGCGGGTCACGGCCAGCCCGCCACCGGCCCCGCCGGACACGAACAGCGGCAGGTCGGCGCGTCGCGCGTCGTCGTAGCCGTATTCGGCGAGCGCCGTCACGTCGAACAGGTCGCGGTCGAGTCTGGTGTCGAGCTGGGCGAGCGCGTCGGCCGGTACGACATAGTGGTGCCCGCCAGCCGTGAACTGGCGGAACGTCATCCCGTCCCGCCCGGGGCCAGCCTCGACGCCGAGTACCCGGCCTTCCTTCGTCGCCGTGACCCGGTCACCGGTCAGCAACGTGAACGTCAGTTTCGCTGGCTGCCCGACGGCCGGCGGTGGCGCTCCCGCCTGCGCCGCGACCGGGGCGGGTATCACCACACTGGATATCAGGATCGCTGCCGTGAGGGTACGACGCACGATTCCTCCCATGATCGAACGGTGTCGTCAGGGAGAAGACGGCCTGGAGCACCAATGCGGTTGACATCGGAGGCACAGTGACAGCATGTGCGTAACCGAAACGACGGAACCGGGCCCGGCCAGGGACCTCATCGAGCTGACCGCGACGGACGGCACCGCCTTCTCCGCGTACCTCGCCGAGGCCGCCGACCCCACCGGCGCGCAGCTCATCGTGCTGCCAGACAACGGCGGGCTCCGGCCGTTCTACCAGCAGCTGGCCCGCCGCTTCACGGAAACCGGGGCAGACACCCTGGTTATCGACTACTACAGCCGGACGGCGGGCACCGCTGGCCGCCCCGACGACTACAACCCTGTGCAGGACTGGGCGGAGTTCAGCCGGGTCAACGTGCTCGCCGACCTCCAGGCGGCCGTCGCGTACACCCGCGCCCGCAGCACCGGACCGGTGTACGTCGCCGGCTTCTGCGTCGGCGGGGCGAACGCGCTCTGGGCAGGCACCCTGGGCCTCGGCCTGGCCGGCGTGATCGGCGTCTGCCCGTACGTCGGCAACGCCGGGCGTGACGCCGCCCTGCCGGACGACTTCGCCACAGCCATCACCAGCCCCGTCCTGGGCCTCTTCGGCGGCGACGACCACGCCGTACCCCTCGACGTACCGGAGGCCATCGAGCGGAGTCTCAAGGCCACCGGCCAGCCGCACGACATCGTGGTCTACCCGGGGCAGCCGCACGGCTTCATCGAGAAGGACTTCCGGGGCCAGGCCGGCCACGAGGAAGCCGCAGGCGACGCCTGGCAGCGCATCACCCGGTTCCTCGCGAACTAGCTCTTCGACCGGTCCCAGGTGCGCTGGCAGAGCACCAGCCGGTACCCGTCGGGGTCCATCACCGTCACGCCACACTTGTCCCAGTACGAGGACGGCACGCGCTCGCCCCCGGCAGCCAGCAGCGCCTCGACCAGGTCTTCGGGGACCGGCCCGCCCAGGTACAGCACGAACAGGTCGTCGGCGGTCGGGGCCGGGCCGCCGTGCCCGGCCGGGTCGCGCGTCAGCTCGAAGTGCCAGGTGCCGCCCGGCCAGCCGACCATGAGGACGTCGTGCTCGCCGGGCCCGCCGGCCGCCGCGCTGTACAGGACACTCAGCCCGAGTCCGTCCACATAGAACCGTCTGGCTGCCGCGAGGTCCCGGCTGGGCCGGGCGATCCGCACATGGTTCTCAGGTCCTGCCATCGTTCGTCTCCCCGTATTGCCGTTACGTGTCGCAGTTCTCTGGACAGTAACAACGTTCCGGGAGCACCTGGCTAAGCCGGGTTCTGCGGATCGACGGTGCTCGCAGCCTTGTACGCCTCGTACAGCGGCTTGCCAGTACCGTCCTCGCGGAGCAGGTCCAGCGCGCCGCCGTGGTGCGAGGCGATCGTGAACTGGCACGACAGCCACACCCCGTGCTCCCGCATCATCTGGAACATCGCCGGCACGTAGAAGCTGGTGAAGGCCACGTCCTCGCCGCGGGTGCTCTGGTTGTCGACGGTGAAGTTCCACTCGGTACTGGCCATCTTGATCTGGGGGCCGAGCGGCCGTCCGGAGCGGTCGGTCACGCCACGGTACGTGGTGTCGATCAGCGCCCGCAGCGAGTCGAAGTACCCGCCCCACGCGTCGATCCGCGCCCGCGTCGCCTCGATGCTCGCGTTCTCGGTGTCCGTCAGGTACGTGTGGCTGGACACGAAGTCCGGGACGTAGTCGCGGTCGCCCGTCGCCTGGTACAGGGACCGGGTGGTCTTCAGGAACGTCGCCATGTACGCGAGGTCAGCGGTGTGGCTGTCGGCGAGCCCCGGCCCGCCGAGCAGGATCTCGAAGCCCTGTGACCTGGCGAACCGCTTGAGCTGGGGCGCGACGCGCAGCCAGTGCGCCGTGTACTCGGCAGCCTTCCACCCGCAGTAGTGGTCGGGCTCGTTGCCGAACTCGTAGATCAGCACGCGCGGCCCGGCGGCCCGGACGATGTCCTTCAGCCAGCTGATGCTCCACTGCCGCTCGTCGCCGAGGCACTGGCCCTCCGTCATCGGCGGAAGCTTGATCATCGGTACGGCTCCGAGGTTCGCGATTCCGTCGAGCGTCGCCCCGAACTCCGGCTTGAGTACCGCCTCCCGGTCGAGCACACCCCACCGGACAACCTTGATCCGTGCCGCCCTGACGTTGTC
The DNA here is from genome assembly GCF_000379825.1 of Longispora albida DSM 44784. Lineage (GTDB taxonomy): Bacteria > Actinomycetota > Actinomycetes > Mycobacteriales > Micromonosporaceae > Longispora > Longispora albida. The sequence continues at coordinate 233,368 of NZ_KB903835.1, forward strand.
CCGCGCGACCTGGTTGTGGATGGCCGTGCCGCCATTGGTGTCCCACGCGCCGATCTCGCTGCCGTAGATCAGGTCCTGCCGGTCGCGCAGCGTCTCGGCGTCGGCGGCCGGGACGCACGCGGCGAGCTGGCAGGCCAGCACGGTCGCGGCCATCAGGGTGCTCAGGATGCGCACCCCGACAACGTAACCCGACCAGCCCCCTCAAAGTTCACGAAAGCCGTAAACGGCCTGGGACCGTGCCGCACACGATCCCAGGCCGCCGGCACGGGGTGCTGCTACTTGCCCGGCCAGTCCGGCGAGCACGGCCACTCGTCGAACTCGCACTTGAGCTGGATGACCACCCGGTCGCTGGCCTGCGCCGCGACGGTCTGCGCCTGCGCGGCGAGCAAGGCGACGCCCGTCAGCACGGTAACGGCGATCAGTCTCTTCATCATCGATGGCTCCCTTCTCTGGCCGGCCTTCGCCGGCCGCCGAAGACAGCTAAATCGGTCGATGAATTCCTGGGCAATGGCTGCCCGCGAAAGTGCGACCCGAGTGAGACTCGGCCCGTGCGGCCCATCCCTCCCCGCACCCATGTTGACCACAATGGACTCGTGCCAGACGAGGCGATGCACGCCACGATCGATGCGCTGCGGGCATGGCTGGCCGATCCGGGCCGCTGTTCCGTCAGCCTGGTCGGGCCGGTTGGCTCAGGGAAGACCACGCTGCTCGCCGGGCTCTTCCCTGACCTGCCGCGCCTCCCGGCCAGCCTGCCGCTGCCGCCAGCCGGTGGGCAACTCCTGATCATCGATGGGGTCGACACGCCTGCGCTGGCCCAGGCCCTCAGCGAGCAGCTAACCCCAGATCGCCTGGTACTGGCAGCAGGCCGGTTCCCCGCCACGCCAGCCTCAGTGATCGCGATGCGGCCGGAACCCGGTGCCCACCAGCCTCTCCTGGAACCGGTAGCGCGCCTGGCGCAAGGGAACCCGCTGCTCACCTCCGTCCTCTGTGGAGAAAACAGCGGAATCCTGGGCGCCATGGCCGACCGGGCAGCCACCGTGCTCAGCGCCCGCCTCGGAACCGAATGGCCCGGCGATCCGGCCAGCCTGCCCCGCACCCTCCGCCTGCTCGCCGCCGTCGGAGAGTGCGACGCCGAGCTACTGGCCAGCCTGACCAGTGAGCCGGAACTCTTCTCCGCCGTACGCGACCTCAGCGTCACCACCGCGACCGAGCTGGGCGTCACGCTCGCCGAGCCGTTCCGCGCCGTGTTCGACGAGTCGTTCCGCTGGCGGGAGCCTCTCGCGTACCGGACGGCGCTGACCAGGGCCGCCGCGTACCGGCGCACCCTGATCGACGTGACACCGGACCTGGGCCAGCGCGCGATCCTGGTCAGCAACGCCGTGTACCTGACCGGCGACCGGGTCATCCGCGACAGCCTGTTCACCCGGGACGGGGCTGAGCCGCTGATCCGCCCGGCCGGCCCGGCCGACTTCGACGCGATCGGAAGGCTGGTCCGGCGGTGGGCCGAGCGGGGCGGGCTCGACCCGCGGACAGCCGAGCGGCTCCTGGACACCTGGTTGCGTACCGCGCCGCCCGGTTCCTTCCGCCTGGCCTGCGATCCGGAGGGCCGCCCGGTCGGCGTCGCCAGCGCCATCCCGATCACCGGCCGGACGATCGGCAGCCTCGAACCGGTGCTCCAGCAGTACACCACCCAGCTGGGAGCCGGAGCGGAAAGCGGCGTCTTCGTCGGCCTCGGGTACTGCGAAGAGCGCTACCCGGCTCTGCACTCGGCTCTCCTGCGCGGCATCCTCCGGTCGGCGATCCAGGGTGCCGAGGCGGTGGTCGTGTCGACGCCCTGGCCCGGCTACCAGCAGCTCGTCGAGCACCTCGGCTTCACCCGCCACGGCGGCACGGCCGACGACGTGTACCGGTGCGGCAGGCCACCGGAGGTCTACAGCCACAGCTTCGCGCCGGCCGGCCTGACCACCTGGCTGGAGGACCTGTCCAGCCGGGGTATCCGGCTCCCGGTCACCGACTCGGTCAGCCGGACGGCGGCCAGCGTCCGCCAGGCCCTCGAACGCCTGCACGACCCGCCGGCCCTGGCCAGCAGCCCGCTCCTCGCACTGGCCGGGACCGGCGGCGTGGCAGCCCTCCACGCGATGCTGGTCGACGCCGTGACCACACTCGCGCTCTCCCCGGACCGGATCGACGCCGAAGCAGGCCAGACCCTCATGATCTGTTACGTCGAGGGGGACAACCGCCGCCGGGAACGCATCGCGGAGGCACTGCACCACAGCCGGGCAACCCACTTCCGCCGCATCCAACGCGGCCTCACCGCCATCGCCACCCGCTTCCTGACGCTGGAGCCACAGCGCGAAGGGTCTCCCGGGCGCACCCAGGAGACCCTCAACAGCCATCACTCAACCGACGGCGGCTAGCTCAGCGCTCGCGTCCCGCCGCCCCACACCGGCCCGTCCCAGCGCAGCACCGGCACGTCCTTACCCGGCGTGACGGTGAACAGCGCCTGGTGCGCACCGCCGTAGTCGTAGAACAGCGCGAGGTCGTCCCGGCCGCCCTTGGCGGAGTACCCGCCGGCCGCCAGGAACTTTGTCCCGCCGCCCCACACCGGCCCGTCCCACCACCGGGTCAGGGTGCCCTCGGCGGACAGTACCCAGATGCTCACGTGCCCGTTGCCGTAGTCGTACAGCAGGGCGGTGTCGGCCCGGCCGTCCCCGGCGAAGTTCCCGGCCTGGACCAGCTTCGTCCCGCGCCCCCACCTCGGCGCGTCCCAGCTCAGAGCAGGCCCCGCGAACCCGCCATCCCCGGTCGCCGTCATCGTGAACTGCGAGACGTGCCCGTCGCCGTAGTCGTAGAACAACGTCAGATCAGTCTTCTTGTCCCCGTTGAGGTCGCCGCCGCTCACGGCTCTGGTCCCCGCACCCCAGGAGTACGCGGACCACCAGGTCACCGGGTCGCGGAGCGTGGCCCGATCGGTGGCCAGCAGCACGCGCACCTGGGCACCAGCGTCGTTGAACTGCCGGAAGATGGCCAGGTCGACCCGGCCGTCCCCGTTGAAGTCCCCGGGCACGACCTGCCGGACACCGGTGTCGGCCTGCTTCGACGACCACCGGAGCCTGGCCTGCCCGAAGTCACCGCTGGCCGTACCGGGCAGGGTGACGAAGGACGCCTCCTGGCTGTACCTCGGATCGGAGTAGTACAGCCCGACATCAGACCTGCCGTCGCCATCGAAGTCGGCGGCCGTCACGAACTGGGTACCCCGGCCGAAGCCATTGCCCTGCCAGGCCAGGCGCGGCGCGGCCGGGCCGGTGTCGTACTGCCCGGTCATCGTCCACAGTGCGATATCGCCGTTGCCGTAGTCGTACAGCATCGCGGTATCGCCAAGCCCATCACCGTTAAAGTCGGCCTTGAGCTGCGTCGTGTTGGGCTCTGTCGCGACGACGGGACCCGTGCGGGGGCCAGTCACCAGCTGGCGCGTGGTCCTCTTCTCCACCATGCCATCGGAGATGACGGCCGAGACGGTGTAGGTGCCGGGCGCGGCGTACAGATGCCGCGTGGTGAGCAAGCCGGTAGCCTCCGCGCCATCGACCAGGGGAGCTACCGGGTACCCCGTGTCCGACTTGGTCCCGTCGCCCCAGTCGACCGTGGCCGTGATCGAGTGCGCGCCCCACTTCGTCCGGAACTCCTGGCTCCAGACCGCCTCCACCGCCGGCCCTGGTGGCCACGCGCTGGCGCCGCCCCAGTCGCCGAGCTCGAACGGTGTCTGTACGGCCTCGTACGCGCCCCGGTCGTGGTAGCCGACCCCGGTCCCCGTCGCGGCGACGTTGGGGTTGCGGACGCGGGTGTTGCCGTTGATGTCGGTGGGGAGCTGGCCGGGAGCCAGCGCGTCGGCCGAGTCGATCAGCTCCTTCGGGATCACCGAGATGCCAGTGTTACTGGCCAGGACGTCGGCCTGACCCTGGCCGGTGCCTGTCTGGAACGCCGCGATCGTGGTGTAGCTCCTGTCGCCCCATCGGTACAGCGGCTCTGCCCAGGGATCCTGGGTCGGCGCGTTGTACTTGGCGGTCGTGCCGGGAACGCTTTGGATGTCGACGGTCAGGAAGGGCGCGGTGAGATGGTCCGGCGTGGAGTGGCGGAAGTGGTTGTTCTCGATGAAGGTTTCGGTGACTGGGCCATTCACCGCAACCGCCCCGGAGGACGAAAGGATCGTGTTGCCGGTAATCGCGATACCCGAGCCGCCGACGATAGTGACCGCTGGACCTGATTCGCTGCTCAACCGGCTGGCCGAAACCACAGCCCCGGTGGACCTGCCGTCGATGACGAGCCCTCGCGACGTGGTCGACCGCAGGATGCGGACCCGCTGCGTGTTGGCGAGTCCGATATGGACCAGGAAGGTCACCGATTCGAACGTGATGTCCTGCGCGTCGTCGACCCTGACCGCAGCGTAGTTCCATGCCTGCTGCCTGAAGGCGAGCTGCCGGAACTGAACGTGGTGCACGCCCTCCACGATCCTGAACCTCTGCCCGTCCGGCAGGAAGAGGGTCGCGCGGGCGGTCGGCGTCGTGCTGTCCGCCTCGAAGACGATCGGTGCCTCAGCCGTGCCCGACCGGGTGATCGTCAGCCCAGGGCTGGCGATGGTGTGCGCCGACGCGCTGAGCTTGACCGTCTGGCCCGGACTCGCCACGTTCGCGGCGGCCTGGACGGTGCAGAAGGGCTGCTCGCGGCTCGTACCCGGTCCCGCGTCGGAGCAGGCGGTGTTGCTGGGTGTGACGAACAGTTCATTGCCACCGGCTGGTCCGGCGTGTGCGACCCCGGCAGGCAAACCCGCGACGGCGACCGCTGTGACCAGCGCGAACCTCAGTAACCTCATCCGGCATCAATCCCCCGTGAATGACATAGAGTCCGATGAGTATCGCCGTTGCGGGGGCCGGGCCGCTGCCCCGCCGCCCGCGAACCGGACATCCGGCCCATGTCGCCGTTCGCTCCCCGGCGTCCCCGGAGAGGATCACCCTGGAGGCATGAGCAAGACGGATCACAAGCACCTGTTCCTGGAGCAGGAAGAGCTGACCTGCACGCAGTGCGGTCACACCGGCCTGACGGAGTGGTTCAGCGTTGACCCGGAGGAACGCCGGTTCACCTGTCCCGAGTGCGGCTTCGACAACCACTTCGACAAGCACTCACTCGAACTCGAGGACACCGGCCTCTAGGCGGCTCGCTGGGGGCGGTACCCAGCGCGCAGGGCAGCCACAATGGACGGTGGCGTCAGCAACTCGGCGACGCCAGCCGGCAGGGCGACCGCGTCCCCGTACCCTTCCGGCGACCACGGCAGCAACTGTCCACTCCAGACCAGCCCAACCACACCGTCCGTCCCTGACCGGATCATCGCGCCGTCGGGCAGCGTGCTCGCGTCGACGGGCCGGGTGATCTGCCTGCGCGTCCGGGATTCGACCCGCTCGGCGTGCAGGATCGTGTCCATGTGCGCGGCGCGTGGCCGTTCCGGCAGGCCAGCCGCCGCCTGCCACGCCTCGGTGAAGGCCACGTAGTCAGCGCGCCGGCAGTACGCGCAGGGCCGGTGCCCGGCGGCCAGGGCGGTCACCTCGTCGAGGAAGAACAGCGCAGTCCACCGGCCGGGCGGCATCACGTCGCGCTGCCAGCCCTTCCAGTCGAGGACGCAGCAGATCCACAACTTGGAACGCCAGCGGGTGACGCCCAGCTCGCTACCCGAGCCGTGCAGGCAGCCACGGTTGCCCATCATCGTGCCGCGCGCCGGGTGGGCGAGGATCTCGCCGGTCGGCCACACCCGGTTCTGCAAGGGGCTGGGGCGGGACATGCGGGTCATGTTAACGCCTGCCGACCAGGGAACGGCTCGCCACATTTGTCCTTAAACTCTAGGCATGGGCACTGAGGCGGCCGGCGAGCACGGTTCGTGCGAGGTACTTCTCGTTCGCGGGAACGAGCGGCGGCGGTGCGCGCTGTCATGGGAGCACGCCGCTCACCGGTACACAATGGAGATTGTGACCCCGGAGGGCCGGTGCGCCGGGGCAGGACCCGACCTGTTCGCGGCGCTGTCCGAGGCCAGGCACCGGATCGCCCTGAACGGCTGGCTGATCGCCGTGCAGGGCAGCAGGCTCGACACCTACCGCAGCCAGGGCTGCGACCTGGAGCATGTCTGCGTCCTGCACCCTGGCGAGCCGGCCGACGGCACCGAGGTCGTCGGCGTGCTCGACCCGGCGGAGCCCGCCCAGGCCGCGTCGACCAGCGACCAGGAAGCCTTCTACGCCCAGTGGCAGGCGAGCGTCAGATAGCAGTCCCCTGGATCACGCGAACGACCGGCGGTAGTCCTGCGGCGCCACGCCCGTCACCCGGTGGAAATGGTGCCTCAGCAGGGCCGAGCTGCCGAAACCGCAGCTCTGCGCGACCTCCTCGACGCTGAGCTGGGTGTCCTCCAGCAGCTGCCGCGCGTGGAGCACCCGCTGCTGGTTGAGCCAGCGGTGCGGCGTCGTCCCGGTCTCCGCTGCGAACCGGCGGGCGAAGGTCCGCTCCGACATCCGCGCCTGCCGGGCCAGGCTGGCCACGGAATGCTCCTCGCCGAGCCGGTCGAGCATCCAGGTCAGCACCGGCTGGAGTCTGCCGCCGCCGCTCACCTCCGGTACCGGCTGGGCGATGAACTGCCGCTGCCCGCCCTCGCGCTGCGGAGCGGTGACCATGCGGCGGGCGATGGCGTTGGCCGTGGCCGCGCCCAGCTCGCGCCGCACGAGGTACAGGCAGGCGTCGATCCCGGCGGCGGTACCGGCGCTCGTGACGATCGAGCCGTCGTCGACGAACAGCACGTCCGGGTCGACGATCGCCAGCGGGAACCGGCGCGCGAAGTCCTCCGCGTACCGCCAGTGTGTCGTGCAGGGCCGCCCGTCGAGCAGCCCGGCCGCGCCGAGGATGTACGCGCCGTTGCACACCGACATCAGCGTCGCCCCGTTCGCAGCGGCCTCGCGGAGCGCTTCCAGCACCGCCGGCGGGTACCCCTCGCGGATGGTGTGGGCGGGGACCGCGACCAGGTCGGCCCCGGCCAGGCCCTCCAGTCCGTACTGCGTGATGACCTGCATGCCGACCGGTGACTGGATCGGCTGCCCGGCCACCTCCCCGCACACCCGGAACTCGAAGCGCGGCACGCCGTCGTCGGTGCGGTCGATGCCGAACACCTCGCACACCACGCCGAACTCGAACGGGGCCAGCCCGTCGAGCAGGATCACAGCGATCGTCCGCAGCATGCCCCCAGCCTAACTGGCAGCTTTTTGCGGGACAATGGCAAAGCTGCCACTGTTGGCGCCAATTGGTTCAGCGAAAAATTAGCGCCATGATCGAACTTCTGACCGCGATCCTGCTCGCCGCCCTCACGGTGTACGGCCTGGAGCGCCACCACCACCGCCGTCCCCGGCTGGAGTCCGAGGACACCCGCATCGCCGAGGACCTGCGCTGGCTGCCCGCCGAGGCCCGTGCTCCCAGGCCGGCCAGCCGGCAGCAGCTGGTCCTCACCGGCCACCGCCGCCCGTCCTGACTGCCTCGCGGTGGTTCAGCGGGAGCTGCCGGTAAGCCGTTTGCTGAGGATGACGGCAGGGCCCAGCCGTTCCTCGGCTCGCCAGCCGCACCGCTCGTAGAACCGGCCGGCCCGCTCGGTCGCGACCCACAGCCGCTCGTACCCGTGCCTAGCCGCCCATCCCTCCAGTTCCGACATCAGGGCCTGTCCGATGCCGGTGCCGCGCAGGCTGGGGTCGACGACCGTGCCGAGTACCCACGGTGACCGGTCCCGTAGCTCCTCAGGGTCGTACTCACCGAGCCCGACGGCCCCGGCCACCACGCCGTCCACAGTGGCGGCGAAGGTGACCGGCAGCGCGTCCCGCCCGGCTTCCCTCCGGGTCGCCTCCACCCAGAAGCCCACGTCCGCAGGTTCGGGGGGACGGCCCCATTCCCGCCACCGCAGCTCGCCGACCGCCTCGATCAGCTCCGGCCGGTCGGCGAGCATCTCGATCGTCATCACTCCCATGCCCGCGCATCCTATGAGGACCCCCGCAGGGCCGCCCGGGTTTACGCCAGTGAATCCCGCCGGCCAGCCCCGTGCAGGCAGACGAGGATCTACGCGCCCCGTGACCCGGCCGAGGCGGTGCCGAGCCAGGTGTGCGGGTTGCCGGCCCAGCACCAGCCGAGCTTCGGTGCGTTCTCGCTGATCCAGATCGCTGGCACGCGCCGGTCGCCGCACCGCGAGCCGCCGAGCATGAAGCACTTGTTCTTGACCAGGATCTCGGGGAAGGCCCGCACGAGCGCGACGCCTTCCTGGATGGTGATCGGCGTGCGGCCCCGGCCCGCGATCGTCTCCATCGCGTCCTGCGGCGGCACGTTGCAGAACTCCTCGCCGCGCTGCACGTCGAACAGCACGTACGCCGGGCCCTCCGGTATCAGCGCCTCCACCTCCTTGATTGGCACGAAGTTCGTGACCTCGCCTTCCTTGTAGTTCCGGTCGACGACCCCGGGCTTGGTCTTCCGGCCGCCGAGGGTCAGCGTCGGCACGGACTCGTACGGGTCCTCGGGCACCACCAGCACGAACGGCACCCAGCCGTCGGCGGGTGGCTCGGTGTGGCCCAGTACGGAGGCCCGCAGCGTGGCGAGCACGTCCTGGTCGAGGGCCGGGTAGGCGAGGGCCTGGCGGTCGAACTCTGCGCCGGCGTCGAACATGGGCTCCTCCTCGGGTCAGGAAACGCGAACTCCGGATCAGGAACCGCGATCTCCGTACAGTGTACGCAATAATCCGGGTTGCGTCCCGCCGCTACTTTGACCCGGTGGAATTCCGAGCGCTCGGCCCCCTGGAGATCGGCCCGCCCCACCGGCGGGTCCGGATCGACGCGGCCAAGCACCGGATCCTGCTGGCCGCGCTGCTCGCCAGGGCCAACGAGCCCGTGCCGCTGCCGGACCTCGTCGAGATGATGTGGGACGGCCAGCCGCCGGGGCACCCGCGCGCGGCGGTGCAGACCTACGCCGCCCGGCTCCGGCAGGCGCTGCGCGAGGCTGGCAGTTCCGCGCAGGTGCTCAGCCAGGGCAGCGGATACCTGCTGGCCATCGCCGAGGGCAAGACCGACCTGGGCCAGTTCGCCGCGCTCGTCGAGGCCGCTGACACCGCGACCGACCCGGCGGCAGAGGCCGACGCGCTCCGCCGCGCCCTGGCGCTCTGGCGGGGCGAGCCCTTCGCCGACGTGCCCTCACCCGTCCTGCACCGCGAGGTCGTGCCCAGGCTCCGCGAGTGGCAGCTGGAGGTGCTCCAGCGCCGGATCGAGGCAGACCTGCGGCTCGGCAGGCACGCGGATCTGGTCACCGAACTCCGCGAGCTCACAGACCGTTTCCCGCTCCGCGAAAAGCTCTGGTTGTACCTGATGAGCGCCCTCCACCGCAGCGGCAGGCGCGCAGAGGCCCTCGAAGCCTTCCGCACCCTGCACCGCAGGCTCACCACGGAACTCGGCATCGAGCCAGCCGCCGAGCTCGCGGAGCTGCACCTCGCCATCCTCAACGGCGAGCACGTCCTCACTGGTGAGCCCACCGAGACGGTCCAACCCCCCGGCTGGCATCCCCAGTGCCGCCTGCCCTCCGATGTGGACCTCGTCGGCCGCGAGGCCGACGTCGCGGCCCTGCTCCCGGCCCGGCTGAGCGTGATCTCGGGCCTGCCCGGCGTGGGCAAGACCGCCCTCGCCCTGCACCTCGCGCACCGGCTGCGCCCGGAGTACCCGGACGGCCAGTGGTACGTCCGCCTCGGCGACCGCGCCCCCGCCGACCTGCTCGCCGAGCTGCTCCGCACCGCCGGTACCAGCGCCTTCGGAGTGGCAGCCCTCCCCGACAGCGCGCACGAGCGCGAGGGCCTGCTCCGCGCCCGGCTCGCCGACCGCCGGATCCTGCTCGTGCTCGACGACGCGACCTCGGCCGGGCAGGTCATGCCGCTGCTGCCCGGTACGCCGGGCTGCGCCGTCATCGTCACCAGCCGGGCACCGCTGACCGGCCTGACCGTCCTGGCCGGGGCGCAGCCGCACCGGCTCGGCCCGCTCGCCCCGCGCGACGCCGCCAGAATCGTCCCGCCCGACGTCGCCCGGCTCTGCGGCTACCTGCCCCTCGCGCTCCGGATCGCGGCTGCCCGGGGCGTGACAGCAGCCGAACTGGCCCGGCCCGGCCGCCTCGACCAGCTCAGTACCCCCGGGGAACCCGAGATCTCCGTCCGTGCCGCCTTCGCCCCGGCCTACCGCGCGCTCCCGCCCGACCAGCGTGCTGCGCTCGCCCTGCTCGGCGGCATCCCAGCCGCCGACTTCACTGTGGACCAGGCCGAGGCAGCCCTCGGTACTCCGGCCGCGGCGCGGCTCCTGGGCGGCCTGATCGCCTCCGGCCTGCTCGACCGCGACGGCCACCGGTACCGGCTGCACCCCCTGCTCCGCCTCTACGCCGCCGAACAGTCCACACCGGACGGCTGCCCCATGCCCCGCCCGGTCCTCGTCGCCTGACCCGGCAGCAGCCTTCTACTGTGTACTGATGAGAAAAGCGGGCACCCTGCTCGGCACACTGGCCCTGCTGGCCGCGTGCTCCACCCCGGCAGCGCCCAGCAAAGCCGCCGCTTTCGCCTCTGACGAGACCAGGGACGCCAGCACCAGGCAGCTCGACGGGAAGATCTGCCGTTTCCTGAAGCTCACCGCGCTTCAGGCGGCCTTCCCGGGCGAATGGCGTGACGTCCCGATGCGTAACCCTGACAAGGACTGCCACACCGTCTCGCCCGCCACCGCGACGCTGTCCGTCCGGGTGACTGCGGCAGCGGTGGTCAACGAGAACGGACGTCAGGCCCGCACGCACATCCGGGACAGGTACACAGAAACCGTGGGTAACGGAAAGAAGGCCGAGCCGGTGTCCGGCGTCGACTTCCCGGCCTTCATCACCTCGCTGCCCGGCGACACGGTCGCGACTGGCGACCCCGCCACGCAACGTGTCCAGTACCTCGTCCAGGGCCAGATCGAGAACCTCACCATCCAGATGAGAGTGACGCTCTTCGGCCCGCAGCCGATGGCCGACGGTGACTTCAAGAAGGAAGCCCTCGCCGTCTACGCTGACACGGCCCGCGCCATCGTCACCGGCTGACGAGGGCTAGCTGAGCACGTACAGTGCCTGGCCATCGTTGGCGCCTTCCGTTTCGGTGAAGCCGCAGCGTTCCAGCAGCTTCACCGAGCCGGTGTTGGTGACAACCGGGTCCGCGTACAGCGGGCGGACGCTGAACTCGGCGAGGTACTGCTGGAGAGCTTTCGTGCCGATGCCCCGGCCCCAGAACTTCCGGCCGTACCAGTAGCCGACCCACCACCGGCCATCGTCCTCCCACGCGACGATGTTCCCGGCGACCTCGCCGTCGGCCAGCACCGTACGCGCGCCGACCGCAGGATCGCCGAGGATCCGGGTACGCCAGTGGTGGAGGAAGACCTCGCGTTCACGTGACGGGAAGCGGGCGCGGCGGCTGGCCTCGGGATCCGCCTCGTACTCGAAAAAGGTTTCGAGGTCCTCGTCGCGCACCTCGCGGAGCAGCACGTCAGTCATGCCCCGCATCATGAACCACACCTACGACAGAAACGTGCTGAGCGCGGTGACCAGGGCCTCCGCCGTCTTCTGCCGGAACTCGGGGCTCTTGAGCATCGCCGCGTCGGAGGCGTTGCGCATGTTCCCGCCCTCCAGCATCACCTTCGGCACGGTGCTGAGGTTGAGCCCGGCCATGTCGACGCGCGGGTTGAGCCCGTCGGTGCCGATGTAGCTGGCTGGCCGCATCCCGGCCGCCCGGTACGCGTCGCGCACGGCGATGGCGAGCCGGTGGGACTCGGCCTGGATCGGGCCAGGCAGGCCAGGCTCCATGACGTGGAACCCGGTACCGCCGGCCGTACCGCCGTCAGCGTGGATGCCGATCACGACAGCGGCCTTGGAGGTGTTGCCGATCCTGGCCCGCTCGGTGATGCACGGCCCCCACGGCGTGTCGGCGCCCAGCGTCATGACGACGTTCGCCCCAGCCGCGCGCAGCAGCCCGGCGAGCCGCTGGGCGACGTCCCAGGTGTACGCGGCCTCGGTGTAGCCGTCGTTCGTCGACGTACCGGTCGTGTCGCAGGTCTTCTGGCCGCCGTTGCCGTCCGGGACCTGCTTGCCGATCTCCGCGGCGTGCTGGAAGTTGTTCCGGTTGTGGCCGGGGTCGATGACGATCGTCTTGCCGGCCAGCCCAGCGGTCCGGGGCCCGGCGCCACCGGCCCGCGTCGCTGCCGGGCTCGCCGAGGCCTTCTTCGATGGCGTCGCTGACGGGGACCGGGTGGGCGTGGGCACCAGGGACGGGCTCAGCTCCGGCGTCGGGCTGGGGCTGACCGCAGCCTCGCTCACCGGCACGCTGCTCGCGGGAACAGGCGCCGCGACAGGTGCCGCGCCGCCGCATCCGGAGGTCGCGGCCACTGCCATGACAACAGTCAGGGCCACGGCTGGCAGCCGCACATCACGGACACGCATCCTGGCAGCCTAGCCGAGAGGCACCCTGCGTTACGGTTCACCGATGTCCTACCGCCCGCAGGCCGACCTCGACCAGGTAGTCCGGGACCGGCTGCTCCTCCGCAGCGTGCCGGGAGCCGTTGACTACCTCTTCGAGGACATCAGGCATCTCGACGTCACGGTGCTGCGCCGGCGCCGGGACAGCCTGCTCATCGAGTACACCGGGCCGTTGCGGGCCCTGGCCGGTATCCGGTACTTCTCCAGCTGTGCTGTCTTCCTCGGTACCGAGCCGGAGCCGGCCCTCGCCGCCTCCCGGGCCTCCGGTGCCCTTGCCGCGCTCCGGCCCCAGGGTGATCTGCGGTTCCGCAGCGGCGAGGTCGAGGACCGCTGGGAGCTGACCGAGCGGCTGGCCGCGACCCCGGGCTGGGCCAACGACCCCGGCAGCTGGGACGTCAACCTCGAACCGGACGAGGAGGGCACCGTCGCCGAGATCGGCGCGCTGTTCCTCACCCAGCGGCTCGGCGAGCTGCACCGGATGCCGGCCTCGACGAATCCGCTGATCGCAGCGGTACTCGTCCGGCTGGCCAAGATCGAGGACGGTCAGACGGTGCTCGACCCCTTCTGCGGGGCGGGCACGCTGCTCGTCACGGCGGCGGAGATGGCCAGGCCGGGCCTGCTGGTCGGTACCGAGCTCCGCCAGCGCTGGGCCGAGCTGGCCGAGGCGAACCTGGCGGGCCGCGACCTGCCCGGTACCGTGCTCCGCGCCGACGCGCAGGCCGTCCCGCTGGCCGGCGACAGCGTCGACCGGATCGTGGCGAACATGCCCTTCGGGAAGAGGGTCGGCTCGCACACCGCGAACCTCGACCTCTACCCGGCCGTGCTGCGTGAGGTGGCCAGGCTGCTCCGGCACAACGGCCGGGCCGTGCTCTTCACCGACGACAAGCGGCTGTTCAAGGAGACTGTCCAGCGCACGCCCCTGCTCCGCGTGATTAAGGAAATCATGCTGGAACGGGGCGGACTCCACCCAACCGCTTATGTCATTACTAAACGGGGTAGTGCACGCGCATCGGCCCGGCGCGCCGGTTCAAGGTACAAAATGGGCTAAAGTTGCGCAGCGCAAAAGGGGGACGCTGTGCACAGAAAACCAATAATCGCCCTCGCCCTGATGATTGCCGGAACGTTGCTGGCCGCACCGGCCAGCGGCGGTCCCGGCCGGGCCGACGGTGTCTGCGATGACGAGGGCTACCAGGTCAGGGCCGAGGAGGACAACTCTCCGTCGACCTTCTACCGGTACGACATCTCGGAGAACATCGCATACGAGATCACCAAGTTCACCCAGACGGTGAACGGGATCGGCTATTCCGAGCCGCAGAAACTCTTCTACGGCTTTTCCCGGCTGAACAACGGCCAGCCCTACTCGGACAGGCTCGGCCGGATCCTCACCATCACGCCCGGCGGCCAGGTCACCGACATGGGCGGTGTCCGCAACCTCAAGGCTCTCGGCCTGCCGAACTACGCACTCAACGGCGTCTACAACGGCGCGATCGACTCGAACAAGTACTACCTGCGCGACGACACGACGCTCTACGTCGTCGACATCGACCCGCAGAGCCCGACCTACCTGAACCTGCTCGACAGCAAGGTCATCCAGGGCAAGGGCTACTTCGGCGACTGGGACTGGAATCCTGTCGACAGCAAGCTCTACGGCGTGTCGACGCTGGACCCGAACGACCCGCGCCTGGTGAGCGTCGACCCGGCGACCGGCGTGCTCACCGACCTCGGCCACCCGGCCGGGCTGACCTCCGGTGACCAGCACGGCTCGATCTACGGGGCGGTGTTCATCACCCCGGACGGCACGATGTACGCGATCAACAACGACGAGGACGGTACCGAGCGCAGCCGGATGTTCCGCATCCAGCTGACCGTGGTCCCGTACGTCGCGACGCCGCTGGCCACCGGCCAGGTCGTCTACCACAACGACGGCGGGGACTGCCTCCAGGCGGAGGACTTCGGCGACGCGCCCGACAGCTACCACACGATGTACGCGAACGCCGGTCCCCGGCACCAGATCACCGAGCCGAGCCGCCCGGAGATCGTTCTCGCCCTCGGCGACAAGATCGACTCGGAGCGGGACGGCCTGCCGGGTACCGGTGCCGACGGCGACGACAACCAGCCGCCGGACGACGAGGACGCGTTCACCGCGCCGCTCAACATCCCCTCGTACGCGCCTGCCACGCTGGACGTCCCGATCCACAACTCGGCGAAGCTCGCTGGCACCGTGGCCGGCTGGATCGACTACGACCGCAACGGCACCTTCGACGCGGGGGAGCGCGCGATGGGCCCGGTCTCCGGTGCCGAACGGGAGACCGTGAAGCTGACCTTCACCCCGCCGCCAGCCAAGCGGTCCGGGGCCAAGGAGGCCGACGGGCCCTCCTACGCCAGGTTCCGGCTGTACCCGGGCACGATCGCCGACCCCCTGCCCACCGGGCCGGCCTCCGGCGGCGAGGTCGAGGACTACGCGATCACGCTGCTGCCCCCGGTCGTGCCGGGCGGTAACCCGCCTGGCGGTAACCCGCCGGCCAATCCTCCGGCGGACCCGCCCGGTAACGAGCCCCCGGCTCTCCCGGTCGGCAGTGGCCCCGCACCGGCAGGCGACCCGGACCCGTCGTCCGGCGGACCAGCCGCGATGGGGCCGGACGGCCTCCCCGTCACCGGCCGCCGCTCGGCACCTCTCCTTCCGATGGGCGCCGGATTCATACTGGTGGGAGCGCTTCTCCTCGGCTCGACGGTGCGCAGGTCGCGCAGCCCCTTGCGGAAGATGCTTGCTTGAGGGATAGTTGCGTAGTCAACTACTTCAGGAGGTAGCCATGCCAGCCATCACCGCCGACACCCTGGCCCTGCCGCGGGTGCCCGTGCTCCCGCAGCAGGAGACCAGGTGGCGTCCGGTGACCCAGGTGGTCACGGCGCACAGCCAGCTGGAGGGCGGGGGCTTCCGGGTCCGGCGGCCCTTCCCCGGCATGGACCTGCCGCTGGCCGACCCCTTCCTCCTGCTCGACCAGATGGGTGCCACGGACTACGCCCCCGGCGAGGCCAAGGGCGCGCCGTGGCACCCGCACCGGGGCTTCGAGACCGTCACGTACATGATCGACGGGGAGATGCGGCACGACGACACCCACGGTGGCGGCGGCCTGATCACCGACGGCGGCACCCAGTGGATGACGGCCGGATCGGGCATCCAGCACCAGGAGATGCCCTCGGACCGGCTGCTCCGCTCCGGCGGCGTCATGCACGGCGTGCAGCTCTGGGTCAACCTGCCGAAGTCCGCCAAGTGGGCCAAGCCCAAGTACCAGGACATCGGGCCGGGCGACATCACCCTGCTGTCCTCACACGACGGTTCCTCGCTGATCCGGATCATCGCGGGTGAGGTGGCCGGGCACTCCGGCCCCGGTTCGACCCACACCCCGATCACGTACCTGCACGCGACCGTCGCACCCGGCGCCCGCCTCGACCTCGCCTGGCCGGAGGAGTTCAACGCCCTCGTCTACGTGCTCGGCGGGCGCGGCCACGCCGGTACCGACGGGCGCCCGCTCGACGAGGGGCAGCTCGCGGTGTTCGGGCCGGGGGAGGCCATCACGGTACGGGCGGCCGACAGCCAGCCGCAGGCCCACCAGGCCGGCTGGGAGATCCTGGTCCTGGGCGGGCTGCCGATCCGCGAACCGGTCGCCAGGTACGGCCCGTTCGTCATGAACACGCGCGAGGAGATCATCCAGGCCTTCGAGGACTTCCAGGCCGGGCGGATGGGAGTCATCCCGGCCGAGAAGATCCCCCACCTGGGCACGACGGACGAGAACCTCTAGTTTGGCCTCATGGAGATCACGCGCGAGGTGGCCGTCATCGTCCTGACCAACGCGAACGGACAGGTGCTCATGCAGCACCGCACCGAAGACGCCCACGTCGACCCGGGCCGGTGGACCCCGCCGGGCGGCCGCCTCGAGCCGGGCGAGACCCCGCTGCTCGCAGCCCAGCGCGAACTCTACGAGGAGACCGGCCTGGCCGCGTACCTCAAGGCAGGCCAGGTCGTCGAGCGGATCGCCTCCGACGGTGCCGGAGTCAGGTACCACATCTTCTCCGGCACCACGGAAGCCGAGCAGCACGACGTCGTGATGGGCGAGGGTCAGGCGATGGTGTTCCTGACCCGCGCGGAGATCACCACCAAGCCCCTGACCGGCATCGCCCAGACCATCTTCGGGACGCGCTGACCGGCCCGGCCGGGGGTCGGAATCGTCGTCCTTGACGCACCCGCGTCGTCGCTGCCTTCCGGCTGTGGAAAACCTCTCCTCTCTGGGGGGACAAAAGCCTGCAACTTACCCACAGCTACCCCACAGCCTGTGGATAACCCTGTGGACAACCTGTGGATAAGCCTGTGGGTAACTCGCGGAAGCTGTGGATAACCTGTGGATAACCCGGTGCGAGCCGACGGCGGTCCTACACTCGGCAGGAGCCGGCAACCGGGAGGATTTATGGCTGACGGTACAAAAACCTTCGGCGGCAGGACGCCGTTGTACGCGGTGCTGCTCCTGATCGGGTTCGTGGCGCTGATCGGGGGCCTGGTCTGGGCGTTCGGCGGAAGCGGAGGCGGAAGCGGGAGCGCCAACAAGACACCGCAGGCCCAGCCGAGCGGCTCGCCCAGTCTGACGGGGCCGCCGTCCGACGGCGGGTTCGAGTTCACGCCCGGCGAGGTGAGCTGTGGCGTGGCACGAGTGGGCGACGACAAGCTGAACAAGGCGCCCCAGGGGCAGTACTGCCTGGTCACGGTGAAGGTGAAGAACGTGACGGCCCAGCCGCTCGTGTTCTCCGACTCGCTCCAGCAGGCCGTGACGGCCGCCGGTGCCGAGATCCGCAGTGATCCGGTGGCCGGGGTCTACGCCAACGGGCAGAACCAGGGGCTCGTGCGGGACATCCCCGCCGGGGCCGAGGTGACCGGGATCGTGGTCTTCGACATCCCCAAGGAAACGAAGATCGCGAAGCTGGAGCTGCACGGCGCGCTGAACAGCAAGGGCGTGACGGTACCCGTGGGCTAGGTGTACTGACCCGTGAGGTTGGGGACGCGGCTGGCGGGTGGTTTGCCTGCTAGCGCGGTGTGGCCGCGGTGGTGATTGTAGGTGTGGAGCCAGGGACCGAATGCTTCGCGGCGTTCGGTTTCTGTCGTGTAGGGGCGTGCGTAGGCCCATTCGTCGGCGAGGGTGCGGTTGAAGCGTTCAACTTTCCCGTTGGTCTGGGGCCTGTAGGGGCGGGTGTGTTTGCAGGTGATGCCGGCCGCTGTGAGGGTGTCGCGCCAGAGGAACGACTTGTAGCAGGAGCCGTTGTCAGTCAAGACGCGTTCGACGGTGATGCCGCAGCTGGTGAAGAACGCGTTCGCCCGGTGCCAGAACGCGACGGCGGTTTCCTTGGTCTCGTCAGCCAGGATCTCGCTGTAGGCCAGGCGGGAATGGTCATCGACGGCATTGTGGATGTAGCTGTAGCCGATTTTCGGTTTGCCGTGAGGGTATCGGGCGGTAGTGGTGCGTTTGCGGTTCTGCAGCCCGGCGCTGCGGTCAGTGACGCGATGGCCTCCGCCATCGGGAATGTTGCCCAGCTTCTTGATGTCAACGTGCACCAGCTCGCCTGGCCGGTCGCGTTCGTAACGGCGGACAGGCTGTGACGTGGACCGGTCCAGGTGACTGAGCCTGGCCAGCCGGTAGCGGGCCAGGACCCGGTGAACCGTGGCCGGGTTCAGGCCGAGCAGGAACGCGATCCGGGCCGGACCCCATCGGCGGGCAAGACGGACCTTGATGATCCGCCGTTCAACGCGTGCCGGGAGTCCGTGACGGGCTGGACGCGGGCCGGCTCGACCGGTCGGCCATGCCCGCTTCGCCGAGCAGGCGGTACCGGCCAGCCCAGCGGCCCGCTGTCGTCGCCGACACTTGAAACCGCTCCGCCGCCCGCCGCAACGGCCAGCCATCATCCACAACACAACGGGCAAGCCGCAGCCTGCCCAGCTCCGACAACGGTGCATTAGCGTGAACCACTGAAGTCTCCTGGCCGAGGGTGTGCTGTCTGGTAGCTCCACACCTCGCCAGGAGACTTCACCCACGTCAAGCCCCAGCCACGTCACCAACCTCCATGGTCAGTACACCTAGGCGGTCCCAGCTCGACGGTGGTGGTGTCGCGTGAACGACGGAGCCGCGTGCCTGAGGTGTCAGGCGCGCGGCTCCTTCGCAGGTACAGAGGAAAAGGTTGTGCTCTAGGAGATCTTGTAGCGGGGGCGGGCGTAGGCGGTCGGGGTCTCGCCGCCGATGTCCAGCTGCGCGATCTTCACGACGTCGCCGGGTTGCGGGGCGTGGATGACCTTGCCGTCGCCGATGTAGAGCGAGACGTGCCGGTCGCCGCCGTAGAAGACCAGGTCGCCGGCCTTCAGCTCGGAGCGGGTGATCCGCTGCGAGGCGTCGCGCTGCCAGCCGGTGTAGTGGCCGAAGCTCACGCCGCCCTGCGCCCAGGCCGCCAGGGTCAGGCCGGAGCAGTCGAAGGAGTTCGGGCCGGCCGAAGCCCAGACGTACGGCTTGCCGAGCTGGGCCATCGCGAAGGCCACTGCCTTGCCGGGCGGGCCGCCGATGAACGGCGGGACGTAGTCGATCCGCTGGCCGTTGCGGCTGGCCCGGTCCTTGTAGGCGGCAGTGCGCTGGTTCTGCAGCTGCTCCATGTCCCTGGTGATCGAGACCTTCTTGGCCGACAGCTCCGACTCCATCTTCTGCTGGGAGTCCAGCAGGCCCTGGATCTTCTTCCGCTCGGCCTCGAGCGGGGCCTTGAGCTTGTTCAGCTCGTCGATCTGCTTGCGCTCGCTGCCGCTGATCGCGTCGAGCAGGGTCAGCTGGTCGAGCATGATGGTGGGCGATCCGCCGCCGAGCAGTGCGTTGGCCGTGCTGGCCGAACCGCCCTTGTACGCCGCGGCGGAGATCTGCCCGATCCGGGCAGCGGCGACGTCGACCTGGTCCTGGAGAGGCTTGACCCGCTTGGTGGCCGCCTCGACCTCAGCCTTGGTCTTCTTCAGCTCGCCGGATGTCTTGTTGTACTGCTCGACCGTGGTCTCCAGCGCCGCCCACTTGGCGTCGAGCTGGCGCTCCAATTCGTCGATGTCGTCGGCGTGGGCGCTACCGGTCAGGCTCAGCACGAGGGCTGCGGTGGCTGCGACCACGGCGGCTAACACTCCGCGGGAAGCTCTCAACGGGTCTGCGGCTCCTTCTTCCTCTCACCGCCTACCGGGTTAGCTGACGGGTTCGGACGGGAAGATCGCCCTACAGGCACTGCTTACTGAACGCAGTGCCCGACTCACCCCAACTAGCTCTGGGTCCCCGATTCGTACCGTGACGACTCGGCGGTGCCCGGCCGGTGGCTCCCCTTGCGGAGCGCTGAAACCGGACGAACGAACCCCAGGCTAGAGGCTCCGCGACGGGATTAACAAGTTATGTGGCCGTGGTACTTCGTGCAGTAGCTATCCAGCTACATAACGATGTGTCCCATCTGGTGGTTACCGTGGTGTTCATGGAACTGGTCACTATCGGTGAGATCGAGGCTGCTGTTACAGCGATTGCGGGCACCGCCGTGCGTACTCCGCTGCTGCCCAGCCCGTGGGCCGACGCCGATCGCCTGCTATGGCTCAAGCCGGAGAACCTCCAGCCGGTCGGCTCCTTCAAGATCCGTGGCGCGCGGAACGCGATCCGCCCGGGCGTGCCCGGCGTTGTGACGCATTCCTCAGGCAATCACGGGCTCGCTGTGTCCTATGTGGCCAGCCGGCTGGGCATCCCGGTGATCATCGTCGCCCCGGACACCACGCCGGAGGTGAAGCTCGCGGCGATGCGCGACTCGGGGGCGACCGTGCTGACCGTGCCGCCGGAGGAACGGCTGATCCGGGCGGAGGGCGTGGCCGCCGCTCGCGGGTACCCGATCATCCCGCCCTTCGACCATCGCGACGTCATCGCCGGCCAGGGCACCATCGGCCACGAGATCGCCACGGACCTGCCCGGCGTGCGGGTCGTCCTCGTACCGGTCAGCGGCGGCGGGCTGGCCTCCGGCGTCGGTACGGCGATCCGGGCCCTCGCCCCGCAGGCCACGATCCTCGGCGTCGAGCCCGAGCTGGCCGCGGACGCGGCGGAGAGCCTGCGGGCCGGCCGGATCGTCGCCTGGCCGGTCGCGGACGTCCAGCGGACCATCGCGGACGGCCTGCGCAACCCGTCGTTGTCCGACCTGACCTTCGCGCACCTGCGCACGGTGCTCGACGGCATCATCACCGTCACCGAGGAGGAGATCCGGGCGGCGATGGGCGTGCTGGCCCGCCGGTCACGGCTCGTGGCGGAGCCGAGCGGCGCGGTCGCCACCGCCGCGTACCTCTACCACCGGGAGGAGATGCCCACCGGCGACACGGTCGCGATCGTGTCGGGCGGCAACGTCGACCCGGCACTCCTGAAGTCCGTCGTCTAGAACCCGCCGCCGATCCGGATCACCGCCTGGTACACGGCCTGGGCTGCGTAGCTGAAGCTCAGCGGGTCGCTGGCCA
The DNA here is from genome assembly GCF_000379825.1 of Longispora albida DSM 44784. GTDB lineage: Bacteria > Actinomycetota > Actinomycetes > Mycobacteriales > Micromonosporaceae > Longispora > Longispora albida. Next base: position 254,474 of record NZ_KB903835.1, read on the forward strand.
GGCCCTGACTGTGGATCATGACCTGGAACGAGTAGCCGCCGCCGTCGGGGCCGCCGCCGGCCTCCACTGTCGCGTACCGCTGGGAGCCCGTCAGGTGCAGCTCGACGACGAGCGGGTCGGCGCCCGTCAGCGGCTGGGCCACTTCCACGGCCCAGCCGCCGGCGTTGTAGACCTCCCGCTGGCGCAGCGCCTTGACCAGCTCCTCGGCGGCCAGCTCGTTCCGCAGCATGGTTGTGAGGATCAGGCCAGGCCCACAGCGTCGAGCACCCAGGCCAGCACGAACGCCTCTTCCTTCCACGCGTCGTACCGGCCGGACGGCCCCATGTGCCCAGCGCCCATCTCCGTCTTGAGCAGCACCTGCCCGCCCTTGCCGGTCGCGCGCAGCTTCGCGACCCACTTCGCGGCCTCGTGGTAGCCGACGCGCGGGTCGTTGAGGCCGGCCGTCGCGAGGATCGGCGGGTAGTCCCTGGCCGCCACGTTCTCGTACGGGGAGTAGGACTTCATGTACGCGTAGACGGCCGGGTCGGCCAGCGGGTTGCCCCACTCGTCCCACTCGACGACGGTCAGCGGCATGGTCGGGTCGAGGATCGTGTTGAGCGCGTCGACGAAGGGCACCTCGGCGACGATGCCGCCGAAGGCCTCCGGGGCGAGGTTCGCGATGGCGCCCATCAGCAGGCCACCGGCCGAGCCGCCGCGCGCCACGGTCTTCCCCGGTGACGTCCAGCCCGCGGCCGCCAGGTGCCGGGCGCAGGCCACGAAGTCGGTGAACGTGTTCTTCTTCTTGAGCAGCTTGCCGTCGTCGTACCAGCGGCGGCCCATCTCGCCACCGCCGCGCACGTGCGCGATCGCGTACACGACGCCACGGTCCACAAGGGACAGCCGGGCGATCGAGAACCACGGGTCCATGCTGGTCTCGTACGAGCCGTAGCCGTACAGCAGCAGCGGGGCCGAGCTGTCCCGCACGGTGCCCTTCTTGCACATGAGCGAGATCGGGATCCGGGTACCGTCCTCGGCGACGGCCCACTCGCGGTGCTGCTCGTAGTCGGCCGGGTCGAAGTCGCCGAGCACCGGCTTGCGCTTGAGCAGGGTCAGCTCGCCGGTGGCCACCCAGCAGTCGTAGACGCTGTCCGGGGTGGCGAGGGAGTTGTAGCGCAGCCGGTAGGTGTCTGCGGCGTAGCGCGGGTTGGCGTCCGGCGAGACGGTGTATACCGGCTCGGGGAAGGTGATCTCGCGGGCCTCGCCCTCGTTCGGCACGATGCGCAGCCCGGACAGGCCGTCCCGGCGGAAGTGCACGACCAGGTGCCCGTCGAAGGCGTCCACGTCGAGCAGCCGGGTGTCCTCGCGGTGCGCGATCAGCTCGTGGAACTGGTTCGTGTCGGTGACCGGCGTCCAGCCGATCGTGAAGTTCTCCGCCTGGTCGTTGTGCAGCACGACGAACCGGTCGCCCTGGTGGTCGACCGAGACCTCGACACCTTCCCGGCGGCCTGTGCCGAAGACGACCGGCTCCGCGGTGGGATCCGCGGCGGGGATCAGCCGGATCTCACTGGTCACCTTGGAGTGCAGATCGATGATGATGTACTGCTCGGAGCGGGTCAGCGAGATGCCCGTCCAGAACCGCTCGTCGGCCTCCTCGTGCACGACCACGTCCGGCTGCTCGGAACCGAGGGCGTGCCGCCACACCCGGTACGGCCGCCACGCCTCGTCGACCGTCAGGTAGAACAGGTGGTCGCCGGCCGCCGACCACGCGGTGCCGTAGAAGGTGCCCGGGATCTCGTCCGGCAGCACCTCGCCCGTGACCAGGTTCTTCACACGGAGCGTGTAGCGCTCGTCGCCAGCGTAGTCCGTCGAGTAGGCCAGCAGGGTGCCGTCGGGGCTCACGTCGAACGCGCCCATCGAGAAGAACTCGGCCTCGCCGGCCAGCTCGTTCTCGTCGAGCAGCACCTGCTCGCCCGGCAGCGCGGTACCCGGCGCCGGCACCGGAGGCACGGAACCTTCGGCGGGCACGCGGCAGTGGATGCCGTACTGCTTGCCCTCGACGGTGCGGGTGTAGTACCAGAAGTCGCCCTTGCGGACCGGTACGGACAGGTCTGTTTCCTGGGTCTTGTTCTTGATCTCCGCGAACAGCGTCTCGCGCAGCGTCGCCAGGTGGGCGGTCTGCTGCTCGGAGAAGGCGTTCTCCGCCTTCAGGTATGCCAGGGTGTCCGGGTCGTCCTTGCTGATCAGCCAGGCGTACTCGTCGGTGAAGGTCTCGCCGTGGTGGCTGCGCTCGGACGGGACACGCTTGGCGAGCGGCGGCAGTGCGGATGTCATAACGACAGACGCTACCCGGCCTCCGGCGCGTTCCGCAGCACCAGAAGTGCGATGTCGTCCCGGGGCTGCTCAGGCGACCAGGCCAGCGCGGCGGCCCTCAGCCGGGCCGCGACGACCTGAGCTGGGAGGCCGGTCAGCCCGGCGAGTTCCTGCCGGAGCCGGTCCTGGCCGTAGAACTCGCCCTCGCGGCGGCGTTCCGTGATGCCGTCGGTGTAGAAGACCAGCGCGTCGCCGGGCGCCAGCCTGATCCGGGTCAGCCGGGAGGTGATCGTGTCGAGCAGCCCGACCGCCGTCCCGCCCTCACCGACCAGCGCCGTACCGCCGTCCGGGTGCACCAGCGCCGGCTTGTCGTGCCCGGCCAGGCACAGGTCGACGTTCAGGTACTCGCCGTCCCGGCTGACCACGGCGGCGGCCAGCGTGCAGTGCTTGCCGTCGCCGCGTTCGAGCATCGTCGTGTTGAGCAGCTCCATCACGCGCGGCAGCTCCCGGCCGTCGCGCACGAGTACTCGCAGGACATCGCGGACGAGCCCGGTCAGCGCGGCGGCCCGGGCACCCTTCCCGCACACGTCACCGATCGAGACGAGGAGCCTGTCGCCCTCCAGCGGCAGCACGTCGTAGAAGTCGCCGCCGACATCGGTACCGGTGCTGGCCGGCACGTACTCAGCGCCCAGCTCCATCCCCGCGACCCTGGGCAGCGCGACCGGCAGCAGCGCCCGCTGGAACGCCTGCGCGATGCTCTCCCGCTCGGCGTGGATGCGGGCGTTGTCCAGCGCCAGCGCGACCCGGCGGGCCAGGTCGGCGATGATGGCCACATCGTCCGGACTGTGCAGACGGTCGACGTGCCGGCCGACGGTCATGGTGCCGAGCAGCTGGCCGCGCGCGATCAGCGGTACGGCGACGCCATCGAAGGGGCGGGGCAGCGTGACGGCCGACCGGCCCGTGGCAGCCTCGCGGATCCGGGGCGCGACCTCGTCCAGCTTCGCCCGCAGGAGCGGGAGGGCGGACTCGTCGCGGTGCAGGTACGTGGCGAGGGTCAGCGCGCCCCACTCGCCGGCCGTGTGCACCGCGCACCACTCGCCGAGCCGGGGCACGACGAGCTGCGGGATCAGGGCCAGGGTCAGCTCGGCGTCCAGCGACTGGGCGAGCAGCTCGCTCGTCTCGGCCAGGAACGTCAGCCAGTCGCGCTTCTCCGGGGCCGCGGGGGCTGGGCGGGGCGGCGGCTTGTCCAAGCGGAACCACACCCCCTTACTGCCTTCGCCGTGCGTCGTACCCCACGCGCTCGCGAACTGGTCGACCAGCAGCAGCCCCCGGCCGCCCTCGGCGAAGTGATCGGGCGCGCGGGCCGGGCCGATCGCCGCACCGCCCTGGAAGTCCGTGACGGTCACGGTGACCCCGGCCTCGTCCACCTGCACGTCGACATCGATGTCAGTTCCGGCGTGCACGACGCCGTTGGTGGACAGCTCTGTCGTCAGCAGCAGAGCCTCATCCAGCAGTTCTGCGAGTCCCGCCTCCGCGAGGACCTCGCGGACAGCGGCACGCGCGTGCGCCGGGGACTGGTGGTCGGCGGGCAGCCGTAGCGTGCGCCGGGCGTGCGTGGGCACGGGAGCAGTCTCCCCTGCCAGGTACCTGTGGCGCCAGCCACCCCCGGGATACTCGCCGTGCGTCACATATCAGTGACCCACTGTCGGTCTCGATGGTGAACCAGCTCACGCATCGTGGACCGTCCCGCCCGGATTGTGGGCTTAGAGTTCCCAGGCGCTTACGGGCCGTGCCTGTTTCTCGCCATTTGCGTGATGGGAGTGCAGGATGGGCGCATGGACTCCGCGCTGCTGACTCTGCTCGCTGACGCGCTAGGCCGCGTGCAACAGGGCGACTTTCAGGTACGAATCCCGCAAGCCACCGCCTCCGACCAGGAGGAAGAGGGTGTTATCGACCGGTTCAACCAGGTCGTGGAGCAGTTGGGCAGGCGCAACCAGGACCTGATCCGGATCGCGCAGATCGTCGGCCGGGAAGGTGAGCTGACCGAGCGGCTCCCCATCAACGACTATCCCGGCGAGTGGGCCGGCGGCGTGCAGGCCGTCAACTCCCTCATCGACGACCTGGGCCGCCCGACCACCGAGATCGCGCGCGTGATCGTCGCCGTGGCTGACGGCGACCTGTCCCAGAAGATGGCCCTGGAGATCGACGGGCAGCCGATGCGGGGCGAGTTCCTCCGGATCGGCCGCACGGTGAACACGATGGTCGACCAGCTGTCCTCGTTCGCCGACGAGGTCACGCGGGTGGCCCGCGAGGTGGGTACGGAGGGCAAGCTCGGCGGCCAGGCGAAGGTGACCGGCGTGTCCGGCACGTGGCGCGACCTCACGTACAACGTGAACTTCATGGCCTCGAACCTGACAGCGCAGGTCCGAAACATCGCCTCCGTCGCGACGGCGGTGGCCAAAGGTGACCTGTCGCAGAAGATCACGATCGACGCGCAGGGCGAGATCCTCGAACTCAAGTCCACGATGAACACGATGGTGGACCAGCTGTCCTCCTTCGGTGACGAGGTCACGCGAGTGGCCCGCGAGGTCGGTTCCGAGGGCAAGCTGGGCGGCCAGGCGCAGGTGCGCGGCGTCTCCGGTACCTGGAAGGACCTCACGGAGAACGTGAACCAGCTGGCCTCCACGCTGACCACGCAGCTGCGGGCCATCGCGCGGGTGTCCACGGCTGTGACCCGGGGCGACCTGACCCAGCGGATCACGGTCGCGGCGCAGGGCGAGGTCGCGGAGCTGAAGGACAACATCAACCAGATGATCGTCACGCTCCGCGAGACCACGAAGAAGAACGCGGAACAGGACTGGCTCAACTCCAACATGGCCCGCGTGTCCGGGCTGCTCCAGGGCCAGCGCGACCTCAACGAGGTCTGCCGCATGATCATGGACGAGGTGACCCCGCTGGTCGACGCGCAGGTCGGGGCGTTCTTCCTCCAGCAGGAAGGCCAGGACGGCACGGTACGCCTCCGCCTCACCGGCTCCTACGGCTACGTCCCCGAGGGCTACTCCGTCGACTTCGCCCCCGGCGAGGGCCTGGTCGGCCAGGCGGTCGCCGCGCGCAGGACGATCCGGATCACGCAGACCCCGCCCGGGTACCTGACCGTCCGCAGTGGACTGGGCAGCGCCCCGCCTGCCGACGTCGTCGTGCTGCCGGTGCTGTTCGAGGGCCAGCCCCTCGGCGTGATCGAGTTCGGCTCGCTGTCCACGTTCTCCGAGCTGCACCTGACCTTCCTCGACCGGCTGGTCGCCACGATCGGCGTCGCCCTGAACACGATCCGGGCCAACCAGCGGACGGAGGAGCTGCTCTCCCAGTCCCAGCGCCTCGCCCTCGAACTCCAGGAACAGTCGGGCGAGATGTCCCGGACCAACCTGGAGCTGGAGGAGAAGGCGGCGCTGCTGTCCGAGCAGAACCGCAACATCGAGATCAAGAACCAGGAGATCGAGATGGCCCGGCTGGGCCTGGAGGAGAAGGCGCAGCAGCTCGCGCTGGCCAGCCAGTACAAGTCGGAGTTCCTGGCGAACATGAGCCACGAGCTGCGCACCCCGCTGAACTCGCTGCTCCTGCTGGCCCGCCTGCTCGCCGACAACACCGAGCGGAACCTGTCGGAGAAGCAGATCGAGTTCGCCCGCACGATCCACAACGCCGGCTCGGACCTGCTCTCGCTGATCGACGACATCCTCGACCTCTCGAAGATCGAGGCCGGCCGGATGGACGTCGAGGCCAGCAACGTCGAGCTGAGCGAGATCTCCGAGTACGTCGAGCGCGCCTTCCGGCCACAGGCCGAGGAGAAGGGCCTCAAGCTCCGGGTCGACACGATCGGCGAGACCATGCCGATGGTGTACACCGACGCGCAGCGCCTCCAGCAGATCCTCAGGAACCTGCTGTCGAACGCGGTCAAGTTCACCGACAGCGGCTCGGTGACCCTGACGATCGGCAACGCCGCCCCGGCCGAGCCGTTCGGGGTGCCCACTCTGGACAGTGCGGCGAAGGTCGTGGCGTTCGCGGTACACGACACCGGCATAGGTGTACCCGCCGAGAAGCTGTCGCTGATCTTCGACGAGTTCCAGCAGGCCGACGGCACGACGAGCCGCAAGTACGGCGGTACCGGCCTCGGGCTCTCCATCAGCCGCAAGCTGGCCCAGCTGCTCGGCGGCACGATCCTGGTGGAGTCCACCCTGAACGAGGGCTCGACCTTCACGCTGTACCTGCCAGACGTCCTGCCCGGCCTCCCGGCCAACCGCCCGGCGCAGTTCGCCACCCGCCCCGCGCCGTTGCAGGGCATGCCAGTCACCCGGCCCAACCCGGCGATCCTCCGCCCGGTGAGCCGCCCGGAGCCGGTGCAGACCCCGAGCACCCGGCGGCTCGACGGCGCGTGCGTGCTGATCGTCGACGACGACGTGCGTAACGTCTTCGCCCTGACCAGCGCCCTCGAACTGCACGGCATGACCGTCCTCTACGCGGACAACGGCGCGGAGGGCGTCCGCCTCACCACGGAGCATCCCGAGGTGGACATAGTGCTGATGGACGCGATGATGCCCGACATGGACGGCAACGAGACGACCCAGGCGATCCGCCGGATGCCGGAGTTCGCCGACCTGCCGATCGTGTTCCTGACCGCCAAGGCCATGCCCGGCGACCGGGAGAAGGCCATCGCCGCCGGGGCCAGCGACTACATCACCAAACCCGTCGACCTCGACGACCTGCTGGAACTCATGGCAGGGTGGGTGCAGTGACGGCTACGAACGACCGGGTGCCAGGCGCGCCCAAAGTGCTCATGGTCGACGACCGGCGGGAGAACCTGGTCGCGCTGGCCGCGATCCTCCAGGGCCTGCCCGTCGAGCCGGTGACGGCGGCCAGCGGGGAGGAAGCCCTCAAGCGGCTGCTCGTGGACGACTTCGCGGTCATCCTGCTCGACGCCCAGATGCCCGGTATGGATGGCTTCGAGACGGCCGCGCACATCAAGCAGCGCGAACGTACCCGGCATGTGCCGATCATCTTCCTGACCGCCGTGGACCGCGACGCCCACCTCGCCTTCCGTGGCTACGCGGCCGGAGCGGTCGACTATCTGACTAAACCGTTTGACCCGTGGGCACTGCGGGCAAAGGTGTCAGTGTTCGTCGACTTGTGGACAAAGAACCGGCAGCTCAGCGAGCAGGCGGCCACCGCTGCGCGGTACGCGGCGCTGGCGGCCACCGTCGAGGAGGCCCTGGGGCATCTGGACCAGGGCTCACCGGAGAAGGCAGCCGCCGTGCTGCGGAGTGTGGGGTAGGTTGAGACTGTGCTGCCGCCGGAGCTGAGTATCTCCGTCCGCCACGACACCAGCGAGACTGTCGTGGCGTTGATCGGCGAGATCGACATCAGTACGGTCCCGCAGCTCACCGAGGCTGTGGAGCAGGCGCTGGCCGAGACTTCGGCCAGCCGGCTCGTCCTCGACCTGGAAAAGGTCACCTTCTGCGACTCCCAGGGCCTCGGCACCCTCGTCGTCCTCAACCGGGCGGCCGCCCGCGCCCGCAGCGCCCTGGTCCTGGCCAACGTCGGCGAGTTCCTGCACCGTCTCCTCGACGTCACGGGCCTCAAGCAGGCATTTCTCATCAGGGAATAAGTGCCGTAGCGAAAATGGGAACCCGGGGCGTGGCAGCGGGCAACAACCGGGCATGAACAACCTGACCGTGAGCCGGGAGGCGCCGCAAGACGCCGACCTCGTCACCGGGCCGCCCGAGCGGTTCGGTGAGCTGTTCGAGCGGTACGCGGCGTCACTCTTCGACTTCGCCGCCCGCCGGGTCGGCCGGGTTCTCGCCGAGGACCTGGTGTCGCAGACCTTCCTGGCGGCGTTCGCCCATCGGGGCAGATACGACGTGACCGCGCCGAGCGCCCGGCCCTGGCTGTACGGGATCCTGTCCAACCTGCTCCGCAGGCACCACCGGACCGAGGCGCGCGGCTGGCGTGCCCTGGCGAGGGCTGGCATGGATCCCGGCCCCGGTACCGAACCGCTGGCCGAGGCCGCCACCGGCCGGGTCCACGCCGAGCTGGCCGTGGGCCACCTCTCCGACGCGCTGGCCGCCATGCCGCGCAAGCAGCGTGAGCTCCTGCTGCTGCACGTCTGGGCCGGCCTGGACTATCCGGAACTGGCTTCGGCACTCGGCCTGTCGCCGGGCACGGTCCGTTCACGCCTGCACCGGGCCAAGGCCCGGCTGCGCGCGGCCCTGCCCAGCCACTTCGCACCCTCCACAGCCGACTCTGGAGACCTCTCATGACCAAGAACGGAATGGAACTGCTCGCCGAGCTGCGTTCCGGCGAGGGCGACGCTTCGCCCGACACGATGGACCGCATGCGGCACGCAGTCCTCAACGGCACCGTGTACGCGGACGCCCGCAAGCTCTCCTTCACCCGACGTCGCCCGGTGCTGGCCGGCTCGCTGGCGACTGTCCTCGCGGCCGGCCTGATCGCCGGGGCCGTCGCCGTGACCGGTGGCTCCCACAGCCCCAGCCAGGACAACAGGCCAGGGGCAGCCGCACCGGCGGTACAGGTCACCGGCATCCAGCTCGCGGCGGCCACTGTCGCCAAGGGGACGCCGGTGGCTGTGCAGCCCGGCCAGTACGTGTACCGGAAGTCGCTCGGCAACAACGCGTTCACGACCAGCGGCGTTTCCGTCCGCGTCGAGAACCGGTACGAGATGTGGTTCGAGCCCCAGGGCATGATCCTGGTCTGGGACAAGCGGACGGAAGGCATCAACCCGACCCCGCTCACGCCGGCCGACGCTGGCCCGGCCGAGGCGGCGGGCCTGCTCTCCAGGCCGCCGGGTTCGTCCACTCAGGACCTGCGGAACGACGAGTGGACGGTGCAGGAGCGGCAGGCTCTCGCCACCCAGGGCCCGAGCCTGGAACGGCCGACACCCGAGTTCCTGGCCGGCCTGCCGGTGAACCCCGACGAGCTGCTGGCCTTCCTCCGCCAGCAGCGGGCCGGGTCCTCGGACATCGCGGTCTTCGGCACGGTCGGCGCGCTGCTCCACACGCACGACGAGATCGTGCCGCCGCAGCTGCGCGGCGCGCTGTACCTGGTGCTGCCCAAGCTCGGCACGGTGACGCAGGTCGAGGGCTACACGCAGGTCGGCGGCCGGACCGGGATCGCGTTCCGGGTGACGCCGAACGGCGGCAAGGACCCGTCGGACCTGATCCTGGAGCCGGGGACGTACCGCTACATCGGCAGCCGGAACAATCCGGGCCAGACGAAGGAGACCTGGACCGTGGTGACCGAAAGCAAGATCGTCAACGGGCTGCCGGGTCAGTAACCTCGGAGGAGTTGTATCCCGGGGCTGGGCGCGCCGCCCGCGCGCCCAGCCCCGGGCTTGTTACCGGTGTGCCCAACCCGCCCGGAAGGGAACACCGGAACTCTGTGTGGTCACAGCGCGTTGAGCGCCGCGACCTCCTCGGCGGTCGGAGTCCAGGCTCCGGCCGCCACGTTCGCCTTGATCTGCTCCGGCCGGGTCGCCCCGGCGATCACGGAGGACACGGCAGGCTGGGCGGCCAGCCCGCCGATCGCCACGTCGAGCATGCTCGCGCCGCGCTCGGCGGCGAAGGTCGCGATCCTGCTGATCAGGTCCCAGTTGGCGTTGTCGTGGACGTGCCGCCGGTTGGCCAGCCTGGTACCGGCGGCGGGCTCAGCGTCCCGCGCGTACTTGCCGGTCAGCAGCCCGGAGGCCAGCGGGAAGAACGGCAGGATGCCCACGCCGAACTCGGTGCACGCCGGGGCCAGCTCGGCCTCGGCCGACCGGTTGAGCAGCGAGTACTCGTTCTGCGCGCTGACGAACCTCGCGCCACCCGAGCCCCGGGCCACGTACTCGGCCTCTGCGACCTGCCAGCCGGCGAAGTTCGAGCTGCCGATGTAGCGGACCTTGCCCTCGTCCACGAGCTCGTTCAGCGCCGCGAGGGTCTCCTCGATCGGCGTGATCCCGTCCGGCTCGTGGTACTGGTACAGGTCGATCCAGTCCGTCCGCAGCCGCCGCAGCGAGGCCTCGACCGCGAGCCTGATGTACCGGCGGGAGCCACGCGCGCCCCAGTCGGGCCCGTTCGCGCCGCCCATGTCCATGCCGAACTTGGTGGCGAGCACGATGTCGTCCCGCCGCTTGCCCAGCACCTCGCCGAGCAGGGTCTCGGACGTGCCCTGCCCGCCGTAGATGTCGGCGATGTCGAAGAGCGTGATGCCAGCCTCGATGGCGGCGTCGACGACGGCCCGGGTGCCTTCCAGGCTCTCGGTCGCCGAGCCGGTCCGGCCGAAGTTGTTGCAGCCGAGGCCGACGACGGAGACCATCAGCCCTGATCTGCCCAGAGTTCTGTACTTCATCTCAGTCACACCAGCGACCGTAGCGCGTTGATCAAGCGGTCCACGTGCTCGGCGGTGCTGCCCAGGCCGAGGCTGGCCCGGACGGCCGTCTGCGGTCCGGAGCAGTCCGCGGCCCGCTCGCCGATCAGCCGGCGGGTCAGCGGGTGGGCGCAGAACAGTCCATCCCGGACGCCGATGCCGTGCTCGGTGGCGAGCTTGGCCGCGACCTGCGAGGACGCGTACCCGTCGACGGTGAAGGCCACCACGCCGATCCGGGGGTGGTCCGGGCCGAAGATGGTCAGCTCGCGGACGTACGGGAGCGCGCGGATGCCCTCCAGCAGCCGGGCGGTCAGCGACTCCTCCTCGGCCTCGACGACGTCGCGGTCGGCGGTGGCGAGCGCGTCGCACACTGCGGCCAGCGCCACGGCGCCCAGCAGGTTCGGGGTGCCGCCCTCGTGCCGGGCCGAGCCGGTCGACCAGCGGATGTCGTGCGTGGCGTCGCCGACGTGGGCACTCGCGCCGCCACCGGCCAGGTACGGCTCGGCGGCGTCCAGCCAGTCGGCCCGGCCGGCCAGCACCCCGGCACCGAAGGGCGCGTAGAGCTTGTGGCCGGACAGCACGACGTAGTCGAGGTCGAGGGCCGCGATGTCGACCCTCCGGTGTGGAGCGAGCTGCGCGGCGTCCACGCAGATCCGTGCGCCGTAGAGGTGCGCGGCGGCGGCGAGCTGCTCGATCGGCCACAGCTCGCCGGTCACGTTGGACGCGCCGGTCACCGAGAGCAGCAGTGGCTCCTCCGGGCCGGAGCGGCGGAGTTCGCGGAGGGCGGCGTGCACGGCTGTGATGGCGGCGGCGGGGGATGCCGGTACCGGCAGGCGGACCGCGCGCTGCCAGGGCAGCAGGTTGGCGTGGTGTTCCGTGGCGAACGTGACCACGGTGGTGTCGGCGGGGAGCGCGTGGGCGAGCAGGTTCAGCGCGTCGGTCGTGTTGCGCGTGAAGATCAGGGCATCGTCGGTACGGCAGCCGAGGAAGTCCCGCAGCGACTCACGAGCCTGCTCGTAGCGCTTGGTACAGAGCTGGGAGAGCTGCCCGGCCCCGCGGTGCACGCTCGCGTAGTGCGGCAGCAGCTCGTTCACGGCGCGGGCCGCGGCCTCGGCGCACGGTGCGGTGGCGGCGTAGTCGAGGTTGACGTACGGGACCTCCCGGCCGTCGGCGAGCCTGACGGTCACGTCGGAGCCGAGTACGGCGAGATCTGTGCTCAGCAGCGCTGACACGGGTACCCCCAAAGAAGTCCGCTCTTGCCCGGCGGCTCTCGCCGGACCTGGTCTTCACCCGGGGCACCCCACCGCGGAGGAGGGTTGCCGGCCAGCGAGCCGGGGCTTGTCGCTGGCACTCATGACCTGTGGAGCAGGCTAGCGCATAAGCTCGTGGCATGGCAGAGCTCCCACCGAGTGAGGTCCGTTACTCTCCGGAGAGTCACTCTCCCGAGGGCGGCTCCTTCGTCGCGCCCGCGGTGAAACGGTTCGACTGGAAACGGTTCGTCGTCGTGTGCGGCGCGATCGTCGTCATCGCCGCGTGCGGGATCGGGATGCTGGCCTTCCTCGGTTTCGGCTACGGCCCGGTGCCGACCCTGATCGGCCTGGCCGCCGCGATCCTGCCCGTGCCGGTGCTGGTCTCGGCCTTCCTCTGGCTCGACCGCTACGAGCCGGAGCCGTGGAAGTACCTGATCTTCTGCTTCGGCTGGGGCTCGTGTGTCGCCACGGCGCTGGCCCTCGCGGTGAACACCGGGGCCTCGGTCGCGTTCAACGTGGCCGGTGCCTCCGACAGTCACGTGGCGACGCTGGTCGCTCCGTTCATCGAGGAGCTGGGCAAGGCGATCGGCCCGGCGCTGCTGTTCTTCTTCCGCCGCAAGGCCTTCTCCGGCCCCGTCGACGGCATCGTCTACTTCGGACTGTCGGCCGTCGGCTTCGCCATGATGGAGAACATCCTCTACATGGGCCGCGTCTACATCCAGGGCTCTGACCAGTCGGGTCTGGCGTCCGTGGGCGTGCTCAGCGTCTTCATGCTGTTCATCGTGCGGGTCGTGCTCTCCGGTTTCGCCCACCCGCTGTTCACGTCGATGACAGGAATAGCTTTCGGGTACGCCGCGCGCAACGCCTCCAAGGGCGCCCGCACGTTCCTGCCGCTGTGCGGGCTGATGCTCGCGATGATGCTGCACGGCTCGTGGAACCTGATCGCGACGCTCGCCCAGTTCGAGGGGCTGGTGATCCTCTACGGGTACTTCGCCTTCATGATGCCGGTGTTCTTCGGTGTCGTCGGGTTCGCGCTGTGGCTGCGGGCCCAGGACGGCCGGATCGCGGGCCGGGTGCTCCCGGTGTACGTGAAGGCCGCGTGGATGAGCCCGCCGGAGGTCGCCTCGCTCGTGACCCTGGGCCGCCGGCTGACCGCCCGGTACTGGGCGCGCCAGTTCGCTGGCCCCGAGGGCGCGCGGGCGATGAGCGGGTACCAGGCGACGGCCACCAAGCTCGCCCTGCTCAGGGACGCGGCCGAGCGGGGGATCGTCCCGGCGGACTTCGCGGCCGAGGAGCTGCGGCTGCTGCACGAGCTGGCCGGGTACCGTGCCGTGTTCACCGGGCGCGATCCGCGTACGCCACAGGGCATGTGGACCGGCTCCGTCTACCGGCTCGTGTTCCCGGACCGGTCGGTGCGGGAGGTCGCGGCGCCCGAGAGCCCGGTCGTGCCCATGCCGCTGGCCCCGCCTCCGCCGCCCCCGCCGATGCCCTACGGGTACGGCTACGGGTACGGCGGCCCGCGGGGCTGACGTCCGCCCATGTCGGCGCACCAGGTGCTCGCGTTCCTCGAACTGCTCCAGAGCTCGCCGGGGCTGGGTGGGACGGCGCTGGCCGCCCGGCTGGAGGTCGACCCGCGGACCATCCGCCGGTACGCCGACCAGCTCCGCGACCTCGGCATCCCGGTCGAGGCGGCGAGGGGGCGGTACGGCGGGTACCGGCTGCGGCCCGGGTACAAGATCCCGCCCTTGATGTTCTCCGAAGCGGAAGCGACAGCGGTCGTGACGGGCCTGCTCGCCGCGCGGCAGCTGGGCCTCGCGGCCGGTGACGCGGAGTCGGCGCTGGGCAAGGTGCAGCGTGTCCTCCCGGTCGCGTTGCGGGAGTCGACCCGCGCGGTCGCCGACACGCTGGCCTTCACCCTGCCCTCGGTATCGGCCGCTGCCCCGCCCGACGCCGGCGTGCTCCTCACGCTCGCCTCAGCCGCCCGCGAACACCGTCGCGTCCGCCTCGGCTACGTCTCCTGGAACGGTACGGAGACGGAGCGCGAGCTGGACCCGTACGGCATGGTGTTCCACTCCGGACGGTGGTACGCGGCAGGCTTCGACCACCGCAGCGGCGAGGTCCGGACCTTCCGCATCGACCGCGTCGTGTCGGCCCGGCTGGCCCCGGACGCCTTCAAACCGGTCGAGTTCGACACCGTCCAGCACGTGACATCCTCGCTGGCCAAAGTCCCGTACCAGCACGCCGTCACGGTCCGGTTCGGAGTACCGGCCGAGGTCGCACACGCCCGCGTCCCAGCCACGGTCGGCACCCTCACGCCGGACGGCGACGGCGTGATCCTCACGGCGCGCGCGGAACGGCTCGACGGCATGGCGCAGATGATCGCCGGGCTCGGCTGGCCCTTCGAGATCCGCGAACCGGACGCGCTGCGAGCCGCCGTCCGCGACCTGGCGGCCCGCCTCCTGACCGGAATCGGCGAAGCACCACAGCGCTAGCTGTGGTGCTTCGCGATGTCCTGCTAGCTCAGCTTGGCTAGCAGGTCCGCCAGGTCGTCCGGGCGGGAGAACATCGGCCAGTGGCCGGTCGGCAGCTCGTGGATCGTCCACTCCGGCCCGAGGACGGTGGCGAAGAGCGGGTTGCCCGCCTCGGCCAGTTCCTTGATCAGGGGCAGCGGGATCGAGCAGGCGACCAGGTCACACGGCATCGCGCCGCGACCGGGGCCCGGCAGCTCCAGCGGGTCGGTCATCGCGCGCCACGGCAGCGCGACAGCCTTCTCGCGGAACTCCGCCAGCATCTCCTCGTCGAGCCCTTCGAGGCTGTTGCCCATCGCCGCGACGGTGTCCCAGTCCGGCAGCGGGTACATCCCGTCCACGACCAGCTGCTCCATCGCCGCCCGGCCCTCCGGCCCGGCGAAGTCGGCGGCCGCCATCCCGGCCGGGAGCGGAGCGCTCTCCACGAACACCAGCCGGCTGATCCGCTCCGGGATCCGGTCGGCAGCGCCCGTGACCGGGGTGCCGCCGTAGCTCTGGCCGACGAGGACGACGTCCTCGCGGTCACCGATCGCCTCGATGACCGACGCGATGTGGTCGTTCAGGGACTCGCCGGTCAGGGTCACGCCGATCGCTTCGTGGCCGCCAGCGCGCAGCTTGTCCGCGACCTTGTCCCATGCCCAGCCGCCGAGCCATCCACCAGGTACCAGCACGTATGTCGTCATGGGAAAAGCGTATGAGCTTATGCGGACAGATAGCGTCCGGATAAAAACTTAACTGGTATCGGACTGCGCGGCCTCGGTCGGCACGACGTTGCGCCCGATGACGTAGCGGATGCCCGTGTTCAGGGTCGCGACCAGCGGCACGGCCACCAGCGCGCCGACGATCCCGGCGAGGACCAGGCCAGCCCCGATCGCCACGATCACGGCCAGCGGATGGATCGCCACAGCCTTACCCATGATCAACGGCTGGAGGACGTGCCCCTCGAGCTGCTGCACCGCGATCACGGCCGCGAAGACCAGCAGCGCCGTCACCGGGCCCTTGATCACGAACGCGACCAGCACCGCGACGGCCCCGGTCACGGTGGCACCGATGATCGGGATGAACGCGCCGAGGAAGACGAGCGCGCCGAGCGGCAGGGCGAACTGGGTGACGCCCAGCAGGTACACGGACAGGCCGATGCCGACCGCGTCGATGAAGGCGACCAGGACGGTGGCCCGGACGTACGCGACGAGCGTCCGCCACGCCGCGTGCCCTGCGCCGCCCAGCGACTCGCGGGCCTTCACCGGGAACAGCCCGACCAGGAACGCCCAGATCCGCTGCCCGTCCCGCAGGAAGAAGAACGTGACGAACAGCACCAGCAGCATCCCGGTCAGCACGTGCGCCGTCGTGACGAACGTGGAGACCGCGCTGTCGGTGATGTTGGCCTTGTTGCCGACCAGCCAGTCACGCATGGTGTCCAGCACCTGGTTGAGCTGGTGGTCGGACATCTTGAGCGGCCCGTTCTTCAGGTACTCCTGAATCCGCTCGATGCCCTCGGCCGCCTTCTTCGACAGCACCGGGATCCCGGCGACGAACTCCCGGATCACAGCGGTCAGCACGCCGGCGATGGCCGCGATGCCGCAGATCAGGACGATCGCCGTCGCCAGCGACCCCGGCACCCGCAGCCGCCGCAGCCAGCCGACGGCCGGGCTGAGCAGCGCGGACAGCAGCAGCGCCACGATCAGCGGGATGACCACGGCCGACAGCAGCCCGATCATGTACAGGATGAAGTACGCCGCTGCCCCGATCACCAGCAGGCGCCAGGCCCACGCGGCGGCGACCCGCACCCCGCGCGGCACGTCGTGCTCCGGGTCCGGATCGGGATCCGGCACGGCATCCGGCTCCGGCTGCGGGGCCGGAGGCGGAGTGAATTCCTGGTCGCGGCGCTCGGCCGCGGCCCTGACGGGTGCGCGGACGGCCTCCCACGCGTTGCGAGCGCGCACGCCGAACCGCCTCATCCTGGTCAGTGGGCACCCCCCGGGTCCATCGAGCCTGAACACCACCATAGTCGCGCTCGCAAGGGGCCAGGTAGCGTGAATAGGCGTGACCGACACCGAGACCAACGATGGGCTGCCCATCCGCCTCCTGCACGACCGGCTGCTCGTCCAGCTTGAGGGCGGCGACGGTGAACGCCGCTCCGCCGCTGGCATCGTGATCCCGGCGACCGCCTCGATCGCCCAGCGGCTGTCCTGGGCCACCGCCGTGGCTGTCGGCCCGAACGTGCGCGCGGTGTCCACGGGTGACCGGGTGCTCTTCGACCCCGAGGACCGCTCGGAGGTGGAGCTGCACGGCCGTGACTACATCCTGCTCCGCGAGCGCGACATCCACGCTGTGGCGGCCAAACGGGTAGAACCCGACGCCACAGGTCTCTACCTCTAGCAGGGAAAACGATCTCGGTCCCCCGTGCCGCATACTCGAATACATGTATGCGCCGCACGGGGGCCGTCCACGGCCCGAAAACGCCGCCGACAGCTATCCGGGCCTGCCTCAGACCCGGACCAGCCCCCTGCTGATCGAGGGGGAGCTGGAGCAGCTCGGGAAGGTCGCCAGCTCGGCGTCCTCCCTGCCGCCGGGCAAGCGGCTGGCCGTCCGGATCCTCGCCACGCTGGCCCTGGTGGGGATGGTCGCGGGCATCCTGTCCAGCGCGGCCACGATGTTCGGCTGGCTCTGACCTACTTCTCGTTGCTCTCCTTGAGCCGCTTCAGCGCTGACCTGGCCACGCCCGGGTCCGTCGTGTACCAGAACGGCGGCAGCGACTTCCGCAGGAACGGCCCGTACGACCGCTGCGTGTGCAGCCGCGAGTCGAGTACCGCGACCATGCCCTTGTCGCCGAGTGTCCGGATCAGCCGGCCGGCGCCCTGAGCGAGCCGGACGGCGGCGTGCGGGACGCTGACCGAGGCGAACCCCGACCCGCCTGCCGCGTCGACGGCCGCCGACCGGGCGGCGAGCAGCGGCTCGTCGGGGCGGGGGAAGGGCAGCCGGTCGATGACGACCAGCTGGCAGGCGTCACCGGGCACGTCGACGCCCTGCCAGAGGGACATCACGCCGAACAGGCAGGTGTCCGGCTCGGCCTTGAACCGCTTGACCAGCAGCGGCAGCGACTCCTCGCCCTGGAGCAGCACTGTGAGGTCGGTGCGTTCCCTGACCACCTCCGCTGCCCGTTCGGCGGCCTTGCGCGAGCTGAACAGCCCGAGGGACCGGCCGCCGAGCGCCTGCACCAGCTCGACCAGTTCCTCGGCCGCGGCGTCCGGCAGGCCGGACATCTGGGGCCGTGGCAGGTGGGAGGCGACGTAGAGGATGCCCTGTTTCGGGTAGTCGAAGGGCGAGCCGACGTCGAGGGACGTCCAGCGCAGCCCGGCTTCGGGCTTTTCGTCGAGCGGCAGGCCGAGCGAGCGCGCGACGGCCTTGAACTCCCCGCCGAGCGCGAGCGTCGCCGACGAGGCGATGACGACCCGCTCCGGGTACAGGGTCTCGGTGAGGGTGCCGGCCACCGACAGCGGGGCGACGAGGACGGCGCGCCGGTTGCCCCGGTCGTCCTTCTCGACCCAGGCGACGTCGTGGGCGGCCTCTTCGAGGAGCCGCTGGGCCGTCTCGGTGATCTGCGTCAGGTTGACCTTGGCCGGCTGCTTGTCGACGGCGGAGGGGTCGTCGTTCTTGATGTCCCCGATCGCCTCGATGGCGAACCGGCAGGCCGAGTCCACAATGGTCAGAGCCTCGCGGAGCTGCCCGTGCAGCTGCTCGATCCTGCCCGGCCTGGCGTCGCCGAGCGCGACGGCCAGCGAGTCGGAGGCCTCGACCAGCCGCTCGTACGCCCCGGCCTCGATGTGCTGACGGGCACGCCGGGCCGCGGTGTCCAGTGCGCTGGTGGTCAGCTCGGCCTGGGTGGCGCTGGTGACCCGCTCGGCCAGTTCGTGCGCCTCGTCGATGATCAGGACGTCGTGGTCGGGCAGGATGTGCCGCCCGGCCATCGAGTCGAAGGCCAGCAGGCTGTGGTTGGTGACGACGATGTCGGCGGCCCTGGCCCGCTCGCGGGACTGCTCGGCGAAGCACTCCGGCCCGAACTGGCACTTCTGCGCGCCGATGCACTCGCGGGCCGGCATGCTCACGGCCCGCCAGGCCGTGTCGTCGACACCCGGGTCCAGCTCGTCGCGGTCGCCCTCGGTGGTGGTCTGTGCCCAGTCGCGGATCCGCTGGACCTGCTGGCCGAGCTTCCCTGCCTGGCCGAGCCACTTCGGCCCGTCGTCGGCCCCGGCGGAGAACAGGTCCGGCTCGTCCACTGTGGAGGAGTCGAGCTTGGCGAGGCAGAGGTAGTGGTGGCGGCCCTTGACCAGCGCGTACACCGGCTTCTTGCCGAGGACGGGCTCGACGGCCGCTGCCAGCCTCGGCAGGTCGCCGTTCACGAGCTGGGCCTGGAGCGCGAGCGTGGCGGTGGACACCACGACGGGGGTGTCGGAGAGCAGGGCCGGGACGAGGTAGGCGAGCGACTTACCGGTACCGGTGCCGGCCTGCACGAGCAGGTGCTCGCCCGTCTTCATCGCGTCGGCGACCGCGAGGGCCATCTGCTTCTGGCCTGGCCGTTCGGCACCGCCCGGTACGGCTCCGACGGCGGCGGCCAGCAGCTTTTCCACGTCGCGAGTCACGGTTGACTACCGTACTCGCCACGTACGACAGGACTTCAGGCGGCGACAGGTTCCACGGCGGACGCGACGGCGCGGCGCTCGACGTAGAACGAGACGAACGGGACGGTGCCGCCGAGCATGTAGCCGATCGTCCGGCCGAGCGGCCAGCCGGAGCGGCGGCCCAGGTCGAAGGTGAGCACCACGTACACCATGTAGCAGAAGCCGTGGATCGGGCTGATGATCGCGGCGGGCTCGGGGATCTGCGCGAGGTACTTGAGCGGCATGGTCACGACGACCAGCGCGATCAGGAAACAGCCGACGACGTACGCGGCGATCCGGAACCGGGTGATGGCGGCGCTCATGACTTCTCCAGTTTCGGTGGTCCGGGGTAATCCGACGGCTGGCGGTGCGGGTTGGCGCTGAGCCAGGCCAGGTAGTGGTTGTACTCGGCGGTCTCCGGGTCAGCGGCGCGGGCGGCCTGCCTGGCCTGTGCGCGCTCGGCTGCCAGCCTGGCCACCGGGTTGTCCGGCTCCTCGGGTTCCGGCTCGGCCAGCAGGGGGTTGCGCTGCAGGTCCTGCCGGATCGCCTTGATCCAGAAGTAGATCGTGAACGCGGCGAAGACCGGCCACTCCAGCGAGTAGCCGATGCTGAGCGCGTTGCCGCCCTGGGCCCGGCCGATCTGCCACCAGGCGAGCCCGAGCATGACCGCGACAGCGGCGGCCACGAGCAGGTGCACCAGCAGCCACCGGGGGGACAGGAACCGGCGCATGCCCAGCAGGCTACCCGCGCCGCCATCGGCGCCAGCCGCTGCCCGCCACGAGGCTGACCCAGATCACGATGGCGGTGTGGGAGGGGGTGCGGCATGAGAGAGTAGTGGGCGTGACTGCCCTGTACCGCAAATACCGGCCGAGGACGTTTGACGAGGTCATCGGACAGGACCACGTCACAGTGCCGTTGATCCAGGCGCTGAGCAACGGCCGGATCAACCACGCCTACCTGTTCTCCGGCCCGCGCGGCTGCGGCAAGACGTCCAGCGCCCGCATCCTGGCCCGCTCGCTGAACTGCGAGAAGGGCCCGACCCCGCACCCGTGCGGCGAGTGCCGGTCCTGCCGCGACCTGGCGCCGGACGGCGCGGGCTCGATCGACGTGATCGAGATCGACGCCGCCTCGCACGGTGGGGTGGACGACGCCCGTGAGCTGCGGGAGAAGGCGTTCTTCGCGCCGGTCTCGTCCCGGTACAAGGTGTATGTGATCGACGAGGCGCACATGGTCTCGTCCGCCGGGTTCAACGCGCTGCTGAAGCTGGTCGAGGAGCCGCCGGACTACGTGCGGTTCGTCTTCGCCACCACCGAGCCGGAGAAGGTGCTCGGCACCATCCGCTCCCGGACCCACCACTACCCGTTCCGGCTGATCCCGCCGGGCATCCTGCGGCCCTACTGTGAGCAGCTCGCCGCCGCAGAGGGCGTGAAGGTCGAACCTGCGGTCTTCCCGCTGGTCGTCAAGGCCGGCACCGGCTCGGCCCGTGACACACTGTCGATCCTCGACCAGCTCATCGCCGGTGCCGGCGAGGAGGGCGTCACCTACCAGCGGGCCGTTGCCCTGCTCGGCGTGACCGACGCGGCCCTGATCGACGAGGCCTGTGACGCGCTGGCCGACGTCGACGGCGCGAAGCTGTTCGCCACGATCGACAAGGTGGCCGAGGCCGGGCACGAGCCCCGCCGCTTCGCCACCGACCTGCTCGAACGCCTCCGCGACCTCATCGTCCTGCACCAGGTCCCCGACGCGATCACCAAGGGCCTGCTCGACGTGCCGGCCGACGAGGTCGAGCGCATGACCCAGCAGGCGCTGCGCCTCGGCCCCGGCGAGCTGTCCCGCCTCGCCGACCTGGTCCACGACGGGCTGGCCACGATGCGCGGCGCGACGGCACCCCGGCTCACCCTGGAGCTGATCTGCGCCCGGATGCTGCTCCCGGCCGCCGACCAGTCGTCCGCGGCTCTCCTCCAGCGCGTCGAACGCCTCGAACGCGGGCAAACCAAGATCCAAACCTCTGATTTTGTACCTGCGACGCCGCCCCAGCCTCCCGTCGCACCGCCCCCGGCCGCCCCGGTGCAACCCGCCCCCACCCCGGCCACGCCACCCCCGGCCCAGACCCCGGCCCCCGTACAGCCGGCCCCCGCGCCGGCCCCGCCTGTCCAGGCCCCGGCTCCCGTGCAGCCCACACCGGCCCCGGTCCAGCAGCCCCCGGCTCCGGCGCCTGTCCAGGCCCCGGCTCCGGCCGCTCCCGCAGCCTCCGGTGCCCGGGACGTCTCCACGGTCCAGCACGCGTGGGACCAGGTGCTCACCCAGGTACGCAACCGCAGTCCCCGGGCCGCCGCGCTGGTCAGGGACGTGACGGTCCGCGCGCTCGACGGGGACACCCTCGACCTGCTGTGCCAGAACAAGTTCCACGCCGACGCGGTGACCAAGGCCGCCGAGATCGTGCAGGAGGCCGTCTACCAGGTACTCGGCTGGAAGCTCACCATCCGCTGCGACATCGGTGGCGCGGGTACCCGCCCGGCGGCCAGCGCGCCGGCGGCAGCTCCCAGGCCCCAGCCGGCCCCCGCCCGGCCCGCCCCGGCTCAGGCGCCCGCGCCACGGTCGGCACCGGTCGCGGCGGCTCCGCCGGTACACGATGACGAGCCCTGGCCGGACATGCCGCCGCCGGTGGACGAGGACGAGCCACCACCACCTGCCCCGATGCAGGCCCAGGCCCCGCAGCCACCCGCAGCCGAGGCACCGGCCGCGTCCACTGTGACCTACGAGGGCTTCGAGCCCGGCGACGAACCGGGCGACGAGATCGTCGACAACGCCGTGGCCCACCAGACCGTCGAGGAACAGGCCATGAAACTCCTCTCCGAGCACCTCGGCGCGGAGAAGCTCTCGTAACCCACTCTTGACGGTCGATGTGTCGCGGGCCACACTTCTGGTCTCATGGCGAAGAAGTCCCGTGGTCAGCGGGTTCCCGCGCACAAGCTGCCCAAGTACGCGAGCTGGGGCCGCAGGGCCGCCGGGTACGTGATCGACAGCCTGCCTCTCGGCCTGGTGATCGCGGCCCAGCTCTCCGGCAACCAGCCCGCCTATCTGAGCGCGCTGGCGGCCTGGGCCGCGTTCGTGGTGGTCAACCGCTGGGTCTTCGGCGGCCGGACCGGGCAGACCATCGGCCGCAGGGTACTGCGATCGCGGCTGGTCTCGGTGGATTCCGGTGAGCCGATCGGCGTCGGCCGGGCCTTCCTGCGCGACCTCGCCCACGTCTTCGACACGGTGCCGGTGCTGCTCGGCTGGTTCATGCCGATCTGGGACGCCCAGCGCCAGACCTTCGCCGACAAGGCCATGCGAACTCACGTGACCCGCCTGTAGGTACGCCACGCAAGCCCCCGGCGCGCACCCCGATACGCTGAGGGGCGACGTACCTACTCCAGGGGGATCCCGCCGTGGCGAACATGCAGAAGATCATGCAGCAGGCCGCCCAGATGCAGCAGCAGATGGCTGCCGCGCAGGCGCAGCTGGCCGAGGCGGAGGTGTCCGGCAGCGCTGGCGGTGGCCTGGTGACCGCGACCATGACCGGGGCCGGCGTGCTCACCGCGATCAAGATCGACCCGAAGGTCGTGGACGCCGACGACGTGGAGACCCTGG
Organism: Longispora albida DSM 44784; assembly: GCF_000379825.1. Classification (GTDB taxonomy): domain Bacteria; phylum Actinomycetota; class Actinomycetes; order Mycobacteriales; family Micromonosporaceae; genus Longispora; species Longispora albida. The sequence goes on from NZ_KB903835.1 coordinate 277,244, forward strand.
AGGACCTGGTCGTGGCTGCGGTGCACGCGGCTGGCGCCGAGGCGCAGAAGCTCACCGAGAAGACGATGGGCCCGATCGCCGGCGCGCTGGGCGGCCTCGGCCTGCCGGGGATGTAGGGGCACGTGTACGAGGGCGCCATCCAGGACCTGATCGACGAGCTGGGCCAGCTCCCGGGCATCGGCCCGAAGAGCGCGCAGCGGCTCGCGTTCCACATTCTCTCCGCCGACCCGGCCGACGTGCACCGGCTGGCCGGCGCGCTGAACCGGGTGAAGGAGCTCGTCCGGTTCTGCAACCTGTGTTTCAACGTCGCCGAGTCCGACACCTGCCGGATCTGCCGTGACCCGCGGCGCGGTACCGAGGTGATCTGCGTGGTCGAGGAGCCGAAGGACGTCGTCGCGATCGAGAAGACCGGCGAGTTCCGCGGCAGGTACCACGTGCTCGGCGGCGCGATCAACCCGCTGGAGGGCATAGGCCCCGACCAGCTCCGGGTGCGCGAGCTGCTGACCCGGCTGCGGGACGGCGAGGTCAAGGAGCTGATCCTGGCCACCGACCCGAACACCGAGGGCGAGGCGACCGCCACGTACCTGGCGCTGCTCATCAAGCCGATGGGCCTGTCGGTGACCCGGCTGGCCAGTGGCCTCCCGGTCGGCGGCGACCTGGAGTACGCCGACGAGATCACCCTCGGCCGGGCCTTCGAGGGCCGCCGGGCTCTCTAGAACCCGCGTCATCGTCCATCATGGATGCATGGTGGACCTGGCGCGCTGGATGGGCCGGCTGAGCATGCTCGGCATGGCTGCGTCCCTGGTGTTGTTCGCTCTGGCAACCGGGGACGAGCCAGCCGGCTCCTGGTACTGGCTGGTGCTGCTCTGCGCCGCACTGCTGGGCGGTACCGGCTTCTACATGCAGCTGAGCGTGCAGCCGGAAGGCCAGCGGATCCGGCCCTGGCAGCTCGGCTGGATGTCACGGACGGTCACGGCGGTCTCGGCCGTCCTGCCGTTCGCCGTCATCTTCCTGGAGTACAGCGACCTGCTGACCGGGCAGGGGCTCCTGGCCTGCCTCGCGGCGGCACTCTTCGGGATCGGCGTCGTCAGCACCGCCGCGTACGAGGAGTACCTGGAGTTCCCCGAGTCGTACACCTGACCGCGGATCCTTTGATCGGCCGCTGGCGATCCTCCACTATGAGCGGATGACGTCCTTCGCGCGCTGGGCCTACATGGCCGGCTGGTGTGGTGCCGCGTGTGCCGTGGCCCTTTACGGTCTGCTGCTGGCTGGTTCCGCGCCGTCGCGTCTCGAGATCATCCTGGCTTTCCTGGGGCTCGTGCTCGCGATGGCCACGGCTGCCTGCGTCCGCGTCTACGGCGGCGGGCTGCCGCAGATGTTCCCGCGGGTCGCCTGGCGGGTGAGCGTGCCGGCCCGGGCCGCGATGATCGCTGAGGCCGTGCTCCTCCCGGTGTCGCTGTACCTCTTCGTCACGGCCGATGTGGACGGCTGGCGGTTCCCGGTGTGCTGGGCGGCGCTGGCCGGCTTCACCGGCGTCCTGATGATCAGCGCCGCGTACCTCAGCGGAGTCTCCGGTCCAGTTCAGAGCGATGATCCACAGTGACCCGGGGCACAATTTGGTTCCGGCCGATCGCGAGGTGTTCCCACCCAGTGCGAGACCCATTAAGGTGCGGCTATCGAGTGACCCCAGTCACAAGGCCGAGGTGGGACAATGCAACGGAGCAGGTTGAGGACCGCGATCGCGCTCACAGCGATCGCCGCGCTGGCGGTTGGTGCCGCCGGTTGCGCGGAGAGCAAGCGCGAAGAGAGCAAGGGCGACAAGAGCAAGGACAAGACCCTCATCTTCGGTACCGCGGGTGAGCCGAAGGTGCTCGACCCGTCCCTGGCCACCGACGGCGAGACGTACCGGGTGCCGCGCCAGGTCCTGGAGACCCTGATCGGTAACGAGCTCGGCTCGGCGAAGCTGGTGCCACGGCTCGCGGAGAAGTGGAGCGTCAACGCCGAGGGTACGGTGTGGACGTTCAACCTGCGGGAGAAGGTCAAGTTCCACGACGACACGGACTTCAACGCCGAGGCCGTCTGCGCGAACTTCGACCGCTGGCACAACTACTCCGGCCTCTTCCAGAACGTCGCCGAGTACTGGCTGGACACGTTCGGTGGCTTCGCCAAGAACGAGAGCGCGACCGCCCCGGCCTCCAACTACAAGGGCTGCAAGGCGACCGACGCGAAGACCGCCGTCCTGACGCTGAACAAGTCGACGAGCCGCCTGCCCGGCGCGTTCACCCTGCCGGCGTTCTCCATCCAGAGCCCGAAGGCGATCGCCGCCTACGCGAGCGACAAGATGGAAGGCACCGCCGCCAACCTGACGTACCCGAAGTACGCGCTGGAGAAGATGGTCGGCACCGGCCCGTTCAAGCTGGACGGCTGGGACCGGGCGAACAAGCGGGTCACCATGAGCCGCTACGACGGCTACTGGGGCGACAAGGCCAAGATCGCCAAGCTGGTGTTCCGGGCCATCCCCGACGAGAACGCGCGCCGCCAGGCGCTGGAAGCCAACGAGATCCAGGGCTACGACCTGGTCGCGCCGGCCGACGTGCCGAAGCTGAAGGAAGCCAAGTTCAACGTCCCGGCCCGTGACCCGTTCAACGTGCTCTACCTGGGCATCGGCCAGGACAACCCGAAGCTGGCCGACGTGCGGGTCCGGCAGGCTATCGCCTACGCCGTCGACCGCGAGGCGCTGGTCAAGTCGAAGCTGCCGGCCGGCGCGAAGGTCGCCGACCAGTTCATGCCCGACTCGGTCGAGGGGTACTCGCCGGACGTCAAGAAGTACCCGCGTGACGTCAACAAGGCCAAGTCGCTGCTCGCCGAGGCCGGCGCCACGGGCCTCGAGGTGAAGTTCTACTACCCGACCGAGGTCACCCGCCCCTACATGCCGAGCCCGAAGGACATCTTCGAGATCGTCAAGGGCGGCCTGGAGGAGGCCGGCTTCAAGGTCACCCCGGTGCCGGAGAAGTGGTCGCCGACCTACCTGGACGACGTCCGGGCCGGCAAGCCCGACCTGTGGCTGCTCGGCTGGACCGGTGACTACAACGAGGGCTACAACTTCGCCGGTACCTTCTTCGGCCGCCCGAAGGCCGAGTGGGGCTTCAACAACGCCGAGATCTTCGGCGCGTTGGCGAAGGTCGACGCCGAGCCCGACCGCGACAAGCGGATCGCGCAGTACAAGGAGATCAACAAGCAGCTGATGGAGTTCCTCCCCGGCCTGCCGCTGTCCTCGTCTCCGCCGTCGCTGGCCTTCGCCAAGAACGTCACGGGTGTCAAGGCGAGCCCGCTGACCGACGAGAAGTTCTTCACGGCCGAGTTCACTTCCTAGTACGGCCTGCGCGCGGCGCCCCCGGGGTGGTCATCCCCGGGGGCGCTGTGGGCGAACCGAGAGGTGCCCATGCTTCGATTCATCGTCCGCAGGCTGCTCCAGCTGGTCCCGACCATGTTCGGCCTGTCGCTGCTGCTGTTCGTGTGGCTGCACCGGCTGCCGGGCGGCCCGGAGACCTCGATCCTCGGCGAGCGCGCCACAGAGGAGCGCCGCGCCCAGATCCGCGAGTCCCTCGGCCTGGACCAGCCGCTGTACGTGCAGTACGGCCGGTTCATGCGCAAGCTGATCCAGTTCGACTTCGGTGACTCCATCCAGACCGGACGGTCGGTGACCACGGAATTCCTCCAGCGCTTCCCGGCGACGGTCGAGCTGACCGTGGTCGGCCTGACCATCGCGATCGGGCTGGGCATTCCCCTCGGGTACCTGGCGGCCCGGCGGCGCGGAGGCTTCCTCGACAGCGCTGCGGTCGGCGGTTCCCTGATCGGCATCTGCATCCCGATCTTCTTCCTCGCGTACCTGCTGAAGCTGGTCTTCGCCGTGCAGCTGCACTGGTTCCCGTCCTCGGGGCGGCAGGACGAGCTGCTCGACGCGACCCGGGTCACCGGCTTCTTCGTCCTCGACGGCATCCTCACCCAGGAGTGGGACGCCTCGTGGGACGCGCTGATGCACCTGATCCTGCCGGGTATCGCGCTGGCCAGCGTGCCGTTGGCGATCATCGTGCGGATCACCAGGGCCAGCGTCCTGGAGGTACTCAGCGAGGACTACGTGCGCACGGCAGAGGCCAAGGGTCTCACCGAGCAGACGGTACGGAGCCGGCACGTTCTGCGTAACGCGCTGCTGCCGGTGGCGACGACGGTGGGCCTGGCGGTCGGCGGCCTGCTGTCCGGCGCTGTGCTCACCGAGACGGTGTTCGCGTTCGGCGGGATCGGCTCGTTCCTCAAGGACGCGATCGAGTTCCGGGACTATCCGGTCCTGATGGGCTTCATCATGATGATCGCTCTCGTGTACGTCCTGGTGAACCTGGCCGTCGACGTCTCGTACAGCCTGATCGATCCGCGGGTGAGGGTGCGATGAGCAAGAAGACCGACAAGATCGACGCTCTCGCGGCCCTGTCAGCGCAGCGTTCGGAGACCGGCGAGACCCTGTGGAAGGCTGCGTTCAAGCGGCTCCGGGGCAACCCGATGGCGATCACCGGCGCGATCATCATCGCGATCTTCCTGGTGGTGGCGGTGATCGGGCCGTTCCTGGTCCCGTACAGCCCGACGGCGACGACGTGGCTGGGTGAGGTCAGCGAGTCGCAGGCCCTCTTCCCCGGTCCCAGGGCCGAGAACTGGCTCGGCATCGACCACCAGGGCCGCGACGAGTTCAGCCGCATGATCGTCGGCGCGCAGCAGTCGCTGCTGGTCGGCGTCGTGGCCACACTGTTCGGCCTGGTGTTCGGTGCGCTGCTCGGCGGGATCGCCGGTGCCTCCGCTGGCCTCGGCGGCCGGATCGGCGTCTGGATCGACTCGATCATCATGCGCCTGATGGACATGATGCTGTCGATCCCCGGCCTGCTGCTCGCGATCAGCATCGCGGCCATGATCGGCCAGAGCGTCGCCACCGTCATGATCGCCGTGGGCACGGTGCAGATCCCGATCTTCGCCCGGCTGCTGCGTGGCTCGATGATCGCCCAGGCGCAGGCCGACTACGTGCTGGCCTCGACCTCGCTCGGCATCCGCAAGCCACGGATCGTGCTGTCCCACATCGTGCCCAACTCGCTGGCCCCGGTGATCGTGCAGGTCACGCTGCTGCTCGGCATCGCGATCATCGAGGCGGCCGGCCTGTCGTACCTGGGGCTGGGCAACGCGGACACCACGTTCCCCGAGTGGGGCGTGATGCTCACGGACGCCCAGCGGTACCTGTCGTCCGCGCCCCGGTTCGCCGTCTTCCCTGCGGTGGCGATCATCATCACCGCGCTCGGCTTCACCCTGCTGGGCGAGGCGTTGCGCGAGGCCCTCGACCCGAAGCTGCGGCGGTAGACCATGACTCTGCTTGATGTGCAGGACCTGTCGGTGGCGTTCGTCCGCCGGGGCGAGGCCGCCGTGCGCGCGGTCGACGGGGTCAGTTTCACCGTCGACGCCGGCCAGGTCGTCGGCCTGGTCGGCGAGTCGGGCTGCGGCAAGAGCGTGACCTCGCTGGCGATCATGGGGCTGCTGCCCCGGCGCGGCGTGGAACTCGGCGGCAAGGCGGTGTTCGACGGCACGGACCTGTTCGGCCTCGCGCCACGCGACATGCGCGACGTCCGGGGCAAGGACGTCGCCATGATCTTCCAGGACCCGCTGTCCTCGCTGAACCCGGTGATCCCGATCGGCCTCCAGGTCACGGAGGTGCTCAAACGGCACCGGGGCATGAAGGGCGACGCCGCCGGACGGGAGGCCGCCGACCTGCTCGACCGGGTCGGGATCCCCGATCCCAAGCGCAGGCTCAAGGAGTACCCGCACCAGCTCTCCGGCGGCATGCGGCAGCGGGCACTGATCGCGATGGCCGTGGCGTGCCGGCCACGCCTCCTGATCGCCGACGAGCCGACGACCGCGCTCGACGTGACGATCCAGGCCCAGATCCTCGAACTGCTCAAGGACCTGGTGCACGAGTTCGGCACCGCCCTGATCATGATCACGCACGACCTGGGCGTCGTTGCCGGGATGTGCGACACGGTCAACGTGCTCTACTCGGGACGGATCATCGAGACAGCCGCCCGGCGGCCGTTGTTCGCGGCTCCGCTGCACCCGTACACGCACGGGCTGCTCGGGTCGATTCCGCGGCTCGACGCGCTGGAGTCCGAGCCGCTGACCCCGATCCGCGGCTCGGTACGTGACGCGCTGCCCTGGGCGTCCGGCTGCGCCTTCCAGCCGAGGTGCGACCGGCCGGTGGAGGCGTGCGTCGGAGCCCCGCCCGAGCTGGACGCCACGTTCACCGGGCACGAGTACCGCTGCGTGAATCCGGTGAGGCACAGCAATGACTGACGTACAGGAGAACGGGATGCCGGAGACGCTGCTGTCCGTGCGCGGCCTCAAGGTGCACTTCCCGATCCGCCGTGGCGTGATCTTCGACCGGACGGTCGGGCACGTGTACGCGGTGGACGGCGTGGACCTCGACGTGCCACGCGGCGGCACGTACGGCCTGGTCGGCGAGTCCGGCTGCGGCAAGTCGACGCTGGGCCGGGCGCTGCTCCGGCTGAATCCGGTGACCGACGGGCAGGTCGTCTTCGACGGTGTCGACGTGGCAGCCCTGAAGGGCGAGACGCTGCGCAAGGCCCGCCGCCGGATGCAGATGATCTTCCAGGACCCGATGTCCAGCCTGGACCCCCGGCAGAACGTCGAGTCGATCCTCACCGAGGGCCTGGTCGCGCACGGGATCGGCGACTCGGCCGCCGAGCGCCGCAACCGGGTGGTGGAGACGCTCGACGCTGTCGGCCTGCCCCGCTGGGCGATGAGCCGCTACCCGCACGAGTTCTCCGGCGGGCAGCGCCAGCGGATCGGCATCGCCAGGGCCCTGGTGCTCGGGCCGGACCTGATCGTGGCCGACGAGCCGGTCTCGGCGCTGGACGTGTCGATCCAGGCCCAGGTGATCAACCTGCTGGCCGACCTCCAGCGCGAGCTCGGCCTGACCTACCTGGTCATCGCCCACGACCTGGCCGTCGTCCGGCACATCTCCGACACCGTCGGCGTGATGTACCTGGGCGGCCTGGTCGAGGAGGCCTCCTCCCGGGCCCTGTACGCCGAGCCGCTGCACCCCTACACCCGGGCGCTGATGTCCGCCGTCCCGGTACCGGACCCGGAGGTGGAGGACCGCAGGGAGCGCATCCTGCTCCGTGGCGACCTGCCGTCCCCGGCGAACCCGCCGACCGGCTGCCGCTTCCGGACCCGCTGCCCGTGGGTGCAGGCGACCCGGTGCGACACCGAGCGCCCCGCGCTGACGGAGATCAAGCCGGGGCACAAGGTGGCCTGCCACTGGACCAAGGAGATCGCCTCCGGGGAGATCACGGTCAACCGCTAACCAGCAGGGCGGTCCAGCAGCGCGACGGCCGCGGCGTGCACAGCCGCGGCTGGGTCGGCGAGTGGTACCCGGCACGCCGTGTACCACTCGTCTGCGTCCTTGTACTGCACCTTCACGGTCGCCTTGCCGTCCTCGGCGACCGTCCACAGTGTCAGCTCCCCGGTGACCACGCCGACCTCTTCGGTCATCACGCCACCCGGCCCGGCCACGATGTCAGTCTTCATGGCCTCAGCTTGGCACGAAAGTTCCGGCTACGAGGCCAGCCCGTCCAGCAGGTTCAGCTCTGTCTCGCTGAGCTGGATCGCGCCGGCCGCGACGTTGGCGAGCAGGTTCGACGGCTTGCTCGTACCGGGGATCGCCAGCACGTGCGAGCCCTGGTGCAGCGTCCACGCGAGCCGGATCTGGTGTGCCGTCACGCCGTGCCCGCGCGCGATGTCCTCGACCACGCTGGACTGCTTCTGCGCGGCACCCGATTCCTTCCCGGCCCCCGCGATCGCGAAGAACGGCACGAACGCGATGCCCTGCTCGCCGCACGAGCGCGCGAAGGCGTCGTTGCGGTCCCGCCGGAAGTCCACGCCGTACGGGTTCTGCACGCAGACGACCGGCGCGATGGCCTGGGCGGCGGCCAGCTGCTCGGCGTTCACGGCCGACACGCCGAGGTGGCGGATCAGGCCGGCTTCGCGCAGTTCCGCCAGTACAGCGAATCGGTCTTCGATCGGGACCGGGAAGCCCATCCGGAGATTGACCACGTCGAGGTGGTCGCGGCCCAGCTCACGGAGGTTGACCTCGACCTGGTGGCGGAGCTGGTCCGGCTCGGCGAAGTAGAACGAGCCGTCGGCGGCGAAGCCCGGCCCGACCTTCGTCGTGACGACCACGTCCTCGTCCCCGGCGAAGGCCTCCCGGATCAGTTCGTTGGCCGACAGGCGCGGCCCGTTGCCGATCTCCAGGACGCCGCCGGGGGAGAAGTAGAAGGAGGCGGTGTCGAAGTGGTTGACGCCCAGTTCACGGGCCTGCCGGAGCAATGAGACCGCCTCCGCCCGGTCCATTGCGCTGCCGTCGCTCCGCGTGGTGATCCGCATGGCGCCGAAGCCCATCCGGTTGACGGTGAGGTCGCCGAGTTTCCAGGTCCCTGCGGCACTTGCTGAGATGTCATGAGGCACGAGCAGACCGTAGCCAGGGCGCGGGTGACCCGCAGCCGGCTCGTCGCCCGATACCGTCCGTAGGGGATCTCTGTTAACTTTTACGTACAAGCCGAGAGCATGTCCTTGAGCGCGTCTCGCTCAGCGCTCGTCACCGACAGCGCCCAGTGCTTCTTCACCGCGATCCAGTTCACCGCGTACTCGCACCAGTAGGACCGGTTCGGCGGCTTCCACTGTGACGGGTCCTGGTCGCCTTTCGCCCTGTTCACGCTGTTGGTCACGGCGAACAGCTGCGGCCGGTCGAGGTCGTTGGCGAACTCGCCGCGCCGGTCGTTGTCCCACTCGTTCGCGCCGGACCGCCAGGCGTTCGCCAGCGGCACCATGTGGTCGATGTCCAGGTCGGACGCTGCGGTGTGCTGCTTGTCGTCGTACGGCGAGCGCCACCGGCCAGCCGTGACCTTGCAGTTCTTGTCGGTCTTGATCCCGGTGCCCTCGCGCTTCAGGACGAATTCCCTGGTGTCGCAGCCATTGGCCACAGCCGACCAGTGCGGGAACTTCTCCCTGCTGTACCCGGCCATCCCGCCGGCAGGCCGGACGGTGAGCTGCGAGAGCTGGTTCGTGGCCGCCTCGGCCCGCGAGGGCGAACCGGTGGCCGGCGGGGTGCTGCATCCCCCGAGCAGCACGAGCGTGACACCCGCGACGAGCGGGAGAATTCGGGGAGACACGCCCCAGAATGCCTTGCCGGTCGCAGACAGCGCAACCGTGCCACAATTTCCTGACGCACCCCGCTCGCTCGCCTGAGGACGGTTTTGTGCGCATCAAGGAAGCAGCCGGCCGGGGCACGCTGACCGCCACGGTCCTGGCCTCCGGTATGGCCCTGCTCGACTCCACTGTCGTCAACGTCGCCCTGCCGCACCTCGGCCGAGATCTCGGCGCCGGGCTCGACGGGCTCCAGTGGACGGTCAACGGCTACACGCTCACCCTGGCGGCGTTCGTGCTGCTCGGCGGGGCGCTGGGCGACCGGTACGGCCGTCGTCTGATCTTTCTCGTCGGCGTCGTGTGGTTCACGGTCGCCTCGGTGATGTGCGGGTTCGCCGGTTCGGTTGGCCTGCTGGTCGCTGCCCGCATCCTCCAGGGGATTGGCGCGGCGCTGCTCACTCCCGGTTCCCTGGCCCTGATCCAGTCGTCGTTCGCGCCGGAGGACCGTGGCCGCGCGATCGGCCTGTGGGCGGGGCTGGGCGGCGTGGCCGCGGCTGTCGGGCCGTTCGTCGGCGGCTGGCTGGTCGACGCGCTCAGCTGGCGCTGGGTGTTCTTCCTGAACATCCCGCTGGCCGTCGTGGTCCTGGTCTGCATCTTCCTGTACGTCCCGGAGAGCCGCACCCCCGGCAAGGCCGCCAGGTTCGACGTGCCCGGTGCCGCGATCGGTGCGATCTCACTGGGTGCGATCACCTACGCGCTGATCGACGGAAGCTGGCTGGCCGGGTTGGCCGGCGTGCTGGCCGGGATCGGCTTCGTGCTGATCGAGCGCCGCTCCACGGCACCGATGCTGCCACCGGGCCTGTTCGCGTGCCGCGACTTCGCGGTGATCAACGTGGTCACGTTCTTCGTGTACGCCGCGCTCTCCGGTGCCCTCTTCTTCCTCATCCTCTACCTGCAGATCTCGGCCGGCTATTCGGCCATCGGCGCCGGCCTCACCCTGCTGCCGTTCACGCTGATCCTGCTGGTGTTCTCGCCCCGGGCCGGGGTGCTCGGCCAGAAGATCGGTGCGCGGCTGCCCCTGATCCTCGGCCCGCTGCTCAGCGCCCTCGGCCTGCTCATGCTCCTCGGCGCCGGCCCGTCATACGTGCTGGAGGTCCTGCCAGGTGTCCTCGTCCTCGGGGCAGGCATGACCCTGCTCGTCGTGCCGTTGACGTCCTCGGTGCTCGCGGCGGCCCCGCAGGAGTTCATCGGCGTCGCGAGCGGGGTGAACAATGCCGTGGCCCGGGCGGCCGGTCTGATCGCGGTGGCCGCCCTGCCGCTGCTCGCCGGCCTCGGTAAGGACTCCTACACCGACGCGGCGGCTTTCGCCGACGGCTACCGCTCCGCGATCTGGTACTGCGTCGCGCTCATGGTGCTCGGCGCGGCGGTGACGGCCGGACTCCTGCCCGCCCGCCCCGCCGCGACCTCCCCAGATCAAACCCCAAACCCATGATGGGTTACCTGCTGCGCACAGCACCCCAGGCCGCCGGGTAAGCCCACCCAGCCCGCACAGCTGGCCCGGCCCCGGGCGACCCCGGCCCGACCCTTACCCCGCCCGGTTCACCGCGCTCGCGACAGCGCGGAGCGAAGCCGTGACGATGTTGCTGGACAGGCCCACGCCCCAGTACGTCTGGCCGTTCACCGCGCACTCCACATAGGCGGCGGCCTTCGCGTCGGCGCTGGCCGTCAGGGCGTGCTCGGCGTAGTCCAGCACGGTCACCGAGATGTCCACATCGGACAGCGCGGCGACGAGCGCGGCGATCGGGCCGTTGCCGACGCCCGAGATGGTGCCGAGGGTCGTCGACGCGGTGACCTCGACCTTGCCGTCGAGCGTCTGCGTGCCGTAGGAGTCGATCCGCAGCCTGCCCGGCGTCAGGTACTCGGCCTGGAAGATGTCCCACATCTGGCCCGGGGTGACCTCGCCGCCCTCACCGTCGGTGTGGCGCTGGACGACCCCGGAGAACTCGATCTGCAGCCTGCGCGGGAGGACGAGATGATGCTCGCTCTCCATGACGTACGCGACGCCGCCCTTGCCGGACTGCGAGTTGACCCGGATGACGGCCTCGTAGGACCTGCCGACGTCCTGCGGGTCGATCGGCAGGTACGGCACCTCCCACAGCCGGGGGTCGACAGCGGTCAGCCCCTTCTTGATCGCGTCCTGGTGCGAGCCGGAGAAGGCGGTGTAGACCAGGTCGCCGGCGTAGGGGTGCCGCTCGTGCACCGGCAGCTGGTTGCAGTACTCGACGGTCCGCTTCACCTCGTCGATCCCGGTGAAGTCGATGCACGGGTCGATGCCCTGCGAGAACATGTTCAGGCCCAGGGTCACCAGGTCCACGTTGCCGGTACGTTCGCCGTTGCCGAACAGGCAGCCCTCGACCCGGTCCGCGCCGGCCTGCAGGCCCAGCTCGGCTGCCGCCACCCCGGTACCCCGGTCGTTGTGCGGGTGCAGGCTCAGGATCAGCGACTCACGCCTCGGCAGGCGGCGGTGCATCCACTCGATCGAGTCGGCGTACACGTTCGGGGTGGCCATCTCCACCGTGGCCGGCAGGTTGATGATCATCGGACGGTCTGGCGTGGGCTGGATGACGTCGATGACGGCCGAGCAGACCTCCAGCGCGTACTCCAGCTCGGTGCCCGTGTAGGACTCCGGCGAGTACTCGTAGTAGATCTCGGTGTCCGGGGTCAGCATCTCGGCGTACTTCTGGCACAGCCGCGCGCCCGTCGTCGCGATGTCGGTGATCCCGTCCTTCTCCAGCCCGAACACGACCCGCCGCTGGAGCACGGACGTGGAGTTGTAGAAGTGGACGATGGCCTGCTTCGCCCCGCGCAGCGCCTCGAACGTCCGCTCGATCAGCGGCTCCCGGCACTGCACCAGCACCTGGATGATCACGTCGTCCGGGATCAGCCCGTCCTCGATCAGCATCCGCAGGAAGTCGAAGTCCGTCTGGCTGGCCGAGGGGAAACCGACCTCGATCTGCTTGTACCCCATCGCCACCAGCAGCTGGAACATCCGCCGCTTGCGCTCCGGCGACATCGGGTCGATCAGTGCCTGGTTACCGTCACGCAGGTCTACGGCGCACCACTGCGGCGCCTGTTCGATCCTGCGCCCGGGCCATTGCCGGTCCGGCAGCTCCACGGCGAACGGGTACGGCTGGTAGCGGCCGTAGGGCATCTGGCTGGGCTGCTGCGTGGCGAACGGGGACCGCGCGGGAAAAGGGGACATCGTGCACCTTCCGGAAGTCTGCTGGTGAGAAGAACGACCGGGCGGGCGGACCCTTGACGCAGGGACGCGCTAACTCCGCGACGGGGTGCCGGTCTGACGGGCCCTGCCGCGGCAGCTAAGAAGATGCGCGTGCCACATGACAGGCTCACCGTACGTGACGGTGACCGGCCACGACAATTCGTCTCATCGGCTGAGACATGAATAACTGTTTCCCCAGCTCAACAGCCTGAACGACCCCTCAGGCGCCGCCTAGTCGGTGATCTTCGGATGGCCGGTTCCGGCGAAGGTTAGCCAGACGGTGAGACTCTCCTCGTCAACGAGGTACCAGATCCGGCCGGCGCTGGTCACCTCGTACTGCCATTGCTCGAGTGCCCGCCCGCCGTGGTTTCCCCACTTCAGCGAACCCTTGAGGCGATGATGCCGGTCCGTAGGTGGCGTGGGCCTGGGGTTGGCGGATATCGCGTCGTAGGCCGCACGTGTGTTCTCCGGGACCTGACTACGCAGGTCCTCCCAGCCCTTGGCTGCCGCGTTGTTCGCGAATCTCGGCTCGTACTCGCCCGGGCGTGGCGGTGGCGCTGCCCGGTCACCCCGCTTCGGGCTCACTCGCCGTCACCTGGCCGCGGCACGGGGCCGAAGTCTCCGTCGAGCGGCCGGGTGAGGATCGCGAGGAGTTCAGGATCCGCGTACACCTCTGCCGTGTGCCGCCACTGGGTGAGCAGGACAGAAATGGGAGCGACGTTGTTGATCGACGCGGCGGCCTCCGCAGTGTCGACGAACTCGGCCGCGAACTCCGACTTGTCGTCGTCAGGCAGGAACCGTACCCAGTGCAGGACATCGGGCAGCACCCGAGCCACCACTTCGGCTCCCCCTTTTTCCCTGATCACGGCCGCGAGCAGACGGGCAGTCAGATCGACGACCTCGCCCTCCTGGTCAGCGCGCTCTGCCGACATCAGCACCAGGTCGAAGGCGTCGCGGCGGCGGAGCTTGAGGGCGCGCCGCCCGGCCAGCCGCCCGGTTGTCCGGACTGGCTGCTGGATGAGTTCAGTGAACGGGACTTCTTCCAGCGGGCTGCTCATGACCTCAAAGGTACCTCAAAGGTCTTCTTGATCGGTACGCCTAAGGCTTCTTCGTCGGGGTGGCTGAGGCGCCCACGGCGGCGAGTTGCATCGGGTTCGTGCCGGTCAGCGGGCCCGGGGCCGGGACGCTGGCCGGGGGTGGGGCCGGGGTGCCAGCGAGGACCAGGGTGCCGGTGCCGATCCGGGCGCCGGTCAGGGTTCCGGAGTCGGAGTAGCAGTAGACGCCCGGGTCGACGGGCGCGCCGACCGAGGCTGAGGTCGACTCGACGGAGAAACACGCGCCGGTGCTGCCAGCGAGCTGCTGCGTCGCGGAGACGGACAGCGCGGACGTCGGCTTGGTGAGCGGGGGCAGCCAGTCGGTGAAGAGGTGCTGGATGCGCGGGTCGTACTTGGCCGGCAGCGGCGACGGCAGCTTCGCGCACGTGACGGGCAGCGTGGACGGCGCGGCTGTCGCGCCCGGCGTCGCGGAACCAGTCGGCGCCGGTGCCGGGGCTGCCCCGCACTGGTACACGCCGTCCTTCAGCCCGAGCATCGAGATGTTCGCGGCTCCGCCCAGCGCTCCGCCGGGGATGTCGACGCGCCACGTGCCGTCGGCGCCGAGGCTCACCGACACCGTCCGGGCGGTCCCGCTTCTCGGCGTGTACGTGTAGTTCGCCGTGTACTTCGCGTCGAGCGCGGCGGCGGCCAGCCCGCCCAGCCGGGCCCGTGGCTCCTGCGACGGCGCGGGCTTGGTACCGGTGGCCGTCGGTTTGGCCTGCGGTGGTGTCCCCGAGCACGCCGCGAGCAGTGCGGCGGCGGTACCGAGCAGGACAAGGGTGCTGGCAGCGCGCATCCGATGATTGTGCCCGATTCCACAGCCACACTCTGGGACGCGTTCTCTGGCCACATCGCGCTCACCGGTACGCTGCTGGTCAGGATCTTCGGTTAGGAGCCATCAGTGGCACTCATCGTGCAGAAGTATGGCGGTTCCTCGGTCGCGAACGCCGAGCGGATCAAGCGGGTCGCGGAGCGGATCGTCGCCACTCGCAAGGCAGGCCACGACGTCGTCGTGGTGGTTTCCGCGATGGGCGACACGACGGACGAACTGCTCGACCTGGCCAACCAGGTCAGCCCGCTGCCCGCGGGTCGTGAGCTGGACATGCTGCTCACCGCCGGCGAGCGGATCTCGATGGCCCTGCTGGCTATGGCGATCCACAACCTGGGCTACGAGGCGAAGTCCTACACGGGCTCGCAGGCCGGCGTGATCACGACTTCGGCGCACGGCAAGGCCCGGATCATCGACGTGACGCCCGGACGGCTCCAGGCAGCCGTCGACGAGGGCGCCGTGGTGATCGTGGCCGGCTTCCAGGGCGTGTCACAGGACACCAAGGACATCACCACCCTCGGGCGTGGCGGCTCCGACACGACAGCCGTCGCGCTGGCCGCAGCCCTGCGCGCAGACGTGTGTGAGATCTACACGGACGTGGACGGCGTGTTCAGCGCCGACCCGCGGATCGTGCCGGACGCGCGGAAGCTCGACCGGATCACGTACGAGGAAATGCTGGAGATGGCGGCGACGGGCGCGAAGGTGCTGATGCTGCGCTGCGTGGAGTACGCCCGGCGGTTCAACCTGCCGATCCACGTCCGCTCGTCGTACTCGAACAAGCCCGGCACGATCGTCGCCGGGTCAATGGAGGATCTTCCCGTGGAGCAGGCACTCATCAGCGGCGTCGCGCACGACCGCAGCGAAGCCAAGATCACGATTGTCGGCGCGCCGGACGAGCCGGGCACCTCGGCCGCGATCTTCCGCGCGGTGGCCGACGCCGAGATGAACATCGACATGATCGTCCAGAACAACTCCACGGAGGGCACCGGGCGGACGGACATCTCGTTCACCCTGCCGAAGGACGACGGCCCGGCCGCGATGGCCGCCCTCCAGCGGATCCAGGAGAAGGTCGGCTTCAAGGGCCTGCTCTACGACGACCACGTCGGCAAGGTCTCCCTGGTCGGCGCCGGCATGCGCTCGCACCCGGGTGTCACGGCGATCTTCTGCGAGGCCCTGGCCAGCGCCGGGGTCAACATCGAGATCATCTCCACCTCGGAGATCCGGATCTCGGTGGTCTGCCGGGACACCGATCTCGACGCCGCGGTCCGCGCGATCCACGAGGCTTTCGAGCTCGGCGGCGAGGAAGAGGCGGTCGTCTACGCCGGGACTGGCCGGTAACAAGCGCTCGGCCGATTGCATCAGTACCGCCATCCAGTGGTATTGATGCAATCGGTGCGTCCGGCTGACCAGCCAAACCCTTCGGCGTTAGAGGTGAATCAACATGGGCAAGCTCCCCACGCTGGCCGTGGTCGGCGCTACCGGCGCCGTCGGTACCGTGATGCTGGAGCTGCTGAGCAGCCGTAAGAACGTCTGGGGTGAGATCAGGCTGGTGGCCTCGCCCCGGTCGGCCGGGCGCAAGCTGAGCTGCCGTGGCGAGCAGGTCGAGGTGCTGCCGCTGTCGGCGGAGGTCTTCGACGGGGTCGACGTCGCGATGTTCGACGTGCCGGACGAGGTCTCGCGCGAGTGGGCGCCGATCGCCGTGTCCAAGGGCGCGATCGCCGTGGACAACTCCGGGGCGTTCCGGATGGATCCCGACGTGCCGCTGGTCGTGCCGGAGATCAACCCCGACCACGTCCGGAACAGGCCGCGCGGCATCATCGCCAACGCCAACTGCACGACGCTTGCCATGATCATCGCCGTGGCCCCGCTCCACCGCGAGTTCGGGCTCCGGGAGCTGATGATCTCCTCGTACCAGGCTGCCTCCGGCGCGGGCCAGTCCGGTGTGGACACCCTGCACGACCAGCTCGCGAAGCTGGCCGGCGACCGCTCCGCCGGTACGCGGACCGGGGACGTCCGCCAGGCGATCGGCGAGGACCTCGGCCCCTTCCCTGCCCCGCTCGCCCTGAACGTCGTGCCGTGGACGGGCTCGCTCCGCGACGCCGGCTGGTCGAGCGAGGAACTCAAGCTCCGCAACGAGTCCCGCAAGATCCTGGGCCTGCCGGACCTGAAGGTGTCGGCGACCTGTGTCCGGGTACCGGTGATCACCGGCCACTCCGCTGTCGTGCACGCCATCTTCGGGTCCGAAGTGGAGGCTGGTAAGGCGCGCGAGGTGCTGGAGGCCGCACCGGGCGTCGTGGTCGTCGACGATCCGGCCGCCGGTGAGTTCCCGACGCCGACCGACGCGGTGGGCACCGACCCGACCTGGGTCGGCCGGATCCGCCGTTCGCTGGACGACCCGCGCGCCCTGGACTTCTTCCTGGTCGGCGACAATCTCCGCAAGGGCGCTGCCCTGAACACCGCCCAGATCGCTGAGCTGCTGTCGGCGGAGCTGTCGGCCCGCTAGGAGTCACGCACGTACACCGGACGCCGCCTCGTTCTTCTGACGCGGCGTCCGGTGCGTTCTCAGGTCAGAGGACTGCCCGGATGCCCGTGGTGCTGGCCGGTGTCCAACGCGTCCACGGGCCGGTGTAGGTGCCCTGGGCCGTGGGCGTGAGCGTGGTCAGAACCGCCTTGCCGTTGCCGTAGTTGTAGTAGACGCCCAGCTCGTCCAGCCCCGGGGCGGCCGAGGTGAAGCGGCCGGACGTGAGGAACTGGGTGCCGCTGCCCCAGGCCGGGTTGTCCCAGAGCACGGACGGTCCGGCGAATCCGCCGGACTTTGGGGCCAGCACGAAGGTCGCGACGTGCCCGTTGCCGTAGTCATAGAACAGGGCCAGGTCGTCGACGGAGTCCTTCGTGAAGTGGCCGGCTGTCATGAACCTGGTCCCAGTGCCCCAGCGGGGCGCGTCCCACACCTTTCCCCAGGTGTAGATCCCGCTTTTCTTGGTCCAGCTCAGCGGCCAGACCGCTACGTGGCCGTTGCCGTAGTCGTAGAGAAGAGCGATGTTGCCGCTCGTGGCATTGGTGGGGGTGTCCCGGAAGTCGCCGCCGACCACGGCCCTCGTTCCCGGACCCCAGTTCGGCAGGTCGTGCGGATCCATCGCGAACTTGCCGGACATGGTCACCACCAGCTTGAACAACGCGGCGTGCTGGTTGTCGTACTGGTAGAACAGCACCACGTTGTTCCCGCTCCAGTCACCGATACTGGTGGTGGCCATGAACCGGGTGCCGGTGCCCCAGTTCGGGGCCTCCCAGATCGCCACAGGATCAGCGAAGGTGTTGCCGGCGGTGAAGGCCAGGAAGTAGATGGCCGCACGGCCGCTGGGTTCCTCGTAGAAGAAGGCGAGTTCCGGGCTGGTGCCCGCGTTGTCGTAGTCGCCGCCCGTCACGAACTTGATCCGGTCCACCCACTGCGCGCCGCCCGTCCAGGCCGCCGGGACGACCGTGAAGCCGCCAGCACCGCCCAGCAGCAGATCCACCTGTACGCCGCTCGCGGATGTCTTCCACACCGCGACGTCGTCGAAGCTGTCGCCGTTGAAGTCGGCTTTGAACTGGCTGCCGTCCGGCTGGAACGCCGTCTGCCCCGTCAGGTTCGACGCGGCACGGGCCGGTGCGGCCGGGCTGGTCCCGGGTGTCGCGTGGGCAGTGCTCGCCGGTACCGGCGTCAGGCTCGCGACGGCGAGAGCCGCCACGGTCACGAACTTTGTCAGTCTCATCTCGATGGTCACCCCGTGTGTGATCGCGGATCGGTGGAGAGCTGGACCCGCATCGGTAGACGCTTGCTCTGCCCGAGAGGGTTGCCGGTACCAGGAAACACAATCGACCGCCAGATCCGCAGCGGAATCTGGCGGCCGATCATGGTAGATCCGGATCAGATGCCGGACCTCAGGATGGACATGTCGTGCGTGGACCACCGGGCAACCGGCGTGGTGTTACCGGGTGTGAGGCCCCACAGGGTGACGTTGCCACTGCCGTAGTTGTAGACCAGGCCGAGCTCGGAACGCCCGTCCTTGGCGGTGTAGCGGCCCGCCGTGAGGAACGCCGTGTCCCAGCCCCACTGTGGCCACGACGCCAGCGTCTCCAGGGTGCTGACCGGGTTGGTGCCGGAGGTCAGGCTGAACGAGGCGGCGGCACCGTTTCCGTAGTCGTAGAACAGCGCCAGGTCGGCCTTCTTGTCGCCGGTGAAGTCGCCGGCCTGCACGAACAACGTGCCCGGTCCCCACTGCTCAGAGCCCCAGGGGGTGACCAGCCCGCCAAGCTCGCCGCTGGCGTTCGCTGTCATGGTGAACACGGCGACGGTGCTGGACGTGTACTCGTAGAACATCGCCAGGTCGGCGCGCCCGTCGCCTGTGTAGTCCCCGGCGGCCATGAACGTCGTGCCGCCGCCCCAGAACGGGGCCCGCAACTGGGACCGCAGCCCGCCGAGCGAGCCGTCGGCGTTGCCCTGGAGCGTGAAGAGCCCGACATCGGTGGTGCTGTACTGGTAGAACATGGCCAGGTCCGTCCGGCCGTCCCCGTTGAAGTCGCCGGCGGAGACGTGCCGGGTGTCGACGCCCCAGTTCGGGGCCTCCCACCGCAGCACGGCCTCACCGAACGTGCCCTTGGCCGTGTCGAAGGTGAGCGTGTAGAACGCGACGTATCCGGTCAGCTGCTGGAAGAAGATGCCCAGCTCCGCGCGCCCGTCGCCGTTGAAGTCACCGGCCGTCAGGTGCCTGATCCGGCTGTGCCACTGCGAGGGGCCCGTCCAGGTCACCTGGTCAGGGGCGAATCCGCCGGCGCCGCCCTGGAGCAGCCGGAAGCGGAACGCGAACGAGGTCTCCTCCAGCAGGGCGACGTCGTCGTACCCGTCGCCGTTGAAGTCGGCCCTCGCCTGCCCGCCGTCCTTCTTGATCGCGGGCCGCAGGTAGAGGTCGAGCGCCGGAGCCGAGAATAGCCCCGACGTCCCGCCGGACACCTCGGGGTGATCGGCGAGCTTGACTTCCACCGTGGGCCGGTACGCGTCCGGGCGCTGGTACCGGTGGGTCTCCGGGCTCAGCTGGCCGCTGAACGGGCCGTTGCCGGCGGGCAGGTCGATGTTCCGGACGGTCGAGGTGCCGTCGCCCCAGGTGTACGTGACGACGAGCCGGGTGGCCGGCCACGCCAGGTCATAGTGGACGTCCTTCCACAGTGCCGTCATGCCGTCCGCCGAGCCGTTGTAGCCGATCTGGCCGCCGGAGACGGACAGCTGCGGGCGGCGCTCGTAGGCGCCCCGGTCGTGGTACGGCGCCTGCCCGGCCTTGCCCGGGTACTGGACGCGCTTGCCGCCCAGCACATCGGTGCCGAGCTGGCCGGGCGCGCCGCTGTCCGCCGAGTCGATCAGCTCGGCCGGCAGCGCGGACTGGCTACGGTCCCTGTCGGCCGGGCTGTTCTCGGTGAGGTCGGCCGTACCCTGACCGGTCGCCGCCTGGAAAGCGGTGACGGTCGGGTAGTTGGTGCCTGCCCACCGGTACAACGTCGGAGGGTTGCTCACAGTGCCGAAGGCGCTGTAGCTGGCCTTGGTGCCAGCCGTGCTGTCGCTCTCGACCTCGATCGAAGGCTTGGTGAGGTCGTAGGGCACCTGCACGGGCGAGTAGGGGTACTTCGGCGGGAAGTAGTTGTTGGTGATCCGGGTGTTCGCGGCAGACCCCTTCACCGCGATGCCGGCGTGGTTCCGCGAGATGGTGTTGCTGGTGATGGTGGTGTTCTGAGCGCCGTCGACGAGGATGATCGGCTGGGTGCTCTGCCACATCGAGGTCATGAGGTTGGTCGAGAGGGTGATGTCGCTGGCCCCCGCGCCAGCCTTGACCGGGTTGGTGATCTCGGTCCGCGAGACGGTGACCTTGCTGGCCCCGGTCAGGTCGAGAGCCGCGTTGATCTTGCCGGAATCGAAGTGGATCGAGCTGGTGCCGGCCAGGCGGAGCGTCTGGGCCGGCTCGTTGTAGGCCAGCGAGACGGCGAGGCCGCTGATCCGCACGTCGTGCAGCCCCGGCGCCAGGCTGACCTCGTTGCCGTTCCGGAACGACACGGAGTACTGGCTCGTGTCCAGCCTCTCGAACCGGATCGGTGCGGCCGGCGTCCCCGACCGCGTGAGCCTCATGCTGCCGTAGGGAGCGGCGTTCCCGCCGCCGATCCGGACCGTCTGTCCGGGCTGGACGATGTCCGCAGCCTTCTGGATCGTGCAGAACGGCTGGCTCGCCGTGCCCGGACCGCTGTCCGAGCAGGACTGGACCCCGCTGTTGACGTAGTAGATCCCGCCGGGCGTCTCGGCCTGGGCGGCGGCCGGTGTGAGCCCGGCCCCCGCTGCGACAGCCGCCGCGAGAAGGACCCTGTGTGTTCTCACAGTGATACCCCCGTATCGATGAGTGTTGGCTTGCGGGAGCCGACGCTACGAAACGATGGTCACGGATCGATAACGCACTATCTGTCGCCTGCTGTACTCGCGGTCCATCTACCAGGGCGAATGCGAAACGCTTACCGCCGGGCAGGCTCCCGGCGGTAAGCGTTTCGTCATAGGTCAGGCGCGCTGCGGGCCTCAGATACCCGTTTTCCCGTACTGGGCGCGGCTCGACGTCCATCGCACCCACGGCCCGTTGTAGCCGCCGGGTACCGGTGCGAGCGTCGTCATCGCCGCTGTCCCGTTGCCGTAGTTGTAGTACATACCCAGCTCGTCGCGTTCGTTCAGGGCGACGTAGTTGCCGACCGTGAGGAACTGGGTGCCGCCACCCCACGTGGGCCCGTTCCACAGCAGCGTCGGTGGGGTGTACGCCTGCCCGGTGGCGGTGAGAACGAACGCGGCGACGTGCCCGCCGCCGTAGTTGTAGAACAGCAGCAGATCGGCGACGGTGTCCCCGGCGAAGTTCCCGGCCCGCACGAACCGCGTACCCCCGCCCCACACCGGCCCGTCCCACGGCATCGCCCAGGACGTGAGGCTCAGCGCGTCCCAGTGCAGCGTCCACAGTGCTATGTGCCCGCCGCCGTAGTCGTACTGGAGAGCGATATTGCTGATGTTGGCGGAACTGGTGCCGACAGCGACCATCGCCTTAGTACCCGGGCCCCAGGACGCCAGTTCCGGACCGGCGGTCCACACGAAACCACCGCCGATATCGCTCAACAGCCGGAAGATTCCGATCCGGTTGTTGTCGTACTGGTAGAACATGACGATGTCGGCGCGGTTCTCACTGATACCGGAGAAGTATCCGGAAGCCAGGAATCGGGTACCGACGCCCCAGGACGGCGCCTCCCATTTCAGTACCGGAGCGTTGAAGGAATTGTTGCCAGTATTGAAAGTCATCGTGTAGACGGCCGAGTACCCGTCCGTCTGCTCGTAGAAGAAAGCGAGTTCGGACTTGCCGTCGCCGTTGTAGTCGCCCGCCGTCACGTGCTTGACGCGGTTCAGCCACAGCGACGAGCCGGACCACGCGGTCACGAAAGCGCCCATGCCGCCGGCGCCACCCTTGCTGAGCTGGACGAACGTGAACGCGTTCGCGACTTCCCACACAGCGATGTCGTTGAAGCCGTCGCCGTCGAAGTCGGCGTTCAGCTGACTGCCGTCCGGCTGGTACATCCCCTGGCCGGGAATGACGACGACGCATTCCTGTACCGCTCCGGCAGCGGCGGCGGCCGGGCACCTGGCTGGCCCTGACTGGGCCGGGCTTGTCAAAGACGTCAGGCTCACGGCGAAGACCGTGGCCGCGAGCGCGAGTGTGAGCGTTCTCATCAGATCCCCGTCTCATGAATCGAGCCTCGAAATCAAGCCTCCCACTGGCACAACGGAGCAGGCGTGACCGAGACGCGGTACCGAGGCCGTGTCGCGGAGAAAGAGCCCGGGGAAACAATCCGGCCCCTGTCTCCGCGCGGAGACAGGGGCCGGAATCGCTGACTATTGCTGGCTGGCTACGCGCCGGTCTTCACTCCCGGGGCCTGTGCGGTCCACCGGGTGTACGGGCCGCTGTATGCGCCGCCCTGCGCGGGGCTGAGCGTCATCAGGGTCACGGTGTAGTTGCCGTAGTCGTAGAACATGCCGAGCTCGGTGCGCTCGTCCTTGGCGGTGTAGTTGCCGGAGGTGAGGAACCGCGTGCCGCCGCCCCACACCGGGCCGTCCCAGATCGTGCCGAGTCCACTGAGGACGCCGCTCGGGCCCGACAGCAGGCTGAACGCGGTGACGTGCCCGTTGCCGTAGTCGTAGAACAGCGCCAGGTCGGCCTTCTTGTCGCCACCGAAGTTGCCGGCCTGCACGAGCTTGGTGCCGCCACCCCAGTACGGGGCGTTCCACCGGGTGGTCAGCGCCCCGCCGTCCAGAGTGAACGCCGCGACGTGCGTACCGCCGTAGTGGTAGAACAGGGCCAGCTCGGCCTTGCCGTCACCGTTGAAGTCACCGGCGGTCATGGACTGCGTGCCGGTACCCCACAGCGGAGCGTTCCACTCCTGCTTGAACGAGCCGAGCGACCCGTCGGAGTTACCCTTCAGCGTGAAGACCGCGGCATGCGAACCGCTGTACTGGTAGTACAGCGCCAGGTCCGCCCGGCCGTCGGCGTTGAAGTCACCCGAGGCGACGTACCGCGTGCCGGTGCCCCACTGCGGAGCCTCCCACTTCACCGTCGGCTCGCTGAACCGGCCGGTCGAAGCGTCGTAGCTCAGCGTGTACAGCGCGACGTAGCCGTTGGCCCGCTCGAAGAAGATGCCCAGCTCGGCCTTGCCGTCGCCGTTGAAGTCCCCGGCGGTCAGGCTCTTGATGGTCCCGTACCAGGGGCTGCCGCCCCACCAGGCATCGGTCGTCTCCTGGAAGCCGGCCGCCCCGCCCTTGAGCAGGCGAGCCTGGAACGACATCGGGATCGACTCCAGCAGCACGACGTCGTCGTACCCGTCACCGGTGAAGTCGGCCTTGATCTGGCTGCCGTCCTTCTTGTAGTCCGAGTTGCCCCACGTCGTCATCGGTGCCGAGACCCAGGCGTTGGAAGGGAGCCCGTCCGAGGGTGCGGGAGCGCCCTCGATCATCAGCTCCACCTTCGGCTGGTAGCCGCCGGGCCGGGTGAACCGGTGCCGCTGGGCCGGCAGGGAGCCGTACTGGTACTCGAGGTCGGTCAGCAGCGGCAGGTCCACCGAGGACTCGGTCGTCGTGCCGTCGCCCCAGATGTACGTGGCGGTCAGCTTCCCGCCGCCCCACTCAGCCCTGTACTGGATACGGGTCACCTCGGCGGTCATGCCGTCCGGGGTGTCGAGCATCGAGATGGCCCCCAGGGTGGTCGCGTACACGTTCGGGATGCGCTCGATGGCGCCCCGGTCGTGGTGGCTGGGGTCCGCGGCCGGCTTGCTCGGGAAGCGCAGCCGCTGCCGGCCGTACATGTCCGTGCCGAGCTGGCCGGGCGCGGTGGCGTCGGCGGAGTCGATCACCACGGCTGGCAGGCTGAACGGGTTCCTTGACCTGTTCCGGGCCCAGTTCTCCGTCAGGTCAGCGGTGCCCTGCCCGGTCGCGGCCTGGAACGCGGCGACCGTCTTGTAGTCCACGCCGGCCCACCGGTACAGCGGACCGGTCTTGTCAGCGGTACCGAAGGCGGTGTGGCTGATCTTGGTGCTCGGCGCGCTCGCGCTGTCCACGGTGACGTACGGCTTCGACAGGTCCGCGGTGGTCGACGAGTGGTAGAAGTAGTTGTTGGTCAGCCGGGTGTCCGTCGCGCCGATGATCTCCACACCGTCCGGGTGCGGCACGAACGTGTTGCTGGTGATGGTCGTCCCGCTGGCGTCACCGACCACGACGGGCTTCACCCCCGACGCGCGGAACTTGTTGGTCGACACGACCACGCCCGTGGACTTCCCGTCCACGGTGACAGTCCTGCCGATGTCGTTCCGCTGGATCGTGACCTTGCCGGAGCCGGAGACCGAGACCGGCGAGTACAGGATCGAGTCGTCGATGACGATCGACTGGGCCTGCGTGATCTTGATCGCCGAGCCGCCGCCGATGTACAGGCCAGTGACCTGGACATCGTGCACGCCGGGCTCGAAGCTGACCGGCTTGTCGGGGACGGTGTTGACGGTGAAGTAGCCGGTGGAGTCCGGCGAGTCGACGACGAACCGGATCGGCGCCTCCGCCGTGCCGGACTTCGTGAACCTCAGGCCGTTCTTCTCGACGACACTGGGCCGGATCCTGACGGTCTGCCCGGGGCCTGCGACGTCCGCGGCCTTCTGGATCGTGCAGAACGGCTGTCCCTGCGAGCCGCCGCCCTGGTCGGAGCACAGCCCGGGATCGTCGTTGACGTAGAGGGTGGTGGCTCCGGCCGGCTGCGCCTGGGCTGCCGCTGGCACCAGGCCAGTGGCGAAGACAGCAGCCACCAGAGAGATCTTGAGCGCTTTCATAGCACCTCATGCCCCGTAGTGACGTGCAAACGCCAACAGACTGTAGAGAGCCGTGATCACGGAACGGTCACGGAAAATGATCACTGAGGACAGTACCCGGACGATCGCCCTGCTTGTGGTCGTGATGTCGCGCCGCTTCGCGTGAACGGACATCAACTTTCGTCCAAACGTCTGGCCCGGGAATGAGGCCTGCGCCACAGCCGGGGCAGCCGCCGGGACAGCGGGACTGGCGGGACTCCAGGACACTGGATCTTGTGCTGATCAATCGCAACTACCGTTACCTGTGGATCGGCCAGGCCGTTTCGCTGATCGGGGACATGGTCTTCCACACCACGCTCCTGCTGTGGGTGGCGACGGTACTGCTGAAGGGCAAGTCCTACGCACCCCTCGCGAGTACGGCGGTCCTCATCGTCGCGTCGGTTTCCACCGTCCTCGTCGCGCCCGTCGCCGGCGTCTACGTCGACCGGTGGAACAAGAAGCGCACGATGCTCCGGGCCGACCTGCTGCGGGCCGGGCTGATCGCGATGCTGGCCGGTATGGCGTTCCTGCCGTCCGGTACCGTGCCCGTCCCGGTGATCCTCCTGGTCACGGGCCTGATCGTCGCGCTGACCACTGCCGTGTCGCAGTTCTTCAACCCGGCCCGCGCCGTGCTGATCGGGGACGTGGTTCCGGACGAGCAGCGGGGCCAGGCCACCGGGTACGGGCAGGCCACGGGGGCGCTGGCGACGATCGTGGGCCCGCCGATGGCCGCGCCGCTGCTGTTCGCCGCTGGTCCACAGTGGGCGCTGGCGATCAACGCGCTGTCGTTCCTGGTCTCGTACGTCGCGATCAGGGCTGTCCAGCCGCCGGTCGCCGAGGTGGTCCGCGAGCCGGAGCCCGGGTCGAGCGTGCGCAGCGAGTTCGTGGCGGGCCTGCAACTGATCCGCAGGAGCCGGGCGCTGGTCGCGATGCTGGTCGTGATGGTGCTGTGCATGCTGGGCGTCGGCTCGCTCAACGCGCTGGACGTGTACTTCGTCCAGGAGAACCTGCACGTCGACGCGCGGTGGCTCGGCCTGCTCGGTGCGGCACTGGGCGCCGGGTTCCTGATCGGCTCGCTGGCCGGGGGCAAGCTGGGCGACCGCTTCGGCCACAGCCTGGTCTACCGGTGGGGCATCGCGGTCTTCGCCGTGCTCTTCCTCTGCTACGCCCGGTCCGCCAGCCTGGTCTTCGGCATGATCGTGCTCCTGGCGCTCGGCACCGCGGTGGGCATGGTCAACACGGTCATGACCCCCATCGTGCTCAAGGTGGTGCCCCGGGAGTTCCAGGGCAGGTTCTGGGCCACCCTGATGCCCTTGAACAGCGCCGCGACGATCGGCTCGATGGGCATCGCCGGCACGGTGGCCGGTTCGCTGCCGGTGGGCTTCCGGCTGGACCTCGGCTGGATCACCTTCGGCCGGATGGATCTGGTCTTCACCGGCGGGGCGCTGCTCGCCATCGCCGGCGCCGTCTACGCCCTCTTCGCCATGCGCGACGCCGACAATGCCCAGCCGGCCGAGGAGAAATCCGAGCCCGAGCCGGCCCTGGACGGTTCCCGGGCGTGAGCGGGTGGCCTGGCACCAAAGGCCGGCCGCCTGCTCACCCAGTCAGAGCGCGGCTCTGATCGCCGAACCCGGATAGTCACTCGACCACCTGGTCCCCGGCCCGGAGTATCCGCCGCCGGTCACGGGCGTGAGCGTGAACATCCGCATCACGTTGCTGGTGTACAGGTAGAACAACCCCAGCTCGGTCCGCTCGTCCTTCACCGTGTAGTTACCGGCCGTCACGAAGGTGGTCCCGCCACCCCAGACCGGCCCGTCCCAGAGCACGGCCGGCCCGGTGAGCCTGATGTCCCCCTGCCCCTGGGCGGCGGTCATGGTGAACGCGGTGGTGTGCCCGAGGCCGTAGTCGTAGAACAGTGCGATGTCTTCTCGCGTGTCACCAGCGAAGTTGCCGGTGTGCGCGAACCTGGTCCCGGTGCCCCATCGGGGTGCGTCCCACTGCCGGGTGATCTTCGGCGTCGAGTACTTGTCACGCTGCAGGATGTACGTCCACAGCGAAACGTGGCCATCACCGTACGAGTAGAGCAACGCGATGTCGGCCTTGCCGTCGCCGTAGAACTGGCCAGCGAGCATCGCCTGGGTACCGCTGCCCCAGTGCGGCAGGTCCGGCAGGTTGAAGGTCCATCTGCTCAGCGGGCCGGTGAGGTAGTCGTGCCACAGCTGGAACACCACGACGTGGCTGGAGTCGTACTGGTAGAACAGCGCGAGATCGGTCCCACCGCTGGCGTCGAAGTTACCGGCCGCGACGAACCTGGTTCCCGTGCCCCACTCCGGAGCCTCCCAGTACAGCTTCGGCTGGCCGAACATGCCGGTGGCCGGGTCGTACACGATTCCGTACACCGCCGCGTACCCGCTGGGCTGCTCGAAGAAGAGCGCCAGGTCGCCACGCTTGTCGTTGTCGAAGTCCCCGGCGGACACGTGCTTGATCCGGCCGTGCCAGCCGGCTGGGGCGGCCCATGCCTGCCGCTTCTCGCTGAGCGTTCCGCTCGCGCTGCCCATGAGCAGCGCCAGCTGAGGCCCGTCGGTGGAGTTCTCGCTCCACAGTGCGACATCGTGGTAGCCGTCGTTGTCGAAGTCCGCCCTGAAACTGCTGCTGTCCGGCCTCAGCGGCGAGGAAGACGACTCCACCACCGGGGCGGGCACCTTGGCCGCTGTGCCGCGGCTGGGCTCCGCGCTGGCCCCAGCCGGGGCGAGGCTCGCCGCCAGCACCGCGGCGCTCAGCACCACCTTGACCATTCTCATGAGACCCCCGTCTGTCCGCGCGGGCGCATGCGGGTGCACACGCGGCACGTTCTCCAAGACGCTAGCCTCGCCGCGGATGGTTGCCGGTAGCAATGGGGAAACCGGAAACCCGGGTACGGCTACGCCTGAGCCAGCCCCGGACGGTTCCGGAGTGTGAGCACGTAGGCGCCGACTGCCGCTGCGGACAGTGAGGCGACCACGATGGCCATCGGCACGGCCGTGTGGTCGCCGGCCAGGCCGACCAGCGGGACGACGGCCGACCCGACCAGGTACTGGGTCGTGCCGAGCACCGCCGAAGCCGTCCCGGCCTGCGTACCGTGGCCGGCCAGGGCGAGCGCCGTGATGTTCGGGAAGACCAGGCCCATGCTGCCGACCACGATGATCAGGGCCGGGAGCACGACGGGCAGCCCGAGGTCGCCGAGCACCCCGGCCAGCAGGAGCAGCCCGCCGGCCAGGGTGGCACCGAGGCCTGCGCTGGCCAGGGCTGCCGGGGAGTACCGGCGCGCGAGGCGGCCGTTGACCTGCCCGGTGACGACGATGGCGAGCGCGTTGGCCGCGAAGGCGTAGCTGAACTGCTGGGGGCTGAGGCCGTACACGTTCTGCAGGACGAACGGCGAGGCGGAGATGTACCCGAAGAGCGCCGCGAAGGCGAGTGCCGCTGCCGACACGTACAAAATGAAGATCTTGTCCTTGAGGACCGTGCCGAACCCGCTGAGCGCACTGGCCCGCCTGCGGTGCGGAGGCAGGGTCTCGGGCAGGAAAACCGTGCCCAGCAGCATGGCCGCACCGATGATCGTCAATGTGACGAAGGCCAGTCGCCAGGAGCCGAAGCGCAGCAGTTCCGCGCCGATCAGCGGGGCGAGGATCGGGGCGAGCCCGCCGATCAGCATCAGCGCCGACAGCACCCGCACCGCGGCAGCGCCCTCGAACAGGTCACGGACGATCGCGCGGGCGATCACGATGCCTGCCGCCCCGGCCAGGCCCTGGACCAGCCGCAGGCCGGTGAGCATCGGCACGTTCGTGGCGAGCGCGCAGGCCAGCGAGGCCACGACGTAGACGCCGACGCCGGCCAGCAGGGGCAGTTTCCGCCCGAACCTGTCGCTCAGCGGCCCGGCGACGAGCTGGCCGAGCGCCAGGCCGGCCAGGCAGGACGTGAGGGTGAGCTGGACGTCTGCCGCTGAGGCGTCGAACTCGCTGGCCAGCTGGGGCAGCGCGGCCAGGTACATGTCCATCGACAACGGAGCGAAGGCGGACAAGGCTCCAAGCAGGACAAACAGGCGGCGCGGCATGATCGGAACGCTAGCCGCACCGCCTGCGGATGTAACCGTGTGTTACCTCACGCCGGGTGGTGGATGGGGTCGAGGACCCGCTGGAGGAAGGTCCGGGTCCTGGCCTCCTTGGGTGTACCGAAGATCTGGGCCGGCGGCCCGTCCTCCACCACCACGCCGTCGTCCATGAACAGCACCCGGGACGCCACCTCGCGGGCGAAGCCCATCTCGTGCGTGACCACCAGCATCGTCATGCCCTCGGCCGCCAGCTCCCGCATGACGGCCAGCACCTCGCCGACCAGCTCGGGGTCGAGCGCGCTGGTCGGCTCGTCGAAGAGCATCAGCTCGGGATCCATCGACAGCGCGCGGGCGATCGCCACCCGCTGCTGCTGGCCGCCCGACAGCTGCGCCGGGCGGGCGGTCGCGCGGTCGGCGAGCCCGACGCGGGCCAGGTTCTCCCGTGCGATCCGCTCGGCCTCCGGCCGGGTACGGCCGAGCACCCTCCGCTGGGCGATCACGCAGTTGTCCAGCACCGACAGGTGACCGAACAGGTTGAACTGCTGGAAGACCATGCCGATCCGGCGGCGTACCGCGTCGAGATCGCAGTCCGGGCTGGTGATCTCGGCATCATTGATCGTGATCCGGCCGCTGGTCGGGGTCTCCAGCAGGTTCACGCAGCGCAGCAGGGTGGACTTGCCGGAGCCCGACGGGCCGATCACGCACGCGACCTCGCCGGTCGGTACCTCGAGGTCGATGCCCTTCAGTACCGGGCGATCGCCGTAGCTCTTGTGGAGCCCCTCAATCCTGATCATGACTTGTGCTCCAGCCTGCGGGCCAGGTACGACAACGGCAGTGTGATCACCAGGTACAGCATGCCGCCGACCACCAGCGGCGTGGCGTTCGCCGAGCTGTTCAGGCCGTCCCGGGCGAACTTGGCCAGCTCGGTCGTGATCGCCGTCGTACCGAGCACGAACACGAGCGAGCTGTCCTTCGTCAGCATGACGACCTCGTTGGTCAGCGGTGGCACGACGAGCCGGAAGGCCTGCGGCAGCACGATCGAGAGCATCGCGCGGGTGTGGGACATGCCCAGCGTCCGTGCCGCCTCGTACTGTCCCTTGGGGACAGCCTGGATCCCGGCCCGCATCGTCTCCGCGATGTACGCGCTCGACACGATGCCCAGCCCGAGCGCGACCTGCCCGTACACCCCGCCGGGGATCTCACGCCCAGGGAAGGCGATCGGGATGCCGTACCCCACCATGAACAGCACCAGCATCGCCGGCAACCCGCGGAACAGCTCGATGTACCCGGCGGCGAACCACCGGTACGGCCCCACACTCGACAACCGCATCAGCGCCAGCACCACACCGAGGACGATGCCGAAGGCGAAGGCCAGGACGGTGTAGACGATCGTGTTGCGCAGCGCGACCGTGATGATGTCCGGGAACAGCCCCCTGGCGATCTCCGCGTTGAGGAAGTTCTCGGTGATCGTCGGCCAGTCGGCGACCCCGGCCACGACCAGCACGACCGCCGCGGCGAGGACGTACTGGCCGGTGCGGGCCATCCGCCGCTTCTGAGTCTGCGTCATGACGGCTTCCGGCCCAGCCACTTCTCGTAGATCGCCGCGTACGAGCCGTCGGCCCGCGCGGCCTTCAGCGTGTCGTTGACCGCGCCCAGCAGCTTCGGGTCGGCACCCTTCTTCACGGCGTAGGCGTACTTCTCGCCCGTGTCGAACTGCTGGATGATCGAGATCTGGTTCGGGTTCTGCCGGACGTACTCGGTCAGCACCGGCAGGTCGGCGATCGACGCGTCGACCTGCTTGGTGGCCAGCGCCTGCTGCTGGAGGCCGAAGTCGGAGTACTCGACGACCTCGAAGCCCTTCTCCACCTTGAGCTTGTTCGCGTACTGCGCGCCGGTCGTCCCGCCCTGCACCGCGACCCGCCGGCCCTTGAGCTGGTCGGCCGTCTTGATCACCTCGGCGTCGCCCGGCCGGATCACCAGGCCCTGGGTGTTGTCGAAGTACGGGTCGGAGAAGTCCATCGCCTTGCGCCGCTCGTCGTCGACGGTCAGCCCGGCCGCCGCGACGTCGCACTTGCCGGTCTTCAGGTCCAGCCCCGACTTGATGCCCTCGAACGGGGTGTCCACAACGGACACCGTGACGCCGAGCTTCTTCGCGACCAGGCCCATCACGTCCACGTCGAAGCCGGCGATCTGCCCGGCCGAGTCCTTCGACTGGAACGGCGGGTACGGCGTGTTCACGCAGACGGTCAGCTTGTCCTTCGCGACCAGCGGCACCCCGCTGGCGGTGGAACCACCGCCGCTCTTCGCGCAGCCGGTGAGGGCCAGCGCCCCCGCGGCCAGCAGTGCGATCGCGGCCGTGCGCGCCTTCCGCCTGTAAAACATTCCGGTCCTCCGTATTTTATGCAGCCTCACTCATGGTGGAGGATGGCCGTTCCCGACGCCAATGAGCGAGGCGAAGCTCACAGTGGGTCATTCTCCCTGCTCCGCGCCCCGTAGACGCCGTTATGGGTTCGTTACCGGAACGCGTGCAGCAGAACCCGGGCGCGGCGGGTGTTAACCCCGAGTCCGGCCGGACCCCACAGCAATGCCTCAGAATCCACGCTCAGGCACACAGGGGAGCTTGTACATGCGCAAGAACCTTCTCTCGCGGCGCATCGCGGGAGTCGCCGCTGGCGTCGCGCTGGCTGCTGTCGCCGGCACCGCCGCGCTGGCCACCGAGTCCGCTCCGGCCGAGTACGGCGTGAACGGGCCGGCCACCGGCGGTCCCGTCATCAGCTCCAGCCCGTCGGCCAACCCGACCGGCGGCCCGGTCTACCCGCCGTCCTCCAGCCCCACCTGGAGCCCGCAGCCCACCGGCGAGCCGAGTTCCAGCCCGACCTGGTCGCCGTACCCGACCAGCCCGCCGAGCCCGTCCACCCAGCCGACCTGGACGGCAGGCCCGCAGCCCTCGGCCTCGGCGACCTGGACCGCGCCGGCCCCAGCGCCCGCCGGCGCCTTCAAGCTCACGGTCCTCCCGCTCGAACTCAAGCGGGAGAACGGCCGGTACGACGGCCGCCTGTCGGTGACGGTGCGCAACACCAGCAATGCCGCCCACGAGGCGAACGTGCGCTTCACCGTGCCGCGCGGCTTCCGGCTGCTGGGCACCGACCCGTCCGACATCTGCATGGGCGCGTACGAGCAGGTCAACTGCATCGTGCCCGGCGGCGTCGTCAAGGCCGGCGAGACCAGGTCCTTCGCCGTGAAGGTCATGTCCTACGCCGGTTACGACGAGGCGACCCGGTACGCGATCGGCGGCAAGGCCGAGCTGACCTCTGGCAACGCCCGTGCCGAGGCCGCGTTCCCGATCGTGCTGCGCGGCAACGCGTACCAGCTGAAGAAGTACGTCCCGGCCAGCCAGCCCGACGTGGTGGTCAGCCCGGTCACCATGACGATGACCCGCAACGCCGACGGCAGCTTCGCCGGCGTGGCCAAGGTGACCGTCACCTACAAGAACGACGCCCCCAACGACGGCGCGGTCATCTCGATCGTCACCCCGGCCGGGATCGTCAACGCTGGCCCCGCGACCCCGACCGGCCCGTGCATGCCCGACTGCTCCATCACGGGCTACCAGCCGCTGGTGGCTGGCCAGACCGTGACGTACGGCGTGAAGTTCACCGCGCCGGCCGGCACCGCAGCTGGTGCGAAGACCGGCGAGGTCAGCCTGCGCAGCCACTACGCGGGCCAGGACCTCACCGACCTCACCCCGGCCGACAACAAGGCTGTGCTGACAATCACCGTCCCGTAAAACCCCTTTATCCCGTACCTGTAAGCGAATGACCGGAAGGCCGCAAGAATGCAGACGCTTGCGGCCTTCCCCGGCGGGGAGCTGAACGTGGAGAATCCCTCACTGGCGATGGGCGGCCTCGGTGCCATCGCGCTCACGGGGGTAGGGGGTTGCATCGCGGTGGAGTCCAGGCTGAGCTTTGACGACTTCTACGCTGCGCACTTCCAGAAGCTGTCCGTTCAGCTGTANGCGTTCGCCGGTGACGCCACCGAGGCGCAGGACATCGTCCAGGAGGCCTTCTGCCGGGCCTGGGCCCGCTGGGACAAAATCGTGCAGTACGACGACCCGGTAGCCTGGGTCCGCCGGGTGGCCTGGAACATCGCGAGCAGCCGGTGGCGCAAGCTCAAGACGGCGCTCAGCTTCGCCCAGAAACAACGGGCGGAGGTCGTCGAAGGGCCCAGCCCCGACCGGGTCGCGCTGGCCAGGGCGCTCGCGACCATCCCGGAGAACCAGCGCAAGGCGATCGTCCTGCACTACCTCGCCGGGATGCCCGTCGCGGAGATCGCACGGGACTGCGACGTCGCCGAGGGCACAGTCCGGTCGTGGCTGCACCGCGGCCGCGCAGCACTGCACAGCCAGCTGGCCCCGGTGGGCTGAGGGGGGTGAGACACCGTGGATGACGAGCTCCAGAACGTGTTCGCCCAGTTCGAGGCGGACCACAGAGCCACGATGACCGCAGGCGACCCCGAGGCCGTCCGCCGTACCGTGCGCGCCAGGCGGAAGCGCCGTACCCAGGTGGCCGGAGTGCTGTCCCTGGTCGTCCTGGCCACCAGCGGTTTCGCCTACACCCAGCACTCCACCGGACCCGGGCCGGGCAACGCCGACCAGCGGCCCAGCACCAGCACCGAACCCATGCAGCCGATCCCCGGCCTCCCGTCACCCGGCCAGACGTACAGCCAGGCGCAGCCAGCCACGGGCTCGCCCACCCCGGGCACCTCGCCGTCCGCGCAACCGGGCGCGAGCCGCACCCCCGGCGGCCCCGGCGGCGGAGCCGTCGTACCCGGCGGTGGCACCTCCACCGGCCGCCCGGCCGGCTCGGCCCCAGCCACCAGCACAGGCGGTACCGCCCCGGAGCCGGCCCCGTCCGACTCGACAGGGCCGAGGCAGAACCTCACGGTGGACTTCCGGGTCAGCGGGCCGTCCACAGTGAACTTCGTGCACTCCGGCGGCAAGTACCGTGGCACCTTCGACCTGGCTCTCCACAACGCCGGGCCGGACGTCAGCAGGTACGAGAGCTGGTACATCAACCTGCCCAAGGGCTTCGACATCGACTTCATGGCGAGCCCGGCCCCGGGCTTCGGCATGTGCACGCAGCGCACCCAGAACCCGGACGGCAGCGTGCTCCTCGGCTGCTCGGACTCCGGCAGCGGCTCCCCGGTCGCGGTCGGGGCCACCCGTACCCACCGGATCACGGTCGTCGCCTCCGTGGCCCCGACCGGCGCGCAGCAGACGATCGAGGGCTTCGGCATCCAGGTCCGCCCGTACGGGGCCGGCGTGGCCGACGTGACCGACCCCAACACCGGCAACAACTACGCCGGGATGACCTGCGTCCTTCCGCCCAGCTAGCCAGCGACCGCACACAGACCGGGCGCGGGGTCATCCGGATGACCCCGCGCTCCCGCGCGTCCGCGCACCCACCGGCACCCGGAAACAGGCCGGATATGGTGGCGTGATGGCCGCGCGGGGCTATCGAAGCTTCGGCTCGCCGCTCGAAGCTGCCCATTCCCTGAACAGGGCGAGGGCCTCGGACAGGTTGCCCGGCCCGCACGCGATCTGAAAGACCTCTTGCGACGTCCAGACCATCACCCAGTCGTGCTCGCTGCGGGTGGTCTGTAGCCGGGGGAACTCCCGGCCCGCCAGGTCCGTCTCCTGAAGATTGATCTTGACGGTCCAGCCGGGGTTATCCAGGGTGTCGATCGTCACGCCCCACGAGTGCTCCCAGTCGCCATCGCACTGCGAGAGATACCAGGCTTGAAGCCAGTCGAAGACGTGTCCCGGCTGATTCATAGCCGAAGATGTTACGCGGAGCAGGAGGGGCGTGGCCGGACAGATCCAGAAACGAGTCAAGGCCGGTTCCCCGTGAAGGAGAACCGGCCTTGATCTGCACTTGTCTTGGTCGGGGTAGCCGGATTTGAACCGACGGCCTCTACGTCCCGAATGACGTACGGCAACGTTCCTGATCAGGGCATGGCAGCAAACATGCAGGTCAGAGCATTGGTGTGTGTTGGCCTGGGTCGCGCTGCGTGGCCCCTTTTTTCAAGATCATCTCCCAGATTTCTCCCAGGCGGGGCCGGGCGGCCGACGTGGCGCGGGGATGTAGGGGCGCAGCGGCCCAAGAGCGTGAAACTGCCGTACTCGGACCGGGTTCGCTGCCGCCATTCCGCCGGCGCCTGGCTCGGCGCCGGTTGCTGCGGTACCGGTGTGGCTGACCGTCGCCCATGCTGTTCATGTGTGTTGGCGGCACGGCCGCGTGGGTTGGGGAGGGTTCACCGTCGTGCTGTTCGCCGCCAGGTGTGGGATTGACGTACTACCGCGTGCGGGTATCCGGCCCGGATCCGGCGGACCCTGATCGGGCGCAGATCATTGTCACGTTCTCGTAGAGGCGGAAGCGCGAGGGCGCGTTCGTGAGCGCCCAGGGGCTACTCGCCACCTTCGGTTTTCGCGGATATTGGCCACACGGACAGGCAGCCAGTGACGATCTGTGATACAGGTCACTGCGCGAGTTTTCTGGAACCTCAGGCAACCTCTGTTGCCCCCAGGTGACCTCCAGTGACTCATCTGCTCAAGTTATCCACAGGGTTTTCCACAAGCACAGCAGGCGCTTTTTGCTGTCGTGACGTAACCCTGTTCTAGTCTGTGCGCGGGCAGATGAACGGCGAGAGTCGATGAAGAACGGCTCCCGGGCGGCAACCCGGAAGCCGTTCATGTGCCCTAGATCCAGCAAGTGGCAACCCGAGGAACTGAGGTGCACATGAGCAGGGTACGGCGTCAAACAAGAGACGTGCAGGGGCGCGGCAGGGACGACAGGCTGCCTGTCCGATGGTGTCTGATTCTAGTGGTGTCAGGAAGCGCCGGTGTTGCCGTTGGCGTAGCCGCCGGCCCGGTCGCGGGGGTGAGCATGGCGATCGGGGTCGCAGGCCTGCTCCACAAGGTCCTGGGCAACTAGCCGCTGCCGGGCCGCCCTGCCAAGAAGCCGTGGTCCGGCCGACGGGGCGTGCGAGCGGATGAACAGGCGCGGGGATACGCAGAACGTTTCCCCGCGCCTTCGTCGTTCCCATGGGCGCGAGTTACACGTCGTAGGTGCCACCGGGGTTCATCGCGGTGACGGCTGGGGAGAGCATGCCTGAGGATCCGCCGGTCTACCGCCCCAAGCGTGGCGTCTTGTGCCGATCTTGGGAAACTGGCGCTAACGGGCGCGAGTTCAGGTAGGTGGGCCGCCGAAAGGGCAAAACCAGGCGATCAGCCGGCGGAAACTGGGAGGGTGGGTGGCCTGTGGTTTTGGCACCCGGACCTGCCCCGGGTGGACGCAACATGGGTTAACGCGATTGCGGCCGTTGCCGCAGCCGTGGCTGCCTTTGCTGCCTTCAGCGCAGCGCGGAAGGCAGCGGACTCGAGCCGAGAGCTTGCTCAAATTGAGCGAGATCGCTGGCATGCGGAGCTAACCCCCGAGTTCGAAATCTCCGTACAGCCAGCACTTGGGCTGTCGCTCTCGCTGCGAGTGGTGCTGGTGGGACCGGCTTTCCTTGATCATTTAGATGAGGTGGTCATCAGTATTCGCGATGACCAACATCGAGTTGAGGCTCTTGAGGAAGTCCGAGAGCCCACCACTAAAGAGCAGAGCGAAGATCGGGTTTTCGGGCCAGAACACTTCATCAGGCACGTTCCGCAGTCGCGGGCGTGCCCGACAGGGAAGCTTGTTGGCCGCACGGGAGATCCCTTTCGGGCTCTACTAGGCGATGAACAGCAACTCACTCTTGCTCCAACCTCAGCCCCTTCGTGGTGGTCAAATCTGTCACGCGATAGGTGGGACAAGGTGTACAGGAGGCGGCCGATCAAACTAACCCTGCGATGCACGCTCGCTGGTCATTCACCTTGGATCGTGCAGCATGAGATTCCGTGGGAAGAGTTCGTCGACCATCGGGTTGCCCCCGCCAGCCATACCGTAGACGAGAAGAGCAGGGGATAGCTCGAACCCTACTGACCAGGGAGTACGTGTAAACATGCAGGTCAGGGTGTTGGTAGGTGTTGACCTTGGGCTGTCTTGATGGCCACCCTTTTCAAGATCGTCTCCCAGATTCCTCCCAGGCCGGCAGTGGGATCGGGCAGCGGCGGTTAGGGGTGGATGCGGGAATCCATAGTTGATCAATCTCGTGAGCCTCTGGGCGCCAGTTCGACCTCCGAGTGGGCGGTCTTACGCGCATGCCTACTACAAAGTCGACGCAGTCTGGCACTGACGGCCAGTCAGCAACAAGAACGGCTGAAACACTCCCAGCAGTGTTTCAGCCGCTTTTTGTGTTTCAGGGGCGATCGCTGGCGCATGACCCCGAGGGCCAGCATCCTTTGCCCTTTTTGTCTTAAACAGAGTGGTGGGGAGTTTTAGCGGGGACCGAATCTGGCTCGTGTCCCCAACGTGTCCCCCGAGTTTTGCCAGTTCAGGGGCAGTTGGGGGACATGGGGGACATGGGGGACACCAGGCATGTCCCCCTGGGTGTCCCCTGAGCGGATGTGGTTCCGCCGGGGTGTCGCGGAGCCCACCGGGCAGTCAAGGCCAGCGGGCTAGCCTTGATAGATGATCAAGGCGGAGGATGAGGGTCCGCAGTGGCCGATGGCCGGACCCGCCGCGCCTGGCCATGGATTGCCCGCCGCTGTCCCGGCACCCGCTGCGGCGGTACCGGCCGCCCCGCCACCGGCGCGGCGTCGTCCCCATCGTGGCCTGGTGTGGCTGGTGGCCGCTGGTGGTGTGCTGGTGGTGTGCGGGGTGACGGGTGGTCTGGTGGTGCGGACGGTCGGGGAGGGCGCCCCGTCGTGCTGCCCGACTCCTGGCTACGCGACGACGCAGTACCTGGTGTGGGTGACGAGTTCTGACCCTGCTGACGCTGACCGGGCACGGATCAACGTGGCCTGCTCAGCCAGGGAACACCGCGCGGCGTACACGGTGGTGCAGGCGATGCTCCAACGCGGAGCTGAGAAGGGGCGCATGGAGATAGGCGGGCAGGGAGACCTCCAACCGGGCCGGGGCGGCGGGCGGCTGCCGTTCTACATCTGGGTCGAGGGCGCGGCCGGATGGCGCGGGCAGTCCTGGGGGTGGGCGGTCCTGCGGGTCGATGACGGCGACTGGTGCCTGGCTGGAATCGAGCCGTCGGAAACTGAGCTGTTCATGCCGTAGCCGGACGCTACGTGCCTGGTGCGTGCATGTCTGGCGGACCCGCAGAGCTACCGTCCGGGCATGGCGGCCTGGCGTGTGGTGTGGCAGCGGTACCCCGGCACGGGCGGTACCCGCGAGATCATCGTGCACACCGTCGCCGAGCTACGCCGCGCACGCGAGATCGCCCTAGCCGACCCGCACACCGTGGCAGTGCGCTACTACCGCCGCTACGACGACCGCCCCCGCGTAGACGACGCATGCCCAAGAGGCCATCCGCTGCCCAGGGCTCAGGTGCACACCCAGTGGTGCCGCTGCGGCCTGGTGCACGTCCGAACCGGACTCTGCAGCACCTGCCGAAACAGCGAGCCAGTGTGGGAGCCAGCTTTCGGCCGGGGCTGCGGGCCACTCCCAGCCGACCCGCAGCGCACCAGCCACGGAGTACCGCCGTGAGTCTCTACCGCTGTGCTTCCGCCAGCTCAAGGAGAACAACCGCAACGGGGCGCATGCTCGTTACGGTGTGGGCTGCTCCGGCCTGGTTAAGGGCGTGGATCTTCCGGGGTTTGTTGGCGTAGCCCAGTACCGGCACGCCAGCAGCGATCCCGCTTTCCACGTCAGTCACGGTGTCCCCGATCAGCAGGCACGTCGATGGCTCGCTTTGAAGCGCGCGAGCAGCGTTCAGGAGCGGCGCTGGGCTTGGCTTCATTCGGTCGGGTGCTGCGTAGGCTCGGCCGATGATTGCCGCAAAGTGCCCGATGAGGCGGTGTGCAGTGAGGTACGCGGCAATGGCTGCCTCGGAGTTGTTGCTGACAATGGCCACGGGCTTACGCGCTTGGCGCGCTGCGACGATTACCTCACGGCCGTACGGCGTTGGCTCGGCTGTACGCACTGCCTGAACCTCAGCGGCGCACAGAGCATCCTCTACCGCGCGCGTCAACCGGGCAGTGCCTTGCCGCTGAGTCCAGCGGAGGACTTCCAGCGGGTCCGACTCAGTCTCGACGGCGCTGACGTCGACACGCTCGGCGTGCAGCACTTCGCGGAGCACGGCGGCGACTTTCGGCGCAGGGTAACCGGCGAATACGCTGCACACTGGCCCATCGAAGTCGAGCAACAGGGGACCGTGCCCGGAGATCAGTTCCGCAACATCTGGGCCGCTCGTCATGCTTCGTACTCTCGTGCGATCGTGTCCCAGACGGAGTCGAACCACTGGCCAGCGCCCTCTACAAACTGGGTGCCGTG
The DNA here is from genome assembly GCF_000379825.1 of Longispora albida DSM 44784. Lineage (GTDB taxonomy): Bacteria > Actinomycetota > Actinomycetes > Mycobacteriales > Micromonosporaceae > Longispora > Longispora albida. The sequence continues at coordinate 316,629 of NZ_KB903835.1, forward strand.
CGATGCGCCGTCCTCATTGACGGTGTAGTGGAACAGCGGGACGTCTTTGCCTAGCAGGTCATAGATCGCGGTCGGTTCACCCTGGATGGACACCGTACGTTCGATTACGGGATAGAACCCGAACCAAGCCTCTTCGCCGTTCAGGATGTACATCTTGAACAGCGGAGCAGCACTGTGGATACGCACAATGGCCTGCGCAGAGCGGACTAGGCCGAGATCCGCAAGTTCTGCTACTTGATCAATGATGCCGTCAGCCGCCCGCCGGGTGATCCGGGCGGCTCGCTGACGCACGGCGGGATCGTCCGCCTGAGTTGCCGCCAAGGCCGGGAGCGCCATAGGCACGTTCATGTCGGAGATCAAGACTCGAATCAGGATGCTCTCCGGCGTCAGGTCACCGGAACGCACCTTGTCCAGTACTTCCGCGATCGCATCGCGCAGCGTCTCACCGGAGAAGCCCGCGAAGTCGATCGTCACGTGAGGCCGCTCGAAAGCTGCTTCGATGTGTGGCCTCAACTCGACGGGCCGTTGCGTCTTGGCCCGGACGTACACGCCGCTTCCCTGCTTCGCGATCACCAGGCGCTCAGCCTTGAGCAGGTCTACCGCCCGGCGTGCCGTCTCTTTCGCGACGCCGAAGTAGTCAGACAGCGCGGGCTGCGACGGCACCCGAGCGCCGGGTGCCAACTTTTGAGTCAGGATGGCCGCACGCAGGCGGTTTGCGATCTCACGCGAGCCCAGCTTGGGGGCCGTTGGGTCCACTTCCCCGAGGTAATCAAGGTTCTCTGCCACGAGTACAGGCTACAGGCTCCCTAGCCAAGTTGGGAAAATCTTGGCAGGCCCCTTGACCTACCTAGGGAACCTCGCCTACCTTGATTCCAGGCAACCTCCCTAGGTAAGTCGGAGGGGTTGAAGTAGCTGGTCAGTGGCTTGGAAGGCCCGATGAGGGCGCGCCTGCGCTGGCTGTGCGGCTGGTCTTTGAGAACTCCATAGAGGTGCACGGTTACCGGTTCTCGCGGTGGTCGTGTGCAGGTCTGCCCGCTGGGTCATCCGGCTTGGCGGTTTGGATCTCGGCTGCGGCGTCTTGGTCGTGGCCGGTCAACGCAAGGCGGGAAGGAGGGCCTGTTGTGGGCTCGAATTTTGCCGCGTGTGTGCGGCTGACGATCAAGAGCAAGTCGACGTGGCGTCGCTGCTCGGAGTGCTCGGTGACGTCCGGGCTGCCGGGTGATGAGACGCGCTGTACCTCGTGCCGCAAGGCGGCACACATCCGCCGTGCGGCCTGACGGCCCGGCGGAACACAAGACCTTCCACAGACGGCGGGAGGGCCAGCGGCGGCTACCGCTGGCCCTCGTTTCGGGTCGTCACTACATCGACTGGAGCTGGACCCATGATGAGTATCCCCCTGCGCTACCCGGGTGCTGACCCGGACGGCGCGGTTGAGGTGGACGTGCTGGACCTGCTGGCCGGGCCGGGCGTGGCTGAGCTGGCAGAGATCGAGGCGGAGTGGCCGGAGCTTGAGCTTGGGCTTGAGCTGACTGGTTTGGAACTGGCGCGGATCGACCGGCCCGCAACGGAGCTGGACTTCCGGCGTGAGCGGCGTCTGGTGCGCCAGATTCTCGCGATGCGCAAGGCACGGCTTGCTGCCGCTGCCGGGCACCTGGTGCTGCGGGCGGTGGCGGCATGAGCGAGCCGGTGACCTACACGCACCCCGACGTTTTCACGACCGGTGTCGAGCAGGGCTGGGCCGAGCGTGAGACCAACCCGGCCGCGATCGACTGGCCCGCACGGCAGGCCGTGGCCGCTATCCCGTTCGAGGTGGTTGACGGCCGTCCGGTGAACCCGTGCGCGTCGACAGGCATCCGCTACGGCCGCAACAACCTCGGCCTGTGGGGCGAAAACCTCATGGCCGATGCCCTCGTAACAGCCCGGTACGACGGCGGGCTTTACGTGCTGATGGTTGAGCGCGCTGACGGTCACGGCTGGGCTGTGCCGGGCGGCGCTGTCGACCCGGGCGAGACGGGCCTGGACGGCGCGATCCGCGAGCTGGAGGAAGAGACCGGACTGACGGTCGATCCTCTGTTGTGGACGGTGAGCGAGGCGCGGTACGTGCCGGACCCGCGCGGGTCGGATGAGGCGTGGGCGGTGACGGTGGCCGCGTCGGCGTTCCTGGGGACGGTGCTGAACCTGCCTGCCGTGCGGGGCTGCGATGACGCGCGGCGTGCGGAGTGGGTACGCGCGGACAGCAGGGCGGCCCTGGAAGAGGACCTGGCGCAGCGGTTCGGCGGGCAGATCTTCGCCGCGCACGTCGACCTGGTCGACGCGATCTGGCAGGAACAGCAGCCGGTGGCGGCAGTGGCGGGTGTGCCGGTGCTGGTGCGCCAGGCCGGGCCGTGCGAGACGGGCGGGCTGCACCAGGTGGCGCGGGGCGAATCGTCGGTCCTGGTCCTGACGGCCGGGGGTCAGCGGACGGCTGACAACGGCGTGGAAGTGGCCCTGTCGGGCTGCGAGGGCTGCGGGGCGGTGCTGCTGGAAGTCGGCTCGTTCTGGACCGGCAGCCCGTTCGTGGTCCTGGAGATCGGCGGGGCGGGGCTGGAGGCCCGGCCGTGAGCCGGTCGGCACGCTACCGGGCGGCGTTCAACGACCCGGAAGGGCTGCGGCACCAGGGCGTGCCCACGTTCCCGTGGCAGTCGGCACCGGACGGCTACGCCACCCGGCGGCAGCTCCGTGCCGCTGGGCTGCGGCCGGGAGGCCAGCCGATCGCCGCGCAGGTCCTCTGGCGCGGCATCGGCGGGACCCGGGCCGCGTACCTCTACCGGCTCGACCTGGCGCTCCCGAAGAGGACCGCCACGGCCGCGCAGCTCGCCTCACTGGGGCGGGCTATGGCCGTGCGCAGGACGTGCACGACGTGCCGGATCGAGCGCCCGTACTGCATTCCCCGGTCACTGGGTGAGTGCCTGAGCTGCGCCGAAGGAGACGAGCAGCGATGAATTCAGAAGAGACACGCGAGGCCACGCTGGCGATGATCCGGTCCGCGATGGACGGCGGATGCCCGTTCCCCGTGTCCATGCACGTGTCCGAAGACGGCCTGTACGTGGTGCTCCAGACGGCCACGGTCACGGGGGTCAGGAAGTGGGCTGCGGCGCTGTGGCTGCGCGAGCCTGAGTCGATCGTCTACCAGCGCGAAGACCACACCTGGCGTCGTCTGACACGCACGGGGCCTGCCGTTTTCGCGGGTGTGTGCTGGTCCGTCAGTTCCTACCAGTCAGTGAGCGAGCAGGAGGCAGGGCTGTGATGAAGAAAATCGGTGGCTGGCTGTTCGTGGTCCTGGTCGCGCTGTTCGTGTTCAAAGACCCGGCCGGTGCTGCGGAGTGGGTCAAGACCATCTTTGGCGGGCTGGGTGAGTTCGCGGGGGCGTTCGTCAAGGACGACAAGTGAGCGCCCCGGCACCGGCACGGGGTAGCGCGTACCCGGTTCCGGTGGAGGACTTGCTGGGCGCGGCGCTGGACATGGCCCTGGAAGCCGGGGAAGTGCCGTCGCGGAACCGGCTCATGGCGGAGCTGCGGATCGGTGCGGCCAAAGCGAGCCAGGTCCGCGACGCGCTGACCGCGACGGGCACGGACTGGGCGGTGGCCGGGCGGCTGCTGGCCGACGCGCCCGATGAACGGGCGGCGGCCGTGCGGGGACGGCTCCTGGATGAGCTGACCGCAGCCCCCAGCCCGCCCGAGCCGGAGCCGGTACGGCACCTGCACGCGGTACCCGACACCGAGACGGAAGCCGTGGCGTACCCGGGTACCGGCCCGGACCACGACCCGCAACCCGGGCTGCCCGAACCCGCCGTGCCAGAGCCGGTGCCCGGCGGGGATGCGCTGGTCACGGTAGCCGCGTACCCGGGTACGCCGCCGGCCCGGCCGGTGCGGCGGGTGCGGTCGTGGCCGCTGCTGCTGCTGGCTCTCCCGGCGTTCGTGGCGATCTGGTCCGGGTGGGTCGGGCTGGGTGAGCTGGCCGGGTTCGGCATCGTGCACCCCCTGCCCGGCATCGCCGACAAGGTAGCGATCAACACGGCAATAACGCTGCCGATCGGCATGGAGATCTACGCCGCGTACGCGCTGCGCGTGTGGCTCTCCGGCAGCGTTCCGCAGAGGGCGCGCAGGTTCGCGCGGTGGTCTGCGATCGGGTCGCTGCTGCTCGGCGCTGCCGGGCAGGTCGCCTACCACCTCATGGCCGCATCCGGCGTCACAGCCGCACCGTGGCCGATCACGACAGCGGTCGCGTGCCTGCCGGTCGCGGTACTCGGCATGGGCGCGGCACTCGCACACCTCATCAAGCACGACGACGACACGAAGGACGTGATCTGAGATGGCGCAGGAATCGTGGATTGAGGTCCTGGTCAGCATCGCTGAGCACTGCCTCAAGCAGGGAGATGACCCAGAAGTGGTGCTGCACGGGCTCATTCGCATGCTCCGCAAGGGCGACACCGGCACAGGGCGGCAGGCCGTGAACGTGACTCAGACGCTCGGCAACGTCGGCCCTGGGTCGGTGGTGATCGGCCACATCGGACAGCAGTAGGCGCGGCAGCCCGGCCGGTCTGGCGGCATCCCCGGTTCGACTCCGGGGCGGGCACGGAGGCAGGCCGCTGGGGCTTGCCTGATCTCAAGGGAGTTTTCGGATGAGCAAGCGTCACGAGACCGCCGACACCACCGCGTTCACCGACAAGGCCGTTTTCAACTACGGCTGGATGTGCGACTGCGGCAAGCGGGAGAGCGCAGCGACCTCGGGCTACGAAACCCTCGCGCAGTCGCAGGCTGCGGCTGAGGCACACAAGCGGCGCAGGTAGCCCTGCGGCATGCGCAGCGGCCCGGCTGGCAGGCACACCCCGTTCGAGCCGGGGGCGGGCGCGACGGGGTCAGTCATCAGGGCCGACCCGGTTTCCGAAGGAGACACAGGCTATGGCGAAGGCAAAGGACCCCTACTCGAACCCGTTTCGCGTCATCTTCTCGCGGCAGTGCAACTACTGCAACGGCACGGGTCAGAAAAGCCAGCTTGCAGGCGGCACCGACATCTTGAAGAACGGCAAGCCGGTCGCTTTCTCTCACTACAAGACCATGCAGACGTGCCCGCTCTGCAACGGCACGGGCAAAAAGTAACCGTGCCCGGAGCACGGCCCCATAGGCGTAGGAACCTGGCCGTGCTCCGGCCCTCTGACAACACAGGATGCGGCAGAAGGAGTTCCAGTGAAGCATGAACGAGACGACGGGGAACACGAGCTGTTCGACCGTCTGGAACGCGAGATGACGCAAGACGGTGGCGCGGCGGCCGGTGTGACGGATCTGGACGCGGAGCGTGCGCGGCGGCGCAGTGGCCCGGCGGATCAGCATTTTGAGGTCTCGCTGGACGACGACGAGGACGACGGCGGGCCGGAGCGCGGCGGGGGCCTGGTCGTGGAGCCGGTGGCGGTGGCGGGCCGCCGTGAGGTGATTCCGTCGGAGTGGCGGGGCTGGGCGAACATCCGCGCGACGGTCCGGTACTGGCTGGCGTATGCCGGGCATGTGGCGGCGTTCCACGCGGTCCGCTTGCCCTGGTACGCCGCGCAGGCGTTGTTCTGGGCGGTGGTGGGTGTGTTCCGGGTGGCGGGCCGTCAGATTCGCTGGTGGTGGGTGGCTGAGCAGCACAGCCTGCGGCAGGCTGCCGCCGACGCGAATGATCCGGGGACGTGGCTGAAGCTCCACAAGGAGACCCGGTCTACGCGGATGTGGCGGTTCATCGTGCTGGGCGGTGAGGTTCTGCTGCTCGTGCTGGTCCTGCCGGTGGCGTGGGCGGTGGCTCCGTGGTGGGCGCGGGTAGCGGGGGTGGTCGCCGCGGTGGCTTTCCTCGCGCGTGCGGGCCGTCCGGCGGACCGGCGGATCGTGTCTGCGGCGGTGGTGACAGCGAGGCTGCGGAGGCTGAGCCCGGATATCGTGCTGCGCGCGTACTACGCGGCGGGGCTGGGAAACCCGGACCGCGCTGACAAGGTGGTGCAGTTCGGTTCGACGATGCAGCGTGACGCGTCGGGTACCGGGTCGCAGGTGGTGATTGACCTGCCGTACGGCCGGACGTTCGATGACGCGGTGAAGAACCGGGGCGCGATCGCCTCGGGACTGGACGTGTCGGTCAATCAGGTGTTCCTCACCAGGGATGCGACCTCGCATCGCAGGCACCTGCTGTGGGTGGCAGACCGTGATCCGCTGGCGATCCCGGCGGGCAAGACGCCGCTGCTGGACTGCAAACGGCGCTCGATCTGGAAGGCCGCGCCGTTCGGGCTGGATGAGCGGGGCAGGGCGGTGGAACTGTCCCTGATGTGGATCAGCGTGCTGATCGGCGCTCAGCCGCGTAAAGGCAAGACGTTCTCGGCACGGCTCCTGGCGCTGTACGCCGCACTCGATCCGTTCGTGCGGCTGTTCATCGCAGACGGCAAGTCGTCTCCGGACTGGCGGAAGTTCGCCCTGGTCGCAGAGGACATGGTGTACGGCACCCATCCGACCCGCGATGACGCCGACCCGGTGACGCACATGCGTCTCATGCTGCGGGCGGTCAAGGCGCACATTCTCCGGGTGAACGAGATCCTGTCCGGGCTGCCAGTGGATCTGTGCCCTGAGGGCAAGCTGACGGCGGAGCTGGCGCGTGATCCGAAGTGCCCGGACCTGCGGGTAGTGCTGCTCGTGCTGGAAGAGTTCCAGGTGTACTACGAGCTGGACGACAAGGACGCATCAAGCGAGATCGCCTCGCTGCTGTCGTACATCATGGCCGTCGGCCCGTCCTCGGGCGTGGTGCTGCTGTCGGCGTCGCAGAAGCCTTCCGGGGTGGGTGGCGCGTCGAACATCGGGCAGTTGTTTACCCGGTTCCGCGACAACCACGCCGCGCGGTTCGCGCTCAAGTGCGGCAACCGCAACGTGTCCGAGGCGATCCTGGGCGGGGACGCCTACGCCGAGGGCATCGACGCGTCCACGCTGCCGACCGGCAAGCCGTACCTGGGTGTCGGCTACCTGTACGGGCTGACCGACGACACGCCGACTGTGCGGACCTACCTGGCCGATCACGCCGACGCGGAAAAGATCCTGATCGCAGCCCGCAAGCACCGTGAGACAGCGGGCACCCTGGCCGGGATGGCAGCCGGTGAAGTCACCGTGCGTGAAACCCGCGATGTGCTCGCGGATGTCGCATCGGTGTTCGCGGCGGGGGAGACGGGGTTGCAGTGGCCGGTCATCGCGGCCCGGCTGGCAGAAGCCATCCCGGAGCACTACGCGGACCTGTCCGCCGACGCGATCTCGGCCCAGTGCCGCTCGATTGGTGTACGCAGCGTCAACGTCAAGTCCGGCGGTGAGGTTCTCAAGGGAGCCAAGCTGGCCGACGTCCGGGCCGCGATCGAGGGCCGGGACGCCGCCTGAACGGTAGCGGCCCTCCCGCTACCGGTAGCGGCTGCGCTACCCCAGCCGCTACCCGCCCAGCCAGCTAGTATTTCCGCTGGTAGCGGGTAGCGGCCGGACCCCTTCCAGCCTGGAAACCGCCCTGGAGGGCAAACCATGACCATTCTCGCCGCTACCCCCTCTGCCCTCAGTCCATCGATGATCGTCGCTGGCATGGTTCTAGTGACCGTCACGTTCGGTTACGCGCTGTCGTGCTGGCTCGCGCCGTTCGCACGCTGCCGCCGCTGCGCCGGGGCCGGCACGCGCAAGTCACTACTCGGCCACCGAAAACCCTGCCGGTCGTGTGACGCGACCGGATGGCGGCTACGCGCCGGACGCCGCATCGCGAACACGCTCCGTGATCTACGCGACGCCAGCCGATGACCCGCCACGCACCCGCAAGGAGGTACCCCATGAACAACCAGAACGCGCTGCTGAACGCAGCACTTACTGCCGCTGCCCGGGGCTGGGCGGTGTTCCCGCTCGTGCCGGGCAGCAAGCGCCCGGCGTTCCCCGGCCACACCAAGGACGACTGCACGCTCAGCGAGTACCGGTGCCGTTCGGCTGGGCGGCACGTCGGGTGGGAGGAACGCGCGACCACCGATCCTGGCCGTGTCCGGCGGGCGTGGGCCTCGGTGCCGTACAACATCGGGATTGCGTGCGGGCCGTCCGGGCTGGTCGTTGTTGACTGCGATCTCCCGAAGGAACTCACGGGTGAGGGTAACCCGGCGCAGTGGCCGTGTGAGTGGGCGGCCGAGATGTGCACGTGCGGCGCTGACGTGCTCGCTGTCGTCGCGGAGCGGGCTGGGCACACGTGGCCATCGGAGACGTTCATCGTGCGGACTGGCGGGGGCGGGGAGCACCACTACTACCGCCACCCCGGCGGCGGCCCGGCGCTGCGGAACACGCAGGGGGAGCTGGGCTGGCTGGTCGACACCCGCGCTCACGGCGGCTACGTCGTCGCCCCCGGTTCCATCGTGGACCGGCGGCCCTACGCGATCGAATGGGACACCGGCCCGGCCCCGCTGCCGGGCTGGCTGGCCGGGCTGCTCGAACCGGCCCCGCTGCCCCCTCAGGAACCGGTTGTAGTCCAGCTCCGGCCTGACCGTCGCGGCAGGTACCTGCAAGCCGCGATCGACGCCAGTGTCTCGGCCGTGGTGAAGTCCGGCGACGGGCAGCACAACGCGGCCCTGTACAGGGCGGCGGTGTCTCTCGGGCAGCTCGTGGCCGGGGGAGAACTCACCGAGGCTGAGGTCATCTACGCCCTGAGCCAGGCAGCCGCGCGTATCAGGCACGGGCAGGGCGGTGAGGCCCGGCGCACGATCCGTTCGGGGCTGAGGGCTGGGGCGGCACGGCCTAGGAGCGTGGCCGCATGAGCGCGCATCGGTGGGTCTGGCGTGGCCGGTACAACGCGCACTGCCAGATGTGCGGGACGTGGGCGCAGCGCCGCCCGTCGCCGTACGAACGGCGCTGGTTCACCGAATGGCGGCTGCCAGACGGCACCTGGCGCGACAACTACAACGGTGAGCCCGCACCGTCCTGCACGAGGGGAGGAACGTCATGACCGGCGAACACGAACGAGCGCACCTGCGGGCCGTGCCCAGCCCGGAACCGGCTGAAACACTGCCGCGTGAGCTGCCCCGTCAGCGCGTGTGGTGGACAGCATGCGATCTGATGGCCCAGGAGTTCGAAGAGCCCAAGTGGGCTGTGCCTGGCGTGTTCTGCGAGGGAGTGACCCTGCTGTGCGGGCCGCCGAAGGTCGGCAAGTCGTGGCTCAGCCTGGACCTGGCGCTGACCGTCGCGTCCGGCGGCACGGCGTTCGGGCGTATCCCGGTAGAGGCGGGGCCGGTGCTGTACCTGGCGCTGGAAGACACGGCACGCCGGTTGCAGGACCGCATGCGGACCCTGCTGGCTGGCGGCAGCGCACCGGAAAACCTCACGCTCCTGACCGCGTGCCCGGCTCTCGACATGGGCGGCCACGACATGATCACCGGCTGGCTCGACGCCAACCCCGGTGCGCGCATGATCGTGGTCGACGTGCTCACCAAGGTGCGGGCGGAGGCGTCGCAGGGCGCGACGGCATACCAGGCCGACTACGCCGCCCTGGCGCCGCTGCTGCGGATCAGCCACGACTACTCGATAACGGTCGTCGTCATCCACCACGTCCGCAAACAGGGTTCGGATGACTTCCTGGCGACGGTCTCCGGCACCAACGGCCTGGCCGGTGCCGCAGACGCCACGATGGTTCTCGCACGCTCACGCGGTACCGCAGACGGCGTGCTGCACATGACCGGCCGCGACATCGAAGAGGCCGAGCACGCACTCGCGTTCTCGAAAGAGACCGGCCGCTGGACCATGCTCGACGGCCCGGCAGAGCTGCACACCACCACCGACACCCGCTCGGCGATCCTCGCGTGGCTGCACGCCAACCCCGGCAACGGACCACGCGCGATCGCGGCCGGAACCGGCCTGGCCGAATCCAACGTCAAGAAGACATGCCAGCGGATGGCGGCAGACGGGCTGCTGTCCGCTGACGCTAAAAGCCGCTACACCGCGATCGGCCAGCGGCACCAGGAGCAGGGGGACACGGCGGGGGACATCCCCGGTGTCCCCCATGTCCCCCGTGTCTCCCTACTACCCCTGAGCTGGGAAAACTCGGGGGACACGCAGGGGGACACTCAGCCCGGGACGCCCCCGGTGGCACCCGGCAGCCCGGCACCGTGAAAGCCACTCTGAGGGCCGGGGTAGCACCTAACCCCGGCCCGCCCGAGATCTTGGCTCCACGGCCCTCTCAGACCCCCTCTGAAACGGCCACTGTGGAGCCGCAACAGCAAGTCAACACAAAGGACAGTGAAGCACGGAAAGGCGCTCAGGGAGCCATACAGGGGCCGCGCGGCCTGCCAGGGGAGGGGTGCAGTTATGAAGTCGAGGGATTCTGAGCCCAGCGGGGCTCGCGGAAGTAGCCTGTTGAGCCGCATCACGCTCTACAGCCCGGCGGAGGTTGCTAAGGCTCTTCGGTGTTCAGAGTGGTGGGTGAAGGAGCAAGCACGCAAGCGCCGGATTCCATTCACCTGGCTCGGCGGAAGCTACCAGTTCACCGAGGAACACGTAGTCGAAATCATCCGCGTGTTTGAGAAGACACCGGCCAGCATGACGCCTGCACCATCGGCCGCGCGGCGGGTCCCGCAGCAGCGGAAGGCATTGCCTGCGGGGTCCGCGCTACTGGTGGCCAGGGTGCCACGCCGTGCGCAGCGCGCCGGAGAGCCAGGCTCGTAATTGGACTGTGTGTTTTTCAGCCGCCCGGCCTTTTGCCGGGCGGCTTTCCTTCGTCTGGAGAGGTGGTGACGCCGCATGGCGTACGCAGAGAACCGCACGGGTTACTGGCGTGGCCGGTACAAGATTGAAGCGGGGAATTACGGCACGGTCAAAGACGAGGCGGGCGCGACGATCCGCTTTCGTACCAAGCGAGAGGCCGAGCAGGCAGCAGAGGAAGAAGAGGCCAAGGTCCGCAAGCGCACCTGGCGTGACCCTGCTCTGGGCCAGGAAAAGTTCAGCTCGTACGTCAACGAGTGGTACGCAGGTCAGGATCTCGCCGTATCGACCATGCAGACCTACCGGCGCAATATTGAGACGCACCTGCTCCCGGCGTTCGGTGGCCGGGCGCTGGCTGACATCAAACGTTCCGATATCGACGCGTGGGAGAAGGCCGAGCGGGCGCTGGGCTACGCGGAATCCACCATTAAGACCTGGCGGGCAACACTGCACCTGATCCTGTCGGACGCGCTCCATGACAAGCTGATCACTGCTAACCCGGTGACCAAACGGCGGGGTCGCGGCAGGCGTGCTGGCCGCTCAAGCCGTCGTGGGCCAGAAAAGGCTGTGACCAGCGCTCTGGGGATTGTCCTGATCGCTGAACGGGCCGCCCTGCTGTCGGGCCGTGATGATGAGTTTGTGGCCATCGTGACCAAGGGGTTTACCGGCATGCGGTGGGGTGAGCTGGTCGGCCTGGAGAAGGAGTATGTCCGGGCGCGGGAGCTGCGGGTGGAGTGGCAGCTTTACGAGCTGGACACGGGGGAACTGCACCGCTGCCCGCCCAAGGACGATTCCATGCGGACCGTCGACCTGCCGGAGTGGCACGGCAAGCTCCTGGCTGACCACATCGCGCACGCCGCGCCCCAGCCGTGCGCCTGCCACGGGCGCACGTACGTGTTCAGGGGCCACCGGCCCGCCAACGGGGCGGCCAGCCAGCCGGGGGCCAAGATTGTGGACGTGGCCCGGCGGGCGGGGGTGTCCACGGGCACGGTGTCCAACGTGCTGAACCGGCCGGACACGGTCCCGGAAGTCACGCGGGCCAAGGTGCAGTCGGCCATCTCGGATCTTGGCTACGTGCGCAGCGCGCGGGCGGGAGAGCTGGCGGCGCACTGGCGGCGGTCTGGCTTTGCGAGCTGGCTATTTCACCCGGCGGCCACGGGCCAGTATCCGTCGCAGGGCCAGCCGCGACCGGTGCCGGTCCTGGGTGAGCCCTGGCCCGGAGTGCCTGCGAGGGGGCGGGGCGCGGCCCTGCGTGCTGATGCCTGCTGGCTGCCGGTTGCTCCCAGGCTGACGCCGCACGGCCTCCGGCACACTCACAAGACGCTCATGGACGGTCTCGGTATCCCCGCTCAGCTCAAGGACGAGCGGATGGGGCACCTGGACGGTTCGGTGCAGGCTCGCTACTCGCACATCACTGCCGAGATGAGAGAAGGGCTCATGACCGGCTTGACTGGACTGTGGCACGCCGCGCTGGCCGAGCGCCGGTCGCTGAGCCCGGGCTCTCCGGTGGGTGCACTTGACCGGCTGCTGCGCGGGAAGATTCCCGGCTTCTGACGGCCGGTTTTCAAGATCCTCTCCCAGGATTCTCCCAGAACAGATCTTGAAACGAATCAGGGCCGGTTCCCCGTGAAGGAGAACCGGCCCTGACCTGCACTTATCTTGGTCGGGGTAGCCGGATTTGAACCGACGGCCTCTACGTCCCGAACGTAGCGCGCTACCAAACTGCGCCATACCCCGAAGCGTGCCGGGAAATAGTAGCGCAGCCCCCAGGGGCTAGGCCAATCGGGTTACTACCTGGGGACGAGGGTCAGGATCGTGGCCTCCGGCGGGCAGGCGAACCGGAAGGGCGTATAAGGATTCGTGCCCAGCCCGGCCGACACGTGCAGCCAGGCGGCGTGCTCGCCGGCCGCGTACCAGTGCAGGCCCTTGGCCATCGAGCGCGGCAGGTCGCAGTTGGTGACGAGCGCGCCGACCCCCGGCAGGCAGACCTGGCCGCCGTGTGTGTGCCCGGCCATCATCAGGTCGTAGCCGTCGGCGGCCATCCGGTCGAGTACCCGGGGCTCCGGGGAGTGGGTGACGGCGATCCGGACGTCGGCTTCCGGGTCGGCGGGGCCTGCGACGGCGTCGTAGTCGTCGAGGTGGATGTGCGGGTCGTCCACGCCGGCGAACGCGATCTGCTTGCCGCCTGCCTTCAGCGTGGCCTTGGCGTTGTTGAGGTCGGCCCAGCCCGCCGAGGTGAGCGCCGCCCGCAGCTCCTCGGCCGGGAGGTCGGCGCCCTGTTTGTAGACCCGGTTCGGGTTGAAGTACATGAACGGGTTCTTCGGGACCGGGCCGCGGTAGTCGTTGGAGCCGAAGACGAACGCGCCGGGGAAGTCGAGCAGTGGCTCGATCGCCCGCAGCACGCCGGGCAGCGACTCGGGATGGGCCATGTTGTCGCCGGTCAGCAGGACCAGGTCAGGGTCGAGGGCCGCGAGTGAGGCCACCCAGTCCTGCTTGCCGCGCTGGCCGGGCGTCATGTGCAGGTCGGTGACCTGCAGGACCCGGAGTGGCTCGGCGTCGGCTGCCAGGACCGGCACGTCCACCCGGCGCAGCGTGTACCGCACGCGCTCGACGAAGGTGCCATAGGCGACGCAGGCGGCGCCGGCGAGGCCGATCGCGCCCGCCAGACGAAATACAGTGCGTGTCCGCATGACGCCTAGCGTAGTTTTCCCGGTATGGCGACTCTCAAGGACCGGCTGGAAACCGACATGCGTTCCGCGATGAAGGAGCGCGACGAGCTGCGTACGGGCACCCTGCGCATGACCCTGACCGCGATCAGGAACGCCGAGGTGGCAGGCAAGACCGCCCGTGAGCTGTCCGACGACGAGGTGCTGGCCGTGGTCGCGAAGGAGGCGAAGAAGCGCAGGGAGTCAGCGCTCGCCTTCACCGAGGGCAACCGGCCGGAGCTGGCGGAGCGGGAGCTGGCCGAGGAGCAGATCCTGACCGTGTACCTGCCGGTGCCGCTCACCGACGACGAACTCGCCGGGATCGTCGCCGAGGCGCTGGCCGCCGGGAGCTTCGAGGGGCCGAAGGCGCTGGGGCAGGCCATGAAGGCCGCTCAGGCTGCCGTCGCCGGTCGCGCGGAGGGCGGCAGGGTCGCAGCTGAGGTACGCCGCCAGCTGGGCTGAGCAAGACCCGCTCACAGTGAACGGAAGGGCCGGGAGGATCATCCTCCCGGCCCTTCTCACGCGTACTGGCTAGCGGTCGTTGCCCCACGGCCACGGCAGCCCGATCCCGCCGATGCCGCCACCACCGCCTCCGCCACCGGTACCGCCGCCTCCGGTGCCGCCTCGGCCGTTTCCGTTTCCGTTGCCGTTACCGCCACCTGGGCCGCCGCCGTTCTGGGTCGGCGTGGCTGGCGGGGTGGCAGCGGGGCCTGCGCTCAGGACCAGGGTGATCGTCGAGCCCTTCGGAGCCTGGCCGGTCGGCGAGGTCTCAGCGACCGTGCCCGCCGGGCAGGCCGAGGCGGACGCCGAGCCGCCGACCTCTGCCGCGAACCCGGCCCGCTGAAGGATGCCGACAGCCTCGCCGACCGTCTTGCAGGTCACCGACGGGACCGGCTTCTGGTCGCCGTAGGCCATGAGCTGCGTCGGGGGTACGAAATCCTTGACGGGTTTGTCGCTGTGGTAGGCGGTCAGCGCGGCGATGGACGCGGCGTTGACCTCCTCGTGCATCTCGGTGGCGCTGCGGTTGTGCGTGTCCGGGTCGGCGGCGATCGCGGCCAGCGAGAGCTGCGGGGTCGTGGCGACCAGCGAGGCACTGGTGTTGTCCGACGTACCGGTCTTGCCTGCCACCGGCCGGTTCAGCTTCTGCTTGACCTCCTGCGCGGTGCCGCCGTCGCACTTCTTGAAGTACGACTGGTCGCCCAGCGGGCACCGGGCGGCGTCGATGGCGGCGTTGGCCACCTCGGGCTTGATCGCCTGGGTGCAGCGCGGGTTGGCGGTGTCGAGCTTGTTGCCGCCCAGGTCCTTGATCTCCAGCACCGGGGTGGGCTCGCAGCGCAGCCCGCCGGCCGCGAGGGTGGCGTAGGCGTTGGCCAGGTCCAGCGGGGTGGTGTCGCTGACGCCGAGGCTGAAGGCGCCCCAGTTCTTCGCGTGCTCCGGCTTGGCCAGGTTCTGGTCGCCCTCGGTGCGGAACTTGATCCCCAGGTCCTGGGCCATCTTGACCGCGCGGTCGGCGCCGACCTTCTCCTGAAGCGGGATGAAGAACGTGTTGACCGAGCGGCCGAAACCGTTCCACATCGTCCGGTTGCCGTTCATCCAGCCGGGGTTGGCGTTGACCGGGCAGTAGTGCCGGGAGTTGCCGTCAGAGGAGACGGCACCACAGGACGCCTTGCTGCTGCGGTCGATCCAGTAGCCCGACTCGTACGGGCTCTTCGCGTTGATCGTGTACGCCAGCGGATACCCGGCGTCGAGCGCGGCGGCCAGCGGGAAGATCTTGAACGTCGAGCCAGCCTGGTACCCGGTGATGTCGCCACCGCCGCTGATCAGCTTGTTGGTGGTGTTCGGGTAGGTACCCTTCTGGCCCTTGCGGTCGGGGTTGGTGCTCGCGCCGTTGCCGGTCTGGTCGAGGCTGTACGTCCGGTTGACGGCCATCGCCTTGACCCGCCCGGTACCCGGCTCGATCGCCGCCATCGGGATCGCGAACGAGTTGGTGTTCTTGATCTGGGCGGCGAGACCGTCCACTGCGGCCTTCTGGAGGCCGAGGTCCAGCGAGGTGGTGATGGTGTAGCCGCCGCGCTTGAGCCGGTCCTCGCGCTCGCCGGGGCTGGTCCCGAAGGCTGGCTGTTCCTTCCACCAGGTGATCAGGTAGTCGCAGAAGAAGCCGGCGTCGTTCGGCTTGGTGTTGACGCAGCCACCGCGCGGCTCGCTGGGCTCGATCTTCTTGACGTCCTTGTTCGCCTCGTCGGCCTGGGCCTGCGTGACGAACTTCTGCTTCACCATCTGGTCGAGGACGTACGTGCGCCGCTCGAACGCGATCTTCCGGCCCTCCTTGGTGGAGGGATCCGACTCGCTCGGCGACTTCACCAGGCCGGCGATCAGCGAGGCCTCGGCGAGAGTCAGCTTGTCCGGCGTCTTGCCGAAGTAGACCTGGGCCGCGGCGTGGATGCCGTAGGCGCCGTGGCCGAAGTAGGAGATGTTCAGGTAGCGCTCGAGGATCTGCTGCTTGGTGAGCTTCTTCTCCAGCGCCATCGCGTACCGGATCTCGCGGAGCTTGCGCGCCGGGGTCTGCACGGTCGCGGCCAGCACCTCCTGCGGCGTGGTCGCGTTGTACTGGAGCGACTGCCGGACGTACTGCATCGTCAGCGTCGACGCGCCCTGCTGCTCGCCGTCGTCGCCGCTGTTGTTGTTCGCGACGAAGGCACGGAGCACACCCTTGGGGTCGACACCCTTGTGCTCGTAGAACCGGGTGTCCTCGGCCGCGATGATCGCCTTCTGCATCACGTCGGCGACGCCGGTGATCGGGACGTCCCGCCGGTTCTCGTCGTAGAGCATCGCGAGCTGCGTCTTGGCGTCGCTCGCGTACACGTACGTGATCTGGGGGGCCGGCGGGTCCTTGAGCTCGCTCGGCAGCTTCTCGAAGGCCTCGGCTCCCGACTTGGCCGCAAGGCCGGACACCGCGACGGCGGGGAACGCCGCAGCGGCCACGACAACGCCGGCGAGGACCCCGCAGATCAGCAGAGAGGTGGCGTTGGAGAGCAGGCTGTGATCACGGTCTCGCATCCAGTGCACCGCCTCAGAGTACGTGACGCGCCAATATGGCCGGCACCCCAGCAAGGGCCGGCCTGAACAGAGATAAGACGCGTCACAACGCTGCCCGGTTGCACCTTTGGCGGAATCCATCCTGGCTCCGGCACATCGACCGATCAAGGGGTTACGGCTGTGTAAGGAGAAAATTACTGTCCGATTTACTCGACAACGTTGCGTAATCGACTCACTACGGAGCATGATGATCGCGCAGGGACAGACAGCTCGGGGGTGAGCAGTTCAGCTCGGGGGTCAGTAGGTACGGCCGAAGTACTTCAGATGGTTGAAGCAGCCCGGACAGGGGGTACCGGACTGCTTGGGGGGACCAGACGAGGGGGGACCAGAGCATATGAGTCTTGTTGTGGATTGGGCGAGTTCCGCCGCCTGTCGCGCCGGGGATCCCGACGCACTGTTCGTCCAGGGGGCCGAGCAGAACGTGGCGAAGCGGGTGTGCCGTACCTGCCCGGTGCGGTACGAGTGCCTGGCTGACGCGCTGGACAACCGGATCGAGTTCGGGGTCTGGGGCGGCATGACCGAACGCGAGCGCCGCGCGCTGTTGCGCAGGCACCCGCAGGTGACGAACTGGCGGAGGCTGTTCGAGAGCGCCCTCAAGGACCGGGAACTGGCGAAGATCTGCTGAGGCAGATGACTACGACGTCACTCGCCGGAGGCCGTCGAGATCGTGGACGTCCTCCGGCTGAGCTGGCACCTCGAACACCGGTACCCCGGGGCGGGCGGCGAGGAACTGCTCGGCGATCCGCCGCTCCCGCGCCACCCGGCGGCTCAGGTCGGCGTGGACCCGCAGTACCCCGGCCGTGACGCTGCCGGCCACGGTCTCGGCGCCGGCCAGCGCCCGCTCGACCGACAGGTCCGGCACGGCCAGCCGGTGCATCCGGTTGAGCACCAGCCCGGCGAGCGGCATCTTGTCCTCGGCGAGGCGGCCGGCGAAGTACGCGGCCTCCCGGATCGCGTCCGGCTCGGGCGCCGCCACGACCAGGAACGACGTCTCCCGCGCCTGGAGCACCCTGTAGGTCTGCTCGGCGCGCTCACGGAACCCGCCGAACATCGAGTCCAGCGCGGTCACGAAGCCGGACACGTCGGTGAGCAGCTGGCCGCCGAGAATCTTCGTGAACGCCTTCGTCACCACGCCGAACGAGGCCGTGACCAGCGTGAACACGCTTCTGCCCCCGGCGCGGGCCGGGGCGAGCAGCATGCGCAGCATCCGGCCGTCGAGGAAGCGGGCCAGCCGCTGCGGCGCGTCGAGGAAGTCCAGCGCCGAACGCGACGGAGGGGTGTCGACGACGATCAGGTCCCACTCGTCGGTCGCGCGGAGCTGGCCGAGCTTCTCCATCGCCATGTACTCCTGCGTACCGGCGAAGGTCGAGCTCATGGCCTGGTAGAACGGGTTGGCGAAGATCTCCTTCGCCCGTTTCGGGTCGGTGTGCGCGAGCACGACCTCGTCGAAGGTCCGCTTCATGTCGAGCATCATGGCGTAGAGCTCGCCGTCGGCGCCCTCCACCTTGCGCGGGGTGTTGTCCAGTTCGGACAGTCCCATCGACTGGGCCAGGCGGCGGGCCGGGTCGATGGTCAGCACGACGGCGCGCCTGCCGTGCTTCTCCGCCGCGCGCAGGGCCAGCGCCGCAGCCGTGGTGGTCTTGCCGACGCCGCCGGCCCCGCAGCAGACCACGATCCGGGTCTTCGGGTCGCCGAGCAGCGCGTCGATGTCGAGTGCCGAGGTCACAGCTTCTCCCGGAGGATGGCGGCCAGCTCGTACAGCCCGGACAGGTCCACGCCGTCGGGCAGCAGTGGCAGCTCGATCAGCGGCTGGTCGAGCTTCTGGAGGTCCTCGCGCAGCCCGGCCTCCATCGCCACGCGTACGAGATGGAGTTTGGCCTCTTCCAGCAGGCCAGTGATCGTGGCCTTGTCGGCAGGGAGGCCAGCGGCGGCCAGCCCTCGTTTCAGCTCGGCCTGGGTGAGCTTGACCCCGGCCAGTGCCTCGTCCCGGGTCGCGTTGACGATCACGGAACCGATCGGCATGTCCAGTGCCTCCAGCTCGGCGATCGCGTCCCTGGCCTCCTGGACGGGCATCTCCTCCAGCAGGGTCACGACGTGGATCGCGGCCAGCGGCGAGCGCAGCACTGCGGCCACACCCTCGCTCTGCGTCTTGATCGGCCCGACCTTGGCCAGCTTGGCCGCCTCGGCTGTCACGTTCAGGAACCGCCCGATCCGGCCGGTCGGCGGCGCGTCGACGACGACGGCGTCGTAGACCCGCTTGCCGCCCTCCGTGCGGGTCGTCGCTTCCTTGATCTTGCCGGTGAGCAGGATGTCCCGCAGGCCGGGCGCGATGGTCGTCGCGAAGTCGAACGCGCCGAACTTCTGCAGCGCGCGTCCTGCCCGCCCCAGCCGGTAGAACATGTCCAGATATTCCAGCAGGGCTTCCTCGACGTCGACAGCGAGCGCCCGCACCTCACCGCCGTCGGGGCCCGTGGCGATCTTTCTTTCCGTGTACGGCAGGGGAGCCGTGTCGAACAGCTGCGCGATCCCCTGGCGCCCCTCCACCTCCACCAGCAGCACCCGCTTCCCGGCGCCGGCCAGCGCGAGGGCGAGAGCCGCGGCGACGGTGGTCTTGCCGGTACCGCCCTTGCCCGTGACGATGTGCAGCCGGGGCTGGTTGCCGGTCATGCCGGTCATGAGGGCAGCCGCTTGAGGCCGCACACCCGCCAGCCGCCGTTGGACACTGTGGTGATCTCCAGCTTCTGTGAGCTGTACGTCTGCCCGTCGTTCCCGGCCAGGGTGAGGCTCGTCGTGAACACCACCTCGGTGCGCTCCTTGGACTTCTCGGCAGCCGTCCACTCGAACGCCGCAGCCGGGTGCTTCTTCAGCAGGCTGTTCGCCTCGTTGATCCCCCGGTCCACGATGGCCGGGTCCAGCTCCGGGCACAGCAGCCCGGCTGCCTTGTCCGTGTCCTGGTCGACGAACACGCCGCCAAGGAACCCGTCGACAGCTCCGCGCGCGCTCTCCGCCCCGTGACCCTCCAGCGTCGACACCAGCACGAACGCGCCGGCACCCCCGCCGGCACAGAGCAGGAGGAGCACGCCGGACGCGATGCCGGCGATCAGTCCGCTGCGAGAACGCATGTACCCCTCCGCGTGGTGACGCCCCGACCCAGCGTAGTGCTAGTTTTCGGACCATGCAGAAGTGGGAGTACGCGACTGTGCCGCTTTTGGTGCACGCGACCAAGCAGATCCTCGACAACTGGGGCCAGGACGGGTGGGAACTCGTGAGCGTGATCCCCGGCCCGAGCGGCCCGGAGCAGCTCGTCGCCTACCTCAAGCGGCCGGTGGAGAAATCATGAGCGACCCGTACGCCAAGATCGTCGAACTCGGCTACAAGCTGCCGAGCGTCGTCCCGCCCGTGGCCGCCTACGTGCCGGCCATCCGGTCCGGCAACCACGTCTACGTGTCGGGCCAGCTCCCGATGGTCGAGGGCGCGCTGGCCGAGACCGGCAAGGTCGGCTCGGACGTGAGCCCGGAGCGCGCCAAGGAGCTCGCCGCGATCTGCGCGCTGAACGCCCTGGCCGCCGTCGACTCGGTCATCAACCTGAACGAGGTCGTCCGGATCGTGAAGGTCGGCGGCTTCGTGGCCTCCGCCGAGGGCTTCACCGGCCAGCCTGCCGTGATCAACGGCGCGTCTGAGCTGTTCGGCGCGGTGTTCGGCGAGGCTGGCCGGCACGCGCGTGCCGCGGTCGGCGTCGCGGAGCTGCCGCTCGGCGCCCCGGTCGAGGTCGACGTGATCGTCGAGGTCCGCTAGTTTCCTCGCTTTTCCCGGCCCGGATCGCTGCGATCCGGGCCGTTTTGCGGGTGTTGGCCCGCGAACTTTGCCTGAATTTGTAGGATTCACAGATGGGGTCTGCCTGGTTCGCGTACGCAGCCGGGATCACCGGCACCCTCGCGAACCTCCTCCTCGCGGCCTTCTACCTCTTCCACCGCAACTGGCTCGGTGCGCTGAACGACCTCACCGGCTCGCTGTCCACCCTGCTCATGATCCCGGTCGCGCTCACGCTGGGCGGCCGGGTGGAGACCCCGATCGCGCTCGCGGCGCTGGCCGTCCTCACGGTCGGCGGGCCGCTGCTCGTCTTCGGCCTCATCTCGTTCGAGCGGCAGGTGCCGTTCATGCTCGGCGCGTTCCTGGTGCTGTCCGTCTGGCTGATCCTCGTCAACCGGCAGCCCCGGGCCGGCCTGCCGTCCTGGGTGGCCACCCTGGGTCTGTCCTGCGGCGTCGCGGCCCTCGCCAGCGCGGCCGTCGCCGGCCTCGCCCTCACCACCCGGGCTGGCTCCCGCCTGCGGACCGTACTGCTCGTGATCGGCGGGGTGCCGGGGATGCTGGTGTGGGCGGCCGTCCCGATCTGGTTCCTGCTGGTCGGCTGGTACTGGACCTGATCCTGACCTTTGCTTGTGTCCTTGATCTGACCTGAGGTGGCCCGCTGAGGGCGGCGAGGCGAAACCCCGCAACGCGCGCATCGTCGCCCTCAGCGGGTCGGCACCACCCCAAGTCGGCAGTATCCTCGTGGCATGAGTGGTGGGGGGCGTATGTCTGGGTCCGCTGGCGCGCTGCTGGATGCGCTGCCGGGCTGGGCCACGCTGTACCGTGCGCCCAACCCCGGCCCGATGACGTTGACCGGGACGAACACCTGGGTGCTCGGCGGGTCGGTCGTCGTGGACCCGGGGCCGCCGGACGACGAGCACCTCGCACAGCTCACGTCCGCCGAGCTGATCATCGTCACCCACGGTCACCACGACCACGTCGAGGGCGCGCCCCGCCTGGCCGAGCTGACCGGGGCCCCGGTGCTGGCCGCCGACCGGGAGCACGGCCAGCCGCTGCCCGAGCTGATCGAGGCCGCCGGGCTGAGCATCCGCGTGCTGCGTACCCCTGGGCACACCTCCGACTCGGTCAGCCTCGTGGTGAACGACGAGGCGGTGCTGACCGGCGACACCATCCTCGGCCAGGGCAGCACGATCGTGGCCCACCCCGACGGCAACCTCGCCGCGTACCTGGGCAGCCTCGACCGGCTCGCGGCCCTCGGCGACATCCCGGCCCTGCCCGGCCACGGCCCGGCGCTCGCGAGCGTCCGGCAGGCCGCCAGCCACTACCGCGAGCACCGGCTCGCCCGGCTGGAGCAGGTCAGGTCGGCTGTGCTGGAGGGTGCTGCCAGCGCCGCCGACGTCGTCAAGGTGGTGTACCGGGACACCGATCCGGCGCTCTGGTGGGCTGCCGAACTGACGGTCCAGGCCCAGCTCGACTACCTGAACAGCGAGCGCTCGTGACCTGCCCGGTGTGCGGGACGATCACCGTCCCCGGGGCGCGGTTCTGCCACAACTGCGGTACGCGGCTGCCGTCGGCGGAGATCCTGCCGGCCACGGAGCGGCGGACCGTGACCGTCCTCTTCGGAGACCTCTCGGACTTCACCGCCTGGTCGGAGGACCTGGACCCGGAGCGGGTCGGCGCGGTCACCGACCGGGTGCTCGCCGCGCTGGCCGGCGCGGTGAAGACCTTCGGCGGGCATGTCGACAAGCTGACCGGTGACGGCATCATGGCTGTCTTCGGCGCGCCGGTCGCGCACGAGGACGACACCGAGCGGGCCGTGCGGGCCGCGCTGGCCATGCAGCGGGCCGTCCGGCGGGTGCTCGACGACGAGCAGGGCGGCGGCGTGCCGATGGGCCTGCGGCTCGGGCTGAACACCGGCGAGGTGGTGGCCGGGGTGCAGGCTGGCGTCGAGTACACAGTGATCGGTGACACGGTGAACACGGCAGCGCGACTGGCCGACGCCGCGGCGATCGGCACGGCCTATGCCGGCGAGCGGACCGCGACGGACAGCAGGCGCATCGCGGCGTGGCGGCAGCTGCGCCCGCTCAAGCTCAAGGGCAAGCGTGAACCGGTCGAGGCGTACGAGCTGCTCGGCCAGCTCGACACCCCGATGGAGCGCGACCGGCTCGGTTTCGGCGACGAGGCGCCGTTCCTCGGCCGGGAGACCGACCTGGGCCGCGTGACGAACCGTCTCGCCGAGGTCATCGACCGGGCCGAGCCCCGGTTCCTGGTGGTCACGGCCGAGGCCGGGCTGGGCAAGAGCCGGTTCGCGGCCGAGGCGGCCCGTAAGGCGGAGAAGCGCGGCGCCCGGACGCTGTCTGTGCGCTGCGTGGCCTACGGCGAACGGCGCAGGCTCGCCCCGCTCGCTGACCTGGTCCGCGTGGCGCTCGGCCTCAGCCCCGACGACGGCGCCGCGCACACCGCCGTCACCCGCGGCGTGATCGAGGAACGCCTGCGCAGGCTCTCGGACCGCCTGAGCCGGATCGGCCAGCCGAAGGTCCAGACGGACCTGCTGCTCGCGCTGCTCGGCTTCGGCGAGCTGCCCCACCCGCACGCCGAGCGGCTCGCGACGCAGACCGCCGAGGAGGAAGCCGTACCGGCGGCCGTCGCGGCCCTGCTGTCCGGCCTGGCCGCCGAGACGCCGCTGATGGTCGAGGTGGACGACGCGCAAGACGCGACGCCGCAGAGCCTTGACGCGCTGGGCGCGATGCTGTCCCGGCTGACCGGCCCGGTCCTCGTGCTGCTGCTCGGCAGGCCGGAGCTGGTCCGCACGGCCGGTGTGCTCAACCGGATCTCCGACGCAGAGGTGCACGCGCTGTCCCCGCTGCGCGGCTCTGACGCCTCCCGGCTGCTCTCCGCGTACCTGGGTGGCGGGCGGATCGGCCAGGCCGACGAGGACAAGCTGCTGATGACGGCCCAGGGCAACGCCTTCTACCTCGCGGAGCTGATCACGCTGCTCAAGGAGCGTGGCCTGCTCACCGACGGCGGCGGTGGCGGGCAGTGGAGCCTGAAGCCGGGCTCGCTGGCCGGCGGCCTGCTGAGCCGCGACCTCGCAGCCGTCCTCGCCGCGCGTATCGACGCGCTGCCGCCGGAGGCGCGGTCGGTGCTGCGGGACGCGGCGGTGGTCGGCGACTCCGTGCCGCTCGGCGCCCTGGAGATGCTCCAGGGCGGGCAGATCGACCAGTACGGCGAGGAGCTGCTGACGCGGCGGATGCTGCGCAGGCAGCGCTTCGGGTACCACTTCGCGACGCCGCTGATGCGCCAGGCCGCGTACTCGGGCGTCGGGCTCGCCGACCGGGCGGAGAAGCACGGCAAGCTGGCCCGCTGGGCGCTGAGCATGACGCCGGGCACCGACGCCGACCTGTTCGTGGCCGAGCACGCCGAGCAGGCCGTCCACTACGGCGAGGCGATGGCCCTGCGCGAGGACGACGACCAGATCAGCGTGATCGGGCTGGGCGTGGCCGCGCTGGGCCGCCTCGCCAGGCGCGCCGTGTCCGGTGGCGACCCGACGCAGGCCGCCAAGTACGCGGAGCGGGCAGCCCAGCTCGCCGGCGGAGAACTGTCCACTTCGGACCAGGTGACCTACGCCCGGGCACTGTTGCAGCTCGCCCGGCCGCACGACGCGCTCGCGCACGTCACCCCGGTACTGGCCGACCCCGACCCGCTGGTCAGGGTGCAGGCGCAGCTGCTGGCGGGGCGGGCGCACCGCGTACTCGGCGATCCCGACCAGGCCACGGCACTGTGGACGGCTGCGCTGGCCGGAGCGGAGGAAGCCGCGATCCCGACCCAGCGCGCCGAGGCGCTGCTCCGGCTGGGCATGGCCGACTACCTGGCCGGCCGGCTCACCGAGGCCGCCGGCCGGTTCGAGGCGGCGCACCGGGTCTCCGTGGACGCTGGCGACCGGCGTAACCAGGCGTGGGCGTTGCAGCACCTGGGCTGGGTCACGACGACGCGCGGCGACTTCGAGGCAGCTGACACCGTGCTGAACAAGGCCGCCCGGCTCTTCGCCGAGCTGGACGATCCGATCGGGCGGGCGTGGATTCGCGGTACGACGGCCTTCGCGCGGCTGCTGGAAGGCAAGCTGGCCGAGGCGCGGCGGCTCGCCACGGCGTTCCTGCCGTTCGGTGAGCGGGTCGGCGAGCACTGGGCCGTCGGCACGCTGCGCAGCGTCGAGGCCTTCGCGGCCGCCGAGCTGGGCGAGCTGGCGGAGGCCGACCGGGAGGCCCGCCGGGCGTACCGGGACTTCGCCACGACGGACGACGACTGGGGCCGGGCGCTCGCGCTGATCGTGCGGGGCGTGGTGGCCAGGGGGTTCGCCGAGCAGGCGCACGCCATCGACCTGCTGAACGACGCCGAGGGCTACGCCACCCGGGCCGGGCACCCGCTGCTGATCGGCATGGCCAGGACCATCCGGGGCTACGTCCGGCTGGAGCAGGGCGACGCGGGCAGCGCCGAGAAGGAAGCGATCGGGACGCTGGAGATCGTGTCCAGCTACGAGGCGCAGGACGCGGCCCGGGTCGGGCCGCTCGTGCTGCTCGCCGAAGCGCGGCGGGCCCAGGGCGACAGCGCACGCGCGCTGGAGCTGCTCGAAGAGGTGACGGCCTGCCCGGCCTGCCCGTCGCTGCTGCTGCCGAGGACACAGGCCGTCGCCTACTACTCGCAGGCCCTCCTGGAGTCCGGCCAGGCCGAGGAGGCGGTGTACCAGGCCAGGCTGGCCGTCGAGGCCCCGGCGGAGGAGCTGCGGACCCGGATCGTCGCGCACCGGGCACTGGCCAGCGCCCTGGCCGCGACCGGTGACCTGGCCGGAGCCCGCGAGGCTGCGGCAGCCGCCGTCGGCCTCGCGTACTCCACGCAGCAGCTCGCCGAGCGGGCAGCCTGCGACGAGCTGATGGCCCGGCTCGCCGGGTAGCGGAGACTACTTGCTGTTCGGGGCGAGGCACATGACGTCGCCCTTGTCGCCGGAGGTCTTGCGCCAGCCGAACGTCTCGGTCGCCGGGAAGGCCTGGCACACCTTGCCCTCGGTGGCGCCGGGCTTCTCGATGTCCTTGACGATGCCGGCCACCTTCCACTGGGCCTTGGCGTCGTCGCAGGCCACGACGGTGAGCGCGGTGCCCTTGCCTTCGGCGATGCAGTCACCGACGGTGGCGTCGTCGCCGCCACTGCTGCGCAGGTACATCTTGACGGCCACGGCCACGACGATGAACACGACGATGCCCGCGATGCTGCGCAGCTTCTTCGACATGCCCTTCCTGGCGGGAGCAGGAGCGGGCGTGGCTGCTGGAACCGGTGCGGCCGGCGGCGGGAACTCCGGCTGAGTGGCGGAGGCGGGGGCCGGCTGCTGGGCAGGGTTCGGCGCGGCGTGGGGATCGGACACGGAGGACTCCCGGCTGTGAGGGGTGAGCCGGATGACTCTAGCCCCTCACGGAGCCGGCCGCCTGCGGGGACTGGCGGCCGGCTCGGCGAGGGACACGCCGGGTACCGGACAGGTGCCGGAGGGCTACTTCTTGGCCAGGGTGAGGCAGTAGACGTCGCCCGTGCCGCTGGAGTCCGAGGTCCTGCTCCACTCCGTGCTCTCGATATCGGGGAAGGCCTCGCAGATGTCGGCCTGGTAGGCGGCGACGCGTGGCTTGTCCTTGACGATGCCGGCCACCCTCCACACCGCCGTGGCGTCGGCGCACGCCACGAGGGGGATCTGCCGGTAGCTCCGGTCCCCGGGCAGGCAGTCGCCGACGACGGGCGCCCTGCCGTCATCGCCCTGGAACATCCTGACCGCCACGACGGCGAGGACGACCACGATGCCGATCGCGAGAGCGCGCGTCTTCCACGTCTGGCTCTGCGGCTCGGGAGTCTTCGCTGGTGTGCTCGGTGCGGCCGGCGGCACGGTGGGCTCGGGCTGTCTGGTGAGGACCGCTACGGCCCCCGCGGCCGTAGCGATCGTCGTCGGGGAGGGCGGTGGTACCGGCTGCTGGGCTGCCCCAGGGGCGGACGGGCTGGGATCGGACATCGGGTGAGTCTCCTGGCTGAGTGGTTGAAGCCGGATGACTCTAGCCGGTGAGCCGGATGTTTGCTTGCCTCAGCCGATTGTCCAGTATGTCGCTCGTCCGGACGGGGGAGCGCCAGCCAGGAGGTGTGGTGGCCCGGCGGCTAGTAACAGGAAAAGGGGTTGGGCATGGCACAGGGGCCCGCCGGATCGGCAGGCCCCTGTGGTGAAACTGTGCGGTGATCAGACCCGGGCGCGGCGGGCCAGGCGCTCGGGGTCGAGGATGATCACGCTCTTGCCGTCGAGCCGGAGCCAGCCACGGGACGCGAAGTCCGCGAGGGCCTTGTTGACCGTCTCGCGGGAGGCGCCGACCAGCTGGGCCAGCTCCTCCTGCGTCAGGTCGTGGGTGACCCGCAGGACGCCGCCGTCGCGGGTGCCGAACCGGCTGGCCATCTGCAGCAGGTTCTTGGCGACCCGGCCGGGCACGTCCGTGAAGATCAGGTCGGCGAGCGCGTCGTTGGTCCGGCGCAGGCGGCGGGCCAGGACCCGCAGCAGCTGCTCGGCGATCTCCGGCCGGTTGTGCAGCCACGGCCGCAGGGCCTGCTTGCGCAGCCGGGCCATCCGGGTGTCCGTGACGGCCGTCGCGGTGGCCGTGCGCGGGCCGGGGTCGAACAGCGACAGCTCACCCATCATGTCGCTCGGGCCCATGATGGCGATCAGGTTCTGCCTGCCGTCCACCGCGCGCCGGCCGAGCTTCACCTTGCCGGACAGCACGATGTACAGGCTGTCCCCGGGCTCACCTTCGCTGAAGACGACGTCACCCTTGCGGACGTCGATGTAGTCCAGCTCTTTCGCGAGTGCCTCGGCGGCTTCCGGATCAACCCCCTGGAAGATCCCGCTGCGACCCAGTACCTCATCCATCGTCTGCAACCTCCACCCGCGCGTCTGCCCGCGCGAGTCGAGTCTAGGCGCATGGCTGCCGGAAACGAGCCAGCACCCACGATCAAGGTCGTTCGTGCCGTGCCGGACGATGGCGGACATGCAAGCACAGCTCGCCACGGGCCAAGAAATGCCCATTTTGTACTGGAATTTCCGGCGCCCTCTGCTCGGCATCTCCTCCGGCACCCTCGGCGGCGGCCTCGGCGAGCGGCACTGGGCCCTCAACGCGAGCGTCCCGATGTCCTACGACCGCGACGACCCCGGCACCCACCTCGCCGAACTGGGCGCGGCACTGGGGCTGGCCGGCCCCGGTACCGGGCTGATGACCGGCGTCGACGTCCGCGACGCGGTGACAGCCGAGGACGGCGGCGTCAGCGTGTCGGCGACGGTCGGCCTGGGAAGCCCGGCCTGGGCCGCAGCCCCGGACGGTCACCTCAGGCGGCTACGGCCGCGTACGGGCGAGGACGTGCAGCCGGGTGTTCCGGTGCTGGGGAACAACGTGGGGGACCCGGGCGGGGCGTACCGGCCCGGCACGGTCAACCTGGTCGGCTTCCTGCCCGTCCGGCTCGGCGATGCCGCACTCGTGAACGCCGTCGCGACCGTCGCCGAGGCCAAGGCACAGGCGATGTGGGAGCTGGGCATCGAGGCGACCGGTACGGCGAGCGACGCTGTGGCGCTGTTCTGCCCGCTCGACGGCCCGGCCGAGCCGTACGGCGGCCCGAGGTCGGCCTGGGGAGCCCGGCTGGCCCGCGCCGTGCACGCCGCGATCATGGCAGCCGGAAAGGACTGGCTGGCGAATCCGCGCGCCTGGCAACCGTGATCGTGGGACCCCTCAAGTCGCTATAGCGACTTGAGGGGTCCCACGATCTCTACCGCGTGACCGTCTCCACCGTCCCGTGTAGCCGGGCGTGCTCGGCGGCGAAGACGGCCAGGTGGGAGTTCAGGGACTCCTCGCCACCGCTGCGGATGACGGACGGGTCGCCCGTGCGGATCGCCTCCGTGAACGCGGCCATGATGCCGTCGTCCCCGCCGCCGTGGCCGCCGCCCGCGTGCGCGTCGCCGATCGCCCGCGAGTCGTACTCCTGCCACTCGCCGGTGAGGAAGTCGAAGACGCGGACGACGTGGCCGTCGCCTTCGAGCTCGCCCCGGGTACCGAAGATGCGGGTCTTGCGGTGCGCAGCCTCCGTGAAGGCCGTCATCGTGAACGTGCCCGAGATGCCGCCCTCGAACTCCAGCGTGACGACCTGGTGGTCGACCACGTCGTTGTCGCACGCGTAGACGCAGCGCCCGTACGGTCCCTCCGCCAGCGCCTCGTCGATCGTGGCCGGGGTCGGTGACGGCGTGAGGATGGTCAGCGGCCAGCCGCGCTTACCGGCCTCGTAGAAGCCGTGGTAGATCTTCCGCGCGTCGTAGGCGCAGTCGGTCAGCGCGCAGTCCGTGCACCGGTCTGCGGCCCCGGCCGGCTGGTGCTCACGCCGGAAGTGGGCGAGCCCGCCGAAGCTGGAGACACGGGTGATGGGCCGGCCGGCCACGTACTGCAGCCAGTCGATGTCGTGGCAGGACTTGGCCAGCAGCATGAACGCCGACTCGGCGGTGTTGCGCCAGTTGCCGCGCACGAACGAGTGGGCCTGGTGCCAGAAGCCGACCGGTTCGAGGTGCTGGATGCTGACGATGTCGCCGATCCGCCGCACGGCCTCCTTCACCAGCGTCGTGTACGGCGTGTACCTCAGCACGTGGCACACGGCCAGCATCACGCCAGCCTTCTCCGTGGCGTCGACGATCCGGCGGCACTCGTCGGCGGTCGGTGCGATCGGCTTCTCCAGCAGGATGTGGTACCCGGCGGCGGCGAAGGCCAGCGCGGGCTCCAGGTGGTCGGCGTCCTGGGTACAGATGGCCACGGCATCGGCGATCTTCTTGCCGGACGCGAGCCCGGACTCCAGCATCTCCCGCCAGCCGGAGTACCCGGCAGCCCCGTGGGCGGCGACGATCGGCTCCCGGTACGCGGCGCGCGGCTCGGCCACCGCGACCACCCTGGCCTGGTCCGGATGCCGGAGCACCCAGTCGGCGTAGGAACCTCCACGGCTGCCAGCTCCGGCGATGGCGATCGTTATCTGCGACACCCGGCGAGTATTGCTGAACTTTTGCGGAAAGGCCAGGGGCTAGGCTGCTGCCATTCTCGGTGATCGATGGAAGGGGCAGATCATGGCAAAGCGCCCGGCACGCCAGAAATGGCTGCTGGCCGGCCTGGTCCTCGTCATGGTGGCCGGCGTCGGCGCGGTCACCTGGGGCCTGCTGCGCACCTCCGGCAGCGAGGCGAGCCCCGTCCCGGTCGCCGCCGACCAGAAGGGCGAGAGCCCAGCCCCCGGCCGGTCACCCGAGAAGGCCAGCGCTGACCAGGGGCAGGCCATCACGATCACCGGCACCGGCGACGTGATCATGGGTACCCTGCCGGGCTCGCTGCCAGCCAACGGCGGCAAGGACTTCTTCAAGCGCGTCGAGCTGACCGGCGACCTGATCATGGGGAACCTGGAGACGCCGTTCGCGGAGGACACCGGGTACAAGAAGTGCGGGCCGGGCGGTGGCTGCGGCCAGTTCTGGTTACCCCCGAGCTACGCCGGGCACCTCAAGGCGGCCGGCTTCCAGCTCATGAACGTCGCCAACAACCACACCCTCGACCAGGGCCCCTCCGGCCTGGCCAGCACCCGCAAGGCCCTCGACGCGCAGGGGATCAAGGCGACCGGCGGGATCGGCGAGATCACCGTCATGGAAGCCAAGGGCGTCAAGGTCGCCGTGCTGGGCTTCGCGCCCTACCCGCAGCACAACTCGCTGCTCGACATCCCGAAGGCAGCCCAGCTCGTCGCCAAGGCCAAGCAGCAGGCCCAGCTCGTCGTGGTCCAGATGCAGATCGGGGCAGAGGGGCCGCAGTACACGCACGTCAAGCCGGGAACCGAGATGTTCCTCGGCGAGAACCGCGGCGACCCGGTCGCCTTCGCCCGCGCGATGGTCGACGCCGGAGCCGACCTGATCATCGGGCACGGCCCGCACGTGCTGCGCGGGATGGAGTTCTACAAGGGCAGGCTCATCGCGTACTCGATGGGCAACTTCGCCGGCTACAAGGTCCTCGCGTCCTCCGGCCCGAACGGCGTCGGCGGGATCGTCTCCGCGACCCTGCGCCCCGACGGCAGCTGGGTCAGCGGGAAGCTCGTCCCGACCGTGATGGTCGACGGCGGATACCCGGCGGCCGACCCGAAGAAGCAGGCGATCAAGATGGTCCGCGACCTCTCGCAGGCCGACCTCAAGGCGAGCGCGCCGAAGATCGCTGAGGACGGGTCACTGAGCCCCCAGTAGTAGGCTTCCTTACCGTGGCATCTCGCGGACAACAGCAGCCTGAGTCGCCGCTCGCCCTCAAGCGGCGGGCGCGGAGGATCTCCCGGGAGCTGGCCGAGCTGCACCCGGACGCGCACTGCGAACTCGACTACACCAATCCGCTGGAGCTGACCGTCGCGGTGGTGCTGTCCGCGCAGTGCACGGATGTCCGGGTCAACCTGACCACTCCGGCCCTGTTCGCCAGGTACAGGACGGCCGCTGACTACGCGGCGGCCGACCGGTCGGAGCTGGAGGAACTGATCCGGCCGACCGGCTTCTTCCGGAACAAGGCCAACTCGCTGATCGGGCTCGGCCAGACGCTGACCGACCGGTTCGGCGGAGAGCTGCCCGGCACGATGGAAGAGCTGATCACCCTGCCGGGCGTCGGCCGCAAGACCGCCAACGTGGTGCTGGGCAATGCTTTCGGCGTACCGGGGCTCACGATCGACACCCACTTCCAGCGGCTGGCGAGCCGGTGGAAGTGGACTACGGCGACCGACCCAGTGAAGATCGAGTTCGAGGTCGGGAAGCTGATCGAGCGGCGGGAGTGGACGATGCTGTCCCACCGGATCATCTTCCACGGCCGCCGGGTCTGCCAGGCCCGCAAGCCGGCCTGCGGAGCGTGCTCCCTCGCGAGCATGTGCCCCTCGTACGGCACGGGCCCCACCGACCCGGCCATCGCCGTCAAGCTCCTCAAAGGCGACCGGGCCGCCGAACTCGCGGCGCGGGCCGGAGTCGAGCTGCCCGGAGCCGAGCTGTGAGGCCCGGCTTACAGCGGGCACTCGCTGTCCTCGCCGCGCTCGCCCTCGCCGGCTGCACCGGCACCTCAACGGACAAGGGAAAGCCCGCCGCGAACGAGGAAACCTGGTTCAAGACGTGTGACCCGAAGAGCGGATCGGGCACCGAGTTGCCCTGCTTCACCGGCGGGGCACAGTCGACCATCCAGGGCCCGGCCGTCGTGAACCTGTGGGCGTCCTGGTGCGCCCCGTGCCGTCAGGAACTCCCCGCGTTCCAGCGCCTCGCCGACCAGGGCAAGGTGAAGGTCATCGGAGTGGTCACACTGGACGATCGTTCCCGGGCGCTCAGCACGGCCAAGGACCTCGGCGTGACCTTCCCGGCGCTGTACGACCCGGAGGGCAAGGTCCATAAGAGCACCGGCAAGTCCTTCCTGCCGATCACGCTGTTCGTCGACAGGGACGGTAAGACCGTGCACACCTACACCGGCGCGGCGCTCGACGACGCGACGCTGGCCAAGCTGGTCGAGGAGAAGCTGTGACAGCGAGCGCGGGTACGCCGGTGGAGGGGCTGCCGGAGTGGCTGAGCCCCCTGGTCGAACGCGTGCAGAGCGCGAAGGCCTCGGACTTCGTCCGCTACGCCCGCCCCGAGCAGGGCGGCAGGCGCAGCGCCGTGCTGATCCTGCTCGCCGAGGGCCCGGAAGTCCTGCTCCTCGAACGAGCCGCGACCCTGCGCAGGCACGCGGGCCAGCCGGCCTTCCCGGGTGGCGTCGCGGACGAGGGCGAACACGACCCGGTCGTCACGGCGCTGCGCGAGGCCGAGGAGGAGGTCGGCCTGCACCGGGACAGCGTGCGGGTCACCTCCCAGCTCCCGCCGATCTGGATTCCCGTCACGGACTACGTGGTCACCCCGGTGCTCGCCTGGTGGCACAGCCCCCACCCGGTCGGCCCGGTGGACCCGGCGGAGGTCGCCAGGGTCGCCCGGGTACCGATCGCGGAACTCGCCGACCCGGCCAACCGCTTCCGGGTCAGGCACGCGAGCGGCTGGATGGGACCGGCGTTCGGCGTGGAGGGGATGGTGGTCTGGGGGTTCACGGCCACCGTGCTGTCCACGTTGCTCGACTTCGCCGGCTGGGCCCTGCCCTGGGACAAGGGCCAGATCCGGGATCTCTAACGGGGTTACCTCACCGTCGCGAGCCACTCGTCGAACGTCGTCGGCGCGATCTGCGCGCCCTCTCCGGGCAGCAGTACGTTGCCGGCCATCTCGACGCCGAAGATCCCGCCGTCCCAGGTGGGGACGAGCCGGACCGTCCGGCCCTGGGCCTGAAGCGTGCGGCGGGCCATGTCGACCATGTCCTGCCGCTCCGGCCCGGCCAGGTCGGCACGCCGGCCGGCGGGCTCACCGGTCACGACCCGGGCGAGGACCGCCGCCACATCGGCGGGTGCGACCGGCTGGAGCAGCAGCGGCGGCACCGTCGCGACCCCGTCCTGCTCGGTCCAGCCGGCGACCATGCCAGCGAAGTCGTGGAACTGGGTGGCCGGGAGAATCGTCCACGGCACCGCCCCGGCCTCGACCAGCCGCTCCTGCTCGCGCTTGCCGGCGTAGTGCGCGTTGCCCTCGATCCGGTCCATACCGGCGATCGACAGTAGGACGTGGTGCCGGACACCGGCCCGCTCGCCGGCGTCAAGGAGGTTGCCGGTCGCCGCGCCGAAATACGCGATCGTGCCGTCCCGGTCGGCGGGCGGGGCGTTGGTGACGTCGATGACCGCGTCGGCGCTGGCGAGTGCCTTGTCGAGCCCCGCGCCCGTCACGAGGTCGACGCCCGCCGACCGGCTGATCCGGACGACGTCATGGCCATCGTCTTCCAGGACGGCGGCGGTGAGCTTGCCGATGTTCCCCGTTGCCCCGGCGACTGCGATCCGCATGGCGTTCCCCCCAGATTGATCATCGATGCGACCAACCCTATCTCGGACTAAAAAGGTCCGCAATATCTGCGATAGAGTGTGAGCTGTGAAACTGCCCGTGAGTACCGAGTGGATGCTGCACTGCGCCACCACGCTCGCCCAGCTGGAGCCGGGCGCCACCGCCTCGGCAGCCCAGCTCGCCGAGTACTACGACCTGCCGCCCGCCTATCTCGCCAAGCAGCTCCAGGCCCTCGTCCGGGCAGGCCTGCTCATGGCGACGACCGGCCCGCGCGGCGGCTTCCGGCTGGCCAGGTCCCCGGCGGACATCACGCTGCTCGCGATCGTCGAGGCCGTCGACGGCACCTCGGCCCCGTACGAGTGCCGGGAGATCCGCCAGCGGGGCACGGGCGCGCTGCC
Organism: Longispora albida DSM 44784; assembly: GCF_000379825.1. Taxonomy (GTDB): domain Bacteria; phylum Actinomycetota; class Actinomycetes; order Mycobacteriales; family Micromonosporaceae; genus Longispora; species Longispora albida. The sequence continues at coordinate 350,365 of NZ_KB903835.1, forward strand.
CGCCGCCGACTGCCAGCAGACCTGCGTACTCGCCGTCAGGATGGCCGAGGCGCACGAGGCCTGGCGGGCCAGCCTCGCGGCCGTCACACTGGCCGGCGTCCTCGGTGACATCCCGGCCACGGCCCCAGCCCGTACCAGGTCACTGCTGGGGAGAGCGGGAGAGTAGGAAACCCGACAGGGTGTGGCGCCCGTGCGGGAGGAACAGCCTGGTCAGGCATGATCGCCACGGCTGCCGGGCTGCCGGGTCGTTGCGCCGCCGAGATAGCCTGGCAAGATGCCCGGCCTAGTGGACATCATCCTGGTCTTGCTCGCCCTGTTGTTCGCGATCAACGGGTACAGGCAAGGCTTCGTCATCGGCGTGTTGTCCTTCGTCGGGTTCTTCGGCGGCGCGATCCTCGGCCTCCAGGTCGCCCCGGCCCTCGCCGAGTACTTCGAGAGCCCGAGCCTGCGCGTCCTGACCTCGCTGGCCGTCATCTTCGTCATCGCCCTGCTCGGCCAGGCGCTGTTCGCCTGGATCGGCACGAAGCTCCGCTCCGGCATCCGCAGCGCCGGAGCCCAGGCTCTCGACGACATCGGCGGCGCGATGGTGTCCATTGTGGCCGTGCTGCTCGTCGCGTGGATGGTGACCGCGCCGCTGGCCTCGTCGTCCGTTCCGTGGCTGTCGCGCGCGATCCGGCACAGCGCGATCGTCGGCACGGTCGACGACGCGATGCCGTCGCCGGTCCGCGGTGTGTACGACAAGCTGCGCGCGACCGTGAACACCAACGGCTTCCCTGACGTGTTCGGTGACCTCGCGCCGACCCAGGTCCGCGACGTCCGCGCGCCGGACAGCGGGCTGGCGAAGTCCGAGGTGGTCCAGCGGGTGCAGCGCTCGGTCGTCAAGGTGCTGGGCGACGCCCCGAGCTGCTCCCGCCGCATCGAGGGCTCCGGCTTCGTCTACGCGCCGGAGCACGTGATGACGAACGCGCACGTCGTCGCGGGTACGAAGAAGATTTCCGTGGAGTCGCTGGGCAAGCGGCAGACCGGGACAGTCGTCGCGTACGACCCGGCCAAGGACCTCGCGGTGATCCACGTCCCGGGCCTGACGGCCCCGGCCCTGCCCTGGGCGGCGCAGCCGGGCCAGAACGACCAGGACGCGATCGTCCTCGGCTACCCCCTCGACGGGCCGTACACCGCCAAGGCGGCCAGGGTCCGCGACGTCCGCCAGATCAAGGGCCCGGACATCTACGGTGCCGGCCCGGTGGTCCGCGAGGTGTACACGATCCGGTCCGAGGTCCGCAGCGGCAACTCGGGCGGCCCGCTGATCTCCCCGAACGGCACCGTGTTCGGCGTGATCTTCGCGGCGGCCGCCGACGACGAGACCACCGGCTTCGCCGTCACAGCAGCCGAAGCCAACGACGTCGCCAACGCCGGCAAGGCCAAGACCACCCCGACCTCCACGGGCAGCTGCGCCTAGCCGTAGTCACCGAAAAGTAGTCGCCCGGCATGGTCCCGGCTGGCAGGATCGCCGCCGATGACCACGGATGCCTCTGACAAATGGCCGTTCACCTGGTCGGATCACGATCCGGCGCGATATCCGTTCGATCGAGGAAGTGTTCTGGAGGCGGTGCGCTCGGTCGCGCTGCCGGTCCCAGCAGCCTCCCCGCACCCCTCGGGAAGCTGCTGGCAGGCCGATCCGCAGGAGAGCCGGGAATGGTCCAGAGCCGTCAGCCGTGGCCTCGCGGAACGGTACGGCCGCTGGGCGGCGGGCTGGTCCTGGGGAATCGGCTCCGGTGACTACGGCGGCGAATCGTCGATGCTCTGGGGCACCGACATGTACTCGATCACCACGCCCGGCGAGACCATCGCCCGGGTCGCCAACTGCCTGATCAGGTGGCGGAACTGGCTGGAGGACGTGGCCTGGCACTTCGACCAGCTGCTGCCGATGCCGGGCCCCGAGGCGGCCCCTGCCGTGGCCTTCGCGGCCTGGGAGGCCGCCGGTGTCCGGCTCGCCCACGCGGCCGGGTCGAGCACGGACATCGACAACTGGGGCGGCTGGGTCTGGCGTGTCTACTTCTGGTTCGCCGAAGCCGCCGAGGCCGCGGGCTGTGCCGGCGAAGGCCCGCACGATGTCACGCAACCGGCTGCGTTCGTGAAGCACTTCTGGTTCGGTTCGGCGACGCTGGACATCGCCGAGGCCGCTCAGTGGTATGCCCGGAGGATGACCGGGCACCAGGACGCCCGCGACTGGCCCGACATCTGGCCGCACGACTGGCCGTCACGCCGGCAGAGGTAGCCGGCTGAGGTAGCCGGGTTGCGCGGGGTCGGTATACATCGGCAATGTTCTCTGTGGACACCGCGAACCTGCGCCAGGCCGCCGGGCAGCTCACGGCGGTCAGCGAGAAGATCAAGATCGATGTTGTACGGGCGGCGCCGCCCCCGGGCCCCGGCGGCTGGGCCAGTTCCACCGCGGCTTCGGCGCTCGCCGAGGCGTGGGCGGCCCGGGTCACGGAGCTGGCCGGCCAGGCGGCGGAGGCGGCAGGCAAGCTGCAGACGACCGCAGGCGCGTACGACGACGCGGACCGCCGCTCGACCGGCGTCTTCCGCCGATGGTGACGTTCGCGCAACTACGTGAGGTGGACCCGGCTGCCTTCTCGGGTACGGCGTGGCGGGCGCTGGCTGGCCGGCTCGCGTCCCGGGCCGAGGATCTGGCTGAGGTGCCCCGTCCGCTGCACGCGTGGCAGGGCAAGGCGGCGACGGCAGCCAGGGGGCATCTCGGCGGGCTGCCCAGGGCCGCCGAGTCGGCGTCCGGCCCGCTGCGCAAGGCTGCCGAGCTCCTCGACGCGCACCGCGAGCAGGTACTGAAGGCTCAGGCCCTGCTGCGCGACACGGTCGCCGAGGTGCGCGCGAAGGCTGGCACGGTGAGCGCGGATGGCGTGATCAGTGGCTTGCCGGAGGGTGAGGCCGACGGGTTCGCCGCCGAGTTCGACCGGGCGCTGCGGATGGCTCGCGAGTCGGATACCCGGACGGCGGCTGGGCTGGCGGCGCTGATGCCGGTCGCGGCTCCGGTGACGCAGAAGCGGCAGGCGATCCCGGGGCCGGGTACGGATCCCGTGCAGGTGCGCGCCTGGTGGGCCGGACTGTCCGAAGAGGAGCGAGGGCGGCTGATCCGCGAGGAGCCGGGCCGGATCGGCTGGCTCGACGGCGTACCGGCCGCAGCCCGCGACCAGGCCAACCGGCTCACGCTCACCGAGCCGTGGGCCGCGAAGTTCCGGGCCCGCCCCGACCTGCTCGTTCTCGGGTTCGACCCGGCCGGCGACGGGAAGGTGATCGTGGCGACCAGCGACCCGGACCAGGCGGCGAACGTGCTGACCTACGTGCCGGGTACCGGATCAGAACTGTCCAAGATGAACGGAGATCTCGCGCGAGCCGAAGTGATGGCCCGTGACGCCAACGCCCTCGACAACAGCAAGCGGACAGCGGCGGTCCTGTGGCTGGGGTATGACGCGCCGGACAAGCTCACCGACGCCGTCCACGGTTCGTACGCCTCGGGGGCTTCCGGTGACCTGGCCCGGTTCCAGCAGGGGCTGCGCGCGACGCACGAGGGCGCGCCCTCGCACAACACTGTCCTCGGGCACAGCTACGGCTCGACCACGGTCGGCTTCGCGGCCAGGGATCGTGGCCTGCCAGCCGACGAGCTGGTCTTCGTCGGCAGCCCGGGCGTCGGCGTGGACCGGGCGAGTGACCTGCGCATCGACCCGGAGCACGTGTGGTCGACGACGGCGAAGAACGACCCGATCCAGTACGCGATCAGCCCCAAGCTCGACATCGGCGACCCCTCGCCGGACCTGGTCTTCGGCCAGAACCCGAGCATGCCGGACTTCGGCGGCCAGACCTTCGCCAGCGACCCGGGCAATCCGCTGGTCAGGACCCGGCCGGTGGACCTGTTCGGCGTGCACGTCGACATCCCGGTCGGCGTCGACGGCTCGGCCCATTCCCAGTACTGGGACGAGAACACGCAGTCGCGCAAGCACATCGCCAAGATCGTGACGGGGTACGCACATGGATGAGAGCCGCTCGCACAACGAGAAGCTGGCCGTGGACCGGATCCAGCTCCACGTGGACGCCGTCGTCGCGTTCCTCGGCCCGGGCACGCGCGCCGACCAGGTGCTCGCGGCCCGGCTCCCGTGCGAGGGCATGGTCCGCAGCACCGGTGCCGTCAAACTGGAGCACTCGTACGACCTGCGCGCGGAACAGGCCGCCGAGTATGTCCTCGACATCCTGCACTCCTACTGGGCCGGCCTCGGGTACCTGATCGTCCGCGACGACCGCGACGACATCGCCCCCGACCTCGTGTTCCAGGCCCCGGACGGTTTCGTGCTCACGGCCGGGGCCGGCATCCACGGCAACCTTCACCTGTCGGCGGCATCACCGTGCTTCCCGGTACCGGAAGGCTGAGCGGCGCCGCCGGACGGCCAGCCACACGCCGGCGGCAAGTGTCACCACCACAACCCCGGCACCAAGCGCCCAGGGCCAAACCTGTTCCTGGCGTACCGGGACAGCCGGGCCAGATGAGGCGGCCGCCGGCGAAGTCGTGCCCGCCGGCGGTACCCAATTGAGCGCACCCAGCAGGTCCAGCACCCCGTGCCCGTACTGGTCGTCCACACCGGACGGACCCTTGTCTGTCGCGGTGGCCGTCAGGCGCTTCACGATCTCCGGGCCGGTGAGGTCCGGGTACCTGGCCCGGAGCACGGCGACCGCTCCGGCTGCGATGCCCGTGGCCAGGCTGGTGCCGGAGGTCTTCCGGTACCCGCCGCGTGCGCTGGCCACGTTCAGCTCCGCGCCCGGTACGGCGAGGACGACGCCCTGGCCGGTCACCGAGACCGGGTGGATCAGGCCGTCGGGGCCGGTGGCGGTGACAGCGAGGACGCCCGGGTACCTGGCTGGCCACTCGACCCCGCCGAGCCCCGGCTCCGTCGTGTTCCCGGTGCCGGCCACGACCACGACGCCGGCGGCCTGGGCGCGCTGGATGGCTCGTTCGAGAGCCGTGGACGCGACCCCGCCCATCGCGAGCGTGATGACCTTCGCCCCGCCCTGGATGGCCTGGTCGATCGCCGCCGGTACCTGCTCGCTGGCCATGCCACGGTCCAGAGTGGACGTGCTCCGGCCGATCGCGAGCACCTTCGCTTCCGGCGCGATGCCGAGCACGCCGTCCCCGGAACCCGGCCCGTGGCCGTGCCCGGCGACCAGCGAGGCCACGCCCGTGCCGTGGTCGCCGCCGTCCGGCCCGGCCCCGGGCAGCACGTTGCCCGCCAGGTCGGGATGGCTGGCGTGCACGCCAGAGTCGATGACAGCGACCGTGACCCCGGCGCCACGACTGATCTTGTGCACGTCGGCCAGCCGCAGCGCGCCTGTGTACCACTGTCCATCCCGGACGGTATCGGCCTGCGCTGGTACTGGCAGAGCCAGCAGAAGTACCCCAGCGGCCAGCCCGGCGAGGGCTCGCCTCACGAACGCCCGCCCTCGGTACCCGGAGCAGGCTCACCCGGGCCGGTGATCACAGCCGGGGCGGAGACGGGCCTGCCCCAGAACTCGTCCTCGTACACCTCGCTGTACCGGACGCCCGGTTCTTCCGCCTCCCCGCCGATCACGCCCGACCGGCCGGGCCGGGGACTCGGCCCCGTGGCCGGCTGCCGCGCGGGTGGCGGCGGGGTGACCTTCGGGGTCTCGCCGAGCACGGCGGGCACGACCCCGGCTGGCCGGCTGACCGCAGGCCGGGCACCCTGAATCGCGCCGGACCCGGACCCAGGCCCAGCGGTACCGCCCAACATCGCGGGAACCGTACGCCGGGCAGGCAGGTTGTCGAGCAGCCCGGTCTTACGCGGCCCCGCTGCCCGCTCCGTTCCCTGGCTGGTCAGCGGCACCGGACCAGTGATCGGCAACGCAGGCCCGGCCTGCGGTCCCGGCCCGGGGGCAGGCGCCACAGGAGCTGGCGCTGGTGGAGCGGGCGCGGGCGGCGGCTGAATCGGGGCTCCACTCTGGACAACAGGCCCGGTACTGGCCACAGGCCCGGCCCCAACAGGCGTACCAACAGGCCCAACAGGCGGGCTGTAAGCAGCAGCGACCGGAGCAGGCGCCGGCACCGCCGGAGGTACCGGGCTCGGGTTCACCACCGGGCTCAGCGGCTGCCAGCCACCCCCGCCGCCACCCCCGTCGAACGGCAGCGCGGCGTTGTCGGGGTCGCGGGGCCGGAGCCGGGGCGGCACGTACTCGTCCGGCACCTGCATCCGCACGTACGTGTCGAGGCTGGCCCGGTTGAACGCGTCCATGATCTGCCGGGCCCGCTCGTCGTCGGCCGGTACCCGGTTCTCGTGGAACGGGTTGAGCTTCGCCGTCAGGTCCTCGTTGTCGGCCGCGTGCCCGGCGCGGTCGGCGGCGACCCGCCCGAGCTGCTTCTGTGTACCGGAGATCTCGTCGGCGATCGCGAGCAGCGCCCCGCCGTTCACGGTCGCGTCGGCGGCGACGGCATCGAGCGCGCGAATGAGTTCGTACAGTTTGGACAGATATGCGGCCGCGGCGACGTTGTGCTCCGGCGGCCACCGCTCGGCGAGCTGGGCCGCGTGCCGCCGCAGGCTGTCGCGGTGCAGGTCGAGCAGCTCGCTGTACCAGCGCCAGGCCATGCCCTGGGCGATGTTCGGCGCGGCGTGCTCCCTGGCCATGATCGCGGCGAGCTGCGGGGCCGTCTTCCCCTCGAACGGGCCCACGTCAGGCTCGGCCGGGGGCAGGTCGCGGCGGCAGTACGAGATCGAGATCTGCTTTGATCTGGTCCTGGAGCCCGGCGGCGAACACGTCAGCGGCCTCGTACCTGGCGGCGATCAGCTCGGCGGCCTCGGCGAGGGCCAGCGTTCCGCTGTGGAAATTGGCTGCTGCCTGGGCCGCGCGCTGGATGCACTGCTGGTCGTGCTCGCGGAGCAGGCTCAGGTTCGGGATCTCCTGCGTGTTGCCCATGCGCGGCCCGCGCTCGAACTCCGGCCGCACGTGCGCGTCCCAGGCCCGCCGGAAGTTCTCCTCCAGCTCACGGCGCAGCGCGGTCGCGAAGTCGGTCAGCGAGGTGATCTCGACCTGGATGGTCTGGTACGCGGCGGAGCCGCCGTCGGGAGCACCAGGAGAACTGGAATTCACCGCGAACCCCCTCCCAGACCGCAGACGTTGCCCTTCGAGACTAGTGGATGCGTCAAGCATCGCCCCACCCTCAGTACAGGGGAATCACACCCAGCGTGGCAGGACGATCGCCTGCGCGTGCCGGAAGCCCAGCATGCCCAGCCGGCCGCCGAGGAAGTCCGACTCCGGCACCCGGAGGACCTCGCCCGACGGGTTGTAGAAGATCAGATCCGGCCGGTCGTGCCCGATGAGCAGCACGTAGTGCCGGGGGTACGCGTCGCCGATCAACACGGGCACGACCTCGCCCGCGTACAGCGCGCGGAGGCAGGCCAGCAGCGCGGAACTCACCGACAGCGGATCCGTGTCATCGACGATCTTCCACCGGCACGCGTAGCCGAGGGCCTTGCTGAGCCCCCACGGCGTGGTCCCGAGCGCCTGCGGCCACAGCGAGTTCGTCGCGCGGTGGATGCGGCGCTGCTCCAGGGCCAGCCGGGTCGCGAAGCCCACCTCGCCGGTCAGCCGCAGCGCGTACACCGGATCGTTGATCGTCCTGGTCAGCAGGACCACCATCGAGCCGCAGGTCGTGCCGTCACACTGCTGCACCGGAACGTCCTCGAACCGCACAGGCCCCGTGACCAGCGGATTCACCAGGCGCAGATGCCTGTCCAGCCAGGACTCCGGTTTGCCCCGGACGAGATCCGCGAAGGCTTCGACGGCGGCGATCGGATGGTCGCAGGCCAGGGCCTTTATCAGGTACGAGCGTTCCACCGGCCCAGAAGCGGCTGCGAGCATCTCCCCCGTCCGCAACGCTCCGGCCGCCCGCCACTGGCGCACGTTGACCCGGCCGGCGTAGAGGCGGGCGTCCTCCGGCGGGCAGCCTGCCTCGGTGAGCGCCTGCACCCGCGCCCGGCCCTGGTACTCGGCGAGCCGCCCCAGCAGCTCGTCCTGCGCCAGCCGCACAGCCCTGTACCTGGCCAGCGGCCCCCGGGCCCCCGCAGCCAGCTCCAGTGCCGCCGCGAAAGCGCTGATCGCCGTGCCCAGCCCGGACAGCTCCGGTGTGCCCTCGTAGATCCCGGCCAGCGCGCGCAGCCCGTCCGGGTCGCCGCGCGGGCTGCGCAGCGCCCTGGTCAGCGGCGGCGGGACGAACGCCCTGGCGAGCGTGCTGACCTGGATCACGGCAGCTCCCCGGGGCGCAGGTCGCCGGGGCTGTCCTGCCTCAGGGCCAGCTCGCGCAGCCAGGCCTCGGAAGCCCGCTCGTGGGCCGCAGCCAGCTCCGGATCGCCGAACACGTCGCCGAACCGATCCGTGACCGCCCTGACCGCCACCCTCAGCTCATCGAGCATCCTCAAATTCTAGGGGCCGGCGGGGTGCGCGTGGGTCAACTGAACGAGCTGACTCCCGTCCTTCCGGGTGACCAGCCAGCCCCGGCCGGGTGGCTGGGGTCCTGGCCGGACGGTGCCGAGCAGCGCGCCCTCCTCCCTGTTCCCCGAGAGCACGACGCCGGGGCTGCTCAGCTCGCGCAGCCGCTGGACGACCGGCTCGTACAGGCCCCGGCCAGCCCCGCCGGTACTCCGCGCGAGGATCAGGTGCAGGCCGGTGTCGCGGGCCTGTGGCAGGTAGTCCAGGAGCGGAGCCAGCGGGTTCGGCCCGGCTGTCACCAGGTCGTAGTCGTCGACCAGGACGAAGCACTCCGGGCCGGCCCACCAGCTGCGGTCGCGGTGCTGCTCGGGAGTCAGGTCGTGCGGCGGGAGCCGGTCCTTCATCCCGGCGGCCACCGACTGGATCAGGTGCAGCGTGCTCGCCGCGTTCGTCCCGTACCCGATCAGGTGTTCAGCCTCCACCGCGCCGAGCAGCGAGCGCCGGTAGTCGACCAGGATGATCCGGGCCTCCTGCGGCGAGTACCGGCTGGTGATCGCCTCGGCCATCGCCCGGAGAAACGTGGACTTGCCAGAACCGGAGTCCCCGAATAGCAGGAAGTGCGGCTCGGCGGCGAAGTCGGTGTACACCGGCTGGAGGTCCGACTCGCCCACCCCGAGCGGGATGCGCAGCCCGTCGGCCCGGCCGGTGATCGGCGGCACCGAATCCGGCAGCAGCCGGACGGCAGGCGCGTGCTGGCCGTGCCACGCCGACCTGGCCAGCTCCACGAGCTGCGCGCAGCCCTGGGCCAGGTCCTCGGTACCCTGCTTGCCGTCGATCCGGGGCAGCGCGGCCAGGAAGTGCAGCCCGCCCGGCAGGATGCCCCGGCCCGGGGCCTTGGCCGGTACCGCCGCTGCGGCCCGCCGGTCGACCAGCGAGTCGCCAGGCTCGCCGAGGCGCAGCTCGTAGCGGGCACCGAACAGGTCACGGCTGGCCGGCCGGAAGTCGGCCCAGCGGGCGGCGGTGGCGATCACGTGCACGCCGTACGACAGGCCACGGGCGGCGATGGCGGTGACCGTCGCCTCCAGCTCCTCGTACTCCGAGCGCAGCGCGCCCCACCCGTCGACGACCAGGAACACGTCGGCCCCGCCCTCGGCCCGGAACGCCGTCAGGTCGAGTCCCCGGTCGGCGAAGAGCCGCTCCCGCTCCTGGACCATGCCCAGCACCTCGGCGACCGTGCGGCGGACCGGCTCGGCGTCCCGCCGCCCGGCCACCCCGCCGACATGCGGCAGCCCGCGCACCGAGGCCAGCGAGCCACCACCGAGGTCGAGGCAGTAGAACTGGGCCCGCGCTGGAGTGCTGGTCAACGCCGTCGCGGCGATGAGCGCCCGCACCATAGTGGACTTACCAGACAGCGGGCCGCCGACGATCGCCACGTGCCCGGTCAGGTCAGCGCGGAGCAGGTCGCGGCGCTGCTCGCCCGGCTTGTCGATGATGCCGGCCGGTACGTGCAGCGAGTCGCGCAGCTCGGGGTTGGTGACGGTCAGGCCGCGTTCGCGCTCGGTCACCAGCGGTGCGAGCAGCTGGTCGAGGGTCGGCGGGTCCTCCAGCGGCGGCAGCCACACCTGGTGCGCCAGCGTGCCCCGGCCCTCCATTCTGGACACCAGGACGTCCAGCAGGCTCTCCGACCCGGTCTCCTCCTGCTCTGGCGCGGCCACCGGGGCCACGTACCGGCTGCCGTAGTCCAGTACCTGCGACGCGGCCCGCACAGCCCCCAGGCCGGCGTCGCGCCGGTGCGCCCCCGACACGTACGCCGCCTTGAACTGGGTCAGCGGTTCCGTGCCGTTCCGCAGGTACCCGTGGCCGGGGCTCCGGGGCAGCTCGAAGGCGTCCGGCACGCCGAGGACGATGCGGGACTCGACGGCGGAGAAGGTGCGCAGGCCGATCCGGTACGACAGATGGGTGTCGAGCCCGCGCAGCTTGCCTTCCTCCAGCCGTTGCGAGGCCAGCAGCAGGTGCACGCCGAGCGACCGCCCGACCCGTCCGATCTGGACGAACACGTCGATGAACGTGGGCCGCGCCGTCAGCAGCTCCGAGAACTCGTCACACACGATCAGCAGGCTCGGCAACGGTGCCAGCGGCGCGCCGCCAGCCCGGGCCTTCTCGTACTCCCGCGCGGACGCGAAGTTGCCGGCCGCGCGCAGCAACTCCTGCCTGCGTACCAGCTCGCCCTGCAACGCCTCCGTCATCCGGTCGACCAGGTGCAGCTCGTCGGCGAGGTTCGTGATGACGGCACTGGTGTGCGGGAGCTTGTCCATGCTCGCGAAGGTCGCGCCGCCCTTGAAATCCACGAGGACGAAGTTCAGCGTCTCCGGCGAGTGCCCGGCGGCCAGCCCCAGCACCAGCGTCCGCAGCAACTCCGACTTACCGGAACCCGTCGCGCCGATCAGCAGCCCGTGCGGTCCCATGCCGTCCTGCGCTGGTTCCTTCAGGTCCAGCTCGATCGGCTCCCCGTCGGGGCCCTCGCCGATCGGCACGCGCAGCCGGTCGCGCTCGCCGCGCACGGCCCACCCCGGCACCGGGTCGAACGCGTACGGGTCGCCCAGCTCCATCAGCTCAGCCAGCCCCAGCGCGGACTTCTGCCCGGACGTGGCTGCGGCGAGGCGCAACGGGGAGAGCTGACGGCACAGCGCCTCGTGCTCGGCGAGCCCCAGCGCGTCGGGCTGCCCGATCCACGAGCTGTCCGCCTGCGTCGTGCTGACCAGCTTCTCCGCCGTCACGTCGAACACGATCGTCGTCCGGTCAGGCGTTCGCGGCGGCCGGCTCGACAGGTCCACAATGGTCACCCCGGCGACTCCGCCGTCCGTCATCAGGTGCTGCGAACCGGCCAGGTCGCCGCCGTCCACGATCACGACGAGGTGGGGGCCGGTCGCAGTGCCCTGCCCGAAGCGCGGCCGGTTCGCCAGCACGTCGCCGAGCAGCGACTCCACGCCGGTCGCCGACGGGGCGATCAGCCGGACAGCCCCGAGCGCGTCGGCCCGGGACGGGTGCAGCGCGTGCGGAAGCCACTTCATGTGCTCCCACTCCTGCCGCCGGTTGTTCGCCGCGCAGACGGCGAAACGGACATCCTCCGGGGCCTGCAAAGTGGACAGCTGCGCGATCATCGCCCGGACCCAGTCGAGACTGGCGATCCGCTCGCCCCCCACGTACACCTTGGAAAAAGACCGCAGGGACAGCGCCACCGGAAGGTCGGGAATGACCTGGTACGTGGAGATGAACCGGCGCAGCGCGACCGCCGTCATCGGCTCCAGATCCTCGACAGCCTTGGTCTGCTCGGCGCGCAGCGGCGTGAGCAGTTCCTGCGGCCCGAGCCCCATCCGGACCGTCAGGTAGTCGGCGTCGCCCGGCCGCCGCTCCCACAGCCGGTGGCTGGCGGCCGTCGACCAGAGCGCGGCCGGATCGGGGTGCCGGTGGTGCATGGCGGCCCGCTGCGCGGCGATGCTCCGCCGGACCTTCTTCCGCATCTGCGCCAGGTACCGCATGTAGTCGCGGCGCTGGGCCATCAGTTCGGCCTTCTTCGGCTGCCCGCCCTGCACCGCGAGGCTGGTCGCGAGCATCCCGACCGAGGACAGCCCGAACAGGCCACCCATGATCCACTGGAGGGTGCTGCCGCTGCGGCCGACGAACATGAACGCCATCGCCCCGCTCCCGGCGAGCATCGGCAGCATCATGAGCAGCTGCGTCCAGCCCCGGCCGGTGATCTGCGGCAGCTCCGGCGGCGCGTTGAGCACGATGTCACCGCTGGGCAGCTCGGGTCCGGGCCGGCGGGCCGGCCGCTTCACGACGACGGTACTCACCCGCGCCACGGTAGTGCTGAGCCGCCCGGCACCGGAAGTGGCGCCGGGCGGGACGGTCACCAGATCCGGACGCGGTCGGCCGGGGCGAGGTACAGGTCGTCTCCAGGCTGGACGTCGAACGCCTGGTAGAAGGCATCGATGTTGCGGACCACGCCGTTGCACCGGAACTCGGCCGGCGCGTGGGGGTCGGTGGCCAGCTTCACCAGGGCGTGCTCGTCGCGGTACTTCAGCCGCCACGCCTGCGCCCAGCTGAGGAAGACCCGCTGCAACCCCGTGAAACCGTCCAGTACCGGGCCCTGCGCGCCGCCGAGGGCGATCCGGTACGCCTCCAGGGCGATCGACAGCCCGCCCAGGTCGCCGATGTTCTCGCCGACCGTGAGCGCGCCGTTGACCAGCTGCCCGGGCAGCGCCCGCGGTGAGTACTGGTCGTACTGGGCGATCAGCGCCCCCGTCCGCACGCCGAACTCGGCCCGGTCAGCGTCGGTCCACCAGTCGACCAGGTTGCCCGCGCTGTCGTACTTGGCGCCCTGGTCGTCGAAGGCGTGCCCGATCTCGTGCCCGATGACCGCCCCGATCGCCCCGTAGTTGGCGGCGTCGTCGGCCTCCGGGTCGAAGAACGGTGGCCGCAGGATCGCTGCCGGGAAGGTGATGTCGTTCATGGTGAAGCGGTGGAACGCGTTCACGGTCTGCGGTGTCGTCACCCACTCGTCCCGGTCGACCGGCCGCCCGAGCTTGTTCAGTATCCGGTCGTGTTCGAAGGCCCGCCCGCGCCGGACGTTGCCGATCAGGTCGGCCGGATCCACGGCCAGCGCCGTGTAGTCCCGCCACGTCTGCGGGTACCCGATCTTCAGCGCGATGCTGTCCAGCTTGGCCAGGGCTGCGGTCTTGGTCGCGGCGCCCATCCAGTCCAGCCCGGTGATGCTGCGCCGGTACGCCTCCCTGAGGTTCTCCACCAGGACGGCCATCCGGGCCTTCGACTCCGGCGGGAAGTGCCTGGCCACGAAGAGCTGGCCGGCGGCCTCACCGAGCAGGCTCTCCACGAGGGCGACGCCGCGCTTCCAGCGCCCGGGCAGCTCGGTGGCGCCGCTGAGCCGGTTGCCGTAGAAGGCGAAGTCCTCGTCGACCAGCTCGGCCGTCAGGTACTGCGCCCGGGAACGCACCAAGCGCCAGGTGGCCCACGCCTGCCAGTCCGCCAGCGGCCGGGCAGCCCACAGCTCCGTGAAGGCCGCCACGTAGCCGGGCTGGCGGACGACCAGCTCGGCGAGCCGATCGGCCGCTGGTCCCTGTGTCCCCGCTGCGAACTCGGCGGCCCAGGCCGCCCAGTCGAAACCTGGGTGCTCGGCGACGAGCCGGTCGAAGGTGTACAGGTTGTAGCCGAGTTCGGCGTTCCGGCAGGTGACCACGTCCCAGTGCCCGGCGGCCAGCTCGCGCTCAAGCTCGAACACCCGGGCAGGCGCGGTGGCGTCGAAACCCACACCGGCCAGGGTGAACATCCGTCCGATGTGCTCGACGTACGCCGCCCGGAGGTCAGCGTGCCTGTCCTCGCGGTAGTAGGACTCGTCCGGCAGCCCCAGGCCCGACTGGAAGACGCTGAGCAGGTACCGCTGTGAGTTCTTCGCGTCGGGGAGCACGTAGCAGGTGAGCGCGCCGTCGACCCCGGTCCGGTGGAGCTGGCCGAGCACGGCGGCCAGGGCGCGGCGGTCTGCGGCGTCGCGGATCGCGGCCAGTTCCCCGGCGAGCGGCTCCAGGCCGCTGGCCTCGACCGCCGCTGTGTCCATGAAACTCGCGTACAGGTCGCCGATCTTGCGCTCCGGCGAACCAGGTTCCGCCGCCGAGCCGGCCGCAGCCTCGACCAGCTCACGGACGTCCAGCTCCGCCTGGTCGGCCAGCGCGCGGAACGTGCCGTCGACGGCCCGGTCGGCGGGGATCTCGTGCTCGTCGAGCCAGCGCCCGTTCACGTGGGCGAACAGGTCGTCCTGTGCCCGGACCCCGGGACGCATGTGCCGCAGTTCAATGCCGGATTTCGCAGTCATATGGGAACTCACAAGTCTCACGGTGCTTTGTCTGGGCAAGGAAGCTCATCAAAGCAGGCGCCCTCACCGCCAGGCCAGCCCAGTATGGTGACCGCGTGAGCATGACGGGCCTGGCCAGAGTGACGATCGCGAGCCCGCGACGGCGGATCGACGTGGCGCTGCCCGAGGGATCCCCGGTCGCCGAGCTGCTGCCCCGCATCCTCGCCCACGCTGGTGAGGGCCTGGCCGACGAGGGGGAGACCCACGGCGGCTGGATGCTCCGCCGGGCCGACGGCACACCCCTCACCCCCGGCCGTACCCTCACCGCCCACAACATCCACGACGGCGAAATTCTCTATCTCGTACCCCGCAGGGCACAGTGGCCCGAACTCGACTACGACGACGTGGTCGACGCCATCGCCACCGGAGCGAAGGCCCACGGGCCGGCGTGGAGCGGCCCGGCCACCCGCCGGACAGCCCTCACCATCGCCGGCGTGGCCCTGGCGCTCGGCTGGCTGGCGTTGCTGTTCCCCGTCCCGGGCAGCGGGCGGCTGATCCCTGGCCTCTTCGCCCTCGGTACCGGCCTGGTCCTCGTCGTCACCGGCATCGTCCTCGCCCGGGCGCTCGCCGACGGCCTGGCCGGCGCGACCGTCGCCCTGTACGGCCTCCCGTACGGCTTCCTCGGCGGCCTCACCGTCCTCGCGGACCCGGCATTCACCCCGGCGAACCTGCTCCTGGGCTCGGCGGCCCTGCTGGTCCTCGCCGTCACCGGGTACGCGGGCGTGGCCGACACCCCGCGCTTCTTCGCAGCGGCGATCACCACGGCCCTGTACGGGCTCCTCGGCGGCCTCCTGGCGCTGTGGCTCGGCCCGGCCGGCGCGGCTGCCCTGGTCGCGACAGCCCTCCTGGGCCTGACCGCCGCGTACCCGCTGCTGTCCATGCGCCTCGGCAAGCTCCCCGTACCCGCCGTCACGATCCCCGACGACGGCCTCGCCCCGCTGCCCGACCGCGCCAGGGTCTTCTCCGCCGTAGCCCGCGCCGACGAACTCCTGACCGGCATGCTCCAGGCCACCCTCGTCACCTGGGCGGCCACGGCAGCCATTCTGACCCTCCACGCTGGAGTGCCGGCCGGCATCCTGGTCCTGGTCGTCTCGGCGGCGCTGATCCTCCGGGCCCGGCTCTTCCCGGCCGTCCGGCACCGCCTGCCGCTCCTGGTCTCCGGCGTACTCGGCCTGACAGCCCTGACCCTCACGCTCCTGGCCGCGGCGTCACCCGCCGTCCGCCTCGTGGCGGGCTTCGGCACGCTGCTCGTGCTCGCCGGAGCCGTCCTCACCGCCGGGCTCGTCTACTCCCGCCGGACCCCGTCCCCGTACCTCGGCCGGGCAGCCGACATCCTCGACGTCGTCCTCGTCATCTCGGTCGTCCCGGTCGCCTGCTCCGTCCTCGGGCTGTACTCCCTGCTCCGGGGCCTGGGCGGCTAACCTGCGGACAGGCCCTAGAAGCGGTTCGGGGCGCCGATCAGCTGGCGTTCCACAGCTGTCGTCCCCAGTAGTGCCCAGCGGACCGAGCCCTGGCTGACGACCGTCACCATGTCGGCGCGGATCCGGTGCAGCCAGTCCTGCACGTCGGACAGGCCGAGGGCCGAGGAGGCCAGGGCCGACTCGATCTCGGTGAGCGGCTGGAGCACGACGAGGTGCGCGCGGACCAGCATGTCGATGTCCCAGGCCGTCAGGTCCTCGCGGATGACCAGGGTCGTCCGCCAGTTCGCCGCAGAGGTGTCCGGGAGGTCGCCGACCTGGGGGCCGACGTCGACGATCAGGAGCTGCGGCCGGTTGGCGGTCGGGGCGGGCAGCGCCGAGCCCGGAGTCGCGTACACCAGCAGGTCCGGTGCCCCGGCCCCGTGCGTGAACGGCTGCCACGCCGCCGGGCGGGCCGACATGATGACGACCTGGGCGCCGAGCGCCAGCGCCCGGAAGGCGAGCAGCTGCGCGCACCGCAGCCCGCCGACCAGGACGGCCTTCGTCGGCTCCGGCCGGAAGATCCGGGCGACGACCGGCTGCTTCTGCCGGTTGGTGCCGATCAGGAGCCCGGCCCCGCCCGCGTGGATCTCCAGCGCCCCGAGAGCGGCCGGGCTGGCGAGCTGGGGGTCGAGGGTGCCGAACAGGGTCACGAGAAGAATCCGCTCACTTGAGGAACCCGCCGAAGGGGAGGGTCGCGGCCAGCCCGGCTGCCTGCGAGCCGCCGAGCCGGTCGACGCCGGCCCCGCTCGCCTTCAGGCTGCTGGTCAGGGCGCTGACCGCCCCGCCGAGCAGCGCCGGGGTGGGCGCGGCCAGCCGGATGCCCATCTCGACGGCGACCAGCTCTGGCTCGGCGTCGCCACCCGGCAGGTCGGCCGGGCGGACGTCGACGCGCCGGGCGGCCAGTGACACGGTCGTCGCCATGCCCGGTGCGGCCAGGGCGGTGGTGAGGACGTGCTTGCCGGCCTCGGTACGCGGGTCGGGCCACTTGTGCAGGCTGAGCGTGGTCTGCGCGGTCTCACCGCTCCACCACGCGCCCCACGTCTCGTACCCGATCGGCCCGGGGCTCGCCGCGCTCACGCTGGCCACGCCGACGGAGCCGACGGCTGCGGACCCGCGTACCGGATGGCTCCCCGGCGGCAGGTGGGCGAGCAGGCCGACGGCCGCGAGGACCTCTTCCCTGTCCAGGGTCCTGGCGAGCACCTGGTCCTGGTGGAGCCGGCGGCCGAGGCGGCGGGCGGCGCTGCCGAGCGCCTGGCGCAGGTCGGCGTCGGAGTGCGTGGTGCCTTCGCGGCCGAGGCGGATCGCGATCCACGCCCGGCGGGAGGCCGGGATGAGCCCCTCGGTGAGCTGCCGGTACGAGGTGGCGGCCGCCCCGCCCCCGACGGTCAGCGCCGGTGCTGGCGAGGCCTGGATCAGGAGCTGGAGGGTGAGCGGCGGCGAGTTCGGGTCGGCGGGCGGGAGCAGCGTCGCCGGGTTCGGCAGGCGGGTCGTGGCCTCCGAGACGAGGCCGGCGTCCATCGGGCCGAGTTCGAGCAGTGCCGTCACGCCTGCCGCGTGCTCGACGACGCCGACGCCCTGCCCGTCGACCTCCACGCTCGTCACCAGCGTCGCCGGGGCGAGGAAGTCGAGAAGCGCCGAACGCGGGTCGACGTACGGCGCGGGCTGCGCGATCTTGTTCCGCATCGTGTAGCTGATCCGGGCCGCGAGGTACTGGTAGAGCCACTTGCGCTGGAGCCGCACCGCCGTGAGCAGGAAGACGATCAGCGCGAGCAGCCCTGCGACGGCCAGCGGGACGATGCCCTGGCCCATCGCTGCGAGCACCCCGGCGATCGCGAGCTGCCAGGCCAGCAGGTGCACGGCGGGAATGCCGAACAGCACACCCGGCTTCCGTGGCGGCCTGGGCGGCATCGCCGCGGGACCGGCACCCGGTCGCGGCCCGCCGTACGCGGCAGCTGACCCGTACACCGTGGCGGAACTCGTCGGACCGACCGCCCCTGCGGCACCGTACACACCACCGGGCCGGGCAGGAGGCGAGGACACGGACGCCTGACCATGCACGCTCGTCACGCTGCAACCCCCCTTCTCTCGGCCGGCCCCATGCTATTCGAGCCGTGCCAGGGGTGTCGATCTGCCGAGGTAAGTCATAGCCTGAGCGGATGTCGGAGCGGCGCGACCAGTTGCAGTCGTACCAGTTCGTGATGCAGCGGGTCGTGTCGGCGCTGGTCATGCGGGAGACCGATCCGGTCCGCTCGCCGTTTCGCCGTGCGGCTGGCGCGATGCTGGCCAGCGTGATGGTGGCGATCATCGCCCTCGCCGGGGTCGCGCTGTTCGGTGTGATCTCGCCCGGCGGTAACACGTCCTGGAAGAACGAGGGCGCGATTGTTATCGAAAAGGAGACAGGTGCCCGCTATGTCTATCTCGGCGGGAAGCTGCACCCGGTAGCCAACTACGCCTCCGCGCTCCTGCTCGCCAAGTCGGCCAGCGCCAAGCCGGTGTCCGTCGCCCGCGCCTCGATCAGCGGCGTGACCCGGGGCAGGCCGCTCGGCATCCCCGGCGCACCCGACTCGCTGCCTTCCGCCAGGAACGTCAGCACGTCTGCCTGGTCACTGTGCTCACGCCAGCTCCAGGACACTGCCGGTGCCACGAAAACAGAATCCATTGTGTACGTGGGCCGCGAAGCCACCCAGGCCAAGCCGCTGGCGGACAACGCGCTGATCGCGAAGAGCGCCTCCGGCGTCACGTACCTCGTCTGGCACGGCCACCGGTACGCCATCCGGGACGCCCAGCTCATCCTCCCGGCCCTCGGCTTCAGTGAAGCCCCCGCCGGCCTGGCCCCGGCCTGGCTCAACGCGCTGCCGTCCGGTGCCGACCTCGCCCGCATCGCCGTACCGGCACGCGGCACGCCCAGCAAGCTCCCGAACGTCAGGACCGGCCAGGTCGTGCTGATCGAGACCCAGGGCGGCGAGCGCCAGTACCACGTGGCGCTGGCCGACGGGCTGGCCGCGATCACCCAGGTGCAGGCCGACATCCTGCTCGGCGACCCGGAAACCCCGGCGGCCCAGCAGGGCGCGCTGCGGATGAGCCCGGCCGAGTACGCGACCTCGCCGCGTGCCGGCTCCCTCATCCCCGAGGCCGGCCCGGCCGCCCCGCCAGCCACGACACCGAAGTCCACCCGGCCGGCGCGCGCCGACGCGGCCATCTGTGCCACGTACCGCGACGCTTCCGGCTCCCCGGAGATCACCCTCGACGCGACAGCCCAGGTACCCGACGCCACCCCCGCCACCGGCGGCTCCACCAGGGACGGCGCGCTCCTCGCGGACCGGATCATCGTCGAACCAGGCTCCGGAGCCCTGGTCAGCGCCCTGCCCTCGCCGACAGCCCCGGCCGGCAGCCTCGCGATCGTCACCGACCTCGGCGTCCGCTACCCGATCCCGGCCCCGGACGTCCAGAAGATGCTCGGCTACGCCACCACGACCCCGCTCCGCCTCCCGGCAGCCCTCGTCGCCCTGATCCCGGCCGGCCCACCCCTCGACCCGGCAACCGCCCTGACCCCAGTGCTACTTAACTAGCATTACGCCGATCCAGTGATACCAAACCAGGGGTTAGGTATCATAGGACTACTGTGCTGTGATACTTAGGGGCAGTTAAGTATCATAACTTCCGGCCAATGGAAGGTAAGTAGCATTGCGAGTCGAGGATTTCACCCCTGATAGGCGGAAACACGTAGTTCTCGCGGAGCGCGGCTACCGGGCGTTCGTCCCACCGCCACTGACGCCCGAGATCCAGATCGACTACGAGCTGATGGTCAGGCTGTCCTCTGCCGACCGGGCACTGGGGGAGCTGGCGGGCCTCGGCCGAGGGCTGCCGAACCCGCATCTGCTGTCTCGCGCCCTGGCCCGCCGCGAGGCCGTGCTGTCCAGCCGGATCGAAGGAACGCAGGCCTCGCTGTCAGAGCTGGCGATGTTCGAAGTGGATCGCCCGCCGGGACATGACTACGACGACGTACGCGAGGTGTACAACTACCTCGACGCGATGGATCACGTACTCGATCCGGGCCGCCGGTTGCCGTTGAGCCTTTCCCTGCTGAGGGAGGCACACAGCATCCTGTTGACCGGCGTTCGGGGCGGCTACGCGACGCCTGGGGAGTTCCGGCGGTCCCAGAACTGGATCGGGCCTGCCGGGGCGGTCATCGACACCGCGCCATACGTGCCGCCTCCACCGGAACAGATGTGGGAATGCCTCGACGCCTTCGAGAAGCACATGCATGCCGAGCATCGCCTCCCTCCGCTGCTCACGATCGCGGCACTGCACTATCAGTTCGAAGCGATTCACCCCTTCGTCGACGGCAACGGGAGAGTCGGGCGTCTTCTGGTCGTGCTGCTCCTGATCGAGTGGGGCCTGCTCCCCGGTCCGCTGCTGGACCTCTCCGCATACATCGAACCCCGGCGAGACCGCTACTACGACGGCCTGCTCCGAGTGTCCACGGAAGGGGACTGGACGGGCTGGTTCGCGTTCTTCCTCGAGGTCATCGAGCAGCAGGCGCGGGACGCGGGCGCCCGGGCAAGGCGTCTCCACCTCCTGCGGGACGAGCTGCGCGGGCAAGTCGCCACCGCGAAATCCAGTGGCCTGCTGGCGATCCTGGTGGACTCGCTGTTCGAGGTGCCGGCTGTGACGATCAACCGGGCCAAAGACGTGCTGGGTGTGTCCCACCGTGCCGCGTCCATGAACATCGCCAAGCTCACCGAGGCCGGCATCCTCCGCGAACTGCCCAGCCGGGGCCGGACGCGGCTGTTCGTCGCGCCAGCCATCATCGCCACGGTCGAGGGCAGCGAATAAATTCTGGGATCGCGTACAACCCGGGGGTATAGCCGTGAGCACCTGGTCCTCACACCGCGCAAGTCCTAGGGGCGGTTCCGCAAGCGCCCGGGTCGCCACGACCGGCGGCGGCCCCGGGGAAGTACGGCGGCGGCTGCGGCGATGAGGGCGGCCAGGGCCACGCCTGCCGCAGCCAGGATCAGGCCGAGGCGTTGCGTGCGGGCGGCGGCCTCGGAGACCGGTACCCGGGAGACTTCCGGGACCGGGGCGGCCACAGCTGGCCCGCCGGAAGCGAGTTCCTCCGTCAGTGCCCGGTACGGGGAGACGATGCCGTGGCCGTAAGCGTCGCTGCGCCGCCCGCCCGGGGCCGGGTCGGCGGTGGCGAGCAGCCGGGCGGTGACCTCAGAAGCACGCAGCCCCGGGCGGTACTGGCGGATGAGGGCGGCACTCGCGCTCACGAACGCCGTCGCGAAACTCGTACCGCTGACCGTCGTGTGCCCGCTCTGCCTGGCGAGGGTGAGCACCCCGGCCCCGGGAGCGACCAGGTCCACATATGACCCGGTCTGCGACTCCGCGTACCGCAGGCCGGCCGCGTCGATCGCGCCGACGCCGATCACCCCGTCGTACGCCGCCGGATAGGGGACCTTCTTCCCGGTCGTCTCGTTGTTCCCGGCTGCCGCGACAACCACGGCGTCCCTGTCCTGCGCGTACTGGATCGCGGCCCGCAGCGCCGGGCTGTCGGCGTCCACCAGGGACAGGTTGATGACCTTCGCCCCGCTGTCCGCCGCGTACCGGATGGCTTCCACCAGCCCGGTCGCGCTCGCCCGGCCCGGGTCCGTGACGCGGAGCGGGAGGATGCGCACGCCGGGGGCCAGGCCGCGGAACCCGACGCCGGTGACGGCCCGCGCGGCGATGAGGCCGGCCACGCCGGTGCCGTGGCCCGTGCAGTCCTGTGCGCCGTCCCCGCCGGTACCGGCAAAGTCTTTTCCTGGCTCGACACGGCCCGCCAGCTGGGGCACCGCGCCGTCCACCCCCGAGTCGACCACAGCGACCAGGATCCCGGAGCCGGTGGCCAGCGGCGCGATCCGGTCCGCGCCGAGATACTGCTGAGCCCACGGCTTCGCGGCCGTGACCTGCCCTGGTGGCGCGCAGTCCGCAGCGCGTGCCGGGGCTGGGACGAGCAGCGACCCGGCAGCCAGAGCCCCGACCAGTACCCGCCGCATAGCCGACAGGGTAACGCCATCCGCCCGGAGGCGAGAGCCGGCAAAATCGGCGACCCACGATGTGGCCTGTGGGTTGTAAGTTATGGGCGTGGTGACCCCGGCGAATGAACTGGAGGCCGCGCTGCTGCAGGCAGCCGGCGGAGCTGGCACGGACGGGTTCCTGTCCCAGCTGCTCCTGGCCAGGGTGCTGCTGCCAGCCCCGGCAGGCCTGCGTTTCGACGTCCGGCCGGGCGATCCCGACTTCCCCTGGGCTCCTGAGCTGGTCTCCGGAGTGCCCCACCAGGCCGTCTACACCTCGCAGGAGCGGCTCGGCGACCGGCCGTCGGCCCGGGTGAAGTTCGCCCGCCTGATCGGTTCCTGGCCGGACGCCGCCTGGTCGCTCAGCCTCAATCCTGGTACGCCGTTCAGCGCCACCCTCCCCGGCGAGCAGGTCGTCGCGCTGGCCGGCTGGGCCGCCGAGGTCGGCCTGACCGGCGAGGGCGAGACGGGCGTCATGCCGGTGCCGCCGGCCGCGCCACCGGGCCCGACGATGATGGCCAAGCCGCTGACCCGCCGCGAGCTGGAGTTCTATCTCGAACGCGGCTACGACCGGGTCGCTGGCTTCGTCTACCGGCGGGCCGACATCTCGCACCTCACCACAGCACAGGCCATCTCGGCCGCCGTGGGCCGCGAGTTCACCGACTGCGTGCTGACCTGGGCTGCCCACCGGGAGGATCTGTACCGGATTCCGTACGGCGGCCGGGACGAGCAGGCCATGATCGCGATCGAGGGCTGGGTGATCGAGCGTGCGCCGTTCCGTGGCAGCGGGTTCGCGCCGGGGGAGAGCGGTGACGTGATTCCGGAGTTCAAAGTGGACAGTGCCCGGCTGCCGCACGGCGCGACGATCGGCCGCCTCAGCGGCGAGCTGATCGCCACCTTCGACGCGGACACCGACGGATGGCGGAGGTGAGCCGGGACGGCTTCTACGCCCAGTACCAGGGCGTGGAGTACCGGGCGAGCCCCGACGGGCCCTCCGTGCGGCTGTACACGCCGGAGCTGCTGGTCGTGCCGGTGGCCGAGGTCGAGCTCTACTACATCCGGACGATCTGCACGTGGCGTGGCGCGCCGTTCATCGTGGTCGGCGAGCACGAGCAGTGGCTGCGCGTCGAGTACACCGGCGGCAAGGCCCCGATCGCGGAGAAGCTCGGGCTGGAGGAGTTCGACTTCGGCGTCTACCAGGGCTGGGTCCCGCGCAACCAGATCACTGGGCTCCAGGAACAGCGGATCTGAGCCGGCCGGGGAGACGTATCAGGGGCGGAGCGCCCGGCCCCCGTATTGCCTGGCGTTCCGCCCCTCTGCCAATACCTTGCTGCACGGGGCTTGCCAGAACCTTGCCGTTCGCTTGCCGAGCCTGAACACAGGCTTGTGGTCCGCGACTTGCCCGGCTTGGGCGTGAAATGTTCCTGGGAAGACGAGAGTTCTATTCGGATTTCGCCCAGCGAATGATCTCGCCAGTGATGATCTCAGGGAGTTCCTGGTGCGGGAAGTGCCCGGCCCCGTCCAGCTGCCGCCACTCGTAGGGCGCGATCACGTACCGGCCGGAACCCTGTGCCGTCCTCGGCAGCACGCACGTGTCGAACTCGCCGTGCAGCTGGAGGGTCGGCGTGACGATCGGCTGCTTGAGCAGGCTCACGAACCGGTACCCGGAGAGGCGGAGCACGCTGCGCATCGCCCACCGGTACGCCTCCAGGGCGCAGAACGCGGCCTGCGGGATCTGGATCGCCTCCCGGCACCGGGCAGCGTACTCGGCGAAGTCGGCGGTGCCAGCCCAGGCCGGCCCGGCCCAGCGGCGCAGGTAGCTGCCGGCCAGCGCGGCGTTGTCCCGGGTGATCACGTGCTCGTACCGTGGCCGCTGGAACCTGATCAGGTCGGTGCTCGCCGCCAGCTGCCCGCGCGGGTCGGCGACCAGCGCCGTGCGCATCCGCAGCGGATGGGCAGCCCCGACCACGACCAGCTTCCGCACGAGCTTCGGGTGGAACGTGGCGGCCGTCCACGCGATCAGGCCGCCCATGTCGTGGCCCACCACCGTGGCGTGCCGCTCGCCCAGGGCGCGGATCAGGCCGGCCACGTCACCGGCCAGCGTGTACCCGTCGTAGCCCCGGGGCGGCTTGTCGGTCGCGCCGTAGCCACGGACGTCCACGGCGACCGCCCGGTACCCGGCCTCGGCCAGGCCGACGAGCTGGTGCCGCCACGTGTACCAGAACTCGGGGAAGCCGTGCAGCATCAGCACGAGCGGGCCGCTGCCGGCCTCCACGGTATGGAACCGGATCCCGTTCGCGTTGACGAACCGGTGCACCCAGGGGCCGTCCAGGAGGACAGCGGAGTCGTCGACAGCTTGGGCCAGCATGAGTTCAGCGTAGGTGCAGGTCAGGCGGCCACGAGTGTCGGCTACGTAAATTAGGGGAAATCTCAGGGCGGTGTGGGACCCCTCATGTCGCTATAGCGACATGAGGGGTCCCACGATCATCTCAGGCCCGGAGGAAAATTCGCGTCCGGAGGCGCAGCAACCCGGCGGCCAGCAGCGCGGCGATGAGCGAGCCGAGCAGCACGGCCGTCTTCATCCGCTCGGCCTGCTCCAGGCCGGGGAAGGCCAGCTCGGCGATCAGCAGGCTCACCGTGAACCCGCAGCCGGCCAGCACGCTCACCGCGACCAGATCCCACCAGCTCAGCTCGTCGGGAAGCTTGCCGAGCCGCAGCAGGTGCGAAGCCGCCGCCCCGCCCAGCACGCCGATCGTCTTGCCCAGCACCAGGCCGGCCACGACGGCCCAGGCCACCCGGTCGGCGGTGAAGGCCTTCATCGTGGCGGCGTTGAGTGCGACGCCTGCGGCCATGAAGGCGAAGACCGGTACGCAGAATCCCGCACTGAACGGCTGGAGCTTGTGTTCGAGCGTCTCCGCCGGGGCGTGCTCCTCGTGCGAGTCGCGCTTCACCCGGGTGAGCAACCCGACGGCCACGCCGGCGATGGTGGCGTGCACGCCGCTGGAGTGCAGGAACGCCCACGCGGCGACACCGAGTCCGATGTAGAGCCACAGGCCGCGGACCCGTAGCTGCTGGAGCACGCCGTAGGCCACGAGGGCCGCCACGGCGGCCAGCAGCCACCACCACGACACCGAGGCGGTGTAGACGACCGCGATGAGCAGGATCGCGCCGAGGTCGTCGACGACGGCGAGCGAGAGGAGGAAGACGCGGAGGCTGCTCGGCAGGTTCGACCCGGTCAGGGCCAGCACGGCCAGCGCGAACGCGATGTCGGTCGCGACCGGGATCGCCCAGGCCTCCGTGCCGCCCGGCGCGCCCCACGCGATCGCCAGGCACAGCGCCGCAGGGACGACCATGCCGCCGAGCGCGCCGAACACCGGGAACAGCGCCCGCCGGACGTCGCGCAGCTCGCCGACGACCAGCTCCCGTTTGAGCTCGAGCCCTGCGACCACGAAGAACACGGTCAGCAGGCCGTCCTTGGCCCAGTTCTCCAGGCTCAGGTTCAGGTGGAGGGCGTCGAAGCCGAACCGGGTCGCCCGGAGATCCTCGTAGAAGCCCGACAGCGGCGAGTTCGCCAGGATGAGGGCCAGCACGGTCGCCGACACCAGCAGCAGGCCGCCGATCGTCTCGATCCGCAGGTATCTGACCACTGTGCCCGCCGCGCCGCTCGCCCGCTTGCGCAGCTTGCGCCGGGCTCGTTTCAGCTTGGCCTGCCGCCCGGCCTCGGGGCTGACCGCGGCGTGCTGGTGCCGCTGGGAACGCTTCTGTTCGGGACGGCGGGACATCGCATGATCGTATCGGCACAGCAAAAGGGGCGTTCCAGACTTCCTGGAACGCCCCTTCAGTACTGGTTGTTACTTGGTGCGGGTGACCTTGATGATCGCCGGCACGTACTGGCCGTTA
This sequence comes from Longispora albida DSM 44784, assembly GCF_000379825.1. Classification (GTDB taxonomy): domain Bacteria; phylum Actinomycetota; class Actinomycetes; order Mycobacteriales; family Micromonosporaceae; genus Longispora; species Longispora albida. Next base: position 376,206 of record NZ_KB903835.1, read on the forward strand.
CCGTCCAGCAGGATCTCCACCTTCACGCCGGAACCGGCGACCTGCACCGAGTTCCACGGGTTGGAGGCGTCCCAGTAGCGGTTCGGGTCCGAGTCGTCGAACACGGCCACGCCCGGGCGGGCCGGGGCGGTGACCTCGGTGCCCTTGCCGTGGAACGTCACGGCCGAGATGCCCTTGCGGCCGAAGGCGCCGTCGAAGCCCTGGAGCCGGTTGCGCAGCTTGGTCTTGGCGGCGTCCGGCAGGGTGATCGGCGCGGGGCGCGCGTCGACCGGCAGAGCCATGCCGTGACCCGGGTGGGCCTTGGTGTTGTTGTCGCCGTACTTCGAGTCGACGTACCAGACGAGGGTGCCGGAGAAGAACGGGAACCGCTCGACCCAGTCAGCCTTCTCCGGGAAGCCGAAGTTGTACGGGCCGTTGCGCAGGGAGGCGTCGTACGAGGTGTACTGCCGGTTCTCGATCAGGTAGAAGTGCGGGTTCTGCTTGACCAGGGCACCGTCGACCAGGATCTGGAAGCCCTTGGCCGACCAGCCGGCGTCACCGGACTCGGCGCCGTCGGTCCACGCGACCGTGCCGTTCTTCACCACGGCGACGTTGTCGATCATGACGCCCTTGCCGTGGGTGTTGCCGTCGGTCACGTACTGGTAGCGGAACTGCACCTTCTTGCCGACGTAGGCCGACAGGTCGAACGAGATGTCGACCCAGCCGCCCGAGTTGCCGTCGTACCGGTTCGGCAGCCGCGTCCACGTCTTGCCGTCCGTGGACACCGCGCCGTACAGGTAGTCGTAGCCCGACTCGGTGTCGTACCAGACCTTGGCGTTGACCGAGGCCGTGGTGGCGCCGGTCAGGTCGACCTCACGGGCCAGCCGCGAGTTGAGGTCGTCGCCCTCACCGGAGAACCACTCGCCCTTGCCGGCGAACGGCTTCTCGTACTGCACGGTCTCCGGCCGGTTCGGCAGCTTGACCATCGTGGCCTGCTTGAACGGCCACGGGGTGGCGGCAGCGCCGAGCGCGTGCACCGAGTTCTTCTTGTCCAGCTCGACCACGTCGTAGTCCAGCCAGCCCAGCTGCAGCTTCTCCAGCGGGCCCATGAAGTTCGGCCGGTCGCCGATGTTGTCGTGAGCGGTGTTCAGCCAGGAACCGCCGGACATCACGGTCCAGAAGCCGGTGCCGTTGTCGCCGCCCCGGGTGTCGTAGTAGTCCGGGATGCCGATGTCGTGCGCGTACTCGTGCACGAACACGCCCAGCCCGCCGTTCTCCGGCGAGGTGGTGTAGCGGCCGACCCAGATCCCGGTGTCGCCGATCTGGTAACCACCCTGGGCGTTGTACGCCGGGCCGGTGTTCGGGTTCTCCGGGTCGATCGCGTAGGACGAGTGCGACCAGATCGCGTCGTCGCCCTGCGCGCCGCCGCCGGCCTCCTCGCCAGCACCCGAGTGGATGATCTGGACGTGGTCGAGGTAGCCGTCCGGCTCGTTGAAGTCGCCGTCCTCGTCGTAGTCGTTGCGGTCCCACACGTCATAGCGGGCGAGGAACTGCTTGATCTGCGCGTCGGTCTTGCCGGCCGCCTTCTGCACCGCGTACCACTTGGTCACGGTGTCGCCGACGAAGGTCGGGTAGCCGGTGTCCTCGTGCTCGTTGTTGCCGTACCGGGCCTCGTTGTAGTCGAGCTTGACCCAGTCGAGGACCTCACCCTCCACCGTGTACCGGCCGCCGGACTGGCGCAGGTAGAAGTCGGTGATCGAGTCGCCGGTACCGGCCTTCGCGTACATCTTCTGCTGGAAGTAGTCGCGCGAGGCGTCCTTCGTCCAGGCGGTGCTGTTGTCGTCGGTGGCGTTGCCGTCCCACACCCGGTCGGGCTCGGGGATCTGGTTGTGCAGCGGGCCGGGGGTGCCGCCGTGCATGGTCTGGTCGCCGAACTCGGCGAGGAAGGTCAGCAGCTGCGCCTTCTCCGGGGTGCCCCACTGGACCCACCTGCCGTTGGCGAGCTGGACGCCCTTCGACGTCCCGCGCTGCTGGACCGAGGCCTCACCTGCGAAGACCCGGTTGAGCGCCTCCTGCTTGTCCGCGCGCTCCTGGCGCATCTGCGGGGTCATCAGCTCGTCAGGCCGGTGGTTGCGGTGTGCGTCCTTGTCGGCGGCAGGCGGGGCCGCCGGGGCGTCCTTGCCTGGGCTGGCCTGCACCGCGCTGGTCAGGCCAGCCGCGAGCAGCCCGGTCGCGAGACCGGCGACGAGAACTCTCGTGCTCTTGCGCACGCGTACCTCCCCTTTCTCGTGGAGCCCGCGTCATCGCCCACAGTGGAAGCTCTTCGTGTGAGCCGCACCACGGTGACGACGCGAGTATTGCCGAGATTGGCAGAAGGTACCTTAAGGAAGTAGCGGCGTTGAATAACGTTTCCGTTACATGCGGGCGCCCCGGGAAACTTTTTCTCCCGGGGCGCCCTCTTATGGAGTTACGCGAAAGTGATTCGGTTCGCGGCCGGCGGAGCCAGCGGGTTCGACGGCGAGGAGTTCGCGCCGAGGTAGGCGGTGAAGGCGTCGATGTCGAGACCGCCGACGAGCTTGTTCGTGCCCTTCGCCAGCTCGGCGAAGCCGTCGCCGCCGTCAGCCAGGAAGTTGTTGATCGTCACCCGGTAGGTCGCTGCCGGGTCGATCGGCGTGCCGTGCAGCTTCAGGTCGGACACGGAGGTCCGGCCCGTCATCGTGTAGGTGAAGCCGGCCGAGACCTGGAGGATCTTGTTGCCGGTGCCGCTGTTCGGGCCGGTGACCTGCTGCTCCAGCACCGTCTTGAGCTGGGCGCCGGTCAGCGAGACCGTGACCACGTTGTTGTTGAACGGCTGGACGGTGAAGCACTCCCGGTAGGTCACCACGCCTTCGCCCTCGGCTCCGGACGGGAGGAAGGTCAGCGGGGCGCGGATGCCACCCGGGTTCATGAGGGCGATCTGCGCGCCACCCTTGTCCGGGGCTGCCGTCGCGGCGAGCTGCGCGTCGGCGACCACGTCACCGAGCGGGGTCTCCGGGGTCGGCGTGTTCGCGTAGGGAATGTCAGCCGAGATGTGGCCCATGACCCGGTTCGCGATCGGGCCGAGCGCGGTGTTGTAGTGCGTGATCAGGTCGAACGTCGGCTTGTCCTTCTCGACGTCGCGCGTGACGATTTTGTTCTGCGCGGAAACCTGGACGATGTCGTCCTTCCACAGGTCGAACTTCACGTTGATATCGGTGTACTCACGGCCGAAGGAGCTGGCGCTGGTCACCATGCGCGGCCGGCCCATCGGGTCCGGGACGCTGCACACGTACGACTGGTGCGTGTGGCCGGTGATCACCAGGTCGATCGACGGGCTGAGCTTGTTGGCGATCTCCACGATCGGGCCGCTCAGGCCGAGGCCGCCGCCGGAGTTGCAGTCGTAGTTGTAGATCGGGCTGGCGGGCATGCCACCCTCGTGCAGCAGCACGACGATCGCGTTGACGCCCTTCTTGCGCAGCTCGCTGGTGTAGTGGTTGGCGGTGACAACCTCGTCGCGGAACTCCAGGCCGGCGATGCCGGACTTGGTGACGATGTCCGGGGTGCCCTCCAGGGTCATCCCGATGAAGCCGATCTTCACGCCGCCGCCGAAGTCCTTGATCCAGTACGGCGGGAGGATCGTCTTGTTCTTCGCCTTGTCCACCACGTTGGCCGCCAGGTACTGGAACCCGGCGCCCTCGTAGCTCTCGGTGCCCTTGCAGCCGTCGACCGGGTGGCAGCCGCCGTTCTGCATGCGCAGCAGCTCGTCGCGGCCCTCGTCGAACTCGTGGTTGCCGACGGCGGTCGCGTCGAGGCCGAGCTGGCTGAGCGCGGTCACGGTCGGCTCGTCGTGGAACGCCGCCGACAGCAGCGGCGTGCCGCCGATCAGGTCGCCGGCGCCGACAGTGGCGGTGCGCTGCTTGCCCGCGCGGGCCTGCTTGAGGTGGGTGGCCAGGTACTCGGCGCCGCCGGCGTTCACCGTGACCGGCTTGCCCTGGGCGTCGATACCGGTCTGCACGCGGCCGGAGGAGCCGCTCGGCGGTTCGAGGTGGCCGTGGAAGTCGTTGATCGCGAGGATCTGCACGTCAGCGAGGGGGCGCTGCGCGCCTGCGCTGGCCGGCTGCTGCGTGGTGAGCGCGACAGCGGCGAGGGCTGAGGCGGCCACCGCTGAGACGAGGAGTCTTCTCATGCCCGGCAGCATAGGGCTCAGCCCCTACTGATGGGTAAACGGACTGCTGCCGCCATACGCCTGACCAGGGCTGATCTTGTACATGCCACCGGACATATGCTGAATGTCCATAGTCTCGCCAGCGCGATGCCAGCCTCTTTCGGCGCAGCCCGAATCAGCTCGACGGCCCCGGTGACCGCGGGGCACAGTGGGCTGGCGGGGCCGATCACGACCCCGCCAGCCGCCGTCACCTAGTAGGTGGTCGGGCTGGTGCCGTAGAAGTAGGGGGTGTGGATCTCCACCTGGTGCTGGTAGGAGTGGCCGGCCACCTTCGGCACCCGGTACGCGCCCCACTTGCGGCCGGTGGTGCAGGTGTACCCGAACCACGGGGTGTAGGTGCCGGTGTTCAGGTCCTTGACCCGGCTGTAGGCCTTGCAGGTGGAAGGCGTGCTCGGCTTGGCGTTGATGTAGAAGTCCGGGTAGACATAGACGCCGTCGTCGGCCTGGCAGGTGCCGATGCTCCAGCCGTTCTGGGACTTGTTGTTGCAGCCCCCGCCAGCGGCGGCTGCCGGGTTGGCGGCGGTGGCGACGAAGCCGCCGGCGAGCAGCGCCGCGAGGGCGACAGTGGCGAGCTTGCGCTTCAAGGCGTACCTCCTATGTGGATGGATCCGTCAGCGCAAAGCCTCCGGCACCCGCCTCATCGCGTTCTAACTCAGAACTACCGACGATCGACGACACGGGGGACGTGTGCATCTCGGAATGGGCGTGCAGATCAGGGTGCTGGGGCCGGTGGAGCTCTGGCGGGACGCGCAGCGGATCGTGCTGGCCGGTCACCGGATGCGAGGGCTGGTGGCGCTGCTCGGCGCGCACAGTGGCTACCTGACCAGGGACACGCTGGTCAGCTACCTGTGGGACGACCCGCCCCGCACGGCCGTCCAGCAGCTCTACAACTGTGTGAGCGCACTGCGCTCCCAGCTCGGCCGGCACGGCTGGCGGATCTGCCGGGAGGGCGGCGGGTACCGGATCGAGGCCGGCCCGGAAACCAGCGACCTGGCCTTCTTCCGCCGGCTGCTGGACCAGGCGCGCGCCAGCCAGGGCGCGGAGGCGATCGGCCAGTACGAGCGGGCGCTGGCTCTGTGGCGCGGCCCGGCCCTTGCTGACCTGGGCGGGGAGCGGTTCGCGCGGCTGGCGACGGGCCTCGACGAGCTGAGGCTGACCGCGACGGAGGAGTACGCGGAGCTGCTGGTCCGGGCGGGCGAGCCGTGCCGGATGGTGGCCGACCTGGCGATGCTGGTGCAGGAGCACCCGGTCCGTGAGCGGCTGGCCAGGTGTTACATGCTGGCCCTGCACGGCTCCGGCCGGACGGCCGACGCGCTGGACGCCTTCCGGCGGCTGAGGTCCCGCCTGGTCAGCGAGTACGGGATCGAGCCGGGTGCCGGGGTGACATCGGCGCACCTGGACATCCTGCGCGGCTGAGGCGGCCGGGCCGTGCCGGTACCGGGCGTGCTGGGCGCACCCGGTACCGGCATGCAGGCTCAGTCCTCTGCGGACGTACCCGACTTCAGGCCGGCGGTGATCAGGTTCATGATCGACTGGTCCTGGAGGGTGGTGACGTCGCCGAGGGTGCGGTTCTCCGCGACGTCACGGAGCAGCCGGCGCATGATCTTGCCGGACCGGGTCTTCGGCAGCTCCGGCACGATGAGGATCTGGCGCGGCTTGCAGATCGGGCCGAGGGTCTTCGCGACGTGGCCGCGCAGCGCCTCGGTGTCGCCATCGACGCCACCCCGCAGGATCACGAACGCGACGATGGCCTGGCCGGTCGTCGGGTCCGTCGCGCCGACCACGGCGGCCTCGGCCACGTCCGGGTGGCTGACCAGCGCGGACTCCACCTCGGTCGTGGAGATGTTGTGGCCGGAGACGAGCATGACGTCGTCGACGCGGCCGAGGAGCCAGATGTTGCCGTCCTCGTCGCGCTTGGCGCCGTCACCAGCGAAGTACATGGTGTCGAAGCGGGACCAGTACGTGTCGAGGAACCGCTGGTCGTCGCCCCAGATCGTCCGCAGCATCGACGGCCACGGCTCGCGGAGCACCAGGTAGCCGCCGCCGCCGTTCGGGACGGACTTGCCGGTGTCGTCGACGACGTCGGCGGAGATGCCGGGCAGTGGGCTCATCGCGGAGCCGGGCTTGGTGTGCGTGACGCCGGGCAACGGGGAGATCATGATGGCCCCGGTCTCGGTCTGCCACCACGTGTCGACGATCGGGCACTCGCCGCGGCCGATGTGTTCCCGGTACCAGATCCAGGCCTCCGGGTTGATCGGCTCGCCGACCGAGCCCAGCAGGCGCAGCGAGGACAGGTCGAACCCGGCCGGGATGTCGTCGCCCCACTTCATGAACGTGCGGATCGCCGTCGGGGCGGTGTAGAGGATCGTCACCTTGTACTTCTCGACGATCTCCCAGAACCGGCCGCGGTGCGGGGTGTCCGGCGTGCCCTCGTACATGACCTGCGTCGCGCCGTTGGACAGCGGGCCGTACACGATGTACGAGTGCCCGGTGACCCAGCCGATGTCAGCGGTGCACCAGTACACGTCGGTCTCCGGCTTGAGGTCGAAGACGGCGTGGTGGGTGTAGGACGCCTGCGTCAGGTACCCGCCGGTGGTGTGCAGGATGCCCTTCGGCTTCGCGGTGGTGCCCGACGTGTACAGGATGAACAGCGGGTTCTCGGCGTCGAAGGCCTGGGCCTCGTGCTCGTCACTGGCCGGCGTGACGGTCTCGTGCCACCACAGGTCCTTGCCCGTCCACGCGACGTCCTCGCCGGTACGCCGGACGACCAGCACCTTCTCCACGCTCGGGCACAGCTTCACCGCCTCGTCGACGGTCGGCTTGAGTGCGCTCGGCGCACCCCGCCGGTACCCGCCGTCGGCGGTGATGACCAGCTTGGCGTCCGCGTCAGCGATCCGGCCGGACAGCGCGTCGACGGAGAACCCGCCGAACACGACGCTGTGCGTGGCGCCGATCCGCGCCGTGGCCAGCATCGCGACGGCGGCCTCGGGGATCATCGGCATGTAGATCGCGACCCGGTCGCCCTGGCCGACGCCGAGGCCGGTGAGCGCGTTGGCCGCCCGCTTGACCTCGGTCAGCAGCTCCGCGTACGTGATCGTGCGGGTGTCGCCCGGCTCGCCCTCCCAGTGGATCGCGACCCGGTCGCCGAGCCCGGCGGCCACGTGCCGGTCGAGGCAGTTGTACGCGACGTTGAGCTGCCCGCCGACGAACCACTTCGCGAACGGCGGGTTGCTCCAGTCCAGGGTGGTGTCCCACTCCCTGGCCCAGGTCAGCCGCCTGGCCTGGGTCTCCCAGAACGCGAGCCGGTCGGCCGGCTGCGCGTCGCTGGTCACGTTGGCGTGCTCGGCGAGCCCGGCCGGCGGGGCGAACCGGCGGGTCTCGGACAGCAGGTTCTCCAGTGCGTCGCTCATAGTTCGGCGTTCCTCCGTGCCGTCGTTCCCTGTGCACACAGGCGTGTGATCCAGGCGTGTGATCTGGCGCTCAGCTCAAGATAGCGTGCTCAGGCTGCTCGATAAATGCTCGGTCCAGGCCTTTTCCGAAAGGATTCGAGCAGCAGTGCGCATCCAGGATCGGATACTCGGGTCAGTGCCGGCTCAACAGGACATCAACGAGCCGGGTGGCGGGGCCGGGCGGCGGTGACCGGCGGGTAACGTCACGCGTCATGACGAACGGAGCACAGCTCACCCCGCTGCTGGACCTCGCGGACATCTCCGAAGCGTTCACCGAGGCCAGGGCACGGGTCGACGCGGCCTTCCGGCACAGGGCGATGCGCCGGCAGGGCCCGCAGATCGCCGTCGAGGCCGGGCTGCGCGACGCCTGCGCCAGCGCCGCGCTCGACGGCCAGGCGTACGAGCTGGACGACGTCCGGGCCGGCACCGCGCTGAACCCGGTCGTGCAGAGCGCCCTGCGCGTCACCCAGGCCCTCGACGAGCTGTCGGTGACCTGGCAGAAGGCCCCGCGTCAGGCGCTCGCCCGGCTGCACGTCCTCGCCGGCCGCGGCATCGTCGCCGACGAGGAGCTGGGCCGCCCGGAGCCGGGAGCCCAGCCACGTCTCGACCTGCTCGCGGACCTGGTGACCAGCAAGCGGGAGGACACGCTGCTGCTCGCGGCCGTCGTGCACGGCGACCTGCTGGCCGCCAAGCCCTTCGGCGCGGTGAACGGGCTGGTCGCGCGGGCCGCCGCCCGGCTGGTCCTGATCTCCGGCGGCCTCGACCCGCGTGGCCTGCTGCCGGTCGACGTCGGCCACCGGGACCGCGAGCCGGAGTACCGGGGTGCCTCCGCGACCTTCGTGACCGGTACACCCGATGGTCTGCGGTCCTGGTTGAAGCACTACGCGGCGGCGGTCATCCGGGCGGCGGAGGAAACGGAAGCGATCAGCGACTCGCTCATGTCCCAGGGAGAGTCGTCCTAGGGAAGAAGCCTGGTCGCGACGTCGGCGGCGGGAATCCCGCTGTCGATGGACTCCGGGTCGCCCTGCGCGAGGTCACCCTTGGCGACCTCGGACCAGGTCTCCGCGATGGCGGTGAAGAGCGCTGGCGACAGGCCAGCCTCGGCCTGCGTGGTGGCGATCTCGTGCATCTCGCCGACATAGCGGTGCGCCTTGGTCGCGGCCTTCGCCACATCTCGCGGTTCGATCCTGGTCAGATCATTCAGAACCGCATCCAGTACTCCGTGACGCTGCGCCGTCACCATCGCGTGCACGTAGAGAGCGGCCGTTCCCTTGTAGACGCTCGCCGTGCACATCTTGACCGCGCTGGCCGTGCCGAGCTCGGGGCCGAGCAGGGTCGGCACGACGCCCGTCCACGGCAGGCCGGTCACCTCGGCGGCGCGCGGCCCGGAGAAGTAGAGGATCGTCCCGTCGGCGACGGAGGGCGGCGGCCCCGAGATCGAACCGTCGACCAGATCCAGGCCGTTCAGGGCCTCGGCGACGGCGTTCACCGTGGACGGCGAGATCGCGTTCATGTCCACGACCAGCGGCCGCGCGCCGGTACGGGCCGCAGCTTCGGCGATCTCGGTCGCGGCGCGGACGGCCTCGGCCGGCGGGATGACGACGAGGATGACGCCGGCGGCCTCGACGACCGCGTCGAGGCTGGGCAGCAGGTCCATGCCCTCGGCGAGGCGTGCCGTCCGGGCGGAGCGCCCGGCGACGGTCGCGACGACGCGCGCGCCACCACGGTGCAGGGCCAGAGCGAGACCGGATCCCATGTACCCGGGGCTGACGATGCCGATCACGGAGTTGGCAGACATGAAAGGGACGGTACCTCTACAGTCCGAAGCACCGTCCCACCATCTGCACGTCCGGCCGGGTGATCATGCGTGCACCTTGATCGTCGAACCAGGACCACTGCTGGTGTCCTGGGCGACGCGCCTTCCCGCGGCTGGTCGCGCGTGGGTGCCCGGTGGCCGTGCTACGGAACTCAAATCTTGCGGTGAACGGGTTCATCAAATGAGATCCGCTACAACCTTTGTACGCCGCTTTACCCGCTGCCGCCAGACAATCCCGGCAAGCTGTGACGGCTGGGGTTGATGAGACGCCCTGGCCAGCGGGGCTTACTTAGGGTAGGAACTTGCGTATGTCTTTCGTGGTGACGCCAGCGGGCTTTGAGCTGCACGGGAAGCCCTTCCGGGTGCTGTCGGGCGCGATGCACTACTTCCGCAGCCTGCCCGCGCAGTGGCCGCAGCGGCTCCGCATGCTCCGCGCGATGGGCCTGAACACCGTCGAGACGTACGTGGCGTGGAACCACCACGAGCCCGTCGAGGGGCGGATCGAGCGGCTGGACGAGGTCGCCAGGTTCCTCGACGACGCGGCCGGGGCGGGGCTGCACGCGATCGTCCGGCCCGGGCCGTACATCTGCGCCGAGTGGGACAATGGGGGCTTTCCGGCCTGGCTGACCGGTTCCGGCGTGCCGCTGCGCTGCCACGACCAGCGGTACCTGGCCCCGGTCGAGCGGTTCTTCGCCGCGCTGATGCCGATCGTCGCCGAACGGCAGGTCACCCGGGGCGGCAACGTGCTGATGGTGCAGGTCGAGAACGAGTACGGCTCGTACGGCTCCGACCAGCGGTACCTGCGGCATCTCGCGGACGTGCTGCGGGAGTACGTGGACGTGCCGCTGTTCACTTCGGACGGACCCGAGGACCACATGCTGACCGGCGGCTCTGTCCCCGGCATCCTGGCGACCGTCAACTTCGGCTCGGACGCGAAAGCCGCCTTCGCCAAGCTCAGGCAGCACCGGCCAGACGACCCTCCGATGTGCATGGAGTTCTGGAACGGCTGGTTCGACCACTGGGGCGACGAGCACATCACCCGGCCGGCGGACGACGCGGCGGCCAGCCTCGCGGAGATCCTGGAACTGGGTGGGAGCGTCAACCTCTACATGGCGCACGGCGGGACGAACTTCGGGACCTACGCGGGGGCCAACCGGGGCGGGCGCTTCCACGACGGCGAGTTCCAGCCGACGGTCACGTCCTACGACTACGACGCGCCGATCGACGAGCGTGGCGGGCCGACGGCCAAGTTCTGGGCCTTCCGGGAGGTGCTCGAAAGGTACAATATTGGTACTTCTGGTCTTCCTGAGGCTCTTCCTGACGTGGAGCCGCTGCCTCCGGTGCTCGAACCGCGGGCGGTGACCCTGGGGGAGGCTGTCTCCTGGCGGGCGGCGCTCGGGCCGGCAGTGAGCAGTCCCGTGCCGCTGTCCTTTGAGGACCTGGGTGTCGTGCACGGCCTGGTCTGCTACCGGGCGGAGCTTCCGGGCCCGAGGCAGGGCTATCCGCTGACTGTGGACGGTCTCGCCGACCGCGCGCACGTGTTTGTCAACGAAAAGTACGAAGTTACATTCGAGCGTGACGGGCTTAACAGCATCGACGACGTTCCCGGGCCGGCCGTCGTGGAGCTGCTGGTCGAGTCGCTGGGCCGCGTCAACTACGGGCCGCGGACGGGCGAGACGAAGGGTTTCCGTGGCCTGCTGCACGAGCGGCAGTACGTGCACGGCTGGTCGGCATCCCTGCTGACCTGGGACGATGTGCCGTGGGGCGCCGGTGTCACGTGCGATGGCCCAGTGTTCACGCGCGGCTCGCTCGACGTGAACGAGCCCCGTGACGGGTATTTGTCTGTCCGCAGTGGACAACGCGGGTATGTATGGGTTAATGGCTTCCTGCTGGGCCGCTACAACGCCAGCGGCCCGCAGCATACTCTGTACCTACCGGCACCGATCCTGCGAACCGGGGCGAATGAGGTCGTTGTGCTGGAGCTGGATGGTGTGGCACAGTCCGCTGTGAATATCGAAGGGGAGGCGGGTTAGCCCTGCTCGCTGACCGAGGGAGTGGCTGGTGAAGGCGAGCCCGCGGGGACTTGACTGGTTCCAGGACGCCCGTTTTGGAATGTTTGTTCACTGGGGACTGTACGCCCTGGTCGGGCGCGGCGAGTGGCACATGTTCTCCGACCGCGTGCCCCCCGCGCGGTACCGGCAGCTGGCCGATCACTTCTACGGCGGCGAATGGGACGCGGCCCGGCTGGCCGACCTGGCGCTGGAAGCCGGGCAGCGGTACATCACCATCACCGCCCGGCACCACGACGGGTTCGCGCTGTTCGACACGGCGCTGTCGGACTTCAAGGTGACCAAGTCGCCGTTCGGGCGCGACGTGCTGGCCGAGCTGGCCGACGCCTGCCGGGAACGGGGCCTCGGGCTCGGTGTCTATCTGTCCCTCGTGGACTGGTCGCATCCCGGGTACCGCGACTGGCGCGACAACGACGCGTGGAACTCCTACCGCGAGTACCTGTTCGGGCAGGTCAGGGAGGTCTGCACCCAGTACGGGCCGCTCGTGCAGCTCTGGCTCGACGGCGACTGGCCACACGCGACCTTCTCCCGCGAGCACCCCGGCTTCTTCGCCGGCCGCGCGGACTTCCACTACCCGCAGCTGTACGCGGCAGTGCACGCCGCCCAGCCCGACGCCGTGATCGTCAACAACCGCCACTCGACGCTGCTGCCCGGCGAGGACATCCAGTGCTTCGAGGGCGACGTGAACCCGGCGCAGGCCAGCGGCGAGATCCCGGCCGAGACGTGCATGGCGATGGACGCGAGCTGGGGATACGTGCCCCACGACCAGGTACGCCGCACGGCCGGGCAGCTGGTGGCCGGCCTGGCACGCGTGGCCGGCTACGGCTCGAACCTGCTGCTGAACGTCGGTCCCACCCAGTCGGGCAGCGTGCCGGCCTCCCAGTCGGCCCGGCTGCGCGGCATGGGCGGCTGGCTCCTCGAACACGGCGAGGCCATCTACGGGACCCGGATGGGCTACGGCTCCGGCCAGGGCTGGACGTCGACCCGCAGGGAGGGTACCGACTACATCCTGCTCACCACGGCCGCGCCGGAGATCACGGTGCCGTTGCCGGACCCGGACCGCTTCCCGTGGGTGCAGGCGATCGGGGACCGGGTGCAGTCGACGACCGTCCGGGATGGACAGCTGCACGTGGTGCTGGCTCCCGGGGACTATCCGGGCGTCGTCAAGCTGACGTGACGCCTGGTCCTGGCTGCTGTTGCACGCGCTACGCGGCTGTGGTGAGGCGGGCCGCGCGGCGGCGCCGGCCGTACCAGTAGGCGGCGGCAGCCCCGCCGATCGCCACGGCTCCGATCGCGACGGCGGCCATCGGCACGGCTGGCTTCTCGCCGAGCATCCGGCGGCGCAGGGGAACCGGATGGCGGAAGATCAGCACCGGCCAGTCATGCTCCGCGGCCGCTTTGCGCAGTCCCCTATCCGGGTTGACCGCTGTCGGATGTCCGACACATGACAGGAGTGCGGCATCGCTGATCGAGTCGGAGTAGGCATAACACTCCGTGAGGTCGTACCCCCGCTCGGCGGCCAGCCCCGTCACCGCGATCGCCTTGTTCTGCCCGGCGGCGTAGAACTCCACCTCGCCGGTGTAGTGACCGTCAGCGACGACCATCCGGGTCGCGATCACATCCGTGACCCCGAGCAGCTCGCCGATCGGCCGCACCATCTCCTCACCGGACGCCGACACCAGCACGATGTCCCGGCCCGCCGCGCGGTGCTCGGAGATCAGCGCGGCGGCCTCCGCGTAGATGTACGGATGAATGAGCTGGTCAAGCGTCTCGGCCACGATCTGCCGCACCTGGTCGACCCGCCAGCCCCGGCACAGCTGCGCCAGGTAGTCGCGCATCCGGTCCATCTGCTGGTCGTCGGCGCCGGTGCGCTGGTAGACGAGCTGCGCGTACGCCCCGCGAAGGACATCACTGCGGGTAATCAGGCCATCCCGATAGAACGGCCGTCCAAAAGCCAAGGCGCTCGACTTGGCGATGACGGTCTTGTCGAGGTCGAAGAACGCAGCGCTGCGGCCCACGGCCGGAGTCTAGAGCCTCGGGGCCAATGACGTCGTAGCAGGGGCCAGATCCGAAATGACTATGGCCCCTCGACTATGTAGGCCAAGTCAGGCATGCTGGTCATAGTCATAGCCCCCAGTAAGACCCCTCGGTGGTCACACCCCCCGTGACCGCTGAGCCGGTTCGGCTCAACCCCCCCGGAGCCGAACCGCACGACGACCCCCGCCACCCCCCGGCGGGGGTCGTCCTTATGTGATGCACAGATGTCTGGCTGTCCATCCTGGTCAGAGCCTTGATCACTTCCCTGTTGCCGCTTGGTGACTGGCGGTTGATCTTCGGAAGCCAGCGAAAGCCGGCAAGCCCGTCCAGAGTCCGCGTATCCGGTCGTGGCCGGGACGCGGGCAGTGTCCGGGTGGCTGGGAATGGCCGGTGTCCGGTCGCGTCTCAGGAATCGCCGGACAGGATTCACTCGGAGTTCGCCGGTCACAAGCCAAGTCGCATCCCCGTGTCTCAGGTCGTGGGACCGGGCTTTTTTCTGCGTGGAGTATTTCCGGTTATTCAGAGAGGTCCGGAGGTCCGGATCGCTGCGCAGCAATTCACGGGGATACCGGTGGTTCATGTGCGGGCGAAAGATTTTCCTGTACTGGTGAGCGAGGGCTGAGGGCCGGGCTGCGGTTGCCGGCCGGTTCCGTGCTCCGGCTCCGGAGTTGGTGCAGGCGCGGGGTCGCGTGCTGGGTTGTATGCGGCTTCGTGCTCGGTTCCCGGGTGGTCCGAGCGTGGGTTCGTGGGCGCTTCGTTCACGGTTCGTGGGCTGTTTCGCACGTGGGTTCGCACGTGGGTTCGCACGTGGGTTCGTGCGCGGGTTCGTGTGCGGGTTCGTGCACGGCGAGGCTTCGACCTGCGTTAATGCCCACAGAGTTATCCACAGGCCCCGCAGTTGTCCACAGGCCGCCCTTTCCCGGTACCCGGCGACGGCAGGCTGACCCGGTCAGTTCCCGCCGAGGCCGGGAGAGGGCCGTCCCCCTCGCCCTCTCCCGGCCACTATCCGTACCGCCGACCAGGGAGGCCAGGTGGAAGAACACCGGTCGTTGATCGTCACGGCCGACCCGCACCTGCTCGACGAGCTGCTCCGGCTCACAGCCGCGGCCGGCATCCTGCCGATGGTGGCACCGGACGTCGTCGCGGCCCGGGCACTGTGGTCGGCCGCGCCGCTCGTGATCGTCGGCGGCGACCAGGCGCAGGCGTGGGCCAGGGCACGGCTGCCCCGGCGGCCCCGGACGGTGCTGGTGCTGACGGGCGAGCCCGACGGGCAGCTCTGGCAGGTCGCCGAGTGGCTGGGCGTGGAGCACGTCGCCGCGCTGCCCGCCGCCGAGCACTGGCTGATGCAGAAGTTCGAGGCACTGGCCGCCGGCCGTCCGGTACCTGTGATCGGAGTTGTCGGGGGCCGGGGCGGAGCCGGGGCCTCGGTCCTGGCCGCCGGGCTCGCGGTGACAGCGGCCCGGCAGGGCGCGCGAGCACTGCTGGTCGACGCCGACCCGCTCGGTGGCGGCGCTGATCTGGTACTGGGCTGGGAGAACCTCGACGGCCTGCGCTGGCCGGAGCTGTCCCGCGCCGAACTGGGCAAGCTACCGGCTGGCGGGCGGCTCACCGTGCTCGCCCAGGGCCGCGACGAACCGGTCGACCTGACCGGTGACCTGGTGGACGCTGCGGTACGGACCGGCCAGCAGGGCTGCGACCTGATGGTGGTCGACCTGCCCCGGACCTTCGACGAGGCGGCGCGCCGGGCACTGGAACACGCCGACCGCCTGCTGCTCGTCGTACCAGCGGAGCTGCGTGCCTGCGCGGCGGCGGCTCAGGTCGTCCTGCGAGCCGGCCCGCAGCGTGCCCCGATGGAGGTGGTGGTCCGGCTGCCCTCGCCGGGGCGGCTGCGCCCCAAGGAGGTCGCGCGGGCGCTCGGGCTGCCGCTGGCTGGCGCGCTCCGGTCGGAGCCCGGGCTGGCAGCGGCTCTGGAGCAGGGCACAGCGCCGGCGTCGGAGGGACGCGGGCCGCTCGCCGAGCTGTGCGAGCACCTGCTGAGCGGAGCGGGGAAGCCGATATGGCAGTCGTGACGACAGGGTGCGCGGTGTCGCCGGGGAGCGTGGGATGAGTGATCTGACTGGGCCGCTGGGCGTCCTGCTCGCGGACGAGCGGGTGACCGACATCCTGATCAACGGTCCGGGAGAGGTGTGGGTCGACCGGGGATCCGGGCTGGTACGCGGCCCACGGCTCCGGCTGGGCGGTGCCGCCGAACTGCGGGCCTACGCGCAGCAGCTGGCCGCCTCGTGCGGGCGCCGGCTCGACGACGCGAGTCCGTGCGTCGATGCCCGGCTGCCGGATGGGAGCAGGCTGCACGCGGTGCTGCCGCCGATCGCGCGGCGCGGGCCCTACCTGTCGCTGCGGCTCTACCGGAGGCAGTCGTTCGGCCTGGCCGACCTCGTCGAGCCGGGAATCGCCGAGCTGCTGTCGGCCATGGTCAGAGCCCGGCTGGCGTTCCTGGTGACGGGCGCGACCGGTTCCGGGAAGACGACACTGCTGAACGCGCTCCTGGGCGAGGTACCGCCGACAGAGCGGATCGTGCTCGTCGAGGACTTCGCGGAGCTCCGGCCACAGCATCCGCACGTGGTGGGGCTGGAAACCAGGACGTCCAACGTGGAGGGTGCCGGATCGGTCGGGCTGGCTCAGCTCGTACGGGAGGCGCTGCGGATGCGGCCCGACCGGATCGTCGTCGGCGAGGCCCGTGGCGCGGAACTCGTTGACCTGCTGGCCGCGCTGAACACCGGCCACGAGGGCGGAGCGGGGACTCTGCACGCCAATGCGCCGGCCGAGGTGCCGGCGCGGCTTGAGGCGCTAGGCCTGCACGGCGGGCTCGGGCGTGCGGCGCTGCACGCGCAGATCTCGGGGGCGTTGCAGGTGGTGGTGCATGTCAGCCGGGTACCGGAAGGGCGGGCTGTCACGGAGATCGGCCTGTTCCGGGCCGGGGATGACGCCCTGGTGGTCGTGCATCCGGTGTGGGCACGTGGCTGGGGCCCCAGCACCGCCGCGCCGGACCTGGCCCGCCTGCTCGCCGCACGCGGAGTCGAACGAACGCCGGCGTTGCTGACAGGTGACGCGCGATGAGACGACGGATTGCCGGATGGGCCCAGCGGTACCGGGAGCGGTTCGTTGCCGTGACGCTGGGCGGGCGGCGATGGCTGGTGGTGGTGCTCGGTGCCGTGGTGGCAGGCGGGGCGGGGCTGGCGGTCAGGGGGCCTGTGGCTGGGCTGCTCGCGGCCGGGTACGCGGCGCTCGCCGTCCGCGCCGTGCTGAACCGGCGGCTGACCAGGGCGCACCGGCGAGTACAGGAATCGGCGTTCGACACCGTGACAGGGCTGGCAGCCGACCTCCGGGCGGGGCTGCCTCCGCTGGGGGCTTTGGCTGCCGCGCTTGATGAGCTGGGTGGACACAAAGGACTGAGCGTGCCTGAGGCTGGTGTGCCCGAGATGTTCGCTGTGTTGCGGGCCGATCGGGTGGTCGGGCGGATCGCCGGACGGGTACACGTGGCGTGGCGGCTCGCGGAACGTACCGGAGCACCACTCGCCACGACTCTCGACCTCGTGGTCGCCGATCAGCGGGCTGAACGGCAGGCGCAGGACCAGCTCACCGCTCAACTCGCCGGGACACGGGCGACAGCGGCCATCCTCACCGTCCTGCCAGTCTTCGGGCTGCTGCTCGGGAAGGTACTGGGCGGAGATCCCGTCCGGGTACTGCTCGACACCGTGCCGGGGGCCGTGTGCGCGATCCTGGCGCTGGGACTGCAGGTAGCCGGGCTGCTCTGGACGGACAGGCTGGTCCGTCATGCGGGGTAGCGAGGGCGGCACCGGTCGCGCGCGGCGAGTCCGGGGGAGGCGCGTCCGGACCCGGCTTCACCAGCTTCGGCTGCCGGGCGGGCCGGTCCACCGGCGTCCGGTCGCGCCAGCGGTACTGGTCTCCGTGACGGCTGGCCTCGCGGTCGCCTCGTACACCGAAGGCTGGCCCGGGCGCATCGGTGCGGTGCTGACCGGCCTCGGTACCTGGGCGGGAATCAGGAAGCTGGAACCAGCCGGAGCGCGCCGGGAACGGCTGCGGATCGAGGCTGACGCGGCGTTCGCGGCTGATCTGCTCGCCGGAGTACTCCGAGCCGGGGCGCCGCCGGCCGCTGCCGCGCAAGCCGTGGGCGCGACCCTCGGCGGGCCACTGGGCGAGCGGCTGACGTCCGTGTCCGTCGGGCTCCGGATGGGACGGCCGCCTGCTGAGGCCTGGGCTGCCGTCGCCGGTACCCGCTCCGGCAGCAGGCTGGCCGCCGCCGCGATCCGGAGCAGCGAGAGCGGGTCCGGGCTCGCCGTGAGCCTCGACCGGCTGGCCGGCGAGATCCGCGCCGAACGGCTCGCGTCGGTCACCGGCCGGGCGCATCGGGCTGCGGTGCTGGTCGTCCTGCCACTCGGGCTGTGTTTCCTGCCCGCGTTCATGCTCGGCGGGTTCGTACCCGTCCTGATCACGATCCTCCACCAGGTGCTGCCGTGAGCAGTGCCGGCGAACAGAAAGGACGCTGATGTCTCAGCTGACACTCCGACTGATCAAGATCCGTTCCAGGCTGCGCGGGGACGCCGGGATGTCCACCGCCGAGTACGCCATCGGCGTGCTAGCAGCCGCCGCGTTCGGGGCGGTGCTGTACAAGGTGGTCACCTCGTCCACGGTTCAGACCGCGTTGACTGCCCTGATCGAGCGGGCGCTGAAATGAGAGCCAGGTACGGGAAGCGGGCCGGCGACAGCGGCTCGGCAACCGTGGAACTCGCGATAGGCCTGCTGTCGGTGTCAGTCTTCCTCGTCGCGGGACTGGCCGGTATCAGCGCCATCACCGCCCAGCTCCGATGCGTGGACGCGGCCCGGGAAGCCGCCCGTGCCGAAGCGCGGGGCGAACCAGGTGTCGCGGCCGGTCAACGGTCGGCCCCAGCCGGGGCGACGATCACCATCGGAGGCAACGGAAACACGGTCTCCGCCAGGGTCGCCGTGGTGGTGTACCCGCTGGGCGGGCTGCTGCCCTCGATACCGGTCAGCGCTGAGGCGGTGGCGGCCCGGGAGCCCGGGGAGGAGACGCCATGACCCGAGCTTGCGAGGCGAGCCGGGTATCCGTGACCGAGTGGCGTGAGCGGGGGTCGGCCTCAGTCATCGCGATGGGTACCGGTGCGCTCCTGCTGAGCGTCGGCCTGGCTTGCATGGGCATCGGCTCAGCGGTCGTCGCCCGGCACCGGGCCGGCAGCGCGGCCGACCTCGGGGCTCTTGCCGGGGCGGTTCATGCGATGGCCGGGGCCGAGGTTGCCTGCTCGGAGGTGGAGGAGATCGTCGCAGCCAACGGCGGGCGGGTCGCTTCGTGCACTGTGGACGGGCTCGACGTGCTGGTGGCTGTGGAGGTGAGGCCTGCCGGGTACGCAGGACGGTTCGGGGTGGCCCGGGCTGTTGCCCGGGCTGGGCCGTTGAGCGCGCCTGGGTGAGGGGGAGCTAGCTGGACTGGGGGTGGGCTGGTTCTGGGCTGGTGAGCTGGAGCCGTCTGCTGGGCAGTGCGGTGCGGGCACGTTTGGGCTGGCTGGCTGGCTGGAGGCTTGGAGGTGTCTCTGGGGTCGAGGCTGGTTGGTCGCTGAGGGCGCTGGTTCTCTGTCGCCACGGTGGTGTCGGCGCGGTTGGGGGCGGGCGTTGGTCCTGGGTGCGTTGGGCGTGGGGTAGGGCGATGCTGCGGAGTGCCCAGGCGCAGCATCGCCTGGCCCTGGCGAGAGGCTGGTGCTGGTGCGCTCACCGGGCGGGATCTTGGGGCAAGTCAGGGGCGGGNGGGGGGGGGGAGGGGGNGGGGCCCCCAGGAACAACCAAACAAATTTCAACAGCAAGATCGACTTACCCTCAACCGGCCAAGCCCCCCACCAGCAAAAACTCTCACACCTCCACACCAGCCCCCGCCCGTCAACCCACCAAAACTGCTACCCGCAATTTTTTGCGGGTTTGAAAGCTCCCCCTCCTGCACCATCCCCCGCATGAGCCGCCTATCAACAAAATCAAAAAGCATCCTGCGCCGTGAGGTCATGCAGTTCCGCAACTGGATGCGCCCGGACCTGACTGGTTTCGAGATCGGGTTCTTCGACGATCACGCCCTGGTCATGGCGCTCACAACGCGTGGCCGGTATCCGATGTGCGAGATCTGGTACGAGGGCAGGTTCCAGCTGTGGCGGTTCACGCTACCCAGCCCGGCCGGATTCCTGCCTGGACGGCTGGCTGACGGGGCGATTCTCTCGGAAGTTCACGACGTGCTCTTCCACGCGAGCTTTCAGGTACCTCGGCTGCCGGAGTACCCGCCCCAGCTAACCCCCTGACTGCCTCTACCTAGCCAGCCAAGACCAACCACCAAGACCAGCCAACTACTAGCGACCGGTTTGGACGTCCCATCAAGCCAAGGACCATCCAAACCGGTCCCCACCCTCAAGCCCGCCGCCACAGTGGACCAGAACCCTCACCCAGCCACCAAAGCAACCGACCAGCGAATCAATCCCCAAGGACCGCCGCGCAACTCACCCCTGCCACAACGACAGCATCATCGCCTCAACGGCAATCTTCGGCTTGACGTTGGCGTCGATCGCTTCCCGGCAGGCCAGGACAGCCTCCAGCCGCCGGAGCGCAGACTCGGGTGTCCACTTCGCCGCCGCCGCCCGCGTCATCTCCGCCACGTCGGCATGAACAGGGGCGGTCCCCGACTTCAGGGTGAAGGCCAGGACATCCCGATACAGCCCGGCGAGATCCATCAGCGCCCGGTCCAGAGCATCCCGCTGTGCCCGCGTCGCCCGTGACTTCTGCTTGCGCTCCAGATCCTTCAAAATTCCAGCGGTACCGCGGGCCGCAGCCGCAGCCCCCTTCCCGGTCCCGCCCGCCCCGAGCGCCGTCTCCAGCTCGGCTTTCTCCTTGGCGGAGACCTCGGAGACACTTGCCGCCGCTTCCTCCTCGGCCGAGCTGATCAGCATGGCCGCCGCGTCGAACGCCGCCGAGATGCTGGTCAGCTTTCGCGGAATGCCCAGTACCGCCTGCCGCCGGTCCCGCGAAGCCGGATCCCTGGCCAGCTTCCGGGCCCGCCCGACGTGCCCCTGAGCCGCCGCCGCGGCCCATGCCGCATCGGCCTCACTGGCACCGTCCCGGGCCACCAGCACGCCAGCAATGGCCGCCGCAGACGGCGTGGTCAGGCTGACCACCCGGCACCTCGACCGGATGGTCACCGACACGTCCTCCGGGTGCGTGGACGGCGTACACAGGAGGAAAACAGTCCGAGGTGGAGGCTCCTCGATCGCCTTCAGCAGCGCGTTGCCCGCCGCCTCCGTCAACCGGTCGGCGTCCTCGACCAGCAGTACCTGCCACCGGCCCTGCGTCGGGGAGCTCGCAGCCCGCAGCACCAGCGCCCGCATCTCGCTCACCGCGATGGACAGCCCGTCCGGTACCACAAACCGCACGTCAGCATGTGTGCCGCCCAGCGTCGTGTGGCACGCCGCGCAGGTCCCGCATCCGCCGTTCACGCACTGCAAGGCGGCCGCGAAGGCCCGTGCCGCCATCGAACGCCCCGATCCGGGCGGCCCGGTGAACAGCCACGCGTGCGTCATGGCACCTGCCGGTACCTGGTCTCCCCGCACGATCGCCGCAGCAGCTCCTGCCGCCTTCTGGAGTACCTCGACGGCCGCGCGCTGCCCGGCCAGCTCGTCGAAGACGGTCACGGGGCGACCGCCCGC
Organism: Longispora albida DSM 44784; assembly: GCF_000379825.1. GTDB lineage: Bacteria > Actinomycetota > Actinomycetes > Mycobacteriales > Micromonosporaceae > Longispora > Longispora albida. The sequence continues at coordinate 397,568 of NZ_KB903835.1, forward strand.
TTCACCTGCACGGTCGGCAGCAGCGACTCCACGCGTTCCCTGATCCTGGCGGCCAGCTCGTCCTCACCCAGGCCCGCGTCGAGGATCTGGTACCTCGCGGGCTGCGCGGAAGCCAGGTCCAGGAAGGCGTACCGGACCCGCTCGTGGAACGCCAGCGACTCCGCCTCGATCCGGTCGGCCCCGCTCCGGGCCTTCGCCCGCGACAGCCCGACCGACGGGTCCACATCGAGCAGTACCACCAGATCAGGCTTCAGCGAACCGGTAGCCCATCCCGACAGCCACGCGATCTCATCCGCCACCATCGTCCGCCCCGCGCCCTGGTACGCCAGCGACGAGTCCACATACCGGTCGCTCAGCACGATCAGCCCGGCATCCAGTGCAGGCTTCACCACCGACGCGACGTGCTGTGCCCGATCAGCCGCGTACAACAACGCTTCAGCCCTCGGCGAGATCTCTTCTTTCCCGTCCAGCACCAGGCTCCGGATGCGCATCCCGATATCGGTCGCCCCCGGTTCCCTCGTGACGACAGGCTCATGCCCTTCGTTCCGCAGCCACGCCGCGAGCTTCACCAGCTGCGTGGACTTCCCCGCGCCCTCGCCGCCCTCGAACACGACGAACAGCCCGCCGGCGCGTTCCTCCGGCTGGGACACGGGCCGTCGCCGGACAGCGCCGACGATGTCCTTCAGCAGCGGGATGCCCTTGCGGTCGTCCATCTGCCGGAGCGCCACGAGGCCGGTGACAACACCCACGACTCCAGCGACCGCGAGCAGCACACGCGTGGACGACAGGTGGAACCCGAGAATCGCCCGCGTCCCGCCCAGGCCGACCACAAAGCCGGACAAACTAATACTGAGCATCAGCACGACGCGAACAGCGGTCCAGACGAAAGCGAACACCCGTCCGCGCACGTCATCACTGACCTCGGCACCCAGCAGCGTGATACCGGCCAGGAAGGCCATCCCGGCCCCGACACCGACCAGGATCGCGCCAGCCACCGCCACGGCCAGATGCGGAGCCAGCGCCAGCACCAGCACCGCCGAACCAGCCAGCACGATGCTGACCCCGAACCACCGCTTCCGCGACAACGCCCCGACCAGCACCGGCCCGAGCGCGATGCCAGCACCCAGCCCGATGAAGATGGCCGCGAACAAGATGCCGAAGGTCGCGTCACCGCCGCCGAGCGAAGAGGCGTAGAACTTGGCGGTACCGATGACGACGCCCCCGCCGGCGAACGCCCCCAGGATCCCGTAGACGAGCCCCCGCACCAGCGGCGTCCGCCCCACGTACCGCCAGCCGTCAGCGAACTGTCCCAGCAGCCCGGCGTTCTTGTCGTCCTGCTTGGCCGACCGCCCGCTGATCTCCTTGATCCCGAAGAACACCACGAGCGCGGTCGCCAGGAACGTCAGCGCGTTGAAGTACAGCGCGATGTTCTCCGACGAGGCCCAGGTGCCTTCCTTCGCCTTCAGCAGCGAGGACAACGCCGACACCGTCAGAGCCGCCAGCACGGGCATGACTCCGTACGTCATGATCAAACTAAGCTGGTTGGCCCGCTCCAGCCGCGCCTTCGGCAGCAGGTTCGGGACGGAGGCCTCTTTCGCCGGCGTCCAGATCATCGACACCGTCTCGATCAGCACCGTGGCCACGGCGGCCCACGTGATCGCGACCCGCCCGTCGTGCGCCAGGGTCCCCACGAGCGGAATGGACGCGAACAGCCCAAACCGCAGAAGATCACAAGCCACCATCGTGTACCGGCGGTCGAACCGGTCCGCGAACACCCCGGCCACCGGCCCCAGCACCAGCGCCGGCAGCAGCCGCACCGCGATCACCGTGCCGAACGCCGCACCCTGTGCCACGGTCGTGCTCGCCTGCGACGCCGCGAACAGCGCCGTGGCCAGCAAGCCGAGCCAGTCGCCGAACGACGAGACGCTGAGAACCATCCAGAGCCGGCGGAAGGGCCTGATCCTGAGGATCGACCGCAGCTCGGCACCGCCCGACAGATCGACCTGCGCGCTGATGACGAACCCCCTGAAACCCGGCCAACCAATACCTGCAAATACCTGCCGACCACTGTATAACTGTTGGCTTGCCGTCTCCGCGCCACCATCAATATGAACAGGTTTCGCGTTAAGGTGATGCATGCCCACCACGGCCCCTGGTTTTCCCGGCTCGCGTACCGCCGAGCCGGCCGAGGCGACCGCCGCCCGGTACGCCGCAGCGACGGCGCATCTCGATCCGCCGTTCGCGATCGTCGACTCCGCCGCCTTCGACGCGAACGCGAATGCCCTGCTCACACGGGCCGCCGGCAAGCCAATCCGCCTCGCGAGCAAGTCGATCCGCTGCCGCGCGCTGCTTACCGACGCCCTGTCCCGCCCGGGCTATGCCGGCATCATGGCCTTCACGCTCGCCGAGGCGAACTGGCTGGCGTCGATGGGCGTCAGTGACGACATCCTCGTCGCGTACCCGGCCGCCGACCGCGACGCGCTGTCGAATCTGCCCTGGCACGCGGACAAGATCACACTCATGGTCGACGACCCGGCGCAGCTCGACCTGATCGACGCGGTTCTCCCGGCCCAGCGCCCGCCGATCCGGATCTGCCTGGAGCTCGACGCTTCCTGGCGCCCGCTCGGCGTGCACCTGGGCGTCCGCCGTTCCCCGCTGCACTCGCCATCCGCCGTCGGCACCCTGGCCGCCCAGGTCATCGCCCGGCCCGGCTTCCAGCTCGTCGGCCTCATGTCCTACGAGGCGCAGATCGCCGGCCTCGGCGACGCCCAGCCCGGCCGCCCCGCCTACAGCCGCCTGATCCGGCTCATCCAGCGCCGCTCGGCCCGGGAGCTCGCCGACCGCCGGGCTACCGCCGTGGCCGCGATCAGCGAGCACACCAAGCTCGAGTTCGTGAACGGCGGCGGCACGGGCAGCCTGCACACCACCTCCGCCGAATCGGCCGTCACCGAGGTCACGGCCGGCTCCGGCCTCTACGGCCCGACGCTCTTCGACGGTTACAGCGCGTGGCAGCCCCAGCCTGCCGCCCTCTTCGCGCTCTCCGTCACCCGCCGCCCGACGTCACGCATCGCGACCGTCCATGGTGGAGGCTGGATCGCGTCCGGCCCGGCGCACCCGAGCCGCCTTCCCCAGCCGTACCTGCCGCGCGGCCTGCGCATCCTCCCCGCCGAGGGCGCTGGCGAGGTGCAGACGCCGTTGCGCGGGGCTGGCCAGGACCTCAGGGTCGGCGACCGGGTGTGGTTCCGTCACGCCAAAGCCGGGGAACTGTGCGAGCACGTCAACGAGCTGCACATCGTCTCCGGCTCCCAGATCGTCGACACCGTCCCCACGTACCGGGGCGAGGGCAAAGCCTTTCTTTAGACGTGCCGGGACAGGTACTCCTTGATCATGGCCTTACCCTCCGCCAGCACCTCCGGGTCCCCGCCCGGCATCCGGCGGAACGCCAGCTTGATCAGGGCGTCGCCCGTCTCGACCGCCACCGCGAGCTGGAGCTCCGGTGGCGTGACGCCGAACCGGTCGGCCAGCAGCCCGCCCAGCCGCGCGGCGATGGCCGCGTTGTTGTCCATCTCCGGGTCGAGCAGGTGCACGTCCACTACGTCTCCGAAGTGGAGCGTGCGGAACCCCGGCAGGTCCCTCCGCAGCGCGATGTACTCCTCGATCACCGCGTCGACCCCGTCCCACCAGTGGTCGAGCTGGTCGGCGGCGAACCGCTCCGAGATCCGCCGCATGTACTCGGCGAGGTTGCGCTCCGTGAGCGCCTGGACGAGTGCCCGCTTGTCCGGGAAGAACTGGTACACCGAGCCGATCGCGACCTCGGCCCGCTCCGCGACCAGCGTGGTCGTGAGCGCCTCGTAGCCGAGCTCGTCGACCAGGGCGGCGCAGGCGTCCAGCATCCGCTCGACTCGTGCGGCACTCCGCTCCTGGACGGGCAGCCGCCGCAAGGGTCCGCTGCGTACCTGGTTGACCGCCATGTCTCCGCCGCCTCCGTGTCCGTTACCTAACTGTCCGTACATCATGCCCGATTCGTCCACTGAGTCCTCACCCAGTCCCTCGGCCACGCGCACGAGCCGCCGGGAACCCTTGACGACGGCGAATATGAAGAGTACTCACATCACATGCACGCTTGGCGGAACTGGGCCGGAAACCAGTACGAGACCGCGGCGCTGGCCGTCGCCCCCGCTACCCGGGACGAGCTTATCGATGCGATCCTCGGTTCCGAAGGCTCCGTCAAGGCCATCGGTTCCGGCCATTCGTTCAGTGCGGCGGCCGTGACGACCGGGCTGCGGGTCGCACTCGACCGTCTAGCAGGCCTGATATCCATCGACGGCCATCTTGTCACCGTCCAGGCTGGCATGCCGCTGCACCGGCTCAACGCCCTGCTCGCCGAGCACGGCTTGGCCCTGCCCAATCTCGGCGACATCGACGCCCAGACCATCAGCGGGGCCATCTCCACCGGTACCCACGGCACGGGCCACCGGCTCGGCGGCCTGGCGACCTTCGTGGAGGCCGTCGAGCTGGTGACCGCCTCCGGCGAGGTCCGCAGGTACGCGCGGGGCGACGACGGGTTCGACGGTGTCGTCGTCGGCATCGGGGCCCTCGGCGTCCTCACCGAGGTCACTCTGCGTTGCGTGGACGCCTTCACCCTCCATGCCGCCGAGAAGCCGCTGCCCCTCGCCGACGTCCTCGCGGGCCTCAGCGAGCACTTCGCGGCCAACGACCACTTCGAGTTCTACTGGTTCCCGTACACGGAACGAGCGCTCACCAAGGCCAACAACCGCGTACCGGCCTCCGACCGGCCGTTGTCGGCGTTCAGGCAGTGGCTGGACGACGACTTCCTCTCCAACGCCATGTTCGACAAGCTCTGCCGCACCGGCCGGGCCTTCCCGAAGCTGGTCCCGTCGATCACGCGGTTCTCGGCCTCGGCCCTGTCCGAGCGTTCGTACACCGGTTCCTCGCACGAGGTCTTCTGCTCGCCGCGCCGGGTGAAGTTCGTCGAGATGGAGTACAGCTTTCCGCGTGAAGCGCTCCGCGAGGCGTTCGCGGGCCTCCGGGCCATCATCGCCAGGCTTCCGTACAACATCGTCTTCCCCGTGGAAGTGCGCTGTGCGGCCGCCGACGAACTGTGGCTGTCACCGTCCTACGGCCGCGACTCCGCGTACCTCGCCATCCACCAGTACACCGGCATGCCGTACGAGGAGTACTTCCGGCAGTTCGAGCAGCTCGCGCTCACCCTCGGCGGCCGGCCGCACTGGGGGAAGCTGAACTACTGGACCGCCGAGGACGCCAGCTCCGCGTACCCGCGCCTCGCCGACTTCACGAAACTCCGCGACGAACTCGACCCCGGCCGCCGCTTCGCCAACGACTACACAAACCGCGTGCTCGGCTAAACAACAGGGGTACCCGGAATCCGGGTACCCCTGAAAAAATCTACGACGAAGCCGCAGCCTTCGCGGCCTTCTTGGCGGCAGCCATCGCCTTCTTCACCGCGTCGGTGGCCTTCTGGGCCTCCGTCAGCTCCTTCTCCGGAGCAGCGGCCTTCTTCGCAGTGGTCTTCTTGGCAGCGGCCTTCTTGGCAGCGGCCTTCTTGGCAGGTGCCTTCTTGGCGGCAGCTTTCTTCGCCGGAGCCTTCTTGGCTGGCTTGGCCTCGTCCCCGTCGTCCGAAGCCTCGTCAGCCGAAGCCCCGGCGGCCTTCTTCGCGGTCGTCTTCTTCGCCGGAGCCTTCTTGGCGGCGGCCTTCTTCGTGGCCTTCTTCGCCGGACCGGCAGCCCGCTTCTCGGCGAGCATCTCCGAGGCCCGCTCGATCGTCAGCTCCTCGACCGTGTCACCCCGGCGCAGCGAGGCGTTGTACTCGCCGTCCGTCACGTACGGCCCGAACCGGCCATCCTTGATCACCAGCGGCTTCTGGGTCGCCGGGTCCACGCCCATCTCGCGCAGCGGCGGCTTGGCCGCGCCCCGGGCGGCCCGGGTCTTCGGCTGGGCCAGCAGCGCCAGCGCCTGCTCCAGCGTGATCGTGAAGATCTGCTCTTCACTCTCCAGCGACCGCGAGTCCGTGCCCCGCTTGATGTACGGGCCGTAGCGGCCGGACGTCGCCAGGATCTCCTCGCCGGCCTCGTCCTTGCCGACCTGCCTCGGCAGTGTCAGCAGCTGGACGGCCTCCTCGAAGGTCACTGTCTCCGGCGACTGCGTCTTCAGCAGCGAGGCCGACTTCTCCCCGCTGGAGACGTACGGCCCGAACCTGCCCGACTTCACCAGGATCGGCTCGCCGGTCTCCGGGTGCTGCCCGAGATCACGCTCGCCGGAACCGCCGAGGAACAACTCCTCGATCTTCTCGGCCGTCAGCTCGTCCGGCGCCAGGTTCTCCGGGATCGCCGCGCGGGCCTCGGTGTCCTCGCCCCGCTGGAGGTACGGGCCGTAACGCCCCACCCGGACCACGACATCGCCGTCGAGCGGGATCGAGTTGACCGCACGCGCGTCGATGTCGGCCAGCCGCTCGGTGACCATCTTCTTCAGGCCGCCCGAGCGCGCGACCGATCCCTCCGGCCCGTCCTCGCCGCCGAAGTAGAAGCCGCGCAGGAAGTCCACCGACGCCGCCTCGCCGCCGGCGATCTGGTCGAGCTCGTCCTCCATCGACGCGGTGAAGTTGTAGTCCACCAGCCGCGGGTAGTACTGCTCCAGCAGCTGGATCACCGCGAACGCCGTGAAGGACGGGATGAGGGCCTGGCCCTTCTTGAAGACGTACTCCCGGTCCTGGATGGTCTGCATGATCGAGGCGTACGTGGACGGCCGGCCAACGCCCAGCTCCTCCAGCGCCTTGACCAGCGAGGCCTCGGTGTACCGGGCAGGCGGCTGGGTGGTGTGCCCAGCCGGGTCCAGCTTGTCGGCCGTCAGCCCGTCGCCCTTGGCCAGGTTCGGCAGGCGGCGCTCGGCGTCCTCCGCCTCGGCCTCCTCGTCGTCCGAGGACTCCACGTACGCCTTGAGGAAGCCAGGGTCGGTGATCGTCTTACCCGAGGCGTGGAAGTCGCACACCTCGCCGGTGCTCGACGTGGCCCTGATCCGCAGCGAGGTCGAGTTGCCGACCGCGTCGGTCATCTGGGAGGCGATCGTCCGCCGCCAGATCAGGTCGTAGAGCTTCAGCTCGTCGGCGGGCAGCTCCTTGGCCACGTCGCCAGGAGTGCGGAACGTGTCACCGGCCGGGCGGATCGCCTCGTGGGCCTCCTGCGCGTTCTTGACCTTCTTCGCGTACACCCGGGGCTGCGGCGGGACGAACTTGTCGCCGTACAGCTCACGGACCTGCTGCCGGGCGGCGTTCAGCGCCGTCTCCGACAGGTTCGTCGAGTCGGTACGCATGTAGGTGATGTAACCGTTCTCGTACAGCCGCTGCGCGATCCGCATCGTCTGCGCCGAGGAGAACCGCAGCTTCCGTGCGCCCTCCTGCTGGAGCGTGGACGTGGTGAAGGGCGCGTACGGCCTGCGCCGGTACGGCTTCTCCTCCACCCGGTCCACAGCGAACGGCTTGCCGAGCAGCCGGGCGGCGATGCCCCGCGCGCCCTGCTCGTCGAGGTGCAGCACGCCCGACCGGGCGCGGCCCGTCGACGGGTCGAAGTCCTTGCCGGTCGCCAGGCGCTCGCCGTCCACGGCGGCCAGCGTCGCGTTGAAGCTGATCCGCTCCTCGCCGACCAGGGTCGCGAGCACGTCCCAGTACGTCGCGGACCTGAACGCCATCCGCTGGCGCTCCCGCTCGACCACGATCCGGGTGGCGATCGACTGCACCCGGCCGGCCGACAGGCCACGCTGGACCTTCTTCCACAGCACGGCGCTGACGTCGTACCCGTAGAGCCGGTCGAGGATGCGGCGGGCCTCCTGCGCGTCCACCAGCGCCTGGTTGATCTCGCGGGGGCTGGCCACGGCCGCCTGGATGGCCGGCTTGGTGATCTCGTGGAACACCATCCGGTGCACCGGCACCTTCGGCTTCAGCGTCTCGGCCAGGTGCCAGGCGATCGCCTCGCCCTCGCGGTCCTCATCTGTGGCCAGGTACAGCTCGTCGGCGTCCTTCAGGAGCGCCTTCAGCCGGGTGATCTGCTTCTTGCGGTCGGGGCTGATCACGTACACCGGGTCGAAGTCGTGGTCGACGTTCACGCCGAGATACGCCCACGGCTCCTTCTTGTACTCCTCCGGCAGGTCCTTGGTGCCGCGCGGCAGGTCCCGGATGTGCCCGATGCTCGCCTCCACCACATACCCCGGCCCGAGGTAACCGGAGATGGTCTTGGCCTTCGCCGGTGACTCGACGATGACCAAGCGGTTGTTCACGGAACGCGGCACGGTGCTCCCAACTCCATCCAGTCCCCAGCGCTGGCGGCTCTCCCCGACATGCAATCGCAGCCAATCGCAGCTAGCGATCAATTGCTAAACGTAACGCGTGGGCGGCGGTCGCGGACGCGCAGGTGTCAAATCAGCCCCGACAACCCGGACACGTTACACCGTTCATAGTCGAACGGGTAGCTATCTCCTCAGGGCCGGACGCTACAGCTTCCGGACCGGCCACTCGCCATCCGGCGCGCCGCGCGGCGGGGGCCCGACCAGCTCGGCGAGCCTGCTCATCCGGCGCTGGCCCGTGATCCGGTACGCCGGGCCGCCGGCCCGGGGGCCGACCAGTTCCGCCGGGAGTCCCGCCCGTTCGATCGCCTGGCCGACCTGAGCCCACGCGCCGGGGTCCGAGTGGCCAAGGTGGAGGTCGTAGCTGCGGTTGTCGCCGGGGGAGCCCGCGGCGATCGCCCACAGCCGGAGCTTGTGGCCGTCGAGTTCCAGCCCGGCCGGCGGGCGCTTCACCGCACCGTGCAGCCAGGAGGCCAGCGGGGCGAGCGCCTTCACGTACGCGGTGCGGATCGAGATCCGGTCCTCCACGGCCGGGGCCAGCTCGCCGCCGAGCCCCCGGGCCGCGTACTCGCCCAGCAGCGCCTGCGCCCGCCACTCGTCGGCGACCACGACGGACACCCGGGCCGTCCCGCCCATCCTGACCAGCTGGCCAGGCCCGGCCAGCAGCCCCGCGAGGTCCAGCGGACTGCGGTCGGTGGCCTCGGCGGCGAAGAAGGAAAGCTGGCTCATCACCGTCCAGCCTAGGGCCTGGGTACCCCTTTCCGGCAGGCCCGAGCCGCCCCGGCGCGACGCACCAGACTCACTAGACTCACCGGCATGTCCCGCCGCTGGCTCGCCTGTGCTCTGTCCGTTGTGCTGCTCGCCGGCTCCGTTGCGGGCTGCGGGTCCAGCGGTGACGTGGCCGCGGAGAAATGGGCGTCGTCGGTGTGCAGCGCCGTGGGCGCGTGGCAGGTGACCGTCGCCGACCTGACCAGGAAGGCCAACGAGGGCGTGGCGGCAGCCAAGTCGCCCCAGGAGGCCAGGACCAGCCTGCTCGCCCTGCTGGGCGGCGCGGAGACGGCCTCGGAGAAGGCCAGGGCCGGCGTGGTCAAGGCCGGCATCCCCGACGTCGGCGACGGCAAGAAGCACGCCGACTCCCTGGCCAAGGCGATCGGTGTGGCCCGCGACGCGTACGGCAAGGCGCGTAAGGCCGTCGAGGGGCTGGCCACCGACCAGGACAAGACGTTCTACGACGGCGTGGCCGCGGCGATGGAGACGCTGAAGAGCGAGTACAAGCCGGAGTCCGCCGACCCGACCAAGCTCTCCTCCCCTGACCTGCGCAAGGCCTTCGACTCCGCGGAGACCTGCAAAGCCAAGCAGTAGCAGGCACAAAGAAAGAGGGCCGGTGGGGAACACCGGCCCTCTCGTCTCACTCACTCAGCGTTCACGCACTGATTTTCTCGTGTACCTCGCTGCCGTTCGTCTCGTCGGCACCGACCGAGATGGACTTGCGCTTGCTGTTGATCACGGCACCCACGATGATCAGCGTCGCCACGGCCGCGATGGTGTACCGCAGCGCCGGGTTCGCGTCCGTGCCGAGGCTCATCGCGACCACTGCCGGGGCGATCAGCAGCGCGACCAGGTTCATCACCTTGATCAGCGGGTTGATGGCCGGGCCGGCGGTGTCCTTGAACGGGTCACCGACGGTGTCGCCGATGACCGTCGCGGCGTGCGCGTCGGAGCCCTTGCCGCCGAACGCGCCGTCCTCGACCATCTTCTTCGCGTTGTCCCACGCGCCACCCGAGTTGGCCAGGAAGACGGCCATCAGGGTGCCGCAGGCGATCGCGCCGGCCAGGTACGCGCCGAGCGGCCCGACACCCAGGCCGAAGCCCACGGCGATCGGGGCCATCACGGCGAGCAGGCCGGGCGTGATCAGCTCGCGCTGGGCGTCACGGGTGCAGATGTCGACGACCTTGCCGTACTCGGGCCGCTGCGAGCCGTCCATGATGCCCGGCAGCTCACGGAACTGCCGCCGCACCTCGAACACCACGGCGCCAGCCGAGCGCGACACCGCGTTGATCGCCAGGCCGGAGAACAGGAACACCACGGCCGCGCCGATCATCAGGCCGACCAGGTTCGCCGGGTTGGCCACGTTCAGCAGGTCGAGGATCTTGTTCTCGATGTCCGCGACCTTGGCCTCGCCGAGCGCGGTCCGCATGATCGTCGTGAACGCGCCGAACAGTGCGGTCGCGGCGAGCACCGCCGTGGCGATGGCGATGCCCTTGGTGATCGCCTTGGTGGTGTTGCCGACCGCGTCGAGGTCGGTCAGGGTCCGCGCGCCCTGCTCGTCGATGTCGCCGGACATCTCGGCGATGCCCTGCGCGTTGTCGGAGATCGGGCCGAAGGTGTCCATCGCGACGATCACGCCGACCGTGGTGAGCAGGCCGCAGCCGGCCAGTGCCACAGCGAACAGCGAGAGCATGATCGAACCGCCGCCGAGGAAGAACGCGCCGAGCACGCCAGCCCCGATCACCAGTGCGGTGTACACGGCAGACTCCAGGCCGACGGAGACGCCGGCCAGGACCACGGTCGCCGGGCCGGTGAGCGCCGACTTGCCGATGTCGCGGACGGGCCGCCGGGACGTCTCGGTGAAGTACCCGGTGAGCGCCTGGATCGCGGCGGCCAGCACGATACCGATGACGACGGCACCGATCGCGAACAGCTGCGGGTTGCCGCTGTGGTTCTTGATCGTCTCGTTGGTGGTGTCCAGCTCGGCGAAGGTGGCCGGCAGGAAGTAGAACGACGCGCCGGCGCACAGCAGGGCCGAGATGAAGGCCGAGGCGTAGAACGCTCGGTTGATCGCGGTCATGCCGCTCTTGTCGCTCTTGCGGAGCCGGGTGATGAACACGCCGATGATCGAGGTGATCACGCCCAGAGCCGGGATGATCAGCGGGAAGACCAGGCCCTCGCCGCCGAAGGCAGCGCTGCCCAGGATGAGCGCGGCGACCAGCATCACCGCGTAGGACTCGAACAGGTCGGCCGCCATGCCGGCGCAGTCGCCGACGTTGTCGCCCACGTTGTCCGCGATGGTGGCCGCGTTGCGCGGGTCATCCTCGGGAATGCCCTGCTCGACCTTGCCCACCAGGTCGGCGCCGACGTCGGCCGCCTTGGTGAAGATGCCGCCACCGACCCGCATGAACATCGCGAGCAGCGCGGCACCGAAGCCGAAGCCCTCCAGGACGGTCGGCGCGTCGCCCTGGTAGATCAGCACGACGAGCGCCGCGCCGAACAGCCCGAGGCCCACGGTGAGGAAGCCGACGACGCCACCGGTACGGAACGCGATCTGCATCGCGCCTTCCCGGCCGCCCTCCTTGGCCCTCGCGGCTGCGGCGACCCGGACATTGGCCCTGGTGGCCAGCGACATGCCGGCCCAGCCGATGAAGCCGCTGAACAGCGCGCCGACGATGAAGAAGGCGGAACGGCCGATCTTGATCTGCGTTCCGCCGTCGGCGGGCAGCAGCCACAACAGGCCGACGGCGATGACGACGAGAACACTGAGCGCCTTGAACTGCCGGTTCAGGTAGGCACTTGCGCCTTCCTGAACGGCACCGGCGATCTCCTGCATTTTCTGGGTGCCCTTGCTGGTGGCGAGCACCGCCTTGACGAGACCTGCAGCGAAGCCGAGCGCGAGTAGCGCGATGGCCGCGGCGATGATCACGTAGGTGGTGTTGTCACCGGTAAGGGACGCCCCCTTCCCGCCCGCCAGGACGAGAGTGGAACCGGACATTGCAGTCCTCCTGAGTACCCGATCGCCCAGAGAACGGCTTCAGGAGGGCGGCGGGCCGCTCCGTGGCCCGCCGCGGGCGGACGACGTCACCCGGCGCACCGGGGGTGTGACACGACTCGCGTACTCTAGCCGGAGATCGTGTCACGAGTCACACGTGTACCCACCTGATTTCGAAAGATTCTCGTCTCTGTGCTATGGATCTTGGCTGCGAGCCAAGATGGGGCGATCAGCACATAACAGGCATCATAGGGCACAGGAATCCCCTGACCTGCACAAACACGCAGAGGGTGCCGAGAACTAACCGGACGAACGGAGCTAACGGGACCGGGTCGGCCACCACAACGAGACCTGCGAGCCCAGCCCGCCCGGCCCGGGAATCACCTTGAGCACGTCGGCCGACTCGGCCAGCAGCGCGATGCCGGCCTCGGCCGCGACGGTCTCCTCCGGGTCGACGGACCCCTGTGGCTCGGCCGGCGCGTAGTCGAAGACCCGCACCTCGAAACCCGCGTCGTCGGCCAGCTCCAGCAGCACGAGATCGGACAGGCCGGAGCGGCGGTGCCGGGCGACGGCACGCGCGCACGCCTCGCCCACCGCGAGTTTCAGTTCCTCTAGGCGTTCCACCGCGACGCCGGCCCGCCGCCCGCAGGCGACAGCGACCAGCCGCGCCGTACGCACATGCGCCGGCGACGGTGAGAAGCGCAGCCGGACCGTCGGCATCGTCGCTACCGCGCTCCGCTCAGAGCGTCCGTCACCGTGGGATAGAGCTCGAAAACCTTCTCCAGTCCCGTGATCCGGAAGATCTTCAGCAGCCGGGGCTGGTCGCAGACCAGCACGAAGCTCCCGGAGCTGGCCTTGGCCCGCTTCAGCCCGCCGACCAGCACGCCGAGCCCGGTGGAATCCAGGAACTCGACCAGCTCCAGGTCGACCACGATGTCCTTCGCGCCACTGTCCGCCAGCTCGACCAGCCGCTCCCGGAGCTTCGGGGCCGTATACACGTCGATTTCCCCGGACACCCGCAGGAGTGTGCGGTCGGCGACGGCCTCGGTCTCCAGCGACAGCTCCATGTCGAGAATCTAACCATCTTTGCGGGCAGTATTGCGCCCTGCCGGCCGGGTTAGTCTGGTGCGTGCCCTCCACCGACCCCGCGACCCTGCTGGATCGGCTGGTGCGCGGCCGCACCGGCCTGGTCACCCATGTCGAGCGGGTGCCGGCCCGTGCCGGGTCACCGGCGGAATGGCCAGATTTTGTACCTGCGGCCACCCGCTCGGTTCTCGCGAGTCTCGGGATCGACCAGCCGTGGGCACATCAGGCGGAGGCAGCGGCAGCAGCCTGGGCAGGCGAGCACGTCGTGGTGGCCACGGGCACAGCCTCCGGCAAGTCCCTCGCGTACCAGCTCCCCGTGCTGGCCTCCCTCGGCACCTCCACCGCGCTGTACCTGTCGCCGACCAAGGCCCTGGCCGTCGACCAGTTCCGCGCCCTGGCCCCGTTCGGCGTGGCGGCGGCGGTGTACGACGGCGACACGCCCCGGCTGGAGCGCGACTGGCTGCGCCGTCACGCCCGCCTCATCCTCACCAACCCCGACATGCTCCACTACGGAGTCCTGCCCCAGCACGCACGCTGGGCTGGCTTCCTCCGCAAGCTCAGGTACGTCGTGGTCGACGAGTGCCACACGTACCGGGGGGTCTTCGGCTCCCACGTCGCCCACGTGCTGCGCAGGCTGCGCCGGTTGTGCGCGAAGTACGGGGCCTCACCGACCTTCGTCCTCGCCTCGGCCACCGTCAGCGACCCGGCGGCCTCGGCCTCCCGGCTGACCGGGCTGCCCGTCCGGGCCGTGACGGCCGACGGCTCGCCCCGCTCCGGCATGACCTTCGCCCTCTGGGAACCACCGCTGCTGCCGGTCTCCGGCCCCGTGCCGGCCCAGCGGGAGGGCGGTGGCGCGGGGGAGAACGGCGCCCCGGTCCGGAAGACAGCCCTGCGCGAAACCTCCGACCTGCTGGCCGACCTCGTGGCCGCCGGTGTCCGCACGCTCGCGTTCGTCCGTTCCCGGCGCGGGGCGGAGATCGTCGCCACGATGGCCAAGCGCGGGCTGGACGAGGCGGGCCTGGAGTTCCTCCGCGACCACGTCGCCGCCTACCGCGCCGGGTACCTCAGGGAGGAGCGCCGGGCGCTGGAGGACGCCCTGCGCGACGGCCGGATCGTCGGGCTGGCTGCCACCAACGCGCTGGAGCTGGGCGTGGACATCGCTGGGCTGGATTCGGTGCTGCTGAGCGGATACCCGGGCACGCTGGCCTCGCTGTGGCAGCAGGCCGGCCGGGCCGGGCGGTCGGGGAAGGCCGGCCAGGAAGCGCTGTGCATCATGATCGCGCGCGACGACCCGCTCGACACGTACCTCGTCCACCACCCCGACGCGCTGTTCCGCCGGCCGGTGGAGGCCACGGTCCTCGACCCGCAGAACCCGTACGTCCTCGCCCCGCACCTGTGCTCCGCCGCCTCCGAGTCCCCGCTGACGACGGCCGACCTGGAGCTGTTCGGCACGACAGAGGACTTCTGCGACCAGCTGCTCCGCCGCCGCAAGACCGGCTGGTACTGGACGGCTTCCCACCGCCCGGAGGTCGACCTGCGCGGGACGGGCGGCGAGCCGGTGGCCGTGGTCGAGTCCGGCACCGGCAAGCTCCTCGGCACCGTCGACGCCGGGGCCTCGCACACCCAGGTGCACCCGGGCGCCGTGTACCTGCACCAGGGTTCGTCCTATGTGGTCGACGAGCTGCACCTCGACGAAGGCGTGGCCCTCGTGCACCCCGAGGAGCCGGACTGGTCCACCCACGCCCGCGACATCACCGAGATCCGCATCGTGTCGACCAGGGACACCGTGGACGCCGGCCCCGTCCGGCTGCACCTCGGCGAGGTCGACGTCACCAACCAGGTCGTCTCCTACCAGCGCCGGCGGCTCGCGAGCGGCGAGGTGATCGACGAGCGGCCACTCGACCTGCCGGAGCGGCAGCTGAGCACGGTCGCCGTCTGGTACACGCTCGCCGAGCCGCCCGTCGAGGCAGCCGAGCTGCCCGGGGCACTGCACGCGGCCGAGCACGCGGCGATCGGCCTGCTGCCCCTGATCGCGACCTGCGACCGCTGGGACATCGGCGGCCTGTCGACAGCCCTGCACGCCGACACGGAACTGCCGACAGTCTTCGTCTACGACGGCCACCCGGGCGGCGCCGGTTTCGCCGAGCGCGCCTTCGGCACAGCGGTCAGCTGGCTGACCGCCACCCGGGAAGCGATCGCGGCGTGCGAGTGCCCAGCCGGCTGCCCGTCCTGCGTCCAGTCCCCGAAGTGTGGCAACGGCAACGACCCGCTGTCCAAAAGCGGAGCGATAGCCGTACTGGACACGATCCTGAAAGCACTACCGTCCCCAGACCCCGTCCCCACCCCCACGTAAAGCTGAACGACAGGCGCGCCCTCACCCCCGCAAAGCCCACCCGCCGACCAACCCCACCCTGCATCCAGCCCTAAACCCCCGTCTCAGCAATGATCCGCGAACTGGCGTCCGCCTTGTCGCTACCACCCACCCCGAAGACGATCTCGATGCCGAGTTCGGCGCACACGTCGGCCTCAGCGATCGACGCCGCGTCCCGCCGGTCGCCTCCGTTGGCGAAGATGATCCGGTCTCCGGGAAACAGCCTGCGCACCTCGGCGAGAGTGTCGCGGACCGAGCCGTCCCGGTCGGTGGCGAGCAGTACCTTGTCCACCACCCGGATGTTCTCCACGACCTCCGCCCGGTCGGACTCCCGGATGATCACTCGCCCCTTCTTGAGGATCTGCTGCTCGTCGTTGTTGACGATCACGATCAGCATGTCGGCGAGCGCCCGTGCTTCGCGCATCATGCGGACGTGCCCGACGTGCAGCGGGTTGAAATAGCCGCTGACCACGGCAACCGAACGTTTCATGACCTCACGTTAACGGGCTGCCAGGACATACCGCGCCCCCGCGACACCACCCGACCCCCCAGTCACAAAGCCACCGAGAACCCTCGCCCCGCACGTCCCCCACCTCTCCCCGGGGCCACGAACTCCACCTCGGACAGCCGTCCAGCCCACTCCACCCCTCCAGGGAACGGCCGGACCGCCGCCCGGAGGACCACGGCCCCGATCTCGGCCGCCGCCAGCGGATCGGATTCCGTTTTCACCCGAACGGCCTCCATCGAGCCGAGCGCCGTCCCCACAGCCTCGGCCACGGACCGCCGCACGAGCCCGACCCATTCCACGACGGCCTCCGCGTACGCGCGCGTCGCCGCCATCCGCTCCGCCAGCGCCTCCTGCTGGCGCACCACAGCCGTCCACTGTGTCTCGAAGGCGTCCCGGGCCGCCCCGTCCCACGTCACGTCCCGCAGGCTCGGCAACGGCCCCGGTACCGGAAGGCTCGCGCGCCGGAACGGCCCGTCGTCCAGGCTCACCGCGAAGGCGAGCGCCTCGCCCGGCGTCAGTCCCGCGTCGCGGATCAGGCCGAGTACGGGATGCCCGGCCGGTGCCCCGTACCGGGCCAGGCACGCGTCGACCCTGCCCAGCAGGTCCAGCCCCGGCCCGGCCAGCCGATCGAGCATCGAAACCTCAGGCATCGCCACCGCCGCCCAGCGCCGGACGGATATCGGCCCCGGCGTACCGCCCAGCGGCCTCCTCGACCTCCTCGGCGAGCCGGAGCAGCAGCTCGCGCTGTTTCGCCACCTCCGCAGCCCGCGCGCTGATCGCGGCCGCCCACTGTGCTGCGACCCCTTCCGCGTAGCCAGGAAACGTCACCGGTTCCGCCGCCGGATCACCCGGCACGGCGCCACGTACCCGCCCAGCGAACCCCTGCAGGTCACCCATCACGAACGCCCGAGCAGCGTGTACCCGGCGAACTGCTCGGCGTGCACCTTCTGCCGCGCCCACTCGGCGGCCTTCACCGAGGACTGGATGGCCGCGAGGATCGCCGCGTTGAGCTCGCTCGTGCTGCCGGTACGCCCCCGCTCGGCCACGGTCACCGCCCGGACCTCACCGCTCGCGGCGACCACCAGCTCGACCTGCCCGTCCGGCGAGCGCACCGTCACCTCGACCTGGCCGAGCGCCCGTTCGTAGCTGGCCTGCCGGGCCTCGATCTCCTCGTACCGCGCGATGGCCGCGTCCACCCACGCCGCGTCGTACTCCGGGGCCATTCATCAGTCCTCAGTGGATCATCGGTGTGCCGAGCGGTGACACTAATCGAACCGTGGCTCTCTGTGAAGACCCAATAACCCGCAAACGTCGATAAGTACGCCGGCTGCGGGGTCGGCACATTGACAGTAGTGCTTGCCTGGGCATCGACGCCCATACCATGTCCTGCACAGGCTGCACACCTGCCTGTGCCCGGGAAGGGGCTGCTCATGATGCGCTACGCCAAGTTCATCGTCGCCGCGACGGTGGCGGGCCTCACCACCCTCGCCTCCGCCATCACCGACAACAAGGTCACGCCGCAGGAGTGGGTGACCATCGCGCTGGCGGTCGTGGGGGCGATCGCGGTCTACGTCATCCCCAACAAGACCAGCGACACCAAACCGCCGCAGTAGCCCGGTCCTGGGGAGGCCACCGGAGCGTTGCTGGACCGGGCAACTAATATTTGACATAGTACCGCCATGCAGCAGCTCAACCCCGCCTCCGGCATCCTGGCCGGCCCCGTCGCCGCCGTCGACTACCACACCGCCGGCGAGCCGTTCCGGATCGTGCAGGGCGTCGAGCTGCCCGGGGCGACGGTCTGGGAACGCAGGGCAGCGCTCAAGCGCGCCATCGCCGAGGACGGCCAGCTCCCGGCCGCCGAGCTGATCCGCCAGCTGCTCTGCCGCGAGCCGCGCGGCCACGCCGACATGTACGGCGGGTTCATCGTCCCGGCCGACGACGAAGGCGCGGCGTTCGGCGTGCTGTTCTGGCACAACGACGGGTACTCGACGGCGTGCGGCCACGGCACGATCGCCCTCGGTACCTGGGCTGTCGACTCCGGCCTCGTCGACGTGCCGGCCGACGGCGAGACGGAGATCCGCATCGACGTACCGTCCGGCCGCGTCACCGCCCTCGTCACTACCCGCCAGGGCCGCGTCGAGCGCGTGACCTTCCAGAACGTCGAGGCCTACCCGCTCGGCCGCGACGTCCCCGCCGGACAGTTCACTGTGGATCTCGCCTACTCCGGTGCCGTGTACGCCGTCCTCGACGCCGCGCAGCTCGGCCTCGCTGTCGAGCCCGCGGACCTGCCGGCCCTGATCCGGGCCGGACGGGAGATCAAGGCAGCCCTGCGCGACGAGCCGCTCGCCACGCACGCAGGCGACGGCCTGTACGGCGTGATCTTCTACGACAGCCGCCGCCCCGACCCGGCTGGCCTCTACCAGCGCAACGTCACGATCTTCGCGGACGGGCAGGTGGACCGCTCACCGTGCGGCTCGGGTACCTCGGCCTGCCTCGCGCTGCTGGACCTTCCGGCCGGCCAGGTACTCCGGCACGCCTCGATCGTCGGGACGGAGTTCCTGGCCTCGGCCTCGGGCATCACGGGCAGCGCGTACCGCACCGGCACCAGCGTCTTCGAACTCGACCCGGCCGACGCCCTCGGCACCGGCTTCGTCCTCCGCTGACGGGAGAACAGCATGTTCGGCAACCTCCCGCTCGTCTCCGCGGCGGACCTCAGCACACTCCTGCCCATGCCGGCCGCCATCGCCGCGATCGAGGACGCGCTCGCCGCCGGGCTCGACCCCGAGGCGGACCCTGCCCGGTCCAATGTGCCCTTCCCCGCCGGTCAGATGCTGCTCATGCCCTCCGGCGACGAGCGATACGCCGGGGTGAAGATCGCGACGGTCGCCGACCACGGCCTGCCCAGGATCCGCGCCGTCTACCTTCTCCTCGACGGCCAGACCTTCGCCCCGCTGGCGCTCTTCGACGGGACGGCCCTCACGAGCCTGCGCACCCCGGCCGTCTCCGCCGCCGCGCTCAACCACATCGCCAGGCCGGACGCCTCCCGGCTGCTGGTCTTCGGCACGGGACCACAGGCCGAGGCCCATGTCGAGGCGGTGCGGGCCATCCGCGACATCGAGCACGTGGCGATGAAAGGCCGCAACGATTCTCGTACCAGGAAAGAGATCCAGGACGCCGACATCATCTGCTGCTGCACGACCGCCGAGACCCCCCTCTTTCCCGGCGCGTGGGTTTCGGCCGGCACGGCCGTCGTGGCGATCGGGTCGCACGAGCCGGGCAAGCGCGAGGTCGACACCGACCTGGTCGCGGCGAGCCAGGTCTTCGTCGAGTCCCGCAGGGCCGCGCTGACCGAGGCCGGCGACGTGATCCAGCCGATCGGCTCCGGTGTACCCGTCGACCTGGTCACGCTGGCGGACCTGCACGGCACGAAGCCGGACCCGGCCCGCCCGCGCCTGTTCAAGAGCGTCGGGATGGGCTGGCAGGACCTGGTGGTCGCCGCGGCGGCCTACGAGGCCCTGCCCGGCACCGAAAAATACAAATAGCGCAAATTAGCCCATCTACCGAGGCCGTCACCCAGGCCCGGTTTGCCCGTTGAGTGGATAGCCGCGCGTACCACTCCGAGAGGCACCAATGGGCGACCTTCACTTCGAGACGCGCGTGAACCGCGCTGGCGGCCGGACCAGCACCGGCCACCGGGCGATGATCGGCCAGTACGAGATCATCGGCCGCCTCGGCGCCGGCGGGATGGGCACCGTGCACCTCGGCCGGGCCCTCGACGGCCGGATCGTCGCCGTCAAGGTCATCCATCCCCGGCTCGCGGTCGACGAGCAGTTCCTGGAGCGGTTCCGGCGGGAGGCGGCCCTGGCCAGCCGGGTCGCGGCCTTCTGCACCGCCCCGGTGATCGACTTCGGTGAGGACGAAGAGGGTCCGTTCCTCGTCACCGAGTACGTCGACGGCATCCCGCTCTCCCGGGCCGTCGCCGAGCGCGGCCCGCTGCCCAGCTCGTCCGTGCAGGGTGTGGCGGTCGGGGTCGCCGCGGCGCTGACCGCGATCCACTCCGCCGGGCTGATCCACCGCGATCTCAAGCCGGGCAACGTGATCCTGTCCCTCTGCGGTCCCCGCGTGATCGACTTCGGCGTCGCCAGGGCCGTCGACGGCTCCTCCGACCTCACCCGCACCGGGATGATGGTCGGCAGCCCCGGCTGGATGGCGCCCGAACAGGCCAGGGGCGGACCCGTCACCCAGGCCGCCGACATCTTCGCCTGGGGCTGCCTCGTCGCGTTCGCCTCGACCGGCAGGCACCCGTTCGGCGACGGCGACTCGGTGACCCGCGTCCTCCAGATCCTCCACGAGCCGCCGGACCTCACCGGCGTGCCGGAAGGCCTCTACCCGCACGTCGCCCGCGCCGTCTCCAAGCGCCCCGAGGACCGCCCCAACGCCCGTACCCTGCTCTCCATGCTCAGCGGGGCCGGCGCTGACCTGACCGAGCTGGTCGCGCTCGCCGGCTACGACCCCGCACCGTCCCTGGCGAACCAGCCGCCCCGGCAGCGCACCCGCCGGCGCTGGCCGATGCTCGCCGCGCTCATCACGGGCGTGAGCGTCGCAGCAGCGGCAGCCGCCGTCACGTACCCGAGCCTGGTCAGCGGCACCGCGCCCGGCACGATCCTCCCGAGCCCCGCAGAGTCCGCATCGACTTCTCCGGCACCCGCCGCGTCACTCCACCGCAGCCTGCCCGCCACCAAGACCGCCCCCGGTGCGTCGCCGACCGTGCCCGCCAGCTCGCCATCGACCGCGCCCAGCGCCCAGCCCACCCAGGACAACCGGCCGGCCCCCACCCGCCCTCCCGTACCCACGACGCCACCGCCCGTGCCGCCAGCCCCGAGCCCGACGCCCCCGCCGGCCTCACCCACGCAGCCACCGGCCCCGTCTCCGACACCACCCCCGCAGACACCGGCCGCGCAGCCGAGTCCGGCCTGACCCGGCTAGTACCGATACGCCAACATGGCTCGTACGAATACACGACAGTCCATAGTGCCTGGTCAGGCCTAGTATTGAGCCATGTCTGCTTGGACTGAGGAATTCGCTCCGTCCGCATTGGCCGCCCTGGGTGTGGCGGTGAGGAAGGCTTTCGGCCTCACCGCTGTCGCGATCGGCATCAAGGGCGACGAGTCGCACACCTTCGGGTACCACCGATCCCGCAACTGGATCAACTCGAACGGTGACGGCTCTGCGGACTACTCCAACAAGCTCGCGCTCGACAGGTCCGGCAATGTGAACTGGCTGGCGGCGCTGGACATCAGCCTGTCGCCGGAGCAGATGATCGCTGTGTCGTCCCGCCTGCTCGACGGGATGCGGGACGGCGATCCGCGCCTGGCAGCCGTGCGCGAGTTCTACGGAACCGTCGACGGGGAGAACGTGACCGGCTGGGATTCCGCCACCGGCCGCGCGGTCTCCTCCGACGACAGCCACCTGTGGCACGTGCACATCAGTTTCTACCGGTCACGCGCCGCCGACGACCACAGCGGCGTGCTCGCCGTGCTGCTCGGACAGGAAGAGGAAGAAGAGGATATGGATCCGGTACAGGACTTCCGGCTCAAGCTGCTCTTCGACAACTGGGCGCCGTCCCGGGCCGACTGGGTGCGGGCCGGCGGGGAGGGCTCCGTGTACGACCAGGCCGCCCAGCGCGGTGGCGCCACGAACATGAACGCCCTCGCGCACGTCGACACCAAGTCCCGGATCGACGAGCTGAAAGCCACCACAGCCAGCAGCGTCGCCTCCCTGCGCGCCGAAACCCAGAACGGCCTCAACGCCCTCCGGACCGACACGCAGAACGGTCTCGCCGCCACCAGGACCGGCCTCGCCGACCTGAAGACGGTCGTGGAAGCCGTCCAGCAGCGCCTCGAACGCCTGAGCACCGGCAACATCGACCCCCAGGCCCTCGCGAAGGCCCTCCAGCCCCTCATCGCCGAGGCCGTCGCCACCGAACTCGCCAAACGCCTCGCCAGCTAGGGCGCGGCCTGCGCCATAGCGGCACGACGCCGGCACAACTCCTTCACAACCAGCCATTACCTTCATCTCGTGAACCAACGCCGGGTACTGGTAGTCGAAGACGAGCCCACCATCGCGCAGTCCGTCGCCGCACGGCTGCGCGGTGAGGGCTATCTGGTCGATATCGCCGGCGACGGGCCGAGCGCCGTCCGGGCCGCCGCCGCGCACCGGCCGGACGTCGTCGTCCTGGACGTCATGCTGCCCGGCTTCGACGGCCTGGAGGTCTGCCGCCGGATTCAGGCGGATCATCCTGTACCGGTGCTCATGGTCACCGCCCGCGGCGAGGAGACCGACATGCTGGTCGGCCTCGGCGTCGGGGCCGACGACTACCTGACGAAGCCGTTCAGCATGCGCGAGCTGGCCGCCCGGGTCGCGGTGCTCCTGCGCCGGGTGGAGCGGGCTGCTGTCACCCGGACGGCGAAGCTCGGACCGCTGGAGATCAACCAGGCCGAGCGCCGGGTGTTCTGCAACACCGAGGAAGTCCACCTGACGCCGACGGAGTTCGACCTGCTGCGCTGCCTCGCCGAGCGCCCGCGTGCCGTGCTCAGCCGCGAGCAGCTGCTCTCCGCGATCTGGGGCTGGTCGGACCCCGCAGCCAGCCGTACCGTCGACAGCCACGTCAAGACCCTCCGCCGCAAGATCGGTGCCGACCTGATCCGCACGGTGCACGGCGTCGGCTACGCCCTGGAGGTACCGAAGTAGTGGGTGACTGGCTGCGCCGGGCGCTCCCACGCCCCCTCGACCCGGTCCGCTCGATCAAGATGAAGATCGGGATACTGGTCGCCGCGTCGATCGCAGCCGCTGGCCTGGTCTTCTACTACGGCATCGGCTGGCTGCCCCCGTTCACCCTCGCCTCGGCGATGCTCGCGGCCCTGGCCGTCACCCAGGTGATCGCGCACGGCATGACCTCGCCCCTCCGCGCCATGACGGCGGCGGCCAAAGCCATGGCCCGGGGCGACTACCAGCAGCGCGTCCAGGCCACGTCCAAAGACGAGGTGGGCGAACTCGCCCGCGCCTTCAACCAGATGGCCGCCGACCTGGGCGAGGCCGACCGGCAGCGCCGCGAGCTGATCTCCAACGTCTCCCACGAGCTGCGTACCCCGATCACCGCCCTCCAGGGCGTGCTGGAGAACGTGGTCGACGGCATCTCCGACCCTTCGACGCTCAAAGCGGCCCTCACCCAGACCGAGCGCCTCGGCCGGCTCGTCACCGAGCTGCTCGACCTGTCCCGCCTCGAAGCTGGCGTCGTGCCTCTCACCAGGTCCACGTTCCTCGTCAAGCCGTTCCTGCACGAGGTCGCGACCCTCACCAGCGCCGTCGTCACGGCCCCAGACGACCTCACGATCACCGCCGACCGGGAACGCCTGCACCAGGTCATCGCGAACCTGCTGGCCAACGCCTACCAGCACGGCCCGGCGGACGGCCGCGTCGGCCTCTCGGCCACCCGCGACGGCTCGGCGATCCTGATCGAGGTCTCCGACGACGGCCCCGGCATCCCAGCCGAGGAACGCGAACTCGTCTTCGAACGCTTCATCCGGGGCAGGCGAGCTGCCGACGGCGGCACCGGCCTGGGCCTGGCCATCGCCCGCTGGCTCGTCCAGCTGCACGGCGGCACGATCGCGGTCGTCGGCGACGGCCCCGGCTGCACGATCCGCGTCACGCTCAGCAGCGAGGCATCCGGTAACGAAAAAGGCCAGATCCCCGGCACCCCGGGAACCTGACCTCTGAACTCTCGGAGCCGCCTTCGGGATTCGAACCCGAGACCTACGCATTACGAGTGCGTTGCTCTGGCCAACTGAGCTAAGGCGGCAGTCACGGCACTGGAAGCCAGTGTCGCCGGACCAGTGTACGTGACAGTGCCCCCGCGCGCGAACCGCCCCCGGCCCGCCGGCTGGCGGCTCGAAGAAAAGCCCTGACAGGTCGGTGACAAGGATCTATCGCCCGGCGCGCCGGAGACGTACCCTGCGAACCGATGGACGCCACACCCCCCGTGAGGAAGCAGCCGGTCGCCTGGTTCGCACCCGGGCAGCTGGCCGGTACGGCGCTGCGCGTCGTGCTCGCACAACGGTTCGGCGCGTACCTCGACAAGCGGGAACTCCAGGCGATGTTCGACCAGGAGGCCTTCCACCACGAGGCCGGCGGCGAGCTGTGGCTGGACTACGTGGCCGACGTCGGCGACGGCTTCGACCCGACGTACTCCGTCGCGTACCTGCTCGCACAGCCCTCCCTCGACCTCGGCGAGGACCTGGCCCTGCCCCGGGGCGACGTCCTCGTGATGGGCGGCGACCAGGTGTATCCGGCCGGGTCGGCCAAGGAGTACCGGGAGCGCTGCGAGGGCCCGTACACGATGGCCTTCCCCGACGGCGCGGGGACTTCGGGGCACGACACCAGGTCCCCGTCCCTGTACGCCATCCCGGGTAACCACGACTGGTACGACGGCCTGACCGCGTTCCTGCGGCTCTTCGGCAAGGGGAAGCACTTCGGGGGCTGGCGCAGCCCGCAGAGCCGGAGCTACTTCGCGCTCAAGCTGCCGAACGGCTGGTGGCTGTACGCGATGGACTTCCAGTTCGAGGCGTACATCGACGAGCCGCAGCTCGTGTACTTCCAGAAGGCGGCCCGCGAGCTCAAGCCCGGCGACCGCGTGATCATCACGACGCCGGCCCCGACGTGGGTGCACACGGCGGAACGCACCGACGCCTACGACACCATCCGGTACTTCAGGAAGAAGGTGATCGGCGACCGGGACGTGCAGGTCAGGGTGCACCTGTCGGGGGACACCCACCACTATGCACGGTACGGCGAAGCGTTCATCACCTGCGGCGGTGGCGGCGGGTACCTGGCCGGCACGCACAACCTCCCCGAGAAGATCATCGTCCGGGACGAGGTACAGCCGCTCAACGCCACGTATCCCTCCACGGCCCAGTCGAAGCGCTTCACCTGGGGCGCCTTCTGGCGCATCCCGCTCCGCAACCCCACCTTCGCGCTTCTCCTGGGGACGATCCACACGCTGCTCCTGCTGGCGTTCGTCTCGTCCCGGCCGCGCATTCTCACCATGCCGGTGCTCGCCATGATCGGCGTCGTGATCGGTGCGACGTGGGGCTTCACGGCCCTGGAGGCCAAGGTCAGGAAGAAGCGCCACCACATACTCTCCGCGATGCACGCCGCCGCGCACTTACTCGTGGCCCTCACCGGCATGTACATCTGGAACCGTCTGCCCTTTGTGGACCTGCCGCCACCCTGGGCCACGGCCTCGGCGGTCCTCTACCTGCTCGTCGTCTCGGCCGTCGCGGTGGAGGTGGTGGCGGCGCACCTCGTGCTGGCCGACCGGTTCAAGGTGAACAGCAACGAGCTCTTCGCCGGGCAGGGCATCATCGACGCGAAGTGTTTCCTGCGGATGCACTTCGCCCCGGACGGCTCGCTGACGATCTACCCGATCGGCCTGGCCCGCTCCGGCCGCCGCTGGATCCCCAACCTCGGCACTGGAGGCTCGGTGCTTCTCCCGGAGACGCAACTGCGGCCCCATCTCATCGAGCCGCCGATCAAGATCCTTTAGCCTTCCTCGTACGCCCTGCGCGACCCGCACACCGACGCGAGGTTGCACGCCGTCCGTGACCCGTCGGCGTCGAGCCGTACGACGACCGACTCGCTCGGCACGCTGTGCGCGACCACCCGGCCGTCGCCCTTGTCCGTGCCGACCCGGGCCCCGACGGCCGGCGCGCTCGCCTGGAACTGCTGGTACAGCGGATGTTCGTACTTGAGGCAGCACATCAGCCGCCCGCAGGCCCCGGAGATCCGCAGCGGGTTGAGCGGCAGGTCCTGGTCCTTGGCCATCCGGATCGTGACCGGCTCGAAGTCCGTCAGGAACGTCGCGCAGCACAGGTCACGGCCACAGGACCCGATCCCGCCCTGTACCCGTGCCGAGTCCCGTGCCGACAGCTGCCGCAGCTCGACCCGGCACTTGAGCGTCGCGCCGAGGTCGCGGACGAGCGAGCGGAAGTCGACCCGCTGGGGGGCCGTGAAGTAGATGGTGCTGCGATCGACGTCCGGCCCCGGCGTGTGGTCGATCGCGACGATCTTCATGGGCAGGTCGTGGGCGCGGATCAGCCGCTTGGCTGCCACCTTCGCCTCGGCCTTGCGCCGCCGGATGTAGGCGTCACGGTCGAGGTCGTCCTGGCTGGCGATCCCGGCCAGGACCGGGAAGCCCTCCGTGTCCTCGCTGACCCACTGCGCGGCCCACACGCACTCGGCCACCACGACACCGTCGTCGGTCGGCACCAGCACCCTGTCGCCGACCTGGGGGCTGTGGTCGCCGGGGTCGAGGTAGTAGAGCCGCCCGTAGCGGTTGAAGCTCACCGCGCACAGCATCCCCATGCCCGGCACTCTACCGGGCGGAAAAACGCCAAAAATCACCCGCAACCCTGACCAGGTGGTAGAAATATGACAGAGCGCGGCGCGCTCGCAGACCTGCGGGGGGTGCAGGGGCCTGCGGTGCCCTGTGCCGGGTCAGTGTGACCCAGGCACGGGCACCGCAGGCATAAACCTGTCTACGTGGAGGAGCCCGCGGCCGCGTACTCGGCCTCCTCGGCCTCCCGCCGCGCGATGCCCTCCCGGTTGTCGTAGCTGACGAACTTCGGGAGCAGCGCGGAGATCACGATCGTCCCGGCCACGCACAGCAGCCCGCCGGACACCACCGACCCGGTCAGCCCGAACAGCTTCGCCGCCAGGCCCGACTCGACCTGGCCGAGGGTCGGCCCGGAGGAGTACGAGATCACCTCGATCCCGGCCAGCCTGCCGCGCAGCCGGTCGGGGATCGTCTGGCCCCAGATCGTCCCCCGGAACAGGCCCGAGATCATGTCGGCGGCGCCGGCCAGCGCGAGGAACACCAGCGCCAGCCACAGCCAGTCCGACAATCCGAAGCCGACGATCGCCAGCCCCCAGCACGCCGCGGCGACCGCGACCGCGAGCCCGTGCCGGTGCACCCGCTCCGCCCAGCGCGACGTCAGCGAGGCCACCAGGGCGCCCAGTGCCGGTGCGGAGTAGAGGAGCCCCAGGACCCCGGGGCCGCCGAGTTTGGCGGCCAGCGCCGGGTACAGGGCCGTCGGCATGCCGAAGAACATGGCGTTCATGTCGACCAGGTACGTGCCCAGCAGCTCCTGCCGGTTCTTCGCGTACCTCAGCCCGGTCACCACCGACCGCAGGCTCGGCCGGTCGGCGGACTCCGGCGGGGCGACCGCGCGGACCATGAGCAGGCAGCCCAGCGAGATGACGTACGTGGCGAGGTCGAACGCGTACACCCAGCCGAGCGGCACGGTGGCGATCAGGAGCCCGGCCAGCGCCGGACCGGCCAGCATGCCCGTATTGATCATGGCGGAGTTGAGCGAGATGGCTGCCGGGAGCTGCCCGGCGGGCACCAGCCTCGGGAAGAGCGAGTCGAGCGCCGGGCGCTGGATGCCGAACACCGCCGCGGTCAGCGCCGCGAAGACATACAGCAGCCACAGCTCCCTCAGCCACACGGCATTCACGATCAGAAGCGCGGTCAGAACGGTGAATGCCAGCTCGGAGAAGAGAACGAGCTTACGCCGGTCGATATAGTCGGCGAGAGCACCGCCGACGAACGCCATGAAAAGCAGCGGGACCAGCTCGCACAGCCCCATGAAGCCGACCGCCAGCACCGACCCGGTCATCTCGTAGACCTGGTACGGCACAGTGGTGTGCGTGATCATTCCGCCGAGGAAGGTGACACTGCGGGCGCTGAATACCAGCCGGTAATCGCGGTGCTCGATCAGGGGGCTGAGGTCCGGCAGCCAGCGGTGTCTTTTCACGACGCAAAGTTTTTATTGCCCGGGACTGCCCAGTCGACACATTATTTCCGTGCTGGTGGTCACACGAACTATGAAGCGATGGCCGAAGGAGTCCCATGTCGCAGGCGCCGCCCCATACCCCGGCTGATGAGATCATTGGCCAGATCGGGCTCTTCTTCCGCCGGTCCCAGGCGTTGTACCAGCTGATCCGGCCAGACGAGGACCGGTCGCTGGAACGTCCCGCCTACATCCTGCTCGGCATGATCGAGACAGCCGGCCCGGTCCGGCTCACGGCGCTGGCGGTCACCGCCCAGCTGAACCTGTCGACGATCAGCCGTCAGGTGTCGGCGCTGGAGGGCGCCGGCCTGATCATCCGCGAGCAGGACCCAGCCGACGGCCGGGCCAGCCTGGTCCGGGTGAGCGAGCTGGGCCGGATCGCGCTGGAACGCAATCACAACCGCTGGCGGGACGAGCTCACCGCGATGCTCGCCGACTGGGACGAGAAGGAGCGCGACGAGTTCGCCCGCCTCTTCACCCGGCTGAACGAGGCGATGGCCGAACGGTGCGCTGAGGACAGATAGCGCGATCCCGTGGTACCGGTGAACGGGGCACCGGTCCCTCGCACCACCCACAGCGGACAGTCCATCATGGACACCGTCCCCGGAGCGCGGAACCCGGCACGAGCGGCCGGTACAAGGAAATGGGTCTAGCCGAGACCCCGCTCGTCCTGCTTGAGCGCGGTGTCGATGGTCAGCGCAGAGGCGACCACCATGCTCAGCAGCGGATCGGCCAGCGGCCGGTGGATCTGCACGACGTAGTTGTCGGCAGTGGTGAACATGGTCTTGAGCATGCCCTCCCAGGTCTTCGTCACCCGGGCGATCTCGGTGCCGGTGTGGTCGACGATGGCGAAGTTCCACGCCCGCCAGTTCTCCGCGCGGATCTCGCCGATCTGGTGACCGCCGGCCACCAGCGCGAAGCGGATCTTGCCGAACACGTTCTGCTGGACGATCTCGCCGACCGGCTGCCCGTCGCCGCGCTGCACGACCACCCGGGACTTCATGAACTTCGCCGGCCTGGTCAGCAGCAGCTGCACCCGCCCGCCGTTGTCCCTGACCTCCAGCTTGTGCGTCAGGAACTGGTCGACGCTCGTCAGGAACCGCAGCGCCTTCACCGCGCCGCTCTGCCCGACCTGGACCACCGAGCCGATCGGACGGCCCTGCTGGTCGAAGACGGCGTACTCGTTGTTCAGCTCGATCAGCTTGGTCTTCTGGTTGACCACGATCACGGGCTCGGTGAACAGGGTGCCGCCCCCGGAGGCTGCCTGCCGGACCCCGGCCTGCTGCTGGACCTGCTGCTGGATGCGGCCCGGGTCGTGCGCGCCTTCGACGGACAGTTCGAGAACGCTCTCGGGAGCCTGACGCTGCTGTGGCTGTGTGTGTGCCGTCCACTGCTGGCCGTCCCACCAGCGGTGCCCGGGAGTGCCGGAGGGGTCGGGATACCAGCCGGGAGGCGGGGGAGGGGTCGTCATGGCCCAAGGGTGACATGCGACGAGCCCGCCTCCCCAGTACGGGAAGGCGGGCTCGTGACGAAGATCTAGTTAGTGCTCGCCGAGCGGCGCCGCGGTCGGGGCGACCGGCACCTCGTGCTCGCCGGAGGCGGCCAGCCGGTCGATCGAGTTCTTGATCTCGGCCTCGGCCTCGGTCCGGCCCACCCAGGTCGCGCCCTCGACGCTCTTGCCCGGCTCCAGGTCCTTGTAGACCTCGAAGAAGTGCTGGATCTCGAGCTTGTCGAAGACCGGCAGGTGGTTGATGTCGCGCAGGTGCTCCTGGCGCGGGTCGTTGGCCGGGACGCACAGAACCTTGTCGTCGCCGCCCTTCTCGTCCGTCATCCGGAACATGCCGATCGCGCGGCAGCGGATCAGGCAGCCGGGGAACGTGGGCTCCTGGAGCAGGACGAGCGCGTCGAGCGGGTCGCCATCCTCGCCGAGCGTACCCTCGATGAAGCCGTAGTCGGCTGGGTACTGCGTCGCCGTGAACAAGGTACGGTCGAGGCGGATGCGCCCCGTGGCGTGGTCAACTTCGTACTTGTTCCGCTGACCCTTGGGGATTTCGATCGTTACCTCGAACTCCACGCCAACTCCCTTGTCGCGCATCGCTGTTTATCCAATCTAGTCTCAGGTAGAGCTGGCCGCAGGCAGAAAGAGGGGGCTCATGGGGAGGCATAGCACACAAGCGACGGGCTCGGAGCAGCCTGCGCCAGGGGCAGGCTACGATGCGCGCCCCACGCGCGGCACTGTATATGGCTCGTCACCATCTGTGCCACCCCAAGTGTCCGCGAATGCGGTACCCAGTGTGGAGCAAAAGCCGCGCAAAGGCCGGTGGATCGCGGCTTTCGCCGCCGTGACCGTGCTCGGCGCCGCCGGTGGGGCAGCCGTGGCGCTCGATCCGCTCGCCGAGCAGCCGAAGCTGTCGTTCTGGGCCGGCCTGCCGGCTGACGCCGCACCGGCCGCCGTGCTCGATCCGGGCAAAAAGGATGCGCCGGCCGTGACGCCGGCCGCGGTGAACGCCGCGATCTCCGCCGCGATCGCCGACCCGAGGCTCGGCACGAAGGTTTCGGCCGTCGTGGTCGACCTCGCGACCGGCGAGAAGCTCTACGACCGTGCCGCAGACACCTCGCTCACGCCCGCCTCCACGATCAAGCTCTCCACCAGCGCGGCAGTGCTGATCACCCGGGGCCCGGAGTACCGGATCGAGACCCGGGTGGTGGCAGGCCCCAACCCCGGTGAAGTGATCATCATCGGCGGCGGGGACACCACGCTCTCCGTCGACGGCAACGGCGCGTACCCGGGCGCCGCCAAGCTTTCCGACCTCGCCGAACAGGTCAAGAAGAACAACGGCGGCCAGCCGGTCACCAAGGTGATCGTCGACGGCACCCTGTTCCCCGGCCCGGCGGCCGGCCCCGGCTGGCTGCCCGCCGACCTCACCGAGGGCTGGGTGACGAACGTCACTGCCCTCGCGACCGACGGCGCCAGGGTCGACCCGAAGGGCGGCAAGGGCACGCCGCGCCACCTCGACGCCTCGGCTGTCGCCGGCGCGCAGTTCGCGAAGCTGCTCGGGCTCCCGGCCAGCGCGGTCAGCACGGGCAAGGCCGCGCCCGAGGCCAAGGAGCTCGGCAAGGTCTACTCGCCGACCATCGCCCGCCTCGTCGAGTACTCGCTGACGACCAGCGACAACATGGTCGCCGAGGTGCTCGCCCGGCAGGTCGCGCTCGCCAGGGGCAAGCCGGCCTCCTACGAGGGCGCTTCCGAGGCGATCAAGGAGGCGCTGACCGGGCTGGGGCTGACCCCGCCGGTACAGGTCGACGGGTCGGGGATGTCCGCCAGGAACAAGGTCAGCCCGAACTTCTACGGCGCGCTGCTCGTCCTCGCGGCCAAGCCCGACCGGCCGGAGCTGCGGACACTGTTCACCGGCCTGCCCGTCGCGGGGTACTCGGGCACGCTCGACGACCGGTACCCGACGACGAGCGACGGGGCCGGGGTGGTCCGGGCGAAGACCGGCACGCTGAGCGGCGTGGACTCCCTGGCCGGCATTGTCACCACGCGGGGCGGCCGCCAGCTCGGGTTCGCCATCATGGCCAGCGACACCCCGAACATGGACCAGGCCAGGGCGGCGCTCGACAAGGTCGCCGTCCTCCTGGCCCGCCTGCCGTGAGTGCTCGACCGGCCGTGAGGGCCCGGTGAGGAAGGCGCTCCGGGAGGCGATGCTTCGTTCGCTGCTGCGCGACCGGGTCCAGTTCGTCGGCGAGGGGTACCTGCACCTGCGGGCCTGGTGGCGTGACGCCGAGATCCTCGCGGCGCTCGGGCCGGCCCTCGCCGGGTTGTTCGAGGAGCGGCCGACGGTGGTGGCCGGGAGCCAGTCCTCCGGGTACATGCTGGGTCCGCTCGTCGCGGTACACCTGAAAGTGGGTTTCGCCGCGGTGCGCAAGGCAGAGCCGGGCCAGGTGTCCGCCTTGGACAGTGCGCCGTTGCGTGACGGCAGTGTCCTGGCGCTGGACCGTGGCGCGGTGGGCCCCGGCGACCGAGTGCTGTTCGTCGATGACCTGGTGGAGAGCGGTGAGCAGGCCCGGGCGGTCCGCGCGCTGGTGGAGCGGGCCGGAGCCTCGTGGATCGGTGCGGCGGTGGTCGTCGACATGGGCGAGGAAGAGTTCGCGGACGTAAGGGCTCTGATCTCCTACGACGCGCTACGTTAGGTGCATGACGCAGTTCGTGGACTGGGAGCTGGCCGCCGCGACCGCAGCGAGACTGGGTGGCTCCGGGCCGCGGGTCACCTACACCGAGGCGGCGGAGACCGTCACCGAGCTGCGCCGCCTGGCCGATGAGGCCGCCGGGCACGTGGAGGAGTTCACCGGGCTGCGCTGCCCGCCGGATCTGCCACCGATCCGGGTCGTGGACCGGGCCGACTGGGCACAGGCCAACATCGATGGCTTGAAGAACCTGTTCGGCACCCTCGTGCCCCGCATGGTGAACCAGGAGCCTGGCCTGCTGACCAGCCTGGTCGGCTCGAAGCTGACCGGAGCGCAGGCCGGCACGGTGCTGGCGTTCCTGTCCGGCAAGGTTCTCGGGCAGTACGAGGTGTTCTCTGGTGCTCCGGGGCAGCTGCTGCTGGTCGCGCCGAACATCACCGAGGTGCAGCAGCAGCTCGGCGCCGACCCCCGCGACTTCCGGCTCTGGGTGTGCCTGCACGAGGTGGCCCACCGGGTGCAGTTCACGGCCGTGCCCTGGATGCGTGGCCATTTCCTCGGCGAGATCCAGGCCTTCGCTGATGCGTCCCAAGGGGACACTGAGGCCTTCGGTGAGCGGATGCGCAAGGCTTTCTCTGCGCTGTCCGACGATTCCGTCAACCTGCTCGACGCCGTGCAGACCCCGGAGCAGAAGAAGGTCGTCGCCCGGCTCACGGCGCTGATGACCCTGCTGGAGGGGCATGCCGAGTTCGTGATGGACGGCGTCGGCCCGCAGGTCGTGCCGAGCGTCGAGGAGATCAGGGCGAAGTTCACCGCCCGCAGGTCCGCCGCCAACCCGATCGAGAAGTTCATCCGGCGGCTGCTGGGCATCGACGCCAAACTCAAGCAGTACACCGAGGGGCGGAAGTTCGTCTCGGCTGTCGTCGGCGAGGTGGGCATGGCCGGTTTCAACAAGGTCTTCGAATCCCCGCTGACCCTGCCCCGCACCGAGGAGCTGGCGGATCCGGCTGCCTGGATCGCCCGGGTGCAGTGACCGGTCCGTCCGCTGCGGTCGCTGCCGTCCGGGTGGCCGTCCGCCGTACCCTGCCCGCTTCCGGGCCGGTTCTGGTCGCGTGTTCCGGCGGTGCCGACTCGCTGGCTCTCGCCGCAGCGCTGGCCTTCGAGGGGCCACGCGCAGGCTTGCGCACCGGACTGGTCACTGTGGACCATCAGCTCCAGGAAGGCTCGGCGGAGCGGGCGTCACTCCTGGCCGCCTGGGCGGAAAACCACTTCGACTTTGTACGCGTGGAGACAGTCACCGTGAACCCCGGCGCCGGCCCGGAAGCCGCCGCGCGCACAGCACGGTACGAAGCACTCGAACGCGTGGCAGCCGAGACCGGCGCGAGCGCCGTACTGCTCGGGCACACCCAGGACGACCAGGCCGAGACGGTACTGCTGGCCCTGGCCAGAGGCTCCGGCCCGCGCGGGATCTCCGGCATGCCTGCCAGCCGTGGCGTCTACACCCGCCCGCTGCTGGACCTGCCCCGCGCCACCGTCCGCCAGGCGTGCGCCGACGAGGGGCTCGACAGCTGGGAAGACCCGCACAACACCGACGACCGGTACGCGCGGGCCCGCGTCCGCGAGCTCATCGGCACCCTCGGCGCCAAGGTCGTGGCCAACCTGGCCCGCACGGCAGCCCTCGTCGCCGCCGACTGCGCCGAGCTCGACCGGCAGGCCGCCGAGGCGTACCGGCCGGCTGAAACGCTCGACACCGCCCGCCTCGCGGCCCTGGCAGCCCCGATCCGCACCCGCGTCATCCGTACCTGGGCCCTCGCCAGCGGCGCGCTCCCCGCCGACCTGACCCACCAGCACATCCTCGCCGTCGACGCCCTCGTCACGAACTGGCGCGGCCAGGGCCCGATCCCCCTCCCTGGCAACGTGTCGGTGACCCGGCGGAACGGCAGGCTGGTGGCATCGGATACCTGAGTGTTCCGTTCCGGTACACCTGGTGCGCTGTTCCCGTCATGCCCGGCTTTCCTGAAGAGAACATGAAATCCGGGGGGTCGCCGTGCAGTGACTCAGGCCATCGGGCAGGCTATGGGTCATGGGGTGGTACGCCGACGACATTGACCGGATCATCGTCTCCGAGGAACAGATCAAGGAGCGCACCGCCGAGCTCGCCGCGCAGGTCGCGGCCGATTACGCGGACCGTGACGGCCTGCTGCTGGTCGGGGTGCTCAAGGGCGCCGTGATGTTCATGGCCGACTTCGCCCGCGCGTTCCCGCGGCCGACGGAGCTGGAGTTCATGGCCGTGTCCTCCTACGGGCAGGCCGCGACGTCCTCCGGCGTGGTCCGGATCCTGAAGGACCTCGACCGTGACATCGCCGGCCGGCACGTGCTGGTCTGCGAGGACATCGTGGACTCGGGGCTGACCCTGTCCTGGCTGCTGCGCTACCTGGCCTCGCGCGGCGCGGCCTCGATCGAGGTCGTCGCGCTGCTGCGCAAGCCGGACGCCGTGAAGGTCGACGTGCCGGTGCGCTACATCGGCTTCGACATCCCGAACGAGTTCGTCGTCGGGTACGGGCTGGACTTCGCCGAGCGTTACCGCGAGCTGCCGTTCGTGGGCGTGCTCAAGCCCGAGGTCTACAGCCGGTAACACTCCGTAATGGAGTGCGGCGCAGTGTCCGGTGCGGACAATTTTGTCGTACCCATTGGTTTACCACCAAATTAGACATAGAGTGTGACCATCCTCTCTAGGGGGTGGTCATGCTCCAACCTGCCTCTGTGCTGCGCGGACTGTGCAGCCTGCTTCTGGTACCCGTGAGCCTCGCCGCCGGGCCAGCCCTGCCCGCCGGGGCGGCCCCGGAGGGGATCACCCTCCGTTACTCCACGACCGGGCGAGGCGGCCTCGACACGGCCACAGCCCGCGATCCCGTCGGCGTACCGGAGAAGGCCGGCGTCAGTCACGCCCGGCTCTACTGGTGGGCTGACCTCCCCGAGGCCGGCGGCATCGCCACGATCGGCTTCCGGTCGCCCGGCGCCAGCGGCTACACCCAGATCTCCGGCGAACTCGAACCGGGCGAGGGCGGGTACCAGGCCACTGCCGACGTCACCGAGCAGGTCAAGTCCGGCGGGAACGGGCAGTACGAAGCCGTGGCCGGCCAGTGGACCCTCGTCGTCGCCTACACCCACGACGCCGCCCCGTACCGGCAGATCCTCCTCGCCGACGGCCTGGCCGCCGACGCCGAGCTGACCCTCGACCACCAGGGGACGGCCACGGTCGGCTGGATCGGGTACGGCGACCAGGCGGCCACGGTCAACGGCCAGCCGGTCGACCAGGGCGGCTCGGTCCCGATCGTGGCCGGCTCCCGCTTCCATGTGGCGGGCAGCGGCAACGGCCGGGGGCTGATCGGGGCGCTCTACGCGGCCGTCGACCTGCCGGCGCCCGACCTGACCGTCGAGGTCTCCGCGGCCGCCGAGCGGTACCCGTCTCTCGGCGACCCTGTCATTCCCGGCGTCCTGATCGCCTTCACCTACAAGATCAAGGCGGGGCCGGGTGCCGACCTGATCGGCCTGAGCCTGCTGGCGCCCATCCCGCAGGGCACGACGCTCGTCTCCGGGCCGGGCCAGGTGGAGTGGGGCCAGATGTGGGTACCCCTGGGCCGGATGGCGGCCGGGGCTGCCACCGAGCTCACCATGACGGTCCGGGCGGGGGAGGAGTCGGGCGGCAGCTCGGTACGCGGCACGGCGGCCGTGATCTACGCGCCGGCGTACCTTCCCGACTTCAGCCGGACCGCGATCGGCTGGTCCCCGGCCATCCGGATTACGCCAGCGGCGAACCTCGCGCTGCACAGCAGGCTCGACGTGACCGACGCGTGGCGGTACACCGTGAAGATCTCCAACGCCGGGCCCTCAGCGGCGTCCGACATCGTGCTCAGGGAAGCCGTCCACACCGTGCTCGGTCAGCCCGAACCGGTGCCAGGCTGCACTTTCACCGAGCAGTTGCTGACGTGTCAGGTCGGGGCACTGGCGAAGGGCGCTAGCGTGGAACTAGTACTCACCCTGCGACCGCAGGCACCCGTGCCACCCGGGACCAAGGTGCCCAACGCCGCCAGCGTCGCGGCGGCCACCCTGGATCCCGACCCGGGGGACAACGCCGTGGTGACCGCCGTCACACACTAGACGGCTAGCCACTCCGCGTTAACGGCTGGCACGGTGTACCGTCAAATATCCGGAGTGACTCCGGAGTCGCACCGTCGTGTCCGAGTGGTGCGGGGTGACTGGTCCGAGGATCGGGAGGGGCCGGGCGCGCGGCGTCCGCTTAAAGCATGGAACGTACTCGTATCTTCCGCAGAGCCTGGTTCTGGGTCATCCTCGTCATCGTCGCGGCGATCGTCCTGACCGGCGTCTTCTCCAGCAGCGGTGACTACACCAAGATCAAGACGTCAGAGGCCATCGCCCTGCTCAACGGCGACAACGTCAAGTCGGTCGTCATGCAGGACAAGGAGCAGACGCTCCAGATCGAGCTGAAGAACGCCGAGAAGATCGGCGACGCCAAGACAGCGGTGTCCAAGGTCCAGGCGCAGTACCCGGCCGAGACGTCCAAGCAGATCTTCGACAAGCTCATCGAGCAGAAGAACGCTGGCCGGATCGGTCAGTACAACGCCGACGTGACCCAGGAGAGCACCCTCGGCAGCATCCTGCTGAGCCTGCTCCCGCTCGCTCTCGTCGTGCTGTTGCTCCTGTTCTTCATGAGCCAGATGCAGGGCGGCGGTTCCCGCGTCCTCAACTTCGGCAAGTCCAAGGCGAAGCTGATCTCCAAGGACACGCCGAAGACCACGTTCGCCGACGTGGCCGGCGCCGACGAGGCCGTCGAGGAGCTCCACGAGATCAAGGACTTCCTCCAGAACCCGGCCAAGTACCAGGCTCTCGGCGCGAAGATCCCGAAGGGCGTGCTGCTGTACGGCCCGCCCGGCACCGGTAAGACCCTGCTGGCCAGGGCCGTGGCCGGCGAGGCGAGCGTGCCGTTCTACACGATCTCCGGTTCCGACTTCGTCGAGATGTTCGTCGGTGTCGGTGCCTCCCGGGTCCGCGACCTGTTCGAGCAGGCCAAGCAGAACGCTCCGGCCATCGTCTTCGTCGACGAGATCGACGCCGTCGGCCGTCACCGTGGCGCCGGCCTCGGCGGTGGCCACGACGAGCGCGAGCAGACGCTCAACCAGCTGCTCGTCGAGATGGACGGCTTCGACGCCAAGGGCGGGGTCATCCTGATCGCCGCCACCAACCGGCCGGACATCCTCGACCCGGCGCTGCTGCGCCCGGGCCGGTTCGACCGGCAGATCGCCGTCGACCGCCCCGACATGGAGGGCCGCCGCGCCATCCTGCGGGTGCACGCCAAGGGCAAGCCGTTCACGCCGGACGTCGACCTCGACACCATCGCCCGCCGTACCCCGGGCTTCACCGGCGCCGACCTGGCCAACGTGATCAACGAGGCGGCGCTGCTGACCGCCCGGGCCAACAAGAAGGCGATCGGCGACCACGAGCTCGAGGAGTCGATCGACCGGGTCGTCGCGGGCCCCGAGCGCCGCGGCCGGGTGATGAGCGACAAGGAGAAGCTGGTCACCGCGTACCACGAGGGCGGGCACGCCCTGGTCGCGTGGGCGCTGCCGCACTCGGCACCGGTGCACAAGCTGACGATCCTGCCGCGTGGCCGCTCGCTGGGCCACACGCTGATCCTCCCGGTCGAGGACAAGTACACCCAGACCCGCTCCGAGATGATCGACACCCTGGCGTACGCGCTGGGTGGCCGGGCAGCAGAGGAGCTGGTCTACCACGAGCCGACCACCGGCGCGGGCAACGACATCGAGAAGGCCACCGCGCTGGCCCGGTCGATGGTCACCGAGTACGGCATGAGCGCCAAGCTCGGCGCGATCAAGTACGGCACCTCCGGTTCCGAGCCCTTCCTGGGCCGGGACATGGGCCACCAGCGCGACTACTCCGACTCGGTCGCCGCCGACATCGACGCCGAGATCCGGGCGCTGATCGAGCTGGCGCACGACGAGGCGTGGGAGATCCTCGCCGAGTACCGTGACGTCCTCGACAACATGGTGCTCGAGCTGATGGAGAAGGAGACGCTGACCCAGGCCGACATGGCCCGGATCTGCGCCCGTGTCGTGAAGCGCCCGCCGATGTCGCCGTACAACGGTTTCGGCAAGCGCACCCCGTCCGACAAGCCGCCGGTCGAGATGCCGGGCAAGGCTGCCACGGACGAGGTCGTCGACGGCACCGTGGTCGAGGAGCAGTCGCGCTGAGCACCACCGATCCATCGGTCCCAGCCCCGGAGGAGTCCGGGGCTGGGGACCTGCACGATGGCCCGACCGGGGCCGACGACCTGGACTACCTGGCCGCGCGGCTGGTCGACGGCGGATTCGCCGGCCGGCCTGTCTCCGACGTGGTCGACGTGGCCCGGATCGAGCGGGCCGTCCGCGAGATCCTGATCGCGATCGGCGAGGACCCGGAGCGCGACGGCCTGCGCAAGACCCCGTCGCGCGTCGCCCACGCCTACGCGGAGATGTTCGCCGGGCTCCGGGTCGACCCGGCGGCCACGCTGAAGACCGCGTTCGAGGCCAACCACGACGAGATGGTGCTGGTCCGCGACATCGAGGTCACGTCGATGTGCGAACACCACCTTCTCCCCTTCCACGGGGTGGCGCACGTCGGCTACATCCCTGGCACGCACGGCCGGATCACGGGCCTGTCGAAGCTGGCCCGGCTGGTGGAGGCGTTCTCCCGCCGCCCGCAGGTCCAGGAACGCCTGACCGCACAGGTCGCCGACACCCTGGAGCAGCAGCTCCAGCCGCGTGGTGTGATCGTCGTGATCGAGTGCGAGCACCTGTGCATGGCGATGCGCGGCATCCGCAAGCCCGGCTCCCGGACGGTCACGTCCGCGGTGCGCGGCCGGTTCAAGACCGACGCCCGCTCCCGCTCGGAAGCCATGAGCCTGCTCAACCTGCACCGCCTGGCGTAGACCGCTGCGGCGTGGTGCCGGGCTAGATGATCATTTTGTACGTGCCTGCGGCGTCGAGGGCGCCGCGGGCCAGCGTGCCAGCCTCGTCGAGCCGGTCGCGGGCCTGCTGGAGGTAGCGGATCGCCTCGTCTGCCTTGGGGTGGGAGCTGCCGGCCGCAGCGGTGCGGATCCGGACGATCGCCTCGTCCAGCCGGTCGCACAGCCCCTGTACCTGGGTGACGACGTCCTCGGTGTCCCGGGTCGCGGCCGTGATGACCGCCTTGATCTGCTCGATGTTGGCCACGTCATTCTCCTCCGAAGAGCCACAGGAAGTACCAAAGGACCAGTAGCGGGGCGGCCGGGGCCAGGCAGATCGCCAGGCCGAGCGGCCGGGTGCGTGGCGGCTTGCCGCCGACAGCCGGGGTGTACAGCCAGCCGATGGCCGAGCCGCCGATGCCGAACGCGAGCCACGGCAGGATGATGAGCAGCGGCAGGATCAGCAGCAGCCAGCCGCCGGAGGCCGACAGCACGATGGCCAGGCCGAGCAGGAAGGCCCCGGCCGAGGTGGCGGCGTAGACGACCGAGTTGCGCATGCTCGCCGACCAGTGCGCGAGCCGGGGCGAGCGGCGTGAGCCCGCCTCGACGGCGGTGAGCTGGGTGCCGGCCCGCTCGGCGGCCTCACGGGCCCGGCGCAGCCCCTCGGCCAGGTCCGGTACGGGTGGCGGCTGTCCGGCCAGTACCGGCTCGGCCAGGTCGAGCTGCTCGTACAGCCGGCCGATCCGCTCCCGCTGTCCACTGAGGATCTCGTCGATCGCGGCCAGCTCGGCTCCGAGCGTGGACCGTGCCCCGGCGTGCCCGGCAGCGCTGGCCGCCTGCACGGCCCGGTGTGCTTCGAGCTGGCCGGCCAGGGTCGCGTAGTCGCGCCACGTCATCGAGTGCCCCTTGAGGATGCTGTCATCGGTATCTCCGGGAGCGGCGGGACGCCGGGTACCCGCGCGGGTGACTCCGGGCCCGCCTGCCACGGGTCGGGCGGCTCATGACCCGTCCGCTGTGGAGTTCACGCGTACCGCCCGGGGCGGACGTAGGGCACGAAGGTCGACACGCGGTCGGTGTGCCGGTCGATGAGCAGTGCGCGGTTGGGCCGGTACTGCCAGTCGAGCTGTGCCTGTCCCAGCAGCATCGCGACCTCCGAGCCCGGCAGGTTGAGCGTGACGAGGCAGGCGACGTCCTCCCGGCCGGAGGACCCGCCGATGTCCTCGTTGAACCGCCGCAGGCCGCGCCACCAGCCGAGCACGTGCACCCCGCGGGCCGGGCCGGAGCGGAGCAGGTCCCGCAGGTCGGCCAGCCCGGAGCGGCCTCGGTCCGGATCGCGCTGTTCGAGCATGCCGCTGGCGGCGTCGGCTCCGAAGAGGACGAGGTACGTGGCCTTCTGGCGGCCGTCGGTGGCCGGGTCGGCCAGGCCAGCGAGGGTGTTGCGCAGCGTGTACGCGTCGAGCAGCTCGTAGCTGTGCCCGAGCCGGTCGAGGTCGGTGACGACGTCCGCACAGACCGGGTCGGCTGCGGCGACGAGCGGGGCCAGGCAGAACCGTGCCTCGCCTGGTTCGTGCTGGCGCGCGAGTCCCAGGACGGCAGCGTGCAGGATGTCAGCCCCGACCTCACTCGGCCCGAGGACGGCGATGTGCCGGCCGGGGCTGGTGTCGAGGGGGAAGGCGGCCGTGGAGCCGGGCACGTCCACGTTCCGGCCGACGATGATCTCGGGGCGGCGGCGCTGGGCCGGGGCCTGGAACATCGGATCGGCCTGGACGTGCTGCTCCGCGTACCCCTCGAACACGCTCGGCGGCTCCGAACCGGCCGGCCGGGCCTGCCACAGCGCGTGCCGCAGCTCGGTCAGGGTGTCGGCCTCGGCGTTCGGGTCGGGGAACCGGATGATCGTGTCGTGCCCGGCCGCGCCGGCCGACACGTTGATGATCGCCTCACCGAGCCGGAGCGCCTGGGCGGCGTTGTTCATCGGGTCGAGCACCCCGCCGCCACCCGGGAGCGCGATCCGGGCGGCGAACTGGCCGAAGATGGACTCCTTCTTGGTGTACAGCGCCTCGACCCCGCTGACCGTCTGGCTGGCGAGGACGAGGTGGATGCCGTACGACCGGCCCTTGCGGGCGAGCGATTCGAGCAGGGCCACGGCGTCCCTGGCGAGCTGGTCGTTGCCGTCGAACAGCACCTGGAACTCGTCGATCACGCAGACGATCCGGGCCGGGGCGGATTCGAGGTCGGCGAGCTTGGTGACGCCGGCCCGCTTGAGCACACTCGACCGCCGGGTCATCTCGTCGTCGAGTTCCCGGAGGACGGCGACACCGTACTCCCGGTCGGACTCGATGCCGACGGCCCGCGCGTGCGGGATCCACGACGGGTCGCGCTCGGTCGGGGTGAACTCGGTGAAGCTCACGCCCTCCTTGAAATCCAGCAGGTACAGGGTCAGGTCGGCTGGCCCGTACCTCGTCGCCAGCCCGTACAGCATCGTCACCAGGAAAGCTGTCTTACCGGCACCCGACCGGCCGCCGACCAGCCAGTGTGGAGTGGCGTCGTCGAAGCTGAGCGTGTGTTCCGCCCGGCCGGCCCGCCCGACAGTGGTCCGCAGCCCGGCCCGGCTCGACTCCGACCAGCGCTGGGCGGGCAGCAGCGCTGCCAGTTCCGTACGGCTGCCCTGCTGTGCTTCGGCGGCGACCCGGGTGGCGATGCGCTCGATCAGCGCGTCCGGCGGGGCCTGGTCGACATGGATGGGAATCGTCGACGACTCGCCGCCGGGGCTGATCAGCAGCGCGTGCGCCGGGCCGAGCGCCAGCTGCGTACTCTTCGGCAGCGGCTGTCCGGTGTGGGCGGTCACGAGCAGGTGCAGCTTCGCGGCCGGGCCAGCGTGCGCGAGAGCGGCGATCCGGGCGGTGTCAGCCGGTTCGAGCAGCTCAGGGGCGGTGGCGATCACGACCAGCAGGTACGGCAGATCGTGGTGTGCTGCCTTGATCTGCCGCTCGGCCTCGTCCAGCACCTGCTTGAGCCCGTCACGGCTGGTGACCGGCGGTGGCAGGGTGCCACTCTCGAACAGCGGCCGGAACGGTGCGGTCGCCGCACCCATCGTCGCCGTGTCAGCGATCAGAATCCGCAGGTCACGCGGCGGAAGGCTCGCCAGCAGGCGAAGGAGAGCCGTCCGGATCAGCGCCGTCGCGGCAGGGTTGCGGGCGTCGGCGTCGATCGCGAGATGCCCGGCACCGAGCAGCGGCACGAGCAGCGGGAAGGAGGCGTCGGGCAGTGGCCGCGCCTCACCGACCCTGATCAGCCGGTGACTCTCCGGTACCGGGTAGTCGGCGTCAGCGGTCAGCGGCCCGCCGAGCCAGCCGGGAGCGATCTCCTGCGCCGTGCGGGCGATGCGCTCGGCGATGACCCGCTGCTCGGCCGTGGACTCAGCGGAGTAACCGCTGGCGGTCGGCACCTCCAGCGCGCGCCGGACCGCCGCCAGCAGTCCCGAGGCCTGCCGGTGCAGGGCGACCGCCTGCTCGACCCCGGACCGCAGAGCTCCCAATCCCATTTCGAGAACGCTAGCGCAGAGCGGGCACCCGATCCAGAACGCCGCCACGGGCGTTGTCAGGGGCGTCGTTCACTGTGGCCGGACAGAGCCGTGGTCACGGCGGTGATCGCGTCGTCGAGCGTCTCGTGTTCCCAGAG
The DNA here is from genome assembly GCF_000379825.1 of Longispora albida DSM 44784. Lineage (GTDB taxonomy): Bacteria > Actinomycetota > Actinomycetes > Mycobacteriales > Micromonosporaceae > Longispora > Longispora albida. The sequence goes on from NZ_KB903835.1 coordinate 440,456, forward strand.
CCGGACCACCTGCCAGCCGGCCTCGGCAAGAGCCTCGTTGGCGGCCTTGTCCCGTTCGACGTTACGGCGGAGCTTCGGCGTCCAGTACCACTCGTTACTGGTCGGTTCCCGGCCGTGCACCGGGCACACGTGCCAGAAGCAGCCGTCCACGAACACGGCGACCTTGCGCGCGGTGAAGACGATGTCTGGCCGGACCCGGACACCGGACGGCAGGTCCAGCCGCAGGTCCTTCCGGTACCGCAGGCCACGCGCGTGCAGCGCCTTCCGCAGCGCCACCTCCGGCTTCGTGTCCGACCGGCGGTTGGCCTTCATGTTCCGCGACCGGCCCTCGTTCTTCGGCCGGGGATACAGCCCCCTGGCGTACGCCTGCTCGCGGGAATCCTTGCCAGTACTCGCCACGCCCGTGAACGTACCCCGCCACCTCCGCCAGCCGGTCGCGGCATCCTGCCCGGCATGGCCCGTACCGCGTACAGTGACCGGCATGAGCGGTGCCGAACCCGAGGAACCCATGTGGCCCATGGCCCAGCCCTCGAGCACCCAGCCACCAGCCACGATCCCCGATCAGCCCCCGGCAGCCGCAGAAGTCCCCGCCCAGCGCGCCACGGAACCCGCCGCCGGCCCGGCAGCCCCGCCCGCAGCCACCACGGCCCCGGCGAAGCGCCGCCTGGCCGGCCGCCGGATCGCGCTGATCGCCGGCATCGCGGCAGCCCTGGTACTGATCTCGGCAGGCTGGCTCGCCCTGAACGTCTACGACGAGAAAACCAAGATCGACCGAAGCACGCCGACGGTCGCGGTCACCCAGCTCGTCGACGCACTGTTCACCCAGCGCGACGAGTCAGCCGTCGCCCGCTTCAGCTGCAGGAAGCCACAGCTGGCACCGCTTCGGGACTTGGCGGCCGACCTTGCTCAACGTGAGAAGCGATTTAACACCCGCTTCGCCGTGACGGTGCGTAATCTTCAGCTCAAAGGTTCGTCCACTGTGGAAGTTGAACTTGGCCTGGCCGCCTCGGGTACCGAGGACGTTCAGCCGTGGATCTTCGAAACCGTTGACGAGGACGGCTGGCGGGTCTGCTCCGCCCGTAAGGCTGCCTGACTCAGACCTTGTACCGGGTCGGCGGCGTGTCCCAAGGGTCGATGTCCGCCCCGGCCCCTTCGCGTTCCTCGGCTCCGTGCCGGGGTGCCTGGTGCGGTACGGCCCACGGGGCCGGCGCCTCGTCCGGTTCCCTGACGGCCCACGGCGGCTCGGTGTCTCCATCGTTGGCCGGGTTCTCGCCGGGCCAGATCGGCTGGTCGGCTGGGTCGGAGAGCGGGTCGAGGAGCGTGGGCTTGGGTGGCCTCGGCTGGGTACGCCACTCGATCAGCCGGGTCACGAGCAGCCCAGCGATCAGGACCATCGCCGCCGTGCCAAGCAGGCCGAGCTGGTAGCCGGTGTTGTGGTTGAGCAGCTTGTCGAGCGCGATCACCAGGAAGACGCCGAGTACCGTGCCGGCCACTCCGCCGCGCCGCCCGTAGGCGCTGACGCCGCCGATCAGTACCGCGGCGAGCGCTGCCGTGCTCAGCGTGATCCCGAGCTGGGTGGCTTCGACGGGCTGCCGCATCGCGAGGGTGTGCATGATGCCGGCCAGGCCCGCCAGCCCGCAGGAGGCGACCAGGGTCAGCGCGGCCAGCAGCGAGGGCCCGGGGCCGGGCCGCCCGGCCGGGTCGCCGTCGATCCGGTACTGGGACAGCGCCCGCCGTGGCCCTCTGGCGAGCATCAGCAGCCCGCCGAGCAGCGACACGGCGATCGCGCAGACCAGCCAGATCCGGATCTCCTTCTCGCTGCGGTGTGCCGCGTTCTCCAGGCTGGGCACGTATGGCAGCGGGACGGCGACCGTCAGCAGGGCCAGGCCGAGGCTCGCGGCCCACGCGGGTACCCGGAAGACGCACACCAGCAGCGCCAGCACGAGCCCGGCGGCCAGGGCCCCGCCGACCGCGTACGCGCCAGCGACCGCGTACCCGTCGTAGTCGTGCCGGGCGAACAGGTTGCTGGACCACACCGCGACCGGCCCGGCGGCCAGGTTCACCACTCCGGCGCGGACGGTGAGTGAGACTCCGATCGCCAGCGTCAGGATCACCACGATCCAGACGAGGGAGTGCCGCAGCGAGGGCTGCCGGTACGTGTCGGGCTCGAGCGCGTACAGCGCGACCGCCACGGCGGTCACGGCACAGGCGAGCAGGACTTCCCACACGACGTGGACGAACAGCCGGTCCTTGCCCAGTGGCTGGGCGGCGGCGGCGTCAAGGGCCATGCCACGGGACCGTACCCAGTGATCTCAGTTCAGGGAAGGGCCTTCGTCGACATCCCTGGTCTCCGGGGGAATTCGGCACGAGTGTTCCAGCCACAAAGCCGCTGCCAGGAGTGCCGCCGAGGCCCCGAAACCCAGCAGGGCGCCGGGCAGGTCCTGGTTGGCTGCCGTGAGCCGGTCGGAGGTGGCCCACAGCCACAGGGCGATCGCGCCGTACCCGCCGGTGCAGATCGCCCCGGCCAGCGAGGACGCCTTGGCCAGCACCGCGAACCGCGCGACGGTCAGCGGTTCGAGCGGCGCAGCGCCCGGCTTCCGGGCGATGCGGGCCCGGGTGGTCCAGGCCGCGTACGCCTCCGCGCAGGCCAGCAGCCCGAGCGTCAGGGCTGGCAGCCAGGTCAGCCGGGGGAAGTCGCCGTAGTACCTGTCAATGAGCACCCAGACCAGCGCTGCGGTACCCAGCCCGGCGACGAACAGTGTCGCTGCGCTGGTCGGGCGGAGGCTGGGCGTGGGCTCGGTCATGCTTTCAACGTACCGATCCGGAGCACGCCGCGGGCATCCGCCGCCAGGGCCGGAGTGTCGAGCAGGGCTGCGACGGTGCCGTGGCCGGGGAGTTCGGCGCCCGGATCGATCTCCAGCCACGGGACGAGCACGAAGGCCCGCAGGTGCGCCCGTGGGTGCGGCAGGGTGAGTTCGGGGTCGGCGGACAGCACCGGATCGGGGTCCCAGACCATGATCACGTCGACGTCCAGCGTGCGCGGCCCGTACTGCCGTTCCGGGTCACGTACCCGCCGCGCGTCCGACTCCAGCTGCCTGGCGACGACGAGCCAGTCGGCCTCGCCCTCCACGAGCAGTGCCGCGTTGAGGTATCCGGGCTGGCCGGCGTCGCCCCACGGCTCCGTCTCGTACACGGAAGAGGATCTGAGCAGCACCGGGGACAGCGCGCCGGCGACGGCGCGCAGGGTGGCGAGACGATCGCCGAGGTTGGACCCGACGGACAGTAGCGCCCGGCTCATGATCTGCGCACCGTGACGGACACGTCGGCGAACTCCTGCTCGATCGGCGCCTGCGGCTTGTGGACGGTGACCTCGCAGGCCCGGACCCGCGTGTCTGCCAGGCATGCGCTCGCGAGCCGGTCGGCCAGGGTCTCGATGAGGTTCACCGGCTCGCCAGCCACGATCGCAGCCAGCTGGGCGGCAAGCTCGCCATAGTGGACGGTGTCGGCCACGTCGTCGCTCGCCGCCGCCCGGGCCAGGTCCAGCTCCAGCACGACGTCGACCACGAAGTCCTGGCCCTGGCGCCGCTCGAACTCGTACACGCCGTGATAGCCGCGCACCCGCAGGCCGGTGAGTGTGATGCGGTCGGTCATCGTTCCTGTTCCATCCGGTGGAGCACGGCAAGGACATCTGCTGTCGCGCGGACGTCGTGCACGCGCAGTCCCCACGCGCCGCCCTGCGCGGACAGCAGACTAATCGCGGCAGTGGCATATTCGCGGCCATCAGCGGCGCGGGGAGTGCCATTCTTGTCTGCCAGGAGTGCGCCCAGGAAGGATTTCCGGCTCGCTCCGATCAGCAAAGGCAAACCCAATTCATGGAGTACCGGCATGCGCGCCAGCAGCGGCCAATTGTGCTCACCGGTCTTGGCGAATCCGAGCCCCGGGTCGAGGACGAGCTGCTCACGTTTCACCCCGGCGGCCAGCGCCTCCGACACACGCGCCGCCAGCTCGTCGCGGACCTCGGTGACCACGTCGGAGTACACAGCCTGCGACTGCATGTCCCGCGAGTGGCCGCGCCAGTGCATCAGCACCCACAGCACGCCGGTCTCGGCGGCGACCCGGGCCATCCCCGGATCGGCGAGCCCGCCCGACACGTCGTTGATGATCGAGGCCCCGGCCGCGACGGCCTCCGCCGCGACAGCGGCCCGCGTGGTGTCCACACTGATCCTGACGCCGGACCGGCTCAGCTCCCTGATCACCGGGATGATCCTGGCCAGCTCTTCGGCCTCGTCGACCCGTGCGGCACCCGGCCGGGTCGACTCGCCGCCGATGTCGACGTAGTCAGCGCCCTCTGCCGCGAGTTCCAGGCCCCTGGTGATCGCGGCGGCCGTGTCCAGGTGCCTGCCGCCGTCGCTGAACGAGTCAGGCGTGACATTCAGGACGCCGAGGATGACAGGTGTACTCACCTGACCAGGCTAATCCCGCTCTTCGGCCGCCTCGGGCCCGGCCTCGTCCAGCGGCCACACCGCCAGCTCGACCGCGCCGGCCGCCGACACGGGCAACTGCACGAGCCCGATCGGCATGAGGCGGAAATCCGTCAGCCGGACGAACCGGCGGCCCGCACAGTCCTCAGCGGCCACCACCACCAGCCACGTACCCGCGGCATCCAGGTACACCCAGCCCAGCTGCGCGTCCTCCGGCACCGCCGGGTCGTACAAGACCGCCCCCGCAGCCCCAGCCGCCATCACCGGGTCGGCCTGCGACGTGCCATTTACCTGCGGCGTGCCGTACACCTGCGGCGTGCCAGCCACCTGGGGCTGCACCGGTACCTGCGGCATCCCGGGCATGCCCGGCACCAGCACCGGCAGCAGCGCCGCACCCTTCGCGTACGCGGAGATCTCCACCCGCCGGACCAGCTTCGTCACCCCGAGCAGCCCCGCGAGCAGCACCAGCGCCCCGGAGCCCGCCACCAGTACCCAGTGCCAGAGCGGAGTCACCGGCACCGACCACACGACCCCGCCAGCCCCGGCCGTGGCCAGCAGCAACCCGAGGGCCACAGCGGACACCGCGAGCGGCCCGGTACCCAGGTGGGGCCGGCCAGCGGTGCCGAGGGCCACCGTGGACGCTCCAGCGCCGGGCACGGTGCTGCGGCCGCCCGCAGCCCTGGCCGTGGCCACGCCGACCCGGAGGGCGCGCGCGGCCCGGGCGACGCCGAGGTCATATCCGCTTAAACCCGCCATCAGGAGGCCGGCAAACATGATCATCGTGCCGGCGATCGCCATCCGTACCATGCCACACCTCCCTGGTCGGACCTGGTGTGCCGGAAGGACCTCGTGCACAGTCTTCTTAGCTTGTCTGCCCGTTGGGCGCAATGTAGGTTCATGCTCACCGTGAGCTTCACTCACGACACAAGGTCGCCGCTTACTACCACTCAGCTTGGTTTTCCGGAAAGCTAGACAAATGGCGGCCGGGGTGCCCGGTCGCAGCCGGGGAGGTCCACATGTCCGTGATGGAATTCGCGCAGGCCGCGCAGTCCGCCGGCCCTGTGCTGCTCGCCGCCGACCCAGAAATCAACACGACTGGTGTCCTGGGCTTCTTCGCCACGAAGATCGTGCCGATCCTGCTCGCCGTGCTCGGCGTGATCTTCATCGGCCGTGCCAACAAGGGCGAAGTGTCCAAGGTGCTCACCAGCTCCGCGATCGCGATCGTCGGCATGGTCTTCGTGGCCGGCGCCGCGACGCTGTTCTTCCTCGGCGAGTATCTGATCAAGCTCCTGTTCACCAAGCAGTGACTGCTGAGACGGGCTGACCATGCGGCTGAGGACAGATGACGACATCTACCGGGCTCGTCTGGTCTACCTGGGCCCGCCCGGGTACACGCTGCCGGTCCACTTGCCGTACGCGCAATATGGACTTTTCATCGCGTTAGTACCCGTTTTCATGTTCATTCACTACCTGTTCAGCCTTAAGGTTGACCTGTTCCCGGCGTGGGAGATCGCGCTGGCAATGGTGACCACGTCGTTCGTGTTCCGGCATGTCGACCCGGACCGTCCTGCCCGCATGGTCATCCGCACCGCGCTCACCGACTGGCGCCGGACCACGGAACCCCGCACCGAACAGCGGGAACCCAGGCTGGTCGCCCGTCGGGTGCTCATCCGCGAGGAGCTGACATGACCACCGCCCCAGGCAGGCCAGGCGAGCCGACCCCGGCAGCTGGCGAGAAGCCGCCGGTCCCGGGCCAGGCGGGGCCGGTCGCGGTCTTCCGCGCGCCCGGCGCCGACATGAGCTCGTCGATCCTGGACGCTGACGACGCGACCCTGTCGCCGTTCCTGGGCCTGGTCACGCCGTCAGCGCCAGAACAGGCCGCCGCCGAACGCCCGGCGCCCCCTGCCGTACCCGCCCCGCCGGCCGGCCGTCCCGCTGTGGACCGGCCGGCTACAGGCCGTCCCGCTGTGGACCGTCCTTCCGGAGACCGTCCTCCTGTGGACCGTCCTCCCGTGGACCGGCGCGCTGCGGAGGCTCCGCGACGCGAGCCGGTCCGCCGCCGGATCGAGGAGCCGGGACACCAGCAGGTCATCCCGCCTGCCGCCCCGGGCATGCCGCCCACAGCGCCTCAGGCTGCCGCGACCGCGCCGCCAGCGGCACCTCGCCGCCGGCCCGAGCCGCCCGTGCCTCCTGTCGTGCAGGCTCCATCCACTGTGCCCCCGCGCGCCCCGGAGCCTCGCCCGCAGCCGGCGCCACCCGCTCCGCCCGTTGTTCCACCCACGCCGCCCACCCCGCGCCCACCGGACTCCGACCCGCTCGCCCAGCACGTAGACGAGCTGTTCTCGGCCGCCGTCGAGGCAGTACGGGCACCGGCGGAGACTGGTGAGCAGCTCGCGCCGAAGGTCACCGGCCGGGCCAGCGCCCCGCCCGGCTCCCGCCCCGACCGGGACAACCGGCCCACGGAGGACATCCGCATCGGACGGCGGCCCCAGCCGGTCGTGCCCGAGCCGGTGCGCGCCGACCCGAAGCCCCGCCGTGTCCCGAGCAGGGCACTCCAGCCGATCCGCGACGGCGTGCCGAAGCGGCAGCTCCCCAGGTTCCGTGACCGCGACCCGGTCGCCGACATGGCGATCACCGAGGTCGCCGGGCACCTGACGTTCACGCCGAACACGATCACCGCGTGGTACTGGCTGCCGGAGGTCCGCTGGGCCTTCCGGCCGGACGCCGAGCGCGAGGCGCTGATCGTGGCGATCTCCGAGCAGTACGCCGGCCTGGCGGGCTTCCGCCTCCACCTGCGCCGGACGACCATGCCGTTCCCTGCCGACGAGTGGGCGCGCACAGTGGACGCCCACACGCCCCGGCCGCTCCCGCCGGTCCCCGGCGCGCCGAGCTGGGGTGACCACCTGGTCAACGCGCAGAAGCACCTGCTCCAGGTGAACCACGCCGAGGGGCAGACGTATCTCGGCATCACGTTCGCCCGCCGGACGCTCGGCGACTCGCTCAGCGAGAAGATCAGCCGGATGTTCGGCAAGGGCGTGACCGAGTCGGAGCGCAAGCGGACGGCGCGGCTCGTCGAGCAGTTCGACGAGGTGCTGGGCGCGTTCGGCATGCGCGGCCGCCGGGTCACCGTCAAGGAACTCGAGTGGCTGCTCTACCGCTCCGTCGCGCTGTGCATGTCACCGCCGCGCGAGATGTCCCCGGTCGGCTCCGGCGAGTGGGAGCGCGGGGACCTGCTGGCGATGACCGAGCACATCGAGCGGTACCGCACGCCGTACGGCTCCACCGTGAAGCTGGTCAACCGGCTGACCGGCGAGGAACGCCACGTGTGCGTGCTGACCGTGGGCCGGATGGAGCCGCTGGAGATCCCCGAGCGGCACGAGCCGTGGCTGCACTTCCACGAGCGGCTGCCGTACCCGATGGAGATCTCCAGCCGGGTCGACGCGCTCGGCCAGAACGACACTTTCAAGAACCTTGAGCACCGGCTGCGCATGATCCGCTCCCAGCAGCGCGACTACGCCGACCACGGCATCGACGCGCCGCCGGAGCTCGAACGCCTCGCCCAGCGGGCGCTCGGCATCGGTGACGAGGTCACCACCGGCCTGCCGATCGACGCTGCCCGCGTCCACGGCTGGCACCGGATCGCCGTCGGCGGCAACAGCCGCGAGGAGGCACTCGAACGCGCCCGCAAGCTCATCCAGATGTACTCCCGTGAGCTGCGCGTGTCCCTCCAGCACCCGAAGAACCAGGACTGGCTGGCCCGCGAGTTCATCCCGGGTGAGCCGATCGCCAACTCCGGGTACGTGCGCCGGATGCCGGTCAAGCTCTTCGCCGCCGCGCTCCCGCAGGCCGCGTCCACCGTGGGCGACCGGCGCGGTGACCTGATCGGCCGCACCGCTGGTACGTGCCGCCGGCCGGTGTTCCTCGACGTGCACTTCCCGACCGAGGTACGTGAGCGCTCCGGGCTGGCCGTGTTCGTCGCCGAGCCCGGCGGTGGCAAGTCGACCCTGATGGGTGCCCTCGGCTACCTGGCCTCCCGGCGTGGCGTCCAGGTGACGATGCTCGACCCGTCGGGGCCGCTCGGCCGGCTGTGCGAGATGCCGGAACTCAAGCCGTACTCCCGCGTGCTGAACCTGACCGGCTCCGGTCACGGGACCCTCGCGCCGTACGCGCTGATCCCCACTCCACAGCGCACCCACTTCGCCGTCGGGTCCGAAGGGGACCGCGAGTTCCAGATCGCGCTCGGCAACGCCCGCGCCGAACGCCGGATGCTCGTCCAGGACATCTGCTCGATGCTCGTCCCGCCGCAGGTGGCCCGCGAGTCCCGCACGGCCACGCTGCTCAGGCACGCCGTCCGCAAGGTACCGGCTGAGGAGACAGCGACCCTCGACGACATCGTCAAGGCGCTCCAGGACGGCGACGACCACTCGCGTGAGCTGGGCAATCTGCTGCTTGACACGGCGGAGATGCCCCTGGCGCTGCTGTTCTTCGGCCGTCCGCCGGAGGGCGCCCTCGGCGACGACAAGACGCTCACCGTGATCACGATGGCGGGCCTGCGCCTGCCAGACCTCAAGATCGAGCGTGAGTACTGGTCGGCGGAGGAGCAGCTCGCCCTGCCGATGCTCCACACGGCACACCGGCTGGCCGTGCGGCGCTGCTACTCCGGGGACATGCACCGGCGCAAGCTCGTCGGCCTGGACGAGGCCCACTTCATGGAGGGCTGGCGGTCCGGCCGGTCCTTCCTGGTCCGGCTCGCCCGCGACTCCCGAAAGTGGAACCTGGCAGCTTTGGTCGCCTCCCAGAACCCGAAAGACATTCTCGGACTCGACGTGCAAAACCTCGTGTCCACTGTGTTCGTGGGACGGATCGCCGAGGACTCCGAGATCGCGGAGGAGGCGCTGCGCCTGCTCAGAGTGCCGCGCGGGGTCGGATATGAGCAGACCTTGGCGACACTCTCCCAAGTTGAGGCATCATCACAGGATCGGCTCGGATTCCGGGAGTTCGTGATGCGCGACGTGGATGGGCGGGTGCAGAAGGTGCGAGTGGACATCTCCTACGTGCCAGGCTTGCTGGACTTCCTGGACACCACGCCGATGACGGCTGCGGAGGCTACTGCACAGGAGAGTCAGTAGTGTCCGGCCATCGTCGCTGGGCAGCCATTCTTCTCACCGCACTCGTCACGGGCCTGATGCTCGTCGTACCGGTCGCTCCGGCCGGTGCGGCTGCCCCGTGCAGCCTGGAGGAATGGCGGGAGCCCGGCAAGCTCACCGAGTGCGTCGACCGGCTGCAGAAGGTCAGCTCGGCGCGCGCCCAGTGCCTCAAGGCCCCGACGCCGAGCGCGCCGGACTCCGGGATGGCCGGCTGGTTCGCCTCCCGCCCCGAGTCCTCCCGCAAGCCCGGCGTGACCGGCATGTACTCCAAGTACGGCTACGCCGGGTACGACTTCACCACCTACGACATCGACTGCGTGCAGACCACGATGCACCCGTCGTACAAGTTCGAGAACACGATCGCCAACGGCGAGTTCATGCTCGCCACCGGGATCGTCGGCGCGGCCAACGCGCTGCGCGAGCGCGCCTGGCAGCCCAAGGAGCTGTGGGGCTGGGCTGACCCGCTGGTGGAGAAGGCCACCAAGGCGGTGTACACCAAGGTCTTCACGGTCTTCGGCGCGCTGACCCTGGCGGTCGTCGGCCTCTACCTGCTGTGGCGCTCCCGCCAGTCGGACATGTCGGCGACGATGACCACGGCTGGCTGGGCGCTGTTCGTGCTGGTGATCGTGACAGCTCTGGCCACCTGGCCCACCAAGGCCGCAGGCCTGGCCGACGCCACCCTGACCGGCGGCCTGTCCGCCGTGCACGGCGCGGTCGGCCCGTCGGTGAAGGACATCCCGCCGGAGAAGTGCCCGCAGCCCAATCCTGCCGCGTGCAAGGACAACCGGCCGCCGGCCGTTCGCGCCGGCGACAGCGCCGTGGATACGTTGCTGTACAAGAACTGGCTGCGTGGCACGCTCGGCAGCGCGGACAGTGTGACGGCGCAGAAGTACGGCATGGCGCTCTACGACGCCAAGTCCTTCTCCTGGGACGAGGCCGAGCTGATGCGCAAGGAGCCGGTCCAGCGGCAGATCATCATCACCAAGAAGGCCGACGAGTGGCAGCGGGTCGCTGAGCAGATCAAGTCGGAGGACCCGGAGGCCTACGAGTACCTCCAGGGCATGCGCGGCACCGACCGGATCGGGGCCGGCTTCATCGCGATCCTCGCCTCCCTCGCGTACGCGTTCTTCGACATCACGGCCTCGGTGCTCGTGCTGCTCGGTTTCGTGCTGTTCCGCTGGGCGGTGATCGCGGCGCCCGTCATCGGTACGCTCGCGCTGCTCCGGCCAGCGAGCGCCGGTTTCCGCCGGCTGATGAACGCGGTGGTCGCAGCCGTGTTCAACATCCTCATCTTCGGTACCGGGGCGGCGATCTACCTCTTCGCCGTCGACCAGATCATGGGTACCGCTGCCCTGCCTGGCTGGCTGCAGGTGGTGCTGATCTGGCTGTGTGGCGTGGTCGGCTGGATGCTCCTGCGCCCGTACCGGCGGATCACCCAGATGGCTGGCAAGGAGTCGGGTGCCGCGGCCCCCGGCGCGAGCTGGCGGGAGCGCTTCTTCGCCGACCTGCGCTCGGCTGCGGTCGCCTCGAAGGCCTCCACGGAGCCGGAGCAGAAGGCCGCCGACCAGACCAGCACCACGAGCTCGCCGCGCGCGGAGTCCAGGGTGGAGGAGGCCCCGGCCCGCGCCGAGACGACATCCAGGCCCGAGTCGACATCCGCCCCGTCCTCGACACCACGCGAGGCTCCGGTACGGGAGGCCAGGCCGGCTCCGTCCGCCCCGCGTTCCCAGGCGGACACCTGGGGTGGCGAGGTGTACCGCCCAGCGGAGTCCCGAGCGGAGGAACGGGTGTAGCCGATGCGCTGGCTGTCCTATCTGGGTGCCCGGTACGGGATCGCACTCGGCCTCGCCCTGCTCATCGCCGGTCTGGTACTCACGGTCCGGCTCGCGGGGCCCGCGCCGGGCGGCGAGCCCGTCATGCCGGGCGGCACCGGTACCCAGGCTGTACCGGCCACGCAGGAGCACGCCGACGAGGGCCATGACCTGGAGCCCAGCCGGGCGCCGGCCAGCCCGTCGACGGGTGCGGGCTTCGCCCCGCCCGACGTCGTCGCGAAGACGTTCACGTCAGCGTGGCTCCGGCACACGGGTGTGTCGGGGGAGCAGTGGCTGACGGGCCTCAAGCCGTACGCGACCGCCGCGCTGCTCGACAAGCTCAAGGGGGTCGACCCGGCCGGCGTGCCGGCTGAGCGGATCACCGGCGACCCGGTACCGGGTGCGTTCGCCGGCCAGGCATTCGTGGAGTACCGGCTGCCGGTGGATTCTGGCACGCTGACCCTCCGTCTCATCGCCCAGAATGGACAGTGGCGGGTGGACACCATCGACTGGGAGCGCCGAAGGTGAGAAAGAAGGTGATCATTCCGGCGGTGATGGCCGGTGTGCTCGCCTTGCTGTGCTGCGCCGGTGGGATCACCGCTGCCCTGCTCGGCGGGCTCAACCCGCAGGAGGAGCAGCCTGGCCTGAATCTCGCGGCGTGCGGCTCCGGTTCCACGATCGATCTGCAGAAGCTCCCGAAGCTGTCCGAGATGACGCCGGAGCAGATGCGCAACGCCGCGCTCATCGTCCAGGAGGGCCAGCGGCTGACCGTGCCGCCCCGGGGCTGGGTGATCGCGATCGGCACGGCGCTCCAGGAGTCCAACCTGCGGAATCTGGCGAACAGCAACGTGCCGCGTTCCCTGAACATCCCGCACGAGGGTGTCGGCCGCGACCACGACAGCGTCGGCCTGTTCCAGCAGCGTCCGCTGCCGCCGGACGGCGCGGGTGGCTGGGGCACGGTCGAGGAGCTGATGACCCCGGCGACGAGCGCGAAAAAGTTCTACGACAAGCTGCGGACCATCCAGGGCTGGGAGCTGATGCGGCTCACGGACGCAGCCCAGCGCGTGCAGGTCAGTGCTTTTCCCGAGGCGTACCAGAAGTGGGAGCCGATCGCCGCGACCATCGTCGACGCGCTGACCGGCGGCGGGGCCCGCGCGATCGCCGTGTCCAAGCCCGACGAGCTCCGGTGTGCCCCGCCCGGCCAGGTGACGGCCGGCGGCTGGGCCGCCCCGGTCACGCACGAGGTGACCAGCTCGTTCGGCCCGAGGTCCGGCGGGTACCACTACGGCGTCGACCTCGGCTCCCCGCGCAACTCGGTGATCCGGGCCGCCTCGTCCGGCACGGTGATCACCGCGGAGTGCAACGCGCACGTGGGCGGCGACTACTGGGGCTGCGACCGGGACGGCGGCGTCTGGGTGAGCGGCTGCGGCTGGTACGTGGAGATCCGGCACGCGGAGAACATCGTCACCCGCTACTGCCACATGGTGACCCGGCCGAGCGTCCGCGTCGGTGACCTGGTCACGGTGGGCCAGCCGATCGGCATGATCGGCTCGTCGGGCAACTCTTCCGGCCCCCACCTGCACTACGAGGTGCACATGGACGGCGACCTGAGCAGCCGGGGCGCGGTCGACCCCGTGGTGTTCATGGCCGGCCGCGGCGCCCCGCTCGGCAACCCCGGCTAGCCTCCGGCAGCCACCGGTCCGGCTAAGAGGGCCTCACCAAGGATCTCTAAAACACGGCGACGGCTGCTGCTGGCCCCGTGATAATGGCCGGCGTGGATGAAGTCGAGGTTGTCGTCGCGCATTCCGAGCGAGCGACCCTGCGGGTCGGCGACGTGTTCCTGAAGGTCGACGCGGATCAGGCTCGCATGGATATCGAGGTCGCGGCGATGGCGATGGCGCCGGTCCCGACGCCGGAGATCCTGTGGCACAAGCCGCCGGCACTCGCGCTCGCTCCGCTCTCCGGTACAGCGCTCGGCCGCCTGGGCGAGCCGTCGACCGCGTCGCCAGCGGCGTGGGCCGCAGCGGGCGCCGCCTTGCGGAAGCTGCACGACGCGCCGCTGCCGCCCTGGCCCGGCAAGACCCGCGAGGAGATCACCGCGCGCCTCGATACCGAGTGCGCGTGGCTCATCGAGAACGCCGTCCTTCCCGCTGACCTGGTCACCCGCAACCGCGAGATCGCGGATGCCGCGCTCCGGCCGTGGATACCGGTGTTCACGCACGGCGACCTGCAGATCAGCCACGTCTTCACCGAAGGTGACGAGGTCACCGGGATACTCGACTGGTCGGAGGCCAGCCAGGGTGACGCCATGTCCGACATCGCCACCCTGACCCTCGGGCACGAGGACCGCCTGGCTGACCTCGTCTCCGGCTACGGAACCGGTGCCGACCTCGGCGTGGTCCGCGCGTGGTGGTCGCTGCGGAGCCTGCTGGCGAGCCGCTGGCTGATCGAGCACGGCTTCGATCCTGACTCGCCTGGCTGCGAGTTCGACGTGCTGCGATCCCGGATGTGAGCCCGCGCGTTCACCTCAGCCCGGTGTACCGGGCGGTCGCGTGGTTGATCCGCATGCCACAAGGCAACTGGCCGTCTCCGCCCACAATGGACTGGGACTCCGCCAGGAACCGCGAACGCAGCTCCGTCGTCTCCTCCTCGCCGAGGTCGGTCATCTCGTAGAGCGTGAACGCCATGACCTCCCAGACCCGCTCGGGCGTGCCACGCGGGTCGATGATGATCGGCTCCCAGCTGACTGGCTCGAATCCGTGCGGTACGAGGATCTCGTCGAGCCCTTCGCGGTTGCGGGCCCGGCGGTCACCGAGAGGCGGGGTCCGGGCGGCGTCAGGCTGGGCCCGGAAGTACGGCCGGGCCAGTTTCAGGAACAACTCGCGCGCCTCACCCTCGACGGCGCCACCACCCACGCCGACCGAGAACACGCCGCCGGGAACCAGTACCCGAGCCACCTCGGCCGCGACTTGCTCCACATCGGACATCAGCATGAAAGCCATGTGGGACACGACCGCGTCGTAGGCGTTGTCGCTGAAGGGTAGCTGCTGTGCGCGCCCGCACCGCAGATCCGCATCGGCGAGCGCGGGCCGTCGCCGGGCGAAGGCGAGTTCGCCCTCGGACAGGTCGATGCCAGCCAGGGTTTCGGCGCCGGCTTCCGCGAGGAGTTGCAGGAGCATGCCGTCGGCGCAGCCCAGGTCGAGAACTCTCCGCGCGCCGGCGACCCGGTCGGCGATGACCTGATAACTGGTACGCCCATCGGCGGTGAGCAGTTCCTCGCAGCCTTCGGACTGGCGGCCGGGGTTCTCGTTGTGATGCGTGCGCAGGAAGTCCTCGGCGGCCAGGGCTGCTGCTGTCGGCGGCGTCGTCATCCGGCCGACCCTACCGGCCGGACTCCGACGCGACCACTGTGGACATTGGATGGTCCGGCGTGCTCAGCTCGCGATGCCGAGGACCTGCCGGATGGTGTCCGGCTGGTTGAGCATGGCGAGCATGTGGTGCGCGACGTCGGCGCGCGGTACCGAGAACCCGCCTCGGATGTTGCGGTTCAACGCAGTCCGGTACCTGCCGGTCACAGGCCTGTCGGTGAGTTTCGGCGGGCGGGACACCGTCCAGTCGAGCCCGCTGTCGCGCAGGAGTTGCTCGGTGACGGCGAGGTCGGCGTAGTGCGGGCCGAACAGCGCCCGGGTCAGCGGAGTACCCAGATACCGCATCAGGAACCCGTCACCAGGATCGTGCCGGGGCGGCTCCACCTGACCGGGTACCGGCACGGGCCCGACCGGCGCAGCGCTGACGACGACGATCCGCCGGACGTCCTCGGCCAGCATCGCCTGGACGATCGCACGCGTACCACGGGACGTGATGCCAGCGTCCGCGCGCGGGTTCCGCGGGCCCAGCCCGGACAACACGGCGTCGGAGTCGCGTACCGCCGCGGCGAGAACCCCCGCGTCGGGCCGGTCGAGGTCTGCGGCGACCGCGCGAACCCCGTCCGGCAGGTCACGGGGCCGCCGGGCGACTGCGGTGACCTCGTGCCCGGCCGCTACCGCCTGCTCGACCAGGTGCCGTCCGATCCCGCCCGTAGCGGCAACGATCGTGAGCCTCATCGGTCCCCTCCTGCCGTGAAAGCAGAACGGTGATCCAGAGCCCAGGTGGCGTACGTGCGAGCCGGTCGCCCCAGCAACTCCCGGACCGTGCCCGTCGTCGGCCCGGCCTCGCGTGCGTAGTCGGCGAGCGAGCCGAGCAGCCGGTCGGGTACCTCGGCGGGCAGCCCGGCGGCCAGCATGCCCCGCCGGATCTCGTCCGGTGTGGACTCAGCGAACGACAACGGCCGCCCGAGCGCCGTACCGAGCGCGGCGACCTTCTCCGGCTGGCTCAGGGACTCCTCGCCCGTGAGCAGGTACACCTGGCCATTGTGGACGGAATCCGTCAGCGCCAGCGCAGCCACGGCGGCGATGTCGCGCTCGTCGATGGTGGACGTCCTCGCCTCCGGGTACGCCCCTCGGACCGTCCCGGTCAGCTGGATCTGGCGGGCCCAGGCGAGCGTGTTGGCGGCGAAGTCCGCGCAGCGCAGGATCGTCCAGTCCAGCCCGCTGCCCCTGGCGATGTCCTCGACAGCCTGGAACTGCTGCCGGAACCGGGGGAGCCCCGCCGGGTACTGCACCGTCAGCGCAGACAGGACGACAACCCGCTTCGCGCCCGCCCCGCGAGCGTGAGCCAGCAGGCCAGCGGCGTCCGCTCCGGCCGCGCGCGGGCTGAGCAGGATGGCTTCCACGCCGCTGAGAGCGCCGCCGAGCCCGGCGACCTCGCTGGGGTGAACGACCTGTGTGCCGGAGGGGAAGGCGGCGCGGGGATCGCGGGTGACCACGGTGACCTTCGCCCCGCTCTCCACCAGTAGCCGGACTGTTTCCCTGCCGACGGCGCCAGTGGCACCGGTTACCAGGATCATGACCCAACCCCTCTCGCTGTCGTATCGTATGAGAACCAAACTATCTGAGATTCGGAGTTCATACAATATGAGTGCCGTAACATCTGGAGGCCGAAGTGCCCGCAGGCAGCTGACCACCCAGATCAAGGACACGCTGCGGGACCTGCGCAACCAGCTGTCGACGCTCAACCGCCAGGTCGGAGTCCAGCTCGCCCTCAAGGACATCGACATGGACTGCCTCGACCTCATCAGCCGGCACGGGCCGCTGAGCCCGAGCGGGCTGGCCCGCCGGGCCGGGCTGCACCCGGCCACCATCACGGGCATCCTCGACCGGCTGGAACGGGCCGGCTGGGTCGCCAGGGAGCGGGACCCGGCCGACCGGCGCGCGGTCACCGTCCGGGCGCTGCCGGATCGGGGCAGGGAGGTGTACGTGCTGTTCGCCGGCATGAACACGGCGCTGGACCAGATCTGTGCCGGCTACGACGAGCAGCAGCTCGAGCTGCTCGCCGACTTCCTCAGCAAGGCCAACGACGCCGGACTCACCGCGACCCGCACCCTCGCGGACGGTTCCGGCACGTAGCCGTCATCCGGTCACGCGCAGGCGGCCACGCAGAACTCGTTGCCGTCCGGGTCGGCCAGCGCCACCCAGCCATCCCCGCACGGCGCGGTACCGGCGTGCGTGGCCCCGAGCGCGAGCAGCCGGCCGACCTCGGCCTGCTGGCCGCCGCCGTCCGCCGGTACGAGATCGAAGTGCACCCGGCCCTTGCCGGCCTTCGGCTCGACGGGCGGTCCGCCCCACGTGATCTTCGTGCCGCCGGCCGGCGACTGGATCGCGGTCTCCTCGTTCTCGTCCCAGACCAGCGGCCAGGCCAGCGCCTCGGCCCAGAAGTAGCCGACGGCCTGCGAACCATCGCAGGCCAGTGCACCGATGACACCGGTACCGGCGAGGAAGTTGTTGCCGGCCTCGATGACGCAGAACTCGTTACCCTCGGGGTCGGCCAGCACCACGTGACCCTCGTCCCCGGTCTGGCCGACGTCGGCGTGCCGCCCGCCGAGCCTGAGTGCCGTGGACACCGTCTGCTTCTGCCCCTCGGGCGACTCGCTCGTCAGGTCGAAGTGCATCCGGTTCTGGACGGTCTTCGGTTCCGCGGCTGGCACGAGCCGGATCCGGTATCCGCTGCCGGAGCCGGGCAGGAGCGCGACGCCGCCGTGCACCTCCTCAGCCAGCTCCCAGCCGAGGAGCCCGGCCCAGAACCGCCCTGCCCGTGCTGGTTCGGCCGCGTCGAAAGTGATCGCGAACAACTGGGAACCCATCCGCCTGCTCATCTCCGATCCGCGCCGAACGCGGATCTGTCGCCGTACGCGCAGCACTCTGCCGCCTGATGATCGGGAGCCTAGAGACGAGCAGGCGGCATCGCAGCCGACTTACCAGGGGATTCACCGGAAAGAGGGGCTGGAGAAGAACCTCAGCTATCCCCTCTGCTGTATCCAGCATATCGGCGTGTCAAGCAGATCAAATCGCCCTGGATGCTGATTTTGCGGCCCTGGCCAGCACCTACTCTCGACAAGCACGCGAAGAACCATGCTTTTCGAAGGAGCCACGTGTCCGAACTCGCTTCCGAGCTCGTATCCGAAACCGAACGTCAGATCGCCGTCGAGCAGCAGGTAGTCGACAAGGTCTACGACCGTCTGGAGGTCATGCGCGCACAGGCGAGGGAAGTGAAGCAGGAAGGGCACAGCCGGGGCATGTCCGGCCCGCCGACCGGGCTGGTCGAGCGGGACGTCCTGGTGCTGGGCGCAGCCGCCCGGATGTCCGACCTGGACGGCCAGGAGGACGGCATCGTCTTCGGCCGCCTAGACTTCGAGGACGGGTACACCTACCGGGTCGGCCGGCTCGGTGTCCGCGACGAGGACAAGGAACCGCTCGTCGTGGACTGGCGCGCCCCGGCGGCGGCGCCGTTCTACCGGGCGACCCCCGGCGAGGCGCTCGGCGTGGACCGGCGGCGCGTCATCACGTGCGAGGGCCCGAAGGTCGTGGGCCTCGACGACGAGGTGCTGTCCGGCAAGGACGTCGAGGGTGTGGTCGGCGAGGGCGCGCTGCTCCGGTCGATCACCAGGGAACGCGGCGAGCACATGCGCGACATCGTCACCACGATCCAGCGCGAGCAGGACGAGGCGATCCGGGCACCGGCGACCGGCGTCACGCTGATCTCCGGCGGTCCCGGTACCGGCAAGACGCAGGTCGCGCTGCACCGCGCCGCGTACCTGCTCTACACCGACCGGGGGAAGTTCTCCGACGGCCGGGTGCTCGTGGTCGGCCCGTCGACGGTGTTCACCGAGTACATCGGGAAGGTGCTGCCGGGGCTCGGCGAGGACAGTGTCCACCTGCGGGCGCTCGGTGAGCTGTTCGACGGGGTCGTCGCGACCCGCCGGGACTCCGCAGAGGTGGCCCGGGCCAAGGGCGACCTGACCATGGTCCGGGTACTGACGGACCTGGCCTGGGACACCCCGCCCGGCGCGCCGGACCGGCTCGGCCCGCTCACGGCCGACGTGCTGGCGAAGGCCCGCGCGGACATCCGGAAACAGTGCGAGGCGAAGGACATCAAGCCGAACGGTGCCCGCCCGGTGGCGGCCAGGGTGCTCACCGGGCTGCTGGACGGCCGGACGGTACCGGACGCCTTCCTCGACGTGTGGTGGCCGCCGCTGACCCCGCAGGACGTGCTGCCCGCGCAGGACGGGGAGTGGACTGTGGACGACGTGCCGCTGCTCGACGAGCTCGCCGAGATCCTCGGTACACCGGAACTGCCGAAGGCCCGTGTGCCGGAGTGGCAGCTGCGTGAGCTGGGGAGCGGCGCGCGGCTGGCCGAGACGTTCGTGATGAGCTGGAGCCTGAACAACGGCTGGCAGCTCTACGCGCCGGGCCTGGCCACGCCGATGGCGGCGACCGGCGACTCCCTCGAGGCCACCGACTACTGGGCGGCGCAGCGCTGGGCGGCCGCCGTCATCCTGCGCGAGGGGCACAAGGTCACCGGCTGGCGGGACGGCTTCGACCCGTACGGCGAGGAGGGGTACGTGCCGGTGCTGGCCGAGCCGCTGCCGGTCGCGGAGGCCGAGGAAGCGGCGCCGGACGTGTACCTGCACGTCATCCTCGACGAGGCCCAGGACCTGTCGCCGATGGAGTGCCGCATGATCGCCCGGCGGGCCGCCCACGCCTCCATGACGATCGTCGGCGACCTCGGCCAGGCCACCCACCCGCTGGCAGCCGGTACCTGGCCGGAACTCGTGCGGCGGCTGGGCAAGCGGAACCTGCGGATGCTCGACCTGCCGACCGGATACCGGGTGCCGCAGGTCATCGCCGACTTCGCCGCCCGCGCGCTGGCCGAGGGGATCGAGCCGACCCGGTCGTTCCGCCCCGGCGGCACGCTCACGATCCGCCAGGTCGAGGACCTGGCCGGGGCGATCGCTGACGAGAAGGGCGAGAAGGAGGCCGCGGTCATCGCGCCCGACCACCTGGCGGCGGCGCTGGGCGCGATCCCGGTCAGCCAGGTCAAGGGCCTGGAGTACGACCGGGTGGTACTGGTCGAGCCCGCCGACATCGTGGCGGCCGAGCCCCGTGGCATGAACCGGCTCTACGTCGCCCTGACCAGGGCCGTCGCCGAGCTGGTCGTGCTGCACACCAAGCCGCTGCCCGCCGCCCTCACCGAACCCGCCGCTTCATGAACACGCGGCCGGGCCGGGGAACACGACCCCGGCCCGGCCAGTACCTACGCTGGTGATCATGGACTTCATCGACGAGCACTCGATCCGCATCCCCGCGTCGCGCGAGCGCGTGTGGGCAGCCCTCAAGTCCTACACCGCCACGTCGCTCGGCGTCGGCGGGCCGGTCGCGAAGATCCTCGGTACGCAGCCACCTGCGGGCTTCGAGGTGGCCGCCAGCCGGCCGGGCGAGCACCTGGAGCTGGTCGGGCGGCACCGCTTCTCCCGGTACAGGCTGGTGTTTGGCCTGGCCGAGGAGGGTGACGGCGGCACACGGCTGAGTGCGAGCAGCTACGCGGACTTCCCTGGGCTGCGGGGCAGGGCCTACCGGGCGCTGGTCATCGGGTCGGGCGGGCACGTCCTGTTCACCCGGCACGTGATCCGGACGATCGGGAGCTTGGCCACGCGGAACCAGCCAGCCTGACCGCCTGATCGTTCACCCGGTCTGATCAGGGAGAACGCGCCTCGGACACCAGATACTGCCACTAGCGTGAACCGCATGGACATCAAGCTCTCGCACACGTTCCTGCCGGTCGACGACCCGGACAAGGCCGTCGAGTTCTACCGGGACGTCCTCGGCCTCGAGGTCCGCAACGATGTCGGCTACGAGAAGATGCGCTGGATCACGGTCGGCTCGCCGACCCAGCCCGAGGTCGACATCGTGCTCCAGCCGCCGGCCGCCAACCCGGCCATGTCCGAGCAGGACAAGGAGGCTATCGCCGACCTGATGGCCAAGGGCTTCTACGGCGCGGTCGTCTTCTGGACCGACAGCTGCGACGCGACCTTCGAGCACGTCTCCGCCGCAGGGGCCGACGTGCTCCAGGAGCCGACGGACCAGCCCTACGGCGTGCGGGACTGCGCCTTCCGCGATCCGGCCGGCAACATGGTCCGCTTCGCTGAGGCTAAGTCCTGAGGGTCCTCAGGTAGTGCAGCACGGCCGCCGTTGTTGGCGACAGGTCCACATTGGGCAGTTCGTCAGCTGGTACGAGGCGGGCCTGAGCGTCCTCCGGCACTCCGGCATCGATCTCGCCGGCGAAAGCGTGCAGCTCCACGGCCGGCGCGTCACCGGTCAGATCAGGTCGTAGGTCCTGCCACAGTGGACGCAGCTCGGCGCTGAGCCCTGTCTCCTCGGCCAGCTCGCGGACGGCGGCCTCGGCTGGCGTCTCACCCGCTTCGACATGGCCGCCGGGCAGGCCCCACTGGCCGGGCTCGGCGGCGGCGTCCTGCGCGCGGAGCCGGAGCAGCACCGAGCCATCCGGGCTGGTCAGGGCGACAACGGCGATCCTGGTCGGCAGCCCAGGCCGGTCCTCGCCGCCGCCTTCACCCATTCCACTGAGGACCCGATGCCGGAGCAGTGCGTACTGACCCCGGCACCGGCCGAGCGGCCCGGCAGGCCGATGCCGGACGACACCACCGGTCACGACCTCGCCGGGCCGGAACTGCCCGGCCGTCAGGTCCGCGTCCGTGCCGTCGGGCAGCCTGTTCCACCAGTGGAAACCGAGCCGCACGCCGTCCTGGTGGACCTCGCCGCACACCAGATCCCCGCCGAGCAGGTCCTGGACGACCAGCGCCGTGGGCCCGCACTGCCCGCGAGCCGGGTTGCCGGGGTGCCAGCTCGCCAGGTCGTGGGGGTCGCAGGTGTCTGGCCCCCAGGCGGAGAGGAAGAACGGCCGGAGTTCGTCCACGGTCAGCATGCCCAGCATCATGGCCCGGGGGTACGACAGTTCTACGAGGACGGCCGCGGAGCCCGCGACCACGCCACGCCGAAGGCCACCGTCGCCACGGTGAACAGCGCGATCGGCGGAGTCGGCAGGAGCCACACCGACACGGCCAGCACGACGGCGGACATGCCGAGCGCGAGGGCACACAACGACCGGTTCACCAGGGCCGGAGCCAGCCGGGCCATCCGCAGCAACAGCAACCCGCTGAAGACCAGCGCGACGCCCATCGCGAGCGACATGCCCTGGCTGATCTCGTCCATGCCGCGCTCGATCCCGCCGAACGCCAGGCGGTACTCGCGCATCGCCGCCGTGGCCCGGGCGATCTCCGGCGTCTCGGTGCGCAACTCCATCAGCGCGTCGAGCACGAGGTGCCCGGTACCGGTGGCGATCCAGGCCCAGGCGCCGACCCGGAAGGCCGTCAGCCGCTTCACGAGCCGGCCGCCCACTCGCGCCCGATCATGCGGAGCAGGGCCGGGTACACGCCGACGTACCGGAACGGCTTGATCGCCGTCATGTACAGCGAGCCGAGCAGCCCGTTCGGCTTCACCAGGACCGTCATCTGCGCCCGGTGGCACCCGGCGCCCGGGTCGGGTACCCACCCGAGGTGCATGACGGTGTGGACGGTCCGGTTGGCCATCTCGGCGGCCCACTCGTCGTGCGCCTGGTACACGGAACGGAAGGGCGCAGCCTGGAGGTCCGGCCCGCGATCACCGGCGCGGAGGTCCTCGGGCAGCCGGTCGCGGAGGCTCGGTACCCGGCCGCCGAAGCCGTCGCCGGGCCTGTCCCAGCCGAGCAGCTTCCCGAGCTTCCACCGGATCGCGAACAGCACCTTGGCGACCGGCGCGTCGATCGGCGAGTTCCTGCCGCCGCCGTCCCCGCTCGCGAACTGCCGTACCAGCCGGGCCAGGTCGTCCGGCCCGCCCGGCGTCGGCAGCGCCCAGACGTCCTCGACGGTGAAGTCCGGTGCGATCTCGTGGATCCGCCATGGCCTGCCGGTGTGGGCGGTACTGGGGAGTCTCATCTCGTGCCCCGATCTATACGATGGCGTATGGATTGAGGCTAGCCCGATGTATACGGTGCTGTATAGATCGGGGAGGACGTGAGGGGAGACACACATGGCCCTGCCCCGTACGCCGCGCGGCGCATGGATAGAGGAAGGGCTGCGGGCCCTGGCGGCCGGCGGGCCGGAGGCGGTGCGGATCGAGCCCCTCGCCCAGGCGCTCGGCGTCACCAAGGGCGGCTTCTACGGCTACTTCGCCAACCGTGACGCCCTGCTGGCCGAGATGCTCGACGCCTGGGCGCACGGCGTGTCCCAGTCGGTCATCGAGCAGGTGGAGCAGGGTGGGGGAGACGGCAGGGCGAAGCTGACCCGGCTGTTCACGATCGTCGCCGAGTCCACGGACGCCGTGGTGCGCGGCATCGCCGTCGACCTCGCGATCCGCGACTGGGCACGCAGGGACCCGGCTGTCGCCGACCGGCTCCGGCAGGTCGACAACCTGCGCATGGACTACCTGCGGACACTGTTCTCGTCGTTCTGCCCCGATCCCGCCGACGTCGAGGTCCGGTGCATGCTGACCTTCTCAGTACGGATCGGGACACACCTGATCGGCGTCGACCACGGCGCCTACAGCCGGGAGGACGTGATGGGACTGGTCACGAAGGAACTGCTCAGGTGACGGCCGAGACCTGGCGGCAGGCCACGGAACGGGCACTGTACGGGCCGGGCGGCTTCTTCATCCGCAACGCACCGGCCAGCCAGTTCCGGACCAGCGTGCACGCCTCGCCGCTCTTCGCCGGAGCGCTCGCCAGGCTGGCCCGGCAGGTACACGACGCGCTCGGCCGTCCACAGCGGATGGACATCGTGGATGTCGGAGCCGGGCGGGGCGAGCTGCTGACCGCGCTCGGCCGGGAACTCGCCGACATCGCCCCGGCCCTCACCGCCGTCGAGCTGGCACCCCGCCCCGGCGGGCTGCCCGAGGACATCGCCTGGCGCCGCGACGTACCCGAGGCGACGACCGGGCTGCTCATCGCGACCGAATGGCTCGACAACGTGCCCGTCGACGTCGTCCGCCGCGACGAGGACGGGCTGATCCGGCTGGTCCGCACCGACGGGACGCTCGGCGAGCCCGCCGGGGCAGAGGACCTGGCCTGGCTGGCCGAGTGGTGGCCGGACTTTGCCGAAGCCGAGCCCGGCTGGCCGCGGGATCGCGCCTGGCGGAGAGCCACCGAGGGGCACACCGGCCTGGCGCTCGCCGTGGACTACGGGCACACGCTGGCGGATCGGCCGGTGGGCGGGTCGCTCACCGGGTACAGGGAAGGATTGCAGGTCGATCCGCGGCCGGACGGAAGCACGGACATCACCGCGCACGTGGCCATGGACTCCCTCGGACCCGGACTGCTGCTCACCCAGCGGGACGCGCTGCTGAAACTGGGGGTGACCGGCCAGCGCCCGCCGCTGTCCGAAGCGAGCACCGATCCCCGCGGCTACCTGGCCAAACTCGCCGCGGCCGGCCAGGCGGCGGAGCTGTGCGACCCCGCCGGGCTCGGCAGGCACTGGTGGTTGCTCCAAAGCAGGGGCCTGGACATGGGACGATGCTGGCGTGACTGAGTTGACGGTAGGTGTCGGTGCCGGGCTGGAGACGGCCGACATGGTGCTGAACATCGGCCCCCAGCACCCCTCGACCCACGGTGTGCTCCGGCTGAAACTGACCGTGGACGGCGAGCGGGTGACCGCCTGCGAGCCGATCATCGGCTACATGCACCGGGGCGCCGAGAAGCTGTTCGAGGTGCGCGACTACCGGCAGATCCTCGTGCTGGCCAACCGGCACGACTGGCTGAGCGCCTTCGCCAACGAGCTGGGCGTGGCGCTGGCCGTCGAGCGGCTGATGGGCATCGAGGTCCCCGAGCGGGCGACCTGGCTGCGCACCGGCATGGCCGAGCTGAACCGGGTGCTCAACCACCTGATGTTCCTCGGCTCCTACCCGCTGGAGATCGGCGCGATCACCCCGGTCTTCTACGCCTTCCGGGAACGCGAGAAGCTCCAGGCCGTCATGGAGGAGGCAGCCGGCGGCCGGATGCACTTCATGTTCAACCGGGTCGGCGGAATCAAGGAGGAAGTACCGGCGGGCTGGACGCGCCGGGCACTCGAGACGATCGCCGAAGTCCGGGCGGGCATGAAGGACATCGCCCAGCTCATCCGGCACAACGACATCTTCCTCGCCCGGACGAAGGGCATCGGCGTGCTGACGGCGGAGGCCGCGGCGGGGTACGGGGCCTCGGGGCCGGTCGCGCGGGCCAGCGGCCTCGACTTCGACCTGCGGCGCGACGAGCCGTACCTGGCGTACGGCGAGCTGGACGTCCCTGTCGTCACGCGGACGGCCGGCGACTGCCACGCCCGGTTCGAGTGCCTGCTGGAGCAGGTGTACGTCTCGCTCGACCTCGCGGAACAGTGCCTGTCCAAGGTGGACACCCTGACCGGCCCGGTCAACACCCGGCTGCCCAAGGTCGTCAAGGCACCGGAGGGCCACACGTACGCGTGGACGGAGAGCCCCCTCGGCGTCAACGGCTACTACCTGGTGTCCCGGGGCGAGAAGACGCCGTGGCGGCTCAAGCTGCGCACCGCCTCGTACGCGAACGTCCAGGCGCTGTCGACCCTGCTGCCCGGCTGCCTGATCGCCGACCTGGTGGCCATCCTCGGCTCGATGTTCTTCGTGGTCGGCGACATCGACAAATGACGGAGCCTGGCGACCTCGCGGAGCTGCTGACCTTCCTGCGCCGGCTCGGCGTCGCCATGTGCGACGCCGGTGACCCGGTCAACCAGACCACGGAACGCCTCCAGCGGATCGCCGACGCCTACGGCGCCGACCAGGTCCGGCTGTTCGTGCTCCCCACCGGCGTCTTCGTCCGGGTGGGCGGGCCGAGCGGCAGCGCCGACTTCTCCGAGGCCACCGGCAGCGGGCTGCGTCTCGACCAGATCACCAGGCTGTACGAGCTGATCGCCGACGCCACGGTCGCCAGGGTCACCCCGGCGGAGGGTCTGGCCCGGCTCGACGAGATCCGCGAGGCCCCGCCGAGGTTCGGCACGTGGACCACACTGCTCGGCCACGTGTTCTTCACCGTCGGCGTCGGGCTGCTCGTCGAGCCGACCCTGCGGGCTGTCGGTGCCTTCGTCGTCCTCGGCTTCGGCGTCGGCCTCCTCGGCCTGCTGGCCCGGCGCAGCCGCTCACTGTCCCTCGCGCTGCCCGTGCTGGCGAGCATGCTGGTGACCGCCATCGCGTACCAGGTGGCGGGCCCCTGGCTCAACGACACAGCCCTGCGGATCCTCATACCACCGCTCGTCTCCTTCCTGCCCGGCGCGACCCTGACGATGGCGACCGTCGAGCTGGCCACCGGCGCGATGATCTCCGGCTCGGCCCGGCTCGTGTACGGGGTCAGCCGGCTGCTGCTGCTCGCCTTCGGGATCGCCGCCGGTACCCAGCTCGCCGGTGCCCACGAGGCTGACGTCACCAAGATCGCACCGCTCGGCGCGTGGGCGCCCTGGCTGGGCGTCGCGATCTTCGGGCTCGGCGTGTACTTCTACTTCTCCGCGCCCACCCGGTCACTGCTCTGGCTGACCCTGATGCTGTACGTGGCCTACGCCGGCCAGTACTTCGGCACGCTCCTGATCGGCGCGCGGTTCAGCGGCTTCGTCGGTGCCCTCGTGATGACCGTGGCCGCCTACTGGCTCCAGCGCCTGCCGTCGGCCCCACCGGCCCAGGTGCTCTTCCTGCCCGCCTTCTGGCTGCTCGTACCGGGCGCCCTCGGGCTGCTCAGCCTCACAGAACTCGCCACGGACGTGCCGATCGGCGCGCGGGACGCGATCGGCGCGCTGCTGACCCTCGTCTCGATCGCGCTGGGCATGCTGGTCGGCTCCAGCCTCGGCCGCTACTCCTTCAAGGACCTGATGGAGGTCGTCCCCTACCGCGCGGCCCGCCGCCGCTGAACCTCCGGCCCGCGCTGCTCGCTGTGTACGGCCTGCCTAGCGCCAGCGTTCGTCCCGGGAGCGTTCCTCGCGCGGCCGGTAGCCGGTGTCTTCCTCGTACGTGTACTCCCGGGGCGGCGTCCACCCCGACAGCGTGCGCTCGTCCTCGTCCTCGGCGCCCCGCCACGACGAGCTCTCGCCCCGTCGCGGCGCGTTGTTCTCCCCGTCGCGCCATGACGACTCGATCGCCTCGCGCTGCTGGCGGCGCCCGGAACGCGGCGCGGACGGTTCCTGCCGCACGGAGGCCCACCGGTCGGAGGCCCGGAACTCCTGCCCGTACTCACCCGAGCGGATCTCTGCCCGCCGCTCGCCCATCCGCAGCTCGTCGCCGTGCTGGTCGGAGCGCATCTCGGCCCACGCCTCCCCGGCCGACCGGGCGGTGCCCGGCTCGTCCAGCTCGGGGTCGGGTGACCGCAGGTCGGCCCACGGATCCTTGCTCCGCGGCCCGGTACGCATGTCGGAGAAGCTGGGTGCCTCCTCGGACTCGGCCCGGCGCGCGGCCCGGCGGCCGTCACCACGCGGACCGAGATCACGCGGGTCGGGCTCGCGGGACACCTGCGGCTCGTCGCGCCACCGCTCGCCGCGCGGCACGTCCCTGGCCGGCATCTGCTGAGGCTGCTGCCAGCTTCTCGGCTGCTGGGGCTGCGGCTCGGGCTCGGGGTCCGGCTCGCGGCGCGCCCTGCGCGGGGCGTCCTCCACCGGCTCCGGCGCTGCCCGGCGGCCGTAGGACACCGGCTCGGGCTCGTACTGCCGCTGCTCGTGCTGCTGCCCCCGTGCGATCACGGGCGGCGTGCCGAGCACAGCGGACGGCTCGATCCGGCTGGTCTCGATGGCCGGGCGGGAGTCGTACTCGCGCGGCCGGGCCGTCGCCCGTGCGACCACGGGCGCTGGGGCCGGTGGCGGAACGGGGGCCGGTGCCTCCTGCGGGTACGCGGCGGCACGGCCACGCCCCGGCTCACCAGGGTGAGCGTGGTCGGCGGTGAGCGTGGTCTGCCGCGTCGTCACCTGCACGGTCTCGGTGTGGTGCACGACGCCGGGGCCGCCAGCGGGCACCGAGGCCGTCGCTGTGACCGGTGCCGCGCCCACCGGCCGCCGCTCGCGGAGCGAGTCGACCTCGTTGCGCAGGCTCTGTACCTCGCGGAGCAGCGCGGCATGGGTGGCCTTCGCCGCGGTACGGATGTCGTCGCGGACGTCCTCGCGGAGCAGCTCCAGCTCCTCGGCGAGGGTCGCTTCCATTTCCGCACTCATAGCAGTGCTCTCGCGACGGAGCGTAATAGAAAGTCCAATGAGCACGATGGAGGCGATCGCGAGTGCAGCGGCAACGCGCAGTGGGCCCCCATCCTGGCCGAGCAGCAGCAGTGCGGCTGCGACTGGAGCCAGGCCCACCCCGATCCAGAACAGGATCGTTGGCAGACCGCCGCCCCGACGTCCCTCTGCGGAGTCCGAGGCCGGCATGGTTGCAGACAGTACCGAGTGTTTCAGCTTTGCGAAATAGGGAGGCGCCACAGAATCCCACTTTCCCCCTGAGCCTGTCCCGGGCGGTTTTCCTCCCTTTCCCAGGTGTCCGAGTGTTTCCTCAGTCTCCGAACCTTTCGGAGTTCACGAACCCTTCAGAGTTCGCGAACCTTTCCCAAGCCTTTCCCGGTGCCGGCGCCAGTGCCGATGCCGGTGCCTTTCACCGGATGCGCCGGATGCGGCCCTTTCCTGGCGGACCGGCCCTTTCCTGAGCCCACCCGGTCGTGTCCCGAACCTCACCCCGGTCCATGTTTCCCTGGTGCGACACGGGTAACGAACTTCCCCAGGGACAACGAGCGAGAGAGCTTCGGGTACTGGCTACGCTCGGTGAGTGCCCCGCACACTCTTCGGCCTGCCCCTGCGCAGCGTGCTGTTCGACAGCGCGCTGCTGTTCGGCTTGTTCCTGCTCACGGTGCTCAGCGCGCTGCCGGAGGGTGGTGGCGGCGCCGACTCGCTGGTCCTCGGCCTGCCGATGGTCGTGGCGCTCGCGTTCCGGCGGCACTACCCGACTCCGGCCTGCGCGGTGGTGGCCCTGCTCGCGCTGACGCAGACGTTGAGCGGGTTCCAGGTGATGCCGTACGACGTGGCGGTGCTGATCGCCGCCTACAGCGTCGTGAAGTACGCGAAACGCCTCATCGAGGGCATCTTCGCCGGCCTGGCCCTGCTGGTCGGGGTCGTCCTCGCCTCGCTGGAGAACGCGGACGCCAACTGGGAGACCGTCATGGCTTCCGGCGTCACGCTGATCTCGGTCTGCGCCGGCGTGTGGTTCGCCGGGCTCAACGCGCGTACCCGCCGCCTCTACGTCCGCAACCTCGAGGACAAGGCCAGCACGCTCGAGCGGGAGCGGGAGCACCTCGCCCGGATCGCGGTCGGCGAGGAGCGCAACCGGATCGCCCGCGAGCTGCACGACATCGTCGCGCACAGCCTCGCCGTGATGATCGTGCAGGCGGACGGCGCCCGGTACGTGCTCGACTCCTCGCCGGAGACGGCCCGCACGGCGCTCCAGACGATCGGTGACACGGGCAGGCAGTCGCTGGAGGAGATGCGGCGGCTGGTCAGCGTGCTCCGCGACAGCGGGCAGCCCGAGCGCAACGTGCCGGTGCTCGACCAGCTCGACGTCCTCATCGAGCGCTCGTTCGCCGCCGGGCTGGTCATCCAGCGCGTCGACCGTGGCCAGCCGCGCCCGCTGCCCCAGGCGCAGCAGCTCACGGCGTACCGGATCGTGCAGGAGGCGCTGACCAACTCGCTCAAGCACGCCGGCGCCGGTACCAACGTCTCTCTGACCCTCGAATGGCTGCCGTCCGCGCTGAACATCGCCGTCATCGACGACGGTGGCGGCAAGGTGGCCTCGCCGATCGGCTCCGGCGGGCACGGCCTGGTCGGCATGCGCGAGCGTGTGACGCTCTACGGCGGTGAGCTGATCGCCAAACCGCGCCTGGTCGGCGGGTTCGAGGTCATCGCTTCGTTACCCTTACCGGCATGACCATCCGGATCTTCCTCGTCGATGACCAGTCGCTCGTCCGGGCCGGATTCCGGATGGTGCTGGAGGCCCAGCCGGACATGACGGTGGTCGGCGAGGCTGGCGACGGGGCCGACGCGCTGCGCCAGCTCCGCGACACCGAGGCTGACCTGGTCGTGATGGACATCCGGATGCCGGTGCTCGACGGCGTGTCGGCGACGGAGCGGCTGACCGCGATCCCCGGCGGCCCGAAGGTCCTGGTCCTGACCACCTTCGACACGGACGAGGACGCCTTCGCGGCCCTCCGCGCCGGTGCCAGCGGCTTCCTCCTCAAGAGCGTCCCCCCGGAGGAGCTCCTGGCCGCGATCCGGGTCGTCGCTGCTGGTGAGGCCGTCGTCGCGCCGCGGGTCACCAAGGCGCTGCTGGACAGGTTCGCCGGGCAGCTCGGCCCGCAGTCGGCCAGCGCGTCCGACGCGCGCCTGAGCCTGCTCACCGACCGGGAGAGCGAGGTCATGCTCCTGGTCGCGCAGGGCCTGTCCAACGCGGAGATCGCCGAGCGGCTGTTCGTCGCGGAGGCCACGGTGAAGACCCACATCGGCCGCATCCTCACCAAGCTCGAACTGCGCGACCGGGTCCAGGCCGTCATCCTCGCCTACGAGTCCGGCCTGATCCGCCCAGCCGGCTGATGGTCGTTTGAACTTCTAAGGGCAAACCCATATCAGTTTTTACCCGGCAGCCGATCTCCCACCCCTCTTCCCGCCCACCCCTGCACGGACGCGGCGGAAACGGAGCCCCCGGCGTACATCTCAGGAGTGACGGCCGAGTGCCTGGTCGCGGGCACTCTCCGGGATAACCCTCCTCACCGGTACACCTTGAGGACTACGGCGCGCCCCCTAGTGATGCGACCGCCGAGCTACGCGAAGTCCAGTACAGAGGCGGACGCCCGCGGACGGCCACCGCCATAGCGTGGTCAGCATGAACCAGAACGCGTCAGCAGTGGCCGCCATCGGCCTGAGCAAGCAGTACGGCACGGGCGAGGCCACGGTCGTCGCCCTCGACAACGTCAGCCTCCAGTTCGCGCCGAGCCAGTTCACGGCGATCATGGGGCCGTCGGGCTCGGGGAAGTCCACGCTGATGCACTGCCTGGCCGGGCTCGACCGGCCGAGCGCCGGCACGGTCCGGATCGGGGAGCACGACGTGACCCGGCTCGACGACAAGCGGCTGACGCTGCTGCGGCGCGACCATGTCGGTTTCGTGTTCCAGAAGTTCAACCTGCTCCCGGCCCTGTCCGCCGCGGAGAACATCATGCTGCCGTTGTCGATCGCCGGGAAGAAGGTCAACGGCAAGTGGTTCAGCCAGGTCGTCGCGGCGGTCGGCATCGCTGACCGGCTCGGCCACCGGCCGAGCGAGCTGTCCGGCGGCCAGCAGCAGCGCGTCGCGGTGGCCAGGGCGCTGATCACGCAGCCGCTGGTCATCTTCGCCGACGAGCCGACCGGCAACCTCGACTCGCGTTCGGGCGCCGAGGTGCTCCGGCTGCTCCGCGAGGCCGTGGACAGCCTCGGGCAGACGGTCATCATGGTCACCCACGACCCGGGCGCGGCCTCGGCGGCCGACCGGGTGGTGTTCCTCGCCGACGGCCGCCTGATCACCGAGCTGCACAAGCCGACACCGGACCGGATCCTCGACGTCATGGGCAGCCTCGACAAGGCCACGGCGGTCGCGGCCTGATGTTCAAGCTGACGATCAAGTCGCTGCGGGCCAACGCGGTCCGCCTCGTCCTTTCCTCACTCGCGATCGTGCTGGGCGTGGCGTTCATCGCCGGCACGTTCGTGTTCACCGACGGGCTCAAGGCCGCCTCCTACGAGAAGGTCGGCAAGCTCGACCAGAAGACCAGCGTCGGCGTGGCCCTCTCCGAGACCGCCTACCGCAACGGCACGTCAGACAGCCGCCCCGGCTTCGACCAGGCCACTGTGGACAAGGTCGCGGCCCTGCCGGGCGCCAAGGCCGCCGAGGGCGTGATCCGGGTCTCCGGCGGGCTGATCGGCGCGAACGGCAAGCCGGTACCGGGCTACGGGATGCTCTCCAGCATCCCCACGAACAAGGATCTCCAGTCCTACGAGGTCACCTCCGGCCGCCTCCCCGAGCGCGAGGGCGAGATCGTCGTCGACACCCGCACGGCGGACAAGCAGGGCTTCAAGGTCGGCCAGCAGGTCAAGGCCGGCGGCGACGCCGGGGCAGGGGTGTCGCTGACCCTGGTCGGCATCGTGAACGTCGAGGGCACGCAGATCGACTTCGGTGGCCCGTTCATGGGCGTGACCGGCTCTGAGGTGATGAAGCTCAGCAGCACCAAGAAGTTCGAGGGCATGGTCGTCGCGGCCAAGCCGGGCGTGACCGACGAGGCGCTGGCCAAAGAGGTCAAGGGCGTCGTCGGCGACCTCGGCGACGTGAAGACCAAGCAGCAGCTGCTCGACGCCGGGCTCGCCCAGGTCGTCGGCCAGGTCGACCAGTTCAACTATGTCCTGCTGACCTTCGCCGCCATCTCGGCCTTCGTCGCGGCGTTCGTCATCGCCAACACGTTCACCATCGTGCTCGCCCAGCGGGCCAGGCAGACCGCGCTGCTCCGGCTGGTCGGTGCGACCCGTGGCCAGGCCTTCCGCTCGGTCGTGCTGGAGTCTGTCGTGGTGGGCCTCACGGCCTCGGCGGCCGGCATCGTCGCAGGTCTCGGCGTCGCGGCCGGGCTGGAGGCGATCCTGCGCAAGATGGGCCTGCCGTTCGAGGGCGGCTTGGTGCTCACCTGGCAGACCGTCGTCATCTGCCTCGTGCTCGGCACGGTGATCACGGTCGTGTCGACCCTGGTGCCCGCCTGGCGCGGTACGCGGGTCGCGCCTGTCGCCGCGCTGTCGGACGCTGCGGTCGAGACGGCCCGCAAGGTCGGCAAGGTGCGCATCGTCTTCGGCGGGCTGATCCTCGCGGCCGGCGTCGCCAGCCTGGTCTTCGCTGGCGTCCTGGAGACGTTCCTGTTCGTCGGCCTCGGCGGCGTGCTGACCTTCACCGGCATCGTGATGTTCGGCCCGGTCCTGGTGCCGGCCCTGGTCCGGCTGCTCGGCTGGCCGCTGGGCAAGCTGTTCGGCGCGACGGCCAAGCTGGCCACCTCCAACGCCATCCGCAACCCGCGCCGGATCGCCGCCACCGCCACGGCGATGGTGATCGGCATCGGGCTCGTCTCGGCCTTCCAGGTCGGCGGCGAGAGCGCGAAGGCCGGCATCGTGAAGTCGATCGACGCGAACATCGGCGCCGACTTCATGATCCAGTCCTCGGGTGGCGAGGTCAGCCAGGACGTCGTCGACCGGCTGAAGAAGCTGCCGGAGCTGCGCGCGGTCACCGAGCCGCGGAACCGGGTGGAGAACGAGATCCTCATTTCCTCCGCCCACCCGGAGTTCGTCAAGCCCCGCAAGGGCAAGGTCGTCGACGGCGACCCGGGCAAGCTCGCGGCCGGCACGGCAGTGGTCTCCGAGCCGACCGGCAAGAAGGTCGGCGACAAGGTCACGGTCAACGGCAAGTCCTTCGAGGTGGTCTCCGTCCTGAAGTACCCGGAGGTCAACAAGAAGCCGGACACCGAGAAGCGGTACGCGATCACCGACGCCGACTTCACAGCCCTCTACCCGGAATCGCGGCCCTTCGAGGTCAACGCCGCCCTGGCCCCCGGCGTCAAGCTGGACAAGGCCCGGGACACGGTGAACACCCTCCTCCAGGACTACCCGACGCTGACCCTGATGGACCGGGCCGCGTACAAGCAGCAGCTCACCTCCACAGTGGACGTCATGCTGGCCTTCGTCACCGCCCTGCTGGGCCTGGCCGTGGTGATCTCCCTGATCGGCGTCGCGAACACCCTGACGCTGTCGGTCGTCGAGCGCACCAGGGAGAACGGCGTGCTCCGCGCCGTCGGCCTGACCAGCGGCAGGCTCCGGGGCATGCTGGCGGTCGAGGCGGTCATGATGGCCGTGACCGGCGCGCTGCTCGGGGTGGCCCTGGGTGCCGCGGTGAGCGCGGGAGCGGTCAACTTCATGAACACCCTGAGTGGCGGCGACCAGTTCGCGCTGGTCGTGCCGTGGCTGAAGCTGTCGGTCATCCTCGGGATCGCCGGCCTGGCAGCCCTGGCCGCCTCGGTCCTCCCGGCCCGCCGCGCGGTGAACCGCCCCGTCGTGGAAGCACTGGCCGCCGAGTAACAACCGCTACACAGGACCCCTCACGCCCCCGAGGCGTGAGGGGTCCAGCCCGTCATGCGTAAGGAATGGGCTTCGTGCCGAGTCCCTTGAGGACGGACGCGAACCGCTTGCCCTTCGGCGCACCCAGGAAACACCGGTAGAAATGATTGCCGGGCTTCAGATCCGGAGCCAGCGGCCCGATCCATATGTTGAACACCTCGGCGTTCGGCCCGCCCAGGTACTTCACGCCCAGGGCCTCGCACTGCTTGATGGCCATCGTGTTGAGATCAGCGGCCGTGGACGGCAACGCGTGCACCGGCAGCTCGACGAACCCGGTGAATTCGGCGGTGTGCGCGCCCGAGCAGTCGGCTACGTGGGCGATGTCGCTGAGGCTGTTGTTCTCCCACCGGAGGTCGGCGCATCCCAGCTGCATGCCGGGGTTCTTCAGCGCATCGTGCAGCCTCCCCGTCCGGGCGACGAACTTACGGGAGATGATCGTGCTCGTCTCGGCCATGACGCAGGAGAACCAGTCCGGCCCGTGGAAGTACTCCAGCTCGACGCGGCCGGTGAGGTAGTCGGCCCCCAGGATGGCCTTGGCCTGGAGCGTGCACAGGTCGAGCTGCGCCTTGCCGGGTGTGCCGACCAGTGGTCCCGAGTAGTAGGTCTCGAACTCGTGGGGCTCGGAGCAGGGTACGACTGTGCCGGTCGCCTTCGGGAAACGCGAGGCGGAGTATGGCCCCTGCGATCGCCAGCACTCGTCGGCTCTCAGCACCGGGGGGACGGGCACGGGTGGCAGGCCGGTGACCTCGGCGTCGGTGCGGACTGTCACGGTGCACCCGGCAAGGAGCAGGCAGGACAGCAGTAAGACGCCGAGGGTCCTCATGGGGGCTGAGCGTAGAGCGCGCCCGGGGCTGTGGTCAGCCCCGGGCGCTTCGTGAGTCGGATGACGGTCAGGACAGCGGCACGCCCTCGGCGGCCACGGTCGGGTCGTTGCCCAGCTCGATGATCTGGTTCTTCGCGTTCACGTGGACGACCTTCGGCAGGTAGGACTTGGCCTCGGCCTCGTCCATCTGCCCGTAGGCGATCATGATCACGAGGTCGCCGGGGTGCACGAGGTGCGCGGCCGCGCCGTTGATCCCGATCACGCCGGTACCCCGCTCACCAGGGATGACGTAGGTCTCCAGCCGGGCGCCGTTGGTGACGTCGACGATCGCCACCTTCTCGCCGGGCAGCAGGTCCGCGGCGTCCAGCAGGTCCTCGTCGATGGTCACCGAGCCGATGTAGTGCAGATCGGCCTGGGTCACCGTCGCGCGGTGGATCTTCGACTTCAGCATCGTACGCAGCATCAGCACACCTCCACGGGCGCGTTGTCGATCAGACGGGTGGTACCGACCCTGGCTGCCACGAGCAGCCGTCCGGGGCCGGGGGTGGCCGGGCCGAGCAGGGTGTCGGTCAGAGCCAGGTAGTCGAGGTCGACGCCGGTCAGCTCGGCCGCCGCGGCGTCGAGGATCTCGGCGGGGGTACCCCGGCGGCAGGCGAACAGCGCGCGGGACAGGGCCAGCGCCCGCTCCCGGTCCTCCGCCGACAGGTACCTGTTCCGGCTGGACAGCGCGAGACCGTCGGCCTCGCGTACCGTCGGCACGCCGACGATCTCCACGCCCATGTCGAGGTCGCGGACCATCTGCCGGATGAGGGCGAGCTGCTGGTAGTCCTTCTCGCCGAAGTACGCGACGTCGGCACGGGTCAGCCGGAGCAGCTTGTGGACGACGGTCAGCATGCCGGCGAAGTGGCCGGGCCTGCTGGCGCCGTCGAGGATCTCGCCGGTCGGGCCGGGGTCGATCCGCACGGACGGGGTGACCGGGTAGATCACGTCGTCGGCGGGCGTGAAGACCACGTCGACGCCGATCTCCCTGCACAGCTCGAGGTCGTCCTCCAGCGTGCGCGGGTACTTCGCCAGGTCCTCGTTCGGCCCGAACTGGAGCGGGTTCACGTAGATCGTGGCGATGACGTGCTCGGCCTCGGCGCGGGCCCGGCGGAGCAGTTCCGCGTGCCCGGCGTGCAGCGCGCCCATCGTCATGACCACCGCGGTGCGGCCGTCGTGCTTGGAGACGGCCGAGTCCAGCCAGACCCGGTCGGCGACGACGAGCGTCATGACTCCACCGCCAGTACCCCCAGAAGATCTTCCGCGTCGACGGCCTTGAGCCGCCCACCAGAGATGGCGCGGTCCGCGGTCCTGCGCGCGAGCGCGAGATAGGCGGCGACCGATTCGGGCATGGTCTCCGACAGCACGCCCAGGTGCGCGGCCACGGTGCCGGCGTCGCCACGGACCACCGGCCCGGACAGCGCGGCGTCGCCGAGCCGCAGCGTGTTGTCCAGCGCGGCGGACAGCAGCGGGGCGATCATGCGCTCCGCGTTGACCACGCCGGAGGAGCGCAGCAGGTCCACGGCCTCGTTCACCAGCGTGACCAGGTGGTTCGCGCCGTGCACGAGCGCGGCGTGGTAGAGCGGCCTGGCAGCCTCCGCGATGAACTCGGGCTCGCCGCCCAGCTCGACGACCAGGGCCTCGGCGATCAGTTTCAGCTCGTCGGGAGCTGTGATCCCCCAGGAGATGCCGTCGAGCCGGTCGAGGTCCTCCGCCCGGTTCGTGAAGGTCATCGCCGGGTGCAGCGCCATCGGCAGGGCGTGGCGGCGCAGCGCCGGCTCAAGAACATTGATCCCGTACGCGCCAGCGGTGTGCACCACCAGCTGCCCGGCCGGGAACTCCAGCGAGCCAGCCAGCCCCGGCAGCGTGTCGTCGGGCACGGTGAGCAGGACGAGGTCGGCCTGGGCGATCACCTCAGGCGGGGGAAGAATCGCGGTACCGGGGAGCAGCCGCTCCACCCGGCCCCGTGAGGCTGCCGAGACTGCCGAGGCGGCGGTCACCCGGTGACCGGCTCGTGTCAGCGCCGCCCCGAGGACAGCTCCGACCCGGCCAGCCCCGATGATGCCGACGCGCAGGCGTCCAGGGCGTTCGTTGTGCATGTGCGATCCAGTCCTGGTTGGGGTACCGGTCGTCGCCAGTATGAACCCCGGCCGGCGCCCCCAGACAGACTGTGTGGCGCATTGCACCTCCGTGTCCGCGGGGGAACACGGACAGCGGAAACCCGGCGTCGTCTGGCACACTCAACGCTCCCTCCGCGCCCCGCCCTCCCCGCACAAAGAGAACATTCGTGACGTCTTTCCAGAAGAAACTCCTCGGCGGTACCCTCGCCGCCGTCATCCTGATCACCGTCGCCGCCGCGGTGACCCTCGGCCCGATCGCCCTGCGCGCCCTCACCGGGAAGCCCAGCACCCCGGCTGGCGGGCCCCGCGCCGGTACCTGCTGGGCGACGAACGCGGCCGCCGCCGTGACCTTCCTGCTCGGCTACGACCGCCAGGTCGACTGCTCCCAGCAGCACGTGATCGAGTCGGCGTACGTCGGCGAGCGTGGCGACCAGTCGGAGCCCGACATGGTCAGCTCGTGCTCGGACCGGGTGAAGGAGTTTCTCGGCGACCGGTACGAGGCGGCCCAGATCCAGATGTACGTCCGCCGCGAAGCGCGCTGGTACTCGTGTGACCTCGCCGTGGTCAAGTCCCTCGACGGGAACCTCGCCGGGCGGACCGGCTCGCTCAAGGGCAAGGCGGCAGACCTCGCGATCACCTGTGGCGCCGCCAGGTACGAGCAGGACCAGGTCGAGGACCTGGACTGGGTGACCTGCCAGTCCGGCCACGACACCGAGTTCTCCGGCCTCTACACGATCTCGGCCGGGAACCTGCCGGACGACGACGAGGCCCTGGGCCAGGCCATCCTCTCCGGCTGCCTGAAGACGACCGCGAAGTACCTCGGCTGGTCCGACGACGAGCTGGAGGAGAGCGAGCAGCTCGCCTACTGGTACTGGGGTGCCGACCTGGGCCAGGCCAAGCTCGGCTACCGCACGTTCAAGTGCTTCGCCAGCACGTACGACGAAGGCACCCTGACCGCCTCCGTCAAGAACATCGGCACGGGCACCCTGCCCCTCAAGTGATCCGAAGAGAACATTCGTGACGTCTTTCCAGAAGAAACTCCTCGGCGGTACCCTCGCCGCCGTCATCCTGATCGTCTGCTGCGCCGCCGTGCTGGCAGGCCCCCGGCTCGTGGCCGAGTTCCGGAGCAGGGTGGCCAAGCCAGCTGCCGGCGACGCGCCCAAGGCTGGCACCTGCTGGGACGCGAAGCCGAAGGCCGAGAGCGGCTTCCCCGAGTCGTACGGCTCCCAGGCCCGCTGCGGCGACGTGCACCTGATCGAGACCGTGTACGTGGCCAAGCGCGGCAGCGAGACCGATGCCGGCCTGGTGACCTCGTGTGTGGCCGAGCTGGAGAAGTACCTCGGCGGCCGGTACGAGGCCAGCCAGCTCCAGCTCAACATCCGCACCGTCGCGGCCTGGTACTCGTGTGACGTGGCCCAGTCCCCGTCGCTGGAGGGCAGCCTCACCGTACGGAAGGGCTCGCTGCGGGGCAGGTTCGCCGAGGTGGCGCTCGCCTGTGGCGCCGGAGAGTACAAGGGCGAGTCGATCACGAACATGACGTTCGTCTCGTGCCAGGGCGACCACGACAGCGAGTTCGCCGGCCTGTACACGATCGCGGCCACCAACATGCCAGAGGACGACGCCGCGCTGGAGAAGGCTGTGTTCGCCGGCTGCTCGAAGACCGTCGCCGGATACCTGGGCTGGACGACCGCCGAGCTGGAAAGGTACGAGAAGCTCAGGTACTGGTACTGGGGCTCCGACCTGGAGAACGCCAAGGCCGGCCACCGCACCTACCAGTGTTTCGCGAGCACCTTCGCCGGAAGCACCCTGACCTCCTCCCTCAGGAACATCGGCAGGGCCACGCTCCCCATCAAGTAGCAGTCCCGGGAAGCCCCCGAGTGACGCAACCAACCGAACGGCCGCGTCACCGACGGTGCAGACTGTGGGGATGCACAGACTCTCCGCGCCCGAGCCGGGCTGGTTCGAGACCACGGACGTGCTGGTCGTCGGCTCGGGGATCGCCGGGCTGACTGCCGCGTTGCACCTGCGCGAGGCGGGCCACCACGTCACTGTCGTCACCAAGGTCAACATTGACGACGGCTCGACGCGCTGGGCGCAGGGCGGGATCGCCGCTGTGCTGCATCCGCTGGACACGCCGGAGGCGCACGCCGACGACACGCACGTGGCCGGCGTGGGCCTGTGTGACCCGGTGGCCGTGAAGGTGCTGACCGAGGAGGGCCCGGCCCGGATCAGGGAACTGATCCGGATGGGCGCGACCTTCGACCGCAACCCGGACGGCTCGCTGATGCTGACCCGTGAGGGCGGGCACCACGCGGACCGGATCGTCCACGCCGGCGGCGACGCCACGGGGGCCGAGGTGCAGCGCGCGCTCCACGCCGCTGTCCGCCGCGATCCCTGGATCCGTCTCGTCGAGCACGCCCTCGTCCTCGACCTGCTCAAGGACAGGACAGGCCGGGCGGCGGGCATCACCCTCCACGTCCTCGGCGAGGGTACGGAGGACGGCGTCGGCGCCATCCTCGCCCGAGCCGTCGTCCTCGCCACCGGCGGCCTGGGCCAGATCTTCAGCGTCACCACGAACCCGGAGGTCTCCACAGGGGACGGCGTCGCTGTCGCGCTCCGTGCCGGGGCCGTCGTCACCGACCTGGAGTTCGTCCAGTTCCACCCCACCTCCCTGTACCTCCCGGGCACCCGCGCCCAGCAGCCCCTCGTCAGCGAGGCGCTCCGCGGCGAGGGCGCGCACCTGAAGGACAGCCAGGGCAACCGGTTCATGCTCGGCAGGCACGAGCTGGCCGAGCTGGCCCCGCGTGACATCGTCGCCAAGAACATCACGCGCGTCATGCACGAGGAGGGCACCGAGCACGTCTGGCTGGACGCCACCCACGTCCCGGACGTGACGAACCGATTCCCGACCATCACCGCGTACTGCCACGCGGCGGGCATCGACCCGACCGCCGACCTGATCCCGGTCGCGCCGGCCGCGCACTACGCCTCGGGCGGTGTCCGTACCGACCTGCACGGCCGCACCAGCATCCCCGGCCTGTACGCCTGCGGCGAGGTCGCGTGCACCGGCGTGCACGGCGCCAACCGCCTCGCGTCGAACTCCCTGCTCGAGGGCCTGGTCTTCTCCCGGAGGATTGCGGAGGACATCGCGCGGGAACTCCCTTCACAGGCAGATCCCGTGTTCGGCGGCGCAGAGCAGAAGGTCGTCGACGAGGCGATCCGGCCGAAGCTCCAGCGCGCGATGTCCCGTCACGCGGGCGTGCTGCGCAGCGAGTCCTCGCTGGACGCCGCGTCGGCCACGCTCACGGAGCTGGGCGGCCACCAGGGCCGTCCGCGCAACGTGAGCTGGGAGGCCACGAACCTGCTGACCGTCGCGAACGGCCTGCTGCGCGCCGCCGCGTACCGGAAGGAAACCCGTGGCTGCCACTGGCGGGAGGACTTCCCGGAGGCGCAGGAGGCTTTCCGCGGCCATGTGCTGCTCGGCCTGGACACCATGACCTGGGAGGACATGTGAACATTTCCACTGTGGACGCCCGAGAGATCGATCGGATCGTCGCCACGGCGCTCGCCGAGGACCTCGGCCCCAACGGTGTCGACGTCACCTCGATGGCGACGATTCCCGAGGACCAGACCGACATCGCAGAGCTGGTCGCCCGGGCCGACGGCGTGGTGGCAGGCCTGGAGGTGGCCGCGGCTGTCTTCCAGGCCACCGGCCCCGTCAAGGTCGATCTTCTGGTCTCCGACTCCGATTTTGTACGCGAGGGTACGGTGCTCGCCACGTTCGAGGGCCCGAGCCGCTCCCTCCTGATGGCGGAGCGCACCGCGCTCAACCTGCTGTGCCGGATGTCCGGCGTGGCCACGCACACCCGCCTGTGGGTCGAGGCCCTCGAAGGCACGAAGGCCCAGGTCCTCGACACCCGCAAGACGACGCCGGGCCTGCGCGCCCTGGAGAAGTACGCCGTGCGGGCCGGCGGCGGCACCAACAAGCGCATGGGCCTGTACGACGTCGCCATGATCAAGGACAACCACAAGCTCGCGGCCGGCTCGATCTCCGTCGCCTACGCCCGGGTACGCGAGACGTTCCCCGACGTGACGATCCAGGTCGAGGTGACCACGCTGGACGAGGCGGTCGAGGCGGTCTCCGTCGGCGCGACGTTCCTGCTGCTGGACAACATGACACCCGGCCAGGTCCGCGAGATCGTGGCGGCCGTGGGCGGACGGGCAGAGCTGGAGGCCACCGGCAACCTGACGCTCGATAAGGTTCGGGCGTACGCCGAGACGGGCGTCGACTATCTGTCCGTCGGGGCGCTGACCCACTCGTCACCCATCATGGACATCGCGCTGGATCTGCGGAGGTAGACGTGTTGCTCGCCATCGACGTGGGGAACACCAATACGGTGCTGGCTACCTTCGAGGGCGAGCGGCTCGTGCACTCCTGGCGGATCAAGACCGATCCGCGTTCGACGGCCGACGAGCTGGCCCTGACCTACAAGGGCCTGCTCGCCTCCGATTCCGTCCAGATCACGAGTGTCGCGGCCTGTTCATCGGTACCCGCTGCGCTGCGCGAGCTGCGCTGGATGCTCGACCGCCACTTCGGCGGCGTCCCGGCCGTGGTGGTCGAGCCCGGCGTCCGCACCGGCGTACCCCTCGCGATCGACAACCCGAAGGAGGTCGGCTCCGACCGGGTCGTCAACACGCTGGCCGCGTACCAGCTCTACGGCGGGCCGTCCATTGTGGTCGACTTCGGTACCGCGACGAACTTCGACGTGGTCGGCCCGAAGGGCGAGTTCATGGGCGGGGCGTTCGCGCCCGGCATCGAGATCTCGATCGACGCGCTGGCCGCCAGGGCAGCCCAGCTCCGCAAGGTCGAGCCGATCCGGCCGCGTTCCGTCATCGGCAAGAACACCGTGGAGTGCCTTCAGTCCGGCCTGGTCTACGGCTTCGCGGCGCAGATCGACGGGCTGGTGCACCGGATGGTCGCCGAGCTGGGCGGCTCGGTCGCCGCCGTGATTGCGACCGGCGGGCTGGCCCCGGTGGTGATCGAGGAGTGCGAGACGGTCACCGCGCACGAGCCGCTGCTCACGCTGATCGGCCTGCGCATGGTCGCCGAACGCGTCCGCTAGCTAGCCTCTCGGCAGCCGCCGCGCCCGCATCGCCACCGTCACGTACGGCAGCTCGAAGGGCTGGGGCATCGGCGCGACCAGCGCGCGCAGCTCGTCCTCCACTTCGGCCTGCCGTTCGGCCGTCGCGGTCAGGTAGTACGAGCGGCTGCGGACCAGGGAGATCAGGGTGTCGGCGGTGTGCGCCGTGACGTGCCGGTAGGTCGTGCGCTCCGTCTGGCCGAAGGCCGGCCCGAAGTCGCCCGGCACCTCGTGCAGCACGGACTGCGCCTCCGACTCGGCGATCTTCGAGATCTCGCGTACCCAGTCGACCGACTCGTCCCGCAGGTTCCACACGGGACCGAAGATCCCGCCGTCCTTGAGCACCCTGGCCGCCTCGTGGTGTGCCCGCCCGGGATCGAACCAGTGGTAGGCCTGCGCGGCGACGACGGCGTCCACGGAGGCGTCGGGCAGCGGGATGGCCTCGGCCGTACCGGCCAGTGCCGTCACCGACGGCCCGATCAGCGCGCGCATCGCCGGGTCGGGCTCGACGGCGATCACCTCGTGGCCCAGCCTGGCCAGCAGGCGGCTGAAGATCCCCGTACCGGCGCCCAGATCGGCGACCCGCAGCGGGGACCTGCCGAGCAGCCAGGTCGCTGCCTCGGCGGGGTAGGAGGGTCTTATCCGGTCATAGAGGTCCGCGGCAGGCCCGAAGGACAGGGCCTTGCGGGAGAAGTCGAAGGCGTCCATCGGAGGGGAACCTATACCTTTCAGTGCATACAAGAAAGGTGCAAGTCTGGCGGTCCAGGTCGGACAGCGGGTCGCGTTCCGCTCACCGGACCACGCGCTGTGGCCGCCGCCGGCCGCGGGGCCGGACGGCCGGGCAGGTCACGTACCGTGCCGGCCCGTGTTCGCAGGGTTCTAGCTCCCGGTAAACGGGCGGCCAGCGGCCGGTAAAATTTACGGAATCCCCACGCTCGGCGGTGGCCGCCGTACGCCCGCCGCAGTCGTCACCAGGTAAGACATTGACAACTATCTCCGTATCTGCCTGAAGCGCACCTTAAGAGATGAGTGGGTGACGGAATCGCGGCAGGTTGATTTGGTGGCAGTGAAATTCTGGCGCCCTTTAGCCGCGTCGTCACCGATCGTGATTGGCCCGTCCCTCTCCAGGCCTTCGCTACTTGTATTCGTCCCGGCAGGACGCCCGGCGGCCGAAAGCCCCGCGCTTTCCCGGCGGCTGTCATCGCGCCGTCATCACACCGTGATCGGGTACTTCCGCGCGGATAGATTCGTACAAAGGTTCGATACCGGACAGTGGAAAGCCGGCCGGGAACCCCGCTCGGGCCGGCTGTGCGCGCGGGAGGAAGGAAGACGCAACCCTGGGCGCCAAAGGATCATGCCGCCGGATTTTTTGCCGTCACTGGGTACTCGGCGGCCACATTCATAGTCACCGTAGCCGCCAAGCCATGCACGTGGATGGCCTTGATGCCGCCTTGATGGCCCGTAGATGGGCTTGTTCGGCCAAAGCCTGTGGTAAATGAATTGTCGCAGGCGCTTTTCTTTCCCTACTGCGTGGGCTATCTTTCTTTTAATTTGTTGGGAAAGAAGGGAATAGCCGTGGCACAGAAGGTGCACGTCGTCCTCGTTGACGACCTCGACGGTGGTACTGCCGACGAGACCGTGAGCTTCGGGTTGGACGGGGCGAACTACATCATTGACCTGTCCAGCGAGAATGCGAAGGTACTCCGCGAGTCCCTGGCGAAGTACATCACCGCAGGCCGCCGCCAGCGCGCCGGAGCTGGGCGCCCGGCAGCACGCCAGGCGACGGCCGCAGCCCGCACGGGCGGGGCGAACGACCGGGAGCAGAACAAGGCGATCCGGGACTGGGCCGTCCGCAACGGCCACAAGGTCTCCAGCCGTGGCCGGATCTCGCAGGACATCGTCGACCTGTACAACACGCAGGCCGGCCGCTAAATAGCGCCAGCGAAGCAGCAACCGCCCGGCCCCTGGTCCCTGGGGGCCGGGCTTGCTTTTTCGCTCTTGGCGTAGCGCCCGAGCAGGGGGAACACCTCAAACAGGCCGTTGGTTAGGGCAAACAGGGAGCGCAAGCCGTCCAGGGCCCGCGACCCGGCGTCAAGCTACCCCGGAAGTGTCCGGGGCCAGCGATAGAGTAAGGGCACGGATACCAGGAGGTGTCCGCGAGCACACCCGGTGCCGTGACACACCCAGAGGCCACCGCGCACGTGAGGAGCACGAGGAATGTTTGAGAGGTTCACCGACCGCGCGCGGCGTGTTGTCGTCCTGGCCCAGGAAGAGGCCCGGATGCTCAACCACAACTACATCGGGACGGAGCACATCCTGCTCGGCCTGATCCACGAGGGTGAAGGCGTGGCCGCCAAAGCGCTGGAGAGCCTCGGGATCTCCCTGGAAGGCGTGCGCCAGCAGGTCGAGGAGATCATCGGCCAGGGTCAGCAGGCGCCGAGCGGGCACATCCCGTTCACGCCCAGGGCCAAGAAGGTCCTCGAGCTGTCCCTGCGCGAGGCGCTCCAGCTCGGTCACAACTACATCGGCACCGAGCACATCCTGCTCGGCCTGATCCGTGAGGGCGAGGGCGTCGCGGCCCAGGTGCTCGTGAAGCTGGGCGCCGACCTCAACCGGGTCCGCCAGCAGGTCATCCAGCTCCTCTCCGGTTACCAGGGCAAGGAGCCGGCCGCGGCTGGCACCACCAC
Organism: Longispora albida DSM 44784; assembly: GCF_000379825.1. Taxonomy (GTDB): domain Bacteria; phylum Actinomycetota; class Actinomycetes; order Mycobacteriales; family Micromonosporaceae; genus Longispora; species Longispora albida. Next base: position 485,365 of record NZ_KB903835.1, read on the forward strand.
GGAGGCCGCCCCGTCGACCTCCCTGGTGCTCGACCAGTTCGGCCGCAACCTGACCCAGGCCGCCCGTGAGGGCAAGCTCGACCCGGTGATCGGCCGGGAGAAGGAAATCGAGCGGGTCATGCAGGTGCTGAGCCGCCGGACGAAGAACAACCCGGTCCTGATCGGCGAGCCCGGCGTGGGCAAGACCGCGGCCGTCGAGGGCCTGGCCCAGAAGATCGTCAAGGGCGAGGTCCCGGAGACGCTGAAGGACAAGCAGCTCTACACCCTCGACCTGGGCGCGCTGGTGGCCGGCTCGCGGTACCGGGGTGACTTCGAGGAGCGCCTGAAGAAGGTGCTCAAGGAGATCCGGACCCGCGGCGACATCATCCTGTTCATCGACGAGATCCACACCCTGGTCGGCGCCGGTGCCGCCGAGGGCGCGATCGACGCGGCCTCGATCCTCAAGCCGATGCTGGCCCGTGGCGAGCTCCAGACCATCGGTGCCACCACCCTCGACGAGTACCGCAAGCACCTCGAGAAGGACGCGGCCCTCGAGCGCCGGTTCCAGCCGATCCAGGTCAGCGAGCCCTCGCTGGCGCACACGATCGAGATCCTCAAGGGCCTGCGCGACCGGTACGAGGCGCACCACCGGATCTCCATCACCGACGCGGCGCTGGTCGCGGCGGCCACCCTGGCCGACAGGTACATCTCCGACCGGTTCCTGCCGGACAAGGCGATCGACCTGATCGACGAGGCCGGCGCCCGGATGCGGATCCGCCGGATGACCGCCCCGCCGGACCTCCGTGACTTCGACGAGAAGATCGCCCAGGTCCGCAAGGACAAGGAGTCCGCGATCGACGCGCAGGACTTCGAGCGGGCCGCGCAGCTCCGCGACAAGGAGAAGACCCTGCTCGGCCAGAAGTCGCAGCGGGAGAAGGAGTGGAAGGCCGGCGACCTCGACATCGTCAGCGAGGTCGACGACGAGCAGATCGCCGAGGTCCTGGCCAACTGGACGGGCATCCCGGTCTACAAGCTGACCGAGGAGGAGCAGTCCCGGCTGCTGCGCATGGAGGACGAGCTGCACAAGCGGATCGTCGGCCAGGTCGACGCGGTCAAGGCTGTCTCCAAGGCGATCCGCCGGACCAGGGCCGGACTGAAGGACCCGAAGCGCCCGGCTGGCTCGTTCATCTTCGCCGGTCCGTCCGGTGTCGGTAAGTCCGAGCTGTCCAAGGCGCTGGCCGAGTTCCTGTTCGGCAGCGAGGACGCGCTGATCCAGCTCGACATGTCGGAGTTCCACGACCGCTACACGGTCTCCCGGCTCGTCGGCGCGCCTCCCGGCTACGTCGGCTACGACGAGGGTGGCCAGCTCACCGAGAAGGTGCGGCGCAAGCCCTTCTCCGTGGTGCTGTTCGACGAGATCGAGAAGGCCCACCCGGACGTGTTCAACACGCTCCTCCAGATCCTGGAGGACGGCCGGCTCACCGACGGCCAGGGCCGGATCGTGGACTTCAAGAACACGGTCATCATCCTCACCACCAACCTGGGTACCCGTGACGTGGCCAAGGCCGTCTCGCTGGGCTTCCAGGCCTCCGAGGACACCGACGCCAGCTACGACCGGATGAAGACGAAGGTCAACGACGAGCTCAAGCAGCACTTCCGGCCGGAGTTCCTGAACCGGATCGACGACACCATCGTCTTCCACCAGCTCTCCGAGCCGAACATCCTCGAGATCGTCGACATCTACGCCGCCCGGATCGAGGCCCAGCTCAAGAACAAGGACATGGGCCTGGAGCTGACGGAGAACGCCAAGAAGTACCTGGCGAAGAAGGGCTTCGACCCGGTCCTGGGTGCCCGGCCGCTGCGCCGGACGATCCAGCGGGAGATCGAGGACAACCTGTCGGAGCGGGTGCTCTACAACGAGCTCAAGCCGGGCCACATCGTCCTGGTGGACGTCGACGGCGACCCGTACGACATCGACCAGACGAAGCTGGTCTTCCAGGCCTCGGAGAAGCCTCCGCAGGTGCCGGACGCGGTGCCGGCCGAGCTTTCCGGCGAGCCCACCACCGAATAGCCGATAGCGGTGACGAAACCGGCCCGGGTGCAGCTGCTCCCGGGCCGGTTTCGTATGCCTTACGGCAGGTAGGACTCCAATAGCGCCGGGGTCAGGTTGTTGGCCTTCATGGCGCTGAGCGCCGCGAGGAAGTCGTCGGCGTAGGCGTCGCGGAAGTGCATGAGCATAATGTCGCCCGGCTGCATCTTCCCCCATTCGCCCTGGTAGCGGACTTTCCCCTTGTCGACGGTCTGGGTCCAGTGGAATACGGCTTTCATGCCGCAGTCCCTGGCCGCCCGCAAGGTGGTCTGGTTGTACTCGCCGAATGGCGGCCGGAACAGGGTCGGCCGTTCGCCGAACAGCTTCCCGAGTTGGTCGGCGCTGCCGCAGATCTCTTGCTTCTGCCGTTCGTAGCTCAGGCTGGGCATCGACAGGTGATTGAGGCTGTGTGCCTGGATCGTGGCCCCGTTGCGATGCAGGTCGGTGAAGAAATCCGGTTTCTCGGCCGCGACCGGCCCGAGCAGGAAGAGCGTGACCGGGATTCCCGCGGCTTTCAGCAGGGCGAGTGCCTCGGGCTTCTTCACCCAGCCATCGTCGATCGTGAGAAAAGCGACGCGCTGCGTGGTCGGGATCCGGTTCAGCAGCGGCGCCGTTGGCCCACCGGCCAGAGTGATTTTCTCCGGTACCGGCGGGGGATCGAACTTCGGCAGCCGCCCGTCGAACGGACTGGCCGCCCGGCTCGGCGTCGCCGTACCCGTAGCCGTGCCCGTAGGCGAAGGAGTGGTTCCCGCGCTGGCCGTCGGCCCGGCCCACCGCCCGGCCGGCTCCCCGGTACCGCAGCCCGCGAGCCCGAGAACGGCAGTGAGCAGCAGCAGGCTGGTCCGGTGCAGTAGGCGCATCGGGCCATCTTATGGGCCGCCTGGCCGGTACCCGCTAACCGGGCAATTCGTACAGCCGCCCCGGGAGTTCCCTGGCCAGCCCGTCCTCGACCAGCCCGGCGAGCGCCCGCCCGCGCTGGACGGCATCCGGCCACACCGCGTCGAGCGCCGCCAGCGGTACCGGGTCGACGGCCTCCCGCAGCAGCGCCATCATCAGCCCCCGGACCTGCCGGTCGGTCCCCGCGTACCCCTGGGGCTTGCGAGCCGGCCCGGTCGCGGCAGGCTGCCCGGCCGCCCGCCACGCGCACGTCTCGATGACCGGGCAGTCCACGCACTTCGGAGCCCGTGCGGTGCACACCAGCGCCCCGATCTCCATGTACGCGGCTGACACCAGCGGAGCGTCCACTTCGGGCAGCAGCGACTCGCACAACGCGAAGTCCGCCGGCGTCGTCGCCGCTCCGCCGTCGGCAGCCCCGCTCACGGCCCGCGCCAGGAACCGGCGCACGTTCACGTCAACCACCGGTACCCGCTGGCCGAACGCGAACGCCGCCACAGCCCGCGCGGTGTAGGCACCAATTCCCGGCAGAGCCAGCAACCTGTCCACATCGGACGGTACAACCCCGTCGCACTCTTCCGTGATCGCGACCGCGCACGCGTGCAACCGCAGGGCCCGCCGCGGGTACCCGAGCCGGTTCCACATCCGGATCGCCTCGGCCGGCGTGTCCGCTGCCAGGTCGGCAGGCGACGGCCAGCGTTCGAGCCACGCCGTCCAGGCCGGCAGTACCCGGACGACCGGCGTCTGCTGGAGCATCACCTCGCTGACCAGGATGCCCCACGGGGTGGCTTCGGCCGCCCGCCAGGGCAGGTCGCGGGCGTGGCTGTCGTACCAGGTCAGGGCCTGGGCGGCGAGAGTGGTCATCGGTGCTGATGATGGCATGCCTGGCAACCGGCGGCCGTGCCGGGCGTGCCGGTGCCCGGGATTGTGGCTCACTCGGCTAATGTGACGGGATTATGCGATCGACGGTCGGACCCCTACCGCCCGCCGTCTACTGGCGGCGTCGAGTCATAGTGCTCGGAGCGATTCTGCTCGTCCTGCTGGCTGTTGTCTACGCCTGCCAGGGCTCAACTCCCCACGATGCCGGCGCGGTCTCCAGCCCCACGCCGAAGCGCACTGCCCCAGCTACGGCACCGTCCACTTCGGGCGGTGCGACCTCCCCGGCGACCGCGAGTCCCCAGCCGGGCGCGACATCCAGCACCACCCCGGACCCGGCCGTGGCGGCCCTGCCGCCCTGCGCGGACACCGACATCGCCGTCACGGCGGCCGTGGATCGTGACCCGATCCCGAGCGGTGCGGTGCTCCAGGTGAAGCTGCGCATCAAGAACACGTCGGCCAAGCCGTGCAGCCGCAACGTGGGCGCCTCCCAGCAGGAAGCCCTCGTACGCCAGGGCGACAAGCGGATCTGGTCCTCCGACGACTGCAACCCGCCGGCCAGCGCGAAGGACCCCGACGTCGTCGCGCTCGCCCCGGGCGTCGAGCAGGAGTTCCACACGTTCTGGCACACGACGACGACGTCCAACCAGGCCGGGTGCAAGGACAAGGTCCTCGCCCCGCTCGGCGCCTACGAGATCGTGATCCGCTTCGGCGCCAAACTCAGCAACCCACTGCCGATCAAGGTGACCTGAGCTAGTGACCTGAGTCAGAGATTTGCTGTTGGTTGGGTATGAGCCGTCCGGGTCCGAAGATTCCGCCGTTGTCTGTGTCTGATGCCGAGCGGGTTGTGCTGGAGGGCTGGGCGCGTCGCAGGTCGACGTCTCAGGCGCTGGCGCTGAGGTCACGGATTGTGCTGGAGTGCGCCGCCGGGGATTCGATTATGGAGGTGTCCCGTCGGCTGGGAATCACTCCGGACACGGTCCGGACCTGGCGGCGCCGGTTCCTGGAGCGCGGTGCGGACGGCCTGTGTGACGAGCCCCGGCCTGGCGTCCCGCGCAAAATCACCGATGCTGATGTCGAGCGGGTCATCGTCAAGACCCTGGAGGAGACGCCACGTAACGCCACGCACTGGTCGACCAGGTCGATGGCCGCGGCAACAGGCATGTCCCAGTCGGCGATCTCGCGGATCTGGCGGGCGTTCGCCCTCGCGCCGCACCGATCCGAGACGTTCAAGCTGTCGACGGATCCGCTGTTCATAGACAAGGTCCGCGACGTCGTCGGCCTCTACCTCGATCCGCCAGAAAAAGCCCTGGTCCTATGCGCTGACGAGAAGTCGCAGATCCAGGCCCTGGACCGCTCCCAGCCCGTCCTGCCGATGATCCCCGGAGTCCCTGAACGCCGCAGCCATGACTACATCCGGGTCGGCACCACCACCCTGTTCGCCGCCCTGGAAGTCGCCACAGGCAAGGTAATCGGATCCCTGCACCGCCGCCACCGGGCAGCGGAGTTCAAGAAGTTCCTGGCCAAACTCGACAAGGAAGTCCCGCACGAGCTCGACGTCCACCTCATCCTGGACAACTACGCAACCCACAAGACACCCGGCATCAAGCGGTGGCTCCTGGCACATCCCCGGTTCCGCCTGCACTTCACACCCACCAGCGCGTCCTGGCTGAACCTCGTGGAGCGGTGGTTCGCCGAGCTCACGCAGAAAAAGCTCAAGCGCGGCGTCCACCGCTCCGTCCAGGCCCTCGAACGCGACATCCGGACCTGGCTCTCCGACTGGAACGAACACCCACGGCCCTTCGGCTGGACCAAAACCGCCGACGAAATCCTCGACAAACTCGCCCACTACTGCCGACGAATCTCTGACTCAGGTCACTAGGGCGTGTCCTGCCGATCTTCGCCGGGCCGCGCCGGCCTGAGAGCACGACCGGCGGCGCCGCTCGCACTCTCAGGCTCGCGGCGACCTCGGCAAGATCGGCAGGAACCCTAGACGTACCGCTCCAGAATGGACGCCTCGGCCAGGCGGGACAGTCCCTCCCGGACACTCCTGGCCCGGGCGTCGCCCACGCCGTCCACGGCCTGCAGGTCCTCGACCGTCGCGCCGAGCAGCCGCTGGAGGCTGCCGAAGTGGTCGACGATCCGGTCGATCACCGTACCGGGCAGCCGGGGCACCTTCGTCAGCAGCCGGAAGCCACGCGGGCTGACCCCGGCCTCCAGCGCGTCCGTCGACGACGGGTACCCGAGGGCCCGGCCGACCAGCGTCAGGTCCAGCAGCTCGGTGGCCGACAGCGCGTCAAGCTCGGTCAGCGCCTCGCCGACCGGCCGGGTACTGCGCCGGGGCGGAGCCAGGTAGTCGCGGACGACCAGTGTCCGGTCGGCGTCCACGCCGGCCATCAGCTCGTCGAGCTGGAGCGCCAGCAGCCGCCCGTCCGTACCGAGCTCGATGACGTAGCCCTCGATCTCGTCGGCGATCCGCCGGACCATCTCCAGCCGCTGCACGACGGCCATCGCGTCGCGCACGGTGACCAGGTCCTCGATCTCCAGCGCGGACAGCGTCCCAGCCACCTCGTCGAGCCGCAGCTTGTACCGCTCCAGCGTCGCGAGCGCCTGGTTGGCCCGGGACAGGATCGCGGCGGAGTCGTCGATGACGTGCCGCTGGCCCGAGACATACAGGCTGATGATCCGCATCGACTGGCTGACCGAGATCACCGGGTGGCCGGTCTGCTTGGCGACCCGCTCGGCGGTGCGGTGCCGGGTGCCGGACTCCTCCGACAGGATCGTCGGGTCGGGCATCAGGTGCACGGCGGCCCGGACGATCCTCGTCCCGTCGCTGGACAGCACGACACCGCCGTCCATCTTGCAGAGCTCCCGCAGCCGGGTGGCGGAGAATTCGACATCAAGGGGGAAACCGCCGGTGCACAGGCTCTCGACCATCTTGTCGTACCCGAGCACGATCAGCCCCCCGGTACGCCCCCGGAGAATGCGCTCCAAACCGTCGCGGAGCGCTGTGCCCGGAGCCATCAGCGCGAGCGTGGCGCGCAGTGGGTCATCGCGGTCGATCGGCACGACAGCGAGTTTAGCCGGTCGGCCCGCTGGCCGCCTCCGCATAGGCCGTGGCAGCGGCGTGCAAAGCCATCCGCAGATCGGACACTTCGAGCACCCGCATCCCGTCCGGAGCCGACTGGGCCGGCTTGCGCCCGCCCGGCCCGTCCACAGCGTTCGCCGGGCCGCAACCAGGAGGAACGAGCGCCAGCCTGTACCCGAGCCTCGCCGCCTCGGCCAGCCGGCGCGGCACCGCGCCGACCCGCCGCACCTCACCGGTCAGCCCGACCTCGCCGATCGCGATCAGGTCGGGCGTGAGGGGGATGTCGTGGGTGGCCGAAGCCACGGCGAGGGCCAGCGCCAGGTCGGCGGCCGGCTCGGTGATCTTCATACCGCCGACGGTCGCGGCGAACACCTCACGATCGTGCAGCTTCAACCGGGCCCGCCTCTGGAGCACGGCGAGCACCATCGCGAGCCGCGCCCCGTCCAGCCCGCTGACCGTACGCCGCGGGCTGCCAGCCGTCTCGGCCCCCACCAGCGCCTGGACCTCGGCGAGCAATGCCCGGCGCCCCTCCATCGTGACCGTCACACACGTACCGGGCACGGCGTCGGCGTGCCGCGTGATGAACAGCCCGGCCGGGTCGGGCAGCGAGGCGATGCCGCCCTCGTGCATCTCGAAACAGCCCACCTCGTCGGCGGCCCCGAACCTGTTCTTCAGCCCGCGCACGAGCCGCAGCGACGAGTGCCGGTCGCCCTCGAAGTTCAGGACGACGTCGACCAGGTGCTCCAGCACCCGGGGCCCGGCGACCGAGCCGTCCTTGGTGACGTGTCCGACCAGGACGGTCGCGATGCCCCGCTCCTTCGCCGTGGCGACCAGCGCGGCGGCGACGGCACGGACCTGCGTGACTCCACCCGGTACACCTTCGGTGGCTGGTGAGGAAACGGTCTGCACCGAGTCGACGATCAGCAACCCGGGCTGGACGGCGTCGATGTGCCCGAGGATCGCCTGGAGGTCGGTCTCGGCTGCCATGAACAACTGCTCGTGCAGTGCGCCGATCCGCTCGGCGCGCAGCCGGACCTGGCTGGCCGACTCCTCGCCACTGACCACCAGCGCAGGGCTACCAGCCGTGGCTGCCCACTGCTGGCCCACGTCGAGCAGCAGCGTCGACTTCCCCACACCCGGCTCACCGGCCAGCAGCACCACGGCACCCGGCACCAGGCCACCGCCCAGCACCCGGTCCAGCTCGGGCACGTTCGTCGGTTTACGGCGGGCAGGCTCGGCGCTGATCGTGGCGATCGGCCTGGCCGGCTCGCTCGGCGCGCGGGCCGTCACGTTACGCAGGGCGGGAGCCTCCGCGCTGACCTCGATGATCGAGCCCCACTCGTTGCACTCCGGGCAGCGGCCGAGCCAGCGTGGCGGCCGGTGACCGCAGGCGTCGCACTGCACTGCGACCTTCGCGGCCTTGGCCCGGGGCGTCTTCGTCGTGGTCACGGAGCAACGCTAACCCACCCCTGTGACACTTCCCGCACACCAGGACAGCAAAACGGCGGTGTACCTGGTCAACCCAGGCGCACCGCCGTCAGCGCGAAAACTCAGTGACCGCCGCCGCCCTGCGTGGCCTCGCCGTGGGTCTCGCTGCTGGCGCGCGGAGCCGGAGTCGACGGCGGGCCGACCGGCACCTGGAACACCTTGGTGGTCTCGACCTGGCCCTTGTCGTTCTCGAAGGTGAACTTCATCGGGACCTGGTGACCGGCCAGCAGCTTCTCGCTCAGGCCCTTGAGCTCCAGCGCCCCGGCCTGACCCGGCGTCAGCAGCGCGTACCCGCTGCCGGCCACCGTGATGTTCAGCGGGCAGGACCCACCGGCGGCCGGAGCCGACGGAGCGGCCGAAGGCGCAGCGGAAGCCGAACCAGACGGCGTCGGCGCGGGAGCCGAGGCGGAAGCAGCCGGTGCGGCGGCCGTGCCCGCGCCCACGCTGGTGGCCTTGTCGCTCTCGGCCTTGCACAGCTTGATCGGGGTGGTGCCCTGGTTGAAGACCCGGACGACCAGCGGGGCGTTACCGCCAGCCGCGTAGCCACCCTCCTTGTACTGGACCATCAGGTCCCGGAGCGCGACGGACCCGGTGACCAGGCCGTCGGAGTCCTTGAAGGCCACGGTCTGGGTCGCGCCAGGCACCGCGGCGGCCTGGTCGGAGGTCTGCGTCACCTGGCCGGCGCTGCACCCGGACAGCGCGAGTGCTGCGACCCCAAGGGCCAGCACCGGAATGGTGGTAGTCAGACGGCTCACGGTCGGTCCTCCTCGATAGCCACAGCCAGACCGGTTGACAGCCTAGTTGTCGCAATCGAGGCCGCGGTGGCTACCCCGCCGAAATCAACCCGGCCAGCTCAGCGCCACCCCGGAGCCGCCCCGGTAGCCGCTCAGCCGGCCAGCGCGAGCAGATCCGAGCTGAAGTCGTCGACCGTGTTCGTACCGGGGATCAGCCGCGTCACCTTGCCGGTGCGGTCGAGCAGGATCACCGAGGCCTTGTCCGGTACGGGTATGCCGGCCCCGGCCTCCTTGCGGACTTGCCCCGCCGGGTCGCCCAGCCGCATGCCGAGCCCGGTCGCCGCCGGCGGCTGCTTGCCCACGAGCAGCACGGACACCCCGGACGGCACATTGTGGGCCACGCTCGTCGCCAGCGGTACGCACGTGCAGCCGTCCAGCAGCAGCACGGCGGCCGGCAGCTGGTCCTTGAACCGGACGGGTGTGCCCTTCTCGTCGGTCAGGGTGATGTCGGCCAGCCCCGGATCCGCGCTCGGCCCCGACGACGGCGCGCGCCCGAGCGGCCCGGCGATCGACAGGAGGCTGCTCAGCCCGAGCAGCAGCGCGAGCCCAATGATCATGATCGGTGCCCGCAGGATCGACCCGGTACCGAACCAGCGCCCGCGCCTGGCAGCCCAGCGCAGCTGCCTGCGGACCCTGGTGACCTCGTCAGCCAGCTCGGAGATGTCGTCGGGGATGACGATCCGGCCCCACTCGGCCGGCAGGCCTGCCACGGGCTCCCTGCCGTCGTCGGAGGGCAGCCGGGCGCCGTTGTCGTCCTCTCGCCACGTGGCCATGACCACCACCTATCGCCGTGAAGGAGACCTCCGGTACCGCACGCTTTAAGCCCTCCTTTCCACTTTCCCGCACGGCGGGGGCGGGCGCCAGAGGGCTGACGGCTCCAATTCACGGAGTGACGCTGGCCGCAGCCAGGGAGTGACACCGGCCTCACCCTAGTCCGAAATAAGGGATTGGTCCCCCATACTTGTCACTGGATCGTTACTCCATGTGGCTGCGCGGGTGCGGAGCAGCGAGGCGCGGTGGTTGTCAAGTGGCTCACATGGCCTCTGAGCTGCGGTTTTGTCGCTCAGCACACTGTCCGGACTGCTGCGGAGCGTGTTACCCTAGACACAGCGAAAGGGGTTTCAAACCTATGGCTTTCAGTGTCGGCGAGACCGTTGTATACCCCCACCACGGGGCCGCACTCATCGAGGCAATCGAGACTCGGGTCATCCGAGGCGAAGAGAAGCAGTACCTGGTGCTCAAGGTCGCCCAGGGTGATCTCACTGTCCGGGTGCCCGCTGAGAACGCCGAGATCGTCGGCGTGCGCGAGGTGGTTGGCGAAGAGGGCCTCACCAAGGTCTTCGACGTCCTCCGCGCTCCGCACACCGAGGAGCCGACCAACTGGTCGCGGCGGTACAAGGCGAATCTGGAGAAGCTTGCCTCCGGCAATCCGCTGAAGGTGGCGGAGGTCGTGCGTGACCTCTGGCGCCGGGAGCGGGAGCGCGGGCTTTCCGCAGGTGAGAAGCGCATGCTCGCCAAGGCCAGGGACATCCTGGTCGGTGAGGTGGCACTTGCCGAGAAGAGCACCAAGGACGATGCCGAGGGTCTCCTCGACAAGGTGCTCCTGGAGGCGTGACCAAGCAGCACGATCTGGCCGAGGGCCGCGGGATGACCACGCAATCCGAGCAGCGTGGTGATGTCGCGGCCCTCGTTCCGGCTGCGGGCATGGGCCTGCGGCTCGGGCCCGGAGCCCCCAAAGCCCTCCGTGATCTGGCTGGCGAGCCGTTGCTCGTGCACGCCGTCCGCCGTCTCCGTCAGGCCCCGTCCGTCGGCTGTGTCGTGGTGGCCGTGCCGCCGGGTGCGATCGAGGACGTGCGCGCGATGCTGGGGCCCGAGGTCCTGCTCGTCGAGGGCGGTGCGACCCGGCAGGATTCCGTGGCGCTGGCGCTCGCCGCCGTGCCCGGGCAGTACAAGATCATTCTGGTGCACGACGCCGCTCGTGCGCTGACTCCGCCCGCCGTGGTCGAGCGGGTCGCCGAGGCCGTGCGGGCAGGTGCCCCGGCCGTCATTCCCGTCCTGCCGGTGGTCGACACCATCAAGCAGGTCGACGCTTCCGAGCTGGTCACCGCGACCGTCGACCGCGCGGTCCTGCGTGCGGTGCAGACCCCGCAGGGTTTCGACCGCCAGACCCTGGTGAGTGCCCACGACCAGGCCGATGACGCGCTCACCGACGACGCGGGGCTGGTGGAGCAGATGGGTGTAGCGGTGCTGACGGTCCCCGGTGACGAGCTCGCCATGAAGATCACCCGCCCACTGGACCTGCGGATCGCCGAGGCTTTGCTGTGATTGTCCCCCTGGTCGGCATCGGTACCGACGTGCACGCTTTCGCCGAGGGCCGCGAGTGCTGGATCGCCGGGCTGCACTGGCCGGGCGTGACGGGGCTCGCCGGGCACTCCGACGCCGACGTCGTGGCCCACGCCGCCTGCAACGCCCTGCTGTCCGCAGCCGGTCTCGGTGACCTGGGTTCCAACTTCGGTACCGACCGGCCGGAGTGGTCGGGGGCCTCCGGCGTGGCGCTGCTGACCGAGTCGGCCCGGCGGGTACGCGAGGCGGGCTTCGAGATCGGGAACGTCGCGGTGCAGCTCATCGGGGTGAAGCCGAGGCTGGGGACCCGCAGGGACGAGGCACGGCGGGTGCTGTCCGAGGCGGTCGGCGCGCCGGTCAACGTGGCAGGGGCGACGACCGACGGGCTGGGCATGACCGGGCGGGCCGAGGGGCTCGTCGGGCTGGCGACCGCGCTGATCTATCCGGTTACGCTCGACCAGTGACTGACGAGACCGCCGATGTGTACCTGAGCCGCGCCCGGCTGCTGTTCGACCTGGAGCGCTGGCAGGAGGCCAACGGCGAGCTGGAGGCGGCCCTGGCGATGGCGCCCGCCGACCCGGATGTCCTGAGCCTGATGGCGTTGTGCCAGCTCAACCTCGGGAACTCGGAGCGGGCGGCCCAGTGTGCGGCTGTGGCGACGAGCGTGGCACCCGGGCACGAGGACGCGCTGATCACCCGAGCCTGGGTACTCGCGTCTGCGGGGGACCCGGGGCCTGCGATCGGGTACGCGGAGGAGTTGCAGCGGGAGTTCGGCGGGTCGGCGTACGCGACGCTGATCGCCGCGGCGCTGCTCGGCGTGGTGAGCGGCGGGCAGCCGGCCCTGGACGCCGCGTGGACCGCCGTACGGCTGGCGCCCGCCGATCCGGACGCCCACTGGGTACTGAGCCGGATCGCGCACCGGATGGACCTCGTCGAGGTCGAGCGCAACGCCGCCGACCAGGCCCGGGGCCTGCAGCCGTTCCCCCGGCAGCGTGCTGGGGTGTGGAAGCTGTGGTGGGCTCGCTACGGCGGGATCGCCGACGCCCAGCCCCGCTCGTCGGCCTGGCAGGAATGGCTGCCGATTATCAAGATCGCAGCCGTAGTGGTCGCGATCTTCCTAGCCCTCGCCTGGCTCGCCAAGTAGTTCACTGTGCGCGGCCGGTACACCTGAATGCCTTTGATCTTGCTCTTGATCTGACCTGAGGTGGCCCGCTGAGCGGAAATCTGACAAGCAGAACAAAAGCCCGTGTACAACCAGTACACGGGCTTTTGTTCTGCGCAGCTCAGATTTTCGCTCAGCGGGTCGGCAGCTTGCTCCACGTCCAGGCGTAGTCGGTGTCTTCGACAGCTAGTCCGGGCTCGCAGAGGTCGAGGGGGCGGAAGGTGTCGACCATGACGGCGAGTTCGTCGAAGAAGTCGGCGCCGATGGCCCGCTCGGGGGCTCCCGGCTGGGGGCCGTGGGTGAAGCCGCCCGGGTGCAGGGAGATCGAGCCCTGGCCGATGCCGGAGCCGCGCCGGGCCTCGTAGTTGCCGCCGGTGTAGAACAGCACCTCGTCGGAGTCGACGTTGTGGTGGTTGTAGGGCACCGGGATGGCCTCGGGGTGGTAGTCCACCTTGCGGGGCACGAAGGAGCAGATCACGAAGTTCGGCCCCTGGAACGTCTGGTGCACCGGCGGCGGCTGGTGGATCCGGCCGGTGATCGGCTCGAAGTCGCGGATCGAGAAGGCCCACGGGTACATGTGGCCGTCCCAGCCGACGACGTCGAACGGGTGGTGGGCGTAGGTGAACTTCGTCCAGCCGGTGCGGTGCTGGACGTAGACCTCGACGTCCTCGCCGTCCTCGATCAGGGGCTCGGAGGGGCCGCGGACGTCACGCTCGCAGTACGGGGAGTGCTCCAGGAACTGGCCGCGGACCGACAGGTAGCGCTTGGGGGGTCCGATGTGGCCGGTCGCCTCGACGACGAGCATCTTGACCATGCCGTCGGGCACGACGCGGTAGATGATCGAGGTGGGGACGATCAGGTAGTCGCCCGCCGTGAACTCCAGGACGCCGAACGTGGTCTCGAGGCGGCCGGAGCCCTCCTCGATGTACAGGCACTCGTCGCCGATCGCGTTGCGGTACAGGACGGAGGTCTGGCTGGACGCGACGTAGGAGATGCGGCAGTCGGCGTTGGCCAGCATGTGCTGCCGGTCGAGGATCGGGTCGGCCTGCGAGCCGAGCTTGGCCGTCACCAGGTGGCGCGGCTTGAGCGGCTTGTTGGGGATCCGGCTCCAGGCCTGCGGCTCGTACTCCTCCGCGGCCACGATCGCCGTCGGCAGGTAGCGGTGGTAGAGCAGCGAGGAGTCGCTGGAGAAACCCTCCTGGCCCATGAGCTCCTCGGCGTACAGGCTGCCGTCGGGCTGGCGGAACTGGGTGTGCCGCTTGTGCGGAACCTCGCCAACACTCCGGTAATAGGGCATCTCAACCTCCGCTTGTCCGATAATCGGACGCCATGCCTAGTACTTGTCCGCTATTTGTAGCGTCGCCTAGAGTATGGGATGTGTCAACGTCTGCTGTGCCACCCCTGCTCCAGGGCCTGATCGACGACGCGGCCGTGTTCCCGCCCGGCAACGCGCCGCTCCCCGCTGCCATCATCGCGCACCGTGAGCACCGAGCCGCCTGGTATGCCAGGTTTGTCGGGCCGCTGCTCGTGAAGGCCTCGACGGCCGCCTCCGGTGAGCTGCGCGAGCTGGTCGAGCCTGCCGAGCGGTTCCAGGTCGGGCTGATCGGCGACACCGGGCCGGAGGGGCTGAGCCTCGCGACGACCGAGCTGGAGCGGCACGGGATCGTCGTCCGGCAGTACGAGGTCGCGGTGCCGGTCGGCCAGCTGCGAGGCTTCCTGGCCGACGAGCGCCCGGCCGGGATCACCGCCTACGTCGAGCTGTCGCGCTCCCAGGACTGGCGGGCCGGGCTGGACCTGCTGGCCGGGTCGGCCGTGATGCCGAAGTTCCGGACGGGCGGGCTGTCCGCCGAGCTGTTCCCCAGCGTCGGGGAGCTGGCGGACATCCTGGTCGCCTGCCGTGAGCGCGGGCTGCGGGTCAAGCTGACCGCCGGCCTGCACCACGCCGCCCGGCACGCCGACCCGGTGACCGGATTCACCCACCACGGGTTCCTGAACATCCTGGCCGCGTGCCTGGAGCCGGGGCGGGAGGCCGAGCTGCTGGCCGTGACCGACCCCGAGGAACTGGCCGGCGTCGTCCGGCCGTACCTCGGGACGGAAAGGCAGCTCTGGGTGGGTTTTGGGACCTGTAGCGTGACAGAACCGCTCGAAGACGTCGTCAAGCTGGGCCTCGCGGAGGAGGAGAAGAAGTGAGCTGGGTACCTGGGGCTGATGGACCGTGGGGCGTGCACAACCTCCCCTACGGCGTCGCGGACGGCCGGATCGTGGTGAGGATCGGGGACTATGCCCTCGACCTCCAGTCGGTGCTGGCCCTGGAGGCGCTGCGCGCCCCGGTGCTCAACGACTTCATGGCGCTGGGCCCCTCGGCCTGGGCCGCCGTCCGGGAGCGGATCGTCGAGCTGCTGAGCAGCGAGGAACACCGCGCGGAGGTCGAGCAGCACCTGAGCCCGCTGGCCGGCAAGACGATGAGCCTGCCGTTCACGGTCGGCGACTATGTGGACTTCTACTCGTCCGAGGACCACGCGACGAACGTCGGGAAGCTGTTCCGGCCGGGTCAGCCGCCGCTGCTGCCGAACTGGAAGCACATCCCGATCGGGTACCACGGGCGCAGCGGGACCGTTGTCGTGTCCGGCACCGAGGTCAGGCGGCCCAGCGGGCAGCGCTCGGCCGACGGCGGGCCGGTGTTCGGGCCGTCTGTGCGGCTGGACATCGAGGCCGAGGTCGGCTTCGTGGTGGGCGTGCCCTCGGTGATGGGCGAGACGGTCGGCGTGGACTCCTTCGCCGAGCACGTCTTCGGCGTGGTGCTGGTCAACGACTGGTCGGCGCGGGACATCCAGGCGTGGGAGTACGTGCCGCTGGGCCCGTTCCTCGGCAAGTCCTTCGCGACCTCGGTGTCGGCGTGGGTGACGCCGCTGGCGGCGTTCGCCCGGGTCGCGGCTCCGGCTCAGGACCCGGTCGTCCTGCCGTACCTGGCGGAACGGGAGCGCTACACCTTCGGCCTTGACCTGGAGGTGGACTGGAACGGGTCCGTCGTGGCCCGGCCGCCCTTCGCCGGCATGTACTGGACGCCGGCCCAGCAGCTGGCGCACATGACCGTGAACGGGGCCAGCGTGCGGACCGGTGACCTGTTCGCCTCCGGCACGGTGTCGGGTCCCGAGCGCGGACAGGTCGGCTCGTTCCTGGAGCTGACGTGGTCGGGGGCCGAGCCGGTCAAGCTGGCCGACGGCAGCACCCGGACCTTCATCGAGGACGGGGACACCGTGACGCTGACGGCCACCGCGCCGGGCGCGAACGGCCAGGCCCTCGCGCTGGGCGAGGTCACGGGGCGCGTCGTCGCCTGATCACCGCCTCGCACTTCCGCCGGTCAGTGAACTGTCGTCGCTGGCCGGCGGTGCCGCGTGTCCGGCTGGGGGCTTCGGATCGCACGCGGCGAACAGGCCGGGCTCCTTCGCCCTGATGGGGTGAAGGAGCCCGGCTCTGCTGGGTGTCCAGGGGGGACGGCTGGGATCGTGGGGCGCCGCCGCTGGTACAAAATTATGGTTTTGCGCTTTTTACAGCGCTGCTTCGGCGACCTTGAGCATGGCGTCGTTCTCCGCCGGGGTGCCGATCGTGATCCGGACGCCGTCGCCCTGGAACGGGCGGACGATGACGCCGCGCTGCTCACAGGCCTGGGCGAAGGCGAGGGACTTGTCGCCCAGCGGCAGCCAGACGAAGTTGGCCTGGCTGTCCGGCACGTCGACGCCCAGGGCGCGCAGGCCCTCGGTGACCCGGCCGCGCTCGGCGACCACCAGGTCGACCCGGCGCTGCATCTCGTCCTTGGCGGACAGTGCGGCCAGGGCACCGGCCTGGGCTGCGGCGCTGGTCGAGAACGGCGTGACGCACTTGCGGACGGCGTTGGCCACCTCCGGCGCGCCGTGCAGCCAGCCGATCCGCAGGCCCGCCAGGCCCCAGGCCTTGGACAGGGTGCGCAGCACGACCACGTTCGGGCGGTCACCGAAGGCTTCGAGGGCGTCGGGCACCTCGGGGTCGGTGACGAACTCGCGGTAGGCCTCGTCGAGGACGATCAGCACGTCCTTCGGCGCGGCGTCGAGGAACGCGGTCAGCTCGGCGCGGCGGAGGAACGTGCCGGTCGGGTTGTTCGGGTTGCAGACGAACACGATGCGGGTCTTCGGCGTGATCGCCTTCAGCATCGCGTCGAGGTCGTGGCCGTGGTCGGGCGTGTTCGGCACCTTGACGCTGGTGGCGCCGGCCGTGGCCGCGATGATCGGGTAGGCCTCGAAGGACCGCCACGAGTACAGGACCTCGTCGCCCGGCAGGCAGGTCGCCTTGACCAGGTGCTCGGCGAGCGCGACGGAACCACAGCCGGTCGCGACCGAGGCCGGGTCCACGCCGTACACCTCGGCGAACTTGGCGCGCAGCTCCAGCACGCCCATGTCCGGGTAGCGGTGGGACTGCGTGGCGGCCTCGGTGACGGCCTCCACCACGCCGGGCAGCGGGCCGTAGGGCACCTCGTTGCTCGCCAGCTTGATCGCCTCGGGGATACCCAGCTCACGAGCCAGGTCCGCCGGGGAACGACCGGGAACGTAGTTCGGCAGCGCCTCGAGGTCCTCGCGGGTCAGCCGGGTCATGTGCGTACTCCTTCACGTATGTCCACCACGACGGTGTCCACCGCGCGGTCATGCATGCACTGCTGGTAGGGCCGGTTGAGCACCCCGGAGATCACGTCGATGAACTGGAAGGCGAACCCGAGACCGCAGCAGCCGTACCAGAGCAGGCACGGAATCGACATCTGCGCCCAGCGCCGCAGCGACCGGCCCACCCCGAGCCTGCCCAGCGGCTCACTGCGCTCGTCGCCCTTCAGGCGGACCACCCGGATCCCGACCACGCGCTTGCCGAGCGTCTGGCCGGTGCTCGCGATCCCCGGCACCTCGTACGCGCCCCAGACCGCGATCAGCACGCCGATCATCGCGAACATCAGGTACGCGAGCCGCTCCGGCGGGTCCGGCAGGGTGCCACCGGCGGCGAACTGCGCCTGGTACTCCCTGGCCCACGGCACGAACGTCTGGAGGAACAGGTACAGGAACCAGCCGTTGGCCACCAGGACCAGCAACGACACAGCCGTGACGTCGATGATCCTGGCGACCAGCCGGGCACCCATCGTCGCGAGCGGAAAGCCGTGCGGCCGGGGAGGTGGCCCGGCCGCACGCAGCTGTGCACGGGGCAGCCCGCCGAAACCAGGCGGAGCCTGCGGAACCGGGGGTGCCACGGGCACCTGCGCCGGCGTGGCCAGGATCGGGCCCGGCGGCGGGGTGGCGTCCAGCGGGAGGGAGTCGCCCACCCACTGCTCGCCGTCCCAGAACCGCTGGGTGTCCGGATCAGCCGGGTCGCGATGCCAGCCGGGCTGCACGCCTTGGTCGTTGGTCACGGCCCCTATATTGCTACAGCCGTTCCCCCGGGGCCCGCTACAGGTTGCCGCGCTGCTCCTGCTCGCGCTCGATCGCCTCGAACAGCGCCTTGAAGTTGCCCTTGCCGAAGCCCAGCGAGCCGTGCCGCTCGATCATCTCGAAGAACACGGTCGGCCGGTCCTGCACCGGCTTGGTGAAGATCTGCAGCAGGTAGCCGTCCTCGTCCCGGTCGACCAGGATCTTGCGCTTCTTCAGCTCCTCGACCTCGCAGCGCACGTGGCCGATCCGGGCCCGCAACTCCGGGTCCTCGTAGTAGGAGTCCGGCACGTCCAGGAACTCGACGCCGTTGGCGCGCATGGCGTCCACGCTGGCCAGGATGTCGTTCGTGGCGAGCGCGATGTGCTGCACGCCGGGCGACTCGTAGAACTCCAGGTACTCGTCGATCTGCGACTTCTTCTTGGAGATGGCCGGCTCGTTCAGCGGGAACTTCACCTTGCGGGTACCGCTGGCGACGACCTTCGACATCAGCGCCGAATACTCGGTGGCGATGTCGTCACCCACGAACTCCGCCATCTTGGTGAAGCCCATGACCTTCTCGTAGTACTGGACCCACTCGTCCATCTTGCCCAGCTCGACGTTGCCCACGACGTGGTCGACAGCCTGGAAGTACCGCTTCGGGCCGGTGGTGCGCTCGACGATCGGGCCGCGGGCGGCGAAGCCCGGCAGGTGCGGGCCGGAGTACTTCGAGCGGTCGATGAGCACGTGGCGGGTCTCGCCGTACGTCCGGATCGCCGCGATCCGGACGGTGCCGTGCTCGTCGGTCAGGTCGTGCGGCTCCTCGACACCCACGGCGCCGTTGGCGATCGCGAACTTGTAGTTGGCGTCGACGTCCGGCACCTCGAGGGCGACCTCGATGACGCCGTCACCGTGCTTGGCGTAGTGCTGGGTGGCTGCGGAGTCGGCGCGGACACCGCCGGCGAAGACGAAGGTGGCCCCGCCGGAGGTCAGCACGTACTCGGCGTGCTCACGGAAGCCCTGCTCCGGGCCGCGATAGGCCACACAGGTCATGCCGAAGGCCGTCGAGTAGTAGTGCGCGGCCTGCTTGGCGTTGCCGACATAGAACCGGACGTGGTCCCAGCCCTTGATCGGGAACTGGTCGGTCGAGATGTCGTGCTCGACTGCACCGACAAGCTGGTCGTCCAGGGTCTGCGTCATGGCCGGCTCCTCAGTAAGACATGGTTTCGACCGAAGAATGACTCCGGGTCGCCGGGTAGGCAACTGTGCGCCCTGCCAGTAGTCATGTTGCGCAGACTGTTCGCCGTCTACGCTGGAACAGTGGACAAGTTGTCTAGCATCGACGAGCTCGACGCCCGGCTCATCAAACTGCTCGCCGACGAGCCCAGGATCGGCGTCCTCGAATGTTCCCGGCGGCTCGGCGTCGCCCGCGGCACGGCGCAGGCCCGGCTCGACAAGCTGATCGAGCGGGGCGTGCTCCGCGGCTTCGGGCCCGAGCTCGACCCGGTCGCGCTCGGCTACGGCGTGATGGCCTTCGTCACCCTGGAGATCCGCCAGCGCCGCGGCCACCAGCCGGTCGCCGACCACCTCGCCGCCATCCCGGAGATCCTCGAAGCGCACACCATCACCGGTACCGGCGACCTGATGTGCCGGATCGTCGCCCGGAGCAACGCCGACCTCCAGCGCGTGATCGACCAGATCGTCTCGGACGAGGGCATCGTGCGCGCCTCGACGATCATCGCCCTGGAGGAGCAGATCCACTACCGGGTACTGCCGCTGGTGGGCTGACCCGGTTGAAGGGTCAGCGGAAGTCGGCGGCGTGGTCGCGCGCCCAGTCGGCGAAGGTCAGCCCCGGCCTGCCCAGCACCTCCTCGACCGTCGGCCAGACCCGCATCAGCGCCGACCAGTCCTGCTCCTGGTTGGCGTCACCCTCCGACGGCGCCCCGCCGTACTCGGCGAACCCCAGCATCAGGTCGGCCGTCTGCGCGGCGAGCCCGCCGAACGTCTTGAGCTCCGCACGGGCCTGTTCCCTGCTGACCTCCTCGTACCCGACCGGTTCCCCGATGCCCTCGGCGATCGCGGCCACCTGCTCGCGAACGGTCATCCGGCGGGGGCCGGTCAGCGTGTACGCCCTGCCGTGGTGCCCCTCGCCGAGCAGCGCGGCCACGGCTACGGCCGCGATGTCGGCCTCGTGGATCGGCGCGTCGCCCGGAGTGTCGCCGTACGGATACCGCACGACCCGGCCGGCCCGCACCATCGGCGCCCACAACGGCAGCATGTTGCCCATGAACCCGGCCGGACGGACATGGGTCCACTCCAGGCCGGAGGACTCGACGACCGTCTCCACCGGATTGTGGTGCAGGCCGACGGTGACGGCAGCCGCGGACAGGTCGACGATCCGGCGGACTCCGGCCTCGACGGCCAGTTCGACCACCCGGGTAGCCGCCTCGTCCACGGGGAACAGGTAGAGCCGGTCCACCCCGGCCAGCGCCGGGCGCAGCCCCTCGGGGTCGGTGAGGTCGCCACGGACCAGCTCGGCCCCGGCGGGCAGCAGCTTCGCGGCCGCCTGCGGATCACGGCTCAGCGCCCGGACCGGCTGGCCGGCCTCGATCAGCTGCCGGACCACGTTCCGGCCGACCAGCCCGGTCGCCCCGGTCACCAGGATCGTCATCGTGTGCTCCTTCGTCTCCGCCCAGGGGGTTCTGCTGGGTACGAGACGACGTTAGGCGGGATTGTGGCCACTTCCTGACCTGAAGGGCGGAGTGACTTGGCCGATCCGGGGCAGGCATCGGCGGGCGCCGGCGATACCCTGGCTGCTATGCCCGAGTTCGACTACTCGCCCCTGCTCCCGCTCGGTAAGGACGACACCTCCTACCGGTTGCTCACGACCGAGGGTGTCACCGTCACCGAGGCGGCCGGCCGGAGGTTCCTGGAGGTCGCGCCCGAGGCGCTGACCCTGCTGACCGAGACGGCGATGCACGACATCGCCCACTACCTGCGCCCGGCGCACCTGGCCCAGCTCCGGTCGATC
Organism: Longispora albida DSM 44784; assembly: GCF_000379825.1. GTDB lineage: Bacteria > Actinomycetota > Actinomycetes > Mycobacteriales > Micromonosporaceae > Longispora > Longispora albida. Next base: position 506,526 of record NZ_KB903835.1, read on the forward strand.
ATCGACGACCCGTCGGCCTCGCCGAACGACCGGTTCGTCGCGCTCGACCTGCTGAAGAACGCGAACATCGCGGCCGGCGGCGTGCTGCCGATGTGCCAGGACACCGGTACGGCGATCGTGATGGGCAAGCGTGGCCGCCACGTCCTCACCGACGGCGGCGACGAGCGGGCCATCGCGCAGGGCGTGTACAACGCGTACACCAAGCTGAACCTGCGCTACTCCCAGCTCGCCCCGCTGACCATGTGGGACGAGAAGAACACCGGCTCGAACCTGCCGGCCCAGATTGAGCTGTACGCCGACGGCGACGACGCCTACAAGTTCCTCTTCATGGCCAAGGGCGGCGGCAGCGCCAACAAGAGCTTCCTCTACCAGGAGACCAAGGCCGTCCTGAACCCTGCCGGGATGATGCGCTTCCTCGAGGAGAAGTTGCGCGGGCTGGGCACCTCGGCCTGCCCGCCGTACCACCTGGCGATCGTCGTCGGCGGCACGAGCGCCGAGTTCGCGCTGAAGACGGCCAAGTACGCCAGCGCCAAGTACCTCGACCACCTGCCCACCTCCGGCTCGATGTCCGCCCACGGCTTCCGTGACCTGGAGCTGGAGGCCGAGGTGCTGGAGCTGACCCGGCAGTTCGGGATCGGCGCGCAGTTCGGCGGCAAGTACTTCTGTCACGACGTCCGCGTGGTCCGCCTGCCCCGGCACGGCGCGTCCTGCCCGGTCGCGATCGCGGTGTCCTGCTCGGCCGACCGGCAGGCGGTCGGCAAGATCACGGCCGAGGGCGTGTTCCTGGAGCAGCTGGAGACCGACCCGGCCGGCTACATGCCGCACACCCGGGATGAGGATCTGTCGGACGACGTGGTCCGCGTCGACCTGAACCGGCCGATGGCGGAGATCCGCGCCGAGCTGTCCAAGTACCCGGTGAAGACCCGGCTGTCGCTGTCCGGCCCGCTGGTCGTGGCCCGGGACATCGCGCACGCGAAGATCAAGGAACGGCTGGACGCCGGCGAGGGCATGCCGGACTACCTGCGCGACCACGCCGTGTACTACGCCGGCCCGGCCAAGACCCCCGAGGGCATGGCCTCCGGCTCCTTCGGCCCGACCACGGCCGGCCGGATGGACTCCTACGTCGAGCAGTTCCAGGCGGCCGGTGGCTCGATGGTCATGCTGGCCAAGGGCAACCGCTCGGCACAGGTCACCAAGGCCTGCGCCTCCTACGGCGGCTTCTACCTCGGCTCGATCGGCGGCCCGGCGGCCCGGCTCGCCCAGGACTGCATCCGCAGGGTCGAGGTCCTGGAATACCCGGAGCTGGGCATGGAAGCGGTGTGGAAGATCGAGGTCGAGGACTTCCCAGCCTTCATCGTGGTCGACGACAAGGGCAACGACTTCTTCGCCGAGACCTCCAAGCCGACCCTGACGATCGGCCGTAAGTAACTCCTGGTGCACGGAAGCCGTGGTGTTCCGCCACGGCTTCCGCACATCCACTGGTTAGCGTCACTGCATGCCGCTGACCTTTCCGTCCCACGCCGCTATCGTCCTGCCGCTGAAACTGTGGCGGCCGAAGCGCTTCGACGGCGTGGCGCTGGTGCTGGGCACGACCGCGCCTGACCTGCCGTACGCGGCGGTGGGCGTGCTGCCCTACACGCCCGGCGTTCACAACCTGGCCGGGATCGTGTGGTTCTGCCTGCCGGTCGTGCTGCTCGGCTGCTTCCTCACCCGGTGGGCAGCCCCGCTGGTCGCGCCGAACCTGCCAGGGTTCCTGAAGGACTACGGCGTGCTGGGGCGGGTGCGGCATCCCTGGTACGTCACTGTCTGGTCGGCGGTGCTGGGCTCCTTCAGCCACCTGTTCTGGGACGGCTTCACCCACAATCCGGAGAGCTTCCAGGCGTGGGCGACCCGGTTGCTGACCTTCATGGATTGGGAACCCTTCACCGGTGTACCCGTGTGGTGGCTCGCCCAGCAGGCATCCACCGTGTTCGGCGGCCTGATCGCCGTCGCCTTGGTACTCCACATCGGACGGAGCGGCCTGCTCCGCGACTGGCACGGCGCCCCGCCGCCCGGCCGCAGCGCCCCGGCACTGTTCTGGGGAGTGCTGGCCGCCGCCACGGCCCTCTTCGCGCTGGTCAGCTTCCTGCTGCCGAGCTCGTGGTTCACCGCGGTGATCGGTGTCCGGCTGCTCGTCTCCGGCGGGCTGGGCGTACTGGCGGGAGCGGCAGCGCTGGCTGTCACCGGTACCAGGAAAAGGGTTGTGGCATAAAGAAAAACGGGGGCCTGTGGCAGGCCCCCGCTCGCATTTCTGAACTGGCTACCGGTTGTCAGCCACGAACCGGATGCGCCGGCGGCGCGCCAGCACGAAGCCGAAGACGCCGAGCCCGAGCAGCGCGGCACCACCCGTGGCGATGCCGATCGCCGCAGCACCGGTCACCGGCAGCTCACCGGGGTTGTTGGCCGGGGGAGCCGGTGCGGCCTTCGGGTTGAGGACGATCTTCGCCTCGTCGTTGGCCGGGTTGCCATCGACCTGCATGTTCTCGTTGTCGAAGAAGTACGGGTAGGCGCGGATGCTGCCGGTGGCGTTGTCCGTCACCTGGTCGATGCGCAGGGCGAACTCGGCGAACTCCTCGCCGCCCACCGCGATGCGGTCCAGCTGCGAGTAGCAGTCGTAGACCTTGCCGCCCGGCTTGTTGACGTAGCGGTCGCCGTCCTTGTAGTAGCAACGCTTCGGCACCTCGGTGAAGGTGGCACCCGCCGGGGCGGTCACCCGGAACCCGAAGGCCGCACCGCTCCAGTCGCGGACGGCCGGCCCGTTGTTCTTCACACCGACCTTGACCCGGACCACGTCGCCGGCCTTGCCGGTCGCGGTCGCGCCGATGCCGGCCAGGTCGACCGGGTTCTTGCCCGTGAGCCTGATGCTCAGCCACGACCAGTTGTCCGCGTCGTTCTCGTCGGTCTGCGGCACGGCATGCGTCTGGGCCTGCTTCTCCACCAGTTCGAGCTTGCCGCCCGTGCCCGGAGTGAACTTCAGCTCCCGCATCCAGGTGCTCTGCTCGACCTGCCAGTCGGCAGGGGTCATCCACGTGACCATGCCCCAGGAGCCGCCGGGCGCCTCCATGTCGGCGGGCAGCTTGTACTCGGTGGGCTGGCCGAGCTGGTACTCGCGGCCACCTGCGAGAACGGTGGAGAAGGTGCAGACGGCGACGTTCTCGCCCGGGGCGTCGCTGTAGGAGCAGTTGGAGTAGCGCTGCGCCGGGGCGATGACCGGGTCGATCCTCGTGAGGAGGACGACGCCGTCGACGGCGGTCTTACCGCTGTTGCGTACTCCCCACGGCGCCTTGACGGTGTCGCCGGGCTTGGCGTCGACCCTGGTACCGGGGCCGGCCACGAGGTTGACGGCCTGGCCGACCGTCACCTTGCTCGTGGTGGCCTTGTCGGGAGTGGCCGACGAGGAGAACGTCGTCTTGACGGTGCCGACGGCACCCGGCTTGGCCTGCTCGGCGGCGGTGATCGTCCCAACCCCGAAGCCGTACGGGTACTTGCCGATCGTGGTGGGGTACGGCCACTCGCAGATGACGGTAGTGCCCTCCGCTTTGCACTCCGTCCGGTACTTCGGCAGCTCGAAGGTCGCGATGCCCGCGATGCCGGAGAGGTCGATCTTGACGGTGTAGCCCTTGGGCAGCTCGACTTCCTCAGCGGACCGCACGGTGACCGCGGCCATCTTGCCAGCCCCGCCCGAGGCGACGACGAGGTCATGGAAGGTCGCGGCGACCTCGGCGGCCGGGGCCGCGGTGGCGGGGGCCGTGACGCCGGCGACCATGGCCGCGGCGATACCCAGGCCGGCGAGTACCCGGCGGACGTTGGAGCGCATAGAAACTCCTGGTTAGGGGTGAGGGATCGCGCGCAACCTACCAGGCTTCCCCGCCGGTAGCTGTCCCCTCGGAGCCCGGTACGGCGCTCTTGGCCGGTTTCGCGGCGAAGGTCGCTGACTCTTTCCTCACAGGACCGGCCTGGAGCTGGCGACGGGGGCAAGATAAGGATCATGGAGTATCGCATCGAACGTGACACGATGGGCGAAGTCGCCGTTCCGTCCGAGGCCAGGTACGGGGCGCAGACCCAGCGGGCCGTCGAGAACTTCCCGATCTCTGGCCTGACCCTCGACCCGGCTCACGTGCGGGCCCTCGCCCGGATCAAGTCAGCCGCCGCCCGGTCCAATCCGGAACTCGAGCCGGAGCTGGCCGCCGCGATCGCCTCGGCGGCCGACGAGGTGGCTGGGGGAGACTGGGACGGCGAGTTCCCGATCGACGTGTTCCAGACCGGCTCGGGTACGTCGTCCAACATGAACGTCAACGAGGTCGTGGCGCGGCTGGCCTCGGAGCGGCTCGGCCGGACAGTACACCCGAATGATCATGTCAACGCGGCTCAGTCCTCGAACGACGTGTTCCCCTCCGCGCTGCACATCGCGGCGACCGGCGCCGTCGTGCACAGCCTGATCCCGGCCCTCTCCTATCTGGAGAGCGTCCTGGCTGCGAAGGCCGCGGAGTGGCGTGACGTCGTGAAGGCCGGCCGGACGCATCTCATGGACGCGACGCCGGTGACCTTCGGCCAGGAGTTCGGCGGGTACGCGGCGCAGATCCGGTACGGCGTCGAGCGGCTGGAGTCCACTGTGCCGAGAGTGGCTGAACTGCCGCTGGGCGGGACGGCTGTCGGCACGGGCATCAACACGCTGCCCGGCTTCGCCGCCCGGGTGATCGCGCTGCTGGCAGCCGAGACCGGCCTGCCGCTGACCGAGGCCCGCGACCACTTCGAGGCGCAGGGGGCAAGGGACGCCCTCGTCGAGCTGTCCGGTCAGGCGCGGACGGTCGCGGTGAGCCTGTACAAGATCGCGAACGATGTGCGGTGGATGGGCTCCGGGCCGCGCGCCGGGCTGGGCGAGCTGCGGATTCCCGATCTCCAGCCGGGTTCGTCGATCATGCCGGGCAAGGTCAATCCGGTGCTGTGTGAGGCGGTCCGGCAGGTCGCGGCCCAGGTGATCGGGAACGACGCCGCCATAGCCTTCTCCGGCTCGCAGGGCGACTTCGAGCTGAACGTGATGCTCCCGGTGATCTCCCGGAACCTGCTGGAGTCGCTGCGCCTGCTCGCCAACGTCGCCCGGCTCTTCGCGGACGGGTGCGTGGCCGGGCTGGAGATCAATGTGGAGCGGGCCCTGGAGTACGCGGCAGGCTCGCCCTCGATCGTCACCCCGCTGAACCGGTACCTCGGTTACGCCGAGGGTGCTGCCATCGCCAAGGACGCGCTGGCCACCCGCCGGACGATCCGGGAGGTCGTGATCGACCGGGGTCACGTGGCCTCGGGGAAGATCACCGAGGAGCAGCTCGACGAAGCACTCAACTTGCTCAACATGACGCGGTGATCGTGGGACCCCTGAAGTCGTGATAGCGACTTCAGGGGTCCCACGTATGTTCTTCAGGTGACCACCGAGACCGCCCAGACCCTCGACCGGGGGCTTCGCCTGCTCGCGCTCGTGTCGGAGACGCCCGACGGGCTGACGATCACCGAGGCCGCCGAGCGGCTGGGCGTGGGCCGGGCGGTGGTGTACCGGCTGGTCGGCACCCTGACCAGCCACGGCCTGATCCGCCGCGACCAGGCCGGCCGGCTACGGCTCGGCCTCGGCGTGCTCCAGCTCGCCCGCCGGGCCCAGCCGCTGGTGGCCGACGCCGCGCTGGCCCCGCTCCGCAGGCTCGCCGAGGCCTCGGGTGCCACCGCGCACCTGACCGTCGCCGACGGCGGCGAGGCGCTGGCGCTGGTCGTGGTGGAGCCGAGCTGGACGCAGTTCCACGTCGCGTACCGGGCCGGCTCCCGCCACCCCCTCGACCGGGGCGCGGCAGGCCGGGCGATTCTCAGTGACCAGCCCGGGTGGATCGCGTCGAGCGGCGAGTTGCAGCCGGGGGCGCACGGCATCGCGGCCCGGGTGCGCGGCGTACCGGGGCTGGAGTGCAGTGTGGGCGTCGTCGCACTCGGCCCGTTCGCCGAGTCGGAGATCGGCCCGCTGGTCCTGGCGGCGGCGGAGGAACTGTCAGCGGCCCTGTCCAGCTGACCCAGCCCTCGTACTAATTGCGCAAAAAGGACTTATCTCCGCCCGCTCGGCACCCCGGTGAGCAAGATCGACAGTCGTCACCCGGGCGCTGTTCCGCCAGGCGGCCCGGAAGCAGGCGTGGAAGGCAGGGCTGGCCGGGGCGGGCGGTACCCTTTTGAGGTGACTCTCAGGCTGCATGACACCGCGACCCGCTCGGTGCGGGACTTCGTCCCGCGGGAACCCGGCAAGGCGGGGATCTACCTGTGTGGTGTCACCGTGCAGTCCGGCCCGCACATCGGGCACATGCGGTCGGCGATCAACTACGACGTGCTCCGCCGCTGGCTGATCCACTCCGGATACGAGGTCCGGTTCGTCCGTAACATCACGGACATCGACGACAAGGTGCTCGCCAAGGCCCAGGAGGCCGGCGTCCCGTTCTGGCAGATCGCGTACGCGAACGAGCTGCTGCTCGGCCGCATGTACGACGCGCTCGGCGTGCTTCCCGCGACCGTGGAGCCCCGCGCGACCGGCCACATCCCCGAGATGTTCACGCTGATCGAGCAGCTGATCGAGCGCGGGCACGCCTACGCGGCCGGCGGCGACGTCTACTTCGACGTGCGCTCGTGGGACCGGTACGGCGAGCTGTCCGGCCAGCGGCCCGACGCCATGCAGTCCAGCGAGGGCGAGGCGCGCGGCAAGCGTTCCCCGCTCGACTTCGCCCTGTGGAAGAGCGAGAAGCCGACCGAGCCGCAGGACGCGTACTGGCCGAGCCCGTGGGGCCGTGGCCGCCCCGGCTGGCACATCGAGTGCTCGGCGATGTCCTGGCGGTACCTGGGCGAGGAGTTCGACATCCACGGCGGCGGGCTGGACATCCAGTTCCCCCACCACGAGAACGAGATCGCCCAGTCGAAGGCCGCCGGGTTCGGCTTCGCGAGGTACTGGGTGCACCACGCCCTGCTCAACCTGGGCGGCGAGAAGATGTCGAAGTCGATCGGCAACGTGATCGACCTCGACGCGCTGGTCGCCAAGGGCCTGCGCCCGGTCGAGGTGCGCTACTACATGGCAGCCCCGCACTACCGGTCGACGATCGAGTACTCCGACGACGCGGTGCGTGAGGCCGCCGTGGCGTACAAGCGGATCGAGGGTTTTGTCCTCCGCGCCACCGAGACCCTGGGTGACGTGCCCCCCGGCGTGCTCGGCGCGGAGTTCGTCGCGGCGATGAACGACGACCTGAACACCTCCCGCGCCCTGGCCTCGGTGCACGAGGCGATCCGGCACGGCAACGCCGCGCTCGCCGACCGCAACCTCAAGGCGGCCCGTGGCGCGCTGTCGACCGTCCGCGCGATGCTGGACATTCTGGGCCTGGACCCGCTGCACGAGCAGTGGCGGGAGGCCAAGGGAGACGACCTGCTCCGCCCCGCGGTGGACGCGCTCGTCGCCCTGGCCCTGGAGCAGCGCAACGCTGCCAGGGCACGTAAGGACTACCCGGCGGCTGACGCGGTACGCGACCAGCTCAAACAGGCCGGGATCATTGTCGAGGACACCCCGCACGGGCCTCGCTGGACGTTGGGGAGCTGACATTGGCAGGCAATTCACAGCGCAAGGGCGCTATCCGCAAGACGAGCAAGAAGGGTACGGCGCAGGGCAGCGGTGGTAAGCGCGGCGCGCAGACCCTGAAGGCTCGCGGGCGGACCCTGCCTGCCGAGGAAAGGCCGTGGCACAAGGGCTACTCGGGTACCGAGGACGTCCCGAGCAAGACGGCCTGGAAGCAGCACAAGGAGAAGAAGGCCGCCGCGGCCGAGGGCCGTGCGCCCAAGGTCGGCAAGCCGGGCACGCTCCAGACCACCAAGGGCGGCAAGGCGGCACCTGGTACCCGGCTGCGCCAGCAGGGTGGCGGTGGCCGTGCCGCCGCCGGCCCCCGGGTCGCGCCCGGCCGCCGGGCCAACACGCCGCGTGAGGCTCCCGAGCTGCTCGTCGGCCGTAACCCGGTCGTCGAGGCGATGCGGGCACACGTGCCGTGCACGGCGCTGTACGTCGCGCAGGGCATCGAGATCGACGAGCGGGTCACCGAGATCGTCCGCACGGCCGGCAACCGGGGCATCGCCATCATGGAGGTCAGCCGGCGCGAGCTGGACAAGATGACCGGTGGCGTGCTGCACCAGGGCATCGGCCTGGCCGTGCCGCCGTACGCGTACGAGTCCTTCGAGGACCTGCTGGCCAACGCCCGTGACCACGCGACGGCCCCGCTGCTCGTCGCGCTCGACGGCGTGACCGACCCGCGTAACCTCGGTGCGGTCGTCCGCTCGGCTGCCGCGTTCGGCGCGCAGGGCGTGTTCCTGCCGGAGCGCCGGGCGGCCAGCATGACCGCCACCGCGTGGCGTACGTCGGCGGGTGCTGCGGCCCGGCTGCCGATCGCCCAGGTCACGAACCTGACCCGGGCGCTGAAGGCCTGCCAGGAGGAGGGGTACATCGTGATCGGCCTCGACGCCGACGGCGAGGTGTCCCTGGACGACCTCGAAGCCGCTGTCGACCCGGTGGTCGTCGTGGTCGGCTCGGAGGGCCGCGGGCTGTCCCGGCTGGTCGGCGAGTCCTGCGACCTGCTGCTCAACATCCCGATGGCCGGCGAGGTCGAGTCGCTGAACGCCTCGGTGGCCGCTGCGGTCACCCTGTCGGAGATCGCCCGCCGCCGCCGTAACCAGTAGGTGACGATCTGCCCAGGTAACCTCCTGGGGTGAAGCGAACGGTCCAGTGCCTGGTCTGTGCACTGTGGACGGTAGTGCTGGTTCTGGCCTGCTCCGCCTCGGCGGGCAGGCCAGCTGGCTTCACCGGGCTGCTCGTGAGCCCGGGGCCGTACCCGGCCGCAGGGCAGGCGCTGGCCGGCCGGGCGCTCTACGTGCTGTCCGGCGAGGCTGTCGAGGCTCTCGACCTGTCGGCCAGGCCCCCGCGCCGGCTCTGGCGGGTCACCGGGGCGCAGGCAGGCCCGGAGCCGGAGATCCGCGCGGCGCCCGGCCTGGTCCTGATCCTCGGCGAGGGCCGGACGATCGCGCTCGACGCCCGCACCGGCGCGCGCCGGTGGCAGCTCGAAACCCGCCTCCTGCACACGGTCCGGCGGCTCGGCCTGGCCGAGAGCCCCGAGGGTGGGATCGCCGGCGTCGACCTGGCGAGTGGCAGAACCCTCTGGGTGTACCCGGACAGCGGTGCGATCCAGCTAGACCCGTCCGGCACCCCCGTCTGGCCCGTCCGGCTGCTCACCGTCCGCGACACCCCGGCACCGGACGGCCCGTGCCGGGTCACGCCGGCGTACGAGCTGGTCGATCCCGAGTCCGGGACGGTCGCCGCCCGGCACCCGGTCAGCACGGGCACGTGTGGCTTCGCCGCGATGTACACCCCGCTCGAACTGCCCGGTGCCCTCACCGTCATCCGCCGCCAGCACGGTACCTGGCTGGAGCGCCTCGACCCGTCGACCCTCCGGCCACTGTGGACGGCGAATCAGCCGTCGGCTGCCAACGCCGCCCGGGTCGCGACCTGCGGGGCGATGTTCTGCCTCACCCGTTCCGACCGTGAGGGCCGCGAACGGCTCGTGGTCCTCGACGGCGGTACCGGGGCCGAGCGCTGGTCCGGCAGCTGGCGCACGACGCTGGTCACGGCCGGCGGCGCCCTGTTCCGGCCACCCGGCCGGGCCGGCGGCGCGATGCTCCTCGACCGGGCCGGCCAGCCCCGCCGGGACCTGGGCGGGTGGCTGCCACTGGCCGCGCTGCCGGGCGGGCGGCTCGTGGTGCAGGACCAGGGTGAGGGCGGCTGGGCTGGGCTGCTCGATCCCGGTACCGGCTCGATCCGGCCGCTGGCCAGGCTCGGCGTACCGGTCGGCGGCTGCCAGGCGACGGCGGCTCATCTGTCCTGTTTCGACGATCAGGACCGTTTGCACGTGTGGGCACTGGGCCGGACGGCCGGCTGAGAGCTGTGCCCGGCCCGCTATCGTTGGCGCCGTGACGTTCATCGATCTCGGGGTCATCGGCTCCGAGCCGCCGCCCCGGGTACCGGAGCGGCCGCCCCTGCCCCGGCTCCTGCGCCAGGGCAGCCCGTGGCGCCGCAGGTTCCTGGCTGTCGTTCTCGTTCTCGGCGTCCTCCTGGCGACCGGGGCCACCGAGTCGGTGCCGAAGCGTCAGTTCCGCGAGATCCCGATGCCGGACGTCGCCCAGGCCCACCGGGCTGTGGTGTCGTTCCACGGCGACGAGCTGTACGTGATCACCCGCGAGCGGAGCGGCCAGGCGATCAGCCGCTACGACCTGGGCGAGGACCGGGGCCGGCTCCGGTGGCGCGCGCCGCTGCCAGAACTCCCGGGGCAGCCCCAGAACGGGGACGCCCGCGACGCGAGCCTGGTCCACCTCCACGACGGGGTACTCATCGTCTCGGTCATGCTGGCTGTGTACTCGTCGGCGCCATCGGCCGAGCCCGGGCAGGAGTACCTCACCCTCGCGCTCGACCAGGCGGACGGCCGCGAGCTGTGGCGGGCTGACGGGGAGATGTCGAACCTCTGGGCGCCACTGCTCAGTACCGGAGAGACTCTGGCCCTTGTCGACCCCCGCACCGGAAACCGCATCTGGGAGCGGAAGGTCACCGACGCCTATCAGCCGCTCGTCAACCGGGACGGCAAACCAGCCTCCCCGGTCCTCCTGCACCGCTACACCGTCTCGGCGGAAGCCGGCACCGTGCAGGTCTGGGACCCGGCAGCCGACCAGGTACTCGCGACGCGTGTCCTGCCCCCAGAGGTCGATCTGGAGAACAACCACGGCATGGCAGCCGCCGGCCTGCTCCTGTTCATCGCGAACCGCACGATCGTGGCCTACGACGCCAGCACCCTCGAACCCCGGTGGACCAGCACTGTCCGGTCCGGCGCGCCCAGCGCCTGGCCGTGCGGGGAGCTGATCTGCACCACGACCCGGGACGGCATCGGCAGCCGTGGCCTGGTGGCGGCCCTCGACCCCGCCACGGGCCGCCAGCTCTGGGAGCGGCGCGACGACCGGGTCGTGCTGAACGACGCGCTGTGGATGGCCCCGGCCCGCCGGTTCCGGGACAACGGCGCACCCTCGCCGGTCCTGTACGACACCCGGACGGGCAGGATGCTCGGCCCGCTCGGCGAGTGGGAGTTTCCCGCGGCCAGCAGCCTGACACTTCCTGGCTGGGCGATCGGCGAGGCCGGCCTGGTCAGTGTGATGATGCCGGCCCCGGCGTCACCCCGGGACCTCTGGGTCGGCCGGCTCAACACCCGGACGGGCACGATCCGTGCGATCGGGAGGACCGGGCTGCCGCTGGACACGCCGTGCGTGGAGGGCGGCAAGTACCTGGCATGCGCCGAATTTGGCGAAAAGCTACACGTCTGGCGGTACCAGTGAAATACTCGGACATACCCAGGCAATTCCCAGTGAGGCGGTACGTCACGGCCGTGACGTACCGCCTCACTACTCGTCTGGGGACTGATCGCTAGGCGATCCGCACGCCCGTCTCCGCGTGGAACACGTGGTGGTGCGCGCCGCGCGGCTTCACGTACACGGTGTCGCCGAGGGACGGCGCGCTGCGGCCGTCGGTCCGGACGGTGAACCGCTCCTGCTCGCCGTTCACGTCGGCGTGCCCGTAGACGTACGCGTCGGAACCCAGCTCCTCCACCAGGTCCACGACGATCGGCAGCCCGCCCTCGGACGGCGCGACCAGGTCGGTGTCCTCCGGCCGGAAGCCGACGGTCACCTTGCCGTCGCCGGCGGCGGTCACCTGCTCGCGGGTCAGCGGCATCAGCATCGAGCCGAACCGGGCACCGTCGGCGCCCAGCGTCACCGTCTTGATGTTCATCGCGGGGGAGCCGATGAAGCCGGCCACGAACACGTTCGCCGGGGAGTCGTACAGGTTGCGCGGGGTGTCGACCTGCTGGAGGACACCGTCGAGCATGACGGCGACCCGGTGGCCCATCGTCATGGCCTCGACCTGGTCGTGCGTCACGTACACGGTGGTGATGCCGAGGTTCTTCTGGAGCGAGGCGATCTGCGACCGGGTCTGCACGCGCAGCTTGGCGTCCAGGTTGGACAGCGGCTCGTCCATGAGGAAGACCTGGGGCTCGCGGACGATCGCCCGGCCCATCGCGACCCGCTGCCGCTGGCCGCCGGACAGCGCCTTCGGCTTGCGGCTCAGGTACTCCTCGAGCTGGAGCAGCTTCGCGGCTTCCTTGACCCGCCGGTCGATCTCGTCCTTGGAGGTCTTGCGCAGCTTGAGCGCGAAGGCCATGTTCTCGTACACCGTCATGTGCGGGTACAGCGCGTAGTTCTGGAAGACCATCGCGATGTCGCGGTCCTTGGGCGGCAGGTTCGTGACGTCCTTGCCCTCGATCAGGATCGCGCCCTCGTCGACATCCTCCAGGCCGGCCAGCATGCGCAGGCTGGTGGACTTGCCGCAGCCCGACGGGCCGACCAGGACGAGGAACTCGCCGTCACCGATCTCGAGGTCGAGCTTGTCGACGGCGTTGCGCGTGGTGCCGGGGTACCGGCGGGTCGCGCCCTTGTAGCTGACAGTAGCCATGCCGAATCAACCTTTCACCGGCAGGAACGTGCCGGACGATCCGAGTGAAAGAAAGTTGGTAGTGCCCCAGCCACTCTAGGTGCGCGGCATGCCGAACGCCAGCGGCCGGCTGTATGATCCACGAGGCACGCCCGCCGGTATGGCGCAACTGGTAGCGCACCCGACTTGTAATCGGAAGGTTCCGGGTTCGAGTCCCGGTACCGGCTCAGTGCGAAAAAGCTCCCCCACCCAGCGTCACCGCAGGTGGGGGAGCTTTATTTCGTTCGAGTACCTAGCTGTTCGTCCCGGGCGGTCCGTCGTACCCCCACACCCACCCGCGCCCCCGGCAGGCCCGGCAGCGGGCGGCGCGCAGCACGGTACTCAGCTCGCCGGCGCTCAGCGGTGTGCCCATGATCGGCCCGGTGATCGCCCTCGGCAGGTCCACCATGCCGTCGTCACAGCCGGCCGTGCACCGTACCGGCTGGCAGCCGCCCGGCGGAGCCGTGATGTCGTGCTCGTCGCGGACCGGCGCGGTCGCTGTGGCGCCCCAGTAGTCGCGGATCTGCCGGTCGGGGACCGTGTGCTCGACGGCGACCAGGCCGGTGTCCTCGCAGTGTTCGCAGGTACCTGCCTGGCGGGCCGTGCGGCCGGGCAGCGGCTGGTACCCGGCCTGCCGGGCGCCGGGCGGCTGGTGGCCCAGTGGGCAGGCGAGGTACCGGGTCCGTGTCGCCATCTGCTCCTCGTCTCGTTCCGGGTAGGCCGACCCCTGACGGTAGCTGTTCGGGCCGGTCCGGCGCGCCTCCGATCGCCGGCCCGGCGTGTGCACGCGAAAGAGGCAGCCGGGGCGAAGAGCCCCGGCTGCCTCCGGTTCGAACTGCTGACTAGTGCGAAGCGCTCACCAGCTCGGCGTCCGCCTCCTGCGTCTCGGCCGTGGTGTTCTTCCCGCCGCGCATCAGGACGAGCGCGAGGATCGCGGCGACCACCACGCCGGCCGCCCCGGCGAAGAAGGTCGTGGACATCGCGGTCGTGAAGGCGTCCTTGGCCGCTCCGGCCAGGCCGGCGTCACCGGTCGCCCCGGCCAGGCCCAGCGCCTCGGCGATCGAGCTGCGTGCCTTCTCCGGTGCGCCGGACGGCATCGCGCCGCCGTAGGAGCTGGACAGCACCGAGCCGAGGATGGCGACGCCGAGCGCCGCGCCGGTCTGCTGCACCGTGTCGTTCAGCGCCGACCCGACCCCGGCGTGCGCCGGCGGCACGGCACCCATCAGGGCCGCGATCGCGGCGGGCATCGCCAGGCCGCAGCCGCCGCCGAGCAGCACCATCGCCGCCGAGACGTGCAGCCAGCCGGAGTCACTCTCCATAGTGGCCAGTGCGGCGAAGCCTGCCGCGATCACGAGCAGGCCGAGCGAGGTCAGCACCCGGTTGCCGAGCTTCTTGGCCAGCGCGGCACCGACACCGTTCAGCGCGAGGGTCGCGACGGCCAGCGGGGTCATCGCCAGGCCGGTCTCGGTCGGCGTGTAGCCGAGCACGAACTGCAGGTACTGCGTCAGGACCAGCATCAGCCCGCCGTTGGCGAACGTGACGAGCACCAGGGAGAAGCTGGAACCGGTGAACATCCGGTTCCGGAAGAGCTCCAGCGGGATCATCGGGGACTTCGTCCGCAGCTCCCAGAAGGCGAACCCGCCCAGGGCCACGACCGCGATGACCAGCGAGGTGATGGTGCCGGCGTCGGAGAGCCCGGTCTGCGGCAGCTCGATGATCGTCCAGATGAGAGCCGTCATGCCGGTCATCGACAGCACCATGCCCAGCGGGTCGGCCTTACGGACCGGGCCGCGCGACTCGGGCATCAGGAACAGCGCGGCGAGGATGGCCAGCAGCGCGATCGGCACGTTCATCACGAAGACCGCGCCCCACCAGAAGTTCGAGATCAGCGCGCCGCCGACCGTCGGGCCGCCCACCATGCCCAGCATCGCCACCGCGCTCCACGCCGCGATCGCCTTCGGCCGCTCGTCCTCGTCGAACACGGTGATCAGGATCGACAGGGTGCTCGGCATGATCAGGGCGCCGCCGACGCCCATCAGGGCCCGGCCGGCGATGAGCTGCGCGGGGTCGGCGGCGTAGGCCGCGAGTACCGAGGCCGCCCCGAAGAGCACCAACCCGATGATCATGACTTTCCGGCGGCCGAACCTGTCGGACAGGCTGCCCGAGGTGAGCAGCAGCCCGGCGAAGACCAGGATGTACGAGTCGATGATCCACTGGATGTGCTGCGGCGTGGCCTTCAGGTCCTCGACGATCGGCGGGATCGAGACCGTCAGCACCATGTTGTCGATCACGAGCACCAAGGTGCTCAGGCAGAGCACGATCAGGATCAGCCAGCGCTTCGGGTTGCGCTGCTTGAGGTCCTTCACGTCCTTGGTATCCACCATGTCCTCCGAGGGGTTCCGCGTTCCGGGTTCCGCACACTGTTCGCTACTCCGAACACCGTACGGACACCGCACAGTGTTCGCAAGGCCGAACATCGTCCAATTTCCGAACGGCGTGCGTGACGCCGCACACTGTTCGATCATCCGCACGGTGTACGGGCAGGTCGCTATGCTGATCGGAACCAGCCGGCCGTCCCCGACCGATCCCTCAAGGAGCGCACCCATGTCAGGCAAGGAGCAGTTCGCCTCTGTATGGACCCGGCCGGAGCGCCGCCGCCGCGAGCAGCCGGCCCTGAGCCGGGACCAGATCGTCACCGAGGCGATCGCGCTGCTCGACACGCAGGGCATCGACGCCCTGAGCATGCGGAACCTGGGGGCCAGGCTGGGCGTGGGCGCCACGTCGCTCTACACGCACGTGGCCAACAAGGACGAGCTGATGGAGCTCGTGGTCGACCGGGTGTACGGCGAGATCGCCGACCCGGACACCGGGCAGCCGGGCGAGTGGCGCGCGCCGGCCCGGAAGCTGGCCGGGGAGATGCGGGCCGCCATCCTCCGCCATCCCTGGATGTCCTCGGTCTTCGGCACCGGCATGGTCCAGCTCGGGCCGAACGTGCTCCGGCTGTCGGACGCCGTCATCGGCCTCTACGCCGACGCCGGGATGTCACCGGCCGCAGCCAACATCGCGGTGAACACGATCACCGGCTACGTCATGGGCGTGACCAGCATCGAGGCCGGCTGGCTGCTGGCCATCGCCCGCGCGGGGGACAACGAGCAGGAGTGGGTGAACCGGCTGGCCGAGGCCGCGGTGGAGGCCACCGCCCCGTACCCGAGGCTGCGCGCGCTCTACACCGAGTACGCCGACGGCGATGCCCCGTCCAGCCGCGAGCAGGCCTTCTGGGACGGGCTGGACTGCATTCTCGACGGGATCGCTGTCCGCCTGCTCGGGAAATAGTCCAGCGTGGCTGGTGTGGGGGGCGCGCTGCGCGGGTACAGGATAAATCGAGCGTTACCCATGTCTTGCCTGTGGCTCGCTGACGCCGGGAAAATCGCCGGACAGGGCGAGACTTGAATGAATGTGGCTCGTTCTCTAGATCAGAAGCGCGAAGGGTAGCCCTGCCTAATTTGTGGGGGTTAACCTAATTGCGGCAATCGTCTAGCGTGACAAGCCCACAGTGGGCACGCGCGCACAGGCCCCTGAGAGGGGGAGTCATGGCTGCTCTGGTGACGTACGGGCGGACCAGCGACGAGCCGGCCCGTCACGGCGGCTCTGGTCATCCAGCGACGATCTACGGGATCGCTGGTGTACTGGTGGAGCACGAGGGAATGACCTACCGGCAGTGGCTCGTACCAGGATTGCGGTACGAGATCCGGCCCAACGACGGCTGGAAGCTGGTCGACGCCGACGGGATCCTGATCGGGCACCTCGTCGACGACGACGGCCGGCCGATCGCCAGCCTCCCGCTGGCCGACGGTGAGCTCGTCCTCGAACGGCCGAAGTCGTACGCGATCCACGAGATGCGCGAGGGAGCCTGGGAAGTCCTGGTTCTCGAACCGGCACTCTGACGAACAGCTAGCCAGCTTTGAGCGGCGGGGTCCATCATGGACCTCGCCGTTCGTATGCTGGTACAGCCTTGATCTAGCGTTTCGGCGCCTTGGCGTTCCGGGATGCCAGGTAGGCGTCCACCGCCTTCTTGGAACTGCGCCAGACACTGTCGCTGCCCTGCACCGCGTCGAGCCGTCCTCGCTGGGCGGCCTGGCGCAGTGCCTGCTGGCTGATCCGGTCGTCCTGCAGGGCGGCAAGCGGAACGAGCCTGGCGGGTCCGGCAAGGTTCGGGACGATGAAGCGGTTCAGGTTGTCGTACATCGCACGGGCGATCAGCTCACCCAGTGCGCCGTAGTCACCCTGGTCGGCGCGGTGCATGGCCGCCAGGTACGCGGGCCGTTGGCGCTTGAGGATGATGACCGGGGGATAGCCCAAGCGGACGAGCAGCAGGTTGAGGGCAAGCCGTCCCACCCGCCCGTTGCCGTCGAGAAACGGGTGTACCTTCTCGAATTCATTGTGGACACGTGCCAGCTCCTCCGGCAGTGCCTGCTGATCCCCGTCGCCTGGCTGGCCAGCCCGGTTCCCGAGGTCGCAGGCTGACTCCACCCAGCCGGCTGCCATCGACGGCACCAGTGGCCATGTCGGCGGCTGCATGCCTGCGGCGAAGGCCTGGATTTCGTGCTCCCGGAAGTACCCCGGCCCTTCGCGGTCTGTCGCCCCCGGGTCTGGGTAGACGTCCCAGACCGGCGTCATGGCCATTTTGTGGATCATGCGGACCTCGTCCAGCGTCACCAGCCGGCCGTCATGCCGCTCGTCGGGCTCCATCGCCTGCCCGTACACCCACTGGGCGGCGTCGCCATAGCCCTTGACCTCCAGGTACTCACGCAGAGGCTTCGCGCCAACGGCACGTCCCTCGCTCAAGAGCGCCTGAACTTCCTTGATCGCCAGCGTGTTGCCTTCGATCGCCGTCGAGTGATGCGCCTCCTCGTACCAGATGTCCCGCCAGATCGACTCGGCTTCCTTCGGGCTTGGCAGGCCACCCAGCCGGCTGTTCAGCTCTTCGATGGCGTGCTCGAGGCGTCGATAGACACTGGCGCGGCTGGGCCGGCCCCGTCCTGCCACGTGAACTCCTCAAGTGGGCATGAACTCCACGATATCTACCTGCCCACCGTAGTTGATACGGGGTGCGGAAATCCAATTGAACTAATCAAGTCCTGATGACGGCTATGGATCATGGGGGGAGGGCGATACTGCCGGGCCCCGGCTGTCCGTGAGTGATGGCTGCCAGCTTTGAACGGCGAGGTCCATCATGGACCTCGCCGTTACCTCTGTCCTGGCGGGTCCTGGCTACCATCGGGCATATGTCTCCCGTGCTGCCCCGCCGTGTGCAACGACGGCACTTCGTGGTGTGCGGGGACACCCCGCTGGCGTACCGGCTGGCCGAGGAGCTGACCAAGCGGTACGGGGAGAACGTCACCGTCGTCCTCAAGTCCAAGAGGGACAACCACGGGCCGGAGATCTCCCGGCTGCCCGGGGTCCGGATCGTCGAGTCGCCGCGGCTGGACGAGGACACGTTCCGGGCGGCGGGTCTGCCGGAGGCGCGCTCGCTGGCGCTCGTCCAGCACGGCGACATCGGCAACATCCACGCCGCGCTCCGGGCCCAGGAGCTGCATCCCGGGCTGCGCATGGTGGTCAGGATGTCCAGCGGGAGCCTGGGCCGCCGGATGCACGAGCTGTTCCCGGACTGCACGGCCCTGTCCGACGCGGCGATCGCCGCACCGGCATTCGTCACGGCGGCCCTCAACGACCCGACGCTGAGCGTGGTCCGGCTGCCCGGGCAGACGTTGCAGGTCGCGCACCGCGCCCAGCTGCCACCCGAGCAGGTCCTCGTAGGACTCTCCGACCAGGCGGTGCCGTCCTCGGCGCTGCTGCCCCAGGACGAGAAACCCACCGATCTCGTACTCGCGCTCGCCAACGGCTCGACCGACGAGCCCTCGGCCAGGCCGCCCCGGCGTCGCCCCCGGCTGAGGGTGCTGCTCGACATCCTGCGGTTCCGCAAGCTGTGGATCGCGTTCGCCGTCGGGCTGTCCATGATGGCCGTCGTCAGCACGATCTGGTCGCGGCTGACGGGGAAGGCGTGGATCACCGCCGCGTACGAGATGATGATGACCTCGGCGGGGAGTGGTCAGGTCGATCCGCAGCTGCAGGGGCCACAACGCGTCCTGCAAGTGGTCGTGACGCTGGCCGGCCTGGTGATCCTGGTGCCGATCGCCACGGCTCTGGCGGTCGAGTTCGTCGTCAACACCCGGCTGGCCATCGCGCTGAACAAGCCGCGCGTGCCGCACTCCGGTCACGTGGTCGTCGTCGGGCTGGGCAACGTCGGCACGCGCGTCGTCCGCCAGCTCCACGATCTCGGCTACGACGTCGTCGCGATCGACGCGGACGAGTCGGCGGTCGGTGTCCCGATCGTCCGCTCCCTCGGCCTGGAGGTCATCATCGGCGACGCGAGCCGGCGCAAGACGCTTCAGGCCGCCGGGGTTCGCAACTGCCGGGCGCTCGTCACCATCACCAGCGACGACGCGACGAATCTCGACGCCGGCCTGCTCGGCAAGGAGCTGCGGCCTGACCTGTGGGTCGTGCTCCGGCTCTTCGACGGCGACCTGGCGCACCGGGTGGAACGCCACCTCGGCATCACCCGTTCGCGCAGCGTGTCCTACCTCGCGGCCCCGGCCTTCGCCGCCGCGATGATCGACCGCAAGGCCATCCACACCATCCCGGTCGGCCGCCGCGTGCTGCTCGTCGCGGAGCTGCCGGTCGCGGCGGGCTCCGAGCTGGCCGGGGCCAAGCTGAGCGAGGCGCACGACGCGGGCGAGGTCAGGGTGATCGCGGTACGCGACGGCGGCTATCCCAACTACCGCCCGAAGCCCGGCCGCCTGCTCCGCCCCGGCGACCGGCTCACCGTCGTGGCCACCCGGGCCGGGCTGAGCGGCCTGCTCGCCCGGCTGTCGACAGAAGGCTAGGAGGAGAGCGCGTTCTAGAACGTTCACTATGCGGACGCTATTGTCCGGCAGGCGGGCGTCCCCCACAATGTACGGATGGCTTACAGTTACCCCACCGTGCCGGCCCCGCACTACGGTGTGCCGCCCGAAGAGGCGCTGTCCCGGGTCGAGGCGTTCGCCGACCTGATGACGACCCGGCGGACGATCCGCGACTTCTCCGACCGGCCCGTGCCGCTGGAGCTGATCGATGCCGCGATCCGCGCCGCCGCCACCGCGCCGAGCGGGGCGAACATCCAGCCGTGGCGGTTCGTCGTTGTCACGGATCCCGAGATCAAGCACAGGCTGCGGGTGGCGGCCGAGGCCGAGGAGGTCGAGTTCTACACGCGGCGGGCCACGCAGGAGTGGCTGGACGCGCTGGCCCCGCTCGGCACGGACACCGACAAGCCGTTTCTCGACATCGCCCCGGCGCTGATCGTCGTGTTCGAGGTCCACAAGGGACCCAGTGAACCCCGGCCGTACTACGTCAAGGAGTCCGTCGGCATCGCGGTCGGCTTCCTCCTCGCCGCGCTGCACCAGGCGGGCCTGGCCACGCTGACCCACACGCCGAGCCCGATGAAGTTCCTCAGCGAGGTGCTCGACCGCCCCGCCGAGGAACGCGCCTATGTGGTCATCCCGGTCGGCTACCCGGCGCCCGAGGCCCGCGTACCGGACATCTCCAAGAAATCCCTGGAAGAGGTGCGAATCCTACGCTAACCGCGACGCGCCCCCGCGCATTTCGTTAACCCTGACGAATGTGTCATGGGAAAACAGTGCGAAAGGGGCACCATGCGTCGCCGAGTCTTGGCGGTACTGATCACAACGGCGGGGGTCCTCGCCGTGGGCGGGGTCGCGGAGGCGGCGATCACGAACCGGCCGGGCGGCCCGTTCGGCCTGCTGTCCACAGTGTCCTCCGTGACCTCGCCCCTCACCTCCGCACCGGAGGGAAAGAAGGCGGAGAACGGCCTCGGCCAGGCCCCGGCCCTCCCTGGCGTCCCAGCGGCCCCCGGGGTCAAGGCCCCCGCGCTGCCGAAGGCTGACGAGCCGCTGAACATCGGCGCGATCCAGACGGTCAACCACGCCCTCGACTACTCCGCCCGGAAGTCGGTCACGCTGCACGCGGCCGGAGCCGAGTACATCAAGCCGCACTTCGCCAAGCTCGCGCTGCTGCCGGGCGACCTGGTCAAGGTGGGCGACCCGAAGGGCAAGGAAGTCCGGTACTACACCCCGGAGGGCCTGCCCGTCGACGGCGCGGCCCTCACCGGCCTGCTCAGCGGGCTCACCGGCCTGACCGGCCAGGAACCAGGCCAGCTGCTCGACCCGGCCAAGCTGCTCGGGGCCGGCCAGGCCGTCGACCCCGGCAAGCTCGCGGCCCCGGTGACCAGCCTGAACAAGTGGGCGCTGTCGGTACCGGGCGACACGGCCATCGTCGAGGTGGTCAGCCGCCGCCTGCTGCCGTCCGAGGCGCTCGGCGGGCTGGGCGTCAACATCGACAAGTTCGCGAAGGGCGACAAGCCGAAGCCCCGGCACAAGACCGAGAGCGTGTGCGGGGGCAACGACAAGGCTGACGCCGTCTGCTACACCTCCGAGTTCCCCGCGGAGTACTCGCACGCCAAGCCCATCGCCCGCCTCCTGATCGACGGCACGGAACTGTGCACGGCCTGGCGGGTCGGCCCGAACAACCGGCTGCTGACCAACCGGCACTGCATCGACACGCCGTACAAGGCGCAGAACACCGAGGTCTGGTTCAACTACCAGTGCGCGACCTGCGGCGGGTACTTCAACGACCCGGTGACCAAGGTGCTCGGCGACCAGCTGCTGGCCTCCGACGACACCCTGGACTACGCGCTGTTCACGGTCCGCGACTTCGACAAGATCAAGGACTTCGGCTTCCTGGAACTCGACGTCCGGGTCGCCGACAAGGGCGAGGAGCTCTACATCCCCCAGCACCCGGGCGGCCGCCCGAAGGAGATCGCCCTCACCAGCGACAAGGACAACCGGGGCAACTGCAAGGTCGACAAGCCGAAGGTCGAGGGCTACGCCAAGGACACCGACACGTCCTACTTCTGCGACACCGAGGGCGGCTCGTCCGGCTCGCCGGTCCTGTCCCGCAAGACCCACCGGGTGATCGCCCTGCACCACTTCGGCGGCTGCCCCAACTCCGGCGTGCGGATCGACCTGATCCACGCCCAGATCAAGGACAAGCTCTAGCCGGTACCTGATGCCAGGTCGGCCACCTGAGGCCGTCTGAACGACGGATGCGCCCCGCGCCGAGCACCGAGGAGAATCCTCCGGTTGCTCGGCGCGGACGCTTTTGCTGCGCCATGAATTTTGTACGGGGGATCACCTATGCGCAGGAACATCGCCGCGCGCCTGTCCGCCACCGCGATGCTGGGCGCTCTGATCACCGGCGGGCTGGCCGTCCCGGCCCACGCCGCCGCTGATCTGCCAGACCTGAAGATCACGGCCAGCCTGGACAAGGACACGGCTGCTGAGGGCGACACCGTCACAGTGACCGTGAACTTCGCGAACAATGGCAAGGCCGACGCGAGGGCTGTGCACGTCACCGGCTGCTGCGCCGGCGGCGTGACCGACCTGAGCATCGTCGACAAGGACGTACTGGACAAGCACTTCGACCTGCCCGTCGGCAAGACCCACAGCATCGTCGTGCGCACCACGGTCCAGAAGGGCTCGATGAAGTACGGCTACGCCGCCTTCTCCTACGGGTGGGATGCGAACAACGGCGAGGCCAGTCACTGGGACAACCGTACGGATGCCTCGCTGAAGGTGCCGGGCGCGAAGGGCAGCATCTTCGGCCTGGTCTATGAGGCGGGATCACAGGCCGAACCTTCCACGGGCAGGCCCCGGGTACCAGGTGTCAAGGTCATCCGGGTCGACTGGGATGACCCGAACAAAACCTATGGCGAGATCGTCTCCGACACCAACGGTGAGTTCCTGTTCACCGGTGTCCCGGCCGGCCAGTACCGGCTGCGCGTCGTGCCTCCTGCGGGCTGGAGGGCTTACGACGAGAACGACACGATCGGCACGGGCGTCCGGGTCGTTGGTGACGAGAAGTCCCAGCTGGTCATCCCGATCGGCAAGGCCCCGGTGACCCCGTCGCCGAGCCCGTCCGCCACCCCGTCGACGGCCGCCCCGGCTCCCGCTCCGGCCCCGGCCACCCCCGGGCTGGCCGTCACTGGTTCCAAAGCCGCCGTGTTCGGCTGGGCCGGTGGCGCCGCCGTGCTCGCGGGCGTCGGCCTGGTGCTGGCCGCCCGCCGTCGCCGCCGGTCGGTCGTCAGCTAGCGGAACTCCCGCGAAGGCCCGCCCAGACTCGGGCGAATTCCAGGAGTCGTCGCAACACGGGTTGGTCAACTGGCAGTTGCTAGAAGCGTAGCGAGGCGCTCGGCTGGGGTCTCCCAGCCGAGCGTTTTGCGTGGGCGGCTGTTGAGTTCGGCTGCGACGGCGGCCAGGTCCTCGGCGGTGTGGCAGGTCAGGTCGGTGCCCTTGGGGAAGTACTGGCGGAGCAGGCCGTTCGTGTTCTCGTTGGATCCTCGCTGCCAGGGGCTGGCGGGGTCGCAGAAGTAGACGCCCATGTCGGTTGCGGTGCTGAACTGTCGGTGCAGGGCCATCT
>NZ_KB903836.1 GCF_000379825.1 Longispora albida DSM 44784
GGTGTCGCTGTCCCATGTGGCGACGTCGGCGAAGCGGGCTCCGCCGAAGCCGGTGCCGATGAGGACCCGGCTGGCCCCGTAGGCGTAGAGGTTGCCGTTGAGGGGGCCGCCTTCGATCCGGTAGATGACGTCGCCGCTGCCGTCGCGGTCCCAGTCGGCTACGCCGGCGAAGGTCGCGCCGCCGAAGCCGGTGCCGGCGCGCTGGGGGCCGCTGGCGTTGTACACCATGAGGTCGCCGGCGTTGGGGCCGCCGTCGAGCCGGTAGTACACGTTGGTGGCACCGTCGCCGCGTACGGCGAGGCCTGCGAAGGT
Source organism: Longispora albida DSM 44784 (assembly GCF_000379825.1). GTDB lineage: Bacteria > Actinomycetota > Actinomycetes > Mycobacteriales > Micromonosporaceae > Longispora > Longispora albida. The sequence goes on from NZ_KB903836.1 coordinate 313, forward strand.
CGCGCCGCCGAAGCCGCTGCCGGCGAGCCTGGCGCCGTCNTTGCCGTAGGCGTAGAGCTTGCCGGCNTTNNNGCCGCCGTTGATGCGGTAGATGACGTCGCTGTGGCCGTCGCGGTCCCAGTCGGAGATGCCCACCATGGTGGAGCCGCCGAATCCGGTACCGATCCGCACGCGCGGGGCAGACCGCAGGCCGGTGGTGCCGGTGCCGGGGTAGCTCCACATCACGCCGTACTCGTCNACCGCGACGAGNTCGGCCTTGCCGTCCTTGTCCCAGTCAGCGATACCNGCGAAGTCACAGGCCGTGCACTCCGGAGAGTTCTGGAGCAGCAGGTTCGGCGACCCGTCACCAGCGGCCGTCACCCGGCCAGCCACCGCACCAGCCTTCACCGCGTCGGCCGTGGCCGCCGGGGTGAGACCGTAACGGGTACGGAGGTTGGCAGCGACGCCAGCGACGTGCGGGGTGGCCACCGAGGTACCGCTGGCCACCATGTACCAGTAGCCGTTCTCGGTCCCCCACGACGGCGCGATGGCCGAGGAGAGGATGTCGAGACCCGGCGCGAAGATGTCCACGCACTTGCCGTAGTTCGACGCGCCGAGAACTGAGCCGTCCTCGTCGGTGAACGTGGCCCGCCAGTCGGAGCTGTTGGTGGCCCCGACCGTGATCGCCTCCGGAACCCGGGCCGGCGACTGCGTGCACGCGTCGACACCCGCGTTGCCTGCCGACACGACATACGTCTTGCCGGACGCGATCGACTTCTTCACCGCTTCGTCGACGGCCACGTCGCCGTTCCGGAAACCGAGGCTCATGTTGACGACGGCGTTGGCTACACCGTTCTGAGTCACCCAGTCGATCCCGGAGACGACGGTCGACGTGCTACCGCCGCCGTCGCAGTCCAGCACGCGGACCGCGGCGATGGTCGCCTTCTTCGCCACGCCGGCGCCAGCGCCAGCGATGGTGCCAGCCACGTGGGTACCGTGGCCCGCACAGTCGATGCTCGAGCCGCCGTCGTTGCTGAAGTCAGCGTAGGTGGCGGCCCGGCCACCGAACTCGTTGTGCCACGAGAGCACACCACTGTCGATCACGTAGACCGTGGAGCTCTTGTCGTACGCCGAGGCCGGGTAGTGGAACGCCCCGTCCATCGGCCGGTCCGGCTGGTCGATCCGGTCCAGGCCCCACGGAAGCGGGAAGTCGCCCGGCCACGGATCGGTGCTCACGTCGTCGGCACCAGCAGCACCCTTGAGGTTGAACCGCTTGCCGGAAATGGCGTCGACGGTCACCTTCTGGTCCTGCTGGACGTAGGCCACGGCCGGGTCAGCGGCGAGCTTGCGCGCCTCTGATTCCGACATGGCCGCGGCGTAACCCTTCAGGGCACTGCCGTAGACGCGCTTGACCTTGCCACCGTGCCGGCCCGACAGGCTGTCTGCGGATGCCGACACGGCGTCCTTGCTCTTGCTCTTGTCCTTGAGCACCACGACGTAGCTGCCCGGAATAGCATCCGGGTTGCCAGCTCCGACGATCTGCCCGCCCGGCTCAGCCGCCGCCGCACCAGCGACAGCGAACGTGAGACCGAGACCCATTGCCGCACCCGCACCCAGAATCCTGGGCATGCGTGAACTGCGCATATGAGGGTGTTCCTCCCCGTAATCCAAGCCGCGGCTCGATAGTCCGCGGCGCGCGAAAACTCGCGCGAGGAAAGTTAGCGAAATCACCTCACACATGCATCGCCCAAATGGCCATTATGGATGCCGGAACCCCCGGAAGTGACAAAGCCCACATCGAATAGTCCGAATTGGACTAGCTCGGCGCGAGAGCCTTGGCTGACCCGCACCGCCGGTCTATGGTTGCCGTCGTCACCGGGGAGAGGAACAGGGCAGTGAAGAAGTACGTACTCTTCGATCACGACGGCGTTCTGGTGGATACCGAGCACTGGTACTACAAAGCCGGAGAACGCGCCCTGGCCGACATCGGCTTCACCCTGGACAAGGACCAGTACCTCCAGGACATGAACCAGGGGCTGGCGACCTGGGCCCAGGCCAGGGCGGCGGGTGTCGGCGAGGAGACCATCAGCAGGCAGCGCGTGGTCCGCGACGCCTACTACCAGGAGTACCCGCGAACAGAGGCCATCGAGATCGAAGGCGTCCTGGAGACTCTCGCCGAGCTGTCGGAACACGTCCGCATGGCCATCGTGACCACGTCGAAGTGCGCGGACTTCGAGGTCATCCACGAGAAGCGCGGCATCAGGAAGTTCATGGACTTCGTGCTCGTCCGCGAGGACTACCAGCTCGCCAAGCCGCACCCGGAGCCGTACCTGACCGCCCTGAACCGCTTCGGCGCCACCAGGAAGGAGGCGCTGGTCGTCGAGGACTCGCTCCGAGGGCTGAACTCGGCGGTGGCGGCCGGTATCGACTGCGCCATCGTCCACAACGACTTCACGAAATCACACGACTTCTCGCAGGCGAGCCACCGGATCGCGACCCTCGCCGGACTGAAAGACATCGTTCTCTAGCTCGGCAGCAGCTCCAGGCCGTGTGAGGCCGGTGCCGCGCCCAGCTCGATCGCCTGGAGAGCGCTCGCCGCGTCCCGGTCGAGCAGCACGACGCTCAGGTGCCCGCACAGCACCCCGGGCAGGCCGTCACCCTCCGGGAAACGCCAGGCCCTGGCGTGCTTGCGGAACGCCGACCCGCGTACCTTCCGGCCGCGCGCCTGCTGCCCGGCCCACGCCGTCTCCGGCGCCACGTCGAGGGCGACCACGTGGGTCTGGCCGCCGGTGACGAGCCGGAGCAGCCGGCGCCGCGTACCGCAGTCGTGCAGGATCACGCCGCGCCCCGCCCGGACGGCCCGGGAGACGGTGAGCAGGTGGCAGGCGTGGACGAGCGGCCGGTACAGCGCGTAGGGGACGCGGGAGCCGAGGCGCTGGCGCCAGCGGTTCCGCGACTGCTCGGAGTCGATGACCTGCGCGCCGCCGGGCAGGGGCACGGGCTGGTCCTCGCGGCCGGTCAGGCCGAACAGCCTCCGCAGCAGCGTCGTCTTGCCGGCGCCCGGGATGCCGACCACCACGATGGTGGACCCCACCGGGTACCGGAGGGTGATGTTCTCGGCCCTGCCCCGCAGGTCATGGACGTTCACGGCAGGCTCGCCGTGAGCCGGGCCAGATAGCTGGCGTAGAGCGCGCGGAGATCCGTGGTCTCCGGATCGACCAGCCACAGAATCAGCGCACCTTCCAGAAAAGCGAGCAGTTCGGCCGCAGTGCCCTGCGGGTCGTCACTTCCAGCATCCGCCAGCACTGCGGCCAGGTGGTGCCGCAGCATCCTGCCACGCTCCTGGAACCACAGGTGTACCGGAGAGCCTGTGCCCAGCTGCTCGGCCTGAAGCACGGCGTGCAGCGTGGCCAGCCCGGAGTGCCGCATCGTGTGCTCGGCGTCGGACAGCAGCGCCTCGGCGAGCCCGGCCCACCCGGTGCCCGCATACCCCTCCAGCCGGGCGGCCGACCGCGCGTCGTGCTCGGCCAGCACCGCCTGCAACAGGGCTTCCTTCGTGCCGAAGTGGTGGATCACGGCCGAGGGTGTGACCCCGGCGGCGGCTCCGATCGCGGCGACGGAGGTGCCACGGTAACCGTGCTGGCCGAACAGGCCGATCGCGGCATCGACGATCTGGCGGCGGCGCTCGGCGCCACGCCGCTGTACCTGTCCCTTGATCCCGGCTATGCCCGCCAGTTTATCGGATTGCCGCACGGGGGAGCCGTCATTATCCTGAACGACCATGCAGGAAAATACGATCCACACCACCGTCACCATCCATGCCCCAGCCGCCCGGGTCTGGGCGGTCCTGGCCGACTTCCCCGGGTATGCCGGCTGGAACCCGGTGCTCGAATACCTCTCCGGCACGGCGGACCCGGGCGCGGATGTCCTGACCAGGGCGGCCAAGGGCACCCCGGCCGAGCGCGACTTTCCCGGGACCGTGATCGAGGCCGTCCCCGGCAAGCTCCTCGTGACCGAGGGCGGCGACCCGGCCATGCTCCACGGCCGCCACCGCTGGGAACTGTCCGAAGTAAACGGATATACCGTCCTGGTCAACTCCGAGACCCTCACCGGAGCCCTCGCGGACTCGGTCCTCGGCGAGCACCGGGCGGCGCTGACCGCCGAGTTCGACGCCTTCAACGAGGCGCTGAAGACGGAGGCGGAGCGGGACTGACAAGGCGGAAGGCCGGGGACACCGGCCTTCCCCCTCACTAGATCACGCGCTGAGCTGCGAAAACAAGACTTGAATCTGGCTGTCGTCACCGGCAGGCTTCCCCGGGTCGATTCGAGAACGGGGAGACGTACATGCGCGACCAGGTGACCACAGCGGACCTGCGGGCGGCCGTAGCCGGAGTGGCGGAGCTGCTCGGCACGGCGATCGGAGAAGACTGGACGGCAAAGGCCGGTACCACGGACTGGACCTGCGCGGCGACCGTCCGGCACCTCGGTGAGGTGGGCGTGCACTACGCGGCCCAGCTCGCCGTGCGCGCCGGTACCGGGCACGTCCGGGTGATGAGCGGGCCGCACCCGGAGGGTACGAACAGCCGGCTCGCCCAGCACATGGAGTCCGGCGGAGCGCTGCTCGCCGCCGTCGTGGAGTCCGCCCCGCCGGACGCGCGGGCCTTCCACGCGTACGGGATCGCCGACCCGGAGGGCTGGGCGGCGATGGGGTGCGCGGAGTTCCTGCTGCACGGCGGGGATCTCGCGGCGGGGCTCGGAGTCCCGTACGAGCCGGACGGCGAACTGTGCGGCCGGGTACTGGCCCGGCTCGCACCCCAGCACACAGCCCACGGCCTGGACGGCTGGCTGGGCCTGCGCTACGCCTCGGGCCGCGCCGCCGTACCGGGGCTGCCCAGCGTGGGTACCTGGCGCTGGCAGGCAGCGCCGGCCTGAGCCTGCTAGGGCTTGGGCTTGGCAGGTAATCGAGCAGCGCGGGGCTGGAGACGAGCCGCGTCGCGGCCGCCAGGTCCACTGGGTACTTGGCCGCCGCGTCCCTGGTGTTCAAGATGTCGACGGAGATCGAGCCGTGCCCGGGATAGACCATCGCCGCACGGAGAATGCCGGTTACCGGTTCGCCGGCGTTGGTGAACAGCAGCGATCCGTCCGCCTGCGGCTGCGCGGACGCCGCATGCGTGCGGGTCGGCTGCGGCGTGGACGAGCTGGTGCACGCCGCCAGGGCACCGGCGGCGAACAGCGCGGCCATAGCCTTCGCGGAAGGCAGCTTGGTACTCATGTCGTTTCCCTGTGCGCCGGACAGCCGTTCGCCGGCCTGCCCGGCCCCGGGCCACTACATCAGGTGGATCTTGGCCGCGCACGCGAGAACCCCCGGCTGCCCACAAGGCCGGGGGTTCTCGCGTGACTGGGTGTGATCAGGCGGCGACGAGGTCGCTGATCTGGGCGATGGCGCGCGCCTCGGCACCCTCGGCGTCGAACGCCTGGCCGGTGCCGTCGAGCACCTGGACGTCCTTGACCCCGAGGAAGTTCAGGAAGAAGGCGGCGAAGCCGCTGGCGTAGTCGCCCTGGCCGTCGATCGAGGTGCCGCCGCTGGTGACCGCGAGGTACGCCTTGCGGATGTTGTGCACCATGCCGACCGGGCCGGTCTCGGTGTAGTGGAAGGTCTCGTCGACGGCCGCGATCTGGTCGAAGTACGCCTTGAGGCTGGCCGGCACCGAGAAGTTGTAGATCGGCAGGCCGACGACCAGGTAGTCCGCCGACTTGAACTCGTCGATCAGGTGCTTGGAAGCCGACACCACGTGGTGCTGCGCCGGGGTACGTTCGGCAACCGGCGTGTACCGGGCCTCGATCAGCGTCTCGGTCACCACGGGCAGGCCCTGGGCGACGTCGCGCTCGATCACCTGGGCGTCCGGGTGCTGGCGGAGAAGGTCGGCGACCACGGCCTCCGCGATCCGTCGGCTGCTGGCGTCGGCGTACCGGGCACTAGAGTTGACCTTGAGAATGCGGACGGACATGGGAGCCTCCGGGCTCTTGCGGGGGTATCGTTGGGGTTGCTTACCATAGGTAAGCGGCCTTGCGCTTATGAAACGTAAGCGCTTACTGATGGTAAGTGCAAGGGGAGGGGAAGTGATGGAGGCCATACCGAAGACGAGCGAGGGGTACTGCGCTCAGGTGCAGTTCGCCGCTGAGCTGGTCGGACGCCGGTGGACGGCTTCCATCATCGGGGTGTTGTGTGAGCTGGGTCACGCCCGGTTCCGTGACATCAAGGCCAGCATTCCGGGTTTGTCAGACCGGCTGCTCGCCGACCGGCTCGAGGAGCTGGAGCAGTACGGCATCACGCGGCGATGTCCCGACGGCAGCGGGTACGGGATCACGGAGAAGGGCCGCGAGCTGGAGCCGATCCTCGGCTCGCTCGGCACGTGGACGTACAAGTGGGACGACGAGCTCGGCCCGAAGCCCGGCCGGAAGAACTGCCCCTCGGCGGAGGCGTGCCCCGAGCCGGACGAGGACGGCACGGAAGCCGGGCCGGTGAACACCACGGTCACAGCGGCACCCAGCGGCCCGGCCCAGGTCCGGGTCGACGCCTAGCCGCAGGTCAGGAGCTCTTCTTCTCTCCCGTGTACTCCGGATCGTCCGGCCCCTCGCTGGGGGCCGTGGCATGCTCCCCGCGCCGCTTGGCCTCAGCGGTCGGAGCGTCGTCCGGATACGCCTGGGAGTCGACAGTCGTGTCGTAAGGGCGCTTCTTCTCGGTCTTCATGAGCTGACCTCCCCGCACACGTACCAGCTTAATTCCCTGCTCTTGATCTTGGTCTAAGACGCGGTGGCCCGCTGAGCGGAAATCTGATCGCATAAACGAAAGCCCGTGTACTGGGTTGTACACGGGCTTTCGTTTCGCGCAGCTCAGATTTTCGCTCAGCGGGTCGGCAGCACCTGAGTGATGCGGAGGGCGGGGGAGTCGGGGGTGGCGGTCCAGGCGCCGAGGGTGTAGCCGATCTGGCCGCCGGCGTGCCCCTCGAAGTAGCAGATCATGTTGACCGGCCAGCCGGTCTGCTGGAGGACGTAGCTGTCCATCGGGGTCGGGTTCTCGCTGATCCGCATGCCGCGTTCCCCGGGCGGGCCGATCTGGTGCCAGTCGGGGTGCAGGTGGATCGAGCCGAGTACTTCCAGGTCGTCGTCCTCGGCGTCGCGTGTGATCCGCAGCAGGTCCTTCGAGTCGCACCAGAAGCCCCGGCGGCTGTTGCGGTACGCGGCGCCGAAGCAGGGGACGATGGTCTGCTCGTACTCCTCGGCCGCGACCTCGTCGCTGGAGCGCACGTTGCGGCCGAAGGCGATCCGCTCCACGGTGTACCGGCCGCCCTCCGCCCGGCCGACGAGCACCGCGAAGCAGGAGGGTGGCTCCTCCGGGGTACACGCGAGGTATTCCTCCCTGGCTGCCTCCAGGAACGGCGCCAGCACGCCCGGGCCGAGCACCACCTCGGCCGGCTCGGCAGGTGCCGGGCTGGCGAGCAGGTGCCGGGCCAGTGCGTCGTCGAGCGCCTCGGCCCGCCCGCCCGACCAGTCGTAGAAGCCCCGGCCGCTCTTCATGCCGAGGTGGCCGGCGCCGACCAGCTCGGACAGTGCCGGCGGGACGGGCTTACCCTGGCGTTCGAGGATGGCGGTGACGGTGTCGAGGCCGGCCATGTCGAGCCGGTCGAAGATCCCGGTCACGCCGAACCGGCTGCCGATGCCCTTGCTGAGCACCAGGTCGACCAGCTCCGGCTCGGCGACGCCCTCGGCGACGATCCGGAAGGCCTCGCCGAGCAGCGCTGTCTGGAGGCGCGGGCCGATCGTGCCGGGCGCGTCCCAGCCGAAGACGCCGGCTGTCTTGCCCAGGCCCTCGATGATCTCCCGGGCCGCCGTGACGGCCTCGGGGGCCGTGTCCTCACCAGGCACGATGTCGACCAGCGGCACGAGGTGCGCTGGCAGGTAGAAGTGCGTGGCCAGGATGCGGTCACGGTGCGTGGCCTTCGCCGCGATCCCGGTCACCGGCAGTGCGGTGGTCGTCGATCCGATCAGGACATCGGGTGCCGCGAGGCTGTCCAGCTCCGCGATGATCTCCTGCTTGATCTCGAGATTCTCCGGTACCGCCTCGACGAGGTGATCGGCTCCGGCCACCGCTGTGGCCAGCCGGTCGGTGTGGGTGATCCGGCGGAGTGTGGCCTCGGCTCCCGGTACGCCGAGCCTCGTGAGCTGGGTGGCGAGCCGGGTGACCTGGGAGCGGCCGGAACGCGAGTACAGGGTGACCTGCCGGCCGGCCAGCGCGTACGCGAAGGCGATGCCGCTGCCCATCGCTCCGGCGCCGATCACACCGACCTGGCGGGCGGCTGTCCGATAGGAAGGGGTCATTGTGTGGGGTTTCCTCTCGGTTTGGGAGGTCCACTATGTACGGACGGCGCCAAGTCTAGATCGTCTCTTGCGAGCCCAGCTTTACATCAACTAGCCTCGTGTAAAGCGGATCGAGAGGGGTCGACATGGACTGGCGGGACGGCAAGCGATACCTCTGGCCGCTCGGGCTGCTCGTGCCTACCCTGCCCTTCGTGGCCTGGCTCGGCGTGCAGCTCACCGGGCTGTCCGCGTTCTGGTGGATCGGCCCGTTCATGGTCTTCGTCGTGTTCCCGGTGCTCGACACCATCTCCGGTGCCGACCCGGACAACCCGCCGGACGAGGTCATCGCCCACCTGGAGCAGGACCGCTACTACCGGTGGTGCACGTACCTCTACCTGCCGATCCAGTACGCGACGCTGGTGTTCGCCTGCTGGCTGTGGGCCTACGGCGGGCTGGGCGCCGTCAGCAAGATCGGGCTCGCGGTGACCGTCGGCTGCGTGAGCGGCATCGCGATCAACACGGCACACGAGCTGGGGCACAAGCGGGAGAAGGCCGAGCGGTGGCTGAGCAAGGTCGCGCTGGCGCAGACCGGGTACGGCCACTTCTTCATCGAGCACAACCGCGGCCACCACGTCCGGGTCGCGACCAGGGAGGATCCGGCCAGCTCACGGCTGGGGGAGAGCTTCTGGGCCTTCCTGCCCCGCTCGGTGTACGGGAGCGCGCGGTCGGCGTGGCGGCTGGAGCGGATCAGGCTCAGCCGGGGCGGCGGGACGGTGTGGACGATCCGCAACGACGTGCTGAACGCGTGGGCGATGACGGTGGTCCTGTTCGGAGCGCTGCTGGCGGTGTTCGGGATCGGCATCACGCCATACCTGCTCCTCCAGGCCGTCTTCGGCTTCGGCCTCCTCGAAGTCGTCAACTACCTGGAGCACTACGGGCTGGCCCGGCAGCGCGAGGCCACCGGCCGCTACGAGCGTGTCCGCCCCGCCCACTCCTGGAACTCGAACTTCGTGCCCAGCAACGTCCTGCTCTACCACCTCCAGCGGCACAGCGACCACCACGCGAACCCGACCCGGCGCTACCAGTCGCTCCGGCACATGGACGACGCCCCGCAGCTCCCGAGCGGGTACCCGGGCATGATCCTGCTCGCCTGGGCCACCCCGCTCTGGCGGCGCGTCATGGACCGCCGGGTGCTCGCCCACTACGGCGGTGACGTGACCCGGGCCAACGTCCGATGAGTACCTACCGGTGCCCGGTGTGCGAGTACGAGTACGACGAGGCGGCGGGGGAGCCCCGCGAGGGGTACCCGGCCGGCACGCCCTGGGCCGGGCTGCCCGAGGACTTCACCTGCCCGGACTGCGGGGTGCGGGAGAAGCCGGACTTCGAGCCAGCCTCATAGCCCGTACTTCAGTCTCACAGCCCGTACACCCGGTTGAGCCGGGCCACCTTGAGGGCGAGGTGCAGGCACAGCCGCTCGCCGCCGTCCTTGAGGTTGGTGCCGGCCAGTTCCTCGATCCGCTGGAGCCGGTAGTACAGCGACGTGCGGTGCATGTGGAGGCGCTCGGCGGTGGCTCCGGCGTTGCCCGCCAGGTCGAGGTAGGTCTCCAGCGTGTGCAGCAGCGGCTCGTGGGCCGGCGAGGCCAGCAGCCGGGCCAGGCCGGGGTGCGCCGACTCCGGAGTGCCCTGCTGGAGGCCGATGAACCGGTACACGCCCAGGCCTGCCCAGTGCACCACCGGGCCGAGCCCGCACTGGAGCATGCCGACCCGTGCGGCGAACTGTGCCTGGTGGTACGACTCGGCGGCACTGTCCAGCGTGTCCTGTGGCGTGCCGGCGCCCACGGCCACCGGGCCCAGGAGCCGGTGCGCCACCGCGTACAGCCGATCCGCGCTGCCACCCGGGGCGGTGGTGAGCAGGACGCCGTGGTCGCGGCGGGTCAGGTGCAGGGCGGAGTGCGGTTCCTCCGCGCGGACGGCGGCGGTCAGCACGTCCTCGATCGCCGCCTCGGCCCGGTGGGTACCCTCCGGCAGGAGAAGAACCAGCGCTGTCACCGAGGCGGCGGCCGTGAAGAAGCCGTCGTCGGCGATGTCCCGGATGGCGGCCTCCCGGGCCGGGGCGCTCCCGCTGAGCAGGTCCCGGAGCGCGTCGCCGGCTCTGCGCCTGGCCTCACTCGCGCGGATCTCCCTGAGCAGCAGCGCGGCCAGGTCCTCGGCCCCGCCAGCCGCGCTGGCCAGGTCGGCGGCGGACATGGGCAGCCCGTCCTCGATGAACCAGACGTAGCCCATCACCTGCTCGCCGTGCCGGATCGGCACGCAGATCCTGGCGAGCATCCCCAGGCGCGGGCAGGCCGGTACGCGGACCGGGCCGGTGGCGCGGGTGATGCCCTGCTGCCGTAGCCAGGTGACGACCTCGGCCGTGGTGTGCCGGCGCAGGATGGACAGCCGCCGGACGTCGTCGACGGGCTCGTCGTGCTCGCTGTACACGATGACCCGGTGCTCGTAGTCCTCGATCACCGCCGGGCGGCCGGCCCGGGCGGCGAGGGAGTCCACCGCCTCCTGCATGCTCTGGGCTCTCATCGTTCTCCTCGCCGCTGGGCCTCCGGTGTGGACGATCGTGCGCGAAGACTGCACGATCCACGTGCATTCCGGGTAATCCCGGAATCCCATAGCACGTAGTTATGGCTGCCATCTGGTCACGATGCGTGGCGATCCCCTACTGTCGCGGCATGGAACTGGAGGTCCGGCACCTGCGGCTCTTGTGCGCGATCGCCGAGCACGGCAGCCTGACCCGGGCCGCCGCCGCACTCCGGCTCACGCAGCCCGGCCTGAGCGCCCAGCTCAAGCGGATCGAGCGCATGATCGGCGGGGCGCTGTTCGTCCGGGACGTCCGGGGCGCGGTACCGACCGCGCTCGGCGAGCTGGTGCTGTCGAGGGCACGCGCCGTGCTGCCGGCCCTGGACGACCTGCGGGCCGTGACGACGGCAGCCCCTCCGGGCTCCGGCCACGTCCTGCGGCTGGGCACTGTGAACAGCCCGCTGTTCGGCCGGTTCGTCCGGGGCCTGCGGGAGCTGTTCCCCGCGGTCACGATCACCACCCGCGCGGAGTCCAGCTCCGCGCCGCTGGCGGACCTGGTCGGCAGCGGGCACCTGGAGCTGGCCGTGCTGGGCGACAGCCCCGGCTACGAGCTGGCTCCCCGGCCCGGCCTGGTGCTGCACCCGGTGGCGGCCGAGCCGCTGTTCGCCCTGCTGCCCGCCAGCCATCCGCTCGCCGCCGGCCCGGAGGTGACACTGGCCGAGCTGGCCGGGATCGAGTGGACGCTCCCGCCGCGCGACGACGACCGCATCCACGAGTACTACACCTCCGTCCTCGACCGGCTCGGCGTCGAACCGCGCATCACCCACCAGGTCGAGGGCACGGTGGTGTTCGACCTGATCCGGGAGGCCGGCGTGGCCTCGCTGTGCCAGGCGGCCTGCCGGGAACCACCGGGCGTGGCCGTCCGGCCGATCACCGGCGATCCACTGTGGTACCGGCAGGTGCTCGCCTGGCACGCCCGCGGCCCGGTGGCCGGCCACGAGGAACAGGTGATCGAGCTGGCCAGCCGGGCACAGCGCGAGGCGGCCCGGCGCAGCCCGGCCTACACTGCCTGGCTCAGCCGCGCGCACCACTCATGATCGTGGGACCCCTCATGCTGCTATAGCGGCATGAGGGGTCCCACGGCTCAGCCGAGGTACGCCTCGATGACGCGGCGGTCGGCGCGCAGTCCGGCCGCGTCCCCGTGCAGGCCGAGGCGGCCACGGCTGAGCACGTAGCCGCGCTGGGCCAGGCCGAGGGCCGCGCGGGCGTTCTGCTCGACGAGGAGTACCGACGTGCCCTGCTGGTTGATCTCCTTGACCAGGCCGAGCACGGTGCGGGCCATCCTGGGCGCGAGCCCCATCGTCGGCTCGTCGAGCATCAGCAGCCGTGGCCGGGCGATCAGCGCGCGGCCGATCGCCAGGAGCTGCTGCTCGCCGCCGGAGAGGGTGGCGGCGTTCTGTGCCCGGCGCTCGGCGAGGACGGGCAGCAGCTCGCAGACGGCGGCCACCCGGCGGTTCACCTCGCGTTCGTCGGCGAGGACGTATCCGCCGAGCTGGAGGTTCTCCCGCACGGTCAGCCCGCCGAAGACCCGCCGGCCCTCGGGCACGTGGCCGGCGCCCAGCCGGACGATCGCGGCCGGGCTCAGTGCCGCCAGGTCCGTGCCGCCGAGGCTGATCCGCCCGGCCGACGGCCTGACCAGCCCGGAGATCGCCGCCAGGGTCGTGGACTTGCCAGCGCCGTTCGCGCCCAGGAGCGCCACGATCTCGCCGTCGCCCACGTGCAGGGACAGGTCCCGGACCGCCCGCACCCCGCCGTAGCTGATGTCCACTCCGGACAGTTCAAGCAGCGGCATCGGCATCTCCCAGGTACGCGTCGATGACTGCCTGGTCGGTGCGGATCTCGTCCGGCGGGCCGTCGGCGATCTTGCGGCCCCGGTCCAGGACGGCTACCCGGTCGGCCAGCTCCAGTACCAGGCCCATGTCGTGCTCGATCATGAGGACGGCCACACCGGTCGAGCGGACCTCCCGGATCAGCCGGACCAGCCCGGACCGCTCCGCGTGGTTGAGCCCGGCGGCCGGCTCGTCCAGCAGCAGGACCCTAGGGCCGGCCGCGAGCGCCCTGGCCAGCTCGACCCGGCGCTGCTCACCGTAGGGCAGTGTCCCGGCCGGCTGGCCAGGGTCGCCCTCGTACCCGGCGACGTCCAGCCAGTGCCGGGCCTGCTCCAGGGACTCCCGTTCGGAACGGCGGTACCGGGGCGTGTGCAGCAGCACGTCCCACAGCGCCTGCCGCGTGGCCCGGTGCAGCCCGGCGCGCACGTTGTCCTCGGCGCTCATCGCCGGGAACAGCCGGAGGTTCTGGAAGGTGCGGGCCAGCCCGAGCCCCGCGATCCGGGAGGGCGGCAGCCCGGTGATCGGCCTGCCGTCGACGGTCACGCTGCCCCGCTGTGGCCGGTACACGCCGGTGACGCAGTTGAACGCCGAGGTCTTGCCGGCCCCGTTCGGGCCGATGACCGCGAGGATCTCGGCCGGTTCGAGGTCGAAGGACACTCCGTTCACGACGGTCAGGCCGCCGAACGACAGCCGGAGGTCGCGTACCGACAGCAGGCTCATGCCGTGGCCCTCCTCCGGTGCCGGAGCAGCATCACGACGACCAGGAGCACGCCGAACAGGAAGTACCGGGCGTCGGGGAACGCGCGCAGCAGCTCAGGGGTGACGGCCACGAACGCCGCCGCGAGGATCACGCCGGTGATGTTGCGGGCCGCGCCGAGCACGACGGCCACGAGGACCAGCGCCGACTGGAGGAACGTGAAGCTGGCCGGGGAGATCGCCGACAGCTGCGAGGCGAACAGCACCCCGGCCAGCCCGCCCCAGACGGAGCCGAGGACGTACGCGGCGAGCTTCACCCGGTACGTGCTGATCCCGGTCGCCTCGGCGGCGTCCTCGTCCTCCCGGACGTACTGCCAGGCCCGGCCCAGTTTCGACCGGCCGAGCCTGGCCGCGCCGGTGAGCGCGAGTGCCGTCACGACCAGTACGAGATAGAAGAAGGCGACCGGATCGGCGGCCAGCGGCGGGATGCCGTAGATGCCGGTCGGCCCGCCGGTGATCTCCAGGCGCGTGGCGGTGACCCGGACGATCTCCCCGAAGCCGAGCGTGACGATCGCCAGGTAGTCGCTGCGCAGCCGCAGGGTCGGGCCGCCGATCACGATCCCGGCCAGCACGGTCGCGCACAGCACGGCCGGCAGCGTGGCCACCAGCGGCAGCTCGAACCGGGTGGCCAGGATGCCGCTGGTGTACGCGCCGATGGCGAAGAAGGCCGCGAAGCCCAGGTCGAGCAGCCCGCAGTATCCGACCACGATGTACAGCCCGGCCGCGAGCATGACGAAGATGCCGGCGGTGGCGGCCATGTTCAGCACGTACGGGCTGATCGTGAAGACCGGCAGCGTGGCAACCGCCGCGAAGGCCAGCAGCGCCCGCTTCACATCCGGACCACGGCTTTCTCCCCGAGGATGCCCTGCGGCCTGGCCACCAGGAACACGATCAGGCAGCCGAAGGCGAACACGTCCCGCCACTCGCCGCCGGTCAGCCCGGTGCCGAACGACTCCAGCAGGCCCAGGGCCAGCCCGCCGAGCATGGCGCCCGGCAGGTTGCCGATCCCGCCGATCACCGCGGCCGTGAACGCCTTGAGCCCGATCACGAAGCCCATCAGGAACTCGATCCGCCCGTAGTACGCCCCGGCCATCACCCCGGCGGCCCCGGCGAGCGCCGAGCCGAGGAAGAACACCCTGGCGATCACCTGGCCCACCTCGATCCCGCTGAGATGTGCGGCTTTCGGGTCGGCGGCGATCGCGCGCATCGCCCGCCCGGCCCTGGTACGCATCACGAGCGTGTGCAGCGCTCCCATCAGCACGAACGCCACCGCGACCAGGACCAGCTGCTCGGCGGTCAGGCGCGCGCCGAGCAGCTCGACGGGCTGGCCGTCGAGCCGCACCGGGTACACCTTGGGGTCGGCTCCCGCGATCAGGCGCACGCCGTACTCCAGGCTGAACGACACGCCGACCGCCGTGATCAGCACAGCGAGCCGGGGTGCCTGGCGGAGCGGGCGGTAGGCGAGGCGCTCGATGCCCACGCCGGCCAGCCCGGTGGCCAGCATCGCCACCACGAGGACGATCAGCAGGGCCGGCAGGCCGCTTGTCACTCCACTCAGGAGGGTCAGGCAGTAGTAGCCGATGAACGCGCCCAGCATGTAAACGTCGCCGTGCGCGAAGTTCAGCAGCCGGATGATGCCGTAGACCATGCTGTAGCCGAGCGCGACGAGGGCGTAGAAGGATCCGGTGAACAGGCCGTTCCAGATCAGCTGGCTCACTTCACCAGCTCGAATCGGGAACCCTTCACTTCCAGGATCACGAATCCCGACACCGCCAGGGTGTGCTGCGGTGTGAAGGACAGCGGGCCGGAGAACATCGGGAAGGCCTTGGTCTCCTCCAGCGCCTTGCGGAGCTTGTCACCGTCCGTGCTGGCCGCCCGGGTCAGCGCGTCGGCGACCAGGCGCACGGCGTCGTAGGACTGCGTGGAGTACGGGCCAGGTTCAGAACCGAACTTCTCCTTGTACTTGCTGATCCACTGCTCGGCTCCCGGCGTGAACTCCGGCAGCCCGGTCATGGTCGCGTACACGCCCTGCGCCTTGTCCTGCCCGGCGATGGTGATCAGCTGCTTGTCGACCGAGCCGTCCGCGACCATGATCTTCCCGGTGTAGCCGGCCTGGCGCAGCTGCCGGATGAACAGGCCGCCGTCGGCGTAGTAGCCGGTGAAGTACACGAGATCGGGGTTCTTCGCCCGGACGGCCGTCACCGCCGGGCCGTGCTCGGCCTCGCCCTTCGTGATCACGACGCTGCCCGCCGAGCGTTCCTTGAGCGCGGCGCTGGTCAGGTCGGCGATGTTCTTGGAGTAGCTGGTGTTGTCGTGGACGACCACGACCCGGGACAGGCTCTGCTTGGTGGCCCACTCCACGGCGGTACCGGCCTGCTGGGTGCCCGTGCTGTTGATCAGGAACACGTAGGGCAGCTTCTTCTCGAAGAGCTGGTCGGAGTTGGCGGCCGGGATGACCACGGGGATCTTCGCCCGGTCGAACACCGGCAGCGTCGGCAGCGTCGCCCCGCTGCAGTAGCCGCCGACCGAGGCCACGACCTTCTGCGAGACCAGTTTCGTCGCGGCGGCCGTGGCGGTCTGCGGATCGCAGGCGTCGTCCTCCGCGGCCAGCTTGAGCTTGCGGCCCAGCACGCCGCCCTTCGCGTTGAGCTCGTCGATGGCGAGCTGCGCGCCGTTGCGCATGTACGGGCCGATCGCGGCGCTGTCCCCGGACAGCGGGACCGGCATCCCGAGGACGATCTCGCTGGTGTCGTCCCCGCCGCCGAACAGGCCACCGGAACAGCCGGGCAGGGCGAGCAGGACGGCCAGGATCGCCGCGGCTCTGAGCTTCATCGTGACCTGCTTTCGAGGGAAGGGTGGTCCTCGGGGTGGTTGAGTCTGGCAGCAGGACAGCGGCCAGATCTTCCGGCAGATGACGGAAGTCCTTCCTGCATATGTAGGAAGGACTTCCGCCGTACCGTCACGCGACGGTGATCCGCACGTCGTCCACGGCGGCCTCGACCAGGCTCCCGCCCTCGGCGTCGGCGGCCTCCACTGTGATCTGCACGCGCTGCCCGGCGAGCGCCGACAGGTCAGCGCTGCCGGACTGCCAGGCTCCGGCCGCGTGGCTGGCGCTGGCCCTCTTCTCGAACAGCACCCTGCCGCCGGCGCTGACCCGGAAGTAGTCGGCCGCCGTCGCGTTGTCCGCGTGCGCCAGGTACCAGCGGAACGTCAGCGTGACCGTCCCCGCCGGCAGTGTGATCTCGGGAGACCGCATGCTCGTCAGCCCGCCGTCCACGTCGTACGTGCCCGCGTCCGCGCCAGCCAGCCGCCCGGTCACCAGCGCACTCGTACCCGACGTGGTGTCCCCGCGCTGGTACGTCGTCCCGTTGAACACTGTCGCCTCCGGGTCGCCGCGCTCGAAGCGCCCCGTGGTGGCCGTGTCGCCGGTACCAGCCGTCCAGCCCTTCGCCGTCTCGAAGTCGTCGGAGAACACTGTGGACCCGGTGACGGTGCCATACGTGGCCCGCACGACGTAGTTCTCCCCGGACTGGCTCAGCACCTGGATCTTCACGCCTGCGGCGCTGTCGGTGAACGTCTGCCCCGGATCCCACGCCCCGTCGTTGAACTCGTGGCCGGAACAGCCGCCGGAGCCCGGCCGGGAGTCCTTCACCCTGACCGGCCCCGAGCCGCTCTGCACGGCCGAGTCGACCGAGTAGATCAGCACCCCGGTGTCACAGGAGGCGCTGTTGTTGCCGCGCCGCGTCCTGACCTCGGCGACGTAGGCGCGGGTGTCGGCGTACCGGACCACGATCGCCTTCGTCCCGCCTGCCGTCTCCAGTGGCGTGATCGTCTGCTCGGTGGCCGTGTTGTACGTCCGGACACAGGAAACCTGCTGGTCGTCCAGCCAGCCGAGCTTCCACTTGTGCCAGGCGAACAGGTCTGGCGACGGGCCGCCGAGGTTGCCCATCAGGTCCCAGCCGCCGATGTAGCCGTGGCCGCCCGTACCGCCGTAGAGATCCGGCAGGCTGATCGTGTGCCCGTGCTCGTGGGCGAACAGCAGGTGCCGGTGGCCCGGCCAGTCGGTACCGAGCGTCGCCCCGGCCCTGATGGTCTTCCCGTCCAGCGTGACGTTCTCGAACTCGGCGTACGAGCGGGAGGTCCCGGCGTCCACCAGGAACACGCTGTCGATCGCCGAGAAGTCGAACCGCGAGTCCGCCTGCTCGGCTGCCCGGCCCCACACCGTGGAGGCGGCCAGCCCGGACCCGGTGACCGGCGCGGCCACGTCACCGGTCAGGTTCCCCGGCGGCGTGGCGTCGAGGGTCACGCTGGGGCCCTGGACCAGCTCCAGCGTGTACCGCCCGTAGGAACTCGTCCCGAACCACTGCTCGGCGGGCTTGAGCCTGCTGACCTCGGCAGCCGGGTTGCCGATGCCCCGGAAGAGCAGCGCGACGCGCAGCCTGCCGACCGGCCGGGGGAAACTGGCCCAGTTGGTGGTGCCCTCGCTGAGGAACGTGCGGCTGGGCAGCTTGCAGTCCGCGCTCGGGTCGGCGGCCTGTGCGAGCGCTGGCGCTGTCGTGAGTACCGTGCCGAACAGCAGCACGGCGAGTGCTTTCCTGATCATGGTGACTCCAGTTGAGGGGTTACTGGCTGACGCGGAGGGTGTAGCCGCCACCGGACGTGCCCAGCAGCTCGATGCGCGTCCGGCTCTGGGGGTCGGAGAACGTGCGGATCTCACCGGGGCCGAGGTCGTAGGCGGCGTCGTTGAGCGGGTCGCCGCAGACGCCTGTCGACGGGTGCGCGTCGGCCACCCGGATCGACCCCGAGCCATTCGCCCGCGAAGCGTCCACCTTGTACACCAGGACGCCCTTGTCGCACGCCGCCGAGTCCACTCCGGTGCGCTGCCGGACCTCGGCGACCCAGGCCGTGTACCGTCCCGTCCTCGCGACCACGGCTTTGCGGCCACCGGCCGTCTCGATGGGGGACAGGGTGACGACCTGGGACTCGCCGGGCAGTACGCAGGCGATCTGGCTGTCGGTGACCCAGCCCAGCTTCCACTTCTCCCAGGCGAGGAAGTCCGGCGCCTCGGCCGCGATGTTGCCCATCACGCCCCAGTCGCCGGTGAACTGGAACGTCCGGCCGCTGCCCGTGGCGTTGTACAGCTCCGGCAGCCCCGTGTCGTGCCCGGTCTCGTGGTTGAGGATCTTGTAACCCCAGTGCCAGGCGTCCTGGCCGAAGGTCACGCCGTTGCGGAACACGCGGCCGTCGAAGACCACGGCACCCCGGTAGTCGTTCCACTCGGGGGAGTAGGGGATCGCGGTGGCGTTGCGGGAGGGCACGACATACACCAGCTGGTACCTGCTGAAGTCCACCTCCGCGTCCGCCAGCCGCATCGCCTCGCTGATGTAGCGCGCCTGCACCTCGGGCGTGACGATGTACCCGAGTTCGTAGTCCCGATCGTTACGGCTCATCCGGTACCAGCGCTGCGGCGCGTCCACCGTCAGCCGGAACTGCCCGTAGGACGCGTCGCGGAAGAACTGCGTGCTGCCGGGTACGAGATGGTTGTAGTAGGTGGCAGTGCTGCCCGAAGCCCGGGCGTTCGGGAAGTCGACGAAGAGCATGATCGCCCGCACGTCCCCGATCGGCCGGGCCTGGTTCGCCCAGTCGGTGTCGATCCCGTGGTGCAGCCGGGTGTTGTAGCCGGGTACGCCGCCACCCGGCCAGCCTTCCGGCGGGGCGGCGACCCGGCACTGCTCCGCCGGGGAGGTGATGGCTGCCTGTGCTGGCGCGGCGAGCGCCGTCACGGCCAGGAGGGCCGAGCACACCGCGCCGAGTGTCCTGTTACGCATCTGCTTCTCCGCTGAGGGGGTGCGGATAGGGATGCGTCCATCACAGCCCCCGAGGCCCCGTCCAGGCATCCAGCAGGTGTCGGGAATCCCGGGACCGATGGCCGTCACCTGCCGGACAGCGGCGGAGGAGACGGCCCGTGATCATCGGTTACTAGAATGGGCCGGTGACCAGCCCCATCCGCACGAGCGTGCTCGACGCCGTCAGTGAACTGCTCCGCACCACCCCGTGGGGCGCGGTCACGATGGCCGGCATCGCCGGCGTGGCCGGGGTGAGCCGCCAGACGGTGTACAACGAGTTCGGCTCGCGGCAGGCACTCGCCCAGGAGTACGTGCTGCGGGAGGTCAACCGGTTCCTCGGCGAGGTGGAGCAGGCCGTGCTGGCACATGCCTCGGACCCGCACGCCGCGATCACGGCGGCCTTCCGGGTCTTCCTCGACACCACGGCCGACCATCCGCTGGTGAAGAGCATCGAGCGGCACGACGAACTGTTCGGCCTGGTCACGGTGAACGGCGAGCCAGTGCTGCACGCCGCGACGGCCTTCCTCACCGGCCTGATCCTGCGTACCTGGCCGGACGTCGACCCGGCA
Organism: Longispora albida DSM 44784; assembly: GCF_000379825.1. Lineage (GTDB taxonomy): Bacteria > Actinomycetota > Actinomycetes > Mycobacteriales > Micromonosporaceae > Longispora > Longispora albida. The sequence continues at coordinate 20,281 of NZ_KB903836.1, forward strand.
GCCGTCGGCCTGCTCGCCGAGTCGGTCACCCGCCTCGGCATCAGCCACGTGATCCTGCCCAGCGGCCCGGCCGAGCTGACGGCCAGGGCGATGGCCGAGCTGATGGCCCCCTTCATCACCCTGCACACCGGCATCGCGCCCGGCGGAGACTAGGCACGCCAGGTATCGACGAAAGTCGTTCGGGAATCCACCACGGCGGCCCGGCCTGGCCCAGAATGGGGCGCACGTATCACCCACCACTGTGGAGGGAAAACATGCGCATGTCCTTTGGCCGTCTCGCATCAGCCGCCGTGCTCGCGGCCGGTATCGGTGCCCTCGCGATTCCGGCGGCCGCCCAGGCCGCACCGTACATCCACTGCGACACCGGCGGGTCGAGCTACATCTGCGACTTCGACGGCGGATCGAACCCGAAGTGGTACGTCAACAGCATCCACTACCCGGGCTTCGACGGGCAGTACACGATCTACGGCTCGTGCCGGGCCAACACCGTCGTGCGGGTCTCTGTCACGTACACCATCGGGGGTACGCCTGGCCAGGTGAACCGCAACTTCGTCTGCAACCCGGGCGACTGGCCGTGATCGGCTGACCACCAGCCCCTGACCTGCGAAAACGTGGCCCGCCGCTGACGGCAGCGTACGGATCGCCGTCCTCGGCGGGCCACGTCCCGCCCGCTGCCCGTTCGGGAACACCGGCTGTTCGTTCGGGAATCCTGAACGGCCCCGGGTCACGGCACAGACTGGGCACGCACCAATCACCAACCACTATGGAGTGAACAATGCGTATGTCCCTGGGCCGCCTCGTGTCCGCAGCAGCCCTCGCCGCCGGGATCGGCGCGATGACCATCCCGGCCGCCGCTCAGGCCGCCGAGCCCGCCGTGTGGTGCGAGTCGGGTGCCTCGACCTACTTCTGCGACTTCACCGGTCCGGGCACCGGCACCAAGTGGTACCTCAAGAACGTGTACTACCCGCAGCTGGACAACAAGAGCCACATCAGCCGCACCTGCATCGGCAACACCTCGGTCACCGTCGCGGTCGTCTACTACGACGCGGCCGGCATCAAGCACCAGGTCTCGACCCAGTTCGTGTGCAACCCGGGCGACTGGCAGTAGCCGTCAGGCCCCTTCCGGCCGGGCCATCCTGTAGAGCACGTGACGCCGCAGGGGGTGCCCGGCCGGGATCGTCGGGAAGTCGAAGTCGCCGGCCGGGTCCCGCGTCATGCCGATGCGTTCCATGACGGCCATCGAGCGCAGGTTGCTGGTGGCCGTCATGGAGACGATCTCGTCCAGCCCGGCCTCCCACCCGGCGGCCAGCGCGGCCCTCGCGGCCTCCGTCGCGTACCCGTGCCCCCACGCGCTCCTGGCCAGCCGCCAGCCGATCTCCACGGCCGGGGTGAACTCCGCCTCGAACCGCTGCCACTTGAGCCCGGTGAAGCCGGCGAACTCGCCGGTCGCCCGGACCTCCACAGCCCACAGCCCGAAACCCTCGGTCTCGAAGTGCTCCTCGAAGGCGGCGATCTGGGCGTCGGACTGCTCCCGGGTCATCGTCGACACGAAGTGCTCCATGACCGCCGGGTCGGCGTTCATCGCGGCGTATGGCTCGTGGTCGGAGGGCTGCCAGCGGCGGAGCAGGAGGCGTTCGGTGATCATCCCGATACGGTACTCGGTCATCGATATAGAACGGGGTGGCACAATCCGGCTGTGGTGATCCAAGTTGTGTGGGCGACGACCGGCCAGGCCCGGCCGGAGCACCGGGAGTGGTTCAGCCCAGCCGAACGGGAGCGCTGGGCGGCGTACAAGGCGCCGAACGCACAGGCGCAGTTCGCGGTGGGCTGCGCGATCACCCGGGCCGTCCTGGCGGAGCTGACCGGCGCCGGGCCCGCGGAGCTGGAGATCGACCGGGAGTGCTCACGGTGCGCCGGGCCGCACGGCAAGCCACGGGTGCCGGGCAGCGCGTGGAAGTTCTCGGTCAGCCACTCCGGTGACCGGATCGGGGTCGCGTTCGCGGAGGGTACCGAGCTGGGCCTCGACATCGAGCAGGTCACCGGGGCCGCCCGCGACGGGGTGGCCGGCATGATGCTCGCGCCGGCGGAGCTCGCCGCCTGGCAGGCCATGCCGGAGCCGGAGCGCACGTCCGTCTTCTACACGTACTGGGCCCGCAAGGAGTCGGTCCTCAAGGCGACCGGCGACGGGCTGACCGCCTCCCTGCCCGAGGTGCGGGTGACCCCGCCGGGCGAGCCGCCGAGGCTGCTGGGCTACCCGGGCGGGGCGATCGTCGAGGCGAGCATGGCCGACCTGGACGGCGGTCCGGGCTACGCCGCGGCGCTGACCGTGCTCGGCCCCGGCCCGATGGCCCCCGTCGAGTACCGCGACGCGGCCCGGATACCCGGCTTCTGAGGCCGCCAGGCACCTATCCTTGCGGCATGGGTACCTATCGGGCTGTGGTCGTCGGTGGCACCGGGGCTGTCGGCTCCTCGCTGGTCAGCGAGCTGCTGGCCTCGCCTGCGTGTACCGAGGTTGTCAGCCTCGGCCGCCGGGCAGGCCCGGAGCGTGAGGGCCTGACCCAGCACGTCGTCGACCTCCGCGACCTGGAGTCCGCGACCGCCGAGGCCGGCGCCGGGTGCACGGTCGCGTTCTGCACCCTCGGCATGGGCCAGCCCAGCAAGGAGTCCAGGGCCGACTTCCTCCGGGTCGACGTCGAGTACCCGGCGGCGTTCGCCAGGGGAGCGAAGGCCGCCGGGGCCGGGCACATCAGCCTGCTCAGCTCCGTCGGGGCCAGCGAGAGCTCGCGGGCCTTCTACCTGCGGGTCAAGGGCATGGCCGAGGCGGCGATGAGCGCACCGGGCTTCGGCCGGGTCAGCCTGTTCCGGCCGAGCCTGCTGACCACGCCGCAGAGCCGGTACGGCTGGCGCGACACCGTCTACCAGGCCGTCATCCCGAAGGTCTCGTGGGCGCTGCCCTCCCAGTACCACGAGATCAGCGTGGCGGACCTCGGCCGCGCGATGCGGCTGAACGCCGAGCGGACCGGAGCCGGGCTGGAAGTCCTGTACTACAAGGACTTCGCGGCCCTCCTCCGCCCCGTCTCGGGTTTCTGACCCCTAGGACCTGTCCAGGCGTTCGCGGATGACGTCGGCGTGCCCGTTGTGCTGTGCGTACTCCTCGATCACGTGCAGGTACACCCAGCGAAGGTTGACCTGGCCGGTCGGGGCGCCGTCGTCGGCCACCGGCTCGGCGAGGTCCCGCCCGGCGGTCACGGCGTCGGCGGCCTCCTGCTCGGCGAGCAGGGTGGCGAAGTCCGCCTCGGGGTCGGCGTCCGCCACGAGGCCGAAGTCGCCGCCCTCCAGTTCCGGTGTGGAGTAGATGTCGGGCAGGTCGAGCTGCCCGTACTTCACCCGGAACCAGAAGCGCTCGATCTCGGCCATGTGCCGGACGAGGCCGAGCAGCGTGAGGCTGGACGGCGGGGCCGAGGCCGTCTTGAGCTGCCCGGCGGTGAGGCCGGCGCACTTCATCAGCAGATAGGTGCGCTGCCTGTAGAGGAAGTCACGCAGGGTGGCCAGCTCGGTATCGGCCATGTTGGTGCGGGGCCTGCGTTCGATCGTGGGTGCGGTCCAGGTCATGCGGTCATGATCGCAACCAGCACAATCCATTTCCGGTACCCGGCGGGACTCTCACTCCTGGTTCAGATAGGTGAGAACCCCTGCTACCTGCGCGGCGATGGCCGACCCGACCATCAGCCCCGCCACGATCCAGTACTTCCGCGTACTGGCTGAGCGGCCGGAGAACCCGGCCGTCTGCACAACCTCGGTGTCTGACAGGCGCTCGGACATGTGCGGCTGCGGGGCGCCCTCCGTCAGCAGCTCGATGGTGAGACGCGTGCCGGAAGGTATCGGGCCGGGGCCGAGGCGCAGCTCGTTCCTGGATGTCCTGGTCATGGGCTCCTCGGCCCGCTCGCCGGTCTTGCTGGCCGCGTGCAGCCTGATGACCTTGACGATGGGGACACCCAGGTCGAAGACGATGGGGCGGCCTGCGTCGAACTGGCTGTTCAGCACGTCGTGACGCCCAGTGGAGTCCACTGTGATCGTCTGCACGTGCGGGCTGGTGACGGGCTCGCCGGCCACCGTGACCGCGAGGTCCGGCAGCCGTCCTCCGGAGCTGGCGAGGAGGGGTACCGGCCGGCCGAAGCTGACAACGAGTCTCCGCCTGGGCGGATACAGGGCCCGCCAGGCGAAGAGCGCACTCAGGACAGTCACCGGAAGACCTGCGACGGCCACCCAGAGCAGGATCGTGTTCAAACCGTATTCCTTGAGATGGATCCATCGGGGCCCCGCAGTCTACGGGCACGGTGCGAGCCTGAGACGGACGGAGAAGCCCCCGCCGTGAGACGGGGGCTTCCTCGTAGGAGCCGGCCCGGCCACGGTCCACGCGCCAGGTGGACACGGTGCACATCGCCGCGTCCGGGTTGGCCCGACGGAGATCGAGATCAAGCCGCACGCCTCGAAGGGGTTATGCGCTTCTCAGCGACATCAAGCTTCCGTTCGCTCTCAACCATCGGGGTCGGGTTGGTGTCTCTTCCTGGCATCAGCGCTCACACGCCGGGTGGTACAGCGGGGCGATCGAGGAGTACACGTCGCAGCGGACGTACGCGACACCATCCAGCCGGGCGTACGGTGCGACCCGTTCCACCTGCTGGCCACGGAGATCCAGGCATCCGGCAGCACTCGTGCAGAGGATGCCGACCTCCGAAGCGGACGCCTCCTGAACGGGAAAGAGCTTCACATCGCCTCCACAGTGGAAACCCCGGCTGGCGCGCGTGCGGTCACTCAGCGTGGGAAGGCGCATCGGTGATCGGGACACGCCAGCCGGGGAGCTTGGGTGAGCGAGCCCCCGCCGGTGCTCTTCGCTGTGATCGCATGGCCAAGGGCTGTCAGCAGGGCTGGAACCTGGACTTTCCTGCCTACCCGACCAACGGGGGACGCTCACAGGGCGCTTGGCGCCCATAGACACAGCGTCCCTGACCGGAGACCATCGTTGAAGCAGGCGAGTATCCCCCGAAGTTCACCTCACGAGGTAGGTATGCAGCTTCCCGACCGGCACGCGCTGAAACTACATAGAAAAGAGGCTGGTTTGACCGTGCCTCAAGTTGCGGCCGGCCGCTTCAGCGCCAAGTACCTCTACAACGTCGAGTCAGGATCGAAGCCTGTCACGGTGTGGGTTGTGCAGGCGTATGAGCAGGCAGTAGGGAAGGCACTCATGGAACGCCGGGAAGCGCTGGGCCTTGCTGCGGGCGGGCTTCTCATGTCTTTGCCCGCCTGGCAAACGCCGGAAGGATCGACGAAGGGCCGCCGCGTTGGGGAGCCCGATGTGGAGTCCGTACGAGCTGTCACGTCTACCTTCCGACAACTAGACAACCGGTTTGGGGGCGACCAAGCGCGGGAAGCTGCCAGCCGCTATCTAGACAGTGACGTGATACCTCTGCTCAAAGACGGTCGGTACAGCGCTTCGGTGGGACTCAGCCTGTCCAGCGCGATAGCCGAACTAGTTCAGCTTGCTGGTTGGATGAGCTACGACGCTGGCTTGCACAGCGTGGCTCGGCGGTACCTGGCCCAAGCCCTCCAGCTTGCCCGCGCGGCAGAGGATGTCTCCCTTGAGGCCGAAATCCTTGCGGCCATGAGTCATCAGTGCACCTACCTTGGGGCCTCTGCCGAAGCCGTCGAGCTAGCCGAAGCCGCTTCACGTTCAGCTCGTTCCGCTGGAGTTCCCGCCCTGGTGGCAGAGGCCGGGGCAATGGCAGCCCACGCACACGCGACTGCGGGAGACGACCGGGCAGCGGCACGCGCCGTCGGCCTCGCAGAGGCGAGTCTTGAGCAGGCGGACCGATCTCAAGATCCGAGCTGGATCCGGTACCTCGATGAGGCTTACCTATCTGCCAAGTTCGGGCACACCTTCGTCACGATGACCGGCCGGGAGCCAACCCGGCGGGCTATCCGCTTTGCACAGCGATCGCTGGACATGGACTCGTCGTATGTACGCGGCAGGGCATTCAACCTGGCACTACTCGCACGGGCACACCTTCAGGACACAGAGCCCGTTGCGGCCTTGGAATCGGCCAGGACGGCTCTCGCCCTGACGGCGGGTCTGAAGTCGAAGCGAGCGGTTGACTACCTTGCCGACCTGTACACCAGATTCCAGCCATTCGAGACAGAACCAGGCGTGATCGAGTTCCGGCGGGACGCACGGGTTCTACTCGACAGCTACGCTCCCGCGCGTGGCTAGTACGTGGCAAAGCGCGGCGACAGAGGCGGCACCGATGATCTTTCCTTCTGCGATCAGGCCAAGGACCGATGAGAGGGGCACCCACTCAACTCGGGCAGCCTCGTTGATGTCCGCCGGGCTGCCGGTGTAGGTGGCTCCCTCCGAAGCGAAGAGAAGGTTCTCAGCGTCGGCCGTGCCGACCATCGGCTGTACCGCAGCAAGCAACTTCAAGCCCTCCGGACGCCAGCCAGTCTCTTCCTCAACCTCACGGGCTGCCGTTACCTCCGGCGGCTCGTTCTCATCCACGTACCCGCCCGGCAGCTCCCACACCCAACGGTCAGGGATGAACCGATGACGCCAGAGCATCAACACCCGCGCTTGGTCGTCAACCACGGCGACGATCGACGCCTTCGGCAGACGTAGAACCCACTGCTCGAACGTCACACCGTTCGGGAGTTCGACAGAGGCGATGCTGACCCGTGCCCGCCGGGTGTCGTCCACCAGGCGCTCATCGTGGATCTTCCACAGGGACGATTCGGGCTGGGCTTCGGTCATGGGATGACCCTAGCCTTCCAGGACATGTACCCGTGAGCCTGAGGCGGACGGAGAAGCCCCCGCCGTGAGACGGGGGCTTCCTCGTGACTACGGGTTGCGGCGGTACTGAGCCGGGAGGCTCTTCGTCGCCGGGTCCTCGTACGCTCCCGCCCGGCCACGGTCCACGTGCCAGGTGGACACAGTGGACATCGCCGCGCTCGGGTCGGCCCGGTCCGCCGTGACCCGCATGTGAGCGGTGAACCGCTGCGGGGTCACGTGGTAGAGGTCGTAGCCGTAACGGTTGCCCTCGAAGTACTGGAGATGCGGGTTGCCAGCGCCCATCTTCGGGCCGTTCGCGGCGTTCCACGACGAGGAGTAGGCGCTGGACGTGATCGAGTGCGCGACGAACTCCGTGCCGATCACGGGCGAGGACGTGTTGTCGAAGTCCGGCCGCAGGTCCTGGACGAAGGCGCTGTGCCAGTCGCCGGTGACCGTGACGAAGTCGGAGAGCCCGGCAGCGTGCGCCCTGGTCAGGATGTCCTTGCGTTCGGTGAGGAAGCCGTCCCACTGGTCGGTGAACATGTAGCCGCCGCCGGGGCCGCTGCGCAGCTGGCCCAGCATGATCGAGTTGGCCCAGACGTGCCAGCCGCCGCTGCGGCCGCCGATCCGGTCGAGCAGCCACTGCTTCTGCGTCGCGCCGAGGATCGTGCCGTCGCTGAGGTTCTGCGCCGAACGGTACTGCCGCAGGTCCAGCACCACGAGTTCCAGCAGGTCACCCCATTGGCGGTACCGGTAGATCTGCGGGTCGGGCAGCGCGGTGTCCGTCCCGTCGATCCGCAGCGGCTGGTTCTCGTACCACGCCTGGTAGGCCGCAGCCCGGCGTGCCATGAACGGCGCGTCGGCGCTCGAACCAGAGTAGTCGTTCACCACCTCGTGGTCGTCCCACGTCAGGTACCAGGGGTGGGCCGCGTGGGCCGCGCGCAGCAGGGGATCGCCCTTGTAGAGCGCGTGGGCCTTGCGGTAGTCGTTCAGCGTGTACTGGGTGCCGAGTTCCGTGTGCTCGTACGTGTAGTCGCCGAGGTGCACGACGAAGTCGATCGAGCTGTCGGCGGCGATCTCGCGCATGCCCGAGTACTCGCCCGACTGGTAGTTCTGGCAGTTCAGCGTCGCGAAGCGTACCTGGCTGAGCGCGCCGACCCCAGCGGTCTTCGTCCGGCCGACCACGCTCTTCTGCCCGAGCGCCGCGAACTGGTAGTAGTACCGCTGGCCGGGCGTCAGCCCGTGCACCGGCACGTGCACGCTGTGCCCGAGCAGCACACTCGCGGCCACGGAACCGGAGGCCACGACGGCCGTCATCGCCGGGTCGGTCGAGACAGCCCAGTCCACCTGCACGATGTCGCTGAGCGGCTGCGTGTCGGCCAGCGGCTGCGGGGCCAGCCGGGTCCACAGCACCACGCTGGTCGGCAGCGGGTCGCCGGAGCCGACGCCGAGTGTGAAGGGCGCGGGGTCCCAGCTCGCGCCGAGCGCCTGGGCCGCTGCGTGTGCCGCCTTCGGGCCCATGCCGGGCATCAGCGGCCACGCGGCGCCCATCGCGCCCGCTGCCAGCGCGGCGGCGAGGAGGTCACGGCGGTTGAGGGACATCATGCGGCTCCGATGGTGAGGGTGAGGGCGTCGGCGTAGCCGTCGTTGGAGGTACCGCCGGCCCGGCCGAACAGCAGCAGCACCCGGGCGGTCCGGCTGCCCGGCGGGACGGTGCCGGTCGCCGACCGGTAGAACAGGCCGGTACGGCCACCCCGGTCACCCGAGGTCACCGGGCCGAGCACGACCAGCCCCAGCGGCGGGCCGGACGCCGGCAGGAACTCGACGGACAGCCGGACGCCGTCCTCCTGCGTCAGGTACCCGCCGAGCCAGCCGCCGAACGTGAACCGCGCCCGGCCGGCGTCGATGTCGGCCACGCCCGGCAGCGTGACGGTCTGGGCGAGCCGGGTACGGGCCGAGTTGCCGCCCGCCAGGAAGTTCGCGCCCCGGTCGGACGGCCCCGGGTCGCTCGCGGTCGGGTACCCGCCGGACGTGCCGTACCGGACGACCGACGCCGCACCCTCCACAGTGATCCAGCCGGGGATCGTGGCGCTCGGCTCGCCAGAGCCGCCAGCGCTGCCCTCCGCCGAAGGGTTCACGATCAGGTTGCCGGACGGCGGCGCGCCCACGGTCACCGTGAGAGTGAGCGAGTCGGCGTACCCGTCGTTGGAGCTGCCACCCTTGCGCGTGAACAGCAGGCTCAGCCGGGCCTTGCGGGCACCGGCCGGGATCGCGGCGGTCACCGAGCGTTCCAGGAGCTTCGTCACGCCGCCCCGGTCGGAGGCGCTGACCGGCCCTGCGGTCGCCGAGCCGAGCACCTGGCCACTCGCGCCCAGGAACTCGGCGGTCAGCTGCGCGCTGTCCTCCTGGCCCGCGTACCCGCCGAACCAGCCGCCCAGCCGGTAGCTGGCCAGGCCGGCGTCGATCTCAGCCTGGTCAGGGAGCGTGACCTCCTGCGTGATCCGTGACTTCGGCGAGGTCCCGCCGCCGAAGAAGTTCACGCCACGGTCCGGTGGCCCGGGGTCGCCCGGGCCGGGGTAGCCGCCGCCGGTGTCGTACCGGATGACGGCCACACCGCCCTCAGCGGCCTGCCAGCCGGGAATCTGCCCGGCCGGGGAACCGCCTCCGCCGGGGCCGGTCTCGGCTCCCGGGTTGACGATCAGATTGGCGGATGTGGACACACTGCCTCCTGGGCGGCTGCCTGCGCGTGGGGGTGGAAAGTGGGTGCAAGCCTGGCCGATCCGCGCGTAACGAGGCAAGATCCAGCAAGGCCAACGGCACATGAACTTTCCACCGCGGATCTCCGGGCCCGGCAGCCATCGCGTACCGTTGGCGACCGTGAGTTTCCGGTTCCTGCTGGCCGGCGGGCTGAGCTTCGCCGTGGACTTCGCGGCGCTCTACCTCCTGCACGGCGTGGCCGGAGTGTGGCTGCCACTCGCGACGGCCACGGCATTCACCGTCGCCTTCTTCGTCAACTTCGCCCTGAACCGCACCTGGGTCTTCCAGGCCACGGGCGGGGCCGGGCGGCACCTGTTCCGCTACACGTGCCTCGTCGCCGCGAACCTCGCCGTCACGGTGGCCCTGGTCGCGGCGCTCACGGCCCTCGGCACGCCGTACCTGATCGCGAAGGCCTGTTGCACCGGCACGCTGTTCATCGCGAACTACTTCGTCTCGAAAAAGTGGATCTACGCCTGATCCGGCGCTGTCACGCCGACGCGGCCCGCGCGTACAGCTTGCCGATCGCGGCGCTGAAGTAGGCGCTGTAGGACACGTCAGCGGTGTCCCCGCCGCCCTCGTACCCGCCGATCACCCCGACCAGCTTCCCGCCGGACAGCAGCGGCCCGCCGCTCGTGCCGGTCGTGAAGCCCTCGCAGTCGATCCGGAGCTGGAACTCGTCCTGCTGGCTGGTGCGCGTCTCGCAGACGACCGGGTTCTCCTTGTCCGCCGGATACCCGGTCATCCGGATCTGGTGCTCGAACCCGGTGTCGAAAACCGGCTCGTGCGAGCCCGTCACGTCCTCGATCCGCCGGGAGCCCGAGACGTCGGCGACCTGGAGGAACGCCACGTCGAAGTTCTCGTCCTCCTCGTCGGTCCAGCGCTCGTCGACGAACCGGGCCACGACCCGCCACACGCCGAGCGGGCGCTGACCGTCGTGATAGGACGGTACGAAGAGGAACTCGCCGTCGGGCACGCAGTGCGCGGCGGTGGCGACCATGTTGCGCTGCGGGCTGCGGACGACGCTGCCGGTACACAGGCGCTGGCCCTCTGGGGTGAAGAAGACGCCGATCGACGGGTCGGCCGTCAGCGCAGGCGTGCTCATCGCCCAGTCGCCGGACTCGGGGTCCGGCCGGGAGCCCGGCATCGGCGCGCGCCAGGTCACCGACGCCGCCACCAGCCCGCCGATCACGGCAACGACCAGCAGGCCGCCGCCGATCAGCCCGGCGGACGGTCCCCGGCGGTCCTGCCGGTGCCGCTGCACGCTCACCTGCCGCCGTCCTTCACCGCCACGGCCCCTTCGAGCCGGCCCTCCAGGTCCTCCAGCCGGGCGCGCATCAGGGCCACCTCCTCGGCCAGCGTGCGGGTCTCCTCCTCCAGGGTGGACGTCTCCCACGACAGGTGCACGCACACGAGCAGCAGGAACGCCGCCGCGAGGAACAGCACGAGGCTGACACCGCTGACGATGCCCAGCGCGTTGGCCAGGCGGTCGAGCTGGCGGGGGAGCACGGCCAGCGGCAGCACGGCCAGGCCGACGAGCAGCCACAGGATGCCGTACTTCTCCCGGAGCTGACGGCGGCGGAGCAGCTCGAAAATGATCACGAGCAGCGTGAAGCCGATCGTTGCCGTGACGACGGTAAGCCGCACGCCGCACCTCCAGGACAGTAATGGCGTTCACTGTACGACGGCGTCCGAGGGCCGATCCGGGCGGCCAGTACCGGATAGGCTGCGCACGGTAACCACAGTGACGGAACCCTATGGGAGAACTGACCGTGCGTATCGAATCCCTCGGCATCGACGGCGCCTTCGTGATCACCCCCGTAGCGCACGCCGACCGGCGCGGGATGTTCATGGAGTGGTACCGGGCCGACCAGTTCGGCACGGCGGCGGGCCACCCGCTCGGCCTCGCCCAGGCCAACATCTCCGTCTCCGCCCGTGGCACCGTGCGCGGCGTGCACTACGCGGACACCCCGCCGGGGCAGGCCAAGTACGTGACCTGCGTGAGCGGGGCCGTCATCGACTACGTCATCGACCTGCGCACCGGCTCGCCCACCTTCGGCCAGCACCGCACCGTCCGCCTCGACACCACCGGCCGCCGCGCCGTGTACCTCGCGGAGGGGCTGGGCCACGCTATCTGCGCCCTGGAGGACCAGACCACATTGGTGTACCTGTGCTCCGAGCCCTACACGCCGCAGGCAGAGCACGAGATCTCGCCGCTCGACCCGGAGCTGGGGCTGGACTTCCCGATCGCGCGTTCCGAGCTGATCCTGTCCGAAAAGGACCTCGCGGCCCCCAGCTTCGCCGAGGCGGCGGCCAGCGGCGTGCTCCCGTCGTACGCCGTCTGCCAGGCCTTCTACCGCAGCCTGCCGGTGCCGCGCGATCCCGACCCGAAAACGTACGGTGTCTGAGCGGTCACATTGTCATTGCCGGCCGGTAAGGTCACTACATGGACCGGCGCATCTTCGGAATTGAGACGGAGTACGGGGTCACCTGCACGTTCCACGGGCAGCGCAGGCTGTCCCCGGACGAGGTGGCGCGCTACCTGTTCCGCCGCGTGGTGTCGTGGGGACGTTCCAGTAACGTCTTCCTCCGCAACGGCGCGCGGCTCTACCTTGACGTTGGTTCCCACCCCGAGTATGCGACCCCGGAGTGCGACTCGGTCTCCGAGCTCGTCGCGCACGACCGGGCCGGCGAGCGGATCCTGGAAGGGCTGCTCGTCGACGCAGAGAAGCGGCTGCACGACGAGGGCATCGCCGGCGACATCTACCTGTTCAAGAACAACACCGACTCCGCCGGCAACTCCTACGGCTGCCACGAGAACTACCTGGTCTCCCGGCACGGCGAGTTCGGCAGGCTGGCCGACGTGCTGATCCCGTTCCTCGTCACCCGGCAGCTGATCTGCGGGGCCGGCAAGGTGCTCCAGACCCCGCGCGGCGCGGTGTACTGCCTGTCGCAGCGCGCCGAGCACATCTGGGAGGGCGTGTCGTCCGCGACCACCAGGTCCCGGCCGATCATCAACACCCGCGACGAGCCGCACGCCGACGCCGAGCGGTACCGGCGGCTGCACGTCATCGTCGGTGACTCGAACATGAACGAGGTGACCACCCTGCTCAAGGTGGGCACCGCCGACATCGTGCTCCGCATGATCGAGGCCGGCGTCGTCCTGCGCGACCTCACCCTGGAGAACCCGATCCGGGCGATCCGCGAGGTGTCCCACGACATCACCGGCCGCCGCCCGATCAAGCTCGCCAGCGGCAAGGACGCGAGCGCGCTGGAGATCCAGCGGGAGTACCACTCGAAGGCCGTCGAGTTCCTCACCAAGCGGGGCGACGACCCGACGACGGCCAGGGTGCTGGAGCTGTGGGGCCGGGTGCTCGACGCGGTCGAGGCCGGGGACCTGAGCCGGATCGAGCGGGAGATCGACTGGGTGGCGAAGCTCAGGCTGATCGAGCGGTACCAGGCGCGGCACGACCTGCCGCTGTCCAGCCCCCGGGTCGCCCAGCTCGACCTGGCCTACCACGACCTGCGGCGCGGCCGTGGCCTGCACGCGCTGATGGAGAAGCGGGGCGTGGTCGACCGGGTGGTCGGCGACCTCCAGATCTTCGAGGCGAAGGAGACCCCGCCGCAGACGACCCGCGCCCGGCTGCGCGGCGAGTTCATCCGCCAGGCCCAGGAGAAGCGGCGGGACTTCACCGTCGACTGGGTGCACCTCAAGCTGAACGACCAGGCGCAGCGCACGGTGCTGTGCAAGGACCCGTTCCGGGCACACGACGAGCGGGTCGACAAGCTCATCGCGAGCATGTGACCAGGCACTGAGCGCAGCCCCCGGGAGAGGTTCCGGGGGCTGTGTGCTGTTGTGGGCGGTATGCCACCGGTAACTGATCCGTGACCAGCGATCGGCTGGCTGGGGTGGGCGGCGGGTTGTAGGCTCGGCAGCGCCATGAGTAACGATAAAACCGAGCGCCCGGACTTCATCACCGGCCGCATGCAGCGCCGCCGCGCCAAGATCGCGGCCGAGATCCGCCGCAACCGCGAGGGCGGCCACAGGGTGCCCACCTGGCTCCTCGCCGTCCTGCTGGTGGTGGTCCTCGCCGCCTGGGCCTGGCTGATCTTCTCCGCGTAGCCGCCGCTCCGCCGTCTCCACCCACGGGTGTACAGCTGTTCACAACCCCGGTTTGACGATCGGCTCCCGGAGCGCGGATAGCGTTCTTCTCCTGGCCGCCACGGGGGCGGAGCGAGTCGCAGCGCTAGGAGGGCATCATGTCCGAGCAGCACCGGTTACCCCGCAAGTCGCTGAAGAGCCTCTTCGACGCGAAGGTCCGCGAGAACTCGCGGAACGCCGGTCAGGTGTTCCCGTCGATGGAGATGTGGCAGGAGCTGAACCCGCTGTGGATGCAGCCCCTCCGCTGAGCGGTGCCGGCGGCCGGGCCGCGCGGAGCTCAGATGAGTGATGCCGCGTGCCGCCCGGCTGCCGCCGCGGCGAGGAAGTAGTCCGTCTCCTGGTCGAGGCTCCGGCCCATCGTCGACAGCTTCACCGGGAGCGCGCGGAGGGCGGCGTCGAGCCCGTCCGGCTTGACGTGCACGAGCCGGTGCCGTCCCAGCAGCGGCGTGAGCTGCTCGGCGAAGGCCGGATCGCAGCCCTCGTGGAGTACCAGGTCGGCCGGCGCGAGCGCCACCCGCCCGTACGCGGTCAGCGTGTGGTGCGAGACGCCGCGGTGCCGTGGCCTCGGGTCCGCAGTGGACAGCCGGACCGAGCCGATCGGCCGCCCGCCCAGCGTGGCCGCCGCGTTGATCGCCTCGCCGGCCGCGACGCCGGAGAAGCCCCACGTCGTACCGGTGCCGAGGTTCCCCGGCCCCTGTGCCACGATCGCCACGTCCGCACCGAGCGCGTGCCGGGCGGCCAGCAGGCCGGAGTGCGTGTTGGTGGCTTCGAGGTCGCCGCCGAAGGCCTGCCCGACCGTGACGGTCCCGGCCAGCAGCCCGGACAGCGCGTCGAGATTCCGGGAGAACCAGGCCGGCAGGGCACCGCCGTCGGTCATCACGTACGCGACGCGAGCGGCTGGCCGGTCGGCGAGCACCCCGGCCAGCAGGGCGGGGAGCGCGGAGTGGAGGTCGGCGACGAGTACCGGCAGGCCGCCGAGGTCGTCGGCGTCGGCGAGCGCCGCGCGGTGCGGGGAGTCGTCCTCGTCGGCGGCCAGCACGATCACCTGCTGCGGCGTGTACCGGGCCTTCACCACGTGCCCGGGCCCCGGCCGGTCGGGTGGCAGCCGGTCGGGCAGGGCCACGACCAGCGCGTACCCCCCGGTACCGAGGCCGAGGTCGAGCGCTCCGGCGTTGAGCAGGACCCGGTCGCCGGGTACGGGCTCGCCCACCATCACCGGGTATGCCAGTGCGCGGGCTATGCCTCCGCCGTCCAGGGTGACGTCGAGCTCGACGGCGCCCCTCCACGAGCGGCGGATGAGTTCCACGGTTCCGGATCGCCAGCGCAGCACCCCCGCAACCTACCCTGCTAACGTCGAACAGGTGTCCCGGACCCGCACAGAGCGACTCGTCAACCTGGTGATCTGCCTGCTGTCCACCCGGCGGTTCCTGACGGCCGCCCAGATCGCGCAGACAGTGCCCGGCTACGAGCACGATCCGTCCCTCCCGAAGGACCATGAGGCCTTCCAGCGCAAGTTCGAGCGGGACAAGGCCGAGCTGCGGATGCTCGGCGTGCCGCTGGAGACGGGGACGTCGAGCGTGTTCGACGCCGAGCCCGGGTACAGGATCGCGCAGCGTGACTACGCCCTGCCCGAGGTCGAGCTCGAACCGGACGAGGCCGCGGCCGTCGGCATCGCCGCGAAGCTGTGGCGGGACGCGGGCCTGGCCGCTGCGGCGTCCTCCGGCCTGGTGAAGCTGCGCGCGGCGGGGATCGACGTCGACCCCCACGCGACTTTGGGCATCGAGCCGCAGATGAGCGTCGAGCCCGCGTTCGATCCGGTCACTGCCGCTGTCCGGGAGCGCCGGATCATCAACTTCGACTACCAGGTACCGGCGGAGGACGCCCCCCGCACCCGCCGCCTCCAGCCGTGGGGCGCGGTGTGCTGGCGCGGGCGGTGGTACGTCGTCGGCCACGACCTCGACCGGCGGGCCGCCCGGTGCTTCCGGCTGTCCAGAGTGGTCGGCAAGGTCCGCGCGGCCGGCGAGCCGGGCGCGTTCTCCGTGCCGGAGGGCGTGGACCTGATCGACCACGTGGCCAGGTTCTCGACGGCGAGCCCGGTGGAACGGACGGGCCGGGCGACCGTGCGGCTGCTGCCCGGCCGGGCCAACGGCATCCGGCGGCGCGCCGACCGGCTCGAAGGCGACGTGGCGACCCTGGCCTACTCCGATCCGGAGCACCTGGCGGAGCTGCTCGCCGGGTACGGGCCGGATCTCGTGGTGCTCGATCCCCCCGAGGTGCGCGACGCGGTCGTCAAGGTCCTCACGAACCTGGCCTGCGCGCACACCGTCCGAAGCGAGGTAGTGGCGTGACCCCGAGTGCCGACCGGCTTGGCCGGCTCCTGAACCTCGTCCCGTACCTGCTGGCCAGGCCCGGTATCCGGCTGGCCGACGCCGCCGCTGACCTCGGGGTCTCCGAGCGGCAGATCCGCGAGGACCTGGAACTGCTGTGGATGTGCGGGCTGCCCGGCTACGGCCCGGGTGACCTGATCGACATGGCGTTCGACGAGGACAGCGTCACGATCACGTACGACGCCGGCATCGGCCGCCCGCTCCGGCTCACCCCGGACGAGGCCGTCGCCCTCGACGTCGCGCTGCGCCTGCTGGCCGAGCTGCCCGGCTCGATGGACCGGGGCGTCGTGCACCGTACCCTCGCGAAGATCGAGAAGGTCGCGCACTCGGGCCCGGCGATCGCGGTCGGCATGCCGGAGCAGCCGGAACGCGCCGAGCAGCTGCGCGGGGCCTTCGAGCGGGGCCGGGCACTGCGGATCACGTACTACACCGCGCGCCGCGACGCCGTCACCGAGCGCACCGTCGACCCGTTGCGCCTGCTGATGGCCGACGGCCGCACGTACCTGGAGGCGTGGTGCCGCCTCGCCAGCGCCGTCCGCCTGTTCCGCGCGGACCGGATCGACGAGCTGACCGAGCTGGACGAGCAGGCCGACCCGCCGTCGTGGGCAGTACCGGCCGAGCGGGGTACGAAGGCCTTCCAGCTCACGCCCGAGCTGCCGCTGATCACGCTGCTGATCCAGCGCCCGGCCCGCTGGGTCGCCGAGTACTACCCGTGCGAGTCGGTGGAGCCGCAGCCCAACGGTGACTGGCTGGTCCGGATGCGGGCCGGCGACCTGGCCTGGGCCCGCCGTCTCCTGCTGGGCCTCGGCGGCCACGTGACAGCTCTCGGCCCGCCGGAGCTGGTCTCCTCGATCGGTGAGGCGGCCCGCCAGGCCCTCGCCGTGTACGAGGCGGAGCCAGCACTGAGCGCACGCCCCGAGTAGCACCCTCCCGCCCCGCCGGGCGGATTGGCGGGTTAGGGTCATGGCGTGATCTGGTGGACGCTTCTGGCCGGGTTCCTCACCGGCCTCGTGCTGCTCGTGCTGGCCTGCCTGCCGCTCGTGAAGCGGCTCAAGCCGCTCCAGCTGGCCGTGGTCCGGCTGCAGCGGACCCAGGGCGACGTCGCGCTGCTCCAGGGCCGGATCGCCGAGATGCAGGAGACGCTGGCCGTGGTACAACAGAAGCTGCCACAACGGTAAGCAGACCTAACAGTAACGCTCGCATCACATCTTCTTGCCGTCACCCTCCGTATACCCTGGGGAGGTTGACGTTTCGCTTGGCCTTCGCGAGGATTGCCCGGCGGATCCACAGGCGCTCCGCCGTGTGCGGGCCTCTACCGGGGTAGTGCGTACGATGGAACTGCATTGACGAGCTTTGGAGGTTCCTATGGGAAGCATGCAGCCGTGGCACTGGGCTGTGATCATCGTGGCGGTGATCCTGCTCTTCGGCTCGAAGCGGCTTCCGGACGCTGCCCGCTCGCTGGGCCGTTCCATGCGGATCATCAAGGCTGAGACCAAGGGCCTCTCCGAGGACGGCAACCAGGCGAACGCGCAGGCTCAAACCCAGGCCTACACCGAGGCCCCGCAGGCTCCCGCTGTGCCCCCGGCAGCCGCCCCGCCGGCCGTGCCGCCGGTCCAGCAGCCGCCAGCCGCGCAGCGCGACACCAGCATCTGACCGGCACCCCTGACCGGTTGTGAGCCCCGTCCTGCGTAAGAGGTCGGCGGCGCGGGCGCAACGCGCCGCCGACGGCTCCATGCCCCTGATGGAGCACATCCGCGAACTGCGGAACCGGCTGCTGAAGGCCTTCCTGGGCGCGATGGTCGGCTTCGTGGCGATGATCGCCTTCGCCGAGGACATCATCCGCTTCGTCCAGCAGCCCTACATCGACCTGTTCCCCAAGGGCCAGGACCCGAGCATGTTCAACCTCGGGCCGGCCGACTTCTTCCTGCTCAAGCTCAAGGTCGCCATGTGGGCGGGCCTGATCCTCTCGGCTCCCGTCTGGCTGTACCAGATCTGGGCGTTCGTCGCGCCAGGCCTGCACAAGCGGGAGAAGCGCTGGGCCTACGCCTTCGTGGCCGCGGCGACCCCGCTGTTCCTGGCCGGCGCGACCCTGGCGTACGTCGTGGTCGGCAAGGGCCTGGCGTTCCTGCTGCCCGGCGCCGACGACCCGGTCTCCAACGGCCTCGAGCTGACCAGGTACTTCGACTGGGTCACCGACTTCATGCTCATCTTCGGGGTGGCCTTCGAGTTCCCCCTGCTGGCGATGATGCTGAACCTGGCGGGCATCGTCAGCGCCCAGAACCTGCTGAAGTGGTGGCGCACGGTCGTCTTCCTCTTCTTCCTGTTCTCCGCGATCGTCACGCCGACGCCCGACCCGTTCGTCATGACGGGCCTGGCGATCTGCCTGAGCCTGATGTACTTCGGGGTCATCGGCCTGGCCTTCCTCAACGACAAGCGCAAGCGCCGCCGCAACCAGCTGGCCGGTGCCGACTACAGCCAGCTCGGCGACGAGGAAGCCTCGCAGCTGGACTACGTGCCGGAGCCGGTAGCCGAGCCGGAGCCGGTCGAGGCACCCCGCCCGGTCCGCCGTTTCGACGACAGCATCTAGAAGTACGTGCCAGAGCCGCCCGGGTACGTCCCGGGCGGCTCTGGCGTTCCGGCTACGTTACCGCTAGGTTCACCCGGTGATCGCCGTCATCGCCAATCCCTCGGCAGGCAAGGGCCGCCTGGCCGGCCGGTTCCCCGAGCTGCTGGACCGGCTCGGGCCGCATCGGCTGCTGGAGGCCGGGAGCGCCGCCGAGGCTCTCGCCGCCGCGAAGTCCGCTGTGGACGGTGGCGCGACGGGGCTGGTCGCGGCCGGGGGCGACGGCACGGTGCACCTGGCACTACAGGCCGTAGCGGGTACGGGAGTGCCGCTCGGGATCCTGCCGCTCGGTACGGGTAACGACCTGGCCGCGGGGCTGGGCCTGCCGTCAGATCCGGCCGGGGCTGCCGACGCGATCCGGGCCGGCGTGACCCGCCGGTTCGACCTGGGCCTGATCAACGAGCGGACGTACTTCGGGAGCGTGCTCGCCGCCGGGTTCGACGCGCTGGTCAACGAGCGGGCCAACCGGATGAGCTGGCCGAAGGGGCCGAGCCGGTACGACCTGGCGATCCTGGCGGAGATGTTCCGGCTCCGGCCGCTGCGCTACCGGCTCGTCGTGGACGGCGAGCCGCGTGAGGCCGACTCGGTACTGCTGGCTGTCGGCAACACGCGCAGTTACGGCGGCGGCATGCGGATCTGTGAGGGCGCGGACCCGGCGGACGGCCTGCTCGACGTGACGATGGGCGTTGCTGGCCGGCTGACAATGCTCGGCCTGAAGCCCAAGGTGCGTACCGGTCAGCACATCCACCACCCGGCCGTCAGCACGATGCGCGTCCGGGAACTCGTGATCGACGGCCCGGCCCTGCACGGCTACGCCGACGGCGAGCGGATCGCGCCCTTCCCGCTCACTGTCCGCTGTGTACCGGGAGCCCTGACGGTTTTCGCGCCAGTCCCCGGCTGAGCGTCCCGTACAGGGCCACGAGGCCGTGCAGGCCGGACAGGACCAGCACGGTGACGCGCGGCCCGGCCGCCTGGAGGCAGGCTCCCGTGAGGACAGTCCCGGCCGGGAGCACGCCGTAGCCGAGCATGCTCATGAAGCCCTGCACCCGTCCGAGGGCGTCCTCGGGGACGCTCGCGAGCAGGGCGCGGGCCTGGATCACGTTCATCGCCGAGATCATCACGCTGATCCCGGCCCAGACCGCACCGACCCAGGCCGGGGCCAGGCCCAGGGCCAGCAGCGGGAACAGTGCCGCCGTCGCCCAGCCCCGGACGACCACGGCCGCGCGCAGCCCGATCCGGTCCTCGATCGGCCTGGCTGCCAGTGAGCCGATCACCCCGCCGAGTGCCGCGAGCGCGAAGACGCCGCCGACACCTCCGGGCCCGGTACCGTCCGAGGACACCAGCACGGCCATCAGGACCGCGATCCCGGCGAACAGCAGGTCACCGGCGACCGTGATCAGGGTGAGGGCACGGAGCCGGCTGTCGCGCAGGACGAGCCGGCCGCCGGTGAACAGGTCGGCGCGCCAGCTGGGGGCGGTGCGCTGGGGACTGTCGAGGGGCGCTCTCACCATCAGTACACAGAAAGCGACCACCAGGAACGAGCAGGCGTCCGCGGCGAACGGCAGGACGGGGCTCTGGAGCATGAGCAGCCCGGCCAGCGGCGGCCCTGCGATCGACGACAGGTTCCAGATGAGCTCTGACTGGGTGGCGGCCTGGCCGAGGTGCTCGGGAGCGGCGATCCGGGGCAGGACAGCCATCTGGGTGACGCCGTAGACCATCCCGGCCAGGCCGTTGATCGTCGCGACGAGATAGATGTGCCAGGTGCCCGGCAGCCCGGCCATCGCGATCGACGCGGCGGAGGCCGCGCTGACGAGAGCCGAGCCGGCCAGGAGCGCCCGGCGCGGCAGCCGGTCGGCCAGCACGCCAGCCGGCACGCTGAGCACAGCGAAGGGCAGGACTTCGAGGGTCGCGGTCACGCCGGCCTGGAGCGGCGAGCCGGTCACCTTCAGCACCAGCAGCGGATAGGCCACGAGGGCCATCGCCGTGCCGATCGTGGAGATGAGGTTGCCAGCCCACCAGAGCCGGTAGTCACGGGAGGAGAACAGGCCTGCGGACATGGCGGCTGATCCTGCCGGTCACCCGCGCGGTCGGCAAACGGATTCCCGGGGGGATACCGTGCACAGGCATGAAGATCGGCCAGCTTTCGCGCCTGACCGGGGTCAGCGTGCGTTCCCTGCGGTACTACGAGGAGGAGGGGCTGATCCAGCCCGCCCGGAGTGCCAACGGCTACCGTGACTTCCCCGAGGCCGCCGTCGAGCGGGTCCGCCAGATCCGGGGCCTGATCGACTGCGGGCTGCCGACCCGGATCATCCGCGAGGTGCTGCCGTACATGGAGGGGCCGGCGGAGCTGATGCCTGCCACCCCGTGCGAGTACATGCTCGGCGAGGTCGCCCAGCAGCGCGAGCTGATCGACCGGCGGATCGGCTTCCTGACCCGTAACCGGGACGCGCTCGACGCGTACCTCACGGCGGCCAGGGCTGCGGCCTCCCGCGTCACAGCCGCTTGACCCTCACGCTTGTGTGAGGGTCCTACGGTCGGCCCATGAGCATTCCGAGCACGATGCGTGCCCTCCAGCAGACCACCCTCCACGGCCCGGCTGACCTCCAGCTGCTCGACAGTGCCCCAGTACCGGCACCGGGCCCCGGCGAGGTCCTGGTCCGGGTCGAGGCGGCCGGGGTCAACTTCGCGGACGTGATGCAGACCAGGGGCACGTACCACGGCGGCCCGCGAGCCCCGTACCTCGCGGGCTTCGAGGCGGCGGGCGAGGTCGCCGCGCTCGGGGCCGGGGTGACCGGGCTGACGGCGGGCGACAGGGTGATCGGGATCGGCCACGGGGCCTTCGCCGAGTACATGGTCATGCCTGCGGCGAAGGCCGCCCCGGTACCGGACGGCTGGACGGGGGAGCAGGCCCTCGGCCTCGTCCTCAACTGGGCGACGGCCCTCGCGGCCCTCAAGCCCCTCGGCCGGATCGCGGCGGGCGAAACGGTACTCGTGCACGCGGCGGCCGGCGGGGTCGGCCAGGCGGCCGTGCGGATGGCCAAGCACTACGGCGCGACCGTGATCGGCACGGCTTCCCACGCCAAGCACGGCACGGTCCGGGCACTCGGCGCCGACCACGTCCTCGACTACCGCACAGCCGACGTCGCCGCCGAGGTACTCCGGCTGACCGGCGGCCGGGGTGCCGACCTCGTCCTGGAGTCGGCGGGCACCAGCTTCACGCCGAGCCTCGCCGCCGCCCGGCGCGTCACCGGCCGCGTGGTCGTCTACGGCCTGGCGGGCGGCGAGTCGGCCGTGACTAACTGGGACCTGGTCTTCCGGCACCAGATCCACCTCATCGGCCTCCACATCGCCGTGCTCGCCGAGTCGGAGCCGGAGATCTTCGCCGGCCTGATGACCGAGCTGTCCACGCTGAAGGACGCCGGGGTGTTCACCCCGGGGCAGCCCACTGTGTACAGCCTGGCCGAGGGTGCCCGGGCTCTCGCGGACCTGGAGGCAGGCCACACCACGGGAAAGCTCGCGATCCGGCCGTGAGCCTCACACCGGCGTTATGAGGTCCAGGATCGCGGCCAGGCCGTGCACCGCCCCCGGAGGCGAGGCCGGGAGCAGCATCGTCTGGAGGCCGGCCGTGACAGCGCCGCCGTCCGCCGCGCTGTCGCCGACCATCAGGGCCCGTTCCTCCGGTACGCCGAGGGCCCGGCAGGCGTGGGTGAACACGGCCCGCTCCGGCTTGCACCGGCCCAGCTCGTACGACAGCACCCACTCGGTGATCAGGTGC
The DNA here is from genome assembly GCF_000379825.1 of Longispora albida DSM 44784. Classification (GTDB taxonomy): domain Bacteria; phylum Actinomycetota; class Actinomycetes; order Mycobacteriales; family Micromonosporaceae; genus Longispora; species Longispora albida. Next base: position 42,802 of record NZ_KB903836.1, read on the forward strand.
CCGAAGCCCAGCTCGTCGCACATCGGCCGGATGTCGAACCCGATGTTGCTGACCAGGGCGGTGGGCACACCGGCGTCCTTGAGAGCCTGGAGCACCGGGACGGTGTCGGCGTATGCCACCCAGCCGTCGGCGAGCGTCACCCGGTCGTAGAGCGCCTCGGCCAGCCCGTCGACGCCGGTGTCCACGGTGGCCGCGAGCCCGGCGTAGGCCTCGCGGTGCGCGTAGCCGTACAGGTCGCGGTTGGCCCAGACCTCGGCGAGGCGGGGCGGGATCCGGTTCGGCACTGGCCCGCCCGCCCGGCCAGCTGTGAGCAGCCGGTCCAGCAGGATCGTCGCCTTGGGGCCTTCCAGCTGCGCCCCGCAGGCGTCCAGGGCCTTGGCTAGCCAGCGGGCCGGCTCCTCGACCTGGGCGACGGTCCCGTGGAAGTCGAGGAGAACCGCCTCGACGGGGCGGCGCGGACCCGGGGGGCGTTCTGTCTGCGTCACAGTTTGCACCATACCGACCCCGGTACGGCGGGCTCGCCCCGGCCAAGGCGGCGGCGGGAGATCACTATGGCTTAGCCTGGAGACATGACAAGCCCCGCCGAACGGTACTCAGCGTCCCGCAGGCGGGCCGCCCACCCTGCACTGACCGAGTTCCTGGCAGGCCTGGACTTCGAGCTGGACGACTTCCAGATCGAGGCGTGCGAGGCCGTGGAGCGCGGGTCCGGCGTGCTGGTCTGCGCCCCGACCGGGGCCGGCAAGACCGTGGTGGGCGAGTTCGCGGTGTTCCAGGCGCTGCGCCAGGGCCGCAAGTGCTTCTACACCACGCCGATCAAGGCGCTGTCCAACCAGAAGTACAACGATCTGGTCGCGGTGCACGGCGCGGACAAGGTCGGCCTGCTCACCGGGGACAACGCCATCAACGGCGACGCGCCGGTCGTCGTGATGACGACCGAGGTCCTGCGGAACATGCTCTACGCGCGCTCCGCGACGCTCAGCTCGCTGTCCTACGTGGTCATGGACGAGGTGCACTACCTGGCCGACCGGTTCCGCGGCGCCGTCTGGGAAGAAGTCATCATCCACCTCCCGGACTCGGTCTCCCTGGTGTCGCTGTCGGCCACGGTGTCCAACGCGGAGGAGTTCGCGGACTGGCTGGTCACCGTGCGGGGCGAGACGAAGATCGTGGTGAGCGAGCACCGGCCGGTGCCGCTGTGGCAGCACATGCTGGTCGGCAAGAAGATGTTCGACCTGTTCCACGACCCGGAGGCGGCCACCAAGCACGAGGTCCACCCGGAACTGCTCCGCTCGACCCGCGACCAGCTCCGCCGGATCGGCTGGGACGAGCGCGGCCGCCGGGGCCGCAGTGCCCGTGATCTCGTACCGTCCAGGGTGGACGTCATCGAGCGCCTCGACCGCGAGGGCCTGCTGCCGGCCATCGTCTTCATCTTCAGCCGGGCAGGCTGCGACGCGGCCGTGCAGCAGTGCCTGCGGTCCGGCCTGAAGCTGACCAGCCCGGACGAGCGCCGCGAGATCCGCAGGATCGTGGAGACCCGCACGGCGCAGCTGCCGCCGGAGGACCTGAACGTCCTCGGGTACTACGAGTGGCTCGAGGGCCTGGAACGTGGCCTCGCCGCGCACCACGCCGGCCTGCTGCCGGCCTTCAAGGAGGTCGTGGAGGAGCTGTTCGTCCGGGGCCTGGTGAAGGCGGTGTTCGCGACGGAGACCCTGGCGCTGGGCATCAACATGCCCGCCCGTTCCGTCGTGCTGGAGAAGCTGGTCAAGTTCAACGGCGAGGCGCACGTCGACCTGACGCCGGGGGAGTACACGCAGCTCACCGGGCGGGCCGGGCGGCGGGGGATCGACATCGAGGGCCACGCCGTCGTGATCTGGACCCCGGAGACCGACCCCCGGCACGTCGCCGGGCTGGCGTCGACCCGGACGTACCCGCTGCGGTCGAGCTTCCGCCCCTCGTACAACATGGCGGTGAACCTGGTCGGCAGCGTCGGCCCCGAGCGGGCCCGCGAGCTGCTGTCCGCGTCGTTCGCGCAGTTCCAGGCGGACAGGTCGGTCGTGGGTGCCTCGCGCCAGGTACAGCGCAACGAGGAAGGCATCGCGGCGATGACCGCCGACATGGAGTGCCACCTCGGTGACTTCGGCGAGTACTTCCACCTCCGGGTGGCCATCGCCGACCGGGAGCGCGCCCTGGCCAGGGAGAGCGCAGCGACCCGCCGGGCCAGCGCCACGGCCTCGATCGCGAAGCTGCGCCCCGGCGACATCATCAAGGTACCGGCGGGCCGCCGGGCTGGCCTGGCCGTGGTGATCGACCCGGGTGTCAGCGGGTTCGGCGACCCCAAGCCGCTGATCGTCACCGAGGACCGCTGGGCTGGCCGGATCCCGGCCGCCGACTTCACGTCCCCTGTGGAGCCGCTGGGGCACCTGCGCATCCCGAAGCACTTCAACCCGCGGTCCCCGCAGGACCGCCGGGATCTCGTGTCGACGATGCGCAACACGGAGATCGAGCCGGCCGCGCGGCGCAGGGCCAGGCGTGCCCGCACGGCGGCGGCTGACGACCGCCGCCTCGAAGAGCTGCGCCGCGAGCTGCGCCGCCACCCCTGCCACGCCTGCCCGGAACGCGAGGACCACGCTCGCTGGGCCGAGCGCCGGGAGCGGCTGGCCAAGGAGACCGAGTCGCTGCGCGACAAGGTCGACAACCGGACCGGCTCGCTGACCAGGACCTTCGACCGGGTGTGCGGGCTGCTGGCCGACCGGGGCTACCTGACGGAGGCCGGAGAGGTCACCCCGGCCGGGCGCACGCTGTCGCGGATCTGGTCGGAGACGGACCTGCTGGTCGCCGAGTGCCTGCGGCGCGGCGTCTGGGACGCGCTGGACCCGGCCGAGCTGGCCGCCGCTGCCTCGATCCTGGTGTACGAGGCCCGCCGCGACACGGAGGACCGGGCGTCGGTGCCGCGTGGCGCGGTCGGCGACGCGGTGGACGCGACGATGCAGCTGTGGTCCGAAGTGGAGTCCCACGAGGCCTCGCGCGGGCTCCAGCTCACCAGGGAGCCGGATCTGGGCTTCGTCTGGCCGATCTACCGCTGGGCGCGCGGCGAGGCGCTGCCGAAGGTGCTGTCAAGCGTGCACGGCCTCGACGCCGAGATGCCGGCCGGTGACTTCGTGCGCTGGTGCCGCCAGGTGATCGACCTGCTCGGGCAGCTGGCGGAGGCGGCCGGCGACGCGCCGCTGCGCGCCACGGCCCGCCAGGCGATGGACGACATGCGCCGGGGCGTCCTGTCCTACTCCTCGATGGCGTAAAGGTTCCTGCCGTGTCCTGCCGGGGCACGGCGGGTGCCGCGCCTAAGCTGGGTGCGTGGTCACAAGCGCGGGCATTCTGCTGTACCGGCTGGCGGAGCCCGCCAGCCCCGAGCTGCTGATCGCGCACATGGGCGGCCCGTTCTGGGCCCGCAAGGACGAGCGCGCGTGGTCGATCCCCAAGGGCGAGCACGCTGAGGACGAGACTCCCGAGGACGCGGCCCGCCGCGAGTTCACCGAGGAGCTGGGCTGCCCGCCGCCGACCGGCGACCTGGTGCCGCTGGGGGTGCTGAAGCAGCCCGGCAAGCGGATCACGGTGTTCGCTCTGGAGGGTGACTTCGACGTGAACGGTGCCATCTTCGGCGAGTTCGAGATGGAGTGGCCGCCGCGTTCGGGTCAGGTCAGGAGCTTCCCGGAGGTCGACCGGCTGTCCTGGGTGGACTGTGCCACGGCCCGGGTGAAGCTGACAGCGGCGCAGGCGGTGCTTCCGGACCGGCTCCTGGCATTCCTGGGCTTGACGGACGGGTAACGTCTTTTCACATTCTTCGGGTACGTGCCGTGCTAGGTGGCTTCGCCCGTCCACAGTGTTGCTCCGAGTACCACATTGGCGCTTGTTGATGATGTTGCGGCATGGCAGCATCCAGATCACGGTTGCGCAACGGAACCGGGGGTTTGTGACCTGGATCCTATGTGGACCGCTGTAGCCCACCCCCTCTGGGAGACCTGATGAGAATCAGCAAGCTGATCGCCGCCGGGGCCCTGGTCGCCGGCACGCTTCTCGTCCCCGCCATCGCCCATGCCGCCCCGACGGCCGCGATCCCCTCGGCCGAGGCCGGGATCCGGGCCGGCCTCGGCGCCGAAGCCACCGCACTCCTCGCCGGTTCCCTCGGCGACCGCTCGGCCGGGTCCTACCTGGACACTGCCTCCGGCCGCATGATCGTCACCGTGACGGACGCCGAAGCCGCCGCCGCCGTGTATGCGGCCGGCGCCCTCCCGCACATGGTCACCCGCAGTGGCGCCGACCTGCGCGCGGCGACATCCGAGCTGGACCGCTCAGCGAAGATCCCCGGCACGACCTGGGCCGTCGACCCGGCCACCAACCAGATCCTGGTGACAGCCGACAGCACCGTGACCGGCGAGAAGCTGGCCACGATGAAGCGCGCCGTGGCCGGCCTGAACGGCGCTGCCCGCCTGGTCCAGGAGCCCGGCGTGCTCAACAGCTACATCTCCGGCGGCAACGCCATCTACATGGGCAGCTCCCGCTGCTCGCTCGGCTTCAACGTGAACCGTGGCGGCGTCAACCACTTCATCACGGCCGGGCACTGCACCAACCTCGGCACGACCTTCTGGTCGAACTCCAGCCACACCACCGTGATCGGCAGCCGGATCGGCACCAGCTTCCCGACCAACGACTACGGCATCGTCCGGTACTCCGGCTCGATCACCCGCCCGGGCAACGTGTACCTGTGGAACGGCGCCTACCAGGACATCACCTCCGCCGGTAACGCCTTCGTCGGCCAGGCGATCAAGCGCTCCGGCAGCACCACCGGCCTGCGCAGCGGCTCGGTGACCGCGCTCAACGCCACGGTCAACTACCCGCAGGGCACCGTGTACCAGATGATCCGCACGAACGCCTGCGCCGAGGGCGGCGACTCCGGTGGCTCGATGTTCGCCGGTTCCGTGGCGCTCGGCCTGACCTCCGGCGGCAGCGGCAACTGCTCCTCCGGCGGCACGACGTACTTCCAGCCGGTGCCCGAGGTGCTCAGCGTCTACGCGGCGAGCATCTACTAGCACCGCCTGACCACAGCGTTCCACTCCACCCCTCGCTGAGCCGCCGGAGCCCCCTCGCCGGCGGCTCAGCCTCGTATCCTGGTCTAAGCGGTCCTAACTCAATGACTGGCGGCGCTCTGGCGGCCTCAGAAGACGACCGGACTGCGCAGATCTCAGAGCCGGATACAACACCGGTATCCGGCTCTGAGATCTGCTTGCCGCTCGCCTCCTGGAACTCGCCACAGCACCACCGCCATTGAGTTAGGACCGCTTATGAGCACCGAGAAGCAGCCGGCCCGGGACTTCACGAAACTGCCGGAGCGCGTCCGGCCCGAGGACATGGTCGCGACCCAGGACGTGACCGTCACCCGCGACATCCCCGACACGATCAACCCGGAACAGGACGAGGCACTGCGCGGCGGTAACTAACATTCACCACATGCCACGACCGCTCCTGGCGCTCGACGCCCCCAGCATGTACTTCCGGGCCTTCTTCGGCGTGCCGGACACGGTGACCGCGCCGGACGGCACCCCGGTCAACGCCGTCCGGGGCTTCCTCGACATGGTCTCCACCCTGATCAAGACCCGCAGGCCCGACCGGGTCGTGTCGGCACTCGACTACGACTGGCGGCCTGCCTGGCGGGTCGAGCTGGTGCCCTCGTACAAGACGCACCGGGTCGCCGACCCCGCGGAGAACGAGGAGGAGGTGCCGGACTTCCTCTCGCCGCAGGTACCGATCCTGATCGACGTGCTGGCCGCCGCCGGTATCCCGTCGATCGGCGCCGCTGGCTTCGAGGCGGACGACGTGCTCGGTACCCTGGCGGCCGTCAGCGACCCGCCGGTCGAGGTGGTCACCGGCGACCGTGACCTGTTCCAGCTGATCACCGACGACGTCAAGGTGCTGTACGTCGGCCGTGGAGTGTCCAAGCTGGAGGTCATGGACGACGCGGCCGTCCGGTCCCGGTACGGCGTCCCGGCCGCCGCCTACGCCGACTTCGCCGTGCTGCGTGGCGACCCGAGCGACGGGCTCCCCGGCGTGGCAGGCGTGGGCGAGAAGACGGCGGCGCGGCTGCTGACCGCGTACGGCGACCTGCAGTCACTGCTGGCCGCAGCCCACGAGCAGGCACCGGGGCTGCGGGCGAAGCTGCTGGCGGCAGCCGACTACCTCGCCGTCGCCCCCCAGGTCGTCGCCGTCTCCCGCACCGTCGACCTCCCCGAATACGACGCCGGACTGCCCCGGGAACCCGCCGAACCGGACCGCCTCGCCATGCTCGCCGAGCGCTGGGGCCTCAAGAGCCCCGTCGACCGCCTGCTGTCGGTGATGGCGACCCGCTAGTACTCATGCTCCGGGGCGCGGTTGCCAGTCGGGTTGCGTGCCCCGGGTCAGGGTTTCGCGGGTGTTGCCGGCGCGGATGACGGTGATCCAGTGGGTGCCGTTGGGGTTCGGGGCGACGGCGAGAGTGTCGCCGCCCGCCGGGGACGGGGCCGGGAGGGCGTCGCCGGGCTCGCCCAGCCAGCCGCCGCCCGTACCGTCGAGGGCGGTCCAGCGGATGCGGACCGGGCCGCGCTCCCCGTTCGGGGGCTGCTCGGACTGGGTCGTCCACAGCAGACGGGTGCCGTCGGCCGTGAAGGCCGGCGTGGTCGAGAAGCCGGCGAAGGGGTTGCCGCCGCCACTGTGCGTCGCGACGGCCTTCTCCTGGTTGCTTTCGAGGTTGAGCAGGGTCAGGCAGTCGTCGTAGATGCCCGTGCACTCGCCACCGGGGAAGGAGATCCAGCGCCCGTCGGGGGACCAGGCGATGGCCTTGGCTTCGGCGAGGGGCGACGGGTCGACCTCGCGGAGGAGTACGGGCGCCTGGTCGCTCTCGTTGACCTGCCAGCCGGCGCGGATCCGGTAGAGGCGGCTGCCGTCGAGGTACGCGATCCAGTTTCCGTCGGGTGACCAGGCAGGGCCGCCGGCGTGCGCACCGTGCGTGATCTGCTCCCGGTCGAACGTGCCGTCCTGGAGCAGCCCGGCGATCCACAGGTCACCGGCGTGGATGTAGGCGAGCCGCGTACCGTCCGGTGACCAGCGCGGCCACGAGGACCTGCCGTCCTGGGTGACCTGCGTGAGCGTGCCGTCGGCGGCCCGGACGTGGATGTTGCCGTCGCGGGCGAAGGCGATGGCACCGGCTGTGCCCGGATAGGCAGCGCTCGCCGGGACGGCGGGCAGCAGGAACAGGGACGCGGCGGCGATGGCCAGGGTTCTGTGCAGGATTCGCATGGCTCCCATCATGGGGAAACCGCACCAAAGTGGACGGCTATATCGACGAAGACTCTCCTGTGAACGCTTCGGGGAGCGTGCGCTGGGCGCCCGTCACGCGGCCGGGCTCGCGGCCGCCGCGCAGGCCGCCGCGAACTCGATGATGATCCGGCGCCGGTCCTCACGGCGCCAGGCGAGCGCGAGGCGGGACGGGGAGATCTCGTCGACCGGCCGGTACACGACGCCTGGCCGGTGGTAGAACCGGGCGGTCGACTCGGCGGTGAAGCCGACCCCGAAGCCGTTGGCGATCGCCTCGATCCACTCCTCGGAGGACTGGGCGACCGCGCTGACCCGGACCGGGTGCCCGCGCCGCTCCGACACCGCCAGCCAGAAGTCCCGCCACGTGCCCGACTCGGGCGGCGTGGCGATGAACGGCTCGTCCAGCAGCGAGGCGAACGGCACGACCTCGTGCCTGGCCAGCGGATGCGCGGACGGGAGAGCGACCCAGCGTGGCTCGCTGAGCAGGATGCGCAGGGCGAGCGGCTCCTGGGCTGGTACGGGCAGGCGGACGAAGGCCACGTCCACCGAGCCGTCCCGCAGCCCGCAGGTGGGATCGGCCCACAGCGCCTGGGACATCGAGATCCGCCACTCCGGCCGCCTGCGGGTGAACTCGGCGAGGATCTGGGTGGTCAGCTCGCCGGCGGCGTTCGTGATGAACCCGACCCGCAGGGTCCTGTCCTCCTCGGCAGCCGCGGCCCTGGTCGCGGTCAGCGACTCCGACCAGGTGTCGAGCAGCTGGCGGGCCTGGGGGAGCAGGGCGTTGCCGGCCGCGGTCAGCTCCACGTGCCTGCTCGACCGGCGGAGCAGCTTGAGCCGCAGCTGGGTCTCCAGCAGCCTGACCTGTTTGGACAGGGCCGGCTGCGAGATGAACAGCCGCTCGGCCGCCCGGGTGAAGTGCAGCTCCTCGGCGACAGCGACGAAGTATCGCAGGAGCCGGAGATCTACATCCATACCTACCAGTTATAGCAGGAGAACTTAAACAATTTCCCCATTTTGGAAGAGCCGCCAATTGCCCCCCGGATCATAACCAAACCGCATGATTGTGGCTCTTGGACAGTGTGGCAGGCCCCGGGCCAGCCTGTATTCAGGCCGGGCGATACGAGGGCCGCCCGGAAAGAATGATCGGAGCACTGACATGAACGCTCGTTTCCGACGCAGTGGCCTCGCAGTAGCGGGCATCGCGCTGTTCGCCGTGGCCGGGCTGGCCATCCCGGGGGCCGCCGTCGCGGCCGACGACAAGGGCAACGCCGTCGTCGGCTCCTGCGGCTGGGACCCGTGGAACGACGAGGGCGTGTACGGCCACGCGACGACCGGCGTGAACATCCGGTCCGGCCCGGGGGCGCACTGCGCGCGCCGGGGCGGGGCGAACTCCAGCCACAGCCTGCACTACCGGTGCTACGCGTCCGACGGCAGCGGTGCCACGTGGACGTACCTGACGGACGAGTCCAACGGGGTCACCGGCTGGGTCAAGGACCAGTACCTGAGCGGCGGGGGCTCGTTCCGCCAGTGCTAGCCGGTACTTTCCGGGGAGTGACGAGCGGCCCGCCGGTGGGGGAGGGCGGGCCGCTCACCGGGTACAGGAAAAGGATTTCAGGGTTTGGAAGTCATGCATGCCATGGAGCAGCCCTTCAGGCCCAGAGGAGGTCGAGCCTGAGCCACGTGGCCAGGTCCTCGATCTCGGCGTGGACCGCGGCTGAGGTGGCGCTGTCGAATTCCTCGTCCTGGTGGAGTGCGCCGACCCTGAGCACGCCGGCCTTCCGGTCGGCGGTGGCGTCCAGTTTGCCGACGAGCCGGTCGCCGGACAGGATCGGCATCGCCCAGTAGCCCCACTTGCGCTGGGCCGCCGGCTTGTACATCTCCAGCTGGTAGTCGAACTCGAACAGCTCAGCCATCCGCTTGCGGTCGAACACCAGCTGGTCCAGGGGCGACAGCAGCGCCGCCCGGCCGGTGAACGGCTGACCGAGCAGTTCGGGGTCGACCCGCCAGGTGCCCCGGACACCCTCGATCACGGCAGGCTCGCCGGGATCCCCTGGCCCGGGCTGCGCCGATCCCCGGGCGCGGGCGATGCCGAGGGTGCGCAGCCGCCGTGCGCTCCGGATCCGGAGCGCCTCCTCGAGCGGGACGGCCGGGTCGCCGGGGTAGACCCGGTCCGCCAGATCCCACAGCGGATCCCGGCCACGCCGGCCAGCGAGCGCGACCTCGCCGCGGGCCACCATGAAAGCGAGCATCTGCCGGACGTTGCGGTTGTTGCTCCACCCGCTGGACTGCCATGGCACGACGCAAGTGTCGGGCAGCTCTGCGGCCGCCAGAGGTCCGGCGGCGTCGAGGCGGGCGAGCAGGTCGCGGCGGCAGGCGTCATTGGCCTGTACCCAGTCGCGCCGCAAAGCCCGTCCGAAGACATCCTCGTCTGACCACGCCGCCATCTCCGCCCGGAACAGTGCCACATCCTCGGCCGGGCGGATCATGCCGTGCAGCTCGACCAGCACCCGGTCGGCGAGAGCGATCCGCAGCTCGGCTGGCACGTAGCCGGAGCCGAGCCTGCTCCACGCGACGACGTCGGCGCTCGGCGCGACGGCACTCGTCGGCTCGACCTGGAGAAAGGTCAGCTGCCGCACCAGATCGGGCAGCTCCGTCGGGTCCAGCGGGCCGGACGGGCGCGGGCCGTCCAGGAGCTGGGCGCGAACGGCGATCCGGCGCGCGTCAGCACGGGAAAGCTGATGAACGGCCACCCGCCGAGACTAGGCGACAGCCTGCCACGGCAGCGAGCCGGCGGGGCGCGCCTGCTCGGGCGTCTGCCGGTAGGGATCTACTGGACAGATCCCAAGCTTCGGGCACCCGATCTGGTGGTGGCTGGCGGGGGACAAGCCCCTCCTGGAGAGCGGCAGTCTTCGGGCCCGGGTCCGTGGAGGCGGTGGGGTGGGATCGGGGGTTTCTGGTGCCTGTTTTTGGGGGCTGGGAGGCGTACGATCCGGCGGCATGAGGATCCTTCGCAAAGTGCTGCTGTGGCTGCTGGTCGCGGTGGTGGTGCTCGCGCTGGGTGGCGCCGGGTACGGGATGTGGACGGTGCGCCGGTCGATGCCCGACCGTGCGGAGGATCTGCGGATCGCCGGCCTGAAGGCGCAGGTGACCGTGAAGTGGGACAAGTACGGGATTCCGCAGGTGTACGCGAGCAACGCGGGCGACCTGTTCCGCGCCCAGGGCTACCTGCACGCCAGTGAACGATTCTGGGAGATGGACTTCCGCCGGCACGTGACGGCCGGGCGGCTCTCGGAGCTGTTCGGTGAGGGGCAGGTCGAGACCGACAAGTACCTGCGGACGATGGGCTGGCGGCGGGTCGCCGAGGTCGAGTACGCGCAGGCCTCACCGGAGACGAAGGGACACCTCGACGCCTACGCCGCCGGTGTGAACGCCTGGCTGTCCGATCACGACGGCGGCAGCGCGAGCCTGGAGTACGCGGTCCTGGGCCTGCAGAACTCCGGGTACGAGATCGAGAAGTGGAGTCCGGCCGACAGCCTCGCGTGGCTGAAGGCGATGGCCTGGGACCTGCGCGGCAACATGGACGACGAGCTCAGCCGGGCCATCCTGGCCGCAGGCGGGATGGCGCGCGAGCGGATCGAGGAGCTGTACCCGGCGTACCCGGAGACGCGCCACACGCCCATCGTGCCGGCGGCTGCGACGGCGGCGGGCAGGAGCTCCACCCCGTCAGTGACCCCGGACGTGAACGTGCCGGGAGAGGTGATCCGGGGCGTGGCGTCGGGCGTGGGGCGGGTGGCGGACGCTGCTCGCCTGAGCGGGGCGCGTGCGGACGGGGTCGGGTCGAACTCGTGGGTGGTGGCGGGGAGCAGGACGAAGACGGGTAAGCCGCTGCTGGCCAACGATCCGCACCTCTCGCCGTCGATGCCGGGGATCTGGTACCAGATGGGGCTGCGGTGCTCGTGCGGGTTCGACGTCGCAGGGTTCACGTTTTCGGGAGTGCCTGGGGTCGTGATCGGGCACAACGCGCGGATTTCCTGGGGTTTCACGAATCTGGACCCGGACGTCGTGGACCTGTACCAGGAGAAGCTCGAGGGCGACCGGTACCAGGTCGACGGCGCGTGGCTCGACGTGGACAAGCGCACCGAGGTCCTGAAGGTGGCTGGCGCGAAACCGGTGACGTTCACGGTGCGGAGCACGAAGCACGGTCCGCTGCTGTCGGACGTGTCGAAGGAGGCGCGGGCGGCGGGTGGTAGCTATGGGCTGGCGATGCGATGGACGGCGCTTGACCCGGGGCGCACGATCGACGCGCTGTTCGCGATCAACAAGGCGGGCAATTGGTCCGAGTTCCGGGCGGCGGCGGCGAAGTTCGAGGTTCCGGCGCAGAACATCGTGTACGCCGATGTGGACGGCAACATCGGCTACCAGGCACCGGGGCGGATCCCGGTCCGTGGCAAGGGCGACGGGCGGTGGCCGGCCCCGGGCTGGGACTCGGCGTACGACTGGAAGTCGTTCATCCCGTTCGAGGAGCTGCCGAGCGAGTACAACCCGCAGCGGGGTTACGTCGTCACGGCGAACCAGGCGGTGATCGGCACGGCGTACAGCCATTTCCTGACGCGGGACTGGGCGATGGGTTACCGCTCACAGCGGATCGTCACGCTGCTGGAGGGGGCGGGGAAGCTGGATGTGGCGGGGATGGCGGCGATCCAGTTCGACAACCGCAACAACGGCGCTGAGGCCGTCGTGCCCTACCTGCTCGATGTGAAGATGTCAGGAAAGACCGCGGAGAGCCAGGCGCTGCTGCGGGGCTGGGACTTACAGCAGCCGGAGAACTCGGCGCCGGCGGCGTTCTACAACGCGACCTGGCGTGCGCTGATGGCCCGTACCTTCGACGAGCTTCCCGACGGCCAGAAGGCCTCCGGAGGCGAACGATGGTTCGAGGTGACGCGGAACCTGCTCAGCCAGCCGGAATCCCCGTGGTGGGACGACAAGCGCACGCCAGCGGTGGAGACCAGGGACACGATCCTCGGCGCGGCCATGACGGCTGCCGACAAGGAACTGCGCGACAGGCTCGGCGGGGAACCGAAGAAGTGGCGCTGGGGCGACCTGCACACCATCACCCTGACCAACCAGACGTTCGGCAAGTCCGGGGTCGGCGCCGTGGAATGGCTGTTCAACCGGGGGCCGTTCGGCACGGCTGGCGGCGGCGGGATCGTCAACGCCAACGGCTGGGACGCCACCGAGGGCTACGGGGTCAACGCGGTTCCGTCGATGCGCATGGTCGTTGATCTGTCCAATCTGGACAACTCCCGGTGGGTGCAGCTGACCGGGAACTCCGGTCACGCGTTCCACGACAACTACGACGACCAGTTCGAGCTGTGGCGGACAGGCAAGGACCTGCCGATGCGGTGGGACTCCGCGTCCATCACCAGGGAGGCGGAGGAAACGCAGACCCTCAAACCCCGGTGATCATGAAGTACTGGAGTTCTGCGTCTGCCGGATGCGAGCAGCTTGCTCAGGCAAGCGCGTGTACTGCCGCGATTGGGGATCTGGACTCCCGGCCACCTACAGGTCAAACGCCTTATTCCGTATCAGCGGGCCCAGGGTCCCGGGAGTTTGGGAGCCCGGCCGTAGCGGGTACTCCGCTGACGGGGTCCCGCCAGCGGACGGTGTGCTGCTGGGTTTGGCGTTCGAGTTCGGCGCGCTGCTGCGCGGCCCGGTGGCGGTTGCGGCGGATTCCCAGCGCGATCGCCGCGGCGATCAGGGCCACCCAGCTGCCGTAGAAGATCCAGCGCAACAGTGCCCAGTTGGTGGAGGCTTCCTCGGCGATGATCAGCATCTCAGCAGAGTAGTGGCGGGTGCGGTGATCCTGCTGACCCGTTTACTCTGGACCTCCTCATGGGGGAGGTACATCAATGGGCAAGATCGATAAGAGCCGGCTGGAGCCGGCGGCGACCCGCGCGGGCTTCTTCGCGATGCTGATGATGACGGCGCTGTGGACGTGCGGCGGAGGGTTCGCCGCTACGGTCGCCTCGGACGAGTGGGCCGTGCTGCTGGTCATGGGCGCGGTGTGGCTGGTGCTCGCCGGGCTGACCGTGTTCTACGCCGTGCGGCTCGGACGGCTCCAAGGGCCGAAGTGATCCGGGCACCAGACCCGGCACCTGTCACCGCCCGGGGCCTGGCCGTGATGGATCGGCCGGGCCGTCGGCCGGTACACCGACCTGCACTTCTGGCCGAGAAGATCCGCGAGGCCCTGGCGGGGGCGGCGGACTGACCGCCGCGCCTGCCGTTGGAGGCGGGCGCTCTGCCGCGCTTGTGGACCCGGCAGACCTCAGGCACCGCCGACGGCGCGGTGAGCAGGGAACTGACTCCCGCTAATGATCGGGTGGTGCCGGCTGGCCGGCGCAGACACGGCCGGCCGAAGAAGCTGACTGATGCTGAACTGGTGTGCGTGGTCCTCATCGGAGACAAAGGCTTCGCCGGAAAGAGTTCGCCGCCCACCTGACCGGCCTGGGCATCACGTTCCTGCGCCCAGACCGCAAAGGCGAGACCTGCCACCACGGCAGCCTCGCACCGATCCGCCAGCGCGTCGAATCCCTCTTCGACACCCTCAAAGGCCAGCTCGACCACGAAACCACGGCCCAGCGAAGGCGTGGCCTGGCAGAAGGCCGCGCCCCGGCGAGATCAGCGGCGCCTCCATCGAGAAGCCCGCCTCCAAATGGCCGGACGGCGACTACGCCAAGCCGGGCATCGTGGTGACCTACCGTCGTGCGGCGGGGCGATCGGGCTGCAGGCCCGGCAACACCAAGGGGCCGCCCGGGTCCGGGCGGCCCCTCTTCACGCCGTCATCTCTTGGCGCACAGCGCAGCGTCGACCAGCGCGCCGGCCGAGTCCGGGCGACCGGGGCTGACCAGGGTCACCGCGACCGAGGCGGCACGGCCGTCATCGGTGACCGCGACCCGGGTGGTGTAGCCGGGGATGTCACCGCCGTGTCCCCAGGACAGAGTGCCGTCGCAGCTCAGCGGCCGGCTGATCAGACCGAGGCCGAAGCCCTCGCCGAGCCCCCAGGGGCCTTTCACAGTACGGCGCATCTCGGCCAGCTGCACGGGGTTGAGCAGCTTGCCGCCGATCAGGGCGGAGAAGAACTTCGTCAGGTCGCCCGGGGTGGACACGAGGTTCCCGGCTGCCCAGCCCCAGGACGGGTCGATCTCGGTGATGTCCTCGATCTGGGCGCTGGGGTCCACCTTGATGTAGCCCTGCGGGTGTGCCTTGCGGATGCCCTGCTCGCCTACGTCAGGGATGTAGGTGTCACGCAGCCCGGCCCGCTCGATCACCCGCTGGGTGATCTGCTCGGCCAGCGGCCGGCCGGTGACCTTCTCGGCGATCAGGCCAGCCAGCACGGTGTTGGTGTTGCTGTACTCCACGCCCTTGCCCGGCTCGAAGCTCGCCTTGTGCGCGAGGGCCACGTCGAGCAGTTGCCGGGGCTGGTAGTAGGTGTGCCGGAGATCCTTGTCCACCAAGTCTGGCCTCATGATGTTGACGTAGTTGGGCAGTCCGCTGGTGTGCTGGAGCAGCTGACGCACGGTGATGTTCCGACCGTCGATGCCCTCGCCCCGGACCAGGTTCGCCAGGTAGCGCTCGATCGGGGCATCGAGTTCGACCTTGCCCTCGCCGACCAGTTGCAGCACCACGGTGGCGACGAAGGTCTTGGTGTTGCTGCCGGCCCGGACCTGGCCATCGACCGGGGCCTTCTTGCGGGTCCGGATGTCGGCGACGCCGGCCGCGTAGTCCCGGCTCCGGCCGTCCTTGCCCGTGACCGAGGCCAGGGCCGCCGGGTAGCCCTCGTCCTTCACCATCCGCTCCAGGCCCTGCTGAACCTGGTCGCGCGGGCTGCCAGCCTGGGCGGAGGCAGACAGCGCGCCGACCGTGCCGAGCGCGACGGCCAGGGCGGCCACCGCCGCGACGCCGCGTCGGCGACGACGGTACGACGCCGAGGAACCGGCCTGGGAAACAACCTTGGACATGGACAGCCTCCTGCCGCGCCCCGCTGGGCGCGTTGTGTTCTGGGACCTCCCCAGACTGTCGGGTCCTGGCGTTTCCCCCCATCCCGCCAGCTACCCGATCGAGGTACAGCAGGCGACCCAGTCCAAAGTGGCGCAGGTCACCGGGGGCCGGCGTGAGCGTCGGAGCCGGGCACTCCGCACAGCCCAGGAAGACCTCTTCCAGGGGTACCGAAGCAAAGGCTGACCGCGCCACACCGCCGACAGGAGCCCCTATCTGGGGCGGACCAGGCCAGCAGCCTGCTCCTCAGTCCGCCGTGTGAGGGCTCGCGCTGCGCCCGGTCCGTGCCTAGCGTGGCCGTATGCCAACACTCATTCCACCCAGCACCGACCTGCACGCCGCCTTCCTGGACTGCCGGCAGGTCGGCGCGCCGGGCTTCCCAGCCGGTGAACAGTACGGTGCCCCGCAGGGCCATGTCTCCCGCGAGCTGGCGACTCCTCGGAGATCTCCCGCCGGGCGCAGGACACCACGTCCTCGCCCGGCCCGGCATGCCCGCCCAGCCCCAGGTACTTGCCCGCGTGCGGGTCATCGGGGCGCTTGTCCCGGTCTCGCAGGAGGCTCTGCGGGCACGCTGATCGGGGGACCGGCCAGCCACCGGCCCGCAGGTTCGTTACGGTGACCGTCCAGGGCATCCGTTAATCGGAAATAGAGGTTCGAGGCCCTCCGGTTCAACCGCGTCGCAGATACTCCACGGCGGTGCGGGCTGCGGTACCGATGACGGCGTCGGCTCTGGGCAGGTTCAGTGCCGTGGCAGCGCTGCGGGTGAACACCGCGATCGCGTAACGGCCGCCGTCGGGATACTCCACGACGCCGATCTCGTTGCGGACGGTGGGCAGCGTGCCTGTCTTGCCGGCGACGCGTACGTCATCGAATGGGAACCCCGAGGCGAGCCGGTGTGGCCAGACCTGCAACGACAGCAGATGGCGTATCGCGGAGCAGGATCCGGGGGAGGCGGCGGTGTCCTTCCAGATCCCCGCCAGCAGGGTGGTGCAGTCACGGGCCGTTGTCCGGTTCGAGGCTGTCAGGTCCAGTGTGGCCAGCCGTGACAGTGCAGCCGGATCGGTGAGCAGCCGGGTGAGCTGCGCCGGGTCGGTTGTGCCCAGTGAGGCGGCGGTCCGGGCTGCCACATCGCGGCAGATTTCGGCGATACGGGTGGCGGCCATCCCAGCCGCTTCGGCCGTGGCGGTGAGCGCGCCCAGGCCGATGTGGTCGGCGATCGCGTCGGCAGCCGCGTTGTCGGACACGCTGAGCGCCTGGTGCGCGAGGTCGCGCAGCGTCATGGTGACCGGACCGGTCATCGCGCCGATGCCGGTAGGGCCGCTTGTCCGTGTGCCAGGTTCCAGCCGGACCTGTCCGGCCAGGTCGGCCAGCCCCGTGTCGGCGGCCCGGAACAAGGCCAGCACCAGCGGGAGCTTGAACGCGCTGGCCATGAGGACCGGAGTATCGGCCCCCAGGCCCGCTTCCCTGCCGTTGTCCAGGTCGATGGCATGCAGGCAGCCGGTCACTCCTGCCCCGGCGAACAGCGAGCCGAGGTGGTGGCGAAGATCTTCATTCATCGAGTACTCCGTGCGGGATGGCGAGGAAGTCCGAAGCGGGCCGGCTGCGCGGTTCCGGGGCTGGCGCGTGCCCGCTGCCGAGTACCTGTGTCACGGCGCGCGCGAACGCGGCCGTCCCGGAATGGGGTTGTTCCTTCGGCCAGGTCACGGCCAGCCGCTCGGCGAGAGGCTGGCCAGCCAGGCGCCGCCACACGACGCCGGTGTGGGGCGGCGCGGTTTCGGGGCCGAAGGCGACAGCGGTACCGGAAAGGACCAGGCCTGCGGTGAAGCTTCCGCCGTCGGCCTCGTGAACGGCCGGCGGGTGGTACCCGTGCCGGGCGCAGGTGTCCAGGATCTCGTCGTAGCGTGCCGGGGCTGCTGGGCGCGGGAAGGTCACCAGGTCGTGCCCGCCGAGGTCGGAGAGCAGGAGTTCGCTGGCTGGCTCGGCGAGCGGCCCGTCTGCTGCCACCAGTACGCCCAGCGGCCGGTGCACGACCGGGCCGATGACCAGGCCCGCCGCGAGAAACGGCAGTTGCAGCACGCCGATGTCGAGCTCTCCGCTGCCCAGCGCCTGATGCTGGGCGGAGGTGGTGCTTTCCCTGAGGTCCAGGGCTGTGTGCGGGCTACTTTCCCGGAACGCGCCGAGCAGGGCCGCGATGCTGTCACCCTCCAGGTGTGGCGGTACTCCAGCGCGGAGCACAGTGCTGGTGGCAGCGTTCATCCTGGAGGCCAGGCTCAGGATCGGCTCGACCCTGGACAGGATCTCGCGGGCCTCCGGCAGCAGCAGGCGCCCTGCTTCGGTGAGCGTGACCTGGCGGGGCGAGCGGTCGAACAGCCGGATGCCCAGTTCACGCTCCAGGCGCTGGATGCGCTGCGACAGCGGGGGCTGCGACATGTGCAGGCGGGCGGCGGCCCTGCCGAAGTGGAGTTCCTCAGCGACAGCGATGAAGTATCGCAAGTGCTGCACGAGGTCCACGAGCAGCAACGATACCGGATCGGATATCGCAGCCCCCGAAGATTGATCTTGGACAGCGGGTACTCCGGGCCGGTTCACTCTGGACAGTTGCCCGCCGTTGAAGGGAAAACCGAATCCATGTGCCAGAACTGTGGGACCTCATCCGGAGGCATCCAGCGCCGTGCCGTACTGCGCGGGGCCGTTCTGGGCGGCGCAGTGATAGGCAGCGGCGCCGCCGGGCTGTCACCGGTACCAGCGGCCGTGGCGGATCCGGTCCGCGCTGGCTCCGGCCGCCCGGCCGGGGTGTCGATGCGCTGGCTGGGCGTGGCCGGCTGGGAGATCGCCTTCGACGGCCGCGTGCTGTACTTCGATCCCTATCTGAGCCGCTTCGACTACCGGCTGCCCGGCGGCCCGCTGGTCCCCGATCCCGCCGTGGTGGACCGGCTGCTGAACTCAGGCCGGCTGGCGGGCCCGCCGGAGCTCATCATGATCAGCCACGGGCACTGGGACCACATGGCCGACGTGCCGCAGCTGCTCGGCCGGTCCGGCTGGGCCTCGAAAACCATCCACACCATCGGCACCGAGACGCACCGGCACCTGCTGGCCGCCATGGGTACCCCCGCCGCCCGGCTGAAGAACTACATCCACGCCACGGGCGGAGAGGACCTGGAGTTCGGCGATGGCGCCTACCGGGTGCAGGTGATCCGCAGCCTGCACAGCCAGTCCCGGGGATACGGCTTCTTCGCACCCGGTACGCGGACCGCCCCGCCAGCGGCGCCGGCCAGCATCACCGACCTGGTGGAGGGCGGCACGCTGGCATACCAGGTCACAGTCGCTGACCGGCTCAAGGTACTGATGTTCGGCGGCACCAACTTCGTGGAACGTGAACTGGCCGGGCTGCGCCCCGACGTGGTCGCTATCAGCATGACCGATCACAGTTCCCTGCACCGCTACCTGGACCGGCTGCTCACCACGCTGGGAGGCCCGCGCTACGTGATCCCGGTGCACCACGATGACATGATCACCGGGTTTGACGCCCCCGGCCTCGCCGCCACCGTGGACCGCACAGCCGCCCAGCAGCTCAAGGAGGCTGTGCACCGGCTGCGGCTGCGCACTGAGGTGATCGAACCCGAGCACCTGCGTCCCCTGCTGTTCTGAGCGCAGCTCCGTCGCGGTGCGACTCTGGCGCGGACGCCGGGCAGGTGGGCGACCTGCCCGGGCTGGGCAGTGACCGGCTGGGCGATCGGGGTGAGGTGTCCCAGGCACGCTCTGCATCCCCGGCCCAGCAACCACAGAGGGCGTGGGCCAGCACCAGACGTACGCGCCGATCGCCCCGGAAGGCCAGGCCGGCGGAAAGCTTGTGCTGCTCTCAGGCGCCGCTCGGGCGGGCTGGGTCGAGATGCTCGGTCACCCGGACGCGGTCGAGTGCCTCGATCAGCGCGCCGGTGCCGTGGGTCAGCTTCAGCTCAAGTTCCCCGGGGTGCAGGGGTACCAGGGCCAGCAGCGCGATCTGCTTGCCGCTGGGAGTCACGATGGTGCGCGCCTCCGGAGCGGAGTTCACCATCGGCGTGACCACCACCCCGGTGAACGGCACACCGGGCGCGTACGGCTCAGCAGGATCACCGTTGGGAACGGAATGCCACTGACCGATCCAGGTGCCGTACTCGTGTGGCAGGCGGGCCACCGACTTGAGCAGCCGGACCGGCCAGTAGTGGCACTCGTCCTTCCACGCGTCGGCGGTCAGCGGCCAATCAGGCGGCAGCGCGATCATCAGCTCCGCGTACGGGCTCACACCGGCCTCGGCAGGCACGTTCATCGGCAGATCGCTCATCCCGGAGGTGACCAGCGTGACGAATGGCCGCTGCGGGGTCGGTTCGATCATGTGCACGTCGATGTGGACCAGATCGGATGCCATCTCGTGCCATACCGTGGCTGGCTCGCCGAAATACTGGCTGATGTGGCGGTCTATGGCCTCCAGCGACTCCGGATCGCTGTCGGCGGGCGGCGTCCAGCCCCGCTCCAGCGCTTCGTGCCGAAGTATCCCTGACCCCTGGGGTGCCGATTCCATCCGGAGAGAGTAAATGCCAGCTACCGGCGCCCTGCCGGCCGGCCGGCGTCCGGGTCACCGGCCGGTGCCGGACGACGGCTCCGGGCGCTCCCAGGCCAGGCCACGCTGTTCCCTTGGTAGCGCACGGTCCTTCCTCCGGCCAGGTGCACTAGCCGGCAGCCCGGCCTGCTCGTGGGCACATGCGGTGAGGTCCGCACACTCAGCGTTCTGCAATGTGGACGGCACTGTCTGTCGAAGTTGGTGAGGCGTCAAGCTCCACGGCGGCTGGTCCCGCAGACGTCCCCGCGGCACGCCTCCGGCGCTCAAGCCTTCGTCAGCGCTGACCTGATCGGCATCCTGGACGCGGTGCTGCAGGTCGCCGGAACTCATCAGTATCCGCCAGGAAAATTACGCCGGGCTTGCCTGGGATTTTCGGCTGTCGCCGAATGATCTTCCCGGGATGTTCCTCGATTACTACGATCCGGGCTGTGGATCCCGTGATCACGGGGCTGGCTTCCCGCTGCCTGTCAGCTGGAGGGCTTGGTCAGACGAGGATTCCATGTTCGTCGTTCAGCCCCTGGAAGAGGAGTTTCCCTTGACGTTCCGAGCAGTTCGATCACCTTCTTCGCCTTGGCGGCGCAGGTTCGCGGTCATGGCGATCGTCGCCCTGGGGGCATCTGCGGCCATACAGGGCCCGGCGTCCGCCCACACGCACACGGCGGCCAAGCCGACCCGCGCCCAGCAGGAACTGCTTTCCAGGGTCCCCGCATCGGCAGCCGTCCTGCAGAAGCAGATCGACCTGCAGCTTTCCCTGTACCCGGGCGGCAAGCAGACCTCGGCGAACGAGGTCTCCTACGACGGCGGGAACTTCGTGATCACCTTCGCGAAGCCGGCCACCACCCAGCCGTCCCTGCTCAGCGGTAAAGGCGACTGCCCGGACGGGTGGTTCTGCTTCTGGGACTACGAGTACTACGGCGGAGCCATGGGCAAGCTCAGCAGCTACGGGGCACAGGATCTGTGGCGGTACGGCTGGAGCGACCGCATCGAGTCGGCCTGGAACCGTACGAACACAGTGGTGCGGTTCTACAACCACACCACGGGCAGCCACTCGGAGTACGCGATCAGCTCCTACGATCAGTACCTCTTCATGGTCTTCCCCGGCGATTACGACACGAGTGTCAAGTACCTGGCCGACGGCGAGGACTCGGAACGGAACAAGGCTGATCACGTCTACCGGTGCGGGGGCCCGGGCGGGAGCATGTGCTGACACGTGACCGCTGAGGGCCGGCCCGGCAGACGGGTATGAGGCAACGCCGTACGCGGTGCCGTTCCTGCTGCTGACGCTGATCACCGTCGGGTACGACGAGGCGTGGCTGGCGGAAACCTTCCCACTCGCGGGGGCCTAGTTGTGGAGTACTGCCTTGTCCACAGTCACCCGGAACGGGCAGCGGTAGGCGGCCGGTGAGCCCGTGACGACCACGGTCACGCTCTGTTTTGCGCCGCCGACGGCAACGACGCCCCCGTAGCCCTCGTCGGCCGAGCGGGCTTCGGTGCTGTCCCGGGACACCTTCCCGTCGATGACCGGTGTGAGCGTGTACGTGGTGGCCGCCTGGCAGCCTGGCTGCTGGGTGACGTCCAGGGTGATCAGCAGGAGGAGCTTGCCTCTGGCGGGTGGTGATCCGGGTACGCGGAGGTTCACCGAGCCCGGGCCCAGCAGCCCGGCCGTCCTGGCCGCGGCGGACGAGCCCAGCTCCTTCGTGACATGGATCTCGGCCCTGCCGGCGGCCACCCACAACGCCCACGGGCCGGCGAAGAAGACGACACCGGCCAGCCCCCAGGCGATCCGGCGGCCGGCTGGGCTGGATTCCCGGTCACCGGGGCGGGAGAACAGCCGCTGCTGGCTGGTGGTGGCGGGGCGGCGGCCGACCTCGTGCAGGGCGAGCAGGCCGCCGATCAGCTCGGCGGCACCGAGGATCATCGCGGTGGTCTCGAAGGCCCCGTTACCCCGGTGCTCGCGGGCCACGAGCAGCAGCGCGAGACTGCCCGCGGCCATGACGAGCAGGACGCAGGCCAGGAGCCGCCACGTGCGGTTCCACTCCGCCTGGGTCTGCGTCATGCGCTGGCCTCCTCGCCGGTGCGGGGCCCGCCAGACGGCGAGACTTCCCCCTCAACCGGGCAAGTCTGTCCACTTGCCAGCCAGAGCAGACATTGACTGTAGTGATTCTGACTCTTCGCATAGGCCGGCCACGGACCAGCGCTATAGTGCGGCCTGCCCCGCTCCGTGAGGTTTAGCGCATGCTCGCCACGAACGCTGCGATCCTGCGGTCGATCCGGCGGTTCGTGCGCCTGCGCCGGAGCGTGGCGAGCACGCCGAGCGTGACGATGGCCGTCACCACGGCGGCCCGTACCCGGTTGTCGGCCGCTGCGGCCTTCGCGCGGGGCGCCCAGGCGCGTGCCCGCTCGGAGACGGCGTCGACCACCGGCTGGAGCGGGCTGGGCGCGGCGGGCTCGGCGGCGTGCCCGGGTACGTATCCCGCGTCTGCCGCGTCGATGTCGTCGAGGATGGTGCGGCTGCTGGTCCTGATGTGCGCGTGCGTGGTCATCGGTTCTGCTCCGTATCCGTTGTCGTTCACTGAGCCTGGGCCTCCAGTGTTCGGCTGACGGAGGGTTACCCATCCCGGCCGGGCCTCAACCCCGGCGCCCGTGGGCGGTACCCGGGCACTGGCCATTCGCGTCCACTGTGTACAGTGGTCGAGTCCCCGGCGGCGTCTACGCCCCGGCGGCCGTCGCATTCTTCTTTTCGCGGAATGGCTGAGCCTCCGGCTCGCCGATAACCGCTGATAACCGCCGGCAAATCAGCGCTGAATTTCCCGGGTATCCTCGCGCGTACCCACTCTGGAATATATTACCGGCCGGTCGGTAAGCGGGCCGCGGTGGCGGTTCTTTTCTATCTCCGGAGGTCGGTGGCATTAATACCGCGTGAATTCCCGGGCTCCATTGCCGCGACGTATCCATGCCTGCGAGGGTCGTGGCTCAGGTCACTGAGTGTCACAACTCACTTCGCGGGTAGCTACGTCCATTTGCGACTACCTGGTCCAGATTTCCTCCGTGTTAGCGTGCCGCTTTGTCGAATGTGGTCTGTTCGGGGGGCGGCAGTGATCACAGGACGATCGTGCCCGCACGCCCCCTGCGGCTGTGTGGAGGAACACTCATGAATCCCTTCGAGGATGCCAGCGGGACGTATCTCGTCCTGATCAACGACGAGGGCCAGTACTCGCTGTGGCCGGAATTCGCCGCGGTGCCGGCCGGCTGGTCGGTCGCGAAAACTGCGAGTTCCCGCCAGTCCTGCCTGGACTACGTCAACGAGCACTGGACGGACATGCGTCCCAAGAGCCTGATCGAAGCGATGGGCTGACGGGAAAATCGTGATGCCAGGTCTACGGGTACCCGCCGAACTTCCGCTCACCGCCGCCCAGCGCGGCGTCTGGTACGCCCAGCAGCTCGCCCCGGGCAGCCGTGCCCTGCACCTCGGCGAGTACCTCGACATCACCGGCCCCCTGCGGCCGGAGCTGTTCGAGGTGGCTCTGCGCCGGACGGCCGCCGAGGCCGCGTGCCTGACCGCCCGGTTCGGCCAGTCGCCGGACGGCGAGGTCCGCCAGCACGCCGGCGGGGTACCGGGCTGGGAGCTTCCCGTCCTCGACCTCAGCGGGGAGGCGGACCCCGCCGCCGCCGCGAGGGACTGGATGGACGGCGACCTCGCCCGGCCCTTCGACCTGGCGGGCGGGCCGCTGTTCCGGTTCGCGCTGTTCCGCCTGGGCGCTGACAGGTACGTGTGGTGGCACAGCTATCACCACCTGGTCATCGACGGCTTCGGCATGGGCCTGGTCGCGCGGCGGGTCGCCGAGACGTACACCGCGCTGGAGGCTGGCGAGGACGTACCGGACAGCCCGTTCGGTGAGCTGGCCGGCCTCATCGGCCGGGAGAGCGAGTACGCGGAGTCGGGCCGGCGCGCGCTGGACCGTGACTTCTGGGCCGGGTACCTGAGCGACTGCCCCGAGCCGGTGAGCCTGGCGCACAGCCAGCCGGTCCCGCCGACCGGCGTGATCCGCCGGACGAGCTGGATCGGCAAGGACGTCGTCGCGGATCTCGGCGAGGCGGCCGGCGCGTCGGGTACCCGCTGGCCGCTGGTCGTCATCGCGGCCTGGGCCGCCTACCTGCACCGGATGACCGGCGCACCCGAGGTCGTGGCCGGGCTGCCAGCAGCCGTGCGCCGCGACCAGCAGGCCCGCAGCACCCCGGCGATGGTGTCGAACGTGCTGCCGCTGCGCGTCCCGATCGGCGCGGGCACGACCGTCGCCGGTCTGATTGGCCAGGTCGCCGCCGAGGCGCGGACCGTGCTGGCGCACCAGGAGTACCGGCTGGAAGACATGCACCGCGACCTGGGCCGGGCCCGCCTGGCTGGTCCCCGTGCCAACATCATGAGCTTCGAGTACCAGCTGAGCTTCGGCCGCAGCCGGGCCGTCGCGTCCAACGTGTCCGGCGGGCAGCCCGACGACCTGGCGATGCTGGTCTACGACCGTCGTGACGGCGGCGCGTACCGGGTGGACTTCGACGGCAACCCTGAGCTGTACTCGGCCGCAGATCTCGCCAGCCACCAGGACCGGTTCCTGAGCTTCCTCGGGCAGTTCGCCGGCGCTGCTCCCGGTACGGCAGTCGCTGACCTGGAACTGGCCGCAGCCGGGGAACTCGTCAGTGCCAGCGGCGGGCCCGCCGCTCAGCCAGAGACCCTGGCCGCGCTGTTCGCCGCCCAGGTCGCGCGTACACCTGATGCTCTTGCTCTTGCCGGCGATGACCGGACGCTCACCTACGCGCAGCTCGACCGGGAGACCAACCGGATCGCCCGGTGGCTGGTCTCGCACGGGGTGGGTGCCGAGGACCTGGTGGCGCTGGCCTTCCCCCGGTCGGTGCACTGGGCCATCGCGATGCTCGCCGTGACCAAGGCCGGCGCGGCGTACCTGCCGGTCGACCCGGCATACCCGGCGGAGCGCATCCGCTACATGCTCAGCGACGCGCAGCCCGCGCTGGTGCTCACCGTGCCCGAGGTCGCCGGAGCTGTGCCCGGGCCGGTGCTGCTGCTCGACGACGCCGCCGGTTTCGATGACGCGCCGCTGGCAGGCCGGGCAACGGCCGCCAACGCCGCGTACGTGATCTACACGTCGGGGTCCACCGGGCTGCCGAAGGGCGTGACGGTCACCCACACCGGCATCGCGAGCCTCGCCGCAGGGCAGGGTGAGCGGCTGCTGGCTGGGCCCGGTGCCCGGATGCTCCAGTTCGCCTCGCCGAGCTTCGACGCGGCCCAGTCCGACCTGTGGGTCACCCTGCTGAACGGTGCCACTCTGGTCATGCCGTCGGCGGAGCGGATCGCCATCGGAGCGCCGCTCGCGGCCACCGTGACCGAGATGGGCGTGACGCACCTCAAGCTGCCGCCCGCAGCCCTCGCCGTCCTGCCTGATGACGCGCTCGCTGGTGTCGAGGTGCTCGCGGTGGCCGGTGAGGCCGCGCCGCTGGACCTCGTGGCCAGGTGGCACGGCGGCCGTCGCATGATCAATGTGTACGGTCCGACGGAGAACACCGTCACCACCACGCTCAGCGGCCCGCTGTCCGCCACCGGCCCGGTCCCGATCGGTACCCCGATCACCGGCTCCGGCGTGTACGTCCTCGACGCCAGGCTCCGGCAGCTCCCGCCGGGCGCGGTGGGGGAGCTGTACGTGACCGGGGCTGGCCTGGCTCGCGGATACCTCCGGCGGGCCGGCCTGACCGCCGAGCGGTTCGTCGCCTGCCCGTTCGGCGCACCCGGTACCCGGATGTACCGCACGGGTGACCTGGCCCGCTGGACGGCCGACGGTCAGCTCGTCTTCGCCGGGCGGGCCGACGAGCAGGTGAAGCTCCGGGGGTTCCGGATCGAGCCCGGCGAGGTCGAGGCCGTGCTGGCCGGCCACCCGGCGGTCCGGCAGGCAGCCGTGATCGTGCGGGAGGACCAGCCCGGCGACCAGCGGCTCGTCGCCTACGTCACCGGCGAGGCCGACCCGGCTGCCGTGCGGGCACACGCGGCCGCCCGGCTGCCCGCGCACATGGTGCCCGCAGCCGTCGTCGTACTCGGCCAGCTGCCCCTCACCCGGAACGGCAAGCTGGACAAGCGCGCCCTTCCCGCTCCAGATCTGTCCACAGTGGTCAATGAATCACGCGCGCCACGGACCGCCACCGAGGAGATCCTGTGCGGCCTGTTCGCCGAGCTGCTCGGCCTGCCAGCGACCGGCCCGGATGACGACTTCTTCGCCCTCGGCGGCCATTCGCTGCTCGCGGCCCGGCTGACCGGCCGGATCCGCGCCGCTCTCGGTGCTGAGCTGTCCATCCGCGACGTCTTCGCCGCCCCGACCCCGGACCGGCTGGCCACCGTCGTGGCCGCTTCGCAGTACGGGCCGCGCCCGGCGGTGCAGGCCGTCGCGCGTCCCGAGGTGCTGCCACTGTCGGCGGCCCAGCAGCGGCTGTGGTTCGTGCACCAGCTCGAAGGCCCGGGCGCGACCTACAACATGCCGTACGCGCTGCGCCTCACCGGCCCGCTCGACGTACCAGCGCTGGAATCCGCGCTGGGCGACGTCGTGGCCCGGCACGAGAGCCTGCGGACGGTCTTCGCCGAGCACGACGGCGTACCCCGCCAGGTGATCCTCTCCGGTGACCGCGCACGGCCGGTGATCGAGCGGCACGAGGGCCAGCTGTGGCTCACGGAGGCCGCGCACCAGCCCTTCGACCTGGCCCGGGACCTGCCCGTCCGCGCCCACCTCGGCGAACTCGGGCCGGATGAGCACATCCTGCTCCTCGTACTGCACCACATCGCCGCCGACGGCTGGTCCACCGGGCCGCTGATGCGGGACCTGTCCGTCGCGTACGCGGCCCGGGTTCGCGGTGACGCACCGGAGTGGACGGCGCTGCCGGTGCAGTACGCCGACTACGCGCTCTGGCAGCGTGACCTGCTCGCCGACCGGAGACTCCTGGACACGCAGCTGGGCCACTGGCGTACGGCCCTCGCGGGCGCACCGGGAGTGCTGGAGCTGCCGTTCGACCGGCCGTACCCGGCTGTGCCCACGAACCGTGGCGCGAAGGTACCTTTCACCGTCCCGGCGGATCTGCACCGTGACCTGCTACGGCTGGCCCAGGACAACGACGCGACCCTCTTCATGGTGCTGCACGCGGCTTTCGCGGTCCTGCTGCACCGCTCGGGGGCCGGCCGGGACATCCTGATCGGCACGCCGGTCGCCGGCCGGTCCGACGCGGCACTCGACGACCTGGTCGGGTTCTTCATCAACACCCTGGTACTGCGGGCAGACCTGTCCGGCGACCCGGGCTTCGGCGAGCTGCTCGGCCAGCTCCGCGAGCGTGATCTCGACGCCTTCGCACACCAGGACCTGCCCTTCGACCGCCTCGTGGAGGAACTGGCTCCCGAGCGGTCCACGCGGCACCCGCTGGTGCAGGTGATGCTGACCCTGCGCAACACCGGCCGATCGGCCCTCAGCCTGCCGGGCGTGCTGGCCGAACCGGAGCCGGTCGAGCTGGGTATCGCGAAGTTCGACCTCACCTTCGACTTCGCCGGGAACGCCACCGGGGCCGGGCAGCCCGCCGGCATGGACGCCTACCTCGAGTACGCCTCGGACGTGTTCACCCCGGAGACAGCTCAGTCCCTTGTGGACCGGATGATGCGCGTCCTGGCCGCCGTCGCCGCCGACCCGGCGGTCCGGGCCGGCGAGATCGGGGTGCTCAGCCCCGCCGAGCAGGACAAGGTACTCCTGAGCTGGAACGACACCGAGGCTGCCGTGCCGGCCGGTACCGTGGCGGAACTGTTCGCCGAGCAGGTGGCCCGGACCCCGGACGCGACGGCGCTGACCGACGGGCAGGCCCGGTGGACGTACGCCGAGCTCGACGCCCGCGCCGCCCGGATCGCCCAGCAGCTCACCGAGGCCGGAGCCGGCCCGGAGACCCCGGTGGCCGTGCTCATGCACCGTTCCTCGAACCTGGTCGCCGCGCTGCTCGGCGTCCTCAAGGCCGGCGGGGCCTACGTGCCGCTGCTGCCGGAGTACCCGGCCGAGCGGCTCAGCTGGATCGTGCAGCAGGCCGGGGCCACCGTGCTGCTCACCGAACCGGCGCTGTCCGCCACCACCTTCGAGCATTCCGCGGCCGTCGTGACCGTGGACGGCGGCACGGGTACGAGTGCCACGGTGCCCGTGGATCCCGCCAGCCTGTGCTACGTCATGTACACCTCGGGCTCCACAGGTACACCTAAAGGGGTTTCGGTTTCCCACCGCAGCGTCGTGGCGCTGGCGATGGACCGGAGGTTTGACGGTGAGGCGCACCGCCGCGTGCTGATGCACTCGCCGCACGCCTTCGACGCCTCGACCTACGAGCTGTGGGTGCCGCTGCTGCGCGGCGGGGAGGTCGTCATCGCCCCGCCGGGGGAGACAGACGTGGCCGCGCTCGCCGGGCTGATCGCCACCAGCGGCGTGACCAGCGTGTGGCTGACCGCCGGGCTGTTCGGCGCGGTGGCTGAGGAACACGCGGCGTCGTTCGCGCAGGTCCGTGAGGTGTGGACGGGCGGGGACGTCGTGCCGCCGGCCGCTGTGCGCCGGCTCCTCGAAGCCTGCCCGGGCACGGTGGTCGTGGACGGTTACGGGCCGACAGAGACGACGACCTTCGCCACCTCGTACCCGGTCAGCGACGCCGGTGAGGTCACCGCCACCCTGCCGATCGGCTCCCCGCTCGACAACACCCGGGCATACGTCCTCGACGACCGGCTCAGCCCCGTGCCGCCCGGCGTCGTCGGCGAGCTGTACCTGGCCGGGGACGGCCTGGCCCGTGGCTACGCCGGCCGCTTCGACCTGACAGCCGAGCGCTTCGTGGCCTGCCCCTACGGCGCCACCGGCGAGCGCATGTACCGCACAGGCGACCTGGTCCGCTGGGACGCGGCCGGCCGGCTGGTGTTCGCCGGGCGCTCCGACGGCCAGGTGAAGATCCGGGGTTACCGGATCGAGCTGGGCGAGATCGAGGCCGCGCTGTCCGCGCACCCTGCCGTACGGCAGGCCGTGGTGCTCGCCCGCGAGGACCAGCCAGGCGGCAAACGGCTCGTGGCCTACGTCGCCAGCGACGAGACCCCGGCCGGCCTGCGCGCCTACGCCTCGGCGCACCTGCCGGAGTTCATGGTCCCGCTCATCGTCGTGCTCGACGCCCTGCCACTGACCGGTAACGGCAAGGTCGACAAGCGGGCACTGCCGGCTCCGGCCCTGGCCACCGAGCCGGGCCGTGCCCCGCGTGACGAGCGCGAGGAAGTGATCTGCCGGCTGTTCGCCGAACTGCTCGGCCTGCCAGCGACTGGTATCGACGACGACTTCTTCGCCCTCGGCGGCCACTCGCTGCTCGCCACCCGGCTGCTGAGCCGGATCCGTACCGCGCTGAAAGCCGAACTGTCCATCCGGGACCTTTTCGAGGCCCGTACCCCGGCCCTGATCGCCGGGAAGCTCACCACAGCCAAGCCAGCCCGGCCCACCCTGCGCCGCATGGCACGGAAAGGCAACCCGTCATGACTGTCCTGTCCTACGCCCAGCAGCGGCTGTGGTTCCTGAACCAGCTCGAAGGATCGAGCGCCACGTACAACATGCCGTTCGCGCTGCGCCTCACCGGTGAGCTGCACCTGCCCGCGCTCCGGGCCGCGCTCGCCGACGTGCTCGGCCGGCACGAGAGCCTGCGCACCGTTTTCCCGGAACACGACGGCGTACCCGTCCAGCAGATCCTCGAAGCCCCGGCCCTGGACCTCACCGCCGAGCCGATCGCGGCCACCGGCCTGGCCGCCGCGCTCACACAGGCAGGCCGGGAACCGTTCGACCTGTCGGGTGACCTGCCGCTGCGGGCCCGGCTCTTCGCCCTCGAACCGGGCGTGCACGTGCTCCTGCTCGTCGTGCACCACATCGCCGGTGACGGCTGGTCGATCGCGCCGCTGATGCGGGACCTGTCCGAGGCCTACGCCGCCCGGCTCGGCGGGCAGGCCCCGGACTGGGAGGAACTGCCGGTCCAGTACGCCGACTACAGCCTGTGGCAGCGCGAACTGCTCGGAGAGGAACACGGCGTCCTCGAAGAGCAGCTCGGCTACTGGCGTGGCGCGCTCGCCGGTGCCCCGGCCGAGATCGCGCTGCCCTTCGACCGCAGGCACCCGGCCGTGCCGTCCCACCACGGCGACCGGGTGACGTTCACGATCCCCGCCCCGGTACACCAGGGGCTGGTACGCCTGGCCCGTGAGGCCGACGCGACCCTGTTCATGGTCCTGGAGACCGCCGTCGCGGCGCTCCTGCACCGGATGGGCGCTGGTGAGGACATCCCGCTCGGCACCGCCGTGGCCGGCCGCACCGACGAGGCCCTCGACGACCTGGTGGGCTTCTTCGTCAACACGCTCGTGCTGCGCGCGGACGTGTCGGGCGAGCCGACGTTCCGTGAGCTGCTGGCACGGGTCAGGGAGACGGCGCTGGGTGCGTACGCCCACCAGGACATCCCCTTCGACCGGCTCGTCGAGGAACTGGCCCCGGCCCGCTCGCTCGCCAGGTCGGCGCTGTTCCAGGTGATGGTGCTGCTCCAGAACAACGCGACGGCCGGGCTGGACCTGCCGGGGCTGCGCGCCGAGGCGGAGCAGGTGGTGCTGAACGTCGCCAAGTTCGACCTGCTCATCAACTTCACCGAGCGGCCGTCCGATGTGGAGTGCGTCATCGAGTACGCCACGGACGTGTTCGACGCACCCACCGTGGAGGCCATCGCCGCGCGGCTTGGCACCGTGCTCGCCGCCCTCGCCAACGACCCCGGCATGCTCGTCCGGGACGTCGAACTGCTCGGCGAGGCCGAGCGCCGGGCTCTCACCGCCCCTCCGGCGGTCTCCGGGACCACAGCGGACACGATCGTGTCCCTGTTCGAGACCCAGGCCGCCGCCCGGCCGGACGCCATCGCGCTGACCTGCGGCGACACCGGCATGACGTACGGCGAGCTGAACGCCGCCGCCAACCGGCTGGCCCATCACCTGATCGCCCGGGGCGCGGGGCCGGGCGAACTGGTCGGCATCCGCTTCCCGCGCTGCCACGAGGCTGTCGTCGCGCTGCTCGGCGTGCTCAAGGCCGGGGCGGCGTACCTGCCGATCGACCCGTCATACCCGGCCGACCGGATCGACTACATGCTCGCCGACGCCCAGCCGGTCCTCACCGTGACCCCGGAGACCCTGGCGGCCACGGCGGGGGAGCCGGCCACGAACCCGGCCGTGGACCTCTCGCCGGACCATCCGGCATACGTCATCTACACCTCCGGCTCGACCGGCCGTCCCAAGGGCGTGCTCATCCCGCACGCCAACGTCGCCCGGCTGATGTCGCAGACGGAGGACTGGTTCGGGTTCGGCCCGCAGGACGTGTGGACACTCTTCCACTCCTACGCCTTCGACTTCTCCGTCTGGGAACTGTGGGGCGCGCTGCTCTACGGCGGCCGGCTCGTCGTGGTGTCCTACGCCGACAGCCGCTCACCGGAGGACTTCCTCCGCCTGCTGGTCACCGAGCAGGTCACCGTGCTCAACCAGACCCCCTCGGCCTTCTACCAGCTGATGGCCGCCGACCGGGACAACCAGGCCCTCGGAGCCCAGCTGTCGCTGCGTACCGTCATCTTCGGCGGGGAGGCCCTGGACCTGGGCCGGCTCGCCGACTGGTACAGCAGGCACGATCCGGCCGCCACGGTGCTGGTCAACATGTACGGCATCACCGAGACCACCGTGCACGTCTCGTACCTGGCTCTCGACGCGGAGTCGGCAGCGGCCCTGCCCGGCTCCGTGGTCGGCGGGCCGATCCCCGACCTCGCCATGTACGTGCTCGACGAGCGCCTGCGGCCGGTACCGGCCGGCGTGGCCGGTGAGCTCTACGTCGCGGGCGCTGGCCTGGCGCACGGCTACCTCAACCGGCCGGACCTGACGGCGGGGCGGTTCGTCGCCAACCCGTTCGCGGACGGCTCCCGGCTCTACCGCACCGGCGACGTCGGCCGCTGGCTGCCCAGCGGGCTCCTGGAGTACCTGGGCCGCAGCGACGACCAGGTGCAGCTGCGCGGCTTCCGCGTCGAACTCGGCGAGATCGAGCAGATACTCGCCCAGCAGCCCGGCGTCACCGGCGCGGCGGTACTCGTCCGTGACGACCGGCTGATCGGCTACGTGACCGGCGACGCGCACCCGGACCGGGTACGCGAGGAAGCCTCCCGGGTCCTGCCCGACTACATGGTGCCCTCAGCCGTCGTGGTGCTGCCGTCCTTCCCGCTGACCGGCAACGGCAAGCTCGACCGCGCGGCCCTGCCCGCGCCGGACTTCACGAGCAGTGGGGCCGGCCGCGAGCCGCGTACCCCGGCCGAGGAGATCCTCTGCGGACTGTTCGCCGAGGTGCTGGGCGTGGAATCGGTCGGAGCGGACGATGACTTCTTCGCGCTCGGCGGCCACTCGCTGCTCGCCACCCGGCTCGCGTCCCGGGCCCGGTCTGCGCTCGGCGTCGAGCTGCCCGTCCGCGAGGTCTTCGCCGCGCCGACCCCGGCCCGGCTGGCTGCGGTCGCTGAGGCGGCGGCTGGCACGGTACGGCCGAGGCTGCGCCCGATGGAGCTGCCCGACCCGCTGCCGTTGTCGGCCGCTCAGCAGCGGCTGTGGTTCCTCAGCCAGCTCGACGGGCCCAGCGCCACCTACAACATGCCGTACGCGCTGCGCCTGACCGGTGACCTCGACGCCGCCGCGCTGCTGGCCGCGCTGAACGACCTCGTGGCCAGGCACGAGAGCCTGCGCACGGTGTACCCGGCGCACGAGGGCGAGCCGCGCCAGGTGATCCTGGCGGACGCGGCCGTCGAGCTGGCGGAGCGCGCCGTCGAGCCCGCGGCACTCGCACGGGAACTGGCCAGGGCCGCCGCCGTGAAGTTCGACCTGGCCAGCCAGCTTCCGCTGCGCGCGTCGCTGTGGTCGGTCGCGCCGGGCGAGCACGTGCTCGTACTCGTGATCCATCACATCGCCGGCGACGGCTGGTCGATGGCTCCGCTGCTGCGTGACCTGTCTGCGGCGTACGCGAGCCGGGTGGCCGGTGAGGCGCCACAGTGGACGGAGCTGCCCGTCCGGTACGCCGACTACACGATGTGGCAGCGCGAGCTGCTCGGCTCCCACGCCGACCCGGAGAGCCTGATCAGCCAGCAGCTCCGGTACTGGAAGGAAACCCTGGCCGGGGCACCGCAGGAGCTGGAGCTGCCCTTCGACCGGCCGCACCCGGCGGTCGCGTCCCACCAGGGCGGGCACATCCGGTTCCAGCTCAGCGCCGGCCTGCACCGTGCGCTGCTCAAGGTCGCGCGGGAGACCGACACCACGCTGTACATGGTGCTCCAGGCGGCTTTCGGCGTCCTCCTGCACCGCGCCGGGGCCGGGGACGACATCCCGATCGGCGTGCCGGTCGCCGGGCGGACCGACGAGGCACTCGACGACCTCGCAGGCTTCTTCGTCAACACCCTGGTGCTGCGGACCGACCTGAGTGGCAATCCGGCCTTCGGTGAGCTGCTGGCCCGGGTACGCGAGACGGCACTGAGCGCCTACGCCCACCAGGACGTCCCCTTCGAGCGGGTGGTGGAGGAGCTGGCCCCGGCCCGTTCGGCGTCCCGCCAGCCGCTCGTCCAGGTGCTCCTGGCCCTCCAGAACACCGCCCACGCCGGCCTGGAGTTCCCGGGGCTCGGTGTCACGCCCGAGCCGGTGAGCATGAACGTGGCGAAGTTCGACCTGCTGGCCAGCTTCGAGGAGCAGGGCGGCAGCGGCGAGCCGGGCGGGCTCAACGGTGTCGTCGAGTACGCAGCCGACGTCTTCGACCGCTCCACCGCGCAGTCCCTCACGAGCAGGCTGATCAGCATCCTGGAAGCCGTGGCGGCCGACCCGCACGCGCCGCTGGCCCGGATCGGTGCCCTGTCGGCAGCCGAGAACGAGCTGATGCTGGCCGCCGGGGACCGTACGCGGCCGGCCGTCCAGGGGACCGTGCCCGAGCTGTTCGCCGCGCAGGCCGCGCGTACGCCGGACGCCCCGGCACTGTGGATGGACGGCACCACCGTCAGCTACGCCGAGCTCGACGCCCGCGCCAACCGGCTCGCGCACCGGCTGATCGCCGCCGGTACCAGGCGCGAGGTGCCGGTGGCCGTGCTGATGGAACGCTCGGTCGACCTGGTCGTGGCGCTCCTCGCCGTGCTCAAGGCCGGCGGCGCGTACGTGCCGCTGCTGCCCGACTACCCCGCCGAGCGGCTGAGCTGGATCGCCTCACAGGCCGGAGCCCGGGTACTCCTGGTGGACCCGGCACTGTCAGATGTGGAGTTCGACCACTCCGCGACCGTGCTCACCGTGACCGGGGACGGCCCGGAGCACGACCCGGCCGTCGAGCTGCACCCGGACAACCTCAGCTACATCATGTACACCTCCGGCTCCACCGGCCGCCCCAAGGGCGTGGCGATCCGGCATCGCGACATCGTGGCTCTCGCCGCCGACGGCCACTGGGACGGCGGTGCGCACGAGCGGGTGCTGTGCCGCTCCCCGCACGCCTTCGACGCGTCCACCTACGAGCTGTGGGTGCCGCTGCTGCGTGGCGGGACGGTCGTGATCGCCCCGCCGGGTGAGCTCGACCTGCCCGCGCTGGCCCGCACGATCTCCGAAGGGCGGGTGACCTCGGCCTTCCTCACCACGGCCCTGTTCAACCTGCTGGTCGAGGAAGGGCCGGAGCACCTGGCCGGGCTGCGCGAGATCCTCACCGGAGGCGAGGCTGGCAGCCCCGCCGCGATGCGCCGGTTCCTGAAGAACTGCCCCAGCACCGTCCTCAGTCACGTGTACGGGCCCACCGAGGCCACCACCTTCGCCACGGCGTACCCGCTGGCCGACCCGGCGGAGCTGCCCGGAGACGAGGCCCCGATCGGCACTCCGCTCGACGGGATGCGCGCCTACGTCCTCGACCAGTACCTCCAGCCGGTGCCGGCCGGGGTCACCGGCGAGCTGTACCTGGCGGGCGCTGGCCTGGCGCGCGGCTACACCGGCCGGGCCGACCTGACTGCCGAGCGGTTCGTCGCCGACCCCACCGGCCGGGCCGGCTCGCGGATGTACCGCACCGGCGACCTCGTCCGGTGGAACCCGTCCGGGCAGATCGTCTTCGTCGGCCGGGCCGACGGGCAGGTGAAGCTGCGCGGGTTCCGGATCGAGCTGGGCGAGATCGAGGCTGTCCTCGCCGCGCACGACGACGTGGGCCAGACCGTCGTGGTGGTCCGCGAGGACCGCCTGGTCGGCTACGTCACCCCGGGCCGGGCCGGCCGCCCGGTGAGCGCCACCGAGGTCCGTGAGCACGCCGCGCGCCGGCTGCCGGAGTTCATGGTGCCGGCGGTGATCGTGCCGCTGGATGGCCTGCCGCTGACCACGAACGGCAAGGTGGACCGCCGGGCGCTGCCGGCACCGGATCTCGCGGTGCTGGCCGGTCCGGTCCGTGCGCCCCGTAACGAGCGCGAGGAGATCCTGTGCGGGCTCTTCGCCGGGCTGCTCGGCACTCCCGTGGCCGGGATCGACGACGACTTCTTCGCGCTGGGCGGGCACTCGCTGCTCGCGACCAGGCTGGTGTCGCGGGTCCGTGCGGCCCTCGGGGCGGAGATCGCCGTACGGGACGTGTTCACCGCGTCCACGCCGGCCCGGCTCGCCGCGCTCGTGGCGAACGCCGCCAGTGGTACCCGGCCCGCGCTGCACGCGATGCCCCGCCCGGCTCAGGTTCCGCTGTCTGCGGCCCAGCGCCGGCTGTGGTTCCTGCATCAGCTGGAGGGGCCGAGTGCCACGTACAACATGCCGGTACTGCTCCGGCTGACCGGCGCCCTCGACCAGGCGGCGCTCCGGGCGGCCCTGGACGACCTCGCCCGCCGGCACGAAACCCTCCGTACCGTGTTCGCCGACGACGGTGGCACCCCGGTCCAGCGGGTACTCGAACCGGCCCGCCTGCCACTGGAGACGGTACGCGTCGAGGCTTCCGGGCTGGGGCACGCCCTGGCCGGCGCGTCCGGGTACCGCTTCGACCTCGCCGCCGAGGCGCCAGCCCGCGCGTGGCTGTTCGAGCTGGGGGAGCGCGAACACGTGCTCGCCATCGTGATGCACCACATCGCTGGCGACGGCTGGTCGATGACCCCGCTGCTGCGTGACCTGGCCCAGGCGTACACCGCCCGTACCGGCGGCCGCGCGCCGGACTGGGCCCCGCTGCCCGTGCAGTACGCCGACTACACGCTCTGGCAGCGCGACCTGCTCGACGGTGTCCGCGACACGCAGCTCGGCTACTGGCGTCAGGCGCTCGCCGGCGCGCCCGCCGAGCTGGAACTGCCCTTCGACCGGCCCCGCCCGGCCGTGCCCTCGTACCGGGGCGGGCACGTGCCGTTCACGGTCGGCCCGAAGCTGCACGCCGCGCTGGTCGGCCTGGCCAGGGAACAGGACGCGACGCTGCACATGGTGCTCCAGGCCGCGCTCGCGGTACTGCTGCACCGGCTGGGAGCCGGCGAGGACCTGCCGATCGGGACGCCGGTGGCTGGCCGTACAGACGAAGCTCTTGATGATCTGGTGGGTTTCTTCGTCAACACGCTGGTGCTGCGCGCCGACCTGTCTGGTGACCCGGCGTTCACCGAGCTGCTGGCGCGGGTGCGCGAGTCCGCACTGGACGGTTACGCGCACCAGGACGTGCCCTTCGACCACCTCGTGGAGGAACTGGCCCCGGACCGCTCCCTGGCACGGCAGCCGCTGTTCCAGGTGATGTGCGTGCTCCAGAACAACGCGCGCGGCCAGCACCGCTTCGGCGGCCTGCACGTGTCGGCCGAACCGGCGGGCCTGCCCGTCGCCAAGTTCGACCTGACTGCCGTCTTCTCCGAGCAGCCCGGCCGCCAGGGCGAACCGGCGGGCCTGGCCGGCGTGCTGGAGTACGCCACGGACCTGTTCGACCGCGCCACCGCCGAGGTGCTGGCCGAGCGGCTGGTCCGGGTCCTCGAAGCCGTCACCGCGGCTCCGGCGCGCCCGGTCGGCCAGGTGGACGTGCTCACGCCCGCCGAGCGGGAGAACGTGCTGGTGACCTGGAACGACACCAGTACCCCGGTGCAGACCGGCACGCTCGCGGCGCTGTTCGCGGCGCAGGTGGCCCGGACACCGGACGCGACGGCGGTCATCGGCGACGACGTGACGCTCAGCTACGCCGAGCTCAACGCGCGCGCCAACGTCCTCGCCCGCTGGCTGATCAGCCAGGGAGCCGGGCCGGAGGACATCGTCGCGCTGTCCTTCCCGCGTTCCGTGCACTGGGTGATCGCCATGCTCGCGGTCACCAAGGCCGGCGCGGCTTTCCTGCCGATCGACCCGTCCTACCCGGCCGACCGGATCAGGTACATGGCGGGCGACGCCCGCCCGGTCCTGCTGCTGACCGTCGCCGACACGGCCGGTGAGCTGCCCGAACTCGGCGTCCCGCTGGCGCTGCTGGACTCGGAGGAGGTCGTCACCGCGCTCGCGGGGCTGCCGGCCAGCCCGGTGTCCGATGTGGACCGGGTGCGCCCGCTGGCCCTGGCGAACACGGCGTACGTCATCTACACGTCCGGCTCCACCGGCCGTCCCAAGGGTGTCGCCGTCAGCCACGCCGGCATCGCGAGCCTGGTGCTGGCGAAGGCCGGCCGGTACGGGATCAGCCGCCACAGCCGGGTGCTCCAGTTCGCCTCGCCGAGCTTCGACGCGGCCATCGCCGACATCTGCCCGGCGCTGCTGTCCGGCGCGGCCCTGGTCGTGCCGTCGGCTGAGCGCCTCACGGTCGGCCCGCAGCTGGCTGCCACGATCGCGGAGACCGGCGTGACGCAGGCGACGCTGCCGCCAGCCGCGCTGGCCGTCCTCGCGGAAGAAACCCTTTCCGGTGTACGCGTCCTCGCGGTCGCCGGCGAGGCACCTTCCTCCGACGTGGTGGACCGCTGGTCGGCTGGCCGGACGATGGTCAACGCCTACGGGCCGACGGAGACCACGGTCTGCGCCACGATCAGCGAGCCGCTGGCAGCAGGGGCCGGACCGGCTCCGATCGGCGCCCCGATCGCCAACACCAGGGTGTACGTGCTCGACGCCCGGCTGAGCCCCGTGCCACCCGGTGCGGCAGGCGAGCTGTACGTGGCGGGCTCCGGCCTCGCCCGTGGCTACCTGCGCCGCCCGGACCTGACATCCGACCGGTTCGTGGCCTGCCCGTGGGGCCGGCCGGGTGGGCGGATGTACCGCACCGGTGACCTGGTCCGCTGGGGCGCCGACGGCCAGCTGGTCTTCATCGGCCGGACCGACGACCAGGTGAAGGTACGCGGGTTCCGGATCGAGCTGGGCGAGGTGACCCGGGCCGTGGCCACGTGCCCTGGCGTCCGCCAGGCCGTGGTGATCGCCCGCGAGGACCGGCCGGGGGACAAGCGCCTGGTGGCGTACGTGACCGGGCATGCCCTGGAGCCATCCGGGGTGCGGGAACACGCGGCCCGGGAACTGCCCGGCTACATGGTGCCTGCGGTGGTGGTCCTCGACGTGCTCCCGCTGACCAGCAACGGCAAGGTCGACAAGGCGGCGCTGCCAGCCCCGGCCCTCGCCGCCGAGCAGGGCAGGGCCCCGCGCGACGCCCGCGAGGAAGTCCTCTGCGGACTGTTCGCCGAGGAACTGGGCGCGCCGGCGGTGAGCATCGACGACGACTTCTTCACCCTCGGCGGCCACTCGCTGCTGGCCACCCGGCTCGCGGCCCGGATCAGGGCGACGCTCGATGTGGAGGTGTCGGTCCGCGACATCTTCCTCGGCCGGACCGTGGCCGGGCTGGCCGAAGCGCTGTCCGGTACCGCCCGGCGCGGCGCCGACCTGACAGCCGACGCCCAGCTAGACCCGTCGATCGTCATTGGTACCGGGGCCGTGCGCGCCGAGCCGGAGCACATCCTGCTCACCGGCGCGACGGGCTTCCTGGGTTCCTTCCTGCTCACCGAGCTGCTGAAGGCGTACCCGGCGGCGCGGATCACCTGCCCCGTCCGGGCGGAGGACCAGGTCGGCGCGATGGCGAGGATCGAGCGGAGCCTGCGCCGGTACCAGCTGTGGGACGAACGGGTCCGCGAGCGCGTCACCGCGATCCCTGGCGACCTGGAGCAGCCCCAGCTGGGCCTGACCGGCGCGCGGTTCGCCGAGCTGGCCGCGAACGTGGACGTGATCTACCACAACGGGGCGCGCGTGCACCTCGCCGACCCGTACGAGCGGATGCGCGCGGCCAACGTGCACGCCACAGTGGACATTCTCCGGCTGGCCGCCGGGCGGGCGGTGCCCGTGCACTACGTGTCCACCGGCAGCGTGCTGATCGCCGCCGGCGAGAACCCGCCGCTGCTCACCGAGGACCGGCGGGTGGAGGCGGGCCAGGTACCGGCCAACGGGTACATCCAGACCAAGTGGGTGGCCGAGGAACTGGTCCGCGAGGCTGGGCGGCGCGGCCTGCCCGTGGCGATCTACCGGCCGGGCCGGATCAGCGGTGCGGTCACCACCGGAGCGACCGGCGAGGGCGACGCGTTCTGGAACATGATCCGCGCCTGCGTCGAACTCGGCGCGGCCCCCGACGGCGGCCAGCTCACCCCCGTCGACCTGGTACCCGTCGACTACGTGGCCGCAGCGCTCGTGCAGCTGTCCCGTTCGGCCTCCGGCGGGGCGTACAACCTGATCAACCCGGAACTGACCCGGCCGGAGGACGTGCTCGACGCGGTCCGCGCCGCCGGGTACCCGGTGCGCAGCCTGCCCGCAGCCGAATGGGCCGCCGAACTGACGGCGGCGGCGCGCACCGCCGGAGCGGGCAGCTCCCTGCCAGGGGTGGCGCTCCTGCACGGCGGCGCCCCCGCCCCTGGTGACGGCAAACCCAGCCAGGCACCCCGTTTCGACCATGCCAGCACCCTGCGCGGACTCGCCAGCTCCGGCATCGCCTGCCCGGCCATCGGCCCCGGCACGCTGCGGCGCTACGTCGAGTTCTTCGCAGCCACCGGTTTCCTTCCCGAGGAGCGTTCATGAGCCAGCCACTGATCCTGCGCAACAGGGCGTTCGCCCAGGTGTGGGCGGCACAGATCTTCAGCCAGGTCGCCACCCGGATGTTCCAGGTCGGTACCGTCTGGTGGGTCGTCAGCTCCGTCGCCGAGGCCAACCGTGGCAAGGCCACCGGCCCGTTCATGATGCTGGCGACCCTGCCGGCCGTCCTGCTCATCCCGGTCGTGGCACGGACACTGTCCCGTTATGCCAGCCGTACCGTGATGCGGACAGCCGAACTGGCCGCCGCCACAGTGGCCCTGGTACTCCTGGCCTGGTCGGTGGCCGGTGACCTCCCGCTGCTGGCGCCGTACCCTGCGGTCCTGCTGCTGGCCGCCGCCCAGTGCTTCTTCGATCCGTGCCTGACCAAGTCGGTACCCGAGATCGTCGACCGCGAGGACATCCAGCACGCCACGTCGTTCGAGATGTCCACCCAGTCGATCGCGGGGCTGACCGGCGCGGTGGCCGGGCCGTTCCTCATCCACCTCGGCGGACCCGGAGCCCTGGTCGGCGTGTGCGCGGGAAGTTACCTGCTGTCCGCGCTGCTGCTGCACCTGGCGAGCTTCCGCCCCGTCCCGGCTCCGGCACCGGCTGCCGCTCCGGCTCAGCCCGCACCGGCGGGTAGCGGCGGGACCGCGACGCTCACGGCTCCCGCCCCCGCTCGCCGCACGCTCCGGGCGGTACTCGCGGACCTGCCCTTCATCCGCGCCGTCCTGGTCTGCTTCGCCGCGGCGAACCTGTTCGCCACGGCTGGCGCGGTCATCTACCCGCTGTACGTGAAGAGCCTGTTCGGCGACAGCCCCGTGACGCTGGTCCTGTTCCAGTCCGCCATCGGGATCGGCATGATCATCGGGTCCTTCTCCGGGCCGCGCATCCCGGGCAAGCCCGCCACGCTCGGCGCGCTGTGCCTGACCGGGATCGCGGCAGGCCTCACCGTCCCGGGCCTGGTGACCAGCCGGGCCGTGATCCCCGTGGCGCTGCTGCTGGTCGGCTGGTGCGCCGGCGTGCTCGGCGTGAAGTTCGTGACCCTCTTCCAGCACACCGTCCCGGCCACCGACAAGCCGGTGTTCTTCGCGGCGATGCAGGCCCTGATGACGGTCACGTTCCCGATCGCCTCGATCAGCTTCGGCTTCCTCGGCGACGTCCTCGAACCGCGGACCCTCTGCCTGATCCAGGGCATCGGCCTCGTACCGGCCGCCATCGCACTCCTCGCCCTCCGCGGCCGCGAACCGTCCCCGGCCAGCTGATCCGGCCCGGGGGACCTCCCGCGAGGTCCCCCGGACAGGACGGTCAGGTCGGGCGGGTTTCCCCTTCGTAGGGGATCCAGGCGAAGCCCGGGCCGAAGGGCACCAAGGCGGGGCTCGGCGGAAGCTGCTCCTTGAGTTCACTGGAGATGACCAGGCCCGGAATTGTTCCGTCAGCCAGGTCCTCGGAATAGTCACTGTTGAGTTCGGCAAGGCTGATGTATGACTCCGGGTTCCATCCGACGATCGCCGCACGGTAGCCGGTGCAACTGAGGAGGACATCGTAGAGGTGCCATCCGAGTGCGCTGAGTTCTGCCGCGGTCAGCGGGATGCGCTTTCTGCCCTGGTCGAAAACGGGACCGTAGCTGATCTGCCGAGGACAGACCGACACCTCCCAGTAGGGAGGTTCACCAGCCTTTTCGATTCTCAGCTTGCTCACGTAGGACGGAGCGAGCTGATGCTGTCCGGCTGTGGGTGCGGGCCAGATGGATGATGCGACCTTGACTGCCTGATCGGCGTCACGTTCGTTGTCGCCGAAGTTGATTGCCAGCATGAATGTGACAGCCATGACGCACCCTTCACGGGAAGTTGCTGATCGCAGCGATGCTAGCCCGCAGCCAGCCGGCGTGCGGCCCCGCGTGGTGGCACAGGCGTGCGTGTCCGGTACCGGCCTGGCCTGCACGGCTGGCTCTGGCAGATAGCCGAACCGGCATGGCGAAACTCGCTCAGGGGCTGGCGGTACTGCTGGTCCTGGCAGGCACGAGCGCGTGCGGGAAGGCGGCAGGCACGTCCACTGTCAACGTCGACGTCCGCGTGGCGGTGTGCACGGACGAAACAAGAGGCACTTGTGCCGCGCTGCCGCTTCCCGGTGCCGATGTGACTGTGAGCGTCCAAGGCAGTACATCGCCGGTGGCGACCGCGAAGACCGACGATGTGGGCCGGGCAACCCTCCACGGCGCCTTCGCCGGGCAGATCCAGATCACGGTGACTTCACCCCTGATCGACGACGGCAGGGCTGTGGCGCCGGGAAGCATCTCCGCTGGCGAGACATTCAGCTCATCCATCATGGCCCGGTTGTCCGCGTCGGCCCGGCGCGGCGGGTAGTCAGCAGGGGCGCAGCGACGAGGCTTTGTTGTCCTCGCGGCCGGGCTGGTTGATCCAGCGCTGGTGGCTGAAGTCCATGACGTGTGACTCGCCGCCGTAGTTGGCGTCGAAGTACCAGCAGTACCGCATGCTCGTGGTGCTGTACCAGGACGACATCTCGTCGTTCCAGTTGTTGCCCCAGCATGAGCCGCAGTACTTGCTGTTCAGCTCGGGCACGTAGGTACC
Source organism: Longispora albida DSM 44784 (assembly GCF_000379825.1). GTDB lineage: Bacteria > Actinomycetota > Actinomycetes > Mycobacteriales > Micromonosporaceae > Longispora > Longispora albida. Next base: position 85,457 of record NZ_KB903836.1, read on the forward strand.
GGCGGTGAAGCAGAAGCTGTTGCGGCCCCCGTCGCGGTCCTGCGCGATGCAGATCGAGTTGGCCCGCCAGGCCAGGGACGGGCTCGCCGTACCGACCACGACGGCGGGGACCACCAGGGCCGTGATCGCGGCGAACGACAGCATGGTGCGGCGGGCGAAAGATACGCGCATCGGTACTTCTCCTCGGGGTGCGGCTGGGCACCACGACGATGCCCAGCCAGATGGTTGCCCCGGAGGCCAGCACGCGGCCATCCTTTCGACGATGGTCACAAGGATGGCCGCGGCCTGTCTGACTGCTACATGTTCACGCAGGGGAGTCCGTACGAGTACCAGACACCACCGACCCGGGACCAGCCCTGGGCGCAGAGCTGGCCGCTGCCGGAGCCGGAGAAGCGGGCGGTGTCGTGGCCGGCCGGCCAGTACCCGTTCGGCGAGGACTGCCGGAACCCGTTCGGGCCCCAGAAGTCGATGTGCCCCTCGTTGATGTTGACGTTGAACTCGCCCCACACCTGCCAGCCTGAGCCGGTGTAGGCGGTGTAGATACACACTCGTTTGTTGCAGCCGGACGGGCCGTTCGTATCGGCCTGGGCCGGCGTGGCGACGGCGAGCGGAGCCAGAGCCGCGGTCATGGCGACAGCGGCGAGAGCGATCTTCTTACGCATGCTGTTTCCTTCGGTCGGATGTCCTGGTGAACCGGATGTGCTGGTGGACAGGCCAGCCCTGTCCCCCCGGGAGTCAGGGCCGGCGCCTGCCCGCACGTCCAGCCTCGGGCACAGTGGACACCGCCCTGCCGAAGCTGAACGATCCTGAACGACACTCAACGGCCCTGAACCGCCGCGTGGCGCTTGCATAGAATCGTGGCGATCCATCAGGGAGGCGGCAGTGATGTCCGGAGAAGCACCAGATCCCGGCCCGGCGCGCACACTCGACGGTTTCGTCACGGCACTGCGCCAGCTGCGGGTGTGGGCCGGCAACCCCTCACTGACGGAGATCACGCAGCGGGTGCACCGTGCGGCTGAGGCGGCCGGGCAGCCCCGGGGTGAGTGGCCGGCTCGCAGCACGATCTGGGGGTGCTTCCAGCTCGGCCGCCACCGGCTCAACGCGGAACTGCTCATCGCCGTGGTCACCGCGCTGGCTCCGGAGCCGGCCGCCGTCCAGCGGTGGCGGCAGGCCCTGCGGGTCGTGCTGGGCGAGGCGGACGCCGCAGCCAGCGTCACCGCCCACGCCCAGCTCCCGGCGGACCTGCCGGCCTTCGCCGGGCGTACCGGGCTCGTGGAGCGCGTCCTGGCCTCGGCACCCGGCCACGTGGTGATGATCTCCGCGCTGGAGGGCATGGCCGGGATCGGGAAGACCGCACTGGCCGTCCACATCGGGCACCAGCTGGCCGGCCGGGACCGGGTGCTCTTCGTGAACCTGCGCGGATTCGACCAGCACAGCCCGCCGGCCGACCCCTCGGCGGTACTGGAATCCTTCCTGCGCCTGCTCGGCGTGGCCGGGGAACGCATCCCGCCAACGCTCGACGGCCGCGCAGCCGCGTACCGCAGCCTGGTCGCCTGCACTCCCGCGCTGGTCGTCCTCGACAACGCCGCCAGCGCGGACCAGGTCAGGCCGCTGCTGCCGGACTCCCCGGGCTGCCGGGTCCTGATCACCAGCCGGCGCCGCCTGACCGGCCTCGGCGGGACGGAACACCTGGCGCTGGGCACGTTCACCCCGCAGGAGTCCCTGGACCTGCTGCGCGGCACGGCGGGCCGCGACCGGATCGACGCCGACACCGCGGCCGCCGCGCAGATCGCCGCGCTCCTCGGCCACCTGCCCCTCGGGCTGTCCATCATCGGCTGTCACCTCCGGGACCACCCGGACTGGGAACTGGCCGACTACCCGGCGGCGCTGAGCGCGCTGGCACTGGAAGGCGGTGTCCGTGCCGCTCTCGCCCTGTCCGACCGGAGCCTTCCACCCGGCCACGCCTGGATGCTGCGGCTGCTGGCCCTGCACCCGGGTCCCGACTTCAGCGTCGAAGCCGCAGCGGCTCTGTCCGGCGGTACGCCACAGGAGACAGCCGAGCAGCTCACCGCGCTGACGGCGGCCCACCTGCTGCTGCCGTCCGGCTCGGGGCGGTACGGATTCCACGACCTCGTCGCCGCCTACGCCAGGGAGCGGGCACTCCTGGACCAGCCGGAGTCCCGCCGCCGCCAGGCCCTCGACCGGCTCTGCACGTACTACGTGTGCACGGTGGACGCCGCCGTCGCGGTACTCCACCCGCACGACCACGAGAACATGCCGAGCCCCGGCATGCCAGGCACCCAGCCCGTGACCGCGTTCGCCACGGCCCACGACGCCCGCGCGTGGCTCGACGGCGAACGTGCGGGGCTGCTGGCCGCTGCAGCCGACCCGGCCGCGCCGCCGGGCTTCGTCTGCGTGCTCGCGGCGCTGCTGGCCCGGTACCTGACGGAGCGTGCCGGATACGACGAGGCCGAAGTCCTGCACCAGCGTGCGGTGCGGGCGAGCCGCGACACCGGCGACCTGCGGGCCGAGACGACGGCGCTGCGCAACCTCGGCATCGTGTACCGCCGCCGGGGCCGGACCGAGGAAGCCATCCGGCACCACCACCAGGCCCTGGAACTCGACCAGCGCACCGGCGACCGCCTCGGTGAGGGCCGTACCCTCAGCGGTCTCGGCAGCGCGTACCAGGCGCTGGGCCTGTACACGGAAGCCCTGGACTTCGACCGCCGGGCGGCAGAAGCCAGCCGCGAGGTCGGTGACCGCATGGGCGAGTCCCTCGCACTGGGCAACATGGGCGTCGTGTACTTCCGGCTCGGGCGGTACGACGACTCGATCACCCAGGCCCGGCTGGCCATCGAGGTGGCACGGCAGGCTGGCGACCGGGCCGGTGAAGGCCGTCACCTCGGCAATGTGGGCGGGGCATACGTGCAGTCCGGCCGGCACGAGCAGGCGATCGGGCCGCTCCGGCAGGCGGTCGCGATCGCCCGCGAGATCGGCGAGCGCAACAACGAGGGGTACGCGCTGTGCAACCTCGGCCTGACCCTCGAAGCCGCAGGCCACCGCAGCGAAGCACTGGACACCCAGAACGAAGCGCTGACGGTCGCCCGGGAGATCGGCGACCCGTTCCTGGAGATCGCCGTCCTCAACGCACTCGGCGGGCTGCTGCGCACGGACGAGCCGCGCTCGGCCCTGGGCAGGTACGAGGAAGTACTGGCGATGGAAGGCCCGCTCGACGAGCACGCCCGTGCCCACGAAGGCTCCGGCGACGCCTGGTCGGTCCTCGGTGACGCCGAGGCTGCCGCCGCCCACTGGCACAAGGCGATGGACCTCTACTCCGGGCTCGGTTCCGGGGAATCCGCCGCCCGGATGCGGGAAAGGCTCGGGAACCGCTGACCTGAAAGCGGGAATGCAGCCGGAATGCAGCGTGCCCATGCACCGTGTCCGGGACACGCGTCCTCATTCCTGACAGGAGGGTCAGCATGACCGCCCCAGCCGTGAAGCCCGGCGTCGTACTCGGATCGGTGTACTCCGCCGACGGCACCGTGATCAGCTACCGCAGTACCGGATCCGGCCCGGGTCTGCTGGTGGTACCAGGAGCGTTCGCGCTCGCGGCCGACTTCGACGGGCTCGCGGCAGCGCTGGCCGGGACCTTCACGGTGCACGTCATCGAGCGGCGCGGACGCGGAGCCAGCGGCCCGCAGGGTGACAGGTACGGCGTGGCGGCCGAATGCGCCGACATCGAAGCCGTCCGGGCCGCGACCGGCGCCCGTCTCGTGTTCGGCCACAGCTTCGGCGGCTTCCTCACCCTGGAGTCCGCGCTGGCCGGCTCACCCTTTGACCGGATCGCCGTCTACGAGCCCGGCGTGTCCATCGGCGGTTCCATCCCGTTCGGCTGGGCGGGGGAGTGCCGGCGTCAGCTCGATGCTGGCCAGCCGGCCGAGGCGTTCCTGACCTTCGTCCAGGGGGTCAATCCCGAGACCAGCGGCAAGGCTCCGCGCTGGCTGCTGCGGCTCATTCTCCCCATCGCTCTCAAGAAGCCGGAGCGCCAGCAGAAGCACGCCCTGCTGGCCGCCGCGATCCGCGAGCACGCCGAGATCGCGGCGAGGGACGGGGCTTTCACCGAGTACCGCCGGATCAGCCAGCCGGTCCTGCTGATGGCAGGCAAGGAGGCCGGGACCACCGGGGCCGGGAAGGCAGCGGCGCACCTGCACACCGTGCTGCCAGCCTCCGGGGTGACGTTGTTCCCGAAGCTGGACCATTTCGGCCCCGAGTCGAAGCCCGCCGCGATCGCCCCGGCCCTTGCTGCTTTCTTCCTCGGCCGCCCGGCCTAGCAGGACGGGACCACCCATTCCCGGGCCCCGGTCCATCATGGATCGGGAAAGTTGCCTGCGGACTTGAACCTTCTGGTGCCTGGCGAGGGGTGGACTTCACGGGCACTTAGACCGGTGAACATCCCAGCTTCTGCGGGAATCTTCCCCTGCGCCTCGTCAAACCCGAACGCGCGAAGTCCTCGACCCCGCACGTGCGGGGATCTTTCCTGACACGGAAGGGGTCACAGGTTCAATCCCTGTTACGCCTACCAGCAAGTAGGACGACAAAGGCCAGTTCCTGAGAATCAGGGGCTGGCCTTTTGCTTGCCCGCCCGCGATCGGCCCGCAGGAATCAGCGGTTCCCGGAGCCGGGGCGGCAGATCCTTCTGACGGGTGAGCTGGCGGTTCGCTGGGCTAGTGGGCTGGAGATGTCCAGTTCTTGATGTGTGGCGGGTCGTCGCCGTGTTCGAGGATGTGGGCCCGGGTGGCTGCGCGGGCGTCGGCGAGGTGCTGGCGGGTGACGGCTGCGGTGCGGGCGAGGCCGGGGACGTGGTCGATGACGTCGATGGCGAGGCGGTAGCGGTCGAGGCCGTTCATCATGAGCAGGTCGAAGGGCGTGGTGGTGGTGCCTTCTTCCTGGTACCCGCGGACGTGGAGGTTCGCGTGCCCTGCGCGGCGGTACGTGAGGCGGTGGATGAGGGCCGGGTAGCCGTGGTACGCGAAGATGACCGGCTTGTCTGTCGTGAAGATGGCGTCGTACTCGGGGTCGGGCAGGCCGTGCGGGTGCTGGCTGGGGGCCTGCAACCGCATGAGGTCGACGACGTTGACGACGCGTACGCGTACGGCTGGCAGGTGTTCGCGGAGGAGGGTGGCGGCGGCGAGGGTTTCGAGGGTGGGTACGTCTCCGGCGCAGGCGAGGACGACGCCGGGGTCGCCGTCGTCCGCCGAGGCCCAGTCCCAGATGCCCAGGCCGCGGGCGCAGTGCGCGATCGCCGCGTCCATGTCCAGCCAGGTGGGGGCTGGCTGCTTGCCGGCGACGATGACGTTGATGTAGCCGGAGGTTCGCAGGCAGTGGTCGGTGACGGACAGGAGGGTGCTGGCGTCGGGTGGCAGGTACACCCTGATGGTTTCTGCTTTTTTGTTCACGACGTGGTCGATGAAGCCGGGGTCCTGGTGGGAGAAGCCGTTGTGGTCCTGCCGCCAGACATGTGAGGTGAGCAGGTAGTTGAGGGACGGGACCGGGCGTCGCCACGGAATGCCGCTGGAGACCTTGAGCCATTTGGCGTGCTGGTTGACCATTGAGTCGACGATGTGGATGAACGCCTCGTAGCAGGAGAACAGGCCGTGGCGGCCGGTGAGGGTGTAGCCCTCGGCCCAGCCCTGGCAGGTGTGCTCGGAGAGGATCTCCATGACGCGGCCGCGGGGTTCGAGGTGCTCGTCGGTGTCCAGTGTGGTGGCCTGCCAGGCTTTGCCGGTGACCTCGTAGACGGCGTCGAGGCGGTTGGACGCTGTCTCGTCGGGGCCGAACAGGCGGAAGTCGCGCGGGTTGGCGGCCATGACGTCGCGCAGCCAGCCGCCGAGGACCCGGGTCGCTTCGTGCTGCTCACCGGCTTTGACGGCGTGGTCACGGATGGGTGGCAGGTTCAGTGCGCGGGTGAGCAGGCCGCCGTTGGCGTGGGGTGTGGCGCCCATGCGCAGTTCGCCGCGGGGGAGCCAGCTGGTGATCTCGGGCATGGGCGCGCCTGACGGCGCGAAGAGTTCCTGCGGCCGGTAGGAGCGCATCCAGGTTTCCAGGGCTGCCAGCTGGCCGTTGTCGGTCTTTGCTTTCGGGAGGGGTACCTGGTGGGAGCGCCACGTCCCCTCGACGGGCCGGCCGTCCAGTGTGGCCGGTCCGGTCCATCCCTTCGGCGTGCGCAGCACGATCATGGGCCAGCGCGGGCGGATGGGTTCGTAGCGGATCGCGGCGAGGCGGTCGAAGACGGCGTCCATCGTGGCGGCCATCTCCTGGTGCATGGCGGCCGGGTCGTCGCCGGAGACAAGGAACGGCTCGTAGCCGTAGCCGGTGAGCAGGGCGGTCAGCTCGTCGTCGCCGATGCGGGCCAGCACGGCGGGGTTGGCGATCTTGTAGCCGTTGAGGTGCAGGATCGGCAGCACGGCTCCGTCGCGGGCCGGGTCGCAGAACTTGTTCGAGTGCCAGGCGGCGGCGAGGGGGCCGGTTTCTGCTTCCCCGTCGCCGATCACGCACGCCACGACCAGGCCCGGGTTGTCGAAGGCCGCTCCGTAGGCGTGGGCGAGCGAGTAGCCGAGCTCGCCGCCTTCGTGGATGGAGCCGGGGGTCTCCGGCGCGACGTGGCTGGGTACGCCGCCGGGGAAGGAGAACTGGCGGAACAGGCGGGCCATGCCGGCCTCGTCGAGGGACACGTCAGGGTACGTCTCGCTGTAGGTGCCCTCCAGCCAGGTGCTGGCCAGCAGGGCCGGGCCGCCGTGGCCGGGGCCGGTCACGAACAGCACGGGCTGGTCGCGCCCGGCGATGATCCGGTTGAGGTGGGTGTAGGCGAAGTTCAGGCCGGGGCTGGTGCCCCAGTGGCCGAGCAGCCGTGGCTTGACGTGTTCCGGGCGCAGCGGCTCACGCAGCAGCGGGTTGGCGAGCAGGAAGATCTGCCCGGCGGCGAGGTAGTTCGCGGCGCGCCAGTGCGCGTCGAGGGCGTGGAGTTCACCGGAGGACAGCGGATGGCTGGTGATCACGCGCATGATGGCTGCTCCTGGAGGGTGATGCGGATCAGCTTGTCGCCGGGCAGGAGCCGCACGCCGGGGTGGCGGGCCCAGTAGATCGCGGTGGCCTCGTCGTAGCCGGGGTCGGACGCTCTGATGACGGCGGCGGTGCCCGGCAGTGCCTGCTCGGCCAGAGTCACGGTGACGGGGCGGGGGCTGCGGAAGTTGCGCCACCAGCGTTTGGCTTCGGCGTTCCCGGCCAGGACCACCACGGTCGGCCCCTCCTTGGCGTACATCACGGGCAGCCGGATCAGGCGGCCTGTCCGGTGGCCGGTGAAGGCCAGCTCACAGATTCCAGGGTCCAGCAGGAAGTGCAGCGGGGAGTGCAGAATCCCGAGAACGAGCCGGTTGGCCGTACCCAGATGCTGCGCGCCGGTACCGCTGATGGTGCTGGTCATTGGCCGTCTCCTCCAGGCTGCGGCGGTGGTTCTCATCGTCTGCCGGGTACCGGTGTGCTGTACCGGGCCTGTCGTCCCGTCCTGACCGGGCCGTCCGGCACTACATCGCGGTCAGGGCCGGGTTGACGGCCACGCCGTCCACGGCCAGCTCGAACCACGGCCTGGCCTGGTCCGCCCACGTCACGGTGAGGCGGGACGGGAACAGCATGCCGCCGTAGTGCCGCCAGTCCCGGTACTCCAGCTTCCAGCCGATCTTCTCGCCGCCGGGCTCGCGGTACCGCAGGGCGAAGCCCTCCGACAGCAGCCCGGTGACGGGGTCGAAGCGGAACCGGAGCGTGTCGGTGCCGCCGGCGTACGGCACGACGAGAATCGCGCTGTGCTCGCCGTCGGGCAGCCACACCGCGCCACGGCGCACGATGGCGGATGGCAGGAGGACCAGCTCGGCCCAGACGAACAGGTTCTCGCCCTGGTCGATCTCGGGGCCGGTGACAGCCCGCCCGGCGATCACCATCCGGCCGTGGCCGCCGCTGAACGTGTCGACGCCGCGCAGTACCGGTAGCCCGTACCAGGTGACGGTGATGTCCTGGCGGGCGGACACACCGATGCGGTGCCCGGACCAGAACGTCGCGCGCAGGGGCACGCCCCGGATGCGCATCCTCGCCCGCCCCCACAACGCGAAGGTCATGACCGGCCCGGACGATCGCCCGGTGCTGGCCGCGTAGTGCCGCCGGACCGGCTGGGGCCAGCCGTCGTGCGGCGGCAGCGTCCCGTGGGGTGGAGCTGTTTCCGGTGGCGGGGCCAGGGGGCGCGGCGTCACCAGGAAACCCGCCGCCAGCACGGCCAGCGCCGCCAGCAGGCCGATCGTCACCACCAGCCAGGACATGGGTCATCCCTCCTCTGCTGGCGGCTACCGGCCGGCGGTCCGTGCGATGACGACCGGGCAGGCGGCGTGGTGGATGAGTGTGTAGCCGACCGAGCCCAGCAGCAGGCTGGCCACCTCGCCCCGGCCCCGGCTGCCGACGACGACCAGAGCGGCCTCCGTCGACTCGTCGGTGAGGAGCATCGCGGGATCGAAGTCGAAGGACAGGACCGGGGTCACCTTCACATCTGGGTACTTTTCGCCGTACCCGGCGAGCGCCTCGGCCAGGATCCGCTCGGAGATCTCCTGGGCCTGGTCGAAACCGAACACCGACAGCCGTCCGGGCATCGGCAGGTCCCGGGGAGCCGTCTTCCACGCGTACACCGCGACCAGAGGCGCCTGTCTCCGCGAAGCCTCCTCGAACGCGAAGTCCAGCGCGGCCTGGCTGTGCTCGGAGCCGTCCACCCCGGCGACGACCGGCGCGGTGGACGGCCGGGCGGAGTCGCCGCGCACGACCATCACCGGGCACAGCGCGTGCGTGGCGACCTGGCTGGACACCGAGCCGAGCAGCAGCCCGGTGAACCCGCCCGCGCCCCGCGAGCCGACGACGATCAGCGCCGCGTCCCGCGAGCGCTCGACGAGCCAGGCGGCCGGGGCGGTGTGGATGAGGTGGGTTTCGACGGCCAGGTCCGGGTGGGCGTCCCGGGCCCGCTGCTCGGCCCTGGTGAGGATCTGCACGACGTGAACCGGCGGGTCGCTGTACTCCGGCGGGTACGGCTCGCCCAGAACCGCGCCGTACAGGGCCGCGCTGGTGTGGCTGTGCATGATCTCCAGCGGCCGGCCCCGCGACGCGGCGTGGCTGGCCGCGGCGTCGAGTGCGGCCAGGCTGGCGTCCGAGCCGTCGACGGCTGCGATGACGGGGGAGACCGTGCGCTTGCTCATGATTCCTCCAATGTGGACACCTGTGCGGGCGCCGCTGTATGAGCTGGGCTCGCTCAGCCTCACGTTCCCCGGTGGCCGATCCCCGGGCCAGTGCCGGACGGCCTGGTCAGGTAGGTGCTACCGGCCTGCGGTACCCGGGAGGGGCGGCCCTGCCGCGCGATGCCGGCCCGGCGCGACGCTGAAGGCGACACCACGGCACTCACGAACAAGGGGACCGACGATGACCGCGATCTCACACCCGCCAGCCGCCACCTGGTCGCGCACCGAGACGGCCAGCCGAGCCGGGGCAGCCCGGTACGTTTTCGCCCTGCTGCGCCTCGGTACGGGCTGGATCTTCCTGTGGGCGTTCCTGGACAAGATGTTCGGCCTCGGATACGCCACGAAACCCGCCGCGGCCTGGATCGAGGGCGGGCACCCCACCCAGGGCTTCCTGAAGAACTCCGCGAAGGGGCCGCTGGCGGACTTCTACCACTCGATCGCCGGTACCGCCTGGGCCGACGCCCTGTTCATGGCCGGGCTGGCGGGCATCGGCGTGGCGCTGATCCTCGGCATCGGCATGCGGGTCGCCGCCACCGCGGGCGCGCTGCTGCTGGTCATGATGTGGACGGTGGTCTTGCCGCCCGCCACGAACCCCGTGATCGACGACCACCTGATCTCCGCCGGCCTGCTGATCGGCCTGGCCCTCACCAGCGCCGGTGACACCCTCGGCCTGGGCCGGTGGTGGGCGCGTACCCGCCTGGTCCGCCGGATGCCGTGGCTCCGCTGACCGGGTGCTGTTTCACCGTCCTCACAGGAAGGTGCCGCCGCCGTTGCCAGAACAGGCCGGCGGCGGTGCCGTGCGCTGTCTCAGCAGGGGCCGCTGGTCCTGTCCTGCCGGTCAGTGTGGCACTGACGGAGGTGCCGCCTCTGGCGGTCTCATCGAGATATGAAGACGTATCCGGTACGGCTGCGCGCCCGCCGCGAGCTGCCGCTGAGCCGCTGGCTGTGGCTGGTGAAGTGGCTGCCGCGGGGCATCCACACCTTCAACACGGGTGTGCTGCGCTGGGCCTGGCGGGTCGACTACTACGGCTACGAGGTACTGGGCACGGACCGGTATCCGCCGTTCACGCTGGCCGAGGTGCCGGAGTACCCGGCAGGCCTCCAGATCGGCTACCCGGACCGGCTACCGTGCTGGCGGCCGCTGGTCGCCTGGCTGCTGGCCATCCCGCATGTGCTGGTCGTCGGCGCGTTCGCGGGTGTGGCGACGTGGACGGTGCGGAGCTCGGTGGACAACGAGGTCGTCGCGGAGTTCCCGGCCGGCCTCATGCCGGTCCTGATCCTGATCGCCGTGGTCGCCCTGCTGTTCACCGGCAGGTACCCGCAGGGCGTCTACGACCTGCTGCTCGGCATCAACCGCTGGATGATCCGCACGGGCGCGTACGTGGCGCTGCTGACGGACGTCTACCCGCCCTTCCGCCTGGATCAGGGCGACGCCGAACCGGGAGAGGGCCGGGACTATGAGTGACCGGGACTGCGCGACCCGGCTGAAATGAGGAAGCCGTGACCGGCTTCGGGCTGGTCGGGTTCCTCACCCGGGTACACGATCAATGATCTTTCGTCCTGGTGCGGGACTTATGGCCCTATGCCTGGACCGCACAGTCGCGGTGTGATGACGTCCGGGGAACTCTCGGCGGAAGGAGCCGGTCATGAGAGCGGCAGCAGTAGACGTCATTCCACGCGCAGAGGGCAGCCGGGCATGAGGCGGGAGATCGTCGCCGGCGTGGACGCCTCACCTGCGGCTGGTGCGGCGCTGGCGTGGGCCGCTGAGGCAGCCCAGCGCAGGCAGTGTGCCCTGCGGGTGATCCACGCCTACCAGCGTGCCTGGGTGGATCTGCCGATTCCCGTCCCGCCGGATGAGGGGGAGGCGTTGCGTGCCGCCGAGACGCTGGTCGCCGAGGCGGTGTCGGAGGCGCGGATGCTGGCACCCGGCATCGAGGTGACCGGGGCCGCGCTGCTCGGCGATCCGGCGACCCTCCTCATCGAACAGTCGCAGGACGCTACCCTGCTGGTGACCGGATCGCGCGGGCGGGACGGATTCGCTGGCCTGCTGCTGGGGTCGGTGGCTTTGCGGGTCGCCTCGCACGCGCCGGTGCCGGTGGTGATCGTCCGGGCGGACGCCTACCAGGCCGATGGCCCGGTCGTGGCCGGTGTGGACACGGAACGCGACCAGGCCGCTGTCGAGCTCGCCGTTGCCGAGGCCGCCGCGTCCGGGTGCGGGCTGACCGTGATCCGGGCGTGGGATCCGCCAGCCCTGCGGTACCCCGGGCTCCCCGACGACTACGCGGCGGAGATGGAGACCGCTGAGCGGCACTGGCTCACACAGCTCGTGTCGCAGGCCTTGGCCCGCCACCCGCAGGTACGCGTCGACATCCAGCTCTACTCCGGCGGCCCGGCGCGGGCGCTGGTGGAGGCCTCCCGGCATGCCCGGCTGGTCGTCGCCGGTACCCGCGGCTACGGCGGGCTGCGCGCCCTGCTGGTGGGTGCCACCGGGCTCCAGCTGCTGCACCACGCGCACTGCCCGGTACTCATCGCCCGCCCATCGGCTTCCTGAAATCACCTGAAGCCGCCAGCACCGGTGCGGCCAGGCGGGACAGCTCCGTCCGCGACGTGAACTCCACTGTGGAATCCGGCGCGGGCAGTTCTCTCAGCTGCGGGACACGACGACTTTCAGGGCGCCGGTGGCGGCCGGGTCGGCGAACGTGTCGTAGGCGGTCTCGAACTCGCTGAGGTCGTACCGGTGGGTGACCATGTGGCTGAGGTCGAGCTGCCCGGCGGTGAGCATCCGCAGCAGCGCGGGTGTGGAGTAGGTGTCGACGAGGCCGGTGGTGATGGTGATGTTGCGGATCCACAGGTCTTCGAGGTGCAGGGTCGCGGGTTTGCCGTGGACGCCGATGTTGGCGATGTGCCCGCCGGGCCGGACCAGGGTGGTGCACAGCTCGAAGGTGGCTGGGGTACCGACGGCTTCCATCACGACGTCGGCGCCGAGCCCGCCGGTCATCGAGCGCACGAGCCCGGCGAGATCCCGGTCGGGTGTGACCGCCTCGTCGGCACCGGAAAGCTTGGCGGCATCGAGCCGGGAGGCGGCCTTGTCGACCACGATGATCCGCGAGGGCGAGTACAGCTTCGCTGTGGCCACGGCTGCCAGGCCGATGGGTCCCGCGCCGATGATGACGACGGTGTCGCCGGGCCGCACGTGCCCGTTGAGGACCCCGACCTCGTAGGAGGTGGGCAGGATGTCGGCGAGCAGTACCGCCGTTTCGTCGGGCAGCGCGGCCGGGAGCTTGTGGGTGGAGAGGTCCGCGAAGGGTATCCGCGCGTACTCGGCCTGCACGCCGTCGATGGTGTGCCCGAGTACCCAGCCGCCTCCGCCGAGGCACTGGCCGTAGGAACCTTGCCTGCAGTACTGGCACGTGCCGCACGCGGAGATGCAGGACGCCAGTACCCGGTCGCCTGCCCGCAGGGTGGAGACCCCGCTGCCGAGGGCGGCGACGGTGCCGACGGCCTCGTGGCCGAGGACCCGGCCGGGGGCGACTTCGGGGACGTCCCCGCCGAGGATGTGGAGGTCCGTGCCGCAGATCGTCACGGCGTCCACGCGGATGATCACATCGCCGGGGTCGCTGATCACCGGGTCGGGGACCTCGGTCCACGCCCGGTTTCCGGGGCCGCCGTACACCATCGCTCGCATCACATGCCTCCTTGATCGCGCGGGTTCTCCTCCATCCCACGCCGCTGCGGCCGTGATCCGTAGTGCCGGAAGTCCTTTGCCCGAGCGGAAAGGTCCCGCCGGGAGGGGGCCGGATGGACCGGAGCGCCTAGTCTTCGGCGAGGTGTTTGGCGTGGGTGTGGACCTCGTCGAGCAGTGTGAGGAGGTCTTCCTCGGCACGGTCTCGCCGCCGATCCGGACGGTGCCGAGGTAGGCGTGTCCCGCCTCCTGGATACGGCGGGCGAGCGGTGCGGTGGCTGGCCTCGCGGAGCGCCCCGGGATCCATGCGCCAGCCGGGGGTCATCGGCACGGAGCGGGCGCGGTGCGCGCCCAGGCCGATGGTGCCCCGGAGTCCGCGCCCAGTACCGATCCCGTCACCACAGTCCCCGTCCCGCTCAGGCCTCTTGATCATTGCGGGAGTAAAGGTAGCAAAAGCCCATAGAGGCTTTGTCTTCCTGAAATTCAACAACCAATTTGGACGTACCTGCGGCTCAGAGTCGTACCCGCTCGCCCATCCTCGGGATGACGGCCGCCCGGCCGAGCTCGCCACGGATGCGGCTGGCGAGGGCGGTGGCGGGATCGTGCTCACCGTGCACGACGAAGCACGTGGCTGGGGGCCTCCCGCCCGAGCCCAGCCAGCGGATCAGCCCGTCGGCGTCGGCGTGGCAGGAGAACTCGTCGAGCGTCACGACCCTGGCCCGCACAGTGGTGTACCGGCCGAACGCCTTGATCTCGCGTACTCCGTCGGCGATGGCCCGCCCGCGCGTCCCGGGTACCTGGAAGCCCGCGAGCAGGATCAGGTTGCGCGGGTCGGGTGCCAGCGCCTCGAAGTGGTGCACGACGCGCCCGCCGGTGAGCATGCCGGCGGCGGAGATGATGACGCAGGGGAAGCCGGGGTGGTTGAGCTGGACGGAGCCTTCCTTCCCGGGTACCAGCTTGAGCTTGCCGGGGTCGAAGGGGTCGCCGGGTTCGAGGGGGCGGATGTCGGGTGCCTGGCCGGCGATGGCTTTGCGGTACACGTCCAGCGCCGCCAGGGCCATCGGGCTGTCAGCGAAGACCGGCACGTCCGGGACACGGCCCGAGGCGACGAGTTCGCGCAGGGACATGAGCAGGACGGCGGTACGGTCCACGGCGAAGGCTGGCATCAGGACGACCCCGCCGCGCCGCAGGCTGGCGTTGATTTCCGTGGCGAACCGGTCAAGGCTGCGCGGCGGGTGCTGGCGGTCGCCGTAGGTGGACTCGATGACGACGGCGTCGCTGTCCGGCAGCGGGTCGGGCGGCAGCAGGAGCGGGTGGGTGTCGCGGCCGAGGTCGCCGCTGAAGGTCACCGTCCGCGTTCCGTCGCTGATCGTGACAGTGGCCGAGCCGAGGATGTGGCCGGCCCGGTGGAGGGTGATGTCCGCGCCGCCGTAGGTGACCGTTTCCCCGAAGGCGACGGGGGACAGCAGCCCGATGGCCCGTTCGGCCGCTGCCGTGTCGAAGAGCGGCAGGGCCGGGTGGTGGCGGCTGGAGCCGATCCGGTTGGCGTACTCGGCGTCTTCTTCCTGGAGGTGTGCGGCGTCGCGGAGGATGATGGCGGCCAGTTCCGCTGTGGACGGGCTGCACAGCACCTGCCCGGTGAAGCCCTCGGCGACGAGCCGGGGCAGCCAGCCGCAGTGGTCGAGGTGGGCGTGGGTGAGGACGACGGCGTCGAGCTGGCCGGGCGGGTAGCCCAGCGGCTGCCAGTTGCGGCGGCGCAGCTCCCGGTCGCCCTGGAACATGCCGCAGTCCACGAGGATGCGGCTGTCACCGGCCTCGACGAGGTGCCTGCTGCCGGTCACGGTGCCTGCCGCGCCGAGAAAAGTGATCCACATGATGCAGCCTCCGCTGAAGGGGTTCAGTGACCTATCCGGGTCCGGATGTCGTCATAGGACTGGGGGTCTATCTCGCCAGCGGCCAGCCGCCGGTCGAGGATCTCCGCCGGGGTCTCCTCCCGGCGGCGGCCGGGGGTTCCTGGCCCGGCCAGGCGCACGACCGTCCACACGGCCGCGGCCAGCAGCCCGGCCCACAGCAGGCTCATGACCAGCATCCATCCCATGCCTGGGCCGTATCCGTACATCATGGTGCTCACCTCCTGGGTGCTGTGATGGTCCTGAACGCTGCGAGGGCGATGCCGGGCACGCTTGCTGCCGCCACGCACGCCAGGAGCTGGTTCAGGTTCAGTGATTCGGTACCGAGCAGCGTGCGCAGCGGCGGCAGCCACAGCGCCGCGAGCTGCCCGCCCAGCGACAGGGCGACGGCGGCCGGCAGCCACCACGTACGGGCCTGCCCCGGTTCGGGGCGGGCGCGGACGGCCAGTGCCACGCCGAGCTGCGCGAGGCCGAGCGTGGTGAACAGGACGGTCTGCCACGGCCAGCCCGAACGCGAGGCGGCGATCGCCATGCCGCCCGCCACGAGGGTGATCAGGGCCCCGAGGACGGCGATCTGGGCGGCGAGCCCGCCACCGAGAATCGCCGAACCCGGCCGTCGCGGCGGCTGGTGCATGGCGTCGCGGTCGCCGGGTTCCGCGCCGAGCGCGACGCCCGGCAGGCCGTGCGTGAGCATGTTGATCCACAGGATCTGGGCGGGCAGCAGCGGCACGGCGAAGCCGGCGAACGGGCCTGCCAGCATCACCAGTACCTCGGCGAGCCCGCCGGCCAGCCCGTAGGCGAGGAAGCGGCGGATGTTGGCGTAGATGCGGCGGCCCTCCGCGACGGCTGCCGCTGCGGTCGCGAGGTTGTCGTCGGCGAGGACGAGGTGGGCCGCCTGCCGCGCCGCCTCCGTACCGCCCTTGCCCATCGCGACGCCGATGTCGGCCGCGCGCAGGGCCGGTGCGTCGTTGACACCGTCGCCGGTCATCGCCACGATCTCGCCGCGGTCCTGGAGCGCGCGGACGATGGCGAGCTTGCGCTCGGGCCGGGTGCGGGCGAACACGCGGACGTGCGCGAGCCTGCCGGGGTCGAAGTCGCCGTCGCCGGGCAGGACCTCGCCTTCGCCGTCGATGATGCCGATCTGGGTACCGATCGCGCGGGCGGTGGCCGGGTGGTCCCCGGTGATCAGGATCAGCCGGATACCCGCGCGCTCGAACTGGCGGGCCACCTCCACCGCGCCCTCGCGGATCGGGTCGCCCAGCGCGACGAGCCCGAGGAGCGTCAGGCCGGCCTCGGCGCGCTCCGGTGCGGGTACAGAGTCGCGGTTGTCACTGGCAACGGCCAGGACGCGCAGTCCTGCGCTGGCCAGGCTGGCGGCCAGCGTCTCGGCCTCGGCCAGGTCGTCGCCGGCGATGTGGAGGACGTCGTGGTTCAGGACGGACTCGGGCGCGCCCTTGCAGAGAACCAGGTACTCGCCACCGGCCTCGTGCACGGTGCTCATCCGGCGGCGGACGGCGTCGAACGGGAACTCCAGCACGCGCGGGTACCGGTCACGCTCGGCCGCTTCGACGCCGCACCGCGCGGCTGCGGTGACCAGTGCGGCTTCCATCGGATCACCGGCGGGCCGCCAGCGCTCACCGGGAGCCGCTGGTGGTACGAGGTCCGCGTCGTTGCACAGCAGCATGGCCAGCGCGAGCCGCCGGAGCCGCTGCGGGTCGGCTCCTGCCTGCACAGTCCCGGCAGGGTCGTAGCCGCGTCCGTCCACTGTGAACACCGAGCCCCCGCAGGCGATCTTCTCGACGGCCATCACGCCTTCGGTGAGGGTGCCGGTTTTGTCGGCGGCCAGTACCGTCACCGACCCGAGGGTCTCCACGGCGGGAAGCTGGCGGACGACGGCCGAGCGGCGGGCCATCCGGAAAGCACCAAGCGCGAGGGCGACGGTGACCACGGCCGGCAGGGACTCGGGTACGGCGGCGACAGTGAGGCTGACCGCCACGAGCAGCATCTCGCCCGCTGGTCGGCCACTGGCCATGCCAAGCACCATGACCAGGGCCGACACCGCCACCACCACGGCTCCGATGGCCCGGCTGAGCCCGGCGAGGCGCCGCTGGAGGGGTGTCGGCTTGCGGGGCTGGGCGGCGACGAGGGCCGTGATCTGCCCGAGCGCGCTGGCCGGCCCGGTCCGGGTGACGACGCCGCAGCCGCGCCCGGCGGCCACCACGGTCCCGCCGGACAGCTCACCGCCCGGCCCCCTGGTGACGGGCACGGACTCGCCGGTCAGCGCGGCCTCGTCGACCGTGAGCTGCGCGGCCTCGGCGAGGGCGAGATCGGCCGGGACGATGTCGCCGGCCTCGACCCGCACCACATCGCCAGGCACCAGCTCCGCCGCCGGGATCACCTGGGGCTGCCCGGAGCGGACGACCCTGGCGTGTGGCGCGGCGAGTTCCCGCAGGGCGGCCACGGCCCGGTCCGCGCGGATCTCCTGGCGGATACCCACGGTCGTGTTCAGCACGATGACCAGGGCGATGACGATGGTGTCCGAGACGTCGCGGAGCACGATCGTCACGGCCATCGCGCCCAGCAGGAGCAGGATCAGCGGCTCGCGGAGCTGCTCGCCGACCCGGGAGGCCAGCCGGCGTGGCGGCGGGACGGGCGTGGTGTTCGGGCCGTGGCGGGCCAGGAGCGCGGCGACCTCGCCGGGTTCCAGGCCCCGCAACGGCGGGGTTGTCTCGCTCGTGGTCGCGGCTGTTTCCCTCACGCCCTCAGACTGGCCGTGCGGCGAGGGGCCCGGCAGGGTCAGCAGGACCGTGTCACCCGGGCCGTTCGGCACTGCCTGGCCTGCCGTCGCGGCGTCACGCTGGGTGGAGGAGGGAGGCGGCGATGGGAACTGTTCCTGTGAACGACAGCAAAGACGTCACACGGCAGCCGGTGATGGAGGTGATGTCGCGGCCGGTGGTGGCGGTGGTGATCGACGCCGCACCGGTCGAGGCACTGCGGATCCTCACCACACATGGCATCCGGCACCTGGTCGTCCTGGGTACCGACGGGCTGTGCGCGGGTGTGCTGACGGACCGGGCGCTGGCTGCGGCGTGGGCGATCGACCCGTTCGGGCTGGGCCGGCAGCGGGTCGGGCAGATGCTGGGCGGGGTGCGGGCCACGATGGCGCACACGGCGACGGTCGGGCAGGTGGCCAGGTTCATGCAGGAGCACGGCGTGGACGCCGTCGCGATCGTGGACGACATCGGCCTGCCGGTCGGGATGGTCACGGTGAAGGACCTGGTCGCCGTCCTGGCGGCATGAGACAGCACAAGATGCCCCCGCGCAGGACGCGCGGGGGCATCTTCCGCTGTGGTCAGTCCTTCGGCGTCCGTGCGATGACGACCGGGCAGTCCGCGTGGTGGATCAGCGTGTACCCGACGGAGCCGAGCAGCAGGCTGGCCAGCTCGCCCCGGCCGCGCGACCCCGCCACGACCAGGCCGGCCCGGGCCGACTCCTCCAGCAGGATCTCAGCCGGGTACCTGTCGTACGACACGAACGGGACGACCTGCACGTCCGGGTACCGCTCCCGGTACCCGGCCAGCGACTCCGACAGCACGCGGTGCGCGACGTCGGCGGCCGCGGTGTCGCCCGACGGGGAGAACTCGTCCCGCGCGAGCAGCTGCGGGTCGGCCTGCCACACCGACAGCACGCGCAGCGCCACCCCGCGCCGGCTCGCCTCGGCGAACGCGAAGTCCAGGGCCGCGGCGCTGTGCTCGGTACCGTCCGCACCAACGAGGACCGGCGCGTTCGCCGGCCGGTGCGCGCCGCCGCGCACGACCATCACCGGGCACGCGGCGTGCGTGGCGACCTGGCCGGGCACCGCTCCGAGCAGCAGCCCGCTGAACCCTCCGGTCCCGCGCGCGCCCACGACGACCAGCGCCGCCTCGGCGGACTGCTCGACGAGCCAGCCAGCCGGGGAAGTGCGGATGAGGTGGGTGGCGATGGTCAGCGCCGGGTGACGGCTCAGCGCCCGCTGCTCGGCGCCGGTGAGGATCTCGACCACGGCGGCGGGCGGCTCACCGTACTCGTAGGCGTACGGCGCGCCGGGCATCGGGCCGTAGACGGGCGGGTACGGGTAGCTGTGCATGATCTCCAGCGGCACACCGCGCGCGGCTGCCTGGTCGGCGGCGGCGTCGAGTGCGGCGTTGCCGATCGGGGAGCCGTCGACGCCGACGATGACCGGCGGGACGTGACGGACGCTCATGGTTCCTCCTCAGTGGATGCAGAGGCCAGCCTGCCGCTCGCCGTGCGCTGCGGTCAGAGCCGTACTTCCCGCTCCACACGGGACTTCCGGCCCGGGTGGCGCGGGCAGGACGGATCCTGGGCCGCCTCCGCCGGCGGCAGGTTCCCGGGGTGCTCGTCCGGAGACCGGGCCGGTCGGCCTGTCCGGTTCAGGACCAACGGCACGGGTATGGGAACGGGCTGGTGGGGTACAACTGGAACATGATCCGTGTCTTCCTGCTCGACGACCACGAAGTGGTGCGCCGTGGCCTGCGCGACCTGCTCCAGGACTCCGGGGACATCGAGGTCGTCGGCGAGTCGGGCTCGGCGGAGGAGGCGGCCCACCGCATCCCGGCCCTGCGCCCGGACGTGGCGGTCCTCGACGCCCGGCTGCCCGACGGCGACGGCATCGAGGTGTGCCGGGCGGTGCGCGCGGTGGATCCGTCGATCCAGGGCCTGATCCTGACCTCCTACGAGGACGACGAGGCCCTGTTCGCCGCGATCATGGCCGGGGCCGCGGGGTACGTCCTCAAACAGATCCGGGGCACCGACCTCGTGGACGCCGTCCGGCGGGTCGCGGCCGGGCAGTCGCTGCTCGACCCGGCCGTCACCGCCCGCGTCCTCGACCGCATCCGCAAGGGCGTGGAGGCACCGGACGTGCTCCAGGGCCTCACCGAACAGGAACGCAGGGTCCTGACGCTGATGGCCGAGGGGCTGACCAACCGGGAGATCGCGCAGAAGATGTTCCTGTCGGAGAAGACCGTCAAGAACTACGTCTCCAGCGTCCTCGCCAAGCTGGGCCTCGAACGGCGTACCCAGGCCGCGGTGCTGGCCAGCAAGCTCCTCGGTACCCAGCGGGGCTGACGGTGCCCGGCCAGCCCGTGATCGCCGGCGACGACCTGCCTGCCCAGATCGGCACGGCAGCCCAGCACGCCGCCCGGGACGTGCCGGTCGCAGCTCCCGCCGACCGGGCTGACGTGGTGCTCGCCGGGATGACGGGACAGCGCTACGACAGCGCTGCGGTGATCGCCGTCTGCATGGACGGCAGGCTGGACGGGGTCGTCACCATCGAACGGCTGCTCGCCGCGTCACCGGACACGCCGATGGCGGAGATCATGGACGCGGATCCGCCCGTCGTGGCCCCAGGAACCGACCAGGAGCACGCCGCTCAGGCAGCGGTCCAGCACGGCGAGCCGGGCCTGGTGGTGGTGGACGCCGAGGGCCGGTTCCAGGGGCTGATCCCGCCGCAGCGGCTGCTGGCCGTGCTGCTCGCCGAGCACGACGAGGACATGGCCCGGCTCGGCGGGTACCTGCGCTCGACCGCCGAGGCACGCGGCGCCAGCGAGGAGAGCGTGCCGCGCCGGCTGTGGCACCGGCTGCCGTGGCTGCTGCTCGGCCTGGCCGGCGCGATCGTGGCGGCTGGCATCGTGGGGGCCTTCGAGGAACAACTCCAGCGGCAGGTCCTGATCGCGTTCTTCCTGCCCGGCGTGGTGTACCTGGCCGACGCTGTCGGCGTGCAGACCGTGACCCTCGCCGTCCGTGGCCTGTCGATCGGCGTCGGCATCCGCCGGATCGTACGGCGGGAACTGGTCACCGGCCTGCTCGTCGGTGTGTCCCTGGCGCTGGTCACCCTGCCCGTGGTGTACCTGCTGTGGGGGGACCTTCCCGTGGCCGTGGCAGTGTCGGTGGCCCTGCTCGCCGCGAGTGCCATCGCCACGAGCGTCGCGATGGCACTGCCGTGGGCACTGCACCGCCTCGGCCGTGACCCGGCGTTCGGGGCCGGCCCGCTGGCCACGGTGATCCAGGACCTTCTGACGATCATCATCTATTTCGTCAGCGCCGCGCTGATCCTGGCCTGAACGGGACTTCCGGCCCTACGCCCGGCACCCCGGCCGGGCAGACACTGCCGCTATGACACCTGTGATCTCGGTATCCGGGCTGGTGAAGACCTTCGGGAAGACCCGGGCCCTCGACGGCCTCGACCTCACGGTGCGCCCGGGTGAGGTCTATGGCTTCCTCGGCCCGAACGGGGCGGGGAAGACGACCACGCTCCGCGTCCTGCTCGGCCTGCTGCGCGCCGGCGCCGGCCAGGCACGGCTGCTGGGCGGCGACCCGTGGCGGGACGCGACGGACCTGCACCGCCGCCTGGCCTACGTCCCCGGCGACGTGAGCCTGTGGCCGGACCTGACCGGCGGGGAGGTCATCGACCTGCTCGGCCGGCTGCGCGGCGGGCTCGACCCGCGCCGCCGCGCCGCCCTGGTCGGCGCCTACGGCCTGGACCCGTCCAAGAAGTGCCGGGCGTACTCCCAGGGCAACCGGCAGAAGGTCGCCCTGATCGCAGCACTGGCCTCCGATGTGGAGCTCCTGATCCTCGACGAACCCACGATCGGCCTCGACCCGCTGATGGAGGCGCTGTTCCGCGAGCACATCGCGGCCGAGCGCGACCGGGGCCGCACCGTGCTGCTGTCCAGCCACATCCTCGCCGAGGTCGAGGCGCTGTGCGACCGGGTCGGCATCATCCGCCACGGCCGGATGGTCGAGACCGGCACCCTGGCGGAACTGCGGCACCTCACCCGTACCTCGATCACCGCCGAGCTGACCGGCCCGCCCGACGGCCTGGCCTCCCTCACAGGGGTGCACGACCTGACGGCGGACGGCTCCCGGCTGCGCTTCCAGGTCGACGCCGCGGCCCTCGGTACCGTGCTGGCCAGGCTGTCGGCCATCGGCGTGCGGGCGCTCGTCAGCCAGCCGCCCACCCTGGAGGAACTGTTCCTGCGGCACTACCGGGACGGGGCGCGGTCATGAGCACCCTGACCGGTACCGGCACCCTGATCCGCCTGGCCGTGCGCCGCGACCGGATCAGGCTGCCCGCGTGGATCGTGACCTTCGCCGGCGTCGCGGCGATCTCCGCCTCGGCGACCGTGAGCCTGTACCCGTCGGCGGGCTCCCGCATCCAGGCCGCCGAAGCGATCAACAACTCCCCGGCGCTGGTCGCCCTGTACGGCAGGATCTACGACCCCGCGTCCCTCGGCTCCGTCGCCATGCTCAAGCTCACCGCGTTCGGGGCCGCCCTCGCGGGCGTGCTCTGCGCGCTGACCGTCATCCGGCACACCCGCGCCGAGGAAGAAGCCGGCCGGATGGAACTCCTCGGAGCCGGCCTCGTCGGGCGGCGCGCCGCTCTGACAGCGGGCCTGGTCGTGGCGATGTCAGGGGCGCTCCTGCTCGGCCTGCTGGCCGCCGCCGGGCTGGTCGCCGCTGGCCTGCCGGCCGCCGGTTCCGTGGCGTTCGGGGCCGGGTGGGCCGCCACGGGCATCGTCTTCGCTGGTGCCGGGGCACTCGCGGCGCAGGCCAGCCGCAGCACCCGGACGAGTACCATGTTCGCGGCCGGAACGATCATCGCCGCGTACCTGCTGCGCGCCGCAGGCGACTCCACCGCCCTGTCGTGGCTGTCCTGGTTGTCGCCGATCGGCTGGGGCCAGCAGGTCCGCCCGTTCGCTGGTGACCGCTGGCCGGTACTGCTGCTGCCGGTGGCTGCTGCCATCCTCACCAGCGGGGCGGCGTATGCCCTGGCTGGCCGGCGTGACCTGGGGCGTGGCCTGCTGCCCGACCGCCCCGGCCCGGCCGCAGCGGGCCCGGCCCTGCGGGGGCCGCTGGGCCTTGCGTGGCGGCTGCACCGGGGTGTGCTGGCCGCGTGGGCTGTGGTGTTCGTGCTTCTCGGCCTGGTACTCGGCAATGTGGCTTCCGATGTGGAGGGCATGCTGGGCAGCCCGCAGGCCCGCGACATGATCGCACGCCTGGGCGGCCAGCAGTCCATGATCAATGCTTTTCTGGCCGCTGAACTGGGTTTCCTGGCCATCTTCGCTTCGGTCTACGGCGTCGCGGCGGTCGGGCGGATGCGCGGTGAGGAGGCCAGCCTGCGGGCGGCGGCGATCCTCGCGGCCCCGGTTGGCCGGATCCGGTGGGCGGCCAGTCATCTCGCTTTCGCGTTCGGCGGCACGGCCGTGCTGATCACCATCGCCGGACTCAGCCTAGGTGCGGCACACGGGGCTCGCACTGGTGACGCGAGCCAGCCGCTGCGGCTGGCTGGTGCCGCACTGGCGCACCTGCCAGCGGCCTGGATCGTGACGGCTGTCGCCCTGGCTGTGTTCGGGCTGCTGCCCCGGGCTCCCGCCGTGGCCTGGGCGTGCCTGGTGACGTTCGTCCTGATCACCGAGCTCGGGCCGCTTCTGGAACTCAGTCACTGGATCATGGACGTCTCGCCGTTCACGCACACGCCGAAACTTCCTGGAACCAGCCTGGACCTCGCCCCCGTGCTGTGGCTGGCCGCGGCCGCCGCCGTGCTGTCGGCCGCCGGGCTGGCGGGGCTGCGCCGCCGGGCCATCAGGAGCTGACAGCACGCCGCCGTTCACCTCACAGCGGCGCCCACCACGTCAGCTGGGTTCCGGACGGCACGGTGTCGGTGACCTCGCACCCGCCGCCCCGGATGGTGGCCCGGCCGGAGAGGTTCAGGAGCCCGCTGCTGGGGCGGGCGCCACCTGCGCCGTTGTCGGTGACGGTCAAGGTGAGCCGGCTGTGC
The DNA here is from genome assembly GCF_000379825.1 of Longispora albida DSM 44784. Taxonomy (GTDB): domain Bacteria; phylum Actinomycetota; class Actinomycetes; order Mycobacteriales; family Micromonosporaceae; genus Longispora; species Longispora albida. Next base: position 109,205 of record NZ_KB903836.1, read on the forward strand.
GCGACGTGGACGACGACCTTGGCCTGGGTGGCAGCGGCATGACGGGCCACATTGGACAATGCTTCGCGGAGGACTGCGAGGAGGTCGGGCCGCAGGTCTTCCGGGACGGCGCTGTCCACGGGGCCGTCGATGGCCAGGGACGGGCGGAATCCGAGTGCCCGGCCGCACTCTTCGAGAAGCTCCCGGATTTCGGCGCGCAGCTCCCCGGACGCTGGGGAGCGCAGCTCGAAGATGGCTCCCCTGATGTCGCGGATCGTCCCGTCGAGGTCGTCAACGACGGTGTTGATCCGGTCGGCGACCTCGGGCCGTACCGCGAGTTTCGCCGCGCCCTGCAGCTGCATCCCGGCCGCGAACAGCCGCTGGATCACGACGTCGTGGAGGTCGCGGGCGATGCGCTCGCGGTCACCGAGGACGGCGAGGAGCGCGCGCTCGTCCCTCGACCGCGCACGTACCAGCGCCAGAGCCGCCTGCCCGGCGAATGTCTCCACGAGGGCGACGTCGGGTTCCTCGGCGAAGGTGACGCCGCCTTTCCGGTAGGCGACGGCCAGGACGCCGAGCAGTTCGCTGTCGGCGATCAGCGGGACGACGAGCGCTGTGCCGGTGGACAGCTCGACCGGCCACGCCGCGGCCTTACCCAGGTCCTCGACGACCGCCAGGTGCCGCTCCCGCATGGCGCTGGCGAGTTCGCCCTCGGACGCCGGCAGTACCGCGCCTTCGAGCCCTGCGCCCTGCTGGCCATCGGCGACCTCGACGGTGAGCCGCCCGGCGGCCTCGTCGAGCAGCAGGACCATCGCGAGATCGGCCTCGGCGACCTCCCGGGCGCGGGACGCGACGAGCCGTAGTGACTCGTCCCGGCCGGCCTCGCCCAGGATCGTGCCGGTGATCTCGGCGGTCGCTTCCAGCCAGCCCTGCCTGCGCCGCGACTGCGCGTACAGGCGGGCGTTGTCGATCGCCGCACCGGCGGCGACGGCGAGCGCGACCATGATTTCCTCGTCGTCGTCGGTGAACAGGCCGCCGCCGCGTTTCTCCGAGAGGTAGAGGTTGCCGTAGACCTGGTCGCGGATGCGGATCGGGACGCCGAGGAAGGTGTGCATCGGCGGGTGCTCCGCCGGGAAGCCGTAGGCGCGCGGGTGCTGGGTGATGTCGGGCAGCCGGATCGGGCGGGGATCCTCGATGAGCAGGCCGAGGACGCCGTGCCCGGACGGCAGGTCCCCGATCCTGGCGTGGACCACCGGGTCCATGCCGTGGGTGACGAACTCGACCAGCGTCCGGTCGGGGCCGATCACGCCGAGCGCCCCGTACTCGGCGTCGGCGAGGTGGCAGGCGGCCTGCGTGATCCGCTCCAGGGTGGCCCGCAGTTCCAGGTTCGCGCCGATGCCGACGACGGCGTCGAGCAGTGCCCGCAGCCGCTCGCGGCTGGCCATCACCTCGCCGACCCGCCTGAGCAGTTCCTGGAGGAGATCGTCCAGCCCGGTCTGCGCCAATGGCGGCAGGCCCAAAACGGACGGCAGGGCAGAATCCCCGGGTTTGGCGGCCATAGGCTCATCGTAGACCCGCAGCCCCGGCCCCAACCTCAATATGATCTTGGGCGTCACTGAACGCTGGTTCCGCGCCGGCGCACGGCCTGGTCTCAGCCCGTCCCATCGTCCCCGGTACCGCTGCGGGCGATGACCACCGGGCATTCCGCGTGGTGGATGAGGGTGTACCCGGCGGAGCCGAGCAGCAGGCTGGCGATCTCACCCCGGCCCCGGCTGCCGACGATGACCATAGCGGCACCCGTTGCCTCCTCCAGGAGGACCTCCGCGGGGTTGCGGTCGTGGGTCAGCAGCCGGACGACCTTCACATCCGGGAACTTTTCCCTGTACCCGGCGAGAGACTCCGACAGGATCCGCTCGGACACCTCCACGGCCTGGTCGTAGCCGAGCGGGACGAGGTCGTCGGACATCGGCAGGCTCCTGGGTGCCGTTTTCCACACGTACACAGCCCTCAGCGGCACGCCCCGGCGGCTGGCCTCGGCGAACGCGAAGTCCAGCGCCGGTTCGCTGTGACTGGTGCCGTCAACGCCCACGAGGACAGGCGCGCCGTCCGGGGGCTGTGCCTGACCGCGCACGACCATGACCGGGCAGTGGGCATGGGTGGCGACCTGCCCGGACACCGAGCCCAGCAGCAGCCCGGTGAACCCGCCGGCGCCCCGCGATCCCACGACCACCATCGCGGCCCGGCGTGAACGCTCGACCAGCCACGCCGCCGGTGTGGTGTGGACGAGGTGGGTGGTCACCACCAGGTCCGGGTACCGGTCCGCTGCCCGCTTCCGGGCCTCCTCCAGGGTCTGGACGATGTGGACGGGCGGCTCGTTGAACTCCGGCGGGTACGGCACGGCGAGTACCGGGCCGTACAGTGCCGGGTTGACGTAGCTGAGCATGATCTCCAGGGGCAGCCCGCGGCCGGCGGCCTGCGCGGCTGCCGCATCCAGGGCGGCGACGCTCACGGCCGAGCCGTCGACGCCGACGATGACCGGGGACATCGGGTTCGTGCTCATTGCTCCTCCTTGCGGGGCTGGTCAGGGGATGATGACGTCGGCGGCCGGCCGCCGCGGGCTGGCGGGTGCCGGCAGCCCGTAGCCGAGGCGCAGCAGCATCTGCGGGCTGCCGCGCCAGCGCAGTTCCCGCCACAGCGCGTCGCGGGCTCCGGGCGCGTCCATCGGCTGGGAGTACATGCCAGCGGAGAGCCCGAGCACGGTCGCGGTCAGCAGGACGTGCTGGAGTGCCTGCCCAGCCCGGACCTCGTCCGACGGCAGGTCGCCGTGCGCGCCGAGTATCCCGATCAGCGGCTCGGTCTCGTAGTCGCGGCCGGACTGGTGTGGCGCGCCGCCGAAGTCCCGCCGCATCAGCAGTTCGTATGCCTGCGCGGCCGGCCCGGCAGCCGAGCGAGGTATGCCGTCGAGGCTGCCGGGGGACCGGCTCGTCCACGCCCGCATCTCGGCCTGGTACGCCGGGTCGGAGGTGAGCTCGCGATCAGCGGCGCGCAGGATCGCGGCGATGCGCCGAACCTCTGCGGGGTCGTCGGTCAGCATGAGCCAGCAGTGCTCGGCCGCGGCGGCCTGCGACAGCCGGTGACGGTGCTCAGCCGGTACCTGCGTGTCCAGGAACGGCTCCCGGCTGGTGTGCCGGCGCGGGATCGCGGCATACAGCTCCCGCTCGGCCGGCGTCGGTGGCCGTGGCGATGCAGGGGTCAGCCGGGCGAGGATCTCGGGTCGTCCCGGCTCTGGCATGAGCCGGACCTCCATCGGGCAGCCCAGCACAGCCAGCCCGAGCCGCAGGTTGAACAGCGCAGCCCCGCAGCTGATCCGTACCGCGCGGTGCAGCGGGTCAGCGACCGGCAGCTCGCGGCGGTAGTCGGCGTGCAGGTCGATGGCGTCGCCCTCGCGGCGGAACAGCCACGGCTGGGTGTTGTGCATGGACGGCGCGAGCGTGGCGGCGGTGACAGCCTCGGTCAGCACATCGGTGGTCAGGACATTCATGACTGTTCGCCTCCCGGTTCCCGTCGCGGGCTGCGCGGGACGTTCCCGGCCCGGCCGGGGACACCGAACCGCAGGGCGAGCACCGGCCAGCCGATCCCCGACAGCAGCCCGCGCAGGGCCTGCCTGACTGCGGGCAGCTCGGTGACATCACTCATCGGGGACACGCCCAGCCCCTCGGCCGTGGCGGTCAGCAGCACGGCGGACAGCGCCTCGCCGGCGCGCAGCCAGTCCAGCCTGGTGTCGGTGTCGGTGAACAGGATCGCGTACCGGGTACCGGCATCCGTTCCCTCACCCGGCTCCAGGCTGCCGTCCCCGCCCGGCGCGAAGTCCCGTACCGGAACGCGGCGCGGCACCATCGCGACCGCCGACGCCGGCCGCACGCCGTCTCGTCCGGCCTCTGGGCGATGCGTCCAGGCACCGAGCTCGGCACGGTAGGCCGGATCGGTCATCTCCGCGTCGCCGGCATGCTGGACGATCACATGGAACGCGGCGACCTGCTCGTCCGGGATCACCTGCAGATGCGCCCCGTTCGCCTCGGCGGCGAGCCGCAGAGCCTCCAGCGCCACACCCGGCACCTCGGTACCGGTGAACGGCCGCCGATCGGTGCGCCGCGCGCTGATCGCCTTGGCCAGTCGCCGGTCTGCCGGGACGGGCACCCGGGTGCCGGTCACCGCGACGCGGGCCAGCAGGGACCCAGCCGGATCGGGAAGCAGCTCAGCCTCGGCGGTGTAGCCCGCAGCGGTGAGGCTGACCAGTGCGTGGTGCAGTGCCGTACCGCAGCTGACCGTCAGCAGCCTGCCGTCGGGGTCGATCACGGGAAGCTTCACGCCGTCGTCGGCGATGAGGTCGGCGGTCCCGTCGTGCAGTTCCCATCGCCACGGCTGCGTGTTGAGAATGGACGGTGCGCGCAGCGCGGCCAGTACGGCGGCCCCGAGCGGGCTGGAACTGGCCCGGGCGCGCTCCGCCGGCAGCCTGTCAGTGAAAAAGATCGACATGACTCCTCCTACGGCCGCACGACGGCGACCGGGCACGCGGCGTGGTGCAGAGCCGCCTGGCTGACGGAACCGAGCAGCAGCCCGGCGAAACCACCCCGGCCCCGGGCCCCGACCACGAGCAGCTCGGCCCCGGCGGACGCGCCGACGATCGCCTGCCCCGCCCGGCCCTGGACCATGCGCTGGGTGACACGCACGTCGGGGTAGCGTTCCCGCCAGCCCGACAGTGCCTCGCTGAACACCCGCTTCTCCTCGGCTTCGACCAGGTCCGCGTCGTAGACGAGCGGCAGCATGTCGCCGGGCTCGGCCGACTGCGGCCAGCGCCAGGCGTGCACGGCGACCAGGTCCCGGCCGCGCAGCGAAGCCTCCCGGAAAGCGAAACCCACAGCCCCCTGGCTGTTCGGCGAGCCGTCCACCCCGACGACGACCGCCCCGGCCGAGGGCAGCGGCTCAGATTCCGGACGTACCACGACAACCGGGCACGCGGCGTGCGCGGACACCTGCACGCCCGTCGAGCCAGCCAGCAGCCCGGTGAACCCACCGAGCCCCCGGTGCCCCAGCACGACCATCGCGGCCTCCCGGCTCTCCGAGACCAGCACCGGCACGGCGGCACCCTCGGCGTACTCGGTCTCCACGCTCAGCCCGGGGTGCGCGGCCAGCGCGCGATCGGCGGCCTGCGCCAGGTACTCCTGCGCCTGTTCCCGCAGCGAGACCCGAAGCTCGTGCGCGCTGATCAGGCCGTTGGGCAGTCGCATCAACGGCCAGATACTCGCGTGAACGACGCGCAGCTTGCGGTGGTGCAGCACAGCGGCATCAGCGGCCCAGTCCACGGCGGCGAGCGCCATCTCCGAACCGTCGATCCCGGCGACAACAGGGCTGCTGGCAACAGGCTGGGCAGTCATGACGGCCTCCGTGAAGATCGGGTACTTCTCCACGATCGCCGCACCAGCCCCTCACAGCACAGTGCCGAACGTCCCCCCTGGCAGGTTCGACCGGCCTGTACCGCACGGCTGGGCTTCGCGGGTGGACCTGGACCAGATCAGCTACATAGTGATCATTTACCTGTGGCGCACTTCCCAGACGAGGCGCGTGCCGCGTCGCAATCGGCTCTATGGCAAGCCCAGGCGGCCCGCTGGGGCACGGGTGAACCGGGCCGTGTAATACGGCCTATATGGCTGACAAGGTTCAGATGGCAGGAACGCTCATCGGTGTCCTGGTCGGCGCTGTAATTACCGGGGGATTCGGGCTGCTGAACCTGCGCGTCCAACGACGGCACAAGCTGGAGGCTGAGCGCCGTGAACGCGAGGCAGCGTCAGCGGCACGCGCCGCTGACGCCCTGTCGCGGCTGCTCCTCCTTGAGCCAGAACCCCGCTAGCCCGATCGCAGCGGCGGGGCTTCAGGGCGAGATGGTAATCCTGGCTAACCAGAATCTGCGCGTACGCCTTCTGGAAGCAGCAAAGATCTGGGACTGCTCCGGGAGCCCCGAGGTTTTGCAATCCGCGAAGGCCAGGCCGCGTCATGCCTCAGCAAGCCACGCGCTGGAGTGCATTGGCGCGCACCTTCGCGGTGACAGCATTCCGGACGTCCCGGAGTCGTTTGCGCGGGTTCGATCGGCGTATGAAGACTGGGCTGAGTCGTTCCACGACTCACTTGGTCTTTAACCCTGTGGGTGCCGAGAGACTACTTCGGTGATCGTGGCGGCAGCCCTTGGTTGATCATTCCACTTGCGACAGTTGGATGATCGGCTCAAGGGCTGCGGGATTAGTGTGCATCACGGTGGTCGCGGAACAGCGTTCGGGGAGTTGCCGGGGTTCCGGCGAGGGTTCTACCGGGCAGTCGCGAGACCAGGAACGAGGAGGCGGGCGATGACCGGCTGGGAAGAGGATTTCTCGGAGTATTTCCGGGGTTCTGCTGCCCGGCTGCGCCGGATGGCGTACGCGCTGTGCGGTGACTGGCACGCCGCCGAGGACCCAGTTGGCTAGCGTCAGCTCTGTCGCCAAATCTAGCACTCCATAGTGGATTCGGCCTCATGCCGTTCTTGGGCTCTGCTGGTCGTGTGCAACCCCAGGCGGGCCGCCGCGTCGAACCCACCGGCGCGGTGGAGGACCTTGACGGCCACAGTGCGCCCGGAGCGCAGGTCCGTGCCCTGCCATACGGAGGCCGTGGCACCACGGCCGGCCAGGCGGCTGAGCTGGTACCGGCCGCGCAGGACCCGCCCGGATTCCAGGACGGTGCGTGACTCACGTGGCGCTGGGGTCATGTCACTGGCCTACCCGGCCGGGGAGCCCCGCCAGACGCGCCGCCGTCGGCCGTCCCGTACCGGATGATTCCTGGTGCCGGCTTGCGAGGCATGTGCGGGGTAAAGCTGCTTCCGTAGGCACGAGGCGCTGTCAGGCGGAAAGGCGGCATCGCCGCCGGGGCGTTCCCCTACCCCGGCGGCGATGCCTGTTCGTGGTGCGGCTAGCACTCTCCTGGGAACCGGCCGCAGCCTCGCTTCTCGTTGCCGCGGATCGGCGGGGCCGGGTCTGGCGCGATCCGTACTTCCTCCGTCCACGTGACGGTCTGGGTCTTCTCCGAGCCCTGGCCGCTGGGGAAGTAGTTGTTCAGCATCGGGTTGACGTGTTTCTTGTAGAACTCGCTGTACCCGATCGGCGGTGGCAGCCGGGTGGCCGAGGCCATGGTGCTGGAGTTGGTGATCCGGAAGGCGACCGTCGCGGTGCCCTTCTTCTTGTCCACCCCGATCAGGGTGTACTCCAGGCTGTAGGAGCCCAGCAGGCCGGCCGACAGGTTGTTCGTCATGTCGTTGTAGAACTTCTTCGCGCTCTGGGTGAACCCGCCGCCCAGGCTGTACCGGTTCGAGTCGCTCCCGCCGACCTTGAGTTCGCCGCTGCGGACCTGGTCTGCGATCAGTTCCCGGGTCTTCTGGACGTGACCGTGCTCCTGGAGCTTGGTGACGAACCGGTCGCCGTCCTTGAGATCGCGGTGTTTCGGCCCCTTGCCGGATGCCCATTCCATCCCGATGCCGTAGGCGGTGGGGTCGTCCGGGGTGCCCTTGCGGTTCTTCACCGCGTGGAAGGAGGACTCGAACGGCCCGCCCAGGCCCTCGGCCAGGGACTGCGCCCGCGATCCGGTGATCGCGTCGAGCCCGTGGTCGCCGGCGGTCACTCCGGCCACCACCGCCTCGCCGATCTTCGCGCCGCCGAAGGCGATCACGCCTGCTCCGAACAGCTTGAGCTTGTTGCAGATGTCCCACCAGCACAGGCCGCTCGGGTCGGAGAAGGTGACCGGGCTGTTGTTGGCATAGAGGTACGCCTGCCACTGCTGGGGATCGCTCAGGTCCATCACCGGGTCCGGTGAGACGAACCTGCCGATCGCCGGGTCGTACTCCCTGGCGCCGAGATGCGTCAGGCCCGTGCTGTCCTTCGTGCCGCCGACCAGGCCACGGTCGAGGCTCGCCGGCCAGCTGCGGGCCACGTTGCGCTCGGTACCGAACGGGGTGCTCCGCCGGCTCGACACCGCCTGCGTCACGGCGTTCACCGTGACCTGGGTGGTGCCCTGCGAGTCCTGCACGAGCCAGGTCAGGCCGGTGCTGGTCCGGGTGGCGGCTGTCTGGCCGCCGTGAGTGTAGTACCGGGTGCCGGTCTTCGCCGTGCCGTTGAACCGGATCTCCTGCCCCGGCAGGTACAGCGTGGTACCCGACGGGTCCTTCCGGATCAGGCGGCTGCCGTCGGCGTCGTACACATAGGACGATGTCCCGGACTTGTCGGTGCTGCTCGCCAGGTGGCCTTCGGCGTCCCACAGCAGCGTCTGCGTGCCGTTGGCGCCGGCCGGCCGGGTCTCGGTGTTACCGGCGGCGTCGTAGGTGTACGTGCCGGTCCTCGTCCCGGAGTTGTCCGTGGTCACCGTCTTGGCCAGCGCGTGGCTGCCCGCCTCGGGCGTGTACACAGTCGTCCGGTCGCCGGCCGTGGTGCCGTGCTCCACCTGCTGCGTGCGGTTGCCCAGCACGTCCAGGGTGAACTTCTGCCAGTACTTCGCCGGGCCGCCCAGCCCGGCCGCCGTCGGGGCCGCCTTGCAGTCGCGGGCGGCCGGTGTCCATGCCTCGGTCAGGCGCTGGAGGTAGTCCGACCTGAAGCACTGGTTGTCGCCGCTGGTCAGGTCGGAGATCGCGGAGACGTTGCCCGCCAGGTCGTAGCTGTAGCGGACGTCGGAGATCGTGGCTGGCCCGGTCTGCTTGGACGTCCAGATCTGGTCGAGCCGCCGGGTGCCCTCCTCGTAGTGCCGGGTGATGTCCACAGTGTTGCCGCCCTCGTTGCGCAGGCTGTAGGTGCCCAGCTCGCTGAACGAGGTGTACGTCGAGCCCGCGACCAGCGTCGTCTTCGCCCTGGTCCCGTAGCCCGAGTCCAGCGTCACCGGCCGGCCCATCCCGTCGTACCCGTAACCGAGGGTCTCCACAGCCAGGTCACCGGCCGCCGGGATGCGCTGGCTGAGCGCCGTGCCGTCCTGGTTGTAGGTGTAGACGTAGGTGTAGGTGCCGTTCACGCCCGCAGCCGGGATCGTGTACTTCACCGCGCTCGGCTGGTAGTCGGCCGTGAAGCCGGTGGTCTCCTTCACGTAGGCCTCGGCCCCGATGAACCTGGTCGAGCGGACCAGCTTCCCGTTGACCTTCTCGCCGCTCGGCAGGGTGTCGAAGTCCCAGCTCAGCCGGAGCGGCCCGTCAGCGGCACCCTCCCGGACACTCGTCTTGCGGCCGATCTTGTCGTAACCGAAGTACAGCGTGATCTTCCGCGCGTCGGTGACGCTGGTGACCTCACCGAAGTCGTTGATCTTCGTTTCGGTGGTGCCCCGGTCCGGGTCGGTGGTCTTCACCGTCCGGCCCCACAGGTCGTACTCGTAGCCCCAGCTGTTGCCCGCCGGGTCGGTGACCCTGGACCGCTGGCCCTTGCGGTTGAACGTGTACCGGGTCGCGTCATAGTCCGCCGGGTTGGCGCTGCCCGCCGTCTCACCCGCGTGGTACTGCCGGAACTCCACCGTCCGCCCGGCCGCGTCCTTGAGCGTGGACGTCGGGGTGCCGCCGGCCGCCGGGGTCACGTCGACCCGGTCGCCGCCGTACGCCGTCGTGCTCCTCGACCGGACCGTGCCGTTCACCTTCAGCGTGGACGCGACCGGCCGGCCGGCCCCGTCGAAGGTGGTCTCGCTGCGGTTCGGAACCTGCTGGGTCGGCCGGAACAGGTCCGGGCCCGGGCTGCCGAGCGCGAGGTACATGCCGTGTGCGGCGCTGGCCCGACCGGCCGAGTCGTAGAAGGTGTCCGTGACGACCACGCCGCTGCCGCCGGCCCCGTTCGCCGACTGGGTCTGCCGGGGACGGAGCATGCTGTCGTACAGGGTGTACATGCTGAACTGCCCGCCGGTCGCGTTCAGCTTCCTGGTGTGCACGGCGGTGGTGCCGCCGGAGCGGACCAGGTACTCGTAACTGATGTTCGGGACCTGCGCCCGGTCCCGGCCCGGCTGCCACACGCTGAGCAGCCGGCCGAGCCCGTCGTACGCCATCTCGGTCCGGCGGCCGTTGCTGTCCACGCTGAGCACTGGCGCGCCCCAGGCGGGGTCGACGGTGCTGCTGGTCTGCCAGCCCATCGCGTCGGTGGTCAGGGTCTGGGTCACCGGGCCGCCGAGCGCCGGCGTGTATTCGATCTTGCTGGTGTTCTTCTTGATGTCGGAGGTGAGCACGGCCCGGCCGTACACGTCGAACTGGGTGGTGGTGGCCGTGATGTAGCTGGGCTGCCCGGCCGTGAAGGCCTTGAGCTGCCAGGTCTTCGTCGGCTCGCCCTCGGCAGGCGCGACGCCGTTGGCCTTGCCGTCGTAGTCGGTCAGGTTGTCGCTGAGCACGTCGGCCTCGGTGAGCTTGGCCGGGACGGCGGCCTTCGCGCAGCTCACGGCGTAGCTGCGCTGCCGGGAGACGAAGGAGGTCAGCCAGGCCGTGGTGTTGCGGGCGTAGTCGGTGATCCCGCAGGTCTCATCGCCGGTCACCGCGTCGTCACCCGCGTTGTCCACCTTGAACGGCATGCCGTGGTCGTCGTACGCCGTCTTGGTGGTCGTGGTGCGCGGAGCCCGGCCGCCGTCCAGCGCCGTGCGGGTGTGGACGGCGCCGATGCCGCCGTGGCGCGCGTGCACGGTCCAGCCGTTGATGGTCCGGGTCGCGGTCGGATCCGACTGCCACGGCACGTTCACCGTCGCCGAGACCTCAGCGGTTCCGTTGTAGATGATCGACTCGCGGGTCATGCCGGCGTAGGCGTCCTCGTCCGGGGTCTCCGGCACGCCACCGGTCGCGATGGCCGGCAGCTTCACCGAGCGGGTGCCGGTGGTGAACTTGTCGCCGTCGAGACCACGGAAGTACCTGCTGACGCTCACCGACTGCTCGCCAGGGTCGCCCTTGGTGGTGCGCACCTCGGCGTAGCCCCGCCACCCGGACCAGGTCCGGCTGGCCGGCTTGACCAGCCCGTCGTCGTCGGCGTACCGCCAGCCGGGATCGCCGGCGTAGTCGTAGTGCGTGATCGCCCGCACGGCCCCGCCGCTCGGGTCGGCCTCGGTCACGTCGGTGACCACGTACTTGTGGAAGTAGTCGAGGATCGGCTTGAGTTCCCCGTCCGGCGTCCAGTACACCGGGTAGCAGCGCAGCTTGTTCTCGGCGAGCTTCGCCGGGTCGGGCATCCGGGAGCCGGGAACGCAGTCCGGGCTGGAGTACTCCACAGTGGTCTTCGCGCCGGTCTCGGTGATGATCGACTTGATCCGGTGCCACTTCATCGCCGGGTACTGGTCGGAGTGGGTGTCCACCCGGTTCGGCAGCTGCACCGGCTCGAAGGTGATGTCCGGCACCGGGGTCCTGGTGCCAGCCAGGCCCACGTGTGAGATCTTGTCCAGCCACAGCCCGCCACGGGTGCCGTCACCCGGATCGGGGAACGACTGGGTCAGCGTCCACGACTCGACGTCCTTGCCGCCGGCCTTGTTCAGCACACCCGTCAGCCGCTTCTTCGACCAGAACGTCGGCGAGCCCACGTAACACGGGCTGGCCTTGCACTCCAGGTCGACCGGCGTGTCCGGCCAGTGCGTCGCGTCGAACTTCGTGCAGTCCGACAGGCACCGGTCGCTCGTGGTGAACACGACCTGGAACGGCGCGGTCTCGGTACGATCGGAACGGGTGCCGTAGTCGATCCGCGTCAGGTACGAGTCACGGTCGTAGCTCACCAGGTCGGTCGTGGTGCCCTCACGGGCGTACTTGTTGGTTTCCTTGGCGTAGACGTACGTCATGGTGTTCTTGTGCGGGTCCTCGACGGACTCCAGATTCCACCGGTAACCCTGGACGCAGTCGGAATCCTTGAACGCCGCCGCGTGGCAGTCCTCGCCCTCGTGATTGCCGTACACCGGCGCGGTCAGGGTGGCCGGGGCCGACTTGCCGAACACGTACTTCGTACCGTCCGGCGTGGTCACCTGCCAGTGCTCGCCGTTCTTCGCGCCGTTCACCGCGCCCGTCACCCGCTCGATCAGCGTGCCGTCGTCGGAGCGGGACCGCCACCGGTTTCCGGAGTCCTTGATCAGCTCACTGGTCCGGCCGTTCAGGGACAGGGTCGCGTTGTCGGCCGCCCAGCAGCTGTCGCCGGTCTTCTTCGTGTTGTTGCCGCCGGTCATGTCGTCGGCGCAGTTGCGGTAGCGGCGCTCCACGAAACCGGGGGAGTAGTCGAAACCCTCACCGATCCACGACGGCTGGTTGTTGGAGGCCGCGACCTTACCGTCCACACTGGACGACGAGTAGCGGAACTTCACCGACGGCACCGGCCCGCTCATCGCCGGCGGGGACCGCAGCGGATAGCTCCACGAGAACTCGCCACTGTTCCCGCCCGCCGTCCACGTCGACGACGGCGACAGCGTGGTCGCCTCGAAGCTGCCCGCCGGCCCGGCCGTGCCAGGCGCGAGAGCCAGCGTCGTGTCAGCCTCGGCGGACAACGGCACAGCCGCCGACACGGTGGTGCTCTCCGGGCTGTTCACGCTCGGCACCGGCCTGCCCTCACAGCCGGGCGCACCCGGCGTGGTCAGCGCGCACCCGGGTAGCTCGATCAGCCGCAACCGGCTCGCCCAGTCCGCACCATGCGCCGACTGGAAGGCCGAATAGTCCACCGACACCGTCGCCTGACCGGCACCATCCAGGCTGCGCACGTCAAAAACGAGGCCATCGACGCCGGCTGCGGATGCTGCCGCTCGATCACGAGTCTTTATTTGTACCTTGGACGGAGCCCGCACCGCCGCTCCGGCTGGGCTGCTGAACGCCACGGGAGTCCCAGCAGCCCGCACAGCCGACGGCAGCTCCATGAACCGCTGCCCGGGCGCGAGACGCTGGCCCCCGCCCGCGGCGAGGTCAACATCCACTGTGGACGCGGACGGCCACTGCGGATCCGGCTTGCTGACCGAGGCGCGGATACCGGCCTGGGCCGTGCCCGGCCTGACGACGGTACCGGCGACCGGCTTTTCCTTCTGGGTCTTGCCGGGGCTGTACGGGGCGGCCAGCGCTGGGGAACTGTCAGCCACCCCCGCCAGCAGCCCGGCGGCCATGGCCACGGCCAGGCCACGATGAAGTACCCGGCTCAGCCGGGCACGGCGCACTGCACGCATGTCTGTCTTCCTGTACGAGGGGATCGCGGGAGAGAGGGGAACGGGGCTGAGCCGATTGCCGTCAGCTCAGCCCCGGGTACTGCTAGGAGAAGCGCCAGCGCTGGGCGGCACCACTGTTGCAGGCGAACACCTGGAGCTTCGTGCTGTTCGTGCTCACGCCGCCCGGGACGTCCAGGCAGCCGGCCGAGGTACGCAGCGCCAGCGTCGACGGGTCGTGCACCCAGGTCTGCCCGGCCGTGTTGTCGCACGGCAGCAGCTGGATCGCGGTGCCCTTCACGGTGGCGCACTTGCCGTGCGCGTTCAGCGCCCGGGTGTCGGGGTTGTACACCCAGTACTGCGCGACGCCGCCGTTGCATGTGAAGATCTGGAGTGGCGTGCCGTCCGCGCTCGCGTTGCCCGGCAGGTCGATGCACGCACCGGCCCCGGACCGGATCGGACCGGACCTCGGCCCGTCGATCGTCACCACCCGGCTCGGCACGACCACACCGGCCAGCGTCTGCACCTCGTCGATGTCGCCGGTCCAGCCGTCCACCGCGTTGCCCTTGTACCGGGCCCGGCCCACCGACAGCGGGTTCTCCGAGTTCCACAGCTTGCACGGCGCGGTGTGCTTGAGCTCGTCGTCCACGTACAGCCGCATCTCACCGGCCGCCGCGTCGTACACGCCGGCCAGGTGCGTCCACTTGTTCAGGTCGGCTGTGGTCAGCGATGTCTGCGTGCGGGCGTGGTTCCAGCCCGTCTCGTCCGAGTCGGCCGTCGCGCACGTGAACGACCAGCGCGCGTCACCAGCCCACTGCCGGTACCCGAGGTAGAAGGCACTGTTGCGCGTACCGCCCTGGCTGACCGCCGTCATGTTCCGGGCCGGCAACGAGGTACCGGTGACCCGCACCCACGCCGAGATCGTGAACGACTGGTCGGTGTTGAGAACCGGCCGGTCGGTCTCGGCGTACCCATTGCCGTCCAGCCGCATGCCGGTGCCGGCCTTGCCCGCCGCCCAGGTCGCACCGGGAGCGAGCGTCAGGTTGAGGTCGTTGGCGTAGTTCGTCGAGTCGTACGCGGTGGTACCGCTGTTCTCGCTGAAGTGCCACTCGCCGACCTTGCCGGACAGCTGCGGGTCGGCGACCCCGGACACCTCGGTCTCGGAGATCACCCGGTCCCAGGCGCGGACGTCGGCGATGTCGCCCTTCCAGAAGTCACCCGGCTTGTCATTCCACTGGCTGCGGCCGATCGTGAACAGGCCCCTGGCGCTCCACGGGACGGCTGGCGCCGCGGTCTGCGCTGCCCTCTCGCCGTTCACGTACAAGGTGATGGTCTTGGTTTCGGCGTTGAACACGCCCGCGAGGTGCGTCCAGACATTGGCTGGGGCCTTGTCGGCGCTCGCGGCGGCGACCTGCCCGGGGCTGAGCGCGTCAGACCTCGGCACGACGAACTGCCAGCAGTCACACCCGGGGGTGTACTGGAGCTGGAAACCGGGCACGTGCGAGCCGTCCTGGCTGACCGCCGTCCGCACAGCGCTCTTGTCACTGATCCGCACCCACGCTGCCACGGAGAAGCTGCGGCTGGTGTCGACGGCCTGCGTGGTGGTGGCGTTACCCGCCGCCGTGCCGTCGAACCGGACGGCGCTGTCGCCGCCACGGGTCCGGCCGGGCACACCCAGGACGCCCCCGTTGAGCGTCGCGTCCAGAGTGCCGGGCTTCATCTGGTTGACCAGCGCGGTCGTACCGGCCGGCTCGTCCAGCCGCCACCGGGCCTTGGCCGGCTGCGGCGAGCGCACGATGAACTGGTACGTCCGGGTCGCGACCCGCCCAGCCCTGTCGATCGCCTGTACCGTCAGGGTTTTCTGCGCGTGCTCGCCTTCCTGCGGTGTCCACGTCACCGTCACCGGGTCGCCGGGCTTGGCCGCGAACTTCTCCCGGTTGAGGGAACCGAAGCCCCACCGGTACTTCACCACGTCATCAGAGCTCTTGAACGTGAACCTGCCGGTCTTGCCGACCGAACCGCACCCCTCGGGGGCACAGCCTACCGAGTTCTCCGGGTACTCGGCGGAGGTAATGGCCGGCTTCACTGGATCGGTCAGGTCCACCTCGAACTCGCAGCTGCCGCTGTACCCGCTCCACCTGCCGCCCTTGCCGTAGTCCTCGGCGGCGGCCTTGAAGGAGTAGATCCCGCCGCCGGCCAGCACTGCGGTCGTCCACTGGCCGCGCGTGTTGTGCGCGACCGTCTGCTGGGTACCGGACGTCACCGGGTTGTCCTCGAACCGGGTGCCGTTCCAGCGCCGCACCTCGAACTTGACCTGCATCGTGTCCTTGTCCGGGTCAGTGACCTTGGCACTCAGGGTCGGAGTGGCCGTGGCGACCACCGGACGGCCACTACCGGTCACGCAGCCCCTGCCGTCCACCTTGAGGTCCTGCGGCGGGTCGGCCGGGTTGTTGAAGTCGACCGCGAGGACCGGGGACGTGGCGTTGAACCGCTTCCACTGGTTCGTGGTGCCCTCGTTGTCGGCCCGCAGGCCCAGGACGACATTCGTCCAGCCCCGGTCCTGCACGCCGTGCTGGAGGATCTTCGTCACGTCGAACTCGACGTCACCGCTGCCCGAGCAGCCGAACCTCTTGTCGGCACGGTGGTTGCCCGGCGCCACGGCGGTCAGGGAACTGTCCCAGTTCGGCTGGTGCTCCCAGGTGGTGTCCCGCGAGATCGGGCCGGTCAGCCAGACCTTCGCGTTGGTACCGCCACTGCCGCAGGTCCACGCCCACTGCTGCTGGATACGGAAGGAGGCACCCGTGATCCGCTTGCCCGCGATCTTCTTCGTGTCCATCTGGAACAGCGAGCGGACCGTGTACTTCTGGGTCGCGCAGGTCGCGTCGGAGTAGATGTGGTCGCAGGTCAGGCCGGCCGGAGCCCCGCCCTTCACCTTGGCCTGCTCCGCGGCGGTGCCGTTGCGCCAGAACGAGGTGTTGCGCAGGTCGGGACGGCTCCACACCGTCGTCCACGCGTTGTCCTGGATCTTCCCGGTGAAGCCCGGGTCGATGTACAGCGGGTACTGCGTGTCCGGGCTGCTCACGATCTCCGGGTCCGGGGTGATGGACACCTCGCCGCCCTCGACGGTGGCGGGCATGGCGGCCCGGCTCGGCTCGACCGGTACCGGAACGTCCTGGCCCTCGCCCGCCGTGCCGTCCTTCGGCGGGATCGGCGGGTTCACGTCAGCCGAGTCCCACATCATCGGAGTCGGCGAGTCGAAGACCGCGTTGCCTTCCGCGTCCACCGCCGTCATGCCACCGGCGGCAGTCTTCGACGTGGTCACACCGGCCGAGCTCAGGCCGAACTTGATGTTCTTCACGGCCGGGTTCTCCGCAGCCGCCCGGTTCTTCACGACCAGCACCTCGGAAAAACCGAGCGTGGTGGCGGTGACGCGCAGGTCGACCCCCGGCAGTACTTCTGGATAGGTCGCACTGTCCCCGGCCAGCGACGGCGCGGGCAGCGGCCCGTTCGGCCAGGAGATGGCGATCTCCCTGCCGTTGTCATTCAGCCGGGCCAGCGGCCCGGTCCCGCCGCCGGAGAACTCCACCCCGAGCACCGAGGCGACCGGGGCGACCTTCCCGCCCGGCAGTACCCGCAGCGTGGTGTCCACCGGCTTCCACGACAGCCCGTCCCTCGTCCAGCGCGGGTCCAGCGACTTCTCCGAGGTGAAGCCGCCGTCCGGCCGGGCGAAGACCTGCTCGACCTCCGACCGCAGGCCGGTGACCTCGACCCGGCTGCCGCAGGCTGCGGCCATCGCGAGCGCCGCAGGTTCATCGGGCTGGCTGCCGGAACACACCGGCTCGGCAGCCGTATCCGCCGCAGCCGGGGCCGCCGCGAGCCCGATCGGGCTGAGCACGCCAGCGAGGATCGACAGTGCCGCGAACACGGCTCCCCGGTGACGGGCCCCCCGAGGGGCGAAAGACAGGGACACTTGCCGCAAAGACATGACCACACGCTCCAGGACGGTGCGGGTTGAGGGGAACGCGCTCAGCCTGTGGCAGATCCGGGCCCGGCGGCAGGGCGGTTGCGAGTTTCCGCAATCGCCGTTGACCAGGCACGGCAGCCGGATCCCCGAAACTTCCTCGCGGTACGCTCAGCCCCATGATCACGGGGGCTGAGCTGGCGGAACCCGTCGTCGTACCCTCGCTGGCCCGCTGGGGCCTGAGCCCCGACGCCGACCTGGTCTACCGGGCACTGCACTCCCTCGGCGCCCAGCCGGCCGGCCTGCTGCACAGTTCCCTCGGCCTGACCATGGCCCGCGCGCTGTCCGCCTGTGACGAACTGCACGCCGCAGGACTGGCCCGCCCGGTCAGCAACGGCTGGCACGTGCTCGCCCCCGACCAGGCGGTCACCCGGCTCCGCCGCAGCCGCACCCGCGCCCGCCCCGGCGTACCAGCCCCGGCCGGGCACACCGAAGCCCTGGTCATGGCCGGGATCGACCCGGCGGCCGGCCAGGCGGGCATGGAGGAGCTGCGCGGCCTTGACGCCGTACGCGACCGGATCGGGGAACTCGCCGCCGCCGAGCGCTTCGAGCACCTCGCCATGAACCCCGAAGCCGTCGCCGAAGCCGCGACCGTCGCCGTGGCCGCGCCCCTCGACCTGGCCCTGCTGGCCCGCAACGTCCGGCTCCGCACCATCAGCCGCCCGCCGGCCGACGGCGACGCGACCGCCAACCACGCCGACAAGCTCGGCAAGCTCGGCGCGGAGCAGCGCACCACCGTCCACGTACCGGCCAAGCTGCTGATCTACGATCGCAGGGTCGCGCTGATGCCGATCGACCCCGCCGACCTGACCAGGGGAGCCGTGCAGGTCAACGCCCCGATCGTCGTCGATGCGCTGGTGGCGTTGTTCGCCCGGTGCTGGGCCTCGGCCACCGACCCGCGCACCGCAGGCGTGTCCGACGTGGAGTTGACGGAACGCGAACGAGCCCTCATAGTCCTTCTCGGACGAGGGCACACCGACGACACCGCTGCGCGGCAGCTCGGCGTGAGCCCCCGTACCGTCTCCTCCACCCTGCGCGGGCTCATGGACCGGATCGGTGTCGACAGCCGATTCGCCCTGGGACTAGCCCTTGGCCGAAGCGGCGCGCGGGTACCCCCTCTGTAAACCAGGAGTTCCCCCATGCGCAAGATCCGTATCGCCGTTTTCGCCCTGCTCGCCGTCGCGGCCCTCGGTACCCTCACCGCCGCGGCCACCGCTGGCCCGGCCAGCCACGAGGCTGGCAGCATCCCCCGCCAGTGCGGCAACTGCTGGGGCAACGGCGACAGGGAACTCTGACCCGCACGGCGAAGCCCGCCGGACGTCACGCAACGTCCGGCGGGCTTCGCCGTGTTCACTTGTGATATCCGTGCGGACCAGTCCGGGATTGTGCTGTGCGCGGGTTCAGCGGGTGAAACTGACCGGATCGGCGCTGGCCCAGCCGCGGATCGTCGACGCTTCGTCGTCGAAGCGGGCCGTGGCGATGCCGTTCACGCCCGGTACGAACCGGCAGGTCTGGTGGAGGACCGCTTCTGCGTGGGAGAATCGGCCGAGCTGGCAGGAAGCCGACGAAGCGCCCGATGTCCGGCTGTCCGAGGGCGGGGAGCCCGGAGGGATGGAGTTGATCCACAGTGGAGCAACGCAGATCGGTCGCGACGCACTGGGGCAGTTTCATCGCGGTCGTCGACTCGGGCCGGCTGGTGCGGATCGAGCCGAAGGCCGATGACCCCGCACCGTCGCCGATCGGCCCGGGAATGGTGACAGCCCACGAGGATCGCGCCCGGGTGCTGCGCCCGGCGATACGCAAGGGCTGGCTGGACGGCCTGCCGCGAACCCGCGACACGGCCAGGGGCGCCGATGCCTTCGTGGAAGTGAGCTGGGACGACGCGATCACGATCGTCGGCGACGAGCTCCGCCGGGTGCGCTCGCGGTACGGGGACAGCGCGGTGTTCGGCGGATCGTACGGCTGGGCGAGTGCCGGCGCGTTCCACAACGCGCAGGGCCAGCTCCACCGGTTCCTCGCGCTGGGCGGCGGATACACCGATTCCCGTAACACGTACAGCACCGCCGCGCTGGAGGTCATCCTCCCTCACGTGATCGGCGGGCATCCGTGGAGCTACCAGTCCCGGATGCCGATGTGGGACGAGATCGCGGGCAACTGTGAGCTCGTGGTGGCATTCGGCGGCCTGGCACTGAAGAACAGCCAGATCAACCCTGGCGGGCTGGCCAGGCACCAGACGCAGGATCTCCAGCGCCGGTGCCGTGAGGCCGGGGTGCGGTTCGTGAACATCAGTCCCATCCGCAGCGACACCGCCGGTTTCCTCGACGCGGAGTGGCTGCCTGTCGTCCCGAACACCGACACCGCCGCGATGCTCGGCATCGCGCACACCATGCTGGTCAACGGGTGGCACGACGAGGACTTCCTCCGCCGGTGCTGCGTCGGCTTCGACCGCTTCGCCTCCTACCTGACTGGCGAGCACGACGGCGTCGCCAAGGACGCCGCCTGGGCGGCGGGTATCACGGGCATCAGCGCCGCCACGATCACCGATCTCGCCCGCCGCCTCACCACACAGCGTTCCCTCATCATGGTCAACTACGCGGTCCAGCGGGCGGATCACGGCGAGCAGCCGATCTGGATGTCCGTGGTGCTGGCCGCCATGGCGGGTTCCATGGGCCGGGCAGGCTGCGGCTGGGGCGCGGGCTACGCGACGATGGACGCGACCGGCGTCGCCAGGGGCCGCCCCTTCGTGGCGGCGATCCCGCGGGTTCCGAACCCCGTCGCGGACTTCATCCCCGTCGCGCGCATCGCCGACACGCTGCTGCGCCCGGGCGAGACCATCGACTACGACGGCCAGCGCGTCACGCTGCCCGAGCTTCGCCTCATCTACTGGTGCGGAGGGAACCCGTTCCACCACCACCAGGATCTCCATCAGCTGACCCGGGCCTGGCAGGCCCCGGACACGGTGATCGTCCACGAGGCCTGGTGGAACACCTCGGCCAAGTTCGCCGACATCGTCCTTCCCGTCGCCACCAGCCTGGAGCGCGACGATTTCGCCGCCGGATTCTGCGACCCCCACCTCGTCGCCATGCCGAAGGTCCGCGAGCCGGCTGGCGCATCGCGTACCGACCACGACATCTTCGCGGCTCTGGCTGCCCGGCTCGGATTCGGCCAGGAGTTCACGGAGTCGCGTTCTGAGATCGGGTGGGTCCGGTACCTCTACGAGCAGACCAGCGCCGCGCTCGGGGACGATGCCACCCTGCCCAGCTTCGACGACTTCTGGCGGGACGCCACCGCCGAGCTTCCGGCGCTGACCGGGCCGGTCGCGGGCAGCTTCGAGGCGCTCCGCTCGGATCCGCAGCGTTTCCCGGTGCCGACGCCGTCGGGCCGGATCGAGATCTTCTCCGAGGAGATCGACTCGTTCGGCTACGACGACTGCGCCGGGCATCCGATGTGGTTCGAGCCGGTGGAATGGCTGGGTGCCGAGCTGTCGAGCCGGTTCCCGCTGCACCTGATCTCGAACCAGCCCGCCTCGCGCCTGCACAGCCAGTACGACAATGGCGGTCACAGCCTCGGCTCGAAGATCCGCGGCCGTGAGCCAGTGACGATCAACAGGCAGGACGCCGCAGCACGGGGCATCGGGGACGGCACGGTCGTCCGCGTCTTCAACGACCGGGGCAGCTGCCTGGCGGGCGCGATCCTCTCGGACGACCTCATGCCCGGCGTCGTGCAGCTGTCCACCGGGGCGTGGTGGGATCCCGCCCAGCCAGGCCTCAGCGGGACACTGGACCGGCACGGCAACCCGAACGTCCTCACCGCCGATCGGCCGTGCTCACGCCTGTCCCAGGGGCCGAGTGCCCTCAGCGCGCTGGTCGACGTCGAGCCGTACGACGGGCCGCTTCCCGAAGTGCTCGCCTTCACGCCACCGGACCTCGGGCACTGACGTCCGCAAGCCAGGTGCGCGGCCGTCAGATTGCGCCTGCGTAACGCCATGGTTACTGTATGTGAACGTGACGACACTTCAAGACCTCAAGTACGGCCAGTGGTTCCGGGGCGCGGACGTCGACGGCGACGGGTTCATCACCCAGGACGACGTCCGGATGATGAGCGAGCGCTACATCGCCGCCCGCGGCACCGCGCCGGGCTCCTCGACCGCCCGCCAGCTCACCGACGGCATGGACGGGTTCTGGGCGAACGTGATCGCCCCGATGGACCAGGACGGCGACGGGAAGGTCGACGTCCGGGAGATGACCGAAGGGTTCCGGCGGGTCCTCACCGACCGCGCCATGTACCCGGAGCAGATCGCGCCGGTGACCAACTGCTTCTTCGACCTCGTCGACCTCAACGGGGACGGCACGATCAGCATGGCCGAGTTCCAGCAGATGTTCGACTCGGTGGCCGGCGTTTCCAGCGAGGACTGCGCCGCGGTCTTCACCGCCCTGGACCACGACGGCTCCGGTGCGCTGTCCCGCGCCGAGTTCCACCAGGCGGTCACGGAGTTCTTCTACGGCAACGACCCGGACGCTCCCGCCAACCACCTGTTCGGCAAGGTCACCGGCTGACAGCAGCGGACCCGCGCGCCCGCGTCACTGCCGGCGCGGGCGCACGGCCAGCAGGACATACGTCCGGTGCGTGCTTCCACAGTGGGCGGAGTAACCCGCCTGACCAGGGCAACGAGCGCGGCCAGCGGCGGATAGAGAGGGGGGACAGAGCTACTACAGCAGCGATACAGCGGCCGAACCTAGGTTCGCGGGGTTGCACAGCCCCTCACGACGCCTGGAGTCGCGTTCATGTCCTCTCGTGCGCGACGGACCCGAAGCTGGTCCCGCGGCATGATTGCCCTGCTCGGAGCCACCCTGCTGCCACCGCTGGCAGCCATGTCCCCAGCCGCCGCTGCGGTACCGGCCACCTGCCTCGACAGCCAGGCCAGCGCGGCGGCGGCCAGCGCGATGGCCAGGGCCTGCGCGAAGCGGGTCGAGGTGGCCGGGCTCCGCTCGGAGACCACGCAGACCTTCGCCAAGCCCGGCGGCGGGTACAGCACCGAGAGCTCGGCTGAGCCCCGGTGGGCCCGTAAGCCGGACGGCTCGTGGGCCGCCATCGACACGGCACTGCGGGCCCAGGCCGACGGCACGGTGTCCCCGGCTGCGGCTGTGCTGCCCGTGAGCTTCTCCGGTGGCGGTACCGGCCCGCTGGCCCGCCTGCGCGACGGCGACCGGGAGATCTCGGTGTCCTGGCCGCTCGGCGCGCTGCCGAAGCCCGCCCCGATGCTGTTCGGGGTCTCGGCCACTGCGGCGCATCGGATCATCGATCGGCTCGCACCTCTACTGGACATCGAGCCGGCCCGGCCGGCGGTCGGCGATCACATCGCCGCCCCGCCGCCGCACCACGCGGACCAGCCGCCTGAACTGACGAGGACTCAACCCCGTGAACGGATAGATCAACTCTGGCCGTCGCGACGAGGTGACCTGCACACCATCCCCAACCGCCCAGCCCCCAAGGCGTTACGGAACAACCTTTAGCGGCGACCTGAACCCGGGCTGACTGTGCATCCATCGCAGTCAGGCCGGGCGCCGGCTCTTGCGTGTTAAGACGGCACAGGTGGCCCCGTTTCCTCCATGTAGCCCGTGCGGCAACACCAGCACGCAGAAAGCGCTACCAGTGCAGGCCAGGATCGGGTTATGTGCCCATGACGCGGGCTAAACGCCGAGTGCCAGCCCTGCCTCCTGGGGGCTCCGGAAGGGGCTGAACAGGGGTCAGCAACCCTGATCCATTTCCCTCGCCTCCGCTGCGCCATCGCTCGCCGGGTCCCAGAGGCTCAGAGGCAACGCAGGAGGCATCGCCACCCCCGTGCAAAGCCTCCAGCCGCAGCTTGAGACCCTTCACAATCTCGGCGTACTCGTCAGGCCGGACAGCCCCAGCGATCGCGTGGGTTCCGCTGCTGAAGCTGGGCACGCACCTCAGCGGCCTCCTCGCCAGCATGAAACGCATCATGATCATCCAGCTGCTCCATCCTGATCGGCGTGCACCTGCCAGCCTTGCATCGTCCTGTATGTAGCCGCCCGCTCCACCGCCAGAGGCCCTCCTGTCACCTTTGCCGATACCCAGCGGAGTTCCGCCTCCCCGGGACCCGGTCCATCATGGACCGGGAAAGTTGCCTGCGGACTTGAACCTTCTGGTGCCTGGCGAGGGTATTACCCGCGAGACCAGGAACGAGGAGGCGGGCGATGACCGACTGGGAAGAGGACTTCTCGGAGTACTTCCGGGGTTCTGCTGCCCGGCTGCGCCGGATGGCGTACGCGCTGTGCGGTGACTGGCACGCCGCCGAAGACCTGGTCCAGGCCACGTTCGTCCGGCTATACCGGCGGTGGCACCGGCTGCACAGCGAAACCCTGGACGCGTACACCTACAGGGTGCTGGTGAACCTGTTCCTGTCCGGGCGGCGGCTCGCCGGGCGGGAACAGGTCGTTGCCGAGCCACCGGACCGGGCAGCCGCTGGTGGTGATCCCGCTGACCGGGTCGACCTGGCCCGGGCGCTGGCGGCCCTGCCGCGTCAGCAGCGCGCGATCGTCGTGCTCCGCCACCTCGCTGACCTGCCGGTCGCCGACGTGGCCGAGCTGCTCGGCGTCGCTGAGGGCACCGTCAAGAGCCAGACGTCACGTGGAGTCCAAACCCTGCGGGCCGCGCTCGGGGCGCGCGCCCTCCCGAGAGGATGATCATGGAAGACGAACAGGTACGTGCGCTGCTCAGCGGGCACGTGACCGAGAATGAGCCGCCGTTCGGGCTGACGGCCGGCACGGTGATCACGGCCGGCCGCCGGGCCCGCCGCGTCCAGCACGGGCTCGCGCTCGCCGTGGCGGTACTGGCCACTGTGGTCTCCGTGCCCGTCGCGGTCTCGCTGGCCGGCGGTGCCGGTACCGGCCAGGCGCCGCAGGTACCCGCGCAGTTCGCCGCTCCCTCCACCGCCCAGGCCCCGGAAGGCCCGGTGGTCGGCGCGACCGGCGCGCTGATCGATCAGCGGGTCCGCGCGGACCTGCCGGCCGGCAAGCACCCGGTGACCGTGACGGTGTACCCGAGCGACTGGACGACCAGCAAGCCCATCCCGGACGACCGGGCCGCCTACGCCACCGACTGGCATGGCCAGTGGAAGTACACCGGGAAGAAGCTCCGGGTGTCGCTGATGTACCTGTGGCCCGGCGCGCGGGTACAGGGCTGCGCGGCACCGGCGAAGGACTGCACCGACGTCCAGCTCCCGGACGGCAGCCGCCTGATCACCTACACGGCCAGCATGGGCTCGGCCGTGCCGATGCGCTGGGTACGCCACCACCGCTCGGACACCTACGAGGTGCTGGCCGGCTTCGAGATCGGCCAGGGCAACGGCAACGGGCTGTCCGACGAGGAGCTGGCCCGGATCGCCACCGATCCGCAGCTGGTCTTCCCGGCCCCGCCGGTCTGGCCGTCCCCGCCCTCCTGACAGCGGGCAGGGACACGGGGGAACGGAGCCAGCTCCGGCGAGACACTCTCGCCGGGGCTGGCTCCGCATGCCGTGAACGCCCGCTACCTCCTCTGCCGGGTCACCGCGCCAGCCCGTAAGCCAGGTGCAAGTGCTGGTGTAGCGGGACCGCCGAGACTGCTGTCCTGCGTCGGGTCGGGACACGGGGAGGCGTGATGGGGGACGGATCGGCAGGCCGGCCGGTGGCGGCCCGCTGGCCGGGGTGGCTGCTCAGCGCGGCCGCTGTGCTGATGATCGGCGCGGAGCCGGTGGCAGCGGAACCGGTGGTGCTGCGGGAGATCACCGCCGGCGAGCGGGACCTGCTGTTCCTGGCCGAGGACGTGCTCATGTCCCGTTGCATGGCGGAGCACGGCCTGCGGTACGAACCGCAGCGGCCAGACCCGGCCCTGCGCGGCTGGGAAGCACCCCATGTGATCGACAGCGTCGAGTGGGCCCGCGTGCACGGGCTCGGCCTGTCGCTTCCCGCCCGGGCCAGCGCCGCCCGCCGGGACAACCCGAACAACCGGTACCTGCTGGGGCTGCCCGAGGACCAGCAGCGGTCCTACATGGCCCGGCTGTACGGCCCCGCGCCGACCGGCATGTCGGTGACGCTGCCGTCCGGCGGGGTCCTGTCGCAGAACCCGGACAGCTGCCAGTCCCGCGCGCAGGACAGGCTCTACGGCGATGTCCGGGTGTGGTTCCACGCCCGCTCGACAGCCGAGAGCCTGCTGGGTACCTACGCCCGTGGCATCACCACCGACCCCCGCTACGTCGCCGCCCAGCGGGACTGGGCCGGGTGCATGAGCAGGGCGGGCCACCCGGCCAGCACGCCGGCGGAGTTGCGTGCGCAACTCGGGCGCGGCGGCAAGCAGGCAACCCAGCCACAGCCGGAAGAACTCGCCGCCGCTGTCGCCGAGGCGACATGCGCCCAGGAGACGGGCTTCGGAGCGGTTTCCCGGATGGTGTACCGCGAGCGCCGTGCCGCCGCTGTGCGCCCGCACCAGCAGGCCGTCGACACCCATCTCCGGCTCCAGCTGGCCGCGCTGCGCCGGGCGGACCTATTGACCAGGGGCTTCGCCCCGCGCGTGTGACCAGGCAGGCGGCAGCGGGCGGCCACCCGGCCGTCCAGCCCGCCCGCCACGTACGAAAGGAATCTCGTGATGAGGAAGAAGACGATCGCGGCTCTGGCTCTGGCCGCCGCGCTGGGCGGGACCATCGGGGCCGCTCCGGCTCAGGCGGGCTACGTGACGAGGCCGCCGGCCGACTGTGGCCCTGGCCTGCTCTGCGCCTACCAGCACAGGGACTGGGGTGGTGCGAGGTGGAAGTGGTACGGCGACGACACCAACTGGAACAACGACTGGAACAACGGGGTCGTGGCGGCCAACCACGCGACCTCCCTGTTCAACAACGGCACGCCGTGCGCCGGTTGTGACACGGTCGTCTTCTTCGACGAGCCGCTGAGCGCCCCGTCCGCGGGTTACCTCGGGTGCCTGCACCCCGGCACCGGGTACACGAATCTGGTTGTGGACTGGCGGTCCGCGGAGAACAACATCGAGTCGCACGAATGGATCGGCAAATGTATCGGATGACGAAGCGGGGCTGAGAGGTCCTAACTCCATGACTGGCGGCGCTCTGGCGGCCCCAGAAGACGACCGGACTGCGCAGAATTCCAGGCCGGATACAACACCGGTATCCGCCCTGGAATTCTGCTTGCCGGCCGCCTCCTGGACCTCGCCATAGCACCACCGCCATGGAGCTAGGACCTCTAACGGACCCCCGCCGGCGGTGTAAGCGAACCGCAACCGCGGGTCTAGTGAGGACGGCCAGATTGGAGGCAGCCCAGCGGTCACGGGGACCCTGGACTGAACGGGAGTGATCATGAAACTCATCAGAACAGCAGGCAAGTACGCGGTGGCGGCCGGTGTGGCCGCAGCAGTGTTCGCCGGCTTCGCGGGCCCGGCCAGCGCGGCGAACTGGACCCGCTCGGCCACGGGTGCCTATGCGTCCGGTGTCACCAACGCGGCCTGCGACGGTTCGTTCACGCTCAAGGACACTCTCAGGGACGGCAGGGCGGCTGTTCTCCACATGTGGTGGAACGACGGCCAGGACCACGACCAGTACTACCGCACCAGCGTGGACGGCCCGTCCATCACCGCGTCCTTCAACAAGCACGACCTGGCTGCCGTGAGTGTGCGGGTAGCACGGGACGGCGGCACCTACAGCCCGTGGCTGACCATCTGCTAGCTGCTAGCCACGGGGGCGGCGGTCCGGGATCCGATCCAGGAGCTCCCGGGCTTCCGCCTCGTGCAGCCGCTGCCCGGTCGCCTGGAACGCCTCGGCCGCCGCACGGGCGGCTCGCCGGGCGGCCTCGGTCTCGCCCTGCGCTAGCTGCGCCTCGCCCAGCGCGAGAAGAGCCGAGCCTTCGCGGAGGCGGATGCCGCTGGTCCGGACCAGGCTCACCGCCTGTTCAGCGTGGCTGAGGGCGCCGGGCAAGGCTGCGGCGGCCTCTGCCCGGGCCAGGCCGATCAGGGCTTCGATCCGGCCAGAGGTGTAGTCGTGTTCGACCCCGATGGCCAGCGCCCGGCGGTGCAGGTCTGCCGCGAGAGCCGGGTCTCCGGCCCGGCGCCGGGCGCTGGCCAGCAGGTTCAGGGCGTCGAGGGTGGACATGGGATGGCTGATCCGTTCCGCGAGGTCCAGCATGGCCTCGGCTCCAGCGATGGCCTCGCCGAATCGCCCGGCGTGCAGGTGCGCTTCGGCGATGGCGTGCAGTGCGTGGGCCTCACCGCGCTGGTTACCCAGTGTGCGGTGGAGTTCGTGCGTCTGCTGCGCGAGGGCCATCGCGGCGTCGATCCTGCCCTGGAACATCACCGCGTACGTCAGGCCGCCGGTGGCGCTGGCCTCCCGTTCCCGTGCGCCGGACTCCCGGGTCAGCGGGATGGCTTCGGTGTAGAGCTCTTCGGCCTCGGCCAGCTGGCCACGGGCGACCTGGAGCATCGCCAGCCCGATCAGCGCCTTGGACAGCTTGTCCCGGGCGCCCTGTTCCCGCCACAGGGCGAGCGCGAGCCGGCAGTGCCCGGTCGCGCCGTCGAGATCGCCCTGCTGCATCCGGATGCCGGCCAGGTCGTTGTGGAAGTCGGGCAGGGCCTCTGACCAGCCGGCCCGGCCGGCCAGCGCGATGGCCCGCTCCAGATGCATCGCGCTGTTCGGCAGGTCAAGGAGCCACTTGCACGTCGCGCTGAGGCTCGACTCGAGGATGGCTTCGGCCCGGACGTCACCGCTTCGCCGGGCGGCCTCCCGCCCCGCCCTGGCGATCGTGAACGCGTCGGTGGTGTGACCCCGTAGCCAGGTGTACCCGCGCAGCTGCGCCGCCAGCTGGCACACGATCCGGTCACCAGCTGTGGCCGCCAGCAGCGCCCTGAGGTTGGCGTACTCGGCGTCGAGCCAGGCCATGGCGTCGTCCGCACTCGTGAACGAGGCTGGGACGATCCCCGTGGTGATCTGGCCGGGGCCGAGGTGGATCGCGCCCGGGAAGGCGTGCAGCACGGCGGCGTGGGTGCTGTGCAGGTACCACTCGGCCAGCCGGTTCCGGGCCGCCGCGTCCTCGTGGTCGTGCTCGCGGTCGTGCGCGTAGGCCCGGAGCAGGTCGTGGAACGTGTAACGGCCGGGCTGGTGCTCGTCGAGCAGGCAGGCGGCGGCCAGCTGGCCGAGCGTCTGCCGGGCCTCAGCCTCGGTGGCGCCGGTCAGTGCCGCGACGGCCGGCCCGGTGAAGTCCGGCCCGGGTACCAGGCCCAGGAACCGGAACGCCCGCCGGGCACCGGGGGCCAGTTCCCGGTAGGACAGGTCGATGGCCCCGCGCACAGAGGACTCGGGGTCTCCGGGGATCGCCAGCCCCGCGATCCGGAGTTCGCGCAGCTCGGCGAGGTGATCGGTGATCCGGCGCCCGGTGTGGTCCGTGAGCTGGGCCGCCGTGACGCGCAGGGCCAGTGGCAGGCCGGCGCAGTACTCGGCCAGCTCGGCCGCCGCGTCCGGCTCTGCGGCCACCCGCTCCACGCCGGCCAGCTGGGACAGCAGGGCCAGCGACTCGGACTGGTGCAGTACCCGCAGGTCCAGGCGGCGGGCACCGTCGCGGGCCACCAGGCCGGTGAGCCGGTCCCGGCTGGTGACCAGGGCCAGGGAACCCGGGCCGGCCGGGAGGAGGGGCCTGACCTGCTCGACGGTCCGCGCGTTGTCGAGGACCACGAGGAACCTCCGTTCGCTGAGCAGGCTGCGGTACAGCGCGGAGGCCTCCTCCAGCTCCGCCGGAACGTGCGGGGGCGTCACACCGAGGGCCCGCAGGAACCGGGCCAGCACCTCGATCGGCGGGACCGGCGGCGCCGTGGAGTAGCCGTGCAGGTTGGCGTAGAGCTGCCCGCCGGGGAAGGACGGCCGGGCCCGGTGCGCCCAGCGCACGGCGAGGGTGGTCTTACCGACCCCGCCGGAGCCGGAGACCACGATCGGCCCGGACTCCGGTACCAGCGCGTCCAGGGCTTGGAGCTGTGCGTCCCGGCCGGTGAAGTGCGGAACGTCCGGTGGTAGCTGCGATACCGGGGCGGGAAGCGCGGCGGCGGTAGCCGGGGACGGCGGGGTCAGCCCGGCCGGCTCCAGCGCTGGCTCCTCGGCGAGCATGGCCCGCTGAAGCTTCCTCAGCCTGGTACCCGGCTCCAGGCCGAGCTCGGTGACCAGCACGGCTCGGGTGTCCTGGTAGACCCGCAGCGCCTCGCCGACCCGGCCGCAGCGGTAGAGGGCCAGCATCAGGACGGCCTGAAGTCCCTCACGGAGCCGGTGCCGGGCGGCCAGCGCGGACAGTTCCGGTACCAGGGCCGCGTGCCGGCCAGCGGCGAGTTCGCCTGCTGACCAGTCCTCGACCAGGGCCAGGCGCAGCTCGGCGAGGCGTTCAGCCTCGTCTCGGACCTCGGCGAGATCCTCGAAGCCGGCATAGGGCTCGCCCCGCCACAACGCCAGAGCCTGGTCGAGGGAACCGGCCCGGGCCAGCGCCTCCGCCTGCGCGGCGTCCAGCTCTCCGGGACCGGCGAGCAGCCGGTAGCCGGTCGGGTGGTGCTCGATCCGCTCCACGCCCAGGAGCCGCCGGAGCCGGTGCACGAAAACCTGGAGGTTCGTCCGGGCGGATCTGGGCGGCTGCCGCGACCACAGCGCCTCGGACAGCCGGTCGACCGAGACTGTCTCATTCGCGTGCCGCAGCAGCACCGCGAGCAGGATGCGCTGCTTCACCGACGCCAGCCCGACGCTCACCCCGGCATCGTCGCGGACCTCCAGCGGCCCCAGCACCCCGAACCACATCTCAACCCCCGCTATCCCATCGATGGGCACGATCGTAGGTCCGATGGCAGGTACGGGGCGGCTCAGGACGACATCGGCTCGGTCACAAGCCCATGCCGGGAACGGGTGACCAGGCGCGCCCGTGGACAAAGGACCGGAGGCCGCCAGGAGACCAGCAGCCGCAGTACCAGGTCACCGGGCCGGGCGGAGGAAGATCAGCTCCAGGCCGTCCTCCTCGTCGATGTGCTCGCCGGCCTGCTCGAAGCCCGTGCCCGCCAGGGTGGCCAGGGAACCGGCGTTGTCCGGGCTGATCGTGGCCCGCACCGTCGTCACCCCGGGCTCGGCGGCGGCCCGGTCCAGCAGGTACCGCAGCATCGCCTTCGCGTAGCCGCGCCGGCGGCAGTCCGGGTCCACCGCGTAGGCCACCTCCACGACGCCCTCGTCATCAGGCCTGCCGTGGAAGCCGGACCACCCGACGACCTCGCCCCCGGCCGTGACCACCGCCCCCTGTACCCAGGGACCGTCGGCAGGTTCGGCGGTCACCTGGCCGGCGCGCCGGCGCCAGGTGCGCAGGCCGCGCTCGCCGACGAAGTACTCCGTCAGGGGCAGGCCGGAGGACTCACGAGCCCCGGCCAGGTCACCGGCCGCGAGCATGGACATGACAGGGACGCTGAGCTGCACGATCGAAATCTTCATCGGCCGGGATCCTGCCATGGTCCGGTGCGCGCCGCAGGTGGTTATCGGCGGTCAGGTCGTTCTGTCGTACCCCGGTGGCAGGATCGGGCGCATGCCGGTGACCGTTGACCAGATCCGGGCGATCGCGAGCGCCCTGCCCCGCACGTCAGAGCACCTGATCCGGGACCGGATCAAGTTCCGGGTGAAGAGCATCGTGTACCTGGCGTTGTCCCGGGACGAGACCGTGATGGGCTTCGGGTACCCGAAGGACGAGCGGGCGGCGCTGGTCGCCGCCGAGCCGGAGAAGTTCATGCTGCCCGGCGAGTCCGACATGCGCTACCACTGGGTGCACGCCCGGCTCGCGGCCCTTGAGGAGCCCGAGCTGCGCGAGCTGATCGTCGAGGCGTGGCGGATGTGCGTGCCGAAGAAGGTGCAGGCGGAGTACGACCGGCTGGCGGCCGGGGGCGGCGCACCGTGACCTGGTCGCCGGCAGGCGAGGAGGTCCCGCGCCACCCCGGCAGGGATGACGCGGGACTCAGCTGTGGTGCCCTCAGCCGTGCGAGGGTTCCTTGGCCAGGCCCAGGTACAGGGTGCTGGGGAAGGCCGGGTTGAAGGCGATCGCGGTGATCTCGTGCTCGTTGTTGTGCTGCTTGGTGACCTGGCCGGTGGCGGCGGAGTACTTGTACAGGTCCGTGCCCCAGCCCTGGAAGTTGGAGCCGAACTCGAAGTACAGCTCGGCGGCGTTCACCGGGCTCGGGTAGAGGCTGGGGCCGTTGACCAGGGTGACGTCGGCGTTCTGGTCGATGACCGCCGTGAAGGTCAGACCG
Organism: Longispora albida DSM 44784; assembly: GCF_000379825.1. Classification (GTDB taxonomy): domain Bacteria; phylum Actinomycetota; class Actinomycetes; order Mycobacteriales; family Micromonosporaceae; genus Longispora; species Longispora albida. The sequence continues at coordinate 140,673 of NZ_KB903836.1, forward strand.
CCGTCGGTGGAGCGGTAGACGTGACGGCCCTGGCTCGGGTGCCCGGCGTCGGACTGGTCGGTGTCGAGGCCCTGGACGTAGACGACGTTGCTGTCCACCGGGGACACCGCGGCGCTGAAGGCGTTGACGCCGAGCGGGCCGGCCGGGGTGAGGTCGAGGCCGGTGGCCGCCGTCCAGGTCTGGCCGCCGTTGAAGGTCACGAAGGCGCCGTTGCTCATGGTGCCCACGATGGCGTGGTTCAGGTTGGCCGGGTCGATCGCGACGTCGTAGGCCCACAGGCCGGACCCGGGCGTCGTGCCCTTGGCCGTCCAGGTGACGCCGCCGTCGGCCGACTCGTGCAGCTGGCCGTTGTAGTCGCCGATCACGAGGTGCAGGCCGTTGGCCGGGTCGACGTTCAGGCCGGTGATGCCGGACGGGGTCGGGTCGGTGACCTTGACGATCGTGGTACCGGTCAGCCGGAAGATGCCCGACTCGCCGGAGTCCGACCACAGGTAGGCCCGGCCGCCCTTCGCGGCGGTCGCCTTGATCACCCAGCCGGAGTTCAGCGAGCCGATCTGGGTCCAGTTGCAGCCGGCGTTGGTGGACCGGTAGACGCGGCGCGTGGTGTTGTACGTGACCGTGTCGGTCACCTCCTGCACCGCGACCAGGGTGTTGGCGGTGTCGAGGGCTGCCAGGCCGTGGGTGTACGTGATCGGCGTGGTGGTCTTGTTCGTCGCCGTCAGCGTCGCGCCGTCGTTGTTCGTGTATGTGATGCCGCCGGGGCCGACGACGGTGCTGCACGCGGGGTTGGCCGTCCAGGTGGTCGCGGCGGTGGCCGTGCCGCCCTGGGCGAGGACTGCGGCGGTCGCGGTGGCGGCCACGGCGAAGCCCTTCACAAACTTGCGCATTACTCTCATACCCCCAGATTGGGTGGCGGATGACGTCATCATTCTGGTGGCCACTGTGGACAGTGCATAGTGGACAGAAATGTGAACGATCTCAACCCGGGCAGCGGAACCTGGAAGGCACATAGAGGGCGGCCGATGATGCGCCGCGAATCACTGGCAGTATGGGTGGATGTCTCTCTACGTCACGCGGTATACGGCCCGCGCGGTGATCATCCATGACGGGGCGGTGCTGTTCACGGTCGGTGGCCGGGCGGGGGCCGGGCGGTACCACCTCCCGGGTGGCGGGCAGGACCCCGGCGAGGGGCTCCGTGACACGGTGGCCAGGGAGGTACTGGAGGAGACCGGCCTCGCCGTGGCTCCAGGTGAGCTGTTGTGGGTGCGCGAGACGACGTATCCGCTCCGGGAGGGCGGCGGGTACCGGCACCGCGTCGACGTCGTCTTCGCCGCCACCGTGCTGGGCGATCCGGCGGCGGCCCGGCTCGGCCACGACGCCGGCAGCACCCGCGCGGTCGTCTGGGTCCCGCTGGGCGACCTCGGTACGGTCGACCTCCAGCCGCCCGGCCTCGCCACCCTGCTCCCGGAGGTCGCGGCGGGACGGCCGGTCCCGCGGTACTCCGACGAGCGCCCGGCAGTGGCGGGGCGTGACGCACGCCTGGGCTGACGCGCCGCGGCGGCGGTGAGCGCAAGCCGGAAGGCCAATTGAACATGTTCAACTAGGGTGTTAGGTTCACCCTTGAACGTGTTCAATGGGGAGGTCGGCTGTGCAGCCGTGGCAGGTCCTGGTTCTCGTGATCGTAGCGGTGTACTTCCCGCTCAAGATCCTCACCCTGCTCCGGTACCGGGGCCACCGCCCGGCCGGCGCGCGGCTCGTCCTCTACGTCCTCGGCTGGCCGGGCTTCGACCCGAAACCGTTCGGCCCAGGCGAGAGGAAGACGACGGGCGCTGGGATCGGCTGGCGTGGCGCGGCCGTCATGGCGGCCGGCCTGCTGACCTGGGCTGCCGTCGGATACTCAGACGTCGCCGAGCCCGCCCGGAGCTGGATCGGGATCGGGGCGATCCTGCTGACCGTGCACTTCGGATTCGCCGACGTGCTGGCCGGGGTGCTGCGGGCGCGGGGGATGGGCGTGCGGCGGCTGTTCCCGGAGCCGGTGCTGAGCGTCTCGCTCCGGGACTTCTGGAGCCGGCGGTGGAACATGGCCTACGTCGAGATGACGCAGCTGCTGTTCATGCCGGTACTGCGGCGGAAGCTCGGGAACTGGGCGTTCCTGGCGGCGTTCGCGATCTCGGGAGTGCTGCACGAGCTGGCGATCAGCGTGCCGGTGAACGCCGGGTACGGCGGGCCGATGGCGTACTTCCTGCTGCACGGCGGGGTCACGGTCGCCGAGGGACGGCTGGGCGTGCGGCGCTGGCCACGGGCCATCGGCCGGCTGTGGGCGGCGGCCTGGGTACTCGTCCCGCTGCCGCTGCTCTTCCACGGGCCGTTCCGGGCGGCGATGATCGAGCCGCTGTTCTCCTGGGGTACCCGGTGAAAGAGGTCGCAGCTGTGGACCTCGGGCTGGTCATCTGGCATATGTGGCATATCTAGCAGTCGCCGGCAGCTAGATTGGACAGTCATGGAGCTGCTGGACCGGGCCCGACAGGCCGCCGCCGACGCCGGTTTCGACGTCCTGCTCGTCTCGCCGGGCCCCGACCTGCGTTACCTGACCGGATACCAGGCCCTGCCGCTCGAACGGCTGACCTGCCTGGTGCTGCCCGCCCGGGGTGAGGCGTTCATGGTCGTGCCGCTCCTGGAGGAGCCGGCCGCCCAGGCTGCGCTCGGGGGCGGGCTGGAACTGGTGACCTGGGGCGAGACCGACGACCCGTACGCGAAGATCGCGGCCAGGCTCGGCTCACCGGCCCTCGCGGGGCTCGACAACCACATGCACGCCGAGAAGGTGCTGCGGTTCCGGGCGGCGCTGCCCGGTACGGAACAGGGGCTCGCCGGGGACGTGCTGCGCGAGCTGCGGATGCGCAAGACCCCGGCAGAGGTGGCCTCGCTGCGGGCGGCCGGGGCGGCGATCGACCGGGTACACCGGCGGATGGCCGAGTGGCTGCGCCCGGGCCGGACCGAGCACGACGTCGCCCGCGACATCGCCGACGCGATCCTCGCCGAGGGGCACGCCACAGTGGACTTCGTCATCGTCGCCTCCGGCCCCAACGGGGCCAGCCCGCACCACGAGGTCTCCGGGCGCGTCATCGAGGCGGGGGAGCCGGTCGTGGTGGACATCGGCGGGACGATGCCCGATGGGTACTGCTCGGACTCGACCCGCACCTACAGCCTCGGCGAGCCGCACTCCGACTTCGTGGACCTCTACACCGTCCTGCTCCGGGCGCAGGTCGCGCAGACCGAGACCGTCCGGCCGGGCATCACGGCGCAGGAGCTGGACGGGGTGGGGCGGGGTGTCATCGCCGCCGCCGGGTACGGCGAGTACTTCGTCCACCGCACCGGGCACGGCATCGGGCTGTCCACACACGAGGAGCCGTACATCGTGGCCGGCTCGCCGCTGCCGCTGGAAGCCGGCATGGCCTTCTCGATCGAGCCGGGGATATACATCCCCGGCCGGTTCGGCGCGCGGATCGAGGACATCTGCGTCTGCACGCCGGACGGCGGGGAGCGCCTCAACCTGACCAGCCGGGAACTCGTCGTGCTGTGAGCCAGCTCAGTGTGCTGTTCGCGCTGCTGGTCGGCGGGGTGCTCCTGGTGCCCGTCGCCGACCGGCTGCGCGTGCCGGCCCCCGTGCTGTGCACGTTCCTCGGGCTCGTCCTCGCGGCCGTGCCGGGCATCCCCAGCGTGGACTTCCCGCCGGAACTCATCCTCCCGCTGCTGCTCCCCCCGCTGCTCTACGCCGCGGCCCAGCGGTCGTCGTGGCGGCAGTTCGCCGCGAACGCCCGGCCGATCCTGCTGCTCGCGGTCGGCCTGGTCTTCGTCACCGCCGGAGCGGTCGCCGTCGCAGCCTCGATGGTCAGCCCGGTCCTGCCCGTCGGCGCGGCCGTCGTGCTCGGCGCGATCGTCGCGCCACCGGACGCTGCCGCCGTCACCGCCATCGCCGGGCGCCTGGGCCTGCCACGCAGGCTGGTCACGCTGCTGGAAGGCGAGGGACTGTTCAACGACGTCACAGCCCTGACCTTGTACCAGGCAGCGGTGGCCGGCACCCTGGCCGGCTCCACCTCGGTCCTCGGCGGGATCGGCCTGTTCGGCTGGGCCGTGGTGTGCGCCGTGGCCGTCGGCCTCGTCGTGGGGTTCCTCGCCCGGCTGCTGCTCGACTGGCTGCCCGCCGCGAGCCTGCGCACGGCGCTCAGCCTGCTCGTCCCGTACGCGGCCTACGTGCCGGCCGACGAGCTGCGCGGCTCCGGCGTGCTCGCCGTCCTCGTCGCGGCCCTGTACCTGGGCTCGCAGGGCGCCGACCCCGACGACGTGGAGGGCAGGCTGGCCGGGCGGTCCTTCTGGGACGTGGTGGAGCTGATGGTCACCGGCGTGACCTTCGGAGTCGTCGGCCTGGAGCTCGTCGGGATCCTCGGGGCGGCCCGGGACGATCCCTGGGCGCTGGCCTGGAAGTCCGCGCTGGTCATCGCGGTGGTGATCCTGGTGAGAGCCGCGTGGCTCGTCCCGCTGTCGGCACTGGCCCGCCGCTGGGAACTCCGGCACAACCCGCAGGCCGAGGTGCCCCGCGACTGGCGGGGGAGCGTCCTGCTGTCCTGGGCCGGGATGCGCGGCGTGGTGACCGTGGTGACCGCGCTGGCCCTGCCGGTGGAGTTCCCCGGCCGCGACCAGATCCTCGTCCTCGCGATGGCCGTGGTGATCGTGACCCTGCTCGTCCAGGGGCTCACGCTGCCCGCGGTGGTGGGCTGGCTGGGCCTGCGCGCCGACGGCGACCGCGAGGCCGCCGACCTGAACCGGATCCGGATCGTGGCCGGAGAGGCCGCCGCCACCCGGCTCCGCGAGCTCCAGGCCCAGGGGCTGTGCCCGGACTGGCTCGCCGACCGGCTCGACGGCTGGTACCGCAGCGTCATCTCCAGCGCCACCGACGAGGACGCCGACGCCGCCGCCGAGCGCGAACGGCGCAAGGAGACCCGGGTCGCGCTCCGGGTCATCGAGGCCGAGATGCTGGCGGCCGCGCGGGCCGCCGTCCTCGACCTGCGCCGCTCCGGTGCCGACCCGGTACTCGCCGACCGGGTCCTGACGAGGCTCGACCAGCGGAGCGTGCTCGCACGTAAGCCCTGATCCACTATGGCGTTTCGGGAGAATCGGCTACATGGGGGCAATTGTCCTGAGAGCATGACGTCAACCGCAGTGGCGAACGTGTGTGGGGGTGGCTTTCCGTGGCAGGTAAGTTCGAGGTCTACGAGGACAAGTCTGGCAAGTACCGTTTCCGGCTCAAGGCGGGCAACGGGGAGATCATCGCGGTCGGCGAGGCGTACGACAACAAGGCCAGCGCGCTGAAGGGCATCGAGTCCATCAAGAACAACGCGATGGAGGCCCGGGTCGTCGACATGACGGCAGCGAAGGACGTGAACGCCGCCGCGCAGCCGGCCGCGAAGGTGTGACCAGGCAGGACGGACCCCGCCCCGGCGCGGGGTCCGTTCCCTGCGGGCGGCGGGCCTTCCTCGGCGGCGCGCTGGCCGCAGGGATCGTGACGGCGGCGCCGCGCGGCTGGCTCGACCCGGCCAGCGCGGCTCCGGCCGTGAAGTACGACGCCGAGCAGTACTGGATCAGGATGTTCGGCGGCGGCAACGGCATCATCTACACCGTCCGCGCCGACGGGGTCCTGTTCTGGTGGCGGCACGCCGGCTGGTTCAGCGGGGCCTTCGACTGGCTGAACTGCGGCGGGGGCCGGGCCATCGGCACCGGCTGGCAGAACACCATGTGGATCGGCGCGGCGGCCGACGGCTCCATCTTCGCGCTGCGCGGCAACGGCGAGCTGTGGCGGTACCAGTACGTCACCACCGACCTCAACGAGGGCTTCGGCTTCTGGGCCGACGGCGGCACGCTGCTGGCCACCGGCTGGGACCAGTTCGACCGGGTCTTCGGCGGGCCCGACGGCATCCTCTACGCGATCGACCACGACGGCATCCTGTTCCGTACCCAGTTCACCGGCGGGGCGCTCCCGCCGTTGCAGCCGATCGGCAACGGCTGGAACTTCTCCGGCTGGGTCGCGGCCGACTCCGGTGGCGTGATCTACGCGGAGATGCTGGTCGGGCTCGCCTGGTTCCGGTACAGCGGGGGAGCGTGGGCCAACAACGCCCAGAAGATCATCATCGACGAACGGCCCGGCGGGGTCGGCTACAGCCTGCCGACGCCGAACATCGAGCTGTTCACCGGGATGGGCGGCACCTTCTACGGCATCCAGCCCGACTTCCAGCACGTCCCGCAGTACGACAACACGCTCAAGTGGTTCCGGCTGGCCAACCCGCTGACGGTCGCCTCCGACGGCGGTCCGAACTGGGCTGGGTACGACGTCACGGTCGGCACCGGCTGGACGGTGCAGCGGTTCAGCGCGCTCCAGGGCTACGCGACGCCGCTGAGTGTCGGGAAGGGACAGGTCGCCAGGTTCGCGGTGTCGACAACGTTCGACTCCTTCACGGCGACCGTGCTGCGCTTCGGCGACTCCTCCGGCGAGGTGCCGGCGGTGTGGGGGCCGCAGACCTTCCCCGGCCAGTTCCAGTTCCTCCAGCCCGGCTACCGGATCGAGGGCTGCGGCTGGACGGAGAACCTGTCGGTGCCGGTCCCTGTGACCTGGCGCTCCGGCGTGTACGCCGTCGAGGTGACCGGCAAGCACGGGATCAGCCAGCTGCTGCCGTTCATCGTGAAGCCCGGCAGCCCGCAGGGCCAGTTCATGGTGCTGCTGCCGACGAACACCTACCACGCGTACAACGAGTGGGGCGGGCACGGCCAGTACAGCGCCGACCTGCTCAAGCAGCGGGTGCTGTCCATGAACCGCCCGATGCCGCTGGGCTTCTTCAACGCCGACCTGTACCTGCTGATGTGGATGGACCGCGAGGGCCTGACCTTCGACGTCTACGCCGACGCCGACCTCGACGCGAACCCGAGCCTGCCGCAGAGCTACACCGGCCTCGTCCTCGGCTCGCACCCCGAGTACTACAGCCCGGCCATGCGGCAGGCCCTGATCACGTACCAGGACTCCGGCGGCAAGATCATCTACTGTGGAGGCAACGGCATCTTCGAGCGGGTCTCCTACAGCGCCGACCGCAGCCAGGTGATCTTCCGCAGGGCCGACGGCGCCCGTGACCTGTGGGACGACTACGGGCTGCCGGCCTCACAGATCGTCGGCACCAACTACAACGCCTGCTCCGACTACACCTGGGGGCCGTACAAGGTCACGCAGCAGCACCCGCTGCTCACCGGTACCGGGCTGAACGTCGGCGACACCTTCGGCGCCTTCGGCTACAACGGCCCGGCCAGCGGGCTGGAGACCGACAACCTGCTGGGTGGCGACGGCGAGGCGTTCCCCGAAGAGATCTTCGCGGTCGGCGCGCACGGCTGCGCCTCGGGCGGGGCCGTGATGTGCCTGGTGCAGAAGGGCAACGGCTGGGCCTTCTCCGCCTCGTCGATGTCGTTCACGGGCGCGCTGCTGACCGACACGAAGATGTCGACGATCCTCCGCAATGTCTTCGACCTCGCGCTCAACGAGAGCACGGCCCTGCCGCCGAGCCCGGCGCTCGTGCCAGCCCGGCCGGCGAAACCCGTCCAGCCCCCGGCCGCGCGCGAAGAGAACGCTCGCTTGTGGCTGGTCAGGAAGCACATTCGCGCGCGTAGGCGCTGAGCGCCGCACGGTCGGCCAGGCCGGTCTTGGCGAGCAGCGAGGCGACGTGCTTCTCCACCGTGCGCGGGGAGATGAACAGCAGCTGCGCGATGCTCTTGTTACCGGAGTAGTCGGGCAGCAGCTCGAACACATCGAACTCGCGGACCGTGACGCCCCGGTCGCGCAGGGCGGCCGGGATCTGGTCGTGCCCGGTACGCCGCTGCCCGGCGCTCGCCCCGGCCTGCCGCAGCAGGACCCGGCAGGCGTTGGCGGCCGCCGGGATACCGAGCCGGTGGAAGTACTCCTCGGCCGGCCGCAGCCACAGCGCAGGCGACCCCCAGCCACCGGCGATGGCCGCCTCCGCCACGATCCGGCGGCCCAGGTGGGCGGCCAGCGGGAACGGCTCGGCGGCCGCGATCGCCGCCTCGAACGCCGCTTCGGCCTCGGCCGGCTTGCCCGACCGGCCCAGCAGGATCGCCTCGGCGAACAGGACGAACTGCTGGTTCCACCGGAGCCGGGCCGCGGGGGTGGCCGCGATGGCCTCGTGCTCTGGCCAGCCTGCCGCTCCGGCGTGCACCTCGGCCAGCAGGCGGAGGCCGTACTGGCCGGCCAGGTAGTACACAGTGGGGTTCTCCCGCTCCCACGCGAGCGCCTCGTCGAGATCACGCCTGGCCTGCGGCAGGTCCTCCTCCAGCAGAGCGCACACCGCCCGGCACAGCCCGAGGACCAGCGCGCCCGGCTGCGCCTGCTCCCCGCCGAGCTTGTGCAGGGTCGCCAGCTCGGCCTCCATCGCCTGCCTGCGGCCCTGGTGCGCGGCGACGGTCGCCTTGACGAACAGCGCCACCTGGTGGTCGGCGGCGTTCTGGAGCCTGGCCCCGGCGTCCTCCCACCGGGTCGTCGCCTCCAGCGCCGCCGGATAGTCGCCGCGCAGCAGCGAGTGCAGGCTGAGGCTCACGTCGATCGACGCGCCGAGGACGATCGAGCCGAGCTGCTGCGCCGCCTGCATGGCCTGGTGCAGCCGGGTCGACTCGCCGGTGCGCATGAACTCGTTCGCGCCCAGCCGCAGCAGCGCGTCGACCCGCCAGGCGTGCAGGCCGTGCCGCTCGGCCATCGCCAGCATCTTCTCCAGGTACGCGTCGGCCTCCTCGTACCCGTGCCGCCGGGCCAGCCCGGCCAGCACCTGCCAGGCCTGGCACGCGACCTCCGGCAGGGGCACCCGCTCCGCGACCCCGGCGGCCTGGCTGGCCAGCCGCTCGGCGGTCGCCATCCGCTCCTCGCGCTGCCCGGCGCCCATGAACGCCAGGCGGGCCTCCACGACGTCCACCGCGGCCTCGTGCTCGGGGCTGCACTCCGGCTCGCTCAGCCGCAGCAGGTCCCGCGCGATCCTGACCTGCGCCTCGGCGTCCTCAGGCCGGCCGGACGACACCAGCGCCCAGCCGAGCCGGCTGTGCAGCAGGACCCGCTGGCCGATCGCCTCCGGCCCCGACACCAGGCCGAGCGTGCTGGTCAGCTCGATCGCCCGGTCGTACTGCCCGGCGTCGGCCAGCGCGTGCAGCAGGCTGTCCACAGTGGCCGGATCCTCGCGCAGCTGGTACGCCTGCTCCAGCAGCGCCAGCGCCGACGTGCTCGCCCCGGTCGCCAGCACCCGCCGGCCGGCGTCGGCCAGCAGCGCGGCGGCCTCGGCTGTCTGCCCGGCCGTCAGGCGCAGCCGCGCTGCCCGCTGGCACCAGTCGCCTTCGAGGCCCGGGTGGGCCTTCTCGATCGCGTCGGCAGCCTGCCGGGCGTACGCGGCCCGTTCGGCGGGCATCAGCCCGGCCAGCAGCGCCTCGGCGGTCAGGGCGTGCCGGAAGGCGTACCAGTCGGCCCGCGTCTCGTCCGGTGCGATCAGCCGCGCCTCGGTGGCAGCCCGCAGGTGGGCGAGCAGCGCCCGGTCCGGCAGGCCCGTGATGGCCTGGAGCACCGGGAGCGCGAACCGCTGGCCGAGCACCGCGCCGGCCCGCAGCAGGTCGTGCGCCTGCTGGCCGAGCCGCCCGGCCCGGTCGGCGATGCTGGTGACCACAGAGCCGGGCAGGGCGGGTTCCAGCTCGCCCCGCAGCTCCCAGCCCGAGGTACCGGGGGAGAGCACCCCCGAGCCGACCATGCTCGCCAGCAGCTCCTCGGCGACGAACGGGTTGCCGCCCGAGTCGCGGGCCAGCAGGCGGACCACGCCGGAGGGCACGGAGCCGGGCGCAACGCCCAGGCAGCTCGCCGCGAGCAGCCCGACCTGGGTGAGGCTCAGCGGGCGCGGCTCGGCGACCTCGGCCGCGCGGCGCTGGGCCGCCGACCGGGCCAGGGTCAGCGCCGGGCAGTTCTCGGGGCGGAGCGTGCCGAGGAGGAGCACCGGCAGGCCGGCCAGGTTGTCGACCAGGTACTCGATGACCGCCAGGCTCTCGGCGTCCGCGTCGTGCAGGTCCTCCAGGATCAGCAGGCACCCGGTACCGGAGCCGACGGCACCGAACAGCCGCAGCAGCGCCTCCGCCAGCTCGGCCAGGCTCGCCGCCGGGCCGGTCTCCGACCGCCACTCGGGGATCAGCCTGGCCAGCGCGGGCCGGAAGGGCACCAGCTCGGGATGCTGTGGTGGCCCGCTGGCCCGGACCAGCGAGGACATCGCCTCGGCCAGCGGGCGGAACGGCATGGTGGCCGAGGACGCCGTGGCCCGGCCGCGCAGCACCGGCACGCCGACGGCGAACGCCCGCCCCGCGGCCTCGGCGGTCAGCCGGGACTTGCCGATGCCAGCCTCGCCGAGCAGGAACACGGCCCGGCCCTCACCGCGGGCGGCCGCCCGCAGCGCACTGTCGAGGGCCGCGAGCTCGGCCTGGCGGCCGATGATCGCTGGCGAGCTGATCTGCATGGGCGCGAGGTTACCCAGTCGGCCCGGCATCCTGCCGCAAGGCCGATGACACGACAAGGGCCGGGCCGGGGGGCTGTGCCCGCCTCCGGCCCGGCCGTTCACGCTGTTCACCAGGCCCGACCGGCCCCGTGGCCCCCCGCTGGCCGCCGCTGGGCAGAATCGGATACCCGACAGTCCGCGCCCGGACTGTTACCAGACCCACCAGTCGTCGTCGGCCGTGTCCGGGTTGCACGGGCACCGGTCGAAGGTGATCGAGTGAGTGGAAGGCCCGTAGTGACCGGTCTCGCCGATCTTGCCTGCCAGCACCCGGGACCGCGCGCCGGGCGAGGGCTCGGCCTGGACCAGGATGTCGCCTGCCGGGTGCGCGCCCAGGCCCGCAGGGCCCGCCGGGCGGAGCTGCGGGTCCTTCCAGGACCTGATCAGCTCGTCAGTGTGCATTGTGTCCTCCTTGAGCGGGGTGTAGCGGAAATGACCGTAACGCGTTACTAGCCACTTCGTACAGTCCGCAGGACACAATCCCCGCACGTACCGCCACTGTTAGGAACGCGGTAGTAAAGGCAGCAGCTCCGGCGGCGGAATCCCGCCGTGACCGGCAGCCCGGTCGTCGTGCCGGCCAGGAGTCCCGTGCCGAGTACCTGCGCGACGATAGCAGCCGGTGAATGTCCGGAGCGGGCCAGCATCCCCGCCGCGCCGTGGAGGGCCGAGGCGGCGTTGCCCCACAGCACCTTGCCGCTCACGGGGACGGTGGCCTGGACGGCCTCGGCCAGCGGCACGAGATGATCGGCCACGACAGCCGAGTACAGCCCGGCGGCGTCCGGCTCCCCGGCGCTCACCTCCGCGGCCAGCAGGCTCACCGGCTCACCGGTCCGGTACCGCCACGACAGCCCGCCCGGGCCGAGCCGGGGGAGTACCCCGCCGGTCACCACGCACGCCAGCAGCGGTGACCACAGCTTGGCCGCGTAACCCTGGAACATCAGGGAGGCCGCGATCCGCCGGTCCGGCTCGCCGGGCGCCCGGGGCATCCGGCCGGGGAGCGGATCCCAGAGGCGTTCGCCGACGGCCGCGATCAGCTCGCCGGTCAGCTCCCCGGAGTACAGGCCGCTGACCGGCCGCCAGTCACCGGGATCGCCGTCGAGGAGAACCTCGAAGTACTGGCTGAACCGGGCAGCTTCCCTCAGCGCACCACGGTGGGCGTCCAGCGCATCCATCGACCAAATCCGTCCACTTCGGCCAGCACCTGTACCTGTTCCAGCTCGCCCGCCCGGAATGTCACGGCGGTCACCAGCCCGTGGGCCTCGGCGAACTCCCCGAGATCATCCCCGGTGAACAGGCCGAGCACGTACTTGGGCATGTCCTTGCTGACCCAGACCAGGTCACGCCCTGCCGCGGCGAGCAGGCCGGGCAGCTCGGCCCGCTGTTCCAGGCAGCACATCACGTTGGCCTCGTAGACGACCGGCACCCGGCAATCCGGGATGCCCGCGAGCACACCTGGCAGCTCCGCCATGAAGTCCCCGGCGACGAGTTCGGGGCTGGCCTCCTCCGCCTCGGCCAGCGCCTGGTCGATCCGGGTGCGCTGCCCCGGCAGGTCGTGGGAGCAGGCCCGCAGCCAGGCGATCTCGTCGGCGTCCGCGATGCCGATCGGGTCGAGGTCGATGCCGATCCGCTGGCCGATCCGCAGCGGCTCGCCGAGGTAGCTCACGGACTCGCCACGGACCTCGATGTCCAGCACGAGCGGCCGGCCGGTGTCGAGCCCCGCCTCGCCGTAGCGGTAGCCGAACCGGTCGAGCATCAGCGTCAGCCCGGCCGCCGCGCCCAGCTCCACCAGCGCCAGCTCCCGGTCGCCAGCCCAGTGCTGCGCGAAGCCGATGCCCGGCCGGAGCATCGCCGCGACCAGCGGATCGTTGGCACGCGCCTTCCGGCTGGCACAGATCAAGGACAGTTCTTTCTCGTACCGGGCCACGAAGTCCCGGAAGTTCCCCCGCACGTCACCGTCCCACGTGGACAGCGGGTGCCCGGGATTCTTCGCCAGCAGGTACTCGACGGCGGAGAACAGCCGGTTGGGCTTGTCCCAGGTCCCGTGCTCGGCGACCGGCGCGGCGAGGCCCGGTTCGGAGACGATCAGCTCGCACAGGTCCGCGAGGTGCGGGACCCGCTCCTTGTACTGCTCGGTACGGTTCTGGAAGGACTCGATCAGAGTTGGGATCTTCTTCTGCACCGCGCAAGGGTACTCATCGATGCCCGGGGCTGGGGTCCGAGAATCCGGCCGGTTCGAGCTGGAACGTGCTGTGCCCGATGTCGTAGCCGGAGCCCAGCGCCGCGTGCAGTCCGCTGAGGACGGCTTCCTGGTCGGCGCCCGGCTCGACCGTGATGTGCGCGGAGGCCGTGCGCACGCCCGACGTGATCGTCCACGCGTGCAGGTCGTGTACCCCGGCCACGCCGGGCACGGCGAGCAGGCTGGCCCGCAGGGCACCGAGGTCGACGTCCCTCGGCGTGCCCTCCATCAGCACGTGCACCGCCTCCCGGCCGAGCACGTACGCCCTCGGGATGATCATGACGCCGATCAGCATGGCGGCGATGGCGTCGGCCCGCTGGAAGCCCGTGAAGATCATGACCAGGGCCGCGACCACCGTCGCCGCGGCGGCCAGCATGTCCGACAGCACCTCGAGGAACGCGCCCCGCACGTTCAGCGACTCGCCCTGCCCCTTCATCAGGAGCAGTACCGAGACCGCGTTGCCAGCCGTCGCCACCAGGGCGAACCAGAGCATCGAGCCCGAGGCGACCTCCGGCGGCTCCAGCAGGCCCCGGATCGCGGTGACCAGGATGTACAGCCCGACGGCCGTCACCAGTACCGCGTTGAACAGGGCGATGATCATCTCGGCGCGCTGGAGGCCGAAGGTGCGCTGGGGCGTCGGCGGCCGGGCCGCGAGCGTGACCGCGACCAGAGCCATGAGCACGCCGAACGAGTCGACCGCCAGGTGGGTCGCGTCGGCCAGCAGCGCCAGGGACTTCGTGAACAGCCAGCCGATCACCTCGATCACGATCACGGTCACCGAGATGCAGAGCGCGATGGCCAGTGCCCGCCGATGGCGCATTCCCGCCGTTTCCGCCGTCATGGTCAAAGTTTGCCCCGTATGTTGGTGCTACGCGCCGCATATCGCGAAGGCCGCACACCGTGAGGCCGCAGACGTGTGAGGAGATGGCCGTGGAAGCCGCCCAGCTCAGCGACCCGGTCGTCCGGACCGTCGTCACCGCGATGAACAACAAGGACAGTGACTCGTTCTTCTCGGCGTTCGCCCCCGAGGCGGAGCTGACCGACGACGGCACGGCCCACGAGTTCACGACGTGGGCCGAGCGGGAGATCTTCCGGGGCGAGGGCACCCTCGACGTCCAGTCCGAAGGCGAGGGCGGGCTCTACCTGACCGGCGCCTTCACGTCGGCCCAGTGGGGGACGTTCAGCACGTTCTGGCAGTTCACCGTGGCTGACGGCCAGGTGACCCGCCTCGACGTCGGCGCACTCTGACCTAGCTTCGCTCGGCCCAGATACGGGCCAGCCGCACCATCGGGTACTCGGCGGCCGTCGCCCGCGCCGCCGCGACGAGTTTCTCGGCCTCGGCCTCGTCGCCGTCACCGGCCCGGCGGGTCAGTGCTGTCGCGAGGTCGGCCTGGCTGGCTGCCCGGTACGCGACGGCACCGAGCCGCTCGTTGGCCGCGACCGCCGCGCGCAGGTACCCGGCGGCACCCTCCACATCCCCAGCCGTCAGCGCGCACAACCCCAGGTACCGGTCGGCCGACCCGAGGCACGCACTGGCATCGGCCGCCACGACGGCCCGGCCTGCACTGGGGAGCAGCAGCCGGTACGCCTCGGCGGCCACCACGGCGTCGGAAGCCATGAACGCCATCTCGGCCAGCAGCGCCCAGCCGAACGGCCCAGCCGTCCCGAATCCCTCGTGGAACTCGCCGAGCATCGACCGGACCGCGTCGATGTTCCCGCCGAGCCACTCCACCAGCGGCGCACCCAGCGGCGCCCCCGGCCCCGGCGCGAACTCGACCGAATAACGCCCACCCGCAGCCCACGTCAGCGGCAGCATCTGCGTCGCGAACACATCCTCCACACCAGGCGAGCGGAACGCGACGGCGTGCTCCCGGGCCGCACGCGCGGCGATGCCCGCGTCCCGGAACCGCCCGGCCAGCGCCAGCATCATGCTCCGCGCCGACCCGGCCCGAGACAGGAACCCGGGATGCCCCGTCCGTTCCGCCAGCGCCTCGTACGTGGCCAGCTCCCGCCCGGCTTGCGCTGCCTGGCAGCTTTCGAGCAGAGCCGTCAGCCGCCACAGCCGCCCGTCCAGCTCGCGGCTGACCAGCCCGTGCCGGACGGCCAGCTCGACGATCTCCGTAGCGCGGGACAGCCGGTCCTCCAGCGGCTCCAGTGCCCAGAGGACCGAGAGCCGGGCATGCAGCAGCCCGGCGAGCAGTGGCCCGTCGTCGAGCCGCCGCGCTGTGCCGGCTGCCTCGCCGAAGAGTGCCCGCTGCTCCGCCGGGACGGGTACGGCGCTGGCCAGCCAGGCCAGCAGCCTTGCCCGCAGCCCGGGAGCCTGGCTGCCCAGCAGCCCAAGCACCTGGCGCACGACAGGTGAGAGCTCCGGGGTGTGCGGCAGGGCCAGGGCCGCTTCAGCCGCCAGTACCGGATTATCTGCTCTGTGGCTGATGGCGATGGCCTCGGTGAGATCCTCGATGCCGCGTCCTGGATCGCCAGCCGCGACCCAGGCCTCGCCCCGGACGGCGAGCAGCCGGGCACGCAGCTGTGGCAGCCCCTCGTAACGTCCGATGGCCGCCAGGCCAGCGTCGCACTGCCCGATCGCGTTCTCCGGCGCCAGCAGCGGCAGCGCCGCCCGGGCGGCCAGCACAGTGAACTCGGTGGCCCGTGCGGGATCACCCTCCGGCAGAGCTTTCCGGAGGTGATGCGCAACCTCCGCATGGCTGCCACCGGCCACGACGAGCACCTCAGCCGCCCTGTGGTGCAAGGCCAGGCGCTCGGTGCGGGGGACTGCCGCATAGACCTCCTCGCCGGGCAACCCCGCCTCCGCAGCCCGCGCACACGCCATCGTGAACCTGCCCGGTGGCAGTCCGGTCATGACGGCGAGCACCCGCGCCGCTGGCTGCTGACCCAGCACAGCTCCTGCGGCCACGACACTCCGCGTGTCGGCGTCCAGCGTGGACAGCCGGGCCGTCATGGGCCTGCCCGCTTGTTCTGGCCGGCTGAGCAGCTCGGTCGTGCGGTACGCGTTGCCCAGGGCCGCCCGGTACACAGCCCAGGCTTCCAGCTCCGGCCGGTGCCCGGCGACCAGCTCGGCGACCTCGGCCACGAGCAGCGGCGGGATCGCCATGACCGTGCCGTGCTGGTTGACCTCCGCCATCCGGCCGGCGGGCCGCTGCGTCGTCACCACCATGACGCGGCAGTCATCCAGGCTGTTCCCGAGCGCGCCCACCAGCGTCAGCGAGACCGGATCAGCCTCGTGGAGGTCGTCGAGCACCACCAGCAGCGGGCTTGCGGAGGCAGCCGCACGCACGTACCCGGCGAAAGAGTGCAGCAGGGCGGCCTTCGCCTGGGCGGCCGGCACGTCCGGAGCCGGGCTGCCGCCCAGCCAGGGCAGCGGCTCGCCGAGCACGGCGGCTACCTGCGCCCACAACGCGTACGGCGGCGCGGGGTCCGTGCCCCGCGCCCGGCCCCACACGACCCGGAACCCCTGCTCGGCCGCCCGTACCGCGATCTTCTCGGCCACAGCGGTCTTACCCACCCCGGCGGCCCCGGTCACGTGCAGCATCCGGAACGCGCCACCGGCAGCCTCACCGAGCAGGTCGGCAGCGGTGGCCAGCTCGTGTCTCCGCCCAGCGAACATGCCGGAAATCCTACCGTTCCGGCTGTCCATACAGGCCGGACGCGACCAGCGCCAGCACGCTGACCAGGCGGGGGAGCGGCACCACGGCCGCCCCCCGCACGGCTACAGCGTGATGGCGTACCTGACGAACGGGGTGAGGTCGCCGACCTTGTCGTACAGCACCCGGGCGGTGGCGTTGTGCTCCTGCGTGTGCCAGTACAACCGGGAGCAGCCCCGGGCCGCCGACCAGTCGCGGACAGCCTCGATCAGTGCCCGGCCGACGCCCTTGCCGCGCACGTCCGGGTCGGTGAACAGGTCCTGGAGGTAGCACAGGTCCGGGCCAGAGGTGCTGGGGTGGATGAAGAAGTGGGTGATCCCGGCGAGCTCGCCGTCCACGTAGGCCCCGAGGGCGTGTACCCGGGTGCCGTCCTGGAAGTCGTTCCAGGCCTTCTCGTACATCTCGTCGGGCTCGGTGCGCTCGTAGAAGGCGATGTAGCCGCGGAACATCCGTTCCCAGGCCGGCCGGTCCTCAGGCCGCAGCGTGGCGATAGTGATCATGAAGCCACTGTACCCACGGGCCGGTGACGCTCAGCCGGCGAAGAACGTCTTGGCCGCGGCGAGCGCCTCGGCGTCGTCGAGCACGTGGCCCGGCCGGGTGCCGTTGCCGAGGAGCAGCCCGCCCCAGCGCATGCCCATGTACCCGGCCGTCAGCTTCATCGTTCCCGCCAGCGGTTCGGCCATCGGAGCAGCCCCGCTCAGCGCGGTGATCGTCCACAGTGTCCGCCCGGCCATGTTCGCCCGGAAGTCCGCACCCGGCACGCGCAGCCACGCCGACCAGTAGTCGAGGTAGACCTTGACCGGCGCGGACATCGTGTACCAGTACAGCGGGGTCGCGATCACCAGGTCCGTCGCGCCGAGCGTCGCGTCGAACAGGGTCTTCTCGTGGCCCTCCGGCTGCGGGTAGGTGCCGTCGCCGGTGTGGCGGAGGTCCTGGAACGGCGGCAGGTGCAGGTCGGTGAGCCGCAGCCAGGTCTGGGGCGTGCCCTCGGGGAGGTGGCTGGCCGCCTCCCTGGCGAGCAGTTCGGTGTTGCCGTCCTGCCGGGCGCTGCCGAGCAGGAAGGTGAAGGAGCGAGGGGCCACGGGTTCATCTCCGGAAGTTATATGCGTGTGCATTTATTGCAACGGCAAGATCGTGCCACCTGCCCCCGCCAGCCGTCAAGCCCCCGGCCCGCCCGCCTCCAGCGGTCCCCTCCGTCAGGCCGCCCGCGCCTCCCGCACCTCCTGGACCCCCGTGTACTCCGTGACCCGCCGCGTCATCAGCGCGACCGCCGGCCACGACTGCCGGCCTGGCCTGGTCACGGCGAACATCCGGCGGCGCGCGTCCACGCCGGGCATCGGGAGCAGGCTGACGTCCTCACGCGGCGCGACGAACCCCGGCACCACCGAGACGCCGAGCCCCGCGCCGACCAGGTCGAGCACCAGCCCGAGACTGTCGGCGCGGTGCGCGATCCGGGGCGCGAAGCCCGCCAGCGCGCAGATCCGGCTGGCCAGCTCCGCGTCGTCCTCCCCGCGCGAGTTGACCACCCACGGCCAGCCGGCCAGGACGGAGAGCTGCGCGGGGGAGTCGATGGCAGACAGCGGGATCCGCCCGGCCGGTACGGCGAGCACGAGAGGCGTCGCGCAGGTCTCGACCACGGTGTCCCCGTTGTGCTGGAGCTTGGGGACGAGGCAGTAGTCGTACACGAACCCGAGGTCCACCCGCCCGGTGGCCAGCAGCTCCGTCACCTCGACCGGCTCGCGTTCCTGGAGTTCGACGCGCAGGTCCGGATGGCTCACGGCCAGCTCGCGGACGACGGGCAGGATGCTGCCGGACAGGGCGCTGGCGAACGCGGCGACCCGCAGCAGCCCCGAGGGCTCGGCGTTCGCCCGGACGGCGGCCCTGGCGGCCTCGACGGCCGACAGGATGCCCTTCGCGTGCTCGGCGAGAGTACGCCCGGCCGGGGTGAACTGCACGCCCCGGCCGCTGCGTTCGAGCAGCTCAGCGCCCACTTCCTTCTCAAGGGCCGCGAGCTGGAGCGAGATGGCGGACGTGCCGTAGCCAGTCGCCTCCGCCACCGCGCGCATCGTGCCCAGGCAGTCGAGTTCGACCAGAGTCTTCAGTAACCGGGTGTCCATGCCCTCGATTGTTCACGAATGCTGGACTGTCCATCCACAACTAGCCGGTAGACGTGAATGATCATTCCGGGTTCCCATGGAGGGCATGACCGCACCCTCCGCCACGGCAGCCCGGGTCAACCCCGGAGCGCTGCTGGCCATCGCCTCGATGAGCCTCGTACAGCTCGGCGCAGCCCTGTCCACCGGCATGTTCGCCACGATCGGCCCGGTGGCCACCGCGTGGCTCCGGCTCGCCTGGGCCGGCGTGATCTTCCTGGTGATCGCCCGGCCACGGCTCCGCAGCCTCCGCCGTGCCGACCTGTCGGCCGCCGCGATGCTCGGCGTGACCAGCGGCGCGCTGACCGTCCTGTTCTTCGCGGCGATCGAGCGCATCCCGCTGGCGACGGCTGTCGCGATCGAGTTCCTCGGGCCGCTCGCTGTCGGCCTGTTCAGCAGCTCTGGGCGCGGCCGCAACCGGTGGGGAGCGCTGTGGCCGGTGCTGGCCTTCGGCGGCGTGCTGCTGGTGACCCAGCCGTGGCAGGGCGGGGCTGACCTGCTCGGGTTCGCCTACGCGGCGGGGGCCGGCACCTGCTGGGCCGTCTACATCCTGCTGACCCAGCGCGTCGGCGACAACCTGGGTGGCCTGCAGGGGCTGGCCATCTCGATGCCGGTGGCGGCGCTGGCGACCCTGCCGTTCGGGCTGGGCGCGACCGTCGCGCACCTGAGCCCCGGCCTGCTGCTGGAGGGCCTCTTCCTCGCGCTGCTGCTGCCCGTCGTCCCGTACGCGCTCGAACTGCTCGCCCTGCGCCGCCTCGACGCCGCGTCCTTCGGCACTCTCATGAGCCTGGAACCGGCCCTGGCGCTGGTGATCGGGGCCGTCGTGCTCAGCCAGCTCCCGCAGCCGGTCCAGATCGGGGGGATCGCGCTCGTGACCGTGGCCGCGATCGCTGTGGCCCGATCCGGACCGCGCGAGTAGCGAGGAGCTACTTGTTGATCAGGAGGGCGGCCTCGGCGGAGTCGAGCGCCGCCTGGCACTCCTCCGCCGAGCCGGCGACCGCGACCGCGTAGCCGATCCGGCCGTGGCCGCTGCCGTCCGGCGGCGAGACCACCGAGCCGGGGCGGGCGTAGAGGAACGTGGACACGACGGCCGGGTCCAGTGCCGCCTCGTCGAACCGGATCGACTCGACCACCGTGCCCGGCTGCTCCGGGTGCAGGAACCGGATGCCGGCCACCCGGCCCAGCCCGCCGCCCAGCACCGGCCGCACTCCGCACGCCGTGTCGCAGGCCGCCAGGCCGATGTCGACGCCGATCGCCTCGAGCGCCAGGTACGGGATCAGCCCGGAGCCGAGCCGCCCGTTGATCTCGATGATCTTCGGGCCCTCGGCCGTCAGCATGATCTCGGTGTGCGTGACCCCGCTGGAGTACCCGACGGCCTGGTGCGCCGCCTGGAGGAAGGCGTGCAGTTCGGCGTCGGCCAGCAGCGGGTCGCGGCTGTCGACCATGTGCTGGACCTCGGCGAAGTACGGCGGGTACCCGGTGGTCTTCCGCGCGACGCACAGCACGGTCAGCTCGCCCTCGAACAGGACACTGTCCACGCTGATCTCTTCGCCGGTGACGCACTCCTCGACCAGCGGCCGGAACACGTAGTCGGGCAGCCCGCCCACCTTGTACCCGGTCAGCTGCGTGTACGCCGCCCGGAGCTCCTCCTCGTCGGCGGCCCTGATCACGCCCATGCTGGCCAGCAGGTCGTTCGGCTTGATCACGACCGGGTACCCGATCGTGGCGGCCGCGGCCACGGCCTGGTCCGCGCCGGACACCGAGACGGAGCGCGGCTGGGGTACTCCGGCCGCGTCGAGCGCACGCCGGGTCAGGTTCTTCTCGCGGCACCACTGGGCCGCCTGCTGGCCGGCCCCGGGCAGCCGCAGCCCGTCGGCGATGTGCGCGACCTGGGTGACACGGGCCTCGTCCCACGTGAGGACGCCGCTGACGCCTTCGATGCCGGCCGCGACGGCGAGCGCCTGGGCGGGGTCACGGGAGTCGTGAATAGTCCACCCGTCGAGATACTCCCGCTCCCAGGAGGGGTCGAGGCTCGACACCAGATGAAGCCGGTACCGGGTGGACATCGAGCGGAGGAGGTATTCCCTGGCGTCCTGGGTGCCGGTACGCAGCACCAGTACCAGCGGGCGGTGATCCATGTGTGACCTCTGTGGAGCCGGGTACGAAAAAGGGACGAAAAAAGCAGGCCCCCTTTCGGGGGCCTGCCCTACTGCTTTATTTAGCGCGCCTCGGGAAGCGGGGCGTCCTTAAGCTGCGGCTCCATCTCAAAACCGAGGTCCTTGACCTGCGGCTCAACCTCGCGGAAACCGAGGTCCTTGATCTGAGGCTCAACCTCACGCATAACGATCATCCCTTCTATGATCGAGCTTTTCCTTACCCCGTAAGGATTAGGCTCGGCCCCGCCTCGTGTCAAGCGCCGGCTGTGAAGAGATTTCGCGGCGGTGGCGAACTGTCCTTTTTAGACTTGTGATGCGCCGATCGCCACGCGCGCAGCCGTTTCTTGACGACTTTCCTGGTACCGGTAGTGGCACCTTTACCGCCAACTCGGCCCCATCCGGGCCAGCGGGGAGCCGCGCGCCCGGCTGGCCAGGGCGGAAGGGGGCGGATACGGCGGGAATGGGGGACGAAAAAGGCAGGCCCTCCATCGGGAGAGCCTGCCCTGCTGCTTTATTTAGCGCGCTTCGGGAAGCGGGGCGTCCTTGATCTGCGGCTCCGCCTCGAAGCGGAGCTGGGCGACCTGGTCCTTGATCTGGGGCTCGACCTCACGCATGGCGATCATCCCTTCTATGATCGGAATTCCTTACCTGGTAAGGATTAAGCCGGAGCCATCCTCCTGTCAAGCGTCGACGCCAGTCGATTTCACGCGGCCGGAGTGCTGTCCTTTCCGGCTTCCTGGCTCGCCGCCCGCCAGGCGCGCAGCTGCTTCTTGTCGACCTTCCCGGTACCGGTCAGCGGCAGCTCGGCGACGAACTCCACCTCCCGGGGCGCCCACGTCCCGTTGAGCCTGCCCGCCACGAACTCGCGCAGCTCCTCTGGCGTCGCCGAAGCCCCGGCCGCCGGGACGACGTAGGCGTGCACCACCTCGCCGAACTCGGCACTCGGCACCCCGACGACCGCGGCGGCGTGCACGGCCGGGTGGGCGGCCAGCGCGTCCTCGACCGGCCGGGCGTACACGTTCGTCGAGCCCCAGCCGGTGAGGATCATGTCCTTGACCCGGTCGAGCAGGAAGAGATTGCCGTCCGGTGCCACGTACCCGAAGTCACCCGTCCGCAGCCAGCCGTCCACGATGGTCTCGGCGGTCAGCTCCGGCTGCCCCCAGTACCCCGACATCATCACGCCGCCGCGCAGCCACACCTCGCCCGGCTCGCCGGCCGGCAGCTGCTGGCCCTCCGGCGAGCGGACCTCCAGCTGGAGGTCGCCGTACGGCTGGCCGACGGAGCCGAGGACGACCGGGTCGGCGGGGATGCCGGGGTAGGCGGCGATGATCGGGGCCTCGCTCATCCCGTACGCGGGCCGCATGACCGGGCCGAAGCGCTCGATCGCCTGCTGGAGCCTGCTCGCGGCCACCGGCGCGCCGCCGACGTTGACCCGCCTGAGGCTGGTGCAGTCGGCTTCGGCGGTCAGCGGGTGGTCGAGCAGGAAGTACAGCAGGGGCGGGGTGAGGAGCGTGTCGGTGATGCGCTCCTTCGCGATGAGGCCGAAGAACTCGGCCGTCACGAACTTGCTGACGGTGTAGTACGTCCCGCCGGTCAGCATGGCCATGTGCGCGGGCATCTGGGTGCTCATCACCCAGTACCCGGCGAGCGACAGGTGTTTCATCGCGTGCTCGCCGGAGGCCTTGTAGTGCCGGGCGAAGGCGAGCGCGGTGTTGAAGAACTTCTCACCGTGCAGCACGAGTTTCGGATCGCCGGTCGTGCCGCTCGTCTGGTACAGCGCCTGCGGCTCGGTCGTCACGCCCTCCGGCAGCCCGGCAGGAGCGTGCGCGGCCAGCTCGTGCAGCCTGTAGGTCGGCAGGCCACTGGCTCCGGCCATCTCGGAACCGAGTGCGCCAGCCGCGTGCTCGTCGTAGACGAATACGTCCGCACCGGCCCGTACGAGAAAACTGTCCTGAAAGGATCGGGGGGCGTTGGGTGCGATCCAGGCGATCCGGCCACCCAGCAAATGCACCGCGAATTGCAGCATCACGGCCTCTGGCGCGGTGCTCGCCAGCACACCGACTGCGACTCCCGGGTTGAACTGGCTGGCTATGCCAAGAATGCCATCGTGCAGCTCCCGGAAGGTGACCCGCCGGTCATCCGCGACGATCGCCTCGGCGTCACCGTATCCGGCGAACAGCTCCAGCACGTGCCGGACGTAATTCTCGCGCTCCATCATGGACGTAGAGGGTAGACCTCAACCCGGGGACTTGGCATCAGGCGATGGATCGAGGAATATGTACTCGATTCCCGGGAATTTCGCCCGCAATTGGAACTCGGCCTCCTCACACGCCGCCTCGATCCGCGCACCCGTCGCGTCGTCCCGGAAATTGATTTTCGCCGCGATCAGCCCGGTACGCGGCCCGAGCTGCATGGTGAGCAGCGTGCCCACGGCCTCCACGGTGGGCAGATCCTCCAGGACCGCCCGGATCTCCTCGCGCAGCGGGCCCGGCAGTGCCCGCCCGACCAGCAGCGAGCCGTTCGCCCGGGCCAGCACCAGCGCCACGGCCACCAGCAGCAGCCCGATCGCCACCGAGGCCAGCCCGTCCCACACCGGCGAGCCGGTGACCTCGGTCAGGCCGAGCCCCGCGGCGGCCAGCACCAGGCCGATCAGGGCCGCGGTGTCCTCCAGCGTCACGGCCTTCACCGCGGTGTCCGGGGTGTGCCGCAGATACCGCAGCGGCGGGACGCGCCAGCGCTGAGCCTCGCGCCGCACCTGCCGCGCCGCCCGCCCGAACGACACTGCCTCGATCACGAACGAGATGCCCAGCACCAGGTAGGAGAGCGTGAAGTCCCCAGGTTCCTCGCCGTGGCTGATCGTGTGCAGGCCGTGCGTGATCGAGAAGCCTGCCCCGGCGACGAGCGTCGCCACCGCGGCCAGGAAGGCCCAGAAGAAGTTCGCTTTCCCGTACCCGAAGGGGTGCCGCGCGTCCGCCGGCCGGACCCCGGCGCGCAGCGCGGTGAACAGCAGCACCTCGGTGACCGTGTCGGCGACCGAGTGCGCGGCCTCCGACAGCATCGCCGCCGAGCCCCCGAGCACCCCGGCGGCAGCCTTCGCCGCGGCGATCGCCAGGTTGGCGACCCCGGCGATGATCACCGTACCGGCTGTTTCCTCGCCAGCTCCCACATAAGCAGGCTAGATCCCCCTACCCCCGTGAACCGGGCAAACGCACCGGTACCGGGGTACGGGAAACGGCCACCGCTAGGTGCTGTGAGCCTGGGGAGGTTCTCGAGCCCAGCGATGGCCGCGCCGCCATTCTAGGAGAGTTCACTGGAGTTGGGTAGGCCCGCGCCTGCCGGGCTGCCCGCCCAACCCCAGTTACTCGAGCTGGCTCCTGGCCGCCATGATGGCCTTCGATGTCCCGCTGAACAGCCGGCCGGCCTCCCGCAGCCGGTCGAGCACGCCCAGCGCGGTCAGCGCCCGGTGGTGCTCCGGCCGGATGCCGGACATGTAGACGCTGATCCCGCCCTGTTCGAGCTGGCGGATCGCGTCGCGGAGCGCGAGCGCGCCGGTCGCGTCGATTGTGGACACCCGCGACATCCGCAGGATCACGACGCGCACGTCGGCCACCCGCGACAGTTCCGTGACGAAGCGCTCGGCCGCCGCGAAGAACAGCGGCCCGTCGATCCGGTACGCGACGATGTGCTCCTCAGCGCGCAGCGGGTCGACCCGCACCGTCCGGGTGATCGTCCGCAGGGCCAGCGCCCCGGCGGCGAGCACGCCGACCATCACGGCCATCACGAGGTCCAGCGCGAGGGTCGCGGCGGCGGTCAGCCCGAGGACGAAGGCGTCCGACCGGCCGGCCTTGGCCAGCGACCGCACCGTGCGGACCTGCACCATCCGGATCGCCGTGGCGAGCAGTACCCCGGCCAGCGCGGCCAGCGGCACCTCCGCGACCAGCGGGGCGGCGGCGAGCATGATCAGGGCGAGTGTGAGGGCGTGTGCGAGGGCCGACAGCCGCGTGGTCGCCCCTGAACGGACGTTCACCGCGGTCCGCGCCACGGCGGCGGCGGCCGGGAGCCCGCCGAACAGCGGTGCCGCCAGGTTGGCGAGGCTCTGCCCGAAGAGCTCGCGGTCGGGGTCGTGCCGGGTGTTCGTGCCGGACATGTTGTCCGCGACCGTCGCCGACAGCAGGCTCTCCAGCGCGGCGAGTACCGCGATCGCCAGGGCGGACGGCAGGAGCTCGATGGCCAGTACCGGGTCGAGGAACCCGAGTGACGGCGCCGGGGGAGTGGCGGGCAGCTGGCCGATGTGCGCGACCGGCAGCCCGAGTACCTTCGCCGCGACCGTCGCCGCCGTCACGGCCACCAGCGAGAACGGGATGGCCGGCCACCACCGGGCCCCGGTGAGCATCGTGACGGCCACGGCACCGGCCAGCAGGATCTCCGGCCAGCGGGGGTGGGCCGCGAAGTCCAGTACGGCGTTGGCGGCCAGCACGAGCACCCTCGGGCTGCCGCTGGACGCGACGCCTAACGCGGCCGGGAGCTGCTGGAGGAAGATCACGCCGGCCAGGCCGAGCGTGAAGCCCTCCATCACGGGGGCCGGCACGTAGCGCGCGTACCGGCCAGCCCGCGCGATCGCCAGGCCCAGGAGGACCAGCCCGGCGAGCAGCCCGACCGTGAGGACGCCCGGCGGGCCGTGGCTCGCCGCGATCGGCGCGAGCACCACGGTCATCGCCCCGGTCGGCCCGGTCACCGAGAGGTGTGAGCCCCCGGCGACGGCCGCCACCGCTCCGGCGACGATCGCCGTGGCCAGCCCGGCGGCGGCACCGAGCCCGGAGGCCATGCCGAAGCCGAGTGCCAGCGGGAGCGCCACGACGGCGACGGTGACCCCGGAAACCAGGTTCCGGCCCGGCTGGCGGGCCATGCTGGCCAGGTCAGGGCCGGCGGGCAGCAGCCCGGCGGCGGCCCGGCGGCACGCGCCAGTAACCCCCATAAATGCCTCCCCAGATGACATTTATGGGAATTATCGTCAATTGATCCCGGGGAATGATCACAGGGTGCCCCGGCCTGGCACCCTGCCGCTATGCTCGCGGCAGCCAGGGTTCCACTTCGGAACAGTTCCGATCTTGGAAAATGGAGGCCGGAAGCTGTGACCAGCCCATACGTCCGTCGGCTGCGACTGGGCAACGAGCTGCGGGAGCTGCGCAAGCAGGCTGGGCTCACGTCGGAGGGCCTGGCGCAGAAGTTCGCCGGCGGCACCCGGCTCAAGGTGTCCAGACTGGAGACTGCCGCCCGCAAGCCCGACCTCGGCGACGTGATGAAAGTGCTGGAGGCGCTGGGCGTGGAGACCGGCTCCGGCCGGTGGCTCTCCCTGGTCCAGGTCGCCAGGGACGGCGCGGAGCGCGGCTGGTGGGAGAAGCCAGCGTACAGCGGGATGGGAGCCAGGCAGGCACTCTGGGCCGACCTGGAGGCCGGCGCGACCTACATCCGGATGTACGAACCGGCCACAGTGCCCGGTGTCCTCCAGACCTCCGAGTTCATCCATGCTCGCAATGAGACAGTCGCCGCCACCTACGCCGGGGCGTTCGACGCGGTGGCGACCGCCAGTGGCAGGCTGCGCAGGCAGGAGGAGGTGTTCCGGCCCGGCGGCCCGATGCTCGACGTGATCCTGGAGGAGCAGGCCCTGCGCCGGCTCGCGGTGCCCCCGGCCATCATGCGCGCCCAGCTCGAGCACCTGGTCGCGCTGTGCGAGCACGAGCAGGTCACGCTGCGGGTCCTGCCGATCGAGATCGATGTGGTGAGCGTGTACCTGCCACGCGGCCCCTACAATCTTTTCTCCTTTTCGGACCCCAATGACCCTGTTGTCCTTTTAGCCGATAACCTGACGGCGGACGTGGTGTCGGGGGATGCTGATGAGGTGGCCCCGTACGCCCAGCTGTTTGATCGGCTCGCCGAGGGGGCACTGCCCCCGGCGGAGAGCGCGGCCCACATCGCCAAGCTGGCGAAGGCTGGCTGGTAGAGGCCGGCCTAGCGGGGCCGCCCGAGGAGAAAAGGGCACGCGGTCGTGATCGAGAAGTACGGCAACTGGCGTAAGTCAACCCACAGTGGCAGTGCCACGCCCGACTGTGTCGAGGTGGCCTTCGCCCCCGGCGGCGAGGTCGCGGTCCGGGACACCAAGGACCGGCAGGGTGCGGTCCTGGAGTTCTCGGCAGCCGACTGGGCCGCCTTCGTGGAGGGGGTGCGTGGCTCCTGATCGGACCCGGCGGGGACGGGCTGGGCTGACAGTCCCAGGCGGCTCGATCCTCCACACAAGACCGGCGCGCGACGGTGCGCCGGTCTTTTTCCTTTCCCCGCCCAGAATTTGTACCCACAGGCCAGCGGCCCGATCACATCGATGTGACTGAGACTGTGACTGGCCTGGCTGGACGGACACGCAGCGTTCCCTGGCATTCCACTGGACATTGTGCCAACTTTCATGATCGCTCCACGTGAGTGCGGCGCTGCTACTTGTGACCTTGGTTTGCGCGGGTGCATGCTCGGGAACAGTTCCAAATCGCGAAAGCATCCACGGGGACATGCAGCCTGGAGGATCAGCTGTGATCAAGGTCGATCAAGATCAGAGGCCGGCCGCCCCTGCCGGCCTCACCCAGGCTCCGTCCCCGCTGCCCGCCTCCGCCCCGGGCCGGGCAGCACGCGCGCGGATCGGCGCGCCGGATGAAGGCGGCCCAGAGTTCCCCCCAACCCTGGGCCGTTTGGACCCGCTGAGGGCGACGATGCGCGCGTTGTCGGGAACCCGGCATACAACACCGGTATGCCGGAACCCCTCCGCGCCGCACCGGAGGTGCGCTAGCAAGCTCAGTGCCTCGGCGCCCTCAGCGGGCCACTTCGCGTCAGATCAAAAACAGAAGAGCACATGTGAGGGAGCGGGTTATGGGGGGCTGGGATGTTGCTGACGACCACTGCGCTGGATGAGTGGACGCTGCGCGGGATTGTCTACTGTGGCGGGTGCGGGGACCTGATGGACGGGCTGACCCGTGGCGGCACGCGCACCAGGGTGTATGCGTGCCTGCGAGGCTGCTGCCGTGGCGGCACGGTCGCCAGCGTGCTGGAGCTGATGGTGCTCACCGACGCGCGCCGCCATTCGCCGGAGCTGATCGAGGGCGTGCCGGAGCGCTGCCACAGCCAGGTGTTCGCCGACCTGTACCGGGCGATCGTCATCCATGCCGGGCATCGCGGGGTCGACATCCTGCCGCGCTGAGTCGCCATCTTTCCGGGTACAAGGGATAGATCGCCGGGCAATCGTGCAAGATCCATCGGTACAGTGAGCAGAAACGCGCAGTCAAGGCGCAGCGGACGCGTGCTGCTGCCCGTACGATGATCTTCATGACTGAACGGAAGCAGATCGGCTGCTGGCTGACCGACATGGACGGGGTGCTGGTCCGCGAGGGCAGCATGATCCCCGGAGCCGACGAGTTCATCAGCGCGCTGCGCGACTCCGGCCGCCCCTTCCTGGTGCTCACCAACAACAGCATCTACACCCCGCGTGACCTGCGGGCCAAGCTGCTGGCCACCGGCATCGACCTGCCGGAGGAGTCGATCTGGACCTCGGCGCTGGCCACGGCGCAGTTCCTCGACGCCCAGCGGCCGGAGGGTTCCGCGTACGTGATCGGCGAGGCCGGCCTGACGACGGCCCTGCACGAGGCCGGGTACGTGCTGACGGAGACCAGCCCCGACTACGTGGTCCTCGGCGAGACGCGCAACTACTCGTTCGAGGCGATCACCCGGGCGATCCGCCTGATCAACGACGGCTCGCGGTTCATCGCGACCAACCCGGACGTGACCGGCCCGGCCCCGGAGGGCGCGCTGCCGGCCTGCGGCTCCGTCGCGGCCCTGATCACGAAGGCGACGGGCGTCGAGCCGTACTTCGTCGGCAAGCCCAACCCGCTGATGATGCGCGAGGCTCTGAACAAGATAGAGGCGCACTCGGAGGTCACGGCGATGATCGGTGACCGGATGGACACCGACGTGCTGTGCGGGATCGAGGCAGGCCTGCGGACGTTCCTGGTCCTCACCGGCGTGACCCAGCCCGACGAGATCGACCGTTTCCCGTACCGGCCCTCGCGGGTGGTCAACTCGATCGCCGACCTGGTCAGCGAGGTCCGCGCCAAGAGCTGAGCCATCACGGGCCTCACGGGAACTGGGCGGGGCCGGGGCGCGACTATTACTGCGTGATCAGGAAACTTCTCGCCGTACCGGTTCTCGCGCTGGCCCTGGTGGCCGTGCTGGCCTCGCCGGCCGCCGCGCACAACACGCTCAAGTCCAGCAACCCGGCGAACGGATCGACAGTGGCGGCTCCGCCGGAGGCCGTCACGCTGACGTTCACCGAGCAGGTCGACGCGCCGAGTACCACGGTGACGGTGACCGGGCCGGATGGCGCTTCGGTGTCGGAGGCTCCGCAGGTCGCTGGGGCCGTGGTGACGGTCAGGCTGAAGGCTGGCCCGGCCGGGGCGTACTCGATCGTGTACCAGATCACCGGCCATGACGGCGATGTCACCAAGGAGACGCTGAAGTTCACGGCGACGGCTGGCAACCTGCCGGCCGCGGTACCTGCCACCGCGTCTCCCTCGCCCAGCCAGGTACCTTCGCCGGCCCCGGTCGTGATCGCCACCGCTCCCCAGGCTGGCGAGGTCACGAAGGAAAGCTCCTCGCTGTGGGTGTGGGCGGTGCTCGGCGGGGCCGTGGTGCTCGTCCTGGCCGGCGTCGCCCTCGTGCGGTCGCGGCGCGGCCCGGCCTGATCCGCAGTTTCATGTGGAGTGGACAGCGCACCCGCCGCGTACGCCATGATGGGGCCGTGGAAGATCGACTACAGGTGACCGCCCGGGTCGCCATCCCGCGTGCCGAGCTGCACTGGCGGTTCAGCCGCTCGGGCGGGCCCGGCGGGCAGGGCGTGAACACGGCGGACTCGAAGGCGGAGCTGCGCTTCGACCTGGAGGGCTCGCCGTCCGTCCCCGGGCATCTGAAGGCCAGGGCCGCCGAGCGGCTCGCTGGCCGCCTCGTCGACGGCTCGCTCGTCATCGTGTCCTCCGAGCACCGCGCCCAGCTCGCCAACCGGAAAGCCGCCGAGGCCCGGCTGGTCGCGCTGCTCGCCGACGCCTTCGCGCCGCCAGCGGCCCCGCGCCGTCCGACGAAGGTGTCGAGGGGCAGGCTCGAAGCCCGGATGAAGGAACGCAAGGCGCGGTCGGAGACGAAGCGGCTGCGGCGTGACCAGGGAGACTGGAAGGCATGAGCGTGCTAGCACCAGGCAGTACTGTCACCGTCCGCCTTCTCAAGGCCCCCCGGCCGGACGTCACCTATCCGGCCACTGTGCTCGGCGACGACGGTGTGCGCGTGGTCGTGCGGGCTGACTGGGCGGGGCCGCCGGTGTCGGACTTCGGCGCGTTCCGGTTCGAGACCGGCGACGTGTTCACGGAGTACTACTGGCGCGACCGGTGGTACTCCATCAAGGAGGTCCGGTCGGCCAGCG
The DNA here is from genome assembly GCF_000379825.1 of Longispora albida DSM 44784. Classification (GTDB taxonomy): domain Bacteria; phylum Actinomycetota; class Actinomycetes; order Mycobacteriales; family Micromonosporaceae; genus Longispora; species Longispora albida. The sequence continues at coordinate 170,998 of NZ_KB903836.1, forward strand.
GCACGCTGAAGGGCTGGTACTGCGACGTGGCCCGCCCCGCACAGGTCACCGCCGCCGAGGTCTCCACAGCGGACCTCGACCTGGACCTGTGGCTGTCGGGCGACGGCTCGCTGGTCCTCCGGCTGGACGAGGACGAGTTCGCCGAGTCGGGGCTCGCCGATACGGACCCGGACGCGGCAGCCGAGGCCATCCGTACCCTCGACGAGCTGGAGACGCTGGCCCGGCGCGGCTTCCCCGGGCTGCTCACGCTGCCAGGTTCACCGCTTCACTGAGCTGTTGCGGCTGCGGCCGACAGGATTCTGACGACCTCGGCTCCGAAGGCCACGTCACACGGGTGAGCCGTCCGGCCACCCCGCACGTTGGCGATCAGATCACTGATCGCGACCCCGAACGCCGTGCCGGAGCCTTCCGTCCGGCCGTCTGGGAGCGCGAGCTTGCCGGACTCGCCGTAGAAGGCGACCTCCTTCACCGGGTGCGGCGCGTCGATGCTGAGCGCGAGCGAGCTGACCGCGCCGCCGGCGTGCCGGAGCAGGAGATGGCTGGTCCGGTGCGCCCCGGTCATGGCCTTGATCTCCTCGACCGGCCCGAGTACGGGCAGGGCCAGGCTCAGCGCGTGCGGCCCGAGATCCCAGAGCCCGCCGTGCTCCTGCCGCCAGACCGAATCGGCGTAGGGGCTGCCCGGCGTGAGTACCGGATAGAGCATCTGGATCCTGGCCAGTGTCCAGCCCGGACGGGCGGCAGCCTCGCTGAGGAACGCGGCGGTGGCCGGCTGGAAGCGGTTGGTGAAGAACACGACGGTGGCCAGCCCGCGATCAGCCGCCTCGGCGGCGATCGCGTCAGCCACGGCCGGGTCGAGCGCGACCGGCTTGTCGAGGATCAGGTGCTTGCCGGCCCGCGCCGCACGCAGCGCCAGCTCGCCCTGCACGGCGGGCGGGAGGGAGAAGGACAGCGCGTCGCAGCCGGCGATCAGCTTGTCCACGTCGGAGTACGCGGCCGTGCCCAGCTGCCCGGCCAGCGCCTCGGCCTTCGCCGGGTCGCGGCCCCACACGCCGGCCAGCTCGGCCTCCGGGTGGGCGGCGAGCGCCGGCCCCTGTGTCTTCTGTGCCCAGTGCCCGGTGCCGAGCAGCCCGATCCTCATGCGGCCGAGCGTAGCCGCCGGCCGGGTCACGGTGCGGAAAGCGGATCAGCGTTCCCGGACTCTGAGCAGAATCAGGCGGGCTCCGAACAGAAACGCGCGGCTAATTGCCCGGATTAGCGGGCTTGGCCCGGATGTTTCCTGCACGATCGACAGGGGCGGCACGGCCGGGAGCCGAGCTAAAGTTGATCAAGAAAACCGGACACCATCCGCGCAGGGGGAACACACTATGGCAAACGTCAGGATCAGCACGGCACTCAGCGAGGACGCCCGGAAGATCGCCGGTGAGGCACTCCAGGGCGCGCTGGCCGACCTGGTTGACCTGTCGCTGGTCGCCAAGCAGGCACACTGGAACGTCGTCGGCCGCAGCTTCCGCTCGGTCCACCTCCAGCTCGACGAGGTCGTCGACTCGGCACGGCTGTTCTCCGACCAGGTCGCGGAGCGCGCCGCTGCGATCGGCATCAACCCCGACGGCCGCGCGTCCACCGTCGCCAAGACCAGCGGCGTCCCCGAGATCGCCCTCGGCTGGCTGCCCGACACCGAGGTCGTCGGCGCCTTCGTCGCCAGCTACACGGCCGTCGTCCAGCGCATGCGGCAGCGGATCGACGCCACGGCGGACGCTGACCCGGTAACGCAGGACATCTTCATCGGCATCACGGCCGAGCTGGAGAAGCAGGCCTGGATGTTCCAGGCCGAACACGCGGGGTAGTGCCGACCCGCTGAGAGCGACGATGCGCGCGTTGTCGGGAACCCCGCATACAACACCGGTATGCGGGAACCCCTCCGCCTTCGCATCCTCGCTCTCAGCGGGCCACCTCGTGTCAGATCAAGAGCAGAAGATCAAAATCTGATTCTTGTACTGCGGGGAGCCAGCCGCCGGGTCGCCATCCTCGGCCCGGCGGCTTCACCGTGGCTGGTCAGATCTCGACGAGGCGGGTGACGAGGCGGGCCAGGTCGGCCGCCGGGTCGGCTGTCAGTCCGGTGTGGACGGGGCCGGTCCGCAGGATCGTGCTGCGGGGCGCGGTCAGCCAGCCGAAACGTTTCCCGAGGTCCAGCTCGGCGGACGGGCCGCTCGTGCAGCCGGACCGGTACGCGTCCAGCGCCCCGCGTACCCCGTCGATGTCGACCGCCGGGTCGAGCGCGAGCAGCCGGGCCTCGTCGACGTGCAGGCCGACGTCGAGGAAATCGAGGGCCTGGCAGTACAGGATCACGCCGACGTTGACGCACTCGTCCCGCTCGATCCGGGGCACGAGCTTGACCAGGGCGTAGGAGAAGGACTTCACGAGCGGCCCTCCGGCAGCCAGGAGTCAGCGGCGGCCAGGCGGGCGCCGAGGTGACTGACGTAGGCGGCCCGGACCTCGTCCGGTGAGCCGAAACCGGGCTCGTCCGCCAGCCACTCGTCGGGGATCAGCGCCGTCACCTCGCGCAGCAGGTCCGGGGTGACCTGCGGGGCCAGGGCCGCGTGCGTGCCGGCCATGTCCCGGGCGAAGGGCGCGAGCACGTGGTCGTCCCACTTGTAGGACCGGCCGACGTAGCTGGCGGCGCGGGGCCAGTTGTGGTGGAAGTACAGCGAGGCGCCGTGGTCGATCAGCCACAGCTCCTTGTGCCAGACCAGCATGTTGGGGTTGCGCCAGCTGCGGTCGACGTTCTCGATCAGCGCGTCGAACCACAGGACCCTGGCCGCCAGGGCCGGGTCGGGGCTGAATCCGGCCGGGTCGAAGCCGAGGGCGCCGGGCAGGAAGTCCATGCCCAGGTTGTCGCCGGGGCTGGCCTTGAGCAGGTGCTGGATCTCGGGGTCGGGCTCGCCGGGCGCGATGGCCGGGTCGAGCTCCGCGAGGACCAGGTCCGGGACGCGCAGTCCCAGCCGCCGGGCCAGCTCGCCGCCGATGATCTCGGCGGCGAGGGCCTTGGGGCCCTGACCGGCCCCGCGGAACTTCACGACATAGGTGCCGAGGTCGTCGGCTTCCAGCAGGCCGGGTAGTGAGCCGCCCTCGCGGAGCGGCGTCACGTACCGGATGGCAGTCACTTTGGGGAGCACGGAGTCGAGCCTAGATGACCCGGCAACGTGAATAGCTGGCTACTGCGCCCACGGCGGGGAGATGGTCCTGTCGCCCAGCATGCCGATGATGCCGGCCGAGGTGACCACAAGGCCGGTCACCTCCTCGGTGTCGCTGCCGTTGCGGATCTGGAACTTGGTGGCCGGCGGCACCATGATGACGTCACCGGGACCGGCGGCGTGGTCGACGCCGGCGATGGTGATGGTGAGCCGCCCGCTGCGGACCAGGAACAGCTCCTCCCGGGTGACGGAGTGCTCGAGGCTGGCGCCTCCGCCGGGCAGGGTCAGCTCCCACATGGCCAGCTCGCGGGAGCCACGGGACGGTGCGGCGAGGGTGCGGATCACGAAGCCCTCGGGGGTGTTGAACTCGGTTGCTGCGGCCAGGGTGGCGACGGTCAAGTGAACTCCTCTAGGATGGTCAACGTGGTTGACGATATGAAGGTAAACCGGGTTGACCAAATCCGTCAAGGGGAAAGCGCGCCCGGAACGGAGAACCTGCGCGAGATCCCGATGCTCCTGCACCGGGTGACGCGGGCGATGGTCGACCGGTTCCACGACCGGCTCGAAGCGGAGGACTGCCCGCCGCTGCGGCCCGCCCACGGGTACACCTTCAGGTTTGTGGCGGGGCAGGACCTGGTGACCACTGTGGACCTGGGGACGCACCTGGGTGTGACCAAGCAGGCGGCGGCGAAGATAGTCGCCGAGCTGGAAGGCTGGGGTTACCTCGCGCGGGCGGCACACCCGACCGACGGCCGCGCGCAGGTGCTCCGCCTGACCCAGCAGGGCTGGGACTACCTGGCCTACGCCGACCGCGTGTGGGGGGAGATCGCCGCGGAGTGGGGCGGAGTCATCGGCGGCGAACGGCTCACGGCGCTGCGCGCCGACCTCCAGTCCTACCTGGACACCTTCGCCTCCGGCCGGAACAATCTCCGGCCGGTCTGGTGACGGGCGGCGGTGCCTTGCTGGCGGAGAGGGCAGGATTCGAACCTGCGGAGGTCTTGCGACCCCTCCGGGACGGATCCCGGATCCCGATCGGCCACTACGGGGACCTCTCCATGTTTCCCGCTGTTTCCCGTTGCTGGTACCAAGTCTGGCAGCCGGCCCTGATCCGGCTCTGACCCCGGGCTGACGGCCACGGGGCAGCGAGCTGGCCGCAGGCCTGGGATGCTCGGCCGATGACTGATCTCGAAGTGCGCGAATCCGTCGACGAGGAACTGCTCCCGCAGCTGATGGCCCTCTACGCCGGCGAATGGTGGAGCAGCAAGCGCCCAGTGGAGCAGGTCCGGGCACTGCTGGCGGGCTCGGACCGGATACTGGCGCTGCTCGACCAGGGCGAGCTGGTCGCGTTCTGCCGGGCCATCACCGACGGCGTCATCCTCGCGGTGGTCCTGGACGTGATCGTCGCCCCCAGCCGGCGCGGAGCCGGGCTCGGCGACCACCTGATCCGCGAACTCCTGAATCTGATGCCAGAGGTGCGCAACTTCGAGCTGGTCTGCCGCCCGGACCTGGTCCCCTTCTATGCCCGGCACGGCTTCGCCGCCCCACCCGGCGGCTCCCAGGTCCTCCGCTTCAGCCGCACGTGAAGAGGTGACGACCCCGCGCGCGGGAATCGGCTAGGCGGGCTGCGGGTGCTGGCTGGGGATGTCCTTGCGGACGTGAGCGCTGTGATCGGTGGCTGGGGTCTGCGGGCGCGGGTTGGGGATGTCCTTGCGGGCGTGCGCGCCGGATAGGCGGTGGTTGATGCCGATCGGGCGGCCTCCGGGTACAGGAGCCCAAACGTTCGTTAAGCTGAGCGCGACACCGCCAGAGCCCGGGAGACAACGTGACCGTCGAGCGCATCCTGCCCACCGAAGAAGCCGCAGCGCTGCTGGAGCTGACCACGGAGCTGGCCGACGCCGAGCTGGCGCCGCGGGCCGCCGCCTTCGAGGAGCGGGGCGAGTTCCCGCGTGAGGTGCTGCGCACGCTCGGCCGGGCCGGGCTGCTCGGCCTGCCGTACGAGGAGAAGTACGGCGGCGCCGCCCAGCCGTACGAGGTGTATCTCCAGGTGCTCGAGATCCTCGCCTCCCGCTGGCTGACGGTCGCCGAGGCGGTCAGCGTCCACACGCTCGCCTGCTACCCGGTCGCCATGTACGGCTCGGAGGAGCTCAAGGCGCGTTTCCTCCCCGACGCGGTCGGCGGTGAGCTGCTCGGCGCGTACTGCCTGTCCGAGCCGGCCGGTGGCTCCGACGCCGCGAACCTGACGACGAAGGCCGTCCTCGACGGTGACGAGTACGTCGTCAACGGCACGAAGGCGTGGATCACGCACGCCGGTGAGGCCGACTTCTACAACGTGTTCTGCCGTACGGGCGGCCCCGGCCCGAAGGGCATCTCCTGCCTGTTCGCCGACGCGTCGACGCCGGGGCTCAACCCGCAGAAGCGTGAGCGGACGATGGGCCTGACCGGCTCGCCCGTCGCGCAGGTCGCCCTCGACGACGCCCGGGTCCCCGCCGACCGGCTCGTCGGCGGGGAGGGCATCGGCTTCACGATCGCGATGAGCGCCCTGGACGCCGGCCGGCTCGGTATCGCGGCCTGCGCCGTCGGCCTGGCGCAGGCGGCGCTGGACTACGCCGTGGAGTACGCGAAGGGCCGTGAGCAGTTCAACACGCGGATCATCGACTTCCAGGGCCTCGGGTTCATGCTCGCCGACATGGCGACCCAGGTGTCGGCGGCCCGGGCGATGGTCCTGGCGACCGCGCGGCTGCGGGACAACGGCCGCCCGTTCAGCGTGGAGGCCGCGAAGGCCAAGCTGTTCGCGACGGACATGGCCATGAAGGTCACGACGGACGCCGTGCAGGTGCTCGGCGGCTACGGCTACGTGCACGACCACCCGGTCGAGCGGTACATGCGTGAGGCCAAGCTGCTCCAGATCGTCGAGGGCACGAACCAGATCCAGCGCCTGGTCATCTCGCGTTCACTGGCCAAGTAGGGCCAGCGCGGCGTCGACAGCTGCCTGCGGGGCCGGTACGAGGGGGAGGCGTACGTCCGGGGCCGGGATGCGGCCCTGGGCGTGGAGTACTCCCTTGATGACGGTCGGGTTGGGCGCGGCGAACAGCGCCGCTGACAGCCTCGCGAGCCGGGCGCCACGTTCCCGGTCCGGCTCGGCGATCTGCGCGGCGAAGTGGGCCGTCTCGATGTGCGCCGAGGCGAGGACGCCGCCGTGCGCGCCGAGCGCGAGCATGGGGGAGAGGAACACGTCGTCCCCAGCCAGCACGGAGAACCCGGCCGGCGGGTCGGCGAGCAGGTCCACCGTGTCGGCGTCGATCCCGCCCACCGCGTACTTGACGGCGGCCACGCCCGGGATGGCGGCGATCCGGCGGAGCGCGCCAGCGCTGAGAGCCTGCCCCGTGCGGTACGGGATGTGATAGACGACGAGCGGCACGGGGCTGGCGGCGGCGAGCGCGGTGAAGTGGGCGACGACGCCGTCCTCGCCGGGGCGGAGGAACGGCGGCACGAGCGTGAGCGCCGCGTCCGTCCACTCTGGATCGATCGCGCGGAAGGCCTCCGGCGTGTTCGCGCCGATGATGAGCTTCGCGCCGTGCGCGTGGCAGGCCGCGGCGGCCACGGTGATCACCGTTTCCTGTTCGGCGGGGCTCAGCGAACCTGGCTCGCCGGTCGTGCCGAGCGCGACAAGGCCGGCCGCTCCGGCGGTGAGCGCGTCGCCGGCGAGCTTCGCCAGGGCGTCGGCGGCCAGGGAGCCGTCGGTGTCGAAGGGCGTGATCAGGGGGACGAAGAGCCCGGTCAGTGTCATGATCCCAGCCTGCGGCCTGATGATGGTGAAGGTCCAGTTCACTTTTCTGTACCTGACCGTAAGCTGAGCTTATGCTCGACGTCCGCCGCCTCCACCTGCTCCGCGACCTGGCCCGCCTCGGGACCATCGCCGCCGTCGCCGGGATGCACCGGTACACGCCGTCGGCCGTGTCGCAGCAGCTCGCGACCCTCGAACGCGAAGCCGGCACGCCGCTGCTCGAACGGACCGGGCGCCGGGTCACCCTGACCCCGGCCGGGCGCGTGCTGGCCGAGCACGCCGAGGCCGTCCTCGCCGCGCTGGAGGAAGCCGGGTCGGCGGTCGCGGCCGTGGCCAGGGGGCTGAGCGGGCCGCTGAGGATCGGCGCGTACCCGACGGCCGTCCGCGCCCTGCTTCCCGCCACACTCGCCGCGCTCGGCCGCCGCCATCCCGGGCTGGAGCTGCGCGTCGACGAACTCGACCCGGCCCTCGTCCCGGCCGCCCTCCGCGAACGCCGGCTCGACGTCGGGCTGCTCCACGACTACGACGCCGTCCCCGTGCGGCCCGACCCGGCGCTCGACACGACACCCCTGCTCGACGAGACCGTGTACCTGGCTGTGCCCGCAGCGGACGGCCCGCCGCCCGGCGAGGACCCCGTCCGGGCATCCCGGGACCGGCCCTGGATTCTCGGCAGCCCCGGCACGCTGTGCCACACGGTCGCGGTGGAGCTGGGAAGGCGGGCCGGGTACGCCCCGCGCGCCCGCCACCACGCCGACGACTTCGCGACCGTGGTGGCTCTGGTCGCCGCGGGGCTGGGCGTCGCCATCGTCCCCGAGCTGGCCATCGAGCACCCGCCGGCCGGTGCCCGGCTGCTCCCGCTGCCGACCAGGAGACGGACGCGGATCGCGTACCGGAAGGGCGCGGCAGACCATCCGGCTGTCGCCGCGTTCACGGCCGAGATCAGGACGGCAGTGGCGGCCCGGCCCGCGCCATTGCACTAGTCTCCTAGGACGCTTTAACGGGTTGTGACGCCCCCTACGCTTGGCGAACGTGAGCTTCTCCAACTTCGTCCGCAGAGCCCGCGACCCCGGCCGCCCGCACCTGGCCCGGGTCGCCAGCCTCTGCTCGGCAGTGCAGGTCTACCGGCCGCTCGGGCACCGCGCGACGCTGAGCTACCTGACGCGGATCTCCGGCCCGTACGAGAAGGACGAAGCGGCTCTGCTGCGCGCGGTGGAGCTGCTGACCGCGAGCCGGGGGATCGCAGTACAGGAACGGGCGGCCTACGGGGCCCGGCGGGGCACCGAGAAGGCAGCCGGCCGGCGCAGGCCCGCACCCGGCGACTACCCGGACCAGCAGATCTGGCACCTCGACCCGCGCGACGGCGCGATGCACGCGCTCTGGTTCTGGCTACGGGACACGCGGCGGGCGGGACACCGGGACCCCGGGCTCGTGCGGCTGGCCCGCGAATGCCTGGTAACCGGAAGCCTCAGCCCAGCCGATCAGGAAGCCCTGGCTGAGGTGCACAGCGTGAGCCAGGCAGTCGTGCGCATGCCCTGGACAGGAGCCCCGGGTGGTGACTCGCGATGGCATACTGCCCGGCAGCGGCTGAGGATCGTCCACCATCTGCGGACCGCCGCCAGGCTCTACACGCCGAGGGACAGCAGCCAGTCCACGTAGCCGGCGGGCGGCTGCATGTCCTGGCTGAGCATCCAGTGCACTCTGGACACGCCGGTGAGCTGGGCCGTGATCTCGTACCCGAGCCGGACGTCCTCCGCCTGGCCGGTCCAGCCGGCCGCCGACAGCCCGGCGAGGTACGCGTCGAGGAGCCCGCCGGGCGATGGGGCCGACAGGGCCAGGTGCGCGAGGTCGGCGCCGTACGGGCTCAGGCCCATGCAGCCCCAGTCGATCGCGACGACCTCGCCGTCCGGGCCGGTGAACAGGTTGCCGAGGTGGTAGTCGCCGTGGCTGGGGACGAAGGGGAGCTCGTCGAGGATGCCGAGCAGCCGGTACCGGTCGGCCCACGCTCCGGCGAGGCGGCGGCGTACCGGGCCGTCCACTGGGAGGACGGAGAAGTCGAGCCCGCCCTTGGCGCCGGTCGCGTCGATCCGCTGGGCGAGCTGGTGCCCGGCGAGCCAGGCCGGGCGGTCGGGGGACGGGCTGCCCTGCCACGTACCGAGGGCGGTGGCTGCGGCGTGCGGGGTGGCGGGGGAGGGCGGGGTGATGGCTTCCCAGTACACGATGAGGGTGTCGGGGGTTTCTTCCACGCCGTGGCAGTGAGGTGCACGCAGGCCGTGCTGGGGCAGGATGCCGCTGGTGGCGGCGAGGGCTTCGCGGCGCCAGTAGGCGAAGTGCCGGGGGTCCTCGCTGCCGGTGGCGGGGGAGAGGTGCTTTTCGATGACGGTGAAGGGCTGCTCGTGCCCGTCCACTCTGGCCAGCCCGCTGACCTGCCAGACTCCGGCGGTCGCGCGGCCGGAACTGCCGGTCAGGGGCTTGCGGTCGCTGTGCAGGATGTCCCCCGGGAAGTGCTTCACGCCAGGAAGTATCCCGTATGAGGTCTCTGGCTAGTTTCCTAGGATGCACAAGCCACAGTGACGTGCCCCGCAAACCTCGGTAACGTCAGCAAGCATGGAAGACACCGACCGGGCGATCGTCGCCGCCCTGCGCGCTGACGGCAGGCTGTCCTACACGGAGCTGGCGGACAGGGTTGGGCTGTCGGTGTCTGCCGTGCACCAGCGGGTGCGGCGCCTGGAGCAGCGGGGTGTGCTGCTCGGGTACTCGGCGCGGATCGACTACGAGGCGATGGGGCTGCCGCTGACGGCGTTCGTGGCGATCCGGCCGTTCGACGCCGCGCAGCCTGACGACGCGCCTGACCGGCTGTCGCACCTGCCGGAGGTCGAGTCGTGCTATTCCGTGGCCGGGGAGGACTTCTACCTGCTGAAGGTGCGGGTTTCCAGCCCGGCCGACCTGGAGCGGCTGCTCCAGGAGATCCGGACCCTGGCGAACGTGACGACGCGGACGACGGTGGTGCTGTCCACTCCGTACGAGGGGCGTCCGGGGCGGATCTCCTGACTCCCGCCTGGGTCTCTTGATCAGTTTGTTGCCGACGGTCCACTGAGGAATCTTGCGGACCCCGGTCCGGCGTGCTCGAATACATCGAGCTTCGCCATTGGACCTGGGAGGTGTCTGCCCCGGTGGAGTACGTCTCTGTGGGCCTGCGCGTGGTTGTCGCGGTCGTGTTCTGTGTTTCCGCCGCCAGCAAGCTGCGCGGGGTTTCCGCGTTCCGTGAGTTCCGGGCTGCCGTCGCTCAGCTGGCTCCGCCGCTGAAGGGTGTGCGGGGGCCGGTGGCCGTCGTGGTGATCGCGGCTGAGGTCGTGGCGGCCGTGTTGATGCTCCTGGCGCCGCTGGCCGGGTTCGTGCTGGCTTTCGTGCTGCTCGCGGCGTTCACTGCCGGGCTGGCTGGTGTGCTGCGGCGGGGTGTGTCCGCGTCGTGCCGGTGTTTCGGCGGTGGTGCAGCTCCGGTGCGGGGCCGTCACGTGTGGCGGAACGCCGTGCTGCTGGTGGTCGCTGGCGCGGGCGTCGCCGTGCCGGCTGGCGGGGTTCTTGCCGCGCCTGGGGTGATGGTGGCGGTCGCCGCGGGTGCGGTGGCCGCTGTGCTTGTTGTCCGCTGGGATGACCTGGCTGAGGTGCTGGTGCCGGGTCCGGCTTCTGCGCGGGTGTCCGCGAGGTCTTCGGGGAAGGGCGAGTGACGATGGCGTACCTGACTGCTGCGGTTGTCCTGGTTGGCGGGTTGTGTGTGCTGAACCTGCTGCTGACGCTGGGGGTGATCCGGCGGTTGCGTGAGCACACGGAGCTGCTGTCGAGGCGGGGGTCTGTGGCTGATGACCGTACGCCGCAGCCGGGTCAGGTGATCGGGGAGTTCTCGTCCGGCGGGCTGGTGACAGCGGATCTGGGGGAGCGGACGCTGGTGGGGTTCTTCTCGCCGTCGTGCGCGCCGTGCAAGGAGATGCTGCCGTCCTTCGTGGAGCTGGCGAAGGGGTACGCGGGGCCGGTGGTGGCTGTGGTCGTGGCGGCTGGTGACGAGGACGCTCCGGGGAGTGTGGCGGCGCTGGAGCCGGTGGCCCGGGTGGTGGTCGAGGCTCCTGGTGGTGCGGCGGGGAAGGCGTTCGGGGTGTCGGCGTGGCCGACGTTCCTGGTGGTGTCGGGTGGCCGGGTCGAGGTGGCCGGGCACGATGTGGATTCGGTGGCGGCGCGGGCATGAGTGGTGACATGGGGGCTGGGGATCCGTCGCGCCGTGAGCTGGTGCGGGCTGGGCGGCTGGCTTCGGGGCTGGTGTGGCGGGCTGACCGGGGGACGGTCGGCTGGTATGTGCTGCTGACGGTGGTGATGGCCGGGGTGCCGGTGGCCGCGGCGTGGCTGACGAAGTTGTTGTTCGACGCGCTGACGGGCGGGGCTGGGCTGCGCGGGGTGCTGTGGCTGGCTGGCGGGGTGGCGGCGACGGGGGCTGCGGCTGCTGTGGTGCCGCAGGTGGTGCAGTACGTGCGGTCGGAGCTGGACAGGTCGGCTGGGCTGGCGGCGAGTGACGGGTTGTTCCGGGCGGTGGAGGGGTTCGCTGGCCTGGCGCGGTTTGAGGATCCGGCGTTCCTGGACCGGCTGCGGCTTGCTCAGCAGGGTGCTCAGGCTCCGGGTGGGCTGGTGGATTCGGGGCTGGGGGTGGTGCGCAGTGTGCTGACGCTGGGCGGTTTGCTGGGTTCGCTGTTCGTGCTGAGCCCGGTGATCACGGTGGTGGTGCTGCTGGCCGGGGTGCCGATGTTCGTGGCGGAGCTGGCGTTGTCGCGGCGGCGGGCGCGGATGATGTGGACGATCGGGCCGGTGGAGCGGCGGGAGTTCTTCTATTCGCAGCTGCTGGGGACGGTGGACGCTGCGAAGGAGATCCGGTTGTTCGGGATCGGGTCGTGGTTGCGGGGGCGGATGCTGGCGGAGCGGCGGACGGCTCTGGTGGCGCGGCGGGCTCAGGATCGGCGGGAGATGCTGGTTCAGGCTGGGCTGGGTGTGCTGGGGGCTGTGGTCGCTGGTGCCGGGATGGTGTGGGCTGTGGCGGGGGCGCGGGCCGGTTCGCTGAGTATTGGTGACATCTCGATGTTCGTGGCGGCGGTGGCATCTGTGCAGGGTGCTGTGCAGTCGCTGGTGACGGATGTGACGCATGGTCACCAGAGTCTGCTGGTGTTCTCGCATTACGCGGCGGTGGTGGACGCTGGGCCGGATCTGGCAGAGCCGGAGGTGCCTGCGGAGTTGCCGGTGCTGCGGCGGGGGATCGAGCTGCGGGATGTGTGGTTCCGGTACGCGGAGGATCAGCCGTGGATTCTGCGGGGTGTGGATCTGGTGATCCCGCACGGGGCGGCGGTGGCGCTGGTGGGGTTGAACGGGGCTGGGAAGAGCACGCTGGTGAAGTTGCTGTGCCGGTTCTATGACCCGGTGCGGGGGGCGATTCTGTGGGACGGTGTGGATCTGCGGGATGTGCCGGTGGCTGAGCTGCGGCAGCGGATCGGGGCGGTGTTCCAGGACTACATGGAGTACGACCTGACGGCCGGGGAGAACATCGCGGTGGGTGATCTGTCGGCTGTGGACGATCGGGCCCGGCTGGAGCAGGCTGCGCGGTGGGCTGGGATTCACGAGCGGCTGGCTGCGCTGCCTTCTGGGTACGAGACGTTGCTGTCGCGGATCTTCGTGAGTGAGGCTGACAAGGAGGATCCGCAGACGGGTGTGGTGTTGTCGGGCGGGCAGTGGCAGCGGCTGGCTCTGGCGCGGGCGTTCCTGCGGGAGGGGCGGGATCTGATGATCCTGGACGAGCCGAGTGCCGGGCTGGACGCTGAGGCGGAGCATGAGGTGCATGTGCAGCTGAAGCGGCATCGGGCTGGGCGTACGAGCTTGCTGATCTCGCATCGGCTGGGGGCTGTGCGGGACGCGGATCTGATTGTGACGCTGGAGGGTGGCCGGGTGGTGGAGCAGGGCGGGCATGCTGTGCTGTCGGCGGGGGATGGTCCGTACGCGCGGTTGTTCCGGTTGCAGGCCGCGGGGTATCAGGCGTCGTGATGTGGGTGTGGGTGGCGGCTGGGCTGGTGGTGCTGGCTGGGGTGGTGGTGTTTCTGCGGTTGCGGTTCGTGGCGGTGACTGTGGAGGGGCTGAGTATGGAGCCGACGTTCGCTGCTGGTGACCGGGTGCTGGTGCGGCGGGTGCGGGTGGGGGCTGTGCGGGCTGGGCAGGTGGTGGTGGCGCGTCCGCCGGAGGGGTTGCCGGGTGCTGGGTGGCTGATCAAGCGGGCTGTGGCTGTGCCGGGTGATGTGGTGCCGCGTGAGGCTGTGGCGGCGTTGCGGGATGTGCCGGAGGAGCGGGTTCCGGCGGGGGCGCTGGTGTTGCTGGGGGACAACGCGGCTGTGAGTTTCGATTCGCGGAAGTGTGGTTACTTCCTGGAGGGTCAGCTGCTGGGGGTCGCGGTGCGGCGGTTGCCGGCCGCGCGGGGGTAGGCAGTTGTTACCGGGTGGCGTGGATGAGCCAGATGGCGTTGTAGGCGTCGCGGAGCCTGGGTGGTGGCTGGGGGAGCCAGGGGCAGGTGTGGAGGTGCTCGGGGAGGTAGGCCTCGGTGTGCCAGCCGTGGGGTGCGAGCCAGGCTGCGGGGTCTGCGGTGTGGCCGGTGAAGGGTGAGCCTCTGTCTCGCAGGTACGCGATGAAGGTCTGGTTGTGGGGCTGGGCTGGGTAGCTGGTGTCGGGGATGTCGGTGAGCAGGTGTGATCCGGGGGCCGCGAGGGGGCTGATGGTGGCCAGGAGCTGGTCTGCTTCGGTGGCGGTGAGGTAGTAGAAGAGTCCTTCGGCGATCCAGACGGCGGGTTGTGCTGGGTTGTAGCCGGCGGTGGTGAGCTGGTCTGGCCAGGTGTGGTGGCGCAGGTCGGTTTCGATGGTGTGGTAGCGGCATGGGGGTTCGCCGAGGGTGGTGTGCTTGGCGGTGAGCTGGCCGGGGAAGTCGGCTTCGTAGTAGTCGAGGTCTGGGGGCAGGTGGAGGCGCCAGGGGCGGGTGTCGGTGCCGGCGCCGAGGGAGACGATCTGGCGGATGCCTGCGGGGATGGCGGTGTGGAGGATCTCGTCGCCGAATCTGCCGCGGACGATGACGACGGCGATGGGGGAGCCGGCGGCGTGGTGTTCGGCCATGATGGCGTCGTGTTCGGGGGTGGCGAGCTGGGCGGCGTAGGGGTCGTGGAGGTAGGCGTCGTGGTGGGTGGTTTCCGCGGCGCGGATGGCTGACATCCAGTCGCTGGTGCTTTTGACTGCCTCGTCGTTGTTGTCCGCCATGGGGGTGACGGTACTGGAGGTGCCCGGCGGGTGTGCCAGAAAAGCGCCGGGCGGGTGGTGGCTGTGCTACTCCTAAGCAGACAGTCCAGACTGCATCCTTTCAGGAGGGCTCATGACTGCACGACGCATCCTCGCGGCGGCGCTGGCCGCCGCGCTGCTGGTACCGGCGGGCGCCGCCACGCCAGCCGCAGGAGCAGTGACGACGGCGGCGGGGCCTGGGGCTCTGCTGAGCGCGGAGGAGTTCTGGGCGCCGGGGTTCGAGCTGGCGCGGGCGTGGCGGATCACGTACCGGTCGACCTCGGCCACCGGTGCCGCGAACACGGTCAGTGGCACGGTCCTGGTCCCGAGGTTGCCGTATCCGGGGCCTCGGCCGGTGATCGGTTACGCGGTGGGGACGCATGGGCTGGGTGACCAGTGTGCGCCGTCGCGGCGGCTGGCTTCGGGTACGGAGGGGGAGGCGGCGATCATCGGGCAGTACACGGCGCGGGGGTGGGCTGTGGCTGTGACGGACTACGAGGGGCTGGGTACGGCGGGGGACCACACGTACACGGCTGGCCGGTCGGCGGGGCACGCGCTGCTGGATGTGGTGCGGGCGGCGCAGCGGCTGACGGGGAGCCGGGGTCCGGCGGGGGTCACGGGGTATTCGCAGGGCGGGCAGGCTGCGGGGTGGGCTGCGCAGCTGCATGCCTCGTACGCGCCGGATATCGATCTGCGGGGCAGTGTTGTGGGGGCTCCGCCGGCGGATCTGGAGGGTGCGGCGCGGGCGAATGACGGGGGTCTGGGTTCGGGGCTGATCCTGGCCGCGGGGGCTGGGCTGGATGCGGCGTATCCGGAGCTGGGGCTGCCTGGGTATCTGAACGCGGCTGGGGTGTCGGCTGTGGCGGATGTGCGGGGGTCGTGTGTGGCGGAGTTCTCGGTGAGGTATGCGTTCCGGCGGCTGGCTGAGTTCACGACGGTGGATGTGCTGGCGTTGCCGGAGTGGCGGGTGCGGCTGGCTGAGCAGCGGCTGGGCGGGGTGACGCCGGATGCTCCGGTGCTGTTGTACCACTCGCCGGCTGATGAGCTGCTGCCGTTCGGGTTCAGCGAGAAGCTGAGCCGGGATTGGCGGGGTGGTGAGCTGACGTGGTGGGTGGCTCCGGCGGGTGGTCATGTGCCGACGCTGGTGGTGGTGAATCCGGCGGCGGTGCAGTGGCTGGCCTCCGCTATTACCGCCGGGTAACATCGTCGGCATGCTGACTTCCGACGCCATCGCCGCCAGCCTGCGCGACGCCGTGCCGTTCGTGCGGACCCTCGGGCTGGAGTACCTGGAGCTCGAGCCGGGCCGGGCGCTCCTGCGGCTGCCCGACGACGCCGCTCATCACAACCATGTGGCCGGGCCGCACGCCGGGGCCATGTTCACGCTCGCCGAGTCGGCGTCCGGTGCCATCGTGATCGGCAGTTTCGCGCATCTGCTGGACCGGGCGACGCCGCTGGCCGCGCGGGCGGAGATCCGGTACCAGAAGCTGGCGATGGGGCCGGTGCTGGCGGAGGCGACGCTGGGGCGTGACGCCGCGGAGGTCGAGGCGGAGCTGCTGGCGGGCGGGAAGCCGGAGTTCGGCGTGCACGTGGTGCTGCGGACCGAGGACGGGACGCAGACCGGTGAGATGACGATTTTCTGGGCGCTGAAGCCGCACAAGCGCTGATATCAGGTATTTCCCTGGGGCCCGCACTGGCGACGGTGCGGGCCTCAGCCGTTCCTGCGGTGACAACTTTTTCCGACAGGCTTCACCAGAACGCTACATTGGACTAGACGTTTACGCCGATGTCCCGGTGATGCCGGGTGGTGTTCACGCGCGTCCCCTGAGCTTGACGGCACGTCCCCCCGACAAGGAGACCACCGTGAAAGCACTGACCCGCGGCCTCGTGGCCGCATCCCTCCTCGCCGCGGCCCTCACCGCGGCACCCGCCGGCGCCGCCCCGGCAGCCGTGACCGCGAAGACCCCCAAGGTCCTGGTCGTCGGCATGGACGGCCTCAACTGGGCGAAGGTGGTCCAGGCGAACGCGCCGCGCCTGGACGCCCTGGCCGCTTCCGGCACGCTGGGCGAGAGCATGCTGTACTGCGGCCCGATGGCCGCTTCGTCGTCTGGTCCTGGCTGGTCGACGATCGCGACGGGTGTGTGGCCGGACAAGCATGGCGTGAAGGACAACAGTTTCAGCGGGAAGCAGTACGGCACGTACCCGGATTTCCTGACCCGGATCGAGCGGGCGAGCAGTGCTTTCGGCACGTTCTCGGTGCTGGACTGGGCGGTGCTGCACACGCAGGGCACGTTCGGGACGGCGATCGACACGCGGATCACGTACGACGGTGACCGTGACGGGTATGTGGGCAGTGACGCGAAGGTGACGGCTGACGCGGTGCGTATCCTGCGGGACACGAACCCTGACGCCGGGTTCGTGTACCTGGGCAACACTGATGTGGTGGCGCACGCTTCTGGTACGGGCAGTGCTTACCTCGCGGCGATCGAGAAGCAGGACGCGCAGCTGGGCCAGCTGCTGGACACGATCACGGCCCGGCCGTCGTACGCGACGGAGGACTGGAAGGTCGTCGTCACGACCGATCACGGGCATGTCAACCCGGGTGGCGGGCATGGTGGCTGCGGGATCGACGAGCGCCGGACGTTCGTGCTCACGAGCGCGGGCGGGGGGCTGCGGCCGGTCGACGTGAAGCTGGTGGATGTGGCGGCGACGGCGCTGGCGCATCTGGGCCTGTCCGCGCCGATCGACGGGAAGCCGGCGCACGTGCGGTCCGCTGACCCGTTCGACGGCCTGTACGGGAGCCTGCAGTCCCGGGTGGACGAGACGGGTATCCCGAGCGGCGTCAAGGGTTTCACGCACACCACGCCGCCGGGCTGGAGCATCACGCAGAACATGCCTTCGGGCGGGGTCACGGAGTGGCGGGGCTGGTCGTTCACGACGGACGAGTTCTGGACGCGCACGCAGGCCAGCCAGTACCGGGAGCTGAACGTGCGGGCCCGGGGCGTGTTCGCTGTTGCGGATTCTGACGAGTTCGCCGACAAGGCGGGCGGCGCGTCGTATGACTCGACGCTGATCTCCCCGGCGTTCGCGGTCACGGGCGGCTCGCAGGCCACGCTGCGGTACGTCACCCACTACATGCAGGAGGGCAGCCAGACTGGTGACGTGTCGGTGTCGTTCAACGGCGGGGCGCCGCAGCTCGTCAAGCGGTACAGCGCCGACGCGGTCGCGAAGGACGAGACGGTCACCGTGAGCGTGCCGGCGGGTGCGACCAGTGTCAAGGTCCACTTCCGGTACTACAACGCGAGCAACAACTGGTTCTGGGTGATCGACGACCTGCGCGTCGCCTGACATCCGCCGTTTCCCGCACCGCCCGGCGCCGTGTCCCAGCGCCGGGCGGTGCCCCGCTTTCCAGGGCTTTTTCTTCGTACCGGCTGCGTGTGGCCCCCGCCGTCGCGGCGGTATGCCCCCGGTGCCGGCGGAATCTGGCTAAACCACCCGGGAGCCCCCGCCCCTCCTGCAAGATCGAGGGAACGGGGCGGGGGAGGTGACGCGTGGGGCACGTGCGCCAGCGGCTGCGGGAGGTGGCGGTACCTCTCGCGTTCCTGCTGGTCATCACCGGCCTGGACCTGGTGCTCGGCCGTAACGAGAACACGTTCCTCGCGCCCATCCTGCTGGCCTGCCCGGCGCTGGCCGCGGCGACGGCCGGGCCTGTCAGCGTCGCCATCATCGGGGTCCTCGTCCTCGTCACCCGCCAGGGGCTGGCCCTCTACGACGACGCGGTCACCGAGCTGGCCCGCCCCGCGGTCTTCTACAACCGCACCCTCGGCTACCTCGCCGTCATCGCCGTGTCCGTGTACCTCGCCTGGCGCCGGCAGCGCAGCGAGCGCAAACTCGAAGCCGTCACGTCCGTCGCCCTCACTGCCCAGCAGGCGATCCTCCGCTCCGCCCCGGAGACGGGCGGTGAGGTCCGCGTCGGCCTGCGCTACATCGCCGCCGCCGACGAGGCTTCCATCGGCGGTGACCTCTACGAGGTGATCAGCACCCAGTACGGCACGCGTGTCCTCATCGGCGACGTCAAAGGCTCAGGCCTCGGCGCGGTCTACGCCGCCTCGCTCGTCCTCGGTGCCTTCCGTGCCACCGCCTACGACGAACCGGACCTTGCGGCCATCGCCAGCAAAGCCGAAGCCACCGTCTACCGTCACCTCGGCCCCGACGACTTCATCACCGCGCTGTTCGTCCAGATCGGCCCGGCCGGCCTGACCCTCCTGCACCGCGGCCACGTCCCGGCCCTCGTCATCAACGACGAGGAAGGCACCGTGCACAGCGCCGAACCGCCCGTGGCCGCCCCGCCCCTGGGCCTCAGCCACCTCGTCACCACCCGCGCCCGCGAATGGACCGTCCCCTTCGGAGCCTCCGACATCCTGCTCCTCTACACCGACGGCGTCATCGAAGCCCGCGGCCCCGGTGGCTTCTACCCCCTCGCGCAGCGCGCCGCGGCCCTCGTCGACTCCGACCTCGAAGCCAGTGCCGGCCGGCTGCACGCCGACCTGCTCCGTCACACCGGCCGTTCCGGCAAGCCTCTCGCTGACGACGCCGTCATCATGCTCATCGCCCGCGACAACAGCCTCAGCCCCGCCTCACAGGAGTGACAGCAGCCGCGTGGCCTGTGACGTGAGGGTGCCGGGCGGGTTGCGGCGCGCGGCCCGGCCGCCCGGCAGCAGCAGGAGCAGCCAGAACGACGCGGCGGTCAGTCGTGCGTCGCGCAGCCGCCGCTCGTCGCGGGCGAGGCGGGCCACGAGGGGGCTGAGGCTGGCGTCGCGCATGGCGATGTGCTCCAGCATGGTGCCCAGCTCGTAGTCCGCGTCGGACATCCCGGCGTCCTCGAAGTCCACGATCCGTACCCGGCCGCCGTCGTGCAGGTAGTTCGCCGGATTCGGATCACAGTGCCCCAGCACGGCCGGCGCGGCCGGGAACTCCACCTTGGACAGGAACACCAGCGCCGCGTCGTACGCCTCGCCGGCCACACCCTCCGGGCGTGGTGCCGCCGACAGGCCAGCGTGGGTGGTTCCCGGCCACACGCCCGGAGACGACCGCCTCGGAATCAGATCGGCGGCCGGTACGCTCCACAGCTCCTCCAGGGCGTCACCCAGCGCGGTGACCTGGGCCGGGGACGGGACAGCGGGCAGGGGAGCGCCGGGCAGGCGCCCCATCAGCACCCACGGCGGATCGGCGTCCAGGTCACAGCCCAGCGGCTCGGGGACAAGGCCCGGAGCGTGCTCGTGCGCGCGGTTCAGCATCGCCCACTCCCGTGTGTGCTCGCCGCGATCCCACTCGCGGAACGTCTTGCGCAGGGCGGCGCCGGCCTCCGGTACCAGGAAATGGGTCTGAGCCATCCTGAGACCCTAACCGCCCTTTACTGTTAGGACAGTTATCTATATGGTGCGCCGTAGCCCTTCGACACCCCTCGATACGTAAAGGCGTCACCATGCTCAGGAGGATCCTCGCGGGACTGGCCATCATGGCCACTCTCGCGGCAGCGGCGGGTCCCGCCGCCGCCAGCCCCGGCGCGGCCGGGGACATCGTCACCACCACCCGCACGCCCGGCCGGCAGCTCGCCCTCACCTTCGACGACGGCCCCTCACCGGAGTGGACCCCGAAGATCCTCGGCCTGCTGCGCGAGCACCAGCTGCGGGCCACGTTCTGCCTGCTCGGCTCCCAGGCCCAGGCCCACCCGGACCTCGTCCGCCAGATCGCCGCCGGCGGGCACGCGCTGTGCAACCACACCTGGGACCACGACTACCTCGGAGCCGCCAGCCCCGCCGAGATCCGCGCGGACCTCGAAGCCACCAGCGCCGCGATCCGCACCGCCGCTGGCCGGCCCGGCCTGCCCATCCCGTACTTCCGCGCGCCCTACGGCGCCTGGGGGCAGACACCGCAGGTCGCGGCCTCCCTCGGCATGACAGCCCTGGCCTGGTCGGCCGACCCCCAGGACTGGGACGGCTCCGGCGCGCAAGCCCTCGCCGCGCGCCTGCGCGCGGGCATCCACCCGCAGGCCGTCATCCTCTCCCACGACGGCGGCGGCGACCGGGCACCCACCTGGCAGGCCTACGCGGCCGTCCTGCCGGAATGGAAAACGGCCGGCTGGTCCTTCGACCTGCCGGCCACCACCGGCGGCCCCCGCCCGCCAGCCTGCACCGCCGCACCCTGGACCGCGCACACCGCCTACACGGGAGGAGAGCGCGTCACCCGCGCCGGCCGCGTCTACCAGGCCGGCTGGTGGACGATGCTCGAAGACCCCGCAACCGCCTGGTGGGTGTGGGCGGACCTGGGCCCCTGTTAGGGAAAAGCGCTGGCCCCGGGTGCGCGCGCACCCGGGGCCAGCGTCGCAGCCAGCTCCGCGGCTGTCCCTAGGGGCAGCGGGCCAGGCAGTCAGTGGCCGGTCAGGCCGACAGCGCGGCGGCCTCACGGCTGGCCTGGGCGGCGGCCTGCGCGGCCGGGTCCTCGGCCGGGTGCTGCTCACGCCACCACGCCTGGCCGGCCTCCGGCAGCGTGTAGATCGGGTCGTAGTAGGCGTAGGTCCGCTCCAGGGCGTCCACATCCGACATCTCGATCGACGTGCGGTAGTTCTTCGTCCAGTAGGAGATGCCCTTCTCCCGGTCGTACTCGCTGAGCATGTGCACCCAGCGCTTCCCCACGAACGGCACGTCGCACACGATCCGCGGCGTCGCGTACCCGGGCAGGTAACCCATGATCGCGTGCTGCAGGGCCTGCGCCTCCCACACCGACACCCGCCAGTGCTCGGCGTTGGGGATCAGGTCGCACATGTAGAAGTAGTACGGCAGGATGTTCGCCTCACCCTGCAGCGCGAAGCACAGGTCCAGCAGGTCCACGCTCGTCGCGTTCACGCCGCGCATCAGCACACCCTGGTTACGCACGTCGCGCACACCCACGTCGATCGCGGTCCGCGCGGCCTTCGCGACCAGCGGCGTCACCGAGTTCGCGTGGTTGACGTGCGTGTGGATCGCCAGGTTCACACCCCGCCGGTGCGCGGTGTTGGCCACCCGCTCCAGGCCCTCCACCACGTCCGGCTGCAGCCAGTGCTGCGGCAGGCCCATCAGCGCCTTCGTCGCCAGCCGGATGTCACGCACCGTCTCGATGTCCAGCAGGCGCATCAGGTACGACTCGAGGTTCTTCCACGGCACGTTCGCCACGTCGCCACCCGACACGACCACGTCACGCACGCCCGGCTGCGACTTGAGGTAGCTGATGTGCGCGTCGTAACGGTCCACCGGCTTCAGCGTCAGCTTCAGCTTGTCCACGGTGGGCGTCGAGTTGCCGACCAGGTCCATCCGGGTGCAGTGGCCGCAGTACTGCGGGCACGTCGACAGCAGCTCGGCGAGAACCTTCGTCGGATACCGGTGGGTCAGGCCCTCCGCCACCCACATGTCGTGCTCGTGCAGCGAGTCACGCGTGGCATAGGGGTGCGACGGGAAGTCGGCGGCACGGTCCGACAGCACCGGCAGCATGTACCGGCGCACCGGGTCGGCGTAGAACGACTCCGTGTCCGGCACCTCGTGCGGCACCATCGTGTTCACCATGTGCGGCGGCACGAGCATCGACATCGTCGCCCGCTGCTGCTGGTCGGCCTCCAGGTCGGCGTAGAACCGCTCGTCGAGCAGGTCACCCATGACGGCCCGCAGCTGCTTCACGCTCTTCACGCAGTTGACCCGCTGCCACTGCGCGGACTCCCACTGCTCCCGCGTCACCGACCGCCAGCCGGGCAGCCGGGTCCAGTCCGGCTCGGCCAGCTCCCGCCTCCGGTACGTGTACGGCTGCTCGGTCATGTGCGAACCCCTCCTGCAAATAATGTACGCCGGGGAGACGGTACTGGAGAATCTTCGGAGTAGGAAGTACGCTGCCGGAGGATTTCCCGTCTGGAGGGGTTAGCGTGTCGTCACCGGTTGGTCTGCACCGCGTCATCGAGCCTGCCGGCGTCCTGCCTCAGGCCGCCTGGAAACTGGACGCCAGCCCCCATATCACCGGCGATGAGGTGCGCATCCGCATCGAACGCCTCAATCTGGACGCCGCCAGCTTCCGCCAGCTCGAGCAGAAGCACGCCGGCGACGGCGAGGCCATCCGCGCCGAGGTATGCCGAATCGTTGCCGAACGCGGCAAGATGCAAAACCCCGTCACCGGCTCCGGCGGCATGCTCATCGGCGTCGTCGAGGAAGCAGGCCCGGACTCCCCGCTCGGCCTCACGGCCGGCGACCGGGTCGCGACCCTCGTGTCCCTCACCCTCACCCCGCTGGCGATCACCGACGGGCTGAAGAACTGGGACGGCAGGTCCGAGCAGGTCCCCGCCGAAGGCCACGCGATCCTCTTCGGCCGCTCCATCGCCGCCAAGCTCCCCGCCGACCTCGACCCCGAGCTGGCCCTCGCCGTCCTCGACGTGTGCGGGGCACCGGCACTCACCAGCCGCGTCGTCGCCGGCTACCAGCAGCCAGCCGTCGCCGTCATCGGCGGCGCCGGCAAGAGCGGCTCCCTGTCACTGGCCGCCGCCCGCCGGGCCGGCGCCGAAACCGCCGGCATCGTCCCGCACGCCGCCGAAGCCGCAGCCCTCACCACGGCCGGCATCGCCGATCACGTGGCCATCGCCGACGCCCGCAACCCCGTCGCCCTCGCCGAAGCCGTCACCGGCGCCCTCGGCCGCGCCGCCGACGTGACCGTCGTCTGCGTCGACGTGCCGGGCTGCGAGCACGGCGCGATCCTCGCCACCGCCCCCGGCGGCACCGTCATCTTCTTCTCGATGGCCACCTCGTTCGCCGCCGCCGCCCTCGGCGCCGAAGGCCTGGCCGCCGACGTCACCATGCTCGTCGGCAACGGCTACGTCCCCGGCCACGCCGAGCACGCCATGCAGATCCTGCGCGGCGAGCCGGGCGTGAGGTCACTGTTCGAGGCCCGGCTCCGGGCAGACTGAACAGTATGGACACCACCCCCACGTTGTACGCCGCCGGCCGGGTCTACAGCCCCGCCGACCCGGCGGCCACAGCCCTGCTCACCGAAGGCGGCCGGATCACCTGGCTCGGCCCCCGCGCCGAAGCGCCGGCGGCGGCCAGGGTCGTCGACCTCGGCGGCGCGCTCGTCACACCGGCCTTCGTGGACGCCCACGTGCACGCCACCGACACCGGCCTCGCGCTGTCCGGCCTCGACCTGACAGCCTGCGAGTCCGCCGAGGACGTCCTCGACATGGTGCTGGCCAAGGCAGCCCACTCCACCGGCGTCATCATGGGCCACGGCTGGGACCTCACCGACCCGCCGACCGCCGCAGAACTCGACGCCGCGGCCGGCGGCCGGCCCGTGTACCTGACCCGCATCGACAAGCACTCCGCCCTCGTGTCCCCGGTCCTCCTCAAAGAAGCCGAAGGGCACACCGGCCACGACGAGAACGGCTGGGTGAAGATCGAGGCACACCACGCCGTCCGCACCGCCGCGTACGCCACGATGGGGCTCGCCGAGCGCACCGGAGCCCAGCGCCTCGCCCTGCGGCACGCCGCGTCGCTGGGCATCGCCGCCGTCCACGAGTGCGGCGGCCCGCTGATCTCCAGCGAAGCCGACTTCACCAGCCTCCTGGCACTCGAAGGTGACTACCCCGAGGTGTACGGGTACTGGGGCGAGCTCGGCGGCGCCGCCAAAGCCCGCGAACTCGGCGCGGCCGGCGCCGGGGGAGACCTGTTCGCCGACGGCGCGTTCGGCTCCCGCACGGCCTGCGTACGCGACCCCTACACCGATGGCGGCTGCGGCCACGCGTACCTGACAGCCGAAGAAGTAGGCGCCCACCTGGCCGAATGCACCCGCCTGGGCATGCAGGGCGGCTTCCACGCGATCGGCGACGCCGCCATCAAGGCCGTCACCGGCGGCTTCGCGATCGCCGCCGCGCAGGTCGGCGTCGAAGCGCTCCGCGAGGCCCGCCACCGCGTCGAGCACGCCGAGATGCTCGACAAGGAACTCATCGCCGCGTTCGTCGAGTACGGCATCGTCGCCAGCATGCAGCCAGCCTTCGACCGGCTCTGGGGCGGCGAGGCCGGCATGTACGCCGACCGGCTCGGCAAGCAGCGCGCCCTGAGCCTCAACCCGTTCGCCGCGCTCAAGGGCGTCGGCGTCACCCTCGCCTTCGGCAGCGACTCACCCGTCACGCCCCTCGACCCGTGGGGCGGGGTGCACGCCGCGGCGAACCACCACCACCCGGTGCACCGCATCAGCCGCCGCGCCGCGTTCGCCGCCCACACCCGGGGCGGCTGGCGCGCCGTGAAGAAGGACGAGGAAGGCGTGCTCGTACCCGGCGGCCCGGCCACCTTCGCCGCCTGGGACGCCCCGGCCGGCCCCGACGGCCTCCCCGGACTGGAAGGCGGCAGCCCGCGGTGCGTGCGGACAGTACTGCGGGGCAGGACAATTCATGAGGAGTAGAGAGTCGTGAAGCTCGATCTTGACCCGGCCCTGGTCCGCCGGGCGCGCCAGCTCGCCCGGGAGGCGGGCGCGCCCGTCGTGGACATGGCGCGCACCCACACCACGGTGTCGGTCGAACGCGCCGTGCTGCGGCTGGCCGGGATCACCGGCGCCGACCCCGACGGCATCCCCTGGGTCAACCGGCTCGTCGACGCCGTCCGCAACGACGCCGGCCTCGAGCACGGCGTGTCGCTGCCCGTGTTCCACGCGCTCGCCGAGACCGGGGAGACCGACCTGACGCTGCTCGCGCAGAAAGCGGCGGCCGGGTCGGTGCGGTTCACCGTACCGGTGAAAAAAGACGCCACGGCCGCCAAGCGGCTCGCCAGGCGGTTCGCAGGCGCGGGCATCAAGCAGATCGACAAGCGGCGCGCCGAGCGCGACAAGCTCATCAAGCGGCACGGTGACCCCAAGCAGCGGCCCTGGATCTACCTGATCGTCGCCACCGGCGACATCTACGAGGACATCCCGCAGGCCCAGGCCGCCGCCCGCGAAGGCGCCGACATCATCGCCGTCATCCGCTCCACCGGCCAGTCCCTCCTGGACTACGTGCCAGAAGGCGCGACCCGCGAGGGCTTCGCCGGCACCTACGCCACCCAGGAGAACTTCCGGCTCATGCGGGCCGCGCTCGACGAGTCCTCCAAGGAACTCGGCCGCTACGTCCGCCTCACCAACTACGCCTCCGGGCTGTGCATGCCCGAGATCGCGGCCCTCGCCGGGCTCCAGCGCCTCGACATGATGCTCAACGACTCGATGTACGGCATCCTGTTCCGCGACATCAACCCGATCCGCACCTTCGTCGACCAGCGCTTCTCCCGGCAGGTCCACGCCAGGGCCGGCATCATCATCAACACCGGCGAGGACAACTACCTCACCACGGCCGACGCCGTGGAAGCCGCGCACACCGTCACCGTGTCGCAGCTGCTCAACGAGTACTTCGCGAAGGAAGCCGGCCTCGCCGACTGGCAGCTCGGCCTCGGCCACGCCTTCGAGATCAACCCCGACATCCCCGACTCCTTCCGCCTGGAACTCGCCCACGCGCTGCTCGCCAGGGAACTGTTCCCCGAAGCGCCGCTGAAGTGGATGCCGCCGACCAAGCACATGACCGGCGACGTGTTCCGCGGCAACCTCCTCGACGGCTTCTTCAACCTCGCCGGCACCCTGACCGGCCAGGGCATCCTGCTCGTCGGCATGATGACGGAAGCCGTCGTCACGCCGTGGCTGTCCGACCGCGACATCGCCCTCCAGAACGTCCGCTACGTCCTGGGCGCGGCCGGCAACCTGCACGAGGACTTCGTGCCGGCCCCCGGCGGCTTCATCCAGAACCGGGCCAACCAGGTCCTGAACGAGGCGATCACGCTGCTGGAGGACATCAAGGCCGACACGCTGCTCAACGCGATCGCCGACGGCACGTTCGGCATCATGAAACGGCCCGCCGACCGGGGCAAGGGCCTCGACGGCGTCGCCAAGCAGGCCGAGGGCTACTACAACCCGGCCACCGAGATCCTGGAAAGCGCCCCGGCGGCCACGACCGATGTGAGCGAGCGGTGACCGACAACAAGACGATCGTCCGCCCCTACGGCGACACCACCGGCGACGGCATGGTGCAGGTGTCGTTCACCCTGCCCATCCCGCACGACAAGAAAGCCGAAGGCGCTGCCCTGCAGCTCGCCGCGAAGATGGGCCTGGAACCAGCCATGCTGGTCCACGCCAAGCCGATGGGCGGCGGGTTCACCTTCTTCGTCGTCTACGGCAGCGTCCGCCACCTCGTCGAGCTGGAGAAGGTCCAGGTCGTCGAGCGTGACTTCCCGCTGCTCGGCGCCAAGGAGGTCAACGCCGTCGTCAAGAAGCGCATGCGCCGCAAGCTCGTCGTCGTCGGCGCCTGCATCGGCACCGACGCCCACACCGTCGGCATCGACGCCATCCTCAACATCAAGGGTTACGCGGGCCAGAAAGGCCTCGAGTACTACCGCGAGCTGCGCGTCGTGAACCTCGGCGCCCAGGTCGCCGTGCCGGAACTCGTCGAACGCGCCCGCGCGGAGAAAGCCGACGCCGTCCTGGTCAGCCAGGTCGTCACCCAGAAAGACGCGCACCTGCACAACACGAAGGAGATGTCGGCGGCCTTCCGGGAGGCGTTCCCGGCCGCGAAGCGGCCGCTGCTCGTCGTCGGCGGCCCCCGCTTCGACGAGCTGGCCACCGGAGAACTCGGCGTCGACCGGATCTTCGGCCGTGGCACCACCCCCGCCGAGGTCGCCAGCTACCTCGTGCACGCCCTCGTAGAGAAGAAAGCGGTACCCGCGGCATGACCACTGTGACCCACCGGCGCTACGTCCCCTACAGCCACGCCCACTACGCGGGCAACCTCGTCGACGGCGCCTACGCCCTCGGCCTGTTCGGCGACGTCGCCACCGAGG
The DNA here is from genome assembly GCF_000379825.1 of Longispora albida DSM 44784. Lineage (GTDB taxonomy): Bacteria > Actinomycetota > Actinomycetes > Mycobacteriales > Micromonosporaceae > Longispora > Longispora albida. The sequence continues at coordinate 198,222 of NZ_KB903836.1, forward strand.
TGTGCATCGTCCTCGACGGCGACGAGGGCCTGTTCGCCTCCTACTCCGACGTGCAGTTCAAGGCCCCGATGAAGGCCGGGGACGTGCTGGAGATCGTGGCCACGGTGACCCGGATGGGCACCCGCTCGCGGACCATCGCCTTCGAGTGCCGCGTCGTCGGCCGGGGCCGCCCCGACAAGAGCGAGTCGGCGGCCGAGATGCTCGCCGAGCCGATCGTGGCGGTCACCGCGACCGGCACCGTGGTGGTTCCCCCCAAGGCATGACACTGATCGGCTGCGTCGACGTCGGGTCGACGTTCACGAAACTGGCCGTGGTGGACACGGAGACCGGCACCCTCGCCGCCACGGCCAGCCACCCCACCACACTGGACAGCGACGTCCTGCACGGCGTGGACGCCGCCGTCGCCGCCACCGGCCTGAAACTGGACGAGCTGCGGGCCTGCTCCAGCGCCGGCGGCGGCCTGCGCCTCGGCGTGATCGGCTACGAGGCACTCGTGACAGCCGAAGCCGGCTACCGGGTCGGCATGTCCGCCGGAGCCAAGGTCGCCCACGTCACCACCGGCGCGCTCACCACAGCCGCCGTCGCGGAACTGGCCGCCGCCAGACCCGACGTGCTGCTCCTCGTCGGCGGTACCGACGGCGGCGACACCGACACGATCGTCCACAACGCCCGCAAGATCGCGAAGAGCCGCCTCAAGGTACCCGTCGTCGTCGCCGGCAACGCCGGCGCGACCGAGGAAATCCTCGGCATCCTCGAAGGCCGCACCGCCGTGGCCTGCGAGAACGTGCTCCCGAAGATCGGCGCGCTGAACCCGTCCTCTGCCCGCCTCGCCCTCCGCGACGTGTTCCTGAGGCACGTGATCGGCGGCAAGAAACTCTCCAGGGGCCCCCGCTTCGCCTCACTCGTGCGGGGCGCGACACCCGACATCGTCCTGACCGCCGTCGAGCTCCTCGACGGCGACGTGGTCGTCGCCGACGTGGGCGGAGCCACCACCGACGTCTACTCCGTGCTGACACCCGACCCCGAACGCGAAGCCGGCGTGCGGGGCGAGGTCGCCGGCACGCTCTGGCGGTCCCGCACCGTCGAAGGTGACCTCGGAGTCCGCTGGGGCGCGGCCGGAGTGGTCGAGGCAGCCGTCCGCGAGAAGCTCATCAGCCCCGAGGAGGAGACCGTCCTCGGGCTCGCCGCGCAGGCCCGGGTCGCCAACCCCGCGTACCTGGCCGACGACCTGACCGTCGACGCCCGCCTCGCGGAGCTGGCCATCACCGTCGCGCTCCGCCGCCACGCCCGGGGCGAGCGCGCCACCCCCGAGGGGCCGTACCGGGGCGGCAAGGACCTCCGCGAGGTACGCCTCGTGATCGGCTCGGGCGGCGTGCTCCGCACCCTCCCGGCCGGGGCCTCCGACGCTCTCCTCGCCGCCGCCCTCGCCGACCACGCCGGCGGCTGGCCGACCCCCCGCGCGGCCAGCAGGGGCGTCGACACCGCCTACGTCCTGGCAGCCGCGGGCCTCCTCGCCAGCGACCACCCGGACACCGCACGGCAGCTGCTGGCGGCCATCACGACCTGAACCAGCCAGAAGAGGCACTCCGGCGCGGGAAAAGGACGCACGCGGCCCGGGCCCGGGTTCGGGTGATGTCAGGGTCAGGAACGCGGAGGGGCGGCGCCGGTAAGATCAGCAATGCTGATGTTTCCGGCGAAAGGGGCAAATCATGTCCCCCGAAAGCCTCCTCCGCGCGGCAGTCTCCGACCTGCGTGACCGGCTCTCCGGGCCGGTGCTGGAGCCCGCCGGAGCCGGGTACGACGAGGCGCGGCAGGTCTTCAACGCGATGATCGACCGCCGGCCTGCCGCCATCGCCCAGTGCGAGAACCCGGCGGACGTGGCCGCGGCGATCACCTGGGCCCGGGCCCAGGACCTGGAGATCTCGGTACGCGGCGGCGGGCACTCCGTCGCCGGGCTGGCCGTCACCGGCGGCGGGCTCATGATCGACCTGCGCCGGATGCGCGGCGTGCGCGTCGACCCGCAGGCCCGCACGGCCCGGGTCGCCGGCGGGGCCACGATGAGCCACCTCGACCGGGCCACCGAGCCCTTCGGGCTGGCCGTCACCGGCGGGCGGGTGTCGACCACGGGCGTCGGCGGGTTCACGCTCGGCGGCGGCTCCGGCTGGGTGGAGCGGAAGTTCGGCCTGGCCTGCGACAACCTGCTGTCCGCCGAGCTGGTGACCGCCGACGGGGAACTGATCACCGCCGACAGCCAGCAGCACCCCGAGCTGTTCTGGGCACTGCACGGCGGCGGCGGCAACTTCGGGGTCGCCACAGCGCTTACCTTCCGGCTGCACGACCTGCCCGTGCTCACGATGGCGCTGCTGCTGTGGCCGGCCGAGGCCGGCACAGAGATCACCCGGGCCTACCGCGACTTCATGGCCGGCGCCCCCGACGAGGTCGGCGGCGGGCTCGTGTACCTGACCGGGCCGCCGGAGGAGTTCGTACCGGAGCACCTGGTCGGCCAGCTGCTCTGCGGGGTCGTGCTCTGCTACACCGGCCCGCAGGACGCTGCCCTCCCCGTCTTCGCCCCGCTGCTGGAACTCGGGGACGCCGCCCGCGTCCAGATGGAGATGCCGTACGCCGAGTTCCAGTGCATGCTGGACGACCCGCCCGGCCTGCGGAACTACTGGTCGGCCGAATACCTCGGCACGTTCCCCGACGAGGCGGCGGAGGCGTTCGGGCAGCAGGCCCGCAACATGCTCGTGCCCTCACCGTCCCAGCAGGCTCTGCTGCCGCTCGGCGGGGCGCTGGACAGGCCGGACGGCGACTACCCCGTGCCGTGGCGGCACTCGGCATGGGCCGTGCACCCCCTGGGCCTGTGGGAGGACCCGGCCGACGACACGCGGGCCAAGCAGTGGTCCGACGGCCTCCGCGACGCCATGTCGCCCTGGGCCAGCGGCGCGGTGTACCTCAACTTCATCGGGGACGAGGGCTGGTCACGGGTGGTCGCCGGGTACGGCGAGGCGGGATACGCCCGGCTGTCGGACGTCAAGGCGCAGTACGATCCGGCGAACGTCTTCCACCTCAACCACAACGTCCTGCCAGCCTGAGCCCCGGATGACCGCGCCGCCGTTCACCGAGCAGGGCGCACCGGATGGCTTCCCGGTGGTGTTCGTGCACGGGCTCGGCGACTCGCACCGCGCGTTCGAGCCGGTCCTCACGCTGCTGCCGGACGCGCTGCACGCCTACGCCTACACGTCGCGCGGGCACGGGGACGCCGGCAGCCCGCCCGGCGGGTACACGGTGGAGGATTTCGCCCTGGAACTGGGGGGTTTCCTCGACTCCCGCGGCCTGGAAGCCGCACTGCTGGCCGGGGCTTCCAGCGGCGGCCTGGCCGTGCAGCGCTTCGCGATCGACCACCCGGAACGGGTGCTGGGCATCGTCTTCCTCGGCGCGCCGTGCACCCTGCACGGCAACCCGGCCGTCGAGGACACCTGGGACTCGGTGGTGTCCAGGCTCACCGACCCGGTGCCGGAGAGCTTCGCCCGTGACTTCCAGGCCGCCGCCATCTCCCGGCCGATCGGTGATTTTTTCGAGGTACTGGTGGCAGAGGCGCTCAAACTCCCGGCCCGGGTGTGGAAGGCGACCTTCCTCGGGCTGATGGCCGACGAGTCCTGCCGGGAGGCCGGGCGGATCACCGCGCCCGTCCTGGCGATCTGGGGCGCACTCGACCCGATCCTCACCCGGGCCGGGCAGGAAGCCAGGGTCGCGGCGATCCGCGGCGCGCGCCTGCTGGTGTACGAGGACGCCGGGCACGCTGTCTACTGGGAGGTCCCGGGCCGGGTCGCGGCGGACGTCGCGGCGTTCGCGGCCGGGTGCGGGGCCTGAACGAGGCGCACCAGGACGTCACGCATGTAGCCGAGCGCCGCCCGGTCGCCGGTGATCTGCCCTGCGGGCCCGATCGCGCGGGCGGCCTCACTGACCAGGGCGCGGGCGGCGAGTGCCCCGAAGTCCCCGGCCTGGGCGAGGTACGCGAGCATGTGCGCGGCCTGTGCCTCGTGGCCCGCCGCCGCCATCATGTTCACGAACTCGATGCAGACCACGCTGGCCGCGACCACGTTGCCGGTATCGGCCAGCTCCTCCACATGGGACAGGAGCAGCTCGTACGCGCGTTGCCGCTCGCCCCGCCGGAACGCCGACCGCGCCTCGGTGCTCTTGTTCGCCGACAAGGTACCCGGCGGCAGCCGCACCTGTGCCGCCTCGTCGAAGTACCGGTCGGGCTCGTCGGCCAGGCCCTGGAACGCCGCCGAGTAGCCGAGCGTCTGCAACGCCCAGTGCAGCAGCGCTGGCGGCCCGGCGGCCCGGTACCGGCCGGCCAGCGCCGCCACCGACGCGTCGACCTCCGCGAACCGCCCGGTACCCAGCAGCGGCCCAGCCGACGTCATCTCCAGGAACGCGGCCAGATCCGGCTCACCCAGCCCGCGCAGCTCAGCGACGGCCTCCGGCAGGCACCGCCACAGCCCCTCGCCGTCCCCGGAGGCGTACGCGGCGGCATACCGGCCGAGCGCGGCCCCGGCCACGTCAAACCGGGCCGCGACCTCCCGGAACGCGGCCGGGTTCGCGTTCTGCGTGTACCGCTCGGCCACCCACACCAGCCAGAACGCCCGCTCCGTGCCGCTGCCGGCCAGCGGGAGGATCTGCTCGGCCCAGTCGCCGATCTCCTGCCGGCCCCGCAGCGGCAGCTCCGTCACGACCGGCCGGACCAGCGAGCCAGCCAGCTCCGCGTCCCCGGCCGCGCACGCCTGCGTGACAGCCGTCCGCAGATGCGGCCACAGCTCCGCGAGCCGGGCCACACCTTCGGCCTCACCCATCCCCGCCAGGAGCCGGCCAGCGCCCAGTACTTCGCCAGCGCACCAGCGGGCATGCCGGCCGGCGGCCTCAGCGGTGCCGCCGCGCGCGGCCAGGTACCCGGCGGCGAACTGCCGCATTGTCTCCAGCAGCCGGAAACGCCGCCCCGGCTGGCCAGTGTGGACGGTGACCATCGACCGCTCGGCGAGAGTACCGAGCAGCATGCCGGAATCCGGGCCGCTGCCGACAGCCTCCGCCGCGTCGAGGCTGAACGGCGCGCCGAACACCGACAGATCCTCGAACAGCGTCCGCTCGGCCGGGGTCAGCAGGTCGTACGACCACTGGATCGCCGCCCGGAGCGTGCGGTGCCGGGCCGTGCCCGTACGCCGCGCGCCCGTCACCCGGAGCTGGTCACCGAGCCGGGCTGCGAGGCCGGCCGGGTCGTGGCTGACGGTCCGGGCCGCGGCCAGCTCGATCGCCAGCGGGATGCCGTCGAGCTGGCGGCAGATCTCCGCGGCGTACCGCTGCTGGGCACGCGGGTCGTAGGCGTGGCCGGTGGCGAGCGCCCGGGCGTGGAAGAGTTCCGTCCCGGCTGCCGCGCCGAGGGGCTCCACGGTCACGACCTGCTCGTCGGCGAGCGCGAGCCGCTCACGGGAGGTGGCGAGGACACGGACCTGGGGGCATCCGTCCACAATGGCCTGGACGAGCGCCGCGGCCTCGGCGAGGACATGCTCGCAGTTGTCGGCGACCAGCAGGCCCGGCCGGCCACGCAGCGCCGCGACGATCGACGCCGTCAGCGTGAGGCCCGGCCGCTGCGGGACACCCAGAGCATCGGCCGCCGCGCGGGGCACGTCCTCCGGCGCCGTGATCCCGGCCAGCTCGACCAGCCAGGCGCCGCCACCGCTGACGGCCGCGAACGCGCGGGCGGCTGCCAGCCCGAGCTGCGTCTTGCCGATCCCGCCGGGACCGGTCAGCGTGACGACCGGCGAGGTACCGAGAGCTGCGGTGACCGCAGCCAGATCGGCGTCCCGGCCGAAGAGCCTGGTACCGCGGGCCGGCAGGTTACCGCCGGGGGTGCGGCCCTCCAGGTTCCCGTCCTGGCTGAGGATCCGCGACTCCAGGGTACGCAGGGCCGGGCCGGGCTCGACGCCCAGCTCGGTGACCAGGTGAGCGCGGGCGCGCTGGTAGGCGGCGAGGGCTTCGGACTGGCGGCCGGTCTGGTACAGGGCGGTCATCAGCAGCGCCCAGAAGTTCTCCCGCTCCGGATACTGCTGGGTGAGGCCGGCCAGGTCGCCGAGCACGCCGCGCGGGTCGGCCACGGCCCGCCGCTCCAGATCGGACTCGACGGCCGTCAGCCACTGCTCGGTGAGCCCGGCCGTGGTCGCGGCCAGGCCCGGGGCGTCGAGCCCGGCCAGGGGAGGCCCGCCCCACTCGGCGAGCGCCGCGCCCGGGTCACCGTCGCGCAGGTACTGCTGGAACCGGCTCACGTCGACCGCAGCCGGCGGCACGGCCAGCAGGTACGCGTCGCCGGCCCGCACGATCGTCCCGGTACCGAGGGCCCGGCGGAGCTTCGCGATGTGCCACTGGAGCGTCTTGGCCGCCGTCCGGGGAGGCCCGGTACCCCACACGAGGTCGATGATGCGCGGCACGGTCAGCGGCATGCCGGGGGAGAGGGCCAGCGCGGCCAGTACCACCTGGGACCTGGCCTGACCGGCATCGACCGGCGCGCCGTCGTCGCCGGCGACACGAACCCCGCCCAGCAGAAAGATCCGCACCACAGCCAGAGGCTTCCACAGCCCCCTGCCCCCGGCAAGCCGCCACCCGGCCACCCGGGCCGGGCCCGCCAACCGGCAGCCAACCGGCAGCACACCGGCCCGCGTGACCATGAGCCCATCCCGCAACCAAGGAGTGGTGACATGTCCAGCACGACATCGGCAAGGGTGGCCGGAGCACTGTTCGTCCTCGCGACGGCCGCGGGCGTCATCGGCGCGATCCTCATCGCCCCGCTCGGCCCGGCGACGACAGCGCAGGAGATCGCAGAGCGGGCCGGCGCGATCACAGCCGGGGGAGTCCTGATCCTCGTCATGCTCGGCGCGATCACGTTCATCGCCCCAGCCCTGTACCCGGTCCTCGGAGCACAGAACGCGTCACTCGCCGCCGGCTACCTCGCGGCCCGGCTGCTCGAAGTCGTGCTGCTCCTGCCCTCGGCACTCGCGCCGCTCCTGCTCGTGTCGCTGGCGACCGGCCCGGAGAGCGAGCAGGGGCCGCTCGGCGGAGTCCGCGTGCTCGCGGAGGCGTACAAAGAATGGGGTCTTGGCGCCAGCCAGCTCTTCTTCTGCGTCAGCGTCGTGATCCTGAACGCCGTCCTGTGGCGGGCACGGCTGGTGCCGCGCTGGCTGCCCGGCTGGGCCCTCGTAGCTGTGGTGCCCTACGCCGCCGACGCCTGCCTGGTGATGGGCGGCGTGATCACGGCATCGTCGGGCACCCACGGACTGCTGGTGGCGGCGCTGGCGCTCAGCGAGATGGCGCTGGCGGGATGGATGCTGGTGAAAGGATTCCGGTCCGCGGATATGCTCCACCCATGATCAATCTGCAGCCGATCGGGCATGTGACTGGCGGCCGGGCCGAGGCCTTCGACGACAACTGGGGCGCGGAGCGTGCCGTGATCCGGCTCGCGGGCTTCGGCCCGGAGGCACTGGCGGGCCTGGAGGACTTCTCCCACCTGGAGGTGGTCTTCTACTTCCACCAGGTCCGGCCGGAGAAGATCGAGCGGGGCGCCCGCCGCCCGCGCAACAATCCGGAGTGGCCGCTCACCGGGGTCTTCGCCCAGCGCGGCAAGAACCGGCCCAACCAGCTCGGCGTCTCGCGCTGCCAGCTCATCGCGGTCGACGGCACCGACATCCACGTCGCGGGGCTCGACGCGATCGACGGCACCCCGGTACTCGACATCAAGCCCTACCTCGCCGAGTTCGCCCCCCAGGGCGGCCCGGTCGTCCAGCCGGACTGGGCCACGGAACTGATGCGCGAGTACTACTGATGGCCAAGCTCGTCCGCGACCGCATCCCCGAGATCATCGCCGCGTCCGGTGCAGTACCCCAGCACCGGACGGCGGCACCGGAGGAAGCCGAAGCCCTGCTCCGGGCCAAGCTGGCCGAGGAGACGGCGGAGTTCCTCGGCTCCGGAGAGGCCGAGGAACTCGCCGACGTGCTCGAAGTCCTGCACGCCCTGGCCGCCCAGCGCGGCCTGACCCCGGCGGACCTCGAAGGGCTGCGCGCGGCCAAAGCCGAGGCCAGGGGCGCGTTCACCAGGCTCTACGTCTGGGAACAGGGCTGAGGAGGGTTCACTTCCCGGCGCCGGGCATCGCGAACCAGTCAGCGATCCGCCGCCGCAGCCCCCTGTCCCTCGGCTTGCCCAGCCAGCGCCCGTCGTTCGCGGCGAACACCAGGAACACCGCCAGGCCCGCCAGCGCCGCCAGGCAGGTGAGCCGGTTGAGCAGCCCGCCGTCATCGTCAGGCGGCCATACCGTGCCCGGGTCGCCCGTGGGCCGCACCGCTCTGGCCGGCCCGGTCAGCGGCTCGAAGAAGGGCTGGCCGTAGACAGCTGGCCCGGGCAGCTCTGGGCCGCTGGCGGGTGAGAACGTGCCGGCACAGTTCCAGAAGGTCGCGTTACGGCTGCCCTTCGTCGGCGAGCAGCTGACCGGGTGGAACGTGCCAGCCGTACCCTCCGGCGGATCGATCGAGCTGTAGAGCACGGCGCCGAGCCCGAGGACCACAGCGCCGATCACCACGCAGTACGCGATCCACCAGGGACTGGGCCGGCTCCTCATGCGGCGTCAGCGTAGCGGCCCGCGCGCGTGCCCACGAGGGCCGATCAGGCGGTCTGCGCGACGCAGAACACCCGGCGGAACTCGAACGGCACCACGCCGTGCACCACCGGGTACGCGGCGGCGAGCTTCGGCTCCAGCTCCGCCCGGAAGGCCTCCCAGCCGGCATCGCCGAGCCGCGCGCGGACCGGCCGCAGCGCCGTGCCCTCCATCCAGGTCAGGACGGGGTGGGTGCCTGCGGCGGGCAGCAGGTGCAGGTAGCTGGTCTCCCAGGCGTCCACTGTGCAGCCCTCGGCGAGCAGGAGCCCGGCGTATCCGGCGGCGTCCAGCACCGGATCCACCCTCGGCTTCCAGTCGAGCTTCGGTGCCCACGCGTCCGTGGCAGCCAGCTCGCGCAGCAGGTCGTGGGAGTGGGCGGCGAAGTTACCCGGTACCTGGAACGCGAGCCACGCCCCCGACGGCAGCGCCCGCGCCCACGACCGCAGCAGCTCCTCGTGCCCCGGCACCCACTGGAGCACCGCGTTGGACACGACCACGTCGGTGTCCGGCCCGGGTACCCAGTCGCGGACGTCGCCGACCGAGAACGTGACCCCGGCGGTCCCGGCGGCCGCCTCGATCATCTCGGCGGAGGAGTCGATGCCGGCCACCGTGGCGTCCGGCCAGCGGACGGCGAGCGCGGCCGTGAGGTTACCGGGCCCGCAGCCCAGGTCGGTGACTGTGCGGGGCGCCGTGGCCCCGATCCGGCTGACCAGGTCGAAGAAGGGGCGGCTGCGCTCGCCGCCGTACCGGGCATACGTGCCGGGGTCCCACATGAGCACTCCTCAAGAAAACAAACCGTACGTCCGTCTTGGTAAACCGTACGGCAAGCCCCGCCCCTGGGCCACCCCATCCGAGCCTGCCCCCGGCCGGGTGCCACAAGAGGCCGCCCGCCGGCCCCGGCCTGGCCCCACCGAACGCGCCGCGCACCCGCCGTCCACAGCGGAACCGCACACCGCCACGGGCACGCCCGCTGACCAGCTACGGAAGGATCGGAAACCCGCACGAGCGGGCCGGCTGGACACACAGGACAGCCACCAAACCCGCCCCGCACAAGAAGGTTTCTCAGATCACACTTCCGGGCCGGCCGACACACCGGCGACACGCCGGATTACCCAAGCCAAAATCAGCGTTTGGTTGGCGTTAACCCCCCGGCTATGCGTACCGTCTGGGAGTCCTACTTGTGAGCGGCACGTTCGCTCCGATTGCACCCACCCGGTGGGCAAGGCGGCCGACAGGTCGCGTCGTCCGCCAGCGGCCAGGTCCACAGGGCGGGGGCAGGCGGGGCGGCACAGGACAGCCGCGATGCCGGTGCGGGACAGGGAAAGCCGAGACAGCCAGTAGACAACAGTGCGGCGGGGGCAGCCAGACCCTCACCGGATTGGTCCGAAGGTTGCCGGAGCGTTCACCTGTGGCAGCGGTGGGGGGATTGCTGGGTGAACTGGGGCGCGGCGGGGGCCGCGCCCCGTTATTTTTGCCTTGCCGCACAATGGGCCGGTGCTGATCACCGAGCTGGCCCACGAGACGCGGACCCGCCTGCCGTGGCCGGCCGCGCTCCCCGCGAGCGCCGGCGCCGGGCTGCTGCTGTTGCTGTCCTTCCCGCGGTTCGGGCTGTGGTGGTGCACGCCGTTCGCTGTCGCACTGCTGGCCGTCGCCGTGCGCGGGCAGCGCGTTCTCGCCGGTTTCGGCCTCGGCATGGTGGCCGGGCTGGTGTTCTTCTTCCCACTGCTCAGCTGGACCAGCACGCAGGTCGGCCCGATGCCGTGGGTGCTGCTGTCCAGCCTGGAGGGTGTCTATCTGGGCCTGCTCGGCGCGGCCGCCGCTTTCTGCACACCCCTGATTCTCCGGTACCGGTGGAGCTGGGCACCCCTCACCGCCGTCCTGTGGGGCGGGCAGGAGGTGCTGCGCTCACACACCCCGTTCGGCGGGTTCCCGTGGGGGCGGCTCGCGTTCAGCCAGGCTGACTCGCCGGCCGTGAGGTACGCGGTCCTCGGCGGCGCCCCGCTGGTCACGTTCGTGGTCGCGCTGGCCGGCGGGCTGCTGGCGGTGGCGCTGTGGCGGCTGCGGATCGTCCCGGCCCTGGCGGCCGTCGCGCTGGTCGCCGCCGGCCTGGCCGTACCCGTGGCGGGCACCGACGGCCGCAAGGTCGTCATCGCGATCGTCCAGGGCAACGTGCCCCGGCTCGGGCTGGACTTCAACGCCCAGCGCCGCGCGGTCCTCGACAACCACGCCAGCGCCACCCTCGAACTCGCCCAGCAGGTGACCGCGGGCAAGCGGCCCCGCCCGGCCCTCGTGGTCTGGCCGGAGAACTCCTCCGACATCGACCCGCTGGACAACACCGACGCCGCCCAGGTCATCGACAGCGCGGCCCAGGCGATCGGCGCCCCGATCCTGGTCGGCGCGGTCCTCGACGCCCCGGGTACCGGGCCGGGCGGCGTCGGCCGGGTGCGCAACGCCGCGCTGCTCTGGGTACCTGGCCAGGGTCCGGTGCAGGAGTACACCAAGCAGCACCCGGTGCCGTTCGCCGAGTACATCCCGATGCGCACCCTCGTCCGCAAGATCACGAAGCTCGTGGACCGGGTACGCTCCGACTTCGTGCCCGGCACGGCACCCGGCGTGATGACCGTGCCCGGCGGCGGGCCGGTGATCGGCGACGCGATCTGCTTCGAGGTCGCCTACGACAGCCTGGTCAGGGCCACCGTCGACGGCGGCGCGCAGCTGCTGGTCACGCAGACGAACAACGCCACGTTCAACACGGCGGAGGCCGAGCAGCAGCTGGCGATGGTCCGGCTGCGCTCGGTGGAGCACGGCCGCTCGGGGCTGATGGCCTCGACGGTCGGCGTGTCCGCTTTCGTGGACTCCGGCGGCTCCGTGCACGACGCGACGGCCTTCAATACCCGCGCCGTCCTGGTACGCGAAGTGGCCTTAAGCAATCGGCGTACCCTCGCCACTAGGCTCGGGGACGCGCCGGAGGTGATACTGGCCATACTGGCGCTCTTTGGCATAGTTGCCACGGTGGCCGCACGCAGGAGGCGCCAGCCAGGCCACCAGAACGAGGAGGCAGCGTGACCGAGAACACCCCGTCGCACCTGACGGAGGAGGGCTACCCGGGTGTTGGCCGGGTCCTCGTGGTGATCCCGACGTACAACGAGCTCGAGAACGTGGGGCTGATCGTCGGGCGGGTCCGCAAGGCCGTCCCCGAGGTCGACATCCTGATCGCCGACGACAACAGCCCCGACGGCACCGGCGCGGCTGCCGACAAGCTGGCGGCAGCCGACCCGCAGGTCACGGTGCTGCACCGCAAGGGCAAGGAAGGGCTGGGCGCGGCGTACATCAACGGGTTCGCCGTCGCGAAGGAACGCGGGTACGACGCCGTCGTCGAGATGGACGCCGACGGCTCGCACGCCCCCGAGCAGCTGCACACGCTGCTGGACGCGCTGCGCGAGGCCGACGGGGTGCTCGGCTCCCGGTACGTGCCGGGCGGCTCCGTCGTCAACTGGCCGGTGCACCGGCTGGCGCTGTCCCGGGGCGGCAACGTCTACACCAAGGTCATGCTCGGCATGCCGCTGAACGACGCCACCGGCGGGTACCGCGCCTACCGGCTGCCCATGCTCGACAAGATCGACCTGGCCTCGGTCATCTCGCACGGGTACTGCTTCCAGATCGACCTGACCTACCGCGCGTTCAAGACCGGCTGCAAGCTGGTCGAGGTGCCGATCACCTTCCACGAGCGGGTGCACGGCGTCAGCAAGATGAACGGCTCGATCATCCGCGAGGCCCTGTTCAAGGTGACCCAGTGGAGCCTGCGCGACCGGCTCGGGATCGGCAGGAAAGAGAAGTAGCCGAGCTACCGTAGAACCACTATGCGGACACTCTGGCTCATCATCGCGCTGCTGATCGTCATCCCGGTCGCGGAGATCTCCGTGCTGGTCGCCGTCGGTCAGGCGATCGGCGCCGGCTGGACGGTGCTGCTCGTCCTCCTGACCTCGGCGCTGGGCGGCTGGCTGCTCAAGCGGGAGGGGCTCAGGGCACTGCGGGCCTTCCAGTCCGACACCGCGGAGGGCCGCCCACCGGGCCGTGGCATCACCGACGGCCTGCTGGTGCTGGCCGGCGGGTTGATGATGCTCGTGCCCGGCTTCGTGTCGGACGTGATCGGCCTGCTGATGATCCTGCCGCCGACCCGTGGCCTGTTCCGCGGGGTCGCGGAGCGGGCAGCGCTCAAGCGCTACGGGCCGGCGGTCAGCAGCGAGCTGTTCGGGCCGCGCCAGGTCCGGATCAGGAAAGACTCCCGGCCCGGCCCCGGCGAGGCCATCGAGGGCGAGATCGTCTAGCGGCTACCGCTTGCGCAGGACGAAGACTCCCCAGCCGAGCAGGTGCCGCGTGTACGTGACGTAGTCCAGCGGCGCCCGGTCGAGTTCCTCGCGGAAGGCCGGGGCGAGCTCGTCGTCCGGGCTGGCGTCGAGGAAGTCGCGGATGTTCATCCACTGGGCCGCGGCGTACCTGTCCCAGCTGTCCTCGTCGGCCAGCACCATCTCGACCAGGTCGTAGCCCAGCTCGCCGAACAGGCGCACCAGGCCGGGCAGGTCGGCGAAGTCCTCACGGGACGACGCGTGACAGGCCCGGACGGCCTCCTCGCTGGGCGGCTCGGCCCGCCAGAACGGCTCGCCGACCAGCAGCAGCCCGCCGGGCCGCACGCTGCGCTCCAGCAGCGCGACCGTGCCGGGTACGCCCCCGCCGATCCACGTCGCCCCGACGCAGGCGGCGATGTCGACCGGCTCGGCTGACACGTACCCGGCGGCGTCGCCGTGCTCGAAGGTCACCTGGTCGGCGACGCCGAGCTCGGCGGCCGTGGCGTGCGCCCGGCCGATGGAGACGGTACTGATGTCGACCCCGTGACCGGTGATGCCGTGGTCACGAGCCCAGGTCGCGAGCAGCTCGCCCTTGCCGCAGCAGAGGTCGAGGATGCGGGTACCGGGGGAGAGCGGGAGTGCCCGGCCGAGAGTGGCGAGCTTGCCCGCGTCGAACGGGTTGTCGATCCGGTGGCTAGCGTCCCGGATGGTGAAGCTGCGTGGGAGATCCACTGTGGTCATTCCTTACGGGTGTTGGACATGTCGTCTGGCCTGCCTGAAGACGAACGCCCATCACACGCATACAACCAGCTCCTCAGCTCACATCGCCGGGCGGTCGTGCCCGGCCTCCTGACGGGCAAGCTAGCCATCCGTCCCCAGCGGGGCAACTGGTTTAGGGGAGGGGTGGACGCGAACGAGCCCCTGCCGGGGACGGCAGGGGCTCGCTGGTGCTATGTGGTGCGACGCTCCTTAGAGCGCGGGCATGTCGATCTCGGCCTCGGCCGGCATGGTCGGGACGTCGGTCTCAGCCGGCAGCATGATCGGAACGTCGGTCTCGGCGGGGAGACGGCCGCCAACGCCGGGCTCAACTTCGCGCATGTCAGACTCCTCTGCTGAAGATCACTAACCCTGTCCTATGTGGACAAGGCGGGGACATCCCCAGCATCCCGCGCATCCCTGTACCGTGTCAATATTTTCCATATCTGGATCTAGTGCCACAAAAAGAACTGGCCCCCCGGAAGGGGAGCCAGTTCCTGTTATATGTGGTGCTATTGCGTTGCTAATTAAGCGGCGAGCTCGATGCCCGGCTGAACCTCGAACGCGATGTCGAGCGGAACCTCGAACGCCAGGGCGTCAACGGGGATCTCACGGACGGCCGGCTCGAGCGGAACCTCGCGCAGCGGAACCTCACGCATTGGATTACTCCTTTGTGTGTCTCCTATATGGACACCGTTAGCCTGCCAATCCGTTCAACAAAAGTCAAGCGTTGATCGTCAACGGTTTCCGCGGGTGTTTCCGCAGGCCAGGGACGTGTCGGCTAACGCGTCCCAACGCAGTCCTTCGGCACTGATTTCCCGAGAAGAGCACGCTAATACGGCCAATCCGGCCCCGGGGAACGCGCGGGAGCAGGCCCGGAAACGGCGGCTGCCGCCTCCCCGGGCGGGGAGACGGCAGTCAGTAGTAGTGGTGTGCTCAGACCGAGCGGCCACCGCGCCGGGCGCGGACCTCGTCCAGGCGCTCGTTGAGGATGTCCTCGAGCTCGGACATGGAACGGCGCTCCAGGAGCATGTCCCAGTGGGTCCTCGGCGGCTTGGCCTTCTTCGACTCCGGCTCGCTGCCGTCGACGAGGCGGGCGACCGTCCCGTCGAACTTGCACTCCCAGGTCGGCGGCACCTCTGCGTCAACGGCGAACGGCACCTCGAACTGGTGACCCCTGGCGCAGAGATACTCACGGGTCTGGCGAGGAGCCAGCTCGGTGTTACGGTCGGACTCGTAGCTGATGGCTCCGAGACGGCTTCCGCGCAGCATGCGCTCGCCCATGATCGGCTTTCCCCTCCGGCTGTCGTGCGCGTACAACGGGTGTAACGATCGTGGCCCGTTTCATGTTCCCCGTCGAGGGTAGTTCTCACGGTGTGTCACTACGGCCCCCGGTCATAGAAGGGTAGTCCCTCCGGTCAAGCCGTGAGTACCCTCACCCCACAATGTGATCGAGCCGATGGGTACTTGCCGACAGTTACGCCGGAATATTCGCAATCACATACCTGGCCGGGTGCCGCACTTCGATACTGACAGTTAGCGCCGCCGGCACAGGAGGTACAGCAGATGCCCGACTTCACCACCCAGGCAGCACCGGCCACGCAGGGTAAGGAGTTCTTCGGGCATCCCAGAGCACTGTCGACGCTGTTCCTGACCGAGATGTGGGAGCGGTTCAGCTACTACGGCATGCGCGCGATCCTCGTGCTGTTCCTCACCGCGACCGTCGCCAACGGCGGGCTGGGGATGGCCGAGGGCGACGCGACGGCGCTGTACGGGGTGTACGTCGGCTTCGTGTACCTGATGGCGCTGCCCGGGGGCTGGGTGGCCGACCGGCTGCTGGGCGCGCGCCGTTCCGTGCTGTGGGGCGGCATCGTCATCGCGCTCGGGCACTACGCGATGGCGGTACCGGTCAAGGCGGGGATCTTTGTCGGGCTCGTCCTGATCACCATCGGCACCGGGCTGCTCAAGCCGAACATCTCCGCGATGGTCGGCAAGCTCTACGAGGCCGACGACCCGCGGCGCGACGCCGGGTTCTCCATCTTCTACATGGGCATCAACCTGGGCGCGTTCATCTCGCCGCTGATCACGGGGTACCTGGGTGAGGAGGTCAACTGGCACCTGGGCTTCGGGGTGGCGGCGGTCGGCATGACGTTCGCGGTGGTCCAGTACGTCCTCGGGCGCCGGCACCTCCACGGTGTCGGGGACACCCCGCCGAACCCGCTGGCCGGCGAGGACCGCAGGCGGGCGCTGCGCGCGATCGCGATCGGGGTGGCGGCCGTGGTGGTGCTGATCGGGATCGCGGCGGTCACCGGGCAGCTCACCCTGAGCAAGATCGTGAGCGCGCTGGCGGTGTTCGCGGTGCTGGTCGCCGTCGTGTACTTCGCCCGGATCCTGCTCGACAAGCGCCTGACCGAGGTCGAGCGCAGCCGGATGCGCGCGTACGTGTACCTGTTCGTCTTCGCCGCGTCGTTCTGGCTGATCTACGACCAGGCGGGCTCCGTGCTGAACCTGTTCGCGGAGAAGAACACCGACCGCAACGTCTTCGGCTGGGAGATGCCGGCCTCGTGGCTCCAGTCGGTGAACCCGATCCTGGTCATCATCGGCTCACCGATCTTCGCGCTGATCTGGCTGAAGGCCGGCCACCGGCTCAGCACGCCGGTCAAGTTCACGATGGGCCTGGTCCTCAACGGGCTCTCCTTCATGCTGATGGCCCTGGCGGCGAAGGCCGCCGTCGGCGGGACGCTGGTGTCCCCGATGTGGCTGGTCGCGGTGTACGCGCTGCAGGTGTGCGGCGAGCTGTGCCTGTCTCCGGTCGGCCTGTCCGCGACGACGAAGCTCGCGCCCGCGCTGTACGGGAGCCAGATGCTCGGCCTGTGGTTCCTGTCGACGGCGGTCGGGGACGCGATCGGCGGGCAGGTGGCCAAGTGGGGCTCCGACGTGTCGCAGCCCGCGTACTTCACGGTCCTCGGCGTCGCCTCGGTGGTGCTCGGCGCCTCGGCGGTCCTGCTGACCAGGCACCTGCGGCGGCTGATGGCCGGCATCCACTGACGGTTCCCGCCCGGATTCTGGGCGGTGGGGGCCGCAAATGTGGGTACGCGGTTACCCATGCCGTAGCCGTGCCGGTGCGCCACGCTGGGTGCTGGCACCGGGACGGCGGGAGGCTGGCAGGCGATGATGATCCGGGTACTCGGCTCCCTGCTGATCTGCGGGCCGGACGGTGCCGCCGCCGACGTGCCGGCCGCCAAGCCCCGTACGCTGCTGGCCGCGCTGCTGCTGAGGCCCGGCGAGTGGGTGCGGGCCGCCCAGCTCGTCTCCGCGCTGTGGGAGAACCCGCCGCGCTCGGCCGCCGGGAACCTGCGGACGTACGTGTGGCAGCTCCGCGCCCTGCTGACCGAGGTCACCGGCAGGCCACGGCTCGACGGGCGGCCCGGCTGGTACCGGCTGGACCTCGCGCCCGGCGAGACCGACGCCGGGGAGTTCACCCGCCTCGGCGCGGAGGGCTGCGCGGCCCTGGCCCGTGGCGAGGCCGGGCAGGCGGTGACGCTGCTCAGCTCGGCGCTGGCGCTGTGGCGCGGCGAGCCGTACGAGGACGTGCCGGCCTCCGTGGTGGAGGCGCAGCTCGTCGCGCTGCGGGAGCTGCGCTGGGCCACCTGGGAACGCCTCGCCCAGGCCCGGCTGGCCCTCGGCGAGGCCCCGGCCGTCGTCGCGGAACTCCGCCCGGTCCTGATCACCGAGCCGTACCGCGAGCAGATGTGGATCCTGCTCATCCAGGCCCTCACCCAGCTCGGCAGGCGCGCCGAAGCCCTCGCGGCCTACCGGGAGGTGTACACACTCCTCGGCCGGGACCTGGGCCTGGAGCCGGGCAAGGAACTCCAGGCCGCCCACCGGTCAGCTTTCCGGTAGCACCAGGAGGTCGGCGGTGCGGGTGCGGGCGTAGAGGACGAAGCGGCCGGCGCGGTGGGCGCTGACGAGACCCGCGGCGCGCAGGGCTGTCAGGTGCTGGGAGACGCCGGGGGCGCTGATGCCGGTACGGGAGGCGAGGTCCTGTGTGGACGACGGGGTGTCCAGCTCGGCGAGGATGAGCGTGCGCGTGCGGCCCAGGACGGCGGCGAGCGGGCCGGTGCCGGTGGCCGGGCGGGGCAGCCAGAGCGTGCCGGAGCCCCGGGCCGGGTAGGCGATCTGCGGGGCGTCGGGCGGGTTGACCCGGGTGAAGACGCCGGGGCCGGTGAACGCCGACGGGATCAGGACGAGCCCCGGGCCGGACGTCGTGCGGTGGATCGGCGCGGGGCGGCTGGTGAGGCTCAGGGTCTCGCCGGCCCAGCTGATCGAGGCGTGGAGCTCGCCGAGGACGTGCGCGGCGCCGTGCTCCGCCGCCTGCCGGGCGCGGTGGAAGATGTCGGCGTCGAGGAGGGCGCGGATGCGGTCCCAGTACGGGGCGATGGCCAGGGACCAGTAGGTCTCCAGCTCGGCGGCGAGCCTGGGGAGGCGGGCGGCCGGGTCGGCGTACAGGGAGGCCAGGCGGGGGCCGAGGCGGCCGTGCCGCTGGCGGTACCGGTCGAGGTCGGCGCGGACGCGGGCCGCGGGGGTCGCGAGGAGCGCGGCGAGCTCGGTGCCGAGGCTGGGCGCCGACCCGGCCGGGGCCGGGTTGAAGAAGTCGGGGACGTAGCCGGAGACGGGGATCAGCTCCGACAGCCAGCCGGAGGCGAGCCCGGTACCGGCGAGGCGCGGGCGGACCTGCTCGGCCCAGGGGAGGTGCACGGGGTGGGTGGCGGGGCGCATGGCGATCCGGTAACTCGTGCCCAGCTCCCACAGCGGGCACACCGCGAACCGGGTCTGCGCGAGGTCACCCGCCGAGAAAGCCAGCTCCGCCAGCACCATCACGCCTCCGGTTAAGGTGTGGCTGAATCAGTGGCTCACACGGTACAAGATGATCATTCTGGGCCGCATGACCACAGTGACCATGACAGCGGCCGCGTCCGGCACCTGCCTGCTCGGCGACCTGACCGTGCACCGGATCGGCTTCGGCGCGATGCGGCTGACCCAGCACGGCCCGGCCTTCCATCCCGGCGTGGTGCCCAGCGACCGCGACACCGCTATCCGGGTGCTCCGCAGGGCCGTCGAGCTGGGTGTGAACCACATCGACACCGCCGCCTTCTACTTCTCGGCGCTGCGCTCGGCCAACGAGCTGATCGGGCGGGCGCTGGCGCCGTACGGCGAGGACCTGGTGATCGCGACCAAGGTCGGGCCGGGACGCGACCAGTCCGGCGCCTGGCTGCCGCACGCCACGCCGGAGGAGCTGCGCGGGCAGGTCGAGGAGAATCTCCGCCAGCTCGGCCGCGACCACCTGGACCTCGTCAACCTGCGGATCGTCGGCACGGACTCCATCGCGGAACGGTTCGGCGCGCTGGCCGAGCTGCGGGACGCCGGGCTGATCCGGCACCTGGGACTGTCCAACGTGCACGAGCACCACCTGGGCGAGGCGCTGGCGATCGCCCCGGTGGCGTGCGTGCAGAACCTGTACGGGATCGGGCGGCCGGGACAGGACAGCTTCGTGCGGGCCTGCGGGGAGCAGGGCATCGCGTTCGTGCCGTTCTACTCGATCGCCGGAACGGGACGGGAACGCGGCGGCGTCAGCGGGGAGTCGCCCGAGGTACTGGCGATCGCGGCGGCGCACGGCGCCGGCCCGGCGGAGATCCGGCTGGCCTGGACGCTGTCGCGCGGCCCGCACGTGCTGGCCATCCCCGGTACCGGGAACCTGGCGCACCTGGAGTCCAACGTGGCGGCCGGGGCGCTCCGGCTGACGGAGGACGAACTCGCGGCGCTGGAGGCTGTCCACCAGCGCGGGGAGTGACTACCGGATCAGGAGCACGCCGACGCCGGCCAGGAGAGTGAGCAGCGACATCGCGGAGAGCGCGGCCGCGCGGCGGCGGGACGCGCCGGTGAGCTTCACGGCGGCAGCGAGCGGTCCGACAGGGATCATGACGGCTTTCCTTCCGGGTGAGGCCCAGGCCAGCCGGGCCGCCGCGCACCAGGCGCCCAGCGTGACGCCAGCGGGGGACAGGCCGAGGGTGGTGGCGCCGGCCAGGTCGGCCAGCCATTCTTCCGTGTACCGGGCGCGCCTGGCTGCGGGCAGCAGCCGGGCGGCCAGGCGGATCAGTGCGCGGTTCACGACGCGGTCGCGGGGCGGGTCGTGGCGCGGGCAGCCGTCGAGTCCGCGCGGGCCAGGACCCGTCGAGCCTCGGCTGCCCCGCCGGCGGTGAGGGTGTACATCCGGCGGCGGGGGCCGCGCCGGTCGTTGTCCTGCTCCCACTCCGAGTGCACCCATCCGGCCCGTTCGAGCCGGTCGAGCAGCGGGTACACGCTGCCGGACGGGCGCCCGGTGAGCTTGATGACCTCCAGGCCCCAGCGCGGCTCGCCGCTGGCGAGCAGCACCCGGAGCACGTCCACAGTGGTCTTGCCGATCCGGCCGAGTGGTTCCACCCG
Organism: Longispora albida DSM 44784; assembly: GCF_000379825.1. Lineage (GTDB taxonomy): Bacteria > Actinomycetota > Actinomycetes > Mycobacteriales > Micromonosporaceae > Longispora > Longispora albida. Next base: position 218,499 of record NZ_KB903836.1, read on the forward strand.
GCCAGACTACCTATGTAGTTTAAGCGCGGCTAGCCCCGAGCTGTGCCAGAGCCACGGCCAGGTCCGAGACCTGCTTGCTGAGCCCGGCGATCTGCGCGCGGGCCTCGTCGCGCTCGGCGATGGCGGCGTCCCGGGCCTGGGCCGCGGAGGCTGCTGCGGTGTCTGCCGTCGCGGCGGAAGTGGCCTGGAGCTGGAGCTGGTCGCGGAGCGCCGTGAGTTCCTGGTCTCTGGTGACGAGGGCCTGCTGGGCTGCTTCCAGGGTGGCCTGCGCGTCCGTGAGGCCGGCCTGGAGACGGGTGACCGTGGCGCGCTCGGCGGTCAGGGCCGACTCTGTGGCGGTCAGGGTCGCGCGGGCCTCGGCGAGTTCCTTGCTGGTGGCCGCGAGGGTGGCTCCGGCGGTGGAGAGCTGGTCCGCGAGAGCGGCGTTCGCGGTGGCCAGGGCTGCGTGCTCGGCGGCCAGGGTGTCGCGTTCCCTGGTGACGGCGTCGCGTTCCTGGGCGAGCTGGTCGCGTTCCTTGGACACTGTGGACAGTTGCGTGCGGGCCGCGTCGCGCTCGGCGATCGCCTCGGCGCGGACCGCTTCGGCAGCGGTGGCCTGCGTACGGGCGGTGTCGCGGGCTTCCTCGGCGGCTGCCCGGGCCAGCTCGGCCTTGGCCTGGGAAGCGGCGGCCTGAGCTGCGGCGTCGCGGGCCTGCTGGGCCGCCGTGGCCGACGCGGCGGCCTCGGAGCGGGCGGTGGCGACGTCAGCCTCGGCCTGCGTACGGACGGCGGCGGCTTCCTCGGTGATCGCGCGGGCGCGCTGAGCTTCGGCTGAGGCCGCGACCTGGGCCTCGTCCCGTTCGGTGTGGGCTGCCGCGACAGCCGCGGCGGCCTCGGCGCGGACCTCGGCGGCCTGACGGTCCACTCCGGCCGGCGACAGCTCACCTGCGAGGGAGGTGGCCAGGTCGGCGGCCGCCAGCTCCATGCGCTCGACGAGTTCCCACGCCTTGGCCACCTGGCCGGCCAGGCCAGGGGAGGTCCGCTCCCGCTGGCGGCTGCTGCGGGCGGCGCGCAGGCAGGCGCTGTCGTTGTCACGGCAGTACTGGAACGGGCGGCCGGAACCCGCCTTCTGCTGTACCGGGCGGCCGCAGTGCGCACACGGCCGGGTTACGTCCACGCTGGTCACGGCACGGAGTCTAATCCGGCACCGTACGGACCGGATCGTGCACTGTGTGGCATGGCGGGAAGTGTCAGGGGGTTCCGCTACGCTCTAGCGCCGATGGCAGTCAACAGATACCCCGGGCAGTGCCACGTGTGCGAGCAGCGCGTGCCGGCCGGCGAGGGGACACGGGCTAGGTCGGACTCCGACGATCGCTGGATCGTGTATCACCAGCACTGCATCCCAGCCCCGCGTGCGCCGGAGCCCGGCGACCACGACGGCTGGCACCGCCGCCCGCTCGCGGCGTTCGATGTGGAGAGCACCGGCGTCCGGCACAGCGTCGACCGGATCGTGTCGGCCTCGGTGCGCGACACCGCCGGGCAGAGCATGGAGCTGCTGATCGACCCCGGCGTCGAGATCCCGGCCGGCGCCACGGCAACGCACGGCATCACCACCGAGCAGGCCAGGGCCAGCGGCCGCCAGCCTGCCGAGGCGCTGGGCGAGCTGGCCGACACGCTCGCCGCGTACCTGCGGGCCGGCACGCCGATCGTCATCTACAACGCCGTCTACGACCTGACCCTGCTGGAGTCCGAGCTGCTCCGGCACGGCCTGCCGTCCCTGCTGGCCAGGGCCGGGCGGATCGAGCCGCTGATCATCGACCCGCTGGTGCTCGACCGGCACGTCGACCGGTACCGCAAGGGTGGCCGCACGCTGGAGGTGGTGTGCGCGCACTACGGCGTCACGCACCCCGGCCCGCACCGCGCCGACGCCGACACGCAGGCCTGCCTCGACCTGGCCATCGCGATCGCCCGGCGGTACCCGGAGGTGGCCCGGATGAACCTGGCGGACCTGTTCGCCCGGCAGGCCGCCGCGCACGCCGAGCAGGCGGCCTACTGGGCGAGCCGTGGCCGCGACGCCGACCCGGCCTGGCCGGTCGGTGCGATCGCCGCCGAGGTGTGGCCCGGGTAACCCGGGCAACTGTCACGCTTCCGGGGGCCGGCTCGTCCGTATGCCATGAACATTCTTCTTGCTGGCGCCACCGGCGCCCTCGGCCTCCCGCTCACCCGCCAGCTGCTCGCCGCCGGTCACCGGGTGACCGGGCTGACCCGCTCGCACTCGCCCGTCCTCGCCGCGCTCGGCGCAGGGCAGGTGCACGGGGACGCGCTCGACGAGCGGTCGGTGCTGTCCGCCGTGGACGGACACAAGTTCGACGTCGTCATGCACCAGCTCACCGCGCTCAAGAAGGCGCCGACCCGGCACAAGGACATGTACGCGACCAACGAGCTGCGCCAGCGGGGGACCCGGACGCTGCTGGCCGCGGCGCGGGCCACGGGCGCAACCCGGTTCGTCACGCAGTCGATCATCTTCGGGTACGGCTACGGGGACGTCGGGCCGGTCACCGAGGAAACGCCGCTGGCGGAGCCGGGTACCTCGAAGTTCGCCCCGCACCTGGCGGGCATCCGGGCGGCCGAGGAGCAGATCTTCGCAGCGGCGGGGATCGAGGGCGTCGCGCTGCGGTACGGGCTGTTCTACGGCGGGGACTTCGCCTCGCTCGTGCCGATGCTGCGCAAGCGCGCCCTGCCGGTGGCCAGCCGGGCCGCCCGGGTCGGCTGGATCCACCACGAGGACGCGGCGGCGGCGACCGTCGCGGCCGCCGAGCGGGGCCGGGCCGGGGAGGCGTACAACATCGTCGACGACGTACCGGCGTCGTGGACCGAGCTGATCCGCGAGAGTGCGACACTGGCCGGGGCGCCGGCACCCCGGGTACTGCCGCCGTGGCTGGTCCGGATCGCCGCGCCCTACGGCTGGTCGGTGCTCGGCGGCACGAGCGTCCAGGCCAGCAACGCCAAGGCGCGGCGCGAGCTGGGCTGGGCCCCGGAGTACCGGTCGTACCGGGAGGGGCTGGCCGCTGCGGCCGCCGCGCTGTAGAGGACGGGAGACACATGCGGCTCTTCGTGGCGATCTTCCCCGACGCCGAGGTCATCGAACATGTCTCCGCCTTCGCGGACGGCCTGGCGATCGGCCGGGCCGCCGCCGGCGGGGTCAACACGCGGCGGCTGGCCCCGGACATGCTGCACGTGACGCTGGCCTTCATCGGCGAGGTACCCGACAAGAAGCGCGCGGGTGCCGAGCTGGCCACGGCCGAGGCCGCCGCCGTGCTCGCCCCGGCCGGGCTGCGGCTGCGGGGCGGCGGGAGCTTCGGGCCGGTGCTGTGGACGGGGGTCTCCGGGCCGGTCGGCGCGCCAGCCGTCGCGATCCGCCGGGCGCTGACCCGGCACCGGGTGCCCTACGACCAGCGGAAGTTCCGGCCACACCTGACACTCGGCCGGCCGGGCGACCGGATCCCGCTGGCGGACTTCGAGGACGACGTCGAGCGGCTGGGCGGGTACGAGAGCCCGGAGTGGACGGTCGGCAGCCTCGAACTGGTCGGCAGCGTGACGGGGCCGCAGACCCGGTACGAGATCCTGGGGTCCTGGCCGTTCGGCCGCACCGGCTGAGCGCAGTGATGATCAGTACGTCTCGATGCGGCTGCCGTCAGCCTGGACGTGTCAAGTCAGTCGGTGGCGGAGTTCTGCGAGCCCGTTCTGGGCCGCGTGGCGGATGGGTTCATGCTTGTGGGGCAGGAAGCCGTTCAGGATTGGTTCCACGCTTGGGTCGCCCGTTGCGCCGAGGATGGGAAGCAGGTACTCCACCGCGGACAGGTTCAGCGTGGCCAGGGCAGGGAGCAGGGGTGCCAGATCGTTCAGCGGCAGGTCCTGAGGGATGCCGCTGATCACGTTCGCAAGAGCTTCCTGGACAGCGGCGTCAGTTTCGGCTGCGAGGTGTGTGATCGCCAGGTGTGCCAGATCTGTGTGATCCGCAGCCGGCGTCCAAATCTGAGTCAGGTCACTCAGCTCGTCGGCGGCCAGCTCGCGGACACGTGAGTCACCACTGTCTAGCCGCCGCTTGATCCGAGCCAGTTCAGGATCCATAGCCCACAGTGTGGCCGAGAGCGTCTACCCCGATGCCTCACATGACTGTCGCCTGCGCGGGCCGATGCCGTCTCGCCGCATCAGAGGACCCAGCGCGTCCGTGCCCAGCCGATTGATCGCCCGGAGCGCGGGCGCGCCGAACACGCACAGCGTCGACTCGCACGCGCTCGCAACCAGGCCGAATCGCAGGTCCCGGGGCACCAGGATTGCGGGGTCACGCCAGCCCGCCAGTACTTTGGCTTCGTTCTCGCCAGGCCCGCCCTCAGGTACGCAGCAGGGCAGGAACAGGCTGGACGGGTGAACCCAGTCGTGGAAGACCGCTGCCTCGCCGAACCCCAGGCACTCCTCCAGGACCGCGCAGACCAGCTGCCCGACACCCAGCCAGTCCGGCGGCCCTGCGTCGCGCACCGGCAACAGGTCCCAGGTCAGCGAAGGTGCCGGCTCCGTCGCCAACGGCTGGCAGAAGGTCGCGCGCCCGAACTCGTCCTGATACTCCTGCCACAGCCCGCGCCAGGCGTCGTCCTCCAGTTCTACCCACGGGCTGGGCTCTTCCTCAAGGTCCGCCAGGTGTGCCATCGCCGTACCGTAATGGCCGCAGCCACCCCGCGTCGCCCGAGATTGGCCGGCCACGCATCAGCCCAGAAGAGCATCACACCGTCGCCTACGATTCCGATCGTGCGAGCCGGTGGCGAGCGCGATCAGCCGATCAGTTGCGCCGCAGCCCATGTCTCTCCTCACGTCCCGCGTCTGGTCCAGTGCCATCCAGCACACCAACGGAGGTAGCACCCGCCTCAGCCAGGACTCGGCGCAACCGGCCGGGGCACGATCGCCTGTGGCGACGGCAGCCCTGGTGTCGGCATGATCCCTCCCCGTTCTCGTGTCTGCCGTCAGCAGTAGTCAGGATGCGGTCAGGGCGGTGGGGAGTACCGGGTCGGGGGTGCCGCACGGGACCTCGGCTGTGCAGCGGCGGATGCGGGCGAGGGCGAGACGGGTGCCGATCCAGGCGCCGTAGACGCGGATCGCTTCCGCGCCGTACCGGCTGCAGCTGGGCGTGTAGCGGCAGTGCGCGCCGAGCCGGGGTGAGACCCAGCGCTGGTAGCAGCGGATGGCGAGCAGCCCGGCCCTGGCCGGCAGGGTGACCCGGCCGAGCGGGCGCGGGTCGGCGACGGACATCCACAACGAGGTGACCCGCTCGACCCACTGGGCGGACTGTCCACAGGAGAGGTTGGAGTCCCCGCAGTTCAGCGTGCCCTTCGCGCAGCTGTCGTCGACGATCGCCTGGCAGGTGTCCTCGACGATGTCTTCCATGATGTCGCCGCACACCTGGTTGCACGAGTCGTCGCAGCTGTCGCCACAGGAACCGCCGCAGCTGATGGGGCCCGTTCCGCCCGTATCGGGTGTCTGCCCGATGACGCCGGGTGTGGTCTTCGTTCCGGTCGGCAGTGGAGTGGGTGTTCCTGAGTGGGCGGTCGGGGAAGCGGAGGAGGCGGGGGCAGCTGGCGGGGTGCGGCGCTGGCTCAGCCACCAGCTGAAGGCCAGGGCCGCGGTGACCAGAGAGGTGAGGGCTCCCAGCGCCCACCAGAGCGGCCGTCGTCGATCGGGCACGTCGGGCAATCTACCTCGCGCGGGGGATCGGGGCCACCGCTGAGCGGGATGGCTGGCGGCACGGGCTGGGCGAGAGTCGGGTCATGAGATACGGATACCTCGCGGTCGCGGCCATGTTGCCGTACCTGTTCCTGAAGATCGCATGGCTGGCCGGCAGCGACATCGGCGTGAACGAACCCGGGATGATGAACACACCGGGGATGCTGGCGGCCAACGCCGTCACGGGCGGGATGGAACTCGCGGGCGCGCTGATCGCCGTCGCGCTGACCCAGCGGTGGGGGCAGCGGCTGCCCGGCTGGCTGGTGACCTTCCCGATGTGGGTGGGGACGGGGCTGCTGGTGCCGATCCTGATGACCGTCCCGGCCGGGATGGCGCTCGGTGCGATGTCGGCGGCGAGCGACGAGCTGCAGCCGTGGGTGTACCTGGTGGTGTACGGCGGGTTCTGTGTCCAGGGTGTCGCGCTGATCCTGGCGTTCGGTGCGTACACGAAGCGGCGCTGGCCCGGGGCGTTCGCCGCCGGGCCGGGGGTCGCGGGCCCGGCTCGGCCGTTGCAGGCGACCGTGGCGAAGGGGATGGCGGCGCTGTGCGCGCTGAGCGCGGTGCTGGGCGTGTACTGGCTGCTCGGAGGCTCGGCTGGCCGGCCTGACGCGTACCGGTACACGACTGTCCAGGTGCTGTCCCATGTGGCCGAGGTGCTGCTGGTGCTGGCTGCGGCGGCTGGGCTGGCGATGCTGGTGTTCCGGTACGGCAGGCCGGGGCTCGGGGCGGCGCTCGCGTGGACCGGCAGCGGGGCGATGTTCGCTGGGGGCGTCATGGGGCTGCTGCCGACGCTGCTGGGCGCGGTGGAGGGCAGCGGGCTCGGTGACGTCGCCGCGCTGGCGAACGGGCTGACCGGCGTGACGATCGCGCTGTCCGCCGCCTTCGTGCTCGCCGAGCGCCAGGCGGCAGCCGAGGCGTGATCTCAGGGAAGGAGTGCTCTCAGTGGAGGGCAGCCAGGTCGGCTGCCCTCCACTGAGGTCCTTTAGCGGAAGCGTTTGACCAGCACGTATCCGAGCAGCCAGAGTTCGGCGACGGCGGCTGGGACGATGGCGAACGGGCTCACCTCCGCGCCGATGCCGGGGACGAGGAACCGGGTGTACATGTCGGTCAGGTAGCCGAGGCAGCCGATCCCGAGCACCACGCCGAGCGTCTTCGGGAAGAAGCCGGAGCGGTAGGCCAGGTAGCCGAGCGGGGCGAGCCACAGCGCGAAGAAGATCTGGGCGATGAGGAAACCGTAGGCGTTCAGGTCGAGCAGGAGCAGCACGAGCGCGTCGGAGCCGGCCTTGCCGAAGGCGGTCGCGTAGGAAGGGCCGGTGGCGACGAGCAGCGCCCCGGACTGGTGGACGAGGTTGAGTGCCATGGTGGCGCTGGCGGCGGCGACGAACAGCATGAGCAGCCGGGCCGCGTTGCGGCTGACGTGGCCGAGCAGCCGGCAGAAACCGAAACCGACGAAGATCATCAGCGTGGCCTGGGTGAGGTCGGCGGCGAAGCCGAACCGGAGCAGCGTGGCGTGCTCCGCCACGTTCCTCGCGGTCGCGGCGGCGTCGCCGGGGACGTGGATCGTGCCGCGCACGGCGAAGTGCGCGAAGGCGCTGAGGAGGGCGACGAGCAGGTAGAGGACGCCAGTGATCTTGGCGATCCGGTTACGGGGGGTCATGGGTGGCTCCCAGCGGGGTCCAAGAGAAGGGATGTCAAAGATTCTTGACAAGGCCAATGTATGGCCCTGCTTGACATGAAGTCAAGAATTCTTTACTCGTACCCTGGGGGAATGACGGACGTGCTGACCGCGCTGGCTGCCCGGGTACGCCGGCGGGGCACCGGAGGCGGCGAGCTGCTGGGGCCGCTGGACGAGATCTACCGCCCGGCCGCGTACGAGATCCGGATCGAGGCCGAGGCCCGCCAGGAACAGGGCGCGCCGCACGCACGCGGGGGCGAGGACTCCGGGTACCGGGGAATGGGTTTCACCGTGAAGGGACAGTGAGCGGCCTGCCCAGCGGAAAGCCCTACTGGCAGTGCTACTGGTATGACCTGCGCTTCCGTGCCCTGGGCGCACCGTCGTTCGAGCCGTTGGGGGACGGCCGGCCGCAGCAGGTGCCGAACACGTGGCTGGCGACGGGCCCGGTCGGGGATTTCGCGGACTGGATTCTCGCCGAGGCCGCCGGAGAGCTGGACGATCTGCGCGGTGAGCTGCGCGTTCTCATCTACACCGATGCGCGGCCCGGCCCGGACGCCGAACCGGTGCTCGCCCGGACAGCCAGCCTCGGCGCCACCCGGGCTGGTGAGGTCAGCAGAAGCCGGACTCGAAGGCGGCGATGACCGCCTGGGTACGGTCACGGACGCCCAGCTTGACCAGGATGTTGCGGACGTGGGTCTTCACGGTCTCCACGCCGAGGAACAGCTCGGCGGCGATCTCCGCGTTGGACAGCCCGGAGGCCATCAGGCGCAGCACGTCCTGCTCACGGTCGGTCAGCCCGGCAGAGGCGAGCCCGGCCCTGAGCCCGGCCTGCCGGACGCTCATCGCGCGGATCGCCGCCGGGAACAGCAGCGAGTCGCCGCTGGCCACCACCCGGACAGCCTGCACGATCTCGGCCGGGCGCGAGCGCTTGAGCAGGAAGCCCTGCGCGCCGGCCCGCAGCGCGTCGTAGACGTAGTCGTCGTTCTCGAACGTCGTCACCACAATGATCTTCGGCGGGTCCGGGATCTTCTCCAGGATGTGCCGGGCGGCGGAGATGCCGTCCACTCTGGGCATCCGCACGTCGAGAAGTACCACGTCGGGGCGCAGCCTGCGGACGGCGTCGAGCGCCTCGACCCCGTCGGCGGCCTCCCCGGCCACGGTCAGGTCCGGCTCGGCGGCGATCACCGCGCGCAGGCCGACCCTGACCAGTTCCTCGTCGTCAGCGATCAGTACCGATGTCATCGCGGTAACCACACCTCCACCCGCCACAGTTCCCCTTCCAGTCCAGCGCTCGACCTGCCGCGCAGCGTCCTGGCCCGTTCGGCGATGCCGCGCAGGCCCCGGCCGCCGGACGGTACCGGGGTGCCGGGGCCGAGCGGGTTGGTCATCACGATCAGCAGGCCCTCGGCGTCGGGGGCGAGCCGGAGCGCCGCCGGTACCTGGCCGGCGTGCCGGAGCACGTTCGTCAGGCACTCCTGCACGATCCGGTAGGCCTCCCGTGACACCTTCTCCGGCAGGCCCGACAGGTCACCGGACAGGTCGAGGGTCACGGAGACGCCTGCGAGCCGGGTCCGGTCCAGCAGGTCAGGGAGGGCGCCCAGGTCCGGGCTGCCGGGCTGGGTGCCCCGCTGGTCGTCGTGGTCCTCGCGGAGCAGCCCGAGGACCTGGTCGAGATCGGTGAGCGCGGCCCGGGCCGTGTCCTCGATCGCCGCGAGGGCCCGGCGGGCGAACTCCGGATCGGCGTCGAGCACGTGCCCGGCCGCCCCAGCCTGGACGGTCACGATGCTGAGCGCGTGGCCGACGGAGTCGTGCAGGTCCCTGGCGAGCTGGTTGCGCTGGGCGAGCCGCTCGGCGCGGCGTTCGGCCTCGGCGAGTTTCTCGGCGGCGGACGGGCCGAGCAGTACCGGGGCGAGGCGGGCCAGCAGCCAGCCGGCCCCGGCGACCAGGGCGGCGAGAGCGGCCAGGCCGGCCAGGCCCGCGAGGGGAGCGGTGCCCGAGCCCCACTCGGCGGGCTCGTACCCCCACAGGTGCATGTCGCGGCTGGCCTGCTCGCCGAGGAGCGGCACGCCGAGCAGTACCAGGCAGGCCGGCGGCACGCTCAGCGTCAGTGCGCTCATGACGCCGCCGAGGATGAGGTGCGCGGTGAGCCACAGGCCGGTACGCCACCGGTCGGCCCAGGTCGCCGAGCGGGCCGGGGTGAGGTGCACGCCGAGCAGCTGGCGGGCGACGGCTGCCGACAGTGCCCTGATCACGGGTACCCAGCCGGTGACCACCAGCGCCGGGATCGTCCCGGCGAGCACCAGCACCTGCGCGCGCAGCATGTCCGCGGAGTTTTCGAGGCTGACGCTGGAGCCGACGGAGAAGAGCACCACGCCGAGCAGCACGTACGGGGTCAGTAACGCCCCGCCGATGATCAGGAAGGCCCAGCGGCCGAGCAGCGCTCGCACCACATGATCTTGCCATGCGGGCCGGGCCGCGCGCGTTCCGCCCGGATCGGCGGACGGCGTGCGGCAGGATCGATCACGTGGCCGGAGGGTGCACGCGGCTCGGTGGTGTCCGGATCGGAGGGCGCACCTGGTTCGGAGGGGGCCTGGTTCTGAGGACGCAGGCGGATCGGGGTGCACCCGGCTCGGGGACGTACATGTATCGGGGGTGCGTGTGGCCCGGAAGGTGGCGGGGCGGGAACTCGCCGGGCTGCTGGTGGTCGGCGCGGTGGCGCTCGGTGCCGTGCTGCTCCTGCGCGGTTCGCGGGGAGAACCGCCGGCTCCCGCCCCGCCAGTCGCCGCCGCCGAGGCGCTGAGCCTGCTCGCCGGGCTGCGGCAGGAGACGCAGAGCCACTGGGAGAGCTACGACCGGCGTGCGTTCGGTGAGCCACTGTGGACGGACGACACCGATGCCCCGGACGGGGGCAACGGCTGCGACACCCGCGACGACGTGCTCCGCCGGGACATCCCGGACGGCGACCACGGGACCGGGTGCGGGGTGCGGGCCGGGACGCTCCGTGACCCGTACACCGGCCGGGAGCTGTACTACGACCGGCGTCAGGCCAGCGAGATCGAGACCGATCATGTGGTCGCGCTCGGGGCGGCCTGGCGGTCGGGCGCGTGGGCCTGGGAGCCGCAACGCCGGCGCGCGTTCGCCAACGACACCGGGAACCTGCTCGCTGTCTCGCGGGCGGCGAACCAGGAGAAACGGAGCCAGACGCCGGACAACTGGCGGCCGCGGCGGGAGTTCTGGTGCGGCTACGCCAGCCGGTACACGATGATCAAGTCTCGTTATGAGCTGAGCGTGACGGCCACCGAGCGCGACGCCCTGGCGGACATGCTCGGGACCTGCTGAGTCAGAGCGCCGCGACCCGGTCGAACACCCGGGACTCGCCGACGGCCAGGTCCCACAGGTCCTCGCGGGGCAGGCCGGCGTCCGCCCAGGCCACGCGGGCCTTGTACAGCGGTTCGAGTACGGGTTCGGGTGTCAGGCCGAAGGTGCCCCAGTGCATGGTCGCCATCTTCGCCGCCCCGAGTTCCCTGGTCGCCTGGACGGCCTCGGCCGGGTCCATGTGGACGGACCGCATCATCCAGCGTGGCGAGTAGGCGCCGATCGGCATCAGGGCCACGTCGAGCGCCGGGTATCGTTCGCCGATCTTCTGGAAGTACGGGCCGTAGCCGGTGTCGCCGGCGAAGAACAGCTGCTCGCCGAGTACCCAGCCGCCCCACAGGCTCTTGCACGTGTCGGTGAGGGTACGGCGGCTCCAGTGGTGTGCCGGGACGAAGCCGAACGACAGGCCGCCCACCGAGGCCGACTCCCACCAGTCGAGCTCGGCGACCTGCGTGAAGCCCCGCCGGCGGAACCACTTGCCGAGCCCGCCCGGTACCAGGACCGGCGTGGCCCGGTGCAGCCGTTTCACGGTCGGCGCGTCCAGGTGGTCGTAGTGGTTGTGGCTGATCACGACGGCGTCGATCCGGGGCAGGTCGGCCCACGGCACACCGGGCGGGGTGTACCGGGCCGGGATCGCCGGGATCTTGCGCGACCACACCGGGTCGGTCAGCACGGTCAGCCCGCCGATCTGGACGACGAAGCTGGCGTGCCCGGCCCAGGTGACGGCGGCCTGGCCCTCGCCGACCACCGGCAGCCCGTCGCGCTTCTCCGGCAGGCCGGGTATGCCGTCGAGGGCTGTTCCCCGGGGGACGAGGCCGCCCTGCCGGTACACCCTGAGCAGGTCGCGCAGGCTGGGCAGCGGCGCGGACAGCCGGTCGGCGAACGTGCTGGGCCAGGTGCGTGTCATGTCCTGATTGTCCACCCTGGTGCGCGGCTGGAGGATCGAATGCCGCAGGAGGTCACAGACTCCATATAGTGAACTAGATCGATGTATGATCCCGCAGTGGATCGCCAGCCGTCCGCCCGGCTCCCCGTCGGCCTCGTGGCCCTCGGGGTGAGCACGCTGCTCCTGCTGACCTCCGGTGGCTACGGGTACCACCGCGACGAGCTGTACTTCCGGCTGCTGTCGGCGCATCCCGCGTGGGGGTACACCGACCAGCCGCCGTTCACGCCGATGCTGGTGCGCGCCTCGATCTGGCTGTTCGGGGACACCGTGGAGGCCATCCGCGTGCCAGCCGCGCTGTTCGCCGGCTTCGCCGCCGTGCTGCTGGCCCTGGTCGCGCGGGAGGCCGGCGGAGACGCGCGGGCACAGGTGCTGGCGGCGCTCGGCGGCGGGGCCAGCGGGTACGCGCTGGTCAACGGGCACCTGGCCGTCACGAGCGGACCGGACCTGGTGGTGTGGCTGCTGGTGATCCTGTTCGCGCAGCGGGCACTCGGCCGTGGCGAGCCGCGCTGGTGGCTGGCGGCCGGCGTGGCCGCCGGCCTCGGGCTGTACAACAAGCACCTGGTCGTCCTGCTGCTGCTCGGGCTCGCCGCCGGGCTGCTGGCCGCCGGTCCGCGCCGGGTACTCGCCTCGCCCTGGCTGTGGGCGGGCGTGGCGGTGGCGGTGGTGATCGGGGCGCCCAACCTCTGGTACCAGGTAACGAACGGCTTCCCGCAGCTGGAGATGGCCGAGGCCGTCCGGCGCACGAAGGGCGGCGAGTCCCGGGCCACGCTGCTCCCGATCCAGCTGCTCGTCCTCGGCCCGCTCCTCGTTCCCGTGTGGATCGCGGGGCTCGTGCGGGCGGCCCGGCGGGCGGAGCTGCGCGCCTTCGCCGTGGCGTACCCGGTGATCCTGGTTCTGGTTTTTGTCACGGCTGGCCAGCCCTACTACCCGTCCGGGCTGCTCCTGGCCCTGTATGCGATGGGGTGCGTGACTGCCGCGCGCTGGTTCCGGGTGTACGCCTGGCCAGCCGTCGCGCTCAACGTCGTCACGGCCATCGTGATAGCGCTGCCGATCGTGCCTGCCGGGCTGCTGGGCAGCACGCCGATCCCCGAGATGCACCCTGGCACCCGCGACCAGATCGGCTGGGAGGCATACGCGGCGCAGGCCGAGGCCGTCCGCCAGGGCCTGTCACAGGAGGAGCAGGCCATGACGATCGTCCTGACCAGCAACTACGGGGAGGCCGGGGCGCTGCGCCGCTTCGGCGGAACCCCGGATGTCTACAGTGGGCACAACGAGCTGGCCCGGTTCGGCCCGCCTCCGGAGAGCGCGCGGATCACGATCCTCATCGCGCGCCGGCCCGTCGCCGCGCTCGGCGCCTGCGAGGAACGCGGCCGGCTGAATAACCAGGCCGGCGTGGACAACGAGGAAGAAGGCGTGCCGATCTGGATCTGCCGCGACCGCCGCGTGCCGTGGCGCGACCTGTGGCCGCAGCTCAGGCACTACTCGTAGATCCGCTCCAGGACCAGGGCCACGCCGTCGTCGTTGTTGCTCGCTGTCCGCTGGTGGCCTGCGGCCTGGACCTCCGGATGCGCGTTCGCCATCGTGTACGCCGTGCCGGCCCAGCTCAGCATGCCGAGGTCGTTGATGCCGTCCCCGAACGCGAGCACGTCGGCAGCCGTCAGGCCCAGGCTCGCGCTGTAGGCGGCCAGGGTACTCACCTTCGTCACGCCCGGCGCGCTGATCTCCAGCAGGCCCGCCCCGCCGGAGTGCGTGATCTCGGCGAGGTGGCCCGCCGCCGCGCGGGCCGGGCCGAGCATCGCGTCGGCGGTGAGGTCCGGGGCGTGCACGAGCAGCTTGCTGATCCGGGCAGCGTGGCCTAGCGCGGCCTCCACATCGGGCACCTCCAGCTCGATGCCCGGCCCGTCGTGGCCGCAGCGCCAGGTGAACGATGGCAGGCAGTACACCAGGTCGCCGGTCTCCACCGCGCAGCCGGCCGAGGGCAGCGCCACGCTGATCGCCTCGACGAGCTTGCGCGTCACGGCCGGTTCGAGCGACCGCTCGGCGAGAACTTCCCTCGTACCGGGCGCGTACGTGATCGCGCCGTTCGAGCAGATCGCCGCGTCGGCGTACCCGCCGAGCCAGTCGATGAACCGTGGCGGCCGGGCCGTGACCGGCACGACGAGCGCCCCGCGCGACCGGGCGAGCGCGAGGGCCGCCTTGGTGCGATCGGAGAGGACGCCGCCGGTACGCAGCAGGGTTCCGTCAAGGTCGGTGGCGATGAGACGCGGCAGCATCCGCCGATTCTGCCAGCACCCCCGTGAACCCTGCCCGGTGGATCTTGCCAGCGCGAGCCGGGTCCCTGAAGTCCTACCGGCCAGGCCCCAGCGCCCCGGCGATCCGGTTGAGCATGGGGCGCGAGTCCGACACGCGCCAGGCCAGCGCGATGCCGCACCGGTGGGCCGGCGGCAGCGGGACGAAGGTGAGGCCGGAGCGGGCGTAGTGCTCCCCGGTACTGAGGCTGCTCAGCGCGAGCCCCTGCCCGGCGGCGGCCAGCTCGAGGATCTCCTCGATGGACGCGCACTCGGTGACGCCGGCGATGTCGGTGATCCCGAGGTGGCCCGGATGCCGGAAAGCCTGGTACCGCCGGTCGGGTGTGCCGGGCACCAGCCACCGCTGCCCGGCCAGGTCGGACGGCTCGATCGTGTGGCGCGCGGCCAGCGGGTGGCCGGCCGGGAGCGCGATGGCCCGCTGGTCCGTCGACAGCGGAAGGACGGCCAGCGCCTCGTCCCCGCCGAGCGGCGGCCAGACGATCGCCAGGTCACTGGCCCCGGACAGCAGCCCGCACGACGGATCGTCGAAGTCGTACCTGCGCAGCCGCAGCTCCCGCCCCGACTCCCGCTCGATGACCTCCAGTACCCGCCGGGTGTCCGACGCCGCGGCCTCCCCGAGAAACCCGATGGTCAGCGGCGCGGCGTCCCGGCCCGCCAGCAGCGACCCGAGGTCGTCCGCGGCGCTGACCAGGGCCGTGGCGTGGGGCAGGACGCGCCGTCCGTGTTCGGTGAGCCGGACCCCGTCGCGTTCCCGGTGCAGGAGCTGCTGCCCGGCGCTGTCCTCGAACCGCCGGACCGCCGCGCTGAGCGTCGGCTGGCTGACCCCGAGCTCCCGGGCGGCCGCACGGAACGATCCGGCGGCGGCGACAGCGGCGAACGCGCGGACGGCTGGCAGGGTGATCTCGGGGGTGCGCTCCACGCAGCGACAATAGCCTCAGGCTATCGGGTTAGCCACACGCTATCGGGTACCCGGGGCGGCCATCAGGCAGGCTGTACCCATGATCGGAAGCATGAACGGGACCATCCGCCGGCTCGGCGTCGCCGAACTGCCCGCCTGCATGGCGCTCGCCGCCGACCGGGGCTGGCAGCCAGAGGAAGCCAAGTGGCGGCTGCTGTTCTCCGTCGGCGAGGTGTACGGGCTCGAACTCGGCGGGCAGGTCATCGCCACGGCGACGCTCACCCGGTACGGGACCGGCCTCGGCGCGATCAGCATGGTCCTCGTCGCGGCCGCCCACGAGGGCAAGGGCCACGGCCGCCGCATCATGAACCACCTCATCGACGCGGCGGGCCCGGAAACGACGGTGTTCCTGCACGCGACCCCGATGGGCCAGCCGCTCTACGAGAAGCTCGGCTTCCGCGTGACCCACCACGTCGGCATGCACGCCGGGACGATGGACGTGCCCCCGGCCAGGATCTCCCGCCCCGCCACCCACGCCGACCTGCCGGACCTGATCGCCCTCGACGCGAAGATCTTCGGCGTGGAACGGGCGGACCTGGTGACCCGGCTGCTGGACTTCGCCGCCAGCGTGCGGATCGCCCTCGACGGCTCCGGCTACGCCGCGGCCTGGGACAACACCAGCAACCACGTCATCGGGCCACTCCTGGCCGGCTCGCTGACCACAGCGCAGGGGCTCGTCAGTGACCTGGCGGCGGACGTGGCGGGGCCGGTACGCCTCGACCTCGACGACCCGGCCCTCACGTCCTGGGCCCTCGGCCACGGAGCCCAGCTCTTCGCGTCCGGCACCTTCATGGTGCGCGGCGCCGGCATGCCCGGCCTCCGCGCACACGTCTGGTCCCCGGTGATGCAGGCCCTCGGCTGACCGGTACCGGGCGCGGCGCGAGGGCTCAGCGATCACGGACGGGACATGGTGATCTGCCGCTCGAAGTTCACGTAACCGGCGCGCTCGAAAGCCCTGGCCATCGGCACGTTGCCCAGGTCGGTGGCCGCCCGGATCCGGGGCATGCCGGCCTCGGCGAGGATCCGGGTACCCGCGGCGAGAATGTCGTCGATGTATCCCTGCCCGCGATGTGCGGGCAGCACGCCGATGTAGGCGATCACCGGGTTGTACGGGTTGTGCGCGCCGACGACGAACCCGACCGGCTCGCCGCCGGGCAGCTCGGCGATCTGCCACCAGTCCCGGGGGCTGGTGTAGTGCGCGAACTCGCCGTCGTAGTGATCGGCCGCGGCCTCCTCCGGCGTCATCCGGGTCAGGTCCTCCTGGCTGTGCGCGTCCAGGGTGCCGTCGAGTACCTGGGTCATCAGGCCGATCAGCTCCTCCCGGCCCGACACCGGCCGGAAGTTCAGCCGGCCGGCAGGCTCCGCCAGCGGGGTACCCGGGCGCCACTCCAGCCGCAGCCGCTCGACCTGGAAGACCCACCCGGCCCGTTCCACGACAGCCGTCCGGTCGGCGACCACCTGCCCCGCCTCGGGATCCTCACGCCAGTCCGGCGGGATGAACCGGATGTAGTCCGGTGCCTGCGTACCAGCCGGGAGCACCTCGGCCATCGAGGCTTCCAGGAGCCGCACGCCGACCTCGACCCGGTCCGGGGCCTCGCCGTCGAGGTCGAGGAAGTCCAGGACATCGGGGACGGCGGCGCCGGGCTGCGACCACCAGGCGAGCCGGGCGACCGGGCGGCCTTCGCGCAGCGCCAGCCACATCCACTCCGGACGGCGGCGGCCGGTGCTGAGGTCGTCGGCCAGCTCGTGGTCGAGGGAGTAGCTCAGGCTGGTGAACAGGCCGAGTTCCTCAGCGCCGGTGATGGTACGGATAACCAGGGACAAGCCAGACTCCTGACAAAAGATGATCTTCGCCAGGAGGCTACCAACCTGCGGCGCTGACGGCGCTGGCAGTCAGCTGGCCGGCTCGAGCAGGTGCTCGTCGTTGGCCTTCACCTGGTTGATCCTGGGGGAGATGCGGTACGCGGTCACGAGGCCGGTCGCGGGTTCCAGGAGGCTGACAGCGGCTGCCGGGTCGCTCAGGGCCGGGTCCAGCCAGTCGTCCCACGAGCCTGCCGGGACCGTCATCGGCGTGCGGTCATGGATGTGACCGAGGTGGTCCTCGGCGGTGGTGGTCAGGATCGTCATCGACAGTACCCACGCGCCGGGCGCGCTGACGTCACCGACCTCGGGATCACGCCAGTACCCGTACAGCCCGGCCAGGTGCAGCATCTCCCCGTCGCCGCCCTGGGGCCTGAGGTACCAGGGCAGCTTCGACTTCCCATCGTCACCCGTGGTCCACTCGATGTACCCGGACGCGGGGACGATGCAGCGCCGGGTACGGATGCCCTTCTTGAACGACGGCAGCTCGGCAGCCGTCTCGGCGCGCGCGTTGATCAGAGGCTTCGCGCCCCGCAGGCTCTTCACCCATGGCGGCAGCAGCCCCCACCGCGCGGCGTGCAGTCTCCGGACAGCCTCGCCGTCCTCGCCTGCCCGTTCGAGGATCGCGGGGACGACGTTCGTCGGCGCGACGTTGTAGGACGGCAGCACCGTGAACTCCGGCGCCGAGCCGTCGGGCATCGGCTCCGCCCGGTACAGGGCCGCGAGAGCCTGCGGGGTGGCCTTGACCGTGTAGCGACCGCACATCGAAACCTACCGGTACGTTGACACCCGGCGAGGCTACGCCGGGAACGGGTTGAGTCACGCAGGGGTCCAGGGTAACCATGACGGCTGGGAAGCCGTGATGGCGAAGTAAGCGCTGATGTCAGGCCGGAGTGGCGGGGGCGCGCCTGTAGCGCTCGTAGATCACACGCGAGCCGAAGGTCCTGGTCTCGACCAGGTCCAGCCGGACGTCCCCGGTGACCGGGGGGAGGAACGGCGTGCCGCCGCCCACGACGATCGGATTGCGGAACATCCTCAGCTCGTCGACGAGGCCGAGTTCGACGGCTGCGGCGGCCAGGCCCGCACCGCCGATCGCGACATCCCTGTCAGTCGTGCCGAGCACCGTGGCGACCTCCTCGGCCACGGACCCCCGGGCAAGCCGGGCATTGCCCTGGACGCTGCCGAGCGTCCGGCTGAAGACGACTTTCGGGAGGGCGCTCCACACGCCGGCGAACGCATCGCCGAGTTCTTCCTCCCGTAGCGAGGGATCCGTCTCCCACACCAGCATGGTCTCGTAGAGCCTGCGGCCCAGCAGCATGCCGCCGAGTTCACGGGTCTGCGCGAGATGGAACCGGAACTGCTCCTCGCTGGGCTCCGACCACCCGAACGCCCCTTCGCGATCGGCGATGAAGCCGTCCACCGAAACGCTCATCGAGTAGATCAGCATGGTTGCAGGATACGTGCCTGTTCCCGTGTGATCGTGGCGTTCGGGCAGCACACCCGGCAGCGGAAGGGGCCGCGGGTGTAGCTTGGGCGCGCGTCGATCACCGGCGAAAGATTCACCGAAGTCACCGGCATCGGAGTGGGCCTGATGGGGCTGTGGGCAAGGATCATCGTGGTCAGGGCGGAGTCGGCCGAGGATGTCGATGCCGACCTCGTCGAGTCCGTCATCGTTGACGACCTGCCGCTGCGCGAAGGGTGGCGGCGAATCGTGCTGACAGGCACCAGCCATCAGGCCCTGGTGGACGAGGTGCGCGTTCTCGCGGAGAACTCGGGCACACACGTTCTCGGCGCCAGGGTGCTCGGCAGCGCGTGCGCAGTCCTGGCCGGGGCGGATCCGGACGGCTCGTGGTGGCAGACATCCCTCCACGAGCGGGTGTTCGCGGCACACGGCGCCCCGCTGGTGGGGGAGCCCGTGCTCGAGGCGGCACCGAAGGTGGTGGCCTGGGCGGAACGAGCCGGGCTGAGAAGCGATCCGCGACTGATCGGCCGGGCACTGGCCGCCTGTGAGGATTCAGCAGAGCGCACGTTCGACGGGCTGATCGTGGCACTGGACCTGGCCTGACGCCATCGTGCCGCCGGCTACCAGCCCGTTATGGTGGTCCGGTCCCGCGCTGGCTGTGCAAGGAGGTTTGGTGTCCGTTCCGGTTCTCCGCGAAGCGCCAGCGCCTCCCTCGTTCGCAGTGCGGAGCGGGCTCTGGCTGTTCGCCCGCCATCTTTTCACCGTCATGGTCACGGTCGCGGTCGTGATGGCAGTGTGGGCTGTCGTCTCCGCGCCATTCGTGATGGTCTTCATCGTCGACAAGTCGTTCTCCGCCTCAGGTTATGCGGGAGCGGCCCTCTGGGTGGCTGGTGTCGTGGGCGTGGCGACTCTGGCGATCACGCCGATCGCGCTGGTGCTGGAGAGGCTGGTCCTCCGGGGCGGTCGAGTGTGGACGGTGGCAGGGGTGCTCCTGCCGGTCGTCCTGGGCGTGGCGATAGCCGGGGGTGTCGTCGCCATGTTCAAGCTCACCGGGTCACCCGGGGCTTACAAGGCCGTCGGTATCACGGCCTTCCTCATGCTTCTCCTCGTGATCTACTGGCCGGTGCTGTGGGCGCTCAACCTCGCCAGCTTTGTCCTGCGCCGGATCCGCCACGCCTACCAGGTCCGCCGCCGCCCGTGACCGCCGGTGCGTAATCGGATTGACGCCGCTGCCCCGGCTCCGCATGCTGACCGCCGATCTTGTTTGCCGGATGACGGGGTGCCCGGACATGGACTTTGCTCTTTTCGACCAAGGCACTGCGACCAGCTCGGACTATGAGGCGATCACCGGGATGCTGTCCCGCGTCTATGCCGCCGACCAGCCCGGGAGCACGCCGGCCGCCGTGGCCGCGACAATCGCGTTCCTGACCGAGGCCGATCCTGCGGCCTCGGGCGCTTGGACCTTCTGGCTGGCCCGCGACGACTCCGGCGAACTGGCGGGCATCGGACGCGTTTCCCTGCCGGAGCAGGAGAACACCGACACAGCGATCGTTTTCCTGGAGGTCGATCCCAGCCGCCGCCGCCAGGGCATCGGTACCGCCTTCCTGCGGGCGGTGCTGCCGTCGGTGCGGGCGGCCGGCCGGACACGCGTCCTGGCACGGAACGTCACCATCGCCGGGGACGGCGAGCGGTTCGCCGAGGGGTGGGAGCCAGGTGCACCATCCGAGGCCTGATGCAGACGCTGGACATCCCTGCCGCCGATCCGGCGCTGTGGGAGGTTCCCGCGCCGGCCGGCTACCGGGTCGAGAGCTGGAACGCGGCAGTACCAGAGGAGTTCCTCGTCTCCTACGCCGAGGCGCGCACGGCCATCGCCGACGCTCCCTCCCAGGAACACGAGTGGGAGCACATGGCCTGGACGCCCGCGCGGGTCCGTGAGGAGGAAGCCGCGTTCGCCGCGTCCGGACAGGACTACCGGCAGGCCGTCGCCATCTGCGAGGCGAGCGGGGAGGTCGCCGGCCTCACGGAAGCCGTCGTCCATCCCGCCGAGCCCGAGCACGCTCAGCAGATGGACACCGCCGTGCGGGAGACCCACCGGGGCCACGGGCTCGGCCGGGCGATCAAGGCCGAGCTGATGCGCAGCCTGGTCGCCGAGCGGCCAGCCGTGCGTCAGGTGACGACGACAACCGCGTCGGACAACGTGCACATGATCGCCGTGAACCACGCTCTCGGCTACACCGACACCCGCGGCCTGGCCTACTTCGAGGCGACCGTGGAGGAACTGGCCGCACGGCTGGGCGGTTGAGCTGCCCGCGCCGGTCCTGGATACGCGGGTATCACTTCAGGTGCCTGGCGAAGAAGCGGGTCGCGTCGTCCGCCTCGAACTGCGGGACGCCCGTGTGGCCGCCCAGGTTGGCGTGCAGTGTCTTCTCCGTGGAACCGAGGGCGCCGAACAGGTCCAGGGCCATCTGCCGGTCGTTGCCCTCGTCGTCCCACTGCAGCAGGACCAGGAGTGGGATGGTGACCTGCCGGGCCTCCTCGAACACGGCTCTGGGTACGTAACTCCCGGCGAACAGGAGGGCGGCCGCGATGCGCGGGTCGGCGGCCGCCAGCCGGACGCCGATGGAGATCACCCCGCCCGAGTACCCGGCGGGGCCTGTGATCCCTGGCAGCGACAGGAGAGCGTCCAGAGCGGACTGCCATTCCGGTACCGCCTGGTCGAGCAGCGGGAGAACGAGCCGGTCGACGATCTCGCCGGTCACCGGCTCGCCGGCGCGGAGCGCGTTGTGCAGTGCGGCGCGGGCCTCCTCGGCGGCGCCGGAACGGGGCCGGTCACCGGCCCAGGGGAGTTCGATGGTGGCTGCGGCGAAGCCCTCCGTGACGGAGTGCCGGGCCCGGGCCGCCAGCCGGGGGTACATCCTGCGCAGCCCGCCGGGGTGGCCGAGGAGGATCAGCGGGGCCGGCGCGGACGCGGATCCGGCTGTCCACAGGATGCCGGGGACGCCGTCAAGGGTGAACTCGCGTTCGAGTACGCCGTCGAGGTGTTGTCCGGAAGTGAAGCGCATGGTCGTGCCTTTCGGGAGTGCTCCTGAACGGCGCTCCCGGGCGGCCTATCGCCCGGCCGTGACCCCGGAGGGGAGCACCCACGTCGATACGTTCACGGGTACCACCTCCTCGTTGTCCAGCACGGCTTCCGGCAACGTAGCAGCAGCCGGGTGGCGGGCAAACAGGTTTATCGTCATGACTGCAGGTAGGCGAGGATCTCTGGCAGCGGGTCGGTGCCGGAGGTGTCCACGGTGAGCCGGGGGCCGGTCCACGGCTCGTAGGGGAGTGCCTGCACCTCGGCCCAGGTCGGCGGCGTGTGGCCGGTCAGGTCCGGTAGGCGCTGCTCGACGCGGCGGCGGAGCGCGGCCGGGTCGGCGCAGACCACCTCGACGAACCGCGCTGCCGCGCCATGCTCGGCCGCCAGCGCTGGCCAGCCCGAGCGGGAGACCGCGACCGGGTGGACGGCGTCCACGATGACGGTGCCGCCGAGCGCGAGCTGGGCGGCGGCCAGCTCGGCGGCCACCGCGTAGCCGGCGGTCCCGACCGGGCGGGCACCCGAGCGGCCGATGGCGGCCTCGATCGCGTCGACCCGCAGCCAGGTCGCAGCCATCCGCCGGGCGAGCTCACGGCTCACAGTTGTCTTCCCGCTTCCTGGCAGGCCACCGAACACGATCAGCATGGGCTCAGTCTGCCCTGCCGCCACACGTGCCTGTCCGCAAGCTCCTCCGGGACTGCGCGTGAACGAGGTCAGGGGTGCTGTCGCGCGTGCGCGATGGCTGATGGGGCCAGCCGCCCGACGATCGCCGGGGCCTCGTGGATCAGGGCACGGTCGCCGATCGCCTCGACCATGAACTGGGCGTAGTCGACGCGCCGGGTCAGGTTGCTGGCCAGCACCGGGTCGCCCACGTGCCTGCTCCACACCGGCAGTCCCTGGCTTTCGCCTTCCTCCAGGTCGCTGCCGCGCACCACAGTCCATTGTGTACTGCTGGCGAAGATCCGGCGGCAGGCTTCCACCTGGTCGTCGATGTCCACGAAACGGGCGAGCTTGGCCAGCCGCCCGAACACGGCCGCGTACAGCCGGAACGAGCGGGTGTAGACGTCCAGCCCGTCGCGGGTGATGTGCCAGCCGCAGGAGAACACCAGCCGGGCTCCGGGCTCGGCGTGGTCGAGGACAGCCTGGGCCGTACCGGTGGCGTAGTGGTTCATGCCCCACGGCACCAGAACTGTGAGCACGGCATCGCAGCCCCGCACGGCTCGCGCGATGACGGCCGGGTCGCTGGTCGGCCCGGGGATCACGGTCAGCAGCCCGGCGAAGTCCGCCAGCTTGCCAGTGCTCTTCTCACGGCACACGCCGACGACCTCGTACCCGCGGTCGAGCGCGTGCCGCACCATGTACCGCCCGAGTTTGCCGGACGCGCCGACGACGCACACCCGCTTGCCTGTTCCGGACTTGCCGATCGGTTCCACAGTGGCCTCCTCGCGCCGCGCCCAGCTCGGCTTACCCTGCAAAACTAAGCGACCCCGCAGCCGGGCGGCATGACATACTGCTCGGGTTCCTGCCGGAGGATGGAAGAAGTGAGGTGACGCTGTGGACGCCATGACTGTCCGCCTGGGCGTCGCCGCCTGCCGCTGACCGTCGTGTCGCGGCATCGCCGTTCGCGCCCGGGCTCAAGCCCGTTGAATTCTTTGCGCGAAAGGCAACTCCTGGATGAACCAGCAAGCAAGCACTGCCATGCCAGCGATGGAGTCCGCAGGTGTCGTCCTGCTCGGCGGCGACCTGCCGGTACGACGGCTCGGGTACGGCACGATGCGACTGACCGGGCCCGGTTTCTGGGGGCCGCCGGCCGACCGTGACGAGGCAGTCCGGGTACTGCGCCGGGCTGTCGAGTGCGGCGTCACCCTGATCGACACCGCCGACTCCTACGGGCCGCACATCGCCGAGGAACTGGTCGCCGAGGCGCTGTACCCGTACCCGCCGGACCTCGTCATCTCCACCAAGGGCGGCTACACCCGCCAGGGCCCGGACCAGTGGCGGCCCCTCGGGCGGCCGGAGTACCTGCGCCAGTGCGTCGAGCTGAGCCTGCGCCGGCTCAGGCTGGACCGCATCGACCTCTACCACCTGCACCGGATCGACCCCGCCGTACCGCTGGCCGACCAGCTCGGCGCGCTGGCCGAGCTCCAGTCGGAAGGCAAGATCGGCCACATCGGCCTGTCCGAGGCCGGCGTCAGCGAGATCCGGGCGGCCCGGCAGCTGGTCGAGGTGGCCGCCGTCCAGAACATCTACAGCCTCACCCGGCAGCGGATGCGCGACACCCTGGAGTACTGCACGGCCGAGGGCATCGCCTTCGTGCCGTACTTCCCGCTCGGCAAGGGGGAGCTGGCGCGGCCCGACGGGCTCCTGGCGGCCGTGGCCGGCGAGCTCAGGGCCACACCGGCGCAGGTGGCACTGGCGTGGCTGCTGCACCTGTCGCCGCTGGTCGTGCCCATCCCGGGTACATCAAGGGTGTCTCACCTGGAAGAGAATCTCCGGGCGCCGGCGGTCAGCCTCACCGCCGGGCAGGTAGCGGCGCTCACGGCCGCGTGGACCGACCACCCGGTCTCGTAGGGATGTCAGGCCCGGCGGGTTGTCCCCGCCGGGCCTGGCCAGGCTGACTAAGGGTGAACCCTGAGGGGGTTGCAGGGAGTTCCCTGACACCGAAATCGGTGCCCTGGTCATCCTCCGGGCTGACGAGTGGCGCACGGCACGGGCCGACGATATGCGCATGACTCGAAACGCAGTGATGACGTCGACCGCGGTGGCCGCGCGCGCCGATGAGGTCTGGAAGGTGTACGGCAGCGGCGAGGCCCAGGTGATCGCGCTCGGCGGGGTGAGCGTGAGCCTGGCCAGGGGTGAGTTCACCGCCATCATGGGGCCGTCCGGCTCCGGTAAGTCGACGTTGATGCACTGCCTGGCCGGGCTGGACACCGTGACCCGCGGCGAGGTGCACGTGGGCGACACCAAGGTCACCGGCATGTCGGACCGGCAGCTTACGGCGCTCCGGCGGGACAAGGTCGGCTTCATCTTCCAGCAGTTCAACCTCCTGCCGACCCTGACGGCCGAGGAGAACATCCTGCTGCCGCTGTCGATCGCCGGGCGCAAGGCCGACCAGGCGTGGTTCGACACCGTGATCCGCACGGTCGGGCTCGCCGACCGGCTCAGGCACAAGCCGACCGAGCTGTCCGGCGGGCAGCAGCAGCGGGTGGCCTGCGCGCGGGCGCTGGTCGGGCGGCCCGAGGTCATCTTCGCCGACGAGCCGACCGGTAACCTCGACTCGCGGTCGGGTGCCGAGGTGCTCGGCTTCCTGCGGAACTCGGTGCGGCAGTACAACCAGACGATCGTCATGGTCACGCACGACCCGAACGCCGCGTCCTACGCCGACCGGGTCGTCTTCCTCGCCGACGGTCACATCGCCGGCGAGCTGCGCAACCCGACCGCCGACGCGGTGCTCGACACCATGAAGCGGCTCGACGGGGCCGGTGCGCACTGATGTTCAGAGCCGCGTGGAAGAGCCTGCTGTCCCGGAAGCTGCGGCTGCTGCTGTCGGGAATGGCTGTGGTACTCGGCGTGATGGCGGTGTCCAGCGCGCTGATCCTGACGAACTCGCTGAGCGCGTCCTTCGACTCGATGTTCCGCACGATCAACGCCAATGTGGACGTGCAGGTCACCGCCAAGCCGCTCGCCGAGAGCAACGGCGAGGACGAAGACAACGCGATGCCGCAGTATCTGAAGCCGGACGCGATCACCAGGGTCGCGGCGGTGCCCGGCGTGAAGACCGCCGTGGGGCAGGTCGACGCCAACGGGGCCCGGGTGGTGGCCAAGAACGGCAAGGTGATCGTCACGCAGGGCCCGCCGAGGCTCGGCACGGCGTGGCGGGACGGTGACGGCGTCGCCGAGCTGCGGACCGGCACCGGGCCGAAGAGCGACGACCAGGTCGCGATCAACGCGGTACTGGCCAAGGAGGGCCCGTTCAAGGTCGGCGACACCATCGAGGTGCTGACCCTGGAACCGAAGAAGAAGTTCACGGTCAGCGGCATCTTCGGCCTGTCCGGCGGCCGGGACTCGGTCGGCGGCGAGACGATCGTCGCGTTCACCGAGCCGGTCGCGCAGAAGCTGATGCTCGGCCAGCCCGGCGTGTACTCCTCGATCAGCGTGACGGCTGCCTCCGGCCAGACCCCGGCGCAGCTCAAGACGGCGATCGCCGCCGCGCTCGGCGACGGCTACGTGGTCAGGACCAGCGAGGAGGTCGCCAAGGCGCAGAGCGCGGACGTGCAGGAGTTCCTCAGCCTGTTCCAGAAGTTCCTGCTGGGCTTCGCCGGCATCACGCTGTTCGTCGGCATCTTCCTGATCCTCAACACGTTCTCGATCCTGATCGCCCAGCGCACCAGGGAACTGGCGCTGCTCCGCTCGCTCGGAGCCGGGCGGGGCCAGGTGATCCGGTCGGTGTTCTTCGAGGCGCTGATCGTCGGCGTGGTGTCGTCCACACTGGGCCTGTTCGCCGGGTACGGCGTGGCGGCGCTGCTGAAGAGCCTGATGTTCAGCAACCTGTCGGAAGCCACCCTGTCGTTCACTCCGGCGGCCGTCATCGCCGCCTACGCGGTGGGCGTGCTGGTCACGCTGGTCGCCGCCGTCGTGCCGGCCATCCGGGCCTCGCGGGTCGCGCCGATCGCCGCGCTACGGGACGCCGCGGCCACCGAGAAGTCGATGGTGAAGATCACGGTGGCCGGTGCGGTACTGCTCGCCGCCGGAGCCGGGGGCATCGCCTGGGCGCTGTTCGGCAGCCTCCCGGGCAGCACGATCTCGCTGGTGCTGATGCTCGGCGTGCTGCTGGTGTTCACCGGCGTCGCCCTGGTCACGCCGAGCGTGGCGCGGCCGATGGTCGGCGTGATCGGCCGGGCGTTCTCCTGGTCGCTGCCGGGCAAGCTGGGCAGGCGCAACTCGGCCCGCAACCCGCGGCGTACCGCGAACACCGCGGCGGCACTGATGATCGGCCTGGCCCTGATCACGGGGGTGAGCGTGCTGGCAGCCTCGCTGAACGCGAGCATGGAGGGCACGTTCAAGCGTGAGCTCAGTGCCGACCTGCTGATCATCCCGGACTCCGGTGACGCCACCTACGATCCCGAGGTCATCACCCGGATCAAGAACCTGCCGGGTGTGGACAAGGCGATCGGCCTGTACGGCGGGGTCACCGCCGACGTCACCGGCAAGCGGGTCTGGATGACGGGCCTCGACGTGGCCAGCGCGATCCCGATCCTGAACATCAAGGCGAAGGCTGGTGAGGTCCGCGCGCTCAAGCACAACGAGATGCTGATCAGCCAGCAGTTCGCCGACCTGCGCGGTCTCGGTACCGGGTCCTCGATCAAGCTGAAGACCGCGCGGGCCGGCGAGCAGACCTTCGTCGTGGCCGGCGTGTACGCCCCGCAGGAACTGTTCAGCGAGCCGCTGATCTCCGACACCGACGCCCGGGAGTACTTCCAGAGCCAGATGCCCGGCGTCGGCGCGGTCAAGCTCAAGCCGGGCGCGGACGAGAAGCAGATCCGCAAGGAGATCGAGGGCATGCTCGCCGGCTCGCCCGAGGTGGCCGTCGCCAGCCAGGCGGAGTTCGTCAAGCAGCAGTCCGGGCAGGTCGACACCGTGCTGAACATGCTGTACGCGCTGCTGGCCCTCGCCGTGATCATCGCGATCATGGGCATCGTGAACACCCTCGCCCTGTCGGTGCTCGAACGGACCCGCGAGCTGGGCATGCTCCGCGCCGTCGGGCTCAGCCGGTGGTCGGCGATGCGCATGATCACAGTGGAGTCCGTGGTGATCTCGGTGTTCGGCGCGGTGCTGGGCCTGGCGGTCGGTACCGGGCTGGGTGTCGCGGTGGTCCGCGCGCTCAAGCACGAGGGCTTCGACGAGCTGGCCGTGCCGTGGACCCGGATGCTGGTCTTCCTCGGGCTGTCGGTCGTGGTCGGGCTGTTCGCGGCGATCCTGCCCGCGATCCGCGCCGCCCGGGTCAACGTGCTCCAGGCCATCTCGTACGAGTAGCCGGGAGACCTCCGCCCGCCGTCTCGGGACCGGCGGCGGGCGGATAGAAGCTCAGCCCGTTCCTGGTGGCAAGGCCCCGCCACCGGGAACGGGCTGAGCCTTTGCTGGGAAAGGGCCCGGTACCGGCACAAAATCACATATGGTCCCCGTTATGGACACGGTGATCTTCGGGGTGCTCCTGCTGGCGGCGGTCGCCGTCCTGCAGGGACGGTCCCGGCGCGACGTCCTGATCGTCTTCGCCGGCGGTCTGGTCGTCGTGCTCCTGCTGTTCAACCACCACGTCACCAGCTCGCTCAACCTGGAGTTCTGATGACGTGGAACCGGGCGGGATTCTGGGCGCTGCACCTGTTCGTGCTGGCCTACTGCGGGGTGCTGCTGGGCGGCTTCATCGTCCAGTTCGGCGGGCACGAGTATCCGTGCCCGCTGTGCGTCCTCCAGCGGATGGCGATGATCCTCACGGCGCTCGGCCCGGCATACATCATCGTGCGGGCCAAGGCCGGCCCGGTGAGCCTGCGCGACTACACGACCGGGCTGGGCATGGCGATGGCCGGCGCGCTCGCCGGGGCGGCGATGTCCACGCGTCAGGTGCTGCTGCACATCGTGCCCGGCGATCCTGGCTACGGCGAGGCCGTGATGGGCCTTCACCTGTACACGTGGGCGCTGGTCACGTTCATCGTCGTGCTCGTCTACTGCGCCTTCGCCCTGATCTTCGCGAAGGAGCTGGTACCGGCGGGCGTCCGCTTCGGCTGGCCGTCCAGAGCGGTGCTGTGGCTGTTCACCGCCCTGATCGCCGCGAACATGATCGTGGTGTTCTTCGAGGAGGGCTTCCACTGGGTACTGCCGGACGACCCGGTGCGCTACCAGCTCTGCTACGACCTGGGCCTGTGTGACTAGCTGAGCACGGCGCGAGTCAGCTCCGCGGTCAGCAGCACGGCGAACGCGAGCATGACCCCGCCGGAGATCCGGTCGAACCACACGCGCCTGTCCGGCGTCAGGTACCGGCGCAGCAGCGCGGCCCCGACCGCCAGCACCGCGAACCACAGCCACGACGCCGTCACGGCACCCGCGCCGAACGCGACCCGCCCGGACTCGGGCTGTGCGGCGATGGCCGCGCCGAGCACGCCGACCGTGTCGAGAATGGCGTGCGGGTTGAGCAGGCTGACCGCGACCGTCCGCGTGACGACCCGCCGCGTACTGAACGCGGTGGCGTCGGCGGCCAGCTCGCCCCCCGCGTCCGGCTTGGACCGCAGGCTCTGCACACCGAGGTGGCACAGGAACACCACGCCGCCGGCCAGCAGGACGACGCGCAGCCCCGGTACGACGCCCAGCAGCGCCGAGACGCCACCGGCCCCGGCGAGGATCAGCAGGGTGTCGCAGGTGGCGGCAGCAGCGGCCGTCCACAGTGCCCGGGGCAGGCCGGCCGCGACGCCCTGGCCGAGCACGAACACGTTCTGCGCGCCGATCGGGGTGATCAGGGCCAGGCCGAGCGCGACGCCGCTGAGGAAGACGACCATCAGGGCAGCGGTGCGGGGCCGGTGAGCATCCGGGTACGGTACCTCAGCTCGCGGCCGTAGCCACCTGGGTCGGCGGCCAGCAGCGCCCGGTGCAGGCCTGGGAGCCGGTGATGCGGGACGCCGGGCCAGAGGTGGTGCAGGGCGTGGTGCCCGTCGCCGTGCGGGTGCACCAGCAGCCGGTGCCACGGGCCGAGGTTGGACCAGGTCGCCGCGAAGAGGGTGGCCGTGCCGGTGTACGAGTGCTCGGAAGCCTCGCCGGCCAGCCGGACAGCTGGCAGGACGAGCAGGAAGCCTGCCAGCCAGACGGCACTGCTCAGCACGGCTGCCGCCGGACCCCAGCTCAGGCCCGAGACCGCCGTGAGCGCCAGCCCGCAGAACGACGGGCCGGCCACGGCGGCCCAGCTGGCCGGTGTCACGGTGCGCTGGTACCAGAAGAGGCGGCGGTACACACCGCGCAGCAGGGCCAGCGGAGAGTGCCGCGGAAGCGCGGCGAGGTTGAGCTCCTGGTAACGGCGCCATTCCGGGTCCTCCCACGTGCCGAACCGGCCATGGTGGACCAGGTGCGCCGACCGGTACGCGCTCAGCCGCAGGCCGGACGGCAGCCCGGCGAGGGTGACGGTGAGCAGGTCGTTGAGCCAGCGGGTACGCCGGACCCAGTTGAAGTGCGAGCCCTCGTGCACCAGGCATTCGAGGCCCCGCATCGCGCGCGCGTAACCGGCCAGGCCCGCGAGGCCCGCCAGCACCCCGGGCACCGGGCCTGCGATCGCCAGCGTCCACGCTGGGCCAAGGAGCGAGAACACGAGCAGCAGGTGGCAGGCTCCGGCGGCCGCGAAGGTCAGTACCGGATTCGTGCGGTGGGCGGCCGCGACGAGCCCCCTCAGGTGCGCGGGCGGGGTGTACCCGCGCCTGTACGTCCTTGCCCCCGTAGCAACAGACATGCTGGCGAGGCTAGGCGGGCGCTCGCTCGGATCCGGACCCTGTTCCTGCATAGTGGACAGTCGCGTGACGCTGGCCGGCCGGTGTTCCGCGATCGGTGGTTACGTTCACCAGCGTCGATGCGCGATCGGTGCGGCCCGGGTCTGGCGGTCGAGTGTGGCGCAGGTCACGTGGCGGCGTTCCAGGATGCGGGCGCGCCGTCCCAGTTCAGTTCAGCTCGTCGAACTCTTCCGGGTACGTGACGTGACCCTGCGGCTCCCCGTTGTAGGCGGGCAGCGGCAGCACCTGGTAGGCGGCCCCGACCCCCGGCCACGGGGCGACCAGGTTGTACTCCGAGGCCGGCTCGAACCCGAACCGCGCGTAGTACCCCGGATCGCCGAGCACCACGACCAGCGGCAGCCCGGTCGCGGCGGCGGCGTCGAGCACCGCGCGGACCACAGCGGAACCGTAGCCCCTGCCCTGGCACTCGGGCAGCACGGCGACCGGTGCCAGGCTCAGCGCCGGCGCCCCGTCCACCTCGACCCGGGTGATCAGGGCGTGCCCGACGACCACCTCGTCCTCGGTGACCACCCAGGACAGCCCGCCGATCCACGCCTTGCTGTACCGGAGCGCGTCGACGAGCCTGGCTTCCTCCGGCCGGCCGAACGCCGCCTCGTGCACGCGGTGCACCGCGCCGCCGTCGCCGGGCCGCTCGGCCCTGACCGTCATCTGTTCACGCTAATGCCAGGCTGGCCTGCGCGAAGGCCTGATCGACAAGCTCGCCGAGGTCTTCGGCCCCGTCGGCGGCCGCCCAGCGCTCGACGGCGGCCTCGTAGGCGGCGAAGCCGATCGCGGCCTGGACACTGGCCCGGTACGGCTCGCCGGTCCGGGCGGCCAGCAGGCCGGCCACCTCCGTGCGCAGCTGGTGCTGCCGGTCGAGGTACCTGGCCCGGACCGCCGGGGTGCCGAGGACCAGCCGGGCCAGCCGCAGGCTCTTGGCCGGATCCGGGTGCCCGGTGGTGAACTCGTCGATCGGGATCTGGAACACCGCACGCAGCGCCTCGGCAGGGGACTCCGAGGCCGGGCGGGTGGCCAGGCCTGCCCGGATCGCGTCGGCCAGCTCGCTGAGCATCTCGATGAGGACGTCTTCCTTCGCCGCGAAATACCGGAAAAATGTTCTTTTCGACACCCCGGCGGCGGCGGCGATCTGCTCGATCGTCGTTTCCTCGAAGCCCTGGTAGGCCAGCAGCTTGAGCGCGGCCTCGGACAGCTCGTCGCGGACGAGCTGGCGCTTGCGGTCGGCGAGGCTCCTCATGACGGCGAGCCTACCAGGTGCCATAGCTGGCGTGATGAGCCTTAGTTGACACTCAGTGCCATGCGAGGCATGCTGTGCTCATGAACGCGACTCGCTGGACCGCAGACCAGATCCCCGCCCAGCACGGCCGGACCGTCATCGTGACCGGAGCCAACAGCGGGCTCGGTTACGTCACCGCCCGTGAGCTCGCCCGGCACGGTGCCCACGTGATCATGGGAGTGCGCAACCCCGCCGCCGGCCAGGCCGCAGCCGCCCGCATCCGGCAGGACCACCCGGCAGCGCAGCTCGACGTCCGCCAGCTCGACCTGGCCGACCTGACCTCGGTCCGGGGCTTCGCGGAGAGCATCGGCGAGGCCGACGTGCTGGTCAACAACGCCGGCGTCATGATGTGCCCGAAGGGCGAGACCGCGCAGGGCTTCGAGCGGCAGTTCGGCACGAACCACCTCGGGCACTTCGCTCTCACCGGCCTGCTGCTCGGCAAGCTCCGCCCCGGCCGCGACCCGCGCGTGGTCACCGTCTCGTCCGACCTGCACAAACGAGGCAGGATCGATGTCGGGAACCTGGGCGGCGGCTCCTACAGCCGCGTCGGCGCCTACTGCCAGTCCAAGCTCGCCAACGTCCTCTTCGCACTGGAACTCGACCGGCGGCTGCGCGCGGCCGGGTCGCCGGTGCGCAGCCTCGTCACCCACCCCGGATACTCCGACACGAACCTCCAGTCCAGCGGGCCGACCGGCCTGATGAACCTGGTGCTCAAGGTGACCAACCGGTACATGGCCCAGCCTGCCGAGATGGGCGCGCTGACCCAGCTCTACGCCGCTGCGGCCCCCGAGGCGGCCGGCGGGCAGTTCATCGGGCCCGACGGCAGGGGCGAGAAGCGCGGGTACCCGGCGATCGTCCACCCGGCACCGCTCGGCACGGACGCGGCGCTCGCCCGGAAACTGTGGACGGTGTCGGAGGAGATGACGGGCGTGACGTACGCGGCCCTGGTGTAAAGGTCAGGGCGGGGATCAGGGGCAACCCTGACGCGGGCCGGACCAAGATCAGAAATCATGGTCGCCATGACGACGGCGAAGATCTTGATGGCAGGCGCGGCCGGGCTGCTCCTGGCCGGGACGGTATCCGGCTGCCGGATCGAGTCCGGCGACCGGACCGAGACTTCCAACGCCTACGAGGTCGCCGAGGTGGCCACCAGGCTGGAGATCACCGGTAAAGCCGGATCGGTCCGGGTGGTGGCCAGCAGCGGGCCGATCAAGGTCCGCGAGCGGGTGAAGTACAAGGACAAGAAGGTCACCACCCGGCACGCCGTGGCCGGCGGGGTCCTCAAGCTGACCGACGACTGCGTGGAGGACTGCGAGGTCGGCTACACCGTGCAGATCCCCGCAGCCACGGTGGCCGCCATCAACCTCGGCGAGGGCTCGATCGCGGTCGAGGACCTGACCGGCGACCTCGACCTGCGGACCGAAGGCCAGATCGAGGGCATCGGGCTGGGCGGCAAGCGGGTCAAGGCGACCGGCGACTCCGGCAGGATCAGCCTCAGCTTCGCGGCCGTGCCGGATGACGTGACTGCGAAGAACACGGCGGGGGAGGTCACGATCGCTGTGCCGTCCGGCACGAAGTACAAGGTCAAGACCTCGCGTTCGGCCGGATCGGCCAAGGTCACCGTGGACACCGACGACAGCTCGGCGCACGCGATCACGGCGGGCACCGACGTGGGCGACGTGGTGGTCAAGAACTCCTGACAGGTGTACCCGCGCTCAGCGCGCGACAGCCGACAGGCCGAAGTGGGCGATGGCCCGCCCGGCGACGGCCTCCGGGCTGAGCGCGGTGTTGTCGACCCGCAGGTACCCGGGCTGGTCGTCGAACCGGCCTTCCGAGCTGAACTGGTGCTGCTCGTCCATCGTGAGCAGATGCCGGTCCGACCAGGCGAGATCCCGCTTGGACGGCTTCTCGGCCAGCCGGGTCGCGCCCCGGTTCCGCTCGATCCGGACCTCCTGGCTGGCCGACAGCTCCAGGTACCTGACGGCGGCACCCCGGGCACGGAACGGCTCGGCGTAAAGGCTGAGGGCCTCCTCGTCGCCTGGCAGGTCGTACGCCCACGCGTACGTGAAGATCAGGCCGGGCAGGTCACTCGCGGCGACCTCCTCGAACACCTGCTGCCGGAAGTTCCGCACCAGCCTGCCGAACGGCTCGGTACCGAAGTCGAACAGCCGCAGCACCGGCTCTATCGCCATGTGGTTGTGGAAGAGCCTGAGCCCGGTACGCCGGGCGATCTCCTGGCCGACGGTCATCTTCCCGGCGGCCAGCGGGCCGACGACGAACAGGAGGGTCTGGTCTGACATCCCGCGAGGCTACAGCAGCGCCTCCGGCTCAGCCGCCTGGTTTTAGAGGTCCTAACTCAATGGCGGTGGTGCTGTGGCGAGTTCCAGGAGGCGAGCGGCAAGCAGATCTCAGAGCCGGATACCGGTGTTGTATCCGGCTCTGAGATCTGCGCAGTCCGGTCGTCTTCTGGGGCCGCCAGAGCGCCGCCAGTCATTGAGTTAGGACCTCTTATCCCGGAGATCTCGGCGCAGCGGGCCAGCAGTTGCTCCTGGAAATCAAGGCCGGAGGCTGCCGGGTGCGGCGTGATCGCTGCCTGGTGCTTGAAGAACAGGCCCGAACGGGCCGCCTCCGCCTCCTCGCTGACGGCCAGCCAGGCCTGGGTCGCTGCGCCCAGCGTGAAGTCGCTCGAACCGCCGGGGCCGCCCATCCTCGTCGCCACCCAGCCGGGGTCGACGGCGTTGGAGCAGGTCTCCGGCCAGCGGCGGGCATAGGCGAAGGCGAGCCCGATGACGTGGAGCTTCGTGTCGGAGTAGGCACGGGAGGCGTTCCACGGGCGGCGCGACCACTGGAGGTCGCTGAGATCGGGGTCGCCGCCGCGCTGCATGACCGAACTCAGGTACACCAGGCGGGCCGGGCGGGCGATCAGCTCGGTGAGCACGTACGGCGCGAGGGTGTTGACCGCGAAGAGCGCGGTCACGCCGTCGGCCGTCATGGTCCGGAGTTCCCTGCTGCCCAGCGCGGCGTTGTGGATCACCGCGTCGAACTGGCCGAGCGCGTTGGCCCCGTCAGCCACCTGCTGCATGCCCTCCACTGTGGAGAGATCGCCGACCAGTACGTGATCCGCCGACGGCAGGGCTGCCCGGGCGTCGGCTGCCCGCTGTTCGCTGCGGGCGTGGAGGGTGACGGCATGGCCTGCGGCTGCGAGGAGACGCCCGGCCGTCAGGCCGAGCCCGTCAGCGGAGCCGGTGATGAGCACACGTGACATACCCGGAAAACTACCGCAGGAGCTGCCTCTATGGACACCTCTGGGCTCGTCGATCCGCTGTTGAACGTTCGTTGACCGGCGGCTGGTGTCCTTCGTGGTGCACGGGCCCGGCACAACGGGCTCCCTCCACTGAGGAACGATCATGACGCGTAACACCATCGGCCGGGCCGGGCTGGCCGTCGCGGCCGGAGCTGTCGTCGCCGCATCGCTGGCCGGTACGGCACAGGCCGCCGAGGTCTACCCGGCTTCGCGGTACGTCAACGGGGCGACCGGCTACTGCCTCGACGGTGACTACGCCGGCCGGGTGTACACGATGGGCTGCAACGGCGGGAACTACCAGAACTGGTACGTGATCGACCACGGCACCTCGCAGGAACTGGTCAGCGCGCAGACCGGCCGCTGCCTGGACAGCAACGCCGTCGGCAACGTCTACACGCTGCCGTGCAACGGCACCGCCTACCAGAAGTGGACGCTGGTGTTCACCCAGGGCGGCTACGGCTACAGCAACGTCGCCACCGGCCGGGTACTCGACAGCAACTGGCAGGGCCAGGCCTACACGCTCCCCCTGAACAACAGCCCCTACCAGACCTGGCGGCGCGCGTAGTGCCGACCCGCTGAGGACGAATCTGGACTGCGCATCACGGTTTCCCACGTACAACACCGGTACGAGGGAAACCGTGATGCTTGCCAGATCCGCCCTCAGCGGGCCACCGCGCGTCAGATCAAGAGCAGATCAAGTGCTTTAGTGCTTCAGGCTTTCCGCGCCGATGATCCGCAGGCTCGGGCTGAAGTCGCCCGGGCCTGCCGGGGCAAGCTCGACGGCGAGGACCTTCTCCGGGCCTGCGTCGAAGAGCGGGCAGTAGACCTGCTCGCCCTTGCCGTGCCGGTGGTGCTGCCAGCCCTGCTCCGACCACAGCACCGGCTGGGCGCAGTCGGCGCAGATGTAGTTGCGGACGGTGCCCGGCTCCACCGGGTAGCGGTCGGCGGGCCGGGCCTTCGGCTCGGTGCCGGACATGCCGGGGCCGAGCACCCGGCCGTCGGTGCCGCCGCCAGGGGTCCGGCTGGCGATCCGCCACGGCAGCTTGCGCTCGGGATCGGTCCGGTTGAGCATGGCGCGGGCCTCGTCGAGGCTGCCGTGCGCGGAGATGTGCCAGCCGCGCGGCGTGTCGACGACGAGCGTCCACATCGCCACGGCCGCGTCGTCCCTGGCGATCCGGTACCTCGCCTCGACGCTGCCGCCCGGCGCGCAGCCGAGCTGCTCCACGACGTCGATCAGGTCCTCGGCGAGGTGGAGTGTGATCAGCCGCCGGGCGACCTGCATCTCCGACGTGCGGCAGGCCAGGGCGAGGCGGGGCAGCCGGGTGCGGCGCTGCCAGCCGCCCCGGAGGATCTCGTCGTCGGACGCCGTCCAGTACTGCCGGCCGTCAGCCGCATACCGGCTGAGGACGGCGCTGCGCCAGTCGTAACCCGGCTCCTCGGCCAGCCGCTGGCGCAGCCACTCCTCGGCGACGGACACCTTGCGGATGTCGAGGTCGAGGGGGGTGAGCTGCTTGAGCTGCGCCTCGATGGCCGGCACTGAGCGGCCGAGGTCCGCGGCGATCTGCTCGATCGTCAGGCCGCGGCGCAGCTCGACGATCAGCTCGGCGTGGTGGTGCTCGGTCCAGGTCTCCCCGGAGTGCGAGGGACGGTGGGCAAGATCGGGAACAGCCATGAGGAAACCTCCGCCATAGGGAAAGCATCGGTGGCGAGGTGAACATTACGCGGGGGGTACGACAGTTTTAGATCGATCAGCGCCGATGTCCACTGCGGAATCAGTGACTGGCGGCCGCGGTGGCTTTCACGGGCGGTACCAGGAAAAACACCGCAACGGCCAGCAAGATCATCGCAATGCCGACACCCACGCCGGTGACGCTGAACGCTGAGCTGAACGCATCCCTGGCAGCATCGGCCAGCGCCGGGCCGCCGGGGGCCGGCAGGGTGCCGGCGGTGAGCACGGCCTCGCCGATCGAGTCCTGGGCGGCGGTCACCGAGCCCGGGGGAGTCCCGGGCGGGATGTCGAGCCAGCGCCGGTAGAGCGCCACGGTCAGGCTGCCCAGCACGGCGACGCCGAGCACGTTGCCCAGCTCGTACGACGTCTCCTGGATGGACGCCGCCCCGCCTGTCCGTTCCGGCGGCGCGAACGCCATGATCACGACGGTGCTGGAGATCAGGGCGAGGCTCAGCCCGAAGCCCATCAGCGCGAGGGAGATCCCGACCAGCACCGGGCCCGGCGCGCTGACGGCGCTCGGCACGACCAGCGCCGCACCGAGCAGCGCGATCCCGGCAGCCATCGCCGTGCGGGCCGGCCACCGGTCGAGGATGCGGGGCCCGGCCAGCGAGGCGGCCATCGACGCGATCGGCGCGGGCAGCAGCGCCAGGCCCGCCTCCATCGGCGACATGCCTTTCACGAACTGGAGCCACTGCGTGAGCAGGAACATCAGCGCGCCGAAGCCGACCATCGCCAGCAGGTAGACGGCCACCCCGACCGAGAACGACCGCGAGCTGAACAGCCGCACGTCGACCATCGGATCGTCCTGGCTGAGCTGCCGCCGGGCGAACAGCGCCAGCAGCACGACGCCCAGCACGAAGAACCCGCCGGACTGCCAGTCGAACGGACCCTCCTTCGCCGTCATCTTGATCCCCTGGACGAGCGCGGCGAGACCCGCGCAGGACAGCACGACGCCGGTCCAGTCCCAGCGGGCGGACGACGGGGTGAACGACTCGCGGATCAGGTACAGGCCGGCGGCCAGGGTCACGAGCACGATCGGGATGTTGACCAGGAACACCGAGTTCCAGTGGAAGTGCTCCAGGAGGAACCCGCCCAGGATCGGGCCGATCGCCGCGCCCACCCCGGCGATCGTGGCCCAGATCGCCAGCGCCCGCGTCCGTTCCCGCTCGTCGTCGAACGTGTTGCGGATGATGGACAACGTGGACGGCATGATCATCGCCCCGCCGAGGCCGAGCAGGCCACGGGCAGCGATCAGCGCGGCCGGGTCCGGAGCGAGGACCGGGATCAGTGAGGCGAGGCCGAACACGACCAGCCCGGCGCACAGGATCCGCTTACGGCCGGTCCGGTCACCGAGCGCGGCCATCGTGACGAGGAAACCGGCCAGCACCAGCGCGTAGCCGTTGACCACCCACAGCTGCTCCAGCGAGGTCAGCTTCAGGTCAGCGACCAGCGACGGCAGGGCGACGTTCAGGATCGTCGCGTCCAGCGCCACCATGAGCAGGCAGGTCGACAGCACGCCCAGGACCCACCACCGCCGATTGTCCATGACGGCAGTTTTTCATGGCTTACCGACCGTTATTAGCTATTCCATTTCAGGAGTACCTGACGGGAACGCTCGAACCCCAGCACCGACACCGTGGACGTGTCCAGCCGCAGCCGGCCCCCGCCCGACGGTGGCAGCCCGATCCACCGCGCGGCGCACACGCGCAGGCAGTGCCCGTGCCCGACCAGGGCGACGTCGCCGTCGGCCAGCAGGGGCAGGGCGGCAGCCAGTACCCGGTCGGCCCGCGCGCCCACCTCCTCCGGCGACTCCCCGCCCGGGCAGCCGTCCCGCCACAGGTCCCAGTCGGGCCGGCCCTCCCAGATCTCGGCGGTGGTGATGCCCTCGTACCCGCCGTACGCCCACTCCGCCAGATCCTCGTCGACCCCGGTCACGCGCAGCCCGGCCAGCTCGGCCGTCCGCTGGGCCCGCAGCCGCGGCGAGGTCCACACGGCGGCGAAGTGCCGGCCACGCAGCTTGGCCTTCAGCGAGCGCGCCTGGTCCTCACCGGTACTGGTCAGCGGCAGGTCCGTGACAGACGTGTGCCGGCCGGTGGCGCTCCACGCCGTCTCCCCGTGCCGGACCAGCACGATCTCAGACATGCCCGGCCTGGCCAGCCACCGTGCCCAGCCCGCCGGAGCCGGGCTGGAGGATGCCGGGCTGCGCCAGGCCTGGCTGGGCCAGATCCGGCTGGCCGAGCCATTCCGCCCGGGTCGGGGGCATGCCGCTGCCACCCCCGGGCAGGGGGCGGACCGCGAGGATCTGGTTCACGCCGATCTGGCCGTACTTGAAGCCGAGGGCCGAGGCCGTCATGTACAGCCGCCACACCCGGGCCCGGCCCTCGCTGGTCAGCTTGACGGCGCGTTCCCAGCCGGCGTCCAGGTTGGCAGCCCAGGCCAGCAGCGTGCTGGTGTAGTGCTCGCGGAGCGACTCGAAGTCCCTGACCTCGAAGCCGGCCCCCTCGATCAGCGACAGGGTCAGCCCGGCCGGGCTCAGGTCGCCGTCGGGGAACACGTACGACTCGATGAACGACGGCTGCGCCGGGCTGCTCGCCGGGCTCCGGCTGATCTGGTGGTTGAGCAGCCGCCCGCCCGGCCGCAGCAGCTCGAACAGCCGCGCGCAGTACCCGGCGTACTCCTCCTCGCCCACGTGCTCGGCCATGCCCACACTGGACACCGCGTCGAAGGGACCGTCGGCGACGTCCCTGTAGTCCTGGAGACGGAAGTCGACCCGGCCGTCGAGGCCGGCCTGCGCCGCGCGTTCCCTGGCGAGTTCGAGCTGCTGCTCGGACAGGGTCACGCCCACGACGTCCGCGCCGTACTCCTTGGCGGCGTGCAGAGCCAGCGAGCCCCAGCCGCAGCCCACGTCGAGCAGCCTGCTCCCCGGGCCGAGGCCGAGCTTGCGGCAGATCAGGTCCAGCTTGGCCTGCTGGGCCTCCTCGAGCGTGGCGGCGGGAGCGGTGAAGTACGCGCAGGAGTACACCATCGTGGGGCCGAGGACGAGCCGGTAGAACTCGTTGCCCACGTCGTAGTGGTGGCTGATCGCCGCCCGGTCGCGGTCCCGGCTGTGCTTGGCCCCGGCGAGGTGGCCGATCTCCTCCGGCGGCGGGTCCGGCTCGCCGCCCAGCACGCCCAGCAATGTGGCCTGCCGGAGCAGCTCGGCCTTGTCGATCGCGCGGAGCAGCGGGCGGCCCCTGATGACCGAGAGGCGTTCGAGCGCGGTGTACAGGTCGCCGTCCACGTCGAGCTCCCCGGCCACGTACGCCCGGCCGAGGCCCAGCTCGTTGGGCTGGCGCGCGATGCGGCGCAGGGCCTGCCTGTCGCGCACCCACAGGACCGGCCCGCCCTCGGGCCCGGCCTCCGAGCCGTCCCAGGCCCGGATCCGAAGCGGCAACCCGTCGCCGAACAGCGTCGTGAACACCTTCAGCAGGCGCCCGGCAGCAGCCATCGCAGCTCTCCCTCCGCTGGTGATCCCAGACTAGGGGAAATCGCGTGAGCGGGGCGAGAAGTAACGCACTCCGGCGAGTGCCGGCGTTTCCGCAGGTCAGAACGTCAGGACTGTGCGGCCCACGGTGCCTTGAGGACGTAGCTGCTGACCGAGCCCGACGGGTTGAGCACGACCTTCCAGCCCTCGACGAGGTGGGCCTGGAGCCGCCACTGCTGGCGGTCCTCGACGACGAGGTAGCCGGCGCCGTACCGCTTGGCGATCGCCGTCACCGCCGCCGGGGCCAGCCGGTCGAAGTCGGCCGTGTGCCGGATGCACTGGTCGAAACCGCCGAGCGCCTCCATCCGGGCCGCGTACTGCTTCCACGGGTCACCGCCGTACGGGCCGTACTTGCAGTCCACGACGATGGCGCGCTTGGTGACCTGGCGGATCCGGCCGGAGGTGGGGGAGACGAGCAGCTGCTCGCCGGGCGGCACGACCCGCTCGACCTGCTCGCCCCACGAGCGCAGCGCAGCGTCGTTGTAGAACGTCGGGTCGAACTTGCGGAAGTGCATCCGCCCGCTCGTGAAGGCCGGGAGCAGGGTCAGCAGCGCGACGGCGAGCACTGCCGTCGTCCACGCCGGAGCCTTGTACTCCTTGAACTCCGGCACGGTCATCAGCAGCGTGATCAGGATCAGCACGGCGAGGGTCGCGAAGGCCACGGCACCGCCGCGCGGGTACCCGAGGATCCAGCCGCCCTGGCCCAGCGCCACGTACCCGAGCATCATCGTCAGGCCGAGCAGCGCCCAGCGGGCCAGCACCCCGACCCGCGCGAAGATGATCGCGACCATGCCCCAGACGGCGAGCGGGAGCATCATCACGTCGAGCCGGTAGATGTTCAGCCCCTGCGCGAGCACGCCGAGCCCCGGCACGTCGTACCGGTCGACCATCACGCCGGCCGTCAGTCCCACGGCGGGCAGGATCACGACGACCCACCAGCGCCAGCGGTCGGAGCGGGCCAGGTACACGATGGTCAGGAAGGCGAAGGCCATCAGCGCCATGCCGCCGGCGATCTGCTGCGGATCCCAGATCGTCGCGTTGCAGTGGAACGGGATGAGCTTGTCGCACGCGGCGGCGAAGTCCTCGAGGTGGCCGGCGACCGGCCGCAGCCGCAGCCCGAAGAACACGATCGCCGCCGAGGCCAGGCCGGAGCCCGCCAGCCACCAGTCGATCTTCCGGGTACGCGCGAACACCACGGCAGCCGCCGCCAGCAGCAGGACCAGCACCACCGCGCCCTGCTGCACGTGGACGAGCGCAGTCGCGACGGCGGCCAGCCCGGCGACCCGGTGCCTGCCGATCAGCAGCGCGCCGGTCGCGAGGTAGATGAGGAACCCGCTGAGCACGCCGGGCAGCGCGATCGCCAGCAGCGGCGAGCCGGTGCCGAGCAGCCACTGTGGCGTGATCGCCGCGATCGCGGTCACCAGGAGCACCGCCAGCCACGGATGCCGTCCTGCCCAGGCCCGGGCCATCATCGTGGTGGCCGCCCCGAAGACGACCAGGCTGATCACCCAGTAGGCGAAGTAGACCGCCGCCACCGAGCCCAGCTTCACGCCGAGGAACGTCACGATGTCGAACAGCCAGTGCGGCTGCGGGGCGTTGTCGACCGTCCAGTCGTTCTTGAACCAGTCGGGATTCGCCCAGCGCATGCCGACCGGCGACAGCACGAGATGGTCGTTGTCCCCGGCGTTGTACCCCCACCGCATGTGCATCAGCACACCCAGCAGCAGGGCGCTGAGCCCCGTCATGCCGAGGTCCGCAGGGCGGAACCAGCGGCGGCGGGCCGGGGCCGGTGCGCCAGCAGCGGGATCGCTGGCCGTGTCCTGCTGGCCCGAGCCGATCCTGGTCATACCGGTTGCCAAGACACCCTCCCGTAAGCTGCCGGGCCCCGGTACCGGGGCCACCCAGGCGATCGGGCCAGGGTGCGGCATTCCGCAGAACAGGGTACGTGGTCGTGGCGAATCCTTTGCGAGTGCCGGGTTGCCCGCCAGAACCACATCTTCCGGACTTTCACCCCTGAATCAGGCGCCAGTACTGCCGTTTCTTCTCTTCGCGGACAACAACCCCCAGCCGGGCGAGCTCGGCCCGCAGCTCGGCTGCGTCGCGTGTCTCACTCTTTCCCAGCGCCTTCTGCCTGGCCTTGAGCAGCGCGTCAGCTCCGGCCGGCAGCCCGTCCATGCCCTCGGCCCACCGCCGGAACTGGGCGTGATGAGGATCGCCCCCGGCCAGCCACGGGTAGCCGTGCCGGGTGAAGGCACCGGCCAGCGCGTCCGCCGGCAGGTCACCGGTCTCACGGGCCAGCTCCGCGGTACCGGGACCGAGCACGACGACCTGCTTGCCGTCGAGGAACACGGCGTGTACCTGCTGCCGGGGCACGTGGTGCTCCTTGCCGCCGCGCAGGAAGTCCACTCCGGACACCGCGACCCGGACGGTCAGGCTCTCGTGCGCGGCGAGCAGCCCGAGCACCACCCCGGCGAGGAGGCCCACGCCGATCCCGCCCAGCGTGCGGCCCGGCTCGGGCAGCGAGCTGATCAGCTTCGCCGGCCCCTGGAACGGCGCCCACGGCCACGTCGTCATCCACTGTGCCAGCAGTGTCAGCAGCCAGCCGGCCACCGCGCCCAGCGCCGGGAACACACCCCAGATAATGATCTTGTTGATGGCGGGCTCGGCGACCACTGTCCCGGTGCTGTCGTCGGAGAACATCCGCCCAGTCTGCCCTACCGTAATCAGCACACCGCCCCGCTGGAGGTACCGATGCCCGACCTGCCCACTGCGGTACTGCTCGCCGCCGTCG
This sequence comes from Longispora albida DSM 44784, assembly GCF_000379825.1. Taxonomy (GTDB): domain Bacteria; phylum Actinomycetota; class Actinomycetes; order Mycobacteriales; family Micromonosporaceae; genus Longispora; species Longispora albida. Next base: position 261,077 of record NZ_KB903836.1, read on the forward strand.
TCTGCATGGGACTGTCGGCAGGCCTGTTCTACGCGTACAGCTGCTCCGTGATGCCCGGCCTGCGCCGCGCTGACGACCGGACCTTCGTCACCACGATGCAGGAGATCAACGTCGCGATCCTCAACGGCTGGTTCATGCTGAGCTTCCTCGGCGGCCCGCTGCTGGCCGGCGTCGCGACAGCCGTCCACTTCGGAACCGGCGGCAAGGTCCTGGCCTGGACCATCGCCGGCCTGGTCCTCGCCATCGCGAAGCTCGTGATCACCGGCGCCGTCAACGTGCCGCTGAACAACGTGCTGGCGGCGGCCAGCCGCGAAGGTGACGTGGGTGCGGTCCGCGCCCGGTTCGAGGCGCGCTGGGTCCGGTTCAACAACCTCCGCACCCTGGCCGCGCTGGGCTCCTTCGCCTGCCTGGCCTGGGCGCTCGCCATCCGGTGATCAGGCGGTTCCGTCGCGGGCCGCGCCGAGCTGGGCCGCGACGGATTCCTCCAGTTCGGACATCGTCCGGCGGAAAACCGGCCCAAGATCTATCTCGTACTTGGCCGCGAGGACCAGCACCGACCACAGGCAGTCGGCCAGCTCGTGCTCCAGGGCCCCCCGCCCGCCGGGCATGTCCCGGGCACCCTCGGCCGCCATGACCAGTTTCGCGAGGTCGCCGACGTCGCCGGTGAAGCCCAGCATGAACTCCTCCCTGGTCCACACCCGGCCACGCTTCGCGAGGTTCAGCTCGTCGTACAGGTCGTGCACGCGGAGCGCCCGCGCTGTGAGTTCATCAAGATCCATAACTGGAGGACGGTACCGGAGCCGGCCGCAGTTCTCAGCCCCGCCCGGCAGCTGGGGGCTCGCCGCCGGGCGGGCGTGACGTGATTCAACGGACAGTTCGCGCGGTAGATCAACGCACTGTATGCGGCACATGAGAATGCTCCAACCTTGTCGCGCCGCCAGCTCCTTGGGCGGAAATATCAGGCAGGGGTCCTCTTGACGCTGCTTGTACGCTCGCGGCCATGGACGCAGGCCACCTCCTTGCTCACCTGAACGCCCTGGAGCCCGATCTGCGGGCCGACTGCGTCTTCCGGGCGGGCTACGCGGATGAGGTACTCGGCGAGCTCCGCGACCGGCTGGCTGCATGGGACGGCGAGGATCTGCCTGCGCTGTTCAGCGCGGTCAGCGACGGCATGGTGGCGTATGCCCTGGCCCGCGTCGTGCACAGCGCCCCCGGTTTCGCGCCGGCGGCGCCAAGCCGCGCCGGCTCGGTCGAACCGACCGGTGCCGAGGAGTTCGAGCGCGTGATCGCTGGCGACCTCCACGTCGGCGGAGACGTCGGCATGTACAACGGGGAAGCGCTGATCGTCCTGGGCGACCTTCACGCGAACGCGGTCAGCGCCGACGAGACCGCCCACGTCATCGTTGCCGGCACAGTGACAGCGCGTTCCGTGTGGAGCGAAGGAAACGTGCTGGCCAACGACATCAACGCCGAGCTTGTCTACGGCTCGTACGAGGCTGGCACTCTCGGCGTCAGCGGCACACTGCGGGCCCGCCTCGTCGTCAACAACAGGCACGGCTTCGCGGCGGGATCCGTCGAGGCCGGCTTCGTCTTCGACGGCGACACAGGGTTTCTGTCACCGCAGGACGAGCAGCGCCTCGACGAGCTGGCCGTGCGGGTGCCGCAGTCTGTTGTGGTTCGCGACGGCGAAAAGGGAGACCAGCTCGTCGGACGCGTCGACATGGGGAAACTGATCCGGCACGTTGACGCAGGCGGTAGTCCCCTCGCTTGATTGTGGGGCGCCCCGGTTGATCGGCGGCGGGGCTCGGCCGAAGCGTCCCGGCGACAGCGGCGCGAACATACGCTCATCGGCAGGGCTGGATGTTCGCCATGCGTCCTGCCGGCAAGGATCCTTCGTATGGCTGGGATTCCCCTAACGGACACGCGGTTCCGGGTCGGGCTGGGCTGTCGGCAGGTCGGCCAGGCGTAGTCAGCCGTGCCGATGACCGGAGGCCGCAGCGGCCCGGCGTCGGCAGGATCAGCTCCGGTTCGGTGGCTGGCGGGTGCCGGGGTACAGAAAAGCACTGGCGTAGCTGCACCCGATCCGCTGTGATCTTCCCGATCAGGCGTCAGCCCGGTTTTCGGCCGAACGGGGGTTCACATGTCGGAACTGAGTGGCGATGTCACGCCGGCCCTGCTTGCCAGTGCCTACACACTAGGCAGTGTCAGCGGCTGGGCGCAGGCGGCGGAAGGGTCGGCTGGCGAGATTTTCCGGCTGGTGACCAGCGAGGGCGTCTTCGCCGCCAAGGAGTTCACCGGCGAGCAGCGGCCGGCCTCCGAGGACCTGGAATGGCGGGCCGGCTTCGCCAGCGCCTGCCGGGCCGCAGGGGTGCCCAGCCCGGACACGCTGCGCACGACCAGCGGCGGCCTGCTCTTCGACCATCCGGAAACGGGCAGGCCATGGCTGGTCCAGCCGTGGGTGGACGGTACTGTGCCCGACCGCACCGATCTGGCGGCCACGGTGTGGCTGGCCGAGCAGGCGGCGCTGATCCACCAGCTCGCCGTGCCCTGTCGTGCAGGCGAGGAGGTTTTCCCGTTCTACGTCCAGGTGGACGCGGACTGGGCTGGCCTCGCCGCTGGCGCTCAGGAAGCAGGTCTCGAGTGGGCTGGCCGGCTCGCGGACCGGGCGGCGGAGTTCGCTGAACTGACCGAGTTCGTCAACGCCGCGCCGATCGGTGACGTGGTCAGCTGCCACCGCGACCTCAAGACCGCCAACACCCTCGCCGGTGCGGACGGGAGCCGGTGCCTGCTGGACTGGGACACGGCCGGCCCTCAGGAACCCTGGCGGGAACTCGGCACCCTCCTGATCCACCACGTGCGGGACGAAGCGGCGCTCCGCGCCATCGCCGGGGCGTACCGGCGAGCCGGCGGCCCGGCCTGGCCGGAGGGCGCGGTGCTGTTCGCCACCGGCCTCGCCGTCTGGCTCAACTTCCTCGACGGCCAGGTCTCGGCCGCGCTGGACCCGGAAGCTGACGAGGACGCCCGGGACTTCGCGGAGTTCATCGCGCCGAAGCTCACCGAGGACATCCCCGGCTTCGCGATGCTGGACGCCGCAGCTGGCGTGGTGGCTGCCAGCTGACACACCCAGAACAGCGCGGAAAGCCGCCAGGGCGCTCCGCGCTGTTCTGCGCGCACAAATGAGCCGCGTGAAACCCTCCCAAGGCGCCAGAGCGCGTGGCATTCGGCAGGTCGGCCAGGCGTAACCGGCCGTGCCGATGACCGGAGGCCGCAGCGGCCTGGCATCAACAGGGTCAGCTCGATCGGGTGCTGTCCGATCCGCGTGTCGCCAAATCGGCCGTCCGCGCCTTCCGGGTGGCAGACGATGGATTCGTTCCCTCGTTTCCCGGGAGGCGCGGACGGTGCAGGAACAAGACGGTGCCAGTCAGCCGGGCCTGCCGGTGGGTGAGGAGCTCAGGCGGCTGTCGCGGGCCGGGCGGGCCAGGGAGGCCGTCGCGATGGCCGACCGGCTGCTCGCCGGGCAGCTGAGCGACCGCGACCGGGTGACGGTACTGCTGGCCAAGATCACCGCGCTGCTCAACCTCGACCAGGTCAGCCGGTGCGCGCCGCTGATCGACACCGCCTTCGGGCTGCTCCAGCGCCTGGACGCCCCCGCACTGCTGGGCAGGCTGCACGCCCTCGCGGCCGGCATGTCGCGACGGCACGGAGCACTCGACCGGTGCCTGGCCCACCTGGTACACGCGGCACGGGCTCTGGAACTCGCCGGCCCGGCCGGTGACACCGACGCGGCTACGGCATGGCTGGTGATGTCCGTGGTGTACTCGCGGGCCGGGTTCCACGAGATGGCCGCGGTCTCCCTCGGGAACGCGCAACGGGTCGCCGCGGAGGCTGGCCTGCCGCCCGGCCCGTACACGCACCCCGAGGTCCAGCTGCGGTGGGCGCTGTGGCTGGACCACCACGGCGACACGGCGGGGTGCCTGCGGGAGCTGTCCGCCCTGGCCAGCGGGCTCGGCCCGGACGACGTCGTGGCTCAGGAGCGGCCGTTCCTGGCGTACGCGGGCGCGCGGATGGCCGCCCTCGGCGCTGTCCCGCCCCGGGATCCGCTGGCGGTCCTCGGCTCCCACGAACCACAGAGCCCGCAGGGCCAGGCGATGGTGGACCTGGTCCGGGTCTGCCTGGCCCTCGCCGCCGGCCGGTCAGCCGAAGCGCTGTCCCGGCTCGAAGCGCCGGGACTGACCGGGCAGGTCACCGAGGCCGAGGCCCAGCGGTTGCGCGCGCTGGCGCACCGGGCGGCGGGTGACCTGGAGGCAGCGCTGGAAGCGGAACGGGCGGTGGTCCGCGCCTCGGCGCCCCTGTCCCGGCGGCTCCGTGCCCTGTGCGTCGACGGAGTCGCCGCGCGCCTCGACCAGGACGAACTTCGCCGGAACATGTCGCGCTACTCCGACGAGGCGCAGACCGACGCGCTGACTGGCCTGCCGAACCGCCGTCACCTGGAGCGGTTCGTCGCCGACCTGACCGCGCACGGCGGGACCGGCACGGTGGGGGTCGGCGACCTGGACGGGTTCAAGGCGGTGAACACAGTGCACGGTCACCTGTCCGGTGACGCGGTACTCCAGCAGGTCGCGGCGATCCTCACCCGGGTACTGCGCTCGGCCGACTTCTGCGCCCGCTACGGCGGCGACGAGTTCGTGGTGGTGCTGCCCGGCACCGGGCTGCCCGAGGCGGGGGAGGTGGCAGCCCGGCTGGCCGCCGCCGTGTCGGGATTCGACTGGGCCACCCTGGTACCCGGCACCCCGGTCGCCCTGACCGTCGGCCTGGCCGAACTGACCCCGGGCGGCACGCTCGCCGAGGCGTTCGGCCGCGCCGACCTCGCCATGCTGCGCAGCAAACCCAGACCCAGCTGAGCGGCTGCGTCTCCTGTGAAGCGTTGCGTCACATGACGAATCCAGGCGCACTACCAGGGCGGGAGGGCGGTCGGGGCTCCGTGCTTTTATTGCCGCAATACCGGTAACGATAATTCGATAATCAACGCCAGAAACCTCCCGAGGGGACAACACCATAATCCCTGTTATGTGGTGGGTGTGCTGAACGGGGAACTGCACTGGCCGGCATGAGCTTGGCTGGTGTCAGGTCCGGAACGTGTCGGTGTACAAGCCACCCCCAAGGGGCCTGTCCGACCCGGCACGGTGGAGCATCAATCCAGCCCACGTGAAGGAAGCACTATGGACCAGCAGCCTCAGCCGGACGCATCCCCAGGCGAGATTCACTTCGACGAGCCCACACAAAGCCACACGGTCACCCTGCCCACCATCGGCCGGCTGTGGCTGATCTCCGACGACGAAACTCCCTTCGTCGATCTGCTTCCCCACGCCCGCCGGATCATCGCCGCCTTCGACCAGGTCCACCGCGAAAGCCTCGCATTCCTATGGTCCTGGGGCGCCACGGGCGACGAGACAGCCGAGGACCAGGCCCGGTTCCGCGACGAACTGCGCCCCGAGACCGTGACCCTGCACCCCTCAGGTGCCTTCGTCGTGCACTACGCCGTCACCGCCGGCCGGCACTTCCCCGACGGCTACTGGCCCGCCGTCCACCACCACGCCGACCTGACCCCAGCAAGGGTCACTGTGGAGGCATGAACCCACCAGCTGAAGACACCGCCGATCTCCGGTGCCGCCGTCGACGAGGCTCGCGCCCTAGAAACGACAGGTAGATCCGGACACCCCAGGTGGCAACCGTCCGGATCAAGTTGTCGCACCCCAGCTCAACCGGCCGTCGCCCGACAAGTCTTACCGGAGGGCGAAGGCCGGGAGCAACTGCCAGAGCGGTGCTGGAGTCAGCAGTTCGAGCGGGTGGCCCGGTGCGGTCGTTCACACCGCCGCGCTGTGCCTGGTGGTGCGGGATGAGCCGGTGGTCGCCTGGGAGCCGGCACTGTTACCCGAGCAAGACGTGGCGGAACTGGGCGAGGACGAGTTCTTCGGCTACGGCGTGGACGCCGGCCCGGGTGCGTTCCCGCCGGGGGTGCTGCCCGAGGAGCCAGTGCCGGGCCTGCTGGCATCCGGCGTTGCCGCCGCCGGCCGGGCCGACCTGGTCTCGGTGACCTCTGGCTGGGGCGACGGCTGCTTGGGGACCTGGATCGGCTGGACGGCCGCCGGCAATGTGGCGGCGGCAGTTACGGACTTCGGGGTGTGGCCGGCACATGCCTGACCTGCCACAGGTCTTCCGGGAAGCGGGCCACCGGCGCTGATGCCGTTCCGCTTCCGGCAGACTCTTACAGATCAGTAATCGACGACATGGTTGCGGGCCATCACCCGAACTTCGTCCATTGCCCTTCGGAGACCACCTCGACGGAGCCGTCGATGACCTTGATCGCCGTCTGCTCGTCGATGGCATAGGCCGGCACGCCTAGGTCAGCAGCCCACCTCTCCGCGTCAGCGAGGGTGTTCTCCGGGAAAGCGTCCAGGTGCGGGAAGATCGAGAAGCCGACGACTCCAAGGGTCCGGTCGTCCGGCGCGGACGGCCACTCGACGAATTCCGCCCCGATCCGGGGCGTCATCACCATGCTTCCCGCGCTCACCCCCACCCAGACCATGTCGGGCAGCGAGGGCAGCAGATCGGCCAGCCCGGATTCTCGCATCCAGTGACACAGGTACGTCGCGTCGCCGCCGTCGACCAGGAGCACGTCGGCCTCCCGGACCCAGGGGACCCATCGCTCCGCGCCGACGGTGGGCAGCGCGATGAGTTCCAGCAGGCCCAACGACTTCCAGCCAAGGCCGCACAAGTCCGACGGGCTCTGGCCGGCGATGAAACGCCAGGCCGAGGCGGGGGTGCACATGGGGTGCCCGTACTCCGCTGTGGGAATACAGAGGGCATTGGATTCGCCGATCGGCTTGCCGAGGAGCTGCACGAGCGCCGAGTGGATGCTCGGGTTCGTGACGCCACCTGACGTAAGCAGGAGCTTCAAGGTGCCTCCGATGTCGCGCGCGGAAGGGTAGTTGCCTGAAGATCAAAGTCCGAGCCGGGACTCATCGTAGTTCGGGCACCCTCTTTTCGGAGGCCCCACGTTAGGGTCTCCGTCCGCAGTGGACTTCCTCGCGCGTCTTCAGCGGCGTACCTGATAGCGCAGGTGAAGCACCCGGTTGCCCTGGATCACCGCGTCAGGATCGTCCAGCAGGTGCTGCGCGCGGACCGATCCGAAGTAGCGCTTTCCGGAGCCGAACACGACGGGTACGACGTCCATGCGTACCTCGTCGATCAGGCCAGCGGCAAGCAGCTGGCCACCGACGTCGCCAGCGGCGACCTCGACGATGCGGTCGCCCGCGAGCTCCTGCGCCTTGGACATGGCCGCCTCGACGCCGTCGACGAAGTGAAACGGCGCCTCGGGGTTCCAGCCCTCGGGCGGCGGCCGGTGCGTCACGACGACCAGGTGGTCGACCCCGCCCGGAGGCTTACCGCCCCAGCCGTCCGTCATGTCGAAGACGTGGCGGCCGACGATCGTCACCCCGATCTGGTCCCAGTACGGCCGGGTGTAGTCGTAGGAGGTCTGCGACACCTTCAGGTAGCCGCTCTCGTCCAACGGGACATCACCGTTGGACAACCAGTCGAACAGGGGTCCGGGCTGGTCATTGTCGTCCGCGACGAAACCGTCCGCCGACACCGAGCTGTACATGACCACTTTGCCCACGAGGCTCTCCTCTGCTCTGGGTTACCCCCAAGCTAGCCTGTCGTGAGCTGTCTCCCTCAAGAAATCAGCGGCCGGCCGTCCAGTGGCGGAGAATGTTTGCCGTGGAGATCATTCCCGGCGTGGGCGTCGACATGGTGAAGATCGGTGATCGCCGTGAGGTGGCGGAGAGCCGGCTCGGCGCGCCGGTTCATCCAGGCCGCGACCGAAGGGCCGTCTACTCCTCGGACCCGATGCTGGTGGTCACCTACGACGCGGACGACATTGTGGAACTGGTCGAGGCCAGCTGCAGCGGCCAGCACGGAGGGGAAGAGATCTTCTTCAACGGCGTGCAGCTGACCTGCAGGTTCATGGACGACGTCGTCGCCGACCTCGCGGCACTGGGTCACGCCGGTACACCGTTCGACATCGGGGTCTCGTTCGAGCCTGGCTTCGCCATCTTCTCCATGTCGTCGCTACGTGCCCGTGACCTGGACCCTGACGCCAGCGAGGACGACGCACGCGCAGTGGCCGAGGGTGTGGCGATCGCACCTCGTGCCTACTTTGACTACGGTCCTCCGGCCGATGCCACCCCTGAAGAGCTGGAAGCATGGTTGCGCGAGCAAGGGGTACTTCCTGCCGAGGCCGGATGATCCGGCGCAGCCCGGCGCCTGCAATCCTCACCAGGCCCCTCTTGGACCTGCGGCTGGGCGGGAATGTCGTACGTGCTGTCTAGGGTGCCGTGCGTGGAGATCACTCACGAGGTTGCGTTCATCGTCCTGACCGATCGGGCCGGGCGGGTGCTGATGCAGCATCGTGACCTGGACAAGCAGGCGGAGCCGGGACGGTGGTCGCCGCCGGGCGGACTGGTCGAGCCAGGGGAGGACGCTCTGGCCGCCGCCCATCGTGAGCTGCTGGAGGAGACCGGGCTGACCGCCACCCTTGAACTCCGCCGGGTGCTGGAGCAGGCCGGTGCCGACGGAAACGGGGTTCGCTTCCACGTGTTCGAGGGCAGCACCGACGCCCGTCAGGAAGACGTTGTCCTCGGTGAGGGGCTCGCGATGCGGTTCCTCACCCGTGAGGAGATGAGTACCAGGGAGCTGGCCAGCAATGCCTGGGCGTTGCTCGGCCAGGAGTGACGGCGCTCAGTCCTGGCCGGGGGCCAGCAACCCGGTAGCACGCCGGTGATCTTGCCGGTAGGGTCGCCGGGATGTCGACGTGGCCCCTGCCCGAACGGCCCGAGCCGCCGCACGCACCGGCCGGTGAGCGGGCCGCTCTCGAAGCCCTGCTGGACTTCCAGCGCGCCACCTTGCTGATGAAGTGCGCGGGGCTCACACCCGAGCAGCTCGCGATGCGTTCCGTTGAGCCGTCGGCGCTGTCGCTGCTGGGACTCGTCCGGCACATGTCCGTAGTGGAGTCGTGGTTCCATTTCTACGACGGCAAGCCGATCCACCAGTTCTTCTGGGACTACGACCCTGATCGTCCCGAGGGCAGCGACGATGTGGACGCCAGCCACGCCGGTGACGACCTGGCTCTCTACCTCGCGAGTGTCGAGCGGTCCCGCGAGGCTGCGGCGATGCACGACCTCGGTGACATCATGCCGGACGACGACTACAGCCTGCGCTACGTCTACCTGCACATGATCGAGGAGTACGCGCGCCACAACGGCCATGCGGACCTCCTCCGTGAGCGCATCGACGGAGTCACCGGAGAGTAGCGGCTGTGGGTGTCCGTGCTAGCCGGACGGCGTACCGCTGTCGTGGCGCTGGCGCTGGCGGTGTTTGCGCATGGATACCTGGGAGCCGCAGCCAGTGCTGCAGTACAGGCCGCCGCCGTTGCGGGTGCGGTCGAAGAACCCGAAGTGGCATGGCGGGTTCCGGCAGGCTTTGATGCGCCGCCAGTCGCTGCTCTGGGCGAACGTCGTCACTGCGGCCAGTACGGTTCCGAAGACGCGCGGTACTCCGGCCTGTGGTGAGGCCAGTTCCACGCCGCTGGCCGTGACCACTGTCGCCAGCGGGTAGAGCGAACCCACGCGCCGCAGGTGCCGTTCGGCACGCAGTAGCGGCTCACCCAGGCTTTCCTCGTCGCCCGAGTGCGCGAGCAGCACGGTCACCAGGGCATCGCGCAGCTCGCGGGCGACCGCAGCGTCGGCGTCGGTCACCACGGTTTCGCCGTCGAACTCGTCGCGCTCCGCCAGCCACGCCGCGAACGAGTCTCCGTTGCCGAACAACTCCCGGCGGCCCGATCCGTCCGCGCGCGTGTTCACGAACGCGAGAACGGTCTCCACCGTCGGCGTGACGGTGCGCGGGCTGGCTTTGGGGGATCCGGCGGCCGCAGTGATCATCTGCCCACAGTACACCAGTGCGAGGGGCGCTAATCGATCTAGTGAGCAACTGGTATGCTGATCTGGCTTGACGTGTTGCGAGCTAACGGCTTACGGTCGCAACATGAATGGAACATCGGACCACCGGCCCCACTCCCGCACATGGCTGATCACCGGCGCGACATCAGGCATCGGCCGCGAACTGACACTCCAGGCCCTCGATAACGGCGACACCGTCTCGGCCCTCGCCCGCGACACGTCCGCCCTGGCTGAACTGGCGCAGGCGCACGGCGAGCGCCTGCTCCTCAACCAGGCGGACGTACGAGACGAGCGAGCAGTCCGCGACGCGGTCGAACGCACGCTCGCAATGTTCGGCCGGATCGACGTCGTGGCCAACAACGCGGGATACGGGCTGTTCGGAGCCGTGGAGGAGGCCTCTGACGCGCAGGTGCGTGCAGTGTTCGACACCAACGTCTTCGGAGTGCTCAACGTGCTCCGCGCGACGCTGCCAGTGCTTCGCGCCCAGCGGTCCGGGCACATCCTGCAGGGCTCGTCGGTCTATGGGCAGTCCGCCCATCCCGGAGTGGGCCTGCTGGCAGCTACCAAGTACGCGGTCGAGGGGCTGTCTGACGCGCTCGTGGCCGAGGTCGCGCCGCTCGGTATCAAGGTCACGATCATCCAGCCCGGGATGACCGCGACCCCCTTCCTGGCCAATCTCCATGTCGCCGACGCCCTGGGCGACTACGACCAGACAGTCCGCGAGGTCCACAAGGCCATTGGGGAGATGCCGGCTTCCGCGTTCTCCGCTGCGGCGCGGATCGCCGCAGGCATGCGGGATGTGGTCGGCAGCCCCAACCCTCCGTTGCGCCTGGCCCTTGGCGCCTCCAGCACGACGGGTATGCGCCCCGCCCTGCAGGCGCGGCTCGCGGACCTGGACACCTGGCAGGGCGTGACCGAAGCCGTCGACAGGTAGCAAACCGCGAATCTCGCCGGCAACCTGGTTATGGGTAGCCCGGCGCTGCCATGACCAGCGGGTCTGGGCCGAAGCCACCTGTCGCTGCTTCGGTCCAGCCCGCTTCATGCGGTGGCCATCGGGTGCGGCGTTCGTGCCCGCTGGCGGTTGCCTGGGTCATTTTGCGGGACGCCGGGAGTTCATTCCGTCCAATGTGCTCAGTTGTACCACCTGGGGTGCAACTGCCGGTGCGGCCCGGCTGATCGCCAGCCTGTAATACTTGATCCATGACTGTAGATGTGATGGTCGAGCCGTTCGACCCTGCGCACGCGACGGACGCGGATCTCGCGGCGTATCACGAGCTGGTGGCCGCCGTCCGCGTCGCCGACTGGCCGGGTGATCCCGTGCCGTCCTACGAGCAGACGGTGGAGGGGCTGCGTGCCGTCATGACCGATCGTGGCGTGCCCAGCTACCTCGTGGCCCGCAGTGGCGGGCGCGTCGCGGGATCAGCCCGGGTCGGCCTGCTCGACGGTGGCAACGCGCACATCGCGATGGTCCACGTCCAGGTACATCCGGGGCGGCGCAGGTCGGGGATCGGCACGGCGTTGCTCCGGTCGGCGCTGCCGCTGGTACGGGACGGAGAGCGGCGGGTGATCCTCGGCGTGCCGATGGAAGGCGGAGCCGGAGCCTCCTGGGCGGCCGGCCTCGGTTTCCGGGTCACCCAGCGCCACGTCGTGATGCGCCTCGACCTCACCTCGGCGGACCAGCGGCTCTGGCAGCCGGCCGCCGCCGAGGGGTACCACCTCATGAGCTGGCGGAACGAGGCCCCGGAGGATCTCGTCGTCTCCTACGCCCGGGCACGCAACGCCATGCACGACGCGCCAAGCGGCGACGACTCCGCCGTCCAGCAGCATTCGTGGACGCCCGAGCTGGTCCGCGAGCTGGAACGCGACCTCGCCAGCCGTGACGTCGAGCAGTGGGTCGCGGTCGCCGTGCACTCCGCCACCGGCGAGGTCGCGGGCTTCACCGAGCTGGAGCTGTACCCGCACATGCCCGGCATCGGCGTCCAGCAGGACACCGCGGTGCTCGCCGCCCATCGTGGTCACGGGCTCGGCGTGCGGATCAAGGCGGCTGTCCTGCGCCAGCTGGCCGCCGACCGCCCCGGCTGCCAGCGGATCGACACGTCCACCGACCAGGCCAACGCCCCCATGATCGAAGTGAACCGGCGGCTCGGGTTCACGATCCACGGCGTGCCGATGTCCGTAGAGCAGGACACCGCCGATCTGGGGACGCGGCTCGGTCTCTGAGTCCGTATTGGATGGCGAGGTCAGGCGGCTGCCGGTGGCATGATCACTCGGTATGGCAGGTACTAGCAGTTTCGAGCTGAAGACCGTGGTGTTCGACGCGCGGGATCACCGGGGGCTGGCCCGGTTCTATGCGGAACTCACCGGGGGCGAGGAGCGGTACGCCGACGACGAGTGGGTAACTGTCTTCACCGGTGACGGCTGGCGGCTCGGGTTCCAGGCCGCGCCCGATCATGTCGCCCCGGAGTGGCCGGGCCAGGCGCGGCCCCAGCAGATGCACCTCGATTTCCAGGTCGCCGACCTGGCGGCGGCCACCACCGGGGCCGAGCGGCTCGGCGCGCGCAGGATCGGCGGCGGGGACACGTGGAACGTGATGGCCGACCCGGCCGGTCACCCGTTCTGCCTGTGCGCGGGCGAGCACGCCGAGCCGATCCGGACGTACGGGGTGAGCATCGACTGCTCCGACGGCGGGCCGCTGGCGGTGTTCTACGCGGAGCTGCTCGGGTACACAGTGAAATATCAGCAGGATGGGATGGCCTGGATCGGAACCGCCACGCCGGCTCCGATGGGCGAGATGCTCTTCCAGGCTGTGGAGGGTTACAACCCGCCACAGTGGCCGGACCCGGCGCACCCGCAGCAGCTGCACCTCGACATCACGGTCAGCGACATCGAAGCGGCCGAGCGCCGCGCGCTGGAACTCGGCGCGACCCGGCTGCCCGGGGACGGCGAGAACTGGCGGGTGTACGCGGACCCGGCCGGTCACCCGTTCTGCCTGCTCTGGATGGTGTGACCCGCAAGGCGGACGGCACACTGGCATGCTTGCCGGATGAAATTGGTTCTGCTGTACGGGCCGCCGGCCGCAGGGAAGCTGACGATCGCCACGGAGCTGGCCGCGATGACCGGGTACCGGCTCGTCCACAATCACCTCACGCTGGACCTCGCCACGGCCGTGTTCGAGCGGGGGAGCGACGCGGCCGTCGAGTTCGTCGACGAGACCCGGCAACGGCTGATCGGAGCCGCCGCGGCGCACGGGGTGCCGGGGATGGTGTGGACGATGGTGTACGACACGGCCAGGGTGAAGCACATCGACGGGTACCGGCGGCGGCTCACGGAGGCCGGGGGCGAGCTGTGCCTGGTCCGGCTGACGTGCGACGAGGCTGAGCTGCACGTCAGGGCCGGGTCGGAGTCCAGAGTGGATCGGGGGAAGCTGGCCGACCCGGTGCGCTACGCCGCGTATCTGGCCAGTCTGGACGACCCCTATGCGGTGTACCCGCACCAGCCCAGCCTCGTCGTCGACACCGCGATCACCCAACCAGAGACGGCGGCGAAGCTGATCGCCGGGCGTTACGAGCTGCCGGGGCGGTAGCCGCCGCGCCCTCCAGGGGTCAGGTCGCGAGCTCGACCGGGTCGCCGATCGTGAGGTGGCCCGGCCGCTCCACCGTCGCCCACACGCCGAACAGCAGGCTGTGGTCCTCCGCGACCGCCTTGAGGATCCGGCCGTGCTCGGGGAGGTGGTCCTGGGCGAAGTCGACCATGACGCACCGGGTCATGGGCTTCTGGACGCGCAGGACGACACCGGAGCCGATCCGCAGGGCCTGGCCGGGCCAGGTGTCCTCGGGGTAGCCGGTGCCCGGCGTGCCGATCACCAGGTTCGCCCGGAAGCGCAGCGGGTCGACGGGCTCGCCGAGTACCTCGCCGAGCTGGCGCAGGCCGGCGGTGGTGATCACGCTGACCGGCCCGTCGTCGTGGTGCAGGACCTCGGCCTCACGCGTGACGGTCACCTTCCGGCCCACCGTCTCGCTGAGCGCGGCGTGCCCGGCCGGGTCACTGGCGGCGAACCGCCGCCCGTCAGGGAACTCCACTTCGGGCTCTCCGCCGGTGTGCAGCCCGCGCAGCCCGAACAGCCCGGGCATCCGGCGGAACCGGCGCGTGTTCTTGCCGCTGCCGAACTTCCCGTCCTCGTCGCGGACCGCCCAGAGCCGGTCGCCGGTCAGGCCGCGGTCACCGACCCCCGACTCGGTCACCTGCTCGCCGAGCAGTGACTTGACCGGGAACCGGCGGATCTCCAGGAGTCTCACCGCGCCATCCTAATCAGGATCTTGAGGACTCCGGCGGCCCGTCTCCTACGCCGCCGCCTCGCCAGGTAGCCCGGCCTGGCGCAGTTCGCTCGGGCTCACGCCGTGCCAGCGCCGGACCGCGCGGCGCAGGGCGCGGGGGTCGCTGTACCCGGTCCGCGCGGCGATCGCGTGCAGCGGCAGCTGGCTGGCGCGGATGAGTTCGCAGGCACGCTGGGCCCGGGCGGCTTCGGCCTCGGTACGCCAGGTGGTGCCGTGTTCGGCGAGCCGGCGCTGGAGGGTACGGGTGGTCGTGCCCATGCGGGCGGCGATGGTGGCCAGCGACGGGTTCGGTTCCTCGGCGGACGCCTGGCAGGCGGCGGCGTGGAACGCTTCCAGCCAGGTACGGACCGGCCTGGCCTCTGCCAAGGTGGAGTCCGCGTGGGCGCGCAGGATGCCGAGCAGCCCCGGGTGGTGGCCGGGCAGGGGCGCGGCGACGTCGGAGCGCAGGAAGGTGACCGTGTTGGCTGGCGCGCCGTACGCGATGTTGCGGGTGCCCAGCAGCTCGGCGAGCGGGCCGGGTACGGCAGGCGCGCGATGCCGGAACGACACGCTCACGGGCCGGATGTCCCGGTGGGCCGCTGCCCGGGCACGAGTGATCATCAGCCCGATCCCGAACTGCTCGACGGCGGTGACCACGTCCTGCTCGGCCGTTCCCGTGCTGTACCGGACGGTGACCAGTGCGCCGTCCTCGACGACCTCGAACTGGTCGGCCCCCGGATCGCCGAGGGAGCCGATGTACTCGCCGATCACCCGGAAGGCGTCGATCAGGTCCCGGCTGGCGGCGAACGCGCCGACGCCGGTACCGCTGTCGGTCAGGATGACCTGCTCCCAGAGCCAGAGCACGGAGCTGGTCGGCACGCGGACCAGGCCGTCGCCGAGGATGTCCGGTCCGGTGTGCGGGATCCGGGCGAGCCTGGCCCCGGACATGCCGGCCGAGCGGGCCGCGCCGACAGCGAAGCGTCCCATCGCCGAGGACACTGTGCCGCTCAGCGCCGGGCCAGCGGGCCGGTCCGAGTCCGCACGAGTCGTCCTCTGTGACACGGCGCAGAGCCTAACAGAGTTGATCTTGGCGCGTCAGGTCCTCTTCGTGGCGCCCCCGGTCCCTCCCCGGGCGTGCCCGGGCGTCATACGGTCTAGATCGGCAAGGCGGCCCTACCGGACCGCCTGCCCGGCC
Organism: Longispora albida DSM 44784; assembly: GCF_000379825.1. Lineage (GTDB taxonomy): Bacteria > Actinomycetota > Actinomycetes > Mycobacteriales > Micromonosporaceae > Longispora > Longispora albida. Next base: position 276,601 of record NZ_KB903836.1, read on the forward strand.
ACCGGGCCCCGGCTCACCAGCCCGGGGCCACATCCCGTCCGGCCACTTCGGACCACCTCCCGCGTCATTCCCAGAGCACAGGAAGAGAGCAGCCATGCCGCGTCCCGCCAGGATTCTCGCCATCTCCGGCAGCCTGCGAGAAGACTCGTTCAACTCCGCGCTCGTGCGCGCGGCGCGGAAACTCCAGCCCAGCACGCTCGACATCGAGATCTTCGACGGCCTGCGCGACATCGGGCCGTACGACCAGGACCTTGACACCCCGGAACTCCGGCCCGCGCCGGTGGCCGAGCTGCGCCGGCGGATCGCGGAGGCCGACGGGCTGCTGATCGCCACTCCCGAGTTCAACTACGGCATTCCCGGCGTGCTGAAGAACGCGCTGGACTGGGCGAGTACGCCGGGGCCCGGCGCGCACTCGCCGCTCCACCGCAAGCCTGCCGCGATCATGGGTGCCGCGCCGACGAACTTCGGCTCGGTACGGGCCCAGCTCGCCCTGCGCCAGGCGTTCGTGTGGATCGACGCCGACCTGGTGGTCAAGCCGGAGGTTGTCGTGTTCCGGGCGCACGAGCGCTTCGACGAGACGGGAAACCTCACCGACCCGGGGACCATCGACCTGGTCAGCGGGCTGCTGGACGCGCTGGCCGCCAAGACCCGGTGCGGCGCCGTGACCGTGGTCGCCCGGCTCACCGCGCGCCCCGGCCTGGAGGACCGGGTGCGCGAGACGGCACTGTCGCTCGTGGACGCTTCCCGGGCCGAGCCGGGTAACCTCTCCTACCGCACGTTCGCCGACCTCACCGATCCCGGGTCGCTCGTCGTGGTGGAGGAGTGGGAGTCCCGCGCGGCGTTCGACGCGCACCTGACCAGCCCGCACATGGCCGAAGCCTTCGCGGCTGGCGCCGCGCTGCTGACCGGGCCGCCGGTCGAGCACATCATCGCCAGCTGAACACACCGACGAAGAGAATATGGGGGACGCACATGCAGGCCACAGAGGACATTGTCAGCGGTACCACCGCCAGCGGCTTCGAGGCGGCCCGCGCGGCCTTCGCCCAGGTCGCCGCCGCCGAGCCCGGGCTGTCAGCCCAGCTCGCTGTCTACCGGCACGGGCAGCAGGTCGCCGACCTGTGGACGGGGCCGGGGGTGTCTGCGGACTCGCTGCTGGCGCTGTACTCGTCGGGCAAGGGGGCTGCCCACCTCGTGATGGCGCTTCTCGTTCAGGACGGCGCCGTTGAGCTCGACGCGCCGGTGGCCGCTTACTGGCCGGAGTTCGCGGCCGAGGGCAAGGGCTCGATCACGGTACGGGAGCTGCTGTCCCACCAGGCTGGCCTGATCGGGGTCGAGGGCGGGTTCACCCTCGCCGAACTCGCGGACGACCAGGTGCTCGCCGCGCGGCTGGCCGGGCAGAAGCCGTGGTGGGAGCCTGGTACCGCATACGGGTACCACGCCTTCGTCATCGCCGCGCTGACCGGCGAGGTGATGCGCCGGGTCACCGGGCTGCGGCTCCAGGAGCTGTTCGAGCAGCGCGTCCGGGCGCCGTACGGGATCGACTTCCACCTCGGGCTGCCCGGCAGCGAGGAGCACAGGTACCTGCCTGTCCAGCCGCTGCTCCCGCACCAGCAAGCGGCACTCGATGCCGGGATGCCCGCACCCGACTCGCTGACGGGTATCGCGTTCAACCTCAACGCCACCCCGCCCACCGATCTGGTCACCTTCGCCAGCGACCGTACTGTGCGGGCGCTCGGCCCCGGATCGTCTGGCAGCATCGGCAGCGCGCGGGGACTCGCCCTCATGTACGCGGCGGCCATCAGCGAAGTCGGCGGACGCGCACCCCTGCTCCGGGAGGACGTCCTGGCCGAGTTCACCGCGCCGCACACCCGGGGCATCGACGTGGTCACCGGCGAGACTGACCATTTCCTGCTGGGCTTCGAGGCGCAGGCTGTCCGGTACGCGGGCCTTGGCGCACGCGCGTTCGGCCACAGTGGTGCGGTCGGCGCGCAGGCGTTCGCCGATCCGGACTCCGGCATCGCCTACAGCTACACGCGACGCCGTTTCTCCTTCGGCGGTGGCGGGGGTGCCCCCGAGAACCAGCAGCTCGTCGCCGCCGTCGTCGAATCGGCCACCCGGTAGGAGGAAAGAGACCTGCGGCACCGAGCCCTGCCGCTGGAACGCGTTTCCGCTGGCGGGCAGGGGCAGCGGCACATTTGATCAATGGTTACGCTCGGCGGATGCGTGAACCTGAGCTGGAGACGGAGCGGCTGCGGCTGCGGCGCTGGCAGGAGTCCGATCGGGAGCCGTTCGCCGCGCTCAACGCTGACCCGGAGGTGATGGAGTACTTCTCCTCGCCCCTGAGCCGCGAGCAGAGCGACCGGATCGTCGACCTCAGCGAGGCCTGCTTCGACGAGCGTGGCTACAGCCTGTGGGAGCAGACGTTCGACGCGCACTTCACGCCCGCCGTCGAGATCGGCTGGCGGTTCGCCCGCTCAGCCTGGGGTCACGGGTACGCCACGGAGGCTGCTCGCGCTGTCCTCGAATACGCGTTCGGCCCGCTGGGTCTCGCCGAGATCGTGTCGATGACCGCGACGGCCAACGAGCGCTCGATCGCCGTCATGCGGCGCCTCGGCATGGCCAGCGACCCGGCGGAGAACTTCGACCATCCGAAGGTGCCGGAGGGCAGCCCTCTGCGCCGTAACGTGCTCTACCGCATCAAGCCCAGCTGAACACCCACGAGCAGATAGGTCCCGCGGAGATGGAATGGCGAACTGTGCGGTCCGAGCCGTGTATCGACTCCCCGTACTTCCGGGTCCGGCGTGACGATGTGGAGTTGCCGTCGGGTGACGTCGTGCCCGGGTACCACGTCTGGGAGTCCAAGGACATCGCGACGGTGGTACCTGTGACGCCCGGCGGCGAGTTCGTGCTGGTCAGGCAGTGGCGTCACGGGACGGGGCAGCTGATGCTCCAGTTCCCGGCCGGTGGTGTGGACGCGGGGGAGACGGCGCTGGAGGCAGCCCGGAGGGAACTCCGCGAGGAGACCGGCTACCTGGCCGGGAACTTCGTCCACCTGGGAGACACGAGCTCGTACCCGACGAAGATGACCGGCTGGAGCCGCCTGTTCCTCGCTGAGGATGCCTACCCCGGCGCGGTTCCCGCCGACGATCCGATGGAGCAGACCGAGATCGTCGTGGTGGACGCGGCCGGCCTCCGGGAACTGATCGAGACCAACCAGTTCCAGGTGGCCGACTCGCTGGCGGCAGCTCTGCTGACAATGCGGAGGCTGGGCCTGTAGCCGGGGCGCTCGCTGGTGTGGCCAGCTATGCCCGGCCGTCGCAGAAGACCTCGTTGACGAGACGTTGCATGGCGCTGCGGCCTGGTCCCTGCATGGAGCCCGAAGCGTTGTCGACGTAGGTCAGTGAGGCGGTCAGGGTCCTGCGGCCGTCGGGGGTGCTGTACATCAGCGTCCCGTAGCCCTGGACGCCGCCGTTGTGCGTGACGAGCGTGACCTTGCAGCTCGGCTGCGGGAACGGGGACGGCGTGACCCCGTCGAGCACGAACAGCCCGTAGCCGTAGCCCGCGACCGGATCGGGCGTGCGCATCTCGGCCACCAGCGAGAGCGGCAGCAGCCTGCCGCGCATCAGTGCCGAGACGAACGTGCCGAGGTCCTCGGTGGTCGAGATCATGTCACCGGCTGCGGAGATCCACGACGGGTTCTGGCTGCTGACGTCGACGGTCTTCTGCTCGCCGTTCTCCTCGTAGCTGTAGTAGGCGTGGGCGTGCTGGCCGGGAATCTCCGTCGAGGTTCCGGGAACGAACGTGCCGCGCAGGCCGAGCGGCTGGATGATCCGGCGGTGTGTCTCCGTGGCGTACGAGCGGCCGCTCACCCTCTCGATCAGCAGCTTGGCCAGCACGTAGTTGGTGTTGGAGTAGCTCCAGGACGCGCCGGGTTCGAAGCGGGGCTGGTGGGACAGTGCGAACCGGACCAGTTCCTCGTCGGTGTAGGTGCGGAACCGGGTGCTGACCCATTCCTTGCCCGCCGAGACGATGCCCGGCACGACCGTGCCGTCCGGGAGGTACTCCCCGGTGAAGTTGAAGATCCCGCTCGTGTGCTGGAGCAGCATCCGCACCGTGATCCGCCGGTCCAGAGCGAACTCCGGCAGGAGACCGGCCACCGGGGTGTCCAGCCCGATCCGGCCCTCGGCCACCAGCTGGAGCACCACGGTCGCGGTGAAGGTCTTCGTGACGCTGCCTACGCGGAACCGCCCGTTGACGGACGGCCGGGCGGTCCCGCCCAGCTCGCGTACTCCCGCGCTGCCGGCCCACTCGCCCCGCTGGTCGCGCACGCGCAGCTGGACGCCGGTGAACCCGGAAGCGGCGATGTCCTGCATGGCCTTCTGGAGTTCCGGGCGTTTCCGGGCGGCTGTGCCGTCGTGGGCACTGGCGGCCCCGGGCGCGGCCGCCACTCCGGCCAGCAGTGCGGCCGCGAGTGCTGTGACACCTGCCCGGAGGAGGGGCCGAAGCAGCTTCTTCGTGCTCATGATGGCTCTGGAACCTCTCGGTCGATGACGGGCGGGCCGGCCGGCCACAGTGCTGCGGCCGGCCCGGGGAACGCGGGTCAGAGGCTGCGGGCGGTGATGTTGCCGTAGGCGGTGGTGGCGTGGATGGTCACCTGGGCGGAGCCACTGCCCGTGTTCGCCAGCGCGTTGCTGATCCGGCCGTAGGAGGTACCGGCGTCCAGGAAGGCCGAGACCCCGGCCGCCACGCCGACCGTCACGTCGCCGGCCTCGGTACGCAGGGTGAGCGCGCCGCCCGTGGCCTCGGCGATCCGGATGTCGCCCTTCGCCGTCCGGACCTCCGCCGGGCCGGTGATCCGGCCGAGCGCGATGTCACCGGCCTGGGTGGTGATCCGGGCACCGGCAGCTTCGGCGATCTCGACCGAGCCGTGCGCACCGTCGTAGCGGACCTCGCCGAGGCGGCCCGAGGTGCGCAGCTCGGCGCTGGCGGCCTTCACCTCGACGTGCGACCCGGCCGGGAGCTGGACAGTCACGCTGACCGAGCCGGAGGAGCCGAACGCCTGGTTCTTCTCCGGTGCGGCGATCCGCAGCACGCCCTCGGCGTAGGAGACCTGGGTTTCGGCCGCCAGCTTCACGTCGCGGTCCTTGGACGGGTCGGCCGGCCCGACCTCGACCACGGTGCCGTCCCGCTCGGCCGCGGCGAACCGGACGGTGCCCGCCGGGATGTCGAGGATAGCGGTGATCGGGGCGGTGGTGTCGAACTGCTGCATGATGGTGCCTCTTCCGTGTGGCTCGTCGTTGTTTCCGATGTGCGAAACGCTACGTTGCTTTCCATGTCCCTGCAACACGATCATTGCGCATGATCAGTGTTTGTGCAGCTAGGCGGCCGATAATCATTGCACTGTGACTGAGCGCTAATGCAACGCCAGGTGCGAGTCCGTTGCAATGGACTGAGCGTGAACGCATACCCGCGCCCACTTCCCGCGTACTTGATCAAGGGCCGGGCCAAGCATCGCCAGCGCGCCGGGCGGGAACAATGGCCGATCCGGCAACAGGCGTTAAGCCCCGGTTATCGACGGGGGTTGCGCCCGCCGGGGCCACTGGGAATACTTAACCACATGGTTAACCGTCGCGGATTGGATGCCGCCTTCCACGCGCTGTCCGACCCGACCCGGCGGCGGATCCTCGCGGCCCTGGCTGGCGGGGAGCACACGATCGCCCAGCTGGCCGCGCCGCTGGACATGTCGCTGGTGGCCGTCAGCAAGCACGTCACGGTGCTGGAGCAGGCAGGCCTGCTGGCCCGCGTGAAGGCCGGCCGGTCGCAGGTCTGCACGCTCACGGCCGGCCCGCTCGGTGAGGCCGCCGCCTGGCTGGACGGCTATCGCGAGTTCTGGGCGGAGCGGCTCGGCAACCTGGCCCGGTACCTGGAGGAAGAAGACACCGATGAAGCTTGAACTGCGCCGCACGGTCAGCGCCGCCCCGGCTCGCGTCTGGCGCGCGCTGACCGCCCCCGGGGAGCTGGCCGCCTGGTTCTGGCCCGAGCGCCTGTCCCCGGCTGCGGCCGCCGATCTGCGTGTCGGCGGCCGGTACCGGATCTCGGGCGACGGCCTGGCCGTGACGGGGGAGTACCGGGTGGTCGACGAGCCGTCCAGGCTGGAGTTCACCTGGCAGTGGGAGGGTGACTCCGAGGTCACGGTCGTCGCGATCGAGCTGTGCCCTGTGGCCGGCGGCACGGGTACCGAGATCGTGATCGTCCACACTGGCCACTCGGATGAGACCACTACCGGTAACCACGCCCAGGGCTGGGCAGACTGCCTCGGCCGCCTGCCCGCCTGGCTGGAAACAACTCCCTGAAGCCCCGCCCGGCTTGTCAGCGGAAGGCCGGCAGGTTCCGGGCCGCCCACGCGCTGAACGGGCTCGCCGGGCGGCCGAGCACCGTCTCGACATCCGGGCTGACCCGCCGCTCGGCGGGCAGTGGCTGGCCGAGGATGTCCAGCGTCCCGCCGACGACTTCCTCCGGCATGAACTGGGCCAGGTGCCCGGCGGCCTGTTCGCGCGACAGCTCGGCGAAGGTCACCTGCTCACCGAGTACCTCGGAGAACACGGCTGCCTGCTGGCGGGGGCTGATGGCTTCGGGGCCGGTCAGCTCGTACACCTTGCCGGCGTGACCGTCCCCGGTCAGGGCCGCCGCCGCGACGGCCGCGATGTCGGCCGGGTCGACGACCGGCAGGGCCACGTCCCCGAAGGGCGCGTGGATCGTCCGCTGGGTACGGACGGGCTCGGCCCAGGCGTAGGCGTTGGAGGCGAAGCCTGCCGGGCGGAGGATCGTGTGGTCCAGCCCGGACTCGCGGACGGCTGCCTCGTACTCGCGGAGCCGGTCGTGGGAGCGTGCGGCCGGGCGGGTGGCGCTGACCTGCGAGGACACCAGGACTACCCGGCGCACTCCGGCTTCGGCCGCCACCTTGAGCAGCGCGTGAGGGCTCTCGCCATACGCGTTCAGCTCGCCGCCGACCAGCAGGAACAGCGCTTCGGCCCCGTCGAGGACCTCGCGCATGCTGGCGGCGTCGCCGACGTCGGCCTGCGCGTGGCGTACGCCGGCTGGGAGGCCGGGCAGCTCCGCGCGGCGTGAGACGGCTGTGACGGCGTGCCCGGCCCCGGCCAGCAGCGGGACGAGGTGCTGGCCGATGTTGCCGGTGGCTCCGGTGACGATGATCATGGGTACCACTCCAGAAGTTAGTTGGGTGACTGACTTATTCCGTCGGGAGTGGACAGTACACAACCGGCGGCCGGCTGTCTATAGTGGGTCAGGTGACTAACTCAGTACGGGCCGCGCAGCCGCGCGGGACGGAGAAGCGCCGCCGGCTGACGGCCGCGGCCGCCCAGGTCCTGCACGAGCAGGGCGTCGAGCGCACCACGCTCGCCGACATCGCCCGCGTCGCCGGGGTGCCGGTCGGGAACCTGTACTACTACTTCAAGACCAAGGACGAGCTGGTCCAGGCCGCGCTGTCGGAGCACGTCGCGTACCTGGGCGAGCTGACAGCCCGGCTCGGCGAGCTGCCCGGCCCGCTCGACCGGCTGCGCGGCCTGGTCGCCGCGTGGGTGGAGCAGCGGGAGCTGGCGGCGCGGTACGGGTGCCCGACGGGCTCGCTGGCTTCCGAGCTGGGGAAACGCGGGGACGGCACGCTCGACGCCGAGGCCGGTGGCGTGATCAGGCGGCTGCTGGGCTGGACAGCGGAGCAGTTCCGTGAGGCCGGGTTCGACGACGCGGAGGATCTGGCGGTGACGCTTGTGTCCGGGTACCAGGGAATGTCCTTGATGGCCTGTGCCCTGCGCGATCCCGGCATCATGATCCGCGAGGGCGACCGCCTCCTGCGCTGGCTCGACGGCCTGGACGCCTGACTGCCGGGGCGTGCGCACGCCCCGGCAGTCAGCGGGAGAACTCAGGAAGCGAAGCAGATCGCGCTGGTGACGACCTTCGTGCAGCGCACCTGCCTGGTCACGGCCGAGGTCTGGCCACGGCTGTCCGAGACGGTCAGGCTGACGGTGTAGGTGCGGGTCTCTGCCGGATACGTGTGGCTGACCGTCCTGCCCGTCCCGCTGGTGCCGTCACCGAAACTCCAGGTGTACCCGGAGACGGGGCCCTCGGCGTCCGCCGAGGATGACGCGTCGAACGAGCACACCGCCCGGCTGCACCGCCCCAGGTAGGCCGCGGTCGGCGGGAGGTCGCCGGCCTTCACCAGCCGCCGCGCGACATTGGTCTTGCCGGCGTTGTCGGTCACCGTCAGCTTGACGCTGTAGTAGGCCGCGCGCGGATAGGTGTGGCTGGCCGTCTTGCCACTCCCGGTCGCGCCATCGCCAAATTCCCAGGTGTACCCGGTGAGCGTCCCATCCGGATCCCGCGAAGCACTCGCGTCCACCGAGCACGTCAGGTGCTCCGCCGAGCACGCCGCTGTGAACGCGGCCACCGGACGGCCCGGGTCGGGCGTACCGGCCGGGTAGTCCGCCGTGGACGACACGTCGAGCAGGGGCTCGCGGACGCCGTCGCCGGAGTCGTCCGTCCAGTTGGTGTTCGCGGTGTCCAGGAGCCGCTGCCGTACGGCGGCGACGCCGTCGCGCCCGGTGGCCCGGTTGCCGTTGGCCGTCAGGAGCGCTGCGGCCCCGGCGACGTGCGGGGCGGCCATCGAGGTGCCGGAGAGCGTGGCGTAACCGCCGTCCTTGCTGGTCGAGTAGATGCAGGTACCCGGGGCGGTGATCTCCACGACGCTGCCGAAGTTGGAGAAGTCGGCCAGGGTGTCGTCCTGGTCGGACCGGCAGGTGGAGGCCGCGCCGCCGCCCGGTACCCCGTTGAAGTCCGCGAGCGCCGACACCGTGATCACGTCGGGGTGGTTGGCGGGGGAGAAGGTCCTCGCGTCCGCGTGGTTGTTGCCGGCGGCGACGGCGAACACCACGCCCCGGCCGACTGCGTTCGTGATCGCCGTGTTCATGCTCGCGTTCTCGCAGTTGTTGCAGCCGAGGCTCATGTTCGCGACCTCGATCTCGTCCGAGTGCGCCGCGACCCAGTCGATGCCGGCCACCACACCGGACAACTGGCCGCTGCCGGAGGAGTCGAGCACCTTCACCGACCAGATCCGCGCGCCCGGTGCCACGCCGACCACGCCGATGCCGTTGTCGCGGGCAGCGATGGTGCCGGCCACGTGGCTGCCGTGGCCGTGGTCGTCGGTACCGGAGTTGTCGGTGCACGTCGTGGTGTTGAGGCAGCTGGTACGGGCGACGACGTTCAGGTCGGGGTGCCCGGCGTCGACTCCGGTGTCGATCACCGCGATGTCGGCGTCCACGCTGTAGTCGTCCGTGCCGTTGATCTTCAGGTTCGCGTTGCCGGCCGCCCCGGAACGCGCGATGCCGGTCGGGGTGGCCTGGGCCGTGGTGTGGACCAGCACGTCGGGCTCGACGGCGAGGACACGCGGGTCACGGCCGATCGCCGCCGCACCCGCCTGCGTGAACTGGCCGGCGAAGCCGCGCACGGCGTGCCGGTAGACGTGGCCGACCTGCCCGCCGTACTGCCGGGCGTAGCCGGAACCCAGCGCGCCCGGGTCCGTGCCCTGGTCCCGGAGCGTGACGATGTAACCGGCCGCTGGTTCGGCCGCTGCCGCGGGGACGGCTGGTGCCAGTACGGCGGCCATCGCGGCGATCAGAAGAGCTGTGCTGAGGGGACGCACGATTCCTCCCTGGTATCGGTTGACGCTGTTGCGTCCCCGACACCTTCGGCCCTCACCGCCGGCCGGAACAATCCGGGAATCCTGGGTACCACCTACCTAAACAATGCGGCCCGGCCGGGACGGGGCGCACAGCACCAGCGGGAGCGGTCTGGGCCGGGCACGCCTGCTGCCGTGTGCCCGATATCGTTTCGCTGCTCAGCAAGGACGAACATTTACGGGGATCGCATGAAAGACCGCAGGATCGGCTTACTCACCCTGAGCCTCGCCGGTGTCCTGGCCTGGACCGGCGGATGTACAGGTGAGCCAGCGTCCGCACCGCCAGTGTTCCGGGAGCTCACACCCACCGCCGAACCAGCCACCACCGAACCACCGGCGGATCCGGTGCGTAACGAACTCCTGCAGGCACTGCGCAGGTCACAGGGCGCCGCATACCAGTACACCGTGCAGGGCAGCCTCCCTGAAGGCGCGAGTGTGCAAGGCACCGGCAAACACGATCCAGGGGAGCGGGTGTTCGAGTCCACCGTGAACATCACTGGCGGAAAGAGCCCGTCAGCCATCCAGCGCATCGTGATCGGCCAGGACAGCTACACGCGGGAACCGGACGACCAGACCTGGGTGCACCTGGACCTGAGCCGGGTGAAGCAGGACAGCCTCGCTTACTTTGACATGGGTGACCCCACCGGTCTCGTCAAGTTCAGCTCAGCGATCGGGTCGGTCCGGCAGACCGGCCCGCACGCTTACGCCGGCACGTTCAGCCCCGAAAGCAGCAACATCCTCAAACCCTTCCTGCCGGTGGGCGCGCCGAGCATGATCGCTGTCTTCATCATCAGCGCCAAGTTCACGGCCACCACGGACGAGCATGGCTGGGTCACGTCGATCACGGTCGGATTCGAGCCCAGCAACAGCCCGCCGCTGAATATGACCACCACGATGACCGGCCACGGCACGAAGCTCCAGGTGAAGGCGCCGCCAAAAGGACAGGTTCACGAGGCCGCCGGCTTCTATTACGAGAAGTGAGCCACCCGGCGCACGCCTAGACCATGCGGCTGGCGATGTCCGCCCGGCTTGTTGCCCCGAGCTTGCGCAGCAGGCTGGCCACGTGGTTCTCCACGGTGCGGACGGAGAGGAAGAGCTGGCCTGCGATCTCCCGGTTGCCGTACCCGGCGGCGGCCAGCCGGGCCACCTCACGTTCCCGGGGCGACAGGCCGGTGCCGTAGCCGCGCCGTCCGGGCCGGGCCATCGGGGCCGCCCGGCCGTGCCGCCTGAGGAGCTGGGCGCACCGGTCCCCGTCGTACCGCGCCCCGAGGCCAGCGAAGATCTCAGCCGCCTCGGCCAGGAACCCGGCCCCCGCCAGCCCTGTACGGGCGCGGCCCTGAGCGGCGAGTTCCCGGGCCTGGTCGTAGGGCCGGGGGAGCCCGCCGTACAGCGCTGCCGCCTCGCCGTGCGCGTCGGCGTCGCCGTCCACGGCTGCCCGGCATGCCACGATCACGGCCGTCCCCAGTGGATGGTCGCGGCCCTCCATGTCCGTCCTGAACGCGGCGAGGAGTTCCCGGGCGCCTGCCTCGTCGCCTGACCGGAGCAGTGCCTGGACACCGGCCTCGGCCAGGTCGGCGGCCCACGCCCAGCAGCCCTTGGCGCGGACCCGGCCCGCCGCCCGGTCCAGTATCGACAGCGCCCGGGGCAGTTCGCCGAGGCGGAGCGCGAGGCGGATGCCGGCTGCGGCGTACTCCGTCATCTCCGGTCCCGACCGGTGCTCGTGCGCGACGGCCGCCGGGTCGGTGAGGTACCGGCCTGCCAGCTCCAGCTCGCCTGCCGCCGTGGCGAGGGCTCCGCACACGAGCGGGGCGACCCCTGCGGCATAAGGGCTGTCCGGGTTGGCAGCCAGATGCCCGGCTGCCCGGCCGGCCAGGCCCTGCCACTGGCCGGTGACCCAGTCCAGCCGCATCCGGTTGCCGACCGGCAGGTACGGGGCGACGCCGGCACCGACCCGGCTGGCCAGTTCCTCGGCGCGTGCCACGAATCCGGCGGCCGGCCGCAGGTACCCGAGGGTGATCGCCGCGTCGGCCAGCCCCGTGTACCCCCGCACGAGCTGCTGCCGCACCGCCTCCGACTCCGCGTCGACCGGCAGCTCGCCGATCGTGGGCCAGGCGCGCGGGTCGCCGAGTTCGAGGAGGGCCATCGCCCGGTTCACGGCGATGCCGGCGAGCACGGCTACGTCCCCTGTGGACGGTGCCGTCCGGGCCGCGCGGTCGAGCCACTGGACGTGCTCGGTGACGTGTGCGGTGCTCCAGTACGGCAGGGCCAGTGCGGACATGGCCCGGGCGGCCAGTGCCGGGCGGTACCTGAGGTCCTTCAGCGCCCGAAGCAGCTCGGCCCGCCCGGCGTCCTCGTCACCCGCCTGGGAACTGAGCAGCATGCCGAGGTACAGGCGGACCTCGCCGCGCGCCCCGCCCGCCGGTATCGCAGCCAGCAGCCCTTCGAGCAGCCCGGCCGTGTCGGCGCACTGCGGGACGCTCACGGCCAGCGGGGTGAGCCGGCCAGCCAGCGCCGCGTGCCCGGCGGCCGGCAGCCCTGGCTCGGTGATCAGCGTGCCGAGCAGCCGCGCCGCCCCGGCCGCGTCACCAGCGGCCTGAGCCTGCCCGGCGGCCTGCCCGACGAGCCGGGCGACCTCGGCCGCGTCGCCGGCGCCCCTGGCGTGCGCGAGCAGCCGCTCCGGATCGGCCCACGTACGGGCCCCGGCCAGGATCGCCGCGTGGACGGCGCGCCGCCGTTCGTGGGACATGGCCCGGGCCACGGCATCCGCGAGCAGTGGCGGTCCACAGCGGACAGTCTCCTCGCCGCTGGCCAGCCCGGCCGCCTGCGCTTCGTCGAGCGCCCTGGCGACCTGGGCCGGGCTCAGCCCGCACACCGCCGCCAGCTGCCCGATCCCAGCCGGGCCGGCCAGCAGCGCCAGGGTCTCCGTGACCAGCCTCGCCCGCTGCGACAGGGACGCGAGCTGCCCGGCGGCCCACGCGCCGAGCACCGGGGAGCCCCGGCCGGCCACGTATCGGGGGATCCCGCCCGTCGCCTCGTACACCGCTTCTGCCTCATCGGGCGGGACTCCAGGGAAGGCAGCGACCTCGCCGGGCGTGAGCGGGCCGAGGTCGACGCGCGTCCCGGTCAGCCGTACGGGCGACGTGCACGTCGCGACCAGTGCCACCCCCGCCGGCAGGCGGCCGGCCACACAGGACACCACCTGGCGGGAAGGCTCGTCCGCGAGGTCGAGGTCGTCGAGTGCCACGAGCACCGGGCCGGCGTCGCGCAGGCCGGCCCGGATCGCCCGGCACAGCTCGTACACGGCCGGGTCGCGGACGTCCGGCAGGCCGAGGGCGTCGAGCAGCTCGCGGGCGGCCGTGAACGGCGTACCGGGCAGGTCCCGGCACCCGGCCGAGACCACCGGCCGCCCAGCCCGGCGCGTGACCTCGCCCAGCAGCCAGGACTTGCCCATGCCGGGGGCACCCGCGAGCAGCGTGGCCCCGGTACCGGAGGCCAGGCTCGCGGCGAGCGCTGTCCGGTTGCCCATCGGTGCCTCCCGATGCCTCGCGAGAGTGTCAGTGGCCAATGTTAGGGTCCGGCCATGCGCTTCACCGTCCGCAACATCGCCATCGACTGTGCCGATCCGTACCGGCTCGCTGTGTTCTGGAGCCAGCTGCTCGGCGTCCCCATGAGCGAGGACGACGAGCCGGGCGACCCGGTCGCGATCGTGCAGCCGCCCGGCGCGCCGGCCTTCTACTTCGCGCAGGTGCCAGAGCCCAAGCGCGGCAAGAACAGGGTGCACGTGTGCCTGACCCCGGAGGATCTGGGCCGGGACGCCGAGGTCAGCCGGATCCTGGCCCTCGGCGCCAGCCTGGTCACCGACCAGCGCGACCCGGACGGGACGGGCTGGGCGGTGCTCGCCGACCCCGAGGGCAACGAGTTCTGCGTGCTGCGCAGCGCTGCCGAACGGGCCGCGACGGGCGGCTGAGGCTCCCTCCGGTACACCGGAAGATCTATAACCCACGGGGATGGCCGCAGGTATTGGAGCGGCGCGGCGTGCCTGGCGCATGGTGGATGGGAGACACCACACGGGGGAGGCTGACATGGGTGCGATGGGCGCAGGAGTGATGAGACTGGGTCTGGTGACCGGCGCGATGCTGCTGGCGGTGAGCGCCACGACCGCCCTGCCCGCGCAGGCGGAGACCGGCCCTCGCGGCTGGTGTGGCTGGGAGCCCGCCACCGACGAGGGCACCTTCGGGAACGCGGCGACGTTCACCGTGCCGCTGCGGACGGGTGCGGGCACGCACTGCCAGCAGATCGGCCAGGCGAGCCCGGACGACGCCCTGCACTACCGGTGCTTCACGACCGACCGGCGCGGCCTGGCGTGGACATACCTGACCGATCTCGCGACCGGGGTCACCGGCTGGAGCTACAGCGGCAACCTCATCGGGAACGGTGCGAGCCTGGCCTGCCAGTGATCGTGAAGTGATCTGCCTTGCGTTGACAGCCGGCCGCTGCCCGGTTTGAATGGTCTGCGTGCCACGTGGCACCGGCCAGGAGATCTGGGCAGGCCGGCTGCTGGGTGTCACCTGCACAAGGGACGATGCCATGAACACGGACTCGTAAGCGCTGAAGCTGCCGCGCTAGATCTCGCACCGTCCGCCGTCCCTTGCGGTTCTTCCCTCTTGCCCCCTGAGCGCTTTGGTCACACGAGCGCTTTGGTCACATGACGTAACTCGGGGCTGGTCTTCTCCTGCAAGGTTCGCGGGCTCATCACACCCATTTTTTCCGCGTACCCGGTGTGCGCGCGACCGCGTTACCCCAACACCACAGGAGAACTATGTCTTTCAACCAGTCCGTCATCGAGGAGTTCCGGGCCAACGGCGGCCGGGTCGGCGGGATGTTCGAGGGCGGCGACCTGCTGCTGCTCACCACGACCGGCGCCAGGTCGGGGCGGGAGCACACCGTGCCGCTCGGCTACGTCCGCCACGACGGCGGGGCACTTCTCGTGATCGGCTCGGCCGGCGGCTCCGACCAGCATCCGGCCTGGTACCACAACGTCCTCGCGCACCCGATGGTCAGCGTCGAGGTGGGCACCGAGCAGTTCGGCGCCGTCGCCGTACCGGCGGAGGGTGCCAGGCGGGACGAGCTGTTCGCCTACGTCGTCGAGCGCGTCCCGGGCTACGGTGACTACCAGGCCGGCACGAGCCGTACGCTGCCCGTCGTCGTCCTCGAACGCTCCGAGCCCGACGAACCGGTCCCGGTCGCGAACCTGGCCGACAAGCTCATCGAGGTGCACACCTGGCTCCGGTCGCAGCTCAAGCACGTCAGGTCGGAGGCCGGCGCCTACTTCGCCGGCCGGGTACCAGGGGCGGCGCCGGGGCTCGGTCTCCAGCTGCGGCAGCACTGCCTGGCGTTCTGCCAGTCGCTGGAGTTCCACCACACCAGCGAGGACGCGCACATGATGCCGGCGCTGGCCGCGTCGCACCCGCATCTCGCCCCGGCCATCGACCGGCTGCGCGAGGAACACAAAACCGTAGCGCGGCTCCAGTCGTCCCTGGCGGCCCTGCTGGGCACGATCGCCGAGGCCAGCCCGGCCGCCTTCCTCTCCGAACTGGACGAGCTGGCCACCGAGCTGACCCTCCACCTTGACTACGAAGAGGAGCAGCTGCTGCCGGTCCTGGCGGAGATCCCGTTCCCGCCGAGGTGACCGGGGAGACTGGTGTGGTGCCGGGGATACCGGCACCACACCAAGATCGTTTAGACTCGCCCTCCGGTACAGGCGGCACGGGGGCGGGGCATGGAACTGCGCGACATCGAGATCTTCCTGACGCTCGCCGAGGAACTCCACTTCGGACGGACAGCGCAGCGGCTCTTCATCTCGCAGGCCCGGGTCAGCCAGGCCATCAAGAAGCAGGAACGCACGATCGGCGCACCACTGTTCGAGCGGACCAGCCGCGTCGTGCACCTCACAGCCGTCGGCCAGCAGCTCCGCGACGACCTGCGCCCGCTGTTCGCCGGGCTGCGCGACAGCATCGACCGGGCCAGCCTCGTGGCGCGCGGTACGAAGCCGCTGCTGCGGATCGGCACGATCGCCGGGTTCTTCGCCGAGATGCGGCCGTACTTCGACACGTACCGTCGGCGCCATCCCGGCTGGGACTTCGTGATCCGGCCCACCCCGTTCCTCGAGCCGTTCGAGCCGCTGCGCCGGGGAGACATCGACCTCATGATCTGCTGGCTGCCGGTCGAGGAGCCGGACCTGACCACCGGCCCCGTGCTGCGTACCGAGAGCCGGATGCTCATGGTCAGCCCGCAGCACAGGCTGGCCGGCGAGAGCTCGGTGTCCATCGAGGTACTCGGTGACCAGCCGGTGCTGAGCGCCGCCCGGCCACTGCCCGACTACTGGGAGAACGCCTACATGCCGTTCTTCACACCCAGCGGCCGGCCCATCGAGCGGGGTACGCCGATATCCACGCTGGACGAGATCCACGCGATCATCTCCACCACCGACGCGATCCACCAGATCTTCGCGCACGCGACCGTGTACAACACGCGGCCGGACATCGTGCACGTGCCGATCGTGGGCGGCAGCCCCGGCCGGTGGGGCCTCGTGTGGCGGTCGGAGTCGGAGAACGACCAGATCCGCGCCTTCGCGGCCGTCGTCAGGGAACTGGGGGAGATCCCTCCGCTGTGAACCGGCTACGGCCCGGCCATGGGCCCGGTAGCGTCAGCGGTCATGGAGATCTCCGCGGTCACCCACATCCTGGTGGTCGCCGACCCGGCGGCCTCGAAGGACTTCTGGGCCGGGCTGCTCGGCGGGCGGCTCTACCGGGAGTACGGCTCCAGTGTGGTCATCGACTTCCACGGGAGCTGGCTGTTGCTGGTGTCCGGCGGTGAGCCGACGCCGGACAAGCCGGACGTGACCTTCGCGGGGCCGGGTGACCCCGGCCGGGTCAGCCACGCGATGACATTGCGGGTCGCCGGCTGCCAGGCGGCCTACGACGAGCTGACCGCCCGGGGCGCGCGGTTCCTCACGCCGCCCTACGACTGGGGCGGGGAGGTGCGCTGCTTCCTGCGCGACCCGGACGGGCACCTGGTCGAGCTGAGTGAGGCGAGATGAAGCTCAGCCGATCGACAGGCAGACCTTCCAGTCGCCGTCTTCCCTGATCAGCGGGATGTCGTCCGCGGGCTGCCTGTACTCAACCCTGGGGTGGTCCACCTTCACCCACACGGTGGCGGTGTCGCCGTTCTCCTCGACCCGGGTGACGACGAACTTCAGCTTCTTGAGCTCCGCGCGCTTGCGGGCCCGCTCGCCGGCCGTGTCGTCGTCGTCAAGGTCCACCAGCTTCGCCGCCGCCTTCTGGAGGCTGGACAGGATCTTGTCGCGCTCCTTCTGGGTGTCCTGGTCGGAGCGGCACATCCGGCTCGTCGCGCCCTCGTAGTCCCCCTCGGCGACGGCCTCCAGGAACTCGGTGGCTGTCTCGTCCGGCCCGTCCTTGCCGACGAGGAACACCCCGGCCATCGCCCCGACCAGCAGGTAGAACACGATGCCGCCCGCGATGGCCGCCAGCCCGCCGCTGCCGACGCTCGCGTGGAACGAGCGGAACGCCGCCTGTCCCTTCTGGACCGGGGACGGCACGGGCGCGGGAAGAGCCGGCGGCACCGGCACCGCACCGGAACCCGGCTCCGGCATGTACACCGGCGGCGCGGGGGACAGGACAGTGCTGAGGTTGAACGCGAAGCCCGGGTCCTCACGCAGCAGGCTGGCGAGCACGGCGGTGACGGTCTCGCGCGCCTCCAGATCCCCGGGGGCCAGCTCCCACGCGGTCAGGGCCGCGTCGCCGGTCTCGGAGGAGTGGAGCCTGGCTGCGGCCATCAGGTACACCGGGTCCTCCCCGGCGCTACCTGCGGCCAGGCTGGCGGCGATGGAACTGACGGCTGCGACGGCGAGGGAGTCGATATCCACTTGTGTGTCCCCGGTATCCATTGTGGTCGGCCGGGACACTGTACTGCGCCGGTGCCAGCGCCCGCCTACCGCCAGTGGGCCGGCCGCTGGAGCACGCCGGGCAGCCTGGTCGCCGCGTCGCCCCGGGCGGCGTTGACCTGGGCCTGCGTGAGGAACAGGCAGCCGGACAGGTCGGTACCGGACACGTCGGCGTCGCGCAGGTCCGCGCCGATCAGGTCGGCGTCGGTGAGGTCGGCCCCGCGCAGGTCGGCGCCGATCAGGTACGCGCCGCGCAGGTTGGCCCCGCGCAGTTTCGCCCCGCGCAGCCGGGCGCCGATCAGGTCGGCGTTGCGCTGCTCGCGGCCCCGGTGCTTGGCGCGGGTGAGCTTGCTGGCTTCGAGGAGGAGTTCGCTGACCTGCTGGCGGAGGGCCGCGACGTCGAGGGCCTGCAGGGTGCCTGCGTCCTCGCGCGTGTGCTGTTCGATCGTGGCCTGGGCGGCGCGCAGTGCGGGGTGCAGGGGGCGGGCGGGACGGAGGGTGACGGCCTCCGCCAGGTACCACAGAAGCTCGTGGAGCTGGCGCATCACCGGGAGCATGGCGAACATCTGCGGGGCTGTGCCCGGAGCCTCGCGCCAGGACCGGCCGCCGAAGGTGACCTGGGAGACCTGCTGCCCAGCGCCGAAGCAGTCATAGGTCGTGCAGCCCTGGAAGCCCTTGGCCCGCAGCTTGCCGTGGATGCCGCAGCCGAAGGACTCACCCAGGTTGGGGCAGGGGTCACCGGCCGCCTTGGTGATCGCGAAGTCGGCCGACGCGGTGAACGCGAGGGCGACGCAGCACAGGCCGAAGCAGTTCGAGCAGTCTGACTGGAGTGACTGTGGGTGCATGATCGCTCTACTCTGCCACAGGCTCGCCGGCCGCCCGTCCGGACCATACGAGGACATGCCAGAGCTGTTTGACGTACTGGAGGCATTCGTCCTCGGTGCCCCACCGTGCCCAGTTCTGCGAGTCGCGGTGCAGGCCTGCGGCTGCCCGTCCGAGAACGGACGCGGTGAGCTCCTCACCCTCCGCGCAGATCCAGGCGGCCAGGCGGGGCATGACCGGCCCCCTGAAGTCCGCGCCGACCTCATCCGCCGCGAGCACGAAACCGGCGTGCCACTCCACCGGCACCCCGATGGAGGCCAGCTGCTCCCCGGCCGCCGTTCCCCGGAACGACGGGTCCAGCACCAGCGCTTCCGCGTCCCTGACCAGGTCGATCTCGCCGTGGACCTGCGCTTCGACGTAGTCGTCCAGCGCCCGGCCGTTCGGGCGGGCAGGCTGGGCGGCCAGGTCCAGCAGGTGCGCCACCGGATCAACCCCGGAAACCCCCAGGGTGTACCCGCTGGCGGCAGCCCCGGCGACCAGCCCGCCCAGCACCCCCTCGAACGCGGCCAGCGTGCCCGTGAACTCGGGCCCGAGGTGGCTGTCCCCGTAACAGAACGTGGCCCGGTGCGAGACCTCCGGCCGGAGCCGGACGTGACACGATCCGAAACGGGGCGCGGCACCGTCGGCGTGGCGCATCAGGTTCAGCGCCCCGTACTTGGGCCGGTCGCCGGGCAGCACACCCGGCCCGTGGTAGGCGCCGCCGAACAGCGCCAGCTCCCAGCTGTCGCGCAGCCCGCCAGCGAACGCCGTGCGGCTGCCGCTGGACAGCCCCGTCTCGTACTGCCCCCGGTACTTGCCGCAGGCCGCCATCGACTCGGCGACCGTCCGCCCACTGGGGAGGACGCGGTCGGGATGGAAGTTGAGCGTGATCCGGCCGTGCGCGGCGACGGCGGCCACCAGCCCGGCCGCGTGCGGTACCGCGACGGGCGGCGGCGCAGCACCCCGCCGGACATGGTCGATCGCGGCCAGCTGGGCTGGCGTGAGGCGCACGGTGTCCACGCGGCGAGTATCTGGAGCCGTTCGCGGCGCCGCAAGCCGGATCCAGGCGTCTCCCATCGTGGGAACCTCGATCCCACCCCTGTAGACGGTCACCGTATGTAGTCTGCGCTCATGGATACGCTGATGATCGCGGCGCTCGCCGCCGCGCTGGCCGCCCCGGCCCCAGTGGCCATCCCGGCGATGGAAGGCGCGCCTGTGGCGCAGACAGCCCGGGTGGACCGGGTCAGGGTCGCCCAGTGGCCCGGCTTCCTGCCGGCCTGCTTCGCCCTCCGAGGCAAGGTTACTGTGAGTTATGACGGCGCCCGTTACTCGCTGATCGACACGGCGGCCATGCCGCGCTGGGTGTGCCTGGACAACGGGCCGGAGCTGCACGGCGATCCGGTCGAGGTCCGCACGGTGTGGACGGGCAACCCGAGCCTCGACCCGCCGATGACCGTCGAGGTCGACCTGGCCGCAGACCTGCCGTCGGGGGTGCGGCGGCTGGCCGCCGGGTCGCTGGAGTTCCACAAGTACCCGATCGCCTCCGACGACTGCATGACGATGGGCCGGACACTGAAGGACGTGGCGACGATCGAGGTCAACGTCCAGTTCTGCGGGAACTGACCCGGTGCCGGCCCCGCCGGGCGTACCGTACGGATCATGGGCGAGGCCGTGGAACTGGAAGTCGCCGGGCACGCTGTCCGGGTGTCCAGCCCGGACAAGGTCATGTTCCCCGAGCGCGGATTCACCAAACTGGACGTCGTCCGCTACTACGAGGCGGCGGGTGAGGCCATCCTGCGTGCCCTGCACCACCGGCCGACCACGCTCCAGCGGTTCCCCGACGGGGTGGGCGGCGAGATGTTCTTCCAGAAGCGGATCCCGCAGCGGGGCGTGCCGCCGTGGATCGAGACCGTCGAGATCAAGTTCCCCAGTGGACGGACGGCCGACGAGTTGTGCCCGCCCGACCTCGCCCACGTGATCTGGGCGGCGCAGATGGGCACGGTCGTGTTCCACCCGTGGCCGGTACGCCGCGAGGACGTGGACCGGCCCGACGAGCTGCGCATCGACCTGGACCCGCAGCCCGGTACCGGCTTCGCCGACGCCGTGGTCGTGGCCGGCACCGTCCGCGAGATCCTCGACGAGCTGGGCTGGACCGGCTGGCCGAAGACGTCCGGCGGCCGTGGCGTGCACGTCTACGTGCGGATCGAGCCACGGTGGACGTTCACCGAGGTACGCCGGTGCGCCATCGCCATCGCCCGTGAGGTCGCCCGCCGCCGCCCCGACCTCGTCACCACCGCGTGGTGGAAGGAGGAACGCGGTGAGCACGTCTTCGTCGACTACAACCAGACAGCCAGGGACCGCACGATCGCCTGCGCGTACTCGCTGCGCGCCAACCCCCGCGCCACCGTCTCCACGCCGGTCACCTGGGACGAGCTGTCCCAGGTGGAGCCCGACGACTTCGACCTCGCGACCGTGCCGCCCCGGCTCGCGGCGACCGGCGACCCGCACGCCGCGATCGACGACTCCCCGGCTGACCTGAGCCCGGTACTGGAGTGGGCCGAACGCGACGAGCACGCCGGGCACGGCGACATGCCCTACCCGCCCGACTATCCGAAGATGCCCGGCGAGCCGAAACGCGTCCAGCCGAGCCGCGACAAGGACCGGCCACGCGACGCCGACACCTGATCGCGGCAGCGTTACCCGGCCGGCCAGACGACGTACAGTTTTGCCATGCCCAGCAGCCGTGAACTCGTGCAGGAATGGATCGCAGCGCTGACCATCCTCGGGGACAGCAGCCTGACGCCGAGGGAGCGGACCGACCTCGTCGCCCAGGTCATCCCGCCGCCCACACTGGAGGTGCGGATCTCCACGCCGCTGCCCAGCGAGGACATGACCGCCATCCAGGACGCCTTCTCGCAGGCCGGCTGGCTGCACAGCCGCAAGACCGGCGTGCACCTGCTCGTGGAGAACCAGCTGATCGCCTGGTTGTCGGGGGAGACCGGCGAGACGCGGGAGCAGATCCTCCAGCGCCTCGCCCTCACCCTCGACGCCCAGCTCGGCGACGACTGACCGGGCTCACGCCACGGCTGTGCCCTCCAGCTCGACCAGCAGGCCGGGGATCGCCAGCCGGGTCACGCCGAGCATCGTGGTGGGCGGGGTGGCCCCGGCGGCGGCCAGCCGTCCCGCCAGTACGCCATAGTGCTCGAAGAGGACGTCCACGTCGGTCGTGTAGACGGTGAGCCGGACGAGGTCCGTGAGGGACATGCCGGCCTCGGCGAGCACGGCTTCCAGGTTCGCGAGGCTCAGGGCCAGCTGCGCCGCCATGTCACCGGGGTGCTCGGGCTTGCCGTCGGCGCTCATGGCGGCCTGCCCGGCGCAGTACAGGGTCCTGCTGTGCCCGGAGACGACCTCGCCCTGGTTGTAACCCAGCTGCGCCGACCACGGCCACGGGTTGACCGCTGCTCGTTCGACTGTCATGTCAGCTCCGTTCGTAGGAAACGTATGCTGACCAGCCTCGCAGCTAATCACGACATCCTCTGTCATGTATCGCGGTAAAGTTCTGCGAT
This sequence comes from Longispora albida DSM 44784, assembly GCF_000379825.1. Classification (GTDB taxonomy): domain Bacteria; phylum Actinomycetota; class Actinomycetes; order Mycobacteriales; family Micromonosporaceae; genus Longispora; species Longispora albida. The sequence continues at coordinate 298,742 of NZ_KB903836.1, forward strand.
GCGTGCTGACCGGTTGATCTCGCTCGTGCTCCTGCTGCGGCAGCGGGGCCGGCTGTCGGCAGCGACCCTGGCCAGCGAGCTGGAGGTGTCCACCCGCACGGTGCTGCGCGACATCGAGGCGCTGTCGTCGGCGGGCGTGCCGGTCTACGCCGAGCGGGGCAGGCACGGCGGGTTCGAGCTGCTGCCCGGGTTCCATACCGAGCTCACCGGGCTGAATCACGACGAGGCCCTGGCGCTGCTGGTGGCCGGGCCGGGGCGCGGGGAGCAGGCGCTCGGGCTCGGCCCGGTGCTCGCCTCCGCGATCCGCAAGGTGGCCGACGCGCTGCCCGAGGGCCACCGGCTCACCGCGAGCGACGCGGCGCAGCGGCTTCTCGTCGAGCCGGAGACTGACCTGCTCGCACGCCGGGCGATGACCGAGGAGGTGCCGGGCGCGACGATGGCCGAGGTCAGGCGGGCGGTGCTGGCCGGTAACAAGCTGCGTATCCACTACTCGGCCACCGGCCAGGACCCGCAGTGGCGCACCGTGGACCCGATCGGACTGGTCACGGTGCGCGGCCGGGGTTACCTGCTGGCCACGCGATCCGGCGCGGACCGTACCTACCGGCTGTCGCGCGTCCTGGCCGCCGAGGAACTTCCCGAACCCGCCGAGCGGCCGGACCAGGTCGACCTGGACCGGATCTGGCGGGAGCGCTCCGCGCAGTTCCTGGGCGACGGCCATATTTCCGTGCCGGTACGGGTGAACCCGGCCCGCCGCGAGGAGCTCGTGTACACCGCGATCGCTGTCCGCGCCGAAGAACCCGATGCCGGCGGCTGGCTCCGAGCGGAGGTCACATACCAGGACTCAACACACGCGGAGTGGGCACTGTGGCGGCTCGGTACCGATGCGGAAGCACTGGCCCCGGCATCGCTGCGCGCCGCACTGCGCCAGCGGGCAGCCGCGTTCGCCGCCCGCTACGAAGACTGATCGGTCACGGCCATTCCAGCAGCTCGAAGCGCGTGTCGAGGTCGCCCAGGCTGATGGCCAGCGTCTCGCCGTCGTCGAACGTGCAGCAGGCCATCCGCCCGAGGATCTTGTGCGCCTGCACGGCGTCGATGCGCATCGTGCGGGGCGTGCCGCGCAGCAGCCGCCAGGTCTGGCCGGGTGCGGCGAGGACGTAGGGCGAGCGCCGGTCGTACGCCTCGGCGGCCAGCGCCCTGGCGGCGGCGTGTGGCAGCAGGTCCTGCCGGCGCAGCCGCCTGCCGTGCGCCTCGACGAGCCGCCTGCGGCGCAGCGGCCCGATGAGCGCGTCGATCCGGTCTGTCATCTCGTCAACCTCCTCCCGCTGGGGGCCAGGGGATGTTCATCCAGCGTGAGGGCAGGTCACGGGGTCCGTCCAAGGCCGAACGGCTCTTTTCCCGGTACCCGGACGGCCGGCTCCGCGTCACGAAAAGGTCGCGGCGGGCCTGGCGGGAATCGGCCGCCGAGGGCCGGGTTCACACGTCTGTTTGCCGCCAGACCGGCGCGCTCCGCCCAGCCAGGATCGAACTAGTTGATCAAGCAGGCAACGAGGGAGCAGCGCAATGTCCAAGGTGTACATCGTCACGGGTGGTACTTCCGGCATGGGCCGGGCTGTCGCCGGGAGGCTCGCGGCGGACGGAGCCGCCGTCGTGATCGCGGCTCGTGGCAAGGAACGCGGCGAGGCGGTCGCCGGGGAGATCCGCGCGGCTGGCGGCCGGGCACTGTTCACGGCGGCCGACCTCACCAGGGAGGAGGACAACGCGATGGTGGTCAGGGCGGCGCTGGACGAGTACGGCCGGCTCGACGGCGCGTTCAACAACGCCGGCGGGGTGTGTGCCTTCGGCCCGGTACAGGAGATCAGCGACGGGAACTGGCGGGCCGACCTGGAGCTGAACCTGTCCTCCGTGTTCTACGCGATGAAGCACCAGGTACCGGCGCTGCTGGCGTCCGGCGGCGGCTCGATCGTGAACAACGCCTCGAACCTCGGCGCGGTCGGCATGCCGGGTGTCGCGCCCTACGTGGCGGCCAAGCACGGCGTGGCCGGGCTGACCCGCTCGGTGGCCCTGGAGAACGCGGCCAGCGGCATCCGGGTCAACGCCCTGCTGACCGGCGGTGTGGACACCCCGCTGTTCCGGGCCACGATGGGCGCGACGGAGGAGGGGGCCGCCCAGATCGCCGCGCTGCACCCGGTGGGCCGGATCGCGGAGCCGGCCGAGATCGCGGCCTTCACCGCGTTCCTGCTCAGCGACGAGGCGAAGTTCATCACGGGTGCGTGCCTGGCCATCGACGGCGGCTTCACGGCACGCTGACCCCGGGGGCCGGGACGGCTTCGGCGTCCCGGCCCTGCGCGGGTACTACAGCAGGTCGTTGATCTCGCCGAAGGTGAGGGCCTCGCCGAGGGAGGTGTAGGTGCCCTGGCCGAGCATCTCGCGGGCCGTGCGCTGGGCGACGGCGTAGGCGGCCTCGGCGACGGCCGAGCCGAGGCTGATCCGGGCCACGCCGAGCTTGCCGAGGGTGGCCACGTCGGGAGCGCCCGGGCCAGCCAGCACGTTCAGCGGGACCGTGACCGCCTCCGCCAGCGCCGTGATCGTCTCGGTGTCGACGACGCCCGGGACGAAGATCCCGTCGGCACCAGCCGCGGTGAATGCTGTGGCTCGCTCGATGGTCTCGGCGAGCCGGTTCTCCGGTTCGCCGAAGCCGAGGAGGAAGTTGTCGATCCGCGCGTTGATGAACAGCTCGTCTCCGGCCGCTGCCCTGGCCGCCGCCAGCCGCTCGCACTGCTCGGCGATCGGCAGCTGCTGGTAGGCGATGGTGTCCTCGATGTTGACGCCGGCGGCCCCGGCCTCGATCACGGCGCGGATGGTGCCGGCGACGCCTGCCGGGTTGTCCGCGTATCCGGCCTCGATGTCGGCGGTCACCGGCACGCTCACCGCCGCCGCGATCCGGGCGATCAGGTCGATGGCCCGGTCACGGCTCAGGTTGCCGCCGTCGCGGGTACCGAGGCTCCACGACACCCCGGCGCTGGTGGTGGCCACGGCGGCCGCCCCGGCGTCCTCGACGATGCGGGCGCTGGCGACGTCCCAGGCGTTGGGGAGGGCGAGCGGGGAGCCGGTGTGGTGGAGGGAACGGAAGAGCTGCGCGTTGGTCATAACTGGGAAGTCTGGCCGGCATGTCCGGATCCCGCTGGCGAGAATACGACGTGGACGTGGAGGGGTCGCGGGAATACGACGTCGCATTCCCGCTGGACCACACCCGGGTGCTGCGGGGATGCTGACCCGATGCATGAGGACAGGCAGCGGTGCGTGCGCGCCGTGCACTCGCGGGACGCCCGCTTCGACGGCTGGTTCTTCACGGCGGTCCTGACCACCAGGATCTACTGCCGGCCGAGCTGCCCGGTGCCGCCGCCGAAGGTCGAGAACATGGTTTTCTACCCGAGCGCCGCGGCGGCTCAGCAGGCCGGCTACCGGGCGTGCAAGCGCTGCCGCCCCGACGCCAGCCCGGGCTCTCCGCGCTGGAACGAGCGCGCCGACCTCGTGGCCAGGGCCATGCGCCTGATCTCCGACGGGGTGGTCGACCGGGAGGGTGTGCCGGGGCTGGCAGCCCGGCTCGGGTACAGCATCCGGCAGGTCGAGCGGCAGCTCGGCGCGGAACTCGGGGCCGGCCCGCTCGCCCTGGCCCGTGCCCAGCGGGCGCAGACGGCCCGGCTGCTGATCGAGACGACGGCGCTGCCGATGGGGGAGGTGGCGTTCGCGGCGGGGTTCGGGAGCATCCGCACGTTCAACGAGACGGTGAAAGAGGTGTTCGCGCTGTCCCCGACGGAGCTGCGCGACCGGCTCGCGAAGGGCAGGCCCCCGGCGACGTCCGGCACGATCTCGCTGCGGCTGCCGTACCGGGCTCCGCTGTGCCCCGGCAACCTGTTCGGTCACCTGGCGGCCACGGCGGTGCCGGGCGTGGAGGAGTGGCGCGACGGCGCGTACCGGCGGACGCTCCGGCTGCCCCACGGCCACGGCTTCGCGACGCTGCGGCCCGCCGCCGGGTACGTGGCGTGTGATCTGGCGCTGACCGACCTGCGGGACCTGTCGAACGCGATCAGCCGGTGCCGGTGGCTGCTCGACCTGGACGCCGACCCGGCGGCCGTCGACGCGCTGCTCGCCGAGGACCCGGCCCTGGCTCCGCTGGTGGCCGCCGATCCGGGCCGCCGGGTACCGCGCACGACCGACCCGGCCGAGTTCGCCGTGCGCGCGGTCCTCGGCCAGCAGGTCTCGACGGCCGCCGCGCGTACCCACGCCGCCCGCCTCGTCCTCGCGCACGGCGAGCCGGTGTCCGACCCGGCAGGCGGGCTGACGCACCTGTTCCCGACGCCGGAACAGCTGACCACTGTGGACCCGGCGACGCTCGCGATGCCCGCCACCCGCCGGCGTACCCTCACGACGCTGATCGGCGCTCTCGCGGACGGCACAGTGGACCTGGGGATCGGCGGAGACTGGCAGCGTGCCCGGGCTCACCTGGCGGCGCTGCCGGGTATCGGGCCGTGGACGGTGGAGACGATCGCGATGCGCGCGCTCGGGGACCCGGACGCCTTCGTGGCCACTGATCTCGGCATCAGGCTCGCAGCCGCCGGGCTTGGCCTGCCGGAGAGCCCGGGGGCGCTGATCCGCAGGTCGGAGCGCTGGCGGCCGTGGCGAGCCTACGCCGTGCAGTACCTGTGGGCCACGGGTGACCACGCGATCAACCGGATGCCGGCGTAAGGGGCGGACGGGAACTGCGAGGATGGCGCACAACGTGCCATCCTCGCGTCATGTCAGCGACAGTCGTGAATATGTCGAGCCTCTAGCGTGACGGGATCCCTCATCCACAGTGGAGACCGCCCATGCACGCATATCTCCGCAGGCTGCTGGCATCCGCCGCAGCCCTCGCGCTGACCTTGACAGCCCTGCTCACCGCCAGCATGCCGGCCCAGGCGGCCGTGCCCGACGTGTGGGCCTTCGCCTACAACGACACCCTCGCCCCGGCTCCCGGCAGCACCATGAACACCGCCTACCAGTGGGGCACGTTCAAGACGGCGTGCCCGCTGTCCTGGGCGACGATCACGATGGTCACGCCGGGCAAGTACGCGGTGGTCCTGCCCTGCTCGTCGGGGGCCGACAGCCGTGGCGTCGTCCACGTCACCGCCGTCAACGACAACGGCAGGTACTGCGAGATCGAGAACTGGGCCGACAGCGGCACCTCGAAAGTCGTGACCGTGCTGTGCTTCAAGGGCCCGTCGCCCGATCCGTCGAAGTTCACGGTGTCCTACATGCGCAGCTCCGGCCCGGCCGGGGCCGGCGCGCACGCCTACGTCCACTCGGACTTCGCGGGCTCCATCATCGACGCCTACAACTCAGCTTCCGGAGCCGTGACGGTCACGCACATCGGGACCGGCCGGTACGAGGCGAGGTTCGCCGGGCTCAGCGGCGGGCTGGCGACCTACAACGGTGACTGGCAGGCCACCGCGCAGCACGTGAACGACCTGCCCCGCCGGTGCAAGATAGACAACTGGTTCTACAGCGGGCCCGACTACTCGGTGCTCGTCTCGTGCACCAACCCGAACGGTGCCCTCACCGACACGTGGTGGACGCTGTCGTACCACCACAAGCGGGCTGTGACGGGTGTGCTGCCCGGGTCGAACCGGTTCGCGTACGAGACCACGCTGGCCGGGGCTCCGGCGGGCAGCAACTACAACCCGATCGCCCCGCCGAACACGTTCGTGGCCGTGCCGCCCGGCAAGTACACGATGATGTATCCGGGGGTCTGGGGTGGCCGCACCCACATGCAGGTCACGGCCCTGGCCGGCACCTACGGCCACTGGTGCAACCTGGAGAGCGTGTGGACGCCGTTCGCCCCGTCGGGTGTGCAGGCCAAGGTGATCTGTTTCAGCAACGTGGGCACGCTCGCCGACAACATGGCCTTCACGACCTACACGTCAAACGCCTGACGTGCCGTCCGGTGGGCTCGGGGCACCCGGGTCCACCGGCCGCTCGAAGAACGTCTCCAGCACGACGGTGGCGCTGGTGCCGGTCACGCCGTCGATCTCGTAGATCCGGCGCAGGACTCCCTGCAGGGCTTCCGTGCTGCCCGTCCGCACCTTGACCAGCACCGAGGCCGATCCGGCGATCACGTGCGCCTCCTGGATCTCCGGCAGGGCCGCGAACGCGGCGGCCGAGTCGCCCATCCACGAGCTCGCCTCGACCATCACGTAGGCCAGGACCCCGCGTCCGAGCGCCGCCGGGTCGGCGTCCACTGTGGTCCGCCGGATCACGCCCCGCTCGCGGAGCTTGCGCACCCGGTCGTGCGCGGCGCCAGCCGACAACCCGACGGCCTGCCCGAGCGCCGCGTATGCCCGGGTGGCGTCCTGCTGCAACAGCGCGACCAGCGCGCGATCGATGTCGTCCATGCTGTGCCCGAGTCTACGGCCAGGGCGTGGTGCCGTAACCTCGCCGGGGTGGATGATCTTGCTGAGATCCGCGAGGCGGGAAGGCTGCGGGCCGCTGCCCGGACTCCGGGCCCTGCCATGAAGACCGAACACCATCGTGTACCCGCACCAGCGCGCCTCTACCAGCCACAGTCCCCGGCCTGCGTCGTGTACCTGCACGGCGGCGGCTGGACGATCGGCAGCGTGGACACCCACGACGCGGCGTGCCGGCGGCTCGCGGCGGGTACCGGGCTGGCCGTCCTGTCCGTGGACTACCGGCTGGCGCCCGAGCACCCGTACCCGGCGGCTTTCGACGACGCGCTCGGGGCGGCCGAGTGGGCGCTCGGCAGGTACCCGTCGGTGTCGGTGGCGGGGGACAGCGCCGGCGGCACCCTCGCGGCCCTCGTCGCGCTCCGGCTGCGGGGCCGGCTCGCCGGGCAGTTCCTGTGCTATCCGAACACCGATCTCACCCTGAGCCAGCCGAGCATCGCGCTCACCGGCTGCGACCTGAGCGCTGCGGACCTGGAGTGGTTCGCCGGCAACTGGGTACCGGATCCGGCCCTGCGGTCCTCGCCGGAGGTCAGCCCGCTGTTCGCGGCGGACCTGGCCGGGCTGCCACCGTCCCTTGTGGTCACCGCCGAGCACGACCCGCTCCGCGACGAGGGCGAGCTGTACGCCGCCCGCCTCGCCAGCGCCGGTGTCCGCACGATCGCGCGCCGCGAACCCGGCCTACAGCACGGCTACCTGACGACCGACGCGCCCGAGTGCTTCGCGGCGGCCGGGCGCTTCCACGCCGACGTCCGGGCGCTGCTCGGGCTGACTACACCTGGCTCGTGATCAGCGCCAGCCGCCCGGCCACCGGGCCGGGCGGGATCTCGGCCAGCTCGTAGCCGAGCGCCTCGTACACCTCCTGGTGGATCCGCTCGAACCTCAGCGCCTCAGGGAGGGTGATCCGGCGTACGGCTGTGCGCTCGACGTGGCCGAGGGTGCGGACGAAGAAGACGCGGCGCTCGTAGACCTCCTCGCGCTGGATGCGGTCTAGCTCGGCCTCCAGGGCCGCTGACGGCGGGCGGCCGGCGTAGACGCTCAGTGCGTACGTGCACACGGGCGACCGGTCGAAGAACTGCACGCTCCCGGCGGCGCCGGCCTGCCGTTCCCGCTGGCAGGCCACGATCTCGTCGATCAGGTCCGGCCCGTCCAGCTTCTCGCCCCGCCGCCGGCTGGCCGCGATGACGTCGGTGGCCGCCTCGGCGACGACCGTGTACCCGAGCCCGGCCAGCCCGCCGAGGATCGTCGTCTTGCCAGCTCCCGGCGTGCCGGTGAGGACGAACCGCTTCACTTCTTCCCCCTTGCTCGTACCTGCCCCGCCAGGTCCCGGGCCGCATCCGCCCACTCCGTGAACTCGAACGAGAACCCGGCGCCGAGCAGCAGGCCCGGTACGACGCGGCGGCTCTTGAGCAGCAGCTCCGTGTCGGTCCGCAGTGCGAACGCCCCGATCTCGGCCATCATCCGGGTCGCGGGCAGCCCGGCCGGCACGCCCCACGCGCCGCGCAGCGCCCGCATGAACTCGCGCTGCGGCAGCGGGCCGGGGGAGGCCAGGTTGACCGGGCCGGTGATGTCCTCCCGCCCGAGCAGGAACAGTACCGCCGCCACGAAGTCGCGCTCGTGGATCCACGACACGTACTGCCGCCCGCCGGCGACCGGCCCGCCGAGCCCGAGCCGCACCATCCACAGCAGGTAGTCGAAGACGCCGGCCCGATCGGCGCTCATCACCATCGCTGAGCGCAGGGCGACCTTCCGGGTACCGGGTACCGGGGCGAGTTCCTGCTCGCGTTCCCAGGCCTTGGCGATGTCGATGCTGTAGCCCCAGTAGCCGGGCACGCCGGGTTCCGTGCCGCCGATGACGCCGGTGGCCTCGTCGTTGGCGGTGTCGTACCGGTGCGCGTAGATCGTCGCGGTGCTCATCTGGAGCCACACCCGGGGTGGCCGGCTGGCGGCGGCGATGGCCTGCCCGACGGCGCGCGTGGAGTCCACCCGGGAGTCCATCATCTCCTGGAGGTTCTCCTTGGTGTACCGGCAGCTCACGCTCCGGCCGGCCAGGTTGATCACGGCGTCGCAGCCGTCGAGCTCCGCGGCCCACGGCCCCAGGGTCGCGCCGTCCCATGCCACCTCACGCGGGCCCCGTGGCCGCCTCGTGAGGATGGTGACCTCGTGACCGGCCCCGGTGAGGGCGCGGCCGAGGAGCCGGCCGACCTGGCCGGTACCGCCCGGAATCACGATCTTCATCTTCGCCCCCGCACCTTGAACACGTTCAGTTGAACGCGTTCAAGATAGCGGATCGCCCTCACATCCGCGACTGGAGCTTGCGGGCCAGGGTGCCGAGGGTGGCCAGCTCCGCGGGGGTGAGGACGTCGACGACCATGCGGCGGACGCTCTCGACGTGCGCGGGAGCCGCCGCCTTGATCGCGGCCAGGCCTTCCGGGGTGAGGACGGCGTACACGCCGCGCGCGTCGCCGGAGCACTCCTCGCGGCGGGCCAGCCCCCGCCCGGACATCCGGCGGATCTGGTGCGACAGCCGGCTCTTCGACCACGACAGCGCCGTGCCGAGGTCCTGCATCCGCAGCCGGTGCTCCGGGGCCTCGGAGAGCACGACGAGGACGACGTAGTCCGGGTACGACAGGCCGGAGGGCGCGAGGTCGCGGGCCAGGCCGGCCTCCAGCATCTCGGCCAGGGTGATGAAGGAGCGCCAGTCGCGGAGCTGGTCCGGGCTGAGCCAGGTGGTCATGGTCCCCATCCTAGTGGCATAGTTGATGCGTCAACCAAGGGAGTGACCATGACTGTGCGCAGGCTCAACCACGCTGTGCTCTATGTCCGTGATGCTGAGGTATCGTCCGAGTTCTACCGGGAGACCCTCGGCTTCGAGGTCTCGGCGGCGCATCCCGGAGCGGTCTTCCTCAAGGCGGCCGGCAGCGCCAACGACCACGATCTCGGGCTCTTCAGCGTCGGCCCGGACGCCGGCGCGCCCCGCAGGGGCCAGACCGGCCTGTACCACCTGGCCTGGGAGGTCGGCACGCTCGGCGAGCTGCTGTCCGTCGCGGAGCGGCTGTCGGAGCGCGGGGCGATCGTCGGGGCCTCCGACCACATCGTCGCCACCTCGATCTACGCCAAGGACCCCGACGGCATCGAGTTCGAGGTGATGTGGCGGGTGCCGGCCGGGGACTGGGACCGCGAGGCCCGCAGCCGCCAGCTCGACCTCGACGCCGCGCTGGCCCGCTGGGGAGCCGACCTCGCCACGGGGGCCGCGGCCGGCTCACCCACCTGATCAGGCCGTCGCGTACCGGAGGGTGTGCGCGGTGAGGGACCCGTACGGTGTCACGACCGCGAGCCGTACCTCGTGCTCGCCGGGCGGCGGGAGCGGCAGCACGAACTCGGAGCCCGCCTCGGCGCCGTCCACGGTGAACCCGGCCGCGAACGGGTGCGCGGCCCGCATCGTGATCGCGACCCGCCCGTCCCGGTCCGCCGTGCCGATGGCCAGCTCCGAGAGGTCCGGGTAGGACAGTGCCCGGTCGGTCACCAGCTCACGGACCGACATCGGCATGCCCTGGAAGACGGGCACGAAGTGCCCAGGGGTACCCCAGCTGGTGCCGTTGGAGCCGGTCTGGAAGTAGGACCACCACAGGGCGGCGTCCTTCTCGGTGGTCTCCTCCGCCAGGTACGTGAACGGCGGGCGGGTCTCCAGGTCGAGCAGCTCGGGCAGGCCCAGCGGCGTGCCGTCCTCCGTGTGCCAGTAGAGGCCGTTCTGGCCGTCGAGGACGACCCACTTGCCGAGGTCGTCGATCCAGGCCTCGGAGACGACGTGGCCACGGCCCAGCCCGGCGTGGTAGCCGTGCTGCCGGAGCGCCACCCGGCGGGCCGGGATGCCGGAGGCGTTGAGGGCCTGGCTCAGCACGGTCGAGTACTCGACGCAGGCGAACCGGGCTCCCTCGTCGACGCGTTCCAGGATCTTCACGGCGTCGTCGGAGGGCTCGTGCTCGTTGGTGTGCTTCCAGCACGTCGTGACCCAGTGCAGCAGCCGCACCGCCGTCTCCCAGGCGCTGGCCTCCGGCGCGGGAAGCCGCTCACGGAGCATCGCCTCGCGTTCCTCCGGGAGCCGGAAGAGGGCGAGCGGCGCGGCCGGGGTGATGGCTGGCCAGCTCAGCAGGGTCACGGGGGACGGGCGCAGGTTCGCGGCCATCGCGGCGAGCAGTGCCGGCCACTCCGGGTCACTGCCGAACGCGTCGGCCATGTCCGTGCCGAACAGCTCCGGCTGCGCGAAGCCACCGCTGACCGCCTCGTCGAGGAAGGCCCGTGCCCGGCCGTCTCCCTGCTTGCTGGCCGCCAGCGCGCACATCGGCGCCCAGATCCCGGGCCAGAACTCCGTGTCGAGGCGCAGCTCCGCCTCCATCTCCAGCAGCCCGGCCATGTTCTCGGCGTTGGACGCGTCCTGGCCACGGGTGCGGATGTCCACCAGCTGGTCGTTCCCCAAGTTCCCCATGACGGGCAACCGTAGCGCTCAGCCGAGGCCCTGTCTGTCCGGTGTCAGCGCGATCGCCTGCTCCCGGCTGTCCGGTACGAGGCGGCGGACAGCCCCGGTCAGCATCTCGCGCTGGGCCCGCACCTCCGGCAGCAGCTCCTCGGGGAGCACAGCCGCCAGGTCGTCGAGCCCGGCGAGGAGCCGGCGGCTGATCTGCGGGGAGCCGGCCCCGTACAGCCGGATCTCGGTGAAGGCCAGCCGGAGCAGGTCGGCGAAGCCCGGTACCTCGATGACGACGCGGGCCACGCCCTTGCGGTCGTGGTGCACGCCTGCGGCCGCCGGGCGGGCACCGATGTCGACCATCAGGTCCACGAGCCGGTCGATGGCCTGGACGGCAGTGGTCGGGTCGTTGACGGCGGGGGAGAGCGCGCGGATCGCGATGTCGACGAGCAGGCGCAGCGAGTACGAGGGGTCGTCGGCCACGGTGCGCTCGCGGCCCCAGTGGAGTGCCTCGTAGGCCGCCCACGGGCGGGCCGGTCCGTAGACGAGGAAGAGGGGTGCGCCCCGGGCGACGAAGTCGCCGATTCTGGGTACAAGATGAAGCACTGTGCCGGAGCGGGCAGCCACCCGCACCAGCCGGCGGTGCTGGACCGCTGTGAGGACCGACGCTTCGGTGGCCGCGAGCACGAAGTCGGGCTGGCCGCGTTCCGGCAGTGGCTCGCCGGCCGCGACCGGGTACCACTCGTTGAGCACCGCCCGTGCCTCGCTCGCCACCGCCTCGATCACGTAGGTGGCCCGCATGAGCCGCAGGACGGTGTTCACGTAGAACACGAACAGGACCAGGCTGCCGAACAGCAGGACCCACGTCATGAGCAGCGAGGTCAGCGGCACGAACGAGTTGCCTTCGGCGTCCTTGTACTCCCCGATCGTGCCGAGCACCGTCAGCGAGTAGACGAAGGTGGCCAGGAAGACGCCCAGCGTGACCTTCGTGATGGTCAGCCGGGCGAAGATCCGCAGCACGCGCGGCGACATCTGGCTCGCCGCGAGCTGCAACCCGACGAGCGACATGGAGAACACGACGCCGACGAAGCTCAGCATCGCGGCCGTGACGGCGCTGGTGACGGCCCGGTTCGACTCGTCGCTGAGCGGCGTGCCGTCCACGAGCGACGGTGGCAGGGCCAGCTCGTAGTCCAGCCAGTCGGTCAGGCTCGGCAACGCGACGCCGACCAGCAGCAGGAACAGCGGCAGCGGCCAGAATGCCCCTCTGACCTGCTCACGCCAGTGCCGCATGCCTCCCATCGTGCCCGCCACGCCGGGCGGGGATGCGCAGAATGGCGGGATCTGCGAGTCTGGGCGGATGCAGGACTGGACACAGCGTTTCCGGGTGCCGTCGTTCTCCTTCCCGCAGCAGGCCCGCGACCTGCCCCACCGGGCCGTCTACACGTCGACGGTCACCGGAGCGATCCAGGTGTACGCCTGGGACAGGCTCAGCGGCACCCACCGCCAGGTCACCCGCCACGACCAGGGCACAGTGCTGTGCGCGGTCAGCCCGGACGGCGCGTACGTGTGGTGGTTCTCCGACCCGGACGGCGACGAGCGCGGCGTGTGGCTGCGCGAGCCCTTCGGCGGGGGCGCTCAGGAGCGCATGTCGGAGCCCGCGTGGCCCGCCGGGCTCGCCATCGGCCGCACGCTGGCGGTCGCCGGCTGCTCGACCGGGGAAGGCGTGACGATCCACGCGGGACAATCCATCGTGTACTCGGCGAAGACCGACGCGAGCGTCGCGGCCCTCTCCGACGACGAGTCCCTGATCGCGATCGAGCACTCGGAATACTCCGACGCCCGCCGGCGTGCCGTCCGCGTCCTGCGCCCCGACGGCAGCGTGGCCGGTGAACTGTGGGACGGGCCGGGACTGGGCCTGCGCGTCTCCGGTACCGGCTTCGAGCCCGGTGGCCATCGGCTCCTGCTCAGCCACGACCGCGACGGCCGGCCGGAACCGCTCATCTGGGACCCGCTGACCGGCGCGGAGACCCCGGTGACGCTCGGGCTGGCCGGTGAGGTGACCGCCAAGTGGTACCCGGACGCCTCCGCGCTGCTCGTCCTCCACGCCTACCACGCCCGCCACGAGCTGTACCGCTACGACCTCGGCACCAGTACCCTCACCCGGCTGGACAGCCCGCCCGGCTACGTCCTCGGCGCAGCGGCCCAGCGCGACGGCGGGGTGGAACTCAAGTGGACCTCCGCCGAGCACGCCCCGACGATCCGCCGCCTCGACGGCACGGTCCTGCTCGGCGTCGAGGCGCCGCCCTCCGTACCCCTCGAGGACGCCTGGGTCGGCGACGTCCACGCCCTGATCGCCCGGCCGGCAGGCGAAGGCCCCCACCCGGCCGTCTTCTACCTGCACGGCGGGCCCGACGCCCAGGACGTGGACATGTACTCGCCGATGCGCGCGGCTTTCGTCGACGCCGGGTACTGCGTCATCCACGTCAACTACCGGGGCTCCCACGGGTACGGGCTCGCGTGGCGTGACGCGCTGGTCGGCAATCCGGGCCACCCGGAGCTGGAGGACACGGCTGCCGTGTACGACTGGGCGGTGGCCCAGGGCATCGCCGACCCGGCCCGGTGCGTGATCGGCGGGGCGTCGTGGGGCGGGTACCTGACGCTGCTCGGCCTCGGTACCCAGCCGGAACGCTGGGCCGCCGGCCTGGCCCTCGTGCCGATCGGCGACACCGTCGCGCTCTACGAGGACGAGATGGAGCCGGTGCGCGAGTACGACCGGGCACTGTTCGGGGGCTCGCCGGACGAGATCCCCGAGGTGTACGCCCGCTCGTCCCCGATGACCTACGTGGACAACGTGGCAGCCCCGGTGCTGATCACGGCCGGGCTCAACGACCCGCGCTGCCCGATCCGCAACGTGGAGAACTACGTGAACCGCCTGGCGGCCCTCGGCAAGCCGCACGAGGTGTACCGGTTCGACGCCGGCCACTCCAGCTTCGTCGTCGCCGAGCGGATCGCCCAGGCCAGGCTCCAGCTCGACTTCCTGGCCCGCCACGTACCGGCGTGACCACGGGGCCTGGGGATGTGCGGGACGTGCCCGCCTCGGGCTAGGGTCACGCGGTGACCGCACGAGACACCCCGGCCCCGCCCCTCCAGCCGCGCCCGGCGTGGACCAGCCTCGTCGCTGACGGGCTGGGCCATCACTGGTGGCGGCTGCTGCTGGTCGTCCTGGCCGGCGACGTGCTGTCAGCCCTCGCGTACATCCCGCTCGCGCTCTACCTGCGCAACCCGGCGGAGGGCATCGCCGCGACGGTGACCGCCCTCGCCGGCACGGCACTGGCCAGCGCGTGGACCTGGTCGGCCACGCTCGCCATCCTTGAAGGTGCCGGGTTCCCGGCGGCGCTGCGCCCGCGCCCCGGCCGGATGGTGCGGCTCGCCGGGTGGTTTCTGGTGATGAAGCTGGCCGGGTTCGTCACGCTGCTCAAGTTCGTCGACATCGACCTCTACCTGCGGTTCCTGATGTCTGGCTGGGCTGTGGTGCTCGGCCCGCTCCAGTGGCTCCTGGCGATCGTGACCGCGATGCTGCCCATGGCCGTACTGCTGGAAGGCAAGGGCATCCGGCGGTCCTGGCAGCTGCTCTGGCGCCTGCCGACCGCCGGGTACGTGCTGCTCGTGGTGGGCCTCGGGGCCCTGGCGACGATGGCGATCAGCGGGTTCGGCGGCCGCTCGCTGTTCGACGCGCCTGTGACCGGGGTGGTCATGGCCGTGCCCGGGGCGCTGATCACCGTGGTGACCTCGACCGCGCTGTACTGCGCGTACTGGCTCTCACCGGCCCGCCAGCCCGCCGACGGCACCACGCGGGGATGACCGGGCCAGCACCCGTCGTCCTGCTCGCCGACGACGACCAGGCCATCACCGGGCAGCTCGCCCCGCTGCTGGAACGCTCCGGGTTCACCGTCCTGGTCGCGGCCGACGGCGAGGCCGCGCTCGGCATCGCGCAGGACAGCCATCCCGACCTGATCGTGCTGGACGTGCTGATGCCCAGGCTCGACGGCCGCGAGGTCCTGCGCCGCCTGCGCCGCGCGGGCGTGGCCAGCCCCGTCCTGCTGCTCACCCAGGTCGGCGGCTCGACCGAGCGGGCGATGGCCCTGGAGGAGGGCGCCGACGACTACCTCAACAAGCCGTTCGACCCGTACGAGCTGATCGCGCGGCTGCGGGCCGTGCTGCGCCGCTCCCGGCGTGGCCTGCCGGCCCTCGGCGCCGCCGGGCAGCTCCGCGCCGGGCAGCTGCGCCTGGACCGGGTGGCCAGGCGGGCCTGGCTGGGAGAACGGGAACTGCGGCTCACCCCGAAAGCCGCACTGCTGCTCGACTACCTGGTCACCCATCCCGACGAGCTGCTGTCCCGCGAGCGGCTCCTGGAAGTGGTGTGGGGCTGGGACGCGATGAGCGGTACCCGTGCCGTCGACAACCGGATCGCCGAGCTGCGCCGGGCACTGGCCTGCGACCCCGGCGCCCCGCAGTGGATCGAGACGATCCCCGGCCAGGGGTACCGCTTCCTGCCGGCCGTCGTGGTGGTCCCGTGAGGCGGCGGGCGCTGGCGGCCGGCGTCGTGCTGGGTACCGGGCTGCTCGCGACCCTGCTCGCCGCCGTGCTGGCCGGCGACCTGCGCGTCGTCTTCCGGGTCTCGCCGGCCTTCCTCGCCGGGCTCGTGACCCTCGGTCTCGCCGGCGCGTACGCCGCCCGGCTGGCGGTCAGGCGCTCGCTGGCCCGCGCCAGAGCCGAGGCAGCCGAGGCCGCGCGGCACGAGCACCGGCTGTTCCTGCGCCGCCTCGACCACGAGCTCAAGAACCCGCTCACCGCGATCCGCGCGGGCCTGGCCAACCTCGGCGGGGGCGAGGCGGCCCGTGCCGTCGACGCCCAGGCGATGCGGCTGTCCCGCCTCGTCGGTGACCTGCGCAAGCTCGCGGACATCTCCGAGGCGCCCGCCGAGCGGGTACCGGTGGACGTCGCGACCCTCCTCCGCGACGCCGCGGCGTACTGCGAGGACAAGGGCGCCGCCTCGGTCACCGTCACCGTGCCGGAGGTGCCGTGGCCGCTGCCGCCGGTACCGGGTGACCCGGACCTGCTGGACCTCGCGATCTGCAACCTCGCAGACAACGCCGTCAAGTACAGCGCGCCGGACGGGCAGATCGCCCTGCGCGCCTCCGAACAGGACCAGCACATCGTCATCGAGGTCGCCGACACCGGCCGGGGCATCCCCGCAGCCGAGACCGGCCTCGTCTGGGAGGAACTGGCCCGGGGCAGCACCGCACTCGACGTGCCGGGCAGCGGGCTGGGCCTCGCATTGGTGCGGGCGGTCGCCGCCCGGCACGGCGGTACGTATGACCTGCGCAGCCGGCCCGGCGAGGGTACCGTCGCGCGGCTGCGGCTGCCTGTCTGAGGCGTGTCGCGAACCTGGTACATCGCTGCGATAGCCGTGCCACACCGGCTGCCTAGGCTCAGTCGCGAGCACACCGATCCACTGAGGAGTGAACGAGATGCGCAAGGCCGCGCTGTTCTTCGCCGTCACCACGGCCGCCCTGACCGCCACCGCCGGATGCACGGCGACTATCGAGCGCGAGAACGCGCAGGCCCCGGCGCCGTCGGCCATCCAGAGCACAGCCCCGGCCGGGCCGGCGCCAGCCCGGGGAGGCGCAACGCCACCGGACATGGTCGTCTCCGGTACCGGGGTCGTCGAGTCCTTCGACTGCACTGGCCAGAACGTGACGGTAGAGGCCAGCGCGGGGACGATCACCCTCAAAGGCAACTGCCTGAAGCTGGTCGTGTCCGGCTCGGTCAACACCATCAGCGCCGACCAGCTGGCCGAGGTCCGCTTCGTCAGGGGCGGCGGCGGCAACACTGTCGTCTACAAGGGTCCGGCTCCAGAGACGATCAGCGACACCAGCAACGCGCCCGGCAACACTGTGACCCGCAGGGCTATCTGAGGATGTTGATCGCCCGTGCGATCACCAGGGCCGCCGTGACCAGCGAGACTCCCGACTGGAGCATCATGGCCATCTTCGCCCACCGGCTCAGCGGCATCGTGTCCGTCGGGCTGAACGCGGTCGCGTTGGTGAACGACACGTACAGGTAGTCGAGGAACTGCGGGTGCCAGCCGGGCCCGGCGAGCTTCGGTGCCGTCATCTGCGGGAAGAGGAAGTCGGGGTCCGGGCAGCGGCCCTTGGACCGTGCGGCGGGGCCGCCCCGGTCGAGTTCCCAGTACCACAGGGCGAAGACCACCACATTGGTCAGCCAGATCCCGCCGCCGTTGAGCAGCAGCATCGGCGGGTCGCTCTCGGCGCGCCCGGTCGCGATCTGCCAGACCAGCTTGAACGCGGCGAACGCGGTGACCAGGCTCGCGACGCACACCAGGGCCAGGCTCAGCCAGCGGATCACCCGGGACTCCCGGGTGATCCGCGCCGGGTTGGCCCAGAACAGCGCGAGGAACAGCGCGGACTCGATCCCCGGCAGCAGCCACCACGGCCGGAAGGTCAGGCTGTCGTTCAGCGCCACCTGGCAGGCGATCATGACGAGGATCGCCAGGCTGGCCGCCACCCGGTGCTCGGGCAGGTGCGGCTTGTCCCAGGCCGTCGCGCCCGCGGCCGTGCCGGTGCTCATCACACCATTGTGGCTGGTCAGGCCGGGTACTGTGCGCCGTTGACCGTGACGCGCAGGGTGTACAGCGAGGTGGCGGCCGTGATGTAGAGCTGGTTGCGCTTCGGGCCGCCGAAGGTCAGGTTGGACACCGACTCCGGCATGAGCAGCTTGCCGATCAGGTCGCCGTCCGGTGCGAAGACGTGCACGCCCTCCCACGTCGCGGCCCAGATCCGCCCGGCTGCGTCCACGCGCAGCCCGTCGAACCGGCCGAAGGTGCACAGCGCGTGGATCTTCCCGCCGGTCAGCGTGCCGTCGTCCTGCACGTCGAAGACGCGGATGTGGCTGGGCTCGCCCCGGGTGTCGGCGATGTAGAGCTTCTTCTCGTCGGGGGAGAAGGCCAGCCCGTTGGGCCGCTGGAAGTCCTCGGCGACGACGGTGACCGCGCCGGTGTGCGGGTCGATCCGGTACACGTAGGACGCGCCGATCTCGCTTTCGCCCTGGTTGCCCTCGTAGTCGGTGAGGATCCCGTACGGCGGGTCGGTGAACCAGATCGAGCCGTCGGCCCGGACCACCACGTCGTTGGGGCTGTTGAGCCGCTTGCCCTCCCACCGGTCGGCGAGGACGGTGACCGTGCCGTCGTGCTCGGTGCGGGTGACGCGGCGGTTGCCCTGCTCGCAGCTGATGAGGCGGCCCTGCCGGTCGATGGTGCCGCCGTTCGCGTAGCCAGAGCCGGCCCGGAACACGCCGGTCGCGCCGGTCGTCTCGTCCCAGCGCATCAGCCGGTCGTTGGGGATGTCGCTGAAGACCAGGTAGCGGCCTGCCGGGAAGTACACCGGGCCCTCGGTCTTGCGGGCGCCGGTCCACAGCCGCTCGACGACGTAGTCACCGTTGATGCCGGTGAACCGGTCGTCGAGGAGTTCGAACTGTGCGGGGGTGACGTCGGCCATCAGAAGCTCCTGTCCGAGATGCTGTTCACCCAGAACCTACCAAGGCCGAATGAGATTCGGTCAAGGCCTCCGTTTCCCAGATCACATCCGTGTACCGGGCTCGTTTAGACTGGCGCCCACCCTCGTCACCGGAGTCGTCGTGAATCGCCGTGCCCGCAAGCCGCTCATCCTTCTCGTCCTCGCCGCCGCCGTCGCGCTGACGGCTGGCGTCACGGGGACGCTGGCCGTGCTGACCGCCGGCGAGCCGGGCGAGGCCCGGATGGCCCCGGCCGCGGCGTCCGCTGTGGCTACCCCGGAGGTGACCACGCCGGCACCGTCGCCGTCCGAGTCGCCCTCGCCGTCGCCCACACCTGCGCCTTCGCCTTCGCCTTCGCCGGAGAGCGTGCCGTCGCCCGTTCCCGAGGCGCCACGGAAGACGACGCCGGTCCCGCCGCGCCCGCCGAAGACCCTGGCGACGCTCAAGCAGCCGCAGCCCCAGCCGGCCGGGTGCTCCACGACCGGGCAGGTGACCTTCCGGCCCGGCGACACGTTCGGCGTGGTGACCGCCAGCGTCGCGATCAACACCGGCCCGCCCTACCAGCTCTGCCCCGGCGCGCAGGTCCGCGTGTACTGGGCGACCTACACCATCGACACGGCAGGCGTGAAGCACCTGTACGCGTCGGGAGCCTCAGCGCTCAGCCACCAGCAGCCCCAGGTCACGATGACGATGAACATCCCCGGCGGCTCCCAGTGCGACCGGCTGTGGTTCTACGGCGAGGGCAACGGCGCGATCCCGTCCACCTACACCGGTAGCGGTGAGTCGTTCAGGCCGCCCGGCGTCCGGGGCGGGTTCTTCCCCAACCACTACGACGGCTGCCCGAACCGTTCCTAGCGGACGATCCGGTAGTGGGTCGTCAGCCGGTTCGCGTCGTCGAGCACGTGGAACGCGATGACCGGCGGGTCGTCCAGCGTGATGTGCTCGCCGGTCTCCCACGGCAGCAGCAGTGTGGACACCACCCCGCCGCCGACCAGCATCGGCTTGCCGGCGAAGGTGCTGACCGCCGCGGTGTGCGCGTGCCCGCAGAGGACGGCGGTGAGGTGGGCGTGCTTGGCCAGTACGGCGGAAAGTCGTTCTTCGCCCGTCTGCCGCAGTGAGTCGACCAGGGTGTTGTGCAGCATGACCGGCGGGTGGTGGAAGCACACGAAGGACGGCGCGTCACTGGCGGCGAGCTCGGCGTCGATCCAGGCCAGTGTCTCGTCCGGCAGGTAGCCGTCGTCGCGGCCAGGGATGGTCGAGTCGCAGAGCAGGAACCGCGCGCCATCCACCTCCCGCACCACGTTGACCGGGCCGAACCAGTTCTGGAACTCCTCCCGGTTGTCGTGGTTGCCCGGCAGGATCATGACCGGATACGGCAGCTCCAGCGCCTCCCGCGCCTCCTTGTACTCCTCGGCCAGCCCGTGGTCCGCGATGTCCCCGGTGACCAGGACAGCGTCGATCGGCGCGGCGAGATGCGCCAGGTAGCCCGTCACGGCGCGGGTGCGCGCGGCGGCGCGCTCACCGCCGTCGAGATGCGTGTCGCTGATGTGCGCAAAGATCAACATCAGCCCATCGTAGGCAGGTCAGGCAGCTCACCGGTGAAATAGCGCTGGAGTGCCGGGCCGACGGCCGCGACGATCCAGGCCGGCTCCGCGCTGGCGAGCGGCTCGAGCTTGATGATGTACCTGGCCATCGCCAGCCCCATCAGCTGCGAGGCGACCAGCGCGACCCGCCGGTCGCTGTCCGGCACGTCCAGCTCGGCGGCGACCCGGCGCAGGACCTGGCTGACCAGGAACTCCCGGATCAGCCGGGCCGACCACTCGTGGCTGACGGCCGCGCGGAGGATCCCGGCCGCGGCGGGCCCGGCGGGGGAGTCCCACACGCCGAGGAACATCCGGACGAGCCGCTCACCGAGCTGCTCCCGGTCGCCGGCCAGCACCTGCGGCAGCAGCTCACGCGGGTCGGCCGGTGCCTGCACCGCGGCCAGGAACAGCTCGTCCTTCGTGCCGAAATAATGGTGTACCAGCGCGGGGTCCACACCAGCCGACGCGGCGATCTGCCGGATCGAGGCCCGGTCGAAGCCTCGTTCGGCGAAGGCGTCCCTGGCTGCGGCCAGGATCGCTGCCCGGGTGTCCGGGCTGCCCGGCCGCCGTCCCTTGCGGATACCCATGTGCCGGTCAGCCGCTGCGCCTGCGCAGGGTCGCGGCGCCCAGGATCAGCGCGAGCACCACGGCACCCCCCACGATGGACACGTCCCGCCACAACGTACCGGTCGGCTCGGCTTGCGTGCCGACCTCCTGCAGCGCTTCGACAGCGTACGTCAGGGGGAGTGCGTCGCTGATCGCCTGGAGCCACCCGGCCATCTGGTCACGGGACACGAACAGCCCGCACAGCAGCAGCTGTGGCAGCGCGAACACCGGCATGAACTGCACAGCCTGGAACTCGTTGCGGGCGAAGGTACTCGCGAACAGGCCGAGCGCCATGCCCAGCAGCGCGTTGACCACGGCGATCGCGATGACCAGCGCGAGGCTGCCGCGCGGGTCGAGGCCGAGGGCGAAGTACGCGAAGAGCGTGCTGACCGCGGCCTGGAGCGCGGCGGCGACCGCGAAGGCCAGCCCGTAGCCGAGCAGCAGGTCGAGCTTGCCGAGTGGCGTGGTCAGCAGCCGTTCGAGGGTGCCGGAGGTGCGCTCGCGGAGCATCGCCACGCTCGTGACCAGGAACATCAGGATGAACGGGAACACGCCGAGCATGATCAGGCCGACGCCCTGGAAGACCGCCGGCTGCGCCTCGAACAGGTACTTGATCAGGGTGAGCAGCACCGCGGGCACCACGAGCACGAGCCCGACGGTGCGGTGGTCGTGCCGGAGCTGGCGGAGCACCCGCCCGGCGGTACTGAGAGTGATCCGGGGGTTCATGCCGCCACCTCCTGGGCCTTGATGAGCCGGAGGAACGCTTCCTCCAGGTCGTCCGTACCGGCGGCGGCCCGCACAGCGGCCACCGTGTCGTCGGCGATGAGCCGGCCCTCCCGGATCAGCAGCAGCCGGTCACACCGGCCAGCCTCGTCCATGACATGGCTGGAGACCAGCAGCGTCGTACCGGCGGCCGCCATCGCCCTGAACCGCCCCCACAGCTCGTCGCGCAGCACCGGGTCCTGCCCGACGGTCGGCTCGTCGAGGACCAGCAGCTCGGGGCTGCTGACCAGGCAGCAGGCCAGCGAGGCCCGGGCGTGCTGCCCGCCGGACAGGCTGCCAACGAGCTGTCCGGCCGCCTGGCCGAGGCCAACGTCGCGGACCGCCGCTGCCGCTTCGGCGGCCGGGACGCCGTAGAGGCTGGCGAAGTACCGCGCGTTCTCCATGACGGTCAGGTCGGCGTACACGCTGGGGGCCTGGGTGAGGTAGCCGACCTTGCGGCGCAGAGCCGGCGAACCGGCGGGCTCGCCCAGCACGGTGACCGCACCCGACCTGACCCGCTGCACCCCGACCACGCACCGCATGAGCGTGGTCTTGCCGCTGCCGCTCGGGCCGAGCAGGCCGGTGATGCTGCCCCGCTGGATGGTGGTGCTCAGGCCGTGCAGGACGGGACGCCCGCCCCGGTCGACGGCCAGATCGGTGATCGTGATGGCAGGGTCCATGATCCCTCCAGAGCCGGCAGAATTCATCACCTGTTGAATTCCACGGTAAACGGGTTCCGCCCACCGGGGCAAGGCCAGGTATCGTCCCGGCATGCCAACCGCCCGGCCCTCCGCCGCCTGGGGTTCGGCCCTGGTCCTGCTGTCGGCGGCAGGCTTCGGCCTCGCCCCGCTGTTCGCCACGCGCGCCTACGACGCGGGGATCAGCGTGCCGTCCCTGCTGTTCCTGCGTTTCGGCCTGGCCGCGGCGGCCCTTTTCGCGTACCTCGCCCTGCGCGGCACCCTGCCCCGCCGCACCGCCCGCGAGCTGGCCGGCCTGGCCCTTCTCGGCGTCCTGTACGCGATGGTGGCCCTCGGCTACTTCACCGCGCTCAAGCACGTGTCGCCAGCCCTCGCCGTCCTCCTGCTGTACCTCTACCCGGCCTTCGTCGCCCTCTCCGGCCGCGACCGGCTGCTCGGGGCGGTCGCCGTGTCGATGGCGGGCATGGTGCTCGTGGTCGGCAAGCCCGGCGGCGCGAGCCTGCTCGGTATCGGCTGCGCCGCCGGGGCCGCTGTCGTCTACGCGGCGTACATCCTGGCTGGCAACAAGCTCGCCGCCGCGATCCCGCCGCTGGAGACCACCGCGTACGTCGCGCTGGTCTCTGCCGTCGTCTTCGCCGGGCTCGGGCTGGGCCGTGGCGACCTCGATCTCGGGTTCGGGCTGGCCAGCTGGGCGGACGTCCTCGCGGTGTCGTTCCTGGCCACGGTGCTGGCGATCGGCTGCTTCTTCGCCGGCATGCGCAGCCTCGGCCCGACCCGCGCCTCGATCCTGAGCATGGCCGAACCGGTCATCGGCATCCTCGCCGCCTGGCTGTTCCTCGGGTCCACGCTGAACGCGGTGCAGCTGCTCGGCGGGGCGATCGTCCTGGCCGGCGCCGCCTGGGGCATCCTCGGCCGCCCAGCCCGCCAGCCAGCACTCGACGGCTGAACGGGTACCCGCCGGCCGGCGCCAGCCTGGCAGGATGGGCCGCATGAACAGCGCACCGGCCGACAACGCCCGCCTCGCAGCCAGCCGGTGGGGCAGGCAGGAAGTGGCCGCCCGGTGCGCCGCGATCCTCCACGGGACGGAAGACGCCGAGCTGACCGTGGTCATCGGGGGCCTGCACGGCCGCGCCGTCGAGGCCGGTACGACGAAGGAAGGCGACTGGCCCCGCGTCTGGGCGGCCCGTGCCCTGCTCTACGTCTGGGACGAGCCCGCAGCCCCCGCCGTCGTCGCGGCGCTCGGCGATCCACAGTGGCGGGTGCGCGAGATGGCCGCGAAGGTCGCCGCCCGGCGCGAACTGGGCGAAGCCGCCGAAACCCTGGCCGGCCTGCTCGCTGATCCCGTACCCCGGGTCCGCGCCGCCGCCTGCCGCGCGCTGGCCGTCACCGGCGAGTCCGAGCACGCCCCCGGCCTGCACGCCCTCCTGTCCGACCCGGACCCCGACGTCCGCACCCGCGCCGAACAGGCCCTCGGCACCCTCGAACACCGCCTCGACCGAGCGGACCTCTGAGGGTTCACCATCCACGCGGAGGGGTGGATTCCGGCAGCGGCGGGACGGTACGGCTACTCCCGAGCGGTCTTCCACTGCCCATAGTGGACAACGTCCTCCACCGGCCGCTTGCGCTCCTGGAACGAGGCTTTCCGTTCGGGTGTCAGACGGGCATCGGAGGGCGCCGGGTAGCCGACGGTGATCGCGCCGACCGGGGTGTAGGAGTCCGGCACGCCGAACTCCGCCCGGTACCGGGGGATCTCGCCGGGCATGATGCCGAACAGGCAGGCCCCGAGCCCCTCGTCGACGGCGGTCAGGAGGACGAGGAGGGCGGCCATGCCGGTGTCCACGTCCCAGTACGGCACCGGCCAGCGGTCCTCAGCCCGGTCCGACCAGCCCTTGTCGTCCCGCGCGTACCGGTCGAGGTACACGTCCTTGCAGGAGTGCGCGACGACGATCAGCGGCGCGGTCATCATCCCGGCCCGCCACTCGGCGAGGCCGGCCGCCGCTGCGGTACCGGCGTTCGGGTCGGAGGGGTCGAGATCCGTCGCCGCCCAGAACCTGTCGCGATCAGCCTGCTCCGTCAGGAACAGGAACCCCCAGCCCTGCGAATAGCCGGCCGAGGGCGCGCGCTGGGCGTGGCGGGCGATCCGCTCGACTGTCTCCTGTGGTACCGGCCGGGAGGGGTCGTAGGCCCGCACCATCCGCCGCCGCCGCACGACATCCCGGAACTCCATAGACGAGAGTCTAGGCCGCGACCCGGGCCACTGTCGCGTCCCGTCACTAGGGGTAGCATGGCGCTTCGTGCGGGTGCATCCGGACAGCAGGCGTCCGCCCACACGCCGGCGTTCCTCCTGGTGCACCGCGCTGACCACGGACTCGTCACCGGAGGTAGCACGACATGACTGTCTACACCCTGCCTGATCTGCCCTACGACTACGGCGCACTCGAGCCGGCCATGAGCGGCCAGATCCTCGAGCTGCACCACAGCAAGCACCACGCGGCCTACGTCGCCGGTTCCAACGCGACGCTCGACGCGCTCGCCGAGGCCCGGGACAAGGGCAACTACGCCGGCATCGTCGGCCTGGAGAAGACCCTCGCGTTCAACGTGTCCGGTCACGTCCTCCACTCGATCTTCTGGGAGAACCTGTCCCCGGAGGGCGGCGAGCGCCCCGAGGGTGAACTGGCCGCCGCGATCGACGAGTACTTCGGCTCGTTCGAGGCGCTCCAGGCCCAGCTGTCCAGCGCCACCAAGCTGGTGCAGGGCTCCGGCTGGGGCGTGCTCGGCTACGAGCCGCTGTCCGGCCGTCTCCAGGTCACCCAGGTCTACGACCACCACGGCAACGTGGGCGTCGGCACGACCCCGATCCTGGTCTTCGACGCCTGGGAGCACGCGTACTACCTGCAGTACAAGAACGTGCGCCCCGACTACGTCGACCAGCTCTGGAAGATCGTGAACTGGGCGGACGTCGCGGCCAAGTTCGACGCCGCGCGCGGCACGGCCAAGTAACGAAGTACTGCTCACGCCAGCGCCGGGGCCTGCGGGCTCCGGCGCTGGCGTGTTAGAACCGGGCATGCCCGAAAGCCTGATCAGCACGCTCGCCGACGTCCTGGCCGCCGACGAGACCGTCCTCGGGGTGTGGCTGGCCGGCAGCCGTGGCCGGGGCGACGACGACCAGTACAGCGATGTCGACCTGTGGGTGGTCAGCACGGACGTGGACGCGTTCCTGGCCACGTGGCCCGAGCGCTGCGCCTCGGCGGTCGAGGTGGTGCTGACGAAGCGGGTCGGTTTCGCCCCGGTGTTCGCCCATGTCACCCCGCAGTGGTTGCGGTTCGACATCTCGGTCTCAGATCCTTCTTCGGTACCCGGGCGCGGCAGCGCCGGCCTCAAGCCCCTGCTCGACCGGGCTGACCTGCACGCCCAGCTCTCCGGCGACGCGCCGGACCTGATGCCGGACCCGCGCCGGGTGGCCGAGCTGACCGGCGAGTTCATCCGCGTACTCGGGCTGCTGCCGATGATCCTGCACCGTGGCGACTACGTGCTCGCCGCTTCGGGCTCGAACCTGCTGCGCCAGTACCTCATCCAGCTCATGACCGAGGACATCGCCGTGCCGGACCGGGGCGGGGCCGGTCGGAGGTACGCGCTGCTGCCCCGTCAGGTACTCGAGAACCTTCCCCCGATCGCCGCGACCCGCGAATCGGCCCTCGCCGTGCACCTGGCCTGCGCCTCGGCCTTCGAACCCCTGGCCCGCCGCCTCTGCGGCCCGTCATTCCCCGAGGCACTGTGGACAGCCATGACCGCCCACCTCACCCGCGAAGGCATCCCCCTCGCATGAACCACACCACCCGTGTCGTACCCCTGTGGCACGATGCCGGGCATGGCAGACGGGATGCTTCGCGGGCTCGATGACGTTGACTGGGCCGGGTTGCAGCACGCGTACGGCTCGGCGGGCGACGTGCCCGTGCAGATCCGTGCGCTGCTGTCGGCGGAGCAGAAGGTCCGTGACCGGGCGATCTGGGAGCTGAACGGCAACATCTTCCACCAGGGCACCCGGTACGAGGCCACGCCGCACGCCGTGCCGTTCCTGCTGGAGGTCCTCGCGTGGCCCGGCTGCGAGTGCCGGGCGGAGCTGATCGTGCTGCTCGCCTCGATCGCGATCGGGTACGAGGAGGCGTGGCTGCCGGAGCCTTTCCCTGTTGCCGAGCTGCGCGCGAAGGCTGAGGGCGGGGCCCGCTTGATGGCAGCCGTGCCGCAGGCCCGTGACTACGGGTCCGATGACGACTACGGCGACGCGGTGTACCAGCACCACGAGTCACTGTCCGAAGAGGAATCCGAGTCCCTGTACGCCTACGAGGGCCTGGAGTGTTACGACGCCGTCGCCGCCGGCCTCCCGCAGGTCCGGGCGCTCCTGGCTGACCCGGCCCCGCCGGTCCGTGCCCTGGCGGCGAATCTGCTGGCCTGGTTCCCGGAGGCGGCCGAGGGCTCCGTGCCCGCGCTGCGAGCGCTGACCGCCGACCCGGACGAGTCCGCTGCGGCCACTGCGATCGTGGCGCTCGGCCTGCTGGGTGAGGCCCCCGCAGCCGGGCTGCCTTCCGGCGGCTCGCCGCTGGTCCGCTGGGCCTCAGCCGTCGCGCTGGCCGCTGTCCACGGCCGCGACGCCGGACCCGGTGTGGCCGGCGAGCTGGAGAAGTGGGCCGATGAGATCACCACAGCCACAGTCAGCACGCCGTTCCTCGACGGCGACACAGCCGCGTACGCCGGGCATGCCTTCGACCAGGTCGTCCTCGGCCCGCCGGCCTAGTCAGGACCGCTTGAGGCAGGTGTAGGCCCCGAAAGCCCGCATCGTGTACTCCACGGACACGATCTCGAAGCCCGCCGCCTCCAGCATCGGCTCGAACAGCCACCGGAAGGTGCTGTGCTCGGTGCGGATGTGCTCGATGTAGTCCTCAGCGGTGTACCCGGCCGCCGGGTCCTTCGACGCCCCCGCGAACCAGCGCTGGAACACGGCCGGCGCCTCGCCGGGCGTGAAGTCGTAGATCAGGTCGCGGACCCGCAGCACGCCGCCCGGCCGGAGCATCCCGGCGATGCGGTGCAGCGCGATGGCCTTCCAGAAGTCGGGTACCTGGTGGAGCGCGTTTCGAGTGTAGACGCCGTCGGCCACCTGCTCCGGCTCGTAGCTGAGGAACCCGGCGCGGACGGCAGTCAGCCCCGGGTCCTGCGCGCGCAGGTACTCCACCATCACCGGCGACACGTCGACGGCTGTCACGTGGCCGAACACCTTGCGGGCGGCCAGCGCGAACTGCCCGGTACCGGCGGCGAGGTCCACGACGGCCGAGCCCGGCCCGAGCCCGTGTGCCTGGAACTCGGCGATGTCCGGGGCAGGGTCCGGGTATCCCTGCTTGCGGTCGTAGCCGGCCACGAACTCCGGGTCGAGGTGCTCGGGCCCGGCGTGGGCCAGTTCGTCGAGAAGCCAGGAATCGGTCATGCCCCGATCATGGCTGGCGGTGCCGGGCTCTGCCCCTCCTTTTCAGATGTCGTCGCAGCCGGGGAAGCGGCGGGCGACGTCGTCGGGCACGTGGCCCTTGCAGAAACCGGAGCTGCCGGCGCTGACCGGCCGCCACTTCTTGTTCTCGGTCACGAACAGCACGCGGATCGTCTGCGTGGGCCCGTCAGCCCTGGCCACGGCCCACTTGTCGGCGCACACCGCTTCCTTGAGGGCTGCGGGCTCGCCGGCCTGGGTGTACACATCGGTGAGTTTGAGCACTGCCAGCAGGTCGGCTGCCTTGACGGCGCAGGCAGTGGCGCTCGGTACCGGGCTGCGGCTCGCCTTCGGACGCCCGGTGGCGGTGGTACCGCCGGGGGTCGCCGCGCCGGGGGAGCCCTGCTGGGCCGCTGACGACATGGGGGCGGTGGCCTTGCCGCCAGCCGGAGGCTGCTCGGCGGCTGGCTTGTCCTCCGCGCACCCGGCGAGGGCGAGAGCGAGGAGGATGAGGGGGGTGATCCTGCGCACGGCGAGATCCTACGAGATCACTCCACCGGGCGGGCGCGGGGAGCACACGCCGGCGCGATCCCGGGACCACAGTGCAGGGTGGGACGGAGACTGGACAGGGCGCGGGGCGCGGCGCACCATCATGGGCGTGGCCAGCCGTGGCCGGGGCCCTGGTCTCGCCGCTCTGCTTCACGGTGACGGGCGGCCGGCCAGCAGACAGCTCCCCGGCCGGGACGAGACGGCCGGGGAGCCCCTTCGTTCTCCCCTTCATTTCCGGTGCGCGTTCGGCCACGATGGACAGATCAGGCCAGATCGGAGTGATCCGAGTGAATGGAGTGATCATGGTCAAGGTGCTCATCGTCACCGGCGACGCCGCGGAAGACCTTGAGGTGATGTACCCGTACCAGCGCCTGCTCGAAGAGGGCTACGAGGTGCTGATCGCCGCGCCCAGCGCCAAGCGGCTCCAGTTCGTCGTGCACGACTTCACGGACGGTTTTGACACGTACACCGAGAAGCCGGGCCGGACGTGGCCGGCCGACCTGGCTTTCGCCGACGTGGACCCGGCCGGGTTCGCCGCGCTCGTGGTGCCGGGTGGCCGGGCCCCCGAGTACCTGCGGAACGATCCGGAGTGCCAGCGGATCGTGCGGCACTTCGTCGAGGCTGGCAAGCCGATCGCGCACCTGTGCCACGGTGCGCTGATCGTCGCCGCGGCAGGCGGGCTGGAGGGCCGGCGGTCGGCCGCGTACCCGGCGCTGGCACCTGATGTGCGCGCGGCCGGCGGAGAGTTCGTGGACGGCGAGGCCGTCGTCGACGGGCTGATGGTGTCCGGGCGGGCGTGGCCCGACCACCCGGGCTGGATGCGCGAGTTCCTCACGGTGCTGAGAGCGAAAGGCTGAGAACGGGCGAAGGCTGGGTACCCGCCGGGTACCCAGCCGCTCAGCTCGTGACGTCCTTCGTGGCGAACCGCGCCCACGCCGCCGTCGTGAAGATCAGCGTGTAGATCCCGGCGGACAGCAGGCCGGGCCCGGCTGAGTTGAACGAGACCGGGTCGCGCAGCAGGTCACCGAACGCGAACCAGTAGTGCGTCGGCAGGTAGGGGCCGATCGCGCTGAGCTGGGGGATCGTGTCGAGGATCTGGCTGACGATGTAGAGGATCAGCACGGCGATCCCCGCGCCGATCGGCTGCTCGGTCAGCGTGGACACGAACAGGCCGATGGCGGCGAGCGCTGACAGGCAGACCGCCGCGTACCCGCTGACCATCGCCACCCGGCCCAGGCCGCCCCAGAAGCCGATCTCCGTGCCGGACAGCAGCGTCATCTTCCCGCCGCCGAACAGCAGCAGCCCGGCGATCATGCCGGTTCCGACGACGGTCAGCACGGCGGTGGCCGCGAACACCACCAGCGCGGCGAACTTCACCGCGATCAGCCGAGTCCGGTGCACCGGCACCGTCAGCAGGTAGCGGAGTGTGCCCTGGTTGGCCTCGCCGGCCACCGCGTCACCGGCGATCGTGGAGATCGCCAGCGGGAGGAAGAAGCCGAGTTCGACGGACAGCGCGGCCAGCGCCACGAACAGCCCGTTGGTGGTGATGCCGCCGAAGAAGCCACCCTCGTCCTCACCCGGGGCGTTCACCTTGGCCGCGACCGCGATGATCACGGGGACGACCGCGAGGATGGCCAGCCCCAGCCAGTTGCGCCGCCGCCCGAAGATCAGCAGCAGCTCGGAGCGGAAGAACCTGCCGGTACCTGCGAGGCTAGCCACTGACATCGAACCCTTCACCGGTCAGGTGCACGAACAGCTCTTCGAGGCCGGGCCGCTCGACGGCGAACCCGCGCACCGGTACGCCGGCGCGGACCAGCCCGGCCACGATGTCCTCTGGCGCCAGGTCACCGAGCAGGCCCCGGGCCTCGCCGTCCGCGGACGACACGTCCTTGAGGCCGAGGGCCTCCAGGCACCGGCCGGCCTCGGCGGGATGACTCGTCTCGACGCGTACCCGCGTTTCCGATCCGGCCCGCAACGCCGGCAGCGAGCCCTGCGCGACGAGTTTGCCGAGGTGCATGACCCCGGCGTGCGTGCAGATCTGCTCCACTTCGGACAGCAGGTGGGTCGACAGCATCACCGTCGTACCCTCGGCAGCCAGCCCCGAGATGATCGAGCGGACCTCGCGGGTGCCCTGCGGGTCGAGCCCGTTCGTCGGCTCGTCGAGGATCAGCAGCTTACGCGGCCGCAGCAGCGTGCCGGCCAGGGCGAGACGCTGGCGCATGCCCAGCGAGTACGCGCGGTACCGCTTGCGCGCGGCGGCCAGCAGGCCCACCCGGTCGAGGGCCTCGTCGATGCGCGCGGCCGCCGTGGCCGGGTCGGCGTGCCGGTCGGCGGCGTCGAGGCGGCGCAGGTTGTCGCGGCCCGACAGGTACAGGTGAAAAGCTGGGCCCTCGACCAGGGAGCCGACATCCGGCAGCGCCGCGAAGCTGGTCGTGCCGAGCAGGTTGCTGGAGCCGGCGGTCGGCTCGATCAGGCCGAGCAGCATCCGGATCGTCGTGGTCTTGCCGGAGCCGTTCGGGCCGAGGAAGCCATAGACAGAACCGGCCGGTACGGCCAGGCCCACGGCGTTCACCGCGACCTGGCCGGACCGGAACCGCTTCGTCAGCCCCTCGCTGCTGACTGCGAGACTCACTTACTCGCCACCTCGTAGAGCTTCTCGGGAGCGACGGCACCGGCGAAGAGCCGGCCGTCGTCGGTGATCAGTACGGAGAACAGCTTGGAGCTGATGACGCGCCCGGTGCCCCACGACCCGCTGGCCTGGGTGCCGAGGGAACCCAGCAGCCCCGGAGCTTCCTTCTTCACGTCCACCTTGGCGGTGAGAACGCTGGTCCAGCCGGTACCGACGATCTTCGGCTCCAGCTCCCTGCGGCCCGGCTCCTCTTCCTTGTCCTCCTTGCCCGGCACGTTCTGCACGCCGGCCGGCGGCTTGAACTGGAAGTGCTCCTCACCCGGCTTGTCGAAGCTGATCTGCTGGAAACCGACCTCGAACGCCGGGGACGCCGCGTTCTTCGAGAACACCTGGACGCGCAGCGGCACGTGCTTGTCGCCGTCGATGGCCAGCCGGACAGAGCCGACCAGCGACGCCCGGTCACGCGGGGCGAGGATCAGCTCGTAGGCCGGCCGCCCGGCCACCTTCACCTGGCCGCCCGTGGAGACCACAGTGGTCGGGTCGAGCGCGCCGAGGATCGCGTCTGCGGCTTCCTGCGGGGTCTTCGGCAGCTCCTTCGGGTCGGTGAAGGAGGGCTTGCTGTCCGCGGGTACGTCGTAGTGGGTGGCCTTGTTCTGCTGGCTGGACCAGATCCACAGATCCTTGCCGTTGCGGATCACGTCGGACTCGCCGAGCGTGCCGAGCAGCGCGAGCCGCACCTTGTCCTGCCCGCCGTACCAGATCCGCAGCGTGTGCGTGCCGGAGATCATCGAGGACAGCTCGGAGCTGGCGCCGGGCATGGGCGGCAGCCCGAGGTCCGCGCGCTGCACGATCGTGCCGCTGAGCGGGTCGAGCCTGGCCTGCTCCAGGTCCATCAGCAGCTGGGAGGCGCTGCGTTTGGGCAGGTCGGGCTGTGCTGAGGCGAGCTGGCTGAAGCCCGCGACCGCCGAGACGACCGCCACGACTCCGATGGGTACCGCCCAGCGCAGTGCCTTGTTCTTCGTCATGCTCCCCATGGTGCGCCAGCCTAACTGTGAGAAGGCTGAGAGCGGTTCAGGCCGGGCTCCGCCGCCGTGGCAGGCTGACGGCATGCGGGTGCTGGTGGTGGAGGACGAGGTGCGGCTGGCGAAGGCCCTGAAGAAGGGGCTGGAGGCCGAGGGCTTCGTGGTGGACGTGGCCGGCGACGGGCTCACCGGCTTGGAATCCGCCAGGTTCGGCGGCTACGCGGCCGTTATCCTGGACATCATGCTGCCCGGTATGTCCGGCTATCAGGTGGTCCGGACCCTGCGCCAGGAGGCCAACTGGGTGCCCGTCCTGATGCTCTCGGCCAAGGACGGCGAATACGACCAGGCCGACGGCCTCGACTGCGGCGCCGACGACTACCTCACCAAACCCTTCTCCTACGTGGTACTCCTGGCGAGACTGCGCGCCCTGCTCCGCAGGGGAGCCCCGGAACGCCCGGCCGTCCTCACCGCCGGAGACCTCACCCTGGACCCGGCCAGCCGGGAGGTCAGCCGGGGCGGGGTGCCGATCACGCTGACGGCCCGCGAGTACACACTGCTGGAGTACCTGATGCGCCACGCGGGCACAGCGCAGTCCAAGCTCGCGATCCTCGACCAGGTCTGGGAGTCCGGCGCCGACACCGACCCGAACGTCGTCGAGGTGTACATCGGGTACCTGCGGAAGAAGATCGACGTGCCGTTCGGGCGGCGGACCCTGCGGACGGTCCGCGGCGCCGGATACCTGCTCGCCGACGACGGGAGCTGAACCGTGCACCTGCGGACCCGGCTCGTCCTGATCGCGGCCACCGGCCTGGCCGTCGTCCTCGCGATCGGCGGGCTGATCCTCGTCCTCGTGCTCCGGATCGCCCTGCTGCACTCGCTGGAGACCTCGGCGAACCAGACAGCCCGCGACACCGCCCAGCTCGTCCTGGCCGGTGAGCTGCCCGATCCCATCCCGTCCGGCGGCTCGGCCGTCGTCCAGGTCCTCGACAGCGAAGGCCGGATCCTCGCCGCGTCGATGGGCGCCGACCGCCTCGTCCCGGTCCTGAACGGAGACCTCGCCGCCCAGGCGCGCTCCGGCCGGGCCGTGTACCGGGAAAGCGCACCCACCGGCATCGACGGCCCGGTCATCGTCGCCGGCGCGGCAGCGGGGGAGCAGACCGTCCTCGTTGTCGTGTCGGCCCGGGACACAGAGGACATCCTCCGCGCGCTCGGAGCCAGCCTCCTGGTCGCCTTCCCCGTGCTGCTGGCCGCGATGGTCGCCGTCGGGTGGGTCGTGATCGGCCGCGCGCTGCGGCCAGCGGAGGAAGCACGTACCCGCCAGCGCATCTTCGTCGCCGACGCCGCCCACGAGCTGCGCAGCCCGATCGCGAGCCTGCGTACCCAGCTCGAAGTCGCCGTGCACCTCGACGACCCCGCCGACCCCGCCGAGCTGCTCGCCGACGTCGAGCGGCTCGGCCGGCTCGCCGACGACCTGCTGCTCCTGGCGCGGGTGGAGGGCGAGGCTCCGGCCAAGCGGGTACCGGTCAACGTGGCGGCCCTCCTCGGCCTCGACGGCGAGCACTGGGTCCTCGGCGACGAGCACGAACTCCGCCGCGTCTTCGAGAACCTGGCCGGCAACGCGCGCCTGCACGCCGGCTCCGAGCCGGACATCGCGATCGGGCGCGACGGGCCTGATGTGCTGGTCACGGTCACCGACCACGGGCCGGGCATCCCCGCAGCCGACCGTGAGCGGGTGTTCGCCCGGTTCACCAGGCTCGACGCCTCGCGCGCCGGTACCGGCACCGGCCTGGGCCTGGCCATCGTCCGCGAACTGGTCACCGCCCACGGCGGCACGGTCCGCCTCGCCGACGCCGCCCCAGGCCTGCGAGCCGAGGTCCGCCTGCCCCGCGCCCGGGCCACACCGGCGACCGGCAGGTAGTCCTTCCAAGGCCAACCCCATGCCCTGCCCGGGCCCCGCCGCGCGACCGGCAGGTAGTCCTTCCAAGGGCAACCCCGCGCCCTGCCCGGGCCCCGCCGCGCGACCGGCAGGCAGTCCTTCCAAGGCCAACCCCGCGCCCTGCCCGCGCCACGTCGGCGACCGGCAGGCAGTCCTTCCAAGGGCAACCCCATGCCCCCGCCACGTCGGCGACCGGCAGGCAGTCCTTCGAAGGGCAACCCCACGCCCTGCCCGCGCCACGCCGCGCGACCTAGTTCACACTTCGTTCACGTCGCAGCCTCCCAGTGCGAATATGGCCGGATGACGCACCTCGCGGAACCACTGACGGCACCGGCGCCGTGGTGGGAGCTGGAGCGCTCGGCGCTGGCCCGGCTGGCCTCGGGCTGGTCTTCCCGGCTCTCCCCGGCCGAGCTGGAGCCGCTCCGAAGCCTCGGCGACCGGCTCGACGCGACCGAGCTGGCCCAGGTGCTGCTGCCGGTGGCGCTGCTCGTCGAGGCCTACGCGACAGGTACGCAGGCCAGGCAGAACGCGCTCGACACCCTGCTGGCCAGCGTCGACGCCCGTGGCCCGGCCCACGCGCCGTTCGTGATCGGGATCGCAGGCGGTGTGGCGGTCGGCAAGTCCACCGTCGCCCGCGTCCTGCGCGAGCTCCTGGCTCGCGGCCCCGGTAACCCGCACGTCGAGCTGATCACCACCGACGGCTTCCTGCTGCCGAACGCCGAGCTGACCCGGCGGGACCTGATGAGCAGGAAGGGCTTCCCGGAGTCGTACAACGCGCGGGCGCTGCGCCAGTTCCTCGCGGCGGTCAAGGGCGGGGCCGAGGCCGTGTCAGCCCCGGTCTACTCGCACCTCGCGTACGACGTGCTGGCGGGCGAGCGCGTCATGATCCGCAAGCCCGACGTGCTGATCGTCGAGGGCATCAACGTGCTCCAGCCCCCGCGCACCGGGCCGAACAAGCGCAGCCAGCTCGCCGTCTCCGACTTCTTCGACTTCTCGATCTACGTCGACGCCCGGCTGGAACACGTCCGCCAGTGGTACGTCGAGCGGTTCCTCACGCTGCGCCGCACGGCCTTCGCGAACCCGGCGTCCTTCTTCCACCGGTACGCCTCACTCAGTGACACCGAGGCCGTCGCGACCGCCCAGCGCATCTTCCGTGAGATCAACGAGGTCAACCTCGTCGAGAACATCCGGCCGACCCGCAGCCGGGCCAACCTGGTACTGCGCAAGGGCGGCGATCATGCGGTCGAGCGGGTACTCATCCGCCACTAGGCTCCGGTTCCGTTTGGCTCGATGAGCGACGTCAGGTCATCTTTGAATGCCACCATGCGGTGCAGCCGCCCACTGTGAGCGCCGGGCACACGTTCGGCGTGAGGCGTCAGCAGCACAATCGCATCGGTGATCGCGGTCAGCGCTTCGTCCCATGCGGAGCTGCGCGCGTGGACTCTGGCCAGGGTGCACAGAAAGTCCGCGAAAGTGGGCTCGTACACTCCCGGATTGGCTCTGGCCAGTGGCCGGCCGAGGTTGATCGCCTGTTCGACGGCCGTCCGGGCGTTACTGACCTGGCCCAGCTCGAGCAGGCAGGATCCCAGATTGTTCAGGGACCTCGCCAAGCCGCGCTGGAAGGTCTCTGGCTGGAACAGCGCCAGCCCCGCCCAGATCCGCACGGCTTCCCGTGCGGCATCAGCTGCTGCCGCATAGTTTCCGTGATGGGCTAGTCCGGCAGACAGATTGCTCAGGGCATCCGCGAGGTGATTCCTGTCGCTGGGGTCGACGCTTGCCATGTATCGGGACAGGGCGACGGCCTCCTGGCTGGCAGCCAGAGCCTGGTGGTCGTCGCCGACCTCGGCCAGACCTACCGCCAGTCCGCTCAATGCCGCTGACAGGCTCCGCGCTGCTTTGTAGTTGACGCGGCTGGCCGACCGCAGGATCGTCACCGCTTCACAGGTAACGGACAAGGCTTCAGATCGCCGCCCCATAGAAGCCAGGCAGCTGCTGAGGTTGCTCAGTGCCAACGCCAGGTCCGGCCCGCGGTCTTCCGGGTCAGCTGCGGCGACCGCCCGCCAGCTTTCGACCGCGTTCTGGAGGGCAACCAGCGCCTGCTCGTACCACTCTCCCCGCAGTAGCCTCAGCCCATAGTGATTGTGGTAGCTCGCCCGCCCGGCCGGGTCGGTGATCAGACCGACGCGATGCTTGTAAAGCCGCCGGCTCACCGCAGCGATGCCAAGCTCAAGGCTGTTGTGGTACTCGCTCGTCGGCGGGAATTTCCTCTCGATCAGCTCAAGGAGGCCTAGATCGGCCGCCGGGTCCTCGGCGAGCGCGACCAACCCGGCTGGCCCCATTTCCAGTGCCAGGCCGGGATCGTCGCGCAGCATCGGTTCCAGGTATCCGGTGCGGACGTGGGGCCAGCGGCGGGCGGCGGCAGCCACGAGGAGCAGGGGTCTCAGGGTCCATACCGGGGCAGGGATGTCGCCTATGGACACTGTTCGTACCGCCTGGGCGCTCCACGGGTCGGCAAACGGGCTTTCCGTGTCACCCGGCAGGGTGAGCGCGATGAAGTCCTCAGCAAGCCGATCGGGGTACAGCGGTTCGAGGACACG
Organism: Longispora albida DSM 44784; assembly: GCF_000379825.1. Classification (GTDB taxonomy): domain Bacteria; phylum Actinomycetota; class Actinomycetes; order Mycobacteriales; family Micromonosporaceae; genus Longispora; species Longispora albida. The sequence continues at coordinate 335,149 of NZ_KB903836.1, forward strand.
CGCCTGGCCGCCTGCTGGGTAGCACCTGGCGTGGAGGTCTGTGAGCTGCTGAGGGCTCCAGCCTGGCCAGGAGGGCAGGCCTAGGGTCTTCAGGGTGATGAGGGCCGACGCGTTGTCCACCGGGCCGAGAAGGGCTGCGACGAAGACGATGCGGCGCGCGTCGACGTGACGGTCGGGGCCGTATAGGCGGTGCCAGTGCTTTGCTTCGCGTTTGAGGAGGTACTCGGAGAGGCCTGCTGCGTTCGCGGGGGAGTGTTCGTTGTGGACGGTCGCGTCGACGGCGGCGAGGGCTGCCATGTGCAGGGCAAGGGTGAGGGCGTATTCGGGGTCGGAGAGGGGACCCGGTACGGGAAAAGCCTGGTCTTGGGTTTCGTAGATCTCGGCGAAACGGGTGCACGTGGCGTCGAACATCTCGCGGCGAGCAGCCTCGGAGTCCGTCAGGGACGGGAGTGCTTCGCTGGTGGTGCGGTAGTCGAGGTCGTCGCAGTGGCTGTCGGCCTGGGACCAGAAGGTTTCGGAGCGTGCGAGCAGGATGACGCGTACCTGGTCAGCGCGCGCCGCGCTGCTGAGTAGTGACTGCAGGTCCTCGGATGGCCAGCGGTCTGCGTAGTCGACGAGGACCAGGAGAGGACCTGCGGGTGGCTCGGGGGTGTCGGCGGGTAGCTTGCCTTCGTGGCGGTGGCGGGCCCAGACGGTTGTCCAGCCGTCCTGCTGGGCGAGGGTCGCGACGTGGGAGGCGAGGCGGGTTTTGCCCTGGCCACCTGGGGCGTGGAACAGCCAGGCCGCGCGGCGGGCGGGGCTGGCGAACCAGGCCGTCAGGCGGGTCAGGAGGTCGGTGCGGCCGGTGAAGGGGATGGCCTGGCGGCGGGCGATCAGCAGCTTGCTGGGCTGGTCGCGCATCTCCCGCAGCTCGGTGAGGCCGGCCGGCTCGTCACGGTGCTGCTGGAGGACGTACGGGACCTCGGCCGAGCCGTAGTGATTGTGGACAGTGGCGGCGGCGTTGGGGCCGAACGCCGCCGCGCTGCCGGCTGCGAGCAGGCCCTCGTAGCGGTCTCCCATGCGGATAGTTATAGCTCGATCGTTGATCCGTCACTGCCGGTACCCGGACCATGGAGAGTGGCTATGCCCCGGCCAGCAGGTTCGCGGCGGCAGCCCGGGCTCCGTCGGGGCGGACCGTCCCGGCCACTGTGGCTGCCCGGGCACGGACGTCGGGGTCCAGGGCTGCGGTGAGCGCGAGGGACAGCGAGTCCACAGTGGGTGCTGGCCCGTCGTGCGCCACTCCGATGCCCAGTTCGGCGACGCGGCTGGCCCAGTACGGCTGGTCGGCGCCCTGGGGCACGACCACCTGCGGTACACCGGCCAGCGCGGCCCTCGTCGTGATGCCGCCGCTGCCGTGGTGCACGACAGCGGCCACCCGGCCGAACAGTGCGTCGTGGTTGACCTCGTCGACCACGAGGCAGTCGCCGTGGTCACCGGCCAGGTCTAGGCTGGCCCAGCCGCGCGCGAGTACGAGACGCCGGCCCTGCGCCTGGACCGCCCCGGCTACGACCTGGGCGATGTCCGGGGCCGCGTTCATCGGTGAGCTGCCGAAACCCGCGTACACCGGTGGTTCGCCGGCTGCGAGGAACGCCTCCAGCTGTGCCGGGAGTGGCCGGTCGTCTCGCCGTACCCACGCGCCGGTCTGGACCACGCCGAGGCTGGTCGGCTGCCACGGGCTCAGTACCGGGTCGGTGGCCAGCCACGGCTGTTCCGTGAACGCGTAACTGCGGACGTCGTCCACCGGCGGGAGCCCGAGCGTGGCCCGCTGGGCGTTGAGCGCCGCGCCGAACATGTCCTGCGCGATCTCGGCGTCCAGCTTCCACAGCTCGCCGTTGTCGGTGACGTCGGCTGGCAGCGGCCGGCCGCGCCGTCCGGGCGGCCGGTGGCCGGGCGAGGGCAGGCCGATCGGGGTGTGGCTGGCGTGCACGTACCGGATGCCCAGCTTCTCGGCCACCGATCGCGCGCCGGCCACCACCGGCAGCGGCCCGGTGGCCACGATCGCGTCGCAGCCCTCGGCAGCCGCCGCGACGATCCCGAACTGTGCGTCCATCAGGGCGGCGACCCGCTGAGCCAGACCCTCCGCTGAACCCGGAACCACAGTGGTCACCAGCTCCCGCACCGGTGCCCCGGCCGCCACCACCGGAACCCCTGCCCCGGCCAGCAGCTCCGCGAACTCCTCATCCGGCGGGGCACACATCAGCACGTCAGCGCCGAGATCCCGTAACGCGACAGCCAGGGCCGCCAGTGGCTCGACGGTTCCGCGCGGCCCGTACGCCGAGAACAGCACCCGCATCTCGTGACTCCCTGCTTTCATGATCCTTTTCGCTCGTGATTGTGGACCATGTCCCGCCCCGGTCTTTCGCTGGATCTGTCCCCACCGGGTGACAGGATCGCGCCTGATGACAGCAGACGACTCCTGGAAACGCGTCGCACCTGGCCTTCTGACGTGGGAGAAGCGCTGGACGTGGCCCGGTCCATCGCCCACCCGGTAACCCGCGACGAGGTGGTCAGCCCGGCTCGGCCTGGAGCCTGCGGAGTAGCGCACGCAGGGCGTCGAGTTCGGCGGCCAGCGCGGCCTGCCCCTGCGGGGTGATCCTGATCCACGTCTTGGGCCGCCGGCCGTCGTACCCTTTCTCGATCTCGACCAGGCCGGCCTGGTTCAGCACGTCGAGGTGGCGGGAGAGGTTGCCGGGGGTGAGTTCCAGGGCGTCGCGCAGGTAGGCGACCTCCACCCGGTCGGCCTCGGCGGCGATGGTGAGGATGCCGAGCCTGTGCCGTTGATGGACGGTGTCGTCGAGCCCGTTCGTCGGGAAGGTCATGCCGTCTTCTTCCGGGAACCGGCGTAGGCGACGACGCCGCCGATGAGCAGGACGGGCGCGGGCAGGACCGCGGCGATCAGGTAGCCGAAGCGGTTCACGTCGGCGGTGCCGAGGTCTGTGGCCGCGAAGTAGAGATTCACCAGGGCTGTCGCGGCGGCGAAGCATATGGCGACGACGACGAGACCTTGGCTACGTTCCAGCCGGGCGAGGACGAACAGGCCTGCCGCGATGGCGACGTGCGGGAACAGCCCCAGGCTCCAGGCCCGGAACAGTGGCGTGATGATCCAGCCGACCAGGTCGCTGGAGTACCAGTTCATCAGCACGAAGCGCAACACCATGGGCAGCGCCAGCCCGGTCAGGATGCCGGTCGCGCCCGCTGTGACGTACGCGCGGGTGGAGGTCCGCACGCCTACCCGGCTGCCGTGCCAGCGGTACCAGGCCAGGCTGACCAGGTAACCGGCGATGAGGGCCACCAGCCAGTACCAGCCCAGGGCTCCTGAGTGTTCGAGGAGGTCGCCGCCGAGGCCGGCGAGCGCCGGGTTGTGCTTGGGCGCGCGGATCAGCGCGGGATCTGCGGACTCCGCGTACAACGGGGCAGCCAGGACGATGAGCAGCCCGAACAGCAGGAGCGGTAGCCAGTAGGCATGCCGCGCCGAGCGAGTACGCCGTCGCAACGCGTCAACAGCCGCGAGAACTTCGCCGGGTGTGGATGCCTGTCCCAGGTTCACTTTCGCTTGCTCTCCCATGGCAATAGCTTTGCATTGCAAAGTAGTTTGCACAAGGGCGGTTCTGGTGCGAGTACGGCCGCTCGGCCATGCTCGTGCTCTGCCGCTGTCAGTCTCGCCCGGCTGATTCAGTTCCTGGTCCGTACGCCTCGATGAGGTCCCGGCGGGTTTTGCTGAGACCGGTGAGGAAGGCGGTGTAGGGGGCGGGGCTGCGAGCCGCCAGGGGTTCGCAGACGGCTATCGCTTCGGTGACGACGGGGAGCGCGGCCTCGTGGCTGGCGGGGTCGTCGCAAAGGACGCGGGCGAGGGCTGTGAGGGACTGCAGGAGGCCTGCCTGGTGGCGGCTTGGGTTGGCCGCAGCGAGTACGCGGCCGATGGCTGCGGCTTCCTCCAGTGTGGTGCGCGCCTCGGCGCTGCGGCCGGTGTCGGCGAGCCGGGTGCCGAGAGTGGTGAGCGTTGCGGCGAGGAGGAGCTGGTATCGCTCGGGGTCGCGGCCGGCCGCTGACCGGGTGATGCGGACGGCACTCTGGGCGACCTTCAGCGCCTCGTCCAGCCTGCCGAGCCGTTCGAGGATGTTGGCCAGGTTGTTCAGCAGCGCGGAGAGTTCCGTGTGGTACGTGTCGGGGTCGTCGCGGAACAGGGGGAGCATGATCGCGACCGCCTCGCGGAGGGCGGCGTGGGCTTCGGCGTCGCGTTCGAGACCGGCCAGGTTACGGCCGAGGTTGCCGAGCATGCGGGCGAGGTGGGCGAGGTGCTCGTCGTCGCCGGACTGGGCGAGTACCTGACGGATGGAGACTCCTTCCTGGAGGGCTTCCACCGCTTCCTCGTACCGGCCGAGCTCGGTGAGGCTGCCGGCCAGGTTGTTGAGCAGCACGGCGACGGCTGGCCGGTAGACGTCCGGCCGGGCGGCGGCGAGTTCCCGGAAGATCGTGAGGCTCTCCCGCAGGTGGGTGAGTGCCTCGGCTGGGCGGCCGGCGGCGTAGAGACGCAGCCCGCGGTGGAACAGCAGGTCAGCCCGTCTGACCGGGTCGGATGCCGTGGAGATCTGGTGTTCGAACAGCCTGCCGTTGAGAGCTGCCATGCCCACTTCGATGCTGGAGTAGGACTCGTGGGCCTCAGGGAACTCGTCCTCGATCGCGGCCAGGACGGCCAGGTCGAAGTCCTCGTCCTCCGCGAGCGCCGCCAGCCCGGCCGAACCCGCGTCGAGGGCGAGGGCCGGGTCGTCACGCAGCATCGGCTCCAGGTACCCGGTGCGGACGTGGGGCCAGCGGCGGGCGGCGGCTGCCAGGAACAGCAGGGGCCTCGGGGTCCAGACGGGAGCCGGGATACCGCCTGTGGACACGGTCCGTACCGCCTCTGCGCTCCACGGGTCAGCGAAGGGACTTCCCGTGTCACCCGGCAGGGTGAGGGCGATAAAGTCCTCGGCGAGCCGGTCCGGGTACAGGGGTTCGAGGACCTGGGAGTGGCCGGCGGCGGGGTAGCAGCGGGCGTGGGCGTCGAGGAGTTCCTGTGCGGTCCGGTTGTGGCCGGCGGGGAGGCCGAGGGTGGTCAGCGCGACGAGGCCGGAGGCGTTGCCGACCGGGCCAAGCAGGGCCGCGGTGAAGACTGTGCGGCGGGCGTCGTCCACGCCGCCGGCTCCGTACAGGCGGTGCCAGTGTTTCGCTTCGCGCTTGAGGAGATACTCGGAGAGGCCGGCCGCGCTGGCGGGGGAGTGTTCGTTGTGGACGGTCGCGTCGACGGCAGCCAGGGCAGCCATGTGCAGGGCGAGGGTGAGGGCGTAGTCGGGGTCGGACAGTGGCCCCGGTACAGGGGAAATCTGCTCTGGGGCTTCGTATATCCCCGCGAAACGGGCGCATGCGGCGTCGGACATCTCCCGGCGGCCGGCCTCCGTGCCGGTGAGGGATGGCAGGGCCTCGCTGCGGGTGGTGATGTCGAGATCGTCGCAGTGGCTGTTTGCCTGCGGCCAGAAGGCAGCCGAGCGGGCGAGCAGGACCAGCCGGACCCTTCGCGCACCGGAAACGCTGCTGAGCAGGGCTTGCAGGTCCCCGGCAGGCCAGCGGTCCGCGTAGTCGGCGATGACCAGCAGCGGGCCTGCCGGGACGGGTGACACCTCAGCTGGCCTGCCTTCGGTGCGGTGGCGCGCCCACACCGCCGTCCAGCCGTCCTGCTCGGCGAGGGTCGCGAGGTGGGAGGCCAGCCGGGTCTTGCCCTGGCCGCCTGGTGCGTGGAACAGCCAGGCGGCCCTGCCGTCGCCGTCGAGCCAGGCCCGGAGCCGTCGCAGCAGGTCAGCGCGGCCCGTGAACGCGATCGCCTGCCGCCGGGCCAGGAGCAGCTTGCTCGGCTGGCCGCGCATCGCGCGCAGCTCCGCGAGGCTCGCTGGCTCGTCGCGGTGCCGCTGGAAGACGTACGGCGGGCCGTCGGCCCCGTAGTAGTTGTGCGTGCTGGCCACCGCGCCCGGCCCCTGGGCGACGGAACTGCCCGGTGACAGCGAGGCCTCGTACCGGTTCATGCCCGGCCGAGTTCGGTGAGGACGGCCTGGTGGACCTGGTGCATGAGGAAGAACATGTGGCCGTACGCCTCCGGGTTCTGTTCGGCGAGCGGCGACTGGATGCCGATCGCCTGGGTGATGTCGGCCAGCGCCTGGTTCAGGTCCTTCCTGATCAGGAGCTGCGCGCGGGCGAGGTTGGCCAGTGCCCTGGCGACGTCCGGCCGGTACTGTGCCGGGCTGCGCGCGGCGAGCCGTCCGTAGAGGACGAACGACTCCTCGAAGGCCGCAAGCGCCTCCTGGTGGCGGCCGAGGCCGAGCAGCCCGTTCCCGAGGTTGCCGAGGACCTGGGCCAGGTCGGGGAGGAACCTGCCAGGGGCGGCCCCGGCCAGCCCCCGGTAGACGGTGGCCGCCTCCCGGATGGCGTCGAAGGCCTCACGGTACTGGCCCAGGCAGGCCAGGCTGCGGCTCAGGCCGCACAGTCCGGCCCCGAGGGTGTGGACGTGCCTGCCGGGCTCTTCCCGTACCAGGTCCCGGCACTGGGCGACCGCCGAGCGGAGGGTATCGATCGCCTCGTCGTACCGGTGCACGTCGACCAGGCAGCTGCCGAGGCTGTACATCGCCGCGACGAGCCTGCTGCGGTACCCGGGCTCCACGTCGGCCAGCAGCTGGTACAGCCGGGCCGATTCCTGGTGCGCGGACAGCGCCTCCTCGTACCGGCCTGCGACGCCCAGCCTCAGCCCCGTCTCGTGGTGGATCCGGGCGCGTTCCGCCGGGCTGGCGGTCCTGGGTACCCGGTGCCCGGCGAGCCGCCTGCTGACGGCGGCGAGCCCGGGATCCAGGCTGGCGTGGCGTTCCCCGGCCGGCGGGAACGCGCTTTCGACCGCTGCGAGGACCTCCACGCTGATCGCCGGGTCCTCGGCCAGCGCTGTCAGCCCGGCCTGGCCGGCCTCCACGGCCAGCGCGGGATCGGCCAGCAGCAGCGGTTCGAGATGCCCTGTGCGGACGTGCGGCCAGCGCCGGGCCGCAGCGATCAGGAAGAACAGCCCGCGCGGTGTCCACACAGGAGCCTCGATGTCCCCGCTGGTCATCGTCCGCAGTGCCTCGGTGCTCCACGGGTCGGCGAAGACGCTGTCCTCGCTGCCGGGAAGGGTGAGCGCGATGAAGTCCTCGGCGAGCAGGTCGGGGCAGAGGGGTTCGAGGACTGTGGCCTGACCGGGGGCGGGGTACCGGCGGGTGTGCTCGTCGAGCAGTCCCTGTCTCGTCCAGCCCTGCGCGCTGGGCAGCCCGACTGCCTCCAGGGCCGCGAGGGCGGCGGAGTTGCTGGCCGGGCCGAGTACCGCCGCCGCGAACACCGCCCGGCGGGCGTCGCCGCCGTACCAGTGCCGGGACTCCCGTTTCAGCAGGTACTCGGACAGGCGCGCGGGGCCGGACGGCGCCTCGGTGTGGCTGGCCGCCGCGTCGACGGCAGCGAGGGCCGCCATGTGCAGGGCGAGGGTCAGGCCGTACTCCGGGGCTGCCAGGCTTCCTGGCGGATCGAAGGAGCGGGGCTCCAGCTCGTACACCTCCGCGAACCGGGCGCAGGCCGCGTCGAACAGCTGCCGCCGGGCACCGGCGGGCGGAGCGAGGCCGCTCGCCGCCGTCGCGTAACCCAGGTCCTCGCAGTGACTGTCCACGTGCGACCAGAACGCCGCCGACCGGGCGAGCAGGATGATCCGGACCGGGCCTTCGTGCCGGGCCAGGTCGCCGGCCAGCCGCCCGAGGTCCTCGGCGGGCCAGCGGTCAGCGTAGTCGGCGACCACCAGGACCGGTCCTTCCGGCGGCGCGCCCGGATGCTCGCCGGTACCGTGCTGTGCCCACACGGCCGTCCAGCCCCGCCGGGCAGCCAGGCTAGCGACGTGCGAGGCCAGCCTGGTCTTGCCCTGCCCGCCGGGCGCGTGGAACAGCCACGCCGCCGGGCCGTCCCCCTCCAGCCAGGCGGTGAGCCGTTCCAGCAGGTCCTCGTGGCCGGAGAACGGGACGGCCTGCCGCCGGGCCAGAAGCAGCCTGCTCGGCTGGTCGCGGAGTTCCCGCAGCTCGGCCAGCCCGGCTGGCTCGTCTCTGTGCGGCTGGAGGACATACGGCGAAGCCGGGCGGCAGTAGTGGTTGTGCACCTGGGCTGTCGCGCCCGGCCCGAACGCCCCGGCGCTCCCGGCCGCGAAGCTGCCCTCGTACCGGTCTCCGGTCATGCGGACAGTTATATCCACATCGGAGAATCGCAGGCCGGTCTCTGTCGGCTAGTTGCCGGGCTGGTCGTGGGTGGCGCAGTGGATCCCGCCGCCGCCGGCCGCGATCGCGTCGATCGGCAGCGCGACGACCTCGCGGCCGGGGAAGTGCTCGCGCAGGATGCCCCTGGCCCGGTCGTCGGCCTTCGCGTCGCCGAACCCGGGCAGGAACACCGACTTGTTGGCGACGTAGAAGTTGACGTACGAGGACACGAACTCCTCACCACGGCCCCGGATCAGCTCCGGGTCCGGCTGGGGCAGGTCGAGGACCTCCAGCTTCCCGCCCCGCGCGTCGGTGGCCTCGGCGAGTACCCCTCTGGCCTGGTCGATGGACCGTGACCAGACGTCGGGCGGCCCGCCGGGAGCCTGCTTGTCCAGGAGCACGACGCCGGGCGCGGCGAACCGGACCAGGGTGTCCACGTGCGCGTCGGTGATGTCCGCGCCGCGCACCCCGGCCAGCCAGATGACCTTCCTGGCACCGAACGCCGCCACGAGGTCCGCCTCGATCTGCTGGCGCGACCGGCCCGGGTTGCGCTTGCCGTGCACCAGCGAGCTCTCCGTGACCAGGAGCGTGCCCTGCCCGTCGGTCTCGAAGGAGCCACCCTCGGCCACGAGCGGGGTCTCGATCCGCCGGATGCCGTACTTCGCCAGCACCTCGCGGGCGACCTTCCCGTCGTTCGGGTGCTGCTGCTTGCCGCCCCACCCGTTGAAGTTGAGGTCCACCCCGGCGAGCTTGCCCTGATCCTCGACGAAGACAGGCACGGTGTCCCTGGCCCACAGGTCGTCGACGGGGACCGGGACGACCTCCACCCCCGATCCGCACGCCCGGCGGGCCTCCTCGGCCTGCGCGGGCCGGGCGAGCAGCACGACGGGCTCGTATCCGGCCACCGCGCGGGCGATCCGCGCCACGTCCTCCCGGACGGCCGTCAGGTCGGGACCCCAGATGCCGGTGGAGGCCGGCCAGGCCATGAAGGTCCGCGCGTGGTTGTCCCATTCCGCGCCGAGCCGCCGGCTGCCTGGCTGCGCGGTGGCCGGGTCGTCAGCCCCGCCCGGTTCGCCGAGCGGGGTGCATCCGCCCAGGCCCAGGGCGGCCAGGGCCACCAGGACGCTTCTGCGGGTCAGGGTGGCGGGTGTGCGCACGGAAGGCCCCATCCACAATCAGATTTTCTGGTACTTACAGGGTAAAGCTGGCAGGGGTTCAGGCGGCCGGTTCCTGCATCGTCGAGCAGTGGATCCCGCCCCCGCCCGCCATCAGCCGGTCCACGTCGAGCTGCACGACCACCCGGCCCGGGAACGCCCCGGCCAGCGCGGCCTTCGCCGCCTCGTCCCGCACCCGGTCGCCGAACTGTGCCGTGATCACCGCGCCGTTGACGACGTGGAAGTTCAGGTAGGAGTCGACGAACTGGTCACCGGACGCCCGGGTCCTGACCGGCCCGCCGACCTGGATCACCTGGAGCCGGCGTCCCCGGGCGTCGGTGGCCGCCGACAGGATCGCCAGCTGCTGGCGCGCGTCCTTCGCCCACACGTCGGTGCGGTCCGCCGGGGGTACCTGGACCATGACCACGCCCGGCCGGATGAACCGCGAGGTCACGTCGATGTGGTCGTCGGTGATGTCCTGGCCCTTGATGCCCGGTACCCAGATCATCCTGTCCGCGCCGTAGGCCAGCAGCACGGCCCGCTCCACGTCGGCGCGGCTCATGCCCGGGTTGCGGTTCTTGTTGACCAGGCTGCTCTCCGTGGCCATCACCGTCCCGTCCCCGTCGGTCTCGATCGCGCCACCCTCGCCGACGAAGCCCGCCGTCGTGAACGGCAGAGACAGGTACCCGGCGACGTATCCGGCCACCCGCGCGTCGGTGGCGTGGCGCTGCTTGCGGCCCCACCCGTTGAACCGGAGACCGATCGTGTCCACCCCGCCAGCCCCGTCGCGCCGGAACACCGGAGCCGTGTCACGCATCCACAGGTCGTCGGCCGGGATCTCGCCTGTCACGGTGACCTGCGGCCCGCACAGCGCCCGGGCGTCCGCCGCCGCGTACTGGCCTGCCGCGCACATCACCACCGGCTCGTACGCCGCGACCGTGCGGGCGATCAGCGCGATGTCGGCCTGCGCCCCGGCGAGATCACGTCCCCAGATCGAACGGCTGGCCGGCCACGACATCCACGTGCGGGCGTGCGGGACGTCGTCGGGAGCCACCCGCCACCGCGGCTCGGTGCTGCGCGGCACCGCACCGGCTGCCCCGAACCCGGCAGCGCCGAGGACGGCCCGGCGCGACGGCTCCTGCTGTGATGTACCCACGGTTGGCTCCCAAGCTCGATGCGGCACTTTCGCCTGCTCCGTGTACCCGATCGAGCACCGCGACCGCGAGCAGCCCGAGGCCGGTCACTGCTCGCTGCCGGACGGGCATGCCGCTCCCTCCCGCCGGCTGGATTCCGGCTCCCGCCCCCAGCATGCACGGCGGGAGCCAGGCACGTCCGGCGTTCGGGAGGTGCGCCGCTACCAGGCCCCGGGAGCGGCAGGCCTCGGAGTGTGTACCCGGCGGCGGCGCAACGCCCACCAGGCCACCGGGACCAGCAGCACAGCAGCGAACCCGATACCGGCGGCGCGCGTCCACAGTGGCCACGGCCCCCGCTGGATGTTGCCTGCCGACCGGCGCACCGAACCGCGCAGCAGGCCCGTGGCGAGCTGGACGTCACCCACAGCGAGATCGTCGCGCCGTCCCACCTCGAACCGGCTGATCACCTTGTGCTCGCCGGTCAGCTGCACCTCGATGATCAGGTTGGACGTCGTCCCGTCCACGTCGCCGCTGCTCGCCAGGAACGCCGACCCCGACCGCCAGCCCAGCACCTCGCGGCCGGTGTTGCGGGGCACGAGGTTCTTCGCCGGGATCGGGCCGGGCACCCGCTCGGCGTACCCGTCCACGTCGAGGAACACGAAGCTCGCGCCGCCGCCGTGGTAGTGGCTCTCGGTCCGGTCCTGCTCGTACTCCATCAGGACCAGCAGCGTCCCGTCCGGGCTCCACGCCGCGGGCCCGGTCAGGTGCTGCCCGTTGCTCAGTTCCTTCGTGCTCGCGGCCGCACCGTCCAGGCCGACGATCGTCAGCCCCCGGCCGTTCTGCACGGCGATCCGCTGCCCGTCGGGGGAGAAGGCCGCCCGGTTGTACCGGCTGTCGTCGTGCATCGAGCCGGGCCGGATCTGCCAGTGCTTCCCGGTCAGGGTGTCCAGGATCCACACGCCCCGCGCGACCGGGTCCATCCGGCTGGCCTCGTGCGTGTTGTACACGAGGTGACGGCTGTCGGGGGACCACGCGACGGGGAACGCCCCGCCGCTGGCCGGTCCCTTGTAGAGGCTGACCTGCCCGGTCACCAGGTCCACGATCCGGACCTCCGCCTGGCGCCCCGCACCGCCGACCGCGACGCGCGTGCCGTTCGGCGAGAGCTGCGGATGGTCGGCTGTGCTCGCCTGGGTCACCTCACGGTACGTGTTGTTGTACGCACCGGCCACGACCCGCTGGGCGAAGGTGAAGTCCTCGTGCCCGGTACCGCTGGAGTACATCGCGATGACCCGGCCGGGCGGGCTGTCACCCACAGCGCCGGTGAGCGGCGAGTAGCCCGGGAAGCTCACCGGCAGGGTCGGGGTGCCCTTGTCCGGCCGGTCGCTCTCGGGCGGGTACAGGGCGATGGCAGCCAGGATCAGCCAGGCCAGCAGGGCCGCGCCCGCGACGGTCAGCCGTTTCGTGTTCGCTCGCACCGTGCCAGTGTGCAGCAGCCCGTCCACTGCGGCGGGCTGGCCAGCTGTCTCATGTGGAGTGAAGGGGGGCTGCGGTGCCTCGTACAAAATGATGCTCTTGATCTGAGGGGTAGTTCAGGTGGTTGGCCTCAGCAGGGTGGCGGCCCGCGAGTGTCGCTATGCGGAGTTTCTCAGGGGCTCAAGGGCGGCCAGGATGAGGTCGAGGCCGAAAAGGAACTCCTCCGCCGGGTCGTAGCCGGAGGCGGCGAGGGTCGCGGCGGACTCGTTGAGATAGGGGAACTCTTCGGGAGGAAGCTGGGGCAGGTAGACGTCCTCGACCATGTCCGCGAGCTCACCGGCGGTGTCGAACGGCACGCTGGCTTCCTGGAGGGCGTGCCCGTAGACATAGCTGTCGAGCAACCAGTTGGCGTGCGTCGCCATCAGGACAGAGAAGCCAGCCCTCCGCAGGCAGGCGGTGACCGCTTCGAGGTGGCGGAGGTGCGCGGGCCCCGGCGATGTCCGCGCGTCCATCAGGCCGATCGCCCACGGGTGGCGGGCGAGAACCTGCCGGGCGGATATCGACCGCCGCCGCATCGCCGACTGCCAGCCAGTCTTCTCTGGCGGGAGCTCGATCTCCTCGAACACGACGTCGATCATGGCGTCCAGCAGCTCCTCCTTGCTCGCCACGTAGTAGTAGAGCGACATCGCGCCCGCGCCGAGCGCGCCTGCCAGCCGGCGCATGCTCAGCCCGTGGACCCCCTCATGGTCGGCGAGCCGGATCGCCTCGGCCACCACGCGCTGCTTGTTCAGCCCGGAGTCTGACGCGGCCTGGCGTTGTTCTCTCGCGGACACGGGTCTCCTCGCTCCCTCGGACGGCTTGACGATCGTACAGCGTACGACCCATAGTACGGTGTACGACGTACAGTGTACGAGACGGCGAGGGGCCCCGGCTCGGACGTAACGAAGGGGTAGTGATGAGACCACCGGAGAACACCTCCACCACGCCAGCCAGCAGCCGGTTCGTCCGAGGCCGGCTCGTCGGCGCTGCGGCGATCGCGTTCGCGGTGCTGGTGGTGACAGAGAACGTGTTGTTTGCGGTAACGGGCGCGCCGCCCTACGACGCTCCGATCGAGAAAGTGCTGGCCTACTACCAGGCCAACCGCGACGCGGTCGCGATCGAGTCCGGCCTGGTAGCCCTGTACCTGCCCCTGCTGCTCGTGTTCGTGACGGGACTGCACGGCCTCCTGGCGCGGCGCGGCGGAGCGGGCACCGACTGGTCGCGCCTTGCCGTGGCCGCTGGCGCGACGCTGTCGGCGATCTTCGTGCTTGTCAACGTCCTGCAGATCGGGCTCGCGCTCGCCGCCGACGGGCTCGCCGAGCCGACGCCCGCGTTCGGGCTCATCTGGCAGATTCACGCGGCGGCGTACGCGCTGGCACTGCCGATGCTCGGCACCACCTGCATCGGCCTGGCCCTCGCCACGCACGCGAGCGGGCTGACTGCGGCCTGGCAGCGCCTGCTGGGCATGGCGGGCGGGAGCCTGCTGCTCGCCGCGGGGCCGGGCAGTCTCGCGATCGCCGACGGATCGCCGCTGATCTTCGCCGGGCTCCTGGGGTTCCTCGCCTGGCTCGTCTGGCTGCTCACGACCGGCGTGCGCCTCGTCAGGTCATGACCGGATGAGGGCGGCACCGAGGTCGCGCACGCGGGCGAGGATTCCGCGGAGGGCCGCCCGGGGCCTTCCAGGGCGGGAATGACAAGAGGAAGGCCCGCCCACGTACCGGAGTTGTACGTGGGCGGGCCTTCCGCGCTGCTCATTCCTGGTCTGGGAGGTGTCCCGGCCAGTCTGGTCAGACCTTGGAGGCCTTGAGGAAGTCGCGGTTGAGGCGGCCGATGGTCTCCAGCGGGATGCCCTTCGGGCAGACCGCCGTGCACTCACCGGTGTTGGTGCAGCCACCGAAGTCCAGCTCGTCGTGCGTGTGCACCATGTTGAGCACCCGCTCGTCGCGCTCCGGCTGGCCCTGCGGCACCAGGCCCAGATGCGTGATCTTCGCTGCGGTGAACAGCATGCCGGAACCGTTCGGGCAGGCTGCGACGCACGCGCCGCAGCCGATGCAGGTCGCGGCCTCGAACGCGGCGTCGGCGTCGGCCTTCGGCACCGGCACGGCGTGCGCGTCGGGCGCGGAACCGGTCGGAGCCGAGATGTAGCCACCCGCCTGAATGATCTTGTCGAACGCCGTGCGGTCGACGACCAGGTCCTTGATGACCGGGAACGCCCGCGCCCGCCACGGCTCGATGTCGATCGTGTCGCCGTCCTTGTAGTGCCGCATGTGCAGCTGGCACGTCGTCGTGGCCTTCTGCGGGCCGTGCGGGGTGCCGTTGATGACCAGGCTGCACGCGCCGCAGATGCCCTCACGGCAGTCGTGGTCGAAGGCGACCGGCTCCTCGCCGTCCAGGATCAGCTTCTCGTTGAGAACGTCGAGCATCTCCAGGAACGACATGTCCGGGGACACGTCCGACAGCGGGTAGGTGACCATGCGGCCCTTGTCCCCGGGACCGTTCTGCCGCCAGATGCGCAGAGTCAGGTTCATTACTTGTAGCTCCTCTGCGAAGGCTTGACGTACTCGAACACGAGCTCTTCCTTGTGCAGCACCGGCGCAGAACCGGTGTGCTCCCAGGCCGCCACGTACGAGAAGTTCTCGTCGTCGCGCTGCGCCTCGCCGTCGGCGTCCTGGCTCTCGGCGCGGAAGTGCCCGCCGCAGCTCTCGGTACGCGCCAGGGCGTCCAGGCACATCAGCTCGGCCAGGTCCATGAAGTCCACGACCCGCCCTGCGCGCTCCAGCGCCTGGTTGAGGCCCTCACCGGTACCGCTGACCTTGACGCGCTTCCAGAACTCCTCGCGCAGCTCCGGGATGCGCTCCAGAGCCTTGCGCAGGCCGGCCTCGGTGCGCTCCATGCCGCAGTACTCCCACATGAGCTGGCCCAGCTCGCGGTGGAAGGAGTCGGCGGTGCGGTCGCCGTCGTTGGTCACGAGCCGCTCGATCTGGCCGGTGACCTTCGCGATGGCTTCCTTCGACGCCGGGTGGCTCTCGTCGACCTTGTCGAACGGGCCGGCCGCCAGGTAGTCACCGATGGTGTTCGGCAGCACGAAGTACCCGTCGGCGAGGCCCTGCATCAGCGCGGACGCGCCGAGCCGGTTGGCGCCGTGGTCGGAGAAGTTCGCCTCGCCCGCCACGAACAGGCCCGGGATGGTCGACTGGAGGTCGTAGTCGACCCACAGCCCGCCCATCGTGTAGTGCACGGCCGGGTAGATCCGCATGGGCTGCTCGAACGGGTTCTCGCCGGTGATCCGCTCGTACATCTCGAACAGGTTGCCGTACTTGGCGTCGACGGCGTCCCGGCCGAGCCGCTTGATCGCGTCGGCGAAGTCGAGGTACACGCCCAGGCCACCCGGGCCGACACCACGGCCCTCGTCGCACACGTTCTTCGCGGCGCGGGAGGCGATGTCACGGGGCACCAGGTTGCCGAACGCCGGGTAGATGCGCTCGAGGTAGTAGTCGCGCTCGGCCTCGGGGATGTCGGCGGCCCTGCGGGTGTCACCCTTGGCCTTCGGCACCCACACGCGGCCGTCGTTACGCAGCGACTCGCTCATCAGGGTCAGCTTCGACTGGTGGTCGCCGCTGACCGGGATGCAGGTCGGGTGGATCTGGGTGTAGCAGGGGTTCGCGAAGTACGCGCCCCGCCGGTGCGCACGCCAGCTCGCCGTGACGTTGCAGCCCTTGGCGTTGGTCGACAGGTAGAACACGTTGCCGTACCCGCCGGACGCCAGCACCACGGCGTCGGCGAAGTGCGTCTCGATCTCGCCGGACACCATGTCCCGCACGACGATGCCCCGGGCCCGGCCGTCGATGACGATCAGGTCCAGCATCTCGTGGCGGGAGTGCATCTCGACGGTGCCGGCCGCGATCTGCCGCTCCAGGGCCTGGTACGCGCCGAGCAGCAGCTGCTGGCCCGTCTGCCCCCGGGCGTAGAACGTCCGCGACACCTGCGCGCCGCCGAAGGACCGGGTGTCGAGCAGGCCGCCGTACTCACGGGCGAACGGCACGCCCTGTGCCACGCACTGGTCGATGATCTCCACCGAGATCTGGGCCAGCCGGTGCACGTTGGACTCGCGCGAGCGGAAGTCGCCGCCCTTCACCGTGTCGTAGAACAGCCGGTGGATCGAGTCGCCGTCGTTGCGGTAGTTCTTCGCGGCGTTGATGCCGCCCTGCGCGGCGATCGAGTGGGCGCGGCGCGGGGAGTCCTGGTAGCAGAACGACTTCACCCGGTAGCCCAGCTCGCCCAGCGTGGCGGCGGCGGCGCCACCGGCCAGGCCGGTGCCGACGACGATCACGTCGAGCTTGCGCTTGTTGGCCGGGTTGACCAGCTTGGCGCCGAACCGGCGCTTGTCCCACCGGGTCTCGATCGGGCCCTCGGGGGCCTTCGAGTCCTTGATGGGCTCGCCTTCGGTGTAATCCGAGAACGTCATCGCTACTTCACCAACCCCGTGACAACCGCGAACGGCACGGACAGGAACATGGCGCACAGGAGCACGGAGAAGCCGAGGGCGACGCCCTTGAGGAACTTCTCTCGCCGCTCGTTGCTGCGGCCCAGGGTCTGGATAGCACTCCAGAGGCCGTGCCGCAGGTGGAACCCGACAGTCACCACGGCCAGCACGTAGAACGCGGTCACGTACCAGCGCGAGGGGGCGAAGTCGGCGGACAGCCGGGCGAAGGGGCCGCCGTCCGGGTTCGGGTTCAGGTGACCGGTGGTGAGGTCGAGGATGTGGTAGATGACGAAGAGGACGACGATCACGCCACCCCAGCGCATCGTCCGCGCGGCGTAGGAGCCCTGCACCGGCTTGCGGTGGGCGTACTTCACCGGGCGGGCGCGCTTGGCCCGCAGCGCGAGCGAGGTCGCCGACCAGATGTGCCCGATGACCGCGGCCAGCAGGCCGACCCGGGCCAGCCACAGGAAGCCCTCGTGCGGCAGGATCGGCGTCAGCACCGTGCGCAGCCAGTGCGAGTAGTGGTCGAACGCGTCGCCGCCGAAGAACACCTTCATGTTCCCGAGGGCGTGGAAGAACAGGAACCCGACGAGCATCAGGCCCGTCACCGCCATCACGGCCTTCTTGCCCACCGTTGACCGCGTCAACGACTTGGACCTAGTCATAACTGCCACAACGTCAGACGCTAAGCACGTACCGGACAGTCGTCTAATGCATCAGACCCCCATGGTCCATTCCCTTAGGCTATGGGTATGCAGCTCCAGCAGCTCCGGTACTTCGTCGCGGTCGCCGAATCCCGGCATTTCACGCAAGCCGCCGAGAATATCGGTGTGACCCAACCCACGCTGAGTAAGCAGATTCACACCCTGGAGATGGATCTCGGGGCCACCCTGCTCAACCGGGGCCGTGGCGCGATCACCCTGACCCCCGCAGGTGAGGCCTTGCTGCCCCTGGCCAGGAGAATCATCGCCGACGCCGACACCGCCAGGTCCGAGATCGGCGACCTGATCGGCCTGCGTACCGGGCGGCTGCGGCTCGGCGCGACCCCCAGCCTGTGCACGTCGCTGGCGGCCGAGGCTCTGCGCGCCTTCCGCGACGCCCACCCCGGAGTCCGGTTGCAGGTGGAGGAGGGCGGCTCCCAGGACCTCGTGCGTACCCTCACCCGGGGCGGCCTCGACCTCGCCCTCATCATCCTCCCCGAGCACGGCACCGACCCGGCCCTGGAAACCCGGCCGCTGCTGTCGGAGAGCCTCGTCGTCGCCTCCGCGTACTCCCTCGGCCGCCGCGAAGTGGAGATCACCGACCTGCGGCACTACGACCTGGTCATGTTCCGCCCCGGGTACGACCTGCGCGACGCGACCCTGGAGGCGTGCGGCCGGGCCGGGTTCACGCCGCGCTTCGCCGTGGAGGGCGGGGAGATGGACGCGGTACTCGGGTTCGTGGAGGCGGGCCTGGGCGTCGCCCTCGTACCCGCGATGGTCCTCGCCGGCCGCCCGCGCCTGCGCGCCACCCCGCTCGCGGCCCCCGGCATCCCGCGCACCATCGCCCTCGCCCAGCGCCGCGACGTCGAGCCGACCCACGCGGCCCGCGCGTTCCAGGAGATCCTGCTGGCCCACCTCGCCGACCGCTGAGCTGGGCAGGCGCCTGTGCGGAACAGAACGGAACAGCATTCCGTACTCATCGGAACACTGTCAGCCATTGTGCCCCTCTGTGGGTGCCCCGAAGCTGGGGCCAGCGCCGCCGGTGACGTGCCGGCGGTGATCGATCCTCAGGAGGAACTCTTGATCAGGAAGACGCTCACCGTGATCGTGCTGACCGCAGGTGTGCTCGGGGCTGCCACGCCGGCTGTGGCCGCCAGCCCGGATGCCGCCCCGAGCGTGAGTGCGGACGGCCCCTACTGCGCACTGTCGTGGAACGACAACTACACCGCTGGCATCACGTGCGTCGGCGGCGGAAACGGCTCGTTCCGCGCCAGCGCGCAGTGCAAGAACGGCCAGTGGGCACGAGGCGAAACCGTTGCGCTGGGCTATACCTCCTACGCCTACTGCTCGTCCCTCGGTTCCTCGCTGTACAAGCCCGTGCGGTGGAACGCCTTCGTCGGCACCTCGAACTGAGTGTCAGCTGGCTCGCGGCCCCCGGCCTGGCACCGGCCAGGGGCCGCGAGCGAATCGTCCCGCCAGGCCCGTCAACGGCGGCCTAGAATCGGCACTCCACCATGCATAGGAGCGTGTCGATGTCGCCAGTGCGTGCCCAAGGCCTCCTGCGCCGCCTCGCCCGGCTGATGCCGCCCCAGCGCGGCTGGGCGCTGGCGGGGCTCGTCGTCCTGATGTTCATCATCCCGGTGACCGTCCACAACCTCCAGGAGATCTACCGCAGCCAGAAGGACTTCGTCGTCGGCCTCGCGTTCTCCGCCGCGTCGTTCTGCTTCGGCCGCGCGTACAGCCGCAGGTCCGAGCAGGAGGCCATCCACCTGGTCCAGAGCCCCACACCGGAGGTCGAGCGCGCGCTCCGAGAGGAGACGTTCGCCTGGCTGGCCCGGCGAGGGGTGTTCGCGGAGTCCTCGGTTCTCGGCAGGAACCTGGAGGCGGCCTGCGAACGGCTCGGCGAGTTCTACGACCTCCAGGCCGGGCACGCCGGGTTCCACCAGACCATGCCGGTGCTCAAGGTCGCCATCTCCGACGTCGAACGCGCCCGGCGGAACGTCGTGGCCCTCGACCTGATGCTCGACCCCGACCGGCAGGACCGGCACGAGGGCATGCCGGAGGGTGTCCGGCTCCGGCTGCTGTCGGCCGGGCGCGACCTCGCCGCGGCGAACGACCGGCGGGACAAGGTACACACCTGGCTCCTGGACGCGCTGCCACCGGAGGAGCAGGAGGCCATGCCCCTGTTTCTCGTCATGACCTCGGATGTCCTCAAAGCACTGCGCGGTCTCGACGCCGCGCTGAACAACGACACCGGC
Source organism: Longispora albida DSM 44784 (assembly GCF_000379825.1). Classification (GTDB taxonomy): domain Bacteria; phylum Actinomycetota; class Actinomycetes; order Mycobacteriales; family Micromonosporaceae; genus Longispora; species Longispora albida. The sequence goes on from NZ_KB903836.1 coordinate 354,705, forward strand.
CAGGCACTGGCCGAGCAGCTCACCGTGGTGCGGGACTTCCTGCTCGTGGCGGCCGAGCGCACTGAGGAACTCGCGCAGCTCCTCGGAGTCCTGCGCCTGCCGCCACCCCAGATCTTCCGGGTGATGGACGCCGACATCCGCCACGCGAGCCAGGGCATCTCCGGGATCCTGGCGGCAGGCGCGCGACCGGACGTGCCCGGGCCGCGCCGGCCGAAGCCGGAGGCGGCAGGCTAGTTCTTCCTGGCCAGCAGCACGTACGTCTCGTGCTGCGACCTGATCGTCCCGCCCAGCTCGTCAACTGCTTCCCGGACCGCGCCGAGCAGGGCCGCCAGCCGCTCGGGGCCGAGGCGGCGGTGGTCGCTGATCGTGGAGGCCAGCCCGGCCCACTCGCCGGAGGTGAAGGAGTACTCCCAGCCGTAGAACCGGGGTTCCTCCACGGTGAACCGGGGGTCTCCGGCGAACGGGTCGCCGGACAGGTCGTCAAGAATCGTGTCGCTCCGTGGCCGCCACATCTGCGACACCTCGGGCGCGTGCTGCTGGTAGACGGCGTCGAGAGCCTCGACCACATGCTCGGATACCGAATAGGTGTTCCAGAACCGTGCGGCGGTCCCGCCCGGGTTGAGGATCTCGGCTGCCTTGGCCACGCCCTCGGCCGGGTTGATCCAGTGCCACGCGTCGGCGCAGGTGAGCAGGTCGAAGGTCCGGCCGGCGGCGTCCCAGGTCTCAAAAGCGGCGATCTCGACGTCCAGCCCATGCCCCCGCGCCACGGTGGCCATCCGCTCGTCCAGCTCGACGCCGAGAACGGCCAGCCCGCGCCGGGCCAGCGCTGTGGCCGCCTTGCCGGTGCCGCAGCCCACGTCCAGCACGGTTCCAGGGTTCCGTGCGGCCAGGTCGCCGATCAGAGCCTCGGGATAGGACAGCCGGTACCGGTCGTAGTCCCCGGCCGCCGAGCCGAAGGACCCGGCCCGGGCCCGGTCGCGGTGCAGTTCCTCGATGGTCATGATCGCCACGCTACCCGGGGGCAGCGTGGCGATCATCGGGTGCGTTACTGCCCCAGCAGCCTGCGGACCCGGTCGGCGCCGACCGCCAGGAGCAGCGTGGGCAGCCGCGGGCCGGTGTCGCGGGAGACGAGCAGCGTGTAGAGCAGGGCGAAGAAGTTCCGCTGCGCGACCTTGAGTTCCGGGGTCGGCTTGGTGTCGGCGGGCAGCCCGGCCTGGATCTTCGGCACGCCGTAGACCAGGGTGGTCAGGCCGTCGAGCGACCAGTGCTCGTCCAGGCCCTCAGCGAGCAGCCGCAGCGACTCGCGCTGGGTGTCGCCGAGGGAATCGAGAAGTTCCTTGTCGGCTTCCTCGCGGACCTGGGTGCGCTGGTCGGCGGGCACCTGGGTGGTGATCCAGTGCTGGGCCAGGTCGAGCCTCGGCCGGGCCTCGTCCAGGCTGGTGATCGGGTCGGCCGGGTCGAGGTCACGCAGGATGCGCAGTGTCTGCTCGTCCTGCCCGGTCGTGATGTCCACGATCGAGGCCAGCGTGCGGTACGGCAGCGGCCTCGGCGTCACCGGCAGCGGCCCGGTGGCCGTGCCGGCCGCGCGGCCGTAGGAGGAGGTGTCCGCCTCGTTCGCCGTGCCCTCGGTGACCTTGCGGGTCAGCACGTCCCACTCGTCGTACGTCCGCTGGATCTCCTGGTCGAACGCGATCTTGAAGGACTGGTTCGGCTTGCGGCGCGCGTACAGCCAGCGCAGCAGCGGGGCCTCCATGATCTGGAGAGCGTCGGCAGCCGTCGGCACGCCACCCTTCGAGCTGCTCATCTTCGCCATGCCGCTGATGCCGACGAACGCGTACATCGGGCCGATCGGCTGCTTGCCGCCGAACACCTCGCCGACGATCTGCCCGCCGACCTGGAACGAGGAACCGGGGGACGAGTGGTCCACACCGGAAGGCTCGAAGACCACGCCCTCGTAGGCCCAGCGCATCGGCCAGTCGACCTTCCAGACCAGCTTGCCCCGGTTGTGCTCGGACAGCTTCACGGTCTCGGAGTGCCCGCACTGGCAGGTGTACGCGAGCTCGGTGCTGGCCTCGTCGTAGGCGGTGACCGTCGTCAGGTCACGCTCGCACACCGAGCAGTAGGGCTTGTACGGGAAGTACCCGGCCGCGGCCTTGCCGTCGTCCTCGCCAGCCGCCCCGGAACCCTCCGCCGCGGCGGCCTCGTCCTCGTCGGCCGACACCTTCGCCGGCTTCTTCGTCCGGTACCGGTCGAGCACCGTGTCGATCGTGTTCCGCTCGCGCATGGCCAGCAGGATCTGCTCCCGGTACGCGCCAGAGGTGTACATCTCGGTCTGGCTGATGCCCCGGAACTCCACGCCCAGCTCGGCCAGCGCCGCGATCATCGGGGCCTTGAAGTGCTCGGCCCAGTTCGGGTACTCGCTGCCGGCCGGGGCTGGCACCGAGGTCAGCGGCTTGCCGATGTGCTCGGCCCACGAGGGGTCGATCCCGGCGGGCACCTTGCGGAACCGGTCGTAGTCGTCCCAGGAGATGATGTGCACGGCGTCGTGGCCCCGGCGGCGGATCTCGTCGGCCACCAGGTGCGGGGTCATCACCTCACGCAGGTTGCCCAGGTGGATCGGGCCGGAGGGGCTGAGCCCCGAGGCGCAGACGATGGTCTTGCCCGGCGCTCGCCGTTCCGCCTCGGCGATAACCTCGTCAGCGAACCTTGACACCCAGTCGGCGTCGGTGCTCTGCGCCACTACCTGCACTTCCTTCCTCAATATCCGTCAGCGGACCATTCTCGCAGTACCGCATGACGGGCCTGAAACTCGGTGGCGGGAACGAGCCACCTCGCCCACGCTGCTCGCCATGCGACGCTACGACTACACAGGACCAGACGATCTCCGCGCCATGCAGTTTCTGGTGCGGCGGCTGTGGCCGCACAGCTATCAGGGGCACGCCGGGAACCTGGCGTGGAGCCGGTTCCAGCACACCGGCCGCGAGGGGGAGTGGCGCACGTCCCTGTGGGCCGACGGGGACACCGTCGCCGCGTGGGCGTGGACCTACGACGACGGCACCATCGAGATCTGCACCGATCCGGCGTACCCGGAGCTGGCCGCCGAGGTCCTCGCCTGGAGCCAGGCTGCGTGGCCGGGCGTCCAGCGGCACAGCGTGGAGATCCTCCAGTCCGCCGGGCATCTGTCCGCCGCGCTGCTGACCGCCGGCTTCACTCCCGCAGACACCAGCGGGATCGTGATGGCCCGTCTCCACCACAACCTCGAAAACCTCGCAGATCCTGTCGTACCCGGCGGCTTCACCCTCCGTCACGCCCAGCCGGGCGACGAGGGCCGGTGGGCCGCCGTCCACCAGTCGGCCTTCGCCCCCTCGCGGGTGACAGAGGAGAGCATCGGGAACGTGTGGTCGGCCTGGCCGTTCGAGCACCGGTTCGCGTGGCTCGCGGAGGCGCCCGACGGCAGCTTCGGGGCGTACGTGATCGGCTGGTACGACGAGGTCAGCCGGGTCGGCGAGTTCGAGCCGGTCGGTGTTCGTGAGGACCTGCAACGGCAGGGGCTCGGCCGGGCGGTGTGCCTGGCCGCGCTGCACGCGTTCCGGGCGGCCGGCGCCGAGCACGCTGTCGTGTACTGCCGCGCCGACGACGGGTACCCGGCTCCGGCCGCGCTGTACACCGCGATCGGCTTCGAAGAGTACGACCGCACCGAAACATATGAAAATCGCCGTTTAGCGGACTAGCCGCCCGGGCATCCCGCACAGTAGGGGGGACGCGAAGGGGGGCCGGTCAATGGCGGTCTGTGAGGTCTGCGGAAACGACTACTGGATGTCGTTCGAGGTACACACGGTCGGCGGCAACGTGCACATCTTCGACTCGATGGAGTGCGCTGCCCACCGGCTGGCCCCGGTGTGCGAGCACTGCCGGTGCCGGGTCCTCGGGCACGGCGTCGAGGTCGACGGCCGCTTCTTCTGCTGCGCGCACTGCGCCCGGACCAGCGGCATGGAACACGGCGCCGAGATCCGCGACTGCGTCGGCGCGCACCCGGGCTGATCCGGCCAGGTCAGGCGGCCCGTGCGTGGGCCACCCGGGCACGCTGCCGCTGATCGCGCTGGCCCGCCGAGCTGGGGCCAGCGCGATTCTGCGTGCCCTACGCCGTTGCGGGCTCCGGCTCAGGCTCAGGCTCCGGCTGGGGCTCCGCCTCGATCGACCGGGACCCGGCCGAGTCGTAGGCGTCCCGGTCGAGAGTGCCCTCGCGGGCGCTGACCACGACCGGTACGAGGGCCTGGCCTGCCACGTTGGTCGCGGTGCGGATCATGTCGAGGATCGGGTCGATCGCCAGCAGCAGCCCGGCGCCCTCCAGCGGGAGGCCGAGGGTGCTCAGGGTCAGGGTGAGCATCACGATCGCCCCGGTCAGGCCGGCGGTCGCCGCCGAGCCGACGACTGAGACGAAGGCGATCAGCAGGTACTCCTTGATGCCCAGCGGCACGTTGAACACCTGGGCGACGAAGATCGCGGCCAGGGCCGGGTACACGGCGGCGCAGCCGTCCATCTTGGTCGTCGCGCCGAACGGCACCGCGAACGAGGCGTACTCCTTCGGCACGCCCAGCCGCTCGGTGACCCGCTGCGTGACGGGCATCGTGCCGACCGAGGACCGCGACACGAAGGCCAGCTCGATCGCAGGCCACGCCCCTGCGAAGAACCGCAGCGGGTTGAGCCGGGCGAACAGGGCCAGGACCAGCGGGTACACCACGAACAGCACGATGGCGCAGCCGACGTACACGTCGATGGCGAAGGTCGTCAGCGGCTTGAGCAGGTCCCAGCCGTAGCCGGCCACCGCGTGCCCGATCAGGCCCAGGGTGCCGATCGGGGCGAGCCGGATGACCCACCACAGCGCCTTCTGCGTGACCTCCAGTACCGCGCGGTTGAGGTTCACGAAGGCCTCGGCCTTGGCTCCGGCCGCCAGCGTCGCGGCACCCGCGACCAGGGCCAGGAACACGATCTGGAGCACGTTGGGCTTGCTGAACGCCTCCACCAGGTTGGTGGGGATGATCCCGGTCAGGAAGTCGATCCAGGTACCCGACTTGCTGGGCGCCTTCGCGCCGGTGACGTCGAGGGTGACGCCCTTGCCGGGGTTGGTGAGCAGGCCCAGCCCGATGCCGACGCTCACGGCGACCAGCGAGGTGATGCCGAACCAGACGAGGGTCCGCACGGCGAGCCGTGCCGCGTTGCTCACGCCGCGCAGGTTGACCAGGCTCACCACGATCGCGGTGAACACCAGCGGCGGAACGGCCAGCTTCAGCAGCTGGACGAAGATCGAGCCGGTCTTGTCGAGGGCAGTGGCCAGCCAGGAGATGTCCTGGCTCCTGGCGAGCAGTCCCAGTGCCACGCCCAGGACGAGGGCGAGCAGGATCTGCGCCGAGAAGGGAAACTTCTTCATGCTTTGTCCAATTTTTTATCTGGTACGCGGGAGGGGAAGGTGTTACCGGTAACCGGGACAGCCGCCGCTGGCCTGTAGTCGCAGGTCGACATACAGGCGCTTCGTGAAGAACCAGACTTTGGTCATAGCGCGGGCGAGCCTATCCAGGCCGGGCAGATCGAATCCACCTTTCGGCCCGTGATGGCACACACACGCCCCGCGACCTTGCCCCGTTGCACTAGTGTGCAGCGGCGTGTACCCACAAACTCCACACCAGCCCGCAGGGCTCACCCTGACCACCAAGTACCACTGGCTGACGTTCATGTTCGCCCTGTTCAAGCCCAAGGCTCTGATCAACGGGCACGAGGCGCAGCTCGCGTGGGGCGACAACCACCTTCCGCTGCCTCCCGGCCTGCACACGATCGAGGTCTGGATCCCGTACCTGTGGAAGGTCGGCTCGGCCACGATCCAGGTCGACACCCGCAGCGGGCAGCCGGTGGCACTGTTCTACTCGGCCCCGGCGATCGCCTTCTCTGGCGGCGCGCTGGACTACCAGCAGCAGAAGCACCCCGGCATGATGCTGGCCATCCTGCTCATGGTCGTCCCGCTGGCCCTGGTCATCCTCTGCTGCTGCGGCAGCACGCTGCTCAGCGCGATGAGCGACAGCTCGTCCTACTAGGCGAGCACTGCGGGGCTCCGCGCACCGGAAGGCATAAGGTCGGCAGGTGACTGTGGACCTGATGCCTTCCGGTGCCGAGCTCCCGGCGGGGTTCGCCATGCCCGCCGCCGCGCGGATCGCAGCAGCCTTCCTGCTCGGCTACCGGGGGAACACCCGTGCGGCGTACGCGGCGGACCTCGCCCACTTCGGGCGGTGGTGCGCGCACCTCGACGTGGAGGTCCTCTCCTGCGGGCGCGCGCACCTCGACGCCTATGTGGACCAGCAGTCCCGGGACGGTGCGGCCCCGGCCACGATCCGCCGCCGCGTGTCGGCGATCGCCGGCTTCTTCTCCTACGCCCTCGACGAGGGGCTGATCCAGCGCAACCCGGCCGCCCGGGTACGGCGCCCGTCGGCAGGGGACAACGTCCAGTCGACCGGCCTGACCCCGGCCGAGGCAGCCGCCCTGATCGCCGCCGCCGAGGAACACTCCACGCGGGCGGCCGTGATCGTCCTGCTCTCCCTCCTGCTCGGCCTGCGGGTCAGCGAGCTGTGCTCGGCCACCGTCGCCGACCTGTCACACCAGCGCGGCCACCGGGTACTCACCGTGACCCGCAAGGGCGGCAAGCGCCAGACGATGGCCGTGCCGCCCCGGGCCGCCGCCGCGATCGACGACTACCTCGGCGGGCGCGCCGAGGGCCCGCTGCTGGTCACCGCGACCGGCCGGGGCATGGACCGGCACGCGGTGTGGCGCCTGATCCGGCTGCTGGCCGGGCGGGCCGTGCCGCATCTCGCGCACACCCTGCACCCACACGACCTGCGGCACACGTGCGCGACTCTCGCGCTCGACGCCGGGGCCACGCTTCGCGACGTGCAGGACCTGCTGGGCCACGCCGACCCGCGGACGACCCGGCGCTACGACCGGGCGAGGTTCAGCCTGGACCGCTCGCCGAGCCACCAGCTCGCCGCCCTGCTCAGCTGAGCGGTGCCCATATTGGCTGGCGGGCCGCCGGCCGCTCCCGTTACGGTGGCCGCATGATGATCGCCGCACTCAGCACGACGACGCCGGGCACACCCCGGCGGATGTGGCGAGCGCGGTAGTCACCGCTGACACCAGAACCCCGGGGCATGCGCCCCGGGGTTCTTTCGTGGTTCCCGGTGCGCGTGTCCCCGTATCTCCAGGGAGCACACCATGAGCCTGCACGCTGACCTCGGCCGGGAACTCGGCATCTTCGACTCACACCCGCTGGCGGGGGCCGGCCTGCCGATCTGGCTGCCCGAAGGCGCGGCGGTCCGGCTGTCCGTTGAGGACTACCTGCGCAGGGCGGAACGCGCTGCCGGGTACCAGCACGTCTACTCACCGCCCATCGGCAAGCGTGAGCTGTACGAGATCTCCGGCCACTGGCAGCACTTCGCCGAGGACATGTTCCCGGTGATGGACGGCGAGGTGCTGCGGCCGAGCCTGTGCCCGCACCACGCGATCGTCTTCGGGCTGCGCGGCCGGTCGTACCGGGAGCTGCCGCTGCGGATCGCCGAGATCGGCCAGCAGTTCCGGGCCGAGCGGTCGGGTGTGGTCGGCGGGCTGTCCCGGGTGCGGTGCATGAACCTGAACGACGCGCACATCTTCTGTTCCCCGGACCAGATCGCCGCCGAGGTCGGGGCTGTCCTCGACCTGATCATCGCCGCGTACGAGCATCTGGGCATCTCCGGCCACCGGTTCCGGCTGTCGCTGCGGGGCGCGCCGGACGACCCGAAGTACGCGGCCGGGGCCGCGATGTGGGACCGGGCCGAGAATCACCTGCGGAACGCGCTGCTCGACCGGCAGTCCGGGTTCGAGGAGATGCCGGGGGAGGCGGCGTTCTACGGGCCGAAGATCGACGTGCAGGTACCGGACGCGGCCGGCAAGGAGTGGACCCTGTCGACCGTGCAGCTCGACTTCTGCAAGCCGGGCCGGTTCGCGCTGCGGTACAGGGGCGCGGACGGGCAGTCCCATGAGCCGGTGATGATCCACCGCTCGATAGCCGGGTCGATGGAACGGCTGGTCGCCCTGATGCTGGAGCAGAACCAGGGTGCCTTCCCGGCGTGGTGCGCCCCGGTACAGCTCGCGGTGCTCCCCGTCGGGGACGTGCCCGTGGACGGGCTGCTGTCGCCGGACCTGCGCTCGGTGGTGCTCAGCGAGGGCTCTCTCGGGTCCCGGGTACGGGAGGCCATCAGCCGCAAGATCCCGTTCGCCGCCGTCGTGGGGGAGCGGGAGGCCCGGGCCGGCGAGGTGTCGCTGCGGGTACGCGGCAGCTCCGAAGCCCGGGTACTGCCGCTGGCCGAGGCCAGGGCGCTCATCGCGCGGGAGTGCCAGCCGCCTCACTGACCTGCCTGACCGGCGTGTCCCCGCCGCTGGCTTCCCCGGCCGGCGGCGGGGTCACGTCCTCTGGCTGCCTGTACCCCCGGCCGATCAGCCAGGTACCGAGGCCCATGAACGAGACGGCGAGCCCGGCGAGCCCGAACTGCGCGTACCACGGCTCAGCCCACGTCCAGGACTGGAGGATGTCGCCGTTGCCCTGGAGTTTCCAGACGGCGGAGAGCACCAGGAACACCGCGAAGGAGCACAGGCCGAGGCCGATGAGCCAGGGGTTGCGATAGGGCTTGGCGGGCTCGCCGTTGACTGTCATGGATACCATCTTCCCCGGCCGGGCCGCCGCGCGCCTGCTCCCGGCGGGGGAAACGCGCGTACGACTCAGGTCTGACCCGGGCCGTGGTTCCTCCACTGTGGGTCAGCGCTGGGCCGGCAGGACCATCGGCTCGGCGTCGAGGTACTCGTCCACGTCGACCTCGACGAGCGAGTCGCCGTGCGCGAGGCGGACCTCGGCCAGGTCGAGCCGGTAGATGCTGTGGCCCTCGCCGATGCCGAGCAGGTCGCTGACCGGGTTGACCTCGGCGAATTCGAGGGCTGCGGCGCGGGCGGCGATCCCGTCGAGCCTGGTGGCCCAGCCGGACAGCCACAGCCGGCCGTGGCTGGGGTGGTCGATGGACAGGACCGCGCCGGTGTCGGTGCCGCCGTCCTCCGGTACGAGCGCTTCGGCGAGGTGGCTCCGGTCGTGGACGAGGAGCAGCGGGCTGCCGTCGCTGCCGGTGGCGTGGCGTACGCGGAGCGGGCAGAAGTACCCCTTCACGTGGGCCATGCCGGGCAACCGCCCGCTGGCGAGAGTCCTGGCGACTGCGGCCGGGCTGGCATCCACTGGCCACCTCCTGTGATGTTAGGCTTCCCTTAGTTAGTGAAGGCTAACCTATTAAGGAGGCAGTGTGAACCAGGCCCGGCCCAAGGTGCGGCTCTCCCGCGCGCTCGGCATCCCGCTCACCCCCAAGTGCGTGAAGTACTTCGAGCGCAGGCCTTTCCCGCCGGGTGTGCACGGCCGGGCCCGCAAGAAGGTCAGCGACTACGGGACCCGGCTGCTGGAGAAGCAGCGGCTGCGCCACCAGTACAACGTCAGCGAGAAGCAGCTGCGCCGGACCTTCGAGGAAGCCGTCCGCAAGCCCGGCAAGAGCGGTGACAACCTGGTCGCCCTGCTGGAGTGCCGCCTCGACGCGCTCGTGCTGCGCTCCGGCTTCGCCCGCACCATCTACCAGGCCCGCCAGATGGTCACCCACCGGCACATCCTGGTGAACGGCCGGCGCGTCGACAAGCCGTCCTTCCGCGTCAAGCCGTACGACACGATCGAGGTCGCCGCCAAGAGCAAGCAGTCGGTGCCGTTCCAGACGGCCGCCGCCGGCGGGTACGCCTCCGAGCGCCCGGCCGCCTACCTCGACGTCAGCCTGTCCGCCCTGCGGGCCACGCTGCTGCGGGTACCGGAGCGCGTGCAGGTGCCCGTGGTGTGCGACGTGCAGCTCGTCGTGGAGTTCTACAGCCGCTGACCCCGTTGTTACCGGCCGTGTAAGGTAACGGCCCGTGACTCCAGACGCTCTCGCGGTACCGGCCGCTGGTGACGGGCGGCTCCGGCACGGCGCCAGCCTCAAGTTCTTCTACGGGCCGATGGACTGCGGTAAGTCCACTCTGGCCCTCCAGATGAACCACAACCACGCCCGGCAGGGCCGGCGGGGGCTGCTGCTGACCAAACTGGACCGTTCGGGAACCGCCCAGATCACCAGCCGGATCGGCCTGGGCCGCGAGGCACTGGAACTCACCGACGACATGGACCTGCGCGAGCTGGTCCGGGCCAACTGGGCGGCCGGCGAGCGCGTCGACTACCTGATCTGCGACGAGGCACAGTTCTACACCCTCGCCCAGATCGAGCAGCTCGCCGACCTGGTGGACTGCTCCGACGTCGACGTGTACGCCTTCGGCCTGGCCACCGACTTCCGCTCGGAGCTGTTCCCGGCGGCCCGGCGGCTGTTCGAGCTGGCCGACTGCGTGGCCAGGCTCCAGGTCGAGGTGCTGTGCTGGTGTGGCCGGGAGGGCAACTTCAACGCCCGCATCATGGGCGACCTGGTGATCCGGGAGGGCGAGCAGGTCGTGATCGGCGACACGGGAGCCGACGCCGTCAGGTACCAGGTGATGTGCCGCAGGCACTACCGCACCGGCGACCTGGGACCGGTGGCACCCAGCGCGGGCCAGCTGCGCCTCGCCTGAAGTCACACAATCCAGTCATAGCGGAAGGGGGCCGGTGCGCACCGGCCCCCTTCCTGCTGCTCGCGTCACTGATTGACCGGCACTGGTACCGGCACCGGCAGGCACGACGCCGCGCCCGGTGCCGCCTTGGTCAGGTCCGTGACCGTCGTCTGGACGCCCGTCACCTGGCCGAGGAGCCCCACCACGTCCGGCAGGGCGCCGCCCAGGGTCTTGAGCAGGTTCTGGAGCAGGCCGAAGAGCTGCGACAGCAGGCCGGCCGCCGGCGCCGCGCACGGCGGGACGGCGGGGACACCCGGCAGCGGCAGTCCTTCGTTGGCCGCCACGGGAACCGGCACGGGGACTGCGGTTGCCGGGTTCGGCAGGCAGCCGAGGGCGACCAGGTTGGTCGCGATCCCGGTGATCTTGCCGACGATCCCGGTCACCTTGCCGATGTCGGGCGGGATGCCCTGCAGTGCCCCCGTGATGTCGGTCAGGGCCTTGGTGATCTCACTGGTCAGGTCCGCGCACGCCGCTGCCCCTTCCGGGGCCGGTGGTTCGGCTGCGGCGCTGCCAGCAGGGAGGACGCCGACCGCGAACGCCGCGATCAGGGACATGCCGAGCAGCTTGAGTCTTCGGGTACCGAACATCATTCCTCCGTCCACGCAGATGCGCTCCGGCGGACAACGGCGGAATTGCCGTAGTCCGCCAGTTACAAACCGTAGTCATAACAGCGCGGACACATGATGGAAATACCACTATTTGCGAAAAAAACTCAAATCGCTCATAGCGTGCTTGGCGGCGTGTTACCGGCCGCCACGATCGCCCTGCGCATCGGCACGGCGAGCAGCAGGAAGAAGCCAGCCACGAAGAACACCAGCAGCATGACGATGCCGGACCGGTAGGAGTGCGTCGCCTGGTACGTCAGGCCGAACACCAGCGGGCCCAGCCAGCTCATGCCCTTGTCGGCGAGCGCGTAGAAGCCGAAGTACTCGCCTTCCTTGCCGCGCGGGATCAGCTGGCTGAACAGGGAACGGCTCAGTGCCTGGCTGCCGCCGAGCACCAGGCCCAGCGCGACACCGAGCAGCATGAACGCCGCCGGATTCCGCGCGGGCAGCCAGAACGCGCTGAGCACCACGCCGATCCACAGGATCAGGGACAGCAGTACCGTCTTCCACGCGCCGATGCTCCTGGCCAGCCGGCCCAGGCCCAGCGCGCCGCCGAACGCCACGAACTGGATGAGGAGGATCGTGGCCGCGAGCACGTTCTGCTCCAGGGCCAGCTCCTCGGTCGCGTACAGGCTGGCCTGCGAGATGACGGTCTGGATGCCGTCGTTGTAGACGAGGTACGCGGCGAGGAAGAACAGGGTCAGCGGGTACTTGCGCATGTCGCGCAGCGTGTGCCCGAGCTGGCGGAACCCGGCGGTCAGCCGGTTGCCCGGCAGCACGCTCACCTCGACGGGCTCACGGTCCTTGAGCCGCGACACCGAGAACAGCATGAACCCGGCCCACCACACGCCGGCCGAGACGAGCACATAGCGCGCGGCACCGTTGCCGAAGGTGAACAGCGCGACCATGCCCAGTGCCAGGTGCAGTCCGCCGCCGATGTACCCCATCGACCAGCCGATGCTCGACACCGAGTCGCGTTTCTCCGGCCCGGCGAGCTGGGGCAGGAACGAGTTGTACACGACGGCCGCCGCCGACAGGCCCACCGTGGCGAGGATGAACAGCGCGCCGCCGAGCAGGTACCGCCCGCCGGTGACGAACCAGAACCCGCACGTCGCCGCGATGCCGAGCGAGGCCAGCCCGGTGAGCAGCCGCCGCTTGTGCCGGGACCTGTCGGCGATGGCGCCCACCACCGGCAGGGTCAGCACGGCGATGATCACGGCGACGGTGACCAGGTACGGGTAGTAGGAGCCGACAGCGATCTTGATGCCCAGCGGGTACAGGTAGCTGTCCGGGCACTTGTCGGTGGTGCAGCCGGCCGCCGTCTTCGCGATCGAGGTCAGGTACGGCGCGATGATCACCGCGGTGACGGTGGTGTAGAAAGCGTGGTCGGCGAAGCCGTAGAAGTACCAGCCGACGCGTTCCCTGCGGGTGCTGACGTCCGGGGTCTCCGGGCTGCTCTCCGCTAGCTTTTCCACAGGCCCCGCTCCTGGTAGACGTCGCGCAGCACTTCCACGCGATCGGTCATGATGCCATCAACGCCAAGATCGAGCAGCTCGCCGATCTGCGTGGCGTCGTCGATTGTCCACACGTGCACGCGGACGCCGTGCCGGTGCGCGGCCTCCACGAACCGCCGGGTGACGATCGCCAGCGGACCGTAGCGCACCGGAACCTGAGCCGCGATCCCCCCAGCGGGCTTTTTCCCGGCATACCGCAGCCCGGCGACCTCGCGCAGGGTGAGGGAGGTCGCGATGTGCGGGGCGGCCCTGCGGATCCGCAGCAGCCGCGCCGAGTCGAACGTCGCCAGCAGGCACCGCCCGGCCGCCCCGGCCCGGTCGATCGCCGCGACCGTCGGGGCGATGGCCGCCTCCGACTTCACGTCGATGTTCAGCCGGGCGTGCGGCCACTTCGCCAGGAGTTCCTCCAGGCTGGGGATCGGCTCGCCGTCGACGGTGAGCCGGGAGATCTCAGACCATTTCCTGGTACTGATGGAGCCGCGCACCCCGGTCAGCCGGGTGGTGTCCCGGTCGTGGAAGACCACGGCGACGCCGTCGGCGCTCGCGTGGACGTCAGTCTCGAGGTAGTCGTAGCCGAGGGCGATGGCCCGCTCGAACGCCGCGAGGGTGTTCTCAGCCCCGCCAGCGGCGCCGCCCCGGTGGGCGAAGGCGATCGGGCCGTCGGAGCCCAGGAAAGGATGCTGCACGCCGAGACACTACCGGTCAGTACAGCGGCTTGACGAGATAAGCGCACGGGTCGGCCACCACATATCGTGTCAGGCGCTGTCTCGCCCGAGGCGCACGACGGGGGTGGGGTTCGATGCGTGCCGTGATGTCGCCGGTCGTGGAAACCATCGCGGCGTGGCGCCGGCTGCCGCAGGTCGTCTGGTTGCTGACGGGGGCGCGTGCTGTCAACAGGCTCGGCGCGTTCACGATGGCCTTCCTGGCGATCGCTGTGACCGCCCGCGGCTTCACCGTCACGGACGCCGGCTGGCTGATGGCGGCATTCGGGCTCGCGGGCATCGTCTCCCGGCTGCTCGGTGGCCAGCTGGCCACCAGGATCGGTAAGCGCGCAACCATCGTCGCGGGGCTCGTGTCGACGGCAGCCGCGCAGTTAGCCCTCGCCGCATCGACGTCACGCCTGGCACTGGGTGTGGCGGTGATCGCTGTCGGGCTGGCATTCGAGATCTACGAACCGGCGAGCCAGTCCCTCATCAGCGACGTCACCAGCCCCGCCGCGCGGCCGGCCGCCTTCGGCCTGTTCGGTGCAGCGCTGGCCGCTGCAGGTATCGGCGCCGGCGCGCTGGCGGCGGCCCTCGGCGGGCTCGACGTGCGGTGGCTGTTCGTCGCCGACGCCGTCACATGCCTGCTGTGTGCGCTGCTGATCGCCGTGATCCTGCCCCCGGATGCCGCGACGGTCCTGCCCGTCGCTGAGGTACCGCGGGAGCGCGGCTCGTGGCGCGACCCGCTCCTGCTGGCGATGCTGGCCTCAGGTACCGCCTTCGCGGCGGTGTACCTGCAGGTGATGTCAACGCTGCCGCTGACAATGGCCCGCCACGGTCTCGGCGCGGGGGCCTACGGGCTGCTGCTCACTGTCTCAGCCGTCACCATCGCCGCAGGCCAGCCCCTGCTGTCCTCACGGCTGGCACCGGTGACTGCAATGGTCGCGGGCTACGCCCTGCTCGGCCTGGGCCTCGCGCTGAACGCGGTGGCGTCGAACCTGTCAGCGTTCCTCGCCGCAACGGTGATCTGGAGCATCGGTGACCTGCTCCTGCTCGGGCACGCCTACGCCCTGGTCACCACCATCGCCCCGCCGGGGGCCGCTGCCGGCTACCTGTCCGTCTACGGCACGAGCTGGGGCATCGCCGGGCTCGTGGCCCCGCTCGCCGGGACTCAGCTCCTCGCGCACGCTGGCCAGGCCTGGCTGTGGGCGGGGGCCGCAGCCTGCTGCCTGGCCCTCGCCGCCGTCCAGCCTCGGCTCAGCCGTGCGGCCAGGCGCCGCGCCCGGGCCTCTCAGCCGGTTCCGGACCTGTCTCCTGCCCGAGGGAGGGGTTCTACAGCGGCTTGACGAGATAAGCGCACGGGTCGGCCACCGCGTGCCGCGTCCCGGCCCTGTCGGTGTACTCGTAGTGGTCGAGGTAGCCGAAGCCGGTGCCGGCGTAGCCGAGGGCCTCGTACAGCGCCCGGGCGCGCCCGTTGGTGTCGTCCACCCCGAGGCCGATCCGCTGGACGCCGCGCTCGCGGGCCAGGCGCTCCATCTCGGTGATCATGGCCCGGCCGATGCCACGGGACTGGAGCCGCCCGGGCCACACCTGGAGCCCGTTGATCTCGGGGCAGCCCGGGAAGGCGGCCCGGACCTCGTCCTCCTTCGGCCCGCCCCACATCACCTCACCGGTGCCGGCCGGCCGCCCGCCGAGCCAGGCGACCAGGAACGTCGACGTGCCGTTGTCCTGCCGGGCGAAACGCTCGCCGTGGTTCTTGCGCGGCAGCCACTCCTCCAGCACCGGCAGGTCACTGGCCTGGCACTCCTTGAAGACCAGCAGACTTTTCTCGTACCCGATGCCGTCCGCGGCCGGCCCCGTCTCCGTGAAGCCCGCCTTGCGGAGGACGGCCTGCGAGCCGTGGTTGTCCACAGAGGTACCCGCCGTGAGCCCGGTCAGCCCGTACTCCTCAGCCGCCAGCCGCATCACCTCGGCGACGGCCCAGCTCGCCAGGCCCTTCCCTGCGGCCGGCTCGGCGATCCGGAACCCGAGCTCACCCCGCCCCCGCTCGATCTCGACGATGTTGACCCGGCCGAGGACCGCCCCGGCATCGTCCACGATCACGTGAAAGTGGTCGGTGCCCTCGTCCTGGTACCGCAGGAGCGCGGCGTGCCGCCCGGCGAAGTCCGCGAAGTACTCGTCGCCCCGGTCGGGGATGGTGCGGGCGAAGTAGGCCCGGTTGGCCAGCTCGAACGCGAGTACCGCCCCGGCGTGGCCGTCGGCGAGCCGTTCCACGCGCGCACCCAAGATCGTCATGCCCCGGATCGTAGGCACCCGCCGCCGGGGCCGCACGCGCGTTTCACTGCATCCGCAGCTCAGCGCGGCCTCTCCGATCATGGCCGGAAGGCGGGCATGGCGTCTGGCGGGTCTCCAGTAAGGTGCTCTCCATGCGTGGGCTTGCTCATGCAGCTCAGTGGTACCTTCGCGAACGCAGCCGGAAGGCGGGCATGGCGTCTGGCGGGTCTCCAGTAAGGTGCTCTCCATGCGTGCGCTTGCTATCGACTTCGGTACCTCCAACACCGTCGCCATGCTCCGCACCCCCGACGGCCGGGTCCGGCCACTGCTCTTCGATGGTTCGCCGCTGCTGCCGTCCGCTGTGTACCTGCAGCCGGACGGCCGGATCACGGTCGGCAAGGACGCCGAGCGCTCCGCCAGGCTCGACCCGAGCCGCTTCGAGCCGAACCCGAAGCGCCGGATCGACGACGGCTCGATCTTCCTGGGTGACCAGGAGATCCCGGTGCCGCGTGTGATGGCGTACGTGCTCGAGCAGGTGGTCACCGAGACCCGCCGCCAGCTGGGTGCCGCACCGGAGCGGGTGCTGATGACCCACCCTGCCCGCTGGGGTGAGCAGCGCCGCCGGCTGCTCGTGGAGGCCTCGCGGATCGCGGGCCTGCCCCAGCCGCAGCTCATCCCCGAGCCGGTCGGCGCGGCCTCGTACTTCACCGCCGTGCTCGGCTCTGGCGTTCCGGTCGGCCGCTCCCTGGCGATCTACGACCTCGGTGGCGGCACGTTCGACGCGACAGTGGTCCGCCGGACGCAGACCGGTTTCGAGGTGCTCGCCGAGGAGGGCCTGCCCGACATCGGCGGCGTCGACTTCGACCACGCGGTGATCGAGCACCTCGGGTCGACGTACGAAGCGAGCCACGCGGAGAAGTGGAAGCGGCTGATCACCCCGCAGGACCCGGGCGACCGCCGCCAGCGCCGCATGCTCTACGAGGACGTGCGGGGCGCGAAGGAGATGCTGTCGCGGACCTCGGCCGCCGACATCCACCTCCCGGCTCTCGACGTCGACGCGCACCTGACCCGCGAGGAGCTGGAGGCGCTGATCCGGCCGTACCTGGAGCGGACGGTCGAGTGCCTCAGCCGCACAGTGACCAGCGCTCGGCTGACGCCGCGTGACCTGGTCGGCATCTTCCTGGTCGGCGGGTCGAGCCGCATCCCGCTGGCCGCGCACCTGATCCACAGCGAGCTGGGCGTCGCCCCGACCACCCTGGAGCAGCCGGAGACCGTCGTGGTCGAGGGCGCGCTGTGCGTGGGTGGCGCGCCGACGTCCGGGTTCCGCCCGCAGTCGGGTGCCCCGCGTCAGGTCATGCCGCAGGCGCAGCGGGTCGCCCCGGCGGTGCCGCCGCGCCTGATGCCGCCGCAGGGCCGCCCGATGCAGCCCCAGCAGCAGGTCCAGCGGCCGATGGGGCCGCCGCAGCCTCAGCAGCAGCAGCGGCCGCCGGTCGCGCCGCCGCGCCCTCCGGTGATGGCTCCGCAGCCGCCCCGGCCGCAGATGCAGCCGCAGCAGCAGGTCCAGCGGCCCGTGTCGCCTCCGCCGCCTGTGCAGCAGCGGCCGCCGGTGGCCCCGCCGCGCCCGCCGGTCATGGCTCCGCGCCCGCAGCCCGTCCAGCCGCCGAGGCCTCAGCCGCAGCCGGTCCGGCCGCCGGTGATGGCCCCGCAGCCGGTGCCGGTGGCCGAGGAGAAGCGCTGGTACAAGGAGCCGGGGCCGGTTGTGCTGGTCGCGGTGTCCGGCATCCTGGTGCTGTTCTTCATCGGCCTGCTGGCCTGGGTGATCGGCAAGTAGAACGGTGTCACGTGTGGCCCGGGGCTGGTCCAGCCCCGGGCCACACGGCTGTCACAGGCCGGTCAGCAGGCGCGTGATCTGGCCGGTGATCGCGGCCTCGTTCGCCTCGAACTGGGGGCTGGTCAGCGCCCCGCCCGCCGGCAGCCCGTAGAGGACCGGGGTGTGCAGGTGCCCGCCCGGCATGGCGGGCAGGCCGCGTTCGAGCCGGAGCCGGTTGGTGCGGTAGGCGACCTCGTTGGACAGGTACCCGCCGCCTCCGCCGGCCACGGCCCGCGAGCCGGGGGTGGGGCCGTCCGGCCGGTACACGGGGGCGGTCTGGCCGGCCGGGATCTCGATGACCTCCGGGTTCAGCTCGGCGGGGAACGACCCGGTACCGGCGGCGATCATCGACGGGGCCGGCAGCGTGGTGGCGATGAACTCCGGGCCGGCGCCGAGGCCGGGCGCGTCGACCGGGTGGCTTTGGGTGCCGCCGGACAGCGCGCGGTCGTTGTCGGGGTACGGGTCGGCGGACCTGGCCCGGCCTGCCCAGCCCTCGATCGTGAACAGTCCCGGGTACCCCTGGCTGATCGTGGTGATCGCGTCGGCGGTGGCCAGCCGGGGGCCGAAGGCCCGCTCGACGATCCCGGCGTCGAAGTCGGCGTACCTGACGGGCAGCACGACGGACCGGATCTCGGCCGGTGCGCCGCTGGCCAGGGTGATCCGCCTGCCGTTGAGTGCCAGGGCGGCCGCGCCCGACGGGTTGGCCGTGCGCTGGTCGCCGTCGAGGCCGAACGGGTCGAAGCCGCTGACGAAGATCTTCTTCACGCCGGTACCGGAGGAGAAGGTGTTACCCAGCAGGCCCCGGCTGGCGTCTTCCCATGCCCGCGTGACGCTGGTCTTGTCCGCGGTGAACACCGGGGTCCACTGCCGGATCTGGAGCGAGAGCCTGAGCCGGGTCCAGTACAGCGGGCGGTCGTCGCCGGGGGCGAGGTCGCCGGTGCGGCTGCCCTGGGCGCGGCTGACGGCCGACTGCCACAGCGCCGTGCCCCAGCTGACGGCGAGGCTCTCGGCCTCAGCCTGCGTACGGGCCGTGCACAGCGCGGCCGGGAACCGGTCGGGCCACGCGCTCAGCCCGCCGCGCCGGATCAGCTCGGTGCTGGTGCTGCCGAGCCGGGACTGCTCGGCGGTGCCGGCGACGGCCGGATCGGTTCCGCAGACAGCGGCGGCGCTGGCGGGTGCTGGGACGGTGAGGGCCAGGCCTGCCGCGAGGGCGAGCGTGACAACTTTCCTGAACAAAGGGGCTCCTCGGAGCACGAGTGAGAGTGGAATGTCATACACTACTCAGCTCCGGTCCGGCCACTCAGGACACCCCGCACCACATCGGACCTGTCTCGCGGATCACGTCGCCAGGGACAGCCGCCGGCCGGGAGCGTCACTAGCATCAGCCATATGTTGAACGCGTTCAAGGCGCGGTGGCTGGCCTGGCCGCTCCTCGCGCTGGCGCTGACCGGCTGCCTCGGGACCTGCTGCTGCTGGAACTGGATCGGCCCCTCACCGGGCCTGGCCGCCGAGGACCTGTCCGGTGACTGGGACGGCCCGTTCGGCGGAACCCTGAACCTGCGCACGGACGGCACCTACACGATGCGCGACGTCGTCCTGTGTGGTGAGAGCGGCCGGGAGCGCGGTGGCAGCCCGGTCTCCCGCGAGGGCACATGGCGGCTGGCGGAGCCGGCCTTCCTCACGCCCACGCAGGCCGTCTACTTCGACGAGTCCGAACTCGGCACCAGCTACGCGGCCACCAGCGACGACAATCTGTTCTACTACGTCGGCGACCGCGACAGCGTCGACCTGTGCCACTTCACCCGGCCCGGCTAGGCGGCCGATTCCTGCTTGCTACCTTCTCGATCATCAATCACCGGCCTGCCGGGCACGGGCTCCGGCTCAGGGCCGGCTCCACATGGACCTGACGCCCGAGGAGATCGACACCCTCCTCACGGATTACATGTACGGGGACGACCGCGCCCTCGGCGGCCTGCTCGCAGCAGGTCCGGCGAGCCTCCGCCGGCTTCTGGCCATCCGGGTGGGCCGGGTAAATCCGGGCTGGGACATGGCGGAGATCATGGCCCGCGACCGGGACGAGTACCGGCGCCCCGGAGAAGCCCAGCTGCACCTTGCCCGCGCTTTCCCCGACATCTTCTTCTCCGAGGCTGCGGCGGACCCCGCGCTGGAATCGGTGGTGCTGGGAACGCTGGAGCACATCGAGGATCCGCGGGCTCTGCCGTTCCTGGAGCGTCAGCTGCGCAGCAGCAGCCCGGAGTCTCGCCGTCGAGCGCTGCGCGGGCTGGCCGTGCACGGGACGGCCAGCCACACGAACGCCGTCGTGGCGTGCCTGGCGGACCCCGAGGTGCGATCCGAGGCGGTTGACACGCTGGCGCGGCTGGGTGACGCCCGCGCGGCCGGGCCGTTGCTGCGCGAGCACCTGGCCGGCGACTCCCACTTCGCCCGGCACGCGGGGGAAGCCCTCGACCAGGTCGAGCAGCGCATCGGCGGGCCGCTCGTACCGCCGGTGTGGCGTGAGCTGGGTCCGGTGGAGTTCAGCGCCCAGGCCGTGATGGGGTTGCCGTGGTGCGTGGCCGAGGTCCTGGTCGAGCCCGGCCAGGACGTCCGAAGCGGCCAGCTCATGGCCGTCCTGGAGAACGACATTGTCTGCCAGGATCTGTGCGCGGACGGGCCCGGCACGGTCACCGAGGTCCGGATCGCGGCGGGCGGCCAGGTTCCGGAGGACGCCGTTGTTCTCGTCGTCCAGTCCCGCCGCCGGATCGGCTAGACGATCACATGCTGATGTGCCTGGCTACGACCAGGTACACGGTGAAGCCGGCGATGACCGGCCCCGCAGTGAGGCGGTCCAGCCAGGCCGCTGCCTCCTGGGAGTTCAGGGCCCCGTCGCGTACGGCGCGGGCGGTGTTGCGGGTGAGGCCGAGGAACTGGTCGGCGGACGGGAAGTCACGGAACAGGATCGGCACGGCCTCGGCGCTGTGGATCCCCAGGCCGGCCTGGGCGGACAGCCGTACTAGGTCACGGCCGATGGTGGCGTTGCGGACGCCGCCGGCCACGTACCGGGCGAACCGGCGGCTGACGTCAGTGTCCTCGTCGGCCACGGCGAGGGTGTCCCAGTCCGGTTCGGCCATGCCGAGCAGGCCACCCGGGCGGAGTACGCGGCGGGCTTCGGCGATCACGCGGGCCGGGCTGGCCACGTGCTGGAGGACGCGGTCGGCCCGGGCCCGGTCGGCGCTGGCGGCGGGCAGGGGCAGGTCGTGGAGGTCGCCCGGGGTGATGGTGACGTTCGGCAGGTGCGCGTACCGGCGGCGGGCCTCGGCGAGCATCTTCTCGTCGTGGTCGACACCGATGACGGTGCCGCCGGAACCGGCCGCCCCGGCGATGCGGCCCAGGTCGGTACCCGGGCCGCAGCCGAGGTCGGCGACCGTCTGCCCTGGACGGACGGCGAGCGCGCCGAGCAGCCGCCGCTTGTACGCCAGGCCGGCCGGGGCTGCGGCGGCCGCGTCCATGTACTCGATCGGGTCAGGAGTGTCCATCCCGTGATCCGATCACCCGGTTGTGCGGGAACCGTGGTCAGGAGATGCGGGTGCCGAGGTCCTCGCCTTCGCAGATCCGGCGCATGACGCCCCGCGCCGCGACGTCGAAGACGTGCATGGTGAGGTCGCGCTCGCCGGCCAGTACGAGAGCGCTGGTGTCCATGATCTTGACCTGTGCGGCGAGGGCCTCGGCGTGGGTGAGGGTGTCGAAGCGGACCGCGTCGGTGAACGTGTTCGGATCCTTGTCGTACACGCCGTCGACGCCGCGCTTGGCGACCAGCAGCGCGTCGGCGTCGAGTTCGAGGGCGCGCTGGACGGCCGGGTAGTCGGTCGTCACGTACGGCTGGCCGATGCCGCCGGCCAGGATCACGATCAGGCCCCGGTCGAGGTGCCGCATGGCGCGCAGCCGGATGAACGGCTCGGCGACGCTCTGCATCGGCATCGCGGTCATCACGCGGACGCTCGTGTCCGTGCGGGCGGTCAGCGCGCCGCGCAGCATGAGCGCGTTCATGACGGTGCCGAGCATGCCGATGTTGTCGGCCTCGGCGTGGCCGATGCCCCAGCCCTCGGCCATCCGGCCCCGGAAGTAGTTGCCACCGCCGACGACCACGGCCACCTGCACGCCCAGCTCGGCCACTGACAGCACCTCGTCGGCCAGGTGCGCGAGAGCTGCCGGGTCGGCGCCCCATCCGCCGCTTCCGGCGAGTGCCTCACCACTGAGCTTCAGGACCACTCTCTTGTACCGTGCCACAGCGCACCATCCTCCCCGTCCGGCCCGGCAGCGGCGCCGGGCCGGACGGAAGGCTACACGGTCAGACCGCCGGGTACTTCACGTCGGCGACGTAGGTGGCGGAGGTGTTGATGCAGTCGCGTACCTCGTGGCGTGGCGTCGCCGTGCCCGTCCAGCGCAGCATGCCCGTGGCACCGGTCGCGGCGGCGTTGTTGCGGAACCGGCAGCCGTCGTAGATCAGCTTGCCGGCGGTGGTGGCGGTGCTGGCGGTGGCCACCTCGTGGTACCCCATCAGGGCGCAGTCGGTGTAGCGGACCAGCGGGCCACGGGAGCCGCTGGTGTTGAACCGGTACACGTGGCTCTTCGTGCCGGCCGCCCAGCCGGTGTGGCCCTGCGCGGTGTCGTCGCAGGACACGAAGCTGACGCTGCCCTTGTACCACGACGAGTCGATCACCTTGTGCAAGTTGCTGCGCAGCTCGAAGCGGATGCCCTGCGCGTACAGCCGCATCACCGAGTCGGCCCGGCCGCCGAAGTCGCCGGTCAGCTCGAAGAACGTGCCGGGCTTGGTCTTGTCGATCAGGATGTAGGAGCCGCCGATGAAGTTCATCGAGCCGCCGCGCCGGTTGCGGACGAACACGCCGTGGTCGAACTCGACCTTGCACTCGCGGAACCAGTAGTTGAGGAACTGGTCCTGCTGGGTGGACTCCGTCCCGCCCATGCCCATCGTGAGGAACGCCTCGGAGTACGAGCCGCCGATGTCGCAGTGGTCGAAGCCCATCTCGCTGTTGAGGTCGGAGCGGTCCGGGATGCCGCTCGGGTGGCCGGGCACGATCGGGCCGCCGTCGAGGCCGATGCCCCGCTTCCACGCCCCGCGCCACTCCACGTCGGTGTACCAGGTGTCCTGCACGCCCAGGCCGTCCTTGGCCGAGTAGGCGTAGTTGAAGCTCGACGTCGGGTTGGTGCTGGTGAACGTGATGCCGGAGATCCGGATGTTCTTGTAGCGCCGGTCGTTCGTCCACAGCGTGGTGTCGTTGGCCGCCGGGGAGTACGTGATCCGGGTGATGCGCTTGCCGTACCCGGTGATGGTGATCCCGTCGAACACCTTGTTGTCCGTCGTACCCGATGTGCCGGGCAGCAGCGAGTCCGGCTGGGTGAGCAGGTAGTTACCCGGCGGGATGACCAGGATCTTCTTCAGCAGGTACCCGGAGATCTGGTCGGCCTGCTTCGCGCTGAGCAGCGCGGCGGCCGCGTCACGGAACGCCTGGTCACTGGGCTTCGTGCCCGTGTCGTCGGCGCCGAAGGCCCGCACGTCCACGGTGTACAGGTCGTGGCCGGTCTCCGCGGCCGCGGCCGGTGCCGCCCCGGCGGTGGTGCCAGCCAGCGCGCCGATGCCGAGCGCGCCGAGTACCACCGACCTGCGGCCGGGCTTGTGGTCCTGAGCCGTCATGGTTTTCCTCCCCTGGGTTGTTCTTGAAGATCAACTTGGCGATTATGCGCGGGGAGGGCAAGCGGGCGCCACATGATCATTGTCCACAGTGGTCAGCTGCGCAGGCTCAGCCCCAGGGCTGCGTGGCCGGTGGAGGGGCGGAAGCCCAGCTGCCGGTAGAGCGGCTCGCCTTCAGGTGTCGCCGCGAGGCCGATCCTGGTGACGCCCCGGTCCGCGTACCAGGCGATCAGCGCCGTCATGCACGCCCTGGACAGGCCACGCCTGCGCTGGTCAGGATCTGTCGCGACGTTGAGGATGTACCCGGCCTCCCCGGACGGGTTGCCGGGGTCGGCGAACCGCTGCTCGACGAGCCCGGCCGCGCACGCCGCCAGGCCGCCGCCCTCGCGATCGGCGACGAAGGCCGCCATGCTCCCGCCGGCCATCCGGTCGCGCATGGTGGCCGCGGCTGCGTCCTGCCACGCTCCGGCTTCCGCCCCGCCCAGCATCACGCCGCGCAGCCTGACGAGTTCCGGCACGTCGGCGGCCACGGCGATCCGTACTTCGATCATGGCCGGTACGGTACCTGTGCCGGCTTGGCGGCACGGAAGGGAGCTTGCGGTGGCGATCGTGATCGAACTCGGCGGCCCCGCGCCACAGTGGCTGGTGTCGCCGCTGGCCGAGCTGGGCTGGGCGTGGCACGGGCTCGCCTGCCCGGCCGGGCACCAGCTGGCCGTGTTCCCCGCCGGGATCCGGGCGCGGCTGTCCGGCTGGGCTTTCGCGGTGAGCGCGGTACGGGCCAGCGTGTTCGCCGACCCGGGCCTGCTGCCGGGGCCGTCGTTCGCCGATCAGCTCAACGCGCTGCGGCGGATGCCAGCCGGGGACTTCACGGCTGGGCTGCTCCGGCCGCTGCTGCGGGTACGGGGCCGGCCGGCGGCGGCTGACCGGGCTGGGCTGCTGAGCCTGGCCCGGGCGCGCGGGCCGGCGGTGCTGGACGTGGTGCGTGCGCTGACCCATGAGCCGGAGGAAGCCCGGGAGACGTTCACCGGCCTGCTGGCCGAGGCGTGGGAGGCGTTCGGGCCCGCGTGGGAGGCGACCGGGCCGGTACTGGCCGCCGAAGCCGCCCGCCGCGCCGCCCTCAGCCCGCGCCAGGCCCTGGCCGGGCTGTCCCCGGCCCTCACCCTCGACGTACCGGGCGCGCGGCTGACCGCCGACAAGGTGCAGAACAAGCGGCTCGTCACGGCGGGGCGGGGGCTGGTGCTGACGCCGACCCGGTACGGCGCCCCGCACCTCACGGTCTCCGACGAGCCGGGGCGGCCGGTGGTCGTGCACTATCCAGTGCCGGCTCCGGCCCGGGCGGCTGGCAGCCGGGAGACGGTGCGGCGGCTGGAGGTACTCGGACACCCGGCCCGGCTGGAGATCTGCCGGGCGATCGCCGTCGAGCCCCGGTCGGCACGCGAGATCGCCCGGCTGTGGGGGCTGGCCGAGCCCGCCGTCACCAAGCACCTGTCGGCGCTGCGGTCGGCGGGGCTGGTGCGGGCGGAGCGCGCGGGGCACTTCGTCCGGTACACGCTGGACAGTGAAGTGATCGCCGCGGTCGGGACGGACCTGCTGGACGTCCTCCGGCGCTGAGCAGGGCTCCGGAGGACGTCCAGCCGTCAGCAGGCTTTGAGGGAACTCACCCACGTGGGCCGGAAGTAGTCCCCGCTGTCGTTCGGCAGCACACCAACGACGTCACCCTCGTAGTAGGCGTGCTCGTAGAGGCACCAGTGCTTGTTGGTCCGGTTGATGAAGCTGCGGACGTTGTCGTTGAGCGATCCACCCAGGAACTGGCTGAGGTTGTCGGCTCCGTACCGGAACTTGGCCCAGTGGTAGCCATCCGAGAAGGTGTCGGCTTCCGAGATGCAGAAGTACCCGCTGGGGCACGGCCCAGCCGCCTCAGCGGGCGCGGCGGCGACGAGGGTCGCGGCGCTGACGGCCACGGCGAGGACGGAGGCCCTGATCATGCGTCGAGTCTTGTTCATGAGGCGACGCTATGCAGGCCGGATCGCGGGGAACAGGAAGTACACCGGCAGCTGAGCGGCAACTTGCCGACGTCCCTCTGTCACCCGGCCCGGACCGGCAGGCTCAGCGGGCCTCTGATCGTGGTCGTGAGGCGGCGCTGGACCCGGCCGGCCAGCCGCAGCCCAGGCAGGCGCTCGGCAAGGACACGGATCGCGGTGGCCGCCTCGTTCAGGGCGAGGGGCGCGCCGACGCAGTAGTGGATGCCGGCCGAGAACGCGAGGTGCGGCGGGCCGCCGGTCCGGTGGATGTCGAACACGCCGGGCCGGTCGTGGGCCTCGGGGTCGCGGCCCGTACCGCCGATCATGCTGAACACGAACTGCCCCGGCCGGATGTCCGCGCCTTCGAGCTGGACCGGCTCCTGGGCGACGCGGGCCACGCGCTGCACCGGCGGGTCGTACCGCAGGGTCTCCTCGACGGCCGCCAGGGCCAGCCCGGCTGGGTCCGCGCACAGGTCAGCCCACTGTGCCGGGTGGCGGAGCAGGGCGAGGACGCAGTTGGAGATCAGGTTCACGGTGGTCTCGAAGCCGGCGACGAGCAGCAGGTTGCACATCGGCAGCAGCTCGTGCGGGCGGATGCGGTCGCCGTTCGCGAGGAGGTGGCTGACGATGTCGGCGCGCGGTTCGCGGCTGCGCAGCTCGATCAGCCTGGTGAACAGGGCTTCGATGTGGACGCTGCTGGCCTGGAGGCTGGCGGCGTGCCGGAGGGAGCGGATGCCGTCGAGCGCGCTGCCGATGATCTGGCCGTGCCGGGCGAACTCCGCGGTGTCGGCGTCGGGGACGCCGAGCAGCTCGGTGATGACGGCGATGGGCAGCGGGGCCGCGAAGTCGTGTACCAGGTCGAATCGCTGCCCTTCCCGCCCGTCCAGCAGCTTGGCCGCCGTGTCCGTGATCCGTTCCGTGTACCCGGCGACGGCTTTCGGGCTGAACGTCGGCTGGGCCAGCCTCCGCAGCCGGGTGTGGCCGGGCGGGTCGAGGGCGAGGAACGACAGGTCCAGGCCCGGCTCGCCCTGCGCGGACGGTACTTCGACGCCGAAGCGGCGGTCGCGCAGTACCTGGCCCGCGACGCGGTGGCTGGCGGTCATCCAGTTGCCGAGCCGGGTCGGGGTGAGCGGGCCGCGTGCCCTGATCCGGGCGTAGACCGGGTACGGGTCGCGCTGGCCGGGCGGCAGGTGCAGCAGGGCCATCGGGTCGCGCCTGGCGTACCCGGCGAACGCGATCTCCATTCGCTGGGCGAGCAGCGTCCTGACCAGTGCGAGTCTCATCGCTGGGCTCCCACTCCGCCGAGGAACGCCGACAGGGCCAGGCCGGGCGCGTCGCGGGGCGCGAGGTGGCCGGTGCGCACCGACTCGGCGGCGACGTAGATGACCGAGTAGAAGATGCGCTGGATCCACCAGTCCGGCAGGCCCGGCGCGATGACGCCCCGGGCGCGGGCGGCCAGCAGCACGCCGAGGCCCCGGCTCTCGGCGCTGATCCAGCGCTGGCCGATGTCCGGGGAGTGGTCGAAGGCCGGCGTGCGCCACAGGAAGGCGAGCTGCTGCCCGATCGGGATGACCGCCGCCATCATGGCCAGCAGGCCGCCGTCGGCGCTGTCGCCAGGGTTGATGCCCGTGACGGCGGCGTCCCACTGGTCGATCACCCGGTGGCCGACGGCTTCGAGCAGCGCCTCGCGGGTCGGGAAGTGCTTGTGGAGGGTGGTGCGGCCGATCCCGGCGGCCTCGGCGACCTGGGCGAGCGAGGCCGCCGGGTCGGCCACCAGCACCGTGGCCGCGACGTCCAGCAGGGACACTGTTGTCCGGATGCGAACACTCATGTTCGCAACAGTACATCGAAGCCCGCGATCGTCCACAGCGGAGGTTCCCGGAAGGCTGCCGGTGACGGGCAGTCACTGGGGCCTGCGGCTGGGCCGTTCGTACGGTCGGGGTCATGACGATCCTTCCGCGCAGCGCCGCCGTCGCCCGGTTCAGTGCCGACCGGCAGCTGCTGCTCGACATCCCGGTAGCGGAGCTGGCCGTCCGGCGCGACGGCCTCGGCGAGCCGCTGGAGAGCCTGCACGACGTGCTCGCGCACGTGCTGATGTGGGACGAGATCAACCTGGCTGTGCTCACTGAGGCCCGGGCCGGCCGGGCGCACTGGAGCCTGGACGCCCGCTGGGAGACGCCCGCCGCCGGCCGGCTGCTCAACGCTGGCGGGGTGCTCGCCGCCCGGGACGTGCCGGGCGCGCTGCTGGCGCACCGGTTCCGGGTGGTGACGGATGCTGTGCGCGCGGAGCTCACCCGGTACACGGAAGAGGAGTGGCTGGCCCCGATCGGCCTGAAGGGCGGCAGCGTCGGCGGGCTGGCACAGTATGTGATGACGGGCCCGGACGAGGAGTCCTACCGGCACGCGATCTACCACCTGGACCGCGGCTAGGATCGGCTCGCATGAGAGCAGCCCTGCCAGCGCTGGCCCTCGCCTGCCTGCTGGCCGGGCACGGCCTGGTGCCCAACGCAGGCCCCCGCCTCGGCAGCCTCCTGGAGATCTTCCTGCCGTGGCTGGGCCTGGGGGTCCCGGTGCTGCTGGTCTGTGGCCGCCGTTCGCCCTCAGCCCGGGCCGCGCTGGCCGTGCTGTCGATGGTGTGGCTCGCGTTGTTCGGCGGGCAGCTCACCGGTCCCGGGCCCGCCGCTGGCCTCACGGTCGTGCAGCACAACGTCAGCGACGAGAACCCCGACCCGGCGGGGACCGCGCGTGCGCTGCTGGCCGCCGGCCCGGATCTGATCGCCCTGGAGGAGGTCGTGCCAGGAGCGCTGTGCGCCTATCAGGCGGTGCTCGGGCAGAGCCACCCCTTTCATGGTGTACGGGGGACAGTGGGCCTGTGGTCGAGGTACCCGCTGTCGGAGGTGCGCACCGTCGACATCAGGCCGGCCGCCATCACCGGCGACTGGAGCCGTGGCCTGCGTGCGGTCGCCAGCACCCCACGCGGCGATGTCACCGTGTACGTGGCGCACCTGCCGTCGATCCGGCTCGGGCCTGCGGGGCTGCGGTCTGCGCTGCGGGACGAGAGCGCCCGGCTGCTCGGCGCGGCCCTCGCCGCCGAGCCTCCGGGGCCGCTGATCGTGGCCGGTGACTTCAACGCCACGCTCGGCGACCGGGGGCTGGCTCCGGTGACCGGGCGGGCCGGCTCGGCCAGCGGCCGGTTCGCGTTCAGCTGGCCTGCTTCGTTCCCCGCCGCGCGGATCGATCACGTGATGGCACGGTCGGCCACTGTGGCCGATGTTTGGGTACTTCCCGCGACGGGTAGCGACCATCTGCCGGTGGCGGCGACCGTGATCCTGTGAGCCGCTGCTGGTGTGACAGCTTCATCCGGGTACGCACCTCACCCGGCTGCGCGTACTGGCGTGGCGTGACCGGGCAGGTGCGCTCCGGCGTGGTACCGGCCGCCCGTACGGCCCGCCGCGCCGGTGGGTACGCGGAGGGAACGGCCCGGCACGTGTGGAGGCGTCGCCGGGGCGCGCGGGAAGGCAGCCCGCCGCGCCAGCCAACAGTTCCTCTCCGCCCGGCGGCGGTGCCCAGTCTGTGGGTACCGCCGCCCTTCGCTGACGGCCCCCACGGTTTCCGGCTGTGCGGCTAGAGTCCGGTCGTGTCGATGATTGACCTCGGCGATGTGTCGGAGCCGGAAACCGCGCCGCGTCCTGCGGTCTCCCGGCGGCCACGGGGCCCGGGATGGCTGCGGCGCGTCACGGCCGGCGTGGCCGCCGTCGCTGTGCTCGGCCTGTGCGCCGCCTCGGGTACCCCGGCGGCACCCCGGCTCGAACTCGTGTACGCCGACCCGGTCCCGCACAAGCTCGACCGGCCGGACAGCCCGCACGACGTCGCGATCCTCCTCGACGGCGATGCCCTGTACGTGGCCAGCAAGGACTCCGTCGAGCGCCGGGACCTGACGCGCGGCGGGCAGGTCACGTGGCGGGTACCGGTGCCCCCGGGACAGAACCCGCCCCGGCTGAAGGCCGCCGGTGGCCTGGTGCTCGTGACGGGCGCCCCGGAAGGGAAACCCTCGGCGACCGTGGCCCTCGGCGCGGACGGCAAGGAGCGCTGGCGGGCCGGAGGCGAGCCCGAGCACGTGCTGAGCAACGGCTACGTGCTGTTCTCCGGGTCGGAGTACGCAGCCGTGGAGTTCGCGACGGGCAAGGTGCTGTGGCAGTCGAAGTACGGCGGGGAGTACCTCTTGGACGCGTCCGGCCAGCCGGTCTGGCCGGCCCGGCTGGCAGGTTTGTCCTCGACTGTGGGCCTGGACAAGTACAAGACCGAACTCGTGCTCCGCGATCCGGCCTCGGGTAAGGAACTCGCCAGCACCGTGCTGCTGTCCTACACCGCGCCAGGCAGCCGCGGGAGCGCCAGTTACGGCGGGGATCTCGAACGCGTCCTGGCCGTGCCGGGCGCGGTGCTGGTCCAGACCGGTGGTTACCTGAGGATCGGCGACACCAGGTTCTCCGTGCCGTCCGAGCTGCGTTCGTTCGGCGCTGACCTCACGCCGGCCCGGCCGGCCATCCCGTTCGCCGAGGGCGTGCACCTCCGGCGCTGCGGCCGGCACCTGTGCGGGGAGTCCGGGAGGTTCGGGTCGCTCGCCGGCACCGAGAGGTTCGTGCTCGATCCGGCGACGGGAGCGCGGCTGTGGTCGAGCCCGCACGACGGGCTCATCAGCACCGGCGGGACGGTGCTGATCCCGGCGTCGCGGGCGTGGAAGTACTACATCGGCGATCCGGCCTCGCCCGGCCAGCTCCAGGAACTGCCGGGATGGCGTCCGGTCGTGGGTGCCGCCGGGCCGCGCGGGCTGCCCGTCCAGCGGTTCGCGGCGGACCACTGGCTCGGGCTGCTCGATCCGGGGAGCCGGTCGGTGCGGGTGGCCGGCAAGATACCCGCGCGGCTGGAGGAGGGCGTGGCTTCCGGCTCCTACTTCGCCGGCTTCGACGACGCCGGCGTGCTCCGGGTCTGGCGGCTGCGGTGAAGCGTCCACCCCGGTGTCCTCACGAGGCCGGCTGACCCTGGATACCTGGCGGGCGTTGCGGCGCGACGACGCGTCCGAGCTGTGCTCTGGCGAGGTCCTGCGCCCGGGTGTCGGCCGTCCCGGGATCGTTGGAGAGCCCGAAGTTCAGGAACGACAGGCCGAAGACCGCCGCCCAGGCTCGCCCGCGATGCCAGGTCGCCGCGGAGACCTGTCCGTAGGCGTGCCAGAAGCCGCTGTGCGCGTCGGGGTCGAAGAGCCACCAGAGCGCGGCCAGGTCCGTTGCGGCGTCTCCGGCAGCCATGTCGCCCCAGTCGAGAACGGCGGCGATCCGGCCATCACGCACGAGTACGTTGCGGGGGTGCAGGTCGCCGTGCAACCAGAGGCGTTCGCTGCCGGGCTCAGCCGCCAGGCCCCTGTCGAAAACAGCGCGGGCCGCCGTGATCAGCGCGCGATCGCCGGTCGTCGCCGGATGTTCGGTCCACTCCGTGACCGAGGACTGGCGGTGCCCGAGCGGCACTCCGCGGAACGGGTTGGACGGGGCGTCCGCAGGCGCGGGCACGTGAAGCGCGGCGAGGAAGCGGCCCAGGGCAGGGGCTTCGGCCCGGTCGAGCGGAGCGTGCTCGGCGGTGTTCCCGTCGTACCAGGGAGCCACGCTCCAGGGCCACGGGAAGTGCTCGCTGGGCCCCGCCGCGACGACTGGTGCCGGTACCGGCACGGGCAGGTGCGGGGCAAGTATCGGAAGCCATCGCTGCTCGTTCGCGTGGAGGCTGCCGGAGACCGCCCGCCGGGTGATCCGCAGCGCCAGGGCGTCGCCGAGGCGCCAGATCACGTTGTCCCACCCGTTCGACACCGGGGCGAGCGGGAGGCCGGCCAGGTGCGGGGCCTGGTCGTGCAGGAGACGCCGCAGGAGGGCCTCGTCGATCTCGGCGGGGGCGCCCGGATCACTCATCACCCGGGAAGCACTCTCTCCACATGGTCCGGGCCCGCAGCGCGCTGCGGGCCCGGACCATGACGTACTTCTACTGGCCGGGCTGCCAGAACCGCGCGAGGTTGCTGGTGGCCGGGTCCTCGGAGGCCACGGCGTCTTCCCAGGTGCCGCCCTCGGAACCGTTGTAGGACAGCACCTCCGGGGCCTGCGGGTCCTCGACCGGCTCGGTGTAGCCGGCCTGGTCACCGAGCAGCGCCGGGTCGGCCCACGGGAAGCCGTCGACGGGTTCGGGGGCCGGGAAGTCCAGCTGCGGCGGGAACGTGCCCGTGGCGTCGCCGTCCGGGTCCAGCCCGTCGAGGCCGTCGCCGTGGGTGTCCTCGTAGCCGGGGCCCTCGTCGTGGTGGGTACCGGCGCCGTGGTCACCGCTGTCGTCGTAGCCGGCGGCCTGCCCGTCGTCGTACCCGCCGTCGGGGTATCCGGTGCCGTAGTCCTCGTCGTGGTCCATGACCTACTCCTTGGCTTCGGCCGGGCCGGCCGGCGTGATCGAGCGGACCCGGATCAGCACCTCGTCGATCTGCTTGAGCCGGGCGCGGACCGCCTCGCGCTCGGCGACCAGGGCCGTGCGCTTCTTGCTCCGGCTGGCCTTGTCCTCGGCCATCGCCTTGTCGATGTCGGCGATGTGGTCGTCGAGCTGCTTGAGGCGGCGCTCGATGGCGTCGTCGAGGGCGAGGGTCAGGGCGTACTGCAGGTCGGTGAAGCGGTGCATGATCTCGTCGGACAGTGCCGCGCGGGCCTCGCCGAGGACCTCACGGAGCCACACCTTCGCCTGGGTCTTGTCGCCGGCGACCTTCCGCCGGTACAGCATGAACGCACCGGCCGCCAGACCCAGGGCGATGCCGACGCCGGGGATGATCAGGCCGCCGCCGACCACGCTGCCGACGCCCATCGCGCCGACGCCGGCCATCGCACCCCGGCCGGCCATCATCGCCATGCCGGCCGTCGACGTGATCATCATCAGGTTGTCCTGGCCGCCCTCGCGGCGGGGCTTGGTGGCGATGGCGTGCCGGAGCTTCGCGTTGAGCCTGCGCAGCACGACGCCGAGTTCCTGCTGGCTGAACACGCTGGCCAGGATCCGCTCGCCGATCTTGCGGAAGCGGAACTCCAGGTCGCTGGACAGCCGCACGCTCAGGGCGTGCAGTGCCCGGTCGACCTCCTGCGGGAGGGCCTTGACCGTGCCGGCGTTGCCCTTCTCGATCTTGGTGAGCATCTCCTCCTGGAGCTTCGAGACGTACGTGCGCAGCAGGCCGGTGGCGTCCACCCTGGCCCGCGACGTCTCGGTGTTCAGCGCCAGCGACCACTGCTTGGACTCGGAACGCTTGCGGGAGGCGACCTTGGCGCGTTCGTCCTTGGCGCGCTGCGCGTCGTTCGGGTCGGGGTCGGTGGCCTTCATCCGGTCACCGATCTCGATGTCGCAGCGGACCAGCTCGCTGCGCAGCATGCGCAGCACGTTGGACTGCTGGAGGATGTGGCCCTTGCTGGCCAGGTCCACCAGGGCGTGCTGGAGCTGGCCGACCTTCGACTCCTTGATCAGCTCGCGGCCAGCGTCGGGCGCCAGGGTCATGGCCAGCTCGGCCAGGCGCGCCGACACCGGGAAGAACGGGGCGCTGCCGAACCGCGGCGCGTGGGCCTGGAGGTGGTTGCGGTTGTCGTCGAGGATCGTCCGCCAGCCCGGGTACGCGTCGACCTTGGTGAGGGCGAACACGACGAAGTTGACCCGCTTGCTGGCTTCGAGGAGGAAGTCCAGCTCCGGCTTCGAGAACGGTGAGGACGCGTCGACGACGAACAGCAGCGCGGTGGCCCGCTCGACGGCGTCGAGGGCGATCTCGGCGTGCAGGGAGTCCAGGCCGCCGACGCCGGGCGTGTCGACCAGCGTCATGTACTTCAGCAGCGGCGCGGGGTGCGCGACCTCGATCCTGCGGGGCGGGCGCATGCCGTCGGGCATCCGGCCGAGGACGGTGCCCCAGTCGCGCAGGTCGCCGGCGTTGAGGGTGATCGGCAGCTCGTGGCCGGGCACGTGGGCGCGGACGGACTGCCGGTCGTCGTGGGTGAACTCCAGGTACGAGCTGGTGGCGACGGCCGCGTCGACGGGCGACAGGCCGGGCACGCCGATCAGCGCGTTGGTGAGGGAGCTCTTGCCGCGTTTGGTCTCGCCGACGACGACGATGGACGGGCGGGCGATCTCCCGGCGGCGTACCGCGTCGAGGTCGGCGGCGGCGTCCGCGTCGATCTTGCGGAGGAACGCGAGGCCGCCGTCGATGGCGGGCTTGAGCATCTTGCCGAGGTCCGGCTTGGCGCCCTGGGCGGGTGGCGGGCCGGCGGGCTTGGCGGCGGGGGCTGTCACTGGCCGTCCCGGTAGACGGTGACGACGGGGGCGCGCAGCACGGTACCCCGGTCGGTGTATCCGGCGACCTCGACGGCGGCGATGGTGCCGGCCTGCTCGGGTGTCGGTGACGGCGCGGAGCCGCCGGCCTCGTGCTGGGCCGGGTCGAAGCGGGCTCCGACGGGGGTGATGGTGGCGACGCCCACCTCCGACAGCGCCCAGCCGAGCCGGTCGGCGATGGCTTTGCTGCTGGCGCGGTCGCGGACGTACACGGCGGTCTTGATCAGGGTGTCGCGGTCGCTTTCGAGGGCTGCGACGACGGCCGGGTCCGGGCCTGCGGCCACGGGCTGGGCCGGGGCTGGCTTGGCGGCGGGCGCGGGGGTGGTGCGGATGAACGCGGTGGCGCCGAGGACGAGGCCGCCGGTGATCAGGACGCCGAAGACGCCGGCGGCGGCCGGTACGATCCCGAACTCGCTCCTGGGCTCGCAGTTGCGGGAGACGGGCTTGAGCGGCCCGGCGCCCGGCAGCTCACCGGGCCGGGTCTCGGGAGCCATGACGGTCGTGCATTCTTCGTGGCTGGTCGTCAGGCCGGCCACCACTCCGGTGAGCACGGCGACGATCGCGGTGAGGCCGGCCGCTGCGGCGCGCAGGATGCTGGGGGACATCTCGTGTGGCTCCTGGTTCTTCGGTCGGTCTGACTAGCTGGAGGCGGCGCTGGCTAGCTGTATGCGGCCTGGCCGCGCACCCGCTGGGACAGCAGGTGGAATCCACGATGCGCCACGAGCGCAACCCGGGACTGGGAGGGGCTGGCGCCGCTGACGGCGAAGGCGCGCCACCGGCTGGCGGCCTGCAGTGCCGCCTGGGCGAGGTGCTCGGGTGGCGCGCCGGGCAGGCCGAGGATCCAGGCGGGGTCGGTGGACAGCGCGAGCCTGGTCAGCTCGCCTTCCATCTGGTCTGGCAGGTCGACGGAGCCGGTGGTGACGAGCTGGGCGACTTCCAGGAGCCGCAGCCGGTGGTACTCCGGTTCCTGCAGGACCCGCTCGATGGCGTCGCGGAGCATCTCGCGGTCGCGGGGCTGCTCGGCGTGGCTGGCGATCTTCTCGAGGCTCGACAGTGCCCAGCCGGCCTTGATCGCGTCGGTGCGCCAGCGGAACGTCTCTTCCAGGGTCTGGCGGAGGCGGGCGATGCCGGAGGCCTGCAGGAGCATGCGCAGCAGCTCGCCGGTCGCCAGCTGGGGGCGGCTGGACAGGGCGGCGATGGCGTAGCCGATGCCGTAGAGGTCCAGCAGGCGCAGGAGCCGCTCGCGCTGCTCGGCGCTGACCTGGCACTCACGCTGGGTGAACAGGTCCACGGAGGCCAGGAGGACGAGGCGCTCGGCTTCGGGGAGGCGGGCGAGCTCGCGGAGGGCCTCGCAGTCGGCTGCGGTGAGGCGGCCGGCTTCGGTGGTCTCGGCGAGCAGGCCGATGACGGGGACGACGTCGGAGACGACGCGGCGCAGGACGCGGCGCTGGTCGGTGGCGAGGGCCGCGGCCACACCCCACGGATCGGTGCCGGCTCCGGCCAGCTTGTCGACCTTGTTGAACAGGCCGACGGAGTTGATCGGGTTGCTCGACAGCCGTGAGGACATGGAGCGGAACGACTCGAGGGCCTGCACGTCGTCCTCGCGGACGCTCTGGGTGAACACGTAGATGATGGCCTCGGCGCCTGACAGCGCGCCCGCGGAGTCGGGGTCGATGTCGTCGTCGATGGGTGCCTCGTTGAAGAGGAAGCGGCGGGTGCCCGCGGAGACGGCCTGGTTGGTGGAGGACAGGCCTGGGGTGTCGACGACGGTCAGGTCACGCAGCCGGTCGCTGGTGAGGGTGACGTCGACGTAGGCGATCTCGTGGCGGGGCACGCCGAGCCGCTGGGGGATGGCTCCGGCGTCGTCGAGGGGCAGGCTGGCGCGGCTGCCGTCGCGGCGGACGACGTCGACGCGGTCGGAGGTGCCGTAGCGGAACTGGGTGACGACGCGGGTGCACTCGCCGACGTCGGTCTGGGCGACGCGGCGGCCGATGAGGGAGTTGACGAGGGTGGACTTGCCGGCTTTGAGCCTGCCGGCGATCGCGACGCGCAGCGGCTCGCTGAGCCTGCGCTGCACGTCGAGCAGCTGGTCACGGGTCGCGCCGGGCGCTACCCTGCCTGCCGCGTCCGTGCAGATTCCCGCTACCCGGGCGCTGAGTGGACCCGCCGCCATCCTGCCGCCTCTTCCTCCCGCTGGACACCACCAGCCACACTACGAAGGTCCCGCCAGTGCGGGATCCCATGTTCGTGCCACCCCACGGAGGTTCCGCAGCAGTGCACGCGCCGCTCCTGGATGAGATCACCAGCCTGCTTGCCGGTCCTGGGCTGTTCGTGCTGGCCGGGGGGCCGGGGTGCGGGCGCAGCAGCGCGCTCGCCGCGGTCAGCTCAGGGTCTGGCAGGCCTGTCCTCGCCGGGGGTGGCCTGGCGATCCTATGCAATGCGCCGGCGCTGGCTCTCACCCGTGCCGTGCGGGCGAAGCTGCCGGCCGACGATCCGGCTCTGCTGGCCGAGGCCGTGCTGTCGCGGGTGCGCGGTGGCCTGCTGGTTCTCGACGATCTGCAGTGGGCGGACGCGGTGACGCTGGCCGCGCTGCCGCTGGTCGCGGCGAAGGTGCCGGTGCTGGCGGCTGTGCGCACGCCGTACCGCAGTGCCGCGATCGACGAGCTGCGCGCCTGCGCTTCGGTGTGGGCCGAGCTGCCGCCGCTGTCCGATGAGGATGCCGCCGCGCTGGCGCTGAGGACGGTGCCGTCGCTGTCGCCGGCGCAGGTCGCGTCGGTGGTCGCCCGGTCGGGCGGGGTTCCGCTGGTGGTGACGGCGCTGGCGGGGTCTCCGGGGCGCACGGCGCCGGGGGACGCGAGTTTCCTGATCGCCGAGGCGCTGGCGGATCTGACGCGGCCTGCCCGGACGGCGCTGGCCGCGCTGGGCCTGCTGGGCCGCCCGGCGAACGCTGAGCTGGTGGCCTCGGGCCTGGCGGAGCTGCTGGCCGCCGGCCTGGTCCGGCAGGACGGTGATGCGGTGCGGGCGGTGTCGCCGTTCGTGGCGGAGGTGGCCGCTGGTGTGCTGGACGCGGGTGAGCGCTGTGCGCTGCACCGGCGGCTGGCCGAGCTCACGCCGCCGCTGGAGGCTGCGCGGCATCTGGCCGCGGCCGGTGACCGTGAGCCCGCGGCGGAGCTGGCGCTGGCCGCGGCGTCGGGTGAGGAGTCGGCGGCTGGCCGGGCGGAGGCGCTGCTGCTGGCGGCGTCCTTGTCGGACGATCCTGCGGTGGCCTGTGAGGCGGCGCGGGCCGCGCTGGCGGCTGGCCGGCCGGAGGAGGCGCTGCGGGTGGCTCCGGAGCACGCTGTGGCGGTGCGGGCGGAGGCGCTGCTCCAGTCTGGACGGCCGGGTGAGGCCCTGGCGGTGCTGGACGGTACCGCCAGCTGGTCTGAGGTGCCCGCTGACGAGCTGGCGGCCCCGGACGCCGACCCGGATGTCCTGCGGGTGCGGCTGCTGGCGCTGCTGGCTGCTGATCCGGCCGCGGCGGTGGTGCTGGCTTCGGGGCTGGACGATCCGCCGGCTGATCCGGGGCTGCGGGTCGCGCACGCCGCTGTGGCGGCGCGGGAGCGTGCGGCGGGCTGGGAGTACAAGCTGGCGAGCGCGGCGGGTGCCGCTGATCCCCTGGCGGCGCGGTGGGCGGCGTGGCTGCTGGTGGAGGCGCTGATCGCTGACGGGCGGCTGGAGGAGGCGGTGTCGTCGGCGCGGGCGGCCGCCGAGGCGTGCGCTGTGCAGCTGGCGTACTCGTGGCAGGCGCGTTTCGTGGCCGCCGAGCTGTGGTGCTGCGCGCTGCGTGGTGAGCGGCTCGACGAGGTGGCCCGGCGGGCGGTGGAGCTGTCGGACCGGACGCTGCCGGAGGTCGCGCGCGGGTACGCGGTGGCCGCCGCGGCCCTGGCGGAGGCGGACGCTGGCCTGACGCGGGCGGCGCGGGCCCGCCTGGTGCCTGCGGCTCCGTCCCCTGCGGACTGGGTGGCGGCTGAGGCGGCGTGGCTGGACGGGCAGCCCCAGCCGGTACCGGAGGGCACTGAGGACGGTGGCCTGCTGGGCGGGCTGCGGTTCATCACGGCGCGGTGGGCCAGCCTGGACGGTGCGGGCCCGGTTCCGGCGGTGCCGGTGTCGGCGCTGGCGGCGGTGTCGGAGACGGCGGCTGGCTGGGCGGGTGAGACGGAGCGGTTCAGCACGGCGGCTCAGGCGTGGCGGGGCCTGGCGGCCCGTGAGGAGATCCGCGCGCTGCTGGCCTGTGGCCTGCTGGCGCACGATCCGGGGGTCGCGGTGCCGGCGCTGACGGCGGCGGAGGAGCTGGCGGAGTCCTCGGGGATGATCGTCCTGGCTGGACGGGCGCGGATGGGGCTGCGGCGGCACGCGGTGCGCCGTGACCGGCGGGGACCGCAGCGTGACGGCGAGCTCACGGACCGGGAGCGGCAGATCCTGGAACTGGTGGCCGGCGGAGAACCCACCCGCCGGATCGCTGGCGTTCTGGGTATCTCCCGCGAGACAGTAGAGACCCACATCCGTGCGGGGATGCGAAAGCTGGGCGCCCGGACCCGGACTGAGGCCGCGGCGCGCTGCGTGGAGGCACCGTGATCGCAGGAGGCGCTGTGAACCGACCTCGGTATCTTGTCGGCACCGGTGCGGACGCGGCCGCCGTGCTGCGCCGCCTGGCCAGGGACGGCTGGCGGACCCGGGAGAGTTTCGCGCTGCCGGAGGCTGCGTGGGATGTCTCGGATGCCCGGCTGGTCCTGTTCGGCCGGGTCGCTGATGCCGACGCGGTGCGGATGGCGGTGCTGGCCGCGGCGCGGGGCGCGGGGATCGTCGCGGTGGTGGATCTGGAGTGTGATCTGGGCCGCGCGCTGCTGGCCGACCTGTCGAGGGTGGGGCCGGTGGTGCGGGGGGCCGAGGAGGCCCCGGCTGACGAGCTGCCGCTGTCGGACGAGCAGTGCCAGCTGCTGGAGCGCCTCGCCAGCGGGGAGACGATCGCGGCGGCCGCGGCGGCGGAGTACCTGTCGTTACGGACGGCCAACCGGCGCATCGCCCAGGCCCGCGACGCGCTCGGGGTGGCCACCACGCGTGAAGCCGTTCTCGCCTACATCCGGCATAGAAGAAGCTGAACGTCCCGTTCTGTGTTACCTGATTGTTGCCATGGCCACGTTGTCGCAGGTAGAACCGTTACCGGAGGCGTGCCTAGCCTTGCGGTCATGCGTCATCGATTACCTGCCGGGTTCCTCGGACGCCACAGGCGCCTCGGTGAACCCGCCGCTCAGAAACTCGTTGCCGGAAGCATCACGGTCGCCCTCGCGGGCGGCTTCTTCTTACCCCTGCTGACCGCCTCCGACGGCAAGCAGGACCGCCCGGTTCCCGCCGTGCTGGCCGCGGCCGGTGCCTCGCCGGAGTCCCGGGCCTCCGGGGCCCCGGAGGC
Source organism: Longispora albida DSM 44784 (assembly GCF_000379825.1). Classification (GTDB taxonomy): domain Bacteria; phylum Actinomycetota; class Actinomycetes; order Mycobacteriales; family Micromonosporaceae; genus Longispora; species Longispora albida. The sequence goes on from NZ_KB903836.1 coordinate 393,935, forward strand.
CGCCTCGCGTGGCCAGCAGCGGACGGGCACCAGGGCTCCTGCGGCCGCTGCCGCGCCGGCTCCGCCCGCCGCCGCTCCCAAGCCCGCGGGTCCCGTGCGGCCGGAGTCGGCGCCCGTGGCCGGGCTGTCGGCGGTGCAGATGAACAACGCCGAGGAGATCGTGCACGTCGGCAACCTGATGGGTGTCCCGACCCGGGGCAAGATCGTGGCGATCGCCACAGCCCTGCAGGAGAGCCAGCTGCTCAACCTCGCCAACACCGGCTCGGCGGAGTCGCTGAACCTCCCGCACGAGGGCATCGGCTGGGACCACGACTCGGTGGGCCTGTTCCAGCAGCGCCCGGTGTCGGGCTGGGGCTCGATCGCCGAGTGCCAGCTGCCGGGTTACGCCGCCGCGAAGTTCTACGGCGCGCTGCTGCGGGTGCGTGGCTGGCAGAACATGCCGGTGACGGTGGCCGCGCAGACCGTGCAGGGTTCGGCCTTCCCCGACCACTACGCCAAGCACGAGGACCGCGCCACGGCCATCGTCGCAGCCCTCGGTGGGTAACCGCCCGCCGCATACCCCCCTTGCCCCCTGAGCCCGCCTGGACACCACCCCTCCCAGGCGGGCTCTTCTGTGTCCCGGGTAAACCCCGTTCCTGGCGGGTGCCCTGGCCCGCGGCGGGTAACGTCTGCGGTCATGCGGATCAGGTGCACGTGGTGCGGGGCTGAGCTCCCGTCGGCCGCCGGCATGGGCAGGCCGCGGCGGTACTGCGCGCAGGCGTGCCGTCAGCGCGCGTACGAGCAGCGGACGGTGTCGGCGCGGGCTGGCCTGCCGCCGGAGGCCGTGGTGGTGTCGCGGCCGGAGCTGGACCATCTGCTGGATCGGCTGTTCGCCCTGCGCTGTGCGCTGTCCGATGCCAGAGTGGTGCTCGGAGAGCAGGCGTCTGCGGCGGAGCTGCGAGGGGTGCTGGAGCAGGTCGGCTCGGCCGCGGGGGAGCTGGACCGGCTGTGGGTGACCCCGCGCGAGTGACCCTTCTTCTACGTCTCGTAGAATCTTCTACGGGACGTAGAACATCGGAGGGGCACTGTGGACGCACTCGACCTGGCCCGGTGGCAGTTCGGCATCACCACCGTCTACCACTTCCTGTTCGTGCCGATCACGATCGGGCTGATCTTCCTGGTCGCCATCTTCCAGACCGCCTGGTACCGCACGGGGGACGAGAAGTGGCTCAAGCTGACAAAGTTCTACGGCAAGCTGTTCCTGATCAACTTCGCGATGGGGCTGGTCACGGGGATCGTGCAGGAGTTCCAGTTCGGCATGAACTGGTCGGACTACTCGCGGTTCGTCGGTGACGTCTTCGGCGCGCCGCTGGCGATCGAGGGCCTGCTCGCGTTCTTCCTGGAGTCCACGTTCCTCGGGCTGTGGATCTTCGGCTGGGACAGGCTGCCGCGCCGGATCCATCTGGCCTGCATCTGGATCGCCGCGATCGGCACGCTCCTGTCGGCGTACTTCATCCTCGCCGCCAACTCCTTCATGCAGTGGCCGGTCGGGTTCCGGTACAACCCGGCGACGGGCCGGGCGGAGCTGACCGACTTCTGGGCGGTGCTCACCAACAAGGTCGTCCTGGCCACGTTCCCGCACACCGTCGCGGCGTGCGCGATGACGGGCGGGGCGCTGGTGCTGGGGGTGGCGATGTTCCACCTGATGCGCGGCAGGGACGCCGACAAGCCGGCGTTCCGCAGCGCGGCGAAGCTCGGCGCGTGGGTCGTCATCATCGGCTTCGCCGGTACCGCGATCTCCGGCGACTCCCTCGGCAAGGTGATGACGGAGACGCAGCCGATGAAGATGGCCGCCGCCGAGGCCCTGTACAGCACGGAACAGCCCGCCAGCTTCTCCCTCTTCACGATCGGCACCCTCGACGGCAAGAGCGAGGTGTACTCGATCACCGTGCCGAAGGTGCTGTCGTTCCTGGCGACCGGCTCCTTCGACGGCAAGGTGCAGGGCATCAACAACATCCAGGCCGACTACGCCGCGCTGTACGGCCCCGGGTCCTACACCCCGATCGTGCCGGTCACGTACTGGAGCTTCCGGGCGATGATCACGCTGGGCGCGTTCGCCGCGCTCGTCGCCCTGATCTCCCTGTGGACACTGCGCAGAGGACGGACACCCACCTCGAAGTGGCTGATGCGCGCCGCGCTCGTCCTGCCGCTGGTGCCCCTCGCGGCGAACTCGGCCGGCTGGATCTTCACGGAGATGGGCCGGCAGCCGTGGGTGGTGTTCGGCCTGATGAAGACCTCGGCCGGGGTGTCACCGTCGGTGTCGGCCGGCGAGGTCCTCACCTCGATGATCGTGTTCACGCTGCTGTACGGGATCCTCGCCGTCGTCGAGGTCCGCCTGCTGCTCACCTACGCGCGCGGCGGCCTGCCCGACGTGGAGCCGCCGAAAGAGAAGACCGACGACGACCAGCTCGCATTCGCCTACTAGGGACAGAAGCTGATGGAACTCACGACAGCCTGGTTCATCCTCATCGCGTTCTTCTGGGTCGGCTACTTCGTCCTGGAGGGCTTCGACTTCGGGGTCGGCATGCTCGTGCCGGTCCTCGGCCGCGACGACACCGAGCGGCGGGTCCTCATCAACACGATCGGGCCGGTGTGGGACGGCAACGAGGTGTGGGTCATCGTGGCCGGCGCAGCGACGTTCGCCGCGTTCCCGCACTGGTACGCCACCTTGTTCTCCGGGTTCTACCTGCCGCTGCTGGCGATCCTGGTGGCCCTCATCGTCCGGGCCGTCGCGTTCGACTACCGGGGCAAGCGGCCTGACGCGCGGTGGAAGGCCCGCTGGGACTGGTGCATCATCGCCGGGTCGGCCATCCCGTCGCTGCTGTGGGGCGTGGCGTTCGCGAACATCGTGCGGGGCGTGCCGATCGACGCGTCCAAGGAGTACACGGGTGACCTGTTCACGCTGCTCAACCCGTACGCGCTGCTGGGCGGGCTGACCACAACCGCGCTGTTCCTCACGCACGGCGCGTTCTTCATCGCGCTGAAGACCTCAGGCGACATCCGGCAGCGCGCGCACGCCCTCGCCGCGAAGCTCGGCGCTGGGGCTGCTGTTCTCGCGGTGGCGTTCCTGAGCTGGACGCTGGGCCTGCGGTTCCAGACGGGCGCGCTCGTTGCCGCCATCACCGCCGCTGTGGCGCTCCTGGGGGCGCTGGCGGCCAACAGGGCCGGGCGCGACGGCTGGGCGTTCGCCGGTACCGCCGTCACGATCGCCGCCGCCGTCGCCGCACTGTTCCTGGCGCTGTTCCCGGACGTGATGCCGTCGAGCACCGACCCGGCGTTCTCGCTGACGGCGGCCAACGCCGCGTCCACCCCGTACACCTTGAAGATCATGTCCTGGACAGCAGTCGTCTTCACGCCCCTGGTCCTCCTCTACCAAGGCTGGACCTACTGGGTGTTCCGCAAGCGGATCTCCGTCCGCGACATCCCCGCATGAAACCCTTCGACCCCCGGCTGCTGCGCCTCGCCGGGCTCCCCGTCGCCGCGGTGGCGGGGCTCGGCGCGGCGGCCACCGGGCTCATCATCGCCCAGGCCATCGTCCTGTCGCGGGCCCTGGCCGCCGCGTTCACCGGCACGCCGCCCGCCACGGGCACCCTCGCGCTCCTGGCCGGGCTGTTCGCAGCACGCGCCGCCGTCGCCTGGGCCACCGAAACCACCGCGCACCGCGCCTCCGCCACCGTCAAGGGCGCCCTGCGGCAGCGTCTCGCCGCCCATGCACTGCGCCTGGGCCCGGCATGGCTGTCCCGGCAGCGCACCACCGAGATCACGCAGCTGGCCACGACCGGCGTCAACGCCCTCGACGACTACTTCGGCAAATACCTGCCGCAGCTCGTCCTCGCCGTCATCGTGCCCATCGCCGTCCTCGCCGTCATCGTCCCCGCCGACCTCATCTCCGGCCTGACGATCATCGTGACCCTGCCCCTGATCCCCGTCTTCATGGCACTCATCGGCCTGGCGACCGCCGCCCACACCCGCAAGCGCCGCCTCGCCCTGGCCCGCCTCGGCCACCACTTCCTCGACGTCGTCGCCGGCCTGCCCACCCTCAAGATCTTCGGCCGGGCCAAAGCCCAGGCCCAGCAGATCCAGACCATCACCTCCCTGTACCGGCGCGCCACGCTGCGCACCCTGCGCCTGGCGTTCCTGTCGTCGCTCGTGCTGGAACTGCTCGCCACGATCTCCGTCGCCCTCGTCGCCGTCGGCATCGGCCTGCGCCTCGTCCACGGCAACCTCACCCTCGCCACAGCCCTGCTCATCCTGCTCCTGGCCCCGGAGGCGTACCTGCCGCTGCGTGCCGTCGGAGCCCACTTCCACGCCTCCGCCGACGGGGCCGAAGCCGCCACCCGCGTCTTCGAAATCCTCGAAACCCCGCCACCACCGGCAGGCACCCGGCCCGTACCCGCCAGCCCCGCCATCACCGTGCACGGCCTCACCGTCCACCACCCCGGCCGCGACACCCCAGCACCCCGCGACCTGAGCCTCACCGCCGCACCAGGAGAGTTCGTCGCGATCACCGGCCCCTCCGGCACCGGCAAGACCACCCTCCTCAACGCGATCCTCGGCTTCACACCCACCGAAGCCATCACCATCAGCAGCACCCCGCTACCCGAACTGGACCCCGCCGCCTGGCACCGCCACATCGCCTGGCTGCCCCAGGAACCCCGCCTCGCCACCGGCACCACCATCCCCACCGGCCACGCCTTCCTCGACGACATCCCCCCAGGCCAGCTCATCGGCGAAGACGGCGCTGGCCTGTCGTCCGGGCAGCGCCGCCGCCTCGCCCTCGCCCGCGCCCTCGACCGCCGCGCACCCGTCCTCCTCCTCGACGAACCCACCGCCGGCTGCGACCCCCACCGCGAGCAGCAGATCATCACCAGCCTCCGCGCCGCAGCACGCGACGGGGCACTCGTCCTCGCCGTCAGCCACCGCCCAGCCCTCACCGCAGCCGCAGACAAAGTGGTGACCCTGTGAACAACCGCTTCCTCATCGCCTGGCTCACCGGCACCCTCGCCGCCCTGTCCGCCGCAGGCCTCACCGCCACCGCAGCCTGGCTCATCTCCCGCGCGGCCCAGCACCCCCCAGTCCTGTACCTGATGGTCGCCATCGTCGCCGTCCGCACCTTCGGCATCGGCCGAGGCGTCCTCCGCTACACCGAACGCCTCACCGGCCACGACGCCGCACTGCGCATCCTCGCCCGGCTCCGCGTCACCGTCTACAACCACCTCGAACGCGACCCGTCCACCCTCCTCGGCCGCCGCGCCGGAGACCTCGCCGCCCGCTACACCACCGACGTCGACACCCTCGCCGACTGGTGGCTGCGCATCCTCCTGCCCTACGCCGCGGCCTTCGCCACCGGGGGAGCAGGCATCGCCCTCACCGCCTGGTACCTGCCCCAAGCAGCCTGGACCCTCGCACTGTCCCTGCTCATCGTCGCCTTCGGAGCACCCTGGCTCGCCCTGCGCCACGCCCGCACCGCCGAAGCCCGCACCGCACCCCTCCACGGCGAACTCGCCGCCAGCATGACCACCCTCCTGCGCCACATCGGCGAGATCATCGCCCACGGCGAACAGGACACAGCCCTCGCCAGCCTCCACACCACCGGCAAAGCACTCACCCACGCCGAACAGCGCGCCGCCAGCGGACGCGGAACCGCCACAGCCCTCGCCGTCCTCGCCGCCGGAACCTCCGTCACCGCAGCACTCTGGCTCGCCGCCGGCACCGTCGACCCCGTCCTCCTCGCGACCCTCGTCCTGCTGCCCCTCGCCCTCCACGAACTCTTCGCCGCGCTCATCCCCGCAGCCGCGATCCTCCCGCGCATCCAGGCAGCCCGCGCCCGCATCCAAGCCCTCGAAACCCCCGCCACCCCAGAACCCGCCGGCACCCTCCCCGCCACCTACGACCTGCGCACCGACAACCTCACCGCACGCGGCTGCACCATCCCCGACATCCACATCCCCGCCGGAACAGCCCACATCCTCACCGGCCCCTCCGGTACCGGAAAATCCACCCTCGCCGCCCTCGCAGTGAAACTCGCCGCACCCACCTCAGGACGCATCCTCCTCGGCGGAACCGACATCGCCACCATCCCCGGCGACACCCTCCGCACCACCATCGGCCTCTGCGCCCAAGACGCCCACGTCTTCGACAGCACCCTCGAAGCCAACCTCCGCCTCGCCAAACCCGACGCCACCGACGCCGAACTCCACGCAGCCCTCGACGCCGCCCACCTCGGCGACTGGGCCCGCACCCTCCCCGAAGGACTCCACACCCGCACCGGCGAACACGGCACCCACCTCTCCGGCGGCCAGCGCCAGCGCCTCACCCTCGCCAGAGCCCTCCTCGCCGACTTCCCCGTCATCATCTTCGACGAACCCGCCGAACACCTCGACCCCCGCACAGCAGCCGAACTCACCCGCGACCTCCTCACCGCCACCGCCGGCCGCACCGTCCTCCTCATCACCCACCAGCCCCCGCCACCCGGCATCCCAGCAACCAGTACCGTCACCCACCATGACCTGGCACGAACCTGACCACCTGCTCACCCGCACCGCCCTGGCCGCCGCCGGGGGAGCAGCAGGCGCCCTCACCAGGTACGCCATCACCACCCTCCTCATCACCGGCCCCCTAGGCACCCTCGCCGTCAACACCACCGGCTGCCTCCTCATCGGCCTCCTCCTCACCCGATGGCCCCGCCACCGCCTCCTCCTCGGCACCGGCTTCCTCGGCGGCTACACCACCTTCTCCACCTACATCACCGACACCCTCCACCTCCCACCAGCACAAGCCACCGCCTACCTCCTCCTCACCCCCGCAGCGGCCATCACCGCCGTCACCCTCGGACGCCGGCTGTGACCCTCCTGCTCCTCACCCTCGGCGCCGCCACCGGAACAGCCCTGCGCTACCTCACCAGCCAGGCACTCCGCACCCCCTGGGCCACCCTCACCGTCAACACCACCGGCAGCCTCATCCTCGGCTACACCCTCACCGCACCCCTCCCCGAAACCCTCCGCACCCTCCTCGCCCCCGGCCTCTGCGGCGCACTCACCACCTACTCCACCCTCAGCCACGAACTCACCCAGCTCACCCGCAAACAAGCAGCCCAGTACCTCACCACCACCATCACCCTCGGCCTCACCGCAGCCCTCACCGGCACAGCACTCGCCAAACTCATCCACTAACCATGTCAACCACACACCCCACCAGCCCCGTTTCCTGAGCACACCAAGAAACGGAGCACCCGTGCGAACCCGCGACGACCCCCACTTCCGCGAATTCATCACCACCCGCATCCCGGCACTACGCCGATCCGCGTACCTGCTCTGCGGCAACATCCACACCGCCGACGACCTCGTCGCCATCGCCACAGCCAAGGTCTACCGGCACTGGAAACGCATCCAGCGCCTCGAACAACCCGACGCGTACCTCCGCCGCATGCTCCTCACCGCCTGGCTCGACGAACGCCGCCGCCCCTGGCGCCGCGAACACCCAGCCGAAGCGCTCCCCGACACCGCAGCCACCCCGGCAGCGGACACCGGCGAACGCCTCGACCTCGTCACAGCCCTCGCCCGGCTACCCCGCCAGCAGCGCGCCGTCCTCGTCCTGCGCTACTTCGACGACCTCAGCGTCGACGACACAGCAGCAGCACTCGGCATCAGCACCGGCACCGTCAAAACCCACACCTCCCGGGGCCTCGCCGCACTCCGCACAGCCCTCGGCCCCGAAACCATCAAGGAACCCGCATGACCGACGACCTGCGCAACCTCATGCGCGACACCACCAGCACGCTCCCGCCCAGCACCGTCCACCTCGACACCATCATGGACAGCGAAGACCGCAAGCTCCGCACCCGCCGCATCCTCACCGGCACCGGAGCCCTCGCCGCCGTCACCGCCATCGCCCTCACCATCCCCGCACTCCTGCCCGCCAGCGGCACACCCACCGCACCCCTCGGCGCACCCCCCACCGCCACCACGCCAGCCGAGCCCACCCCGCCCCCCAAGCCCGCCCGCACCGCCGCCCAGCTCACCACCACCGCCAGCACCCAAGCCGCCGAACTCCTCCCGGGCGCCACCTTCACGGCCACCCCAGGCACCGGAGCCACAGGCCTCGGCCCCTGGCAGTTCACCCCCAGCCAGGCCAGCACCTTCAAAGCCTGGGCCACCATCACCGACCCCCAGGGCACCAGCCACGCCTTCATCGCCATCACCGGCCCCGAAACCCCGCCCCCCGGCAAACCCTGCACCCGATCCGCCAGCAACGTCACCATCACCTGGCAGTGCACCTGGACCACCCTCACCGACGGCACCACCCTCGTCGAGGAAACCGAACCCACCGGCCCCCACGGCGCCATCACCTACGTGGTCGTCGCCTACAAGCCCGACGCCACCTTCCGCGTCACGGCCACCAACTACACCCAGACCGGCAAGAACACCGAACCCGCTGCCCAGCGCCCCACCCCGGCCATCACCCACCCCATCGGACGCGCACTCGCCCTCGCGCTCTGACCCGGAAAAGGAGGAGCCCTTCCCCGGCAGGGAAGAGCTCCTCCTTTCTTGGCTCACTCACCGCGACCGGCGACCCCGCATCCGGATACGCCCGTCCGCCGCGCACGGATCCCGCCGGAGCAGGCAACCACTTCCGCACACCAGCAGCAGCGGGGGAGGACCACCCCACCACCCCAGCACAGCCGACCCGCCCGCCAGAACCACACCCCGCCGGTCCACACCAGACTCCCTTACGATCGACCCATGATCATGGAGATCCGCACCTACCGCCTGAAGCCCGGAACCCGCGACGAGTTCCTCCGCGTGATGCTCGAGGAGTCCGTCCCGCTGCTCACCGCGCACGGCATCGACGTCATCGCCGCGGGAGCCTCGCTCACCGAACCCGACGACGCGTACCTGATCCGGGCCTTCGCCAGCCTCGAAGCCCACCAGGAACAGGAAGAGACCTTCTACGCCAGCCAGCCGTGGCTCACCGGCCCCCGCGAGGCCATCGTCTCGCGCATCGACACCTATCACACCATCGTCATCGAGACGACGAAGGAAGCGGCCGAAGCCCTCCGGCACTAGAGAACCCCGGCCGCACCCGGTCAGCGCCGGTGGATCTGCACTTCCCTGATCGTGTGCGCGGAGATGTAGGTACTCGACACCTGCCCGGCCGGCTTCCACTCACCCCACATCACGATCGAGCACCCGACCTCCGGCAGGAAGTGACACTGCTTCACCCAGATCCGGTGCTCGCCCGTACCGGACGCACAGAAACTCGACGCTGTCCGCGCGTACTGGTCGATCGTGTAACTGCACTGCTCAGGCAGCGCCTGCGCGGTGCCGGGCACAGCCAGGACCGCGGCGGCACCGGCGGCGGCGACGGCCAGGAGGCGGGGGAGAAGCTTCGGCATGTGGACTCCTCTATAGATACAGTAAACAAGGCTTACTGAAGTAGCGCCGACGCTAGCGGCCCCGCAACCCCCGGGTCAACGCCAGGGGAGTGCCGACTATCAACACAAGAGAGCCAACCAGGACGGGCAGCACAGTGGACCAGGTCACCCGCCAGCAGATGCTCACCCACCTCACCCAAGCCGCCACAACCACCACGACCACACACCCCACACGCATCGCCATCGACGGACCACCAGCAGCCGGCAAAACCACCCTCGCCGACGAACTCGCCACCACCCTGCGCACACACGGCCACCACGTCGTCCGCGCAACCATCGACGACTTCATCCACCCCCGCGCACACCGCTACAGGAACGGCGAATACTCCGCCGAAAGCTGCTACCACGACGCCCACGACCACCACACACTCAACCGAGTCCTCCTCGATCCACTCGGCCCGCACGGAGACCGGCGCTTCCAGCACACGATCTACGACCACGCCACCGACACCGTGCTGTCCCCGCCAGCCACAACCGCCACCCCCAACGCCATCCTGATCTTCGACGGCGTCTTTCTCCTGCGCCCGGAACTCATCGACCGCTGGGACCTGCGCATCCTCGTGACCACGTCACCAGAACAGGCCACAGAACGCGCCGTGGTCCGCGAGCGCCACGCGCAGTCCCGGGCCGAGGTCGACCGACGCTGGCGCGAGCGCTACATCCCCGCCCAGCAGCTCTACGTCGCCACCGTCGATCCAGCCCGCCACGCCGACATCATCGTCCACAACGACGAGCCCCAGATGCCGATCCTGGAGGCCGGCGGCAGGGGAGTGCTGGCCATCGATTCACCGAAACAGTCATGAGCTGCGGCGGCTACGCCGATCCTCAGCATGTCCAGGACGGGTCGTCGCGGTCCAGGTCCCGCTCCACGAACGCGGCGTCCTTCCACCTCACGCAGGCCACGCCAGCCCGGACCGAGTGGCTCATCCGTGCCACAACCCGGGGCGAGGGAGTGGCTGATCCTCACTAGTTAACATAATGCCAATTATCGCTACGGGACTTTTATCTGGTACCAGCCGGGAAGAAGCTGAACCGGCCGCTACCCGGTCACCCTCCACACGAGACGCCGGCGACCACAGAACCCGGGCCGCCAGCTCAGAGCACAGCCTCAGCGGAGCACTCACACCAGGCGCGGCTCGGCGAGAGCCGGGGCGGTCAGGCGCCCGGCACAGCTCAAGATCCAGACCGGCCCCAGCCCCCGCGCACGCCTGAAACACCCCGCCACACCGGTCACCGCCGACCAGGAATTCCCTGCCCGCCACCCGACATTTCGTCACCGTGACGTAACCAGGCCGGCAAAGTTTGCCTGGCGCACACGACCTCGAAAACACCCCAGCTCACCGGATCACCCGGACTCGATCCCAGTCACCTCAAGAACCCGCCACCCACACAACCGCAAGCACCCGGACCACGCCCACACCGAACACGCCACGGCGGCGATCACGCACCCACCCAGCCCGCCCTCCACAGTGAGGACCCGTGGCACCCTCCTCCGCCTATGCCCGACCCACCCCTCTCCGTAAATTCAGCATAATTGGCGTTATGCGGACAAAACTATACAAACACCCCGACTGTCACACCCGCGCGTCATACTGTCTCCGTGCCCCGGATCTTGGATGCGATCGACAGTTTCTTCACCGCCCGCGCCCCGCGTAAGGACTCCCCTCACACCACCGCCGCGTACCGCCGGGATCTGCTGGCCGTCACCACTCTCCTGGCCGGGCTGTCCCAGTCGGATCCTGAGGCACTCCCCTGCTCGGCCCTGACGCTGAGCGCGCTGCGCCGGGCGTTCGCGGGTTTCGCGGCGGGCCGGGCGAAGTCGTCGATCGCGCGGTGCTGGTCGACGTGGAACACGTTCTGCGGGTTCCTGGTGTCTGAGGGTCTGCTGGAGGGCAATCCGATGGCTGGGGTGGCGCGCCCGCAGCCTCCGATCCGGCAGCCGAAGCCGTTGCGGGGTGAGGATGCTCCTGACGATCTGCTGATCGCCCTGGTGCAGCGGGCGCGGAAGGCGCGTGATCCGTGGCCGGAGCGGGATCTGGCTGTGGTGGCGACGCTGCTGCTGACGGGTGTGCGGAGTGCTGAGCTGCTGGCGCTGACGGTGGGCGATGTGGCTGGTCCTGCGGGTGAGCGCCGTCTGCTGGTGCGCGGGGGTAAGGGTGATGCTGATCGGACGGTTCCGGTGGAGCCGGCGTTGGAGCGGTTGCTGGAGGGTTATCTGGGTTCGCGTGCGCGGCGGTTTGTCGCGGAGCGGCGTCCGTTGCCGGTGGGTGCGGTGTTGTTCGTGGATGGTCGTGGTTCGCGGTTGACGCGGAATCAGCTGCAGTATCTGGTGCGGCAGTGTTATCGGCATTCGGGTGTGGCGGATCGGGTGGAGCGGGGGGCTCTGGTGCATGCGTTGCGGCATACGTTCGCGACGCGGCTGGGTCAGGCTGGTGCGTCGGCGATGGAGATCATGGAGTTGCTGGGGCATCGTTCGCTGGCGGCGTCGCAGGGGTATTTGAAGACGACGGCGCGGGAGTTGCGGGATGCGGCGCGGTCGAATCCGTCGTATCGGGTGCTGGAGCGGCTGGCTGATTCGTAGGGGCGCTGGGGGTCCCGTGCGGTTGCCGAAGCGGTTCCAACGGTTCTCTTCCCGCCTTGGGTGGGCTCCCCTGCCGTGATCTGGTTTCTGTGCTGCTGGGCCGGCGTGAGGTGCTGGCTCGGGGGTGGTCTGCGGGTGTGCTGGGTGGGTTTGGCGGTGTCGGCTGGTGGGTTTGTCGTACCGGTGTGCTAAAAAGTGCCGGGACGTTGACGCTGGGAGGTCGATGATGCTGTCTGCTGAGGACATTGCTGGGTTGCGTGGGGTGCTGGAGTCGGGGAAGAAGCCCCGGGTGATGTTCGCGGCTTCGGCTGGGCAGATGGCTGGGCAGCTGGGTCAGGTGGTGGAGCTGGCTGAGCCTGCGGAGGGTGAGTTCATCCTGGTGCGGTTCGGTCGGGATGAGCTGGGGTTCGCTCCGGTTGATCTGATGATGCCGCCGAAGAAGGCTCCGGCTCAGCGTGCTGCTGCTGAGCCGGCCGCTGAGGTGAGGGCGGAGAAGGCTGAGCCGGTGCTGGAGGGGCCGCCGCTGCTGCCGGATCCGCCGAAGCAGACAATCAGGGCTATGGAGACGAGTGTGGAGAAGGTTGTGGCGCCGCGGAAGCCCGCGAAGGTCAAGGCGCCTGCCGAGCTGACGGTGACGCTGACCTGTCAGGAGGGTCAGTGGACGGTGCAGGCGGCGCGCGGGACGAAGGTGGTGGCGAAGCCGCAGGCTGTGCGGGCTCCGGAGGCGCTGGCGATGGTGGCGTTGCTGGATGTTCCGGCGGTGAAGGACGCGGTGGAGGAGCTGGTGTCTTCGGCGCGGGCTGCTGCTGAGGAGGAGGCTGAGCGGTTGCGGGCTCAGCTTGCTGAGGTGGAGGCGCGGCTGGCGGAGCTGCCTTCGGTGTAGTTCCGGCAGGCTTGAGCAAAGCAGCCCTGGCTCTGGGAGCCGGGGCTGTTTCGTGTCATGGGAGGAGGCTGGTGACGGCTGCGGCGAATTCTTGTGGTGCTTCCTGGGGGACGTTGTGGCCTGCGCTGGGGATGCGGAGGTGGCGGTAGGGGCCGGTGAAGTTGTCGCGGTCGTCGCTGGGGATGGGTCCTCCGACGCCGTCGGATCCGGCTTCGATGACGACGGTGGGGACGGTGATGGGTGGCTGGGTGGCGATGAGGTCTTCGAGTGCCTGGTACTGGGGGTCGCCGTCTGCGAGGAGGTGGCGGTGTCGGTAGGAGTGGATGACGACGTCGGTGAAGTCGGGGTTGTGGAGGCTGGGTGCTGTGGCGGGGAAGGCTGCTGTTGCGCCTTTCCAGGTGGGTGACCATGTGCGCCAGAGGTGTTCGCAGAGTTCTTCGCGGTGGGTGGTGAGGCCGCGGCGGCCGCGTTCGGTGTGGAAGTAGTACTGGTACCAGTAGGTGGCTTCGATTGCTGGTGGTGCGGGTTCGGTGGCGTGGGTGAGGTCCTGGATGTTGTAGCCGTCGACGGTGACGAGGCCGAGGACGCGTTCGGGGTGGAGTGCTGCGGTGATGCAGGCGGCGCGTCCGCCCCAGTCGTATCCGGCGAGGATGGCGGCCGGGATGCCGAGGGTGTCCATGTAGTCGGTGAGGTCCTGGGCGAGGGCTGCTTGCTGGCCGGAGCGGGGTGTGGCGGGGTCGCGGAAGGTGGTGGGGCCGAAGCCGCGGAGGTATGGGGTGTGGACGCTGGCGCCGTGTGCGGCGATGGCTGGTGCGGCGTGGTCGTAGGCGCGGGTGTCGTAGGGGAAGCCGTGGAGGAGGATGACGGGCGTTCCTGTGGGGTCGCCGGTGTGTTCGTATCCGATGTGGAGGGTGGGGGTGGTGGTGTGGTGGATGGCGCGGTTCATGGTTTTGATCTTGTCATGGTGGTGGCGGGCTGGCCGGGTTTTGTCGGGGGGTGGTTCTAGCCTGGTGGCATGGTGATGGTGTTGGAGTTCCAGGTGGTTGTGGACAGTGCCGAGCCGCATGTGCTGGCTGGGTGGTGGGCGGAGACGCTGGGGTGGGGTGTGGAGCCGCAGGATGAGGGTTTCATCCGGCGGATGGTGGCTGAGGGTCACGCGGGTGAGGCTGACACGGTGGTGCATGAGGGTGCGCTGGTGTGGCGGGCTGGGGCGGCGATCCGGCATCCGGAGGGTCTGGGGCGGGCGCCGCGGGTGTTGTTCCAGCTGGTCGCGGAGGTGAAGTCGGTGAAGAACCGGATGCATCTGGATGTGAAGGCCGGCGCCGAGGGTGTTGATGTGGTGGCGGAGCGGCTGGAGGCGCGGGGTGCGCGTTTCCTGTACCGGGGGCGGCAGGGTCCGTCGTCGTGGGTGACGATGGCTGATCCTGAGGGCAACGAGTTCTGTGTGCATTCGTAGCGCGTAGGGGGCGGTGGTGCCGGAAACGGGTCGCGGCGCTCTCCCCCGTTGTCTACGGTGCGCGTCATGACTGTTGATGATGGTGTGGTTGCGCGTAACCGGCGGGGCTGGGATGAGATCGCGGTGGCGCGGGCTGGCGGGTTGCCTCCGGCTGCTTTTTTCGCGTCGGGTGGTGTGGATCTGGATGAGCCTGATGTGGCGGCGATGGGTCCGGTGGCTGGGTTGAGGTTGCTGCATCTGCAGTGTGCGCATGGTTCGGATTCGCTGTCGTGGGCGAATCTGGGTGCTGTGGTGACCGGTGTGGATTTCAGTGCTGAGGGCATCGCTGCGGCGCGGGGGCTGGCGGCGGAGTCGGGTGTGGCCGCGGAGTTCGTGGTGGCTGATGTGCTGGCGCTTCCGGCGGGTGTGCGGGATTTCGATGTGGTGTACACCGGTGGCGGGGCGTTGTGCTGGATGCCGGATCTGGATCGGTGGGCGGCTGTGGTGGCTGGGTGCCTGCGGCCGGGTGGTGTGGTGCAGGTGGCTGAGCATCATCCGGTGTGGGAGGTGGTGTCGTGGCCGGATGGCGGGGTGCCGGTGGTGTCGGGTGACTACTTCTCGCGGGGCCGGCCGGTGGAGCATGTGCCGGGTGCGCGGCAGGCGGCGTCGGGTGGTGTGCCGTCGGAGCCGTTCCGGACGTTCGTGTGGCCGGTGGGTGATGTGGTGTCGGCGCTGGTCCGGGCCGGGCTGCGGGTGGAGTTGCTGGAGGAGCACGGCCTGGCGGGGATGTTCGGTGACGCTGGCGGGGTGCGGCTGCCGTCGCTGTACGTCCTGCGGGCGCGCAAACCCGTGTGACCCGGGTGGGGTGGGTCAGCCCGGGATGGGGTCGTTGTACTGGCCGGGCGGGCCGGTGTAGCGCTTGCCGTCCTGGTATGGCCAGGCTCCGGGTGTGCAGCCGTGCATGCCGAGGGTCTGCTGCTGCATGACGGGGGCGGTTCTGCCGTCGCCGGGGCAGGTTTCGTGGCCGTGGCCGAGGCGGTGGCCGGTTTCGTGGTTGAGGGCGTACTGGCGGTAGGCCTCGATGGGGTCTTTGAAGTGGGGTACGCCTTCGGTCCAGCGGGCGATGTTGAGGACGACGTTGTTGGCGTTGCGGCAGCTGGTGTAGGTGTCGTTGCCGTCGGCGCAGAGTTTGGCGCGGGTGGCGGGGGTGGCGAGGTAGATGGTGTATTCGTGGGGCTGGTTGTCGCCGACGCGCTGGAAGCGGTACTGGCCGCCGGCTGTCCAGCCTCGGGGGTCGGCGTAGGTGGTTTCGATGAAGCTGGCGACGGCGGCGGGGTCGAGGCCGGTGATGCCGTTTTCGATGGAGACGCGGAAGCGCAGGAGCTGGCCGCTGGTGCCGAGGATGGCGCTCTGGCCGCCGATGACGGTGTAGGTGGCTGGGCCTTGGCGCGGGTAGGTGATGGGTACTGGGGCTGGCTGGGTGGCGGCTGGTTTGCTGGCGGCGGCTTCGGGGCTGGCGGGTGTGGCGCGGGGCGGGGCTGCGGCGGGGGCTGGCCTGCTGCTGACGGGCTGGCCGGGTTCGGGGTCGAAGGTGGCTTTGCGGGCGAGGGCGGCTGCGGCGATGACGGCGGCGAGGGCGAGGATGACGCTGGCCGTGATGCGGGTCTGGCGGTGACGGCGCTGCACGCGGGCGCGGCGGAGGCTGCGTGCTGAGGGGGTGCGGGGTCGCGTGCTGGTCGTCGTCATCGGGGCCAAGGGTGCCATGTGAACTGCGGGTTGCCAACGGGACCTGCCGCTGGTGTGCTGGGGAGCTGGCCCGGCCCGCCGGGTATGGTTAGCCTGTCCTAATGTGGAGGTTTGCCCTGGTGCGGCATCCTGTGGAGCATCTGCCGGGCGCGCGGGCCGCTGTGCTGGGCCGGTTGTGGGGGGCTCTCGCGCGGGAGTCTTTCGCCGCCGTGACGTCCCGCTCGGTCGTTGGTGACGAGCTGGTGGTGCGGCTGGCTGGCGGGCGGCGGCTGTCGGGCCCGGCCGCGTGCGCGGAGCGGTTCGCTGACTATGCGGGCGGGGTGGTCCTGGAGCTGGATGGCCGGCTGCTGGACGATCCGGTGGTGCTGGCTGCCGGGCTGGGCTGGCCGCAGCGGCTGCGCGAGGAGCTCGCCGGGAGTGTGGAGAACGTGGCGCTGGCGCGTACTGCTGTTCCCCCGTCTGGTTGGTCGCTGCCGGAGGTGGAGGCGCGGGTGGTGGACGGGCATCCGCTGCATCCGCTGTGCCGGACGAGGACGGGCATGTCGGCGGCCGAGCAGCTGGCGTACGCGCCGGAGCACCAGCCGGTCGTGTCCCTGGATCTCGTGGCGGTGCCCGCCGGTGCGTGGTCGGGTTCGGCCGGGTGGCCGTGGCGGGATGGCGGGGACTTCCTCCTGCCGGTACACCCGTGGCAGCTCAGGCATGTGCTGGGTGGTGAGGGGCGGCGCACGGCTGGGGTTGTCGAGGCGCGGCCTCTGATGTCGCTGCGGACGCTGGATGCCGGTGAGTGGCATGTGAAGACGGCGCTGAGCGTGCAGATGACGTCGGCGGTGCGGACGGTGTCGCCGGCGTCGGCGCGTAACGGGCCGGCGTTGTGGGGGCTGGTGGCGGAGCTGTCGGGGCTGGAGGTGCTGGCGGAGCCGTTCGGTGGTGGTGACGGGCGGCGGGAGTGCTCGGCGTTGCTGCGCAGGCCGCCGGTCCTGGCTGCGGGTGAGGTGGCGGTGCCGCTGTCGGTGCTGGCCGCTGGGCCGGTGCCGATGCTGGCGGGTGTCACGGCCCCTGCCGCGTGGATGGCCGCTGTCGCGGAGGTTCTCGTCAGGCCGCTGCTGGGGTTGCTGCGGGCGGGCGTCGCGCTGGAGGCGCATGGCCAGAACACTTTCCTGGTACTGCGGGAGGGCTGGCCCGTCCGGGCCGGCTACCGCGACTTCGGTGGTGTCCGGGTCTCCCCCGCGATCCTGGCCCGGCACGGCGTGGTGTGCCCGGAGCTCGCCGGTGACATCCCGTCGGACGATCCGCGGGTGCTGCGGGACAAGCTGGCGTCTTCGCTGCTGGCGTCGGCGTGCACGGAGCTGGTGACGGTGCTGTCGCGCTGCTCGGGTGTGCCGGCCGGTCAGCTGTGGCGTCCGGTGGCCGCCGAGCTGGCGGCTGTGCCGGAGTTGCTGCGGGGTCCGTGGCCGTTGAAGGCCACGACGGCGATGCGCCTGGCTGCTGATCCGCTGGAGGATGTGTGGGTGCCGGTACCGAACCCTGTGGAGGCGCTGTGACGGGCCTGCTGCTCGCCGAGGCCCGGGAGCACGTGTCGCGGCTGCTGCTGGGGGCCCTGTACACCGAGGACGTCGCCGGGCTGGGCGGCAAGGCCCGCTTCGAGGGCGGTGTGCTGCACTGGCCGGGCGGCGTGACCGTGCCCGCCGTCCCGGTGCCTGCCGGGGCGCTGGACGTGCACGGCCCGGCCCGTCACGGTGGTGAGCCTGTCACCGATCCTGTGCGGCTGCTGGAGCTGCTGGCGGGCCCGCACGAGGGCCTGGCGGCCGAGCTGGCCGACGCCGTGGCCAACCTGGCCGTCGCCGCCGCGCGCCGCCCGGTTCTCAAGCAGGACGCGCTCGCCGAGGCCCTGAGCCTCGGTCCCGACGACGGTGCGCTGCTGCTGGAGCGCCTCGCCACGGGCGGGCACAACCTGCATCCCTGTGGCCGTACCCGGCTCGGCATGTCCCGGGACGACGTGCTGCGCTACGACATCGAGGGGCCGGGGTTCGCGCTGCTGTTCGCCCGCATCCCCCGCGAGCTGCACACCGGTGACGATGTGGGGGCGGCGATGGGCTTCGCGGGTGATACCCGGTTCGCGGTCCAGCCGGTGCATCCGTGGCAGTGGGACAACGTGCTGTGCCGCGCCCCGGGTATCACGCTCGCGGAGGGGCTGGCGGTGCAGGCCGCGCCGACTGGTTCGCTGCGCACGCTCCTGACGTCGGCCGGGCATCTGGTGAAGGTGTCCCTGGACGTGCAGGTCACCTCGACGCGCCGGTCGGTGTCGCTGGCGACGGCGCTGAACGGGCCCGTCGTGTCGGAGGTCCTGCGTGAGCTGGTCGCGGGCACGGGCGGGGCGCTGCTCGCCGAGTACGCGGGGGCCGGTGCGCGTCTTGCGCACGGCGAGCGGGACGCGACGGCGCTGCTGCGCGAGCCGCTGGCCGCCGTGGTGCGGCCCGGGGAGCTGGCCGTGCCGGGTAACGCGCTGCCGGCGGTGTGCCCGGTGACGGGGCGGACGGTGCTGGAGCTGCTGGCGGCCGGGCAGGACAGGCTGGAGTTCTTCACCGCGTACGCCACGGCGCTGCTGCGGCCGGTGACGGCGCTCGCGGCGGCGGGTGCTGGCCTGGAAGCGCACTTGCAGAACTGCGTGCCGGTGTTCCGGGACGGGCGGATCGTGCGCATGGTGTTCCGTGACCTGGGCGGTGTGCGGCTGCACCTGCCGCGCCTGGCTGCCTCAGGCCACCCCCTGGAGCTGTACCCGGGCTCGGTCACCGGCACCACGGACATCGAGGTGATGCGGTCGAAGGTGTCGTACACGGCGCTCGTCAACCACCTCGGGGCCCTCGTCGGCGGCCTGGGTCTCGGCCCCGCAGGCTGGGCGGCAGCCGGGCAGGTCCTGCGCGCCTGCTACACCATGCTGGACGGCCCCGAGGCCGCCGCCGACCTGGAGGCGTTCACCACCCGCCCCTGGTCGCACAAGGCGCTCGTCACGATGCGCATGACCGGCTCCGGTGACATCTACGTGCCCGTGGAGAACCCGCTGTGAGAGACCCCGTCTGCCGGTACGTGTACTCCCCCGCCGTCCTCACCGCGCGGATCGCAGCACTGCGCGCCGTGCTGCCGGACGGAGCCGGCCTGTACTACGCGGTGAAAGCCAACAGCCACCCGGCGCTCCTGGAAGCGGCCGCCGCGCACGCCGACGGGCTGGAAGTCGCCTCCGGCGGGGAACTCGCCAAGGCCGTGGCGGCCGGGGCGCGCCGCGTCGTGTTCGGAGGGCCGGGCAAGACCGACGCGGAGCTGGCCGCCGCAGCTTCCTGCCCGGTCCCGGTGATCGTCAACGTGGAAAGCGCGTGGGAACTGCGCCGCCTGTCCTACCTCGCGCAAAGGCCTGTGGATGTGTGTGTCCGGGTCGCCCGCGCGTCCGGGCTCACCGGCAGTCACCAGATGACCGGCGTGCCGGCCCCGTTCGGCGTGCCCGAGGAGGAGCTGGGCGATGTGCTGGCCCTCGCCGGGCGGCTGCCACGGATCCGGCTGCGTGGCCTGCACCTGCACGCCGTGTCCAGCAACCTCGACGCCGCCGCGCACGCCGCGTTCGTCACTGGTTCCCTCGCGTGGGCGGGTACGGTGCTGCCCGATGCCGAGATCGTCAACTGCGGTGGCGGGCTCGGCGTCGACTACACCGGCGGCACGGAGTTCAGTCTCACCGGCTTCGGGGCGGGGCTGCCCGCCGATCCCCGGCTGGTCGTCGAGCCGGGCAGGTGGCTGGTGGCGCCCGCCGGGCGGTACGAGGCGGAAGTCCTTGATCTGAAGAAGAACGGCGGCGTGTGGTTCGCCGTGCTGCGCGGCGGCACCCACCACTTCCGCCTGCCCGCCGCCTGGGGCTACAGCCATCCCTTCACCGTCCGCAGGCAGGACGCCTGGCCCTACCCGATGGCCCGGCCCGTGGTGCGCGACGCCGCCGTGACCGCGGCCGGGGAGCTGTGCACGCCCCGCGACGTGCTGTGCCGTGACCAGCACGTGGACGAGCTGCGTGTCGGTGACGTCCTCGTGTTCGCCCTGGCCGGCGCGTACGGCCTGGAGGTGTCCCACCACGATTTCCTCTCCCACCCCAAACCGGGCATCGCCGTCGAGCACTTCGCATAATCTGGCCCAATGCGGGCAACTGTGATTTACGGGCCGCGAGACGTCCGGGTCGAAGAGGTCCCGGACCCGCAGGTCCGCGAGCCGCACGACGCGGTCGTGCGCGTGACCCACGCGTGCATCTGCGGCAGCGACCTGTGGGCCTACCAGGGCGTGGCGTCCCGCAAGCCGGGGCAGCGCATCGGCCACGAGTTCCTCGGCGTCGTCACAGAGACCGGGCCGGACGTGCACGGCGTCGCGCCGGGGGATGTGGTCATCGCCCCGTTCGTGTGGTCCGACGGCACGTGCGCCTACTGCCTCGAAGGCCTGCACACCTCCTGCCCGCGCGGCGGGTTCTGGGGCGAGCCGGGCTCCGACGGCGGGCAGGGTGAGGCCGTCCGCGTCCCCCACGCCGACGGCACCCTCGTGAAGATCCCGCCCGGCCTGCCCGAGAACACCATGACCGCGCTGCTGGCCCTGTCCGACGTGATGTCCACCGGCCACCACGCCGCCCTCGCCGCCGGCGTACGCCCCGGCGTGACCGCGGCCGTCGTCGGCGACGGCGCCGTCGGCCTGTGCGGGGTACTCGCCGCCCAGCGGCTCGGCGCCGCCCGGATCATCATGTGCGGCAGGCACGCCTCACGTACCGCCATCGCCGGCCGGTTCGGCGCCACCGACATCGTGCCCGCGCGCGGGCAGGACGCCGTCGACGCCGTCCGCGACCTGACGGGCGGCGAGGGTGCCCACGCCGTCCTGGAAGCCGTCGGCACCGAGCAGTCCATGCGCACCGCCATCCACATCGCCCGCGACGGCGGGGCCGTCGGCTACGTCGGCGTCCCGCACGGCGGATCGGCCGGTGTGGACATCAGCGACATGTTCGGCCGTAACATCGCCCTGCGCGGCGGCGTCGCCCCGGCCCGCGCGTACATCCCCGAGCTCCTCGCGGACGTGCTCGCCGGGCGGCTGGACCCCGGGCCCGTGTTCGACACCGTCACCGGCCTGGACGGGGTACCCGCCGGCTACGAGGCGATGAACGGCCGCCGCGCCCTCAAGGTGCTGATCAGGATGGAGGGCGCTTCATGAGCGCCGCAGAACTCGACCTGCCCCGCCGGGACCTGATCTGGGCGGCGTTCGCCACCCGGTACGCCTTCAGGCCGTCCGTGGTGCGCTTCCCCGGCATCAGCGAGCCCGCAGCCTCGGTCACCTGGGACCTCACCGCCCTGGAGTCCCGGCCCGAGCTCGACCGCGCCGGGCGCATCACCATGATCCGCTCCGTGCCGGAAGGCCAGGGCCTGTACGTCCTCGACTGGCAGCACCCGTGCTTCTGGCTCGACCCGGCCCGCACCCCGCCCCGCGACTGGCCGCTGGGCGTGTACCCCGACGGCGACTACTACATCCACATCACCCAGGACCTGTCGGCGGGCCTGTTCGGGCACCCGTGGGAGAAGACGCTGTGCGCGTTCGGCGACGCCGTCCTGCCGCACGTGGCCGGCCTCGACAAGCTCATGCCCCGCGTCCGCTACGGCGGCCAGCCCCTGGACGCGTGACGCGCACGCCACGACCGGGCCGCCGGAGGGCCGGTACCCGCTTTTCGCCGGCGGGTACGTATTTACTCCCGTGCGCATTGAGACGCCGCGTGCCGGGCGTGAGGATCGCTGTCAGCTCCTCATCCCCGAAGGAAAGGACGGCACGATGATCCGCCGTACTCTTCTCGCCGCGGCCCTCGTGGCCGGCGGCCTGTTCGCCGGCGCCGCACCGGCGAACGCGATTCCCGTCCCGCCGGGAGGCGGCGGGCAGACGTTCCTCAGGATCCTCTACTACAGCGACAACACCTACTCGAACATGGTCGGCGTGCACATCCCCGGCCCGTGGTGCGGAGCCCACGAGACCTACCGCTGGGGTACCGAGACCACCTTCTACCGCTTCGACCAGGGCCTGTGCTGACGGCCCCCCGCGTCACCTGGGAGCACGCGTCCCGCTGACGTGGGCCCCGTGAACCGGCCGGCCCCGGAAGGCACCCCCGGGGCCGGCCTCACCACGTTCACCGTCCTGTATAGACGGCCGATAAATATGCGCCGGCGTCAGGCGGAGCGGGCCGGCAGCCCGGCCCGGATCGCGCGCAGCGCCGCCCTGCGGGTGTCGCCCTTGAGGGTGTCCACGTACAGCTGCCCGTTGAGGTGGCCCGTCTCGTGCTGCAGTGCCCGGGCGAGGAACCCGGAGCCGCTCACCTCGATGGGCTCGCCGTGCTGGTCGTAGCCCCGGCAGACGGCGTGCATGGCCCGCGGCGTCGGGAACCACAGGCCGGGCACCGACAGGCAGCCCTCGTCACCGTCGAGCTGCAGTTCCTCCGACAGCTCCAGCTCCGGGTTGACCACGTGGCCGCGCTGGCCGCCTGCGTCGTAGACGAACACCCTCGCGCTCACCCCGATCTGGGGGGCGGCGACCCCGGCCCGGCCCGGCGCGCCGAGCAGGGTGTCCATCAGGTCGGCGACGAGGGCGCGCAGGCTCGCGTCGAAACTCGTCACCGGGTCGGTCGGGGTCCGAAGTACCGGGTCGCCAATGATCCGGATAGGCCGCATGGTCATGCCCTCACCGTAGCTTCCTAACAACTTGGCGACTGGTCCCGCCGTCTGCGTCACCGGGATAAGCCCTGGATAACGATAAATCCGGACGAAAGAAGTAACGGTAAGTGATCATTCCGGTACTGCGTGAAGTCTGGCTGCACAGTGCGTGTTCCGCCTATCGGCAGTGGCCGTGCCAACCCCTACACTACGACGGTCCCAGGCTTGATCTACGTGTTCGGGAGGCATCCCTATGCCACCGCATGGCCGTCATGCGAACGTCCGGTCCCACCGCCGCGGTGGCCCCCGGCGGCGCCTCACCGTCGCCCCGTGGATCGTCATCGCCAGCGTTTCCGCGCTGGTCCTGGCGGGCGGCGGCGCCGGGGCGGTGTACATCGCGAACTCCGGCTGTTCCGGTGACCCCGTGACCGCGCAGGTCCTCGCCGACCCCGCGATCGCGAAGATCCTCGACAAGCTGGCCCGGGAGTGGCAGGACACCGAGCCTGTCGTCACCGACGCCAAGGACAAGAAGACCGAGCACTGCGCGGCCGTCGACATCGTCGCGAAGGACTCCTCCGACGTGTCCACGGCACTGGGCAGCGACTGGGACCCGCGGATCAACGGCCCGCAGCCCGACGTGTGGGTGCCCGCGTCCACGGCGTGGGTGCGCAAGGCCGCCAACAACCCGCTCGCCGAGCGGACGCTGCCGACGCTGCAGCCGTCGCTGGCCCGCACGCCCACCGTCATCGCGATGCCCGAGCCGATGGTGAAGGTGCTGCAGGCCGGCGCCTGGGCTGGCAAGCGCGCCAGCTGGAACGACCTGATCACCGCGCTGGGCACCGGCCTGACGTGGGACAAGTACGGCGGCAAGGCCGAGTGGGGCCCGCTGAAGGTCGCCATGACCGACCCGTCGAAGTCCACGCCGGGCCTGCACGCCCTGATGGCCGTCACCGACGCCGACGACGACGGTGACGTCAGCAGCGAGGAACGCCAGTCGGTCTGGAACTTCAAGAAGGCCGTCCAGCCCGAGATGTACATGCAGAGCACCGACCAGATCTTCGCCGGGCTCGCCAAGGCCGACGCGCAGAGCGAGCTGGACGCCCTCAAGTACGTGTCCGGCTTCCCGGCGCTGGAGCGCGACATCATCGCCTACAACGCGGCCAAGCCGAAGGTCCCGCTGGTCGCGGTGTACCCCTCCGGTGGCTCCGCCGACGCCGACAACCCGTACCTGGTGCTGGAGCGGATGGCGTGGGCCGACCCGAACCGGCAGGCCGTCGCGAAGGCGTTCCTGACGTTCCTGCGGGGTGACTCCGGCCGGGAGACGTTCCTGGCCGACGGGTTCCGCGACTCCAACCGGATCGGCGGGCAGAACCTCAACTCCGCCGCCGGTATCCAGCCGCAGATGCAGACCCTGCCGCGTGCCGTGCTGCTGCCCGAGTCGGTGCAGGCCACCTACTCGACGTGGACGGCCCTCGCCCGCCCGGTCAACGTGCTGCTCGTGATGGACGTGACGGGCTCGATGAACGACCCGGTGCCCGGCACCAACGACGGCACCGGCAAGAACAAGACCCGCCTGGACCTGGCCAAGGAAGCGGCCGTCCACTCGATCGGCATGTTCGGCCAGCAGGCCCGGGTCGGCCTGTGGGCGTTCTCCACGCCGCAGGGCCAGCCGGACAACTACCGCAAGCTCGCGCCGATCGCGATCCTCGACACCGGCCACCGGCAGACCCTGATCAACCAGGTCAACGGCCTGCAGGCCAACGGGGCCACGGCGCTGTACAACACGACGTGGGACGCCTACCAGGAGGTCCAGAAGAACTACCTGGACGAGGCTGCCCGCAACGTCGTCGTGGTGATCACCGACGGCGAGGAGGAGACCGTCGCCGGCGGCCTGAGCCTCGACGCGCTCACCGGCAAGATCAAGGATGCGAACAAGGCCAACGGCGGCAAGAAGCCGGTCAAGGTCATCACGATCGGCTACGGCCCGAAGGCCGACGCGGCGTCGCTGCAGGCCATCGCGCAGTCCTCCGAGGGCCGGTTCCACAAGTCGCAGACGTCGCGCGACATCACGACCGTCCTCGTCGACGCGCTGTTCGGCTAGCCGGCTCCAGCGGCGGTGGCCCCGGCCGGGGTCATCGCCGCCATCAGCGGCCCGGCTTTCGCCGCCGCTTCCAGCACTTCGGCTTCCGGGTCGCTGCCCCAGGTGATGCCGCCCCCGGCCCAGATGTGCGCCAGGCCCTGCGTCACGGCCACGGTCCGGATCGTCAGCCCCAGTTCCAGGGTGTACCTGCTGAGGTAACCCGCGGCCCCCATCGCCGGCCCCCGCCCCGCCGTCTCGAGCGCGGCGATCTGCGCGAGCGCCGCCAGCTTCGGCGCACCTGTCACCGACCCGCCCGGCGCGACGGCCCGCAGCAGCCCGTCCAGCCCGGTACCGGCGCGCAGCCGCGCGGTGACCACCGACTCGGCCTGCCACAGCGCGACCCAGCGGCGCAGCGCGAACAGTTCCGTGACGGCCACCGAGCCGGTCTCGGCGACGAGCGCGAGGTCGTTGCGCACCAGGTCGACGATCATGATGTGCTCGGCGCGTTCCTTCACCGAGGCGAGCAGCTCGGCGCGGCCCTCCGGAGTGGACGGCCGGGTGCCCTTGATCGGCTTCGACGTGACGGTACCGCCGGCCACCGACACGAGCAGTTCCGGTGACGCGGTGGCCAGCGCCCAGCCGTCGCCGGTGAGCATGCCCCCGTACACGGCGCCCGGGATGCCGGCGATGCGGGTGAGGGCGGGCCGGGGGTCACCGGAGCACGCCGCCGCCCAGTGGCCGACGACGTTGACCTGGTACACTTCGCCGCGGCTGATGGCGGTACGCACGGCGGACACGGCGGCGGCGTGTTCCTGCGGGGCCCACGACGGCACCCACGGCCCGATCAGCCACGGCTCGCCTTCCGCTGCCGGTTCCGGGTCCGCGTGCTCGTAGACGATGACCGCCACGTCCGGTACGCCCGGGGCGGGTGACGGCGGCCCGGCCGGCCCGCCGATCGCGGCGGACCCGGCGGCCGCCGACAGCAGGATCGCCGCCCCGCACACCGAGCCGGGTGGCCCGCCGGGGCACTCGCCGCCGGGCAGCGCTGTCAGGTCCTGGGCGGGAAGGCCCGCCGCGGTGAGGAAACTCACCGTCATCGCCAGGGGGTCCCCGGGGTCTCCGGTGCGCCATTCGCGGCGTTCGCGCTCCCGAACCGTTCCCTGACAGTTACGGGGAGTAGCCGGGGGGCAGGCCAGACTCAGCCGAATGGTCAAGACTTCACCTCAACTCCGTTACGGAGAGGCACAACCGCCGTTAAACAAGGTAGCGTGCAATTGCGCCTGTGAGGCTCGTCACGCCAGAGTCGGAGATAGAACATGTGCCCCCACCAGCCAGCCTGCCCCGCCGCCGACGCCACGGATGCCGAAGCGGCAAGGATCATCGCCGGTCACCCCGAGCAGGGCTGGAACCTGCTGTGCAACGGCGTGATCCAGTTCGAGGACACCGGCGAGCTCCTGCCCGACGGCCGCTGCGTCGCCCCGCACCGCGGGCCGGCCCTGCACCTGGCCGCCGCCTGAGCGGGCCGCGGCCGCGAGCCCAGAGGCAACGACAAGAGGTGGCCCCGCCAGGCGGGACCACCTCTTCGCTGTCTGACCGGGGAGGACCCTAGTCCTCGAAGGCCTCCGGTGACGGGCAGGAGCACACGAGGTTACGGTCGCCGTAGGCCTGGTCGATCCGGCGGACCGGCGGCCAGTACTTGACGGCGGTCACGCCACCCGGGTATGCGGCGGTCTGCCGGGAGTAGGGGTGCGCCCACTCCTCGGCGGTGACGGCCGCCGCGGTGTGCGGGGCGTTGCGCAGCGGGTTGTCGTCCGCGGGCCACACGCCGTCCTGCACCTGGGCGATCTCGCCGCGGATGGCGATCATCGCGTCGATGAACCGGTCCAGCTCGCCCAGGTCCTCCGACTCGGTCGGCTCCACCATCAGGGTGCCGGCCACGGGGAAGGACATGGTCGGGGCGTGGAAGCCGTAGTCGACGAGCCGCTTGGCGACATCGTCCACAGTGACGCCCGAGTCGCGGGTGATGCCGCGCAGGTCCAGGATGCACTCGTGGGCGACGAGGCCCTTGTTGCCGGAGTACAGCACCGGGTAGTGCTCGCGCAGCCGGGCCGCGACGTAGTTGGCGGCCAGTACCGCGCTGGCCGTGGCCTTCGCCAGGCCGTCGGGGCCCATGAGCCGCAGGTACGCCCACGAGATCGGCAGGATGCCCGCCGAGCCGTGCGGGGCGGCCGACACGGGGCCGACCTTGGTGCCCTCGTGCAGCGGGTGCCCGGGCAGGTACGGGGCGAGGTGCGCGCCGACGGCGACCGGGCCGACGCCGGGGCCGCCGCCGCCGTGCGGGATGCAGAACGTCTTGTGCAGGTTGAGGTGCGACACGTCCGCGCCGAACTGGCCGGGCTTGGCGAAGCCGAGGAGTGCGTTGAGGTTCGCGCCGTCGACGTACACCTGGCCGCCTGCGGCGTGGACCTTGCCGCACAGCTCGGTGATGCCTTCCTCGTACACGCCGTGCGTGGACGGGTAGGTCACCATGATCGCCGACAGGTTCTCCACGTGCTTGGCGATCTTCGCGTCGAGGTCGGCAAGGTCGACGTTGCCCTCGTCGTCGCAGGCCACGACGACGACGCGCATGCCGGCCATGACGGCGGAGGCGGCGTTGGTGCCGTGGGCGCTGGACGGGATGAGGCACACGTCGCGGTGCGCCTGCCCGTTGTCGCGGTGGTAGGCGCGGATGGCCAGCAGGCCTGCCAGCTCACCCTGCGAGCCGGCGTTGGGCTGGACGCTGACGGCGTCGTAGCCGGTGACCTCGGCCAGCCAGCCTTCGAGGGTGCGGACGAGCTCCTCGTAGCCGGCGGCCTGCTCGACGGGCGCGAAGGGGTGGATGGAGCCGAACTCCGGCCAGGTCACCGGTTCCATCTCGGTGGTGGCGTTGAGCTTCATCGTGCAGGAGCCGAGCGGGATCATGCCCCGGTCCAGGGCGTAGTCCTTGTCGGCGAGGGACTTGAGGTAGCGCAGGAGCTGCGTCTCGGAACGGTGCGCGGAGAACACCGGATGCTCCAGGTACGCCGAGGAGCGCAGCAGGGCGTCCGGCAGCGCGTCGGGGGTGGCCGCGTCCAGGTCGGAGATGCTCAGCGAGCCGAGCCCGAAGGCACGCCACACGCTCAGCAGGTCCCCGTCGGTGGTCGTCTCGTCGCAGGCGATGCCGACCAGGTCGGCGTCGACGAGCCGCAGGTTGACGCCCGCGTCGGCGGCCGCGTGCACGATCTCTGCCGCACGGCCCGGCACGCGGGCGGTGACGGTGTCGAAGAAGTACTCGTGGGCGACCTCGACGCCACCGGCACGCAGCCCGGCAGCGAGGACGGTGGCGTTGCGGTGGGCGCGCTCGGCGATCTGCTTGAGGCCGTCGGGGCCGTGCCACACCGCGTACATGCTGGCCATGACGGCCAGGAGCACCTGCGCGGTGCAGATGTTGCTGGTGGCCTTCTCGCGGCGGATGTGCTGCTCGCGGGTCTGCAGGGCCAGGCGGTAGGCGGGGTCACCGTCGGCGTCCTTGGACACGCCGACGAGCCGGCCCGGCATGGACCGCTCCAGGCCCGCGCGGACCGACATGTACCCGGCGTGCGGGCCGCCGAAGCCCATCGGCACGCCGAAGCGCTGGGCGGAGCCGACGGCGATGTCCGCGCCGATCTCACCCGGGGCGCGCAGCAGCGTGAGGGACAGCAGGTCGGCGGCGACGGCGACGATGGCGCCGCGCTCGTGGGCCTCGCTGATCAGCGCCGCGTGGTCACGGACAGCGCCGGAGGCGCCCGGGTACTGGATGAGCACGCCGAAGAAGTCACCCTCGGGCAGCCCTGCGGACAGGTCGGCGACGGTGACCTCGATGCCGAGCGGCTCGGCGCGGGTGGCGATCACGGAGATCGTCTGCGGGAACGCGTCGGCGTCGACGACGAACCGGCTGCTCTTGGACTTGCCGGCCCGGCGGGCGAGGGTCATGGCCTCGGCGGCGGCCGTGGCCTCGTCGAGGAGTGACGCGCCGGCGGTCGGCAGGCCGGTGAGGTCGGAGATGACGGTCTGGAAGTTCAGGAGCGCTTCGAGGCGGCCCTGGGAGATCTCCGGCTGGTACGGCGTGTACGCGGTGTACCAGGACGGGTTCTCCAGGACGTTGCGGAGCACCACCGGGGGGGTGTGGGTGCCGTAGTAGCCCAGGCCGATCATCTGCGACATGACCCGGTTGCGGGAGGCGATCTGCCGGAGTTCGGCGATGACCTCCGGCTCGGTGGCCGCTGCGGGCAGGTTCAGTGCCTGGGTGGTGCGGATCGCGCCGGGCATCGCGGCGTCGAGCAGGTCCTCGGCGCTGGAGTAGCCGACGGTGTCCAGCATCTGCTGCTGGTCGGCGGCGGAGGGGCCGATGTGACGGCGGGAGAACGGTACGCCGCGCGACAGGTCGGTGAGACTCGCGCGGTGGTCGGGACGCGCCATGCATGCTCCTGGAGTCGGCTCGGGTGGTGAGCGTCCTCCCCCTCTGTCGGGTGACCGGAGAGCTTTGCCCCGTCGGTGCGGCCTGGGGCCGGCTTTCCAGAGGTGCCTGCCCGGGTGGTCCTTTCGCCTGAGAGATTCCGGGGAGGTCTTGCCCCTTCGGCGCCGGCCTGGCTGGCGGCCAGGCGGTCTCTCCCACACGGGTGTGACGGCTGCGCCCACGGTACCAGCCGGGGCTGTGCTGATCGGATGGCCGGGGTCACATCTTGGCGCGCCGGACGGCCATCCCGGTACACAGGTGATCAATACGACAGGCAGGGGCAGCTGGTCATGAGGGCTTTGACGTTGTTCGCGTAGTGCTGGGCGCCGGCCGGGATCGCGATCTCGTGGCCGTTGACCACGCCGGCCGCCCCGTAGTTGTAGGCGGCGGCGACGACGTTGAGGAGCTCGGGGTTGCCGAGGTCGCGGGAGCCGCCGAACCAGGTGTCGCCGAAGTAGGCGGTCAGCGACGCGAGGTAGAACGCGCCGAGGGAGATGTTGCCGTCGAGGCTGTTCACGTCGTAGGTCCTGTCGGTGACCTCGGCGTTGAGCCACTTCGCGGTGCCGGGCATGACCTGCATGACGCCGATGCCGCCGTCGCACGCGACGATCGCCGGCTGCCAGCCGCTTTCCTGCCACGCCACCGCTTTCAGCAGCTCGGCGGGGAGGGTGTTGCCTTTCGCGTACTTCTTCTGCGCGACCGTGTTCAGCGCGTCGCGGACCTGCGTGGTGCTGGCCTTCGGGCCTGTGTACGACGGGCACGTGCCGGTCGGCTTCGGCGGGGCTGGCGGGGCAGGGGGCTGCGGGGCTGGCGCGGGCGGCGGCGCGTAGGTGGGCTTCACGGCCGGCGCGGTGGTACGCGGCGGGACGGGTTTCGCCGGGGCGGCCGTCGTCTTCGCCGGCGACGGGGGCCTGGTCGTGACCGGCGCGCTGCTGGGCAGGGGACTGTCCGGGACCGGGATGGCAGACGCCGGTGCTGTGGCTGCCGCGTTCTCCGGTACGGCCGTGCGGGCCTCGTCGCTGGCTTTCCCGCCGCAGCCCGCGGTCAGCAGCACGGCGGCCAGCACCGTCATCGCCCGTAACCTCATCAGTGTTCCTCCCGTGGTGAAGCGCCCACCATACCGGCGCCGCGCCGCCTCCACTGTGGACCGGCGGCGCGCTGTGACCCTCCGGTGCTGGTGGTGGGTAGGCTCGGCGGCTGTGACTCGCATTCTCATCACCGGCGCGGCCGGTTCGATCGGGCGGATGCTGCGGACCCGCCTCGCCCAGCCCGGCCGGGCCCTGCGCCTCCTGGACGTCGTACCGCAGGAAGACACCGGCGACGGCGCGGAACTCCTCACAGCCGACGCCACCGACCTGGAAGCGATGACCGCAGCGTGCCACGGCGCGGACGCGGTCGTGCACCTCGCCGGTATCCCCGGCGAGCGGCCCTGGCAGCAGATCTCCGCCGTGAACCTCGACGGCACCTACATCGCCCTGGAAGCGGCGCGCCGGGCCGGCGTCAGCCGCGTCGTGCTCGCCTCGTCCAACCACGCCGCCGGGTTCAGCGAACGCGGCGACGGTGACCTGCCCGCGGACGCCGCCGGCGCGCCCGACACGTTCTACGGCGTCACCAAGGCCGCGATGGAGGCGATGGGGAAGCTGTACCACGCCCGGTTCGGCATGGACGTCATCGCGCTGCGGATCGGGTCGTGCTTCCCGGAACCGTTCAATGTGCGGTCCCTGGCGACGTGGCTGTCGCCGGACGACTGCGGCCGGCTCGTGGAGGCGGCGCTGACCGCCCCGTCGCCCGGGTACCGGGTCGTGTGGGGTGTCAGTGCCAACACGCGCCGCTGGTGGTCCCTCGCCGAGGGTGAGGCGATCGGCTACCACCCGGCCGACGACGCCGAAGCGCACGCCGCCCGGATCCTCGCCGCCCAGCCCGAGCCCGACTGGGCCGGCGACCCTGACCTGTACCGGGCCGGCGGCCAGTTCTGCCGCACCGAGCTCGGCGGCTCTAGCGGCTGAGGAAACCCTCCACCGCCGACGTGAACCACGCCGGGTCGTCCAGCCACGGGAAGTGCCCGCCGCCGGGCTGCACCACGGTCTCACCGGCCGGGAACAGCTCGGCGAGCGCGGCACAGTCGGCTGCGGAAGGCCGCCCGTCGAGTTCCCCGCCGAGGACCAGTACCGGGGCCTGCACCTGCGCCAGCAACGGCACGGTCGCCTCGGGGGTGAACGCCCCGCTGGCGAAGTACCCGGCCGCGGCCTCCGGGTTGCGCTGGACGGGGTCGGCGGCGGCGTGCGCGCGGGCCTGGTCGTCCCACCGGCCGTAGAACAGCGGATCCCAGGGCGCCGGCACCTCGCTGGACGGTTCGCCGGAGTCCCACGCGGCGATCGCCGCCGGGTACCACGGCTCGCCGGCCCGCCGCGCCCACACCGCCTTCATGTCCTCCTCCGACGCCACGATGCCGGCCGGGCGGGCCACCGCGGTGACGAGGACGAGCTTGCGCAGCCGCTGCGGGTACCGGGCCGTGTAGTGCAGGGCCACGCCACCGCCGGCGGAGTGGCCGAGCAGGTCCATCGTGCCCAGCCCGAGGTGCTCGCGCAGCGCCTCGACGTCGGCGGCGAGCCGGTCACAGCGGTAGGTGCCCTTGTCCTCCGGCTCGTCCGAGCCGCCCGTGCCCCGGTTGTCGAGGAGGATCAGCTGCCGGTGCCGGTGCAGCCCGCCGAGGTCACCGAGGTACTCCGCGGCCCGCCCGGCGCCGCCAGGCACGCACACCAGCGGCTCGCCGTCCCCGAGGACGTGGTAGGCCAGCTTGGTGCCGTCATGGGAGGTGAAAGATCTCATGCGCCCATCCTGGCGGTACGAGGCAACCCGGTTTCCGGCAAGATCAGCCGGGTGTCCCGCGCCCTCGCACTCACCCTCGCCGTCGTCTGCGGTACCGCCATGGCCGCCCAGGCCCGCATCAACGGCGAACTCGGCAGCCGCCTCGGCAACGGCGTCGCGGCCGCCGCCGTGTCCTTCGGCTCCGGCCTGCTGATCCTCCTCGCCATCACAGCCGCCCTCCCTCAGGCCCGCCGGGGACTGCGCAACGTCCTCGGCGCCGTACGCGGCGGCACCCTCCGCTGGTGGCAGTGCACCGGAGGCGCGTTCGGCGCGGCACTCGTGGCCAGCCAGGGCCTCACCGTCACCACCCTCGGTGTCGCGCTGTTCAGCGTCGCCGTGGTGTGCGGGCAGGTCACCAGCAGCCTCCTCGCCGACCGGGCCGGCGCGGGCCCCGGGGGACCGCAGCCGGTCACCGGCCCGAGGCTCCTCGGCGCCGGCCTTGCACTGGCCGCGGTGGCCGTCGCGGTCGCCGACCGGCTGTCAGCGACCTCCGACGTGGCCCTCGCCGCCACAGCCGTCCTCGCCGGCGCCGGTATCGCCTGGCAGCAGGCCATCAACGGCCGCGTCCGCGAAGCCGCCGGCGGGGCACTGCCCGCGACGCTCCTCAACTTCGCGACCGGTACCGCCGTCCTCGTGACCGTCCTCGCCGCCGTCACCGCCGTCCGGGGCCTGCCCGGCCAGCTCCCGCCCGAACCGTGGCTGTACCTCGGCGGCAGCCTCGGCATCGTGTTCATCGCCGTCGCCGTGACCATCGTCCGCGTCCTCGGCGTGCTCCTCCTCGGGCTGGGCATGGTCGCCGGGCAGCTGGCCGGCTCCGTTGCCCTCGACCTCATCGCCCCGGCCCCCGGCCACCAGCTCGCCGCCAACACCCTCGCCGGCACGGCACTGGCACTGTGCGCCGTCGCCGCAGGCACCTTCCGCCGCCGCAGCCCCGCGCGCTAGCGGAACAGCTCCACCGCCTCGGCGACCACCACATCCGGCCGCTCGTCGGCCACGAAATGCGACGCGCCCTCCGCCGTGACGATCCGCAGCCGGTCAGCGTGCCCCTCCCAGCCGGCCAGGAACTCCACCCGCACCCCCGGATCCCGGGCACCGAGAAGAACCGTGACCGGAACATCCACCCGGGCGTCGCGGTAGGCACCCGACACGATCCGCCTCGCCTCCGGCAGGATGAACCCCCGGTACAGCGCCGAACCCGCCCGCGCACGGTCCCGCTCCCGCAGCCGGGAACAGAACACCTCCAGATCGTCCTCAGTGAACGTCCCAGGGACAGCGGCATACGACCGCAGCAGATACCGCGTCAGCCACGTCCGCAGCGCCCACGGCCCCACCCCCGGCGTCACGATCACACCCTGGAACCACAGCCGCCACATCTGCCCCAGCATCGCCGGATGGAACCGGATCCACGGATGCGGCACCGACAGCGACAGGTAACTGTGCACCCGCTCCGGATGCTCCAGGCACAGAAGCCACCCGAGAACCGCCCCGTAGTCATGCCCGATCAGCCGCGCCCGGCGCACACCCAGCGCGTCCAGCACCCCCAGGAGATCGGCCACCAGGCGCTCACGGTCGTAGCCGCCTGCTGGCGCGCCCGTCCACCCGGCACCCCGCAGGTCAGGGCAGATCACCCGGTACTGAGAAGAAAGCGCGGGAATGACATGCCGCCACTCCCACCAGTGCTGGGGGAAGCCGTGCAGCAGCACGACCGGTTCACCCTCCCCGGCCTCCGCCACGTGCACAGGCAGCCCCGCGACATCGGCGAACCGGTGCCTCACACCACTGAGCGGCGGGAACGCGCCCTGCCCGAGGGCCGCCCCGCCATCTGAAGGTACGGTACCCATCCCCCAACGCTACTACAGCCATAGTAGAAATCCACTACAGCTATAGTGCGAGGATGGTCAGCCCCCGCGAACGCGCCCTCGACGCAGCCATCGACCTCACCGGAACCCAGGGCCTGCGCGCCCTCACCCACCACCGCGTCGACGACCACGCGGGCCTGCCCCGCGGCTCAGCGTCCAACTACTTCCGCACCCGCGACGCGCTCCTGACCGCCACCCTCGAACGCATCGCCACCCTCGAACAGGCCCAGATCACCCCCGCGGCACCGCCAGCCACCCCAGCCCAGCTCACCGAACTGCTCGCCGCCACCATCGAGCACCTCACCGGCCCCGGCCGCACGACCACCACAGCCCGCCTCGTCCTGTTCATGGAAGCCAGCCACAACCCGAGACTCCGCGACGCCATCCAGACGGCACGCCACCGCATGGAAGCAGCAGCCATCACCATGCTCGCCCACCTCGGAGCACCAGACCCGGCCACCGCGGCCACCGCCGTCATGGCCTGCTGCGAAGGACTCACCCTCCACCGCATCGGACGCCACGACACCACCGACCCCCGGCCGGCCCTCACTCTCACCATCACCGCGGCACTCACCACACGCGGCTGAACAGCTCAGCGATCTAGCGGCTCAGCGGCTGGACCGCTAACTCGCGCTGCGCCTCGCCCGCCGCGCCGCCAGCTCGTCACCCACCGGCAGCAGCACCGGCACAACCACATCCGTCACCTCGGCCCGCTCGGCAGGCAAATGCGCCAGAGACCCCTGGATCTCCTTGAACGCCCCGCCGATCGCGATCCCGAACACGCCCTGACCACCCTGCAGCAGATCCACGACCTCCTCAGGCGACCGGCACTCATACACCGTCGTCCCATCAGAGATCAGCGTGATCTGCGCCAGATCCTCCACACCCCGCGACCGCAGCGCCTCAATCGCCTTCCGGATGTTCTGCAACGACACCCCGGCATCCAGCAGCCGCTTCACAACCTTCAGGACCACCATGTCCCGGAACGAATACAACCGGGCAGTACCCGAACCCGACGCCGGCCGCACACTCGGCACCACCAGGCCCGTCCGCGCCCAGTAATCCAGCTGCCGGTACGTGATCCCCGCCGCGTGACACGCCGTCACACCCCGGTAGCCCACCGAGCCGTCATCCCCGGGCTCACCACCCTGGAACAGCACACCCTGCACAGGCCCTTCGGAGAACCGTTCGTCCACTGCGCCCTCCTCCCCCGAGCACCTACGCGCCACAGCCACGCTATAACCCACCCGGCAGCCCCGAGCCCGCACAACGCGCGACACGCCGGAGCGATCTGGGTCACACCCCGGCGTGGCAGCACCTACTCGAAATCCTCCGGGCTGATCTGGTCCAGGAACTCCCGGAACCGCTCGACCTCGTCCTCCTGAGCATCAGGAATCACGATCCCCGCATCCACCAGCACCTGCTCGGCACACCGGATCGGCGCGTGAGCCCGCAACGCCAGAGCGATCGCGTCCGACGGCCGCGCGGACACCCGCACACCCTCACCCAGCACCAGATCAGCGTAGAAAATCGTGTCCCGCAGCTCCGTGATCTCCACAGCCTGCAACGGAGCCTGCAACGCCACCAGCACATCCCGCAGCAGATCATGCGTCAGCGGCCGGGCCGGCTTCACACTCTGCTGCTCGTAGGCGATCGCCGTCGCCTCCACCGCACCGATCCAGATCGGCAGATAACGCTCACCCGCCGCCTCCTTCAACAGCACAATCGGCTGATTCGTCGGCAGCTCAACCCGCACACCGACCACATTCAGCTCCTGCACGCCAGCCCCATTCCCGCGCCAGCGGCGCACCGAACACCCACGGGTAACCTCCAACCTCGAGGCTACCCGCCCAGCGAACCCCGCAGCCCAGCCTGCACCAGAGCCGCACGCAACCGCAGCGACAACGCGGCCAGCTCCCGCAACGTCTCACCAGCACGCGCACGCGCCGCCGGATCACGCTGCAAAGCCAGCGGCGCCACCACCTGCTCCAGCAAACCCAGCTCCCGGTCAGCAGCCACCCGGAACGCCCGCAGATGCCGCGCCTGCAAACCATGCTCAGCCAGCGCGGCCACCACCGAGCACACCTCCAGAGCCTCCGGCTCGAACCGGCCATCCGGCCGCGAAGCCACCAGCCCGAACTGCACAGCCCCCGCCAGGCCCTCCTCATCCAGGCCCGACAACGCCAGCAGCTCAGAGCGGTCCAGCACCCGCTCAGCCACCGGCTGCCGCTCATCGGCACCCACCAGCCGCAACGGCGCGGCCGCCCCAGCCTCCAGCTGCTCCCGGATCACCCGCAACGGCAGATACCGATCCCGCTGCGCCGTCAGGATGAACCGGAGCCGCGCCACATCCGCCCAGGCGTACTTCCGATACCCAGACGCCGTACGACGCGGCTCCACCAGGCCCTCAGCCTCCAGGAACCGCAACTTGGAGATCGTCACATCCGGGAAGTCCGGCCGGAGCTGACCCAGCACCTCACCGATGCTCATCAGCCCCCCGGCGCCATCGGCTGATGCCGCAGCACCCCCGGACCCCGTCACGACGCGGCAGCCCCCTCAGCCGACCGCGGCCCAGCGATGAACACCAGACGGAACTTCCCGATCTGCACCTCATCACCATTCGACAGCGTCACGGCCTCCACCCGCTCCCGGTTCACATAGGTGCCGTTCAGGCTCCCCACATCCCGGACAGTGAAATAACCACCCTCACGCTGGAACTCGGCATGCCGCCGCGACACCGTCACATCATCCAGGAAGATGTCGGAATCAGGATGCCGCCCGCTCGTCGTCACATCATGATCCAGCAGGAACCGCGCACCAGCGTTCGGCCCACGCCGCACCACCAGCAACGCCGTGTCCGGCGGCAGCGTGCCAGAAACCCTCGCGGGCATTACATCGTCATCGGACGCCAGCGCATCATCTATGGCGCCGAGATTCAAGGTCGACGTCACATCGAGCGGGGGGTACTCGTCGTCTGCGCGTGTCATCGGGCCACCTCACGGGGAGAAAACCGGCGGGCATCACGCCACCCGCCAGCTTGGACTGTCAGGACTGCTCAATCAGCTTCTGGTACGCGGCCGCGTCCAGCAGCTCGCCGTACGCCGCAGGATCAGCCGGCTCGATCTCCACCAGCCAGCCATCGCCATACGGGTCACTGTTGATCAGATCCGGCGACTCCGCAAGCGCCTCGTTGCGAGCCGTCACCGTACCGGACACCGGAGCATAAATCTCCGACACGCTCTTCGTCGACTCCACCTCACCAGCCGACGCGCCAGCCTCCACAGCCGACCCAGCCTCCGGAAGGTCCACATAGACGATGTCACCCAGCGCATCCTGCGCGAACTGAGTGATCCCGACCCGCAGCGCCCCACCCTCCGCAACACGAACCCACTCGTGCTCCGCGGTGTACCGCAGCTCCTCAGGAATCGCAGAACTCACGTGCAATCCTCTCGATCATGAAACGGGCCGAGCATACTTCGCCGACACAGCCTGCCGCAGCGACGTCACCCGCACCTCACCAGGCTGACGAATAACGACCGTACCGTCCACCCGCCGGACCATGTCCACTACCCCGCCCGGAATGTTCAACGCGGCGCGCATCGTCTGCGGATCACCGATCACCGACACAGTGAACGGAGCACCCAGCTTCACACCGTCCACGATGATCCCAGCCCCATCGTCCACGAAGTACGTCTGCGCCACGATCCGCACCGTCCCGCCCGTCGCCCCACCGATCTGCATCGCCTCCGCACCGGCACCCCGCAGCTCCTCCACCGCGTCCAGCACCGTCGAAGCCGTCACCGGCTGCGTACCAGCCCGGAACTCGATCTCCAGTCCCGTACCCGTGGCAGGCAGCGTCCCCGCCAGGATCCCCAGCTCGTCAGCACGCGAACGGGCAGCGGCCAGCGCCGCCTCCTTACCCTGCGCACCCGACGTCAGCTGCCGCTTCGAATCCTCCAGCGCCGCCAGCTCACTCCGCAGCCGCTCCTGCCGCGAATCCAGGTCACCCAGAATCCGCACCAGGTCCTCCTGCCGCGCACCCTGCAGATCCTCGTCGGTGTTCCGCGTGTTCACCTGCGCCACGATCGCCAGCCCCAGTACCGCCAGCAAACCAGCGATCAACGTCAGCGCCAGCCGCCGCGAAGCCACCGTCCGCCCAGGCTGCCGCCGCTCCGCAGCCTTCGCTTCGGGCTTCTCCGCGAGCTTCTCTTCCGTGGTCTCGTCAGCCATCATCACGCCTTGAAGAAATGACGCCGGATCGCAGCGACATTACTGAAGATCCGGACCCCCAGCACCACCACGACCCCCGTCGCCAGCTGCCCGCCGACCCCCAGCTGATCCCCCAGGAACACGATGAACCCGGCCACCAGCACATTGGACACGAACGAGATGATGAACTGCCGGTCATCGAACACCTTGTTCAGCTTCGCCCGCAGCCCGCCGAACAACGCGTCCAGCGCCGCCACCACAGCGATCGGCAGATACGGCTGCAACCCCACCGGCACCGTCGGCTCCAGCACCAGGCCCAGCACCATCCCGGCCAGCAACGCCAGCACAGCGATCATCGGACCCCTCCCGAACCCGACACCGAAGGCGACGGAGACGGACTCGGCGACGGCACCGGCCGCGCGTACCGCAACTGCGGATCAGCCGCCGACGCCATCGACAACTTCGAAGCCGCCTTCACCTCGAACACCATCCCGTACTGCCCCACATAACCCTTGA
Source organism: Longispora albida DSM 44784 (assembly GCF_000379825.1). GTDB lineage: Bacteria > Actinomycetota > Actinomycetes > Mycobacteriales > Micromonosporaceae > Longispora > Longispora albida. The sequence goes on from NZ_KB903836.1 coordinate 432,795, forward strand.
ACTGCCGCGCGGCAGCCGTCCCGTTGAAACGCTTCTCCAGATCATCCGGCCCGATCGCCGCGATCCGGTACGGCCCAGACACCGGTTTGAAGTCCACCAGGATCGCCCCGCCAGCCTTCCGGATCGTCGACGTACCCGCCAGCCGCTGATCGTTGATCGCCACCGCCTCGGCACCCGAAGCCCACAACGCGTTCACGATCCGCTGGATGTCACGGTCGTACACCTTCCCCTGCGCCTGGGCCTTCGGCTTCCCCGTCACCGGATCGACCACATCCGAGGCGTCGCCCACCGTCACCACGATCCCGGCACCCCGCACCGGCCCCAGCCCAGTGATCGCCTCGAGATCCCGCAGGTACTTCGCGTCACCACCAGCGTCAGCCAGCGCACGATCCCGCATCCCCGCGACCTCGGCCCGCAGCTTCACCGTCCGCGACTCCAGCTCGTCAGCCGAAGCCTGATCCCGCTTGATGTCCGAGACCAGCTTCTCCCGCGTCTTCGTCGCGTCCGGAGCGTCCGCCACCACCTTCAGATACGCCACGGCCAGCAGGAAACCGATCGCCGCCAGCGCCAGCACCCGGCCGGCCACACCCCACGGGCCACTCTTGTGCCCACCAGCGGCCGCATCCGCATACCCCGGATCCAGCGAATTCTCGAAGATCTCCGTCAGCAGATCCCCGCCGAACTGCTGACCAGGCTTCCCCCCACCAGGAGCGGTCATACCCGGCTCTCCTGCCTCGCCTCACGGATCAGCGAGAAGATCTGCCACAGGTACAGCACACCCGACAGCCAGTACAACGCCAGACCCCAGATGCCCAGCGCCCACCCGGCCGCGTACGCCCACGTGTGCACCGTGCCCGACGTCGCAGCCGACAACAACAACGTCGGGAACGCCATCAGCAGCACGAACGTGCCCGTCTTCCCGATGTAGTGCACCGGAGGCGGCCCATACCCGTACCGCCGCAGCACCGGCAGCCACACCCCCACCACGACCTCACGCGCCAGCAACGCAGCGGTGAACTGCCACGGCACGATCTCCCGGATCGTCAGCGCGGCCAGCGTCGCCAGGATGTACAACCGGTCAGCGAGCGGATCGAGCAACTGCCCGAGACGCGAACCCTGGTCGAAGCGCCGGGCGACATAGCCATCAACCCAGTCCGTGCCACCACCCACGGCGAGAACCACCACCGCCGCCAGGTCATAGTGCACCGGCCCGAGCATCAGCCACAGGAACACCGGCACACCCAGCAACCGGGCGAACGAGATGGCGTTCGGCACAGTCAGGACCCGCCACGACTCCGGGGAACGCTCCCGCACCATGAGCCCTCCCCGCCAGGTGAAACCGTCTCCAAGACTGTAACCGGCTAGGCCCGCCACAGGCCCAGCAGGCAAGCGTCACTCCCCGGCATACGTCCCGAAACACCAGTAAACGCCCTCCGGGTCCCGCACGATGAAGTCCCGCGACCCGTAGTCCGTATCACCCAGCTCCCGGACCACCACCCCACCGGCAGCAACCGCACGCTCGTACAACGCGTCAGGCTCCGACGTCACGATGTACACCGAACCCTGACCGGCCAGATGCTCCTTCAGCGCGCCGGCCCCCGCCGTACCCAGCATCACCCCGCCACCCTCCGGCCACCGCAACTCCGCATGCACCACAGCGCCCTCCACATCACCAGGCACCGTCAGCGTCGACACGAACCCGAAAGCCTCCGTCAGGAACCGGATCGCCGCAGGCGCGTCGCGGTAACTCAGACCAGGCCACACATGTACTGCCTTGTTCTCCGTCATACCGACGACGCTACGGACGCCTCCCGCCCGCCGACTTGAACAATTGGGAACTCCTCCCCCGCCAGCCACGCCGACGGCGAGCACCCGGCGAGATCCCGCCACTCCCGCGCCAGATGCGCCTGGTCGGAGTACCCGCAGTCCGCGGCGATCCGGGCGAGCGAGAGCCGGCCGTGCCCGACGAGCAGCTCACGGGACCTGGCGAACCGGGCGACCCGCGCAGCTTCCTTCGGCCCGATCCCGTACTCCGCCGTGAACCGCGCGCTCAGATGCCTGCGGCTCCAGCCCAGCTCGTCAGCGAGGGAGGCGATCGGAAGCGTGCCGGCCGAGGCGAGGATGCGCCGGTAGGCGCGGGTGAGGGTTTCAGTGGGTGCCGGGTCACCCTCGCTTTGGCATCCTAGGACCCTATCCAACAGGGCGAACCGTTCCGGCCAGGTGGCCAGGTCCGCCAGCTGAGACGGAAGGTCCCGCCCCGCCGGGCCGAGCAGGTCCCGCAGGTCGACGCACAGACCGGCCAGCTCTCCGGCCGGTACACCCAGAAGTGCTCTTGCGCCGGCGGGCGTGAGGTCCAGCTGCACGCCGGTCTGGTTGCCATCGTGGGGAAGGAAGGCCGGGCCGGCGAACAGGCCGCTGGCCAGAGCGGCGAAGCCCTGCGGCGCGGCGGCGGAATCGAGGCTGACCAGGGTCGGCGCGGCCAGGCTGATCACGACGGTCAGGTAGGGACCCGGCAGGCCGATGTGCACCCCAGGTGCGAAACCTCGCAGGTCATAGGCCTGGTAGCTCCGGACGAAGGGGCGCAGTCCCGGCGCGGGCAGCCCGGTGACGGAGATCGCGGTGTGGCCCACGCCATCACGGTAGCTCCCGGGCACCACGAGGCGGGCAAGTACAGTTCCGTGGGCGTACCCCGTATGGAAGGACAAGACGGAAGTGAACGGCATCGACCCCGCACGGCTGGCGCTGGCTCTGGAAGTGATCGCCGAAGCCGAAGGCCTCGACGCCGAGCACCCGGACGCCATCGCGATCCGCCGTGCCACGGCCGGCATCTACAAGGCCGTCAAGCAGCAGCGCCGGATGACCAAGCGCGCGGCGGAGGCGGCGGCCGACCTGGCCGTCACCGAGCTCACCGCGACCGGGGCAGCTGGGCGGATCGACGACGAGACCGAGGGCATCCCCCTCGTGTCAGCCGCGCCGAACGCCCTCGCCGGTGTGCTCAACAAGGCACGCGGCTGCTACACGTGCAAGAAGCGGTACACGCTCGTCGACGCGTTCTACCACCAGCTGTGCCCCGACTGCTCAGCCTTCAACCGCTCCCGGCGCGAGGCCCGCACCGACCTGGCCGGGCGGCGCGCCCTGCTGACCGGCGGCCGGGCGAAGATCGGCATGTACATCGCGCTCCGGCTGCTGCGGGACGGCGCGCACACCACGATCACCACCCGGTTCCCGAACGACGCGGTCCGCAGGTTCAAGGCGATGCCGGACAGCGCGGAGTGGATGCACCGGCTGCGCATCGTCGGCATCGACCTGCGGGACCCCGGCCAGGTCGTCACGCTCGCCCAGTCCGTGGCCGCGGCCGGGCCGCTGGACATCCTGATCAACAACGCGGCGCAGACCGTGAAGCGCTCCCCCGGCGCGTACGCCCCGCTCGTCGAGGCCGAGTCCGCGCCGCTGCCCGCCGGTGAGCTGCCGGAGATGGTGCACCTGTCGCGCGGGCAGGCCGAGCTGGCCAGCGGCCACGAGCACGCGTTCACCCCGGCGATGCTGACCGAGCTGGCCCTGACCGCCCGGTCCACGTCGCCGGAGCGGATGGCGGCGCTCACCGCGATCGACGCCGGCGGACTGGTGCCCGACCTGGCCTCGGTGAACAGCTGGACGCAGCGGGTCCACGAGGTCGACCCGGTCGAGCTGCTCGAGGTGCAGCTGTGCAACCAGACCGCGCCGTTCATCCTGGTCAGCATGCTCCGGCCGTCGATGGCGGCCTCGCAGTCCCGCCGCAAGTACGTCGTGAACGTGTCGGCGATGGAGGGGCAGTTCAGCCGGGCGTACAAGGGGCCGGGGCACCCGCACACCAACATGGCGAAGGCCGCGCTGAACATGCTCACCCGGACCAGCGCCGAGGAGATGCTGACCGACGGGATCCTCATGACGGCCGTCGACACCGGCTGGATCACCGACGAGCGCCCGCACCCGGAGAAGATGCGGCTGCACGCCGAGGGGTTCAAGGCCCCGCTGGACCTCGTCGACGGGGCGGCCAGGGTCTACGACCCGATCGTGCGCGGCGAGGCCGGCGAGGACATCTACGGCGTCTTCCTGAAGGACTACGCTCCGTCTCCCTGGTGAAAGCGCGGTGCCCGGCGTTCGAGGAAGGCGCTCAGTCCTTCCCTGACGTCGGGGGCCGTCCGGCTGCGGCGTTCCCACTCGCGGGCGGTCGCGTGCGGGTCGGGGCTGTCGATGATGGCCTTGGCCGCGCCGAGGGTCTGCGGAGAGCGGCTGGCCAGCAGCGCGGCGAACTCCTCCGCCCTCGTGGCGACGTCCGGTACGACCTCGTCGGCGAGCCCGATCCGTTCCGCGTGCTCCGCGCCGACCAGTTCGGCGGAGAACAGCAGGTACTTCGCCCGGGCCGGGCCGACCAGCCGGGCGAGGCGGGCTGACGGCACCGCCGGGTACACGACGCCGAGCTTGGCCGGCGTGATGCCGAACCGGGCGGACGGCTCGGCGAACCGCAGGTCGCAGGCGACGGCGAGCTGGCAGCCGCCCCCGACACACGCGCCTTCGACCACGGCGATGGTCGGGTGCGGGAACGCGGCGAGTGCCTCCTCCGCGCGGACGTTCGTGGCGTGGTACTCGTCGGCGCGGTCCGGGTCGGAGTAGATGCCGTGCAGCTCGGAGATGTCGGCGCCAGCGGAGAACGTGCCGCCGGCGCCCCGGAGCAGGAGTACCCGGACACTGCGGTCGGCGGCCAGCCCGGCGAGGATGCCGGGAATCGCCGCCCACATGGCCAGCGTGAGCGCGTTGCGCTGGGCCGGGCGGTCGATGAGCAGGGTCGCGACCCCGCCGGTACCAGCGCTGACCTTCAAACCGGGGACATCCTGTTCGCTCATGCCGGGGACCATACCGTCACGCCTGGCCGGGGCTGTGCGGGAGCTGGGTAAGCTCCTCTGCTGTCGGCGTTGCTGATCAATTCAGCTCGCATTCACGGGGAAGACGGCCGGGTGCGCCAGGCTGCTCCACACCGGACTCTCAGGAGGAGACAGTGGCCGACCGCCGCCAGATTCTGCGCATGGGCGCACTCACCGCAGGTGCCGTGATCGCGGGACAGGCCGGCTCGGCCGTGCCCGCGTTCGCCACCCCGCCTGCCAGGACCCCCGGCCAGACCCGGCCGCTCGTGATCGGGCACCGTGGCGCCTCCGGTTACCGGCCGGAGCACACCCTCGCGGCCTACGAGCTGGCCGCGAGGATGGGCGCCGACTACATCGAGCCAGACCTGGTGTCCACGAAGGACCACGTGCTGGTCGCCCGGCACGAGAACGAGATCTCCACGACGACCGACGTGGCCTCCCGCCCGGAGTTCGCCGGCCGCCAGACGACGAAGATCGTCGACGGGGTGTCCTTCACCGGCTGGTTCACCGAGGACTTCACCCTCGCAGAGCTCAAGACGCTGCGGGCCGTCGAGCGGCTGCCGAAGCTCCGCCAGCACAGCACGGTGTTCAACGGGCTGTTCGAGGTCCCCACGCTCCAGGAGATCCTCGACCTCCAGGACCGGCTGTGCCGGGAACTGCGCCGGGAGATCGGTGTCTGCCCGGAGACCAAGCACCCGCTGTACTTCCAGTCGATCGGGCTGGACCTGGAGACCCCGCTGGCGGCGGCCCTGCGGCACAACGGGCTGAACAAGCCGAACTCCCCTGTCTTCGTGCAGTCCTTCGACAACTCCAACCTGAGGGACCTGCGCACCAGGCACAAGCTGCGTGTCCCGCTCGCCTACCTCGTGCAGAGCCCCGCCCAGGTCACCCCGGCCGCGCTCGCCGAGCTGGCGACGTACGCCAACGGCATCGGCCCGGTGAAGGACCTGGTCATCCCGCGTAAGGCCGACGGCACGCTGGGCACGGCGACCAGCCTCGTCGCCGACGCGCACGCGGCCGGCCTGGTCGTGTACCCGTGGACGTTCCGCGCGGAGAACCAGTTCCTCCCCGCCGACTACCGGTCCAGCTCCGACACCGCGGCGCACGGCCGGGCGATCGACGAGCAGATCGCGTACCTGAAGGCCGGCGTCGACGGCCTGTTCACCGACAACCCGGACATCGGCGCGCTGGCCCGCACGCTCTGGTCGGCCTGACATCTCCCCGGGCGGGGCTGCCTGGGGACGTCAAGATCACGTGTGTGCCCCCTCGGCCGGGCACCGGTTTCCGTGGCCAGCTACCGTGGGCCGGTGAGCCGGGACAGCATCATCAGGCGGGTCGAGCTGGGCACCGCCGAGCTGGTACCGGATCCTTACCGGCCAGGCGGCTGGACCGTCCTGGTCGACGGCGTGGCCCAGTCGTACGTGAACGTGCGGCGGCCGGCGCATCTGGAGTTCGAGTACGTCCGGCGGGTCGCCGCTGTCGTCGCGGCGTGCCCGTCCGGCCCGCTGCGGGTGCTGCACCTCGGCGGGGGCGGGATGACGATCCCCCGGTACATCGCGCATGTGCATCCCGGGGCGCAGCAGCTCGTCGTCGAGCGGGACAGCAAGCTCCTCGCCCTCGTCCTCGGCGTGCTGCCCCTGCCGGACGGCGCCGGCGTGCGGGCGGAGGCCGGTGACGCGCGGTCGGCTGTGGAGGGCGCGGCGGACGGCTCGTACGACCTCGTCATCGGCGACGTGTATCGCGGGGCGCTGATGGAGCGCAGCACCGCCAGTACGGAATTCGTGTCCGAAGTGGCCAGGGTGCTGGCCCCGGGCGGGTTCTACGCCGTCAACGTGACCGATCTGCCCCCGCTGGCGTTCTCCCGTGCGCACGCCGCGACGCTGCTCACCGAGTTCCGTGACGTGGCTCTGCTGTCGGAGCCGGGCATGATGCGCGGCAAGCGGTTCGGCAACCTGGTCTTCGCCGCTGCCGCCGCCGAGCACGGCCTGCCAGCGAAGAAGCTGAGCCACTTCCTGGCCGCAGACAAGGTCCCCGGCCGGCTGGTGCGGGGCACTGGGCTGGCCGGGTTCATCGGGGACGCTGAGCCTCAGGCCGACGCTTCCTTTTGACGCGATCCTTGCCTACTCTCTGGCGAATGAATTCGCTTAGCCGCAGAACAGTTCTCGCTGGTACTGCTTCGGCCGCCGCCGCGACCCTCGTCGCCGGACGGGCCTCGGCCGAAGGCACCGACAACCCGACGAACACCGTTCCCGAGACGCTGGCCAGGACCCTGAGTGCCCCGGAAGGCAAGGCGGAGGCTGCCTTCCCCCTCAGTCACCTGAGCGTGTCGTGGACCGGCCAGCAGACCGGCGCCGGAGTGCGGCTGCGCACGGCGGCCGGCTGGCAGGAGTGGCAGGAGGCTCCCGGCTGCTGCACCGGCCGCGACGACCTGCCTGCCGACAGCCAGTACTCGCTGATCGCCGCCCCGGGTGTCGTCGGCTACGAGCTGGCCCTCCCGGCCGGCGCGACGGCGGGCCGCGTCACGGAACTCAACACTGTGGACGGTCCCCGCCGGGCGGTCAAGCAGGTACCGAGCCGCAACCCCGTCCCCCGCTCCCCGTACCTGAGCCGCAGCAAGTGGGGCGCCGACGAGTCGAAGCGGTTCGACAGCACCGGCAAGGAGATCTGGCCGCCGGCGTACTTCCCCGTGCAGACCCTCACCGTCCACCACACGGCGGGCATCAACAACGATCCCGACCCGGCCGCGACGGTGCGGGCGATCTACCACGAGCACGGCATCGGCCGGGGCTACGGCGACATCGGGTACCACCTGATGATCGACGAGGCGGGCCGGGTCTACGAGGCGCGTTACTCCGGCGCTGACCCGTTCCCCGTCTTCGGGCAGATCAGCCCGGAGGGGCTGCCGATGATGGTCAACGCCGGCCACGCGGTGGGCTTCAACGCCGGCAACATCGGCGTGTGCCTCCTCGGCCACTTCAACAAGCAGCTGCCGACGCGGGCCGCCCAGCGCAGCCTCGTCTACGTCCTCGCGGCGCTGTCCGTCCTGTGTGACCTCGACCCGGACGGCACGACGAACTACGTCAACCCGATCAGCGGCGCGAAGAAGACCGTGAACACGATCTCCGGCCACCGCAACTGGGGCGCGACCGACTGCCCCGGCCACCTCTTCTACCCCGAGCTGGCCCGGATCCGCGCGGAGGTCGCCGCGCTCACTGGACGCTAGGTGCGCTAAGCCGCTGAGCCGTGTGCCTGCTGGGCCTCCCCCAGCAGGTACACGGTCAGCCCCACCCTGGCCCTGATCAGGCCAGCAGGCTGCGTGACGTCGAAGCCCAGGCACCGGGAGATCTGCTCCAGGCGGCGCGCGACGCTGGTGTGGTGCAGGTGCAGGATTTCGGCCGCGCGGCGCAGTGACCCGGCCGCGCAGTAGGCATCGAGAGTTTCCAGATCTTCCGCTGTACCCGCCAGGCGGCCGACTGCCAGCACATCGGCGTTGCCCTGCGCCGCTTCCGGCGGGATGTCGGCGAGCAGGGCGAGGGCTCCGAGGCTGTCGTAGCGGACGACGGGCTCGCGGGCTGTGGTGAAGCGCAGCGCCGTCCGGGCCTCCCGCCAGGACCGCCCGGGGTGCCCCGGGGTCCCGAAGCCAGCCCTGATCCCGGCCGGGACGGCGGAAACATCCACTGTGGCGGACAGGATCACGCCCGTACCGGCGACGGTGGCCGCCTTCACCAGCCGGTCCGGGCAGATCGCGGCGGCGGTCTCCGTGAGCGGGGCTGGTGAGCTGACGGCCGTGACGCGGACCGGCGACGTGGCCGGGAAGCCCAGCAGCCGCAGCGCACGGGCCCGCGCGGCCTCGTCGGTGTCCGCGCCGATCACGAGTTCGAGCAGAGCCGGATCGGCCATCGTCGTCCGGGCCGGGCCGTACCGCTCGACCACGGCGGCCGCGGTGATCGCGAGCCGGTCCAGCAGCATGTCGTCGAGCAGCGTCGGCGGGCCGGGCCGCTCCAGCCACGCCGTGCCGATCTCCTCGTCGTCCAGGGTGATCGGCGCCGAGGTCGACGCGGGCGGCGCGGGTACCGGGGCCTTCGTGCCGTCCGGTGACATCCGGATCACCTCGCCGGTGCCGTGCAGCCGGATCCCGGTCACGCACTCCGCCGGGCCAGCCGAGGCCCTGGCCAGCACGGGCAGGTCGACCCGGCGGCGGGTCAGCGTGTCGTAGAACATCACGACGCGGATCGCGCCCTCGGCGTGGGAGTCCAGTTGTGACAGTCGCAGGGCGAGGGCCTCCATGCCACGAGGATAGGCTGGCCGGCGCGCCGATCGGTGCGCGGGCGCGGCGGGATGCCCGACGCCCGTCGGATGATCGCGCGCCGTCCGGCGGCGACGATGGTCGGCATGGATCCCGAACTCGAAGCCTTCGTCCCGCTGTTCCCCTCGGCCGACATGTCCGACCCCGCGGCGGCCCGCGCGAACCTCGCAGCCCTCGCCAGCGCCGCCCCGCCACCGGACATGACCGGCATCACCGTCGAGGACCGCACCGTACCGGCCAGCCCTGCCGTCCCGGTCCGCGTCTACCGCCCCTACGGGATGACCGGCGGCGCCGTCATCTGGATGCACGGCGGCGGGTTCGTCATGGGCGACCTCGGCACCGAGCATCCGTGGGCGAGCCGGGTGGCCGCCGCCACCGGAGCCCTCGTCATCTCCGTCGGCTACCGGCTGGCACCCGAGGACCCGTACCCGGCGGCCCTCGACGACGTCTACGCCGTCCTGGAGTGGACGGCCAGGCACGCCACCGAGCTGGGCGTCGACCCGGAGCGGATCGCGGTCGCCGGGCACAGCGCCGGGGCGGGACTCGCGGCGGCCGTCTGCCTGCGATCCCGCGACCAGGGCGGCCCGCCGATCCGGTTCCAGCTGCTCAACCAGCCCGAACTCGACGACCGCCAGGAGACGTGGTCGGCGCGGAACTTCACCGGCACGCCCTGGATGACGCGCGCGAAGCTCGCCCAGACCTGGGGTCACTACCTCGGCCCGGCCGGAGCTGCTGACGAGTACGCCGCGCCGGCCAGGGCCGCCGATCTGGGCGGGCTGCCGCCGGCCTACATCGCGACCGCGGAGTTCGACCCGCTGCGCGACGAGGGCATCGAGTACGCCCTGGGGCTCCTGCGGGCCGGCGTGCCCGTCGAGCTGCACCAGTGGCCCGGCACCTTCCACGGCTCGCAGGCGATCCTGTCGGCCGAGATCTCCCAGCGCCAGCTCGCCGAACTCGGTGCGGCACTCCGCCGTGCCCTCGCCAGTTAAGGAGCACCAGCAGATGACCACGGCAACGCTCGACCTGTTCTCCTCGTTCGTCCACCTCACCCCCGGCGGCCAGATGCAGGCCGGCCCGCAGGTCTTCGATCCCGGCCGGGAGGGCTGGCAGGTCATGGCCTTCCAGGTCGAGACCGGTGAGGACGTGCACGCCGGCCACTGGGAGGTGCACACCGAAGCCGACGAGCTCGTCTCCTGCCTCAGCGGCGGCATCCGGCTCTACTTCCGCCCTGAGGCACCGGGCGGGGAGGAGGAAGAGATCGCCGTACCGGCGGGCCGGGCAGTGATCGTGCCGCGTGGACGGTGGCACCGTATCGAACTCGACGGGCCCAGCCACATCCTCTCGGTGACCCTGCCCCGGGGCAGCCGCCTCGAGAAGAGGTGAGTCAGGCGGCAGACCGGGCCTGACCACCCATATTCGGGCAGAACCGAATGTCATTGTCGCCTATATCGAACCCTGTGCATGCTCTTGCCGTCAGGAATAGTGCTTCACCAGCGCGAAGGAGACCAGCATGGTGAGAAACGTACTGTCCAGGATGGCCATGACCGGGGCGGCGGCCCTCGTACTGGCAGGCGCCTTCTCCGCACCGGCCCAGGCGCAGGCCGATCCCAACGCGGCGGAGATCGCCAGCCTGCTGGCCGGCCGGGGCGACTGTCCCGCCGAGTACGCCTGCCTGTGGGTGCACCGGGACTGGCAGGGCGACCGCTGGCAGGGAAGGTACAACAACGGCACCCTGCCGTCGTTCATCAACAACAAGGCCTCGTCCTCGTACAACAACGGCCGCAGCTGCACCGTCCACTTCGCCACCGGCACCTGGTACAGCGGGCAGATCATGGCTGAGGGGCTCGGCAGTTACCGCCAGGACCTGTCCCTCGACCCGAAGCCCGGCGGCGGCAACTGGAACGACGACTTCGAGTCGATGTACTGGTGCAGTCACTGACATGCGACCGACCGTCAAGGCCACGCTGATGGTGTTGATGGTCGGCCTGCTCTCCGGCTGCGGTGACCCGCGGCCGGAGAGCGCGCCGGTCCCGGACCGCCTCGACCAGGCCACAGTGGACATGATCACGAACACGGGTGCGTACCCGGCCCGGCTGTACCAGGTCTCGCTGGCCGCCAACGCCCAGGCCGAGAGGTGCATGCGTGACGCCGGCATCCCCTGGCGGGGCGGGGTCACGAAACCCAACCCGAACGCCGACGAGGGCGGCGGGGTCAGCGTCGAGTGGGTACGCCAGCACGGGTACGGCATGTCCGACGGCACCCCGTCAGCGGGTGGCCAGCCCGAGCAGCCGGCCGGCGACGACCCCCGGCTGCGCGACACGCTCCTCGGCCCGCCCGCCGCGCTGGCCAAGCTGACCGCGCCGAACGGCGTCGTCTACTGGTACCCGAGACAGGGCTGCGCCGCGAAGGGCCACCTGGCGCTGTACGGCGACCTCGACACCTGGGCGCGGATCACGTACTTCCCGCAGGAGATCAGCCGCGACCTGTTCCGCCGGGCCACCGCCGACGAGCGGTACCAGGCGGCGCTCGGCCGGTGGCGGGTGTGCATGGCGCAGTACGGGTACGCCTACGGCGCGCCGGACGACGTCACTGCCGCGCTCGGCAAGCAGTACGAGAACTCCGCCGAGCCGCTCGGCCAGCGCAAGGAGAAGGAGATCACGATCGCGCTGCGCGACGTGGGCTGCGACCGGCAGGCCGGGCTGTCGAAGACCGGGCTGGAGCTGCGCCGGGAGTTCGCCCAGACCATCGAGCCGGCCCAGCGCGCCGAGATGGCCCGGCTGTCGGGGCTGTTCGCCAGGGCGGAGGAGCGCAGCGGGAAACTGCCACGCCCCTCGGGCTCCGGATAGGTCAGGACGCGGCGTCGACCGTGTGCTTGAGCAGCAGGGCCGTGGTGACGGGGCCGACGCCGCCGGGTACGGGGCTGAGGCCACCGGCCACGGTGGCGACGGCCGGGTCGGCGTCACCGGCGAGGCCGCCGTCCGGGGTCGGGTTCGTGCCGACGTCGATGACGGTCGCGCCCGGGCGGACGTGGCCCGGCGTGATCAGCCCGGCCTTGCCGACCGCGACGACGACGACGTCGGCCTGGGAGGTGTGGGCGGCGAGGTCGCGGGTACGGGCGTGGCACACCGTCACCGTCGCCTCCCGGTCGAGCAGGAGCAGCGCGGCGGGCTTGCCGACCACAGTGGAGTGTCCGACCATCACCACGTCCTGGCCGGCGAGCGGGACCCGGTGGTACTCGAGCAGGGTCACCACCGACTCGGCCGTGGCCGGGGCGTAGGCGGGCAGGCCGGCGGCGAGACGGCCGAGGCTTTCCGGGTTCGCGCCGTCCACGTCCTTGGCCGGGTCGATCGCCCGGGCGAGGTCCGGCAGCTTCAGCCCGGCGGGCAGCGGCGTCTGGAGGATGACGCCGTGCACGCCCGGGTCGGCGCTGAGCAGCTCCAGCACGCGGACGATCTCCTGCTCGCCGGCTGCCGGGCCGAGGTCGGTGATCTCGCAGAGAATGCCGACGCGGCGGGCCATCGACGCGAGGGAACGCACGTACCAGGCGCTCGCCTCACTGTCGGTCGCGGTCACGACGGCCAGCTTCGGCGGGCGGCCGGCGGCGGTGAGCACTGCGGCCCGCGCTGCCGTCTCGGCCCGGATGGCGGTGGCCAGCGGGACACCGCTGAGGACCTTGGCCTGGCCGGGAACGACGGCGGGGCGTTCGCGCTGGTCGGGCGTGAGCGGTGCCGCGGCGAGGCCGGCCGCGCCGCCGGGAGCGAGCAGGCCGGCTGCCTCGGGCGCGACGATCCGGGTCTCCGGAGCGGAAAGGGTGCTGGTCACCTGGTCACCGCCCGCAGGACGGTCTCGGTGACCAGGTCGGCGCGGGCTGCGAGCGCCGGGACGGTACCCGAGCTGGCGGCGAGCCGGTCGTTGTCCGGCCCGGCGGGCAGGCCGGCCCGGTTGATCTCGACGTTGAGCCGCGCGCTGACGGCGGCGGCCCGGGCGGCCTCCGCGCCGGCCCCTACGTCGGTGATCACGTTCTTGTTGCCGATCGGCAGGAGCCGCTCGGCCAGCCGGATCAGCCGGTGAGCCGCCTCGATCGTCGCCACCTGCGGCTCGGCGGCACCCAGCAGCGCCGCGACGATCGCGGTGGACCGCTCGGGAGTGCGGAGCTTGTAGGCGTCGGCGACCGCGCTGAACGCCGCGATGTCCGCCTCGGCGAGCGCCAGCCCCTCGGCGCGCAGCTCGTCGGCCTCGGCCACGGCCGCCGTCACCTCGGGATTGGCCTGATCGCTGTACCTGGCCACCATCGCCAGCAGGGCCGCGGCCTGGGCGGCGTGCAGGGCTGCGACGGCACCGCCGCCGGGGGCTGGCACACGGTCAGCGAGCTGGGCTGCGTACTCCCCGACCGGCTGGTCTCGCAGGAGTACCTGATCGGGCACAGATGTCTCTTCACGCATAGGGCAAGCCATCCCATCCAGCAGCACTGCTGTCCGAGAAGGGGCGCCCAGGCGGTCGACACCGTCTTCCATGAAGTGATCCGGCCGCTCCCCGGTGGTACCCCACCCTCGCCAGTCGCGGCCAGCGCCACGGTACCGCAGCCGGGCACGCCGTCCCAAATCGTGGCGGTGGCGGACGGGCAGCAACGGGTACAAGATGGGAATATGCCTGAGAGCGCGCTGAAGTTACGCGCGGCGCTGGCCACCTTCGGCCTGATCTTCTGCGTTCTCGCCGGGGTTCTGGCCTGGCGGGCCGGCGTGGTGTGGCTGGCGTGGCCGTTGTTCTTCTTCGCCCTGGTGGGCGCTGTCGACCTGTATGTCATCTTCGACCGGATGCGTCATCACCACGGGCCGTGGATCCGCCATCACGGGCCGTGGCTGCGGCACCGGTGACCGGGGGCCTGGTTTCCATCCCGGTTTCCGGGTGCGGGGGTCGTGAGGCCGGCGGCGGGGCGGGCGGGCCCCGGGCAGCCAGCGGGCCCGGCTGGAGGGGTGCGGTGGCAGCAGGTAACCCTTTGCGCTGGTGAAATGCGGCGAAAGCGCCGCGCGGCAGCGGGCTGCCCCGGCAGTATCGATGCGTGGACCTGCCGTTGTCGCCGCCCATCGAGCCGATGCTGGCCAAGAGCGTGCCAGCCATCCCGCTCGCGCCGGGCATGAGCTACGAGCCCAAGTGGGACGGATTCCGGTGCGTCGTGTTCCGCGACGGGCCGGAGGTGGAGCTGGCCAGCCGGGGACGCAAGACGCTGACCAGGTACTTCCCGGAGGTTGTCGGCTTCTGCCAGCCAGCGCTGCCCGAGCGGTGCGTCGTGGACGGCGAGCTGGTAGCCATTGTGGACGGTGCGCTGGACTTCGACACGCTGAGCCAGCGGATCCACCCTGCGGACTCCCGGGTGCGGATGCTCGCGGAAAAGACACCCGCGAGCTTTGTGGCCTTCGACCTGCTGGCGATCGGTGACGAGGACCTGACCGGGCTGCCGTTCAGCGAGCGGAGGGCACGGCTGGAGCAGGCTATACCGGGCGGCGGGCCGGTCTACCTGACCCCCGCGACCACGGACGCGGAGCTGGCGGCCCGGTGGTTCGCGCGGTTCGAGGGCGCCGGGCTCGACGGGCTGATCGCCAAGCCGGCCGGGATCGGCTACGAACCGGGAAAACGGCTCATGTTCAAGATCAAGCACGCCCGGACGGCTGACGTGGTCGTCGCCGGGTACCGGCTGCACAAGGACGGCGCCGGCGTCGGTTCGCTGCTGCTCGGCCTGTACCAGGACGGCAGGCTCCACCACGTCGGCGTGTGCAGCTCGTTCAGCGCCGCCCGGCGCAAGGAACTCCTGACGGAACTCGCCCCGTACGAGAACCCGGCCACGCATCCCTGGTTCGACCCGTCGACCGGCCAGCGCGTCCCGGGCGGGCCGAGCCGCTGGCAGGCCGTGGCCAAGGACTGGGTACCGCTGCGGCCGGAGCTCGTCTGCGAGGTCGGCTACGACCACATGGAGAACAAGGAACGGTTCCGGCACGTGGCCCAGTTCGCCCGGTGGCGGCCGGACCGCGAACCGGAGTCGTGCACGTGGGAACAGCTGGACGAGCCGGTCAGCTTCGACGTCGCGTCTGTGCTGGCTGGCAGGCCCTAGGTGTTCTGTCCATGGACGTTGGTGATGTGGGGTCTTGAAAGGGTGAGGGCCTGCCGGTTAGGTGTGGAGCTACCAAGTCAGCCGCACCCGAGCCGGAAGGCCCTCGATGGTCCACCGTAATGCACCCTTGTCCGAGACGGGCAGGCTGCGTCTTGCCCGTTGCGTTGTTGATGATCAGTGGCCGTTGCGCCGTGCCGCGGAGCGGTTCCAGGTGTCGGCGACGACCGCGGCGCGG
>NZ_KB903837.1 GCF_000379825.1 Longispora albida DSM 44784
GTTCGACGGTGATTTCTGGTGCCCATCCGAGCATGTTTTTGGCGCGGGTGATGTCGGCGGCGCGGCGGGTGACGAGGACGTCGCGGGGGACGAAGATGGGTTCGACGTTGGCGCCGAGGGCTTGGATGAGGATTTTGGCGAGGGTGGCGATGGAGGTGTCGATGCCGGTGCCGATGTTGATGGGCTTGCAGTCGTGTTCGGANTCGAGGGCGGCGACGACGGATTTGGCGAGGTCGGTGACGTGGATGAAGTCCATCGACTGTTCGCCCTTGCCGTCGATGGTGGGGGCCTGGCCGGAGCGGATGCGCTGGATGAACGTGTTGATGACGCTGGTGTAGTAGGCCTCGATCTTCTGGCCGGGGCCGTAGACGTTGAAGAAGCGCAGGGCGTTCCAGGACAGGCCCTTGGTGCGCTGGTAGAAGCCGAGGAGGTCTTCGCCGGCGCGTTTGGTGATGCAGTAGGGGGTGAGGGGGGCGAGTTTGTCGTCTTCGTGCATGGGGAGGCGTTCGGGGTCGCCGTAGACGGAGGCGGTGGAGGCGAACACGAGGCGCTTGACGCCGTGGTCGGCGGCGGCGGCGAAGACGTTGTTGTTGCCGGTCATGTTGATGTCGATCGACTCGTAGGGGTCGGCGACGGACTTGTTGATGGAGACGGTGGCGAAGTGGATGACGTGGGAGCAGCCGGCCATGGCGTTGTGGACGGCGCCGCCGTAGCGGACGTCCTGCTCGACGAGCTCGACGTTCCCGCCGGCGATGAGGGCGTTGACGGCCGCGCGGTCACCACGGGCCATGTTGTCGAAGATCCGGACCTTGTAGCCCTTGTCCAGCAGGATCGGGATCACATGCAGGCCGATGAAACCAGCACCACCAGTAAACAGAACAGTCTTCTGGTCAGACATGGGGAAAGTCTCCAAAATTCACAAAACGTTCAGCTGGTACAGGGGGGAAGGAACTAGCCCTTGGCGACGGCCGTGACGACCTCGCGGACAGCGGCGGCCACCGTCTCGACCTCGGCGTCGGTCAGGTTGGCGTGCATCGGGATGGCCAGGTGGCGGGCGAAGACGTCCGCGGAGACCGGGCACGGCGACGTCTGGCCGTACAGCGGCTGGACGTGCGAGGCGTAGGTGCCGAAGTTGCACTGCACACCGCGCTCGCGCAGGCGCATCGCCACCTCGCCGCGGTCGATGCCGTGGTTCAGCGTGACGATGTAGGCCTGCCACGGGTGGGTACGGTCGGCCAGCGCGACCGGCAGCTCCAGCAGGTCGAAGTCGCCGAGCAGCTCCTGGTAGCGGTTCGCGGCGTGGGTACGCGCGGCGAGCAGGGCCGGCAGCCGGTCGACCTGCACGCTCATGATCGCTGCCTGGATGTCGGAGAGCCGGTAGTTGTAGCCCAGCTCGTCGAACTCCGGGATCGGCAGCGTCGTCGAGGCCGCGCGGTCCACGGCGGGAGCGATGCCGTAGGTGTGCAGCTTGCGGGCGTGCGCGGCGATCTCGGCGTTGGCGGTGACGAACGCGCCACCCTCACCAGCGGTGATGCCCTTGCGGCCGTGGAAGCTGAACACGGCGACGTCGGCGAGCGAGCCGGCCGGGCGGCCCTGGTACGTGGCGCCGGCAGCGCAGGCGGCGTCCTCCACCAGGAACAGGCCGTGCTTGTCGGCGATCTTGCGCAGCTCGGCGTAGTCGGCGGGCTGGCCGGCCACGTCCACGGCGATGATGCCCTTGGTGCGCGGGGTGATGAGCGCCTCGACGGAGGCCGGGTCGATGGTCCAGCTGTCCGGGCGGACGTCGGCGAAGACCGGCTTGGAGCCGTTGTACATCACCGAGTGGCCGGTGGCCGGGAAGGTGTAGTCACCGACGATGACCTCGTCGCCGGGGCCGGCCCCGAGGGTCAGCATGGCCAGGTGCAGCGCCGAGCCGCAGTTGGAGGTGGCGACGACGTGCGGGACACCCGCGACGGCGGCGAACTTCTCCTCGAAACGCTTGCACGCCGGGCCTGCGCCCGCGAGCCAGCCGGAGGCGAAGACCTCCCGGATGGCCTCGATTTCTTCCTCACCGACTGTTGGCTGACCAAGAAGTACGACGTCGGACACGGGAGCGCTCCTCACCAAGACTGATAACCGCCAAGCAGTCTAGGTGACTATCCGTCGATGACCAGGGGCGGCATAGGATTCGGGGCGACCGGCACGCTATCGGAGGCACTGTGACCAAGTATGTAGTAATTGGCGGCGGTATCGTCGGGCTGGCCACCGCCCACCGGATCATCCTGGACCGGCCGGACGCCCAGGTGACGGTGATCGAGAAGGAGACCGGCTGGGGCGCGCACCAGACCGGCCACAACAGCGGCGTGATCCACGCCGGGGTGTACTACAAGCCGGGCAGCCTCAAGGCCCGCTTCGCCAAGGCCGGCAGCGAGTCGATGGTCGAGTTCTGCCAGGAGCACGGCATCGAGTACGACGTGTGCGGCAAGCTGATCGTCGCTACGAGTGAGGACGAGCTGCCCCGGCTCAACGCGCTGCACGAGCGCTCGCTGGCCAACGGCCTGCCGGTGAAGATGATCGGCCAGGCTGAGGCGCGCGAGTACGAGCCGCACGTGGCCGCCGTCGCCGCGATGCGCGTCGCCTCGACCGGCATCGTCAACTACGGCCAGGTCTGCGTGAAGCTGGCCGAGCTGCTGGCCAAGGCCGGCGCGGACCTGCGTACCGGTACCAAGGTCACCGGACTGCGCCCGAACGGCACGGGCGTGATGGTGGAGACCACGTCCGGCGAGTTCGCCGCCGACGTCCTGGTGAACTGTGCCGGCCTGCACGCCGACAAGATCGCGCAGCTCGGCGGGATCAAGCCACCCGCCCGGATCATCCCGTTCCGCGGTGAGTACTACGAGCTGGCCCACAACCGCACCGACCTGGTGAAGGGGCTGATCTACCCGGTCCCGGACCCGCAGTTCCCGTTCCTCGGCGTCCACCTGACCAAGATGATCGACGGCAGCGTGCACGCCGGCCCGAACGCCGTGCTCGCCCTCGCCCGCGAGGGCTACACGTGGGGCAAGATCAACCTCGCGGAACTGGCCGGCACCCTCACCTACCCCGGCCTGTGGCAGATCGCCCGCCGTCACCTGAAGTACGGCATCACCGAGGTCCGCCGCTCGCTGTCGAAGTCGCTCTTCGCCGCCAGCCTGGCCCGGCTCGTCCCGGAGATCACCGAGGCCGACCTGGTGCCGTCGGCGGCCGGCGTCCGCGCCCAGGCCGTCAAGCGCGACGGTGAGCTGGTCGACGACTTCCTGATCGTCGCCAGGGGCAGCCAGGTCCACGTGCTCAACGCACCGTCCCCGGCCGCCACGGCGTCCCTGGAAATCGCCAAGCACATCGTTTCGGCGTTGCCGACCCGCTGAGGCGTGCTGCCGACCCGCTGAGGACGAATCTGGACTGCGCGAAGCGGCCTCCCACGTACAACACCGGTACGAGGGAGGCCGCTTCGCTTGCCAGATCCGCCCTCAGCGGGCCACCTCGCCTTAGATCAAGATCAAGAGCCAAATCAAGATCAATTTTTGGTGTGTACCTGGCGGGGTAAGGTGCGCTGATGACCACTCGGAAGCGCGCGGCCGTGGTATCACTGGCCGCTCTGCTGGCCCTCACGGCCTGTAGCGACGAGCCGGGCAAGGCGACCGGCGGCTCCTCGGCCGACGCCGGCCGGGCGGAGTCGGCGGCCCAGCCGAAGGCCGTGGCGGCCCAGACCCAGCCAGCCTCGCCCCCCGCCGTGCCAGCGTCGGCGGCCGGCGGAGCGTGCAGCCTGCTGGACTACGCCGGCGTCGCCTCGGCGCTGGGCGTGCAGTTCCACGTGGCCGTCGCCGGCGGCACGGCTCAGGCCCAGACCTGTGTCCTCAAGCAGTCCGACAGCCGGTACCCGGACCTGACCCTGGCCGTCGCCCCCACCAAGGCCGACGCCAAGGTGTACGCGAGCACGGTCACCCCGAAGGGCTCGGCGCCGGTGTCCGGCCTGGGCAAGTCGGCGTACAGCCGGGCGCTCGCCCCGGCGGGCCCGGCCGGGGCCGGCATCGAGGTCGGCTGGCTGTCCGCGAACGGCCGGATGCTCACCGTCCAGTTCACGCTGCCCGCTGGCGGGGACGCGGCGGCGGCCGGGGGCCTGACCCCGAAGCTCGTGGACCTCGCCAAGCAGGTCGACGCGAAGAAGTAGCGTTGTGGGACCCCTCATGTCGCTATAACGACATGAGGGGTCCCACGATCACTCAGGACTGCCCGAACACGGCTGAGGGCTTGCCCGTGTGCCACACGTTCGCGATGTGCACGTGCGCGAGCCGCCACAGCGCGCCGTCCCGCACGAGTTCCGTGGCGTACAGGTTCTTGAGCAGTACCTGCTCTCCGCCCTCCGTCACGTGCTGGGCCTCCACCAGGGCCGTCAGCCATGCCCGGTCACCGTCCACTTCGACCCGTGGATTGGTGACGGTGTGCGTGGTACCGATCGTGGCCAGCACTGTACTGATCACGGCCACGATGGTGTCCCGCCCGCTCATCAGCTCCGCCGGGAACCCGAGCTTCTCGCCGACCGGCCGGAAGTCCAGCACGGCGTCCTCAGTGAACGCCGAGGTGAACAGGTCCCAGTCCTTCAGGTCCTGCCCGAGCCCGAACCGGTAGAGCGCGTCAGTGATCGCCAGGAACTCGGCCGGATCAGCCGTCACCTGACTCGTCGTCACGTACCGAGGTGTCATACGCTCGACGCTAAAGCCTGACACCAGTGTCAGGGTCAACGCCGAGTGAGGGCGGTCACCCGTGCGCATCGGAGCACTCGCACACCGGTCAGGCGTCAGCGAACGCCTCCTCCGGTACTACGAGCAGCAGGGCCTGCTCGCGCCGTCCCGCTCGGGCAACGGCTACCGGGAGTACACAGAGGACGACCTGGCGACCGTGGCCCGGATCCGGGCGCTGCTCGCCTCCGGCCTGTCCACGACGCTCATCGCGAAGGCCCTGCCCTGCCTGGCCGGCACGCCGGACCGGCTGGCCCCCACCTGCCCCGTCCTCGTCGCCGACCTGCGCGCCGAACGCGCCCGCCTGGACACCCAGATGGCAGCCCTGGCCACCTCGGCCACCCTCCTCGACGAGGTACTGAGCAGAGAAGTTGGCCCTTGATCTTGATCTTGCTCTAAGGCGAGGTGGCCCGCTGAGGGCGGATCTGGCAAGCGAAGCGGCCTCCCTCGTACCGGTGTTGTACGTGGGAGGCCGCTTCGCGCAGTCCAGATTCGTTCTCAGCGGGTCGGCACTACAGAACGAAGACCTTGGACGCTGTGTCTCTGGTCAGCTTGAGCGTCGCCTTCGGCGCGACCACCGTCACCCCGCTGCGGTCCCCGGTGACCGTGACCATCGCCCCCGGGTTGATGCCCGCGCTGTGCAGCTCGCGGAGGGTCTCGCCGTCGACCTGGACGCTCTCGCAGATCCGGGTGACCTTGACCGGGCCGACCAGCCCGGCTGTGGTCAGGTTGCGCTCGGCCGTGGTCTCCTCGGCGTGGGCTCCGAAGACCTCCAGGCCCGGAATCGGGTTCCCGTAGGGCGAGCGGGTCGGGCGCTTGAGCAGGTCGTAGACGCGGCGCTCGACGGCGTCGCTCATGACGTGCTCCCAGCGGCAGGCTTCCTCGTGGGCTTCCTCGTAGGGCATGCCGATCACGTCGACCAGCAGCAGCTCCGCGAGCCGGTGCTTGCGCATGACGGCGACGGCGTGCTCGCGGCCCTCCGACGTCAGCTCCAGGTGCCGGTCGTCCTGGACCTGGAGGAGACCGTCCCGCTCCATCCTGGCGACGGTCTGGCTCACGGTCGGGCCGCTCTGGTGCAGGCGCTCGGCGATCCGGGCCCGCAGGGCCGGAACACCTTCCTCCTCCAGCTCGAGGATGGTGCGCAGATACATCTCAGTGGTGTCAACCAGCTCGTTTATCGTTCTCACCTCTTCCGGCGACTGACGGGAAACTCCGCGAGGGGCCTCCCGGATGAAGAGGTGCCCACCGGCTCTTTCACGGCTTGTGCCCTCCCGTCCGATCATGTTACCCGCGACGTACGACAAACTGTCCGAGTGAGCCCTCTGCTGAGCGCCGGCCAGCTCGCCGGCCTTTCCCAGGTGACCATCGTCGACGTCCGCTACCGGCTGCTCGGCCCGCCCGGCCGGGGTGACTACGAGGCCGGGCACATCCCCGGCGCCGTCTTCCTCGATCTCGACGCCGACCTGTGCGGCACGCCGGGCCCGGGTGGCCGCCACCCGCTGCCCGACCCGGCTGACCTGCAGGAATCCCTGCGCCGGGCCGGTATCCACCCGGATGTCCCGGTCGTGGTCTACGACGGTGGTGACGGCCTCGGGGCCGGCCGGGCGTGGTGGACGCTGCGCTGGGCCGGCCTGACCGAGGTGTACGTGCTCGAGGGTGGCTTCCCGTCCTGGGAGGCAGCCGGTGGCCCGGTCAGCGCCGACGTTCCGGTGGTCGAGCCGAGTGAGCTGGTCGTCAAGCCGGGCGGCATGCCGGTCGTCGACGCCGAGGGCGCTCTGGAGCTGGCCCGGCAGGGCAAGCTGTTCGACGTGCGGGCCCCGGAGCGGTTCCGTGGCGAGACGGAGCCGATCGACCCGGTGGCCGGGCACATCCCCGGTGCGCGGAACGCCCCCGGCGACCTGCCTGCCGACCTGCCCAGGGACGAGCCCTTCGGCCTGTACTGCGGCTCCGGCGTGACCGCGGCCCGCGCGGCGCTGGCAGCGGTCGTGGCCGGGTTCGAACAGCCGGTCGTGTACGTCGGCTCGTGGAGTGGGTGGATCACGGACCCGCAGCGGCCCGTCGCGGTGGGAGACTAGCCAGGTGACGTTACTGGTCTGGAGCGAGGACCTGCGGTCCTACGACCTTGGCGAGCACCCGCTCGACCCTGTCCGGCTGGAGCTGACCTGGGCGCTGGCCGGGCAGCTCGGCGTGCTGGACCGGCCGGGCGTGGTGATCCGCCCGGCCGTGGCGGCCAGCGAGCAGGACCTGCTCCGGGTGCACTCCCAGGACTACCTCAGCGCGGTACGCCGGGCGCCGGACGAGATCTACTTCTCCGGGTACGGGCTGAACACGCCGGACAACCCGCTGTTCGACGGCATGTACGAGGCGAGCGCCCTGGTGTCCGGCGCGACGATGATGGCGGCCGAGGCGGTGTGGTCGGGGGAGTTCCGCCGGGCGGTCAGCCTGGCCGGTGGCCTGCACCACGCGTTCCGCGCGTCGGCGGCCGGGTTCTGCGTGTTCAACGACCCGGCTGTGGCGATCGCCCGCCTGCTGGAGCTCGGCGCGGAGCGCGTCGCGTACATCGACATCGATGTGCATCACGGTGATGGCGTGCAGTCGATCTTCTACGACGACCCGCGGGTCATGACGGTCAGCCTGCACGAGACCGGGTACGCGCTGTTCCCCGGCACCGGGTTCGCCGCGGAGACCGGCGGGCCGGGCGCGGAGGGCACGAGTGTCAACGTGGCGCTCCCGCCGGAGACCGGTGACGCCGGCTGGCTGCGGGCCTTCCACGCTGTCGTGCCGGGCGTGCTCCGCGCGTTCAAGCCGCAGATCCTGATCACGCAGTGCGGGGCGGACCCGCACCGGCTGGACCCGCTGGCCGACCTGCGGATGACAGTGGACGGGCAGCGCGCGGCGCAGCTGGCGCTCCGTGACCTGGCGGAGGAGCTGTGCGAGGGCCGGTGGGTCGCGACAGGCGGCGGCGGGTACTCGCTGGCCAACGCGGTACCCAGGGCCTGGACCCACCTGCTCGCCACCGCCACCGGCATCCCGCTCGACCCGGCCACGCCGATCCCGCCGAAGTGGCGCAAGCTGGCTGCCCAGCGCCGCCCGCACGACGAGCTGCCGCTGAGGATGACCGACGACGGCTCGGAGAAGTACCTGCCGTGGCAGCCGGGTCTTACGCCAGACCCGCTCGACCGGGCGATCCTCGCGAGCCGGCAGGCCGTGTATCCGCTGCACGGGCTGGACCCGCTGGATGCACGAGACTAGGGACAGCAGTGAGCCCGGTGCCGGGGAGTATCCCCAGCACCGGGCGGCCGACGTGCTGCTCGCCGACGGTGGCACCGTCCACCTGCGCCCGATCCGGCCCGCCGACGGGCCGGCCATCCGGGCCATGCACAGCAAGCTGTCCCAGCGGACGAGGTACTTCCGCTACTTCTCGCCGTACCCGAGGATCCCGGACCGTGATCTCGTGCGGTTCACCACAGTGGACCACCACGCGCGGGAGGCCCTGGTCGCGGCGCTCGGTGAGGAGATCATCGCCGTCGCGAGGTACGACCGGCTGCCGGACGGGGCCGCCGAGGTCGCGTTCGTCGTGCAGGACGAGCACCAGGGGCGCGGGCTGGGCTCGGTGCTGCTCGAACACCTGGCGGCCGCCGCCCGCGAGGAAGGCATCGAGCAGTTCGTCGCCGAGGTGCTCCCGGAGAACGGCTCGATGCTCCGCGTCTTCTCCGACGCCGGGTACTCCGTCGACCGTTCGTACGCCGACGGCGTCGTCCACCTCGTCTTCGACAACGCCCCCACCGAGGCGTCGATCACCGTCGCGCGGGAACGGGAGGCCCGGACGGAGTCGGTGTCGATCGCGCGCCTGCTGACGCCGGGTGCGGTCGCGGTGTTCGGGGCTTCGACCCGCGTGCCCGGCATCGGGTACACCCTGCTCAGGAGCCTGCGGACCGGCGGGTTCACGGGGGAGATCTATCCGATCCACCCGAGGGCGCGGACGGTGCAGGGGCTGACGGCGNACCGCTCGGTGCGTGATGTGCCCGGCCCCGTAGACCTCGCTATCGTCGCCGTGCCGGCCGCGTCGGTGCCGCAGATCGTCGAGGACTGCGCGGCGGTCGGCGTCCACGGGCTCGTGATCGTCTCCAGTGGATTCGCCGAGACCGGCGACCCGGAACGCGTCGAGGCCCAGCGCGAGATCGTCCGCGAGGCCCGGCTGCGCGGCATGCGGATCATCGGCCCCAACTGCCTGGGCATCGCCAACACCGACCCGGCCGTGAAGCTCAACGCCACCCTCGCACCCGTGCTGCCGGAGCCGGGCCGGGTCGGCTTCTTCTGCCAGTCCGGCGCGCTGGGTGTCGCGCTGCTCGCCGAGGCCGGGCGCAGGGGCCTGGGACTGTCCAGCTTCGTCTCCGCCGGTAACCGCGCCGACGTGTCCGGCAACGACCTTCTCCAGTACTGGCATGCCGACGCCGGCACCGACGTCGTCCTCCTGTACCTGGAGACCTTCGGTAACCCGAGGAAGTTCGCGCGCCTGGCCCGCAGCATGGGCCGGGACAAGCCGATCGTGGCCGTCGCCGCCCGGCGCAGCGACTCGGGGCCGGACGAGCGCGGCGTCGAGGCACTGTTCGCCCAGTCCGGCGTGATCCGGGTCGACACGGTGGCCGAGCTGTTCGACACCGGCCTGCTGCTGGCCCGGCAGCCGCTCCCGGCCGGGCCGGGCGTGGCGATCGTCGGCAACAGCGCGGCCCTCGGCCTCGTCGCCGAGCAGGCGTGCGCGCAGGCGGGCCTGACCGTCGCCCCCGGGTGCCCGGCGGAGACGGCCGAGCTGGTCAAGGCGATCCGGGCCGCGAACGCCGACCCGGCCGTCGACGCGCTGATCGGCGTGTTCGTGCCGCCGGTCGTGGGGACGGCTGCCGAGTACGCCAGCATTCTCAGCGAGGAGGCCGACGGCAAGCCGATCGTCGCGGCGTTCGTGGCCGAGGGCGTGCTCGACCACCATGCCGAGGGCGTCGTCCCGCACTACCAGTCGGTGGAGGCCGCAGTCGCGGCGCTGGGCCGGGTCGCCCGGTACGCGGACTGGCGGCGGACACCGGCGAGCCCGCCCTCCGGGGTGGACGTGGACGGGAGCGGGGCGCCGGGGGACCTGCTCAGCCAGTACAAAATCAGGGTTTTGCCAGCCCGCACGGCCCGGGGTGGCGCAGCGGTGCTGGCGGCGGCGAAGGACCTGGGCTATCCGGTCGCGGTGAAGATCGCGTCCGCGGAGCTGCGGCACCGCCTGGATCTGGGTGCTGTCCGGCTGAATCTCGCGACGTCGGCCGAGGTGTCGCGTGCCGTCGCCGAGCTGGCGGAGCGCTTCGGCCCCGCGGAGCCGCTGATCGTGCAGCCGATGGCCCTGCCGGGCGTGGCGGTGGTGGTGGAGGTGGCCGAGGACCCGTCGTTCGGGCCGATCGTCGGCTTTGGACTGGCCGGGCTCGCGACAGAGCTCCTCGGCGACCGAGCCTGGCGGGCCGTCCCGCTGTCGAGGGCCGACGCCGAGCAGCTGATCCGGGCACCGCTGGCCTCGCCGCTGCTGTTCGGCCACGCCGGAGGCACGCCCGTCGACCTCGAAGCCCTCACCGACCTGCTCGTCCGGGTCGGCCAGCTCGCCGACGCCACCCCGGAACTCCGCCGCCTCGAACTCAACCCGGTGATCGTCGGCGCGTCGGGAGTCGTGGCCCTGCACGCGGCTGTCCAGCTGGGCACGGCCGAGCCGCGCGGCGACACCGGGCCGCGCCGGATGGGCTGACGTTCCCCTGATCTTCCGGGGCAGACACGCTGGCCAGGCTCGTGCTGTCCTGGTGGCATGGGGTTCTGGAGCAGGCGGCGGATGCCGGAGCTGGAGATGTACGGGCTGACCTGGCGCAGGCTCACCCCTGCCGACGAGGCGGCCGCCGAGGCGCTCGTCGAGCGTTGCCACGCGGCCGACGCCGGCCCGTCGGCGGTGTCCACGTTCGGGGCGCACCGCTTCGGCAGCAAACATTGTGCCGCGATCGGCGGCTTCGTCGGCGAACAGCTGGTGGCGGCGGTGACTGTGGTGCCTGCGGCGTCCTACCAGCCGGTCATCGGGTACGTCGATCCCGGTTACCGTGGCCGGGGCCTGGGCGGGGCCGTGCTGGACTGGGGCTTGCGGGAGGCCGGTGGGGCCTCGGAGATCCAGACGCGAGTGCTCACACCCGGCGCGCAGGCGCTGTTCGAGAGCCGTGGATTCGCGCTGACCACGGCCGAGGACACGATGACGCTCACGCTGACCAGGTCCGCGCCGATGGCCGCGCCGGAACTGCCCGCCGGGTTCACGCTCAGGCGATGGCGCGACGGGACGGCCAGTGAGTTCTGGATGGCGCACACCACGATCTTCACCGGGGATGACAGCGCGGCGGCCTCGGAAGTGTGGAAGGGCTGGGAACTCGTCCTGTCCCGCACCTATGAGGACGAGATCCACTCCTCGCTGCTCGCCTATGCCCCCGACGGCACCCCGGCCGCCATCGTCCTGGCATACGAAGGCACGATCTACCAGGCCGCAACCGCTGCCCAGTGGCGGCGGCGCGGCCTAGGCCGGGCGCTCGTCCTCGGCGCGTCAGCGCACTATCAGGCCGAAGTGGACGCCCAGTATCCCGAAGACACGGACGACACGCTCGTCGATGTCACGTTCGACGCGCTGGTCGCCGGGTCCACAGCCTTCTTCGAACGGCTCGGGTTCCGTCACACGGCCCGCGAGGCATCCTTCCGGCCCGGGCGGTAACCGGGTCTCGCCGTGCTGCGCCGATAAGATCAAGTTCTTAGGCGTACCGGCTCCGGGCCGCCCCGACCCGGACGGAGAAAGCGTGGCCCTCAGCGCCCGGCAGCTCAACCGCGCCACCCTCGACCGGCAGCTGCTCCTGCGCCGCGCGGCCCTGCCAGCCGCCGAGGCCGTCCGTACCCTGGCGGCCCTCCAGGCCCAGGAGCCGGCCTCGCCGTACCTGGCCCTCTGGAACCGCCTCGCGGACTTCGACCCCGCTGAGCTCACAGCGGCCTTCGCGAACCGGGAAGTCGTCAAGGCGACCCTGATGCGCGTCACGCTGCACGCCGTCCACGCCAGCGACTACCCGTACTTCCACGCGGCGATGCTGCCGGCCCTGCGCGCCCCGCGCCTGAGTGACAAGCGGTTCACGGTCAGCGGACTGTCCACTCTGGAAGCCGACGCGCTGCTGCCGGACCTCGCGGACTTCACGCGCTCGCAGCCCCGTACCAACGCTGACGTCGAGGCGATGCTGGCCGGGCGGCTGGGCGGGCACCGGGAAGGGCTGTGGTGGGCGCTGCGGACCTACGCCGCCCTGCACCACGCGCCGACCGGCGGCCCCTGGTCGTTCCAGAAGTCACCGTCCTATCTGGCCGCTCCGGGCTCGCCGCCCCCGTCTCCGTCGGCGGGCGAAGGTGTCCAGCGCCTGATCCTCCGGTACCTGGCGGCCTTCGGCCCAGCACTGCCCGCCGACATCGCGCAGTTCACGCTGCTGAAACGCACCGTCGTCCGCGAGGCGCTCACCTCACTCGGATCCCGGGTCACCGGCGTGGCCGGCCCGGGCGGCTCGACGCTCTACGACATCCCCGGCGGCGAGTACCCGGCCGGCGACACCCCGGCGCCGCCCCGCCTGCTGCCGATGTGGGACAGCACCCTGCTCGCGTACGACGACCGGAGCCGGATCCTCCCGCCCGAGTACCGCGCGACGGTCATCCGGCGCAACGGCGACGTCCTGCCGGCCCTGCTCGTCGACGGCTACGTGGCCGGCGTCTGGCGCCTCGTCGACGAGGGCATCGAGGCCACCGCGTTTCACCAGCTGAGCCGCGAACAGTGGGACGGCCTGGCCACCGAGGCCGCCACCCTCCGCGGCTTCCTCGCCGACCGCGACCCGGCCGTGTACCGGTACTACCACCACTGGTGGCGCAAAGGCCTGCCCGGCGCGGATGTCCGCATCGTCGGCGGATGATGCGCACAAGTGGCTCGGCGACTGGGCGCTGGTAGCCGGGTGAGAACCGGGCAGGCTGCGCCAGCCGTGCAGTTCGGGTGTTCCGTGCGTTCTGGGTATTCTCCGGAATAGGAGTACGATGGGAATATCCGGGTAAGGACATCCCACCTTGAGGTGCCAACAGGCCGGCTCGAGCTGGGGGCCATGATGCCCACCCTGTCACCCGGATTCCGCACTACGCCCCGTGATCTGACGCCCCGTGACCTGCTGCCAGCGACGCAGGCGGCGCGCCCCGTTCTCCGGCTCCGGATACGCGCCACGGCTGCCCACGGCTGTTTTCTCGATGGCTGCTGGTGGCCGTGGTCGAGTGATCCCGCAGCCGAGGTACCAAGGCTCGTCGTGCTCCTCGACGTCCTGCGGGGACCCGTCACCAGCCTGAATCTCGGTTCGGGGGGCTGGGAGACGCACCCGGCTCAGGTCCGCGTCCGCGGGCGGGTGATCCCGCTGCGCTTCTTCGCCACCCAGCCGACGGAGCTGATCACCGCCTTCTGTGGCTCCGGTGAACGCATCGACCTCGTCGTCGTGGCTCCCGGCGCGGGGAAGGCCAGTGGCGCGGCGGCTATGGCGATAGCGGCCACCGGCAACCATGTCACCACCCCGTTCATTCCTGGCGCCCGTGTCCCGCCGCCCCGGTCCTGGACACGCGGCCTGCCGCCTGCCCGGGTCCCTGTGGCAGCCGGGGCAGGGCCCCAGGCTGCCGCCACCACCATCACCACCGTCCTCCAGGCTTCCGGCGAAGCGGCCGGAACCGCCGGGACGGTTCAGTGAGGAAAGAAGCCGATCATGACTAGCACGATTCCCGAGACGGCACCCCGGCTGCGCCTGCAGTCAGCGCTGCCCTCGCCTGTTCTGCTGGACGGCGGCTGGTGGCCACGGTCAGCCAGCCCCGAGCAGGAACTCCCCGGCCTGGTACGGGCCCTCACCACCCGCTACGGCCCGATCACCTACCTGATCCTCGCCGCGGCGCGCTGGAGTGGCCAGCCCCGGAACATCGACGTCGACGGCCGCCGGGTCCGTCTCGGCTACTTCACGTCCCAGCCTGCCGAGCTCCTCACCGCCATCTACGGGCGTGACAAGAGGGTCGACCTGCTCATCGTCCCGCCAGCCAGTAGCGAGCGGGACGCCGGCAATGCCATGAACACCGCAGCCAGCCCCGGCAACCACATCCAGGCCGCCGACATCCTCAGCGCCCTCTCCGCCCGGCGGAACGATGCCGCCTCGGCCCGGGAGAACACCTGGGAAACCGAAGGCGGCCATCTCAGAGACGAGCGAGCATCATGACCACACCCGCCCCAGCCGTCCCCGTACGGCACTATCGACGCCGCCGCCCGTGGACCGTCGCCGCCGTGGTCATCGCCTCCACGCTGGCTGCAGCCAGGCGCTCCTGGATCCCCCAGCCCGGTGCCGCCGGGCAGCCGGCCACACCCGCGCAGCCCGCAGGCTACGAACGTCGTAGCCCGGTGGGGTGGCGCAAGGCACGAGGCATGCCACCCCGCCACAAGCCCAAAGACTGAGGAACCCAGATGAACTCGCCAGAGTCTGGCAGCTTCTCCCGTGACGACGAGGCCGCCTTCCGCGACGAGGCGGCCCGCTGGCGGGACGAAGCCGCGCAAGCCCGCGACGACTCCGCCGACGCCCGTGACCGCGCCGCCGTCGACCGCGAAACATCGGACACCGAAACATCGGACACCGCATCCCCAGGGCGACCCGAACCCGGCGGCCCCGGCGCGGCCGACCGGGTCGCCGCCGCCCAGGACCGGGCCGCCGCGCAGGCGGACCGTGCGGCAGCCGCCGAGGACCGCAGGAAAGCCGCCATCAGCCGAGCCCGCCGCAAACCACCATCCCGTTAGCCCGGCTCACGTCACCGCGTCGTCGGCCAGGCGGGCGTGGAGTTCCACGTCGTACCGGGTGCCGCCGTAGCGGAGCTTCGCCCGTTCGAGGCCTTCGACGGCGAACCCGGCGGCGATGGCCACCCGGCACGAGGCGGGATTGCCGGTCCGGTGGCCGAGTTCGAGCCGGTAGAGACCGAGATCGGTGAAGGCCCACGCGGCCACGGCCCGGGTGGCGGCGCTGGCCACGCCCAGCCCCTGGCTCGACTGCGTGGTCCAGTACGAGACCCAGCCGGTGTCGTGGGCCCGGTTGATGGAGGTGACGGCGACGTTGCCGATCGGCACGCCCGCCGGGCCGGTGACCGCCCACGCGTACCCGGTCGCGTCGTCCCAGGCGGCGCGCCGGGCGGCGATCCAGGCCAGCGCGGCCTCCCGGGTACTGATCGGTGTCCCGCCCGACTGGCGGAGCATCTCGGCCGGGGCGAAGGCCTCCAGCACGGCTCCGGCGTCCTCTTCGGACCAGCGGCGCAGCAGGAGCCCCGTGCCGGTCAGCAGCTCTTCTCGCACGCCGTCCATGCTCCGGGCCTCGTCAAGCGAAAACAGCCCCCGTCAACAGCGCGACCGCCCGGCTCCACAGTGGAACCGGGCGGTCGCGCTGACGATCAGGCGTAGGACATCAGCCGGTCGGCGCGCTCCGGCTGCCGGAGCTTCTTCAGCGTCTCCTGCTCGATCTGGCGGATCCGCTCGCGGGACAGGCTGAACTCCTTGCCGACCTCCTCCAGCGTGCGCTGGCGGCCGTCGTCGAGGCCGTAGCGCAGCCGGATGACGGCCTGCTCCCGCTGGGAGAGCGTGGACAGCACGATCGCCATCTCCGAGCGCAGCTCCTGCTCGGCCGCCGACTCGGTCACCACCGGGGCCTGCACGGCCAGCAGGTCACCGAGGCAGCTCGCGCCGTCCTCGCCGACCGGCTGGTCGAGGCTTACCGGCTCGCGGTTGTACGACAGCAGCTCCAGCACGTTGTGCGTCTCGACCTCCAGCGCCACGGCCAGCTCCTGCATGCTCGGCTCGCGGCCCAGCTCCGTGGTCAGGGCGCGCTGGGTGCGGGTCAGCCGCGCCAGCTGCTCGACCATGTGCATGGGGATCCGGATCGTGCGGCCCTGGTCGGACAGTGCCCGGCTGAGTGCCTGGCGGATCCACCACGTGGCGTACGTCGAGAACTTGTAGCCCTTGGTGTAGTCGAACTTCTCCACGGCCCGGATCAGGCCGATGTTGCCTTCCTGGATCAGGTCGAGGAAGGCGAGGCCCTTGCCCGTGTACCGCTTGGCGATGCTCACCACGAGGCGCAGGTTGGCCTCCAGCAGCCGCTGCTTGGCGCGCTTGCCGTCGTTGGCGACGATGACCAGGTCGAAGTCCGTCTCGCCCCTGGTCAGCTTCTCCTCGGCGAACAGCCCGGCTTCGATGCTCTTGGCCAGTTCGACCTCTTCGACGGCAGTGAGCAGTTTGATCTTGCCAATGCCGTTCAGATAGGCCCGGACGAGGTCGCTCGTGGTCCCGGTCTGCGGCTCCATCACGTGCTCGTCTCCCCGAAGTTGATGCCTGAAGGGTGGGTCCCGCGCTGCCGGCTGGGCCGGCGTCCGGCGGGATTACTTGACTGTGGCCACAAGACTGGACCCTCGGGCGTGAAGTGGGGGTAAGGCCGGCCGGGAGGTGGCACGAATCCGGGAGCTTTCTACGAGTTGTAGAATCCCGGCGACGTGTCCTGTTGAGCGATGCACCCGAGGAGTTGTCTGCTGATGGCCCGGCTCGGCGAACTCGAGCACTCCGTGATGGAGGTGCTCTGGTCGGCTGGTGGTCCCTGCACGGCCCGCGAGATCCTCGACGCGCTGCCCGGCCCGGAGCTGGCCGCGACCACGGTCCTCACCGTCCTGTCCCGGCTGGAACGCAAGGGCCTGGTCGGGCGGGACCGCGACGGCCGGGCCCACCGGTACCGTGCCGTGGCCGGCCGGGAGGACCACGTCGCCGCCCTGATGCGTGAGGCGCTCGACGGGGCCTCCGACCGGGGCGCTGCTCTCGCACGGTTCGCCGACCAGGTGGACCCGGACGACGCGGCGGCGCTCGCCTCGGCCCTCGCCGAGGCCGTCCGCCGCCGCTCGGTGCCGTAGCCGCGAGAACGTAGTCATGACCACGAGAGACACGAGAGAGTCGCCATGACCTGGCTGGCCCTGGTCGTGCTCGCGCTGGTGCTGCTCTGGCCCGCCCCGCTGCTGCTGGCGAGGGCGCGCTGGCCGCACCGTGAGCCCCGGGCCGCGCTCGTGCTCTGGCAGGCGTTCGGGCTGGCCGGCGGGCTGGCGCTCGTCGGGGCCGCGCTCGCCATCGCCCTGGCCCCGCTCCGCGAGGGGCTGTTCGGCGGGCTCCACACAGTACTCACGCGGGGCATGGCCGGGCTGTCCTGGGCGCACGCTGGCCTGCTCGCGGTGGCCCTCGGGCTCGGGGCCTGGCTCACCGGGGTGCTCGCTCACCGTTTTGTCCGTACTGTCCTCACTCAGCGCCGTCACCGCGAGCTGCTCGACCTCGTGGCCGAGCCCTGGCCGGTGAAGGACGGCGGTCCGGGCTCCGGGACGCGCGAGGGTTTCGGCGGCGACCCCGCGCACGGCCGGGTGCTGTCCCACCCGCAGGCCGTCGCCTACTGCGTCCCCGGCGCCGATCCGCGCGTCGTTCTCAGCTCCGGAGCGCTCGATCTGCTCGACGAGGCTGAACTGTTCGCGGTCGTCGCCCACGAGCGCGCGCACCTGGCCGAGCGGCATGATCTCGTCGTGCTGGCGTTCACGGCGTGGACTGCCGCGCTGCCCGGCCTGCCGGGTGCCCGCAAGGCCCGTTCCGCTGTGACCACGCTCATCGAGATGCTGGCTGACGACCGGGCGTGCATGGTCTGCGACCGGGCGGCCCTCGCCACTGCTCTGGCCCGGGTCGGCTCGGCTGGCGCGCCCGCCGGTGCCCTGGCCGCCGGGGGAGGAGCCACGGTCGCCCGGGTGCACCGCCTGCTGGAGCCACCCGCGCCCTCGCCGCTGATCCGCCTGGCCGCCTACTCCGGTGCCGCGCTGCTGCTCGCCGTCCCCACCCTCGCCCTGCTCCTGACCTGAGCTTCCTGACCCAAAGATCAAGATCTTCATTTGTTACCCGAGACGGAGCCCCCGCGGCCCGTCAGTACCCAGCCGGGTCCACCCCGCAGGACCGCAGGCTCGACGGCACCGGGGCGAGATCACGGAACACTCCGCAGGATCGCCAGAGCCTCGTCCCGGCCGCCGACCCCCTCCAGCCGGTAGGTGATCCCGCTCCGGACCCAGATCAGGGTCGGGCCGGCCAGCCGCGCGACACCGGTCCGCTGGGTCATGGCGCGGTCGAAGTACAGGAGGTCGTGCGGTCCGGGCAGCCAGAGCGCGTCGTCGAGCTCGCGGACGGCGACCCGCTGGGCCTGGCCGTACACGTGCTTCTCGAAGACGCCCCGGCCGTCGAAGACGTCGACCCGGACCGTCCCGCCCCGGTAGAACAGCGAGACCACCCTGGGGCGGCCCTGCGCGTCGGGGTCGAGCGCCACGGCCCGCTCCGGGGTACCGAGGGCCGCCGGCGTCGCGACCCAGGGAGGAACGGCCATCGGCGACTCGCTCGGGGAGGCGGATACCGGGCCGGGGGAGCCCGACGGCTGGCCGGGCGCGCCCCGGTGCACGACGACCCCGCCGATCCGGATGATCCGCTCGAAGACGTCGGCGACCACGCGCCGGGCTGGCGGGACGGCCAGTACGACCGCCGCCGCCACCAGCAGGGCGAGCGCGATGCCGAGCCTGCCGCGCAGCCGGTCCAGTGCCCGGCTGGTCCTGGACTTCACGGTGCCCTTCGGCCAGCCCAGCAGTTCCGCGGTCTCGCTTTCGCTGTGGTCGAGCAGGTAGCGGTACGTGAGGACGTCGCGGTCGGGTGCGCTGAGGCCCCGGATCGCGGTGAGCAGCAGTTCGCGGTCCTCGGCGGGCAGCGGTTCCTCCGGCGGGCGGCCGGCGAGCGCTGCCTGCCGGGCGTGGGCGGCGCCCCGGCGGCTGCGCGAGCGGTGCAGGTTACGGGTCTCGTTGGCGACGATGGCCAGCAGCCAGGACCGGAAGCCCGCGTCGCCCCGGTACGTGCCGAGCTTGCGGTACGCCTTGACCAGGGCGTCCTGCACGACATCCTCGGCCTCGGTACCGGCGCCGAGCAGCTCGGCACACCGGCGGGCCGCCGGCCGGTGCTCCCGTACCAGGTCCTCGAACGCGGCCTCGTCGCCGCGCCGGGCAGCCGCGATCCGCTCGGTCTCGTCCACGCCGTAATGACACCACCGCGCAACCATCGGATCCAGTGGAACTTCTCGGGCGGCAGCGGTGTCCCCAGGGCATGATGACGACTCGACGTACCCTGCTCGCGTTTGGACTGGCCGCCGCGCTGACCGGCTGCCGGGAGACTCCCGCCGCTGGACCGGCCAGCCCGGGCCGGAAGCCCGACCCGCTGCCCGGCCGCCTGATCCTCGACTCCGCCGAGGGCCTGGTACTGCTCACTGACGGCCAGCGGAAGGTACTCGGCG
Organism: Longispora albida DSM 44784; assembly: GCF_000379825.1. Classification (GTDB taxonomy): domain Bacteria; phylum Actinomycetota; class Actinomycetes; order Mycobacteriales; family Micromonosporaceae; genus Longispora; species Longispora albida. The sequence continues at coordinate 19,211 of NZ_KB903837.1, forward strand.
CGGGTGTTCTCGCGCTGGACAGCAGGACAGCGCATACCGCCCGCCCCGACGGCGGCCGCACCATAGTGGAGCGTCACGACCTCGCAGCCTCCACAGTGATCGGTTCGCACACGCTCGAAGGCCGGTGGCGGGTCAAGGCCGCAGCCCCACTGGGCGGGCCGGTCGTGCTCACCTCGGACGGGGAGACCGGCAGCCGCACCACCCTGACCCTGATCGGCCCGGCCGGCCCCCGGCGGCTGGAACTGGACGGCCGGATCGAGCCGGAAGCCTTCGCCACGGACAACAGCTCACTGTTCGTCCTGGACTGGCTGCCACCCGCCGCGCCCGACCGCTACCGCGTCCGCAGCCTCGACCTGGCCAGCGGGCAGGTGAACCCGCTGCTGACCAGGGCGAAACTCCCGGTACCGCCGAGGGCCGAGGAGGAGATGCGCGGCCAGGGCCGGCAGGCGGTCGTCAGCCCGGACGGGCAGGTCCTGTACACCCTGTACACGCACCAGCCGGAGCACCAGCACACCCGGGATCTGGTCGCGGGCCGGCCAGGCGGCGTACACGCCTTCGTGCACACGCTGAACCTCGCCCAGGGCTGGGCGTACTGCGTGGACCTGCCGGCACCCTTCGGCGAGGGACCGCCCGCCGGGCACGCCCTGGCACTGTCCCCGAACGGCGGGACGCTCTACGTCGCCGACGCCGCGCACGGGCGGATCGCGGTGGTCGACACCACCAACCTCACCGTACCCACGGTGCTGACCGGCCTGCCCGTCTCCGACCGGCCGGCCTGGCTGGCCGCCGCTGGTGAGGGCGGCGCCTGGCTGGCCGCCGGGCGTACCCTCCAGCGGATACGGAACTACCAGGCGGCCGAGCGCCGTGAGCTGGAACGGGAGCTGACCGGGCTACAGCTCGACGGGCCGGGCCAGCTGCTCTACCTGTCCGACGCGGAGGGCGTGGAATGGCTGGCTCCGGACACCGGGACGCGGCGCGGGCGGCTCCAGGTACCGGGCGGGCGGGGGCTGGTGCACGCGGTGTGACGTCCGGGCGCGGCGGCCGGCCCGGGTGAGCCTGCGGCCCTGCGGGGTGGACAAGGCTGGAACCGCAGGGCAGCCGGGGCGCGCCGCCGCCGGTAACACATCAAAGATCTTGGTCTTTGTTTTTATCCTGTGGCAGGTCAGCGCGTCGGCCAGGCAGGATCGGCTGATGGCTGACGTGAATGACCTCACCTGGCGGACCGCGACGACGGCCGATGCTCCCGCCGCGAGCCGGCTCCTCAACCGGCTGCACGCGGAGACCGGCTTCGGCCGGGAGGCGACACCTGACCTGGTCGAGCACTTCTGGCGGACGAGGACCCGGCCCGAGCGGGTCCGCCTGGCCTTCGCCCCGGACGGCGAGCCGGTCGCCTACGGCCTGCTGGGCAACCCGGCGGGCCCGGAGCGCCGGATGGAGCTGCCCGGCGCAGTGCTCCGCGCGTGGCAGGGGCTCGGCGTGGGCCGGCGGATGGTGGAATGGCAGCTCAGCCAGGTGCCGGAAGGCTGGTTCCCGGTCTTCGGCACCGACGCCGCCGACGAGCCGGCCGCGCGGCTCTACGCCCGCTACGGCTTCGTGCCCGAGCGCCACTACATCACCATGGCCCGCGACACGGCGACGCCGGTCTCAGTGTCCACTCTGGACGGCCTGTCGATCACGCCCTTCCGCCCCGAACTCGCCCGTGCTCTCTGGGCAGCCCACATGGAGGCGTTCACCGGCCACTTCGCCTGGTACCCGAGCACGTACGAGGAATGGAGCGGCCGGTCGATGGGCAACCCGGAGTTCCGCCCCGACCTGACCTTCCTGGCCTGTGACGGTGACGAGGTCGCCGGGTACCTGATCTCGTACAACCACGACGACCCCGTCCTCATCTCCACGATCGGCACCCGCAAGGCGTGGCGGGGCCGGGGCATCGCTTCGGCACTGATCGGCACGGCCATCCTCGCCGCCCGCCAGGCCGGGCACGCCTCGGCCCGGCTCATGGTGGACAGCGCGAACGGCAGCGGCGCGGCCGGCGTCTACGAACGCGCGGGCTTCACCGAGACCGGCCGCCGCATCTCCTACGCGCGTCAGCCGTAGCCAAGTACGCGTCAGCTGTAGTCGAGGAACCCGCGTTCGACCAGGTTCGCCACGACCGGCACCGCGGCGGCCGCCAGCTCCTCCTCGTCGAGCCCGTGGGCGACGGCGAGGAGGCCCAGCTGGTCGGCCAGCGTCAGGTCCCCCGTGGACGAGGCCACCAGCGCGGCTGTCGCCTCGTCGACGGCCTCGGTCCAGTGCAGGCCGCTGGTCTGGGCGAGGGTCCGCCGGACGGTCTCCCAGCCTTCCGGGCCGGCTTCGGCCTCGGAGTACAGCCGCAGGTCCGGCGCGGCGGTGAACCGGGCGCCCAGCAGGGGAGTGGTCCGCAGGAAGTCCTGCCGGTCGAACCAGTCCAGCACCCTGGCCCCGAAGGGCTGTTCGATCTCCTGGTGCAGGTCCTCGATCCGGACCCGGGGGAAGCCGCCGGTGCTCCGCTTCCGCAGCGAGATCATGCCGAAGCCGACCGCCTCGATCCGCTGCTCGTCGAACCAGTCCAGCCAGGCGGCTGCCCGCTGCGCGTCGAACTGGTCGCCGGAGTCGCGCAGCCACAGCTGCACGTAGGACACCGGGTCGGTCACCTCACGCTGGATGACCCAGCCATCGACATGGGTACCGGCCAGCCAGGACGCGACCCGCTCCTGCCAGGGCTCGCCCTCGACGTGCGCCCAGTTGGCGAGGAACTGGAGGTGCCCGCCCTCGGTCAGCAGCTCGTCGGCCCGGCCGGCCAGCTCGGCGCAGATCCCGTCGGCGGGCCGGCCGGAGTCGCGGTAGATGTGCGAACCCTCACCGGGGCCGATCACGAACGGCGGGTTGCTGACCACCAGGTCGAACCGGCGGCCGGCCACCGGCTTCGTCATGTCCCCGTACAGCAGCTCCCAGTCCATCCCGTTCAGGGCTGCCGTGGTGGCGGCGAAGCGCAGCGCCCGCTCCGACAGGTCGGTGCCGGTCACGTGCTGGGCGTGGGTGGACAGGTGCAGTGCCTGGACCCCGCAGCCGGTACCGAGGTCCAGCGCCGTGGCCACCTTCGGCCGGACAGTGGCCAGCGCCAGCGTGTTGGACGCGCCGCCCACCCCGAGCACGTGGTCGGCCCGGAGCGGCTGGCCGGGGCGGAGCAGTTCCGGTGCGTCGGCGATCAGCCACCAGTCCTCGTACGGATGCAGGTCGACCCCGGCCCGCAGCCCGCCGGGTACCGGTTCGAGCAGCCCGCCCTCCACGCAGTCGGCGACCGGCAGCGCCCGCTCCACGGCGTCGCGGTCGCAGGTCTGCCCGCACACGTACAGCTTGATCAGGACGTCGAGGGGCTCGTCGCCGAGGATGCGCAGGGCCGGGCGGAAGTCGTTGCGGCTGAGCGCGTCCTGGGCCTCGTGGCCGAGCCGGTCCTCGACGCCTTGCCTGGTGTAGTTGGCCGCGCTGAGTGCCGCGCGGAGCCGGTCGATCCCGGCGGGCTGGAGAAGCGGTGTGATCTGCACCCGGACATCCTCGCGCATCACATTGGCGGCTGCTGGCGCATGGCCCGGACGGGGCACCGTGGGAGGATGGAGGGGTGAAGAACCGGCCTGTCCTCATCACCGACGCCGAGCGCAGCGCGGACGACCAGCTCCGTTCCCGCCAGATCCGGTACGCGAGCATGATGGGCCTGCGGATCGTCTGCCTGATCGTCGCGACAGTGCTCGTGATGAACGAGGCGCCGATGCTGTGGCTGTGGCTGCCGTTGTGCCTGGCCGGCATGGTGTTCCTGCCGTGGATGGCCGTCCTGATCGCCAACGACCGGCCGCCGAAGCGCGAGCACACCCTGCGCGGCAAGCTCGCCCGCCAGCACCGGGCCGTCGATCCGCAGCCGGGCCAGGCCGAGCTGGGGGCCACCCCGCACGGCGGCAAGATCATCACCCCGGACGAGTAACCGCACCGCCTGTGTGGCTGGCGGGTAACGAGCACCGGCCCGGTACCGATATGTCATGCGTCACATCCGACCAACCCCCAGGACGGAACCATGCGGCGCACGGCAACCCTCCTCGCTGCCCTGATCACCGGGGCAGCTCTTCTTCCGGCCCCGGCCCAGGCTGACAGCCCGCGCGAGTGGCGCGAGGTCTTCTCGCCCGACGGCTCGATCACCCGGATGGCCCCCCCGGTGCAGCCCTCGTCCAGTGCGGGCGCGGCCTCCGTCGGGCACACCACGGTCACGCCGGTCCAGGTGACCGGGCCGAGTTCGGAGCGGATCGACCTGGTGTTCGTCGGCGACGGGTACACGGCTGCCGACCTGGGCCTCTACCACCAGCACGTCGTCAGCAAGTGGGAGGAACTGGCAGCCGTCGAGCCGTTCCGCTCCTACCGGAACCTGTTCAACGTCTGGCAGGTCAACGTCGTGTCCGCCGAGTCCGGTGTGGACAATGATCCCGCCGTCGGGGTGCTCCGCGACACCGCTCTCGACATGAACTTCTGGTGCGCGGGGATCGAGCGGCTGCTGTGCGCGAACGAGGGCAAGGCGAACTCGTACGCCACCCGCGCCCCGGCCGCCGACCAGGTCCTCGCGCTGGCCAACACCACCAAGTACGGCGGGGCCGGCGGCCGGATCGCCACCGCGGCCGGCGGTAACGCGCTCGCCGGGCAGATCGCGATCCACGAGCTCGGGCACTCGCTGGGCGGGCTGGCCGACGAGTACGAGTACGGCGGCCCCGAGACCTACGGCAGCAACGAGCCGTCGGAGGTCAACGTCACGGTCGACCCGACCGGCGCGGCGAAGTGGTCCCGCTGGCTGGGCGAGCAGTCCCCGGACGGCGGCGTCGTGGGGGCCTACGAGGGCGGCAGGTACTCCGTCAGGGGCATCTACCGGCCGACCAGCAACTCGATCATGCGCAGCCTCGGCAGGCAGTTCAACCTGCCCGGCCGCGAAGCCATGATCATGGCGTTCTACCAGAAGGCCCCGCTGCTCAAGCCGAACGCCGAGGGCGCGGTCACCGGCACCTCCACAGTGGACCTCGGCCTGCCGTACCAGCTGGACGTCCGCTGGTACCTCGACGGCACCGAGGTCGCGGCGTGGGCCGGGCGGTCAGCGGTCACGCTCAACCTCACCGGTAGCCACAAGCTCCGTGCCGTCGTCACGGACACGACCACGGCCGTCCGGGACGAGGCCTTCCGTGCGAAGCACATGACCGCCGAGCGCGCGTGGACGGTCAGCTCAGCAGGTCAATAGGGGTCCCGGCCCTGGTCTGGTACACGGTCCAGGCCAGGGCCAGGTCCTGCCACGGCAGGCCGACCGGCAGATACACGTCGGCGCGCGCCGGGATCTCCCCGCGCAGCACCTGCCCCAGCGTCCCGGCCGCACCGGGCACGCCGAGCGCCAGATCATCCACGATCACGCGTGACGAGGCCAGGACGTCCAACCCGATTTCGATCTTGCCGGGTTCGTCTGCTCCCAGGCTCACCAGGAACTGGCCTGGTCGCCGTTCGCGCACGATCGGTTCGCGGGCCCATGTCGCGCACACCACGACATCCGCCACGGGCAGCGGGTCGGCGACCTCGGCTCCGGCCGCGAAGGCCGCAGCTTTCGCCGGGTCCAGATCCCAGACCACAACCTTTTCCTGTGTACCCGCGTGAGCCAGTCCCCTGTGGACCATCGCGTTCTGTGCCCCGGCCCCGACGAACCCGATCGTCTCCGGCCGCTCGGGCCCGAGTACGCGGATCGCCAGCGCCGCAGCCAGCCCGGTCCGCCAGGCCGTGACGCTGGCCGAGTCCAGCAACGCGAGCAGTTCCCCGGTGGCCAGGTCGAACAGGCACACGACGCCACGCAGGGCCGGAGTCGATCCGGGGAACTTCGCGTTCACCTTGACCGTGTAGGCGGGAATGCCTGGCAGCAGTCCGGGCATGAGGCACATCGCCGTACCCGGCCCGGGCAGCTCCCCACGGTGCCGCTGCCCATCGCTCCCGGCCACCCGGAAGCCCTCCGCCAGCAGGCCGAGAGCCTCGCCGGCATCCAGGGCCGCCTCGACGGCCGACCGGGAGAAGACCAGGGTCACGGCCGGGCGCCCACCTGCGTGACAGCCCGCGCGCCCAGCTCGGCCCCTGCCGCCAGCGCCGCCCCCGGTTCCGCGCCGCCCAGCCATGCCGCCAGCAGCCCGGCGGCGAAGGCATCTCCGGCGCCCGTCGGGTCGACCGGCTCCACCGGTACCGCGGGCACCCGGACGACAGTTCCGTCCGGTCCTGCCCACACCGCGCCTGCGGCCCCGAGCTTCACCACAGCGTGCACCGCGTACGCGGCGAGGCGCCGCGCCAGCTCCTCCGGTTCCGGACGTGCGGCGAACTCGGCCAGCTCCGCCGGAGCCACCATGCCCGGCACGCCCGGCGTGGTCCCGACCAGGGTGTACGCCTCGTCGAGGTTGGCCAGGAGCAGGTCGGTACCGCGTACGTAGTCAAGGAACCGCTCGGGACCGAGCATCCGCAGCGGGCCAGCGGACCCGGCGTCCACCGACGTGCTGGCGCCCACGCTCCGGGCAGCGGCCAGCGCATGACGGCCGGCGGCAGCGGTACGCGGATCGAACAGCACATAGCCAGACAGGTGCATGTGGCCAGCACCCGGCAGCGCACTGTCCACATCGGACGCGTTCAGCAGGGCGTTCGCCCCGCGATCGGTGACCATGCTGCGCTCGTCGGCCGTGGACAGCACGATCACCGTCCCGGTCGGAGCCTCCGGCGCGAACCGCACGGCGGAGTCGCAGCTCAGCTCGGCCACCCGGGCCCGCCCGGCCGCGTCGTCACCGGCGACGGCGACCAGCGACGTCGGCGCCCCCAGCGAACCCAGCCAGCAGGCAGTGTTCGCGGCGGAACCCCCGCCGGTCTCCCTGATCGCCGCCGTCGTGTCCGAGCCCAGCGTCAGCGGCCCTGACAGCGAGGCCAGCACGTCGGTGACCAGGTCACCAACGACGACGATCCTCACCGGACGGCTGCTGCCGCGACGGCGATCCGCGCCGCCAGCTCGGCGTTCCGGAGGATGATCCGCACGTTGACGTCGAGGCTCGCGCCCAGAGTGTGCTCGTGGAAGTACGCCAGCAGGAACGGCGTCACGCCCTTCCCGGAGATGTTGTGCAGCTTCATCTCGTGCAGCGCCTCGGCCAGTACCTGGTCGTGGAGCTTCGGGTCGAGCTGCTGGTCGACCGGCAGCGGGTTCGCGACGACCAGGGCGCTCTGGCTGGCCTGCTGCGCCGTGCGCGCGTGCAGTACCCGGGCGATCTGCTCCGGCGAGTCGGCCGACCAGTCCAGCGCGAAACCCGAGTCGGTCAGATAGAACCCGGGGAACCGCTTCGTCTGGTACCCGAGCACGCCAACACCCAGCGTCTCCAGCCGTTCCAGCGTCGCCCCGACGTCCAGGATGGACTTCACGCCGGCCGAGACCACGCAGATCGGGGTACGCGCCAGGGTCACCAGGTCTGCGGACTCGTCGAAGCTCTCACTCGCCAGCCGGTGCACCCCGCCCAGCCCGCCGGTCGCGAACACGCCGATCCCGGCGGCGGCGGCCACAGCACTCGTGCTCGCCACGGTCGTCGCGCCGTCGGCACCGGAGGCTGCGGCGATCGCCAGGTCCCGTACCGACAGCTTCACCACGTCGTCGCTGGTGGCCAGGTGGGTCAGCTGCTCGTCGTCCAGGCCTGCCACGAGCCTGCCGCCGATCATGCCGATCGTGGCCGGCACCGCGCCCTGCGCCCGGACCGTCTCCTCGATCTGCCGGGCGATCGCCAGGTTGTCCGGCCTCGGCAGCCCGTGCGAGATGATCGTGCTTTCCAGCGCGACGATAGGTGCGCCTGCCGTACGAGCGGCAGCCACCTCGGGACCATAGGAAATCTCGAAGCCGTTCACCCTTGCGAGCGTATGCCTGCAAGCTGTCCGGCCGCTCCCTGCTCCACCATCTCCGTGTGCATGATCACCTCGGGCCCGGTGGCTGGACAGGATCGCAGGTCTGTAACTGGGCTCCCGGCACGGCCGGTAACAGGGTTGCAGCGCTCGGGCCTTCCCCCGATCATCGAGGGCGTGCCGCAGCCCACAGTGCTCGACTTCGGGGAGTTCGCGCCCGCCGACCCCTGGGATCTCCAGGTGGCCCGGTGGCGGCTGTGGGTGTCGTGGGGGATGTTCGGGCTCGCAGCGCTGATCGTGCCGGCCGCCGTCCTCGGTACGTGGAATCCGGGTAACTACCTCTACCTCGCCCTCCTGTTCGGCCATCCGTGGGCGGCGGCGCTGGGTGTGCTGCTGCTGGCCGGGTTCGGGTGCAACATCCGCGCTGACGGCAAGCCGTGGGGCCAGTCCGTGCTCGCCGTGACCTGGGCGCTGGCGCTCGTGTTCCTGGCTCCGGCGCTGTTCTTCGGCGCGATCAGGTTCTTCAGCGCCAGCGAGACAGAACGCACGATCGCCGTCTCGCCGGACGGCCGGGCCGAGCTGGTCCTGACCAGCTACGACACCATGCACGACTTCAAGCAGACGATCGTCGTGCGTACCAGGGCCGGTGTGTTCAGCAGGCAGAGCCACGAGCCGCTGGCCTGCGTCACCGGCGTGCCCTTCCCCGGCGGCGAGGGCAGCGAGCGCCCGTCCGACGTCGAGGCGCGCTTCGCCGGCGAGAGCACCGTCCTGGTGACCGACCACCGGGGTACCCGTGAGGTGTCCTTCGACCTGCGCACGATGGCCACCTCCGGCCCCGCCAACTGCCAGGGGCAGGGTTAGCCCGGAGGGGCTGTGAGGGTCACGAAAGGCACGGAAGCTGGCCAGGCCGGCCGTCAGCGGGCCGTGGCACACTGTCTGGGTGAGCACTGAAGTACTCGAGCGTCCCGAGCTCAAGGATGCCGACACCGGCCCCGAAATGTTCCATTACGTCCTCAAGGACAAGATCGCCGAGAGCGCTGTGATGGGTAACTTCGTCCAGGCGCTGTGTGGCGAGATCTTCCCTGTGACGAAGGCCCCCAAGCCTGGCTCGCCGGTCTGCCCGGCGTGCAAGGAGATCTACGAGTCGATGGCCGAATAGCCCGCTGTGCCCCTGTTCCGGCGGCGTACTGTGCGTGCATGGATTCCGCGGCCGGTCTGCTCCTTCTCGACCTGATCGGGGTCGCTGTCTTCGCGGCCTCCGGTGCGTCGGCCGGCGTGGCCAAACGGCTCGACCTGTTCGGCGTGGCCATGATCGGCATGGTCGCAGCGCTCGGTGGCGGGATGATCCGTGACCTCGTCATCAACCAGGTCCCGCCGCTGGCCTTCGCCGACTGGCGGTACGTGGCCGTGGCCGTCGCCGTGTCGATCTCGATGTTCTGGCTGCACCCGGCGGTCAGGCGGCTCCGCCGTACCGTGCTCGTCCTCGACGCGGCCGGCCTGGGCCTGTTCACCGTCACCGGCACCCTCAAGGCCCTCGACGCCGGCGTACCAGCCGTCGGAGCCATCCTGCTCGGCACCATCACCGGTATCGGCGGCGGGCTCCTGCGCGACGTGCTGACCGGCGAGATCCCGGTCGTCCTGCGCCGGGAGGTGTACGCGCTGGCCTCGCTGGTCGGCGCGGCGGCGGTGGCCGTGATCGAGTGGCAGCTGCCGAAGGCCCCGGTACTCACCGTGCTCGCCGCGGTCCTGGTCTTCGCCCTGCGCCTCGGGTTCCTGAAGAGCTCGTGGCAGGTGCCGGTCGCCGAGGAGCGCGAGTACCGGCCCCTGCGCCGCAGGCGGGGAAATTCGGCCCCCGGCGGCCGGACGGACTAAGCTCTGCACCATGCCTTCGCGGGCGAACCCGCGGAGGTCTTGTCATGTGAGGAGGACACGCGTGGCCCCGCCCCGCCCCGACATCGAAGCGCTGTCGCCGCTGCGGGACTGGCAGCGGCGGGCACTGGTGACCTACCTCCGCCGCCGCTCAGAGGACTTCCTCGCCGTCGCCACGCCCGGTGCCGGCAAGACCACGTTCGCGCTCCGGATCGCCGCTGAGCTGATCCTGGACGGCACTGTGGACGCTGTCACGGTCGTCACCCCCACCGAGCACCTCAAGGTCCAGTGGGAGCGGGCCGCAGCCCGGGCCGGCATCGCGCTCGACTCGGGCTTCCGTAACTCCGACGTGCACACGTCCAGCGACTTCCACGGTGTGGTCCTCACCTACGCCCAGGTCGGTATGGCGCCCGACGTGCACCGCCGCCGGACGATGACCCGCAAGACCCTGGTCATCCTCGACGAGATCCACCACGCCGGCGACTCACGGAGCTGGGGCGACGGCGTCCGCAGCGCCTTCGAGCCCGCCGTGCGGCGCCTGATGCTCACCGGCACGCCGTTCCGCTCCGACGAGAACCCGATCCCGTTCGTGCAGTACGAACAGCTCGGCGGCGGGGTCAGCAAGTCCAGGTCCGACACCACCTACGGTTACGCCGACGCGCTGTCCGACAACGTCGTCCGCCCCGTGATCTTCCTCGCCTACTCCGGCGAGACGCGCTGGCGCAACTCCGCGGGCGACGAGCTCGCGGCCCGGCTCGGCGAGCCACTCACCCAGGACCTGATCGCGCAGGCCTGGCGGACAGCCCTGGACCCGAAGGGCGACTGGATGCCCCAGGTCCTGCGGGCGGCCGACGCGCGGCTCCAGATCGTCCGCAGCGGCGGCATGTCCGACGCCGCCGGCCTCGTCATCGCCAGCGACCAGAACAACGCCCGCGCGTACGCGAAGCTGCTGCACCTGGTCACCGGGGAGAAGCCGGTCGTCGTCCTGTCCGACGACCCCGGGGCCTCGAAGAAGATCGCCGAGTTCGCCGAGTCGGACGAGCGGTGGATGGTCGCGGTCCGGATGGTGTCCGAGGGCGTCGACATCCCCCGCCTGGCCGTCGGCGTGTACGCGACCAGCGCCTCGACCCCGCTGTTCTTCGCGCAGGCCATCGGCCGCTTCGTGCGCGCCAGACGGCCGGGGGAGACCGCCTCGGTGTTCCTGCCGAGCGTGCCGAACCTCCTCGAGCTGGCCAGCGACATGGAGGTCCAGCGCGACCACGTCCTCGGCGACGTGAAGAAGAAGGACGAGGACGTCCTGCTCGCCGAGCGGGCCGAACGCTCGGAGAAGGCCAGCGGCGAGCTGGAGCAGACCTTCACGGCGCTGTCCGCGACCGCGGAGCTCGACCAGGTGATCTACGACGGGGCCTCCTGGGGCACCCCGGTCCAGTCCGGCTCGCAGGAGGAAGAGGACTATCTCGGACTGCCGGGCCTGCTCACGCCCGACCAGGTGTCGGTGCTGCTCGCCAAGCGGCAGGCCGAGCAGGTCAAGGCGGCCCGCAGGTCAACACCGGCCGCCGTGGAGCCCGTGGCGCCCCGCCAGCCCGCCGCCCCGCGTACCCCGGCTGAGCGGCGCATCCTGCTCCGCCGTCAGCTCAACGACCTGGTCGGCGCGCACCACCACCGGACCAACCAGCCGCACGGCAAGATCCACGCGGAACTGCGCCGGCTCTGCGGCGGCCCGCCGAGCGCCCAGGCCACCATCGAGCAGCTCGAGGAACGCATCGCGACCCTGCAGTCCTGGTAAGAGAGTCGGGTACCAGACAACGAGAAGTGCCCCGGAGTCAGCTGACTCCGGGGCACTTCGATGCTTACGCCTAGAACTGGGACTACTTCTTCAGGACCGCACCGCGCCAGGTGAACTCCGGCTCCGCAGCGAAATCCACGGCGATCTTCACCAGATCCTCGGCGTACTTGTTCGCGTGGTGACCGCAGAACAGCAGGTCACCTCCGCCAGCAAGCACGACCCGGAGCTTCGCCGCGGCACTGCAACGATCACAGCGCTCACTGGCGGCGGGCGGGGCCGCCGACTCAGTGGGCGGCGTGAGGGTCGGGGTCATGCCTCATCCTCCTCTGCTTCACCGGTGCGTCCAAGGGAACACCCCCACGGCCGCAGGGGCAAGTCTTTGTTACGCACTCATCGTCCAACACCGGGCGGGGCCGATGCCTTCCCGAGGCCGGGACAGGCGATTTTTGTCACAAAGACGTATGAGAACGAAAGCCCCTCCCGGTTTGAGGGAGGGGCTGATCGTTACTTAGTCGAGATAGTCCCGCAGAACCTGCGAACGGGACGGATGCCGCAACTTGGACATCGTCTTGGACTCGATCTGCCGGATCCGCTCCCGGGTCACCCCGTAGACCTGGCCGATCTCGTCGAGCGTGCGCGGCTGGCCGTCGGTCAGGCCGAAGCGCAGCCGGACCACGCCGGCCTCACGCTCGGACAGCGTCTGCAGCACCGACTGGAGCTGGTCCTGGAGCAGCGAGAAACTGACCGCGTCCACAGCCACGACCGCCTCGGAGTCCTCGATGAAGTCACCGAGCTGGCTGTCGCCCTCGTCACCGATGGTCTGGTCGAGCGAGATGGGCTCCCTGGCGTACTGCTGGATCTCCAGCACCTTCTCCGGGGAGATGTCCATCTCCTTGGCCAGCTCCTCCGGGGTGGGCTCCCGGCCCAGGTCCTGGAGCAGCTCGCGCTGGATCCGGCCGAGCTTGTTGATCACCTCGACCATGTGGACCGGGATCCGGATCGTCCGGGCCTGGTCGGCCATCGCCCTGGTGATCGCCTGCCGGATCCACCAGGTGGCGTACGTCGAGAACTTGTAGCCCTTGGTGTAGTCGAACTTCTCCACGGCGCGGATCAGGCCCAGGTTGCCCTCCTGGATCAGGTCCAGGAAGGCCATGCCACGGCCGGTGTAGCGCTTGGCGAGGGAGACGACGAGCCGGAGGTTGGCCTCGAGCAGGTGGTTCTTGGCCTTCTCGCCGTCACGGTTGACCCACTTGAGGTCGCGGAGCAGCTGCGGCGTGATCTTCTCGCCGTCCTCCTCGACCGCGCGCAGCCGCTCGGCGGCGTAGAGCCCGGCCTCGATCCGCTTGGCCAGCTCGACCTCCTGCTCGGCGTTGAGCAGCGGGACCTTGCCGATCTGCTTGAGGTAGGCCCGCACCGAGTCGGCGGAAGCCGTCATCTCGGCGTCCTTGCGGGCCTGCTTCAGGGCCTCGGACTCCTCGTCATCCCACTCGAAGTCCTCCTCGTCCGGCTCCTCTTCCCCGGGGCCGGCCTGCGGCTCTTCGCCAGCCTTGCCAGCGGCCTTCTTGGCCGGGTCGGCTGCCTTTTTGGCCGCGGTCTTCTTCGCGGGAGCTGCGGCCTTCTTGACGGCGGCCTTCTTCGCGGCGGCCGGGGCGGTCGCGGCGACCAGGCCGGCCTCCGGGCCGTCCTCACCAGGTACGGCCTTCTTCACGGCGGCCTTCCTGACCACCGTGACGGGCTCGGCTGGCTCGGCCTTCTTGACGGCGGCCTTCTTCACGGCGGGAGCGGCCTTGGCCGTGGTGGCCTTGGAAGCTGGGCTGCCGCTGCGGGCGGCGGCGACCTTGCGCCGCGTCGAACCGGAGCCGTCGACGGCGAAGGTGACCCCGGCCTCGGCGAGCGCACGGAGGATCTTCTTGGCCTGCGCAGGGTTGAGTCCCGCGGCCTCGACCTCACGTGCGAGCTCGGCAGCTCCGAGCTGACCGCCGGCGGCATTAGCCTGGGCGATCAGCGAGTCGGTGAGTGTCTGAACATCGGCGCCGGTGCGGCGGGCGTCTGTCACGAATGACCTTCCCGTGGCGGTGATCGGGCACAGCAGGCACAGCCTCACGGCTGACCGGCGGCGGATGGAGCGGTTGTCTTGTTGGCCCCCGCGGCGGTTCAGCGCGCACGGGCAGCGTGAATTGTAACGCCGGATCTGCCAGACAGCTCGTCACGGCGGCACACAGCACGAGATAGGTTCAGCCAGTGAAGCAGAACATACGCGATGCCGACCCCGCTGAGCTGCTGGAACTCGCCGTGAATCTTGCCAGGCGGGCCGGGGAGCTGGCCCGTCGTACCCGGGCTGAGGCCATCGGCGACGTGGCGACCAAGAGCACCGCCACCGATGTGGTGACCGCCGCCGACCAGGCAGCGGAACGGCTCGTCGTGTCGGCGCTCGCCGAGCTGCGGCCCGGTGACGCGGTACTGGGCGAGGAGACGGGGGCGAGCGAGGGCGGTTCGGGCGTCAGGTGGGTACTGGACCCGATCGACGGCACTGTCAATTATTTGTACGGGTTGCCCGGCTACGCGGTGTCGCTGGCCGCCGAGATCGGCGGGCAGGTCGTGGCCGGCGTGGTGCACAACCCGGTCACCGGCGAGGAGTGGACGGCGGTGCGCGGCCGGGGAGCCATGCGCAACTGGGAGCCGATCCGCTGCTCGGAGGTCACCGAGCTGGGCATGACGCTGCTGGCGACCGGGTTCGGGTACGCGGCTGACCGGCGGGCGCACCAGGCGCGGGTGGTGGCGGAGGTGCTGCCGCTGGTGCGCGACATCCGCCGGTACGGCGCGGCGGCGCTGGACCTCTGCTACGCGGCGGAGGGCCGGGTCGACGCGTACTACGAGAAGGGCCTCAACGCCTGGGACCACGCCGCCGGTGGCCTGATCGCCGCCGAGGCCGGGCTGGTCGTCTCCGGGCTGCGTGGCGCCCCGCCCGGGCCGTCTATGGTGATCGCCGCCCCGGCTGCGATCTTCGACGCGCTGCACGCCCTCCTGGTGGAGCTGGACGCTGACGGGGGACCCTGACCCGGGTACACAGGAAAAAAGAATCCCCGCCCGGAGCTGCCAGGCGGGGATTTCTCGATCGGGTGGCTACTTGCCGGCGCAGGTGCCTTCCGGGAGCTGGGGCTCGCGCAGCGCGCTGATCTTCTGCTTGACCTCGGTCGGGCTGCCGAGCTGCTTGAACTGCGCGCCCAGCACGACGTCGACCACGTCGTCCGTCCGCTTCGGATCGAACTCGGCCGGCGCGTCGGCGTCGACGAGGAAATAGGCCCGCAGCACGTGCGCGGCACCCACCGTCTTCGGGCCGTAGCGCAACTCGACGACACCCTTCACGGTCTTGCGCTTCGGGTCGTTGTCGGTTTTCAGCACCTTGAACTTTTCCTTGGCCAGCCCGTCGGCGGCCTTGGCCGCGACACCGGTCTCGTCGGTTCCGTTGTAGACGTTCACCTTGATGTCGGCAGGCGGGGGCTGGCGGGTGTCCACGGCCACATAACCCTTGGGACAGCTCTTCGCCGTACTGGTGGAGCCAGCCTGCTTGTCGTGCATGAGTGCCCACGTGACTACGATGACCGCGACCAGCAGGAGGGTACCCACGACGGCGAAAGCGCGTACTCGGGACAAGGTCATGTGCGGCTCCCCGTCGTGCTGGACATGCCGGGTAGGTTAGCGCGTGCCGCAGGACTTCGAAGCGACCGCCTCGGCGTGCCGACCCCGGGTCAGGCAACTTGCGCCCTACTTTGATGTCGCCTCGATCACATCGGGAATGTCTGACGGGTATTCGACGTACAACTTCGGGCAAGGAGCGGTAAGGTGCCACGCCCAGGCGGGTACTTTGGCGCCACGGATAGTGCAAGGGCACATGAACGAGCGGTGCCCGGCGGGTATGCCGGGCTCGGAAGAGATATGGGAGTGTGACACCGATGGCCACCGACTACGACGCCCCGCGTCGGGACGAAGTCGAAGCCGACGGGGCTGACAGCCTCGAGGAACTCAAGGCGCGACGGACCGACGCTCAGTCCGGCGCCGTTGACGTCGACGAGGCCGAGGTCGCCGAGAGCTTCGAGTTGCCGGGGGCTGACCTCGCCGACGAGGAACTCACGGTGAAGGTCCTGCCGATGCAGGCGGACGAGTTCCGCTGTTCGAAGTGCTTCCTGGTGCATCACCGCAGCCAGCTGGCATACGAGAAGAACGGCGAGCTGGTCTGCAAGGAGTGCGCGGCCTGAGCGCGGTCGATAAAGTAGGCAGCTATGGGAGACACCACCGGGGAGCCTGAGAGCTTCCCGGTCCCCGGGCGAACCCCGGGAGCCGAAGAGCCGGTCCGGCACGAGCTGGACCGGCTGGCCGCGCGTCCGGACCCGAACGTGGTGGACGGTGAGCTGGCGGGCACGGTCGCCGAGCTGACAGCCGAGGACCTCAGCCAGGCCGACCGGCGCAAGCTGCTGCGGCGGCTGGCCGCGCAGACGGGCAGGACGTGGCGGAACGTCTGGCGGCCGAAGAAGGCCGTCGAGTGGATCACCGACACCGTCTCCGACGTGGCCCCGCACATCAAGATCCGTGACCTGGCGACGCTGCGCAGGCACTATCCAGGCCTGGATGGCGACGCCCTGGCCGAGCGCCTGGTCCGCAACGCCGGCCGGGTGACCATGGCGATCGGTGCCGCCGGAGGTGGCATCGCCACTGTCGAGTGGGTGGCACCGCCGACCCTTCTCAGTACCCCTGTCCTGCTCACAGCCGAGACGCTGGCCGTGGTGGCCGTCGAGCTGAAGCTGATCGGCGAGCTGCACGAGGTGTACGGGCAGCCGGTCCCCGGCAACGGCAAGCAGCGCGCTGTCGCCCTGTTGCAGGCGTGGGCGGCCCAGCGGGGTGTGACGCTCATGACCGGTACGCGTGCGATGGCCGTGGTGCTGGGTACGAACGCCCGCAAGCAGCTCACCCAGCAGATCGCCAAGCGCTTCGGCCGCAGCCTGACCACGCTCGGCCCGCTGCTGTCGGGTGCGGCGGTCGGTGGCTTCCTCAACCGGAAGGCGACCAGGTCACTGGGCGGCGAGGTCCGCAAGGACCTGCGCCGCCGCGCGATCGGCTACTGAGGACTATCCCTGTCGCGCGGCTGCGATCGCCGCGGCCAGCGCTTCCGGGCGGCGGGTGCTGATGATCCAGTATGGAGTCGGGTCCGCCGGGTCGTTAAGCGTGACGAGGATCGCGTCCCTGATCCACGGCCGCTGCACGACGAAGGCCAGCGGGTGCGCGTGCACGCCGAGCGCGTCACGCTTGGCTGCCGGGGACAGCGGCGTGGCCTCGGCGACGAACTTCACCGGCAGCCGGGCGTCGTCCACGCGCAGCTCGCCGTCGGCCACCTGGATCCGGAGCCTGCCCAGCCAGGCCGTCGCGAGTACGGTCAGGGGGAGGATGATGGCGTACGGCAGCCATTCCCGCAGGCCAGGAGCGCCCAGGTGCAGCTCGGCCGACAGCAGGACGGCGAGGCCGACGGCGGCGAGCCACAACCACCAGGGCAGGAACAGTCGTTCTTGGTACTGGGGTGTTGATCGCGACGCCACTCTGTGAGAGTACTGCGTGACTAGAAGGAGTCCTGGGGTGCCCATTGATGTCCAGCTAATGATGCTTGACCCTGATTTGCCAGTACCGGCTTATGCCCATCCGGGCGATGCAGGCGCTGATCTGCTCGCCGCCGAGGCCGCCGAGATCCCGGCCGGTGGCTGGGTGATCGTCCGCACAGGCATCGCGATCGCGCTGCCGGACGGGTACGTCGGGCTCGTGCACCCGCGCTCCGGCCTCGCGGCCCGGCTCGGGGTCACCGTGCTCAACGCGCCCGGCACCGTCGACTCCGGCTACCGGGGCGAGATCAGGGTGAACCTGATCAACCACGGCCCGGCCCCGGCGAAGATCGAGCGCGGTGACCGGATCGCGCAGCTTGTCGTCCAGCGCGTGGAACGGGCGGCGTTCGCGGTCACCGACACCCTCGACGTCACGAGCCGGGGCGCGGGCGGGCACGGGTCCACCGGAGGGCACTCCGCTCTGGCAGAGTAGGAGCGGACTGGCGTACACGAGTAGGAGCTGTGAGCATGTTCGGACGGCGTGACAAGGGTGCCGCGGAGTCAGAGGCTGGCGCGGCCGTGGAGCCGGGTAGCGGCCCGTACGACTCGGCCGCCGCGCCGAAGGACGACGGGATCCAGCGTCTCGACCTGGGCAGCCTGCTCGTCCCGGCCCTGCCGGACCTGGAGCTGCGGATGCAGGCCACCGACGACGGCCAGATCAGCGCCGTCGTGCTGGCCACTGAGGACAGCGGCCTCCAGCTCGGCGTGTTCGCCGCGCCCCGCACCGACGAGATCTGGGACGAGGCCCGGGCCGACATCGCCGGCTCGATCGCCGCGCAGGGCGGCCAGGCAGAGGAGGGCGAGGGCGAGTTCGGCGTCGAGCTGCTGGCGACCGTTCCGACCCCGGAGGGCCCCGCCGAGCTGCGGTTCATCGGCGTCGACGGCCCGCGCTGGTTCCTCCGCGGCCTGTTCCAGGGCAAGGCTGTGCACGACGAGGAGGCCGCCAAGCCGCTGGTCGCCGCGCTGCGTGAGGTCGTCGTGGTCCGGGACCGCGAGGCCAGGCCGGTCGGCGACGGCCTGCCGCTGCGGCTGCCGAAGGAGTTCGCCGAGCAGGCGGCCGCCCAGCAGGCCCAGCAGGCAGCTGAGGCTGAGGCGCAGCAGCGCAAGCCCTCGCCGCACCCGCGGCAGGATCTCAACGGTTCATGAACGCCGCTACCGGGGCCGAGGCGGGTAGGCTGGAGGCCCCGGGAGGTGTTACCAAGGTCATGGCGACCCAGGCACAGGAGTCTCCGTTGCGCCGGTTCCTCCGGCGGCTGACGGCCAGCGAGGCTGAGCTGGAGGCGGAGGAGCAGCAGCGCGAGTCCGCCGAGTATGGCGAGAACAGGGTCGGCGACTGCCAGCGCGGGCAGCTCGCGACCGTGGCCGGCCGGCTCAAGACCGTCGTCTACACGCCGCGGACCAACCTGCCGACCCTTGAGGCCGACCTCTACGACGGCACCGACGTGGTGACCCTGGTCTGGCTGGGCCGCCGGCACATCGCCGGCATCGAGCCGGGGCGGCTGCTGGAGGCCCGGGGCCGGATCGCGATCCGGGACGGCCGTAAAGTGATTTACAACCCGTTCTACGAGATTGAGACCCCATGACCGATATTTCGGAGCAGGAGAAGGGGTCCGAGCAGCTTCCGCCCTTCTCCGAACAGCTCGCCCAGCAGCTCGGCGGCGTGCGCGGCCTGATCGAGTCTGGCATTCCGGTCGTGGTGTTCGTGCTGGGCAACGTGCTCTTCGGGTATCTGAAGGTGCCGAGCGCGCTCAACTGGGCGATCGGGTGCGCCGTCGCCAGCGCCCTGGTGATCGCCGCGTACCGGCTGTGGCGTAAGCAGACCGTCCGGCACGCGGTCAACGGGCTCGTCGGCATCGCGATCGGCGCGTACCTGGCGTGGAAGACCGGCGACGCCAAGGCCTTCTACCTGCCCGGCATCATCACCAACGTCGTCTACGGCGTCGTCCTGCTCGGCTCGGTGCTGGTCGGCAAGCCCATCATCGGTTACGTGTGGGCTGTCGTCGCCAACGGCGGCAAGCAGGACTGGTCCGCCCGGATGGAGCTGGTCCGCACGTTCCGCTGGGTCACCTGCTTCTGGGCCGCGTTGTTCCTGGTCAAGGGCGGCATCCAGTACGCGCTCTGGGCCTCGGAGGCCGCGAGCGCCACGGCGCTGGGCATCGCGCGCCTCGGCCTCGGGTACCCGCCGTGGGTGCTGGGCCTGGCCGTGACGGCGTGGGCTGTCCGGCGGGCCGGCCGCCCGGTCAACCCGGCCACCGCCTGAGCCTGCTGTGAGCCCGGCCTGGGTGAGGTCGCTGGGCGGCCCGCTGATCGTGATGCCGGAGCCGGCCTGCCGCGAGTGGGGCGGAGCCAGCGACGGGTATGCGGACGAGCCGGGGGACTACGGCCGGGCCCGTGACGTCGAGGACCACGTGGACGTGATCAACGTCGGCGGCTTCGAAGCACTCGTTCTCGGCGAGGAGCCGGCCCGGACGACGTACCTGCCGGAGCACCGGACCTTCCTGCGAGTGACGGCGGCTGACGTGGATCGGGACCTTCCGGCGCTCGTCGGCGAGCTGCTGCCGGAGGCCGACTGGGTGTCACACACGTGGTGGACGGTGCCCGGGCCGGTGGTCCTCTTCGACTCCGTCTACGAGGCCGGCCAGATCGCGGGCGAGGAGCACCTGCGGATCGACCTGGAGCCCGGCACGTACATCGTGGAAGCGGCCACTGTGGAGGCTCCAGAGGCGTACCTGACCCTGGTCCGGCTGACTCCGCGCTAGGAGAGCCCCGGCTGGGGCTCAGATGCCGAGCATGACCTGGCGGACGGCGTCCTCGACCTCGGCGGTGCAGACGAAGACCGCCTCGTCGCCGGCTTCGAGCGGGTCGTCGGGGCTGGGGGCGATGACCCGGTTCCCGCGGACGATCGCGACCAGGGCCGAGTCGTGCGGCAGGGTGATGTCCCGGACGGGCCGGCCGATGTACGGCGCGTCGTCGGGGAGCGTGATCTCGACCAGGTTGGCCTGGCCCTGCCGGAAGGTCATCAGCCGGACCAGCTCGCCGACGGTGACCGCCTCCTCGACCAGCGCGGCCATCAGGCGCGGCTTGGACACGGACACGTCCACGCCCCACTGCTCGGTGAACAGCCACTCGTTCTCGGCGCGGTTGACCCGGGCCACGACGCGCGGCACGGCGAACTCCGTCTTGGCCAGCAGCGAGACGACCAGGTTCACCTTGTCGTCGCCGGTGGCTGCGACCACGACGTCGCAGCTGGCCAGCTCGGCGTTCTGCAAAGAGGACAGTTCGCAGGCGTCGGCGAGCAGCCACTCCGCGTCGGGTACGCGCTCGGGGCGGAGCATGCTCGGCTGCTTGTCGATCAGGAGCACCTGGTGGCCGTTGTCGATCAGCTCCGTGGCGATGGACCGGCCGACGTTGCCGGCCCCGGCGATCGCGATCCGCATCAGTGCGCTCCCTCGGGTGCCGAGCCGGTGACCTTGGTGACCGCCGGGATCATGCCGTCCGTGAGCAGCATGAACAGCTGGTCGCCGTCCTGGATGGCCGTCGAGGCCGTCGGCAGGGTACCGATGCCGAACCGCATCAGGTACGCCACGCGGGTGCCGGCCGCCTCCTCGAGCTGGCGGAGCGGGTGGCCGATCCAGTCGGTGTGCACCGGTACCTCGATCATGGCGAGGGTGCTGGTCGGGTCGCGCCACAGCTCGGGCGTGGACTCCGGTACGAGGTGGCGGAGCATCCGGTCGGCTGTCCAGCGCACGGTGGCGACGGTGGGGATGCCGAGCCGCTCGTACACCTCCGCGCGTTTCTGGTCGTAGATCCGGGCGACGACCCGGTGCACGCCGAAGGTCTCGCGCGCGACCCTGGCCGAGATGATGTTCGAGTTGTCGCCGCTGGACACGGCGGCGAAGGCGTCGGCCTGGTCGATCCCGGCCTGGCGGAGCACCTGGGCGTCGAAGCCGACCCCGGTGACGGTGTGCCCGCTGAAGTCCGGGCCGAGCCGCCGGAAGGCCTCAGGATTCTGGTCGATCACGGCCACCTCGTGGCCGCGTTCCTCCAGGCTCTGGGCGAGGGTCGAGCCGACCCGTCCGCAGCCCATGATCACGATTCGCAACTCGTGCCTCCAGCGAGAGTTTCCCCGCCAGGGACGCTACACGGTCGGCGTGCCACTTCGCCGGTCGGTCAGCATCGTGTGCAGCCACAACGTACGCTGTCGGGCGTGGCCAGCCCGACGTCCTTCCTGAAACGGCTGCTTGTCGGCCGGCCGGTTCGCTCCGACCGGCTCCATCACAGCCTGCTGCCGAAACGGATCGCCCTCCCGGTCTTCGCCTCCGACGCCCTGTCGTCCGTCGCGTACGCCCCGGACGAGATCCTGCTGACCCTGTCGGTGGCCGGGGCTGCGGCCTTTGTGTACTCGCCGTGGATGGCGCTGGCCGTCGCCCTCGTGATGGTCGTCGTGGTCGCCAGCTACCGGCAGAACGTCCACGCGTACCCCTCGGGTGGCGGCGACTACGAGGTGGCGACAGTCAACCTCGGTCCTAAGTGGGGGCTGGGCGTCGCCAGCGCGCTGCTGGTCGACTACGTCCTCACCGTCGCCGTGTCGGTGTCGTCTGGCGTGAAGAACCTGGGCTCGGCCGTGCCATGGGTCGCGGAGCACACCGTGTTCATCGCGGTGGCGGCAGTCGTCGTGCTGACCGCGATGAACCTGCGCGGGATCAAGGAGTCTGGCAGCGCGTTCGCCATCCCGACCTACGGGTTCATGGTCGTGATCCTCGGCATGATCGGCTACGGCTTCGTCAAGATCTTCGTTCTCGGGGAGACGGTGCTGGCCGAGAGCGCCGTCGAGCGTGGCGTGCAGGTGCTGCCCGAGCCGGACCACGAGAACATGACACAGTTCGCGATGGCGTTCCTGCTGCTGCGGGCGTTCTCGTCCGGCTGCACGGCGCTGACGGGTGTGGAGGCGATCTCCAACGGCGTACCGGCGTTCAAGCCGCCGAAGAGCAGGAACGCCGCGACCACGCTCCTGCTGCTCGGCACGCTGTCGATCAGCATGCTGCTCGGCATGATCTTCCTGTCCCGCGAGATCGGCCTCCAGTACGTGGAGGATCCGGGCAGCCAGCTGGGCGCGGCGCCCGCCGGGTACGTGCAGAAGACCGTGACCACGCAGATCGCCGACGCCGTGTTCGGCGCGGAGTCGGTCGGCCTCTATGTCGTGGCGGCCGTGACCGCGCTGATCCTGTTCCTGGCGGCCAACACGGCCTTCAACGGTTTCCCGGTGCTCGGCTCGATCCTGGCCCAGGACCGCTGGCTGCCGCGTCAGCTGCACACCCGTGGCGACCGGCTGGCCTTCTCGAACGGCATCCTCTTCCTGTCGGTGTTCGCCACCGTGCTCATCGTGGCCTTCAAGGCCGAGCCGACCCGGCTGATCCAGCTCTACATCGTCGGCGTGTTCGTGTCGTTCACCCTGTCGCAGACCGGCATGGTCCGGCACTGGAACAAGCTGCTGCGCACCGAACGCGACCCGGGAGCCCGTAACCGGATGCACCGCTCGCGGATCATCAACATGATCGGCCTCGTGCTGACCGGCGTGGTCCTGATCATCGTGCTGATCACGAAGTTCCTGTCCGGGGCGTGGATCGCGATCGCCGCGATGGCTGTCCTGTTCGTGATCATGACCGCGATCCGCAGCCACTACGACCGCGTGTCGGCCGAGCTGGTCGCGCCGGAGGACATGGCGATGACCCTGCCGGCCCGCAACCACGCGATCGTGCTGGTCAGCAAGGTGCACCTGCCGACGCTGCGCGCGCTGAAGTACGCGCGGGCCATGCGGCCGGACTCCCTGACCGCCGTCACGGTCAACATCGACGAACGCGACACGCGGGGCCTCCAGGCGGAGTGGAGCGCGCACGACATCCCGGTGCCACTGACAGTGATCGATTCCCCGTACCGGGAGATCACCAAGCCGATCGTCGACTACGTGAAGTCGCTCCGCCGCGACGCCCCGCGTGACGTGGTGACGGTGTTCATCCCCGAGTACGTGGTCGGCCGCTGGTGGGAGCACCTCCTGCACAATCAGAGCGCTCTGCGGCTCAAGGGCCGGCTCCTCTTCGAACCGGGTGTGATGGTGACCAGCGTGCCGTGGCAGCTCGCGTCCAGCGAGCACAAGGATCTGCGCAAGCTCGACCAGCGGCTCGGCGCGGGCGTCGTCCGCGGCCCGCGGCCGGGTGACAGCGAATGAGATACGCGCACGCGCCGCGCGAGGTGGTCCTCGACATCGGGCCGGTGGCCCATGGCGGGCACTGTGTGGCCAGGCTGGACGAGCTGGTCGTCTTCGTCCGGCACGCGCTGCCCGGTGAGCGGGTCCGCGCCCGGATCACCGAGGAGCGCAAGGGTTACCTGCGGGCCGACGCGATCGAGATACTCCAGCCCTCCCCCGACCGGGTCCCAGCGCCCTGCCGCTATGCCCACCCGGGTGGGTGCGGCGGCTGCGACTTCCAGCACGCCACGCCTGCGGCGCAGCGCGACCTCAAAGCCGATGTCGTACGCGAGCAGCTGGCGCGCCTCGGCGGACTGCCCGGCGTGGACGTCACCGTGGAGGAACTGCCGGGCGGGCCGCTGGGCTGGCGTACCCGCGTCCAGTACGCGGTGGACCAGCACGGCTACCCCGGCTTCCACCCGGCCCGCTCGCACGAGGTCATCCCGATCGGCGAGTGCCTGATCGCGACCCCGGCGATCCGCAAGGCCCCCGTGACCGGCCGCCAGTGGCGCGGCGTGGACGCTGTCGAGGTGGTCAGCTCCTCGGCCGGTGAGCTTTCCGTGCTCACCCGCCTGGGCCGTGGCCGCCCGAGGGTGGTGTCGGGGCCGGCCCGGGTACACGAGTCGGCGGCCGGGCACACCTGGGAACTGCCGGCCGAAGCCTTCTGGCAGGTGCACCCGGAGTCGGCGGGCACCCTGGCTGCCGCGGTGCTCGAGTTCCTGGCTCCGCAGCCGGGGGAGCGGGCCTTCGACCTGTACGGCGGGTCGGGCCTGTTCTCCGTGCCGCTCGCCGAGGCGGTGGGCATCACGGGCTCTGTGACGCTGGTGGAGGCCGACCCGGCCGGTACGGCGGGCGCGGCGAAGCTCCTGGACGGCCTGCCGCAGGTCCACGTGGTCACCGGCCGGGTGGAGCGCGTGCTGGAAGGGCTCGGCGAGGCCGACATCGTCGTACTCGACCCGCCACGGGCCGGGGCCGGAGCCGCCGTGATCGAGGAGATCGTGGCGACAGGCGCCCGGGCCGTCGCCTACGTCGCGTGCGACCCGGCCGCGCTGGCCCGGGACGTGAGGACCTTCCGGTCGTACCGGTGGGAGCTGGCGGGCCTGCGCGCCTTCGACTGCTTCCCGATGACCCACCACGTCGAATGCGTAGCGTTGTTCAGACCTTGACCGTTTGGACCCGCTGAGGACGAATCTGGACTGCGCGAAACGGCTTCCCACGTACAACACTGCGGTACGAGGGAAGCCGTTTCGCTTGCCAGATCCGCCCTCAGCGGGCCACTTCGTGTGAGATCAAGAGCAAAGATCAAGAACGGGTCGCGGCTATGCCGAACAGGTCTGGGAGGGGGCCCTGGCCTCGTTCGGCTGTGGTTGTGAGGGTGAGGCCGGCCGCCAGGGTGGCGTTGATCAGGTCCGCGATGGGCAGGTGGCGGGCGCCGACGCGGGCGCGGACGCCGTTGGGGGACCAGGACTCGAAGCTGACGCCGGTGTGGCCGTACAGCTCACTGGTGATGATCACGCGGGCGGGGTCGGAGCGGTCGGAGAAGGCTCCGGTGAAGCAGGGGTGCACGCCGATGTGGACGAAGCGGCCACCCGGCTTCAGGATCCTGGCTGCCTCACGCAGCGCCGCCGGGTAGTCGGGCACGTCGGTGTGGATCAGGACCGCGATGACCGTGCTCACCGAGGCGTCGGGGAGCGGGATTGCCGCGACGTCCGCCCGCGCGACCGGGAGCCTGCCGGCGGCGAAACCCAGCTGGCCGGCTGAGATGTCGAACCCGATCGGCGTGCGGCCCGTGGCCCGGACGGTGTCCGCGTGGATGCCCGTGCCACAGCCCAGCTCGACCGCCAGGCCGGTGCCGGTACCGAGGAGCTCGGTGAGCAGCGCGGACACCAGCTGGGTGTAGGGGTTGCCTGTGACGAAGTCCTCGTACCAGGCGGCGTGCTGGTCGTACGCGGCGTGTGTCGTCGTCATGGGGCGAACGTATCGGGGTGACGCGGGCCACGCCGCCCGGTGCGTTCAGCCCTGGGAGGAACGGGGAGCCTGGCCGCAGGTACAAAATCATGGTTTTGGGTTTTTGCACGTCGGGGCCGCTGGTCGTGCAGACCTTGTGAAGGTTGTCGGCGCGACAAGATCCGGGATGGCCTTGCACGCTAGGCTGGTTTGCTATGAGCAGCACTGAAGGCACGGGCGTCCTCGCGTCCATCACCGGCCCGCGGGACCTGCACGGGCTGACCCCCGCGCAGCTGGACACCCTGGCGGCCGAGATCCGCGACTTCCTGGTCGACAAGGTCTCCAAGACCGGTGGCCACCTCGGCCCCAACCTGGGCGTCGTGGAGATGACCATCGCGATCCACCGGGTCTTCGACTCGCCGCGCGACCGGGTCCTCTTCGACACCGGGCACCAGGCCTACGTGCACAAGATCCTCACCGGCCGGCAGGAGGGCTTCGACCAGCTCCGCCAGCGCGGCGGCCTCACCGGCTACCCCAGCCAGGCCGAGAGCGAACACGACCTCATCGAGAACTCGCACGCCTCCACCGCCCTGTCGTACGCGGACGGCATCGCCAAGGCCTTCCAGCTCCGGGGCGAGGACCGGCACGTGGTGGCCGTCGTCGGCGACGGTGCGCTCACGGGCGGCATGTGCTGGGAGGCGCTGAACAACATCGCCGCCGGTACCGACCGGTCAGTCGTGATCGTCGTCAACGACAACGGCCGCTCCTACGCGCCGACCATCGGCGGGTTCGCCGACCACCTGGCGACGCTGCGGCTGAACCCCTCGTACGAGCGGGTCCTCGACCTGGTCAAGGACGCCCTCGGCCGCACGCCGCTCGTCGGCCCGCCGCTGTTCGAGGCCCTGCACGCCGTCAAGCGCGGGCTGAAGGACGCGATCGCCCCGCAGGCGATGTTCGAGGACCTCGGGCTCAAGTACTTCGGCCCGGTCGACGGCCACGACCTCGCCGCGATGGAGAAGGCACTGGAGCGGGCCAAGGGCTTCGGCGGCCCGGTCATCGTGCACGCCGTGACCAAGAAGGGTTACGGCTACCGCCCGGCCGAGGACGACGAGGCCGACATGATGCACGGCCCCGGCGCGTTCAACCCGCTGACCGGCAAGCTCACCGCCGCGCCCAGTCTCAAGTGGACCTCCGTCTTCGGTGACGAGCTGGTCGAGCTGGCCGGCGAGCGGCCGGACATCGTCGGCATCACGGCCGCGATGGCCGAGCCGACCGGCATCGCGAAGCTCATGCGCGCGTACCCGGAGCGGGCCTACGACGTCGGCATCGCCGAGCAGCACGCCGCCACGTCGGCCGCCGGTCTCGCGATGGGCGGGGCGCACCCGGTCGTCGCGGTGTACGCGACCTTCCTCAACCGGGCCTTCGACCAGGTGCTGCTGGACGTGGCGATGCACAAGCTCGGGGTCACCTTCGTGCTGGACCGGGCCGGGATCACCGGGCCGGACGGGCCGAGCCACTACGGCATCTGGGACATGTCGGTCTTCGGCGTCGTACCGGGTATCCGGATCGCCGCCCCGCGTGACGCGGCCACCCTCCGCGAGGAGCTGCGTGAGGCCGTCGCCGTGACGGACGGGCCGACGATCGTCCGGTTCCCGACGGGTTCCGTGCCGGCCGCGCTGCCCGCCGTGCGAAGCGCAGGCGGGGTGGACGTGCTCGCGGAGGGCTCGTCCAAGGACGTCCTGATCGTCGCGGTCGGCGCCTTCGGCCACCTCGGCATGGAGGCCGCGAGCCGGCTCACCGAGCACGGCTACGGCGTGACCGTCGTCGACCCGCGCTGGGTCCGGCCCGTGCCGGAGGCCATCGCGGAGCTGGCCGCCGAGCACCGCCTCGTCGTCACCGTCGAGGACGGCGTGAAGACCGGCGGCGTCGGCGAGGCCGTGGCCTCCGCGCTGCGCGAGGCCGGGGTGACCGCCCCGGTGCGCGTCTACGGCGTACCGGCCGCCTGGCACCCGCACGGCAGCCGCAACGAGATCCTCGCCGACCTGGGCCTCACCGCCCAGGACGTGGCCCGTGACATCACCGGCCTGCTGTCAGGCCTCGACGCCGACGTGGACACGAGCGAGCTGAACGCGTAGTCCGTTCTGCATCTGGGGGCGGGTCCTGCTTCGTGCAGGCCCGTCCCTTTTCGCGCCCTCACGCATGCGATACCGGCGGAACTGCCACCGAAGGGGGCGTCATCCGCCCGCGCGGGTTACCATCCGGCGGGGTACGCAGACGTCGACGGGAGGGCGCCCGAGTGCGAGTGCTGGTGGTGGAGGATGAGCGGCACCTGGCCGACGCCATCGCCCGTGGCCTGCGCCGGCAGGGCATGGCGGTCGACGTGGCCTACGACGGTAAGGACGGCCATTTCCAGGCGATGACGACCCGGTACGACGTGCTGGTCCTCGACCGTGACCTGCCCGGGATGTCCGGTGACGCGCTGTGTGCCGACCTGATCGCCTCCGGAGCCCTGACCCGGGTGCTGATGCTGACCGCCAGCGGCAGCGTCGCCGACCGGATCGAGGGCCTGGAACTCGGCGCCGACGACTACCTCGGCAAGCCCTTCGCCTTCGAGGAACTGGTCGCCCGGGTCCGGGCGCTGGGCCGCCGTGCCACTCCCGTCGCGCCGCCCGTCCTGCGCGCCGGTGACGTCTCGCTCGACCCGGCCCGGCTCACCGCCGAACGCGGCGGGCGGGCGCTGGAGCTGACCCGCAAGGAGTTCGGCCTGCTCAGGGTCCTGATCAAGGCTCAGGGTGCCGTGGTGTCCAGTGAGGAACTCCTGGAACGCGTCTGGGACGCCAACGCCGACCCGTTCACCACCACGGTCCGGGTCACCATGATGACCCTGCGCAAGAAGCTCGGTGACCCGCCGCTGATCGAGACCGTGGTCGGCGCCGGTTACCGGATCACCGCACGATGAACCGCACGGCGTACCCCGTGGTGAGTGCCGTCAGCCGGGCCGGAGCTGGCCTGTGAGCCGCACCGATGGCCGCACGGACGGCTCCGCCGGCACGGGCCGGAACGGCAGCCGGATGCCCCGCCCGACCCTGCGCCGCCGGATCAGCCTGCTCAACGGCCTGCTGCTGATCGGCTCCGGTGCCCTGCTGATCCTGTTCAGCTGGCTGATGGCCCGCTCGGGAGTCAGCTCGGCCGTCATGCTGGTGGCCGGGCTGGCCGCCCTGGCGATCCTGGGCACCCTCGGGGTCCTCGGCGGGTACTGGATCACGAAGCGGGCGCTGCGGCCCCTCGAACAGGTCACCACGACCGCGCGGCGGCTGTCCACGGAGACGCTGGACCAGCGGCTGCGGTACTCCGGCCCCGACGACGAGATCGCCGAGCTGGCCGCGACCTTCGACGCGATGCTCGACCGGCTGGCCGGGGCCTTCGACAGCCAGAAGCGCTTCGTCGCCAACGCCTCCCACGAGCTGCGTACCCCGCTCGCCGTCATGCGGACCGAGGTCGACGTGACGCTGACCGACCCGGATGCCGACCTCGCCGAGTACCGCCGGATGGCCAAGGTGCTCCGCGACGCCTCCACCCGGGCCAACAGCCTCGTCGACTCGCTGCTGCTGCTCGCGCGCACCGAGGCACAGGCAGGCAGGCGGCTGGCCCGCAAGGCACCGGTCGACCTGGCCGTGGCCTGTACCAGCGCACTGCACCCGGTGCAGCGCGAGGTCGCCCGGCTCGGCATCCAGGTCCTCACCGAGCTGCGCCCGGCCCCGGTGGTCGGCGACCCCGGCCTGCTCGACCGGCTCGCGGGGAATCTCGTGGAGAACGCCGTCCGGTACAACACCCCGGCCGGCTACCTGTGGGTCAGCACCGGGGTCAACTCCGAGCACGCCTGGCTCGTGGTGGCCAACACCGGCCCCGAGCTGGAACCGGCCGAGGTGCCATCGCTGTTCGAGCCGTTCCGCCGGGGCGGGCTGGAACGTACCGGCTCCCGGGGCGCCGGCCTCGGCCTGTCGATCGTCCGCGCGGTGTGCGACGCGCACGCCGGGACGGTACGGGCAACGGCCCGGCCGGGCGGCGGCATGGAGGTCACCGTACTGCTACCCGCGGCCGCGACCACCCCGATCAGCCGGGGCGCGGCGAGCGTGCCGTACAACCGCCCCTAGATCACTCCGAACGAGGGGCACAGCGCCCCGGGCGGCTCAGGCGAAGTCCCGCCGGACGGGGTGGGTCTTCTCGTAGAAGTAGACCCGCGACGGTTCCAGGACCAGCATCAGGAGCGCGAGCACGAGCAGCGCCATGATGCCGATCTCGGTACTGAACTGGATCGCGATCTTGCCCGGGTGCAGCAGTTTCGCCTCGATCGCGTTGATGCCTGCCGGGTCGGCGGTGCCGGCCGCAGACACGTGGCCGGACTCGCTGGACATCACGGCACCCATGTAGGCGGTCAGGAAGCCGAGCCCGGTGAGCACCAGCCAGCGCAGCCGTCCCCTGCGGATCAACGGGAGAAGGAGCGCGGACAACGCCATGACGATGCCCGCGTACAGGCTGGTCCTGGTGTAGACCAGGATCGACTCGAGCTCCCACCTCTGTTTCTCCGGGAGGCCTTCCAGGATGTCCTCCAGCTTGACCACGGCCGCGAAGCTGGAGGCGACGAGGATGAGGCTGAGCACGGCGATACCGAGAAGTGCCAGGAAGGCGATGCGGACAGTGCGGGGCACAGGAAGGTCCTTACGTCGGGGGGAGACGCGAATCTAACCCCGGGCCTGTCATCGCCGCTGGCCGATTCCTCTGGTCACGGCCGTCTTGTTGCCCAAACTTGACCTGGTACCGGGCCCCGGCCAGCCCGGCTGCCGCCGGGTGTGAGCGTGAGGCCGAGGCGGGGCTGGCGTCCGGGCTGGCGTAGGCTCGCGCCATGACTGTGGAAACAACGCAAACCCGATACGTCCGGATTCCTGCGGAGATCGTGGTCGAGGTCGTCGACGAGGCCGCCGTGCGCGCCGCCGCCCGTGCCGCCGTGGACGCCGCCACCGACATGCCGGAAGAGGAGCGCGCCGAGGCCCTGGAGCGGATCGCCTCCGAGGACATCGCCGACGCCGTCGCCCTCGTGGTGAACCTGGACGGCCTGCTCGACGGCACCGAGGGCATCGAGGTCGTCGAGGCGACCTGGTCCGCCGAGGAGGACGAGGACTACGAGCCGTTCGAGGACGACGACGAGGACTAGTCTCCTGCGCGAAAGAGCCCCGGAGTACCAAGTACTCCGGGGCTCTTTCGTCGTTCAGGTCAGAGCTTGCCCTGGCGGGCCAGGTACGGCGTGATGCCGCCCAGGTGGAACGGCCAGCCGGCCCCGAGGATCATGCACAGGTCGATGTCCTTGGCGTCGGCGACCACGCCCTCGGCCAGCATCAGCCTGATCTCCTCGGCGAGCGCGCCCAGGGCCCGCTCCTTGAGCTCCTCGCCGGTCGGGCCGCCCTCGCGCGGGCCGTAGATCTCGGTGACCCGCGGGTCGAGCTCGCCGTCGGCGGTGTAGAACGCGGTCAGGCCGCTCTTCACCAGCTCGCCGAGCTTCGAGGAGACCTTGAACCGGTCGGGGAACGCCTCGTGCAGCGTCTCGGCGACGTGCAGCGCGACGGCCGGGCCGACCAGCCCGACCAGGGTCAGCGGGCGCATCGGCATGCCGAGCGCGTCCACCGACTGGTCGGCGACGGCGAAGTCCGTGCCTTCCTCGACCGCGCCGAGGATCTCGCCGAGGAACCGGGTGAGCAGCCGGTTCACCACGAACGCCGGGGCGTCGGCGACGAGCACGCACGACTTCTTGAGCGCCTTGCCGACCGCGAACGCTGTGGCCAGGCTCTCCTCGTCGGTCTTCTCGGCCCGGACGATCTCCAGCAGCGGCATGACGGCCACCGGGTTGAAGAAGTGCAGGCCGACCACGCGCTCGGGGTGCTTGAGGTCTGCGGCCATCTCGGTGACCGACAGGGAGGACGTGTTGGTCGCGAGGATGCACTGCTCGCTGACCACGGCCTCCAGCTCGGCGAAGACCTGCTTCTTGACGGCCAGGTTCTCGAAGACGGCCTCGATCACCAGGTCGGCGTCCGCGAACGCTTCCTTGGAAACCGAGCCGCTGACCAGGCCGCGCAGCTTCGCGGCCTTGCTCTCGGCGAGCCGGCCCTTGGCGACCAGCTTGTCGATCTCAGCGTGCACGTAGCCGACGCCACGGTCGACGCGCTCCTGGTCGAGGTCGGTGAGGATCACCGGTACCTCGAGGCGGCGGGCGAAGAGCAGGGCGAGCTGGCTGGCCATCAGGCCCGCGCCGACCACGCCGACCTTGTTGACGTCGCGGCCGTCGTCCGGGTCCGGCGCGCCAGCGGGGCGCTTGGCCCGGCGCTGGACGAGGTCGAAGGAGTACAGGCCGTTCTGGAGCTCCGGGGAGGCGATCAGGTCGGCGAGGGCTTCGTCCTCGGCAGCCGTGCCGTCGGCGAAGGAAGCCGTCCGGGCCAGCTCCATCAGGTCAAGCGCGCGGTACGGAGCCGGGGCGGCGCCGTGCAGCTTCTCGTCGAGGAGGCCACGGGCGTAGCTGATCACGGCGGACCAGGCCGGCCCGCGGTCGATCTCGGCACGCTCCACAGTGGTCTCGCCCTTGACCACGGAGGCGGCCCAGGCGAGCGAGCGCTCGAGGAACTCGGCCGGCTGGAAGAGGACGTCGGCGATGCCGAGCTTCTTCGCGTCGGCCGGCTTGAGCATCCGGTTCTGGCTGAGCGGGTTCTCGATGATGACCTTGGCGGCGTTAGCCGGGCCGATCAGGTTCGGCAGGAGCTGCGTGCCGCCCCAGCCGGGTACGAGACCCAGGAAGCACTCGGGCAGGGCGAGGGCCGCCGCGCCGTACGAGATGCTCCGGTAGTGGCAGTGCAGGGTCAGTTCGAGCCCGCCGCCCATCGCCGCGCCGTTGACGAACGCGAACGTCGGTACAGCGGAGTTCTTGAACTTGGCGAAGACGCGGTGGCCGAGCCGGCCGATCTCCAGCGCCTGCTCCCGGCTGGTGACCTGCGGCATGCCGGTCAGGTCGGCGCCGACGGAGAAGATGTACGGCTTGCCGGTGACCGCGATGAACGCCGGGTTCTCCGCGACCGCCGCGTCGAACGCCTCGGACAGCGAGGCCAGGCCCTCGGCGCCGAACGTGTTCGGCTTGCGGTAGTCCAGCCCGTTGTCGAGCGTGATCAGCGCGGCCTTGCCGTCGAGGCCGGGGACGGAGACAAAGCGAAGGATCGCCTTGGTTACAACCTCAGTCACTTAGCACCTTCCCAGTGCGGGTTCTCCCAGATGACAGCCGCGCCCATGCCGATGCCGACGCACATGGCGTTCATGCCGTAGCGGACGTCGGGCCGCTCGGCGAACTGCCGGGCGAGCTGCGTCATCAGCCGGACACCGGAGCTGGCCAGCGGGTGGCCGATCGCGATCGCGCCGCCCCACGGGTTCACGCGCGGGTCGTCGTCAGCGATCTTGAAGTGGTCGAGGAACGCGAGCACCTGCACGGCGAACGCCTCGTTCAGCTCGAACAGGCCGATGTCCTCGATCGACAGGCCGGTCTTGGCCAGCGCCTTCTCGGCGGCCGGGACCGGGCCGTAGCCCATGACCTCGGGCTCCACGCCGACGTAGGCGTAGCCGACCAGCTTCATGGCGACCGGCAGGCCCAGCTCCTCCGCGGTCTCGGCAGAGGCGACGATGCACGCGGTGGCGCCGTCGTTGATGCCGGCCGCGTTACCGGCCGTCACCTTGCCGTGCGGGCGGAACGGGGTCCGCAGCGAGGCGAGCTTCTCCATGCTGGTGGAGCGCGGGGCCTCGTCGACCGACGCCAGGCCCCAGCCGCCCTCGTCGTCGCGGGTGGCGATCGGTACGAGATCGGGCTGGATCTTGCCGGCGGCGTACGCGGCGGCGACCTTCTCCTGGCTGGCCAGGGCGAAGGCGTCGCACCGCTCCTTGGTCACGCCAGGCACCCGGTCGTGCAGGTTCTCGGCGGTCTGGCCCATGACCAGCGCCGACGGGTCGACGAGCTTCTCGGCGAGGATGCGCGGGTTGGGGTCCACGCCCTCGCCCATCGGGTGGCGGCCCATGTGCTCCACGCCGCCGGCGATGGCGATGTCGATCGCGCCGGAGGCGATCGAGCCAGCCACCGTGGTCACCGCGGTCATCGCGCCGGCGCACATCCGGTCGATCGCGTAGCCGGGGACGGTCTTGGGCAGCCCGGACAGCAGGGCCGCGGTCCGGCCGATCGTGAGGCCCTGGTCGCCGATCTGGGTGGTGGCCGCGATGGCGACCTCTTCCACCTTCTCGGGCGGCAGAGCCGGGTTGCGGTGCAGCAGTTCGCGGATACAGCGGATGACCAGGTCATCGGCGCGGGTCTCCGCATACATCCCGCCGGCTTTGCCGAAGGGCGTACGGACACCGTCGATGAAGACGACATCCCGGACAGAACGGGGCACGCGAGCCTCCTTGAGTCGGCCTATGCCCACGATGTTACTGCGGAGTAATGAGCGCCGTCACCAGGGCTGGCGATGTGAGTTCGATCTGCCATTCCCGGGCGCCGTGCCTGCGGAGGAAACCGGGCACATCACCATCTTCCGGTGGGGACCAGCACAACCGGCGCACGATGTCCGGGGTTAGCAGGTTCTCCTGGGGCAGCCCGTACTCGCCGGCCAGCAGGCTGACAGCCTCCCGCGCCCTGGCGAGCCGGTCGGCCGCCTCCGGGTCCTTGTCGGCCCAGCGGTGCGGGGGCGGCGGCGCGTCGTTCGGCACGGCGGCCGTCGGCAGCTCCTTGTCGGACAGCGCTCGCACGTCCGACAGCGCGTCCAGCCAGAGCTTGGCGAGCCTGCGGGTCGCCCGGCCCCCGAAGGCCGGCAGTGCGAACAGCTCGGCCTCGTTCTTCGGGTCGTGCTGCGCGGCGGCGACGATCGCGGCGTCGGGCAGGATCCGGCCGGGGGCGGTGTCCCGCTTCGCCGCCAGGGTGTCGCGGGCCGTCCACAGTGCCCGGACCCGGCCGAGCGCCCGGGCGCCTCGTACCTTGTGCATGCCGGAGGTGCGGCGCCACGGGTCGGTACGCGGCGCGGGCGGGGCCGCGCTGGCCAGGGCCGCGAACTCCTCCTCTGCCCAGGCCAGCTTGCCCTGCCGTTCCAGCTCGGTACCGAGGGCGTAGCGCAGCTCGACCAGCAGTTCCACGTCGAGGGCGGCGTAGGTCAGCCAGGACTCCGGGAGGGGACGGCTGCTCCAGTCCGCGGCCGAGTGGTGCTTCTCCAGCGTGTACCCGAGCAGCGACTCCGTCAGCGCCGCCAGCCCGACCCGCTCGAACCCGGCCAGCCGCGCACCCAGCTCCGTGTCGAACAGCTTCGACGGCCGAAGGCCCAGCTCGGCCAGGCACGGCAGGTCCTGGCTCGCCGCGTGCAGTACCCACTCGACGCCGGTCAGCGCCTCGGCCAGCGGCTCGAAGTCCCCGGCCAGCGGGATCGGGTCGACCAGCGCGGTGCCAGCCCCGGCCCGCCGGATCTGGATGAGGTACGCCCGCTGCCCGTACCGGTACCCGGAGGCCCGCTCGGCGTCCACCGCCACGGGGCCGGTGCCCGCCAGCAGCCTGGCCACGTACGCCGCCAGACCGGCCGGATCGGTGATCGGTTCCGGGGTGCCGTCCCTGGGCTCGGTGAGGAGCGCGGTGTGGTGGGGCTGCTCGGCGTCGTGCGGGTACGTGGGGGACGGGTGGTCATCGGCCATCCGAGCAGTTTATGGGGCTTGCGCGGGGTGGTTAGGGTGTGGCCCCGCACTGCGTGCCGTCGTGTGTCTGGAGAGCCCCCATGTCCAAGCCCGAGCCTGCCGGTGGATACACCCCGGAGCCCCCGGCCATCTACCGCCCGGAGGACTCCGAGCAGCCCACCATCTACCAGGCCAGCAAGCCGCCGGCCTCGGAGGGTGACCTGGCGGTGATGGGGCACCCGTTCCTCAGGGAGGGCGGGGAGCAGGCGACGATCTACGTGCCGGCCGGCGGGGCCGACAGCGAGCAGTCCACTGTGAACACGGCGGGTGTGATCCAGGCTGGTGCCGCCCAGGACAGCGCGGCCGTCTTCCCGCCGGAGCAGCCGGGCGTGTGGCCGGTCACCCCGCCGGCCGCGAGCACCCCGCCGGCGGCCGGCAAGGGCAAGCCCAGCAGCGTCCCCACCACCGCCAGCACCCCGCCCATGTACTCCGGGCCGCCGATCTCCGGCACCCCGGTCACCGGGTACGGCACCGCGGTCAGGCTGCCTGGCCGCAGCCGCGCGACCGGCGTCCTCGCGATCCTGTGCGCGGTGTTCTTCCTGATCGCCGCCGTCATGACGGGCATGTACTTCGTGAAGGCCGGCGACGCGGCGGAGGCGCAGAAGAAGGCAGATACCGTCGCACAGAAGGAACAGAAGATCACCGAGCTGACCGGGCAGCTCAATACGGCCAAGAGTGATCTGGAAAAGACGAAGCAGCAGCTGGCCGGCTCGCAGAACACCGGAAAGGACCTGGAGGAGCAGAAGCGCGTCGTCGCGACCTGCCTCAAGCTGACTTTCCAGTTCCTCGACGCTGTGACCTCACAGGACGAAGCGAAGCGCGCTTCGGCGCAAGGGATCCTGGACCAGATGCGCACGCCGTGCAATCAGGCGGAGCCGTACACGAAATAAAAATGTCGGTAACCAGAAGCGCTATTGTCAGCGCCGGGCGGATGTGCGCTCATTAATGAGCGTCACGGGGGAGCGGCGGCCATCCGCTCTCGCGACCTCTCACCACAATGGAGCTTGAGCATGACCCAGCCTGAGGCCCCGCAGCCGTACCAGCCTGGCCCGGCACCGATCCCCCCGCAGTACCCGCAGTACCAGCAGGAGCAGTTCCCCCAGCAGTTCTCCGCCCCGCCCGTCTCCGGCGCGCCCATGTCCGCTCAGCCCATGTCGGCTGCGCCCATGTCCGGAGTGCCGATGTCCGGTGTCCCGATGTCGGCACCGCCCGGGCAGCTGGCCCCGCAGAAGAGCAAGGCCACCCCGATCCTGGCCGGCTTCGTCGTCCTGCTGTTCATCCTGGTCGCGGTGCTCGGCGGTCTGCTGATCTCCAAGGCCGACGCGAACTCGAAGGCCCAGAAGGAGATCGCGGCCCAGAAGACGACGATCTCCGAGCGTGACAAGAAGGTCAGCGAGCTGACCAGCCAGCTCAGCACCGCCAAGTCCGAGCTGGAGAAGGCGCAGAAGAAGAGCGAGGGGCAGGAGAAGTGCCTCAAGCTCGTCGACGACTTCTTCGCTGCCCTCGGCGGCACCGACGGCAAGGCGGCCCAGATCCTGGTGGATCTCGACAAGCCCTGCAAGGACGCCGGCTACAGCTTCCTGAAGTAATACCAGCCCCAGACCGTTTCGGGCCGCTGCCGGACCTCCCGGCGCGGCCCGTTTGTCATTAACTACGAATTTTGTACCCGGATCCGACCGGCCCCGGCTGCCGTCCAGCCCGCGATCACCCCAGCCCCCTAGGACGATCAGCGCGCTGTGCCGCACATCACACGGGTACCCCGGGCCTCACCGCAGCGAGGCGACCCCCGGCGGCGGCAGCCCGGCCGTCGAGGCCAGCAGCACGCACCACGCCTCCAGGTGCGAGGCGAGCCCGTCCGGGTCGAGCGGCGTCCACGAGGCCCGCAGCTCGACGTCGGCGGCCGGCGGCTCACCGGCCAGGTCGCCGAACCGGGTGGAGAGGGTCTGCGTGACCGTCCCGCCCGCCGCGACGTGCCCGGCCCCGGCGGCCGTCAGGGCGTCGATCAGCCAGCTCCAGCTCACCTCCGGGAGCAGGACATCGGCCGCGATCTCCGGTTCGACGTCGGCACTCACGTAACTGACCAGCCGGAGCTGGCCTTCCCATGCCGGGTGACCCGCCGGGTCGTACAGCAGCACGAGCCTGCCGGTCGCCACTTCCTCGTCCTTGCGGAGCACGGTCGCGCTGAGCGCGAAGGCGTACGGCGCGAGCTTCTTGGGAGCGACGATCTCCTCGAGCAGGATCTCGGCGCGGGGGTGTACCGCTCTGAGCCCCTCGACCGCCCGGCGGAACGGATCGGGGAGCGCGGTCGTCTGCGCCATGAATCGCAGCATAGGCGTACGCCACGGCCGGCCGGGGGCACGCCGCGCCGACGCGGGCGGCTCATGCGACGATGGCCGGGATGAGTGCTTTCCTGAACGCGGTACGCCGCGAGCCCGCCTCGCACACCCCGGTGTGGTTCATGCGCCAGGCTGGCCGCTCGCTGCCGGAGTACAAGAAGATCAGGTCAGGGAACCGGATGCTCGACGCGTGCCGGGACCCCGCGCTGGTCACGGAGATCACCTTGCAGCCGGTCCGGCGGTACGGTGTCGATGCCGCGATCTTCTTCAGCGACATCGTCGTGCCGGTGGCGGCGGCCGGGGTGCCGATCGACATCAAGGCCGGCGTCGGGCCGGTGCTCGACAGCCCGGTCCGCACGATGGCCGACGTCGAGGCGATCCGTGAGCTGAGCCCCGAGGACCTGCCGTACATCACGGAGGCTGTCCGGCTGCTCGTCCGTGAGCTGGGCGAGGACACCCCGCTGATCGGTTTCGCCGGCGCCCCGTTCACCCTGGCCAGCTACCTGGTCGAGGGCGGCCCGTCCCGGACGTACGTCAACACGAAGACGCTGATGTACGGCGCTCCGGACGTCTGGCACGCGCTGTGCGCGAAGCTGGCCCGGATGGCGCGGGTGTTCCTGGAAACGCAGATCGCTGCGGGCGCGCGGACGATCCAGCTGTTCGACTCGTGGGCTGGCGCGCTGTCGGAGGCTGACTACCGCCAGTTCGCGATGCCGCACTCGGCGGCGGTGCTCGACGGCCTGCGCGTGCCGCGTATCCACTTCGGAGTGGGCACCGGGCACATGCTGGAAGCGATCGGTGAGGCTGGCGCGGACGTGGTCGGCGTGGACTGGCGTACTCCGCTGGATGTCGCCAGCGCCCGGCTGGGCGGCCGATACGCGGTCCAGGGAAATCTGGACCCCACTGTCCTGTTCGCTCCGGCGGACGTGGTGGAGCGCGAGGTCCGCCGGGTGCTCGCTGAGGGCGCCAAGGCGCCGGGGCATGTGTTCAACCTCGGTCACGGCGTGATGCCGGACAACGATCCTGACGTGCTCAAGCGGGTCGTGGACCTGGTCCACGCCGGGCTGTAAGGCCTCAGGTCCAGCCGTGTTCCCTGGCGTCGGAGGCCAGGCCGGAGTTGTGCAGGGCGTGCAGTCCCGCCTCGTCTCCGGTCAGCTTCCGGGCCACGGCCGTGGCGAGTTCGACGGAGCGGTGCGGTGCGAGGTTCAGCATGGTGAGGGCGATGCCCCACCAGTAGGGCTGGGGTTCGTCGGGGTGGGGGCCACCGTGGGAATACCAGTCGGCGAGTCCTTCGACCAGGTCCTCGCCGGGCCCGTCGGGGTCGGTGAGCCGCAGGGCCGCGCAGACCCGGCCGACGTCGGCCGGGGCCCAGCCGTCGAGGTGGCCGCGGATCGGGGTGTGCAGGCTGGGGTCGCCGAGCGCTCCGGCGGCCTCGATCTCCATCAGCCAGACGCTGTCGCCCGCCAGGGCCTTGTGCAGGGCGGGCAGCGCGCGGGAGTCGCGGCGCTGGGCGAGGCCGAACAGCGCCTCGCAGCGGGTCTCGTTGTCGGGGTCGGTGAGCCGGGCGGCGAGGGCGTCGCGCAGCTCGGGGGTGTCGATGTCCGGACACTGCGTACCGAGGGCGAAACACGCCCAGTCCCGCACGTCGGGGGACGGATCGCTGGTCAGGCGGAGCAGCGCGGTGATCACGGACTGTGGTTTGGGGTCGGCGAGCAGTGGCAGCTGCGCCGCGACGGCCTGGCGGACCTGGGCGTCCCGGTGCTCGGCGAGGCCGAGGATGACGGGGAGCTCCAGAGGGTCTTCGCAGGAATAGACCGCGGCGGCCAGCTCGGCGGCCGGCGTCAATGGATCATGGGCTAGAGCTGCGATATTCACACTCCGAGTCTGATCCATCCGAGGGCGGTCGGCTAGTGGCTTTTCGTTACGCGAGGAGGTCGGGTTGGCACACGTCGTAGTCATCGGCGGGGGTATCGCCGGGTTGACGGCCGCCTACCGGCTCCGCCAGCGCGACCCCGGGTGCCGGATCACGCTGATCGAGCAGGCGCCCGAGCCGGGCGGGAAGCTGCGGGCGGGTTCGCTGGCCGGGGTGCGTGTCGAGGCTGGTGCCGAGGCTTTCCTGGTACGGGACCCTGCGGTCGCCGACCTCGCGGCCGAGCTGGGCCTGGCGGTCGTGCACCCGGCCCGGGTACCGGCGGCGCTCGCCCTCGGTGGCCGGCTGCTGCCGATCCCGGCCGGGACGCTCGTCGGTGTGCCCGCGGACACTTCGGCACTCGGGGATGTGGCCACTGCCACGCCGGAGCCGGCGACGACCGGCCCGCTGCTCGCGGCCGGGCAGGACGTGTCGGTGGGGGAGCTGGTCCGGGCGCGGTACGGCTCGGAGGTGGTCGACCGGCTCGTCGACCCGATGCTCGGTGGCGTGTACGCGGGCCGGGCCGACGGGCTCTCCCTCGCGACCACGCTGCCCACGCTGGCGGCTGCCGCCCGGACTCATGACACGCTGGCCGGTGCCGTGCGCGCCGCGCTGGGTACGAGTGCAGGCCCGGCCACCGGCCTCGCTGCGGGAGCCGGGGCGGCACCGAGCCCCAAGCCGATCTTCGGGACGATCGAGGGCGGGATGTCTGCCCTGGTCAGCGCCCTGGTGGACGCGGCCGGCGCCGATCTGCGCCTCGGCCTGCCGGTGCGCGGCCTGCATCGGACGGCCAGCGGCTGGCGGCTCGTGATCGGGGCCACGCGGTCCCCGGAAACCCTCGAAGCCGATGCCGTGATCCTCGCCGTCCCGGCCCGCCCGGCCGCCCGGCTACTGCACGAGGTGAGCCCGGAGGCGGCCGCCGAGGTCGGCGTACTCGACTACGCGAGCGTCGCGCTGGTCGCTCTGGCGCTGCCCGGGGTGGTCATGCCGGAGCTGTCGGGCTTCCTCGTACCGGCGCCGGAGGGCTTCGCCACCAAGGCCGTCACCTTCATCGACCAGAAGTGGCCGCATCTGGCGGCCCCGGACCTGGCGCTCGTCCGGGCCTCGGTCGGCAGGTACGGCGACGAGCGGGTCCTCCAGCGCCCCGACGGGGACCTGGTCAGCCTGGTCCGCACCGAACTGGCCGTGCTGCTGGGCCGCGACCTCCCGGTACCGGTCGACGCGACCGTCCGGCGCTGGGGCGGGGCGCTGCCGCAGTACGCCCCGGGTCACCTCGACCGGGTCCGCCGGGCCCGCGAGGCTCTGGCCGGCCTGCCGCTGGCCCTGGCCGGCGCGGCGTACGACGGAGTGGGCATCCCGGCCTGCGTCCGGTCGGCCGGGAGGGCAGCCGAGCAGATTCTCCACTGAGGATGGTGTTGACTCTCCACCGGCGGGAGACCGGAGGGTGGTCGCATGGACGGCGAGCAGGAGTTCTACAGCATCGGGGACCTGGCCCGGCGGACCGGCATGCCGGTCAAGACGATCAGGTTCTACTCCGATACCGGGCTCCTGCCGCCGGCCGGCCGTAGCCACGCTGGCTACCGCCGGTACGACCTGGACGCCCTCGCGCGCCTCGACCTGGTGCGCACCCTGCGGGAGCTCGGCCTCGGCCTTGCCGACATCCGCACGGTGCTCGACCGGGAGCGGAGTATCGCCGAGGTCGCGGCACTGCACGCCGAGGCGATCGGCGCGCAGATCAACGTGCTGCGGTTGCGCCGGGCCGTGCTGCGGGCGGTCGCCAAGCGGGGATCAGACCCGAAGGAGATCAACCTCATGAGCAAGCTGGCTCAGCTGTCCGCTGTGGAACGCAAGCGGATCATCGAGAACTTCCACGACGAGACGTTCGACGGTCTCGACATCCACCCCGACTTCGCGGCCAAGTTCCGCGGGGTCGTGCCGGAGCTGCCCGACGACCCGACCGCCGACCAGGCCGAGGCGTGGATCGAGCTGGCAGAGCTGGTCGCCGACCCGGGCTTCCGGGCGCGGGTCCGGCGGATGGCGCAGGTCCACAACGACACCCGCAAGTCCGGCGAGCACCAGGCGGCGTACGAGGGCTGCGCCAGGGCCGGTGCCCAGCTCGGCGAGCGCAGCGTCGCCGCTGTCGAGGCAGGCGTCGACCCGGCGGGCCCCGAGGGGCAGGCCATCGTCACCGAGCTGGTCGCGCTGTTCCTGGAAGGGCACGGTGGCCAGGACACGCCCGAGTTCCGGGCCTGGCTCGCCTGCCAGATCGAGGAGGGCTCCGACCAGCGGGTCGACCGGTACTGGCGGCTGATCAGCCGGATCAACGGCTGGCCGCCCCGCGAGTCCCGGCACGACCACTGGGACTGGATGCTCGCCGCGCTGCGTACCTGAGCCGCCGCGTCACAGCGGGGCGAGGCGGCGGGGGCTCGCCGGGGCGTACCGGGCAAGATGGGGGTATGACCAACCCGAACGCTTCCCGGATCAAGGAACTCAACGAGACCATCCGGTACACCGCCTGGTCGGTGTTCAAGGCCACCGCCCCGCTGCCGGCCTTCCGTGAGGAAGCCGCCGCCGAGGTGGAGGAGGTCTTCGCGCAGTTCGCGGAGAAGGATCTGACCATCCGGGGCACGTACGAGGTCTCCGGGCTGCGGGCCGACGCCGACCTGCTGGTCTGGTGGCACGCGCCGGACAGCGACACCATCCAGGACGCGTGGGCGGCGTTCCGGCACACGAAGCTGGGCCGGGTGCTGACCCCGGTGTGGTCGCAGTTCGCGCTGCACCGGCCGGCCGAGTTCAACAAGAGCCACATCCCGGCGTTCCTGTCGGGCGAGGAGCCGCGCAAGTACGTCTGCGTGTACCCGTTCGTCCGCTCCTACGAGTGGTACCTGCTGCCGGACGACGAGCGGCGGGCGATGCTGTCCGAGCACGGCAAGATGGCCCGTGAGTACCCGGATGTCCGGACCAACACCGTGGCCAGCTTCGCGCTCGGCGACTACGAGTGGATGCTGGCGTTCGAGGCCGACGAGCTGCACCGGATCGTCGACCTGATGCGTCACCTGCGGGCCTCGGACGCGCGCCGTCACGTCCGTGAGGAGATCCCGTTCTACACCGGCCGGCGCCGCCCGCTGGCCGAGATCGTCGCGGCTCTTCCGTAGCGGACCCGGGGCGGTCAGCCGAGCGTCACGAGCGCCAGGCTGGCCGCCACGGTCACGGCGGCGACCAGGGCGGCCATCCGCAGGCCGTACCGGACGAGTTCCGGCTCCTCGCCGTCCCGCGCGCCGCCCGAGATGGCCAGCACGAGCAGCACGATCGGCATCGACGCGAACACGGCGTGCCCGGCGGTGCTGTTCTGGATGGCGGCGAAGGCCAGCGGCTCGCCCACCCCGGTACCAAGTGTGGTCTGCATGGTCATCATGAGCGCGTTACCACCCACATTGGACCCGGTGAGGTAGCCGGACACCATGCCGAGCAGCGGCGCGGCCCCGGCCAGCGCCAGCACGCTCGACGACGGCAGCGCGGCCCCGATCGCCTGGATCATGCCGCTGCCCACCATGAGCTGGGCCATCACCGTGAATCCGGCCAGGGCCAGCACCGGCTTGTACCCGCGCAGGACCGTCGCCTTCAACGCCGGCCCGGCCAGCCTGCCCCCGCCGAGGATCAGCACCGTCGCGCCGAGCGCCAGCCCCGGCGAGCTCAGCGGGGCGAAGGACACGCCGCCGGCCTTGATCGCCAGAGCCGACACCGGAACGCCTGCGAACGGCAGCATCCGGATCAGGAACACCAGCCCGAGCACGATCGCGTAGGGCCGGACGGCCGCCCACGGCGGGGCACTGACCGAGGCCCCGTGCCCCTTGCCGAACAGCAGCAGCCCGGCGGCTGTGGTCACGACCCCGGCCAGGATGCCGGCCGGACCCTTACAGGCATCGATCCAGTGGTCAAGTCCTAAAAGGACGGAGCGATTGTGAGGCTGTCCACATTGGGCGCATTACTGATCATGGGAACGTGCGGGATATCATCCTCCAGGAATTCCGGCCCGCAGACGGTGAAACCGTGCCGCAGGTAGAGCTTGACCGCGCCGGTCTGCGCGTTGAGGACGAAAGTCCGGCCTGGCCCCGTCGCCAGCGCCGCCTCCATCAGCCCGTCGGCCACGCCCTTGCCCCGCCACGCCG
Source organism: Longispora albida DSM 44784 (assembly GCF_000379825.1). Lineage (GTDB taxonomy): Bacteria > Actinomycetota > Actinomycetes > Mycobacteriales > Micromonosporaceae > Longispora > Longispora albida. Next base: position 62,837 of record NZ_KB903837.1, read on the forward strand.
GATCGACCACGACCCGGCCGATCCGCAGCGTCCCGTCCGGCTCCTCCAGCACCCGCAGGTAACCCGCGATCTCCCCGGCCTCGCCCGCGTAGACGTGCCGGGTGCCCCGCTCGGTGTCGCGGCCGTCGAAATCCAGGTAGACGCAGTTCTGCTCGACGACGAACACGGCGGAGCGCAGCCGGAGCACGGAGTACAGAATGTAGGGGTCCAGATCCCCGAAGAGGCAGGTCTTGATGATCACGAGCCGAGAGTACTTCCTGCCCGCCCTGAACGGGACGTTCCCTGACAAGCCGGACGCCGTCCGGGCCGGGGGTGAGCAGGTCTCCTGGGCGCGGCTGCGGGAGCGCGCCGAGCGCACGCCGCTCGCGCCGGCCATCGCGGTCATCGCCCGCCCCGATCTGGACACCATCGCCGCCATCACCGGCGCGATCCTGGCCGGCGTCGCCGTCGTGCCGATCCCGCCCGACTCCGGCCCGCTCGAACGCGAGCACATCCTCACCGACTCCGGAGCCGGCCTGCTCATCGACGGCACCGAGGTGACCGAGCTGCCCGGCGGGAAAGATCCGGACGCCGCGCTGCTCCTCTACACCAGCGGCACGACCGGCGCTCCCAAGGGCGTGCGGCTGGGCCTCGACGCGCTGGCCGCCGGGCTCGACGGCCTGGCCGGGGCCTGGCAGTGGACCGCCGGCGACACGCTCGTCCACGGACTGCCGCTCTTCCACGTGCACGGCCTGGTCCTCGGTGTGCTGGGCGCGCTGCGTACCGGCTCCCGGCTCGTGCACACCGGCAAGCCCACGCCGCAGGCATACGCCCAGGCCCAGGGCACCCTCTATTTCGGTGTACCCACGGTGTGGTCCCGCGTCTGCGCCGAGCCTTCCGCCGCTGCGGCACTCCGCCCGGCCCGGCTGCTCGTGTCGGGCAGCGCCGCCCTGCCGTCCACTGTGTTCACCGCGCTCGAAGGGCTGACCGGCCACCGGCCCGTCGAGCGGTACGGCATGACGGAAACCCTGATCACGATCAGCGCCCGGGCTGACGGCGACCGCCGCCCCGGCCACGTCGGTACCCCGCTGCCCGGCGTGCTGACCCGGCTGACCGCCGAGGGCGAGCTGGAGATCGGCGGGCCGACGCTGTTCGGCGGGTACCTGAACCGGCCGTCTCCGTTCACTGTGGACGGCTGGTTCCCGACGGGGGACATCGCGGCGGTGGAGGACGGGCAGTACCGGATCGTCGGCCGCGCCTCCACCGACCTGATCAAGACAGGTGGCTTCCGGGTCGGGGCCGGAGAGGTGGAGAACGCGCTCCTCTGCCACCCCCGGGTGCGCGAGGCGGCCGTGATCGGCGTACCCGACGACGACCTCGGTCAGGCCATCGTCGCGTACGTGGTCGGCGAGGACGTGACAGAAAGGGAACTGATCGATTTCGTGGCCGGCCAGCTGTCGGTACACAAAAGGCCGCGCAAGGTCCGCATCGTCGCTGACCTGCCCAGGAACGCACTCGGTAAAGTCCAGAAGCAGCAGCTTCGCTGATCTGGCGGGTGTGCCGTAGGCTTGGCGGCCGTGGATAGTGAAATTCACGCCGGTGATAACGGAGACCCCGCCAGCGAGCCGCCGCCGGCGCACAGAGACCGCAAAAGCCGGAATTTCTGGATCTGGGCCAGCGCCGTCGCCGCGATTCTCGCAGTCGCCGCGACGGCGGGTGTTTATCTGGTACTGAAAGATGATTCCACGGGTTTGCCCGGTGCGGCCGAGTCGGCCACCGTCACACCGGACAGCCGGCCGGGCAACGGCGCGGCCCCCGCGCCTTCCGAGTCGGGCAAGGGCTCGGTGGGCACGAAGCCCAGTACTTCCCCCAAGCCCTCCGGCACGGCCAAGCCCCCGGCGTCCGCACTGGACTACTGGCCGAGCGAGGCCAACACCGGAGTCCCGAAGGGCACGGCGCTCAAGCCCTCCGGCAGCATCACGGTCACCAAGTCCGGCACCGTGATCGAAGGCCTTGAGGTCACCGGCTGCATCACCATCAAGACCAGCAACGTGACGATCCGCAAGACGAAGATCAACGCGGTCGGATGCGGCGTCAAGACGGACCTCGAAGGCACCTACAAGAACGTGCTCGTCGAGGACGTCGAGATCGACGGCAAGGGCGACCTGAAGCTGTGGCTGATCGGCTGGACCGGCTTCACCTGCCGCCGCTGCTACCTGCACGGCGGGTTCTCCGGCGCGCACCCCCGGTCCAACACGGTCATCGAGGACTCGTACATCATCACGACCTCGCCCGGCGGCTCGTCCGAGGGACGGCACCTGTCGGGGATCGGCTTCCACGGCGGCAAGGGCATGGTCATCCGGCACAACCGGGTCGAGTGCCCGGTCGACGGCTGCTCGGCGGCCCTGTCCCTGTACGGGAACTTCGAGCTCGTCGAGGACGTGCTGGTCGAGGACAACTACTTCCACGGCGGCTCCTACTGCACCTACGCCGGCAGCGTGCAGAGCAAGCCCTTCCCGTACGCGAAGAACGTCCGGTACCTCAACAACGCCTTCTCGAAGATGGGCGTCGAGCCCTTCCCGAAGTGCGGCCGGCACGGGCCGGTCACCTCGTACGAGCACGGCAACGGCAACGAGTGGACCGGCAACTACTGGTTCGACGAGAAGAAGACCCCGATTACGATCAAGTGATGACCCGGTACGCGGCCCTGCTCAGGGGCATCAACGTCGGCGGCAACAAGAAGATCGCGATGGCTGACCTGCGCAGGCTGCTGGCCGCCCTCGGGTACTCCGAGCCCGCCACCCTGCTCCAGAGCGGCAACGCGGTGTTCGGCAGCGAGGAGACCGACCCGGCCAGGCTCGCCGCGGCCCTGGAGAAGGGCATCGCCAGCGAACTCGGCCACGAGGTCGGCTGCCTCGTCCTCACAGCAGCCGACCTGCACCGGGTCATCGACGCGAACCCGATGCCGGACAAGGCCGCCGAGAACGGCTCCCGGTACCTCGTGACCTTCCTGTCGGCCCCGCCGGAGCCGGAGCGCTTCGCCGACATCGACCGCGACGAGTACCTGCCGAACACCTTCGCCTTCGGCACCCGCGAGATCTACTCCTGGTACCCGGAGGGGATCAGCGCGACGAAGCTCTCCGAGCTGGTCGGCCAGAAGAAGCGCTACGCCCCCGGCGTGGTCGCCACGGCCCGCAACTGGAACACGGTCACCAAGCTCCTCGCGCTGCTGGAGAGCTAACGGATCGGCGCGCCGGAGCTGACGTGGAAGTGCAGGTGCTTGGAATCCTGGTACCTGCCCAGATTCGTCTGGACCGACGCCGCCCCGTGCTCCCGGTTGACCTGGCCGGCGACCTGCCGGACGACCGCGAGGACGGCGAGCAGCCCCTCGTCTCCGGCGTCACCAAGGTCCACAAGGGACGGGACGTGCCGCTTCGGTACGACGACGATGTGCACGGGCCAGTACGGCCGGGTGTGGTGGAAGGCGAGCACGTCGTCCGTCTCGGCGACGACCTTCACGGGTGTCCGGCCGCTGAGCGCCTCGTCGCAGTAGAAGTCGGTCGTGCCGGTGACGTGGGAGACCAGGGCACCGGCGGCCGTCCCGAGCGGGTCGCCTGCCGTGCTGTCCACGACGACCAGCTCCCAGGGCTGGGCGCGCAGCCCTGCCAGCGTGATCGCCCGCTCCCGTTCGAGGGCCTCGCACCAGCCGTCGCCTTCGCGCTCGATCGCGCGGGCCGGGGCGGCCGGCGGCTTCCCGTCCAGGTACACGATGGCGGGTTTCAAGGGGGTGAGCAGTGAGCTGAGGCTGGACAGGAAGCTGCTGATCGCGGCCTCGGAGTGCCCCCACGCGACCAGTGAGGCCGTGAAGGGCGCGAGCGCGTCGGTCAGCAGCACGTCGGGCGGGTCGGCCAGCACCGCCTCGACATGGCCGGCCATCGCGGACAGGATCGTGGCAGGCGCGATCCGGCCCGTCTCCCTGAACTCGGCGGCGAGCGCCGCGAACTCTGGCCGGCTGAGGATCTCCTCCTCGCGGAAATGATCGACGCGGAGCCCGAGCCCGGACCAGTGCGCGGCGAGCCCGTCGCACAAGGTCGTCTTCCCGATACCCGGTGCGGAACCAGCGACAGCGATCAGGACAGTCATGACGACGCCTCCGTGAACACGATCTCGGACGTGGTGGCCTCGGGCGCGGCGAAGGCGATCAGCCGCTCGCCCTCGGCGGCCAGTGCCTTCTCCTGGCCGGCCGTCAGCGGCTCGAACGCCTCGACGAGCAGCGTGGCCAGGCCCTTCTTCCCTGTCAGCCGCCACATGCCCCTGACCATGCCGTCCACCAGGAACGTCGCGCGGATGACAGCGTTCTTCCCGAAGATCGGCATCCGGTACCTGTCGGCCATGATCCGTGATTTGTCGGCGTAGGCGAGCAGCATCTGGTCGAACTCGGCGAGGAACAGCACCGGGGGAGCTGTGTCCGGCCGTGGCGCGTCCGGCAGGTCGAACAGCTCGGCCCCCTCGGCGCTCCGGAACGTCACGAGCCGTGGCCGGAGCCGGTCGAAGACCTCCTTGAGCTTGGTCAGCCCCGACCAGGCCTGCGCGTCCTTCACCGTCGCCGGGCCGAATGCCCCGAGATAGCGCAGGACCATGTCGTCCAGCGAACCGGCCTCGGGTGCCTTGCCAAGCCAGGACTCGATGGTCGTGAAGGCGGCCTGGCCGCTGACCCCCCACAGCCCGCGCGGCGGGACCTGCACGAGCGCCAGCCGCTCGCGGGCCGCGGAGGCCAGCGCCCGGTGGTCACGGTCCGGCCAGCGCCGCCCCAGCAGCGGGCCCAGCTCGGCGATGGTCCGTGGCTGCTCCTCGACCAGCTCCCGCGCCGCGGCCGCGATGTCATCCCAGTCGATGCCCTCGAGAAACTTCCCGTACGTCGACCGGAAGGCCCGGTCCAGCACCGGCTGGATCAGCGGCCGCCAGGCCAGCGCGTCTGCGGCGGAGACGAGATGGATCGTGCCCCGCATCAGCGTCAGCCGGACGATCTCCTTGCTTTCCACCAGAGTGGACAGATCACTCTGGTGGAAGCCCGCCAGCCGCGCCCACAGCCCGGTGTACGGCGGGTTGGGAGCCTGGGCCTGCAGGCCCGCCAGCCGCTCGACAGCCGTCAGCACCGGCAGCTCCGCCCGGCCGAGCAGCAGCTGGCGGGCCAGCAGCGCCCGGTTGAGCGCGACGTTGTCCATGATGGTCTGGCCGATCCCCGTCCTGCGATCCATGCGGGAAAGCCTAGTGGCCACCTACGACAAACCGGGGACTGCGAAGATCGATCAGCAGTACAGGCCGAGGTCGGTGGGCTTCGGCGTGCTGGCCCGGGCGTCGAGCGGGCGCTTGCCCTCGGTCGCCCAGCCCTCCCGTACCCAGTACTCGAAGCCGCCGATCATCTCCTTCACCGGGCGGCCCAGCGCCGCGATCTTCATGGCGGCCTTGGTCGAGCCGTTGCAGGCCGGGCCCCAGCAGTACGTGACGATCAGCGTGCCGGCCGGGATCGCGGCCAGGCTCTCCTCGGTGATCTCGCCCAGGTGGATCGCGCCCGGCAGGTGTGACTTCGTGTAGTTGCCCTTCGCGCGGGTGTCGACGAGGACGAAGTCGGTTTCGCCGTTCTTGAGCGCCTGGGCCACGTCGGCCGGGTCGGTCTCGTAGGCGAGCTTGCCGGCGAAGTGACGGAAGGCGTCGGCGGGAGCGGCGGCGGGGTGTGCGGTAACCGGTGTCGTCATACCGGGAAGTCTTCCGGGCGGCCGGGCGGCCAGACAGTGGCGCGAACGCCCGGTACCGCTAACATCTGGCCACATGAAGATCAGCAGCAGGCCGCACCGGGTCGCCGTGTGGACGTACGAAGGGATGACGCCCTTCGAGTTCGGCGTGGTGGTGGAGGTGTTCGGGCTGCCCCGGCCGGAGATCGGCGGCCCCTGGTACAGCCTCGACGTCTGCTCGGCCACGCCCGGCCAGCCGATGCGGGCGGTCGGCGGATTCGCCCTGACCGCCGATCACGGCCCGGAGGTGCTGGCCGCCGCTGACACGATCATCATTCCCGGCGTACCCGACGTGCGCGCCGACCCGCACCCCGCCCTCGTCGCGGCCCTCCGGACCACGAAGGCCCGGCTGGTGTCGATCTGCTCGGGTGCCTTCGCGCTGGCCGGCGCCGGGGTGCTGGACGGCCGCCGGGCCACGACCCACTGGCGGTACGCGGACCTGCTGGCCCGCCGCTATCCGCAGGTGACAGTCGACCCCGGCGTCCTCTACGTCGACGAGGACGACGTCATCACGGGAGCCGGCAGCGCCGCCGGGCTGGACGTCTGCCTGTACATCGTCCGCAAGGACCACGGGGCGAAGCTCGCGAACACGGTCGCCCGCCGCCTGGTCATCCCGCCGCACCGGGAGGGCGGCCAGGCCCAGTTCATCGAGTCCGCCGTACCGGAGCCCGGCCCCGGCGACCCGATCGCCGCCAGCATGGCCTGGGCACTGGGCCGGCTGTCCAGCCCGCTGACCCTCGCCGACATGGCCAGGGTGGCGTGCCTGGCGCCGCGCACGTACCAGCGCCAGTTCGCGGCCAGGGCCGGCACCAGCCCGATCCGGTGGCTGATCGCCCAGCGGATCACGGCGAGCCTGCCGCTGCTGGAGTCGCCGGGCCTGGGCGTGGAGGAGATCGCGGCGATGGTCGGGTTCGAGTCCCCGGTCACGTACCGTCACCACTTCACCCGGGCGCTGCGCACCTCGCCCTCGGCATACCGCAGGGCCTTCACCGGCACGTAAGGATTCTGGTGGCCGCGTCGCATACGGTTGTGGGTATGGACAAACTGCCGAGTACTGAAGCTGAATGGCGTGAGCGGCTCACCCCGGAGGAGTTCCGGGTGCTCCGCCAGGCGGGTACGGAGGCGCCGTGGACCGGCGAGTACACCGACACGAAGACGCGCGGCGTGTACAGCTGCCGGGCCTGCGGTGCCGAGCTGTTCACCAGCGAGACCAAGTTCGACTCGCACTGCGGCTGGCCGTCGTTCTACACCCCGCTCGCCGAGGACCGGGTGCGCTACATCGAGGACACCTCGCACGGCATGCGGCGCGTCGAGGTCCGGTGCGCCACCTGCGACTCGCACCTCGGGCACGTCTTCGAGGGCGAGGGCTACGCCACGCCGACCGACCAGCGCTTCTGCATCAACTCGATCAGCCTGACGCTGGTACCGGCTGAAGAGGCTACGGAATAGCGGCACCGGAATAGCCGGGTCCCCGCCCGCCGCATGCGGGACTTCTGTCGCGATTTCCCCATTAACGTCCGCATTGGCCAGGGCCACCGCGACCACACGTCAGGACTGCGCTGACCCCGCAGCACGGGGAAAGGCAGCCGTGGCCAGGCCGCGGCTGCCTTCGCGATTAGTCCCTAGTGGACTTCGGCCGGTTCGAAGAGGATGCGGCAGCGCAGCCGCCGGAATCCGGTCCTTTCCAGTTCGGCCAGTACCCGCACGCGATGCGCGTCCACGTCGGCGACGACCTCCCGGGCGCCACCAGCCTCCAGCACCCTGACCGCCTCGACCAGCAGGTCGCCGCGCGCACCCGGATCGAGCAGGCCGAGGTACCCGAGCATCGGATAGCAGACGTCTCCCGCCGTCCCGGCCAGGCCGGCCGGCTCCCCGCCGTCGAGGGCGACGAGCCAGTTGCCGACCGGCCCCCTGAACCAGGCCAGCGGATCGGCCGCCAGGTCGACGCCGCCGGCAGCCTGGGCGATCTCGGCTCCGGTGAGTACGTCGGGCTCGGCGATCCTGGCGACCAGCGCGTTGATCTCGGCGGCGTCGGTGGCCGGGCGGACCGTGTACCGGCCCGAAGCCTCCGGCAGCGGCGTACCAGCCCACGAGAACCGCACCCGCTCCCCGCCCTCGGTCAGCCCAGCGAGCCGGGCGGCCTCCAGCCGGGGACCCGCGACGGCGAGCACCTCGGGCCGGCGTCGCCAGTGGGCGGGCAGGGCGGCGTAGTACTTCTGCGGGCCGCCCAGCGCCTCGTGTGCCCTACGCAGCAACGCCGCGCCCACCTCGGCCTCGGCGGCCAGGTCGAAGCGTTCCAGCCACGGCGAGCCGGACGAACCAGGCGGCAGGAGCCACGCGGCCCTGGCGACGACCTTGCCATCGCGTATGGCGACCCAGGTCCGCTCGGGCACGTACCCGCCGCCGGCGATCCCGTCCGCGTATCCCACCTGCCGCAGCTCGGGCAGCGGATCGGGCATGGAGTCGAACAGATCCTCCTCACCAGCGGCCAGCTGGCGGAAAACAACATCGGCGTGGGGCATGACGAGTTCGGTCATGGTGGAACCTCCGGAAAGCGAACGCCCCGGTCAGATCCGCGTAGACGCCGGAACGCGGGAGGGGCGCAGAACATCGGACATTGTTCTGACCTCCTCTCTCACTCAACGGCGTGCCCGGAAACCTACTAGATCCACTTTCCCCCCGCAACGCCGCCCCGCCTGGAGGTCCACTTCGGAACTCGCGCTCCGCGGCTATCCTGGCCGCCATGCCAGGCACCTTCCTGTACTGCGCCGACCCGCTCAACCCGCGCCGCACCGACCCCCACTTCGCGGCGGAGGCTGCCGCCGTCCGTGACCTCGGCGGCACGGTTCACCTGGTCGACCACGACGCGCTGCTGTCCGGCGATCCCGGAGCCGCCATCCGCCGGGTCCCAGCCGGCACCGGCCCGTTCTGGTACCGGGGCTGGATGGTCCCCTCGGCTCGCTACGCAGGCCTCGACGCCGCTCTGGGTGGCCGCCTCGTCGTCACGCCCGCCGGCTACCAGGCCGCTCACGAGCTGCCCGGCTGGTACGAGACCTTCGCGGATGTCACGCCGGCCAGCGTGTGGCTGCCGGCGCCAGTGACCGCAGGGGAGGCTGGAGCGCTCGCCCTGCGGCTCCCGCCCGGCCCTGGCCTGGTCAAGGACTACGTGAAGTCCCGCAAGCACGAGTGGGCGGCGGCCTGCTTCATTCCCGACCTCCGAGACGGCGGGGCCGTGCGGGGGACAGCTGCCCGGTTCCTGGAGTTGCAGGCCGGTGACCTGGCCGGTGGGCTGGTGCTCCGGGTCTTCGAGGATCTGCGCGGGGAGCGCGGCCGGGCGGCTGAGGCCCGCGTGTGGTGGGTCGACGGGGAGCCGGTTCTGGTCGGCCCGCACCCGGACACGCCAGCCGGTCATCCTGTGCCGGAGCTCGCCGCGATCGGTGACTGTGTCCAGGTTTTCGGCCGCCGGTTCGTGACCACGGATGTCGCCCAGCACTCTGACGGCCGGTGGCGCGTGATCGAGGTCGGGGACGGTCAGGTCAGTGATCTTCCAGCGGGTACTGACTGCTCGCCGGTGCTGAAAGCGCTGGTCGGGGCCCCTCCAGGAGGCTGGGAGCGCACATAGAAAGTTCCCAGGTTCGGCTCAGGCCTGGCACAGGCACCCGGGTCACGATGAGTGCAGGACGCTCACCCAGGGAGAGATATGAAGAAGAAGATCCTGGTAACGGTAGGTATTGGCGCAGTTGCCGCCGCGGCGCTCGCGGTCCCGGCCGTGGCCTGGTCAGCGGACGGCGACCGGCCGGCGGCCAAGCCGGGCATCGCGGCCGAGCACCGCCGGCCGGGTAAGGGTGGCGGCGCGGACGCCGAGGCGCTGGCTCAGGCCCTCGGGATCGACAAGGACAAGGTCCAGGCGGCGATGAAGAACATCCGCAAGGGCGATCGCGAGGAGCACCTGAAGAACCTCGCCAAGGAACTCGGCGTCACCGAGGACCAGCTCAAGGCGGCGCTGGAGAAGCTCAGGGGCCAGCACGACGCCAAGCGCGAGGAGAAGCTGAACGAGCGGCTCAAGGCGGCGGTGTCCAGCGGCAAGCTGACCCAGGCCGAGGCAGACGCCGTGCTCAAGGCGCACAAGGCCGGCGTGCTGGGCCCGCAGCACAAGTAGGAACCGGCGGCACAGGCACCCGCGCAGCTCCCTCGCGCGGGTGCCTGTGCCTGCCTCCGCTCGCTCTAAGATGGACCGATGCGGACGGCAGTCGTTATCGGAGCTGGCATCGCCGGCCTCGCAGCAGCCAGGGTGCTCACAGACCGGTTCGACCAGGTCGTCGTGCTCGACCGGGACACGCTGCCGGCCGAGGCCGTGCCCCGGCGCGGCGTCCCGCAGGGCGCGCACGGGCATGTGCTGCTCCTGGCCGGTCAGCGCGCTCTCGACGGTCTTTTCCCCGGCCTGCTTTCTTTCCTGGTACGCGAGGGAGCGACAGACTTCGACCCCGGGCAGGACCTGTCGATCTACCGGTACGGCATCATCTGGCCCCGTGCGGCCACCGGCATGCGGCTGCTGTCCTTCAGCCGCCCGCTGCTGGAGCTGACCCTCCGCGAGCGGCTCCTGGAGGGCTCCCAGGTGGAGATCCGTTCCGAGGTCGCGGTGTCCGGCCTGGTGGCTGGCGAGTCCGGCCAGGTGACCGGCGTCCGGCTCGACGACGGCAGTGTCCTGCCAGCCGAGCTGGTCGTCGACTGCTCGGGCCGGGGCAGCCGGTCGGACCGGTGGCTGGCCGCGTTCGGGTACCGGGGCCCGGCCGTCTCCGAGGTGAAGATCGGCGTCGGGTACGCCACGCAGCTCTACCGCCGCTCGCCCGGCGACCTGCACGAGGGCGAGGCGGTGTTCGTCATGCCGACCGCGCCGGGCGGCAAGCGCGCCGGGCTCGTCCTGCCGATCGAGGGCGACCGCTGGCTGATCTCGCTGGGCGGCTGGCACGGCGCGTACCCGAAGGACGAGGCTGGCTTCGCCGAGCACGCCAGCAGCCTGCCGCACCCGGCACCGGCCCGCCTCCTCGGCTCCTGCGAACCCTTGTCCGACCTGACCTGCTACTCCTTCCCGTCGAGCCGCCGCCGCCACTTCGAGGACGTGACCCGGGTCCCGGGCGGGTACGTGGCCCTCGGCGACGCGATCTGCAGCTTCAACCCGATCTACGGCCAGGGCATGACCTGCGCGGCTCTGGAGGCGGTGGCGCTCGGCGAGCTGCTCGACGAGTACCGTTCCCCGTCACCGGCCCTGTCCGCCGCCTTCTACCGCCGCGCAGCCGAGATCATCGCGACCCCGTGGCAGTTCGCGTCCGGCGGCGACTTCGCGTACCCGGAGACCCTTGGCGACCGCCCGCGCGGCATCGGCCTGCTCAACAAGTACTCCCGTCAGATCCAGCTCGCCGCACAGGTCGACCTCGATGTCCGCAAGGCGTTCACCGGCGTGCAGCAGATGGTGCTTCCGCCGTCCGTCCTCAAGCGACCGTCGATGATCTGGAACGTGCTCCGCGCGGCCCGCAAGGCCCCGGGCCGCCGGGCGCTGAGCTGATTTCCGTTGCGGGGTAAGGGATGTGTCGCCTAGGGTTCCGGGCGTGGCAAAGCTGAATCAGATCATCGCCGTTGAAAAGGGCATCAAGAGCAAGTCCTTTCATGACCTCACCGAGGCCCACCACGCGGTGCAGAAGCCGGCTCTGCTGTCCGGCATCTCCCGGACGTACCAGCCGAAGGATGAGGAAGGCGAGCAGCTTCCGCCGGAGTCGACCAAGGTGCAGACCCGCGCGGAGGACGTGCTCCGCCAGGTCGGGGCCGGGCTGGCCAAGCTCTTCGACGTGACGGCTTCCAAGGACGCGACCAACGCCGTGGCCAGGGCCGACGTCCGTGTCGACGACCGCGTCCTGCTGTCGGACGTGCCGGTCACCTACCTGCTCTTCCTGGAGAAGCAGCTCACCGACCTGCACACGTTCGTGAAGAAGCTGCCGGTGCTCGACGCCGCCGAGTCGTGGTCGTTCAACGACTCCGCCGACTGCTGGTCGACCGAGCCGGTGAAGACGATCCGGACCAAGAAGGTGCCGCGTAACCACGTCAAGGCCGAGGCGACCGAGAAGCACCCGGCCCAGGTCGAGGTGTACTACGAGGACATCGCCGTCGGGTACTGGACCACGGTCAAGTTCTCCGGTGCGCTGCCGGCCAAGCGGGTCTCCGAGCTGCTCGACCGGGTCGAGAAGCTCCAGCACGCCGTCAAGTTCGCCCGTGAGGAGGCGAACAACACGGAGGTCACCGACCGCCAGGTCGGCGAGAAGGTTTTCGGGTACCTGTTCAGGTAGTCCGATATGGACGCCCCGCGGGAGCGCGGGGCAGGGCCGCCGGACTGGCGGCCAGCAAGCTGAAACTGAGACGTTCAGCCTGACCAGACACGGTGTCAGCTGGTGGTTCGACTCCACCCTCGGGCATTCCACGCCTGAGTAGCCCAAGCCGGTAGAGGCGGCCGTGATGAAACTCAGACTATCGCTCCAGATTCAGCATTCGCCGCCGAACTCCAGATCGAGCACGCGAGGACTCACTGACGCCGAGATGTAGGTTCGACTCCTACCGCGCCCGCCACAGGGGCGCATGGTCTCAACGGTAAGACGCGGCGTATGAGCAGACTGATCCGCGCGTTTAAACGTGCTGGGGTGCGCAATTGGGTGGCATCACGAAGGCCGGGGGCAGGCTACGCCCCCGGCCTTCACCTACAGGCACCAGTCACGCATCGGCCGCGTCCACGAGGAGCTTGGCCAGTTCGCGTGGCTGGGAGAACATCGGCCAGTGACCGGTGTCCATCGTGACCAGCTGCCAGTGTTCGCTGGCCAGCAGTTCTGCCACGTCGTCGCTCGGTGCCGCTCCGCTGAGCAGGCATTTGACGTATGTCACCGCGAACTCGCCCAGCGGCCGTGGCAACCTGGCCGCCTCGGTCAGGGTGGCACCCGGTTGCGGCGTCGAACCTTCCACGATCCGGGTGATCTGCTCGCCGGTGAGGCCCTGCCCGTCGAAGTCGGCCTCGGTCAACGGCGGCCAGAAGCCCCCGTTCCCGGCGAGGGAAGCCGTCAGCATCGCCTGCCCGCGTTCTGACCAGCTGGAGGCGAACGAAGCACCGTCAGCCGGGACGTTGGAGTCGACGAAGACCACCCGGGTGAGGCGATCGCCGATCAGCTCGGCGGCCTGCCCGGCGGGGATGCCGGCGTAGCTGTGCCCCACAAGGACGACGTCGCGCAGGTCCAGCCGTTCGACGTGGTCAACGATGTCCTGGACGTGGGTCTGCTGCCCGGCGGGTACGCCACGCTTGTCGGCGAGCCCCGACAGCGTCAGCGCGTGCGCGCCGTGGCCCGCCGCCCGTAGCTCGGGAACCACCTCGCTCCACGCCCACGATCCCAGCCACGCGCCCGCCACCAGTACGAATTCAGCCACCGCGGGAATCTAGCGCAAGATCCCGAGGCCGGCGACCCCAGCGTCTCGCTGGAAGGTTCCGTCCAGCCAGCAGAACAAAAGCCACGAACTCAGGTCAAAAGCTTTTCCTCCTGTACCGGGGAATCGGTGTCTTCCTCTGCCGCCTGTTCCGGCTGTGGTGGCTCCGCCGGAGCGGGTGGCTCGCTTGTGGTGAGCGCCCGGGCTGTCAGGCCGGCCAGTACGGCGGCGAAGAGGCCCGCGCCCAGTGCCCACCACCAGAAGCCCTGGTAGACGGAGGCGAGGACCAGGCCGAGGCCGAGGCCGGCCAGGAAGCCCAGTGTCAGGGTCGTCCGGGGCCCGAGGTGGAGCCGGGGGAAGCGGAGGACGATCAGGACCTCCAGCCACGTACCGCCGACGGCGAGCGGGACGATGCCGATCGCGTCCACAACGGACATCTCATGACCGGGGCTGATCCTGAGCACGGCCGTGCCCTCGACGCTCGCCGGCATGGCCAGCACCGCCGTGCCGAAAGCGAGCAGCAGCAGGGCAATCGTGAACTGCGCGCGAATCGCCATGCCCGCGAGTATGACCTTGCGCGGCCCGGGACAACAGCCCGGGCCGCGAACCTGGCTCAGAGGTTGTCGAGCGTCTCGACCGCCGCGGCCGAGAGCTTGAGATCTCCGCCGGCCATGTTCTCCTCGAGGTGCTTCACTTTGGACGTACCGGGGATCGGCAGCATCACCGGCGTGCGCTGGAGCAGCCACGCGAGGGCGACCTGGGCCGGGGTGGCCTCGTGTTCCCTGGCGATGGCGTCGAGCGGGCCGCCCGGCCGGGCGAGCTCGCCGGTGGCGATCGGGTGCCAGGGGAAGAAGCCGATGTTGTGGGCGGCGCAGTGGTCGACAACGTCCTCCCAGTCCCGCTGGAGCAGGTTGTAGATGTTCTGCACGGTCGCGATCGGGACGATGGAGCGGGCCAGCTCGATCTCGGCCACCGTGACCTCGGAGAGCCCGATGTGCCCGATCTTGCCCTCGGCGCGCAGCTCGGCCAGCGCCTCGAACTGGGCCTCCGCCGGGTAGCGGACGTCGATCCGGTGCAGCTGGTACAGGTCGATGCGCTCCAGCTTGAGGCGGCGGAGGCTGCCCTCGACCAGGCCGCGCAGCTCGCCGGGCGGGGCGTGCCGGGCCCACTGGCCGGGGCCGGGCCGGGTCAGCCCGCCCTTGGTGGCGATCACCAGGCCCTCCGGGTAGGGGTGCAGGGCCTCGGCGATCAGCTCCTCGGAGATGTGCGGCCCGTACGAGTCGGCGGTGTCGATCAGGTTGACGCCCAGCTCGACCGCGCGACGGAGCACCCGGATGGCCTCCGGCCGGTCGGCGGGCTCGCCGTACCAGCCCGGGCCGGTGATCTGCATGGCGCCGTATCCGAGCCGGCTGACCGGCGTCACTCCATCTAGGACAAAGGTTGAACTCATCCCCGGAGGATAGCCGCGGTGGCGGAATCCGGAATCGGCCGCGCAGCTGAATGGGGTGGGGGCGAGAAGCGGCGAGCCCCCGGCGCCGGGCCGGGGGCGGTCGCTGGTGGTGCTATCTCGTCTCCCCGGCGAGGAAGGCCGCGATGGCCAGGCCGAGGAGGATGGCGCTGCCCGTCGTCCCGCCGGTCACGATGACCGCGGAGACGGCGTCGTGGTCGCGCACCCACGAGGCGAGGCCGGTGAGCCCGCCGAGTAGTGCGGAGCCCTGGAAAATGTGCAGCAGTGCGGTTGTTCTCTTCACGTCGTTCCTCTCCATCGGCCGTGATGCGGACAGACCTCTCCCCCAGAAGTGAGGGCCATCCGTTGTGATCACGAACGATGGAGTTGTGGACGTGCTACCGAGCACTGTCTCATGTGCTCACGGGCCCTGGCTGTCGGCTAGCCGACTGTGAGCTTGTAGCCCTCGTGGCTCTTGGTGAAGCCGAGCCGGTCGTAGAAGCGGTGGGCGTCCGTGCGCCTCTTGTCGGTGGTGAGCTGGACGAGGGTGCAGCCGTGCGCGGTGGCCTCCGCGATCAGCCACTCGAAGAGCTGCTGGCCGAGGCCCTGGCCGCGCAGGTCGGAGCGGATCCGGACGGATTCGATCAGCGCGCGTTCGGAGGCGTTGCGGCTCAGGCCGGGGATGTAGGTGAGCTGGGCGCAGCCGATCAGTTCGCCCTCGCGCTCCACCACGATCATCCGGTTGCGCGGGTCGGCGGTGATGTCGGCGAGGGCCTTCTTGTGCTGCGGGCCGCACGGTATCTCGCGGGAGGCGCCGAGGATGTCGTCGGCCATGAGGGCGAGGATGGCTGGCAGATCGGCGGGTACCGCGTCACGGAAGATCATGATCTTGAGCCTATCGGGAGCTGGGCGGCCTCACCGGGCCGGGCAGGACCTGCCGCTGGCCGGGGCGGTGAGATCGATGAGGTACTGGTGGACGGTGTCGTTGACGCAGGCGGTCTCCGGGTACGCGGTGTGGCCCTCGCCCTCCCAGGTGAGCACCCGGCCGGTGCCGAGGAGCGCGGCCAGGCTGGCCGTCTGCTCGTACGGCGTCGCCGGGTCGCCCTTCGTCCCGATCACCAGGATCGGCGGGGCTCCGGCGGCCGGCCCGGCCTCGTAGGGATCGCGCCCGGGGCCCCAGAGGGCGCAGGGCAGCAGGCTGACGGCGAGGTTCGCGCCGAACAGCGGGTACTTGGCCCGCCAGGAACCCTGGAGCCGCCGGATGTCCTCCACTGTGGACGACTGGCCCTCGTCGGTGCAGTTGATGGCCAGGTTCGCGTCGATGAGGTTGGTGTAGCGGCCGCTGGGGTCGCGGCTGTAGAACGTGTCGGCGATCCGGAAAAGGCGGGCCGGGTCGCCGGCTCGCAGGTCGGCCAGGGCACGGGCGAGGATGGGCCAGTCCGCCCGCTGGTACAGGGAAGCGAGGACGGCGAGCAGGATCCAGCCGGCGGTGGCCTGCCTGCCCTGATGGGCGGACGGCTTCCGGCGGGCGGAGTCCATGAGCGCGATCGTGGCGGCCTTGGCGTCCGGCCCGATCGGGCAGGACACGGCAGTCTCGGTACACCAGGCCGCGAAGTTGGTGAACGCCCGCTCGAAGCCTGCCGCCTGCCCCTCGCTGGCGGTGACGAAGTCCTGCCCGGGATCCACGGCCCCGTCGAGCACGGCAGCCCTGACCCGCGACGGGTACTGGTGCGCGTAGACGGCCCCGAGCAGCGTGCCGTAGGAGTACCCGAGGTAGGTGAGCTTCTCGTCGCCGAGGGCCGCCCGGATCGCCTCCACGTCGTACACGGTCTGCCGGGTCGAGTACCTGCGCCCGGCCACTGGTGCGCACAACCGGGCGACCTGCCGGGCCATCAGGACGGCCTCGTCGAACTGCGCCTGGGTCACCGGGTCCGGCTCGGCGGCCGCCGACTCGTCCTTGAACCGGTCCGGGAGGCACGTGACCGGCGAGGACCGGCCGACGCCACGCGGGTCGAAGCCGACGATGTCGAACCGGCGGAGAAGTTCCTCGGGGGCCGCGGAGGCGAAGTACGCCGCGTAGTCCACTCCCGACGCGCCGGGCCCGCCCGGGTTGATCACGAGCGAGCCGATCCGGTCCCGCTGCCCGGCGACCCTGGCCCGGATCAGCGCGATGTGCAGCATCTGCCCGCTGCCCGGCTGGGACCAGTCGGCCGGGACGGTCAGCGTCGAGCACTCGACGGTCGCGTTGCGTACCTGGCGGATGTCGCGGCACGGGCCCCAGACGAGCGGCGCGCCCGGCTCACGCGGGCCGGACCACCGGGCGTCAGGTGCGCTCGTGCAGCCAGCCACGAGCGCGGCGACGAGGAGCAGGCAGGCCATGCGGCGGCCCGGCGACAGGCGGCCCGGCCGTGCGGAACGGGGTCTCACCTGGGAGAAGGTATCAGCGGGACCTGCCGTTTCCTGGCCTTGGCCACGGCGGGTCTCACGCCACGCGTTGTCGTGCCGTCCTGGAGGAAGGTGGAGCGCCCGGGACCGTGGGCGCGTCCTCCACTTCGGACGATGGTTCAAGATCTTGGTGGAGATCTTGCTGGTGGTCAGCGCAGCGGGTCGCGGCCGGTCACGTCGAAGAGCAGCTGGCGCAGGCCGGTCAGGTCGGCTGGCGGGGGCGGGTACACCCCCGTGAGGACGGCGGAGATGCAGTCGGACTCGGTGTCGTCCAGCGGGATCTGCCAGCGCCGGCAGTCCGTGCGGACGTCGAGGAAGTGGCCGTGGTTGTCGTGGTGCACGAACGCGTACATGATGTACCTCCCAAATTGGGAAACGACATGATGGCGCGAAGGTGACGGCAATCGTGGGCACAACTTTACGCGTACGTTTCCCAAACTTAGGTTACTTGTACCTTTTGTTACGCACGGGCGGCGCGCGGTGTCGACCTTGGACGGTCGTGGCGGTCCATCCATAGACTGGTGTGATGCCGGGTCTCCATCACGCAGTCCTCGAAGCCGGTGATGCCGCCGTCCTGGTCGTCGACCCCGGTGACCTGGGGGTGCGGTGGGCCTCGCCTGCGGCCGGCCGGTTGCTCGGCTTACCCGGCGGTGTCTCCGGCCGGTTTCCGGAGCTGGTCGTGGCCGCCGACGCCGCACGGGTCGCCACGCTGCTGATGGCGGTGGCCGGGCGGGGCGAGGTCTCGCGGTGCACGTGCGCGGTGCCGGTCGGCGGCTCCGCCGACCGCCGCGTGGATCTCGTGATCCGTGACCTGAGCGCCGATCCGGAGATCGGCGGGCTGGTGGTCACCGCCTCCGACGTGACGGCGTGGGCCGAGCTGGCCGACCGGCTCGGCGACCGCCTGAACACCGATCCGCTCACCGGCCTGGCCAACCGGATGGGGTTCCTGCCCCGGCTGGAGCAGGCGATCCACAGTGCACACGAGTCGGGGCCGGGGCCGGTGCTGATGTTCCTGGACCTCGACCAGTTCAAGTACGTGAACAACCATCACGGGCACGTGGCCGGTGACGAGGTGCTGAGGCAGATCGCCGCCCGGATCGCGGGGGCTGTCGACGGCCGGGGCACAGCAGCGCGGTTCGGTGGCGACGAGTTCCTGGTGCTGCTTGACCGGTCGGACGCTGAGGAGGCCAGGGCTGCGGCTGACGAGATCCTCAGCGCGGTGAGCGTGCCACTCCGCCTGCCGGGTGAGCCGGGTGAGGAGTTCAGTCCGGCCATGTCGGCCGGTGTCGCGCTCGTGCGCCCCCGCCGCCTGCCGCAGGAGCTGCTGCGCGAGGCGGATCTCGCGATGTACCGGGCGAAGGCCCTCGGCCGTTCCAGGACGGTCGTCTACGACCCGGGCCTCGAAGACTGGGAGGAAGCGCGCCACCAGCAGGCCGACCGGCTGGCCGCCCAGGTCGAGCAGCTCCAGTCGGAGAACCGCCGGCTCGCCAGGGCCGCCCTCACCGACCAGCGCACCGGCCTGCCGAACAGCGCGGCCTTCGACGCGGACCACGCGCGGGCGCACGACGCCGGAGAGCCGTACAGCCTGCTGCTCATCGATCTCGACCTCTTCCACTCCTACAACGCGCACTACCTCTACCTCGCGGGCCACGAGACGCTCCGGAAGGTCGGCCAGGCGATCCGGCAGGCCGTCCCGGCGGCCAGGACGTACCGCTACGGCGGGGAGGAGTTCGCCGTCCTCCTGCCCGGCACGCGGCTGCCCGGCGCGATGGCGGCCGGCGAGCAGGTCCGGCTGGCCGTCGAGGCGCTGGGCATCGAGCACTGCGGCAACCCGAGCGGCGTGGTGACTGTGTGCGTCGGCGTGGTGGAGGCCAGCCAGCCGTCCACTGTGACCGATGCCGTCGAGCAGGCCAGCATCGCCGTACTGGAGGCGAAGGACACCGGCCGCAACCGCACGGTCGGCGCGAAGGTCCCAGTGAGGTCCTAGATGTGGTTCCTGGCCCGGGTCGGGGTGCTGTGTGGCGTGCTGGCGGCTGCGGCGGCCGAGGCTGGCCTGTTCGTGTACGTCTCCAAGCTCCTGGCGATCGTCGCAGGCCTCTGCGCCGCCGGGGTACTGACGAAGCTGCTGGATGCTGTGACCAGCAGCGGTGGCCAGGTGATCGTGGCATGGCTGCTGATGATCCTGATACTCGTCCTGGCGCCCGAGGCGTTACGCGCGCAGGTTCTGCTGGACCGTGGCGTCCAGGTCGAGGCGACGGTGGTCAGCGACTGGTATCTCCACCTCGCTGGCGGTGACGAGGCAGCCGGGCGCCGCAAGACCATCCGGGTCCGGCAGTGTGTGGTCCGCCTGCCGGACGGGCGCATGCACCCGAAGCGCGTCAGCGACTGCGATACCCCGGTCGGGGACCGGATCACCCTGATCGTCGACCCAGAACTGGAACGCATCCCGAGCCAGGGTACGAAAGCGCAGCTGTCCCGTGGCCCTCTGGCGTTCCTGATCACCATCGGCGTGTTCGCGGCGGTCCTGCTTCTGGGTAAACCTGCCGCCACCCGCCCCGTGGTCTGGCGCTCGGACGAGCCGGTCGACCCCTCCTGGTGACCCTTTTCAGCCTGCCTGCTGGACGGCCAGGCGGAGGGAACGGTGCAGGAGCCGGGCGTCGCCGAGCAGGGCGCGCAGCCGGCGTTCGAGCCCGCCGATCGGCAGGAGGTTCTGCGGGGCGCGCGGATCCTTGTACGGGCTGGACGCCAGCTTGGGCAGCGTGACCGCCGACAGGCCGGCCAGCTCGACGACGTCGGCGACGGGGAGGCCAGGCTGGCACTCGACGCGGACGACGCCGGCCCACGGGGAACCGTCGCCGCCGGGCAGCTGGAGGTACCAGGTGTAGCGCTCCCACACGCCGGACAGCTTGAAGATCGGGGTCCGCTGGCCGGGCGTGAGCCGCCCGACGATGGCCACCTGGGCCGGTGGCAGGTACTGCGTCCGGTGCGTCTTGATGTACCCGAGGGCCCGGTGCAGCGCCGCCCGCCCGCCGAGCGGGCCGTCCACGATGATCAGGTCGTGGTCGGAGCCGGCGTCGGCAGCCGCCTTGATCTCCAGTTTGCGCAGCCGGTCCTGGATGGCGGCGACCAGGTACTCCTGGTCGCCGTTGCTGGCCGGGTACGAGGTGTAGACGGCGCCACGGATCGGCGGGATGTCGAGCTGGGCCGCCGAGAACACGCCGCGTTCGAGGAGCGGCGTGCCGAGCGTGGCACTACCGGCTGCCAGGTCGCACGTGACGACGCCCGCCGCGTACGAGGCGGCGATGCCCAGGTGGGGCGGCCCGCCGTCACCGGCGTCCCGCCAGACCCGGCCGTCGATCCGCCGGACGCCGTCGACGAGCCGGATGAGCCGGGCCTCGGCGACGGACGGCGGGCTGACCGGCTCCCACTCCACCTCCTCGACCTCGGTGTCGACCCGGACTTCCGAGGCCGAGCGCTCGTCGCCGGACAGCGACGAGCCGTACGAGGGGTCCCAGGTGTCGACGTACAGGCTCATCCGACCCTCTTCACGGTCGCGCTGACAGCTGACTTGCTGACCTCGAACCGGACGGGGATCCGCTCGGCCAGCGAGGGTACGTGCGTGACGACGCCGACGAGCCGGTCCCCGCGCGCCGCGAGGTTCTCCAGGGTCGCGGCGACAGTGTCCAGTGTGGCCGCGTCGAGGGTACCGAAGCCCTCGTCGAGGATGATCGAGCCCAGGGCGGCCGAGGTCTCCGACATGCCGGACAGCCGCTCGGACAGCGCGAGGGCCAGGGCGAGGGACGCCTGGAAGGTCTCGCCGCCGGACAGGGTGCGCACGGTCCGGCGCAGGCCGGCGTCGAACTGGTCGACGACGAAGAACTCGCCCTTGTCGTGGCCCAGCTCGTACTGCCCGCCGGACAGCTCCAGCAGCAGCGCCGAAGCCCCGTCGACCAGCTGGTCCAGCGCCTCCTCCAGCAGCCAGCGCTTGAAGTTGGTCGCCGTGAGGTGCTGGGCGAGGGCCCGGGCCGTGCGGGCCTCGGCCTCGTGCCCGGCCCGCTGCTCGCGGAGCTGCCTGGCCCGCTCGGCCGCCTCGGTGAGCCGGTCGACGGCGGCCGAGGCGCGTTCGACGGCGACGGCCGCGTCCCGGACGTACTGCCCGCTCGTCGGCACCGCCGCCGCCCGGAACAGGTCCTCCACTGTGGAGCGTGCCGCCGTCAGGGTCTCGGCCGCCGAGCCGGACGCGGCCAGGGCTGCCTCCCGGATCGCGGTCAGTCCCGTGGTCCGGTCGGCGGCCCAGGCGGTCAGCGACTGCCAGGAGCCGGGCAGGTTCTCGCGATCGGGTGCCGGGGGTTCGTACCGCGCGACCGAGTCCCGGGCCCGGTCGTAGTCGCCCCAGGCCCGCTGCACGGCCGCGCGCGCGCCGTCAGCCTCGTTCTGGGCAGCCTGCCGGTAGGACCGCAGCTTCCGCAGCTCGACGCCGGACGCCTCCAGCCGCTTGGCCAGATCCTGCGCGGCGGCCAGAGCCTCGGCCGCGCTGGCCCGGTCCAGCTTGCCCGCGAACCAGGCCTCGGCCTTCGCCATCCGCTCCCGCGCCCCGGCCAGATTCGCCCGGTGCGTGGTCAGCTCCCGGTCCGACTCCCGCAGCACCCGCTCGGCCTCGCCGTGCGCGGCCCGGGCCGCTGAGAGCCTGCGGTCAGCCTCGGTCAGCCTCTCACTGTTTTGTACCTGCGGCAGAGAGTGCACTGGCTGCGCGCATACCGGGCAGTCCTCGCCCGTGACCAGGTGCCCGCGCAGCGCTGCGGCCAGCTCGGCGTCCCGCGCCTTGTCCCGGGCCGCCTCGGCCTGCCGGACCGCGAGGGCTGCCTCTTCCACTGTGGACACCCGGGCGCCATGTGCCTGCTCGGCGACCGCGAGAGCGGCAGCGTGCCGGTCGATCTCACCCGGGATCTCGTCGGCCCGGTCGTAGGCGTCGAGGAGCTTCGCGAGGACGGCGGGGTCGCCGGCCGTGTCCCGGGCGCGGAGCAGCTCCTCCTCGGCCGCCTCACCGCCGCTGACCTCGCGGTCGGCGCGCCGCAGGGCCTCGATGGCCTCCGTCGCGCGTACATCCAGATGGGTCAGGTTGGGCGGGGTCTGGATGCCGCCGACGGCCCGGAGCTCTTCCTCTGCCCTGCGCAGGTCCTGAGCTGCTGTGGTGGCCGCCTGCTCGGCGGTCGAGAGAGCCGGCAGCGCGGTGTCGACCTCAGCCGCGAGCATGCTGAGCTGGGCGAGCCTCGCCGTGGCCTGGGCGATCTGGTCGTCGCCCGGCACGTCGCCGGACAGCACTGAGTCGATCGCGTGCAGCTTGGCGTCGGCCTCCTGCGCCCGGCTGTTGGCGCGCTCGCGGATCTCGTCGTAGACCCCGAGGCCGAGCAGGTTGACCAGGATCTGCTGCCGGGTGGCCGGCGTGGCGTGCAGGAACTCGGCGAACGCGCCCTGCGGCAGCAGCACGCACGTGATGAACTGCTCGAAGGGCAGCCCGACAGCCTGCTCGACAGCCCGGTCCATCTCGGCGGGCGTGCCGGCCAGCACCTCGCCCAGCTGCTCGTCCGTCAGCCCGGTGTCGAGAGTGGACAGATCGAAGCCGGGATGCAGCCGCTCCAGCCCAGCGTGCTTGGTCTGCACCTGCTTGCCGACCCGCCGCACGACCCGCGAGGCCACGTACCGCTGCCCGGCCGCCTCGAAGACGAGCCGCACCCTGGCCTCGGCGCTCGACGGGGCCAGCGCGCCCGACACGCTCTTGCGCGGCCAGCGCGGCACCGTGCCGTACAGCGCGAAGCAGATCGCGTCGAGAAGCGTGGACTTGCCGGAGCCGGTCGGGCCGACCAGCGCGAACAGGTCGGCCCCGGTCAGGTCGAGGGTCGCGTGCTCGCGGAACACGGTGAAGCCCGCCACGTCGAGCCGCAGCGGCCTCATCAGTGCATCTCCGTGTAGATCTTGTCGAACAGGTCCGCGACGGCCGGGTCGTCGTGGTTCTGCTCCGTCAGGTACGAGCGGAACAGCTCACGCGCGCTCCGCCCGGCCCGGACGGACCGCTGGGTGCGGGCCGCGTCGGCGAGCACCTCGGGGTCGATCCGGATGTCGAGCGCGTTCGGCAGCATGGCCTGCACCTCCTCGCGCAGGCCGGCCCGGGGCTTCTCGGTGATGAATACCCGCACCCAGGCGTCGGCCGTGTCGAGCTCGCGGAGCTGTTCGAGCGTGCCGCGCACGGTCCGCAGCTCCCTGGCCTGCGTCATCGGTACCGCGCGGACCCTGGCCGGGGTGTCGGGCGTGACCTCCACGATCACGGCACCCGGCGTGTTGTCCGCCTCGCCGAAGTCGATCGCCAGCGGGCTGCCCGAATAGTGCACTTTCGACGGTCCGGGTACCTCCTGGCGGCGGTGCAGGTGACCGAGAGCGACGTAATGAGTACTCGCGGGGAAGAGGGTGGTCGGGACCGCGTACTGCGCGATCGTGTGCGCCTCCCGCTCCCCGCCGCCGAGCCGCCCGCCCACGACGGTCAGGTGCGCGGTGATCAGGTTCACCGAGTCGGCGGTCTGGTCCTTGGTCAGCTCCGTGATCAGCCGGCCCACGTGGTCGGCGTAGAGCTGGTCGGCCTCCGCGCTGGTCAGGTCGAACATCTCCGTCGCCCGTACCGCGAACCGCTGCGACAGCCACGGCAGCGCCAGGCACCGCCACGGCTCGCCGCCCTCCGTGATACCCGTGACGACGAGGTCACGGCTGACCGCGCCCCGGATGTCGATCCCGGCCGCCGTGGCCCAGCCGCGCAGAGCCTCCAGCTCAGCGCCGTTGTCGTGGTTGCCGGCGATGGCGACGACCGCGCCGGCCCGCCTGCGCAGCGCGCTCAGCGTCCGGATGACGATCCGCTGCGACTCGGCACTCGGTGCTGCGGTGTCGTAGAGGTCGCCGGCGACGATCACCAGGTCGGGCCGCTCGGCGTCGGCCAGGTCGACCAGCTCCTTGAGTACCCGGATGTGCTCCTCGGCCCGGGGGTTGCCCTTGAGGACCTTCCCGACATGCCAGTCGGAGGTGTGGAGGATCTTCATGCGGATACCGGCCTCATGCCTGCCATCGTGCCGTATCGGTGTCGATCACCATCGGCAGGCACGCCGATGTTTTTTGAACACATGATCGGACCCCGGCCGTGCGGCCGCGCGTACCCGTGGCGGAAGATCGGTACATGACCGACACCGAGCGCCTTCACGCGCGGCTGCGCGCCTTCACCGCCGACCGGGGATGGGAGGAGTACCACACCCCGAAGAACCTGGTGATGGCGCTCGCGGGGGAGACGGGCGAGCTTGTGGCCGAATTCCAGTGGCTCAGCCCGGAGAAGTCGGCGGCCGTGATGACCGACCCGGAGGCCGCGGCCCGGGTCAGCTCCGAAATGGCCGACGTCTTCATCTACCTCTCGCAACTCGCCATGCGGCTCGGCATCGACCTGCACGAGGCAGCCCACACCAAACTCGACGAGGTCGAACTCCGCTACCCGGTGGGAGTCCGCCCCCGCAACGTGTGAGGAGAGATCACGGAGAGTGAGTATGCGAGTCTCGTTGAATATCTGGCCGGGAATGGAGCTGTCGTGCTCAGCAGTGTTTGCAGCTCCCCCTGATCCGGATGGGTGACGTGTTCCGGCTTCGTCCTGCTGGCGAGCTTCGCAGTGGCCAATCATCCGTCGCCTGGAGCAGAAGAGGAACTCGCCGAGCGGATCGCTCGCCACGTCGGCGCGGTGCGATGAAACGATGCGGTGCCGCCTGACCGGGGTGTCAGGCGGCACCGCATCGTCATCAGATCCCGCAGCTGGGTGCCGACCAGGACCGGCTCGACCGGATATCGACGTGGACGTGGTCGTTGTGGTCCGGGTATCCGGGGCCGAAGATGCCGTTGAAGCCCGCGTACCGGGCCTGCTGCGCGATCCGGCACAGCGTGACGCTGCCCGACACCAGGTCGAGAGCCGTGCCGTACGTGTGCTGCCCGCTGCCGGAGCCGCCCACCGAGGCGTCGCAGGCCTTGCTGCGGAAGCCGGACGTGACCGTCAGCGGGTACCCGCCGAGCTGCTTGCGCAGTGCCTCAGCCCGCCACATAGCCCGCATCAGGTTCGACTGGACGGTGGCGGCGCTGACACTGCCGCCAGAGTAGCCGCCCTGCCCGCAGCCACCGTCCACTTCGGACCAGGCGAAGTGTGCCGGGGTGCAGTCGTCGTCCTGGAGTTCGTAGAGCTTCGCGAAGGTGGCTGGGCCCGCGACGCCGTCGGCCGCCAGCCCGTACGCCGCCTGGAAGCGCCGGACGGCGTTGGTGGTCGCCGGGCCGTACGAGCCGTCGATCGACAGGACCTCGCCGTAGCTCATCCAGCCGGCCACGCGGATCTGGAGGGTGGTGACGTCGCCGCCGGACGTGCCCTGCGTGAGGGTCCTGTTCCAGGTGTAGCAGGCGTCGGCGTGCGCGGTGCCGGCAGTGAACACGCCCACTGTCACCGTCGCGGCCACCATCACCGCGAGCGAGACGAACGTCCTCAGTGCTGTGTGGAGGGACATGGTGCTCCTCGGCTGTCTTCGTCAGTCCCCCGAACCGGCACCGATGGTTCCGTAGCCGATCCACCCGAGTCAATGGACGGGCTCCCTCCTCCGGGGGAACAGTGCCCCTGCTCAGGGTGATCAGTTCGTGCCGCCGTCCCGGCAGGCTGACAGCATGATCGCGAAGAGAGACCTGCTGGCGGGCTGCTGGCTCGCCGGATACGCCGCCGTGCTGGTGGCACGGCCGGACGGCGACCTGCTGCTGGCGCGGGGCTGGTGGGCCGCTGGCCTGTGCCTGGCAGCTGCCACGTCGGCGTTTCTTCTCCGGTACCGGGCGGCGCGGCCGGTCGCGTGGACCCTCGTCGCCGCGCTCGTCTTCTCCTGCCCGCTGTTCCTGCTCGACGTCGTGTACGGGCTGATCCCCGGCCTCGGCCCCGAGATCGACCCGCTCGCCGCCGCCAGCCGGGCCGCGTGCCTGATCGGGGCTGGCCTGCTGGCCAGGGCCGCCATCCAGCACGCCCGCGTCCACTGTGCCGCGTGCAGCCGCCGCGCCGTCGTCAGGGAACGCCGGCCGAGGTGGGCGTGGTGGGGCGCGTACGGGGCCATCGCGGCCTGCTTCGTCCGGATCGCGGCACAGGTCGTGGTCGGGTGGGGCGAGATCCCGCTGGAGCAGGGTGTGGCGCTCGTGGTGTTCGAGGTGGGGTTCGTGCTCGCCGGTACCCTGCTGCCGCTGGCGCTCGTGCACGACTTCGGGCGGGTCTGGCCCCGGTGGGTACCGTTCCTGGCTGGGCGGAAGGTCCAGCGCTGGCTCGTCCTCGGCCCGGCCTACGCCCTCGCCGGCGGGATCACCGTCTACTTCACCGTCGTACTGGGCTACCTGACCGTCGAGACCGTCTCGGGCAGCTTCGTGGCCGACCCGTTCCCGCTGGCGTTCTTCTGGGTGGCCGTGCCCGGGTACCTGGCGTGGGGCGTCGGCCTGGGGATCGCCGCCATCGGGTACAACCTCGACACCCGCCAGCCATGCAAGGCCTGCGGCAGGCCGTAGCGACCAGCAAACGGCCCGGCTCTCCTGGAGCCGGGCCGTCGCTGTGCGATGCCTAGAACGGGATGTCGTCGGTGCTGTCGCCGGCCAGGGCGAACGGATCGGCCTTCTGCGTGGCTGACCGGTGCGTGGTCTCCGGCGGGGAACCGGCCTCGCTCGGCCGGGTCGCCCACGACGGGAACGGGAACTCGACGACCAGCGGCACCGGGATCTCCGGCTGGGCCACGAACATCGTGCCCGGCTTGGCCAGCAGCACCCGCTGCCGCTGCGAGGCCGGCAGGAAGCCGTACTCCGGCCGCGAGGCCTCCGCCGGGTCGAGCCGCCCGACCACCCGGATCGCCGAGTTGGCCACGATCCGCCGCTCGACCTCGCTCGCGGTCTGCTGCGCGCCGATCAGGATCACGCCGAGGGACCGGCCACGCTCGGCGATGTCGAGCAGGATCTCCTTGATCGGGCTGGTGCCCTCGCGCGGCGCGTACTTGTTCAGCTCGTCCAGCACGACGAACTGGAGCGGCTTGGCCGTGCCTGCCTTCTCCTTGCGCTCGAACTCGGTCCGCAGCGTGACACCCACGACGAACCGCTGCGCCCGGTCGGGGAGATTGTGCAGGTCGACGACGCTGACCTGCGCGTCGGTCGTGTCGATCCCGTGCGCGCGGCGCGGCGGCAGGTCACCGCGGATCAGCCGGGACAGGTCCTTCTTGCTGCCGATCAGGCGGCGGCTGAACGCGTTGACCGTGCCCAGCCCGACAGCCGACCCGGCCCACGTCCCGCGGGCGTCCTCATCGGACAGCTGCGAGCAGATGTAGTCGACCAGGTCCTCGTAGGACCCGAGCCGCTGGCCGTCGATCACGATGCCACCGTCAGCCGGCACCGCTGACCGCGCGAGGTGGGCTGTCACCTGATGCACCACCATCGTGTACTGCTGGCGCTCGTCATCAGCGTCCGCGAACACGAACGGCAGCAGCCGGGACGTGCAGAAGTCCTCGAGAGTCCAGTAGAAGGCATCCACCCCGGTCGTCCGGCAGGCCACGTCCGGCGTGCCGGCCGCCGACCCGGCGCGCGGCGGCGCGAACACGGCCACCGACTTGAACGGGCCGGGCCTGAGCCCGAGCGCCGCGTACCTCGCCTCGTCGTCGAGCTTCGCGTTCGGGTGGTCGAGGAGCAGCAGGTCCTCGCCCTTGACGTTGAAGATGAGCGCCTTCGTGTTGACCGCCTCGGCGCCGAGCACGCCCGAGTGGAACACCGAGTACAGCAGCCAGGTCGCGAAGCTCGTCTTCGTCGCCACGCCCGAGATGCCGGAAATGGAGACGTGTGCGCCGCGTGTGCCGTCCAGGAAGTCGGCGTTCAGGTACACCGGGGCGCCGTCGCGGCCCAGGCCCATCGGGATCCGGCGTTCCATCCGGTCGAAGTACAGGGCCGAGGCGCGCTCGTCGCCGGTCGCGCGGAACACGGTGCTGCCGGGGCGGGGCGGCACGTACACCTCCGGCTCGACCCGCGTCGTCGTGATCTCGGCAGCCTCCTGCACCTCGGCCGGCAGCTGCCCGGCGGAGATCGCGAACACGTCCGACTCGAACTGCGCGCCCTCGTGCCGGGCCCTGACCTGCGTGACCACCCCGGAGATCGCGACCGGATCCCTGCCTGGCACCTCACGCCGGGTGACCACGACATCGTCGAGCTGGAGGTACGCCCCCGGCTGCACTGCCACCCAGAAGGTCAGTGGTGTCGCGTCGGCGGTGCCGAGGACGAGGCCGACCGGTTCGCTCTCCGTCATCGCCCCATCGTGCCAAACCGGTACCACGTTCATCGGAACGCCCCGCTGCCCGGGGAACTCCGAGCCGAAACACTGCTGCACACGAGCCCCCGGAGCCGATAGCGTCAGCGGCCATGACGCGCACAGTCACGCTGATCCTGGCCGCGCTCGACGGGGAACCCTGGGGCGCGCTGCCGCCCTTCGAGACCGTCATGCCGTGGTGGCAGGAGGTCACAGAACCCGTCGCGGCCGCCAGGGAGCTCCACGGGCTCGACGTCACCATCCTCCGGCTGCTCAGCCACGGCCCGGCCCAGCCCGGCGGCGAGGTCAGCTACCTGGCCGCCTGCTCCTCGCCCCGGCCGGACGGGCTGACCCCGGTGGAGATCGACGTGTCCGACCATCCGCTGCGCGCGCCCTACGCCAGGCCCGGCGGCCCGGCCCGCTCGCTGACCTGGGCTCGTGACCTGATCGGCGGCTTCGAGGCCACCCAGATGCGCACCTGGAACCTGTCGAGCATCTGGCGCCTGGACAGCGTGGCCGGAGCCGGGCGCGTCTGGCTGAAAGAGGTACCGACCTTCTTCCACCACGAGGCAGCCGTGCTCGGCTGGCTCGCCAGGCACCAGCCCGGCTACGGGCCGGAGCTGATCGGGGCCGACGCCGGCCGGATGCTGCTGGCTGACGTGGCGGGCGAGGACAGGTACGGCGCGACCGCCGCCGACCGGGCCGCCTTCCTGACCCGGCACGCCACGATGCAGGCCCGCGCCGCGAGCCAGGCCGGCGAGCTGCTGGAACTCGGAGTACCCGACCGGCGGAGCGCCCCGCTGACCGCCCGCATCCGGGCGGCCACCACCCAGTACGGCCCCCAGGCCGGCCTGCCGGACGGGGACCTCAGCCTCCTGGACGGCCTCGACGAGCGCCTGGCCGCCGTCGTGGACTGCGGCATCCCCGAGACGCTCGTGCACGGTGACTTCCACCCGGGCAACCTGCGCGGCGGTAGCGGCGACGACATCGTCCTCGACTGGGGCGACAGCTTCGTCGGCCACCCCGGCTTCGACGCGCTCCGGATGACAGAGGACGTACCGGACCCCGAGCCCATCCTCGCCGCGTGGTCGGCAGCCTGGCGCGCTGCGGTCCCCGGCTGCGAGCCCGAACGGGCCCTGGACCTCCTCCGCCCCGTGGCCCCGCTCCACCAGGCCCAGATCTACGCCGGCTTCCTGGACCGCATCGAACCGTCCGAGCGCGGCTACCACGAGGCCGACCCAGCGTCCTACCTGGACAAAGCAGCGAAGATGCTGGGATAGCAGCCACCACAGGCCCCCAGCCCAGCCACCACAGGGCTGACCGTGAAGCGCCGGCAGGCGTCGTGCGGCCAACGGCGCCCGGGCACGGGTTGGGTGGAGCCGTCCGGTTCGCTTTGGCGTGGAGGCGCCCCGCGCCGGAACGCCAAAGCGAACCTGCCTAAGGACGGCTCCACCCAACCCCAGCCAGCTCTGCCCGGAGGGGCAGGAGGTGGTACCCCAAGGGCCGTCCCGTCGCCCCCTGTCCGGCCCGTGATCCGAGTGCAGCATGAGCGTGCCGTACTGGGAGAAGCGGGAGGGTGGCCCATGCGCCGGACACGAATGGTGATCGCCGCCGCGATGCTGGCGTCCCTCGTGGCCGCTCCGCTGCTCCCGCCGTCGGCCAGGCCTGCCAGGGCGGCGGACGTGGTGGGTACTCCGTACCGGCTCGGCTACACCAGTTACGCCTCGACGCAGTTGCGGGCCGAGGACGGCAACGGTGTCGTGGGCTACAGCTTCGGCACGCCCGATGCGGAGGGTTCGTGGCGACGGGCGGGGCTCGTGTGGGTGTCCGGGCGCGTGCCGGACGGCGGGGTGGAGCGGGACGGCGAGCTGTGGTTCAACACCGTCGAGGGCCCGGCCAGGCGGCTGACGAACAACGACTCGATCGAGCGGCACCCGGAACTGTCCCCGGACGGCAGGTGGGTCGCCTACTCTTCCGACGCCACGGGCAACTTCGAGATCTGGCTGGTCAACGTGGCCAACCCGGAGCAGCGCCGGCAGGTCACGCAGGATCCCGGGGACGACAGCTGGCCGTCGTGGTCTCCAGACGGTACGAAACTGGTGTTCGCCAGCACCCGGCAGGACCTTGGCGGTGATCTCTTCACCGTCGCGCCCTTCGCGGCCACTCCGCTGGTGCCGGCCCGGCTGACCAGTGACATCGCGCCGGAGGGGCAGCCGTCGTGGTCGCCGGACGGCGCGCGGATCGCCTTCACCCGGGGTGCCGACGTCGTGACCATGCCGGCCGCAGGCGGGGCCGTCACCAAGGTCGTGACGGGTGAGCAGCCGTCGTGGGCTCCGACCAAGGGTGAGATCGCCTATGTGAGCCGGGCCAAGGACCCGGCCGGCGACATCTGGTCGACCACAGTGGACGGTGTGACGCGGCGGGTGATCTCCGAGCGGGCCGGTGCCGCCGAGCACAGCCCGGCCTGGCAGATCCGCTGGTGGTATGGCATGGAGTTCGAGGAGGTCACCTACACAGAGGAGACCTCCGGCGACAACCGTGACATCTGGAGCGCCGATCCGCGTGCCAGGGACCAGCGGAACCACACGCAGCGGCCCAGCCTCGACGAGCAGGACCCGGACTGGTCGGCGGACGGGCAGCGGCTGGCCTACACGGAGGACACGCCGGGTGAGGCGTACCGGATCATGGTCGCCGACGCCAACGGCCGCAATCCCGTGCCGCTGACCGGCGTCCCGGCCGACTACGAGCGCAACGAGCGCGACCCGTCCTGGTCGCCGGACGGCACGATGATCGCGTACACGATCGGCGGCAACAGCGGCCTGCCATCGGTGGTGCAGATCATCCGGGTGGCCGACAAGAAGGTGCTGGGCGAGGTCCCGTACCCGCCGGAGTACCTCCGCTACGACGGCGACTTCTCGCCGGCCTGGTCGCCGGACGGTACCCGGATCGCGTTCATCCGCCGGACGTACTCCAGCTCGGACACCTATCTCGACCCGCCAGCAGCCAGCCGGTACGTCTCCCAGGGCGGAACCGGCGAGGTCATCACCCGGATCAGCCTGCCGGACGGCGGCGGTGGTGACGTGACGAAGCGCGCGGCGCCGACGCCGGCCCCCGGGAGCACGATCACCGGCAGGGTCTCGTACTGCGACAACGGCCTCACCGTCACGTTCCACCCGCCGGAGATCGGCAACGTCTACCCGGGTGAGACCGTCACCATGACGCCCAGGCTGCGGCTGGCGGAGCCGGCCGTGGTGGGCTCGATCCTGCACTGCC
Source organism: Longispora albida DSM 44784 (assembly GCF_000379825.1). Classification (GTDB taxonomy): domain Bacteria; phylum Actinomycetota; class Actinomycetes; order Mycobacteriales; family Micromonosporaceae; genus Longispora; species Longispora albida. Next base: position 94,587 of record NZ_KB903837.1, read on the forward strand.
GCCTGACGTATCTGGTCAATGGTGTCGAGGACCGGGAGTACTCGCAGCTCATCACCATCTCCGTCGCCGACCGGAACGTCGGCGAGGACCAGGTCCTCATCTACGCCGGCGACTATCTCACCGACGACCCGCGCGGCATGGCCGTCCACTACGAGGTCAACCAGCCCGCGACCTGCGACAAGCCCGCTGGTTCCGTGTTCCCGATCGGCAGCACCGTCGTCAGCTGTACCAACCGCAACGGCACGAGCGCCACGGCCGTGATCCGCGTCCGTTACCGCAGCACGTACTCCAGCCAGCACCTCTGGGTCGCGACGCTGACGAGGGTGAGTTCTGACCTGATCACGGTCAACGAGCAGCGCGACATCGGCATCCTGGTCGACGGCGACGGCTGCCCCGGGGCCGCCGAGAACGACATCAACCCGGCCTGGTCGCCGGACGCCCAGCGCATCGTCTACGCGCTCGACTACGGCGACGAGCTGCTCTGCGTGACCAAGCCGGACGGCACGGACGCGCGGCAGCCGTTCGGCGGCGAGTTCTCCAACGCCTCCGAGCCGGCCTGGTCACCCGACGGGCAGGACATCGCCTTCACCCGCTATCCGAGCTGCGGCCTGCGAGCGGACGGGGCCGCCGTCGCTGCCGCCCCGCGCGATGGCTGTGCGTCCAGCGCCACGATCTATCTCGTACCCGCCAGCGGCGGCACCCCTGCCCGGTGGAGCACCTGGCAGGGCGGCGCGAGCCAGCCCGCGTACCGGCGGATGGCCGACCTGCACACCACGATCACGCCCGACCCGCCGAGCATCCCGTTCTTCGGCACGAGCACGGTGACCCTGACCATCACCAACCGTGGCCTGATCCCGGCACCGGCGACAGTCGCGACGATCACCCTGCCGTCGACCGGCCTCAAAGAGATCATGGTCGTACCGACCCAGGGCGCCTGCACCGGCCTGACCTGCGCCGTGGGCACCATCCCGCCCGGCGCGGCCGTCACGGTCCGGATCACCGTCTCCGGCATCCTCGAAGGCGTGCATCCGGTCGCCGGCTCCGCGCGAAGCTCCTTCGAGGACGGTGACCCGTCCGACAACTCGGCCCAGACCCGCGTGACGGTCGGCCCGCCGACCCGGGATCTCGCGGTGAGCGTGACCCCGGCAGTCCCGAAGCCTGGCTACGTCGGCGGCGATCCGATCGTCGTGACCATCACCGTCCGGAACGGCTCGCAGATCCCGTTCGAGGGCGTGAGACTGACGCTGGCCCTCCCGCCGGGTCTGACGCCGCCCGTGCTCCCGCCCGGCTGCACGGCGACCCTGTGCGACCTCGGCACGATGGCACCGGACGAGGCCCGGACCTTCACCGTGACACTGCCAGCATCGTCCGCTGTGGACACCGTGCTGACCGCGTCGGTGACGTCGGTGACTCCAGACCCGGTGCCCGCCAACAATTCGGCCAGCACGCCCGTCGTGGTCCTCCAGCCCGTCCTGAAGCTCTCGGCCGGCGTGGCTCAGCCGGGTGAGGTCGTACGGGGGATCGGCAGCCAGTTCCCGCCAGGGGCGAAGGTCCGGCTGGCCTGGTCCGCCGGCCAGTCCACCCCGGTCGAGGTGACGGCCGACGCGACGGGAGCCTTCGACGCGCAGGTCCTCGTCCACTACCGGGATCTGCTGGGCGCGCGGGTGCTGCGCTGCACGCTCGTCTCCGGTACCAGGTTCGGCCCGGTGGACTCCACACTGCTGCTCGTCGTCGCTGGCAACGGCCGGGAGAGCGACCGCGACTGGGTGGTCCGCCGCTGACCCGGTGCTCAGGCTCAGCGGAACGTGTCCTCGAGAGTCAGCAGGTACCGGGTCGAGCCGAGACCGGCGTAGCGGAGCTCGACCCAGTACGCCGTCTCGTGGGGCTTGCGGCTCCCGGGCGGGGTCAGGCCGAGGACGTGGAAGACGACAGCCGTGCCGTCGATCGTCTTCTGGCCGGTGAGCTCGCCGGGGGCTGGCCTGGTGACCTGCCAGCCGTGCGCTGTCGCCAGGCTCCGGTAGTGGTACTCGATCTCCGCGACCGAGGGGCTGGCGCCCTTCGGGAGGTCGAAGCCGAGGCTGGCGCCGCCGTAGTACCGGTTGTCGGCGTTGCCTTCGCACGGCTGGAAGGACCGTTCGTGCGGCTGCTGCCGGATCGGCGAGATCCCCTGTGGGGGCTGGACGAGGATCGGATCACGCCCGAGCGACGCGGCGAACGCGGCCTCGGCGTCACTGCACGCGTGCCCGGAGACGATCCACTGCGGAACCCGCGCGTACACGGCACCGGCAGCCCCGGCGACGAGAGCCACGAGCACCACCACAGGTATCCAGATCCGTCGCTGCATGCCATCAGGGTAGCTAGGTCCTTGCTCGGCGGGCTGCTGGCGAGCTGGCTGGGCCTGGCGGCACCGTTCCTGATCGCCGGAGCGTTCCGCCTCGTGGTGAACGCGAGCCTGGCAGGCGTGATGCGCCGGGAGTGGGCCCGGGCGGAACAACTCCCATCACTCTCCGTGCAAGATCCGTCGCCCGCAGGCCGGGCCGGTGCGAGTGATTGCACCGCCCAACCGGGTCGTACCAGCCGGTATCCATAGGATTCGCTGAAGCGGTCCTTAAGGGAGGCTCAACACTCTCCGTACACGCCCGGAACAAGGGTGGGGCAAGGGTTTTCCCCGTTTCGGCAATGTTCGATCTCTTGTTAGCTCCAGCTAACCGTACCCAATGCGGTATGAGCTGAAGGAGCACGCACATGAGACGCAAAGCCGTGGTATCCGCGGCCACTGCCGGGTTAGCCCTGGCAGTGGTCGCGGGCGGCGCAGCGGCGTTCACCCTGAACACGGGTACGCCGGCTGCGGCCATCGCGGTGCCGGACCCGGTGACCGTCGCCGTGTCGGCCGCTGACCGGGCGGCATCCAGCGGGCTTGACTCGCTGCGCAAGGGCATCCACGAGCAGTTCGACCGGCGGGGGGTCGCCCGGAGCGGCAGCGCCAGCCGTGACCTGTACTACGTGTCGTACGAGCGGTCCTACCGCGGCCTGCGCGTGGTCGGCGGCGACGCGGTCGTGACCACGGACGGCGAGGGCAAGGTGCTGGGCACCGCCTCGGCGAGCGAGGCCGCGATCAACGTGGGCGTCACCCCGAAGGTGGCCGGCGGGCAGGCGTCCGCCACGGCGAAGGGCAAGCTGGTCAAGGTCCAGCAGGCGGGCACCCCTCAGCTCGTCGTGCTGGCCACGAACCAGCCGCAGCCGGTCCTCGCCTGGGAAGTGGAGGTCTGGGGCGAGGGCAAGGCCGACCACGACCACGGTGACGGCAAGGAGGAGACGCACCTGGCCTCCAGCCACAAGTACGTCTACGTCGACGCCCAGTCCGGCAAGGTCGCGCACGAGCAGGAGCTGGTGGCCGGCGGCACCGGTACCGGCGCGTGGAACGGCTCGAACCTGACCATCGGCACCACGAACTCCGGCGGCTCGTACCGGATGACCGACCCCAACCGCCCCAAGCTGGAGTGCGCGGACTACAGCACCAGCGCCGTCATGACCGACTCCGACGACGTGTGGGGCTCGTCCTCGAAGACCGACAAGGTCTCCGGCTGCGTCGACGTGATGTACGCCGGCGCCGGCGAGTGGGACATGCTCAAGAACTGGTACGGCCGCAACGGCCTCGACGGCAACGGCTCGTGGGCCGACGCCGAGGTCGGGCTGAACGACATCAACGCGTACTGGGGCCACTCCAGCAACTCCGACGGTGTCGTCTTCGGCTACAACAACCAGAACCAGTGGATCACCGGCATCGACGTCGTGGCCCACGAGTACGGCCACGGCCTCGACGCCAAGACGCCGGGCGGCATCTCCGGGCACCCCTCGCAGGAGTTCGTCGCCGACGTGTGGGGCGCGCTGACCGAGCACTACCTGAACAACCCGAACGACACCCCGGACTACGAGGTCGGCGAGAAGATCAACCTCCAGGGCAACGGCCCGATCCGGTACATGTACGAGCCGGCGAAGATCTCCGGCCACCCGAACTGTTACTCCAGCAGCCTGCCGTCCTCCGTGCACGCCGCGGCCGGCGTCGGTAACCACTGGTTCTACCTGCTGGCCGAGGGCAGCGCGCCGGGCAACGGCAAGCCGAACAGCCCGACCTGTAACAGCAGCTCCGTCACCGGTATCGGCATCCAGAACGCCGGCAAGATCTTCTACAACGCGATGCTGTCGAAGACCTCCGGCATGACGTACCAGAAGTGGCGGCTCTACACCCTCGCCGCCGCCAAGAACCTCGACTCGACCTGCGCCTGGCACGCCAAGGTGAAGGCGGCCTGGGACGCGGTGAGCCTCGGCGCCCAGTCCGGCGAGGCGACCTGCACGGCGAACCAGAACGACTTCTCGATGTCGCTGAGCCCGTCCTCGGGTACGGTGCAGCCGGGGAGCTCCGTTCAGTCCACTGTGAACACCTCGACCGTCTCCGGTTCGGCGCAGACGGTGAACCTGTCGGCCAGCGGCGCGCCTTCTGGCGTCTCCGTGAGCTTCAGCCCGACGTCGGTGCAGTCCGGTAACAGTTCAACCATGACCGTCTCGACGACATCGGGCGCGGCAGCCGGGACCTACACCATCACGGTCACCGGTACCGGTTCCGTGACCCGGACGGTCCAGTACAGCCTGACGGTCGGCAACGGCAACCCGAACCCGGGCGCGCCGGACATCGACGTGGCGAAGGTGCAGGCGCACCTGACCCAGTTCAGCACGATCGCCAGCAACAACGGCGGTAACCGGCGGGCTGGCTCGGCCGGCTACACAGCTTCCGTCTCCTACATCAAGCAGAAGCTCGAAGCCGCAGGCTTCACGGTCACCGAGCAGTACTGCAACAGCGGCTGCACCTACCCGTCGAACAACCTGATCGCCGACTGGCCCGGTGGCCCGTCCGACCAGGTCATCATGTTCGGCGCGCACCTGGACAGCGTGTCGGCCGGGCCGGGCATCAACGACAACGCGTCCGGTTCCGCCGCGCTGCTGGAGGTCGCGCTGAACCTGGCTGCCGCCAACCCGACCATGACGAAGCACGTCCGGTTCGGCTGGTGGACGGACGAGGAGCAGGGCCTCAACGGTTCCGAGTTCTACGTGAACAACCTGACGTCGGCGCAGCGGACCGCGATCAAGGCGTACTACAACTTCGACATGATCGGCTCGACCAACGGCGGGTACTTCATCAACAACATCAGCACGACGCAGTCGGCGCCGATGAAGGAGTACTGGGACTCGCTGAACCTCCAGCCGGAGGAGAACGTCGAGGGCGCTGGCCGCTCCGACGACGCCTCGTTCAAGAACGCCGGGATCCCGTCCTCCGGGTACGCGGCGGGTGCGAGCGCCCGGAAGACCAGCGCTCAGGCCAGCAAGTGGGGCGGCACGGCCAACGCCGCGTACGACCCCTGCTACCACCAGTCCTGTGACACCACGAACAACATCAGCGCCACCCACCTGAACCGCAGCGCGGACGGCATCGCGTACACGCTGTGGAAGACGGCGGTCGGCACCAACCCGAACCCGGCCAACGACTACTCCATCTCGATGGACCCGTCGTCCGGCAGTGTCAACGCCGGTTCCTCGGTGACGTCGACGGTGAAGACGGTCATCACGTCCGGCAGCGCCCAGACGGTCGCTCTGTCGGCCTCCGGCCAGCCGTCCGGCGTGACGGTCAGCTTCAGCCCGTCGTCGATCCAGTCGGGTGCCAACTCCACGATGACCGTCCAGGTTGGATCGTCGGTGGCCTCCGGCACGTACACGATCACCATCGCTGGTGACGGCACGGCCGACCACAGCACCACCTACAGCCTGACGGTGACGGGCACGACGCCCACCAACGACTTCTCGGTCGCGCTCAGCCCCACCTCGGGCAGCGCGAACCCGGGCGCGTCGGTGACGTCGGCCGTCAGCACCACGACGACCTCCGGCAACCCGCAGACCGTGAACCTGTCGGCCAGCGGCGCCCCGTCCGGCGTCTCGGTGAGCTTCAACCCGGCCCAGGTCCAGTCGGGCAGCAGCTCGACGATGACCGTCCAGGTCGGAGCGGGCGTGGCGCAGGGCACCTACAGCATCACGGTGACCGGTACCGGGTCGGTGACCCGCTCGGCCGCATACAGCCTGACCGTCAACGGCACCGGCGGCGGCCGGACGTTCACCAACCCGACGGACTACCAGATCCTCGACAACCGGATCTTCAGCCCCGTCACGTCCAACGCCACAGGCCAGGCCACCTCGCCGGTCAAGTTGTCCGTCACCATCCAGCACACCTGTGCCGAGGACCTCGGGATCAGCCTGATCGCGCCGAACGGCGTGGCCTACGCGGTCAAGTACGCCGGCACCGGTAACTACCCCTGCAACCCGTTCGGCGGCACGAGGACGTACAGCGTGCCGGTGAGCTCGGCCGCGGCCGGGACCTGGCAGCTCCGGGTCACCGACTACGGCCCCGGCGACTACGGCGTGCTCGACACCTGGTCGATCACGCTCTAGCGCCAGCGCGTCAGCGACAGCCCCGGGGGCGGCCACCATCGCCCCCGGGGCACCTGCGGCACCAGGAGGAGCCATGCTGAGCACTGCCACCGCCCTCGGCACCCTCGACACCCTCACGGACGGCGAGCGCGACCGGATCTCCGGCCTCCGGCTGGACGGCGACGGGGCCTACGTCTACTGGATGACCCCCGGCGAGATGTACCGGATCAGCCACGACGGCCGGGGCTGGGTGGTGAGTGGCGGCGGGTGGTTCACTCCCGGCCGCCCCTACCGCCTCACCAGGGCAGGCCTGGCGATCCGCTCACTGCCGATCGTGTTCCACGGCGAGGAGAAGCTCAACCCCTTCATCGTGTACCAGGTGAGCACCGGCTACCCGTCCGGCTGGGAACTCTGGGCCCTCACGTAGCCCTCACGTAGGTGACCGTCCTCGCCACCGGCTCGAAACCGAGTCCGAAGTAGACCTTCCGCGCGACCGGGTACGCCTCGTCGCCGCGCGGGTACACGACGGCACGGGTCGCGCCGGCCGCCCGCATCGCGTGCAGGCTCGCCAGGCTGACCGCCGAGGCGAGGCCGCGCCGGGTGTGGCCGGGTACTGTGCCGACCGGCTCCAGCTCGCCGGCCTTGTTCACCTCGTCCAGCCAGCCCAGCGCGAAGGCCGCGAACGAGCCGTCCGGTGCGACGGCCACCTGGTCGAGGTCCGCCCGGTACGGCCAGGTGTCCATGACGGACTGGCAGGCTTCCGTGGTCATCGAGGACTCGCCGGCGCCGAGGTCGGCAGGCGGCACCATGAGCGCACCGATCCGGGCAGGCCGCCACGCCGCCCGGTGCGCGGCGGCGCGCTGTCCGGCCTCGTCCGGCCGCACGGCACGGATCTCGTACCCCTCCGGCACTGTCAGCTCCGGCAGCCCGTCCAGCTCCACCGCACAGTGGAGGAAGAACGGGCCGCCGTCCCGGCGCACGTACCCGGCCTCCTCCAGCGCCGCCGTCAGGTGCTCCTCCGTCTCCAGCACCGTGATCTCTGGCTCGCCGAGCCAGCCGATCACCTCCCCGGCGAGTCCGGCCGGGGCGTAGAGGGAGTCGCCGGCGATGGCCCACGCGGCGACCTCGCCGTCCGCCGCCGTCCACAGCGCGGCGCGGCCCAGGTACCGGAGCCCCCACGCCAGGTCGCCGATGTGCCGCCGCTGCCCCGGAGTCCACGTCCGCTGCGCTGCGGCCTGCATGGCCCGGATGTCGGCGGGTCCGGCTTCGCGTCGCGCGTACTCAGCGCCCACTGAACATCCACAGCCGGGTGTCCATGACCGGCCGGTACCCGATCGCCTGGTAGATCTTGTTGCTGGTCGGGTTCGCCTGGTCGGTGAAGAGCGATGGCACGTGCCCGCTGGCGAGTACCTGCTCGCTGACGGCGGCCACCATCCCGCTCGCGTACCCGTGGCCACGGTTCGCGGCCGGGGTGAACACCCCGCTGATCCGGACGACGCCGGCGGCCGGTGCGCTGGTCCACAGCATGGAGACCGGCTCGCCGCCGTCCTCCCAGATCTCGATTGCCCCGGTTTCGAGCTTGCGCCGGACCGTCGACAGCAGGCCCGCAGGGTCCTCGTGCGGGGCGGCCTCGGCGAAGAACCCGCCGACCCAGCCCAGGATCAGCTCCTCTTCGGACAGTTCGCCCTTACGCAGGGTGCCGGACACGTTCTTCGGCGTGATCACCTCGTCGAGCCGGAAGCCGCGATAGTTCTGCGGGTTGCCGGCCACGGCCCCGGTGAGCTCGTTCCACCGGAGCGCGAAGGCATCGGACAACTCGACCGGCCCGCCCACGGCGGTCAGCGCCGGGTCATAAGCCGCGTACCACTCGGCCAGCGGGCCGGCGGCAGCCTCGGACCAGCCAGAGATCAGCAGGTGCAGCGGCGGCGTACGGACCGCGACGGCCGCCAGCTCGCCGGCCCCGTCGCGGACGGACAGCCACACCGCGCCGTTCTCGACCGGTACCTGCCCCTCCGCACGGCTCTGGACGATCACGGAGGCCACGTTGTTGCGGACGGGGTCCTGGCCGAGCCAGGGGAGTACCTGCCCGGCGAAGCGCCCGACATCGGGCTCATGGGTCACATGCATGTGATCATCTTTACCCAGCTCGGGTCGTTCCGGCCGGCCAGCCTGGCACAATGCTCGGAATGCACATGCTTGTCCCCGGTGAGGAGATCACCGACACCCGGCTCGCGGAGCTCTACCCCCGGCGGACCGGCATCCGGGTCAACTTCGTCAGCAGCCTCGACGGGGCCGTCGACGTCGAGGGGTCCTCGCTCGGCCTGTCCGGCCCGGCCGACAAGCGCGTGTTCAGGGTGCTGCGGATGGTGTGCGACCTGCTGCTCGTCGGCGCCGGTACGCTGCGGCGCGAGCAGTACCGTGCGCTGCGGCTCGACCCGGCCCGCCGGACGTGGCGGCAGGACCACGGCCTGGTCGAGTACCCGCGCCTCGTCGTCGTGTCGAACAGCCTCGACCTCGACCCGGACCTGCCGGCCTTCGCCGAGGCCCCCGTCCGGCCCCTCGTCCTCACCCACGAGGCGGCACCGGCCGCCCGGCGCGCCGCGCTGTCCCGTACCGCTGACGTGGTGCCGTGCGGAGAGTCCAGTGTGGAGTGGCCGGCGGCGATGGAACACCTGGGCGGCCATGCCGTGCTCTGTGAGGGCGGGCCGCAGCTGATGGGCGCGCTGACCACGGCAGGGCTGGCCGACGAGCTGTGCCTGACCCTGTCGCCGCAGCTCGCGGGCCCCGGCTCGGGCCGGATCACCGCCGGAGCCCCCGGTGCCCCCTACGGCCTGCGCCTCGCCCACGCGCTGGCCGACGGCGACGTGCTCCTGCTCCGGTACACGAAAGATGGTCCTACGCCGTGATGACCACGAGCTGGTCCCTGGCGTTGATGGTCTCGACCTGGTTGTAGTGGAAGCGCTGGCCCTCCCTGATCACCGCGACGATCAGCGCGGGGCAGTCGGCAGGTGAGCGGCCGACCTCGTCAGCGCGCGGGTCGCGCTCCACGATGTCCAGGCCGATGCCGGGGATGAGCAGGTCCTCGACGGTGTCGGCGATCTCCGGGCTGAGCATCGCGGTGCCCAGCAGCCGCCCGGCGGCCTCCGAGGACGTGATGACGGACGTCGCGCCGCTCTGCCGGATCAGCGGAGCGTTCTCCGCCTCACGGACGGTCACCACGATCACGGCCTTCGGGTTGAGCTGCCGCGCGGTCAGGGTGACGAGGACGGCCGTGTCGTCGCGGTCGGTGGCGACGATGACGCTGGAGGCGTCCTCGATCCCGGCCTGCCGGAGCACCGACGACCGGGAGGCGTCCCCGGTGACGCCAGCGTAGCCCTGCGCGGCGGCCTCCTTGGCCAGCTCGTGCCTGCTGTCGACCACGACGACGCTCCCCGGGTCGGCGCCGTCCCTGACCAGGGTGTCGATCGCACTGCGGCCCTTGGTGCCGTAGCCGATCACGATCGTGTGCCCGCGCAACGTGCCCCTCCACCGGTCGAGCCGCCACTGCTGGCGGGTCCGCTCGGTGAGCACCTCGAACGTGGTACCCACCAGGACGACAAGGAATATCACCCGCAGCGGGGTGACGATCAGGATGTTGACCAGCCTGGCGGTGTCGCTGACCGGCACCACGTCCCCGTACCCGGTCGTCGACAGGCTCACCGTCGCGTAGTAGAGGGCGTCGAGCAGCGACACCTCCCCGTCGGCGCTGTCCTTGTACCCGGAACGGTCGAGCGCGACAGTGACGAACATCAGGAGCAGCAGGAACAGGGCGAGCAGCACCCGCCTGCCCATCCTGCGCAGCGGGCTGATCTCGGGGACCGGCAGCCGCACGTTGGTCGGCTCGGTGCGGGCTGTCACGTTCGTACCTTACGCTGGGCTGGGTGAAGACACGTGTAGCCATGGCCGCAGCAATCGCCGCCACCATCCTCGCCCTGACCGCGTGCAGCTCCTCCACCGACGGTGCCAAGACGAGCTGTGATCTGAACAAGTGCAAAATCACCTTCGACCGGGGGGTCGACGCCACCGCCAGCGTGCTGGGCATCGAGGTCAAGTTCGTCGGGGTCAAGGACGAGAAGGCCACCGTCAGCGTCGCGGGCCAGGAGGTCTCGATGCCGGTCTCCCAGCAGACCGAGGTCGCCGGCTTCAAGGTCACCGTGCAGAACGTGACCGACAAGGAGGCCGTTATCGAAGTGGCACGCCCCTGAGATCTCCCCGGCGCCGCATCGAGTCCATCTTGGACGGCTAAACGTTATGCACTATTGACAGTAAGGCTGGGAGTGAAAGGTCTTTCTGTCCACCTTGGTGATTCCCTAGATTCAGTGACAGAAGTCAACGTCACCGAGAACCAGGGAGGGCCGCGATGCGGCACAGCTCCAAGATCCTCGCCGTGGGTTTGCTGGCCGTGAGTCTCGCGGCCAGCGCCTGCGGCACCACGACGAACGACGGCAAGGGCAACAACAAGCCCAACCCGAACGCCGAGCCGATCATCATCGACACCAAGGGCGAGGCCGTCACACCGGCCCCGGACGTCAAGGGCGCCACCAAGGGCGGCACGATCCTCTGGCTGGAGGACGGCGAGTTCTCGCACTTCGACCCCAACCAGATGTACTCCTCCGACGAGCTGGCCGTCGGTACCCACCTGATGTACCGGATGCTGACCACCTTCGTCGAGGACCCGGGCGGCGGCCCGCTGAAGCTGGTCGGCGACCTGGCCACCAACACCGGTGTCCAGTCCGAGGGTGGCAAGAAGTGGACCTACACCCTCCGCGACGGCATCAAGTACGAGGACGGCACGCCGATCACCTCGAAGGACATCAAGTACGGCATCGCCCGGCAGTTCGGGGCGCAGGGCGCGCAGGGCATGCAGTACATCCCGGACGCCCTCGACCCGAAGCGTGAGTACAAGGGCCCGGCTGACGGCAACCTGAACGTGCCGGGCATCGCGACCCCGGACGACAAGACGATCATCTTCACCTTCCCCGAGGCGCACCCGGAGTTCCCGTTCATCGCGGCGTACCCGTCGACGGCGCCGACTCCGCAGGGCAAGGACACCAAGGAGAAGTACGAGGACACCTGGGTGGCCTCCGGCCCGTACAAGCGCAAGGAAGCGAAGAAGGATCAGTACATGATCCTGGAGCGCAACCCGCACTGGGACCCGAAGACCGACCCGGCCCGGCACCAGTACGTCGACCAGTTCAAGTTCGACTGGACGCCGAACCGGCAGAACCAGACCAACCGGATCAAGGCCAGCCAGGGCGAGGACGCCTTCGCGGTGATGTCCTCCCAGGTCAACCAGGCCGACATCACGACGGTGGCCAACGACCCCGAGATGTCCAAGCGCGTGATCGACGGCCCGACGCCGTTCGTCACCTACATGTACATCAACACCCAGCGGGTACCCGACGTGAACGTGCGCCGGGCCATGAACTTCGCGATGAACCGTGACGCCTACGTGAAGGCGCTGGGCGGCGTGAAGGTCGCCAAGCCCGCCACGACCCTGCTCGCCCCGATCGTCCCCGGCTACCAGAACTACAACGCCTACGACGGCGGGGTCAGCGGCGACCTGGCGAAGGCCAAGCAGGCGCTGAACGGCAAGAAGGTCGAGAAGCTGTCGCTGTGCTTCGGCAACACGCCGACCGGTACCATCGCCGCGAACACGATCAAGGAAAGCCTGTCCCGTGAGGGCCTCTTCGACATCGTGCTCAACCCGATCGACACGAAGACCTACTCCGACACCGTCGGCAAGAAGGACACCAAGTGTGACCTGATCTCCAACGGCTGGGCGCAGGACTTCCCGGACGGCGCGGCCACCCTGCGGGTGCTGTTCGACGGCAAGCAGATCCGGGCGGAGGGCAACCAGACCCTCTCGTACCTGGACGTGCCGGAGATCAACGACGAGCTGGCCAAGCTGTCGCTCGAGGCGGACCGCAAGGCCGCGGCCCCGAAGTACGCCGCGCTCGACCAGAAGCTCATGAAGGACTACGCCCCGGTCGTGCCGCTCACGTACACCCAGTGCTACAAGCTGGTCGGCTCCAAGGTCGGCGGCGCGTACCTGAGCCCGCTGTACAACCAGGTCAACCTCACGCAGGTCTACGTCAAGGCGTAACGCGTAAGGCGTCAGACGGTAATCTCCTCTCAGGACGGACCCCCTCCAGCGGCCAGGAGCCGGAGGGGGTCCGTTCGTGTCCGGAGTGGAGTTACCGCCGGTCGGCGGAGTTGACCATCGCCTCGCCGAGCGGTGTCAGGGTGTGCAGCACCGACTGGCCGGCCCGGCGGGTGCTGATCGCTCCCGCCGCGCGGAGGATGCCGGCGTGCTGGCTCGCCGAGGCCGCCGACATGCCGGTCTGCCGGGCCAGCTCGGTGGTGCTGGCCCCGCCGGCCGCGAGGATGCCGAGGATGACGGCCCTGGTCCGGCCGATCAGGCCGCTGAGCCCCGCAGCCTCGCTGGCCGGTTCGGCGCTGGCCGGGTAGACGAGCGTGCCGTCGCCGGACAGCTCAGGCTGCCGCCAGCAGAACACGGAGGGCTGGAGCAGCAGGCCGCCGCCGGTCAGCTGGATCTCCCGGTAGACGCCGCCGGGCGAGGGCACGCACAGCTCCGGCGAGGTCCACCGGACCATCGGATGCAGGGTGCGCAGCAGCTGCGCCACGCCGCCGTCCAGCAGGGCACGGGTGCGGGTGCCACGGTCTGCCGCCACTCTCGCCTGGATCTGGGGCCAGAAATCCTTCTTCTCGTACCTGCCGGAGCGCAGCCGCCTCCGCCACGCGTCCAGCGGTGTCGGGCCGGGCTCGGCCAGCAGCCGCCGGGCGTAGTGCGCCTCGATCGCCGGGTCCGGCTCTGGCGCGACACTGACCGCCGCCAGGTCGGCGACGGTGAACAGGATGCGGAGCATGGGCTGCACCTCCCAACGCGTGCCGGTGTCCTCGTACTGGGGCCGAGCCTATGAGCCGAGGGTCACGTGAACGGCTGGCCTCGATCACGTTCCCGTCACCCCGGTCACGATCAGATTGCTGTTTCCCCTCGGAGCCGGCCCGGAAACCAGTCGCGGGCCGCAGCCCGCTCGCCTAGCGTGCCCGGCATGACCGCTCAGTGGCGCACGCTCACCCCTGCCGACCTCCCGGCCCTGGCCTCGCTGACGAGCCGCTGCCTGGCGGCCGACGGCGGGCTGCCGATGTCTGCGGACCCCGGCTTCCTCCGCAGCCGGTACTTCGCGGACGGCGGCCGGGCCATCGGAGCCTTCGACGGCCCGGAACTCGTGGCCTCGGCCGGTGCCCGCCCGGCGGGGTTCACCGGGCAGGTCGACCCGGCCCGTCGCGGTACCGGGCTCGGCAGCCACATCATGGCCTGGGGCCTGCCCGGCGTCGCCGAGACGGAGGCGTGGACCCCTGAGGCCGGCCAGCTCTTCGAGCGGCATGGCCTGACCCGTACCTTCGGCGAGCTCGTGATGACCTGCGCCCTCACCGCCCAGCAACCGGTATCCGTCCCGGCCGGCGTCACCTTCGAGGAATGGCAGCCGGGCCGGGAACACGACTTCTTCCACGCCTACACGAACTCGTTCGCCGACCGGCCAGGCTTCCCCGGCTGGACCGCCGAGTACTGGATCGACTGGATCAGCGATCCCGACGACTTCGCCCCGGCCTGGTCGCTGCTGGCCCGGTCGCCCGGGGGCGAGCCGGCCGGGTTCGTCGCCTGCTCGCCGGACCCCGCGATCAGCCAGGCCGGCGTCGTACCGGGCTGGCGCCGCCACGGCCTCGGCCGGGCACTCCTCCTCGAAGCCCACAACCGGATGCTGGCGGCGGGGGAGACCTCCGTGCTGCTCATGGTCGCCACCAACAACCCGGGCGCCGAAGCCCTGTACCGCTCCCTCGGCTACGACGTGATCGGCCAGCGCGCCCGCTACTCCGTCTGAACGGCGCCCGGCAGCGCCCAGCGGGCGGTCGAGAACGGCACGCCGATCTCCGCGCAGATCGCCCGCGCCTCCTCCACACAGGACTGGTCGCCGGTCGCCTCGCCCAGCACGACGAGGCTCTGGGCGAGGCCGATCCGGTGCCCGGTGACCCGCTGGTGCTCGACAGCGAGCCTGGCCTGCTCGGCGGCCCGCTCCCGGTCCCCCGTCCCGAGCAGGATCCCGGCCAGCGCGGCCCGGGCCACGCACTGGAACACCGGGTTGTGGATGGTGACCTGGACAGCTTCCTCGGCCTGGGCCACGGCCTGCTCCGGCTGGCCCAGGGCGAAGAGGGCCTTCGCCAGAGCCGTGCGCGCCTCCGAATCGGTGACCAGGCTCCGCGACCGGGCCTCCTGGGCGAGAATGCCCTCCAGGACGCGGCGAGCTTCCTCCGGTCTGCCGTCCCGGACATGACAGGCGGCCATCGAGACCATGGCGACGGTCGCCGCCGTGCTGTTCTCGAACTGCTCGGCCGCAGCGAGCCCCCGGGCGAGCCAGGCCATGCCCTCGCCGGAACGGCCGGCCTCCATGTGGATCTGGGCCAGCATCGCGGCGTGGGAGGGCAGGAGCTGGGGGCGCAGCTCGGAGATGACCCGGATGCTGTGTTCGGCCAAGGGGATGGCCTCGGCATACCGGCCGAGGAACGTGTACGTGAAAGCCAGGACGCTCTCGGTGACGGCCACCCCGTCGCGATCCTCCGCGTTCATCGCGAACAGGGGAATCGCCTGACTCTGGCTTTCGGCGGCTTCGGCCAGCCTGCCCTGGAGGTAGAGGCTGATCCCGTGCGCCTTGAGGTAGATGGCTTTGGCTGTCGTGAGCTGGGTCCTGCTGATCCATTCCAGCGCGGCCAGGAAGTGCGGCTCGGCCTCGGCGAACCGGTACTGGAGCTGGTACTTCACGGAGACGCTGTAGTGCATCGCCGCACGTACCTGCGGATCGTCCGTGTGCTGTGCCGCGGCGAGGCCGGCCTCTGACAGGGTCAGGCCAGCAGCGAGGAGCCGCCGGTAAAGGAAATAGAACCGGACGCTCTCGACCAGCAGCCAGATGTACTGGGGATCCGTGCCGGGCGGCGGCGAGACAGCGGCGGCGAGAAACGAGTCTGCCTCGGCGTCGCACCACGCCAGCGCCTCAACGTGATCGGCGTGCTCGACCTGGCCCTCCCTCCGGAAACTGTCCGGAACGGACAGTGCGAACCGGTCGGGGGACAGGAGCCACGCCGCGGCGTCGGCCGAGCGGACGTACCACTCGTAGTACCGCCCGATCGCCGCCTCCCGCTCGGGATCCGTCTCGGCCAGCGCGCTCGCGTAGAGCCGGATCAGGTCGTGGAAGGCGTACCGGCCGGAGTCGCGCCGTTCCAGCAGGTGTGCCGTGACGAGCAGCCCGAGCAGCCGCGAGGTCTCGGCGTCGGCCCGTGCGCCGGCCTGCCCGGTGAGCGCGGCGGCGGCCCTGGCGCTGAAGTCCGGCCCCGGCAGCAGGCCGAGCAGCCGGAAGAGCCGGGCGGCTTCGGGCTTGAGCACCGCGTAGGAGTGCTCGAAGGTCACCCGCACCGACAGGTCCTCGTCGAGGTCGAGCGCCGCCAGCCGGTCGCCGTCTCGGAGCCGCCGGACGTGTCCGGCGACGGTCATGCCCGGCTGCTCGGCGAGCTGCGCCGCCGTGATCCGCAGGGCCAGGGGCAGCCCGCCGCACAGCCCGGCCAGCTCGGTGACCGCCTCGGGCTCGGCTGCGGCGCGCACCTGGCCGATGATCTGGCTGAGGAGCGCCGCGGCCTCGGCGGGTGGCAGCGCGCCGACGGCCAGGCGGCGGGCGCCGTCCCGCGCCACGAGCCCGGCGAGCTTGTCGCGGCTGGTGATCAGGGCGAGGCTGCCGGCGCCGGGTGGCAGCAGCGGGCGGATCTGCCCGGCGTGCTGGGCGTTGTCGAGGAGTACCAGGACGCGTTTGCCCGCCAGCAGCGTCCGGTACAGCGCGGCAGCCTCCTCCGCGTCGTGCGGTACCTGGGACGGCTGCACGCCCAGCGCCCGCAGGAACCGGCCCAGCACGGCGGCAGGCTCGGACGGCGAGCCGGCGGAGTATCCGTTGAGGTTCACGTACAGCTGGCCGTCGGGGAAGTGGTGGCGGGCCTGCTGTCCCCAGTGGACGGCCAGCGCGGTCTTCCCGACTCCGCCTCCGCCGGCCAGGGTCGTGATGACCACGGCGTTCGTCTCCGGTACGAGCGCGTCGAGGCTGGCGAGCAGCCCTGCCCGGCCGGTGAAGTCGGGAATGCTGGCCGGCAGCTGGGCTGGCACCGGCATGGCCGGCTCCGGCTGCTGCACGTCGCCCCGGAGGATCGCCTGGTGGAGGGCCTGGATCTGCGTACCGGGCTCCAGGCCCAGCTCGCCCAGCGACAGCTCGCGGAACGCGCGGTACGCGTCGAGTGCCGCCACCCGCTGCCCGGAACCGTGCAGCGCCCTCATGTGCAGCTCGGCGAGCCGCTCGTCGAAGGGGCGCTCGGCGCGCTGGGCGGCCAGCTCTGGCAGGATCGCGGTGTGCTGGCCAGCCGCCACCTCGGCGGCGAAGCACAGGTCCCATGTGGAGTGGTACGCCTCGACGATCGGCGCGACGAGCCGGTCCCGCACGTCGTCGGTCAGCGCGCCGTCGAGCGGCGGCCCGCCCCACTCGGCGAGGGCCCGGCGGAATCCGGCGGCCCGTTCCCCGTCACCGGCCAGCCCGCGCGCCTGCGCCCCGATGCTCTGGAACCGGTGCAGGTCGACCAGCTGCGGATCACCCTCCACGATGTACCCGCCGTGCCGGGTGCCGATCTCGAACCCGGCCTTCCGCAGCCGGGACACGTGGACCTGCAGGGCGGCCCGTGGCCGGGCAGGCGCAGCCCCGCCCCAGAGCAGGCCGACCAGCCGTTCGGTCTGCACGACGGTGTTGAGGTGGACGACCAGGATGCCCAGCAGGCATCGTTCGAGCCGCTGCCCGATCGGGACGGGCCGGCCTCCGGAGAACGCTTCGACGGTACCCAGCACCCGGAACTCCATGCACTGCAGGCTATACACTGCCGCGAAAACTGGCGTCAACTTAAGGTTGACGATCGCATGGTCGTCAACCTAGGGTTGACGGTATGACGCACCCGATCCGGCTCGACGACCTGATCGAAGCCATCAAGAAGACCTCGGCCGACAGCCTGGACCAGCTCTCCAGCGCCGTGATCGCCGCCGACCACCTCGGCGACGTCGCCGACCACCTGATCGGCCACTTCGTCGACCAGGCCCGCCGCTCCGGTGCCTCGTGGACGGACATCGGCCGGAGCATGGGCGTGACGAAACAGGCCGCGCAGAAGCGGTTCGTCCCGCCCAAGGCCCCGGGCGAGGACCTGGCCAGCCAGGGCTTCGCGCGCTTCACCGAGCGGGCGCGCAGCGTCGTGGTCGCCGCCATGCACGAGGCCCGCCAGGCCGGCAACGCCGAGATCGGCACGACGCACCTGGTCCTCGGCCTGCTCGCCGAGCCCGAGTCCCTGGCGGGGATGGCGATCGTGGCCCAGGGCGTGACGGTCGGCGCCGTACGCGACGCGGCCACCGCCACCCTTCCGGCCACAGTGGACGATGTCCCCGACCTGATCCCCTACGACATGCAGGCCCGCAAGGCCCTGGAGCTCACCTTCCGCGAGGCGCTCCGCCTCGGCCACAACTACGTCGGCACCGAGCACATCCTCCTCGCCCTCCTCGAACTCGAAGACGGCGAAGGCCCGCTGAGCACCGCCGGCCTGACCAAGGCCTCCGTCGAGGACTCGGTCCTCCTGGCACTCGACAGCCTGAAGCTCCCCGGTACGTAATCTCCGGATTTTCCTGGCAGTCGGGTAGCGTTGGCGCCGTCACTCTGCGCACTCTCGGCAAGGATGATGCCAATGGCCACTGTGTACCCCCGCACCGGCGTGTATCGCCTGGAGGACTACCTCTCCCTGCTGGATCCCCCCGGCTACCGGCTCGAACTGGCGAGGGGCGCGCTGACGGCGATCCCGGCACCTGGCCCCCGCCACCAGCACGCCTGCGGTCAGCTGCGCAGTGCCCTGCACGGTGCCGTCACCGGGCTTGGCTGGGAGGTGTACCCGCCGATCAACCTGGTGCTGGCTGCCGACACTTCCCGGCAACCCGACGTGACCATCCTGACGTCCATACCTGTCGGCGACCCAATAGCCGTTCCGGCCGCCGGAGCGATCTGTGTCGCGGAGCTGGTCTCGCCCGGCTCGGAGTACGCGGACTTCCATGACAAGCCCGCCGAGTACGCAGCCGCCGGAATCCTCTGGTTCATCCGGCTCGAAGACACACCGGCTGGCTGGTCCGGTGAGGTACTCACGCTGGAGGACACCGGTGCGGCCCGTCCGGAGTACGTGCAGGTCGCCGTGGCCGGGCCTGCCGGGGAGCTGCACGTGCCGTTCCTCGACCTGACGATCAACCTCCGGGACCTCGGCTGAGCGGTCAGCAGGCCTGTCGGTTATGCGATTCCGCGCGGCATGTGATGCCCGTCCTGGCCGGGTTACGGTGACAGGCGCGGGACACTTCGCCTCAACCGAAGGTGTGCAGGATGTCGATTCCGGCCGACGCTCTGGTGGCTCTGCTTCAGCGTGACCTCACCGGGCCCGGGGCCAGCCCGGAGCGGGCCTCCCACGATCCGGGTGTCGTCCAGCTCTGCGAGCTGGTGACGTATTCGCTCGGGATGGCGGCCACCGGCCCGGCCGCCGTGAGCGCGGTACACAGTGTTCTGGCTCAGGCCGACGGTCCGGAGATCGTCCGCTCGGCACTCGCCGCTTCGCCTGGCCTGCCGTCCTATCTGGCCTCGGTGGCACCGCCGAGTGGCCCGATGCCCGTGAGCCCGGTCAGCGCGGCACCGTTCAGCCCCGCTCCGGTGACGGGTGGCCCGCTGCCACCTCCGGCCAGGCGGAAGCTCTCTCCGATGTGGATCGCGGGCTTCGTCGTGATCGCGGTGCTGCTCTGCGGTGGGGGGCTGGTGGCTGCTGCCGTCCTGCTCACCGCGAGCAGTTTCAAGGACACCGCGATCGGTACGTGGTCGTGCTCCTCGCGCCGGGCCACGGTGACGATCGAGGTGGCGGACGGCTCGTTCGTCGTCCGCGACACCAGCGGTAACCGGCACAACGGGACGTGGTCGCTGGAGGGCGGCACGATCTCGCTGACCGGCGTGCCGATCTCGCTGATCACCGGGGTGCCGGACAAGGGCAAGGGTGAGGTGACGGTCAACGTGACGCCGAGGAATTCGGGGAAGGCCGCGGACTTCAGCGTCAAGTACTCGGACAGGAGCGCGGTGATCACCTACATCCCGCAGGGGAGTTACGACCGCGAGGAAGTCGTCATCTGCAACAAGCAGGGCTGACTCCCTACAGGGGGTCGGCGGGGCCGGCGCCTGCCGCCTCGTCGAAGACGAGCCACGTCCTGGTCCCTTTCACTCCGGGCACTTCCTGGATCTTTTCGAGTACGAGGTGACGCAGCGCCGCGTTGTCCGGCGCGCGCACCAGCACCAGCACGTCGAAGTCGCCGCCGACGAGCGCGATGTGGTCCACGTACCGGATCGCGCGCAGCCGGGCGGACACCTCGCGCCACGTGTTCTGCTCGATCGTGACCATGATGTACGCGGACGTGCCCAGCCCGGCCCGCTCCGGGTCGAGCCGCGCGCCGAAGCCGGTGATGACTCCGTCGGCCACGAGCCGCTCGACCCGGGTGTAGGCGTTGGCCCGGGAGATGTGCAGTTTCTCGGCGAGCGCGCGCATGGAGAGGCGGCCGTCGATGGACAGCTCCGAAATGATCTTCTGGTCGAGAGCGTCCAGAGGTCTGACGGTGTCCGTTTTGCCCGGTGGGATCTCGGACGATTGGCTGCTCATACCCGCCGAGCCTAGCCGCCTGTCGCGGAATCCGCGGATAACTTGCCCACTCGTCTGGCACGCGGGACGCTGCGGGTATGACAACGACGTCGACGCGGGGCAAAACCCCCAGGGCGACGGCCAAGGCCACCCGGACCAGCAGCCCGGAGGCCAAGGCCGCCAGTGCGCTCCTGCCAGCTGAGCGCCCCATCCGGTTCCTCGACGAGCACGGTGCCCGTGTCGACGAGCACTCCGGCTACGCCGAGCCGCCGGTCGAGCTGCTCGCCGAGGCGTACCGGAAGATGGTCGTCGGCCGCCGGTTCGACCAGCAGTGCACGGCGCTGACGAAGCAGGGCCGGCTCGCTGTGTACCCGTCGAGCCACGGCCAGGAGGCCTGCCAGGTCGGCGGGGTCCTCGCGCTGCGCGCCGACGACTGGATGTTCCCGACCTACCGGGAGTCCGTCGCGATCACCACCCGGGGCGTCGACCCGGTCGAGACGCTGACCCTGCTGCGCGGCGACTGGCACTGCGGCTACGACGCGGCAGCCTGGCGTACCGCGCCCCAGTGCACCCCGCTCGCCACGCAGACCATCCACGCGGCCGGCGTCGCGTACGGCGAGAAGCGCAAGGGCAACGACTCTGTGGCGCTGGCCTTCATCGGCGACGGCGCGACCAGCGAGGGCGACTTCCACGAGGCGATGAACTTCGCCGCGGTGTTCCGTGCCCCGGCCATCTTCCTGGTGCAGAACAACGGGTACGCGATCAGCGTCCCGCTGGACAAGCAGACCCAGGCCCCGGCGCTCGCCTACAAGGGCGTCGGCTACGGCGTGCGCTCCGAGCGCGTGGACGGCAACGACCCGGTCGCCGTGCTCGCCGTCATGCTCGCAGCCGTCGAGCACGGCCGGGCAGGCCACGGCCCGTTCCTGATCGAGGCGCACACCTACCGGATGGACGCCCACACCAACGCCGACGACGCGACCCGCTACCGGGAGCCGTCCGAGGTGGACGACTGGCGGTCGAAGGACCCGATCGCCCGGCTCGGCGCGTACCTGCGCGCGGCCGGCGCGCTCGACGACGCGCGTGACGCGGAGATCAAGGCCGAGGCCGAGGCGTACGCGGCTTCCCTGCGCGAGCGGATGAACGCCGACCCGGTGCTCAACCCGCTCGACCTCTTCGAGCACGTCTACGCGACCCCGACCCCCCAGCTCGCCGCCCAGCGCGCGCAGCTCGCCGCCGAACTGGAGGCTGAGAACCAGTGAGCACCACCATGGCGCAGGCCATCAACACCGCGCTGCGCGACGCGCTCAAGGACGACGACCGGGTGGTCGTGTTCGGCGAGGACGTCGGCACGCTCGGCGGGGTCTTCCGGATCACCGACGGCCTGACCAGGGACTTCGGCGAGGACCGGTGTTTCGACACCCCGCTGGCCGAGTCCGGCATCATGGGCTTCGCGATCGGCATGGCGATGGCTGGCTTCCGGCCCGTCGTCGAGCTCCAGTTCGACGCGTTCGCCTACCCGGCCTTCGAGCAGATCCTGTCGCACGTCGCCAAGCTGCGGAACCGCACGCGCGGCGCGCTCTCGCTGCCGATCGTGATCCGGGTGCCCTTCGCCGGCGGCATCGGCGGCGTCGAGCACCACTGCGACTCCTCCGAGGCGTACTACGCGCACACCCCCGGCCTGAAGGTCGTCACGCCGGCCACGGTCGCCGACGCGTACTCGCTGCTCCGTGAGGCGATCAACGACCCGGACCCGGTGGTCTTCCTCGAGCCGAAGAAGCTGTACTGGTCGAAGGACGAGGTGTCGCTGCCCGCGCAGACCGCCCCGTTCGGCAAGGCTGAGGTGCGCCGCGAGGGTACCGACGTGACCCTGCTGTCGTACGGGCCGAGCGTGCCCGTCGCGCTGGCCGCCGCCGAGGCCGCCGTGGAGGACGGCTGGAGCGTCGAGGTCGTCGACCTGCGGACGATCAACCCGTACGACGACGCCACTGTGGACGCTTCCGTGCGCAAGACGGGCCGGTGCGTCGTGGTGACGGAGGCGTCAGGTTTCGCCGGCGTGGGTGCCGAGATGGCTGCCCGGGTGCAGGAGCGGTGCTTCCACTCGCTGGCGGCTCCGGTGCTGCGCGTCGCCGGGTACGACATTCCCTACCCGCCGCCGAAGCTGGAGCACCACCACCTGCCCGGTGTCGACCGTGTCCTGGACACGATCGCGCGCCTCCAGTGGGACGACGTCCCGATGGGCTCCGGTGCGTCATGACGGAGAGCGTCTTCAACCTGCCCGACCTGGGCGAGGGCCTGACCGAGGCCGAGGTGCTGGAGTGGCGGGTCGCCGTGGGCGACACCGTCCACATCGACCAGATCGTGGTCGTCGTGGAGACCGCCAAGGCCGCCGTTGACGTCCCGATTCCCTTCGCGGGTACGGTCACCGCGCTGCACGGCGAGGCTGGCTCCGTGATCGACGTGGGCAAGCCGCTCATCTCGGTGTCGGGCTCGGGCGGCCAGGTCGGCCCGGACACGTATCGCGAGGAAGAGCGGGCCGGGATCAAGGAGCCGGAGAGCAAGGGTTCCGGCAACGTCCTGGTCGGCTACGGCACCGCTGAGATGACTGGCCGTCGCCGCCGTCGCCAGGCAGCGGCTGCCGCCACCGCCGTCGTCGAGGCTCCGGCTCCGGTACAGCAGAAGCTCGCCCCGCTGGTCATCTCGCCGATCGTCCGGCGGCTGGCCAGGGAGAACGGGCTGGACGTCGCGGTGCTGACCCCGACGGGCCCCGGCGGCATCCTGCTCCGCCGGGACGTGGAAGCAGCGATCAAGCCGGTCGTAGAGGCTCCTGCCGTTGTCACCGCGCCCCGGCCGGTGGCTGTGAAGGCTTCCGGGCTGCTGGACGAGCGGGTGCCGATCAAGGGCCAGCTCAAGGCGATGGCCGACCGGCTGTCGCGGAGCCGCCGGGAGATCCCCGACGCGACGACCTGGGTCGACGTGGACGCGACCGGGCTCATGCAGGCGAAGAACGAGCTGGCCGCCGGGTACCCGGCCCACAAGATCGGCGTCCTCGCACTGCTGGCCCGGATCACCGTGGCCGGCCTGCTCAGGTACCCGGAGCTCAACGCGACGGTGGACACCGAGCGCAACGAGGTCGTCCGGCTGCCGTACATCAACCTGAGCTTCGCGGCGCAGACCGAGCGCGGGCTCGTCGTACCCGTGATCCGCGACGCGCACCTGATGTCCACCCCCGAGCTGGCCGACGAGCTGGCCCGGCTGGTGGCGCTGGCCCGCGAGGGCAGGCTGGGCGTGCAGGACATGACCGGCGGCACGTTCACGCTGAACAACTACGGCGGGTACGGCGTCGACGGCTCGACCCCGATCATCAACTACCCCGAGGCCGGCATGCTCGGCGTCGGCCGGATCATCGACCGCCCGTGGGTGGTGGACGGGCAGCTCGCCGTCCGCAAGGTGGCCCAGATGGGCCTGACCTTCGACCACCGGGTGTGCGACGGCGGGGTGGCCGGCGGCTTCCTCCGCTTCGTCGCCGACCGGGTGGAACGCCCCGCCCTGCTCATCTGACCTGGCTCATCAGGTACACAGGAAAGAGGGCGGCACCGAAACGGTGTCGCCCTTTCTGGCCTACCGGTCGAGTTCGAGGACTTTGATCCGCTGCTCGCCGCTCGCGACGGCCGGGTCGGCCCGCCAGCGGTCGAAGAGGGCGAGGGCCTGGCCCCGGTCCCGGAAATCGGTGAACTCCAGGACCTGCTCGCCCTCGCCGCCGTGCAGCGGCAGCCGGGTTCTGACCACTTGCCATTTACCCGAGGGCCACCGGTCCTCGTTTACACGATCCACCCCTGAATCCTTACACCCTCATTGACAACCAGCAAATTAGCTGCTTGACCGAGACATGCGGCCGGTACGATCCGGCGACGTGATCAATGAATACGCACTGCCCGGTGACGCTGTGTTCCCCGAGGGCATCACCGAGGACCCCGACGGTGTCACGTTCTACGTGTCCAGCGCCCGGCAGGGCACGATCTTCCGCTGCCGCTCCGACCGGGCCGAGGCCGAGGTCTGGCAGCCGGCCGGGGCCGAGGGCCGCACCAGGGCGCTGGGCATGGCCGTCGACGGTCACGGCCGCCTGCTGGTGTGCGGGTGGGAGACGGGTTTCCTTTTCGCGTACGACACCGCGACCGGCGAACTGCTGGCCCGCCTGCATTTCGGCGGCAAGCTGAACGACGTGTGCGTGGCCGGCGGCTACGCCTACGTCACCGACTCAGGCCACCCCACGGTGTGGCGGATCGCGGCCGGTGAGCGGATCGGCGAACCGGAGGCCTGGCTGGACCTGACGGCCTATGGCGAGGACGCGGACGCCAACCCGTTCCTGAACGGGATCATCCCGGTGGCCGGCGGCGAGTACCTGCTGGTCGCGGCGCAGGGCACCGGCAACCTCTGGCGGATCAGCACCACGACGGCGCAGGCCGAGCCGGTCGACATGTCCTTCACGCTGTACGCGGACGGCATGGTCCGCGCCGGTGACGTCGTCTACGCCTGCGACAACGACGACGACAACTTCTACCTGACGGCCTTCACCCTCGACGCCGACTTCCGCAAGGCGGAGCTGGCCGGGCGCTGGGCGCGGCCCTTCGACGAGACGCCGACGACAGCCGGGCTGGTCGGTGGCCGGCTGCTGCTGGTCAACTCGCAGTTCGCCAACGCGAGCCCTGGTGCCCCGTTCACGGTCAGCGCGATCGAGCCACCACTGTAGACAGTCCTTTCCGCTACCAGGCGAGGAGCCTCGTCAGCCGGACGGCGCTGTAGCGCAGCACCTGCTCGGCCTCCGCCCGCCGGTACGGGAAGTCCGTGACGGGCATCGTGGCCGACAGGGCGCCGCGCAGGCTGCCATCCGGGGCGTGGATCGCGACGGCCAGGCTGGCGAGCCCTGGTGCGAACTCGGCGACGTCGGCCGCGATGCCGGTACGCCGTACGGAGTCGAGGATCGGCCCCATCCGGGTCCCCGGCAGGTGATCGGCGATGTACTCGGCCCGGTCCTCCCCGGGCAGCGCGGCCAGCAGCGCCCGCCCGACCGCGCTGCGGAACCCGCTCGACCGCAGCCGGGCAGCCGTGTACTGCGAGCGGATCGGCGCGCCGTTGTCCACAATGTCGGCGATGTTGACCTCGCCGTCCTTCAGCCTGCCGAAACAGGCCGCGACCCCGGCCCGGTCGTGTACGTCCCGCAGGACGAGCCGCACGGCCGGATCGAGGTCGAGGCGGCGGCACCAGTGCTCGTAGAGCGAGGCGAGCTGCTCGCCCAGGCCGTAGCCGCCGTCGTCGTGCCTGGTCAGATACCCGTGGTAGTGCAGGGTGCCGAGCATCCGGTAGGCGCTGGGCAGCGGCAGCTCGGCCCGGCGGGCCACGGTCTTTGCGCTGGCGCCCTCACCGTAGTCAGCGATCGCCTCCAGCACCCCGAGCGCCCGTTCGACCGAGCCGATCAGCCCGGCAGGACGTAGCTCCGGCATGGCTTCCCCTCACATCGTCTGCTGAATGATCAGCCGAACGATATGTCCGGGGCGGTGCGGACAAGCGCACATCGTGTCCGCCAAGAGGAAATTTCTGGGGCCGGGCAGAGCCGTTTGGGGTTGGGTGGAGCCGTCCTCCAGCAGGTTCCCTTTGCGCCCCGGCCTGGGGGCCGGAACACAAAGCGAACCAGGACGGCTCCACCCAACCCGTGCCCGGGCGCCGTTATCCGCACGACGCCTGCCGGCGCTTCACGGTCAGCCCAGTGGTGGTCAGGCGTCGAACTCGACCTGTTTGCGGGACAGCCTGTAGAGCAGGAAACCGCCACCCGCCAGGAACAAAGCCCCGATGACGTACCCGGCGAGCCACGGCCCCGTCACCGGCAGCCCCTTGGCCTGCGGCTCGCTGTCCCCGTCGCTCGCCAGCAGCACGGTGTCCGAACCGGACGGTTTCTCCTTCGTCCCGCCAGCCGAACCCCCGGCCGGGCGCTGCGACGGCGTCCCGCCAAAGGTCGGCTCGATGCTCGGCACGTGCGGCGTACTGGTCGCCTGCGGCGTCGGGGTCGGCTTGCCCTGCTGGCCCGGCGCGGTCACGGTGCCGGACAGCAGGCCGATGCCGAGGTCCGCGACGGTGGCGCCGGCCGCGGTGACCTGGACACGGATGGTGACAGCCTCGGCCCGCACCGCACCGGCCGGGCTGGTCTCCTTGCTCAGTGCCACGGTGCTGACCCTGATGCTCACGAGGCCAGGAGTTCCGGGTCCGAGCTTGGCCGGCACGGTCGCGTCCACCGACACGTCCGGCGTGCCGATCCGCTGCACCTGCCCGCCCGGCAGCACGACCTCCAGCAGCGGAGCCGTGTACTGGACGTCCCCGGTGGACACCACCGTCAGGCTCGGCTGGTGCAGTACCCGGACGGTGATCTGGCCGAGCAGGCTGACCTCTGCCAGCCCGGTCGATGCCTGCGCCGCCACGGCGGTCCTGCCGTGAACGTTCACAGTGGACGTACGCGCCTCGGCGCTCGCGACGCCTGCCTTGACCAGCGGGGCCGGGCGCAGGCTGCCGAGCAGTGTCTCCAGCAGCGGCAGGGCGGGCGTGCCACCGGGCAGGACGGTGGCCTCGGCGACCTGGGTACGTGCATGGCCGAGGGAGGCGGGCTCACCGCACCCGAAGCCGGGCTTCCACTTGGCGGCGGCCGAGGACTCGGCGAGGTTGACGGTCGCCAGGCCGGCCGCGTTGAGCGCCGGCAGCTTGGCCGTCGCGGGTGTGCCGTTCTCCGGCGGGGCGGCCTGTTTGGCTGGCGCCGCAGGGAGGGCGGACATGCCGAGCACCTTCGCGTCGGCGTAGTGCGCCTCCGCCGTGGTGATCACCGGCTTGGTGGTGTCCACGGCGCTGTGCGCGGTGGCGACCCGGGCGTCGAGCAGCGGCGGCAGGCTCACGCCGAGGGGCCTCAGGTCCAGCAGGCCCAGCCGGATCAGGGTGGCGCCCGCGGAGGCCTGGTAGGGGGCCGGGTGGCAGACGGGCTCGGCCAGTGCCGGAGCGGGGGCGCTGACCAGCGCGCCGAACATCAGGACCACGGGGACGATCCGGCCGGCGGGGCGGCCCGGGCGGACGCTCCGGGCCAGGGGGGTGGTGCGACGGATGAGAACCGTCGACATGAGACAGACCTCCCAATTGTGGGGTTGTGCCGTGTGCGTGGGACTCAACGGCACCCGCGAGGGGAGGTCACGCCGATCGGGGAAGTTGCTCGCCTGCCGAGAATTCGGCCAACCCGGGGAAATCGGGCTTAATACGTTTCTTCGTACACCACTATGCAGGGCATCTTGTTCGTCGACCAGTAAGCGTAAATCGTGCTTACGTGGTAGTAGCTCGTGAACCGGACGGCGACATAGTCGTTGGCCAGCCGGTAGGCCTCCCAGGTGTAGCCGGCACCCGGTTGCAGCTCGAGCAGGTCGACATAGCCCTTCGTGTACGAGAACCGGGCCGTCCCGCCGCTGGTCGCGGCCTTGCGGACCTGTGCGCCCTCGGTGGTGGGCGGTGGCGGCGTGGTCGGGGCCGGGCTGCCACCGGTGCTCTTGGTGTTCGTGCCCGGGGTGGCGGTCGCGACCATGACGGTCGCGGACGGCGAGGGTGAGGGGGCTGGCGACTGCGGCGTGCTGAAGATGTCGCGTGGGCCCGGTGTGGCACCCGGCGTCCCTGTGGTCTCCACCCGGGTGTTCTGTGCCTGGATCGGCGGGGCACCCGGGGGCGGCCCGGGCGGCGTGGCGCTCGCCGAACCGGAGGAAACCCGGGGCGATGGCCGCGTCGTTCCGGACGCCGGCGAGGTCGCCTGGGGGATCACGGGTGGCAGTGCTGCGACTACGGTGAGTGTCGGCCTCGGGGCAGGAATCGGAAGATTCGGAATTTCCGCCAGGCTCTGTGGCTCGGAGGCGCGCACACCGAGCCACGCCACCGTTACGGCGACCGTAGTCACGGTGCCCCAGGCGGCCAAGATGCCGAGAGCGCGACGCACGTCGTTATTCTCCCGAACCTTGGCCCAAAGGCAACCCTTGAGTACGGTCACATTATGGCGAGGGTGCTGCTGGTAGAGGACGACGCGGAGATCCGCGTGGCGCTGGTTCGTGCCCTGACGCAGCGTGATCATGTGGTCCGCGCCGTCGGCGAGGCGATGACCGGGATCCGCGAGGTCACCGGGTGGGACCCGGATGTGGTCGTGCTCGACCTCGGGCTGCCCGACCTCGACGGGTCGGTGACGCTGTCGATGATCCGGGCCGTGTCCCGGGTGCCGGTGCTCATCGCGACCGCGCGCGACACCGAGTACGAGATCATCCGGATGCTCAACGCCGGGGCGGACGACTACCTGATCAAGCCGTTCTCCGCCGACCACCTCGCCGCCAGGATCTCGGCCGTGCTGCGCCGGGCCACGCCGCGCGAGCACCCGGCGGAGCTGATCGAGGTCGGCGGGCTCCGCCTGGACCTCGGCGCGCGGGACGCCACCTTCGACGGCGAGCCGCTCCGCCTGTCCAAGCGTGAGTTCGACCTGCTGGCCTACCTGGCGGCCCGCCCTGGCCGCGTGGTCGGCCGCCGTGAGCTCCTGACCGAGGTCTGGCACACCCCCTACGGCGGGGACGACCAGACCATCGACGTGCACGTGTCGTGGCTGCGCCGCAAGCTAGGCGAGTCAGCGGCCCAGCCCCGCTACCTGCACACGGTGCGCGGCGTAGGCGTCAAGCTGGTAGCCCCCGAGTAGCCGGGAGATGCCGGCACGGTGAAGAGGCCGGTGATCATTTCTCTTGATCTTTGTACTTGATCTGACCTGAAGTGGCCCGCTGAGGGCGGCGAGGCGAAGGCGCAGAGGTTCCGCCATACCGGTGTTGTATGGCGGGTTCTCTGCAACGCGCGCATCGTCGTCCTCAGCGGGTCCAAACGGCCTAGCGCTGGAAGACGAGGGTTATCCTGGCGCCGCCCAAGGGGCTGGGCTCGACTGTCAGTTCGCCGCCGGTGGACTCGGCGACCCGGCGGGCGATGTCGAGGCCGAGGCCTGAGCCGCCGGCCCCGCTCGCGCCGCGCAGCATCGCCTTGTCGGGTGTCTCGATCCCAGGGCCGGCGTCGTCGACCACGAGCTGGACCTGGCTGCCGCGCGGCAGGACGGAGACCTGGTACGCGGTGCCGGGCGGCGTGTGCTGGAAGACGTTGCCCAGCACGGTGTCGAGGGCCGAGGCAGCGTCAGCCCGCCCGACGGCCACCGGTACCTGCACGCCGAGGCCCTGGGCCGTCCAGGCACGGTGCTGGTCGGCGGCCAGGATGGCCCAGAACGCCGTCCGGTCGGCCGCCACGGCCGCGATGTCGCACCGGGCGGGTTCGATGTCGTGGAGGGGCTCACGGGCGTCCTGAATGATCGACGTGAGCTCCTGCTCGGTCTGCCGGGCGGCGTCGAGTACCCGGTTGCGTTCCGGGCCGGGCGGCAGGGCCTCGGCGT
This sequence comes from Longispora albida DSM 44784, assembly GCF_000379825.1. Lineage (GTDB taxonomy): Bacteria > Actinomycetota > Actinomycetes > Mycobacteriales > Micromonosporaceae > Longispora > Longispora albida. The sequence continues at coordinate 124,366 of NZ_KB903837.1, forward strand.
TGAGCCGGAGCGCCGTCAGCGGCGTACGCAGCCGGTGCGACAGGTCGGCGATGAGTTCCCGTTCGCTGGCGAGCAGGGCCTGGATCCGGTCGGCCATGTCGTTGAAGGCCGCGCCGGCCGTCTTGATCTCCGGCGGCCCGCCCGGCTCGACCCGTACCGAGGTGTCGCCGCCACCGAGCCGGTCGGCGGCGGCGGCCAGTTCCTCGCTGGCCTTCACGGCGCTCCTGGTCATCCACGCCGCCACGAACCCGGCCGCGACGAGCAGCAGCAGGCCCAGCACGGCCGGGCCGCCCCAGGCGAGGCGCAGTTCACGGTTGAGTTCCTCTGAGGGGACGTAGGCCTCGATCACCACGCGGCCCGCCGGGCGCAGGTATGCGGCTCCGCCGGGTACGTCGAATGTCTCCGCTGTGCCCTTGTTCCTGACCGCTTCGAAAGCCGCAATCGGTGCCCTGCGTTCCGCGCCGAGCATGACCCCGGTCGGCAGCGACACCCCGATCCGTCCCCTGCGCTCCTCCGGGAGGGCGGCGAGCGCCTGGCGGAGGTCTTCGGGCTCCGTGCTGACCCGGGCTACGGCCGCCACCGCGTCGGCCTCCCGTTCAGCCTGGAACAGAGCATTGTTCCGGGTCGAGTGATATGCGACCGTAGCGAGCGGGACGGCCCACGCGAGGGTGACAAGAGTCCCCACCGCGAGAGCGACCAGCACGAACCTACGCCTCATTACAGGCAAGGTACGCTGCACTGCTGCCACTGCCAACTAGGCCAACAGTTGGGCCAATGACAGGTGGCAGCTGAGGGACCTTTGAGCGACGCTTGAGGGTACGAACCGGCTGACGCGCCGTTATCGGCGCTGTCGCTGGACAAAATGGCTCGGGAGTCCGCTAATAGAGCACACCTCTCACGTCGTGTGCCGTGAGGCGTCATGTCGTCGTTGCTACATGTCGTTGTCGCTATTTTTTCGGTCCGCAGGAGGGGGCGGTGAGCGCAGTGCTGCTTGAGAGCATGCTGTCCGAGAAGGAAGCTATGGCCTATGTGGCCAGCGCGGGGTTCCGGGCCGGCCCGGTCGGCTCCGTGGGCGCGGAACTGGAATGGATCGTCCGTGACCCGCAGGACCCGCTGAGCCGCCCCCATCCGGCCCGGCTGCGTGAGGCCGTGGCCGGCCTGCCGGACCCCCTGCCCGGCGGGGGCCGGATCACCATCGAGCCCGGCGGGCAGCTCGAGCTCAGCTCTGGCGTCAGCGGTTCCCTCGCCGAGTGCGTCTCGGCCGTCCAGTCGGACATGGCACTGCTCACCGCCGCCGTGGAGGCCGCTGGGCTGCGGCTGGAGGGCGGCGGGCTCGACATGCTCCGCCCGGCGTACCGGGTGCTCGACACGCCCCGCTACGTCGCGCTCGAACGCTTCAACGACCGGCAGGGCCCCGAGGGCCGCGTGGTCGCGTGCAACTCGGCCTCCGTGCAGGTCTGCCTCGACGCCGGCGACGACACCGACTCCTGGAGCGGCTACCGGCGGCGCTGGTGGCTGTCCGACGCGATGGGCCCGATGCTCCTGGCGGCCTTCGCCAACTCCCCGGGCACGGCTGGCGGGCACCGGTGGCGGTCCACCCGGCAGGTACTGCGGTTCGCGATGGACAGCTCCCGCACGCGGGCGCCCCGGCTGACCGACGACCCGGGCAAGGAATGGGCCCGGTACGCGCTGGCCGCGAAGGTCGCCGTCGTCGCCAGCCCGGAGGCCGACGCGGAGACCGCGGACTGGACGGCGCCCGAGGGCCTGACCATGCGCGCCTGGCTGCGGGGCGCCGGGCCACGGCCGGTGACGTACACCGACCTGGAACTGCACCTGGGGACGCTCGTGCCGCCGGTCAGGCCGCGCGGGTACCTGGAGTTCCGCATGATCGACCAGCAGGACGGCGAGAACTGGATCGTGCCGGTCGCCCTCGTCACGGCGCTGCTGGACGACCCGGTCGCCGCCGAGCAGGCCGCCGCGCTCGTCGCGCCGCTCCGCTCGCTGCGCAGGCACCACGACTGGGTCACGGCTGCCCGGCGCGGGCTGCGCGAGCCGGCTCTGGCCGAGGCCGCGTACGGCTGCTTCCAGATCGCGCTGCGGGCACTGGACCGGATGGGTGCGCCCGGGCCGATCGTGGACGCGGTGGCGGCGTTCGCTGCCCGGTACCCGGCCCAGGGCCGCTGCCCGGCCGACGACGTCGCCGCCCGCCGGGTCCGGACAGCAGTCGCCGCCTGAGCGGCGCGGAGCGGGCAGAGGCGTAATACTGGCTGGATGACGACCCCCCGGCAGGAACGCAGCGAGCGGACACGGGAACGGCTGCTGGACGCGACCGTCGCGTGCCTGATCGAGATCGGCTACGCCCGCACGTCGATGCAGGAGGTGTGTACCCGCGCGGAACTCTCGCGCGGGGCACAGCTCCACCACTTCCCGACGAAGGCCGGGCTGATGGCCGCAGCCATCGCGCACCTGACCCGCAAGCAGACCGAGCGGGTACTGGCCGCCGAGTCCACGCTGCCGGCCGGAGCCGACCGGATCGACGCGCTGCTGGACCTGATGTGGGAAGGGTTCTCCGGCCCGCTCGCCAAGGCCTCGATCGAGCTGTGGGTGGCGTGCGCCAACGATCCCGAGCTGCGCGAGGTGATGCTGCCGGTCGAGCGGGGGCTCGCACACGCCACTTTGGAGCTGTGCCGCAAGTACGCGGGTGCCGACGCCGGCCAGAAGGCCGTCGAGACGATCGGCTGGCTGACCATCGACCTGCACCGTGGCCTCGCGGTGGACGAGATGCTCGGCGGCGACCCGAAGCGCCGGAAGCACCTGCTGGACACGTGGAAGACGATGGCGAGGGCGGCTATAGCAGACGGATAGGACCCGTAATTTTCTGCGGGTTCTGCCGAGCACGGACTGAGAAGCCACAGGTCGTAGGGAGGGGACAAAAGCAGTGTCAGAGATGCCAAGAGTGCACACAGGACTGAGCGCGACAAACTGCCCGGGTTGTGCTTACGCTCTGTCCATGGCAAAAAGCCCCAATGCCCCTGGCTCCCCCATGCCCATCGAACAGATCGTGAGGGCGCACGACGCCGAGATCTACCTGCTGCAACAGCAGCGGCGCGCAGACTTCAAGCTCATCCAGGCGATCCATATGGACACGCAGGACCTGAAGCGAGACACGCAGGACCTGAAGCACCGGGTCATGAACCTGGAAGCTGGTCAGGCGCGGCTCGAAGCTGGTCAGGCCGAGCTGCAGGCTGGTCAGGCCGAGCTGCGGGCCGGCATGGCCCTGATCGCCGACAGCCTGAACATCCTGATCGCCCGCGACAAGCTGCGTGGACCGGACAGCGAGGAAGGATGGGCCGAGGAGTAGACGGCTCGATGGCAAACGGCGGCCCGTGTACCCGGATCTGGGTGCACGGGCCGCTTTTGCTGTCAGAGGACGACGCCGGACGTGATCAGGGTGTCGACTTCGGAGATGCCCCAGGATTCGAGGGCTGTGCGGGAGTGTTCGCCGGGCTGGGGCGGGCGGGTCGTGAGGGTTGCCGGGGTGCGGGAGAAGCGGGGGGCCGGGGCTGGCTGGAGTACGCCGTCGCGGGTGACGAAGGTGCCGCGGGCGGCCAGGTGGGGGTGGCTGGGGGCTTCGAGGAGCGAGAGGACCGGGGCGACGCAGGCGTCGGAGCCGTCGAAGGTGGCGGCCCACTCGTCGCGGGTACGTTCCTTGAACCGGGTGGCGATGGCTGTGCGGAGGTCGTCCCAGGAGGAACGGTCGATGTCGGCTGGCAGGCCCAGGCGGTCGAGGAACGCGGCGTAGAACTGGGGTTCCAGGGCGCCGACGGACACGTGCCCGCCGTCGGAGCACTCGTACACGTCGTAGAACGGGGCGCCGGTGTCGAGCAGGTTGACGCCGCGTTCGTCGCGCCAGTGGCCGCCGTGCAGCATGCCGTAGAGCATCGTGGAGAGTACGGCGGCTCCGTCGACGATGGCCGCGTCGACGACCTGGCCGAGGCCGGAGGTGCGGGCCTCGAAGACGGCGGCCAGTACGCCGAGGGCGAGGAAGAGGCCCCCGCCGCCGAAGTCGCCGAGCAGGTTCACGGGGACCTGCGGCGGGCCGCCTGCCCGGCCGATCGGGTGCAGGGTTCCGGCGAGGCTCAGGTACGTGAGGTCGTGGCCCGCTGTCTGTGCGAGGGGCCCGTCCTGGCCCCAGCCGGTCATCCGGCCGTAGACGAGCCTCGGGTTGACGGCGGCGCACGCTTCCGGGCCGAAGCCGAGGCGTTCGGCGACGCCGGGCCGGAAGCCCTCGATGAGCGCGTCGGCCCGGCTGGCCAGGTCGAGGACGAGTGCTGCGGCGTCCGGGTGCTTGAGGTCGACGGCTACGGACGGCCTGCCCCGGTTGAGCAGGTCGTGTTCTGCCGCGCCGAGCCGGAGGGTGCCGCCTGGCCGGTCGATCCGGATGATGTCCGCGCCGAGGTCGGCCAGCAGCATCGCGGCGAACGGGGCGGGGCCGATACCCGCGATTTCGACAATCTTCAATCCGGCCAAGGGTCCGGGCATGTCTTCCTCCCACTCAGGCGGCTGTGCTACAAGTTACATGCAGTCCAGACTGTTTGTGAATGAGGAGCGCCGGTAACGAGTCCCGGGAACGGAGCGCGGATGGATCAGGAGCAGGCGTACCGTGCGGCGCTGGCCGCACCGACCCTGAACGCTGCACTGCGGATCACGGCCGGGGCCAGGCGGGACGAGATCGCGGTACGGACGGCCGACGGCGCCGTTGCGTACACGTACGGGGAGCTGCTGGCCAGGGCTGAGCGGGTCGCGGCCGGCCTGGCGGGGCTCGGCGTGTCGGCAGGGGACACCGTCGCGGTGATGCTGGTGAACCGGCCGGAGTTCCACGTCGTCGACATCGCGGCGATGCTGCTGGGGGCCGTGCCGTTCTCCGTGTACAACTCCAGCTCCGCCGAGCAGGTGGCGCAGCTCTTCGCTGACGCGGGTAACCGGATCGTCGTCACCGAGCCGCAGTTCCTGGAGAAGGTGAAGTCTGCGGAGACGATCGTCCTGGTGGACGAGCTGCCGGAAGCCGATGGTTTCGCTGAGGCCGATGTGCAGCCTGATGACCTGCTGACTCTTATCTACACGTCAGGGACTACAGGGCAGCCGAAGGGCGTCGAGATCAGCCACCGCACGATCCTGGCCCAGATCCGGGGCGCCGAGGCCGCGCTGGGCCTGACGCCGGGCGGGCGGACCATCTCGTACCTGCCGATGGCGCACCTCGCCGACCGCTGGATCTCCCACTACACCGCGATCTGCGTCAACGGTGGCACCGTGACCTGCTGCCCGGCCGTCGACCAGCTGGTCGGCATCGTGCCGGAGGTCCGGCCGACGGTGCTGTTCACCGTGCCGAGGCTGTGGCAGAAGCTCAAGGCGACGCTGGACGGCATGGGCGTCACCCCGGAACTCGGGCCGGTGGTCCGCGAGCGGCTCGGGCTGGACGAGTGCCGGTGGCTGATCCTCGGATCCGCCCCCACGCCGCGAGAGGTACTGGAGTTCTTCGCCGGGCTCGGGATCGAGATCCTTGAGGGCTGGGGCATGACGGAGACCTCGGGCGGCGCGTGCGTGAACCGGCCGGGCGCGGTACGGATCGGGACGGTGGGGGTGCCCTACGACGGTGTCGAGGTCCGGCTCGCTGAGGACGGTGAGCTGCTGTGCCGGGGGGAGATCTGCGTGAGCGGGTACCGGGGCGGAGGTGGCGGGCTGTACACGGACGACGGCTGGCTGCGGACGGGGGACCTGGCGGCGATCGACGCGGACGGGTACGTGACGATCACGGGACGGAAGAAGGACCTCATCATCAGCTCGGCGGGGAAGAACATGTCCCCGGCGCTGATCGAGGGGCAGCTCAGGGCCGCGAGCCCGCTGATCGGGCACGCGGTGTGCGTGGGGGACGGGCGGCCGTACAACGTGGCTCTGATCGTTCTTGATCCGGATCTGGCCGAGGCGGCCGGGGACGTGGAGGCGGCCGTCGCGGAGGCGGTCGGCCTGGCGAACGAGCGCCTGTCGAAACCGGAGCAGATCCGGCGCTGGACGATTCTGCCCGGGACGTGGGAGCCGTCCAGCGCGGAACTGACGCCGACGCTGAAACTGCGGCGGGCGGCCATTCTCGGCAGGTACAGGAAAGAAATTGAGGGTTTGTATGTCTGACCTCGCCGCATTGCGCGATCTGGCCCGGACTTTCCTCGCGAGAGAATCGGCGCCGCATCAGCAGAGATTCCGCGAACAGGGCCATGTCGACCGCGATTTCTGGCGGAAAGCCGGCGCGGCGGGGCTGCTGTGCCTGAGCATTCCCGAGGAGTACGGGGGAGGCGGCGGGACTTTCGCCCACGAGGCTGTCCTGCTGGAGGAACAGGCGCGTGGAATGGACAGCAGCTGGGGCCAGGCCGTCCACAGTGGAATAGTCGCGCACTATCTGCATTCCTATGGCACGGAAGAGCAGCGGCGGCGCTGGCTGCCCGGGATGGCCAGCGGTGACCTGGTCGGCGCCATCGCGATGACCGAGCCGGGCACCGGGTCGGATCTGCAGTCGGTGACGACGCGGGCCGAGCCCGACGGCGAAGAATATGTGCTGACCGGATCGAAAACGTTCATCACGAATGGTTATCTGTGCGACCTGGTGATCGTCGTCGCCCAGGCTCCGGGCGGGATCACGCTGTTCGTGGTGGAGGACGGGTTCACGAAAGGCCGGCCGCTCAAGAAGATCGGCATGAACGGCCAGGACACGTGTGAGCTGTTCTTCGACGGGGTCCGGGTGCCGGCCGCCAACCGGCTCGGCGAGGAGGGTGAGGGCTTCGCGCAGCTCATGACGCAGCTGCCGCAGGAACGGCTCATCATCGCCGTGGTGGCCGTCGCGACGATCGAGGCCGTCGTCGCGCACACGCTGGAATACGTGAAGGAGCGGGAGGCCTTCGGGCGGCCCATTTTCGGATTCCAGAACACGAAGTTCACGATGGCCGAGTGCGCGACGGCCGCGCGGATCGCGCGCGTGTTCGTCGACGACTGCGTCGCGAAGCATCTCGACGGCGGGCTCGACGTGCCGACGGCGGCGATGGCGAAGTACTGGACCACCGAGCAGCAGTGCAAGATCGTCGACGAGTGCCTGCAACTCTTCGGGGGCTACGGTTACATGGCCGAGTACCCGATCTCGCAGGCGTACGTCGACTCCCGGGTACAGAAGATCTACGGCGGGACGAACGAGATCATGAAAGAGCTCATTGCGAGGTTCCTGTGACGACTGAAGCGTTCATCTACGACGCGCTGCGCACCCCGCGCGGCCGGGGCAAGGCGAGCGGCTCGCTGCACGAGGTCAAGCCGATCACCCTGGTCACGGGGCTGCTGGCCGCCGTGCGCGACCGCAATCCCGGCCTCGACCCGGCGCGGATCGACCAGCTGGTCCTCGGCATCGTCTCCCCGGTCGGCGACCAGGGCGGCGTGCTGCCGAAGGTCGCGGCGATCGCGGCCGGGCTGCCGCCGACGGTGGGCGGGACGCAGCTCAACCAGTTCTGCACGTCGGGCCTCGAAGCGGTGAACACCGCCGCAGCGAAGATCCGCTCCGGCTGGGACGACCTTGTGCTGGCCGGCGGCGTCGAGTCCATGTCCCGGCTGCCGTTCGGTTCCGACGGCAGCCCCTGGTACCTGGACCCGGAGACCTCCTACACCGCCGGCTTCATCCCGCAGGGCGTCAGCGCCGACCTCCTCGCGACGATCGAGGGCTTCACGCGGTCCGATGTGGACACCTTCGCCGCCGAGTCGCAGGCCAAGGCGGCCGCGGCCCGGCAGAACGGGTACTTCGCGAAGTCGGTCGTGCCGGTGACCGACCGCAACGGGCTGCCGATCCTGGCGGAGGACGAGTTCATCCGGCCCGGCACGACGGCCGAGTCGCTGGGCAAGCTGGCGCCGTCGTTCGAGGCGATGGGGCAGATGGGCGGCTTCGACGCGGTGGCGCTCCAGAAGTACCACCAGCTGGAGCGGGTCGACCATGTGCACACGGCTGGCAACTCGTCCGGGATCGTGGACGGTGCGGCGCTGGTGCTGATCGGGAGCGAGGCGGTCGGGCAGCAGCTCGGCCTGCGTCCCCGCGCCCGGATCGTCGTGGCGGCGATCAGCGGCGCCGAGCCGACCGTGATGCTCACCGGCCCCGGCCCGGCGATCGAGAAGGCCCTGAACAAGGCCGGGCTGACGATCGAGGACATGGACATCGTCGAGATCAACGAGGCGTTCGCCGCCGTGCCGATGCGCGTGATGCGGGAGATGAAGATCCCGGCGGAGAAGGTCAACGTGAACGGCGGCTCGATCGCCCTCGGCCACCCGCTCGGCGCGACCGGCGCGATGCTGGTCGGCACGGCACTCGACGAACTGGAACGGCGCGGAGCGCGCTACGCCCTGATCACCCTGTGCGCCGGTGGCGGGATGGGTGTCGCGACGATTATCGAGCGGATCTGATCACCGATGACGACTGATTTCCTGTACGACCTGACCGACGGCATCGCGACCCTGACGCTGACGGCTGACTCCGGCGTGCCGACGCTCGACGCCGGGTTCCGCGCCGGGTTGAAGTCCAGTGTGGACCGGCTGTACGCCGACCGCGACGCCATCTCCGGCGTGATCGTGACCTCGGCGGCGAAGGTGTTCCTGGCCGGTGCCGACCTGACCGAGTTCGCAGCTTCCCCGCCGGCGGCCGAGCTGTTCGGCATGGTCAGCGGGATCAAGGCCGACATGCGGCGGCTGGAGACCTTCGACCGGCCCGTCGTCGCCGCGCTGAACGGCACGGCGCTCGGCGGCGGCCTCGAACTCGCGCTCGCCTGCCACCACCGGATCGGCGTGGACCGCGCCGGCGTCGAGTACGGGCTGCCCGAGGTCATGCTCGGCCTGCTGCCGGGTGGGGGCGGTGTCACGCGCGTCGTGCGGATGCTGGGCATCCAGGAGGCGCTCATGCAGGTACTCCTGCGCGGGCAGCGGCACTCGCCTGCCCGGGCCGTGGACGCCGGCATCGTGGACGAGCTGGCCGCCCCGGAGGACCTGCTGGACGCGGCGCGGGCGTGGATCGCGGCCAACCCCGGTGCCGCGCAGCCGTGGGACCGGCCCGGGTACAAGATCCCGGGTGGCACGCCGTCCAACCCGAAGCTGGCGATGACCCTGCCCGCCTTCCCGGCGACGCTCAGCAAGGAGCTCAAGGGCGCCCACTACCCGGCCCCGCGCGCGATCATGGCGGCGGCGGTCGAGGGCTCGCAGGTCGACTTCGAGACGGCGCAGCGCATCGAGACCCGGTACTTCGTCAGCCTGGCCACCGGCCAGATCGCGAAGAACATGACCGGAGCCTTCTTCTTCGACCTGCAGGCCATCAGCAGCGGCGCGTCCCGGCCGGAGGCTCCCAGGTGGAAGGCCAGCAAGGTCGCCGTCCTCGGGGCCGGGATGATGGGTGCCGGCATCGCCTACGCCTGCGCGAAGGCCGGCCTGCCGGTGATCCTGAAGGACGTCTCGCTGGAGGCCGCCACGCGCGGGCTCGACGCCGTGAAGAAGATGGCCCGGCGCAAGCCGGAGATCGCCGAGCTGGTCACGCCGACCGGCGAACTGGCGGATCTCGCGGGCTGTGACCTGGTGATCGAGGCCGTCTTCGAGGACACGGCCCTCAAGCAGAAGCTCTTCGCCGAGCTGGAGCCGATCGTCGCCCCGGACGCACTCCTCGCGTCCAACACGTCCTCGCTGCCGATCACCACGCTCGCGACGGCCGTCCAGCGGCAGCAGGACTTCGTCGGCCTGCACTTCTTCTCCCCGGTGGACAAGATGATGCCTGTCGAGATCATCCGCGCCGCGAAGACGAGCGACGCCGCTCTGGCCAGGGCATACGACGTCGTACTCCAGATCAGGAAGACGCCGATCGTCGTCAACGACCGGCGCGGGTTCTTCACGAGCCGGGTGTTCGGCGCGTTCGTTCTGGAGGGCATGGCGCTGCTCGGCGAGGGCGTGCCGGCCGCGACGATCGAGCAGGCGGCGCTCCAGGCCGGGTACCCGGTCGGGCCGCTGGCCGTCACGGACGAGGTCACGCTGACCCTGCCGTACAAGCTGCGCCAGGAGACGCTGGCCGCTGCGGAGGCAGAGGGCTTCGACCATCCGCACCACCCGGGCGAGCAGGTGCTGACCCGGATGGTGGAGGAGTTCGGGCGCAAGGGGCGCGCGGCCGGCGGCGGGTTCTACGACTATCCGGAGGACGAGCAGAAGACCCTGTGGCCAGGGCTGTCGGCCTTCACCGGGCCGGGATGCGCCTTCGGCGAGATCCAGGAGCGTTTCCTGTACGCCCAGGTGGCCGAGACCCTGCGATGCGTCGCCGAGGGTGTCGTCGAGCCGGGGCCCGACGTGAACGTCGGCGCGATCCTGTCTATCGGCTTCCCGGCGTGGACCGGCGGCCCGCTGCGGTACCGCGACCAGGTGCCCGGCTTCGACGCGCGAGCTGCCGAACTGGCGGAGAAGTACGGCGAGCGCTTCCGGCTGCCGTAGGGGATAAGAAAAGCGCCGGGGTACCTCAGGTACCCCGGCGCTGGTGTCTCAGTGGTTTGCGAGGGCCCGCTCGACGTGGGTCGCGAGCTGCACCGGGGTCTCGTGCATCGGGTAGTGCCCGGCGTTGGCCAGCACTGTGAGGTCGGCGTTCGGGTAGTGGGCCAGCCACGTCTGGCGGATCAGGTCGGCGGAGACGGCCGGGTCGTGCTCGCCGATGATCAGGTGCACCGGCTGCGGCTTCCCCTCGATCTCCTTGACGAACGACGCCCGGCCCCAGGCCGGCAGGTACGCGGCGAAGGCGTCCCGGGCAGACGAGGTCACCGAGTGCTGGACCATGCCGTCGAGCCACAGCGCGCTGTTGCGGTTGCCGGTGGTGAAGTCGATGATGATCCGCCGGTTCTCCGGGGCGTCCGCAGCGCCGTCGAACAGCGCCCAGCCAGCCTCGTCGAACGGGAACCCGCTGGCCGGGATCGGGGCGATGCCGACGATGCCGCGCACGCGGTCCGGCGCGTCGGCCAGGACGCGCTGGGCGGCCGCCCCGCCCATCGAGTGCCCGATCAGCGAGAACCGGTCCCAGCCGAGCTGGTCGGCGAGGGCCAGCGTGTCGGCCGAGATCTCCTCGAGCGTGTAGTCGCCGCTGGCCTCCTTGCGGGTGCCGTAGCCCCGGTAGTCGAGGAACGCGTAGGTGTGGCGGTCGCCGTCGAGGTACCGGGGGAGCGAACCCCACTCGTCCGCCGACCCGAACCAGCCGTGCAACGCGATGACCTTGTGCTCGCCGGAGCCGTGCAGCAGGTGACTGATAGCCATAGTGGACACGTTAACGCGCCGGTGCGGCCCGTACCTTAAGAGGTCCTGACTCAATGACTGGTGCCGCCATAGCACCACCGCCATTGAGTTAGGACCTCTCAGCAACACGTCAGGCGCGACGCCGCCACGTGGCCAGCCCGAGCAGGACACCCAGCACGATCGTGGTGACCGCCGACCAGGCCAGGGTCTGCTGGCCGCCGATCGCGCCGACCAGCGGGCCGCCCAGCGCCGTACCGAGAGCCGCGGCCGGCATCAGCACAGCGCTGCGCAGCGCGAGGAGCTGGCTGAGCTGGTCGGGCGGGGCGACCCGCTGGAACAGCGCCATGCACATCGCCTGGAACGGGCCGTAGATCACGCCACCGAGCCCGAAGCCGATCACCCCGGGCCACGGCGAGGCGCTGAGCCCGCTCGGCAGCAGGCACACGCCCCACCCGACGATGATCACGGCGACGACCGGCCAGAGCGGGAGGCGGCGGAGCAGCCCGGTACCGAACGATCCGATCACCGCGCCCACCCCGTACGCCATCATGTACGCGCCGAGCAGGCCAGCCGAGGCGTGCAGCTCGTCGGCGATGTGGACGGGCAGGGCGACCTCCACCGGCCCGTACAGGAAGAAGAACCCGAAACTGACTCCAATGACGCCGAGCAGCATCGGGTTGCGGCGCAGGGTGTGCCAGGTGCCTCCGGTGCTGGCCGGCCGGGCAGTGTCTGCTGAGGACGGTTTGGCCACGTGGCGGACGGTCCAGGCGCAGGCAGCCAGGACCAGGAACGACGCGGCGTCGGCCGCGATCACCCAGCCCGGGTCGGCCACCGAGATCACCAGACCGGCCATCCCAGGGCCGATGATGAACGTCGCCTGGGCGATGGCGGACAGGATCGCGTTGCCCGTGACGTGGTGTTCGGCAGGCAGCCGCTCCGCGACCAGCGTGTACGCCCCAGCGTTGCCCCACGAGTGCAGCAGCGCCGACACGGCCAGCAGCGCGACGTAGCCCGGCGCGCTGAGCCAGCCGGCCAGGGCCAGGAAGGCGATGGTGCCGAGGGCCCCGCAGCGCAGCAGCGAGTCGACGAGCACGAGCCTGGCCCCGTCGAACCGGCGGACCAGCGGGCCGAGGACAGCGGCACCGATGCTGGCCGGCAGGGCGTACGCCGCGACGGCCAGGCCCGTCCACAGGCCGCGCTCCCCGGCCGGGGCGAGGGTCAGGGCCAGCCAGGACACGGCGACGAAGGTCATGCCGTCGCCGAGCGAGGACACCAGCATGCCGGGGAGGATCCTGCGGAACACGGGGTGCCCGAAGACCTGCCGGTACGTCCCGGCTGTGGTGGAGGTGGTGGCGATGGCTGTCACGCGCCGCACCCTGCCACCTCCACCCCGGTTGAAGTCAAGCCCGGTGGTACCCGTTCAGGAGAGGAGACCGAGAGTGAGGGACGCGGCGGCCGGCAGCAGGTACAGCACTGGGAAGACGGCGGTCTTGTACGACCGGGCGCGCAGGACGGTGATCACGGCTCCGGTGAAGTACAGGATCAGGCCGATGGCCGCCGCGACGCCGATCAGCGGGACGAAGAGGCCGACGATCAGGCCGAGCGAGCCCGCGCCCTTGGCTGCGGCGAGCCAGCCCCACCAGCCGCGCGGGACGCCGTACTCGATCAGCGGCTGCGCCACGAACTCGGCCTTGTGGGCAAGGGAGAACGCCGAGAAGCCGATCCAGAGGGCCGCGATGACGGTGACGATGACGTGTGCGGTGGACATGGGGCGCTCCTTGGGAGGGTGGGTGTTTCCGTGGTCTCTGCCTGGTCGACCCGGCCACCGCGCCAGATGTGACAGCCATCCGGCCACCCGCTCACGTGATCTGCTTCACGCCCTCCGCTGGGGCGTCAGAGCCGTTTCGGCATCGGGATCCGGTCGAGGTCGTGCGCGACCACCAGGTCCCCGTCGAAGTACTCGCGGGCCTCGGCCTCGAACGCGTGCAGGTCCCGGTACCGCTGCGAGAAGTGCGTCAGCACCAGCCGCCGTACCCCGCACTCGGCGGCGACCTTGGCAGCCTGCGCGGCCGTCAGGTGCCCGTACTCCCTGGCCAGCGCGGACTCCGCCGACAGGAACGTCGACTCGATCACCAGCATGTCCACCCGGTCGGCCAGCGCGTACACCGCGTCACACAGCCGGGTGTCCATCACGAACGCGAGCTTCTGCCCCGGCTTCGGCTCGCTGACCTGGCCGATCGTCACATCCCCGTACCTGCCGTCGCGGATCAGCTCGCTCACGGCCGGGCCGGTGATCCCGTGCTCGCGGAGCTTGTGCGGGAGCATGCGGTGACCGTCCGGTTCGGCCAGCCGGTACCCGTACGCCTCGATCGTGTGGTCCAGCCGCATCGCCGTCAGCCCGCCACCGATCGGGCCGTCCGCGTCGACCGGCTCCTCGATCAGCGTGGCGACCTCGTGGAACGCCGTCGCGTACCGCAGCCGGTGGAAGTAGTCCTTGCCCGAAGCCGGGTAGTGCGCGATGACCGGGTGCGCCACGCGGTCGAGGGACAGCCGCTGGACGATGCCCGGTACCCCGAGGGAGTGGTCGCCGTGCAGGTGCGTCACGCAGATCCGGGTGATGTCGCTGGCGGCCAGCCCGGCGTGCTGCATCTGGCGCTGCGTACCCTCGCCCGGGTCGAACAAGTAACCCTGCTCGTCCCAGCGGAGGAAGTACCCGTTGTGGTTGCGGGTCTTGGTCGGGGCCTGGGAGGCCGTGCCGAGTACCACCAGCTCACGCATGAAGATCACCCTAGAGGACGGGGCCGCGGCCGGGTCGCGGATCACAGGCGCGCGCCGATGGCGGCGTCGCTGTCGCGGATCACCGTGGCCAGCGCGGTGAGGGAGCCGCTGCCCGGGACGAAGTACCCGTCGTGGCCCTGCGTCCCGGCCGTCGGCAGCCGGTACGCGCCGAACTCCGCCGACATCGGGTCGGTGCCGTGGCCGAAGCCGAAGATCTTGCCGGACGGTACCCAGGCGATCGGGTCGCCGGCCGCCCGGCCAGCCCACACCCGGGCCGGGATGTCCCGCGCGGAGGCCACGCCCATGCCGGGGCTGCCGAGGGCGACCACATCGGTCACTGTGGACGGCAGCGCGCCGCACGACCCGGCCCCGGAACCCCGCCCGCCGCAGCCCTGGCCGCCCAGCCGGGCCGCCTCGCCGATCACGACCGAGCCGTAGCTGTGCCCGACCAGCGTGACCCTGGCCGACGGTGGCAGCGTGCCGAGGTACCTGACCAGGGCGCGAGCCCCGGCCCTGGCCGCCTCGGGGCGGGCTGCCGTCACGACGCCACCCACACCGGAGCCGCTCGGTGGCGCGTACCCGAGCCAGGCGACCACCGCCACATCGGACCGGCCGACCTCCGCAGACAGCCACGAGGCCCACTGCACGGGGGAGCGGCGGGCCACGCCGCCCAGCCCGGTCGCGAAGTTCGCCGGGGTCACCCCGGCGCCGGGCACCAGGACCACGATCCGGGAGGCGGTCGCCATGTCCCCTGTGGACGAGACGGTGGCAGCCGGCAGGTGGGGCGGGAGGAAGGCTAGTAACAGGAAAAGGAATCCGAACATGCACGGAAGGCTCGCCCGGCAGCCCCCGTGAGCACGTCACCCCGCGGAGCGGTCCTTGCCGTAGCCCTGCGGGGTGATCAGGCCGCTCTCGTATGCCACGACGACCGCCTGCGCCCGGTCGCGCAGGCCAAGCTTGCCCAGGATCCGGCCGACGTGCGTCTTCACCGTCTGCTCGGCCACGACCAGCTCTGCGGCGATCTCCGCATTGGACATCCCGCGCGCCACCTGGACCAGCACCTCGGTCTCGCGGGGCGTGAGCCCGGTCAGCGCCGCCGGAGCCGGCCCGGACGGCCTGCGGGCGAACTCGGCGATCAGCCGCCCGGTGACCTGCGGCGCGAGCAGCCCGTCACCGGCCGCGACCACCTGCACCGCCCTGATCAGGTCGGCGGCCGGCGCGTCCTTGAGCAGGAAACCGCTGGCCCCGGCCCGCAGCGCCTCGTACACGTAGTCGTCGAGGTCGAACGTCGTCAGGATCAGCACCCGCGCCTCCGGCACCTGGTCGCCGATGATCCGGGTCGCCTCGATGCCGTCCATCACCGGCATCCGCACGTCCATCAGGACCACGTCGGGACGGGTCTGCTTGGCGACGGTGATCGCCGCGGCCCCGTTCTCCGCGTCGCCGACGATCGTGATCCCCGGCTGCGCGGCCAGCAGCGCCCCGAAACCCTGCCGGACCATCGCCTGGTCATCGGCGATCATGACCCTGATCATCGGCCCTCACCCATCGACTGCCGCCCATCCCTCACTGCTGTTCATCCGTTTCCCGGCTCACTCTCCGAGCCCGGCCGGCTCATTCTCCGAGTTCGGCCTGCTGGCCCTGCGTGGGCAGATCGGCCCGGACCAGCCAGTGGCCGTCCTCCGGCTGGGCGGTCAGCTCGCCCCCCAGCATGGCGACCCGCTCCCGCATCCCCACCAGCCCGTGCCCGGACGCGCCCGTGCTGCCAGCGCCATCATCCAGAAGCCTATTTTGTACGAGAATCGTGACAGCACCCGCCGTCGCGGTGACCGCCAGCCGCACCGGCTGCCCCGGAGCGTGGCGGGACGCGTTGGACAGCGCCTCCTGGACGATCCGGTAACCGGTCAGGCTCACCCCGGCCGGCAGAGCCCTCCGCTCCGGCCCACCGGCCTCCGCGAGGTTCACATAGGAGTCGATCTGCACTCCGGCGTCCCGTGCGGTGCCCAGCAGGTCGTCCAGCCGGTCCAGCCCGGGCTGCGGGGCGCGCTGGCCCTGGTCCTCGGAGTTGCGGAGGACGCCGAGCAGCCGGCGCATCTCGGTCAGCGCCTCCCGCGCCGCGTTCTCCAGCTCGCCGAACTCCGCCTTGGTGTCGTCCTGCATGCCCGGCAGCCGGTACGGGGCGCTCTGGGCGCGGATCGTGATCAGCGAGAGGTGGTGGGCGACGACGTCGTGCAGCTCGCGGGCGATCCGGGTGCGTTCCTCGAGGACGGCCCGCCTGGCGTGCTCCAGCTCCGAGCGCTCCTCCTCGACGGCCAGCTTGCGCTGGGCCCGGACGCGCAGCCCGATCTGGTGCCCGAGGACCAGGAGGACCGCCACGACCAGGAGGACGCCGCCGATGTTGCCGCTGTCGACGAAGACCAGGACGAGCAGGCCGGTCAGGCCGCCGATCCAGGCCACGACCCCGGCCTCGTGCCTGAAGGCCACGCCGAACAGGACGACGAGCAGCACGATGATCTGCACCGGATTCCACGGCCAGGGCATCTGCGAGCCGACAGCGTTCATCGGGGCCATGAGCAGCGCGAACCACCACGCCAGCCGCCAGGCGACCAGCGGCCGGGTCAGCACGAAGGCGAGCGGGAACACGCTGCAGAAGGCGATGACGACCGACATCTCGTGCCGCGGATAGTCCGGCATGTCGGCGACGAACTTCTGCGCGGACAGCCCGAGGAGGAACGCGGCGGCGTAACTGGCGTAGACGAACCGGGTGCGCCACTTCGACACGGGCCAGGGCTCGTCCTTGCCGGTCAGTGCGGTCCTGAGCAGGGCAGTCCATGCAGCTTTCACGCTTACCGACCCTACGGGCGCGGACCCCGGTTGCCATCCCGCCGGGGTACTACCTCTCCGGTAGGGGGTGGCCGGACTACTTAGAGGTCCTAACTCAATGACTGGCGGCGCTCTGGCGGCCCCAGAAGACGACCGGACTGCGCAGAATTCAGGGCCGGATACAACACCGGTATCCGGCCCTGAATTCTGCTTGCCGCTCGCCTCCTGGACCTCGCCACAGCACCACCGCCATTGAGTTAGGACCTCTTAGGCCGCCACAGCGTGCAGGGGCCCGCGGGCCGGGGACGGCCAGCGGATCAGCCCCTCGCGGATCGCCATCACCGCGGCCTCGGTCCGCGAGGCGCACCCGAGCTTGGCCAGCACGTGCTCGACGTGCTTCGCCGCGGTCTTCGGGGCGACGACCAGCTCGGCGGCGATCTGCGGATTCGTGTGCCCGCTGACCATCAGGGTCAGCACGTCCAGCTCGCGGGCGGTGAGTTCGAGCGGGAGCTGTTCGGGGCTCTCCACGACGGCGGCGCCGCCGGCCACCGGGTATACCCGGACCCGGTGCCAGCTGCCGTCCGGGGCGTCCCACCAGAACCGTGGCGGGATGCGGACCGGGTCGATCAACGACAGCGCGCCACCGGGAGCCAGGTGCTCGCCCGGCTCGCGGCCCGGTATCGGGAGGATCCGCCCGTCCATCGCCACAATGGCAACGTTGTCTGATTCGCGGAGCGTGGCCAGCGGGTCGGCGACCGAGCGCATGCCGTCGGCCACCCCGGCGAGCATCGTCTGGAGCACGACCAGGGCCGGCATCACCTCGTCGGCCGGCTCGCGCTGGTCGTCGACCGAGATGTGCAGGCTGCCGGTGTACCGGCCGCTCCGCGTGTACAGGCAGGTCGTCACCCCCTCGGCGAACCCGGCCGGGATGAAGACCTCCTGCGCGGAGTAGGAGTCGTGGTACTCGAACGCCGCCACGTCCCGCCACCGCAGCGGCCGGGTGTCCGTCCCGCGCATCACCTGGTACCCCTGGTCGTTGTCGACGAACCACGTGTCGAGGTGGTGCAGGACGCGCTCGGGGTACCCGGAGTTCGCGAGGGTGCTGTGCTGGCCGGTCAGCGGGTCGTACCGGCTGACGCAGGCCGCGGCGTAGGGCACGATCCGGCGGAGGACGGACAGGACCTCCGCGGCGGCGTCGGCCGGGTCGGGAGTCCCGCCCGCCACGCAGCCGATCTCGACCAGCTCATCGCGCCACATGGGTGCCTCCCCTAGGTCATCGGCCCATGCCCCGCAAGAATGCCCAGCTCAGAGGGCAAGTGTCAAGAAAATCTGTTCAGATCCCTTCCTATGTAAATGGGTTGGCTGACGTATTCCGGGTCATCCGTTCGGGCCATACCGTGGTCTGCACGGCACACCTCTGGGGGGTCAGGGAGTGGTGCCGCCGGGGAAGCGGCACGGCCGGGCGCGCCAGGGGGTGGTGCTGCCCGGCCTGCCGGTACCCGGCTACCGAGGGGGGAAGATCATGAGCGGCGATGTCGTATGGCTCACCAGAGCGGCCTGCCGGAACGGTGATCCTGACGCCCTGTACGTCACGGGGGCTGCCCAGCACGAGGCCAAGCGGGTCTGTGCCGGTTGCCCGGTGCGGTTCCGCTGCCTCGCCGAGGCGCTCGACAGCGGCGACGAGTACGGGGTCTGGGGCGGGATGACCGAACGCGAACGGCGCGCACTGCGCCGCAAGCACCCGGAGGTCACGAGCTGGCGCGCCCAGATCGCCAAGGCACTCGGCCAGCGCGCGGCCGACTGGGAACTCGTCCCGGCCTAGCTTCGCTCTATCGCCGGTGGGGTGTCAGGCGTTAGCTTTCTGGGGTGATGTCTGCGGAGGCGGATGAGCGGTACGAGCACCTGCGTGCCCTGCTCACCGGGGACGAGCGGGCCACCAGCTTGCGGTACCGGCACGAGACCCGGTTCCCGCGTCTGCTGAGCTACTGGGCATACGAGGGCCGGGGCAGCCAGGTGTCCTGGTGGTGCGCCTGGTGGGTGCTGCCCCGCCCCGGCCTGCTGGTCCGCAGGGCCGCCCTGGTCGGCTGGACGACCTCCGAGCGCGGCGTCGACCCGGACACCGGCCTCTACCGGGTCGTGTACGACGACTGCGACGACTGGGTGTACACCGGGACGGCCGCGCGGCGGATCTACAAGCACGCGCTCAGCGACGCCTCACTGCTCTACGTCGACACCTGGCCGAAGCCACTGTGGCCGGATGTGGACGGCCACACCAGCTAGTGCCGGCCCGCTGAGAACGACGATGCGCGCGTTGGAGGGTCGTCTGCACACAACCCTGCGTGAACGTACACCGTCGTTGATCATTGTCCCGGTCGGTTTTCCAGATTATCCGGACGCGACGGACGCAAGGACCGGGCCGTGAGGACGACCTGGCGACCCGGTTCCGGCGTACCGGCGGGCTCCCTGCCGCGCTGCTGGAGCGCAGTTGTCCGGTGCTGCTCGGCGTGGCGACTGCGTAGGCTCGTCGCTGTGACTTACTCCGATGAGCAATCGCGGTGGCGCGTCCACGGCGAGCGGATGGTGTACGACAACCGATGGGTGCGCCTGGTCCAGGTGGACGTGGAGCCGCCGGACGGTAGCCGCTTCTGGCATCACGTGGTCCGGCTCCAGGTCGTCGCGGCGGCGGCCATCCTCGATGACCAGGACCGGGTACTCATGCTGTGGCGGCACCGGTTCGTCACTGACTCGTTCGGGTGGGAACTGCCGGGCGGAATCCTGGACAAGGGCGAAACGGGCGCGCAGACCGCAGCTCGTGAGGTTGAGGAAGAGACGGGGTGGCGACCGGCGGGGCCGCTGGAGCACCTTGTGTCCTTCCAGCCGATGCCGGGCATGGTTGACACTCCCCATGAGGTCTACGTGGGCCACGGCGCGTCGTTCATCGCCCCGCCGACCGACCTTGAGGAAGCCGGCCGCGTTGACTGGGTTCCCCTCGCCGACGTGCCGGACCTGATCAAGCGCGGCGAGATCGCCGGTTCAGGGTCACTCGTCGGACTGCTGCATCTGCTGGCGCTACGCGGATCGCAGTAGCCCGTCGAGCTGGTCTATCCGGCGTACCTGGCGGCGGGAACCGATCTTGCTGGCGAGAGCGCGGGCGTTGCCGATCTGCGTCCGCGCGTCTTCGGTACGGCCGCCTGCATGGTGCGCGTAGGCCAGATCGGTTAGAAGGCTCGTTCGCGCGCGGGAGAACTCGCCACCCATCTCGGCAAGTGCCTCGTTGAGGTGGCCGACCGCAGCAGCATCACCGAGTTTGACCAGGGCATTACCGCGCCAGCGCGCCAGGTGGGCGGGGTCGAGCGACAGGTACGGGATCTCTTCGGTCTCGGGCAGTGCATCGAGAACCGCAGCGGCTTCGTCAAACGCCCTGCGACTCCCTCCGCCGTCTCCAGTCTCAGCGCGGGCTTCACCGACAACGCCCAGCAGCCATGCCCCGAGCAGGGGCGCGACGCTAGGTCGGGCGATCGCTCGCGCCTCTTCGGCCAGTTCCAGCGCCAGATTGCGGTGGCCTGCGTCGATCAGGATGTACGCCTGCTGCGCCATCGCGTGCGACAGCAGCTCAGGTGACCAGAGTTCCTTACTCGCCGCTCTGGCCAGTTCGTGGAAGCGCCACGCCTCGGCGAGGTCACCCAGGTCCAGGCTTTGCCAACCGGCCAGCGTGGCGGCGTCGGCCAGCACAGCGGCTACAGGTTGCCTCTGACGTTCAAGGACAGCGTGAGACCACAGGGTTGTCACGGTCGCAACGTGCTCACGAAGTTGCGCGTGGACGACAGGAGCACCCAGTCGCCGATCCAGTTTCCGGAGATGATCGGTCTGCGTGTCCAGCAGCGTGACCAGCTCAGAGTCAATCGCGGCTCCCGCCGATAGCCGCTCGTGCAACTCTTCCAAAGCGGGATCGGGGGCCAGAGGCGTTTCAGCCTCACTGTCTTCCGCTGGGGCAAGGCCGAAGCGGCGGCGGAGACGATCGGGCATGTGCAGCCCTGCCGCGATGCGCTCCAGTACGCCGATGTCCCGCACGAGCCGCTGGTCAGACATGTACTGGCTGACGTCGCTTTGAGCGGCACTCACCGCGATCGCAATGCGCGTCTGGCTGGCACCCGTATGCCGCCGCACAAGCCGGAAGAGTTCACCCACGGCACGACGGGAAACAGCGTCTTGCACGTCCGCCCGGTGCCAGAACTCACCCGGCACTGTCAGTGGTTCTACCCCGCGCCCTGACATGAGATCAGCGTAGCCCTATTGGTGACCCTATAGGACAGTCCGATTCCCCGAGCGTGCCTGCTCAGACACCCTACGTGGACAGGCTCCGCTGCTGCGCTTGCCGCAGGGCCGCAGCAGCGGACGCCAGAACCATAGTTCCGGCACAGGCCGGAGCGAAGGGCAGGGAGCTTGTCAGGGCTCATCCCCGCCCCTCTGATCCTGAAAGGACTGAGGGCCATGCTGAACTCAACCCCCGCACAGCGCAAGAAGCTCGGGAAGCGCATCAGGGACTTCCTGACGTTCTACGCCCACCCGAACCATGAGGACACTCCGGCCGGCTGCAAGCTGATCGTCACTCGGGCCGGGATCGAACAGCTCATGACCGGCCACGGCTACCAGCCGGGCGACCTCGCCGACCCCGGCAAGCTTGACGCCTTCGCTGAACCCCGCAAGGCCCAGCCGTCCATAAAGCGCCTCTAGCAACCGGGGAGTGACCTGTCTTGAGTTACATGGAAGATGTCGCTGAGGGCTGCGGCGCGGTCGTGCGCCTCATGGAAGAAGACTTGATGAGCATCCTGGGTGGCGCTATGGAGAACTGCGACAGTGCCGTCTACAACTTCCAGGCCGGTGGGCACAGTGATGCCGTGCAGCAAGCCCTGCACATCCGGGGCATCATCGAGGAAGCGGCGGGCATGGGTAACGCCCTGATCGAACGCACCCGCGACGCGCTGAACGCGGCGGCGAACCTGATCGGTTGAAGCGCGGCACCGGTTGCCGGAACTCTGCCCCCGGCAAGGCCGGTAGCGCCAAATCCTCCGCCTCCGCCGCCCGACGACGCCAAGGCTGCCGAGATCCCGCCGTACTCGGGTCGTGGCCGGGCGCAGGGCAAGCTGTGGAGTGTCACAGGTGAGGCCCTGACTGACGTGTACCGGGCAGGCGAGGGGCCAGCCTCAGACGGGGCGGGCATCAAGGAGCCGTGGCTTTCTGATTCCACGATGACGTGGCACGTGGAAGGCCACGCGGCGGCGATCATGAGGCGGCGCCGGATCAGGCGCGCGTCGCTGTACATCAACGCCGCGCCGTGTTTGGGAGATGATGGGTGCGAAGAGAACCTAGAGGCTGTGCTCCCGGTCGGCTACACCTTGTACGTGTACAGCACCGACCGCCGATCGGGAGGCGTGAGGGTCGACGAGTTCAACGGGACAGGAGAAGGGCTAGCGCCATGAGCGAAGAGTTCAACGCGACGGAGTACCCGCTAGTGGCGTCCCCGGAAGTCATCTCCGATGTCATGGAGCAGATCCCCGTTGTCGGCACGCGAGGGCTCACCGCGTACGCGCTGTCGCTGGGCTTGCGGCCACCAGACGGGAGGGACCGTTGGAAGGTCCGCCTGATCTACTCGATGGACAAGCCCGAGCCAGTGCCAGGACTCTACTGGCAGAACGACTACGACGTCATGGCCGCGTACCCCGCTGAGCACGACCACTCCGACAGGCCCGCGCGCCCGCAGTAGCCAGACACGGCAGCGCCCCGGCTCGCTCCCGCGTCGCGTGGGAGAGCGCCGGGGCGCTGTGTTTCATGGGCTCAGTTCCCTTACGTGGGGTGCCCGAGTGCCGTCGCCTGGAGGGTCCGGAAAGACAACCGGCGACAGGGTTGCAGCCCCGCCGCCGGCCGTACGACCCACCGCGAACCTTCCACAGAACACAGACGAGCCGAGGTCAAGCCTAGATGTCTCACATTCAGCCCGTCGAGCGTTCCGGCCGCAAGCGCAAGAACGGCACCCGGGGCAAGCCCGTCATCAAGTACCGCGCCCGCTGGATCGACCCCAAGGGCAACGAACGCTGCAAGACCTTGCATACAACACCGGTATGCAGACTCCCCGCCTTCGCCTCGTCGCCCTCAGCGGGCCACCTCAGTCAGATCAAAATCAGGCCCATCTATTCCAGGCTGGGGCTGATGTCGCCGCGGGAGCGCTTCAGCTCGAAGAATCCGCTGGTACCGGCGACGAGCAGCACCCCGTCCCACAGCTTGCCGGCCTCCTCGCCGCGCGGGACCGGGGTCATGACCGGCCCGAAGAAGGCGATGGTCTGGCCGTCGGCGCCCGGTACGTGGATCACCGGGGTGCCGACCTCGTCGCCGACCGGGTCCATGCCGGCGTGGTGGCTGGCGCGCAGTTCCTCGTCGTAGGAGTCGGTCTCGGCCGCCTTGGCCAGGGAGGCAGGCAGCCCGACCTCGGCGAGGGCCTCGAGGATGATGTCCGGGTCGTCCATCGGATCGGGGGTGTGGATCCGCACGCCGAGGGCGGTGTAGAGCGGGAGCAGGACCTCGTTGCCGAACTGCTGCTCGGCCGCGATGCACACCCGGACGGGCTTCCAGGCACGGACCAGGAAGTCCTGGTACTTGGCGTTGAGCTCGCGGCCCTGGTTGAGCACCGCGAGGCTCATCACATGGAATCGGAAGTCGACGTTCCTGACTTTCTGGACCTCCAGCAGCCAGCGGGACGTCACCCATGCCCACGGGCACATCGGGTCGAACCACATGTCTGCTGTCACACGTTCGGTCGTCATGGTGCCCTACTGTAACGCTGGTGTTATCCCCGGAAGGGCAGGCTGGACGCCATGCGGGTACTGGTGGCCGAGGACGAGCCGATCCTGGCTGAGCACATCGCCGAAGGGCTGCGGGACGCCGGCATGGCCGTCGATCTCGCGCCGGACGGCCTCGACGCGCTGGCCAAGATCCAGACGAACGCGTACGACGTCCTGGTCCTCGACCGGGACCTGCCGGTGATCCACGGCGACGAGGTGTGCCGGACCCTGGCCGGCCGGCCGGGCGCGCCACTGATCATCATGCTGACGGCGTTCGTCGACCTCGCCGACCGGCTCGACGGGCTGACGATGGGCGCCGACGACTATCTCGGCAAGCCGTTCGCGTTCGACGAGCTGGTGCTGCGGGTCCGGGCGCTGGGGCGGCGCGGCCGTGGCCAGTCGGTGGTGCTGCGCCGGGAGACGATCGAGATGGACACGCTGCGCCGGTCGGTACGCAGGGCCGGGCGGCAGATCCGGCTGACGGCCAAGGAGTTCGCCGTGCTGGAGGCGCTGCTGTCGGCAGACGGCGGCGTGGTCAGCACCGAGGCGCTCCTCGAACGGGTCTGGGACGAGAACGTCGACCCGTTCACCAACACCGTCCGCGTCACCATGAACCGGCTGCGGCGCAAGCTCGGCGATCCGGCGGTCATCGAGACACTGGTCGGCTCCGGGTACCGGCTGCCGTGAGCCCGTTGATCACCGTCAGCCGGCTGACGATCCGGTCGCGGCTGACCATCCTCTACGGAACGTTGTTCCTGCTCGGCGGGCTGCTGCTCATCTCGGTGATGGTGGCGCTCGTCCGGGGCGACGTGCTCGACCAGCCCTCGACGGCTGAGCTGCACGCCCAGGCCAGCGCCTCGGGCGTGCACAGCAGCGAGGCGGAGGAGCTGATCCGGCAGCGGCTGCGCGCCGAGGCGCTCGACCGGCTGACCCTGATCTCGGTCGGCACACTGTCCGGCCTGGTCCTGCTGGCCGGCGGCGCTGGCTGGCTCGTGGCTGGCCGTACGCTCGGCCGCCTGCGCCAGGTCACGGACGCCGCGCGCCGGGCCAGCGAGACCACCCTGCACGAACGGCTCGCGCTGCCCGGCCCGCGCGACGAGATCAAGGAACTCGGTGACACGTTCGACGCGATGCTCGCCCGGCTCGACGCGGCGTTCGAGGGGCAGCGCCGGTTCGTGGCGAACGCCTCGCACGAGCTGCGTACCCCGCTGACGGTCGCCAGGACGGCAGTCGACGTGACCCTGGCGAAGCCCGCGCCCTCGGAGGCCCAGCTCCGCGCGATGGGGGAGAACGTCCGCACCGCGACAGCGCGCGCCGACCGGCTGATCGACAGCCTCCTGACACTGGCGCGCAGCGAGCAGCAGGTACGCGACGGCGAACTCGACGACCTGGCCGACCTGGCCGCCGAGGCGATCGACGCCGTGCGGCGTGAGGCGGCCGGCCGGGGCATCGGGTTCACTGCCGACCTCGCGCCAGCCCCGGTCTGGGGTGACGTCACCCTCCTGGCCCGCGCCGTCGGAAACCTGGTCGAGAACGCCGTCCGGCACAACAGCTCCCCGGGTACGGTGACCGTCCGGACCGGGCCGGCGGGACTCGAAGTCGCCAACACCGGCCCCGTCTACGACCCGGCCGTCGTCCCGCAGCTCTTCGAGCCGTTCCACCGGGGCGACCGGAGCAGGCTCGGCGGCGGGGGAGCGGGACTGGGGCTGTCGATCGTCCGCTCGGTGGCCCAGGCGCACGGCGGGACGGTACGGGCACAGGCGCGGCCTGGCGGCGGGCTCACCGTGACGCTGGCTATTCCTCCGGGTCCGGCGGCGGGTTCTGCTGGCCCTGCTGCCGGTTGACGAGCACGTCGCCGTAGTCGGACAGCCACGCGAGGGCCGAGGAGAAGCCGTAGAGCAGCGCCGAGGCGATCAGCCCGCCGAGGAAGGTGACAACCGCCCTGGTGGTGTTGTTGGTGCCCGCCGTCTCGGAGCCGACGAAAGCCGCACAGCTGAGGAAGAACGTCGCGATGAGCGTGATGATGGCCAGGTAGTACAGGATCGCGCTCGCGACCTTCGGATGCGCGGCGTCGGTGAGGTTGTTCACCCGATCAAGATAGGGACGTAGCGCCAGCCGGCCCGCCGCATGGCTTGTCGCCGACGGTGATCACGGAACTACCAGGCGAAATCCAGTAACAAACCTGTTAAGCAAGTTTTATTGCTCGGTTCGGGCGTTCTTCAGATAAAGATCTTGATACTCCGCGGTAGCCGCTTCGGCGGTACTACCCCTCGGAGGAATCATGATCCGTCATGCGCTGCTCGCCACAGGTGTGAGCGCCGCGCTCATCGGACTGCCAGCCCTCGCCGTCGCCGCTCCCCCAGCGGTGCCCGGCGGCCAGGGGCTGGCTTCTGCCGATGTCGCCGTCCGTGACGCCAGCAACAGCCTTGCCGCCAACTCCGGCGCGCTGAAGGCCGGCGCCGCCGACAGGTTCCAGGCCACGGGCTCCACTGTGGACGCCAACGGCACCCGGCACGTGCGGTTCGACCGGACGTACCAGGGCCTCAAGGTCCTCGGCGGCGACGTCGTCGTGCACAACGCCCCCAACGGCCAGTTCAAGGAGGCCACTGTCGGCCTCGCCGCGCCCTTGAACCTGTCCGTCACCCCGGCTGTCACCCCGCAGCGCGCCGCGGCCCTCGCGGTCGGCGGCTTCGCTGGCCAGCCGGGCTCCTCGGCTCCGGAGCTGGTGGTCGACGCGACCGCTGGCGAGCCGGCCCTCTCCTGGAAGGTCACCGTCAACGGCAAGGCAGCCGATGGCGGCGCCTCCCAGATGAACGTCGTGATCGACGCCCAGTCGGGCCTGATCCGCAACCAGTGGGACAGCGTGCGGACCTTCGCGGCCCGTGGCACCCGCTCGGCCGGTACCGCCGCGACGAACGTCGTGACGGCCTCCGCCACCGGTAACGGCAAGGGTTACCACGTCGGCGACGTGACGCTGGGCGTGAACTCGACCGGCTCCGGGTACGAGCTGAAGGACCCGAGCCGTGGCAACGGCGAGACCCGTGACGCGCTGAACAACGGTGACGCCAACGGCAACACCGACCCGACCGTGGCGACCTCCGCCGCGTTCACCAGCACCACCGGCACCTTCGGCGACAACACGCTGACCAACCGGGCGACCGTGGCTGTCGACGCGCACTACGGCATCCAGTGGACGTGGGACTACTTCAAGAACGTCCACGGCCGCAACGGCATCAAGGGCGACGGCGTCGGCGCGAAGTCCTACGTGCACTACTACGTGGACTACGACAACGCCGGCTGGTCCGACTCCTGCTTCTGCATGATCTACGGCGACGGCGCCCCGGGCTCCAAGCCGTTCACGCAGCTGGACGTGGCCGGCCACGAGATGGCGCACGGCGTCACCGGCGCGACGGCCAGGCTCGTCTACTCCGCGGAGTCCGGCGGCCTGAACGAGGCCACCTCCGACATCTTCGGCACCCTGGTCGAGTTCTACGCGAACACCGCGGCCGACGCTCCCGACTACCTGATCGGCGAGAAGATCGACATCCGGGGCAACGGCACGCCGCTGCGCTGGATGGACGACCCGACCAAGGACGGCAAGTCGCACGGCTGCTGGTCGAGCACCACGAAGAACGTCGACGTGCACTACTCCTCCGGCGTCGGCAACAAGTTCTTCTACCAGCTCGCTGTCGGCTCCGGTTCCTCCTCGTGGGGCAACAGCCCGGTCTGCGCCGGCGCCCCGGCTGTCACCGGCATCGGCAACGACAAGGCCGGCAAGATCTGGTACAAGGCTCTGACCACGTACTTCACCTCGACCGAGACCTACGGCAAGGCCCGGATCTCCACGATCAAGGCCGCCAACGACCTGTACGGCGCGACCGAGTGCAACGCCGTCAAGGCCGCCTGGAAGGCCGTCAGCGTCGCGGCGCAGACCGGCGAGCCCGCCTGCGCCACCGCCCCGTCGGGCGCCCCGGTCGTCACCAACCCGGGCAGCAAGACCGGCACGGTCGGTACCGCCGTCAGCCTCCAGGTCAGCGCCACCGACCCGCAGGGCGACGCGGTCACCTTCTCCGCCACCGGGCTCCCGGCCGGCCTGTCGATCTCGGCCTCCGGCCTGGTCACCGGCACGCCGGCCACCGCTGGCACCTACAACGTCACCGTGACGGCCAAGGACCCGGGCAACCTCGCCGGCACCGCGACCTTCACGTGGACGATCAGCGCCGTCAGCGGCGGCTGCACCGCTGCCCAGCTCATCGGCAACGGCGGCTTCGAGTCCGGTACCACCCCGTGGACCGCCTCCTCCGGCGTCATCACGAACTCGGCCAGCCAGGCCGCGCGGACCGGCTCGTACAAGGCGTGGCTGGACGGCTACGGCAGCGCCCACACCGACACGCTGTCGCAGACCGTGAGCATCCCGGCGGGCTGCACCACGGCCACGTTCTCCTTCTACCTGCACATCGACACGAAGGAGACCGGCTCCACCGTGTACGACCGGCTGACCGTCCAGGCTGGCACCACCACCCTGGCGACGTACAGCAACGTCAACGCGGCGAGCGGCTACGTGCTCAAGACGTTCTCCCTGGCGAACTTCGCCGGTCAGACCGTCACCCTGAAGTTCACCGGTGTCGAGGACTCCTCGCTCGCCACGAGCTTCGTGATCGACGACGTCTCCCTCAACGTCGGCTGATCCGCTGGTAAGTGACCCTCACTGTCCGGGTGAAAACCGGACAGTGAGGGTCCTTTTTGTTTACCTGGTTTGTTTACCTGGCAAGACTGTCTTATTCGCTGGGAAGCCACTAGATTCCGTCGGGCACGCACCGTCCGAAGGAGACTCCCATGAGGTACCGGTTAGCAGCGGCACTCGCCGCGGGCCTGGCACTGGCCACGGCCGCCGTCCCGGCCCAGGCCTCTTCGCCCACAGTGGTCATCAGTGAGGTGTACGGCGGCGGGGGCAACACGGGTGCCCCGTACGCCAATGACTTCGTCGAGCTGTACAACCGGGGCACCACGACGGTGAGCCTGTCGGGCTGGTCCGTGCAGTACGCCTCGGCGGCCGGCACGACGTGGCTGGCCACGACGCTCACCGGCAGCATCGCCCCCGGCGGGGTGTACCTGGTCAAGCTCGCGGCGGGCGGCAGCGGCGGAGCGGCACTGCCCACCCCGGACGCCACCGGCACGACGAACCTGTCCGCCACCAGCGGCAAGGTAGCCCTGGTCCAGGGCACGAGCCCGCTCACGTGTGGCGGCAACTGCGACACGGTCGCCAAGGACTTCCTCGGCTACGGCACGGCCAACGACTACGAGACCTCCCCGGCACCGGCCGGTACCAACACCCAGTCGCTGACCCGGACGAACGTGAACGCCGACGCCGACAACAACGGCACGGAGTTCGCGAAGGCCGCCCCGACCCCGAAGGCCGTCAGCGGCGGCGGTGGCTGCGGCACCGGTACGAAGATCCGCGACATCCAGGGTGCCTCGCACACCTCCCCGAAGGCCGGCCAGGCCGTCTCCGGCGTGAAGGGCATCGTCACCGCCGTCGGCCCCAAGGGTTTCTGGATGCAGGACCCGTGCACCGACACCAGCATCGCGACCTCAGAAGCGATCCTCGTGTACCTGAACGCCGCCCCGGCCGTCACCACCGGCACCGAGGTCTCGGTGAGCGGCACGGTGACCGAGTACCAGGGCTCGCCGACCAGCCTGACCGTCACGGAGATCACCGCGCCGGCCGTGACGACGGTCAGCACGGGCAAGCCGCTGCCCGCCCCGGTCGTGATCGGCTCCGGCGGCCGCATACCACCGTCCACTGTGATCGAGTCCGGCGCGTCCTTCGACCCGGTGAACGACGGCTGCGACTTCTACGAGTCGCTGGAGGGCATGCGGGTCCAGATCACGAGCCCGAAGGCCGTCGGCCCGTCGAGCAGCTTCGGTGAGATCCCTGTCGTCGGCGACACCGCCACCGTCCGGACCAACCGGGGCGGCATCGTCCTCCGGCAGAACGACCCGAACCCCGAGCGCCTGATCCTCGACGACTTCGTGCTGGCGGGCTCGACGCCGTCCGGCGTGAACGTCGGCGACGGCTTCAGCGGACCGGCCGTCGGCGTCCTCGACTACTCGTTCAACAACTACAAGCTGGAACTGACCAGCCCGCTGAGCCGGGTCGCGGGCCCGATCGCGCCGGAGACCACCGCGCCGGCCGGCCCGGGTCAGCTCAGCATCGCCACGTTCAACGTGGAGAACCTCGACCCGTCCGACCCGCAGAGCAAGTTCAACGGCCTGGGCTCGACCATCGTGCACAACCTGGCCTCGCCGGGCATCATCGTCGTCGAGGAGATCCAGGACAACGACGGCGCCGCGAACACGGCAACTGTCGCCGCCGACCAGACCTGGAACAAGCTGATCGCGGCCATCTCGGCCGCTGGCGGCCCGTCCTACGCCTTCGTCCAGATCAACCCGGTCGACGACCAGGACGGCGGCGAGCCGGGCGGCAACATCCGCGTCGGTTTCCTGTACCGGACCGACATCGGCCTGAGCCTGGTCTCCGGCACGCCGGGCTCCCCGGCGACCGCTGTCGGCGTGGTCAACGTGGGTGGCACCGACAAGGTCGGCCTCACGCACAACCCCGGCCGGATCGACCCGGGTAACGCGGCGTGGGCCGCGACGCGCAAGGCGCTGGTGGCCGAGTTCCGGTACGCGGGCGCGCCGGTCTTCGTCATCGCGAACCACTGGTCGTCGAAGGGTGGCGACGACCCGCTGTTCGGTGACGCCCAGCCGCCGGCCCAGCCGAGCGCCGTCAAGCGCACCCAGCAGGGCAACGTCGTGGCGGGTTTCGTGTCCTCGCTCCTCGCGATCGACCCGCAGGCCCGCGTCGTGGTGGCCGGTGACCTGAACGACTTCGAGTACTCGACGGCCGTGCAGACACTGGTCAGCGCCGGGATGACCGACCTGCCGGCGACGCTGCCGGACGCCGAGCGTTACACCTACGTGTACGAGGGCAACTCCCAGGTCCTCGACCACATCCTCCTGTCGCCCTCGCTCGCCGCGAAGGCGTACGGCTACGACGTGGTGCACGTGAACTCCGAGTTCGCGGCGCAGATCAGCGACCACGAACCCCAGGTCGCCAGGATCCCGCTCCCGTAACGCCTTCCGCCCCTCCCTCGGTGAACCAGTCAGCCGGGGGAGGGGCGTTCTCATGCGTTGTACCTGGCGACGTAGGCCCGGGCCCGCTCCCACGGCGAGTGCGCGTACTGCTCCGGCAGCCGGTGCCAGTACCGCG
Source organism: Longispora albida DSM 44784 (assembly GCF_000379825.1). Classification (GTDB taxonomy): domain Bacteria; phylum Actinomycetota; class Actinomycetes; order Mycobacteriales; family Micromonosporaceae; genus Longispora; species Longispora albida. Next base: position 155,395 of record NZ_KB903837.1, read on the forward strand.
CGCAGAACTCCTCCAGGCTCACGTCGACGGTCATGACGCGCTCGTGTTCGTACGCGGCCAGCAGCCAGCTCTCCGGCGTCCATCCACAGTGGTCGAACGCCCATCGGCCGTCGCTCGCGTACACGTGCACCGGGTACGCGGCGCCCGGCTCGAAGATCACCCGGATCTCGAATCCGGCGCCCCACGGCGAGGCCGTGAACGCCCACGCCAGGATGTGACAGGCGCCCGCCGCGAAGAAAGCGTGGTCGTCCCGCTGCCACGACAGCAGCTGGTCGGCGCGCTCGGCTTCCGTGCGCCGGAACAGCCCCGCTGCCTCGTACCTGGATCGCCGCACCGCGATCTGGCCCCCGTAGACACTCCACCCAGGACACTCGGGTGAGCAGTCCTCGCACACCCCGTCCTCACGCAGCTCCCGCCGCAGCTCGCCCGGCGTGTTCCCGTGGTGGGCGATCAGGCGGCGCACCACGTACCGCCGGCGATGTCTGTCACGGGCCACGCGGGCCAGAGCCGTCGCCGGCATCCGCCCGTTGAGCAGCGCGTTCCACCGCACGATCTCGTCCCCGTCGTCGGCGAGGCTGTCGAGGGCGTCCGGCGGAGTGTTGTGATTACGGGCCGTCCAGACCCGTACCGGCCGGATCTCGTCAACGGCCAGTTCCCGGAGCCGTGCCGCCGGGGTCCGGATCGACCTGGCCTCCAGCGCTCGCCGGTACCCGGCCATCCGCTCCTCGTACCCTCGAATGATCCGCACGCGTCCATCATCGCGGCATCGTGAGTGCCCGGGTCGGATGGCCCGGGCACTCAGAACACCGGTGAAGGAGTCAGGGCCCTGAAACCTTTGGGCTGCCCGTTCAGGACGCGGGGTGCAGGTGACGCCGGAGGAACGTGAGGATGTCCTGGCGTGCGGGCCGGGCGTCGGGGATCAGGCCGGGCATGCTGAGGAAGCCGTGGATGGCACGCGGATATGTCCGTACCTGAGCGTCGACGCCGTCCGCCCGGAGCCGTTCAGCGTAATGGCGGCCGTGGTCGTCCAGCGGATCGAGCGCGGCGGTGACGATGAGAGTCGGCGGCAGCCCGGCCAGGTCGTCGAGCTTCACGGGCGAGATGGTGCGCGGGTCGAGGGCCGGCGGCACGCTCAGCCTGCGGGCCAGGCGCAGCTCGGACAGCGAGAGGCCGGGATGGCCGGCGTTCCGGATGAACGACGGGTACTCGGTCATCGTCTCCGACCAGTCCGTACCTGGATAGCCCAGCACCTGAGCGCGCAACGCCGGCCCGGCCTCGCGGACCCGCAACGCGAGGAGCGTGGCGAGCGAACCACCCGCGCTCTCGCCGAAGAGCGCGACAGCCTCCGGGTCGATGCCCCAGCGCCGGTGGTCCCCGATCAGCTGGACGAGCGTGTCGTAGCCGTCGTCCACGGGGGCGGGCAGCGGATGCTCGGGCGCCAGCCGGTACTCGACCGACACGACCACGGCCGGGCAGTGCGCGGCGAGATGGCTGTTGAGCCAGTCGTTCTGCGCCGCCGTGCCGACCATGAACCCTCCACCGTGGAACGACAGGACCAGCGGCAGCCGTGTCCCGGCGTCCTTCGGGCGGTGGACGCGCAGCGTCAGCCTGCGGCCAGGCAGCTCGATCGTGCGCTCCTCGATCCTGGCCCGCCGGTCCGGGAGCCCGGTGATGAACCGGGTCGCCCGCGACGACCGCAGCCTGTTGGTCTTCACGCGGGCGGCGATGACCTGTTCCGGGGTCATCGACTCCCAGTCCACCGAGTTCCTGAGGATGAGCCGGGCGCCCAGCGGGGCCTTGGTTGTCATGGTGTCCTCCGCTCCGGAATACGCTACTGACGGTAGCGTATTCCGGTAAGATAGCCTGCGCTCGTGCAGATATCCAGCCCAGCCGGAGCCGGGCGGCCACGCTCGGACCTGAACGCGACCGTGTTCGCCGCGATGTTCCGCACCGTGCGGGAGCTGGGGTACGCGGGCGCGACGATGGACCGGATCGCCGCGGCCGCCGGGGTCGCCAAGACGACGATCTACCGGCGCTGGCCGTCCCGGGGCGCGCTGGTCGTGGAGGGTCTGCTGGACGCTTTCGGCCCGGTACCGATCGAGAGCGCCGGGCGGGCGGAGCTGCTGTCCTCCGCCATCCGGTGGATCGCCGGCAAGATCGGTGAACCGGGCGTCGGAGGGGCCTTCGCCGGCGTGTTCAGCGACGCCGTCAGCGATCCGGCGCTCCGCGAGATCCTCGCCACCCAGTTCCAGGCCCCGTACCTGCGTGCGCTCCAGGCCGGGCTGGGCGAACCGGAACACCGCGTGCTGTTCCTGATCGACGTCGTCACCGGCACCCTGCTCCACCGCATGGGCATGACCGGCGAGCCGATGGCTGAGTCCGATGTGGATGCACTGGTGGAGATGGTGCTCCGGGTTCTTCGTGTTGATTAGGGTCGATCGGGCCTGTCTAGATATGAATTTCCGGCTTGGTCAATCATGTAACCCCGGGCCCGCAGTGTGAGCCGGAATTACTACCAATTCCATGATGCAAGCGGGTCGGTTTGTATTGCGCCCGGTAGAGACTGATCTGTGAGGTAGAAGGTCTGGGGGTCGTCAAGGTAGCCTCGTAGGGTATCCGCCTCTCCCTGCGGAGCGATAGCGTCAAGAAATGCCTGCTTACCCTCGGGGCAGATGGCGACAATTTTGAATTTTTCGTCTTTGAGAACCTTCGCCGTCAATGCCTTCCTGATAGTCACGTTCACTGGAACGTCGCCCAAGCCATACCCGGCTATGACAATGCCTTCGGCTCGTTCCAGGGATGCGCTGAAATTGCGATATGCGGATTCGAATGGCTGCCGTCGCACGATCTGGGATTTCCTGTCCGTAAGGACCACTGCGGGATTATAGAAAGCATCCCCATTCGGGTCGTATTGGAAAACTCTGGCACTCCTGAGCTCCTGCAAGTTACCTGCCTTATAGATTTCACCCGCGTGCTCTACCCATTGCACACTGCCATGCAGATGATTCAGCAACACCTTCGTTTTAGGCGGTACAGCTGAAAACCTGTCCGGATCTCTAAGCTTGAACACGGGAATACTGCCGTGGCGCCGGTCCGTCAAGATAGTGGGCTTAAAGGGTGCGGCCTCGTCGGCCATGTCCGAGTCACGTTCTAAAAAGGCTCCGTCTAGGAGGGCGTCATAGTTTAGAGTGAAGCAGTTTAGCCTTCTGCTATCGCGGACATTTTCCATCCAGTCAATAAAAGCCCGGTATCGAAGCCATTCGGGTGAAGACTTCCTGATGATGGAAGCTTCTGCGACTTCCTCTAGTACGATTCCCGCCCCATGTCTGTATAGAGTTGCTATACGACTGCTTGTGAGTCGGAATGGCTTGCGCTTTCTTTGCCTAAAAATCCCCTCTATCGCCATCAATTCAACTAGAGTGTCCACAAGGCGGTCAAGCGGGCCTAGTAGCTCCTCGAATCCGCCTCTAGGGGGTCTTTGGGTATCTACGCACAGGTGCATTGCGGCTCTTTTGAGCCTTTCGGAGCAATCAAGAGTGGCGTCTAGATGTTGCGACAGATGACTGCAGCTCAGCCTCTGGCTGTACACAAGGCTAGCGCCATTGCCGATGAGTGCGCACAAGCTTCTATCGAGAGACATTGTGGGCCTCCAAGCTCATCGCTGGGTCACCCTGCAATTCCAGTGGAGCACAGATCAATCCAGGGGGTGGCAATTCGAGCTCGTTCGCGAGATTGATTCGTGATTCGCATCTGTGCAGGTTGGGACGCCCTTGGCGTCAGGGGGCGAATCTCGGAGTCTCCGGTCGAGGCACCCGTTGCTTGTAGATTCGGAGCACCTACGGCAGCAGCAGGGTCACCGCGACGGCCCGGTGGTCGGAGGCCTGGCTGTCCGGGGTGATGACGCCTGAGGCTGTGAGGCCTTCGGTGACGAGTACGTGGTCGATCTGCTCGCGGGGTGTGTCGCTCGGGAAGGTGCGGACGGGCCGGCTGGGCGCGAAGGCGTCGCGGAAGCCGGCGTCGGTGAGGACGGTGAAGGCCGACGAGCCCGGTTCGATGTTGAGATCACCGGCCAGGACGACGGGCAGGCCGGGGTACTCGCGGAGCAGGCCTGCCGCCACGCGCGCCTGTTCGGCCGGCGGGTTGCTGCCGTCCGGCTGGAAATGCGTCGAGATCAGGGCGAGTTTGCGGCCACCGGGGAGCTCGGCCACGGCCCCGAGTGCCTGTGCCCCGGTCGGGCCGGCCGGCGGGAGCAGCACGCGGCGCACGGAGCGCAGCGGTACCCGGGCGAGGATCGCGTCGCCCCACAGCCCGTCGGCTGCCGGGCCGAACACGTACTCCATGCGCAGGCGCTTGGCGAGCAGCACGAGCGTGTCGTGGCCGCCGTTGAGGAACCAGCCCCGGTCCACCTCGCTCAGCAGGACGATGTCGGGGTTCTGGTCAAGGATCGTGGCCGCCAGGTCGTCGACGGCGAAGCGGCCGGTCAGGTCGAAGCCCATCCGGATGTTGTAGGTGACGAGGCGGACGGAGCGGGAGGCCTGCTGGTCCTCCGGGTCGGGTACGGCACCGGAGGACGCGAGGAACACCGCCACGGCCAGTGCGGCCGCCTGGCTGAGCCGGATGGCGTGCTGTGTCCATCGTGGACGTTCGGCGGACTCGGCTGGCGGGCCGGCCAGGACGACGGTCGCCGTCAGCCAGAGCGCTGCCGCGAAGAGGACGGCCACGTTCGGGAAGGGGAGGTCGAGGTCGTAGCTGGCGTAGTACAGGAAAAGCATGATCATGAAGGCGAGCAGGCCCCCGGCGGCGGCCAGACCGCCCCGGACCCGGCCGGACCCCTGGCCTGGGACCGCGTCGCCGGGCACCGCGAGCCTCGCTCCCCGGCTGGGCCGGGCGATCGCGCCGAGGCACGCTCCCAGCAGGACGGCGGCGACGGGTGGCGCGCTCAGGGAGAACGGCAGCAGCGCCCCGGCGATGGCCACACCCCACCGGCCCTTGCGGTGCGTGATCGAGGCGACCCAGACGCCGAGGGAGCATCCGGCCACGGTCGCGGCGATCGCGAGCGGGCGTTCAGGCAGGCCGACCAGCGCGCCGGTCGCCATCGGGGCGCTGGTGACGATGGTGGCCAGGACGAGAGCCGGGCCGGCAGCGAGCCAGAAACGCGCGGGTGCCGGATCGGCCCCGGAACGCTCGGGGACCGCCGAGGTCGCGGCGAGGGTGATCAGCCCGGCCAGGACCAGGATGACCCACACCCACCATCCCGTACGCCATTGCAGGTCGACGCCCCCGAGCAGCGCGTGCGCCGTCGCGTTGAGCCCGAAACCGCCAGCCAGGCCGACCGCGGCCCACCGGCTGCCCAGCCCGCCCACCGCCAGGCTCACCAGCCACCACAGGCCGAAGACCAGCGCCGCCGTCGACGCGACGAGCTGGGGCGTGCCGCCGTGCGTGCCCTGGAGGACGATCCTGGCCACGACCAGGCCCAGCGCCGACAGCAGCGCGAACGACGGCCCGGCCCGCCTCGCCAGCGGGACAGCCACGAACGCCGCCGCGAAGCAAACGAGCGCGAAGAGCCCGATCTGCTCGGCTGGCGTGGCTCCGGCCGAACCGTACACAGTGATCAGTGACGGCAGCCAGACCCGCAGGACATCGATGATGAGCGCTACGCCGAAGGCCATGACGAGAATGAGACTCCTCGCCACGGCCTCCGGTCAAGCACTGCTCTCAGGTCAGGACACGTTCAGCGCCGTGTCGTCGATGACGAAGGACGTCTGGAGGGTGACATCCTCGGTACCGGTGAACTTCAGCGTCACCGTCTGCCCTGCGAAGCCGGACACGTTGAACGAGCGGAGCGCGTAGGCGTTGTTGGCGTTCAGGTTCGAGTACGTGGCCAGCGTCGTCGCGCCGAGCTGCACGGTCAGCCGGTCGTACTGGATCGAGGTCGTCGTCTCCGAGGTCGTGATCTTCAGGTAGAAGCTGAGCGTGTAGTTCGCGCAGCCCTGCGGGATGCTCACCGTCTGCGAGAGCGTGTCGGTGTGCGTCGTGCCGTAGCCGTCGAGCCACGCGCTGCGGGTGCCGGTGCGCGGAGCGCCAGTGCCGCCCCACGCGCCGATCACGCCGGCCGTCGCCGTCCACGGTGCCGAGCCCACCTCGAAGCCCGGGTTGCCGAGCTTCTGACCCGGGCTGCCGCAGCCACCCGTGCCGTTGATGGTCAGCGCGTAGGAGGTCGACCGGGTCACTGCCGTGCCCGTGCCGGTGATAGTGATCGTGTACGTGCCGGGAGCCGCCCCGGCCGTCGTCGAGATCGTCATCGTCGAGGTGAAACCGGAGTTGCCGGAAACGGGGTTGAAGCCCACCGTCACGCCGGACGGCGCGCCAGCCGAGGACAGCGTCACGGCCTGCGGAGCGCCCACAGTGGTCGTCGTGGTGACGGTCGCCGTGAGGGTGCCGCCCGGGTTCGTGTTACCCGATCCAGGGCTGACCGCGATCGAGAAGTCCTGGCTGCTCGTGCACGGCGCGTCGTTACCCGCGACGTTCACGGAGGTCCACGACGACTGCACGGCCTTGTACTCGGTGCTGCACAGCCCGTACAGGTCCTTCGCGGCCGTCAGGGTGTACGCGCGGGACGTGTTGGCCGGGTTGCTGGTCAGCACGTAGCGGGTGGTCGTGGTGAAGTACAGGTCGAGCGCGCGGTACCAGATCTTCTCGGCCTTGGCGCGGCCGATGCCGACGGTGCCCGGGTTCGAACCGCACAGGGGCGAGGTGCCGTACGGGGTGGCGCCGGTACCCTCGGCCAGGTTGAAGTAGAAGTGGTTGCCGACGCCGGACGAGTAGTGCACGTCGACGTTCTGGGTCGAGGTCGACCAGCAGGTGTGCGAGGAACCGTCCAGCCCCGGGTTGTACATGTACCGCAGCGGCGTGCCGTTCCCGTTGATGTTGATCTTCTCGCCGACCTGGTAGTCGCCCGGGTCGGAGGCGTTGCCGCCGTAGAACTCGACCATGTTGCCGAAGATGTCGGACGTGGCCTCGTTCAGGCCGCCGGACTCGCCGGAGTAGACCAGGCCCGACAGCGCCTCGGTCACGCCGTGCGCCATCTCGTGCCCGGCCACGTCGATCGAGACCAGCGGGCGCTGGTTGCTCGCGCCGTCGCCGTAGGTCATCCGTGAGCCGTCCCAGAACGCGTTGATGTACGCGTTGCCGTAGTGGACCCGGCTCGGCACGCCCTGGCCGTTGCCGAAGATGCCGTTACGGCCGTGGACGTTCTTGAAGTAGTCGAACGTCAGAGCCGCGCCGTAGTGCGCGTCGACGCCGGCGGACTGGCGGTTCGACTGGGTGCCGTTGCCCCACGTGTTGTCGGGGTCGGTGAAGTTGGTGCAGGTGGACGTGCCCTGGTTCATGTCGCAGGTGTTGCCGTTGCCGTGCGAGGGGTCGATCATCGTGTAGGTGCTGCCGCTGAGCGTCGTGTCGATGGTGACCGAGCCAGCGTAGATGCTGTTACCGGTACCGGCGACGAGCGCGCCACCACTCGCGCTGTCACCTGTCCCCGTGCTCGCCGTCCGCGACCCGAGCGTCTTGATCGCGTCAGCCTTGCCGAGCACGGCGCCCGTCTGGGCGTCGGTCAGCACGTGCAGCCGGCTCGGGGTCTGCGCGGCCACGCCGGAGACCACGGTCTCCCAGGCCAGCCTGCCGGTACCCGAGGTCGCGTCGATCACCAGCCGGGGCGCGGACACGCCGCTGACCTGCCCGGTGAACTCCTGCCTCGCCCTGGCGGCAGCCTGCCCGGACTGCACGCCGGGCGTGGTGTTCGCGCTGATCGGGGCCGCGAGGCCGCTGGAGGCACCGGCGAAGGCCCCGCCCGGTGCGTTGTGGACGACGAAGTCGCCGCCGATCACGGGCAGCCCGCGGTACGTCCGGTTGTACCGGACGTGCGAGGCGCCGTCGGGGTCGACGCTCGTCCGCGCCACGACATAGCCGTCACCAGCCGAACCGGCGATCTCCGCCCGGTGCGCGGTCAGCGCGGCCGTGGCGGCGGCGAGAGCCTGGTCCTGGCTGGTGGCCGGGGAGGCGCCCGCCGGGGCTGTGGTGGCCACGGTGGCCAGCAGCCCAGCGACGAGCGTCAGTACCCCGGAAACGGCAATGGATTTTCGCATTCGATTCTCCTAGCCGAGGGGAGGCGGCCCGAGTTGGCAAATGACCGCCGATATATCTCTATCAGTCGATCTTTTGGCCGGTAAAGCCCTGGTCAGGCTTCACGCTTTCCCGGAAAGTGCTGTTATTCAAAGGCGGGGAACGCTTACTTTCCCCGAAAGCGCAGTGCCGACTGTGGACTTTCTTTCGCCGCAATGCGCGCAACTGCGTGATCGATCGGTCACTCTGGATGCATGGCTCGTGCGGCGCGGAAGCCACCCGAACTGGTCGGCAAGATCTTCCCGGTCGGTCACGCCCGGCGGTGCGGCCTGACCGGCGCGCAGCTGCGCGGGGCCGGCTGGCAGCGGATCTTCCGTGGTGTGTACGCGGACGCCGACCTGGTCATCGACCACCGGCACCGCTGCCTCGCCGCCGCGATGCTCCTGCCGCCGGGCGCGGCGGTCACCGGCCGGTCTGCCGCGTGGCTCTACGGCGCCCAGCTGCTCGCCGACGAGGCGGAGGTGGAGGTGGTGACCCCGCCGGAGTACCGGTTCGGGCCGGTCGCGGGCCTGGCCATCCGCACGTACCCCGTCCCGGCCTCCGAAGTGGACTTCCGGGAACACGGGCGCATCCCCGTGACCACGCCCGAGCGCACCGGCCTCGAACTCGCCCGCGACCTCCCGCCCGCCGACGCCGTCGCGTACCTCGACGCGCTCGCCGGGCTCGGCGTCCTCGACCGGCAGGCGCTGGAGCGGTACGCGATCCGGCTGGCCGGGCGGCGCGGCGGCCGGCGGCTCCGGCTCGCAGCCCCGCTCGTCGACCCGAGAGCCGAGTCGGCGCAGGAGTCCCGGCTGCGCGTCCGGCTGATCCTGGCCGGGCTGCCCGTGCCGGTACCCCAGTTCGAGATCCATACCGGCCGCGAGTTCCTCGGCCGGGTCGACCTCGCCTGGCCCGAGTACCGGGTGGCCGCCGAGTACGACGCGCTCTGGCACGGCGACCCGCGCCAGCTGCACGCCGACCGGCGCAGGCTCAACCGGCTGGCAGCCGCCGGCTGGCTCGTCCTGCACGTCACGGCCCAGCGGATGCGCGAGGACCTGGCCGGGCTGGCCCGGGAGCTGCGCGCGGTGCTGCGGTCGCGCAGACAGTACTGATCGGCGCCCAGGTACAGTGCATATGTGTTTAAAAAGGTTATTTGGGTGATTGCTTCGGGGAGTATGGCTGGCCTGGCCGCGCTGAGCGGCTGCGGTTCGAACGAGCCGAAGGCGACCGTCGCCCCGCCAGCGGCCACCTCGCCGAGCCCCAGCCCCTCGCCGTCGGCCTCGCCATCACCGGCCTTCGACGGCCTGCCGGGCATGCCGCCGCCGGTCAGCACCGCCGACGTCTACGCGGCCTCTGCACCCGGCAAGTTCTCCGAAGCGGTCAAGGGCGCCAGGGAACTGGTGTACGTGCCGCACAACAACTCCAACGACGTCTGGGTGATCGACCCCAAGACGTTCCAGGTGATCGACAAGTACTACGGCGGCGAGGAACCCCAGCACATCGTGCCCTCGTACGACATGACGACGCTGTACGTCACCGCCGACAAGGTGCCGGCCGGCTCGCTGATCCCGATCGACCCGAAGACCGGCAAGCCCGGCGAGGCGATCATGCTCCAGGACCCGTACAACCTGTACTTCACGCCGGACGGCAAGTACGCGATCGTCGTCGCCGAGTGGTACAAGCGGCTGGACTTCTACGAGCTCGGCACCTGGAAGCTCCACAAGCAGCTCAGCGTGCCGGAGTGCGCGGGCGTGAACCACATGGACTTCACCACGGACGGCAAACGGGCCCTGGTCACCTGCGAGTTCGCCAACAAGCTCATCGCCGTGGACATGACGACGCTGGAACAGGTGCAGACCTTCCAGCTCGACCGGGTACCCAACGGCATGCCGCAGGACTCCCGCCTCGCACCCGACGGCAAGACGTTCTTCGTCGCTGACATGCACGCCGACGGGGTGTACATGTTCGACGGCCAGGCGACGAAGCAGACCGGCTTCATCCCGACCGGCAAGGGCGCCCACGCCGCGTACTTCTCCCGCGACTCCAAGCGCATGTTCGTCACCAACCGGGGCGAGGGCAGCGTCACCGTCGTCGACCCGGCCACGTACCAGGTCCTCACCAAGTGGCGCATCCCTGGCGGCGGCAGCCCCGACATGGGCTCGGTGTCAGCGGACGGCACCCAGCTGTGGCTCAGCGGCAGGTACCACGACGAGGTGTACGTGCTCAGCACCGAGGACGGCAGGCTGCTCGCCAGGATTCCGGTCGGCTCCGGCCCGCACGGGCTCACGTACTGGCCGCAGCCCGGCCGGTTCTCCCTCGGCCACACCAGCAACATCCGCTAGCGGAGGTCGTCAGCCCCGTCCTTGTCCCGGGCGGGGCGGAGCGCTCCCGTGTACACGCCGGCCAGCACCAGCAGCCCGCCGATCACCAGCGAGGACGTGACGGGCTCGTCGTCCAGCCACGCGGACAACGCTATGGCGAAGATCGGGGCGATCACGACCACGTACGCCGCCCGGGACGCCGCCCAGCGCTGGAGCACGACGAGGTAGAGCACGAAGACGAGCACCGAGCCGACCGGTACCAGATAGGCCAGCGCCAGCCACGTCTCAGCCCGCTCCGGCAGCCTCCACGACTCCCGGGCGACCAGCGAACCCGCCAGCAACGCGGCCGCCCCGGTCGTCATGCCGACGGCGTTGACCGCCACCGGATGCGCCGCCGGGAACCTGTGCGCCAGCACAGCCGCCTGGGACAGGCACAGCACGCTGCCGAGCGCGGCGAGCAGCGACAGCGCCGGTACCGAACCGCGCAGCGGCGTACTCGACACCACGGCGACCCCGGCCAGCGCGAGCACCGTACCCACGACGGACAGCAGCCGCAGCCGCTCGTCACCCTGGAGCACGGCGAGCAGCAACGTCACCAGCGGTACGAGCGCCAGCAGGGTCTGCCCGAGGCCGGCCTGGATGCTGACCAGCGCGTAGTAGGCCAGCGCGAACCCGCCACCGAAGTTCAGCAGGCCGTACACCAGGGCACCGGCCAGCGCCCGGCCGCGCGGTACCGGCAGCCGCATGACCGCCATGACCAGGAGAAGGATCCCGGCCGCCAGCCCGAACCGGAGCCCGGCTCCCCACAACGGGTCGAGCTCACGATTGCTGAACCGGACCCCGACGGCGTTCCCGCCCGCCAGCACCGAGGCGCCGGCGAAGCTCAGCAGCGCCAGGCGATCCGGGCCCTGCGCCATAACCCCACCGTACGCCGGACCGGGCGGGCCAGGTCACCACCAGGAACTTTCCGTCACGATGGGCGTTTCGGCCGTCAGCTCCGATGCACTACCGCTTCGGAACCATCCACAGTGGATACGTCGTCGAGTGGTACTTCGCCAGACGGCGTACGAGGCCGCCGCACCGTCCACACCCGCCACGTCCAGAACCACAACGGCAGGACGATCAGCGCGGTACCGAGCTGCCACGGCAGCCGCCAGCCCCCGTCGTCCCTCGTCTCCGACTTGCCCCCGCCCGTCACCCACGGCATGCTCGTCAGCGACCACACCATGAAGGCGTCCCCGATCGGCACGAGCCCGGCCATGTACCGGTCGTGCACGAAGAACCCGGTCACCGCAGCCAGCCCGGCCAGCTCCGAGGCCACCTCCCGATCCCCGAAGATCACCGCGGTACCGAGCCCGACAGCGCTCGCCGAGGCCGACAGCCCGAGGATCAGCGGCCCGGAGTCCACATCACCGTCCCCGTCCGCCCCGCGCGGGTACTCCCGCAGCCCCGGAGCCCCCGGCACCGTCGACCGGAACCTCTCCCGGAACACCGGCCAGTCCCGCACCGCCCTGGCCTGGTCGATCTCGGTCAGGAACCGCAGCAGCATCACCTGCGACGTGGCCCGTGGCCCGTCGAGCCCCTTGCCGGTCGCGGCGTCGGCCCGGTGCGGCAGCAGGCCGGTCTCCTTGTCCCGCCGCTCGTCCGTGGCGGCGAGCCAGCGCCCGGTGATCGCACCGTAGTCCGCGATCCCGAGCTGCGTCACCATGCTCAGCCCGGCCACCGCCACGACGCTGTCCACCGGCCAGGCCTGCCCCGGATACGCCTCCAGGAACGGTGTCGGGCTCGCCGCCAGCGCCTCGGCCAGCGCTGCGGAGTCGGCGGCGAGCTTCACGCGCTCCGGGGCGTCCGGCCCGCCGTCGAGCTTCACGATGCCGCCGCGCAGCCAGCTCGTCCAGCCGGTGTAGAACACGCCGTAGGCCGGCTTGAGCTGAGCGGAGAACGGTGCCCGGCCAGCTTCGGAGTCCAGATGGGACAGAGCCCAGCGCGCCTCGGACAGTGCCCTGGCCTTGTGCTGCGGCGCCTTCATCCCGACGTTCACCCAGGCGAGACCATAAAGTTCATAGAGGAAGAAGTACCCTTCGGGGAAGCTCGCCTGCGCCTCTTCCGCAGCCCCGCCAGCCAGCGCGTCACGCAGGAACCCGAGCCGGGGGAGCGCGCCGGCGACCACGTCCTCGGCCCGCTGCTCCAGCGGGCTCGGCGCGAACAGCCGGACATTCTGCACACCCGCGATCAGGGTGACCACGACAGTCAGTGCGGTGACGAGGACTTTGCGGAGCATCGCCAGATCATGTCGGTACCCTGGCTCCGTCCGCAAGGCATCGCCGCGAGGAGGAGCACTGTGCTGGTGTCGAGCCTGCCCGAGGTACCCGGGCACACCTACGAGCTGCGGGGCCTCGTCTTCCAGGACTACGGCTTCAGCGTCAACGTCGGCGGGCCGCCGGAGGGCGCGCTCAACGAGCTGGTCCAGGCGATCGTCCAGCAGGCCCAGCGCTTCGGCGCGAACGCCATCATCGACGTCAAGGTCGTGACTGGCGACCGGATCCTCGCCGTCACCGGCACAGCCGTCCGCCTCATCCGCAACCCGTAGGGCGCGCCGTCGGCCCGTCCCCGCGAAAAGATCCACTTCCCGGTGCAACCGGCCGTGCGCCACTGAGTGTGTGTTGTTGACAAGTCAGCAACGCCGGCCACACGAGGTGACGGGGACATGGGTGACAGCGCATCATTCGACCAGTTCTACCGAGGAACGCACAAACGCGTCCTCACCTACCTCTACGCGGTCAGCGGCGACCTCACCTCCGCCCAGGACCTCACACAGGAGGCGTACGCCAGAGCCTGGCAGCGCTGGAGCCGGATCAGCCGCTACGAGGACCCGGAAGCCTGGGTCCGCACCGTCGGCTGGCGGCTCGCCTCGAACCGGTGGCGGGCTGCGGCCCGCTGGCTGAGCGCCCGCCGCCGGCTCGGCCCGCCAGAGCCGGTTCCCGGCCCCTCGGCCGAGCACATCGCCCTCACGCGGGCGCTCCAGCAGCTACCGGCCGCCCAGCGCGCGGCCATCGTGCTGCACCACCTCTACGGCATGCCCGTCGGCGAGATCGCCGCCGAGCTGGGCACCCCGGAAGGCACCGTCAAGGCCCGGCTGTCCCGTGGCCGCGCGGCGCTCGCAGCCTTGCTCAGCGAGAAGCAGGAGGAAACCGCACATGCCTGAACAGTCCATTCCCGACCTCACGAACCTCAGCAGCGCGACCGACACCGTGCTGATGCCGTCAGCGGACGCCATCCGCCAGCGCGGCGAGCGGCGTACCCGCCGCACGGCTGCCGTCTCCGGCATCGCCCTCGTCGCACTCTTCGCCAGCATCGCCCTCGGCGCCCAGGTTTTCCCCGGTACCGACGGCGCCAGCCCGTTCGCGTCCGCCACCAGCAGCGCCGCCCCCGTCACCGGCCACGTGAAGCCCTCGGTGTTCCTGCGTCAGCCGGACCTCCCCGCCGACGCCCAGACCCGGATCGAACCCCAGCAGGACGGCACCTTGGCGCTCGGCATCCGGCCGTGCTTCAGCTACCCGAGCGACGGCCTCCGCGCCGCCACCGGAGCCCTCAGCGGAACCTACGGAACATCGCCGGACAACCGATTCGTGACCGAGGTCGTCACACAGTTCCGGCCGGGCGGCGCCGCCCAGTTCATGACCGAACTACGCCAGCACCTCGCGCAGTGCCAGGGCCAGGTACGGGAAAGCGATCCACAGTGGACGCTGAAAGCCTCCGGCTTCGAAGGACCCGACTCGGTACGCACCCACAGGTCCTTCGCCGGCCGGGCCCTGACCGTCGGGCAGCCACGGAACATGGAGGCATGGGTCGAGTTCGTCCGGAAGGGTGACTACGTCGTCGCCGTCCAGGTCAGCGGCCTGGTCGCGCTCAGCGCCGACCTACAGTCCGAGACCCGGGACCTGACCAGGAAGGCTCTCACCCGCATCCCGTAACCAACCAGCGAACCGGGCTGGCCGCCCTCCGGAGGCCAGCCCGGCTACTTGTGCCTGAAGTGGACGAACAGGCGGCCTCAGTTGTTTGCACTGTTCAGCGCCCGGTCTATCTCCTGCTGAAGGTCCTGGCCCACCAGTGGCCGAAGCTGCCGCAGGTCCTTGGCGATCCGGCCCGAGCGAATCCCAGCAAGCCCGCTCAGCGCTGCGCGTGCCTCGGTCTCGCTCTGATCGGTCAAGCGCAGGTGGGCATGGGCACGAGCGAGGAAGATCTGGCTGTGCGCCCGCCCTCGCGCCCTGCCGGGGCCGAAGCCCTCAACCGCCCGGCTGAACCGGACGGCGGCCAGCTCGTAGCGGCCAGCGCTCAGCATCGCCCGGCCAATCACGGAGTCCAGGTGACCAGGGGAGGACAGGAATCCGGCCCAGACCGGGACCTCGCTCAGGTCCGGATCAGCGTGCGCCTGCTCGGCCAGGGCGATCTGCCGGAGCGCCCCTTCGATGTCTCCCAGGAACGCCAGCTGCCGTCCGCACATCGCGTGCAGATTGGCCCGCTCGGCGGCACAGATCCGCTCGTCACCGAGGGCCATCCGGAGGATGCTGACGGCGTTCTCGAATCGCCCGGCCTCACCTTCGTGGTAGGTGAAGTTCAACATGATGTGCGCTCGTAGCGTCGGATCGTCTCCGTCCGCTGTGACCTGTAGCGCGGTCAGCCACAGCTTGTGTGCGACCTTGTAGCGCCCACCGTCGAAGCACGACCAGGCAACGCGATCGGCCATCGCGCCGGCCGCACTGTGCAGTGCGGCACGGACATCAGGTTTGGCCTGCGCGTGCAGGAACCGGAATGCCCACTTCAGTACGTGCTGCGCGAGCCCGCCGGAGCCCGCGCCACCGCGCGTCATGTCGATGGTCGTCAGGAATTCCGTGGCCTCGGTGATGCCCCGGACCTCAGCCCAGCCCGCGTGTCGCGGGGGCTCTTCGGATTCCGCCAGCCAGGCCAGGGGGGCCACACCCACGGCAGCAGCGGCTACCAGCCCGAGAACCTCACGGCGTTCCACATTCGCGAAGGTACGCCCGGTGGCCACCTCGTAGCCCTTGACGATGCTCGGGGTGACCTCGCGTATGCCGCGCTCGATCCTGCTCAGATGGCTGATCGACTTTCCGGAAATCTCGGCCACATCGGCAAGGTCAAGGCCAGCGTTCACCCGGGCGGCCCTGAGGTCTTGTCCCGTGACGATCACAACAGGGGCTCCGTTTGCGGCAAACCATTTGCGGTGGGTTTTCCTGTTCCAACGATCGTGGCCGACCAGGGAAGCTGTGTCCATAGCGCCTGTCCCGCTGAACCCTGGGGGAGAACGGAGGAAGGCCGGTGCGCGGAGAGTTCGGCACCTGGAGATTCGATCTGGAAGACGTGCGTGAGGAGATCGAGTTCCGGGGGTACGTCAACCTGCGTTCGATTCCCACGGAGGCCGCGTTGAGAGATGTGGCATCGAGGGTTGGCAGCACAACCGGGGCGAACTCGGTAGGCGTGACGGCCTTGGAAGGGGAAGGCTCGCCCACCTGGCTGCCGCGTCACACGGAGAGCCTGACCTATTCGGAGCCTGAGCTGTTGCAGTGCTTCGCTCTCGGCTGCCTTCTGCCGTCGGCTGAGGGCGGTGCTACCTGTCTCTACGATGGCCGGAGGGCAGCGAAAGCACTGCTCGGGGAGATTCCGGAGCTGGCCGGTGTGCAGATGCGCTTCTGGAGCACGGTCTATCCGGGCCAGGCCGCTACTCATCCGCTGGTCTGGGACGACCCGGTCTATGGCCGGGTGCTGCGCTACCGGTCGGAGGTCCACACCAACACCGTTGCCGGGCTTCCGCCTGGTCTGACGGAGCGCGAGCTGTACCAGGCGGCCGAGCGCGCCATTGACGCTTCGCTGATCCTCGTGCACGTGTGGCGTCCCGGTGACCTTCTGGTCGTGAACAACCGGTTCATGATTCACACGCGTGAGCCGTTCGCGGGAAGGAGGAAGATGCTCCGGTTCCGATACGATGATCCGCATTTCCGGACCATCGAGTTGCGACGAAAGTGGGCGGCATGAGGCGAGGAATCCCAGCGCCCCTGCTCCGGCTGGCGAACGGTTTGCGTCAGGCCTATTGGAAGGTCTTCAAGCCGAGGACGTTCGGAGTGAAGGTGCTTGTCCTGCACCCGGACGACTCGGGCCGCTTCCTGCTCGTCCAGCATTCGTACGGCGATCGGGATCTGTGGAGCCTTCCTGGCGGCGGCTACCGGCCCCGCCGCGAGTCAGCGGAGGACGCGGCCCGCCGGGAGTGCCGGGAAGAACTCGGGATCGAACTCCGGCCATCAGTCGCCATCATCAGCGAGCACGTGACCAGCCAGGAAGGCAAGCTGGACCACCTCGTCATTCTGCGCGGGCAGGCGGTGGCCCCTGAGCTGAGCCCCAACAGCGAGGTAGCCGCTACGCGATGGGCGGAGCTTGACCTGTCCGCGCTGCCCGAAGGCTGGCGGGTGTCCCAATGGGCCAGGGCCGCGATTGCCACAGTGACCAAATAGCCGGCCTAAGTCACAACCTGCCTGCCTCGATGATGCGCTGGAGGAACTGCCGGGTTCTGGGTTCGGCGGGCTCGCCGAGGACCTGGGACGGCGGGCCGGACTCCAGTACCCGGCCGGCGTGCAGGAAGCACACGCGGTCGGAGACCTGGCGGGCGAAGCCCATCTCGTGGGTGGCGATCACCATCGTCATGCCCTCGCCCTTGAGGTCGCGGATCATGGTGAGGACCTCGCCGACGAGTTCCGGGTCGAGTGCCGAGGTGACCTCGTCGAGCAGGAGCAGTCGCGGCTGGTTGACCAGGGCGCGGACGATGGCCACCCGCTGCTGCTGGCCGCCGGACAGCCGGTCGGGATACTCGCGGGCCTTCGCTTCGAGCCCGACGCGGGCAAGGAGTTCGAGAGCCCGCGCGGCGGCTTCCTTCGCCGGTGTCCGGTGGACGCGGACCGGGGCCAGGGTGATGTTGTCCAGCACCGTCATGTGCGGGAACAGATTGAACGACTGGAAGACGATGCCGATCCGCTGCCGGACCAGGTCCGGGTTCACGCGGGGGCCGGTGATGTGCTCGCCGTCCAGCCACACCGAGCCGTCGTCGATGTCCTCCAGGAGGTTCACGCAGCGCAGCAGGGTGGACTTGCCGGAGCCCGACGCGCCGATCAGGGTCACGACCTCGTGCTCGGCCACGTCGAGGCTGAGGTCGTCGAGGACGAGGTTCGGGCCGAAGGTCTTGCGCAGCTCCCGGCAGGAAAGAACAACACTCATGTCGTACTCCCCGCCGACTGCCTGCGGGCTGCGCGCAGCGTCACCCAGTCCGTTATCGCGATCACCGGCACCGCGAGCAGCACGAACAGCACGCCCGCCACGATGTACGGCGTGTAGTTGTACGTCTGGGCCACCTCGATCTGGGCCGCCCGCACCGCGTCGATCACGCCGCCGATCGACACGAGCCCGACGTCCTTCTGCATCGACACCATGTCGTTGAGCAGCGGCGGGGCCACGCGCCGGACGGCCTGCGGGAGGACGACGTGCCGCATCGCCTGCCAGTACGTCAGGCCGAGCGACCGGGCGGCCGCGCGCTGGCTCGGGTGCACCGACTCGATGCCAGCCCGGAACACCTCGGCGAGGAAGGCCCCGTACGTGAGGACGATCGCCGCCCCGCCGAGCACGAGCACGGAGGGCGTCCCGCTGAGCCGGAGCCCCGGTACGCCGAAGCACAGCACGTACAGCAGGATGATCAGCGGCACACCCCGGAAGCCGTAGGTGTAGGCGTTCGCCAGCATCCGTACCGGGAAGAAAAGCGCGCCACGCAGGGTCTTGAGCAGGGCGATCAGCAGGCCGAGCACCAGCGCCCCCGCCGCGCAGAACACCAGGAGCCGCAGGTTGAGCAGCAGTCCGTCCAGAATGGACGGCAGCGAGGACCGCGCGGCTGCCGCGCTGAAGAACGTCTCCTTGACCCGCTGCCAGCCCGGCGCGCCCGTGATCGCCACGACGAGCAGCGTGCCGAGCACCAGAGTGGACAGTGCCGCCACGAACGCCGACCGGATCGCCCGGGACCTCCGATACGCGACCCGCTCCAGCTGGTACTTGCTCGGGGTGTGCGTCACGTGAGCTCGCGCGCGCCCGACGTGCCGGCCAGCCACTGCTTCGCCAGCTCGCCGAGCTTGCCGCTGCTGCGGAGCTGGTCGACGGCCGTCGACACGCACGACGTGAGCTTCGAGCCCTTGTCCAGCACCAGGCCGAACTGCTCGGCCGCCACGCCGGGCGGCTGGGGGAGCTGGCCGACGATCACCGAGTCCTTGATCTCGGCGGAGGTCATGTAGAACGCTGTCGGCAGGTCCACCACCAGGCCGTCGATCGAGCCGTTGGCCAGTGCGGCCTTCGCGTCGTCGTTGTTGTTGTAGACGGCGGGCTTCTCGTCCGGCTTCACGACGTCCGTGATGGCCTTGTAGCTCGTGGTCCCGACCTGGGCGCCGAGCTTCGCGCCCTTGAGCCCTGCCACCGACGTGACGCCCGCGATCTTCGAGCCCCTGAGCGCGATCACGGTCTGCCGCACGTCGTAGTAGCCGGAGGAGAAGTCCACGGCCTTCTTCCGGTCCTCGGTGATCGAGAACTCGTTGATGTCGAAGTCGTAGGTCTTCGGCCCGGGCGCGATCGCGTTGTTGAAGGTCACCCGGGTCCAGACCACGTTCTCTTTCGTGTACCCGAGCTTCTCCGCCACCGCGTACGCCACGGCCGACTCGAAGCCCTGCCCGTTCTCCGGCTTGTTGTCGACGAACCACGGCCCGTACACCGGGTTGTCCGTGCCGACCGTGAGCTTGCCCTTGCTCAGGGTCGGCAGCTTGTCGGCCGAGCACGCGAACGAGTCAGGCTTGCCGGTCTCCTCGGCGGAACAGCCGGTGACGGTGAGGGCGGCGGCGAACAGGACAGCGGCGGCGAACCGGGCACGAGACATGCCGCCATCCTAGACACGATCAGCCCTCGACGAGGCCGTGCTCCACGCAGGCCGAGGACCAGCCGGCCGGGAGTACCTGCACCTTGAGCCGCCTCCGGCACTGCGGGCAGTACCGGGGCGGCTCCATCGTCCGCGCCGCCCGGCACGCCTCGTGGCTGCCTGCCGTCAGCAGTTCACCACAGTGGTCACAGTGAGTCATCGCTCAGATCGTCTCGTTCAGCGCCTTGATCGGCATGTTGAGGTCGACCAGCAGGTTCAGGTCCTCGTTGGCCGGGCGGCCGAGCGTCGTCAGGTAGTTGCCGACGATCACGGCGTTGATCCCGCCGAGCAGGCCCTCGCGGGTACCGAGGTCGCCCAGCGTCAGCTCACGCCCGCCCGCGTACCGCAGGATCGTCTTCGGCAGCGCCAGCCGGAACGCGGCGATGGCCCGCAGCGCGTCCTTGGTGTCGACCAGCGGCAGGTCGCCCATCGGTGTACCCGGCCGGGGGTTGATGAAGTTCAGCGGGACCTCGTGCGGCTGGAGCTGCGCGAGCTGGGCCGCGAACTCCGCGCGCTGCTCCAGGCTCTCGCCGAGGCCGAGGATGCCGCCGCAGCAGACCTCCATGCCGGACTCGCGGACCATGCGCAGCGTCTCCCAGCGCTCTTCCCAGCTGTGCGTGGTGACCACGTTCGGGAAGAAGGACCTGCAGGTCTCCAGGTTGTGGTTGTAGCGGTGCACGCCCATGTCGACCAGGTCGTCGACCTGCTCCTGGGTGAGCATGCCCAGCGAGGCGGCGACCTGGATGTCCACGGCCTCCTTGATCGCCTTCACGCCCTCGCGCATCTGCTTCATGAGCTTGGCGTCGGGACCGCGCACCGCCGCGACGATGCAGAACTCGGTCGCGCCGGTCGCCGCCGTCTGCTGGGCGGCCTTGACCAGCTCGGGGATGTCGAGCCACACGCTGCGTACCGGCGACTGGAACAGGCCGGACTGCGAGCAGAAGTGGCAGTCCTCGGGGCAGCCGCCGGTCTTCAGCGAGACGATGCCCTCGACCTCGACCTCGGGGCCGCACCAGGCCATCCGTACCTCGTGCGCGAGCTGGAGCGCCTCGGAGAGCTGGTCGTCGGGCAGCTCCAGGACCTCCAGGATCCCGGCCTCGTCGAGGCCGACGCCGGTGGGCAGTACTTCGCGGCGGGCGCGCGCCAGGATGTCAGACATGGCGCTACCCTACAAGCGTTCCTGTGGGCAACCAACAAGTGGGGGGCATGATGTCGACCTGGCTCGACCGGGACGCGGCGGCCGTCTGGCACCCGTTCACCCAGCACAGCGCGTGGCTGGAGGACGAACCGACCGTAGTGGACCGGGCGGAGGGTCCGTGGCTCTTCGACACCGAGGGGAACAAGTACCTCGACGGGGTGTCCTCGCTGTGGGTGACGACCTTCGGGCACCGTAACCCGGAGATCGACGCCGCGATCGTCGCGCAGCTCGGCAAGCTCGACCACTCGACCTTCCTCGGCGCCACGCACACGCCGGGCATCGAGCTGGCCGAGATGCTGCTGGAGATCACGCCGGGCCTGGACAAGGTGTTCTACGCCGGCGACGGTTCCAGCGCCGTCGAGGCCGGCCTGAAGATCGCCTACCAGTACTCGGTGCAGACCGGCCAGCCCCGGCCGCTGTTCGTGCACCTGTCCGAGGCGTACCACGGCGACACGCTCGGCGCGGTCAGCGTCGGCGGCATGAAGCTCTTCCACGCCACGTACCGGCCGCTGCTGCTGAACACCGCCACGATCGGCTCGCCCGGCCTGCGCGCCGAGGGCCAGACGCCCGAGGACCGGGCCGCCGAGGTCATCGCCGAGCTCGAAGCCGTCATGGCCGAGCGAGGCTCCGAGGTGTGCGCGATCGTGCTGGAGCCGATGGTGCAGGCCGCCGCCGGCATGCTCACGTACCACGAGTCCTTCCTGGCCGCGGCCCGCCGGCTCGCCGACCAGTACGGCGCGCTGCTGATGGTGGACGAGGTCGCTACCGGCATCGCCCGGACCGGCCCGATGTGGGCGCACAGCCACGCCGGGATCACGCCGGACCTGCTGACCTGCGGTAAGGGCATCACCGCCGGGTACCTGCCGCTGTCGGCGGTGCTCGCCACGAACAAGGTGTACGACGCTTTCGTCGGCGCTCCGGACAAGACGTTCTTCCACGGTCACACCTACACCGCGAACCCGCTGGCCTGCGCCGCAGCCATCGCGAACCTGAGGCTGGCCAAGCAGTACGACCTGCCGGCGATGGCGACGGCCCTCGGCGACCACATGGGCAGGCTCCTCAAGCCGCTGGGCGACAGCCCGGCCGTCAAGGAGATCCGCCGGATCGGCACCATGACCGGCGTCGAGGTCCAGTCCGCAGGCCACCGGACGGGCTTCGAGGTCTGCCGGGCAGCCCGCCGCCGTGGCGTGTGGCTGCGCCCGCTCGGCGACACGGTCGTCATCATGCCCCCGCTGAACCTGGAGCCGGCCGAGACCGAGCTGATGATCGGTGCCCTGGCCGAGGCGGTCGACGAGGTCGTCCGGTGACCCGCACGGACATCCTGTGACCTGGGAACGGCTCGAACGCAAGGCGGCGCTGCGGGCCAAGGCCGGCCTGACCCGGCGCACGGCCCCCCGTGACGGCGACGCGATCGACCTGGCCGGGAACGACTATCTCGGCCTGTCCCGCCATCCCCAGGTGATCACGGCCGCGGCCAAGGCCCTCACGCGGTACGGGCTGGGCGCGACCGGCTCGCGGCTCGTGCGGGGTACGACGGCCGAGCACGAGAAGCTGGAGTCGGAGCTGGCGGAGTGGACCGGCTTCGGCTCGGCCCTCGTCTACTCCTCCGGGTACCTGGCGAATCTCGGCATCCTCAAGGCGCTGTCGAGTAAGCGGACCCGGCTGCTCGCCGACGCGCACGCGCACGCATCGCTGATCGACGGGTGCCGGGCGTCGGGCGCGACGGTGGAGGTGATCGAGCACAACTCGGTACCGTCCACACTGGACGCCGACTGCATCGTCGTCGTCGAGTCGATCTACTCCGTCGACGGCGACCTCGCCCCGCTCGCCGAGCTGCACGCCGCCTGCCGTTCGGCCGGGGCGCTGCTCCTGGTCGACGACGCGCACGGCCTCGGAGTGATCGGCCAGCAGGGCTCCGGGGGAGCGGCCGACGCGGGGATCGCCGGCGAGCCCGACGTGATCGTCACCGCCACGCTGTCCAAGGCGCTCGGCGCGGCCGGCGGCGTCGTACTCGGCCCGGCAGCCCTCCGCGCGCACCTGGTCGACACCGGCCGGACGTTCATCTACGACACGGCACCGCCACCCGCCGTCGTGGCCGGTGCCCGCGCGGCACTGCACCTCGCGCGCGGCTTCGAGCTGGCCCGTGGCGTGCTCCACGAACGGGCGGCCAAAGCTGCCGTCGCCCTCGGCGTACCGGAACCGGCCGGGGGAGTGCTCTCCGTCCCGGCCCCGTCGCCGCAGGCCGCCGTGGACTGGGCGGCAGACTGCCGGATCCAGGGCGTGGCTGTCGGCTGCTTCCGGCCGCCGTCGACGCCGGACGGCACCGCACGGCTGCGGCTGACCATCAACGCAGGCGTACCCAATCATGATTTTGATCGTGCTCTGGAGGTGGTGAGCGAGTGCGCTCCCTCGTGATCGTGACCGGGACGGACACCGGGGTCGGCAAGACCATCGTCACGGCGGCGCTCGCCGCGAAGGCCGCAGCCGCAGGCCGTTCGGTGATCATGGTCAAGCCGGCCCAGACCGGCGGGGATGACGACGCCGGAGTCGTCGCCCGGCTCGCCGGGGTGGAGACGGTGACCCTGGCCAGCTATCCCGACCCGCTCGCCCCGCTCGCCGCGGCCCGGGTCTCCGGCCTGCCGCCGCTGCCGATGCGGGAGGTGGTCAAGGCCGTGGAAGGCCTCAACCACGATCTCGTGCTGATCGAGGGAGCCGGCGGTCTGCTCGTCCAGCTCGGCGAGGACGGCTGGACCATCGCGGACCTGGCCCAGGAGCTGGGCGCCCGCGTGGTCGTGGTCGCACGGGCCGGCCTGGGCACTCTCAACCACACCGCGCTCACCCTCGAAGCCCTCGAACGCCGGGGCCTGGAGGCCGGAGTGATCATCGGGGCCTGGCCCGCCGAGCCGGAGCTGGTCCACCGCACCAACCGCGAGGACCTGCCCCCGCTGATCGGCGCGGTCCCGGAGAACGCTGACGCGCTCACCCCGGAAGAGTTCCGGGCCGGCGCGCAGCACTGGGTCTGACACGCACAAGCCCCCTGGTAGCCACTACGGCATCCAGGGGGCAAAAGGCGACCCCCGGGGCGCTCCGCGCTTCGTGAAGCAGCGGGCCGGCTGGACTAAACCAGCACCCCGGGGGTCAGATGTCTGCTCGTGGTCACAGCACCGCGTCCGGCCTCGACCTTCGAGAAGTCCAAGAGGACTAGCAGCTAACGAGCAGCCACCTCAAAAGTCCGGTTGCTATACAACTCAGGACACCTCCTCTCTCTTGTCGAGGGCAACGTTAAGGGTTTTCCCTACCGGGTGCCAAGTGTTTTTTCTTGTACCCTCGCACCGTGCCCGAACAGCTCGTTCTCACCGAACCCGAGCGGCCAGTCCGGCCACCGGCGACCCGCAGGCGGGTCAGGTCGGTGGAGGTACTCGCCGCGATCCTGCTCGCAGCGCTCGCCCTGCGTGTCGTGATCGGCGAAGTCATGGGCGGCACGCCCGTCCTCCAGAGCTGGACGACCGTCTTCGTGTCGATCGCCGTGCAGGCCGTCCCGTTCGTGGTCCTCGGTACCCTGCTGTCCGCCGCGATCACCGTTTTCGTCCCGCCGTCCTTCTTCGCGAAGGCGCTGCCCCGCCATCCCGTTCTCGCCGTACCGGTGGCCGGAGCGGCCGGTGCCGTCCTCCCCGGCTGCGAGTGCGCCTCCGTACCCGTCGCCGGGGCACTGGTCCGCCGGGGCGTGACCCCGGCTGCCGCGCTGGCCTTCCTGCTCTCCGCGCCCGCGATCAACCCGGTTGTCCTGGTCTCGACCGGGGTGGCCTTCGGCGGCGACCTGAAGATGGTCGGCGCGCGCCTGGCGGCGAGCCTGGTCACGGCGGTGCTGATGGGCTGGCTGTGGCTCCGCCTCGGCAAGGAGGACTGGCTGAGGCTGCCACGTGGGCACGAGCACCACGAGGGCGGCAAGTTCGCGGGGTTCCTGGCCGCGGCCCGGCACGACATGACGCAGGCCGGCGGGTTCCTGGCGATCGGCGCGCTGACAGCGGCCACGCTGAACGTGACCGTGCCGCCGGAGTGGCTGCGTGCCGTCGCCGACAACCCGGTGCTGTCGGTGCTGGCCCTGGCCGGGCTGGCGGTCATCCTGTCGATCTGCTCGGAGGCCGACGCCTTCGTCGCGGCCTCGCTGACCGAGTTCTCCTGGACGGCCAAGCTGGCCTTCCTGGTGGTCGGCCCGATGATCGACATCAAGCTGTTCGCGATGCAGATCGGCTCGTTCGGCCGGCAGTTCGCGTTCCGGTTCGCGCCGGCCACGTTCGTGGTCGCGGTGCTCGTCTCGGTCGCCGTGGGGGCGCTGCTGTGGTGAGGAAAGCGACGCACTCGGTGATCCTGCTGCTGGTCGGCGGGGCACTGCTGAAGATCTCGATCGACGGCACGTACGTCAGGTACGTGAAGGAGGGCATGCTCCCGCTGCTGTACGTGGCTGGCGGGGTCCTGGTCACCGTCGCCGTACTGAGCCTGGTGGCGGTCTACCGTGGCAAGCGGGAGGAGAGCCACGAGCACGAGCACAGTTTCGACGCGGCCTGGCTGCTCCTCCTGCCGCTGCTCGCCGTGCTGCTGGTTGCGCCGCCGGCCCTGGGCGGCTTCTCGGCGGCGCGGAGTGGCAGCGCGCTCGGTACCGCGCCGGAGAAGGCCGAGTTCCCGCCGCTGCCGGCCGGCGACCCGGTGAGGCTGTCCGTGCTGGACTACGCGAGCCGTTCCGTGTTCGACAGCGGTAAGACGCTCGGCGACCGCAGGCTCAAGCTCTCCGGCTTCCTGATGACAGCCCCCGACGGCGGCCTGTACCTGGCCCGGATGCGGATCACCTGCTGCGCGGCCGACGGCAGGCCGGTCAAGGTGGGGCTCACCGGGCAGGTGCCGGGCGGGCTCAAGGCCGACCAGTGGGTCGAGGTCACCGGGAAGTACAGCACCAGGAGCGGCAAGGACCAGATCAACGACGAGACGATCCCGTACTTCCAGGTCGAGACGCTGACGCAGATCGCGGCCCCGAAGAAGCCGTACGAGTCATGACGGATCTCCGGCTGAAGATCGGCGCCGGCGTGGCCGTGGCCGCCACCATCGCCCTGCTCGCCCTCCCAGCACCGGCCACCCCGGAGGTCCGGTCCCCGGCCGGGCCGGTCACCCTCGCGGCGGCGTGGCCGAAGGCCGTCACCGGCCAGATCCCGGCCGTGCAGCCCGACGGCCAGACGTACAACCCCTCGATGCTGTTCGCCAAGGGTTCGGCGGGCATGCTCGCGCCCGACAACAAGGCACCGTCCTTCGTGCTGCGGATCGGGGACACCTTCCGGGAACTCGTGCCTGCCGGTCAACTGTCCTCAGTGGACGCGACGGCGCTCACGGAGGCCGAGATCTTCTGGCTGCGCAGCAACACCGACGACCAGGGCAAGGTGAAGTACGCGATCTGGGCCGCGGCGCTGACCGGCGGAGCCCCGCGCGAGGTCACGGCGGACACCGGCAGCCCGCTGCTGTTCGGCTCCGCCTGGGACTTCCAGGTCGCGAACGGCCGCCTGCACTGGGTCTCCTCCGTACCGGACACCACGACCGTCACCGAGTTCCGCTCTGTCGCGCTGACCGGCGGCCCGGTGACCGCCAAGCGCCTGCCGGGCAGCCTGGCGCTGTCCGAGTGGCCGTGGGCGACGACGGGGCCGGTCGCACCCGGTACGCCGATCGAGGTCGTGAACGTGGAGACGGAGGCACGCCGGACGATCCCGGCGGCGGCGCAGCAGGGGCTCACCTGCGGGCCGGTGTGGTGCCGTGCGATGACGCCAGTACCGGGCGGGACGGCCCTGGAGCTGCGGAAACTCGATGGCTCGGAGCCACGCCGGATCGGCGGGGACGATGCCCAGCCGGTCGGGTTCGCCGTGGCGGCGCTGGAGCGGTTCGAGTTCTACACCACGCCGGGTACCTCCAACGCGACCGGCGTGACCCTGCGCCTGTGGCTGTACGACGTGAAGACGGGCCGGACGGTGCAGGTCGCCGCCGACACGTACAGCATCATGCACCGCGACGGCTATCTGCTCTGGTCCACCGGGGACCACGAGACCCTGGCCTGGCATTTCCTGGATCTGCGCTCGCTGGGCTAATCTCTGCGACCGTGAGTGGATCTGTTTCCTCCCGGCCGGAAGACGGCGCCCCGCTGCGGATCTGGGACGTGGCCCGGCTGTGGGACCTGGCCCGCGACCTGCCGGTCGAGCGGGTGCCGCTGGAGGAGTTCACCGACCTCGACCGGGTCGGCTGGCACGGCACCCCGGAGAACTACGGCCGGCTCACCGTTCGTGAGCTGGTCGAGCACGCTCGCCGGATCGAGCGGGCGAGCTTCGACCACCCGGTGATCCTGTCGGCTGACGGCCACCTGCTGGACGGCTTCCACCGGCTGGCGAAGGCACACCTGCTCGGCATGACACACCTGGACGCGGTCCGTTTCCCCTCCGACCCCGAGCCGGACCGGCTGCGCCCGATGCCTGCCTGGCTCGAAGCGACCCTCTAGGCGTCAGGCGGGGAAGTGCTCCCGCAGGAACTCGCCCAGCACGTGCCGGCAGATCTGCGTGCCCCAGGCGCCCCACGCGAAGTCGAAGATGTGCTCGGCGTACGGGATCGAGACCAGCTTGTGCGGCACTCCAGCCCTGGTGAGGGCCGCGTCCAGCTCCGGTGACTGGTCGTAGGGGACGATGTGGTCGCGCTTGCCGTGCATGAGCAGGGTCGGCGGCAGCCCCGGCCGGACGTAGGTGATCGGTGATCCGGCCCTGTACCGGTCGGGCACCTGGTCCGGCTTGCCGCCGTTGTAGTTCTGCGCCCAGGTCCGTACCTGCGGGAATCCGCTCTCCTCCCACACCTGGGCGTTGTCGACCGGAGGGTAGAAGACCGCGACGGCCCTGACGGAGGTGTCGGTGACGGCGCAGCTGGGCTTGACCCGGTCGTCGGAGTACGCACCCATCAGCGACAGGTTCCCGCCGGCCGAGCCGCCGGCCAGCATCACCCGGGCCGGGTCGACCTTGTACTCGCCAGCGTGTGCCTTGACCCAGCCGACCGCGCACTTCACGTCGCCGGGAGCCTGGTCCCAGCGAGGCGGCGGGGCGAGCCGGTAGTCGATGGCGAAGACGGCGTACCCGCGCTCGTTGAGCCACTTGTGCCACAACGGAGCCTCGCCACGGTCGCCGACGTTCCAGCCGCCGCCGTGTACCCACACGACAGCCGCGCGGGGAGCCGCGGCCTCGCCAGCCGGGAGCTTCACGTCGAGCTTGAGCTGCTGGCCGTCCACTTCGTTGTAGACGACGCTGGCCGGCTCGACCGGCTTGCCGGTGTTGTCCCCGCCGTCGAGGTACGCGCCGAGCGACAGGGACGCGCCGTACCGGTCGGCGGCCCGCCACACGGCGACGACCGGTACGCAGGCCGCGATGGTGGTGATGACGGCGATGGCTCCGGCCACGGCTCCGGTACGCCGCGCGCCGTCCCGGTAGAGGTAGGCGGCCAGGCCGGCCGTCAGGAGCCCTGCGGGGATCAGGTACAGGCCCTGGCTGTTCAGGAGGCTGTTCACCAGGATCAGCGGCCAGGGGATCGCCCGGGACACGATGACGAAGGTGAACAGTGCCAGGACCAGGGCCAGTACCCAGGCAACGACCATCAGCGCGACACGCCCGACCCGTCTCATGCCTCCACGATGACGCACGGCGGGGGGATATGGGTGGTAATGCGCTATCCGCCCACGCCGATGTGGGTCCGGCTGTGCGCGGGGCGCTCGATCTCGTCGAGTACCGCGACCGCGAAGTCGGGATAGGAGACCCGGCTGCCCGCGTCACCGGCCGTGATCGTGTACCGGCCGGTCCGCCCGCCAGCGTGGTCGAAGTCCCCGGCCGGGCTCAGCACGACCCACTCGGCACCGGAGGCGGCGAGCGCAGCGGTACCGGCAGCGTGCCCGAGGTAGAACCCCCGGTACTCCTGGGGATAGCCGGGCGTGTCCATGAGCAGCGTCCCGGTGGCGTCCGCGAGAACGGAAGCCAGGCCGACGCTGACCACCCGCTCCACAGTGGACGAAGCTAGGGCCTTGGCGGCGGCCGGGAAGAACGTACCGGGATCGGCGGCCAGGTCGGCTGCGGCGTTGACGGCGATGTCGTGCCCGGCGGCGGCAGCCGGGTCGGCCACGTCCCCGGCACGGACGGTGACGCCTGCCGCAGCCAGGCCTGCGTGCCTGGCCGGGTCGCGGACCACCGCCGTCACCTGGTGGCCACGGCTCGCCGCCTCCGCGACGATCGCCCGCCCGGCCCGGCCGCCAGCCCCGAACACCACAATCTGCTTCTTCGTGTCAGTCATGACGGGGACGCTATCGGGGGGCCTGGTTACCTTCCGGGTACCAGCTAGCCTGGCAGGGTGCGCGCGCCCCTTGATCCAGACATGTTCGACCCCGTGTGCCCGTCCGACCTGTCGCCGATCCGGTTCGCCGACAAGTGGGGCGGCATGGTGATCCGCTGCCTGGAAGGCGGCCCGCGCCGGTTCTCCGAGCTGCGGGTGCCGTTGCGCGGTATCACGGCCAAGGTGCTGACGCAGTCACTGCGCACACTGGAACGCGACGGGCTGATCAGCCGTACCGAGATGGCCGGCCCGATCCGCCACGTCGAGTACGAGCTGACAGCCCTCGGCCGGAGCATGCTCGCCCCGATGGACGTGGCCTGCGCGTGGACGGCCGAACACTGGGACGAGCTGATCGACGCCCGCGAGGCGGCGGCATCCTGAGAGGAACAGGCACAGTGGACGCAGACCGCGACCCGGAACTCGCCGGAATCCTGGCGAGCAGCGAGCCGTCCGTGGTGACCGAGGACGAGTGGGACTGGCACGGGGCCCCGCTGCCCTTCCGGATCTCCGGCCACCTCGGCGCGTTCCGGCTGCCGGAGCACCTGGTCACCTCGGTGCGGTGCCTGGTGAGCGTCGCCGGGCGGCTGGTGGTGTGTGAGACGCCCCGCGACACGCACATCTGGCCGGGCGGGCGCAGGGAGGGCGGCGAGAGCTTCGGCGAGACCGCGGCCCGTGAGGTGCTGGAGGAGACCGGCTGGAAGATCGACCCGGCTTCACTGGCCCCGGTCGGCTTCCTCCACTTCGAGCACCTCGTGCCCCCGCCGGCCGGCTATCCATACCCCAGCCCCGACTTCCTCCAGCTTGTCCTCGGCGCGGCCGTCGCGGAGCCCGCAGACCAGCCGGAGAACTGGACGGACGACGTGGGCGGCTGGGAACTGCGCAGCTACCTCGCCGACCCGGCCGAGCTGGCGGCCCTGCCACTGGACGACTTCCAGCGCGTGTGCGCGTCGGTGTTCCTGGCTGCCGGTTAGGTCACGGCCGGCAGGTTCTCGCACAGGCGGGCCGGGAACGCGGGTTCCGTGCCGAGGGCGTCCGCGCAGCCAGCGGACTTCCCGGTAGCGAACTCCTTCCAGCCGTTGCTGTCCCAGCGCAGGTACACCCTGCGGGTCCTGCTGGGCACAGAGCACGCAGTCGCGGCACCCTCGGCGGGCGGGCAGTCACCGGCGGCGGGGTTGAGGTCGAAGACCAGCCAGTTCTGCTCGCAGCCGCGCACCGTGCGCACGCCGCGGATGCGTTTGACCGGGACGTCCATCGTGCCAACCACCAGATCGATCCACAGCGGATCGCAGTGGTCGGCCGGCGGCTTGCAGCCGAGCGTGTCATGGCAGCGCCGGAAGGCCCCGGCCTC
This sequence comes from Longispora albida DSM 44784, assembly GCF_000379825.1. GTDB lineage: Bacteria > Actinomycetota > Actinomycetes > Mycobacteriales > Micromonosporaceae > Longispora > Longispora albida. Next base: position 185,814 of record NZ_KB903837.1, read on the forward strand.
CTGCGTCCATCGGCTGCCGGGGATGCTGTTGAGAGACAGGGTCCGCGTGCCGACAGGGCGGCTGACCTTCACCGTCACCGGCACCGTGGTCTTCTCTGCGCACACGCGGAGTGTGTCGTAGCTGTAGCCGGGCGAGTAGACGAAGCTGGCGAAGATCGTCTCACCTTCCTCCGTGACGTTCGTGGCCTTGGGATCCCTGGCGCAGCCGGGCTTGCCTGCGGGGAGGCTGAGGTCGACGACGAACGTGTCCTCGGCTGGACCCGGCCTGACTCCGGCGACCTCCGCCATGACCGGCGCCGCGCTCGCTACCCCCGTGTCCGCCGGACCGGCCGCCGGCTGGCCCCCGCAACCAGCCAGCAGCATCGTCCCGGCGGCAAGCACGCTGATGAGTGTGCTGACCTTCCGCATGAGCGGAGTCTAGGTCGCCGCCTCGCCACGCGGCAGCACCCGGGTCATCATCAGGTTGAGGTCATCGTCCACCCGGACCATCGCGCCGGGATCCGCGGTGACGAACCCATAGGCGACTCCGCGCCCGTCGGGCTCGTAGCCGCGCCTGACGTACATGAGCTGTGCCGGCCCGTAGTCGGGGTACAGGCCGACGCCGAGCCCCGCGACGGAGCTCCGGGTCGCGATCAGCGCCTCGGCCTCGTCCATGAGCGCGGTCGCGACATGGCGCCGCCGGAAGTGGGGTAGGACGTTGAGGTCCGAGATCTCAGGAATCCCCGCGTCGCGAAACGGGACATAGCCACTGTTCCACAGCACGGTGACGTAGCCGGCGAACGCGCCTTCCACGGATGCCACGAGGACGGCGCGGGTTCCGGCGGCCTGTGCTTCAAGGTACTGCTCGTAGTGAGTGGCTGTCTTGCCTGGCCAGCCGAGCACCGCGAACGCCTGTGCCATCTCGGGGATGCCGGCCGAGGTCAATGAGTGGATGTCGATGGATTGCATGGCGGCCATGATTGGCCACAGCAAGGGCTGACGCCACTGAATACCTGTGCCGGGGGCTGTGCGAACAACGCTATAGCGCAGGGCGAGCAGCGCTATGGTGAGGCGTATGACGGGCGATGTGGGTGCCAGGGAACGGATTCTGCGCGCGGCGGCCGAGTTGCTTGCGGAGTCTGGGGGCGCGCACGTGTCGACCCGGGCGGTGTGCGCGGCGGCCGGGGTGGGCGCGCCGACGCTGTACCACTACTTCGGCGACCGCGACGGCCTGTTCGAGGCGGTGGTCGAGCACGGCATGGCCGAGTACCTCGCGGCGAAGGGCGCGGCACCGTCCACAGGGGACCCGGTCGGGGATCTCCGGCGTGGCTGGGACTCCCATGTGGGCTTCGGCCTGGCCAACCCGGCGTTCTACGCCCTGATCTACGGCAGCACGCGACCGGGCAGGCGGCCGGGTGCCACCGCCGAGGCGTACAGGATGCTGCTGGACCTGGTCGAGGCAGTCGCGCGAGCCGGGCGGCTGACCGTGCCCGCCGAGACGGCCGCCGCCATGATCCACGCGGCCTCGGCCGGCGTGACCCTGCACCTCATCGCTGGCGGCGGTGAGCAGCTGGATCTGGATATGGCGGCGCGCACCAGGGAGGCGGTGCTGGCCGCCGTGACCACCACGGGGGCTGGCCCGGGTGAGGTCTCCAGCCTCGCCGCGCAGGCGATCGCCCTCGAAGCCGGGCTCGGGAGCGCGGAGGCCGGGCGGCTCACCGCCGCCGAGGCGGCGATGCTCCGCGAGTGGCTGCGCAGGCTCGCGGCGTGACGGGGGATGAGTCGGGGCTCGCGCTGGTCACGGCCTCCTGACGACGGGGCGGCGGGGCACGGGCAGCCCGCCGGCCACAGTGGACACTGCTGGCCCGAGCTTGCCCCGCAGCTCGGTGTACTCCTCGGTGCTCAGCACCAGGAACGCCATAGACAGCACGTCTTCTGCTGACAGCCCAGCTGGCACGGCGAGCAGGATGTCATCCCGGTCGGCGATCCGGACCAGCACGGGCAGCGTCGAGCAGCGCACGACCCGCATCGGCTCCCCCTTAACGGAGATCGGCGCTATTCCCTGTCTACCGTAGGCCCCTAACGGGCTGTTACGTAAGGGTTACTCCGGCAAAATCGGGATCAGGCATGATCCGTGCGCCGCCTGGCATTGTCCAGAAGGGACTCGACCAGGGCCTGCACGTGGCGCCGGTCCTCGGGATCGAGCTGTGTGACCGCCGCGACCAGCACGTCGATCTCCGGATCGGTCACCGGCTCCCGCCACGTCCTCAGGCCTGCCGCGTCGGCCGCCGCGGCCCGGACGATGTCCAGGGAGACCTCCAGCCCCGCCGCCAGCCGCTCCAGCGTGGCCGGATTCGGCGGGCGGGTCAGCTTGCCGGTGGTCGCGATGTGGTGCACCGTCGACCGGGGCAACCCGCCGCGCTGGGCGACGTCTCCGTACGACCAGCGGCGTTCGTCCATCCGGGAGCGGATGAGCTGCTGCAAAGCGTTCAACGGTGCCTCGGGGTGGCCAGGGCGGTCAGCTGATAACAAAGGTTACCCCTGGACAGGCCAGATAGTTATGCGCAGGCGAGATGTTGACTTGGCTCGATATCTGGGCCATGCTGCCGCTGTCCGCTAGTCCAGCGGTCTGTTTCCGCCCGCCGGGTGCCCGGGCGGCGTGAACAGGGGAGTGAAGAATGTCGATGATATCCAGGCTCGCTGACCGGTTGCTGAACCTGGTCGTGCCCGGAGCCCGGGCCGACGCGGCCACCTGCTGGTACGGCCGGTGCCGTGGCGACGAGGGCGTGAAGCAGCTGTGCTGCGTCGACTCGAGTGGCCGGGTGACCTGCTCGCGCTGCCCGGCCGACTGACTGCCCGCGCCGGCTCTCGTGGCTGGCTCCGGGGCCTGCGGAACGTTCCGCAGGCCCCGTTCTCGTTCCTCTGCCGGGCTCGTGTTCTGTGCTCATGGTGCGGATGCTGTTGACTCGGGGATTGGCAGTCATCAACCCTTGCGGGGGCCGGGTGGCGTCGCTACTGTCCAATGAGGTTGGACAGTGCGTCCAATATAATCGGAATGGAGGCGGATATGTCCATCCAGCCCGGATTCGAGCCCACGGCCTACGGCTACCAGCCGGTGCAGCAGCAGTATCCCCTGCCGTACCCGGGGCCGGTCCAGTTCTCCCCGTTCCCGCAGTACTCCTCGCCGTTCCAGCAGGGCCAGCAGTTCCCGCAGGCTCAGCAGTTCGGTCAGTACCCGCAGTTCCCGCAGTTCTCCCAGTACCAGCAGCCGGTGCCGCCGTTCTTCGGGCCGCCGGTCCCGCAGCAGCCGTATGGCGTGTTCCCCTCGCCGTACCCGCAGTTCCAGCAGCAGCCACCGTTCGGCTTCTCGCCGCAGCAGTTCCCGCCCGTGCAGCAGCACCAGTACCAGCCGCAGCAGCAGTTCCAGTCCGGCCTGCCCTTCCAGCCGCCGGCTGGCCAGAGCCCGCAGCAGCGTCCGTTCCTCTACTAGGGAGTGAGCATGGGCGCGTATCCCGTGCCGAGCCTGGCGGAACGGGCAGCCATCGAGGCCGCCCGGCAGCAGGCAGCAGCGCTCCTGCTGCACACCTACCGGTGGCTGGAGGCGGCAGGCCCGATCGCGCCGCAGGTCACGGGTGCCGTACCGCCGTTGATCACCGCGGCGCAGCTCTACTCGGCCCAGCAGTACCAGGCCTGCACCGGCCAGGTGCTCGGCGTCGTCGGTGAACTCCAGCGGCTCCGCTGGGCCTTCCCGACCCTGCCGCCCCTGTAGCCGCGATCTCGTCTGCTGTTTTCCCGCTCCTCGTTTCCCGGCACCCCGGCAGCCGTCCGCGGCCGGGGCCGCCGGGGCGGGGCGCGGTGCCCGCAAGCCTCGCCCCGGCCGGCCAGGCGGCGTTGTCCGGGCCGGCCGGACACCGGAACCAGGACATCCGGAGAGGACGAACGATGAGCCAGACACCCACGCCGGCCAAGGCGCAGCGCAAGGACAGCGCCGCCAGGCCGGCCAGCACGCGGGCCAGGCAGCCCGAGCCGCTCGGGCCGCGCCCCGAGCGGTACCTGATCTCGCCGTACCCGCCCGACGGCCACAGCCGGGCCCTCGAACAGCTCAGCAAGGAACCGGGGCTGACCATCGTCCGGACGATCAGCCCGGCTTCCGGCAGCGGGTACCCGCAGATCGCGGTCGCCGAGCTGACCGCCGACCGGGCGGCGGTGCTCGCCGTGAACGGCAAGTACCACGTCGAGCCCGACCAGTCACTGACCACCGGCGTGCCCAGCCTGGCCTTCCCCGACCCGGGTACCGGCCCGGCCGGCGAGGAAACCACGGTCACCTTCGCGGTCAGCGATCCGGAGGGCCTGCCGGTACCCGGCGTGGCCGTCCACCTGCTCGGCGGCCCCGGTACCGGCATCACCGACGCCGACGGCCGCGTGGCGATCACCGGGCCGGCCGCGGCGATGGCAAGAATCCACGGGGTGTACGTCCGGCCGAAAGCCGACCTGTGGAGCGCCTGGCTGAGCAGGCCGGAGCTGTCCGGCTCGGCGGCCAACCCGGTCGTCTGCCAGCGGATCGACCCCGCGGTCGCCTGGCACTCCAGCGCCATGGGCTTCGACCGGCTGCCCGGCTCGTACCGGGGCCGTGGCGTGCGGATCGCCCTGCTCGAATCGGGTGCCGCCACCGCGCACCCCGACCTGGCCGGCCGGATCGAGGCCGGGCGGGACGTGACGGGGCAGGACGACAAGTCGTGGCAGGAGGACGTGCTGGGCTCCGGTACGCACGCCGCTGCCCTGGTCGGCAGCCTCGCGGCGGAGGCGGAGCTGCACGCGTACAAGATCCTGCCCGGCGGGCGGCTCAGTGACCTGATCGAGGCGGCCGACGCCGCGATCGCGGCCGGCGCCGACATCCTCCACATCGGAGCGGGAACGACCGGCTACTCCGCGCTCACCGCCCACAAGCTGGCCGAGGCCCACGCGGAGGGCATCGTCCTGATCGCCGCCGCCGGTGACACGGCCGGGCCGCCGCTGTTCCCGGCCGCGCTGCCCGGGGTGATCGGTGTGTCAGCGGCGGGCCGGCTGGGTACCTACCCACCGGATAGCTACCACGCCACCCAGCTTGGTAGTCTGCCCACAGTGGACGGTTACTTCAGTCCCCGGTTCGCTGGCCAGGCCGGCGTGGCCGCTCCAGGTGTCGCGGTCGTCTCCGCTGCTCCGGGCGGGGTCGCGGCCCTGGACGGCACGGGGGTCGCCGCCTCGATCATCACCGCGCTGACCGGGCTGCTGCTCGCGCACAGCCCCCACATGCAAGGCCTGGCAGGCCCGGCCCGAGCCGAGCGCGCCAGGCAGCTCCTGCACGCCAGCCGCCGTACCCTCGGCATCCCCGACGCGGTCACCGCGCTGGGGCTGACACCGCCGCAGGCCAGCCTGACGGCCCAGTACGCCGCACTGCGGCCACCGACTCCGGTCCCGGTGGCGACGGTCGCGGTACTCCGCTCGGCGTTGCGTGCCGCCGGGCTGGTGACCGGGCATCCCGCAACTGAGGGGTAGTGGGAAGCCTGGTGAACAGGGCGGGCGGGAACCATAACTCCGGAGGTTCCCGCCCGCCCGCTTCATGCCCGGCAGTTGTGCTCCGGGCTGTGCTGCTGGCATAGTCGCAGCGTTCAAGGCGATGGCGAGCGAGGAAGCCGGTGTGAGTCCGGCACGGTCCCGCCACTGTGACCGGGGAGCCGAGTCCCGAGTGAGGCCAGGGAACCGTGAGGTTCGCCGAAGGCCGGGGCAAGGTGATGATCCGGGAGTCAGGAGACTCACGTCATCGTCACCTCGCGCACCCGGGGCGGATCTCCCCGAGAGAGGACGGCCTTGTCATGGCCTCTTCGCTGCCTGCTGGCTACTTCCCGGCTGGTCCCGTGGTGCTGCCCGAGCCCGCGACGACTGGCTGGAGCCCAGATGACGATCACTATCCGGAGAACACTCGCCGTCCTGCTGGCAGCCGTCCTGCTGCCCGGCTGCGGTAGTAACCCCGTCAGCACCGGCACCGCCGCTGACGCCCGGGGCTGCCTGACGGCCTTCGATCCCGCGAAGGACTACTTCCCGGTCAAGTCCGCGATCACCCACGCGAAGAACTTCACACTGCGGTACGAGAAGTCCTATCAGGTGCTGACCGTGCAGCAGCCGTACCCGCAGGGCAAGCCGGAGTCCTATGTGCTGCTCAGGTGCGGGGCTCCCAAGCCGGACGTGCCGGGCGCGCAGGTGATCGAGACCCCGGTGCGCAGCCTGTACTCGGGCTCGACGACCCACCTGCCGCTGCTGGCCGACCTGGGCCGCCTCGACGTGCTCGCCGGGGTGTCGAACGCCGGTTTCGTGGTCAACCCGGAGGTCAGGAAGCGGATCGCGGAGAAGAAGGTCGCCGAGTACGGCGCGAACAACACCCTCGACGCGGAGCAGGTCATCGTCGCGAAGCCGGACGTCCTCATGACGGGCGGCACGGACAAGCCGGAGTACGCGACGCTGCGCAAGGCCGGCGTGCCGGTGCTCGCCAACGCCGAGTGGCTGGAGAGCACCCCGCTGGGACGGGCCGAGTGGCTGAAGGTGATGGCGGCGCTGACCGGCGACGAGGGCAAGGCCGCCACGGCGTTCGCCACGGTGGAACGCGACTACACGGCGGTCGTGGCGAAGGCGGCGAAGGCCACCGCGAAGACGCCGGTACTGCCCGGGACCATGAACCAGGGCACCTGGTACATGCCGGCCGGCGGCTCGTACATGGCCAGGCTGCTGGCCGACGCCGGAGCGAGTTACCCCTGGTCGGGCGGCACGGAGACCGGCAGCCTGAAACTGTCCTTCGAGGCCGTGTACGCGCAGGCGGGCCAGTCGCCGATCTGGCTGGCCGACAGCCAGTGGAAGACGCTCGCCGACGCCAGGAAGGCCGACGCGCGGTACGGCGAACTCGCAGCCGTGAAGACCGGCAAGGTCTGGTCGAACACGCTGGTGATCGGCCCGGGCGGCGGTAACGACTACTGGGAGCGTGGCGTGACCCGCCCCGACCTGGTGCTGGCCGACCTGTTCGCGATCGTGCACCCGGACCTGGCGCCCGGGCACACCTTCGCCTTCTACCGTCCCGTCCCGGCGTGACCCCGGGTGCCCGCAGGGCCGCCGTGCTGGCGGTCCTGGGTACCAGCCTGCTCGCGGCCGTGGTGGTCGCGGTCGCGTCCGGCTCGGTCGCCGTGCCGCTGGGCGAGACCGCGCGCATCCTGGTCGGCCTGGCACCCGACGATCCACGCTGGACGGTGGTGGTGGAGTCGGTACGGCTGCCGCGTGCGCTGACCGCAGCACTGGCTGGTGCCGCGCTGGGTGTGGCCGGCCTCCAGATGCAGACGCTGTTCCGTAACCCGCTGGCTGACCCGTTCTCCCTCGGCGTCAGCTCGGGTGCGAGCCTCGGTGTGGCGCTCGTCGTGACCGGGGCCGGCACGGCGGCGGGCGGCTTCACCGCCGGGTTCGCCGCGGCGGGCCGGGTCGGCACGGTCGGGGCCGCCGCGCTCGGCGGGGCCCTCGTGCTGTCGGGGATTCTCGCGCTGTCCCGGCTGGTCCGCTCGGCCGTCACGCTGCTCGTGATCGGCGTGATGGCCGGCGCGGCCGCCACGGCGGTGGTCAGCCTCATGCTCACGTGGACGGACCCCTTGCGAGCCCAGCAGTTCGTGGCGTGGGGGCTGGGCAGTTTCGCCGGTACGACATGGGCCGACCTGGGCGTCTTCGGGCCGGTGACTCTCGCAGGGCTGGCTGTGGCCTGGCTGTCGGCCAAGCCGCTCAACGCCCTGCTGCTCGGCGAGAACTACGCCAGGACGATGGGCCTGAACGTCCGCAGGGCGCGGCTCGTCACGCTGCTCGGCGCTTCGGTACTGGCCGGGGCCGTCACAGCCTTCTGCGGGCCGATCGGCTTCCTCGGCATCGCCGTCCCGCACGTGGCCCGCAGGCTGATCGGCACGTCCGACCATCGGGTACTGCTGCCGGCGACCCTGCTCTGCGGAGCGGTCGCCGCGCTGCTGTGCTCGGTCGCCTCCCACCTGCCGGGCGGGGGAGTACTGCCGATCAACGTGGTCACGGCGCTGGTCGGCGCGCCGATCGTGATCGTGGTACTGCTGCGCTCCCGCCGCCTGGACGGAGCGGTCTCGTGACCGCCCCGACCCCGGACGGCCTGGTCCTCAGTGGCCTGGCGGTCGGCTACAAGCGGCGGGGCAGGGCCACGACCGTGCTGTCGGGGCTGGACGCCGCCGCCCGGCGAGGCGAGCTGACCGTGCTGCTCGGGCCGAACGGTACCGGTAAGTCCACGCTGCTGCGCACCCTGGCAGGCCTGCAACCGGCCCTCGGCGGCGAGCAGGTACTGGACGGCGAGGACCTGACCACGCTGTCCGATGTGGACAGGGCTCGCCGGATGGCCGTCGTGCTGACCGACCGGGTCGATCCCGGCCTGCTCACGGCGCGGGAGCTGGCCGGCCTCGGCAGGCATCCGCACACCGGGTTCACCGGGGCGCTGACCGAGGCCGATCACGCCGTCGTCAGCTGGGCGCTGGAGGCTGTGGGCGCCGGGCACCTCACGAACAGGCAGGCGGCGGAGCTGTCCGACGGGGAACGCCAGCGGGTCCTCACCGCCCGGGCCCTGGCCCAGGAGCCGGGCCTGATCCTGCTCGACGAGCCGAGCGCGTTCCTCGACGCGCCGTCCAGGGTGGCGCTCACGGGCCTGCTGCGCCGGCTCGCCCGGGACAGGGACCTGGCAGTTCTCGTGTCCAGCCACGACCTCGAACTGGCGCTGCGCACGGCCGACCACGTGTGGCTCGTCGACCGGGACGGCCAGATGCACAGCGGCACGCCGGAGGAACTGGCCGTCGGCGGGCAGATCGCGGCAACGTTCGACACGGATGACCTCGTCTTCGATCCGGCCTCCGGCACCTTCGTGCCACCGGCGCCGGCTGGCGGCACGGTCCGGATCACGGCTGGCGACCCCGCGATCCTCGGCCGGGCGCTTGCCAGAGAAGGCTGGCGGCCGGTGGAAGGCGAGGCTGACATCGAGATCGCCCCGGGCCACGTCGGCCTGGCCGACGGCGTGCGGACCCCACTGGGCAGCCTCGGCGAGGTGTCGGCCTGGGCCAGGGCACTCGGTCACGCGCCGAGGGCGATCCGCCGGGCCGGCTGTGGTCCAGCTCTGGCGGGGGCCGCCAGCTTCGGCGCCTATTTCAGGTCACAGGCCTTTTCCGGTACGCCGGTGGCGGAGCTCTACGCCGACCCCGGCGAAGCGGTCCGCGTGGTGGGCGCCCGGCTCGGGGAGGTGGAGTGGCGGGTCGCGGCGTCCACCATGCAGTTCGGGTACGCCGCGCGCCTGTGGTCCCTCGCGCTGGGCGCGCTCTCGGCCGGCGGGGTGCTGCCCGACCTCGACCCCATGACGTACGAGTACCCGGAGGAGGGCCCGGTCGCGTTGTCCCCTGGCGAGGGCGGCTGGCTGGTACCGCTGGGCGAGGCGCCGGTGTTACTCGCCCGGATCGTGATCGACGGGCACCTCCGGCCGCTGCACGCCGGCCTGCGGAGCCGGGGCAAGGTCGCCGAGGGGCTGCTCTGGGGCAACGCCGCCGCGGCGCTCTCCGGAGCCGTCCGGGTGATCGGGGACCCGGCACTCGAACCCGTGCACGCCGCCCTGCTGGCCATGCCCCCGCTCGCCGGAACCCTCGACGGCACCCTGCGGCGGAGCTGCTGCCTCTACTACCGAACCCCGTCCGGCGGCTACTGCGGCAACTGCCCGCTGCCCGCGACACGACAGGAGACACCAGCATGACCACCTACCGGATCACCGACGAGCCCGGCACGGGCGTCCAGCACGTCTGGGACCTGCCCGCCGACCAGGACACCCTGCTCGCCATCGTCACGGACGTGTTCACCAACCACTGGGAGCACATCCATTTCGGTGTACTGATCCAGGGCGCGGCCTGGGAGGTCGCAGCCCCCAACGCCCCGGTGCGGATCAGCATGCTGGACGGTTACGTCACTGTCGACTTCGGACGATGGCACTTCCACCTGTGCATCGGCGAGCACACGGCCAGCGGCCCCGAACTCGGCGCGATCCGCCGCACCTCCCGCGCCGAGCTGTACCGGGGCATCGGCCGCGACCAGGCTCCGACGACGTGGGGGCTACGGCTGTTCAACGGGCGTGACGAGCAGCAGATGACGGTGATGCTGCCCAGCCCGTTCCTGACCGACACCCAGGACATCCTCGACGCTCCCGACTTCGGCAGGCTCGCGGCGTGGGACGAGCTCCGTGCCGCGTACCTCGGCCTGGAGCCCGACCCGCTGGACCGGACCGGCAAGGGGTTCAGTCACGCGAGGTGAAGCCGCCGGGTACGGCGGGAACGAAGGGCGTGGTGGTCAGCGTGCGAGCGCTGACCACCACGCCCTTTTCGCGCCGACACTTGACAACCCAAATATTCATAAGCCTATTGTACTAGGGAACTAGATGAATGGAGTTGAGGGCGTGATCGAGTTCCACCTGGACAGCCGGTCGGGCGTCTCGCCGTATCTCCAGCTCGTCCAGCAGGTCCGCCAGGCGCTGCTGCTGGGCGTGCTGGAGGCCGGCGACCGGCTGCCCACGGTCAAGGAGGTCGTGGCTCAGCTGGCGATCAACCCCAACACCGTGCTCAAGGCGTACCGCGAGCTCGAGCGCGACGGGCTGGCCTCGGCAAAGCCCGGGGTGGGCACGTTCGTGACGGCGACACTCGCCGACGAGTCGCTCGCCGCGCACGGCCCGCTCCGTGAGGGACTGCGTGCCTGGCTGGCCGCCGCCCGCAAGGCCGGGCTCGACGAGGAGAGCATCGAGGCCCTGTTCCTGAGCACCTTCCGCACCCCCGTCACAGAGGAGAACGAATGACCCCCGTCATCGCGGCCAAGGGTCTGGGCATGCGGTACGGTCGGCGCTGGGCGCTGTCCGATTGCGACCTGGAGATCCCTCCCGGGCGCGTCGCCGGCCTGGTCGGCCCGAACGGAGCCGGCAAGACCACCCTCATGAACCTGATGGCCGGCCAGCTCACGCCGACAACCGGCACCATCGAGGTGCTGGGCAGCCGCCCGGCCGACCGCCCCGAGCAGCTGGCCAGGGTCGGCTTCGTCGCCCAGGAGACGCCGACCTACGCCGGGCTGACCGTCGGCGAGCATCTCCGGCTCGGCGCGAAGCTCAATCCGCGCTGGGACCAGGCCGTCGCGGAGGAGCGGCTCCGCAGGCTGGGCCTCGACCACGGCCAGCGGGCCGGGCAGCTGTCCGGTGGCCAGCGGGCACAGCTCGCACTGACCCTGGGCATCGCCAAGCGGCCCGAGCTGCTGATCCTGGACGAGCCGGTGGCCGCGCTCGACCCGCTGGCCCGGCGGGAGTTTCTCCAGGCGCTGATGGAGGCCGTCGCCGAGCACGCGTTCAGCGTGGTGATGTCCTCGCACCTGCTCGCGGACCTGGAGCGGGTGTGCGACTACCTCGTCCTGCTCGTCAGCTCCCGGCTGGAGGTGGCAGGGGAGGTCGAGGAACTGCTGGCCACCCACTGGCTGATCACCGGGGTACGCCGCGAGGATCCGCCTGAGGGCGCCGAGGTGATCTCCGCGAGCCACACCGGACGGCAGAGCACCCTGCTCGTCCGGTCAGCCACCCCGATCAGCGAACCCGGATGGCTGGCCAGCCAGGTCAGCCTGGAGGACATCGTCCTGGCCCACATGGGCAGGCCCGCACTGGAGGTGGCGGCATGATCTGGCTGACCTGGCGGCAGTTCCGGGTGCAGGCGGGCATCGTGTTCGGTGCCCTGGTCGTACTGGCGGCGGCCCTCGCGGTGACCGGCCCCGGCGTGGCCAGCGACTACCGGGCGGGCATGGCCACCTGCGGAGACCAGTCCGCCTGCCAGAAGTTCGCCCAGCAGTTTCTCGACGATCATTCGACGCCGTACGTCGGGATCGGGCTGGTGGTCGTGCTGCTTCCGGCGCTGATCGGCCTGTTCTGGGGCGCACCGCTGGTGACCAGGGAGTTCGAGGCCGGCACGCATCGGCTGGTCTGGAACCAGTCCATCACCCGGACCCGCTGGCTCGCCGTGAAGCTCGGCGTGGTCGGGCTGGCGGCGATGGCGGCGGCCGGGCTGGCGAGTGCCGCTGTGACCTGGTGGTCCAGCCCGCTCGACAAGGCATCCGCCGGCGAGGTCGCCCGGCTGAGCCCGGTGCTGTTCATGACCCGCGACCTTGCCCCGATCGGTTACGCGGCCTTCGCCTTCGTGCTGGGGGCCGCCGTCGGGATCCTGGTCCGCAGAACCATGCCGGCGATCGCGCTCACCCTGGCAGCCTTCGCCGTGGTCCAGCTCGTGATGCCCCTGGCGGTCCGGCCGCACCTGCTCGAGCCGGTCGACACCACCATCGAGATCACCGAAAGCGTCATCGACGGACTGTCGATCACGGACGACATGAGAGTCACTGTCACCGTGCAGCTGCCGGACAAGGCGGCCTGGCTGCTGGCCAACGAGACGGTCGACGCGAAGGGCAACCCCGCCGTCATGCCCGCCGCCGTGGGCAAGGCCTGCCTGCCGCCCATCCCGCCGGATCCCGACAGCCGCGGCGTGCCAGCCGGGTGCGTCGCCACAATGAAGGAACTCGGCTACCGGCAGCACGTGAGCTACCACCCCGGCGACCGGTACTGGAGCTTCCAGTGGGCCGAGCTCGGCATCTACCTGGCGCTGAGCTCAGCCCTGGCAGGCTTCGCGTTCTGGCGGATAAGCCGGCGCCGCCCGTCCTGACGAGTCCGGGACCGGTGAACAGGGCGGGCGGAAACCGTAGCTCCGGAGGTTTCCGCCCGCCTTCGCTTTTGGCTCGTCCCATCGCTCAAAAGCGCGCGGCCAGTTCTCAAAAGTGCACAGGGGTTACTAGGCTTCCAGTACGCAAGCTGAGCTGGGGATGAGAGGGGCGACCGGTGACTGCGGTCGACATTCCACGCTGGGATGAACTCTCGGTCGACACCCTTCCCGACGTACCGGGCTACAGGGTCGAACTGGTGAACGGAGCGCTTGTCCTGACCCCTCGTGCAGGCCAGCCGCATCAGCGTGCGGCGAGGCGGCTCCTGGTGGAACTCGACCGTGTCGCCGACCGCAGTGGCTGGGAGGTTTTCTCTCCTCTGCGGGTTCGTGTGAACAGCCGGACTGACCGGGAGCCAGATTTGGCGATCACCACCATCAGGGGGCGGCACGAGGCAGTGCCGGTCACCGAGGTGCTTCTGGTCGGTGAGCTGATCTCGAAGGGCTCGGTCGTCGCGGACACGCGCGAGAAGCCAGCCGAGTACGCCGATGCCGGGGTCGAGTGGTTCCTGCTCGCCTCCGAGACTCCGGCCGGCTGGACGGCCACGCTCTACCAGCTCGGAGTCGAACCGCACGAACAGGTAGACGCGTGGGGCGGGCCGATCGCCGATGGCCGGTACGTGCCGGTGTCGCACGGGCAGCCGGCTGGTCAGCTGGTGCTGCCAGACCTGTTCGGGATCACGATCGACCTGCGGACCCTGTCATAGCCAGGACCAGCTAGTACCGGTCAGGACCGGGTGACGACCAGGGTGTCGGGCATCCGGAAGGACAGGTTGTCCGGGTAGCTGGGGGCTTTGAGGACAGTGGCCCGGCGCAGGAGTGGCGCGACCTCTTCGAGGACGACGGCTGCTTCCATCCGGGCCAGCTGCGCGCCGAGGCAGCGGTGCGCTCCGGCCCCGAAGGAGAGGTGGCGGCGGGAGCCGCGCTGGCCGGGTACGAGATTGTGGGGGTCTTCCGCGACCGGCCGGCCGGCGGCGCCCAGCCAGAGCACGATGGACGTACCTGCGGGGATGTGCACCCCGGCGACCATACTGTCCACTGCGGACACTCGCCGCCACGTGACGATCGGCGGTTCGAGCCGGAGCCCCTCCTCGACGACCTCCGCGGCGTCGAAGCCCTCGGCGAGCAGCTCCGGGGAGCCCAGCAGCCGGTGCAGGAGCAGCGTCAGGAACTGCGAGGTGGTCTCCTGCCCGGCGACCAGGAGGAAGAAGAGCGCAGCGGTCACCTGGTTCTCGGTGAGGCCGGCCTCGCGCAGGTCGCGGGCCAGGCCCGGGCCGTGCCGGGCGATGAGCCGCAGCTCGGAGTGGTAGGCCCCGACCCGCTCGGCGAGGGCGAGCTGCCGGTCGGGTGACAGCGGGGCCCAGAACAGTTCGAGGGCTGCCGCGGAGAAGTTCTTGACCCGGTTCACGTCGTCGACGGGCAGGTCGATCAGCCGGGAAAGGACGAGCAGCGGCAGGTCGGCGGTGAGGGATGCGTGCAGGTCGACGGGCTCGCCGGCCCGCAGGCGGCTGCCGAGCGCGCGGACCCGGCGGCGGACGATGCCGGTCAGCCACGGCCGCAGCGCCTCGACCTTCGCCGGGTGCATGGCGTCGAAGACGATGCCCCGGATCAGCGGGTGGTCGTCCCTGCCGTTGTTGGCCAGGGTGGCCGGGAGCTTGAACTTGTACTTGGCGAGCACCCGCATGACCGCGACCGGCAGCGGGGTCAGCGCGTCGAGCGCGTTGTCCGGGCGGTAGGCCTCGGGGTCGGCGAGGATTCTGCGGACCTCTGCGGGCCCGGCGACGACGGCATGGCCCTCCCACCAGAAGACCGGCTCGGCCGCGATCTCGGCTCTTTCCCAGCTACGCCACACCCGACCACTTTATTCAACGTCGGACTGCCGACTTTCCGACAGGTGATTAGCAGGTATATGCCCGTTTTTGAGGTTGCCTGAGGTCCACCGAGGGTGTGAGGGTGATCGCGGTTAGTGACTCGTGAGCTCACTGGCACGTGCTGGAGGGAGCGTCGGTGCGCCGGATCGTGGTACTGCTGCTGGTACTGGGCCTCGCGGCCTGCACGCCGGCCCCCGGAGCTCCGATCACCAGGGACACGCCGCCCGGCGCCTCCCCGTCCGGCAGTACGCCCGGCCCCGGCACGCCGGGGGCGACCGTGCCCCCGACCGGCAGGCCCGACCACCGGAAGGTCAGGAACTGGCTGTACCAGCTCCAGAACTACCCCGGCGGGAAGCTCGACGCCCTCGCGAAGACCCCGGCCGACCTCGTCGTCATCGACCTCGCCCGCGACGCCCGCTCCGGCTTCTTCACCGCCGACGAGATCAGGTCGCTCAAGGGCAGCGGGAAGACGGTGCTGGCGTACTTCGAGATCGGCTCGATCGAGGACTTCCGGCCGGAGTACGCGAGCGTGAAGGACCTCATCCTCAACCAGTGGGCCGACTGGCCGGAGGAGTACTTCGTCAGGTACTGGGAGCCGTCCTGGTGGGACAAGGTCGTCGGTCCCCGGCTCGACCAGGCGGCGGAGGCCGGCTTCGACGGCGTGTACCTGGACACCCCGCTCGCGTACGAGGAGATCGACCTGTCCCTGGTGCGCGGGGAGAGCCGGGACAGCCTGGGCCGGAAGATGGCGGCGCTGATCAGCCGGATCTCCCGGTACGACGAAAAGCTGTTGATCTTCCCGCAGAACTCCCCGGAGCTGCGGAAGTTCCCCGGCTACACCGAGGCGATCGACGGCATCGGCATGGAGGAGCTGTTCTACCTGGCCACCGACGTGCCCTGCACACAGGACTTCTGCGGCGAGAACCTGGCCGAGACCCGCGAGCTGGCCAGGCAGGGCAAGACGGTGCTCGCCGTCGACTACGCCACCCGGAAAGAGAACGCGAGGAAGGCCTGCGAGCGCTACGCCGCCGAGGGCTTCGCCGGCTACGTCACCACCCGCGACCTCGACAAGATCACCCAGAGCTGCCAATGAACCAGAGCTGCCAATGAAAGCGAGCTGCCAATGAAAACGATCGGCGTCATCGGCATGGGCTACGTGGGGCTGACCCTCACCGCTGCCCTGGCGCGCAAGGGCTTCACCGTGTACGGAGTGGACACTCAGCCCGCCGTGGTCGAGGCGCTCTCCGCCGGGCAGCCGCACATCTTCGAGCCCGGCGTGCCGGAGGTCTTCGCCGAGCACATCGGGAAGACGATCCACATCGTGCCCGAGCTGCCCCGCGACACAGTCGACGCGGCCATCATCTGCGTGTCGACCCCGGTCGACGACGCGACCCACGAGCCGTACCTGAAGAACCTCGCCTCGGCGGCCCAGCACGTCGCCGGCCGCTGCGGCCCGGAAACGCTGGTCGTTGTCCGGTCCACCGTGCCGGTCGGTACCAGCCGGCGGATCGTCCTGCCGGAACTCCAGCCCGGTACGCCGCTGGTGATGGCACCCGAGCGCACCATCCAGGGCCAGGCGCTGCGCGAGCTGGTCGAGCTGCCGCAGGTCGTCGGCGGGCTCGACGAGGCCTCGCTCGCCTTGGGCCTCGAACTCTTCGCCGGCCTGGCCAAGCAGCTCGTGCCCGTGTCGAGCCTGGAGGCGGCCGAGCTGGTCAAGCTGACCAACAACTGCCACACCGACGTCATCTACGCCTTCGGCAACGAGATCGCGCTGCTCGCCGAGCGGTTCGGGCTGGACCCCCTGGAAGTCATCCGGGCCACCAACCTCGACTACCCGCGCCCCGACATCGCCAAGCCCGGTTACGTGGGCGGCGGCTGCCTGTCGAAGGACCCGTACATCCTGATCTCGGCGGCGGAGCGCGAGGGCCACACGCCGTACCTGATCGGCAAGGCCCGCGAGCTGAACGAGGAACTGCCCGTCCACGTCGCGCACCGGCTGCTGCACCTCGTGCAGGACCTGAAGACGGTGTTCGTGCTGGGCTGGGCGTACAAGGGCTGGCCGCCCACCGACGACATGCGCGGCACGCCGATCGCGGCGATGATGCCGGTGTTCATGGCGGCGGGCGTCGAGGTGCTGGGCCACGACCCGCTGGTCAGCCCGGAGATCATCACGGCGTACGGCGGCACGCCGGTCCCGCTGGCCGAGGGCTTCCAGGCCGCCGACGCCGTCCTCGTGATCACCGACCATCCCGACTACCGGGCGCTCGACCTGCGCACGATGCTCGGCGAGCAGCCGCCGGTCCTCATCTACGACTCGTGGCGGGTGCTCGACGAGGGCGCGGTGCGCGACGCTGGCGTGCGGTACGCCGGATTGGGGTACGAGAAGTGAGGATCCTGGTTCTCGGGGGTGCGGGCTTCATCGGCGCGCACCTCACCCGGCGGCTGACCGCCGACGGCCACGACGTGACCATCGTGGACGACTTCTCGCGGGGCCGGGACGACCTCGGCGTGCCCGTCATCCACGCGGACCTCACCGACCCGGCGGCGTGGGCGGGGCTGGAGAAGGGCTGGGATCAGGTCTACCACCTGGCGGCCGTCGTCGGTGTCCGCAACGTGGTCGGCGCTCCCGCCCGCACGATGCGGGTCAACACGCTCGCCCTCGCGTATCTGCTGGACTGGATCGAGCCAGGTACCAAGCTGTTCTTCGCGTCGACCAGCGAGGCATACGCCGGCGGCGTCACCGCCGGGGTTGTGCCGGTGCCGACGCCGGAGACGGTGCCGCTGCACATCGAGGACGTGGGCGCGCCGCGCTTCGCCTACGCGATCTCGAAGCTGTGGGGCGAGGCGGCCGTGCTGCACTCCGGCGTGCCTGCCGTCATCGGCCGCTTCCATAACGTCTACGGGCCCAGGATGGGTGCCGACCACGTCATCCCCGAGCTGTCACTGCGGGCGATCAAGGGCGAGAACCCCTTCATCGTGTACGGGTCGGAGCAGCGCCGCGCCTTCTGCTACATCGACGACGCCGTGGAGGCGATGGTGGCCCTGATGGCGTCGGAGGACGCGGTCGGGCAGATCGTCCACATCGGAGACGACACGGCGGAGACGCAGGTCGCCGACCTGGTCCGGCTCGTGCACGAGGTGGCAGGCGTCAGCCCGGAGCTGGAGCACGTTCCGGCCCCGGAGGGCTCGGTCGCCCGCCGCTGCCCCGACCTCGGCAGGCTACGGGAACTCACCGGCTACCAGCCGCGCGTCCCGCTGGCCGAGGGTGTCCGGCGGACGTTCGAGTGGTACCGGGACAACTAGTGCGCGACATCGTGTTCTACTACGGGGCCGGCGAGCTGGACAAGCTCGCCGGCTACCGGTGCGCCGTACTCCAGCCGCAGTTCTACAGCCGTGCGGAGCTGGCCGAGCTGGGCGACGTCCGGCTCCTCGCGTACCTGAGCGTGACGGAGGACGTGTCCCCGGACCCGGCCCCGTGGCAGCGCCCGGAACGCAACCCCGACTGGGGCGGCGCCTTCGTGGACGTGAGTCATCCCGGGTGGATCGCCCACGTGCTCGGCGAGGCGCGGGCCGCGCTGTCCGCCGGGTTCGAGGGACTGTTCCTGGACTGCCTGAACGTCGAGTTCACGTACCCGGAGGACCTGCCGCACACCCTGGCGCTGATCGGGGCGCTGCGCGCGGAGTTCCCCTCGGCGTACCTGCTGGCCAACCGGGGCTTCGCCCTCCTGCCGGAGCTGGGCGGGCTCGTCGACGGCGTGCTCTTCGAGTCGTTCTCCGCCCGGTGGACCGACGAGGGCTACGCGCTGTGGCCGGAGGACACCCTCGAAGTGCACGCCGCGTACGCCGAGCGGCTGCTCCACCTCGACGTGGACCTCTACGCGCTCGACTACGCCGACAGCCCGGCACTGGAGTCCTTCGCCCGGCGGCGGGCCGAGCAGTTCGGGATGGTCTCCTCGATCAGCGACAAGGCGCTGAGCCGGGTTTAGAGGTCCTAACTCCATGACTGGCGGCGCTCTGGCGGCCCCAGAAGACGACCGGACTGCGCAGAATTCCAGGCCGGATACAACACCGATATGCGGAGGGCTCCCGTTAACAGACGGGCCCTTCCCGCAAATATGCAGGTCAGAGTCTTGTGATGTTGGGGCTTGTCAGCCCGGTCATGAGTTTTCATGAGTAGCCAGGAGCCCCGGTCAGCCGTAGCTGCCGGGGTTCCTTGGTGCCTGCGGTCAGGCTGCCTGAACCTCAGCCAGGATGCGCCTGAGTGCCACGCTGTGCCGTTCCTGGGGAAGCTTGGTCATGGCGGACATCGCGTAGGTGTGGCCAGCTTCCTTGTCTCCTTGCTTGGTCATCACCAGGGCGCGATGCAGCTCTACGTGTGTGGCGAACCTGGCGAACTCGGCTGGGCGCGCCTTGTCTGCGCGGTCCTGCCAGCCCGGGGCTTCCTTGTGACCAGCTCGGGCAAGGACCTGTCCCTTGTTCGCTGCCCAGCGCCAGAACGGCATATCCCACTCTGCTGCCGCGCTGTCGGTACCGGCCCGGTCGAAGACTGCGGACGCCTTCTCCAGAGTCTCAGCGGCAGCCTGCGGGTTGCCTGAAAGGGCGTAGACGTTGGCTTTGCTCACGAGCGCGTCAAGGAGGCCCACGCTGGGCTTGCCGTCAGCAACGGCAATCGCCTTGTTCGCCAGGGACTCACACGCCCGGAGGTCTGCCGAGGGGTGAGCGTGGGAGTTCGCGGACCTGCCCAGTACCCAGACCTGAACATCGCGATCTTCAGAGCGCATCGCGGCACGCGCGGCAAGGTCGGACCATCGGACGCACGCGGCGTTGTCGTTGATCGAGGCCACGGGCGTGCCATGAAGCACGAGCATCCGGGCCACGATGCCCCAGTCGCGTGGATCATGAGCTGTCCGCTGTAAGACCTGCAAGTCCGCGATGATCTCCGCTTGCTTGCTGATCACGCCTTCCCGAATCCCGGTGAATGCGTGGTAGCGCAAGCGGGACAGCCACTCATCGTGGCTGATCTGGCCGCTCAGCCCCCGGTCAATGCCTTCCCAGACCTGCTCGGACAGCGCCACCGGCACGACGGCCGACACGCTCAGGGCCTTCAAGAGGTCGCGCCGTTCCATGATCTCCACTCCCAGAACTCGCTCATAGGCTTCGATCACGTTGAGCGTGACCGGGCGCTTGTTGTTCTCGACACGCCATAGGTGTGCGTGACTGATGAACGCCAGTTCTGCGAACAGGGGCAGGCTGACGAACCCCTTGTCCTTCCGCGCCTGCTTCAGTATCGCGCCCGTGACTTCCACCGCCGGACCTCTCAAAGTTTTGGCAATAGTTGATCATGGATGGCAATAGTGATGTTCTTGAGTGACCCTCTCGCTACGGACAGACTAGCCGTAGAGCGTTCCTGAGTGGACATACAGACGGCTGTACGCCAGTCACTCCCTCCGTGCCAGGCACGGGAAAGCCCTTCCTAGGTGTGGCCGGTTTGCCGTGCGCGCGAACGGCAGGCCCCACCAGCAGGGGCTAGCAGGAATCTCGGGAGCGCTCACCCTCAACAGCCACCGAGGAGAGGAGGTGACCACATGTCGATCAGCGGCAAGAAGCCGGAGGGTGAGGAGCCCGTGGAGGGCCAGGGCGAGGAGTAGCCCCCAGAAGACAGGAGGCCGGAAGCACCTTGCCTGGGACGTCCGGCCTCCTCAGACCCCGAAGGGCCACACTCATGCTGAACTCAACCCCAGAACAGCGCAAGGAGCTTGGCGCGAAGATCAAAGACTTCGGAGCCAACTTCGCGCCGAACGAACCCGATGCCGTCTTGTTCATTGACCACGCTGGAGGGTTCGGCTACTCCGCAGGACCACAGGCCCCGGCAGGCTGCCGGATCATCGCCACCCGTGGCGAACTGGACTGGCTCATGGTCAGCAACGGCTATCTGTACTACGACTTCGATGACCCCGCAAAGCTTGACGCCTTCGCGGAACTGATCTTCGACCATGCGGAGCGGTCATGATCGGCCTGTCTATCAAGGTCACCTGCTCCGCAGTGGACGGGTGCCGTGACGAGCTGGGCGAACTCAAGCCCCGCCTTCAACGGCACGAAGTGCAGGGCAAGCCTCACCAGCCGTGCGCGGTGTACGTCGGGCTGTACCACCGCCCTTGAGACTGCTTGCCGCCGTCACCCTGGCGCTGACTTTCGGCGCTTGCTGCGCATGGGCAGGTTTCGTGGCCCTGTGCTCGTGGGCTGTGAAGGAACCCGCACCGCGCCAGTGGCAAGCGGCCGACCGCTCAGTCCATCACTGGCGCGACCCGCTAAATACCGCACCCCCTCGCAACACTCCATAGAGAACCTTCAACCCTAGGAGGCAACCGTATGGCTGACGTGAAGATCGCTGCCGAAAGGCTCGGCACAGCGCTTCAGAACACCGATGGGTTTCTCCGGCTGATCGTCGGCGCTCGTGACGAGATGTCCGCACTCGCGAGCCAGTTCGCCGCGATGAATGTGGAGGACCGCGCGGCTCTGTCGTCTGCGTGTGCTGCGAAGCTGGACGACTTGCTTGGTGTCGTGGCTGGCACGGTGAAGCCGATCCTTGAGGAGGCTCGCAGCCTGGCCGCTCAGATTGGTGGAGAGGGTCAGTCGCACTGAGGAGCGGACTCGGCTGCCTGCGACTCGCGGGCAGGGCCGACCTGCGACAACACCCTGAAACCCCCGCAGCGTGGCCCTGGCGACCACAAGGCAACGCCCCCATCCACACCACTGCCTAAGCCGTCGAAAGTCCCGCCACCTGACGAGGAACGGCCCGCGCCCCCCGTCCGGGTCGATCCCGAGATAGCCAGGTCAATGCTTCGATGGGCTGGCGATGACATCGCAACCGGGCGGATGATCCTGCCGGGCGGGAAAGATCTCATGGGGCCGTTCGGGCCGGGCTACGGGCCAGCGAGCAGCGGGTACGGGCTCAAAGAGCCGTGGAAGTCACTGGCGTCCATGACCCGGCATGTGGAAGGCCATGCCGCCGCCGCCATGCGGCGTGATGGCATTTGGGATGCGACGCTGTACCTGAACATGAAGCCTTGCAAGGGGCCGGGCGGGTGTCTTGAAAGGCTTGAGGAAGTCATGCCCGATGGATCTCGGTTGACGATCTTCAAGATCTTCAAGAACGGTAGCGTGTGGCGTCGGGTGTTTTACGGCAACGGCAGAGGACTGGAGGACAGCGACAGTGGCGGATCAGACGATCTACCGAGTTGAGGGCGACCCTGAGAAGCTGGCTTTGTTGATGGCCTACGTCTTGGAGGATAAGCCCGGAGTGGACGAATACGCGGCCCAGTTAGGCTTCACGCCTCCCGAGGGGGCCACTTCCGATGTGTGGCTGGTGAGCCACATCGACAACCCCGATGAGATGTGGTTGGCGTGGGGCGATGACTCCGACGAGAGCCCCAATCGCGTCGGCTGACCTACACTGTCCGGTCTCGTTTTAGTTGGGGTATGTCGGCAAGCTCAGGTCGGGACTGTCGGACCCCGTTCGTAGGGTAGGCGGAGGCGGACACCGGGTCCGGCCGAGCAGAGGGAGTAACCATGCCCAAGTACCTCATCTACTTCAACCAGCAGTGGGTGGGCGACCACACTGAGGAGTGGTTCCGTGGGCGGGGGCCACTGGCCAGGGCGGTCGTTGAGGAGATCAAGGCCGCTGGGGCGTTCGTCGTCACCGGGGGCGTTGGGGGTGGCCCGGTCTTTAGTGCCGACGCCACGAGCGGAACCTTGGTGTTCACCGACGGGCCGTTCGGTGAGAGCAAGGAGTTCCTGGGCGGACTGATCGTGGTGGATGTGGCCGACGAGGTGGCGGCCAGGATGTGGGCCGGCAAGGTCGCCGAAGCGTGCGGCTGGCCCCAGGAGGTTCGCCGGCTCAACGAGTGAAGCTTGTTGAAATTCGTGCCCCAACTAAATTGAGACAACCCTCGGATACCTCAGGCAAAACGTGACTGCCTCAACTAAGACGAGACGGGACATACACTGAATGCTTCCCAGCAGGAGCCCTGGCATAAGGCCAGGGCTTTCCTGTGCCCCGAGAGCGCCGTAGGGCGACGAAAGGCTCCGGCCCACAGGTGACCGTGGGGCGGGGCTTTCTTGCTGTCACATACTGAGTCCGGTCATCACCTCCAGGTCGGTGTGCATGTCGTCCGTCTGGTTAGTGCCAAGCCGCATGAAATCGGCTGGCGCATGGCTGGACGGCTCGGCGAACTCACGCACCTGATACAGCGCATCCGCTGTTTCCGTGTCGGCTGTGCCTGGCCTGATGATGCGCAGCCGCTCGGCGTACTCAAGAATCAGCCAGGAACACACCATCTTTTTCCGGGTATCGAGTGGAGCGGTAATCGGCATTCGTCGGGCAAGTCTCTTCAAAGAATTCACAGCCTGGACATGTCCAGATGAAAGGCCGGTAACGCTCGGCCTCTTCAGCGGTCGGCCGGAGATCTATAATCCGCCGCCACAGCATCACGCAGTAGTCAGCGTGCGGGCTGGCTGGCCTCTTGTGGCGGACTCTCACCGCTTCCACCGCGCCTTCGCACCCTGCTTACCCGCCCGTGCGCGTAGCTCGCTGAGACTGGCCTCCCGTTCGTCCTGGTCGCGCCACCGAACCCATGTAACTTGATGATCATGAGAATCGAGCGAGCCGGGAACGCCGGCCTGACAAAGGATCTCGTCGCGTCCATTGTGGAGCTGTACACGGACGTGTTCTCCCGGCCGCCGTGGAACGACCCGGTGGAGTTCTGCGCCGTCTACGGCGAGCGGCTGCTGGACGACGCGCAGCGCGAGGGCTTCCGGCTGGTCCTCGGCTGGTCGGACGGCGGCAGGCTCGACGCCCTCGGCGTGGGGTGGACGACCCCGGACCCCTTCCCCGGTGACCGGTCCTACGGCCGGGTCGCCTCGACCCTGGGCCCCGAGGGGGTGGCTGAACTGCTGGCCGGGGCGTTCGTGGTGGACGAGCTGGCCGTCCGGCCGTCCGCGCAGGGTCATGGGGCTGGCCGGCGGATCCTGGCCGCGCTGACCGAGGACCTGCCTGACGGCCGGGCCTGGCTGCTCACCAACGAGGTCGCAGCCGGAGCTGTCGCCTTTTACCGCCGCCAGGGCTGGACGGAACACGCCTCACCAGAGCGGCCCGGCCTGGTGGTCTTCACGACCAGTACGGCCTAGAGGCTGTACGCCCAGAGAAATGCCAGTGCGACCACGGCCAGGCAGCCGCCCAGCGACAGCCAGGGACGATCCGAGGTCATGACCAGTGCGCGGCCGGCCTGCTCCAGCGGCAGCGCGATCACGAGGAGCACGGCAACACCCAGGCCTACCGCGACTCCGGTGGGCAGGCCGGGCGCGGCCTCCAGTACCGCGGCCCGGAACACGCCGCCGATGAGGAGCAGCCCGGCGGCGGCGAGCGTGAGCATGACCCGGCTCGGCTGGGTGCCGTCGTGCACCGTGCTGGTTCGGGCCAGGAGGACTGCCTGGGCGCGCGACCGTACTTCGTGAGCCAGGGCGAGGAGAAAGACGGCGCTCAGGATGGCGACCAGTTCGGCGGAGGACATCCGGCCATTGTGCGGCTGTTCGGCGCTCGCCGCAGCCCCGAGGCTGAGAGAAGGGGGAGGGGCGGCCCCCAATGCCGCCCCTCCCGTGACTCTCTTGTGGACTACGCCCGCCAGGGGCCCGGGCTCGGCCGGCCAGGGAGCTGCCGGGTCAGGCCCGGGTTCGGCTCGGCCGGTTCGACGGCCGGGCAGTGGGTGCCCTTCGCGGGGGTCTGCCCGGTCAGCAGGTACGTCTCGGTGGCGTTCACGACGCACGTGCCGCCGACGAAGTACGAACCGTGGCCCCACCCGTCGTACGTGAGCAGGGTGGCACCGCTCTGCCGGGCGGCGACGGTGGCCCACTGGTACGGCGTGGCCGGGTCGTACCGGCTGTTGAGCATCAGGATCGGCGGCGCGCCGTGCACCTGGAGCCGGTGCTGCGGGTTGCGTACCTTGGCGGGCCAGCCCTGGCAGGCCAGCGACAGCGCGCCCATCGGGGACAGCTTGATGTCGGCGAACGACGCGCCGACGGCCTGCCGGTACACGTTCCACTCGGTGTACGTGCGAATCGGCAGCTTCCAGTCCTGGCAGAAGATCGACTGGAACGGGTCGTGGATCTTCTCGGTGCCGGTCCGGGCGGCCGGGGCCGGAGCGGGAGCCGGCAGCTTGCTGAGCCGGTCGAGCTGGGTGGCCAGCCCGCGCCAGTACGGGCCGTAGAGCGCGCCGACGATCATGCCCTGGAGGTCCATGGTGGTCAGGGGCAGCTCGCCCCGCTCGGCCCTCGCGTACAGGTCGCGGTAGACGGTCCGGGCGCCCCTATCACGCAGCACGCAGTCCGTAGAGCGCTCGCACCACTTGACGAACTCGTCGAAGTTCTCCTGCCCGGCGAGCGTCTCGGTGTAGATGAACTGGAAGGCCGTGCTGATGCTGTGATCCATGTTGCTGTCGATCACCATCGTGCGGATCTTCCCCGGGTACTTCTCCGCGTACTGCTGGCCCATCAGCGTGCCGTACGAGACCCCGTAGTAGTTCAGCTTCTTCTCGCCGAGAGCCGCGCGGATGGCGTCCATGTCGTGGACGACGCTGACCGTGTCGAGGAAGTCGAACAGCTGGCCGGTCAGGGCGCGGCAGCTCTCGCCGTACCTCCGGTTGTGGTCGACCATCTGCTGGAACTCGGCCGGGCTGTCCGGATTCCGCGAGTACTGCTCGCTGGCGATCGCGCCGTCGCACCACACCGGGCTGCTGCTGCCCGTGCCGCGCGGGTCGAAGCCGACGACGTCGAACCGGCTGGTGATCGCGGGGGAGAAGATCCCCGTCTGCTTCACCCACTCCGCGCCGGGCCCGCCCGGGCCACCCGGGTCGACCAGGATGGAGCCGATCCGGTTGGCCTGGTCGGTGGCCTTCCGCCGGGCCAGGGCGATCTCGATCTTCGGGCCGGAGGGCTTGCTCCAGTCGATCGGCACGCTGACCGTGCCGCACTCCACGCCAGCGGCGTCGGGGCAGGGCTGCCAGGCGACCGGCTTGGCCTTCCCGGCCTCCGGTGGGGCGGCCTGGGCCGGTACGGCCATCAGCGGCACGGCTACCAGGGTGGCGGCGAGAGCCAGGGCAAGGGTTCGTCTCATGTGCGCTCCTCGCAAGGAAGGAAGCAGGGGAGAGGACCCGCCAAAGGCTACTGTGGACAGTGAGCGATCAGCCAGGAAATCGCGATTGTTCAGGGACAACCCTGAGAGGCCCCTGGTTCCCTGGTCGGAGAAGATCATCGATCTTCATCCGCCAGGGGTATGCCACCGGGAAACAACTGGGCTAACAGTGAAGCGCCGGCAGACGTCGCAACGGTAACGGCGCCCGGGCACGGGTTGGGTGGGCTGGCCGCGGTTCGCTTTGTGCGGAGGCGCCCCGCGCCGGAGCGCAAAGGGAACCTGCTGTAGCGGCCAGCCCACCCAACCCCAGCAACTCAGACCAGTTCCTTGATGGAGGATTCGAGGGTGTAGGCCGGGTGCCAGGACAGTGCCGTGGAGATCCGGGTCAGGTCGGCGGCGATCCAGTCCACGCCGGCCGAGCGGGCCGGAGCCGGCTCAGCCTCGATGAGCTCCCCGGCGAAGCCCGCCGCGGCGCACAGCATCCGCACGGGCTCCCTGGTGGGTACGGCGACGCCGCTGCCGACGTTCAGCACCGGCTCGGTCAGCTGCCGGGCGTAGACGGCGGCCGTCACGGCTGAGGCGACATCGCGGACGTCGACGAAGTCCCGGCTGGCGCCGAGCGGGCCGACCCGTACGGTGCCGCCGGGCAGCTGGCGCAGCACGCGGCCGAGCACCGTATCCGCTGGCATCCCCGGCCCGATCGGGTTGAACACGCGCAGGGAGACCCCGTCGAGCCTGCCGTCCTCGGCGGCCAGCCGGATCAGGGTGGTGGCTGCGAGCCGGGTGGCCCCGTACTCCCCGACCGGGCAGCACGGATCGTCCTCAATGGACGGACGACCCTCCGTGACCGCGCCGTACTCGGCGGCAGAGCCCAGGCACACCAGCCGCATGCCCAGGAACGAGCAGGCGTCGACGAGCCGGGCGACCGCCAGCACGTTGGTACCGGCCAGCTCGGCCGTGCTGCCGCTGAGCAGCCCGGCGCAGTTCACGACGACGTCCGGCCGGTACGAGCCGAGCAGCCCGACGAGCGTGGACGGGCCGCCGGTCACCAGGTCGTGCCGGATCGGCCCGCCACGGCCGGCGGCGAGCACCTCCGCGCCGGCCGAGGCCAGGGCCGCCTGGACGTGCCGTCCGATGAAACCTGAGGCTCCGAAGAGCAGTACGCGCATGGTCACCGCCAGGAAGGAGCAGATGCGGATGGGAGAAGCACGGGGCGCAAGTATTCAAACGATCGGTTGGCCTCGTCGTAGTCGTCTGGGCGGCCGATATCGAGCCAGTATCCGTCGAAGAAGTGGGTGGCCGGCGGCTCGCCGCGGTCGAGGAGGTCGAGGACGAGGTCGTCGAAGCCGAACGCCAGGCCCTTCGGGTACGGGGCGAGGGTCTTGCGGGACATGCCGTATATCCCCATGCTCACCGAGTAGTGCAGGGTCGGCTTCTCGGTGAAGCTCGTGATCACGCCGGCCTCCGACTCCAGGATGCCGAAGTCGATCTTCACCTGGCGGCGGTAGGTCGCCACGGTCAGCGGGGTCTCGCCGGCGATGTGCCCGCGCAGCAGCGCGCCGTAGTCGAGGTCGGTCAGCACGTCGCCGTTCATGACCAGGAAGTGCTCCGGCAGCTGGTCGAGGATGCCGAACATCGGGCCGATCGTCGACAGCGGGCGGTCCTCCTCCGCGTAGTCGATCTTCAGATCCCAGCGGTCGCCGTCGCCGGCGAAGGCCCGGATCAGCGAGCCGAGGTGCCCGATGGCGAGGGTGACGCTCTGGAAGCCGTAGGAGCGCAGCTGCCGGAGGATGATGTCGAGGATGGCGTACTCGTCGCCGATCGGCACCAGTGGCTTGGGCAGTGCCGTCGTGTAGGGCCTGAGCCGGACCCCCCGGCCACCAGCCAGGATGACCACGTGCATGGTGCCTCCTCAAGTCTGCTACTAGTGCTAAGAGGTGTATCGGTGGACCTGGCCGAGCTCGGGCAGCAGCCCGCAGACCAGTCCCGTCACGAGCAGTGCGCTGCACACGCCGAACAGGTGGACGTGCAGTGCCGGATCGAGCTGGCCTGCCGCGAGCAGGTACCCGGCGGCCACGATGGACAGGACGGCGAGCAGCCGCCCGAAGCGCGCGGTGTTGATGAGCAGGAAACCGGCGAAGTAGCCGCAGCCGAGCAGCACGTGCCCGGCGAAGGCCAGCACGCCGAGGGAGGTGAGCTGCCCCTGGCTGTGCAGGACCGCGCCCAGCACGGCGGCCAGGGCCGACAGCACCCCGCAGACGACGGCCAGTTCCGCGCCGAACCTGGCCAGCACCCGGCGGCGGAAGTCACGCGGGTACTGGGTACGTCGCAGAAGGACAGACGACTTCTCGGCGAACCGGCGCGCCCGCCACTCCAGCACGCCCATTCCGGCGACGACCGGGGTCACCGCGAGTGCCAGGTCCAGGCTGGGCTGGGTGTAGCGGGCGTCAGCCGACAGCAGGTAGAGGGCGCTGAGGCTCGCGTACACCATGATGGGCCCTGACCCGATGATCTCCTTGCCGATCCGCACCTGCGGCTCTTTCAAGATCTTGATTTTGTACGCCGTCCACAGCGCTGCGGCAGCGCACAGTGCCACCGTCGCGAGGCTGGCGGCTGAGGTCGCCACGGCCGTGGCCGCGCCCGGGCTCGCCACGTAGACCAGGCCGGTCGCGACCGAGGGCAGTGACAGGGCGAAGAGGACCGATTCCTTGCGGTGGAAGAGCAGGATGGCCCCTGCGAGCTGGTAACAGAGCTGAGCCGTGACCAGCAGCGCCGCGCCCGGGCTGAGCAGGAGCCAGAAAGGGGCGGACAGCGTCACCCCGATCCCGAATCCGCAGGCGAGCACCCGGGCCGCGACGTCCGGCCTGCCGTGGCCGAGCATGCGGTAGGCCACCCAGCTCAGCCCCATGCTCCACACCCAGCCGACGGCCGTGGCGCAGACCATCGCCGTGATGGTGCCCCGCAGCCCGACCAGCTCCGCCACGGCGGGGAAGACCGCGCTGGGCATGAGATAGAGCAGGCCGTGGGAGAGTTCCCTGACGGCCTGCGCGCGGTCGGTCCTCGGCTCGGGTGGGCCGGGGCCCTTGCGTGGCAGGCGGCGGTAGACCTCCTCGGCGAGGCCGAACACGTCCCGGTAGCCGTAGCCGTCCTCCGCCATCCGGTCGGTCATGCCGTCGCTCTCCAGCATCGCGGCGATCTGGAGCGGGTCGATGGCCAGGCCGCAGCGTTCGGCCGTGCGGATCACCAGCTCGTCGACCGGGTCCGTCCTGAGGATCGCCGTCACGGCAGGACCTCCCGGTACACCGACCGGTACGCCTCGATGGACTGCTGGAGCGTGAAGTTGTTCAGGATGCGCTCGCGGGCCATCCGGCCCAGCCTGCGCCGCAGCGCGTGGTTGGTGAGCAGCCTGACGCACCCGGCGGCGATGGCCTCGTGGTCGCGGGCCGCGCAGACGATGCCGGCGTCGCCGACGGCCTCAGCGACCCCGCCCACGTTCGTGCAGACCGGCGGGCGCCCGGTGGCCATCGCCTCCATCAGCGTGTACGGGAAACCCTCCGAAATGGACGTCAGAACGTTGATGTGCCCGGCGTGGTAGGCGTCGGCCTGGTTCGGGATGCGGCCCTCGAACGTCGCCGCGCCGGTCAGCCCCAGCTCGTCGACGAGGCGCTGGCAGCTCGCCGCGTACTCCTGGTTGACCTCCGGCACCGGACCGAACATCCGCAGCCGCGCGTCCGGTACGTGCTGCTTCACGATCGCGAACGCCCTGATCAGGGTGTGCAGGTCCTTGAGCGGGTCGATCCGGCCCATGAACACGATCGTCGGCACGTCGGGCTCGCCCTCGGCCGGCGGGAAGTCCGCCGGGTCGACCCCGTTGTACATGGTCCGCATCCTGGCCGGCTTCGCCCCGTTGTAGAGCGCCCACCGCCGGTTGTAGTTGGAGTGCGGGGCGAGCAGGTCAGCGCTGTGGTACGTGGCCACGGCCAGCGTCCGGAAGAAGTTCAGCAGCAGCACCTTCACGGCGTGCGGCACCGGCTCGTTCACCATCGCCAGGTACCGCTCGCGCAGGTAGACCCCGTGCTCGGACAGCACGATCCGCGACCCGTACGCCCACTTGGAAGCGAGCGCGACCAGCCCGGCCAGCCCGTTCATCGCGAGGTGGCAGATGTCCACGTCGACCGGCGGGGCCGACAGCGGCCGGAGCATGTGCTCGATCAGGCTCGCGGCGGTGAGCGCGTCGGCCAGGCACAGCGGCTCGCCGATGTCCATGCCCGCCGCGTGCCAGGTGTCCATCAGCCGGGTCAGCGCGGCGTTGCTCACCAGCGCGCTGCTCAGGTCGCCGGAGGACTGGGCGTAGAGGAACATCGCGCGCAGCGAGGACAGGAACGCCGCCCGGCCCTGCTGGCTCCACCGGTCGCGTACCTCCGCCGGGCGGATCAGCGCCCGGAGGAACCGGCTGTGCGCGTCGGCGAACCAGTCGGGCTCCCAGGCCTTCCGCCGTGGCTTGTCCGTCCAGAGTGGAATGTTGATGACGCTGTTCAGGTTGGGCGGGATCTCCCACAGGTTCTTCTCCTCGCCGGTGACCGACAGGGCCACCACGTCGAACCTGTGCTCCGGCATGCCCCGGATCAGCTGGTCGATCCACACGCTGACCCCGCCGAAGTGGTGCGGGTATGTGCCTTCCGAGATCAGCGCCACCCGGGTCTGCCTGCCGGGCGCGCGCTGCGCCGGCACCCGATCGGCCGGGCGTACCTCCGCCCGGCCGATCGCGCGCCAGCTACTGAGTGGTGTGGCCGTCATCAGTTCTTCGGGTAGGCCGTCAGGGTCGCCGGAGCTGTGACCCGTGAGATCGGGTCCGTGCCGTACTGGTCGAAACCAGCGGCCTTCACCCCGGTCACGAACACCGGCCCGGCAGCGGGAACGGTCACCGTGTTCGCCGCCTTGTCCCACACCGCGTCGCCGGCGCTGTTGCCCTGCCCGGCGAAGTGTGCGGTCCGGTCAGCCACGTACCCGCCCAGCGCGGTCCAGTCCGGGTTCCGCAGCGGCACGTTGTAGTAATGGCTGTACTTGCCGACGGTCGCGCGCAGCCAGTCGAACGTGAGGCTCTTGCCCGACGCGTACTGCCGCAGGTTGCCCTGGTGCAGCGTGTGCGAGTACGCCGAGCCGGTCATGATGTGCTGGAGGGCGATGTCGGACTCGTGGCCGACGATCTGGTCGTAGGTCTGGTCGACGGGCCAGTACGGGAACTTGCCGTTCGGGCCGTAGTAGGAGTTGTAGAACAGGGTCTCCTCGGCCGGGGTCGTCGTGTGGTAGGCGATGTTCGTCGGCCAGTCCGGCACGATGAGCAGGCTCGGCTCCAGCGGGTGGTAGATCCCGCAGTTGAAGCAGCCCGGCTTGTGGGAGTTGAAGGACATGTTGCCGTGCAGGTACTTCACGCCCAGCGCCTTGGCGGCCGCCAGCATGTTCACATTGGACGCGCCGAGGCCGAAGTCGGTCGGCGGGTCGATGTCGTTGTTCGGGTCCGGGTGGTACACGCCCAGTCCCGAGTACTCCGGCGTCTTGAGCACCGTGGCCGGCGCGCTCAGCCCGAGCTGCTGGCCGCGCGTGAGGTTGCCGCGGATCTCGTCGTAGCTCTGCTGGTACGTCGTCGTGTTCATCTTCGGGTGCGTGAGCGTGTGGTTCACCCAGCGGAACTCGTTGCGGTTACACGCCGTCTGGTACGTGAGCGCGTCGCCGAGCTGGATGAGGCACAGCAGGTTCACGGTGCCCTGGATGCCCTCGCCGTTGAACGGGACGTTGAGCTTGAAGCCGCTCGCCAGCGGGTAGGCGCTGCGGAACGAGGCCTGCTGGTTCTTCGCGCTGACCGCGTCGGAGCCGCTCATCCGGAAGCCGGGGTCCTGTTCGAGGTGCCCGTCGGCGTAGAGGTGGTCGGTGTTGATGAACCAGTCGTCCACGTCGACGTTCAGCCAGTGCCGCTGCTCGCCGGCGAACACGCCGCGCGAGGCCCAGCGGACGAGGCCGTAGCCGAGGAGGGGCGTCTGCATGAGGTACTGGTTCGACGTGAAGGTGAGCGCGAGGCGTTCCCGGCCGTCGGTGCTGGTCGTCGTCACGCCCACGACGTCCGGCCCCATCGTGAGGACCGGGGTCGCTGCGCAGCCGGCGCGCACCGCTGTGCGGTACACATAGGACAGTGAGATAGGGATGGCCGCGCCGGCCTTGAGGTAGTCGAAGATCGGGGCGCCGGCTGCCGTGAGGCTCGTGTTCACCGGGGTGCTGCCGATCCCGCCTTCGCTGACCGGGTTGAGGCAGTAGTCCTCGGGGTAGGTGCCGTACGACGTGTACAGCGACACCTGGCGGACGCCGAAGAGCCGTTCGTAGTCCCAGAGCGCCGTCCACTCGGCGGCGTCGAGAGCTGAGACGTAGCTGCCGTTCTGCTGGTACAGCAGGGCGTTGTTGGTCAGCAGCACCGAGTTGTACCTGCCGGTGCCGTCGGGCCGGGTCAGCGCGCCGAGCGGTGCGTCCCTGGCGAGCAGCACGTCGTACGGCGCGCCCATGGAGTCCAATGTGGACTTCCAGGTCGGCAGGCCGAAGTCCTGGGAGTCGACGGCGATGACGAGGGAGCGCAGGGCGACCTTGCCGGTCGCGGCCAGGTTCAGCGCCTCCTGGCGCTGGTCCTTCTGGGTGCTGGCCTTCAGCGGCCCCGACTTGATGGGGAGCTTGCCGGGGACGGCTGGCACGGGCAGGGCCGGCTGGCCGCGGAGAACCGAGTGCGCGTGCCCGTGGCCGTCGTGGGTGGTGCCGGGGTCGGCCTGGGCGGCGACGCCACCGCCGGCCGCGGCGAGTGTGACGGCGACGGCCAGGACGAGACGCATGGGCACACGTCTGCCCGATACGCGAAATTTCATGCCGCATCCTTGATCGGGACGGGCAGTGATCAACTGAGCACTGCGAGTGGGGGATCGCCTTCTGCGAAGTAAACCGAACCACCGCAGTGCCCATGACGCTTGTGGTGAGTTGCCGACAAGGGTGACTAAAGGAAGCTGATTTTGGGTACCGAGCGGCCTACTGGCCAGCATAGGGTCAGCTATGAGAAGAATACCCTATTTGTTCAGTGAGTATGCGCGAGGTTCGCGTCCGGTCAGAGCGTGTCGCGCGTTCGGGATTCCAGCTCCGTGACGATCTCCGACGTGCGCTCGGCGTGCCGGGTCGCCCCGGCCGCGAGGTAGATCCGCAGCGCCTCGCGGACCGGCCCGGGATCGCCCTCCGCCCGGCCCAGCACGACGAGGGCCTCGGCCTCGGGCAGCGGGAACCCCTGAGCCCGCGCCACCCCTACCGCCCGCCGGGCCTCGCGGGCCGCGAGCGCGGTGTCCCCGGTCGCGAGGATCACCCCGGCGTGGATGGCCAGGACGCGGGCCTGGACGAGCAGGGCGCCAGACGCTTCCGCCGCCGCCAGCGACTCCTCGCAGTACTGCCTGGCGTCGGCGTGCCGGCCCTGCTGTACCGCGCACATGGCGAGCAGGGCCTTGGAGTCGGACCGGCTCAGGGCATGGGTGGCCGGCATGATCCGCAGATTGTGGCGGAGGGTCTCGATGGCCTCGGTCACGTGCCCGCCGGTGAGCTGTGCCCAGGCGGCGACGTTGAGCGCGTCCACTTCGAACAGGACGTCGCCGGCCTCCCTGGCGAACTCGATCACGGTCGAGAGGCGCTCGCTGGCCAGGACGGCGTCGCCCCGTTGCATGCCGACCGAGGCCAGGGACTGCTGAGCCCTCGCCGCGACGGCCCGGTCGCCGATGCTGGTGGCGATGGCCAGCGCCTCCAGGCCGTGCGCCTCGGCGTCGTCCAGCCGGCCCTGCCAGATCGCGATGGTGGCCAGATTGTCGAGCGGCAGGGCGCGTGGCCCCTCGGCTCCCAGCTCCCGGTAGACCTCCAGCGCCTGCTCGCAGTGCTTGCGGGCCTGGGTGAGCTCGCCCTTGCGGAAGCTGACGATGCCGAGGTTGTTCAGCGCCATCGCCTCACCGGTCCGGACCCCGAGCGACCGGTTCAGCTCCAGGGAACGCTGGTGGTGGATCTCCGAGGCCGCCATCTCGTTGCGCTTGAAGTGGGACAGGCCCAGGTTGCCCTCGATGGCCGCCTCGCCGGTCGCCCACCCGGCCAGCTGGGCGCACGCCGCAGCCCGCTCGTAGACGCTGATCGCCTGTCCGGTGTCGCCGACGCACACGTGCAGGAGTCCCGAGCTGGCCAGGCTCGCGGCCTGGCCGATCGGGCTGCCGGCTGCTGTGGACGCCGCCAGGGCGTCGGTGGTGGCCGCCTGCCAGGCGACGATGTTGCGGCTGTTGTAGAAGTAACCGCGGAGGCCGTCGGCGATGAGCCACGAGGCCGGTGCCAGCGGAGTGTCCTTCGTGCTCCGGATCGCCGCGAGCAGGCCGGGCAGCTCGGCCTCGATCCAGGCGAGGGCCTGCGGCGCGCCCGGGAACGGCGCGTCGGGATCCGCCGGCCACCAGGCCGTGTTCTGGTCGGGCAGGCGGAGGATCTGCGGGTACAGGAGGCGGGCGGCGGCGTCGATGTGACTGAGGTAGTACCCGAAGAGGGCTTCGAGGGACGGCAGGGTGTCCTCCGCCGAGACCCGTTCGGCGGCGTACTCGCGGAGCAGGTCGTGCAGCGCGTACCGGCCACCGCCCACGTCCTCCACGAGGTGGGCGGCGCGGAGCCGGTCGAGGAGCTGCACGGCGTGCCCGGGGTCGACGCCGGCCAGGTGCGCGGCGGAGCCGGGAGCGAAGTCGGGGCCTGGCACGAGCCCGAGCAGCCGGAAGAGCCGGGCCGCCGGTGCCGGGAGCGCCTCGTACGACAGGTCGAAGGCCGCCCGGACCGACGCGAGATCGTCACTGTCGACGGCGAGCGCCGTCAGGCGGCTGCCGGACCGGAGCGTCGCGGCGTGCCCGGCGAGGCTCAGGCCCGGCTCGTCGTCGAGGTAGGCGGCGGTGACGCGCAGGGCGAGCGGCAGGTGCCCGCAGAGGGCTGCGAGGTCGGCGGCCGCCTCGGGCTCGGCGGCGACGCGGGCCTCGCCGACCAGCCGTTCCAGGAGGGCCACCGACTCCGCCGGGCTGAGGACCTCCAGGCTCAGCCGCCGGGCACCGTCCCGGGCGACCAGCCCGGACAGCCGGTCGCGGCTGGTCACCAGGGCCAGGGAGCCGGAGCTGCCGGGCAGCAGTGGCCGGACCTGGTCGGCGGACGCTGCGTTGTCGAGGAGAACGAGCATGCGGCGGCCTGCCATCAGGCTCCGGTACACCGCGGCTGCCTCGTCCACGTCGAGCGGCACCTCCTCGGGCGGGACGCCGAGCGCACGGAGGAAACGGGCCAGCCCGTCGAGCGGCGTCAGCGCCGGAGCCGTCGAGTACCCGTGCAGGTTGACGAACAGCTGCCCGTCGGGGAAACGGTCGCGGACCCGCGTCGCCCAGTGCAGCGCGAGCGCGGTCTTCCCGATCCCGCCCGTACCGGC
The DNA here is from genome assembly GCF_000379825.1 of Longispora albida DSM 44784. Classification (GTDB taxonomy): domain Bacteria; phylum Actinomycetota; class Actinomycetes; order Mycobacteriales; family Micromonosporaceae; genus Longispora; species Longispora albida. The sequence continues at coordinate 221,175 of NZ_KB903837.1, forward strand.
GATCGTGCTGACCAGCACCACGCCGGCCGGGGCATCCTCGTCGCGGGGCAGCAGCTTGTCGAGCTGGTCCAGCTCGGCCAGCCGGCCGGTGAAGTCCGCGATGGGCGGCGGGAGCTGCGCCGGTGCCCGGTCCCGCCGGGCGGGAGCCGCCGGAGCCGGAGGCGCGAGGGCCGGGTCGTCGCGGAGGATCGCCACGTACAGGGCTTCGAGCTGCTGGCCGGGGTCGAGGCCCAGCTCGCCGGTGAGCGCCCGCGTGATCCGCTGGTACGCGTCGAGTGCCTCCGGGCGGCGGCCTGCCCGGTACAGGGCCAGCATGTGCAGCTCGGTGAGCCGTTCCCGCAGTGGGTACCTGGCGGCCAGCTCGGCCAGCTCCAGCAGATGCTCGTGGTGCCTGCCGAGGGCCAGCGCGGTGTCGAGGCGCAGTTCGGCGACGGTGAGCTGAAGTTCGTCGTAGGCGGGCCGGAGCTGGTCGATCACCGGGTCCGTGGCCGAGTCGCCGAGGACAGGGCCGGTCAGCTCCGTGGTCCGCGCGAGCAGTGCGGCCCGGGCCGAGGGCTCGGCGGTGGCGCGGGCCTCGGCCTCCAGCCGGCGGAGTTCACAGAGGTCGACGAGCCGGGGGTCGGCCTCCAGCGCGTAGCCCTCGCCGCGCCGGGTGATCTGGAAGGCCTCCGCCGGGGCCAGGCGCTTGCGCAGCCGGGACACGTGCACCTGGAGGGCGCTGCGCGGCCGGGCCGGGGCCGCGCCGCCCCACAGCAGGTCGATCAGCCGCGCGTCGGGCACTGGCTGGCCGAGGTCGAGGGCGAGGATCCCGAGCAGGCAGCGTTCCATCCGCTGACCGAGGTCGATGGTTCGACCGGCAGCTGTGAGTTCAACCGTGCCGAGGACCCGCAGCTGCATGACCGTCAGGTTAACGGAGAGCCGGCCACTGATCGTCCCTCATCGGCTGGGGCACCCCGGCCGCCGTGTAGATCTCCAGTGCCGCCCGCCGGTGCGCAGGGTCGCCGGTCGCGTGGCCCAGCATCACCAGCCCCAGCGCCTCCCGCAGCGGCGTGCCGAACTGCCGGCCCAGCCGTACCGCGAGCCGGGCCTGCTCGGCGGCCCCGGCCAGATCACCCGAGGCGATCAGGATGGCGGCCAGGTGCGCCCGCGCCGTGGACTCGACCACGCCCCGGCCAGGGAGCTGGCTGCCGGCCACCGCGCGCTCGGCCATCGAGCGCGCCTCTGCCAGCCTGCCTGCCCGGCACTCCAGCCCGGCGGCGTAGGACAGCTGCTCGGTCTGCGCCGGGCCGTGCTGGTCCTCCGGCAGGGCGTCCAGGGCCCCGCGCAACCGCTGGGCGGCCTCCTCGTCACTGCCCTGTGCGGACAGGACGATTCCCGCCCAGCCTGCCGCCGTCGACTCCATCAGCGGATCCGAGCCCTGCCGGGCCAGGTCCAGGGCCTCAAGAGCGAGGGCAAGAGCTTCGTCGTACCTGCCCAGCACCAGCGCGACCTCCGCGAGGCCGACCCGGGCGTGCTGGGCCTGGGGGATGTTGCCGGTCTGCGAGGCCACGTCCAGCGCCTCACGGTAGAAGGCCTCGGCGTCGGCGAGCCGGGCCTGCCACAGCGCGATCGTGCCCAGGTTGTCCAGCGGGAGGACCAGCGCGGCGAGCGCCCCCGTCTCGCGGTGCAGTGCCGCCGACTCCTCGAAGCACGTGCGGGCCTGGTTCAGGTGGCCCTGGCGCAGATGGACAGTGCCGAGATTGTTGAGGTTCAGGCCCTCGCTGTTGCGCTGGCCGGTCGCCCTGTTCAGCTCCAGTGCCCGGGTGAGGCAGGCTTCGGCCGCCGGCATGTCGCCTGTGATGAAGTACCCGTGCCCGAGGTTGCCCTGCGCGGCGGCCTCGCCGGCCAGCCAGCCGTCCTCGCGGCTGAGGCTGGCGGCCCGCTCGTAGGCCGGCATCGCCTGGGCCAGATCGCCGGTGCACAGGCGGAGGAGGCCGAGGCTCATCAGCCCGGCTGCCTGGCCGCGAAGGTCCCCGGCCGCCGTGGCGGCCGCCAGCCCGGCGGTCGCGGCAGCCTGCCAGCTCACCACGTCGCTGCGGGTGTAGAAGTAGCCGCGCAGCAGGTCGGCGAGCAGCCAGGCGACCTCGGCCCCGTCCGAGCGGATCATGGCGAGCAGGCCGGGCAGCTCGGTGTCCAGCCAGGACAGCGCGGCGGGCGGGCCGGCGAAGACGTCCGGCTCTGCGGGGACCGGCAGGCGCAGCATCTGCGGGTACAGCAGCTCGGCCGCTGCGGCTGCCCGGCCGAGATAGTGGCGGGACAACCCGCGCAGCGGCTCGGTGCTTCCGGTGGCCTTCTCTGCCGCGTACTCGCGGAGCAGGTCGTGCAGCGCGTACCGGCCGCCTCCCGTGTCCTCCACCAGGTGCGCGGCGGCGAGCCGGTCGAGCAGCTGCACGGCGTGCCCGGGTTCCGTACCGGCCAGCGCGGCAGCGGTCTGCGCGGTGAAGTCCGGGCCCGGTACCAGCCCGAGCAGCCCGAACAGCTCCGAGGCCTGGGCCGGCAGCTTCTCGTACGACAGCCCGAAAGCCGCCCGGATCGACGAAGGCTCGTCGCCCTCCAGCTCCAGAGCTGTCAGCCTGCTGCCGTCCCGGAGCGTCGCTGCGTGCCCGGCGAGGCTCAGCCCCGGCTCGTCGGCCAGGTACGCGGCTGTCACCCGCAGGGCCAGCGGGAGGTGCCCGCACAGCCCGGCCAGCTCGGCGGCTGCCTCCGGCTCACGGGCGACCCGGCCCGGGCCCAGCAGCCGGGACAGCAGGGCAGCCGACTCGGCCGGGCTGAGCACGCCCAGGTTCATCCGGCGCGCGCCGTCCCTGGCGACCAGGCCCGCCATGCGGTCACGGCTGGTCACCACGGCCAGCGAACCGGGGCTGCCGGGCAGCAGCGGGCGTACCTGCTCCGCGCTGCCGGCGTTGTCCAGCACGACGAGCACCTGGCGGCCGCCCATCAGGGTCCGGTACAGCGCGGCGGCCTCGTCCAGGTCCAGCGGGACCTCCTCCGCCGGGACACCCAGGGCCCGCAGGAACCTGGACAGCCCCTCCAGCGGGCTCAGCGCCGGGGCGTGGGAGTAGCCGTGCAGGTTCAGGAAGAGCTGCCCGCCGGGGAACCGGTCGCGTACCCGGTGCGCCCAGTGCAGCACCAGCGCGGTCTTGCCCACCCCGCCGGTACCGGCCACCGTGCTCACCAGCACGAGCCCCGATGGCGCCTCCTCGTCGTGGGGGAGCAGTCCGTCCAGTTCGGACAGTTCTGGCTCGCGGCCCGTGAAGTCCCCGATGGCGGGCGGGAGCTGGGCTGGCGCTGGCCGGGACGGAACCTCGCGCTCGGGTGCGGCCAGCGCCGGGTCGTCCCGGAGGATCGCCACGTGCAGGTTCTCCAGCGCGGGGCCGGGGCTCAGCCCCAGCTCGCCGCGGAGCGCCCCGCCAGCCCGGTGGTAGGCGTCGAGCGCGTCGGCGCGGCGCCCGGACCGGTACAGGGCCAGCATGTACAGCTCGGCGAAGCGTTCCCGCAGCGGGTGGCGGGCCGTCAGCTCGGCCAGCTCCGGCAGCTGCTCGTGGTGCGCGCCGAGGGCCAGCTGGGTCTCCAGCCGCAGCTCGGTGACCGACAGCGCGAGCTCCTCGTAGGCCGGCCGGAACTGCTCGGCAACGGCCTCGGTGGCCGCCTCGCCGAACAGCGGGCCGGTACCCAGGTTCCCGGCCTGCTCCAGCAGCGCCGCCCGGGCGGTCAGGTCCTCGGCCGCGCGGGCCTCGGCGGCCAGCCTGCGCAGCTCGCAGGCGTCCACAGCGGCCGGATCGGCGTCGAGCGCGTAGCCGTCGCCGCGCCGGGTGAGCCGGAAGGCAGGCGCGGCGGCGAGCCGTTTGCGCAGCCGGGAGACGTGTACCTGGAGGGCGCTGCGCGGGCTGGCCGGGGGATTGCCGCCCCACAGCAGCTCGATCAGCCGCCCGGTGGGCACGGGCTGGCCAGGGTCGAGGGCGAGCACACCGAGCAGGCACCGTTCCATCCGCTGACCCAGGTCGATGGGCTCGCCACCGACCCGGAGTTCCACAGTGCCCAGGACGCTCAGCCGCATGGCCGAAAGGCTAACCCAGCGCTCGCTGTCGATCACTACACGTCGTATTGGTAGAGATTATTTGCTTTCATCACGTTTACTATTTTCTGCGCGTACTGGGGATCGGTGGCGTACCCGGCCCTCGCGATGGCCCGGGCGAACTCGTCCGGATTCCCCGTGTGCCGGAAGGCCCCCGCGTAGCGGTCGTTGACCCGGAGGAAGCGGCCGTGGTCGGCGAAGGAGTCGGCCTCCGACCGGTACGAGCGGAACTGGGCCGTCGTCCGGTAGCACCGGGTCCCCTTGCACTCGCTGGTGCGGTACGAGGCGCACTTGACGGCGATCGGGCCCGGCCAGCCGAAGCACTTGATGCCGAACAGGTTGTGGTCCTTGCGGGCCAGGTCGCTGCCGCCCCAGCCGGACTCCAGGATCGCCTGGGCGATGGTCACCGAAACCGGCACGCCGTACGTGGCCCGGCTCGACCGGGCGGGCTCGACCGCCGAGCCGATGAACCCGCCGGGCGCGGGCCTGGCCCCGGCGGCGGGCAGGGACGAGCAGTCGGGCAGGGCACCCGGCCGCGAGACGTAGGCGTCCGACACGTACCCGCCGGACGGCAGCCGGTCCCACTTGTTGCTGTTGCGGACCTTCCCGCTGACCCACTGGCCGGTCACCTGGCACTCGGCCGGTACCGGACCGCCGTTGGCGATCGTGCCGAGCCGCCTGGCCCCGGAATCGGGCGCTGAGCGGATGTTGAGTGGTATGTCCCAGGTGCTCGCGGTGGCCCCTCCAGCCGGGGCCGCCTGTGCTGGTACTGACACCAGTGCGCCGAGTACCGCCCCCGCGATTACACAGATCGATCGCATGGCACCCTCCTAGCCTGGGTTTACTCACGGTAACCCCAGGCTGGGGGCGTTTTGGTCGAATCAGCTCATTTAGCTGATTTGATCTACCTGCGGGACAGCAGGCCCAGGATGACCATGCCCAGGCCGAGGCCCATGTGGAGCCAGTTGTCCGCCGAGTTGAGCCCGACGAAGTTCCACGCGGTCTCCCGGTCGATGACCAGGCCGTAGATCCACAGCGCCAGGTAGACCAGCCCGCCGCCGATCAGGAACACCCCGGCCATCGCGCTGGTGCGCGACATGGCCAGGCCGATCACCCCGAAGAGCAGGTGGACGAGGTTGTGCAGCACGGTCACCTGGAAGAGGCCGAGCAGCTTGGCGTGGCCCTCGTGTCCGGCCCACTGGAGCATGTCGTAGTCCGTGACGATGCCAGGGATGAAGCCGAGGACGCCGACCAGCAGGAAGACGGCCCCGATCGCGGCAGCGAGCGCCCTGGCCGGTGACTGCATGCCCGTGAGGCTCAGGTGCGAACGATGAGTCGCCATGATGCACCTTCTTTCCTATTAATGCCAAATGTACCTATGGCGATCAGGCCCGGTCAATGGACGGCTACCCGTACCGCCCGGCCGCTAACCCCAGCCCGCCATGTCGCGATATACCAAAGTGCACTGAATGACTCTGTACCGGACAGCCGCTCTTTGACGGAACACGACCCGATAGGCAAGCATGAGGCGGGCAGCAGGCAAGGAAGCCGGTGTGAATCCGGCACGGTCCCGCCACTGTGTGAACGGCAGCGCCGCAGCGACGGCCTGCCAGAAGTCAGGAACTTCCGCTGCCACCAGTGACACTGCTATTCGCGGGCGTGGACACCCGCGGAGAGGACCTCGCCTGTGGAACCCTTCCCGTTCTCCGCTGTGGTCGGCATGGCCGATCTGCGGCTGGCCCTGCTGCTCAACGCCGTCTCGCCAGCGATCGGCGGCGTGCTCGTCCGGGGCGAGAAGGGCACCGCGAAGTCCACTATGGTCCGTGCGCTCGCCCGGCTGCTGCCGGAGCTCGACGTGCTCGGCGGCTGCCGGTTCTCCTGCGCGCCCGGCCGTGAGTACCAGCACTGTCCCGACGCGGCCAGCCACGGCGCGACGTCTTCGGCCCCGGCCCGGCTCGTCGAGCTGCCGGTCGGCGCGACAGAGGACCGGCTGCTCGGCTCGCTCGACCTGGAACAGGCGCTGACCGCCGGCCGGACGAAGTACACGCCGGGCCTGCTGGCCGCCGCGCACCGGGGCGCGCTGTACGTCGACGAGGTCAACCTGCTGCCAGACCACCTGGTCGACGCGCTCCTCGACGCGGCGGCGATGGGTGAGGCGCACGTGGAGCGCGACGGCGTCTCGGTACGCCACGCCGCCCGGTTCCTGCTGGTCGGCACCATGAACCCGGAGGAGGGCGAGCTCCGGCCCCAGCTGCTCGACCGGTTCGGCCTGACGGTCGAGGTGCGCGCGCCGCGCGAGGCCACGGAGCGGGTGGAGGTGGTCCGGCGGCGGCTCGCGTACGAGGCCGCCCCGGCTGACTTCGCCGGCCAGTGGGCCGAGGCCGACGCGGCCCTGGCCACCCAGATCGCCGCCGCGCGGGAACGGCTGGCCGGCGTACGCCTGCCCGACGCCGAGCTGCTGCGGATCGCCCAGGTCTGCGCCGCCTTCGACGTGGACGGGCTGCGCGCGGACCTCGTGGTCGCCCGCACAGCCATCGCGCTCGCCGCCTGGGAAGGGCTGGAGGAGGTCACGGCTGACCACGTACGGGCAGCCGCCCGGCTCGCTCTGCCGCACCGCCGCCGGCGTGATCCCTTCGACGCGCCAGGCCTCGACGAGGAGACCCTGGAGGACGCGCTCCAGGACCCGCCACCGTCCACTGAAGACGAAGAGGATGGCCCCGACGACGACGGTCCCGGGGGCGGCGCTCCCGATCCGGGCGAGCCGGAGGGCAGCCGGAGTGACCAGGGTGACCAGGGCAGCCAGGCCCAGCCGCAGCAGGCGCCGGCCGGTCAGGGTCAGGCTCCCGAGGGCAAGCAGCACGGCGAGGGCAAGCCGTACAAGGCCCGGCTGTTCTCCGTGCCGGGGACGGGCCAGGGTGCCGCGGGGCGGCGCTCGCCCGCGTACACGAGAAATGGCCGGGTGGTCGGCGCGCGACGGCCCGATCCCAGCCTGACCGGGCTGCATCTGGTGGCGACGGTGCGCGCGGCGGCGCAGCGCGGCAGCTCGTCGGTGGGCACGCAGGACCTGCGCGCGCCGGTCCGCAAGGGCCGTGAGGCGAATCTGGTGCTGTTCGTCGTGGACGCCTCGGGGTCGATGGCGGCCCGGCAGCGGCTGCGCGCGGTGACCGACGCCGTGCTGTCCCTGCTCATGGACGCCTACCAGCGCCGCGACAAGATCGGCCTGATCACCTTCCGAGGCGCTGAGGCCGAGCTGGTCCTGCCGCCGACGTCCAGTGTGGAGGCTGGCGCGGCCCGGCTGAAGCACGTCCGCACGGGCGGCCGCACGCCGCTCGACGCCGGCCTGCGCCGCGCCGAGGAGACGCTGCGCGTGGAACGCCTCAAGGATCCGAGCCGCCGCCCGCTGCTGGTCGTCGTGACCGACGGCCGTTCGACCTCAGGCCCGGCCCCGGCCGCCACCGCCGCACGGCTGGCGGCGTCTGGCGTGGCGAGCATCGTGGTCGACTGCGAACAGGGCCACGTCCGCCTGGGCATGGCCGCCGGGCTGGCCGTCCAGCTGCGCGCAGAGCACGTCGTGCTGTCCGACATCTCCGCTGCCGGGCTGCGTGGCGCCGCCCTGGCCGCCTAATCAGGAGGAGTGAGAACTCATGCCGCAGGGCAAGGTTGAAAACGTACCCGACGACGGCCTCACCACCCGCCAGCGCCGGACCCAGCCGGTGCTGGCCGTGCACACCGGGCTGGGCAAGGGCAAGTCGACGGCGGCGTTCGGCATGGCGCTGCGCGCCTGGTCGGCCGGCTGGTCGATCGGTGTGTTCCAGTTCGTGAAGTCTCCGAAGTGGAAGGTCGGCGAGGAGAAGGCGTTCCGGGCGCTGGGCGAGGCCGGGAAGAACACTGTCGACTGGTTCAAGATGGGCGAGGGCTGGTCGTGGCTGGCCAGGCCCGGCGACGAGCGCGACCACGCGGCCGAGGCCGCTGAGGGCTGGGCGCAGATCAAGCGGGACCTCGCCGCGCAGACCTACGACTTCTACGTGCTGGACGAGTTCACGTACCCGATGCACTGGGGCTGGGTGTCCACCGAGGAGGTCGTCGAGACCCTGCGCGCCCGGCCGGGCGGCCACGTGGTGATCACCGGCCGGTACGCGAAGGACGAGCTGATGGACGCCGCCGACCTGGTGACGGAGATGGGCAAGACCAAGCACCCGATGGACGCGGGGCGTAAGGGCCAGCGCGGCATCGAATGGTAGGCGTGAAGGCGTGAAGCGGGTCGTCATCGCAGCTCCGGCCTCCGGCCACGGCAAGACCACCGTCGCGACCGGGCTGCTGGCAGCGTTGCGGGTCCGGGGGCACCGGCCGGCCGGCTTCAAGGTCGGGCCGGACTACATCGACCCCAGCTACCACGCGCTGGCCTGCGGGCGGCCCGGCCGCAACCTCGACCCGGTGATGGTCGGCGAGGGGCTGGTCGGGCCGCTGTTCGCGCACGGGATGGCCGGGGCCGACGTCGCGGTCATCGAGGGCGTGATGGGCCTGTACGACGGCCGGGGCGCCACGGAGGAGGGCTCGACGGCGCACGTCGCGCACCTGCTCGACGCCCCGGTCGTGATGGTCGTCGACGCGTCCTCGCAGAGCCGGTCGATCGCGGCGCTGCTGCACGGCTTCCGGTCGTTCCCCGGCGCGCCCCGGATCGCAGGGGTGATCCTCAACCGGGTCGGTTCCGACCGGCACGAGGCGCTGCTCCGCGAGGCGTGCGAGGAGGTGGGCATGCCGGTGCTGGGCGCGATCCAGCGTCTCGCCGCCGTGGCCGCCCCGTCGCGGCATCTCGGGCTAGTGCCGGCCGCTGAGCGGTCAGCCGAGGCGCTGGCCGGGGTCGAGGCGCAGGCCGCGCTGCTCGATCCGCTGGCCGAGGCGGTGATGGCCGTGGCGGCCACCGCGCCGCCGCTGTCCGTGGAGCCGTGGTCGGCACCGGTCGCGCCGCCGACCGGGCGGGTCATCGCTGTCGCTGGCGGGCCCGCCTTCACCTTCGGCTACGCGGAGACGACCGAGCTGCTCACCGCGGCCGGGGCCACTGTGGTCACTTTCAACCCGCTGCGCGACGAGAAACTGCCCGACGGCACGTCCGGCCTGGTCGTGGGTGGCGGTTTTCCCGAGGTGTACGCGGGTGAGCTGTCCGCCAACGAGCCGCTCCGCCGGGCCGTGGCCGCCCTGGCAGCCAGCGGCGCGCCGGTCGCGGCCGAGTGCGCGGGCCTGCTGTGGCTGGCGAGGTCGCTGGACGGCGCGCCGATGTGCGGGGTGATCGACGCCGAGGCGCGGATGACACCCCGGCTGACCCTCGGGTACCGGGACGCCGTGGCGGCGACGGACAGCTGGCTCGGCCCGGCCGGTACCCGGCTGACCGGCCACGAGTTCCACCGGACCACTGTGGAGCCGGGGGCTGGGGCGAGCCCGGCCTGGTACCGCAGGGAGGGGCCGGAGGGCTTCGTGCAGGGCGGGGTGCACGCCTCGTACCTGCACCTGCATTGGGCGGGTATGCCCGATATCGCGGGGCGGCTGGCGGGTTCCGTGCTCACCTGAAGTGACGATAAGGTCACACTCGCTTTATGATGCCCGGTACTGTCCGACTACAGTGGACACGTGAGAACCACGCACCCGATCGAAGCCGAGTCCTACCGGCGGCTACGAGCCGCATGTGACACCAGTGGCCTGGCACCCCGGAGCCGCGACGTCCTCGAACGGATCATGCACACCAGCGCCGACGAGACCTGGCCTGCCGACCTCGTGCTGAACGAGAGGGCGCTGGCCGCCGGGGCCGAGGCCCTCGACTCCGGCGCGCCGCTGGTCGTCGACGCCCCCACCGTCACCGCCGGGATCGCCGCCTATCCCTCGCTGTGCCTGATGGGCAGCGAGGCCGCGTACGACGTCTCGGCCCGCACCGGGATCACGCTGCCGGCCGCCGGGTTCCAGCTGGCCGCCGCGCGGGTCGCCGACGGGGCGGTGTGGGTGGTGGGCAGCTCGCCGACGGCCCTGTGGGAGCTGCTGCGGCTGGCCGAGGGCGGAGTGCTCCGGCCGGCCCTGGTGATCGGCCTCCCCGTCGGGTATGTCGGAGCCGCCGAGGCCAAGGCGGCCCTGCGCGACAGCGGGCTCCCGGCCATCTCCAACCGCAGCGCCCGTGGCGGCGCCGTCGTCGCGGCGGCAGCGGTGAACGCGCTCATCTACGGCCCGATGGACATCTGAGACGACAGGTAAGAAGGGGGGTGCCGGTTCCGGCACCCCCCTTTCTTCCGCTCTGGCTGTTACCCGGCCGGCGGCGGGAGCGCGCTGCCCTTGAGGAAGTCGTCCCAGCTCAGGTCCCAGGACGTCCAGCCGTTGCCCTGGGTCAGGCCCTGCTCGGTGTTCTTCACGGTCACCGGGTCACCGACCTTCGTGAACTCGAACGTCCACTTCGCGTTCTCCGGGGACATGTTGATGCAGCCGTGCGACACGTTCCGCACGCCCTGGTCGGCCACCGACCACGAGGCGGAGTGGATGAACTGGCCGTCCCAGCTCATCCGCTGGGCGAACTCGACGTCGGTCCGGTAGCCGTCGGTGGAGTTGGACGGCACGCCGTACGTGCCGGAGTCGAAGACCGTCTTGTCCAGCTTCTCCATGATGACCATCTTGCCGTGGAAGGACGGCTTGCTGGGCTTGCCGAGGCTGACCGGCATCGTCTTCACCGGCGCGCCGTCCAGCATGGCGACCATCTGCTTGCTCGCGTTGTCGACGACCAGCTCACGCTTCTGCGAGTCGATGGAGAAGCTGGACGTCACGTCGAACTGGCCGAACTTCCCGCCACCCAGCGGCAGCCCGCCGAGGCCGAGCCGCATGCTGACCTTCGTGCCCGGCTGCCAGTACTCCTTCGGCCGGTACTCCAGGTGCGTGCCGCTCTGCCAGCGCCACGCGCCGACCTGGGCGGGCTCGCTCGTCACGAACAGCCGCTTCTCGACGGCCGCGCGCGACTCCTTCGGGATGGCCTCCTTGAACTCCAGCGCGATCGGCATCGCCTGGCCGTAGGTGCCGCCTTCCTTCAGGTAGTGGTGCACCGAAACCCGGTTACCCGGCTTCGACATCGTGGTGAAGGTGGTGCTCTGGCCGCCGACCTTCACGGTGTACGTGGTGTCGTAGGCCAGCGGCTCCGCGGGCACCCACGAGCTGCCGTCCTTGCGCGCCTCGCCCTTGACCGGGCCCTTGTCGCTGCTCAGCTCGACGCCGGCCGACTTGTTGCCCTTCACCTCGATCTCGGCGGAGACGGCGACGCCGGTGGCCTTGTCGGCCGGGACGACGTCCACCGGGGCCGCCTTGCTGGCCGGAGCGGTACCCCCGCCGGAGCCGCTGCCCGACGGCTTCTTGTCCCCGTCGCCGGAGCCACACGCCGCGAGAGCCGTGAGGGTCACGGACAGCACGCCCGCGATCAGTACGCGTCTAGCCACATAGTTGCCCACCATGTTGGCTTACGGTACCCGGTCGGCGCTGGCCCTGCCGGGGTTGCTTATCACACCAGGACATAGACTGGCATAAGCGCGCAAAGCCACCCTCCCGGGTGCAAAGTACCCGGGAGGGCGGCGTGCCGCGGGAGGCGTTGTCTCGGGAGACGCGGGGTCAGGGGGAGACACCGGGTCAGCGGGAGACCGTGGGTCAGTCGGCGTTGGAGGAGGCGTTCGCCCTGAGGACGTAGTCGACCAGGTAGACGCCGACCAGGGCGCCGATCACCGGGCCGACCAGGTAGACCCAGAGCTCGCCCCAGTTGGCTGCCCCGCCGGACAGGCTCAGGCCGACCTCGGGGGCCAGGCTGCGGGCCAGGTTGGCGGAGGCGCCGGTGAAGCTGCTCAGGGCGAGGATGCCGGTGCCGTAGGCCAGGCCGGTGCCGAGCCCGGCGAGCCCGCCGGACAGGCCGCCGCCGACGTAGCCCCAGTAGTACACGGCCGCGAGGAGTGCCGCCGCGAGGCCCTCGGCGAGCAGGCCCTCCCAGACGCTGGTGCCCCGGTTGAGCGAGGTAGCGCCGAGGCCGGCCCCCTTGGCGCCGAGCACGCCCCAGAGCAGGAGTGCGGACAGGATGCCGCCGACGAGCTGGGCGACGATGTAGCCGGGCACGTCGCGCCAGGCGAACCGGCCGCGCACCGCCAGGGCGAGCGTGATGGCCGGGTTGAGGTGACCGCCGGAGACCCCGCCGACCAGCCAGAGGCCGAGGGCGAGTGCGAGGGCGTAGCCGACAGCCGAGCCGTAGGCTCCGCTGGCCGCGCCGACTGCGGCGGTCGCGCCGAAGAACACGAGGATGAAGGTGCCGAGCGCCTCGGCAAGCAGGCGCCGGATCTGGATGCTCATCGCACACCTCCATAGGGTGATGTAGCAACTACAGCGAGTTGCATACAGCGTGAGCTATGTCACAGTGGACTGACTTCGCCCGGGCGGGCAGATGCGCCGATCGGCAGTGATCTATCGCCCAGCGGCAGTGGGCGTGCGGCCGGCGGTCGGGCACTGTCCTCAGCGGACCTCCAGCGTCCCCTTCATCCCGCTCGACACGTGGTAGGCGCAGGGGAACGGGTACGTGCCCGGCCGGTCCACCGTCACGCGGAGTGTCCGGCTGTCCCCGCCGTTGACGTTGTCGATCCGCTCGCTGAGCACGCCGAACGTGTGCGGGGTCGCCCCGGTGTTCCTGATGGTGAACTCGATCGTCCCGGTCCGCGCCCGCACCACCGACGGCGAGAAGCGGAGCTGATCGTCCACAGTGACCGTGATCCGCTGCACGCCGTCCGTGCCAGCCGTGGCCTCACCAGCAGTACTGGCCGCCGCGGAGGGAGCAGCCTGCCCGGTCCCGCTGGGCCCGCCCTCCGGGCCCCACACCGCACAGCCTCCGAGCAGCAGCGGAAGCACGAGGACAGCAGCCTTACGCATCGAAAACCCCCAGCAGGCCAGCCACACCGGGCACGGCGAACAGCGCGCTGGACTCGTGCCGGATGAAAGAGTTCAGCGCGTCGGAAGAGGCGAGCTTGCGCTGCACGGGGACGAAGCCGGTGCGCGGATCAGCCTGGTACGCAAGGAAAAGCAGCCCGGAATCATCCGGCGCGTCGGCATAGTTGAAACCGCGCCGCAGCATCGCGGCCCCGTTGTTGAATGCTGGAGCTGCGAGCCGGACATGCGCGTTGCCCGGAATGGCGAGCTGGCCGTCCTTCGTCGCTCCGAAATTGGCCGGGGTGAATTCCGTGCCGCCGCTCAGCGGGGCTCCGTCGGCGATGCCGCGCCCGATGACCTTGCCCTGGGCCGCGCGGTCGAGGCCTTCCCAGGAGCCGAGGAGCATGCGGATCCGGCGTACGACCAGATAGGAGCCGTCGCGCATCCAGCCGTCAGCCGCGAAAACGCGCTGGGCGAAATCGGCGTCAGCGGGTTTGGGGTTGTTCGTGCCGTCGAGCTGGCCCATCAGATTGCGCTGCGTGCCGGTGCCGCCGGCCGAGGAGGCGAAGCCGGACATGCCCCAGCGCGGCACGGCGACCCCGGCCGCGAGCCTGGTCAGCGTGCGGACCGCCTCCTGCACCGCCAGCGCGTCATCGGCGGCGATCACCAGCCCGAGGTCGCCATCGCTGCGCGCCGGATCCAGGGCGTCACCGGGAAAGGCCGGCAGGGGTTCGAGAGCGGCAGGCATCTGCATTCCGAGCTTCTCGAACAGCGAGGGCCCGTAACCAATGGTCACAGTCAGCCCCGTAGCGCCCAATCCGGCGCCGATCATCGTCTGGCCGGCGCCGCCGGCTGCCAGCTGTGCTGACGTCTGCATCCATTGCCGGATCAGGTCCTTCGGCGGCTTCGGCTGCCCTGACCGCACCAGATCGAAACCGCCAACCCAGGCATAGGCCTGCCGTGGTTCGGTGATTCCCGCCTGCCGGGGTCCGCTGTGGCTGACGATTTTCTTCTTTGTACCTGCTGCGGCCTGGCCACCACCGTCGCGAGCCCCGGGTCGCTCACCCTCGGGCGCACTCGCGAAGCCGACGGCCGCTCCGGCGACGCCGCCGAGCCCGGCAGCCCCGGCCAGCTCCAGCACCCGCCGCCGTGGCACGGCAACCGTGTCTTCGGCGTCGGCGACCACCCGCTTCTGCCGCCACAGGAACACCGGCAGCGCCAGCAGCAGACCGAACCCGAACGCGATCGTCAGGCTCAGCGTCGCCCGGTTCAGCGTGATGTCCCACGCGAACGGCGCGGAGGACCGCCACAGCACGGGCGCGTCCGCGACCCCGCTGGTCAGCGCGATCATGGCCGACCCGCCAGCGGCCAGCCACACGCCGGCACTGTGCTTCTTGCGCAGGAAGAACAGCGCGGCGGCCAGTACCAGCCAGCACGTCACCTGGAGCAGGTCGCCGCCGATGAACGCGCCGACCCGCTCGATCACCGAGCCGGGCGTCACGAGCGCGATGCCGGCGGCGTGCACGACGTCCGCGACCAGCATGACAAGCGTGGCCGCGATCATCGCCGGGTACGGCCGCCGGAGCAGGCCAAGCGTGCCCACGAGGAGTGTGCCGGCCACGGCGACGGCGAGCCAGCCCCACGGCTGCGGCCCCGGTACCCAGTCGAGCGTGCCGGTCGCGGTGTGTGTCACCGAGCCTTGCGTGATCGTGATACTCCACTCCGTCACGCGATGCGGCTGGTCCGGCTGGTCGGCCACGGCAGCGGGGAGGGTGGTCAGCATCCAGTGGATCCGGTGGTCGTGCCAGCGGTGCACCGGCTCGGCACTCGACTTCTTCCAGACCGGCGGGTTCTTCGGATTCACGCCCGCCGGTACCTTGACCTGGCCGAACCGGCTGCGGTTCAGGTACGTCGCCGGCGACTGCTGGTTCTCGAACACCCCGTCCGGGCCGACCCGCAGATACGGCTCGTCGGCGTACCCGCGCACGGTCACCTCGGCCGCCCCGGTGTTCCGCAGCTCCAGCCGGCTCCCGTTCTCGATCACGCGCAGCTCGGCGCCCGCCACCCCCGGTACCAGAGCCGACAGCGTCGTCCGGAAGTTCGTCGCCCCCACGCCGCCGACGGTGTGCGCCCCGGCCGGCGCGGGCGTGGCCAGCACCAGCACAGCGGCGACAGCGAGCAGTACCGCGAACCGGCGCATGCGGGGGACCTCCCAGGGGGCGAGGGGTGGAACGCGTCATTCTGCCAGGTAGTCGTCCTTCGTCCTGCTGCTGGTTCCAGCAACTGCGCGGGATTGGCCTGGATTGCCGGAGGGTGAGGACCTTGCGGCCGGACCGGGCGGGACCTGCCTTGAGTCAGGTCCCGCCCGGTCCGTCGAAACTGAGGGGAGTGTGTGCAGCGAGGCTAGGCAAAATGTTCGCTGAACACCGCCGTAGCTTCCGCTCCCTCAAGCCAGCGTTCAACCCGGAGAACGCGCCCATACCAGTCCACGCGCCCGCTCGCTAGTTCGGCAGGAGCATCGGCGTCGTCCGGATCTGCCCGATCGCTGAACGACCAGACTCCAGACCTGTTGCGGAGCACCAGGCTGAAGTCCACGCCGGTTGTGGCCGTTCCGTCGGACCAGGACAACGTCTGGACATGAACCAACAGGAAACCCTGTTCCCCGCTTTCGGTGCGCACGAAAGCGATCTTGTCGTTGAACCTCCCGAGGTCACTTACCACCACGGTGCCCATTTCCGGGGCTTCCTGTGCGTCACGTGATAATTGTTGACCATCTTCCCCTTGCCTGTAGGCCGGGATTCAAAGTTGGACTGCCATGTGCCCAGCTTCTTCTTGTACTCAGGCGAGCGATACTGCCTCAGTTTGTCGCTCGAGAGCAGCCGTGTCCCGCCCTTGTCTGCCACAGTCTTCGTGGCGCCACGCTGAACCCATTTCTTACCCGCGAGCTTGGAAACTGCCCGAGTCGCTCGGATGCCGCCGCTCATGCCCTGGGTTGCTCTGGCTGCCTTGACGATGCGTGAAGCGCGGTACGCCATGACAGCAGCGCCAGCCCCGACAGCGCTAAGGGCAATTCCGGCAGTCATGACCGCAGCCATCTTCCAGTTGCCTGTCGCGGCGTAGGACACTGCTGCGACGCCCGAAGCGATCATGCCGATCGGGCCGGGGATCACTGCGGCGATGGAGGCGACCTTGGCGACCTTGCCCAGGATCTTCTTCCAGCCCCAGCGTCCGTCCAGGTCGGTGCAGTTGACCGGGTCGGCGTTGCAGTAGTCGTAGTCGGTGGCCGAGCCGCCCGGTACCGGGTCGACCTGGAGGAAGCGGCCGGTCTCCGGGGAGTAGAGCCGGACGCCCATCAGGATCGCCCCGCCCAGCGCCTCGGCTGACCGCTGCTTGCCGCCGAGCCAGCCGTACCGCTGCTGGGCCTGGCCAGCCGCCGGGATGCCGAACTCGTCGTACGACAGGACCTGCGGTGTCGTGCCCGCCGGGTCGATCGTCAGCGCTACGTCGCCGTGCAGGTTGGCGAGCTGGAGCCGGACGTCTCCGGTCGCCGACGACGTGGCGACCAGGTCGGCGTCGGGGCCGGAGACATTCCGGGTGACCTTGCCGAGCGTCGTGTCGTCGACGATCCACCGGGGCTCGTCGGAGTCGTCGCCGTAGTGGTTGAGCTTCGTCGTGGCGTTCGACCAGGCCCCGTTGACGAGCTTCTCCGTCGTGAAGCCACGGAAACGGTGCTTCGGGTCCAGCGTCCACGTCTGCCGGGTGTCCGCCGTCTGCTGGGCGGCGACCAGGTCGTTGGCGTAGTACGCGTTGGTGAGCCCGCCCGGCGCGGCAGTGGTCCGGCCGAAAGCGTCGTAGCTGTAGCCGGGGTCCGTGAGCCGGTCGGCCGAGTCGTACGTGTGCGACGAGGTCGCGCTGGCCGTCCCGGTCTGGCAGGCCCCGTCGGCGGCGGCCGAGTACGTGGACTTGCCGGTCCGGTTGGTCCGCGCGTCGTACTGGTACTGCCGGGTCACGCACTGCCCGGCAGTACCGGTCTCCTGCACGCTCGCCAGCCGGCCCACGCCGTCGTAGCCGTACTTCTTCGAGCCGCCCGTGTAGTTGTGGTCGACCCAGTGGCCCTGGGAGTTCTCCACAACGGATTCCGCGTAGAGGGTGGTCCCGTCCGAGTCGCGCGTGTAGGTGCGCTCGATCGGGTTCAGCGCCGCGTCGAGGCGGTCCCTCCGGGTGATGCCGCCGGGGTAGGTCAGCTCGGTGAGCTTGCCATCCGGGGAGTACTTCGCGCCGAAGGTCCCGGCCACCGAGTCGGTGACGGAGGTGAGCAGTCCGCGCGGTTCGGCGGCCCGGTCGTAGGCGTAGGTCGACGAGCCGGTGTTGTCGCTGACCTTGGCCGGCTTGCCGTACCGGTCGAACTCCGACCGGGTCACGCCGCCGTCGGCGTCGGTGTAGCTGACCAGCCGCCCCAGGGCGTCGTACTCGCGGATGATCGTCGCGGTGCCCATGAAGGTCCGCGACACGTGGCCGCTGGCGTCGTACTCGGTCGTGAGTGCCGGAACGGCCACGCCCTCGTCCGAGGTGATCTCCACCTTCGTGATCCGGTCGGCGCCGTCGAAGGTCGTGACAGTCTTGCGGCTCTTGCCCGCGGCCGACTCGGACACTCGGGTCGGCTCCCCGAACCGCGAGTATTCCTCGACGAACTTGACTGGCAGTTCGCTACTCATCCTGGCCGGGTCGTGCCCGGTCACGGGGCCACCCGAGCGGGTGACACACGGCTGTCCTGCCCACTCGGGACGGTTGTCGCAGCGCGTGTCACCGCTGCCGGTGCCGGCGGTGTAGTAGATCGTCTGCTTGGCTCGTGAGTCGGAGCCCGTGGAACCGATGCCCCACGAGGTCAGCACGCGGCCCGAGGCGTCGTAGACGGTGAAGGCCGTGCCGGCTTCGGTCGTCGTCGACGTTGACTTTTTCAGTACCCAGCCGGAGGTTCCGCCGCGCTCGGCGCCGTAGCCCGTGCGGGTGACCTTGGTGTCCGCGTCCGGGTACCCGTCGACCGTCGCGCCTTCGCGTTCGGTGGTCACCAGGTGGTATGCGGCGCCGTCGGGCTTGTTCTCGTCGTACGAGAGGGTTTCGTGCGCCCGGGCGAGGACCTTGGTACCGGCGGGCAGGGCCGGGTTCGTGCCGGTCGGGTCGGTGAGGCCGTTCTCCAGCACCATCGGGACGCGCGGCCCGAGCGTGTCGACCAGGTCGACGCCGTCCGTCCCGTAGGCCTTCACAGTGGACAGCAGCGCCGCCCTGGCCGCCGGGTCGGCCGGCAGGTTGAGCTCGGTAGCGTAGCGGGCGGCCTCAGGGTGGGTACCAAGTGCGATTGCCCGGTTGGCGGCCTCCAGCGACCAGACCACGTTGCCGTGCTTGTCATATACCTGGCTGTCGATGTCTCCGCCGGGAGTGGCGGTGTTGGTCTCCTGGCCGTTGGCGTTGAGGTAGTGGACGGTCGCGTACCTGTAGCCGTCGGCACCCGGCACGGCCGCTGTGGCCGACGCCGTGCCCGGGTTGCTCTCCGGGCCGAAGATCGCGGTGCCGTCCGTCGGCAGGTCCTTCTGCGCCCACGTGCTGATGGCCGCGTGGTCCAGGTCGTACGGGCCACCGGCCCCGCGGGTCAGCGGGACGTTGTAGACGACCTGCGTGGTGTTCTCACCCTCGACGCTGTCCTTCGTGCCCTGCGTGAGGTAGGAGCGGCGGACCTTGAGCAGCCGGCCTTCGGAGGGGTCGGTTCCGGCCTTGCCGTGGTCGAACATCCACGGGAGCTCGCCGGCGCCGGTCACCCTGGTGACCCGGCCAGCGACGTCGTACTCGTAGCTGGTCTTCAACGGGGACGCCAGGCGCGGGTCGAACACCTCGCGCAGCCGGCCCTGCTCGTCGTACCGGTACCGGGTGACCTCGACCGGCGTGACCGCGCCGGCTGCCGGGTCCCACGTCCACACCTTGACCGAGCGGACCCGGTCGGTGAAGTCGCCGAGCGTGCCGGCCGCTGCGGTGGTCGCGGTCGCGTAGTCGTACTCCAGCACCTCGCAGCCGCGCGCCGGAGTGGCGGCCGCACAGTCACCAGTGCCGGGCTCCTGCGGGTTGATCACGCGCTTGACGAGCGAGCGGTTGTCGGTGGTGTCGTAGAGGTAGCGGGTCGTCGAGTTGCTGTCAGCCGTCCACGTCGACGACACGGCGAACTTCTCGCCTTGCTTGGTGAAGGAGGTCGTGGTGCCGTCGAGTTCCTTGAGCCGGTACTCGGCGTCGGACACCTTGACCAGGCTGTAGTTCTCCGCGCCCGGGGCGGCGAAGAACTGGCCGGCGTTGTTGCGCGCGAAGGTCAGGAAGCCGCCGGCCACCGCATTGATCTTCACGACCTCGGCCTCGGGGAACTCCAGGCTGGAGAACTCCTGCTCAGCCGTGCCGTCGACCACGCCACCCCGCCACTGGGGGCCGAAGGGGGCGATGACCTCACGAACGGAGAGGTTGTCGAAATAGACCTTCTTGTCGGCGGTGGTGTGGCCGTTGTAGAGGCGGAAGAAGGCTTCCGTGGCACCGGCCGGTACGTCGAGGTCGACGGTGAGTTCCTGCCAGGCGCCGGTCCAGGCGGCCTGGGTGGACATGGCTTCGCGGTACGTGCCGGTGGCGTCCTTGGCGAAGCCCATGACGCGCAGGCCGCGGCCGTTAGCGGGGTTCAGTCCGGTGGTCTCGGGAACGTAGATCCAGGCGGTCGCGCGGTAGCGCTTGCCGGGCTTCATGGCCAGCCGCAGCGCGCCGTTGTCGCCGCCGAGCGCGGCGTAGGAGTCGGCACCGGCCGGGCTGAGCTCTGCCGAGTCGGTGGATGACGCCTGGCCACGGGTGGTGACCCTGGCGACGCCAGCCTGCCCGCCCGTCAGCCCGCTGAGGTCGGTGACCTGCTGCTGGGCCGGGGTGAGGCGCTCGCCCTGCTTGACCCAGCCGTCGGCGGGCTCACGGGACGACGACGCGCGGCCGACCTTCAGGCCCAGCTCATCGGTGTCGGTGGAGTCGATCGAGTAGTCGCCGGTCAGGAGGTTGACCCTGCCAGGGCCGATGTCGGTGCTGGCAGCGCCGTCGCCGTTGGGGTCGACGTTGATGGTGGTCCAGCCGCCGTCATACGTGGTACCCGTCTCGGTGTGGACGCGGGCGCGGACCTGCACGACGCCGCCGACGGTGCCGAGGGTGTCGGCGGCGTTCCAGATCGCGTAGCTACCGAGGCCGGCGACGCTCGCCGGGAGTGCGGTGACCTGGGTACCCGTGCCTGTGCGCAGGTGGGCGGCCGGAACGTCGAGGATCGTGCCGCCCGGCCCGCGCCGGTACTGGAACGTGACCTTGGTGTACGACGGGTCGGCCGACACCTGGAGCTTCGCCCGCGACACCACGTTCGCGCCCTGCACCGGCTGCACGAGACCGGCCCGCCCGACGTTGAACTTGTACATCGCCGGGTCCGACAGGTTGCCGGCCTTGTCCTTCGCCCGCACCGTCAGAGTCCGGGGCCCGTCCTCGGACGGCGTGACCGGCACCCAGGCCGACCCCGTCGCCGCGTACTCCTTCGGGGCGGTGTCGGTGTCGAGCTGGTAGGTGTAGGCGGCCACGTCTGCAGGAGGGATGATCTCCTCCGGGGCCAGCGCCCGGTTCCAGACCTTCAGCTCATCGATCGCACCCGCGAAATGCTCGGCACTTCTGGCCTGTCCAACATGGAGAAGTCCGGGCGTCGCAGGCTGCCACGCCGTGACGTTGTTGTTGGTGCCTTCGAGCTTGCCGTTGACGTACAGCCGGTATGTCCTGGTGGGGGCGTCAAACGTGGCTGTCAGATGCGTCCACACCCCAGCCTGGGCGACGTTGGCCGACTGAACGTAGTTGAAGCCGGCGCCGGCCGTGCCAGAGCCCGGAGCGGTCATGACCCAGCGGTCAGCGCCCTTGTTGTACTCGAAGTAGAACGGATTGAACGTGCCACCCGGATTGTCGACCGTTGCGATGACCCGGGTCTGGTTCTTGTCGGTCAGCTTCGCCCATGCCGAGATGGTGTAGCTGGCTGCCGTGTCGATCGACACGCCGGTGGCTGTGCCGAGCCCGGTGCCGTCGAAGGCCAGGGCTGAGCCGGACGGGCCTGTAGTGCGCGAGTAGCCGCCGGTCAGGGTGAGAGAACTGCCGTAGCCGGAGGCGTCGGCGGCGGTGGCTCCGGAGGTCTCCTCGAAGGCCCAGTGGCCGGTGTTGGCCATCAGGCCAGCGACCTCGTCGGCGTTCAGCGTCCGGTTCCACGCTTTGAGCTCGTCGATCGAGCCGGAGAAGTGCTCGGCTTTCTTCGCCTGTCCGATGTGGAGCGAACCAGGAGTCTGGGCCTGCCAGGAAGTGACGTTGGTGTTGGTGCCTTCGAGGTTGCCGTTGACGTACAGCTTGAAGGTGCGGCTGGGCGCGTCGAAGGTCGCGGTCAGATGCGTCCAGACGCCTGCCTGGGCCGTGTTCTGCGACTGGACGTACGACCATCCGGGGTTACCGGTGGCAGCGCCGGGCGCGGTGAGCACCCACCGGTCGGCCCACTTGTTGTACTCGAAGTAGAACGGGTTGAAGGTCCCGGACGGGTTGTCCGCCGAGGCGATGACCTGGGTCTGGTTCTTGTCGGTCAGCTTGGCCCACGCGGAGATGCTGTAGGACTGGTCGGTCCGGAACACCGGCCCGGTTGTCGTGCCCAGCCCCGAACCGGTCATGGACACGGCCTGCGCGGCCTGGCCCGGAGCCCACGACATCCCCGTGAGGGTGAGCGGGCGGTTGCTGCCTGAGGAGTCGGCGGCCACGGCGCCGGCGCCGTCGTTGAACGACCAGCGCGCGACCGGGCCGGAGCGCTGCGAGGCGGGGGAGATCAGGACGTTGCCGGCCTGGCCGGCGGCGCCGTAGCCCCACAGCCCGTTCGCCGGGTAGTCCTGCGACCACACGTACGGGGCGGCCGGCTTCACAGTGTCCACAGTGAACTCGCAGAAGCTCGTCCATGTCCCGCTGTTCATGCCTTCGGAACTCGACGTCTTCCCGTCGTCAGCTGTGGTTCGCCAGCCGTAACTGCTGCCCTCGGCCAGCACGCCGGCTGGCACGGTCACCGAACGTGACGTACCAGGCGGGCCGAAGTCCGACTGGCCGCTCCACACGATCGCTCCGCCGGACCGGAACACCTCGACCTTGGACCGGACGTGGTCGCCGTCGTCGTCGCCCACGACCGTGTTGAGCTGCGGCGTGAGGGTGCTCAGGTGCGGGCGCCCCGTACCGGAGACGCACTGCGTCAGCGCGCCGGTGGACCGGCCCAGCACCTCGGGGCGTGCGTTGAAGTTGACCTCGAGCACCAGGTTCGGGTCGAACTTCTTCCAGGAGAAGTCGTCGGTCTCGTTCTTCGCCTTGAGCATGAACGAGATCGCGGTGTAGCCCTTGTTCTGGTTGTCCTGCAGGGCCGCCGTGACGTCCCACGTGACCCAGCTGGCCGGGCACGACGAGGAGTAGCCGTAGGCGACGTTGCGGTTGTCGACCCACCAGTTGGAGGCCGGCTGCTGGTTCCACGAGGTGTTGTCCGGCACCCAGTACGTCCGGTGCAGCTCCACCTCACGGGCGGAACAGCTCCACGCGTGGACCTCTTTCGCCTTCAACGTCGCCTGGTTGATGAACCGGTAGCTGCCCATGCCGGACAGTTCGAAGTTGAAGAACGAGCGTTTCTTGTTCGCGCCACCGTTGTAGGTGCCAGCCGGCGCCCACTCACCCGTGTTGCGGTACGGGTTGCCCGGCCAGCCCGAGTCCACGTACCACCAGCCGTGCGGGCCGAAGGTGAACAGCGGGTCGATCTTCACCGGGTACTCGGTCGCCGGGTCGGCCAGCATCGCGGCGTCCGGGGTCAGCTCGATCGCGGTACCCGTCGCGGCCACCGGCATCACGGCGCGCTTGCCCTGAGCTTGCGGCGCGGCGGGGGCCGCCTTCGCCTGCACGCCGGAACGCGACTGCGGCTGCGACTGGCTCCCGGAAGACGAAGCCCGCTCCGAGGCCGCGTCCCACATCTCGGCCGAGGACGTGGAAACGACCTTGCGGCCGGCGCCGTCGGTGAAGTCGACGCGCTTGCCGTCCCCGCTCTTCGCGGTGAGGCCCTTGGTCGTGGTGGGGAACGCGAGCTTCTTCAGCGCGGGGTTCTTCGCCGCCTCGCGGTTCTTGACCACGAGGACTTCCGAGAAGCCGTCGGCGCTGGCGGTGACCTGGAGGTCCACGCCGGGCAGTACCTCGGCGTAGGTGGCCGTGTCCTTGTCGAGCGTCGGCTTCGGCAGCTGGCCGACGGGAGACCCGAGCGACAGCTCCGTCCCGTTCTTGCCGGCCGTCACCAGAGCGCCGCCCCCGCCGCCGGAGAACTTCACGTCGGCGCCCACGAGGCCGGGCGCGACGGAGCCGTCTGCGGCGAACCGCAGGGTGGTGTCGATCGGCTGCCATGTGCCGTTGTGCTCGGCGCGCACCGGCCGGGTCTGCCGCTGGAGGGTCCTCGTGCCGTCAGGGTTGGCGAAGACCTCGTCGGTCGCGGACGTCAGCCCGGCGATCCGCACCTTCTTCTTGCACAGCTTCGCGGTCAGCAGCGCCGAGGCCTCGCCGGGCTGCTCGTCGGGGCACTGCGGCTTCGCGGGCGGCGCGGCGGCGGCCGGCATGCCCGGGTCGAAAGTGGACGGCGCGGTCACGCCCAGGACAGCCACGACAGCGGCGGCAGCCAGCCGCCGGAAATTCCAGCCTCGCACCCCGTGCACCTTTCCCCGTTGACGCAGCCTTCCGCAGAGCCGAGATGGCCTGGAAGCAGCGAGACGAGAAGTTACCGAGAGTGAAAACCGCAGGTCAATAAGCCGAAGCGTCAGGGGTTTGCGGAGATTCGGGCAGCTTGGCCGCGCAGGGTCGAAATATCGGTTCCGATTCGGCCAGCGGGGTCGAAAACTCCACGGAGAGCATGCTCACAGAAGCAGGGAACCGGACAGGCCACCGGCTGCGTCCAACGGGCATGAGACGCAGGAGTTGGGGCACACTGAGCCTGGCAATGGCCGCCGGGCTGACCCTGGCGGGCTGTACGCCCGAGGCGGAGACCCGCCCGATGTACCGTGACCCTGGCGTGCCGGTGGGCACGCTGAAGCTTGTCGCGTACGACTCGTGTGACGCGGCGATGAAGAGCCTGAAGTCGGCGGCGAAGGCTGCCGTCGGCCCGTACGGCTTCGGTGGCGGCGCGGTCGCGATGCGCGGCGGGGCCGCCGAGGACAGCATTGCGAAGGGCGCGCCGGGCGCGGCCCCGAACTCCGGGGCGGCGCCGAAGCAGGGCGAGGACTACTCCGGTACGAACGTCCACGAGCAGGGCGTCGACGAGCCCGACCTGGTGAAGACCGACGGGCGCCGGATCGTGACCGTGACGCGGGGCGTCCTGCGGGTCACCGACCCGGCCACGATGAAGGTGACCGGCGAGCTGCGTCTCGAGGATCGGGGCGCCGACGAGCTGTTCCTGTCCGGTGACCACGCGCTCGTCATGTCGCGCAGCGGCTGGGCCGTGCCGTACGACAACGGCGACGCGAACGCGAAGCCGGTGCCGGGCCGTCACCAGGACGGGACGACGCTCACCCAGGTCAGCCTGTCCGGCCAGCCGAAGGTGACGGGCACGCTCACGGTCGACGGGTCCTATGTGGATGCCCGGATGTCCGGCGGCGTGGCGCGGATCGTCGTGAAGTCCGCACCCCGGGTCCAGTTCAAGCTGGACGGTTTCAACGTCCCGCCCGCCGACCGGGTCGAGGCCAACCGCAAGGTGATCGACCGGGCCGGCCCGGAGGACTGGCTGCCCCGGCAGCGGGTCACCATCGACGGCAAGGTCAGGGAGACCCGGGTGGACTGCGCGATGGTCAGCCGCCCCGAGGCGTACTCCGGCGCGACGATGCTGACCGTCTACAGCCTGGGCCTGACCCAGAGCCTCACCGACGGGCAGCCGGTGACGATCATCGCGGACGGCGAGACGGTGTACGGGACGGGCAGCAGCCTGTACGTGGCCAACGACGACCGCTGGCGCTGGACGTGGCGGCTGGAGGGCCAGACCCGGGAGAAGCCGCGCGAGCGGACCGAGCTGTACAAGTTCGACATCTCCCAGCCGGGCAGGCCGAAGTTCGCCGCGGCCGGCGCTGTGCCGGGCTGGCTGCTCAACCAGTACTCGCTGTCCGAGCACGACGGCAAGCTCCGCGTCGCGACCACGACCGACAACCGGGTGTGGGGCGGAGAGGTCCCGTCCGGGCGCAACTCGCAGAGCGCGGTGTACGTGCTGAGCCAGAAGGGCGGCGACCTCACCGAGACGGGCAAGGTCGACGGGCTGGGCAAGGGCGAGCGGATCTACGCCGTCCGGTTCGCCGGCCCGGTCGGGTACGTGGTGACGTTCCGCCAGGTCGACCCGCTGTACGTGCTCGACCTGCGTGATCCGGCCAAGCCCGCCGTCACCGGCGAGCTGAAGATCACCGGCTACTCCGCCTACCTGCACCCGGCGGGGGACGGGCGGCTGATCGGGGTCGGGCAGGAGGCCAGCGAGCAGGGCCGCACGCAGGGTACGCAGGTGTCGTTGTTCGACGTGTCCGACCCGGCGAAGCCTGCCCGCCTGTCGCAGTTCCACCTGAAGGGCGCGCACTCCGAGGCGGAGTTCGACCCGCACGCCTTCCTCTACTGGCCCAAGACCGGCCTTCTGGTGATCCCGGTCTACGGCCGCAGCTCCGAGGCGATCGGCCTGTCGGTCGACCAGGCCGGCATCAAGGAGCTGGGCCGGATCAGCCACGGCTGGGGCCAGATCCGCCGGTCGCTGGTCATCGGCGACACACTGTGGACGGTGTCGGAGGCCGGCCTGCGCGCCAGCAACCTCAGCACCCTCGCCGAGAAGGGTTCCGTGACCTTCTCCTGACCCTCCCCGGCCGCCGCGACCAGCTCACTGGTCGCGGCGGCCTCTGTTCGCCAGCAGTACCGGCGGCCGGGCAGCGAGCGCGTCGCATCCGCCGACCACAGCCCGGCCAGCGTCGGGGCGCTCGGTACCGGACAGGATCGCGAGCAGCGTGCTCTTGCCGGCCCCGGCCGGCAGCGGGCCAACAGCGGCTGTCAGCGGGGGGCCGAGCCCCGGCGGATCGAGTTGCCGGCGTGGAAGTCGCCGGGCTCGCCCAGCTCCAGCCGGAGCCGCCCCGACCTGCCGTAACAGGCGACCGGGTTGTGCCAGAGCACCTGCTCGACCTCGGCGGGGCCGAAGCCGGCCGCCAGCATCGCCTCGCCCGTCGCCCGGGTGAGCAGCGGGTCGCTGCGGCCCCAGTCGGCCGCCGACCCGATCATGGCGCGCTCGGTGCCGTACTCCCTGAGCATCGCGATCAGGCGGTCGGTCTTGGCGTCCGGGTAGACGGTGTAGCAGAGCCAGCCGCCCGACGAAGCCGCGAGCGGGGCCGTGACCTCGTCCACGTGGTGCAGCACCAGCCACTCGGGAGCGATGCCCGACTCGGCGGCCACGTCCAGCGCCCGGCGCAGCCCGGTCAGCCGGTCACGGTGCGGCGGGTGGACCAGCACCGGCAGCCCCAGCTCCCTGGCCAGCGCCACCTGCTCGGCCAGCGCGGCGTCCTCTGCGGGGGTCATCGCGTCGTAGCCGACCTCGCCGACCGCCACGACCCGCTCCTGGCCCAGGTACCCGGGCAGCTCGGCGAGGATCTCCGCGCAGCCGGGATGGTTGGCCTCGCGGGGGTTGAGGCCGAGCGCGCAGTGGTGGGCGATGCCGTACTGGCTGGCCCGGAAGGGTTCCCAGCCGAGCAGCGCTCCGAAGTGGTCGGCGATGGACGCCGCCGACGTCCGGGGCTGGCCGAGCCAGGAGGCCGGCTCGACGAGGGCGCGCACACCGACGGCATGCAGGGCCTCGTAGTCGTCGGTGGTCCGGGCGGACGCGTGCAGGTGCGGGTCGAAAATGCGCATCACCTACCCTAGGCCCCGAAATGCCCAGCACGCCAGGTGAAGTACCGGCTACGTCCCGCGCCCGTGCGGGGTTCTACTTCTTGCCGAAGATGCTCCGGATGGCCAGCCACATGATGGCGAGCCCCAGGCCCAGCCCGGCGAGCTTGACCAGCGGAATGTCGTCCCACGCTTTGTCTGCGAGCATCATGGCGAACACCGCCGCATCGTAACGAGCGGGCACTGCGGAAAGTCAACCGAAACCTTTCTGCGAGATCACACGTGTGTACTGCGGCAGTACAACCACGGGAGGGCGGTTGCTCATGAGTGACCAGGACATCAGCGCGGCTACTGTGCAGGACGGTCCGGAGAGGACCTGGCACATCAACGGGACGATGAAGCGGGAACGCTGGTTCCGTGACGGCCTGCTCCACGGGCCGGACTGCGAGTACGACGAGCAGGGCCGGTCGATCAGCGAGGAGTACCACGAGTACGGCATCCTCGTCTTCGCCCTGCACTTCGCCGAGGACGGCTCGATCCGCAAGCGGTGGGAGCTCGAACCCGGCGACCCGGAGCACGCCAGGCTGGACGAACTCCGGCTCACCAGGGATCACGTGAACTAGATCCGGATCGCACGGTTCTCCGCCGCGACCCGGCGGAGAACCGTGCGGCCGGCCGCTCAGTCGCCGACCGTCGCCCGCACGGCGTCCGGCAGCCCGTGTGCCTTGGTCCGGCGGGCGCCCTTGGCGGCCATCGGGTCCTCGCGCAGTTCACGTAGCAGCGCGACGCACAGGGCCAGCATCACGAGTACGAAGGGCAGCGCCACGAGGATGGTCGCCTGCTTGAGGGCTTCGAGTCCGCCGGCGAGCAGGAGTACCGCCGCGACGGAGCCGATCAGGATGCCCCAGGCCACCACGAGCGCGCTGGGCGGTCGCAGCGATCCCCGGCTGCTGAGTGAGCCGAGTACCAGGGACGCGGAGTCCGCTCCGGTGATGAAGTAGAGCGCGACGAGCACCATCGCGATGACCGAGGTGATCGTCCCGAGCGGCAGCGCGCCGAGCAGGCTGAACAGTGCCTGTTCAGCGCCCTTCTTCGTCTCGGAGACCAGGTCGGCCGTGCCCTGGGCCTGGAGCCGCAGCGCCGATCCGCCCATGATGGAGAACCACACGAGGCTGGCTCCGCTCGGCACGAGCAGCACGCCGATCAGGAACTGCCGGACGGTGCGGCCCCGGGAGATGCGGGCGATGAAGGTACCGACGAACGGGGCCCACGAGATCCACCACGCCCAGTAGAAGATCGTCCAGCCGGACAGCCAGGACGGGTCGGAGAACGCCCCGGTCCGGGTCGACATCCGCAGCAGGTCGTCCAGGTATGACCCGGCGGAGGCCGGCAGCACGTCGAGGATGTACACGGTCGGGCCGGCCAGGAACACGAAGGCAGCCAGCACGACGGCGAGGCCGACGTTCGCCGTCGAGAGCCACTTCACTCCCTTGTGTACACCGGAGAAGGCCGAGACCACGAAGGCCGCGGTGAGTGAACCGATGATCACCAGCTCCAGGGTGGTGGAGTCCTGGACGCCGGCCACGATGTTCAGCCCGGCCGCGACCTGGAGCGCGCCGAGCCCCAGGCTGGTGGCCGAGCCGAACACGGTCGCGAAGATCGCGATCAGGTCGATGGCCCGCCCTGGCCCCCGGTCGGCCCGGTCGCCGAGCAGCGGCGTGAACGCGGCGCTCACCCGGTTGCCGCGTCCCTTGCGGAAGGTCGCATAAGCCAGGGCGAGGCCAGTGACCGCGTAGATGGCCCAGGGGTGCAAACACCAGTGAAACAAGGTGTACCGCATGGCGGCGTCAGCCGCAGGCCCGGTCAGCGGGGCAGCGCCGCTGGCTGGCGGCGGGCTCGCGTAGTGCGACAGCGGCTCGGCCACGGCGTAGAACATCAGGCCGATGCCCATGCCGGCGGAGAACATCATCGCGACCCAGGCCAGCGTGCTGAACTCGGGCTCGTCGGTGTCCTTCCCCAGCGGGATCTTCCCGTACCTGCTGACGGCCAGCAGCACGGCCAGCACCAGGAACGCGTCGGCCGCCACCACGAACAGCCAGCCGAACGTCGAGATGCACCAGCGCAGCGCCGAGCCGGACACGTCGTTGAGCGTGTCGCTGGACAGCGCTCCCCAGGCGACCACGGCCAGCACCACGGTCATCGAGACCCCGACGACAATCCGGTCAATACTGGGCTTTTCCACCATGCGGTCACCGTACTGGGCCGGCCACCCCAGGGCCGTCAATCCGCACCGGGCCACGCCCGGCAGCCGCGAGGCACAATCGGTGACGTGCAGATCGCGATGCTCGGACCCCTCGAACTGACCACCGAGGACGGTACGCCGGTGCCCCTAGGCGGCGCCCGGCTGCGGGCACTGCTGATCGCCCTGGCCACCGAGCCCGGCCGCGTCGTCGGGCTGGGCGCGCTCACCGGAGCCGTCTGGGGCGACGACCTGCCGGCCGACCCGGCCAACGCCCTCCAGGCCCTTGTTTCCCGGCTGCGCCGTGCCGTACCGGGGCTGGAGATCCGCGCCGAGCCGACCGGCTACCGGCTCGCCATCACGCACGCCGCCACCGACATCGGCCAGTTCGACCGGCTCCTCGCGGCCGGGCGCGCCGAGCTGGCAGCCGACCCGGCCGCCGCCGCCCGTACCCTCCGCGAGGCCCTGGCGCTGTGGCGTGGCCCAGCGCTGGCCGGCCTGCCCGGCGCGGACTCCGGCCACGGCTTCGGTGCTGGGCTCGCTGCCCGGCTCCGCGAGCGCCGCCTGACGGCACTGCACCTCCGGATCGACGCGGACCTGGCGCTCGGCCGGGCCGGAGACCTCGTACCGGAACTCGAAGGCCTCGCGGCCGAGCACCCGCTGCACGAGCCGCTGGCCTGCCAGCTCATCCGCGCGCTGTACCAGTGCGGCCGGTCCAGCGAAGCCCTCGCCGCGTACGAGCAGGTCCGCTCGGCGCTGGCCGGCACGCTCGGCGCGGACCCGTCGCCGGAACTGTCGGCACTGTACCTGGAGATCCTGCGCGCCGAGCCGAAGGTGAGCCGTACCAACCTGCGGGCCGGGCTGACCAGCTTCGTGGGCCGGGCCGACGAGCTGGCCCGGGTCGGCGGGCTGCTGGCCAGTACCCGGCTGGTGACGCTGACCGGTCCTGGCGGCGCCGGCAAGACCCGGCTGGCCACCGAGGCCGCCCGGCGTGCGCTGCCCGCGCTGCCCGACGGGGTGTGGGTGGCGGAGTTCGCGCCGGTGACCGACCCGGCCGAGCTGCCGTCCACGGTGCTCAGCACGCTCGGGGTGCGCGAGCACAGCCTGTTCAGCCGGTGGGGCCAGGAGCACGCCGACGCGGCCAGCCGCCTGGAGTCCAGCATCGCCGACCGGGAGCTGCTGCTCGTGCTCGACAACTGCGAGCACCTCATCGACGGGGCAGCCAAGCTGGCCGACCGGCTGCTCGGCGCCTGCCCGAAGCTGCGCATCCTCACCACCAGCCGGGAGCCGCTGGGCATCCTCGGGGAGAGCCTGTGGCCGGTCGGGCCGCTGGGCCTGCCATCGTCCGAAGTGGACGTCAGTGAGGCGCTCGGCTACTCGGCCGTGCGGCTGCTGGCCGAGCGAGCGGCCGCCGTCCAGCCAGGCTTCACGCTGGACGCGTCGAACGTCTCGGCCGTGGTGGAGATCTGCCGGGCGCTCGACGGGCAGCCGCTGGCGATCGAGCTGGCCGCCGCCCGGTTCCGTGCGCTGAGCCCGGAGCAGGTCGCCGAGCGGCTGGGCGATCGGTTCCGGCTGCTGACCGGCGGGAGCCGGGTCGCGCTGCCCCGGCACCAGACCCTGCGCGCCGTCGTCGACTGGAGCTGGGAGCTGCTCGACGAGCCCGAGCGGGACCTGTGGCGGCAGTTCGCGGTGTTCGCGGGCGGGGCGGACCTGGCAGCCGTCGAGGCGGTGTGCGGGGCCGGGCCGGACCTGCTCGCGGCGCTGGTCGACAAGTCGCTGATCGTCATGGCCGGCGGCCGGTACCGGATGCTGGAGACGATCCGCGCCTACGGCATCGAACGGCTCGCCGAGGCTGGCCAGGCCGAGACGGCCCGCGCCCGGCACGCCGCGTACTTCCTGGACCTGGCCCTGGAAGCCGACTCGCACATGCGCAGCGCCGAGCAGGTCAGCTGGCTGTCCGTCATGGACGACGACCACGACAACCTGCACCGCGCGCTCCGGCAGGCCATCGCGGCCGGTGACCGGGTGACGGCCGTGCGGCTGGCGGCTGCGCTCGGCTCGTACTGGTGGCTGCGCAGCCACCGAGCGGAGGGCGCCGAGCTGGCACGCGAGGCGCTGGCCATGCCGGGGGAGCAGGCTGACCGGGAGAGCGAGGCGCTGGCGCTGGGCATGGCGGCCCTGAACCTGGCCGAGGGCCACGAGGACATCGCGACCGCGTACCAGCTGCTGCGCACCGCAGCTGCCGCTGTCCCCGAGCACCCGGGCCACCGGCAGCTCAAACTGATCCGGCCGATCTTCGAGTTGTTCGAGACCGCGGCGTCAGGCCCGTCGGTGGCCGGTGTCCTCGCGCTCCAGGAGGACCCCGATCCGTGGGTACGGGCCTCCGGTCACGTCATCTACTCCTGCGCTGCCCTCAACCTCGGGCTGCGCACAGTGGACGTCATCGGCCACTGCGAGGCCGCGCTGGCCGGGTTCCGTTCGGTGGGTGACCGGTGGGGGATGTCGCTGACGCTCAGCAGCCTGGCGGACCTGACGACCCGGGCTGGTGACTTCGCGGCCGCCGCCGGGTACTACGCGGACGCGCTGGTGCTCATCCGCGAGCTCGGGCACACCGAGGACGTGCCGCAGCTGCTGGCGAGGATCGGTCACCTCCACTGGCTGCTCGGTGAGCCCGGCGTGGCCGAGCAGCGCTTCGCCGAGGCCGCCGAGGCCACCAGGCACCGGGTGACCGGTGAGGTGCCCGGGATCGTCGAGTACCTCCGCGCCGAGGTCGCCCGGCAGGCCGGCGACCCGCAGCGCGCGCTCGTCCTGCTCGACCGGGCGCGGGCCTGCCTCCAGGGCATCGGTTCCTCGCAGGTCCACGCGCTGATGCTCAACGCGAGGGCGCTCCTGGCCCTGGCTGCCGGTGACGTGAACCTCGCCGGGGAGCTGGCCGGCGAGGCCTACGACAAGGCCCTGGGCTCGATGGACGCCCCGGTGGTCGCGCACACCCTCGTCACGCGGGCGGCCCTGTGCCTCAAGGCCGGCCAGCCCGCCGAGGCCGCGTACCTGCTGGGCTCGGCGATCGGCGTACCCGGCACCCGCGACCACTCCCTTGTGGACGCTCCCCCACTCGAAGCCGCCGCACTGGACGCGCTCGGCGAGTGCGAGTACCGGCAAGCGTTCGAGCGTGGCCTCGCGACCACGCTCGACGATCTCACCCAGGGAACCGACGGCCGCAAGCCGAAGACGAGGTAGCTCAGGTCCGGCGCTTGAATGCCCGGACAGCCAGCGGGGCGAACACGGCGGTCAGCGCTGCTGCCCACAGCAGGGACTGGAGGGCCGGGCCGCTGCCGCCGCCTGTCACCCACAGCCCCCGGACCGCGTCGGCGAGGATGGTCACCGGGTTGACCTTCGCCCAGGCCTGGAGCCAGCCGGGCATGGTGGCCGTGGGCACGAAGGCGTTGCTGGTGAAGGTCAGCGGGAACATGACGACGAAGCCGAAGATCTGTACCTTCTCCGGGTTGGCCGCGAGCATGCCGACCAGCACGGCCAGCCAGGAGAAGCCGAGCGAGCACACGAGGACGAGCAGGTAGCCGCTGATCGCGCTCGGCACGTCGGTACCGATCCGGAAGCCCAGCACCACGCCCAGCCCCAGCAGCAGTGCCAGCGCCCAGGACTGCTTGACGATGTCGGAGACGATCCGCCCGGCCAGCGGGGCGAACCGCGCGATCGGCAGCGAGCGCAGCCGGTCGAAGACGCCCTTCTGCAGGTCGGTGCTGAGCCCCATGCCGGTGTTCAGCGTGGCGAACAGCGCGTTCTGCACGATGATGCCCGGCAGCGCGAAGGTCAGGTAGTCGCCGGTGTTCCCGGAGATCGCCCCGCCGAACACGTAGGTGAACAGCACCAGGAACATGATCGGCTGGATGCTGAAGTCGATCAGCTCCGCCGGGTTGTGCTTGATCTGCACGAGGGTGCGCCAGGCCAGGGTCATGCTGTGCCGGAGGCCGGCGATCGGGCTCACCCGGGGGCTGAAGGTCGCGGCGGTCATGCTGCGCTCTTTTCTGGTACGAGGGCGCCGGGGGTGGCGCGCTGGCCGGTGAGGGAGAGGAAGACCTCGTCGAGGCTGGCGCTGCGCAGTGCCAGCTCGGCGACGGTGATCCCGGAGAGGTCGAGCCGGGCGACGATGGCTGGCATCAGGGCCGGGTCGGACACGGGAACGGTGACCGTCCCGCCTGCCGCCTCCGGAACCCCGCCGGTCAGCTCCGCGACCACGGCCAGTGCCACCGGTACGCCGGCGGGATCGGCCGGCCGGACACTGAGGATCTGCGCGCCCGTCCTGGCTTTCAGCTCGGCCGGCGAGCCATCGGCGATCACCCGGCCGTGGTCGATCACGGCGAGCGAGCCGGCCAGCTGGTCGGCCTCCTCCAGGTACTGCGTGGTGAGCAGCACCGTCACGCCGCCGGCGACGAGTTCGCGGACGATGTCCCACATCTCGTTACGGCTGCGCGGGTCGAGGCCGGTGGTCGGCTCGTCCAGGTAGAGCAGTTCGGGGCGGCCGACGAGGCTCGCGGCCAGGTCGAGGCGGCGGCGCATGCCACCGGAGTACGCCTTGGCTGGCTTTCCCGCCGCGTCGTCGAGCCGGAAGCCGCGCAGCAGCTCCGTGGCCCGGGCACGCGCCCCGGCCCGGGACATGCCGAGCAGCCGTCCGATCAGGATCAGGTTCTCCAGGCCGGTCAGCGCCTCGTCCACCGAGGCGTACTGGCCGGTGAGCCCGATGAGCTGCCGGACCTGGTGTGCCTGGCGCACGACGTCGTACCCGCCGACCACCGCCCGCCCGGCGTCCGGCCGCAGCAGTGTGCCCAGGATGCGGACGGCCGTCGTCTTGCCTGCCCCGTTCGGGCCGAGCAGCCCGAACACCGTCCCGGCCTGGATGGCCAGGTCCACACCGTTCAGCGCCGTCGTGTCCCCGTACCGCTTGACGAGGCCCTGTGCTTCGATCGCGTAGGTCATGCCGGGAAGCGTGCGGCGCCCGGCTGACAGACCCGGGTTATTCGGCTGACAGGTCGCTGACATCGGCTCTACCGTGGCTGCCATGACCCGCGAACTCGTGACCGGAGCGCTCGAATTCCTCCGGACCAAGTACATCTTTCCCGACAAGGCGGCAGCAGCCGCAGCGGCGATCAGCGCCCGGCTGGACGCAGGCGAGTACGACGGGCTGACAGAGGACGAGCTGGGTGAACGACTAACCAGCCAGCTCTACGACCTGTGCGCTGACAAGCACCTGCGCGTCCGGACCCGCGAGGAGGACCTCCAGGAGGCCATGACCGAGGCCGAGGCGACGGCGCTGTGGCACGAGCACACCCGGATCGACAACTACCGCATCCACCGGGTGGAGCGGCTGGCCGGCAACGTGGGCCTGATCGACCTGCGCGGCATCGCCGACCCGGTCGTGGCTGCCCCGGCCTTCGCGGCCGCGATGGAACTGGTCCGGCACACCGACGCCCTGATCTTCGACCTCCGGAAGAACCGCGGCGGATCCCCGGAAGGCGTCCAGTACTGGAACAGTTTCCTCTTCCCCGACGCCGAGACCCACCTCAACGACATCTTCGACGCCGGTACCGGCCTGACCCGCCAGTACTGGACCCTCCCGCACCTGCCGGTCGCGCGCTACGTCGGCAAGCCGGTGTACGTGCTGACCAGCTCGTTCACCTTCTCGGCCGGCGAGGAGTTCGCCTACAACCTGCAGGCGCAGAAGCGGGCGACGCTGATCGGCGAGGTGACCAAGGGCGGGGCACACCCGACCGACGCCTTCCCGATCACGCCGACCTTCGAGATCACCGTGCCGACGGCGCGCTCGATCAACCCGGTGACCGGTACGAACTGGGAGGGCACCGGCGTGCACCCCGACATCGCCGTGCCGGCTGACCAGGCCCTCGACCTGGCGTACCAGAAATGCCTGGAGCACGTCGTCACGACCGCGACGGCGGAGTCTGTGCGGGAGGAAGCACGCGCTGCCGCCGGCGCTTCCTGATCAGGGGCCGGCGCGGGCGCTCCGAGGCCCGGCCGACGATCTGGCCGACCGGCCGCAGGACCAGGTTGGTCGCGACCACGACGCCTGCCCCGGCCAGCGCCAGCCCGAACTGGCCGGTGCCGGCCAGCGCACCCACGGCGGCGGCGCACCACAGCGTCGCCGCCGTGTTCAGCCCGCGGATCTTCAGTCCATCGCGGAGGATCACCCCGGCGCCGAGGAAGCCGATGCCGGACACGATCTGAGCGGCCACCCGGGTCGGATCCCGGGTCGGCCCGCCCAGCGCGACACTGCCGAGCAGCACGAACATGGCCGAGCCGGTGGCGACCAGGCTGTTGGTCCGGATGCCGGCGATGCTGGCCCGCCACTGGCGCTCCAGGCCGATGACGGCGCCTAGGACAGCGGCGGCGAATACGTGAAGAAAAGTAACGAAAGTCTGCATGAACGGCCCCCTCGCAAGGATCTGGCGGGTCTGGACACGGTGCCGCGACTGCTACTGCTGCCCATGACTGCCCACCTCCTCAGGCCGTTTCTTACACAAAACTATGGATTTCTCACCGTACCCGATGATGCCCGCGCAGCACTGTGGAACACCACACAGCAGGATGGGCCGGCCCGGTTGACGCGCCAACCGGGCCGGGGCACAAGGCGATCACGGCCGGAGGGCAGCGGGCATCGGTCGAACATTCACGCAAGCCCCCGTGGCTGAGAAATCGACGGGAGCAGTCAATATCGTCGAGCCCCCGCCGTCAAGACCCGTTTGCCGGTACCTGGGAACGTCAGCCCTGCTGCATCTGCCGGAGCACGGCGTCGAACCCGCGATCGTCCAGTGAGGACCGCAGGTCCAGCAGGGTCCGGTCGTCGGCGACGACCTCACGGGTCGGCGGCTCGCCGGCCAGCAGCGCCGCCTCGATCCGCTCGGCGACGTCGTCGGCGCTGACGCCCAGCTCCGGGTTGCGGAACACGGCCCCGAAGAGGGCGGCCACCCCGCCGGTCAGGTCCGCGTACGGGCCGTCCATGTCGCAGTTGCGCTTCATCGCGGCCACAGCGGTGTCGCCGAACTCCGTCCGGACCAGGCCGGGCTGGATCAGGCTGACGTGCACCCCGAACGGCGCCACCTCGAAACGCAGGCCGTCGGCGAGGGACTCCAGCGCGTACT
The DNA here is from genome assembly GCF_000379825.1 of Longispora albida DSM 44784. Taxonomy (GTDB): domain Bacteria; phylum Actinomycetota; class Actinomycetes; order Mycobacteriales; family Micromonosporaceae; genus Longispora; species Longispora albida. The sequence goes on from NZ_KB903837.1 coordinate 257,575, forward strand.
TCGTCAGGTGGTACCCGGCGGCGGCCGGCATCGTGAACATCCCGCCGATCGAGCCGACGAACACGATCCGCCCCTCGCCGCGCGCCCGCATGCCGGGCAGGACGAGCTGGCACAGCCGGGTCGGGCCGACCACATTGGTCTCGAAGCACCGGCGCAGCGAGTCGGCCGGCAGCTCCTCCACCGGCCCGTACTCGCCGTAGCCCGCGTTGTTGACCAGGGCGTGCACCTCGCCGATCTCCTCGGCGACGGCGGTCATGGAAGCCTCGTCGGTCGTGTCGAGCCTGCGGGTGATGGCCCCGGCCTCGGCCAGCCCGGCCAGGGTCTCCGGGTTGCGGGCCGTGGCCCAGACCTGCCACCTGCCCGACGCGGCCAGCCGCGCGGCGGTGGCGTGGCCGATGCCGGTGGAACAACCAGTGATCAGTACGGCCGGAGCGCTCGTCATATCGACGATGCTAGCTCTACGAGCCGCCGGGCGTACGTGTCGGAGCTGTCCGAGGAACGTTTGAGATCGGCGGCCTGCGGGTTGACCGGCTTCGGGTAGAGCACGGTCACCTTCACGTGCAGCAGTACCTTGCTGGAGCGGTAGAAGTAACAGCGCGGCAGGTGCATCGGCGTCGCGGACTGCGGCCAGTCGTAGAAGGACAGCCCAGCCGTTGTCGTGGACGGCGCGTCATGGCCGTCGAGAGGCTGCGGAAGGTCCTCGCGCCCGGCCCTGCACAGCCCGTAGAACGCCTTGTACAGCGCGTCGGCCCGGACGGCACCGGTGACCGGCTGCACGTACGTCTCGACGATCGCGGCGTGCTTCGAGCTCTGCCCGGACTCGCCGGGCGGAAGCGCGAGCGCGTCCACACAGGACACCCCGGTCAGCGTGTCGGCCCCGGAGAGCACCGGGATCACCTGATGCGTACTGGCGGCCGGGCCGGGGGAGCCGATCGCGGCCGACAGCGGCTCCAGGGCCTTCGTGCACAGCTCGGTGGTGGCGCGCTGCGCGGCGTTGAGGGTGGCCGGCGGCTTGGACGGCGCCGCGCTCGGCTGAGCCGGGCCGATGCACCCGGACGCGGCGAGGGCTGTGATGGCGACCACTGTGGCCCGACGGAGTCTCATGCCTCGGCAGGGTACTGAAAGGAAAGCTTAAAGAGAAGGTGGCCGATCGGTGTCCACCGTGGCCGGACAGTGTGGTGCCCCTGGTGACCAGCGGCAAGGTCCCTGGACCCCGTCGCGCTCATCCCGGGAAGGGAGCCGGGATGACCCCGGCGGGATCTCGTTGCCACCAGTGCCAGGGGCACTCCGTTCAAAATAATTTGAACGACTACTGCTCGTCAAGCTCGGCGGGCTTACCCGAGCCGTTCGGCGCACTGGCCACCGGGTGCAGTGCGATCAGGAGCTGGTAGGACGGATTGGCTGGGTCGTTGCCGTCGTGGAACTCCTCGACCAGCTCCAGCAGCCGCCGGCGGAACTCGCCGGCCTGGGCTGGGGGGACGCTCGAGATCGCGTGGCTGACGATCACCCGGGTCTCGTCCGGCGCATCCCGGGCCGCGACGATCTCCCCGGAGCGGATGCCGGCCACGATGTTGTCGCGCACCTGGTCGATCATGGCGGCGATCAGCTCGTCCATGCCCCCGGACGGACCTGGGCCGCTCTCGTAGCTGAGCATCTTCTGGCCGGCCCCGTAGTGCTTCTCGATGATCCCGTTGATCACGCGCGTGGTGCGCACCTCGAGCAAGCCGTGCTGCTCCAGCGTGTTCAGGTGGTAGTAGATCTTCGTCGGGGGAACCCGGACGGCGCTGGCCAGCTCCTTGGCTGTCCACGACCGACGGTGGTCGGACATGGTCAGCTCCAGGACGGTCAGCCGGATCGGATCGGCCAGCGCCTTGAGCGTGCCGACATCCTGGACCACTCGCCTGGAGGGAATTGGCTCCATTCCTGCGACCCCATCCGTTGCGCACTATTTAGGGAGGTGAAGAATATCAAACGCTTGACACCCACTACGCGTTTAAACAACATTAAGCGTCAAGTCCAGGGGCAGGGGTCAAGTGATGCAGGAGTCAAGGTGATCGTCGACGCTTTGCTAGTCGCCCAGGTGCTGGAGCACGTTACCCAGGCTGGCGAGCATGTCACCAGGATGTTCCTCGAGGATGTGACCACCGTGGTCCAGCCGATGCTCGACTTCGGCGAGGGTGTCCAGAACGCCGGCTGCCAGGAGCGCTAGCCCTGAGGCCCAGCCGATACGTGACAGTCGGCCGGATCGTCTACCGGCATCCGTCCGGCCGGCTGGTCCAGCCGGTGCTGCACGCCACCACGGCCAAGGTGTACCTGGCTGATCCCGCCACCGCCGCCCGCCTGTCGGGGTCCGGTGCGGCCCTCCATCCCGCCGACGAGCAGGCGCTGCTGTCGGCGGGCCTGCTCGTGCCCGAGGGTACGGACGAGGCGGCTGGCGTGATCGAGGCGGGCCGGGTGGCCGCTGCTGCCGGGCGGCGTACGCGGGGCTTCGTCATCATGCCCACGAGCTACTGCAACATGGCCTGCTCGTACTGCGGGCAGGAGCACCGTCGCGGTGTCACCTCGGCGGGACACCGGGACGCGCTGGTTGCCCGGGTGACGGCGGCGATCCGGAGTGGACGGTACGACGACGTCCACGTGCGGTGGTTCGGCGGGGAGCCCCTGATGGGGTACGCGATCATCCGGGACCTGTCGCGCCGGTTCATCGCGGCGGCGGACGAGGCCGGGGTCGGCTACTCGGGGTACATCGTGACGAATGGCGCGCTGCTCGACGAGCGCAAGCTCGCGGAACTGCACGGTGCCTGCCGGGTCGGCACCATCGAGGTGACCGTGGACGGGCCGGAGGCCGAGCACGACGCGAGCCGGGTACTCAAGAATGGGTCTGGCTCTTTCCGGCACATTGTGCGGCTGATCGCGCAGTCTGTTCGCGATGAGTGTCCACAATGGCGCATCAGGACGAACGTCGGCGAGCACAATGCGCACCTGTCCGGAGAATTCGCCGCCGCTATGGCCGAGTCGGGGCTCGCGCATCCCAAGGTGAGTTTCTATCCGGCGCCCATTCATTCGTGGGGCAATGACGTGAGCGCGGTGCGGCTCGCCGCCGAACGGATGGCTGCGATCGAGCTGGACTGGCTGGCCGCCTACCACCGGAACGGCCTTACGTGCGCTCTGGTGCCGATCAGGCCCGTTCAGGTGCCGTGCGTGGCTGTCACGCGGCATTCCGAGGTCGTCTCGCCGGACGGCCGGGTCTACTCCTGCACGGAACAGCCGCTCGTGCCCGGCTTCGAGGATCGGGCGGTGTCGTCGCTGCCTGTGCTGGCGGCGGGGGAGTTGCGGCCGGAAGGCGAGTTCGACGACTGGTACGACGCGCTGGACGGCGGCGAGACCGGGTGCCGGGACTGCCGCATCCTGCCGCTGTGCGGGGGCGCGTGCCCGAAGCTGTGGCGGGAGGGCAAGCCGCCGTGCCCGCCGCTGAAACTCAACGTGGCCGGCCGGCTGGACCTGTTCGCCCGTGCGGCCGGCTGCGAGCCAGTCTCCTGAGGACAACCCCGCAGCGCCGGGCGTAGAGATTCTGGAACAGCGGCACGACCGGCTTCACCATTCTCGCGTACCAGGCCGCTGGCTGGCTGAACGCGATGACCGTGAGCCACACCTGCCCGTCGCCGGCCTCCTCCAGCCAGAACGCCTCCTCGCCCCGCTCGGGATGGCCGGGCAGCGTGCCGTACGCCCAGCCGGCCCGGCTCTCCTCCTCGACCGTCCACACGACGCGGCACGGAGCCGAGATCGGTCCGAGGTGGACGGTCAGCTCGGCTCCCGGTACGGCGCGCGGGGCCGTGGTGGTGACGCCGACCGGGATGGCGCGGTGCATCCGCCACGTGAACAGCGCCTCTGCGGCGCCGGCGAGCCGGACATGCCCGAGGTTCGTCCGGACGCGCAGATGGCTGTACCCGGCCGGCAGCGCAGGACGAGCCGTGCCGCCGGCCTCGGGGTACGTGAGGTCAGCCAAGACGGTTGACGGCGGTGATCTCGATGACGGCCTCGCCAGCCTCGTCGGAGGCTGCCAGGTCGACCTCTGCGCTGATCCCCCAGTCGTGGTCGCCCTCGGGATCGTCGAAGATCTGCCGGACGAGCCAGCGTTCCTTCTCCTGAGTGATCATCAGCAGGGCCGGGCCGCGTGCGTCGGGGCCGGTACCGAGCGTGTCGTGCTCGTCGAAGTACTCCTCCATCGCCGTGCGCCAGTCGAAGCCCTGGTCGAGATCCATCAGCTCCTGGTACCGGCTGCGCGCCGCCAGCTCCACCCGGCGGAACAGCGCGTTGCGGACCAGCACCCGGAAGGCGCGGACGTTGCGGGTCACGGCCGGCGGCGTGCTGTCCACCGGCGGGCGGCCGGTGTCCTCCTCGCCAGGGTTGCGCAGCTGCTCCCACTCGTCGAGCAGGCTGGAGTCGACCTGGCGGACCAGCTCGCCGAGCCACTCGACGATGTCGTGGATCTCCTCGGTCTTCGCGTCCTCCGGCACGGTCTGGCGCAGCGCGCGGTACGCGTCGGCCAGGTACCTCAGGACCAGGCCCTCCGAGCGGGCCAGGTTGTAGTAGGAGACGTACTCGCCGAAGGTCATGCCCTGCTCGTACATCTCGCGGACGACCGACTTGGGCGACAGGCGCTGGTCGGCGACCCACGGGTGGCTCTTGCGGTACGAGTCGAACGCGGCTTCGAGCAGCTCGGCCAGCGGCCGCGGGTGCGTGATGTTCTCCAGGAGCGCCATCCGCTCCTCGTACTCGATGCCGTCGGCCTTCATCTGCATGACAGCCTCGCCCTTGGCCTTGTTCTGCTGGGCGTAGAGGATCTGGCGCGGGTCCTCCAGGACGGACTCGATGATGGACACCACGTCGAGCGCGTAGCTGGGGTCCTCGGCGGACAGCAGCTCGGTCGCCGCCACCGCGAACGGGGACAGCGGCTGGTTGAGCGCGAAGCCGAGCTGGAGGTCCTCGGTGAGCTTGATCTGCCCGTTCTCGTCCTGCTGGACGATCCCGGCGGTGCGCAGCGCCCGGTAGATCGCGATGGCCCGGCGGATGTGCGCGCGCTGGGCAGCCGGGGACTCGTGGTTGTCGGTGAGCAGGTGCCGCATGCTGGCGAAGACGTCACCACCGCGCTCGACGACGTTCAGGACCATCGAGTGGCTGACGTGGAAGGACGAGGTCAGCGGCTCCGGATCGGCCCCGACGAGGCGCTCGAAGGTCGGCTGGCCCCAGCCGACGAAGCCCTCCGGCGGCTTCTTCTTCACCAGTTTCCGCAGCTTCTTCGGGTCGCCGGCGGCCTTGGCGACGGCCTTCTCGTTCTCGACGACGTGCTCGGGTGCCTGCACGATCACCGTGCCCAGCGTGTCGAAACCGGCCCGCCCGGCCCGGCCGGCGATCTGGTGGAACTCGCGGGCCTTGAGCAGCCGCATCCGCTGCCCGTCGAACTTGTTGAGCCCGGTGAACAGCACGGTACGGATCGGCAGGTTGATGCCGACGCCGAGCGTGTCCGTCCCGCAGATCACCTTGAGCAGCCCGGCCTGCGCCAGCAGCTCGACCAGCCGCCGGTACTTGGGCAGCATGCCGGCGTGGTGCACGCCGATCCCATGCCGGACGAGCCGGGACAGGGTCTTGCCGAAGCTCGACGAGAACCGGAAGCCGCCGATCAGGTCGGCGATGGCGTCCTTCTCCGCCCGGGTACACATGTTGATGCTCATCAGCGCGCTGGCCTGCTCAAGGGCGGCGGCCTGCGTGAAGTGCACGATGTACACGGGAGCCTGCTTGGTGCTCAGCAGCTCCTCGATCGTCTCGTGCAGCGGCGTCGTCACGTAGGAGTGCAGCAGCGGTACCGGGCGCTCGCCGGAGGCGACCACCGACGTGTCCCGGCCGGTCCGGCGGGTCAGGTCGGCCACGAACCGGGTCGTGTCGCCGAGCGTCGCCGACATCAGCACGAACTGGGCCTGCGGCAGCTCGACGATCGGCACCTGCCAGGCCCAGCCCCGGTCGGGCTCGGCGTAGAAATGGAACTCGTCCATGACCACCTGGCCGACGTCGGCGTCCCTGCCCTCCCGCAGGGCCAGGTTCGCCAGGATCTCCGCGGTGCAGCAGATCACGGGCGCGTCGGCGTTCACCGAGGCGTCTCCGGTGAGCATGCCGACGTTCTCCGGGCCGAAGACCTGGCACAACGCGAAGAACTTCTCCGACACGAGCGCCTTGATCGGCGCGGTGTAGAACGTGGTCCGGTCGGAGGCCAGGGCCGCGAAGTGCGCGCCGATCGCCACCATCGACTTGCCAGAGCCGGTCGGGGTGCTCAGGATGACGTTCGCGCCGGAGACGATCTCGATCAGCGCCTCCTGCTGGGCCGGGTACAGGCTGAGGCCCTGGCCCTCCGTCCAGGCCGAGAAGGCGTCGAACAGTGCGTCGGGGCTGGCGTCACGCGGGATCTGATCGGTGAGACTCATAGTGCCCCCGATCGTGCCACACGGTAGTGCCGACCCGCTGAGTGCGACGCTGGACTGCGCATTCCGGACCCGCATACAACACCGGTATGCGGGCGTCCGGAATGCTTGCCAGCCCCGCACTCAGCGGGCCACCTCAGGTCAGGTCAAGGTCAAGATCCAAAGCAAGATCAAGATCGTGATTTTGTACCTGTGCCGGGGTGGAACGGCTGATGCGTGGCTAGGCGTGATCGCCCAGGGAGAGTAGTAGCCGTTTGAGCAGGACGGCCAGCTGGTCGTGTTCGTCTTCGCTGAGCGGGGCGAGCAGGCGGCGCTCGTTGTCCAGGTGGAGGCCGACCACCGCCTCGACGCGGCGCAGCCCCTCCGGTGTGAGCTTGACCCGCACGGACCGCCGGTCGCCCGGGTCGGCGCACCGCTCGACCAGTCCGCGGGCCGCCATCCGGTCGACACGGTTGGTGATCGCGCCGGAGGTGACCATCATGTTGCCGAACAGCGCGCCCATGCTCATCTCGTACGGCTCGCCGAAGCGCCGCAGCGTGGCCAGCACGTCGAACTCCCAGGTCTCCAGGTCGTGCGCGGCGAAGAAGGTCTTGAGCTCCTTGTCGAGCAGCGCGCTGAGCCGGCCCATCCGGCCGATCACCCCGATCGGCGTGGGGTCCAGTTCGGGACGTTCCGTCCGCCACTGGTCAGTGATCAAGTCCACATGGTCTTTCAATGTTGAACCTTTCAACGTTAAAGTCAGCGCATTACTTCAACGTTGAGATACTACCGGAGCCCGCCATGCTGCTCACCGCACTGGCCCCGATGATCTGGGGCTCGACCTACCTGATCACCACGGAACTCCTGCCGGCCGACCGCCCGCTGCTGGCCGCCACGATCCGCTGCCTCCCGGCCGGGCTGCTGTTCATCCTGTTCACCCGTAAGCTCCCTGCCGGGTCCTGGTGGTGGAAGTCGGCCGTGCTGGCCGTCCTGAACATCGCGGCCTTCCAGCCGCTGATCTTCATCACCGCGTACCGGCTGCCCGGCGGCGTCGGCGCCATCGTCGCCGCGCTCGGCCCCTTCGTGGTGGCAGCCCTGAGCTACCCGCTGCTGCGGCTCGCCCCCGCGCCCCGCACCCTGATCGCGAGCGTGTTCGGCCTGATCGGCGTCGCGCTGGTCGTCCTGCGCGCCACGGCCGTCCTCGACACCCTCGGGCTCGCCGCCGGAGCCGCCGGGACCGTGGTCATGGCTCTCGGTACGGTGCTGGGCCGCAAGTGGGGTGCGCCTCAAGCAGGGCTGCTCGCGCTGACCGGCTGGCAGCTCGCGATCGGCGGGGCGCTCCTGCTGCCGCTGACCCTCGCGGTCGAGGGGCTGCCGGGCGAGCTGAACGGGAAGAACCTGGCCGGCTACGGCTACCTGGTCGTCTTCGGCGCGATGCTCTCCTACGCCCTGTGGTTCCGCGGGGTGGCGAAACTGGCCCCGGCCCGGGTGTCCATGCTCGGCCTGATGAGCCCGGTCGTGGCCGCCGTACTCGGCTGGGTGGTGCTCGGCCAGGCCCTGACCGGCTGGCAGCTGCTCGGCGCCGCGCTGGTGATCGGCTCGGTGGTCTGGGGCGCGATGGCCCCGGCCCGCAAGGCACCCGTGGCCGAGGTACGGGAGCCGGCGCTCGTCAGGTAGCAGGAAGCACGGCGCGATGGCCGGCTCACGTGATCACTTCACGGAGCCGGCCATCAGGCCCTGGACGAAGTACCGCTGGAAGGCGAAGAAGACCGCCAGCGGCACGAGCATCGACAGGAACGCCCCCGGCGCGATCACGTCGATGTTGGACGAGAACGACCGGGTCTGCTCGCGGATCGCGTAGGTGATCGGAGCCGAGTCCGGGCTGGCGAACACCAGCGCGACGAGCAGGTCGTTCCACACCCAGAGGAACTGGAAGATGGCCAGCGAGGCGATGGCTGGCCAGCCGAGCGGCAGGATCACCTTCCGGAAGATCGTGCCGTCCGAGCCGCCGTCGATCCGGGCGGCCTCCAGCAGCTCGCGCGGGATGGCGACGAAGAAGTTGCGGAGCAGGAAGATCGCGAACGGCAGCCCGAAGGCCACGTGGAACAGCACGACGCCCGGGATCGAGCCGAACAGGCCCAGGTTGCCGAGCAGCTCGGCGTCCGGGATCAGCGCGACCTGCACGGGTACGACGATCAGCGCGACCACGACCAGGAACAGCCAGTCGCGGCCGGGGAAGCGGCCCCAGGCGAAGGCGTAGGCGGCCATCGCCCCGAGCACCACGACGAGCACAGTGGACGGCACGGTGATCAGTACCGTGTTCCACAGCGCCCCGAGCATCCGGTCGTCGGACAGCAGCTTGGCGTACCCGTCGAAGGTCAGCTCCCCGAAGGTCCACCAGCCGGAGGAGTTCACCGCGCGGGCCGGCCGCAGGCTCGACACCAGCAGCCCGGCCGCCGGGGTCAGCCACAGCAGCCCGACGAGGACGACGAGAGCCCGTTTCATCCTTCTCTCCTCAGCCGCCGAAGGTTGAACAGCATCGCGGGCAGGACGAGCAGGAACAGCAGCACGCCGAGCGCCGAGCCCAGCCCGAGATCCCTGGCCCCGCCGAACGACACCCGCCACATCTGGAGCGCGACCACGTTCGCGTCGGCCTGCACCGCCTCGGGTGCCAGGACCAGCACGAGGTCGAACACCTTGAGCACGTTGATCACCATCGTCACCCAGACCACGACCAGCACCGGTCTCAGCTGGGGAATGGTCACCCTGCGCAGCACCTGCCACTCGGAGGCCCCGTCGATCCTGGCCGCTTCCAGGGTCTCCCGGGGGATCCCGGCCAGCCCGGCACTGATCAGGACCATCGCGAAGCCGGCCCAGATCCAGACGTACGCGCCGATGATCGCCGGAGTCACCACGGACGGCCCGAGCCAGTCGACGCCGTTGAAGGGCTGGGCGAAGTTGCTGTCCGGCAAGCGGATCGTGTGGTCCCCGGCGGGCAGCGTGTACCTGCCGTCCGGCCCGGTCGTCGTCTCCGCGACCACCTTGCCGTCCCGGACCGCCTCGACCCTGACGCCGGGCAGGCCCTTCTCGCCCGGGTCGATCACGCCGGGACGCCCGCCGCCGCCCGGGGCGAAGTCGAGCCAGACCACGCCGCTTCCGCCCTCGGTGGCCTGCACGCCGTCAGCCGGAGCCGGCACGCCAACGACCGCGAACCTCCCGGCTGTGTCCTCAGTGGAACGCAGCCGCGCGCCAGGGTAGGGCGGACGGTCCGCGAACGCGTCGTGCACCGTGACGATGGCGGCGTTGGCGATGCCACGGTCGGGATCAGCCTCGTACACCATCCGCCAGGTGACACCAGCGGCCAGGAACGAGATCGCCATCGGCAGGAAGATGACCACCTTGACGGCGGACGCCCAGCGGATCCGGTCCGTGAGCACCGCGAAGAATAGGCCGGCGATCGTGACCAGGCTGGGCGCGAGTACCACCCAGACCGCGTTGTTGCGCAGCGCGGTCAGCGTCTCGGGCGAGGTGAAGATCTCCTGGTAGTTGGCCAGGCCGACGAAACTCTCACCGTCGCCGCCGAACAGGCTCCGCACGATCGTGTACCCGATGGGGTACACCACCAGCGCTGCCAGCAGTACCAGGGCCGGCCCGCAGAAGACGGCCGCCCGCTTCACTTGTAGGCACTCGCGGCGGCAGCCTCCAGTTTCGCCGCCGTCCCAGCCACGTCGGACGGATTCGCCAGGAACTCCTGGAGGATCTTCCACTCCCCGCTGCCCGGCGTGCCGCCGAACGCGCTCGGTGCCAGGTCGGACATGTCGAAGCGGAACTCGTCGCCAGCCTTGATGATGGCCACGCCGAGCGCCTTCGTCGTCGCGTCCGGGTACGTGCTGGTGTCGAGGTTCCTGTTCGGGGACAGGAACCCGCCCTGCTTGGCCCAGATCCCGGCGGCCTCGGGGCCAGCCAGCCATTCGAGCAGCGCCTGCCCGCCCTTGGAGTCCTTCAGCGCTACGGCGACGTCCCCGCCGCCGACCACCGAGGGCTTGGAACCCTTGATCGACGGGAAGTCGAAGAACTTGGCCGTCTCGCCGACCTTCGCCCGGGTCTCCTTCTGGATGTTCGTCGCGACGAAGTCACCCTCGTACACGACGGACGCCTTGGGCGTGTCGCCGAACACCTGCGTCACCGACTGCTCGAACTTCACCTGGAGCGCTGCGGCCGGGCCACCCGGGATCATGCCGGGCGCGCCCCACAGCTCACCGAGCAGCCGGAGCGTCTCGACGACCGTCGGGTCGGTGAAGGGGATCTCGTGCCTGGCGAGCTTGTCGTACATCTGGGCTCCGGCGACCCGGAGGTAGACGTTCTCGAACCAGTCGGTCAGCACCCAGCCGTCACCGCCACCCACCGACAGCGGGGGAGTGCCGGCCTCCGACAGCGTCTTCAGGTTCTTGGTGAAGTCGTCCCAGGTGGACGGTGGCTGGACGCCGGCGGCGGTGAAGCTGTCCGGCCGGTACCAGACCAGGCTCTTGTTGGCCGCTTTCAGCCACACGCCGTACAGCTGGCCGTCGGCTCCGGTGCCGAGCTGTTTCCAGATCGGCGCGTAGTTCTTCTCCACTGCGGTCTTGGTACCGGAGCTGACCGGCTTGAGGCTGCCGCGCTTGGCCAGGTCGGTGAGCAGGCCGGGCTGGGGGAGCACCGCGATGTCCGGTGGCTTCCCGCCCGAGATCTTGCTGCCGAGCACGGCGGCGATGTCGTTGCCGGTGGAACTGTAGGACACGGTCGCGCCGGTCTTCTTCGCGAAGGTGTCGAGCACCTTGAAGAACTTCGTCTGCTCGTCGCCCGACCACACGGCGGCGACCTCGATCGTCTGACCCTTGAGTGATCCGTCGCCGTCGGCGCTGTCCTTGGCCGAGCAGCCGGCCGCGGCCCCGGTGCTGAGCACCAGCACACTGGCGGCCGCGATACGTAAGAGAGCTCTCATCAGGCTTCCTCCTGTTTGGACTGAGCCGTTCGAGTACTCCCGGATTATCGCCCAGAATTTCTTTCGTGTTACCTGGAACGCATGCGCAAATCTTGCGAACATCCGTGCTCAGTGGATGGTATGCCCGAAAATGCGGCTTACCGGGCCGGACTGAGCCCGGCCCGGTAAGCCAGCGGTTATGTCAGCGGATATCAGCAGGCCGTGTAGTACACGTTGTAGTACGCCGTCTTGTAACCCCAGTCCCACGCGTGCGACCCGCAGTCGCCGTACTGCCAGAACTGCCCGGTCATCTGGGTCTTGGCCGACGTCGTGAAGTACGTGATCAGCTTGAAGTGGCGCTCCGGTGGAATCGGGATCGCCTGGGCCGGCGGCGCGGCCGCGAGGAACAGGCTGCCGGCCACGAGAGTGGTGAACAAGGCACGTCGGAGCATGGGTGTGCACGTCCTTTCCGGGTGATGGTCCAGGTGGTGGGAAAGCCTTGCCCCGTCATCCTCTGTCCGCGGACCGCCTCCGGGGAACATCGGGACGCATGAATGACATGTGCCTTGTCTGCCGGACATCCCGCCGGATTGATCGCCTGGCCGCCGCCCCTCCGGTACGTTGCGAGCTATGGCGGAGATCTACCACCTGACTGAGCAGGGCACCTGGGACGCGGCCGTGGCCGCCGGCGAGTACACGATGTCCACCCGGGCGACCACGCTCGCGGAAGAGGGCTACATCCACGCCTCCTACGCCGACCAGGTACGCGGCGTGGCCGACCGGTACTACTCCGACGTCACCGAGCTGCTGCTCCTGGTGATCGACACGTTCCGGCTCGAGGTACCCGTGGTGCCGGAGCCGGCGGCGCGCGGCCGGGCCGAGAAGTTCCCGCACATCTACGGGCCGGTCCCGATCAGCGCGGTCACCGAGGTCCGCGTCGTGCTCCCCGACCGGTCCAACCTGCCGGAGTAACCGGGTTCTGAGCAGCACAAAGCCCCGCGAACGGAGGCTTCGCGGGGCTCTGTTCCCCGGTACCGGAAAGGATCACCGGTGCGGGGAGTGCGCCGGGCCCGCCTGGTGGGAGCCGGACCCGGCCTTGCCGCCTGCCCGGGGTCGCGCGCCCGGCAGGCTCGTCATGCCACTCAGGCTGCGGAGACCCGGATGGTGGTCTCGCGGCCCTGAGCGTGTTCCTTCACGACCTCGATCTTCGTGCCGGTGGCCGGCACCTTGACCCCGAGCTGCGGGATCGCGGGGTCGAAGTAGACGCCGGTCTTGTCGTTGAACGCCTTGACCGGAGGCTGCTTCTTCAGCACCGTCGCGACACCGCCCTTGTGGAGGGTGATCGAGTCCGTGTACTTCAGGCCGAACGTGGCGTCCAGCGGCTGAGCCCGCATGTTGACGAGCGAGCCGTCAGCGAACTTCAGGGCGCCGGCCCGGGCGTCGATCGGCAGGATCATGCCCGCACCGAGGTGCTGCTTGGTGTTGTTGTCGGTGTAGTAGCTGTCCCAGAGCCAGATCAGCACGCCGTCCTGGTAGGGGTAGTGCTCCACCAGCTTCGACTTGCCCTCGACCCCGGACCAGCCGAAGTTGTACGGGCCGGTCTGGAGGAACGCGCCGTAGCCCGCGTAGCGGCGGTTCTCCACGAGGTACGAGCGGGCGTGCGCCTTCGAACCGGTCTTGCCGGCCAGCGAGAAGCCCTGAGCGGCCCAGCCGTTGTCCCCGTTCTCGGCGTCGTCGCTGAACACGACGTTGCCGTCGGCCGTCACGCTGATCGCGTCGACCAGGAAACCGTTCTCGGCGGTGTTGGTGTCCGTGACGTAGCGGAACCGGAACAGCGCCTTGCCACCGGCGACACTGTCCAGGTTGTACGACACGTCAGCCCAGCCGGACGACCGGCCGGTCAGCCCCGGGCGGCCGTTGACCGCCGGGATCGGAGCACCGTTGATCGTGCCGCCGACGCTCTTCCAGGTCTTGCCGTTGTCTGTGGAGGCCTCGGCGTAGAGGTAGTCGTAGTCCTCCTCGATCCAGAACTGGCTCTTCGCGTTGACCCGGGCCGTGCTGGCCCCGGCCAGGTCCAGCTCACGGGTCAGCGTCTCGTCGAGGTAGTCACCCCGGCCGGACCACCACTGCTTCGCGCCCTGGAACGGGTCGGCCAGTTCCGTGGTGACCTGCCGTGGCGGCAGCTCGACCATCACGGCCTGCTTCTTGTCCGTGTTGTACGAGGACACGCCCAGCACGTGCTCTGACTCCGTGCCGGCCTTGGCCTTCTCGTAGTTCAGCCAGCCGAGCTGGAGCTTGCTCCACGCGTCGAGGTCGCCGGGGAACTCGCCGGTCTGGCCGTTCTCCTTGGACAGGTACGAGGCGGAGGACATCAGCGACCAGAAGCTGACCGAGTTCTCGCCCTCGCTCGCGTAGAGGTCGGGCAGGCCGAGGTCGTGGCCGAACTCGTGGGCGATCAGGCCGATGCCGCTGTTCTCGCCGGCGGTCAGGTAGTCGCCGACCCAGATGCCGGTGTCGCCGATCTGGGTGCCGCCGTTCTTGTTGCCGGACGGGCCGGCCTCACCCTTGGACGGCCAGTACGCGAAGTACCGGTGCGCCCACACGGCGTCGTTGCCCTGGGCGCCGCCGCCCCAGGTCTGGTCCACGCCTGCGTGGATGACCTGGTAGTGGTCGAGGTAGCCGTCGGGCTCGTCGAAGTTGCCGTCGTTGTCGAAGTCGTAACGGTCCCACACGTCGAACTTGGCCAGCTCGGCCTTGATCTCCGCGGTGCTGCGGCCCTTGGCGACCTCGCGCTCGTACCAGGCGTTGGCCGAGTCGCGCACCAGATCCCAGTTGGACCAGCAGATCCCGCCGTCGGAACAGCGGTCTGAGCCGTAACGCGCCTCGTTGTACGGCACCTTCACCCAGTCGGAGACCTGGCCGTCCATGTCGTACCGGCCGGAGGACTGCACCCGGTAGAAGTTGCGCAGCGAGTTCGCGCCCTTCGACTGGTTGAAGTAGATGTCCTGGTAGTACGCCCGGTCGAAGTCGGACCGCCACAGCGTGTGGTTGTCGTTCTGCGTCGCGGGGTCGGGAATCGCGTTGTGCAGCGGCCCGGGCGCGCCGCCGTACTTGACCTCGCCGTTGTGCATGGTGGTGTTGTCGATCTTGTCGCCGAACTCGGCGAGGACCACGAAGATCTGGTCCTTGCGCTCCTGTGCGACCTCGACGTAGCTGTTGCCGACCTGCACGGCCCGGCCGCCGCTCTTCGCGAAGCCGCGCTGGGCGGCCGCCGGGGTGCCGGAGGTGAGCTGCTCGATGGCCTTGCGCCGCAGCGCCTGCTGTCCGAGCTGCTGCGGGCTGAGGGGCGCCCGCTGGTCTTTCGCCTCGGCGGGGGCTGCCTGCTCAGCGGACGGCGGGCCGGCCATCGCCGGTCCTGTCAGTGCCGCGGCACCGAGCAGCGCCGCGAGACCAGCCGCGACCGCAGTTGTTCTGCGCACTCGGGGTGTCCTCTCACCTGGGGGGATGGGGAGGGGCCGTGACCTGCGCGAGGCAGGCCCTGGCCAGGGTTGGTGGTATGTTACACACGACACACCTCCCCGGCCAGACCCGTTGAGCGGCTGTTAACGCGGGGTTCTAGCTGAGCCGGCGGATGTCGCCATACGCCCGGTAGAAGCCGCCTCGGACGGACTCGCGCACCTCGTCCACCACGTACCGGGCGCCGGCCGTGCGGATCTGCTTCGGGAACTGGACGCGCCACGACTGCTGGAAGCCGGGGCTGACCACGCGCATCCGGAGCTCGCTGCCCGCCGCGTAGCACTCGACGATCACGCCGCCTGCTGCCTCGGCTACGGTCTCCACAGTGGACGAGGGGAGGATCGCGTCGAGCTTCGGCGCCTTGATGTCCCGGGTCTGCGGAACGGTACCGGCCTGGGCTGCCTTGATCGCGGCCTCGCTCGCGTCGATGCAGGCCAGCGAGCCGTCCGTGGTGACGATGTACAGCCGCTCGTCCCGGTACTGCATGGAGAACGCCGAGCCGCAGCCGGTACCGAGCTTCCACAGCCGCGTGCCGTCGGCGTCGAAGCAGTACACGGAGGAGTGGTTGTCACCGGCGAACACGTACCGGCCGTCGGGCGACGTCGCGCACGAGTAGACCGAGGCGTCGCACTGGTACACCTTGAGCGGCTTGCCCGTCTTCGACAGCGCGTGCACCTGGTTGCGCACGGTACCGGCGTAGACGGCCTCCGCCTCCTGCCAGCCGAACAGCACGCCGCCCTTGGTGGACTGGTGCCACAGCTCCTTGCCGGTCTCCCAGTCGTACATGGTGACGCCGTTGGAGTGGCCCTGGTAGACGCCCAGGTCGTCGCAGCGCACCATCCAGCCGCCGGTGCCGTTGCCCGGCCGCCGCCACTGGAACTCGTCCTCGTGGTTGAACACCGAGATCCCGCCGCCGGCGTCGGAGACGCCGAGGACGCCGTCGTGGATGTCCAGCCAGTAGATGTCGACGTCGCGGGCGATCTCGTAGGAGACGCGGGGCGCCTTGCCCGACAGGTCGTACACGTTGCCGTCGTCGCAGCCAGCGTAGATCCAGTCGTCGTCGGCGACGATGCACTTCACGCCGTCCGGCAGCCGGTACTGCCGGGTGACCTGGCCGTCGAGCGCCAGGGTGTAGATCTGGCCGTCCTCGTTGCCCACCATCGCCTTGTGCTCGTCGACGAAGATGCCGAAGGCCGAGGCGCCCGAGCGGAAACGCCACAGCACGGGAGCCCTGGAAGCCGTGGACACGACGCTCTGGATGACACGGCGGGTGACGGCGCGGCGCTGGCGGACGCCCTGCACCGCCTCCTCGTACCCCTTGCGCATCTTCTCGCGGATCTTCTTCTGCGCCTCGGCCCTCGCCCTGGTGAGGTCGGCGAAGCTGCTCGTCTTCACCTGGCCGGACTCGCCGATCCGTCCATAGCGGATGGTCACCGTGCCGCCCTCGACCACGACCTCGTAGAACTTGTGCGATCCGCCGCCGTCCTCCGACAGCTCCAGATACGTCGTCTCGGTACTCATAGGCGCGGAGCCTAACGGCGGGGTCTGACAAACCCGTTCCCGGCCGTTGGGCCGATGGCGCGGGCCGGCCGGGTTCGTAAAACTGGCGAGACGTTCAGTCATCAATCGTTCGGTCATACTGACATCGGGGAGAGCATGAACGCCGACGAGCTGATCCGCGGGGCCACCGGCAAGGGTTTCCGGCTGGAGAACCCGATCGTGGAGCCCTCCGGCACACCCGGAATGTCCACTGTGACCTTCACCTGGCAGGGCGAAGCAGAACAAGTAGTACTTCTGGGGCAGCTCGGCGACTTCTCCGACCTGAGCAAGACGGCCTTCACCCGGCACGAGGGTGACGAGTGGTCGCTGACCCTCGACCTGCCGGACAACCTGCGCGCGACCTACCGCATCCTCGTCGACCCGCCGGCCAACGAGCTGCTCCCGGAGCACTGGCCGTCGCTCCAGGTCCACCACGACCCGCGCAACCCCAGGGAGTTCGTCTTCCCCGGCGGGACGAAGCTGTCGGTCGTCGAGCTGCCTGACGCTCCGGCCCAGCCGTGGGTCAACGCCGGCGACTCTGTACCCGCAGGCAAGGTGACCGCCCACGACTCCGGCTACGACGATCGGGAGACCTGGGTCTACACGCCGCACGGCTACTCCACGGACGGCGCGCCGTATCCGCTGCTCGTCGTCTTCGACGGCGACGGGTACGTCACCGACACCGTTCCCGCGCCCACGATCCTGGACAACCTGATCGCGGCCGGCCGCATCCCGCCGGTCGTGGCGCTGTTCGTCCACAGTGGTCACGAGAACGCCCGGCGGAGCGAGGAACTGTCCTGTAACCCCGGGTACTTCGAGGAGCAGCTGGTCGGCGGGCTGCTGCCCTGGGTCCGCTCCGGCTGGCACGTCTCCGAGGCCCCGGCCACGGTCACCGGGTCGAGCCTCGGCGGCACGTTCGCGGCGTACGCGGCGCTGAGCCGCCCCGACCTGTTCGGCGCCGTCCTGTCCCAGTCGGGCTCCTTCGGCTGGAAGAACGAGCGGATGACCGGTTTCGAGCTGGCGGCGGACGTCGCGGACGGCCCGGCCCGCCCGATCCGCTGGTACCTGGAGGCCGGCTCGCTGGAGACCACGAAGTCGGTCCTCGCCGAGTCCATCCTGGACGCGAACCGGCGGATGCGGGACGCGCTCCTGGCCCGGGGCTACGAGCTGCACTACTCCGAGTACTCCGGCGGCCACGACTACGTGAGCTGGCGGGGTTCGCTGGCCGACGGCCTGATCGCCCTGTACGGGGCGGATGTCCCGGACGAGGTGTCTTGACCGTCACCTGCCCTGGTTCCTGAGGGTGCGAGGCTCTAGGGTTGCTGCCATGAAGCCCGGAGACCTCGCCCCTGACTTCGAGCTGCCCGACCAGCAGGGCCAGCTCCGCAAGCTCAGCACGCTGCTGGCCGACGGCCCGGTGGTGCTGTTCTTCTACCCGGCGGCGATGACGGCCGGGTGCACCGCGGAGAGCTGCCACTTCCGCGACCTGGCGGCCGAGTTCGCGGAGGCCGGCGCGCAGCGGGTCGGGATCAGCCCCGACACCGTGGACAAGCAGAAGCAGTTCTCCGACATGCACGCGTTCGACTACCCGCTGCTGGCCGACGAGGGCGGGGCCGTCGCGGCGCAGTTCGGGGTGAAGCGCGGCATCGGCCTGCTCCCGGTCAAGCGGCACACCTTCGTGATCGGCAAGGACCGCCGGATCGTCGAGATCATCAAGAGCGAACTCCGGATGAGCGTGCACGCCGACAAGGCGCTCGAGGCGCTGCGCGCTATCTAGTAGTACCGGCGCCTAGTGCGGCGGTTCGGGCAGCGGGCTGGGTGGCTCCACGGGGTCGTGCGGCTGGGGTTCCGGATCGTAGGGCCGCTCGATCGGGTCGGGCTCCGGCTGCGGGTCCGGCTGGTGGCGTATGGCAGTCGCGGACATGGCGCACCTCCTGGCAGGGCCTGTGATCAGGTCTGCCAGGAGGTCATACCCCGTGGTTGGCCAGGACAAACTCTCAGACGCTCGCGCCCTCGGGCTCGGGCGCGGGTGCCGTCGTGCGGCTGCGGCTCAGCACCG
Organism: Longispora albida DSM 44784; assembly: GCF_000379825.1. Taxonomy (GTDB): domain Bacteria; phylum Actinomycetota; class Actinomycetes; order Mycobacteriales; family Micromonosporaceae; genus Longispora; species Longispora albida. The sequence goes on from NZ_KB903837.1 coordinate 276,101, forward strand.
CGTCGAGTGACAGCGGACCCGCGCCGGTGAAGACGATGAGGAAGAAGGCCCAGCAGTACATCGCCGAGGCGACGCCGCCGTTCTGGATGGGCAGGAGCCCGGTCTCCTGGTGGACGACGAAGTACGCGTAGGCCATCGAGCCGGAGCTGATCAGCGCCGCGATCCGGGTGCCGAGGCCGAGCATCACGAGGATGCCGCCGACGAGCTGAATGACGCCGGCCCACCAGCCGGGCCAGGTGCCGAAGGCGACCGTGCCGCCCTTGCCCATGAATCCGCCGAACCAGCCGAGCACCGAGGACGCGCCGTGGCACGCGAACAGGAAACCAACCACCATGCGGAACAGTGATACGACATGTCCCTGCATTTTGTTGAGGTACGCCATATGAAGATGCTTGCGAGCGACGTCACCCGTGTCAATGTTTGACCGAGCAAATTTTAGGTTAGCCTAACTCGTGGTATGTGATATACCACTACCATGCCTGACCAGTACCTCGCTGACTCGGCCCGGACCGGCCGGTTCTCCTTCGGCGCCCCCCGGGCCATTACCGTGACCTCCGGCGGCTCCGGCCTGCTCCTTCTTCGTTCCAGTGGCCCGTCAGACCCGGTCGACGCACTGTGGACGGTCGATGTGGCCACCGGTGCCGAGCGGCGGCTCGCCGACCCACTCGACCTCTTCGGCCGGCCCGTCGCCCGGGAAGATCTGCCGGCGGCGGAAAGGATGCTGCGGGAGCGGCTCCGGCTCCAGGCGGCCGGGATCGGGTCGTACGCGAGCGACGGCGAGGTCGCGGTCTTCACACTCGGCGGCCGGCTGTTCGAGGTGACCCTCAGCGGTGCCGAGACCCGGGAGATCGAGACGGGCGGCCGGGCCTGGGACCCGCGCCCGAGGGCCGGCCGGGTGGCGTACGTCGAGGACGACGCCGTGTACGTGACCGGGATCGGGCAGCTCACCCCCGACGACGGCGCCCGGTGGGGCATCTCCGACTTCAACACCGCTGAGGAGCTGGGCCGCAGCCGGGGCCACTGGTGGCTCGACGACGGCACGCTGCTGATCGTCCGGACCGACGAGTCGATGCTCAGCCGCCGCCACGTCGCCGACCCGGCCAGCCCGGAGGAGCCGGTGGCCACGTTCGCGTATCCGCTGGTGGGCGGCCCGATCGCGGACACGGCGCTGTACGTGGTGGCGCTGGACGGCACGCGGAACGAAGTGATCTGGGACCGGCAGACCTATCCGTACCTGACCGAGGTGGACGGCCGGATCATCACCGTCTACGACCGGCTCCAGCAGAACTGCCAGCTGCTGGAGATCACGAAGGGCGGGCAGACGACGCAGCGGGCCGCGCTGGCCGACGAGTACTGGATCGAGCAGGCCGGCGGCCTCCCGGCCCTGCTCGACGACGGCCGGATGCTGCACACGATCGACGGCGAGACGCGCTCGCTGGCCGTGGGCGGCAAGGTCATCACGCCGCCGGAGCTGTACGTGCGCCGCTACGCAGGCGTCCTCGGCGACGAGCTGGTCATCGAGGCCGGCGTCGGCGACCCCTCCGAGCAGCACCTCTTCCTGGTCACGCTGGACGGCGAGCTGACCAGGCTCACACACCAGCCCGGTGTGCACAGCGCCATCACGGGCGGCGCGACCATCGTCGTCACGAGCGCCACCGTGGACGGTGTTGTCCGCACGGCTGGCGGGCACACGCTGACCGACCTGGCCGCCAAGTTCCCGTACCGGGTGGAGCCGATCCTCGCCCGCGTGACCGAGCACCAGATCCCGACCGCCGTCGTGTACCCGCGCGGCCACGTGCCCGGCACCAAGCTGCCCGTGCTCATCGACATCTACGGCGGGCCCGGGTACCAGGACATCGCGCTGGAGCCGCGCCGCTGGAACAAGAAGCAGTGGTGGGCCGACCAGGGCTTCGCGGTCGTGACGATCGACAACCGTGGTACCCCGAACGTGTCGCCGGCCTTCACCCGCGCCATCTTCCGCGGCTGGTCGCAGGTCGTGCTCGACGACCAGGTCGCCGCGCTGCACGAGCTGGCCGCCGCGCATCCCGACTTCGACCTCACCCGGGTCGGGATGCGCGGCTGGTCCTACGGCGGGTACCTGTCGGCGCTCGCGGTGCTGCGCAGGCCGGACGTGTTCCACGCTGGCTCGGCTGGCGCGCCGCCGACCGACTTCCGGTGGTACGACACGGCGTACACCGAGCGGTACCTGGGGCTGCCTGCGGAGAACCCGGATGGCTACGCGGCCGACGCGCTGATCGGCGACGCGGCGAAGCTGAGCCGGCCCCTGCTGCTGATCCACGGGTACGCCGACGACAACGTGCACCCGCTGCACACGGTCCGGCTGTCGGAGGCGCTGACCGGTGCCGCCCAGCCGCACAACGTCCTCATGCTGCCGGGCGTGAGCCACATGACGCCGCCGGGGCTCCAGGAGGACCTGGCGCTGATCGAGCTCGACTTCCTGCGGAAGGCGCTCGGCTGACATGGTATGGCGACCGTACGGCACCAGTGCCGCCGACCCCGTCCACATCGCGCTGCCGGGCCTGACGCTCGAAGTGGACGGGGCCGCCCCGGACATCACCGAGGAGGACGGCGTCATCGTCGTCCGGCTCGGCGGCGGCCGGGTGGAGTGGGCGATCCCGTGCGCGGACGCCGTCGCGTACTGGACGCCGGACAGCGACCGGCCGCGCTGGCTCCCCCCGTCGTGGGCGCGCCCGCCGAAGGTGATGCTGTCGCGGGGCGCTCCGGTCGCGGTACTCATCGGGGCCGGGGACGACAGCCTGTGCACGGCGGCGCTCAGCCCGGTACCGGGTGAGGCCGTCCTGACGGGTGGCGTGGTCGAGGAGACCGGGGAGTTCCGGTTCTGGGCGGAGTACGCCGAGCCGTTCGAGCTGCGGATCGACCTGCGGCGGGTGCACTTCGCCGCCGCGCTGGGCGAGGTCGCGGCGTGGTGGCAGGGTGACAGTGCGCGGTCTGTGCCGCTGGCAGCCCGGCTGCCGACCTACTGCACCTGGTATGCCCTGCACCAGCACGTGACGGCTGAGGCCGTCGAGGAGCAGGCGGTTCTGGCCGCCGGGCTGGGCTGCTCGGCCATCATCGTGGACGACGGCTGGCAGACGGCCGACACGGGGCGCGGGTATGGCCACTGTGGAGAGTGGGAGCCCGTCTTCCCGGACATGCCGGGTCATGTGCATCGGGTGCGGTCGCTCGGGCTCGCGTACATCCTGTGGTTCGCCCTGCCCTTCCTGGGTGAGCGGTCCGCGGCCTGGAGTGAGCTGAAACCCTTGCTGCTCAAGGAGATTCCGGACCTTCAGGCGGGTGTGCTCGATCCGCGGCACGCCGAGGTCCGCGACTTCCTGACCGGCAAGCTCTCCGCAGCCGTGGCCGAGTGGGGCTGCGACGGGCTCAAGGTCGACTTCGTGGACACGTATGCCGACCCGGACGTCATGCCTGCCCTGGCCCAGCTGCTCGGGCAGCTCGACGCCCGGCTGCGCGAGGTCAGGCCCGACGTCCTGGTCGAGCACCGGCAGAACTACGTCAGCCCCCTGCTGTGGCCGTACGCGACGATGGTCCGCGCCGCCGACTGCCCGCTGTCGCCGGCGGAGAACCGGCAGCGGATCATCGACCTGCGGCTGACCGCCGGCCCGCTCGCCGTGCACGCCGACCCGGTCACGTGGCACCCGGCAAGCTCGCCGGAGGACATCGCCGCCCAATTGATCAATGCCATTTTCGGTGTACCGCAGATCTCCGCCGACCTCACGGCGCTGACGGACGCGCAACGAGCAGCCGTGGCCTTCTGGCTGGGTTTCTCCCGCGAGCACCTGGGCGTCCTCCAGCTCGGCCTGCTCCGGCCGGCGCGCGCCGAGCAGGGCTATCCGCTGGTCGTCGCGACCGACGGCGTCACCACGATCGCCGGGCGGTACTCGGCGCTGCCGGTCGAGGTGCCGGGCGGGCGGCTGCTGGTCGCCAACGCCGACGCCGACGAGCGCGTGATCCTCGCGGCAGAGCCGGGCCAGACGCGAAATGCCGAGGTCAGGGGCTGCACGGGTGTGGTGGTATGGGCCGGGCCGGTGGACTTCCCGGCCGGGCTCGCCACGGTCCGGGTGCCGAGGGGCGGGCTGCTGAGCGTGGCGTGAGGGAGAAGCGGGTGCGGGTACGGGGGTACCGGGACGAGGACTTCCCGGCTGTGGTGGAGGCCGTGGCCGGCTGGATCGCGGCGGCGGGCCGGGCCGGGTACGACCACGTGGGCGAGATCCCGCACCGGATCTACGAGAACCTGCGCGGCCGGTACCCGGTGGGCGACGTCGTGCGGCTGTGGGCGGACGAGGGCGGGATCGCGGGGCTGGCGATCTGCCGCCGCTTCGGGAACGCCTTCGACGTGTTCACTGCGCCCCGGCTGCGCGGTACCGAGGCCGAGGCCGCGATGATCCGGCATGCCGTGGAGGTGACGGCGGCCGGGACGAGCGAGGAGTACGTGCTCACGGACGTGTGGGACTCTGACGCTGCCCGGGTGGAGGTGCTGGAACGGCTGGGCTTCGAGTACTTCCGGGTCTGGGACGACATCCGGGAGCGGGATCTGGCCCGGTTGCCGCCCGTCTCCACAGTGGATCGATATGTCGTCCGCAGTGCCACCTTGGACGACGCCGGCCAGCTCGCCGAAGCGCGGAACCAGTCGTTCGGCGAGGACTGGACGGGGCGTCAGTACCGGGACGCCGTGATGACCAAGCCGGGCTACGATCCGGCGCGCGAGATCGTGGCTGTGACGGCGGACGGGCGGGTCGCCGCGTACACCGTGTGGTGGTCCGATCCGGTCAACGGGATCGGGCACTTCGAGCCGGTCGGTACACACCGGGAATTCCAGCGGCAGGGCCTCGGGCGCGCCGTCATGCTGCACGCCATGCATGCCATGCGCGCTGCTGGACTGACTCGCGTGACCGTCAACCACAACGCGGAGAACGTCCCAGCGGAGGCGCTCTACACCAGCCTGGGCTTCGTCGGCAGCGGCCGGACACTGGGCTTCAAAGTCAAGGTCTAGCCGCCAGTCCAATGTGGTCGCACAATGATGACGCCACGGGGCTACTCCGACCTGAAGCAGGGAGACAGCGATGCGCGCTGAGGACGTCGTCCGTTCCTGGAAGGACCCGGACAACACGGCTGCCGACCACCCGGCCGGGCAGATCTCGCTCGCGGTGACCGCGATCGCCGGCTGGCCGTTCAGCGACCTGATGGACTGCACGACCTTCCCGAACGACGAAGACGAGATCTGGTAACAGGCCGCCCGGCGGCGGCCAGAGAAGGCAGGGGCACACCATGAGCGCGGAAGACGTCGTCCGGTTGTGGAAGGATCCCGACCGCACCAGCCCCGGCCACCCGGCGGGGCAGATCATGCTCGACCGGAGCGGTGACCACCCCACCACCGGCAGCGACGTGGTCCTGTGTACCAGCTTCGAGTCCGAGGAGGACGACCTCTGGTAGGTCGGCTCGGTGCGAGGCCGCCGCGCGCGGGCGTGCTGGTCGGCCGCGAGCGCGAACTCGCCGCGCTGTCCACTGTGCTGCGCGACGCGATGGCCGGGGCAGGTCAGGCCGTGTTCCTGCTCGGCGAGGCAGGCATCGGCAAGTCCCGGATGGCCGCCGAGCTGAGCAGGGTCGCGGTCACCACCGGCGCGCGGGTCCGCAGGGGCCGGGCCGGCGGGGCCGTGGCCGGGATACCGTTCCGGCCGCTCGCCGAGGCGCTGGCCCCGCTGTTCCACGACGGCGTACCGGAGTCGCTGGCCGGGCTGCTCGGCCCCAGCTGGCCGCACAGCACCGTCGAGCACTCGCCGATCCTGCTCGGCGAGGCCGTGCTGCGGCTGCTCGCCGCGGACAGCGCGGCCGGCGGCTGCCTGCTGGTACTGGAGGACCTGCACGAGGCCGACACCGACACGCTGGCCGTGGTGGAGTACCTGGCGGACAACCTCGGCGGCCATCGCGTCCTGCTCGTGGCCACCACCCGCCCCGAGCCCTGCCCGGCCGTCGACCTCGCCTACTCGGCCGCCCAGCGCCGGGCCGCCGGGATCACGACTCTGGGGCCGCTGACCGCCGGGCACGTACGCGAGCTGTCGGCCGGCCTGCTCGGCGTGCCCGCCGGCGCGCTGCCCGCCGAGCTGGCCGCGCGGGCCTGGCGGGACAGCGAGGGCAACCCGTTCGTCGTCGAGGAACTGCTCGCCGGGGTGCGCCTGGTCCGCAGCCACGGGCGGTGGGTACCGGAGGATCCCGGCACGCCGGCCTGGGACGGCGTACCGGCCACCGTCGCCGCGAGCGTCAACCAGCGGGCGGCGAAGCTCGGCGGGGACCTGCACGCGCTGCTGCGGTTCGGGGCACTGCTGGGGCGGCGGTTCCCGTACCAGGTCGTGGCGGCGGCCGCCGGTACGAAGCCGGGGGTGCGGGCCGGTGTCGACGCCGGGCTGCTGGCGCCGGACCAGGCGGAGCCCGGCTGGTATGTGTTCCGGCACGCGCTGACCGCAGAGGCACTGCTCAGCCAGCTCCTGCCCGAGGAACGGTCCGCGATGGCCGAGACGATGGCGCGGACCATCCACGAGATCCACAGTGGACTGCCGGGCGACTGGTGCCAGCTGTCGGCGGCGCTGCTCGCCGACGCCGGCGACCGTGCCGGGGCTTCGCAGCTTTTCGCGGAGGCCAGCCGGCGCGCGCTGGGCGCGGGCGCTGCCGGATCGGCCCTGGCGCTGATCGACCGGGCGCTGGCCCTCCACGGCGACCTGAGAGCCGAGCCATGGGCGCTGGACCTGCTGCTGACCGTGCTCAGCGCCGTCGGCGAGGTGGACAGGGCACTCCTCCTGGAACGGGACCTCGCCCAGCTGTCCGGCAGGCTCCAGCCCGCCGACCTCGCCGTGCTGCACGCGCGGATCGCCGGCGCGGCACTGATCGCCGGGCGGAGGGCTGCCGGGCTCGCCCAGATCGCCATCGCCAGGGACCTGCTGGGCGGGTCGAGCCTGCCGCTGCTCGACGTGATCGAGGCCCGCGCCGTGCAGGGCAAACCGGGGCCGGGCGGCTGGGCGCGCGCCGAGGAGCTGGCGCTGCGCGCGGTCACAGACCCCGACCCGCAGGTCAGGTACCAGGCGCTCAAGGTGCTGGGGTTCGCCGCCCGGCTGCGCAGTGCCGAGGAGACCGAGCAGATCTTCAGCCAGATGCTGCGCATCGCCGACGAGATCGGGGTGGCGGGCTGGCGGATCGACGCGCTGGTCCACCTGGGTACCAACGACGCGCTCCACATGGGACGGCCGGGGAGGCTGGAGGCTGCGCGGGCCGAGGCGGAGCGGTCGGGCTCCGTGCACGTGTACAGCCAGATCGACTGCCTGCGCGTCATGATCATGGTGCAGAACGGGGACTACGAGCTGGCTTCCGCCCTGATCGCCGAGGCGCTGCCGATGGCGGCCCGCACCAGGCGCGGGCAGGTGACCAGGTACCTGATCCTGGGGCAGGCGATCCTGGCCGGCCACCAGGGGGACAGGGCCGGAGTCGCCAGGCACATGGCGGAGCTGACGGCGCTGGGCGGGGACGGTACCCACTACCCGCCGATCGGATGGGGCCTGGCCGACGCGGTGTGCGCACTCCTGGAGGAGGACCGTGACCGGGCCAGGGCCCAGCTCGACCGCGCAGCCGAACAGGAGAGGGCTACCGAGAGCCCGTACGGGCTGTCCGGCCGCTTCGGCCTGCGCCTCCTGCTGGGCGTCCTGTCTGGACGATCGGGCTGGGGTGACTACGAGCAGCTGACGGCCGACGCCCGTACCCGGATGCGGTGGAACGCCCAGTTCGTCGCGGCCAGCCGCGCCGTGCTGCTCGGCCGGGACGGCGACGGCGAAGCCGCGGCGGGAGCGATGGCCGAGTCGGCAGCCCTGTCGGAGACCTATCCGCTCGCCGCGCACCTGATCCTCAGGCTGGCCGCCGAGGAGGCGCTGACGGCCGGCTGGGGGGACCCGGTCGGCTGGGCGCGGACGGCGGAGAGCTTCTTCCACGCGCACGGGCTGACCGCTGTGGCAGCGGCCAGCCGTGCGGTGCTGCGCTCGGCGGACGCCCGGGTGTTCCAGCACCGGCGCGGCTCGGAGAAGGTACCGGAGGCCGCGCGGCTGGCCGGGGTGACCGTCCGCGAGTACGAGGTGCTGGAGCTCCTGGCCGGGCAGCTCAGCAACGCCGAGATCGCCGAACGGCTGTTCATCTCGGTGCGGACGGTCGAGAAACACGTGGCGAACCTGATCGGCAAGCTGGGCCTGCCCGGCCGCCGGGGAGCACGATCCTATCTGGACGGCGTCAGGCCGCCACGTTGACGGTGACCTCGATGTTGCCCCGGGTCGCGTTCGAGTAGGGGCAGACCTCGTGCGCCTTGGCGACCAGGGCGCTGGCCTGCTCTGCCGGGACGCCGGGGAGCGCGGCCGTCAGGTTCACGGCGAGGGTGTAACCGCCGGCACCGTTGGCGCCGAGGCCGACCTTGGCCGCGACGGTGGAACCGTCCAGCGCCACCCCGGCCTTGCCGGCCACCAGCCGCAGGGCCGAGTGGAAGCACGCCGCGTACCCGGCGGCGAACAGCTGCTCCGGGTTGGTCGCCCCACCGGCTCCGCCCAGCTCGGCCGGCACGGCGAGCGTGGTGTCGAGCAGGCCGTCGGCGGTGCGGACCGCGCCGTCCCGGCCGCCGCCGGTCGCCAGGGCCTCGGTCGTGTACAGAACCTTCATGATGAGTGTCTCCTGTGGATGGTGGTGGTGATCTCGGTCAGCGTGCGGTGGAGAGCTGCGAAGTCCGTACCGGGCAGGTCGATCTCGCAGGCCAGCCGGGCCGGGATGCCCTCGGCCCGGCCGCGCAGCGCCCGGCCGTCGTCGGTGAGGGCGATCTCGACCCGCCGTTCGTCGGCCGAGCTGCGCTGGCGGGTGACGAAGCCGAGGGCTTCGAGCCGTTTCAGCAGCGGCGACAGGGTGCCGGAGTCGAGCTGGAGGTCGGAGCCGAGGTCGGAGACCGTCCGGCCGTCGCGCTCCCACAGGGCGAGCATGACCAGGTACTGCGGGTAGGTCAGGCCCAGCTCGGCGAGCATCGGGCGGTAGACGGCCGTCATGGCCCGGGAGGCGGAGTAGAGCGCGAAGCAGAGCTGGCTGCTCAGCGCCATGGTGTTCCGCGGGGCCTCGTTCTCCATGAGGAGAAAGGTAGTGGGAAATTAAGTTGTGCACAACGTAATGCGGGTCACGGATCGCCGCGACGGTGGGCGCTGGGCGTTATCAGTACAAAATTATGGGTTTGGGGCTTTGGGTGTCAGCGGGGCTGGCCCTGGACTGTGCCTGTGGCCGGAATGGACTGTCCATATCGGCGCTGAGCTGCGCGATTGAGAAAATGTCGGTGGCCGCTACTAACCTGCCCCGTATCCGCTCCCACGGGGTTGTCTGACAGGGAGCATCCTGTGCGGCTGCCTGGGCACCAGTGTGCCCGGCGGAAGGTGTCTGAGAGGACAAGATCCCGGATGAATTGGCTGGCCGCTGGCGGCGGCTATCAGGTGACACTGCGCGAGGGCACGGTCGTCGCCCGCAACGCCAAGGGCAAGGAGCTGCGGTCGCTGCCCGCCGCGCTGCGCGAGGACCCGGTGGTGACCGGGCTGCGCCAGCTCACCGAATGGCTGGTCAGGCACCAGGCGCACTGCGCGGCCGAGGTGGAGAAGTGGATGATCCGCTCGCTTCCGGTGCCGATGGCGCTGGTCAGCGAGGTGTGGGCGGACGATTGCTGGCGGGCCGCGCTCGCTGATCTCGTGGTCACCGCTGGCGAGGAAACGGGTTTCCTCCGGGACGCCGGCCCCGAGGGCGCGGGTCTGGTCACTGTGGACGGTGACACGCTGCGGGTGAAGACCACTGAGATCAAAATTCTTCATCCTGTACTGATCGAGGAGCTCGACGACTTCCGCGAGTTCGCGGCGGACCTCGGGGTGAGCCAGTCGGCCACGCAGCTCTTCCGCGAGACGTGGGTGAAGCCGGAGGGCCTCGACGCGCAGGCCGGCAGCGTCACCGAGTTCTCCGGCGGGCGGTACGAGCAGCTGCGCCACCTGACCGGCCGTGCCACCTCCCTCGGGTACCCGGTGCGGGGCGGCTACGCGGTCTGCCGGGTCGTCGAGGGCGGCCAGGCCTCCGAGGCGCGGTGCTGGATCGGCGCCGACGACCCCTACTACGAGGCCGAGACCGGCGACCTGGTCTTCACCGGCCCGTCCGGCGGGGCGCTGACCCTGGGCGAGGTCGGGCCGATCGCCTGGTCGGAAGGAATGCGGATGGCCGCGGCGCTGTACGCGGGGCGTGTGCCGGACAAGAACCAGAACGAGACGGAGGAGGCCTGAGATGACCGCCGAACTGCTAGAGGCCGGAGCCGTCCTGACGGCGGCAGTCCCCGGTGACGACACCGTGGACGCCCTGACCGCCCGGCACTACGAGCACCCGGTGCTCGGCCAGACCTTCGTCCGGCTCGTCCCGGCCACCCTGGGTGGCGCGGAGGACCTGTCGATGGAGTTCCTCGGCTTCGCCGAGCCAGCCAGGGTCGCAGAGGTCGGCTACGTCCGGCAGCAGGCGCTGGGCTTCCCGGCCTGGGCGCTGGTCAACGACCCGGCCAACGGCCACCACGCCCTCGCACTGGTCAAGGAGATCGAGCGGCTCGCCAGGATCGCCAGGTCGAAGACCGGCCAGGCCAAGGAGGGCTTCGACGAGCTGGGCAACCGGCTGGCGCTGGCCGTCCCGCACTTCCTGCCCACCTTCTACGAGGAGGCCGGCCGGGCGTTCATCGCCTCCGACAGCCCCACGTTCGCCGCGTCGATGTTCGGCAAGGCGCGGGAGGCCGAGCGGGCCTACGCGCTGACCATCGACGACGACCGCCAGCACACCGTGTTCCTCGAGTTCGCCCTGGCCGGCGCGCTGACGGCCAAGGCGCTGTCTGGCCACGCCCGGGATCTGGCCGCCCGGTGCAGCCCGGCGGACGCCTACACCCGGTTCCGCCGGCTGTGCGTCGAGCGGACCCTCGGCGGGCTGCCGCCGTACGCGGCGATGCACACCGACCTGCGCCGCCTGGCCAAGGCCGCCAAGCTCGACCAGGCCGAGGCCGACGAGTCGGTGCTGGCCGAGCTGCTGGCCTCGCCAGCCGTGGGCCAGGCGGCCGAGGCGTTCTGGACGGCGTACCGCGCGCCGCTGATCCGGATCGCGCACCGTGACGACCGGGTCAAGGAGCAGCTGCTCGGCCTGCACGCCGTGAACTGCGCCGACCCCGTCTGGCTGTCCATCCTGGAGGAGTGCGGCGCCGTCGACCGGCTCGTCGCCCCGAGTGGCGTGACCGGCGAGCCGGCCGGCTGGCTGAGCCGGATGGCCGAGCGGCGCGGCGCGCGGTACTGGCGGAGGTCCGGCCGGTGCGCGGAGCTGCTCGACCTGGTCACCCGGATGGCGCCGAGGCTGGCCGCCGACGCGGTGCCGGTGGTCCTCGGCTCCGGCTGGTCCGCCGACCTGGACCTGGTCGACGTGTGCCTGGCCTCCGGCGTGCCCGTCGCCGACCCGGAACGCGACCAGGGTCCCCTGTCCGTGCCGCGCTGGGTGGAGGACGAGGCGCCCGGTGCGCGGGACCTGGCGGCGGTGGCTGCCGATCCCCGGTACACGCGGGCACTGATCGCCGGCACGGAGAATGCTGTCCGGCGCGGGTACGGGTCAGCCGACAACCAGCTCGTCGAGAAGATCGCTGCCGTGCCGGGCCTGCGGGCCGCGGTGCGGACGTGGCTGGCCGAGTTCGCAGCGGGGCTCACCGAGCTGGGCCTGCCGGTGCTCGACAAGCGGCTCGAACGGCTCAGGCCGATCGCCTGCGCGGCTGGCTTCGAGATCAACCCGGAGGCCTCGGCCGCGATCACGTCCTACGACGTCACGCCGTCCCTGGCCAGGACCCTGCGGGCCGGCGTGTTCGACGAGTGGGGCTGGCCTGCCTTCGAGGAAGCTGTGGCCAGGCTCGGCAGCTCCGACAACCACGGCGAGCTGCACATGGCCGCCCAGTGGCCGGAGATGGTGCTGTGGCGGGAGCGCGGCAGCGTCGCCGTGGTGGCCGGCCCCAGCGGCGTCGAGTCCGAGCACACGGTGAACATCCCGGCCGACCAGCGCCGGTACCTGTGGCGGACGACGATGCGCTATGTGGACGGTCAGCTGCTCGTGTCCTGGGACATCGGGCCGGAGCGGGCCGCCTACTGGAGCGGGAACCCGTCCGACGTCTTCGTCATCCCGGACAACGCGTTCTCCTCGTACCTGACGCGGTCGCTCGCCGTGCCCGGTGGCGGCCGGACGTCCGGTGCCCGGATCCTCCTGCCCGGCGACCAGGCCGACAGGTTCACCAACGGCACCGTGATCAGCGACGGCGTGAACTTCTGGGTCGGCTCGACCACCAGCGGCGAGGAGTACGCGTGGGTGGAGCTGGACCCGGCCACCGGTACGACCGGCCGGAAGTCCATGCCGGCCTTCTTCTCCGCCGGCGTCAGGGACGGCGAGCCGCTGCACCGGCCGTCCTGCGACCTGTTCCCGGCGCCGGATGCCGCCGACGGCCCGCTCGGTGGTGCTGACGGGCTGGCCGGCTGGCGGGTGCGCTGGGTGCCCGGTACCGGTTTCGCCGGTGAGGGCATCGACGGCAGGACCTTCGTGCTCCGGGAGTCCCCTGGCCAGCGGCACGGGGCGCTGACCGGTGCGTTCGGGTTCCCGGGGGCCTCCGAGGTGGCCGGGCTGACCACCATGCAGGATCTCAGCGGGATGGTGCTGGTCGCGGAGGACGGCTTCGTGCTCGGCGTGTACGCGATCGACAACGGGCAGCAGGACTACGCGTACGGCACGCCGCTCATCCCTCAAACCGAGTACTGGCACCACTTCCGGGTCCGGGACGCCGCTGGCTCGGCCGCGCTGCGTGCCCTGACCGGCGAGCAGGCCACCGCGCTGCTGGCCGGTGCGCTCGCCGCCAAGCCAGAGGACGACCTCACCGGGCTCGTCCGCGAGGTCCTGCCGGCCATCACGCACCCGGGCCTGGTCGCCGGGGTGAGCTCGATCGTGCGGCTCGCCGGGAGGTTCGCCGGGACGCTGGGCCGGTACCGGGCGATCCTGGCCGGCGAGGTGGAGGAGACCGCCGACCGGCATCCTCCGCGTCCCGTCGTCCCGGCGGAGATCAGGGACGACGCGCTGTACTCGGCGCTGGACTCGGTGATCCGGTACTGCTGGCGGCGCGACACGAGCGCCGCAGAGCTGATCCTGGTGGCATCGGCGGCCCTGACCGCACCGGAGCTGCCAGCCGGACCCGTCGAACTGCCCTATGTGGACCGCGACTGGCTCGACGCCCTCTCCCTGCTGCCCACCGCCATGTACCTGGCCGCTTCGCCGTTCACGGCACCCGAGTCCCGTGCCGCGCTGTCCGGCCTGGTCAAGCTGTGCGCCGGCACCGGCCTGTACGCGCCGGGGGCGCAGCTGCGCCGGGTGAGGATCGGGATGAAGGCCGGTTCCGGCATCGAGGTGCCCAAGGACGGCCAGGCGCTCGAAGACGGTGGCCGGCGCGTGCTGGTCCTCAGCGCCAGCAAGGGAGGCAACGGCGACTCCGAGCTCGACACGCTGGTCTACAGCCCGGCCGGTGAGACCGGGCCGCTGGCGCTCGGCTCGATCCAGAGCGAGCAGGTCCTCATCCAGGGCGACCTGGAAGCGGACGCGGCACTGGAGTTCGTCGAGCTGCTGGCCGAGCGCGGTCCGCTGGCCTGGAAGCAGGAGTGGGCTGAGCAGTTCAGCGAGGCGGCCGGGGTCAGCCTGGCCGAGGCTGCCGTGCTGCTCGCGGGCCTGCCGGCCAAGGCTGACCACGAGTCGCTGGGCGTGAGCGCCGCCGCCGCGTCGACGGCGCTGACCCGCTGGCCGACCGGCGCGGCACGAGCGGAGCTGTTCGCGAAGCTGCTGCCGGCCGACCGGGCCGCGTTGTGGGACTCGGGTCCCCAGTTCGCCGGGGTGGCCGCCGAGCAGGTCGCCGCGAACGGCGTGCGCAAGCCGGTCAGTGACGACCTGATCGTCGCGCTCGACAAGGCCGGGGTCTGCCATCACCTCCGCGCCTCCGAGCTGCTGCACGGCCTGGCCAACCCGGACACGTGCCGCTGGCTCTCCGCCGTCCCGGATCCGGGGAAGGAGGAACACGACGCGATGAACCTGGTGGTCACGCTGGCGGCGACGCTGCCGTGGCTGGCGTACCGGCTGCCGGCCTCCGACCCGCTCCGTGCCGTCCTGCCCCGGGCGGAGGCCGCCGTCCGGGAACTGCTCGCCCGGCCGGGCACGAAGGTCAAGGCCGGGTACACGGGCAAGGAGGACGCGGACAAGATCGCCGCGCTCTCGCCTGCGCTGGAGATCAAGGAAGACGGGTACTGGCGGCCGGTCTGGCTGAGGACGGCCGGGCTGACCGGACCGGACGATCCGGCGATCAGCGCGGTGATCGCCCATCTCGATCCCGGGTACGCGATCCCGGCTCTGCGCGCCGTCCTGAGTGGACAGCTCGCCGGGGCCGTCCGGTTCGATCCCGCGCTGGCCGGGCTGGAGGGGCATCCGCTCGACCCGTCCGTCTCCGTGCCGGCCCTGGTCGCCGAGGTGGTGGCCGAGCACGGGCTGAGCGAGGACGCCGCAGCCGTGTACCTCCAGCTGCTCGCCCTGCCCGACCCGACGGACCGCAACGTCGCGGCCTGGCTGGGCTGGAAGCCGGCCAGGCTGAAGAAGGCCCGGGCCGAGCTGGCCGGCACCAGCCTGGTGACGGAGGCGAAGCGGTCCCGGGCCGGCCGGTCGCTGTTCCTGCCGGGCGGCTGGCTCGCGCTCAAGGCGCCGAACCTGCCACTGGAGGCCTGGAAGCGCCCGATGATGCTCTCCGACGGCGACGGGGACGGCCTGTTCCTCGGTGGCGTCCTGCCAGCAGTGTCCATTCCCGAGCTGTTCGCCCTGGCCTGGTCCCGGGTCCGCGACGGCGACGGTCCCCGCTTCGACGAACTCGTCACCGGAAGGCGCCGCAAGTGACCACGAACACCACCACCATCCGCCAGGTCGAGCTGGCCGAGGACGCGCACGCCGGGGAGCTGGCGTTCCTCGCGGCGTACGACTCCGGCCCGAAGCCGCCCGGCTGGCGGCTCACCCCGCGCGCCGTCGTCACCTTCATCATGGGCAGCGACCGGCCGCTGGAGCTGCCGTCCGCTGTGGACGGGCTCCCCGGCAAGCTGGAGATCAGCCAGAAGTTCGTCGGCGAGCGCGCCCTGATCGAGCGGTGTGTCGTGACGCTGGCCGGCGAGCGGGGGCTGCTGCTGGCCGGCGAGCCCGGTACCGCGAAGTCGATGCTGTCCGAGCTGCTGGCCGCCGCCGTCTCGGGCACGAGCACGCTGACCGTGCAGGGGACGGCGGGCACGACGGAGGACCACCTGCGGTACGGGTGGAACTACGCGCAGCTGCTCGCCCATGGGCCGAGCCCGGATGCCCTCGTGCCCTCGCCGGTGCTCAGCGCGATGCGGGCCGGTGGCGTGGCGCGGGTCGAGGAGATCACGCGCTGCCTGCCCGAGGTGCAGGACGCCCTGGTGTCCATCCTGTCGGACCGGCGGATCGCGGTGCCGGAGCTGGCGGGTACCGACGGCAGCGTCGTGCACGCCGCACCCGGGTTCACCGTGATCGCCACGGCGAACCTGCGGGACAAGGGCGTGTCGGAGATGTCTGCGGCGCTCAAGCGGCGGTTCAACTTCGAGACCGTCGGCCCGATCAGCGACTTGGCGGCCGAGACCGAGCTGGTCAGGCGGCAGGCGACGGCGGCGCTGGACAGGTCGGGCACGTCGTTCGGCGTGGACGACGCCGTGCTGGAGGTGCTGGTGACGGCGTTCCGTGACCTGCGCGGCGGGCAGTCGGTGGAGGGCTGGGACGTGCAGCGCCCGTCCACGGTGATGAGCACGGCGGAGGCGGTGTCGGTGGCGACCTCGCTCGGGCTGGCCGCCGCGTACTTCCCCGGTGACCGGGACGTGCTGTCCCTCGTGCCCGGCCACCTGCTGGGCGTCGTGCGCAAGGACGACCCTGCGGACGGCGCGACCCTGCTCGGTTACTGGGACGGTGCCGTACGCCGCCGGGCCGAAGGCGGAGCCCGGCTCTGGCGTGAACTGTGGGAGCTGCGGGATGTCCTTGCGGGCTGAACAATCCTCGGCGGCCTTACAGGCCCTCAGCACGTCGGAGGACCCGGCCGAAGTGGCCGGGCGGCTGGCGGGGAGCACGGATCCGTTCCTGATCGGAGTCCGGCACCACTCGCCAGCCCTCGCCGGGGCCGTTCCTGCCCTGCTGGACGGCTTCCGGCCCGACGTGCTGCTGCTGGAGCTGCCGCCCGAGCTGGAGCCGTGGCTGTCCTGGCTGGCCGATCCGGGCACTGTCGCCCCGGTCGCGCTGGCCGGGGTGGCGAAGGGCGAGGGGCCGGCGTTCTACCCGTTCGCCGACTTCTCGCCGGAGCTGGCCGCGATCCGGTGGGCGGCTGAGCACGGCGTGCGGGTCGTGCCCTGCGACCTCCCGCTGGCCGACGGGGCCTGGCGGTCCCGGGAAGGCGAGCCGGTGATCGCTGGCGCTCAGCCGGTCGCGTGGCTCGGGAACGCGCTGCGGGCCAGCGCCACCGGCCGGGACCACGAGGACATGTGGGACCGGACGGTGGAGGCCCCGGCACCGGGCTCGGGCCCGGAAGCCATCCGCCGGGCCGCGCTCCTGGTCGGCTGGGCCATGCGCCAGGACACCGTGGACGGTGCGGGCGTGAGCCGGCTCGACCTGCGCCGGGAAGCGTGGATGCGCCGGTGCCTGGCGGCCGAGAGCGGCCGGGTCGCGGTGCTGGCCGGTGCCTTCCACACTCCGGTACTGGACCGGGGCGGGGAAGTGGCTCCCGATCCGGTACCGGCGGGTGAGGTCGCCACGTCGCTCGTGCCGTACACGTTCGGGCTGCTCGACGAGCGATCCGGTTATCCGGCGGGAATCCGCGACCCCGGCTGGCAGCAGGCCGTGCTCGAAGCTGACGGCGATCCGTCGCGGGTGGAGGGTGCTGCGGCTGCCGCCATCACCGCGATCTGCGCCGGGCTGCGCGCACAGGGCCACCCGGCCGGGCCCGCCGAGGCGCGGGAAGCGCTCCGGCTGGCCATCGACCTCGCGAGCCTTCGCGGCCTGCCAGCTCCGGGGCGCGGGGAGATCGTGGAGGCGGTGCAGAGTGTGCTCGCCGCCGGCGAGGTCCTCGGCCGGGGCCGGGCCGTCGCCACGGCGATGGAGAAGGTGATGGTCGGGGAGCGCCGGGGTGTCCTGGCACCCGGCGCGCCACGTTCCGGGCTGCGGCCGGCGGTGCTCGGCGAGCTGGCCGCGCTGCGGCTGCCAGGCCCGGGTGATCCGGAGAAGGAGATGCGGCTCGAACCGCTGCGCTCCGACCTGGACCGGCGGCGGGAGATCACGCTCCGGCGGCTCACGGCCTGCGGGGTCTCCTACGGGTCCGAGACCGCCGTCGCGGGGCTCGGTGGCGGGGACGCGTTCTCGACCCGGTGGACGATGCGGTGGACGCCGCAGGCGGAGGCGATGACCGACCTGGCCGGGATGCGCGGGGTCACCCTCGCGCAGGCTGCGGCCGGTGCGCTGGCCGAGCAGTATCGCCGGGCCA
The DNA here is from genome assembly GCF_000379825.1 of Longispora albida DSM 44784. Classification (GTDB taxonomy): domain Bacteria; phylum Actinomycetota; class Actinomycetes; order Mycobacteriales; family Micromonosporaceae; genus Longispora; species Longispora albida. The sequence goes on from NZ_KB903837.1 coordinate 293,772, forward strand.
CCGCTGACGGCGGGCCGATGCCTGCCGACGTGATCGGCGGGCTCGGTTCGGCTGCGGAGTGCGGCCTGCGGACCGTGGCCGCCGAGCGCCTGGCTGAGCTGGGCACGGTCGTGCCGGCCTCGGCCAGCCTGCCTGAGCTGGCCGGGGCGCTAGCCCTGCTCGACCGGCTGCGCGCCGGGCACATTCCCGGTATGAGCCCGGAGAATCTGCCGGATCTCGACGCGGTGACGTCCGAAGTGGAGGACGCGGCCGTCCGGCAGCTCGACGGGCTGGCCGGCTCCGCTGACCCGGCGGACGCCCGGGCGCTGGCTGCCCTCGCCCAGCGCAGCGCGGCGGCGGGGACGCTGCTGCGGCTGACGAGCGCCCTGGGGCGGCTGGCCGCCGACGGCGTACCCCTGATCGGGGCTGCGGCTCAGGTCGTCCTGGTCCTGATCGGGGCGGAGGACGCCGCCGTCCTGGCTCGCCGGGTCACGTCGTGGGTGGACAACGCCTCGGCACCCGAGAGCCGGAGGCAGCTCCAGGACCGGCTGGCCGGCCTGCTGACCGTCGCGGAGCCGCTGATGCAGGCGGGCGGGCCGGTGTTCGAGGCGCTGTGCGAACGCGTCGAGTACCTGGCGGACGGCGAGTTCCTGGGCCGGCTGCCCGCGCTGCGCGGCGGGTTCCAGGCCGCCAGCCCGGCCGGCCGCACGCGCTTGCTGAGCGTGGTCAGCGACCGGCTCGGCGGCGGAGCCCGGCTGAACGATTCCGTCGACCCGGCGCTTCTGCTGGCCAGGGTGCGCGCGGACCTGGCCGGGCGGGCGGCACTGGAGGCTGCGGGGCTGATACCTGCCGGGCTGCTGCCGGACGGGGCGACGGCTGCCGGAGAGCCTGCCAGGCTGTTGCCGGGCGAGCCGGTGCCTGTCGAGCTCGTGGACGGTGTGCCGGTGTCGCGCGGGGCTGAGAGCGCGCTGGTGAGTACCGTTCCGGTAGCGGAGCGGCATCTGTCCACACTGGATCGATGGCGGTTGCTGCTGGGCCGGGAGAACGAATCGCTCGCCGGGTCCGCCCGCCGGTACGCGACGGCGCTGGACGAGCTGTACGGCATCGGGCAGGGCGAGGGTGCCGCTGCCGAGGCGGCCGCCCGGGCTGGGCAGGAGGCCTCGTTCCCGAGCGTCCGTGAATGGGCCGGGGAGCTGGCGGCACTGTTCGGCGAGGGGGTCAGGGAGGAAGTACTGGCCAGTGCGATCGAGAGCGGCAGGCTCGACGTCGCGGCGCATCTGGACCCCGAGCGGGTCCGGCCGTCCGTCGAGCTGCTCCAGTCGGTGCTCACCCTGGCCGGCGGCCTGCCAGAGGGCGCGGTGGCCAAGCTCAGGCCGCTGGTCGCCCGGCTGGTGAGCGAGCTGACCCGCCAGCTGGCGACCCGGCTACGGTCGGCTCTGTCGGGGCTCAGCACGCCCCGGCCGACCCGCCGGTCGGGCGGCAAGCTCAACCTCCCGGCCACGATCCGGGCCAACCTGGCCACCACCCGGCGGCTGCCGGACGGCTCGGTGCAGGTGATCCCGGAGAAGCCCATCTTCGGTACGCGGGCGCGGAAGGGTGTCGACTGGCGGCTGATCCTGGTGGTCGACGTGTCCGGCTCGATGGAGGCCTCGGTGATCTGGTCGGCGCTCACCGCGTCGGTGCTCGCCGGGGTCCCGGCGCTCAGCACGCACTTCCTCGCGTTCTCCACCGAGGTCGCCGACTTCACGGACCGGGTCAGTGATCCGCTGAGCCTGCTGCTCGAGGTGAAGGTCGGTGGCGGTACGCACATCGCCGCCGGGCTGCGGCATGCCCGGTCGCTGGTCAGGGTCCCCTCCCGGACGATGGTCGTGGTGGTCAGCGACTTCGAGGAGGGTTACCCGGTCAGCGGCCTGCTCGCCGAGACCAGGGCGCTGGCCGAGTCGGGCTGCACTGTGCTCGGCTGCGCGAGCCTCGACGACGGCGGGCAGCCACGGTACTCCGTGCCGATCGCCCAGCAGCTCGTGGCCGCCGGCATGCCGGTCGCCGCGCTGAGCCCGCTGGAGCTGGCGCGCTGGGTGGGGGAGAAGGTCCGATGATGCGGAGGGCACACGATGAGTGAGGCTGGACTGCCGCCCGTGGACGGCCTGGTGCTGGCGGAGGCGGTCGACGCGCTGCCTGCCCGGCTCCGCAAACGCCTCGACGACACGGTGGCCAAGGCCCAGGGCTGGCCGGTGTCGGCCTCCGGGGACTCGGCTGTCGTCGTGACCGTGGACGAGAGCACAACTGTCACCCTGACGATGGACGCGGGGGCGGTCCGAACCGGAGACGGGGCGGTGTGCAGCTGCTTGCTCGCGCCGAACTGCCTGCATCGTGCGGCGGTGCTGTCCTGTGCCCCGGTCGCTGAGGTGGCCGAACTCGCAGCTACGGCTCCCGAGTCCGAAGTGGAGAGTTTCACGGAGCCGGCGGCTGCCGCCGACCTGACAGCCGGGCAGCGTGCTGCGGCCGATGCGCTGTGGCGGCAGGGTGTTTCCGTGCTCGCCGCTGGTGTCCAGGGTGCCGGGGTGGTGACGGAAGCCGGGCTGTATCGCGCGGCCCATGCGGCCCGGGCCGAGGGGCTGCACCGGATCGCCGCGACGACGAGGCGGGTTGCCGCCGGGCTGCGTTCCGCCCGCGAACAGCACGCGGCTTACCGGCTGCCGGTGATGACCGACGACCTGGGAGAGCTGCTGGCGCTGTCCCGGCAGCTGTGCGATCCGGCGCTGCCGGCTGACCTGGCTCCCGACCTGGTCGGCACGGCGCGGCGGGGGTACGAGCTGCACGGCAGCCTGCGCCTGTCCGGGCTGTGCAGCGTGCCGGTGGTGGCCCGGTCGGGTCACGCGGGCACGGTGACGTACGTGGTCGCCAAGGACAGCACGATCTGGGCGATCGCCGACCTGTACCCGGGCGGCGCCGACCGCGCGCTGACCGCTCCGCACGCGACGGTCGCGCTCGGTGAGGCCGCCCTCAGCCATCGCGCGCTGACCAGGGCCGGGCTGGTGGTGTCCGGGGCGACCGCCTCGGCGCATCGCCAGCTGGGGGCCGGTAAGTCGGTCAAGGCTGTCCGGGCCTCCGGTGCGAGCTGGACAGCCGAGCCGCTGGCGGGACTCTGGGCGGAGCCGGTGGCGGCCCAGGCGGAACGGGCCTTCGCCTCCCTGGGGCTGCCAGTCACGGCCCGGCCAGCCGGGTCGGATCTGATGTTCCTCCGGGTCCGGCTGCTGGGCCGAGGGCCGGACGGGCTTCCGCAGGCCGCGACGCCGGACGGGCTGCGGATCACGCTCACGGCACCGGGCACGGGCCGGGCACTGCCCTATCAGGACAATCTCCAGGTCCTCGCGCAGGCGCCCGGTACCGAGCTGCTTCTGATCGGCCAGCCCGACCCGGCCAGCCCGCTCACCCTGATCGCTCTCTCGGTGGGTGTGCCGGACGACGCGGAGTCCACGCTGGCGCTTCCGGCGGCGTGGGGCGGCCACGCCGACCTGGGAATCGACCGGCTGCACCGCAGCCACATCCCGGGGTACACCGGGAAGGGCGAGGCTGCCAGGGGAGGTGAGGCCGAGGTTGCTGGGGAGGGCGACGATGCCATGGCCTCCGGAGAGAGCGGTGTGCGTGGCGAGGCGAGCGGTGAAGGGGAAGTTGAGGCCAACGCCGGCGGCGACGAGCTGGAGCCGGTGGTCGTCAGGCCGGCCGACCCGGCGCTGGCGCTGCTCCGGCGGCACATCGAGCGGATCACGGCCGGGGGCCGGGCGGTGCAGGCGCTGGCCGGTGTGGACAGTGGTGCGCTGCGCCGTGCCCGGTTGGAGACCGGGGCCGCGCTGCTCGACCAGGTGACGCTCGCGGCGAGGGACCGGGGCCGGGATCCGTTCGGGCGGATCACCTCGGACTCCGGGGAGGAGTTCGCCCGGAGCTGGCTCGCACTCGTGCTGTACGAGGCGGCGGCGGCCAGGGCCTTCGCCCAGGCGGGATGGATGGTCTCCTGACCGGGTCTCCGACGGGCGTGACAGCAGCCCGGCCCCGGTGTGACCCGTAGCGGATACGGGAACACCGGGGCCAGGACGTCGGGTCAGCCGCTGATGCTTTCCTTGCCGTTCTCGAGGTGGCCTGCCAGGCGGCGCGCGAAACCCGGTTCCTCGGCGACCGTGATCGTCATGTCGTACCAGCCGTGGGACCTGGCGGTGCCCTGGATCAGCTCGTACTCCCTGCCGGGCTTGACGTTGATCCGCCGCTCGCCGTCGACGACGAACGTGCGGAGAGCCGGGCCACGGTTGACGAGCGTGATGGCGAGCTGCCGGGTCAGGCCCCGGATCGCGGTGCGGACCTCGATCTGCTCGGCTCCCGCCCCGGTGAACTCGCGGCGGAAGCCGTTCGGGCCGGTGACCAGGAGCTGGTAGGTGTCCGTGGCCGGTACGTCCAGTGTGGAGGAACCGAGGACGTCCAGGTGCTGTGGCTTGGTGAACTCGCCGGCGTACGGCCACACGATCAGGTGCGCGCTCGACGGGCCGTCGTTGCGGACGGACAGGACACCGCCGGTGTAGGAGGCGTCGGGCTGGTAGGGGAGCGGGCGGGCCGGGCGGGTGCCGTCCTCCTGCACCGGCTGCGCCTGGGTGGCCGGGGGTACGGGGCGCCAGCGGGGAGTGGCCGGCGGGGTCGGGGCCGGGCTCGTCACGGCCGGCTGCCTGCGCCCGCGGTCGAAGCAGAAGGCGGAGGTGAGGTCGCCGGCCACGGTACGCCGCCAGGTGCTGATGTTCGGCTCTGCGACGCCCAGCCACTCCTCGGTGAACCGGACCATCGAGGTGTGGTCGAAGGTCTCCGAGCAGACGTACCCGCCGACGGTCCACGGGGACACCACGATCATGGGTACCCGGATACCGAGGCCGATCGGCTGGCCGTCGACCCACTCGTCCTTGAAGGCAGCCGGGGGCACGGGCGGCGGGACGTGGTCGAAGTAGCCGTCGTTCTCGTCGTACGTGATGAACAGGGCGGTGCTCGCCCACACGTCCGGGTTCGAGGCGAGGGCGTCGAGCACCTGGTACGTGATGTTCGCGCTGGCTGCGGGGGAGGAGGCGCCGGGGTGCTCGGAGTCCTTCGCTGAGGGTACGAGATAGGAGACCTGGGGCAGGGTGCCAGCCTCGACGTCGGCGCGGAAGGCCGCGGCGAGCGTGCCGGGGCGAACGCGGTGCAGGGCGCGCTCGAACCGGGCGCGCTCACCCGGCTCCAGTGTGGCCACTCCGGCTGCCAGCGCCTCGAAGAGCGGGGCCGGGTCGGCGGCGGCGGACACCTTGCCGTAGAAGGAGTCCAGGCTCTTCAGGCCGAGGCCGGCCAGCGCCTTGCGGGCGATCTGCTTGAACGGCGCGTGGAACTCCAGGTTGTTGTCCTGGTAGTTGTCCCACTCCTGGTACACCTTCCAGGTCTTGCCTGCCTGTTCGAGGCGCTCGGCGTAGGTGCCCCAGGTGTAGCCGGGGTGGGTGTCCTCGGCGTAGGCGGAGTTGCCGGTGGCCCGCTTGCCGTTCGGCTCGTAGCCGATCGTGCCGCTGACGTGGTAGTTGCGGTTCGGGCTGGTGGAGCTCATCACCGAGCAGTGGTAGGCGTCGCAGATCGTGAACGTGTCGGCCAGCTCGTAGTGGAACGGCAGGTCGGTGCGGTCGTAGTACGCCATCGTCGCGGCACCCTTGGCGCCGATCCAGCCGTCGAACCAGCCCTCGGCCCAGGCCTTGTGCCCGTCGGCCCAGCCGTGCGGCAGGTCGCCGATGTAGTGGATGTCCTTGTTTCCGGCCTTCGCGGCCTCGCGCACCGAGAAGGGCAGCACCTCGCCCCCGGCCGTGCCGGGCTTGGGCTGGGCGAAGACGCTCCTGCCACTGCGCTGCCGGACGGCGTTGGGGTCACCGAAGCCCCGCACGCCGCGCAGCGAGCCGTAGTAATGATCGAAAGACCTGTTTTCCTGTACCAGGTAGACGACGTGCTTGATCGCCGGCAGCCCGCCGGGCTTGGCCGGCTGGGCGAGCGCGGCCTGGACGGACGGCGGCAGGAGCGAGGCGGCGGCGACGGCACCGGCCGAGGCGGCACCGTAACCGAGTACCGCGCGGCGGCTGAGGGGCAGCGAGTCAGACATGAGCCGTGTCTATCCACTGATCATGGCTCTGGAGTGAACTCCGCCGAAACCCCAGGCCAGGCTGGCGCGGCCAGTGGTCTGGACCACTAGCTCGTGTGCCATTCCCGAAACTCTGGGCGGGCTGCCCGCGTTGGGCAGGGTATGGATGACTTACGGGCGTACCTGCTCTCCGGGCCGCGCCGCACCCCGCCGCTCTCCGCCCCGGTACCCGTCCCCGCTCCTGTCCCGAAGTTCTTCAGCCGCAGGCTGCTGCTCCGCGCGGGCCTGGCCGGCGCCGGGCTGGCCTGGCTGGGCGCCGACACCGTCCGCGCCTCGGAGACCCCGCCGGCCGTGGCGCACGACCCGGTGTCTGCCGAGTACGCGCTGCGCCTTCTCAAAGCCGGCAACCAGAGATACGCCAGGAACCACGAGGTCCACCCGGACGCGAGCGCCGGGCACCGCAGCCGCGTCGCGTCGGGCCAGCACCCGTTCGCGCTGGTCGTGGGCTGCGTCGACTCCCGCGTACCACCGGAACTCGTCTTCGACCTCGGCCTCGGTGACCTGCTCGTCGTCCGGACCGCCGGGCACGTCCTCGACGCCGTCGCGCTGGCGAGTGTCGAGTTCGGAGTGAAGGAACTGCACGTGCCGCTCGTGGTCGTGCTCGGGCACTCGCGATGCGGGGCGGTGACGGCCGCTGTCCAGCACGTGCTGTCCGGTACCGCGGCTCCGGGGCGGCTCGGGGTACTCGTCGAGCAGATCGCGCCAGCCGTGCGCGAGGCGCGGACCCGGCCGGGAGACCTGGTGCAGAACACGGTCCGGTGCCATGTCGACCGGGTACGGCGCGAGCTGGCGGCTGAGGACAGCTGCCGGGTGGTCGGGGCGCGCTACGACCTCGACACCGGCCGGGTCAGCTTCACGGGATGACGTGAGGCTGACCCGGCCGGTGCCGAGGCGGCAGATCCTAGAAGAACGGCCTGCCGTAGTACGTGCCGAGGCTGTCCCGGTACGTGGCGTCGTCACGGAGATCCTTGCCGTACGGCGGGGAGTCCTTGATCTGCTCCTTGGTCCTGGCCACGTACACCTTCCGGTTGGCCACGTCCACCTGGCTGATCACTCCGGCCGGCAGCATCACGAGGCTGCCGAAGATCCACGGGCCGGTGTCGACCACCAGGTACGAGCCGCCCGCGTCGTGCGTCGCCTCGTCAACATGGCCGATGCTGCCGTCGGTCGCTTCCACCGAGTATCCGGCCAGGTCGGTCACACCGGGGGCGTAGCCAGACGTGGCAGGGTAGTTCCACGGGTCCCAGTTCGTCATGACGCCTCCAAGAGTCCTGTTTGCGTCTGTCCTCGGTGGTGGGTTACCCGGAGGTTTCCGCCCGCAAACCGGGTACGGCACAATCGCGGGATGGATGCGATCGCCCCGCCCGCCGGATCGCCGGTGACCCAGACTCCCGCCGAAGTGGTCGAGCGGCAGCTGGCCGCGTACAACGCCCACGACCTGGAGGCCTTCGCGGGGTGCTACGCGGAGGAGACCAGGATCGACTACCCGGACGGGTCGGTCATCCAGGGCCGGGACGCCGTGCGGGAGGCGTACGCCGCGCAGTTCGCCGAGGGCAGGTGCCGGGCGGAGATCGCCGGCCGGCTGACCGAGGGCGGCTGGGTCGTCGACCACGAGGTGGCCCACGGGCTGGCGGAAGAGCCGGTCCGGCTCCTCGTCGCGTACCGGGTCACGGACGGGCTGATCGACCGGGTGCGCTTCCTCCGCTAGCCGCCGGGGTCCTCGGCTGGACGTGGCGCTGGGCTCGGCTCAGCCCTCTGCGAGGGAGGCCAGGACCGCCAGCAGCTGGGGTGGCTCGACATCGCCGGTCAGGTCCTTCAGGTCCGCCTCGGTCACCCAGGCGTGCGAGACCAGGTTGCCGGTCTCGTCGGGCATGAGGCCGGCCGGCCGGACCTCCGGCGTGCCCGCGTACCTGGCCAGGAAGAACGCTTCCGCGCCGCCGTAGTGCTTGCCGTTCCAGCGGACGTCGCGCTCGACCATCACGTACCGCTCGCCGATCCGGGCGGGATCGAGGCCCGTCTCCTCGGCGAGTTCGCGGCGGGCTGTGTCCAGGTAGGACTCGCCGTCCTCGACGCCGCCGCCGGGAGGTTCCCAGACGAGGTGGCCGTCGAAGGGGTCACGCCACTGGATGAGCAGGATCCGCCCGTTCTCGTCGAGGCAGAGGACGCGGACGGCTGGCCGGTGGATGATCACACGTGGACTGTACGCAGGGGGCGTGGTCTGCGCGGGGTCGCGAGTGGACGCTACGCGTCCCGGTACACGAAAGCGAAGTAGGCGCAGGCGGCGACGGCCAGTGACCAGAGGCCGAAGATCCCCAGCCCGCCCCAGCCCCCGTCCGTCAGGCTCTGGGCCTGCAGGGCGTTGGTGAACGGCAGGATGTCCGCGATCCACGGGAAGCGCCCGCCGAACACCGACACCAGCGGCACCTCGACGATCAGCGCGATGACGAGCGGCAGGACGATGCCGAGCGCGGTGTTCCTGGTCAGGGCGGCGATGCCGAAACCCCAGGCCAGCCAGCCGATCACGACCACAGCGACCCGGGCGGCGAGCGCCCAGACGGCACCGCTGAGCCCGAGCGTCTGCCCGGCCACGGCGGCGATGACAACACAGGCCGCCGCGGCGACCAGGAACACGGCGAGCGCGAACGCTCCCGCCACGGCCAGCTTGGCCGCGAAGACCGCCGGCCGGATCGGGAAGAGCGTGAGCGTCGACCGGATCGTGCCGAACCGGTACTCCTGGCCGATCGACTGCGCCCCGAACCCCGCGAACACGAACCCTCCGAAGAGGAGCGGCAGGGTCAGGCAGGCCGCCAGGTTGCCCGGGCCGTCCGGCTCGGCGGGCGTGTTGGCGACGATGAGCGCCTGGAACGCCCCGGCCAGCACGATCGCGATCGCGGCCAGGATCCACGTCCCGGGCACGGACGAGATCCGCCGCCACTCGTACTGGATCATCCGGCTACTCCTCCTGGTCCGCGCTCGTTCTGCGCCGCGTACTCCTGATGGTCCGAGGTCAGCTCGAGGAAGGCCTGCTCCAGGCTGGCCGTCCGCGTGGTCAGCTCACGCACCGGCTGCCCGCAGTGGAACGCGACCTCGCCGACCTTCTCGGTCGTCGTCCCGCTGACGGCCACGCCGTCGGGACCCTCGCGGACGGCCGACAGGCCCTCGGCGAGCAGGTGACCGAGCAGCGACACCGGGTCGGGCACACGGACCAGCACGTCGTTGCGGGTGCTCCGGGCGACGAAGGCCGCCAGCGGCTCGTGCGCGATCAGCCTGCCCCGGCCGATCACCACGAGATCGTCGGCCATGAGCTGCATCTCCGACATGAGATGGCTGGAGACGAAGACGACCTTGCCGTGGGAGGCGTACGCCCGGATGAAGTCACGCAGCCACGCGATCGACTGCGGATCGAGCCCGTTGGCCGGCTCGTCGAGCAGGAGAACGGCAGGCTCGGCGAGGATCGCGCTGGCCAGGCCGAGCCGCTGGCCCATGCCGAGCGAGAACCCCCTCGGGCGCTTGCCGGCCACGGTGCCCAGCCCGACCTGCTCGATCACCTCGTCGACCCGGTGATCCCGGACCCCGCTGCCGGCCGCGAGCATCCGCAGGTGCGCCCGCGCCGTCCGGTTCGGATGGAAGGACTTCGCGTCGAGATGCGCCCCGGCGACCCGGCCGGGGACGGGATGCTCCGCGAGCTGCCGCCCGTCGTAGAGCGTGCGGCCGTCACCGTGGTCGAGCCCGAGCATCAGCCGCATCGTCGTGCTCTTGCCGCTGCCGTTCGGCCCCAGGAACCCCGTGACCCGGCCCGGTTCGAGCACGAAGCTGACCTCGTCGACCGCGCGCTTCGACCCGAACGACTTCCCGAGGCCGGCCGCTTCCACAATCATGACGAAGAGCTTATTTTGTACCGGGAACGGCGTTCACACTTCCCACGATATTCCCCGCACCGCTCCCGGCAACGCCCGGGCGCCCCGCCCGGCGCACCACACCCGGCCGCGAACCCGCCCCGCAGCCCCCGCCGTCCGTCCACTCCGTCACCGCGCGGGCTCCCGCGGCCTGCCGGCCGCACGCCCGTGCTCCCCAGCCACCCACCACGCGCCCGGCCCGAACCTCACGCGCTACCGCGCGCCAGACCTCAACCCACGCGCTACCGCGCGCCCTCGCTCACGCTCGGGACCCGCTCCGCTCCCGCGGCCTGCCGGCCGCGCCGCTCCGCGGCCCTGCGCACCACCGCGGCCCCACTCACCACAGGGAACAACCACCCCTCACCCCTGCTCCACCAGCTCCCACCGGCTCCCCGGCTGTGGCTGGATCAGGTACGAGCGGCCGCGCTGTAGCGGCTCGGCGCGGTCGGTGAGTGGCAGGGCGGAGATCGGCTCGCCGAGCTGGGTCAGCCGGGCCTGGCCCCACTGGCCACCACGGATGATCCAGTCCCAGCCGTCGTGGCTGAGCAGGTAGGTGGTGTCCGGCTCGAGCCAGTACGGCCGCATCCCGTCGCATTCCAGCCTCAGCCGGGTGATCCGGGCCGACCCGAGATCGGGGTCGTGGTGGGTGTCCAGAATGCCGAGCGCCGTTGTCAGCAAAGCCATCCTCCTCCGCCAGCAGTACCAGCCTGTTCACCAGTACGTCAGCGGCGGCAGGGCCAGCGTTACGCCACGCCGGCCCACCACACCCGGGCCACGCCCCCGCGAGCGGGACGACCCAGGGCCTACCCCAGCCGGACCAGCATCTTCCCCGTGTTGGCTCCGCCCAGCATCCCGATGAACGCCTCGGCGGCGTTGCCGATGCCGTCGACGACGGTCTCCTCGACCTCCAGCTTGCCGTCCTTCAGCCAGCCGGCGACCTGCTGGGCGAACTGCGGGGCCAGTTCCTGGTGGTCCCCGACGAGCATGCCCTTGAGGGTCAGCCGCTTGCCGATCGCCAGCCCGAGGTTCGACGGCCCGGCCACCGGCCCGGTCGCGTTGTACATGCTGATCGCCCCGCACATCGCGACCCGCCCGAAGGGGCGCATCGTCGAGATCGCGGCCTCCAGGTGCTCACCGCCCACGTTGTCGAAGTAGACGTCGACGCCGTCCGGCACGGCTGCCTTGAGCTGCCCGCGCACGTCCCCGGCCTTGTAGTCGATCGCCGCGTCGTAGCCGAACTGCTCGACGAGCCGCTTCGCCTTCTCCGGCCCGCCTGCCGACCCGACGACCACGCTCGCGCCGAGCAGCTTCGCGAACTGGCCGGCCAGGCTCCCGACCGCCCCGGCCGCGCCCGACACGAACACGGTCTCGCCCGGCTGGAACTGTGCCACTTCCAGCAGCCCCGCGTACGCGGTGAGCCCCGGCATGCCCAGCACACCCAGGTAGGCGCTGGCGGGTGCCAGTTCCGTGTCGACGATCCGCCCGGCCGTGAGCAGGGCGTATTCCCGCCAGCCCGCCGAGTGCAGCACGTGCGCGCCGACCGGGTAGTCAGGGTGCTCGGAGGCGACGATCTCGCCGACCGCCCCGCCGTCCATGACCTCGCCGAGCTGGAACGGGGGCAGGTACGACTTCACGTCGTTCATCCGGCCCCGCATGTAGGGGTCGACGGACATCCACGTGTTGCGGACCAGGAACTGGCCGGGGCCGGGTGCCGGCACCTCGACGCTCACCAGCGCGAAGTCAGAGGGCTTCGGGGCGCCGACGGGCCGGGCGGCAAGATGTACTTCGCGGCTCATGACCGGAAACGTCACAGGAGAACTCATGGCCCCACGCTACCACTTGCGTGCGCACGCACATATACTTGACGAGTGACCTTCGATACCCACGGTGACCGCCGCAACCAGGACCCCGGCCAGCACCCGAGCCCGATCCCCGACCCGGCCTTCTACGGCCTGATCTGGGCGGGCAACGCCCTCACCTGCCTGGTCGACAAGGCCCTCAGCGCCCGGCACAACATGCCGCTGTCCTGGTTCGAGGCGCTGTTCTGGCTCGCGCAGCAGTCGGAGCCGGTCACCGCGACGCAGCTCGGCGAGGCGGCCATGCTGTCCCGCAGCCGCCTGTCGCGGGTGCTCGACGAGCTGGCCGCCCGGGGCCTGATCACGCGCGAGCCGAGCCCGGCCGACGCCCGGGCCACCGTGGTGGCCCTGACCCCGGCCGGGCAGGAGCTGTACGCGGCTGCCGACGAGACCCGCCGGGAGGTCATCGCGCCGTACTTCACCGACAAGCTGACTGCCGCCGAGCTCGCCACGCTCACAGCCATCTGGCGCAAACTCCGCACGTAACCCGGGCCACTCGCCCTCAGTTCAGCCTGCTCAGATCCGCACATCCACCTCGAACTCACCACGCCCGAACACCATCGACTCCACTCGCCCCGCAGCCGCCACGTCCGCGAGGGCCAGTTCCATCTCCGCAGGCCCGCTGGCGCTCACCGCGCTCACCGGTGCCCGCATCGACAGCTTCGCCGCCGACTTCGCCTTCCTGATCTCGCCGATCATGCGGGAAGCCAGGTCGAACACCACAGTGGATGCCCGGCCCCCCGGAGCGGCTGGCCACTCCGCCCGGTGGATGGACCCCTCCCGGAACCACGACCACACTTCCTCGGTCACGAACGGCAGGTACGGCGCGAACAGCCGCAGGAGCACCGACAGTGCCTCGCGCAGCGTCGCGATCGCCGACGGGTCGCCGGCGTAGGCGCGTTCCTTCACCAGTTCCACGTAGTCGTCGCAGAACGACCAGAAGATCCGCTCGGCCTCGGCCAGCGCCGCCGCGTGCTCGTAGTTGTCCAGTGCCCCGGTCGCGGCCCGGCAGGCCTCGTCCACGGCCGCCAGGAGCGCCAGGTCCACGGGAGCCTCTGCCCGCCCGCCCCGGTCCTCGAAGGACAGCACGAACGAGCCCACGTTCAGCAGCTTCATCGCCAGCCGCCGCCCCACCTTGAACTGGGCGGGCTCGAAGGCCGTGTCCACGCCGAGCCGCCCGGAGGCAGCCCAGTACCTGGCGGCGTCCGGCCCGTGTTCCGCGAGCAGCCCCACCGGCGTCAGGGCGTTGCCCTTGGACTTGCCCATCTTCTTCCGGTCGGGGTCGAGCACCCATCCCGAGATCGCCGCGTGCTTCCACGGCAGCTCCTGGGCCCGCACCAGGGTCGCGAACAGCCAGGTACGGATGATCTCGTGAGCCTGTGGCCGCAGGTCCATCGGGTACGTCCTGGCGAGCAGGTCCGGGTCCTCCTCCCAGCCGCACACGATCTGCGGGCTCAGTGAGGACGTGGCCCAGGTGTCCATGATGTCGGTCTCCCCGCTGAAGCCACCCGGCTTGCCCCGCTGGTCCTCGGCGTACCCGGGCGCGGTGTCCACCGCCGGGTCCACCGGCAGGGCGGACTCCTCCGGCACGATGGTCCGTCCATAGTCGACGGCCCCGTCCTCGCCGATCGCGTACCACACCGGGAACGGCACCCCGAAGTGCCGCTGCCGGCTGATCAGCCAGTCGGAGGTCAGCCCGGTCACCCAGTTCTCGTACCGGGTCCGCATGTGCTGCGGGTGCCACTCCAGCTCGCGCCCCCGTTCGAGGAGCCGCTCGGTGTGGGCCATCGTCTTGATGAACCACTGCCGGCTGCTCACGATCTCCAGGGGCAGGTCGCCGTTCTCGTAGTACCGCACGGGGTGCGTGATCTGCCGGGGTTCGCCGATGAGCTCGCCCGACTCGCGCAGTGCCGCCACCACGGCCCGCCGGGCCTGCCGCACCGTCAGCCCCGTGAGTTCACCAGCACCCGTCATCCGGCCGTCGCGCCCGATGATCACCCGCGTGTCGAGCCCCAGCTCCCGCCACCAGATCACGTCCGTCGCGTCGCCGAACGTGCACACCATCACCAGGCCCGTACCCTTCTCCGGGTCGGCCAGCCGGTGCGGGTGCACGGTCACCTCGTGCCCGGCGAAGGGCACGCGCACCCGGGTACCAAAAAGATTCTGGTAGCGGGAATCCGCAGGATGCGCAACCAGCGCCACGCACGCGGGCAGCAGCTCTGGCCGGGTCGTGTCCACGCGCAGCCCGCCGCCGAAGGCCAGGGTGTGGAAGTGCCCGGGGGTCTCCTTGTCGATCTGCTCGGCCTGGGCCACGGCCGTGCCGAAGGTGGTGTCCCACGACGTCGGCGCCTCTGCCTGGTACGCCTCACCGCCGGCCAGCGCCCGCAGGAAAGCCCGCTGGGCTGCCCGCCGGGCCTTCGTCCCGATCGTCGTGTAGGTCTGAGACCAGTCCACCGACAGGCCGAGCCGCCGCCAGAGTTCCTCGTAGGCCTGCTCGTCCTCCGCGGTCATCCGCTCGCACAGCTCGATGAAGTTCTGCCGGGACACCACGTGCGGCTCGCCGTCGGGCTCGAAGCCGGGGTCGTAGGGCAGTGCCGGGTCGCAGCGCACGTTGAAGAAGTTCTGCGCGCGGCGCTCGGTCGGCAGGCCGTTGTCGTCCCACCCCATCGGGTAGAACACTTCCTTGCCGCGCATCCGCTGGTAGCGGGCGATGATGTCGGTGTGGGTGTAGCTGAACACGTGCCCCACGTGCAGGGTGCCGCTCGCGGTCGGCGGCGGGGTGTCGATGGAGTAGATCTCGGCGCGGCTCTTCGACCGGTCGAAGGTGTAGGTGCCGTCGATGGCCCACTGCCCGGCCCACTTCGGGCCGAGCTCGTCCAGGTTCTTGTTCATCTGTGTGATCGCCTTCGCGCATGCCACGATGGCCGGGCTCTCGGACCGGCCGGGGAAAGGAGAGCGCAGGGGGAGCGGGTGCTACCCGCCCATTACTCGCGGCATGCCCAGGGAACGACGGAACACGATCAGGAACTCGCTGATCTTCATCACGTCTCCCTCCGGGGTCTCACAGTGCGTTCCCGCCATCCTAGCGGGACCCCACCCGCAGGGTCCCGCCAGAAAGAGGTGAACCTACCCAGCCGGGCTCGGCGGTGCCGAGTAGACGGCGGAGCAGTACTCGGCGATCTGCTGTTCCGACAGGTGCTTGGCCAGGTCGGCCTCGCTGATCATGCCGACGAGGGCGTGCGCCTCGATGACCGGCAGCCGGCGGATCCGGTTGCTCTCCATCAGGTCGAGCACCTCGCGCTCGTCGGCGTTGCTGTCGATCCAGACCGGCCGGCCCTGGGCGAGGTCCGCGGCCGTCATCCGGGACGGGTCCTTGCCCTCGGCCATGCACTTGATCACCAGGTCGCGGTCCGTGATGATGCCCATCAGCTTGTTGTCCGGTCCGCAGATCGGTAACGAGCCGACGTTGAGCTCCTTCATCATCTGCGCTGCCCGATCCAGGGTCTCGTGGGACGGCACGCAGGTCACGCCCTTGCTCATGATCTCTTTCGCCTTCATGTCCCCCTCCAGAGGTCGCTCCTCCTGATCGTCGCGTAGCCGGGCGTCACCGACAGCGGAACACGAATTTTTCTGACCAAAAGGCACCCGCGAAAATGGTACTAAGGAAAAGTCAGGTGTTGATGTCGCGCCGGGTGAAGGTCAGCAGCCCGGCGCAGACCAGGACGGCCGATGCCCCGGCCAGGACTCCCGCGTCGCCCCACTGGAAGCCGTTCCGCAGCGGGTCGCCGCCGATGTAGTAGTAGAAGGGCGAGAGCTTCTGCGCCCACTCCAGGCCCAGCTGGGGTCCGAAGCTGTTCATCGCGTACGCGAGGACGCCGATCACGGCTGTCGCCCCGAACACCAGCCCCCGCCGCCCGGCGGCCGACCCGGCGCAGATCGCCAGCGCGCCGAAGAACACGGCCAGCAGGGCCAGGTTGACGCACTGGGCAGCCAGCTGGCCTGCTGAGACGCCGGTCAGCTTCGCGGCAGGCCGGATGAGCAGCAGCGCGCCGAGCACGGCCGCCGAGATCACCACCGACCCGGCCGCCAGCGCCGCGAACCGTTCCAGCAGCAGCCGCGCCCGGCTCACGGGGTGGGCCAGCAGCAGGTCGAGCTGCCCGCTCTCCTCGTCGCCGGCGATGGCCCGCGCCCCGGTCGACGCTCCGAAGAACAGCGCGAGCAGCGGGACGATGATGCCGAACGTGTTGGCGCCCAGGTACCCGGCGGCCGAGGTCATGTCGTTGAGCCGGAAGGCGTCCTTCATGGACTGGGGGAAGGACTTCATCGCCTCTTCCATCGCCCCGTTCGCGAGCTGGGGGTAGAAGCTGGCGTACATCATCGCGACCGCAGCCGTGCCGATCATCCAGCCGAGCAGTGAGCGCCGCGCGTCCCACAGCGTCTTCGTGAACACGTTACGCAGCATGACCAGCGCCGCCTTCGTAGTAGGTCAGGAAGAGTTCCTCGAGGTCTGGTTCCTCGCTGAGCAGGCCGGTAACCGTGTGCCGGGCGGCGGCCTTGACGAGCGCGTCCGGGCTGCCGGACACGCGGCAGCGGAGCACCGTGCCGTCGACGGCCAGGTCCGAGACACCGTCCACAGTGAACTCCTCGGCGCTGACTGGCGCGGCGAAGGTGATCTCGACCTTCCGTACAGCGCGTTCGCGCAGCGCCTCCACGCTGTCCAGTGCGACCAGGGCGCCCTCGCGGAGGATGCCGACCCGGTCGGCGACGGCCTGCACCTCGCTCATGATGTGCGAGGACATGAAGACGGTCTGCCCCGCCGCCCGCGCCTCCCGGACCAGGTCGAGGAACGTGTGCTGCACGAGCGGGTCGAGCCCGGAGGTCGGCTCGTCGAGGATCAGGAGCTCCGGCGAGTGCATGAACGCCTGGACCAGCCCGACCTTCTGCCGGTTGCCCTTCGACAGGCTCCTGATCCTGGCCGTCAGGTCGAGGTCCAGCCGTTCGGCGAGCTCGCCGATCCTGGCCGCTCCGCCGTTGCCGCGCAGGTTCGCGAGGAAGCGCAGGCACTCGCGGACGGTCTGCCTGCCGTCGACCACGAAGTCGCCAGCCAGGTACCCGATCCGGCGGTGCAGGGCGACCGCGTCGGCGCGCGGGTCGAGGCCGAGGACCCGGGCGGTGCCGGCGCTCGGCCGGATCAGGTCGAGGAGCAGCCGGATCGTCGTGGACTTCCCGGCCCCGTTCGGCCCGAGATATCCGAATATTTCGCCGTGGTGCACGTCGAGCGTCAGGCCGGTCAGGCCGCGCCGCCGCCCGTAGGTCTTCGCCAGCCCGGTGAGCTGGATCGCAGCGTCCATATCTCGGACCGTACTGAAGTTTCACAAACTTGTAAAGAATAAAAAGCATGTGGGAAACTGTGGCTCATGAGCGACCTCCACCATGCCGCCGAGCGCCTCGCGCTCGTCCTCACCGAGAACGGCATGCAGCGGATGACCGCCCGGGTCTTCGCCGCGCTGCTGTTCGCCGAGGGCGACACGATGACGGCTGGTGACCTCGGCCAGCAGCTCAACGTGTCGGCGGGCGCGGTGTCCGGCGCGGTGAAGACCCTGCTGACCGTCGGCATGATCGAGCGGGTGCCGGCTCCGGGCAGCCGCCGCGACCACTACCGGTTCCGCGACGACGCCTGGTCGACCGTCATGACGGCCAAGAACCATGTGATCAAGGTGATGGAGGAGACGGCGTCCGAGGGCATCGAGGCCGCCGGGCCGGACAGTGCTGCGGGCCGGCGGCTCGCGGAGATGCGGGACTTCTACCGTTACGTCCTCGGCCAGACCGAGCTGATCCTCGACCGCTGGTCGGCCGCCCGCGCCGAGGGCGAGTACCCGACCCCAGCTCCCTAGGCTGACGATCCCGAGCCCGAACTCGCACCCGGCACGACGAAGCCCGCCTCGTACGCCATGATCACGGCCTGGGTCCGGTTCTCCGCGCCGAGCTTGGCGAGGACGTTGCCGACGTGGGTCTTCACCGTCTCCAGGCTGACGAACAGCCGGCCGGCGATGTCCTGGTTGGACAGTCCCGTGGCCATCAGCCGGAGGACGTCGCCCTCGCGGCCGGTCAGGGGGAGCGGCTTCGGCGCGGCGGCGGGCCGGGCGGCGGCCAGCGCGCGGATCGCCTCGGGGAAGAGGACGGACTCCCCGCCGGCCACCACCCGGATCGCCTGGGCGAGCTGCTCGGGCCTGGCCCGTTTCACCAGGAACCCTGCGGCACCGGCCCGGATCGCCTCGTACACGTAGTCGTCGTTCTCGAACGTCGTCAGCACGAGTACCTTCGACGGGCCGCCCCGCAGCCGTTCCGTCGCGGCCAGCCCGTCGAGTACCGGCATCCGCACGTCCATCACCACCACGTCCGGCTCCAGCCGCCGGGCCAGCGCGACGGCCTCCGCCCCGTCGGCCGCCTCCCCGACGACGTCGAGATCCGGCTCGGCCGACAGCAGGTACCGCAGGCCGGCCCTGGTCAGCTCCTCGTCGTCGGCGAGCACGACAGTCGTGGTGTTCACCGGGGCAGCCTGGCATGCAGGAGCCAGCCGTCCGGAACCGGGCCGGAGGTCAGCGTGCCGCCGAGCACCTGGGCCCGCTCGGCCAGGCCGGTCAGCCCGCGCCCGGAGGGGACGGCAGCCACCTCACCGGGTACCGGATTATGAATTTCGATCTCCAGCGCGCCAGGCACCGCCGAGACCCGCACGCTGATCGGTGAGGCACCGTGGCGCAGCGCGTTCGTCAGTCCTTCCTGGACGATCCGGTAGGCCTCGCGCGACACAGCTACCGGAATCCGCGTGCCAGCACCAGGCAGCTCGTCGGCGACGACCGCACCGGCCTGCCGGATCCGGCTGATCAGCTCCGGCACGTCGGGCAGCCCGCGAGCCGGTGCCCGCCCGGCCGGGTCGTCGCGCAGCACGCCGAGCACGTGGTCGAGATCCTCCAGCGCCAGCCGGGAGGACTCCTCGATGCTCTGCATGGCCCGCCGGGCCAGTTCGGGATCGCTGCCGACCGCGCGCCCGGCGACGGCGGCCTGGATGGTGGCCGTGGTCAGGGTGTGGCCGATCGAGTCGTGCAGTTCCCTGGCGAGCCGGTTGCGGTGCGCGAGCACGGCCCGCTCCTCCTCGATCACCGCCAGCTTCTCCGCGGCGGTCGGGCCGAGCAGCACCGGCGCGAGCCTGCGGAACAGCAGCGTGCTGCCAGCCGTCACCGCCACAGCCAGAGCCAGGAAGAACAGGCCCACCACCGCGTTCCAGGCGCCTTCCACCTTCCAGCCCATGATCGCGTACCCGGGATCCGGCTGCCCGGCCAGCCAGATCCACACAGGACCGACCGCGAGCAGCAGAAACAGGCCGGTGAGGCCCATGAGCGTGCTGCCGAGCCCGGTCGTGAGCGCCAGCCACGCGCCCGTGCGCGGCCAGTCCCGCCGGGCCGGCGCTGGCAGCCCGGAGCCCAGCAGCCGGTTCGCCAGCCACACCGACCCGCCGCGTACCCAGCGCGGGAAACCGGCCGCGAACGCCCCGGCGAGCACCAGCAGGCACCAGGCGAACAGCTTGACGTCGCTCGACCCCGGCACGAACACCGCGACGGCCAGCGCGAACGGGGACACCAGGAAACACAGCACCCAGCCGAGCAGCCCGTGCGCCCAGCCGGTGAGGATCTTCTTCGTCATGCGTTCAGTCTCCGGGCGGCCGGGGCCGCGAACCTCCCCCGCGAGAGCGAACTCTCAGGAGTCCCGGAGTACGACATCCTGGACGATCCGCACCCGTCCACAGTGTTGTATCGAGCCACGCGTATCTCTACGGTGACAGTCACCAACCCCTCGGCATGTGAGGTCACTCGATGAACCGTCGACTCGTCAGCACCCTCCTGGCGGCAGCCACCGGCGCGGTACTCGCCGCCACGACCCTCGCCACCCCGGCCAGCGCCGCACCCACCGCGGTGAGCTTCGCGGGCACCGTGGCGCTGAGCAACTGTTCCGGCTCGATCGTCCGCGCCCCGCACTCGCTGTCTTCCGACCCGGCGCTCGTCATGTCCAACGGCCACTGCCTGGAGAGCGGCATGCCCGGCCCGGGCGTCGTCGTGGTCAACCAGTCCTCGACGCGGTCGTTCACCGTGCTCAGCTCGTCCGGCCGGTCGCTCGGCACGGTCAGGGCCACGAAGGTCTCCTACGGCACGATGACGAGCACCGACGTCGCGATCTACCAGACCAACCGGACCTACGCCCAGATCCAGAGCCAGTTCGGCGTCGCGCCACTGACCCTGGCGAACACCCACCCCACGGCCGGCACGGCGATGAGCGTCGTCTCCGGCTACTGGAAGCGGATGTACAACTGCAACGTCGACGGCTTCGCCTACAAGCTCAGGGAAGCCGGCTGGACTTTCAACGACTCGATCCGCTACACGTCGGCCTGCAAGACCATCGGCGGCACGTCCGGCTCCCCGATCGTCGAGGTCAGCACCGGCAAGGTGATCGGCGTCAACAACACGCGCAACGAGAGCGGCGGGCAGTGCACGCTCAACAACCCGTGCGAGGTCGACCAGGCCGGCAACATCACCGTCCGCTCCGGAATCGGCTACGGCCAGCAGACCTACATCATCGTCCCCTGCATCGGCACCCTCAGCCAGATCGACCTCGCACGCCCGGGCTGCACGCTGCCCCGGTAGTTCCCAGATCAAGAGCCTCAGAGCAAGAGCGAAGAACCTGATTTTGTACCTGTGACGCGCAGTGGCCGGGGAGACGAGGTCTCCCCGGCCACTGCGGTCGTGCGAAAGCGCTGGTCAGGCGGGCTGCGCCGTGCGGGCCTTCTTGGCTGCTCTGAGGCCCAGGAGCCCCATCACGATGCCGATGCCGGCCCACAGGAGCAGGTTCGCTCCGGCGGACACCGCGCGGAAGTCCCAGAGGAGGTTCGGCGGGATCTCCATCGCGTCCGGGTTGTCGGGGAGGACCAGGAAGCTGAGTGCCAGGGCCACCACCGGTACGGCGGCGGTGACCAGGTGCCGGACCGGCTCCGGGCTGCCCTTGGCCGCGAGCCAGGAGTGCAGCAGCATCGCGCCGGCCACCGCGACCAGGCCGAGCACGATCGCGCCCAGCCACGCGTCGGACCTCAGGCCCACGGTGTCACCGTCACCGACACCGGGCGGGGCCGCCGGGTACCGGATGAAGGGGATCAGCCACACCCCGAGGAACCCGGCTCCGGCCAGCCGCAGCGACCGCCGCCACGGCTCGGAGCTGGGCTCAGCCTTGTGCACGAGCGCGTACACCAGGGCGAAGAGGATGCCGAACGCCAGGCCCTCGGCGAAGAGGGCGACCAGCAGCCCGAACCGCTGCTCGCCGCGGGTGAACGTCTCCTCGCCGGTCTCGCCGGCCGCCGCCGACCTGGCCGACTCGATGTCGATCAGTTTCCCGATCACCGGCTCGGCCAGCAGGTACGCGAATCCGCCAGCGACCACGCCGGAAACCCCGCCGGCCGCGAGACCGCGGCCGAGCAGGGTGACGACCGAGGCCATCAGTGGCAGGGAGCGCCGGCGAGGTGCCGGGCGTCGTGCGTGAACTCGTGGATGAAGTTCTGGTCGAACGACAGCTGGCCGAGGATCGGGGCCAGCAGCGCGCCCTGGTCGACGAAGACCGAGTACAGGGTCAGCAGGGCGAACGCGAGGGCGATGCCGACGATGACCGCGTCGCGGACCGGCCGCCAGCTGAGAGCGCCTTCGGCGGTGGTCACGGGGGTGATGGATGCCATCTCCGCTACTCCTTCCCGGGGTGTCCCCGCCCCGGTATCCAGGAGAACGACGGGTCAGTGTCCTGACTCCCGGATCGTTGTCCTCGACTCACCTTCCCGCCCCTCAGGGGGCAGTGGCCAGCACGAGGGAGGACTCCCCGGTCACAGTGGCGGGACCGTCCCGGACTCACACCGGGTTCCTGCGCACCGTCGTCTCATGTTCAATTTGTGCGTTCCCAGGATCGTGCCCCCGGCCCCGGCCGTCAACCCGGAGGGTGTGCCCTTGGTCACAGGGTGGAACGATCCGCCCTCTGACCAGTGAACAGGGACAATCCCTTGAGGACCCCCCATCTAGGACTACTCCTTTTCCCTTCAATTGCGGGCATTGTTCACCCGACATTCGGGTTCCGTAATACTCAGGGTGGAGCCGGCGTGGCTGCTTCTCGTTCAGCGGGCTGATGGGGAAACGGGTTCGCGCACCTATCGTGATCGGCGTGGGGGAGAAGATCGCGCTGGCTGACGGCGTCTGGGACGTGCGGATAGCCAACGGCTGGTTCGTGCTGGTCATCGCGCTGCTGACCGTGGGGGTCGCGGCGTTCGCCGCTGTCACCTGGGACTGGGAACGCCTCCGGCGGACCCGGCGGGCGGCTGCCCTGCTGCTGACCCAGATCATGGTGATCCTGACCTGCGCGGCCGGCGTGAACGCGCAGTCCAATTTCTATGCGACGATCGGCGACCTGTTCGGCAAGGGCGCGAGCGGCGGGCACGGCTCGATGACACCGCCGGGGACGCCGGTACTGGACCACACGGCCCCGACCGCCACGTTCGGCCAGTGGCTCACCGCCCGGCGCGCGCCGGGCCGGGGCGTGGTCGTGCCGCTGGTCATCGCGGGCAGCCGGACCGGGTACCGGCTGCCGGCCCGCCTCTACGTCCCCGACGCGTACTTCGCCCAGCCGGAGCGGCGTTTCCCGGTACTCCAGCTCCAGGCCGGGTACCCGGGCACGGTGGAGAGCTGGACGAAGAGCGTGGGCATCCCCGAGATGCTCGACCGGCAGATCGCGTCTGGCCGGATGCCCCCGGTGATCGCCATCGCCCCCGAGCAGAACCCGGTCCGGGGCCGCGACAGCGAGTGCGTGGACGCGAACGGCGGGCTGCGCGCCGAGACGTACCTGGTGCACGACGTGCGCGAGACGCTCGGCCGGTACCTGCGGCTCACCACGGACCGCACGGGCTGGGCGCTGATGGGCTACTCGACCGGCGGGTACTGCGCGGTGAACCTCGCGCTCCGGCACCCGGAGAAGTACTCCTCGGCCGTCAGCCTCTCCGGGCACTTCCAGCCGATCGTGGACCGCAGCACCGGCAACCTGTACCGGGGCGACGCCGCCCAGCGCCGGGCCAACGATCCGATGTCGACGGTCGGCGACACCCGCCAGCTGCCGATCCGGTTCTACCTGTTCGCAGGCAAGAGCGACACGGTCGCGGTGAAGGCCGCCGGTGAGCTGGCCGGCCGGGTACGCAAGCCGGACGAGGTGATCGTGGCCGACGCCCCCGGCGGGCACAACTTCAACGTGTGGAAGAACGGGATGCCCGGCATCCTCACCTGGCTCGCCGAGGGCATCCGGCACTGCACTTCCGCCGCCTAGGCGTCAGATCTCAGGCGCGCGTGCAGGTGCATGCTGTGCCAGCCGTCGGCGTGCAGGTGGGCCGAGCGCAGCGTGCCCTCGTACTGGTAGCCGCAGGCCTGCGCCACCCGGCAGGACGCCTCGTTGCCGACGGAGTGGTGCAGGTCGAGCCGGTTCATGCCGAGGTCGTGCAGCAGCCAGCGGGTCAGCTCGTTCACGGCCCGGGTGGCGACGCGCCGGCCACGGGCGGCGGGCATCACCCAGTAGCCGATGCCGGCGTAGCCCTCCTCCAGGCTCATGCTGCCGAGCCCGAGGCGGCCGAGGACGGCGTCGGTGCCCGCGTCGGCGATCGCCCAGCCGCCACGGGTACCGGCCTCCCACAGCGGCGCCCAGGACAGCGCCCACGCCTCGGCTTCCTCGACGCTGTCCATCACGCGGGCGTGCCAGCGCTGGATCGCCGGGTCCTGGTACGCCTCGTAGACGGCGGGGGCGTCCTTGGCGAGCCAGGGCCGGATGACCAGGTCGCCGGCCGTCAGGGTCGGCTGGGGCGGGAGCGTGGGCGGCAGGGCCGGGATGATCAGGCTGGGCATGCAGTCATGATCACAGATCGGGTGCTCTCGTTCACGCCAGGGCGAGGTCCGGGCCGTCCTCCGGCTCGTGCCGTGGCGACGGCACCTTGTAGTCGTCGGTGAGCAGGGTGGTCGGGCCCGGCCAGGTCGACTGGGTGACCTCGATCGGGTGCCGCTGCCCGTCGTAGCCGATGTGCAGCAGGGTCAGCACGGGGGTGTCCGCCCGGATCTGGAGCGTCTCGGCCTCGTCACGGTGCGGCAGCCGGGCGCTGAGCTGGTCGGTCGCGTAGACGTACTGGCGGCCGGTGACCTCCTCGACCTCCTGGTACAGCGGGCGGGTCAGCGGGGCCAGGCCCTCCAGCGCGCTGCCAGCCACCTCGCTCGCGCGCAGCCAGGTCGCGCTGACCTCGACGACCTGCTCCTGGCTGGTGATGACGGCCCGCCGGACGAGCAGCTCGGTACCCTCGGCCACCCCGAAGGCCGCAGCCACCTCGTGCGGGGCGGGTGCGCGGCCGACGAGCGTGAGCCGCTGCCTGTACCGGGCACCCGGGTCGGTGTGGTACCCCCGGGTCGTCCCGTACCGGCCACGGGCCAGCCGGGCCAGCCGCCGCCGGACCCCCCGGACGTACGTGCCGGAGCCGGGGCGGGTGATCAGCAGCCCCTCGATCCGGAGCTGGTCGATGGCCCGCTGGGCGGTCTGCTTGGCCACGCCGTAGATGTGCCCGATGTCGGGAATGGAGGGCAGCTTCTCGCCCGGCCCCCAGTCCCCGGCCTGGATCTTGGCCCGGATCTGGTCGGCGATCTGCCGGTGCGGCCACTCGGTGGCCCCGGGGTTCACGGACACGCTGACCTCCCTGCCTGGGCTGACCGGCCGCCCCGGCCGGTACCGGCTATCCACTGTGGCGCTCCTGGCCCAGGGTCCTAGGATGTCATACGTTCCCGGGATTCCGGCCGCCAATCGGACACCGCGGCAATCCGGCGTGCCCCGCCCAATCCACCCCACAAGCTGATCTTTCAGGGTCAGGTGGCCGATGCCGCTCAGATCGAGGGTAAACGCAAGGGGTTTCCCCGTTCCTGGCCAGGGTGCTCGCCGCATAGGTTCGGGCTAGCCGGCGCCGCGTGCCGTGCCGCGGCGGCCGCCTGGTTCTACCCAGAGGGGGGTAGGTGGAGGGAGCGGGTGGGCAGTGCCTGCTCCCTCCTTTTCCAGGGAATGGAGAATGGCCGGATGGAGTATCAGCAGCTCCTGGAGCACATCCGGGCCGAAGTTGTTCCTGCGGCGGGTCGCGGGCGGGTCGCCGACTACATTCCGGCGCTCGCCGCCGTGGACCCCGGCCGGTTCGGGATGGCCGTCGCGACCGTCGACGGCGAGGTCTACGGGACCGGTGACTGGCGGCTGCCGCTGTCGATCCAGAGCGTGTCCAAAGTGTTCAGCCTGGCGCTCGTGCTGCGCGAGGACGGGGAGAAGATCTGGTCGCGGGTGGGGCGGGAGCCGTCCGGCCATCCGTTCAACTCGCTGCTCCAGCTGGAGCACGACCAGGGCATCCCGCGTAATCCCTTCATCAACGCCGGAGCCATCGTCGTCACCGACCGCCTGCTGACGCTCACAGGTGATGCCCGGTCGGCCGTGCGTGACTTCCTGCGTACCGAGGGGGAGAGCTCCGCCGTCGGCTTCGACCCGGTCGTCGCGGCCTCCGAGGCGGACCACGGGCACCGCAACGCCGCTCTCGCCCACCTCATCGCGAGCTACGGCAACCTGGAGAATCCGGTACCCGACGTGCTCGACCACTACACCTGGCAGTGCTCGGTCGTCATGACCTGCCGGGAGCTCGCGCTGGCCGGCCGGTTCCTGGCCCGGCACGGTACCGGGGCGTCCGGCGAGCGCATCCTGTCCCGCAGCGACGCCAAGCGGCTCAACGCGACGATGCTGATCGGCGGCACCTACGACTCGGCCGGCGAGGTCGCGTACCGGGTCGGCCTGCCTGCCAAGAGCGGCGTCGGCGGCGCGATCCTCGCCATCGTGCCGAACAGGTGCGCCGTCGCGGTGTGGGGCCCGGGGCTCGACGCCAGCGGCAACTCGGTCGCCGGCCTGGCCGCGCTGGACGCCTTCACCACACTCACGGGCTGGTCGGTGTTCTAGGGGTTAGCGGTCCCAGCACAATGGCGCCGCCGGTCGTCGCCTGAAGCCGCCAGGGCGCCGCCAGTCATTGTGCTGGGACCGCTTAGCCTTGCGTGCATGATCAAAGTTGCGTTTCTCGGGCTCGGGAGCATGGGCGCCCTGATGGCCGGCCGGCTGCTCGACGCTGGCTACGACCTGACTGTGTGGAACCGGTCGGCTGAGCGGGCCGCCCCGCTGGCCGAGGCCGGCGCGAAGGTCGCTGCCAGCCCGGCCGAGGCGGTGGCCGGTGCCGCCGTCGTGGTGACGATGCTGACGGACGGCGCTGCTGTCCTTTCCGTACTGTCCGAGGCCGCCCCGGCCCTGGAGCCCGGTGCCGTCGTCGCGGAAATGTCGACGATCGGCCCCGGCGCCGTCGCCGAGCTCCGTGCGCTGCTCCCGGCCGGAGTCGGCCTGGTCGACGCCCCGGTACGCGGCAGCCTCCCGAAGGCCGCCGCCGGCACCCTGGGCATCGGGGCCGGCGGCTCGGAGGCGGACTTCGCCGTCTGCCAGCCGGTGCTCGGCGTCCTCGGCACCGCCTCGCTGATCGGCCCGCTCGGCACGGGCGCCGCGGCGAAGCTGGTCGTCAACGCGGTGAACATCGCCGCGTTCACGATCGCCGGCGAGGCGCTGGCCCTGAGCACCCAGCTCGGCATGTCCCAGGAACTCGCCGTCGAGACGCTGAAGGACACGGCCGTGTCCTTCATCCTGCCCCGCGTCGAGGCGCGCCTGGCCAACCCCGAGGCCCCGGTCGACTTCGCGCTCGGCCTGGCGGCCAAGGACATGCGGCTGGCGACGGAGGTCCGCGACTCCGCGGTGCTGGCCGCCACCCGCGACGAGCTGGCGGCCCGCGAGGAACGCGGCGACGGCCCGAAGGACTTCAGCTCCGTCGTTCTCTGACGGCGTGTACGCCGCAGGACACTACCGTCCTGCGGCGCCTGCCAGTTCCTTCTGTGTACCCCGGTGGGCGGAGCGCCCGGCCGCTGCCACCACTCCGGCCAGGACGATCCCGGCGATGAGGAACAGCGCCTGGGCTGGCAGCCGGTCGGCGAGTACGCCCGCGAGCATCGCGCCCGCCGTCCCGCCAGCGTTCCCGGCCGTGTTCACCCAGATCGACGCCCGGGTACGCGCTGCCGGCGCCACGACCGTGTCGCCGATCGAGTACGCGATGATCAGGGCAGGCGACAGGCACATCCCGGCGGCGAACAGCCCCGGCACAAGCAGCCACCACGTACCCCCGGCGGCGGCGAGCCCGGCCACCACGGCCGCGAGCGCGAGGCACACCACGTTCAGCCGGTACCCGAGCGGACGCCGCCAGGCACGCCGTCCGTACAGGAGCCCGCCGACCGCGCTCCCGGCGGCGATGGCTGCCTCCAGGGGCCCGGCCACCGCCGGGTGCCCGGCCTGCGTGGCGATCACCGGGACGCCCACGTACACCAGTGACATGGCCGACGAGACTCCCGCGAGCATGACGAGAGCCCGCACGAACCCTGCCGCGCGCAGGGGACTCTCCGGCGGGCCCTGCTCCGCGCTCCCAGCGGCTTCCCCGGTAGCCGCACCCGGTCCTGGACTGCTGACAAATGCCACCGTCCCGACCGCGAGGACACAAACCCCTGCAAGGACAGCTGACTGCGGGCTGAACACTCCTACCAGGACACCCGTGACCAGTGGCCCTGTCGTGAACAGGACTTCCTCCGTCACGGCGTCCAGCGCGTACGCCCGCTGTACGTCCTCCCGGTCCACCAGGCGCGACCACATCACGCGCATGGAGGGCCCCAGCGGCGGCGGGCTGGCACCGGTCAGCGCGCCGATCGCGACCAGCGCGACGACGGGCGCCTCCCAGCGCAGGGCGATGAGCAACACGACATTCCCGGCGACGTAGCCGAGCATCAACGGAATCAGGGCACGGCGGCCGTACCGGTCGACGAGACCGGCCCGCCACGGCCCAGCGAGCACGATCGTCGCACCCGTCGCGGCGGCGACCAGGCCAGCGGTGGTGAACGACGTGGCCTGCGCGACGGACAGCAGCAGGCCGAGCGGAAGGATGGCGTAGGCGAGGCGGCCCAGCGCGGCGGTGAGGAACAGCCGGCGGGCACACGGGACACTGAGGACGGCACGGTAAGACGTGCCGCCGGACGGCGACATGATGAGAACTCCCGGAGAAGACGAACTGGACGAGCGACGGCGATGGGTACGCGTCCTCGTCTAGTCCGGCCGGGAAGTGATCATGAGCGGCAGCCTAGCACCAGCCTGCCGTTCAGTCCTCGGGGTAGTGGAAGGCTTGATCCAGGGCGACGTCCAGGGCGCGGGCGATCTGGAAGGCCATCTCCAGCGACGGCGAGTACTTGCCCTGCTCGATCGCGTTCACGGTCTGCCGGGTGACGCCGATCCGCTCGGCCAGCTCGGCCTGGGTCATCTCCCCGGCGGCGAACCGGAGGGCTCGGATGCTGTTGGTCACCCGGGTCGGCTTCACCATCGGGGCAGCCCCCGCCGGTACGCGAAAATCTTGAGCGCCGAGCTGAGCACCGCGCCGAGCACGAACGCCAGATAGATCACGTTCGCGATCCAGAAGTGCCGGACCTCGAGCATCGCCAAGCCGAGCGCCGCGGTCGCCCCGGCCAGCACGAGCCACTGCCCGATGTACTCGCCGAACCGGTAGATGTCCCGGTCGCGCTCGTCCGGCTTCTCCTCGCCCCGGTGGAAGAGGATCGACACGGCGATGTGCGCGATGATGCTCGTCACGATCGCCCCGATGATCGTCCACAGCAGAGTGGCCTGATAGGACACGTCGGCCAGCGCGGACCCGGAGTCACCGGCCCGGCCGAGGACCGCGATCACGTACCAGGTGTAGGCAGCCACCGTCACCAGGCCCATGATCCATGCGCGTCGTTCTTCGATGGTCATGCCCCGAATGTAAAGCTAGGCAGACATCAAGTCAAGTTTTCTTGACATGACTGTCGCGGACCGGGCATCCGTGACGCCGGGCATGACTGGCGGCCGTGACAACTCCAGCGGTCAGAGAGTGGTTAATGGTTTCGAGATACAAGTTACTCGCTGTGCCGGCATTCTCGCGCCATTAGTTGCACGGTACATCTCTTACTTGCGAGGTGAAAGCAATTGGCATTCGTGAGTAGCGTGCAATCCGGACGGGTCCGACTTCGGTTCGTCTGGTCTCAAATGGACAGCGGTGCCGGGCCGATTTCGGGTGTTTCCCCACGGTTGACTCCAGCCATTCCTGGCAGCTTTGCAGGCCGTGTGACCTGCGAAATATTGTCCAGTTGAAGACTTGCGAATGCCCAATGGCACTCAGATACTTGGCTTGTTACTGTGACTCCTACTTGGACTGACGGCGCGCTTGACGCGGGTGTCCAACATGGAGCAGAGCTGAATAGATCTGCTCGGGCAAGTAGCGGGGGAGCGGGCGGACGGCTCGCAATGATGGGAAGTCACCGAACAGCGCGGGGATCGCGGAGGGTAGTCACGTATGCGCAAATTCGACAAGGCAGCCGCTGAGTCCAAAGTGGTGGGGCCGATCGATGTCACTCGGTGGGAGCAGTTCGGGCTGAATGCCGCGGTGCCCTTCCAGGCGATGTGGTACACCGTTCCGCCGCTGTCGGCGAGCGTGCTCGACCGGCACCCCGAGCTGGAGCTGTCCATCGTGATCAGCGGCGCGGCGGACGTGGAGTCGATCGAGTCCGGCAGCTTCACCCCGGTCGTGGCCGGCGACGGGTTCCTCTTCGACACCGAGGAGGGCCACATCATCCACAACCGGTCGGAGACCGAGCCGGTGACCATCTTCGCCGCCTACTGGATGCCGACCGGCACGCCGCTCGACGGCCCGGCCGAGAAGCTCGAGGAGGCCGCCCAGTGAGCGAAACCCCTGGCTACACCGTCATCACGATCCCGCCGCCGACCCCGAACGGGCCGCTGCACATGGGGCACATGTCCGGCCCGTTCATCGGCGCCGACTACGCCTCGCGTGCGCTGCGCGCCCGGGGCCGCAAGGTGATCACGATGGCCGGCGTCGACGTCAGCCAGAACTGGGTGCTCACCCGGGCCGAGAAGGACGGCGTGGACGTCGACGAGATGACCGCGCGGTACATGGACGAGATCGAGCAGGCGTACCAGAAGGCCCGGATCGGCTACGACGCCTTCGTCGACACCCGTGACGACGTGTTCCACCAGGCGATGGCGCACGTGGTGGGCGCCATGACCGACCGGGGCGGCCTGAAGCTCAAGGAGATCACCCTCCTGCGCTGCTCGGACTGCGCGCGGACCCTGCACAGCTCCTACGTGTCCGGTACCTGCTCGTGGTGCGGCAACGGCTCGGCCGGCGGCTCCTGCGAGGGCTGCGGCGGGCACACCTCCGCGGAGAACCTGACCGATCCGGTGTGCGCCCGCTGCGGCGGCGCGCCGGAGGAGTTCACCGTCGCCTGCCCGGTGCTGGTGATGGAGGACTACCGGGAGCAGCTCCAGCAGTTCTGGTCGAGCGCCCGGGTCACCGACCGGGTGCGGGCGCTGGCCAAGCGGTACCTGGACAACGGCCTGCCAGAGGTCCCGATCGCGTACCCGACGAACTGGGGCATCCACTGCGAGGCCGACGGCGACCTGGCCGGGCTGCGCGTGGACGTGTGGGCCGAGCTGGCCCTGAGCTACGTGCCGGGTGTCGCGTGGGCGATCGACCCGCAGGCGCGGACGCTGGACGAGTTCCAGAAGGCGTTCGAGCAGGTCGACGAGGTGTGGCACTTCCACGGCCTGGACAACGCGTTCTACTCGGGCGTGCTGTGGCCGGCGCTGTACTTCGCGGCGGGCTTCGACCCGATGCCGCTGAAGGGCGTCAACCTCAACGAGTTCTACACGCTCGACGGGCTCAAGTTCTCGACCAGCCGCAACCACGCCATCTGGGCGCACGAGCTGCTGGCCACCGAGGATCCGGCGCTCGTCCGGCTGTACCTGGCGTGGGACCGGCCCGACCGGTACTCCAGCGACTTCACCCGCGAGGCGTACGAGGCGTTCCGCGACTACGTCCGGCCGATGGTGTACGGCGAGGCGACCGCGACCCCGTCGCTGCCGCCCGTGCTGGCAGCCGCCGAGCTGCGCCGTGGCCTCGCCGCGCTGGAGCTGCCCCGCTTCGACCCGCCGCTGGCGGCGCGGAGCCTGCTGTCCCTGCTGGCGGCCGGTGCAGACGCCGGGCCGCTGTTCGAGGCGCTGACCGGACAGGAGCAGTCGCAGGCTCCGGGGCAGGAAGGGTAGGCGAGTTTCGGTGCGGACGTGCATCATCGGCGGCGGGCTGGCTGGTTCCCTGCTGGCCTGGCGGCTGGCGCACGAGCCCGGCGCGGCCTGGGTCGACCTGCTGCTCGGCGGGAGCCTCGTCGAGGACGCGACCGAGGCGTCCGGTGGCATCACCCGTGGCTACGAGTCCGAGGCAGCCCAGCGTGAGCTGGCCACGGAGAGCATCACGGAGCTGCTGGACAGCCCGGTGCTGCGGTCCTGGTCGGGTTTCCGCCGGACCGGCTCGGTGTACGTCAAGCCCAGCGCGGCCGGGCTGGCCAGCGAGATCGCCGGCCTCCCCGGCGCGGAGCTGGCCGACCTGGCCGATCTGGAGAAGCAGGGCTGGCGCGGCCTGCCCGACGGCAGCGCCGCCGTGATCGAGCCGGAGGCCGGGCACCTGTCGCCGGCCAGGCTCCGCCAGGCGCTGCTCGCCGAGCTGGCCCACAACTCGGCCGTCACGGTGTTCGCCGGCGAGGCCACGGGCCTGACCCTGCGGGACGCCTCGATCAGCGTGACGGTCGGCGGCCGGGTCCGCGAGTACGACACCGTCGTGGTCGCCGCCGGGCCGTGGACGCCGTCCGTGCTGGGCCTGGCTGGCCTGGACACCTCCGGCTACCGGACGAAGTCCATCCAGTACTCCGTCTACCCGGTCGGGGACTGGCGCCCGCCGCTGTTCGTGGACGAGGCGACGAGCCTGTACAGCAAGCCGTACAGCTCCGACAGCATCCTGCTCGGCCTCGCGACCAGTGAGTGGAACGTCCCGCCGGGTCTCGGCCCGGTCGACCTGTCCCTGCAGGACGCCGCCGCGGCGCTGGCCGCCGAACGGTTCCCAGAGCTGCGGCTCGGCCCGGCTCGCCAGCGGGTCAGCGCCACCGACTGCTACACAGACCCGCCGATCCTGGCCCTGCGCCAGGCGGCCGGCGGGCACCGGCTCTTCACTTTCACCGGCGGTTCCGGTGGTGCGGCCAAAACCGCGCTCGCCGCCAGCCGGCGGGCCGCGACCCGGCTCGCAGAAGCCTCCAGAAAGGATTGACGATGAACGAGGCAGAACTGCCGTATTACCACACCGTGGGGGTTGGCGCCGGTCCGGCGAACCTGAGCCTGGCGGCCCTCTACGAGGAGGCGACCACCGAGAGCCTCGCGCTGTTCGAGAAGTCCGGCGGCCCGCAGTGGCACCCTGGCCTGATCTTCCCGGGCGTCAGCATGCAGACGTCCTGGATGAAGGACCTGGTCACGCTCGTCGACCCGCGGCACAAGCTGACCTTCCTGAACTACATGGTCACAGAGGGCCGGTTGTTCGCCCTGCTCAACTCCCAGTTCGCGACGATCCCGCGCAAGGAGTACGAGCGCTACATCAAGTGGGCCGCCCGGCAGATCCCGAACATCCACTACAGCTCGCCGATCGACCGGATCTCCTTCGGTGACGGTGGCTTCACGGTGTACTCCGACGGCAGGGCCCTCGCCCGCTCCGAGCACCTCGTGGTCGGCGTCGGCTCGCGGCCGTACATCCCGGAGGCGCTGGCCGGCCTGCCCGCCGACCGGTCCTTCATCGCCGACCACCTGTCCGACCACATCGACACGATGGACCGCAGCAAGACGGTCGCCGTGGTCGGCGGCGGCCAGACCGGCCTGGAGAAGGTGTCGCGGCTGCTGAGCGCCGGCTTCACCAACGTGCTGTGGATCGGCCGCCAGCCGTGGTTCCAGACGATCGACGACTCGTCGACGGCCAACGACATCTACCGGCCGAACTACAACGAGTTCCTGCACACCCTGTCCCGGCCGACCCGTAAGCGGCTGGTCACGGGGCACCGGCTCACCGGCGACGGCATCACGCCCGGCTCGCTGGCCGGCCTGTACCAGCAGAACTACAACGGCCACCTGGAACTGGGCCGGTTCCCGGCCACCTTCCTGCCCGGCCGCAACGTCGACTCCAGCGAGGTCGTCGGCGACGACATCGTGCTGCACTGCCGTGCGACGGAGAAGCTGGAGGAGTACCGGGTCGGCTACGTGGTCGTGGCGGTCGGCCGGGAGATCACCCCGGTCCCGTTCGACTCGGAGCTGGCCGAGCGCATCGACATGGACGAGGACGGCGAGATGATCGTCGACGCGGACTACTCGGTGCGGTGGAAGGGGATGAACGGCCACCGGATCTACGCCTTCAACCGGGCGCGGTGGAGCCACGGCATCCAGGACGGCTCGCTGACCCAGCTTCCGCTGCGCGCGGCGATGGTCATCAACTCGATCCTCGGCCGCGAGGTCTACAAGATCTCCGACGAGATGTGCCAGACGAAGTGGAGTTGATCGGAAATGGTTGACTACGCATGGGCTCCGCCGCTCGGTGAGCAGCGGATCAACTACGACGGCAAGACCCTGCGCCTGGTGAAGGCCGACCCGCCGGTGCCGGACGGCGAGATCCCGCGGGGCGAGTACCACCAGGACGGCGAGCTGATCTGGGCCGAGATCTACGGCTCCCACGTCCAGATCGGGCGGATCGTCGGCACGTCCCGCGAGGACGGCGTGCACGAGGCCGCCTACATCCAGGTGATGAAGGACGGCACCGTCGTCGCCGGTACCCTGCGCAGCATTCCGGAGATCCTTCCCGACGGCCGGATCCGGGTCGAGGACCACTGGGCGCGGATGGACGGCTCCTCCGGTGTGTCCTACATCGAGGAACCGATCCCGGGCTCCAGCTCCTTCGGCTCCGTGCCGCTCATGGAAGCCGCGCACTCCCAGTCCAGCTAAAGCACAGCACAAAACTCAGCACCAGGAGAAGGACCAATGCAGCGTTACGCAGTCATCGTCGACCCGCTGTCGACCGGCCGTGAGTACCCGGCGGCCTTCCGTGAGGCGGGTGTCGAGCCCATCGCGGTGATGACCGCGCCGGAGCCGGCCCCGGCCTTCATCGCCAGCTGGCACCCGGAGAACTTCGAGCACATCCTCTACTACGAGGGTGACATCAAGGCCCTGGCCGAGAAGGTCAAGGCTTTCGACCCGATCTGCGTGGTCCCCGGCTCTGAGACCGCGACCGAGGTCTGTGACGCCCTGGTCGAGGAGGTGCTGCCCGGCACCCTCAACGACCCGGCCCGCACCCTCGCGCGCCGTGACAAGTGGGAGATGGCCGTCGCCCTCCAGAAGGCCGGCGTCCCGCACCTGCGCCAGATCAACACCGCCGACGAGGCCGAGGTGGCCGCGTGGCTGAAGGAGAGCGGCCTCGAGGGCAAGAAGCTGGTCGTCAAGCCGCCGAAGAGCATGGGCGCCGACAACGTGCACGTCGTCGAGGCCGGTGCCGACTGGCGGCACGCGTTCGGTGAGGTCGTCGGCCAGGAGAACAAGGCCGGCTTCATCAACGAGTCGGCGATCGTGCAGGAGTTCGCCGAGGGCGTCGAGTACCTGATCGACTCGTACTCTGTGGACGGCAACCACGCCTTCGTGGACATCTGCCGCTACGTGAAGGTGCAGCGCGGCGACCGTATCGGCATCTACGACCAGGTCAACTTCGTCGAGCACGACGACGCGGACGCGCAGCTGGTCTGGAAGTACGTGCTGGAGGTCCTGGAGGCCGTCGGCATCCGCAACGGCTGCGGCCACACCGAGGTCATCCTGACCGAGGAGGGCCCCCGCCTGCTGGAGATCGCGGCCCGCCCGGCCGGCGGCGGTCACCAGATCATCACCACGGTGGCGACCGGCACCAACCAGATCCTGCGCACCGTGGCCCACCGGGTCCGCGGCGAGCAGCTGCCGGACTTCCGCCTCATCCAGCAGGTCCGCGGCACGTTCGTCTCGGCGGACGCGCACGGCGTGTGGAAGAACGCTGAACTGTTCGACGGCCTGAAGAACGGCGAGGTCCCGGCCTACTTCGAGGACGG
Source organism: Longispora albida DSM 44784 (assembly GCF_000379825.1). Lineage (GTDB taxonomy): Bacteria > Actinomycetota > Actinomycetes > Mycobacteriales > Micromonosporaceae > Longispora > Longispora albida. The sequence continues at coordinate 328,918 of NZ_KB903837.1, forward strand.
CATCGCCTACAAGACCGGCGACGTCGTGCCGCTGACGGTCGACCTGTTCACGCCGATCGGCTGGATCATCCTCGCCGCCCCGACGATGGCCGACATCGAGCGCGACTACAAGTGGATCAAGGACAAGGAGTCCCAGATCATCATCGAGCCGGTCGCCTAGTACCTGGCTCAGCCGTGTGACCCGGCCCTCCCTGAATGGGGCCGGGTCACACGTGTATCCACAATGGCCGATACCGTGGCCCATGTTCATCAACGGGGAGTTCCGCCGGCTGTGGGCGGGGCAAGCGGTGTCGACGCTGGGCGACACGGTGTTCACGACGAGCCTGCTGCTGTGGGTGGGCACCGTGCTCCTGAAGGGCAGCCAGGCCGCTCCGGCGGTCAGCAGCGCGTTTCTCGCGCTCGTCGCGCTGACCGTGGTCGTGGCGGCTCCGGTCGCGGGGGTGCTCGTCGACCGGTGGGACAAACGCCAGGTGATGCTCCGCGCGGACCTCGCACGGTTCCTGCTGGTCGGTACGCTGGCGGTCGTCGCCCTGCTTCCCCGGATGCCGATCGCGCTCACCCTTTCCCTGACCGGGATCCTGCTCGTGGCGGCCACTGTGGCCGGTCAGCTCTTCGGTCCGGCGCGGCTGGTCCTGATCGGTGACATCGTCCCGGCCGAGCTGCGCGGGCGCGCCGCCAGCTACAGCCAGGCGAGCGCGGCCGTCGCCACCATCCTCGGCCCGGCCGTCGCCGTCCCGCTGCTGGTGTTCGCCGGGGCTGGATGGGCGTTCGCGGTCAACGCGGTGTCGTTCCTCGTGTCGTACACGATGATCTGGTTTGTCAGGGTGGACAGCCCCGGCCGTGAGCGGGACCGGCTCCGCAAGGAGATCCTGGTCGGGCTGAGGTTTGTCGCCGGGCACCGGGTGCTGCGCTCGATCCTGGTCACGGGCATGGTCGTGATGCTGGGCGCCGGCTGCCTCACCGCGCTCGACGTCTACTTCGTGAGCGAGAACCTGCGGGCCGGCGCTGGCTGGTTCGGCGCGATCAGTGCCGTGCTCGGAGCGGGCATGCTGGCGGGCTCGCTGAGCGCCGGTTTCCTCGGCGACCGTTTCGGTCACGCGAAGGTGCAGGCCTGCGGGCTGATCGCGGCCGGGACAATCTTTTTCGTGTACTCGCGGATGAGCGAACCCTGGCCAGCGATCGTCCTCATCGGACTGTTCGGCGTGGCGGCCGGCGCACTGGAGACGGTCTTCACGCCGCTGCTCCTCGAACACACCCCGCGCGAGTACCAGGGCCGCGTCTTCTCCGTCTTCACCCCTGCCTACCGGCTGTCGTCGATGCTCTCGGTCGCCCTGGCCGGCGCGGTCGCCGGAGCCATCCCGATCGGCGCACGGTACGCGGGCTTCGGCCGGATCGACGCCATCTTCGCGGTGACGGCACTGCTGCTCGTGGTCGCGGGCGTCTACGCGGCGATCGTGGCGCGAGACTGAGTCACATGTGGGCGTGCGGTGGGAACGCCGGAGGCTGCGGCTGCGGCGGGCGGTTCGAGCGCTGTACGAGCAGGATGATGCCGCTCACCAGCGAAGCGAGGACGGCCAGCAGCGCGGGGACCGCAGCCAGCAGGAACGGAACCCGCCAGGTGGTAACCGACCCGAGTACAAGCCACGACACGGGCCCGGCGACGAGCGACAGCAGGATCACGCAGCCAGCTGTCAGTCCCGCCACCATGCGACCGGGGCCCGTCTTCGCGACCAGAGCGGCCGTGACGCCCCAGGCCAGGCCGGCGGCGAAGCCCGTCACGCCCCGGCCGATCAGCAGCACCGTGCTGTCCGAGGCCAGGGAGGTCAGCAGGCAGCCTGGTACGAGGAGTGCAGCGGCGGGCATCGCGACAGCGGTCGGCCACCTCGACCCGGCCAGGGCGCCGATCACGGCCGCGAGCACCGCGGGGACCAGGTACACGGCGAAGTTCCAGATGACCGACGTGTTCGGCAGGGCGAGGTCCCGGCTGATGGCCGTCCAGCCCTCCCCGATCGTGACCGTGAGCAGGAACGCGCCCACCGCTGCGGCGATGACCGGCCCGATCAGCAGCCAGCCCGGCCGCGGCACGGGCTGGGGAGCGTGTTGGGCCGTACCGGGAAAGGGCTGGTTCATCCCAGGGAGCATAGGGGTACCACGCCAGCAGGCTGAGGCAGGACGGGAGAATGTCCAGCATGGACGACCGGACCCGCGAGATGCTCGACGCCGAGGTGGGCAGGCAGCTGGCAGCTCACGGCCAGGTACAGCCGCCGTGGCGCGCCTACCCGGACTACGAGCGGTACAGCATCGGCTGGCGGATGGGCAACGGCGAGTGGCACATGATGACCTGGGGTCACTGGTGGCAGGCAGCCTTCCCCGGCGAACCGGAACGGCTGGCCTTCTTCCGCGCCGAGCCCCCGCCCGCCGAGTGGCTGGACTGGGCCGCGTACCAGATCTGGCCAGACCTGGGCTTCGGCGAAGCCGGCATCACCCGCCTGGCCGACCACGGCATCGGCCCGGCCTAGCCGGGTTTGTGGCCAGCTGGCTGGGCGGCAGCGTGTGCCTATAGTGGACCGATGTTCGTCCGGATGCTGGGGTCGTGGCGTGCGGGGAACGGCATGGTTCATCCCGGCGAGGATCCGGGGCGCCGTGCCAGCGGAGCCGAGAGGCCAGCCAGTGGATGGCCGGCCTCTCGGCTCCGCTCAGCCCAGTTCGTGCATCGTGCCGCCGAACAGTGCGCCCTGTGCCGCGCTGAGCCTGCCGACTACGCCCACGTTGGCCTGCACGGGCGCGCACCGGATGGCCAGGCCGCCGTACCCGTTGGCTCCCCAGCCGTTGGGCGCGACCGAGAAGATACCCCAGTTGAAGATGTACTCGATGAGCTCGCCGTCCGGGCCGGGCATCGCGTGGTGCAGCGGCCGGACCCGGTGCTGGAGGATCGAGCCGCCGTCCATCGAGGACGCCACAGCCTCGCGCCATTCGGCGTCGGTCCGCTCCCAGCCCAGCACGACCCCGGCGCCGCCGTGCAGGAGGGTGGGCTTGAGGGCGAGCTCCTCACGGTTGGCCAGCGCGTACTCGAGCAGGTCCGCCTTGACGCCCGCAGGCGTGGTGACCTGGCCGGGGTTGGTGATCCGGGTCCACGGCAGGATCCGGTCGAGGCTGGCCCGTTCCTCCGCGGTGAACAGTTTCCGGTTGTCCTCGTCGGACAGCAGCGCCAGCGCGGCCTTGGCGGCGAACGCCTCGCAGCCGATCGGTGCGAAGATCTTCACCTCGCCGCGCTCGGCCGCCGCGATCAGCGGCTCCATCAGGGCCGGGCCCTCAGGCTCGTTGACGTGCTGGAGCATGAAGATCCGGTAGATGACGTCCAGCGGGCGGCCGTGCAGCCAGACCCGGCCGTCGTGGTACTCCAGCTCGCCCAGGTGACCGGCCAGCGACTCCACGCCGAGCGTGGCGGTGTGGTGCTCTGCGGACTCCCGGATGGCCTGCTGCTGCACGCCGGTGAACTCGCCCGGCCAGTCGACCAGGCCAATCACGGGCCGTCCGGCGCGCGGCGTGCCGGTCTCCGCGAGCATGGTGGTGATCTGCTCGGCGATCGTGTCGACGTGGCCGAGGTTGTTCGCGGCTGCGAACTCCGCGAGCAGCGGGTGCCTGAGCGCGCCGTCGACCTGGAGGCCCTGTTCCAGGCAGCCGATCTGGGTACCGACGTTGTATTCGAGGATCTTGAATCCGCTCGCGTCGGCGTAGAAGTCGGCCCGGCTGAACTTCGTCAGCGGCTGGCCGGCCTGGGTGCGGACCGCGAACTCGACCTGCAGCGGGCTGAGCCCGACGGCGCGGGCGAACGCGGCGAAGTCCCCGCCGAACGCCTTGGCTGGCAGGCTCTCCAGCGCCGCGTGCATGTTGGTCAGGTCGCCGTGCAGCTGGCTCAGTTCAGCGTGGCTGATGAAGGCCGGCATCGGCGCGCACCGGCCGCTGCTGACCGTCATCAGCAGCGAGGGATATGCCTCGGCAGGCAGGAGCTCTCCCGCCGTGAGGCCACGCTCCGCTACCGCTGCCAGGTAGCGCTGCGTGAGAGATTGTCCGCTCATCGTCATTCCTTCCCCCGACGGCCGGCCCGGTATGCGACGGGCGCGCTAGCGTCGCGACATTCAGAAAATGTGGAAAGTCAGGTGCGATGACGACGTTACTGCCCGGCGATTCATTCTTCATATGATCGACATGCGGCGATACAAAACTGTGATTACGGAATCCGATTTGGACAGTCCCCTATGGGCAAAAGGTGCGGACGGCGCCACGGATAACGAAACTGGCCGCCCCGGCGTCTGCCGGGGCGGCCAGCGGTGAAACGAGGCTCCGGTGCGCTTACTCCGCCGGGGCGATCTGGTGCATCGAGGAGCCGAACTTGCACTCCGGCGAGGCATAGACGCTGATCACGGCGATGTTCGCGGACTCGGGAGCCATCCGGCACATGATGCCGCCGAAGTTGTCCGGGGTGGACGCCACCGAGAACACGCCCCAGTTGTTGACGAACGGGACCAGCTCGCCGTCGGCGTCCGGCAGCTGCTCGAGCAGCGGGCGGACCCGCTTCTGGAGCACCCACTGGCCGTCCATCGACTCGGCCAGGCGCGCGGCCCAGGTCTCGTCGTCGGTGTCCCAGCCGAGCAGGACGCCCTTGCCGCCGTGCAGCAGGGTCGGCTTGAGCGCCAGCTCTTCGCGGTTGGCGAGGGCGTACTCGACCAGGTCGGCGGTGCCGCCGCCCGGGACCGTGACGGTGCCGGGACGGGTGACCCGGGTCCACGGCAGGATCCGGTCCAGGCTCTCCAGGATGTGCGGCTCGAAGACGTGCCGGTTGGCCTCGTCGGACAGCAGGGCCAGCGCGCCCTTCGTGCCGAACACCTCGCAGCCGATCGGCGTGAAGATCTTGACCTCGCCCCGCTCGGCAGCCTCCAGCAGCGGGACCATGATCTCCTGGGCCTCCGGCAGGAGCAGGTGCTCCAGCATGAAGATCCGGTAGATGATGTCGATCGGCTTGTCGCCGATCCACACCCGGCCGTCGTGGTACTCCAGCATGCCCAGGTGCGCGGCCACCGAGTCGATGCCCAGCTCACGGGTGTGCCAGTCGGCCGACAGGTGCAGGGCTTCCTCGATCAGCTCGTACTCGCTCGGCCAGTCGCACAGCGCGACGGTCGGCCGGGCGTCGGCGGGCAGGCCGCACTCGACGCGGATGCTGTTGATCTGCTCGTACACCGGGTCGGTGTAGGACAGGTTGTGCTTGGCGGCGAAGTCGCGGAGCACCTGGTGGGAGGCGAGCTGGGCGCGGGCCAGGACGCCGCTCTCGAGGCCGCCGATGGTGCTGCCCATGTTGTACTCGAGGATCTTGAAGCCGTCGCCGTCCTGGTACGTGTCGGCCCGGGCGAACTTGGTGGCTGGCACCCCGTCCTGGCTGCGCACGATCCACTCGATCTGCGGGCCGGTCATGCCCACCGCGCGGGCGAACGCGGCGAAGTCCCCGCCGAACAGCTTCTCGGGGATGCTGGTCAGCGCGGCGTGCAGGTTCGCCATGTCCTGGGCGAGACGCGTGTACTCCGCGTGGTCGAGGAAGACCGGCCGGGAGGCACAGCGGCCCTCGTAGAAGGCCTTGAGGATGTGCGGGACCTGCTCGGTCGGGAGCAGATCGGCGGAGGTCAGTTTCTGGTCACGGATCTCGTTCAGGTAAAGCTCCGTGAGGGAATTGCGCGTCATAGTGCAGGCGTCCCTTCTAGCCTCGGCCCACTATCGCGGCCGAGGCTACTGTGGACACACAAGTTTCGCTAGTCCAGCCAGGACAGATGGCAATTGGGTGAGGTAAAGCTCACCGAAAATGTCTGAAGTGGATAAGAACGCCCTCGAATTTACTTGGCTGGCGGAAGTTATTTCCTGTACCTGCGACTACTGTGCGTTCCCGTCCGCGCGCGCCCGGCCCTCGCTCACCGTGAGCGCCGGGCGGCTCGGCGACGGCTCACGCCTGGGCGTTCGGCCCGCCGCGCCGCCGCAGGTACTTCTCGAACTCCCTGGCGATCTCGTCACCGGACAGCGGCCGCAGTCCGGCGTCGCCCTCCCGCTGCTCGAGCTGGCGGACGTAGTCGCCGAGCTCGCTGTCCTCCTCGGCGAGCTGGCTGATCCGCCGCTCCCACTCAGCGGCCTCCTCGGAGAGGTCGGCCAGCGGCACGGGCAGGTCCAGCAGCTCCTCGATGTGGTGGAGGAGGGCCAGGGTGGCCTTGGGGCACGGCGGGTTCGACGCGTAGTGCGGGACGTGGGCCCAGAAGCTCACCACGTCCAGCTCGGCCCGGGTCGCCGCCTCGTGCAGCACGCCGACGATGCCGGTCGGCCCCTCGTAGCGGGCGCCGACCAGGCCCAGCCGCTCGGCCTCCGCCGGGTTGGCCGAGGTGCCGGACACCGGCAGCGGCCTGCTGTACGGCACGTCGGCGAGCAGCGCGCCCAGCAGTACGATCCGCTCGACGCCCAGGCTGTGGCACAGCTCCAGGATCTCGTTCGAGAAGGCCTTCCACCGCATGTTGGGCTCGATGCCCCGGATGAGCACGATGTCCCGGTCCGCCCCGGGCGGGCTGGCCACCAGGAACTGGGTCGACGGCCAGTCGATCCGCCGGGCCTCGCCGTCGACCAGGGAGATGACCGGCCGGGTGACCTGGAAGTCGTAGTAGTCATCAGGATCGATGGTCGCCAGGTGCCGGGCGTCCCACACGGCATCGAGATGCTCGATGGCGGCTGTCGCGGAGTCGGCGGCGTCGTTCCAGCCTTCAAAAGCCGCGATGGCGATGGGGGAGCGCAGCACGGGCAGCCCGTCGAATTCGGTCACCCGGCCAGCCTACGTCGCTGGAGCGCGCGGTAGGTCACAGCGGTGCCGGGTGAGTTGGCCGACTAGGCTGGGCGGGTGACGATTTCGCTGCTTGACGCCTTGTCCCGCCGAGTACTCGTCTGTGACGGTGCGATGGGGACGATGCTCCAGGCCCACGATCTGCCGCTGGCGGACTTCGAGGGCCAGGAGGGCTGTAACGAGATCCTGAACGTCACCCGCCCGGACATTGTCAGGACCATCCACGAGGCGTACCTCGCCGCCGGCGCAGACTGCGTCGAGACGAACACGTTCGGGGCCAATCACTCGGCCCTCGGCGAGTACGACATCCCTCACCGAACCCACGAGCTGGCGCTGGCCGGCGCCCGGCTGGCCCGCGAGGCCGCCGACGCCTGGTCGACGCCCGGCCAGCCGCGCTTCGTGCTCGGCTCGGTCGGGCCGGGCACCAAGCTCCCGACCCTGGGCCACGCGCCCTACCACGTCCTGCGCGACGCGTACCAAGCCTGTGCGGAAGGGCTGATCAGCGGGGGTGCCGACGGCATCCTCGTCGAGACCAGCCAGGATCTGCTCCAGGCCAAATCCGCCCTGATCGGTGCGCGCCGGGCAATGACCGCACTCGGCAAGCAGGTCGCCCTGATCTGCCACGTGACGGTCGAGACCACCGGCACGATGCTGCTGGGTTCCGAGATCGGTGCCGCCCTCACCGCTCTCGAACCGCTCGGCATCGACCTGATCGGCCTCAACTGCGCCACCGGGCCCGCGGAGATGACAGAGCATCTGCGGTACCTGTCGCAGCACGCCTCCATCCCGCTGTCCGTGATGCCCAACGCCGGCCTGCCAGAGCTGACCGCCGACGGCGCCAGGTACCCGCTGGGCCCGGCCGAGCTGGCCGAGGCGCTGGGCCGGTTCGTCCGCGAGTACGGCGTGAGCCTGGTCGGCGGCTGCTGCGGCACCACGCCGGAGCACATCCGCCAGACCGCCGACGCGCTGCGGGACCAGGCCCCGGGCCCCCGGACGGTCACCGAGGAGCACGGCGTCGCCTCGCTGTACCACCACGTACCTTTCGTGCAGGATGCCGGGGTGCTGATGGTCGGCGAGCGGACCAACGCGAACGGCTCGAAGGCGTTCCGTGAGGCCATGCTCGCCGCCGACTGGCAGAAGTGCGTGGAGATCGCCCGGGAGCAGACCCGGTCGGGCTCGCACATGCTCGACCTGTGCGTCGACTACGTGGGCCGGGACGGCGCCACCGACATGCGGGAGCTGGCCGGCCGGTTCGCCACCGCCTCCACGCTGCCGATCATGCTCGACTCCACCGAGCCGGAGGTCGTCGAGGCCGGGCTGGAGCAGCTCGGCGGCCGGTGCATCGTCAACTCGGTCAACTTCGAGGACGGTGACGGGCCGGGCAGCCGGTACGCGCGGATGATGCCCATCGTCAAGGAGCACGGCGCCGCCGTGGTGGCGCTGACCATCGACGAGGAGGGGCAGGCCCGCACGGCCGAGTGGAAGGTCCGGGTCGCCAGCCGGCTCATCGACGACCTGACCGGCCGCTGGGGCCTCAAGCTCCAGGACATCATGGTCGACTGCCTGACCTTCCCGGTCTCCACCGGCCAGGAGGAGACGCGCAGGGACGGCATCGAGACGATCGAGGCCATCCGGCGGATCTCCGCCCTGTACCCGGGGGTGAACTTCACGCTCGGCGTGTCGAACGTGTCGTTCGGCCTGAACGCCGCGGCCAGGCAGGTCCTTAACTCGGTGTTCCTGCACGAGTGCGCGGAGGCCGGGCTGACCAGCGCGATCGTGCACGCGAGCAAGATCCTGCCGATGTCGAAGATCCCGGACGAACTCCGCCAGGTCGCACTCGACCTCGTCTACGACCGGCGTGCCGAGGGCTACGACCCGCTCCAGAGGCTCATCGAGCTGTTCGAGGGCGTGGACATGGCCTCGGCCCGCGCGAGCCGCGCCGAGGAACTGGCGGCGCTCCCGCTCGGCGAGCGCCTCCAGCGGCGCATCGTCGACGGCGAGCGCAACGGGCTGGAGGCCGACCTCGACCTGGCCCTCCAGGACCGCCCGGCACTGTCGATCATCAACGACACGCTGCTGGAGGGCATGAAGACGGTCGGAGACCTGTTCGGCTCCGGCCAGATGCAGCTGCCGTTCGTCCTCCAGTCGGCGGAGGTCATGAAGACCGCCGTCGCCCACCTCGAACCGCACATGGACAAGGCCGACTCCACGGACAAGGGCACGATCGTGCTCGCGACCGTGAAGGGTGACGTGCACGACATCGGCAAGAACCTGGTCGACATCATCCTGTCGAACAACGGCTACACGGTCGTGAACCTCGGCATCAAGCAGCCGATCAACGCGATCCTCGACGCCGCGGCCGAGCACGGGGCCGACGCGATCGGCATGTCCGGCCTGCTGGTGAAGAGCACGGTCATCATGAAGGAGAACCTGGCCGAGATGCTCCAGCGCGGCATGGCCTCGCGCTGGCCGGTCATGCTGGGCGGTGCGGCACTGACCCGCTCGTACGTCGAGGACGACCTGCGGGACATGTTCGAGGGCGGAGAGGTGTACTACGCCCGCGACGCCTTCGAGGGCCTGTCCCTCATGGACCGGGTCATGACGGCCCGCCGGGGCGGAGCGGCGGTGCTCACCCCGGAGCAGGTCGAACGGGCCGCCGAGCGCAAGGCCCGCCGGGCCCGCCACCAGGCGATCGTCCGCGAGGACGGGCCGGCACTGGACGACACGACCCGCTCGGACGTCGCGGTGCCCTCGGAGGTACTGACCCCGCCGTTCTACGGCTCGCGCGTCGTCAAGGGCATCCCGCTGGGCGACTACGCGGCGCTGCTCGACGAGCGGGCCACCTTCCTCGGCCAGTGGGGCCTGCGCGGCTCACGCGGCGGGCAGGGGCCGTCCTACGAGGAACTGGTGGAGACGGAAGGCCGGCCGCGCCTGCGGTACTGGCTCGACCGGCTCAGCACCGACCAGGTCCTCGAGGCGGCGGTCGTCTACGGCTACTACCCGGCGTACTCCGAGGGCAACACGCTCGTGGTGCTCGACGAGAACGCGCACAGCGAACGGGCGCGCTTCACGTTTCCGCGCCAGCGCCGCGACCGGCGGCTGTGCCTGGCCGACTTCTACCGGCCGAAGGAGAGCGGGGAGCTGGACGTCGTGGCGTTCCAGCTGGTGACGATGGGCACGCCGATCAGCGAGTACGCCAACAAGCTGTTCGCGGCCAACTCCTACCGGGACTACCTCGAGGTGCACGGCCTGTCCGTCCAGCTCACCGAGGCCCTCGCGGAGTACTGGCACCGGCGGATCCGCTCCGAGGTCGGGATCGCCGACCGGGACCCGGCCGACGTGGAAGGCCTGTTCCGGGTCGACTACCAGGGCTGCCGTTACTCCTTCGGCTACCCGGCCTGCCCGGACCTCGAAGACCGCGGCACCCTCGTCGAACTGCTCGGCGCGGACCGGATCGGTGTCGAGCTGTCGGAGGAGTACCAGCTCGTCCCCGAGCAGTCCACCGACGCCATGATCACGTTCCACCCGGAGGCGAGCTACTTCAACGCCAAATGATGTCGGCCGCGTGACTTCGACGCCGGGAGGACCCTGCTGACCTCAGCGGGGTCCTCCTCGTAGTACGCGTCCTCGTAGCGCGTCGAGGTCGCCGGCCGCGGTGCGGCCATCGTCCGCCCCGGACGGCTGGGGCCTCCCGCTTCGTCTTGCGGGCTGGTCAGGTCTGGGGTGGCAGTGGCCAGACGTACTGGTCGAGGAAGTCCTCCACGGCGGTGGCCATCTGCCCGATGGCCCCGGTGGAGGCGGCGAGCCGGCCTGGCACGTACAGGCCGTGGTCGGCGCCGTCGATCTCGAGTACGTGCGGGGTCAGCTCGCGGGCCAGGTCGCCGTCCCAGCTGGAGTCGGCTGTCCCGCCGATCAGGAGGAAGGGAGCGGTGGCCGCGCGCAGTGCTCCGGTCACCTCGGGGTGGCTGAGCAGCGGGGTGATCCATACCGCGGGCAGTGCGCGCTGGGCGGCCTGGATGGCCGCGCAGGTACCCAGCGACTTGCCGATCAGCAGGGGCGTGACCCCGGGATGTTCGGCGGCCAGGTCGTCGAGTACCTGCCGGGCCTGGGGATCCACCCAGCCGGCCCGTTCGTCACGGGTCAGGCGTCGTGCTTCGTCCGGGTCAGGCCACGAGTGTGCGCGGATCTCCGCGCCGCGCAGGTCGGCGGCGTCGGCTGCGTACATCAGGGTCGGGGCGTACGGGCCGAACTGGCTGCCGGGGAACACCACGGCCACCCGGGCGGGAAGGGGTTGCACCATCTGGCCAACCCTACCGGCCAGCCGACCGCCTGCTGCCATCGACCTTCTACGATCGATCAACCACGAGCGCATCCGCCCTTCTGATCCGGCCCAGGCCAGCCCGGGACCGGTCTTGCCCGCGGACATCGCCCAGCTCCGCTCCGAGTGCCAAAGCCGCCTCGAAATGGAGCTGAGCCTCTGTGAACCTGCCCAGCGCGGTTAGCACCTCACCCAGCCCGTTGAGCGCGTCCATTTCGCCCAGTCGCCCGCCGGACTCCCGGAACATGGCCAGAGCTCGCTCGTGGTGCTCTAGTGCCCGCTCCAGCTGGTGGAGGCCGGCGTAGGTCCGGCCCAGGTCGTCGTATCCGCTCGCCGTGCCGTCCAGGTAACCGGTCTGCTCGTATACCCGCATGGCCTGCTGGAGGTGGCCGAGTGCTTGGTGGAGCCGGCCGGACTGCCGGTACGCCCGGCCCATCTCGTGCAGCGTGATCGCCTCCAGTGGGCGGTGTCCTTCGGCACGGTGCTCGGTGAGGGCGAGGGTCAGCTGTTCGAGGGCTTCGTCCTCGCGGCCGGCCCGGCTCAGCGTCCAGCCGAGCGATGTCAGCGTCATGCCCCGGCTTCTGGGTAGCCTGCCGTCGTCTGCCAGCCCCAGATTGACCCGTAGCAGCCGCAACGCGTCCTCCGGCTGTCCCAGGCGCAGGAGAATGGGCGCGAGATTGTGCCTGGCGTGGAACGCGCTGAGCTGATCCCCGGCCAGTTCGGCCTGTTCGAGGGCGCGCAGGGCATGGTCCCGGGCGAGATCCGCCTGGCCGAGTTTGTAGTAGACGGGACTCAGATTGCCTTCGGTGTGCCGCTGGCCGTCCAGGTCGCCGCATGCGATGGCGACAGTCAGGGCCTCGCGCAGTTCGCTGACGGCACGCTCGTGCTGGCCGAGCCGGTACCGGAGAACGCCGGCTCTCGACAGCAGCCGGCCTCGGCTGACCTGGTCATCGATGTCTGTGGCGGCACGGAGGGCCTGCCTGCACGCCCGCAGCCCAGCCTCGAGCCGGCCGGTGCCCTCCAGGTGGCGGAGCAGCAGCCCCGTGAGCTCGACGGCATGGCGTGGCCAGCCCTGACTGGCCGCGTAGGCGATGCAGGACATCAGGTTGTCCAGCTCGGCGGTCAGCCAGGCGGTGGCGCGCTCCGGCGTCACCGGCCCCGGCGCGGCGGTGACTGCGGGGAATCGGTCGCGCCATTCCGGGTACAGCAGATAGACCGCCTGCGCCGCCGAGGACAGGTAGTGGTCGAGAAGCCGCGTCACGGCCGCGCTGTTGTTGCTGGGCGCCTGGTCGATGCCAGCTCGCTCGGCGGCGTAGGCGCGGGTGAGGTCGTGGAGCCGGTAACGGCCCGTCTCCTGCTGTTCGGCGAGGTATGCGGCTGTCAGTGCGTTCAGTCTGCTTCGTGCGTCTGCTGGCACGAGCCCGCAGAGTGCCGCCGTCGCGTTGACGTCGATGTCGGCCGCGGGGGCCAGCGCCAGCTGCCGCAGCATCTGTCGCAACTGGGGTGTCAGGCTCGCGTCGGTCAGGTCCAGAGCGGCTCGCAGGCCACCCTCCAGCGTCAGTGCGGTCAGCCGGTGTGGATAGTCGGCCATCGGCCAGTCAGGGTGGTCGCGGAGGTGCGCTCCGAGGACTGACAGGGCCAGTGGCAGATGGCCAGCGCGTTCGGCTACCTGCTGGGCGGCCGGGCGGTCGGCGCGGATGCGATCCGGGCCGGCGATGCCGCCGAGCAGGGCGAGAGATTCGCTGCTGGTGAGTGTGCCCACTGTGGCCTGGCTGCCGATCCGGCCCAGGCTGTTCCGGCTGGTGACTATCGCCAGGCAGCCGGGGGTGCCGGGCAGCAACGGCCGGATCTGCTCAAGGTGGGAGGCGTTGTCGAGCATGACCAGGGCCCCGGATCCGGCCAGCATTTCCCGGTAACGCCGGGATCGCTCTGCCAGCCCGGCCGGGATCCGTTCCCCGGCCACACCCAGCAAGAGCAGAAACGATTCCAGTACCGCCGCGGGGTCCGCCGGTGGCCACCGGGAGTCGTAGCCTCGCAGATTCACGAACAGCACTTTCTTGTACTGGTCGTCAGCGAGCAGTTCATGACCCAGCCGGACAGCCAGGGTGGTCTTTCCTGCTCCCGCCATTCCTGCGAGCACGAGGCACGGCGGGTGGGACTGGAGCCGCTGGCGGAGGCGAGTCAGCAGCCCGCGCCGGCCGACGAAGCCGGGGGCCTGCGCGGGCAGTGCCGTCGAGACCGTCACCTGGCCCGACGCTTCCGTGTTCACCAGTACCCTGCGGAGCGCCACCCGCCAGGCCTCGAGTTCTCCGGTGCCGGTCACCAGCTCGGCGACCAGGGCGTCCAGCAGTTCTGGGTTCGGCCGGCGGCGTCCCACGGCGAAGCAGTAGCCGACGGTGGCTCGGGCGGGCAGCTCGCTTTCCGGCCGGCCTGCCTGCTTCCACGCGACCCGGATCCGCTTGGTCAGCTGCGAGATGGACGGATTGCCTGCCCACGCCTTGAGCTCGCGCAACGCGAGGATGAAGTCGTCGGTGGTGCGGATGCGCATCGGATCCGGCATCGTCATCGCAGAACCTGCCCCCGTCCAAGTTCGTCCGAAGTCCGGCCGCCATCGCATCGACCCATGTCACTGTACCTGGGGAAGTGAGAGCCCCAGGGAGGTGACAATGAAGGCAACGATTTCCGGCGGCCTGCTGGCCGTGACGATGGTGCTCGGCGGGATCCTGTTCGCCGGTGCGACCCCGGCCGCAGCCGGCCACGGTTCTTCCGGCCACAAGCCGCGAGACCCTGGCATTGCCGGGACGGACCACAAGCCGCGTGATCGCGGCTTCGCCGGCCGGTTCGGCGGCTGAACGAGTCCAGGCGGTCAGTGTCAGTGGCTGAGGTAATTCATCGGAGGTGTTGCATGTTCGGCAAGTTTGGTGACCGGTTGCTCTCGGTGTTCGTGCCGCGGGTGACCGCTGCGGCCAAGGAGCTCTGCGGGGTGGAACCCTGCGGGCGCAAGGGCTGGCGGCTCTGCTGCGTGTACAGCGGCTGCGGCCCCTGCAGGTAGAAGCGGGTTCAGGCCATCCCAGGTGCGGCCTGGGGTGGCCNCCGGCCACTCCGGGCGCGTTCTAGCGGTCCTGTTTGAGGATGATGTCGGCGGCGCGGAGCCGGAATTCCGCGCGGGGCCGGCCGCCGGGGTGGGTGGCGGCGAGGAAGTGATGGCCGATGGCCAGGCAGAAGGCCAGCAGCGCGCGGGCCTCGATCTCGTCGGGGTCGTCGCAGAAGGTGCTGATCATCTCTCGGGCCAGGGCCATCCGCTTGTTGTCGACCCGGCGCAGGCGTCTGGCCACCCCCTTGTCGCGGCGAGCCCAGTCGCGGACGGCGAGGTCGATCGGCAGCAGCTCCTCGGACAGGGTGAGCTGGCCGGCGCGCCGGACCATGTCCTTCGGATCGCCACCCTCGCTCCTGACCTGGTTGATCACCTCGTCGGCTGCCCGCCGTTCCCAGCGGTCCAGCATCTCCTCGAGCAGCTGCTCTCGGTCCGCGAAGTAGCCGTAGAACCCGCCCTTGGTCACGCCGAGCGCCTTGGCGAGCGCCTCGACCCGCACGGCCTGTGGCCCGCCGGCGGCAAGCGCGGCCAGGCCCTGGTCGATCCACCGCTCGCGCGGGGTACGGGGTACGCCCATATACGTAACCGTACATCAGGGGGTAGGGTCCTCTTGTACGGATGCGTATAAGAGATGGGAGGAACGACATGAACAGGATGGCCATGTGGGCAGGTGGCTTCATGGTGTTCGTCGGCGCCGGTCACACCCTGATCGCCCTCGTACTGGTGCGCGGCCACATCGGCGGCTGGCTGAGCGGCGGCCTGTGGGGCTCGAACGGCCACCTGAGCAACCCGAGTACCGAGGTCGGGGCCTACTGGGTCTCGCTCTCCAGCTTCGGCCCAGTCATGGCGGTGCTCGGGTGCTGGGTGCTGGCGGTGGCCAGGAAGGGGCAGACGCCGCCGTCGTTCGTAGGGTGGGCGGTCGCGATCATGTCAGTGCTGGACCTGGCCATGACCGGACTGTCACCCGCCATCCTCAACGTCGCCGGCGGCATCATGCTCGCCATCGCCGCCCGCCGCGATGCGCCCCGCCGCCCGGCTGAAACCGCCAGGTGAACGACTGCGGCACACTCCAGTGGCCACGGCCACGGCACTCGCTGAGTGCGCACCACCCAACCTGGTCAGCGCTCCCTGTCGGAGCATCGCGGCAGCCTTCCGTGCCCGTTCCGAGCCTCTGGGCGGTGTCCATGCCATAGCCCGGAGCGCTGCGAGAATGGTGATCAGGGTGCTGGGAACTCGAGGGCTGCCGTCATCGCGAAGCCGGCCACGGCTGTCAGGATCAGCTTCCCCCGCCCCAGCATGCGTCTCATGGTACGAAGCCGCGCCGGTTCGTGCTGTCCTCAATGGTGCTGCCGTGATCGGGCGGGCACCTGGCCCCGGAGGTACAAAATCAAGGGTTAAGCCGCGCGACAGCATGTGGCGGCCGATCAGATGTCGAGGAAGATCCGGGCGAGTTCGGTGCGGTTGACGACGCCGAGTTTCGGGAACGCCCGGTACAGGTGGTGGCTGACGGTCTTGGGGCTGAGGAAGAGCTGGGCTGCGATCTCCCGGTTGGTGGCTCCGGCGGCCGCGAGCTGGACGACCTGGAGTTCCTGCGGGGTGAGCAGGCCGGCGGGGCTGGCCGGGCCGGTGCGCTCGATGGGCTCGCCCGCCGCGCGGAGTTCGGCGCGTGCCCGGCCGGCCCATGCCCGGGCCTCGATGCGCTCGAAGGCTGCCAGGGCTTCGCGGAGGACCCGGCGGGCGTCGCGCTTGCGGCGGTGCCTGCGCAGCCATTCGCCGTACACGAGCTGGGTGCGGGCCTGTTCGAAGGGCTGGCTGGCGTCCGCGTGGTGGGCGAGTGCCGCGGTGTAGTGCTCCTCGGCCTCGTCGTCGGCCGCGAGCAGCGCGCGGCAGCGGCGGACAACCGCGAGTGCGGTCGGCTGGGCATGCTGCGCTGTGGCCTCGGTGAACCGGGTGAAGGCCGCCACGGCCCTGCCCGGGTCTCCGGCCCGGCTGGCGGCCTCGGCGAGGTCGGGGGCGGTGTGCGTGGCTGCCAGTTCGCCGTGCTGGGCGGCCAGTTCGGTGAGCCGGTCCAGCGCCAGCGGGTACCGGCCCTGGCCGATGTCCAGCAGGCACAGCGCCCAGGCGGCCAGGGCTGCGTCGGCTCCGGTGGGCTGTTCGGTGAGGGTGGCCGCCGCCAGTTCGTGGCAGCCGGTCTCGTCGCCGATCATCGCTGCGGCCCAGGCTCCGGTACCGCGGAGCTTGCCCGTCACGTGCCGCACGTCCGTCGCCTCGGCCAGCCGGAGCGCCTCGCGGACGGCCGTGTGGGCCGCGCGGGGCCTGGCGGCGGCCATCAGGCCCTGGGCGCTGAGGAGCAGAGCCTCGGGGAGCAGCCCGGCGCAGCCGTCACGCCGGCAGGCCGCGACCAGGTCGGCTGCGTTGCTGGCCGCTTCGGTGTAGTCGTAGAGCAGGTTCACGAGGTACGCGACGTCGAGCTGCTCGGCCAGCCCGATCGGGTGCAGCCGGAGGGCGGCCTGAATGTCCTGGTAGGAGGGCAGGGGATCGGCGGGGGCCTGGCCGGTCAGGTACCCGCCGATCCGCTCGGCCAGCGCCAGCAGCCGCCGGAGTGGATGCTCGCCGGGCAGCGCGGACGCAGCGATCAGCTCCATGACACGGGGCACCGGCGTGGCGGCCGCGTAGCCGATGCGCACTGCCCGGATCAGGTACTGGGCCGCCTGCTCCGGCAGCGCGACCGTGGCGGCCTCGATCAGCAGGTCACCGGCCGCCTGCGGGTGCCCGCGCTCGAAGCTGAGCCGCGCCCGGGCCGCCAGTGTCGCCGGGTCACCTGCTTCGCCGGGCAGCTCGGGTATCCGGTCGTCGGCCATTCGCGGCGCGCGCGTACCAGCCTCCGGAATGCCGGGCGCGGCGAACGTGCCGTCGGCGAAGAAGACCAGCACCACACCCTCGGCGTGCAGCCGGCGGGCCGCGAACAGCAGAGCCGAAGCCGACAGCGGGTCGAGCCATTGGGCGTCCTGCACGACGCACAACAGCGGCTGACCAGCCGCCAGGTCCGACAGCAGCGACAACAGCCCGAGTCCGATCAGGAACCGCTCGTCGGGCGAGCCGGCCGGCCTGGCCTGGCCGAGCGCCCCGCGCAGCGCGCCGGCCTGCGGCTCGGGGAGCGCGGCGATCGCGGGCAGGTGGGTGTGCAGGAGCATGTGCAGGCCCGCGTACGGCAGGTCGGACTCCTCGGCGACCGCCGTCATCCGCAGCACCAGGGTTCCGGGCGGTGCCTGCCAGCCGGCTGCCGGTCCGCGTACCACCACGGCGCTGCTCACGCCCTGTGCGGCCTGCTCGATCAGCGCGGAGATCGTGGTCGTGTCGGTCACGCCGGACAACGTATCGGACGCGCTCCCCGCCAAGATCACCAGGAACATGTCCGATACCCCGGGGTACCGGCTCAGCCATAGCGTCTGGTGTGTAGCGGGAACCACTCACTCCAGCAGGAGATGGCAATCATGGAAACGGTCATCGGGATCACCGGTCTGACCAAGAAGTTCGGCCGGACCCGGGCACTGGACGGGCTCGACCTCACTGTCCGGGCCGGCGAGGTGCACGGGCTGCTCGGCCCGAACGGCGCGGGCAAGTCCACCACCATCCGTACCCTGCTCGGCCTGATCCGGGCCGACGGCGGGCAGGTCAGCCTGTTCGGCGGCGACCCGTGGCGCGACGGCCCGGCGCTGCACAGGCGGATCGCGTACGTGCCGGGCGATGTGGCTCTCTGGCCGAATCTCACCGGCGGCGAGGCCCTCGACCTGCTGGCCAGGCTGCGCGGCGGCGACGACCCGCGGCGCCGCTCCGAACTGCTCGGCCTGTTCGAACTGGACCCGAGGAAGAAGGCCCGGGCCTACTCGAAGGGCAACCGGCAGAAGGTCGCACTGGTCTCGGCGTTCGCCTCGCGGGCCGACCTGCTGATCCTCGACGAGCCGACCTCCGGGCTGGACCCCGTGATGGAGGCCATCTTCCAGCGGTGTGTCGCCGCCGAACGCGACAACGGCCGGACCGTCCTGCTGTCCAGCCACATTCTCGCCGAGGTCGAGGCGTTGTGTGACCGGGTGAGCATCGTACGGGCCGGGCGGACCGCCGAGTCCGGAACGCTCGCGGCCCTGCGCTCCACCGCAGGTGCCGGCGCCACGATCGAAGAACTCTTCCTCCGCCACTACACGACGGCCCACCAGGCCGTGACCGGAGAGGCTGACGCGCGATGACCGGCACCGGGCTTCTCATCCGGCTGATCGTCCGCCGGGAACGCTGGATCCTTCCACTGTGGACCGCACTGCTGGTGCTGATGACTGCCGGCCAGGCCAAGCGGTACGCCAGCACATTCCCCGACCCTGGTTCCCTGGCGGCGTTCGCCGCGCAGATGGCCGACAACCGGGCACTGCTCGCCTTCGCCGGCCGCATCTACGAACCCTCGGCCGGCGGGCTGGTCGCCTGGCGGATCGGCGACACCATCTACACGCTGATCGGCCTGATGGCCATCCTGACCGTCGTCCGGCACACCAGGGCCGAAGAGGACAGTGGCCGCGCCGACCTGGTCGGGGCCGGCATCGTCGGACGGTACGCGCCGCTGGCAGCCTCGCTGACCGTCTCCACAGCGGCCAGCATCGTCACTGGCCTGCTCACGGCGCTCGGCACGATGAGCATCGGAGCGGGCGGCGCGTTCGCCTTCGGGCTCGGCATCGCCGTGGCCGGTACCTTCTTCGGCGCCGTGGCCGCCGTCGCCGCCCAGCTCACCAGTGACGCCCGCAGCGCCATCGGGCTGGCCAGCGCGGTCCTCGGGCTCGGGTACCTGCTCCGCTTCGGCGCGGACGCCAGCGGCGCCGAATGGCTCAAGTGGCTGTCCCCGCAGGGCTGGAGTCACCTGATCCGGCCGTTCGCGGACACGAACCCGGCCCCCGCCCTGCTCGGCCTGGTACTGGCCGCCGCCTGCTGCGCGCTGGCCGGATGGCTGCGCGGTCGCCGCGACCTCGGCCTCGGCCTGATCCCGCAACGGCTCGGGCCGGCGGCCAACCCGGCACTGACCGGCCCCTTCGCCCTGGCGTGGCGCCAGCAGCGCGGCCTGCTCGGCGGCTGGACGGCGGCGTTCGCCATCGCGGGCCTGTTCTTCGGCGCGCTGGCCACCTCGATCCCCGGCATGACGTCCGGCGGGCCCGCCGCACAGGAGTTCTTCCGCCGGTTCGCCGAGGGCGACAACGCCTCGATGACCGACGCGTACCTCTGGCTGACCGCGCTGAGTCTCGGCTACGTCGCGGCGCTCTACCCGATGCTCGCCGTGCTGCGGCTCCGCGCCGAGGAGAGCAACGGGCTGACCGAGCTGCTGCTCGCCACTCCGATGACCCGGGTCCGCATGGCCGGAGCACAGTTCGCGGTCGCCGCGGCCGGCACGGTGGTCGTACTGCTGGCCGCCGGTGTGACGATGGGCGCGGCGGCCGGGGACATGTGGCGGGTCCTCGGCGCGGTCCTGCTCCAGGCTCCGGCGGTGCTGCTGATCGGGTCGGTGTCGGCGCTCGCGTTCGGGCTGCTGCCGAGGGCCGCGGCCGGGATCTCCTGGGCGGTGTTCTTCTTCGTGAACCTCTTCGGCGAGGTACTCGGCCCGATCATGAAGATCGACTACTGGATCGCCAACCTCGTGGTGCCCTTCCACCACCTGCCCAAGGTCCTCTCCGGCGGGCAGTGGGCAGCGGGCCCGGTCCTGGCGATGACCACGATCACCCTGGCCATCGGCTGCGCGGCCCTGGCGGCCTACCGCCGCCGCGACGTGGTCTGACGCGAGAGACCCGGCCCGGCCATCGACCAAGCCAGACCAGCGCCCGGACGAGGACCCCAGCCAGAGGTCCTCGTCCGGGCGCTTCGCGGCGGACGGGATCCCGCGTCCGGGGAAATGGAATAGCGACCGTCACTGCGCCTGCGTGCTTCAGGAGCTGGCGAGATCCGGCGGGGTACGGTTCCTGGGCGCTCGACGGCTGGCTTAAGGAGTACACGTGAACACCGCCGACGGTAATACGGTTCTGGTCAACGCCGTGAGTTCCGCGCTCGACGAGTCCGGGGCCGATCCCGCGCTGATCCTGCGGGTTCTCGAAGAGGAGGCGTGGCGGAGTTTCACCACCCCCGACGGGGAAGAGGTGAGCCATGACCGCTTCGACTCGTTCGTCACCGCCGCGCGGCCCGAGGGGCTGGGAGTGGGGATCCCGGATCTCGTCCGGTTCGCCGCCGGAGACCCCGAGACGCTGGGGCTGATGGCTGCCGCGCTGGGAGTTCACCCCGCTGACCTGGTACCCGCCGGCTCCGAGCCCGCCTTCCCGCAGCCCGCTGCGGCCGCCGCTGATCCGGTCGACGAGGACGCCCGCCACTTCGGCCGGTACATGCGAGCCGGAGGCTGGCTGTTCGGGCTCCTGGTGGCCAGGAACGTGCGCCCAGGATCGGAGGGTTCCGAGCGGGACGCCAAGGTGTCCATCGCCGACTTCGCCCTCAGGGCCGGTTGCTCGAAGGACCGGGTCAGCCGGTACTACCACGCCTGGGAACGCGCCGCGGACGCCGGCGTCGTCCCCGCCTTCGGCGACCTGACGCCGGGAATCGACATCGAGCTTCCCGAGCCGGAGCTGTGGTCGGAGTACTTCACCTCCTACGAGCGGGGCAGCGAACGCCGGGAGAACATCGCCGAGCAGGCGACGGCCGACGGGACGAGTTACGGGGACGCCGTACGGGCCGCCGAGCACCCCAGCGCCCTGCGGACCGCGATCCTCGCCGACTTCAAGACCGCCGAGGCCGCCCGGCAGGCGCTGGTGGACAGGCTGGACAAGGACGAGGCTCTGCAGGTACTCCTCGCACGCGACATCGCCGCGATGCCGGAGATGAGGAAGGCGGTGGCCGAGGAGGCCAAGCGCACCGACCAGGCGGAGTACGTCCGCAAGGTCGCCGAGTCGGGTAAGGCCCGCATCCCCTCCGGCGAGATCGCGCTGCCCGCCGCCGCAGTCCAGCACATCGCCGAGCAGCTCCCGGCCGAGGTCAGCTCGGAGGACGTCGCCGTCGCGTACGAGACGGTCCAGGCTCTCATCGCCGAGGCTGTGGAGGCAGACCCCGAGGTGCAGCTCCAGGAACGCCGGCACAAGTTCCGGAAGGCGATCGTGTCCTCGGCCAAGCAGATCGAGTCGATCGACCAGGACGGCGTGGCCGACCTCGCCGACGACGAGCTCCGGGAGACCATCATCGCCCTGCAGGAAAGGATCAATGCCCTGGCCAGCCAGCTGGCGCACACCGGCCGCCTGCAGGCAGCCTGAGGGCGGCGGGCACGCGGGCGGCGCGGGAAGTCCCTAGACTCGCCGGAATGATCTCTCCGACAGCACGCGAGCTGGCCGAGTACTTTCTCGCGGCCCAGCACCCCCGCACCCTGCCGTGGGCGGCGGAGGACACCAGGCTCGACCTCCTCACGGAGCAGCGCGAGGTCGACGTGCTCCTGGCCGCTGACCTGTCGATCGCCGCGACCCGTGCCGGGCATTTCGCGCCCGGCCAGCCGCCAGAGGCCCTGCTCAACCAGTGGGCCGCCGTGGAGGGCGACGACAGCCCGGACGGCCTGCACGCCATGCTGAGCATGCGGTACGAGGGGCTCGACCCCAGCAAGCCGTTCGTCGACGCCACGGTGCTGAGCAGGCCGTTCACGGCAGCCGACCTGCCGGCGCTGGCGGAGGCGGCTGTGCGGGCCTACGGCGCTCTCCAGCCCCGGTACCTGCGGCTGTGGAGCGCCGAGCCCGCCGGCCACTTCGCCGGCACCGGCCCGGACAAGCGCTTCCTCGCCGCGCCGGTCGCGGACCTCCGGGCGGGCGGGCCGATGCCCGCCGAGCTCGGGATCGCCAGGGCGACCTCGGTGGAGCACTACGCCGAGGCCAGCGCCGCCTACGCCGCCCTGGCCGCCCAGCACCCGGACCATCCCGGGCAGGCCACCATCCAGGACCTTGAGGATCTGGAGGAGAACCTCGCCGAGGGCCACCTGTTCGACGTCACGGCCGGCGGCCAGTGGGCCGGGTACCTGGCGGTGAGCACCGAGGGGGAGAGCCTCGGACTGCCGGCCTACGTCGTCCAGGAACTCATGCTGGCGACCCGGTTCCGGGGGCGCGGCTACGGGCAGCACCTGACCACGCTGCTCGCCAGGGCGCTGCCGGAGCCGGAACGGGTCCTCCTCGGCACCATCCACGCCAGCAACCGGGGAGCGCGGCACGCCGCCGAGCGGTCGGGCCGGGTGGACGTGGGCGGCTGGGTGCAGGTCCCGCTCCGCTAGCCGTCTCCGCCTGCCCGTCAGGCGACCGTGATGACGACCTTGGCCCGGGCGTGCTCCGCCTCCATGTACCGGATGGCGTCCGGCACCTGGCTGAGCGTGTACCTGCGGTCGATCACCGGCCGCAGCTTCCCCGCCTCCACGAGCTGCCTGAGCGCGCCCAGCTCACGGGCCGGCGAGACCCCTTCCAGGATCCGGACTCGCCGGCTGCTCACCTTGGCCCTGATGAAGAGCCCCATCGGGCCGAGGACGCTGTTGCGGCCGTTGCCGGAGTTGCCGCCGCCGGACAGTACGGCGACCCCGGCCGGGGTCAGCGGGCGGCGCAGCTCGGCCAGTGACCGATTGCCGACGAGGTCGAAGACGACGTCGTAGGGGCCTGTGGCCGTGAAGTCCGCGCGGGTGTAGTCGACGACGTGGTCAGCGCCGGCCGAGCGGACGAGGTCGGCGTTTCCGGTGCGGCAGACCGCTGTCACGGTACAGCCGAAGCTCTTGGCGATCTGGATGGCGAAGGTCCCCACCCCGCCGGAAGCCCCGTTGATCAGCACGTGCTGCCCTGGCTGGACCTGGGCGGTGTCGCGCAGGCCGCGCAGGGCTGTCGCCCCGGCCATCGGCAGGGCCGCGGCCTCCTCCAGGCTGATGCCCGCCGGCTTGTGCTCCGCGTCGGCTTCGGGAACGCAGGCGTACTCGGCGAAGGCCCCGTCGGCCGGGCAGAGGTCACCGAACACCTCGTCGCCGGGCCGGAACCTGGTCACCCCGGCCCCGGTTTCCTTCACCACCCCGGCGAAGTCGCTGCCCCGGATCGTGGTCCGGGGCGCCTTCCAGCCGAGCTGCGGTGCCATCGCCCGGGCCAGGAGCGGGTCTCCGCGCAGGAAGTGCCAGTCGCGGGCGTTGATCGAGGCTGCCCTGACCCGGACGAGCAGCTGGCCGGGCCCCGGCGCCGGCTTGGGGATCTCGCGCAGCTCCAGCACGTCTGGCGGGCCGTAACGGTCCTGGACTATCGCCTTCACGGGGGGCTCCTCGGTAATTCTTACGTTGTAAGTCTTACGCCGTAAGGCTAGCCGTACACCGTAAGGTGGTCAAGGTGACAGAGACGAGAACCGCCCTCACCAGGGAACGGGTGCTGCGGGCCGCGATCGCGCTGGCCGACGAGGGTGGCATCGCCGCGGTGACGATGCGGCGGATGGCCGAGAACCTCGGCGCGGAGGCGATGTCGCTCTACTACCACGTGTCGAACAAGGAGGACGTCCTCGACGGCATGGTGGAGCTGCTCGGCCAGGAGATCAACGAGATCACCAGCCGGATCAGTGGTACGCCGGACGCGCAGGGCTGGCGGGCCGTCGCGCGCCAGCGCATCCTGGCCGCCCGTGAGGTGCTCCTCCGGCACCGCTGGGCACCGGGAGTCCTGGCGACGCGCACGTCGATCAGCCCGTCCGTCGCGAAGTACCACGACGGGCTGATCGGGCTCATGCGGTCAGACGGCGTGTCCTTCGACCTCATTCACCACGGCCTGCACGCCCTGGGCAGCCGGGCGCTGGGCTTCGCGCAGGAGCTGTTCGACCCGGGCAACGGCCCCGTCGACGAGAGCGTCATCACGGCGATGGCACCCGAGCTGCCGAACATCGCGGCGATGCTGGCCGAGGTCGCGCACGACGATCCGGAGTCCACACTGGGCTGGTGCGACGACCAGACCGAGTTCGAGTTCTCTCTCGACCTCATCCTGGAGGGAATCGAGGCCAGGGCGCGGGCGGCGTGACGACGGCGCGGGTCAGGGGCGTGGCCGGAGGGTCAGCTCGGTGAGGACAGCGTCGCGGGGCGTGCCGAGCGCGTGGACGATCGCAGCGGCGACGGTGTCGGGGTCGATGTAGTCGCCGGGGTGGTATGCGCCACCTTCCTGACCGCGTACCTGCTGCTGCATGGCCGTGGCTGTCCGTCCAGGGTAGACGGAGGTGACGGCCAGCTCGGGTTCCTCGGCGCGGAGCGCGTCGGCGAAGGCGCGGAGCCCGTGCTTGCTGGCGGCGTAGGCTGCCCAGTTCGGGTGGGCGTGCAGGCCGGCACCGGAGTTGACGAAGATGACCCGGCCACGGGCCTGCCGGAGGGCTGGCAGGGCGATCCTGGTCAGTTCGGCGACGGATACCAGGTTCACGGTGAGCTGCCGCGTCCACTGCGCGACGGTGAGTTCTTCAGTGCGCCCGAGGTCGATGACGCCCGCGCTGTGCACGATGCTGTCCAGCTGGCCGGGGAGACCGTGCAGCCCGGCGAGAGTGGCTGGTTCGGCGAGGTCGGCGACGAGGACGCTGGCACCGGGAAACTCCGCTCCGAGGGCCTCAGCCCGCCCGGGCGAGCGGGCCACCAGCCAGAGGTCGTCACCTCGCTGCTGGAGCCGCCGGGCCACGGCCGCGCCGATACCCGAACCCGCGCCGGTGATCAGATGAGCTGGCATCACAGTCTCCCTCTCCGGCTGCCTGCGGACGCTGCGGCTATTTGATCACGCCGGACTCCGGCCGTGTTCGGGGGAGCGGGGCATCGGCTGCGACATCCGCCTGCCGCTGCTCGGCGAGGGCGCTGGTGTCGCGGGGCGGGAGGCCGGGTCCGGCGTCACCGGGCTGGCCGGCCGCGATCGCCCGCGCCCGGTGCAGTACGGCGTCGAGCTTCGCGCCGAGCAGGATCGCGAGGTTGGAGATCCACAGCCAGACCAGGAACACGATGACGCCGCCGAGCGCGCCGTACGTCTTGTTGTACGAGCCGAAGCGCGCGGCGTAGAAGGCGAACCCGGCGGAGGCCGCGCCCCACAGCAGGACAGCGAGCAGCCCGCCCGGCGTGACCCACCGGAGGCCACGCTGGCGGGCGTTGGGAGCGGCCCAGTACAGGAGGGTGATGATCGTGGTCATCAGCAGCACCAGTACCGGCCACTTCGCGATGGCCCACGTGGTGCGGGCGGCCGGCCCGGCGTCCAGGAGGTCACCGGCCACCGTGGCGAGCCGGCCGGTGAGGACGACGATCACGGCCGACGCCGCGAACAGGATCCCCACGGCGAGGGTGATGCCGAGCCGCAACGGCAGCACCTTCCACATAGGACGGCCCTCCGGCACGCCGAAGATGACGTTCGCGGCTCGCATGAACGCGCCCACGTATCCCGTCGCCGACCACAGCGCCACTGCCAGGCTGATCAGGGCGACGGTGCCCGCTGTCTGTTTCGCCTCGCGCAGGCCGGCGATCGCGGAGTTGAGTATCTCCTGCGCCTCGGCCGGCGCGATGACGGTCAGGTTGTCGACCAGTGGCTGGGTACTGCCCGCGTCGAGATACCCGAGGGCCGCGACCAGGAGGATCAGGCCGGGAAACATCGACAGCACGCCGTAGTAGGTCAGCGCGGCGGCCCAGTCGGCGAGATTGTCGCTGGAGAACTCGCGTCCGGTACGCCACAGCACCCGCAGCCACTCCCGCCGGCTCAGAGCGAGCGGCCCCGCCGATTCTGGCATCTGTCCTCTCCTCCCACAGTTACGGAACACCGGTCACGGAGTACTTCTGTCCTCTCAGGACACAGGATCGCGGCGGCGATCGTCCAGGACGACCTTCACCGCGGCAGCGACCGGCACGGCCATGAGCACGCCGGCCAGGCCCAGAAGTGCCCCGCCGAACAGGCCAGTGAGCAGGACGACCAGGGCTGGCAGGTTCGCGGCGTCGCGCAGGACGCGCGGGGCGATCACATAGTTCTCCAGTTGCTGGTACAGCAGGAAGAACAGGGCCACGACGATCGCGTCTGGCCAGAGACCGCCGCTGAATGCGGCGACCGCCACGCTGGCAGCCGCGCCCAGCAGCGCGCCGACGAGCGGGATCAGGTCGGTGACCGCGACGATCACGGCGAGAACGGCCGCGTACGGCACATCCAGCAGCACGAGCACGGGCAGGGCCGCCACTCCGGCGATGGCCGAGATGATCAGATTGCCGATCATGTACGCACCGACCTTGTCCACGACCACCGCGACGACCCGCGCGGCTGCCGGACGGCTGGCGGGCGGGAACAGCGCGACGACACCGCGCCGGATCCTCGGCAGGTCGAGCATGAAGTACACGGTCAGCACGGCTGCCAGCAGCGCCGAGGCCAGGCCGCCGAGCAGCCGCCCGCCCCAGGCCAGCAGCCACGGCCCCGCCTTGCCCGGCAGATCACCGAGCAGGGACGAGACCTGCCCGGTGAGGTGGAGCCGGTCGCCGAGGTCCCGGACGGCCCGGGACTGCTCCCTCGCGGTCTCCAGATAGGCCGGGAGGTTCCCGGCGAGCCTGCCGCCCTGGTCGATCAGGATCGGCACTACCGAGGCCACGAACCCGGCGATCAGCAGGAACACGCTACCGGCGGTCACAGCCACCGCCCAGGGCCGCGGCAGCCGGTGCCTGCACAGCCATCGCACCACCGGATCCAGGCTGACCGCCGCGAACAGCGCGACCCCGGCCAGTGTCAGCAGCCCCCGGATGGCCAGCAGGCCCTGCGCCGCTGCCCAGACCGCCAGGCCGCTGGCGGTGGCGACTGCCGACAGTGCTGCCACCCGCCGGATCTGTACCCCGGTAACCCAGGGCCGGCCGTCCTCAGCGGAGGCCGGCCCTGGTTCGTCGCCCTGCTCGGAAACGCTCGTGCCCGGCTCCGTGTTCACTGCCATTGTCTGCTCCATGTGGCCTGCGGCCGGCGTGCCGGGACAGGGTGGGTGTCACGCCCTGCGGCTGCCCACCGCCGCTGCGACGCCGACGCCGGCCGCCGCGAGCACTACCTGGATCGCGATCTCGATCCAGTCCACGCCCGCCGTCTCGACCACGCCCAGCGCCCGGGCGATCGCGGTACCGGCGAGCGCGGCGAGGATGCCCAGGACGACGGTCAGCCACAGCGGCACCGCCTGCCTGCCGGGCAGTACCAAGCGGCCGAGCGCACCGATCAGCAGTCCGATCAGTACAGCCGACACGATCCCAGTGATAGTCATGGCGCTCCTTCCCTCGGCGAACCCGGCACTCAGCCGATCTGGCCGCGCCAGCCGCCAGTCGCCTCGCCGCGTCGTTCGATAAAGGTCTTGAACCGCTCCAGGTCACCCTGCACCCGGCGGCTGATCAGGCCGAGCGCGTCGCCGGCCTTCTCGGCCAGGCCCTCCGGTTCGATGTCCATCTGTGCTGTCACGGTCGTGCGGTGCTCGCCCTGCTGGGCGAAAGTGACGATGCCCGCGTGCCGGGGACCGTTCACCGAAGCCCACGACACTCTCCGGTCCGGCACCTGCTCGAGGATCACCGCGTCGAACTCGCGGCGCACGCCACCGATGCTGACCCTCCAATGAGTATGGTCGTCGCCCTGCTGCACGACGGAGTCCACACCCTCCATGAACTGCGGGAATTCCTCGAACTGGGTCCACTGGTCATACACCGCGCGCACCGGCAGTTCCACGTCGACCGACTCGGTCACGACACTCATCACTCACCTCCGTAGCTGATGCCGGAGGTGTACCCGGCTGGGAGGTAACCCAACCGCCGGCAGCGTTCACTCCGGCGGGGGAGGCCGCTCACCAGCGCAGGTGAGGCCGTAGGAGCCCCGGTCCACAAGAGTCAGTGGCATGACCGCTCCTCTGAAAGTCGCTGCTGTGCCGACCACCGATCGGCCCGCTCCCGCGTGGGCGGTCCGGCTCGCCCACGCGATCCCGCTTCTGCTGCTGCCGCAGTGCCTGTGGCGGCTGCCGTTCGCGTTCGACTACCGGATGGGCATGATCATCGACGAGCCGCGCGGCTGGTTCTGGTGGACGCCGTTGTACGTGCTGGGACTCAGCGTCGTCAGCGAGGCCCTGGCCCTGCTCAGCCTCGGGCTGGTCCGCTGGTGGGGCGAGGTCGTACCCGCCTGGGTCCCGCTGCTCGGCGGCAGGCGGATCCCGCCGTACGCCGCGATCGTCCCCGCGACGCTCGGCGGCATCGGTGCCACGATCTTCTGGCTGCCGAGCGTGCTGTCCTGGCTGGGTCTCGCCGATCCCGGGGCCGGGTACGAGGGCCTCGGCTGGGAGATCCTCGCCAAGGTCTGCATCGCACCCGGAACCCTGTGGGGCCCGCTGGTCCTGGTGCTCACCGTCGCGTACGCCATCCGGCGCCGCAGGTCGCGGTGAAGGAGGCCGTCAGGTGACCCAGCCAGCCCGGAAGGCGAGTACGACGAGCTGCGCGCGGTCCCTGGCACCGAGCTTGCCCATCACGCGGCTGACGTGGGTGCGGGCCGTGGCGGGGCTCATGCCGAGGCGGCCGGCGATCTCGTGGTTGCTCAGGCCCTCGCCGACCAGGGCCATCACCTCGCGTTCGCGCTCGGTGAGGGTGCCCAGCGCCGGATGGGGATCGGCTCTGGGCACCGGACGGCCGGCGACCTCGCGGATCAGCCGCCGGGTCACCGAGGGCGACAGCAGCGCCCCGCCGTCGGTGACGGTACGGATGGCCTGCACGAGATCCGCGGGGCTGGTGTCCTTGAGCAGGAACCCGCTGGCCCCGTTGCGCAGCGCGTCGAAGACGTACTCGTCCACTTCGAACGTCGTCACGACGATCACCCGGACATCCGCGAGTTCCGGATCGGTGGTGATCCGGCGGGTGGCTTCGAGGCCGTCCACTCCCGGCATCCGGATGTCCATCAGCACCACGTCGGGCCGGAGGTCGCGGGCGGCGGCCACGGCTGCCAGCCCGTCGGCGGCCTCGCCGGCGAGGTCCAGGTCGTCCTCGTTGCTGATCAGGACACGCAGGCCGACCCGGACGAGCTGCTGGTCGTCGGCGACCAGGACCCGGATCACGCGTGGTCTCCGCACGGCAGCGTGGCCCTGACCTCGAAGGACTCCCCGGCCAGGCCGGCGGAGAACGTCCCGCCCAGCGCTGTGGCCCGTTCCCGCATCCCGGCGAGGCCGAGCCCTCCGGCACGCGGGGGAAGGGCAGGCGACGGGTTGGTCACCGTCACGTCGACGGCTGCGGGCCGATAGCAGATCCGCACAAGAGCAGTTTCGCCTGTACCGTGCCGGAGCGCGTTGGTCAGGGCTTCCTGCACGATCCGGTACCCGGCGAGGTCCACAGTGGCCGGCAGGCTGTCAGGCCGTTCGCCCCGGATGCCGAGCTCAACCGTCAGCCCGGCCAGAGCCATCCGCCCCCTGATCGCCTCCAGGTCGCCCAGCCCCTGGGCCGGTACGGCGGAGCGGACGACGTTCAGGGTGGCCCGCAGCTCGGCGAGGGCACCGGCACTGGTCTCGCTGATCGCGGCGAGGGCGGTGGCGGCGTGGGCCGGCTGGCGTTCCAGGACGTGCAGGGCGATGTCGGCCTGCATCTTGATCGCGGCCAGCCCGTGCCCGACGACGTCGTGTACCTCCCGGGCCACCAGCAGCCGCTCGTCCATCACCCGGCGGTGCAGTGCCTCGGCCCGGTCGCGCTCGGCGACCCTGCGGTTCAGGAGTACTGTGCGCCCGGCCGCGTACGGCACGACCACCCACGCGGTACCGGGCACCAGGCCGAGCAGCCCCGGCAGGGAGGCCGGATGAGTGAGGAGGTGGCTGAGCAGTACCACCAGTGCGATCCCGGCAGCCGGGACCGACCGGGCCAGCGGCTCACGACCGGCCACTGTGTACACCGCGACGCAGAACGTGAACAGGACCGGGCCGTATGGGTAGCCCATGAGCAGGTAAGCGGTGACCACCACCGTGTTCGCGCCGAGTACGGCCAGCGGGCTGACCCGCCGCGCGCACAGCACCAGCCCGGCAGCCACCGCCAGGCCAAGCCCCCACCCATCGGCCTCCCGATCGGCAGGACTGTACTGATCGGTGATCAGGACGCCGGCGGCCCCGGCGCAGGCGAGCAGCACACCCACGCCGTAGTCCGCGAGCCGCGACCGGGTCAGCAGGGAAGCCACCGGCTCAGCCTATCCGCCGCCGCGTCCGGCCCCACGGTTTGTACACCGTCAGCACCGTGGCGACCAGCAGGGCCGCCATCGACACGGCCGGCGGCATGAACAGGTGCTCGGGAAGAGTCGCAGCCCGCCCAGCGGCCACCGCCTCCCCGTACTCCGCCGCCGCGGCCAGCCCGGGCCTGAGCAGGAACACGATCAGTCCGCTGAGGACCACGTTGAGGACGAGCTTGACGGTGACCCACCAGTACTTCACCAGCCCGTACTTGGAGCCAAGCCCGAGCACGACCCCGCTGACCAGGCTCACGAGACTCGAAACGATCAGCGGCCAGATCGCGAAGATCCCGATCGCCTGGTAGCAGAGGGCTGCCGTGGCGTCCGAGGCGGTGAACTCGGCCGTGAACACCAGGATCGCCAGCGCCACGTCCACACCGAGCCACACGCAGATCGCCACGATGTGCAGCAGGAGTACCGCCTTACGGGCCGGCCCGCCGAGCCGGAAGGAAACCGTCATGCGCCGATCGTGCCGCCGCACCCGCCCCGACACATCCGGCCGTC
The DNA here is from genome assembly GCF_000379825.1 of Longispora albida DSM 44784. Classification (GTDB taxonomy): domain Bacteria; phylum Actinomycetota; class Actinomycetes; order Mycobacteriales; family Micromonosporaceae; genus Longispora; species Longispora albida. The sequence goes on from NZ_KB903837.1 coordinate 359,937, forward strand.
GGCGCAGCCCCGGCTACGTCACCGGGCGTACGGGATCAGCGCGGAGTCAGGGCCTGATCAGGGCCGGCTGCCAGACTGGGTACACGAAAGAAAGCAGCAAGGAACTGGGAGAGGTCCCCGTAGTGGCCTATCGGGATCTGGGCTCCGGCTCGGAGGGGTCGCAAGACCCCCGCAGGTTCGAATCCTGCCCTCTCCGCCACGAGACATCTCGAATAGCCGGCGGAAAAGGATTGCCAGGGCCTCCGTCGTTGCCTATGGTTGGCCCATCGCTTGAGGGAAGACCGCATTCTGAGGAGGGAAGACATGTCACAGCTCGTCGCCACCAGCTGGCAGCGCATCGCTGTGAGCGGCGATTTCGCCGCGCACATGTCCTACCGATCCTCCGGACACTATTCCGTTGTGAGCATGGACCCCCAGCCGTCCCTGAGCCAGCCGCGTCTGGCCAGCTGGGCGGCGACGGGCAGGTGGCAGGCGTAGCGCATCCAGCGTTGCCGCCACCGCCCGGTCCTTCTCGGACAGGGCGGTTTTTCTTTTCCCCGGTTCGCGCCCCACGCGGACGGGTTCCACACAAGCGGGTGTAGCTCAACTGGCAGAGCACCAGCCTCCAAATCTGGCGGTTGCGGGTTCGATTCCTGCCGCCCGTGCAATAGCAGCAATAGCCGCTCCCTGCGGCTAATTGTTTCTTGAGAATTCCACAGTGAATGGCATGAAAGAAAGCAGGTACGTGCCGTGCTGATGGCATTTGCCAGTTCGCGGGGTGCTGTGGTCGTCCGGCGGGTCCATCACCCCCGCCGGCCGGCCTGGCACACAGCAGAGCACGTCGCGGAGGGGTGGCCGAGTCTGGTCTAAGGCGCGCCCCTGCTAAGGGCGAGGCGGCCCAATGGGTCCGCCCGCGGGTTCGAATCCCGCCCCCTCCACTCAGTACGAAGAAGTACCGTTCAGCACGACATGCCCTGGTGGCTCAGCGGACAGAGCGCCGGCCTACGAAGCCGGAGGCCCAGGTTCGATTCCTGGCCGGGGTACGCATCGGGTGGAGTCCATCGCATCCGACCGAGGAGGAGCCAGCCGACAGATGGCGACGGCCACCGTCTCGAAAACGGTTGGGGACGAGAGTCCCGTGGCGGTTCGACCCCGCCTTCCTCCGCGCACCGCACCATGCCGTTCACTGTGGACTTCCCTGTGGCCGGGCCATCGGATTCGATCCGGTGGCCCGGCCACAGGTGTCTCGGCATCTCAGGGTCAGGCGAGGGTGAGGCTGTCGAGCAGGAAGTCGGTCTGGAGACTGGCGTCCTCGGAGCTCACGAACTTCAGCGTCACCGTCTTGCCCCGGTAGCTGGCCAGGCTGACGGTGCGGGCGACGTAGGAACCGCTCGGGTTGACGTTCGAGAACGTCGCGAGCGTTGTCGTCGTCGAGCCGTCGATGACCTGGACCTTGAAGGTGTCGTACACCGTGCTGCCGGTCTCCTTGGTCACGATCCGCAGGTGGTAGCCGAGGCTGGCGTTGCCGGTGGTGGGTACGGCGATCTGCTGGGTGATCGAGTCGGTGTTGGTGACACCGTTGCCGCCGAACCAGGAGTACCAGGAGCCGGCCTGGGCCGGGTAGCTGCTCCAGTTGCCGATCACGCCGCCGACAACAGTCCAGTTGGCGGTGCCGCTCTCGAAGCCGCCGTTGGTGAGCGGGCCGCCCTGGGCGATCCGGTAGTCGATGGTGTGGGCGTAGACCAGGTCACGGGCCGCCGTGGAGGTGCTCTGGCCGGTGAGCGGCCGGTCGTCGTTGAAGTACTCGCGGAACGAGCTCGACTGGTACTGCCGCATCAGGTTGAACGTGCCGGCCGGCCCGCCGTCGACGTTGCGCCACAGGTCGATCAGGGAACCCGCCACCCGGCACTCGACCTGGTCGCCGTTCTCGATGTTGGTCCGGCTGGCCGGCTTGGACGGGTCGAACCAGTTGGTGTCCATCAGGTTCACGGACTCGCCGGTCGGCCAGTAGAACATGCCGTCGCCCTTGGCGTAGCCGGTGATGGCGTTGGCGAAGCCCTCGGTCCACGCGCAGGACGAGCCGGAGCGCCTGTGCAGGTAGTGCGGGCTCGGGCAGTCCGACGGCGGCCACCACCGGTTGTACAGCAGGTCCATGAAGGCGTGCCCGGCCTCGTGGAGGACCAGGTGCTCGGAGTCCGGGTCGGCGTCGGCGAGGGCGACGTACCGGCCGGACGGCGAGAAGTACGTGCCGTCGGTGCTGCCCGGCTGCCAGTGGATCGTGATCTTGGTGCAGTTGCTGGACTCGCGGGCCGTCCAGCAGTTCGTGCCGGAGGACCGGATGAACCACAGGTAGTTGACCGCGTCGAAGGCGTGCCAGCCGCGCATGTTGGTGCTGGTCGGCGACGTGGTGCCGAAGTCGGCGTCGGTACCGGACGGCAAGTTGCTCTTCGCCGTTGTCGTCACCGTGTACACCGTGCTGCCGGCGTTGTTGGTCACGCGCCAGACGCTGGAGTCGGCGGTGAACTTGACCTGTACCTGGTACATGGTGCTCACCGGCGCGGTGAAGCACAGGTTGTACCGGCCGTCGGCCACGGCGGTGAGCCCGGTCGCGTACGTGGTCAGGCTGGCCGACGACGTCGTCTTGCCCTGCACGGCGACCGGGATGTTGCGCCCGGCCAGCCAGGCCCCGGTCTTGTCAGCCACCGTGAACTGGCCAGTGGCGCAGATCTGCCCGGGCGGCGCCAGCGCGGGAGCAAGGCGCGGCGCGACCGTCGTGATCCCGCCGTCCTCAGTGGACGCGATCCCTGCGGCGGAGGCCTTGGCGCCGACCGTGAACTCGGCCGAGCCGTGGGCGGAACGCTCCTGGTCCGGCTGGCCGGCGTCGGTGACATCCGCCTGGATCTGTGCCGGCCCGGCGGCCAGCGCGGTGACCCGCAGGGTGACGGTCCGGCCCTTGGTGTTCAGGGCGAAACCCTGCTCGGTGAGCCGGTCCAGGCCGACCTGACGCGCAGCCGCCAGGCCCGTCCCGGCAGTGTCGATCCGGAGCGTGTCAGAGAACCGCACGCTGAGCCGGGCCGAGGCCACCGATACCTGCGAACGCACCCGGATCCGGACCGTGGCCGACTCGCCGACAGCGGGGAGCCGGTCGAGGCTGACCTCTGCTGCCACGCACTTCGGCGCGGCCTCACTGTGCGCGGAGGTGGTGAACGAGCAGGCCGTGGCCGCCGGCGACGCGGCTGCGAGGGTGGCCGGCGCGAGTCCGGCGCCGAGCGCCAGGATCGCGGTGAGGGACAACTGTCTGATGTGGCGCATGAGGGGTCCTTTCCCGTCCGGCCGGGCGAGGGGTGCCCGGCCAGGGAGAGGCCATCATGAATGAACGCTGAACCTTAGTGCAATATCACACATCGCCAACGGCACATCCCCGACTCCGGACCCGACATATTGGACGAAATGTGGAACAGTCGGTGATGTTCCTGCCGCGTACCGTGAAGCCGCTGGCCCGTACCGGCGGCCGTCCGATATGGATCTGCGGGCCGGTGCCCGGCCGTACCCTTCGGTATATTTGCGGTGCATCGAAGGGGGTGGAGGTCCACGTGAGACTGGGGCGGCACGTCAGGGCGTTCCGGATCTGGGCGCTCCAGCAGCTCAGGCCGAAGGTGGTCGCCGCGGCCGTCCTGATCGCGGTGCTGGCGGGTGTGCTGCTGTGGGACGCGCGCAACGTGGAGCGCTTCGGGGAGAACCTGGCGCTCAACCTCGGAGCTGACCTGTTCGGCGCGATCGTCGTCATCTTCGTGATCACGCCGCTGATCACCCGGGGCCTGAACGGCCGGGTGCGCGAGCACCTGCGTCTCGACTACGACTGGTTCACCGACCAGGTCTTCCACGCGACGTCCGACGTGCGGATCCTCGACACGTTCTCCGGGCTGCTCGACCGGCCGGGGACGACGCGGTTCCTGCGGGCGCTGCAGCAGGCGATGTCCCGGCACGCCGCCGTCCGGATCCTGATCCTCGACCCCGACTCGCTCGCCGCAGCCCAGCGGACCTCCGAGCTCGGCAGCGAGACGAGCCTGCTCGACGTGCGGACGGAGATCCTGCGCAACGTGCGGGTGCTCAGCCAGTTCCAGGCCGGCCTGAGCGAGCGGTCGCGGCAGCGGTTCGAGGTGCGGTTCTACAGTGCTTCCGCCTCAGTGACCATGTACCGGTGGGACGACCGTGCGCTCGTGTCCTTCCTCCCGATCGGCCGGCTGTCCGGTGATGGCACGCAGCTGGAGGTTCAGGTGGCCTCGCCGCTGGGTACCTTCGTCAGTGAACGCTTCACCGAGCTGTGGCGGCACGGCGTGCCGATGACGGACTTCATGGCGATCACGCTGGTGCTGCGCGACACGTCGGGGGAGCGCCACGTCGGCTGCGAGTACGTGCGCGCGGACGGGCACTACTACGTCATGGACTCCTACGTGCTGGCCCACCTGGCCGGAGCGCGGGACGACGAGGTCAGGGCGAACCTGGCGCACGACCTGTCGGCCCAGTACACGCTGGAACTGGTGCCCGGCGAGTCGAGCCTGCACGCGGACCTGGTGACGCACTATAGAGCGAAGTACGACCGCTCGGGACACTCGTTTGTACTCTTGAGGCCTGAGCAGCCTGCCGAGGGGGCATCATACCGACGAGGTTCCGGGCGCTGACCGAGCGCTCGTTAGACGAGATCCTGCACCGTGCCGGACTTTCCGCTGATCAACGGCTCGCCCTTCGCGCCGTTGCGGCGGTTTTTCCTTTCCGGACGAACGAGTACGTGGTCGACCACCTGATCGACTGGCAGGCGGCGGCCGAGGACCCGATCTTCCGCCTCACGTTCCCGCAGGCCGGCATGCTGGCGCCCGCCGACCTGGCCAGGATGACCGCGCTGCTGCGCGAGGACGCCCCGGCGGTGGCTGTCCGGGCCGCCGCGCAGGAGATCAGGGCCCGGATGAACCCGCATCCGGCCGGGCAGGTCGCGCTCAACGAGCCGGCGCTCGGCGGCGAGCAGCTGCCGGGGCTCCAGCACAAGTACGCCGAGACGCTGCTGGTGTTTCCCCGGCCGGGGCAGACCTGCCACGCCTACTGCCAGTACTGCTTCCGGTGGCCGCAGTTCGTCGGCGATCCGGAGATGAAGATCGCGACGGACGACGTGGCGTCGATGGTGGCCTACGTACGGGCGCACCCGGAGATCACCGACGTGCTGATCACAGGTGGCGATCCGCTGATCATGACGGCGGAGGTGCTGGCGCGCTACATCCGGCCGCTGCTGGCCCTCGACCAGGTCTCCTCGATCCGGATCGGCACGAAGTCCCTGGCCTTCTGGCCACACCGGGTGGTCAGCGACCCCGACGCGGACGAGCTGCTGCGCCTGTTCGAGTCGGTGACCGCCAGCGGCCGCCACCTCGCGATCATGGCGCACATGTCCCACGCCCGCGAGCTGTCCACAGAGGTCTCCCGGCTAGCCGTCAGCCGGATCCGCTCGACGGGCGCCGTGATCCGCTGCCAGGCCCCGATGATCCGGGGCATCAACGACGACCCGGCCGTCCTCGTGGACCTGTGGCGGACGATGGTCCGGCTCGGCACGATCCCGTACTACCTGTTCGTCGAGCGCGACACCGGCCCGCACGACCACTTCGCCGTGCCGTTGCAGCGGGCGTACGAGGTCTTCCGCTCGGCGTACGCGCAGGTTTCGGGGCTGGCCCGGACGGTGCGGGGGCCGGTCATGTCCGCCACGCCCGGCAAGGTGATCATCGACGGGGTCGCGGAGATCGGCGGGGAGGACGTGTTCGTCCTGAGGTACCTCCAGGCCCGCGATCCCGGTCTCGTCGGCAGGCCGTTCTTCGCCGCGCTGGACCCGGCAGCGACCTGGTTCACGGACCTCAAGCCGGCCAGGGGCCTGCCCGACCTGCTGTCCTGAGCCGCGGTCCCGGTCTAGCTGCCCGCGTTCCGGAGCCTGGCCTGTTCCTCGTGGACGATCTGGCGGGCCAGGCGTTCCTCGGAGATGTCGACCGCGTCCGGTGTGGAGTCGGCGACGTCGCTGCGCCGGGCGTAGGAGTCGAAGAGCCGTGACTTGCGGCCCAGCAGCTGGAGCATCCGCTCGTCCACGCCCCCGGGTGTCAGCAGCCGGTGTACCTGGACCGGGCGGACCTGGCCCATCCGGTGCGCGCGGGCGATCGCCTGCTGTTCCATCGTCGGCTTGATCTGGGGTTCGCAGATCACGACGACCGAGGCGGCCTGCATGTTGAGCCCGACACCGCCGGCCTGGATCTGGCTGAGCAGCACGGCGTGTCCTGGCCTGGTGGTGAACTCGTCGACGATCGCCTGGCGGCGGGCCGCTGGTACGTTGCCGGAGATCTGGCCGGACACGTGCGCGCCGAGAGCCTGGTGGACGGTGTTCAGGACGTCGCGGAAGTAGGAGAAGACAACGACTTTCAGGTGGTTGGCCGCTGCCTCGGCGACCAGCTCGCGGAGCCGTTCGAGCTTCGCGGAGTGCGGGGGGTGGGCGTACGCCGCCCTGCGCATGGCCATGAAGTTGCCGGCCTCGACTGCCGCCCGGTACGCGGACAGGTCGGTGGCGCTCGGCTCTTCCCATTCGTCGGTCTCGATGAGGTCGGGAAGTTCTGGGAGGACGTCCTCCTGGTTGCGGCGGAGGTAGGCTGGCGCGACGGCCATCCGGAACGCGCGCGAACCGGCCACGGCGTCCGAGCCCTCGATGCTGCCGAGCAGGCCAGGCTGGAGGTAGCCGACGAGGTTGCGGAACTCGGCGACCCGGTTCTCCATCGGGGTACCGGTGAGGAACAGGACCCGGCCGCCACTGCCCAGCCACGCGTGCACGGCCTTCGACCGGCGGGTGTCCGGGTTCTTGACGTAGTGGGCCTCGTCGACGACCACCATCCCGACCGACCCCGGCGCGAGCGGCGCGAAGTTGTGCAGCACGTCGAATGTGGTGATGGCGACGCCACCGTTCTCGCGCCAGTCGCTGAAGGCCGCCTCCCGGTCGGGCCCGTGCATCGGTACGACGCGGAGCTGGCTTCGGCCCTGCACCTCCCGGGTCCAGTTGACCAGCACGCTGGCCGGGCAGACGACGAGCAGGTGGGACGCGCCCCGTGCGGCGACGTGCGCGAGGGCCGCGATGGCCTGGATCGTCTTCCCGAGCCCCATCTCGTCGCCGAGGATCACGCGCCGCTGGACGAGCGCGAAACGCGCGCCGAAGGACTGGTACCCGCGCAGCGACACCCGCAGGTACTTCTCGTCGAGCGGCTGCTCGTTGACCCGCGCCGCGACCTCGCCGGGCAGGAAGCCCTGTGCCGCCTGCGCGTCCGGCTTCCGCCCGGAGATCTCGGCGATCAGGCTGTAGTACTCCGCTGACCGGACCTCGAAGTCCACCCAGGCGGCCTCGGCTGGCGCCGGGGCGTCCACGAGGTGCACGTGAGCCTGGCTGAGCAGCAGTGTGGTGTCCTGAGCGGCCTCGTTCCGGAGTGTGCGGTCCAGCTCGTGCACGGCGGCTGCGGAGGCGTCACGGCGTGCCCGGCCCGCGAACAGGCCCCGGAGGAATCCGGTCGCGGGCCTGGCGGCGTGGACGAGCGCGGGCAGAGTGCTTGCGAGCCGCTGAGCCGTGCTGAGCGCCCTGCGCAGGTCCGGCTCGGCGCGGATCAGGGTGCGTAGCGCGACCACCAGCCCTGACGTGTTCTCGTCACGGTCGCCGACGGCCAGCCGGACGGTCAGGATCTCCTCGACGGCCTTGGCGATCTGCCCGGCCGCGGCGAGCGCCTGGTCCGCTGTCTGCGCGCCCACCCCGTTGACCTGGTAGAGGGCTGGGCGCGTGGCCCGGTAGACGTGGCCGACGGTCGTGTAGCCGGCGGCTTCGAGCGCCCCGAGCCGCAGGCGGCCCTCGGTGACCTCCTTGAGCCGGGTGACGGGTATCCGGTCGAGCTCGGTGGCGATCAGGCCGGCCTGCACGGAGTCCAGCGCCGTGCGAGCGGCGGACATGGCCAGTTCGTGGGCTGCGAGCAGCGCGGTCGCCGTGTCGTGCAGCCGACGGGCGCCGCCGACGAGGGCCTTCGCTTCGCTGCGGGACAACGGATCGCCGGTCATGGGCGAACTGCTCGACATGGGACCCATCATCGTTCATCAGCCCCGGTGGCGTGGCTCTGGCGGTGGCCGCCGTAAACCAGTTGCGGCCGGGCGGGCCCGCGCGTAGCCTCGCGATCCTTCTGGCCGGCCCCGTTTCCGCCGCCGGCCACCAGCCAGGCCCGGTGGGCAGTGCCCGGGACGAGGCTGTGACATGTGGCTGCCGATCCATGATCCACGCGAATCCATGATCCATGCGAAGGGACAGCTCCGGCATGCACACATCCCAGATCGAGGCCGAGGCCGCATACCTGGCTTCCGCCAGGGCGGAACTCGCGCGGATGCGCGCCGACGTGCTCGCGACCGAGACCCCAGAGTTCGTTTCCGGTACCGACGAGGTCTGGTTCAACACGATGTACCGGATGGCCAGAGCCCGCCGGGGCCGCGACCTCGTGGACCTGCCGGGCACGCCGCTGTTCTTCGGCAGGCTCGACTACGACCCGGGCCTGGCCGGGGACGACGGCGAGGAGCGGGTCTACATCGGACGCCGGCACGTCCGCGACTCCGAGGGCCGTCCGCTGGTGGTCGACTGGCGCGCGCCGATCTCGACGCCGTTCTACCGGGCGACCAGGGAGGACCGGCAGGGAGTCCGGCTGCGCCGCCGGTTCGGGTTCTCCGATGGCGGGGAGCTGACCGCCTTCGAGGACGAACCGCTGGCCGGTGGCGGTGGCGGTGGCGGGGAGCCGGGGACGCTGCTCGCCCAGGAGATCGAGCGGACCCGGTCGGGTTCGATGCGCGACATCGTGGCGACCATCCAGCCGGAGCAGGACGAGCTGGTCCGGGCACCCTCGCAGCCGAGTATCTGCGTCCAGGGCGCCCCGGGAACAGGCAAGACGGCCGTCGGCCTGCACCGGCTCGCCTATCTCCTGTTCAACGAGGGGCACCGGCTGACCGGCGGCGTGACCGTCGTCGGCCCCAACACGTCCTTCCTCTCCTACATCCGGCACGTGCTGCCCACGCTCGGCGAGGCCTCCGTCCAGCAGCGGACGATCGACGAGCTGATCGAGCGGCCGGCGACCGGTGCGGACACTCCGGAGGCCGTCCGGGTCAAGGGCGACGCCCGCATGGCCGAAGTGCTGCACCGTGCACTGTGGAGTCACCTTTCCGAGCCGGGTGAGGATCTCGTGTACGTGCACGGTTCGACCCGGCACCGTGTGGACCGCGAGGACGTGGCGAAGGCGATGGCCGACCTGCGTACCGGCATCCGCTACGCCTCCGGCCGCGACGCCCTCGGCCAGCGCCTCTCCAGCCTCGTGCTGTCCAGGATGGAGGCGCGCGGAGCCTCGCCTGACGACCGGGAGCAGCGGGCCGTGACCCGGTCCAAGCCGGTACGCGACATGCTGAATGCCCTGTGGCCCAAGGTCACCCCCGAGCAGGTCCTCTTCGAGGTGCTGTCGAGCCCGGAACGGCTCGCCGCCGCAGCCGGCGGAATTCTCACCGAAGCCGAGCAGGCGGCCCTGCTCTGGCCGAAGCCGTACCGGTCGGCGAAGTCCGCCAAGTGGTCGCCGGCCGACGTCGTCCTGCTCGACGAGCTGGCCGGGCTGATCGACCGGTCCCCGTCCCTGAGCCACCTGATGGTCGACGAGGCCCAGGACCTCAGCCCGATGCAGTGCAGGGCGCTGGGCAGGCGCTGCGCCGGCGGCTCGGTCACGGTACTGGGCGACATCGCTCAGGGCACGAGCCCGTGGGCCACCGGTACCTGGGACCCGGTGCTGGCCCACCTCAGCAAGCCCGATGCCCGGCTGGCCGTGCTGGGCCGGAGCTTCCGGGTGCCGGGGGAGATCCTGGAGTACGCGGCCCGGCTGCTGCCCGCCATCGCGCCAGGCCTCGGCGCACCGGAGTCCGTCCGGCATGCCGCCGGCGCACTGCGGATCACGCACTCCACTCCGGACCATGCGTTCGAGGTCCTGCTGGCCGCGTGCCGGGAAGCGGCCGCTGGCGGGGGCTCCACCGGGCTGATCGCCGCCGACGCCGACATCGAGGCGCTGTGCGAGCGGCTCGGCGCGGCCGGGATCGAGCCGGCCCTGCTCGGCGGGGACGAGGACGCGCTGGAGTCCGGCCGGCTGATCTGCGTACCGGCGGGCCTGGCCAAGGGCCTGGAGTTCGACACCGTGATCCTCGCCGAGCCCGGCCGGATCGCCGCGGCGGAGGAGCGCGGGCTGCACCGGCTCTACGTCGCGCTCACCCGCGCGGTCAGCGCTCTGCACATCGTGCACGCCGAGCCACTGCCCGAGCAGCTGATCGGCGGTTGAGAGGGCGCCTCAGCGGGTACACCAGAAGAATGCTGAGTGGCACTCTCGTGCGCATAGCGGCAGCTGGCGTGACCCTGGAAGCCGATCTGGACGTCCCGGAAGACGCGAGCGGGGTGGTGTTGTTCGCGCATGACAGCGGTAGCTCGCGGCTGAGCCCCCGTGACCGGATGGTCGCGGGGCGGCTGCGCGCGGCGGGGCTGGGCACCGTGCTCGCCGACCTGCTGACACCGGCGGAGGTGACCAGGGACGCGCTGACGGCCCGGTGGCGGTTCGACATCGGGATGATGGCGGGCCGGGTGGCCGGGATCGTGGACTTGCTGGGGGAGTACCCAGCCACGGCAGGCCTCCCGCTCGGGCTGTCCGGCGCGAGCACGGGTGCCGCCGCTGCGCTGGTCGCGGCGGCCCAGCGGCCCGAGGCTGTCCGCGCCGTCGTGTCGAGGAGCGGCCGGACCGACCTGGCCGGGAGCCTGCTGGCGGAGGTGACGGCACCGGTCCTGCTGATCGTCGGCGGCCACGACGAGGTGGTGATCGAACTCAACCAGCAGGCAGCCGGAATCCTGCCCGGCGTTGTGGGACTGCACATCGTCCCCGGGGCCACGCACTTGTTCGCCGAGCCGGACGCGCTGGAGGAAGCCGCCGATCAGACCGTGGAGTGGTTCACGAGACACCTGTCGCCCGAAGCCTCCTGAGCCTCACAGCATCGGCCTGCCTCCCGTGACCGGGAGGACCGCGCCGGTGATGTAGCTGGCCTCGTCGGAGGCGAGCAGCACGTAGGCTGGCGCGACCTCGGCCGGCTGGCCGGGCCTGCCGAGCGGGGTGTTCTCCCCGAACTTCTCGACGTGCTCCGGTGACATCGTCGACGGGATCAGCGGCGTCCAGATCGGGCCGGGCGCGACGGCGTTCACCCGGATGCCCCGGTCGGCGAGCATCTGCGCGAGGCCTGCCGTGAAGTTGCTGATGGCGCCCTTCGTCGCGGCGTACGGCAGCAGGTACGGTTTGGGGGCGTCGCCCTGGATCGAGCTGGTGTTGATGATCGAACCGCCGTCGCCCATGTGCGGCAGGCAGGCCTTGACCAGGCGGAACATCGCGGTGATGTTCACGTCGAAGGTGTGCGTCCACTCCTCGTCCGAGATCTCCTCGAAGGTGTCGAACGTCAGCTGGTGCGCAGCGTTGTTGACCAGGATGTCGACCTGCCCGAACTCCGAAGCCGCCCGCCCGGCGATCGCCTCGCACTGGCGGCGGCTCGCGATGTCACCCGGTACGAGCACTGCGGCGCGGCCAGCCTCGGTGACCAGGTTCGCGGTGCCGCGGGCGTCCTCGTGCTCGGACAGGTACGAGATCAGCACGTCGCAGCCTTCCCGGGCGAACGCGATCGCGACAGCCCGGCCGATGCCGCTGTCGCCTCCCGTGATGACCGCCTTCTTGCCCGTAAGCCGTCCACTGCCCACATAGGACTCTTCGCCGTGGTCCGGCTTGTCGCGCATCAGCCCGAGTGTCCCGGGCGGTTCCTGCTGCCGTTCCGCCATCGTCCTCACCCGCTCCCCGCGATCGCTCCTCAGAGTGAGGTTTGCCCAGCCCGCCCGGGGCGGAAACCTGGGTTTCGGCAGCTCATAGCCGGGTAATCACCAGGTATGACCGGTGGTGAGGCCGGACGGGTTGTCGTGTTCGCCCCGTCTCCGGTACTGACGGTCGCGATCGAGGACCGTGGCGGGCAGCCCGACGTGCACGTCCACGCGGGCGGGCAGGGCGTGTGGCAGGCACGGATGGTGCAGGCGCTCGGCGTGCCGGTCATCCTCTGCGCGGCGCTCGGCGGCGAGACGGGCCGCGTCCTGCGGCACCTCGTGGCCGACGAGGGCATCGACGTCGTCCACGTGGACGGGGCGTTCTCGAACGGCGCGTACGTGCACGACCGGCGCAGCGGGGAACGAGTCACCATCGCGGAGGGACCCGGCGACGTGCTGCCCCGCCACACCATGGACGAGTTGTACGGACTGACCGTCACCGAAGCGCTCAACGCGGCCGTCGCGATCCTCAGCGGGCCGGTCAGCGCCGAGGTACCAGACCAGGTGTACGAGCGGCTCGCCGCCGACCTGTCCGGCAACGGCAGCCTGGTCGTCGCGGACCTCTCCGGTACCCGCCTGGCAGCAGCCCTGGCCGGCGGGCTCGCCGTCCTCAAGGTCAGCCACGAGGAACTCGGGCTCGACGGCACCGACGTCCCGGCCCTGGCACGGGAGATGGCCCGGCTGCGCCAGGCGGGCGCCGGTACCGTGATCGTGTCCCGCGCCGAGCTGCCAGCCCTGCTGCTGACGCCGGAGGGCCTGAGCGAGGTACGGATGCCCCGGATGGCGGTGGCCGACCCGCGCGGGGCCGGCGACTCCATGACGGCGGGCATCGCGGCCGGGCTGGCGCGCGGGCTGGCAGTACCCGAGGCGGTCAGGGTCGGGGCTGCCGCCGGAGCGCTGAACGTCACCCGGCGCGGGCTCGGCACCGGCGATCCCGGGGCGATCGCCAAGCTGACCACCCGGGTCGTCCTGCACGCGCTCGACGCGACGCCGGTACCCGAGCCGGCACAGGTCACCACCCCGGAGGAACTGGCGGCGAACCTCACTCCACAAGGGACAGACGATGGGGCCGGGCGATGACGGCGCCACTCGCCCTCGTCACCAACGACGACGGGATCGGCTCACCGGGGCTGGCCGTCCTCGCTGAGGCAGCGGCCCGGCAGGGCTGGCGGGTCGTGATCGCGGCACCCGCGAGCCAGGCCAGTGGTACCGGGGCAGGGGTGACAGCTGTGGCGGGCCACGACGGCCACATCCCGATCACGCGGCAGCCGGACGGCTCCTACGCCGTCGAGGCCACCCCGGCGATGATCACGCTGCTCGCCCTGCACGGCGCGTTCGGCGGCCCGCCCGGCATCGTCCTGTCCGGGGTGAACCGTGGCGCGAACATCGGGCGGGCGATCCTGCACTCCGGCACGGTCGGCGCGGCTCTGACGGCCGCCTACCACGGGGTGCCGGCCCTGGCCGCCTCGCTCGACGTCGGGCTCGGTGCCGTGACCGAACCGCGGTGGGACGAGGCCGGCGCGATCACCAGCCAGGTACTGCCCCGGCTCCGTGAACTCGCTCCGGGAACCGTGCTCAACCTGAACGTGCCGGGCAACGGCCGGGTGCTCGGGCTGCGGACGGCCAGGCTGGCCACCTTCGGCACCGTCCAGATCAGCCTCGCCGAACACGGCGAGGACTTCGTCCGCACCGAACTCACCGAGACGGCGGGTGAGCGCGAGGACGACGACACCGACCTCGTCCTGCTCACCGCCGGCTGGGCCACGATCACCGTGGTCGAGGCGATCACGGAACGGCCGCCCGACTCCGGCTGACGTTTGGCCAGGCCGGCCGGAGGGTATGCCAGCGTCGTGGCCGGTTCGCCGGTGAACCCCCGTGCACCGCGGACCGGCCACTGCCGTAGTCAGGCGCGAGGCTTGCCGTTGCTCTTCCGGACGGCGTCGCGCTGCGTCAACGCGGCCGTGTCCTTGCGTGCCTGCCGGTCGGCCTTGCGGTGGTGCGCGGTGCCGCTGCGCGGGTCACCTTCGGCGACGTCGTCGTGCGGCTGCGCGTCCGGTACATCCGTGAAGTCATTGTTCTTGGACATGGCCAGGAACTACCCGCAGTGACCCACCCGGCAAACGTCGGCGGGCAGCGGTCACGGCAGCTCGAACAGCACGCCCTGCGCAGCCCCGGCCTCCAGCAGCAGATCGCCCAGCTCGGCCTGGGCCAGGCACAGGTCGCAGTCGACCGGCTCGGTGGTGAACTCGATCGCCGACAGGTCGTAGAACGACGCGGACGTGCCGCACTGGGGGAGCGGGATCTCCAGCTCGGCGCGGCCCATCCACGGGATGAGGCGGAGCTGGTGCACGTGGTGCGCCGCAGCCGCCCGCACCCGGGCGTTGCGCCCATCACCGAGCCGCCGCAGCTCCGCCGCGAACCCTTCCAACGCCGCTACCGGCCAGACTGTGCTCACCCGTCCGATCATGCCCGGTGGGTACGACAAGAGTCACAGCAGCGGCGTCGTCACGGTCACCATCGGCGGCGGCATCCCGTACCGGACGGGGATGTCGGCGGTCCCGAAACGCCGCAGGGCTGTGGCGATCACCGAAGCGGGGTGCACGATCCGCATCCGCACGCCACGCGCGGCGCAGATCCGGGACTGCCCCGTCAGCACGCCGAGCCCCTCGGCCGTGAGCGCCGACAGCCGGGACATGTCGACGTCCACGACGCGGACCTGCCCGCCGGCCATCCCCTGGTTGATCAGCTCGGTGACCAGGTACGCGGCCTGCCCGTCGAACTCGCCCGACAGCCACAGGTACTGGCAGCCTGCCTCGAGCAGCTGCGCCTCGCACGCGAATCCCATGCCGCACCGATACCCGGGCACCCGGCACCCGAAACGCGCGCTTACCAGCCCCTGACCTGCTGGTACAGCAAAGGGCGGCCCCGCCCCCGGAGACCGGGAACGGGGCCGCGCTCACAGCAGGCTGGCCGGTCAGGAGCCGCCCGGCTCCTTGGCGAGGCCGAGGTACATCGTGCCCGGGTAGGTCGGGTTGAACGCGATCGCGGTGATCTCGTGCTCGTTGTTGTGCGTCTTGGTGACCTGGCCGGTCGAGGCCGAGTACTTGAACAGGTCGGTGCCGTAGGCGTTGTACGGGGTGCCGTACACGAACCACAGGTCGGTGCTGTTCGAGGCGCTCGGCCAGAGCTGGAGGCCGTTGGTCAGCAGGACACTCGCGCTGCTCTCCACGATCGGCGTGAAGCTCTGGCCGCCGTTGGTGGAGCGGTACAGGTGCCGGCCGTTGCCGTTGGTGTGGGCGTCGGCCTGGTCGATGTCGATGGCCATCGCGTAGAAGACGTTGCTGTTGTACGGGGAGCCGACCACCGTCATCACGGTGGCGCCGAACCCGCCGGGGGTGAGGTCCAGGCCGGTCGAGGAGGTCCAGCTGCCGCCGCCGTCGTAGGTGACGAAGGCGCCCTTGCCGGTACCGACCACGGCGTGCCACGGGTTCTTCGGGTCGATGGCGGTGTCGTAGACGTCGTAGGCGTTCACGCCGGGCGGCGTGCTGCCGGTGATGGTCCAGGACGCGCCGCCGTTGTACGACTCGAAGAGCTGGCCGGCGTTGTCACCGAGCATCACGTGCAGCCCGTCCGACGGGTCGACGCCGAGGCCGGTGATGCCGTCGGTGGTCGGGTCGGCCAGTGCGGTGACCGTGGTGCCGGAGACGCGGTAGATGCCGTGGGTGCCGGAGTCGGAGTACAGGTACGCCCGGCCGCCCTTGCCGGCGACTGCCTTGATGATCCAGCCGCCGGGCAGGGTCGCGATCGTGCTCCACGAGCAGCCGGCGTTCGTGGAACGCAGGACGGTGCTCGTCTGGACCAGCGTGACCGGGTCGGTGTACTCCCTGGTCGCGATGAGGGTGTTGGCGACGTCGAGCGCCACGAGCCCCCACGTGTACGTGATCGGCACGGACGACGTCGCGGTCGGGGTCAGGGTGGCGCCAGCGTTCTTCGTGTATGTGATGCCGGACGTGCCGGTGATCGTCGAGCAGGTCGGGTTGTTCCACAGTGGAGCGGCGGTGGCCACTCCGGACGGGGCGAGCGCGACCGCGGTGACGGTGAGCGCCGCGGCGAACCCGGTGATGAGCTTACGCATTTATGTACATACCCCTTGGTGGGCGTTGGATGACGCCGCTCAGTATCAACTGCGTTAAGCAATCATTCCTAGAACGCCGGGGTGTGAACGATCTCAAGTGGACAGTCGGGAACTCTAACCGGATATCCCGGACGGTCGATGATCCGGGCAGGCAGTTCTAGATGACCTCCACCCGGGCGTCCGTGGGCTAGCCGGTGGCCTCGCGTGCCCTGACCTCCGCCTCCGCGAGGTCGATAGCGCGCGTGATGCGGGCGTAGACGATCTCGGCCAGCACGGCGATCGCTGCCAGCACGCCCAGCGCGGTCCACACCGGCCAGCCGTCGGCCACGAGAGCTGTGACGCCGGCCACGATCGCGGCGAAGACGAGATAGCAGGCCCATCCGACCTTGCGGACCCTGCGCATCATCCGGCGGCCGAGGTCGATGTCGGCCAGGATCTCCGGGGCGGGGCGATCGTCGTTGGAGTCGATCCTGATGTGAGTCATGGGATCAGTATGGAAAATCATCAATGTGTACGCCAGGCGAGGGTCCCGGATGAGACAGGCAGCCCGGCGTTGACGTCCTGTTGATCTCGTACTGACGCCTGCCCGGCACGCTGCTCACATGATCGACCGCACGCTTGCCTCCGCCCGCCCCGACGTCACAGACATGGTGCTCGTGCACCGGGTGTTCCGCCGGGAGTTCGCACTGGCACCCCGGCTCGTCCGCGAGTGCCAGCCCGGCGACACGGCCCGGGCCGCCGAGCTCACCATCCACATCGAAGCCATGCTGCGCGGCCTGCACCACCATCACCACGTCGAGGACAAGCTGCTCTGGCCGAAGCTCCGCCAGCGGGTCCGGGTCGACGGGCTGGTGATCGACCGCATGACCGAGCAGCACCACCGGATCGCCGCAGCCATCACCGACATCGCCGGGCCGCTGGCCGCGTGGCGGATCGGTGCCGGCCTCGCCAGGCGCGCCGAGCTGGCGTACCGGCTCGACGAGCTGGCCATCGTCCTCACCGAGCACCTCGACGACGAGGAGGAGTTCATCCTGCCGCTGGCCGCCGAGTTCCTGACGGTCGCGGAGTGGGCCGAGCTGGGCCGTTCCGGAATGGCCGGCCAGCCGCTCAGCCGGGTACTCATGGCCACGGGCCGCATCCTCGAGGACGCCAGCCCGTCGGAGCAGGCCACGTTCCTCGGGCGCCTGCCGCTGCTGGTCCGGCTGGCCTGGTACGCGGCCGGCGCCCGGAGGTACCGGCGCGCGACCGCCCGGCTCCGGCAGGGCCCGGCCCAGGGTGCCGGTGCCCGGTGAACGTCCAGGAACTCTGTGCCGATCTCGACCGGTACGCCCGCGACGGTGTCCTCTGTGCCCATACGGCCGCCGACCTGCTCCGCCGCCGCATCGCGAGCGGCATCGACCTCGACCCGGAACTGTGCGCCGGCGAGACGGACGGCTACTCCGCCCGCCTCCTGCACGCGACCCCGGCCTGCTCCGTGCTCGCGCTGACCTGGCTCCCCGGCCAGATGACGCCGATACACGACCACATCTCGTGGTGCGTCGTCGGCGTACTGGCCGGCGCCGAACTCGACGAGTCCTTCCAGCTGTGGCGGATCGGCGGCCGCCGCGTCCTCGTACCAGCCGGGCAGACCACCAGCACCGCCGGCCGCGTCACCGTCCTCGAACCACCCGACGAGGACATCCACCGGGTGTCCAACCCCGGCCGCGTACCAGCCGTATCCCTGCACATCTACGGTGCCGACATCCGGCACAACGGCAACAGCTCGATCAACCGGGTCTTCGGCGAGCCCATCGCGGCCGAACCCCCGCCCGGAGCCCGCCAGATCCACTGGCGCACCGAACGCCGGGCCGCCTGACGGCGCTTGGCGTTCCTGGCCGGCCCCGGAGCACCTGCCGGACCGGCCCTAGATGTTCTGTCCATGGACGTTGGTGATGTGGGGTCTTGAAAGGGTGAGGGCCTGCCGGTTAGGTGTGGAGCTACCAAGTCAGCCGCACCCGAGCCGGAAGGCCCTCGATGGTCCACCGTAATGCACCCTTGTCCGAGACGGGCAGGCTGCGTCTTGCCCGTTGCGTTGTTGATGATCAGTGGCCGTTGCGCCGTGCCGCGGAGCGGTTCCAGGTGTCGGCGACGACCGCGGCGCGGTGGGCCGGCCGGTATCGCGAGCTCGGTGAGGCGGGGATGGCCGACCGGTCC
>NZ_KB903838.1:0-1030 GCF_000379825.1 Longispora albida DSM 44784
TGGTACTAATAGGCCGAGTGGCTTACCCAGCACCGCAATCAAGAATGTTTCGCGTCCACTATCCGGTTCTGGAAAAACAACCACCAAACCATCGGGGTTCACCAGCAGGTGAGAACCCGGACCAGGTTTGGGGTTGGTTCCGCAGGGTTACGGCGGTCATAGCGAAGGGGAAACGCCCGGTAACATTCCGAACCCGGAAGCTAAGCCCTTCAGCGCCGATGGTACTGCCCCGGGGACGGGGTGGGAGAGTAGGACACCGCCGGACATACATTCCCAGCAGGGGCTGCCTTCGGGCGGCCCCTGCTGGCGTTTGCGGGTACTTGCAGGGGTACCCGGGGCTAGTGTGGAGCCTCGTACCCGACTCGCTAGTGTTGATCAATTGAATTCGCAGGCCGGCCCGGCCCGCGTCGGGAAGGATAGTACTCGTGAGTTCCCAGTCTCCGAACCAGCGCGATGACCGCGGCGGCAGCGACCGGCGGGACAGTTCAGGGCGCCCAGACCGCGCCGGTGGTGGCCGCCCCGAGCGGCGTGATGGCGGCGGCGGGCGGTACGAGCACGGCGGTTCCGGTGGCCACGCCTCGCGTGGTGGCTACGGCGGCCGTTCCGGTGACCGTCCGGGTTGGCAGGACCGTGGCCGTCCGGGTGAGCAGCGCGGTGAGCGCAGCGGCGGCAGTGGCGCCAGTGGCGGTGGATACCGCAGCGGCGGTGATGACCGTCCGCGTCGTGACTTCGGCGACCGGGGCGACCGTGGTGGCTTCAGCGGTGGCCGTCCGGGTGGCGACCGTCCCAGCGGTGACCGCGGTGGTTTCCGTGGCGGCGATGACCGTCCGCGTCGTGACTTTGGCGACCGGGGCGACCGTGGTGGTTTCGGTGGTCGTCCGAGTGGGGACCGTCCGGGCTGGCAGGACCGTGGTGGCGACCGGGGTGGCTTTGGCGGCCGTCCGGGTGGCGACCGTGGTGGATACCGTCCCGGTGGCGATGACCGTCCGCGCCGTGACTTTGGCGACCGGGACCGTGGTGGCGACCGTGG
>NZ_KB903838.1:1045-277096 GCF_000379825.1 Longispora albida DSM 44784
GGGTTCAGCGGTGGCCGTCCGGGTGGCGACCGTGGTGGATACCGTCCGGGTGGCGATGACCGTCCGCGCCGTGACTTTGGCGACCGGGGCGACCGTGGTGGCTTTGGTGGTCGTCCGAGTGGGGACCGTCCGGGCTGGCAGGACCGTGGTGGCGACCGGGGTGGGTTCCGTCCGGGTGGCGATGACCGTCCGCGTCGTGACTTCGGTGACCGGGATCGCGGTGGCGACCGTGGCGGGTACCGTCCGGGTGGCGATGACCGTCCGCGTCGTGACTTTGGTGACCGGAACGACCGTGGTGGCGACCGTGGCGGGTTCCGTCCCGGTGGCGATGACCGTCCGCGCCGTGACTTTGGTGACCGGGATCGCGGTGGCGACCGTGGTGGCTTCCGTGGCGGGGATGACCGTGGCGGGTTCCGGCGTGACGACCGGGGGAGCTACCCGCGCCGCGACGAGCAGCCGCGTGAGGGCTTCGTGCGTGAGGGCCGGGAGGACGAGGGCCCGAAGCCCGAGACTCTTCCGCTGCCCGAGGGCATCGACCCGCTGGACCTCGACGACGAGGTGCGCGAGGAGCTGAAGACGCTGGGCAAGTCGCTGGCCGAGGCGGTGGCCGGGCGGCTGGTCGCGACCGGCGAGCTGGTCGACGTGGACGCCAAGCAGGCACTGGAGCACGCTCTCGTCGCGCGCCGGATGGCCGCGCGGGTTCCCGCCGTGCGGGAGGCCGTGGGTATCGCGGCGTACCTGAGCGGTGAGTGGCAGCTGGCGATCGCCGAGCTGCGCACGTACCACCGGCTCAGCGGCAAGCTCACGCACATCGCGATGATCGCCGACTGCGAGCGGGCGCAGAGCCGCCCCGAGCGGGCCATCGACCTGTACCGGAACACCGACCAGGCGCTCCTGGACCGTAGCGAGCAGATCGAGCTGCTGATCGTCGCGGCGGGTGCCCGGATGGACATGGAGCAGGCCGACGCCGCGCTGGCCATGCTGCGGGTACCGGAGCTGGACGGCGCTGACGACGCGCTGGAGGCCGCGCCGCTGCGGTACGCGTACGCGGACATCCTGCTGGCTACGGGCAAGCGGGACGAGGCGTACGAGTGGTTCGCGAAGGCCGCCGCCGCTGACACCGAGGGTGAGACCGACGCGGCTGACCGGCTCCTGGAGCTGGACGGCGTCAGCCTTGAGGACGGCGACGAGGACGAGGACGGCGACGGCGAGCCCGTCGACGCGTTCGACGACGAGAACGACGACGACGAGAACGACGACGAGGACGAGGAAGAGGTCGACGACTCGTCCAACGTGATCGACGACGCCGACGAGGATCTCGACGACGACTTCGAAGACGAAGACGAGGACGAGGACACCGACGCCGGCGAAGACGCTGCCGGGGACGAGCCGGAGGACAAGGGCCCGTCGAAGGCCACGCCGCCGAGCACCTCTCCCTTCCTGGCTCCGGGTGCCGACGAGAAGCGGTGACGATGCTCGTTGACAGGTACGACGCCGTCCTGCTGGACCTGGACGGCGTCGTTTACCTGGGTGAGGAGCCCGTGCCGGGTGCCGTCGAGGCGATCGCCCGGCTGAGGTCGGCCGGTGTGCCGGTCGGGTACGTCACCAACAATGCTTCACGGGGCGCCGGCGAGGTCGCCGCCCTGCTGAACAAGCTGGGAATCGCCGCGGTGGCCGCTGAAGTGGTCACCGCGGCTCAGGCTTCGGCCCGGCTGCTCGCCGAGCGTTTCCCGCCCGGGACACCCGTGCTGGTGGTCGGGTCGGACGCGCTGCGGGCCGAAGTGGAACTCGCCGAGCTGGTGCCGGTCCGGGAGGCAGGCACGGCTGAGGCCGTCGTGCAGGGTTACGGGCCGCAGGTCGGCTGGGCCGACCTGGCCGAGGCGAGTGTCGCGATCCGGGCTGGTGCCCTGTGGGTCGCGACGAACACCGACAAGACCCTCCCGTCGCCGCGCGGGCCGCTGCCGGGAAACGGGTCGCTGGTCGCGGCCCTGGCGACAGCGCTGGGGCGGCAGCCGGACGTGGTGGTCGGCAAGCCCGAGCCGACGTTGCTGTGGAGCGCGGCGAAGAGCCGTGGGGCGCAGCGGCCGTTGTTCGTCGGGGACCGGCTCGACACGGACATCCTGGGCGCGCATCGAGCCGGTTTCGACAGCCTGCTGGTCCTCACCGGGGTGTCCACCGCAGCGGAAGCCGAGCTCGCGCCAGCCGCGGAGCGGCCGACCTACGTCGGGGGCGACCTTGGCGCGCTTTTCGCAGCAGGTACAAAGGAAAAGGTCTGACGGGTTAGAGCAGGGTCCGCAGCTTCAGCAGGTCGCCGAAGCTGGCCTTGACCGAGACTCTGCCCTGCGCCCAGGCCTGGGCGAAGTTGAGCTGGCCGTCCACGAGCGAGACCAGGTCGTCGCTGGTCACGATCAGCCGGATCTTCGCGTCCGGGTCGTCGCCGTCCGTGATGTCGTGCAGGCGGCCGTCGGCCAGGCGGCAGCGGAACGCCGCGCCCAGATCCTTGATCGTGCAGGCCATCGCCCTGTCCAGGGAGATCTTCTGCTGTACCTGCGCGGCGTTGGCCGCCAGCTTCGCGTCGAGCTTCTCGAGCGCGGTGCGGCATTCCTCCAGCGTCGCCATGAACCCCCCTCTGCGAGACACATCGCCGATCGGTCACGCTACCCGAAAGACTGACGGGTAGCGTGACGGGTGAGTAGAAGGGGGTGTGCGGCGATGCAGGAGGCATGGCGGGCGTACCTGGAACTGGCTCTGGGCCTGACCGAGGCGTCGAAGAAGAAGGCGATGAAGGTCGCCAGGAAGCTGGTCGCGGAGAGCGGCTCGAAGGCCGGTCAGGCGCAGGCGATCGCCGAGGAGCTGATCTCGACCAGCCTGGCGAACCGTGAGGCCGTCGGCAAGCTGGTCCGCTACGAGCTCGACCGCGCACTGGGCCGGGTGGGCCTGGCGACGGCGGAGGAGGTCGCGGAACTCACCGAGCGGGTGCAGGACCTGGAGCGGAAGCTGCGGGCCGCCGAGGCAGCCGCCGCGTCGCCCGAGCCGGCCCCGTTCGTGAAGAAGGCCCCGGCGAAGAAGGCCGCGGCTGGGAAGGCACCGGCTGAGAAGGCGCCTGCTCAGAAGAAGGCCGTGAAGAAGGCTGCCGCTTCCGCCGCTCCGGCGAAGAAGGTCGTGGCCAAGAAGGTCGTGAAGAAGGCTGCGGCGAAGAAGGCCGCTGAATGACCGAGAGTACGGGCTCGACGCGGGTGGACGAGGCGCTCGGGCAGCTCGCCGAGGCCGCCGTGCTGCCGCCCGCCGAGCAGGTCGCAGCGTTCGAGGCCGCGCACCGGGCACTGCAGGAGACGCTGGCCAGCGTCGACGAAGCCTGATGGGTGCCTGATGGCGCAGCGCAGGAGACTCGACGCCGAGCTGGTCCGGCGCAAGCTCGCCCGCTCGCGTGAGCACGCCGGCGAGCTGGTCGCGGCCGGCCGGGTCGAGGTCAAGGGCACGACAGCGACGAAGGCGGCCACCTCCGTCGACCCTGCGGACGCGATCCGGGTGATCGACGACGGCGGGACGGAGTACGCGTCGCGCGGCGGGCACAAGCTGGCTGGCGCGCTGGCGGCTTTCCCTGCGATCGTGGTGGAGGGACGGCGCTGCCTCGACGCGGGCGCTTCCACGGGCGGCTTCACGGATGTGCTGCTCAAGGCTGGTGCGGCGTCGGTCGCGGCGGTGGATGTCGGCTACGGGCAGCTGGTCTGGGCGTTGCAGAGCGACGAGCGGGTGCAGGTGCACGACCGGACCAACGTCCGGACGCTGGCTCCCGGCGTGATCGGCGGCCAGGCCGAGCTGACGGTCGCCGACCTGTCGTTCATCTCGCTGCGGCTCGTGCTTCCGGCCCTCGCGTCGTGTACCGCTGACGGCGGGGACCTCCTGCCGATGGTCAAGCCGCAGTTCGAGGTGGGCAAGGAGCGGGTCGGTTCCGGCGGGGTGGTCCGCGACCCCGAGCTGAGGGCCGAGGCCGTGCTCGACGTGGCGGCCGCCGCGTGGGAACTCGGGCTCGGTGTGGCGGGCGTCGCACGGAGCCCGCTGCCCGGCCCATCGGGCAATGTGGAATTCTTCCTCTGGCTGCGGCGCGACGCCCCGCCGGCCACCGAGGCGCTGATCCGGTCCGTTGTGGTGGATGGGCTCGGCAGCGCCACGTCCATGACAGACGGTATGGGGGAAGCTGAGTGAGCCGGGTCGCCTTGCTGGTCACGCACACCGGGAAACGTGCGAACACCGAGCATGCCCGTACGGTGGCGCTGGATCTGGCGAGCGCGGGGTTCGAGGTGCGGATCCTGGCCGAGGAGGCCGGGGACCTGGAACTGCCCGGTACGGTGCCGGTGCCGGCTGACGTGTCGGCCGCCGAGGGCGCGGAGATCGTGTTCGCGCTCGGCGGGGACGGGACGCTGCTGCGCGGGGCCGAGCTGGCCCGGCCGGTCGGCGTACCGCTGCTCGGGATCAACCTGGGCAAGGTCGGTTTCCTGGCCGAGGCGGAGATCGGGGATCTCGACCAGGCGGTCAAGGACGTGGTGGACCGTTCGTACACAGTGGACGAGCGGATGACCGTCGACGTGACCGCCAGCCTGCACGGGACGGTGTTCGCCGAGTCCTTCGCGCTGAACGAGGTCAGCGTCGAGAAGGGCGACCGGGCGCGGATGCTCGAGGTGATGCTGTCGGTGGAGGGGCGGCCGTTGTCGCGGTACGGGTGCGACGGCATGGTCGTCGCCACGCCGACCGGGTCGACAGCCTACGCGCTGTCGGCTGGCGGGCCGGTGGTGTGGCCCGATCTCGAAGCGCTCATCGTCTGCCCGATAAGCGCGCACGCGCTGTTCAGCCGCCCGCTGGTGACGAACCCGGCCGCCACGATCGGCATCGCGGTCGATCCATACACGACATCCGCCGTGCTGTGCTGCGACGGCCGGCGCGTGTGGGACCTGCCGCCGGGCAGTGAGGTCACCGTACGCCGGGGCGTGCTGCCGGTACGGGTGGCGCGGCTGCGGCCCGGTTCCTTCACCGACCGGCTGGTGGCGAAGTTCGCGCTGCCGGTGAACGGGTGGCGGGGCAACTCCCGGGGCTAGACGTCCTGCGGGACGGCGTGGGTGGAGGGATGTCAGACCCACGGGCTAGGGTTCTCGGTGTGCTGGAGGAGCTCCGGATCACCGGACTGGGTGTCATCCACGAAGCTGTGCTGCCGTTGGCGCGCGGCCTGACTGTCATCACCGGCGAGACCGGGGCTGGCAAGACCATGGTCGTCGCGGGCCTCGGCCTGCTGCTCGGCGGGCGTGCCGACGCCGGGCGGGTCCGGGCCGACGCCGGGCGGGCCGTGGTCGAGGGCCGGCTGAGGCTGGCCGGGCCGGTCGCCGCCGCCGTCGCGGCCCGGGTCGCCGACGCCGGTGCCGAGCCGGACGACGACGGGAGCCTCGTGCTGGCCAGGTCGGTCACCACGGAGGGCCGGTCGCGGGCGCATGTCGGCGGCCGTTCCGTCCCGGCGAACCTGCTCGGGGAGATCGGCGAGCAGGCTGTCGCCGTGCACGGGCAGTCGGACCAGCTCCGGCTGCTCCGGCCGGCCGAGCAGCGGGCGGCGCTGGACAGGTACGCGGGGGCTGACCACGACAAGCTGCTCGCGGCGTACCGGGAGGTGTTCACCGCCTGGCGGCGCGCCGACGAGGAGCTGGCCGAGCTGAGCCGGTCGAGCCGCGAGCGGGCCAGGGAAGCCGACCTGCTCAAGCTGGGGCTCTCCGAGATCACCGCGGTCAGCCCGCTGCCGGGCGAGGACGAGGAACTGCGGATCGAGGCCCAGCGGCTGGAACACGCCGAGGGGCTGCGGCTGGCCGCGGCGACGGCGCACGCGGCGCTGACCGGTACCGAGGATGTCGAGGGTTACGACGCCGCCGGGCTGCTCGGCGAGGCGCGGCGCTCGCTGGAGGGCCAGGGCCAGGTCGACCCGAAGCTGGCCGAGCTGGCCGGCCGGGTCGCCGAGGCGCACACGCTGATCGCGGACGTGGCGGGCGAGCTGGGCACGTATGTCGCGGCGCTCGACGCCGACCCGGCCCGGCTGACCGCCATCTACGAGCGGCGGGCGGCGCTGCGGTCGCTGACCCGGAAGTACGCGGAGGATGTGGACGGGGTGCTGGCGTGGGCCGAGCGGGCCCAGCAGCGCATGTCCGAACTGGACGTCTCCGACGACGCGCTGGCCGCCCTCGCCGACGAGCGTGACCGGCTGGGCGAGCGGGCCGCCGAGCTCGCCGCCCGGCTGTCCGTGGCGCGCTCGGACATCGCGGGGCAGTTCGCCGGCGCGGTGACCGCCGAGCTGGCGGGCCTGGCGATGCCGCACGCGCGGATCGAGGTGGCAGTGCTGCCCCGGCCCGCAGGCAAGGGCGAGGCCACCCTGGCGGTGACCGGCGTGGAGCTGGGTGCCACCGCCGACGGGGTCGACGAGGTCGAGCTGCGGCTGCTCGCGCATCCCGGCGCGCCGGCCCTGCCGTTGCAGCGCGGGGCCTCCGGCGGCGAACTGTCCCGGGTGATGCTGGCCGTCGAGGTCGTCTTCGCCGGATCGGGCGGCCCGCCGACCCTGGTCTTCGACGAGGTCGACGCTGGCGTCGGCGGTCAGGCCGCCGTG
The DNA here is from genome assembly GCF_000379825.1 of Longispora albida DSM 44784. Lineage (GTDB taxonomy): Bacteria > Actinomycetota > Actinomycetes > Mycobacteriales > Micromonosporaceae > Longispora > Longispora albida. Next base: position 7,680 of record NZ_KB903838.1, read on the forward strand.
GAGATCGGCAAGCGGCTCGCCCGGCTGGCGCACCGGCACCAGGTCCTGGTCGTCACGCACCTGCCGCAGGTCGCGGCGTTCGCCGACCGGCACCTGGTGGTCCTCAAGGACACCGGCGGCGCGGTGACGACGAGCGGCGTCCGGGTAGTCGAGGACAGCGAACGCGCCCGCGAACTGTCCCGCATGCTGGCCGGCCTGCCAGACTCCGACCTCGGCATCGCACACGCCGAGGAACTGCTGGCGGTGGCGGCGGCGGAAAAAGCCCGGCTGGGTTGAGCTAACGTGAGAAGATCCCCGTGCGGTGGGCAGGGCAATTACGAGTATTTCGCCCATCTGCGCATGTCGCGGCCCGCAATGGCCGCCCTGGAGTGCCAAGATGGGGCTCGATGAGGCTACCCACGCTGCGGCGCGCCCGTCCGGTCGAGGCGGGCGTGATCACCGGACCGGTGCGACTCGACCGACGGACGAAGCGGCTCGCTGGCCGGCTCCGGCCAGGCGACATCGCGCTCATTGACCATGTCGACATCGACCGGGTCGCCGCCGACTCACTGGTGGCGGCCGGGATCGCGGCGGTGCTCAACGCCAAGCCCTCGATCTCGGGCCGGTACCCGAATCTGGGGCCGGAGGTGCTGATCGCCGCCGGGATCGTGCTGATCGACGACCTCGGCGAGGACGCGTTCCAGCGGCTGCGCGAGGGCGCGACCGTCCGGATCGAGGACAACGTCGTGTTCCTCGGCGAGGACAAGATCTCGGTCGGCGTGCGGCACGACGCCGCCACGGTCGCCCGGGCGATGGCCGAGGCCCGTGAGGGCCTGTCCGTCCAGCTCGAGGCGTTCGCGGCCAACACGATGGAGTACCTGCGGCAGGAACGTGACCTGCTGCTCGACGGGGTCGGCGTGCCGGACGTGACGACCACGCTCAGCGGCAGGCACTGCCTGATCGTGGTCCGCGGGTACGACTACAAGGCAGACCTGGACGTGCTGCGGCCGTACATCCGGGAGTTCAAGCCGGTGCTGATCGGCGTGGACGGCGGGGCGGACGCTCTGGTCGAGGCCGGGTACACCCCCGACATGATCATCGGGGACATGGACTCGGTGTCCGACGACGTGCTGCGCTGCGGTGCGGAGATCGTCGTGCACGCCTACCCCGACGGCCGGGCCCCGGGCCTGGCCAGGGTCGAGAAGCTGGGCGTCTCGGCGATCACCTTCCCGGCGGCCGCGACCAGCGAGGACATCGCGATGCTGCTCGCCGACGAGAAGGGCGCGACCCTGATCGTGGCGGTCGGCACGCACGCGACGCTCGTCGAGTTCCTGGACAAGGGCCGGGGCGGCATGGCGTCCACGTTCCTCACCCGGCTGCGGATCGGCGGGAAGCTGGTCGACGCCAAGGGCGTGAGCAGGCTCTACCGGTCGAACATCTCCGCGTCCTCGCTGCTCCTGCTGATCCTGTCTGCCGTCGCCGCGATGGGCGCGGCGTTCGCGGTGTCCACCGTCGGCCGCACGTTCCTCAACGTGGTCGCCGAGTGGTGGGACAATCTGATCTTCTCCCTGGACAGGCTGTTGTCTTGATTAACTTCCGGTACCACGTGGTCTCGATGACCGCGGTCTTCCTCGCGCTCGCCATCGGGCTGATCCTCGGCACCACCGCCCTGAACGGGCCGATCGCCGACACGCTCCGCGACCAGGTCGGCTCGCTGTCGAAGACCAACCAGAACCTCCGTGACCAGGTCGGGCACCTCGAATCGGAGATCAAGAAGCAGGAGCAGTTCGTCACGGAGCTGGCGCCGGGCGTGCTGGCCGGGAAGCTGACCGGCAAGCGGGTCCTGCTGCTCGACATCTCCGGCGCGAAGGCAGAGCAGGTCGACGGGGTCCGGCAGATGCTGGAGACGGCCGGCGCGAAGATCACCGGCCGGATCACCATCACCGACGAGTTCACCAACCCGCTGCGCAGCGAGGTCATGCTCGACCGGGTGACGAAGGTGCTGCCGCCCGGCATCACCCCGCCCACCAACGGCTGGGGCCCGGAGTCGGCGGCCGCGCTGCTGGCCGGGGTCCTGATCGACCGGACGCCCGCCGTCACGAAGGAACAGCGGACGACCGTGATCACCGCGTTCACTGAGGGCCGGTTCATCACGGTGAACGGCAGTCCGGCGGAGGCCGCCGAGGCGACGGTGCTGGTCAGCGGGCCGCCCTCGACCGACAGGGAAGCTTCCAAGCGCAACGACGCCGTGGTGGCCGTCGCCGAGGAGTTCGACAAGGCCGGCCCGATCGTGGTGGCCGCTCCGGGCGCGAGCGGCGACGGGAACGTCATCGGAGCCATCCGCAACGACCCAGCCCTCCAGAAGACGATCTCCACCGTGGACAACGCGGCTGGCGCGGTCGGGCAGCTCGTCACCGCACTGGCGCTGGCCGAGCAGTTCGGCTCGCACGTCGGGCACTACGGAATCGGCGCAGGCTCGGCCGGGCTCGCGCCAAAGGCCGAGAAGAAGTAGCGGACGCGCTGGCGCTGTCCCCGGCGGGTACTGTGTGGACAGTTTGCCCGTGCCGGGTACCTTGGTGCCGCGGGTCGTGAGACGGCAGAGACCTGGAGGTCGCAGATGAGCAGGGCTTCGCGGATCGCCGGGCGTCTGCTGCTCGCAGGAGCAGGTGCGGTGGCCGCGCAGGCGACTCTCCGGGCGCTGCTGGCCTCCCCGGCCGCCAAGCCCCTCGACCGGGTCAACCACCGTGGCCGGACGGTCAGCCTGGCCGCTGGCCCCGCTGTCGCAGTGGCTGCGGCTGGCGCTGCCGCTGTGGGCGCTCCGACGTTGCCGGTCGCCGCTGCCGCCCTGGCTGCCGGGCTCGGTTCCGGCGCGGTCGGGCTGTATGACGACGTCGTGGGTAACCGGCCCGACCAGAAGACCGCGAAGGGTTTCCGTGGTCACCTGTCCGCGCTCAAGCAGGGCAAGGTGACCAGCGGCCTGGTGAAGATCGGCGGCATCGGCGCCGCCGGCTTGATCGCCTCGGCCCTGCTGGGTGGCGGCAGGCACCGCACCGCCGCTGGCCGGGCGGCGCATGTCCTGCTCGGCGCCGGGGTCATCGCCGGCAGCGCCAACCTCCTGAACCTGCTGGATCTCCGCCCTGGCCGTGCGCTCAAGGCCGCCCTGCTGACCGGTGCGCCACTGATGGGCGGCGCGGCCGGCGGGCTGGCCGCTGGCCCGGTCGGCGCGGCCGGTGTGCTGCTGGCTGACGACCTCGACGAGCGGGTCATGCTCGGCGACGCCGGGGCCAACGCGCTCGGCGCGCTGCTCGGCCTGGCCGTCGCGGCGCGCAGCGGCCCGGTGAGCAGGGGCGTGATCCTCGCCGGGCTGGCCGGGCTGACCCTGGCCAGCGAGAAGGTCAGCTTCACGAAGGTGATCGAGCGGACACCGGTGCTGCGGGAGCTGGACGCGCTGGGGCGCAGGCCCGCCGGGGCTGTCACCCCGCCGGAGCCTGCCACTGTGGAGGACCACAGCACCGGGCTGGCCGGTGAGCTGCCAGGTGAGCTGCCGCTGGCCCCCGGGGCTGGTAGCTAGCCAGACCACTCGGCCGCCCGCGGGCGGGTGAGGCGGGAGTCCACAGCGGACTGGTGAGGTCCGATCCGCAGGCGTCCGGGGTCCCGATATGGTCATCGTGGTGGCGCGAGGCCGCCGGATGTGCGCAGCAGGGGGCTAAGCCATGAAGATCGCGCTGGTGCTCGGCACGAGCACGGGAGGCGTCGGCAAGCACGTGGAGTCACTCGCGGGCGGCCTGACCGCCGAGGGGCACCGGGTCGTGGTGTTCGGCCCCCGTTCGGTGGGGGAGCAGTTCAGCTTCCCGCTGTTCCGGCCGGTGGAGATCTCGGCAGGCCCGCACCCCAGGGACGTGGCCGCCGTGTGGAACCTGCGGGCGGAGCTGCGGGCGATGCGCCCCGACGTCGTACACGCGCACGGGCTGCGGGCCGGGCTGGTCTCCGCGCTGGCCGGGGCCGAGCCGCTCGTGGTCACCTGGCACAACACGGTGATGGCCGAGGGCGCGAAGCAGAAGGTGTACGAGCAGCTCGAGAAGATCGTCGCGCGCCGGGCGACCCTGACCCTGGGCGCCTCGGAAGACCTGGTCGCGCGGGTCACCTCGCTCGGCGGCCGGGATGTCCGGCTCGGGCCGGTCGGCGCGCAGTACCTGCCGGCGGGTGACGGGACGGCGATCCGGAAGGAGTTCGGCGACGGGCCGCTGATCCTGTCGGTGGGCCGGCTGCACCCGCAGAAGCGGTACGACGTGCTGATCGAGGCTGCCGGGCAGTGGCCGGACGCGCAGGTGCTCGTCGCCGGGTCCGGCCCGGCGGAGAGTGAGCTGCGCGCGATGACCGGCCAGCGGCGGGTCACGTTCCTCGGGCACCGCAACGACGTGGCTGACCTGCTGGCCGCCGCTGACGTGGCCGTCGTGACGAGCGACTGGGAGGCCCGGCAGCTCTTCGCGCAGGAGGCGATGCGGGCCGGCGTGCCGCTGGTGGCGACCAGGGTGGGCGGCCTGCCTGGCCTGGTGGGCGACGCGGCCGTGCTGGTACCGGCGGGTGACGCTGACGCCGTCGCCAGGGCCGTCCGGGGGCTCCTGGACGACCCGGACCGCAGGGCGCAGCTGGCCCAGCGCGGGCAGGAACGTGCTGCTGGCTGGCCGGATGAGGCTGCGACCGTCCGGCAGGTACTCGCCTGTTACCGCGAGCTGACCGGGGCCGCATGAGCAGCCTCCCGGCGGCCGGGGGCGCGGGGTTCACCGCGAGGCCTGCCCGGGGGCGGGTGGCTGTCGCGGTCGCGGCGGTCCTGGCCCTGCTCGGCGGGATGGTTCTCGGGCCTGCCCGGGTGGCCGCGGCTCCCCGGCCCGTGGAGTACGTGGTGGTCGTCGGCGCGGCCGGGCTGCGCTGGGACGATCTGGACCCGGTCGCGACGCCGTCGCTGTGGAAACTGGCCGAGCGCGGGTCGATCGGGGCGCTGTCCGTCCGGTCGGCGCGCCGCCTGACCTGCCCGGCGGACGGCTGGCTGACGCTGGGGGCCGGCAACTACTCCGAACGCCCGCCCGCCCCGCCTGTGGCCGGCCAGTGCACGCCGCTGGACGTGTCCGTCGAGGTGACCGGCGATGGTGGTTCGATCGCTGACCAGGCGAGCGTCTCCGAGCACAATCGCAGCCGGCCTTGGGGTGCCCGTCCGGGTGCCCTCGCCGAGCAGGTGCGGTGCAGCACGGCGATCGGCGAGGGCGGGGCTGTGGCGCTGGCCAGGCCGCTGGGCCGGGTCGACCGGTACGCGCCAGAGCCCGCCGGTGGAGACCTCAAGCAACTGCTGGCCCAGTGCGTCCTGTCCGCTGTGGACGCTGGGCCGGTCGCTGGGGCCGGGCCGGAGCGCAAGGCGGCAGCGCAGCGCGCCGACCGGCTGCTCGGCGAGGTCCTGGCCGCCCGGCCGGAGCGCTCGCTCGTGCTCGTGGCCGGGGTGTCCGACACCGAGGCGCCGTCGCGGCTGCATGTCGCGATCGCGGACGGCCCCGGGTTCGGCGGGGGCTGGCTGATGTCGTCGGCGACGGGCCGGCCCGGATACCTCCAGCTGGTCGACCTGGCTCCGACGGCGTTGTCCGCGCTGGACCGGGCCAGGCCGGCCAAGCTCTTCGTCGGCCAGCCCGCCATCCGGGCGAGCCAGGAGCGGCCGTCAGCCCTGAAGGACGCGGTGGCCGAGCTGGGTGACGCCGACCGGGAGGCGGGTGCCCAAGGCAAGATCGCAGGGCGTTTCTTCCTCGTACTGGTGATCCTCCAGCTCGCGCTGCTGGCCGTCATGATCCCGGTGCTCCGCTGGCTGCGGCGTTCCAAGACCCGTCATCCCGTACCGCCCCCGCCCGGCTGGTTCCTCACGGGGCTGGAGATGATCCTGCTGGCTGCAGCCCTGGCGATCCCGGCGGCGCTGGTCACTGACCTGGTCCCGTGGTGGCGGGTGCCGAGGCCTGGCCTGCTGTTCGCCGGGCTGGGCGTGGCGGTACTCGCGGCGCTGACAGCGGGCGTGTGGTTCTCCCGGCTCGGGCGGCGCCCGCTCGGCCCGCTCGTCCTCGTCGCGGCGATCGCCACTGCCGTGGTGGGCCTCGACGTGCTGACCGGGGCGAAACTCCAGCTCAACGGCGTCGCCGGGTACTCGGCGCTGTCCGGCTCCCGGTACACCGGGCTCGGCACGATCGGGTTCGGCGTGTTCGCCGCCGGGCTGCTGCTCGGCTCGGCGTGCCTGGCGCAGCGGGCGGTGACCCGGCCGTGGCGGCCGCCGCTGGTCCTCGGGATCGGCATCCTCGGCACCGTCCTCGTCGGAGCGCCCCAGCTGGGCGCCGACCCGGGCGGGGCGATCGCGCTCATGCTCGGGGTGTGCGTGGCTGCCGCGCTGGTCCAGGGCGGCTGGCTGACGATGACCCGGCTGCTGACCGCCGTGATCGCCGGGCTGTCCGTGACGGTCGTGTTCGTGCTGGTCGACCTGGGCCGGCCGGAGGACGAGCGTGGCAGCCTCGGCCGGTTGCTGTCGGAGGCCGGCCAGGGGCAGGTCGTGTTCCAGCGGCTCGCGGAGGCGAATGTCGTCGCGTTCGCGAGCAGCCCGCTGACCTGGCTGTTCCTCGTCGGCGGCCTGTACGGCTACTTCGTCATGCTGCGGCCCTGGGGCGGGCTGCGCCGGGTCTTCGGGCTCTACCCGGCGATCCGGGGCGGCATCTACGGCGGGATGGTCGCGAGCCTGGTCGGCGGCCTGGTCGACGGGGCCGGCGTGATCGCGGCGGGCGCGGCGGCGGCCACGATGGCCCCTGTGCTGATCCTGGCCGGGTTCCGGGTGGTCCGCCGGATCGAGCAGCACCACACGGGCGAGCAGCCCCGGGTGAAGCCGGTGGACATGCGCCAGCCGGAGGAGGGCGGGGCCGTCGACGGGAACGGCAACGCGAACGGGAACGGGAAGGGCTACGGGCATCCGGCTGAGCGTCGGCCGCTGAGCACGTGAGGGCCCGGGCACCTTGGGGGCACGGGGGGCCGGGGGCTTTGGGTGGCTGAGGGCTTACGGCTTCTGCTGGCAGCCAGTGGCGGGCGGGCGGCGGGTGCCGCGCGCGGCCGTGGGCTGGGCAGCCGGTACATGATGATGATCACGGTTATCGGGGTGCTGGCGGGCGGCAGGGGGAGGCCGGGGCGTGGCCTGCGCCGGCAAGAGTGCCTGATCATGGCCGGTCTGGGCGGGGGAGCGCGGCGGGTCTGGCGGGCGGAGCGTCCCTGACCTGGGGAGGGATGCTAGGCTGGACTCCCGTGGGTCGCGCCGATTCTTGAGCGCTTTCTCTGCACAGAGGCCCAGCCCTCGACGACCACGGGAGCAGGTTTTGGCCAGTTCGGCTCGTACGCCCAAGCACATCTTCGTCACCGGGGGCGTCGCGTCCTCGCTCGGCAAGGGGCTCACTGCCTCCAGTCTCGGTATGCTCCTGACCGCCCGTGGGCTGCGGGTCGTGATGCAGAAGCTCGACCCTTACCTGAACGTGGACCCGGGCACCATGAACCCGTTCCAGCACGGTGAGGTGTTCGTCACCGAGGACGGCGGTGAGACCGACCTCGACATCGGCCACTACGAGCGGTTCCTCGACCGGGATCTCGACCGTAACGCCAACGTCACCACCGGCCAGGTCTACTCCGAGGTGATCGCCAAGGAGCGGCGCGGGGAGTACCTCGGCGACACGGTCCAGGTCATCCCGCACATCACCAACGAGATCAAGGCCCGGATCCGGGCGATGGCCAAGCCGGACGAGTCCGGCAAGGCCCCCGACGTGGTGATCACGGAGGTCGGCGGCACGGTCGGCGACATCGAGTCGCTGCCGTTCCTGGAGGCCATCCGGCAGATCCGGCACGACATCGGCCGGGACAACTGCTTCTACCTGCACGTCTCGCTCGTGCCGTACCTGGCGCCGTCCGGCGAGCTGAAGACCAAGCCGACCCAGCACTCGGTCGCGCAGCTGCGCAACATCGGTATCCAGCCCGACGCGCTCGTCTGCCGCAGCGACCGGGAGATCCCGGAGAAGCTCAAGCACAAGATCAGCCTGTACTGCGACGTGGACCAGGAAGCCGTCGTGGCGGCCCCGGACGCGCCGAGCATCTACGACATCCCGAAGGTGCTGCACAAGGAGGGCCTCGACGCGTACGTCGTGCGCCGGCTCAACCTGAGCTTCCGCGACGTGAAGTGGAAGGCCTGGGACAACCTCCTCGACCGGGTGCACAGCCCGAAGCACGAGGTGACGGTCGCGCTGGTCGGCAAGTACATCGACCTGCCGGACGCGTACCTGTCGGTGTCCGAGGCCGTGCGGGCCGCCGGGTTCGCCAACTACGCCCGGGTGAAGATCACCTGGGTGGCTTCCGACGACTGCGAGACCCCGGCCGGGGCCAAGAAGGCGCTGTCGGGCGTGCACGCGGTGCTGATCCCGGGTGGGTTCGGCGTGCGGGGCATCGAGGGCAAGCTGGGTGCGATCAAGTACGCCCGCGAGAACAAGATCCCGACGCTCGGCCTGTGCCTGGGCCTGCAGTGCATGGCGATCGAGACCGCGCGGAACGTGGCCGGGCTGGCGGGGGCGAACTCCCTCGAGTTCGACGAGAACACCATCGACCCGATCATCTCCACGATGGCCGACCAGGAAGACATCGTGGCCGGCAAGGGTGACCTGGGCGGGACGATGCGGCTGGGCGCGTACCCGGCGGCGCTGACCGCCGGCTCGCTGGTCGCCGAGGCGTACGGCGCGACGGAGGTCTCCGAGCGGCACCGGCACCGGTACGAGGTCAACAACTCCTACCGCGACACCCTGGAGAAGGCCGGCCTGCGCATCTCCGGTACCTCGCCGGACGGCAAGCTGGTCGAGTTCGTCGAGCTGGACCGGGAGCTGCACCCGTGGTTCGTGGCCACCCAGGCCCACCCGGAGCTCAAGTCCCGCCCGACGCGCTCGCACCCGCTGTTCGCCGCGTTCATCTCGGCGGCCCTGGCCTACGCTTCCCCGGCCAAGGAGTCCACCCCGGCTCCGGCCAAGGCCGCGAAGAAGTGACGACCGAGGTCGAAGGGGCGGCACCCGAGGTGCTGTCCACCGTGGAGCACTTCCACGGCCGGATGTTCGACGTGGTGACGGACCAGGTGAAGTTCGCCGACGGCGAGGTCGCCAACCGTGACTACATGAAGCACGTGGGCGCGGTCGGTGTCGTCGCCCTCGACGAGGAGAACCGGGTGCTGCTGCTGAGGCAGTACCGGCACCCGGTCCGCCAGGTGCTCTGGGAGCTGCCAGCCGGGCTGATCGACGTGCCCGGCGAGCCCCTGGAAGCGGCGGCAGCCAGGGAACTGGCCGAGGAAGCCGATCTCGTGGCCGCCGAGTGGGCCCAGCTGATCGACATCCACCCGTCGCCGGGGTGCTCCGACGAGCGGATCCGGGTGTTCGTGGCCCGGGGCCTGAGCGCGGTGCCCGACGACGAGCGGCACGTCCGCACGGCGGAGGAGGCCGGGCTGACCACCCACTGGGTACCGCTGGCCGAGGCCGTGGCGATGGGCCTGCGCGGCGAGATCACCAACGGGGCGTGCCTGGCCGGCGTACTGGCGGCGGCACAGCTCTGAGAAACAGGCATACAGACGGCGGGTACCGGAGACGGTGCCCGCCGTTTCGCTTTCGCTGGGTGTGGCCGGTGCCCGGGCATGATGAAGCCCGGCCAGCGTCCTCAGCGGACCGCCTGGCCGGGCTCCGGATGATCGGGGTCAGTCCTTCAGGCGGCGGCCCTGCGCGTCCGTGCCGCCGCTGACCAGCAGGATGATGCCGTCGATGAGCGGCCACAGCACGCCGAAACCACAGGTCAGCCAGGTCACCGCGATCTGACCGATGGCCATGCCGACGTGACCGGTGTAGAACCGGCCGACGCCGAAGCCACCGAGCAGGAGCTGGAGCAGACCGGCGACCAGCTTGCTCTTGTCGGAGATCGGCGGGCCGTAGTAGGGCTGCTGCATCCCGAAACCGGCGGGCGGCGCGCCATAGGGGCCGCCCGTCACCGGCGGCCCGGAGATCGGGTTGCCGTACGGGTCATACGAAGGAGGAGGGTTGTAGCTCACCGGCACAGGTTAGTGGATGGTTGCCAGCCGCCACTACGTCACCTGGCGCATCCGGGCTGCCCGATCGCGCAGGACTCCGCAGTGGACCGGCCGGCGGGAGGCCACAGGGCTCCAGGCGCAGCCCGGCCAGCCACCTGAGCCCAGAGAAGAGCCCGGCCGCAGTGCATGCGGCCGGGCTCTGGTGAAGGTGGTGGCCCGGCTAGTCCTTGAGCGGACGGCCCTGCGCGTCGGTCCCGCCCTTGACGAGGATCATGATGCCGTCGATCAGCGGCCAGAGACCGCCGAGGCCGCAGGTCAGCCAGGTGGCAGCGATCTGGCCGATCGCCATGCCGGTGTGCCCGGTGTAGAAGCGCCCCGCGCCGAAGCCGCCGAGCAGGATCTGGAGGAGGCCGGCGACAAGCTTGCTCTTGTCGGAAACCGGGCCGCCGTAGTGAGGAGTGGTCATGAGGGCACACCCTAGGCGATAGCGAAGCTCGATGTCTCATCCGTTCGTCCGATCTTGGCTCGGCGTGCCTCACTTTCCGCTGCCCCGTATCGGGCATATCATGACTTATTAGCGTTAGCTTTACCCTGCCTGGCTACACATCGGCAGCTGAGCGCGGAAGAAGGTTACGGTCTGTCACCCTCGGCGGGGTGGATTCGAACCTAGACTCCGCCTGGAAACGACGGCAACGGAGCCGTGCCACCAAGGAAAGGGTCGTCAGGTGAAGGTCGGAATCCCGCGCGAGGTCAAGAACCACGAATACCGGGTGGCGATCACCCCTGCTGGTGTGCACGAGTTCAGGCGTGCGGGCCACGAGGTGTACATCGAGGCCGGCGCCGGTGTCGGTTCGTCGATCACCGACGCGGAGTACGTCGCGGCCGGCGCGACCATCCTGCCCAGCGCCGACGACGTGTGGGCTGCCGGTGACCTGATCCTCAAGGTCAAGGAGCCGATCGCCGAGGAGTACCACCGGATGCGCGAGGGTCAGGTGCTCTTCACGTACCTGCACCTGGCCGCTTCCAAGGAGTGCACCGACGCCCTGGTCACGCAGAAGGTGACCGGCATCGCGTACGAGACCGTCGAGCTGCCCGACGGCTCCCTCCCGCTGCTCGCCCCGATGTCGGAGGTGGCCGGCCGGCTCGCCCCGCAGGTCGGCGCGTACCACCTGATGCGCCCGGCCGGCGGCCGTGGCGTGCTGATGGGCGGCGTCCCGGGCGTGCACGCCGCCAAGGTCGTCGTGATCGGCGCCGGTGTGTCCGGCAAGCACGCCGCGACCATCGCGCTGGGCATGCAGGCCGAGGTCTCGCTGCTCGACAAGAACATCGCGCGGCTGCGCCAGGCCGACGAGATCTACCGTGGTCACCTGCAGACCGTCGCGTCCAACGCGTTCGAGATCGAGAAGGCTGTCCTGGAGGCCGACCTGGTGATCGGTGCCGTCCTGGTGCCGGGCGCCAAGGCCCCGACCCTGATCAGCAACGAGCTGGTGTCCCGGATGAAGCCGGGCAGCGTCCTCGTCGACATCTCGATCGACCAGGGTGGCTGCTTCGAGGACTCCCGGCCGACCACGCACGCCGACCCGGTCTACCGCGTGCACGACTCGGTGTTCTACTGCGTCGCCAACATGCCGGGCTCCGTCCCGCACACCTCGACGTACGCGCTCACCAACGTGACCCTGCCGTACGCGCTCGACCTGGCGAACAAGGGCTGGAAGGACGCGCTGCGTTCCGACCGTTCCCTGGCGCTCGGCCTGAACACGCACGACGGCCACATCACCTACGGCCCGGTCGCCGAGGCCCACGGCACCGCACACCTGACCCTCGAGCAGATCCTCGGATAGTGCCGACCCGCTGAGCGAAAATCTGAGCTGCGCAACGCAAAAGCCCGTGTACAACCAGTACACGGGCTTCCGCGTCTGCGATCAGATTTCCGCTCAGCGGGCCACCGCGCGTGAGATCAAAAACATCAGATCAGGACCATAAGCCCAAAACCTGACGTCGTACGCTGGGCGGCATGGCCGCAGTGGACGAACCCCAGATTCCGCCAGCCCTCAGCCGGGTGGTGCTCGGGTACCTCGATCACCTCACTGTGGAGCGGGCGCTGGCGCGCAACACCCTTCTCTCGTACCGGCGGGACCTCACCCGCTACGTCGCGTCCCTCGCTGCGGCCGGCGTGACGGGGCTTCCGGAGGTCACCCCGGCGCACGTCGGCGAGTACCTGGCCACGCTCCGCGAGGGCGAGCCCGGGCATCCGCCCCTGTCGGCGGCCTCGGCGGCCCGGGCGGTGAGCGCCGTCCGTGGGCTGCACCGGTTCGCGGTCCGGGACGGGCTGTGCGAGGTGGATCCGGCGCGGGAGGTGAAGCCGCCCGGTACGCCGCGCCGGCTGCCGAAGGCGCTGCCGGTCGCCGACGTGGACCAGCTGCTCGCCGCCGCCGGGGACGACAGCCCGCGCGGGCTGCGCGACCGGGCGCTGCTCGAACTGCTCTACGGCACGGGAGCCCGGATCTCCGAGGCCGTCGGGGCCTGTGTGGACGATCTCGACCTCGAAGCCGGGGTGGCCACCCTGCACGGGAAGGGCGGCAGGACCCGGCTCGTGCCGGTCGGGGGGTACGCCCGGCGGGCGCTGGAGGCGTACCTCGTCCGGGGCCGGCCGGTGCTCGCGGCGGCCGGGCGCGGTAATCCGACAGTCTTTCTCAACGCCCGTGGCACTCCACTGTCGAGGCAGTCGGCGTGGGCGATCCTGCGGCGCGCCGCCGACCGGGCGGGAATTTCCGGCGATATCAGCCCGCACACCCTGCGGCACTCGTACGCGACGCATCTGCTGGACGGGGGTGCTGACGTGCGCGTTGTCCAGGAACTCCTCGGCCACGCCTCCGTCACCACCACCCAGATCTACACATTGGTGACAGTGGACCGGCTCAGGGAGGTGTACGTCTCGGCGCATCCGCGAGCGCTCGCGTGACGAGTCCAGTACCGTGTCCAGGGCTGCGCGGGCGCGCGACACGCCGATGGCGAACCATCGGCGCGCGTCCGCCATGTGGCGTACAGTCGGGACACGCACGACCGCCCGGCTGCTGATGGCAGCGCCGATCTGGGGAAGGGCGTAACAGGATGTCGAACGAAGACGATGGCTGGGGTGCACTGGGCGGCGGTGGCGATTCCACCGTTGATCCCGCGACCCTGCTGGACCGGCGTCCCATCCCGCAGCCCGAGCCGGTCGACCGGCATGGCCCGGCGCGGATCATCGCGATGGCCAACCAGAAGGGCGGGGTCGGCAAGACCACGACCACCATCAACCTGGGTGCGGCTCTCGCCGAGTACGGCCGCAAGGTGCTCATGGTGGACTTCGACCCGCAGGGCGCCCTGTCGGTCGGCTTCGGGGTCAACCCCCACGACCTGGAGATCTCCGTCTACAACCTGCTGATGCAGGAGGAGGTCACCATCCACGAGGTCATCCACAAGACGAACATCGACGGCCTGCACCTGCTCCCGGCCAACATCGACCTGTCGGCGGCCGAGATCCAGCTGGTCAACGAGGTCGCCAGGGAGATGACCCTGGCCCGCTGCCTGCGCCCGGTGCTCAAGGACTACGACTACGTCCTGATCGACTGCCAGCCGTCGCTCGGCCTGCTCACGATCAACGCGCTGACCGCCGCGCACAGCGTGCTCGTGCCGCTGGAGTGCGAGTTCTTCAGCCTGCGTGGCGTGGCGCTCCTGCTGGACACAGTGGACAAGGTTCGCGAGAGGCTCAATTTCGACCTGGAGCTCGAGGGCATCCTGGCCACCATGTACGACAGCCGGACGACGCACTGCCGCCAGGTCCTCCAGCGGGTGGTCGAGGCGTTCGGCGACAAGGTCTACCAGACGGTCATCACCAAGACCGTCAAGTTCCCCGAATCCACTGTGGCCGGTGCCCCGATCACCACGCTCGACCCGGCCAGCGCCGGCGCCCGCAACTACCGCCAGCTGGCGCGCGAGGTCATCGCTGCTTCCGCAGAGCGGCGTTAACCCCAAGATCAGGACCCTTTTCCGGTACGGGGTGAGCATGGCCGGCCAGGAACTCGTCCGGCGGATCGCTCTCGGGCTGCCCGAGGTGACCGAGGAGGACGACCGGTTCGCCTTCTCGGTGCGCGCCGGGGGTAAGGCGAAGGGGATCTGCTGGGTCTGGCTGGAGCGCCTGGAGCCGAAGAAGGCCCGGGTGCCGCAGCCCGCCGTGCTCGGTGTCCGGGTCGCGAGCCTGGACGACAAGGAGCGCCTGCTCGCCTCCGGCCCGGGCATCTTCTTCACCGAGCCGCACTACGACGGGTACCCGGCCGTGCTGGTCCGCCTCGCGGAGATCGGTGAGGACGAGCTGCGTGAGCTGATCACCGACGCGTGGCGCTGCCAGGCCCCGCGCAGGCTCGTGAAGGCCTTCGACGCCGAGTAACCGCGTGCCCTGGTATTCGCTGGGACTTCGGCTGATTTGCACGATTGAGCGGGGCGCACTGGCAGGCAATGTAGGATCCCTCGGTGACCGTTACCGAGAACCCAGAAGCGCCCTCGGCGCCTGAGACGGGTTTCACGGTCAGGCTCACCAACTTCGAGGGCCCGTTCGACCTGCTGCTCCAGCTCATCGGCAGGCACAAGCTGGACGTGACAGAGGTGGCGCTGCACAAGGTCACCGACGAGTTCATCGCCTACATCCGTGGGATGGGCGACAGCTGGGACCTGGACGAGGCCAGCGAGTTCCTGCTCATCGCGGCCACGCTGCTCGACCTGAAGGCAGCCCGGCTGCTCCCGGCGGCCGAGGTCGAGGACGAGGAGGACCTGGCGCTGCTGGAGGCCCGCGACCTGCTGTTCGCCCGGCTGCTCCAGTACAAGGCGTTCAAGGAGGCCGCCGCGCACATCGCCGGCCTGATCGCCGGCGGTGACAAGCGTTACGCCCGGTCCGTGGGCCTGGAGCCGCAGTACGCCGACGCGCTGCCCGAGCTGGTCCTGGGGATCGGGCTCGACCGGTTCGCCAGGCTGGCCGCGCGGGCGATGACCCCGAAGATCCCGCCGACCGTCTCGATCTCGCACGTGCACAACGTGAAGGTCAGCGTCCGTGAGCACGCGGCGCTGCTCCGGGAGCGGCTGATGCGGGCGGGCACTGCGACCTTCCGGGTGCTGTGTGCCGACTGCGAGAGCACGCTCGAGGTGGTGGCCCGGTTCCTCGCGCTCCTGGAGCTGTACCGGGAGAACCTGGTCGGCTTCGACCAGGTCCAGGCGCTCGGCGAGCTGACCGTGCGCTGGATCGCCGGGCAGGACGTCCGGGAGATCGACGTGGAAGAGTACGACGGCGCCGAGGACGAGGAGCGCCCTCGGCGGCGCAAGCGGCTGCCGTCCCAGCGCGAGACCCTGCTGGACGACGACGGCTCACCGGCCGGAGAGGTTCCCGGCCACGCGGCCGAGGACGAGGGGGATCAGTGACGACATCAGCCGAGCGGGCCTTCGCCCAGGACATGGCGGCCTGGACCCCGCCCTGGTCCCGCGAGCCGGAGGACGGCGAGACCGCACCGGACCCCGAGCCCGAGGCGGTCACCCCAGCACCCGAACCGGAGCCGGAGCCCGTGCCGGAAGAGACGCCCGAGCCCGCTGCGGTCATCGACCCCGCCGATCTCCGGCCTGCCCTCGAGGCGATCCTGATGGTCGTCGACGAGCCGGTCTCCGAGCTCAACCTGTCCGTCGTCCTCGAACTCCCCGAGGACCTGATCGCCGCGACCCTCACGGAGCTGGCCGCGGCGTACGCGGCCGACCGGCGGGGCTTCGACCTGCGCCGCGCGGCCGGCGGCTGGCGGTTCTACACCCGGGCCGACTACGCACCGTACGTGGAGAAGTTCGTCCTCGACGGGCAGCAGACCAAGCTCACGCAGGCGGCGCTGGAGACGCTGGCCGTCGTCGCGTACAAGCAGCCGGTCACCCGGGGCCGGATCTCGGCGATCCGCGGCGTGAACTGCGACGGCGTGCTCCGTACCCTGCTCACCCGCGGCCTGGTCGAGGAGTGCGGGAGCGAGCCGGAGTCCGGCGCGTACCTGTACCGGACGACCACTCTGTTCCTGGAGAAGCTCGGCATCAACTCCCCTGAGGATCTGCCGTCGCTGGCCCCTTACCTTCCCGACGACATCGACGCTTTGGCGGAATCTCATGACCAGTCCTAACCCGTCCCGCCGTTCCTCCGGCTCCAAGCCGGCCAAGAAGACCGGCTCCAAGCCGAAGCGCGGCCCCCGCGAGCAGCCCGGCGCGATCAGCCGGGAGGGCCAGACGCAGCGGGAGGCGTTCGGCGCGATCGGCCGGATCGGCGGCCCCGACATGCGGGCCGGCCGGGGTAACTCGGCTGGCCGGGCCGCCAAGCCGATCGCGGACATGGAGGGCGCCGAGCGGCTCCAGAAGATCCTCGCGGCCGCCGGGATCGGCTCCCGCCGGGACTGCGAGGGGCTGATCGAGGAAGGCCGGGTCATGGTCGACGGCCGGGTCGCCCGGCTCGGCGACAAGGCCGACCCGGCGAGCGCCGAGATCTATGTGGACGGCGAGCGCCTGGTCACCAACACCCGCCTGGTCTACCTGGCCATGAACAAGCCGCGCGGCGTGGTCTCCACGATGGCGGACGAGAAGGGCCGGGAGTCGATCGCCGACTACCTGGGCAAGATCCCGCAGCGGGTCTACCACGTCGGCCGGCTCGACCAGGACAGCGAGGGCCTGCTCCTGCTGACCAATGACGGCGACCTCGCGCACAAGCTGACGCACCCGTCGTTCGGCGTGTCCAAGACGTACCTGGCCGAGGTCGTCGGCCCGATTCCGCAGGGCTTCAAGAAGCGGATCATGACCGGCGTCGAGCTGGAGGACGGCTGGGCGAAGGCCGACTCGTTCAAGGTCGTCGACGCGCAGGGCCGCCGGGCGCTGGTGGAGCTGAGCCTGCACGAGGGCCGCAAGCACATCGTCCGGCGGCTGCTGGACGAGCTGGGCCACCCGGTCCACCGGCTGATCCGGACGGCGATCGGCCCGGTGGAGCTGGGCGACCAGAAGATCGGCAAGGTCCGCAAGCTCAGCCAGCCGGAGATCGCCGCGCTGTTCAAGGCGGTCGAGAAGGAAGACTGAGCCGGACGGGTGGCCACGGGGGTGAACACACCCGCGTGGTCACCTCTTGAGGGTCGCGGACCCGTCGAAGAGCTGGCTCGTGACGCTCCGGCAGATCCCGGCGCCGTAGTCCTGGCCGTATGCCGCCGGGTACTGGGTCAGCACGGCGAGCGCCCAGTGGTCCCAGCTCGCCAGGCAGTTCACCCGCCACTGCCCGTCGGAGGACTGGAGCGTCCAGCCGTTCTTCACCGCGACCTCGGTACCGGCGGGCAGCGCCTCCGGTATCCCGAACCGCCCGGACGGGTCGACGGTCCGCAGCAGCTCGTCGAGGTACGCGGACCTGCCGAGCACGCAGCCCATCATCTTCGCCGCGTCGGCGGCCGTGATCTGGGTGTACGACCACCAGTCGTGCTCCAGGTACGTGCCGGTCAGGCCGCACTCGCCGGCCAGCCGGTCGATCACGGCGTCCGCCCCGCGCGCCTGGTAGAGCACCTCGGCCGCGTCGTCGTCGGAGTACCAGATCATGTTCTGGATCATGGTTTTCTCGTCAGCGGTCAGTGGCCGGCCCTCGGCGCCCGCGAGATAGTCGGCGGCGATCCACGCCTTGATCATGGATTCGGTGTTGTTCGTCTCCTCGGCGGAGTCCGGCGAACCGGCCTGGGCGCCGGTCGTGAGATCAAGCAGCGACCACGAGGCCCAGCCGTCGACCTCCACCAGCACCTCGGCATGCGAGACGAGCGGCCCGGCGGCGGGCACTGAACCCGCACCCGGCGCCGGCCCCGGATCGGCCGGGCGGGCGCTGACCGCAGGGGCGCACGCCGCCAGCACCGCCACACCCAGTGCGGCGATGGCGATCCGCAGCCCCCGCGTCCGTCGCATGGTTCCAGCGTGACGCGTTTACCTGGAGGTTGCCTGTGAGCGTCGCGCTCACCCGGCTATGAGGCGCACCACCGCACGCTCCCCGCGGCCGTACTTGGCGTGGAACAGCCGGGCGACATGCTCCACGGTGTCCGCCTCGTCCTGTCCGACCCGGTCGAGCCGGAGCTTGCCCAGGCCACGGTGCTCGCCCGCGTGCAGCTCCAGCCGCCGGCTGTCCCCGAAGATCGCGTCGTCACCCAGGTCACTGATCGGGACATAGCACGCGTTGTCATGCCAGACGTAGGAGAGCGCCCGCTCGCCGTTCCCGCGCCCGTCGTAGACCATCCGCACCCTGAGCTGGAAGTAGTCGCCGACCGGCCGGGTGCCCTTGTCCGACCACAGCTCCCGGAACCGCTCCTGCACGAACTGCCCCCACGGGCTGGCCAGGAAGATCTCCAGCTGCTCCGTCTCGTCGGAGCGCCGGCCGACCGGGTAGAAGGACAGGTATGCCTTGTCGTCCCACCGGTACATCTGGACGGAAGGGTTGACGCTGTAGAGCCGCACGTGCAGCAGCCTGCGGGCGCTGGGCAGGCTCTCGGTGATCTGGTGGATGTTGCGCAGGTTGGTCATGACCAGGTCGCGGATGTCAGCCCGGCCGGCCAGTTCCTCCGTGCGCTGGACGGCGGCGGGGGAGTCGGGGTCGAGCAGCAGGATCCGCACCTCGACGTCGTTGCGGAACGCCGTCGCCAGCGCCTCGCGGAAGTCGGCGACGTAGTGGTGGCTCAGCGCGTGCGTACCGGTCTCCAGGATCGCGATCGCGCTGCGCGCCCGGCCCGCCCTGTCGAAGAACGCGGTGAAGTCCAGCCGGGAGTGTTTCTCCACGTCGGGCTTGCGCAGCTCGCGGATCAGCGGTTCGAGCACGAGGAATGTGGCGAGGACCATGCCCAGGCCCGCGCCGACGTTCACCAGCAGCTCGTGCGGGTACCCGGTGCGGATCACAGCTCCGGCGCCGAGCATGCCGGCGGTGAGTGCTGCCAGGGCCGCGAGCGCGGCGAACTGCCGGGGATTGCGGCGGATCCGGCGGTTCCAGCGTCGCATCGCCGTCACGAGCCCCCTGTCGAGATTGGTCGATTCCTGTCCGATTGAATCAGGGTGGGGGGTCACGCTGTCAAGACCTGCCCGTGGAGTCCCGGCGGCGACCGGGCATGATGGTAGGGATAGCCGGCGCACCGCTGGCCCGGGTCCGCAGGTTGGGATGGATGAGCGTGTTTCGTGGGGTTGTCGCGGTCGACGGGCCGTCCGGTTCTGGGAAGTCGACCGTGTCGCGCCGGCTGGCCTCCGCGCTGGGCGCTGCCTACCTCGACACCGGCGCGATGTACCGGGCGGCCACCTGGGCCGTGCTCACCGCCGGGGCTGACCCGGCTGATCCCGACGCAGTGATGAAGATCGTCGAGTCGGTGGTGCTGGAGATCGGTACCGATCCGGCCGCCCCGCACATGACCGTCGACGGCACCAGCGTCGACGCCCCGATCCGCGGCGGGGAGGTCACGGCCGCCGTGTCCGCCGTCGCCGCCGTGCCGGGCGTGCGCGAGCTGCTGGTCAGCGCCCAGCGCACCCTGATCACGCAGGCCACGGCCGGGATCGTCGTCGAGGGCCGCGACATCGGCACCGTCGTCGCCCCGGACGCCGTCCTCAAGGTGTACCTGACGGCCGACGTGTCCGAGCGCGCCCGCCGGCGCAGCCAGGAGCACGACGCCGACCACGAGGCCACTGCCGCCGACCTGGTCCGCCGGGACAACCATGACTCCGGCCGCAAGGCCGACCCGCTGCGCCGTGCTGATGACGCCGTCGAGCTGGACACCACCGCGATGTCGATCGACGAGGTCGTCGCGCATCTGCTGAACCTCCTGGGGAGATCTTCGTGACCGAGTTTTCTGAGTGGGTGGCCGACGAGGAACCGCAGGCCCCCGCTCCGGTGATCGCTGTCGTCGGACGGCCGAACGTCGGCAAGTCCACGCTGGTCAACCGGCTGATCGGCCGCAGGCAGGCAGTGGTGGAGGACATCCCGGGCGTCACGCGCGACCGGGTGGCCTACGACGCGCAGTGGTCCGGCCGCCGGTTCACCGTCGTCGACACCGGCGGCTGGGAGCCCGACGCCAAGGACCGTGCGGCGCGGATCGCGGCGCAGGCCGAGGTCGCGACGCTCACCGCCGACGCGATCCTGTTCGTCGTGGACGCCCGCGTCGGCTCGACCGACGTGGACGAGGCCGCGGTGAAGATGCTCCGCCGCAGCGGCAAGCCGGTGCTGCTCGTCGCCAACAAGGTGGACGACGAGCGGACCGAGGCCGACGCGCTGTCCCTGTGGGGGCTGGGCCTCGGCGAGCCGTTCACCGTCTCCGCCCTGCACGGCCGGGGTGCCGGTGACCTCCTGGACAAGATCCTGGAGATGCTGCCGGAGCCGCCGCCGATCATCGAGGAGGCCCCGCGCGGCCCCCGCCGGGTCGCACTCGTCGGCCGGCCGAACGTCGGCAAGTCCAGCCTGCTGAACAAGCTGTCCCGCGAGGACCGCGCGCTCGTCGACGACGTCGCGGGTACCACTGTGGACCCGGTGGACAGCCTCGTCGAGATCGACGGCGAGATCTGGCACCTGGTCGACACGGCCGGGCTGCGCAAGCGGGTCGGGCAGGCCAGCGGCACCGAGTACTACGCCAGCCTGCGGACCAACGCCGCGATCGAGGCCGCCGAGGTCGTGATCGTGCTGCTGGACTCCTCCGAGGTGATCAGCGAGCAGGACCAGCGGCTGATCACGATGGTGATCGAGTCGGGCCGGGCGCTGGTCATCGCGTTCAACAAGTGGGACCTGATGGACCCCGACCGGCGCTACTACCTCGACAAGGAGATCGAGACCGAGCTCAAGCGGATCCAGTGGGCGCAGCGGGTCAACATCTCCGCGCTGACCGGCCGGGCCGTCGACAAGCTCGCCCCGTTCATGCGGATCGCGCTGGACAGCTGGGAGCAGCGGGTACCGACCGGGCAGCTCAACCAGTTCATCACCGCGCTCACGCTGGCCAACCCGCACCCGGTGCGCGGCGGCAAGCAGCCGAAGATCCTGTTCGCGACGCAGGCCGGGGTCTGCCCGCCGAAGTTCGTGCTGTTCACGTCCGGCCAGCTCGACGCCGGCTACGTCCGGTACGTGGAGCGGCGGCTGCGTGAGGAGTTCGGCTTCCCGGGCAGCCCGATCCAGCTGACCGTGAAGGCCAGGCAGAAGAAGACCAAGTAGGACGCCAGCGCCAGGTATCGCCGGGTGGCATCTCCCGGCGGTACCGGCACCGGCAATAGCCTCCCGGGCAGGGCCGTACCCACGGCCTCAACCCCTCAGGGAGGCTCATCCATGAAGATGCATCTCCGTGCGGCCATCGTGGTCGCAGGCGCCGCGGTCGCCCTGGCCGCGACGTCGGCCCCGGCTCTCGCCAAGCCCCCGGCACAGGAC
Source organism: Longispora albida DSM 44784 (assembly GCF_000379825.1). GTDB lineage: Bacteria > Actinomycetota > Actinomycetes > Mycobacteriales > Micromonosporaceae > Longispora > Longispora albida. The sequence goes on from NZ_KB903838.1 coordinate 29,201, forward strand.
ATCGTCGGCGGCAGCCAGGTCGGCACCGCCCCGTCCTGGGCCGCCGCGGTCGGCGACAGCAGCGGCATGTGGTGCTCCGGCACCCTCGTCTCGAACCAGTGGGTGCTCAGCGCCGGCCACTGTAGCGGTGCGACCCGGATCCGGATCGGTTCGAAGAACCTGAACAGCGGCGGCACGCTCGCCACGGTCAGCCGGTCGGTGAAGCACCCGAACTACAGCAACGGCGCGTACGACTTCCGCCTCTACAAGCTGTCGGCCCCGGTCAGCCAGGCACCGGCCACGGTCGCCACCACGTCCCCGTCGACCGGGACCGCCGCGACGCTGTACGGCTTCGGCCAGACCTGCGCGCCGTACGGCTGCGGTGGCATGAGCTCCGTGCTCAAGTACGTCGGCACGACCGTCACCTCCGACGGGAACTGCGGCGGGATCAGCGGCTCTGTCGAGATCTGCTTCGACACGTCGACGACGGCCACCGACTGCTACGGCGACTCGGGCGGCGGTGCCTTCGTGGCCGGCAAGCTGGTCGGCGTGACCAGCCGGGGCGCGACCGGCTCCGGCTCCAGCACCTGCGGCCGGACCAACTCGATCTATGGCGACGCGACAGCTGTCCGCACCTGGATCATGTCCACCATCGCCACATAACAAAGATCTATTTTGTACCCGGCTGGTGGCCGCACACCAGCCGGGTACCACTCCAGCCGTCGGCCATCCGCGCGATGATCCGGCGGGCGTAGCCCACGGCGAACCAGCCGGCCGGGGTCGGCTCCGCGTACTGTCCGCTCAGGACGAACAGCGCCCCGCCGAAGGCCTCCTCGATCCGCCGCAGCCGGTCGAGCAGCGCGGGCAGGCTCAGCTGCACCTGGTGCGCCGCGGCCTGGAGGCTGTCGGCCTCGGCGACGGCCACGACGAGCCGCAGATGGCTCAGCTCCAGGTGCATGCCAGATTCCCCGCGCGCCAGGCCCGGTAGGCCGGCCGCTGGGCTGCCACGTCCTCGTACCAGGCGTGCAGCCGTTCCGTCAGCTCACCGGCCAGCCCGGCGGCCGGGCAGTCCCGCCGCCAGGCGAGCAGGAGCCGGCGTCGCAGCGGGGCACCGGCCAGCGGCACGGCGCGCACGCCCGGCAGCTCGTACGTCGTCGGATACAGCCCGCAGACGACGGTGCCGGTGACGACGAGCGCGGCTGAGGCCGACGAGTCGGTCGTCCAGTGCCGCACGCGCGGAGTGAACCCGGCGTCCGCGCAGGCCCGCTGGAAACTCGCGTGGAGCCCGCCGTCGTCGAGCTGCGGCATCGCCCAGTCCATGCTGGACAGCTGGCCGAGGTTGATCTCGCGCCGGGCGGCGAGCGGGTGCCCGTCGGCCAGCGCGGCGAAGATGGGCTCGCTGCGCAGCACCGCACGGTCCAGTGTGGACGGCAGGCGGACGTCGAAGCCGGGGAACTCGTGCAGCACAGCCAGATCGAGCTGCCCGGCGGCCAGCAGGTCGACCAGGCGGCTGACCAGCCGGTGCCCGTGGCTGGTCACCGGGCCGCCGGACAGCGCGCCGGCCACCGGTACGAGGGCGTCGGTGTAGGCGCCGAGCACGCCGCCGACCCGCAGCGGGGGATCGGGGCGGCGCGCGGTGAGGATCTCCTGCGTGCCGGCCCACAGCTCGTCGACATCGGCGAGCACGGCGCGGGCCTGCGCGAGCGTCTCCGTACCGGGGGCGCTGGGCTCCACGCCCTGAGCCGTCCGGACGAACACCGCGTACCCCAGGGCCTCCTCGATCCGGTGCAGCTGCCGGGTGAGGGCCGGCTGGGCGATCCGCAGCCTGGCCGCCGCCCGCCGGATGCTGCCGGCCTCGGCGATCGTGACCAGGATCCGCAGGTGCCTGAGGTCGATCCGCACGGGCGCCCCCTCGCACATCGGCTGTGCCACGGCTGTCGGCAGGGCTGAGATTACGACCGGGTGTACCGCCGGACAAGGCCAGATGCCAGTTCTTCAGGCAAGCTTATGGATTTGCTGCCCTCAGTGGACGCTTCCTGCCGGAGCGTGACAGAACACCCAGCTCGCGGGCGTGTTCAGGAACGGCTGCGCCTGCGGTACAGCAGGTATCCGCCGCCGGCTGTGAGCACGAACGCGCCCAGGCACAGCCACGGCTTGGCGCCGCTGCCACCGGAGCCGCTCCTGCGGTCGTCATCGTCCGAACTGGAGCCGGAACCGGAGCCGCTGCCCCCTCGGTAGGGGACGCTGTGGCCACTGCCGGAGCGGCCGCTGCTGCCGCCCTTGGCGCCACCGCCGCCGCCCTTGGCGAGCGCCGGCACGGGTACAAGAAGAAGGGCAAGGACCATGAGCAGAGCGAGACCTAACCGACCGCGCATCAGCGCGTCAACCCCCGTTGAAGATCAGGCGCCCACCAGGGCGCGTGTCCTCTCAGGATGAGGCGCGGCTCCGGGCTGGTCAACGCCGGATCGCGGACATCACGTTCTGGAGCTGGGAAGGCGGTCCGGCGGAAACACCGGCAGAACGCTGTCCAGGATCCGGGTTCAAGCAGGTGGCTGACAGTGCGGCTGGCGGACCTGGTACAGGATGTCGGGGCACCCCGGAAAGGCCGGGATCGACAGTTTGGGGGGAACCATGAGCGTGACCGACACAGCGAGCCGCCCCGTGCTCGGCAGCCTGACCTGCGAGTACTGCGAGGATCCACTGCGCGTGGACGCGATCTGGGGGCCGGTGCACGGCCACGGCGGATACCTGTGCCTGGGTGCGGACGGCGAGCCGCTGTCCACTCCGGCCACGCCCCGCGCGTGACCCTGCCCAAGCTGTCGCAGGCCTGAAGCACGCGTTCGAGCGCGCGTGGCTCGAACGCGTCGCAATCCCGGTCCGCTCGTGGCCCCGGGCTCCGTCGCCACCGTGACGGCGCCCGGGGCCGGTGGCTGGGCCTTTTCGTTTAAGCGTTGACGCTGGCTGCGCCGCCGGCTTGCACGGCGAGGCCGGCGGTGGTGCGGCTGGCCGTCGCCGTGATGGTGGCCGGGGCGCCGAGCGAGTCGCCCATGTCGGACGTGACAGTGGCGGTTCCGTCCCGGCTGGCCAGGTACCCGGCAAGGCAGGCCGTGCTGTTCGCGTTGGCGATGTCCTCGGGCACGCCGATCGAAGGGGCGAACATCCGCGCTGCGGTACGGCCGGTGGGGGACGGGACTGTGTAGACGTAGCAGCCGAGGAGTCCACTGTGGTCACACGCCGCGCGTAGCTGGTCCGGGTCGGGGGCGAGGCTGTCCAGGACCGGCCGGCTGGGGACCGGCACGAGGAGCCTTGGCCTGCCGGCAGAGGCGACGCACAGGTCTTCCGTGACGAGGTTTCGGCTTCCGAGTCCGAGGGCGCTCAGGATCGCGAGCACGGCCGGGGTGTCACGGGCGGGCTGAAGCGTGACGGGACCCGGGTCGAAGGTGGCGGAGTACTGTCCAGCCGCAGCCGTGGCCTGGCCGGTGAAGAGGCGTCCGCCAGCCCGGAGCATCGTGGTGTATTCGCTGGTACCGGCCTCGGCCGCCAGATGCGCGAGCGCCGCGACGGTACCGTGGCCGCACGCCGGCAGCTCTCCCGTCGCCGTGTAGAACCGGAGCGAGACGGCGTCGCCGGCGCGCGAGACGAAGACAGCGTGCGAGGTCCCCGACCGGACGGGCACAGCGCGGCGCTGATCCTCGCTCAGGTCCGGGTCCTCCGCCAGGACGGCGGTCGGGCTGCCGCCCAGGCCATCACGCAGGCAGGCGTTGACGATCGCGACGGCCGGGCGGGACATCGGCCCATCGTAACCAGCTTCTTCATGGGGCCGGCCGGCTCCGTCAGGCAGACGCGGAGCCGGCCGGCCCTCAACAGCGGGCAGGGGACGGGACATGGTTGGAGGAGGACCGTCCCCTGCCGGCTTCTGGGGTCGTGTGTCCCGGTGTCCAGTCAGCCTCCCTTGGGGTCGTCGCCGAGTGGGGCGCCACGGCCGCGCATCCACGCGACCGGGTCGAGGGGTGCCCCGTCGAGCCGTACCTCGAAGTGGAGGTGCGGCCCGGAGCTGTTGCCACTGCTGCCGACCACGCCGAGCTGCTGGCCGGCGCCGACCTGGTCGCCCGGCCGCACGACCGGCCGCCTGCCCAGGTGGCAGTACCGGGTGACCAGCCCGGCACCATGCTCGATGTCCACGTACCAGCCGCAGCCCGACACGGCCGGCGACCCGTCCACATCACAGTTCCCCGTGGACGCGTTGCACACGACGGCGAGCACCGTACCGCTGGCGGCGGCCAGCACCGGCGCGCCACGAGCCGCGCCCAGGTCCACGCCGTGATGGCCGGGCCGCTCGTGCGTGTGGAACCCGGACACGACCGGCGCGCCGACCGGCACCACCCAGCCGGGCGGCACGCACGACACGGTGACCAGTACCGACACGGCCTGCCGGGCCTGCGTCTCGTGTTTGCCGTACGCGTCGGGGAACGCGCTGCGCTGCACGGCCTGCGCCGCCTGGCTCAGCGGCAGGTCCTGCCAGCCGGGGACGCGCAGGAGGGCCTGGTAGAACTGCCCGGCCGCGTACTCGGGCCGCATCACGTCAGCCGGAGCGCCCCACCCCGTGGCCGGCCGCTGCTGGAACAGGCCGAGCGAGTCGTGGTCCGCCCCGGTGCCCTCCCGGGTCAGCGCGAGGGACTCCGGGTAGGTCTCGTTGGCGAGGTTGCGCAGCGAGGACTCCTGGATCGCGGTGGCGACCCCGATCACCAGCCCGCGCTCCGGGATACCCATCTGCCGTCCCACCTGGACGATCGTGGCCGCGTTGGCGGCCTGGACATCCGTCAGGCCCGGCACGGCCGCCTGGCATCCGGTGCCCTCGGCCGTCGCCAGCGGAACAGGCCCGGGTGCTGGCGGCGGCGTGGGCGGCAGGTCAGGGTTCTCTTTCTTCGTACGCTCCAGCTTCTCCTTCGCCGCCGTCGCCGCACCCGTGCTGGCAGCCAGTCTCCGCTGCGCGGCAGTCAGCGCCGCCTCGGCCTCGGCCAGCCCGGCCTCGGCCGCCGCGACGTCGAGCGCGAGTGTCCTGGCCTGGTCGAGCTGGCCGTTCACGCCGTACTGCCGCAGGTCCTGGTAACCGGTGCCCTGGTAGAGCTGCCCGGCGACCTTGCCGAGGGCGGCCCGGACCTGGCTGAGCCTGTCCTCGCAGCGCTGGACCGTCCCCTCGGCAGCCTGCACCGCCGCCGCATCGGCGACCCGGGTCGCCTCGGCGTCGTCGGCCTCCTTCTGGGCCCCGGCGATGAGCGCCCGCCGCCGTTCGTTCTCCGCCACGGTGGGATCGGGCCGCGGGACTTCCTCGTCCGTTCCCTCCTCGGGCACCGACCCGGCGGGCCGCACCGGCTGCACAGGCCCGATCCGCCTGGGCCACGTGCCGGACGGCGCGACGACAGCACCCGAAGCCGGCGCGGACGGTGAAACCGCAGGCTGCGCCGCCGGAGTAGGCGAACTAACCGTCCCAGGCTCGGCTGACTGCCCACTCCGCGAAGGTGAAGGCGCTGCCGAGGGCGAAGGCTCGGGTGTGGGTGATGGCGGCTGCGCGCTGGCCGACGGCGTTGGCGCGGGTGCTGGCGTTGGCGATGAGGCCGGAGCTGGCGAGGGCGTCGGAGACGTCGGCGCCGGGTCCGGTGCTGGCACCGGAGGCGCAGGGTCCTCAGTGGACGGTTGCGGGCCCGGGGCTGGCTCCTCGACCGGTGGCGGCTCTTCCTGCGAAGCAGGCGGCGGTGGCGGCGGCTCAGCGGCAGCCGGTTCTGGTTCCGGTTCCGGCTGCGGTTCCGGCTCGGGCGCTGGCTCGGGTTCCGGCTCGGGCTCGGGTGAAGCGGCGGGAACTGGCGGGGCCGGCTCGGTTTCCGGGGCGGGTGCCGGGGCCGGCGCGGGCGGGGTGGTGCCGGCCGGTGCTGGGGCAGGGCCCGGGGTGGAGTCCGCCGCGGCCGGGGCGCCGGGCAGCAGGAGCGCCGCGCACAGCGCGACGCCGAGCGTGCCTTGCCGAGCTAAGCCTGCCATCCGTGTCCTCCCAGCTCAGAGCCTCCTGGGAGCAACCACGCTATGCATTGCGACCGGTATCTGGGAACAGCCCGATTGACACGGATTGGCAACACTTGCCAGCCGGCCTACCGCACATTCCGGGCATTCTGGGAAGGGGTGTCGTGACCTCCGCCCCGCTGGCTACCCTCGCGGGGTGCGGCGTTCCCGGCTTGCCCTCCTGCTCGCGCTTCTCGCCGTCCTGCCACTCGGCTCGGCGGCCCCACCCGGGCCGGCGGCCTCCGCCGAACGGCCGGCCTGGCGCGAGGCCGTCCTGCCACGCTCGGGTACCACCGTGACGGTCGCCGATGTCGTGGCCTGTTCCGGCGGCTGGTACGTGACGGGGCGGGACGGGGAGGGTCCGGCCGCCTGGTACTCCGCCGACGGCCGCACCTTCACCGCCGTCCCGCTCGCCCCGGTCACCGTCTACGGCCCGCGGCACCTCCTCTACTCGGCCGCCTGCACGGGTGACCGCCTCGCCGTCCTCGGGGCCGCGCCGGGCGGAGCACACGGGAAGCCGCGGACGAGTACCTGGTACCTGAAGGGCGGCACGCTGGCCGAGAAGGAGGCGCCGGTCGAGTTGTTCGGCGGGCCACGGGAGGCTGGCATCTTCCGGATCACGGCCGGGCCGGGCGGGTTCCTGGTCGCCGGGAACCACCCGGGTGCGACGGCCTGGCTGTCTGCGGACGGTGTGGACTTCCGGCTGGCCCCGGCCGAGGAGAACCGGATGGCGATCGATGGCGCGGTGCTACCGGACGGCTGGGTCCTGGCTGGTGATGAGGTGTGGCGCTCCGCCGACGGTACAAAATGGACTGTGGAGAAAGCCCCGGTGGCCGTGCAGCGGCTTGCCTGGGGTGATGGGCAGTTGCTGGCCGCCGGGGTGATCGGGCGAACCTTCGAGCTGTGGGCGGCGTCCCGGGGAGGTGCCTGGCGCCGGCTCGCCGCCTTCGGCCAGGTCGGCGGCGAGACACCCGCCCGTGTCCTGGCGCTGTCCACTGTGCCCGGTGGTGATGTCTACCTCACCACCGGCTCGGGCACACAGCTGCGCCTGTGGCGCTGGCGGGCGGGCGTGATCACCGAACTGGTCCTGCCGGACCCGGTGAACCTCCGGCACGAGCCCGGCGCGCTGCTGCCCCTCGCGGCCGGACCGGGCCAGCTCGCAGTCGCCTCCCGCGACGGCCGGATCAGTTTCCTGTCACTGGCGAGCCGCTAGGTCCATCGACGGGAGCGCGGCAACGGCCAGCCTGCGGCGCAACCGTTCGTCCCGCCGGGCGATCCAGTCGCGGCCCTCGGCCGCCACACCCTCCAGGATGTGCAGGACGCCGCTGATGCCGGAGCTGTCGAGCGCCAGCTGGTACAGGCTGGTTTCCGTGTCGGCCTCGCCCGCCAGGTCGGCGTCGAAGCTCTCCACGTGGACGTGGATGGCCTCGTCGTTGATCAGGCGCAGCCGGAAGGACGGCTCCTTGCCCGCGACATCGACGTGCACGGAGGCCACCACGTCGTAGCGGTACTCGCGCCTCGTGAGCACGGTCAGCTCACCCGTCGTGAAGTGCAGCTTTGCGGTGACCTGCCACACGCCGCCGCTCGTGAGCAGCAGCATGATGAGCTTGTACACCGAGTAGCGGGCCGGGCCGCCTTCCACCCGGGCCTTGTTGCAGCCCCGTACAGCCTCCTCGAGGATCGGGTGCCCGATGACGTCCCGGTTCGCCAGGCCGTGCTGCTGCATCGCGAGCCGCTTCAGCGCGAGCTTGTCGGCATGGAGCCAGGCCGCCATCTCGGGGTCGTCGGGCCGGTCGGCCAGCCTGGCCTTCCAGCGGCGCAACTCGCCCTCTGCCGTCGCCATCCGCTCGGCGTACTCTGCCGCGTCGTCGCGTGACCGGTGGTCCTCCGCGAACAGCCGCCATCCAGCCCGCATGCCGATCAGCGCGCCTGCCGTGATCAGTACCATGACCGCCAGTCCCGAAACGGGGTCGGCGATCAGGGTCGCGACCAGAGACCAGAGCCCGCCCGTGGCCAGTGCAGCCCCGCCCGTGACGCACAGCAGCCGCGTCGCCCCGGGGACCTGGTACCGGCTCCGGTACGCGTGCAGCGTCCCCGCCTGCCACTGCTGCCTGAGCTCCCGGATCCGGAACCTGATCAGCCAGCGCACCCTGGCCGCGGGGATGCGCCGCTCGCGGTACTGCTCAAGGATCTCGTCCCTCAGGTACCTGCGGATTCCGGCCGTGGCCTCGGCGCAGCCCGGGACGTCCTCCAGGACACGCCGCGTGTAGTACTTGAACATCTGGTTCACCTGGCTGGTGAAGCCGTCGGCCGGGGCGCGCCGGGTGGCCCGGTCGGACGGCTTGCGGTACCGGCGCTCCAGGAGCGCGAGCCGCTCGGCGCAGTACCGCCAGGTCATGCCGTGCCAGGCGAACAGGTACCCGCCGAAGGCGCTGAGCACCAGGGCGGTCAGGCTCTTCGTCTGGCCGTCCCTGGCGAGTACCAGACCGGCGAGGAACAGGCCGAAGCCCAGCAGGGCCGCCCCGAGCCAGGCCGCAGGGCCGAGATACCGCGAGGACTGGGGCGGTACGGGCTTGCGGGCACGCGGGGACGCTGGGTCGGCTTCGAAGTACTTCGAGGCCCGGTCCTTACGCCCGCCAGCGAACCGCTGCTCCAGGATGTGGTCGAAGGCCGCCGCCAGGTGCCGGTCCTCATCCACGCCGTCCAGCATCACCTGGAGGTGACGGAGGATGAGGTCGCGATGGCCGGCGGGCAGCGCGTCGAGGCCGGCGAGGACCTCTGGCAGTTCCTCGGCGTCTCCGCCTGCCTCCCGGCTGCCCAGCACCCGGGCCAGCCGGTTGACCACGCCGAGCGCGGGACCCCAGCTGCCGCCCTGGACACCGGCCCCGAGCGTGAACGCGTCGCACAGCCGGGCATGCTCGGCCACGCTCAGCTGGTCGAGCGACCGGCCACTCAGGAGGGAGAGCACCCAGTGCAGGCAGCTCTCCGCGCTGAGCCAGCCGCCCCGCACAGCCTCGGCGATCAGCGGCTCAGCCTGCCGGGGAACGCCGCTGGCCAGCCAGAACTTCCCCGCGTTGTACTGCTGCTGTGGCTGCTGCCCTGGTGCGGCCTGGTAGATGTGCACCTCGCCGTGCAGGGTCGTGATCTGGGCGCCGTGGTTGTCCTGGGCGTGGTTGAGCCCGCCAGCGGCTGCGGGACGCTCCTGCGGAGTGTCCATCACCGCCCGCCAGCGGTCAGAGTCAGGATCGCGGCCACGGCGGCAGCCAGCCCGGTGACCTCCTCCACCAGGCCCCGGAGTTTCTTCAGCGCCAGCCGGATCCGGCCGCCGCTCGCGGGTTCCCCGGCGGCGAGCGAGTCGCTGATGACCGACAGCTCCGCCTCCGCCGCCGTGTAGGTGTCCTCGTCGACCTCGCCGGTGACGCGTGCCTGCGTCAGCCTCGTGCGGAACGAGTCCAGCTCCTCCGCGAAACTGCGGGCCGGCACCGGGCCTGGTGCGCCCACGTTGATGTTCCCGTGGACGGTTCCGCCGGCCATCATGATGCCGGTGTTGGTGCCGGCGTAGTTGGAGTTTCCAGGCTGGGTGTTCATCACTGTGCTCCTCACTGGACTGTTCTTCTCATCGGCGGCGAGCTCGTCGGCCAGGGCCAGCCCGAAGCTGGCCGCGTTGCGGGCCGCGACGGGCTGCCAGCCCTCGCTGTCGGCGGCCAGCTTGTTGCCGTCGGCCCGGTCGGACAGGCCCCGGATCACCATGACGGGCAGTGACCGGTTGAGGTGACAGGCCTGCGCGACGCCGGCACCCTCCATCTCCACTGCCATCGCGTCGTTGTAGTGCTTCCGCAGGCGGACGGCCTCCACGGACCGCGTCGAGTTCACGACGGCTTCGCCAGCGGCGATGGCGCCGAAATGGACCTCAAAGTCCCATGCGCCCGTACGGCGCACGTGCTGGGCGAGCTGAAGCGCGCCGTGCGGTGCCTCCCACGCCCGTGGCCGTGCCATGAAGCCGTCGTCCTGGCTGGTGCCGCCGTGGTAGCCGTAGATGTGGGTGGCCACGACGAGACTCCCGAGCTTCACGTCGCTGTAGAGCGCTCCAGCCACGCCGGTGAAGAGCAGCGCCGACGGGCCGAACTCGGTGATGGCCCGCTCGGCGAGTACGGCAGCGCTGTTGTTTCCCTTGCCGGCCAGCGCCAGCGCGATTCTCGTACCGGCGGTGGTCCGCCCCACCTCGAACCGCGTCCCGGCCCGGTGCAGGTGCGCCCGCACACCGGATAGCCGGTCCCGTACTGCCTGGTACTCCAGTTCCAGCGCGGTCAGCACCGCTACCGTCGGCTCGTTCATCCGGCCGTCTCCTCCCCGGGCGTTCCCGTGACTGTGGCTGTGGTCGCGCGGGTCATCGGCGGGTACAGCACCCGGCCCTCGCCGCGCTGGAAGAGCTGGGCCGGCCTGCCGCTGCCCGTGCGCCTCGGCGTCCCGGCCGGAGCCACGAAGCCCTCGGTCCGCCGTACCTTCCTGGCGAAGTTGCGCGGATCGAGCCGCAGGTCCCAGACGGCCTCGTACACGTGCTGGAGTTCGGTGATCGTGAAGTTCTCGTGGCAGAAGGCCGTCGCGAGCGTGGTGTGCTCCAGTTTCGCCCTGGCCTGCTCGATGCCGTCGGCGATGATCTCGCGGTGGTCGAAGGCGACCGGGAGCTGCCCGGAGAGCACGGCTGTGGCCGGTTCCCACCGGGCGTCGGCGGCGTCGCTGCCCGGGACGGGGTCGGGCAGCCTGGGCGCGATGGCCAGGTAGGCCACGGAGATCACCCGGCCGCGCGGGTCACGGGCGGGTGCGCCGTACGCGCCGATCTGTTCCAGGTGGAGGGTCGTGGCGTCGAGGCCGGCTTCCTCTGCGAGTTCCCGGGTGGCCGCCAGGCGGACATCCTCGGCCTCGTCGCCCAGGAAGCCGCCGGGGAGCGCCAGCATGCCGGCGAAGGGCGGCACTCCGCGCTCGACGAGCAGGATCCGCAGCGTGCGCTCCCGCACGGTCAGGATCACGAGATCCACGGCCAGCATGACGAGTGGCGGCGACCAGTCCTCATCGGACGGTTCATCGGTCATGGCAGACAGCCTGCCTTATTGTCCAAGTGACATAAAGGGGCTGGGGCTGTCAGTTCGCTGTCAATCGCGCACTCCGCTACGGTCCCGCTCAGACTCCCAGGCCCGGCTCCGGTTCACCGTCCACTGTGATGCCATACCGGACGATCAGGTCGCCGCCCGCCTCGTCGCCGGACGCCTCGCGCAGGCCTGCCAGGTTGAGCAGGCGGAACATGTTCCCGGTCGCCACCGACATCCGCCATGTCCGGGCCGCCCCGGCCAGGTCGCCAGCCTTCTCCCGGGTACTGGCGAGGTCCGCCAGCGGGGCCAGCCAGCCGTCAGCCGCCGCCTCGGCCGCGACCCGGTCCGCGCCGTGCGAGTCGCCGGCGGCCAGCCGGGCCTCGACCCGGGTGCTGTACTCGTACAGGGCGTCGTCGTCGCCCAGCCATTCGCCGTTCTCGCGGGTACCTTCCTCGGTGTCGGCCCACCACATCCGGAAGTCCATGGTGGTGTATCCGGCGGCTGCCTTCTCCGCCAGGCGTTCCCGGGCGTAGGGCACCCAGGCTCCGGCCGACCGCTCGCACAGTTCCGCCGCGCGCTCGAACTCGCCGGCGTTCTCGTATATCCAGGCCAGGTTCCGCAGGCCGGTCGTCTCGCCTGCCGCGATGGCCGCCTCGAAGAGCGCGGCCGCTGGCCGGAACCGCCCGCGGAGCGCGGCTGCCGTGCCCAGCTGGGTCAGCACGGCCGGCTCGGCCCAGCCGATCGCCGCCCGCCACGCGCTGTCGGCCGGCTGGACGGTGGCCCGCTCGCGGAGCAGGTGCTGCTCCAGGTAGTCGGCCAGTTCGTAGCCCTCGCCGCCGCGCGGGAGCCGGAGCGGGCCGGGCAGCCCGCGCGCGCCGATCGCCAGGTCGGTCTCGATGACCCGCTCGACCCAGGAACCCCGGGCGGACGGCGCCAGCAGGTCGTACTCGGCATCGGGCAGGTAGTCCTGCGCCGCCGCCGCGAGGAAGCCCGGCGGGAGCATGCGGGGCATCCCGGCCCGGCGCGCGTCGGCTGCGGCCTCCAGTACCGCGCGGGCGGCCACCGCGCCTGCCGCGTACCGCTGGAGCAGGTACTGCCCGCCAGCCAGGAACTGGATCGGCCGGTCCCCGCCGTGCTCCAGCGCGACCCGCCACCGCGCGTCCGTCTCGGCGGCGCGCTCGGCTGCCGGGCGGTCGTGGCCCTCGACGGTCTGCGGAACCATGATGACCTCGGCCGCCGGCCCGGTCAGCAGCTCACGGGCCTGCGCGTAGTCGTCGGGCTCGCCGATCCCGGGTACTGGGTGAGCCGCCGCCACCGGCCCGGGTCATCCCAGATCGTCGCGAGAGCCAGGACGGGCCCGGGGCCGCGCAACGCCGACCGGAGCGCGACGGCTGCCTCCTGCCACTGTGAGCCGGCTTCGCGCAGCAGGTACCTCTGGAGTTCGTTGAGCCAGATCACCGTGCGCGGGGCGAGCCCGGCCGCCAGCCCGGTCACCAGCTCGGCCGCGTCGAGCGGGTGCCACAGCCGCCACCCGGCCGGCAGCAGCCCCAGGGTTTCCCAGCAGGCCCGGGTCTTCCCGCTGGACGAGCCGCCAGCGAGCACCACGATCCGGCTCCGGCCAGCCTCGATGACTGCTCTGAGCTGCGCGTCGAAGGGCCGGCGGACGTACGCGGTCAGCCCGGCCTCGTCCCCGCCTCCGATCGCGGGATGGACCTCGTAGGCCAGGGCCCCGGCGGCCAGTGCCTCCGCTACCGGGATCCCGGGGGCCGTCCGGCTGTCCCCGGCGGGCAGCGGCTGTGCGGCCTCCACCAGCTCGATCCAGTACCTGCGGGCCTGCCGCACGCCGGCCAGCTCCGACCAGGCGCGCACCAGCGCCCAGACCTGGTCCGCGTCCCGGGGCACCTTGGCCTGGGCGGCGTCCGCTGGGACCCAGTCGGCGATCCGCTGCGAGCCGAGCCCGGCGGACCTGGCAGCCGCCCGCCGCGAGTACCGCGTGCCGGCGGCCGACCTGGCCTGGTCCTCCAGCGCCCGCAGCGCCTCGTACAGCCGCTCCGCTGTCACTGCCCGGCTCCCTCCGTGCCCGCACCCGGCCCGGCGGGCACCCCGCTGACCTGTGGCTCCGCGTACCTGCTGCCCGCATCGCCCGCTGTCGCGGACTCCGCCGGGAATTCTCCATTAGACCTCTGGTCACACGGTAACGACGATGGGAGGTCCACAATGGCCGGAAAGCTGATCCGGATCGCGGCACTGGCGGCGGCGCGCGGGCTCGGATACGCGGCGGGGACGGCGGCGGTCTCGCTGCTCGTGTACCACTGGCTCGGCCAGCTATAGCGGCGTGGGACCCTTCATGCCGCCATAGCGACATGAAGGGTCCCACGATCACGCCAGGTCAGGAGTTGCTGCGGAAGATCCGGATCAGCACGCGCAGCACCAGGAACACCGAGACCACCAGCAGGTGGTACCCGAGCAGTTCGTACAGGCTGACCTTCGGGGTGACCTGCGGGCCGCCGTCCGTGCCGAGCAGGAGTACCGCCATGACGCCGGCCGTCGCGCCGAGGATCGTCAGGAGCACCTGGTGCAGGAGTCCCGTGATGTGCTGCCGGTCGCGTTCGTCGGCCAGCAGCCGGACGCTCACGCTCAGCCTGCCCTGTTCGAGCGCTCCGGCGATCCGGTCGAGCCGCCGGGGGAGGCGCCGGATGATCGGCAGGACGGTGACGAGTTCCTCGGTGAGGGTGCCGCGGATGGCTTCCGGGGTGGCCTGCTCGGCCAGGTACGTGGTGGCGAAGCCGCGCGCCGCGCCGATCATGTCGAACCCGGGTGCCAGGTCGGCCAGGCCACCCTCCAGTGTGCCCAGTGCCCGGAAGACGGCGGCGATCTCCGGCGGGATGGCCAGGCCGTACTCCGCCACGATCCGGAACAGGTCCGTGAACATCTGCGCTTCCGGCGTCATGCCCGCCGCGAGGTGCCGGGCCATGAACTGGCCGAGCGAGCGTTCCAGCCGGGCCGGGTCGGCGTTCTCCGGCCGGGGTACCAGGTCGAGCAGCGCGTCCGTCAGCGCGGTCGGGTCGGCGCGGTCGATCGCGAGCAGCAGCCGTTGCAGCGCCGACCGCAGCGCCGAGTCGATCCGGCCCACCGAGCCGAAGTCGAGCAGCCCTAGCCTGCCGTCCGGCAGCAGCAGGACGTTCCCCGGGTGCGGGTCGGCGTGGAAGACGCCGCCGAGCATCACCTGGCGCAGGATGCAGCGGAGCAGGATCGAGGCCAGGGCCGACGGGTCGGCACCCCGGGCGGCGGCCACCGGGCCGGCCTTGGACATGGGCACGCCGTGCAGGCGGTTCATGACGAGGACGCGGCTGGTGCAGAGGCCCTCGCAGGGTACGGGATAGACGACGCCGGGGTCGGCGGACGCCGCGGCGACGGCAGTCATGTTGCGGGCCTCGATCCTGAAGTCGAGCTCCTCCCGTACCGCCTGGGCGAAGCCTTCCGCCAGGCTGAGCGCGCCGGTGGACCGGCCCCAGGACGTCCGGGTCTCCAGCGTCCTGGCGAGCCGGCGCACGATGTCGAGGTCACGTTCGACGACGGCGTGGATGCCCGGCCGCTGCACCTTCACCACGACCTCGGCGCCGGACAGCAGCCGGGCCGTGTGCACCTGCGCCACCGAGGCCGCAGCGAGCGGCTGCTCGTCGATCTCGGCGAACAGCTCGCCCAGCGGCACGCCGAACTCCGCCTCCAGCCGCCCGGCGATCTCCGGCCACGGGATGGGGGCCGCCTGGTCGCGCAGCGCGCTCAGCTCGTCGATGAACTCGGCCGGCAGCAGGTCACGCCGGGTCGACAGCACCTGGCCCAGCTTGACGAACGTGACGCCGCCCTCCTCCAGCGCCTGCCGGATCGAGGCGGCCAGCCGGGCGCGTGAGGCAGCGTCGAGCCTGCGCCGCCCGCGCAGGTATGGCCCGAGGCCGCGGCGGATGAGGATCCGGGAGATCTGGAGATACCGCCGGGTCCTGGCCATGCTGGACCGCCAGCTGCGCAGCCAGCGGATCGGCGTCACGGACCCGCTCGGCAGCAGCACCTCCGTCACCACCAGGAACGCCACCGTGACGAGCTGCGCGCACAATGTGGCCAGCAGGATGAACCAGCCGTCCTGCGGCGTGCCGACCGTCAGGCTCCTGGCCAGCGGCTCGGCGACGGTCAGCCCGGTCATCCCGGCCACGACCAGCCGGGCGAAGCCGAACCGCACCCCGAGCAGCCGGCGCGCGGCCACCGCCATGCCCCACACGAGGACAGCGAAACTCACGACGGCGATCAGGAAAATCAGAACATCCATTGTGTACTCCCCAGCGGCGTCCAGAGCCGCCCGGGAGCCTACTTGATCATGAGGTGCGGGCGGGGCGCAGCACAGCCGGCGTCCTGGACTCGTCCCTCCCCGAAAGCGTGCGGTGGGGCGTGTGGATCACCGGAGCGCTGGGCATGCTCCTGCTGTACGCCTACGCCGGCCGCACCATGTACGACAACCTGACTGCTGGCGTCACTCCGCCTGCCACGAGCGCGGTCAGCGTGAGGAAAGCCGGCGAGGGAACGACCGTGCTGGTGGTCGAGCCGCAGTCACGGGGTCGCTCAGCCATCATGTGAACCAGTCGCGTGAGCCCGCTTCTTCGGGCCTTGGACGGCCGGTGTTCGCCGTCGTGTTCACCTGCTGTTCGGCTGGGCAGCCTTGGATCGGGGGGTCAGTAAGGAAACCTACCCCGGAGGTACCACGTGCGCGCCCTCCCGATCGCCGCGGCGGCCACGACCCTGGTCCTGCTCGCGGCCGGCGCCCCGGCAGCCGCCCAGCCGGTGAAGCCTGGTGCCGGGCAGCCCTGCTCGCCGGATGCCGCGCTGCTCGGCTTCTCCGACCAGCTCGACAAGACCGTCTTCGAGGGCACCGCGGTGTCCGGGCTGTCGGCTGTGGCCTTCAACCGGCCAGGTGAGCGGGCCTTCGCCCTGGTCGACAACATCGGCACCACCCCGGCCCGGATGTACGAGCTGGCGCTCGCACCTGGCCACGCAGCCGTCAAGGACCTGATCACGCTGAGCCGGCCGGACGGTACGCCGTTCACCGGGGCGGACTTCGACGGCGAGGGGCTGATCGTCGACGCCAGTGCCCGGTACGCGTGGGCCAGTTCCGAGTCGGAGCCCGCGATCCGCCGGTTCCGGCTGCGTGATGGCCGGCAGGTCGGCGAGCTGCCCGTCCCGGACCGGTTCCGGGTCGCGCCCGCCGGGCAGGCCACCCGGAACCAGACGTTCGAGGCGCTGGCCCAGAGCCCGAACGGCCGGGACATCTACGCCGGCATGGAAGGCCCGCTCGCCGGTGACGGTGCCGGCCGCCTGCGGATCGTCCACTATCGCGACCAGGCCCTCGCTGGCCAGTACGCGTACGAGGCCGACGCCGGCCTCGGCCTGGTCGAGCTGGTCGCGCTCGGCGGCACACAGCTGCTCGCCTTGGAGCGCGGTTTCACGCCGGGTGCCGGTAACACCGTCCGGGTGTACCGGGTCTCGCTGACCGGCATCCCCGACGTGTCCGGTGTGGAGTCGCTGGCCGGGGTGACCGACCCGCGTACCTTCGCCGGCAAGGAACTCCTCTTCGACCTCGGCGCCTGCCCGTCTTCCGGTGCCACGGCCAAGCAGCCGCAGCCCAACCCGCTGCTGGACAACGTCGAGGGCATGGCGCTCGGCCGCGAGCTGCCCGGCGGGCGCCGTGAGCTGCACCTGATCTCCGACGACAACGGCTCGGCCACGCAGATCACCCGGACGTACACCCTGAGCGTCCGGCTCCGCGACGAGGCGCGCCTGCTGTCCCGCGCGATTCTTTCCGCCACCGCGTACCAGCCTGGCCCGGTCTCTGGCACGCAGCTGCCGGCGACGCCAGTCAACGGTGTGACCGCGCCGTTCCCCGGTCAGCCGATTCCGGGCTTCTCGGCCGCGATCCCGCTGCCGGACGGCCGGCTGCTCGCCATGCCGGACAACGGGTTCGGCGCGAAGGGCAACTCGGCGGACTTCCTGCTCCGCGCGTACGACATCACCCCGCGCTACCACCAGCACGAGGTGAAGATCAACGGGTTCGTCTCGTTCCGGGACCCCGACCACAAGGTGCCGTTCGCCCTGACCCGGCCCGACCGGCTGCTGACCGGCGCGGACTTCGACATCGAGTCGCTGGCCCGCGACGCCGACGGGAACCTGTGGCTGGGCGAGGAGTTCGGCCCGTACCTGGTGAAGACCGACCCGGCCGGCAAGGTGCTCCAGGCGCCGATCCCGCTGCCGGACGGCGCGAAGTCCCCGCAGTCGCCGGACCTCCAGCCGGGCGAGACGCCCACCGTCCGGGGCAGCCGTGGCTTCGAGGCGCTCGCGGTGAGCACCGACGGCAGGACGCTGTACCCGATCCTGGAGGGCCCGAAGACCGACGACCCCGACCAGCGCCGCCGGATCGTGTACGAGTTCGACGTGCGGGCGAACAAGTACACCGGGAAGACCTGGTCGCTGCGGGTGGACAGTGCCGACCTGGTGGTCGGCGACGCGGCGGTGCTCGACGGCCGGCGGCTCGTCTTCATCGAGCGGGACAACGCGATGGGCCCGGCCTCGCGGGTCAAGCGGCTCGTCGTCACCGACCTGGACCAGGCCGACGCGAACGGCTACCTGCCGCGCCGCAACGCCGTGGACCTGATGCGGATCGCCGACCCGCGCGAGATCTCCGGCCCGGCCCGCCCGGGTGAGTACGGCGTCGGCTCGCTGTTCTCCTTCCCGCTCCAGTCCGTCGAGACGGTGCTGCCGCTGGGCGGGGACAAGGTGCTCGTCGCCAACGACAACAACTTCCCCGGCAACGACGGCCGGATCCCCGGCCGCCCCGACGACACCGAGCTGATCGTCATCGAGGTCCCGGGCCTGCGGGACTAGCCGGCCGAGGGGCGGCGCGCATCCGGCGTGCCGCCCCTCGCCGTGTCTCACCGCAGCTTGTAGGCGCGGTGGATGGTGGTCTCGACGGTGCCGCCGCTCACGTCGGCTGCCGACAACCTCAGGGACACATATCCGGTACCCGTGCCGGCGTTCGGGTTGAACAGCACGGCGCGCCATGCCGATCCGGTACCGCCCAGCACCCACACCTGCTGCCACGTCGCACCGTCGTCCGTGGACATCGCGGCCCGCACCTCGCGGACGGCGGACGGCTGGGCTGCCGGGGAGTGCCCGACGGTCAGGTCGAGCGGGAACCAGGCGAATCCGGGGGCTCCGTTCAGGTCGTCGAAGTCCCCGGACGGCCGGATCGTCATCAGCGACGGGTGCCCGCCGGCCGCGCTCGTGAACGTCCACCGGCTGTCCACCCGGCTGCTCAGCTCCGACCAGGCGTTGCTCCGCCGCATGCTGATGTCCAGCGTGTACCGGCCCTGCTCCGGCGGCAGGGTGAACAGCCCGAAGCCGGCCAGGCCGCTGCTGCCGACCATCGTCCCGTCGCGGGACAGCGTGGTCGTGCCGGTCAGGTAGCCGAACTGGTTGTAGCTGTTCGCGCTGTGCCCGGCCTCGGCTGGCGCGACCATGTTCAGCATCACCTGGAGCGTGTTCCCGAAGCGCAGCACGCCGTTGCTGAGCGCGCTCGTCTGGAGTTCCGGGCAGAACCCGGCCTTGTTCCACTCCTCGGTCCCTGCGTTCCCCACCGCGTACCGGACCGGGACAGCCGACACCTCACCGTCGAATGTGGACATCTCCGCCTGACCCGCCGGGCGCTGGTACAGCGTGCGGAACCAGGTGACGCCGGGGGAGTAGTACTCGGACCGCCGCACCGGCAACGGCAGCGTCGCGTACCCGCCGCTGGCCCCGGCCTGCCCCGGCAGGTAGAACGGCGTGGCGCCCCGGGAGCCGAGCCCCGGCCTGCCCTGCGCCCGGTACCGGGAGTCCACCCGGCCCAGTTCGCCGCCCGTGACCCGGATACGCGGATCGGCGGGCACACCATCCCCGAAGGGCGTCGCCACGTGGTACGCCGAGCCGGGGCTGACCAGGATCGTGCTGAACCCGGCGGTCAGGCTTCCCGGCCGGTCGGCGCGCACCGGGGCCGCGTACACGGGCTCGGAGCCGTTCAGCCCGAGGCTCATCGTGAGCGACGTGCCGGCCCGCGACGTGAGCAGCACATCCATGCTCGCGTACCGCTGGACCGCGTCCGGCTGCCCGGTCGTCACCGAGACCAGGTTCCCGGTCCGGGCGTCGAGGACGATCTCGCGGTCCCCGTCGACCCGCACCGGTACCTGATGGACGACCGTCCCGGCTCCGGCCTTCCCCGGCTGCCCGGATTTCGGGGTGCGGATCCACGCCGTCGCGCTGTACCGCCCGGCCGGCAGCAGCACCGTCCCCACGCCGTCCCGGACGTGGACCGACGGCGTGGCCCCGGTCTCGTCCTCGTACAGGCTCACGCTCTGCCCGAGGCCGCTCGCCGCCGGGTTGCCGTCCCGGTCGATCAGCCGCACGGTGACCTGGTGGTACGGCGAGGTCACGGTGAATCCCACAGCTGTCCGCACCACCGGCTGCCCGTCCATGCTGGCCACCACCCGCGCGCTGTGGTCACCGGCCGGCCCGAGCAGCCCGGTGTCGAGGATGAGCTGGGCACTCGCCTCGCCACGCGCCGGTACGAACACGGCGCCCTCGCTCAGCCGGAACATCCCGGGTGCCCCGACGCCGGCGACGCTGAGGACCAGAGAAACCGGCTCGGTGCCGTCGTTGCGGTACCGGATCGCGGCTGTGCGCAGCCCGCCAGCCCCCGGCCGCACGATCGTCCCGAAACTCACCGAGCCCGAGACTGAATACACCACTGTGGACGAAGCGCGGCCGATGTCGACGCGGCCAGCTCCCTGCCCGAACGCGTCCAGCCCGTCCGGCACCGCCGTGCTCACCAGCGCCGCCTTGAGCTGCGCCGCCGACCACCCCGGATGAGCCTGTACCAGCAGCGCCGCCGAGCCGGTCACGTGCGGAGCCGCCATCGACGTGCCGCTGGCGGCCGTGTGCAGTGTGCTGACCGGTGCGCCCATCGACGTGCCCGCCGCCCGGGCCGCCACGATGCCCTCGCCCGGCGCGGTCAGGTCGGGCTTGACGGCCGCGTCCCGCACGCGCGGGCCCCGGCTGGAGAAGGAACTGAGCCGGTCGTCCCGGCCCACCGAGCCCACCGCGAGCGCGGCGTCCGCCGTCGCCGGAGTGCCGGCCATCGCCCGGCCGCCCGTGTTGCCGGCCGCCGCGACGAACAGCGGCCCGGTACCGGCCGACAGCCGGTTCACGGCCTGCGACAGCGGGTCGGTGCCGTCCGTCGGCTGACCGGTCAGGCTCAGGTTGACCACCCGGGCACCCTGCCCGGCCGCCCACTCCATCCCGGCGATCACGGCCGAGTCCTGGCATATGCCGCCGTCGTCGCACACCTTGCCGACCAGCAGGTTCGCACCCGGAGCCACGCCCGGGTACGCCTCACCGGCTCCCGCCACGATGGACGCCACGTGCGTACCGTGCCCATGCCCGTCGGCGGTCCCGCGTGGCGCGCCCGTGAAGTCCCGCGCGCCCGCCACCCGGCCAGCGAGGTCGGGATGCCCGGCGTCGTACCCGGTGTCGAGGACGGCGACCGTCACGCCTGCGCCGGTGAGGCCCCGGGCCCGCGCGGCCGGTACGCCGATCTGGCCGTTGCTCGGGCCGTCGGCGATCCGGGACCGGCCGTCGAGCCAGACGCGGCCGGGCCCGCCCGCTGCGAGCTGCGGCCAGAGCCCGGCCGGCGGTGCCGCGTACGCCTGGGCACCCAGGCTCGCCAGGGGCCGGGCCTGCCCGGCTGCCGGTACGCCGGACACGATCACGGGAGTGGACGTGGTCGCGCCGGCCGCGCGGAGCTGGGCGACATCGAAGAGTCTCGGGTCGAGGACGCCGGCGGCGACGGGCTGCTCAGCGTCGGCGGGCGTCACGGTCACCGGGCCGCCGCGCGGCGCACGGGTCACGAAGCCGATGTGGTCGCGGCCGGGCCCTGGACGGGCTGTGGTGACCGTCCGGCCGTCGCTGAGGACGGTCACGCCTACCGAGTCTCCGGACAGGAGGGTGACGCGATAGGCGTCGGCGACGGACTCGGAGGGCGTGCCCGGGGGAGCCGGGAGTGCCGCGGCCGGCCCGGGTACACAGAAAATAAGGGTTGCGGCGAGAGTGGCTCGACGGACCTTGCCCACAGTGGACGCTCCTGGCGTGGGGGACGCAGCGCCAGAACGGTAAGGCTTCCTCACTGTCAAAACAAGATGGTCGTCAATATCATCGGCGGAGCGGGCCGCGCGGACGCAGGATGAGAGCATGACCTACGAGACTGATCCGCGCGTGGACGAATACATCCTCAGCCTGCCCGCCTGGCAGCAGCAGATCTGCCAGGCGGTCCGCGACCTCGTGCACGCCACCGACCCGGAGGTCACCGAGACGGTCAAGCGCACCAGGCTGCCGTACTTCGTGCTCGACGGCAACGTCTGCGCCCTGCTCGCCGCCAAGACCCACGTGAACGTGTTCCTCTACGACGGCGCGATCGTGCCCGACCCAGAAGGTGTCATCACGGGTGGCCACGACAACAAGACGGCCCGCATGGTGTCCATCCACGAGGGTGAAGTGGTCAACATGCGGGCCCTCGGCGAGATCTTCCGGCAGATCATCGCGAACAACCGCGCCGGCGGCTGGCGCAAGCTGAAAGAGGATTCCTAACCCAGCGGCTTCCGCCAGACCGACACGTGGCTCTCGCTGTCCCCGGTGAACGGCGCGCCGTCCCAGTCAGCGACCCGCCGCTCCAGGGTCATCCCAGCCAGCTGGGCCATGAGATCGCACTCCGCCGGCCAGATGTACCGGAAGTTGCTCGTGCCGTAGCGCATCAGGCCGTCCTCCCCCCGCGTGTAGTGGTGGGAGGTGCCCTGCTGCGTGGCCATGTCGTACGTGTCGAACCCGGTGTGCCGCTCACTCACCTCGAACGGCACAGCCGTCTGCCCCGGCGGGAACCTGCGGATACCCGGGATCCACAGCTCGATCACGAACCGCCCGCCGGGGGCCAGGTGCCGGGCCGCGTTCCGGAAGCACTCGACCTGCTCCTCCTGCGTGCGCAGGTTCCCGATGCTGTTGAAGACCAGGTACACGAGGGAGAACTGGCCGGGGACCCGGGTGGTCGCCATGTCGCCGATCGCCACCGGGATGTCCTGCCCGCCGGGCTTGGCGCGCAGCCGGCCCACCATCGGCTGGGACAGCTCGATCCCGGACACCGGGACGCCCCGGGCGGCCAGGGGCAGCGCCACCCGGCCCGTCCCGATCGCGAACTCCAGCGCAGGGCCGGAGCCTGCCAGCCGGGCCAGGAAGTCCACTGCCGGGCTGAGCACGCCCGGCGCGAACATGTCCGCAGCTTCCTCGTCGTACCGCTCCGCGTGGCCGGCGTCCCAGAGATCACTACTCGTCATGCCCGGCAGCCTGCCCGCCCGGGCCGGGCCGCGCCACCCGGTTTCGCTGACAGGGAACGGGCGGGGCCGTGGTGACAGCCCCGCCCGGTACTGCTGGTGGTGCTTTTACAGCGTCAGGGTCCAGGAGTCGATCGTGCCGACGTCAGCGGCTGCCGCGTCCTGTACCTGGAGCTTCCAGGCCCCGTTCCTGACCTCGGAGGACAGGTCGACGGTGTAGGTCTGGTTGATGTTGTCGGCGCTGCCGCCGGCCCGGTTGTGCAGGACGTAGGCGGTACCGTCCGGCGCGACCAGGCTGACGACCAGGTCGCCGATGTAGGTGTGCAGGATGTGCACCTCGACCTTGCTGGACGACGAGGCGTTGCCGGCGCAGCCCGCGATGGTGATCGTGCTGGACACCGTGGACAGGTCAGGGATCGCCACGTCGGTGCCGTTGGTCGCCGGGGCGCAGCCGCCGCCCGTGGTGCCCAGGTTCAGCGTCCAGCTGTCGATCGTGCCGACGTCAGCGGCTGCCGCGTCCTGTACCTGGAGCTTCCAGGCCCCGTTCGCCACCTCGGAGGAGACGTTGGCGGTGTAGGTCTGGTTGATGTTGTCGGCGCTGCCGCCGGCCCGGTTGTGCAGGACGTAGGCGGTACCGTCCGGCGCGACCAGGCTGACCACGAGGTCGCCGATGTAGGTGTGCAGGATGTGCACCTCGACAGTGCTCGTGGCCGAGGCGTTGCCGGCGCAGCCCGAGATCACGATCGTGCTGGACACGGTGGACAGGTCAGGGATCGCCACGTCGGTGCCGTTGCTGCCGGAGCAGCCGGGCGGGCCGTTCACCGTGAGCGTGTAGGTCGCTGTCCGCGTGGCCGTGGTGCCGGTGCCGACCATCGTGATCGTGTACGCGCCCGGAGCCACGGAGCCCGTGGTCGCGATCGTCGCGGTGGCCGAGTTGCCGGAGGTCACGGAGGACGGGACGAAGGTCACGGTCACGCCGGCCGGGACACCGGTCGCCGACAGGTTCACCGTCTGCGGGGCGCCGTTCGTCGTGGTCGTGCCGATCGTGGTGGTCACGGAGCCACCCGGGTTCACCGAACCGGAGTTCGGCGTGGCCGAGACGTTGAAGTCCTGGCCGAGCGGGCACGGCGAGTCGCTGCCGGCCACGTTCACCGCGGTCCACGCCGCCTGGACGGCCTTGTACTCGGCCGAGCACAGCCCGTGCAGGTCGGTCGCGGCGCTCAGGGTGTACGCGCGGGAGGTGTTCGCCGGGGTGGTGGTGCTGACGTAGCGGGTGTTGGACGTGAAGTACGTGTCCAGCGCGCGCCACCAGATCTTCTCGGCCTTGGCGCGCCCGATGCCGACGACCGGCGAGGCGGAGCCACAGATCGGGGAGTTGCCGTACGGCGTGTTGCCGGTGCCCTCTGCCAGGTTGAAGAAGAAGTGGTTGGCGACACCGGAGGAGTAGTGCACGTCGACGTTCTGGGTGCTGGTCGACCAGCAGCCGTGCGAGGAACCGTCGAGCGTCGGGTTGTACATGTACCGCAGCGGCGTGCCGTTGCCGTTGATGTCGATCTTCTCGCCGACCTGGTAGTCACCCGGGTCGGAGGCGTTGGCCGCGTAGAACTCGACCATGTTGCCGAAGATGTCGGACGTGGCCTCGTTCAGGCCGCCCGACTCGCCGGAGTAGGTCAGGCCGCCGGAGACCACGGCCTCGGTGACGCCGTGCGCCATCTCGTGGCCGGCCACGTCGATCGACGTGAGCGGCTTGGCGTTGCCCGCGCCGTCGCCGTAGGTCATCTGGGAGCCGTCCCAGAAGGCGTTGATGTACGCGTTGCCGTAGTGCACCCGGCTCGGCACGCCAGCGCCGTTGCCGAAGATGCCGTTACGGCCGTGCACGTTCTTGAAGTAGTCGTAGGTCTTCGCGGCGCCGAAGTGCGCGTCGCCCGCCGCGGTCTGGTCGTTGGCCGGCAGGCCGTTGCCCCAGACGTTGTCGGCGTCGGTCATCGTCGAGCAGGTCGACGAGCCGTTGTTCATGTCGCAGGTGTAGCCGTTGCCCCGGACCGGGTCCTTGAGCTCGTACGGGCCGGTGCCGGTGGTGTCGATCGTGACGGTGCCGGTGTACATCGTGTTGGCTGTGCCTGCGGTGTGCTTGACCTCGTCGAACGAGCCGCGCACCGCGCCGGTCTGCGCGTCGGTGATGACGTGCAGCTTGCTCGGGGTCTGGCCGTCGGGCGCGATGCCGCTGACGACGGTCTCCCAGGCGAGGACGCCCGTGCCGCCGGTGGCGTCGACCATCAGCGAGGGCGTGCCGACGCTGGCGCCGGAGCCGCGGAAGGTGCCCTTGGCCGCGGTGGCCGCGTCGCCGGAGGACACCCGGGGCTGGGTGCTCAGGGCGAGCGGGGCGGCGAGCCCGTTGCCGGCGCTGCGGAAGGTCCCGCCGGGCGCGTTGTGGATGACGAAGTCGCCACCACGGACCGGCAGGCCACGGTAGGTGCGGTTGTACCGGACGTGCGAGGAGCCATCCGGGTCGACGATCGTCCGGAAGACCTGGTACGCGTCGTCGGGGGACGCGGCGAACAGCGGGCCCTGGGTGCGGAGCGCGCTGGTGGCAGCGGAGATCGCCCGCTGTTCTGGTGAGGGGTTCGGGGAGGCCACCGATGTGGATGGGGCGAGGCTGGCGAGGAAGCCCGCCCCCAGGATGGCAGCCCCCACGACGGCGATGGAACGTCTCATGACAGTCTCCTTGCCGAGAGGGGTAGGTGGTGTAACACCACCGTTACATCTGTAACAGTCGATGGCTCTCGGGTAAAGACTTGAGATGTTCTCGCTTTATCAGGGCTCGGTACTGGTTAGGTCAACGCTTCCGGTGGCAAGGAAAACGTGGGACCCCTCATGCTGCTGGGGCGACATGAGGGGTCCCACGATCACTACTTGCTGACCAGGGCGCGGAGGAAGAACCCGACGTTGGCCGGGCGCTCGGCGAGCCGCCGCATGAAGTAGCCGTACCAGTCGGTGCCGTACGGCAGGTACACCCGGACGGTGTGCCCCTCCCGGGAGAGCTGGCGCTGCTCGGCGGGCCGGATGCCGTACAGCATCTGGAACTCGTAGCTGTCCTTCGCCCGGCCGGCGTCGGCGGCGAGCTGCTGGCCGATCTCGATCATGCGCAGGTCGTGGGTGGCCGGCATTGGGTACGCCTCGGAGTGCATCAGGGTGCGCAGGCAGCGGACGTACGCGAGGTCCACGTCCTTCTTGTCCTGGAAGGCCACCGACTCCGGCTCCAGGTACGCGCCCTTCACCAGCCGGATCCGCGAGCCGGCCGTGGCCAGGTCGCGGCAGTCGGCCTCGGTACGCAGCAGCATCGACTGGAGCACCGCGCCCACCCACGGGAAGTCGCGGCGCAGCTCGGTCACGGTACCGAGGGTGCGGTCGATGGTGGTGTGGTCCTCCATGTCGATGGTGACCGTGGTGCCTGCCTTCTCGGCCGCCTGGCAGATCGCCAGCGCGTTGTCGAGGGTGACCTGCTCGGCTCCGGACGGCAGCGACTGGCCGAGCGCCGACAGCTTGAGGGAGACCTCGGCCCGGCGGCCCAGCCCGAGGTCGGCGAGCCGGGACAGCAGCGCGACGTACGCCTCCCGGGTGGCGATCGCGTCGGCGACGTCCAGGGTGTCCTCGCCCAGGTTGTCGATCGTGACCGTGAGGTCCTCGCTGAGCAGCCCCTCGGTGATGGCGACGACCTCGGGGAGGGTCTCGCCGGCGACGAACCGGCCCACCACCCGGCGGGTGACCGGGATGGCGGTGATGGCCTTGCGCATCTTCGCGCTGCGCGAGGCCATCAGGAGGGGCTGAGAGAACATGCGGCACTCCACCTGAGCAGTAATGATCCAAGCAAACAGCCAGAAACGTAGGCCCCCTGGCGGCCCGGCACCATAGCCAGATGTCGCAAGGGCCCGCCGGGTTTCTCGTACAGATGCTCAACGGGCCTGGCATGATCTGTACCGTGCTGCCCGAACTCCAGGACATCGTCGACCAGGTCTCCCGGCTCGTCGCCGCCCCGGCCACCCTCGAGGACCGCGATTTCAACCTGGTCGCGTTCGGCGCGCAGCCGGGGGCCGGCATCGACACCATCCGGCAGCGCTCGATCCTCGAACGCCGCTCGGCCCCGGAGGTGCGGGCCTGGTTCGAGCAGTTCGGCATCGCTGTCAGCGACCGGCCGGTCCGCACGGCCGCCGACCCCGGGCGCGGCATCCTGGCCCGGGTCTGCCTGCCCGCCCGGTGGAACGGCGTCACGTACGGGTACCTCTGGCTGCTCGACGAGCGCCATGAGCTGGACGACGCCCTGCTCGGCGCTGCGATGCACAGCGCCGCCCGCGCCGGGGCGATCATGGCCCAGCAGGCCCGCGCCAGGGAACAGGCCGGCGACCGGCTGCTCAGCCTGCTGTCACCCGACCCGGACACCGCGGCCTCGGCGGCCGAGGAGATCGCCGAGCTGGGCCTGGCCGACCGGGACGCGCCCGTCGTGGCGATCGTGCTCCGCGCGGTCGCGCCGGCCGCCCCGCGCACCGTCCCCATGAACCTGTGGCGGCTGCCCGGCTCGGCCCTCGCCGCCGCGAGCCTCGACCACGTGACGCTCCTCGCCCAGCCGGGTACGGCGCTGGACGTGGCCCGGCAGGCCCGCGACCTGTACGCCGAGCGTTTCGGCCCGGGCGAGCGCGAGCACGTCGTGGCCGGGATCGGCATCCCGCGCCCCGACCTGCTCCAGGCCAGGGAGAGCTGGCGGGAGGCCCGGCTGGCGATCCGGGTCTCCGAGCACGTCCCGGCGCTGCGGCCGGTGGTGAGCTGGGCAGAGGCCGGCGTGTACCGGCTGCTCGCCTGCGGCCCGCACCGTGAGCTCCGCGACGCCGTCCTCGACGCGCCGGTCCGCCGGCTGCTGTCCCACGAGGACCCGGTACTCGCCGCGACCGCCCGCGAGTACCTCGCGCAGGCCGGGAACGTGCAGCGGACAGCAGCCGCGCTGGGCGTGCACCGGCAGACCCTCTACTACCGGCTGGGCCGGATCCAGGAGGTCACGGGGCTTGACCTGGCCGACGGCGAGGACCGGCTGCGGCTCCACCTGGGGCTCACCCTCGCCCCGCTTCTTGCGTGACGGTCGTCACAATAATTCGAGAACTGTCAATGTCCATCGTTCACTGTTGCGTCTGATCTTGTCCGCACTGGACGATCGGCAGCACGAACCTTGCGGCCTTTCGGGGGCGGCGTGGCCGCTGACCTGGGAGGATTCATGGAATCCACGAAAAGCCGCCTGTCAGTCACCCTCGCAGCGACCCTGCTGGCCGGCACCTTCGCCGTCCAGGCACCGGTCCAGGCAGCCCCGGCTGACGGCTCGCGTCTCGCGGCGCTCGCCAGCGGTCTCGGCGAGCACCGCACCGCCGGCGTGTACCGGGACGCTTCAGGCCAGCTCATCGTCAACGTCACCGATGCCGCCGCAGCCAGCGCTGTCCGGGCCGCTGGCGGGCAGGCCCGGATCGTCGGGCGCAGCACGCACACCCTGAACTCGCTCGCCGCGACCCTCGACCCGGGCGTGGCCGGCACCGCGTGGTCCGTCGACGTGGCGGGCAGCCGGCTCCTGGTCGAGCTCGACCCGGCGCTGAGCGGCCAGCGGCTCGCCAAGGTACTCGACGCCGTCGCCCGCTCCGGCGGCGCGGCCACGACCGCATGGCTGCCGGGGCCGATCACCACGCTGACCTCCGGCGGGGACGCGATCTACGGCGGGCAGTACCGCTGCTCGCTCGGCTTCAACGTCCGCAGTGGCACGACGTACTCCTTCCTCACCGCCGGGCACTGCACCGACATCGCTGGCGAGTGGTTCTCCGACGGCCAGCACCGCACGAAGCTGGGTGACACGGCCGGCGGCAGCTTCCCCGGCAACGACTACGGCATCGTCCGCTACACGAACACCAGCATCACGATCAGCGGCACGGTCGGCGGGCAGGACATCGCCTCCGCAGCCGAGGCCTTCGTCGGCGAGTCCGTGAAGCGCACCGGCAGCACCACCGGTACGAAGAGCGGCACGGTAACCGGCCTGAACGCGACCGTCCACTACTCCGGTGGTGGCACGGTCAAGGGCATGATCCGGACCAACGTCTGCGCCGAGGGCGGCGACAGCGGCGGCCCGCTCTACGACGGCAGCAAGGCGCTCGGCCTGACCTCGGGCGGCAGCGGCAACTGCCAGTCGGGTGGCACGACGTTCTACCAGCCGGTGACCGAGGCGCTCGGCAGGTACAACGTCAGCATTTTCTAGATCTTGATTGGGTGACGGCCATCGATCAGACTCTCCACAATAGACGTCTATCTGTGGAGGTAAACATGGCTGGCCGCACCTACCGGACCGGCACCGCTGTGGTCGCGCTCGCGGCCGCGGCGGTGCTCGGCGCTCCCGGCACCGGGCACGCCGCGCCCGGCGAGCCGCGGGTCTACTCGGCCGTCTACGAGGGCCGCCACCTGCTCGTGCTCAACGACCGTGGCACCGGAGACGCCCGGCTCTGCCACAACGTCTTCATCGACGGCCACCGCCTGCCGGTCCACCGGATCGACGGCCAGTATCTGAGCACCATCAACTCCTACGAGTTGTTCCCGACGCTGCGTGCCACCGGCGAGGCCGCGATCCGCAACCTCTCCGGAGCTGACCCGCTGCCGATCGGCTGCTGAGCGCTCGCTCCGGGGCGGCTAGGCTGCCTTCATGATCAAGAGCATTTTCCGGTACCCGGTGAAGAGCGCCCGCCCGGAAACGCTCACCGAGGCCGCGCTGGACGCCGCCGGCCTGCCGGGCGACCGGCGCTGGGCGTGCGCCGACGCGGCAGACGGCACGATCGCCAGCGCCAAGCTGCCCCGGCGCTGGGGCGGCCTGCTCCACGTCGGGGTCAGCACGGCCGGTGAGGACACGCTGGTCCAGCTCAGTGGACAGTCCCACGTGGCTGGCGAGCCCGGTACGGATGCCGCGCTGAGCCAGTACCTCGGGCGGGATGTGCGGCTCACCCGGACCGTGCCGGAGGGGGCGCGGCTGCACCGGCTGATGCCCGGCGACGAGGGCATGGTCCCGGAGTGGATGGCCGGGGCCGCGCCCGGTGACGAGCTGGTCACGCAGATCGGCGGGGCGAAGCCGGGCGGCCGGTTCGTGGACTTCGGTGCGGTGCACCTGGTCACGACCGGTGCGCTGGCCGCACTGTCCGGGCTGGCCGGTGCCGCCGTTCCCGCGATCCGCTTCCGGCCCAACCTGGTCCTCGACCTGCCGGGCGATCCGGAGCCCGGTACGGAACTGCGCGTCGGCGAGGCCCTGCTCCGGGTCGTGTACCCGACGCCGCGCTGCGCGATCCCCGGCGCCAGCCACCCCGGCGCGCCAGCCGACCCGGGCCTCCTCGGCCTCCTGGCCAGGCACTATCGCCGGGAACTGGCCGGGCTCGGCCGGGCGGCGTGCTTCGGCGTGTACGCGGAGGTCGCCGAGCCCGGCCGGATATCCACCACAATCGATTAGTATCGCCGCAGGGTACACAGTGGATGGTGTGCCCGGCAGCGGCTTGCCGCCGGGGGATAGGCTCCGGGGCACTGCCGGCGGGCTGGAGCCGCCGCCTGGGCAAACGCCGGACCGACGACAGGACAACGGATGACCGAGGACGCGCACGACGTGGTCCCCACCCTTCCCGAGCTCGGCGTCGAGCTGACGCCGATCGACGACTTCGAGCCGACGGCCGCCGGGGACATCCGGCTGCTCGGCCGGATCGGCGAGGGCGGGATGGGCCGGGTGTATCTCGGCGTCACCCCCGCAGGGCGGCCCGTCGCGGTCAAGATGGTCAAGGACCCGTTCGCCAGGGATCCGGCGTTCCGCAGCAGGTTCGCCAGGGAGGCGGCCATCGCGGCGAAGGTCAGCGGGATCTTCACCGCCCCGGTGCTGGGCCACGACGCCGAGGCCACCCGGCCCTGGCTCGCCACGGCCTTCGTCCCCGGCCCGACGCTGGCGGTCGCGGTCAGCAAGCACGGGGTCTTCCCAGCCCAGGGCGTGTGGCGGCTGGCCGCAGGTATCGCCGAGGCGCTGAAGGCCATCCACGCCGCCGGGATCACCCACCGCGACCTCAAGCCCGGCAACGTCCTGCTCGCCTCCGACGGGCCGCGCGTCATCGACTTCGGCATCGCCCGCGCCGAGGGTGTCCAGGACGGCCTGACCCAGACCGGCGTCCGGATGGGCACCCCGGCCTACATGGCCCCGGAGCAGTTACGCGGCGAGGATCCCGGCCCGGCCACCGACGTCTTCGCGCTCGGCTCGGTGATCGCGTTCGCGGCGACCGGTGCGCCACCGTTCCGCGCGCCGAGCGAGGCCGAGCTGATCTACAAGATCACGCAGGGTGAGCCGGACCTCGGCAAGGTACCCGACGCCGCGCTGCGTGAGCTGGCCGCCGCGTGCCTCGCGAAGGACCCGGCCGACCGGCCGAGCCCGGACGACGTGATCGCCGGGTACGCGAAGGCCCGCCGGGGTGGTGAGGCCGCCGGGTGGATGCCCGCCGGGCTGGCCAGCGCGCTGACCGGCATGCGGCCGGTGCTCGCCACGACCCGGGCGCTGGAAGGTACCGCCGGGCAGACGGTCAGCTCCAGCCCGACCGAAGCCGTTCCGACCCAGGCGGTCATCAACGTCCCGCTGCCGCCACCGCCGCCAGCTCCTCCGGCAGCCGCAGGTCCGGCCAGGCGCCGGATTCTGGTCGTGGCCGGGGTGACCGCCCTCGTCGTGGCGCTGGCCGGTGCGCTGCTGGCCGGTCAGTGGCTCGGCCAGCGCGGCAAGGGCGAAGGGCACCAGGCCGGGCCTTCGGGCAGCGGCCAGCCCAGCACGAACAGCCGGGCGGAGAGCGTGACGACGGGTGTTCCCAACGCTGCGGGCTCAGGCAGTACGGCGGCCAGCCCGCAGCCCGGCTCGACACCCGTCGCGGGCAACGGCGCGGGCACGGGCCCGTCCACCGGAGGCGGCACGGCACCGGGCACCGGCACCGGGACGGGAACAGGGACCGGGACAGGTAACGGCAGCGGCTCGGGTACCGGCACCGGGAGCGGTTCCGGCACTGGCACCGGTACCGGGACGCCTCCCGGCGGGGGCGGCGGGGGCGGCACGGCACCGCAGCCGACCCCGAACCAGCCCCAGCCCCCGGCCGGCCCGCCGTCCGGGGCGTTCAACCCGTCCAGCGCGGCGATCATCTCCACAATGGACGGCAGTGTGCTGACCGTGTCCGGTACCGGGGACGGTACGCCGGTCATGGCGCAGTCCTGGCGGAACGAGACCGGCCAGCGCTGGGCCTTCGTCGTCCTGGAGGGCAACCACTTCAAGAGCGTCACGCCGAAGAGCGCCCAGAGCCTCCAGATGCAGCAGGACTACACCGGAAGCATCAAGCTCGGCGCGCCCATCTCGTTCGGCGACTACGACTGGACCTTCAACTCCTCGACGGGGCAGATCATGGCGGGCACCAGCAACCGGTGCGTGGTCAACAACGGTGCCGGGCAGCAGGTGACCCTGGAGTTCTGCAACAGCAACGGCAACCAGCGGTGGCGCCTGGCGTCCTAGAACGCCCCGTCCTCGCCGCCACCACCCTGTGGAGCCAGCCCTCACTCAGCGGTCTGGTCCGGCTTGGGCGGCGGTTTCTCGCAGTCGGGGTCGACCGGCGTGTCCTCGCCCTCGCAGTCGTCCTGCGGGCACAGCTTCTCGTACCGGGTGAGGATCTGGTCCACCGTGTTCTTCCGCAGTTCCTCGCACCGGGCCTGGTCCGCTGCCCGCCTGCACTCCTCGAAGGCGAGCCGGCCGAGCAGCTTCGAGATCGCGGCGCTCGCCGAGGACCAGCAGGTCAGGGTCCGGCACAGGCAGTCGGCGTAGTCCTTGGCCTCGTTGAAGCCGTTCCACACCAGGCGCAGGTGGCGCCGGGCGACCAGGGCCTTCGCGTACAGCTCCTTGAGGTCGACGGTCGCGGAGTCCGCGGCCAGGCCTGCCGTGATCGCGTCGATCGCGGCCCGGATCTCCTGCACGCGCTTGCCGAGTTCCTCCGGCTCCTTCACCAGCGACTCGAAGCACGCCTTGAACTTGTCCGCCCGGTTCCTGTGGGCGGTCGCGCCGGCTTCGAGGGCCTCGTACTCGTCGTCGGTCAGGAGCGGCGCGCCACAGTCCCAGTCCACATCGGGCACCTCCGGGGCTGGTGTCACCTTCTCCGAGCAGCAGATCGGCGTGCCGGTGCACGTGTCGAGCTCCCCGGCGATCTCGCACCAGGCGTCGTCGAGGCAGCGCACCACGCTCTCCTGTTTGATCAGGCAGCGCAGCCGGTCGAGCAGCCGCTTGTTCTCGTGCCGGAGGTCCTGCACCTCCAGGCTGACGTCGCGGCGCTTGGCCCGGTAGGCCCGGCGCGCCTCCTCGTAGGCCTTCTGCGCGGCTTCCAGTTCCGGCTGCGCCGTGGCGTTGTACTCGGCCTGCCTGGCGATGGCCTGCGTCCGGCACCTCAGGCAGTCGATGAGGCCGGGCTGGCAGTCCCCGCACCCCGTCTCCGGCGGTTTCTCCGGTGGCGGCTTCTGCGTCTGTTGCGTCGGGTTGTCGCTCATTCCGGTGCTCCCTTCCCGGGCAGGCCACCGGTAGTCTCGCCGGGCCAATGTCACCGGACTGTCGCAGCTCGTGTGGGACCCCTCAAGTCGCCATAGCGACTTGAGGGGTCCCGCGATCATGGGGGCGGCGACGATGTGGTGACGGAGGCGGCACCAGGATCGGCTCATGGCTGGACACCGCGCGCTGGTGGCAGCCGGGCGCAGCATCGTTGACCTGCTGAACAGGCGGTTCGCCGAGGCGATCCCGGCCGGACAGCGCCGCCCGGCGGCCGTGCTGGCAGGTACCAACGACTTCGACGAGGTCAACAGCAGTGCGACGGCCGTCATCCGGTACCCGGCGGTGTCTGTCTACTGCTACCGGATCAGCGTCGACCGCGAGACCCGGGCCGGCTGGTCGGCTGTCGCGAGCACCGACGGGGTACCGAGGATCCCGCTGCGCATGCACCTGCTGTTCGCCGCGTGGGACACCGTCGTGGAGAGCGAGCTGGAGTGGCTGGGCCTCACGGCTCAGGTACTGGAGTCCGAGAGCATCCTCACCGGCCCGCTCCTGCACCCGAGCGGGGAGTGGGAGCCGGGGGACGTGCTCCAGGTGGTACCGGATGAACTGGCTCTTGATTCGATGAGTGAGGCTTTCCAGGCGCTGACCACGGACTACCGTCTCTCGCTGCCCTATGTCGCGCGGGTGATCCGGATCCACGGCAGGCGCACGACGGCCGCCAGCCCGGTGGCGACGGTCGCCTCCTCGCTCAACGGGGTACCGGCATGACCATCACCGCTGGCACCCGGGTCCTGCACCGGCTGGCGCTGGGCGTCGAGGTGATCGACGGCCGGACGGGCAGGCTCGCTCAGGTACCGGTGCGCGTGGGCCGTGAGGTCCCGATGGAGCTGTCCGTGCCGGACATCCGCCGGCTGGCCTGGCCGTGCACGGACCTGGAGTACAGCGGTCCCGGCCGGTTCCGGCAGCGGCAGGTGCCCTCGCTGCCGAGCCGGGTCGTGCTGCGCGCCGGCGACCTGGCCCGGCAGTTCGTGCCCCGCCGTTTCGAGCTGCTGCTGTGGCCGCTCGCGGATCTGGAGGCCGCAGACCAGACTCCGCCGGCCGGGCCGTTCGTGCCGGTCGCTTCGCGGCTGCTGCGGTCCTGGCTGCTGCCGGCTCCGTCGTCGGCGTTCGCGCCGGGGACGACAGGTGTACGCGGGCGGATCACCCGGGGCGGTGTGCCGGTGCGCTGGCCACGCGTCACAGCTTTCGGGCCGGGCGGCGTGCCGGTGGGCTGGGCGCACGGCGACGACCGGGGCGAGTTCCTGCTGGAGGTGACGGGTACCGGCCTGCTGCCGCCGCCCGTGGACAGCACGATCGCGATCGACCTGGAGATCTCGGCCCGTCCCGCTGCCCAGACCCCGGCACCGGACCCGGCCGACTGGTGCGGGGACCTGCCGGTCGAGTGGGTGCCGCGCGCCGCGATCCCGCCGGCCCCGTTCAGCCTGGACAACCCGCAGCTGCGCGGCCGGGCCAGGCCACCGGGGTACGTGGCCTCGGCCGGTGGGCGCGTGCCGCTGACCGTGGAGACGGGGACGGTGCTCGCCGTCCAGCAGGACCTGCCGTTCACGGACTGATGCCCGTTCTGATGTCGCGAGGGAGATGGGAAGCATGCCTGAGTACCTGACACCTGGCGTGTACGTCGAGGAGACGAGCTTCAGGTCACGCTCCATCGAGGGCGTTCCCACGAGCACGTGCGGGATGGCGGGGCTGACGGCCTACGGCCCCGTCCCGTACCGGCTGGACGCGCTCGGCGTCACGATGACCCCGAAGCCGACCCTGGTGACCAGCTTCACCGAGTTCGAGCGGGCCTTCGGCGGGCTGGACGCGGTCGGGCTGCTGGACAACACGACCAACTACCTCGCGCACGCGGCCCGCGCCTTCTTCGGCAACGGCGGCCGGCGGCTGTACGTCCAGCGTGTCTATCCATTCGCGACAGCCGGCAACCCGGCGACGATCGACCTGACGCAGAACTTCGCGTTCCTGCCGCTGGGGGCTGGCGGGGCCGGTCCGGTGTGGCGGGCGCGGTGGCCCGGGCGGGCCGGTAACGGCATCCAGGTCCGGGTCAGGTTCCGCCGGAGCAAGAACGTGCTGGTCAGTGGCAGCCTGACGGGCGTGAGCCGTGGCGCGGCCGTCGAGATCGGCGACAACCCGGCCCAG
The DNA here is from genome assembly GCF_000379825.1 of Longispora albida DSM 44784. Classification (GTDB taxonomy): domain Bacteria; phylum Actinomycetota; class Actinomycetes; order Mycobacteriales; family Micromonosporaceae; genus Longispora; species Longispora albida. The sequence continues at coordinate 64,558 of NZ_KB903838.1, forward strand.
CCGCCGGCGGACAACACAGCGCCCGATGTGGCGAAGCTGAAGATCGTCGCCCTCGACCAGGCGACCGGCAAGCTCGGCTACGTGGGTAACAACGGTGCCTTCGAGCCCGTCGACCCGGCCAAGGGCGCCTTCCACATCACCTTCGACATCGAGGTGGTGATGGGGACGCGTGCCGACGTGTACACCGGGGTCGAGCTCGGCTCGGCGCACCCGCGCGGGATCACGAAGGTGCTGCAGGCCGAGCGGCCAGCCGACGAGTTCAGCCTGGTCTGGCTGGACACGTCGGTACCGCAGGGCCAGCCGGCCCTCACCGACGGTGCGATCCTGACCGCGCTGCTGAGCCTGAAGGAGTTCACGTTCCTGACCGGCGGGACGGAGGGCGCGCCGCTCACGCCCGACGACCTCAAGGGGCGCAAGTCCTCGCCGGACGACGCGCGGGACGCCGCGACCGGGCTGGCCGCGCTCGGCGAGATCGAGGACATCGCGATCGTCACGGCACCCGACATCGTCCGGCTCGACGCCGACAGTCACAAGGTCGCCGCCGACTACCTGATCCAGCACTGCGAGGAACTCCGGTACCGGATCGCGATCGTCGACCCGCCCGGGGACAGCTCGATCTCGTCGGTGCGCGCCTTCCGCAGCCAGTTCGACACGACCCACGGCGCGCTGTACTACCCGTGGCTGCGTGTCCTCGACCCGACGGCCAAGCGTGACCCGGGCGCACCACCAGCCACTATGGAGCTGCCGCCGTCCGGGGCCACGGCCGGGATCTACGCCCGCAGCGACATCGAACGCGGCGTCCACAAGGCACCGGCCAACGAGGTCGTCCTGGGCATCACGGAGTTCGCGGCGAACGTGACGTTCGACCGGCAGTCCGTCCTCAACCCGGAGGGCATCAACGCCCTGCGGTTCTTCCCCGGCCGGGCGAACCGGGTCTGGGGCGCGCGGACGATGAGCTCCGACCCCGAGTGGAAGTACGTCAACGTGCGGCGGCTGTTCATCTACCTGGAGCACTCGATCGACAAGTCGACGCAGTGGGTGGTGTTCGAGCCGAACAACGAGCGGCTGTGGGCTTCGGTCCGGCAGACCATCGAGGACTTCCTGCTGGTCACGTGGCGTTCGGGCGCGCTGATGGGCACCAAGCCCGAGGAGGCGTACTTCGTGCGCTGCGACCGGACGACCATGAGCCAGAACGACCTGGACAACGGGCGGCTGATCTGCGACATCGGGGTCGCGCCCACCTACCCGGCCGAGTTCGTCATCTTCCGGATCGGCCAGTGGACGGCCGACGCCCGGCAGAGCTAGTACGTGGGACCCCTCATGTCGCTATAGCGACATGAGGGGTCCCACGATCACCGGAACACTGGAGGCGTGCGATGGCTGTCCGTGACAACCCGTACGGTGCGTTCAACTTCATGGTCAAGCTCGGCGACGCCGGCGGGGAGGACCAGATCGTCGCCGGGTTCTCCGACGTGAGCGGGCTGGGCAGCGAGGTGAAGTTCTCCGAGTACCGCAACGGCAACGACAAGGAGAACCACGTCCGCAAGATCCCGAACATCAACTCCACGGACGAGGTGACGCTGAAACGCGGCCTGATCGGCGACCTGCGGCTGTTCACCTGGCTCAAGGCGACCCGTGAGGGGCTGTACTCCCCGCAGACCGTCACCATCACCCTCCTCGACGAGGCCCGCGCGCCGGTCTGCCGGTGGGTGCTGCTGGCGGCCCAGCCGAAGAAGTGGATGGGGCCGACCCTGGCGGGCAAGGGCGGCGGGGAGGTCGCGATGGAGGAGCTGCACCTCGTCGCCGAGCGGATCGACTTCCAGAGCGCATGAGCGTCACCGGCCTGAGCCTCGGCGCGCCCGGGGTGTACCGGTCCCCGGCAGCAGCCGGGCCCTCGCTCCAGCCCGTCCGGCTGGACGTGGCCGGGTTCTGCGGGGTGGCGCTGCGCGGGCCGGTGAACGTGCCGGTGGCCGTGACGAGCTGGTCGGACTACCAGCGGATCTTCGGCGGGTACGAGCGGCCGGGCGGCGGGCCGGACCGCATGCTCCCGTACGCCGTCCGTGCCTTCTTCGCGCAGGGCGGGACGCGGGCGGTGATCGTCCGGGTCGCGGCGGCCGGGGACGGGGCCGGTGCGGTCGCCAGGTACCGGGCCGGCGCGCTGGAACTGGTCGCCGCCGACGAGGGCTCGTGGGGGAACGGGCTCGCGATCCGCTTCTCGTACGAGGTGACGACGACATGGCGGGCAGCCGTGCCGGAGCCTGGCATGCTCCGCCCGCCCGCAGGGGCCGAGGTGCCGGTGGGCACGCTGCTGCGGCTGCGCGGGGCTGGCCTGGCTGCCGTGGGGGAGTACCGCTGGGTGACGGGCACCAGCCGTGATCTCCGGGGTCACCTGCTGCTCGGGCTCGACGCCGAGGTCGAAGCCTCCGAAGTGGACGGTGAGGTGATCGGCGGGGTGCTTGACCTGACCGATCCCGACCCGGCTTTCACCCGCCGCGAACGGATCAGCGGCCTCGGACTCCGCCCCGGGCATCCCCGGCACCCGGCCGCTGTGCTGGCCACGGAGTCCGCGCTGGTCCGGACGGCTCCCGGCTGGCTCGGCACCCTCGAACCGGACGGGCCGGTACTCCGGCAGGCCGCTGGGGAACTCGTGCACGCCGGGTCCGACCGGTGGCACCAGATCACCGTGGACAGTTTCTTCGACGAGGACCCGGCCGGGGCCGACGTCCTCGACGAGCGCAAGCATCTGGGCGTGGACCTGCTGGGCCGGGACCAGGAGATCGGGCTGCTGTGCGTGCCGGACCTGTTCTGGTCGTGGCGGGGCGCGACCGGGGAGCCGGTTTCCGAGGTGGTGGCGGACGTGCCGCGCGACCGGTGCACGGAACACCTGACAGCGCCGGCGTTCGGCTCGTGCTGCCACCCCCGGACCAGAGTGACCATTGTGGACGGCTGCGTGAGCCCGTGTCCTGAGCCGGCCCGCGCCGTGCCCTACGCGCCCGCCCAGGTACCGCCGGCACTGCTCGACTCCAGGGACCCGGAACAGCTCGGCGAGATGACCGAGCGGCAGGCGCGCCTGGTGGCGGTGGCCGAGCTGCGGCGCAGGTTCGTCGTGCTGCTGGACGTGCCGCCCGGGCTGCCGGCCGCCGGGATCAGCCGGTGGCGGGCCAGGTTCACGAGCAGCTACGCCGCCGCGTACCACCCGTGGCTGCGGGTCAGCCGCTCCGGGACGGCGCAGAACGAGGCGCTAGCCGTGCCGCCGTCCATCTTCGCGGTCGGCATCATCGCGGCCAGGGAACGCCGGCTGGGACTGCCGTGGGGGCCGGCGGGCGAGCTGGCGGCCGGGGCGGTCGCCGGTACCGACCGGATCACCGACGCCGTCCACGACCAGCTCCACCTGCACGGCGTCAACGTCTTCCGCGAGGAACGCGACGGCTTCCGCCTGACCGCCGCAAGAACCCTGGCAGCCGACCCCGCCTACCAGCAGCTCAGCGTCCGCCGCCTGATGACGATGCTCGCGCTCACCCTGGAACGCCAGTGCCAGTGGCTCGTCTTCGAACCGAACACTGCGGGGCTGCGGGCCCAGCTTTCCGACACGATCACCGCGCTGCTGCGCGCACTGGGCCGGGCCGGGGCGTTCGCCGGGCGCACCGAGGCCGACTCGTTCTTCGTCCACTGCGACGACCGGCTGAACACGCCGCCGTCCCTCGGGCAGGGCAGGCTGATCGCCGAGGTGGGCGTGGCCCCGGCCAGCCCGCTGGAGTACCTGGTCCTGCGGATCAGCCAGGACACCGACGGCCGGGTACACGTGGAGGCCGCGCCGTGACCGAGCCGCTGCTGGTCCAGTCGTTCCGCTTCGCGGTGAGCCTGCACCGCAGCGGGTACGGCGAGGACGCCGCGCTGTTCGGCACGGGCGGGTTCGCCGAGTGCAGCGGGCTGATGCTGGACGCCGACGTGAAGGAGTACCTGGAAGGGGGTTTCAACGACGGGGTGGTCCGCCGCGTCGGGCGGGTGAAACTGCAGCCCCTGGTGCTCAAACGCGGCATGATCTATCCGGGAGATGGCGGCTACGCCGACAACAACTTCTGGGCGTGGCTGACGAGGATGGTCCGTGGCGAGCTGCCGATCGTGCGCTGCGACGGGCACATCCGGGTCAGCGATCCGGCCAACGTGGACGTCGTCGCGCACTGGGCCTTCGTGCGCGGCCTGCCGATGAAGGTCAGCGGGCCCACGCTCAACGCGAAGACCGGTGAGATCGCGATGGAGGAACTGCACATCGCCCACGAGGGCCTGACCCTGGAGGCCTCGCCGTGACCCAGCTGACCAAGGCCGTCCTGTACCGGCTCAAGGACGGCAAACCCGCGGGCAAGGGCAAGCCGCTGCCGGTGAAGACCGAGGGCTCGCCGATCACCGTGCAGTTCAACCCCAGCTCGCTGAAGATCCAGCGGAACAACAACATCGACCAGGGCGGCGCGACGGCGCGGACGCAGCGCCGCCAGAACCCGTCGCAGCAGTCCGCGACCCTGACGATGGACCTGGAGTTCGACACGGCGGAAGGCGACGGGAACGGCCAGCCGCTCGACGTCAGGGAACGGACGAAGGAGATCCGCCAGTTCGTCGAGCCCGACCGGTCCAAGCCGGCCCAGCCGCCGCCCCGCGTGCAGTTCCTCTGGGGAACGTTCAACTTCGCTGGCATCGTCACCCAGCTCACCGAGGACATCGACTACTTCGACCTCGACGGCAGGGCACTGCGCGCCAAGCTCAGCATCACCATCACCGAGCAGAACCTGAAGTTCGAGGCGCTGGAGCAGGGGGCCGGCGCGCGCACGGACACCGAGGCGACCGAACCCGGCGGGCGGCCGGGCAGGGGCGGGCCGGGCAGCAGCGGCACGCCCAACCCGGTACAGGCGGCGCTGGCCAGGGAAGGTGAGAGCATCCAGCAGCTGCTGAGCAGGCTCGACGAGGACCCTGCTGGCTGGCGTTCGGCCATGAACGGCCTCACCAGCCCGCTCGGCCTGGCCGCCGGAGCCCAGGTCCAGCTCGGCGCGAGCGTCTCGGCCTCGGCGGGAATCGGCGTCTCGGCGGGCTTCGCGGCCGGAGCAGGGTTCTCGGCCGGCGCAGGCTTGTCGGCCGGAGCCGGATTCAGCGCGGGAGCGGGATTCTCTGCTGGAGCTGGCTTCTCTGCCGGGGCAGGGTTCGCGGCCGGGGCTTCCGCAGGTGCGGGATTCAGCGCGAGCGCGGGTGCAGGTGCAGGTGCGGGTTTCGGAGGCCGGGCCGTCGTGTCCGGCGAGGCGGGCTTCACCGCCGGGGCCGTTGTCACCGGCAGCGCGTCGGCCGGATTCTCCGCAGGTGCTGGCGGCGGGGTGTCCGCTGTGGCCTCGGCCGGTTTCGCTCTCTCGGCGGGCGGTGGGCTGTCAGCCAGCCGGGATCACTATGTCGCTGCGCACGTCTCGGCGGTCACTGCGGCGGCAAGAGCTTCTTTCTCTGTACCCGCTGCCTCGTTCACGGTCTCCGCCGGCACTCCCGATCCGCGCGCCGTCAGCTACGGCCGCGACATCCCGCTCGTGCACCGGGCCGACGTCGTGACGGCTGGCGGCGCGGTGGCCGGCGGCCGGATCGTGATCGGCGCCCGGGCCAGGACCGCCGAGGCCCCGCCCTCGCGTGTCCCGGGTACCGCGCCCTGGCGGTTCACGCCGTGACGCAGGAGTGACAGACCGGCACGAACCATGCAGGTATGGGCGTACACGTTGGCGAGCTGCACACCGAGGTCCTGCCGGCGAACGTGCAGGGCCAGGCGGCTCCGGCTCCGGGTGCCGCCGGTTCGCCCGGTGCGGCCCAGCCGGGCGGTAAGGAACCGTCCTGGGTGACCGAGCGCCGCTGGCTGGACGCGCGGCGCAGGGCCGAGTGCCTGGCGAGCCGGGTACGCGCTGAGGGTTTCGATGACTGAGCCCGGGCTGTCCGCGGTCTCCCCGGTGTTCACTGTGGACGGTGAGGTCGCGCCGGAGCTGGCCAGGGACTGCCTGCGCCTCGACGTGGACGAGGACATCGCCGGGCTGCGGACGCTGCGCGTGCACCTCGCGGCCAGCGGGGCCGGAGCGCCGGGCCCGCCGGCGAAGATGCTGCACCTGGACGGGAGCCGGATCGACTTCGGCAAGCCGGTCAAGGTGAGCCTGGGTGCCGACGCCGGCGGCCAGCGGATCGTCTTCGACGGCGTGATCTCCGGGATCGAGGCCGTGTTCGCCGACGGCGAGCCGGCGCAGGTCATCGTCATGGCTGAGGACGCGCTGATGCGGCTGCGGATGACCCGGCGGATGCGGACGTACACGAAGGTGACGGACGCCGAGCTGGCCGACGCCATCGCCCGCGAGCACGGGCTGAGCGCGGAGGTCGCGGTGGACGGTCCCCGGTACGACTTCGTGCAGCAGCTCAACCAGAGCGACCTCGCGTTCCTGCGGGAGCGGGCCCGGCTGGTGCAGGCCGAGCTGTGGTGCGCGGGCCGGACGCTGCACTTCACGTCCCGGCCGCGCAGGCAGGGCACGACGCTCACCCTCGTCCAGGGCAACCAGCTGCTGTCCGCGCGGCTGTGCGCCGACCTGGCCGGGCAGCGCAGCTCGGTCGTCATCAGCGGGTACGACGCCACCGCGAAGGGCGTCATCAACGAGCTGGCCGGGCCGGACGTGGTGGAGGCGGAGACCAGCGGCGGGCGGACCGGGCCGCGCGTCGTCGAGCGCGCGCTGGGGGTGTCGGCGTCCTACCGGGTACGGGAGGTGGCGCTGACGGCCGAGGAGGCCCGGTCGTGGGCGAGGGCGGAGATGCTGCGTCGTGGCCGGCGGTTCGTGACGTGCTCCGGCGTCACCCGGGGCACGCCGGACCTGATGGTCGGCAGCAGGCTCCGGCTCGATCAGGTCGGCGCGCCCTTCGACGGGCCCGGCTACTACGTGACCCGCGTCCGGCACACCTTCGACCACACCTCCGGGCTGCGTACCGACTTCGACGCGGAACGGCCGACAGTGAACGAGGCGGGCTGATGCACACTCTCCCCGACGGATCGGCGCCCGGCTACTTCGGCGTCTACCCGGCGCTCGTGACGACCATCGCCGACCCGGAGTACCAGGGCAAGGTGGAGGTCAGCTTCCCCTGGCTCGGCACGGACGGCAACCGGGAGGTGCGGGCCTGGGCGACGCTGTGCAGCCCGTACGCGGACAACAACCAGGGCTTCCAGGTCGTGCCGGAGGTCGGGAGCCAGGTCGTCGTGGCCTTCGAAGCCGGGAACCTGCGCCGCCCGTACATCATCGGGTGTGCCTGGAACGGCAAGGCCAAGGAGGCGGCGGAGCACCAGAAACCCAACAACATCCGGGTCTGGCGGTCGCGGGCGGACAGCAGGCTGGAGTTCGACGACGGGCCGGCGCCGAAGGTCTCGGTGACCATGAAGTCCGGGCACAGGGTCGTCATGGACGACGGCGCGCAGGAGATCCTGGTCGAGCACGCCAGCGGCGCGCAGGTGAAGCTGACCGTGAGCACCGTCGAGGTCAAGTCCAACATGGTGGTGAAGGTCAACGCGATCCTGGTCAACGTCGACGCGCCCATCTCCACCTTCAACGGCAACGTGATCTGCAAGACGCTGATGGCCGAGGCGTTCGTCATCTCACCCGCCTACACCCCCGGGCTCGGGAACCTGCTGTGACCGGCGGCGGGCACGGCTACCAGTTCCGGGCACCCTGGTACGCCAGGGAATCAGCCGGGCTCGGGCTCAACGACCCGCGTGCCTTCGCCCCAGCGATCCAGATGTACGACAGGCCGGAGTTCGTGACCCGGCTCGCCGCCGACCCCAGCAACCACCTCAAGTTCACGCCGGAGGACCGCTGGTCGTATCCGGTGCCGGTGGCCTTCCCCGCTCCCGGTACCGGCCGGGAACGCTTCGCGACCAGCAGGCTCGTGACCACGGGACTCCGCAAGCTCTTCCAGCCCAACCACGACCGGTTCTACGCGGTCGTCTCCGAGCTGTTCTGTGACGAGCCCGGCCTGCCGCGCGCCGGAGCGCACCGGGACCTGACCGTGCGGTTCGTGCTCCGCCGGCAGCGCTTCGCGTACGAGGGCACGAAGTCCCAGGCGTGGCGGCTGGCCAAGGACCTGATGCTCGACCTGTACGACCGCCAGTACAAGGGCAAGGGAACCGTGTCGGCGAAGGGAACCAACGTCGGCGACCTGGACGACCTGTGGTGGGCGGACCCGGCAGAACGCGAGCGCTTCGAGGCCACACACGGCGACCTGATCGGCCAGCTCGGCGCGCGGACGGTGGTCCAGCGGTGGCTGGTGGACCCGGCCACCGGTACCGGCCGCTGGGCCGACCCGGGCGACACCCGCCCGGGTGAGTCCGAACAGGACTATCCGATGTGGAGGCTGCCGGGCCGCGACGGCGTGTGCGGGGCGGCCAACACGCGGGCGCTGTGGTTCGGCCTCATCCCGACTTTCTCGTCCGAGCACTGGGCCGACCCGGCCTCGCCCGGCAGGCGGCCCGTGCCCAAGCTCGACGAGAAGGCCATCTACCAGATCCACTGCCGCGTCGTCGAGGACCGGGGCGACTGCCCGGCGCGCGTCTCCGAGAGCGAGCCCACCGAACCCTTCCGCCTCGCGGCCCCCTACGACCCGGACGGCACCAAGAACCGGGCCGCGACCATCACAGCCCCCGACCTGCGCACCCTGGCCGCCAGGGCCGGCAAGCCGCCCGGTCCCGGCGGGCTGGCGATCAGCACCCCGCCCGGCTCCGGGCTGAGCTTCAACCCGTTCGGCGGCGTGCCCAAGCCGGGCTCCGGCTCGCTCGGCGGCGGCGGGATCTGCACCTTCGCCTTCGAGCTGTTCTTCATCGTCTCGCTGTTCCTGTTCCTGATGTTCCTGCCGATCGTCGTCTTCGCGTTCCAGCTGTGGTGGATGCTGGCCCTGCGGTTCTGCTTCCCCCGGCTGACCATCCAGATCCAGGCCCTCGCCACGTTCTTCGCCGCCGCGCACGTGGACGTCGTGGCCGACGCCCAGGCAGACCTCCAGGTCCGGGTCGCGCTCAACGACGTCTTCGGGATCACCGTGCCGCCCGGCTCGGCCGATCCCGGGATCGCCGCCAGCCTCCAGGCCAGCCCGGCCTTCCCCCACGACCTGCTCCAGGACCTCGCTTCGGTCACAGACCCTTCCGGTGTACCCGAACCAGCGCCGCCCCCCGCCGAGCCGTCCCGGCCCGACCCGCTGTGCGGGGCCGGGCCGTGAGAACCCCGGCGCGGCAGCCAGTGCCGGAGCCGGGTACCGGGCCGGCCCAGGAAGCGCCGCGCCGCCAGCCAGGTACCGAGGCCAGCCTGTGGCCGAAGCTGGCCGTCAGCCAGCCAGCGGACCGGTCCGAACGCGAGGCCGACGCCTTCGCCGCCCAGGCCACGGGAGACACCTGCAACGGCTGCGACGCCGGCCAGCCCTGCTCGGACTGCTCAGGCCCGAAGGTCCACCGCTCGGCCGCAGGGCCAGGCCCGCCCCTGGCCACCAAGCTGGCCCTCGGCGGCGGCGAGCCCCTGGCCAGCGCCGACCGCGAGCACTTCGAACCCCAGCTCGGCACGGACCTCGGCAACGTCCGGGTCCACACCGGCCCCCAGGCCGCCGACGCCACCACGCGCGTCGCCGCGCACGCGTTCACGGCGGGCTCCGACATCGCCTTCGCGCCCGGCAAGTACCAGCCGGAAACCAAGGAGGGCCGCAAACTCCTCGCCCACGAGCTCACCCACGTCGTCCAGACCGGCGGCCAGTTCACCGGCGACATCCACCGCCAGCCTGCCGGGAGCGGGCTGCTGGCCGAGGCGAAACCGCCGGACGAGGCGACGATGCGGGCCTACATCACTGGCGAGGCTCCGCTCACCGATGAGCAGCGGATGTTCGATCAGCTGGCGAAACACAAGACGCCGATGTTCCCCGGCAGTGCCCAGTTTCCCGAGCCAGGCGGCTTCCGCAGTGCTGACCTGCGGCCCAAGGCCCCACCGGGCGCGGTGTGCCCCGGCAGCTGCCACCAGACCCCCCAGGAACTCTGGGAGGCCCAGCAAAGGCGGAACGCGGAGGCCGCTGCCGAACGCGAGCGCAAGGAACGGCACCAGCGCTGGGAGGCGTCACACCGGAAAGAGCACGGTGCCTTCCTCGGCCGCAGCACCACGCTCGCCGACGACATCGCCGCGATGAAGGCGGCCATGCCGCAGTACCGGCTGGCGGTGCTCCGGGCGGCCATCGCGCAGCCGCCGTCGAGAATCGTTCTCCCGCCATCCACGTTCACCCCGCTCGTCCAGGCCGGACGGCCGGCGATGTCCTGGGAGATGCCCCGCCCTCCCGTCACAGCGGCCCTGGCCGACGCCTGGGTGAACGCCTACCAGGAAACCGTGGTCCTGGAGGCCCTGGTCGCGGCCGGCGCGCTGACCCCGGAAGGTACGGCACCCGCGCGGGCGGCGCTGTCAGCGTTCTATGGCGAGCTGCTGCCGCTGGCGGAGGCTGTCGACACGCAGGAACGGGCCAGGCAGCGGGAGAGCGAGCAGATGAGCGCCGCACTGACGCCGCCCAGGAAGCCGTGCCCGAACTGCCACAGCCCGGCCCCGCTCCAGTTCCCGGTGTACGTGGCCGGCCCGCCCTCCGGGCCGTGGCTGCGTGATCTGCAAACCAGGGGCCTGGAGGCTGCCACCGGCGGGCAGTGGGCGGAGGCGCTCCGGTCCTTCGGGTCGGCGACCACCACGATGGACACCATCGTGCTCAGCTACCTGCCCGGCAACGACCCCGCCGTCCAGGCCTTCACGTACGCGGCCGGGCTGCTGGAACGGCAGCTGGAGATGCAGCGCAAGTTCCCGGACGCCCAGCGTGTGCGAGCGGTGTTCTATCCCAAGGACAAGTTCGTCACCAGCCAGGACGACAGCGGCCAGTCCGTCGAGGTGGCCAACGGCATCCCGTGGTACTTCTACCTCACCCACACGCCTTCCCAGAACGAGCTCCACTACCCGGAAGGTTTCGAGTGGGTACTGCGGGACATCACGTCACCAGGCAGGCCACAGGTCTCCTACGGGCTGTCCGACCAGGAGAAGTTCACCCGCAGCTACGCCCAGCTCGGCGTGTCGCATCCGCCGCCAGCCCTGTTCGCCAGGCTGAACAACAAGCTCATCTTTCCCGAGGGCATGCTGTACTGGACGAACCCAGACGACTCAGAGGGTGAGCTGCGGACCGACGAGCCCCGTTCCCTCGGCGACTGGCTCGGCTACATCGGGCTCGGCATCGCTGGCCTGGCGATCATCCTGGCCACCGCAGGGCTGGCGACTCCCGGCGTGCTGGCCGGGCTCGGTGTCGCGGCGGCCGGCTTCAGCATCGGGAGTACTCTCGCCGACCTCCAGGAGAAGTCCGAGCTGGGTATCCGCAAGCCGGAGGACACAGCGAAGGCCCTGCTGTTCATCGCCGCCGACGTCGCGTCGATCCTGTCACTCGGGCTGGGAAAGATCGCCTCGAAGGCGGCGGAGGCCGCGCTGATGGCCGGCCGGGTGACCAGGATGACGATCGTGATCGAGCGGGCCGCCGTGCTGGCGGAGGGGCTGACGAAGGTGCTCAACACCGCAGTCATGATCACCGTTTCCCATGACTTCATCCGGCAGTACCAGGCGATCATGAGCAGCGGGCTGTCCCCGGAGGAACGCAGGGCCGCCCTGCAGCGGCTGGCCATGAGCGGCCTGCTGCTGGGCACGGTGGTTCTCGCGGGCGCGGCGAGCGGGCGGGCCAAGCCAGGCGAGCCCCCGCCGGGCGCGGGCAAGGGGCCCGGTGCCCAGCCGGCGGGCAAGGGCCAGGTCCACGCCGAGCCAACGGTCACCATCAAGCTCGACGCGGAGGCGGCCCAGGCCGCGAGACCGCCACGCGACACGGGATTCCTTGAGCGCACCGGCAAGTCCGAGACGCTCTCACCCGGCGACGCCGCCCGTGAGCTGCAACTCGCGAAGGAGACGCCGGCCCAGAAGGCCAGCGGGGAGCCCGGGTTCGCCGCCGAGCACTCGCTCGCCGGAAGCACCGGGGGGAAGAACACGCACACCTGGCGGCAGAAGGCTGACAAGTCCGGCGGCTGGTGCCGGTTCACGAAGAAGAAGTGCTACTCGCCAGAGGAACTCCGGATCGGAGCGGGCAGCCAGGCCGAGCGGGTCACCGCGGCGAACCTGGCCGATGTCGCGGCCGTGCGCGCCTCCCTGCGGCAGCGGCCAGCCTCCGTGCGGAAACCCGCCGACCACCTCGACTGGGCGGACTACGTCTTCTACGCCGAACGCAGGCTGCGGATGATCGAGGACGCGCTGAAGGGCACCGGCAAGGTGCCGGACCCGCCCCGGACCTTCGAGTCGTTCCGGACCGCGCACCCGATGCAGCCCCAGCCGGACATCGTCCGGCTGGAGATCCAGGGCGCCAGGTTCGAGGCCAAGACCCGCAAGGTCTTCGAGGACGCGCTCGGCCCCGAGCGCGCCAAGGCCGTCTACGGCCAGGTGTGGATGAGCGAGTCGGCTGCCCGGCCGCTGAACCCGGCGGAGAAGTGGCTGACGCGCGCGGACTTCTTCTACGTCAGCTCGACCGGGCTGGGGGCGACCGCTTTCACCAACAAGAGCCGGAGCGTGTTCCACGGCAGCACGGTTGACCAGGCCGAGGCGCTGGTGCGCAAGGACCTCGACGAGGCCGTGACGAAGTACAGCGGCCACCGGGTGATCCGCAAGACGGGGGAGATCCACGACATCAACCAGGTGTACCTCGTCTACGAGGCCGCGCTGGTCCCGCAGAACATGCGGCCGGTCATCCAGAAGGCTGTGAAGAAGTTCGAGGGGCAGTACAAGAACACGAGCCTGTCCTTCGACGTGATCTTCCTCTGAGGCGGTCCGATGCGCCGTCTCCGTACCCTCGCCCGTTCCCCGGCTCCCGGTCGTCCCGAGCCGGAGAAGGAGGACGAGAAGCAGCCGGTGCGCCGGGCTGTCGCGGCGGCGGGGATCTGGCCGAAGCTCGCGGTGAGCCAGCCTGACGATCCGCTGGAGCGGGAGGCCGACGCTGTCGCCGACCGGGTGACCGGACAGTCCACAGGGGACTGTTGTGCCGGGTGCGCGGCGGGGAAGGGCTGCTCGGGTGAGCCGAAGGTGCACCGGGCGGCGGCCGGGCCCGCTCAGGGGCTGCTGCCGGTGAATCTGGCGCTGGGTACGGGGCAGCCGCTCGACCAGCCGGCCCGTGACTTCTTCGAGCCGAGGCTGGGCCGGGATCTGGGGGCCGTGCGCGTCCACACCGGCCCGGACGCGGCGAGTGCCGCCGGGCAGGTCGCGGCGAAGGCGTTCACGAGTGGCACGGACATCGCGTTCGGGGCCGGCATGTACTCGCCCGGTACCGAGCACGGCCGCCGGCTGATCGCGCACGAGCTCGCGCACGTCGTCCAGGGCACCGGCGACGTGATCCACCGCAAGCCGATGGACCCGGCGAACACGCATACCTGGGACTGGTACGACTCGGAGGAGCACCGCAAGAAGTACGACTATCTCGGCACGCTCAACGCGGCGCCGGGCGCGGCCCAGGCGGCAGCCGCGAGCTTCGAGAACCAGGCCCCGCCCGCGACGGACGAGGAACGGGCCGCGTTCGAGAAACGGGCACTGACCCTGGTCCGGCTGACAGCGCTGAGCCAGGTCGGCGAGCACCGCAGGGCGCTGGAGGCCCGGAAGGCCGACTTCCTGGCGATGGTCAGCGCCGCGCAGGCCGGACCGGAAGCCGAGAGCAAGGCCGGCGGCACCAGTACCACATCGAAAGATCTCGCCGCGGCGGTCCGGGCCGCAGCGAAGGCCGCGACCGAACTGGGTGAGCTGAAGAAGACGCTGACCGGCCTGCGTGACACCGCGCGCCGGGCTGTCCGGGTGAACGGCGGCCCTGACACGCTCCCGGCGGAGATGCAGACGCTCTGGGACTCCGCGCAGCCGCACTCCGCGCCGGATGTGCTGCCCCGGGTCCTGATGGCCAGGCACCAGATGACGGCACCCGGCCTGAGCTGGGGTTCGAAGAAGGTCGTGCTGATGGACCTCGGCCGCGACCTCGGCAAGCTCCGCGAGCGCCAGATCGGCGGTACCGACGCGGCACTCGGCCTGGTGTACCGGGACTTCCCGTTCCTGGCCGAGCTGAAGGCATCGTGGATCCTGACCGGCAAGAGCCACGCCGGGACGGCCGCGACGGCAGGCAAGGGCCTGGCGGCCTCGGCGATCACCCTGCCCGTGCTGGCTCCGGTCGCCGGCTACCTGCTGCACTACGCGTACAAGGCCGACGTGATGCCTGGCGAGCAGGCGCTGTTCGCCGCCGTGACGTCCTCCTTCGACAAGCTGCTCGGCAACACCGACGAGGCGATCCTGAAGATCGGGTCGGGCAGCATCCACCCGCTCGACCTGCCCGGTGCCGTGGCGGCCACCCGTGGCCGGATGCCCGCCGCGCTCAAGGCGGCTTTCGACCAGCTGAGCAAGGACCGGGAGGTCGCCAAGTTCGCGGTGGAGATGGTGATGGCGCTCGGCATCGCCGTCCTGACGGGGCTGACGGGCGGGCTGGCCGGGCTCGGGTTCGCAGCAGCCGCCGCAGCGACCGGGGCTGTGGCGGCGGGTGCTGGTGCCGTGCAGGTCGGTGAGCAGTTCAAGTCCATGATGGACAGGCAGGTCCTGTCCTCTGCGGCGGCGAACCCGGAGAAGACGCTGCTGGGCGTGGGCGCGCCGGGCATGTTCGAGTGGACCATGCTCGGGATCGCCGCTGTGCTGACGGCTGTCGACCTCGCAACGGTCGCCCGCCAGCTCGGCGGCCTCCGCCCGGCGTTCCACGAGCCGCCGAAGCTGCCCGCGACGGCGCGGCCCGGTGAGCCCGTGCCACCCAAGGCCCCGGCTCCGGCTGCGGCTGTGGAGGCCGCCGAGGCGCGGGTACTCCAGGCGGGCAAGGGGCCGGTCGCGCCCACCGCGCAGCAGGTCGACGCGGAGCTGGCGATCGTGCAGCGCTCGCAGACGGCGAAGTCCACCGTGCCCGGCTACGACGTGGAGGTGCGGCTGCCCAACGAGCACGTGTGGCGGCGCGGCCCGAACGGCAGCTGGTGCCGCTTCTCCAACGGCCGGATCTGCGTGCCGGGCATGCCGGGCAAGTCGGCGGCCGAGGCGATCAAGAGCCCGGCCGACATCGCCAAGTACCTCGACCCGCACATGCCGGACATCACGAAGCCGCCTCCCGGGCTGACCACGGCCGACGACCTGCTGATGTGGGAGCGGTACAACCTGTACTACCGCGAGCGGGTGGTCAGCATCCGCGACGACCTGGCGGCGACGGGCCGCACGAGCCGCGACTTCCCGCGCGACTTCGAGAACTTCCGCTCGACGTTCGACAAGAAGCTGTGGGCCGCGCGGGAGGGCAAGCTGGTCCAGGGTGTGACGGCCGGCGTGCTCAGCGACATCGCCGCCGAGTCGGGCGCGGTGCTCCAGAACGTTGGCGTGAGCCGGATCCCGAATCCCGGGGTCGGCCAGGTGCACTATCTCGACCACTTCCTGCCCCGGACCAACGTCCGCGCCACCGGCGTCTCCGGCAAGAACTACGACTTCACCGGTAAGACGACCCGGGCGCAGCTGGAGCCGGTCGTGCAGCGCGACATCGACGAGGCCATGCTCAAGTACCACGGCAAGGTGTACTTCCGCCGGCCAGGCTACGAGCTGTCCGGCCAGCCGATCATCGTCGACGAGATCGTGATCAACTATTCGAGCCTGGGCCTGACGGCGGCCCAGAAGCAGGAGCTGGTGGCGATCGGCAAGGACTACGCGGCGTTCAAGGGCGCCGACGTGAAGATCGGCTTCTTCGACTACACGAAACCGGCGGTGCCGTAAGAGGCCAGAACGGTGCGGTGACGCGGCTGGGGGAGTGTCGGCGGCGTGGCTGATGTGGTGGACGAGTGGCTGGGCACGGGCCTGCGGTTCCCCGTGCGGCCCGGCGCCGGGTACGTGACCGGGATGGAACTGGTCCGGCAGTCGGTGGAGGCGATCCTCGACACCGAGCCGGGCGAGCGGATCATGCTGCCGGCCTTCGGGTGCGGGCTGCGCAGGTACCTGATGGCTCCCAACACCCTGACCACCCGCACGGCGATGCGGGAGGACATCCTCAACGCCCTCGCCACCTGGGAGCCCCGGATCCAGGTCACCAACGTTGCGGTGACGCCCGGTGAGGAACCCTCGCTGGTATGGATCGAGATCTCGTACGTGCGGCTGGCGGACCTCCGGCCGGACAATGTGGTCTATCCCTTCTACCTGACCAGGTAAAAGGGCTGTGGCGCTGATCAGCCCGATCCTCGACAACCGGACGTACGAGCAGCTACGCGAAGAACTCGTCCGGCGGATACCGGCGTGCGCCCCGCTGTGGACGGACCACAACGCCAGCGACCCGGGGATCGCGCTGCTGGAGCTGTTCGCGTACCTGGGCGAGTCGCTGCTCTACCGGTTCAACCAGATCCCCGACGCCACCAAGGTCGAGTTCCTCCGGCTGCTCGGCGTGCAGCCCCGCACCGCGCGCACCGCCCGGGTGCTGCTGGCCGTGTCGACGGAGCTGGCCGAGGGCGTGCAGCTCCTCGCTGGCCGGGAGGCGACCGGCCCGGTGCCGTTCGAGACTGAGGACGAGGTGTACGCGTGGCCGCTCGACGTGATCGGCGTGGGCAAGGCCGCCGTCCCGCCCGCCACGACGGCCGCCGAGCGTGACCGCCGCGAGCACGCCCGCATCGCCCGTGGCCTGGCCCCCGAGGACCCGGCAGGCTTCTACGACACCGCCGAGGTGCCAGCCGACCCGCTCGCCCCGGGCGCGGAGCCGCTGGACGTGGACGCCACCCTCGACCGGTCGCTGTGGATCGCTTTGCTCCGCAAGCCGGCCACGGACCTGACCCGGCTCGCGGGCCGGACGATCTCGGTCGGCGTGGCCTTCGACGAGACGATCGCCCGGCCGTTCAGCCTGCAGGCGCTCGACGCCGACGACGCGGCGGTGTTCCGCTCCGCGAACCTTGGCGAGGACCCGCCGGCCATGCTCTGGCGGCTGTGGAACGGCACCAACGGCTTCACCAACCTCGAAGTGGCCGGGGACACCACGGGCGGCATGGTCACCACGGGCGTCGTGAAGCTGACCCTGCCCAGGACCCTGCCAGACCTCAGCGGGGCCCCGCGCCCGGCAGGTGGCGCTGACAGCCCCCCGCCGCTGGCCGACGAGCGCAAGGCCGCGCTGGTCGTGGCGTGGCTTCAGGTCAGCAGGCCCCGGCCGGTCAGTGACGCGATCCGCAGGGTCCGGTGGGTCGGGCTGAACGCGGTCGGCGCGACCCAGGCCCGTTCGGCGGCGGCACCGGAGCTGCTTGGCGCCGGCACGGGCGACTCCGGCCAGCAGGCAGCGCTCACCCGCCAGCGCGTCCTGCCCGGCACGGTGCGCCTCCAGGTCGAGGAGGGCCCGGAGGGCTGGCGGGACTGGCAGGAAGTACCGGGCTTCATCCGCTCCGGCCCCGGCGACCGGCACTTCGCGGTCGACTACGAGACCGGCATCGTCCACTTCGGACACGGGCGCGTACCCCAGCCCGGCGAGCGCATCCGCGTCCTCAGCTACCGCTACGGCGGCGGGATCGCGGGCAACACGGGAGCCGGGACCATCACCGCGATCAGCGGGCCGGGCCCGGTACGGGTCACGAACCCCCTGCCAGCGGCGGGCGGCGCCGAGCCAGCCAGCCTCGCCGAGGCGCTGGACGCGATCCCCGCCGAGGTACACCGCCGCGACCGGGCCGTCATCGCCGCCGACTTCTCGGAACTCGCCGCCCAGGTGACCGGCGTGGCCCGCGCCGAGACGCTGCCGCTGCTGCACCCGGACACCCCGGCGATCCGGGCGGCCGGGGTGGTGAGCGTCGTCGTGTTCCCGCCGGAGGACCGGTACCAGCCGAACGCGCCGATGCCCGACCACGCCCTCCTGCGCCGGGTCGCCCGGTACCTGGACGAGCGGCGGCTGGTCACCACCGAGCTGTACGTCATCCCGCCCACGTACCGGCGGATCACCGTGTCGGCTGGAGTGCGCGTCAAGGACGGGTACCAGGTGGACGCCGTGCGGCGCTGGGTCGAGCTGATCCTGCGGCAGTACCTGGCCCCGCTGCCCCCGTACGGCCCCGACGGCTCCGGATGGCCCCTCGGCCGCGCCGTCCGCCGCGCCGAACTCGAAGCGATCGCGGTGCAGGTCGACGGCGTCGAGTACCTCGAAGGCCTGATCCTCACCGAGCCGCCGTCCGTCACCCCGAGCCAGCTCGTCGAGCTCGAACGCTGGGAGGTCCCCGAACTCGCGGACATCACCGTGACCGGCGGGCAGCCCCTGCCGCCCGGAGTGCCCTACGAGCCGGCCCCGCCCGACGCCGTTCCGGTACCACTCCCGCCGGAGGTGTGCTGATGGACAGCCGGGCGCTGAGCATGATTGTCCAGAACGGACAATGGCTGCGCTGCGCCCACGACGGCACCGCGCTCCTGCCGGGCGGTGGCGTCGAGCTGACCTGGCACGAGGACCGCGTGGAGCGCACATGCGGCCCGGAACCAGCCCCGGACTGGCCGCAGCCCTCCGGACTGGCCTTCGACGAGCACTGCGGGGGCCTCTGGTCGAGCCCGCCGGCCGGCGTCGTCACCGGCGAGCGGCTGTGCCTGCGCGGGCTGTCGAAGCCCGGGGCGCTGGCCGCCGGCAGCCGCCAGCGGCTCTACATCGCCGAAACCGGAGCCGGGCTGGTCACGGTCGTCGACCTGCCGTCCGGCCGGGTGCTCCGGAAGGTTCCCGTCTGCGGCCGGCCCGTCGACATCACGGCGGCCTGCGGCAGGGCCACGGTCCTGGTGCGCAGGTCCAGCGGCCGGTACTGCCTGATGGTCATCGACGGCAGGCGCGGCCCGCTGCCGGGCCCGCCCCTCGCCGTCCCGTGCTGGCACGAGCGCCTCGACCCGATCCGGATCGCCGCCCCCCGCCACGGCGGGCCGCTGTACATCCTCTGGCGGCCAGCAGATGGCGGCGAAGCGCTCGTCACCACCCCAGACGGTGCGATCCTCCTGGAAGTCGCCGGGGCCACCGACATCGAGATCACTCCAGATAAGACAGTCGTCATCGCGCGCCTGCCAGGACAACCCTTTCTCCGGTACCAGCAGGGCACAGGACTCGAACTCGAACCACTCGCGGCCCCCGGCTACGACGGCGGGGCGATCGCGGCCCGCCCGGACGGCACGGTCGCCTTCACGGCCAGCGGGACCATCGGCCGGACAGCCGGTTCCGCCGCCCGGCACGTCACCCGGGGCACGGTCGTGAGCTACCGCCTCGACAGCGGCGCGTACCGGACCCGCTGGGGCCGGGTCTTCGTGGACGCCTGCCTGCCCCCGGGCACAGCCCTGGCCATCCGGTACCTGACGAGCGACGCCGACGACGTCCCCGACCCGGTCCCGTACACGCCGCCCGACCGGGGTGCCCGGCCCGGCGTGGTACCGGACGGGCCGCCGCTGCCGTCGGCGCTGCTGCTCGGCGAGGCCGCGCCGGGACGGGCGCTCTTCAAGCGGCCGGGCGGCTCGGAGGTGCCGTGGCGGCAGTACAGCCCGGACGAGGGCTTCGAGACGTACGAGAGCCTGGCCGGCGCCGAGCCCGGCCGGTACCTGTGGATCGAGCTGACCCTCACCGGCACGGAACGCGTCACGCCCCGCGTGCGCGGGGTACGGATCGAGCGCCCCGGTCACCGCCTGCTCGACGCCCTGCCGAAATCCTGGTCACGGGACGACGGTGACGCGCAGGCGATGTACGAGTTCCTCGCGCTGCCCGACGGCGTGCTCCGTGACCTCGACCTGAGGTCGGCGACCCGCGCCGTCCTGGCCGACCCGCACGCCACCCCGCAGGAGGCCCTGTCGTGGCTGGCCGGCTTCGCGGGGCTCGTCCTCGACCGGCGCTGGCCGGAGCCGGCCCGGCGTCAGCTCATCGCGGAGGCGTACACGCTGTTCCGCCGGCGTGGTACCAGGGCAGCCCTGATCCGCACCATCGGCATCTACCTCGGCCGCCCGCCCGTCATCGTCGAGGAGTGGCAGCTGCGGGGCCTGGGCGGCACGGTGCTGGGCCTCAGCCCGCACGGCCCGGCGGCACCGGCGGTCGGCGGCTCGGCCCGGCAGACCGGTACCCTCGGCCGGTTCATGGTCGGCGGGCAGGCGGCGGGCTCTGATTCCTACACCCGCACGGCGCACCGGTTCTGCCTGCTCGTACCGGGCACCCTCAGCGAGGAACAGCGCGCCGTCACGCTCGGCATCACCGAGGCCCACCGCCCGGCCCACACCCGGTACGAGCTGCTGGAGCTGGGGCCGGGCATGCGGGTCGGCGCCCGGCTGCGGGTGGCACTCACGTCCTTCGTCGGCCCCTCGGTGCCGTGGAGCCCGGCAGTGGTCGGCGAAACGGGCGGGCCGGTGGTGCTCGGCCGGGCCGCGACCGGTACACGGCTGGGGGAGACCTCCGTCGCTGGCCGGGTGCGTGTCGGATGACCAGCCTCGCCATCTCCCGCCTGAGCGCCACGGTCCGGCGTGCCCCGGACGGGGCCGACCCCGGCCCGCGCGTCTCCGCCCTCCTGAACGGGCTCGCGAACGGCGGCCTGGCGATGGCGCTCAGCTCGGTGAGCCTCCCGCCCGGCGAGTGGCTGGTCCGCCGGCTCGACGTCCCCGTCGCCCTCGACCTGTCCGGCCGCGACGCCGACGTCCAGGAACGCTGGGCGCTCGCCCTCCTCGAAGCGCTCCGCGCCGCGCTCGGCAGCGGCGAGGCCGTCCACTATCCAGCAGCACCGGCCGCGCTCGCCGACGTGCTCACCGGCTGCGCGACCCGTACCTTCACCCGCGCCTGGGCCTGGCGCCTCCTGGGCTTCCTGCCCGGCACGCCAGCCACATCCCCGCCGCCCGCGGCACCCGTGATCGTCCACAGTGGCACGAATGCCGATGCTGCTTCGATACCTGTCCGGGTCACGCCCGGCACCGCTGCCCCGGCCCCGGGTGACGTGCCGTCCGGCGACCCGGCCGGCATCGCCTTCTCCGCACTGCGAGCACGTCCCGAGCTGGCCGCCGCGGCCCTGGTGCAGGTGGCCGCCCAGATCGGCTGGGCGGCCCTGCATCGGCTCTTCGGTACCGGGTACTGGCCCCGGATCGCCGCGCTGGTCTACCAGGCCTCCACCGGCCACAGCACACTCCAGCCCCTCGCTCCGGTACCCGAGCCGGGCAGCGCCGCGCACGCCGTGACGGAAGCGCGGGCGAACGCCCTGTTGCGCCATGCGCCGCTCGCCGCGCACATCCACCGGTCGAGGCTCCGGATCGGGGCGCGCTCCGCCGATCCGTCAGCGGAGAGCACCCTGGAAGCCTGGGCCATCCTGCTCGTCGCGAGCACGGAACCAGCAGCCCTCGCCCAGCACGTCACGACCGGCGTCGCCGCGCGCGTGGCGGAACTGCTGGCGAGCGCCCGCCCGGTGCCCAGGGTCTCCCCGGATCGGGAGCCGGTCGCCGAGGAATCCGTTGCCCGGGGGCCTGTCGTCCAGGAGTCCGCTGTCCGGGAGACCCGCTGGGCCGGCCTGCTGTTCCTGATCGCGACAGCGGGCGAGGCCGGCATGCCGGAGGAGTTGCTGGCCGATGACGTGCTCGCCGGCCGGCCGGTGCCGTGGGTGCTGCGGGAGATCGCGGGCGCGCTCGTCCCGGCCCCGCGTGACGACCCGGCCGTGCTGGCCTTCGCTGGGCTGGACGCCGCGCGGGCTGGGGAACTGGACCGGCTGCTGGCAGCAGGTACAAAGGAAAAAGACCGGGTCGCGGCACACGCCGCACGCTGGGCACAGGCGACGGCCACCCGCCTGGCCGCCGATCCTGACGAGGACCCGGCGGCGGTCGTGCTGGGCGTGGCGGCGCGGCACGGCCTGGTCTTCGCCGAGCCGGGCTGGATCGAGGTCCACCTGCCACTGGACAGCGTGGACGTCGGCGTGCGGCGCGCCGGGCTCGACGTCGATCCCGGCTGGGTGCCGTGGCTGGGCAGCGTGGTGGTGTTCCGCTATGTCTGACCCGATCGTGCTCAGCAGGGACCTGTCCGCGCGGGCCGCGGGCCTGGCCCTGCGGATCGCTGCGGTGCTCGAGGAACGGGTCGGGCCGGACGGCGGGACGGCCGTGGCCTTCCTGCGGTCGTGGGCCGCGGAGGCGGGGGAGCCGTCGGGGGAGCCCGGGCCGTTCGACGTGCTGTCCGAGCGGTTCCGGCTCGGGCTGCTCGACCAGGACCTGATCCTGCTCGCGGGCCTTCCGGAGGAACACGAGGGCCTGGCGTCCACGCTCCGCACGCTCAACGTCCACGGCGAGCCGCGCGTGACGGCTGGGCTGGCCGCCCTGCTGATCGGTGACCGCGTGGCGCTGCGCTGGGCGCTGACCGAGGGTGCCGCTGTCCGGCACCGGCTGCTGCGGATCGCCGACCCGGCCGTCCCGCTCTACGAACGATCGCTCACTCTCGCGGACCGGCTCTGGGAAGCCTTGCACGGCAACGAATCCTGGCCGTCCACTATGGAACGACGTGGCGTCCCTGAGGCTCCGGCGGGGCTGCGGAACTGGCTCAAGACCCCGGCCGTGCAGCGCGCGGTGAGTGCCATCGCGAACGGCGGTGACCGGACCCTGCTGCTGACCAGCGCGGACGAGGCAGTAGGTCTCGGCCGTTGTGCCGCCGTCGCGGCAGAGGCAGGTGTACCGCTGGTGGCAGCAGCTCCAGCCCCGCACGACCACGGGGCGATCGCCCTGCTCGTCGCCCACGCGACGGTGCGAGGGGCTGTGCCCGTCATCGTCGTGCCGCCCCCGGCGGAGGGCTCGATCGTGGTACCCGTCCTCGCGACGCGCGACCTGCCCGGCCCGATTCTCGTGTGCGCCGCGCCGGGCAGCGTCCGGGCGCCGGGTGGCCGGCCCGTGCAGCAGGTACCGGCTGGCCCGGCCGACGTGGACGACTGCCGGGAGGCGTGGCGGAGCGCGGTACCGCACCTCGCCGAGCACGCTGGCCGGCTCGCCGCCCGGTACCCGCTGGACCCGGCGCTGATCGCCGAGCTGGCCGTCGACGCCAGCGACCAGGCCGGCCTGCCTGCCCCCGAGATCGGCCTGCCCGACATCCCGGCCCTGATCCGGGCCCGGGCCGGGCTCACACTGCCGGCCGGCATGACGCTGACCACACCGGACGTGCCGTGGGAGCGGCTGGTCGTGACGGAGGACATCGCCGGGCAGCTCCGCGACTCCGTGGCCCGCCTCGCCCTCCAGTCCGTGGTGCTCGACGACTGGGGCCTGCGCGAACGGGCCAGGGCCTCGCGCGGCACGCGGCTGCTGTTCTCCGGCCCGCCCGGTACCGGCAAGTCCCTCGCGGCCGAGGCCGTCGCCACGGCGGCAGGCACGGACCTGCTCGTCGTCGACGTGTCCCGCGTGGTGTCGAAGTGGATCGGGGAGACGGAGAAGAACCTGGCGACAGCGTTCGACGCCGCCGAGCGCACGCAGGCCGTGCTGTTCCTCGACGAGGCCGACGCGCTGTTCGGCATGCGGACGGAGATCAGCGACGCCCACGACCGGTACGCGAACCTGGAGACGGCGTACCTCCTGCAGCGCCTCGACCGCTTCGACGGCCTGGCCGTGCTCGCCACGAACCTCAGCCACAACATCGACCCGGCCTTCCTCCGCCGGATGGACACCGTGGTCGAGTTCGGCCTCCCGGATCTCGACGGCCGGCGCGCGCTGTGGCCGCTGCACCTGCCGCCCGGGATCCTCGCCCCCAGCGTGGACCTCACCATGCTCGCCCGGCTGTACCCGGTGCCGGGCGGCTGGATCCGCAACGCGGCCATCGCGGCGGCGTTCCTGGCAGCGGCCGAGGACCGGCCGATCTGCCAGCGGCACCTGGTGACCGCGATCCGCCGCGAGTACGCGAAGGCGGCACTGCCCTTCCCCGGCGAGCCTCCGAGGAGACCTGATGACGGCGCATGAACAGCAGCCCTGTGAGTGTGAGTCCTGCTGCACGGGCGACCTGCCGGTCAATCCGTTCCTGGCGCTGCGCGTCGCGTACGGGATGCTGCTCGGCGAGGACGACTTCCGCACCATGCAGGGCAACCCGCGCGGCAAGCAGATGCTGCACTCGGCGTGGCTGCACGGGCCTGGCGTGGTCTGGGGCTACCAGATCGGCGTCGACGGCGTCCGCAACCTGACGGCCTCGGCGGGCCTGGCCATCGACGGCGTCGGCCGCGAGCTGCTGTCGGAGAGCACCTGGTGCCTCGACCTGCGCGACTGGGTGACCGGGCTCGAACCACCGGAGAAGGAGTGCTCGACCAGGACGGTCCACGGCTGCCTGGTCGTCGAGTTCGACTGCTGCCCAGGCAATCCGGTGCCGACGCTGTCCGATCCCTGCGACATCAACCGCCGCCACGACGAGTACTCCCGCATCCTCGAAACCGCCCGGATCTCCCTCCGCCACGACGCGTGCCCGTCCCGCTGGCGCCCCTACCACCGGGTCCGTGTCCTGCTCGGCCTGGAGAAGGTCTGGGAGGACGACCCGGCAGGCGAGGAAGCGCACGCCGCCCAGCACGCTGTCGTGCAGCACCCGCCGGCCGAGCGCGCCGCCGCGCTGCTGCGCGAGTTCCGGCGCCTGGCGGCGAAGGACGCCGCCGAGCTGCGGCCGGCTCCGGACCCCGGTGGCCAGGGCTACACCCTTTTCCCGGTACTGGAAGAAGACGCCGCCGTCACCCTCGCCCGGGTGGAGATCGACGTCCGGGACAACGACGGCTGCTGTGAGGTCCTCCGCGTCCGGGTCAACGGCAGTGCCCGCACGGCGCTGATCCCGGCGACCACCATCCAGGAGCTCACCTGCGGCCTGGCCCCCGGCCTCCTCCACGACAGCGGCGAGGCCGACGCCGGCGGGCCGCGCGTCATCCCGGAGACGGTCGGCTGGAACGAGGACGCCACGCTGCTGACCTTCATGGTCACCCGCCCGCTGGTGGCCGGCTCGGTGTCCCGCCGGGCGGTCGCCATCACGTCGCTGTCGGAACGCGGCTGGGTCGACGAGGACTTCCACCACGTCCGCTACGACGAGGACACGCTGACCGTCACGGTGACGATGGCCGACCGCCCGGTCAACGAGGTGATCCGGCTGATCGTGCGCGGTACCGGCGAGACGCCCATCTTCGGCTCCGGCCCGGTCGTCCCGCTCGCCGGGCTGGCAGGCGGGCCGCCCGGCACCGTCAACGACGGGCACGACGCCGTGCTGACCCTGCCGAACCCGCTGCACGCCGCTCTTCCGGAGGAGGCACGGCCATGACCACTGGCACGCCCAGCTCTGCGTCCGGCGGCATCACCCGGCTCAACCCGGCCGACGGCCTGTTCCTCCGCGCCGAGCACCTGACCGTCATGCAGGACTACGCCCGGGAGCTGGCCCTGTCGGCCGGCCTGGCCGCAGGTACCGGCGTCGTGCACGGCTATCCACTGTGGATGGACGACGGCGAGCTGCACGCCGGCCCCGGCCTCGCGATCAGCCCGGCCGGCCGCCCGCTCCGCTCCCACCAGGTCGTGAAGATCCCGCTCGCGGACCTCGTACCGGCCGACGACGGATTCTGGGTCGTCGAGGTCGTCCCGGCGAGCTGGCTCTACGGCGAGGAGAACGTCTACGGCAACCTCTGCGAGGACCCGTGCTCACCCGGCGCGCCCATCCGCCCGTACTCGGCAGAGGGCGTCGTGATCCGGCTCCGTGAGGACACCATGTCCGGCCTGAGCGCGCGCGAGACGTTCCGCTGGCGCAACTGGCTCGCCTCCGCGTACTACGAACGGGAACGCGAACGCGGCGCGCCCTGGCTCATCCCGGCGGGCCCCGGCCTGCCCGTCCCGCCGATCACCGGCCGCGACTGGCAGGACCCGGCCGGCGCGCCGGGCGGCGAGGGCGTCCCGCTCGGCATCCTGGCCCGGGCGGACGGCTTCTGGCTGCTCGACGTGTGGACGGCTCGCCGCGACATCGACGGCACCTCTCCGCGCCGAGTCTGGCAGGAGCGGCTCGGCATGCGGCCGTGGGACGTGTTCCTCGCCCAGGTACTCCAGTTCCAGGCGCACCTGTCCGTCGCCTGGGCCGCCGTCGGCACCCCGGTCAACGTGGCCAACGCCGACCTGAACGGCGCCCTGGAGAACCTGAAGGCCCACCTGGCCCGCCAGCACGTCAAGCCGCGCTGGCTGGAGGAGACCATCTCCACGATGGAGAACGCGATCCCCGCCTCGGCCGGGCAGTGGCCGGGCCTGCGCGACCTCGGCTTCGGTGAGCTGCCGCCCGCCGGGTACCTGCCGGCCCCGCCGGCCAGCGAGGCCATCGCCTCCTACGTCCGGGCGCTGTTCGGCCCGGGCGTGGAGACCCGGATCTGCCGGACCCGTGCCGACTACGTGGCCGGCGCCATCGAGGAAGCCCAGCACCTCGACCGCATTCCGCTCAGCTCGGACGGGCAGCAGCCGCCGCGCGTGGACATCCTCGTGCCCGCGCTCCCGGCAGACCTGCCCGGCACCGCGACCCCGTCGTACCCGTGGATCGCCTTCACTCGCCGCCGCGAGGCCGGCTGCACTGTGACCCCGCGCAAGGACCTGGTCGACGTGTACCTGGTCGACGACGTCGAGCGTGCCGCCCGCCGCCTCGTGGAGCTGCTGCGCGGCAAGTGGTTCCCCGGCGAGGAGGACAAGATCGGCCAGGTCGCCTACCCGCCGGACGAGTACGCCGTCCCGGTGCCGGAGGACGTGTTCGGCACGCTCCAGGAGACGCTGGCCAAGCTCAAGGACCGGCGCTGGATCACGGTCGGCGTCGCGCGGGCCGCCGACCGCCAGCCGCTCATGATCGCGCGGGCCGGGCTGCTGGCGCTGCTCGTCCGCCCGGACGGCACCCTCGACAACGGGGAGATCCGGGCGGCCCTCGACAAGGGACGCGAGCCGGAGGCCATCGTGATCTTCGTCGGTGCCCGGCGCGGCACGCCCATCGAACCGGAGGAGGACAGGCCGCCCGTGTTCCGCAGGCCGCCGCCGGGCTAGCGCCGGCCGGGCAGCCGCGCTGACAGTCCCGCGAGCACTGTCCACGGCACTACCGTCCATGTTCGCTTATTGATAAGAGTTTCCGCATTTCGGGGGCAAGCAGGCAATATTCGGCACACCATACCCCTATCGGCACGTGCGAACGGCTGAAGGGGGAACCATGAGGACCGGCGCACCAGAGGGTACGCGCGCTCGTGGCAAGGCTGGCCCGGCCACACTGCATCTGCTCGGCGGGCCGTACGTGACCCAGGACGGCAACCGGATCAAGGTACCGGAGGGAAGTAAACGGCTCCTGGCCTTCATGGCGTTACGCAGGGGCCGGGTCGAGCGCTGCCACGCGGCGGGCGCACTGTGGCCGCTGTGCACGGACCGCCGCGCGGCAGGCAACCTGCGCTCGGCGCTGTGGCGGCTCAAGGCCGCCGACATCGACGTGTTCGACTCCGACAAGTGGTCGCTGGAGTTACGCGAGGACGTGGCCGTCGACGTGCACGTCATCGGGGAGTGGGCGGCCCGGCTCATGTCCGGCAGGCCCCGCCCGGACGACCTGACCATCGCCGGGCGGTTCGAGGGCGCGCTCGACCTGCTGCCCGGCTGCTACGACGACTGGGCGCTCACCGAACGCGAGCGCATGCGCCAGCGGATGCTGCACGCGCTCGAAGCCCTCAGCCGCCTGCTGAGCGGCATGGGCAGGCACGGCGAGGCCGTCGAGGCCGCCATGATGGCCATCAACTCCGAACCGCTGCGCGAGAGCGCCCAGCGGGTCCTCCTGGAGGCGCACATCGAGGAGGACAACTGGGTGGAGGCACGCCGGGGCTTCGCCGCCTACCGTGACCTCCTGCGCCGCGAGCTCGGGGTCGAGCCGTCCCGCGACCTCGCAGTCCTGGTCCGCTGGCGCGAGGGCCTGGCCATGCCGGCCTAGCGCCCCGTCCAGGATCTCCTGCGGTCCGGCGGTGGTAAGGACCTGGTAAGGCGGCGATTTTAGCCTGCTTCCGGCGCGGGCATCTGGCGCGCCGACGCCTGGTCCACAACGGACCGAACACGCAGGAGGGTGCATGAAGCGATCCATTCGCAGTGTCCTGGTCGCGCTGGTCGTGTCGATAGTCGCGGCGATCGGTTTCGCCGCCCCGGCCCACGCCGACGGGTACTGGGTCAGGGACAACCAGTACGGCCACCATGAGCTCAGAGTCATGAGCCTCAGTGACTCGCTGTACTTCTCGTACAACCTGCGGGACGCCTACTGCGACGGCTACGGGCTCGGCATCGGCGTCTCGGTGTACTCGGCGGGTGGCACCATGCTCGCGGGCCGGACCTGGACGCACGGAGACGCGTGCTACACAGGGATCTTCTCGACCGAGCACCTGCGCGCGGCTGACCTCAAGGGATACCGATCCGGCTACGTCGTCTTCTACACGATTGGCATCTACGGCGGATGGCACCACTACAACTACGAGTGGAGTTCGACCTATTTCAATCTTCCGTGACGTAGGTCGCGCGTAACGAGGAAGCCGCGCGGGCGGGCACCAGGCCGGTGCCCGCCCGCGCGGGGCCTCACATGGCGCCGTCCGGCCTGGTCGTGGCCTGCCTGGCGGGTTCGGAGGAGCTGAGCCGGCCGGGACCGGCGCGGTGCCGGCCCCGGCCGGACCTGCCGCGAGCCAGAGCGCCACCGCCACCTCCGCCAGGAGCCCGCTCACGTCGGACCATCGTCCAGCCACATAGGACAGACATGCGTTCCCTGCCGCGAAGCAACGAACGCGACAGCCTGAGTCACGTGCCAGTACACCTCGGTGTTGCTGATCGGGACGAAGCCGAAGCGGCAGGACGGTCCCGCAGGGTCACCGAGTCGGCGAAGTCGGGCGGCAGGGTCACCGGGAGAGCAGCTCACCAGCTGGCACGGTCGCGCCGTACCTGACCAGCTCGTCGTGCAGGGCCAGGCTCAGCACCGGCTCGCTGTCGACGAGCACGCCGTCACAGTCGGGCAGCACGGCGGCAGGGGGCGTCGGGTTTCGCGCCGGAAGCAATGTTTCCTCATTCGTCCGCCTGGGCCGGGCGGCTTGTGCAGGTGGGTGGTCACGCTGGCTGCCCGGTGCGGCTCGGGCTGCCATACCGTTGTGGCGAGCCGGTCCTCAATGGATCCCGGGCGGCGCCGCCCCTGCGCACCAACCGTGATGTGCGAAGTCCCGATGGATGATTAATCTTGCTTGAGGCTGTGATGAGTTTTGCTAATGACAGGGTTGTGGCATTCGGATGGAATTACGGGAGATCGAGATCTTCTTGACCCTGGCTGAGGAACTGCACTTCGGGCGGGCAGCCGAGCGGCTGCGCCTGACACAGTCCCGGGTCAGCCAGTCGATCAAGAAGCAGGAGCGCCAGCTCGGTGGCCTGCTGTTCGACCGCAACAACCGGACGGTGCGGCTGACGGACCTCGGCACGCAGCTTCGCGCGGACCTCGTACCCGGGTACCGGCAGATCCAGGACGCCGTCGCGAGAGCCTCGGCGACCGGCCGCGGCTTCGCCGGTGTCCTGCGCGTCGGCGTGCAGTCCGCCTGGTCCGGTGACCTGGTCCTCGCGGCGGCCACGGCTTTCGGCACCGCGAACCCGGACTGTGACATCCAGATCCGGGAGGTGCCGCTCAGCGACCCGTTCGGAGGCCTGCAGTCGGGGCAACTCGACCTCCAGCTCACGATCCGCCCGGCAGAGGAACCAGGCCTGACCGCCGGCCCGCTGGTCTTCTCCCTGCCGCGCGTGCTCGTCGTCAGCTCCGGGCATCCGCTCGCCCAGCGGCAGGCCATCAGCATGGAGGACCTCGCCGGGCTGGACGTGGTGACCGTCGACGGGCCGCCGGACTACTGGATCAGGCATCACATCCCGGCGCGGACACCCGGGGGCCGGCCGATCCAGCCAGCCTTCGCTGTCGCCGAGTGGGAGACGGCATGGTCGCTGGTGGCCTCCGGCAAGGGCGTCTTCATGGCAGCCAGCTGGGCGGCCGACGACCGCTACCACTACAACCGGCCAGCCCTGGCGTTCGTGCCGATCCACGACGCGCCCCCGCTGGAATGGGGCCTGCTCTGGCGTACCGATGCGGCGACGGTCATGCTCAGGTCGTTCGCCGAAGCTGTCGTGGCCCAGCGCGAGGCGATGCCCGCCGGCGATTAGCCGCGCTCATCGCACCATTCCGAAGGTGTCGTTGATCAACTTCACGTCTCCTTGAAGACTGGCGTCAACCTCACTGGCACTTTCCACCACAGGAGACAACGCATGAAAGCGAACCTGAGCGCGATCCTTCTCGGAGTCGGGGACATGGCCCGGACCAAGCAGTTCTACACCGAGGGGCTCGGCTGGGAGATCGACCAGGACTACGGCGTGTCGGTGTTCTTCGCCCTGGAAGACGGCCCGCTCGTCGGCTTCTACGGCCGCGAGGGCCTGGCGGCCGAGATGGGCACGAGCCCCGAGGGCGGCGGCTTCAGCGGGCTGGCCCTCACCTACGTCGTCCGCACCGAGGCGCGGGTCGACGAGATCCTCGCCGAGGCCGGGAAGGCCGGAGCCACGATCCTCAAGCCCGCGGCCTCCACGCCGTGGGGCGGATACGGTGGCACGTTCGCCGACCCGGACGGCTACATCTGGAGCATCGGCTACAGCGCCCAGGCCAAGGGCCAGCGCTACGCGGAGTAGCCAGTACCGGACGGTGTATGGGCGGCGCAGTCTCCTCGGCTGCGCCGCCCGGCCTGTCGCACCCCTGAACAGCGCCCTGACCTGGCATTGCAGCGAGATTGCAGTGGCGTGCACGCGGCGGTTCCTAGCTTTGCGGCGCCGGTACGGTCCGTGACCGGCGTGCTGCGAGGCGAGCCGGAGGTGTGCGATGGGTACGGTGTCCTGGGACCAGAGCCAGGCGGACTAGCCCCCGCCGCCGGCTGAATCGCGTGAACCGTCTCGCGGCCTTTGCCCTGCATGGCACGATCCAAACGGCAATGTGACCTGTGGAGTGACTGCTGGGCGATGAGGGGGCCACCCGGATGGCGATTCCGCTGTCGATTCCGTTCGCGCGGGCGGCGCGAGGACTCCTGGCGACCGCGCTGGTGACGGCGCTGGCGGTGACGGCGCTGCCCGAGGCGGCGCACGCTGTCGTCCCGTCCGGGTTCTCGGAGGCGGTGGTCGCCTCACCGACCGCGCCGACCGCGATGGAACTCGCGCCAGACGGCCGGATCTTCGTCTCGGAGCAGGCCGGTGCGCTCCGCGTGATCAAGAACGGCGCGATGCTCCCGCAGCCCTTCCTGACCCTCGACGTGGACGCGCGCAGCGAACGCGGGCTGCTCGGCATCGCCTTCGATCCCGACTTCGCGGCGAACAGCTACCTCTACCTGTACTACACGGCCCCCGCGCCGACCCCGCACAACCGGGTCAGCCGGTTCACGGCCAATGGCGACCAGGCCGTGCCCGGCAGCGAGAAGATCATCCTTGAGCTGCCCACCCTCGGTACCGCGCTCGTCCACAACGGGGGCGACATCCACTTCGGGCCGGACGGCAAGCTCTACATCCCGGTCGGGGACAACGCGTCGAGCGTGAAGGCCCAGCAGCTCACCAGCCCGCTCGGCAAGATCCTGCGGATCAACGCCGACGGCACGATCCCGCCGGACAACCCGTTCTACGGCCAGACGACCGGCATCAACCGGGCGATCTGGGCGCTGGGCCTGCGCAATCCGTTCACGGCTGCCTTCCAGCCGGGCACGGGGCGGTACTTCATCAACGATGTCGGGCTGGACACGTGGGAGGAGATCAACGAGGGGCAGGCCGGCGCGAACTACGGCTGGCCCACTGTGGAGGGCCCGTCCACCGACACCCGTTTCACAACACCCCTTTTCGCGTACCAGCATGACGGCGACATCGCCACCACCGGCTGCGCCATCACGGGTGGTGTCTTCTACAACCCGAAGACGGCACAGTTCCCCGGCCAGTACGTCGGGAAGTACTTCTTCGGTGACTACTGCTCCTCGTGGATCCGGCAGCTCAACCCGGGTAACGCGGCCGTGCAGCCGTTCGGTACCAAGTTCAGGTTCGTGATCGATCTGGCGGTCTCCGACGACGGGTACATGTGGGTGCTCACCCGCGCCGACAAGAACCCTGCCGCCGTCACCCGGATCTCCTACGACGCTGCCGTCGCCCCGATGGTGACCAGCGATCCGCAGCCGCAGACCGTGGCCATCGGCGACCCGGTGTCGTTCACGGTCTCGGCCAGTGGCACGGCGCCGCTGGCGTACCAGTGGCAGCGCGACGGGGCTGACATCCCCGGGGCGACCTCGCAGACGTACACGATCCCCTCGGCGAGCCTCGCCGACGACAACGCGCGCTTCCGGGTTCGCGTGTCCAACAGCCTCGGCACGGACGTGAGCGCCGAGGCACTGCTCCGCGTGATCGACAACGACCATCCGGTGGCGGTGATCGGCCAGCCGCCGTCGGGCGCGAAGTACGTGGCCGGCCAGACGATCAGTTACTCCGGGACCGGGACGGACACCGAGGACGGCACCCTGCCGCCGCCGGCCTTCACCTGGGAGGTCGTGTTCCACCACGAGGACCACGTGCATCCGTTCCTCGGGCCGGTGTCCGGGCAGACCTCCGGCTCGTTCGAGATCCCGAGGACGGGGGAGATGTCGGCTGACGTCTTCTACCGGATCCACCTCACCGTCAAGGACTCGGCGGGCCTGACGCACCACGTCACGCGGGACATCCTGCCGACCACGGTGGACTTCACCCTCGCGACCTCCCCGGCCGGGCTCCGGCTCACGCTCGACGGGCAGCCGCTCACCGCTCCGGCGATGATCCGGGGCGTGGCCGGCACGCAGCGCGAGCTCACCGCGCTGTCGCCACAGGACGCGCAGGGCAAGGTCTGGGAGTTCGCGGCCTGGTCGGATGGCGGGACGGCCACGCACACCGTGACCCTGCCCGAGGTTCCCGTCACGTACACGGCCGCCTACATCGAGTCGGCCGGCATCACCTACCGGTCCTCGGCCTCCGACAGCTCGCCAGAGGGCCGCAGCAGCATCACGATCGGCAAGCCGCCCGGTACGGCACCCGGGGACCTGATGGTCGCGTCCATCGTGGTCAACGACCACGACCCGGGCCTGGCGACCCCGGCCGGGTGGACCCTGGTACGGCAGGACGCCATCTCGTTCAAGCTCCGGCAGGCCGTGTACACCAGGGTGGCCGGTGCCTCCGAGCCCGCGACCTACACCTGGTCCCTGACAGCGGACTTCCGGCGGCTGGCCGGCGGCATCTCGTCGTACCTCGGGGCCGACCCCGGCAACCCGGTCGACGTCTCGGCCGCCCTCGCCGACAGCACCGCCGACACCGAGATCGAGGCTCCGGCCCTGGTCACCACCGTCCCTGGTACGCGGCTCGTGTATCTCAACGCCGTCAACGGAGAGGGCGGCGTGACCCCGGCAGCCGACACGGCGGAACGCTACGACGTGACCTCACCGAACCTCGACCTGCCCCGCGACGCGCTCGCCGAGGCGGCCGACGTGGCTCAGCCCGCCGCCGGGCCGGCCACGGCGCGCACCGCCACGGCAGCGCAGGCCGGGGTGCACATCGCGTCGGTACTCGCGCTCAGGCCGGCCTCCGGTACCCCGGGCATCTCGTTCGTCGCCTCGGCCTCCTCGGGGTCGGCCGCCGGGCGGATCGCCATGGCCATCCAGCGCCCGGCCGGCACCGCCAGCGGGGACGTCATGGTCGCCTCGGTCGTCGTGAACAGCGACGACTCGGCGATCACGGCCCCGGCCGGCTGGACGGAGGTCCGGCAGGCCGCGATCCCCGGCCAGCTCCGTCACCTGGTGTACGTGCGGGTGGCCGGCGGAGCCGAACCGGCCAGCTACACCTGGAACAGCGCACTCGCGCGGCGTGTCGCTGGCGGGATCTCCACCTACCGCGGAGTCTCCACCGCCAGCCCCGTCGACGCCTCGGGCGTGCTCGCCGACGCCACCGCCGACACGTCGATCGATGCGCCGTCGATCACGACGACCGTGGCTGGTACCCGGCTGATCCACCTCGCCGGAGTCAACGCCGAGGGTGGCGTGACCCCGCCCGGCGGCACGGAGCGGTACGAGGCGTCCTCGCCCAACGCCGACCTGCCGCGCGACGCCCTGGCGGAAGCCTCGGACGTCACCCAGCCCAGCGCGGGCGGCACAGGCATCCGCACCGCGACCAGCGCCAGCTCCGGCGTCCACATCGGCATCCACGTCGCACTCCGGCCAGCCTGAAAATGGAGGTGAGACTGTCGTGCCCGGCTGGCATGCTGCCCCGATGACGATCCGGTACCTCAAAGGCGACGCGACCAGCCCGCAGGCCAAGGGTCCGAAGGTCGTCGCGCACGTGTGCAACGATCTGGGCGGCTGGGGTAAGGGGTTCGTGCTCGCGATCTCCCGGCGGTGGCCGGAGCCGGAGCGCGACTACCGCGCCTGGCACCGGGGCCGGGCCGGTAACGGCTTCGGGCTGGGCGCGACCCGGCTCGTGCAGGTCCAGCCGGATCTGTGGGTGGCGAACATGG
Organism: Longispora albida DSM 44784; assembly: GCF_000379825.1. Taxonomy (GTDB): domain Bacteria; phylum Actinomycetota; class Actinomycetes; order Mycobacteriales; family Micromonosporaceae; genus Longispora; species Longispora albida. The sequence continues at coordinate 99,172 of NZ_KB903838.1, forward strand.
TCGGCCAGCGCGGGACCCGGACGGGCAGTGCCGGCCCGCCCGTCCGGTACGAGGCGATCGGGAAGTGCCTGGCCGCGCTGGCCGGTCACGCGAGTGCCCTGGGTGCCTCCGTCCACATGCCCCGGATCGGCTGCGGCCTGGCCGGCGGCAGGTGGGAGCTGGTCGAGCCGCTCGTCGAGCGGACTCTGGTCGCTGCGGGGATCGAGGTCACGGTCTACGACTTCGGCTGAGGAGCCTGAGGGCGCGCTCAGTTGCAGTAGAACCGGCGTTCGGTGAAGACGGGCGTGACGGTGCCCCAGCGTTCCCACACGCCGGACCGGCAGGCCCGGTAGGCGCCGCCGATGACGGGGCCGGAGACGCTGCCCTGGTAGTACCTGATCTCGGAACCATAGAGCGGCACGGCCTGGGCCGGCGCCGGGCTGACGGCGGCAGCCGCCACGCAGACGGCCCCGGCGAGCAGGATGCGGCGGATCATGGGTGCTCCCTCCACTGTGTACTGAATGTGCGTCCAGTCAACCGTCATCCAGTGGCGATCGTCAATCCCTGCTGCCCGGCATGGCACAGCGCCATGATCGCGGAGCTTGTCCGCGTTACGACAGGAACCGGGTAACCAGCCCGCCGTCTGCTCTGATGGGAAGTCTTCTGTAGCGCGGCGCGGCCGGTGTGGGGCCGCGAAGTACCTGGAGCGTCGGATGGCCGAAGAGCCAGCACCTCAGCGAACGAAACCTGTCGTCATCGCAGCCGTGGCGACCGTACTGGCCGCCGTCCTCGGCGCACTGATCGCTGGCGGCGTGTCGATCTGGCAGACCCTCCGGGCCGGACCGGCTCCCGGTTCGCCCTCCGCCACGCCCACCACAACGGACTCGCGCCCGCCGTACACACCCCAGACCGGGGCACCGTCACCACCACCTGACCCGGTCGCGCCCGGCCCCGGCCCTGCTCCTGGCCCCACGGTCCCGATGCTCCCGCCGTCGCGTACCCCTGCCCCAGCGGCCACTCAGCCCGCCACGAGCCCCGCGCAGCCCGCCCCGGTACCCGTGCAGGGCACGAGCTGCCTGCCCGGCGTGTGGCTGCTGCAGAAGCAGATCGGTGACCTCCCGGACAGCGAGGGCGGGAAGATCCGCGTGAGCCTGGCCAGCCCCGGGTACCTGATGACCTTCGGCGGCTCGGGGACAGGCAGCGTCGACATGCCCAGCGCCGGCGTCTGGTACGCGGGCCAGCGCGACGGCCACACCGTCAAGGTCCGCATCACCGGGGCCGCCGGGTTCAGCTGGACAGCGTCGGGCGGCACGGTGACCCTCCGCTACGGAGCCAGCAGCCTCGCCAGGGACGTCTACGTCGACGACGTCCACCAGGGCTCGGCCAGCGCGGCGTACCCCGACTCGACCATGACCTTCACCTGCCAGTCCGGCACCCTCGACCTCGCGGACAGCGCCACCCAGAGCGGCCTGTCCCGCACGTGATCAAAGAGGTCCTCACTCAATGACTGGCGGCGCTCTGGCGGCCCCGGGAGCCGACCGGACTGCGCAGAATTCGAGGGCGGATACAGCACCGGTTGTAGAAAGTGGGAGCCGGTGACCTGGGGAAACGTGAGTGACTTGTCGTTGACCTGCATGAACGTACGTCGTCGTTGATCGTTGTCCCGGTCGGCTTTCAAGATCATCCGGACGGTTGGCGGACGCGGCGGACGCATCAGATCGGCCCGTCCTGGAGCTTTCCCGGGCGGGCCGACTGCTCATGATCGGCATTGCTGGCAGCTATCGACCGGATGGCATGAACCGTACGCTGGTGGGATGGAGGACGTGGGTGAGCGGGTCAAGCTGTGGCGCAAGCGGCGGGGTATGACGCAGCGAGTTCTTGCGGGCCTGGCCGGAATGTCTCAGCCGTATCTATCGCAGATCGAGTCGGGCGTGCGGACTGTGGAGCGGCGCTCCACGCTGCTGGACTTGGCAAAGGCTCTGGCCGTGTCTGTCTCGGACTTGACTGGGCTTCCCGGTGATCCGACCGACCCCGCGAAAGCGAAGGCGGCTGCGGCTGTCCCCGTCATCCGCGCCGCCCTTGTGGACATCTATGGCGAAACGGCCCGTCCAACTGGCCGAAGCTCCGAGCAGTTCGCGGCGGATGTTCTGGCCGCCGGGGATCTGCGCGCGGCCACTGACTTCGCTGGCCTTGCGCCGTTGCTGCCTGACCTGCTTCGAGATGCCTACCGGTACCGCACATGGCTGAGCCACACGGCCGCGCTGTCCACATCGTGCCTGCGGGCGCTCGGCTATCGCGATCTGGCCTGGCAAGCTGCCGACCTTGCCGTTCGGGTAGCCAGAGAAGACGACGACATCGCCAGGCTCGGTGTCGCACAGTTCCAGCTCCTGCAAGTGACTCCAGTCGAATCTTCGGCCACCGCCGCACGGATCGCTCAGACTGCCCGCGACGAGCTTGAGCCCCACCTGAGCAACCCGGTTGTCAGGCAGGCGTACGGGATGCTCCATCTCCGGCAGGCACTTCACGTGGCCGTGACGGGTGGCGCTGGCCATCAGGACCATCTTCACGAGGCATCAAACCTGGCCGCCTCACTCGGGGAGCCAGCCGGGGGTGAGTACGATCTGCTCGGCTTCGGGCCGACCAACGTTGGCCTGTGGAGCATGGCTGTCGCGCATGAGCTTGGCGAACCGCACCGGGTGATCGAGATCGGGCGGGACGTCCAGCCGGACCGGCTGCCGAAGCTAAGGGGCCGCCAGGCTAGCTACTATCTAGATCTTGGGAAGGCGCTGGCCGCGATCGGCGGCCACGAACGTGAGGCCGTCGTGATGGTGGGCCGCGCCTGCCACGTCGCCCCCCAGTATGTCCGGGTCATGCCCTCCGCCCGGTCCGCCGTGGCGTCAATGATCACCCGGGCGAAGCGCCGTGCCGTGGCTGACGACCTCCGTTCGCTGGCGTCCAAAATGGGCATCGACGCATAGCACTCAGCAATCACATTGATGCATGACTTCTCGTAGCTTCTCTGTCACAGGCTGATCGGTCAGCCTCAAGGGCGGCGGGCGGTCGACATGGACTCCCCGAGTCTCGGACACCCGCCGCCCTTTCCTGTGCCTGGAGGCGGTGGCCCATGAGCACCCACGTCAACGGCAAGCCGAACGACGGCGAGGACCAGGAGGAGGGCGAGGAGTAACCCGGCGGCCTTGCTTGAGTTCGCAACCCGAGCAAGGGGGCCGGAAGCCTTGGGCAGCTCTTGTCCGGCCCCCTCTATCCCCGAAGGGGCTACAACCATGCTGAACTCCACACCCGAGCAGCGCAAGGAACTAGGCGCGAAGATCAAAGACTTCGCAGCCAGCTACCAGCCGAACCAACCCGAAGCCATCTTGTTCATGGACGACACCGGAGAGTTCGGTTACTCCGCCGGACGGCAGGCCCCGGCAGGCTGCCGGATCATCGCGACCCGTGGCGAGCTGGACTGGTTCATGCTCAGCCACGGCTACCAGCCGGGCGACCTCGCCGACCCCGGCAAGCTTGACGCCTTCGCGGAACTCGTCTTCGACCAGGCAGAGTCGTCGTGATCGGCCTGTCCATCAAGGTCACCTGTTCTGCGGTGAACGGGTGCCGTGACGAGCTGGGCCACCTCAAGGCCCGGCTCCAGCGGCACGAGGTCCAGGGCCAGTCTCACCAGCCGTGCACGGTGCACGCCGGGCTGTACCACCGCCGATGAGACCCCCTGACCGCCGTCGCCCTGGCGCTCACTTTCGGCACGTGCTGCGCCCGGGCAGGGGTCATCGCCCTGTGCTCATGGGCTGTGAAGGAACCCGCCCCGCGCCCGTGGCAGGCGGCTGACCACTCGGCCCATCACTGCCCGCAAGGCACAACGGTCCATAAAGCACCTCTAGCTACTGGGGAGTGACCTGTCTTGAGTTACATGGAAGATGTCGCTGAGGGCTGCGGCGCGGTCGTGCGCCTCATGGAAGAAGACTTGATGAGCATCCTGGGTGGCGCTATGGAGAACTGCGACAGTGCCGTCTACAACTTCCAGGCCGGCGGGCACAGCGACGCTGTGCAGCAGGCCCTGCATATCCGGGGCATCATCGAGGAAGCGGCGGGCATGGGTAACGCCCTGATCGAGCGCACCCGCGACGCGCTGAACGCAGCGGCGAACCTGATCGGTTGAAGCGCGGCACCGGCCGTCAGTGCTCAGCCGCGAGCGGGGCCGGTAACGCCGAAGCCTCCCGCGCCGCCCCCGCCGCCCGACAATGCCAAGGTCACTGAGATTCCGCCGTACGGTGGCCGTAGCCGTGCACAAGGCAAGCTGTGGTCTGCCGACGGCCGTGCCCTGACCGAGGTCTACCGAGCCGGGGACGGGCCAGCCTCAGGCGGGGCGGGAATCAGGGAACCGTGGCGGTCCGAGTCCACGATGACATGGCATGTGGAGGGACACGCTGCGGCGATCATGCGCCGGGACCAGATCAGGAACGCCAGCCTCTACATCAACGCGACCCCATGCAAAGGAGACGACGGCTGCGAGGAGAACCTGCGCGACGTACTTCCCCCTGGATACACGCTGACGGTGTACTCGATCCGGAAGAATGGACTGATCCGCGTGGACATCTACGAGGGCAACGGGCACGGACTGGAGGACATGGCATGACCTACGACCTAGCGGCACACCCAGTGGAAGCCGCCCCTGAGATCATGTCCGACCTGCTTGCCCATGCCGGGATTGACACCCTGAAGCTGACCGCCTACGCCCAATCGCTTGGCGTCGTCCCGCCCGACGAACGCGACCGCTGGAAACTGTGCATGATTCACTTTCCGGACGGGCGAGAGCCTGGTCTGTACTGGGTCCACCCGGACGACGAGGAAGATGAAGACGAGTAGCTCGGCAAGCGCAGCGCCCCGGCGCCCTCCCGCATCATGGGGAGAGCACCGGGGCGCTGTGGCATTTCACGGGCTCGCCAGCGTTGCGGCGGCGGCGAAAGGCCAGCAGGAAAGCTATGACTGTCCGATAGAGAGTTCCGGGGCGGAGGGGGTTACCCCCACCCGGAACGGCGGTTACTTTGAAGCACTTCCCACGCTCACAACACCGGCATCCGCCCTCGAATTCTGCTTGCCGCTCGCCACCTGGACCTCGCCATAGCACCACCGCCATGGAGAGAGGACCTCTACGGCCGTCGCGCCCACAGCTCGTGCGCGGCGGTCACGGCCACGACACCCGCGAGCGCCATCCAGAACACCGCACGCTGGTCGCCTGGCGTGTGCGGCCCGAAGTACTGGACGAACATCCCGCCCATCAGCCAGAACCCGGCGATCAGAAACCCGCCCCGCACCCTGCTGCGGAAGAACCCGACCAGGCAGAAAAGCGCCGCGACGCCCACGGTGAGCCCCGCGACGAGTGCGGCGGGCGCCTGCGCCCCGAAGGCCGCCGAGAGGTCGAAGCCCCCGTCCGTCACCAGCGTCGCCGCGGCCAGCTGCCCGGCCGGAGCCCAGGCCAGCACGGCGGCGAGCCGGGCCGACCACAGCAACGCGACCACCGCGGCTCCTGCGAACCACGGCGCGGCGGACGCCAGCCAGCCCGTCTCACCTGCCGCCGATCCCGAAGCCTGAGCCAGCCGCCACGCCAGCACGGCACCAGCCAGCGCCAGTACCCCCTCCATCGTCGGATCGAACCGCACCCGCCACCCGGCCCGGTCAGCCGCCGGCCGCCGGGGATCGGCCTCTGGGCGCTCGGCTATGGAGGGAGACCCGGTCTCCCGCCACGCCGGAACATCCTGAACCAGCTGAGCGGGCCCAGCCGGAGCCGCAGCCCGCCCGGGCAGGAATGTCACCGGCCCGGATGTGGCTTCATCGGGCAGCACACGGGTATGGGCTGGCTCCGCGACGCTCAAAACGACCGTCGGAGCCGCGTTACTACCGGCCAGCGGCGGCGGAACAGAGCCCGGCTCCTGACCTGTCTCGGCAGCCGGCGGGCTGGCTGACAATGCGGCCGGCGCGGCGGCCGGAACTGAACCCGGCGGCGGCCCGATGCCTACCGACCCTGGCTCCGGCACGGTGCCGAGGAGCGGCTCCGGCGCTGCCCCCAACCCCGGCCGCGACAACGAACCCGGTCCAGATCCAGGCCCCTGTCGCTGCCCATGTCCCGGTTCTGGCTCGGTCACAGGGAGCAGGGCGAGCCCTGCCTCAGGAGCGTTCTCCGCCGCCTGTACCTCGGCTCCCGCCACCAGGAATCCCGGGCTGGATTCCCTAGTGGACGGTCGAGTGTCGCCGCCCAGTCCCACCGCCAGCGCGGCTCGCATCTCTGCCGCGTTCGCGAAGCGGTCGGCGGGGTGTTTTGCGAGGGCCCGGTGGACGGTGGTGACCACGGTGGCTGGCAGGTCCGGGCGGAGCGCCGCGAGGTCTGGTGGCTGCTTGCTCAGGTGCTGGTGCATCACCACGAACGGCGAGTCGCCAGTGAACGGCGGATGCCCGGTGAACAGCTCGAACAGCAGGCAGCCCAGGGCGTACAGGTCGGCGCGGCCGTCGATCGGCCCGTCGTCGATCTGCTCGGGGGAGAGGTACGCGGGGGTGCCGATCGTGGTGCCGGTGGAGGTCAGCCGGGTGGCCGTCTCGGCGAGGGCCCGGGCGATGCCGAAGTCGAGTACCTTGACGCCGCCCTCGGTGAGCAGGATGTTGGCCGGCTTGATGTCGCGGTGCACGATGCCGCGCGCGTGGCTGTGGCCGAGGGCAGCGAGGACCTGGCCGGCGACGGCGAGCACGTCGCCCAGCGCGGCCGGGGTACCGAGATCGGCCAGCTGGCGGCCGTCGACGAACTCCATCACCAGGTAGGGCAGCATCTCCCCGGCCGGGCCGGGGTGCTCGCCCACGTCGTGCAGCGTGGCGATGCCCGGGTGGCTGAGCTGCGCGGCGAGCCGTGCCTCGCGGTGGAACCGGCTGCGGAAGTCCGCGTGCCTGGTCAGCTCGGCCGGGAGCATCTTCACGGCGACCGTGCGGCCGAGCTTGAGGTCCGTCGCGCGGTGTACCTCGCCCATGCCGCCCCGGCCGACGAGGGCGACCAGCTCGTACCGGCCGGACAGCACCAGCATCCGCGCCGCCCCCTCACGTTCCGCCGGACCCACAGTGGACAGTAGCGGCCGGGTGCAGGGGCGGCTGTCGCGTTGAGGACACTTCATTTCAGCCTTACGGCCGGTCGCGTACAGGCGGATCCGCCCTATTCTGGCCGGGCCGGCGGACATCGCCGCCTGGCGATCCGTCCGCACACGCATGACTGGAGCAGCGGTGTCCACAGCCGGCAGTGACAAGAAGCGCGGCCGGGCGGCCGGTGACAGCGGGCGGGGCGTGTCCGGCCTGCTGTTCGTGGCCGCCGCGCTGATCTGGGCCGGGCCGCCGGCCGCGGCGTACGCGGCCTCGGGCAGCAGGTCGGCCGGCCCGCTGACCGCGTGGGAGACGGCTGGGATCAGTGCCCTGGTCGTCGCGTCGATCCTGCTCGCCGTCGTCGCCACGACCACGCTCGCGTGGATGCTGCACGCCTGGCGGACGCCGGAAACCCTTGCCGCGACCCGGTTCTCCGGCGAGCTGCGCCCGGCGGCGCACCGGTTCTCGCTGCTCGTCGCGGCCCGGCACGAGGAGGCCGTGCTCGGTGACACGCTCGACCGGCTGGCGGCGCAGAGCCATCCGGGCTTCGAGATCCTGGTGATCGTCGGGGACGACGACACGGCCACACGCTCGGTCGCGGTGTCCGCAGCCGTCCGCCACCCGGACCTGATCCGCGTGATCGTCGACGACTCGGTCCCCAAGAGCAAGCCGGCCGCGCTCAACGCCGCCCTCCCGCACGTCACCGGGGACGTGGTCGGCGTGTTCGACGCGGAGGACGAGGTGCACCCGGCGCTGCTCGCGCACGTGGACAGCCAGTTCCAGGAGTCGGGTGCCGATGTCGTGCAGGGCGGCGTCCAGCTGATGAACCACGACTCCAGCTGGTGGGCGCTGCGCAACTGCCTGGAATACTTCTTCTGGTACCGGAGCCGGCTGCACTTCCACGCCAACGCGCGCTTCATCCCGCTCGGCGGCAACACGGTGTTCATCAAGTCCACGTGGCTGCGGCTCGGCGGGGGCTGGGACGAGACGTGCCTCGCCGAGGACTGCGAGCTGGGCGTGCGGATGTCCGCCGACGGGGCCAGGGTGGCCGTCGCCTACGATCCGGACCTGGTGACCCGTGAGGAGACCCCGACGACGCTGGGCAGCCTGATCCGGCAGCGGACCCGCTGGGACCAGGGCTTCCTCCAGGTACTCGGCAAGGGGGAGTGGCGGCGGCTGCCGACGTGGCGGCAGCGCTGGCTGGCCAGGTACACCCTCGCCATGCCCTTTCTCCAGACCTTCTCCGGGCTGATGATCCCGGTGTCGGCGGCGCTGATGATCTGGGCGAGAGTGCCGACGCTGGTGGTCCTGATCAGTTTCCTGCCAGCGGTGCCCACCGCCGTGACGCTGACCGTGGAGCTGTGCGGGCTGGCGGAGTTCGCCTCCGTCTACAAGGTCCGCGCCCGTATCCGGGACTACGTCCTCCTCGTGCTCGGCACCTTCCCCTACCAGGTGCTGCTGGCGTTCGCGGCGATCCGTGCCGTGCTGCGTGAGGTGCGCGGCCGGCGGGACTGGGAGAAGACCGAGCACGTCGGCGCGCACCGCGCCCTCAGTGGCCAGGCGTAACGGATGGCCGTCACCGAGGCGCGCCCGGTGCCCGTGACCGTCCCGGCCGCGCCGCTCACGGCCATACGCACCTGGGTCGCCCGTCATGCGCGGTCCCTGGTGATCGCCGTGCCGCTCACCCTGCTGAGCCTTGCCGTGCAGGCGATCGGGATGGGCCGGTATCCGCAGTACACGGACGACGAGGGGACGTACGTCGCCCAGGCGTGGGCGGTGAGCGACCTCGGCGAGCTGACGCACTACACCTACTGGTACGACCATCCGCCGGCCGGGTGGGTGCAGATCAGCGGGTGGGCGGCGCTGACCGGCGGGTTCGGCCGGTACGCCGACGCGGTGCTGGCCGGGCGGGAGGCGATGCTCGCCGCGCACCTCGTGAGCTGCCTGCTGCTGTTCGCGCTGTGCCGCCGCTTCGGCCTGTCGCGCGGGGCGTCCGCCGTCGCCCTGACCCTGTTCGCCTTCTCGCCGCTCGCCGTGGTCTACCACCGCATGGTGTACCTGGACAACGTCGCCGTCCCCTGGCTCCTCGCCGCGTTCCTGCTGGCGGCCTCGCCGCGCGGCCGGCTGTCGGCGTTCGCTGGGGCCGGCGTGTGCTTCGGGGTGGCCGTGCTGACCAGGGAGACCCTGCTGCTGGCACTGCCGGCGCTCGTGTGGCAGGTCAGGCGGGCCGCCGAGCCGCAGATCCGCCGGTACGCCCTCGCGGTCGGCGGCACGCTGCTCGTCATGACCGGTGCGGTGTACGTCCTCTTCGCCGTCGTGAAGGGCGAACTGCTGCCGGGCCGGGACAGGGTGAGCCTGCTCGGCGGGATCGCGTACCAGCTGGCCGGCCGTGACTCCAGCGGCAGCCTCCTCGACGAGCACAGCCTGGCCCGGCGGATCGTCGCGCTGTGGCTGGAGCTGGACCCGGTGCCGGTCCTGCTCACGCTGACCCTGGCTCCGGCGGCGTGGGCCGTCCGGCGGCTCCGGCCACTGGTGCTCGCGCTCGTGCTGCTGGTGGTGGCCGGGGCGCGGCCGGGCGGGTACCTGCCGGTGCCCTACATCATCGGCCTCCTGCCGTTCGCCGCCCTGCTGTCCGCCGGGGCCGGTGCCGCGTTCTGGGGCTGGCTGTGGGCGGCGCGCAGCCGGTACCGGCTGGCCGTCATCGCCGTCGCCAGCGGGGCCCTGGTCGCCACGGCGCTGACCGTGCCCAGGTGGGTGTCCACAGTGTCCGGTCCCGCGATGGCCGACGCCAACGCGCCGATCGCGGAGGCCCGCGCGTGGGTACTGGCCAACGTGCCCCGCGACAGCCGCCTGATGGTCGACGACGTGTTCTGGCTGGACCTGACGCGCGCTGGCTTCGACCGGGACAACGTCGTGTGGTTCACGAAAGTCGGGGCTGATCCGGACGTGCCGGGGGAGTGGGCGCAGTACGACTACGTCCTGGCGACCAACTCGGTACGCGAGTACCAGCTGCCCGACTCTGGTGTCCGCCGTGCCGTCGCGCACGGGCACCCCGTCGCGGTGTTCGGCACGGGCCGCGACCGCGTCGAGGTACTGAGAATCGATAGCTCCTAGAGTGCCGGGTCCTTGCGGGGCTTGAAGCGCTGCTCGTAGTCGTAGGCCGCCCGGATGAGCCTGCCGTCGTCGAGGTAGCCGCCGATCAGGGTAAGCCCGAGGGGCTCGCCGGAGGCGCGGTAGCCGGCGGGCACGCTGATGGCCGGATAGCCGGCGTGGGCGTACACGATGGAATCGTTGTTGGCGAGGCTCAGCAGGATGTCGGCCTGGTTGTCGCGGAGTGTCCGGTCGATCGCCGCCCTGGCCCTGGCCCGTGACTCGGCCGCGTGGTCGGGACCCGGGTCACCCAACGCCTCCTCCAGCAGCTTCTGCCCCCACGGTGCCCGGTTGGCGAGATCCTGTTTGTTGAAGGCGACGACCTCGGCCAGGGAAGCGACGGGTGCCGCGGTCTCGGTCAGGTAGCTGTCGACGTCGCGCCGGAAGTCGTGCCGGAGCACGTCGCCGTGCGTGCCGGTGACGAACGTGACGTCGTCCTCGGGGAAGCTGACGTCCTTGACCACGGCACCTGCGGCTTTCAGGTTCGCGATCGCCCTGTCCTTGATCTCCTGGTCGCCGTCGCGGGGCGCGCCGGACGGGAGCACCCCGACCCGGAGCCCGCTGAGACCACCCGGGCTGAGGAACGTGGTGAAGTCGGTCGCAGCCAGGGAACGGGCGGCCTCGGCGTCGGTACCGGTGGCACCGGGGCCGCGCAGCCCGTTGAGGAGCACGGCCAGGTCCGGGACGGTGCGGCTCATCGGCCCAGCCGTGTCCACCGCACCGGAGATCGGGATGATGCGGTCGCCGCTCAGCAGGCCGATGCTCGGGTGCAGGGCGAAGACCGAGTTCTGCGAGGCGGGATAGATCAGCGAACCGGTCGTCTCGGCGCCGACGGTCACCGCGGCGAGCCGGGCCGAGGCGGCCACCGCTGACCCGGAGCTCGACCCGCCGACGTCGTACTTCCCGTAGGCGCTGCGGGTCTGCCCGCCCAGCACGCTGAACCCGCTGGGCGCCTCCGAGTCCATGTAGTACGACCACTCGCTGAGGTTGGTCTTGCCGAGGATGATCGCCCCGGCCTCGCGCAGCCTCGCGACGATGAAGGCGTCCCGGCTGGAACGCGCGTCGCGGAGCACGGCCGCACCGGCAGTCGTCGGCATGCGGTCACCGGTGGCGATGTTGTCTTTCAGGAGTACCGGGATGCCGTGCATCGCCCCCAGCCCCGGCGTGGCTGCGGCCCGCTCGCGGTCCTTGTCCCTGGCCACGGTCAGCGCGTCGGGATTCACCGTCAGGACGGCGCGCAGCTTGCCGGAGTCGTACTTCTCGATCCGCTTGAGGTAGTACAGCGTGAGCTGTTCGGCGGTGAGCCGGCCAGCGGCCATCTGCTCGCGGAGCCCCCGGATGTCAGCCCCGGCGATCTGGCTGTCCCAGGTGCCGAGCTGCGCGTCGGAGACCGCGCCCAGGTCGGCGGCGAACGGCGTCAGATCCGGTGGCCGCGCACCCTGGTAGGACGGCGTGGAGTACTGCCGGTCGACCTGGCTGTCCACGAGCCGGTCGGGGATGGTCCGCACGAACCACCACAGTGCCACTGCGGCGACCACGCCCAGGACCACCACCACCGAGACCGTGACCAGCAGGAACTTCTTCCAGCGCCGCATGACCCACCCCGGCAGCCCTGGCTGCTAGCCGCGCCGGCGGCGGAACCAGGGGAAGATCGAGCCGACGACCATCCCGGCCAGGAACAGCACCAGCATCCACAGCCAGGCCGGGGCGTTGGCCTCCCAGAACAGGAACGTGAACCGGCCGTTGCGCGTGTTCTGGAACACGAACACCAGGGCGAGGATCCCGATGACGGCACCGAGGACGAGCTTCGGTGTCAGCCAGGACCTGCCGTTCTTGTCTTCCGGCCCGGCCGCGTGACTCATCGCGCCCACCTTCCCCCGCAGCGACTCGCGCTTGAGGACAGTATGGGCGCAGGCCGCCGCCTGGGCGGCCTATTCCGGTAATACCGTCCGCTGCATGAAGGCGGCCAGGAGCCTGCCGAACGCGGCCGGCTGGTCGAGATTCACCACGTGCCCGGCGCCCTCCACAACGCTCACGCGGGCATCGCGCGCCTCCGCGCCGATCTTCTGCACGGCCGCGGCGATGTCGGTGGAGTCCAGGCTCCCGATCACGGCCTCGATCGGCATGGCCAGCTCCCCGAGCCGGTCTGCTGCCCCCGCCTCCTCCCACTCGGGCGGGCCGCCGGCCGCGTGCCGGGCGAGCGTGCCGGCGACCATCTCCTGGCATGCCAGCCGGACCGCCGGGTCCACGTCCCCGGGCTGCCGCATCGGCCCGTCCACCCAGGCCCGCAGGAAGGCCTCCGTGAAGCCTGCCAGGTCTCCGGCGCCGGCCGACCGGGCCATCTCGGCGTCGCACGCGGTGACGAAAGGATCGTGGAGCTCCATACCGCTGTACCCGGGCGCCACCAGCAGCATCGCCGCGACCCGTTCCGGATGCTCCAGCGCGGCGTCGATCGCGGCCCGCGCCCCGCCCGACAGCCCGACCAGGGTCGCGTCAGCCCAGCCCAGATGGTCGAGCAGCGCGATCACGTCCTCGTGCGGGTGGTACGGGCCAGCCTGTGTGCTCGACTCGCCGTGCCCGCGCGCGTCCATCCAGGCCACCTGGTGCCCGGTCGCGGCCAGGGCCGGGGCTTCGGCTGTCCACTGTGACCGGTTGAGCAGCCCGCCGTGCAGCATGACCACCCGCCGCCCGGCCCCTCCGATCTCGTAGGCCAGGTATCCGCCGTCCGTCTCCGCTACCCCTAGCGTCATCCGTCCACTATGGCATCGCCAAGGGGAGCCGGGAGGCCCTGCTGCGGATGTGCCAGTCCGGCCACCACGGTTGTCCCGGGCAGTGGTACCTCACATACTCGACACCGAAGCATGCACATATGTCGATGTTGTGAGGTGTCAGATGCGCCCAGGCCAGCGGCTGCTCGCCGCCGTACTGCTGTCCGGAACCCTCGTCGTCCCGTCACTCGCCGCACTCGCCGCACCGCCCCCGCCCGGCACGGCAGCCGGTGACGGGGAAGGGCTGGCGGCCTGCGAGCAGTGGTGCGGCCCGTCAGCCCCGGGCGAGTGGAAGGCCCGGCAGGACCTGTCCGGCGGGCACGGCCTGCCACGGCGCGCGCTGCTGCGAGCCGCCGACGAGGCCAGCCGCCTGCCCGTGACCGGGGCCGCGTGGAGCGCTCAGGGGCCGTCCAGCGTGGGTGGCCGGGTCACCGGGCTCGCGGTCGATCCGGCGCTGGCCGACACCGTGTACCTGGCTGCGGCCAGCGGGGGCGTGTGGAAGAGCTCCGACAAGGGCATGACCTATCAGCCGGCCTGGTCGGACACCGCGCCCCAGGCCGTCGGCGCGCTCGCGGCGGCCAGTGACGGGACGCTCTACGCGGGTACCGGCGAGGCCAACCCCGGCGGCGGCAGCATGACCTATGAGGGCGACGGCGTCTACAAGTCCACGGATCGCGGCGCCACCTGGCAGAACACCGGCCTGCCCACGTCAGCGACCTTCGGTGCGATCGCGGTGCACCCGGCCAACCCGGCCATCGTGTACGCCGCCGCGACCGGTTCCCTCTTCCGCGGCGGCGGCGACCGGGGCGTGTACCGGACGGCCGACGCCGGCGCGACCTGGCAGCGCGTCCTGGCCGGCCCGAACGCGACGACCGGTGCTGTGGACGTCGTGATCGACCCGAGCAACCCGAACCGGGTCTACGCAGCGCTCTGGGACCGGCTGCGCGAGCCTGACCTGCGCCGGTACGGCGGTACGGGCTCGGGTCTCTACCGCTCGAACGATGGCGGGGCGACGTGGACGCGGCTGTCCAACGTGACCACGAAGAGCCCCGGTGACACTGTCGGCCTCGACTCCAGCGTGCAGCTCGGCAGGATCGGCGTCGCGGTCGCGAGTACCGGCAAGGTCTACGTCATCACGTCCACCTACGGCTCGTACGGGCACGAGAAGGGTTTCTACGCCTCCACGGACAACGGGGCCAGCTTCACGACCACCGGCCTGCCCGGCGTCGGCGGCGCGGTCTGGTGGACGGGGAAGGTCTGGGTCGACCCGGCGAACGCCAACCACGTCTTCGCGCCCGGCGTGAGCCTGAAGGAGAGCACGAACGGCGGGTCGACCTGGGGTTCGATCGGTGGCATGCATGTCGACCACCACGCGATGGCCTGGGATTCGAAGGTGCCGGGCCGGGTCTACGAGGGCAACGACGGCGGAGCCTACCGCTCGGACTCCAACGGCGGCAACAACTCGTGGATCAAGGGCACCGTGCAGCCGTTCACCCAGTTCTACAGCGTCGCCGTCTCCGCGCAGGACGCGACGCGGATCTCCGGCGGCACGCAGGACAACGGCTCGCTGCGCACGTGGGGCGGCACCGGCTGGAACTCCTACTACGGCGGGGACGGCGAGCAGAACCTCATCAACCCCGCCAACCAGGAGAACGTCTTCGCCTGCTCCCAGAACGGGGCCTGCGGACGCTCCACCAACGGCGGTTCCTCCATGCAGTCCCTCGGGGGCGCGACCTCCGCGCGGTTCAACTGGTTCTCACCGCTGGAGTTCGCCAGGGACAATCCCTCCACTGTGTACTTCGGGGGAGAGCGCCTCAACCGCTCCACCAACGGCGGCCAGTCCTTCTCCGTGATCAGCCCCGACCTGAGCGGCGGCCCGGGCCGCGACCCCGCATACCCGTACGGCACCCTGACGACGGTGTCTGCGGAGGGCCCGGTGATCTACGCCGGTACCGATGACGGGCGCGTGTGGGTCAGCACGAACAGCGGCTCGTCGTGGCGGCTCGCGCTGAGCGGGCAGCCGTGGGTGACCCGGGTGAAGATCGACGGGAGCCGGGCGTACGTGACCCTGTCCGGGTACCGGGCCGGCAGCGGCGCCCCGCAGGTCCTCGCCACGTCCGACGCCGGCCTGACCTGGCAGAACATCACCGGCAACCTCCCGCAGGCCCCGGTCAACGACATCGTCACCGCGCCCGGTGACACGCTCCTGGTCGCCACCGACGTCGGGGTCTTCACGGCGGCCGGGCGCTCGGGCGTGTGGTCGCGCCTCGGTACCGGACTGCCGCTGGCCCCCGTCACCGACATCGAGTACCACGCCGCGACCGGTGCCGTCTTCGCCGCCACGTTCGGCCGGGGGATCTACCGCGTCCCGCTGGGTACCGGTGGCGGGACACCGCTGGCCAACGGCGGCTTCGAGACCGGGAACCTGACCGGCTGGACGAGCACCGGCACGGCGTCGGCCGTGACCAGCCCCGTCCAGGCGGGTACCTACGCCGCCAGGCTCGGCGCCGCGAACAAGGACTCGGCGGTGTCGCAGGCATTCACTGTGCAGAGTGGACAGAGCACGCTGGCGCTCTGGTACAGGATGAACTGCGTCGACACGGTGCAGTACGACTGGGCGACCGTGACCCTGACCAACAACACGACCGGGACCACAGCCACGCTGCTGCCGAGAACCTGCGCGACCAGCGGGTCCTTCCTCCAGCTCACGGCGGCCGTGACGGCGGGCACCTCGTACACCCTGAGACTGGTCAGCCATGCCGACAGCAACCCCAACGACCTGTCCACGACGGTCTACGACAGCGTGACCGTGAGCTAGGGCGTTTCTTCTGGATCAGTGGGCTGACCAGAGGAAGATGCCTGCGATGAGGAGTCCGGCTCGGTAGATGGTGGCGGTCTTGTCGTAGCGGGTGCCACCCGGGACCGGACCGACGGCTCAACACCAAGGCATCAACGCCAGTCGCACCACGAGTCAGATCACGACCCCGGATGGCACCCACCATCCTCACAGTCACACCAGACCGCGATCGGATGGAACCCGAAGGTGTGCTTGTAGGTCGGGGCCGCCGATTCCTTCTCCGAGTGCGCGATCAGGATCGTGGCATCCGCATCGAGCACGACCGTGGTCCCCAGGTCTGCGCCCGCCACCCGCGACGGCGGGACCTGGTCGAACTGGTCCCAGACGTGCCGGCGGACCCGCGCCCTCGCCTTGGCGATCTTGGCGAACCGGGCCGGGGTCAGCTCCTTCAACGCCCGCCAGGCGGTGGCCGGCGAGGCCACCGGGCCGAGCACCTGGTCCTGGTGGCGGAGTACGTCGATGTCGGCGGTCGCCTCCCCGCCGTCGGCGATCATGACCGCCAGATCGACCAGCACCCGGCCCCGATCATGGCCCGGGACGAACCGCCGCCGGGCCAAGACCTGGGCCAACGCCCCGGTCAACCCGACCCGGTCGGCCAACAGTCGCGTGGCCACCGCGCCGACATGCGACACGACCCCCGACCCGCCCACCGACACGGACAACCCACGCGACCATTCGGTAGTCTTCACCTACGAAGTGCCTTTCCTGGAAGAGATCAACTGCGCCCTAGACAAGCCCAGTTTCCCTTACAGGACAGGCACTTCGCCGCATCTACACACCGTGAAACGGCCCAAGATCACAACACCTCATCAAAGACCGAGGCTAAGCCCGTGGTGTCGTGCCTGCTTGATGCTCAGGCCGTCGCCACGGTATGCGGCGCGCGGCGCGTCTGATGAGGATCTCAACCACGATCAGGTTGATGATCCAGCCGAACGTCTGACCGATCGGGATCATCGAGGGAGCACGTTCTCCGATCGATCCCGCGTGGGCTCCACCGAAGGGGATTTGGACCAGAAGAAGCACCGGAACGAGGATGCGCGCCGTGATGGCGAGGAACGTCAGCGCGTAGTTGCGCATCATCCAGGCCCGGTGCCCAATGAAGTCGCGCCGTCGGGCCGCCCGGTACGCGAGGCCACCGGTGATCAACCACAGGACGGCCGCGGTGGTCAGTCCGACCTGCGTGAGGAGGCGTCCGGACCACGCCGCGACCGGGATCGCGGACACCGCCGACGGCAGTACTCCGGCGAGGAGATAGGCCCGGCCGAGCGTTCGGTGGATCCGCTTGTGCGCCCGTACCTTGGGCATGAACTGCAGCGGGCCGAGCACGAGCGCCACTGTGGCGGTGAAGATGTGCGCCACCAGTACGCAGTACTGCAGATTGTTGCGCACATCGATGCGACTGTTGCCGGAATCGAGGCCCAGGTACGGGTACGTGAGCACCAGACCGAAAACGATCGCGACGATGAACAGCAGCCATGCCGCTGGCTTGCCCATACTCCAGCCCTCCTGCTCGCTCAGCGCCGTGATCTATGTGAGTTCGAGTTACTTTGTCGCCGCGTGCTTTCGGGCCCGCCAGCCGGCGAGCATCGCGACGACCGCAGTGACTGCGGCGAGCGCCAGCCCGAGCACCATCACCACATTGCCGGTGACGGTTCCCGCATCCCCGGAGCGGAAGTTGGGGAGAAGTTGGCCGGCCGCCCACCCGCCGAGAACGATCCACAGCGAAATCAGCATCGAGAAGGCCGGTGCCCACCAACGGCCGGACGCCACCACCACTAGGGCGGCGCATCCCGCGATGAAGAGGATCCCCGGCGGGAACCCACCGAACTTCTCCGGATCGGCGATCCATTGAATGATCAGCCCCGCGATGCCGACCGCCAGCCCCGACACCGACAGTTTCGTGCTCTTCGGCGTCGATGAGAATCGCGCCGCGAGTGTGCTTATCATCATTGTCTCCTCAGTACTGTTGCTACGTGTTGGGCTGCGGCTACTACGAGTTGACAGCGGTTCCGGCTCGTCGCCAGCGCACGGAGGCCGTCCCGCAGACGATCGCCGCCGCGAAACTGAGCATCTGGAGCCAGGCCGCGACGAACTCGACCCCTGTCGGGGTGACGAGCCGGCTGGCGAAGTCCGCGTCAGCGAACCCTCCGAAGAGGAAGAAGGCAGACATCGCCACTGCCAGCAGCGGCGCGAAACGCCACCACCGCACCGTCGCGACGACTGCGATGAAGCCGAGGTAGATCAGAGGTCCCGGCCCGTCATAGCCGGCCACCAGGCTGTGGGATTCGATGATTTCCGGACCGGCGTCGCCGACCGCCGCCAGGACCAGCGCGATGCAGGTCGCGACGACCCATCTGCGGCGCCGACCCGTTTCGTCCGTGCGCTCTTTCGTCATGGCTCGATGATTCGCGCTACGGCCGGGTGCGGCGTCAGCTCAGAAGAGGCCTCGGACGTACGCAAATCTGCGCAGCGGTCGACTCACGGTCACTCCAGTCCGAGTGTTGTGAAACTGTCAAGGATTCGATCGGCCATGTAGCGGAGAGATCCTTCCGGGTCACTCTCAGCCACTTCGCGCAGAATTCTCCTGAATACCGCCCATTCCGTGCAGCTGATCGCCCAGAGCGCGCCCTCTCGTACCAGCGGCTCACTTGCATGCGCATGCGATCCGATTCGTTCGATGAAGCGGTCATCAGGCTCAAGAGGGGCGCCGAGGCCGGTGCCCCGCACCGAGCTGCGACCAGGACGACCAGCACCGACAACATCGCCGACGGTCGCCGTTCAGATGCTGGAACGTTCATCGCGCTGCACCCGGATCAGTCGGCAAGGCCCGATTGGTAGGCGAAGACGACAAGCTGCGCGCGGTCGCGGGCGCCGAGTTTGAGCATGGCCCGGCTGACATGGGTACGGGCGGTAGCCGGACTGATCACAAGCCGTTCGGCGATCTCGTCGTTACTCAGGCCTTCGGCAGCCAGGACGACGATCTCTCGTTCCCGGCCGGTGAGGGTGTCCAGGTCGGGGTGGGGTCTGAGTGGGCGGGGTGAGGCCGTCACGAACTCGCGGATGACCTTGCGGGTCACCGACGGCGACATCAACGCCCCGCCCTGGACGACGGAGCGGATCGCGAGCAGAAGCTCTGCGGGTTTGGTGTCCTTCAACAGGAAGCCGCTGGCGCCGTGGCGGAGAGCGTCGAAGACGTACTGGTCGTGCTCGAACGTCGTCAACACAATGATCTTCGTGTTGGCCAGGGCGGGGTCGGCGGTGATCCGGCGGGTGGCCTCGATACCGTCTATGCCGGGCATTCGGATGTCCATCAAGACCACGTCGGGTCGGGTTCGCTGCGTGACGGTGACGGCGGCCAGGCCGTCGGCGGCTTCACCGACGCAGTCCAGGTCGTCCTCGCTGTCGATCAGAGTCCGCAGGCCGAGGCGGACGAGGTCCTGGTCGTCGACGACAACGATCGTGATCATGGCTGAGCTCCGGTCGGGAGACGGGCACGGACTTCGAACCGGTGGTCGGAGGTGAGCCCGGCGGCGAATTCCCCGCTGAGGGCTTGGACGCGGTCGCGCATGCCGGGGATGCCAGATCCGCTTCCGGGACTTGGCGGCCAGGCCGCTACCGGATTCGACACGACGATCAGGACATGACCGGTTTCGTAGTCGATGGTGACGAGGGCCCGCCCTGAAGCACTGTGCCGCAGCACGTTCGTCAATGATTCCTGGACGATCCGGTAGCCGGTCAGGTCGACCGCCACGGGCACTGCCCTGGCTGAGCCCGACGTCTCCAACCGCACGTACACGCCGGCTTCGGCCATCCGCTGCCGCAGGTCCTCCAGACGCGCCAGGCCCGGAACCGGGGCGAGTTCCGCGTCAGCATCAGGTCGGCGGACGACGGTGAGGGTGGCACGGAGTTCGGCGAGGGCCTGGCTGCTGGTGCGGCTGATGGCCTCCAACGCGACTTCGGCCTGGCCGGGATTCTTCGCCAGGACATGCAAGGCGACGTCGGCCTGCATCTTGATGGCGGTGAGCCCATGGCCGACGATGTCGTGGACCTCCTGGGCCACCCGGAACCGCTCGTCGTCGACGCTCTGGCGGATCGCCTCGGCGCGAACCCGGACCGCGGACTCGTGGTGCAGCTTGAGTGTGAAACCGAGAGCGAACGGGACGACCACCCACGCCGCTACCGGTACCACGCCCAGCAGCCCGAGCGACGTGCCGGGGACCGCCAGGTGGATGAGCATCAGAGCCAACGCCGCCAACGCGGCAGGCAGAGCCTTCGCCCAGGGTGCGTGCCGGGCGACGCTGTAGATCGCGAGCATGAAGATGAGCAGGATGGGTCCGTAGGCGTAGCCGAGGATGAGGTAGGCCGAGGTGCAGGCCGTCACCACCACGAGAACGGTCAGCGGATGGCGACGGCGCGCGGCCAACGCCAGCGCGGACATCACGAACAGGACGAGGCCGCGGCTGTCCATCGGAACCTGGGCGCGGGAAGACTTCCCGGCCAACACGGTGCCGCCGACTCCGGCGATGGCCAAGACAGCCGCCAGTGCGCTGTCACCGAACAGCCATCTGGCCATCTTCATCGGAGTGCCGTCCTCATCAGGTCCATCCTCTCTCAGGTCCACCGACGCGCTTGTGCCGGTGCTCAGCCTCGGCGCGACCCGCAGATTCCTTCTCAAGCCCCGCCAGGGCGGCCGGAGCATCGCTCTGAGCCCGGCCAGCGGCGATCTGGTGGTAATGGGCGGACGCTGCCAGCGCGACTGGAGACATTGCGTACCCAAGCAGACCACACCGACCGGTGCTCGGGTCAGCGTGAACTTCTCCAGCCGTCTGCAGGCTGTCAAGGAGTCAGGCAAGTCAGCTCGCTGAGACAGACAGCAAGGTACTAACCGCGGATGATATGCGGTTCCGCACAGGTAGCGGCGGGCGCGATGTTCCCGAGCCGTACGGGCCGTAGCCCACAGTCGACTCCCGATTCCGCGTCTGAGCAGAGAGCCGGAGTGTTCAGGCACTGATGGACGCGTTGATCGCCGAGGCCGCTGCACAATCAGCCGAGGGCATCAGGAATCGGCTGAGCTGGCGACTTCCAGGAGGAAACGATGGACGAACAGATTTTGGTGACCGGTGGCACCGGTACGCTCGGCCGGATAGTGGTCCGCAAACTGCTCGACGCTGATCGGGAAGTACGGGTGATGAGTCGCAGAGCCCGGCCGGCCAGCGCAGATGATCGATGCGGTTGGGTGACGGCGGATCTGCGGACCGGCCAGGGCATGACGGAAGCCATGGCCGGTATTCGACTAGGGCGTTTCTTCTGGATCAGTGGGCTGAGCAGAGGAAGATGCCTGCGATGAGGAGTCCGGCTCGGTAGATGGTGGCGGTCTTGTCGTGGCGGGTGGCGAGGCCGCGCCATTGTTTGAGGCGGTTGATGCAGCGTTCGACGGTGTTGCGGTGCTTGTAGGCGTCGCGGTCGAAGTCCGGTGGTCGGCCGCCTGATCGGCCGCGGCGTTTGCGGTGGGCGATCTGGTCTGACGGCTGTGGGATGACCGCCCGGATTCCTCGGCGTCGTAGATGCCGGCGGATCGCTCGGGACGAGTAGGCCTTGTCGGCCATGACGACGGTGGGTCGCACCCGTGGACGTCCGGTCGGGCGGGGTACCCGGATCGCGGCCATGACAGTCTCGAAGGCCGGGGCGTCATTGGCCTGCCCGGCGGTGAGTACGAAACACAGTGGACGACAGGATCCGTCCGCGGCCAGGTGGATCTTCGTGCTCAGCCCGCCTCGGGACCGTCCGAGGGCATGGTCGGTCGGCTCGCCTGCGAGGACCCCTTTTTACGGGCCCCGGCCGCGTGCTGATGTGCTCGCACGATCGTGGAGTCCACCGACACGACCCAGTCGAGGTCCTCGTCGGCGTCGGCCCGGGCCAGCAGGGCGGTGAACACCCGATCCCACGTGCCATCGATCGCCCACCGGCGCAGCCGCGTGTACGTCGATTTCCACGAACCGAACTCCGCAGGAAGACACATCCACGGCGCCCCGGTCTGGAACTTCCACGCGATCGCATCTATGACAAGGCGGTGATCACGCCACCGCCCGCCCCGCTGCGGAGCCCGGACCGGCAACAACGGCTCGATCCGGGCCCACTGAGCATCCGATAACGCCACACCAAACCAACGAACACAACGATCCAGAAGAAACGCCCTAGCTGCGCCCTGTCACGCCGGTGGGATGTTCTGGTTGAGACGGAAGACGTTCTCCGGATCCCACCGGCGTTTCAGCGCGCGCAGCCGGTCGTACTTCTCTGCCCCGTACGCCGCGCGCACCCGCTCCTGCCCCTCGTCCATCAGGAAGTTCACGTACACGCTGCTGTGGTAGGGCTCCAGCGCCGTCCACAACGCGCGGGACCAGGCGCGTTCCTCGTCGAAGCCGTCCTGCGTCGCCGTCGTCGCGTTGATGTTGAACGTGTGCCCGGCTGTCCGCCCGTTGAACGCGGTGTCCCCGTCGCTGACCCGGCTGACAGCCCCGCCCAGGTGGAAGATGGGGAACGCGGTCAGCGGTGACTTCATCCGCAGCGCGTGCTCTGCCGTGATGTCGATGACCTCGTCACTGAGTTCCGCCACGTCACACGAGCGGAAGTAGTACCACCAGCCCTCGGGGAACGACGCGTCGAACATCGACTGGAGCTGGACGAACGGCTTCGGCCCGCACAGGTCGAGCAGCGGCTTGCCGAACGCCCGCAACGGCTTGACCACTTCCTCGCCGTCCTCGACCGGCCCCGCGTAACAGCTCACGACCATGACGGCGTGCCTGCCGTGCAGCTCGGGCGGGTACACGGCCGTGGGCGGCACGCGGCGGTGAATGACCACAGTGGTCAGCTCGTCGGGTACCTGCGTGATCCAGTCGCGGTAGAAGCGGAGCAGGTCCGGCGAGGCCTCCATCGGCCACACGATCGGCCCGGCCAGCACCTCGGGGCCCACCGGCTGCAACCGGAACTCGAACTCGGTGACGATCCCGAAGTTGCCGCCGGCCCCGCGTACGCCCCAGAACAGGTCCGGGTTCTCCTCGGCGCTGGCCGTGACGAGCTCACCGGCCGCCGTCACCAGGTCGACGGAGATCAGCTGGTCGATCGTCAGGCCGTGCTTGCGCATCAGCCAGCCGATGCCCCCGCCGAGCGTCAGCCCGGCCAGGCCGGTGTGCGTGACGATGCCTGCTGGTACGGCGAGCCCGAAGGCCTGCGTCTCCCGGTCGAGGTCACCGAGCCGGGCGCCGGCCTGCACGCGTACCGTCCGGCGGGCCGGATCGACCCGGACGCCGCGCATCAGTGACAGGTCGATCACGATGCCGTTGTCGCAGACCGACAGGCCGGGGAAGCTGTGGCCGCCGCTGCGGACGGCGACGGGAAGCACGAAGTCCTCGGCGAACGTGAGCGCGTCGAGCACGTCGGCCACCCCGGCGCAGCGGGCGATGAGAGCCGGGTGCCGGTCGATCGAGCCGTTCCAGACGCGCCGCTGTTCCGCGTAGGCGGGATGGTCCGGCCCGATCAGCTCGCCTCGGAAGGCCGAGCTGAGCGCTGCCAGGTGGTGCGGCTGGGCAGCCATGCCTCCAGTATCGGCCGCCCAGCCCCACCCACGTGCTCTTCTTACGGGTTACTGACCTGGACCCCGGCTACTTGCGCCGGTTCTGCCCCGGAGCCGGCCGCAGTGTCGCCCGGCCGTTGGGTACCTGCCACGGGTGTGTCCAGGACCGCGAACCGGACATCCCGGTACGCCAGTGCCGGCGGCGACCCCGCCAGCCGGCGTCGGTGAAGCGCCGGCGCCGGTCGGGGGCGTTCCCGGGGGTGCGGAGCTCCGGGATCATGGCGGTGACCGCGCGGATCTCCTCGGAGTACCCGGACTCCGGCGACCACCGGAACCGAAGTGAATGCATGGACATGGACGAGCCTTCTCTGGAAGTGGGATGGACGCGGAGACGCCGGTCGGTGTCACACGGGACCGGCGTCACTGCTGGGAAGGTTCGTCACAAGACCATGCGCAGACGCTACGACCCGGTCTACTGGCCCCACAACGGAATTAGGCCGGTACCGGAAAAGACCCGTGCCACCCGCCGGGCCGGTGAAAGGGGGTGAACACCGGTGGCGGGCGGCACGGGCCGCAGAGGAGAAGGCGGAGGCTAGATCGCGACCTGCTCCAGCGCGGTCACGCGGCCC
Organism: Longispora albida DSM 44784; assembly: GCF_000379825.1. Lineage (GTDB taxonomy): Bacteria > Actinomycetota > Actinomycetes > Mycobacteriales > Micromonosporaceae > Longispora > Longispora albida. The sequence continues at coordinate 123,256 of NZ_KB903838.1, forward strand.
GTCCACGGGCAGAACCGGTCGCTGGTCAGGATGCCGTACTCCACGTCGGACGGCGAGCCGTCGCACACCTCCATCGACATGTCGACGAACTGCACGTCGTTCGGGTCCAGGAACCAGGTGTACGGGGAGTTGTAGTAGTCCGGGGTCCCGCCGGTCCGGACGATCTTGCCGTTGATGTGCTGCGAGGTCGTGCCGGCCAGCGAGGCCTTCGCCGCCGCGATGTCGTCCTTCTGGGTCAGGCGGACCTTGAACTGCCACGCGCCGCTGCCGCCGGAGATGGTGGCGACGTAGTTCGTGGCGCTGACGTCAGCGCTGGCGGTACCGGGGCCGATCAGGCCGGCCGCTCCGACGCTGGCGGCCAGGGCGGCCACGGCGGCGAGTTTCTTCACGATCACGATGTCTCCCGAATGCAGACGATGGTGTGTGCTTCTTGCGGTACGCGGTGTCCGAGGCCCCGGAACGCCTCCAGCTTGTCCAGGCACCGTGGCGGCTGCCAACTCCGCGAAGGGTGCAGCAAACTGCGGCGCAGGTACTTCCGCCCATGGCCCGGCCGGTACAACAGGGGAGTTCCTGCGGTGCAGGATGCTGCACCCTTTCCTGGTTGGACGGCCTGACGGGCCGCCGGGCAGGCTGGGGCAGCTACGCGGGCGGGTGGCCCGCGGCTGGTGGGGGGATCGCGACGATGAAACAGCTGGCAGTGGCGCTACTGGGCCTGCTCATCGCCATCGGGGGCCTGGCCGGGACCGCAGGCGGCCACGAGGAGGACGGGGGCCGGCCCAGGCCGGGGGCCGGGGTGAGTGCCGGTGACCCGGCCCCGAGCCCGAGCCCGACGCGGACCTGCCCGACGCCGCAGCCCGGCCAGCTGGGCTGCCTGGACACCCACTGGGGCCCGTGAACCGGGCACTCTGATCAGCCCGGCGGCCTGCTCAGGTAGCCGAACTGGAAGCGGCTCGTCGCGCCGAGCCGCTCCATCAGCTCCGCGATGTGCTTGCGGCAGGTCCGGATGGACATGCCCAGCCGCCGGGCGATCTGCTCGTCCTTCATCCCGTCGGCCAGCATCCGCGTGATGGCCTCCTTGGTGTCGTCCGGCATCCGGTTGCCCCGGTGGGCCGGCAGGTACGGGTCGGCCATCGACCAGGCAGTGTCGAACGTGTGGCACAGGTACGCCACGAGGGACGGCTCGCGGATCACGATCGCCCCGGCCGTGGGGGAGCCGGGACGGGGCAGGAACGCGATCTGCCGGTCGAAGGCGATCATCTTGCCGAACACCTCGGGCAGCGTCCTGACCTGGGCGCCAGCCGCCGTGACCCGGTGGACGTAGCGCTGGAGGGCTGTGTTGGCCCGCGCGGCGTGCTGGTAGAGGGTGCGCTGGGCGACGCCCCGCGCGAGTACTTCGAGGTTCTCCTCCAGCACCCGCTCCGGCGGGTCGGTGAGCCGGCCGGCCCGGGGCTGGGAGGTGAGGACCTCGGTCTGGCACCGCGCGTTCCAGTACCCGATCAGGTCGGTCACCGTCTCCAGCGACTCGGTGGTGACCAGGGCGCCGAGGTCGTGCAGGTGCCCGGGGCGCGAGCGGCGGCGGTGCTCGTCGGCGTAGGCGGGGCCGAGGGCCGTGAGCTGGGCGCGCAGCCGCTCGGCGTGGGCCAGCCGCTGCCGCAGCTCTGTCTCGACGGGAGTGAGCAGGGTGGCCGCCGCCGCCTCCGGGCTCACCGCGACCAGGGCCACCCGGTCGCCGGGGCAGGGCCGGAGCAGTTCGAGCCGGGTGAGTTCCGCGGCCCACAACTCCACCTGACCAGCCGTCGTACCGAGGTCGGCTGCCGCGCGCTCAGGGTCGAGGACGCCGTTGCGGATCACCCAGCGATACAGCGGGACCAGCCGGTCGTCGAGCTCGCCGGGCTGGTCCGGATCGGGATGATCCCCGGTCATTGTCCCCCCTTGGTCGGTGTGCCCGGCCATCATCCCGCACAGTTCCCTGACAAGATCGGGAGACGGGTCGGTGGCTGTGGCCTGGGACACACCACAGTGGAGGGTGTTACCTGGCTGGCCGCCGGAAGAAGGGCACGGCGAGAACCAGCAGGTAGCAGGCCGCGGAGAGCAGCACAGCCCCGATCCCGTCGCTGTACCGGTGCCAGCCGGCCAGGACCGTCGCCTGGATGGCGAGCGTGACGACCACCACGCCGGGGACGAGTACCCAGAGCCGGAGGAAGGACGGCAGCGCGAGCATGAGCGCGAAGAGGAGCGCGGCTGTCACGGTCACGTGCCCGCTGGGGAAGCTGTTGTGCTCGGTGTTCCAGCCGGGGATGTCGAAGGCCGGGCGGGGCAGGACGGTCTTGAGCAGCCGGGCGGTGGCGACGGTCACGAGGACCAGCCCGATTCCGGCGATCCCGGCCAGCCAGCGGCGGGACACGATCCCGGCCACGACCACCACGACGGCCACGAAGGCCAGGTTGAACGGATCGTAGAGGCTCAGCAGCTGGTGGGCCCACGGGTGGCTCTCCAGGCTGCCGAACGCGTCGACGTCCGCCCTGTCCAGCGTCTGCCCGGCCGGGGTCAGCACGGCGAACACGTACGTGGCGGCCAGGCCGGCGAGGCAGAGGGCCGCGCCGGCCAGGTACCACACGGCCGGCAGCTGCCTGCGCCTGCTGGCCGCGCGCGGCGGGCTGACCTGGTACTGAGTGCGCAGCGCTGTCCCTGTCACCGGAGTCATGATCCAACGGTGACGCTCCGATGCCCGCGTACCGTCCCCGCAATGTCATGAACGTGTAACAACAGCGAGTGACGGGCGGCTCCGACCCCGCGTGCGATAGTTGAGCGCATGTCTCGTGTGCTGCTCGTCGAGGACGACCCGGCCGTCTCCGAGGGCCTCCACCTCGCGCTGCGCCGCCAGGGACACCAGGTCAGGACGGCGGCCACGGGCGAGGAGGGCCTGGAGCAGTTCCGGGCCGAGCCGCCGGACATCGTGATCCTCGACCTGATGCTGCCCGGCATCGACGGCTTCGAGGTCTGCCGCCGGATCAGGACGGCTGGCAACGTGCCGATCGTGATGCTCACCGCCCGTGACGACGACATGGACGTGGTCGCGGGCCTGGAGGCCGGTGCCGACGACTACGTGACGAAGCCGGTCCAGCCCCGCGTGCTGGAAGCCCGGATCCGTGCCGTGCTGCGGCGGATCGGCGGCGACCGGTCCGATCGGGAGCACCACGGCGATCTCGTACTCGACCGGGCGGCGCTCACCGTCACCAAGCACGGCGAGCCGGTGAGCCTCGCGCCGACCGAGCTGCGCCTGCTGCTGGAGCTGACCCGCTCGCCCGGCCGGGTGCTCAGCCGCCAGCAGCTGCTCGAAGCCGTGTGGGAGCACGGGTACCTCGGCGACTCCCGGCTCGTGGACGCGTGCGTGCAGCGGCTCCGGGTGAAGATCGAGGACGACCAGTCGCATCCGGTGTACGTGCAGACGGTGCGCGGGTTCGGCTACAGGTTCGGGCCGGTGGCGGGCGCGGAGCGGGCATGAGGCCGGGGCTGCTGCCGCGCCTGCTGCTCGGGTTCGTCCTGGTCGGCGTGGTCAGCACGATGGCGACGGCCGGGGCCAGCTACATCCAGGCCCGTAACGTCGTCCTGCGCAACGCCCAGGATCCGGCGGTCACGTCGCTCGTCCAGCGCGTGCGGTCCATCGCGGACAGCGTGACACTGCCGCCGGACCAGGCAGGCCTCGACGAGCTGGACCGCGTGCTCACCGGCAGCGGGGATCCGGTGCTGGTCGAGTACGACGGGCAGTTCTCCTCGCACTCTGGGCTGCGGCCCGAGGACCTGCCAGCCGAGCTGAAGGCCGCCGTGCGGGACGGCACGAGCGTGGTGTGGCAGCGTCAGGTCCGCTTCAAGCAGCCGTACCTGGTGATCGGCATGCCGGTGCTCATCGGCGACCGGGGCCAGGAACACCAGTCGGGCCTGCGGGTCTACTCCGTCCGCAGCCTCGCGGCCGAGCAGGTCTCGATCAACCGGCTCGCGACCACGGCCTGGCTGACCGCGATCCCCGGCCTCGTGCTGGCCGTCCTGCTCGCGTTCCTGATCGCCCGGCGGGTACTGCGGCCGGTCCGCGAGCTGGGGGCCGCCGCGCGGCGCTGGGGAGCCGGCGACCTCGGTACCAGGCTGGACGTCCGGGGCGCCGACGAGCTGGCCGACCTGACCCGGACGTTCAACGCGACCGCCGACGCGCTGGAGCACCACGTCGGCGAGCTGCGCCGGATGGAGGCGGACTCGCGCCGGTTCGTGGCGGACGTGTCGCACGAGCTGCGTACCCCGCTCGCCGCCATGACGGCGGTGACCGACGTCCTCGACGAGGAAGCCGAGCACCTCACCGGCGACGCGGCCTCCGCAGCCCGGCTGGTCAGCCAGGAGACGCGGCGGCTCAACCAGCTCGTGACCGACCTGATCGAGGTCTCGCGCTTCGACTCCGGCACGGCCGGGCTGAGCACCGCCGACGTCGACGCCGCAGCCGCCGTCCGGGGCGCGCTGCGCGACCGGGGCTGGACGGAGGCTGTCGAGACCGACCTGCCGGACGGCATCCGGTGCACAGTGGACCCACGCCGCCTCGGCGTGATCGTCGCGAACCTGGTGAGCAACGCCCTGGCCCACGGCGGGCCACCCGTCCGGCTCCAGCTCCGCGCGGCCGGCGGCTGGCTCTCCCTCTCGGTCGCCGATCAGGGGCCAGGCCTCGCTCCCGAGGTACTGCCTCATGTTTTTGACCGGTTCTACAAGGCTGACGTGGCACGGACCCGGTCGGAAGGCAGCGGTCTGGGCCTGGCGATCGCGCAGGAGAACGCTAAGCTGCACGGCGGGCGGATCGAGGCGGCCAACGCGCCGGACGGGGGAGCGGTGTTCACGCTGTGGCTGCCGAGGGATACCGGATGAGGCGCGTGGCGGCCCTGCTGGCCCTGACATCCCTGCTCTCCGGATGCGGCGTGCGGCCCAGCGACGTGATCCCGGCCGGTGAGGCGCCCCGGAAGGCAGGCCACTCGGTGACCATCTACCTGCTCCGGCAGGGCGCGCTGGTCCCGGTGCAGCGCACCGCTTCGCAGGACAACACCTGGGTCGCCGCCGTGGAAGCCCTGCTGGCAGGCCTGACCGAGCCGGAACGCGCCCGTGGCCTCGTCACCGCCGTACCAGCCGGCGTCACCGGAGCCGTCGGCGTCCACGGGCTCGGGAACGGCCAGTGGGAGGTCAGGCTCCCCGGCGCGGCCGTCGCCGACTGGCCGGCTCTCGCCCTCGACCAGCTCGCCTGCACGACCCTCGCGGCCACCTACCGGGGACAGTCCATCCCGGACACCGCGAAAGTCGCCCTCGTCGGCGGTGACCAGCGCCGCCCCGACCGCACGTGCGAGGTCCTCTAGCAGCGGCCCCGCCGATCCCTGCCGGTCGGCAAGGATCGGCAGGTCAGGCCCCTAGAAGAGCCGTCCACGGTACGGGTGTGACCGCGACCAGGTCTGCTCCCAGTCGGCGAGGTCTGTGGCGGTGTGCGGCTGGGCCGACACGAACCGCCAGTAGTCCTCGGCTGCCCGCCGGACCTCGTCGAGCGTGTACACCCCCGACTGGCCGGACAGGATCGTGTTGGTGGCCTTCACCCCGTCCGCCGTGACCTCGGCGAGGAACGCCTCACCCTCCCAGAGCCCGGACTCCTCCCGGCCGCTGGTCACGTCGTCGACGAGCGCGAGGAGGTCGAGGCACTGGTACGGCGAGTTGCGCAGCTCCATCGAGAACCACACGCCGAGCGCGATGAACCGCTCGTCGTCCGTCTGGTACCTCGGGAAGCCGCCCGGGTCGGTGTGGAAACTGATCTGGCTCATCTGGCACCTCCTTACAGGTACGGGAAGCCGTGCTTGAGCGCACCGGTCGCCGTATCGTAGTAGCCCATGATCGGGACGCCGTTGACCGAGCTGGTCCAGCTGCCGTCGGCGTTCTTGACGACGTTGTTACTGGTGAAGGCGTTGGTCACCGCGTCGTCGCACTGCTGCGGCGTCCAGTGGTCGGGGAAGAACGTACTGCGCCCCTGACCGACCTTCGGCTGCCACACGCCGGGCGGGTCCTTGTAGAACTCGACCTTGGCCTCGTACACCCCGGTGTTCGGGTCGCGCCGCATGACCTGGGTGATCCGCCGGTCCGGGAAGTCCTCGCCGCCCGGTCGGTAGTGGTAGCCCTTGCGGTTCTCGCCCTCCATCATGTGCCGGAGGCGTTCCGGGTTCATCCGGTCCGGCCGGTTGCGCTTGGCGACCCGGCCGTCCTGCTCCTTCAGATACCGCAGGGCCGCGCGGAGAAGCTTGCCGGTGCTCTTGCGTTTGCCGTGCTGCTGCGCCACGAGACCCCCTCAGTCCATCAGTTTCCAGAGGGCTTCCTGCACCAGGTTGCCCACGACGGTCCGGCTGAGCTGCTGGAAGATCGGGATCTCCAGCAGGGAGGCCCCGAAGGTGACCGCCGCGGTGGCGATCGCCTGGGCGATCTGGATGGCCAGGATGACGAGCTGCACGATCACCATGATCTTGAGCGCGAGCACGATCATGCCGCAGATGATCAGCCCGGTACCGGTGAGGATCGCGGCCTTCGCCCCGTCGGACAGGTTGCCGGCCGGGCTGTCCTCGCCCTCCCACCACTTCTGGAACGCCGTGATGTCGCCGCCCTGGTGCTTGCCCCAGACCTCGCCGGCCCCGGAGTGCGCCTCAGTGACGATGCCGCCGATCGTGCCGCCGAACGCGATCCACGACTGGCCCATCTCGAACAGCTTCATCTCGTCGGCCTCTGGCCAGGAGTAACCGAGGATCTCCAGCAGCGAGCGCAGCTCACCCGGCAGCGTGAGGCTCATCGGGCGTTGCCCTTCGCCAGCTCGTCCGCGAGCTTGCTGAACAGCTTGCCGATCTCCGTCTCGTTGTTCTGGTGCTTGGCGGCCATCGCCGACAGGTCAGCTCCGGCCTGGGAGATCTCCTCCAATGCCGCGCCGTAGCACTCGAAGGCGAACGAAGACACCTCGTCGTGCGCCGCCCCGATCAGCGAGCCGATGTCATCGGAACCCCACGGCTGGCCGAATGCCTGGAGCTGGGCCTGGAAGGCGCCGAGCGCCTCGCCGAACCTGGTCGCGACCTGCTGGAGCTGCTGCCCGGAGCCGCCCAGGCCCTCGGGGGCGACCGCGAGGTTCACTTGCCGCCCCGCGAGGCGATCTGCTCCTGGGCGGCGATGAGCGCGTCGCCGAACGTCGCGAACTGCCGCGCAGCTCCGTCCTGGATGGACTTCAGCTCCTCGCCGAGGTTGCCGAAGTCCGCGGGCCCGGCCGGGGCCGGGGTCTGCGCTGCCAGGTCGGCCAGTGCCGCGTTCACCGCCGCGAGCGTCTGCTCGGCCAGTGTGACCGAGTCCATGCGCAGTACTCGCGGGTTGAAGGTCAGATCGGTGATCCGGCCGCCGGCCGCCGTGGCGTGGATCATGCCGTCTGCCGCCTCGCCGCGCCCCTCGGCCGGCTCGCCACCGGCCTGGCTCGCCGCCTGGAACTGGGCCAGCAGCCCCGTGACATCGGCCAGCATCCTGCCGATCCCCGAGGCGTCCGCTGTGCTCCCCATGATGCCTCCCCGCACCGCTTCAGCGTGTTTGACCCCGGAACTCTAGATCACGAGGTCAAGCGTGCATCTTCCCGCCGATCGCCCAGTTCTCCCTCGGTACCTCACGGATCACCACCCACACCCCGTCGGGCGACTGGCCGGGCGACCCGCAGGTCTCCATGAAGGCCTCGGTGAGCCTGGCCGCGAGGGCCTGCTTCTGTTCGGGCGTGCGGCCCGGGTACATCTCCACAGTGATCATTGGCATGGGCGGAACGGTACAGGGCCTCAGGAGGTGGCCTGACGGACCAGCTCGTAGGTGAGCACCGCGAACTGCGAGGCCTGCCGGACGCCGGTCAGCCGCAGGTCCTCCGACAGCAGCCGGCGGGGGAGCAGCGGGGCGCCCTCGGTGAGGAACACGGGCGCGACGCTCAGCAGCAGCTCGTCGAGCAGGCCGTGGTCGGCGAACGTCCCGGCCAGCTCGCCACCGCCGACGATCCAGATGTTGCGGCCTGCGGCGGCTTCGGTCATCTCCGCGTGTACCGGCCGCACGTCCCCCCGCACGAACCTGATGTCGGCACCGGGGATGACCGGCAGTTCGCGATGGGTGAAGACCCAGCACGGCACGGAACCGTACGGGCCCGTCCACTTCTCCGGATCCTCGTGCGGGCGATCGTGGCGGAGAATCCACTCGTACGTGCTCGCGCCCATCGCGAACGCGCCGACGTCCGCGAAGTATGGCGCGAACTCGTCAGCCCCGCCCTCCACCGTGAACAGCCAGTCGAGCGAGTCACCGGGGCCGGCGATGTAACCGTCGAGTGTGGTCGCCGTGTAGTACTGCGTCTTGGTCATCACCTAGTGATACCCGATACCCGAGTCCTGTCACATTCCCCGGCTGGCGTCCGTCATGGCTGTGAAGAGTTTCCCACCGGAGGAATCGAGGACGCGATGCTCACCAACATCATGTACGTGACGATCTACGTGACCGACCAGGACCGCGCGCTGCGGTTCTACACCGAGGGCCTCGGCCTGGAGAAGCGGATCGACTTCCCGGGGCCCGGCGGGCGGTTCCTCACCGTTGGCGTCCCCGGGCACCCGGCGCAGATCCTCCTGTGGCCGCACGCCGGGGCGGCGGGCCAGCCGGGCGGGGCTGACCGGCAGGGCGCGCCCGGCCCGCTGATCCTCGAATCCGGCGACCTGCGCAAGGACGTCGAGATCTTCCGCCAGCGCGGCGTCACCTTCGAGGATCCCGAGCCGGTGGACTACCCGTTCGGGGTACGCATCGAGGCTGTGGACCCGGACGGCAACCGGATCTCCCTGCGGCAGCCGAACAAAGCCTGAGAAGTCCTGACCCAGCTCACCGGATGACCCGGCAGACCAGGCTGCCGGACGGCCCGCGCAGGGCGGCAGACACCACGTCGGTGGTCAGGTACTTGCAGGCCAGGTAGGCGTCCCCGGTGCCCACGTACTGGAGCGACGTGCCGGCCCCGTACGTGTAGCAGCGGAGGCTGCCCTCGTGGAATCCGATGAACGCGGACGTCGCGACCTTCGCCCGGCAGTAGTCCCCGATGGACAGCGGGCCGAAGGTGAGGTCGACGGTCGCGGCGTGCGCCGGGCCGGCCGGGGACAGGGCGAGCAGCCCGCTGGTCAGGGCAACCGTGGCGATCTTCCGGAACATGGTGATCTCCGTCCGAAGTGGATGGTGGGGCCGCCCCGATTATTCTGTAAACAAACCATCCATATCAATGTCCCGGTACGGCTGAGTGTGGCGGGTGGCCCGGCAGGCGGGCCACCCCTCGTGCTCAGCGGGCGCCGTACAGCGCTTTGAACTCCGCGAAATCGAGCTTGCCGTCACCGTTCGCATCGGACTTCGCGTAGGCGGCGTCGATCTCCTCGGCGGTGGGCGCGTCGCCCAGGGTCTGCATCAGCGTCGTCATCTCGTCCTTGGTGACGAAGCCATCGCCGTCGGCGTCGTGCACGCGGAACGCCTCGGCCAGCTCCTCCTCCGGGGACGTGGCACCGGGCTGCGGGACCACCTTGCGGCCGAGCAGCGACAGGAACTCCTTCAGGCCCATCCGCCCGTCGCCGTCGAGGTCACTGTCGGAGATCAGGCCGCCGACCTGGAACGCCGAGGGCTTCTCGCCCAGGCTCCGCAGGACAGCCCCCAGCTCGTCCGACGTGATGTAGCCGCTGTTGTTCCGGTCGTGCTGCCGGAAGAGTTCCGTGTAGTCCTCGGTCTGCCGCTGCGTCAGACCCGTGGGCTCGCTCATCTACCGTGCTCCGTTTCGTGAAACTTCCTCCGGTGAAGATTACGGCGGCCCTCACGCGCCGATCGCGCGGAGCACGTCGAGGATCTGCTCGCCGTACTTCGCGAGCTTGTTCTCGCCCACGCCGGAGATCGAGCCGAGCGCCGCCAGGTCGGCGGGCTTGTCGGCCGCGATCTGCCGCAGCACCGAGTCGTGGAAGATGATGTACGCCGGGATGCCCTGCTCCTTGGCGATCACGGCCCGCCAGGCCCGCAGCCCCTCGAACACCGGCACGTCCTCCGGGGCGAGGTCGACCGGAGCCTTGGCCTTCGGGCTCTTGGCTGCCTTGCCTGCCCTGGCTGCCTTCTCCGGCTCGCGGCGCATCGGCACCGGGCGGCTGCCGCGCAGCACCTCGTCGCTCGACTCGGTCAGGACCAGCGCGCCGTACTCGCCCTCGACGGCCAGCAGGCCCTGCGCGAGCAGCTGCCGCACCACGCCCCGCCACTCCACGTCGCGCAGCTCGCCGCCGATGCCGAACACCTTCAGCTCCTCGTGGCGGAACTGGGTGACCTTCGGCGTGACCTTGCCGAGCAGGATGTCGATGGCCTGGCCGGCGCCGAACTTCTGCCCGCGCTCGTTGGCCAGCCGCCACACGGTCGACAGCAGCTTCTGCGCGGCGACGGTGCCGTCCCAGGACTCCGGCGGGCTCAGGCAGGTGTCGCAGTTGCCGCACTGGCCGGCCTGCTCCTGCCCGAAATACGCCAGGAGGCGGGCGCGGCGGCACTCCACGGTCTCGCAGAGCGCGAGCATCGCGTCGAGGTGCGTGCCGAGCTTGCGCCGGTGGGCGAGGTCACCCTCGGAGGAGTCGATCAGCTTGCGCTGCTGGACGACGTCCTGGAGCCCGTAGGCCAGCCACGCCGTCGACGGCTGCCCGTCACGGCCGGCCCGGCCGGTCTCCTGGTAGTAGCCCTCGACGGACTTCGGCAGGTCGAGGTGGGCGACGAACCGCACGTCGGGCTTGTCGATGCCCATGCCGAACGCGATCGTGGCCACCATGACCAGCCCGTCCTCCCGGAGGAACCGGGCCTGGTTGCGCGCACGCGTCCCCGCGTCGAGCCCGGCGTGGTACGGCAGGGCCGGGATGCCCTGCTCCGTGAGGAACTCGGCTGTCTTCTCCACCGAGGCACGCGACAGGCAGTACACCACCCCGGCGTCGCCGGCGTGCTCGGTGCGCAGCAGGTCGAGCAGCTGCTTCTTCGGCTCGGCCTTGGCGACGATCCGGTACTGGATGTTGGGCCGGTCGAAGCTGGAGACGAAGTGCCGGGCTTCCGTCAGCTGGAGCCTGGTGGCGATCTCGGCCTGCGTGGCCTGGGTGGCCGTGGCCGTGAGCGCGATCCTCGGCACGGACGGCCAGCGCTCGTGCAGCATCGACAGCGCCAGGTAGTCGGGCCGGAAGTCGTGGCCCCACTGGGCGACGCAGTGCGCCTCGTCGATCGCGAACAGCGAGATCCTGGCCCGCTCGAGCAGCCGGAGGGTGTACTCGCTGCGGAGGCTCTCCGGCGCCAGGTACAGCAGATCGATCTTCTCCTCGAGAAACGCGGTCTCGACCCGGCGCCTGGTGTCGAGATCCTGCGTCGAGTTGAGGAAGGCCGCGCTGACGCCGAGGGCGGTGAGCGCGTCGACCTGGTCCTGCATGAGGGCGATCAGCGGCGAGATGACGACGGCCACACCCGGGCGCAGCAGGGCCGGGATCTGGTAGCACAGCGACTTGCCGCCACCGGTCGGCATCAGGACGAGCGCGTCGCCGCCGCTGGTGACCTGCTCGATGATCTCCTGCTGGCTGCCGCGGAAGGACTCGTAACCGAACACCTTGCGCAGCACGCCGAGGGCCTGCTCAAGGTCGAAGGAGGTCTCGGTGTGCGCCGGAGTGGAAGGCATCCGCGAATTCTACGAGGGGGCCCCGACAGTTCCGGCTTACCGGGGCCGGCGGTGATAAGACGGGCCACCCGGCTCGTGCATCTCGCCGCGGTAGACGCCGTCGCGGATCTCGGAGGCGTACTCGGCCAGCTTGGGTGCCCCCATCGCCTCGGCGGCGGCCAGCTCGGCCTCCACGTCGTAGGGCACCCGGACGAACTGGATGCCGAACGGCGCCTCGGCTGGCGAGCCGTAGACGCCTTCGAGGATCACGTACACCGGGGTCGGGTCGTCCATGCTGTTGCCGACGCTGCCGGTGTTGAACAGCGTCCGGCGCTGGCGGTCGACCTCGTAGTATGCGTCGTGCGTGTCGCCGTAGCCGACGACGGTGGGCAGCGGCCCGTCCCCGGTGGCCGGCGTGTTCACGAACATGTTCAGGAACTCGGCCTCGTCGTGGTCGAAGCGCACTCGCTTGTGGACGGTCGCCGAGCTGGCGTGGAAGATCCGGATCTGCCGGCCGCTCATCACGAAGTCGTGGCTGAACGGCAGGCTCCGCAGCCACTTGCCCTGTTCCTCGGTGATCTGGGCCAGCCACCATTCCAGTGCCTCGCCGTGGAAGCCCCGGTCGGGGTCCGGCAGGAAGTCGTCCCAGTTCCCGAGGATGTTGATCTCGCAGCGTTCCTGGCACAGCTCGATCACCTCCCGGCCGCGCGGGCCCTTGCCCACGTAGTCGCCGAGGTTGAAGATCCGGGTGATCCCGCGCGCGCCGATGTCGGCGAGGACGGCCTCCAGGGCGGTCAGGTTGCCGTGCACGTCGGAGATGAGGGCGATCCGGTCGAGAGGCTGCGCGGTCATCGGACGATCTTAGGCAGAGGCCGCCTCCCGGAGTTGCCCCGCCAGTTTTCAGGTGTACTGGGGCGTATGCCCGCTTCGCCGCCGCCCGGCAGCTCGCATTCACGCACCACGATCCGCACGGGACGCGCAGGATGGGAAGGTACCGGCTGCGACCGGAGGACATCATGGCTCACGCGATCGTGACCGAAGGGCTCGTGAAGCGGTTCGGCGAGACCACCGCGCTGGCGGGTGTCGACCTGGAAGTCGAGGCCGGCACCGTGCTCGGGCTGCTCGGCCCGAACGGGGCAGGCAAGACGACAGTGGTGCGGATCCTGGCGACCCTGCTCCAGCCCGACGAGGGGCGGGCGTCCGTCGACGGGCACGACATCGTCCGCGACGCCCACCAGGTCCGGCAGCTCATCGGGCTGACCGGCCAGTTCGCCTCGGTGGACGAGAACCTGACCGGCACGGAGAACCTGGTGCTGATCGCCAGGCTGCTCGGCATGCCCAGGGCGGCGGCCAAGGAACGGGCCGCCGGGCTGCTCGCCGACTTCGGCCTGGCCGACGCCGCCGCCCGGGCGGCCAAGACGTACTCGGGCGGGATGCGCCGCCGCCTCGACCTCGCCGCGAGCCTGGTCGGCCGGCCCAGCATCCTGTACCTCGACGAGCCGACCACGGGGCTCGACCCGCGCGGCCGGACCGAGCTGTGGGACCTGATCAGGACCCTCGTGTCCGGCGGGACGACGGTACTGCTGACGACGCAGTACCTCGACGAGGCCGACCAGCTCGCCGACGAGATCGTGGTGATCGACCACGGCAAGGTGATCGCCACGGGCACACCGGACGAGCTGAAGGCCAAGACCGGGGCGCAGACCCTCGTCGTCCGCCCGGCCGACGCCGCTGACCTGCCGATCGTCACGTCCGTGGTCGGCACGCTGGCCGGCGCGACGCCGGAGACGAAGGGCCAGCTGGTCAGCGTGCCCGTCACCGACCCGGCCGTCATGCCGGCCGTGGTGCGCAGGCTCGACGAGTCCGGCGTGGTGGTCACGGAGCTGGAGCTGCGCCGGTCGAGCCTCAACGAGGTGTTCCTGTCCCTGACGGGTCACCCGGCGGAGGAGGAAGGGAACGGGTCGTCATGACCACAGCGGAACAGCCACTCGCCACACCCGCCCCGCTCGCCACCCGGCCCAGCCTCGCGACCGGGCTGCGGCAGACCCTCACCCTCGCCTGGCGGACGCTGGTGCAGATCCGGCACAACCCGTGGGAGTTCGGCGACTTCAGCTTCCAGCCGATCATGTTCGTGCTGCTGTTCACGTACGTGTTCGGCGGCGCGATCTCCGGCTCGACCGGCGAGTACCTGACCTTCGCCCTGCCCGGGATCATCGTGATGAACATGCTGTTCGTGACGATGTACGTGGGGCTCGGGCTGAACATGGACCTGACCAAGGGCGTCTTCGACCGGCTGAGGTCGCTGCCCGTGGCACGCTGGGCCCCGCTGGCCGGGCGGATCACCGCCGACCTGGTCAAGCAGGCCTGGTCGATCGCGCTGCTGCTCGCGGTGGGGATGCTGCTCGGGTTCCGGGTGAGGACGTCGCTGCTGGCGGCCCTCGGTGCCGTGCTGCTGATCCTGGTGTTCGCGCTCGCCTTCTCCTGGATCTCCGTCCTGGTCGGGGTGCTGGCCAAGAACCCGGAACAGGTGCAGCTGTTCGGCTTCACCGCGCTGTTCCCGGTGACCTTCGTCAGCAACGTGTTCGTCTACACCGAGACCATGCCGGGCTGGCTCCAGGCGATCGTGCGCGTCAACCCGGTGTCGATCCTGTCCGACGCGGCCCGGGGCCTGCTGGTCGGCGGGCCGGTGGCGACCCCGGTGCTCCAGACCCTGCTGTGGGCGGCCGGCCTTCTCGTCGTGTTCGTGCCACTGTCGATGGCCGCGCTCCGCCGCCGGATCTGACCGGCTCGTACGCCAGCGCGGGCGGTGTTTATGGGGTGCCGGGCGCTAGCGGTACCGGCGTCGACACGCACGGGCCCGACATCGAACGCGGCAGGGCCGCCGCCGCTGGCCGGGGCCTGGCCGGGCGGGTGGCTTTCGCCGAGGGCCCGGCCGCCGAGCACACCGGGTCAGCCGAACTGGTGCTGTGCGTGGGCGCGTTCCTACCTGACCCTCGGGGTTCCGGTGGCCTGACCGGACCCTGTGTGCTTCACGCCGGCCCGGGTCTAGCCCAACGCCAGTTCGGGCCGGCGTTGCCTGACCGGCGTGAAGCCCGCGCCCAGTACGCACACGAGCACGACGGCGCCGGCGAACAGCGCGGCCGTGCGGACGCCGTGCCCGGCCGCGATCGCGGTGAGCACGACAGCCCCGGCCGGGCTCAGCGCGTAGTGGAGCGTCCAGAACGCCGAGGTCACCCGGCCGAGCAGGTGAGCGGGGGTGATCTGCTGCCGGAGCGACATCGACACCGTGCCGGCGACCGCGATCCCGAACGAGCTCACGGCAGCCGCGACGGCCAGCCCGGGTACCGAGGGCAGCAGGCCGAACGCCGCGATGGCCAGCCCGGCCAGCCCGGTACCGGCGAGCCAGCACGGGCCGAAGCCGAACCTGCGGCGGAGCCAGCCGACGCTCATGGCCCCGAGTACCGCGCCAGCCCCGCCACCGGCCATCACCGTGCCGACGGCCGTCTCGCCGTGCCCGAGTTCGGCCTTGACCCGGTAGATGAGCACGTCGGTCGCGCCGAGCAGCACGAACAGCGTGCCGGTCAGTGCGACGGTGAGGCTGCGCAGTACCGGCTGATCCCACAGGAACCGCGCACCGGCCAGGAACCGCCGCACCGGCCCGCCATCCTCCGCCTCCCTGGCCTCGGGCCTGAAGCGCAGCAGCATCAGCAGCCCAGCGGACCCCAGGAACGTGGCGGCGTCGACGGCCAGCGCGTTGGCGGGGCCGATCCACGCAGCGAGCCCGGCGGCCAGCACCGGCCCGAGCACCGTGAACACCGCCGCCGTGGTGTTCAGCCGCCCGTTGGCCTCGGTGACCTGGTCCCGCCCGACGAGTGCCGGGACGACGGTCACGTAACTCACCCGGAACAGCATGCCGAACCCGGCCGCGACCGGAGTGACGACATACAGCAGCCACAGTGCCGGCCCGAAGGCCCAGGCGATCGGGATGAGTCCGTAGAGGACGGCCTGCGCCACGTCGGAGGCGACCATCAGGAACCGCCGGTCGAACCGGTCGGCCGCGGCCCCGGCGACCAGTCCGGTGAGGACGGACCCGGCCATCGACAGGCCGGTCAGCAGGCCCATCTGCGCCACGGAGCCGGTGGCCTCCAGGATCAGCAGCGGCACGGCGATGACGGTGATCGAGCTGCCGGCCACGGACAGGGTCTGGCTGAGCCAGAACACGAGGAAGGGCCTGTTCCGCCACAGGGTCATGATCGGATTCTCACACCCCGGGGCGGTGCGGGTGTTACCGAGCCTGGGGCAGCCCGAACGGCACCAGCGCCATCGGCGGCAGGAACAACAGCCACTGCGGCAGCGTGAACAGCTCGGCCGGCCCGAACGCCGCCCAGTTCACCGCGAGGAACGCGATCGCGATCGCCGCGCAGAACATCCACGCCTGGACCAGCATCGGGCGGGCAGCGACCGGCTCGGCCCGCACGGCAGCCCAGCCGATGGCGAGGGGGACGCTCCACAGCACGATGGTGCAGATGTGCCAGAGGACGCGGTAGAGATTCGCGAGCTCCGGTTCGAGATTGCTGGCGAGCAGCGGGTCGACGACAGCCCAGGTGGCCGAGGTGTGCACAAGGGACACCAGGACCAGCCATCCGGTCGCCACCCACAATGGCCACTTCCGCCACTGCACCGTTGTCATTACTGCCTCCCGCGTTCCGCCGCTACCCGTTCATGCTCGGGCCGGAACGCTGCGGGGCCATCCCCGGCGCGGGTGAGCGCCATCCCCCGGGAGAGGGAGCCGCCTGCTGCTGGCAGCGGATGGGATTCGGCCGTTAGGGCGAGTCTGAACTGCCGTTCGGGCCCTCTTGCCCGTAACGCCAAGTGATCATGGAATTACGGCGGTGCGCCGCGTTATGGTCGGCTGTCCGCGAGTCACGCAACACGGCCGGGCCGCACGGCAACCCGGCCGGATGATGAGGCCAATGTGAACTCCGCAGCCCCGCACGGCACCGAGCCGCTGGGCGCCTGGACGTGGGAACTGGCCAGCAGCCACGTACGGTGGAGCCGCCAGCTCGGCGCGATCTACGGCCTGCCGCCTGGGCTGCTCAGCGGGGAGCCGGCCTTCTTCCTCGGCCGCGTGCACCCTGCCGACCAGGCCGTTGTCGAGAAGACGATCGCCCTGGTCCGCCACGATGGCGAGCCACTACGCTTCGACCACCGGGTGGTCCGGCCGGACGGCGCGATCCGCTGGGTGCGCCAGCACTGCGGTGTCGTCGGCGACGCCGAGGGAAGTCCTGCGCAGCTCGTCGGCACGTGCGTGGACGTGACGGCCACCAAGCCGATCGAGGACGTGCTCAAGGACAGCGAGGAGCGCTTCCAGATGCTGCTCGCCTCGGTACCCGACGCCGTGGTCGGCATCGACGCCGACGGCGTGATCGTGCTGGCCAACGAGCGGACCACCGAGCTGTTCGGATACTCCGAGGTGGAGCTGGTCGGGCAGCCGGTGGAACTGCTGGTCCCCGAGCGGTTCCGCGCCTCGCACACCCGGTCGTGCGACGGGTACCTGGCGGCACCCCAGCTGCGGCCGATGGGCGCTGGCCTGGAGCTGTCGGCACGGCGGCGCGACGGCACTGAGTTCCCGGTCGAGATCGCGCTGAGCCCGCTGCGGCCCGGTCCGGAAGGCAAGGCCGCCCGGCTCGTCCTCGCCGCCGTCCGCGACGTGACCGAGCAGCGGCAGGCCCGCAAGGCTGCCGCCGAGCTGCGGGAGGCCCAGCTTCGCCGGCGCCAGGCGCTGGAGATCAACGACAATCTGCTCCAGCACCTGGTCGCCGCGGCGTACGCGCTCGAACGCGGCGACGTCTCCGAGAGCGAGCGTGCGCTGAGCCGGACGATCAGCGCGGCCCGCGAGATCATGCGGAACCTGCTCGGCGGCGGCGAGATCGCGCCTGGCGACCTGGTCCGTGACACTCCGGCCCCGGCGCTGCGGCCCCAGCAGCCCCCGGTGCCGGGCGGCAGCGTCGCGGCCAGCACCGTGCGGGTACTGGTGGCCGACGACAGCGCGGACATCCGGCTGGCTCTGCGCGCGGTGATCGGCTCGATCCCCGGCGTGGCCGTGGTCGCCGAGGCCGCCGACGGGGCCGAGGCGGTGTTCCAGACGGCGAACCTGCGCCCGGATCTCGTGCTCCTCGACCTGGCCATGCCGGTGATGGACGGGCTCCAGGCGCTCGCCGAGATCCAGCGCCTCTGCTCCGGTACGCGTGTCGTGGTCCTCACCGGTTATGGCAGGGAAAAGGCGGCGCAGCAGGCCATGCGGGGCGGGGCCGTGGCCTTCCTGGAGAAGGGCGGTTCGACGCGCCGGCTGCCCACGCTGATCCAGGACCTGTTCCCCGGCCTGCCCGGCGGGACGGCCGTGGCCGTCAGCCCGCCCGCCGCGAACGGCGTGCTCCATGACTGGGCCGGCCCGCAGCGCGACCTGGTGACCCACTACGCCCACGAGCTGCGCAATCCGGTGATGGCGGTGGAGGGGATCGCCTTCGCGCTGTCGGCGAACCTCGACCAGCTGCCGTCCCCGGCGACCAGGGAACTGCTCAGCGCGATGGTCCGCAACCTGCGCCACATCAACCGGCTGCTGGACACGCTCGTCGCGGCGGGACGTCTGGAGACCGACGAGCTGGAGCTCATCATGGAGCGGCTGGACCTCAGCGACCTCGTCCGCGACGTCGTGGCGGAGATGGCTGAGCTGACGAGCGGCCACCCGGTCACCGTGAACGCCCCCGGGCAGCTATTGGCCGGAGTGGACAGCCTGCGGATCCGGCAGGTACTCACGAACCTGCTGTCCAACGCCGCCAAGTTCAGCCCGGCCGGCGCGCCGATCGGGATCAGCCTCGCGCGCAACCACGAGGCCGGCACGGCGGAGATCACCGTGACGGACTGGGGCGAGGGCATCCCCGAGCACAACCGCAGCCGCCTGTTCGGCAAGTTCGAGCAGCTGGGCAGGCGGACGACCGGCCTCGGCCTCGGCCTGTACCTGAGCCGGGCCATCGCCCGCGCCCACGGCGGCACGCTGGAGCTGGCGGCGAGCGGGCCGGGCGGCAGTGTCTTCACCCTGTCCCTGCCCGCGCTGACCCTGCTAGAGGAGTGAGGGATCTGTGTTCGCGATCGTCTGCATCAGCCCTGCCGACCTGGTTCACCCGCGGGGGATCGCCGCTCAGGCCCGGACCCTGGCCGGATTCCTGCGCCGGCACGAGGCGGTGCTGGTGTGCGGGGAACCGGGGCCGGGGGAGGGCGCTGGCCGGATCCTGCCCGCGACGCGGATGCTGCTGGACCGGCTCCGGGAGGAGCTGCCGGGCCGGAGCCTGGTGGGCCTGCTCGTCGGCACGCCGCCCGATCCGGGCACCCTCGGTCATCTCAGGGACCTCACCGCCGACGGGGCGACGCCGGTCGCGCTCGCCGAGCCCCACGCGCTGGAGGCCTGTGCCTACGTGCTGCTGCACGAGCTGGGAGCCGACACCGTGTTCACCGCGACGCCCAGCGCCGGCCTTCAGCTGGCCTGGACGGCCCAGGTGCCTGCCCAGCCGGGCAGGTCTCACCTCCAGCTCGTCATGCCCGCACGCTGAGAGACCCCGCGCACGCCACCACCGCACTGTCCACTGCCGGCAGTGCGGTGATGGCGTGCGGAAACCCGTCAGTCGGTACCGGACTCGATGGCCGCCGCGTTCAGCAGCTCGCTGTTGCCCGCCTTGCCGCGTGAGGCGATGACCTTGGCTCCGCCCTCCGCCATGGCCCCGATCAGCCCGGTCGAGGCCGGCTCGGCCGCGCCGATCAGCGCCGGGTGCGGCTGGCCGCCGACCATGCCGAGCCTGGCGTATTGTTCCAGCTTCGCCCGGGAGTCGGCGATGTCGAGGTTGCGCATGGTGAGCTGGCCGATCCGGTCGAGCGGGCCGAAGGCAGAGTCCTCCGTCCGCTCCATCGACAGCTTGTCGGGGTGGTAGCTGAACGCCGGGCCGGTGGTGTTGAGGATCGAGTAGTCCTCGCCGCGCCGCAGCCGGAGCGTCACTTCGCCCGTGATGGCCGAGCCGACCCAGCGCTGGAGGGACTCGCGGAGCATGAGCGCCTGCGGGTCGAGCCACCGGCCCTCGTACAGCAGGCGGCCGAGCCGGCGGCCCTCGTTGTGGTACGCGGCGATGGTGTCCTCGTTGTGGATCGCGTTGACCAGCCGCTCGTAGGCCGCGTGCAGGAGGGCCATGCCGGGCGCCTCGTAGATGCCACGGCTCTTGGCCTCGATCACCCGGTTCTCGATCTGGTCACACATGCCCAGCCCGTGCCGGCCGCCGATCGCGTTGGCCTCCAGTACCAGGTCGACGGCTGAGGCGAACTGCTTGCCGTTGATGGCGACCGGCCGGCCCTGCTCGAAGGTGACGGTCACGTCCTCGGGGTGGATCTCCACGGCCGGGTCCCAGAACCGCACGCCCATGATCGGCTCGACCAGCTCGATCCCGGCGTCGAGGTGCTCCAGGGACTTCGCCTCGTGGGTGGCGCCCCAGATGTTGGCGTCGGTGGAGTAGGCCTTCTCTGTGCTGTGCCGGTACGGCAGGTCGCGGGTGGCCAGCCACTCCGACATCTCGGTGCGCCCGCCCAGCTCGGTGACGAAGTCGGCGTCCAGCCACGGCTTGTAGATCCGCAGCGAGGGGTTGGCGAGCAGCCCGTACCGGTAGAACCGCTCGATGTCGTTGCCCTTGTACGTCGACCCGTCGCCCCAGATCTGCACGCCGTCCTCCAGCATCGCCCGGACGAGCAGGGTGCCGGTGACGGCGCGGCCGAGTGGCGTCGTGTTGAAGTACGCCCGGCCGCCGGAGCGGACGTGGAACGCGCCGCAGGCCAGCGCCGCCAGCCCCTCCTCGACGAGCGCTGCCCGGCAGTCGACCAGCCGGGCGATCTCGGCGCCGTAGGCGTGGGACCGGCCGGGGATGGAGCTGATGTCCGGCTCGTCGTACTGCCCGATGTCCGCCGTGTAGGTGCACGGCACCGCGCCTCTCTCGCGCATCCACGCGACAGCGACAGAGGTGTCGAGGCCGCCGGAGAAGGCGATCCCGACACGTTCACCAGCGGGCAGGGAAGTGAGCACCTTAGACATGCCCTGAAGTATGCGTCATGATGCATGATCATGCAAGCTGGCGAGGACTTCTCGATGACTATGTCATTATATTTCGCTTTTACTGGCCGAGTCAGGCCGAGGTCAGAGCCGGAAGATCTTCCATCTGGTACCCGGAGGCCACCACCCGGCCGTCCTCCACCACGCACAGCGCCGGGAAGCCGTGGACGCCGAAGGCCAGCGCGATCCCCTCGCGGTCGGACTCCTGCACCACCACGTGGCTGGCGATGGCCGACAGCTGGCCAGCCAGCTCCGTGACCTCGTCGGCCCGGCCGACCGCGACGGCCAGCACCGGCCCGGCGAACGACTTCGCGTACGCCGCGAACTCCGGCACCCGTTCCTTGCACGGCTGGCAGGTGGGGGAGAAGAACCCGGCCAGGACCGGGCCGGTGAGGCTTCCGGTGGAGATCGGGGTCCCGTCGGCTGTCACGGCCTCGAACTCGCCGACCTGCTCCCCGGCCGCCAGCATGACCTCGCCTGGCTCCGTCCCCCCGCCGGAGAGCCGGGTCAGGGTCTCGGTGTGCTCGCGCAGCCGGCGGATCACCCCGAAGGCGAGGAACAGGTTGAGCACGCTGACCAGTCCGACGACGGCGACTGCTGCTGCCAGGTACATCATGGATTTTCGCTCCTTGGTGGCTGAGGGGGTGGCGGCCACCCCGCTGGATGGCCGCCGCGGATCACTAGCAGGTGGCGTTGCTACGCAGGCAGGGCCCGTACTCCGTCCTGCAGCTGGCCAGGAGCTTCCAGGTCTGGAAATATGCGAAGTAGTTCCGGCAGTAGCAGAACTTGACGCCCTGGTCGTACTGGCAGGCGCCAGCCGCTGTCTTCTTCGGGACGAACGCCGTGAGTACCCGGTCGCTCAGTGCGCCCAGCAGCTTGGTCATCCGATCCTCCTCAACTGTTTCCGCCCGGAGCCCCGTAAGCACCGGGATCGATGGAAGCCCACCATGGGCCGCTCGCCGCGCGTTAGCGTCTTGTTAGCGGCCCGTGCTGTCCGGAGTGGACGGTTGTGCTGCACAATCGATCAATGATCATGTATTCCCTGCTCGGGGCTGTGGAAGTCCGATCAGGTGACAGCCCTATACCTGTCACCGCGGGGCGGCAGCGTGCCGTGCTGGCCGCGCTGCTGCTCCACCGCAACCGGGTCGTGTCCACCGCCCAGCTCATCGATCTCCTGTGGCCCGGCGCTGCCCCGGCCTCGGCCCGGGTCACCGTGCAGAACTACGTGATGCGGCTCCGCAAGACCCTCGCGGCGCACGGGGCGGGCGACCGGCTGCTGACGAGGGCTCCCGGGTACACGATGATCGTGGCGCCGGGGGAGCTGGACCTGGACGACTTCGGCGGCCTGTCGGCCAGGGCGAGGGCCGCGCTGGACAACGGTGACGCGCCGGCCGCCTCGGCGCTGGCGGCGCAGGCGCTGGCCCTGTGGCGGGGGCCGGCGCTGGACGGGATCGAGCTGGACCTCGGCGGCGAGGTCGCCCGGCTGGAGGAGTCGAGACTGTCCACACTGGAAATCCGGGTCACCGCCGACATCGCCCAGGGCCGGTTCGAGGCGGTGATCCCCGAACTGCGGTCGCTGACCGGTGAGCATCCCCTGCACGAAGGGATGTGGCGGCAGCTCATCACGGCACTGGACGGGGCTGGCCGCCGCGCGGAAGCCCTCGCTGTCTTCCAGGAAGCCCGCCGCGTGCTGGCGGACCAGCTCGGCCTCGAACCGTCGGCGGCGCTGCGGGCACTCGAAGCCGAGATCCTGGCCGGCCGTCCAGCAGCCCAGCCGCCGGCGCCGGCGATGCTGGTGGTCGCGTCCGGGCCGGCCCAGCTGCCGCGCGACATCGCCGACTTCACCGGCCGGCACGCCGATGTGGCCTCACTCGCCGGATGGCTGTCGGCGGCAGCGCCCGCCGCGCCGCCGGTTTGCGTGATCACCGGGCCGGGCGGCGTCGGCAAGAGCACCCTCGCGGTCCACGTGGCCCATGAGGTACGGCACCTGTTCCCGGACGGGCAGCTGTTCGTCGCCATGCACGACGGCACGCGGCCCGTGCCGCCGGAACTGCTCGCCGGACGGCTGCTGCGGGACCTGGGAGCCAGCAGCGCGAGCCTGCCCGACGACCTGGACGAGCGGGTCGCCCAGTACCGGAGCCTGCTGACCGGGCGGCGCGTGCTCCTCGTGTTCGACGACGTGCGCGGCGCCGGGCAGCTCGAAGCCGTGCTGCCCGGCGTGACCAGCTGCGCGACGATCGTCACGAGCCGCCGCCGCCTGGCCGGCCTCGCCGGGTGCCGCAGGCTCGACCTCGACGTGCTCCGGCCGGAGGAGGCCCGCGAGCTGTTCGGGGCCATCGCCGGGCCCGAGCGGGTGAGCCGGGAGGCCGGCGCGGTCGCGGACATCGTGGAGGGCTGCGGGTACCTGCCGCTGGCGGTGCGGATCGCGGCGTCGCGGCTCGCGGCCCGGCCGGGCTGGCCGGTGGCCGAGCTGCGCGACCGGCTGGCCGACACCCGGCGTGTCCTCGACGAGCTGCACGTGGACGAGCTCCAGATCCGGACGACTTTCCAGCTCAGCTACCAGGCGCTGACCCCGGACCATGCCCGCGCGTTCCGCCAGCTCTCCGTGCCGGACACCTCCGAGATCACGTCGGCGGCCGCGGCGGCACTGCTCGCCCTCCCGGAGCCAGTAGCCGAACGGCTCGCCGAGGGGCTGGTGGACGTGCACCTGCTCGGGTCACCGGGGCCGGGCAGATACCGGTACCACGACCTGCTCCGCCTCTTCGCCCGGGACGAGGGGGCCACAGCGGACGGAGCGGCCAGCCGGGACGACGCGCTGGGCCGGCTGCTGGAGCACTACGCCGTCGTCAGCGAGGCGGCGGTCCGGCTGGTCCGGCCCGGGTACCTGCCGGAGCGGGAGGGCTGCGGCGACCAGCGGTTCGCAGACGCCGCCGAGGCCAGGGCGTGGCTCACCGCGCAGATCGAGGGCATCGTCACGACCATCGCGCAGGCCGCAGCCGGCCAGCCCCGGCGGGCAGCTGTCCTGGCGAGGATCCTCGACCACGTCCAGTGGCACCTGCGCTCCACGAGCAGCTGGGAACTGTGGGGCCAGGCCTGCCAGGGCGTCCTCGCCACCGCGACCAGGTCGGGCGACCAGCTGGCCGAGCTGACGGCCCGCGAACAGCTCGGCCAGCTCGCGAGCCTGCGCCGGCGGCCAGCCGAGGCGGAGGTCCAGCTCACGGCGGCCCTGGCCCTCGCGAGGGAACTGGGCGAGAGTAACCGCGCCGGGTACGTCCTCAACCGCCTCGGCCTGCTCGCGTACTACAACGACGAGTTCGACCAGGCGGCTGGCCTTCACCAGCAGGCACTCGAACTCTTCGAGGCAGCTGGGGACCACAACGGCACGTGCGCGGCACTGACCAACGTGGCGATGGCCCGCAGCACCCAGGGCCAGTACGACGTCGCGCTGCCGCTGCTCGACCGGGCGCTGCGCATCGCGGAGGAACAGAACAGCGAGGACGCCGTCGCGTTCGCCCTCCACCACATCGCACGCTGCCAGGTCGCGCAGGGCGAGTACGAGGCTGCCGTGCGCACCCATCACCGCAACCTCGACGTACTCCGCAAACGCGGTTACCGGGAAGGTGAGGCGTACACCCTGGCCGAACTGGGCCGGACCCATGCGGCGGCCGGCGAGCTCCACGAGGCCGCCGGGCACTTCGAGTCCGCGATCAGTGCCTTCCGCGCGGCCGGGGACCCGTACGCGGCCTCCCGGTTCACGCTGGACCTCGGGCACGTCCACCAGCGCCTCGGCCAGGTGGACACGGCCCGTGCACTGTGGACGGAGGCGCTGGCGGTCAGCGAGACCGGCGACCCGGCGACCTCGGCCAAGCTCCGGAGCGCACTGGAGAGCCTGCCTGCTGGCGGCTAGCCCAGCGCGTCCCTGAACGCCTGCTCGGTGACCGGGTCGGCCAGGATGCTGACCATCGTGATCTCCGGCGTGATCCGGATGTCGGCCCGGGGCAGGAACCGTCCCCAGTAGTCCCGGGTCTCCTGGTCGTACTCGGCCGGCACGACCACAGTGACCGGCCCGTCGTAGGTACGCGGCTCGTAGTGGTCCTGGGAGCAGGCGGCCGCCGCCCACAGCACCGTGAGGCGGTAGAAGTCGTCCAGCTCGTCGGTCTCCTCGAACCAGACGCGCTCCTTGAGCTCGGCCAGCACGGCCGGCAGGTCGGCGACCGGGTCGTTGAGCCCGAACCGGGTCTTCAGCACGCCGAGCAGGTACTGGAAGTGCTCGGTGAGCCCCCAGCCCGGGTCGAGCTCCGGCATGCCGCCCGGCAGGTCGAGCAGGACGAGCGAGGCGACCTCGGCCCCGGCGTCCCGCAGCCGGTGCGCCATCTCCAGCGCGACGACCGCCCCGCCGCACAGCCCGGAGAGGTGGTACGGGCCCTCCGGCTGCCGCTCGCGGAGCTGCGCGAGGTACCACCCGGCGGTCTCCGCCACGGACAGGAAGGGCCGGACCGGCGCGCGGTACCCGACGGACTCGAAGCCGTAGACCGGCCGGCCGCCCCGGACCTTGTCCATGAGCGCTGTGGCCAGCCGGACGTGACCGGTACCGAGTGGCAGCACGAACATCGGCTCACCCGTCCCGTCCGCGAGGAGCGGGACGAGGTTGGCCGGCGCGGCCGGGTCGTGCGGGCTGAGGCTGGTCCGCCACACGTGCGCGACCATGTCGGGCCTCAGGCCGGGGGCCGGTACCTGGGACGAGGCCGAGGTGATCGCCTTGGCCAGGGTGGCGATGGTCGGATGGTCGAAGACGTCGATGGCCGCGATGGTCAGGCCGGCCGCGCGTGCCCGGTCGACGACGTCGACGACGAGCAGCGAGTAGCCGCCGAGGTCGAAGAAGTCGTCGTCGGGGCCCGCCGTCACGCCGAGGATCTCTTCCCAGATCCCGGCCAGGATCTTCTCGGCAGAAGTGGTGTCCACAGTGTCTCCTCAGGTGCTGGAGGCCAGGCCCGGCAGTGCGGCCCGGTCGAGTTTCCCGGACGGGGTGAGCGGCAGGGCAGGCACCGCCACGTACCGGTGCGGCACCATGTGCCGGGGCAGGAACCGCCCAGCGTGCTCCCGGATGTCCGCCGGGACGGCAGGTACGGCGCACGCGACGAGGAACTGTGCTCCGGCCGGCGTCGTGACCACTGTGACGGCGGCGTCGCGTACGGCTTCGTGGCTCCGGAGCACCGCTTCGATCTCGCCCAGCTCGACCCGGAAGCCGCGCAGCTTGACCTGCTGGTCGGCCCGGCCGAGGTATTCGAGGGAGCCGCCGGGCCCGCGCCGCGCCAGGTCGCCCGACCGGTACCAGCGGCGGCCGTCAGCCGCGACGAAACGCTCGGCGGTCAGCTCCGGACGGCGCAGGTATCCGGCGGCGACCCCGGTACCGGCGATCCACATCTCGCCGGGCTCGCCGCCGGCCACCGGCTGGCCGTCCGGGTCGCGCAGGCTGATCGTCAGGTGGGGGAGCGGCTCGCCGATCGGGTTGCCGGTACTGTCCTCGCCCAGCTCGGCGAACGTCGCGTGCACCGTGATCTCGGTGATGCCGTACATGTTGACGAGCCGGACGCCCGGTACCAGCCTGGCGAAGGCCCGGGTCACGTCGAGGTCGGCGCTCTCGCCGCCGAACACGACGCACCGGACGGCGAGCGGAGGCCGGCCGGCCTGCTGGTACCCGAGGACGAACGACCGGAACACCGACGGCACCTGGCTCAGGATCGTGATCTGCTTCTCCGCGAGGAACGCGGTGAGCGCCTCGCCGCTCAGCGCGGCCGCTTCCGGTACCCAGACGGCCGTGGCCCCGGTGGCCAGCGCGCCCCACAGTTCCCACACGGAGAAGTCGAAGCTGATCGAGTGGAAGACCGACCACCGATCGCGACCGTCCACATCGAACAGTGGCAGGGCCGCGTCCAGCATCGCGACGACGTTGCCGTGCGAGACGACGCAGCCCTTCGGCTGGCCGGTGGAGCCGGAGGTGTAGATGACGTACGCCGGATCGTCCGGGCCGGACGGCACGCCGGCCCAGCCGGGTGCGGGCTCGTGGCCAGAGGCCGGGACCACCTGGGCGGCTGTGAACCCGCACCCGGCCGCCAGCGCCGGATCGCCGACCAGCACGCTGAGGCCGGCGTCGGCGGCCATCATCCGCAGCCGTGCGGCCGGGTACGCCGGGTCGAGCGGGACGTACGCCGCGCCGGCCATGAGGATGCCGAGGACGCCGATCGCCGCGTCCGCCGTTCGGCCGGTCTGGAGGCCGACGAGGTCGCCGCGCCGGACGCCGAGCGCGGCGAGCCTGGCGGCCAGCGCGCTCGCTGCCTCGCCGAGCTGCCGGTAACTGAGTGTGCTGTCTCCGGCCTCGATTGCCGGGGCTCCGGGCTGCCGGCGGCTGACGTCCGCGAACAGCCCCGTCAGGGAACCGGCGTGCATGCTCACTTCCTCTCTGGCGTGGAAGTCCTGCGTGGACCTTGCCAAAATAGCTGGTGGAACGCCAAGATCAAGAAAATGTGCGCAAGATCAAGTCCTGTGTGCACGCTGCGGCCGGCTGTGTACATTCGATCAGCTGCTTGATCATTCTCCGCGGAAAGACGAGTGAGGAGATTACTGAGCGTGCCTGTCTCCTTCGCTGACCTGGTCCCTGCCGATCCTGTCCTCGCGCTCTACTGCTGTGCTCCCGCCGGGAACGCCCCGGCCGCCGCCGTCCGCCCGCCCGGGGCGCCGGGTGACGCGGGGATCCTGGTGAAGGTGCTCAGGATCGCCGTGGACCGGCACGGCGTCGCCCTGCCGCCCCTCGGCCAGCTCGGCTTCACCGCTGACGGCCGCCTGGTCCTGCCACCCGGGACCGCGCCGGAGGCGACCGCGGCCACCGTCCAGGGCTGGCTCCGCGACCTGGCCACGTGGGCTCCCACCGCCGAACCCGAGTCCGGCTCCGACACCGAGTTCGAATCCGAGATCAAGGCCGAGCTGCGTTTTCTCCGCCCAGAGATCGCCGGGATCTTCGGCCACTGGGGGCACTCGGTCAGCGTGGCGCAGCACGCGGTACTGGCTGATGTCCTGGATCGTGTGGCAGAACAGGCCAGGAGGCGGCGCACCGACCCGGCGCTCAAGCGGCCGGCCGTGATGCTCGATGTGGATCTGTGTGCGCTGGCCCCCCGCGAGCGGACGATCGGCGCCCTGCGGGCCACTGGGGAGCGGCACGGGATCGCCGAGTTCACCGATCCCGGGAGCTGGCGCGAATGGCCCACCTACCATCCGCCAGCCTGGCAGGCCAGCACGGCAGCGCTGCGGGCCGCCTATCCGCTGCTCGACTGGGAAGCCGTCCACGCGGATTTCTGCACGGCCTTCTTCGAGCCGTGGGAGCGGATGCGGTCGGACGAGCCGGTGGCCGGGCTGGCCGAGTTCGCCTGGGCGGTGTTCGACGCTGGCGGTGAGCTGGTGTTCAACACAGGCCGCCGCGAACGGCTCCGCGCCCACACCGAGGCGGCTCTCGCCCGGGCTGGCATCCTCCAGCCGCGCATGGCGATGATGCCCGACGACCGCACACGACCTGTGCACGAGCACAAGGCCGGGAACATCGCCAGCTTCGGCGACCTCCACATCGTCGCGGTCTTCGACGACCTGTGCGAGAACAGGCAGGCCATCGCCAAGGAACTCCCCGGAGTGCTGCCGGTCGCGACCGCCATTCCCGGTTTCGCCGTCGAGCACGAGGCCCTCGCCGGCCCTGACGACGGTGCCACGACGATCACAAGCTTCGATTTTGTACCCAGGACGGAGCGCACAGTCCCAGCCACCGCCCGCACCGCCCTCTCGGACACGCTGTCCATTGCGGAGTTGCCGATGGCTGAGCTGGCCGACCACTCGGCCGCAGCGGCCCGGCACGCCATCCACCTCACGGAATCCGAGTCGGCCGGCCTGATCCGGGCCCTGGTGGAGCGCTCGGACACCGCAGCAGGCCGGGTCGCGGAGAACGCCTGGCGGACCCACCCCGGCGGCGACCCGGTCGCGCTGCTGCACCACGTGCTCACCCGCGAACGGTTCCGCAAGGGTCCGAAGGCGAACTATCCGCTGGCACTCGCCGAGCGCGACCTGCGCCCGCTGACCCGCCGCGCGCAGCCCATCCCCGTCGTCACCTTCGGCTTCCCGGTGAAGCTGCACTACAACGACCTGAAGACGGCCGGGTTCCAGCCGGATCTCGCCGAGGCCGGCGCGCTGGCCCGTCTCCGCGAACTCCAGCGCGCCGCCCGCCAGGTGTACCCGCCGGGGCTGGCCATCACCGTCCTCACCGACGGGAACCACTTCCAGGAGCGGCCGGCCGCGCTGCTGTCGGCCTACCACGGGAAGCTCGCCGAGTACCACGAGCTGGTCGGCGGGCGCGACTATTTCGAGATGTCCGATGTGGAGGATGTGGCTGAGCGGAAGCTGGGCATTGATGTCCGGGCCCGGCGCGTGCCGCTCCTCGCGGAACACCTGCGAGCCATCAACCGCGCGCTCGCCGGGCTCGACGTGACAGCCGGCCCGGTCGCGGCCCTCGCCGAGGCGACCCGGCGCTGCGCCGAACTGACCGGCCGCCGGGGCGACGGCACGGTGATGCCGGCCTTCGACGCGCTGTTCCGGTCGATCCTGTACGTGGTGGAGGTCGAGCCCCCAGCCGGCTACACCCGGTTCACGTGGTCGAAGCTGCTGTACGCGAACATCCTCAACGTCACAGGCGGGCCGGCCGAGGTCCGCGCCGCCCGGCGGGAGGTACTGCGCGGGGCATGGGAGCAGACCGCGCGGTACCTTGCCGTGCTCCAGGTGGACCGCGATCTCGGGTACGACGACGCGTCGCTGTTCCCCGGCCGGGTCCGGCTCACGCCCAACCCGAGGCCCGGCAGCGCCGGCTTCACGTACCTGGGCGGGGCCGGAGTGCTGCCGTGGCACGGTACCGGGGCCGTCACCCCGCTCGGCCAGCTCTCCGCCGACTTCGCCGTGTCACTCGCCGACCGGGCCTACCTCCCCGTGTACTCGCCGTTCCTCGGCTCAGCCCAGCCGTGGGCGATGGCACCCAGCCGTGAAGCCCTGAGCCTGATCCACCTGAGGCGACGGTGACCACGCTCGCCGTCGTGTACGACGAGGGCGCGGCCGACCCGCGCGAGATCCGGGCCGGCCTGGCCGGTCTCGGCGAGCTGGTCTACGCCGTCCCCGCCTCCCCGCACGCCACGGCGATGCTCCCGCTGCTGCGGGAACTCGGCCGGGTCGTGCCGCTCGCCGAGGTCCCGGCGCTGCGCCCCGGCGCCGTCCTCACCTTCAGCGAGCGCCAGGTCGTACCCACCGCCGAGCTGGCCGCCAGCCTGGGCCTGCCCGGCCACAGCCCCGAGACCGCACGGCTGCTCACGAGCAAGCCCGCGCAACGCGCCCGGCTCGCCGGGTCCGGAGTGGACAGGGTGCGCAGCTACCTTCTCCGCGACCCGGCGGACTGGCGAGCGGCCGTCGAGCACACCGGGCTGCCTGCGGTGCTCAAGCCGGCGCGAGGGGAGGGCAGCTCCGACACGTACAAAATCAGCTCTGTCGAACAGGCGGAGCGCCTTGCCGGGCCGGGTCTCGTGCTCGAAGAGCTGCTCGCCGGGCGCGACGCGGCACCGTACGGCGACTACGTGTCGGTCGAGAGCGTGGTCAGCCACGGCCGCGTCTGCCACGTCGCGATCACGGGCAAGCTCCCGCTGCTCGAACCCTTCCGTGAGACCGCCCAGTTCTGGCCTGCCGTGCTCGCGAGCGGCGAACCCGAGCAGATCCTCGGCCTGACCACCCGCGCGCTCGCCGCCCTCGGTGTCACCACCGGAGTCACCCACACCGAGATCAAGCTGACGGCGGCCGGGCCGCGCCTGATCGAGGTCAACGGCAGGCTCGGCGGCCTGATCAACGAGCTGAGCACCCGGGCGGCCGGGATCAGCCTGGTCGAGCTGGCCGGCCGGGCAGCGCTCGGGGAGCACGTGTCCCCGCGGCCGGCCAGCCCCGGCCGGGTGTACTTCCAGTACAACCATCCGGCTCCGGCCGGCGGCGGCACGCTCCTGGCCGTGCGCGGCATCCCTCAGGTCCGCAAGGTACCCGGCGTCACCGGCTACCGCAGGCTCATCCAGCCGGGCACGCGCTTCGGGCCGTCGGTGATGAGCCGGTTCCTCGACCATCTCGAAGGCGACGCGCCGGCGCACGCGGACATGCTGGCCACGATCGCCGCGGCCTCCGCGGAACTGACCTTCGTGTTCGACGCCCCGCTGGGCGAGGTCACGGGCACGGAACTCGGCTGACGCCGGCCCGAAGTGATCTATCGTGAACGGGGAGTGACGGGGAGCGAGAGATCCGGGTGCCCGGCAGCGATGAGTTTCCCGCCGCCCCGAGGTCTACCTGCTGACGGGTACCACCAACTCATCAGGAGCAGGACATGGGCCGGATCGACATCGAGCTGTTCGCCACCCTCGACCTCGTCGGGCAGGCGCCCGGCGGACCCGGCGAGGACCCGCTGGGGTTCCCGTACGGCGGCTGGATGGCCCCACTGGCCGACGAGGTCACCGGGGCACAGATCGCCGCGGCGTACGAGGGCACCGACGCGCTGCTGCTCGGCCGGCGGACACACGAGATCTTCTCCGCCTACTGGCCGCGGCAGGCCGGCGAGTTCGGCGAGCTCTTCAACACCATCCCGAAGTACGTGGCCTCCCGTGGCCGGCCGGACCTCTCGTGGGCCGGCTCGGCGCAGCTCGGCCCCGACCTGGCCGCCGGCGTCCGCGAGCTCCGCGACCGGCACGAGCGCATCAAGGTCGTCGGCAGCCTGAACCTGGTGCAGACCCTCCTGCGCGAGAAACTCTTCGACGGCATCGACCTCTGGGTGCACCCGATCATGCTCGGCGCCGGCAAGAAGGTGTTCGACGGCGGCACGGTACCCACGAACATCACCCTGCTCCAGCCTCCAGCCTCCAGCCCGAAAGGCACCGTCTACCTGCGCTACGGGCTCGCCGAGGGCACGCCGGCGACCGGGGACATGTCCGCCGGCGACTGATCCTTTACTGAGGCTAATCAGTTGTTGCCCAGGTCGTCGTTGATCATCTGACCGGCCACAGCGGACGCTGTACCTGCGGGATCACCCGGGCACCCGGGACCGATCCCCGCGACCGACACCGTACGCATGGGGAGATTCACGATGGGGCAAGGCAAGGGCGGCTTCTCCGAGCCGGGGCTGAAGAAGCTGCGCGACGTGCTGGCGCGGCACGTCGATTCCGGGAAGATCCCCGGGCTCGTCGCGCTGGTGAGCCGGGGCGATGAGACGTACACCGAGGTGATGGGCACGATGCTCCATGACGGGGGCGCGCCCATCCGCCGGGACACGCTCTTCCGGATGGCCTCGACATCCAAGCCGGTGACGGCTGCGGCGGCGATGATCCTGCTCGACGAGTGCCGGCTGCGTCTCGACGACACCGTGGACGAGTGGCTGCCGGAGCTGGCTGGCCGCCAGGTACTGGCCAGGATCGACAGCCCGCTCGACGACACCGTGCCCGCCCGGCGGCCGATCACCGTCCGGGACGTGCTGACCTCGACGTTCGGGCTCGGCATGGACATGACAGCCCTCGGTACGCCGATCATGGGCGCGGTCTTCGAGCTGGGCCTCACTCCCAACCTGCCGGCCCCGATGCCGGAGCCGGACGAGTGGATGCGCCGCCTCGGCACGCTCCCGCTGATGCACCAGCCCGGCGAACGCTGGCAGTACCACATCAGCAACGACCTGCTCGGTGTCCTCGTCGCCCGGGTCACCGGCCAGTCCTTCGAGAGCTTCCTCGCCGAGCGCCTCTTCGGCCCGCTGGGCATGACGGACACCGGCTTCCACGTACAGGCCAGTGACCTCCACCGGCTGCCACCGCTGTACGCGCCGGACCCGCAGACCGGCGAGTTCCACGTGTGGGACCCGGCCGAGGGCGGGCGGCACAGCCAGCCGCCGGCCTTCACGAGCGGCGGAGGCGGGCTCGTCTCCACAGCCGACGACTACCACGCGTACTTCCGGATGCTGCTGAACAACGGCATGCACGGCACCGAGCGGATCCTGTCCCGCGCCGCCGTCGAGCTGATGACCACCAACCAGCTCACCGCGGCGCAGCAGGCCGACCGGGACGCCCTGGCCAGGAACAACGTCCACATCTCCTTCGGGCAGGGCCAGCACGGCGGCTGGGGCTTCGGCATGGCGGTACGCACCTACCGTGGCGACTACGCGCCGATCGGGCAGTTCGGCTGGGACGGCGGATCGGGCACCGCGACCTATGCCGACCCGGTCAACGGGATCACCGGCATCCTGCTCACCCAGGTCGGCGCGAGCGTCCCGCACCCGGCCCGGCTGATCCAGGACTTCTGGACCACGGTGTACCAGGCGATCGAGGACTGAGCCGCCGGGCGGGCCTGGCCCGGCGGATCACTCCTCTTTAGAGGTCCTAACTCCATAGCACCACCAGTCATGGAGTTAGGACCTCTTAGACTGCCGGGCATGACTGAGCCAGCCGAAGTACGCCAGTTCGATTTCTGGATCGGCGACTGGGACGTGTACCTGCTCTCCGACGGCACCCTGGCCGGCACCAACCGGGTCGAACCCGTGATCGGCGGACGGGCCATCGCCGAGCACTGGTCCGGCGTGACCGGGGTCCTGGGCACCAGCCTCAACGCCTGGGACCCCGACCGGCATTGCTGGCACCAGACCTGGATGGACACGTCCGGCGCGACCCTGATGCTCGACGGCGGGATGCGCGACGGCGTGATGGTGATGACCGGCTCCGCCGCCGACCCGGAAGACCCTTCCACCGTCCAGCACCACCGGATCACGTGGCGTCCCGTCACCCCGGACGAGGTACACCAGCAGTGGGAGACCTCGGCAGACGGCGGCGAGACGTGGAAGGTGGAGTTCCTCGGCTCGTACCGCCGCAAGGGCTGACCCGATCAGACGCGTACTGGGTGCCAGGATCGAATCCTGGCACCCAGCAGCGTTTCCGGCTCATGCACCACGCCTCCCAGCGCGGCGACAGCGCTGCTCGTCTTCGTCGCGGTCGGGGCCGGATCGATCCTGGTCAACGCCACGGCTACGTCCTTGGCGGAGTGTTCTGCGGGCTCAGTGATCACGGAACGCCGGCCGGGTACTCACCCGATCTGTCCCTGATGGTGAGGTCTGCCACTGTGACCCGGATTTCGGAGGACGATCCCGTGATCCACTGGCTACTGTCCTGAACGCCGGAAGGGCGGGCTTCCCAGGCCTTGCCCGGCTTACGGGAGGAATGCAGTGAAGATTCGTACCACCCTCGTCGCCCTCACCGCGATCCTCGCAGTGCCGCTGCTGGCAGCCTGTGGCGGCGACAAGGACAAGGACACTCCGAAGGGCAGCCCGACGGCCGTGTCCAGCAGCCCGCAGGCCTCGCCGCGGGACGCGTTCCTCGCGAGCATGAAGAAGCTCGAAGGCCTGCCGATGACGTTCTCCACCGACGTGATGCTGTCGGACGGGACCGCGATGAAGTCGACCGGCCAGTACGACACCGCCAACAAGAAGGTGTCGCTGACCAGCGTCATCAGCGGCGAGGGCCAGAAGGTCACCACGAAGCTGCTCATGGTCGGCCCGGACCTGTGGATGCGCATCGAGGGCATCCCGGGTGCCGGGGAGAAGTGGATGCACGTCAACCTGGACAAGCTGCCGGCCACCAGCGAGACGCGCAAGAAGCTCACCGCTCCGGCGAACGCCACCCAGCTCGCCGAGGCGCTGGCCACCGTCGAGCAGATGGGCGCCACCAGCTTCTACGGCACGGTGGACCTGACGAAGATGGACGGCGCGTCCGGGCTGGACAAGGCCAAGCTCAAGGACGTCACCAAGACCGCCTTCACCGCCACCGCCGACAAGGAGGGCAGGCTGACGAAGCTGTCCATCTCGCTCGGCACGCTCGGCGAGATCGCGTCGACCTACACGGACTTCGGCAAGCCGGTCACCGTCACGGCCCCGCCGGCCGCCGAGGTCGTCGAGGCCCCGGAGCAGGTCCTCACGACCCTGTAACGCTGTTCTGACAGAACGGCCCGTGCCCTCGTGGTACGGGCCGTTCCGCGTACCCAGGGGTTACCGGGCCGTGCCCGTCTCGCCGGTCGGCTGGGGGTCGACGCTCAGCCACACGCAGGCCTTGTTGCGGTGCCAGTCCGTGGGCTGGGGGCTGTTGCCCGTGTAGATGCCGGCCTGCACGCACAGCCGCGTCTCCGGC
This sequence comes from Longispora albida DSM 44784, assembly GCF_000379825.1. Taxonomy (GTDB): domain Bacteria; phylum Actinomycetota; class Actinomycetes; order Mycobacteriales; family Micromonosporaceae; genus Longispora; species Longispora albida. Next base: position 158,384 of record NZ_KB903838.1, read on the forward strand.
TTGAGGGCCACCCCCTGGGCGTGTTTCCACACGTACGTGTGGCTGAATACGTTCCCGGACGCGACCCCGCACGGGGTGCGCTTGGCGTCGCCGTACCAGGTCCCGCTCGGCGCGGTCCCGCTCACCATCAGCGCCATGCTGCAGTGCGGCGTGCTGTTGCCGATGGAGCCCTCGATCTGGAAGACGGTGGCACCGGTACGGGTGACCCGGATGCACAGCTCGCCCCACGGGTTGGTCGAGGCGCAGTGCGACGGTCCGAGCCCAATCGAGCCGTCGGTACCGGCCGCGAGCCGGATTGCCGTGTTCCGGCTCGACTCCGGCGCGGGTGTGTGCCGGGCGACGGGGCCGCCCGGTGGCGGCGAGCTGTTGCCGATAGCCAGTCCGATCAGGACGAACAGGCAGGCCAGCGCGGCAGCTCTCAGCCGGGTACCCGCCCGGGGCCCCGGGTCGCGCGCTGGCGCACCGGCAGGCGCCGGCTCCGTCGAGGCTCCTGGGAGGCTGTGCTGGACCGAGGCTGACGCCAGCCGGTCGTACGCGGCCAGCCAGCGGGGCAGGCATGCCTCCCCGCCGCAGATCGTCACCAGGGTCACGACCTTCGCCCGGCCCGGCAGGTTGCTGCGGTTGAGCATCCCGGCGAGTGTCGACGGGGCGAGCGGGTCGCCCGCCGCCGTGCTCCGCGCGGTGATCTGCCGGTACGTCAGACCGGAGCGCTGCCGCAGGACGCGGAGCAGTGCCACGAACTCCGCAGGACTGCCAGCTGTCTCGAGCCCCCCGATTTCACTGTCCACGGTGGACAACCTTGGTCGAATCCCGGCCATAAAGTCAAGTCCATCGATGACTGCCGCCTGGCCGGCAAGCCGTGAATACACCCTCCCACCAGCATGAACAGCTGTTCCGAACACTTCCGGAACGATCCGAACAGCCGCATCCGTTGCCTCGCCGGCCGCGCGGGCCGACGCTGGCCGTGGCCCGCTGATCGGAAGCGGGCCGCAGCGGGTCACCCATCCCCGTGACCCGCTGCCCCATCCCCACCCGTACGGAAGGAACACCCATGCGTCAGCTGCTCGGGACGGTCTCCGATCGTCTCCTCCACCTCGTCGCGCCCCGCCAGCGGGCCTCGGCGATCAACTGCTGGCAGTACGAGGCCTGCTACAAGCGGGCCTGTGCCGGCGGCCGCAACAAGCTCTACGAGGTCGACCCGTGCAACGACCGGCAGCGCTGGACCTGCGGCGCCTGCTGACCCCAGCTGGCCCGGGGTGCCCGCCAGCCGCGGCGGGCACCCCGTCACGAGAGGTTCCCCCGCGATGATGCCGCTTGCCGCCGTCCTCCTCCTCGCCCTCGCAGCCGTGGTGGCCGTCCGGCGCCGGTACGTCGTCGTGACCGTCGACGGGCTCAGCATGGCCCCCACAGTCCGCCCCGGTGATCGGGTACTGGTCCGCCGCTGCGGGCCAGCCGGGGCCAGTGCGGGGCGGCTCGCGGTGACCGAGCCGCCCGCCGGTACCCGCTGGGATCACGCCCGCCGTCCGGGTCTGCTGATCAAACGGGTGGCCGCCGCACCCGGGGATCCCGTACCCCGGGTGCGCGCGCTGCGCGACCGGCCGGAGCCCCGGGTACCGGAGGGCCGGATCGTGCTGCTCGGCGACAACCCGGACGAGAGCCTCGACTCCCGTTCGTGGGGCTACTTCCACACCGACCGGATCGTCGGCGTGGTCGTCCGCCAGTTCCCCCGTGCCGTGCCCGTCTCCTCCGGAAAGGACCCACACTCATGACCTTCCTGACCGCGTTCACTGTCCTGGTCGCGCTCGTCTGCCTGCTCAACCTGGCGCTGACCCTCGGCGTCATCCGCAGGCTCCGCGAGCAGCGGCCGGCCGGCGGAGCGAGCGAGGCGGGCGCGCCGGCCGTCGTGATGGGGCCGGGCGGCGCCGCTGGCCCGTTCTCCGCCCGGGACACCGCCGGGGCCGTCGTGAGCCGGGACGCGCTGGCTGAGGGGTCGTTCGTGCTGTTCATGTCGCCGGGCTGCCCGGCGTGTGAGGACCTGCTGCCGCTGGTCGCCGAGCGCGCGGGGGAGTACGGGCCGGACCGGGTGCTCGCGGTCGTCATCCGCGAGGAGGGCGAGGACGAGCTGCTCGGTGAGTACGTCCGCCGGATGTCGCCGGTGGCCCGCGTCGTCGTCACCGACTTCGGCAGCGAGCTGACCACAGCGTTCGGGCTCCAGGGGATGCCGGCCTACGTCGAGCTCGGCCCCGCCGGGCAGATCGCCAGCAGCGGCCGGACCCTCCCGCGCCGGGCGGACCTGGCAGGCCAGCACATCTGAGGATGGCCGGGCCATAGTGGACATACCGCCGGCCGTCACGGGGCGGCCGGCGGAGTGCCACGCGCGGAGGGCCCCGGGGAGAACCTGACCGGAAAGACGACTCACAACTGGCTGTTCATGCTGGTGAGGGAAACGTAACCGGCGGGACTCCAGAGTGGATACAACTTCGCAACGCGCAGGTGGCAATATTTGCGCATGACGAAGACGGTGGCGCGGCGATGGATCACGGACTGGGATCCCGAGAATGAGGCATTCTGGCGGCAGTCGGGTGCCCGGATTGCCCGCCGTAATCTTATTTACTCTGTACTGGCGGAGCACCTGGGCTTTTCGCTCTGGTTGCTGTGGAGCGTCGTGGCGGTCAGCTTGCCGGCCGCCGGGTTCCAGTTCACTGTGGACCAGCTGTTCTGGCTGGTCGCGGTGCCGAATCTGGTTGGTTCCGTCATGCGGATCCCGTACACGATGGCTGTCGCCCGGTTCGGCGGGCGCAACTGGACGACCGTTTCGGCAGCGCTGCTGCTCATTCCGATCGGGTTGATGGCGTATTGCGTGTCGACGCCCGGTACACCTTATGAGTTTTTCCTTGTCGCGGCGGCGACGGCCGGTCTCGGCGGCGGCAATTTCGCGTCGAGCATGGCGAATATCTCGTACTTCTACCCAGAGAAACACAAGGGTGCAGCACTCGGTATCAACGCGGCGGGCGGGAACCTCGGCGTCGCCGTGGCCCAGTTCGCGGTGCCCGCCGTGATCGGCACCGGTGCGGCGCTGCACCTCGCGAACGCGCCGCTCCTCTGGCTCGTGCCCGTGCTGGCCGCGACGGCCTGCGCGTGGCTGTTCATGGACAACCTGACGGTGTCGCGGGCGAGCGTCGCAGAGCAGACCCCGGCCCTGCGCAACCGGCACACCTGGATCATGTCCTTCCTGTACATCGGCACGTTCGGCTCCTTCATCGGCTACTCCTCGGCCCTCCCGCTGCTGATCAAGTCGCAGTTCCCCGAGGTGAGCTGGGCGTACTGGGCAGCCATCGGCCCGCTGATCGGCTCGCTGGCCCGCCCGGCCGGCGGCTGGCTGGCGGACAGGGCCGGCGGGGCCAGGGTGACCCTCGCGACGTTCGCCGTCATGGGGCTGGGCGTGGCCGGGGTGCTCGGCGCGCTGGCCGTCCACAGCTTCGCCCTCTTCGCGCTGTCCTTCGCGCTCCTGTTCGTCACGAGCGGCCTCGGCAACGGCTCGACGTACCGGATGATCCCCGCGATCTTCCGCGCCCAGACCCCGACCCTGGCCGAGGCCCGCAAGCAGGCCGCGACGGTGATCGGCCTGGCGGCGGCGATCGGGGCGCTCGGCGGGTTCCTGATCCCGCGCGGGTTCGCGGCTTCCATCTCCGCGACCGGGTCGCTGGACACCGCGCTGTGGGCGTTCCTGGCCGGCTACGCGATCTGCGCCGGCGCGACCTGGTGGTTCTACCTGCGCACGGTGTGGACGGCCCGCGTGCCGAGCCTCGCGCACGCCGGCGTGTAGCAAGCCCGAAACACAGGAGGTACCCCTCGTGAAACCTTCGACCCCGACGCTGGCTGGCATGGCCCCGACCCACTGCCCGTACTGCGCGCTCCAGTGCGCCATGACCCTGCACCGCGACGGGGCCGGCGTCAGGGCCGAGGCCGGGCCGGGCGGGCTGTGCCAGAAGGGCTGGCGGGCCCCGGAGCTGCTCGGCCATCCCGGCAGGCTCCGGTCGCCGCTGGTCAGGGACCGGGACGGGCACCTGCGGCCGGCCGGATGGGAGGAGGCGCTGGACCGGGTCGCCGCTGCCGTGGAGCGTACGCAGGCCACGCACGGCCGCGACGCGGTGGCCCTGTTCGGCGGGGGCGGCCTGACCAACGAGAAGGCGTACATGCTGGGCAAGTTCGCCCGGGTGGCCCTCCGCACGTCCACTATCGACTACAATGGACGGTTCTGCATGTCCTCGGCGGCGGCTGCCGGGATCAGGGCCTTCGGGATCGACCGGGGGCTGCCGTTCCCGCTCACCGACCTGGCGACGGCAGGCACGGTGCTGCTGATGGGCGGCAACGTCGCCGAGACCATGCCGCCACTGCTCCGGCACCTCGCCCCGCGCAACCTCATCGTGGCCGACCCGCGCCTCACGGCAACGGCGAAGCTGGCGGCGCTGCACCTCCAGACCACGCCCGGTACCGATCTGGCGCTCGCGAACGGGCTGCTGCACATCGTGCTCGCGGAGGGGCTGGCCGACGCGGAGTACATCGAGGCGCACACGACGGGCTTCGAAGCTGTCCGGGCGAGCGTGGCCGCGTACTACCCGGCGCGCGTCGAGCAGCTGACCGGCGTGCCGATCGCCGACCTGTTCGCGACCGCGCGGCTGCTGGCGGAGGGGGAGACGAGCTACATCCTCAGCGCGCGGGGCGCCGAGCAGCACGCGAAGGGCACGGACACGGTGACGGCCCTGATCAACCTCGCGCTCGCGCTGGGGCTGCCGGGGGTGCGCGGCGGGTACGGCTGCGTGACCGGGCAGGGCAACGGGCAGGGCGGGCGTGAGCACGGGCAGAAGGCCGACCAGCTGCCCGGGTACCGGAAAATCGACGACCCGGACGCCCGGCGGCATGTCGCCGGGGTGTGGGGAGTGAGCCCCGACAGCCTGCCCGGCCCTGGCCCCTCGGCATACGAGCTGCTGGACTCGCTCGGCGTCAGCACGAAGGCGCTGCTGGTCTTCGGGTCGAATCCGGTCGTGTCGGCACCGCGCGCGGCGCACGTCGAGAGCCGGATCCGCTCGCTGGACTTCCTCGCCGTCGCCGACCTCGTGCTCTCCGAGACGGCAGACCTGGCCGATGTCGTGCTGCCCACCGCGCAGTGGGCCGAGGAGGACGGCACGATGACGAATCTGGAGGGCCGCGTCATCCGCCGCCGGGCTCTCACCCAGCCGCCCGAGGGCGTGCGGACCGACCTGGACGTCCTGTCCGGACTCGCGGCTCGCTTCGGGCACACCACCGGATTCAGTACCAGCCCGCGAGAGGTCTTCGCCGAACTCCGCCGGGCCAGTGCTGGCGGCGTCGCCGACTACAGCGGGATCTCCTACGAGCGGATCGAGGCCGAAGGCGGCATCTTCTGGCCGTGCCCGTCGGAGGACCACCCGGGAACGCCACGCCTGTTCGGCGGGGGTGTGTTCGGCACGCCCGACGGCCGGGCACGTTTCACGGCCGTCGAGCACCGCCCGGCCGCTGAGGAACCATGCGCGGACTATCCGCTGTACCTGACGACCGGGCGGGTGCTGGGCCAGTACCAGTCCGGAGCACAGACGCGGCGCATCACCCCCGGCGAGGGCTTCGTCGAACTGCATCCGGACCTGGCAGCCCGCCTGGGCATCGTGGAAGGGGAGTTCGTGGAGGTGACCAGCAGGCGGGGCAGCGCGGTGGCGCAGGCCCGGCTCAGCCCGGACATCCGGCCAGACACGGTGTTCATGCCCTTCCACTGGCCAGGCGCGGCCCGGGCCAACAGCGCGACGAACGACGCGCTCGACCCGGTGTCCCGGATGCCGGAGTTCAAGATCTGCGCGGTACGCGTGTCGGCTGCGCAGGGTTCGGTGGCTGCCGCATGAGGACGATCATCATCGGGTACGGGATGGCTGGCTCGCGGCTCGCCGGCGAACTCGCCCGGCGCGGGCACGACGTGACCGTGTTCGGAGCCGAGCCGCACGCCGCGTACAACCGGATCCTGCTGTCCGGCCTCCTGGCGGGCACTGCGGCCGAGAGCACGATCATGCTGCCCGAGCCGCCGGACACTGTGGACATCCGGCTCGGCGTGGAGGTCACCTCGATCGACCGGGCCGCGCGCACGGTCAACGGCGTGCCGTACGACGCGCTCATCCTCGCCACGGGCGCGGAGCCGATCACGCCACCGATCGAGGGGATCAGCGGCGTACCCGTCTTCCGCACGCTCGACGACTGCCGCCGCATCGTGAAGGACGCGGAAGGTGTCCAGTCGGCTGTCGTGGTCGGCGGCGGGCTGCTCGGCGTCGAGGCGGCCCGGGGGCTGGCCGAACGCGGGCTCGCGGTCAGCATCGTCCACGGCGCGCCGCACCTGATGGAACGCCAGCTCGACGGCCCGGGGGGCGAGGTACTGGCCGCGACGCTGGCCCGCCTCGGCATCACCGTCCACTTCGGCCAGACCGCCGCCCGTACGCCGTGGGGCCTGCTGCTCTCCGACGGGCTGGCCGTCCCGGCCGACCTGGTCGTCATGGCCTGCGGCGTGAAGCCGTCGACGACGCTGGCGAAGCGCGCGGGGCTGGCCGTCGGCCGGGGCGTCCTCGTCGACGACACGCTCCGGACCTCCGACCCGGCCATCTTCGCGATCGGCGACTGCGCCGAGCACCGGGGCGTCACGGCCGGCCTGCTCGGCCCGGCCTGGGCGCAGGCTGACGTGATCGCCGGCCTGCTCAGCGGCCTGCCAGCCTCCTACCAGGGCTCGCGGCCGGTCACCCGGCTCAAGGCTGGGCAGATCGACCTGGCGGCGATGGGCGTTGCCGAGGGCGACGAGGTGCTGACCTTCACCGACCCGGCGCGCGGCACGTACGCCCGGATCGTGATCGAGCGCGACCGGCTGGCCGGCGCGATCCTCATCGGCGACAACCCCTCGGCCGGCCAGGTCATCCAGCTGTACGACCGTGGCGCGCCCGTGCCCTCCGACCGGCGCTCGCTGCTGCTCGGCCGGGCCTCGGGCGCCGTGACGGCCGAGTCCCCGGTGCTCATGCCCGACAGCGCTGTCGTGTGCCGGTGCAACGGGGTGACGAAAGGCGAGATCGTCCGCTGTGGTGCCCGCGACGTGGCGGGGATCGCGGCGGCGACGAGGGCCACAACGGGCTGCGGCAGCTGCGTGGACGCGGTTGCGGGCCTGGCGAGGAGTGTGACATGACACGACGACTGGTCGTGATCGGCAACGGGATGGTGGGCCAGCGCATGCTCGACGAGCTGCTGCCTGGCTGGGCCGTCACTGTGCTCGGCGCGGAGCCGTGCCGGGCGTACGACCGGGTGCGGCTGTCCGCGTACGTCGACGGGGCGACGGCCGCCGAGCTGAGCCTGGCAGCGGGCAACGACGCGGAGTTCGTGCTCGGTACGCGGGTCACCGGCATCGACCGCGATCTGCGGATGGTGCACACGGATGACGGGGCTGCCTACGGGTACGACGCGCTCGTGCTGGCGACCGGGGCCCGGCCGTTCGTGCCGCCGGTGCCGGGGGCTGACCTGCCCGGCTGCTTCGAGTACCGGACGCTGGCCGACCTCGACGCGCTCCGGGCGTACGCGGCGGGCAAGCGCACGGGTGCCGTGATCGGCGGCGGGCTGCTCGGCCTCGAAGCGGCCCAGGCGCTGCGGTCCCTGGGGCTCACGGCGCAGATCGTCGAGTACGCCCCGCACCTCATGCCGGCCCAGCTCGACCCGGCCGGCGGAGCACTCCTGCGCAGGCTCGTCGAGGACCTGGGCATCACCGTCCACACCGAAGTCTCCGTCACCGCGATCAGGAGGGAGTGGGACCCCTCATGCCGTGATAGCGACGTGAGGGGTCCCCTGATCATGGAAGGCCCGGGGATAGAGGTCGATGTCGTCGTGTTCGCGGCTGGGGTCCGGCCGCGTGACGAGCTGGCCCGGCAGGCCGGCCTGGCCGTCGCGGCCCGGGGCGGCATCCACGTGGACGCCCTCGGCCGGACCGCCGACCCCGCCGTCTACGCCATCGGCGACTGCGCGGCGATCGACGGCCGCGCGTACGGCCTCATCGCTCCCGGCTACGCCCTCGCCAAGGCCGTCGCGGCCCAGCTCAACGGGACGACCCCCAAACCGGCCACTGTGGACACAGCGACGAAGCTCAAGCTGCTCGGTGTGGACGTGGCCAGCTTCGGCGTGACGAGCGGCCCGCTCGACGTCGTGTACTCCGACCCGGCCCACGCCGTCTACGCCAAGCTGGTCCTGTCCGACGACGCGCGGACCCTGCTCGGCGGGGTGCTCGTCGGTGACGCCTCGGCGTACCCGTCGCTGCGCGCGGCGCTCGGCGGCCCGCCGCCCGGCAAGCTCGCCGAGCTGCTGACCACGCCAGCGGACATCCCTGGTTCCGCGCAGGTCTGCTCGTGCCACGCGGTCACGAAGGACACGGTCGCCGAGGCCGTCGCGGCGGGCTGCTCGGATCTGGCGGGGCTGAAGGCGTGCACGAAGGCCGGTACGGGCTGCGGGTCGTGCGTGCCGCTGCTGAAGACGTTCCTGAGCAGCTCGTCGAAGGCGCTGTGCGAGCACTTCACCCAGTCACGGCAGGAGCTCTTCGACCTGGTCAGGGTCAGGCGCATCACGACGTTCTCCGCGCTGGTCGCCGCGCACGGTACCGGTGGCGGCTGTGATGTCTGCAAGCCCGCCGTGGCCTCGATCCTGGCCTCGCTCGGCAACGGCCACATCCTCGACGGCGAGCAGGCCGCGCTCCAGGACACCAACGACCACTTCCTCGCGAACCTCCAGAAGGACGGCAGCTACTCGGTCGTGCCCCGCATCCCCGGCGGGGAGATCACGCCGGACAAGCTGATCACGATCGGGGAGGTGGCCCGCGACTTCGGCCTGTACACGAAGATCACGGGCGGGCAGCGGATCGACCTGTTCGGTGCCCGGGTGGAGCAGCTGCCGCTGATCTGGCGGCGGCTCGTGGACGCGGGCTTCGAGTCGGGGCACGCGTACGGCAAGGCGCTGCGGACGGTGAAGTCGTGCGTGGGCTCGACGTGGTGCCGGTACGGCGTGCAGGACTCGGTCGGGCTGGCCGTGGAGCTGGAGCTGCGGTACAGGGGACTGCGCTCGCCACACAAGATCAAGTCGGCGGTGTCCGGCTGCGCCCGGGAGTGTGCCGAGGCCCGGGGCAAGGACTTCGGCGTGATCGCCACCGAGAACGGCTGGAATCTCTACCTCGGCGGCAACGGCGGCTTCCAGCCCCGGCACGCTGACCTGTTCCTCACGGATCTGTCCACAGCGGACCTGGTCCGATATATCGATAGATTTCTGATGTACTACATCCGGACCGCCGACCGCCTCCAGCGCACCTCGGCCTGGCTCGAAGCCCTCGACGGCGGCCTGGAGCACCTCCGCGCCGTCATCGTCGACGACGAGCTGGGCCTGTGCGCGGAACTCGACGCCGCGATGGCAGGCCACGTCGCCAGCTACGCCGACGAGTGGCGCGCGGTCCTCGACGACCCGGCCAAGCTCAGCCGGTTCGTGTCCTTCGTCAACGCACCGCGCGAGCCGGACCCCTCGATCGCGTTCACCGTCGAACGTGGCCAGCCCGTCCCCGCCGGAGGCCCCCGATGAGCTGGACAGTCATCTGCGCGAAGGAAGACCTGCTGCCGGGCAGGGGAGTGGCGGCGCTCGCCGGGCCGGTCCAGATCGCGATCTTCCTGACCCCCAGCCTTTCCCTGTACGCCGTGGGCAACCTCGACCCGGCCAGCGGCGCGTGTGTCCTGTCCCGGGGCATCCTCGGTACCCGGGCCGGCACGCCCGTCGTCGCCTCCCCGATGCACAAGCACGCCTACGACCTGGCGACCGGCCGGTGCCTGGACGACGAGCGGCTGGCCGTCCCGGTGTACCCGATCCGCGAGCGCGACGGCCTCGTCGAGGTCGGCCTGTGACCGGGCCGCTGCGCGTGATCATCACCGGGGTCAGCACGTGACCGCCCTTGTGACCGGGCCGCTGGCCGGGTTCACGGTGGCGGTGACCGCCGAGCGGCGGCGCGCCGAGCTGGCCGCGATGTTCGAGCGCCGTGGGGCACGCGTGGTGTCGGCACCGGCCCTGAGCATCGTGCCGCTGGCCGACGACGCGGGCCTGGCAGCCGCGACCGGCGACTGTGTGACCCGGCCACCGGACACAGTGGTGGCCACGACCGGCATCGGGTTCCGTGGCTGGCTGGAGGCCGCGGAGGGCTGGGGCGCCGGCGAGGAACTGCGTGCGGTGCTCGGCCGCGCCGAGCTGGTCGCGCGCGGCCCCAAGTCGAGGGGCGCGATCCGGGCAGCTGGCTTCGCCGAGGCCTGGCACGCCGAGTCGGAGTCCTGCGCGGAAGTACTGGAACGGCTGCTCGCCGCCGGCGTCACCGGCCGCCGGATCGCCCTCCAGATGCACGGCGAGCCGCAGGCCGAGTTCGTCGCCGCGCTGCGGGCGGCAGGCGCCGACGTGGTCGAGATCCCGGTGTACCGGTGGGTGCCGCCACCAGACCCGGCCCCGCTCCGCAGGCTCGCCGCGCAGATCACAGCCGGGCAGGTCGACGCGGTCACGTTCACGAGCGCGGCCGCCGTGACGGCACTGCTCGACCTGGCCGGCCCGGAAGCACCCGCGATCCTCTGCTCCTTCCGCGCCGGGGTACTCGCGGCGTGCGTCGGGCCGGTGACGGCCGCCCGGCTGGCCGCCGAAGGAGTACCCGTGGCGATCCCCGGGCGCTCGCGGCTCGGCGCGCTCGTGAAGACCGTCGAGGACGAGCTGCCAGCTCGAGCCGTGCGCGTGGGCACGCTGGACATCCGGGGCCACGCCGTGCTGGTCGACGGCGAACCCCGCCAGCTGCCACCCGCCCCGATGGCCGTGCTGCGCGCGCTCGCGGCGGAGCCCGGCCGGGTACACAGCCGGGCCGAGCTGCTGGCGGCCCTGCCCCGGGGCGCCGACGAGCACGCCGTCGAGATGGCCGTGACCCGGCTGCGCGCGGCGCTGGCCCCGGCCCGGTACGTCCAGACGATCGTCAAGCGCGGCTACCGGCTCCGGGACGGCTGATGCTGCTCGCGGTGGCACACGGTACGCGGCATCCGGGCGGGCGGGCACAGATCGGGGCACTGGCGGAGCGGGTGCGTGCGCTCCGGCCGGGGCTCGGTGTCAGCCTGGCCTACGTGGACATCCAGGAACCTCGGGTGGCCACGCTCAGGCCGGAGCCGGGGGCGGTGGCTGTCCCGTTGCTGCTCTCCACCGGGTACCACCTCAGGAACGACATGCCGCACGGCCTGCCAGTGACGGCGGGCCTGGGCCCGGACCCTGCTCTGGCCGATGTCCTGGCCCGGCGGCTGGCCGGCGTCGAGGCGCAGGACGCTGTGGTGCTCGGCTGGGCTGGATCGAGCAGACCCGAGGCGCGGGCCGACCTCGCCGGAGTGGCGGCGGACCTGACCGCCCGCCTGCCCTGCCGGGTCGTCACGAGCACCACGAACGCCAGCCAGGCGGTCGCCGCGCTCCGTACCGGCGGCGCCCGGCGCGTCGTCATCGCGTCGTACCTGCTGGCGACGGGAGCCTTCCATGAGGCGCTACTCCGGGCTGGCGCCGACGAGGTCACAGAGCCGCTGGTCACCGCAGCGAGCCTCGCCGGACTGGTTCTCGCCCGTTACGACGCTGGACAGTCCCGGAGCAGGCTGTCGAAGGCCGGGCCGGCGGCATCAGCCGGGAACACGCGGGCGGTGGCGGCTTGGTCCGGCGACACGATCGCGTAATGGTCGGCGAGGTAGGACAGGCCCCACGGCTCCCGGGCGTGGGCGCGCACGAGCGTCTGGCCGCATCTCGTGCAGGCGATCCACGGTACGAGGACGGGCCTGGTCTCGGCTCCGGTGTCCTCGTCCTCGTCCTCGCCAGGCAGTTCCGCGAGTTCGGCCAGCCGCACGCTGGGCTGGCTGCCGTCGCTGCGGCAGGTGGCCAGGCTCGGCGTGAGTGCCTCCAGTACACCCCAGGTCTCCGCCGTCACGGCGATCTGCGCCCGCGTGGTCTCGCTGACGGGGATCTCGTGCTCGAGGAGGGCGGAGACGAGAAGGCCCAGGCCAGCCTCCTGTTCCCCGATGGCCCAGCATTCCCGGACCTGCCTGGCCTCGGGCTCTGGCAGCAGGCTCGCCAGCCTGTCCCAGGTCAGGGCGTCGTCGCCGGTCACCGGGAGGGGTTCGTGGCTCACCGCGCCATTCTCCCACCCGGTGCCGATCGCACCACGGGAAGTGCCCCGGCCGGGACCGCCGGGGCACTGTTCACCGCTTGTGCTCACTCTTCTCAATACCCGGTGCGGCTCCGTCCATAAAGGAGCATCCCAGGAACTGGAACGCCCGGGGCGCGTCTCCGGTCAGGGTGCGCCGCCCGTGCAGCGGCGGGTGGTGGAATCGGTGACGGTCGCGCCCGTCGAGTCGGTGACCACGATCGACACCCGGGGCGAGGTGTTGGCCGAGCAGCCGAAGCTCACGTATGTCTTGTTGTCGTGCTGCGGGAAGTAGTACCCGTTGTAGCTCCACTTGATGGTCACCGGGCCGACGGCGCCGGAGTGCCAGGCCTCGCAGAACAGGCTGTAGCGGATCGGCTCGCAGAACATGTCGGCGGTCAGCCCGGCGGCCTGGGCCGGGGTGGCCGCCGCGAGCATCGCACCAGTCAGGCCGGTCGCCATCGCGAGTGCGCCCAGCGAACGTCGCCAAGAACTCATGTCGTACTCCTGTCTCAGGCGCAGCCCCGCACTGTGACGGCGGCCACTCGTTTCGAACTCCGGTCATGGTGCCGCGCCCGCCGGTCCCAGCTCAAGAGCGCTGATCCACTGAGGACGATTCCGAACGATCCCGAACGCCGCCCCGCCGCCCAGGGGTACCCTGGCCCGGTGCGTGATCTTGTTCAGCTTCCGAAGGCCCACCTGCACGTCCACCTGGAGAGCGCTGTCCGGCGCTCGACGGTCCGGGAGCTGGCGGGTACGGAGATCGACGAGGGGCCGTACGGGACGTTCGCCGAGTTCGCCGCCCAGCGGGCCCTGATCCGTGACGCGCTGCGCACGCCGGAGCACTTCCGCCGGGTGGCGCTGGAGTTCTGTGCCGACGAGGCCGCGCAGGGCGTCCGGTACGCGGAGGTGACCTTCACGGCCGCCGCCCACGAGGAACGCCTCGGCGAGCCGGGCATGCCGCTGGCCGCCGTGCTGGAAGGCCTGGCGGAGGGCCAGCGCGCGTACGGCATCGACACGCGCGTGATCCTCGACCACTCGCGCCGCCGGCCGGTCAGCCGCTTCGCCCGGACCCTCGAACTCGCCCTCGCGCACCCGGAGGTGGTGGCGATCGGGCTGGCCGGCGACGAGGCGTACCCGCTCGCGCCGTTCGCCGGCGTGATCAGGGCTGCGGACGAGGCCGGCGTGCGGCTCGTGCACCACGCTGGGGAGACCGGCGGGCCGGGCAACATCCGGGAGGCGATCCGTACCGGGCTAGCCGCCCGGATCGGGCACGGCGTCCGCGTCCTGGACGACCCGGAACTGGTCACGGAGGTACGTGACCTGCGGGTGCCGCTGGAGGTGTGCCCGAGGTCGAACGTCCTGCTCCACGTCGTGGGCTCGCTGGCCGAGCACCCGCTGCCGAGGCTGGTCGAGGCCGGGCTGGCCGTCACGGTCAACACGGACGGGGAGGGGGCGCTCGCCGCGGAGTACACGATGATCCAGGAGACCTTCGGGACCTCCGATGCCGAGCTGGCGGCCCTCGCGGTGACCACAGTGGACGCCAGCTTCGCGCCGGAGGCCGTGAAGGCCGAGCTGCGCTCTGGCATCGCGCGCTGGGCGGCCTGACCTGGGGTTTGTGCCCCCGATTCCGGTTCGGCGCGCTGGCGGGTGCCAGGGAGCGCTGTTTCGCGGCCAGCCGGGGCGTGCGGGCGTAGCGTGGTCGGCGTGAGCAGGCCGGCCTGCGCCGATGGCCGGCCGTGAACGGCAGGGGGCTCGCGATGCCGAGCACACCAGGAACGACCGACATCAGTAAGCACGTCGCCGCGGCGCTGGAGTGTCACCGCCGATGTGAGGAAACCATCTCGTACTGCCTCGACAAGGGCGGCCAGCACGCCGAGGCGGCCCTGATCAGGGCGCTGACAGACTGCGCCGACATGTGCCGGATGTGCGCGGACTTCATGGTGCGCCGCTCCGAGTTCAGCGTCCGGCTCTGTGGCATCTGCGCCGACGTGTGTGACCGGTGCGCCGACCTGTGCGCGATGTTCAGCAACGACCCGCAGATGGCCCGCTGCGCCACGGCCTGCCGCCAGTGCGCGTCCCTCTGCCAGGAGATGGCTGGCGCCACGCACTGAGTACTTCTGACGCGATGGCTGGCGGCGCTAGGCTCGGCCGTGCGCCGGACGGTGTCCGCTGTGGACTCGCCGGGCGCAGACTGATCCGCCCCCGGAGACGAGGACCCAGCCATGCAGCAGCGCAGCCGGATCGTGGACATCGAACTGCCCGACGGCGAGGTGATCGCAGCCGAGGTGGTGCTGGCCGGAGCCGGGGGCGACGCCGGAGCCCTCGACCGGCTCAAGCTGGACGAGACCCGGGCCGCGATCGGCCGGATCGGCCGGTGGGTCGTCGAGGAGGTCCGCGCGGCGCTGCCCGACAAGCCCACGACCCTCGGCGTCGAGTTCGGCCTCAAGTTCGGCATGAAGTCCGGCAAGCTCACCAGCGTGCTCGCCGAGGCCAGCGGGGAGGCGAGCGTCGTGATCCGGCTGGAGTGGAAAACCTCCTAGGCGCTCAGCGCCTCAGCGATCGCCGCTGCCGCTGATCGCAGCCTGCCGGCGCTGACATTCCCGTACCCGATCACCAGGCCGGGAAAGGGCGCTGCCGTCATCGCGTACGCCGACAGCGGAGCCAGCAGGATTCCGCTGCCCGTCAGCCTGCCGGCCAGCTCGCGGTCGTCCGTGCCGGCCGGCAGCCGCAGTACCACGTGCAGGCCGGCCGCGATGCCGATCGGCTGCCAGGCCGGGACGCGGGCCGCCAGCTCCGACAGCAGGGCGTCCCGGCGCTGCCGGTAGAGCCGCCGCGTGCTGCGCAGGTGCCGGTCGTAGCCGCCCGACCGGAGCAGCTCGGCGAAACCGGCCTGCTCGAGGACGCTGTTGCCCCGGTCGTGCAGCCGCTTGCTCTCCACGACCGTCGCACGGTGCTGACCAGCCAGGACCAGCCAGCCGAGCCGCAGCCCCGGGGCGAGGGTCTTGCTGGTCGTGCCGAGGTACGCGACCCGGCCGGGGGCGAGCGCCTGGAGAGCCGCCAGCGCCGGGCGGTCGTACCGGTGCTCGGCGTCGTAGTCGTCCTCGATGACGAGACCGTCCACTGTGGTGGCCCACAGCACCAGCTCGCGCCGGCGGCGGGGGCTGAGCGCCACGCCCAGCGGGTACTGGTGGGCCGACGTGACGACCACGGCCCGGCAGCTCGTACCCAGCAGGCCGGCCACCCGCAGCCCCTCGTCGTCGACCGGGACCGGTACCGGGCGGAGGCCCTGCTCGATGATCAGCTCCAGCTGGCCCGGGTAACTCGGATTCTCGACGGCGATCTCGGTGTGGCCCGCCGCCCGCAGCGAGCGGCACAGCAGCACCAGCGCCTCCGCCGAGCCGTGCGTGACCACGACATCCTCCGGCCGGACGACCATCGCGCGGACCCGGGCCAGGTAGCCGGAGAGCTCCTGGCGCAGCGAGAGCAGCCCGGCGGCCTCCGGGTAGCCCAGGTCGTGGTCTGACAGGCCGTTCAGGGCGGTCCGGCAGGCCGAGATCCACGCGGACCTGGGGAACGCGCCGAGGGCAGGCATCCCGGTCCGCAGGTCGTGGTCCCAGCGGACCGGCCCGGCCGCCGGCGGCTCGGCTGCCGCGGGGGTGACGGCGGCGAGCGCGACCCGGGTGCCTGAGCCGCGCCTGGCCTCCAGGTACCCCTCGGCGGCGAGCTGGTCGTAGGCGGCGGTGACGGTGCCCCGGGCGACGCCGAGCTGCCCTGCGAGGTCACGGGTGGACGGGAGCCTCAGGCCCGCCGGGAGGTGCCCGGCGCGGATGGCCTCCCGCAGCGCGCGCTCCAGGCCGCGGGGCCCGGCGGCCGGCACCAGCAGCTCCCGGAAAGTGGACCAGTTTTCCTTCATCGAAGTGGAGTTTACTTCCGGTCCACTGGAAAACAAGATCGCAGGCATGGAAACCATGACCCGCTGGCTGCGGGAGACCACCGGGGGGCTGCCCCGGACTTTCTGGTACCTGTGGAGCATCACGCTGATCGGCAACATCGCCTCGTTCGTGCTGATCTTCCTCACCTTCTACCTGCGCGGTGCCCGGGGCTTCACCGCCACACAGGTCGGCGTCGTCCTCGCGGTCGCCGGAGCCGGCAGCATCATCGGCAGCACACTCGGCGGCGTGCTCGCCGACCGCTGGGGACGGCGCCGCACCGCGATCACCGGCTACCTGATCTGCATGGTGTCCCTGCTCGGCACCGGCCTGAGCCCGCACCTGCCCGTCGTGCTCGCGATGATGCTGCTCAACGGGCTCGGCATGGCGTTCGCGGGCACGGCGAGCAGCGCGCTCGTCACCGACGTGGTCGCCGAGGCCGACCGGACCAGGGCGTTCAGCATCAACTACTGGTCGATCAACATCGGTACCTCGGTCGCGGCCCTGCTCGCCCCGCTCGCGATGCGGGCCGACTACTTCCTGCTCTTCGCGGTCGACGCGGCCGGCGTCGCCCTGCTCGCCACGATCATGTTCTTCCTGGTACCGGAGCCCAGGCCGGACCCCGCCGGGCCCGGCACCGGGCCAGCCACGCCGGGGACACTGCGCGACGTCCTCACCGACCGGGTCTTCCTGACCTTCGTCGTGCTGTTCCTCGTCTTCCAGCTGATCTTCAAGCAGAGCAACGCCGGGCTGCCGCTCGCCGTGCAGGCCGACGGGCTGGACGCGGCGGCCTACGGCTGGATCTACGTCGTCAACACCCTGCTGATCGTGATCGGGCAGCTCTTCCTGCCCCGCCTGATCCGCGACCGGGCCCACTCGAAGGTGCTCGCGCTCGGCGTGTTCCTCGTCGGAGCCGGCTTCGGCCTGACAGCACTGGCGGACGTGGCCTGGTTCTACGCCGTCACCGTCGCGGTGTGGACACTCGGCGAGATGGCCTACTTCGCCGTGCTCGACGCGAGCGTCGCCGGGCTGGCACCGGGTCACCTGCGCGGCCGGTACTTCGGGATCTTCTCGGCGGCGAGCCAGCTGTCGCGGTTCGCCGCGCCGCTGCTGGCCGGGTACCTCCTGCACGGGCACGGCGAGGCGCTGTGGATCGCCTGCCTCGTGCTGGGTGTATCGGCAGCCGGGGCCTACCTGCTCACCGCGCGGCGCCGGGAGCACCGGATCGCCCAGCTCAGGCCCGCCGAGCTGACGCCGGTGCCTGCGCCGTGAGGCGGCTACTTGCCCGGCATGAACCCGGCCGGCGGTACGGCGCCGTGCGAGGTGACGACCTGGGCCGTCCCGTCGGCGAGCCGGTACGCGAGGCCGACGACGGCTGTCTTGCGGACGGCGACGGCGTCGGCGAGGGTCCGTGACCGGTCGAGCAGCAGGCTCACGGTGTGCCGGATGTGCTCGGAGATGAAGTCGGAGTCCTCGCTGAGCCCGGCGGCCTTGGCTGCCAGCACGCTCGGCGTGACCTTCTCGATGACGTCCCGCACGTACCCGCTGGCCGGCGGGCCGCCGTCCACGGCGGCCCTGGTGGCGGCGACGGCCCCGCACGCGTCGTGCCCGAGGACGATGACCAGCGGGCAGCCGAGGATGCTCACGCCGTACTCGATGCTGCCCAGCACCTCCGGCCCGAGCACGTGCCCGGCGGTCCGGACGACGAACAGGTCGCCGAGGCCCTGGTCGAAGATGATCTCGGCGGCGAGGCGGGAGTCGGAGCAGCCGAACAGCACCGCGAAGGGTGTCTGGGCCGGTGCGATCTCGGTGCGGCGGGCCGCGTCCTGGTTGGGGTGCTCAGGACTGCCCGCCACGAAACGCTTGTTGCCGGTCAGCAGCATCTCGAGGGCTGCGGGCGCGGTGAGCTGATCCTGGGTCACAGCCGCAGACTAGCGGTTGGGAGGGGCATTCACGTTCGGAACTATTCGAACATAACTATGCAAAATTATGCAAGAACGACCGTAACCCTGCTCACTCCGCTCACCTGGCTTCTTCGGCGAACAGGGCCTTGCCGATCTCCGCCTGGCAGACCTCGGACGAGTAGGCCATCAGCGCGCCCGCCTGGGCGTCGCGGAAATGGCGCTGGATGGGGGAAGTCCGCAGGTATCCGGAGCCGCCGCCGACCCGCACCGCGAGGGCGGCGACGTCCTTGGCGACCTCGTTGGCGAGCAGCTTCGCCTCCAGCGACGACGGGTTGGCCAGTGGCGAGCGCTGGTCGGCCAGCCAGGCGGTCTGCCCGGCCAGCAGCGTGGCTGCCCGGAGCTTCACGTGCTCGGTCGCCGCGGCGAACTGCACCCACTGCATGTCCGCCAGGGGCTGGCCGGTCGTGGGGATGACCCGGCCGCTCGCGTGGGCGCGCAGGGCCTCCAGCGCGGCCTCAGCCACGCCGAGGGACAGGAAGGGCAGCCCGACCGGGATCGGGTTCGGCTCGTCGGTGAGCCTGACGCACCGGCGGCCGGCCGGGAGCAGCGTGCCGTCGAAGGTGAGGAGCTGGCTGCGGGTCGCGCGCAGGCCCATGCTGTCCCAGATCGGCACGAGCTTGAGCGTGTCGTCCGGCGTGATGCCGAAGAAGGCCGGCACGCCGTCGACCAGCGCGTTGACGAGCAGGTAGTCGGCGGCCTCGCATCCGGACACGAAGCGCTTCGCTCCGCTGAGGACGAAGCCGCCGTCCGCCGGCTCGGCCACCTGGAGGGGCATCAGGAAGAGATTCCCGCCGGTCGGTTCCGAAAGGGCGTTCGCGAAGCGCTTGCCGGCCGCCAGTTCACCGGCGAAGAACCGGGAGTTGTCCTCGTCGCTCATGTGCACGAGCCCGTACGCGGCACCCAGGTGCATGAGCCAGATCGTCGCCGTGGACGGGCAGGCCCGCGCGATCGCCGTCAGCACGGCACCGAACGTGACCCACGACAGGCCGGCCCCGCCGTGCTCCTCCGGCAGCCACGCCGTGTCGAAGCCGGCCTCGTGCAGCGCCCGCAGGTTGTCCTCCGGCAGCTGTGCCGACTCGTCCAGCTCGGCGGCTTGGCGGGCGAAACCCGCTGCGAGGGCCTCGGCGCGTTCTGCCCAGGGCAGCTCGGCGGGCGGTGGAGCAAGCGGCGACGGTGGCACACTGCGCATACCGAGGATTGAACCACGCCGGGCCGGCGCATCAGGCCATCCACACAGGACGCTGACGTGCCGGCCCGATCGGGTCAGTGCCGGGCGTCGAGGATGTTCGCGGGGAGAGCCGGGGCGCCGTCGGCCGGGGCCGGGTTCTCCGGGGTGGGCTGGACGCCGCCAGCCGCGATCGCGTCCAGCGCGGCCATGCCATCGGCGTCGACCTGGCCGAAGACGGTGTAGTTGGGCCGGAGCATGGAATCGGCGTACACCAGGAAGAACTGGCTGCCGTTGGTGTCCGGCCCGGCGTTGGCCATCGCCAGGGTGCCGCGCGGATAGAAGACCACGCCAGGCCGTCCGGGCACCGGCGGGAGGTCGGTGGGCAGTTCATCCTTGTACTGGTAGCCGGGGCCGCCCTCGCCCGTCCCGCCCGGGTCGCCGCACTGGAGGACCTTGAGCGTCCGGTACGCGGTCAGCCGGTGGCAGGAGGTCTGGTCGTAGAACTTGTGCCGCACCAGGTGCAGGAAACTCTGCACCGTACAGCCAGCCTTGTCCGCGTCCAGGGTGAGCGTGATGTCCCCGTGGTTCGTCCGCAGCGTCGCGCGGTCCGTACCGGCCGGGGTGCGGTGCGGGTCCTTCGGCAGGTGGGACTTGCGGGCGGCCGGCTGGTCCGGCGTCTCCGCGTAGGCGCAGGGCCCGTTGGTCGTCTTCGCCGGACGGCTGGCCGTGGCGTGGGCAGGCCCGGCGAACCCGGCGCTGGCCAGCACGGCGGCGGTCACGGCGAGCACGGCGGCAGAGGGTCGTGGCACGTTCGTCCTCCAGGGAGTCATGTGATCGAGATGACTCTATATGTCCCGGGTCGCCCGCGATACCTCCCGAGCCGCCCCCGGCCCGGCCAGCCCGCCGTCTATGCTTCCGCCGTGCCAGACGAGGACGCAGTACAGCCCAGCCGGGGCTCCAGCGACGCCGCCGAGCCGTTCTGGCGGGCGGCGATCCTGTTCCGGCTGGTCGCGCTGCTGTTCGCCGCCACGGTCGTCGCCGTGAACCTGGACGCGTACCAGCGCCCCCGCTGGGCATGGGCCGCGCTCGGCGTCATGGCGGCGTGGACGGTGTACACCGGCCTGCGGTTCGCGAGCCCCGGAGGCCGGCGGGTGCGCGTGGTGGCCGCCGATGTCGTGGTGACGGCGGTGCTCCAGTACTCCTCGGTGTTCCTCCTGACCGGCACCAGCCTGCACAGCAGCTTCCCGACCATCACCACGGTGTGGACCTGCGGCCCGGTCATCGCGGCGGGCGTGCTCGCGGGACGGCAGGGCGGCCTGCTCGCCGGGCTCGTGCTGTCGGTGGTCAACATGGTGACCCGTGGCGCCGTGGACGCGGACATGAGCCGCGACGCCGTTCTCCTGACCGGCCTGGGCTTCCTCGTCGGCCTGGCCTCGTCGACCGCCCGCCGCTCGGCTGACCGGCTCCGCCGCGCCCACCAGCTGGAGGCGGCCACCGCCGAACGCGAGCGGCTGGCCCGCTCGATCCACGACGGCACGCTCCAGGTCCTGGCCCGGATGCGCCGGCTCGGAGCCGAGCTGGATGGCGAGGCCGCCGAACTCGGCCGGCTGGCCGGCGAGCAGGAGAACGCCCTGCGTGTGCTTCTCGCCGCCTCGCCACCTGGGGCGGAGTACGCCGACGGGACGGCCGATCTGAGCGCCCAGCTGCAGGTGCTGGCCACCGCCGGAGTACAGGTATCAGTGCCGGCCGCCCCGGTGCTGCTCCCCGCTGCCGTCGCCTCCGAGCTGGTGGCCGTGGCCCGTGAGGCCCTGGCGAACACCGCCCGCCACGCCGGGCCGGCCGCCCGCTCGTGGATCCTCCTGGAGGACCTGGACACCGAGGTCGCCCTCAGTGTCCGCGACGACGGCCCCGGCATCCCGGCCGGCCGCCTCGCCACAGCCGAAGCCGAGGGCCGGATGGGCGTGGCCCGCTCGATGCGCGGCCGGGTCACCGACCTCGGCGGCACCGCGCACCTCGAAACCCAGCCGGGATCGGGTACGGAATGGGAGATCCGCATCCCCAGGCAGCCCGGCCGGGCCGGTCGTTAGGATCTCCGCGTGGACCAGAACCTGCCAGCCTGCCCAGAGTCTCCAGTGAGGACCCCATGATCACCGCTGCCGACGAACTGCTGCTGCGGCGGGCCATCGAGATCGCCGCGCACGCCGTGACGCTGGGCGACGCGCCCTACGGTTCCCTGCTGGCCGGCCCGGACGGGACCATCCTCATCGAGGCCCACAACACCGTCCGGCGCGACAACGACATCACCGCGCACCCCGAGCTGAAGCTGGCCCGCTGGGCCGCCCGGGAGCTGGACGAGCTGACGGCCGCGGAAACGACGATGTACACGAGCTGCCAGCCGTGCGGGATGTGCACGGGCGGCATCGTCCGGTCAGGACTGGGCCGGGTCGTGTTCGCGCTGTCCACCGCGCAGCTCGTCGAGCTCAACCCCGCCGGTAGCTGGCCGGAGGTCCCGCAGGACGGCCCGGCCCTGTTCGGCGAGGCCCGCCTGCCCATCGTGGAGTACTACAAGCTCTAGGAGCGGTTGAGCAGGGCGCGACCCAGGTCGGTGGCGCTGTGCTGCACCGACTTGCCCTGCCTGCGGGTCACGAGCAGCCCGGCCTCCCTGAGTACCGCGCAGTGGTGACTGGCGGTCGATGGCGTGATGTGGAGGCTGTCGGCGATGCCCGTGGTGGTCGCCGGGTTGCTGGCGAGGCTGTCCAGCAGGGCTGTGCGGGTGTGCCCCAGGAGCGTGGCCACGCCGCCGGGCGGCTGGAGCGGGGACATCCAGCCGGGGCCGGGCGCGACCGGGTACGCCAGCACGGGCGGCAGGGCCGGGTCGAGCAGCCGGGTCGGCTGCTGCCAGCAGAAGAAGGCCGGGACGAGGAGCAGGCCCCGCCCGTCGAGGTACAGGTCGTCGTCGACGTAGAACGGCAGGTGCCACACCGGGGAGGTCCACCTCGCGCCGGGGATCACGGTACGCAGGAGGGCCTCGACGCCGCCGTGGAGCATGTCGGAGGCCCGGCGCGCCCGGTCGGTGGCCACGGCGGCGGTGATCTGCGCCCAGTGCGGGGCGAGCACGGTCTGGTGGTAGTCACGGAAGGCCGAGCCCAGGGCGCGCAGCGAACCGGGGCCCAGATCGCGCAGCGGCGGCTTCGCGGCCAGCCGGTCCAGGTCGGCGGCCATCTTCGCCCTGGGCGTGGAGAGGACCTGGTCCACGCCTGCCTCAAGGCCGGACGTCCCGGCGGCCGGGGTGAGGAAGTCCGGGGAGTACCCGAGCGGGGGCATCAGCCGCAGGAGCGGCCCGATCGAACCTGGGGCTCCGAGGCCGCGCAGCGCGGCCCGGCTGTCCTGGCGCCACTGTCCGAACACGACAGCCCCGTCCGATTTCTGGAGCAGGTGGGCCGACAGCAGGATCTCCCACAGTGGATCGGCGGATGGCGCGATCCTGATGCGAGCCAGATCATCCCCGGTGAAATGCACACGCAACATCGCCGCCCCCGCCCGATGACTGTGAAATCGTCGAAAGGCTAGGCGTGCTCCCTGGCGTGCGCAAGGCAGTTCCGGCACACCAGGGAGCGGATAGATGACTGTTCGTTATGGAGTTACTCGAAGACGACCTCGGGGTGGGTCGGCGACGGGCCGTCGAGCAGTGGTTCGCGGCAGCCGAGCAGGTGCTGCCGGAAGAAGGCACCGAGGTATGCCCGCTGGGCGGCCAGGGCCCTGGCCGGATCGATCGTCCCGATGAACTCCGCCGCCGGCATGGTCATCCGGCCGGCGAAGGCCGGGATCATCGCCTGGAGGTCGGTGAAGGTGTAGTGCTGGGCCCCTGTGAACGTCAGTTCGCGTACCCAGCCCCGCTGGTTTTCCCTGAACGTCCGCCACGACGGGTCCCTGCCCTCGGGGTAGTCCGCGCCCACGAGCAGGAACGGCCGGTCCAGGCCCGCCTCCACGACCGGGCCGAACAGGCTGCCGTCGAGGTCGGCACCCGCGTCGATCCGCCGGTCGGCGTGCATCGCCGCCGCGGTGGTCGCCCCGCCGAAGGAGTGGCCGAACATCGCCACCGAGGACAGGTCCAGGCTGCCGCGCAGCCCGGCGGGCAGGCGGCGGTTCCCGGCGTCGGGATTGCGGCCCTTGTCCAGCTCGGCGAGCCTGTCCAGGACGAACCGGGTATCGGCGACCCGGGCGGCGAGCGCCGTGTCCATCTCGCCCGGCCCGCCGGTCGTGCGGCCCTTCTCGACCCGCCCGCCGGGGAACTCCACCTGCGGGGCCTCGTAGGTGTGGTCCATCGTCACGACGATGTAGCCCCGGCTCGCCAGTTCCTCGGCGAGCACCGTGCCGAAGGTCCGTGGCACGCCGAAGCCGGGGGAGTAGAGGACGACCGGGTACCCGCCAGCGGCCCGGTCGGCGGGCGCCCCGGCCAGGGAGTGGGTGCGGGTGCCGGCCCAGTCGACGGCTCCGGGCGGTACGGCGCCGATGGTCGCGTCGAAGTCGGCGGCGGCCAGCGGGCGCAGTTGCGGGGCGACCGGGTGGTGCCCGGCGTCGCGGGCCGGGTAGAAGACGCTGGCCATCAGCTCGCGGTACGGCTGGCCGGGCAGCCAGGGGTCCGGCCGCGACCGGTCGACGAGGTGCAGCTCGGTCACCCCGGTCCGGTGGGTGCCCGTGGGGCTGGGCAGGCTGACCCGGACCGGGGCCGGCCCGGCGGCGAGGGCTGGCGCGGCGGCCGGGAGCACGGCGACGGTACCGAGCGTCGCGGCCGCCGCCAGCATCGAGATTTTTCGCATGCCTCCAGTACACAGAGGACGGTGGCGGGTGGCATCCGACCACGGTCGGGTCTCCGGGAGCCCCGGTCTGGCCCTCAGGTGGCGTACCGGCTCAGGGTTCCCCCTGACCCTGGCTGCCCGGGCGGGTGTTTGACGGCCTGACCGGCGTGGGCTGGAATCGGGGCATGCATTTCCACATCCTGGGCCCGGTCGAGGCGCGGCTGGCCGGGCAGCCGGTCGCCTTCGGGCGGCAGCGCGAGCGCAAGGTGCTGGCCGCGCTGCTGGTCAACGCCAACCGGACGGTGCCGGTGGCCCGGCTGGAGGCCGTGCTCTGGGGTACCGAACCGCCGGCGACCGCGCGCAGGCAGGTCAGCAACAGCGTGACGACGATCCGCCGGGCGCTGGGCGATCCGCCGATCGAGTCCGCCGGCGCCGGGTACATCATCCGGGTCAGCGCGGAGAATCTCGACGCCGCGCGGTTCGACGGCCTGGTGGACCAGGCGGCGGGGGCGAGCCCTGTGGAGGCACGGCCGCTGCTGGCTGAGGCACTCGGCCTGTGGCGTGGCCCGGCGCTCGGCGGGCTCGGCGAGGACGGCATCCTGGCCGCCGAACGGGCCCGGCTCGACGAGCGGCGGCTGCTCGCCCTGGAACGGCGGATCGAGGCTGACCTGGCCCTCGGCCGGCACGACGAGCTGATCGGCGAGCTGGCGGCGCTGGCCATCGAGCACCCGCTGCGCGAGCGCCTGGTGGAGCTGCACATGCTCGCCCTGTACCGGGCAGGCCGCCGCCAGGACAGCCTGGAGATCTTCCAGCAGGCCAGGGAACGGCTCGCCGAGCAGGCCGGACTCGACCCGCGTCCCGACCTGGCGGAGCTGCACCGGTCGATCCTGCGCGGCGCGGTCAGCCTGACGCCGCCGGCGTCTCCCGTTCCGCCCGCTGCGGCTCCGGTGGTGTCGCAGCTGCCGGCGGACGTGCCGCACTTCACGGGCCGCGACGAGCAGCTCGAAGCCCTGGACGCCCTCGCGTCCGGGCCCGGGCCGATCGTGATCGCCGGGTCGGGCGGGATGGGCAAGACCACCCTCGCCGTCCGCTGGGCACACCGGGCCCGGGACCTGTTCCCCGACGGCCAGCTCTACGTGAACCTGCACGGCTACTCCACCGCGCCGCTGGTCCGCCCGGCACAGGTGCTGGCCAGGTTCCTCCGGGCGCTCGGTGTGGCGCCCCCTGAGGTGCCGGCCGAAGCCGACGAGGCGGCAGCACTGTTCCGCAGCCTGCTCACTGGCCGGCGAGTGCTCGTCGTCCTCGACAACGCCCGCACCGTCGAGCACGTCCGGCCCCTGCTGCCCTCCGGGCCCGGTTCCCTGGCGCTGATCACCAGCCGCGACCGGCTGACCGGGCTGGTCGCGCGGGACGGCGCCAGGCGCCTCGACCTGCGGGTGCTGGACAGCGCGGAGTCACTGACCCTGCTGTCCACCCTGGCCGGCGAGCACCGGGTGGCGGCAGAGCCGGCCGCGGCCGCTGAGCTGGCCGGGTACTGCGCGTTCCTGCCCCTCGCGCTGCGGGTCACCGCCGCCCGCCTCGCGGACCACACCGGGCGCCGGATCGCCGAGCACCTCGCCGAGCTGCGCGAACTCCGGCTGGCCGGCCTGGCGATCGCCGGTGACCCCGAGTCCACCGTGCGCGGGGCCATCGACCTGTCGTACCAGGAGCTCGCCCCCGACGCCCGGCGCGCGTTCCGCCTGCTGGGCCTCGTACCCGGGCCGGACTTCACCGTGCCTGCCGTCGCCGTGCTGACCGGCAGCCCGGAGAGCGAGGCCCGGGAGCTGCTCGGGCGGCTGGCCGGGGCGTGCCTGATCGACGAGCACCAGCCGGGGCGGTACACGTTCCACGACCTGCTGCGTGCCTACGCCCGCGAACGTGCGGGCGAGGACGGGGACGGGGCGGCCGGGGGACGGCTGGCCACGTGGTACCTGCTCAGCGCCGACGCGGCGCTGAGCAGGTGCTTCCCGCTCGCGACCCGCCCGGCGGCGGGCGCGGAGGCCACCGGGGTCGTCCCGGTGTCGTTCACGGGGCAGGAGGACGCGCTGGCCTGGTTCGACGCCGAGTACGCCAACCTGAGGTCGCTGCTGATGGGCACAGCTGACGACCAGCTCGCCTGCCGGCTGGCTGCGGTGCTGCGGGGGTACGTCCTGCTGCGGGGGTACACAGCCGACGCGTTCTCGGCCGCTGAGATCGGCCTGGCGGCGGCCCGGCGGGTGGGTGACGTCCGGACCGAGGCGATTCTGGAGGCCGGGCTCAGCGCCACCTGCAAGTGGCTGCTCGACCTCCCGGCGAGCGCGAGGCACCTGGAGTCGGCGATCGCCCTGGCCGAGGCCGCAGGCTGGGCTGAGGCGATGCCCGACTTCCACAACGACCTCGCGGGCATCCGCATGCAGCAGGGCGACATCGACGGCGCGATCAGGCACTGCCAGTTCGCGCTGAGCCTGTGGCGGGAGCAGGGCGCCCGGGACAAACTAGGCAAGGCGCTGATCGGGCTGGCGATGCTCCAGGTCGCCCGGGGTCACCTGCCGGAGGCCGAGGAGCTGTACACCGAGGCCATCGCGCTGTCCAGGGAGTTCGCCGCGCGGGAGCGGGAGGCCAGCGCGACCGGCGGGCTGACGTACGCCGTGATGTTCCAGGGCAGGATCGAAGCGGCGATGGATCTCGCCCGGCAGACCTTCGAGCTTCATCGTGTACTGGGCAGCCGGCGTGGCGAGGCTCTCGCGCTGCAAGGCATCGCCGAGGCACACCTGCACGCCGGGCGCCTGGACGAGGCCGTCTCGGGCGCGGGGGAGATGCTGGCCATCGCCGAGGAGATCGGCTACCCGATAGCCGTCCTGGATGCCCTGAACCTGCTGGGCACCGTCCACCTCCGGGCCGGAGAGCCAGCGCTCGCCGCGGACCTGCACCGGCGCGCGCTGACGCTGGGCGGCGAACGGGCGTACACCTCGGGGCGCCTGGAGGCACTGATCGGCCTGGCGCGTGCGCAGGCCGCAGCGGGTGAGGCCGGACATGCCCTCCGGCATGCCGAGCGGGCGGTGAGCCTGTCCCAGACCAGCGGCATCCGCCTCCGCGAGGGCCTGGCGCTCGTGGCACTGGGCGAGGCGCGCCTGGCGGCCGGCGAGGCCGGGCCAGCCCGCCAGGCCGCGCACGCCGCCGCCGAGTCGTTCCGGGCCACCAGCCAGTGGCTGTTCGAGCCGCAGGCGAGCGAGCTCCTGAACCGGATCACGGCGGGGT
Source organism: Longispora albida DSM 44784 (assembly GCF_000379825.1). Taxonomy (GTDB): domain Bacteria; phylum Actinomycetota; class Actinomycetes; order Mycobacteriales; family Micromonosporaceae; genus Longispora; species Longispora albida. The sequence goes on from NZ_KB903838.1 coordinate 185,773, forward strand.
AGCCCCAGACCGCCGGCCCCCGTGGCCGGGGTCCGTCCCCCGGACCCGTGAACATAGGCTCGCCCGCTGTATGAGTCCTGTATCCGCTCTGTATCGGCGGCTGCGGTGCGGGTGTGACCCACGTCAACCGGATTGGTCCGCCGGGTGCGGAACGCGGTCCCGCGAAGTAGGTTCGACGCGGGTAGTGGCGCGACCGACAGGGGTGCAGAGTGCGGCTGCTGGTCCTGGGCCCGCTGGCCGTCAGCAACGGGGCAGGCGCCATCGAGCTCGTCTCGGAGAAGGACCGGATCTTCCTCGGCGAGCTCCACGTGCACTCCGGGCAGCCGATCGGGGCCGATCATCTCGTCGAGGCCCTGTGGCCATCGCGTACCCCCGCACAGCCGGCCAACGCCGTCCAGGTCAGGGCCTCCCGGCTCCGGGCGCAGCTCCGCGCCGTCGGTGCGGAGGGCATGCTGCACACGAAGGCCGGCGGGTACCTGCTGGCCTCCGCCGGCTCCGACGCCGGGGAGTTCACCGCCCTCCTGGCCCGGGCCCGCAGCGCCCGGGCGGCCGGCGACACCGGCGCCGCCGCCGGATACCTGCGCGACGCGCTCGGCCTGTGGCGCGGGGCGGCGTTCGCCGACGTCCCGAGCACGCCCTGCGTGGACCAGACGGCCCGGCACTTCGAGGAGCTGCGGGTGTCCGCCGTGGAGGAGCTGGCCGAGGCCGAGCTCGCCCTCGGCCACCATCACCGGCTCGCTGCCGAGCTGTCCGCCGCTGTCGAGACCCACCCCCTGCGCGAGCGCCTGTGGTCAGCCCTCATGATCGCCCTGTACCGGTCGGGCCGGCGCGCCGACGCCATCGCCGCCTACCGCCGCCTGCGCACCCTCCTCGTCGGGGAACTCGGCATCGAGCCCAGCCCCGAGCTGCGTGACCTCGAACGCCAGATCCTCACCGACGCCCCGGAACTGGGCCTCAGGCCCCCAGCACCGGAACCGGAATCCGAACCCGGACTGACGAGCCCCGGGCCCAAGCTCCTGCCGCACGCCGTAGCCGACTTCACCGGCCGGTCGGAGGAGGTGGCGCGCCTGATCGCCCTGGCGGGGGCGGCCTCGGCGACGGTGGCGACCCTTGCGATCGACGGGATGCCCGGGATCGGCAAGACCACGATGGCTGTCCACGTCGCGCACGCTCTCGCCGGGCGGTTCCCCGACGGGCAGCTGTTCATCGACCTGCACGGCTTCACCCCGGGCCGCTCGCCGGTCGAGCCGGGAGCCGCGCTGGGTACGCTGCTGCGCGCCCTCGGCGTCTCCGACGAGCAGATCCCGGCCGACCTCGACGAGCGGTCCGCGCTGTGGCGTCACCAGCTCGCCGGGCGGCGGATGGTGATCGTGCTCGACAACGCGGCACACGCCACGCAGGTCCGGCCGCTGCTGCCCGGTACGCCGGGGTCGATGGTGCTGGTGACCAGCCGCCGGCGGCTGTCCACACTGGACGGTGCGGCTTCCGTGTTCCTCGACGTGCTCCCGCCCGAAGACGCGCACGCGCTGTTCGCGAGCGTGGCGGGGGAGCGCGTGCACGCCGAGCCGGAGGCCACGGACGAGGTGCTGCGGCTGTGCGGGTACCTGCCGCTGGCGATCAGGATCGCCGCCGCGCGGATCAGCCGGCGCCCGCAGGTGCCCATCCGGTACCTGGCGGAGCACCTGCGGGACGAGCACCGCCGGCTGTCGGAGCTGTCGGTCGACGACCGGGCCGTGGCTGCGACGTTCAACCTATCCCACGCCGGGCTCGGTGCCGAGCAGCAGCGCTCGTTCCAGCTCCTCGGGCTGCACCCCGGCACGGACTTCGACATCGACTCGGCTGCCGCCCTCACCGGGCTGCCGGCCGGTGAGGTCGAGAACCTGCTCGACGGGCTGCTCGACGCGCACCTGATCATCCAGCGGACCGCCGGGCGGTACACCTTCCACGACCTGCTCCGCGTCTACGCCCGCGAACTCGCCACAGCCGGAGGCCCCGGGTACCGCACGGCGCTCGCCCGGCTGCTCGACCACTACCTGTCGACCGCGATCGCGGCGGCGGACACACTGGACCTGCCGGCCCCGCCTGGCATCTACCGTGCGCCCGTCATCGCGTACCCGGCCACGGTCACCTTCCGCACCGAGGAGGAAGCCGAGGGCTGGCTGCGCGCCGAGCGGGCCAACCTGATCGCGGCCGCCGAGCACGCGGCTGCGGACGGCTGGCCACGGTTCGGCTACGACCTGGCGACCTCGCTGCGCCGGTACCTCGACACCCGTGCACACTTCGGCGACGCCATCGCGCTGTACCAGCCGGCCCTCCGCGCCACCACGGACAGCGGCGACCGGCGGGGCCAGGCCGACATCCTGCGCTGCCTCGGGCTCGCGTACTTCCGGCTGGCCAGGTACGACAAGGCGCTTGGCTGTGCGCGGCAGGCCGTCGACCTGCACCGCGACGCCGGGGACCGATCCGGGGAGGCCAGCGCCCTGGACATCGTCGGCATGATCCACGGGCAGCGCGGCGATCTCGGCCTCGCCCTCGACTACCTCCAGCGGGGCCTGGCACTCCACCGCGACGTCGGCAACCGGCTGGGCGAGGGCATCAACCTCACCAACCTCGGCGCCATCAACGACAAGATGGGCAGCTACCAGCAGGCCATCGCCTGCTACGAGGGTGCCCTCGCCGTGAGCGAGGAGATCGGCAACCGGCACATCGCGAGCAGCGCCCGCACCAACCTCGGCATCGTCTACGAGCGGCTGGGCCAGCACGACCTGGCCCTCAGCCACTACCGGCAGGCGCTCGTCATCGACCGCGAGACGGGGAACCGGCGGGCCCAGGGCGTCGTCCTGGTCTCCCTCGGCCTCGTCTACCTGCGGCTGAACCGGCACGCGGAAGCCATCGACCACTACCGCCAGGGCTACGAGCTGCAACGCGAGATCGGCCACCGCGCGTCTGAGCTGCACGCCCTGACCGGCCTCGGCGACGTCTACCAGGCACTCGGCGACTACGGCCAGGCACTCGGCCACCACCGCCAGGCCCACGCCCTCAGCCTCGAACTCGGGGACCGGACCATGCGGGCCCAGGCCCTCAACGGCATCGGTGCCGCCGTCCGCGCCTCCGGCGAACCAGCTCAGGCCCTCGCCCACCACGCCGAGGCGCTGGACCTGGCCCGGGAGAGCGGCGACGCCCACACCGAGGCCCAGGCACACGAGGGCCTCGGGCACGCGCACCACGCCCTCGGGTACGAGGCGGAGGCTGGCAGCCACTGGGCCCAGGCGCTCGGCACCTACACGCAGCTCGGCGTCCCCGAAGCCACGAGCCTGCGTACCCACCTCGCGGCCCTCGGCTGGCCAGCGCCTGCCGAGGCCGTGGCGGCCGGCTGAGCCGCGCTCCGGCGGTCAGTCCGGCGGGCGCAGCCGTACGGTGGCCCAGATGATCGCCGCGCACCCCGCGAGCGCGGCGATCAGCCCGGAAGCCGTCGTGGTCCGGGAGTTGTCCCAGCCGAGCATGAGCAGGCTCAGGGCCAGCGCGCCCATGATGGACAGTGTCAGTGTCCACAGGCGCAGCGCGTTGACCGGGATGAGGAAGTACAGCGCGGCCGCGGCGAGCGCCAGCAGCGGCGGGGTCACGGCCAGCAGGGTGATCTCGGTACCCCGGGCACCGGCAGGGCTGCTGAACGCCCACGCCACCAGGTCCCAGCCGGTGGCGGTGGTGCGGTCGGGGCTGGCGAAGATGTCGGTACGCGACACGGGTGTGTCCGCCCGGAGCCAGGGCAGCGCCCAGGACAGGAACAGCGCGGTGATCCCGGCGGCCAGCGCGGCTGCTGGCCGCCTTACCCGATGCTGCTCGGCGACCAGGGACTCCAGCCTGGCCACCCGCTGCGGCAATTGATCGTCATGGAGGTTCACGCCAGGATTCTGCTACCCGCCCGCAAACCGGCGCAGCCCCGCGACCTCACTCGCCGGCGAGGATGCGCCGGACCAGCGCGGGTACCGCCTCCGGGATCGGCTCGCGGATCACCTCGGCGGCGAGCTCGTCGTACGGCGTGGGTTCGCCGTTGACGACGATCAGCCGGGCACCACTCTGCACGGCGACGAGCGGGAGAGCCGCTGCCGGGTACACCTGAAGACTGCTGCCGATCGCGACGAACAGGTCGCAGGCCTGGGCGATGGTCTCGGCCTGGCCGAGCACTGTGGAGTCGAGCGTCTCGCCGAACATCACCGTGCACGGCCGCAGCACGCCGCCGCACGCGAGGCACGCCGGATCGTCCTCTCCCGCCGTGACACGGTCCAGTGCCTCGGCCATCTCGCTTTCGGACCCGCAGCCCGCGCACCGGACCCGCGCGGCGGTGCCGTGCAGTTCGAGCACCTTGTGGGCCGGCAGGCCAGAGCGCTGGTGGAGCCCGTCGACGTTCTGGGTGAGGACGCGGATGGGCAGCCCGCCGCGTTCCAGCTCGGCGAGCGCGAGGTGCCCGGCGTTGGGGAGCGCGGCGTGAGCCCCGATGCGCAGCCGCATCTGCCAGGCGCGCCGCCGGACGTCTGGATCGGCCAGGTAGGGGCCGACGGTGACCAGCTGCTCGGCCGCCGGGTCCTGCCGCCAGATGCCCTGCGGGCCACGGTAGTCGGGGATACCGGAGGCGGTGGAGATCCCGGCACCGGTCATCACGGCGATCATGGGGCGCTTGGCGTTCATGCCGCAGAACGTACGGCGGCAGGCCGGCCCCCGCAACGGCAATCTGCCGGAACCCCGATCAGCCCGGGGACGGCCAGACCGACCTGCGGATGGCGATCGTGTGCGCGACGGCCAGGGGCACGATCCCGGCCGGGTACCAGGCGAGGTCCACCGGGTCGAACTGGACGCCCAGGGCGAGCCGCGCGAGCACGCTGCGTGCCGACAGGTACGCGGGGATGCCGGTGAGCTGCGACAACTCGATCGCCCAGCACAGGCCGGTGGCCACGATCCCGGCTACCGGCCCGCTGATCCGTGGCCGGAAGAAGAGGACGGCCGCGTACATCATGGACCCGTACAGCGCCGTGCCCGAGACCTGCTCCAGCGCGCCGTCGTCGAGTGCCCTGATCACGAGGGCGATGGCGAAGAACAGGGCGGCGGAGCAGACGGCCAGCAGGCGTACGCGAGACATCCGCCGATCGTAGAGAGCTGATGTGGCGAGGCTGTGTGCGTACCGTGTTCCCGGCTGGCAGCAGTCCCAGCCGGGAACACGTCAGGGCCGGTCAGGCCGCGGTGCGGTTACGGAGGCGGGCGCCCCACTGTGCCGCCGCGACGAGCAGCGCGCCGAGCGCGGCGAGGGCGCCGCCGAGCATGCCGGTGACAGCCGCCGACGCGCCCGTCACGGGCAGGTCCTGGTCTGCGGACATGGTGTTCACCTCCCTTCGAGGCTCAGGCGCGGAGGCGACGTCCACACGCACCGCTCCACGGTGGGCTGGCGGATGGCCTTCACGAGCGCGTGCACCATGATCACGCGGTAGAGGAGGTCGAGCACGACGATCGCCGGGAGGAACAGCACCAGCCGTGGCAGCCGCAGCCGCCAGGCGGCGATCGAGAGCCAGATCAGCTGGCCGGCCGCCAGCCACGCGAGCGCCCGGCCGAAACCGAGGCCGGCGCTGGCCACGAGCCACACGGTGAGCGGGCCGTTGAGGACGTACAGCAGCCAGTGGAACATCAGCAGCACGTACGCGAAGTCGAACCGGCTCGCCTGCCGGCCGACCCGGTGCCCGATGATGCCCTGGAACGTGCCCCACAGCCAGCGCAGGTTCTGCTTGTACCAGTCGCGCAACGTCGTCGGGTCCTGCAGCCAGGCGACGGCGCGCGGGGCGTATACGACCTTGCCGAGGCCGCGCCGGTGGGTCTCGAGCACCCAGTAGGTGTCGTCGACGATGTAGGGCGGCGCGACCGGCAGCACCTCGTCCAGCAGCGTGGTCCGGTACATCGAGTTGGAACCGGAGATGCAGTTCATGACGTTGAACGCGCTCTGGAGCCTGCGGACGATGACCTGGTAGTTCCAATAGCTGTAGGCGCGCTTGGCCAGCCACACGTTCCACCGGCGGGCCTCGGGCCACAGGGTGACGTTCTTGCCGACGACGATGGCGACGTCGTCGTCGAGGAGGGCGAGGGCTTCGGCGACGAACCCGGGTTCGATGGTCACGTCGTCGTCGAGGATGGTCACCGCGTCGTAGAGCCAGCTCAGCCCGAACCGCTGGTACGCGATCTTGAGAGCCTCCGGCTTGCCCACGTTCTCGGTGAGCGCCAGGACGTGCGCGCCGGCGGCGGTCGCCCGGGCGGCTGTGCCGTCGGTGGAGGCATCGGAGACGACGTACACCTCGACGCCGTTGGCCTTCGCCGCGGCCACCGCGTCCGCGATGGTCGCCTCGCCGTTACGGCACGCGATCAGGACTGCGGTGTTGCTCAGCTCGACCGGCTCGAAGCGCGGCGCGGCGGGCGCGGCCTCGCGCTGCCGGACCTTGTCTGGCCGCAGCCAGCCGTACGCGATGGCTGCTATGACGCTGACCAGCACAAAGGCCGGAATAGCAATCGAGAGAATCAGCAGGGCACGGGTCATCGCAACCGTCCAGCCTCCGTCAAACCGCAGTTATCCCCTGTGATGGCGGCTTGTCCTTGGCGCCCTCATGATTACGTTGTGCAACGGTATCGGCTCTGGCGTGCGCCGTATTCAGCCGTTCGGCCGCCCCGTCTCCGCTGACCGGTCGCATTGTGCCGGCGTCCCATGCGGTGACCGTGACGCCGGTAACAGCGGGCGGGGGCTCATCGGCTCCCGCGACGGTGACGGCGATCACTGGCGGGTATTGCATCACACCTCATCCATCATCAATGATGGACCTCCCCTCATGCCTCGGTCTACTGTGGATTCACGGCCGGGCCATCCACTATGGAGTGTCGATGCGTAGAAGAACCTTCGTGGCCGCGTCCGTCGCGGCGGCGGGTGTGGCGGCCGCGAGCCTGCCCCCGGCCGCCTCGGCGGCGGCCGGCCCGGAGACGCCGGGTGCCGGCGAGTTCGCGGACGTGCTTGACCTGCGTGGCGTGCCGTCCGGTGCCCGTCCGCCGTCCGACAACCCGATCAGCGTCTTCGCCGACCTCGGCGCGTGGCACGGCTACGGCCTCGGTGACGGTCACGGCTTCTCCGGGCCGCTCTACATCGCGGAGGAGTATCCGTGGTGGCTGTCCGAGGCGTTCACCAGGATCGGGCTGACCGAAGACGGCGCGCCGGTCGCGCTCACCCCGTCCGCCCAGTCGTCCCAGCCGGGCGTGCTGCGCCAGGAGCTGACCGGCGACGGGCTGCTGGTCGTCGTGGAGCTGCGCTTCGCGTCCAACCGGACGGCCCTGGTCCAGGCCTGCGTCCGCAACACCGGCCAGCGGACCAGGCGGGTCAGCGTGTCGTGGTCGGGCAGGCTGCTGAGGCACACCACGGAGCCGATTCGCTCGGCGCCGAGCCTGGCCGCCACGCCGTCCGGGGTCGCTGTCAATTTCTCGGAGGTACGGGAGACGTGGCGCTTCTTCTCCACGGCGTCCACCCGGTTCGAGGTCCGGCACGCCGTGCCGGTGTCGACGACCGTGACCGGGGACTCGTACGTCACCCGGGCGCTTGCGCCGCTGTCGATCCCCGCCGGGGCTGAGCGCCCGCTGACCTGGACGGAAACGTACTCGTTCACCGCCGCTGACCGCGACGCCGCCGTCGTGGAGGCAGCCCTGGCCAAGCCGTCCAACGCGGCCACGGCTGCCAGCCGGCGCTGGGCCGGGTACCTGCACGCCGGCCTGGCCGGTGTCGCGCCTGGCCACCGCCGCCTCGCTGCCAAGGCCATCGTGACCCTCGTGACGAACTGGCGCTCGCCCGCCGGCGCGCTGCGGTCGGACGGGATCACGCCGTCCATCTCGTTCGTCTGGTTCAGCGGCCTGTGGTCGTGGGACTCGTGGAAGACGGCCGTCGGCGTGGCCGCCTTCTCTCCAGCCCTGGCTACGTCCGTCATCGAGTCGATGTTCGACTTCCAGCGGCCCGACGGCATGATCCCCGACTGCGTGTTCTACAACGACCCGGCTCACGGCGGCGGCAACTGGAACGAGCGCAACACCAAGCCACCGCTGGCCGCGTGGGCGGTCTGGCAGGTGTACTCGGCTTCCGGCGACAAGGACTTCCTCCGCCGGATCTACCCGCGCCTGGTCAGCTACCACAAGTGGTGGTACGCCGCCCGCGACCACGACGGCGACGGCATCTGCGGGTACGGCGCGACCATCGACCCGGCCAACGACACCGACGAGGCCATCATCGAGGCGGCCGCGTGGGAGTCCGGTATGGACAACGCCCCGAGGTTCGACGCGGCGACCGTGTCGCACACCGCAGCCGGGCACACCATCAACCAGGAGTCGGTGGACCTCAACGCGTACCTGTTCGCGGAGAAGGACTACCTGACCCGCATCGCCCGCGCCCTCCGGCTCACGGACAGCTACCCGGCGGCGGCCATCGCCACCCGGATCAGGGAGAAGATGTACGACCCGGCGACCGGCTGGTTCTACGACATCGACTCCGTCACCAAGCGGCCACTCGTCGAGCGCGGCAAGGCTGTCGAGGGCGTCATCCCGGTGTGGGCGGGCCTCGCCTCGGCGGAACAGGCCGCGGCGGTACGGGCCGCGCTGCTCGACCCGGCCAAGTTCGGCACCCGCGTGCCGGTGCCCACCGTGTCAGCCGACAACCCGGCCTTCGACCCGGTGGCGTACTGGCGCGGGCCGGTCTGGCTGGACCAGGCGTACTTCGCGATCACCGGCCTGCGCGCAGCGGGGTACGCGGCGGACGCCGACGCGCTGACGGCCCGGCTGGTGGCGAACGCCGACGGCCTGGCAGGCGACGCGCCCATCCACGAGAACTACCAGCCGCTGACCGGGGAACGGCTCAACGCCCCGAACTTCAGCTGGTCGGCAGCGCTGCTCCTGGCCCTGCTGCGTGCCTGATCACGCCCGGTGGAACCCGGATGGCACGCATACGTGTCCTGACCTCAGCAGCCGTCGCCACGGTCAGCGTGACCTACGGCGGCACCCGCTACACCTGCCTCCAGGGCCACACGTCCCTGCCGGGCTCAGAAGCCCCGAACGTCCCGGCGCTGTGGCGCGCGGGCTGAGCGGGTAACAGATCAAAAACCCTGATGGTGTACCGCGGGTGCGGTGCGGAACAGACGGGCGTTCCAGCAGGTCAAGCACGGTACGGGTGTCCCGCGGTGTCCCACGGGCGATGTGCGGGCCACCCGCTCGATGGTCGGATGACCTCACCGCCGAGAGCTGGCGGAGCGAGGAACCATCCGGCCAGTCCCCGAGGAAGGCGTGCCCGACATGACCACGAACACCAGCACGAACACGAACACGAACCTCTCCGCGAAGTTCACGCTGAACGGCGCGCTGTGGGTGGTCCAGGTACTGGGCGGCTGCTTCTTCGCCGGCAGCGGCTTCGGCAAGGTACTCCTGGCCGACGGGGCGCTCTACGAGTCGGCGCCCCGGGCGGTGGCCTGGTACGCCGCTGTCCCGCAGCCCCTGATCGTGTTCATCGGGGTGGCGGAGGTGCTGGGCGGTATCGGCCTGATCCTGCCGGCCCTGACGAGGATCCGGCCCGTGCTGACGCCGCTGGCCGGCCTGGGCCTCGCGGTGACCATGCTGCTCGCGGCCGTGTTCCACGTGGTGCGGGGCGAGTACGAGCTGGTGCCGGCCAACATCGTCCTCGGCGGCATCGCGGCGCTCGTCGCGGCTGGCCGGCGCAACGTGCGGCCCGTCGCACCCGGCAGGCTCACCACCCCGCGCCTGCTCGGGTCGGCAGCCGTGATGGCGGTGATGATCCTGCTGGTGTTCGCGCCGACCTGGTACACGATGACGCACGCCCAGTTCTGAGACGGAGAAAGAGGTCAGGGGCCGTACCCGGCATGGGTACGGCCCCTGACCCGTGTCACAGCACTCACGGGAAGATCGGGGGCTCCGGCGTCAGGTCGTCGAAGTACACACTGAGGAACGAGTCCACATTGCACACCGCCGTCGAGGTGCCGTTGCCGGTGATGGCCGCGCCGTACGCCTGGAGGTAACCCATGCCGACGTCCTCACAGTTCACGACGGTCCGCCAGGGCTGCGTGGCCGGCCGGCCACTGCACGAGATCGTCGTCGTGCGCAGGTCGGACTTCGACAGGGCGCAGTCCGCCGGGATCTGGCCCTCGTTCCAGATGTACCCGAGCCCCGTGTCGCTGATGTTGCCGCCGGCACTCGAACTGGTCAGCCGGATGCGGAACGTCTCGGTGCCCTCGGCGAGCCCGTCGTTCACGAGCGGCACGGACAGGTAACCCCGGTAGTTGCCGGCCGGGATGGTGACCGTGCCGGTGGACGCGACGTAGTCCACGCCTGCCGTGGCGGAGACGGCCTCGACCTGGTAGCCCAGGGTGATCGCGTAGCTCTTGCCCGGGTACGCGCCGCTGACCATGATGGACAGTGACGTCGCGTTCGAGGTACAGGCGAACGGGGCGGTGCTCTGGCAGGACTTCTCGTACTCGTATGACCAGCCGTCGTTGACGGTGAAAACGTTGCTGGGGTTGGCGGCCTGGGCCGACGGCATCATCCCGAGAGTGGTCAGAGCCGCGGCGGCGGCGACCATCATCAGCCGGGGGACGAATCGCATGTGTACTCCTTCGTTCCGGAGAGCGGGCACGGGCAGTCACCACGCTCTGTTACCACATGAGCACGGCGCAACCGACCCTCCCACGGCAGCGGAGCCCCGGAGTCTCAACCCAGTCTCAACCTGCGCCGCCCAGCCGCGCTGCCGGCGACTTCAGGCCGCGGGCGGTACACGGCGGCCGGCCCACGGCATCAACCATGTGGCTGATCCGGCCCTCAACCAGGCTGACCAGGCGCTTTGCCGTCCCGGGGTGCAGGCTTGGGGCATGAAGCGCAGGACGTTCGTACTTCTGGCCGGCGCGGCACTGGCAGGCTGCGCGGCCCCGCCCCCGCCCCGCGCGGCCGGGCCCGCACCGTCCCCGAGCACCGGGAGTCCAGCCATGCCAGCTCCAGCCCTCCTGTCCGCCGCACGCGCCGCTGACGTCGCCGGGGTCCGGCGGGCACTGGCGGCCGGTGAGCCCGTCGACACGCGTGGCGAAGGTGGCCGGACGGCGCTGTTCGGCGCGGTCGTCGCCGACCACATCGAGGTCGCACGGGTACTGGTCGCCGCTGGCGCCGACCCGGACGCGCTCGACGACCGGCACGACAGCCCGTTCCTGGAGACGGGAGTGTCGGGCAGCGTCGCGATGCTGCGTGTGCTCCTGCCCGCCGGCCCCGACCTGACCCTGGAGAACCGGTTCGGCGGCCTGGCGGTGATCCCGGCGTGCGAGCGCGGGCACGTCGAGTACGTGCGGGAGATCGTCAAGACCGGTATCAACCTCGACCACGTCAACCGGCCCGGCTGGACGGCGCTCCTGGAATGCGTCGTCCTCGGCGACGGCGGCCCCCGCTACCAGGAGATCACCCGGATCCTGATCGGCGCCGGCGCGGACCCCGGGATCGGCGACCGGAACGGCGTCACGGCCCTCCAGCACGCCGGACGCCGGGGCTACGGCGAGATCGCCCGGATCCTGCGCGCCGCCTGAGGCCCGGGCACTGGTTCCGGGATACCGGTGGTGGGACAGTATCGGCTATGTCTGCTGCCCTGAGCCTGTCGCGGATCCGGTCGAATGTGGGTGTGCCGTGGCTGGCCTGGGTCAGCGGCATCGTGTGGGCGGTCTCGCAGACCGCGCTGGCGGTGCTCACGATCCCGCTGGGTTCGCCAGGGGTGTTCGAGGTGCAGTGCACGTTCTTCACCGCCTCCCAGTACCTCCGGCACTTCGGTGACCTGGAGGCCCGGGGCCTGCTGGGCGTCTACCGCTCGCACCTGTTCATCGACGGCGCGCACCCGCTGTGGTACGCGGTGTTCGCCACGAGCCTGCTGGCACTCCTGGCGAACCGGGCCCGGGTCACGCCCCGCTGGGACTGGATCCTGGCGCTGCCGGTCGCCTCCGGGCTGTTCGACGTCCTGGAGAACTCGATCCAGCGGGTGTTCCTGTCCGACCGGGCCGCGATCACCGACGGCCTGGCCACGATCGGCACCCTGTGCTCCCTGGCCAAGTGGACGCTGGTGGCGTTCTACATCGGAACAGCCATCGCCTGGGCTGCCCGGGGCTTCCGCCGCCCGGCCTGACCTGTCCTCGCGGGCGCCAGCGAACTGCCTTTTTCCATGCAAAGATCGCGGTATGGCTGGACGTGACTACGCGCCGTCACCCCTGGTGATGCTCGGCGACGCCGAGGCGCGGCGGATGCTCAGCCTGCTCCGGGGCCGCTCCGGTGCTGATCTTGACGCCGGGGAGCTGCACGCGCTCGCCTCCGACTACCGCTACACGCGCGAGGCGCTGGAGTACTCGTCCGTCGGCGTGGCCGTCCTGGACGCCGGCCTGCGCTACCGCTACGTGAACGCCGCGCTGGCCACGATCAACGGAGCCCCAGCAGAGGCCCACATCGGGCGGACCATCGCCGAGGTCGTGCCGGACATCAACGTCTCGGACGCCGAGGAGACGTTACGCGCGGTGCTCGGCGACGGCGTGCCCCGGTCGATCACTGTCGAGGGCACCACGGCCTCGGACGAGTCGGGCGCCCTGCGCTGGTGGCACAACGCCTACCACCGGCTCGACGACGCCGGCCGGCCCGTCGGCCTGGTCGCGATGATCCTGGAGATCACCGAGGACCGCCGGATCCGCCGCGCGCTGGCCCAGGCCCGCACGCGCCTCGCGCTGCTGGACCGGGCCGCCACCGAGATCGGTACCACGCTGGACGTGCAGAAGACCTGCGAGGAACTGACCTGGCTGCTGGTACCAGGGTTCGCGGACCTGGCGGCCGTGGACGTGCTCGACCTCGGCCCGCACCCGCCGCAGGACGGCTCACTCCGGATCAGGCGGCTGGCGCTGACGACGGTACCGGGGCTGAGCGAGGCCGGCCGGCTCTTCGGCGCCCCGGGTGCCGTGTTCGGCGCCCAGCCCTCCTCGGCTGTCGCCCGCTGCATCAGCGAGCAGCGCCCGATCGTGTCCAACCTGACGCCGGTCACCGAGCTGCGGAGGCTGGCCCCGCAGGCCGGCCGGGTCAGCCACTACCTCGAACTGGGCATGCACTCGGCCTGCCACGTCCCGCTGACCGCCGGCCGTGACGTCATCGGGGTCGCCGTCCTGGTCCGCTCCGGAGAGCGCGCCGCGTTCGGCGGCGAGGACGTCAAGCTGATCGCCGACCTGGTCCGGCGGGCCGCCTCCAGCATCGGCGCCGCGCAGCAGTACACCGAGCAGCGCGACACCTCGGTCCTGCTGCAACGGGCACTGCTGTCGAACACCACCTCGCCGCACGCCACAGTGGAGTGCGCGAACCGGTATCTGCCGTCCGGGACGCGGGCCGAGGTCGGCGGCGACTGGTACGACACCATCGCGCTCCCCGGTGGGATCACGCTGCTCGTCGTCGGCGACGCGATGGGCCACGGCCTGGACGCCGCCGCGACCATGTCGGAGTACCGGGCCGCGACCAGGGCACTCGCCGTCCAGGAGCCGTCCCCGGCCACGATCCTCACCCACGTCGACCTGATGGCGCGGACGCTCGGCCTGGAACGGCTCGCCACGTGCCTCATCGCGGCGGTCGACCCGGCCACGGGTACGGCGGCCCTGGCCTCCGCCGGCCACCTGCCGCCCCTGGCCATCACCCCGCGCGGTGCCCGGGTCCTCGACCTCCCTCCGGGTGCGCCCCTCGGTGCCGGAGCCGGCGAGTACCGCGACACGACGGTGCCGTTCCCGCCCGGCTCCGCCCTGCTGATGTACTCCGACGGCCTGGTGGAGCGGCGCGGCGAGGACATCGACGAGGCAGTGGCCCGGCTGGCCGCCCTCAGCCTGGACCCCGCCCAGCCACTGGAGCACCTGCTGGACACCGTCCTGTCCGGCCTGGCAGCCGAGCGCGTGGACGACGACATCGTGGTACTGGCCGCGAGACTGCGCGAGCCCCGGAGTACCTAGCCGCCGGCCAGGGAGCCGGCCTGGCCCGCCGTTCGAGTGATGGGCCGGCGGGCCAGGCCGGGGTCAGCGGCAGCCGGGTCAGGCTGGCCTGAGGGTGCCGGTGCTGTGCAGGTGGGCGCGGGCAGCTGCGATGGCTTCGGAGACGGCGGGGAACACCCGGCCCGCGGCCTCCAGGCGGTCGAGGACACCGAGGGCCGCGAGCGTGCGCGCGTGCTCGGGGCGGGTACCGGAGGCGTAGACGGTGATGCCGCGGTGTTCGAGCCGGTCGATGATGTCCTTGAGCACGAGGGCCCCGGTCGTGTCCACGGTGGTGATACGGGACAGCCGGAGGATGACGACGCGGACGTCGGCGACCTCGGCGAGTTCGAGGAGGAACCGGTGGGCGGCGGCGAAGAACAGCGGGCCGTCGATCCGGTAGGCGACGATGTGCTCGGCGAGCAGCGCGCGCTCGGCGGCGCTGTGGTCGCCGGCTTCCAGCGGTACCTCCTCCAGCCTGGCCGCCTGGGCGATCTTGCGGATGGCCACGCCCGCCGCGATCAGGAGGCCGCAGATCACCGCCGCGACCAGGTCCAGAGCGAGGGTGGCGAGGGCGGTCAGCGCGGCGACGAGAGCCTCGGCACGTGAGGCCCGCGCGATGGCGAGGAGCGCGCCGGCCTCGACCATCCGGATCGCGGTGGCCAGCAGGACCCCGGCGAGCGCGGCGATCGGGACCTGCCCGACGAGCGGGGCGGCGGCCAGCATGATCAGGGCGAGGATCGCCGCGTGGCTGAGGGCGGCCAGCCGGGAGGACGCGCCGGCCCGGACGTTGACTGCGGTACGGGCGATGGCTGCGGTCGCGGGGACTCCGCCGAACAGCGGTGCCGCCAGGTTGGCCAGACCCTGCCCGAGCAGTTCCCTGTCCGGATCGTGGCGGGAACCTGACCGCATCCCGTCGGCGACGGTCGCGGACAGCAGGCTTTCCAGCGCGGCCAGGGCTGCCACAGCCACCGCCGAGGTCAGCAGCGCCGGGATCGCCGCCGGGTGCAGGAAGCCGAGCGACGGAGCTGGCAGGGTGGCGGGCAGGGCGCCGATCCGGGCGACGTCCAGTGCGGCCAGATGCGTCACGAAGGTCGCCGCAGCCACCGCCAGCAGGGAGAACGGGACAGCCGGGCGCCACCGTGCACCGGCGAGCATCGCCGCCGCCACGCCGCCAGCCAGCGCGAGGGCTGCCCAGTGTGGCCGGTGGGCGAACTCCTGCGCGGCCCGCCACGCGACCACGGCGACCTTCTCCCCGTCCGGCGCGGGCACGCCGAGCGCCGCCGGTACCTGCTGGAGAAAGATCACGGCAGCGATACCCGCGGTGAAGCCCTCGACGACCGGTGCGGGCACGTAACGCACGACGCGGCCGGCCCTGGTGACGGCGAGCCCGAGGAGGATCAGCCCAGCCAGAAGCCCGACCGTGAGGACGCCATCCGCGCCGAACCGGGCGGCGATCGGGACCAGGACGACTGTCATCGCGCCGGTCGGCCCGGACACCTGGAGGTCGGAACCACCGAACACGGCGGCGACGGCACCCGCGACGATCGCGGTGGCGAGGCCCGCCGCCGCGCCGAGCCCGGAGGCGACGCCGAAGCCGAGAGCCAGCGGCAGGGCGACGATCGCCACCGTCAGGCCAGCGAGGAGGTCACGCCCCGGGCTCCGCCGGACTGTGGCCAGGTCGGCGCGCCCGGGCAGCAACCGGGCCAGGCTGGCCGCCGGGCTCACGCGGCGGTGTCCGCGTCCAGCAGCGCAGCCCGCAGCTCAGCCTGCCCGGCGAGCATTTCCGTGAGGATCCGGCGGGCCGCGCGCATCAGGTCGGCCACGTCCGGGCCGGCGAGCGCGTAGACGACCTGTCCGCCGTCGCGGGCCGACACGACGATGCCCGCCCTGCGCAGCACCGCCAGCTGCTGGGACAGGCTGGAGGCTTCGATCCCGATGTCGGAGAGCAGGTCCTTGACGGAGGTGGGTGCCTCACCGAGCAGCTCCAGGACCCGGATCCGGACGGGGTGGCCGAGCATCCTGAAGAACTCGGCCTTCGCCTGATACAGCGGCACGGTAACGCCAGGCATGCCGGTCACCTCGATCGTCGATGACGTTGACGTGCTTAATTGAAGACTTCTTCAATTAAGCACAAACGCGAGCCTCGATGAATGTGACCTGGGTCACCGGATTAGGATCGGCGTCGTGGATCAGAACCTGCCGTCGTGCCCAGAGTGCTCCAGTGAATTCACGTACGAGATGGGTGATCTGCTGGTCTGCCCGGAGTGCGGCCACGAGTGGGCGCCCGCTGGTGAGCTGGTGGCGGAGGCCAGCGGCGTGGTCAAGGACTCGGTCGGCAATGTGCTCGCCGACGGGGACACGGTGATCGTGGTGAAGAACCTCAAGGTCAAGGGGAACCCTGCCGGGATCAAGGCTGGTACGAAGGTTCGTGGCATCCGCCTGGTCGACGGTGTGGACGGCCATGACATCGACTGCAAGATCGACGGTTTCGGCGCGATGCAGCTCAAGTCGAGCGTCGTCCGCAAAGCCTGAACCCGGGGCATCGCTGAGGCCGTCGCCGGCGACGGCGGTCCGCGGGCCGGGACGGTCACCCAGACGACCGGCTGCCTGACTGGAAGCCCCATAGCGGCAGGCGGTCCGGTTAGGGTCTGGCGGTGGGGAACAGCGTGAGCAAGTGGCTGGTCGGCGATCGGCATGTGGCGTCGCTGGTGCTGGTGAGCGGGGACTTTCCCTGGCTCCACGGGCGGATGGAGCCGGGCCCGGACTTCGCGCTCGTGGCTGGGTACTTCGGGCCGGGGCCGGCTGAGGGGAGATGGCTGGCGGACGAGGCTCTCGCGGCTGCGGGACACCCGCCGTCGACCTGGCTGCTGATCGACGAGGACGACGACGAGCCCTGCTATCTGCACACGCTCGTGCTGAGGGAGGCCGACACGGTGTCGTGGCGCTTCGGCCTGGACCCGCTCGACCTGGACTAGAGGAACGTGGCGCGGGCGGAAACAGCCATACATTGACAGTGGCGACAGTCCGCCGATACGTTGCCCTACGGTCTGGCAATGTCCACACACGACACAGGAGCTGACGTGCAGCACAGCCCCCTGACCTTCGGCGATCCGGCACCTGTGCCGCCCGGTACGACCGGGAGGGTCACCCGCTGACATGCACGTCCTCGTCATCAACCGCTGGCACGACGACTACGCCCGCTACGACGCCTATCTCGACCACGAAGAGCACCAGGTCACCTACGTCACGCACGCCGACCTGGTGACCGGGGTGCCGAAGCAGGCGGCCGAGGTCGTGATCGTCGCCGACCGCACCGACTACGCGGAGGTGCGAGCCGCGATCGGCCCGGCGATCGGCAGGTACGGGCCGCCGTCCGCCGTGGTCGCGCTGCACGAGACGGGCCAGCCGCTGGCCGCCCGGCTGCGGTCCGAGTTCGGCACGGTGGGCCGGCGCGACTACACCACCTTCCTGGACAAGCACGAGATGCTGCTGGCCGCCCAGCGGTCGGGCGTGGCCGTGCCGGAGTTCACCCTGGCCCGCTCGGCGGCCCACGTGGAGGCGTTCGCCGCCCGGGCCGGCTGGCCGGTGATCGTGAAGCGGCTGCACGGCGTGGCGAGCAGCGGGGTACGGCGGCTCAACGGGCCGGTCGACGACCTGCCGGACGAGCCGCTGCTGGTCCAGCGGTACGTGCCGCACCCGGTGCACCACGTCGACGGCCTGTGGGACGGCACGGCACTGGGCCCCTGGAAACTGTCGCGGTACCTCAACACGGCCGGCTCCGTCACCACAGGCCCGCTGGCCTTCGCGGCCGGGGAGCCGGTCGGCTCGGCGGAGATCGACGACCCGGCCACGCTGGCCGCCGTCGAGGAGTTCATGCTCGCGCTGCTGCCGGCGATGGCCGGCGGGCCGTGGGTGTTCCACCTGGAGCTGTTCGTCGACGAGGCGAACCAGTGCACGTTCATGGAGGTCGGATGCCGGCCCGGCGGCGGGGAGATCCCGCTGGTGTGGCGGGAGGTGCACGGCCGGGACCTGATGGAGTGGGAGTTCGCGCTCCAGTGCGGGCTGCCGGTGACGGCGGAGCCGTTCGCGCCGGGCTCCGAGGTGAGCGGGCAGCTGCTCGTGCCGGCCAGTGGCACGGTCGTCGCCGCGCCCAGCCAGCTCGGGCCGCGCGGGGCGTACGCGGAGGTGATCCCGCCGGTCGGCACGGTGCTGGACCAGGGCACCACGTACGAGTTCGCGGGCGGCCGGTTCCGGTTCCGCGGGCCGGACACCGCCGAGGTGATCCGGCGGGTGTACGCGGCGATCGACGGGTACACGATGATCTGCGATGGCTGAGACGCTGGTGGCCGCGCCGCCGGCCAGGGCGGAGGGGCTGCTGGTCGGCGCGCAGTTCGTCACCTGCCTGGGTAACGGCATCCAGCTGACCGCCTCGGCGCTGCTGGTGGTGCGGGAGACGCCGACCACGCTGTCGGTGGGCTGGCTGTACATCGCGGTGGCCGTGCCGCAGGTGCTGCTGTCGCTGGTGTTCGGGCGGCTGGCCGACCGGTTCGACCGGCGCCGGCTGTGCCTGTGGTGCAGTGTGGCCAGTGCGGTGCTGGCCGCGGCGTTGCCGGCCTGGCTGCTGGCCGGGGGGCCGGCGTCGGTCGCAGCGTACACGATGAATTTCGCTCTCGCGGCGGTCACGGCGCTGTTCATGCCCGCCAGCAACGCGCTGATCAAGGAGCGGGTCGTGCCGGAGCGGCTGGCCGGCTTCAACGCGCACTACGAGATGGCCACCCAGGCAGGCCTGCTGCTGTCCACGGCGGCCGGTGGCTTCCTGGTCGCCTGGCTCGGGGTCAGCCCGGTGCTGCTCTTCAACGCGGCGACCTTCGTGGCAGTGGCCGGGCTGCTGTGGGCGATGGGTGAGGAGCGGGTCACGGCCGAGGAGCACGGCCCGCTGGCCGGCGGCGGCCTGGTGCGGGCTCCGCTCCGCCGGCTCGGGGTCCTCTACGCCCTCGGAAACATGATCATCACGGTGAGCAACGCACTGCTCGTCGTGCTGGTGATCGAGGTGTACCGGCAGGGGCCCGGCGTCCTCGGCCTGCTCGACGCCGCGGCCGGCGCCGGGATGTTCTTCGCCGCCGTGCTGTTCAAACGGCTGATCACCCGGGTCGGCGGGCTGGCCATCGCGCTGGCAGGCTACGCAGGCTGTGCCGTGCTGACCGTCGGACTGCCCTTGCTGGGCGTCGCGGCGGTGATGGTCCTGCTGCCCGCGGTCGCGCTGACCTTCGGCCTGGCCCGGATCGCGGCGCGTACCCTGCTGATGCGCGCTGCCGACCCTGCCCGCGCGGGCGCGGTCTTCGGCGCGACCAACGCCTTCGGGCTGGGGTACGCCGTGGTGTCGATGGTGGTGGTGGGGCTGGTCGCGGACCGGAGCGGGATCGTCCCGGGGTATCTGCTGCTGGCCGCGCTGATCGCGGGCACAGCCCTGATGACGACCTGGACGCTGCGTACCCGTACCTCGGGCCTACGGGATGACGAGTAGCTTCCCGGTGGTACGCCGAGCCTCCAGGTCGCGGTGAGCCTGGGCGACCTCGGCGAGCGGGTAGCGGGCCGTCACGGTGGTCTCCAGGACCTTGGTGCGCACCCATTCGAGCACGTCGGTGGCGCGCCGGAGCAGCTCGGACCGGTCGGCGATGAAGTGCCCGAGGCTCGGCCGGCTCAGGGTGAGCGAACCGCCCTGGGCGAGCCGGATGGGGTCGAAGGGCGGCACGGCACCACTCGCGGCGCCGAAGAGCACCAGGTGGCCGCGGGTTCGCAGGCTGGCGAGGCTCGCATCGAAGGTGTCCCTGCCGACGCCGTCGAAGACGACAGGCACGCCATGGCCGCCGTTGAGCCGCTTCACCTCCGCCGCGAGGTCGTCCACTGTGGAGTAGAGGATCACCTCGGCGGCCCCGGCACGCCGCGCCAGCTCGGCCTTCTCCGGTGTCGAGGTCGTGCCGATCACTCTGCCGCCGAGATGGGTGATGAGCTGGGTCAGCGCAAGCCCCATGCCGCCGGCGGCGGCGTGCACGAGCGCCGTGTCGCCCGGCTGGACCGGGTAGGCGTCCTTGACGAGGTAGTGCGCCGTCATGCCCTGCAGTAGCACGGCGGCTGCGGCCTCGAAGCCGACGCCGTCGGGCAGTGGCACGAGCCGGGAGGCGTCCACGACGGCCCGCTCGGCATAGGTACCGGGTACCTCCACCCAGCCGACCCGGTCTCCCACGGCGACGTCGGCGACGCCTGGTCCGATCTCGACGACGGTGCCCGTGCCCTCAGTGCCCGGGGTGAAGGGCAGCGGGAGGGCGTACCGGCCCTGGCGGTGGTAGACGTCGAGGAAGTTGACGCCGGACGCGGCGACCTCCACGACCGCCTGGCCCGGGCCCGCCACCGGTTGATCAACATCGACCAGTCGCAGTACCTCGGGACCACCCACCCCGGAAACCTGAATCGCTCGCATAACCCCTCCTGAAACGGCTCTCTTCCCGCGCCAACCCCGGTCGCGGCGATCCGATTCCCGTCGCGGCGAGGTGTCGTAGCCGTCACATTCAGGTCAGCGGCGGAGCGGCTCACCGGCGACTCGGCATCACGTCAGAGCGCCGGCACCCCAGCCACGTCAGCACTCGGCACGCCGCCGGCGTCCAGCGGGGTTGTCCGGGACTGTCCACAGTGGGCGGTCGCGGCTCTGTTCTCTCATACGGTGAGGCCACGAACTGGGCATCCGCCCCAGGCAAACATGGAGGTCAACCATGCTTCGTGGAAAAATCGCCCGGGCCACCGCCGTCGCGGCGCTGGCCGTCGCCGGGGTGGCGGCCCTGGCAGGACCCACGTCGGCTGACGGGGTCCACCTGTACCAGAACGACCAGTACCGGGGCGGCTACGCCTATCGGGCCGACAGTGAGTACACGTACCACGACAACGACGGGTTCAACAACGGCTACTCCCTTGCCGACGCCCTCACCTCGCTCTGGAACCAGACCCCAGGGGACTGACCCTCTTCTCGAACCACCGGTACGAGGGTGACCCGAGATCGGCCTGCGCCGGGCACTGGGCGCCCGGGGGCCGCACGTCGCCGGGCAGTTCCTCGCCGAAAGCGCTCCGGCGTTAGCACTCCTCGCGTTTGAGCCGGACGGGGCCATAACGGACCTCGGCGGCTCCGGCCGGCGCTGTCAGGGGCGGCGGACTCCGGCGCGCCGCCCTACATTGAAGGGCGTGAAGTCCGTACTCAAACGCCTGGCGCCGTTTCTGCTCGGTGTGGCCCCAGTAGCCAACCTCATGCTGGGCGGGCCCCGCGAGCTGTCGGGAGCCATGATCATGGCGGGGCTGATCGCCGCGGTCGGCTTCTACCTGTGGTGGTGCGCCCAGCACTGGTACCTGCGGTTCACCGGAGCACAGGCGACGGCACGCCTGCTGGACAGCGGCCGGGTGGAACTCCGGCTCGAGGACGGCGGCAGGACCGAGGTGCCCCGGACAAGACGGGGCACCGTCCTGCGCTCCGGCACGGAAGTGGTGTACCCACCCGGCCGGCCGGAGAAGTACCTCGTGCCGGACGACCTGGTGACACTGGTCATCACGACAGTGCTCAGCCTGGCGGTGGCTCCCCTGATCGTCTGGCTGACCTGGACCCTGATCTCTAGCATCTGACCGCGAGCCAGCGGGCGGCGAACGCGGCTGTGACCCGCTCGGCGTGTCAGTCCACTGTGGCCGGATGCCCCTTGCTTGCCCGGCCACCCGCCAGCTAGCGTCGCGACCATGACCGACTACGCGGACATGGCCCGGCGGGGGGATCTCGACGGGCTGGCCGGCCTCTCCGACGGCGACCCGGACGGGAACGGCGACCTGCTGGCGTACCGCTGGCTGCACGTCGCCAGGGACTTCGGCCACGACGCGGCCGACGAGCTGATCGACGACCTGCTGGAGGTCTCCTCGCTGCGGTACGACGACGATCAGTTCGCCGTGGGCAGTGAGCACTTCGGCCTCGGGCTCGCGTACCTGACGGGACGCGACGGCCTGCCGGTCGACCCGGAGCTGGCCGGGAGGCACCTGGCGGAGGCCAGGGAACTCGGCTGGCCCGTGCACGCCGAGGGCGGAGACCAGCTGCTCGCCGAGGCCAGGGCCGGACTGTCCGGTCCGGGCCTGACCGCGTTCACCCAGATCTTCGGCTAGCGGTTCACGGCAGGCCGGGGAGGTAGTGATGCTGGTCGGGTCGCGGGCTGGGTTCGGCCTGGAGTTCCACATCGAGCGGGATCCGGATCTGCTGTGCGCCGACGTGTTCGTCGGCGGGCTCCACGTGAACACGTGGGACAACGCGTTCTATCCGCCGTTGCTGGTGATGAGACTTACGGACGAGGCCAGCCGGTTCCGCACGCCAGTCGCGCCGCTGGCAGGGTTCACCACGCCATGGGAGTCCTTGCAGGTGGCCGAGGGCTGGATGCGTGACGACGGCACCTCCACCACTGGCCTCGCGGCGGCACTCGCAGGGTGCAGATTCCTGGAATGGGGGGAGTGCACCGACCAGGTGACGGCGTTCGCGTTCCCTGACGGCGAGCGGGTGCACCTCGCCTGCCGGGTCCGCGACGTAGACGGATCTGCCGGGGACCGGCCGGAGCGGGCGACGGTATCCGTGAGCCGTACGGTGCTCTTCGAGACACTGGAACATGGCCTCGCCATCGCCGAACGCGAATGGTCCGCGCGGCTTGCCGCCATCAAGGCCCGCACAGGCACATTGCAGGTGCCGGGCTGAGCCCTGCTCGGCCAGCCCGGCCTGCGCCTGTCCCGGCGCCGCAGCCTGACGCCGGTACGCTCACGGCCATGATCACGTTGTCCCTTGTGGATCCGTCCCGCCCGCACTGGCGGGAAGCCGGCGCGCCCCGGCCGGTCGAGACCGTCGTCTTCGTGCCGACGGGGCCGGGGCCGCACCCTGTCGTGCTGCTGTCGCACGGTACCGGCGGCGAGATCGCCGACCTGGCCTGGTTCGCCGAGGGGCTGGCCGCCGCCGGTTACCTGGTCGCAGGCGTCAACCATCACGGCAACACCGCGCGTGAGCCGTACGACCCGCGTGGCTTCGTCCGCTGGTGGGACCGGCCGCTGGACATGAGCGTCGCGCTCGACGGGGTGCTGGCCCGGTACGCGGCCGACCCGGCGCGGATCATGGCGGCCGGCTTCTCGCTCGGCGGGTACACGGCGGTCGCGCTGGCCGGCGCGCGGATGTCGGCGGCCGCGTACGCCGCCCTCGCCGCGAGCCCGGAGGACGCGCCGCCGACGCCGGAGTACCCGGACCTGGACGCCGACCTGCGCGCGATCATCGACGAGCAGGACTTCGCCGGCTACGTCGCCGAGTGCGGGCGCGACGTGCGGGACCGGCGGGTGCGCGCCGCGTACCTGATGGCGCCTTCCGGCGGGCCGATGCTCGACCCGGACAGCGTGGCGCGGATCGGCGCTCCGGTACGCGTGGTGTGGGGCGACGCCGACGACATCCTGCCGCCGGAGGCGTTCGCGAAGTTCTACCTGGCCACGGTGCCGGACGTGTCGGGGCGCTCCCTCGGCGCGGAGGTCGGCCACTACGACTTCGTACGGGGCACGCTGGCCGATGTGGTGGTACCGGACGCGGTCACGTTCCTCGCCGCTGGCTGAACCAGGCGTTCAGCGCCGTTCGGAGGTCGCGGGCCTCGGGGGCCCCGGTGCGGGTACAAAGGACGATTTTGTGCGCTGATGGGTGCGGGAGTGGCGGCACGTGCTTGCTGGGGCGGGGTCTGGGCGGGGTTAGAGTCGCCGGGTGACGGTGGATGATCATCGGATGAAGCGGCCGGGCTCCGTGGCTGTGGCTCTCCTGACCGGGGCGATCGCGGGCCTGGCCCTGACCGCGCCGTGGGGCTGGCCGGTCAGGGTGGCCGGTGCCGTGGCTGTGTCCTTGGTGGTCGCGGCGTCTGAGGTGGTGGCGCGTTCCCGGCAGCGGCCTGGCCAGATTCCGGCGCTGTGGTCGCGGGTCGTGATGAGCGGGGCGCTGGCTGCGCCTCTGGGCTGGGCTCTCGGCGCGGTGACCGGTGCCGGGCCGGTGGTGGCCGGTCTTGTCATGGGAGGGCTCGCCGGCCTGCTCGGCATCCGGCCGTACAAGGTGATCCTGGGACCCGTCGTTGGTCTCCTGACGGGGTGGACGCTGTCGCTGGTGTGGGCGGATGTGCCCGCCGCCGTCACCGCCACGTGCGTCATCGTCGCTTTCCGTGTACTGGCGGCCCTGCTGTTCCGTGAGGCTGGAGTGAGCCTGCTCGCCGAGCGGGTCGATGCCGCGCAGCTGCCGTTCGTCGTTCCGCTGGCGGCGCGGACGCGCTATGTCGGGACAGGCTATGTGCGGGACCTGGCCGAGCTGACCGGTGGTTCCTATCAGGGCGGCGCGCCGGATGTCGGCATCGTCGCCTCGCTGGACGACCTGGCCGGGCCGCAGTTCGACCCTGCGGGCACCGATCAGCTCGTACGGGAGTTCTACGAGCACACCACGCGGTTCACGCTGGACATCGTGCCCAGGTGGCGGATGTGGGTGCGCCCCGGCTACCTGCTCTATCGCAGCCTGGTGGCCCGTCCGCTGGGGCAGGCGAACGTACCCATGAACCAGAAGGAGACGCAGCGCGGGATCCGCAGCCGCATCGACACGATCTCCGGCCCCGATGGTGCGATCAGCGTCCGGGGGTGGATCCGTTCGTTCACTGACACCGACGAGCCGATCTACGTTGGCATCTACACGACCTACCGGCGGGATGGCCGTGGGTACGTGAGCGTGGGTTTCCCGTTGCCCCAGGCGAGTTTCACGGCCACGCTGGAACCACGGTCCCGCCCCGGCGGCGGGCTGGTCCTCACCAGCCGCAGCAAGCTCGACCAGCCCGGGCACTATCTGACCTATGTGGACGAGCGGGGTGGGCAGCTGACCGCGCTGGCCGTCCACGGTTTCGCCGAGCAGCTCGACGTCTTCGTCTCAGACGGTGCGCTCCGGGCCGAGCACGCGTTCTGGATCTTCGGTCTGCCCTTCCTGGTCCTGCACTACCGGATGCACCGCAAGCCCGCCAGCTGACAGCACCAGCGCAGCTTGTCTCACGTTTTCCCGGAACAGCTTCGCGGCCTGCCTGAGCCCGCCACAGCCGGCTACAACGAATGCATGCCCACGATCACTGTCGCCCTGGTGGACCGGCAGGCCGTCGCCCGCTTCGGCCTGCGCGCCATGCTCGAACCCGGCTGCGAGGTCGTCGCGGTCGCCGACCCGAAGGATGTACCTGTCGAGCAGGTCGACGTCGTGCTCTGTGACCTCCACGTGTCCGGCGTCGCCGCCGGTCTGCTCGCCAAGGACACCCTCAGCCCTGCCGATCTGCGCGCCGCCGTAGAACGGCTGGCGGGCGGCGGCTACTCTCCGCCCGACACGCAGATGGCGCTCGCGCCAGGAACGGAACGTGCTGCGGTACATCGCGTGCGGCTTCACGCACCGGCAGATCGCCACCCGGATGCTGGTCTCGGCGTCCACTGTCGACACGTACGTCGCCCGGGTCCGGGGCAAGCTCGGAGTGGGCAACAAGGCTGAACTCACTCTCGCCGCCGCTCAGCTCACGATGTTCGGCTCAGCCCGCCTCAGCCCGCCTCAGCCCGCCTCAGTCCGGCTGGTGGACCCGGGGGCTGATCCGGGCGGCGTCCGGGAGGCCGAGTTCCCGGTAGCCGCGCAGCGCTTCCAGCCATAGCCCGGCTGGGTCCTCGCCCAGCCGCTCGGCACAGCCGGCGAGAAGCTCGATGGTGGCTGCTTCCTCGTACCGGTTGCCCAGCGCCCTGTGCCCGGCGAGAGCCTCCCGGGCGATCTCCGCTGCCAGCTGGTACCGGCCGGCCGCGTACTCGGCTCGCGCGGCCAGACTGCGGGCTTGGGCGTGCGGCTGCCGGAACCCGTTCGCCTCGGTCAGCTCGGCCGCCCGGCCGGCGGTGGCGCGTGCGGCGCATATTGGACGGCGTCAGGTGCCCCAGGGGTCGCCCCACGCTGGCGACGGGTGGCTCCCATCCCGCCAGCTCGGTGAGGGCGGTCTCCAGCGGGACGTGCCGGGCACCCACTACGGGGTTCACCCGCAGGACGGCTGGCAGGTCCGTCGTTGCGAGGTTCAGCCCGAGCCAGCCCCCGGCGTCCTTGCTGTTGCCAGGCTGGAGGAAATCCCCAGCTTCTTCGTGAAGCCGATGGTGCGCAGCGCGTTCGCGCAGGCCTTCAAGCTTTCTGCTTTCAGGGTGGTCATCTCTGCGTCCTTCGGGTTGCTCAGCGGTGAGGATAGCCGCCGAAGTCGGCATTGAGGGTCTGCGGTCCGTTGGCTGCGAGCTGGTTCGGAGGCTGGTGATCTCCGGTCCAGTGCCATCAGGGTAGTTAGCTCTATATGAGACGCCCCCGCTCCGCTGATCCTGTAGAGGATCCATCGAAGCGGGGCCTTCATTTTTGTCACATGCAAACTAGAGCGACCAGCCTCGCAGGGCGCTGATCCGTGGTAGCCGAGTGTGCACGGCTACATCGGCGCCGTAGTCCTCGGGATAGGAGTCCTCCAGGTAGATAGCGAGCTGCTCCTCCAGTACGGCCGGGCGATCAAGCGGCTGCGTAGTGTGCGCCCCCAGTTTCGCTGCGATCGCCTCGAAAGCCTCGGCCGCGACGGTCCCGAGTGAGGCGCACTGCGGGTAGTCCGCATCGCTCCAAGGGTGGGGAAGGCGCATGATCCGTTCAATCTCGCCTGCCGAAGCCAGCGTATCGGGATCCCGCAGGGCTTCTCGGGATACCTCACTGCCTTGGGCCACGATCCAAAGGCGGAAGTCGGTGAAAGCGTCTCCTGAGCAGGATTCTCCATGGATGGCATCGGCCGCCTCCCAGAGCCTCCAGTTCAGCAACCTGTCCATGCAGTCAAGGAGCTGGCGCTGGAACGTAGCCACCTGCGGTATCGGCAAGCGCGCTAGTTTGGGCAGAAGCAGACCCGGCATCTCTTGGTCGGTGCGCGCATCATCAGGAATGGAATCGATGAGCGTCCACAATGTGGAACCGCCGGGTGCTGACATGCCGGTCCTCCTCTTCGGCCGCGCAGGATGTCCAGCGGGTCCTTAGCCGCCATCCTCCTGAGCAGGGCGGGCATCGGGCGCCGCCGGCACATTGCGGGCGTGACTTCCGCCCTTGGCGAACCGTGCTGATCCGCCAAGGCCGAAGGCCTATTTATTTATCGGTCTTACTGCTATCCCGGGACTCGAAGAATTCCTCAATCAGGAGGAATAGCAGGCTTACCGCCTCTTCGTCTTGCTCGGCGGTCATGTGCTTGACGTTCGGCAGTGCGCCGTCGTCATGAATCTCGCATAAGACGAGCCATGGCCAGTAAAGTTCCGGCCGCCCCTTTCCCCTCAGCAGCAGCCAGGTGTGGAACTCTTTTAAAACGGGCTTCCCTGAAGCCAGGTCGTACCCTACGAGGAATGAACAGGTTCCATCGTAGGTCCTAGTTGGAACGTATATCCCATGATGCCGTTTGAGCTTGGGTATGAATTCTCGAAGCGGCACGCTCATGTTCAGAATCCAAACTCCATGTCTTCCCAGTAATCAAAACGTTTCTTGTAGTCGCTGATCTTGATCCCCTCAGTATGCCACTGATCATAGACCTTCCCGCCTCTGACTACGACAGTGTGATGAAACCACGGCTCGTCAAGTACTGGCGTCCCCGGCCCCTTGGGCCTATAGGGGCCCATGGGCAGGTTCTGGCCACCAGGGCCGTGGAAAGTCTGGATTTCGCCACCATTCTTGCTGGCGAACTTAGCGGCCCACTCGTCGCATCCGGCATTGTGTACCAGGACGGGCGTACTGCCTGCCAGCACATAGTAGGTGTGGAGTTCGCTGACTGTGAGGTTGTGCATCCATCGCCCGCCGGTGAAGTTCGCGGTCTGGGTCACCGTGACCTCACCGTTTCCGGCTGTGAGCAGGCGGTCTCCGGGTTTGAGGCTTCCCGCGCCGGTCCATGATCCGGTGGTCGCGTTCCAGAACGGGTGTTCCTGGGTGGTGGCGATGAGCGGTTCGCTGCCGTGCTCACCGTGGATGGTGAGGTCGGTGAGGTCGCTGTCGAGGTTGAGGTGGAGCTGGGTGACTTCGCGGGCTGCGGTCTCACCGGTTTCGGGGTCGGTGGCCAGGACCTTGTCGCCGACAGCGATGGCGGCGATTGGTTTGACGCTGCCGTCGGCCATGAGGATCAGCGTGTCGGGGGCGAAGCTGTCACGGCAGCCGCATGACTGGCTGCATGGCCCGCTCTTGAGTTTCATGGTTTTCACGGATTTGGGTTTCGCTCCGCAGAACCGGGTGCTGGTGCCGGTGCAGGGGGTGATGCCGCCGGCGAGTGCGGCTGCGGCGACGTCCCACCAGCTTCCGCTGCCTTCGGTCTTCTGTTTGCGGAGTTCGTCGTGTGCGTCTCGCATGCTGGCGCCGAGTTCCTGGGAGCAGCCTGTGTCGCCGGTGATGCATACCTGGTAGAGGATGGTCAGGATGTGCAGCGGGTCCATTTCGGCCAGGTTGAGGCCGTTGGCTTGGATGTGCTCGTCGAACTGGCGGGCGAGCTGGTAGACGCGGGTTTTGCCGAAGGCGAATCCGACGCCGTTGATGTAGAAGGTGGTGTCGGGTTCTTCGGGTGTGGGCGGGTCGAATGTCAGCTCGGTGCCGCCGCCGTAGAAGATGGGCAGGGGCGCGGGTGGTGTGGGGGCCGGTGGCATGTATGGGGGTGTCCAGCCACCACCGGAGCCGCCGCCTTCGGGGTTGCGGACGAGGCCGGAGGGGTCGGAGCTGGTGACCGGGGCGTTGCCGCCGTAGGCATAGCCGTGCCAGGACTGGGGGTCCCGGACGTCGAACACCGGGTCTGGTGAGAGGAAGCGCCCAGTGGCCGGGTTGTACTGTCGTGCTCCGATGTGGACATATCCAGTGTCGGGGTCGTTGACGCCGTCGACGAATCCGCGCTGGGAAGGCCAGTTCGGGATGGTGCCGCGCACGCTGCCGTAGGGATCGGTGCGCTTGCGGGTGACCGCGAGGGTCGCGGCGTCGATAGCTGCCTGCCCGGTTCCGTGGTGGTCGGATGCCATCCAGGTCAGGCCGCCGGTGGTGGTGCGGACCGCGATGGTTCCCCCGGCGCTGTAGTAGCGGGTCGCGGTGGCACTGGAAGTGAGGGTGGCGGCGTGCAGTTCGGTGTTGCCGAGGTAGAGCGTGCGGCCGGTGGAGTCGGCGCGCATGATCCGGTTGCCGTCAGCGTCGTAGACATAGGCCGATGATGAGCCTGCCATCGCTGATGGAGGTGATCTTGCCGGATTCGTTCCAGGTGAACGTCTTGGCGTTGTGGGTGAGGGTGTTGCCGGCTGCGTCGTAGGTGAACTGGTCGGTCGTGGCCGCCGCACCCGCCCCGGTCTTGGTGTCGATCTTTGTCAGGGTGTGAGGTTTCGCGGCGAGTGCGGCTGGGGTGGTGTAAGTGCGGACGGTGTCACCGCTGGAGTTGTGTTTCGTCTCGGTTTTGCGGCTTCCGGCCTTGTCGAAGGTGTAGGACGTCCAGTACGGCTCAGTGCCGCCGATGATGCCCTGGGACGGCACTGCCTGGCAGAAGGCCGCGCCGGTAGTCCACGCTTCGGTCATGCGGCGCAGGCCGTCGTAGGCGAAGCACTGCGTGCCCACGATGCTGGCGTTGCGGGTTTCGCCGATCCCTGTGACGTTGCCTCCGGGGTCGTAGAAGTATTTCTCGTTGTACTCCTCGCTGAACCCGCCGCCCGGCTGCTCGACCGACAGGATGGACCGGTCAAGCCGCTGGATGGACTCGGCGCGGGCGGTGGTGAGCTTGACGCGTTTGGTGCCCGTTCCGAGGGTGCGCTGGTAGATACCGCCGTCGTGGTAGTAGGCGGTGGCCGAGACGTAGGTGTCCAGGCCCGTCATCGTGACAGCGTTCCCGGCGGTGTCGTAGCCATGGGTGATGGTTTCTGCCGCGAGGCCACCGGCAGCGGGCAGGGCGAGTGCCGCCAGCGAGCCGTCGACGTTGTAGGTGGCGCTGGTGGTGTAGGTACCGGCGAGTGTTCCCTGGGATGCGGGCACCGTGACGGACGTTCCTTGTGGCCGGTAGGCGTTGTCGAATCCGATGGCCGCCACGGTCCAGGCGTCCGTGCCCTCGTAGCGGGTCGAGGACGTGAGCTGTCCCTTGGCGAGGGTGTCGTAGGTCCAGGAAGCGAGTTTGGTTCCGGTGAGGCTGCCCTTGTGCATCGCGGTCCGGCGGCCCAGCACGTCATAGGCGTAGGCGACCTTCACGCCCCGCGCGTCCGTCGTGGTGAGGACCTGCCCGGCCGCGTCGTAGGCAGTGGCGGAACTGCCCGCGTCGGGGTCGGACTTGGCCGTGACCCGGCCGAGCATGTCGTACGTGCTGGTCCAGGTATTGCCGTCCGCGTCCTTGACCGACGTCTGCCGGCCAAGGCGGTCATACCCGTAGGTGGAGTCCTGGAACGCGCCGGAAGGCTGGGAACCCAGGTACTGGCGCTGGGTCGTGGTCCTGCCCCGGGCGTCGGTGATGGTCGTTGTGGCGGTACCGCCAGCCGGAGGGGTGATCGTGATGCGGTCACCATCATGGGCGGTCAGCGTCTGCGCGATCTGGATGCCCCTGCTGCGCAGGGTGTCTGAGACTGGCCGGCTGAGAGAGTCGAACGCGATCACATGCTGTACCGGGACATTGACGTCCGGGGTGCCGTACAGGGTGCCTGAAGGGGTGATGTCGGCCTTGTACGCGTTGGTCAGCCACACCCGCCCGGCCGCGTCGTAGGCCTGGTCGGTGATGGATGTCTTGCCGTCCTGGGTGACGGTCTGCGTCTGCCGTGCCCGCAGCCGCCCGTCGTAGATGGCATAGGACTGGATGAAGCCGTTAGGGCCGAGCTTCGTCGTCGTCACCGACGGCGCCGAGCTGCAGCTGTACGTACCGCCGCTGATGGTGCAGGAAGGCATGTTGTAGCTGTAGGAAGTGTTAGCGGGCTGGGCATCAGGGTTGCGGCTGGCCGTCCACACATGGGTAAGCCGGCCCAGCGGGTCATAGCGGACCGTGATCTTCTTGCCGTTGGCATCGATGATGGCCTGCGGCAGACCGGCCCGAGCGTCGACCGTGGTTGTGGTCTCGTGACCTGCGGGGTTTCTCACCTTGACACTGGTCGTCGGGACCCCGTCCTGCGGGCCGTAGGTGGTGGTGGACGTCCGGTTCAGTGCATCAGCAGCCGTCAGCACACGGCCATACGCGTCGTATGTGGTCGACGCCATCTTCCACCACTCGACCGTGGCGGCTGGGCGGTGCAGCGCGTTGGTCTGCGTGACCAGCCCCTTCACCGGTGCCGCGCCGACGCTCGTGGCATGGTCGTAGAGCAACTGCGTGCCACTGAGGTAATCAGCATCAGCCAGGCTGGCAGCGCAGGTGGTAGTGAGCTCCTGCGACACGTAGCTGATCAGATGCCGGGCAGTGTCACGGGCATAGCTGGTCGTCGTGCATGTGTCATCAGTGCTGGTGTTGTCGTCGCCGAGGTCCTCGACCTTCGTGAGCAGGTTGTAGGAGTCATACGTGTTACGGGTGATCGTCTTACGCCATCCGCCGGTGGCGGCGATGTACGTGTCGGCATAGGTGGCGCTGGTGCGTACCTGATAACCCGAGTACCCGCCCCAGTACGGCTGCCACGACGTGTTCACCCCCGTCGTGTCATACACCGCATGCGTCCGCGCCTGCGGAGTCGCACCCGAGTTGTCGTAGGCGTACTCCTCGCGGACCACACCGGCGAGCCACTCGGAGTCCGTGAGCACGTTGCCCCACGAGTCGGTGAGGCTGACACTGCGCGCGCCATCGGTGCTGCCGAGACGGTCTGCGTGCATGCCGCGGAAGTACCGCTTCGTGGAGTACTCGACCGAGCTGGCCGAGCCGTGCCAGGTGTGGACGGTGGTGTAGCCCTGCCACCGGCTCCACGACCGCTTGTTGTAGTCGAACTGGGTGTGGTTCTCATCGTGCCGCCACAACGCGGTGGAGCTGGATCCTGCGTTGCTGTAGTTGTAGGTCCACCACTCGTCGGGACCACCACCTGTCAGGTCGACTTCCTTGACGGAGGCGACGACGTACTTGTGGAACCAGCCCCAGCCGGTGCCATTCGTGGTGTTCTTCGGATCAAGCGTGAAGTACTGCGGGAAACACCGCCGGTCATTCTGATCCGCCGACGTCGGCAGCACCGTCGCCGAGCAGCCGACGCCAGAGGTGTCGTTGGCGTCGTAGGTGACGATGGTCTGCGAGCCGGTGGACGGGGTGATGCGGAACAGCCGGTACTTGTTCATCGGCGGCACAGCCGCTGAGGTGTTGTAGTCCACCCGGTTCGGCTTGGCCTGCCCGTCGAAATACAGGACCGGTGAGTCGAGGCTGTTGCCGGAGTAGCCGCCGGTGTGCTCGACCGAGCCGAGCCACAGGGACGGTGCCGTGCCGTCGCCGGGGTCGGGGAACCAGTGCTTGAGCCGCCACTGATCGGCCTGCCGGTAGGAGGCCGAGGCGACGTCCCAGTACTGGGAGGTCACCGATGCCAGCCGGACCGACGTCCAGAACGTGGGTGACTGGGTGTTCGGGCAGCCCGTGGAGTAGCAGAACAGGTCCCACGGGGTGTCGGGCCATCCCGCGCTGTTCCCGGAACACGATGTCTCGAAGCACCGCTCGGCCGGGGCGAACAGCACCCGGTACGGAGCACCACCACCCTCGGTGCCCTGCCGGGTGCCGTACTCGATCCGCGACAGGTAGCCGTCGCGGTCGACCAGGTACGGGATGGTGTTGTTGTAGGCGCCGTACCAGTTCTGCTCGCGCTCGTAGAACATCGTCATCGAGTTGCCGCGTGCGTCGAGGACGTAGTCGAGGTTCCACCGCCAGGCGCGGCGGCAGTGGGAATTGGCGTAGGTGGCGCTGTAGCAGCGATGCGACGGATCAGTGGCCCACACCGGCGTCATCCACGCGGACTTGGTGACATCCCCCGTATCGACACCCCAACGGCCACCAAGCCCGAACCAGTACTGCGTGCCGTCGACCGTGGTGATCTTCCAGTGCTCGCCGTTGCCGCCTTCGCCGTTGGCGGCACCGTTGAGGCGCTCGACCTTCGAGCCATCGTCGTTGACCGGCTTGAACTGGCCGGTGCTCTGATCGATGATGAGCTGCGTGGACTTGCCGCCGAGGTTCATGGTGACGTGGTCGGAGGCATAGCACAGGTCACCTGGGTTCGGCATGCCGGTGCATGAGGTGAACTGCCGCTCGACGAACCCCATTGTGAGGTCCCACCCTTCGCCGGCCCAGCTTGTCTGGCCGGAGGTGGCGAGGGTGCGTGAGTCTGTGGACTGGGCCGAGTACGACAGGGCGACCTTCGGATCGAGGCCGCCTGCCGACTTCGGGACGCCCATCGGGACCGAGTAGGAGAAGTCTCCGGACTGGCTGCCCGCAGCCCACTCACCAGCCATCGTCAGCGGCGTGGCTGTGAACGAACCCGGCCCGGTCGTCGCCGCGTACGCACCCGACGGCGCGCCGGCGAACGACAAGAAACTCTGGTCTGCGTAGGCGGTCAGTGTGCTGGAAACACGCTTGCTGGCCCATGTGTTGGCCGAGTCGGGCAGCGGGGTCTGCGTCTGGCACTCCGGCCGCTCAGGCGTCGTGAGAGCACACCCCGGCAAGGCAACGATCCGCAGCCGCGACGCATAGTCTGAGCCCAGAGCCTGTGCGAAACCCGCGTAGTCCAGGCCCACGCCCACCGAGCCCGGCTTGGCGATCCCGTCGGCACGCTTGACTGTGAACAGCACACCCGGAATGCCGGCCTTCTTCGCCACGGCCCGGTCCGCGACGACGATCTTCACCCTCGAGGGTCCAGCCGCCGCAGCCTCCTTCGCGGAGCGGGGGTCGGCTGCCGGCAGAGTGGAGGATGTTTTCTTCGCCCGGACCGCGAACGGCGACGTACCAGCCCGCGACCAGCCGCCCGCATCGGAAGGCGCGGCCATCAGGCCCGCCCCTGTGGTCTGGGTGGCATCGGGAACGTCAGCCTCATACCCGCCCGGGATTGGCCAAGTCTCGGCTGGGGCCTGCCATGCGGGCATCGGGGCAGCCGGAAGCGTCTTCGGGGCCACCGGCGTTACCGGTGCGATCGCCTCGCTGAGTGACGGCGCGTCAGGCCCTGGCGCGGCCAGGACGGGTACGCCCGGTAACAGTGATAGAAAGACAGCCGCCCCGAAAATGGGCACGGCAAAGCCACGGCGCGTCAGCACCAAGATCCCTCCCCGGATCCTCAATGGAGTGTGTAGCAGCGGGGAACTTTACGGTCCGCTCACAGCCGCCGCAATCAATACTTTCCGTTATCAATCTTCGCGCGTGTGGCCACGCTGGAGGTCACGCTGCGCGACGCCCGCAGCGGGCGAAGGTGCCCCGGCCTACGGAATCCAGCCGATCGCGCGGGCGGTCCCATAATTGAGCAGCGCCACGCTGAACGCGAGGGTCAGCACGACACCGCGACCAGGCCACGCGTCTCCCGGATCATGCTCACCCCCGTCGCCACAGTGACTGCCCACCATGCCACACCCGCGCGGCCGGCTCGACCACGACTCCTCAGTCCATTGTGGTCGTTGCTGATGCCGGCAGTGAGCCGTGTCGGGTGATCACCGCGATCGGGAAGCTGAGGTCCGCGCTCGACGAGCAGCTCGGCCGGGTGAAGGGCCGGCTCGACGAGGCGATCCGCGTCCTCGGCGAACCGGTACCGAAGCTCGTGCCGGTCACCCCGGCCCTGCTCCGGCAGCCGGTCGACAGCAGCTCCTTCGGCCTGCCACCCGGCTGGGTTCCCGGCACGGTCGCGGGCAAGTTCCCCACCGGGCCGCTCAACCTGCCAGGCGAACCCGGCGACGTCACGCCACCGCGCGCGAGACCAGGGCACAGCCACCGTGGCGGCGCTTGAGACGGCCTTACTCCAGCGAGGGAAAGGAGGGCAAGAAATGGGCAAGCGGCCTGCCTGACGATGCCTCGGCGCTGCGGCCGATCCGGCCGCCAGCGGGCTCGATGGAGAGGCGACCGATGTCTTCTGCTGTGCACGCACCCCGCCGTGGTGCGCTGTTACCGCGCATACTCGCTGTCGCGCTGGGGGTGGTCTCCCTTCCGGCGATGGCACTCCCCGCGTCAGCTCAGGACAAGCCGCCGTGCGGGGACGGCGTCAGCACTCCGGCCGCGGCTGCGAGCCTGGCCAGGGCGTGTGGCGGCCAGGTAGAGGTGCTGGACCAGCGTTCGGAGACCAGCCAGGTCTTCGCGCTGCCCAACGGCACCTTCACAGCCTCCATGCACGCCCGCCCGGTCCGGGCCAAGCTGCCGGACGGGCGCTGGGCGGCGGTGGACACCAAGCTCCAGGCCACTGGCGGCCGGATCGCCCCGGCTGTCAGCCCCGCCGGTGTCGTGTTCTCCGCCGGGGGTACCGGGCCGGCTGTCGTGCTGACCACGCAGGGCAAGCGCGTCGAGCTGACCTGGCCGGAAGCGCTGCCGGTACCTTCACTGTCCGGTGACACCGCCACGTACCCCGAGGTCATGCCGGGCGTGGACCTCGCGCTGCGTGCCACCCTGACCGGGTTCAGCCACGTCCTCGTGGTGAAGAACGTCCAGGCCGCCGCCAGCCCGAAGCTGGCCGGGCTGAGGTTCGGGCTCATGGGCGGGCCGGGCGTCACCATCCAGCAGGGCTCCGAGGGCAGGCTGTCGGCGACGGGCGCGGACGGCAAGGTGCTCGCCACGTCGGGTACGGCATCGATGTGGGACTCCGCTGGCGAAGCCGAGCCGGGGAAGCGCAGGCCGGCTGCTGCCGCGCACGCCGAGCCAGCCAGCGCCGCCGCGCCGGGCGAGCGCTCTGCGCGCAGCGGCGTGGCCATGCGGATGGAGCAGGGACAGCTCGTCCTCGCCCCGGACGCGAACTGGCTGAAGGACGGCAAGCGGGCCTTCCCGATCTACCTCGACCCGGAGTGGCACAGCACCGGGCCGTCCCGCTGGGCATACGCCAACCACAACAACTGGGACAACAGCGATGGCCGGGCCTGGGTCGGCCGGGACTACACCCACGGGAACCTGCTGCGGTCCTACTTCGAGTTCCCGATCGGCGCGGTCGCTGGCAGCAACATCCTGTCGGCCACGTTCAACGCGAGCCTGTCCCATTCGGCCTCCTGCACCGCGACCCCGGTCAGCCTCTGGCGGGCGCGGGGCATCACGAGCACGCCGCGCAGCAACTGGGGCATTCCGCTCGACGTGTTCCTGCAGGCCAAGTCGGGCAACGCGAACAAGGACGCGTGCCCGCAGCCGGACATGCCGATGGCCTTCGACGTGCGCGGCGACATGCAGGCTGTGGCCAACGAGAACTGGTCGTCCTACACGCTCGCGCTCAGCGCGGCCGACGCCAGCGGGGCCAACGAGTGGGCCACCGACCGGTGGAAGAAGTTCCACGCCAACCCGGTCCTGTCGGTGAACTTCAACCGCGCTCCGGTCGCCTACGAGCCGAGCAGCGTGCCCGAGACGCCCTGCCTGACCGGCAGCGGCCGGCCCATGCTCGGCGGCAGCTCGTCCAGCCCGATCCCGGAGGTCCGGCTCAAGGCCCGGGTCCGGGACAACGCCGACAACTCCTCGGCGACGTTCGAGCTGTACTACACGAACGGCAACCTGATCCAGTCCGTGAACGACGGCAGGTACCTGGCGGCGGGCTCCGAGCACCAGTGGACGATCCCTTCCGGTGTCCTGCAGGACGGCAAGACCTACTCCTGGCGGGTCCAGGGCCACGACGGCACGACCGCCGGCGGCTACACGCAGTGGTGCGAGTTCACGGTCAACACGTCGGCCCCCAAGCCCCCGAACGTGACCTCCACCGAGCTGAAGCTCACGACGGACATTCCTATGGGGACGGTGACGGCCAAGGTCGGCGCCCCGGCCGCCGTGCACGTCGCGCCGAACGGTGACACCGACATCGCCTACTACAAGTACTCCGTGGCAGCCGGGGCGGCACCGGCCTCCGCCGACAACCGGGTGACGGCGGCGCCGGACGGGCGCGCGGTGCTGCCCGTCGTGCCGGTCTCCGCGGATGGGGGCCGGTTCAACTACCTGCGGGTGGAGACCTACGACACGGCTGGCAACAACTCGTCGGCCGTGTACAAGTTCAAGGCCAACCCTGGCAACGGGCTGACCACACGGGGCGACGCGACCGGCGACGGCATCGCCGACCTCACCACGATCGGTGACATCGGCGGCGGCAAGTCGGCCATCTGGCAGTTCTCCAGTACCGCCGGGCAGACCGTCGCCTCGGCTGTCCTCGAGAACTCCACCGGTGCCAGCGGCGGCAAGCTGATGGCGCGCGGCGACTTCGACCAGGACGGCAAGTCCGACGTGGCGCAGCTCGTGACCAAGGGGACCGGCATCGCGCTGAACCTCCTGCGGTCCACGGACACCGGGACCTCCGAGATCGAGGTCTGGTCGAAGACCGACTGGACCCTGCCCAGCGTGCAGCTCGTGGCGGGCAACTTCGACGGCGATCTCACCCTTCGTGACGACCTGGCCATCCTGCTGCGCAAGTCGGCACAGGACTGGGAGATCCATGTTCTCGCCGCCGACGGAGCCCTGGGATCACCGCACTTCGCGGCCCCGGTGTTGTGGGGCACCAGCGCGACGCTCAACTTCGCAGGCCTCCAGACCGGGGCTGGCGACGTGGACGGGGACCGCAAGGCCGACCTGATCGGACTGTCGGACGCCGGTAACTGCAACTCGGCGCTGCACGTCTGGACCTCCACCGGCGTGGCGTTCCAGGCGCCGGCGATCAGCTGGCACAGCGGCTCGATCCCCGCCCAGGCCCGAACCTGGTGCTGGGGCAACACCAAGGCGGCCTTCGGCGACTTCAACGCCGACAAGAAGATCGACTTCGCCGTCGCGTACAACCACCCGAACTGCCAGACCGCGCTCAGGGTGTCCTACGCCAAGGTTGACGGCACCGGGTTCGCCAGCCCGGTGGAGCCGTGGAAGTCGGCGGCCCAGAACTGGTGCGGGGCTTCGACCGCGCAGGCCGGTGACTTCGACGGCGACGGCAAGGCCGACGTCGGCCTGCTTGTCGACGTGTCCGCGGTGGCCGGCAGCGCCACCGGGTACCACCACCAGCTCTGGGTGCTCGGCTCCACCGGCAGCGGGTTCTCCGCTCCGGCGATGAAGTGGGATGGTGCGCTGGGTAACCGGTCCACGCCGTCGCTGAGCTTCACCGACCCGGCGGCGCGGTACCAGCTGGTCGCCGCGCACTCGGGGAAGTGTGTCGGTATCGGCGGCGGCACGACGGCCACCGCGACCCAGTTCACGCAGCAGTCCTGCTCGGCTTCGATCCCGGAGCACACGGTGCAGATCCTGCCGGTGGGCGGCGGCACGTACGCGATCAAGCCCGGGCACGCTGTCGGGACGCTGTGCATGGACCAGGAGTTCGGCCAGATGGCCGACTCGGCGAAGATCTCGCAGTACCCGTGCGGGTCCCAGATCAACGTGCCGCAGGTCTTCACGTTCGGCTACGTGGCGGGGTTCAGCCAGCCGCAGGTCGAGATCAAGGTGATGCACTCCAAGAAGTGCATCTCGGTCAGCTGGGCCGGCCAGACGGACGGCACACCGCTCATCCAGTACACCTGTGCTGGCCAGACCGACACCCGCTTCGACATCCGGCGGATCCCTGCTCCGGTCGGCGGGCTGGCCGGCAGCTGGCAGATGAACAGCGCCGCCGACAGCTCCGGCCGGGCCGAGAACCTGACCCTCACGGACGGCACGACCCTGAGTAACGGCACGGCTGTCTTCGACGGCAGCAACGACGCGGCACACGCTCCCGGCCCGGTCATCGACCTGAACAGCAGCTTCACCGTCGGGGCCTGGGTCAAGCTCACGAACAAGGACTGGTGGCGCGTCGCCGTGTCCCAGGACGGCAGCCGCCGGGCCGGCCTGAACCTCCAGTTCGACAAGGACACCGGCAAGTGGGTGTTCAGCCGGTCGGCCGCCGACAACGACAGCGCCGCCATGACGACGGTGTACTCGGCGGAGCCAGCGCAGCTCAACACGTGGACCCACCTGGCCGGCGTCTACGACGCGCCAGCCGGGAAGATCAAGCTGTACGTGAACGGCGTTTTCCAGAACGAGATCCCCTTCGCCGGTACCTGGACGCCCAGGGGCAGCCTCGTGATCGGCCGGGGCAGGTGGACCGGTGTGGCCAGCGCCTACTGGGCCGGCAGCATCGACGGTGTCGAGGCGTACAACCGGGTGCTGACCGGGGACGAGCTCCAGGCGTGGGGCGCGCCGTTCGACACGGCTCTCCCGCAGCAGCTCGTCGCCCAGCACTCCGAGCTGTGTGTCACGACCCCGCCCGGCCCGATCGGGCCGCAGGTCCAGCAGCAGGCGTGCGGGACGGCGCTCCAGAACGGCCAGTACAAGCTGGTCAGGATCGGCGCGACCGAGTTCAGCATCTCGGGTGTGCACGCCGCCGGCTGCCTCGACCTCCAGAACTGGGGCACGGCCGACGGCACCATCTTCGGCCACTGGCACTGCAGTGGCAGCACGGCGACGATGTTCACGATCGTCCGGGTGCCGGACCCCGGAACGGAGCCGGTCTACGAGATCCGGCCGCTGACGACCGGCAAGTGCATGGCGGTGGCCGGTGGCAGCCCGGACAGCGGAGCAGGCGTCTCCCAGTGGCCGTGCTCCGGCAAGAAGGAGACCCAGTTCCTGCTCCGGACGGTGTACCCGGCGGGCTCGGACGCGGTGGCCACCTGGCAGATGAACGACGAGGGCGGCGAGGCGCTCTTCGACACGACCGGTGGCGCGAACGCGAAAATCACCGGCAGCGTCACGACGGCTGGCGGCACGGCCACCTTCACCGGAGCCAGCGGCGCGGCGACGACAACCGGCCCGGTGGTCAACGCCACCAAGTCGTTCACGGTGTCCGCGTGGGCGTACCTGAACCACACCAGCTACTCGGCGGTCGTGGCCGGCCAGGAAGGCAGCCGGCTCATGGGCTTCAACCTGAGCTACTGCAAGGGCTGTAACGCCTGGCAGTTCGAGCGGGCCGGCAGCGACGCGGACAGCCCAGCCTCCTGGCACTCCGTCACCGGAACGGCCCCGCAGCTGAACACATGGACCCACCTGGTAGGCACGTACGACGCGGCCACCGGAACGCAGAAGCTCTACATCAACGGCGTGCTGGCCGGGAGCAACACGTTCACGGCGCCGTGGCCGGTCCAGGGGCCGATCGTGATCGGCAAGGGCAAGTGGCAGGGCAGCCCGACGGCCGGGTTCACCGGCCAGATCGACGACGTCCGGATCTACCACGCGGCACTGGACGCGACGGCGGTTCTGAACCTCAGGAACACCGGCCGCGAATAGCCCCTCCGAGCGGGTGCCCGTCGACATGACGGGCACCCGCCTTCCTTTCCGCCGCGTCGTGGACCCGCATGGGAACACGATGAGCCTGTCCACACAGGTGCTCTTCGCCATGTCCGGCCGGTGTGAGGCCTGGCAGCCGTGCGACCCTGCCACGAACCGGGCCAGCTGCCTGTCCCAGGCAGCTGGCGGAAGGTACCCGCCGACGATTAGTGCCGGCTGACAGAAGACGAGAGTATGGCCCTTGTCCGGGCCGCCCACAGTTGGTAGCCGGTCTCCATATGGATGGCCAATGCCTGCTGGGCGGCCTCGGACGGGTCCTGGCCCTGGCGTTGCTGTGCGGCGGCCAGGGCCGTGAGGGCCATGCCTTCGTTCAGCCGGTAGCTGCTGTCCCGGGCGATGGCCAGGGCACGTCCGGCGTGCTCGATCGCATCCGGTGCTCCGGCGTCGGCGAGGCCGATCCTGGCCAGCATGGCGCCGAACGGGTACGCGGCGGCCTCGGCATGTTCCAGCGCCCGCCCGTGCTGGGCCTGCGCCTTGCCGGGGCTGCCCTGGGCGAGGCTGATCGTGCCGAGCACGTTCAGTGCGTTGACCAGCGGGATCCGGTCGCCGCTCGCTTCGGTGACCTTCAGGGCCAGGCCGATCTGTTCTGCCGCCTCCACCAGCCGGCCGGCGTCGCGGTGCAGGGCGGCGAGGTTGACGCGTGCCTCGGTTTCGTCGTGCTGGTTTCCGATCTGCCCGAACAGGACCAAGGCCTTCGAGAGATAGAACAAGGATTCGTCGTACTCGCCGAGCAGATGCAGCGTGATGCCGAGGTTGTTCAGGGCCGGCGCGCCCTGTGGCCGGTCGGCGAAGCCCTCGATCACCTCGACGTACTGCTCCCTGGCCTGCTCCAGCCGGCCGAGGCCGAGCGAGATGGTGGCCAGGTTGGCGAGGCTGTTCAGCCCGGGTTTGCCCTGGGCACGGGCGATGGCCAGTGCCTCCGTGTAGCACTCGGCGGCCAGTACGGGCTGGCCGGCGCTCCGGTGGACGATGCCCAGCGAGTTGAGCATGGTGGTCAGGCCGTCGGGCCAGCCGGACCGCGCGAGGCCGACCGCCTTGCCGAGCAGTTCGATCGCCAGGTCCGGCTGGTTGACGCTGGCCTGGGCCATGCCGAGGTTGAGCAGGGCGACGGCCTGGCCGGCCTCGTCCCCGGCGGCTTCGGCGGCAGCCAGCGCCGCGGCCGACACCTCCAGCCAGTCCACGCGGTTCCGGCGGGCGTGGAAGTAGCCGCGCAGCAGGTCGCAGATCAGCCAGGCCCACCGGCCGTGTCCCAGGGACGCGGCGTCGCGGACGGCGGCGACCAGGCTCGATCGCTCGGCGTCCAGCCAGGACAGTGCGCCGGCGGTGGAGCCGAACCCGACCGGGATCGTGCACTCCGAGCCGGAAAGAAGTCTG
The DNA here is from genome assembly GCF_000379825.1 of Longispora albida DSM 44784. Taxonomy (GTDB): domain Bacteria; phylum Actinomycetota; class Actinomycetes; order Mycobacteriales; family Micromonosporaceae; genus Longispora; species Longispora albida. Next base: position 227,717 of record NZ_KB903838.1, read on the forward strand.
GGGACCACCGGATTCAGGAACCTCGAGGCGGCGTCGGCGTTCGTGAGATACCAGTCCAGCAGCCGCGCGGTCGCAGGCTCGGTTTCCTCGGGCTGTGCGCGTTCCTCCGCGTAGATCCGGAGCAGGTCGTGCATGGCGTACCGGCCATCGGCCACCGGCTCGACCAGATGCGCGGCGAGCAGGTGCCCGAGCACCGGCTCCGCCTCGGCCGGCTGGCCACCGAGCAGCGCGGCGGCGGCCTGAAGGCTGAAATCGGGACCGGGTACCAGGCTGAGCAGGCGGAACAGCGTGGCCGCAGCGCCGGGCAGCGCCGCGTACGAGTGATCGAACGCGATCCGCACCGACACCTGGTCGTCCCCGGCGACCTCGAGTGCGCCGAGCCGGTCGCTGGCCCGTACCTCGGCGACGTAGTCCGCGATGCCGGTGGCGCCCTGTGCCCGGTCGGCCGCGTACACCCCGGCGATCCGCAACGCGAGTGGCAGCCGGCCGCACAGCTCGGCGAGTTCCGCGGTGGCCTCGGGCTCGGCAGCCGTCCGTTCCGGCCCGATGAGCTGGGCCAGGAGCTCGACGGACTCCGCCAGGGTGAGCACGTCGAGGTTGAGCAGCCGTGCGCCGTCCCTGGCCGCGAGGCCGGCGAGCCGGTCCCGGCTGGTGATCAGCGTCAGGCTGCCCTCGCTGCCCGGCAACAGCGGCCGGACCTGCTCCGGATGGTTGGCGTTGTCGAGCAGGACCAGCATCCGCCGGCCGGCCATCAGGCTCCGGTACAGCCCGGACGCCTCCTCGACATCGATCGGCACCCGCTCGCCTGGCACCCCGAGCGCCCGCAGTAACCGGCCGAGCGCCTCGATCGGCCGGACGGGGCTGGTCGAGGAGTACCCGTGCAGGTTGACGTGCAGCTGACCGTCCGGGAACTGGTCCTTGGCCTGGCGGGCCCAGTGCACGGCCAGCGCGGTCTTGCCCACGCCGCCGGTACCGGAAATGGTGCTGATGACCACGGCGGTGGCCGTACCCAGCAGCGAGTCCAGCCTGCGCAGCTGGAAGTCCCGGCCCACGAAGTCCACGATGGCAGCCGGAAGCTGCGCGGGCACGACAGCGGACGCGTCCGGCCCGGGCCCGCTGGCCGGCGCCGGGGCCGCGGGCAGCTCCAGTGCCGGATCGTCCCGGAGTACGAGGACCTGCAGGCGGGCCAGGTCCGGCCCCAGGTCCAGACCGAGGTCCTCGCGCAGCGCGTCCCGGATCTGCTGGCAGGCCACGAGAGCGTCGGCGCGCCGCCCAGCCCGGTACAGCGCCAGCACGCGCAGCTCGGCGAAGCGCTCACGGGTCGGCCAGCGCCCGGCCAGCTCGGTCAGTTCCGTCAGCGCGGTCAGGTGATGGCCACAGGCCAGCTCGGCGTCGAGCCGTACCTCGGTGGCTGCCAGCCACAGCTCCTCCAGGCCGGTACCGAGCCGGTCCCGCAGCCCCGGGCCGTCCTCGCCGAACACCGGGCCGCGCCACAGGGCCTCCGCCTCGCCGAGGAGCTGGACACGGGCGGCGGGCTCGGCGGTGGCCAGGGCCTGTTCGTACAGGCTCCGGAACCGGAAGACATCCACCCGGGCCGGGTCGCCCTCCAGCACGTACGCCCGGCCCCGGGTCTCCAGCCGGAAGCCGAACTCCTCGGCCCTGGCCGCGGCCAGCCGGCGGCGCAGCCGGGAGACCTGTACCTGCAGCGAACTCCGGGCCTGAGCCGGCGGCCCGGCGTCCCAGAGCAGCTCGATCAGCCGTTCCGCTGGCATCGGATTGCCGAGCTCGAGCAGCAGCAGGCCAAGCAGGCAGCGTTCGAACCGTTTTCCCAGCTCAACCTGCCGCCCGGCCAGCCGCGCCTCGATCGTGCCCAGGATCCGGAACTCCACCACCCGAGGCTAGCTGGTGCCTGCTGCCGCCATGTCGGCGAGCTGACAGCCCGGTCAGAGCCGGCTCTGAGCTGGCTCTGAGCCGGATCAGGAAGCTGTTCACATGAATATCAAGCGCACCATCCTCGGCCTGACCGTCACCGCCGTCACCGCGCTCGGCCTGCTCACCCCGGCCGTGCCAGCCCAGGCTGTGACCCTGAGTAACTGCTGGTACTGGCCGATGCCCGCCAACGTGAACCTCGAGTTCAAGATCTGCGCCCAGGGCGGCAACGACCTCCTGGACGTCACCGCCTGGGTGACCAACCGCTCGGGCACCTCCAACCAGTACGTCCGGGACCTGACGGTGTGGAGCACCTTCGCCGGTGGCTACGCCTACTGCTCGGTGATGGCCTGGCTGCCCCCGAAGACCAGCCGGCACTGCTCGGCGATCAGCGTCGCCCCGGTGAACATCCAGCAGCAGCACAACGGCTGGGGCCGGGTCCACTTCTGGTCCCCGACCTACAACGAGTACCAGATCCGCGAAGGCTCCTCGCCGACCACGATCGTCTACTGAGGCCCGGCGGCCGGGCCGGGCGTCCTCGCAACTGGCGGCCGGATAGCTCTGTCGGAGTCTGACATGTCTCGGTAACCCGGTTTCGGCACGGCACTTTCTGATCGGTGAGACGTCCGCGCGCTTGGCGTTTTTGCCCTTTATTGAATTCCGGATTGGCCTTGCCTGGCCGGCAATTCAGGATGGTATTGTCTGCCGTCCTGGCTGGCGGGAATGGCAGGCCAGTTCGCCATGAATTCGATCTAGAAGGCAGCTCCATGACAGGTACGACTGTTCGAAGACTGATGGCCTTGGTGGTTGCCGCCGGTGGGCTCATCATCCCCAGCATGCCGGCGCAGAGCGCCGCCGCAGCGTGCACCCCGAGGGATGTCATCGCTGACAAGCAGCAAGCAGGTGACCAGATCGGCCGCGAGGTCGCCCAGCTGGCGCGTGCCGGTGCGAGTCAGCACGCCGTCAACCAGGCACTTCAGCGGGACTGGTGCCTGCAGCCGCTGTCCACGTCGGCGGCACCCCAGGGCGTGCAGTCCATTCCGGATGAAGAAACGGGCACGCAGCCGTGGGTCTGGTTTGACAGCACCTCGCTCTACTACGACTCCGCAGCCAACGACTATGTTGCGATGGCAAACTATTCATGGCACACGAATGGTTACATCGGGGAGGAGTCCGAGCGCCTGTGCAGTGCCGACAATGTCGGGGATCTCGACGGCCTGGGTATTCGTGTCACCAATGGCGACTTCACCTTCATCAGTTCGTCGGCGACGATCTGGGGTAATCCCGAGTACGACGACCGGCATGGTAACGACTTCGGCATTTACGCGATGAAGAACAGCGTGGGGCGCTCGGGTCCCGGTGTGCCGAACGAGTACGGGGCCACCTACAAGTTCCAGGACAGGACCGTCGCCCTGGAGAACAACGGTGGTGGGTGCCTGGGGTTTGACCCCGCCAACTACCTGCAGGACTACAGCGCCTACGGCGGGCTCATCATCTACCGCTTTGACAAGGTCAACGGTGACTGCAAGGAGTCGCAGGCATTCGCCGTGTACGGACACAGCTACGAAGAAGTCGACATCAACGGCTTCTCCGCCGGCCCGTGGAGCTTCGGCGCTTCCTGGAACGTCACCGGCAGGAGCTGGGAGGTTGGTGATGCTTCCCCTGCGGTCATGATGTGCCCCAACGGGAGTGGTTCAGGGAGCGGCCGAGCGCCAGCCGGTAACACTGTGCTCGCCGCGCCCCAGTGGATCATGGACCTGTCCGACAGCGGCGGAAACCTGATGCCCCCACAGGTACCCAGGAAGAAGGCCGCGCCCGCGATGGCCTTCGACAAGGGCGACGGCAGCAGCATGGAAATCAACCGGTGGGTGTCCAACGGCTCAGCCTTCGGGGGCCTGGCGACCTATACCTCCGGCACGTTCTACCTGTCCAGGGTCGGCAACCGGATAGCGTCCGGAGATGTCGACGGTGACGGCGATGACGACACCGTGATGGCTTACCAGAACGACAACGGTACTTTCAGCTTCTACGTGTGGGACAACGAGCTGCACACCGGCAAGGTCTGGTACACGTCCCCGGGCAGCTACAGCCTCAGCACCGTCCAGGGCCGCCTAGTCCTCGGTGACTTCAACGGTGACAAGAAGGCCGAGCCCGCGATGGCCTACGAGAAGGGCGACGGCAGCACCATGTCGATCGACCGATGGCTGTCCACGGGTTCCTCGTTCGGCAGCCGGGCGGTCTACAACTCCGGCACGTTCTACCTGTCCAGGGTCGGAGACCGGATGGCCGCCGGGGACGTCAACGGCGACGGCCGAGATGACATCGTGATGGCTCACCAGAACGCCAACGGTACTTTCAGCTTCTACCGGTGGGACAATGAGCTGCACACCGGCAGCGTCTGGTACACCTCCGGCAGTTACACGCTGAGCAACGTCCAGGGCCGCCTCGTGCTCGGTGACTTCAACGGTGACGATAGGGCCGAGCCTGCGATGGCCTACAGCAGGGGCGACGGCAGCAGCATGTACATCCACCGGTGGCTGTCTACCGGCTCGTCTTTTGGGAGCCTGGCGACCTATACCTCCGGCACGTTCTACCTGTCGAAGGTCGGGGACAGGATGGCCGCCGGTGATGTCGACGGTGACGGCGATGACGACATCGTGATGGCTTACCAGAACGACAACGGTACTTTCAGCTTCTACCGGTGGGACAACGAGTTGCACACCGGCAGTGTCTGGTACACCTCCGGCAGCTACACCCTCAACAACGTCCAAGGGCGGCTTGTCCTCGGTCGCTGGTAACAGGCCCTGATGCCGGTGCCCGGCAGGCGGGTAAGCGCCTGCCGGGCACTGGCGAGACCTGTACCGGTATTCCCTCGGACCCGGTCTAGGCGGCTGCCGACCACAGGCGCGTGGCCGGGATGATCTGCCGGGTGATGCCCGGCCCCGCCCAGGACAGCTGGGCGATGGCGCTGTAGCCGTGCTCGTAGTACTCCATCCGGATGTCGTGCCGGCCTGCGGTCAGCGTGATCTGGCCGCTGTCGTCACGCTTCGAGTGGTCGGTCCACGCGTCGACGAGCAGCTTCCCGTCGATCCACAGCCGTACGCCGTCGTCGCTGGTGGTGGTGAACGTGTAGGTGCCTGCGGTGTCAGCCTGCACCTGGCCGGTCCAGGTGGCGAGGAAGTTGTCGGCGTTGATCCCGGCGGCCGGGGCCGACCGGCCCCAGTCGAAGGCGACCGCCGGGTCGACGCGGCGCACCGTGGCCGGCGGTACGGGATCGCCGGGCTGCGCCTTGTTGGCGTACGTCGCGGTCAGGCCGTTCGCCGGGGTGAGCACCAGCGTCGTGACGGACCGGCCCGGCAGGGTGAGCGTCCCGGTGCCGCCGGCGACGGTGAGCGACCCGGCGGACTGCGGCGCGCCAGTGGTGGCCTGCCAGATCTCCGCGGTACCGGCGAGCAGGCCGTTGAGCCGCAGCGTGGTCGCCGTCGCGTCGGCCGAGGTGTTGACCAGGACGATGTTCTTCGCGCCGGTGGAGGCGAAGACGTGCAGGTCGGTGGTGTCGGCGCTCGCCTGCACCATCGTGGCCCCGAACGGCCGGAACAGCCCTTCGCCGGTGAACATCCCGATGCCGTGGTAGATCGGCAGCGGCGCGTTGCGCGTGAACCCAGCCATGTCGTTCTCACTGGTCAGGCCCAGGGGACCGTTCTTGTCGCCGTACTGGATCGCGGTGCCCCCGCCGCGCAGGATCGTGCCGAGGACACCGGCGGACCAGACCGTGTTGAACGGGGTCAGGTTACGCGGGTCGCTGTCCCAGTCCAGGTTGTACTCGCCGATCACGATGCCGAGGGCCCTGCCGGGGACGAGGCGGGTGATCTGGGCGCGCAGCGAGGCGATGTCCGTTCCGTAGCTGCGGACCCGGTCGCCGAGCAGCGTCGCGTCGTCGTGGTTGACTGTGCCGCCCTGGCCGTACTTGTGGAAGTCGACGAAGTCCATCCTGCTGCCCGACCCGGCGAGCACTGTTTCCAGGTACGCGGCGTCGTAGTAGCTGGTCGCGGGGCCACCGAGCCGCACGGCCGGGTCGACGGCACGGAGCGCGTCGGCGATCAGGTTGAACCGGCTGCTGTACGCGGCGGCGGACATGTTCTTCGGGTTGCCGCCGTTGTTGAGTTCGTTGCCGATGATGAACTGCCGGACAGGCGTGCCGGACGCGGCTAGGTGCTGGTAGATGTTGACCGCGTCGGTACGGTCGATCCCGGCGTCGTGCCGGCCGTCCAGCGGCAGGATGACCAGCGGTTCGGCGCCGGTCTGCCGGATCGCGGCGATCCAGTCGGCAGCCGGGATGTTCGTCTCGCAGTAGTTCCCACCGCAGCGCAGGGCGCTGGCCGGGTCACCGGGCACCGCGTAGCCGACCTCGAATCGCGCAGTGCCGACGCCGAGCCGGTCCACGTGTCCACGATGGACAGCGTCGTTGGTGATGTAGGAACCGTTGCCGTAACCCGTGATGGTCGCGCCGAACGACGCGGCGGACACGGCCTGCACGGACTGGTTGAAGTCGACGGTGACGGTCGCGGACGGCGCTGCGGCGGCGGGCTGTCCCGCGGCGAGGATGCCGGCGGCGGCGAGCGTCGAGGCGACAAGCCCGCGACGCAGCAGAGTCCTCTTAGGATGATCTCTCACGCGCCGATAGTAGGCACCATGATCAACTCATTGCCCAGCTTCCTGGGCACGCGCGATGAGTTTCCGCCCGCCCGCCGGTCTGTCCTGGCAAACCGGAAGGAGCGCGGAATGCAGATCAAGGTCAACGGCATCGAGTTGTACGCGGAGACTCTCGGGAACCCATCGGATCCGCCGATACTGCTGATCGGCGTCACCACGCTGAGCTGGCCGTCGGGGTTGTGCACGGCGCTGACCGGCCGGTACGTGGTGCGCTACGACCTGCGCGACACCGGCCAGTCGACGTTCACCGACCCGGGCGCGCCCGTCTACGACCTGCGCGACCTGGTAACCGACGCGTCGGAACTCGTGGCGGCGCTGAACCTCGGGCGCACGCACGTGGCGGGGATGGGCGTCGGCGGCTTCATCGCGCAGCTACTCGCGCTCGACCATCCGGACCAGGTCGCATCGCTGACTCTGGTCTCCACGCGCCCGGTCGCCCCCGGCCCGGCCGATCCCGACCTGCCGGCCCACGCGCCGGAGGTGATGGAGCAGCTCTTCGGACGCCCAGCGCCGGACTGGACGCATCGGGAGAGCGTGGTCGGCTACATGACCGGTTCCGCACGACTGCTCTCCGGATCGAAAGGTTTCAACGAACAGGACGTACGGGCGACGGCCGGGGCCATCTTCGACCGGGCGGAACCCACCGCCGAGGCCCAGCGTGCCAGCCACCTCGGTACCGCGTTCGCCGCGATGGACTGCCAGCCCCGATGGCGCGAGCGGCTCGGCGAGATCACCGCGTCGGCCCTCGTGATCCACGGCGACGAGGATCCGTTCTTCCCGCACCACAACGGCGTCGTACTGGCCGCCGAGATCCCGGACGCAACGCTGCTCACCCTCCCCGGCATCGGCCAGGGCCTGCCCCGCGTGACGTGGCCAGCCGTGGCCGGAGCCCTGCTCCGCCACACCTCCGGACATCCGCTCATCGATCCGGCCGCACGCCCGCCATTGCCAGGCTGCGGCACCGGCCGCCGGCCAGATCAGGGAGTACGAGTTCCAGCCAGGCTGGGGCCTGGACCGCGACGCCTGGTGCCAGGGCTCCGACCCCGGCGTGCCGCAGCTCGGCGCTGTCCAGGAAGGAACCACATGATCAGCCGCCGCACACTTCTCGCCACCGGGGCCGGCACCGCCCCGGTGGCCCGGTGCCAGCCGGCATCACGGCGGTGCGCAGCTACGCGGACCCATCATCAGACCACGATGCCGGCGGGGGGAGCGAGGACCAGGACAGAGGGCACCCGCTCAGGAGCGGCGTGCCGCAGCAGGCCGTAGCCGATGCCAGCGATCCCGGTCATCAGGCCGGGGCTGGGCAGCCCGTTCGGAACCCCGCACAGCCAGCCCTCCTCTCCGGCCAGCTCGGCCACCGCCCGCAGCAGCAGCCCGGCCCGGTGGCTGACGGCCTCGTCGCCGAGCGCCCCGGCCGCCGTGGTCAGGAACTCCAGGTTGCCCAGCTCGCCGTGGCACAGCGAGAGGTTGCCGAGCTGTACCTTGTCCGCAGAGCGGGCTGAGTCGTAGTGCGCGAGCGCCGCGTCGAGGGTGAGCCTGAGGTCAGCACTCCGGCCCAGGGCGTGCCGGACCAGGCCGATGCCGGGTGCGCCGTGGCACCAGGCGGTGGCGGCTCCCGGGGCGTCAGCTCCCGGCCGCCGGTCCGACCAGCCAGGCAGCGCCGGGTCGTACAGGCTGTCCTCGTAGGCGATGGCCGCCAGGGACAGCTCGCGGTGCCCGGCGTCCCCGGACAGGGCCGCCGCCCGGGCGAGCGCCAGGGCCATGCCCCCCGAGCCGTGGGAGATGCCGCTCAGCGCCACCTTCTGGAACTGGCCCAGTGGCCAGGCCCCGGCCTCGCTGGTAGCCGCGAGCCGGCCGGCGGCTGCGGCGATCAGGCTCCCAGCTCCCAGCGACCGTGGCAGCGCGGCCAGGGACAGGATTGTGCCGGCTGAGCCCCCGATCAGGTCGAGGACGGAGTCGGACGCGATGGCCTCCGCGAGCAGCGGGGCCACAGCGGTGTAGGTGGCCGCCAGCGCCCCGGTCCCCTGACGGAGCGCCGCCCAGTGCGCGAGGGCGTAGAGCGGGCCGTCGACGCTGCCGGTCATGCCGAGCAGTCCCGCGACCGGCGCTCCGGACTCCAAAGAGGACAGCCCGGTGGCGAGCTGGCCGAACAGCTCCCCGGCCACGTCACTGAACCGGGTCTCGCCGCTGACCTCACCCAGGTACGCGAGGAAGAGGGCGATGCCGCTCGTCCCCGAGTACAGGTCATTGCCGACCGGGGCGATCCGCCACTGCTCGTCGTTGTACTGCATCCCCAGCCACCCGGTCGCTCCCGGCACCCGCACCGCCTGCCGGAGCAGGTCGTCCCCGGCCCGGACGGCGAGCTCCACCAGCTGGCCAGCGGGTACGGAGGTGGCGGGCCAGGGCCGGACCCTGGAGGGCCAGAGCGGGCGGCTGGCATCCAGCCCGGCGACGGACAGGGCTGCCCGGATCGTCCACAGCTGACGGCCGAGACCAGCCTCGTCCAGCTCCGCGGCCCGGGCCTGGACCATCCCCAGGCCGCTGTCGCCGAGCGCTCCCGGGATGACAGCCCCGTCGCCGCCCGTGACAGCGGTACCGGTGGCCTGCGCGTGGAAGATCGGCACATCGCCGGCCGTGAGCTGGGCCAGCTCGCTGGCGATGACCGCCCGCTCGGCCGCCGAGGGGCTGGCCGCACCGCTGAAACAGGACCTCAGGTACGCCGCGCGGGCCTGCGGCTCGTGGAGCAGGTCGGGATGGTAGCTCTGGTCGAGCAGATCGGAGTAGATCTGCGTCGAGCGGAACAGCACGCGGACCCGGGCGGGGGAGAACCGCTCCAGTTCCCCTGCCAGCTCGGCGCGGTGGGTGGCGAGCAGCAGATACATCTCCTCGAAGCCCGCCTCGAACTCGCCGGCGTGGTCCCGGACGCTGACCCGGCCGCCGCCGGTGACCGGCAGGTTGTCGCTGACGCCCATCTCGACCCGGCGGTGCACGATCCGCATCTCGTCGGTGCCGACCGCGTCCCAGGTCAGCACCTCGCCCTCGCTCAGCTCCCCGCCGTGGGACATCCCGCTCACGTCCGAGCCTGCCGGGCCGGGACGGGGCAGCAGGCCGGTCGCCAGCACCGTCGAGTTCACCAGGCGCTGGGCGAGCGCTGCCGGGCCGGAACCCGCGCCGGCGGCCTCGGCGTGCAGCAGCCCTTCGAGGTCCACCAGGTGCGGGTGCTCGCCGCTGGCGATCAGATTCTCGCGGTGGAAGTCGCGGGCGTGCAGCAGATGCAGCAGCGCCAGCTGGCCGCCCTGCCTGCGGTAGAAACGGCGCAGCTCCAGCTCACTGGCGCAGGGCGCAGCCGGGGCGAACTCCATCCAGCCATGGTCATCTCGCGGCAGTACCCACAGGGTGGCCAGGCCCGGGCGGAAGCCCTTGGCTGTGACCCAGGCGAGGAGGCGCTGGAAACTCTCGTCCACGGCCAGCGACCGTGGCTTGTAGACGACCTGGGTGCCGTCGCCGAACTCGACGAACCCCACGCTGCGCCCGCCCCGGTGCTGGTCTCCGAGTTCGAACCGCACCTGCCGGATGGCCGTGACATCCGTACCCGGCAGCCGTCCGGCCAGCGCCCCGAGGCCTGCGAGCAGGTGGGTGGCGAACTCTTCACGGGCCACGGCCCAGGAACGCAGGAGACGCCCGCACTCGGTGGCCGCCTGCGGGTATCGCTCCCAGATCTCCGCCCCCGCCTGCCCGGAGGCCAGCAGCCGGCCGTACTCGTGGAAACGCCCCTCCGGGGTGCCAGCCGTGAGCCGGCCCTCCATCCGGGCGATGTGCATCTCCAGCACGAGCGGCCGCAGGACCACCCTGGCCAGGGCGGCACGGGGCCAGGTCGCGCCGAGGATCGCGGCCAGCGCCTCAGGGTCGGTGGCACTGCCGGACGCCAGCGCCCGGATCCGCCCGGCAAGCGCGGCGGTGGCTTCCTCGACCAGCGGCCGCAGCACGGTGAACAGGCCGGTGGGTTCGGCGGGCTGGTACGCGTGGGTCTCACTCAAGACTGGGCCTCCCCGCCCTGGGGTGTGGCGGCCACCAGGCCGCCACACCGTCTACAAGGGACTAGCTGCGGCTGGTTACCAGGCGCAGCAAGGCCAGGTGCAGGCGAAGCTGATCAGGCAGCCGGCCGGGGAGAGGATGCTCACCACGGCGCTCTCGCCGCTGGTGATCTCGCCGACGTTGACCGCGCGCAGCTCGCCGATCGGGCTGGCGGGCAGGGTTTCCAGCTCGTCCATGCCGAGTGAGGCACGGAAGGCCGGGTCACGCCAGATCTGCGCGACGTCGATATCAGTGGATTCCAGAAGGGCGGTCATGCTGAACCTCCATACATGGATTCGGTACAGCAGGTCCGCAGGGAAGCTGGGCCGCCGGGACGTGGTGGCGAGGGCCGGCAGACTGCAAAAGCGCAGGCTCAGCCGCCCCTGGGTGTTCGGAAGCTCCCCCGTGGAGTCTGCCGCGACGGTAGGTATCCGCCGCAGTCGAACTCTAGCCACGCCCGCGAAGGATCGACAACCATGATCCAGGAACGATGTGACTACGATCGTCCGATGAGGAACGACAACGGGGGCGCTGGTGCAGTTCGATGACGTGTGGCTGAGGTACTCACCAGGCGAGCCCTGGGTGCTCGGCGGGGTGACGGCGACGTTCGGGCCCGGCGAGGTGATCGTGGTCTGCGGGCGCAACGGCGAGGGTAAGTCCACTATGCTCCAGGCTGCGGCCGGCCTGCTCCGCCCGGCTCGCGGCCGGATCACCGACCGCCCGGCCGTGATCGGCTGGGTGCCCGACCAGTTACCGGCCGGGCAGCCGTTCACCGTGGGGGAGTACCTGACCCACATGGGCCGGGTGCGCGGCCTGCGGTCAGTGCCGGTCGTGGCCTGGGCTGAGCGGCTGCATCTCACGCAGTTCCTCGGGGTACGGCTCACCGCGCTGTCCAAGGGCACCGCCCGTAAGGTCTGCCTGGTGCAGGGCCTGCTCGCCCCGCCGGACCTGCTGATCCTGGACGAGCCGTGGGACGGGCTCGACACCCAGGCCAGGGAGGAGATTCCCGCGATCATCGCAGAGGTCGCGGAACGGGGCGGCACCGTCCTGGTCAGCGACCATCGGGGCGAGGCTGTCCGGCTACCCGGTGCCCGTGGCCTGCTGATCGAGGGCGGCGGCGCCCGGTTCTTCGCGCTGCCCGGTGCGGGCGGGCGCAGCGTTGTGGAGGTCACTGTGGCCGAGGAACGGCTGCCGGAGACGATGGCGCTGCTGCGCGCCGCCGGCCACCACGACATCCAGGTGCGTGCCCGGTGACCGCGCTGGTCCGCATGCGGCTGATCAGCTTCGTTCGCAGCCAGCGCGGCCTGATCGCGCCAGCCGGCGTCCTGCTGCTGCTCGCGGCGTTGCAGGCAGGCGGCCAAGGACAGGCAGCCGAGGTCTACGGCCTGTCAGCCATGATTCTCTTCCCGGTACTGGCGGTGCAGGCCAAACTGTTTCTCGACACCGAGCCGGACGGGCAGCGGGGACTGGCGGCGGTTGCGCTGGGTTCACAGGTCAGGGAGGTGACGGCCGGGCTGCTCGCCGCGGCGGCCGCCATGCTGCCGGTGATGGGAGCCTCCCTGCTCCTGCCCTGGCTGGTCGGCGGAATCCGTGCCGGGGACCTGAGCCCGCGGTCGGTGGCGGTGGGAGCCTGGGCGCACCTCGTCCTGGCACCGGCGGCGCTGGCCATCGGGGCCTGGGCCAGCCGGGTGGTGACGAAGGCCGCCGGGCCGGGCGCTCTGCTGCTGACCGGCAGCGTGATCCTCGCGGCGGTGCTGGACCAGCGCTGGTCACCGGTGCCGTGGCTGGTGCCGCCGATGCTCAGCGTGCCGCGTGCCCTGTACGAGAACAGCGGCGCCGCCGGACTGCTCCTCATCACGGTGCTCGCCCTCGCCTGGTCCACTGTGGCCATCGGCGCGTACTACTTCTACCGCAGCCGGCGATAGAGGTCCCGGCAGGACGGCCTCTAACTGACCGCCCTGCGCTGGAAGCCACGGAGGCCGGTGGCCGTGAGGACGGCCCCGGCCACGGCGAGCACCGCGACGCAGACCATCGGGGACATGTGCGGTACGCCCGGCACGAGGGCACCCCGGACACCCTCCGAGAGGTAGGTGAGCGGATTACAGGCCGTGATCACCTGGAACCAGGGCATCGTGTCCAGTGCCTTCCACGGGTACTGGGTCGCGCCGGTGAACATCATCGGGGTCATCACCGCCCCGAAGGCCAGGCCGACCCGGGCCGGTGGCAGCCAGGTGCCGAGGTTCAGGCCGATCGCCGCCCCGGTCAGCCCGCCGAGCAGCAGGACGAGGACCAGCACCGGCAGCCCGGCGGCCCGCCACGGGGCCGACCCCAGCACCAGCGCGCCCACCGGGAACATCAGCACGGCGGACAGCAGCGAGCGGATCAGCGCGATCAGCAGCTTCTCCACCGCGACCAGCGCCGTGGGCAGCGGGGCCATCAGCCGGTCCTCGATCTCCCGGCTGTAGGAGAATTCGACCACCAGCGGCAGTGCGACGCTCTGGAGTGCGGTGATGAAGGCCGTCAGCGCCACCATGCCGGGCAGGAGCAGGTCCCCGAAGTCCGCGGAGACGTACCCGGTGCTGCCGAGCACCTTGGCGAACACGAAGAGGATGAACAACGGCTGCACGGCGACCTGGAACAGGAAGGCCCAGAACTCCTTGCCGGTGACGAACAGATCGCGCCACAGGATCGCCAGGAAAGCCCGCCCGGTCACCGCAGCCCCCGCCCGGTCAGGCCGATGAAGACATCCTCCAGGCTGGACCGGCCGACCTGCACCCCTGCCAGGGCGGCACCGCGCGCGGCGACCAGCTCCGCCACGGGGGAGAGCACGCCGGGGGCCTCCGTCTTCAGGTACAGGCGGAACTGGTTGTTCTTGATTTTCGTACTGCTCTCCACTCCCGGGACGGTGGCAAGCGCCTCGCACAGCTCCCCGTCCGGGCCCGTGACCGTGATGTCCAGAGTGGACTGGGCTGTGGTGGACCGGCCAAGCTCGGCCGGAGTGCCGAGTGCGAGCAGCTTCCCGTGATCGACGATGCCCACCCGGTCGGACATCTCCTCCGCCTCCGCCATGTCGTGCGTCGTGAGCACGACCGTGAGGCCGCGGCCGCGCAGCTGCCTGACCCGCTCCCAGAGAAAGAGCCGGGACTGCGGGTCGAGCCCGGCGGTCGGCTCGTCAAGGAAAAGTATCCGGGGCTCGTGCATGAGCGCTCGGGCGATCATCACCCGCTGGGCCATGCCGCCGGAGAACTGGTCGAGCTTGCCATCCGCCCTGGCCTCCAGGCCGAACTCGTCCAGCAGGCGCGCCGCCCGCTCCTTGCGCACCGCCCTCGGCACGCCGTGGTAGGCGGCGTGGAAGAGCAGGTTCTGCCTCGGAGTGAGTGAGCGGTCCAGGTTGCCCAGCTGCGGTACGACGGCGAGAAGCTGCCGTGCCCTGGCCGGTTCGGCGACCACGTCGACTCCCGCGACCCGCACGCTGCCAGCAGTGGGCCGGACCCGGGTGGTCAGCACGCCGATCGTGGTGGACTTACCCGCGCCGTTGGGCCCCAGCAGTCCGAAGATCTCACCCGGGCTGACCTCGAAGGACAGCCCCGCCACGGCATCGGCGTCCTGTCTCGGATAGCGTTTGACCAGATCTGTGACGATCACCGTCGATTCCCCCATCGGGCGAGCGTAGCCCGTGGACGTATGACGTTCCACCCCGGACAGACGGAGCCGTCCTCGTGCCGGGCGGCGGTGTGCCCGGCCCGTACCACCTCGGCTCGCCGGTCCTGGAGCGCGGTGAGGACCCGCCCTGGTGATCCACGCACGTCCATGCGACAGTCGCACCAGCCCTTGTGCCGCTACGGTCCGGTGTCGCGAGAGGAGAGCTACATGTCGGCTGGCGCCTATCTGGTGGCCTACCTGGCGTACTCGGTTCTGATGAGTGCCTGCCTGGTCATGGCCCTGCTCTACTCGGCGACCGGTGCCCAGGCTTTCAGTCATCGCGTGTACACGGCCCTGACCACCAGGATCGACGAGCTGAACTCCGGTCAGGCCGGCCGTGCCCACGCGGCAGGCGGATCCCTGCTGGTCACCGTCCTCCTGCGGTGGGGGCCGCGCCGGGGCGACCTTCTGTGGGCACGCGGGGTGCACAACCGCGCCGGACGCACGGCCGACCTCGCCGAGCGGGAGATGGGCTACAGGTCGCTGCTCCTGGCCAACGCCGACGACGACCCGCGGACGAAACGTCTGAGGCTCGCGCTGCAAGAGGGGGACGTCGCGAAGGGGGCCGAGGGTCGCGGCGCGAGGTACGCCGTCGATCTGGAGGCGCGCATCCACACAGCAGGTTCCTACCCGGAACTGCGCTGGTTGCAGTGGAAGAGCCGGTGGGTCCGGCTCCAGTTGCTGGCGGAGGCGGTACGCGCGCCCGACATGAAGGCCCGCTGGATTCCTTTCAGCTCCCGGTTCCTCGACTACCTTGGCCGTGGCGGCGCCTGTGGGCTCGTCGTCGCGTCGGCCATCGGCGGAAGCCGCGTGGACATGAACGGGTGGTCGGCCTGGATCAGCTACGTCAGCGTCGTGGGCGGGGCGATCGGCTCGGTCTGCTTCTGCCTCGTCTCGATCCGCGACATCGCCAGCGCTGGCATCCTGCCGGACAACGCCTTCAACCGCTGGGTGGGCCGGTACCCGTTAGTGGCCGCGGTGCTGTTCCCGGCCGCCGTCGCGCTGCTCCTCGCCTTCGTGAAGAACTTCGAGCGCTAGTGCGCCCGTTTTCCCCGTCCGGGCAGCTCTCTGAATGGATGTGGTGCGACCCCGGCCGTTGCTAGCCACGTTCAACCAGCCCGGAAATCGTTATACCGTAAGGATTTCCGGGCCCGGCAGGCCGTGGACTTCATGCCGGTCTTCGCGGTGAGCCGGACCCCGAAATGAGTACCGAAGGGCCCCGGCGCGAAAGCTCTAACGGCCGGTGAGTGGCTGTTCGATGTCCGGTCCTCCGGTGTGCGGATGGGGGACGTAGCCGGGTTGCGGGCTGGGTAGCGCCGCGACGCAGTCCGCCGAGCAGGCGTTCACGAGAAGTGGCAGCACGTCGGTGCCTATCCGGTAGGAGATCCACACCTGCTGGACCTGCGCACCGGCCGGCCCTGAGCAGACGCTGCACTCGCGGATGGTCTCGGCGCCCCAGACGCCGGGGTCAAGCGCTGTTCTGCTGTCGGTGACAGCCGGCAATAGCGGAAACTGCGGCCGGTACTTGTAGTTGCCGTAGATTGCCCGAGTGCTCACCCGGCTGCTGTTGAGCTTCGGGCAGCGGGAGTCCCAGGTGCGTGACTGCGGTGAGTTTCGCGATCGTCGGAGGCAGAGTGATCACCTCCTTGCGCTCGGCGGCGCTGAATCCTGCGAAAGGGGTGAACTCCGTGCGCCCGTCTGCGGCTGTTTCCTCGATCAGGTCAAGAAGCCGCAGCCAGCCAGCTGCCTGGGTGTTCTGCTGGTCCGGGTGGAAGCAGACCTTCCGTTGCCGGGTACGGTCCGGAGGGTGCAGGCACCGGCAGGGATCCCAGGGCGACCCGGCCGGCCTCTCGGCCGGCTGTGGTAACCGTGGCGTGTTCTCATCCTTCGGCATCCCGGGAGCCTATCGAGCGCGAGGTCCTGGACATCCAACGCGACTCGTTGCCAGGACCCGTCCGTATCCAGTTGTGGGAGTACACGGGCATCGCTGGGCGTGGAGGTGAGGCATGATCGTCGGTGGTCAGGATCGTTGTGCTGGAGGGGTCATGAGTCTGTTCGATGGCACGGCCGACTTCTATCAGCGGTTCCGCTCAGGCGTCCCGGAGGAACTGGCCGCGATCCTGGACGCGGCGGCGGCTCCGGGCGAGCCTCGCCGGCTGCTGGACCTGGGCACGGGTACCGGGCTCGTGGTGGATGCGATGGCCGGCCGGTTCGATGAGATCATCGCCGTGGACCCCGATCCGCGCCTGCTGGCGGTCGCCGAGGCCACGGCGCGTCCGGCGATGCGGGCCGGTACGTCGCTGACGTTCACATGCGCCACGGCCGAGGAGTTCCGGCCGCCGGCCGGCTGGCAGGCGGACCTGGTCACGATCTGCCGGGCGTTCCACTGGATGGACCAGCCCGCTGTCCTCGACGTCCTCAGTACCTGCGTCGCCCCGGACGGCGCCGTGGCCATCGCCGGCGATCGGAGCCTGTGGAGGTCGGCGACCCCGTGGAAGGTAGCCATCCGCGAGGTGGTGCAGGATTTCCCCGGGCCCGCCCGGCGCGCTGGCAACGGGGTGTTCAGCAGCCCCGACCGGCCCTACCTCGACATCCTCGCCGAGTCGGCGTTCAGCGTCGTCGAGGAGATGACCGTGCCGGTACGGCGCACCCGCACCACCGGCAACATCGTCGGCTACCTGCACTCCACCAGCTACGCCGCCCCGCACCTGTTCGGTGACCGCCTCGCCGAATTCGACCAGGCGGTCACCGACCGGCTCTCGGAACTCAGCCCAGACGGCAACTTCGTCGACGAGAACGAGTACTACGTCCTCATCGCCCGCCGCTGACCTGGCGGCCACTGCGGCCACCGGAGAATGGGTGCGGGCCTGCTAGCCGAGGGGTGCGAGGGCGGCGGTTCCTGCCGGTTCGATGCCCTCTGCGAGGTTCGGCGTAGCCGCGCGCCGCGCCAGGCGAAGTGCACGCATGCGCCGGGCGACCCGGTCTCGCGCGGCCTGCCGCCACGAAGCCCAGCGCTCCAGCAACTCGCTCGGCGCACGGTGGGACGCGACCATCCGCAGCGACGAGGGAATGTCATCCGCCAGCACAGCGGGCTGCTCGAAGGCGTACATCTCGGTTGTCTGCGCACTCATGGTCTTGTCCCCCTCAAACCGCGCATTCAGGAAGCTGATGCCACGCAAACTATCGAGAGAGGTCACCCTGTGGCATCCACACTGGGGTGGAACTCCATCTATAACCAGGGGTGGAGAACAGCCTGCTGACGTGCCGTTGACAACAATCGACAGCGTCAATATCGTTGGCCATCAATATTGTCGACTGGGTGGAGAATATCCGATGTTCAAACGCCCAATGGCCGTTGCGTTGCTGGCAGTCACGACCGCATTGTTCGCTGCGCCCGCCCAGGCGGCGCCGGTTGACCCGCAAGGGCTTGTTGTTGTCGAAACCAAGTTCTACAGCGATGCGACCTACACGGTTCAGGTTGGTTACAAGCTGCTCGATCAGTGCAGCGGGGATGTCGAGACCTGGGGAGTGTCGACGGTCTACAAAACGCAGACCCGGACGTCCTGCACTCCACACTAGATCGCTCTATTGAACGCATCGGGGACCCCGTCAAGAGGTGCCCGATGCGTGTCCTGGGCAGGTTCCTGCTCGGCACGGGGGAGCGGATCCTGGTCGAGGCCAGTCCCCGTGACCGGATCTGGAGCGGGGCCGCAACCTTCTCGGCTTCGCGCTCACGGCAGCACGATCCCAGCTCCGGCCATCGGCTTGAAGCGCGCGCTGGCTGGGGACGGCCGGCGGCGTTCCGGGTACACGATGGGCGTGTGATCTGGGATTGAACTAGGTCGATGGAATGAATGATCCGGGATCATGGCGATGGTCCGGTTGGATATCGATTCCAGTGATAGGGGGCATCTGTCCAATGTGCGCCGGAGGGCGTTGACAGCCTGTCGTCTGGCGGAGATGCTGTGCACCGTCTTTGGTGTTAGTCGAGCGGGGGCTCCATGACGACAAGGCTGGCTTTGCCATGCCCCGATCTGCATGAGGCACGGTCTTTCCTGTACTGATCCCCGCTTGCGTGAACGCCACCCCTCCACCCAAGCGGTCAGGTCAGAAAGGTCTTCTGTGTCCAGAAGTCTATCCAGACGCCCTCATCTTCCATCCCTCCGGAAAGTCCTCACCCTCACCCTGGGCGCCGCCCTGGTCGTGACCCTGCCGGGCGCCCCTCCGGCGCTGGCGGCCGTGGTCGACGCCAAGCCAGCCCAGGCCCAGAAGGAAAAGCCGGTCAGCGGCAGTGGCAGGGCCGGTGCCACCCCCGAGGCAGTGCCTGGCAAACCGTTCCAGGGTGCCGCGCCGGTCTGGCCGGCTCCGGGCGTTGCCGAGGTCAACTTCTCTGCCGACGGTACCCAGACGGCTGGCGCCGCACGGAGCAACACCAAGGCCGGCGCCCTGCCCGTCTGGGTGAGCCCCGTCCGGCAGCCAGCCGGAGTCAAGGCAGCCGGGGCCGACGCGGTGGCAGCCCCGTCAGCCACCGGAGCCCGCGTCGAGGTACTCGACAGGTCCCTGGCCCTCAAGGCCGGCGTGGACGGCCTGTTCCTCCGGGTCAGCGCGCCGGAAGCCCCGGTGAACGCAGCCTCTGCGGACGGGTTCCGCACCGCGGCCCCGGCCAGCACCGGCCCGGTCAGGGTCGACGTCGACTACTCGAAGTTCCGCTGGGCGTACGGCGGCGACTGGGCTGCCCGGCTCAAGCTGGTGAAGCTGCCGGAATGCGCGCTCACCACCCCGGGCAAGCCCGAGTGCCGTGGCACGGAGCTCCCGTCGAAGAACAACACCCGCGACGGCAAGGTCACCGTCGAGCTGCCCTCGGCCTCGACGGCGAAGTCGGCCAAGGGTGTCCAGGCCGCCAGCGCCTCGGGCAGCGGCGGCACGCTGATGGCGTTGTCCGCTGCGCCTTCCGGCGCGTCGGGTGACTTCTCGGCGACATCGCTGACGCCGTCGGCCACCTGGTCGGGTGGCAGCAACTCGGGTGACTTCTCGTGGAGTTATCCGCTGCGTTCGCCGCCAGCGCTGGGCGGGCCCGCTCCGTCGGTCTCGATCGGGTACTCCTCGGCGAGCGTCGACGGGCGGATGGCCGCCTCGAACAACCAGCCGTCGTGGCTGGGCGAGGGCTGGGACTGGGACCCGGGTTCGATCGAGCGCAAGTACCAGGCGTGCTCGGAGGACATGACCAACAGCAACAACAACACCGAGAAGACCGGCGACCAGTGCTGGGCGACCGACAACGCGACGATGTCGATGTCGGGCCACGCCGGCGAGCTGATCAAGGACCCGAACAACGCGAACCGGTGGCACCTGCGCAACGACGACGGCACGTTCGTCGAGCGCCGGACCGGCTCCGGCAACGGGGCGCTGAACGGCGAGTACTGGGTCGCGACGACCACGGACGGCGTGCAGTACTGGTTCGGCAAGTCCGCCCAGTCGACGCTGACCGTGCCGGTGGCTGGCAACAACCCGGGTGAGCCGTGCCGGCAGGCCACGTTCGCCGCGTCGTTCTGCACGCAGGCCTACCGGTGGAACCTGGAGTACGTTGTCGACCTCAACGGCAACACGATGACGTACTTCTACGGCAAGGAAACCGGCAAGTACGCGAAGAACCTGAAGACGGACCAGGACCCGGTCACCTATGACCGCAGCTCCTATGTGGACCGGATCGAGTACGGTACCCGCACGGATGTGGCGGGTGTGCCGTTCACGGTGAAGTTCGACGTCGCCGACCGGTGCGTCACCGCGGCCTGCGGTACGCACGACGCCACGAACTGGCCCGACACTCCGTGGGACCAGGACTGCACGGGCAAGCCGTGCAACAACGTCGCCCCGAGCTTCTGGTCGACCAAGCGTCTCGCGAAGGTCACCACCAAGGTCGGCGCGAACGCTGTCGAGGAATGGACCTTCACCCACTCCTTCGAGGACCCGGGCGACGGTACGCGAGCCGGGCTGTGGCTGAAGAAGATCGGGCACAGGGGCCTGGCAGGCGGCCAGACCACCACCCTGCCCGACGTGACCTTCGCCGGCATCCAGCTCAGCAACCGCGTCGACACCATCGACCACTCCCCGGCGATGAACTGGTGGCGGGTCAAGACCGTCAGCAACGAGTCCGGCGGCAAGCTCGACGTCACCTACTCCGCCCAGGAGTGCGTGGCGAGCAGCAACGTGCCCGACGTCAGCAACCTGCACCTCAACACCAAGCGCTGCTACCCGGTCAAGTGGACCCCGCCGGGCCACACCACCCCGGTCACGGACTTCTTCCACAAGTACCTGGTGACCGACGTCGTCGAGTCCGACCTGGTCGGCGGCGCCACCGCCGTCCGCACGCACTACGACTACCCGGGCACTCCGGCCTGGCACTACTCCGACGACGACGGCATGGTGAAGGCGGAGAACAAGACCTGGTCGGTGTGGCGGGGCTACGGCGCTGTCCAGACCACGAAGGGCGAGGGCGCCGAGCGCACGTTCACCGAGACCCGCTTCTTCCGCGGCATGCACGGTGACAAGTACGGCGCCGGCACCCGCACCGAGGTCATGCCTGCCATCGCCACCGGCGGCATCCCGGCGATCAACGACGAGGACGTGTACGCGGGCATGACCCGTGAGGCGATCGTCTACAACGGGCCGGGCGGCGCCGAGGTCTCGGCAGAGGTCTCGGTTCCGTGGCATTCGGGCGAGACCGCCACCCGCACCCTGAACGGCATCACCGTCAAGGCCCGGTTCACGAACCCGGCCGCCGAGAAGCACACCCGGATCGCGCTCGACGGCGGCCGGGCTCCCCGGACGACGAGCACCGCCACCACCTTCGAGGGCACGTACGGCACCCCGACCGAGGTCGAGGACCGTGGCACCCCGGCGGCCGGCGACGAGCAGTGCACCCTGACCGACTACGCCCGTAACACGGGTGCGGCCTGGCTGACCGGCGCGGTGAAGCGCACCCGGTCGTTCGCCGTGGACTGCACGAAGGCCAAGGCTGGCACCGGCCTGACCGACGCCGACGTGCTGACCGACGAGCTGACCTCCTACGACGGTCTCGCTCACGGCACGGCGCCGACGCGGGGCCAGGTCACCAAGACCGAGACGATGAAGTCCTACAACGCCGGCAGCCCGGTGTACTTCACGACCGGCGAGACCACCTACGACACCCACGGCCGGATCAAGACGGCCAAGGATGTCCGGGGCGGGACGACCACCACCGACTACACCCCGGCCAGCGGTGGCCCGCTGACGGCGAAGACGGAGACCAGCCCGCTCGGCTGGACCTCGTCGGAGACGTTCGACCCGGCCTACGGCCTGCCGATGTCCAAGGTGGACGCCAACGGCCGCAAGCTCGACTTCGCGTACGACGGCCTCGGCCGCCTGATCTCGGTCTGGAAGCCCGGCCGCGACAAGGGCGCGCAGAGCGCGACCATCACGTACGACTACCTGGTCCGCAACGACAAGCCGACGGTGATCACCAGCAAGAAGATCAACCAGGCCGGCAACTACATCGCCACGCACGACCTGTACGACGGCCTGTGGCGCAAGCGGCAGACCCAGAAGCCGGACGCGGCCGGCGGCCCCAACGCCGTCGTGACCGACATCCTCTACGACACCGCAGGCCGTGAGCAGCGGACCAACGACCCGTACCTGGGCACGGCGGTTCCGGGCACCACCCTGTTCATGCCGTCCGAGGTCATCCCCTCGCAGACCGGCAAGGTCTTCGACGGGGCCGGCCGGACCATCGCCGAGGTCATGCGGGTCAGCGCGCCGTCCGGTGGCAGCCACGGTGGCACGGAGAAGTGGCGCACGACGACCTACCACGCCGGTGACCGCACCGACGTGACCCCGCCGAACGGCGGCACGGCCAGCTCGGCGATCGTCGACGCCCACGGCAAGACGGTCGAGTACCGGCAGTACAAGGGCGCGGCTCCGACGCCGGGCACCGCAGGCAGCTACGACTCGACGTTCTACGAGTACAACCGCAAGGACCAGCTCGCCAAGGTCACCGGCCCCTCGGGCCTGGTGTGGACGTACGAGTACGACCTGCTCGGCCGCGCCACCAAGAGCGTCGACCCGGACAAGGGCACCAGCTTCTCGGAGTTCAACGACGCTGGTGACCTGGTCTCCACCACTGACGCCCGCGGCACCAAGCTGGTCACCGGCTACGACGCCATCGGCCGCAAGACCGGCGTCTACAAGGACTCGATCGCGCCGGCCAACAAGCGGGCCGAGTGGGTCTACGACACCATGACGGTGGGCAACCCGGTCAAGGGCCAGCTGGTCAAGGCCACCCGGTACGAGCCGGAGGGCGCGTACAGCCGGGAGAGCACCGGTTTCACGATCGACTACCAGCCGACCCGGGTCGTGCACACGATCCCGGGCACCGAGGTCGGCGGCACGTACACCTACGTGTACACGTACAACCAGGACGGCACCCCGGACACCATCCGGATGCCGCTCGCCGGTGACCTCAAGCTGGAGACGCTGACCTACGGGTACGACGCCCAGGGCCAGCCGTCCACGCTGCGGTCCAAGTACGGCACCAGCCTGGAGACCTCGCTGGTCATGAGCACGTCCTACACCTCCTTCGGGGAACTGGGCGCGTACACCCTCCAGCACAACGGCGGCAACGCCGTGGACGTGGTGAAGAACTACGACACCACGACCCGCAAGCTCAGCCAGATCTGGACCAGCAAGCAGACCGGTCCGACCACGATCTCCGACATCCGGTACGACTACGACGACATCGGCAACGTCAAGCGGTCCGCCGACCTGACGTCCGGTGACGTGCAGTGCTACAAGTCCGACTACCTGCGCCGGACGACGGACGCGTGGACGCCGGCCAACGGAGACTGCAACACCGCACCGGAGAGCGCGACGCTCGGTGGCGCGGCCAAGTACCGGCACGTGTACGAGTACGACAAGGCCGGCAACCGGATCAAGCTCACCGAGTACGAGACGGCGAACGGCACCCGCACGACGTCGTACACGCCGTACCCCGGCAAGAACTCGCTGAAGGAAACCACCTCCACCGAGACGGCCGGCGGCACGAAGACCAGCGCGTGGGCGTACGACGCGATGGGCAACATGAAGTCCCGGCCGACGCCGTCCGACGGCAACCAGACCATGACCTGGGACGCCGAGGGACACCTGGCGAGCAGCTCCGACGGCTCGGGCACCACCACGTACGTCTACGACATCGACGGCAACCGGATCCTCCGCAAGGACCCCAAGGGCACCACGCTGTACCTGCCGGGCCAGGAACTCCGGTACACCTCGGCGACCGGCGCGAAGACGTGCACCCGGTACTACAGCCACGCCAGCACCACGGTCGCCAGCCGGGTCGCAGCGGGCATCACGTGGGTGTCCAGCGACCACCACGGCACCGCGTCGATCACCGTCGACGCGATGACCCAGGCGGTCTCGGCGCGCCTGATGACCCCGTTCGGTACGGAGCGCAAGAAGGACAGCTCCTGGCCGACCTGGCTCGACAAGGGCTTCGTGGGCGGCACGATCGACAACACGGGCCTCACGCACGTCGGAGCCCGCGAGTACGACCCGTCCACCGGCCGCTTCGTGTCCGTCGATCCCGTGATCGACAACAAGGACCCGCAGCAGATGCACGGGTACGCCTACGGCAACAACGCCCCCATGACCTATGTGGACGAGGACGGGCGCTGGGGTCTGCCGAAGTTCGTGAAGAACGTGGCGAGCGCGGTGAAGAACACCGTCTCCAACGCGGTCAGCACGGTCGGCAACGCGGCCAAGGCAGTCGGCAACGCCGCCAAGGCAGCGGGCCAGTGGGTCTACGACAACGCCGGCACCATCTCCACGGTGCTCCAGGTGGCCGCCATAGCCTGCGCGATCATCCCGCCGTTGCAGGCAGCCGCCCCGTTTCTCCAGGCGGCGTCCACGGCAGTCGGCGCGATCGAGACCTTCAAGACCTGTAGCGAGGGCATGTCCCTCGACTGCGCCACAGGCTTGATGGACCTGGTACCTGGCGGCCGAGCCGTCAGCACCCCGGTCAAGGGCGCGAAGGCAGCGGCGAAGGCCGGCCAGAAGAGCGCCGACGACGCCGTGGAAGCGGCGGCCGACGTCGGCGGCGCGGCATGCCCCATCGCTCCGGGTCGCAAGAAACACAGCTTCGACCCGGAAACCCCAGTTCTGATGGCCGACGGCACCAAGGAGCCCATTGGTGACATCGACCTCGGTGACGAGGTCATGGCGACCGACCCAGCCACGGGCGAAACCAAAGCGGAACCGGTCACGATCCTGCACTCCAACCGGGACACCGAACTCACCGAGCTCACCGTCGCGGACGAGAACGGCGAGACCGAAACGCTGAGCACGACTCAGAACCACCCGTTCTGGGATGCCACTAGCGGCGCCTGGGCCGATGCCGGCAAGCTGGTGCCGGGTCGCGAGCTTTACACCATCGATGGCCATCGCATCACTGTCATCGAGGTCCGCAACCACACCGGCAGTAAGCAGATGCGCGACCTCACTGTCGCCAATCTCCACACTTACTATGTCGTTGCGGCAGGCGCCCCGGTCCTTGTTCACAACAACGGCAAGTTCGATCCATGCCGGCCTGGTGATCAGGAGCTCGATTCTGAGCAGGACGCACTGGATGCTGCCTACGACAGAGCCGGGATTCCGCGCGGGACTCAGCCGGACGCCGAATGGGAAGTGGGCAACGATCCGCTCCGGCGTGGCCAGCCGGGCTACCGCTATTCCGAAGACACCGGAGGGCATGGCCGGTACAGGCAGTTCGAGACGGATAATGGCTCCAGGGTCATCGCCCATCACACAAACGACGGTGATCCGCATTTCCACGCCGGGCAGCCGAAGGGCGGAGCCGACCGTGACGGCGTGGACTTTGGATGGGGGACAGGAAAGGATTATGAGAGATATCAGCAGGTAGGTGGAAAGCATCATCTTTACTACAAGATGACTAGGCTACTGGAATGAGCGGTATACCTGCCTTGTCTCGTGATCGTCTGCTGAAGGACGCGGGGCTGGTGAAGCTTGCGGAAACCGAGCTGGCTGGGCCAGTGAGTCCGCTGGCCGCGTGGCGAGCGATAGCCAGCAGCGAAAGCAGGCCCACAGTGGTACTGGGTGATGGCGGCCCAGTACCCGCGACTGAGATCGGCGACTGCTGGGAGGAGCTTGCCCGGCAGCACGGAATCATCGAGAATGACGGATCATTCCTGTTGTCGCCGTCTGGTACGGGCTTCTCGGCGCTGCCCTGGGCAAAGGTGAGATCAGCGGCTGGCTACGCCAGGATGTCGGAGGCTTTGGAGGTCGAGCCGGGCTCGCCAGAGTTCTTGACGATCTCCAGCGACGGTCGGCGACTGTGTGGTGTAACCACCGAAGAGCACGGAATATGGGTCATTTGCTTGGAGCTTGCCTAACTCTGAGCCTTTGAAAATACGAAAGGGGGCGTCGCAGGAGGATAATTCCTCCTGCGACGCCCCCTTCTTTACGCTAGCCCAGCCTGAACTTCTGGTGGCCCATTCCGTTACAGCCCCACGTCTCCAGCCGGGAGCCGTCGTTCATCGTGTTCAGCGAGACGCAGCGCCCGGTCGCAGAGCTGACGATCGAGCCGTCGGCGCGGAGCTCGAACTTCTGGTGGCCCATACCGTTGCAGCCCCACATCTCCAGTACGGAGCCGTCGTTCATGGTGTTGAGCGAGACGCACCGGCCGTTCGCTGTGCTGATGATCGAGCCGTCGGCGCGGAACTGGAACTTCTGGTGGCCCATGCCGTTGCAGCCCCACATCTCCAGCAGTGAGGCGTCGTTCATGTGGTTCAGCGAGGTGCACCGGCCCGTTGCCGAGCTGAGGATGGTCACGTGTGGAGAGTCGTCGGCGGCGGGCGACGCCGAGGGAAGGCCCTGGGAGACCTGCACGCTGTCGATCTGCCCGGCGAAGTGCCCGGACGTCTTCTGGCTGCCGATCAGGAAGCTGCCGCTGGACTGCCAGCCGGCCGCCCCGCCCACCGTTTCCTGGAGCACGCCGTTGACGTACAGCGTGACCTGCCCGGACTGCGCATCGTAGACACCCTGGAGGCTGGTCCAGGTGTTCACCGCTGCCGGGGCCAGGGACTTCGCGGTCCATGAGGTGCCCGTGCCGGTGCCCGACTGGGTGATCTGCATGGCCCAGCGGCCGGATGCCTTGTCGTACTTCAGGTAGAACGGTTTGACCTCCGACGGGTTGTCCTGGGTGAGCACGACGTAGTCCGCGCTGGTGTTCGCCAGCTTCGCCCAGGCGGAGACGGAGTACGACTGGTCGGTGTCGATGACCGCCTTCTCGGTGCTGCCCCAGCCCGGGGTGCCCGGCAGCGTCAGGCACCGTCCGTCGTGGCCGCACGTCGTGCTGGGCACCGAGGCATCGCCGTTCCATTCCAGGTCGTTGCCGTAGCCGGAATCGTCGGTGGACGGCGGGTTGTCCTCGCCGAAGGCCCAGTCGCCGACCCTGGCGGGCGACACGAGTTTGGCGATCTCGCCGGGGCTGATGGCCCGGTTCCAGACCTGGGCCTGGGCCATGTCGCCGTGGACGTTGTGTCCGAGGAAGAGTTCGCTGGCGGCCTGCCAGCTGGACGGGGCAGGTGCCGTCCCCTCCAGCACCCCGTTGACGTAGAGCTTCACGCGCCCGCCCGCGGCATCGTAGACACCCGTCAGATGTGTCCATACTCCGAGCTTTGGCGGCTGGAAGGAGTAGGCGGTCTGGAAGGTGAGGGACGGCTCGTTCCCTCCGGTGCTCGGCACCTGGAACGCCCACTTGCCGGCGCCGGGCTCGTACGAGAGATAGAACTCGCACCTGTAGGCGCCACCGCACTGGGTCACCAGGTGCTGCGGCTGGCTGAACGAGGCGAGCCTGGCCCACGCCGAGACGGTGTAACTGCGAGTCGGGTCGATGACCTTCGGTGCCTTGACGTAGCCGGCTTCCGTGCCGGGGAAACGGAACGCGGTGTCGCCGTTCCGTACCGGCCCCGGCGCGGCAGTGACATCGTTGCCGGCCCGGGTGGCGTCATACGTCGAAGGATTGTTCACCCACTGGCCGTTCTCGAGTACCTGCGGCCCGGTGCCTGTGTTGGCCACCTTCGGCGCGCCGGCCCCCTCGTCCAGCTTCCACACACCCACCGCGGACGCCTCGCGCGCGACGGTGAACTGGTGCACGGTCGTGGTCGTCCGCCCGGCCCGGTCGACGGCCTTCACGTACAGGCTCTTCGGCCCGCCGGACTGCGGAGTCCAGGACACAGTGGCCGCGCCGGAGGAGGCGGACGCCACGTAGGACGGCGGATCGCTGAAGCCCCACTTGTACGAGGTGACGTCCGGCGAGGACTGGAAGGTGAACGTGCCGGTCCGTCCGGACGCGCCGCAGCCGTCCTTCGGGCACGGGGCCTGGTACACGTCGCTGCTGACGGCAGGCGCGGCCGGGTCGCTCAGGTCGACCTGGTACTCGCAGGTGCCGAAGTCCACCGACAGCGGCCCGGGGTGCGAGTAGTCGTCGGACTGCGCCCGGAAGCTGTAGATCCCGCCGTCGGTCAGCCCGGAGGCCGTCCACTGTGCGTCGGTGCCGCTCGGGACGTGGTCCTGGTACCCGGCTCCCGTGCCGACCCACGAGCCGTTGTACCAGGTGGCGTTGCTGATCCAGACCTTCATGCTGTCGCCGTCGGCGTCGGAGGCGTACGCCTTGAGGATCGGGGTGGCCGTCGTGATCCAGGGGCGGGCGCTGCCCTTCGCGCAGGGCTTCTCGTCCACGCGCAGGTTGACGGGCGCGTCGGGCCGGCGGTTGTAGGTCACTGAGATCGTGGCGGTGTCCGGCTTGAATCGCTTCCAGTAGTTCACGTTGGACTCGTTGGTCGTCAGCCCGAGGGTGAGGTTGGGGCTGGTGGACGTGCGCACGGCATGCGTGATGTCGTACTCCAGCCTGCCACCGTCGACCGGCCGCCAGCCCAGGTCCCTGGACCACACTGCGTTGTTCCAGGTGGTGCTGGGGCTGATCCCGCCGGCCTCCCAGAGCTGGACCTGGTACTCGCTCCCGCCGTGCCAGGCGTTGTTCAGCTCGACGGAGAAGTTCGCGCGGATGATCTCGGTGCCCTTGTACACCGGGCTGTCCCACTGGAACAACGACCGGTAGAGCGCGTTGCCCTTCGGGTCAGTCGCGTAGCCGACCTTGGCCAGCTTGTCCGTGTCGGCGCCGCCGAACCAGTACGACTGGGTCTTCCACGAGCTGTTCAGCCCGCCGACCAGGCACCAGGAACTCCGGGTGGGCGCGGTCGCCTTGGGGTCGATCAGGATCGGGAACGTCGCGTCCGGATCGGTCAGCAGCCCCGCGTCCGGGATGACCGACATGGACTCCGGCCCTGCCTCGACCGGCATGACCGACTGCCGTGCGGCCCGGGCGGGCTCCAGCGGCGCGGCGAGCTGCCCGGCCAGTTTCGGAGCGCGTACCGGCCTGGCCTGCGACTCCCACATGAGCGCGGAGCTGAACTGGAACACCTCCTCGCCCCGGGGGTCCCGCCCGGCCAGTATCTCGCCCGGCTTCTCCAC
Source organism: Longispora albida DSM 44784 (assembly GCF_000379825.1). Lineage (GTDB taxonomy): Bacteria > Actinomycetota > Actinomycetes > Mycobacteriales > Micromonosporaceae > Longispora > Longispora albida. The sequence goes on from NZ_KB903838.1 coordinate 256,715, forward strand.
CAGGGTGAACCCGGTGGTCTTCGTGCCGAAGGTGATCTTCCTGAGCGCGGGGTTGCGGGCGGCGGCCGGGGTCTTGACGACCAGCACCTCCGAGTAGCCCGTCACCTCTGCCCGCACGCGCAGGTCCACGCCGGGCAGCACCTCCGGGTATGTCGCGGCCTCACCGTCGATGACGGGCTCGGGCAGGGTGCCCGGCCAGGTCAGCGCGAGTTCGCGGCCGTCGCGAGCCGCCCGGACCAGGGGGCCGCCTCCGCCACCGGACAGCGTCAGGGTGACAGGTGCCGCGACCGGGCTCACAGTGCCGTCGGCGTTCCTGCGCAGGGTCAGGTCGACGGGAGCCCAGGAACCACTGGACTGCCGGACCCGCGTGGGCAGCGCGGTGAGCTCCACCGTGTGCGAGCCATCCGGGTTCACGAAGGTCTGGCCGTTCTCGGTGCGCAGCTCCGCGGCTTCCACCCGCCGGCCGCAGGCTCTGGCCAGCGTGCCGGCCTGGGCAGCTCCGGGGCTGGAGTCCGCACAGGACACTGCGGCCTGCGCCGGTCCCGCCTGTGCGGGTGCGGCCACCGCCAGGGGCGACAACCCGCTGGCGATCAGTCCCATCAGGCCCAGCATCGATGATATCCGGACATTTTTCTTGGTACGAGGGCGCGCTGAAGACGCTGCCGTCATGGAGTTCCCCGTTCACGTGACGCCAGAGATGGCTAGGTCAGCGACAGCATTGGCACGCCGCCGGAACCTGTCAATCCCGTACGAGGGCGGCCGGCTGCCAGCGCGAACGGCAAACCGAAAGCCGGCGCAGGGTACTTGGCCCGAGGCGCGGCCGTACCCGGGGCCGAGATCAATCCGAATCGTTATCGGCGATTCTTGGCGTGACGGCTTTGCCCTGGTACGCGGGCTCACTCCCGCAGGCCCGTCCCGTTTGATTGACAGACCGGTTCGAGTTGCGGATGCTGAGCCTCGCTTTTCAGCGTCAAGTGAACGGGGAACTCGCATGACGACTGCGTCTTCAGTGCGCGCTCGTACAGGCAAACCAACCACATTATTCACTCTTATGGCTGTTTTCGGGCTGATCGGCGGCGGGGTCTCCCCGCTGGTGCTCGCCCCGGCCGCCCAGGCAGCACCGCCGCTCCCGGCGTGTGAGCTGATGCTCCAGGATCCCGCAGCCGCCGCCGCGCTGGCGAAGACGTGCGGCAAACGAGTCGAAGCCGGTTCTCTACGTACCGAGACCGCTCAGACCTTCATGAACCCGGATGGCACGCAGACCCGTGAGGCCGCCGCCTACCAGCAGCGGATCAAGAAGTCTGACGGCTCCTGGGCCAGTATCGATCTCACCCTTCGCAAGAACGCGGACGGCTCGGTCAGCCCGGTCGCGGCCCCGCTGCCGCTGACCATGTCCGGCGGCGGCACCGCTCCGGTGGTGAAAGCCGGTGGCGCCGGCAAGGAACTTGCCCTGACCTGGCAGGAAGGCACGCTGCCAGCCCCGGTCCTCGACGGGCCGGTGGCCACGTATCCCGAGGTGCTGCCGGGTGTGGACCTGAAGATTCAGGCGGGCATGGGTGGCTATTCGCAGGTACTCGTGGTCAAGACCCCTCAGGCCGCGAAGAACCCGAAGCTCAAGAAGATCACGTTCGGTGTGAAGACCACCGGCTTCACCCTGACCGAGAAGCCGGGCGAACTTCTGTCCGGTGTGGACGCCCAGGGCAAGGAGGTGTTCGGCTTCGCGGCGGCCCAGATGTGGGAGTCCGGCGGCAAGAAGGCGAAGACCGCCAAGCGCCCGGGCGTCATGGCGGCACCCGCCGAGGAACCGGTTGCCGCCCGGCAGGCCGACATGCCCGTCGAGGTCGGCAACGGCACGATGTCTGTCGTCCCCGACCAGTCGATCCTCGCCGACCCGGAAGCTGCCTTCCCGATCGTGATCGACCCGAAGGCGATCGGGCCCGGTTTCACGAACTGGTGCCTGGTGGGTGGCCTGAACGGCTCGTGGAAGGAAACGGAGTACTGGTGGGGCGACGGTGAGAATCTCGCCAAGGTCGGTTACTCCTACGACGCGCTCTACCGCTCGATGTTCCAGTGGGACAACCTCGGGATCCAGGGCGCGACGGTCACCGACGCGAAGTTCATGGCCGATGTGAACAATGCCTGGACCGGCGGGTACCACGGTGTGCACCTGTGGCATGTCGGCGCGATCAGCCCGGCGACGAACTGGAACAACTCCTCCTGGATCAGTTACCTGGGTTCGCAGGGCGGCAACACCGGTTCGCACATGGAGTGGCCGATCACGGGATTCATGCAGGGCCTCGCGAGCTGCTGTGACGCGATCGCGCTGGGCCTGAAGGCTCCGAGTGAGTCGGATGTGAACGACTGGAAGCGTTTCAAGCCGGACACCGTCAAGCTGTCCATCACGTTCAACCGCGCACCGAACGTGCCGTGGGGTCTGAGCGTCGACAACAAGCCCTGCGCGGCCGACGGCAACCGGCCGTGGGTCACGACGGGTACGCCGACCTTCCGGGTCTCAGCCTCCGACCCCGAAGGTGACACCCTGAAGGCCGTCTTCGGCTGGGGCAAGTGGAACGGCAGCGGCTTCGCCTACCAGAACGGCGCCTGGACGGGTACCTTCCCCAGCGGCGCTCAGGGCTCGGCCGGCGGGTTCGACTTCGTGAACGAGGGTGTCTACAACTACTGGGCCGAAGCCCGCGACACCGCCGACGCCGCCCGGGGCTCGGTGGACCGCTGTGAGTTCGCCGTCGACCTGGTCGACCCGGCTGCACCTACCGTCACCGGTGACGTGTACAAGCCGGCCGGCTGCCCGCCGGACGGCTGTGGCGGCGTCGGCCAGGCCGGCAGCTTCACGTTCCGGTCCTCCGCCGACGTGACGAGCTTCAAGTGGAGCTTCGACGACGTACCGGGTGAGCTGGAAGCCAAGCCTGCCAGCATGGGCCAGCCGGTTACCGTGACCTGGCAGCCCAGGGACCACAAGCCGAAAACCCTGCGGGTCAAGGCGATCGACCGGGCAGGCCGGACGGCGACCGCCGTCTACCAGTTCCCCGTGTCGGCGCTCGCCTCGCCGGTCGCCCGCTGGGACCTGAACGAGGGCGGCGGCACCACGCTCGCCAACACCGGTACCGGCACCCGTGTCCAGGACGCCTCGGGCAACTGGATCAACCAGCCCCACGTCTACAACGCCACCCTGACCGGCGGCACGCTCGGTGTCCCCGGCCGGATCCGTGGCGGCGAGACGGCACTGCGGCTCGACGGCACCGCCGGCAGCTACGCGCAGGCACCGTCGATTCTGGACACCACCCGGAGCTTCTCGGTTTCGGCGTGGGTCAAGCCGGCCGCGCTGACCGGGCACCGGACCATCGTGTCCCAGTGCGGTGCCCACCGGTGCGCCTTCTACCTCCAGTACGACCCGGGTAGCAACCGCTGGTCCTTCGTCCGCCCGGACTCCGGCGACCAGGCACCGCCAGCCGCGTACTACAGCGCGCTGTCCGCGGCCCCGCCGAAGCTGAACGTGTGGACCCACCTGACCGGCGTCTACGACGGCCAGGCCGGGCAGGTCAGGCTGTACGTCAACGGCGTGCTGGAAGGCACGGCGGCCGTCCCGCAGACCTGGGCCGCGACCGGCCCGCTCTACCTAGGCCGTGACGGCGGCTCGCTGCAGGGCGAGCTGTCCGAGGTGCAGGTCTGGAACCGGGCGATCAGCACCGCAGAGGTCGCCGACCTCGCACCGCCGGTGCGCGTGGGGGACTGGGCGTTCGGTGAGGACGCGCCGCCGTCCACCGACACCTCCGGCTACTACCACGATCTGGAATGGCGGGGTAACGCCACGGTGCCGACCAACCCGGCCGGTACCGAGTGCAACTACGACGGGCGCTGCCTGCACCTGACCGGGGCCGGCGACGGTACGACGAACGAGCCGGTGCTGCACACCGACCAGTCGCTGACCGTCTCCGCCTGGGCCAAGCTGGCCAGCAAGGGCGGCGACCAGGTCGTCATCACCCAGGAGAACCCGACGCAGTTCAAGCCGTTCTACCTGATGTACAACGCCGGGATCGACCGGTGGACGATGCAGGTCCCGCAGATGAAGACCGGCACAGGTACCTGGTGGAGCGCCCGCTCGATCGCCTCGCCTGAGGTCGGCAAGTGGGTCCGCCTGACCGGTACCTACAACGCGCAGACCGGCGAGGTGAAACTGTTCGTCAACAACGTGCTCCAGCAGACCATCGGCGGGGCGGCCGCCTGGGCCGGCACCGGCAACCTGCTGATCGGCAGCCGGGGCGGCGCGGGCTACTTCGCCGGCCAGATCGACGAGGTGCAGGTGTACCAGGGCGTTCGCGACCCGATCGGCAGGCGGGCCGACGTGCTCGCCCTGCACAACAACGCCGACGGCTCCAGCAGCATTCTCAAGTGGACGGACAACGGTGCCAAGCATGACCTGAACACCGCGTGGACCTCCACGATCTACGGCAGCGGCAGCCGTGCGGTGTCCGGGGCGTTCACCGCCCGGGGCATGACCGTCCGGGACGTGGTCGTGCTCCGGGAGACCGGCGGCGTGGTGAAGGCGAGCGTGCTCAAGAACACCGCCACCGGGTTCGACGCGCTGCCGGAGACCACGGTGCTCAACGGCGCCGCGATCGCCAGGGTCAGCCCGGTCGCCACCGACCTCAACGGTGACGGCTTCGATGACCTGGTGCTGTCGTACAAGTACGACGGCTGCGCGATGAAGATGTTCGTGTACCTCGCGAAGGCCGACGGTTCCGGCCTCGGGCCCGAGCAGATCTGGCACAACGCGCCGGCGGGCACCTGGTGCAGCGACGCCGCTCGCCTGCTCGGCGGGGACTTCGACGGCGACGGCCGTGGCGACATCATGGCGATGTACGACTTCGGCAACTCCTCGAAGGCCTTCCTGTTCAAGTCGAACGGCACCGCCCTCGCCGTGACCGAGGTCTGGAACTCAGGCGCGGGCAACTGGTACGGCACGGCTGCGACCTACAGCGCCGGCGACACCGACGGTGACGGACGTACCGAGGTCCTGGCGTGGTACGGCACCACGGACGGCTCTTCGCGGATCTGGTCCTTCAGCCTGAGCGGTTCCCAGCTGACCAGCACCAGCGCCTGGTACCGGCCCCCGGGCACCTGGGACGGCAACCGGACCAAGTTCACCACCGGCGACTTCGACGGCGACGGCCGAGCCGACGTACTAGCGTTCTACCGCTACGACACGCTCAACCGGCTGTTCGGCATCCACTCCAACGGATCGAACTTCGACAACCAGGACACCACCCGCTGGGAGAGCCCCAGCACCGACTGGAACCGGATGACCCTGCTCTAGCGGTCACCCACCGGGTGCCCGGCCTCAGAGCCGGGCACCCGGCCACCCAACAGCCTCAAATCCAAACCGTTTCCCGCGTACCTTGGTGTCGCGTCCGGCGCAGGCTGATCGACGTGATCCGGTGGCGGGTGCGGACCGGGTCGCCGTGGCGGGACGTCCGCTGCCGGTTCTGATCACGCCGGGCCAGGCCGGTGACGCGCCGCAGTTCGCAGGCGTGCTCGACGCGATCACCGTCCGCCGCCCAGCAAACGCCCTGCCCGTGTGCTGGCCGACCGCGCTAACTCCTCACAGCCCAGTGCGGCATCAACGGCCATAAGCGATACCGGGCCGTGGCTTCCAGGTACGAAAAACTCGCCGTCCGCTACCTGGCCACCATCGGCATCGCCGCCATCGGCGAATGGCTCCGATGATGTCCAAACACTCCCTAGCCCACTCACTGACGCCCCGCGCAGCAGCCGTCCGCCGGCGGCCGGGACCCCGGCTGACGCCGGGAGAGATGCACCAGCCCAGGTGAGAAACCGGGGCCGCAGCCTCAGGGAGGATGCCGGGCCATGTGCCACGCGTGGCCGGTGACAAGCCTCTGGCGGGCTACCTCCAGTGCAGACCTGGCACTGCGCTGTGCGGGCCAGCGCCTCGGCAGGGCACAGGCCCTCCCCGCGCTCGTTCCGTTCACGGCCGGCGCGCACGCCCGCGATCCGGCCGGTGTGCGGCGCCTCGCGATGAGCGAGTCCTTTCAGGCCGTTAGCTGGCTCCTGGCATGCCGTTGCGGGAGCTCATCGCCCACCAGAAGGCCCGTACCAGTGGTAGCGCGATGACGACGAGGAGGCACACGACGAGCGCGAGCCAGGCCAGCGGTGCCGCGACCCACGGGAACCAGCCGCCGGTACCGGCGAAGACCACCGCGAGCGAGGCCAGTTCGCCGAGCAGGAATGCCGCGCCCGCGACCGCGGCCAGCCGCGCGATGATCCGCAGGGGAAAGGTCACGCGGGCCAGTGTTTCCCTCGCGTGCCGCTCCTCGGCCTCGAAGCTGGCGTCGATGCCCGACCCGGCGCTTCTGGCCGCCTCCAGCCGGGTCACCTCGGCACCCCGGTCGTCGTACTGCTTGAGCATCACGCCGAGGATCGAACCCAGCTCGACCACGAGCGCGATGACCAGGGCCGGCAGCACCTGGGCTACCGTGACATAGAACGTTTCGTTCCGCACCGGACAAGGCTGAACCACCGATCACGCCGTGTCCACCCCGACCCCGGAACCGCCACATCGCCTCGACGGCGCACCGCTCGTTTTATCGCCCCGCACGACCAGGGGAAGCCCCGTCCCGTTACCCGCGTGTTTCCTGGCACCGGGCAGCCGGGCAGCCGGGCGGTTACGGGCGCAGCAGGGCGGCGGTGAGGGCGCGGAGCCTGGCCCGGGCGTCTGGGTCGTAGGCCTGTTCGTGCGCTGGCCGGTCCTCGAGCTGGTGAAAGTAGCGCCCGGTGGTGCCGGACTCGTCGTGTACCAGCCGAAGTACGGGCGCGGCGCCCTCGGTGGTGCTGGTCGCCGCTGTGAGGCCGGCGTCCGCGACCATCGTGGTGGCCATCAGGTGGGCGGGGTGCACGGCGTTGACGGCCACCCCGGAACCGGCGGCTTCTTCGGCCAGGTCGAACGTATCCATGATCATGGCGAGCTTGGCCTGGCAGTAGGCGTGGATGCCGTCGTACCCGTGCTCCAGCATCACGTCGGAGAAGTCGATCGGGGCCTGGCCCATCGAGGCCACATTGATCACTTTGGCCGGGGCCGAGGCACGAAGCAGCGGCAGGAGCAGCCGCGTGAGCAGGGCCGGTGCCAGATGGTTCACGGCGAACCGCAGCTCGTGGCCGTCGGCGCTCAGTTCGCGGCCCCGGAAGGGCCCGCCGCCGATCGCGGCATTGTGGATCACGACGTCGAGCCGGGGCTCCGTCGCCAGGATCTCGGCGGCCAGGGCGTCCACCTGGCTCAGGTCGGACAGGTCGGCGATCAGCGGCCGGGCGCTGGGGAACTCCCGCGCCACCTCGGCGGTCCGGGCGGGGTCACGGCCGTGCAGGAGGAGGCGGGCCTCGCCAGCCAGCTCGCGGGCCAGGTGCAGTCCGAGGCCGCGGCCGGCCCCGGTGATCAGGATGGTGCGCATGACCCGAACCGTAGTCTCATTTTTGATGAGAATCAAATTTTTGATAAACGTACGAGAGTTGCGCTGGGTAAACTCACCGCCATGACAATGCCCGCCGCCGAGCGGCTCGGCCTGGAGATCAAACGGGCCGAGCAGGAACTGATGAGCGCCAAGCAGGCAGCCCTGCGGGAGGCGGGGCTGACCGTGGGGCAGTACGCGGCGCTGTTCGCCCTCGCTGAGCAGCCCGGTATCTCCGGCGCGGCCCTGGCCAGGGCCTGCCTGGTCACCCCGCAGAACATGGCGGCGGTGCTCAAGGTCCTCGAAGGACGCGGTCTGGTGGAACGGGCGGCGCACTCCCTGCACCAGCACGTGCTGGAGACCCGGCTCACGCCACAGGGCACGAGGCTGCTCGGGCTGGCTGACCGGCGGGCGGTGGAGATCGAGCGCAGGCTGGCGGCGGCGTTCACAGCCCAGGAAGCCGCGCAGCTCCGCGACCTGCTGAACCGCGCCTCGGCAGCGATCCGGGGTGAGCCGCCCCAGGCTGGCTGACCTGGCGTGTGCGCTAGCCCCGCAGCTGCGCCTGCCACTCCAAGTAATCGATAACCGTGGATGAAGCTGTGTTGAGGGCGGCACGTGACATTTTTGGCCCGAGTCGGGCCAGCAGTCCCCGAGGGCGGCAGAAGTTTCAGGCCTTCACTGTGAAGTGAGGGCCTGAACTGCATGGCGCAGCGTACTTGCGGCCCGAGACTTCCCTCCGATGCCCATGATTGGCTGGCGTCATGTGGTCACGGCGCGGACTTGAGCCATTCACTGGAACTTCGGGCGTGGATGTGGGGCCAGGAGGGGCATGCCGGGTGGCTGCCGCCGAGGATCGGTTTGACCACAGGGGACAACCGTCTGGATATCCGCTCACCCCCGCTGAGCTGCCGTCCTATGTCACCCCGGCCCTCGGGGGGCAACTGGGGTCAAATGATCAAGGGCCGGGTTTCTGATCTTCAGAAACCCGGCCCTGACCTGGTACTACACTGTCGGGCTGACAGGATTTGAACCTGCGACCCCTTGACCCCCAGTCAAGTGCGCTACCAAGCTGCGCCACAGCCCGAACACTTCCGGGGACGAACCCCGGCAGCCGGTACAGAGTAGCGCACTCTTCCGGGGCGGCGCGCGGCGGTATCGGTCAGGCTGCGACGGTGGCGAGGCGCTGGACGGCTTCGCCCAGTTCGGCCTGGCTGGCCGTCGCCGCGAAGCCGATGCGGAGGTATGGCCCGGGTACCTCTGCCGCGAAGTACCGGAATCCAGGGCTCACCGCCACCCCCGCCGCCCGTGCCGCCACGGTCACCTGCAAGCACCGCGTCCCGGCCGGCAGCCGGAGCCACAGGTGGAGCCCGCCAGCCGGGTACCGGGTCACCTCCCACCCCGGCAGGTGCCGTTCCAGCCCGGCGACGAGCGCTGCCGCCCGGTCGCGTAAGGCCATCCCGAGCCCGTGGATGTGGCGTTCCCAGGCCGGGGAGCTGAGCAGTTCCAGCGCGGCTTCCTGGAGTGGCCTGGCGACGAAGAAGTCGTCGACCTGGCGGATCGCGCGAAGCCGCTCCATGACCGGCCCGCGGGCGATGAGGGCACCGATCCGCATGCTCGGCGCGGCGGGCTTGGTGAGCGAGGTGACGTACACGACGGTGCCGTCCTGGTCGTCGGTCAGCAGCGGGCGCGGCGGGATGGAGCCGTGGCTCAGGTACCTGCCGAAGTCGTCCTCTACCACGAACGCCCCCGAGGCCCGCGCCACGTCGATGACCTCGGCACGACGTGCAGCCGCCAGCACCGTACCGGCCGGGTTGCTGAACGCCGGCTGGCAGTAGAACAACCTGGCCCCGGTCATGGCGAACGCGTCGGCGAGCAGGTCCGGCCGGGTACCGTGCTCGTCGATCGGCACCGGTACCGGCCGCAGCCCGGCAGCCCGCGCCGCCGCGATCGCGCCCGGGTACGTCGGGCATTCCACCAGAATCGGGCTGCCCGGGGCGGCGATCGCGCGGAACGTCATCGACAGCGCGCTCTGCCCGCCCGACGTGATCAGCACGTCCTCGGGACTGACGCCACCCGCTGCACCTCCCGTACCGCCGCCCCCGCCAGCCAGGTTGGCGAACACGGACCTCAGCGGGGCCAGGCCCTCGGACGGCGCACGGTCCCAGGCTCCCGGGCGGCGGGCCGCACGGGCCAGGGCGGAGCTGAGGGCTTTCACGGGCTGGAGATTCGGGTGCAGGTACCCGCCGTCCATCATGATCGTGCCGGGCGGCGGGACACCAGGCATGTCCGCAATGGACTGGAGGTCCACGGTGCGGTCGGTGAGTGCCACGGTCTGCCAGCCGGTATCGGCGGCCGCCCGCCCAGGCCTGACTCGCTGAGCGGCGTACGTCCCGCTGCCGGGCCGCGTGATCACTGAACCTTCGGCGGCGAGCTGCGCGATGGCCCGCGCGACGGTGACCGGGCTGACCCGGTACCGCTGAACGAGCTCGCGGCTGCTGGGCAGCCGGTCGCCAGGGGACAGCTCGCCCAGCAGGGTCCGGAGGCTGGTTGCCAGTTCCGCAGAAGTGCTACTGTCTGCCATGAGAGACAAGAATAGCGCTACTGCCACCTCCCCGGAACCGCTATCCGCTCCGCCCGCAGCTCCCGGCCCCGCCCCTGCCAAGGCCCCGGCCCCAGCAACCGGAACGGCCGGAGCCAGCACTAGTGCCAGCCTCTGGGGTAACCGGGATTTCCTGAAGTTCTGGCTCGGCGAGACCTTGTCGCTCCTCGGCACGCAGGTCACCACCCTGGCGCTGCCGCTGACCGCCATCCACGCCTTCGGTGCGTCCGACGAGCAGGTCGGCGTGCTCCGGTTTCTTCAGCTGGCCCCTTACCTCGGCCTGGCCTTGCTGTTCGGGGTCTGGGTGGACCGGTGCCGCCGCCGGAACGTGATGCTCGCTGCCAATGCCGTCCGCCTGGTCCTGATCGCCGCCATTCCGATCCTGTACTGGCTCGACCTGCTCACCATGACCCCGCTGCTCGTCATCGCGTGCGCGATCGGCATCGCGTCCGTCCTCTTCGACGTGAGCTGGATGTCCTACGTACCGGCCCTCGTCCGCGACCCCGGCCACTACGTCGAGGCGAGCGCGAAGATGGGCGTCAGCTCCTCGGCGTCCGATGTGGCCGGTCCTGGCCTGGCCGGCCTGCTGATCGGCTGGCTGACCGCTCCGGTCGCCCTCGTCGTCGACGCCTTCTCGTACCTCGTCTCGATGGTCTCCCTGCTGCTCATCCGCACCCCGGAACCCAAGCCAGCCCCGCCGGAGACCCGCCGCCACCTGCTGGCCGAGCTGCGCGCCGGGTTGAGCTGGGTGTGGGGGAGCCCGGTACTGCGCGCGCTGGCCCTGATCGGCTTCTGCTGCAACTTCTCGATGATCACGGTGTGGACGATGTTCCTGCTCTACGGCACCCGTGACCTCGGCCTGCCGTCGGCGACCCTGGGCGGCATCTTCGCGACCGCCTCGGTCGGCGGGCTCGGCGGCGCGCTGATCTCCCGCAAGGTGATCGCCAGGTTCCCGCTCGGGAAGGTGTACCTGATCGCCCAGTCAGCCCTCCTGCTCGGCCCCGCGCTCCTCGTCCTCGCCGCCGGCCCGCGCCCCCTCATGATCGGCATGTTCGTCGCCTCGTTCTTCGTCACGTACCTGGGACTCGGCGTCGCCGGCGTCATCATCGTGAGCCTCCGCCAGTCGAGTACCCCGCAGGCGATGATGGGGCGGATGACGGCCGCGTTCCGCACGCTGCTCTTCGGCGGCGGGGCGCTCGGCGGCCTGTTCGCCGGGTACGCGACCGGCTGGCTCGGCGCGTGGGGCGCGCTGGCCGTGGCGGCGTCGGGCTCGGCGGCCGTGGTGATCGGCATCGCCCTGTCCCCAGTGGTCCGGCTCCGCGAACTACCCGTTCCGGCCCAGTAATACGTTCCGGCCGACCCCAGTCACACAGCCCAGTCCCAGCTGAGCCTCACTCCCGCCGCCCCATCGCGTCGATCAGGCGCATCACCTCCACCGGCAGCGGGAAGATCAGCGTCGAGTTCCGCTCGGCGGCCACTTCGGCCATCGTGGACAGGACACGGAGCTGGACCGCCGCCGGATGTACCTCCAGGATCGCCGCGGCGTCCGAGAGCGCCTCGGCGGCCTGCTTCTCGCCCTGGGCGTGGATGACCTTGGCGCGGCGTTCCCGCTCGGCCTCGGCCTGGCGGGCGATCGCGCGGCGCATGGTCTCCGGCAGCTCCACCTGCTTGACCTCGACGAGTGTGACCTTGACACCCCACGGCTGGGTCACCTCGTCGATGACCTGCTGCAACCGCTGGTTGAGCTCGTCGCGCTTGGCGAGCAGGTCGTCGAGATCCGCCTGGCCCAGGACGCTGCGCAGCGTGGTCTGCGCGATCTGCGACGTCGCGGCCAGGTGGTCCTCCACGGCCACGACCGACCGGACCGGGTCCACGACGTTGAAGTACGTGACGGCGTTGACGTTGACCGTGACGTTGTCGCGGGTGATGACATCCTGCGGCGGGATCTCGCGGGTCACGGTGCGCAGCGATACCCGCACCATCCGGTCGATGACCGGAATCAGGAAGAACAGACCTGGCCCCTTCGCTCCGATCACGCGCCCAAGACGGAAAACAACCCCTCGCTCGTACTCCCGGAGCACGCGCACCGACGCCGCGAACAGCGCGATCACCACCAGGAGGGCGAGCACCAGCCCGAACAGCCCGCTACTCATCTTCCGCCTCCTCCACGCCCATCACCAGGCCCGCCACCCGCGCCTCCGTCCCGAGGCTTTCCCGCCGGGCCCCCGCCGGCAGACCCAGCCTCCGGCGGCCCGTCAGCGACCTCGGCCCCCAGACGTTCCTCAGCCGGCTGGACCACCTCGACCGGCTCAGCCACCTCGACCACGTCAACCGGCTCGACGACTCCTGCCACCCCCACAAGCTCGGCCGCGTCAACCTGCCCGTCCACCCCAACCGGCTTAACCACCTCGACCACGAGATCAAGGTCCTCCACCCCGACCACACGTACCCTTTGCCCGGCCCGCAGCGCCCCGCCAGCCCGCCTGGCGTTCCACCAAGCGCCTTCGAGAACGACCCGGCCCAGTCCACCAGCCCCAGCGCCAGCCCCGGGCCCGTCCACCAGGCGGATCGTCGCCTCCTGCCCGATGAGGAGCGCCGTGCCGCTCACGACCGGTCGTTGCCGGCCAGCCCAGACGAGCCTGCCAGCGAGGATCGCGCCGCCAGCCAGTACGAGCACGGCCGGCAGCACGACGGCGAGGCTCAGCCGGAACGGCCCCTGGAACAGCAGCAGCCCGCCAGCCAGCAGGCACACCGCTCCGGCGGCGGCCGGTACGCCGGTCCCGGGCGTGAACAGTTCTGCGGCGAACAACGCCATCCCAGCCAGCACCAGCACCACACCGCCGATGTTGATCGGCAGCACGCTCAGCGCGACGAAGCCGAGCACGAGCATGATGAGGCCGGTGATCCCGCTGACCAGGTGGCCTGGGTTCGCGAGTTCGTACAGCAGCGCGAGCGTGCCGAGCGACAGGAACAGGAATGCCAGGTTGGGGTCGGCGAGCAGCTGCAGCAGCGATCGGAACACCCCGAGGTCACGGTCCACAATGGTCACTCCGGCCGTGTGGAGCACGATCTCCCGGCCGTCCGCCAGGGTGACGGTGCGCCCGTCGGCCAGGGCCAGCAGCTCGCCCCGGTCCCGGGCGATCAGGTCCGCGGCCCCCAGCCGCACCGCCTCGTCGGCGGCCACGGCGCGGCCTTCCCGGACGGTCTGTTCCGCGAAGTCAGCGTCCCGGCCGCGGTGCGCCGCCACCGAACGCGCGAAAGCCGCGGCATCGTTGATGACCTTGTCACTGATCTTGCCGCCCTGCAGGTCGACCGGGGTCGCCGCCCCGATTGTCGTACCCGGGGCCATCGCCGCCACATGCGCGGAGAACGTGATCAGCGCCCCGGCCGACGCCGCCCGCGCGCCGGACGGCTCGACGTACACGATGACCGGCACGCCAGCCTCCAGGAACCCCTGGATGATCGACCTCATCGACGTGTCCAGCCCGCCCGGCGTGTCCAGCTCCACCAGGTACGCCCGGTACCCGTCGCGCTCCGCCTCCCGGACCCCGTCACGCAGGTGGTCGGCGATGACCGGCGTGATCGGCCCGGCTACCCGGGTCCGCAGCACAGCGCCGTCGCCATCCGCCGCCCCCGCCGCGCCAGGCAGCCAGCCGGAGCCACCCCAGCCCAGTGAGCCCAGCAAGCCCACCAGGCCCAGTACCAGCGAAAACAGCAGGACGAACCACGCACGCCGGGCCATGACACCCTCCCGCGCAGGGCACAACCGGCCCCTTCGCCAATCATCACCCTCGATCGGCGGAAGCGGCCATCGAGAGCAACGCCGGCTGTGACGGCCATCACTCACCGGGAACAGAACTAACCTTTCGTAACTTGAGTGGTGCAGGCTCATGTTTACCTGATTACAGAGGTGCGAGATGGCGACACTTCCGGTCCTGCCCCTGGCCGACTCGGTACTCCTGCCCGGAATGGCTGTCCCGGTCACCCTCGACCCGGCCACCCAGGCGGCTGTCGACGCGGCCCGGACGGCAGGCGATTCCAAGGTACTCGCGGTACCCCGGCTGGACGGCGAGTACGGCCCGGTCGGCACGATCGCCGTGATCGAGCAGGTCGGACGGCTCCCCAGCGGCGAACCAGCCGCCGTGATCCGCGGCCTGACCCGGGCGAGGATCGGCTCCGGAGTCCCCGGCCCGGGTGCCGCGCTGTGGGTCGAGGCCGAGGCCGTACCCGAAACCCCCGCGACCGAGCGGATCCGGGAGCTGGCCCGCGAGTACAAGAAAGTCCTGATTGGTCTTCTCCAGCGGCGCAGCGCCTGGCAGGTCATCGACGCCGTGGAGCGGATCACCGAGCCAGCGGAACTGGCTGACTCCGCCGGCTACGCACCCTGGCTGTCCCTGGAGCAGAAGGTCGAGCTGCTCGCGGCGGCCGACGTGGCCGAGCGGCTGGAGAAGCTGACCACCTGGGTCCGTGACCACCTCGCGGAACTGGACGTCTCCGAGAAGATCAGTGAGGACGTGCGCGAGAGCGTCGAGAAGACACAGCGCGAGTTCCTCCTCCGCCAGCAGCTCGCCGCCATCCGCAAGGAACTCGGCGAGGACGAGCCGGAGGGCGCCGGCGACTACCGGTCCCGGATCGAGCAGGCTGACCTGCCAGAAGCCGTCCGTGAGTCCGCGCTGCGCGAGGCCGGCAAGCTCGAGCGAGCCAGCGACGCCTCCCCGGAGGCCGGCTGGATCCGGACCTGGCTCGACACCATCCTCGACATGCCGTGGAACACGCGGACCACCGACAACACCGACCTGCCCTCCGCCCGCGACATCCTCAACGCCGACCACGCGGGCCTGGCGGACGTCAAGGACCGCATCCTGGAGTACCTGGCCGTCCGCAACCGCCGCGCAGCCAAGGGCCTCGACGTCGTCGGCGGCCGGGGCTCCGGTGCCGTGCTGGCGCTGGCCGGCCCGCCCGGAGTCGGCAAGACCAGCCTCGGCGAGTCGGTGGCCCGCGCGCTCGGCCGCAAGTTCGTCCGCGTCGCGCTCGGCGGCGTCCGCGACGAGGCCGAGATCCGCGGCCACCGGCGCACGTACGTCGGCGCGCTGCCCGGCCGGATCGTCCGCGCGATCCGCGAGGCCGGCACGATGAACCCGGTCGTGCTCCTGGACGAGGTCGACAAGATCTCGGCCGGGTACGCAGGCGACCCCGCCGCGGCCCTCCTCGAAGTGCTGGACCCGGCCCAGAACCACACCTTCCGCGACCACTACCTCGAAGTGGACCTCGACCTGTCCGACGTGCTGTTCCTGGCCACGGCCAACGTCGTCGAAGCCATCCCGGGCCCGCTCCTCGACCGGATGGAACTGGTCACCCTCGACGGGTACACCGAGGCGGAGAAGGTGGCCATCGGCCGCGACCACCTCTGGCCACGCCAGCTCGACCGGGCAGGCCTGACCACGGCCGACGTGACGATCACGGACGCCGCGCTCGGCCGGATCGCCGCCGAGCACACGCGCGAGGCCGGTGTCCGGCAGCTCGAACGCTCGCTGGCCCGCATCCTCCGCAAGGCGGCAGTACGGCTCGCCGACGACCCGGCCACGATCGCCGTCACCGAGGAGAACCTGTCCAGCTACATCGGCCGCCCCAGGTTCACCCCCGAGTCGGCCGAGCGCACGGCCGTACCGGGCGTCTCCACCGGCCTGGCCGTCACTGGCGCCGGCGGCGACGTGCTCTTCATCGAGGCGACCGCCCTCGCGAAGGGCGAGCCGGGCCTCACGCTCACCGGCCAGCTCGGCGACGTGATGAAGGAGTCAGCGCACATCGCCCTGTCGTACCTCAAGTCCCACGGCGCCGGATCCGCCGTCGACCCCGAGGCCCTCGAACGCCGCATCCACCTGCACGTACCAGCCGGCGCGATCCCCAAGGACGGCCCGAGCGCCGGGATCACGATGGTCACCGCGCTCGCCTCCCTGGCGACCGGCCGCCCGGCCCGCCCCGAGGTCGGCATGACGGGCGAGGTCACCCTCAACGGCCGCGTGCTCCCGATCGGCGGCGTGAAGCAGAAGCTGCTCGCCGCGCACCGGGCCGGCCTGACCGAGGTGATCATCCCGGCCCGCAACGAGCCGGACCTCGACGACGTACCCGAGGAGATCCGCAAGGAACTCACCATCCACCCCGTCGCCGACGTGGCGGACGTGATCCGCCTGGCCCTCACGTAGGGCGTGTCCTGCCGATCTTCACCGGGTCGCGCCGGCCTGAGAGCACGACCGGCGGCGCAGGATTCTCAGGCTCGCCGCGACCTCGGCAAGACCGGCAGGACACGCCCTGGCCCGGACCCTTGGTTCCCGCATCCGCCACCACTCACGGCGGTGCGGGAACCCAGCCAGGGGATCACACGAAGTCCGGCTGCCCCTGGGCCACATCCCACGCGAGCACATCCGCGGCGGTCGTGAGCAGGGGAGTAGCCGGCATCCCTGCGGCCCGCGCCTTTGCAGCCGAACGCCGCTGGGTCGCCCAGTGCTCCCGGGGCCTGGCGAGCGGCACACCCGGCCGGTGCTCGACCGGCACGATGCGCACCGCACTCCCCGCAGCCTCCGCGCACGTCCGGATCAGCCCGCCGAGCGTCGTCGGCTCGGCGGGCCCGACCGCGTGGAAGGCTCCCGCCCGCCCATCAGCGACGAGCCGCACGGTCAGCCGGGCCAGGTCCCGCACGTCGACGATCTGCACCGGCTGTTCCGGGTCGGCGGCCAGCTCGACCGTCCCGCCCCGCTGCGCCTGCCGTACCCAGTACGTGAACTGCCCCTGGTTGTCCCACGGCCCGGCGACCTTCCCGGCCCGCACGATCGTCGCCCGGTCCCCGTACCGGCCAGCGACATCCTCCTCGCACGCCACCTTGCACGGCCCGTACGTGGCATTGGTCAGCACCTCGGTGTCCCGGACCGCCGGCCGCAGCGGAGTGTCCTCGGTGGACCCGTCCTCTGCCCAGTCCTCCTGGTACACGGCCTGGCTGGACATGAACACATACCGCCCGGCCCGGTCCCCGAGCACAGCCATCGCCTGGTTCACCTCACGCGGCACGTACCCGCTGACGTCCGCCACCGCGTCCCATTCGCCGCCAGTGAGCGCCGAGTAGTCACCAGTGGCCCGGTCACCAACCAGGCGCGGTACGCCGGGAAAGAGATCGGAGCCGGTCAGGCCCCGGCTGAAGAGAGTCACATCAAAGCCGTGTGCGAGAGCGTCGGCCACGATGGCGCGGCCCACGAAAGCGGTACCGCCAAGCACCAGGATGCGCATCCACCCGACGCTACCCGCGCTGAAGTCCCAGACCATGAGCCTTCGCGAGCAGCAACTCCCGCTCCCGCTCATTCCGGGTCAGCGCCGCAGCCCGCTCCAGCTCGGCCCGGGCCTCCTCCACCCGGCCCAGCCGCGCCAGCAGGTCACCGCGCACACTCGGCAGCAGGTGGTAGTCCCGGAGCGCCGCCACGCCCGTCAGCTGGTCGGCCACTGCCAGCCCAGCGGCGGGCCCCTCCGCCATCGACAGCGCGACAGCCCGGTTCAGCTCGACGACGGGGGAGGGCGCGACCATCATCAGCCCCCCGTACAACACGGCGATCGCCGCCCAGTCCGTGTCCTCGTACCGGGCAGCCCTGGCATGACACGCCGCGATCGCCGCCTGGATCGAGTACGGCCCGGTACCGGCACGCTCCAGAGCCGACAGCCCCCGGTGGATGAGCAGCCGGTCCCAGCGCTGCCGGTTCTGGTCGGCCAGCAGTACCGGCTCCCCGCCGGCCCCCGTCCGCGCAGCCAGCCGCGAAGCCTGCAACTCGAGCAACGCGACCAGCCCGTGCACCTCAGGCTCGCCCGGCATCAGCCCAGCCAGTACCCGCGCCAGCCGCATCGCCTCCTCGCACAGCGCGGGCCGCACCAGGTCGGCCCCGGCGGTAGCCGAGTACCCCTCGTTGAACACCAGATACACAACCTCAAGAACAGAGGCCAGCCGTTCCTGCCGATCAGCCCCGTACGGCACCTCGAACGGCACAGCAGCCTTCGCCAGTGCCC
Source organism: Longispora albida DSM 44784 (assembly GCF_000379825.1). Classification (GTDB taxonomy): domain Bacteria; phylum Actinomycetota; class Actinomycetes; order Mycobacteriales; family Micromonosporaceae; genus Longispora; species Longispora albida. The sequence goes on from NZ_KB903838.1 coordinate 274,832, forward strand.
GCTTCGCCCGGACGATCCGCTGCGCGACGGTCGGCTCCGGCGCCAGGTACGCCCGCGCGATCTCCCCGGTCGTCAGCCCGCCCAGCAGCCGCAGGGTCAGCGCGATCCGCGCTTCCGCCGCCAGCACCGGATGACAAGCGGTGAACATCAGCCGGAGCAGGTCATCATCAATGTCCTCGGCATCACCCACCTCCACCGGCGGCACGTCAGCCAGCTCCCGCCCAGCCTCCGCGAGCTTGCGCGCGTAGACCTCACGCCGCCGTACCAGATCAATGGCCCGCCGTCTGGCGGCAGCGGTGAGCCAGGCACCCGGCCGATCCGGCACCCCGGCCTCCGGCCACTGCTCCAGTGCCGCGACCAGCGCATCCTGGGCGAGCTCCTCGGCGATCCCCACATCGCGGACGATCCGCGTGACCGCGGCGATGATCCGCGCCGACTCGATCCGGAACGCCGCCTCGACGGTCGCCCTAACCTCCACAGCAGACACCGCCCCATGATCCCAGCCGGGTGGCAGCACGCCACCCGGCCGCACCCCGGATCATCACCCCTCGGTGATCTCCCGGACCTCACACGTGACCGTCCAGTGCGCCTCGTGGCACTCCAGGAACCGCCGCGCCCACTCCAGCGCCTCAGCCTTGTCCTTGCACTGAGAGATGGAGTAGCCGCCGATCACTTCCTTGCTCTCGGCGAACGGCCCGTCGGTGTACGACAGCTTGCCGTCCTCCCACGTCACCCGGGTGGCCTGCGCGCTCGGGGTGAGACCAGCCGTGTCGAGCATGACCCCGGCCTTCGTGATCTCCTCGAACAGCGCACCCATCTTCTCCCCGAACTCAGGGCCGTGCCCCTCAGCGGGCTCCTTCTCCGACAACCGGACCAGGGTCAGAAAACGCGGCATGACGACTCCTCAGCGAGCAGGAGGCGGGGCCAGCCCCCGCCTCTCACACCCTCACGTCGAACGGCACCAGGCCAGATCGACACCCCAGGCCAAGAGTCTCCGGGAAAACTTCTTGATCTTGTACCTGTGCCGGCCCGGCCCACCTCACGACCTGGCTGAACGCCAAGCGCGGACGGCCTCGTCCTCGTCGATCGTCCTGATGACCACCGAGGGCCCGTCCATCAGCCCGCGCTGGGCCCGCACGATCTTCTCGTTCAACGCGGCCACAGCCAGCCGTACCTGCTGCTCGGTCTTCTTCTTCGCCAGCGCGGCCGCGAACTCCTCGACCTCTTTGCGGAGCATGAGCGTGGCGGGGCCGGCGAAGCTCAGGTTCTCCCGCCGCAGCAGATCCTTGAGCCACCAGTCCTCGCCGAGCGGACGGCCGGCGTCAGGCAGCGGCTTACCCGCCCCAGGCAGGTTGTCGAACTCCCCGCGCTCCTGAGCCTCACGGATCTGACGGTCAATGCGGGACTCGTACCAGTGCGCCACGTCTGCCTCCCGTATCTAGACTGAATCCAGTCTATGGCTCCCGGCGCCCCGCCAGCCGCTGCCCACCCTGCGCACGGGGACACGCTCGTCACGGAGAGTCCCGTCAAAGACGCGAACAGCGACCCACCGTGCACTCGCCTGCGGCCAGCACTGTGGACAACCCGAACACCAACACTGGCCCCGCACCTGCTCAAGGGACACAAGCCATCGTCGAATGTGGATAGGGCGAGCCTCCCGCTGGCCTAACCCGACCCCCGATTTGACCCCGCCGGGGCCCTAGCGTAAATTTCTCTCTGTCAGCGGGGAACGCGACAAACCGGAAAGAAAGACACCGGGGCGGCGCGGATCACGAAGACACCGGGCGAGGCCGATTTGGTTCGGCGTGAACGACCGGGTAGTGTGGTCGAGCGACAAGGCGATGGACACCGCTTAGGGCGGCAGGACAGCTTGTCAGTCTCGAATGCCAGAGCGGTGCGGATCACTGGTGATGCCGGTGAGGGTCGCGGAACTGATCTGGTAGGTTGTTTGAACAGCCCCCGAAGAGATCCGGGTGATACCGGGTTCCTGAAGGTGTGTGTTTGTTCTTTGAGAACTCAACAGGGTGTCTGAAAGTTAGTGCCAAGTTATTGATACCCCGGCCCTGGCATTGTTCAGGGCGGGATTCCTTTGGTGATACGGACAATGGCAACACATTTTAGTGATGTCAGCGGTCTGATCGCCGGGTATTGAATTCTTATTGGAGAGTTTGATCCTGGCTCAGGACGAACGCTGGCGGCGTGCTTAACACATGCAAGTCGAGCGGAAAGGCCTTTCGGGGTACTCGAGCGGCGAACGGGTGAGTA
>NZ_KB903839.1 GCF_000379825.1 Longispora albida DSM 44784
CCTATCACGGCACCGGCGCGATCATCCCGCACCGCCGCCGCGCAGGCCGCGCCCTGCTGCCCGCCCAAGAGTCCGACAACACCGCCCACCGCAAGGTCAGAGCACGCATCGAGCACGTCATCGGCCGCCTCAAAGACTGGAAAATCCTCCGCGACTGCCGCCTCAAACACGACGGCCTATGGCACGCGATACGCGCCATCGCACACATGCACAACCTCGCAGCCACCACCTGAAACACATCCGGGACGCCTTGCAGCGCAAGACATCCCGGAGTTATGAAACATCTTTTAGGAAGCGTTCTGCCAGAGGCCGATCGTGTTGCCTTCGGTGTCGGTGAAGTAGCCGGTGAAGCCCATGTCGGCGACTGCCTGCTTGGTCTGGACCACCGTGCCGCCCGCCTGCTTGACCTTCGCCAGGGCCTCGTCGATGTCGTCGACGCCGACCGTGATGGTCACGCTGGTCACCGGGGCGCTCCGCGAGGTCATGCCGCCGTTGATCGCGCCCGGCTCGGTGGGCATCATCGAGTCGTCGACGGGGGTCGTGGTCACACCCGTGTAGTCCAGGCCCGGATAGTCGGTCAGCGTCCAGCCGAAGGCCTCGGTGTAGAAGGACTTCGCCCGGTCCAGGTCATCGGCCGGGATCTCGAAATGCACGATTTTTCCGCTCATGGGAGCCAGCCTAGGTGCTGCTGAGCCAGGCCAGGGCTTCTTCCACGGTACCGGCGGACGGTGCGGCCGGAGCCTGCGGCCGGTCGACCATCACCACGGGCAGGCCCAGTTCGCGGGCCGCCGTGAGCTTCGCGGTCGTCATGCCGCCGCCGCTGTCCTTCGTCACCAGCACGTCGATCGCGTGGCGGCGCATCAGGGCCAGCTCGCCTGCCACCAAGTACGGCCCCCGGTCGAGCAGCAGCTCCATGCGGCCCGGTACGGGACCCTCCGGCGGGTCGACCGTCCGGACCAGGAACCACAGGTCCAGCGGCGCGAACGTGGCCAGCCCCTGCCGCCCGGTCGTGAGGAACACCCGCTCGCCGATCGAGGGCAGCGCGGCGGCGGCGTCGGCGACGGACGGCACGCGGTGCCAGTTGTCGTCCGGCCCGGCCGTCCACCCCGGCCGGCGCAGCACGAGCAGCGGGACACCGGCTGTGGCACACGCGGTGACAGCGTTGGCGCTGATCCGCTCGGCGAACGGGTGCGTGGCGTCGACCACCGCCCCGATCCCGGCCTCACGCAGCCACCCGGCCAGCCCTTCCGGTCCGCCGAAGCCGCCGACCCTGACCTCGCCGGCTGACGGCAGCGCGGGGTCGCGTACCCGGCCGGCCAGCGAGGTGACCACCGGGTACGGGCAGGCGGCGGCGAGGGCCCGTGCCTCACCGGTACCGCCGAGAATCAGGACCTTCACGCCCGGCACCTGGCAGCCGAGTACAGGTGGCTGTCGGTGAACTCTGAGGCTGTCAGGACCGCGCCGACCACGATCACGGCCGTGCGGAGGATGCCTGCCGCCTTGACCTGATCGGCGATGTCGGCGAGCGTGCCGCGCACGATCAGCTCGTCGGGGCGGGACGCGCGGGCCACGACCGCGACCGGGCAGCCGGCCCCGTAGTTCGGCACGAGTTCCGCGACGACCTCTTCGATGCGCTGCACGGCCAGGTGCAGCACCATCGTGGCCCGGCTCCGGCCGAGCGTGCCCAGGTCCTCGCCCTCGGGCATCGGGGTGGCGCGGGCCGACGTGCGGGTCAGGATCACGCTCTGCCCGACCCCGGGCACCGTGAACTCCCGGCCCAGCGAGGCCGCCGCCGCGGCGAAGGCCGGCACGCCAGGCGTGATGTCGTACGGGACGCCGGCCGCGTCGAGCCGCCGCAGCTGCTCGGCGAGGGCGCTGAACACCGACGTATCGCCGGAGTGGAGCCGGGCGACGTCGAGCCCCGCCTCGTGCGCGGCGACCAGCTCGGCGGTGATCTCGTCGAGGTTGAGGTTGGCCGTGTCGACCAGCCGCGCGCCGGGCGGGCAGAGTTCGAGCAGCTCGACCGGCACGAGGCTGCCCGCGTACAGGCAGACCGGCGAGGCGGAGATCAGCCGCTGGCCGCGCACCGTGATCAGGTCGGCGGCACCCGGCCCGGCCCCGATGAAATGCACTGTCACTTCTTCACGCTCCACTGGGTCACAGGCATCATCGTTTTCCAGCCGGTGAACGTGCCGACCGGGGTGGCCCGGCTGATCGCGATCCTGGTCAGCTCGCCGCCCAGCCGCTGGTACCCGGCGAACACCGCGGCCTCCGACTCCATCGTCACCGCGTTGGCCACGAGCCGTCCGCCGGGCCTGAGCGCCGACCAGCACGCGTCGAGCACGCCCTCGCGCGTCACCCCGCCGCCGATGAAGATCGCGTCCGGCGCGGGCAGGCCGTCGAGCGCGGCGGGCGCGCGGCCGGCCACGACCCGCAGCCCCGGTACGCCGAGGGCTGCTGCGTTGGCCGCGATCCTGGTCAGGCGCTCGGGATGCGACTCGATCGCGATGGCCTGGCACGACCGGTGCGCCCGGGACCACTCGATGCCGATGCTGCCCGAGCCCGCTCCGACATCCCACAGCAGCTCGCCGGGCACCGGGCCGAGCGCGGCCAGGGTCATCGCCCGGACCTCGCGCTTGGTGAGCTGGCCGTCGTGCGCGTAGGACTCGTCGGGCAGGCCGGGGACGCGCGCCATCGCCGGGCCTTCGCCACACTCCACCGCGACGATGTTCAGCGCGGGCATGTCAGTGTCGAGCTCGCTCGCGGTACAAGAAAAGATCTGTTCTTCCTGGCCACCGAGGTCGGCGAGGACGCGCACCCGCGCCGAGCCGAAACCCCAGCTGGTGAGCAGTGCGGCGATCCGGGCCGGCGAGCCGCCGTCGGCGCTGAGCACCAGGAACCGCGCGCCCGGGTTGACCTCCAGCCGGATCACCTCAGCCGGGCGGCCGACCACGCTGAGCACGGTGGTGTCCTGCAACGCCCAGCCCAGCCGGGCACACGCCAGCGACACCGACGAGGGATGCGGCAGGACGTGCACGCGCTCCGGGCCGAGCATCCGGATCAGCGTGCCGCCGATGCCGAAGAACATCGGGTCACCGCTGGCCAGGACACACACCCTTTTTCCCTGGTACCGCTCCAGCAGGCCCGGCAGGGCCGCCATCAGCGGCGAGGGCCATTCCACCCGCTCCGCCGCGCCGCCCGGCACCATCGCGAGCTGGCGCGCGCTGCCCATCAGCACCTCGGCGGCATGGACGACCTGGCGGGACGACTCCGGTAAGCCGGGCCAGCCGTCCGCGCCGATCCCGGCTACGGAGATCACGTGTTGCCCAGCACCCGGGTCACGGCGATCTCGATGACCACCCGCTCCGGATTCGGCCGCGGCTGCTTGTACCGGGCCGCGTACCGCGCGACGGCGTCGGCCACGGCCTCAGCCTCGTCCCTGACCACGGCCGTGCCCTCCAGCGTGGCCCAGCGCCGCCCGTCGACCTGGCACACGGCGACCCGGGACTGTCCACTCAGGACGTTGCGTACCTTCTTCGAGCCGCGCGAGGAGATGACCCGCGCGACCCGCGTGCTGGGGTCGAACGTGACCCCGACCGGAGCGACATGCGGCGTACCGTCCGGCCGGAGGGTCGTCAGGGTCGCCAGATGCCGCTCTGTCCAGAACTCCGGATCGGTCGCTAACTCCGGGCTCGTCACGTCCACGGGCCCGAGATCAGCGCACCGCGCAGCACGACCGAGGGCTCGGCACCGATCGTCGGGGCCGACGGCGGGGCACCGGCCCGGACCAGCAGGTCACCGACGGCGGCGATCATCGCGCCGTTGTCCGTGCACAGCCGGGGCGACGGGACGCGGAGCGTGATCCCGGCCTCCGTGCAGCGCTCCTCCATCATGGCCCGGATCCGGCTGTTCGCCGCGACCCCGCCGACCATGAGCAGCGTGTCCACGTGGTGCTCCTTGCACGCGCGGATCGCCTTCGTGCACAGGTTGTCGGCCACGGCCTCCTGGAACGAGGCCGCGACGTCCGCCACGGGCAGCGTGCCCTCGTGCCGCTCGACCCACCGGGCCACCGCGGTCTTCAACCCGGAGAAGGAGAACGCGAACGGCGGGTCGTTCGGCCCGCTCATCGGCCGGGGGAAGTGGATGGCCTGCGGGTCGCCCTCCTTCGCGATCCGGTCGATGACCGGCCCGCCCGGGTACGGCAGGCCCAGCAGCCGGGCCACCTTGTCGAAGGCCTCGCCGGCCGCGTCGTCGACCGTGTCGCCCAGGTGCACGATCGGGTCGCGGGCCAGGTCGCCCAGCAGCAGGATCGACGTGTGCCCGCCGGAGACGATCAGCGCGACGCAGCGCTCGGGCAGCGGGCCGTGTTCCAGCACGTCGACGGCGGCGTGGCCGGCGAGGTGGTGCACGCCGTAGAGCGGGACGCCGAGCGCCGTCGCGTACGCCTTGCCGGCCGCCAGGCCGATCTGCACGGCCGTGGCCAGCCCCGGGCCAGCCGTCACCGCCACCGCGTCGACATCGCTGAGCTTCACGCCAGCCGCCTGTACGGCGCGCTCGACCATCGGCACCATCGCCTCGAGGTGGGCGCGGGCCGCGACCTCCGGCACCACGCCGCCGAACCGGACGTGCTGGTCGACACTCGACGCCAGCGCGTCGCCGAGCAGCACGCCGTCGCGGACCAGGCCGGCGCCGGTCTCGTCGCAGGAGGTCTCGATACCGAGGACGAGAGGCACTACCGCACCTGGCCGGCGCTCACCGGCAGCCCGGCCGACGCCAGGATCGTCTTGCGCAGCTTGGCTGGCAGCCGGTCGACGTACACGAGGCCGTCGAGGTGGTCCACCTCGTGCTGGAAGCAGCGGGCCAGCAGGCCGGTGCCCTTCAGCGTGATCTCCTTGCCGTCCTGGTCGAAGCCGGTCACGTCGGCCGTACGGGCCCGGCCGACCTCTGCGTGCTCGCCGGGCACCGACAGGCAGCCCTCGGAGTCGACGTCCAGGTCACGGCTCTCGGGGAGGTGCAGCACCGGGTTCACGATGTGCGCGATGACGTTTTCGCCGGATTCATCCGGGCAGTCCACGACGAACACCCGGGCGTCCACGCCGATCTGGTTGGCGGCCAGGCCCACGCCCTGCGCCTCGTACATGCTGGCGAACATGTCCTTGATCAGGGCCTTCAGGTTGTCGTCGAAGGCAGTCACCGGCTCGCACGGCTTGTGCAGCACCGCAGTGCCGTAGTAGGTGATCGGCCGCGCTGTGCCCGTCTCGCTCGTCATAACAGGCGATCCTATCGCTGGGCGCCGACCGGGCACCTCCGGCGGTCGGCGTACCAGCTCAGGCCACTCGGCGACAGGCTTCCGCGAGCTGCGGCGATCGGCCGTTGACGTGCCGATCCCGAAGCCGACTACTGCTACCGCGCTTTCCGTAACCCAGGCGCCAGCGCGCTTTGCGGCACCCCGGATCGCGGATATCGGATGGGAATGGGACCAGCAAATTTTTCAGAGTCGCTCCGCCGACCTGGTGGTTCTGATTCCCTTGTCTTGCAAGGGTTTCCGGCCGCGTGGCCGTGATCGTGCACCCGGCGGTCCTATAAGGGCGCTGACATGGAGTTCCACGAATTCCTGACATGTGCGTGTTTGCCGGTGCACTCTTATCACATGAGTAGCGGTGTCTCGATTGGTGGTGAGCCGGCCCAGTACTACTGGTGCCTGCGTCATCACCGTGTCGAGACCGACGACGGCGACCTGTGCCCCGGGGCGTACCGCCTCGGTCCGTACGCGACAGCGGAAGAAGCTGCGACCGCCCTGGAGCGGCATCAGCAGCGTGAGGCGCAGTTGGAGGCCGAAGACGCCCGCTGGGAGGGAGAACGGGACTGATCCGGTGCGATTTCTCCGTGCATATCAGTTGCTAGATCCCGAAGGAGGAGCGATGGCCGCGACCACGACCACAGCTCGCAAGACCACAGCCAAGAAGGCGGCTGTGAAGAAGACGACCGCCAAGAAGGCTCCTGCCAAGAAGGCGGCCGTCAAGAAGACCGCAGCGAAGAAAGTAGCCACGAAAGCCGTGACGAAGAAGGCCACGGCGGCGAAGAAGACGGCTGCCAAGAAGGCGCCTGCTTCCAAGGCCGTGGCGAAGAAGGCTCCGGCGAAGAAGACCGCGGTGAAGTCGGCGGTCAAGAAGGCCGCGGCCAAGAAGACGACAGCGGCGAAGAAGACGACAGCCGCGAAGAAGACCACGGCCAAGAAGGCTGTGGCGAAGAAGACGACCGCCAAGAAGGCCGTGGCCAAGAAGACGACGGCAGCCGCGCCAGCCAAGAAGGTCGTCGCGAAGAAGACGGTCGCGAAGAAGACCACGACCGTCAAGAAGGCCGCCGCGACGAAGACGGCAGCGAAGAAGGCTCCGGCGAAGAAGGCCGTGGCCAAGAAGGTGGCCAAGAAGGCGCCGGCCAAGAAGGCCGTCGCGAAGAAGGCTCCCGCGAAGAAGACCGCCGTCAAGAAGTCCACAGCGGTGAAGAAGACCGCCGCGCGGAAGACGGCGGCCCGCAAGACGACGGCGCGTAAGGCGGTAGCGAAGTAGCCGCCGGAATCGCCGTGACGTAGCTGGCGGAGTGCCGTGCCAGCCCGGGAGCCACAGCCGCCGTCCGGCTGTGGCTCCCGGCTTTTGCCGCCGGTCACTGGTACAACTGGCACGTGACCCGGATCGCGAAGGCACCCACGATCGACTTCACGGCAGTGCGGAAGGAACTCCGGCTGCCGGGGGACTTCCCGGCCCCGGCAGCCGCGGAGGCCGCCCAGCCACCGGCCGGCCTGCCGCGTGAGGACCTGACGGCCGTGCCGTTCGTGACGATCGACCCGGCCACCTCCCGCGACCTCGACCAGGCGATGCACCTGTCGAAGCGCGGTACCGGCTACCGCGTCCGCTACGCCATCGCCGACGTCGCGGCCTTCGTCACCCCCGGCGGAGCGCTCGACACCGAGACCTGGGCGCGCGGCCTCACGGTGTACCTGCCCGGCGAGAAGATCCCGCTGCACCCGCCCGTGCTCTCCGAGGGCCAGGCGAGCCTGCTGCCCGACGAGACCCGCCCGGCCGTGGTGTGGACGATCGACGTGGACGCCGACGGCGCGACGAACGCCGTCACGGTGGGCCGCGCCCTGATCCGCAGCCGCGCCAAGCTCGACTACGCGATCAGCGTCGCCAAGCTGCCGGAGCCGATCGCGCTGCTCCCGGCGCTCGGCCGCATCCTGGTCGCCCGTGGCCTGGCCCGAGGCGCGGTGAACCTGCCGATCCCCGAGCAGGAGGCCGAGCGGGACGGCGACGGCTGGAGGCTCGCGCTGCGCCGCCAGACGCCGATGGAGGAGTACAACGCGCAGATCTCGCTGCTGACCGGCGCGGCGGCGGGCACGATGATGCTCGACGGCGGCGTGGGGCTGCTCCGGACGATGCCGCCACCTGCTCCCGAGGCCGTCCAGCGGCTGCATACCTGCGCGCAGGCCCTCGGCGTACCGTGGCCAGACGGTGCCACGATCGGCGAGGTGGTGGCCTCGACCCCGCCGGACGATCCGCGCGGGGCGGCGTTCCTCGACGCCGCTGCGGAGCTGATGCGCGGAGCCGGGTACACGGCCTTCGACGGCACGCCGCCCGAGCAGCCGCTGCACTCGGCGATGGGCCTGCCGTACGCGCACGTGACGGCGCCGATCCGGCGGCTGGCCGACCGGTACGCGACCGAGGTCTGCCTCGCCCTGCACGCCGGCCAGGAGATACCGGCCTGGGCGCGGGAGGCACTGCCCCGGCTGCCGGAGGTCATGCGGGACACCGACCGGCGGGCTTCGGCTGCGGAGCGGGCGGCGATCGACCTGGTCGAGGCGGTACTGCTGGCCGGCAGGGTCGGCGAGAAGTTCGAGGCCGCAGTGCTCGACCTCGACGGCCGGGGCCGGGACGGCGGCCTGATCGCCGTCGACGAGCTGGGCGTGATCGCGCGCTGCGAGGGCAGGCTGCCCCTCGGCGAGCGGATCACCGTCGTGCTCGCCGAGGCCGACCCGGCCACCCGGAAAGTCCTCTTTAAGGCAGCTTGACGTAGAGGTTCGTCCCGTACGGGGTGAAGCCCAGCCGCCGCGCGATGCTCAGCGAGGCCTGGTTGGTGTCCAGCGCCCGGTACCTGGCGACGCCGTTGAGCCGGATGGCGTGTGAGGCCGCCGCCGCGGCGACCTGGGTACCGAGCCCGCGCCCGCGCGCCTCCGGCCTGGTCAGCAGCCCGATGTCGGCGTGCTGGCCGTTCCACAGTGTGAGGTTGGCCGCCGCGAGCATCCGCGTACCGTCGAACGCGCCGAACAGCGCGCCCGGCTCCTCGGTGAAGCCGCTCTCCTCCCAGTCGGCCTCGGGGCAGCCGGCCCGCAGCTCGTTGAGGGCCAGGTGGTCGCCGGGGTTGAGCCGCCGGGCGCTGGGGTATGCCGGGAGCTGGCCGGCGTCCTTGAGGTAGTGGTGACGGCTCGGGCCGAGCACGGCGCCCTCGGGGAACACCTTCGCCCAGAACTCGTTCGTCAGCAGGGTGTCCAGGCCGACCTCGTGCACGGCCAGCAGCGTGTCGGTCAGGAGCCCGGGCTGCACCCTGATCCGGACCGTCCCTGGCGTCCCGAGCACGTACACACCCTCGTCGCCCTCCACGAGATGCACGCCGGCGGAGTCGTCGCGGCCGAGGACCCGGAACCAGTAATCCTCAACGTCATTCAGCACCTCGGCAGAGTGGCAGGTCCCTGCCTCAAAGGGCAATGAGACTTCTGGTCAATACAGCGGGCGCTTCGGCCAGTGACGGCCCATACCAGGTGAGATGCCGACCAGAAACGAAAGAGGACGGTAAAGCCGGAAAGGCCTCCGGTCCGTCCGCCGGGCTGAACGCATAGGGCTCGTCGGGAAAGACCAGGAGATCCGGTCGCAGGCCAGCCGTCTCGGCCACACCCATTTTCGGGTACCGTCCAGAGTGGACCACGGTCACGCCCAGCCGCGCCAGCACATCGGCGGCGAAGGTGTCGTCGCCGAGCCACATCCACGGCTTCTTCCAGATCGGCACGGCGGCCCGCAGATCCAGGTGAGTCGGGTTCTCCCACGCGGCGCGGGCCTCCTGGAGCCAGGCAGGGTCCGGGTCGCCGAGCAGCGCGCAGATCTCGGCCAGGTGGCCGAGCGCTGCGGCCACCGTCCGGGGGAATCCGACGTGGACGGTCAGCCCGGCCGCGCGCAGCGCCTCGACGTCCTCCTTGCGGTTCTCCTCCTGGTTGGCCAGGACGAGATCGGGAGCCAGCCGGATCACCGCCTCGACGTCCGGCCACTTCGTGCCGCCGACGCGCTGGACGTCGAGGCCCTCGGGGTGGGTACAGAAATCCGTGGCGCCCACCAGCACCCCGGGTGCGGTGGCCGCCACGGCTTCCGTCAGCGACGGGACGAGCGAGACGATCCTGCTAAACGTCTGTGACACGTACTCCAGCATGCACCTTGTACCGCTTGTTGATCGCGATCAGGTTCGCGGTGAGCGCCTCGACCTGGTGCGCGTTGCGCAGCCGGCCCGCCCAGATGCCGCGCATGCCCGGAATGCGGGCCGCGATGGCCTGCACGATCGCCGCGGCCTCCCGGTCGTCGCCGAGTACCAGCACGTCGGTGTCGAGGGTCTCGATCGCCGGGTCGAGCAGCAGCGAGGCGCTGACGTGGTGGAAGGCCGCCGTCACCCGCGAGCCGGTCAGGATCGCCTCGGCCTGCTGAGCCGCCGAGCCCTCCGGTACCTCCAGCGCGTACGGGCCCTGCTTGTCGAAGCCGAGCGGGTTCACGCAGTCGACCACGATCTTCCCGGCCAGCTCGGTCTTCAGCGAGGCGAGCAGCTCGGCGTGCCCGGCCCACGGCACGGCCACGATCACCACGTCTGCGGCGGCGGCCACGCTCGCGTTGTCCCCGCCCTCGGCCGGCGCGCCCAGCTCGGCGGCGGCCTGCTGGCCCCGCTCCTGGGTCCGCGAGCCGAGCAGCACGCGCTGGCCAGCCCGCGCGAGGCGGAAGGCGAGGCCGCGGCCCTGCTCACCGGTACCGCCGAGGATCGCGACGGTCAGCCCTGCAACATCTGGAAGCTCCATGCCGCCATCCTACCTACTCGCAAGTAACAAGCCGGGTACCCCGGCGGGGTACCCGGCTCGCGGCACTGTTTTCCTAGAACGTGTGGTCGATGGTCGGGAACTGCCCGCCCCGGACCTCCTCCGCGTACGCCTTCGCGGCGTCGCCCAGGATCTGCGCCATGTTCGCGTACTGCTTGACGAAGCGCGGCATCGGCCCGGTACGCAGGCCAGCCATGTCCTGCCAGACCAGCACCTGGGCGTCGCACTCCGCCCCGGCGCCGATGCCGATCGTCGGGATGGTCAGCTCCTTGGTCACCTGGGCGGCCACGTCACCGGGCACCATCTCCATCACCACGGCGAACGCGCCGGCCTCCTGCACCGCGTGCGCGTCGGCCAGGATGTCGGCCCCGGCCTCGCCCCGGCCCTGCACCCGGTACCCGCCGACGGTGTGCTCGCTCTGCGGCGTGAACCCGATGTGCGCCATCACCGGGATGCCGGCGTCGACCAGCGCCCGGATCTGCCCGGCACGCTTGCGCCCGCCCTCGAGCTTCACGGCGTGCGCCTCGGCCTCCTTCATGAACCGGACGGAGGTGTGGAAGGCCTGCTCGGCGCTCAGCTCGTACGAGCCGAACGGCAGGTCGGCCACGACCAGCGCCCGGTTCGTGGCCCGGACGACGGCGGCCGTCAGCGGGATCAGCTCGTCGACCGTCACCGGCAGCGTGGTGCTGTGGCCGTAGACATTGTTGGACGCGGAGTCGCCGACCAGCAGGACCGGGATGCCGGCCGCGTCGAAGATCCCCGCTGTGTACTGGTCGTACGCCGTCAGCATCGCCCAGCGCTCGCCGTTGTCCTTGGCGAGCTGGAGGTCACGGGTTCTGACCCGTTTCGTGGCGGGTCCACCGTACAGAGACATCATTGTTCTCCTTTTCCCTCGAGGCCCAATATGGGTCCCCGGGTTCCTAAGGAGAATGGTCGCACCCGGCCCCGCCGTGGCGGCAGGTCCGGGTGCAGAATTTCACAGCTCAGCCGGCTCAGCCGATCGAGTTCCGCCAGCCCCGTGCGGTGACGACGATCGAGGTGAGAACCTCCGTGCCGCCCGGCTTGTATGCCACGTACGCGAGGATGTCACCGGTCTGCTGATCGAGGATGAGGGTCTTGACCACGCCGGGCGCCTGATCCTTGTCCGTGCCGGGCCGCATGGACGACGGGATGGTCGCCGTGATCGCGAGCCCTGTCCGGCCCAGGGGGTCCTGTGCCTGGCCGGCACAGGTAACGCCCGGGGTAGTGGCCAGGGTTCTGAGCGCGGCCCGGCGGGTCTCCGGTGGCAGGCTGAGCATGGGAGAGTGCGGATCGGTGAAGGCGGGAATGGCTATGAACCCGAACTCCACCCACGGCTTGCCGAGCTTCCTGAGCAGCAGGGCGTCGATGTGCCCGGCGGCTGTGAAGACGAAGGGGTTCGTGTTCCTGCCGGTGACATGGTTCGCCTGCTCACCGGTCGCCGGGTTCCACCAGCTCTGGTTGTTCTGAGGCCCGGACGGCCTGCCAGTGTGTGTGAATTCCCAGTAGCGGTACTTCCCGGCCGGCTCGTCGTGCGGGGCCGGTCGCAGGTCCCTGGCCAGGTCAGCCATGCACTGGTTGGCGGGCCCCAGCGGAACCGTGGGTATTGGCGGGCTGCCGGCCGGGCTCGGGGACAGGGTCGGCGAGGTGCCGGGCGGCAGCGCGAGCTGACCCCGGCTGGCCAGGAACGTGACTGCGACGATCGTGATGACGGCAGCCGCAGCAGCGGTGACGACTGTCCAGGGCAGCCGCTTCCGGACAGTTGTGGCCACCGGACGCTGGCCGAACGGGGGAGTGATGTCGTGAGCGGCGGGCAGGTCGAATCGCGGGACGCCGACATGGATGCCGCGAGCGGGGTCAGCCGGGCCGAGCAGGGCGCGGACGCGCTGGACGTTCATGCCGCCTCCTCGGTGCTGAGCGGGCGGGTGGACATGGTTCGCTCCCCTCGGATCGGTGGTCGAGGGGACAGGGCGGCCTGGAGGCGCTTGCGGGCGCGGTGCAGGCGGACGGCGCACACCGCCCGGTTGCAGCCGAGTACCCGGGCCGCCTCGCTGACCGACAGCTCCTCCCAGCCGATCAGGCGCAGCAGCTCCTGGTCGGGTTCGGAGAGTGTCGCGAGCGCCGCGCGGACGTCCAGGACCTCGTCCAGCCCGCCGGCCGGTACCGCGAACTCCGGGAGTTCCGCCGGTACCGGCTCGGTGCGCCGGAGAGAGTTCGCCAGGACCCGTCGCGCCACCCCGTAGAGCCAGGGCAGAGCCTGGCCAGGCACGTCGGCACGCCGGCGCCAGGCGGTCAGGAAGACCTCCTGGGCCAGCTCCTCGGCCGCTGTCATCGAGCCGAGCCTGCGCAGCCCGTACCGCACCACAGCCGGATAGTGCTCGGCGTACGTGGCGCGGAACCAGGCCTCCGTTGGTTCCCTCATGCCTGGGTTTATGTCGAGGGAACGGAGGCGATTACAGGGTTTCCCGGAATCGGTTGGTGATCGGCACCCGGCGGTCACGGCCGAAGGCCTTGATGGAGATCTTCGTGCCGGGGCAGGACTGCCGCCGCTTGTACTCGGCGATGTCGACCATGCGCACGACCCGGTCCACCAGCGCCGGGTCGTGCCCGGCGGCCTTGAGCGCCGCCGAACCCAGGTCACCGTCCACATAGCCGGCCACGATCGCGTCGAGCTGCTCGTACGGCGGGAGGGAGTCGGAGTCGAACTGGTCGGGACGCAGCTCGGCGCTCGGCGGCTTGGTGATCGAGTTCTCCGGGAGGATGTAGGAGACCGTGTTGCGCCACTTGGCCAGCCGCCACACGAGCGTCTTCGGCACGTCCTTGAGCGGGTTGAACGCCCCGGCCATGTCGCCGTACAGCGTGGCGTAGCCGACGGCCAGCTCGCTCTTGTTGCCGGTGGACAGCACCAGATGACCGTGCTGGTTGGACAGGCTCATCGAGACCATGCCCCGGATCCGGGCCTGGAGGTTCTCGGCGGCCAGCCCCGACAGCGAGACGTTGGCCATGAACGCGTCCACCATCGGCGAGATCGGGATCACCTGGTAGTTCAGCCCGGCCAGCTTGGCGAGCTCCTCGGCGTCGTCGAGCGAGTGCTGCGAGGAGTACGCGGACGGCATGGCGATGCCGTGGACGTTGTGCCCGCCGAGCGCGTCGGCGGCGATCCCGGCCACCACTGTCGAGTCGATCCCGCCGGACAGCGCGACGATGACCGACTGGAAGCCGTTCTTGCGCACGTAGTCCCGCAGGCCGGTGACCAGGGCCGCCCACACCTCAGCCTCGTCGCTGATCCGGGGAGCGATGACAGTCTCGGGTGCCGGGCCGGTGATCGGGCGCAGTGCCGGGCCGGTGACCCGGGCGACGTGCATCTCGCCGAAGTCGCCAGCCGCGTCGGAGGCTGCGGCCGGCAGGTCGAGGTCGGCGACGACCAGCTCCTCGGTGAACTGGCCCGCGCGCAGCAGCAGCTCGCCCTCCGCGGTGACGATCACCGAGTCGCCGTCGAAGACCAGCTCGTCCTGGCCGCCGACCAGGTTCACGTACGCGACGGTGGCCTTGGCCTCCGCCGCGCGGCGGGCGACGAGCGGGAGGCGGGTGTCGTCCTTGTTCAGCTCGTACGGCGAGGAGTTGATGTTGATGACCAGGCCGGCCCCGGCGCGCCCGGCCACGGCGAACGGGCCGCCGGCCTGCCAGATGTCCTCGCAGATCGTGAGCGCGACGTCGACGTCGCCGTCCTCGGCGGCCAGCCGGACGATGGTGAGCGTGTCACCGGGTACAAAATAACGATCTTCGTCGAAGACGCCGTAGTTCGGCAGGTGGTGCTTGAAGTAGCGCGCCACGACCCTGCCGCCGTGCAGCAGCGCGAGCGCGTTGCGCGGGCCACGGTCGGGGGCGGCGTCGGAGCCGGTGCGGGCCGGGCCGTCGGCGTCGAGGTAACCGACCACAACGGCCAGCTCGGCGGGGAGCTCGGTGGCGAGCCTGTCCACTGCGGCCTTCGACGCCTCGACGAAGGACTCGCGGAAGCACAGATCCTCCACCGGGTACCCGGTGAGGGTCATCTCGGGGAATGCGACGATCTGCGCGCCTGCGTCCAGGGCGCGCCGGGACCATTCCCGGACGATGGCCGCGTTGCCGGGGATGTCCCCGACAGTCGTGTTCACCTGGGCAAGGGCAAGGCGCAAGGTCGGCATGGCTCCTATCTTGCCCCGCACGCCGTACGGTATGGGTAGCAGGTGGAGATCAGGGAGGAAGCCGTGGATCGGCAGCAGCAGTTCGTGCTCCGCACGCTCGAAGAGCGCGACATCCGGTTTGTCCGGTTGTGGTTCACGGACGTGCTCGGCACGCTCAAGTCGGTGAGCGTCGCGCCAGCCGAACTGGAGGCGGCCTTCGAGGAGGGCATCGGCTTCGACGGCTCGGCGATCGAGGGCTTCGCCCGGGTCTTCGAGTCCGACATGGTGGCCATGCCCGACCCGACGACCTTCCAGGTCTTCCCGTTCGAGGGCGGCTCCTCCGGTGAGAGCGCCCGGATGTTCTGCGACATCCTCATGCCGGACGGCTCGCCGTCCTGGGCCGACCCCCGGCACGTGCTGCGCCGTCAGCTGTCGCGGGCAGCGGAGAAGGGCTTCACCTTCTACACCCACCCCGAGATCGAGTTCTTCCTGTTCAACGACCTGCCGACGGACGGGACGCCACCGGACCCGGTCGACGCCGGCGGGTACTTCGACAACACCACCCACGCGGCTGCCCGCGACTTCCGGCGGCAGGCGGTACTGGCGCTGGAACGGATCGGCATCTCGGTCGAGTTCAGCCACCACGAGGTCGCGCCGGGCCAGCAGGAGATCGACCTGCGGTACGCCGACGCGCTGGCGACGGCCGACAACATCATGACCTTCCGGCACGTCGTGAAGGAGGTCGCGCTGTCGCAGCACGTGCACGCGTCCTTCATGCCGAAGCCGTTCGCCGACCAGCCGGGCAGCGGCATGCACACGCACCTGTCGCTGTTCGAGGGCGAGCGCAACGCCTTCCACGACCCGTCCGACCCGATGAAGCTGTCGAAGACGGCCCGGTCGTTCATCGCGGGGCTGCTCGTGCACGCCCGCGAGTTCACGGCCGTCACGAACCAGTGGGTCAACTCGTACAAGCGGCTCTTCCCGCAGCACATGGAGAACCGGATCACGGAGTCGCCAGCGTACGTCTGCTGGGGACACCTGAACCGGTCGGCACTGGTCCGCGTGCCCGCCTACGGCAAGCCGAACAGCGCGCGCGTCGAGGTCCGGTCGCCCGACTCGGCGTGCAACCCGTACCTGGCCTTCGCCGTCCTGCTCTCGGCAGGTCTGCGGGGCATCGAGGAGGGCTACGAGCTGCCGCCCGGTGCCGAGGACGACGTGTGGGGGCTGTCGGACGCCGAGCGGCGCGCGATGGGCTACGCGGCACTGCCGCAGAACCTCGCCGAGGCCATCCAGGTCATGTCCGAATCGGACTTCGTCGCCGAGACGCTCGGCGAGCACGTGTTCGACTTCTTCCTCGCGAACAAGCGCGCGGAGTGGGAGGAGTACCGCCGCCAGGTAACCCCCTACGAACGCCAGCGCTACCTGGGGTTGTAGAGACCCGGTGAGCGAAAATCTGAGCTGCGCGAAACGGCTTCCCACGTACAACACCGGTACGAGGGAAGCCGTTTCGCTTGTCAGGTTTCCGCTCACCGGGCCACCTCGCGTTAGATCAAGAGCAGAAGAGCAAAAGAGCTTTGGAGGTACCTGTCGTGGAGCTGCTCGCGTCCGGGCGGGAGGCTGAGGTCTACGCGCTTGATGAGGGCCGGGTGCTGCGGCGTTACCTGCACCGGCCTGCGGCTGACGGGGAGCTGGCCGCGATGGCGTGGGCCTGGGAGGCCGGGTACCCGGTGCCCCGCGTGCACTCCGTCGACGGCAACGACATGGTCATCGACCGGCTGCACGGGCCGACGCTGGCCGAGGCGCTGCTGGCCGGCGAGCTGAGCCCGGCGGAGGGCGGCGCGCTGCTGGCCGGCCTGCACAACCGGCTGCACGCCCTGCCAGGCTTCGTGCTCCACCTCGACCTGCACCCGGAGAACGTGATCATGTCGGGTACCGGGCCGGTCGTCATCGACTGGGCCACGGCCGAGCCCGGCGATCCCCGGCTCGACACGGCCATGACCTCGCTGATCCTGGCCGAGGTCGCGACCAGCGGGCAGCCATGGGCCGGACCGGCGGCGACGCTGCTGGCCGTCTACCGGGCCGGGGTACCGGACGACGCCTCGCATCGCGCGGAGGCGCTGGCCCGGCGGCTCGGCGACTTCCCCGAGGCGGAGGAGGCGCGGATCCGCCGGGCGGCGGCGAGCCTCTAGACGAGTGCCGGGAGGATCTCCTGCGCGATCGGGTCGACGGAGATCGCGGTGTCCGTGAGCACGACGACGGCGCAGCCGGTACCGGGCACGTAGCCGGCATAACTGCGGTATCCGGGCAGGCTGCCGTTGTGCCAGCGGGCCGGCTCCGCGCTGCCGGGTACGCCGTCGAGGTGCCAGCCGAGGCCCATGAACCCGCCGTCGCCCCGGTCGAACCGCTGCTGGGCGGCGAGTTCGAGGGCTCCGGTCAGCGGGCCGGGCGTGAAGTGCGCGGCGAGCAGGGTCAGCAGGTCGTCCACTGTGGAGTAGAAGCCGCCCGATCCGGCGTGCAGGGGATACAGCGGGGTCGGCGTCGGGTTGCCGTCCTCGTTGTGGCCGGGGAGGACGCGGGCTGCCTGCTCGGGGCTCGGGTCGAGCACGGTGTCGGTGAGGCCGAGTGGCTGGCAGACCCGCTCGGCGACAAGGGAACCGAAGTCCGTGCCCGCCGCGCATGCCAGCGCGTTGGCGAGCAGCGAGGCCCCGAGGTTGCTGTACTCGTAGCCGGTGCCGGGCGGGCGCTGGAAGCCCATGCCCGCGATGCCAGCGCCGAACTCGTCCAGCGTCTCGTCCGGCGACCAGCCCGTGTAGGTGAGATGGTCGAGCCCTGAGCTGTGGCTGGCCAGGTGCCACAGCTCGACCGGCTGCCCCTCGTGCTCGGGCACCGCGAACGGCAGGTACCCGGCCACGGGGTCGGTCAGCTTCAGTTCCCCGCGTTCGACGGCGACGGCGAGCGCCAGTGACGTGAAGACCTTGGAGATCGAGGCGATCCGGTACAGCTGGCCGGGGTGGCCTGCGGTCCGGCGCTCACCGTGGTCGAGGACGCCGATGCTGAGCGCCGTGTGCCGGGGATGTTCGCTGAGGAGCTCGTCGAGTCGCACTGGGCGATGGTAGGCGAGTGATCACGGCAGCGGGGGGCCGCTGAGCATCTCCTGCGGGATGTCGAGCTGGTCGCGGGCGAACGGGCGGGGCGTCACGGGCTCGTCGAGCTGGACAGCCTCGGTGATCCGGTCGAAGCGGAACGCGCGGGCCGCTTCGCGGAGCCGGCACCAGGCCAGCAGGTACCAGCGCCGGCCGCCGATGTAGCCCATCGGCTCGACGACGCGCTCCGTCGCCTCGCCCTTGCCGTCGACATACGTGAGCCGGAGCGCCCGGGAGGCGGTGAGGGCCGAGGCGATCGGCTCCGGTACGGCGGGCATCGGCGGGCGGACCAGGTGCACCCGGTCGGCGAAGTCGCGAGCCGCGTCCACATCGGACGGTGGCATCACGTTGAGGAGCTTGTGCAGGCCCGTGCGGCCGGCCTCGGCGAACGGGGTACCGCCGAGCTGGTGCAGCGCCACGGCCATCGCGATCGCCTCGGCCGGCGTCAGGTTGACGGGCGGGAGCGTGTGGGCGCGGTCCAGGCAGTAGCCGCCGGTCCGGCCCGGCTCGGCGTAGATCGGGACGCCCGACTGCTGGAGGGCCGACAGGTCCCGCTCGATCGTCCGGGTGGACACCTCGAACCGCCCGGCCAGCCAGCGGGCGCTGCGCGGCCGGGGCGCGACGGCGCGCAGCTCCTCGACGAGCGCGTACAAGCGGTCGGTCCTGTTCACGGATGTGAGCGTAAACACCGACAGGATGTTGTCGCCAACGCCGCCGAAGCTGGTCACACCGGAAAGAGACGAGGGAGTCAGAAAATGCAGCACGGCATCGGCTGGTTCAAGATCGGCACCGCCAACCCTGAGGTCACCGAGGCCTTCTACGGCCAGCTCTTCGGCTGGGAGTTCTCTGGCGACGCCCCCTACCGCACGGCCGTCACCCCGGCGGAACGCTCGATCAGGGGCGGCGTGTACGCGACCGGCGGGCACGCCCCCGACTACGCGGTCTTCTGCGTCGTGGTCGCCGACGTGCCGGCCACGATCGAGCAGGCCCAGGCGGCGGGCGGCAAGGTCATCGTCCCGCCGCAGGCCAACCCCGACGGCGTCGTCCACGCCCACCTGCTCGACCCGAACGGCACCCACTTCGCGGTGTACTCGCCTCCGCCGGGTAAAGACAGCTAGGCCTTTGACCTGCGGTTTTGATCTTGAACTAAGGCGCGGTGGCCCGCTGAGGGCGAGGATGCGAAGGCGCCAGGGTTCCGCCATACCGGTGTTGTATGGCGGGTTCCTGGCAACGCGCGCATCGTCGCCCTCAGCGGGTCGGCACAATAGGAGCGTGACGCGTGCTTTGGTGATCGAGAACGACCCGAAGGCTGGGATCGAGCGGCTGGGGGACTGGCTGGCCGGTGGCGGGCTGGAGCTGGAGATCCTCCGGCCGCACGCCGGAGACCAGCTGCCCGAGGACCTGTCAGGGTATGTGGCCTTCGTGGTGCTGGGCGGGGCTCAGGACGCGTTCGGCGCGCCGGACGGTACGCCGGGCGCTCCGTGGTTCCCGCAGGTCGAGCGGCTGCTGCGGAAGGCGGTCAAGGACCGGGTCGCCACGCTCGGGGTCTGCCTCGGCGCGCAGCTGCTCGCCCAGGCGATGGGCGGCACGGTGGGCCGGGCGAAGAACGGGCCGAACATCGGTGCCCGGTTCGTGGCCCGGCGCGACGCGGCCGAGCGTGATCCACTGTGGGCCGCCGTGCCGCTCGGGCCGGACGCGATCCAGTGGCACTTCGACGAGGTGACGGAGCTGCCGCTCAACGCGACGCTGCTGGCCGCCTCGCCGCGCTGGCCGCACCAGGCCTTCCGGGTGGGGGATCGGGCGTGGGGCATCCAGTTCCACATCGAGTGCGGCCTGGAGACCATCGCGACCTGGGCGCGGAACGACGCGGGGACCCTGGCGGAACTCGGTACCGATCCGGAGACGGTCATCGCGGAGTGCGCGGCCGTGATGGGCGAGGTCGAGGAGACGTGGAAGCCGTTCGCCGAGCGGTTCGCGGCGCTGGCGACGGGGAGGACGCCGGGGCCGCTCACCCTGATCGACCTGCCGCCACGCTGATGCGGCCCGCCGATCCCGACCTGGCTGCCCGGCAGCTCCAGCGCCTGAGCGAGGCGGGGATCAGTGGCGTGCCCAGCCCGCGCCTCCTCGCGGTACTGGGCGCTTCGGCCACGCTCGGCGACCACCTCGTGGCCTGCCCCGACGACCTGCCGGCACTGGACGTGGCGCTGCCGCGTACCGGTGACCTGCGGCGGGACTACCGGCGGGCGCTGCTGCGGATCGCCGCCGACGACCTGACGGGTACGGCGGACACCGAGGCCACGATGGCCGCACTGTCCACACTGGCCGATGACACGCTCGGGGCCGCGCTCGGCCAGCACGAGGGCCTGGCCGTCATGGCGATGGGCAAGTGCGGGGCCGGCGAGCTGAACTACGTGAGCGACGTGGACGTCATCTTCGTCGCGGAAGGCGACCTGAACGAGGCCGGGCGCAACGCCGCCGAGATGATGGCGAAGTGCGCGGCCGCAGCCTGGCCGGTCGACGCGGGGCTGCGGCCGGAGGGGCGGAGCGGGCCGCTGGTCCGGACCCTGGCCAGCCATGCTGCCTACTACCGGAAATGGGCGCACACCTGGGAGTTCCAGGCGCTGCTCAAGGCGCGGTTCGCGACCGGGGACGCCGAGCTGGGCCGGGCCTGGCTCGACGACGTGACGCCGATGGTGTGGCGGGCCGGCGACCGGCCCAACATCGTCGAGGACGTGCGGGCGATGCGGCGCCGGGTCGAGGCGCACAACCGGGACGGCGAGCGTGAGATCAAGCTCGGGCCGGGCGGGCTGCGCGACATCGAGTTCAGCGTCCAGCTGCTCCAGCTCGTGCACGGCCGGGCAGACGAGAGCCTGCGCGCCGCCGCGACCCTGCCGGCGCTGCGCGCGCTCACCGCCGGCGGCTACGTGGGCCGTGCGGACGGCGAGACCCTCGAACGGGCCTACCTGTTCCTGCGGACCGTCGAACACCGCCTGCAGCTCCAGCGCCTCCGGCGGACCCACACGGTACCAGCTGACGAGGCCGGCCTGAGCTGGCTCGCCCGTTCGCTCGGCCTGAGCACCGAGAAGTTCGGGACCGAGTGGCGCCAGCACGCCCGCGAGGTCCGCCGGATCCACGAGAAGCTGCTGTACCGGCCGCTGCTGGAAGCCGTGGCGCGCGTGCCAACGGCAGGGCTGCGGCTCACCCCCGAGGCCGCTGGTGAACGGCTCGCGATCCTCGGGTTCGCCGACCCGCCGGGCGCGCTCCGGCACATCGAGTCCCTCACGGGCGGCGTGTCCCGGTCGGCGGCGATCCAGCGGACCCTCCTGCCGGTACTGCTCGACGAGTGGTCGGGGGCTCCCGTGCCCGACCAGGGTCTCCTGGCCTACCGGCAGGTGTCGGAGAAGCTGGGCGCCACGCCCTGGTACCTGCGGCTGCTCCGCGACGAGGGGCCGGTCGCGCTCCGGCTGGCCCGGCTGCTCGGCCTGTCCCGGTACGTGACGGAACTGCTCGGGCGGGACCCGGAGGCGCTGCGGCTGCTGGCCGACGACGCGGAGCTGGTACCGCGTACCAAGGAAGCTCTGCTGACCGGCATGGACGCGGCAGTCGCCAGGCACACCTCGGCGGAGACGGCGATCGCGGCTCTGCGCGCCCAGCGGCGCAGGGAGCTGATCCGGCTGGCCTTCGCCGACCTGCTCGGCTTCCTGGACCCGGTGACCGCGGGCCGCGCGCTGTCGGACGTGACCGAGGCGGTACTGGACGCCGGGCTGCGGATCTGCCAGCCGGGTGGCAGGTTCGCGATCATCGGCATGGGCCGGCTGGGCGGTGCCGAGCAGAGCTTCGGGTCAGACGCCGACGTGCTGTTCGTGTGCGACCCGGGCGAGGAGGCTGGCGGGCTGCGCGTCGCCGAGCAGCTGCGCGCGTTGTTCAGCGCGCCCTCGCCGGACCCGCCGCTGGTGATCGACGCGGGGCTGCGGCCGGAGGGGCGGCAGGGGCCGCTGTGCCGGAGCCTGACGGCCTACCGGCAGTACTACGACCGGTGGTCACAGGCCTGGGAGGCTCAGGCGCTGCTGCGGGCGAGGCCGGTGGCCGGGTCGGCGGAGCTGGGCGCGGAGTTCATCGCGGCCGCCGACCGGGTCAGGTACCCGTCGGGCGGGCTGACCAGGGAACAGGTCACCGAGATCCGGCGGATCAAGGCCAGAGTGGACAGTGAGCGGCTGCCGCGCGGCGCGGACCCCGCGACCCACGTGAAGCTGGGCAGGGGCGGCATCGCCGACATCGAGTGGACGGTGCAGCTCGCGCAGCTCCGGCACGGCATCCGGGGAACGTCCACACTGGACGCGCTGGCCCGGATGGACATCGCGGAGACGGAGAAGACCGACCTGCGCGACGCGTGGCTGCTGGCCAGCCGGATCCGCAACGCGCTCATGCTGATCCGTGGCCGGCCGAGCGACCAGCTGCCCCGGCACGGTACCGAGCTGGCCGGCGTCGTGCGGGCACTCGGCCGGACCGGCGACCCGCAGGTCTTCCTCGACGAGTACCTGCGCACGGCCCGGCATGCCCGGCAAGTGGTGGAACGGGTGTTCTACACCTGACTCGGCGCTCTGCCGTTGATAGCAGGTTATGAATGGGTCTGTCCCGGGTTTCGGGGAAGCATAGTTGCCCTCCCCAATATGGGCATATGTTCCGGCTTGGGTGGCGGGCAGAGTGCGCGCCTCCCAGGGCCGGGAACCGCCCGGTCCCCTCTAACAGGGGAGGAACGTCTTGAAGCCGTACAAGAGACTCCGAGCCGTAGTCGTCGCCACAGCACTGGCCGCCGCGCTGCTCAGCAGCGTCGCCCCAGCGATGGCCGCCGACGGTGACCCGGGCACCGGTACCACCGGCGCCAGCCTGGAGACCCCGGTCACCAGCGACGGCACGCCCACGTTACTCACGCCCGGCACGGAGAACGTCCAGTCAGAAGACAGCTTCGAGGGGACCGGCATCGAGACCGGTGACACGGACATGACCCTCGCCCCGCCGTCGGAGCCCGCTATCGGGGACGACTCGATCATCGGGGCCGACAACCGGTACCGGGTCAACCCGACGACAGGGTTCCCGTCCCGGGCCGTCGCCCTGATCACCTTCGACGGCGGCCGGTGCACCGGCTGGCTGTACGGCAAGGACATCGTCGCCACCGCCGGGCACTGCGTGCACTCGGGCGGCAGCGACGGAGCCTGGAAGAGGAACGTCCGCGTGTGGCCCGGCTACAACGGCACCACGGCCCCCTACGGCTCATGTACCGCCAAGCGGCTGCACTCCGTCAGCGGCTGGACGTCGAGCAAGGACAAGCGCTACGACTACGGCGCCGTCAAGCTCAACTGCACCGTGGGCAACACGACCGGCTGGTTCGGCTACTGGTGGCAGTCGGCCAGCATGACCGGCCTGTCCTCGCGGATCTGCGGCTACCCGGGTGACAAGCCCAAGGAACAGTGGTGCTCCAACGACTCGATCCGGGTCACCCACCCGCTCCAGCTCTTCTACCAGAACGACACGGTCGGCGGGCACAGTGGCAGCCCGGTGTACCAGCTCCGCGCTTCGGGCTCGTCGTTCTGCTCCGGCTGGTGCGGCATGGCCATTCATGCCTACGGCGTCCACAACGGCGCGCCGTGGAGCACGAACAACAGCGGTACCCGGATCACGGAGTCCCGCTTCACCAACCTCAAGGGCTGGAAGGACGCGGCCTGACGATGCCATGAACTGATGCCCGGCCGGGCGCGGATCCGTCCGCGCCCGGCCGCGGCGCGGGAAGGGGTGTGCGATGCGGGTACTGGTGCTCGGGACCGTGATCCTGCTGGTGCTGGCGGGTTGCACGAAGGAACGGCCGACCAGCTCGGATGATCCGTCGCCACGTGTGTCGGGGTCGCCGATGTCGGGGACGGTCACGGGCCGGGTGCTCGACAGTGGCCGGCCGGTGGCGGAAGTGAGCGTCCGGCCCGAGCCGTTGTTCACGCCGGCGCCAGCGATCCCGGAGCTGCTCGTGGTGACCGACGCCGAGGGGCGGTATGTGTGGTCGCTGCCGGCCGGGCGGTACCGGATGACGGCACGGCTGGGGGAGCGGTCGGCACAGCCGGTGGACGTGACGGTGGTGGCTGGGGAGACGGTGACCGCGGACCTGCTGTTCTAGGGCGAGGCTGGAAAGGTTGTGCCGTAAGGGTTTGAGATGAGTCACATTCCTGTGTGGACCGGTTCCCTGGTGTTGGCGGCGCGCATGATCAACACTTGCTGAGTTCATGATCATCTTGCGAGACCCGTAGCGGATCCGTAGAGGAGCAAGGAACTCATGCGCAAACTCGTACCGGGCCTGGCGGCAGCCGTCACCGCGACCGTCGCGGCCCTGTCCTTCGGGGGACCGGCCACCGCCGCCACCTCCTGGACCATCGACCCCTCCTGCGCCACGGTCACCGGGCCGGCCAGCCTGACCTACACGAAGAACGCCGGTGCCACGCTGACGCCGACGACGGTGCACGGCGCGCCGATCACCTACACGTCGGGCCTCACCGCACTCGACAGCGCCAACACGCTGCTGTCTGTGCAGGCCGTGACGGCCAGCGGCACGACCACCCGCACCGTGTACCGCTCCACCGACGCCGGCTGCACGTGGACGGCGATCGGCACCCTCCCGACCGGCCAGACCGTCAAGGCGACGGCAGGCAAGGGCGGATACGGCTACCTGTGGTCACAGCCAGGCGGCACCGGGGTGTACCGGGTCGCCGGCACCACGGTCACCCAGGTCACCGACCCGACCGTGACCGAGCCGGCCACCGACGGCTCGCAGGGCTTCGCCGGCTTCGGTACCGACCCGGCCAACGGGCTGCACGTCTTCGCCTCCCGCACCGACGGCCAGGTACTCGAGTCGGCCGACGGCGGCGTGACCTGGGCCAAGCGCGGCACCCCGATCGCCACCGACCTCGTCTACCAGGTCTCCTTCGACCCGGCGAACCCGCTGCACGCCGTGGCCGGCTCGGCGCGCGACGGCGTGTTCACGACCTTCGACGGCGGGCTGAACTGGGCCAGGTACAGCAACATCGACCAGACCAACCACCCGGGCAGCGCCTACGGCGTGAACGTCTTCCGGGTCGCGATCTCCCCGGCCAACCCGAACCTGGTGTGGGCGACCGGCCT
This sequence comes from Longispora albida DSM 44784, assembly GCF_000379825.1. GTDB lineage: Bacteria > Actinomycetota > Actinomycetes > Mycobacteriales > Micromonosporaceae > Longispora > Longispora albida. The sequence goes on from NZ_KB903839.1 coordinate 24,606, forward strand.
CGACCTCAGCCAGATGACGGCGGACACCGACCAGGGCCGTCACGTGTACCGGTCGCTCGACGGCGGCCGGACCTTCGAGCCGCTGATCCACCACAACGACACGCCCGGCGTGTTCCTCACCAACTCGATCCCGCTCTACCCGCACGCGACCGACCCGAGCGTCGTGTACTTCGCGTACGGCGACAACTATCTGGGCTACGGCACCGACGTGTGGAAGTACAACGGGGTGACCGGCGAGCTGGTCAAGACACACAACCCGTTCCACGGGCTCGAGGCTGTGGCGTTCAGCCCGGTGAACCCCTCGACCGTGTACTTCGGCCTGGCCATCGAACCGTAGGTAGTGCCGGCCCGCTGAGAACGAGTCTGGACTGCGCATCGATGCTTGCCAGATCCGCCCCCTCAGCGGGCCACCTCAGGTCAGATCACCTGCGAAAACCGGGCGCTCATACTGGTGCGATGAGCGGACATCGCGGAGATGGCTGGGTGAGGGCCTTCGAGGAGGCCAGCAGGCGGATGCAGCTCCCGGCCGGCGGGAGTGTCGCGAGCGCCTGGGAGTCGATGCTGGCCGTGTTCGGCATCCCGCTGTGGTGCGTGCTGGTGCAGGGGCAGCCCAGGGAGACCGCCGAGGGCATCCGGACGGTACTGGAGCTGCCCGAGGACGTCGTCATGCTCGGCGTCGAAGGGATGCTCCGCAACGGCAGCGAGCTGACGGCGTTCGTCGGCGGGCACGCCATCACGCTCAAGGAGTGGCGCGACGGCCGGGTGGTGTTCCACGATCCGCTGCCGGGTGGCCCGTTCCTGGCCGGGGCTGTCGCGGAAGGCGAGCACTACTGGTCGGTGGCGGCGAAGGACCTCGGGTCCGTCCTCACAGGACTGCTCGTGCTGCCGGTCGCGTGGCTGGAGGCCTTCGGGGAGACGGCGGCTGTGCGGTTCGCAGAGCTTCCGGGTACACAGTTCTGGTCTTTCTTCGGGGTGACCGAGACGGGCCGTGAGGAGAGCGAGTTCGGCGGCGTGGAGGTGCACGCCGAGCCGGGGAACTTCGCCGAGCACGTCGAACTTTCCTTCACCGTGGGCAGGGGCGACCGCGTCACGCACGCCGCCCTGTCGATGAGCCGCGAGTGGGTGACCGGCGGCGGGGCCAACCCGCTGGCCCTGGACATCACACGGAACTTCGTCGCCGCCGTGCTGCCCCCGCGTGACGTGCCGGCCGCGGCGCCCATCCTCGCGGGCTTCGACCCGGCCGGGCTGGGCGGGCTGTGGCGGACGGCGGAGTTCCAGGAGAGCATCGCCGGGGACGTGCTGCTGGTCTACCTCGGTGAGCATCCGGAGATCGCGGTGACGTTCGGGCTGTCGGAGCTGCGGCTGGACGAGTCGGAGGGCTGGCTGACGGTCGAGGTCGCCATCTTCTGAGCCGGTCCGGGGCGATGGCCGGGGCTGGGAGATCGTCCAGAGTGGCAGGATCGCCCGATGGAGTACAAAGAGGTGATCCGGCGGCGCAGGATGGTGCGCAGGTTCGCGGACCGGCCGGTCGACCCGCAAGCCGCAGAGCGGATCCTGGCGAGCGCGCTGCGGGCTCCGTCGGCCGGATTCGCCCAGGGCTGGGCGTTCCTGGTGCTGACAGAGCCCGCCGACCTGGAACGCTTCTGGCCCTTCGTGCCGAACCAGGTCAACCACATCCCCGAAGTACGCAACGCGCCGCTCGTGGTCGTGCCGCTGGCCAGCCAGGACGCCTACGTCCAGCGATACGTGGAGAAGGGCTGGCCCGAGGACTCCGCCGACCGGTGGCCCGCGCCCTACTGGTACATCGACGCGGGCATGGCCACGCTGCTGATGCTGCTGTCCGCTGTGGACGAAGGCCTTGACGCGCTGCTGTTCTGGCTGATGCCCGAAGGCGTGAGCGCTGCCGCCGAGAACCTGACGCCCGCACACCTCGACGCGTTCAAGGCGGAGTTCGGCGTCCCGGCGGAGTACGCGCCGCTCGGTGCGATCGCGATCGGCTACCGCGCGGAGGACCTGGCACCACAGGAGCAGTCCGTCGCCGAGCGGCGCAAGGACTCGGCGAGCCTCTTCCACCGTGGTCACTGGGGGAAGGTCGCTTCCGGGCCGTCAGCTTGAGATTTTGTACCTGCCGCGAGCTGGCGTCTTCGCTGCCGTCCACCCGTCGCTGCCCGGGGCGAGCGAGCCACCCGGCATGGTGAGGAACGGCGAGTAGCGGATCCTGACGAGGTGCTCGCCGGGGCCGGCGGCGTCGAACGTGACCGAGGTGTCGTCGGAGCTGACGTAACCGTCCACAATGGGCGACGGGTCGGCCACGGCGTACAGGCGCCAGTGCTCGCCGCGCCACACCTCGGTCAGGTACGGCAAGCCGGAGCGGATGAGCTCCGCTTCGGGCTTGGCCAGCCAGGACAGCTCGGCGTCGGGGAGCGCGACGTGGCTGACCGCGTTCCCGCGCAGCCAGGCGCGGTAGTTGTCGCTGGTCAGCTTCTCGCCGCCCGGGAGCTTCTCGTACATGATCGGGTTGCGCTGCACGTCGAGCTGCCGCAGCCAGCCCCGGGCGAGCGGCGCGACGTACGCCGACTCCCAGTAGTCGCGGGTGGGGACGACCTCGATGCGGGTGGCCCCGAGCCTGGTCAGTTCGGTGGTGAGCGGCGTGAAGTACTCGCGGCGGCTCGCGGGGTTGCCAGCGTCGCCGAGATCGGCGAGGACGACGGGCGGGGCCGCGACTGCGAGGGCCCCGACGAGCAGCGCGAACTCCGCCCGCAGCCAGCCCGGCGCGACCGGCGTACGGCCAGGGGATCGAAGCGGGGCGAACGCGACCAGTACCGGGATCGCGAACATCGTGGCCAGGCGCGTCGCGTTCAGGCCGACGGGTGTCGGGAGGGCGTAGGCGGCCAGGACCCCGGCGGCGGAGAGGGCCGCGCCCAGGCGAAGCACGGGAAACCGGCAGCTGGCGAGGACCGCGATGCTGGCGATGGCAGCGCCCGCCGCGTCCTTGACGCTCATGTTCATCGTGCCGCCCTCACCGAACAGGACGCCCGTGAAGATCATGGGGACGGCGGCGGAGACAGCGAGGACCGCGCCGGAGAGCCGCGACACGGTGAAGAAGACGGCGACGCCCGCGAGCCCGGTGAAGAGCCCGGCGACGGGGGACGAGGCGGAGGCCAGGAGCGCGAAGAGACCCGCGAGGGCGGCGGCCGCCCGGGTCCGGGACGAGAGCGCGGCGAGCGCGAGCAGGCCGAACATGATGCCGAGCGCGTACGTGACCCGGCCAGAGGCGAGGTTGCCGGCCACACAGAAGGCACCGGCTACGGCGCCGAGGGCGGGGCGGACGGCGTTGTGCCGGGTCAGGAGGTAGGCGAAGGCCGCTGAGGAGACGAGCAGGGACGCGACGGCGACCGCGGGTACGCCGAACGTGCCCATCAGCGCCGACGAGACGAGCGAGTAGCCGAACTGGTTGATCCCGCCGTACCAGCGCAGGTCGATCGGCGTCCAGCCGTGCGCGGCGAAGAAGTCCGCCCGGGCGAACTGGGCCGACAGGTCGGTACCGAGCGGCGGGGCGAGCAGGTACGCGACGGCCAGCACCATCGCGACGCCCAGGGCCACGACGCCGGGTGCTGCCTGTCCCCGCCGCAGGCCGGCCAGGGCCCGCCGCACGCCTGGCACGCTCCGTCTCATGGTCGACAGTCTGGCAGCATGGTCGGCGTGCGGAGCAGCCGAGATACCGATGGTGTGGCGCGACTGGCTGTGAGCCGGTGGGCCGGGTTCGCTGGCGCCGTAGGGCTCGCGGCCGCCGGTTACGCGGGCGGCGCGCTGCCAGAGGCGAACCTGCGGTCGACCCTCGGCAGCATCCTGCGCGACCAGCCGGGTGCCGTGGTGCTGTTCCTGGCCGGGGCCGGGCTGCTCTGCTGGGCGTGGGCCCGGCTGGCGAAGACAGCGCTCACTGTCCGGTGGGTGCTGGTGACGGCCGCGCTGTGGGCCGTGCCGTTGCTCGTTGCCCCGCCGCTGACGTCCCGGGACGTTTATGCCTACGCGTGCCAGGGTGAGACGTTCGCGTCCGGGCTCTCGCCGTACGAGCAGGGCGTGGCGGCCCTGCCGTGTACCTGGCTCGACACCGTCTCCCACATCTGGCGGGACACCCCGGCGCCGTACGGCCCGGGCTTCGTCCTGATCGCCGGAGCGGTGGCCGGGCTCGCCGGCGGGAACCTGCTGGCGGCCGTGGCGCTGTTCCGGGTCGCGGCGCTGGGCGGGCTCCTGCTGATCGCCTGGCAGCTGCCGGTGCTGGCCCGGCGGTGCGGTGTCGCGGAGGACCGGGCGCTGTGGCTGGGCCTGGCCGGGCCGCTGACCGGTCTGCATCTCGTGTCCGGGGCGCACAACGACGCGCTGATGATGGGATTCGTGCTGGCAGGGCTGGCAGTGGCCGCTGGTCCGGCTGCGCGTGAGGTGGCTGGGCCGGACAGTAACTGGTGGCGCAGGGCGCTCGTGGCCGGAGCCCTGTTCGGGCTGGCCCTGTCGATCAAGGTCACCGCCGTCGTGGCCGCGCCCTTCGCAGCCCTGCTGCTCGCTCGCCCGGCCCGCTTCGCTCCGGCCGGGCCGCTCGCCGCCACGGGCGGCTACGGGCGCTCAACCCACGCCGTGCTGCCGCCCGGCTACCGGCCGGCCGCCGGCGCTACCGCGCCGGCTCCGCCGCCCTCTGAGCCCCAACCGCCCCCCCGCACAACACAAAGCCCCGAAACCCCACCCTCCCCTCCACAGCGCCTCACGCGGCCGTCCAGCGCAGAACTGACAGCCCTGCTAGCCCGACCCGCCCTCCTCATCGCCGCCACAGCAACCCTCACCCTGCTCCTGATCTCCGCGGCGACCGGGCTCGGGCTTGGCTGGCTCGGCGGGCTGGCCCGGAGCGGGGACTCCTCGCAGTGGACGTCACTACCCACAGGAGCCGGCTGGGGGCTCGACTATCTCGGCAAGCTGTTCGGCGTCCACGGGCTCGCGAAAACCACGGTCCCCGCTGCCCGTGCGCTCGCAGTTCTCGCCCTCGCCGCCATCCTCGTCACGCTCTTCTTCCGCACCCTGAAGAAGGCCAGCACCAGCACCGGCACCAGCGCCTCCCGGGACATCGTCGTCAGCGCCGGCTGGGCGCTGGCCTGGACGGTGCTGCTCGCTCCCGTGTTCCACCCCTGGTACGCGCTGTGGCCACTGCTCGTCCTCGCGGCCGGTGGTACGGCGTACAAAGAAATGGTTTTCGGGTCTGTGTTCCTGACTTTCCTCGTCCTGCCGGACGGGTTCAATCTCGCGCGCGTGACCAAGCTTCCAGGCTCGCTGCTCATGCTCCTGCTGGCGCTGGGTGGGACCATACTTCTGCTTCGGCGAGGAACGCGTGCCTGGGCTCGCCGCCGAGCCGCACACCGTCCACTGTGATCGAAGCGGTCTCGCTCGGCGCGTAGACCAGCTGGAGCCGGTTGGTGACCGGCCCCAGCGCGAACTCGGGGATCACCACGGCCCGCCGCGCCACCGGAGGCCCGATCTCGACCACGACCCCGCCACCCCGCGCGCTCAGCCCGCGCTCCAGATCCACGACGACCTGGACATCGTCATCCACCACGTATTCCGCGGCTTCCCACCGCACCACACCTGGCAGATCAGGAAAATGCCGCACGAAGTCTTCCACCAGCCACTGCCCCAGCTCACGGCTCGTGCAAAAGACAGAAACCTTTTCCTGGTACCAGGTGACGAGCGCACGCCCGGCACCCCGCTCCGACCAGTCCACCCGCCACGCGGAAGCCAGCGCGACGGGCCGGTCGCCGTCGAACAGCACAACGGCCGGGTTGGCTCCGGCGAGTCTCACGGACATGCCGCGCAATCTAACAGCCAACCCGGCCGGGCCACCGGCAGTATCTACTCGTCGTCTTTCCCGGGAACGGCCTCGTCCCGGATCCACGACAGGTACTCGTCGTTCCCGGCGATGATCGGGGTGCAGATGACCTCCGGCACGTCGTACGTGTGCCCGGTCCTGATGTGCTCTTCCAGCTCCGGGTAACGCTCCACAGTGGTCTTGAACCAGATCACGTACTCGGGAGCCGACTCGACGCTGTCCAGCCACCAGTACACGCTCGTGATCGGCCCGGCGATCTGCGCACAGGCAGCCAGCCTCGCCTGTACCGCGCTGCGCGCCAGTTCCGCCGCGGCCTGCTGGTTTGCCACCGTGGTCGAAACCTGGACGAATTCGAGAGCCACTTGCCGGAACCTCCTAGTCGAGGGGCGGGGCCGACAGATTATCGGGTAGCGTTACCGGCAGCGCGTACCAGGACGCCTCCCAGCTCGCGGCAAGCACTGTGTGCCCCTGGATTTTCCATCACCACGGAGGATCCACTCATGAACCTGGGCCAGCTGCGCTCCCAGTCCAAAGAACTCCGCCGCTCCTACAACGGCGGCAACCCCGCGGACACCACCCGCGTCCGCGCCGTCCTGCCACACGCCCGCGAGACCATCGCGCTCCGCGAGGCCCAGCAGGTGATCGCCGTCGAGGCCGGGTACGACGGCTGGCGGTCACTCGTCGCCGCGGCCGTCACCGAGCAGTCCGGCGGGAAGGACCTCAACCGCTGGTTCGCCGTCGAGCTGAACAACGCCGTGTGGGACCTGCTCGACAACGGCCTCGGCCCGCTGACGCCCGACTCGGAGAAGACCCAGACCCTGTACGCGGCCTACGCCTCCACGTACCACTGGCTCCAGGCGGGGAACGTGGCCAACCACGGCCGCGGCGAGTACACGATCGGCTGCGTCGCGGCGGCCGTCGGGCGGCTCGACCTGGCCGCCGAGCACCTCCACAGGTACGCCGATCTGATCGAGGCGTCCCCGGCGGCGTTCGCCGACTGGGACAGGGCGTTCGCCGCCGAAGGCCTGGCCCGCCTGGCCGCCCTGGGCGGCGACCGCGACGCCGCGGCCCTGCGTGCCGAAGCGGAACGCCTGACAGCCCTCGTCGCGGACCCCGAAGACCGAGCCATCTGCGAAGCCCGCCTCGCCTGGTAGCACCCCACAGGAAAGGCCCGATCCCTCACTCACGGGACCGGGCCTTTCCTCAGCTATCGCCTAGCAGTCGTAGTACATCGAGAACTCGTGCGGGGTCGGGCGGAGCCGGACCGGGTCGATCTCGTTGGTCCGCTTGTAGCTGATCCACGTCTCGATCAGGTCGGGGGTGAACACGCCACCCTCGAGCAGGTAGTCGTGGTCGGCCTCCAGCGCGGCCAGCACCTCGTCCAGCGAGCCCGGGACCTGCTTGACCTGCGCGTGCTCCTCCGGCGGCAGCTCGTAGAGGTCCTTGTCGATCGGGGCCGGCGGCTCGATCTTGTTCTTGATGCCGTCCAGGCCGGCCATCATCATCGCGGCGAAGGCCAGGTACGGGTTCGCCGACGGGTCCGGCACGCGGAACTCGACGCGCTTGGCCTTCGGGTTCGAGCCGGTCACCGGGATCCGGGTGCAGGCGGAGCGGTTGCGCTGCGAGTAGACCAGGTTGACCGGGGCCTCGTAGCCGGGCACCAGGCGCCGGAACGAGTTGATGGTCGGGTTGGTGAAGGCGAGCAGCGAGGGCGCGTGGTGCAGCAGGCCGCCGATGTACCAGCGGGCCAGGTCCGACAGGCCGCCGTAGCCCGCCTCGTCGTAGAACAGCGGCTCGCCGCCCAGCCACAGGCTCTGGTGGGTGTGCATGCCGGAACCGTTGTCACCGAACAGCGGCTTCGGCATGAAGGTCACCGACTTGCCGGCCTGCCACGCGGTGTTCTTGATGATGTACTTGAACAGCTGCACCTGGTCGCCGGAAGCCAGCAGCGTCGAGAACCTGTAGTTGATCTCGGCCTGGCCGCCGGTGCCGACCTCGTGGTGCGCCCGCTCGATGGTGAAGCCGGCGTCGATCAGGTTCGACGACATCTGGTCACGCAGGTCGGCCTGGTGGTCGACCGGCGGCACCGGGAAGTAGCCGCCCTTGTACTTGGTCTTGTAGCCCTTGTTGCCGCCCGGCTCCTCGCGGCCCGAGTTCCACGCGCCTTCCTCGGCGTCGATGAAGTAGTAGCCGGAGTGCGCGTTCGTGTCGTGCCGGATCGAGTCGAAGATGTAGAACTCGGCCTCGGCGCCGAAGAAGGCGGTGTCGGCGATGCCGGAGGAGGCCAGGTACGCCTCGGCCTTCTTCGCGACGTTACGCGGGTCGCGGCTGTAGGCCTCGCGGGTGAACGGGTCGTGCACGAAGAAGTTGAGCGCGACGGTCTTCTGCGCCCGGAACGTGTCGATGAACGCGGTGGTCACGTCCGGCAGCAGCAGCATGTCCGACTCGTGGATCGACTGGAAGCCCCGCACCGAGGAACCGTCGAAGGCCAGGCCGTCGGTGAAAACGCTCTCGTCGAACGAGTCGACCGGAACATTGAAGTGCTGCATGGTGCCAGGAAGGTCGCAGAAACGGACGTCGACAAACTTGACGTCCTCGTCCTTGAGGTACCTCAGGAACTCTTCCGGGTTCGTGAACACGTCGTTACTCCTTCGTGGGGCTGGCTGACGACGAGGTTACGGCCGGCTCGTTGCCCGGCCATGTCCCGGATGTTTCGAGGATGTTACGCCCGGTACGCTGCGCAGACATGGAGCTCGCATCCCTCAACCAGCGCTTCGGCGCCCTGCTCGTCGACTGGCTGCTCTGCATGCTGATCGTCTGGCCGCTGAGCGAGCCAGGCTGGATGGGCACGTGGGCACTTGCTGTCCTCGTCGCCGTGTATGCCTTCTTCGTCGGACTCTACGCCCAGACTCCGGGGATGCGGCTGATCGGCATCCGGTGTGTCAACGCCGACACCGGCGGCCCGCTCGGGATCCCCAGGGCGGCGTTCCGCGGCGTCCTCCTCGCCCTCCTCGTCCCCGCGATCGTGATGGACTCCTATGGCCGGGGCTGGCACGACCGCTGGTCCGGCTCCGTCGTGACCCGGGTCAAGCCCTCCGAGTGACCAGGATCTAACCAGACCATCCTGTACGTTCTCCCAGCTCAGAGCCCCTGATAGCCTCCCCGCGCCCCGTCGTCCGTGCCGGGGTGCGAACCAAGGCGGGGGAATGACACACCACAGAACAGGCAGGCGCCGTACCGCGCTGGCCGGATCACTCACCGGTTTACTGATCGCCGCCGTGTTCCTCGGCGGCCCGGCGAGCCCGGTCTACGCCGGCCCGGCAGAGGACCGGCAGCGCGTCCAGATCCTCAGCGAGACCGGCACACCCAGCATCCGCGCAGCGGCGGCGAAAGCCCTGTCCGGTACCGACACCGACATCGCAGCCTTCCTGGAAACCGGCCTGCCCGCCGCCCAGGAACTCGACGACGCGCTCCTGACCGCACAGATCTCCTCCGTCGGCGGGCCACACGTCCGGGCCGCAGCCCAGAAGGCGATGCTCGGTACGGCGAAGGACATCCGCGAGTTCCTGGAGACCGGCCAGCACGTCGCCCGCGAACTTGACGACCGCGAGACCATCCGCGCGGCGATGGCCGCCGGCAGCGACACCCTGAAGCGGGAGGGGCAGAAGGTCCTCGACACCGGTGACTGGGCCGCGCTGCGCTCGTTCGTCACCACGATGCTGCCGAGACTCAAGGTGCAGGACGACCGGATCGCGACGGCCCGGACGCTGTCCTGGGGCGGCCCCGAGGTCGTCAAGGCCGCCAACGCGGCCCTGAACAGCGCCGACGACGCTGCCGCCCTCCGGGAGTACGTGGCCACTGGCCAGCACGTCGCCCGGGAGAAGGACGACCGCGCCGAGATCGCCGAGCTGGTCAAGGCCGAGCCCGCCATGCGCGCGAGCGCTGAGCAGGCGCTGGCTGGCGGCACGGGGACGATCCGCGCCTACGTGGAGAGGTACCACCGGATCCAGGTCAACAGGGTCCTGGCCGCAGGCGGCCCGGAGGTCCGGACGGCAGCGCAGAAGGCGCTCGACGAGGACACCGACCGGGCGTACGTCGTCTTCCTCCGCGAGGGCCAGCACGAGGCCCGCAAGCGCGACAAGGCCGCAGGCTGGAAGCCGCCCACACCCGCCCCGGCCCCGGTCGTCACCGAGCCCACCCGGAAGCCCGCCCCGCCCGAGCCTGCCAAGAACACCACACCGGCCAAGGAAGCCCAGCCTGCCCGGGAGCTGGCCAAGACCGGTGTAGACGCTGTGAGCATCGCCGGAACCGGCGCGCTGACCCTCGCCGCCGGCGTCGGCCTGCTCGTCGCCACCCGGCGCCGCCGCTCAGCCTGACGCCGGGCCAGTACACGAAAAAGGGCCTCCCGCCGAATCCATCGGCGGGAGGCCCTCACTTGTCTGTTCCTGTTTACCGGCCGCGCATCGCGCCGCGCGGCGGGCGCAGGTTCTTCGGGATCGGGCCCTTGGGCATCTGGGGACGGCCGGCGCTGAGCGCGGTCAGGCGGGTCTCCAGGGCGTTGACCTGCTTGCCGGTGATGTTGCGCGGCAGCTTCATGACGGCCATCCGCAGCTTGCGGATCGGCATCTCGCCCTCGCCGTTACCGATCATGAAGTCGTAGATCGGGGTCGAGGTGCCGACCACCTTGCTGAGCTTCTTCTTCTCCTGCGCCAGCAGGCTACGCGCCCGGGCTGGCGCGCCCTCGCCGACCAGGATCACGCCCGGGCGGCCGATGACACGGTGCACGAAGTCGTTCTGCGTGGTGAGCTGCACGGCCGGGGTGACCCGCCAGTCGCCGCGCAGCATCTCCAGGATGGAGGCCGCGGCACCCGGCTGGTTCTCAGCCTCGGCCATCATGGCGGTGTTCGAGCGCAGGTTCAGCACGATCATCACGCCGAGCAGGGCGAGCAGGACGCCTGCCGGGATCCAGAGCCAGGAGTCGGTCAGCCACACCACCAGCCCCACGAGAACCAGCGGCACGAGGACCGCCAGGGCGACGAGGGGTACGAACATGCGGTCCCGTTTCGCGGTGAACGCGAAGACCATCCGAATCTGCTTCAGACGGTCACGGAGCTTTACTTTTTCGGGCTGCTGGGCCTTGGCCATACGCTGAGTCTAGTTGCCGATCAGTAGCCGGGCGCGCTGGCCCGCAGCCACTACAGTCACCGGCGTGAACATGGCGCCCCCACCGTATGGTTATCCACCGCAATATCCGGTTTACCAGCCCCGCCGGTACTCCCGGGCCAGCGCGAGCGTGACCCTGCCGATCGCCGGGGTGGCCCTGGTCGTCCTCGGCCTGCTGATCCTGCCGTGGCAGAAGGACACCTGGCTGTACGAGATCGCGACCGGCGTCGCCGACACCGGCCCGCACAGCTTCGGCGAGTCCTATGTTCTCTTCCTCGCGTACCCGTCGCTGATCTTCGGCGGGCTGCTGGCGTTCGCGGCGAACCTCGACTCAGGCGTCTTCCGCTGGCTGCACTTCGCGTTCGGCGCGCTCGCCACATGCGGGGCCGGCACCCTCGGCGTACTCGGGGCCGGCATCGTGGCGGCGATGTCCGGTGAGGGCCAGGCCGCCGAGAACGGCGGGGCGGCGATGGGTGTGCTCGTCGGCGTGTGCTTCGTCGTCTTCCTCTCGATGCTCGGCTTCGCGTTCCTCAAGGGGCTCGCGCTGCGCATCGTCGGCGGGCTCATGCTGCTGGGCTACGGCCTCACCTCGGCACTCGGCGTCGTCAGCCTCTACGAGGGCGCAGCGGCCGGCCCGTACCCCTCGGCGTTCCTCCCGGCCCTGGGCTGGCTCTTCTGCGCCGTAGGAGCCTTCACCGGCCCCAAGTATGAGTACCGCTGAATGGTTTGGATCTTGAGAACTTGACTTTGATCTAGCCTGAAGTGGCCCGCTGAGGGCGGGGATGCGAAGGCGGAAGGCCGTCTGCATACCGGTGTTGTATGCAGACGGCCTTCCCACTCGCGCATCGTCGTTCTCAGCGGGTCCTTGCGTCCAAAGCCTGCTTGTAGAGGCGGCCTGCCCGGTAGCTCGACCGGACCAGCGGGCCGGACATGACGCCGGAGAAACCCAGCTCCTCGGCCTCGGCCTGGAGCTCGATGAACTCCTCCGGCTTCACCCACCGGCTGACCGGGTGGTGCTTCGGCGACGGCCGCAGGTACTGCGTGATGGTGATCAGCTCGCAGCCGGCGTCCACCAGGTCCTTGAGCGCCTGGGAGACCTCCTCGCGCTCCTCGCCCATCCCGAGGATGAAGTTGGACTTGGTGACCAGCCCGGCCTCGCGGGCCCTGGTGATCACCTCGAGGGAGCGCTCGTACCGGAAGGCCGGCCGGATCCGCTTGAAGATCCTGGGCACGGTCTCGACGTTGTGCGCGAGCACCTCCGGACGGCTGTCGAACACCTCGGCCAGCTGCTCGGGCTTCGCGTTGAAGTCGGGGATGAGCAGCTCGACACCGCAGCCCGGCACGAGCTGGTGGATCTGGCGCACCGTCTCCGCGTACAGCCAGGCGCCGCCGTCGGGCAGGTCGTCGCGGGCCACGCCGGTGATGGTCGCGTACTTCAGCTCCATCTGGGCGACGGACTCGGCGACCCTGCGGGGCTCGTCGGCGTCGAAGTCGGCTGGCTTGCCGGTGTCGATCTGGCAGAAGTCACAGCGCCGGGTGCACTGGTCGCCACCGATCAGGAAGGTGGCTTCGCGGTCTTCCCAGCATTCGTAGATGTTGGGACAGCCGGCCTCCTGGCACACGGTGTGCAGGCCCTCGCGCGTGACGAGGTTGCGAATCTGGGTGTACTCAGGACCCATCTTCGCTTTGATCTTGATCCAGGGGGGCTTGCGCTCGATCGGGGTCTCGGCGTTACGGGCCTCGACCCTCAGCAGGCGTCGTCCCTCAGGGCTCACCACGGTCACGCTCGACAGCCTACGCCCGGCGGAACCCCGTCTGAACAGCGCTGTAACCGGGCTCACCAGCGCGTGTCATATGTCCTTGACAACACTCGGCGTCCGTTCGTTACTCTCTGTTCGACAGGGTGCCAGCGCCTGACGAACGCCTCTGGCCCTGCCGTCCGGCTCACGACACGAGCCGCCGAGGCTGGCGTCACGCCGGCGAAGGTGTGGTGGCACCGCGACAGGCCCCATCGCCCACACCTCCGGGGAGTAGTTCCCACAGGAGGTGTCATGAAACGCGTACTCAGTTCGGAACTCGCCGCCCACGTCGGCGAGAGAGTGCAGATCGCCGGCTGGGCGCATCGCCGCCGGCTACTGAAAACAGTCGCTTTCCTGATCGTGCGCGACCGGGCCGGCCTGGCCCAGGTGGTCGTGCCGTCGGCGGCGGAGCTCGAGGGATTCGGCGAGGAGACCGTGGTCTCCGTGACCGGCACGGTGACGGCCAACCCTCAGGCTCCGGGCGGTGTCGAGCTGACCAGCCCCGTCGTCGAACTGCTCGGCGAGCCGGTGCGCGAGCTGCCGGTCGAGCTGCACCGGCCGGAGTTGTCGGCGACTCTGCCGACGCTCCTCGACCACGCGTTCGTCACGCTGCGTCACAGTACGCGCAAACCTGTTTTTGAACTTTCGGCGGCGGCGATCCGCGGTTTCCGGGCCGTGCTCGACGCGCAGGGCTTCACGGAGGTCTGCACGCCGAAGATCGTCGAGGCGGCCACCGAGTCCGGCGCGAGCGTTTTCGGCGTCGACTACTTCGGGCGTAAGGCGTATCTCGCGCAGTCACCGCAGTTCTACAAGCAGGCGATGGTCGGGGTCTTCGAGCGGGTGTACGAGATCGGGCCGGTGTTCCGGGCCGAGCCGCACGACACGTCGCGGCACCTGGCCGAGTACGTGTCCCTCGACGTCGAGCTGGGCTTCATCGAGAACCACCACGACGTGATGCGGGTGCTCCGCGACGTCGTCGCCGGCATGGTCGCCGAAACCGCACCGGCTGCCGCCAAGCTCGGGATCGAGCTGCCAGCCGTACCGGCCGAGATCCCGGTCGTGCACTTCGCCGAGGCGCTGAAGATCGCTGGCGCGGACCCGGCGGAGAAGGACCTCGCCCCGGCCGACGAGCGGGCGGTGGCGGAGTGGGCGCGGGCGGAACACGGCTCGGAGTTCGTGTACGTCGAGGGGTACCCGACCCTCGAACGCGCCTTCTACACCCACCCCGAGCCGGGCCATGCCCCGTACTCCCGGGGCTTCGACCTGCTGTTCCGCGGGCTGGAGCTGGTGAGCGGGGCGCAGCGGCTGCACCGGTACACCGACTATGTGGCCACGCTCGCCGAGCGGGGGCTGCCGATCGGCCCGTACGAGAGCTACCTCGACGTGTTCCGGCACGGGGTGCCGCCGCACGGCGGGTTCGCGATCGGGCTGGAGCGGTTCGTCATGCAGCTCATCGGAGCCGGCAACATCCGCGAGGTCACGCTGTTCCCCCGAGACCTGCACCGCCTGACGCCGTAGCGACCTTGCCCGTCGCCTCTCCTCGCAAGGGGCGAGGGGCAAACCTTTATGGTTTACTTCCCTTTATGCTGTATGCCACGCCCCAGCTCACATCGGACGACCGGCGGGTGCTGGACGAGATCACCACCATGAGCGAACTGCTCCAGCCGATGGTCCGGCCGACCCGGACCTGGTCCGGCTCGCTGCGCCGGGAACTTTTCGCCCGGAACATCCAGGCCTCCATCATGATCGAGGGGTATCAGACCTCGGTCGCGGATGTGGAGAGCATGATCGCTGGCGGTGAGCCGCTGGACAGCACCAAGGCGAACCTGCGGGAGGCCGAGGGCTACCGGCAGGCCCTGAGCTGGGTGCTGCGGCTAGCTGGCGCGCAGGATTTCGCATACAGCGACGGCCTGCTCAACGGCATGCACTACATGATCGCTGGACATCACCCGCGCACCGAATCCGGCTGGTGGCGTACGACTGGGGTCTGGGTGGGTGGGGGTGCGCGCGGCCAGATCGCTTACGAGGCACCGGACGCCGACCGGGTTCCGGGGCTGATCAGTGAACTGATCGACTGGCTGAACGGTGGCGATCTGGACTCGCCGACCCTGGTCAGGGCGGCGATGGCCCACCTCAATCTGGTCAGCATCCATCCCTGGCGGGACGGCAACGGCCGGATGTCCCGGGCACTGCACACCTTGCTCATCGCCCGGGATGGCCTGCTGGCTCCGGAGTTCTCCTCGATCGAGGAGTGGATTGGCTACCACCCCCGCGACTACTACGACGCACTGAGGACAGGGGGCAGGGTGTGGTCGCCCGAGAGGGAAGCTGGCCCGTGGGTCCGGTACGTCCTCGCTGCCCATCACCAGCAGCTTCAGCTGGTCCGGAACCGGGTGAAGACGCAGTCGGACCTCTGGTTCGCGCTGGAGGAGGCCATCCGGAGGCAGGGCTGGGACGAGCGGTTCGCCTACGCGCTCTTCCCGACGATCAGGGACGGCGAACTCGAAGGCGAGGTCACCGGCCTGGTACATCGGGCGGCTTACCAGGCCGACGCCGGTATCAGCGAGCAGGCGGCACAGGCTGACCTGCGCACGCTGGTCCGCGCCAGCTGGCTGGATGGTGTGGGAGCTGGCAGAGGAAGGTACTACAAGGCTGGCCCTCAGCTGCCCGCCGAACTCAAGTCGCTGGTCAAGCCGGTGTTCGTCCTCGACCCGTACGAGGGCTAGGCCGTCGCGGGGCTGGGCAGGAGCAGGTGGAGGTGTTTCTCGACGACCGGGAGTACCTCGTCGATCGTCACCTCGCGGCCGAGTTCCCAGGAGAGGGAGGTCACGCCGGCGTCCCGAATGCCGCACGGCACGATCTTGTCGAACGCGGCCATGTCCGGGTTGCAGTTGATCGAGAAGCCGTGCTGGGTCACGCCCTGCGCGACCCGGATGCCGATCGCGGCCAGCTTGCGGTCGGGGCCGCGCTCGTCCTGGAGCACCCAGACGGCGCCGCGCCGTTCCTTCTTCTCGTGGATGGTCGAGGTCGGCACGCCGAACTCGGCGAAGACCGTCATGAGCATGGTCTCGACCCGGTGCACGTAGGCGATCACGTCCAGGCGGTCGTCGAGCTTCATGATCGGGTACCCGACGAGCTGCCCCGGACCGTGCCAGGTGATCTTGCCGCCCCGGTCGACCTCGACGACCGGCGTGCCGTCCACCGGCCGGTCCCACGGCTCGGTGCGCTTGCCTGCCGTGTAGACGCTGGGGTGCTCAAGTAGCAGGACGGTGTCCGGGGCGCTGCCGGAGGCGACAGCCTCGTGGATCTGACGCTGCTGCTCCCAGGCCGCCAGGTACTCGATGGTGCCGGCGCGGGTCACTTCAAGGCTCACGCGACCGAGCCTAGCTCGGCGCCTCCCGGGCCTTCCGGGCTCTCGTTAACCACCCGGTAGCCCACCGCGCATGATGGTGCAATGGATCTTGCAGAACTGAGGCGAGGCTGGGTTCACGGCTGGGCCGTGTCCCGTGACGCGCAGTCCCCCGTCCCGATCGCCGGTGGCTACCGGATCGAACCCGGCAAGCCGGAGAACCTGGTCCGCTATGTGCTGGACGAGCACGACGAGGCGATACTGGCGCGCCTCGACGGCGAACCCGCCGGTACGGAGATCAAGGTCTTCGGCGGCACGCCGGAACTCCGCGCAGCCCTCCGGCCCGCCTGGGCGATGTACGACCCGTGCTACCTGATGTCGGTGCCGTTCACCGAGCGCGCGGCCCAGGTTCCGGCCCCGTACGCCGCCGAGCTCGTCCGCTGCGGTCAGGTGCTCACGGCCCTGGCCAGGGACCCGGGCGGTGCCGTCGTCTGCTCGGCCCGGCTGGCCATGGCTGGCGAGTTCGGCATCGCGGACCAGGTGGAGACCCACCCGGATCACCGGCGGCGTGGCCTGGGCGCCGCGCTCATGACGCTGCTCGGCAACTGGGCCGCTGGTGACGGCCTGACCACCGGCCTGCTCGCCGCCACAGCCGAGGGCCGGGCACTTTACAGCTCGCTGGGCTGGGCGGACCACGGCGAGATCGCCGGGGCCTTCCGTGCCAGAGAGGTCACCGCTGGCTGAGGTCCAGCCAGTACCGCCTGGTCGGGCCGAGCGGGGTGTCCCGGACGCCTTCGAGGATCGCGCCGGTGGTCTCGATCGTGCGGGCCGAGGCGAGGTTGTCCACCGCGCACACGAGGAGGACCCGGCCGAGCCCGAGCGCCCGGGCCTCGTTCAGCGTCTCGCCGAGCCCCCAGCGGGCCAGGCCCCTGCGGCGGGCGGACGGCCGGATGCCGTAGCCGATGTGCCCGCGGATCTCGTCGTGGTGGTGCCGCAGCGCGAAGCCTCCGAGTACCTGGCCGTTCTCGGCGATCCATCGTGGCGAGCCGTGTTCGGCGTCCGGGCAGGGCTCGCCGGCGGCGTGGGTGAGCCGGGTCCGCGCGTGTACCCAGGCCTCGAAGCCGGCCGGTGAGTCCACATCGTCGTCGGGGCCGAGGCCGAAGCCGTCCTCGTGCAGGCCGGGGCCCCAGTCGTCGCGGCAGGCGAGGAAGGCGGTGTGCAGTGCCGTCGTGGGCAGGATGAGTTCAGGCATGCGGGCCAAGCTAGCCAGTGCCAGGCCGGCCTGCGAGCCGTCCGCCGCGAGCCCATTCGGCCTTCAGGTGACAGCTGTGCGGCTCGCGGTGGAACTCGGTGTGGGGGAGTACGGGTAAGGGTTTCCCGTCTGCGCGGAGGGCGGCCGGGCGGGTCTGGAGTGGACTCCTGTCGTGTGGCACCCCGGCCGGAACGTGGGTCGACGTAGTGACTTGCGTCACAGTTGCTGGGCGGTGATCACTCCGGCCGGGTTGCTGCCCAGGTCAGACCGGCATAACACCCATATAACAAGGCCAAGGGGTGAACAAGGGGCAACGCGGCACTGCACGCCATTCCACCCAGGCAGGCATGGCTTGTACATTTGCGGCCAAGCTCGGCCGGGCTTACCGCCTCCGAACACCGCCCGAACCAAGTACCCGAAACCCGTGACGGCTGGCGAGGTGGTGCGTTACTACTTATTGAAAATGGGTATCACTTCCGGAGTACACGATGAAGATTGCCTTCGTGGGCAAGGGCGGGAGCGGCAAGACCACCCTCGCCGCCCTCTTCTCCCGCTATCTGGCCAGCACTGGCGCGCCCGTCCTCGCGGTCGACGCCGACATCAACCAGCACCTCGCCGCAGCGCTCGGAGCGAGTGAGGACGAGGCCGTTCTGCTGCCGGCGATGGGCGACGCCCTGCCGGAGATCAAGGAGTACCTGCGCGGCGACAACCCGCGGATCAGCTCCGCGGCGGCGATGGTGAAGACCACGCCGCCGGGCCGTGGCTCCCGGCTGCTGCGGATCAGCGAGGACAACCCGGTCTACGAGCAGCTCGCCCGGCCGATCGGCGGCGTGCGGCTCATGGTCACGGGTCCCTTCGCGACGGAGGATCTCGGGATCGCCTGCTACCACTCGAAAGTTGGCGCGGTCGAGTTGGTCCTCAATCACTTGGTTGACGGGCCCGGGGAATATATCGTGGTCGATATGACTGCTGGGGCCGACTCGTTCGCTTCGGGGTTGTTCACCCGCTTCGACCGGACCTTCCTGGTCTGCGAGCCGACCCTGCGCAGCGTCGGGGTGTACCGGCAGTACGCCGGGTACGCCGCGGAGTACGGCGTCCGGGTCGACGTGGTCGGCAACAAGGTGGAGGACTCCTCCGACGTGGACTTCCTCCGCGAGCACGCCGGCGACGCCCTGATCGGCTGGCTCGGCCGCTCCGGGTACGTCAAGTCGGCGGAGCGGGGCCACCCGCAGCCGATCGACGCGCTCGAGGGGGCCAACCGGGCGGTGCTCGCCCGGCTCAAGGACGCCGTGGACACCACGGAGAAGGACTGGCCGACGTACAGCAGGCAGGCGGCGGAGTTCCACCTGCGCAACGCGAGTGCGTGGGCCAACGCCAAGACCGGCGAGGACCTGGCCGGCCAGATCGACCCGGACTTCGTGCTGGGTTTCACCGTCAACGAACGATAGGAGCACCAGATGTCCCTTGATGTCCCCAGCGCCCTGCTGGAACGCGCCGAGGCCGGCACCGTCACCGACGCCGAGTTCGTGGACTGCGTGCGCGGCTCGCTGCCCTACGCCTGGGAAGTGATCAGCGGCGTCGTCGCAGACCTCGGGCTGGGCGGGGCCGACATGGCCGACCACGAGGTCCCGCCGCCGAGCGAGGCCGAGCGCGGCCAGCTCCTGCGAGCCCTGGCCTCGGACGCCATCCGTGGCGGGCTGGAGCGGCACTTCGGCGTGAAGCTCGCTTTCCAGAACTGCCACCGGGTCGCGGCCTTCCGGCCGTCCGCCGTGGACGGTGAGCGCTACCGGGCGTTCATCTCCCCGCGCGGCCAGCTGCTGAACCAGTCGCCGGAGCTCCGTGACTGCTGAGTTACCAGCCCCGGGGCTCCGGCCAGGCCCCGGGACTGACCTGTTCTTGCTGGGCGGGCAGCCGCGTGGCTGCCCGCCCTCCCACGCCCTGTCGTCCGGTGCCTCTGCGTCTGGGGCCCCGGCCTCTTCTGGCCCAGTTCCGCAGGCCCTGCGGAACTGCGTGGCCTACGCCCGGGCCGCAGAGGCCTGCGGATTCAGCGGCGTCTGGCTGGCCGAGCATCACTTCATCCGGTACGGGAGCATCGCCGCGCCGCTGGTGCTGGCGGCGGAGATCCTGCGGGCCACGAGCCTGCACGTGGGTACGGCGGCGTGCGTCCTCTCCACCCGGCATCCGGTCGCGCTGGCCGAGGAGGCCGGGCTGCTCGAAGCGCTCCACGATGGACGGTTCCGGCTGGGCGTCGCCCGGGGCGGGCCGTGGGTGGACCTCGAAGTGTTCGGTACCGGGCTGGCCCGCTACGCCCGTGGCTTCGCCGAGGCGCTCGACCTGCTGCTCGCGACCCGGGCGGGCACGGTGGCCGCGGCGGGGGAGTTCTTCTCGTTCCGAGAGGTCCCAGTACCCGCGCCGTACACGGGGCCGGTCTGGGTCGCCGCCACGTCACCCGGCACCGTGGCGCTCGCTGCCGCGCGCGGACTGCCGTTGCTGCTCGGGGTACACGAGGACGACAAGTCCCGCCTGGCCCTGCTCGATCACTACCGGGACTGTGGCGGGCCGGGAGACGCGCCGCACGCCGCCGCGTACCTCGCGCATGCCGGAGATCCAGGAGCGCTGCGGGGGCCGTTGCGGGAGTGGCTGGCGACGACTGAGGACTACGTGCGGCTGGTACCGGGCTCGGGCCGCGATCTCGATTCCTATGTGGAACGGCTGCTCGCCGTCAGCCCTGTCGGAACGCCGACTGAATGCGCCGAGAAATTGCGGGTATCGGCAGCGGTAACCAGGGTCACGCACCAGTTGTTGATGGTGGAAGGTGCCGGTTCGCCCGAAGCGGTACTCGCGAACATAGAGAAACTCGGCCATGCGCTGGCCCGCGATTTCTGAGGTACGGTGCGTGACGGCACTATCCCTTTCACGGCCGTGAATCCCCGATTCCTTCTACAGCCGAGAAGAAGAATGAGCGAACCTCAGTTCTCGATGCCGCCACCGGTTCCCGTGCAGCCAGTCATGCCTGTACCGAAGAAAAAGAACAAGACAATTCTGTGGGTACTCCTCGGCGTGGGCGTCGTGTTCGCGCTGTGCTGTGGCGGCGGCATGATCGCAGCCCTCACGAGCGCGGACAAGGACTCCGCCGGCCCCACGGCGGATACCACCGTCACATCCACAGCCAGCAGTACGCCTGCCGCCAGCAAGGCCGCTCCAGCTGCTCCGGCCCCTGCTCCAGACCCCGGGATCGGCGTCGCGGTCAGGGACGGCACGTTCGAGTTCACCGTCACCAAGGTCGGGTGCGGCACGGCCCAGGTCGGCGGCCAGTACCTGAACAAGAAAGCCCAGGGGCAGTTCTGCCTGGTCACCATCACGGTGAAGAATGCGGGCGACAAGCCGCAGACGATGTTCGACTCGAACCAGAAGGCGCACGGCGCTAACAACGTCACCTACTCGACGGATTCCGTGGCGACGCTCTACGCGAACTCCGACGGGAGCCAGGTGTGGATCACCGAGATCAATCCGGGTAACCAGGTGACGGGCCTGCTCGTGTTCGACATACCGAAGGACGCGAAACTCGCGACCCTCGAAGTACACGACTCGTCATTCTCGAAGGGCGCGAAGATCCGGCTTCAGTAAAGAACTCCGGCCCGGTAGTCCTGGAAAGGACTGCCGGGCCGGAAATGTGACGCGCGCCGTTAGCCGGCTTTCGCGTACACGATGATGTTGTCGCGGTAGCTACCTGCCTGCTGGTCGAAAGAACCGCCGCAGGTGATCAGGCGGAGTTCTGAGCCGGCGGTGGCGTTGTACACCTCGTCCGGCACCTGGTCCTTGTTGACCTGCTGGGTCCTGGTGACCACGAAGGACGTCGTCCCGCCGTCGGCACCCGTCACGGTGACCTTGTCTCCGGCGGCCAGTTCCTTGAGCCGGAAGAAGATCCCCGGCTGGGAGTTGCCGTCCACGTGCCCGACGATGATCGCCGGGCCCTTGTTGCCGGGGATCGGGCTCTGCTTGTACCAGGCGGCCTGCATCGGCTGGTCGGCCGGCGGGATCTCCATCGACCCGTCGGCCTTCAGCCCGACCTGCACCAGGCTCGAATCGGCCCCGATCTTCGGGATGCTGACCCGGGCCGGCGGGCCGGACTTGACGTCCACCTGCTGCCCGCCTCCTGCCACCTGGCTTTTGGCCGGGCTGGGCGCTGCCGTTCCCGGTGCGCCAGCCTGGCCGCATCCCGCGAGGGTCACGGCGGCCAGGGCCGCGATGACCAGCACTCGGGTACGCATCACTAGCCCCGCGCGGTCGCGCCGCCGCCGGTCTCGATCCGGCCGGACGGCTTCTCTGCCGAGCCGCCAGCCCCGCCAGCGACCTTCACGGCCTTGTCCTTGTCGACCGGCTTCGGCTTGGTGGTCGAGGCGGTGCCAGTGACGGTGAAGCGGACGGTGTTGTAGGTCTCGCCGCACTGGAGCCGTACGCTGCCCGGGCCGTTCGGGGCCGAGTCCTTGACGGTGGCCGAGGCGACGTAGAGGGCCCCGTTCGGGAAGTCCTTGAGGGTGCCGTACTGGACCAGCGGTTCGATGTTCAGGGCGCCGGAGGTGACGGTCGGCTTGCCGTACCGGATGTCGCACAGCGCGACGACCGCGTACTCACGGCTCCTGTCGGCACTCGTGACCAGATTGATCTCCTCATCCACCAGGAAGACAGAAGTCTGCGCGTAGTCCGGTGGGGTCGAGGTGGTGGGCTCCGGGGTCGGCGAGGCGGACGTGCTGGCCGATGGCGTCGGGGTCGGCGCGGTCGTGGCGCTGCCGGTCGGGCTCGGCTTCGGGCTGGTGCTCGTGCTGGCACTGCTGCTCGGCGTCGGCTGGCCCGACGGCGTCGTGCTCTCCGCACCGGCCGGCGTCTGGCCGACCTGGATGAACGCGGCAAGGGCAGCGGCGGTCAGCCCGGCCAAGACGGCCGGGCGGGTGTGCTTCTTCAAATCGGTACTCCCCCGTGAACGTCCGAAAGAACGTAGCCATCAGTGTCTGCAATGAAGGTGTAAACACGAAAGCTGTTTCACGGTGACGATGAACACTGCTCAGTGAGAGATTGCCCAGGTCAAGGCCTCTTTGAGGTCGCTGTGCATGAATGTGTACCCGGATGAGTCAAGCGCCACCGGCATCGCCCGCTGCCCGCCCAGCGCGTCCCCGGCCAGCTCCCCGACCGCGACCCGGAGCGCGAAGCCCGGTACGGCGAGCACGGCCGGCCGGTGCAGCGCGGAGCCCAGCGCCCTGGTGAACTCCGCGTTCGTCACCGGCTCAGGCCCTGTCATGTTGACCGGCCCGCTGACCTCCTCGGCCGCGAGCAGGTGGCTGACGGCGCCCAGCCAGTCGGCGAGCGAGATCCACGGCATGTACTGCCGTCCGGACCCCAGCCGCCCGCCCAGCCCCGCCTTGAAGACGGGCAGCATCCGGGGCAGCAGCCCGCCCGAGGCCGCCAGCGGCAGCCCGGTACGCAGGCGGCAGACCCGGATCCCGGCGTCCTCGGCCGGGTGGGTCGCTGCCTCCCACGCGCGGCACACGCCGGGCAGGAAGCCCTCGCCGGGCGGGGCGTCCTCGGTGATCGTCCGGTCCCCGGTGTCGCCGTAGTAGCCGACGGCCGACTGGTTGATCAGGACACGCGGCCTGACGGGTGCCGCCGCCATCGCGTGGGCCAGCACGCTCGTCGTCTTGACCCGGCTCTCCGTGATGATCCGCTTGTACCCGGCGGTCCAGCGCCGGTCGCCCACGCCAGCCCCCGACACGTTGATCACCGCCTCGGGCTCGCCCAGGTCGATCACCTCGGCGTACGGGTCCCACCGGCGCTCGTCCGGCCCTGCTGCTGGCCTGCGGACCAGCCGCTGCACCTCGTGGCCCTCGCCGGTCAGGTGCGCGTGGAGGGCTGAGCCGAGGAAACCGGACGCGCCGGAGATGAGTACCCGCATGGGCCTATTGTTCCTCGACCACCGACGTACCGGAGCCAGCTTTCGACTCCCATTCCCACGTTTCGTGCAGCCGGAGCCGGCCGCCGGGTCCCGATTCCACTGTGGAGACGCAGTGTCCGGCCGCCGTCTCGCCTGCCGTGTTCAGCTGCGCGTACCGGAAGTCGAGCCGGTCGCCGTGCCTGGTGCCGACGAGGTGACCACGGCGGATCGTGCCGCCGGAGTACTCGGCCCAGACCAGGTCGCCGTCCTGGTGGTACTCGAAGACTGTCTCGGTGGACACCTCGCCACCGTCCACATCAGACACTGCTCGGAACGTGCGGCCGTCGAGGCTGGGATGGTACTGGGTCATGGGGTCTCCTGATGAGAGAAGGGCGGCTCCCGACCGGGAACCGCCCTTCGCTACGTGCTGGTGACTGCTACAGGCCCAGGTCTGCCTCGAAGTTGCCGGCCTCCAGCCGCTCCTTCACGGTGACCAGGAACCGGGCGGCGTCCGCGCCGTCCACCAGGCGGTGGTCGTAGGACAGCGCCAGGTACACCATCGAGCGCGGGACGATGATCTCGCCCAGCTCCGGGTCGTCCACGACCACGGCCCGCTTGACGACGGCCCCGGTGCCCAGGATCGCCGACTGCGGCTGGTTGATGATCGGCGTGTCGAACAGCGCGCCACGGCTGCCGGTGTTGGTCAGCGTGAACGTGCCGCCGGACAGCTCGTCCGGGGTGACCTTGTTGTTGCGGGTCCGGTCGGCGATGTCGGCGATCCGCCGGGCGAAGCCCGCCAGGTTCAGGTCGCCGGCGTTGCGGATCACCGGGACCATCAGGCCCTTCTCGGTGTCCACCGCCATGCCCAGGTGCTCGGCCTCCGGGTACGCGATGGTGCCCTCGGCCTCGTTGATGTGCGCGTTGACGACCGGGTGGACCTGGAGGGCCTCCACGGCGGCCAGCGCGAAGAACGGCAGGAAGGACAGCTTCACGCCGTGCCGGGCCTGGAACTCGGCCTTGGCCTGCTGCCGCAGCTTCGCGATCCGGGTGACGTCGACCTCGACCACGGTGGTGAGCTGCGCCGCGACCTGCAGCGACTCGACCATCCGCTTGGCGATGATGGCCCGCAGCCGGGACATCTTCACCGTCGAACCCCGCAGCGGGCTGGGGGCGGCGGCCGGCTTGGCCTTCTCGGTCGCGCCAGCGGCCACGGGTGCCGCTGCCGGAGCCGGGGCGGCGGCCTTGGCCTTCTCCACCGCTTCCAGCACGTCCTGCTTGCGGATGCGGCCACCCACGCCGGTACCGGTGAGGGTGTTCAGGTCGATGCCGTGCTCACCGGCCAGCTTGCGGACCAGCGGCGTCACGTACCCGTTGCCGCCCTCCTCGCCCTGAGCCGGAGCGGCGGGCGCGGCGGGAGCGACCGGGGCAGGAGCCACGGGAGCTGGCGCCACGACGGCCGGAGCAGGCTGCACCGGAGCCGGAGCGACCGGAGCGGCCTGTACCGGAGCCGGAGCCACCGGCGGCGGGCTGACCACGGCCGGCTGGGCCGGGGGAGCTGCGACGGGTGCCGGAGCCGGAGCGGCGGCCGGGGCGGCGCCAGCGGCACCGATCACGGCCAGGGCTGCGCCGACCTCGACGGTCTCGTCCTCCTGGACCTTGATCTCCAGCACCGTGCCGGCCACCGGGGCCGGGATCTCGGTGTCCACCTTGTCGGTCGACACCTCCAGCAGCGGCTCGTCGGCCTCGACGGTCTCGCCGACCAGCTTCAGCCAGCGGGTGACGGTGCCCTCGGTGACGCTCTCACCGAGCGCGGGCATCGTCACGACGGTGCCCTGTGCGGCGGACGCCGGAGCGGCGGCCGGAGCGGCGGGAGCTGGCGCGGCCGGAGCCGGGGCAGCGGGTGCCACCGGAGCGGCGGCGACCGGCGCGGGGGCCGGAGCGGCGGCGGGCGCGGGGGCGGCGGCCGGGGCCGGGGCGGCAGAGACCGCCTCGCCCTCGGCGGCGATCACGGCGAGCTCAGCGCCCACCGCGACCGTCTCGTCCTCGCCGACCAGGATCTTGGCGACCACACCGGCCGACGGCGAGGGGATCTCGGTGTCCACCTTGTCGGTGGACACCTCGAGCAGCGGCTCGTCGGCCTCTACCCGCTCCCCTTCCTGCTTCAGCCAGCGGGTGATGGTGCCCTCGGTGACGCTCTCACCGAGCGCGGGCATGGTGACCGAGACCGGCATCTCGTTCGACTCCCTCGTGTCTTCTTGGTTAGGCGTGTGCGTGCAGCGGCTTGCCGGCCAGGGCCAGGAAGGCCTCGCCCAGCGCTTCGTTCTGCGTCGGGTGACCGTGGATCAGCTGGGCGACCTCTGCGGGGTACGCCTCCCAGTTGTAGACGAGCTGGGCCTCGCCGATCAGCTCGCTGACCCGCGCGCCGACCATGTGGATGCCGACGACGGGGCCGTCGGCGACCCGGACGAGCTTGATGAAGCCCTGGGTCTTGAGGATCTGGCTCTTGCCGTTGCCACCCAGGTTGTAGTTGTAGGACTCGACCTTGTCGGAGCCGTACTGCTCCTTGGCCTTCTCCTCGGTGAGGCCCATCGAGGCGACCTCGGGCTCGCAGTACGTGACGCGCGGGATGCCGGCCTCGTCGATCACCGGCGGGTTGAGGCCCGCGATGTCCTCGGCGACGAAGATGCCCTGCTGGAAGCCGCGGTGCGCGAGCTGCAGGCCGGGGACGATGTCGCCGACGGCGTACACGCCCGGCAGGTTGGTCTTGAGCCGCTCGTCGGTGAGGACGTAGCCGCGGTCCATGTTCAGGCCCTGGGCCTCGTAGCCGATGCCGGCCGTCGACGGGCCACGGCCGACCGCGACCAGCAGCACGTCGGCTTCGAGGACGTCGCCGCCGGCGATCGTCACGCGGACGCCGGTCGCGGTCTTCTCGACCTTCTCGAACGGCTTGCCGACCTTGAAGCCGATGCCGCGCTTGCGGAAGGTCCGCTCGACCTGCTTGGAGATGTCCGGGTCCTCGGCGGCGACCAGGCGGGGCAGGGCCTCGACGATCGTCACGTCCGCGCCCAGCGACTTCCACGCCGAGGCGAACTCGACGCCGATCACGCCGCCGCCCAGCACGATGGCCGAGGACGGGACGGCCGTCAGGTTCAGGGCGTGCTCGGAGGCGATGATCTTCTCGCCGTCCAGGTCGAGGCCGGGGAGCGTCTTCGAGTAGGAGCCCGTGGCCAGGACGATGTTCTTGCCGGTGATCCGGCGGCCGGCCACCTCGATGACGTTCGGGGCGACCAGGGTGCCAGCGCCCTCGATGTAGTCGATCTTCGCCGACTTGATCAGGCCCTGGAGGCCCTTGTACAGCTTGCTGACGACGTCGTCCTTGTACTTGTTGACGCCAGCCATGTCGACACCGTTGAGGGTGGCCTGGATGCCGAAGTCCGCCGAGTGGCGCGCGGTGTCCGCGACCTCACCGGCGTGCAGCAGGGCCTTGGTCGGGATGCAGCCCCGGTGCAGGCAGGTGCCGCCGACCTTGTCCTTCTCGATCAGAGCGACAGTCAGGCCGAGCTGCGCGGCACGAAGCGCGCACGCGTAGCCGCCGCTGCCACCGCCGAGGATTACAACGTCGTAACCGTCGCTCACGTGATCTCCTAGAAGACTCAGCAGTTCCGTGGTCATCTTGTCATTTCAGGGTGCGCCTTCGCATAGTGACCCGTGGGTTCCTGTGCCGAAGCACACGTTCGGGGCACGGTCCGGGGCACTGCGGGCGGATTCGCTCCTGCCGCCGGGCCCCCGGCAGCGGTACGCTGCGCGCAGAGCTACGGGAGGATGCTGTGTCCTGGTTCCGGCGCAAGCCCAAGCAGCCCACAGACCGGATGGCGGACAAGTCCCTGGTCGGTGCGGACCTCGAGCACCTGCGCACCTTCGCGCGTTCCCGGCACGGCGTCGAGGCGTACCTGGAGCCGAAGACCGCGGTCACCGAGACCACCGTCGTGCTGATCGCGCACGACGGGGAGTGGACGCGCCGCCGGGTGACCGGCCCCGACGCGGCCGGCAAGCTCGCGACCGAGCTGGGCATCCCGCTGTACGAGGTCACCAAGGTCGGCTACCCGACGCGGATGCGCGAGTTCAACGCCCGGCGGAAGGCCGCAGGGGAGCAGTAGCCCCCTGCGGCCTCCCGCGCTGGCGGTTCTAGCCGTTGAGCGCGATGTCGTCGATCGTCTCGAGCAGGGTGCGGACCGGCACGCCGGTGCTGCCCTTGGTGACGTAGCCGTAGGCCTCGCCCGAGTGGTAGGACGGGCCGGCGATGTCGATGTGCGCGAACTGCACGCCCTCCGACACGAACTCCGACAGGAAGATGCCGCCCTGGAGCATGTGGCCGCCCCGGTCCATCCCGGCCGAGACCTGGAGGATGTCCGCGATGTCCGACTCCATGTTCTTCTTGATGTCGTCCGGCAGCGGCATGGCCCAGCCGGGCTCGCCGACCCGGTCGCCGGCCGCCTGCACGCGGGCGGTCAGCTCGGGGGTGCCCATCAGGCCGGAGACCCGCTTGCCGAGCGCGACGACCTGGCCGCCGGTCAGGGTGGCGGTCTCCAGCAGGTAGTCCGGGTTGTCCTCGCAGGCCCGCGCGAGGGCGTCGCCCAGGATCATCCGGCCCTCGGCGTCGGTGTTGAGCACCTCGACCTTCTTGCCGCCGTACATGGTGACGATGTCACCGGGGCGGTAGGCGGAACCGGAGGCCATGTTCTCGGCCATCGGGATGTAGGCGACGATCTCGACGGACGGCTTGAGGGCCGCGACGGCGAGCATGGTGGCGGCCACGGCTGCGGCACCGCCCATGTCGCTCTTCATCTCCCACATGCCGGCGGCCGGCTTGATGGAGACGCCGCCGGTGTCGAAGGTGATGCCCTTGCCGACCAGCGCCACCTTCTTGCCCGAGCTGGCGCCCTTGGGGGTGTACGCCAGGCGGACCATCCGGGGGAGCGCCTCGGAGCCCATGCCGACGGCGAGGATGCCGCCGTAGCCACCGGCCTGCAGCGCCTTCTCGTCGAGCACCTCGACCTCGAGGCCGGCCTTCTTGGCCGCCTCTGCGACGAAGTCGGCGAACGACGGCGGGCGCAGCTCGTTCGGGGCGGTGTTCACCCAGTCGCGGCACTGGGCCACGGCGTCGGCGACCACACCGGCCCGGCTGATCTCGGCCTGGGCCGCGGCGTCGTCGGCGGCGGGGACCAGGACGGTCACCGTGCCGACGGCGTCCTTACCTGACGGCTTCGACTTGTACCCGGCGAACTGGTACGAGCCGAGCAGCGCGCCCTCGGCCACTGCCCGCAGGCCGCCGTCCTCTTCGGACAGCGCGGGCAGGGCGAGCGCGACCTTGGCGGAGCCGGCCAGGGCACGGACGGCCGAACCGGAGGCGCGGCGCAGGTTCTCGGCGGGGGCGGTGCCCGGCTTGCCGAGGCCGACGGCGGCGATCACCGGGGCGGTGGTGGCACCGAGCGAGGCGAGCTTGGTGACCTCGCCAACGGAGCCGGTCGCGCCGAGCAGGGCAAGGGTCGCGGCGAGCTTGCCGTCGAAGGCGGCGTCGACACCCTCGGCACCCTGAGCCAGCAAGGGGGCAGCGGCGGGGTCTTCGTCGCTGTACACGCCGACGACGATGGCGTCGACGGGAAGTTCTGCCGGATCGGTGTCGGCGAGGGCGAGCGTGGTCACACGAAGCTCCGTTGGTCGGTGGATAACGATTTCCTCAGCGATNCTAACCACAGAACATCACACGATAAGTTGCAACCATGACAGACGAGCTTCTCCGTTCACCCTTGCACGACCGGCACCTCGCACTGGGTGCGAAGTTCGCCCCGTTTGGTGGCTGGGAGATGCCGCTGGAGTACGCCGGTGGCGGCGTTCTCAAGGAGCACGCGGCGGTCCGTGAGTCCGTAGGTGTGTTCGACGTCTCCCACCTCGGCAAGGCGACCGTGACCGGCCCGGGTGCCGCGGACTTCATCAACCGGTGCCTGACGAACGATCTCGGCCGGATCGCGCCGGGCAAGGCGCAGTACACGCTGTGCTGTGACGAGACCGGTGGCGTGGTCGACGACCTGATCGCCTACCTGCACGGTCCCGAGCACGTGTTCCTCATCCCGAACGCCGCGAACACCACCGAGGTCGTCCGCCGGCTCCAGGCCGCAGCGCCCGAGGGCGTGACCATCGTCAACGAGCACGCCGACTACGCCGTCCTGGCCGTCCAGGGCCCGCGTTCGGCGGAGCTGCTGGCGAAGCTGGGCCTGCCGACCGACCACGACTACATGTCCTTCGAGGTCGCGAAGCTGGGCTCGGCCGAGCTGACCGTGTGCCGTACCGGTTACACCGGTGAGCACGGCTACGAGCTGGTCGTCCCGTCCGCCCAGGCCGGCGAGGTGTGGGACGCGCTGTTCGGCACGGACATCGAGGTACGCGCGGCCGGGCTGGCCGCCCGCGACACGCTGCGGACCGAGATGGGCTACCCGCTGCACGGGCAGGACCTGTCGATGGAGATCTCCCCGGTGCAGGCGCGCGCGGGCTGGGCCGTCGGCTGGAAGAAGCCGGAGTTCTGGGGCCGCGAGGCGCTGGTGGCCGAGAAGGCCGCGCCGCAGCGCACCCTGTGGGGCCTGCTCGCTACGGACCGGGGCATCCCGCGTGCGCACATGACGGTGCTGCGTCCCGGTACGGACGAGGCGATCGGTGAGGTCACGAGCGGCACGTTCTCCCCGACGAAGAAGATCGGCATCGCGCTGGCCCTGATCAGTACCGCTTCGGGGCTGACGGAGGGTGACGAGGTCGAGCTGGACGTCCGGGGCCGCCGTTCCGTGGCGAAGATCGTCAAGCCGCCGTTCGTGAACCCGTCTGTCCGCTAGCCATGGCCGTGACGTTCGAGCAGGTCAAGGCGTGGTGCCTTGACCTGCCGGGCGCGGCGGAGGAGCTGACCTGGGAGGTCGAGCTCACGTTCCGCGTCCAGAAGAAGATCTTCGCGATGGGCACGCCGACCGGCACGATGATCTCGGTCAAGGCCTCCAGGGAGGACCAGGAGGAGCTGATCGCCTCCGACGGTGAGACCTACCGGTTCGCGCCGTACGTCGGCCGGTTCGGCTGGGTGCAGGTCAACCTGCCGACCGCCGACCCTGACGAGCTGCGGGACGTGATCACCGAGGCCTGGCGGCGGACAGCCCCGAAGAAGCTGGTCAGGGCGTTCGACGCGGAGAACTCACAGCAGTAGCAGCACGAGGGCCGCCGTCGCGGCCACCTCCACACAGGCGCCGAGCACGTCGCCGGTGACGCCGCCGAACCGGCGTACACAGTGGAAGGTCAGGGCGGCGGCAGCCAGCAGTGAGCAGGCGACGGCGAGCGGCGCACCCACGGCCAGGGCCAAGGTCAAGAGCAACACCCAGACCCATTTCGTCGTACCTGCGACGAGCGCGCCCAGCCCATCCGGCCGCGCGCTCGGCACGCCAGCCCGGCAGGCCCAGGTCACGGCCAGCCGCCCGGTAGCCGTGGCGATGGCGAGCCCGGCGACGAGCCGGCCGGACGGCAGTGCGGAGATCGCCGCCACCTGGATCAGCAGCGTGAGCACGATCGCCACCACGCCGAACGGGCCGACGTCCGGCTTCTTCATGATCTCCAGTGCCCGCTCGCGGCTCGCGTACGAGCCGAGGCCGTCCACTGTGTCCGCCAGCCCGTCGAGGTGCAGCCCCCGGGTGAACAGTGCTCCGAGCCCGACCGTGATCGCCGCTCCGACCAGCGGCGGCAGCCCGGCCAGCCGCAGCCCCCAGGTGGCGAGCCCGAGGACGGCACCGAGGGCGGCACCGACGACGGGAGCCCAGTACATCGCGGAGCGCGCGGTGTCCCGGTCGATCCGGCCCGCCCGGACCGGCAGCACCGTGAACGTGGTGAGGGCGAGCCTCAGCCCGTGCACAGGTTCGCGGCGAGGGACAGGCTCGACTGGAGCATGGGGAGGGCCGCCAGGGCGTTGGCGCCCTCGCCGAGGCCGAGTTTGAGGTCGAGCACCGGGTAGACGCCGAGCACGTCGGCGGCGAGCTTCACCGTCGGGTGGCCGCCGTGGTCGAGCAGCAGCAGCCAGTGCCGGGTCTGGCCGGCGATGTCCCTGGCGAGCAGGCCGGCCGCGACCCCGAGCGGGCCGTCGATCAGTACCGGAGTGCGGCGGGCTGTCGCGCCGAGGACCAGCCCGGTCGCCACGGCCAGTTCCGAGCCCCCGAAGGCCGCGAGCAGGGTACGAGGGTCGCGGGCACCGGCCCGCACCCGCCGGAGCGTGTCCCGGACACCGGCGGCCCGGTCCATCCACGCGTTGTCGTCCACGGAACCGTCCGCCAGGGCGACCGTGGCGAGCAGCGCGGCGGGTTCCGCGCCGGTCAGCAGCGCTGTGACGGCGGCAGCTGCCTGGCCGTTGTCCGAGGTGGAGCCGAGGATCAGCAGGTCGGCGCCGGAGTCGGCCGCGCGGGTGGCGAGCGTGCGGCCGTGGTCGATGGCCGCCTCGACCTGCTCGGCGGTGAGCACGTCCTCCTTGGCCGGGTCCACGTCGTCGGCTGCCATGACGGCGACCTCGACCCTGACCCCGGCCCGGTCGGCCAGCAGCGGGAAAGCGCCCTCGCCCCGGGCAGGCTTCGGGTCAGCGGCCGAGTTGAGCAGGACGAGCCGCACGTCGGTGAACTCCGAGGGCGTCGGCGTGCCCTGCAGCGCGGCGGCCAGTGCGACCTGACCGGCCATCCTGCCGAGCCCGGCACCGGAAACGTCCAGTGTGGACAGCCGGGCGCGGGCGGCCTCGCGGGCCTCCTCGTCGGGCAGTGGCAGGGTCAGCGGGTCGAACGGGTCGGGCAGCTCGCCCAGTTCCGTACCGGTGACGAGCACCCCGGGCCTGGCCGACGTCCGCTCGGGAGCCGTCCGGATCCGCCGGGTCAGGTCACTCGCCGACGGCGGCGTGCCCTTGAGCCAGATCGGCGCACCGGCCACGACGAGCACCACCCCGTCGCAGACCTCGGCGAGGCGGCGGTTGAGCGTGCCGAGCGCGTCGGCGAACCTGCGGCCCGACTCGGTGGCCGGCACGACAGCCAGGCCGACCTCCGGGCTGACCATGACCAGCGGCCCGCGCCGGGCGGCCACGGCGTCGACCAGCGCGCCGAGTTCAGGGGCCTGCTCCCACCGCACGGCGTCGAAGGCGGCGGTGAGCCACGAGCCGAGGTCGTCGACGAGCAGCGGCGCCGGGGAGTCCAGCTCGGCGGCCAGGTCCGTCGTCTCCCGGGTCGTCCAGTGCGCGGGACGCCGCTCGGCGTGCGCCTTGATCCGCTCGGCCCAGGCGTCGTCGTCGGCACTCGGGCCGGTGGCCAGGTAGGTGACGGCCGGAGCGCCGGACAGCAGCGACTCGGCGTACTCCGACTTGCCCGAGCGGATCCCGCCGAGCACGAGCACCCGCCCGTAAGCCTCAGTCATGAGCAGCATCCTGCCACCTTCGGGTTACGGCTGGACAACCGTGGGCCTATAGGCTGGTGCTCCGGCGATCATCGGCGACGAAGGGGTGCGCAATGGCGTGGATCTGGCGGTACGAGGACGCTGACGGCCAGTCGGTGACTCCGCAGGACGCTGACGGCAATCCGGTGGAGGGCTCGGCGGAGAGCTACCCGGCCCAGGGTGACGCCGAGAGCTGGCTCGGGCAGAGTTTCCGCGATCTCCAGGCCGCCGGGGTCACGAAGGTGGTCCTGCTGGAGGACGACCGGGTCGAGTACGACATGAGCCTGCTCGCGGGCTGAGCACCCAGGTGACCAGGCCCAGCCCCGTCTTCGCCTCGCTCGCCGCGGTCACCGTGGCGGGCGGGGTGATGGCGTACCTGCCGTACGGCAACGTGCGGTTCAACGTCTTCCTGCTGGTCATCGGCGGCTGGCTCGTGTCGCTGTGCCTGCACGAGTACGCGCACGCGCTGACCGCGTACCGCTCGGGGGACCTGTCGGTGGCCGACCGGGGCTACCTGACGCTCAACCCGCTCAAGTACACCCACGTCGTGTACTCGATCATCCTGCCGCTGCTGTTCGTCCTGCTCGGCGGGATCGGCCTGCCAGGTGGTGCGGTGTGGATCGACCGGCACGCCGTGCGCGGCCGGTTCCGGCGGAGCCTGATCAGCGCGTGGGGACCCGCGACGAACCTGCTGCTGGGCGTCGCCCTGTCGGTGCCGTTCTGGTTCGGCCTGCCGAGCGAGGAGCACCGCGGGTTCTGGGCCGGCATCGCGTTCCTGGCGTTCCTCCAGTTCACGGCGGGCATCCTCAACCTGCTGCCGATCCCGGGGCTCGACGGCTACGGCATGATCCAGGAGTACCTGCCGCGCGACTGGCGCAGCGCTCTCGACAAGGCCCAGCCCTTCGGCATGCTGATCGTGTTCGCGATCTTCTGGACGCCGTCGATCGCCGGAGTGTTCTTCGACGTCGTGTACGGGCTGTGCGAGCTGGCAGGCATCCCGCCGTGGCGGGCGAGCGAGGGCTCGCGGCTGATCCGGTTCTGGCTGTAGACCAGGTTCTCCTGGATAGGGTGGGGTTCATGGAGTTTCGTCATCTCGGCCGTTCCGGCCTGCTCATCAGCGAGATCTCTTACGGCAACTGGATCACCCACGGCTCCCAGGTCGAGGAGGACGCCGCGCTGGCCTGCGTGCGCGCCGCGCTCGACGAGGGCATCACGACCTTCGACACCGCGGACACCTACGCCGGTACCAGGGCGGAGGCGGTGCTGGGCCGGGCGCTGAAAGGCGAGCGGCGCGAGGGCCTGGAGATCTTCACGAAGGTGTACTGGCCGACGGGCGACGGGCCGAACGACCGTGGCCTGTCCCGCAAGCACGTCATGGAGTCGATCAACGGCTCGCTCCGCAGGCTCGGTACGGACTATGTGGACCTCTACCAGGCTCACCGCTACGACTACGCGACCCCGCTGGAAGAGACGATGGTGGCCTTCGCCGACATCGTCCGGCAGGGCAAGGCCCTCTACATCGGCGTGTCCGAGTGGCGGGCGGAGGAGATCAGGGCCGCCGCCGAGCTGGCCAGGGAGCTGAGGATCCAGCTGGTGTCGAGCCAGCCGCAGTACAACATGCTCTGGCGGGTCATCGAGGCTGAGGTCATCCCGGCCTGTGAGGAGCTGGGCCTGTCCCAGATCGTCTGGTCGCCGATCCGGCAGGGCCTGCTGACCGGCAAGTACCTGCCGGGCCAGGCGCCGCCGGCCGGCTCGCGGGCCACCGACGAGAAGTCGGGCGCGCACTTCATGAAGAACCTGGTCAGCGACGACGACACCCTGTCGCGGATCCAGCAGCTCAAGCCGCTGGCCGAGGCTGCGGGCCTGACGATGGCCCAGCTCGCCGTCGCCTGGACCCTCCAGAACCCGAACGTCGCCTCGGCGATCGTCGGCGCCTCGCGCCCCGAGCAGGTCCGGGACAACGTGAAGGCCGTCGGCGTCAAGCTCGAAGCCGAGCTGATGAAGCGGATCGACGAGATCCTCGACCCGGTCGTCGAGCGCGACCCGGCCAAGACGGTCTCCCCGGCTGGCCGTCCTTAGTGGACGAACGTGCGGGTGGTGGCGCGCCTGTGCGTGCCACCACGGGGGAGCTGCTCAAGATCGCGGAGGAGTGCTGCCGGGAGGCAGTGCGTTTTCTGCGTACCGGGGGAGCGGACGTCACCACCACCGCCAAGGGCCCCTTCGACTACGTGACCGGCGCGGACACGGCCGTCGAGGACCTGATCGTCGCGGCGCTGCGTGCCGCGCTGCCCGGGTCGGCGATCGTCGCCGAGGAACGCGGTACGCGGCCCGGCGACGGCGTGACCTGGTATCTCGACCCGATCGACGGTACCGGGAACTTCCTGCGCGGCCTGCCGATGGCGTGCGTCTCGCTCGGTGCGGCTGTGGACGGCCGGATGGTCGCCGGCTGCGTGTACGACCTGTTCCGCGACGAGTGCTTCACGGGCGGTGCCGGCGAGCCGTTCCGGGCCGAGCCCGCGAGCTGGCTGCCCGAGCCGCAGATCGCCGACCGGCCGCTCGTGCTGACCGACCTGCCGTTGCCCGGCCAGGTGAACGGGCCGGCGATGGAGCTGGTCGCGACGCTGCTGGGCACAGCTGAGGTACGCCGGCTGTACTGCACGGCGCTGTCGCTGGCCTGGGTCGCGGCCGGCCGGGCCGACGTGGCCTGCAACCTCGGGATCTGGCCGTGGGACGTGGCAGCCGGGGCCGCGCTGGTCGAGGCGGCCGGCGGCACGTACATCCCGGTGGGCGGGGAGAGCGCCCAGACGGCCCGGGGATTCGTGGCTGTCGCGCCGGGGCGTGACCTGGGATTCGGCGAGTGGCTCGCCGGGGAGCTGGCTGGTGTGGGACCCCTCATGTCGCTATAGCGACATGAGGGGTCCCACGATCTAGATGACGGGCCGGGCGTCGGAGAGCAGCCGTTCGACGTGCTCGATCACTTCGGCCCGGGAGGCGAACACCGGCTCGATGATCTCCTCGCCGCGCCGGTCGAGCGCACCCCAGCGGTGCTCGGCGGACACGACCAGGTACGCGACCGGGTGGATGACCAGGCCACGGTACGCGGGCTGGAGCAGCACCTTTCCCTGCCGGTCCACGACGCCCTTCCGGCCGCCCCGCTCGACGACCGCCAGGCCCTCCTCGGTGAACCCGTCCACGTACCTGCCGTCAGCCAGCGCCGTGCAGAACTGGTCGTACGAGCAGGACAGCACCACCTTGCCGTGCACGTCCACGGCACCCCAGCCACCGGCCCGCCTGACGATCGCGACCCCGTGCCGGAAGGGCCGCACGTCGTCGTACCCGGCGGCGATCACGGTCCGGCCCTCGCCGTCGATCGCCACCCACTCGTCGTCCTCGGTGTGCCGGACCCAGGCCCGGTCGTCCCGGTACGGCTGCGCGTCGAAGTAGTCACCCTCGGGCATCCGCTGCTCCGGCGGGTCGGCAGCCTCCGGTACCGGGCCGAAGCCTGAGCGTTCCGCCCGGGCTGCGATCGCGTCGAGCGCCGTCTCGACCTCGGTGACGAACTCCTGGTCGAAGGTGAGGCGGCGCAGTTCGAGGGCGCGTTCGAGCAGGTTGGCGGCCTCGACGAGGTGACCCTGTTCGAGGGCCGACCGGCTGGCGTGCGCGTACAGTGACGCCCGCAGCGGGGCCGGCAGCTCGGAGGAGTTGGCCTTCGCGTACAGCTCGTCGGCCTCCGCGTGCTCCTCCCGCCACTGGTGCACCCGGGCCAGCCTGGCCCGCGACAGCGCGATCCGGCGCAGCTGGCCGGTCAGCTCGGCCTGCGCGAGGGCCATCTTCGCGTCGCTGAGCGCCGAGTCGAGATCCCCGAGCAGCCGGCGGCAGACCGCGCGCAGCCCGAGCAGCCTGGCCCGCACCCCGGCGTCGCCCGCCTCGGTCAGCCGCTCGGTGAGCGCGTCGCGTACCGACCGGATCAGCCCGGGATCGGCGACGATCTCCCGGAGCGTGTCCGGGTCGAGGTCGAAGCGGATCGCGGCGAGGGTGCGCTCGGGGTCGCCGGTGAGGGGCTCGCTGGGATATTCGGCGAGCCGGGGCGCCGGAACGGGAACGGGATCGGGCTCCGGTTCGGGTGCGGATTCCGGTTGCGGTGCGGGTTCAGCGGGAGTGGCCGGGGTGGCCCAGGACCACGACAGGCCCGAGGGGAGCTGGGGAGGCTCGCCGAACGTGAACGGTGCTGGTTCCTCGGGCTCCGAGGTGTCAGGCTGGGCGGGCTGCGGGGGCTGAACGGCGGTCTGAGCAGGGGTTTCGGTGTCGGCGGGCGCGTCGGATTCCGGCGCAGGCTGCGCGGGGCGAACGGCGAACCAGCCGCCTGCCACATCCGTCTCGCTCATGTCAGATCGCTCATGTCCGCATCCCGAAATTGACACGACGGCAGACGCCACGAAGCGTAGGCTCGCACGCTTGTGTGTCGGAAAGGAGGGTACGACGTGTCCGCACCCGCCGCCAGTATTCCCGCCGGTTCGTTACGTGCCTTTCTAGCCCTGGTGGGCGCTGGTTATAGACGGTTTTCTACCTACAGGCAGGCGGCTCTCGGCTCCGCCTTCACCAATGCCGTGTTCGGTTTCCTCAGATGCTCGGTCCTGCTGACCGTGGCCGCGGCCGGAGCCGGGGGCACCCTCGTCGGCTACAACCCGGCCCAGCTCGCCACCTACGTGTGGGTCTCACAGGGCCTGATCGGCGTGATCAACTTCTGGACGCAGCTCGACCTGGTCGAGCGGATCAAGTCCGGCAACATCGCCGCTGACCTGCTCCGCCCGATGGACATCATGTGGATGCAGCTGGCCACCGAGCTGGGCCGGTCCCTGTTCGGGCTGGTGCTCCGCTTCACCCTGCCGATCACCGTCGGCGCGATATTTTTTGATTTGTACCTGCCGGGCAAGCCCCACGTCTACCTGCTGTTCGTGGTCGCGATGGTGCTGTCGGTGCTCGTCGGCTTCCTCTGCCGGTACATCCTGTGCTTGTTGTGTTTCTGGTTTCTGGACATCCGCGGGTTCTGGACGGCGTGGGTGCTGTGCTCTGGGCTGCTCGGCGGGCTGCAGTTCCCGCTGCCGGTCTGGCCGGACTGGCTGGTGACCACGTTGTGGGTGGCCACGCCGTTCCCGTTGCTGCTGCAGGGCCCGCTGGACGTGCTGGTCGAACGGGAGTCGGGCGCGGTGATCGGGCTCCAGGTGGTCTGGCTGGTGATCCTGTTCGGCGTCAGCAGGCTCATGCAGGGCCGGGCGCTGCGCAAGCTGGTGGTGCAGGGTGGCTAACCCCTACGTGAAGCTGCTCGGCGCGCAGATCCGCAGCCAGCTGCAGTACCGGGCCTCGTTCTTCCTCGACCTGTCGATGGCGACCCTGCTGTCCGCTGTGGACATCGGCGCGCTGTTCCTGCTCTTCCGCGTGACGCCGGCCCTCGGGGGCTTCGGGTGGCGGGAGGTCATTCTGATGACGGCCATCTCCGGGGCCGGGTTCTGCATGGCCGACCTGGCGGTCGGGGAGATCGAGCGGCTGAAGCACTACATCCGGACCGGGCTCCTGGACACCGTGCTGCTGCGGCCCATGTCGGCCCTCGGCCAGCTCCTCGTGCTCGACTTCGCGACCCGGCGCGCGGGCCGGGTCGTGCAGGGAACGCTGTTCTACCTGGTCGCGCTGACTGTCGCTCCGGTCAAGTGGGACGCCGCGCGGGTGGTGTACGCGATCGTGGCCCCGATCAACGCCGCCGTCTTCTTCTCGGCGGTGTTCGTCACCCTGGCGGCGATCGCGTTCTGGTGGATCGAGTCCGGCGACATCGCCAACGCGTTCACGTACGGCGGGCGGGACTTCACGGCGTACCCGTCGACGATGTTCCACGGCTGGTTCCGTGGCCTGTTCGCCTTCGGGCTGGGCTTCGCCTTCGTCGCGTACCTGCCGGCCCTGGCCCTGCTCGGGCTGAGCGAGCCGATCGGCCTGCCGGACTGGGCCCGGTGGTGCTCCCCGCTCGTCACGCTGGTCGTTGTCCTCATCGCCCGGGCCACGTGGCTGGCCGGGCTCCGCCGCTACGGGAGTACCGGATCATGATCATCAAGACGGCTGGGCTGCGCAAGGACTTCGAGGTCAGGAAGAAAGCCGGGCGGCTGCGCCGGGTGACAGAGACCGTGACAGCCGTGGACGGCGTCGACCTGACGATCGAACGCGGCGAACTCCTCGGCTACATCGGGCCGAACGGGGCCGGCAAGTCCACGACGCTGAAGATGCTGACCGGGATCATGGTGCCCTCGGCCGGGGAGGTGACGGTGTGCGGGCTCCGGCCGGTACCGGACCGCGTGGCCCTGGCCCGCCGGATCGGCTCGGTCTTCGGCCAGCGGTCGCAGCTGTGGTGGGACCTGCCGCTGCGCGACTCGTTCGCCCTGCTCCGGCACGTGTACCGCGTCCCGGAAGCCGAGCACACCACCCGGCTGAAAGCCTGCCGGAAGCTCCTCGAACTGGACGAGTTCATGGACACGCCCGTCCGGCAGCTCTCCCTCGGCCAGCGGATGCGCGGGGAGATGACGGCCGCGCTGCTGCACGGCCCCCAGGTGCTCTTCCTGGACGAGCCGACGATCGGGCTGGACGTGGTCAGCAAGCAGGCCGTCCGCGAGTTCCTGGCGTCACTGCGGGACAAGGGCGACACCACGATCGTGCTGACGACCCACGACCTCGCCGACATCGAGAAACTGTGCGAGCGGCTGATCGTGATCGACCACGGCCGGGTGGTGCACGACGGGAGCCTGGCCGCCCTGCACGACAGGTACCAGATGAAGAAGCAGATCGTCGTCGAGCTGGAGGAACCCTGGGCCGGTGACCAGCGGCTGGACGGCGCTGCGCTCGTCGGCGTGGAGGGGCTGCTGATCCGGCTCGAACTGGATGGTGCCTCGGTCGGGCAGGTCGTCGCCCAGCTGCCGGCCTTCCGGGACCTGGCGGTGGTGGAGCCGGGGATCGAGGACGTGATCACCCGGCTCTACGGCAGCGACAGGGGCTAGGACGGGTCGGGGTGCTCGGTGACGTTCTGGAGGTAGAGCTGCTCACCGAGCTTCTCGATCAGCGCGAGCTGGGTCTCGAGGTAGTCGATGTGGTGCTCCTCGTCGGCGAGGATGTGCTCGAAGAGCGCCGCCGAGGTCACGTCACCGATCTTGCGCATGTACTCGATGCCCTTGCGCAGCCGGTCGACGGCCTCCTGCTCGACCAGCATGTCGCACTCGAACTGCTCCTTGACCGACTCGCCGATCCGCAGCGGGAAGAGCCGCTGGTAGTTCGGCAGCCCGTCCAGGAACAGGATCCGGTCGGTGAGGATGTCGGCGTGCTTCATCTCGTCGATCGACTCGTGCCGGGTGAACTTGGCGAGCTTCGTGTGCCCCCAGTTCTCCTGCATCTTCGAGTGGAGGAAGTACTGGTTGATCGCCGTGAGCTCGGCGGTCAGCTGCTCGTTGAGGAACTCGATGACTTTCGGATCTCCCTGCATAATTGCAGGATACGAGGGGGTATGCCCGAGTTCCGACTAAGGGTATGCAATGCCCGAATTAGGATAGGCAAGGGTTAGAGCGCGCGGGGGGTGGCCGGCTACGCCGCGGCCGTGGCCAGCGCGGGGTGCTCCTCGTCGATCAGGTCTGCGATCCGGTCCAGGCAGGACCCGCATCCGGTACCGGCACCGCAGGCGTCTCCGACGCTGTCCTCGCACCGCGCGCCGCGCTGGATCGCCGAGCGGACCTCGCACTCGCGGACACGCGCGCAGATGCAGACATACATCTGAGAACACCCTTTCGCTCGCCCCGTGATGCCTGGCCGGTTTACCCATGTTTTCGCCCGGCGTGGCGAGTTGCTTAGCCTGGCCTAAGCAAGGATGGCCTAAGCCCTGGGGGCCGTCAAGCCTTTGCGCAGCTCAGCGACCAGATCACACCCGGAAGGATGAGCCGTTGACGACGGCACTGGTCGATTCCTGCCCGGGAGTCGGGTTCTCGGGCTCTCGGCTCTTGACCCTCGCTCTTGATCTAGCGTGAAGTGGCCCGGTGAGCGGAAATCTGACAAGCAGAGCAAAAGCCCTCGCACTGGTTGTACGTGGGCTTTTGTTCTGTGCAGCTCAGATTTCCGCTCACCGGGTCCAAACGGCCTAGTAGAGCCAGAGGCTGATGGTTGTGCCTTTGGGGACCTGGGTGCTTGCCGCGGGGGATTGGGTGTAGACGACATTGCGGCCGCCCGGCCAGTTGAACGCCCTGTTCGCCACCAGCCCGATCGCGTCGAGTGACTTCTTCGCGTCGTCGAAGGACAGGCCCGCGAGGTCCGGCACGACGACCATCGCCGGGCCGGTGCTGACCGTCAGGGTGATCTCGGTGCCGGGCTCGACACCCTTACCCGACGGGAGGCTCTGCCCCACGACGTGGTCCTTGGGCTGGTCGCTCTCCTGGGTCGTCACCTTGACCACCAGGCCGAGGCGCTCCAGCTCGGCCTTGGCCTCGTCGAGCTTCTTGCCGGTCACCTTGGGCACGCTGATCGGCGGCGGGCCCTTGCTGACCACCAGGGCGACAGCGGCTCCCCTGGCGAGCACCGCTCCGGCCGGCGGGTCCGAGGAGATGACCTTGCCGGCCGCCGCCTCGTTGTACTGCTGGGTCTGCGTCGTCTTGAGCCCCATGCTGCCGAGCAGCTTCACGGCCTCGGCGGCGTCCATGCCGATCAGCTCGTTCGGCAGGGTGTAGCGCTCCTGGCCCTTGGAAACCGTCAGCGCGATCGTGCCGCCCCGGGAGATCGGCTTCCGGGGCTCCGGGTTCTGCGCCATGACGGTGCCGGCCGGGATGGTCTCGCTGTACTTCTCGGTGCTCGTCACGCGGAAACCGGCCTGCCCGGCCGTCGTCATCGCCTTGTCCTGGGACATCGCGAGCAGGCTCGGCGTGTCCACGTACCGGCCGGCGCCGAACCACCAGCCGCCGAGTGCGGCGATCAGGCCGATCGTGACGAGCACCGCGGCGATCACCAGCGGCGGGCGGCGGAGCGGCCTGCGCTTTGCCTTGACCGTCTGAGGCGGCCTGACCACCGGGATGAGCTGCGTGGCTGCCGAGGAGGTCTGCGGCGGGGGCTGGTGCCCCGGGTACTGGCGGAGGGGAACGAGATCCTCACGGGCTGCGGTCAGCTCGGCCAGCAGCGCCCCGGCGTCGGTGGGCCGGGCGCCCGGGTCGCGGCGGGTGGCCCGCGCGATGAGCTCGTCCACGATGGCGGGGGTACCGGGGGCGTAGGCCGAGGGCGGCGGGACGTCCCGCTCGACGTGCTGCCATGCGACCTCGACGGCCTTGTCCCCGTCGTAGGGCACGCGGCCGGTGATCAGCTCGAACAGCATGATCCCGGCCGAGTACACGTCGGCGCGCGGGTCGGCGTGGCCGGCGCTGACCAGCTCCGGCGCGACGTAGGCGACCGTGGCCAGCAGCTGCCCGCTGGAGTGGTCGTCGCCGCTGGCCTCGACCGCGCGGGCCAGGCCGAAGTCGGCGACCTTGATCTGGCCGTCGTCGGCGAGCAGCACGTTCTCCGGCTTGACGTCCCGGTGGACCATGCCGGAGCGGTGCGCGGCGGCCAGTGCCGCCAGCACGGGGGCCATGAGGCCCAGCGCCTCGGCAGCCGGGAGCCGGTGCCGCTCGGTGAGCAGGTCGCGGAGCGTCCGGCCGCGGATGTACTCCATGACCAGGTACGGCAGGCCCTCGTGGCGGCCCTCGTCGTACACGGCGACGATGTTCGGGTGCGCGAGACGGGCGATCATCTTCGCCTCACGCTCGAACTTCTCGGTGAACTGACGGTGCCCGGCGTGCGTGGCGTGAATGATCTTGATGGCGACCGTGCGCTCGAGGCGCTCGTCGATCGCGTGGTACACCGTCGCCATGCCACCACGGGCGACCCGGCCGCGAATGCGGTACCGGTCGTCCAGCAGGGCCCCGATCAACGGATCGGCAACAGTCGTGTCCATCGCAGGCAGTGTACGGGCCACGCGCCGCCGTGTGGCCGAGCCTGGCCGTCTGGCATAGGTCGGCGCTGGCGGGAGTAACCGGCTCACCGCCGCGGCGCCACGGAACCGGGCGAACCCGGCGTGCTCGGACCCGTCGTCGGGGCTGGCGAGGAACCAGAAGGCGAGGGCGTCGGCGTGGGAGACGGCGAGGCCGTCGGCTTCGGAGTGCTCTCCGGCGGCTGGGTACCAGGGG
Source organism: Longispora albida DSM 44784 (assembly GCF_000379825.1). Lineage (GTDB taxonomy): Bacteria > Actinomycetota > Actinomycetes > Mycobacteriales > Micromonosporaceae > Longispora > Longispora albida. The sequence continues at coordinate 67,673 of NZ_KB903839.1, forward strand.
TGGTCGGCTGGGGGCCGGGGAGCGTGGGCACGGCGGTGGCTGGCCTGGCCGGCGTGCCGGTACCGGATGAGGGTCTGGCGCCGGGGGTTGAGGTGGGTGCCGTGGTGCCCCTCGGCGTGGGAGTGGTGCCGGCCGGGCCGCGGCTGGCGCGCGGAGTCGAACGTGCGCCGCGCGCCGGGCCGCCCTCGGCCCCGTTGACGACCTCGCCCGGCCCGGGCGGCGCCGCGGCGGGCGGTTCTGGTGCGCGCATGTGCCCGGCGACGGCGAGCACGATGGCGTACGACACCACCGCGACCACGCCGACCAGGAAGGCGAGCCCGGCCAGCGCCACGCCGCGGTGCGCAGGACGGCCAGGCTGGATACCCCGGCGGAGCAGGTCGTAGCGGAGTGAGCGCACGATGCCGCCAACCTCTCGTCGGAGGTTCATGATCGATTCCCTTCCAGCGGCCAGCCTGAGGGGAGGGGAGGACAGGCCCTAACCTGTGGATGTGACTACGGAAATTCCGCCAGCCGGATGGCTGACTCTGCCCGACGTTGCCGATCTTCTCGGCCTGCCGATCCTGAAGGTGCGGCAGCTGCTCAAGGACGGGGCGATCCTTGCCGTCCGCCGGGACGGGGTGCTGCGGGTGCCCAGCGAGCTGCTCGCTGGTCCACTCGTGATCAAGCACCTCCCGGGTGTGCTGAACGTGCTTCGGGACGCTGGGTATAACGACGAAGAAGCACTCAGGTGGCTCTATACCCCGGACGAAACGCTGGGCGGGACGCCTGCCGAGGCGCTCAACCACAGGTCGACCGAGGTCAAGCGCCGCGCGCAGGCGATGGGCTTTTGAGGCATCTGTCCTTCCTGGCCGTGCTGGCCGGCTGCCTCGTGTGCGCGCTGTGGCTCGAACCGGTGCTCCGGGTCGGCGTCCTCCGCCAGTGGCGCCGGCTCGCGCTGGCCATCGCGCCGGTCGCGGTGGTGTTCGTCGCGTGGGACGTGGCGGCCATCGCGGCCGGTCACTGGTGGTACGACCCGGCCCAGATCCTCGGCCTGCGCCTGCCCGGCGGCCTCCCGCTGGAGGAGCTGCTGTTCTTCCTGGTCGTCCCGCTGTGCGCGATCCTGGGCTACGAGGCTGTCCGGACCAGCCTGCCCAGGGTCCGGGCGGTGCTCGCCAGGAGCAGGCGCGGCCGATGAGCTACACCCTCGCCGCCGGCCTCGGCCTGACCGTCGCGGTCCTGCTCGATTTCTTTGTACTCCGTACGAGAGTCCTGCGATCCGCGGCGTTCTGGTGCACCTACCCGATCGTGCTGTTCTTCCAGCTCGTGAGTAACGGAATCCTCACCGGCCGTGGCATCGTGCTCTACGATCCTGGTGCGATCGTCGGCTGGCGGCTGGCCAACGCACCCGTGGAGGACCTGGTCTTCGGCTTCGCCCTGGTGCTGGTGACGCTGTCCCTCTGGACCAGGCTGGGTACCCGTGAATAGTAAGAAGAAGACCGGCCTGCTCCTGGCCGGCCTGCTGGTACTGGCGGCCATCGCCGGTGCGGTGCTGATCGGCAAGTACAGCGGCACTCCGGACGCGCGCCCGACGGCCACCGCCACTGCTGTGGTGTCGGCGTCGGCGACGCCCAGTTCCCGGCTCGCCACCATCAGCGCCGCGGAACTGCCCGCGGAAGCCCGGGACACGCTGGCACTGATCGACCAGGGTGGGCCGTTTCCCTACCGGCAGGACGGCGTCGTCTTCGAGAACCGGGAGAACCGGCTGCCGAAACGGGCGGGCGGCTACTACCACGAGTACACGGTGAAGACGCCCGGAGAGCGCGACAGGGGACCACGGCGGATCGTCGTCGGCTCGGACGGCGACACCTACTACACGGCCGACCACTACGCGAGCTTCCGGCACGTGCTCCGGTAGCCGCCGATACTGTCGGACCCGGCTGGAATACTCGCACACATGTACGAAGCTTTCGGTGTACTGCTGCTCCGGTACCGGCTGGCGCTCGGCTGGAGCCAGCGTCGCCTGGCCACCCGGCTGTGCGAGGCCGCAGGCACGGCGACGCTGAGCCGGCACGAGGTGTCGCGCTGGGAGCGCGGCCAGCGGGTGCCGGGGCCGTTCTGGCTCGGCTGGCTGGCCGACGTGCTGTCCGTACCGGAGCCTCAGCTGGCAGCGGCGGCAGCCCGCGCGGCCCGGCAACACCGGCCGGCGCGACGGCTGCGCGCGAGGGCCGCCCGGCAGCCGGTGACGCCCCGCGCCGCCGTCCGCAGGCCCCGCAACGGCGTCACCAGGCCAGGACCGGCTGTGCGTCGCGGGCGGAGCACCCCGAGCCGGCGAGCCACCGCCGGCACGCTAGCGTCGGATCCGTGACAGACGAGCACACCAGCCTCTTCCGGCACCGGGTCAGCGCGGCCCTCGAAGGCTTCCTGGCCGCACAGCACGCCCGGCTGGGGACGATCGACCCGGCGCTGATCCCGGTCGCGGAGACCCTGGCTGAGTTCGTGCTCGGCGGCGGCAAGCGGATGCGGCCGGCCTTCGCGTACTGGGGCTTCCGTGGCGCGGGCGGCACCGACACCGACGAGGTCGTCGCCTGCCTGTCAGCCCTGGAGCTGGTGCAGGCCAGCGCGCTCATCCACGACGACGTCATGGACTCCTCCGACACCCGGCGCGGGCTGCCTGCCGTGCACCGGAGGTTCGCGACGCTGCACAGCGCCGAGGGCTGGGCCGGTGACCCGGAGAGCTTCGGCCAGTCGGCGGCCATCCTGCTGGGTGACCTGTGCCTGTCCTGGTCGGACGAGATGTTCGACGGTTCCGGGGCCGACCCGGTGGCTGTGGCCAGGGCCCGCCCCCTCTTCGACGAGATGCGCACCGAGGTCACAGCCGGTCAGTACCTGGACGTGCTGGCGGTGGCCACCCGGGACACGAGCCTGGAGCGGGCCAGCAAGATCGCGGTGTACAAGTCGGCGAAGTACACAGTGGAGCGCCCGATCCTGATCGGCGGCGCGCTGGCCGGCGCCCCCGCGAGCCTGATGGCCAGCTACTCGGCCTACGGGCTGCCGCTGGGCGAGGCGTTCCAGCTCCGCGACGACGTGCTCGGCGTCTTCGGCGACCCGGCTGTCACCGGCAAGCCAGCCGGGGACGACCTCCGTGAGGGCAAGCGCACGTACCTCGTGGCCGCGGCGATGGCCGCCGGATCAGCCGCGGAACGGGAAGCGGTCAGCACCCTGCTCGGCGACCCGGGCCTCGACGAGCCCGGCATCGACCGGCTCCGCGAGATCATCGTGTCGACCGGCGCGCTCGCGGCGGCGGAGGCGCGGATCGCCGAGCTGACGGCAGCGGCGTACGCGGCCCTCGAAGCGGCAGAGGTCGCCGACGACGCCCGCAAGGTACTCGCCAGCCTGGTGGAAGCGGCCACCCGCCGCACCGTCTAGCCCCCGCCCGGCCAGCCACCCCACCGACCCGGCCTAGTCCCACCCGCCCACCCGCACCCGGCACCCACACAACACCGGCCACCCCTCACCGCACCGCAAACGGCCGATCCTGCGGCACCTCAATCCGCAAACGGCACCTCCAGGCCCAAGCCGCGCACCTCCATGCCTGACCGGCGCACCTCCAGGCCTGAGAAGTGCACCTCCAAGCCCAAGCAGCACACCCCATGCCGGAGCGGCGCACCTCAACCACCAACGGGCACCGTCCAAACCCAACCGGCATCACCCCGCCCACGTCGGTGTTCACCACGCTCCACCCAAGCTGGATTGTCGCCACTCATGACCACCACGTGAGCGCCGTTCACCCTGCCCGCACAGTGCCCCGAAAAAGATGATTCGCACGCAATAGCCGACCCCACCCACCTGGATTGTCCGATCAGGACGCCACTCCTGACCACACCTTCGCCCCGCCTCCCCGGTTCGTTCGCTGGCTACTCCCACGCCCCGCCCCGACCGGTTGGATGAACGGTGTCACTGGCTCACCTGCCCGAACAGGAGGCCCAGCAATGGTTGACCCCGGCATGCCACCGCACGGCGTGACGCATCCGATGTCGTGGCGCCTGGCCGCACTGCTCTACACCAGTCACGACATGCGCCCGCAGGTACCAGGTGAGCGTGCTGCCGGACCACCACGGTGCAAGGAGTGCGGGCAGGCGTGGCCCTGTTTCGGCCGGCAGCTGGCCGAGCTCGGCCTGGCGCGGTCCGGGACGACCCAGTCCGGCCCCCAGCCCGATCCCTGGAGCGATGTCGAACACACTGACCAGGCCAATCCTGACCCGGATTCTGGCTGGAATGAGTACTTCGGCCCCGAAACGGCGCCGGAGGGGCCATGATGGCTGCAATGGTCAGCGCACCGGTCATCACGCCACGCTGTGAGACGCCCACTGCGTGCTTTATCGAAGCACGGAGTGGCCGCTACCCTGACCCCGTGGCCTTCACCAATCCGTACCTGGCAAGCCCTGCCTCGATCGGCGACCTCGTGCGCGCCGGTGAGCCCACGTTCTCCTTCGAGTTCTTCCCGCCGAAGAACGCCGACGGGGAGCAGGTGCTGTGGCAGACCATCCGTGAGCTGGAGCAGCTCCGGCCGACGTTCGTCTCCGTGACCTACGGGGCCGGCGGCACGACCCGTGACCTGACCGTCGAGGTCACCGAGCGGCTGGCCACCGAGACCACGATGCTGCCGATGGCCCACCTGACGGCCGTCGACCACTCCGTCCGCGAGCTGCGCCATGTCGTCGGCCGGCTCGCCGCCGCCGGCGTGCACAACATCCTCGCGGTCCGTGGCGACCCGCCCGGCGACCCGAACGGCGAGTGGATCCGGCACCCGGAGGGCCTGCTCTACGCAGCCGACCTCGTCCGGCTGATCAAGGAGTCCGGTGACTTCTGCGTCGGCGTGGCGGCGTTCCCGTACAAGCATCCGCGCTCGGCCGACGTCGCCAGCGACACGCGGCAGCTGATCAGCAAGCTGCGGGCCGGCGCCGACTTCGCGATCACGCAGATGTTCTTCGATGCCGACGACTACCTGCGGCTGCGCGACCGGGTCGCGGCCGCTGGCTGCGACGCCCCGATCCTGCCGTGCATCATGCCCGTCACCAGCTTCGGCACGATCGCCCGTTCGGCGCAGCTGTCCGGCGCGCCGTTCCCGCCGGCGCTCGCTGCGGAGTTCGAGGCGGTCAAGGACGACCCGAAGGCCGTCCGCGCGCTCGGCATCGAGCACGCTGGCGAGCTGTGCAGGCGCCTGCTGGACGAGGGCGCCCCGGGGATCCACTTCATCACGTTCAACCGGTCGACCGCGACGCGGGAAGTGTGGCAGAACATCACGGGGGTTGGTGCGCATGCCCGATGAGGGAATCACTGTCCTGGGGGCCGGCCTGGTGCCGGTCACGCCGGACGTGCTGGTGGCGAGGTTCGGCGCCGAGGTGACGGCGGAGTCCGTCCAGGCGGCGCTCGACCGGTGCTCTTCGGCGCTGGCCAAGATGAACGGCGTGCTGAAGGCAGCCGAGATCGCCGCGAAGGACCGGCAGACCGCCGGTGCCCGGGTGTACCAGGCCTATGACGGCAATGGTTCCCCGCGCGGCTGGACGGCCAGCCAGCAGCTCACCGCCCGGCTGCGCGACCTCGGCACGGCTGGCGACCTGATCAGCTCGGTCATCGGCGCGGCTGGTGACGCCGCCCGCCTCCACGACCTGAGCTTCACTGTGGACGACCCGGCCGAGGCGCGGAACGCGGCCAGGGACCTGGCGTACGCCGACGCGAAAGCGAAGGCCGAGCGCTACGCGCACCTGGCCGGCCGCAGGCTCGGCCCGGTCGAGGCGATCCGCGAGTCCGACGGCGGCGGGTCCTCCCCGATGCCGGGCGGCGCGCGCATGATGGCGTTCGGCGGGGCTGCCCCGCCGGTCGAAGCAGGCGAACTGGAGATCTCTGCGTCGGTGGAGGTGCGATGGGGGTTGCTGAGCTGACCACGCTGAGCTGGGACGGGTACGCGGCGCGCTGGGCGACGCTGCACGGCGAGGATCCCCGGCTGGTTCCCCAGCCGAACAGGTTCTGGCTGCGGCTGTCCTACGCTCTGGCCAGGCCGCTGGCTCGTTTCGGGGTGACGGCTGGCGCGGTGACGGTGTTCGCCCTGGTGGCGAGCCTGATCGCGCCGGGTCTCGCCGCGCGGGGCGGTGGCTGGCCGGTCCTGTCGGCTGTCGCGGTGGTTCTCACCGTCGCGGCCGAGGGCGTGAGCCGGGCGCTGTCCGTCCTCACCGACCGGATCACACGGCTGGGCTACGTCTACGCTGCGCTCTGCGAGCGGATCGCCGAGGCGGCCTGGCTGGCCACGCTCTGGGTGCTGGGCGCGCCCGGTGGCCTGCTGGTCGCCTGCGGTGGGCTGACGCTGCTGCACGAGTACCTGAGGAGCCGCACTGCCGAGACCGGGTCGGTGCTCCCGCCCGGGCAGACCCTCGGCGACCGGGCGGGCCGGGCTGCGGTGGCTGCCGGCGGCCTGCTGGTCTGCGGGCTCAGCGGGCTGCTCTCCGACACGCTGGCCAAGGGTGCGGCGACGCTGGCCGGGGCTGCCTGGCTGCTGCTCGCGGTCCTGGGCTTCGCGTCCCTCCTGACCGCCGTCCGCCGCACCCTGAGCTAGGACCTCTAAACCTCCGAGGAAAGCTCCAGCGGGAGGGTCCGGCCCAGTACCGCGAACGGCCGCTCGTCCCCCGGGAAGTGGAAGTCGCGCAGCACGTCGCGGAAGCCGACCCGGCGGTAGAGCCGCCAGGCCCGGGAGGCCTCGCGGGGTACCTCCGGTGTGGACAGCAGCACCGTCCGCTGTGGAAGCCCGGACAGCAGGGCGGTGAGCTGCTGGTACCCGGTGCCGTGCCCCTGGGCTCCCGGCGCGACGTGCAGTTCGACGAGTTCGAAGCAGTCGCCCAGCCAGCCGGTGTAGTCCGGCTGGCTCAGGGCGCCCTTCACCTGCTCGTGCCACCACTGTCCCGGCGAGGACTGGTACCCGTAGCCGAAGCCGAGGAGCGTCCCGTCGTTGTCGTCCACGGTCGCGACGGCCCGGAAGCCCGGCCGGCGGGTGTGCCCGGCGACGAAGGTCCGGCGGGTCAGGATCAGGTCGGCCGGGTAGGACATGGCCGCCCCGTACACCCCGAGGACGTCGTCGAGGCGGCGGATCAGGTCGTCGGGTCCCCAGCTAATGAGCGGCACGACTACACATCTTGGCGGATCACGACAAGGTCTGGGGAGCGGCCAGCCGGGAGGACATCCAGTCGAAGGCTCCCGGGATGAGGATCACCCAGGGGGCCAGCGTGTGCCCGCCCTTCGGGATGAACTCGGTGGTCAGCCGCATCGGGGCCTTCACGAGCGCCCCGAACTCCCTGATGTTGCTGACCGACCGGGTGTCGTCGAGCGGCGCGCCGTACCAGAGGTCCATGTCCGGGACCGGCAGGTTCTGGATACGCCACAGCGGGGCGTGTTCCTTGCGCAGCTGCTCGTTGCCCCGGAAGAGGTCCTGGTTGCCGCCGGGGCCGCCGGGCATCGTGGTGAAGTACCCGGCCAGCGAGGCGGCCACCCTGTACTTGTCGGGGTGCCGCATCGTGTGGTTCACCGCGCAGTACCCGCCGAGCGAGAAGCCGATGATGCCCCAGGCCGCGGCTTCGGTCCGCGCGCGGTACCTGCTGATCACCGCGTTGCGCACGTCCACGGTCAGGTACGTCTCGAACTGCGGCCCGCCGACGGCGTCCACGCACTGGCTGTCGATCTTGGGGTCGGGGTGGTGTACCGGCCAGATCACGATCGTCGGGGCCATCCGGTGTTCCCGGATCTCCTTGTCCAGCGTGGCCTGCGCCTGCACCTCGGAGATGATCCAGGTCTGCGGGGTGCCCGGGAAGCCGGAGTACGCCGTGATCACCGGGTATCGCATGTTCGGCGACTGGTCGTAGCCGGGCGGCAGGTACACGTACACCGGCAGGCTCACCCCGGACTTGCCGACCGGCGGGTTGAACACGTCCATCCGGCTCGCGCCGGGCTTCGCCGCGATCGGCACCCCGTCGTCGTCCCGGGGGACTGGCGGCGCGGCGGCGGCCTTGGCGTCCTGGCCGAGCAGCGCGTCCCAGGTGGGGTAGAGGAACAGGATCCGGTTGACCAGCACGCCGACGACAGCCAGCGCGGTCAGGGAGCACAGTGTCAGCAGGGCTGGCCGGACGAGCCACCGGAATCTCCGGTTGCGCGCCCATGCCCAGGCCGCGAACGTGCTCGCGGCGACGGCAGCGCCGAGGCAGATGTAGAGCAGGCTGGTGCTGGTCGGGCTCACGGTAGGGGTGACTCCACAGTTCCGGGGCGGCTGACTTTATGGCCGGGGCGTCGTGCCCGGCTTCGTCGGCGTGGCCGGCGGCGCGGTCACGCTCGGGGTGGGCAGGGGCGGCGGGATGCTCGGCGGCAGGGTCGAATGACTGACCTTCCCTGCGGTCTGTGCCGGGTCCAGCGGCGCGGGCAGCTGCGCTGTGGCCCACCGCAGTGCCGCCACGATCGGCTCCTTGCCCGCTTCTGGTTCTTTCTCTTTCTGGGTACCTGCGGAGGCAGTCGCCCTGCCACCAGCCCGGCTCGTCGGCGGCCGGCTCGCGGCACTCGTCGCCGGCGCGGCGCTCGTCGGCGGGACGCTCCCCGTCGGTACGGCTGACGGATACACCGGGGGTGTCGGCAGCCCGGCCGGTGGCTGGGCGCCCTGCGGCATGAACACGGCCAGCGGCTTGTGCGCGGCCGTCAGTGCCTTGCCCGGCCCGGCCAGCTCCCCGGGAGCTGAGGGCAGCAGCGCCGCCGCAGCCCGGTACCGCTCGGGGTGCCTCGTGACCAGTTCCAGCCCCCCTGCCGCGTGCTTGCCGACCCCGACCACGCTCCACCGGTCGGTCAGCGCGCGCAGGTCCCGGGTCAGCTCGACCGGCAGTTCCGTACCGAGCAGCCTCACGCTCGCCTGGTCGGCGGCCTTGGACCGGACGAAGACCACGATCGCCGGGTCGGCCTGCCGCCCGGTGACCCTGGCATCGGCCCAGCCGCCCGCCGCCGGCGTGACCCCGGGCGCAGCGACAACCACGATCACGGGGAACCGGCTGCTCACCTGGCTGAAGTACTGCGGCGGCAGGCTGACGACCGGGTGCTCGGCCAGCGGCCAGTTCCCGCCGCCGGCCGGCTGCCAGGGGAAGGCCAGCCCGGCCCGGCTGCCCTGCTGCGAGCGGGCCTTGAGCCACTCGTCGAGCCCGCCGCTGGACACGCCCTCTGCCACCACGGGCTGCTGCTTCTTCTTCGGCGGGCTGATCAGCGTCTCGAGCGTCGGGTACAGCTGCTCGGACGTGTTGAACACCAGTCCGGCGGACACCAGCACCATCGCCTGGCTGAGCAGAAGCGACAGAGTGCGAAGGACCAGCCTGCCCCGCCGGGGCCACCGCCGCCAGAGCAGCGAGGTGGAGACGATCACGGCGGCGGTGAGCACGAAGGCCGCAACGAGCGTCGATGTGGCGGTCAGGGACATGCGACCACTGTAAGAGCCGCGTTCGGCGTGCTCGCCGGAAAGTGATCTCCATGACAGCCGGTGTTCGCCGTGCGCGGCATAGAGCCAGCTTTATCCCTTCCGTCACGTGCGGTGCCCGGAATGGGGCTTGCTGCCTGGGTGCCGGACGCGTTACTGTGCGCTTGTTCGAACATTAGTTCGATAAGGAGCCTCGCATGCTGACCATCCCGGCGCACGCCTTCCCCCACCGCACCCCTCTCGAACTGTTCGCTGTGGCCCGTCGCGGGCTGGCCGAGGCAGCCGCCGCGAAGACAGCCGAGGAGCGCTACGCCACCGCCCACCTGGCGGCCCTGCGCGCCGCCGCCGCGATCCTGGCGGCCAGGGCCCGGCCGGCCCCCGGTGGCCGCGGCCGCCCCACCAGCGTCTGGGGCCTCCTCAGCCAGGTCGCTCCGGAGCTCACGGACTGGGCGTCACTCTTCGCCGCAGGCGCACGCCGCCGTGCCGTCGCCGAGGCGGGCGTGCCGGGCGTGGTCACGGCGGAGGAAGCGGCCACGCTGCTGCTCGACGCCGAGCGTTTCATCGCCGTCGTCGCGGACGCGCTGTCCATCACGTACCGCTCGGCCGGCATCCTCGGCCAGGCGGCCTAAGTCGTCAGAACCTCAGCCACCGGGCTCTCTGGGGAGGGCAGCCCGGCGCACGGCGCGAGACGCGCCTTGGGAGCGGCGGGGGCCGTGTCCACCCTTGCGGACACGGCCCCCGCCCCCAGAACCATCCTCAGCCGGATACTCCGCAGTTGACCCAACCAGAGACAGTCCGGCACTACCCAGCCAGCCGGTTTACTGCTTCGGTGAGCACCTCGGGGCGCTTGCAGTAGGCGAAGCGGATCAGATGCCGGCCCGCCGACTGGTCGTCGTAGAAGACCTGGGCCGGGACGGCGACCACGCCGCTGCGTTCCGGGAGGGAACGGCAGAAGTCGAGCCCGTCGACGCCGCCGAGCGGCCTGATGTCGGCCGTGACGAAGTACGTGCCCTCGGCTGGGAGCACACCGAAGCCGGCCTTGGCCAGGCCCGCCGACAGCGCGTCCCGCTTCGCGAGCAGCTCGGCGCGGAAGCCGGTGTAGTAGCTGTCTGGCAGGGCGAGGGCCACGGCGACGGCGGGCTGGAAGGGGCCGGCGTTCACGAACGTGAGGAACTGCTTGACCCGCAGTACGGCCGATACCAGCCGGGCCGGGCCGCAGACCCAGCCGACCTTCCAGCCGGTACACGAGAAGGTCTTTCCCGCCGACGAGATCTGCAACGTGCGATCACGCATGCCGGGGAAGGCGGCCAGCGGCAGGTGCTCGCCGTCGAAGACCAGGTGCTCGTAGACCTCGTCGCAGAGCGCGGTGACGTCGTGTTCCGCGCAGAGTTCCGCGATGAGGGCCAGTTCCTCGCGGGTGAAGACCTTGCCGGTCGGGTTGTGCGGGGTGTTGAGCAGGAGCAGCCGGGTACGCGGCCCGAAAGCCGCCCGCAACTCGTCCGGGTCGAAGGAGTAGCCGTCCTCGCCGGCCCGGAGCGTCACCGGCCTGCGCACGGCACCGGCCAGCGCGATCGAGGCCGCGTACGAGTCGTAGTACGGCTCGAAGCACACCACCTCGTCGCCGCTCTCGCACAGCGCGAGGATGCTCGCAGCGATGGCCTCCGTCGCACCCGCCGTGACCAGCACCTCGCCGTCCGGGTCGTACTCCAGGCCCCAGAACCGGCGCTGGTGGTCGGCGATCGCCTGCCGCAGCACCGGCTGACCCGGCCCCGGCGGGTACTGGTTGTATCCACTGTGGATGGCCGAGACGGCTGCGTCGAGCATCTCCTGTGGACCGTCGGTGTCCGGGAAGCCCTGTCCGAGGTTGACCGCGCCCGTCCGGGCGGCCAGCGCGGACATCTCCGCGAAGATCGTCGTGCCGAACGGGCGCATCCGCGCGATGAGCGGATCGGCTGCGGGGTCGGTCATACCGGGAGTGTACGGGGATTCAGGGCCTTCGGACCCCAGTCGAGCCACGCCCCGTGCGCCCCGGTACCGGCCAGCGCCCGGGCCCTGACGAGCTGCCCGCCGCTGATCTCGGCGCTGACCAGGACGCCGGGCGCGTCGAACGGCACCGGGTCATCGGTCAGGAGCGCCAGGCCGGCCGGGGGCGCCTCGTTCAGGATCAGCACGAGGTCGCGTCCGGTCGCGGCGAGCGCCTGGACGAGCCGGGCCGGCTCGTCCAGGTAACAGACCGCGTTCGACGCGAACACGACTGGCAGGTGATCGCCGGGCACAGCGCCGATCGCGCCGGGGACGGCGTCGACCATGTCACCGGCGATCCAGGTGATATCGGCCGTCGCGCGCGTGGCCAGTGCCGCGTCGAGCCGGGCCAGCCGCTCGGTGTGCTCGGGCCAGACGCAGGCCCGCAGCCAGGTCTCGCCCTCGGTGTCCCCGGGCCGGACCGGGGCCAGGTCGATGCCGGTCCGGCCGCCGATCCGCAGGTCACGGTCGAGGTAGCCGGGCTCGGGGCCACGCAGTTCCGTCTCCTGTTCCGTCAGGTCGGGGACCAGCAGGACACCCGCCGACGTGCCCAGCTCGACCAGGCTCAGCGGCCGGTCGCCGGCCAGGCTCGCCGCGTAGCCGAAAGCCGGGCGGAGCTGGGCGGCGCGCCGCACCTCGTTCGTCTGCGTGGTCCGCCGCGCGCACAGCCCGCTGAGCACGTCCCAGTGCGTCTTCACCAGGTCCGTGAACGCGTCCACCAGCCCGGCGCCCGGCGAGGCCGTCCCGCCCAGCGCCGGGTAGTAGCCAGCGAGCGGATGACCGGCAGCCGTCGTCCGCAGCGCGTACTGCACCGCGCCGAACAACAGGAGTGGCCGCCGCAGCGGCTCCGGCGCGCTCAGCAGGGGAGAGGCCAGCTCGGGCCGCTCGGCGATCACCCGGGCGAGCAGGGCGTAGGTCGGCGAGGAGCCGTCGAACTCCCGCTCGGCGCCGAGCAGGAAGGCCGCACGAAGATCCGTCATGGCACGAAAGCTTGCGGCCGTGCCGCCCGTTCGCGCAGCGACCTGGGTCACTGTCTTTCGCAAAACCCACCATTTGGTACCGGGCGGTAGCGGCACCCCCGCATCGTCGCCTACGGTCCCAAGTCGTGGACGGACAACGGAACTACCCCGACGAGCGCTGGTACCCGGAAGAGCGGCCCGAACGACCCGCCGCGGCCTGGGACGCCCCGCGCCCCGACTACCGCGGCCCGGCCGGTCCCGCCGGACAGCCCGAACCCGAGGGCTACCGGGTACCCGAGCCGCGCGGCAACCAGCAGTCCTGGGGCGAGCCCCGCCCCGAGCCCGGCACCGGCTGGGGCGAGGCCCGCACCGAGCCGCCCGCCGGCCGGTACTCCGACGCGCCGCCGGCCCCGCAGGCCTACGACGCCCCGCAGGCCTACCCGGCCGAGCGCCCCACCTCAGGCTCCGGCTACGACAGCGGCGCCACCGCGTACCAGCCGGAGCCGGCCACGGCCGGAGGCTCGGTCCGCCGGGAAGCCGAGCGCATCCCGCAGCTGAAGCCGCAGCGCAGCACCGGCCCGGCGCCGATGGCTCCCGTACCGCCGCAGGCCGAGCCCGAGCGGCCCTTCGACCCGCCGACCAGCCGCATCCCGCTGGTCAGCGCGCCGCAGCAGCCGCAGTACGAGCAGCAGGCCCCGGCACCCGCCGCGCCGCAGCAGCCGTACGCGACCGAGGTCGTCCCCCCGCGCCGCCCCCAGGCCGAGCCCTCGGCCGACGGCGACGGCGTGTACCGCACCCGCCGCCCGATCGTCGGCATCGGCCTGGCCGTCATCGCGGCGGTGTTCTCGATCCCGGCCCTCGTCCTGCTGGTCGGCGCGCTGACCACCAAGGGCACGACCCCGCCGTCGAGCGTCGTGGCCGGCACGCTGCTCCTGCTGGGCCTGCCGGCCCTGGCCGCCGGGATGTACGGCCTGATCACCGGGGCCGGGCGGGCCGGGGAGAAGCTCGGAGCCCGGGTCCTCCTGCGTACCCCGCTGGCCTACCTGGTCATCGGGCTGACGCTGCTGCTCGGGGCGGCGCTCGCGACCGGGTGACCGCGCAGCGGGTACACAGGTAAAAGGTTTGCGGTTTTCGTGTCGGGCTGGGCGGGTCTCCGGGCCTGTCCAGCCCGATTTCGCTGCTGACCTGCCCGCACCGTAGACTTCCTTCTGGCGGCTGCCCATGCGGCCGACCTCGCGCGCCCTCCGCACGTCAGGTGCGGCGACGGCCCCCTGGTCCGCGAAGCGGGATTCCGCTCGCGGTCCGACAGGCCGGCGACCAGGCGCTAGGGCCCCGGCACCTGCCGGGGCACAACCAGGGAACAACACAAGGAGACACCGTGGCAGTCGTCACGATGCGTCAGCTCCTCGAGAGCGGCGTGCACTTCGGTCACCAGACCCGGCGCTGGAACCCGAAGATGAAGCGGTACATCCTCACGGACCGCAACGGCATCTACATCATCGACCTGCGTCAGAGCCTCGACTACATCGAGAAGGCCTACACGCACATCAAGAACACCGTCGCCTCCGGTGGCACCATCCTGTTCGTCGGCACCAAGAAGCAGGCCCAGGAGGCCATCGCCGAGCAGGCCACCCGCGTCGGCATGCCGTACGTGAACCACCGCTGGCTCGGTGGCATGCTCACCAACTTCCAGACCATCTACAAGCGGCTCCAGCGCATGAAGGAGCTCGAGGCGATGGAGCAGACGGGTCAGGGCGCGACCGGCCTGACCAAGAAGGAGCTCCTCACCCTCTCGCGTGAGAAGGACAAGCTGACCCGCACCCTCGGTGGCCTGCGGGACATGCAGAAGCTCCCGGCCGCGGTGTGGATCGTCGACACGAAGAAGGAGCACATCGCCGTCGACGAGGCCCGCAAGCTGAACATCCCGGTCATCGCGATCCTCGACACCAACTGCGACCCGGACGAGGTCGACTTCCCGATCCCGGGTAACGACGACGCGATCCGTTCCGCCGCGCTGCTGACCCGCGTGGTCGCCGACGGTGTCGCCGCCGGCCTCATGGCCCGCGCCGGCAAGGGTGGCAAGGACGAGAAGCCGGAGCCGGGCGTTGTCGCCGGCGACGAGCCGCTCGCCGAGTGGGAGCAGGAGCTGCTGGCCGGCAAGACCGCCGAGGGTGAGGCCGCAGCCGCCCCCGAGGCGCCCGCCGCTGAGGCCGAGGCCCCGGCCGCCGAGTAGTCCTGACCTCCACTTTCGCTCACTCACAGTCAGAGAGAGAACCATGTCTAACTACACCGCTGCGGATGTCAAGAAGCTCCGCGACCTGACCGGTGCCGGCATGATGGACTGCAAGAAGGCCCTCGAGGAGTCCGCTGGCGACTTCGACAAGGCTGTCGAGATCCTGCGGATCAAGGGTGCCAAGGACGTCGGCAAGCGCGCCGGCCGTACCGCGGCCAACGGCCTGGTCGCCCAGTCCGGCAACGCCCTGCTCGAGCTCAACTGCGAGACGGACTTCGTCGCGAAGAACGGCGCGTTCATCGAGCTGGCCCAGGCGCTGGTCGAGCACGTCGCCGCGGTCAAGCCGGCCGACATCGACGCCCTGCTCGCCTCCGAGCTCGGTGGCAAGAAGGTCGCCGACCTGGTCCAGGAGGAGTCGGCCAAGATCGGCGAGAAGCTGGTCCTGAACCGGTTCGCCGTCCTGGACGGCCAGACCGCGGTGTACATGCACCGCAAGGCCGCCGACCTGCCGCCGGCCGTCGGCGTCATGGTCGAGTTCACCGGTGACGACATCGACGCCGCCCGGGGCGCCGCGATGCAGATCGCGGCGATGCGGCCGAAGTACGTCACCCGTGACGAGGTGCCGGCCGAGATCGTCGAGTCGGAGCGCCGGATCGCCGAGCAGACCTCCCGCGAGGAGGGCAAGCCGGAGGCCGCGCTGCCGAAGATCGTCGAGGGCCGGGTCAACGGCTTCTTCAAGGACGTCGTGCTGACCGAGCAGGCTTCGGTCGTCGACTCGAAGAAGACGGTCGCCCAGGTCCTCAAGGACGCCGGCGTGACCGTGACCCGGTTCGTCCGCCTCGAGGTCGGGCAGGCCTAAGCACGTTTTACGGGGCCGCGGTGGTGTGTTTGGACGCGCCGCTGCGGCCCCTTCGCACGTAGGGAATCATGGACCCGGGAGGTATGCCGCAGATGACTGAGACCGAGACGATCAAGTACCGCCGGGTCGTGCTGAAGCTGTCCGGCGAGATGTTCGGTGGCGGGGCCGTCGGCGTGGACCCGGATGTCGTCTCGGGTATCGCGCGGCAGATCGCCAAGGTCGTCACCGACAAGGGCGTGCAGGTCGCCGTGGTGGTCGGCGGCGGCAACTTCTTCCGGGGCGCCGAACTGCAGAAGCGCGGCATGGACCGGCCGCGTGCCGACTACATGGGCATGCTGGCCACCGTCATGAACTGCCTGGCCCTCCAGGACTTCCTGGAGAAGGAGGGCATCGACACCCGGGTACAGACCGCGATCCACATGGCGCAGGTCGCCGAGTCCTACATCCCGCGCCGGGCGATCCGGCACCTGGAGAAGGGCCGGGTCGTGATCTTCGGCGCCGGTGCCGGCATGCCGTTCTTCTCCACCGACACCGTCTCGGCCCAGCGGGCGCTGGAGATCGGCGCGGACGCGGTGCTGATGAGCAAGCACGGTGTCGACGGCGTCTACACCGCCGACCCGCGGACCAACCCCGACGCCGTGAAGCTCGATACCCTCTCCTTCGAGGAGGCGCTCAGCCGTGGCCTGCGGGTGGTCGACGCCGCCGCGTTCAGCCTGTGCATGGAGAACCGCCTCCCGATGCTGGTGTTCGGGGCCGAGGGCGACGACATCATCGTCAAGGCGGTCGGCGGCGAGCGGATCGGCACCCTGATCACGTCGGCTTCGGCCTGAGTCCAGCTCTGCTAGCAGCCAGCCACACATTCTTTAAGGAGACGCGAGCCAGGTGATCGACGAGACACTCCTCGAGGCCGAGGAGAAGATGGATTCGGCAATCGAGCACGCCAAGCAGGAGTTCGCCGCGATCCGCACGGGCCGGGCGAGCGCCGCGATGTTCTCCAAGATCGTCATCGACTACTACGGCACGCCCACCCCGCTGCCGCAGATGGCCTCGATCGGCGTGCCCGAGGCCCGCATGGTGATCATCAAGCCGTACGACGCCGGTCAGCTCGGCAACATCGAGCGGGCGATCCGCGACTCGGACCTGGGCGTGAACCCGAACAACGAGGGCACCCAGATCCGGATCAACATCCCGCCCATGACCGAGGAACGCCGCCGGGACATGATCAAGATCGCCCGGCAGAAGGGCGAGGACTCCAAGGTCGCGGTGCGCAACGTCCGCCGCAAGGCCAACGACGAGCTCGGCCGGATCCAGAAGGACGGCGAGGCCGGCGAGGACGAGGTCAAGCGGGCGGAGAAGGAGCTGGACGCGCTGACGGCCAAGTACGTCGCGCAGGTCGACGAGCTCCTCAAGCACAAGGAAGCCGAGCTCCTCGAAGTCTGATGACGGACTTCGACCCCTTCGCGGACCAGGGCGGGCGTGCCTCACGCCGTGAGCGCGCCGCCCAGGCCCCGGAAGACGATCACCCAGGCTGGATGGACCAGGCGTGGGACACCACGACCCCGGACCAGGCCCCGGAGCCCCGGTGGAGCCAGGCCGAGGACGAGTTCGACCCGTTCCACCTGCCACAGGAACACGCTCCCGAGCCTGAGCCTGTGGCGGTGCCCGAGGCTCCTCAGCCGAAGGCTTCCAAGGCCGGCCGGAACCTGCCGGCCGCGATCGGCGTCGGCGTCGGGCTCGGCTCGCTCGTGGTGGCCTCACTGTTCGTCCAGCGGGAAGGCGCGCTGTTCCTGCTGGCAGCCGCAGTACTGATCGGCATCTGGGAACTGGTCCGCGCCCTGGGCGAGGGCCCGCGGCGCCCGCCGTTCACCCCGCTCGCGGCCGGCGGCGTGCTCATGATCGGCCTAGCCTGGTACGGCGGGCTGCCAGCCCTCGTGATCGGCCTGCTGCTGACCATTTTCGCGGCGGCGGTGTGGCGGATCGCGGACGGCCCGCCCGGTTACCAGCGGGCGACGACGTCAGCGGCCCTCGTAGCCGCGTACGTGCCGTTCCTGGGCTCGTTCTTCGTCCTGCTGCTCCGTCCCGAGGACGGGGCGCTGCGCGTGGTGGCCGTCGTCGCGGCGGTCGTGCTGTCCGACACGGGCGGTTACATCGCCGGTGTCCTGTTCGGCAAGCATCCGATGGCCCCGACCGTGAGCCCGAAGAAGTCCTGGGAGGGCTTCGGCGGCTCCGTGCTCGCCTGCGCCGTCGGCGGCTCCCTGATGCTGTACTTCATGCTCGACGCTCCGTGGTGGTCAGGCATCATCTTCGGCGTGCTCCTGGCCGCCGGATCGACCCTCGGAGACCTCGCCGAGTCGTTACTGAAACGTGACCTCGGCATCAAGGACATGGGCACGCTGCTCCCCGGCCACGGCGGCGTGATGGACCGGCTGGACTCCCTGCTCGTAGCAGCACCCCTCGGGTACATGTTGCTGAGCGTGTTCGCGGCTCCGACGGTGTGAAGTGGCCCGGCTCATCCCGGCTGGGGCGGTCCCGGCGTGACTGACGTGGGACACTAGCTTTTGTCATGACGACCCTGCCTCTGCTTTCGGAGCCACGCGGCACAGCCCGCCGTGGCCTGCCGTCACGCCATCTCGCCGACCTTGACCTGGCCGCTCGCCGTGCCGCCGTCGAGGCGCTCGGCGAGAAGGCGTTCCGCGCGAACCAGCTCTCCAGCCACTACTTCGGCCGCCTGGTCAACGACATCGGTCAGATGACCGACATCCCGGCCAAGGTCCGCGACCGGCTGGCGGCGGAGCTGTTCCCGCCGCTGCTCACGCCGGCCCGCAGGCTGGCCACCGACGACGGCACCACCCAGAAGACCCTCTGGCGCCTGCACGACGGCTCCCTCGTGGAGAGCGTCCTGATGGGCTACGCCGACCGGGCGACCGTGTGCATCTCGTCACAGGCCGGCTGCGGCATGGCCTGCCCGTTCTGCGCCACCGGCCAGGCGGGCCTCACGAGGAACCTGTCCACGGCCGAGATCGTCGACCAGGTCGTCGACGCGGCCCGCTCGGCTGCCAGCGGCTCACTGGGCGGCGAGCCGACCCGCCTGTCGAACGTGGTGTTCATGGGCATGGGCGAGCCGATGGCCAACTACCAGCGGGTGATCGACGCGGTCCGCCGGATCACCGACCCCGCGCCCGAGGGGCTGGGCCTGTCCCAGCGGCACGTCACGGTCTCCACCGTCGGCCTGGTGCCAGCGATGCGCAAGCTCGCGGCTGAGGGCCTCCAGGTCACCCTGGCACTGTCCCTGCACGCGCCGGACGACGAGCTGCGCGACGAGCTCGTCCCGGTGAACCAGCGGTGGAAGGTCGCCGAGGTTCTTGACGCGGCATGGGAGTATGCCGCACGTACGGGTCGCCGCGTCTCCATCGAGTACGCGATGATCAGAGATATGAACGATCAGCCGTGGCGTGCCGACCTGCTCGGCAGGCTACTGTCTGGTCGGCTGGCGCATGTGAACCTGATCCCGCTCAACCCCACACCTGGCAGCAAGTGGGATGCGAGCCCCAAGCCGGTGGAGCGGGAATTTGTCCGGAGACTGCGGGCGGCCGGTGTGCCGACTACAGTCCGGGACACGCGAGGCCGTGAGATCGACGGGGCATGTGGGCAGCTCGCTGCTGCGGAGGTGGATGAGTGACGAGTCAGGGTGGTCAGCGGTTCCGTCGCAGGGCGCTGCGCCGCGGCTACAAGGTGGTCGAGGTCGACAAGTTCCTCGACCGGGTGGAGGCGACTCTCAACGGAGAGGCGCAGGGCAGCCCGGTGACCGCGCAGGAAGTCCACGACGTGATGTTCGGCGTGCGCTTCGGCGGGTATGACGAGTGGCAGGTCGACCTGCACCTCGACCGGGTGGAGCGCCAGCTCGCCGAGCTCGAGGAGCGCGGCGGCCTCTACCAGCGGGTCGAGCAGCGACTGGCCCCGCAGCCGATGCCGCCTCGCGAGATGCCACCGGCGCCACCGGCCCCCGGCTTCGACCGGCCTGCCGGGCCGCCGCAGGGCTTCGAGCAGCAGCAGCCCGGCGGCTTCCCGCCGCCGGCCGCCCAGCCGCCCGTCCGGGAGGACTTCCCGACCCAGGGTTTCCCGAGCGTGCCGCAGCCCGGCCAGGCCGGCCCGCCCGTGCCGCCGCCGGTGCCAGCCGCGCCCCCGGTGCCGCCGCCGTCCCGCCCCGAGTACAGCCGGCCGGATGTGACCAGCTACAACAGCGGCGGGTACGACGCGCAGGGCCGTCACGGCCGCGCCGACATGACCGGTGAGATCCGGGCCGTCGACGGCGCGTACACGCCGGACGAGGTGGCCAAGGTCGACGCGCTGCGCCGGACCTTCCAGCCGCGCCGGTTCGGCAGCGGCTACGATCCGGCCCAGGTCGACCGGCTCTTCGACGGGGTGATGGCCTTCATGACCGGCCGGTCCTCCGTGCCGGTCGCCGACGGCGAACTCGACCCGGCCCAGTTCAGCCTGGTCCAGGGCGGGTATTTCGAGGCTGACGTCGACGGCGCGCTGAAAGAGGTCCGCGACCTGCTGGCCCGCGGCCGCCGGTAGCCAGGACAAGCGACGAAGAAGGGGAGCCCGCTACTGCGGGCTCCCCTTCTTTCTGCTTGTCAGCCGGTCAGTTCGACTTGAGGCCGTTCTTCCGGAGCAGCCAGTCGCCGATCATGATGATGGCGAGGAGGGCGGCGAGTGCGCCGAGCCACAGGTCCTCGACCCGGCCCTCGTGGTTGCCGATCATCATCACCAGCAGCACGACGATCGTGATGGTGCCGCCGAGCCGGGCGAGCTTGAGGTTCGTCGGCTTGTGCTGGTCCGGCGCGGTCACCGGTTCGGAGCTGCCAGCCACGTTCGTGTCCTTTCCTTTGCTGCGGTCGGGTTCAGTGTGGCATGCCGATCACTGCCCGGTGTCGGCAGCCCGAGGAACTGACCGGGGAATGTGGAGGCTCGCGAGCTCGATCGGAGCGCCGGTGTGAGAGTGGTGGGCCTCGTACTCCACAAGCTCCGGTGCCGCGACGCCGTGCACCTGGCGCAGCGTCTCGACGGCGGCGGACGCGAGGGCGCGGAAGTCCTCCGGGCCCGGGTCGCCCGGCGTGCCCAGGCTCCAGTTCCGCTGGGTACGGCGCGCGAACAGCCTGGCGGGCATGTGCCATCCGAGTGATCGCAGGAGGGCCTCGTCGCCGGGTGTGAAGGCGAGATGCCCGGGCCGGTGGGCGTTGCCCGGCACGTCGGCGAGCAGGTCCTTGTCCTCGTCCCGGACGAACTGCACGATGTTGGCCCGCTCGGCCCGGCTGGCCAGGACGAGGACGCTGTACTCCCCGAGCGCCGCGAGCGCCGCCGACAGGTCGCTGGTGAACTCGTCCCAGGTCTGCGTCATGACTGCAGGGTACGGCCGGACGTATCGCCTGAATAGTCCGCGGGCAGGCGGGTGGCCTCCTTCGGGTAGCGTCTAGACGGTCATGGACGTGGCAGCGATGATCGCGGAAACCAGGAGGTAAGGGCAGTGCGGGTCACCGGAACCGGTCATGCGGGCATGTTCATCGAGACCGGCGCGGGCAGCATCCTGTGCGACCCCTGGGTCAATCCCGCCTATTTCGGGTCATGGTTCCCGTTCCCCGACAACGAGCCGCTCGACTGGGACCGGCTGGGCAAGCCCGACTACCTCTTCGTCTCCCACTTGCACCGCGACCACTTCGACGCCGCGTTCCTCCGGGACCGGATCTCGAAGAAGGCGACCGTCCTGCTGCCGGAGTACCCGACGTCGCAGCTCGAGGACGAGCTGCGCGAGCTGGGCTTCACGTCGTTCCTCCGCACGGTCAGCGACGAGGTGCACGAGCTCGACGGCGGCCTCAAGATCATGATCCAGGCGCTGACGTCCCCGACCGACGGGCCGATCGGCGACTCCTCGATCTGGGTGGAGTACGACGGCGTCCGGCTGCTCAACCAGAACGACGCCCGCCCGACCGACCTGTCCCGCTTCGCCGAGCTGGGCCACGTGCACGCGCACCTGCTCCAGTTCTCGGGCGCGATCTGGTACCCGATGGTCTACGAACTGCCCCACGCCGCCAAGACGGCCTTCGGCAAGCAGAAGCGCGAGCGCCAGTTCGACCGGACGGTCCGCTACATCGACGACCTCAAGGCCTCCTACGTCTTCCCGATCGCCGGCCCGCCGTGCTTCCTCGACGACAAGCTCTGGCAGTTCAACGACATCCACGGCGACGAGGGCAACATCTTCCCCGACCAGCAGGTCTTCCTCGACCACATCGCCGGCCTGGGCTACGACAACGGCGTGCTGCTGCTCCCCGGCTCCGTCTCCGACGTCAGCACGGACGACGTCAAGACCTCTCATCCTGTACCCGACGTGCGCGAGTTCTTCGCCAGCAAGGCGGAGTACCTGCGTGACCTGGCCGAACGCAAGCGCCCGGCGCTCGAGGCCGAGAAGGCCACCTGGTCGCACCCCGAGATCGACGTGCTCGCCGAGCTGAAGCGCCGGATCGAGCCGATCATGGAAGAGTCGGAGTACATCGCCGGCGGCATCGGCGGGCCGGTCCGCTTCGACCTGCTCGGCACCGACTCCGAGGAGGTCGTCGAGAGCATCGTCTTCGACTTCCCGGCCAACGAGATCCGGATCGCGGCCGACGAGAAGGTGCGCTACCGGTTCCGTACCGAGCGCCGCCTCATCGAGCACCTCATCCACATCGACGAGGGCGACTGGGTCAACAGCCTGTTCCTGTCCTGCCGGTTCTCGGCGGCCCGGATCGGCCAGTACAACGAGTTCGTGTACGCCTTCTTCAAGTGCCTCTCCGAGGAGCGGATCAACTACGCCGAGGGCTGGTACGCCGAGCAGAAGCCCGACGCCGAGGACATCGACCTCGACGGCTGGACGGTCCAGCGCCGCTGCCCGCACCTCAAGGCGGACCTGGGCCGGTTCGGCAAGGTCGAGGACGGCGTGCTGACCTGCCAGATGCACGGCTGGAAGTGGAACCTCGGCTCCGGCAAGTGCATCACCAGCGCCGGCCACGAGATCCGCTCCTCCAAAGCCGAATAACTTCTCTCTCGTACCGCCCCCGGAAGCCCTCATCCTCCCTTGTGGAGAGTGGGGGCTCCTTTTTGTCCACAACGGGACAGTTCCGGGTCAGCGAAACTTGCCTATCTCCACTACTGTGTCCACAGAGATGCGGTGTGTGACGAAGGGGCTGGACACGTGCTGGCAAAACGGCTCGCAACGGTCGGCGTACTGGCAACCACGGCCCTCCTGGCCGTACCCACAGCAGCACAGGCGGACACCATCCGGAGCCTGTCCTGGCACCTCGACTACCTGAAGATCCCCCAGGCGCACACGATCAGCCAGGGCGAGGGCGTCATCGTCGCCGTGATCGACTCCGGAGTCGACGCCACCCACCCCGACCTCCAGGGCCAGGTACTTCCCGGCAAGGGCATCGGCCCCGACACCACCCCCGACGGCCGCACAGACCCCGACGGCCACGGCACCGCGATGGCAGGTCTGATTGTCGGTCGTGGCGGTGGCGACGAACACGTCCTAGGTGTCGCACCCCGAGCCAAAGTGCTGCCAATAGCCCTCGGACGTTCAGGAACGAGTGAAGGGACAGCACAGGGGATCCGCTGGGCTGCTGACCATGGAGCACACGTCATTAGCATCTCTCTGGGCGGCCAAGCCGAGGCCACGGCCGACGAACGTGCTGCAGCGGAGTACGCAATGGCCAAGGGCTCTCTTGTTGTCGCGGCAAGTGGTAACAAGGACCAAGGTGACACCCGAGTGACCTCGCTTGGGCGAGTTCCAGGTGTTCTTACTGTGGGCGGGATTTCCAGATCCGGGGCGATGTGGTCAGGGTCGGTGTCGGGTCCCGAGGTTGCAGTGGTGGCGCCTGGAGCGTCGATTGTATCGACTGACCGTCGTTCTGCTACCGGATATGGAAGTTCGAGCGGAACTAGTAACGCGGCGGCCATCGTGTCCGGGCAAGCGGCGTTGATTCGAGCGAAGTTCCCCACTGCGGCCCCGGCAAGCGTCATCAATAGGATCGTCCGCACGGTCAAGGATGTAGGAAGACCTGGCCGGGACGACTCTTCGGGATTCGGAATTATTGACCCGGTGACATCGCTGACTGCGGCTATCCCAGACGTCGGCGTAAACCCACTGAGCACGCAGCCAGTCAAAACGCAGGCTGCGGCCAAGTCTGCCCCCAAGGAACCCCAGATCGGAGTTTCGATCAAATGGCGGATTATGGGGCCCCTACTGGCAGGCGTAGTTCTCCTGGTTGCCCTCGTGCTCTTTGTTCTTGTCCGAGCTAATCGCCGAGCTCGCCGTAGACAGCTTGCCCAGCGGGCGCTCATACCGCCTGGGTACGGACCTTCAGCTAGGTAGTAATCCACAACTTCACACATGGGGAGATCAGCAATGGGCGACGCCAAGCCGCCGCAGACTATGGCGGAAATCGCTGACCAGGTTCGTTCCTCGCGCCGGATTGACGAGAACACCTGGGAACTGACACTCAAAGACGGCTCGATAGTCCATGTTGGCCGAGATGGCAGTCAGCCGGAGGGTGCGTCGGGAACGGTTCCCGTCATGGTACCCGGCTATGGGATGGCAGCTGTTGACGGCGAGAACCGGAGCGTTGCCGCCGCAAAGGTTCCGGATTCGCTCAACTTTGCTTCGCCGGCTGGCGGTCGTGTCCAATACGACCTGCGGTCGATCGCGGATGCTCAGCGCTGGCTACTGGACAATGGCGACTTCATTGTGAGACTCAGTCACGGTATGGCGGATATCAAAGCCTTATTGGACGGGCGAGTGTCGGATGGTTCATCCAGCCTCGGTGAGTTTCCCGAAGCGAAGGCGTTGAAGACGAAACACGATGAGCTGTACAGCAGCTTCCACTCCGGACTGCGTGGCGTTGCCGAGGACCTGTACGACGCTCACGACGCGCTGGGCAAGGTCGTCGAGAACTATCGGACGACGGAGGAGCGGAATCGCATGACCGGTGAACAGATGCAGCAGGTTCTGAACGAGCAGAAGAACAGCCAGCACGACCTGGAGGCGCGGCGATGAGGCTGGACTGGAGCACGATGGTCGAGCACGTGGTCATCGCGGGCCGGCCAGCGGACGTGAAGAGTGCGGCGCTCGGGTGGGAGCAGGTACTCAAGCAGGTTGGCGAGGTAAAGGCCACGTTGGAGCAGGACATTGACGACCTGTCCTCGTTCTGGAGCGGCCCGGCGTTCGAGGCATACAAGAAGCACATGCTGGGCATCGCCAAGCGCCTTGGCGACCTGATGGAGCAGGCGAAGAAGGGCGCGGGCATCGTCGGCTCCCTGAACGAAGCGGCCGGAAAGCTGAGTAAGGCACAGCATGAGATGCCCGTTCCGGCAGGCATGGTTGGCGACTTGTTGGCAGCCCGGAACGGGTCCATCAAGTTCGGCCCGAGCTTCTGCGAGATCAAGCTGACCGGGGACTTTCTTACTCAGAGCGGTGTCAACCCAGCAGTCAAGTTCGTAGGCGGGATGGCCGACACGGTGAGTTCCATGCTGACCAACGTCAAGGCTGAAGCCAAAGCCGCATACGAGAAGGTGAATCGGGAGTACCAAGACGTTAAGAACCGTGCGCCGGGTGAAGCGGAAAGCCGGACTGGTCGGCAAGCTGACCACAGCGCCGTTGGCCCCCAGGGCGCTGGTGCTGGTGGTTACGGGGGTTTCTCCGGTGCTGGGGCCGGGTTGGAGGCTGACGGTGGGGCCGGGGTTGGGCCATTGAATGGGTACAGCCCGTGGCGGGGTACGGGGAGTGAGGGCGGCGCGAAGGTGACCGGCCCGAACAACCCCGAGGCGTGGAACAAGGGCTGGGAGCATCTCGGGGATCACCGGGTCGCGCCGAGCGGCGGGCTGGGGCCGGGGAGCGGTGTGGACCCGGTGGAGCGTGGCTCGGGGCTGGCTGGGTTGAGCCCGGGCTTGCCGGGGCTGGGTTCGCCGGGTTCGCCAGGTGGGATCGGGGGTTCGTGGCCGTTCACGGGTGGTGCGGGGGCACCCGGTGGCGGTGGCGGTCCGGGGTTCCCGGCTGGTGGCGGATTGATGGTGCCGGGTGGCGGCGGGCTGGGGCGTCAGGTGACCGGGCGGCAGGCGTTGCGGGGTTTTCAGGGTACTGCCGGGCAGGGCCGGAGCGGAGCGCCCGCGATGGCTGTCGGTGGCCTCGGGCCCGCGCAGGGTACGGGTGCGGACGAGGGGGAGTACTCCACGTGGCTCAAGGAGGACAAGAGCATCTGGGGCGGCGATGACGAGGAGATCGCCCCGGCTGTCCTCGGCAAGGTGGAGGAACCGGTGTCCGACTGGCCCGAGGGCATGGAGGTGCTGCGGATCGTCCGCCGGGACGTGGAGTCCTGATGGCTGGCCAGCCTGGTAGCGAGACGCTGGCCGAGCGGGCCGCTGAGTACGCGCGGGTGTTCGGTGCCACCGCTGTCACTGTGCTGTCCGAGGGCGGGGAAGTGGCCGTGACGGCCGGCCCGGCTGGCGTACTGCTGGGGATCCAGGTCAACTCTGCTGGCCTGAGTGCGGCCGCACTGTCCACATTGATCAGTGACGCGTTGCGTGCCGCTCAGGCGGTCGTCGGCGAACGGGCGGCGTTGCCAGGTGCGGGTCCTGGGCAGCTGGAGCCGCCGGATACCGATATTCCCGAGGTCGCTGAGCTGCTCGGGCATGCGGAGCGGCATCGGCAGCAGGCCGCACAGCTGGGCGGTCAGGTGACTGTTGTCGAGCATGGTGGCATCACGGTGCATGTCCGGGGCGTGACGCTGGAGCGCGTGGTGCTGGCGGAGGCGGCGCTGGGGCCGGGGCTGCCGGAGCGGATCATGGCTGCCGCCAGGCTGGCGACGAAGCACGCGGCGGAGCGGCTGATGGCAGGTACGCGATGGTGAGAGGGTTTGGGGTTGACGCCGGGCAGCTGGATGCCTGCCGCGACCAGGTGACGGAGCTGAAGCGCCGGGCAGCGGAGATCATCAAGCTCGCCGTGCGCGCGGATCCGGCCGACGGCACATGGGGCCTGCTGGGGCAGCGCCATTTCGAGCCGGGGTACGAGAAGCAGGCTGCGGCGGTGTTCGGGCAACTGCGGGAGCTGGCCAAGGCCTTGCAGGATCGGTCGGACACGCTTGGCAAGACGAGTGCCGCGTACAAGCGTTCCGAGCAGGCGATCGCCGAGGCTTTGCAGGGGCTCGCGACGAAGCTGGAGCGTGACCGGTAATGGGTGAGGCTCCCGACAGCGACGTGACGAACGACCAGCCGTCCGACGACCGGATCAGGGCCGGGCACTTCAGTTTCGGTGCGACGAAAGACGTCCCGGTTGTCTCGCCGCTCGTGCGCGGGTACGCGAAATCGAGTTCTGCCGACGACGAGAGCTGGAAGGAAATCGACGACATCGCCTCGGCGGTCGCCGATGCGGGTTTCACGGTCGCCGCCTACATGGCTGATCCCCTGAACGCCCTGATCAACGCCGGGCTGTCGTTCCTCGTGGCTGTGGTCGATCCGCTGAATGACGCACTGGGCTGGGTGACCGGTAGTCCGCGCAAGATGGACGAGGACATTCAGCAGTGGAACAGGGTCGGTGACGCGCTGGTGCCGCTGGCTGCCGAGATCGGGCAGCTCGCCGAGGCCGGGCTGCTCGGCTGGCAGGGTAATGCGGCGGACAAGGCGCAGGAGAGTTTCACCAGTCTCGCTGAGGGCGTCGCCACACTGGCCGACGACGTGCGGCTCATGACTGCGGCACTCGTCCTCATGAAGTCCATTATGGAATTCGCGCAGCAGTTCCTAATCGGCCTGATGTCCACACTGGTGGAATGGTTGTACTTCACCTGGGTCGCGGCCCTCAACGCCGCAGCGGTCACCGGTGGCGCCTCGACCGCAGCCGCCGCGGTCGCGACGCATACCCGGGCCGGTCAGGTCATGACGCAGGCCGCGCACAAACTCGCCTGGGTCGTCAAGCTGATGCAGCGGCTCGAAAAGCTCATCAACAAGCTGCACGGCAAGGGCACGATGCAGAAAGTCCGGCAGGGCTTCCGAGGACGGACGGAAGGGGGCCAGTACACCAGCGGGTACTCGGCGCAGAAGGGCGTGCGGAACTACGTGACCGACCCGTACACATATGCGCCCGCCGTCACGCAGGCTGGCATCGGGTTCACGGGCCAGGTCGCCGAACATACCCCGTATGACGACGAATAGTGACGGGTGACGACCAGCAGTTCCCGGTGGCAAGCTGGCCCCATGACCGTCGTTTTCCGTACTGAGCGGCTGACCGTCCGCCCGTGGGCAGAGCCCGACGCCGAGCGGCTCTTCGACATGTACTCCAGGATGGACGTCGTCCAGTACCTCGGCGCCACGCCGCAGGTGATGACCGAGCCGGCTCAGGCCCTGCGGACGCTCGCCCGGTGGCACGAGCGCTCCGCCGATCCCCGGTTCGGGATCTGGGCCGTCGAGCGGGCCGATGGCGTGGTCGCGGGTACGGTGCTGCTCGTGCCGTTGCCGGACGACGCCGGTACCGGGAGAGGCGAGGTCGAGGTCGGCTGGCACTTCCACCCCGACTCGTGGGGTAACGGGTACGCGACGGAGGCGGCGCGCGGCGCGATCGAGAAGGGTTTCGCCGAGGGCCTCGACGACATCTACGCCGTCGTCCACCCGCCGAACACCGCGTCGATCCGGGTGTGCGAACGGCTCGGCATGACGGCACTCGGCCGGACATCGCAGTGGTACGGCCTGGAACTCGAGGGTTTCCGCATCACCAGGTGACCCGGAATGTTCCGGTGAGTGGTCCCCGCCTGCCCGGCACCGAACCGGGGTCAGGGAGAATGGCGCGGTGACCCGCGACCTCGTCCTCCTCGGCTCCACTGGTTCCATCGGCACTCAGGCGATCGACGTCGTCCGGGCCAACCCGGACAAGTTCCGGGTGGTCGGCCTGGGCGCTGGCGGTGGCAGTGTCGGCCTGCTCGCCGAGCAGGCGCTCAGTCTCGGGGTCGAGGTGGTGGCCGTCGCCAGGTCGAGCGTGGTGCAGGATCTCCAGCTCGCGTTCTACGCGGAGGCGCAGCGGCGGGGCTACGCGCAGGGCCAGTTCAGGATCCCCCGGATCCTCGCCGGGCCGGAGGCGATGACCGAGCTGGCCGCGCACCCCTGCGACCTGGTGCTCAACGGGATGACCGGCTCGATCGGCCTGCGCCCGTCCCTCGCAGCCCTCGCGGCTGGCCGGATGCTCGCGCTCGCCAACAAGGAGTCGCTGGTGGCCGGCGGCCCGCTGGTCCGCAAGGCTGCCAAGCCCGGCCAGCTCGTGCCGGTGGACTCCGAGCACACGGCGCTCGCCCAGTGCCTGCGGGCCGGAGCGCCGCACGAGGTCCGGCGGCTGATCCTGACGGCGAGCGGCGGCCCGTTCCGGGGCAGGCGGCGCGAGGAGCTGGCCGATGTCACCCTCGAACAGGCGATGGCCCATCCGACCTGGGACATGGGCCCGGTGATCACGATCAACTCCGCGACCCTGGTCAACAAGGGGCTGGAGGTCATCGAGGCGCACGAGCTGTTCGGCACGCCGTACGACGACATCGAGGTCATGGTGCACCCGCAGTCGGTGATCCACTCGATGGCGGAGTTCACGGACGGCTCGACGATCGTGCAGGCCTCCCCGCCGGACATGCGGCTGCCGATCGCGCTGGCGATGGGCTGGCCCGACCGGGTACCGGGGGCCACGGCGGCCCTCGACTGGACCCGTTCGCACGAGTGGACCCTGGCCCCGCTGGACAACGAGGCGTTCCCGGCCGTGGAGCTGGCGAAGGCCGCCGGGCGGGCCGGGCAGTGCCGTCCGGCGATCTACAACGCGGCCAACGAGGAGTGCGTGGAGCTGTTCCGGGCGGGGCGGCTGCCGTACCTGGGGATCGTGGACACCGTGGCGCGGGTGCTCGACGGAGCGCCCGGCTACGCTGAACCGGGTACCGTCGAAGAGGTGCTCGCTGCCGAGGACTGGGCGCGTGCTCGCGCCCGGGAGCTGGCCGGGGCGTACTAGAGAGGGTTTTCATGGCGTTCACGCTCGGGGTGATCTTGTTCGCCCTCGGGATCTTTCTCGCGGTCTGCCTCCACGAAGCCGGGCATATGTGGACGGCGAAGAAGTTCGGGATGAAAGTCACCCGGTACTTCGCCGGTTTCGGCCCGACCCTGTGGTCTTTCCGGCGCGGCGAGACGGAGTACGGCCTGAAAGCCATCCCGGCCGGCGGGTTCGTGAAGATCGTCGGGATGACGCCGCTGGAGGAGGACGAGGAAGAGCTCTCCGAGGCGGACAAGCAGCGCGTCTTCTGGCGTAAGCCGCTCTGGCAGCGGACGGTCGTCCTTGCCGCCGGTTCGGTGACCCACTTCATCATCGCTTTCCTCGTGCTGTGGATGTGCGCGCTGTTCTTCGGCCTGCCCAACCCGGTCTACGCCGACGCGGCGACCGGCAAGAACGCGGCGCAGATGAAGATCCTCGAGTGCGTCGTGCCAGCCAACGAGGTCCGCGAGTGCAAGGCCGGCGACCCGGTGTCCCCGGCGAAGCAGGTCGGCCTGGCTGACGGCGTCACGATCGTGGCGGTGGCCGGCAAGCCCGTCGTCTCGTACATGGACGCGGTCATGGCCATCCGGGAGCACCCGGCAGGCAAGACGAGCTTCACGGTGAAGGACCGGGGCGCGAGCGCGACCCGCGAGGTCACGCTCGACCTGATCGCGGCCCAGCGGCCCTCGCTCACCAAGAAGGGCGCGACGGTCACCGTCTCCGCGATCGGCGTGACCGGCTGGATCGACCCGGCCATCCCGGAGACGGTCACGTACGGCCCGGTGGACAGCATCGGCAAGTCCGCCGAGTTCTACGGCACGATCGTGACCGGCACGTTCGAAGCGCTGAAGAAGTTCCCGGAGAAGATCCCGAAGCTCTGGGAGGCCATCACAGGCGGCGACCGGGACGCCGACACCCCGATCAGCGTGATCGGCGCCAGCCACATCGGCGGGCAGTTCGCCGAGCGCGGGCTGTGGTGGGCGTTCGCGCTGACGTTCGTGTCGCTCAACATCTTCGTCGGCATCTTCAACCTGCTGCCGCTCCTGCCGCTGGACGGCGGGCACATCGCGATCGCCTGGTTCGAGCGGGCCCGGTCGTGGCTGGCAGCCCGGCGCGGCAGGCCGGATCCGGGCAGGGTCGACTACGCCAAGCTGATGCCGCTCACGTACGTCGTGATCGTCATCTTCCTCGGCTTCACCCTGCTGACGGCCGGGGCTGACATCATCAACCCGATCAAGCTCAGGTGACGGCGGGCGGCCGGGTGACCCATGAGACCTCAGGTAACAGCGGTAACTGAGAAGTAGTGAGAGAGACAGTGACTTCGATCAGCCTTGGTATGCCCCCGATGCCGCTGCCCGCTCTCGCGGAGCGGCGGAAGTCCCGTCAGCTGATGGTCGGCAGTGTGCCGGTCGGCGGCGGGGCTCCGGTGAGCGTGCAGTCGATGACGACGACGCTGACCTCCGACGTGAACGCCACGCTTCAGCAGATCGCCGAGCTGACGGCTTCCGGCTGCCAGATCGTGCGGGTGGCTGTGCCCTCGCAGGACGACGTGGAGGCGCTGCCGGCGATTGCCCGCAAGTCGAACATCCCGGTTATCGCGGACATCCATTTCCAGCCGAAGTACGTGTTCGCGGCGATCGACGCTGGCTGCGCTGCCGTCCGGGTGAATCCGGGCAACATCCGCCAGTTCGACGACAAGGTCGGCGAGATCGCGAAGGCGGCGGCTGCTGCCGGCACGCCGATCCGGATCGGTGTGAACGCCGGCTCCCTCGACAAGCGGCTGCTGGAGAAGTACGGCCGGGCGACGGCTGAGG
Source organism: Longispora albida DSM 44784 (assembly GCF_000379825.1). Lineage (GTDB taxonomy): Bacteria > Actinomycetota > Actinomycetes > Mycobacteriales > Micromonosporaceae > Longispora > Longispora albida. The sequence continues at coordinate 99,100 of NZ_KB903839.1, forward strand.
CGCTGGTCGAGTCGGCGCTGTGGGAGTGCTCGCTGTTCGAGGAGCACGGTTTCCGCGACATCAAGATCTCGGTGAAGCACAACGACCCGGTGGTCATGATCCGGGCGTACCGGCAGCTCGCCGCGCAGTGCGACTACCCGCTGCACCTGGGTGTGACCGAGGCCGGTCCGGCCTTCCAGGGCACGATCAAGTCGGCGGTGGCGTTCGGCGCGCTGCTGGCCGAGGGGATCGGCGACACGATCCGGGTCTCGCTGTCGGCCCCGCCGGCCGAGGAGGTCAAGGTCGGTAACCAGATCCTGGAATCCCTGGGCCTGAAGGAACGCGGGCTGGAGATCGTGTCCTGCCCGTCGTGCGGCCGGGCGCAGGTCGACGTGTACAAGCTGGCCGAGGAAGTGACCGCCGGGCTGGAGGGCCTGCCGGTGCCGCTGCGTGTGGCGGTCATGGGCTGCGTCGTCAACGGCCCCGGCGAGGCGCGGGAGGCCGACCTGGGTGTCGCCTCCGGTAACGGCAAGGGCCAGATCTTCGTGAAGGGCCAGGTCATCAAGACCGTGCCCGAGTCGCAGATCGTCGAGACCCTGATCGAGGAGGCGCTTCGCCTGGCCGAGGAGATGGGCGCCGACCTGCCGGAGGAACTGCGCGGCCTGACGCCTTCGGTCACCGTTCACTGAGGACAGTGGTCTGCTGTGCGGCGCTGCCTGGTCAGCGCCGCACATTTTTTGTACCTGTGAGCAGGTACCCTCCTGCTCATGGGAAACGGGGTCCTGGTCGCGTACCGCAAGTTCGACGGCAAGCTGCACTACAACGTGGACATGATCCGGCTGGGTGAGGACGAGCACGGCACGTGGCTCGGCGCCCCGCTCGGTACCCGGGTGCGCAAGGGCCTGTTCGACGGGTTCACCCCGCGCTGGGCCAGCGTCAAGCTGGTCCCGGAGGGCCAGAGCTGGTGGACGGCCTCGTTCATCACCGGCGAGTCCGAAGTGGACATCTACTGTGACGTCACCACCCCGCCGGCCTGGTCCGGCGACGACGAGGTGACGATGGCTGACCTCGACCTCGACGTGGTACGCGACCGGGCCACCGGCCTGCCGAGCATCGTCGACCAGGACGAGTTCGCCGAGCACCAGGTCACCTACGGTTATCCGGCGGATGTGATCGCCGCTGCGGAGGCAGCCGCCGAGTGGCTGCACGCCAGCATCAGTGCCGGGAGTGGCCCGTTCGGCGGGGCCCACCTGCCCTGGCAGCGCGTGCTCGACGCGCAGGTCACGGCCCGTCGCTGACTCTTGGTCAGCCAGCCGTGACAGGCTGAGCTACCACCGCTGCCGGCCGGGTCCGGAGTCCCCACTGGACGATCGCCTGGTACGCGAGGCCGCACACCGCGAACATCACGCCGAGCCCCACCCAGCCGGCCGTCCCGCTCGCGACGACGAGCATGGTGAGCACCGGGGGAGCGATCATGTTCCCGATCTGGCGGCCCATCGTGTAGGCGCCCTGGTACTGGCCCTGCGCGTTGTCCGGTGCCAGCCCGTAGACCACGGCCCAGGTGGCCGTCGACGACCAGATCTCGCCGATCACGTGTACGACGGCCGCCGCCAGGACTAGCCCGATGACCGCCCAGGACGGCAGCCCGGCCGTGAGCCCGAAGAGCACGCAGGACGCGCCGACGACCAGTGCGCCGCGCCGTCCGGTACGGATACCGGCCTGCGGGGTGTCCACGCCCTTCGACGCCCAGAGCTGGAGCGTGACGCAGCCGATCGTGTTGACCAGGAGCGCGGCCGGTACCAGCCACAGTGGCCCGTCGGCCTGCGCGACCAGCCACAACGGCAGCGCGATGCTCAGCATCTCGTTGTACATGCTCGCCATCAGCCCGTCGACCAGCGCGAACGTGAGGAACGGCTTGTCGCGCAGCGCGACCATGCGCGGCCCATCGGCGGGCTTCGGTACCGGCGGCACAGCCCTCGCCCGGGTCAGGATCGCTGCTGCGGCGACGAAGGACACCGAGTTACCCAGCAGCAGGACCACGTACCCGGCCCGCGAGTCGAGCATCAGCGGGACGCCGCCGAGCAGCGCGCCGATCGCGATGCCGCCGTTGTTGACCGTGCGGTACATGGCCCGGAGGCGGAGCCGCTGCTCCGGCGGGACGGCGCTGGCGATCATCGCGCCGTTCGCCCCGCGTACCGTCGCGTCCCCGGCCGCGATCAGGCAGGCCAGCAGCGTGAACGTCCAGAACCCCGTGACGGCGAGCAGCCCGGCGTAACAGGCTGCCAGGCCGAGCATCGCGCCGATCTGCACGCCTTTCGGCCCGAGCCGGTCGGCCAGGTACCCGAGCGGGGTGCTCAGCACGATGCCGGTCACCGCCGCCGCGCCGAGCCCGATGCCCAGCTCGGCGGCGGTGAGGCCGGCCGAGCGGGTGAGGAAGAGGGTGCTGGTGGCCAGGTACGCGCCGTTGCCGAGCGTATTGACGAGGGTGGCCAGGAGCAGGATGCGCGGGGTACCGGGCGGGGGAAGCATGATCACGATTCAACAGTACGTACGTACGGTTTGTAAAGCCGCCGGGGAGGAACCCGGCCGGGATGGTGCACGATCTTGGGCGGAACATGGCACGCTACTGCTGTGCTGACGTCCACGGTGCCGGTCAGGCTGCTGGGCGACGGTGACCGCGCCGACGTGCTCCGCGTGCTGGCCCGGACGCCGGTCGCCGCCGCGCCGATCGCCGAGCGGGTCGAGGCCGGCGGGATCGCCGCCTGGCGTACCGGCGGCCAGATCTTCGGGCACGGCCAGCGCGGCAGGCTGGAGGCGGTCTGCTGGCGCGGCGCGAGCCTGATCCCGACCGGGGCGGCCCGGCCGTTCGCCGACCTGCTGGCCGGCCAGCCCCGTACCGTCGGCTCGATCGCCGGGCCCGCCGACACTGTGCTGGAGCTGTGGCGCGGGCTCGAACCGGCCTGGGGCCCGGCGCGCAGTGTCCGGGAGTGCCAGCCGTTCCTGGTCACGGGCAGCCCGGCGGCGGTCGAACCCGACCCGCACGTCCGGCTGGTCCGCCGCCGCGAACTCGCGGTGCTCTACCCGGCCGCGGTCGCGATGTACTCGGAGGAGCTTGGGGTCCAGCCATCCGCCGACGAGTACCGGGAAAGGGTTTCGGGGTTGATCCGGGCCCGGCGCTGCTACGCGCGCATCGAGAACGGTGAAGTCATCTTCAAAGCTGACCTGGCGGTGGTCAGCCGCAGCACCGCGCAGGTGCAGGGGGTGTGGGTCGCGCCGTCGCATCGGGGGCGCGGGCTCGCCGCCGCGGGCATGGCCGCCGTGATCGCCGATGGCCTCAGACGGCTCGCCCCGACGATCAGCCTCTACGTGAACGACTACAACGCGGCGGCCCGGCGGGTCTACGCACAGTGCGGATTCCGGCAGATCGACACCTTCGCCACAGTGCTCTTCTAACGGCAAAGTGGGCCGGATCCAACGTGAGTGAATGACTCGCTTACCGGCAAGCCGTGATTTAGACCACGCCTGCCACTACTGTAGGTAACGACAGTAGGGCTCACGAGTGACGGGGTGACGCTGCCATGGGGAGGATCGTCAAACAGATCTCCGAGAACACCACGAAATATTATTGGTATCCCGGGGACAAACAGGACTGGATCCGGGCCGCTATCGCGGTCGGCGCGGGCGTTGCCATGTTCGTCATCACGCGGGCACTCACGGACGGGCCACTGTGGGGTGCCGTGCTGGGTGCTTCGACGACACTTGCGGTCGCAGGATTCAATTTCGGACGGCGCGACGCCAGAGCGCTGGCCACGTTCCCGGACATCGCGGCCGCCCGGCGCGCCGCGATGGTCGACACGGGGCGGGCCGCGTGGCGTGCGCTGGTGGAAGGCTTCGGTGCCGCCGCCGCCGCGGTGCTGATCGTCAACATCCCCCGGACCGGCTTCGCGTACAACTGGATCCTTCCGGTTGTGCCTGCCGTGATCGGGGCGCTCGGCCACCAGGCCGGCATGCTGTACGAGCGGATGCAGCAGACGGCCGCAGCGGCAGCCGCCGCGACGAAGGAAGCCAGCCCGGTGCCCGCTCCGCCCGCCGAGGCAGAGGCCGGAGCCGCGCCCGAGCCGGCCGCCGCAGCAGCGGGGAGCTGAGGGAATGTCGTAGGCCGGGGCTAGATTGGGCGGATGGCGAAGACCTACGAAGGCACAGATGCTGGGCTGCGAGTCTCCCTCGCGGCCCAGCGGCTTTTCCGCACGCTGGAGGGGGTTCTGTGATCAGCGAACTCCGCGAGCGCGCCGAGGAGCTGCTGCGTGACCTCGCCGGTCCGCAGGCTGTCCTCCGCCCCGACCAGTGGACGGCGATCGAGGCTCTGGTCGAGGGCAGGCACCGCGTGCTGCTCGTCCAGCGCACCGGCTTCGGCAAGTCCGCCGTGTACTTCGTCGCGACGGCCCTGCTCCGCGAGGAGGGCGCTGGCCCGACCGTCATCGTGTCCCCGCTGCTCGCCCTGATGCGCAACCAGGTCGAGGCCGCGGCCAGGGCCGGGATCCGCGCCGCAACGATCAACTCCGCGAATCTGGACGAGTGGGGCCAGATCGAGGCCAGCATCCTGGCCGGAGAGGTCGACGTGCTGCTCGTCAGCCCGGAACGCCTGAACAACCCCGACTTCCGCGACCGCGTCCTGCCGACCCTCGCCGCGACCTGCGGCCTGCTCGTCGTCGACGAGGCGCACTGCATCTCCGACTGGGGCCACGACTTCCGTCCCGACTACCGCCGGATCGCCACGTTCCTGGCCGGGCTGCGTGAGGGCGTGCCGGTGCTGGCCACGACCGCCACCGCCAACGAGAGGGTCAGCGCTGACGTCGCCGAGCAGCTGACCGCCAGCCACGACGGCACCAGTCCGCACGTGACGGTGCTGCGCGGCTCGCTCGACCGCGACTCGCTCCGGCTCGGCGCGCTCCGGCTGCCCGGCACGACCGACCGGCTGGCTTGGCTCGGCGAGCACCTGGCCAGCCTGCCGGGCTCCGGCATCGTCTACACCCTCACGGTCGCCGCGACCGAGGAAGTCGCCGCGTACCTGCGGTCCTGCGGCTACGAGGTCGCCGCCTACTCCGGGAAGACCGACCAGGCCGAGCGGCTCGCCGCCGAGGAGGCCCTCCTCCAGAACAAGGTCAAGGCGCTGGTGGCCACCTCGGCACTCGGCATGGGCTACGACAAGCCGGACCTCGGGTTCGTGGTGCACCTCGGCGCGCCCAGCTCGCCCATCGCGTACTACCAGCAGGTCGGCCGGGCCGGGCGTGCCGTGGACAACGCCGACGTGCTCCTGCTGCCCGGCCCGGAGGACGAGGCCATCTGGCGGTACTTCGCCTCGGTGTCCTTCCCGGCCGCCGACCAGGTGAACGTGGTGCTCGCCGCGCTCGGCGACTCCGGCACCCCGCTGTCCACCCAGGCGCTCGAAGCGAAGACCGACCTGCGCCGGACCCGGCTCGAACTGCTGCTCAAGGTGCTCGACGTGGACGGCGCCGTCCGCCGGGTCAAGGGCGGCTGGGTGGCAACCGGGCAGCCCTGGGAGTACGACGCGGAGCGGTATGGCCGGGTCGCGGCCGCCCGGGAGACCGAGCAGCAGGCGATGCGGGACTACGCGGCGCTGACCAGCTGCCGGATGGAGTTCCTGCGGCACCAGCTCGACGACCCCGACGCCGTCCCTTGTGGACGGTGCGACGGCTGCACCGGCTCCTGGTACCCGGTGGAGATCTCCCCGGCCGCCCGTGCCCAGGCCGCCACGTTTCTCGGCAAGCCGGGTGTCGAGCTGGAGCCGCGCAAGCTGTGGCCCGGCGGCCCGGCCAAGGGCAAGATCGCGGAGCAGGCCGAGTCCGGCCGTGCCGTCGGCCGCCTGTCCGACCTCGGCTGGGGACCGCGCCTCCGTGAGCTGCTCCAGGCCGACGCCGAGATCCCGGACGACGTGTTCGCCGCGGCGGTCGGCGTGCTCAAGGGCTGGGGCTGGGCCGAGCGCCCGGTCGGAGTGATCTCCATCCCATCCCGTACCCGGCCCCGGCTCGTGTCCTCCCTGGCCCGCCGCCTCGCCACCGTCGGCCGCCTCGCCGACCTGGGCGAGCTGCGCAGGATCGGCGGCGGCCCGCCCGGCGCGTACGCGGACGCCAACAGCGCCCACCGGCTCGGCGCCGTGTACGGAGCCTTCGAGGCGCCTCCGATCGAGATTGCCGGCCCGGTGCTCCTCATCGACGACTACCTGGACTCCGGCTGGACGATGACGGTCGCGGCCCGCGAACTGCGCCTGGCCGGAGCCCCAGCGGTACTCCCGTTGGTACTGGGGCTGGTGGGGTAGCCGGTCTCCCGGACCTGGGCCCCGCCGGCCAGTCCAGCCCGCCACGGGTTTTCCGAGCGCCACAACCGGGCTGACCGTGAAGCGCCGGCAGGCGTCGTAACGGCGCCCGGGCACGGGTTGGGTGGAGCCGTCCTGGTTCACTTTGTGCTCCGGCCCCCAGGCCGGAGTGCAAAGGGAACCTGCGGGAGGACGGCTCCACCCAACCCCAGCCAGCCCAGTACGCTCAAGGGATGACCGTTCGCGCTCCGTTGACTCCTGGTGTTCAGTCTCCCTGGCGGGACGTTCCGTCCCAGATCGTCCGGCCCGAGTATGTCGGGAAGAAGCAGTCGAAGAAGATCGGCTCGGACGTCCAGACCCCGGAGATCATCGAGCGGATGCGCTTCGCCGGGAAGCTGGCGGCGCAGGCGCTCCAGGAGGGTGGCCGGGCCGTCAAGCCGGGGGCGACGACCGACGAGATCGACCGGGTGGTGCACGAGTTCCTGTGTGACCACGGCGCCTACCCGTCGACCCTCGGCTACCCGGGCCGTAACTCCCCGCCCTTCCCGAAGTCGTGCTGCACCTCGCTCAACGAGGTGATCTGCCACGGCATCCCCGACTCGACGGTGATCGAGGACGGCGACATCGTGAACATCGACGTCACCGCGTACATCAACGGCGTGCACGGCGACACCAACGCCACGTTCTTCGCCGGGGAGCCGGCCGAGGAGGTCCGGCTGCTCGTCGAGCGGACCCAGGAGGCGACGATGCGCGGGATCAAGGCGGTCGCGCCGGGCCGCCCGATCAACGTGATCGGCCGGGTGATCGAGTCGTACGCGCGGCGTTTCGGTTACGGCGTCGTCCGTGACTTCACCGGGCACGGTATCGGCCAGACCTTCCACACCGGACTGTACGTGCCGCACTACGACAACCCGAACCTGACGACGGTCATGGAGCCGGGGATGACGTTCACGATCGAGCCGATGATCACGCTCGGCACGCACGACTACGACATGTGGTCCGACAAGTGGACGGTCGTCACCAAGGACCGGAAGTGGACGGCCCAGTTCGAGCACACGCTGGTGGTGACCGACTCCGGGTACGAGATCCTCACCCTGCCGTGACCACCACCATCGACCACCAGCACGCTGACGTCTCCGGTGGCTGGCTGCGGCCGGCCACCTTCGGGGCGATGGACGGGCTGGTCACCAACATCGGCCTGATCGCCGGTGTGGGTGGTGGCAGGCTCGACCCGGACGAGATCGTCATCACGGGCCTGGCCGGCCTGGTGGCTGGTGCGATCTCGATGGCGCTCGGCGAGTACACGAGCGTGCGGACGCAGAACGAGCAGATCGCCTACGAGGTCGACAAGGAGCGCCGCGAGCTCGCGGTGAATCCGGAGGCCGAGGCCGAGGAGCTGGCCCAGGCCTGGATCGGCCGTGGCATGCGCCCGGACCTGGCGCACGAGGTGGCCAAGGAACTCGCGAAGAATCCGGGGGAGGCCCTGCGGGTCCACGCGCAGGAGGAGCTGGGGGTGAATCCGGCTGACGTGCCCAGCCCGTGGGTCGCGGCGTTCTCCTCGTTCGTGTGTTTCTCGATCGGCGCGCTGATCCCGCTCCTGCCATACCTGCTGGGCGCCGACAAGCTCTGGCCAGCCCTGACGGCCGGCGGCCTCGGCCTGTTCGTGGCCGGCGCGATCGTGTCCCGGTGGACTCGCCGCCGCTGGTGGACGAGCGGTGCACGGCAGCTGGCGCTCGGCGCGCTGGCGGCCGGCGCCACGTACCTGATCGGCTCACTCTTCGCCTGATCGCCGGATGACTGGCCTGACGGTACAACTGGCGGGCCGTGGCTGCTCCGGCCGGGACAGCTGTACCGTCAACTGCCCGCCTGACGGTACAAGTAGCCGCACGCTCCACAGGGGACGGTCGGGCTCAGCTCAGCAGGTCCGTGACGTCCCCGTCGACCGGGCGTCCGCGTTTGTCCAGCTCGACGGCCTGCGCGTCGAGTTTCTCGCCGAGTTCGGCGCGGTTGGAGTCGCCGAGCCCGGTACGCCGGACCGCGTCGGCCGGCCCCCGGAAGTACGTCCGGGTGAGCAGCCCCTCCACTGTGGCCAGCGCGATGCGCGCCTGGGCCAGCAGGAGCACCGCGCCGTCGGTGTCGTACCAGGAGGCCAGCCGCCCCGCCCTGGCCAGCACCGACGCGGCCTCGTACCAGCCGGCCCTGGCCAGCGCGGCGAACTCACCCCCGGGCGCCTCGGCCAGCCGGGCCAGGTGGGTGTCGCGGAGCTGGTCGAGCCAGTTGTCCGGGTCGTACAGCGGCCGGGTGCTCAGGTACTGGTCGGCGGCCAGCGGCCAGCTCGTCGACAGGGTCCGCGCGTGCTGGAGGTACTCGTCGGCGCTGATCACGCCGAGGTCGACGATGATCCCGTCGATCCGCCGGCTGCCCGGGCGCGGGCCACGGCCCGGCTGGTACGTCACCACCACCAGGTCGATGTCGCTGCCGGTCGTGTCGTCGCCGTGTGCGAGAGAACCCTGTACCCCGACGGCCAGGACGTCGGCGGCCCACCGGCGGCGTACCGCGTCGGAGATCTCCTCGGTGAGTTCCCACCGGGGGCCCGACAGGCCGTCATCCTCACTGGACATCCGCGCAGCAGACATAGGGCCATTCTGCGGCAGTTTCGGCTCAGCGGGGCGGACTCGGGCAAGCCGGGGACGGAAACTCCGTTATGGACCGGGGCGGGCGGCATGGCCCGGGCACGCCGCGTCCACGGAGTACACGAAAACGAAGTACAGGAAAGAAGAAGGTCAGACCGTGGCCGGGACGCGGCGGGGGCCGACAGGGCTGATGCCCGCGAGGTTGACGAAGACCGTCCGCTTGGTGATCGCCTGGCCAGCCGTGTCGAGCTGGTAGCCCTCTATCCACGCCCACCCGGAGACGCTCGACCGGCGCTCCGAGATCTTGGTCAGCCGCAGCACGAGCGGGCTGCCGAACTGGGGGCTGGCTGCCTTGGTGAGGCGGACGACGTCGCCGGGTGCGAGCTTCATCGGCTGTAGACCTTTGCTCGGGTGCCTGTGCTCTGCGGGAGAGCTCTACTGCTGTGAGCTGTGCTGCGGGGTGCTGCTGCTTGCGAGGCGCTGGCGGCTGGACGAGGTGCCGTCTGGCTGCCGGGAGCTGGAAGACGATGAGCTGGGCGGGTGTCCGCACTGGATCGACGGGCGCCGTACTGGATCGCTTTGCTGGGAATCGCGCCGTCAGATCACTTTTTGCACAGTGTGAAAGCTCAACGACGTGATCGGCTTGTTGGTATAAGTTCGAGCTTGAGCGTACGGTGACGGGTCCCGTACGTCAAGACGCGCTGTAGTTTTGTCGGTACAAGTAGTGATCGTTTCGGAGGCGTTATGCCGTCTTTGTACGCCACACTCGCGGACACCCTCCGTGCCGAGATCACGGCAGGAGCCCTTCCACCAGGCACGCAGCTCCCGAGTGAGCACGAATTGGTCGATGCGCACCACGTGAGCCGCAATACGGTCCGCAAAGCATTAGGCCAACTTGTCCACGATGGATTAGTGATCTCGCGTCAGGGCAGCGGGTACTTCGTCCGGGAGCACCAGCCGGTGATCTGGCACGCCTCCCGCCCCGAGCGCAACATCCAGATGGGCATGCTGCCCGCCGACGCGTGGAGTCACTGCGTGCGTGAGCAGGGCCGCAAGCCGGAGGAGATCATCCACATCGAGCAGTACGTGCCCAACGCGCGGATCGCTCAGGCGCTGCTGCTCGGGCCGGGCGAGGAGGTGCTGGTCCGCAAGCGGGAAAGGTATGTCGACGGGGTGCTCAGCACGCTCGCCGACTCCTATTACCCCTACTCGCTCGTCAAGGACAGCCCGATCATGGAGCCGTACGACGTGCAGCCGGGTGTCTACGCGATCCTCGCCAGCCGGGGCGCGGGCTTCACCCGGAACCGGGACGAGATCATCACCCGGATGCCCAGCAGGGACGAGGCGGCCCGGCTCAAGCTCGGGCCAGGTACGCCGATCGCCGAGCACCTGCGGGTCAGCTTCACCCCGAACAACCGGCCGGTGCGGCTGCTGCTGTCGATCCTGCCCGGTGACAAGGTGACGATCGCGTACGAGAGTTTCGCGGCCTAGCGGGTAGCGCACAGTGGATGGCCTGCCGGGTCAGCGTGGACCCGGCGCCGTCTTCCCCGCCGCCGGGCTCAGTCCAGGATGAACGTGATCAGCAGGTGGACCTGGTAACCGCTCACGGCGCCCTGGCTGTCCACGTCGACCTTCATCTCCTTCACCCAGGCCCCGGTCACGTTGCGCAGCGTCTCGTTGGCGCGCTGGATGCCGGTCTTTATGGCCTCGTCGAAGCTGGTCGGGGACAGGGCGCTGACCTCGGTGACGCGGGCGACGGTTCCGGACATGGCGTGCCTCCAATGTGGTCCGAGCGGATCCCAGCGCGTCCTGCTGGCCGCGGTACATCGGCACGCTATCCCAGCACTACCCCTTATTTGGTACTAAATGGAAAATGCGGATCTTCCGCCCGGCTCGTTCGGCGTAGCTGTCGTAGGCCGGCCACACCCGCACCACGAGCGCCCACAGCCGGTCGTACTCCGCGCCGGTCGCGAGGGTCGCGCGCACCGGGATCCGCTCGCCGCGGATCTCGACCACCGCCGACGGGTCGGCGAGCAGGTTCGCGCTCCACGCTGGGTGCTTCTCCTGCCCCCAGTTAGACCCGACCACCACGTATCCGCCGTCGAGCGGCGCGTAGAGCAGCGGGTTGGTCCGGGCCTGGCCGCTCCTGCGGCCCACCGTGGTGATCAGCAGCGACGGCAGGTCGGGCTTGCCGAGGATCATGAACCTGCCCCTGGTCCACCTCGTGATCACCTTGTCGACCGGGACGAGCTGCCTGCCGAGCCAGGCGAACCAGCGCTGATGCCCGAGGCGCTTGATGAGCGCGGAATACCCTGCCACGCCGACAGTGTGTCAGCGCGGCAGGGCACTCCGCTAGATGTGAAACGCATTCATGTGACTGGCGGGGTCAGGTCACCCTGCGCTCGATCGGCAGCCGGGAGCGGGTGAGCAGCCCGGCCCCGAGCATCGCCAGCAGTGGCACCCCGAGCAGCACCATCGCGAGCAGCAGCCACGGCGGGGTGAGCGGGAAGGGCTCCGGGATCGGCCACTGCTTGGCGTCGAACGAGTTACTCGCGGTCAGCACGGCGTAGAGCATGGCCAGGCCAACGATCGAGCCGAGGATGCCGCCAAGCCCCGCGATGACCCCCGACTGCCAGAGCGACAACCTGCGCCGGAAGCCCGGCGTCGCGCCGACTGCGGCCAGTGTGGACAGATCTGCCCGCCCGTCGGCGGCCGCCAGCCCGGTCGCGATCCATGCCGCGCCCAGCATCACGAGCGAGGCGGCGGCCAGCAGGATCATCAGGCCGATGGTCGTGTCGTCGACCTGGTACGGCGCGCCCGTCTCGAGCTGGGCGTGCAGAGAGCTGTCCAGCAGGGACAGGTCGCCGTTCAGTGCGTCCATTTCGGACTCCGAGGGCATCCGGCTGGTCTGGACGGCGAAGCCAGCCAGTTCGGCGCCGAGCCCGTACGCCTGGGCCGTCGCCGGGCTGACCACCGCCTCCAGGCCGGCGACCTGCGGGGCGAACAGCTCGGCCGGTACCAGCTTGCTGGTCTCGACGGGCTTGGGCGCCTCCGACTCCGGGCCAGGCCCGGCGGGGTACTTGCCGCCCGGGCCGTAGTCCGGGTACGTGGTGGTCTTCAGGTTGGCCTTGCCGTCAGCGATCGTCCGGTCGTCGGTGACGAGGACCTTCCCGCCGGCCAGCGCGGCCTTCGCCCGGTCGAGGTCCGGGCCGGACATCCCGGTGAGCGCGCCCAGCTTCGAGCCGTCGTCGACGACGAACCCGAGGATGTTGCCGCTGTACGTGCGCTCCTTCCGGTTGCACAGCGGGTCCTTACGCGCCCGCTTGATCTCCTCGGCGTCCGGGCCCCGCTCGAGTGCCCAGGCGAAGCACATCTTCTCCTTCGGCAGCTCGATGCTCGGGTGGCACGCCTTCTTGTCCTTGCCGGCCTGGTCCTTGCCGCACGTCAGCCGCTGGTACTCCACCGTGCCGGTCGCCGGGAGCTTCACGCGCAGCGCCGACGCGATGTGCGTGCTCATCTGGCGGGACTCCGGCGTGTACATGTCGACGCGGACGGACCCGATCGGGGCGGTAGGCCAGTACGTCGCCTCCTGGCGGGCCATGTCGCTCGTCAGCCAGCCGGCCACGGCGACGCTCCCGGCCACGGCGGCCAGCACCGCGGCGATCGCCGGTGCGGCCGAGGCCCGGTTACGCGCGGCGTCGCGCAGGGCGATCCTCGGCGTGAGCGGCAGGAACCTGCCGAGTTTGGCGACCCCGCCGACCACGGCCGGCGTGCACAGGACGACGCCCAGCTCGACCAGGACCAGGCCCACCATCATCGGCCGGACGTTGTCCGTGAGGATGGCGGCGACGATGGCCAGCGCGCCGGCCCCGGTCATCGCGATCCCGGTCCAGATCCACAGCTTGCGGGACCTGGTGATGCCGCGCCGCCCGGACAGGGCTGCGACCAGGTTCACCCTGGCGGCGGTGAAGGCCGGCACCATCGCGCCGGCCAGGCCGGTGGTGATCGCCAGCAGCGCAGCCGCGATCTGGCCCCAGGGCAGGACCCTGAACGCCCCGGCGCGCCGCCCGGCGAGTTCTTCGGCTGGCCCGATCGTGACGAGGGCGAGCGCCAGCCCGAGCACGATGCCGACGCCGGCGGCCAGGATCCCGAGCACGATGCCGTCGGCGAGCACGATCCGCCGGATCTGTGCCGGAGTACCGCCAGCCGCCCCGACCAGTGCCAGTTCCCGCTGCCGGCGGCGTGCTCCGACCGCGAAGGCCGGACCTGCCAGCAGTACGACCTCGAGCATCGCCAGGGCGACGATCATAGCCATGTACGCCGCTGTCCGCTTGTCCACCGGGAAACCGCCCGGGCCGTTACCCATCTGGGCGTACAGCGGGACCTGGTCGTCGGGCGGCGGGTCCAGCACGACGGACCGGGAGGCGACCAGTACGCCGGTCTCGTTGAGCTTGAGGATCTCCTGCCAGCTGGGCGAGGCGGCCAGGGTGACCAGCCACCGGTCGCTGGATGAGGCCTGGGCCGGATCGCTGTCGGGCAGCGTGCCCGGCAGCGCGACGACGAACTGGTCACGGAGCCGGCCCGGCTGCTCGACGATCCCGGTGACCAGGTAACTCGCCGTGCCGGAGAACAGGTGGATCCGATCCCCGGCCTTCACCTTGAACCGCTCGGCGGCCTTCGCGCTCAGCACGACCTCACCCGGCCCGGGTGCCCGCCCGGACACCTGGGTCAGGATGCCTTTGGCGGCAGGCTGGACGTAGTCGATCGACCGGGTGGAGACCTCGGCGCTGCCCCCGCTGGGCAGCTTGAGGACAGCCCCGCCCCGCCGGTCGAGGCTGAGAACCGCCCCGGCGGGCAGCTTCGCCTGGAGGTCGGCCTTGCTGGCCTGCTTCGCGGGCTTGCGGTGCTCGACCGGGAAGTACTGCTCGCCGTCGGGGGCCTGGCGGATCTCCCCGTCGTGCGGCCAGGACACGACGGCCTGGGCCTGGCCCATCGTCCTGGTGACCACTTCGGCGGGGCTGAGCTTGAACGTGTCGTACATGGACGCGCCGAACGACACGGCCAGCACCGGCAGCATCAGCATCACGATGACCAGGGCCGACCGGCCCTTCGCCCGCCGTACCTGCCGCCACGACATCCGCAGCGTCGTACGCAGCGCGCTCATGCCAGCTCCCCGGTGCAGGTTGTTCCGTGGCTCATGCGCTCGGCTCCAGCAGGGTCTCGGCGGCCGGCAGCGGGCCGGAGGCGTCGACCATGAGCCCGTCGCGCAGGAACACGACCCGGTCGGCCCACGCGGCGTGCCGGGCCTCGTGGGTCACGAGCACCCCGGCGGCCCCGGCGTCGCACCGTCCGCGAAGGACACGGAGCACGGCCTCGCCCGTCGTGGAGTCGAGCGCACCCGTCGGTTCGTCGGCCAGCACGAGCCGGCGCTCGCCGACCAGCGCGCGGGCGATGGCGACCCGCTGCTGCTGGCCGCCGGACATGTCGTCGGGGAAGCGGGGGGCCAGCGCTTCGAGTTCGAGTTCGGCCAGCGCGGCGAGTGCCGCCTTCCGTGCGACCCGGAGGCTCACGCCGTCGAGTTCCAGCGGCAGGGCCACGTTCTCGGCGGCCGTGAGGCTGGGCAGCAGGTTGAGGTCCTGGAAGACGTACCCGATGCTGCGCCTGCGGAGCTTCGCCAGCTCACGCTTGTTCATGCCGCTGAGGGCCTGGCCCTCGACCAGCACCTCGCCGGTGGTCGGCTTGTCCAGCCCGCCGGCGAGGTGGAGCAGGGTGGACTTTCCCGAGCCCGAGGGCCCCATGACCGCGACCAGTTCGCCGGGCTGCACCTTCAGGCTCACCCCGCGCAGCGCGTGGACGGCCGTCTCGCCTTTCCCGTGCGTGCGGTACGTGTCTCGTAACTCCAGGACGGTCATACGGTGCTCTCCTCGGAGATGTCCACAGTGGTGGGAAGGGGTGGCGCGGGGACCGGGTACCGCAGGAGGCTCGCCTCGCAGTGGTCGAGCCAGCGTGCCTCGGCCTCGGCCTGGAAGATCAGGGCGTCGAGGACCAGCAACCACGGCAGGTCGGCTGGCAGCCTGGCGCTCGACTTGAGCCGGGTGTACTCCTGCAGCGCGCGCATCGTCGCGGTCCGCTGCGTCTGCACGACGGCCGCGACGTCCACGCCGGGCGTGGTCAGGGCCAGCGACAGCTTGATCGCCAGCTCGTCACGCGGCCGGTCGGCCCGTGCGACCGGCGTCGCGAACCAGGACCGCAGCTCGGCCCGCCCGCGCTCGGTGATCTCGAAGGGCCGCTGCCCGCCGTCGGACTCCGGCAGCGCGCGGACCAGGTCGTCGCGCTCGAGCCTGCTCAGTGTGGTGTAGACCTGCCCGATGTTCAGCGGCCAGGTGGCACCGGTCGACTCCTCGAAGGACGCCCGGAGCTGGTAGCCATACCTCGGCCCGTGCTCCAGCAACGCCAGCAGTCCATGCTTCACGCTCATGCCTACCGAGTATGCATACTGAGTATGTCATCGGCAACACCGCAGCTCAGGCCACGTGCAAAAGATCAAAATCTTTCAGATGTACGAGGCGCCGGAAAGCACTACGGCTTCCCAGGGAATGCCACCGATGCCGGGGTGACCCCCGCCGCACGCCGCCATCTCGCCGCCCGCGCCGAGGCGTCCAGCAGCGCGTCGAGCGCGAGCTTGCGCTCGTCCCCTGTGGACACAGGCAGCACCGCACGCCACGCCTGCGCCGTACGCTCCTCCAGTTGCACGGCCAGCTTCAGCGCGCTCGCCCGGTCCGTCACCGGGAACGGCAGCGCGTACGCCGACTCGCTCGGCGGCGCGGTCGCCTTGGCCGTGGCCAGCCGGGTCGTCAGGGCGTCCCGGCGCTCGCGGTGCGCGGCGTCGGCCTGCCGCGCGGCCTCCAGCACGGCCCCGTCGAGCCGCGACCCGAGCGTCCCGTACCCGAAGATCGCGGCGTGCTCAGCCACCAGCGCCGCGGCGAGCTGCTCGTTCGCGCTCATGCCAGACCCTCCACATGTGTCGTACGGCAGGCGGCGATCGAGCCCAGCAGCCCCGCGTACTGCCCGGCGATCGTCAGAGCGCCCTCGTAGGCCGACTTCTTCGCCTCCTGCTCGGACGCGACCAGCCCGGCCTTGTCGACGGCCTGTGCCGTACCGGGGCCACGAGCCGGGGCCGGCTTGCGGATCACGGTGGCCAGCGCGTCGGCGTGCGCCCAGTGGTTGTCCCGGATCACGCCGTACCTGCCGGCCAGCTCGGGGTTCGCGGCCAGGCTCGCCTCGTACACCTGGGCCAGGGCGACGGTCGACGTCAGGTACTGGAGCAGCGGATGCGGCGGCGGGGCCGTCGTGGGCTCCTCGTCGAAGAGCCCGCAGCCGCCCAGGGTACCGGCGAGGGCCGCCCCGGTCAGTGCGGCGAGCACGCCGCGGCGGGTGATGGGTTCCATGCGCACCCGGACGAGGTTAGCCGGTCGGCGCGCCGGGCCGGACCGCTCGGCCGGCCGGAAGGCGCCGGGTTACGCTCATACCCCCCGGGTTGGTCGCTGCGCGCCTCCCGGAGGTAATAACGACAACTGGAGGTGTTCGGGTGGCGAGTCTGACGGCGCTGAAGACCCGGATGACCGAGATTGCCGGGCCGATCATCGTCGGTCAGGGCTACGACCTGGAAGACCTCGCGGTGACGAGAGTCGGCCGCAGGCTGCTGGTCAGGATCACCGTCGACGGGGACGACGGAGTGAACCTGGACACGGTCGCCGAGCTGTCCCGGCTGGTCGCCGAGGGGCTCGACGCCGTCGAGGACCAGCTCGGCACCGAGCCGTACACACTGGAGGTCAGCTCGCCCGGCATCGACAGGGCGCTGACCGAGGAGCGGCACTGGCGGCGTGCCGCCGGCCGGCTCGTGAAGTCCTCGGCCGGCACCGGCCGGGTGGTCTCGGCCGCTGACGGCGTGGTCACGCTGGACTTCGACGGCACGGAGAAGCAGATCGGCCTGGCCGAGCTCGGCCCGGGGAAGATCCAGATCGAGTTCAACCGGGTGAGCGAGGCTTTCCCGGACGCCGGCGATGACGAAGACCTAGACGAAGACATAGAAGAGGATCAGGAATGAACATCGACCTCGCCGCCCTCCGCGCACTGGAGCGGGAGCGGGAGATCCCGTTCGAGACGATCCTGCACGCGATCGAGTCGGCCCTGCTGACCGCGTACCGGCACACCGACGGCGCCCACCCGCACGCCCGCGTCGACATCGACCGGCGGACCGGCGTGGCGACGGTGTGGGCGACCGAGCGCGACTCCGACGGCACGATCACCCGGGAGTGGGACGACACCCCGCACGACTTCGGCCGGATCGCCGCGATGACCGCCAAGCAGGTCATCCTCCAGCGCCTGCGTGAGGCGGCTGACGACCAGACCTTCGGCGAGTACGCGGGCCGGGAGGGCGACATCGTCACCGGTGTCGTGCAGGCCGACGGCAGCCGGGCGGAGAAGGGCATCGTCGCCATCGACCTCGGCAAGGTCGAGGCGGTGCTCCCGCAGTCCGAGCAGGTCCCCGGCGAGCTGTACACGCACGGCATGCGGATCAAGTGCCTGGTCGTGCACGTGGCCAAGGGCTTCCGCGGCCCGCAGATCACCGTCTCGCGCTCCCACCCGAACCTGGTAAAGAAGCTCTTCGCCCTCGAGGTCCCCGAGATCGCCGACCGGACGGTCGAGATCATGTCGGTGGCCAGGGAGGCCGGCCACCGCACGAAGATCGCGGTGTACTCCGGCGTGCAGGGCGTCAACGCCAAGGGCTCCTGCATCGGCCCGATGGGCAGCCGGGTGCGCGCGGTGATGAGCGAGCTGCACGGCGAGAAGATCGACATCATCGACTGGGCCGAGGACCCGGCGCAGTACGTCGGCAACGCGCTGTCCCCGGCGCGGGCGCTGTCGGTGGAGGTCGTCGACGCCTCGGCGCGGGCGGCCCGCGTGATCGTCCCCGACTTCCAGCTCTCCCTCGCGATCGGCAAGGAAGGGCAGAACGCCCGGCTCGCCGCCCGGCTCACCGGCTGGCGGATCGACATCCGCTCCGACGCCGAACAGGGCTGACCCGGCCCGGCACACTGTGACCCGGCCGACGGTACCCGGTACCGTCTGGCCGGGTCAGAGCATGTCTGGGCCCGGCTGTCCGGTGCCGGGTACCCGTCCGAAGATCGCAATGGTGAGGCTGAGCGGAAAAGGTGCCGGCCTTCGGGGTAGACTTCCTCGTGGTACGTCGCGCGCAGCCAATCCGCACCTGCATCGGGTGTCGGTTGCGTGCGCCAGCCTCCGAGTTACTGCGAGTGGTCGCCGCCGGGAGTGTCATAGTTCCCGACCCGGCCCGCAGAATGCCGGGCAGAGGTGCGAGCCTGCACCGCGTCCCGGCTTGTCTCGCGCAGGCGGAGAAGCGCAGGGCCTTCGGCCGGGCGCTCCGGATGGCGGGTGTCGCTGACACCAGCCGGTTGCACGAGGCACTTGGGAATGCCGATGGCGGGGTCATTCCGACGCCGCACGGATCAGTAACAAGGTAGGTCGACCAGTATGAGCATCCGATGAAGCAGCTGCAATGAGCCAGCTTCCGATGCACGAGTGAGGTCGCGGCGGGTCTTCCCGCACGGCCTCGTCAAACCTTGAGGAGTGCAGTGCCAGGAAAGGCCCGCGTACACGAACTCGCGAAAGAGCTCGGGGTCGAAAGTAAGACCGTTCTCGCCAAGCTGAAAGACATGGGCGAGTTCGTGAAGTCAGCATCCAGCACCGTCGAGGCCCCCGTGGCCCGGCGGCTCCGGGACGCCATGGCAGCGTCCGGTGCGGCTCCGTCCGCCCCGGCAGCGCCGAGCGCCCCCGCTACGCCGGCCGCCTCTGCGGCTCCGGCCACCCCGCAGGCTCCGGCAGCGCCCAAGCCCGCGTCCATCGCGCCCAAGCCCGGCCCGGCCGGTCCGAAGCCCGGCCCCAAGCCGCCGGTGCCCGGTCCGAAGCCCGGCCCGCGCCCGCCGGTCGTCTCCTCGAAGCAGGCCAGCGCGCACGACATCGAGGTCGCTGCGGCTGAGGCCCGTGCGGCCCAGCTGAAGAAGGACCAGGAAGCCGCGCAGGCAGCTGCAGCCAAGCAGCGCGCCGAGGCAGCCTCCAAGCCTCCGGTCGCCCCGGGCGGCCCCAAGCCCGGCCCGCGGCCCGGTCCGCCCGGCGCCCAGCCGGGTTCCGCTCCGCGTCCGGGGCCCCGTCCCGGCCCGCGCAGCGGCAGTGCCAGCAACAACCCGTTCGGGATCACCCCGGGCGGCGGTAACCAGCCCGCAGCTCGCCCCGGCCCGTCGGCCGCGGGTCCCCGGCCCAGCCCGGCTTCCATGCCGCCCCGGCCGAGCCCCGCTTCGATGCCGCCGCGGCCGAGTCCCGCGTCCATGCCGAACCGGGCCGCGCGCCCGGGTGGCGCGCCGGGCCGTCCCGGTGCTCCCGGTGGTGGCGCTGGCCGTCCGGGTGGTCCCGGTGGTGGCGGCGCCGGTCGTCCCGGTGGCGGTGGCGGCGGTTTCCGCGGCGGCCCCGGTGGCGGTGGCGGCGGCGGTGGCTTCCGCGGCGGCCCCGGTGGCGGTGCCGGCGGTGGCTTCCGTCCCGGTGGCGGCGCGCCCGGTGCTGGTGCCGGTGCCCCGGGTGGCGGTGGCCGTCCCGGTGGTGGCGGTCGTGGCCGCGGTGGCGGCACGGCTGGTGCGTTCGGCCGTCCGGGTGGCAAGCCCGCCCGTGGCCGCAAGTCCAAGAAGCAGCGGCGTCAGGAGTTCGACAACCTGTCGGCCCCGACGATGAGCTCTGGCGCCCCCCGGGGTCGTGGCGAAGAGATCCGCCTGCCCCGTGGCGCCTCGCTCTCGGACTTCGCCGAGAAGATCAACGCCAACCCGGGCTCGCTCGTCCAGGAGATGTTCAACCTGGGTGAGATGGTCACGGCGACGCAGTCCTGCTCGGACGACACCCTGCTCCTGCTGGGCGAGCACCTGGGCTACACCATCTCGATCGTCAGCCCGGAGGACGAGGACCGTGAGCTGCTCGCGCAGTTCAACATCGACCTCGACGCCGACGTGGACCCCGACCGCCTGGTCGTGCGGGCTCCCATCGTCACGGTCATGGGTCACGTCGACCACGGTAAGACCCGCCTGCTCGACGCGATCCGCAAGTCGAACGTCGTGGCTGGCGAGTCGGGTGGCATCACCCAGCACATCGGTGCCTACCAGGTGCAGGTCGAGCACGAGGGCGTCGAACGCGCCCTGACCTTCATCGACACCCCGGGTCACGAGGCGTTCACCGCCATGCGTGCCCGTGGTGCCAACGTCACCGACATCGTGGTGCTGGTCGTGGCCGCCGACGACGGCGTCATGCCCCAGACGATCGAGGCGCTCAACCACGCGAAGGCAGCCAACGCGCCGGTCGTGGTCGCGGTGAACAAGATCGACAAGGAAGGCGCCAACCCGGACAAGGTGCGCCAGCAGCTCACCGAGTACGGCCTGGTCGCCGAGGAGTACGGCGGCGAGACGATGTTCGTCAACGTGGCCGCCAAGCCGGGTACGAACATCGACAAGCTGCTCGAGGCCGTCCTGCTGACCGCGGACGCCGCGCTGGAGCTGACCGCGCCGATCGACGGCCACGCCCAGGGTGTGTCCATCGAGGCTCACCTGGACAAGGGCCGGGGCCCCGTGGCCACCGTCCTGGTCCAGAAGGGCACGCTGCGGGTCGGTGACTCGATCGTGGCCGGTAACGCCTACGGCCGCGTCCGGGCGATGCTCGACGAGAACGGCAACACGGTCAACGAGGCAGGCCCGGCTCGCCCGGTCCTGGTGCTCGGCCTGACCGCGGTGCCGGGCGCCGGGGACACGTTCCTGGCCGCCGACGAGGACCGCACCGTCCGGCAGATCGCCGAGCAGCGCGCCGCCCGCCGGCGTGCGGCCCAGATGGCGAACAACCGTGGCCGCGCCACCCTCGAGTCGCTCATGGAGCAGCTCAAGGAGGGCGAGAAGACCACGCTGTCGCTCATCCTCAAGGGTGACGTGTCCGGCTCGGTCGAGGCTCTGGAAGACGCGCTGTTCAAGCTGGACATCCCCGAAGAGGTGCAGCTCAAGGTCATCCACCGCGGTGTCGGTGCGATCACCGAGAACGACGTCAACCTGGCCAGCGCCTCCTCCGGCGAGAACGCGACGATCATCGGCTTCAACGTCCGGGCCACGGCCCAGTCGAAGGAGCTGGCCGACCGCGAGGGCGTGGAGATCCGGTACTACACCGTCATCTACCAGGTGCTCGAGGAGATCGAGGCGGCTCTCAAGGGCATGCTCAAGCCGGTCTACGAGGAGGTGGACCTGGGCACCGCAGAGGTGCGCGAGGTCTTCAAGTCCTCGAAGTTCGGCACGATCGCGGGTTGCATCGTCCGTACCGGGATCATCCGGCGGAACACCAAGGCGCGTCTCCTGCGGGACGGTGCCGTGGTGGCCGACAACCTCAGCATCTCGTCGCTCCAGCGGTTCAAGGACGCGGCGACCGAGGTCCGCGAGGGCTTCGAGTGTGGTATCACGCTCGGCAGCTTCAACGACATCAAGGTCGACGACGTCATCGAGACGTGGGAGATGCGGGAGAAGCCCCGCACGTAAGTAGTACGGGAGGGCCCGGGACGCGACTGTGTCCCGGGCCTTCGCCCTTTCTGAGTACTGGTAGAAGAGAGAGCATGGCGCGTTACGCATTGCTGGTGGCCCCGTCGTCCAACCGGGTGTACGCGGAGGCCGCCACCCGCCTCGCGGCGGCGGAGCTGGCGGTGTTCGCCGGCGTGGTTCCCGGCGGGCTGGGCGAGATCACCGAGACGAGTCTCGGCGGCCTGTCCTATGTGTCCTTCGAGGCCGGTGAGCTGACCGCTGACGGGGTCGCGACGCTGTCCAACCTGTCGGCGATGTTCGCGCTGTTCGAGGTGGTGGACGGCGACCTGCTGCGGCCGGTGCGGCTGGAGCGGCTCGACCGGTACGACGACGACCTGATCACCATCCAGAAGTACCAGGGAAAGACCAACGAGCAGTTCACCAAGCTGCTGCTGAACGTGACCCTGCTGAGCGCGGGCCTGGACCTGGCCGACCGGAGCCTGGTGGTCTTCGACCCGATGGCCGGTCGGGGCACGACGCTCAACCAGGCGCTGATGTACGGCTACGACGCCCTGGGTACCGAGCTGGACGGCAAGGACTTCGACGCCTACGCCGCGTTCCTCAAGACGTGGCTGAAGCGCAAACGGCTCAAGCACAGGGCGGACGTCACTCCGGTACGCCGGGAGAAGAAGCTGATCGCCCGGCGGCTCGAGGTGACGGTGGCGGGTGAGCAGAAGCTCGTCTCGTACAACATCGATGCTCTGAAAGCCCGTGAGGTGATCAAACCGCGCAGCGCGGATCTGATCGTGACCGACGCACCTTATGGCGTGGCGCACGGCGCGCACCACAATGGACTGTCGCGAAAGCCGGCTGACCTGTTGCGGCAGGCCATGCCGGGCTGGGCGGAGATCCTGCGTCCTGGTGGCGCGCTGGGTATCGCGTTCAACACGCACACCGCGCCGAAGGCCGAGATCGCGGCCATCGTGGAGCGGTGCGGGCTGAGGATCGCCGAGACGCCCGGATTCGAGCACTGGGTCGACCAGGCAATCACGCGCGACATTCTGGTGGCGTGCAAGTAGCCTTTTCCGGGTGTTCACAGGTACCGCGGTTTTTGATGTGCTGCTGCCGGGCGATTCCCGGAATCTGAAAGCGAAGCGGGCTTATGTCCGCCCTTTGCTCGCCGCTCTGAAGAAGTACGAGGTTTCGGTCGCCGAAGTTGGTGACCAGGATGTGCATGGCCGGATGCAGATCGGTGTGGCCGTGGTTTCCGGCGACGCCGCCCATGTGCGCGACGTGCTCGACCGGTGTGAGCGGCAGTTCGGCATGATGCCCGAGTTGCAGCTACTTTCCGTGCGACGCCGGCTACATGGTGATGAGGATTAGGTCAGTTTCGACCGGTTGAGCCGGACGGCGGAGGTCACGATGTGTGCACCTCCGCCGAAACCGAGTACTGTTTGCGAGGTTGGTATGAGGCCAGCCTTCTGTCTTGACTACCGGCTGGCCGTTGCGTTGGGCTTGCTGGGTTGACCAAGCCGGGCCGGTCCGCTGGAGCGGCCGGGCGGTGTGCGAACCGGAGGTATGAAATGTCTGACTCGGCGCGGGTGCGGCGGCTGGCCGGCCGTGTGCGCGAGCTGGTCGCGTCTAGCCTCAAGACGCAGGTCAAGGACCCCCGGCTCGGCATGGTGACCGTGACCGACGCGCGCCTGACCAACGACCTCCGCGAGGCGACCGTCTACTACACGGTCCTTGGTGACCCCACGGAACAGGACGCCTCGCGCGCCGCGCTGGAGAGTGCCAAGGGCATGCTCCGCACGACCGTCGGGCGCCGGCTGGGCCTGCGGCACTCGCCCAGCATCACCTTCGTCGCCGACCAGGTCCAGGACCACGTGGCGACGATCGACGACCTGCTGGCCCAGGCGAACGCCGCCGACGCCGAGGTGCACCGGATGGCGGCTGGCGCGCAGTACGCCGGCGAAGCGAACCCTTACAAGGCGGATGACGAGTCGTGACCGTGCCCACGGCACGGCTGGTCGTCCCAGGGCAGGCGGGTCCCGTGGATGAACTGCCTGCAGGTCCGCAGCCGGCGGAGTGGGCCCGCGCGATCGAGGCGCTGGCCGCCGCCGAGCGCCCGCTGCTGATCTGCCACGTCAACCCGGACGGCGACGCGCTGGGCAGCATGCTCGCCGTCGCGCTCGGCCTGGCCCGGATCGGCAGGTCCTGCCAGGCGACCTTCCCCGGCCGGTTCTTCCTGCCCGCGTTGTTCGATGGCATGCCGGGGCAGGAGCTGCTGGTCCCGGCCTCGGACTGCGACCAGGCTCCGGACCTGGTGGTCACGTTCGACGCCGGTAACACGGAGCGCCTGGGTGAGCTGGCGGGGCGGTTCGGCACCGCTTCCGAGGTCATCGTGCTCGACCACCATGCCTCCAACACCTTCTTCGGTACCGTGCACCTGGTCGACGCGAGTGCCGCCGCCACGGCGGTGCTCGCCGAGGAACTGCTCCGGCGGATGGGCATCCCGCTCGACCGGGAGATCGCCGAGTGCCTGTATGTGGGGCTGTCGACGGACACCGGCTCGTTCAAGTACGGGACGACGACGCCAGAGGTGCACCGGCTCGCCGCCCGGCTGCTGGAGACCGGCATCCGGCCCGAGGTGATCTCCCGCCGGCTGTTCGACAACCGGCCCTTCGGCGCGATCGGGCTGTTCGGTGAGGCGCTTGGCCGGGCCCGGCTCGACGATCGGGTCGCTGGCGGCCTGGTGTGGACGTATGCGACCCAGGCCGACCTGGCCAGGCACGGCGTGCCGTACGACGCGCTGGAGAGCCTGATCGACGTGGTGCGCACGGCCGCAGAGGCCGATGTCGCGTGCGTGCTCAAGGAGCTGGAAAGCGGCCAGTGGGCCGTGTCCCTGCGGAGCAAGACCGCGACGGACGTGGCCCGGGTGTCGGTGGCGCTGGGCGGTGGCGGGCACCGCTATGCCGCCGGATTCACCGGGACGGGTTCTGCGGAGGAAGTGCTCGGGCAGATCGTGGCCCTGCTGTAGGTTTCGTGGTTTCTGGGGGCGTCGCTGGTGCGGCGCCCCTTTTGCGTACCCGGGTCCGCTCCCGACGCGCCTCTCAGAGTCTGGGAATCGCGTGCGAAGTGTGGGACGAGCCGATAGTTTTGCCAGCATGCGCCGAGTAGTACTCATTCTTAGCCGCCGAGGCGGGGCCTGAACATCTGAGGGCCGGCTCCCCGCCCGGGGTTTTCCGCGCTGGCCCGCTCGGTTTGCGTACAGGCGAAGGAATGAGTCACGATGGCACGTAAGCACACACCGCGCCCGCAGGACGACGAAGCACGCGAAGCCGCACGGCAGGCGATGCAGGAGTCGATGGACATCCGGCAGTAGGCGCGCGAAGGCAAACACAGTCTGCGCTCTGGTTGGGATCATGGCGCCGGGTCTTCCCGGCGCCATGATCTGTTTTCCGGTACCCGGCGGGCGTGTGGCGCGGATCATGGCCGGCGGGAGGGCTCGCCGGGCCCCGGATTGTCGGACGGCCGCGTTAGGGTCGCGCCGTGACCGAAGCCCCGCTCCGCAAGATCCTGTCGCTGGCCCTGCCCGCCCTGGTGGTCCTGGCGGCCGAGCCGGTGTACCTGCTCGTCGACACGGCGGTCGTCGGTCACCTTGGCGGCACCGCCCTGGCCTCGCTGGCCATCGGGGGCGGCGTGCTGGCCGTGGCGGCCTGGATCGGCAACGTGCTGGCCTTCGGAACCACAGCCAAGAGCTCCCGGCTGTACGGGGCCGGGCGGCGCGCTGAGGCCGTCGCGGAAGGCGTGCAGTCGTCCTGGCTGGCCCTCGCGGCCGGCGTCCTCCTCGCGGTGGCCGCCCAGTTCGGCGCTGGCCCGCTGGCCCGGGCGATGGCGGGTACGGGGGAGATCGCCGACGGGGCGGAGACCTGGCTCAGGATCGCGAGCCTCGGCGCGCCCGGCATCCTGCTCGCCCTGGCCGGTAACGGCTGGATGCGGGGCGTGCAGGACACGAGACGCCCGGTCTGGTACGTCCTCGGCGCCAACCTGCTCTCCGCCGTCCTGTGCCCGATCCTCGTGTACCCGGCGGGGATGGGCCTGACCGGTTCCGCCGTCGCGAACGTGATCGCGCAGACGCTGTCCGGCGGGCTGTTCGTCTGGGCGCTGGTCGCGGAGAAGGTCCCGCTGGCCCCGCACCCGGGCATGCTGCTCAGGCAGCTCACGCTGAGCCGGGATCTCGTCATCCGTGGCTTCGCGTTCCAGGCTTCGTTCCTGTCCGCTGCGGCCGTGGCGGCCCGGTTCGGCGCGGCGGCCCTGGCGGCCCATCAGATCGCGCTGCAGCTGTGGATGTTCTGCGCCTTCGTGCTGGACGCGCTGGCCGTGGCCGCCCAGTCCCTGATCGGGGCGGAGCTGGGCGCTGGGCGGGAAGAGGTGGCCCGGCGGACGGCCTGGCGGATCACGCGCCTGGGCGGGTACTGCGGGGTCGCGTTCGGCGTCGTCATCGCGGCCAGTGCGTGGTGGCTGCCGGACCTGTTCACCGGTGACCAGGCTGTCCACCAGCAGGCGATGATCGCGTGGCCCTGGTTCGTGGCGATGCAGCCGATCGCCGGCGTCGTCTTCGCGCTCGACGGGGTCCTGGTCGGGGCCGGCGACATCCGGTACATGCGGAACATGACGATCGTGGCGGCGCTCGGCGGCTTCCTGCCGGTCGTGTGGCTGGCGTATGTGCTGGACCTCGGGCTCGGTGGCGTGTGGGCCGGGCTGACGGTGTTCATGGTCGTCCGGCTC
The DNA here is from genome assembly GCF_000379825.1 of Longispora albida DSM 44784. Taxonomy (GTDB): domain Bacteria; phylum Actinomycetota; class Actinomycetes; order Mycobacteriales; family Micromonosporaceae; genus Longispora; species Longispora albida. The sequence goes on from NZ_KB903839.1 coordinate 125,445, forward strand.
GTGGCGCTGATGGCCCGGCTGATGTCGGGCCGGTGGGCGGTAGCCGGCGCGGTCAGGGCCTGATCTAAGTTGGTCCGGTGGCGACGACAGGGCTCGTGATCGTGGACAAACCGGCCGGGATGACCTCCCATGACGTGGTGGGGCGGCTCCGCCGGTTCGCGAAGACGAGGCGCGTCGGGCACGGCGGCACCCTGGACCCGATGGCGACGGGCGTGCTGGTGCTGGGCGTCGAACGCGGTACCAAGCTGCTGACGTACGTGATCGGCAGCCGGAAGGGGTACGCCGGCACGATCCGCCTCGGCCAGTCGACGATCACCGACGACGCCGAGGGCGACCTGACGGCGGAGACACCGGCCGGCGGAGTGTCCGATGAGGACATCCGCGCGGGGCTGGCGAAACTGACCGGGCCGATCCAGCAGGTACCGACGGCCGTCAGCGCGATCAAGGTGAACGGCGTCCGGTCGTACGCGAAGGTCCGGGCCGGGGAGGAAGTCGAGCTGGCCGCCCGGCCGGTGACCGTGTACCGCCTCGACGTCGGCGAGATCCGCCGCTCGCCCGGGCTGGTCGACGTCGACGTGGAGGTCGAGTGCTCGTCGGGCACGTACATCCGCGCCATCGCCCGCGACCTCGGCGCTGACCTGGGCGTCGGCGGCCACCTGACCGCCCTCCGCCGTACCGCCGTCGGCGGCTTCACCCTCGCCGAGGCCCGCACCCTGGCCGAACTCGAAGAGCTGGCCGACCCGGTCACGATCGACCTGAACACGGCAGCCGAACGCCTCTTCCGCCGCCGAGACCTCGACGCCGGCCAGGCGAAAGTCATCTCGCACGGCGGCCCGATCGACGCGGCAGGGATCGTCGGCCCGTATGCGGTGTTCGGGCCGGAGGGCGATGTGCTGGCGATCATGGTCGAGCAGGGCAAGAAGGCAAAGCCAGAACTGGTACTGAAGCCGGCCTAGCTGCTAGATCGCCCTAATGCGAGTTTCTTGACCCAGGTGCTGCAGGCCTGTCAGTTTTACCCCGCGTGCAACATGAATCGTGAGCTGCATTCCGCACAGGGGTGCGAGATCGAAACTTGAGCTGATATTGCCCGACGAGTATAAGAATATTCTGGTGAGGACCCGGCTCTTTCTCATTGGGCTCAGGTCGGCTTCAGGGCAGTGCAGGCGTAGGGTTTCGAGCCATGGTATGTCGGCTGCAGGGCGAAGATCTATGGGCTCAGGACTCAAGAGCTGAAAGTCGTGAAGGTTGCCGAGCTGGCTCAACGGTGAGAGATCGATTCCTGATCTGGCGTCGATGCCCAGCCATGAAATCGAATTCGACCAGCGGGTCAGTGTGCTGATGTCCGCGAGCGCCAGGCAGTTGCGTACAAAAATGTACCGTGGTGCTTTCAGGAACGCGATGCTGCTGAGATCGGTAAGATCGGGCGGGCCTTCAAGCTGCAGGTCATTCAGGGTACCTAATGCGGTGAGCTCGTCAATTTGCGCCTCCGACTCCGGGGCAACCGCCAGTGAGACCAGGTGCGGTAACGTTCCTAGTGAATGCAGATTGCTCGCCGGAGAGTAAAGATAGAATCTGCGAATACTGCGCCAATCGCGAAGCGGCGCTACGTCAAGCCTGGCGGGTTCGCTGAAGCCTGGAGCGATTGTGAGCCATTCGAGGCGAGTTTTTGCAAGAGGGGCCAGATTCGCGACACTGGAATTCCTGTACCACAGTTCGGGGAGTTCGGGCAGTTCAGCAAGAAATGCCAAGTCCCCGTCGCTGTGTTCCCCGAAGTCGCAGTGGAGATGCGAAAGCTGGCGAATGTGCTCTAGGCCGGCGAGGAAGCGCGGATCGTCGACATCGAGGGATCCAGGATAATTCTGGCCAGTGAGTGGAGCGTTGGCGAGAACCAGGCGGGCGTACTCTTCCGGGTCGAATTTTTCCCAGGCTCGGATTACTTCGTTGTGGACAATGCGTTCGGGGCGGGCGGCGAGGCGGCCGATCAGGGGGAGGGCTGCGGGGTCGCCGGTTTCGGCGGCGGCCCGGATGGTGGCTGCTACTTCGCGTGGGGTACTCGGGATGGTGCGAGCCAAGAGGTCGAGGGCTAGTTCGCCGGTGGCGGCGATGACGTGCGCAGTAGTCATGGACTTGGGCGGCAGGAGTTGGTTGCTGGCCTGGTCGATGTGTGCGCGGAGGGTTGGCGGGAGTTCGGGGGAGACCTCCAGGCATGCGATTGCGATCAGGAGGAGGGCGTCGCGGCGGCGTTGGGGAGACGTTTCGGCTCGGGTCAGGAGGGCGGTGAGGAGGCGTTCGCGTTCTGGGGCTGAGGCGTGACCTGCGGCCATCACGACGACTTCGCGCCACTGGTCGAGGTGGGCGTGGCTGATGAGGGTACCCCGGTCGTCGGCGTCGATGGCGGCTTTGGCGGCCAGGTACTCCTGGAAGGTGCGGTGGACGAAGTCGATGCGGCCGTGGACGGGTTCGCGGAGCAGGCCGGTGCGTTCGAGCAGGTGACGGAGTACGGCGGCGGGTTCGTGGTTGCCGCGCATGCCGGAGAGGCGGAGGGCGATCTGTTTCTCGACGGCTTCGGCGGGGGCGTCGGAGAGGCTGTTGCGGATCAGCCAGTACGCGACTTGTTGCAGGAGGAGCGAGCGTTCTGTGCGGGTGAGGGGGAGGGCCTGGATGTGGCGTTCCTTGTCGCGGCGTTCGAGGAGCATGTGGAGGGCGACCTCGTACAGCTCCATGCGGTTCTCGGGGAGTTGGCCACGACGGTCGCGGTGCAGGGCACACATCAGGGCGCACAGGAGCGGGTACCCGGCGAGGCGGCGGAGGTGGCTGCGGGTGTCGAGGGCGTGGAGCACGTCGGACTGGTACTGGTCGAGTTCGGCGGCCTGGTCGGGTATGCACGTGTCGCGCATAGCGGCGTGCCACCGTTCGACGAAGACCCGGACGTCCATCGGGGACATGGGTTCCAGGTCGGCGACGTCGAAGTCCTCGCGGTTGAGCCACTCCTCGGGTACGGCGGCTGGGCGGGACGTGACCACGTAGCGGGCCCGGGGGAAGGCCGCGACGAGGTCGGCGAGCCAGTTGCGGGCTTCGGTACGGCGTTCGGCCGGTAGCTCGTCGACGCCGTCGATGAGGACGATCGCGGTGCCGGAGCGCAGGTGCTGCTGGACCCAGCCGGGCGGCATCTCGGCGGCGATGTGCTGGTTGGACTCGGTGATGAACTGCTCGGGGGCCGGGAGCTGCTCGTTCGCGTAGCGGCGGAGCGGGATGACGAACGGGATGCTGTCGCGCCAGCCGTCGAGCTTGCCGGTGAACGAGTCGCGGGCGCTCTGCACGGCGATCCAGTGGAGCAGTGTGGTCTTGCCGATGCCGGCCTGGCCCCGGATGAAGAGGCGGTCGGAGCAGGCGAGGGCCTCGTCGACCCTGGCCAGCGTGGGGGTACCGGAGTCGGGCATGCCGTGGGGGAGGCCGTGCCGGTCGGGGCGGAGGCGGGCCAGGACGCGGCCGGAGAGGGTGAGGCTCAGGTATGCGACGGAGAGCGGGTACAAGCGGCTCTCGTCGTTGACGGTGGCACCGAAGAGCTCGATGCGGTCGAAGTGGTTGCCGGTGAGGTGCCGGTAGTCGGCTTCGAAGTCGCGAACACCACGCCGGATGGGCAGACGGGTCAGGGCCTCTTCGAGGTCGGCGAGGATCCGGGTTTCGCGGCGGAGTACTTCTTCGAGGGCCGCGGAGGTTGTGCCGGGCAGGGCGCGGACGGTTTCGACGAGATATGTGCAGGACTCGCGGAGGACGAGGTTGCAGAGGGCCGTGGCCGGTTCGCTGAGTACGGCGGAACTGGGGAGCGGTGCGAGTCCCTTGTAGAGGATCGTGGGATCGAAGTCGGCGTGGATGATGTGGAGGTCTGACCGGGCGAGAGTCTCGTGGGCCGATGCGAGGGCGGCCGTTCGCTCATGTTCGGGAAAACTGCCGAACTCGTGAGCCAGGAACGACTCCAGCTTGGCTGTGACCTGCTCGGCCAGCTGCTCCTGGAAGCGGCGGAACTGCCGTTGCTCGCGGGGTGTCCGCAGCCGGCTGGCCGCCTCGTCGATGACCTGGTGCGACAGCGTCTCGGTGAGCTTGCTGCCGCCCAGCCAGAGGCTGCAGGCGGTCTTCGCGATCGTGGTGCCCAGGACGAAGGCTGCTGTCCCCAGTGCCGTCATGGTGGGCAGGGTGCCAGGAGACCGTCAGGCAGGCCAGCCGTGTGACAACGTTGTGACTGGTGGCTTGCCTGCCGGTACAAAATTATGGTTCTAGCGGTTTTGGAATGTGCCGGTCCGGCGGTAGGCGAGATACATCTCCAGGGCCACGCCGGTCTGCTTCTGCAGGGGTGACGGCGGTGAGCCGGGGTCGTGGAAGGCCGCCTCGATGACCTCGCCGGGTTCGGGAGTGATCTCTCCGGACCAGGTGCGGACCTCGTAGAGCATCGCGAAGCAGTGCGTGAGGTCGCCGTTCGGGTATCGGACTGTGTGGACGGACGGGTCGGACAGGCAGCCGAACGGGACGAGGGCTTCCTCGGTGACCTGGATGCCGGTTTCCTCGGCGAGTTCTGTGACGGCGGTCGAGGCGAAGGTCGAGTTCTCCTCGCAGGAACCTGCTGGGATGTCCCACTCGCCGGTGTCTGCCCGGCGCTGGAACAGGATCCTGCCCTCGCCGTCGACCAGGACCACCTGCGCACCGGGCATCAGCACGAGCTGGTTGCCGACGTGCTGGCGCAGCTGCCAGAGATACGAACCGGTGTAACCCATCGTTCCCGCCGTCCTTCGCTAGTGGATCATGGTTGGGGTACAGGCTATGCCGGAGGGGCTTCGGCTGCCGCTGGCTCCGGGCGCGCACTAGGCTCTGGGGCAGGACTTCGGGAGGGTGACCATGCAGCGTTGGCGGGGGCTGAACTCGGCACCGGGCGGCTGGGGCCGGTCGGTCGTGACGATCGGCGTGTTCGACGGCGTGCACCGCGGGCACCAGGCCACCATCGGGCACGCGGTGAAGCGGGCCGCGGAGCTGGGTGTGCAGTCCGTCGTGGTCACGTTCGACCCGCATCCGAGCGAGGTGGTCAGGCCGGGCAGCCACCCGGCTGTGCTGACCGGGCCGGAACGCAAGGCCGAGCTGATCGAGGCGCTCGGCGTCGACGTGCTGTGCGTGATCCCGTTCACGACGGAGTTCAGCAGGCTGTCGCCCGAGACGTTCGTGCACGACGTGCTGGTGGAGCACCTGCACGCCGCGCTGGTGGTGGTCGGGGACAACTTCAGGTTCGGGCACCGCGCCGCCGGGGACATCGCCCTGCTGCGGACCCTGGGGAACACGTTCGGCTTCGCCGTGGAACCCGCGCCGCTGGTGAGCGAGGCCGGGACGGTCTTCAGTTCCACGTACATCCGGAGTCAGATCGACGCGGGCGAGGTCGCGGTGGCCGCGACGGCCCTCGGCCGGGCCCACAGCCTCGACGGCATCGTCGTGAAGGGCGACCAGCGCGGGCGGCACCTCGGATTCCCGACCGCGAACCTCGCGGTGAGCACGCCGCACGCCGCCGTCCCCGCCGACGGGGTGTACGCGGGGTGGATGCTCCGGGGCGACCAGCGGCTGATGGCGGCGATCAGCGTCGGGACGAACCCGACGTTCGCCGGGCGGGAGCGGCGGATCGAGGCGTACGTCCTCGACTTCGACGGTGACCTGTACGGCGAGCGGATCACTCTCGAGTTCCAGGTCCGGCTGCGGGAGATGCTGAAGTTCGACGGGCTCGACCCGCTGATCGCGCAGATCCAGGCAGACGTGGACGAAACACGCCGCATCCTGACTGTCTGAATACCTGTCGGAGGCTGCTGGTAACCTGTTCGGGTACGCCGGTTCTCGGCGTGGCCCCTGCGTGCCTGCACGACGCCGCGGGTGCGGGGCCCGGCGCTTTCCCGCCGACACCCCCAACCCGAACCTAGGGAGAACAATGGCGCTCGACGCAGCCGTCAAGACCCAGATCATGCAGGAGCACGCCACCGTCGAGGGTGACACCGGTTCGCCGGAGGTCCAGGTCGCGGTGCTGACGAAGCGGATCTCGGACCTGACCGAGCACCTCAAGAAGCACAAGCACGACCACCACTCGCGCCGTGGCCTGCTGCTGCTGGTCGGCCGCCGCCGCCGGCTGCTGAAGTACCTGGCGAAGTCGGACATCGCGCGCTACCGCGCGCTGATCGAGCGCCTCGGCCTGCGCCGATAGCTTGGAACCGGGGGAGTGGCCACACGGCCGCTCCCCCGTTCGCAAGAACGAGGTTCACCCAGACTCCCCGATCGTCCTGTTCTTCGGGGAACGAGCCGAACGTCCGGCCCGGTTCATGACAGGATGAAATGACCAGCGCCCCCAGTGGCGCGCGCAAGACCCAGAGCCCGAGTGAGGGGGCCACGCACCGGTCCTCGGTAGTGGTTGCCGGAGACAGCAGACGACTCCGGCGGCTTCGATCGAAGACCGGCCAGCGCGACGTTGCTCCCCCCAGGGCGTCCAACCTGACAGAGGAGCAGTTTTGACTGACACCACGCCCGAGGTCGTTCACCTCGGTACCCACAGCGCGACCGCGACGATCGACAACGGCTCGTTCGGCACGCGCGTCATCACGTTCTCGACCGGGCGGCTCGCCCGGCAGGCCGGTTCCTGCCTCGCCCAGCTCGGCGACACCGTCGTGCTGTCGGCCACCACGGCCAGCAAGGCCCCGAAGGAGCACTTCGACTTCTTCCCGCTCACCGTGGACGTCGAGGAGCGGATGTACGCGGCTGGCCGGATCCCCGGCTCGTTCTTCCGCCGCGAGGGCCGGCCGAGCGAGGACGCCGTCCTCACCTGCCGCCTGATCGACCGCCCGCTGCGCCCGAGCTTCGTCAAGGGCCTGCGTAACGAGGTCCAGGTCGTCGAGACCGTCCTCGCGCTCGACCCGGCGCACCCGTACGACGTCGTGGCCATGAACGCCGCCTCGCTGTCCACCAAGCTGGCCGGCCTGCCGTTCTCCGGCCCGGTCGGTTCGGTGCGCGTCGCGCACATCGACGGCCAGTGGGTGGCCTTCCCGACCCACGAGGAGACCGCGCGGGCCACGTTCGACATGATCGTCGCCGGCCGGGTCCTCGAGGACGGCGAGGTCGCGATCATGATGGTGGAGGCCGAGGCCACCGCCAACGTGATCACCCTGATCGCCGAGGGCGCGCCGAAGCCGGACGAGGCAGTGGTCGCCTCCGGCCTGGAGGCAGCCAAGCCCGCGATCCGAGAGCTGTGCCGGGCCCAGTCCGAGCTGGCCGCCGTCGCCTCCCGCCCGTCGGTGGAGTTCCCGCAGTTCCTGGACTACCAGGACGACGTGTTCGCCGCCGTCGAGGCCGCTGTGGCCGCCGAGGTCGGCCAGGCGCTGACCATCGCCGACAAGCAGGAGCGCGAGTCGGAGCTCGACCGTCTCAAGGACGTGACCTTCGAGAAGGTCACCGGCTTCGAGGGCCGCGAGAAGGAGATCGGCGCCGCCCTGCGGTCGCTGACCAAGAAGCTGGTCCGCCAGCGCGTGCTCCGCGACGAGATCCGGATCGACGGCCGTGGCCCGCGCGACATCCGGCCGCTGTCGGCCGAGGTCGGCGTGCTGCCCCGCGTGCACGGCTCGGCGCTGTTCGAGCGCGGCGAGACCCAGATCCTGGGTGTCACCACGCTGAACATGCTGCGGCTCGAGCAGTCCCTGGACACGCTCTCGCCGGAGAAGACCAAGCGGTACATGCACAACTACAACTTCCCGCCTTACTCGACCGGTGAGACCGGCCGGGTGGGCTCGCCCAAGCGCCGCGAGATCGGCCACGGCGCGCTGGCGGAGCGGGCGCTGCTGCCCGTGCTGCCGACCCGCGAGGAGTTCCCCTACGCGATCCGGCAGGTCTCCGAGGCGCTGGGTTCCAACGGCTCGACCTCGATGGGCTCGGTCTGCGCGTCCTCGCTCAGCCTGCTCTACTCGGGTGTCCCGCTGAAGGCCCCCGTCGGCGGTATCGCGATGGGCCTGATCTCGGACGAGGTCGACGGCAAGACGCAGTACATCACCCTGACGGACATCCTGGGCGCGGAGGACGCGTTCGGTGACATGGACTTCAAGGTCGCCGGTACGCGGGAGTTCGTCACCGCGCTCCAGCTCGACACCAAGCTGACGGGCATCCCGTCGGACGTGCTGGCTGGCGCGCTGTCCCAGGCGCACGACGCGCGGCACGCCATCCTCGACGTGATGGAAGACGCGATCGAGACCACGGGCGAGATGTCCGAGCACGCCCCGCGGGTCGTGAGCGTGAAGATCCCGACCGACAAGATCGGCGCGGTCATCGGCCCCAAGGGCCAGATGATCAACTCGATCACCGAGGAGACCGGCGCGGAGATCACCATCGAGGACGATGGCACGATCTACGTCGGCGCGACCAACGGCCCGGCCGCCGAGGCCGCCATCGCGAAGATCAACGCGATCGCGAACCCGACGCTGCCGAAGGTCGGCGACCGCTTCCTCGGCACCGTGGTGAAGACCGCCGCGTTCGGCGCCTTCATCTCGCTGACCCCCGGCCGCGACGGCCTGCTGCACATCTCCAAGGTGGGCGACGGCAAGCGCGTCGAGCGGGTCGAGGACTTCCTCAACGTCGGCGACAAGGTCGAGGTCCAGATCGCGGACATCGACAACCGCGGCAAGGTCTACCTGGACAAGGTCGGCGCCGACGGCGAGGTCATCCAGGTCGCCGACCGTGGCCCGCGCGAGGACCGCGCTCCGCGTGAGGGTGACGGCGGCGAGCGCCGCGACCGGGCGCCGCGTGGCGACCGTGAGCGCAGCGGTGAGGGTGACGGCGGCGAGCCGCGCCGTCGCCGGCAGCGCCGCGACTAGTACGCGCAGCTATCTGAGTTAGTAAGTCCAGCGGCCGGCCAGGGCAACCTTGGCCGGCCGCTGGCACGCTGCCCGCCGCACAGGCCGGGACCGGCCGCACCGCCACGGCGGCGGGCAGGCGGGCTGTGGCACCATGTACCAAACCTCACGATCGGCGGCGACGCGCCGGGCACAGTCCCCGGCTGGCGGAGCCGCGCACCAAGGCAGGCGGGAGCACAGGTGGCCGAGGCCGCGAGCAGGGCACGGACGACGACTCTGGCCGCAGATCCGCTGAACGGGACGGTGCGGCGCACGGTCCTCCCCGGCGGCCTCCGGGTGATCACCGAGGCGGTGCCCGCCATGCGGAGCGTGTCGATCGGGTTCTGGGTCGGGATCGGCTCGCGGGACGAGAGCCCGAGCCTGTCCGGCGCCTCGCACTTCCTGGAGCACCTGCTGTTCAAGGGTACGAAGCGGCGGAGCGCGCTGGACATCTCTTCGGAGATCGAGGCGGTGGGTGGCGAGACGAACGCGTTCACGGCCAAGGAGTACACCTGCTACTACGCGCGGGTGCTCGACGCGGACCTGCCGCTCGCGATCGACGTGCTGTGCGATGTCATCTCCTCTTCCGTCCTCGACGAGGCCGACGTGGAGACCGAGCGCGGCGTGATCCTCGAAGAGATCGCGATGCACGACGACGAGCCGGGCGACGAGGTGCACGACGCGTTCACGAAGGCGCTGTTCGGTGAGCATGCGCTGGGCCGGCTGATCTCCGGTACGACGGAGACGATCGCCGCGATGACGCGCAAGCAGATCGCCGGGTTCTACCACAAGCGGTACACGGCTCCGGAGATCGTGATCGCCGCGTCCGGGAGCCTGGACCACGCGGCTGTGGTCAAGCTGGTCCGGGCGGCGCTGAAGGACACGCATCTGCTGGGCGGGGACGCCCAGCCGGTACCGGAGCGGCCGCAGGGCAAGCTGGTGAAGACGCGTTCCGGGCAGCTGAGCGTGATCGACAAGGACACCGAGCAGGCGCATCTGGTGCTCGGGTGCACGTCGATGAACAGGTTCGACGAGCGGCGCTTCGCCCTCGGGGTACTGAACAATGTTCTGGGCGGCGGCATGTCGAGCCGGCTGTTCCAGCAGGTGCGTGAGCAGCGCGGCCTGGCGTATTCGGTGTATTCCTACACCACGCAGTACGCCGACGCCGGACTGTTCGCCGTCTATGCCGGCTGCACGCCGGGCAAGGCTGACGAGGTGCTGCGGATCGTCCAGGACGAGCTCGCCGAGGTCGCCGCGAACGGCATCACCGCAGCGGAACTGGCCCGGGGCAAGGGAATGCTCAAGGGCGGGTTCGTGCTCGGCCTGGAGGACACCGGTTCGCGGATGAGCCGCCTGGGCAAGGGGGAGCTGCTCTACGGCGAACTGCTCTCTGTGGACGAACTGCTCCAGCGGGTGGATGCTGTCACACTGGACGAAGTGTGCGCGATCGCCACGGAGCTTCTCAGCAGGCCCATGTCGCTCGCCGCGATCGGGCCGTTCGTTGGACATGATTTCTCGGGAGTTGTGAGGTCGTCATGACGGAGCTGGAGCCGCTGCCGGTCGGGGTGCTGGGGGCCAGGGGCCGGATGGGCACGGAGGTCTGCCGCGCGGTGAACGACGCGGAGGACCTTGAGCTGGTGGCGATGGTGGACACAGGTGACGGCCTGTTCAGCGTCACCGACGCTGGCGCGCGGGTGGTCGTGGACTTCACCAGTCCCGAGGTCGTCATGGACAACATCCACTGGTGTGTCGAGCAGGGCGTGAGCGTCGTGGTCGGCACGTCGGGCTTCACGCCGGAGCGGCTGCACCGGGTGGAGCACTGGCTGAAGCACAAGCCGGATGTCGGCGTGATCGTCGCGCCCAACTTCGCGATCGGCGCCGTGCTGATGATGGAGTTCGCGGCGAAGGCCGCGCCGTACTTCCCCTCGGTCGAGATCGTCGAGCTGCACCACCCGAACAAGGTGGACGCGCCCAGCGGCACGGCCCTGCACACCGCCGAGATGATCTCGAAGTCGCGTGAGGCGGCTGGCGTCGGAGTCTCCCCGGACGCGACGAAGCAGTCCCTCGACGGCGCGCGGGGTGCCGAGGTGGCCGGGGTGCGGGTGCACTCCGTGCGCTCGGCGGGCCTGATCGCCCACCAGGAGGTCCTGCTGGGCACGGGCGGCGAGACGCTCACGATCCGGCACGACTCGCTCGACCGGGTTTCCTTCATGCCGGGTGTGCTGCTCGCGGTCCGCGAGATCCTGCGGCGTCCAGGCCTGACTGTCGGCCTCGGCCCGCTGCTGGGCCTCTAAAACCTGTAAAACCCTTGTTTTGTACCTGCTGCGCGAAGCCCCGTCGTCTCCCAGAGACCCCGGGGCTTCGCTGCGAACGGCTACAGCGCTGTGTGCAGCCGCACCTGCGGTACCAGGATGTCGGCCATGTCGAGTGACCGGCGGGCCCCGTCGGCCTCCCAGCCCGCCGACGTGAGGAACTTCCTCGGCGCCGGTGCCTGGTCGAACACCCAGGCGAGCGCGGTCTCGTAGCCGTCGGTCCGCCACAGGTCCACGGCTGCTGAGAGCAGGCGGCTGCCGTGGCCGCGCCGGCCCCAGCGCGGCTCGACGAGCAGCTCGGTGAAGGCCCCGGCGCCCTCGGCCTTGTCCTCCTCCTCGGCCGGCCCGATCGCGGCGAAGCCGACCGTGGTCTCCGCTCCCGCCTCGGACTGCTCGACGGCGACGAGTACCCGGTGCCGTGGCGTGGGCGGCTCGGTGATCGCGGCCAGCCACTGGGCGGCCATCTGTTCCGCGTCGAGCCCGGCGAGGATCTCGCGGGGGATGAGCTTGCGGTACGCGAGCCGCCAGGTCTCCAGTTGAATCCGGGCGATCTCCCCGGCGTCACCCGCTCGTGCGGGACGTGCGAATCCAAGCGCCATGGTGGCAAAGCGTACGGTGGCCGTTTCGTACTCTGGACGCCGGCGGTTTGACTACACGGGGTGGTTCAGTGCTTACTCAACGTCGGATGCGCCTGCTGCTGCAGGTCCTTTTTGTCATAGTACTTTCGGGTTCGGTGTGGTATCTCGCGTCGCGGTTCGGCGGCCAGCACCACCTGTTCGACCTGCGGATCTACCGCAGCGCCACCGCGTACTGGCTCGGCGGCCACGACATCTACGACTACGCCCAGCCCGACGTGGTCAACGGCTGGCTCGGCTTCACGTATCCGCCGTTCGCCGCGCTGCTGCTGAGCCCGGCGGCTCTCCTGCCGTGGGGCTTCGTCAAGTGGTTCACGATCGGGAGCACACTGGCGGTCACGCTGCTCACCACGTACTGGATAACCAGGGACCTGGCCCAGCGGCGGCGCTGGCCGGTGTGGTTCACGGCCTGCGTCGGCACCGCCCTGCTCTTCGCCCTGGAACCCGTCCGGGAGAACATGAGCTTCGGCCAGATCAACATGTACCTGGTCGCCCTGATCCTCGGTGACCTCCTGGTCCTCGGCCGGCGCGGTTCGCGCTGGACCGGCGTCGGCGTCGGCATCGCCACCGCGATCAAGCTGACCCCGGGCATCTTCATCCTGTACCTGCTCGCGGCCCGCCGCTGGCGCGACGCCACAGTGGCCAGTGCCGCAGCCGCAGGGGCCACCCTGCTGGCCGCAGTGGCCGACTGGGACATCTCCTGGCGGTTCTACACCGCGACCCTCTGGGACACCGAACGCGTCGGCTTCCCCGACAACCCGGGCAACCAGGCGATCAACGGCATGGTCGCCCGGATCGACGACATGGTGCCGGTCAGCACCACCGGCCGCCTGACCTGGCTGGGCCTGGCGGTCCTCGTGGGCGGCTACGGGCTGTGGCGCGCGGTCCGCGCCCACCGGGCGGGCGACGAGCTGACCGCGATCACGCTGACCGGCCTCACCGGCGTCCTGATCAGCCCGGTCAGCTGGACGCACCACCTCTACTGGATCTTCCCGGCGATGGTGATCACCGCGGACGTCCTGCTGGACGGCCTGCCGAGGCGAGGAGAACGCGCCGCGTGGTGGGGCAGGCTGAGCCTGGTCAACGCCACGTACTGGGCCTTCACCATGTCCTTCGTCTGGTTCTTCCGGCGCAGCCCGGCCAACCACAGCCGCAACAACCTGCCGAGCGTCCTCGGTGAGAACGCCTTCGTGCTGTTGCTGTTGCTGCTGCTCGTGGCCACGCCGATCCGGCCGGGCGCGGACACTCCGCCATCCTCCCCAGAATCCTCCTCAGAGGACGTACCGGACGACGTCGATGCTGATCTCGTCACGTACCCAGACATCGGCCGCGCCGTCAGCCGTGAACCCGTACAGCTCGTAGAAACGTCGTGACGAGGCGTTGGCCGCAGCAACCCACAGCCGCACCGGCCTGCCTTCTCCGGTAGTGAGCCGGGCGACCGCTGCGTCCATCAGTGCCCGGCCGACGCCGTGGCCCTGCCGCTCGGGTGCGACGTAGATCGCGTAGATCTCGTCGTACCCGGGCTCCTTCCGGTCCGGCCCGAAAGTCGCCGTGCCGACGATCGCGTCGCCGGTGAGGGCGACCAGCGTGATCCGGCCTGGCGTGCCGAGCCCCCGGGTGTACGAGGCGATCCAGCTCTCCTCCGTCAGGGCGGCGAGCTGCTCGGCGGCGACGATGCCCTGATAGGCGTCCTGCCAGGTCCGGTGGTGCAGCCGGGCGGTGTCCCCGATGTCGGCAGCTGTCATGTCCCTGATCGTGAGCATCAGGCGGTCCCCCGTGTGGTTGTGGCGTGTTCTGGCGCGGTCTCGTGCGCTTCCCTTCGCCAGATTGTCAGACCCGGGAGCTACGCTGGCGAGCGTTATGAGCATCCCGGATTCCCTCTCGCTCGCCCAGGCCCGGCGGATCACCCTCGCCGCGCAGGGTTTCACCGATCCGCGCCCGGCAGTCGTCCCCGACGCCCGCCACGCCCGCCGCGTGATCCGGCGGCTCGGCCAGATCCAGATCGACTCGGTCAACATCCTGGCCAGGGCGCACTTCCTCCCGTTGTACTCGCGGCTGGGCCCTTATCCGCACGAGCTGCTGGGCAAGGTCTCCACCGGGAAGAAACGCGACCTCTTCGAGTACTGGGGGCACGAGGCCTCCCTGATCGACGTCCGGCTCCAGCCACACCTGCGCTGGCGGATGGCCGAGGCGCACACCAAGGCGTGGGGCGGCATGCGCCGGATCGCCGAGGAGAAGCCGGAGCTGGTCGCCTGGGTGCTGGCCGAGGTCGCGGCCAAGGGCCCGCTCACCTCCCGCGAGATCGAGCACGACGTTCCCAAGGCCCGAGGCTCCTGGTGGAACTGGAGCGAGGCCAAACGCGCACTGGAGTACCTGTTCTGGGCCGGCGAGGTCACGTCCAGCCACCGTAACGGCCAGTTCGAGCGGGTCTACGACCTGCCCTCGCGGTCACTGCCGTCCACTGTGGTGGACACGCCGGACCCGTCCGTCGAGGAGTCGTACAAGGCCCTGGTCGAGGTGGCGGCGCGCGCCCTGGGCGTGGCGGCAGAGCCCGAGCTGCGCGACTACTTCCGGCTGCCAGCTGGCGCGGCGCTGCCCGCCATCGAGGAACTGGTGGCCGAGGGCGTGCTCCGGCCGGTCACAGTGGAGGGCTGGAAGAAACCGGCCTGGCTGCACGCCGAGGCGAAGCTGCCCCGGTGGGTGAAGGCCAGCACCCTGGTCAGCCCCTTCGACCCGCTCGTCTGGGAGCGGGGCCGCACCGAGCGCCTGTTCGCCTTCCGGTACCGGCTGGAGATCTACACCCCGGCCGAGAAGCGCGTCCACGGCTACTACGTGCTGCCCTTCCTGCACGGCGACCGGCTGGCCGCCCGCGTCGACCTGAAGGCCGACCGTGCCGCCGGCGTCCTCCGCGTCCCGGCCGCCTGGCTGGAGCCGGGCAGCGACGCCGAGGAGACGGCCACGGCTCTGGCGGCAGAGCTGCACCGGATGGCCAGCTGGCTGGGCCTGCCCGAAGTAGCCTTCCCCGATCGCGGCGACCTGGCCGCAGAGCTGACCAAAGCCCTCATCTGACACCGAAGCCAACACTGACAGCGGGGAAGAGAACGTGACGATCACCAACCAGAAGGTGCTGGACCACGAGTTCCTGAAGCAGTTGTCCGGCGACGACTACTTCCCCGGGCACCTGCTCGACGAGGGCCGGGAGATCCTCCAGCGCCTCTGCGCGCGGATCGAGGCCGGCAAGCCCGCCAGCCTCGAAGCGCTCTACGCCCTCACGCACGCGGCCACCGACGAGTTCAACGATCTCGACGAGGAGCTCCACGACGCGGGCAGCGAGATCGAGACCATCGCCCGCGAGGTGATCGCCGACGACTTCTGGTTCATCGCCAAGACCTACGGCTTCGACAACGCCGACATAGAACAACTCATCATGAACCGAGACTGGTAACTGTCTCTTGACCTTGATCTAAGGCGCGGTGGCCCGCTGAGGGCGGATCTGGCAAGCAGAACGGCTTCCCTCGTACCGGTGTTGTACGTGGGAAGCCGTTCTGCGCAGTCCAGATTCGTCCTCAGCGGGTCGGCACAAACAGGATGGAGGTTTCGTCTCTTAGGGTCTGCTCGTTGTGGCTGTACTGGAGCCCGACCGTCCCCGTCTCGTTCTCGATGCCCACTGTGGAGCCTCCGCCCTGCTCGGTCGCCCGCGCGTCGAGGTACTGGTAGCCGACGAGCACGTCGCCGTTCGGGTGGAGGGTCACCGAGAAGTTGATCCGGTGTGAGCGGTAGCCGTAGATGTAGGCGTTGCGCCATTCCACGGTGAAGGCCGAGGCTGAGGACGTGGTGAGCACCGCTGACGCCGTGTCCAGCCCGAGGTCCCGCCAGAAGGGGTAGACGGCGGCGTTCGGGGCGGTGGCTGCCGGGAGCGGCACGTTGCCCGGTGCCGTGGCCGCCGTACCGGGGCCGAAGGACAGCACACCGTTGGTGTCCACTGTGGCCGTCGTGTAGGCCTGCCCGTAGAACGGGAAAGTGAACGGCAGGCTCACCGCCTGGGTCCGGTCATCGCCCGTCAGCCCGGTCACGGTGCTCCCGGCCACGAACGGCCGGGTGGCGTCGTGGCACGTGTACCCGAAGCCGTCCCGCAACGCCGTCACCGCGATGTCCGCGACCTCCGCCCCGTCCACGATCACCGAGGCCGTGGCGGGTACGACACACCGGCCGAGGCCGAGCGAGGCGGTCACGCCGTACGTCCCGGCGGCCCCGATCCCCGTGAAGCTGTAGTCACCGGTGGCGCTCGCCGTGGTGGTCTGCCCGCCGGGAGTCAGCGTGACCAGGGCTCCGGCCAGCGGTACGCCTCCGGCGAGCACCCGGCCGCTGATCGACAGCGGGGACGTGATGGCCGTGTAGGCAGCCGTGTAGGTACCCGCCCCCGAGGCAGTGATCACGTGCGTCTGGGCCCCGCCGTCCGACCACGAGCCGAACGCGTGGCCGGCCTGCGGCGTGGGTGCGCTGATCGAGTTGGCCGAGCCCTGGATCACCGTCCGGGTGAAGGGTGTGGCCTGCGTCTTCGAGCCGACGGTGAGCTGGAGCCCCGCCGGGCTGGTGGCGAAGGTCAGGTTGACGGTTCTCGGGTCGAGCCGGACCGAGGCCGCGGAGCTGAGCCCGGCCGAGTCCGTGGCGGTCAGCTTCAGTTCGAGGTGCGAGGGGTACTCGTGGTCCGGTGCCGTGAACGACCCGCCCGTCCCGGTGAACTCCTGGAGGAAGTGGCTGTGGCAGTCCGTCGCGTCGTAGCAGTGGTGCAGGATGAGCTGCCAGGCGAGCCTGCTGGCCGGCACGGTGCCGTCCTGGGTGTCGGTGCCGTGCCCGGTGAACGAGATCGTGTCGCCGACCTTCCACAACAGACCCGGCGCCGGGGTGTCGATCACGGCGACCGGCGGTGACTCGCCGGGACTGATCGTCTTCGTGGTGCTGGCCGAGACCCCAGCCGAGTCGGTGACGGTGAGCTTGGCAGTCCGGGTCCCCGGGGTGGTGTAGGTGAACGTGGCCGTCCGGCCGGTGGCGTCCACGGTCCCGTTGTTGTCGAAGTCCCACTTGTAGGTGAGGATCTCGCCTGGGTCGGGGTCGGTGGTCGGCGCGCCGTCGAAGGCCACGGTCAGCGGTGCCGGGCCGGCGCTCGGGGTGGCGGTGAAGGCCGGCACTGGCGGCTGGTTGCTGGGGAAGTACCGGATCCGGCGGATCGTCCCGCCCGGCAGGTCGGCGTAGTACAGGTCGCCGCCGGGGCCGGCCTCCAGGTCGACAACGCCGCTCGCCCCGGCAACGAAAGTCTTGATCTTCGTCGGGTCCGGCAGGCCGTTGGCCCCGGTCTGCATGGCCCAGATGCAGCCCCGGTTGTAGTCGGAGAAGAACAGGGCGTTGTTGTACTCCGCCGGATACTCCCCGGCCGCCGGGTAGAACGCGATCCCCGTGACCGACGAGCCACCCGAAGGGCAGCTCTCCCCGGCCACTACCTTGCTGCCGTGGTTGTAGGCGTAGTAAGGGCTGGTCACGCCGCCGGCCGTGTACAGGCTCTCGCACAGGGTCAGGTTGGCCCCGTCGTAGCCGCTGTGCCGCCCGGCGCCCTCGTGGCACGGCCAGCCGAAGTTGGCGGCCGTGGCCGGGCTGGTCACCCGGTTGATCTCCTCCCAGGTGCTCCAGCCGACGTCACCGGCCCAGATCTCGCCGGTCCCCGGCCGGAAACTCATCCGGAACGGGTTGCGCAGGCCGTAGGAGACGATCCGGCGCGCGTTGGCGTCGGTACTGGCGAAATAGGGGTTTCCCGCGACACCGGCCCCGGTGGCCGGGTCGATCCGGATGATGGTGCCGTCCAGGCCGGCCGGGTCGGCGGTGGTCCGGACGTCCTGGGAGCGCAGCGCCCCGCCCTCGGCCGACGGCGGGGCCGGTGCAGCCCCGCCGGGATCGCCGCACGGGTTGACCGGGCTGCCGTCCTGGCCGTAGTCGGTCCAGTTGAAGCTGGCGCCATCCCCGGCCGAGGCATACAGGTACCCGTCCGGCCCGAAGGCCAGGTCGCCGACCGAGTGGCTCGGGTACTGCTGGCACCAGTCGGTGACCAGCACCTCCTCAGGGCCGGTCTGGTGGTTGCCGGCAGCCTTGAGCCGGGACAGCCTGCCGGTGACCACGCAGCCGTCCGCCGTGTCGCCCGGCGGGCTGGGGCAGGTGTCACCCCAGGTCGGCGCGCTCCCACCCGGCTTCGCGTCGTACGTGTAGAGCACGTAGACGTACGGGCTGGCCGGGAAGTCCGGCGGCAGGGCCAGGCCGAGCAGCCCCCGGTCCCAGAAGCTGTTCACCTGAGCCGACAGGTCCGCGAACGTGTCCGGAGCCTGGTCTGTCAGGGAATCGAAAACTTTCACCACGCCGTTCTTCTGCGCCACGAAAATACGCCCGTCGGGCGCGAATTCCATATTCGTGGGCTGGTTCAGTCCAGAGAAGACAATCTGCTCCGCGAACCCGGTCGGCAGCGTGGCGGCCTGGGAAGAGCCGCTGGTCACGGGCACGAGCAGGGCTGCGGCCAGCACTGTGGATCCGAGGACCCGGCGCAGTTTCATGCCAGCGATTGTAGGAACAACTGCGAATATTTCCATTGTCCGATGCCCGACGTGACCCTTTACTTGACTGCCGCCACGATCAGGGGGAGATCCGCGAAACCGCCCATTCGCCGATCATCGGAACCGGGCGGCGCGCGGTTGTCCACAGCCCCAGGCGGTTCGGGTTCCGCCGCTGGACGGGCGTTGTACCGTGGTGGCATGCACGCACACCCGCACCCGGCACCCCCGCAGCCCGGCTGGTTCACCCGGACAACGCTGCGTGTCGTCGACAAGCCGTGGGTGGTCCCGCTGGCTGCCGTGGCCTGCGCGGGCGCCGTGGCCACGTACGCGATCGCCGTCGACCCCACCCAGGCCGACGCCGGGGCGACGCCGAGCTGTGCGCTGAAGGCCCTCACCGGCTTCGACTGCCCGGGCTGCGGCGGCACCCGCGCCCTGTGGTACCTGCTGCACGGCAACATTCCCGAGGCCGGCCGGCACCACTTCCTCGCGGTGTTCGCCGTCCCGTTCCTCGTGTACTTCTTCGTCACCTGGTCGTGGAACAGGATGTTCGGGACCAAGCTCCCGTCCTTCACGATCAGCCCCAAGGCGATCGCGATCTTCCTCGCGGCCTGGGGCGTGTTCTCGGTGCTCCGCAATCTCCCGTGGGCCCCGTTCACAGCCTTCTACGTCTGACCCCGGCTGACGACGAAGCCCCCAGGCCGAGCTGGCCTGGGGGCTTCGTGCTGTTTCAGTCAGCTCACGTCCGGCGGAACAGCACCGAGATCGTGTCCCTCAGCACCGTCTGCTGGAACGAGTACTGCAGTGCCACCGTCCCGTCGGAGTTCTCGATGCCCACAGTGGACGACCCGCCCTGCTCGCTGGCCCGCGCGTCCAGGTACTGGTAGTTGAACCGGATGTCGCCGTTCGGCGAGAGGATCACCGCGAAGTTCAGCCGGTAGGACTTGTAGCCGTAGATGTGGACGTTGTTCCAGTCGATGACGAAGTTCCCGCCCGACATGCCCGTCCGCAGGCTCGACGCCGTGTCCATCTTCAGGTCGGCCCAGAACGGGTAGATCCCGTTGTTCGGGTTGGCGGCCGAGGGGATCGCCCCGCGCTGGATCACGGCGGACGGCATCGAGGTGAAGGACAGCATGCCGTTCGTGTCGACCCAGGCGCTGGTGTGGTTCTGGCCGTAGAACGGGAAGCTGAACGGCAGGCTGATCTGCGTCGTCGCGTCGTCACCGGTCAGCCCGGTCACGGTCGTGCCGGGGATGTAGGCGCTGGCCGTGGAGTCCACGCAGCTGTACCCGGCCGAGTCCGTGAGCCCGCTCAGCGGCAGGTTCAGCGTCGTCGGCCCGCCCACGGTCACCGAGGCGGTGTGCGGTACGACGCACCGGCCGAGGCCGAGCGCCGCCGTCACGCCGTAGTTCCCGGGTGTCACGTCCGAGAACGAGTAGGCCCCGGTCGCCGACGTCGTCGTGGTCCGGTTACCCGGGGTCAGGGTCACCGTCGCGCCAGGCAGCGGCCGCCCGCCGATCGTCGCGATGCCCGACAGCCCGGCCGCCGTACTGCCAGCCACGTACGTCGCCGTGTACGTCTTGTCCACAGTGGAGTTGACGACATGTGTCTGCGCGCCGCCATCCGACCAGCTCTGGAACGTGTACGTCACCCCGTTGACCACCTGGGGGCTCGGCGCGCTGATCGTGTTGGCCGAGCCCGCGATCACCGTCTGGCTGAACGGCGCGGCGTCCGTGCCGTACGGCGTCGTCAGGGTCAGGCCCGGCTGGTTCGCCGCGAAGCTCAACTTGGCTGTCTTCGGCTGCAACGCCACCGAGGTCTTGGCGGTCCGGCCGCCGGAGTCGGTGGCGGTCAGTTCCAGTTCCAGGTGGGACGGGTAGTCGTGGTCGGGAGCCGAGAACGAGCCGCCCGCCACGCCGTTCCAGGTCTGCATCGAGTGGGTGTGGCAGCTCGTGTCGTCGACGCAGTGCTCCAGCTTGAGTTCCCACTTGAGCGCGCTGGCGGGCAGTGCGCCCTCGTGCGGGCTGTTCGCGCCGCCGCCGAACGTGATCTGGTCATCAACGGCCCAGGTCAGGGAGGCCGCTGGGCTGGTGATCGCCGGGACGGGAGCCCCGACGCCGACCGAGATCGGCACCAGCGTGCTGTTCGACTGGCCCTGCGAGTCGGTCACGGTCAGCTTCGCGTTGAAAGTGCCGTTACTCGTGTACGTGAAGCTGGCCTGCTGCGTGGTCGCGTCGACAGTGCCGTCGTTCTGGAAGTCCCAGGCGTAGCTGAGGGCGTCGCCAGCGTCCGGGTCACTCGACTCCGCGCCGCTGAACTGCACGGTCAGCGGGGCCGTGCCGGCGGTGGGGGTGCCACTCGCCTTGGCCTGCGGGGGCTGGTTGCCGGCGAAGTACTTGATCCGCCGGACCGTGCCGCCGGTGATGTCGGTGTAGTACAGCTCGCCGTCCGGGCCGATCGCCAGGTCGGTCGGGCTGGAGGCGCCGCCGTCGAACAGCTCCACCTTGGTGCGGTCCGGCACGCCGTCCGCCCCGGGCAGCATCGCCCAGATGCAGTTGCGGGCGTAGTCGGCGAAGAACAAGCTTTTCTTGTACCTGGCGGGGTAAGGCCCGTTCTCCGGCGCGAACGCGAGCCCGGTCGGCGAGGAGCCGTCGATCGCGCAGCCGTCACCGGCGGCGACCGCGTCCGCGTGGTGGTAGGCGAAGTGCGGGGCGGACGTCAGGTTCGGGTCGGCGTAGAGCGTCTCGCACAGGCTGAGCCCGGCAGCCCGGTAGCCGCCCTGCTTGCGCTGCCCGCCGTTGTCGCCCTCGTAACACGGCCAGCCGAAGTTCTGCGGGGTGGCCGCCAGCGGGTTGACCACCCGGTTGATCTCCTCGAACGTCCGCCAGCCGACGTCGCCGGCCCAGATCTCCGAGGTACCGGGCCGGAAGGCCAGCCGGTAGGGGTTGCGCAGCCCGTAGGCCACGATCCGCTTGG
Source organism: Longispora albida DSM 44784 (assembly GCF_000379825.1). Lineage (GTDB taxonomy): Bacteria > Actinomycetota > Actinomycetes > Mycobacteriales > Micromonosporaceae > Longispora > Longispora albida. The sequence goes on from NZ_KB903839.1 coordinate 146,849, forward strand.
TGTTCTCGTCCTGCCCGGTCGCGTACCAGGGGTTGGTGGGCAGCGGGGCCGCCGTGTTCGGGTCGATCCGGATGATCGTGCCGTCGAGCGAGGTGTGCGTGCGCCCGGCCACCCGCGGCGACTGGCTGCGCAGCGCGCCACCGGCGGCGTTCGGCGGGGTCTGCTCGCCGCCGACCCCGGTCGGGTAGTCGCCGCACGGGTTCTTCGCCGGGTACCCGGCCTGGCCGTAGTCCACCCACGTCGGGCTGGCCCCGTCGCCGCCGGACACGTACAGCGCGCCGTCCGGTCCGAACTCGACGCTGCCGACCGAGTGCGTGAAGAACTGCTGGCACCAGTCGTTGAGCAGCACCTGCTCGGTACCGGTCATGTGGTTGCCGCTCGCCTGGAGCCGGGACAGCCTGCCGCTGATCACGCATCCGTCCTTGGTACCCGGCGGGTTGGCGCAGCCGTCGCCCCAGGTCGGGGCGGTGCCGCCGATCGGAGCGTCGAAGGAGTACAGCACGTACACGTACGGGTTCGCCGGGAAGTTCGGCGGCAGGGCCATGCCGAGCAGGCCACGGTCGGTGTAGTCGTGCGTGTTCGTCGACAGGTCGGCGAATACGTCGGGTGCCGTGTCGGTCAGCGAGTCGAATACTTTGATGACTCCGCCCTTTTCGGCCACGAATATCCGGCCGTCGGGCGAGAAGACGAGATTAGTGGGCTTGTTGAGCCCGCTGAAGACGATTTGCTCCTGGAACCCGGCCGGCAGAGTTGCGGCTTGACCAGGCGTTGCGTCAACCGGTAAACCGATAATGGCGGTGAGTGCACCCAGGAGGGAGACGGTCGCCAGGAAAGCCCGACGTGGCATCGACATAACTTCCGATGCTACGAGCCTGTAGGTACAACAAGAAACCCGTGTCAATAAAGCTACACCGGCTGCCGGAAAGTCTAGTAGAACGGCCGATGCCGAATCCATAAAGGCCGGACTTGTCGGATGTAAATGTTTTGGGCCGCCTCCCGGAGGGAGACGGCCCAGTCGTGACGCTGGAGAACTACTCGGCGCGGTACACGGTGATCTCGCCGCTGGCGCTGCGCGCCTCCAGGGTCAGCTGCGCGCCGGTCGGCTCGACCGGGGTCTGGCCCATCGCCAGGTCGGAGCGGGTCCGGCCGCTCATAGTGGACAGATCCAGCCAGACGGACGTCCCGGCCACCACGCCGACCTTGATGTCGCCGGAGGCCGTGGTGAAGCGGGCCCGGCCGTTGCTGATCCGGCCGATGCCGATCTCGCCAGAGGCCGTGCCGACCTTCGCCGAGGCGCCGACCGCCGCGATCTTCACGTCGCCGCTGGCGGTGTCCACCTCGACCGAGCCGGAGATCTCGCCCAGCGTGATGTCACCGCTGGCAGCGTTGGCCCGGACATCGCCGGTGACCCTGCCGGTGCGCAGGTCGCCGGAGGCCGACTTCATCCGCAGGTCGCCGCCGATCTGCTGGGCGTGCACGTCGCCGCTCGCGGTGTCGATCACCACGTCGCCGGTGCACTCCTCGACCCGCAGGTCGCCACTCGCGGCGTCGACGTTGACCGAGGCGTACCGCCCGAGCAGCTCGGCGTCCGCCGAGGCGGTCTTGACGTTGACCTGCCCGTCGAGGGGCATGCGCACGACGATGTCGAGGTTCTTGCTCCGGTTGAAGCCGAAGGTGATCTTCTTGGCCGACTCCGGCGTCTCGATGACCAGCGCCGAACCGCTGAAGTGGACCTTCGTCTGCGCAGCGGCCTCCTGGCAGGCCTCGTTGTTCTCGCGCGGCTTCACGGTGACGTGCACGTCCGGCCGGTCCTCTGCGTGGACGGTGAGCGAGCCAGCGCGCACCCGGATCTTCGCGTCGACCGGGCCGGCGGCGGGGAACTCGTACACAGGGGTCTGGAACATGGGGGTGCTCTCTCCTAAGCCTGGGCGAAGCCGGTGACCCGGCGGCCGTAACGGACGTGGGCGGAAGGCGGGAAGGGCGGCTGGCCGGGGGTCTGCACCGACAGCGCGATCGCGCGGACCAGCCACGCGTTCACCGAGATGCCCTCGGAGCCTGCCGCACGCTCGACGGCCTGCTTGAGGTGCTCGGGCAGCCGGAGAGTGATCCGGGAGATGTCGCCGGAGTCGGGGGCCTCAGGCATGCCGGGCGGGGCCGGCGGCGCCGGCGGTACGGGAGGCATTGGCGGCACCGGGGGAGCCGGGTAGCTCTCGGTGACCACGATGTCGGCGTCCCGGCCGCGCATCCGGACCTCGACGCTGGTGTTGTTCAGGTGGGTGGTGATCTCGGCTGCGGCGTCGGACAGCGCCTCCAGCAGTGCCAGGCGCGCCGAGGCCTCGAGGGAGCTGCCCAGGAGCTCGGCGACCCGGGCGGCCTCCTCGCCGGCCGGGGCTGCGGCTGCGGCCAGGTCCCGGCGAAGCGATTCCAGATACGGGTTCAGTTCCATGACGTCATCATGACATCATCTCTGCCGTCATGCAATGCCTGATTGGCATCACCGGCTGGCGTCACTGTGCTTTGTAGCACGCCGCTCGCTGCTGACCTGGCATTACGCTGGCCCGGAGGAAGCCGGCGTGTCCCCGAACGGACCGTACCGGCTAGGCTGCCCGACGGATCTATATCGTGGGAGGGCCCGACATGACCGCAATTGTCCCGCCGAAGGTGCAGCTGATCGCCTGGACGCACTTCGAGCCGCCGGCGGACGTGCCGTGGTCCACCGACGCCGAGGGCGGCGAGGCGCTGGCCGAGTTCGCCGGCCGGGCCTGCTACCAGTCGTGGTCCAAGCCGAACCCGCGCACCGCGACGAACGCTGGGTACCTGCACCACATCCTGGAGATCAACCACCAGTCGGTCATCGAGCACGGATCGGTCTCCTTCTACTTCACCGGGATCTCGCGTTCGCTCACCCACGAGCTGATCCGGCACCGGCACTTCTCCTACAGCCAGCTCTCCCAGCGGTACGTGCCCGAGCGTGACGCCGCGATGGTCGAGCCGGAGGTCATCGCCTCCGACCCCGAGCTGCACGCCAAGTTCCTCGCGGCGACCGAGGCCACCATCCAGGCGTACACCGAGCTGCTCGAGGGCCTCGAGAAGAAGTTCGCCGACGTCGACAACGCGACCCTGCGCCGCAAGCAGGCCCGCCAGGCCGCCCGCGCGATCCTCCCGAACGCGACCGAGACCCGGATCATCGTCACCGGCAACTACCGCGCGTGGCGCCACTTCATCGCGATGCGCGCGACCGAGCACGCCGACATCGAGATCCGCGCCCTGGCGATCGAGGTACTCAAGCAGCTCAAGGGCAAGGCGCCGAACATCTTCGCCGACTTCGAGATCACCGCGCTCGCCGACGGTACCGAGGTCGCGGCCAGCCCCTTCGAGGCCGCGTAGCGACCGTGTAACAACCGGCGCGCCTGTGCCGATGACATGACGAGCCCCGTGGCGTTCCGGACCCCCGACTGGTGCGGCACGGGGCTCACACCTTGACCGGCCACGCCGTACACAGTGCTTTCGGCGCTCAGCCGGAACGGCGGGCGTCGATCAGCTAGGTTTGTGGCATGACCAAGGCCCAGACCCACCCCTTCGGCCGCCTGCTCACGGCGATGGTGTCACCGCTCCACGCCGACGGCTCCCTCAACCTGACCGGAGCCCAGGAACTCGCTGCCTACCTGGTCGATCAGCAGCACAACGACGCACTGGTCATCAACGGCACCACCGGCGAGAGCCCGACGACCTCCGACGACGAGAAGCAGCGGCTGGTCCAGGCCGTGGCGGAGGCCGTGGGCGACCGGGCGAAGATCGTCGCCGGCGTGGGTACCAACAACACCTCGCACACCGCCGAGCTGGCGCGCCAGGCCGAGAAGGCCGGGGCGCACGGGCTGCTCGTGGTCACCCCGTACTACAACAAGCCGCCGCAGTCGGGCGTGCTCCAGCACTTCCGGACGGTCGCGGACGCCACGGGGCTGCCCGTCATGGCGTACGACATCCCGGGCCGGGCCGGCATCCCGATCGAGACCGAGACGATGGTCAGGCTGGCCGAGCACCCGCGCATCGTGGCCGTGAAGGACGCCAAGGGCGACCTCGTCGCGAGTTCCTGGGTGCTCCAGCGGACCGATCTGGCCTACTATTCCGGGGACGACGCACTCACCCTGCCGCTTCTGGCGGTCGGTGGCGTGGGCGTGGTCGGCACCTCGACCCACCTCACCGGGGTGGGCATGAAGTCGATGATCGAGGCGTACGAGCGCGGCGACCACGCCGGAGCGCTCCGCCTCCACCAGCAGTTGTTGCCGGCGTTCACCGGCATTTTCCGCACATCGGGCACGATCCTGGTGAAGGCGGCCATGAACGCGCTCGGCCTGCCAGCAGGCCCGGTCCGTTCCCCCCTGGTCGACGCCACAGAGGAGGAAGTGGCCACGCTGCGCGCGGACTACGCCGCCGCTGGCCTTGCCCTATGACAACCGAATCAGGAGAGAGACTGTGACCGAAGCGCACGCGGAGCCGGGTCCGCCACCCCCGCTGCCCAAGGGAGGCCTGCGGGTCACCCCGCTGGGCGGGCTCGGCGCGATCGGGCGGAACATGACCGTCTTCGAGTACGACGGCAAGCTGCTGATCGTGGACTGCGGCGTTCTGTTCCCCGATGTCGACCAGCCAGGCGTCGACCTGATCCTGCCGGACTTCACGTCGATCCTGCCCCGGCTGGCCGACGTGCAGGCCATCGTGCTCACCCACGGGCACGAGGACCACATCGGCGCCGTGCCGTACCTGCTGGCCCACAAGCCGGACATCCCGCTGGTCGGCTCGAAGTTCACCCTGGCGCTCGTCGAGGCGAAGCTGGCCGAGCGGCGGATCACGCCGTACGAGCTGATGGTCGCCGAGGGCCAGACCGAGCGGCTCGGCCCGTTCGAGTGCGAGTTCTTCGCGGTCAACCACTCCATCCCGGACGCGCTGGCCGTGGCGATCAAGACCGGGGCCGGCACCGTCCTGCACACCGGCGACTTCAAGATGGACCAGCTCCCGCTGGACGGCCGGATCACCGACCTGGCCGGCATGGCCCGGCTCGGCAGCGAGGGCGTCGACCTGCTCCTGTCGGACTCCACAAACGCGGAGGTCCCCGGGTTCGTCGCGCCTGAGCGGCAGATCGGCCCGGTGCTGGACAGCATCTTCCGGGACGCCAAGGGCCGGATCATCGTCGCGTCCTTCGCCTCGCACGTGCACCGGGTGCAGCAGGTCCTCGACTCGGCCCGCTCGCACGGCCGGAAGGTGATCTTCATCGGGCGGTCGATGGTCCGCAACATGGGCATCGCCCGCGACCTCGGCCTGCTCCAGATCCCGCACGGCCTGGTCGTGCCGATGGAGGAGGTCCGGGACCTGCGCCCGGACGAGGTCGTGCTGATGTCCACCGGCTCCCAGGGCGAGCCGATGAGCGCGCTGGGCCGGATGGCCACCGGCGACCACCGGCACATCACCATCGAGCCGGGCGACACGATCGTCCTGGCCTCCTCGCTCGTACCGGGCAACGAGACCGCCGTGTACCGCGTCATCAACCAGCTCGCCCGGGCCGGCGCCACGGTCGTCCACAAGGACGTCGCCAAGGTGCACGTCTCCGGCCACGCCCCGGCCGGCGAGCTGCTGTACCTGCTCAACACGGTCAAGCCCCGCAACGTCATGCCCGTGCACGGCGAGTGGCGTCACCTGCGCGCCCACGCCCGCCTCGCCATCCAGAGCGGCGTACCGGCCGACCGGGTCGTGCTCTGCGAGGACGGCGACGTCGTGGACCTGGTCGAGGGCCACGCCCGCGTCGTCGGCCACGTCAAGTCCCGGTACGTCTATGTGGACGGTCTCGCCGTCGGCGACGTGGGCGAGAGCCTGCTGACCGAGCGCAAGATGCTGGGCGACGGCGGGTTCATCTCGGCCACCGTGGTCGTCGACTCGGTGACCGGCAAGGTGGTCGGCGGCCCGACGGTGTCGGCGAAGGGCTTCTCGGAGGACCCCTCGGCCTTCAACGCCGTGCTGCCGCTGGTCGAGGAGGCGCTCGACCGGGCTGCCGCCGACGGGATCACCGATCCGCACCAGCTCCAGCAGATCCTCCGCAGGACGGTGGGCCGCTGGGTGAACGACAAGTACCGGCGCCGGCCGATGATCGTCCCGACGGTTCTCGAGGTCTAAACCGGACAAAGGTGCTCGGATATGCGGCCCGGCGTGCAAGATCGGCGAGGCGATGCCACGCGGAGACACGCCGGGCCGCTACCGTGTGAGCATGCCGGGTCGCGCCACACCGAGCCGCAGCCGCACGACTAGCCAGCGTGCGGCTGGCTCGCGCACCCCGGCTCGTACACCATCGCCCAAGCCTCGCCCCGCACCCGCCCCGAAGCCCGCAGCGGCGAAGGGCGGGGCACTCAAGCCCGTCGGCAAGGCCATCGGTGGCCTGTGGATGGGCGGGGCGCACGCGGTCGGCTGGGTAGCACGGGGTCTGGGAAGGAAGGCGGCCACGGCCAAGGAACTCGATCCGGAGCACCGCAGGGACGGCGGCGGTCTCCTCCTGCTGGGGCTCGCGCTCGTGCTCGCCGTCGCGGTCTGGTTCGACGCTGCCGGGCCGGTGGGCGCATGGCTGGCCGGCGCTGTGCGCTGGTGCGTCGGCGCCGTGTCGGCGGCGTTGCCCGTGCTCCTGGCGTGGGGCGCCTTCCGCGTGATGCGCAACGTCCCCGACCCCGAGCACCGGGGCCGGGGCGTCGTCGGCTGGGGTGCCCTGATCACCTCCGTGGCCGGCCTGCTGCACGTGATCGGCAGCCCGGAGACCGTCCCGCAGCAGGACTACGCCGGCGGCATGCTCGGCCGCGGCTTCGGCGGCCTGCTCAAGGCCGCGGTGACCGGCTGGGTCGCCGTACCGCTCCTGCTGCTCTTCCTCCTCTTCGGCCTGCTCGTCATCACGGCCACCCCGCTGAACCGCATTCCGGAGCGGGTCGCCAGGCTGTGGGACATCGCCCTCGGCCGCGCACCCTCCACTGAGGACTTCGACGACGAGGACTCCGGCGACGAGGAGGAGCCGGAACTCAAGCGCCGCCGCCCGTCCCGCCGCCGCCAGGCGGCACTGGTCGCCCCGTCGGATCCGGACGACGACCGGGACACCGAGGTCATCGAGGTCGTCGCGGACCCGCCGGCCAAGCGGCTGCCCACCGCGCGCAAGGCTCCCGAGCACTCGGCCCCGCCGACCCGCGCGGAGCAGCTGGCCCTGACCGGCGCCGAGGGCGACTACAAGCTGCCCCCGCCGGACCTGCTCGGCAAGGGCGAGGCTCCCAAGAGCCGCAGCAAGGCCAACGACGACGTCATCGCCTCACTGACCGGCGTGTTCGAGCAGTTCAACGTGGACGCGATGGTCACGGGCTTCACGCGCGGCCCGACAGTGACCCGCTACGAGGTCGAACTCGGCCCCGGCGTGAAGGTCGAGCGGATCACGCAGCTCTCGCGGAACATCGCGTACGCCGTGAAGAGCCCGGACGTCCGGATCATCAGCCCGATCCCCGGCAAGAGCGCGGTCGGCATCGAGATCCCCAACTCCGACCGGGAGAACGTCTCGCTCGGCGACGTGCTGCGCTCCCGCGCCGCGACCGCCGACCACCACCCGATGCTCACCGCGCTCGGCAAGGACATCGAGGGCGGCTTCGTCGTCGCGAACCTCGCGAAGATGCCGCACATCCTGGTGGCCGGCGCGACCGGGGCCGGCAAGTCCAGCTGCATCAACGCGCTGCTCGTGTCGATCCTGTCCCGCGCGACGCCCGACGAGGTGCGCCTGCTGCTCATCGACCCCAAGCGGGTCGAGCTGACCAGCTACGAGGGCATCCCGCACCTGGTGACCCCGATCGTGACCAACCCGAAGAAGGCCTCCGACGCCTTGCAGTGGGTGGTCAACGAGATGGACATGCGCTACGACGACCTCGCGGCCAACGGCGTCCGGCACGTCGACGACTTCAACCGCAAGGTCCGCAACGGGCAGATCAAGGCGCCGCCGGGCAGCGAGCGCGTCATGCGCCCGTACCCGTACCTGCTGGTGATCGTCGACGAGCTGGCCGACCTCATGATGGTCGCCCCGCGCGACGTCGAGGACGCCGTCGTCCGGATCACCCAGCTCGCCCGGGCCGCGGGCATCCATCTCGTCCTGGCGACCCAGCGCCCCTCCGTCGACGTGGTCACCGGCCTGATCAAGGCCAACGTGCCCTCCCGGCTGGCCTTCGCCACGTCCTCGCTGGCCGACTCGCGGGTCATCCTCGACCAGCCGGGCGCGGAGAAGCTGATCGGCCGAGGCGACGCGCTGTTCCTGCCGATGGGCGCGAGCAAGCCGATCCGGATCCAGGGCGCGTGGGTCGACGAGTCCGAGATCCACGCCGTGGTGAAGTTCTGCAAGGAACAGCGCGACCCCGAGTACCGGGAGGAGGTCGTGGCGGCCCCCGCGGCGAAGAAGAAGCCGGAGGAGGACATCGGCGAGGACCTGGAGCTGCTGGTCCAGGCCGCCGAGCTGGTGGTCACCTCGCAGTTCGGCTCGACGTCGATGCTCCAGCGCAAGCTCCGGGTCGGTTTCGCCAAGGCCGGCCGCCTGATGGACCTGATGGAACAGCGCGGGGTCGTGGGCCCATCGGAGGGTTCGAAGGCCCGGGAGGTGCTGATCAAGCCCGACGAACTCGACGGTGTACTGGAGGCGATCCGCGCGGAGTGATGCGTTATTCGTGCACTTTTGCCCGAATCTTATAGTCGGGCCGCTGACAGGCGCGCGAGTTCGCGCACAGCGCCCCGGGAACTGTCACCCGGTGCCGATAGACTCGGCGGGTGTCCGCACCTGCATCCACCCCAGTCACGCCTGCCCCCGGCCGGCGGGTCGCCCTGCTGACCCTGGGCTGCGCCCGTAACGAGGTCGACTCCGAGGAGCTGGCCGGCCGACTGGCCGCCGGCGGCTGGGAGGTCACCACGGACGGCGAGCGGGCCGACGTGGTCATGGTCAACACGTGCGGGTTCGTGGCCTCGGCCAAGCAGGAGTCGATCGACACCCTGCTCGCCGCCTCCGACACCGGAGCCAAGATCGTGGCGGCCGGGTGCATGGCCGAGCGGTATGGCAACCAGCTCGCCGACGCGCTGCCAGAGGCCGCGGTGCTCAGCTTCGACGACTACCCGGACATCTCCGGCAAGCTCGACTCGCTGCTGGCAGGCGAGGAGCACGAGGCGCACACCCCGCGCGACCGGCGCACGCTGCTGCCGATCACGCCGGTCGAGCGGCAGAAGGCCAAGCCGGTCATCCCCGGCCACGCCATCGTCGACGAGGCCACCCCGGCCCACCTGCGCCAGACCCTCCGCCGCCGGCTCGAGTCCGGCCCGGTCGCCTCGCTCAAGCTCGCGTCCGGCTGCGACCGGCGGTGCAGCTTCTGCGCGATCCCGTCCTTCCGCGGCGCTTTCGTCTCGCGCACGCCCGACGAGCTGCTGGCCGAGGCCGAGTGGCTGGCCGGGCAGGGCGTGCGGGAGCTGGTGCTGGTCAGCGAGAATTCCTCGTCCTACGGCAAGGACCTCGGCGACCCCCGGCTGCTGGAGAAGCTCCTCCCGCAGCTCGCCTCGATCTCCGGCATCGTCAGGGTCCGCGCCAGCTACCTCCAGCCGGCCGAGATGCGGCCCTCGCTGGTCGAGGCGATCGCGACCACGCCGGGCGTCGCCCCGTACTTCGACCTGTCCTTCCAGCACTCCTCGGAGCCCGTGCTGCGCCGGATGCGCCGGTTCGGCTCGACCGACCGGTTCCTGGAGCTGATGCGGAGCATCCGTGACCTGGCCCCGGAGGCCGGCGCCCGTACCAACGTGATCGTCGGCTTCCCCGGCGAGACCAAGGCCGACGTCGCCGAGCTGGAGCGTTTCCTGACCGGCGCCCGCCTCGACGCGGTCGGCGTCTTCTCGTACTCCGATGAGGACGGCACCGAGGCCGCCACCCTGCCCGGCAAGGTCCGCCAGGACACGATCCGCCGCCGGTACTCGAAGATCAGCGAGCTGGCCGAGGAGCTGACGGCCCAGCGCGCCGAGGAGCGGATCGGCACGACCGTCGAGGTCATGGTCGACCGGGTGGACGAAGGAGAAGTCGAGGGCCGCGCCGCCCACCAGGCTCCGGAGGTCGACGGCTCGACCACCCTGACCGGCGGGATCTCCGGCGACCTTCGCCAGGGAGACCTGGTCCGGGCTACGGTGACGGCGTGCGGAGGAGTGGATCTGGTGGCCCAGCCGGTCGAGGTCATCGACCGCGCACGCCCGTGAAGGCGGCCGTGAAGCGCGTGCCGGTGCGCAATCCGGCGAATGCGCTCACCGTGCTCCGCCTGGTGCTGGTGCCGGTGTTCGCCGTGCTCACGGTCATGTCGGAGATGACGGACTCCTCGCTGCGGATCGCCGCGTGCGTGGTGTTCGGCGTGGCCTCGCTGACCGACTTCGCCGACGGCTGGATCGCGCGCACGTGGGGCCTGGTCACGGCGTTCGGCAAGGTCGCCGACCCGATCGCCGACAAGGCGCTGACCGGCACGGCGCTGGTCCTGCTGTCCTGGTTCGCGGTGCTGCCCTGGTGGGTAACGGGACTGGTGCTGGCCCGTGAGCTCGGCGTGACGCTCATCCGGTTCTGGGTGCTCAGGCACGGCGTGATGGCCGCCAGCCGTGGTGGCAAGATCAAGACAATGCTCCAGATCGCCGCCATCGCGTGGTACCTGTGGCCCTTCCCGGCGGGCCTGGCCGGGGTCGGCCCGTGGCTGATGGCCGCAGCCGTGGTCGTGACGGCGGTGACCGGGCTGGACTACGTGTTCCGGGCCCTGGCGCTCCGCCGGAGCACCCGCGCCTGAGAATTCCTGCCGCCCGCCGGAATACTCCCGCGCCAGGAGCGTTGGAGTCGGCAACGGTCGGGGTATGTGCCGGTAAGGGTTTGACGATGTACGGTGACAGCGGTTGGTGAAGTTGCCATGACCACTGGCCGGCTTGGGGAAGGAGTGTGGCGATGGTCCTGCTGCGTCGTGTGATCGGCGACACGCTGCGGTCGCGGCGGCTTTCCCAGCACCGCACCCTGCGCGAGGTGTCCACCGGGGCGAACGTGAGCCTTGGCTACCTCTCGGAGATCGAGCGCGGCCAGAAGGAAGCCTCCAGCGAGCTCCTCGCCTCCATCTGCGAGGCGCTGGACGTGCCGTTGTCCCAGGTCCTGCGCGAGGTCAGCGACACGCTGGCCGTGACGGAGGAGCGCACGCCGGTCCTGCAGGCCGTCGGCTCCCAGGCCCTCACGATCGGTGCCCAGCCGGCCAAGACCGCCGGCAAGCAGAGCAGCACGGCGAAGGCGTCCACGCCGATCGAGCGCAGCGTCGCCCACCTCCGCGCCGCCTGATCACTTCCCTCCCTCGGCCTGTTCCCTGAGCCTTGCCCTGTCCCGGGTGGACGGTGTGTCTGTCCGGCTTTGAGTCGGCTTTCCGATAGCTGCCGGCCAGCGGGATACAACGTGGCCGGCGGGACCCCAGGATGTCGCAGGGGTCTGCCACACTTTGCAGGTACTCCTCGCCCCCTCGGAGGCCACTGTGTCCTACCCGGCGCACCCCTCGCCGCGGCGTAACCACCTGCCCCTGCTGATCACCGCGGTGGTCGGCGTGCTGGCGATCATCGTCACGTATCTCGTGCTCAGGCCGGGTGACGACACCCCGGCCGAAGGCAGGCACCGTGACGGGTGCATCCCGCTCGACGTCAACGCCTCGGTGGAGAAGTCCGCCCTGATGCAGCAGCTGGCGCAGGCGTACAACAAGGCGAACCGCAAGGTCGGCGGCAAGTGCGTCGACGTCAATGTGTACGGCATGGCTTCCGGCGCCACTGTGGACGCCCTGGCCCGCGGCTGGGACTCCACCCGGGAGGGCCAGCCGGCCCCGCACGTGTGGACACCGGCCTCCTCGGCCTGGCTGGGCGTGCTCCGGCAGAAGGTGTCGACGGGCGACAAGGGCACGGTGCTGCCGCAGGGCAACCAGCCGTCCATCGTCCAGTCCCCGCTGGTGCTGGCCATGCCGAAGCCGATGGCCGAGGCCCTGGGCTGGCCGTCGAAGCCGATCGGCTGGTCGGACGTGCTGGGCCTGGCCAACCAGGGCTGGGGCGGGGCCGGGCACCCCGAGTGGGGCAGCTTCAAGCTCGGCAAGACCAACCCGCACTACTCGACCACGGGCCTCAGCTCCGTCGTCGCCAGCTACTTCGCCGCCACCGGCCGGTCCAGCGACCTGACGGAGGCCGACCTGGACGACCCGAAGGTCATCTCGTACGTGCGCGGGCTGGAGTCCTCGGTCGTCCACTATGGCGACACGTCCCTCACCTTCCTGGCGAATCTGGCGGATGCCGACGCCAAGGGCAAGGGGCTCAGCTACGTGAGCGCCGTCGTGATCGAGGAGAAGTCGGTCTACGACTACAACCAGGGCAACCCGACCGGTGACCCGAAGCTGGCAGGCAAGGGCGCGAAGCCCCGGGTGCCCCTGGTCGCGATCTACCCGAAGGAGGGCACGCTCGTCTCCGACAGCCCGTTCGTGACGCTGTCGACCGCGAGCGACGAGCAGAAGGCCGGCGCCGCCGACTTCCTGGCCTTCGTGAAGGAGCCGGCCCAGCAGAAGCGGTTCACCGACGTCGGCTTCCGGGACGCGACCGGCAAGCCCGGCCCGGTGATCACCGAGGCGAACGGGATGCTGCCCGGCGCGACGTTCACCGCGCTGAACACGCCGCCGGCCCCGGTGCTGACCAAGGCCATCGCCGGCTGGGACCAGTTGCGGAAGCGGGCGCAGGTCCTGCTCGTGCTGGACGTGTCCGGCTCGATGGCCGACCTGGCCGTCGGCGGCAAGTCCCGCCTGGAACTGGCCAAGGAGTCGGCGCTGCGATCGCTCGACATGTTCGCCTCCGACGACCTGGTCGGGCTGTGGACCTTCAGCACGGAGGTCAACGGGGCTTCCACGCCGTACACCGAGCGCGTCCCGATCGGGAAGGTCTCGGACGTGAAGGAGAAGCTGGTCCAGGCGATCAAGGGGCTGAGCCCCGCCGGTGGTACCGCGCTGTACGCGACGGCGCGCGCGGCCCAGCAGAAGCTCCTCACCGTGGCCGACCCGAGCCGGATCAACGCCGTGGTGCTGCTGACGGACGGCAAGAACGAGTACCCGAAGGACAACGACCTGCCCCGGCTCCTCACCGACCTCGACGCCAGCGCGGAGAACTCGGTGCGGGTGTTCACCATCGCGTACGGCGAGCAGGCCGACTTCCCCGTCCTCCAGCGGATCTCGCAGGCCAGCCGGGCCGCGGCGTACGACGCCCGTGACGCCTCGACCATCGAGAAGATCCTCATCAACGTGCTCAGCAACTTCTGATGCGGCTCTCCGACCACCTCACGGAACCGTGGGGCATCCTCACGGCCGTCCTGGCTGGCGGGCTGGGCGGCGCTGTGACGGCAGCCCTGTCCCCGGCCGCAGTGCTCGCCCTGCCGGTCGGGTTCGGCATCGGCGTCACCGTGTACGGCGTCCGGGTCGGCCTCGGGGCGCTCATGGCCCCGAGGGAGCTGGAGGCCCCGGCCCCGCCCCGGTACGAGCCGCGTGCCCTGCCCCGCCCGCCGTACGGCAGCCCGGCGGCGGCCTGGCTGGCCCGGGCGGAGGCTGCGGCTGCCGCGTTGCGGAGCCAGGCCGAGGGTGAGCCCGATCCGGTGCTCCGGGCCCAGGTCCGGGACGTCGGCGGTAACGCGGAAGGAGTTCTGGCCGACCTTGTCCGGTTCGCCGGGCAGGTGACGCTGCTCGAAGAGGCCAGCGGGCGGATCGACTCCGACGCCCTGCGCTGGGAGGCAGCGGGCCTCAAGCACGACGCGGAGAACGGCCCGGCCGGGCTCCGCGCCGAGCGGGAGCGCACCCTGCGAGCCGTCACGGAGCAGCTGGCCGCCCAGGAGCGCATGGTGGCGGCGGCGGAGGCCCTGCTGGCGAAGATGCAGGCCACGGTGGCCGGGCTGGAGGGGCTCGTCGTACGGCTCGCCGAGCTGTCGACGCTCCAGGCTGCGTCAGACGCCGGTGGGGACACGGCCGCGAGAGTAGGCTTGCTCACTGAAGATCTTGAGGGTTTGCGGCTCGGGCTTGCCGACGCTGAGGAGTTGTCCCGTGGCGCACTGGGTAGCTGACACGGCCCGCCGGGTGCCTGGCGGGGAGCCCTGATCCGGTACCGGGGCTTTCCCCTCAGGGGCCCATCCTCCCTGAGGACGAGCGGCCCGGCCGGCACGTCCTCCCAGAGGGGGCGTGACGACCTGGCGAGGGCCTGCCACCATAGAAGGACGACTGGGACGGCATTTCTGCCGCGGAAGGGACCACGAAGATGGCTAGCCCGTTCGTCAAGGGTTGGAGATACCTGATGGCGCTGTTCGGCGCCAAGATCGACGAGTATGCCGATCCGAAGGTGCAGATCCAGCAAGCCATCGAGGAAGCGCAGCGCCAGCACCAGGCGCTCGTCCAGCAGGCCGCAGCTGTGATCGGTAACCAGCGCCAGCTCGAGATGAAGCTGAACCGGACCATGTCGGAGGTCGAGAAGCTCCAGGCCTCCGCCCGGCAGGCCATCGTGCTGGCCGACAAGTCGCGCGCCGCCGGCGACGAGGCGAAGGCCACCGAGTACGAGAATGCCGCGCAGGCCTTCGCGACGCAGCTCGTCGCGCAGGAGCAGTCGATGGAGGACCTCAAGGGCATGCACGACGCGGCGATCTCCGCCGCGGCGCAGGCCCGCAAGGCCGTCGAGAACAACGCGATGATCCTCCAGCAGAAGCTCGCCGAGCGCACGAAGCTGCTCAGCCAGCTGGAGCAGGCGAAGATGCAGGAGACCATCGCCGCCTCGCTGGAGTCGATGAGCTCTCTGGCCGCCCCGGGCAACACGCCTTCGCTGGACGAGGTCCGCGAGAAGATCGAGCGGCGTTACGCCAACGCGCACGGCCGCGCGGAGCTGGCGACCAACTCGGTCGAGGGCCGGATGCTCGAGGTGCAGAAGTCCACGCTGGACATGGCGGGTCAGTCCCGGCTGGACCAGATCCGGGCTTCGATGGCCGGCGACAAGCTCGCTGCCGCCCCGGAGACCCCGGCGATCAGCGGCAGCGTGAGCCCGTCGCAGACCGCCGGCGTGACCCGCCTCGACGAGATCCGCGCCTCCATGGCGAAGGACAAGGACAGCTCGGCAGGGTAGTGCCGACCCGCTGTGGACGACGATGCGCGCGTTGACGGCCCTCCCGCATACAACACCGGTATGCGGGAGGGCCGTCGCCTTCGCCTCGACGTCCACAGCGGGCCACCTCGCGTGAGACCAAGAGCGGGACAGTGCTCGTCTACTGTGGATGGTCTTGAGCCCTGGTCGCGGTGAGGGTGGCCGGCAGGATACGGTTTTCCCAAGCGACTGAGCGGAGGCACATCATGGGCGGCGACCCGAGGGCCAAGCACTTCCGCAGGCTCCGCCGTCTCCGTCGTGCCGCCCGGCGCTGGAGCGTGATCGGCGCGACCCTGGCCGGGGCG
This sequence comes from Longispora albida DSM 44784, assembly GCF_000379825.1. Taxonomy (GTDB): domain Bacteria; phylum Actinomycetota; class Actinomycetes; order Mycobacteriales; family Micromonosporaceae; genus Longispora; species Longispora albida. The sequence goes on from NZ_KB903839.1 coordinate 162,370, forward strand.
ACGGCCGTCCTCCTGCCGTACCACGGGATCGGGCTGCCCGACGTGTTTTGGGCCGCCGGGGCCGGTGGCTCGGTCGCGCTGGCCTTCTGGCGCTGGTCGGACTTCCGGGTGCTGAACGCCCAGGAGCCCCCGCCAGCCCTGCCGGCCGCCGACCCGATCACCAAGGTCGTCGGCATGCTGACCCGGCACCCGGCAGGCAAGGCCGCCGTGGACCAGCTCCGCAGGCACCGGTCGAAGGCGCAGCTGCGGGGGACCGTGGCGGCCGAGGCCGCGGGGCAGATCGACCGGGCCTCCGCGACGATGGCCGGCCTCGCTGGCCGCCTCGCCGGGCCGGTCGAGTCGATCGTGAGTGAGGCCGCAGCCGCCGAGGCCCTGCTGTGGGATCTCGCCCAGCGGGCGGCCGGGGTGGAGAAGGCCCGGCAGTTCGCGCCGGCCGACACGCACGCCTCGCTGGACGCGGCGCGCGACGAGCTGCTGGGCCAGCTCGGTAACGGGGTCGCTGCCTACGAGCGGCTGGTCGCCGCCGCCGCCGAGTACGTGGCCGAGGACGGGCGGACGCACCCGCACAGCACCACGGCCAGCTCCAGCCTGAACGACGCCGCCGACAAGCTCCGTGGGTACGCCCGGGGGCTGGCCGAGGCCCGCGACCTCGGCCGCGTCTGACCACAGCGGACGATCAGTAGTTCTTCCACTCGGCGCGGACCAGGTCGATGATCCGCGGGTGAGTGAGCGTGGAGGGTTCCATCGGCAGCCTGCGCCGGTCGGCAGGGAAGACGGAAGCCGCGCTCAGGGTCTCCGCGTCGAGGTAGCGGCGGGGTGGCGCGTCGGCGGCCAGCCGGAGCCCTGGGGCCTCGCCGGCCCCGGCCAGGACGAAGCCCCAGTCCCCGAAGGACGGTACCTCGGCGTGGTACTGGGTCGTGACCAGCCCGGCAGCCCGCACGGTCGCGTCGATACACCAGAAGGACTTCGGCGCGAAGTACGGCGAGCCCGACTGGACGACCAGCCGGCCGCCGGGCGCGAGGACCTGCTTGATCAGGCCGTAGAACTCTGTCGAGTACAGCTTGGCCGTCGCCGTGGAGTCCGGGTCCGGCAGGTCGGCGATCACCACGTCGAAGCCCCGGGGCGCGTCGCGGAGCCAGGTGAAGGCGTCGGTGTTGACGACCGTCACGCGCGGGTCGTTGAAGGACTGGCCGTTGAGGTCCCGGATCAGCGGCTCGGCCTTGGCGAGCGCGATGACGGCCGGGTCCAGCTCGACCAGCGTCGCGGCCCGCACCCCCGGGTACTTGAGGACCTCCCGGAGCGCCAGCCCGTCGCCCCCGCCGAGCACCAGTACCCGGCCGTGCGGGCCGGACATCGCCGGATGCACGAGCGCCTCGTGGTACCGGTACTCGTCGACCGAGCTGAACTGGAGGTCACCGTTCAGGAAGAGCCGGACGTCGGCCGCGCCGGACAGGCTGACCGACTTCGTGATGACGATGTCCTGGTACTTGGTGCGCTGGGAGTGCACGATCGGATCGCGGTAGAGCTGCTGCTGGGCGGTGGTCTCGAAGTTGTCGCTGACGGTGTAGACGAAGCCGAGCAGCGCGAAGACAGCCGTGGCTGACGCGGTGAGCACCCAGCGGGACCGGCGGCCCAGCTCCGTGCGGAACAGGCCGAGCACGAGCGCCAGCCCGCACAGCGCGTTGAGCGCGCCGACGACCAGCGCGCCCTGGATCAGCCCGAACACCGGCAGCAGCAGAAACGGGAACACGAGCCCGCCGAGCAGCGCGCCCACGTAGTCGGCGGCGAACAGGTCGGACACGGCCTCGCCGGCGTCCTGCTTGCGGATCTTCTGGAGCAGGACCATGAGCAGCGGGATCTCGGCCCCGATCAGCAGGCCGAGCACGAAGGCCACCGCGATCAGGGCCGGGACGTACAGGTCGAGCCAGGCGAAGGCCGCGTACAACGTGAGCACACTGAGCCCGCCGAGCAGGGCGAGCACGATCTCCACCGCCGCGAACGCCCCGGCGGCGTGCTTCTGGAGCGGCTTGACGGCGAACGCGCCGACGCCCATCGCGAAGACCATCACGCCCAGCACGATCGACGCCTGGCCGACCGTGTCGCCGATCAGGTACGAGCCGAGGGCCACGAGGGCCAGCTCGTAGACCAGGCCGCAGGCTGCGACGACGAACACGGTGGCCAGGACGGCCGTACGGGACAGTCTTCTCACGCGGGCGCTTCCGGTTGTGCTGGCGGTTCGGGCTTCGGCTCTGCCGCTGCGGGTGGCGGCGTGGGCTCGGGTTTCTTCGGCGCGCCCTTCGCCGTAGGGGTCTTCGGCCCGCCGCCGCCCTTGGGCTGCTTCTTCTTCGTCGCTGCCTGCCGGGCTGCCTTCCGCTCGGCCTCTGCTGCCCTGATGGCGGCCTCGCGTACCTGGATGCCCTTCTCGCGCCACCCGCCGATCAGGAGCCCGCCAGCCATGCCGAGGAACCCGGCTGCGAACGCGAAGGCGACCACGTTGTCCCGCCACAGGTCGGAGCCCGCCGAGGTCATCTTGGGCAGCGGCGTCGACGGGGTGGACGACACCACAGGTACCGGCGTGGCGCCCTTCTCCGTCATCAGCAGCGGCAGCTTCAGCATCGCCGAGGCCATCGCCTCCGCCGGGGCGTCGATGAACGACTCCTTGGTGATCCCCGCAGCGGTCAGCTCGTTGTACGAGGGAACCTTGAGCCCAGGCGAGTTGCGGATGGTGACGCTGCCGTAGTCCTCGCTCTCGCTGGAGTCGGAGGTCCAGGTCACGCTGGCGTCCAGCTCGACCCACTTCGGGCACTTGACCTTGTCATTGTCGATCCTGGTCACCGAGCCGAGGTTCGAACCGGAGTCCGTCGAGGTCCGGGCGCCGCTGTTGCTGAACTGGAGCTTCCAGCCGTAGCAGATGCCCTGCGCGGCGCTGGCCCGCTCCAGTTCCTTGATGACCGCGTCGCGGCCCTGGCTCTCGAACTCCGCGCCCTGCTGGACGAGGGTCGTCCCGTCGGAGGCGCTGGTCGCGATGCCGTAGACGATGAACGGGACGACGCCGACGGCCGTGCCGAGGAGGGCGGCGAGAATCGCGCGCTGTGTTCCGGCCATGTCAGGAGATCGCCGCGGCGATGATCGCGCCGATCGCGACGTGCACCGTGGCCGACACCCACACCGCGGGGTGTGGCTCGTCCTCGGCCAGGATCTCGCCGAGCTTGCCGGGGGTCGCCAGGTCGAGCAGCACGAAGGCGAGGGTCATCATGACCAGCCCGATCGCGCCGTACCCGAGGGTGCCGGTGATGCCCTTCGTGAAGTCGTCGGCGCTGACCAGGATCGCGGAGGTGACGATCGTGCCGACCCCCAGCAGGCCGGACGACAGCAGGATGGCCGCGTTGCTGTTGCGCTCCACCCAGATCAGCTCCCGCAGCTTGCCGGGGGTCGCGATGTCGACCAGCACGTACCCGGCCGCCATCAGCGCCACCCCTGCTGCGCTGTACGCGAGCGTGACCAGAAGTTCGGTGACCATTGTCTGCCCTGTCCCTCTCTATTTCCCGCTGCCGGGACCGCCACCGCGGCCCGCCTCGCCCTGACCAGAACTGAATCCCCAGTAACCGTGCACAGTGGAGTGGTATCTCCGGTACGCACGGTCGGCGTCCTCGACCCGGATCAGGGAACCCTTGCCGGAGGGGAAGACGGTGATCACATCATCGGAGTAGCGCAGGTAGTGCCCGCTGGCGTCCGTGACCCGGTCGGCGGGCCGCCAGGCACCGGCGATCGCCGCGGCCACCACGCTCGGGGCCAGCGGCGAGCGGTAGGCCTGCGCGCCGTCCAGGTCGTCGGAGGCCGCCCGCGAGTACTTGCTGGCCACGTACTTGCGTGGCGACGTGGACCCGCCGAAGACGGCGAGCACCCCGATCAGTCCCGCGATCGCGGCCGCCACGCCGGCCACTATGTACCACCTGCGGTGGATGCTCATTGCAACTCCACGGTCGTCGAGGTCACGGCTAACTCGCCGGACTGGGGGTAGGCGTGCCAGGTCCGCCAGCGCAGGAGGCCGCCGCTGGCCTCGGCGGCCAGTGCGGTGAGCGCGTCGGGCGAACCAGGGAAGATCCCGACCAGGGCACCCGGCCTGGTCTTGAGCCGTCCGAGCCGCGCCGGGTCGAGCGCCCGCACCTCGGAGGCGAAGGTGTAGCGGCCCTCGGCGAACCGGCCGGGCAGCGGCGCCGGGTCACCCGGCAGGCAGGCGACGGTCTCGACCAGCGGCCCGCCGGGGCGATCCCATTCAAGGATGGCCTGGTGGGAGGCGCCGAGCAGCCGCAGCTCCAGCCGGTACCCGTGGCCGGAGACGACCAGCGCGTCGAGGGGCTCGATGAGCTCGCCGCCCAGCCGGAAGGACAGCTCGGCGGCGCTGGTGTCCACATAGGGCACCGAGATCGTGGTGATCATGCGGAGGAGGAGGGGAACACGCGCAGCTCGTGCCGCTGGACGCGCTCGCCGCGCCCGGCCTCCCAGCTCTCGGAGTCACCCCAGCGCTCGAAGGACAGCTGGGTGCCGTCGGCCGCCTCGTAGTCGTGGTACCTGACGGTGCCCTGCGGGTCGAGCCCGGTGTGCCCGGCAGCCGTGTACGTGGCCCGCCCCGACTCGTCGGACGTGTACCGCCGGCCATCGAGATCGATGGTCTTCGGGCCGGGGGAGACGGTGAGGCCGCGCAGCTCGGTCCACAGTACGAGCTGGAGGTCTGGATCTTCTTCCACCGACAGCCAGAGCTTGGGGCCGGTCGCGTCGTCGAGCAGGTGCTCCTGCCAGGACCACGCGCCTTCCTTGCAGTGGATCGACCCGCGCACGGCGTAGGCGTGCCCGCGGACCTCCACGGTGTCGCCCGGCTTGAGCTGCCGGGGGTCGCCGAGCATGGCGTCGGTCTCCGGCGAGGCGAACGGATCGGCTCCGGAGGCGCGCTTGAGCGTCGCCGCGTCGGAGGCCTGCTGCCGCTGGGCGGCCCGGCGCGCGGCGAGCAGCACGATCGCCACTACGGCCAGCAACGCGATCACTACGAGCAGCAGCACGATGACCAGGGTGTCCACCGCTTGTCCAGCCTTCTGCGTCAGTTGTTCCCAGTGGGTTGGCTCGTCAATATAACGGAGCCGGGCGACACTGCTGGGACGTGCCGCTAGGACACCAGCAGCCAGGCGAGCAGGTAGCCGCCCGAATTTGTCGCGGTGTGCAGCAGAATCGGCGCCAGCAGGCCCCGGCCGGCGTGACGCCAAGCTGACAGGAAGATCCCGGCGCCCATCGCGGCGAGCATGGCCGCGACCGGCGCGATCACGGCCCCGGTCGAGCCGAGCAGGTCGTGGACAGCCTGGTTGCGCTGGGCGAGGTGCAGGGCCGGGAAGAAATGCCAGAGCCCGAACATTGCGCTCGCCGCCAGTACCGGGCGCCAGCGCCACTCGCCGTGCCGCGCGCCGAACAGCGCGGGCAGGACGCCACGGAAGGCCACTTCCTCCAGCAGTACCGTGCCGAAGGGAACCCGGATCAGCATCGCCCAGGCCACGGCGCCGGCGGTCAGCCCTGCGGCCCGCGAGTCGCGGAACGCCGCCTGGGTCTCGGGGAGGGCCATGCCGACCGCGTACACGGCGGCGACCCCGGCCACGCCGAGTGCCGCGACGAGAGCCGTACGGCGGGTGATCGTGAGGCCGAGCGTGCGCGGTGTGAAGCCGGCGGCGAGGGCCATCGCGATGAGGAGGAGTGCGGCCGCCGAGTTCCACAGGGGGTAGGCCCAGGACGGCAGGTAGAAGGCGACCATCAATGCCGTCGCGGCGAGGAGCGCTGCCGATCCGGCCACAGCGGAGCGGACGCGCAGCCTGGCCGGGGTTGTGAGCTGCGCCTCTTCGCGTACGAGAAGGTCCATACTAGGGGGCAACGATACCGGCGGATGCGGCGGAAGTGAGGGCGCAGTGGCGACGGACACCCGGGCTGAGCGCAATCGTTACGTCGACTTCCTGCGCGGGTTCAGCCTGGTTGTGGTGGTGGTCTGGCACTGGGCCTTCACGATCATCCGGTGGCGGGCCGACGGGCCGCACGCGACCAGCCCGCTGCGCTTCACCACCGGGATGTGGATCCTCACCTGGCTGTTCCAGGTCATGCCGCTGTTCTTCTACATCGGCGGCTTCGTGCACCTGCGGTCGTGGGAGCGGGCCAGGGAACGCGGTACCGGACTGGCGGTCTTCGTCTGGCGGCGGATCAAGCAGCTCGCGATCCCCTCGCTGGCCCTGCTGCTGACCTGGGTCGCGCTCGGCCTGGCGCTGGAGGGCGCGTACGGCCTGACCTGGATCAAGCAGGCGGTCAAGCTGGTGGTGAGCCCGCTGTGGTTCATCGGGGTGTACCTGATGCTGGTCACCCTGCTGCCGGTCGCGCTGTGGCTGCACCGCCGGTTCGGCTCGCTGACCCTGGTGTGGCTGGCTGGCCTGGCGATGATGATGGACATCCTGCGCTTCAACTACGGCCAGTCGTGGGCTGGCTGGGCCAACCTCGTCATCGTCTGGGGCCTGGCCCACCAGGCCGGGTTCTTCTACCAGCGGGTCGTGGCGGCGCCGAGGCGTTCCGACTGGGTCCTGCTGTGGATCGGCCTGTTCGGCCTGATGGGGCTGGTGTTCTCCGGCCTGTACCCGGGCTCGATGGTCGGCGTCCCCGGCGACAAGTGGTCGAACATGGCCCCGCCGACCTTCGTGATCGTGGCGCTGCTGCTGTTCCAGATGGGCGTGGTCGAGGTCGCCAGGCCCCGGATGGAGTCCCTGCTGACCAGGTCGCGCTGGCAGGCCTTCACCGAGATGATGAGCCGGTTCGCCCTGCCGCTGTTCCTCTTCCACACCACCGGCATGGCGATCTCGCGGTTCATCGGGTGGCTGGTCTTCGACCAGAAGATCGACGACCGGGTGCCCCCGGACGTGGTCTGGTGGCTCTACCGGCCGCTGGCCATCATCGGCCCGCTGATCTGCACCCTGCCGGTGATCTGGCTCTTCGGCCGGCGCTGGGTCCGCAAACCCGTGCCGGTCACCGAAGCGGCCGGCTGACTCGCTAGTTGAGGGATGCGGTGGCCAGCTTCGCGCTGAACCCGACGAACAGCGCGCCTGCGCCGGAGGTCAGCCCGGCGGCCAGCTTCCGGCGGCGGCGGAAGTGCGTGGCCAGCAGCGTGCCCGAGAAGATCAGCGTGCTCAGGTAGGCGAAGCTGAACAGCTGGACCACGGCACCGAGCACGAGGAACGACAGGGCCGGGTGCGCGTAACCCGGGTCGACGAACTGGATGAAGAACGAGACGAAGAACAGGATCGCCTTCGGGTTGAGCAGGCTGATCGTCAGCGCCTTGCGGAACGGCCTCGGTGACTCCAGCTCCGGCTCGGCGGCCTCCGACTCCGCCGCCGGCGTCCGCCACGACTTGATCGCGCCCCACAGCATCCGCAGCCCGATGTACGCCAGGTACCCGGCGCCGGCGTACTTGATCACCATGAAGGCGGCCGGCACGGCACGGAGCAGCGAGGCCACCCCGGCCGCGGACAGCACCATCAGCACCGTGTCGCCGGCGAACACGCCGCACGCCGCCCGGTACCCGGCCTTGACGCCGTGCCTGGCGGCCGTGGTCAGCACGTAGAGCGAGTTGGGGCCGGGGAGCAGGACGATCAGGAACGTGCCGAGGACATATGTCCAGAAGTCGGTGACACCCAACACAGCGACTCCTCCATCCGAGCGCGCGCGGCTGGCCACTCGGCGGCGGTCATGCCATAGAGATACGTGTCCCGCATCGTCCCGTCCGGCCGGATCCTGTGGTTACGGATGACGCCTTCGAGCGTGGCGCCGAGCCGTTCGATCGCGGCCTGCGACCTGGTGTTCATGCGGTCGGTGTGCCACGTTACCCGCAGCGCGCCCAGGTCGTCGAACGCTCTTGTGAGGAGCAGGTACTTCGATTCGCTGTTGACGCCCGAGCGCCACCACGGCTTGCCGATCCAGGTGTACCCGATGCCGAGCGAGCGGTTCGCCTCGTCGATCTCGTAGAAGGAGGTCGTGCCGATGACCCGGCCGGTCGCCGTGTCGATCTGCGCCCACGGCACCCGGTCGGCTGTCGTCAGCGCCGCCCGGATCACCGCGGCCATGCCGTCGGGAGTGGACGGTCGCGGGGTCGACAGCCACGACCACACGTCGTCGTCCTGGCTCGACTCGAACAGCTCCTGCGCGTGGGCCGGGGACAGCGGCTCCAGCCGGACCTTCTCGCCTTCGAGTACCTCGGGGAACAGCCAGGGGCTGCGGGCCAGGTAGGAGGGCTGTGGCTCGGTGCCGTGAGGAACCGGTACACCCCGCACTGTGGACATGGGCAGCACGCCGGACCAGAACGGGAGAGCCAGATCCTCGTCGTCGTCCATCGGGCCGCCGGCCCTGGCCTTGATCGTGGCCTCGGTCAGGTCGATGGCGAGCAGGGAGGTCTGGGCGAGTTCCTTGTCGTTCGCCGGGCGGGCGTCGGCGGACCGGCCAGCCGCGATCTTGTCGACGAAGGCCGCGAGCACGGTGTCGCGCTCGACCGGATCGGTGACGACCCTGGCCGCGCCGTGCACGACAACGGACCGGTAGTTGGCGGTGTGGTGGAACTGGGACTTCGCCAGCACCAGCCCGTCGAGCAGCGTGACGCTCAGGCACAGGCGCAGCTCACCATCGCGGGCCCCGAGCCCGAACCGGCCGCCGGTCGACCCGTGCACGTACACGTGCTCGCCGACCCGGACGTGGAACATCGGGAGCACGCGGGGCTCCCCGTCCACGACCATCCCGATGTGGGCGACGTAGCCCTCGTCGAGCACCTGGTGCAGCACCGTGCGGTCGTCGGTGAACCGGATCGAGCGCCGGAGGGGAGTGGTGCGGCTCATTTGACTCCGCCTTTGTTCTAGTACAAACTGTTGACTGTGCCAGTACATTATCAGCTCACCGGGCGGTCAGCGAGTGCCATCTCGGCCAGCGTCGAGGCGGGCATCCGCACGGGCGGGCTCCCGCCGGGCAGCCCGCTGCCGCCGATCCGCACCCTCGCCGCCGAGCTGGGAGTCAGCCCGGCGACGGTCGCGTCCGCGTACACGGCACTGCGGCAGCGCGGGCTGCTGGAGAGCGCCGGCCGGGCTGGCACGCGGGTCAGGGAAAGGCCTGCGGTCAGTTTCCGGAGCGCCGAGCTGCTCGCGGTACCGGAGAATGCTGTTGATCTGTCGTCCGGAGCGCCTGCGCTGGACCGGCTGCCGCGGCTCGCCCCGATCCTGGCCAGCCTCGATCCGGCCCCGGTCAGCTACCGCGACGCCGGGGTGCTGCCGGAGCTGGCCGCGATGGCGCGTGACCGGCTCGCCGCCGAGGACATTCCCGCCACCGAGATCGTGCTGACCAGTGGCGCGCTGGACGGGATCGAGAGGCTGCTCGGCGCGTATGTCGCCCCCGGTGACGCGGTCGGCATCGAGGATCCGGGCTGGGCCAACGCGATCGACCTGGTCGCGGCGATGGGCCTGCGCGCGGTGCCGATGCCGGTCGACGAGCACGGTCCGACGCTGGAAGGCGTGACGGCGGCGCTGGCGGCAGGCGTCCGGGCGGTCATCATCACGACCCGCGCGCACAACCCGACCGGCGCGGCCCTCAGCCCGGAACGCTCGGCGGCACTGCGGGTCCTGCTCGCGGCGCACCCCGACGTGCTGGTAATCGAGGACGATCACTGCGGAGACCTGGCGGAAGTCCCGCTGTACCCGCTCGCCGGGCTCACCCCGGCCTGGGCGTACATCCGGTCGGTCTCGAAGGCCTACGGTCCCGACCTGCGGCTCGCCGTCGTCACCGGCGACCCGGTGACCGCCGGGCGGGTGGCCGGGCGCCAGAGATTCGGCGCCGGGTGGGTCTCGACGATCCTCCAGCACGCTGTCCTGCGCATGTGGTCATCGTCCGAAGTGGCAGATCAAGTGCGCACAACCAGTGAGGTGTACCGGGCGCGCCGCGAAGCCCTCATCGCCGCCCTCGCCGGGCACGGGCTGCACGCCACCGGCCGCAGCGGCATCAACGTCTGGGTACCGGTACCCGACGAGACCGTCGCCGTCGCCCGCCTCCGCGACCTGGGCTGGGCTGTCGCGCCCGGCGCCGCGTACCGGCTCGCCAGCCCGCCAGCCCTGCGGATCACGATCAGCACCCTCGGGGCGGAGCAGGTCGGTCCACTGGCCGAGGCGATCTTCACGGCTGCGGCCCAGGTACCGGGCCGGGGCCGGGTCTGACTGCCGGTTCCCTGCCCCGTTTCCCGGCCTGTTTCTCTTCCCCGACCATGATCGCGGAGCGGGGCGGTGGCTGTGCGAGGATCGCTCATGTGGATGTCCCCCGGATCCAGCGGCGTACACTGACCCTCCTCATGATCACGCAGGTGATCGGCGGGGTCGGTGTCGCGATCGGTATCGCCGTCGGCGCGCTTCTCACCAAGCAGATCACCGGCAGCCCCGGGCTCTCCGGCCTGGCCCAGAGCTCCGCCGTGGTCGGCGGTGCGCTGCTGGCGATCCCGGTGACCCGGCTGATGACCAGGTCCGGGCGCCGTCCCGGCCTCATGCTGGCGTACGCGGTGGGTGTCGCGGGGGCGCTCCTGATCGTCGCGGCCGCCGCCACCGGGTCCTCGCTGCTGGCCTTCGCCGGTATGTTCTGCTTCGGCGGGGGTACCGCGGCGAACCTCCAGGCCCGTTACGCCGCAGTGGACCTGGCCGAGCCCGCCCGGCGCGGCTGGCAGCTGTCCATTGTGGTCTGGGCGACCACCGTCGGCTCGGTGGCCGGGCCGAACCTGGCCGCGCCAGCAGACCGGCTCGTCCGCAGCTACTGGAGCGGGATGCCGGACATGGCCGGCCCGTTCGTGTTCAGCGCGCTCGCGTTCGGCATCGCTGGCCTCGTGCTCTGGCTGCTGCTCCGCCCCGACCCGCTGCTGCTGTCCCGCGAGCTCGCCGGCGCTCCGGCGGCGGCCACCGGCAAGAAGGCCGGGATGCGGGTCGCCTTCCGGCTGGTGATGGGCATCCCCGGTGCCCGGCTGGGCCTCGCCTCGGCGGCGATCGGCCACCTCGTGATGGTCGGCGTCATGTCGATGACCCCGATCTACATCGAGCAGGGCCCCGGCCACTCCCACGCCGACGTCCTGAACATCGTCGGCATCGTCCTGAGCATCCACATCGCCGGCATGTACGCGCTGAGCCCCATCGTCGGCTGGGCCACCGACAAGCTCGGCCGGCGTCCCGTGGTGATCACCGGCATCGGGCTGCTCCTCGCGGCCTGCGCCGTGTCCGGTACCGCCGACCACGGCACCCCGCAGCTCGCCGTCGGCCTGGGTCTGCTCGGCCTCGGCTGGTCCTGCACGATGATCTCCGGTTCGACCCTGCTCGCCGAGTCCGTGCCGCTGGAACAGCGCCCGGTCGCCCAGGGCCTGTCCGACCTGACGATGGGGCTGGCGGGAGCCGGGGCCGGTGCGCTGGCGGGGCTCGTGGTGCAGATCGCCGGATACCCGATCCTGACCCTGCTCGCGGCGGTCTGCGCGATCCCGGTACTCGGACTGGCCCTGCGCGGCGCCGGCCGCCCGGACCCGGTGCCCTCGGAGCGCTGAGCTTCAGGCCAGGCCTGCTCGTCCGGAGCGCTGAGCCGGGGCGGCGGTGGGGTCCCACTACTATGGCCGGGTGAGACTCACCGACTTCTGGCAGCGGCTGGAGCTGGCTTTCGGAGCCGGGTACGCCGAGAGCGTCGCCACCGACCAGACCCTGACGGAGCTGGGCGGTCGCACGATCCGCGAGGCGCTGGCCTCCGGCGCGGAGACCGTGACGGTGTGGCGGGCGGTCGTCCGGGCGTACCCGGACAGGATCCCGGCGAGGCTGCGCTGAGCCCCGGTCCGCCCCCGCACTGACCACCGCTCCCTCCTGCCCTGATCTTGTGCCATTTTGCCGAGTTGTATGTACGCCTTTGCCGGATTTGTTATCACCTGTTCTAGGTGATCTCCGTGTTGCGACTTGAATAGAACACGTGTACGGCTATTGTGCTTACTCGTGGCAGGTGGGTGTCGGGCGGAAAACTGTCAGACCCTCCGCTTACGGTGTCAGGCGTGAACAAGCGAGCGACCGCGAAGACGGCGAATACAGGGGTGACGGCGATGGCAGCAGGCCAGGATCGGGAGAAGGCGCTTGAGCTAGCCCTCGCCCAGATCGACAAGCAGTTCGGCAAGGGCTCGGTGATGCGCCTGGGCGACCGCACCGCGGCCCCGGTCTCCGTGATCCCCACCGGCTCCATCGCGCTGGATGTCGCACTCGGCATCGGCGGCGTGCCGCGTGGCCGGATCATCGAGATCTACGGCCCGGAGTCCTCGGGTAAGACCACCCTGACCCTGCACCTGATCGCCAACGCCCAGGCGAACGGCGGCATCGCGGCGTTCATCGACGCCGAGCACGCCCTCGACCCGGAGTACGCGAAGGCGCTCGGCGTGGACACCGACGCGCTGCTGGTCTCCCAGCCGGACACCGGCGAGCAGGCGCTGGAGATCGCGGACATGCTGATCCGCTCCGGCGCGATCGACATCATCGTGATCGACTCGGTGGCGGCCCTCGTGCCGCGCGCCGAGATCGAGGGCGAGATGGGCGACAGCCACGTCGGCCTCCAGGCCCGGCTGATGAGCCAGGCCCTCCGGAAGATCACGGGTGCGCTGAGCACCTCGGGCACCACCGCCATTTTCATCAACCAGCTCCGCGAGAAGATCGGCGTCATGTTCGGCTCCCCGGAGACCACGACCGGTGGTAAGGCGCTGAAGTTCTACGCCTCCGTCCGGATGGACATCCGCCGGATCGAGAGCCTGAAGGACGGCACCGACGTCGTCGGTAACCGGACCAGGGTCAAGGTCGTGAAGAACAAGGTCGCCTCGCCGTTCAAGCAGGCGGAGTTCGACATCATGTACGGCAAGGGCATCAGCCGCGAGGGCTCCCTGATCGACGTCGGCGTCGAGCAGGGCATCATCCGCAAGTCCGGCGCCTGGTACACGTACGAGGGCGACCAGCTCGGCCAGGGCAAGGAGAACGCGCGGAACTTCCTCCGGGAGAACCCGGACGTCGCCGCCGAGATCGAGAAGCGGATCAAGGAGAAGCTGGGCGTCGGCGCGGTCGTGGACGCCGAGGCCGCCCCGCTGGCCCCGCCGGTCGACTTCTAGGCCTTCCGGGCACACGTCGCTCGTGTCTGCCACATCGTGAAGGAGCAGCAGGGGGAGGGGCGTGCCACCGGCCGGACTCCGGCCGAAGGCACCCCCAGCCCGCCCGAAGAAGACCGTTCCCTGCTGGACTGGCACGGCTACTGGCCGTCCAAGCCGGGCACGGGGGCCGGGGCCCGCCGCAAGGGGCCCGACCTGGGGTTACCTGCTGGGGACGACCAGCAGGGCGAGGCCACCGACCTGGGTCCGGCGAACGCAAGTCTTGCCGATCCTGGATCCGTTCGAGAGCCCGTTCACGGGTTTGATCCTGAGCCCGATCCCGATCGTGATCGCGGGTTCGATCCCGGATTCGGTTCCCGGCCCGGGTTGGAGTCCGATCCTGGGCTCGATCCCGGTTCCGATCCCCGTTCGCGTTCCGGGTCCGGAGCCGGTTCCGATCCCGAGTTCGGTTCCCGGCCCAGTCCTGGGTTCGATTCCAGGCCTGGTCGCAGGCCCGTTCATGGCCGGGGAGCGGAGGAAGCCCACCCTTGGGCCGCGTACGGCGATCCGGCCGACCGGCCCGGCGGCGAGGCTGCCCGCTGGCTGGGCGACCTTGCCCAGCCCGAGCAGCACCACCAGGCCGGGGCGGCTTTCGCCTGGCCGTTCCAGGAGGAAGCCCCCGCCGGAGACGCTGGCAGCCCACCGTGGCTGTCCGCTGAGGACGATCAGGCTGAAGGTGCGCCGAGGCGCTGGCCGGTAGCGGAGCCAGAGGATGCCCGCCCGGAGTTTCCGGCCGCCTGGCCGCTGCCCGAGCCGGAGGAAACGCCGGCGCGACGCCGAGGCTGGCCAGGTGCCGCCGAACGCAAGCCGCGATCGGAGGCCCGGGTAAGGCGGGGTCGCGCTGCGGCTAGCCCACCTTCATTGTCCGAAGAGGACAGTCCGGAGGGCGGCCCGCAGGGCGGATCACGGCGCGGCTGGGGCGCTCGGCGAGTCACCGGCGAACGCACCGAGCCCGGCAACGAGTTCGCCACCGAGCCCGACACCGAGTTCGGCAACGAGCCTGGCACCGCGCTGGGCTTCACTGCCAACAACGACAGCGACGACAACACCGCCGGCCGGCGCGCCACCGGCAGCCAGGGCAGTACCGGCAGCCGAGACGGCCGGAGGTCCCGCCCTGCGGCGTCGCAGGACGCAGGTCCGCCGCTGCAGTTCTCGCCGAATGAGACGGGCGAGATAGGTGAGGCCGGCGAGGATGAGGCCCCCGGGCGGAGTACCGGCGGCAGGCGTGGTCGCGCGCGCGAGGCGGGGTCCGGCGAGGGCACACGGGGTCGCCGGTCGCGGCGCCAGCCCGGCCAGATGACCGAGGAGGAGGCCCGTGATCCGCTGGCCGCCGCCCGGAACATCTGCCTGCGGCTGCTGACCGACCGGCCGCGTACCCGGGCTGAGCTCGCCACGGCCCTCGCCAAGCGCGGTATCCCGGCTGAGGCGGCCGATGCGGTTCTCGACCGGTACGACGAGGTGGGGCTGATCGATGACGCGGCCTTCGCCCGTGCCTGGGTGAGCAGCCGGCACCACGGCCGGGGGCTCGCCCGCCGGGCGCTCGGCCAGGAGTTGCGCCGCAAGGGCGTGGACACCGACACGATCGGGGAGGCGCTCGGCGAGCTGGACTCCGACACCGAGGAGGAGACGGCGCGGGCTCTGGTCGAGCGGAAGCTCCGGAGTACCCGGGGCGAGCCGGAGGCCGTGCTGCGCAAGCTCGTCGGGATGCTGGCCCGGAAGGGCTACGCGCCAGGGCTCTCGTTCCGCGTGGTCAAGGAGGCGCTGGAGCGGGCCGGGGAGGAAGCGGAGTTCGACCCGGAGGCGCTCAGCGACGGGTACCTGGGGGAGGTGTGAGGGGGGCCGCCGGGCGGTGGTGCGCGGGGCGCACGTGCACGGCCCCTCCGGTACCTGGGAAGATGGCGGGGAGGCGGCCACGTGGCCGATGGTGCTTCCTTGACCGGGACAGCTCTTTCGACCTAGCCTCGCAGTAACAACGAGGAGAACGTCCGAGTACAGCGGGTTACCCGCACTCATATAGCGCATGTCATGAAAGCGATCTTTGGCACGGCACGCCCGGCTTGACCATCCGGCTTGACCTTCCGGCTGTGGCCGGATGGCTCGGTGACAGCTCGGTAGCGGGGCCGGCCCGAGCCTGCATACTCCTCGGCAGCGGCGGTGACGACAGCGGCGGGAGCCGCGAGGTACGGGGAGGAGGCGGCCGTGACCGCGATCGAGTTCGGGGTTCTGGCTGCTGTCGTTGTGCTGGCCGTTCTGGTGCTGGCCTGCCTGTTCCTGGTGCTCCGGCGCCTGCAGGGCGTCCCGGGAGCCGCTGTGGCCCCGGGAGGGTCCGAGGCGGCCAGGCTGCGTGCCGAGGAGGAGGCTGCCCGGATCGCCGAGCGGGCCACGCTGGAGGCCGAGCGGCTCCAGGGCCGGGCGGAGAGCGAGCTGGCCAGGGCCCGGGCAGAGGCCGTGGAGGTCGTGGCCGAGGCCAAGACGCAGGCGCAGGAGGCTGTCGCCCGGGCGCGCGCCGAGGCAGAGCAGCTCACCGCGACGGCCAAGGCTCAGGCCGAGCGCTCGGCGGCCGAGGCTCGCTCGGGTGCCGAGACCCTGCTGGCCCAGGCGAAGTCCGACTCGGAAGCACTGATCACCCAGGTGCGCGCCCGGGCGGAGGAGACGGCCGCCGAGGCGAAGACCCGGGCCGCCGAGCTGTCCGCTGAGGCGAGGTCCCGGGCGGAGCAGATCGCCGCCGACGCCGCGGCGAAGGCCGAGCGTGTGCTGGCCGAGGCGACCGCCCAGGCGAGCCAGCTGGCCGCCGACGCGAAGACGCAGGCCGAGCGGCTGATCGCCGACGGTACGACGCAGGCTGAGCAGACTCTGGCCCGCGCGGCGGCCGACCGCGACGCCCTGACCGCGCAGGCGGAGTCCCTGCGGGCCGAGGCGGTCCGGATCAGGGACGGTGCCGCGCAGGCCGCGGCGGACGCGCGGACGGCTGCGCGTGCCGAGTACGACCAGAAGCTTGTGCAGCTCACCAGCCGCCTCGCCGCCGTCGAGCAGCAGCAGGCGCGGATCGACGAGCGGGAGCTGCGGCTGGCCAGCGAGGCCGAGCGGCTGACCGAGCGGGACAAGCGGATCGCCACGGCCGAGGCTGGCCTGGCCAGCCGCGAGGCCCAGCTGGCCGAGCAGGAGGTCGTCCTGGCCGAGGCGCACGACGAGCGTCTCAAGGAGCTGTCCCGGGTGGCTGGCCTGACCGCCGACGCGGCGAAGGCCGAGCTGGTCTCGACGCTCGAGGGCCAGGCCAAGCGCCAGGCCGCGGTGCTGATCCGCGACATCGAGGCCGACGCGCGTTCCACGGCGGAGACCAGGGCCAGGCACATCGTGGTCGACGCCATCCAGCGGGTGGCCAGCGAGCAGACGGCCGAGAGCGTGGTCAGCGTCCTGCACCTGCCGAGCGACGAGATGAAGGGCCGGATCATCGGCCGGGAGGGCCGCAACATCCGGGCCTTCGAGTCCGTCACCGGGGTCAACCTGATCATCGACGACACGCCGGAAGCCGTGCTGCTGTCGTGCTTCGACCCGGTCCGGCGGGAGATTGGCCGGGTCACGCTGGAGAAGCTGGTCCTGGACGGCCGGATCCACCCGCACCGGATCGAGGAGATCCACGACCTCGCGAAGTACGAGGTGGAGAAGCTGTGCCGCCGGGCGGCCGAGGACGCGCTGGTCGAGGTCGGCATCACGAGCATCCATCCGGAGCTGATCGGGCTGCTCGGCAGGCTGCGGTACAGGACGAGCTACGGGCAGAACGTGCTCAAGCACCTGGTCGAGACCGCGCACATCGCCGGCATCATGGCCGCAGAGCTGGGCCTCAAGCCCGACCTGATCAAGCGGGGCGCGTTCCTGCACGACATCGGCAAGGCGCTCACCCACGAGGTCGAGGGCAGCCACGCGCTGATCGGCGCGGAGGTGGCCCGGCGGTACGGCGAGCCGGAGGAGGTGGTGCACGCGATCGAGGCGCACCACAACGAGGTGCAGCCGCAGACCATCGAGGCCGTGCTGACCCAGGCGTCGGACTCCTGTTCCGGTGGCCGTCCGGGTGCCCGGCGGGAGAGCCTGGAGGCCTACGTCAAGCGGCTGGAGCGGATCGAGGAGATCGCCGGGGACCGCGAGGGCGTGGACAAGGTGTTCGCCATGCAGGCCGGCCGGGAGATCCGGGTCATGGTCAAGCCGGACGACGTCGACGACATCGGGGCGGCCGTGCTGGCCAGGGATGTCGCCAAGCAGATCGAGGACGAGCTGACCTACCCGGGGCAGATCCGGGTCACGGTGGTCCGCGAGTCCCGGGTGAGCGAGATCGCCCGCTGACCCGGTGCGCCGCAGGCCCGACCGGGGGACCGGGCAATCCGCTGTCGCCGTCCCGGTGACTGTCGGTAGTCTCGCCCGGTGATAGAGATCAAGACTGAGCGGTTGCTCCTGCGGGACTGGCGCGACGAGGACCTGCCGGCCTGGACGGCCATCAACGCCGACCCGGAGGTCCGTGAGTACCTGGGGCCGGTGTGGGACGAGGCGCAGTCCGCCGCGTCGATGGTGAAGTACCAGGAGGCGTACCAGCGCAACGGCTTCAGCTTCTGGGCCGTGGAGTCCCTGGCCACCGGCGAGCTGCTCGGGCTGGCGGGGCTGGACCCGGTCGAGCCGGAGGTACCCTTCGACGGCATCGAGATCGGCTGGCGGCTCGCCCGCTCGGCGTGGGGCAAGGGCTACGCGTCCGAGGCGGCGCTGGCCGCGCTGGACTTCGGGTTCCGTACGGCTGGGCTGGCGGAGATCTTCGCGATCACGCTGGCCGGGAATGTCCGCTCACAGGCGGTGATGACCCGGGTCGGCATGACGCACGTACCGGAGCGTGACTTCGTCTACCACGAGACGCCGGGCGACGAGGGCTACCAGCACGTGGTGTGGAGCAAGAAGGCCGCGTAACGCAAAGGTGCCCGGGACGGCAGCGAGCCGGTCCGGGCACCTTTCAGCGCTACCCCTCAGATGGGCCCGGTGCCGTCGACGCCGGTCTCCACGACGGTCGGCGCAGCGGCCGCGACGTCCTTCGTCTTCTTGCCCGTGGCGAGCCGGTGCTGCACGTACTGGGCGAGCTTCGACAACGCGTAGTTCGCGGTGATGAACATGACCGCGATGACGGTGTACACCTGGATCGGGTTGCCCAGGGTCCCGACGATCTGCTTGCCAACGTTCAGCAGGTCCTCGTAGGAGATGATGAAGCCCAGTGACGTGTCCTTGAGGACCACGACGAGCTGGCTGATCAGCGCCGGGAGCATCACCTTGAAGGCCTGCGGCAGCAGGATGATCCGGGTGGTCTGGAAGGTGCTCAGCCCGAGGGCGGAGGCGGCTTCGGCCTGCCCGCCGGGGAGCCCGGCCATGCCGGAGCGGAGGATCTCGGCGATGACGACGCTGTTGTAGATGCCCAGGCCGATGACCAGGTACCACAGGGGCTCCAGGTTCAGGCCGACCGTCGGCCCGAACCGGGCGACGAAGAAGATCGTGATGACGACCGGCAGGCCACGGGCGATCTCCACGTACCCGCGGAGCAGGGCGTTGCCCGTCCACACCAGACCGCGCAGGCCGCCAGCCTCGACCCCGCGGAGCCGCGTCGGTGTCGCGTTGGGTGAGTCGACAGTGGTGACGACCGGATTGCCCAGCAGCGTGGAGAAGCGGCGGCTTCGCAGCCCGCCGAGCTGCACGCGCGCGATGGCCAGGGCTGTGCCCGCGGCGACCGAGACGACGATCGCGAGTACGGCGGCGAGCAGCGTCATCTGCGCGCCTTCCCAGATCCGCTGCCAGACCAGCGCGAACGCGTCGACACCCTCGAACTCGTAGCCGGGGATGAGGAGCGGGCCCCACTTCTCCTCCGTGAACTGCCCGTTGCGTTCGAGGGGGAGGTACACGAAGTAGTACAGGCCGGCCACGACGGCAGCCAGCACGACGATGCTGCCGATCAGGGTGACGCGCTTGGCGCGCGGGCCTGGGGCGTCGTAGAGGACGCTCGCCTGCTGGTTCTTCATCGGGCCACCGCCCGGCGCTTCTCGATCCGGTCGAGGAGCAGCCCCAGCGGGATGGTCATGATGAGGTATCCGATCGAGATGCCGATGAACACGGGGATGATGGGCTCACCGCCGGCCCCGGTGAGCCGGTCGGCCACCGAGGACAGGTCGCCGACGACGCCGAAGAAGCCGGCCAGCGCCGAGTTCTTGATCATGGCGATGATGACCGAGCCCAGCGGGACGATCGCGGCCTTCCAGGCCTGGGGGAGCACGACGTGCCGCAGGTTCTGGGTGAAGGTCAGGCCCAGTGACCTGGCGGCCTCCGCCTGCCCGGCCGGGACGGCGTTGATGCCGGCCCGCAGTGCCTCGCACACGAACGCCGCCGTGTAGAGGGTCAGCGCGATGACCGCGAGCCGGAAGAACGGCAGGTCGGTACCGAGCCGCCGGAACAGCTGATCCAGCAGCGGGATCTTCAGGAAGTTCCCGTTGACGCCGATCGTCGGCAGCGCGAACGCGCAGAAGAACATGACGATCGTCAGCGGCATGTTCCGGAACACCGTCACGTACGCGGTGCCGACAGCCCTCAGCGGCGGCACCGGTGAGATCCGCAGTACCGCGACGGCGGTGCCCACGACGAGGGCACCGATCGCGGACAGCAGGCAGAGCTGGAAGGTGACCCAGAACCCGGACACGAACTGGTCCGAGTACTTGATGAGTACGTCCACTCGGCTACCTCTTCACCTTCCAGCTCTCCTCGTACTGCCTAGTACCGGTTGACGGCGGGCATGGTCGGGGCCGGGGCGAACTTGCCGGCCGTGGCGTCCCACGCCTTCTTGTACCTGCCGTCGGTGTTGATCTTCTCGAGCGTGTTGTTGATGAAGGTGCGGAACTCGTTGTCGCCCTTCTTCACGCCGATGCCGTACGGCTCCTTGGTGAAGGTGTCGCCGGCCAGCTTGAAGGAGGCCTCGTCGCGGGCGACGTAGCCGAGCAGGATCACGTTGTCGGTGGTGACCGCGTCGACCTGCTTGTTCTTCAGCGCGTCCCGGCACTTGTCGTACGTGTCGAACAGGACCAGCTGGGCTGCCTTGTCCTTGATGTACTTCTCGATGTTGACGGCCGGGGTCGAGCCGGTCACGGAGCAGACCTTCTTCGAGCCCTCCTTCAGCGAGTCCGGCCCGGTGATCGAGTTGTCGTCCTTGCGGACCATCAGGGCCTGGCCGGCCTCGTAGTACGGCCCCGCGAAGTCGATCTTCTGCTTGCGGGTGTCGTTGATCGTGTACGTGGCGACGACGAAGTCGACCTTGCCCTGCTCGATGACCTCCTCGCGGACCTTCGACGGGGTCTCCACCCACTCGATCTTGTCCGCGGAGATGCCCAGCTCGGCCGCGATCAGCTTGGCGATCTCGACGTCGAAGCCGGCCGGCTTGCCGTCGAGGCCCTTGAGGCCGAAGCCGGGCTGGTCGAACTTGGTGCCGATGGTGACCTTGCCGGCCTTGTTCAGCGTGTCCATCTTCGTACCGGCGGCGAAGCTGGGCTTGGCCACCGGGTCACCGTTGCTGCCCTTGTCGGCCTTGTCGCCACCACAGGCGGCGGCGGACATGGCGAGTACTGCGATGGCGGCGGTGGCCGCCAGGCGCGTGAAACGCATCGTGCTCTCTCCTCCTCAAGCACCGCCCAGCCGCATGGCGGGCGGGTCCGCAGGCTCGGATGAGACATCCAAGCCCTTGGTTCAATACAAGCCCACGGAACCGTTCTAGTGCAGGATCTTGGACAGGAAGTCCTGGGCGCGCGCGCTCTTCGGCCGGGCGAAGAACTCCTCCGGCCCCGCCTCCTCGACCACCTGGCCGTCGGCCATGAACACCACCCGGTTGGCTGCCTGGCGGGCGAAGCCCATCTCGTGGGTGACGACGACCATCGTCATGCCTTCCCTGGCCAGCGAGGTCATCACGTCGAGCACCTCGGAGACCATCTCGGGGTCCAGGGCGCTGGTCGGCTCGTCGAAGAGCATCGCCTTGGGCCGCATGGCCAGCGCCCGGGCGATCGCCGCCCGCTGCTGCTGGCCGCCGGAGAGCTGCGCCGGGTACTTGTCGGCCTGGTTGGCGATCCCGACCCGGCTGAGCAGCGCCATCCCGGCCTCCTTGGCCTTGGACGGCGAGTCCTTCAGTACCTTGACCGGCCCGAGCGTGACGTTCTCCAGGATCGTCTTGTGCGCGAAGAGGTTGAACGACTGGAACACCATGCCGACCTCGCTGCGCAGCCTGGCCAGCGCCTTGCCCTCGGCCGGCAGCTCCCGGCCGTCGAACCTGATGCTGCCGGACGTGATCGGCTCCAGCCGGTTGATCACGCGGCACAGCGTGGACTTGCCGGAGCCGGACGGCCCGATCACGACAACGACCTCGCCCTTGGTGATCTCCAGGTTGATGTCCTGGAGGACGTGCAGCGGGCCGTACCACTTGTTCACGGCCGTGATCTGCACCAGGGGGGTATCAGTCATGTGAACTCCATCATCGCCTGCCAGTGCACGTCACTGTAGCGGGCTGCGCAAACCGGTTGGCGTAACCTTGCTGGCGAGATGAGCGCTGAAACGAGAACCTACGAAGTCCGTACCTACGGGTGCCAGATGAACGTCCACGACTCCGAGCGGATCGCTGGGCTGCTGGAGGATGCCGGGTACGCCCCGGTCAACCCGGACGAAACCGCAGATATTGTGGTATTCAACACCTGTGCTGTCCGGGAGAACGCGGACAACAAGCTCTACGGCAATCTCGGCCATCTCGCCCCGGTGAAGAAGAACCGCCCCGGCATGCAGATCGCGGTCGGCGGCTGCCTCGCGCAGAAGGACCAGGGCGACATCGTCAAGAAGGCGCCCTGGGTCGACGTCGTGTTCGGCACGCACAACATCGGGTCGCTGCCCGCGCTGCTGGAGCGTTCCCGGCACAACAAGTCGGCAGAGGTCGAGCTGCTGGAGTCCCTTGAGGTCTTCCCGTCGACCCTCCCGACGAAGCGTGACTCTACCTACGCCGGCTGGGTGTCCATCTCCGTCGGGTGCAACAACACCTGCACGTTCTGCATCGTGCCCGCGCTGCGCGGCAAGGAGAAGGACCGCAGGCCGGGCGAGGTCCTCGCCGAGGTCGAGGCGCTGGTCGCCGAGGGCGTCCTGGAGGTGACCCTGCTCGGGCAGAACGTCAACTCCTACGGCGTCGAGTTCGGCGACCGCTTCGCCTTCGGCAAGCTGCTGCGGGCCTGCGGCTCGATCGAGGGCCTGGAGCGGGTCCGGTTCACCAGCCCGCACCCGAAGGACTTCACCGACGACGTGATCGCGGCGATGGCCGAGACGCCGAACGTCTGCCCCCAGCTGCACATGCCGCTCCAGTCGGGCTCCGACGCCGTTCTCAAGGCGATGAAGCGCAGCTACCGCTCGGACAAGTATCTCGGGATCATCGAGAAGGTCCGTGCCGCCATGCCGCACGCCGCGATCACCACCGACATCATCGTCGGCTTCCCCGGCGAGACCGAGGAGGACTTCCAGGAGACCCTGCGGGTCGTCAGGGAGGCGCGGTTCTCGGCGGCGTTCACCTTCCAGTACTCGATCCGGCCCGGCACCCCGGCGGCCACCATGCCGGACCAGGTGCCGAAGGCGGTCGTGCAGGACCGCTACAACCGCCTGATCGCCGAGCTCGAGCAGATCATGTGGGACGAGAACAAGTCGCAGGTCGGCCAGACCGTCGAGGTGCTGGTCGCGGTCGGTGAGGGCCGTAAGGACAGCGAGACCGGCCGCATGTCGGGCCGCGCCCGCGACGGCCGCCTGGTCCACTTCACCGCGCGTGAGGGTGTCCGCCCCGGCGACATCATCGAGACCGTCGTGACCTACGCGGCCCCGCACCACCTCAACGCCGACGGCGAGATCCTCTCCCACCGTAAGACCCGGGCCGGCGACGCCTGGGAGGCGGGCAAGGCCGTCAAGACCAAGGGCACAATGCTCGGCCTGCCCTCGGTCGGCGTCCCTGCCCCGCTCCCGCAGGTCAACGCCTGCGGCTGAAACCCTTTTCCTTTGTACGAGCCGGTGACCTCCCACGGTCACCGGCTCGTACTGTCCCGTCAGGAATCGCCCGGGCACAAGAACAGAAGGGCGCACCGCGAACGGTGCGCCCTTCTGAAACCACGTACTAGCTGGTGCCCTCAGCGAGGCGCAAGAACTGCTGCTTGGAAGCCAGCGCCTCCTGAGCCTGCTTGATCCGCTTGGCGTCGCCGGCCGCCTGGGCCTTGGCCAGGCGCTCCTCGGCCTCAGTGACCTGGGCGCGCATCTGGGCGAGCAGCGGGTTGTCCTCGGGGGCCGTCCGCCGCCAGGCCACGTCCATCGCCTGGCGGAGCTTGTCCTCGACGCCGCGCCAGCGGCGGTCAAGGCTGGCCATGTTCTCCCGGGGGACCCGGCCGACCTCGTGCCAGCGGCCCTGGAGCTCGCGGAGGGTCTCCTGCGCGGCCTTCGGGTCGGAGTCGATGTCGAGCGCCTCGGCCTCGGCCAGCAGGGCCTGCTTGGCGGTCAGGTTCTCCTTGAACTCGGCGTCGCGGGCCGAGAAGACCTCGCTGCGCCGGGAGAAGAACGCGTCCTGCGCCGCGCGGAACCGGTCCCACAGCTTCTGCTCGGTCTCCTTGGAGGCCCGGCCGGCTTCCTTCCAGGAGGCCATGAGGTCCTTCAGGCGAGCGGCGGTGCCTGCCCAGTCCTCGGAGGACGACAGCTGCTCGGCCTCGGCGACCAGCTCCTCCTTCTGGGCCTGGACGCCCTTGCGCTGCTGGTCGAGGGTCGCGAAGTGCGCGCCACGACGGCGGGTGAAGCCGTCACGAGCCCCCGCGTACCGCTTCCACAGCTCGGTGTCGGTCTTGCGGTCGACACCCTTGATGGTCTTCCACTCGTCCAGGATCTCCTTGAGCCGGTCGCCGGCCACCTTCCACTGGGTGGACTCGGCGGCCAGGTGCTCAGCCTCGGCGACGAGGGCCTGCTTGCGGCCCAGCGCCTCGGCCTTGGCGGCCTCCCGGGCCTGCTTGGCGGCCCCGACGCGTTCCTCAGCGGCGCCGGCCAGCTTCTCGAGCCGGGCGGCCAGGCCGTCCAGGTCGCCGACGGCGTGCGCGGAGTCGACCGACTCGCGGAGCCGCTTGATGCTGGTCAGGGACTGCTGCGGGTCGGCGGTGCCGGTGGCGAGCCGCTTCTCGAGCAGGACAACCTCAGTGTGCAAATCCTCGAACCGGCGTACGAAGTGCGCCAGCCCTTCCTCGGGGGTGCCGGCCTGCCACGAGCCAACAGCCCGCTCGCCTGCCGCCGTCTTGACGTAGACCGTGCCGTCCGCGTCCACCCGCCCGAAGGCCGCCCAGTCGCTCATCAGCCCATCCTCGTTCTCACCGGTGCCACGTGCCCCGTCGCGGGGAGCCGGCGCCGCCAGTGCGCAGTCATGAATCGTCCCCTGGCATTCTCACAGGTCGGCACCGGAGCGCGTCGAGCACCCACTGCCCAACCGTGACCGGATGGAAACCAAGGTGATTCGTTACGGTTATTCGGTGACGAATGTGATCGCAGTGGTCGGGCCGACCGCAGCCGGAAAGACAGCGCTCGGCATCGCCCTGGCCAGCGTACTCGGCGGCGAGGTCGTGAACGCCGACTCCATGCAGCTCTACCGGGGGATGGACATCGGCACCGCGAAGGTGACCCCGGTGGAAGCGGCGGGAATCCCGCATCACGTTCTGGATATTTGGGATGTAACGGAGCCGGCAAGCGTAGCGGAGTATCAGCGGCTCGCTCGTACTGCAATCGATTCGTTATTAAATGCCGGCCGGACGCCGATTCTCGTCGGCGGTTCCGGGCTCTACGTCCGGGCGGTGCTCGACGACTTCGACTTCCCGGGTACCGATCCGGCGATCCGCGCCCGCCTCGAAGCCGAGCTGGCCGCCCTGGGCCCGCAGGCCATGCACGCCCGGCTCCCCGCGGAGATCGCCGACCGGATCCTCGACTCCAACGGCCGCCGGATCGTCCGCGCCCTCGAAGTGATCGAGCTGACCGGCTCGTTCACGGCAGCGCTGCCGGCGGAGCCGGTGCCGCACTACCCGGCGATCCAGCTCGGCGTCGACCTCGACCCGGCGGCCCTCGACGAGCGGGTCGCGCTGCGCGTGGACCGGATGTTCGAGGCTGGCCTGGTCGACGAGGTCCGTGGCCTGATCCCGCTCGGGCTGCGCGAGGGCCGGACCGCCCGGGCGGCGCTCGGCTACGCCCAGGTCCTCAAGTACCTCGACGGGGAGATCGGCGAGGCTGCCGCGCGGGCGGAGACGGTGTCGACGACGCGGCGTTTCGTCCGGCGGCAGCGATCGTGGTTCCGCCGGGACGACCGGATCCACTGGCTTCAGGGCCCCGGCCTGCTCGCCGAGGCCCTCGAAGTGGTCAAGGCCGGCTAGAGCTTCGTCTCTCCGCGCGCGACGATCTCGGCGGGGCCTGCCAGCCAGCAGGTCTCGCCGTCCAGCGTCACGGTGAGCCGCCCGCCGGGTACGTCGACGGGGGTGCTGCCCAGCGCGCCCTTCAGCGCCACGACGGCCACGGCGCAGGCACCGGTGCCGCAGGAGTTGGTCTCGCCGACGCCCCGCTCGTACACGCGCATCCGGACGCCCTGGGTGAACTCCACGTTCACCCCGGCAGGGAACAGCCCGGTGTCGAAGCCGGGCGCGGTCTCCAGGTCGAGCGCGTCGAGGTCGTCCACCGCGCACACGAGGTGCGGGTTGCCCATGTCGACGCCGATGCCCTGGTACGCCACGCCGGCGTGGGTCGCGGTCGACGGGCCGAGCAGCTTCGGCACGCCCATGTCGACCCGGACCTCTTCGCCGTCCTTGATGGAGCGGCGGACACCGGCCCTGGTCGCCACCGGCACCTCGGGCCCCTCGGCCAGGCCCTCCTCCAGCAGGTACTGGACGAAGACCCGGACGCCGTTGCCGCACATCTCGGCGTAGGAACCGTCGGCGTTGAAGTAGTCCATGAACCACTCGGCGTCGGCGACCTGGCCGGCCGAGTCGGGGTGCTTGGCTGAGCGGACGACCCGGAGCAGGCCGTCGCCGCCGATCCCGGTCCGCCGGTCGCAGAGCGCGGCGACCCGCGCGGGCGTCAGATCCAGTGCACCGTCAACGTCAGGCACGATCACGAAGTCATTACCCGTGCCGTGCCCCTTGGCGAAACGCATACCGTTCAGCCTACCCTTCCGCGGATCTTGTGCCGGTGAACCGGGCCTTGCGCAAGATGTCCGGCTGACCGGCCCCGGCGCGGCAAACGCCGTGCTGACAGGGCCGGCCCGACGCCAGATACGCCTACGGCGCCGGTACCACGACGGTGTCCGGGCGCTCCGGCTTCTCGCCCTTGGCGACAGCGCGGACGGCGGCGGCCACGGCCGGCGCGACCCGGGCGTCGAACACGCTCGGCACGATGACGCTCGCGTTGACCTTGTCCTCGCCGACCACGTCGGCGATGGCCCGCGCTGCGGCCAGGCCCATCTCCTCCGTGTACTCCTCGGCCTGCGCGTCGAGCATGCCGCGGAACACGCCGGGGAAGGCCAGCACGTTGTTGATCTGGTTGGGCTGGTCGGACCGTCCGGTCGCGACGATCGCCGCGTGCTTGCGGGCCTCGCGGGGGTCGACCTCCGGGTCCGGGTTGGCCAGTGCGAAGACGATCGAACCCTCGGCCATCGTCGCGATGTCGTCACCGGTGAGGATGTTCGGCGCGCTCACGCCGATGAAGACGTCGGCACCGGCCAGGGCCTCGCGCACGGTACCGGAGAAGTTGCTCTTGTTCGTGTTGGCGGCCAGCCACTCCCAGTTCGGGGTGAGGTCGGCCATGCCGCGGTGCAGCGCGCCCTTACGGTCGCACGCGATGATGTCCCCGGCGCCCTGCTTCAGCAGCAGCTTCATGATCGCGGTACCCGCGGCGCCAGCCCCCGACACCACGATCCGCACGTCCTCGATCTTCTTCCCGACCACCCGCAGCGCGTTGGTCAGCGCGGCGAGCACGCAGATCGCCGTACCGTGCTGGTCGTCGTGGAACACCGGGATGTCCAGCAGCTCCCGCAGCCGGGCCTCGATCTCGAAGCACCGGGGCGCCGAGATGTCCTCCAGGTTGATCCCGCCGTACACCGGGGCCAGCGCCTTGACGATGCTGATGATCTCCTCGGTGTCCTGGGTGTCCAGGCACACCGGCCACGCGTCGACGCCGCCGAACTTCTTGAACAGGGCAGCCTTGCCCTCCATCACCGGCAGCGCGGCCGACGGCCCGATGTTGCCCAGCCCGAGAACGGCGGAGCCGTCGGTGACCACCGCGACGGTGTTCCGCTTGATGGTCAGGCGGCGGGCGTCCTCCGGGTTCTCCGCGATGGCCAGGCAGACGCGCGCGACCCCGGGGGTGTAGGCCCGGGACAGCTCGTCACGGGTACGCAGCGAGACCTTGCTCTGGACCTCGATCTTGCCGCCGAGGTGCAGCAGGAACGTCCGGTCGGACACCTTGCGGACGTCGAACCCGTCCTCGGCCCGCAGCCCGGTGACGATCTGGTCGGCGTGCGCGGCGTCGGACGTGTCGCAGGTGATGTCGACCAGGACCCGCAGGTGGTCGGAGTCCACCACGTCCAGCGCGGTGACGATCGCGCCGGCGGAACCGACGGCCGTCGTCAGGCGGCCGATGGCAGAGGAGTCGGCGGGCAGCGCGACACGGATGGTGATGGAGAATCCGGCGCTCGGCAGGCTGGCGGCCACGAAATGTTCCTTCTCTCTCGCACTTCGACGGGCGGTTAATTCTCTCCCCATCGTCACTGCTCGTGCCCGCAGGCCCGGTTACTCGCAGGTAGGTCACTTCTGCCCGGCCCGTGTCAGCACGGGTTATGGGGATGCGCTGGCTGGCCGGCCGTGCCACCCTTGGTATTAGCGATGGGAGTGCACTTGTCTGACATCAACGTATTCGTCTCGGATTTGGAAGAAGAGACGACCACTGGCGACTACGACCTCGAAGAGCGTAACGCGCTCCGGCGGGTGGCCGGGCTCTCGACAGAGCTCCAGGACATCACCGAGGTCGAGTACCGCCAGCTCCGCCTGGAGCGGGTCGTCCTGGTGGGGGTCTGGACAGCGGGCACCGTCGCCGACGCGGACAACTCCCTGGCTGAGCTCGCTCAGCTGGCGGAGACCGCCGGCTCACAGGTGCTCGAGGGCCTGGTCCAGCGGCGCCGGACCGGCGTCGACCCCGCGACGTTCATCGGCCGGGGCAAGGTGGACGAGCTGCGTGACGCGGTCGTGTCCACCGGAGCCGACACCGTCATCTGCGACGGTGAGCTGTCCCCGAGCCAGCTGAGGAACCTGGAGGAGAGGCTCAATGTCAAGGTCGTCGACCGCACGGCGCTGATCCTCGACATCTTCGCCCAGCACGCCAAGAGCAAGGAAGGTAAGGCCCAGGTCGAGCTGGCCCAGCTCCAGTACCTGGTACCCAGGCTGCGAGGCTGGGGTAAGACGCTGTCCCGGCAGGCCGGCGGTAGTGCCAGCGGCGCGGGCGGCGTGGGACTGCGTGGTCCCGGTGAGACCAAGCTCGAGATCGACCGGCGGCGGATCAACACCCGGATCGCGAAGCTGCGCCGGGAGATCAAGGCCATGCGGGTCATCCGGGACACCAAGCGGGCCAGCCGGTCGCGCAACGCCGTACCGGCGGTGGCGATCGCCGGCTACACCAACGCCGGGAAGTCCAGCCTGCTGAACAACCTGACCGGTGCCGGGGTGCTGGTGGAGAACGCGCTGTTCGCCACCCTCGACCCGACCACCCGCCGGGCGCGGGCCTCCGACGGCCGGGAGTACACGCTCTCGGACACGGTCGGCTTCGTCCGGCACCTGCCGCACCAGATCGTGGAGGCGTTCCGGTCCACCCTGGAAGAGGTGGCGGCCGCCGACCTCGTCCTGCACGTGGTGGACGGCTCGCATCCCGACCCGGCCGAGCAGGTCCGCGCGGTGCGCGAGGTGCTCGCCGACGTGGATGCCGACCGGGTGCCGGAGCTGCTCGTCGTGAACAAGATCGACGCGGCGGATCCGGAGCAGATCCTGCTGATCAAGCGGGACTGGCCCGGCGTCCTCTTCGTCTCGGCCCGTACCGGCGAGGGCATCCCTGAGCTGCGTGCGGCGATCGAGGAGCGGCTGCCCCGCCCCGCGGTCGAGCTGACCGCCGTCGTCCCGTACGACCGGGGTGACCTGGTGGCCCGGCTGCACCGCCTGGGTGAGGTCCTGAGCACGGAGCACACCGAGGGCGGCACGAAGCTGCACGTCAGGGCGCCCGAGGGCCTGGCTGCGGAACTGGAGCCGTACAAGGTGTGAGCACGCGGGGACAATCCGGGCAGCCGACCCGGGTTGTCTCCATGATCAATGAACTGCTGGCACACTAGGCCGATGCGCCGCCACGTTTTCGTGCTCATCGGGTCGATCGTGGCCGCCGGGTTACTCGTTACCCCGGCGGCCTTCGCAGCCCCCACGCCTGGCCCGAGCGGGTCGGCGGGGCCTGTGATCCCGGCCCCGGTGAAGGGCACCCAGGTCTGCAAGATCACAGACACCTCGGACCCGCGCCTCCAGGAGCTCAGCGGGCTTGCGTCGTTTGGTGACGGCTACGCGGCGATCGCCGACGGCCCCGACGACGGCGCGCGCGAGATCCTGCGCCGGGTCACGGTGTTCTTCTTCGACGGGGCCTGCAAGCTGACGAGCAAGTTCCAGGGCACCCAGGGCCAGGACATCTTCGACACCGAGGACGTGGCTGTCGCCAAGGACGGCACGATCTGGATCGCCGACACTGGCGACAACAACGCCTTCACCGCCACCGGCACCACCCGGAAGACCGTCGCCCTCTGGAAGGTCACCGGCGAGGGCACCAAGCGCAAGGCCCAGCTCTACCGCCTGGCGTACCCGGACGGGGCGAAGGACGCCGAAGCCCTGCTGCTGAACGGCGACGGTACCCCGATCATCGTCACCAAGAGCCTCACCGAGTCCGGCATCTACGTCCCGGAGGCCCCGCTCGCCGAGGGCCCGAACGGCGTCCCGCTGAAGAAGGTCGGCACGTTCACCGCCACCAAGACCGGCACCCCCGGCGGGCCGGTCCCCGCGATGCTCGGCCAGATGATGGTCACCGGCGGCGCGAACTCGCCGGACGGCACGAAAGCCGTGCTCCGCACCTATACCGACGCCTATGAATGGGACGTGGCGAATGGTGACGTGATCGGCGCGCTCACCAAGAACAAGCCCCGGATCACCCCGCTGCCGGACGAGCCGCAGGGCGAGGCGATCGCGTACAGCAAGGACGGCACGGCGTTCCTGACCGTGTCGGAGACGTCCGGCGACAGTGTCACGGACAAGAAACCGTCGATCCTCAAGTACACCCCTGCCGTACCGCCGCCGCCCGCCAAGAACAACCCGGCCGGTACCGCGGCGAAGTCGGGCGACGCCCCCGACAGCCTCACGCTCGGCGAGATCGCGATGATGGTCGGCGCCGTCGGCGTGCTCGGCCTGATCATGGTCATCGCCGGTGTCGTCGGCATCCGCAAGTCCCGTACCGCCCGCGCCAAGGAAGCCCGCGTCCGCAAGGCCACCGGCCGGGCCCGCCCCGACGGTGGCCCGGACGGCCCAGGCCCCGGCGGCCCGGGCGGTGGCCCCGGCATCCCGCCGCCACCCGGCCCGATCCACCCCGGCGGCGGCAGCCCGGCGGCCCCCGAGGTCCCGAAGGCCCCAGCTGCGAAGGGCGCCGTCTACGGGCGCCCGCCGGTCCCGGCCAACGACGACACCTCGGCGATCCCGCGCGTACCGGCCGAGCCGGACCCGCTGGCCTTCCTCGACGAGCCGAAGCCCGCCCGGGGTGTCCGCGCCCGAGCCGCGGGCCGGCCCACCGCGCCCGGCATCGTCCAGCCCGCCGCAGGTCCGCCGCGCCCGTCGGCCTCAGCTGGCCGCGCCCGCCCGGCGGCAGCCGCAGCCCCCGTACCGCCCCCGCCAGCCCCGGCCCCGGTGCCGGACCGCCCGGTCAAGGCGGCAGCGAAGCCGAAGGCCCGCAAGGCCCGCCCGGTGGAGGACGACATGAGCTTCGGCTTCGACGACCTCCGAGCGGGCGACAACGACCCGGACCTAGGCCTGCGCTCCCCCAAGAAGAAGTAGGTTGTGCCGACCCGCTGAGCGAAAATCTGAGCTGCGCAACGCAAAAGCCCGTGTACAGACCAGTACACGGGCTTTCGCGTTGCTTGTCAGATTTCCGCTCAGCGGGCCACCGCGCGTTAGATCAAGAGCAAGGGACCGAGGGGACCGAGAGTTCTAGAGGCGACGTAGTACGGAGACGACTTTGCCCAGGATGGTGGCCTCGTCGCCGGGGATGGGGTCGTAGGAGGGGTTGCGGGGCATGAGCCACAGGTGGCCGTCCTCGCGGCGGCGGTAGGTCTTCACGGTCGCCTCGCCGTCGAGCATGGCCGCGACGATGTCCCCGGTCTCGGCGTCGGGCTGCTGGCGGACGACGACCCAGTCGCCGTCGCAGATCGCGGCCTCGATCATCGAGTCACCCTTGACCTTCAGCATGAACAGGCTGCCCTCGCCGACCAGCTCGCGGGGGAGCGGGAAGGTCTCGTCCATGGTCTGCTCCGCGAGAATCGGGCCACCGGCCGCGATGGCGCCGAGCATGGGGACCATGACCGGCGCGGGACGCTCCGCGCGGTCGGCCAGGTGGCTGACGGAACCGCCGCCAGCCGAGCCACGGCCGGGCCCGGAGGCGCCGGAGCGGATGTCGACGGCCCGCGGGCGGTTGGCGTCGCGGCGCAGGTAGCCCTTCTGCTCGAGCACGCCGAGCTGGTAGGCCACGGAGGAGGCCGAGGCCAGGCCGACAGCCTCGCCGATCTCCCGGACACTCGGCGGGTAGCCGAGGCGCTCGACGGACTCCGAGATCACCTCGAGGATCCGCTGCTGACGCTGGGTCAGCGGCCGGGTGGCGTTCTTCTTCGCTCCCGCACGGGGGGCGGCAGCGGGCCGCTGGTCGGCGCCGTCGTGGGAAGCCACGTCGATCCTCCGGGGTCGGCCGGGGGTCACCCGGCGGTGCTGAGCGACGGGATAGATCCCGCCCAGGGTCTCGGCATCACGTTAGCCGGTTTTGCGAGCCGGTTCAAACGCTTGTTCGTAAGACACGCCGCCGGGCACTCGCTTCGGGCGCCGGTTTCTGCTAAACATCGTACGGGCGTTCGATCGAACTTGTGTTCGGCAGGGGGATGCTATGACGGCGATTTCCGCTGGTCAGCGGGCTGGCGCGGGGGGCGCGCGGCCGGCTGGTGCTCGTGCTGGTGTTCGAGTTGCAGCCGGCAGGCGGCCGGTGCGGCTCACCCGGCGCGGCCGGTGGGTGCTGACCGCGATCCTGACCATGATCCTGCTCGGCCTGCTCGCGCTGGCGGCCCCGTCGAGCCTCGCCGCCGGTACGCACGGGGAGGCCGCGGTGGCTGTCGTGCTGCCGGGTGACAGCCTGTGGTCGATCGCGGCACGTGAGCTGCCCGACATGGACCCGTACACGGCTGTGCAGCGCCTCAAGGCTGCTAATAGGCTGCCCGCCGGGTACCAGATCCA
This sequence comes from Longispora albida DSM 44784, assembly GCF_000379825.1. Taxonomy (GTDB): domain Bacteria; phylum Actinomycetota; class Actinomycetes; order Mycobacteriales; family Micromonosporaceae; genus Longispora; species Longispora albida. Next base: position 195,235 of record NZ_KB903839.1, read on the forward strand.
CCCGGGGCAACATCTTGTGCTCCCGGTGCGCAGCTGACCCCACCGGTCGTTTAGGGTAGCCCGCTGTCGGGCTCCTCACAGTTCATCTGAAGCTCATCTCGCGGTTGCTCCGCGCGTCCTGCGCAAACGCGCCGGCACGACCGGCGGGTTTATCCGATCAGCTTGCACGAAGGGCGCGTGCGGCCTAGCGTTACCCCCACATCTAGTAGTCGTACCGGGGTAGCTCACCTACAAGTTGGGGTTTAGCTACTCACGGTGGCGACGCGTGCGTGGACAATAGAGGCTGGGGGGTGAGGTCGTGCGCTGTCCGTATTGCCGTCATCCGGACTCGCGGGTCGTGGACTCCCGCGAAGCCGAGGACGGCCAGCTCATCCGCCGCCGGAGGTCCTGCCCGGAGTGCGGCAAGAGGTTCACCACGGTCGAGGAGGCGATCCTCGCCGTCGTGAAGCGCAGCGGCGTGACCGAGCCGTTCAGCCGCGCCAAGATCATCAGCGGGGTACGCAAGGCCTGCCAGGGCCGCCCGGTGACCGAGGACGCGCTGGCACTGCTCGCCCAGTCGGTCGAGGAGGCCGTCAGGGCGCGCGGGTCGGCGGAGGTGAACAGCCACGAGGTCGGGCTGGCCATCCTGGGCCCGCTCCGGGATCTCGACGAGGTCGCCTACATGCGGTTCGCCAGCGTGTACCGGAGCTTCGAGTCGCTGGCCGACTTCGAGCGCGAGATCGCGGTGCTGCGCAGCGAGCACGACTCGGAGAGCGCGGTAGCGGTGAAGCCGGACGGTGCAGTGCGCCCTGACGGGGCGGCGCGCCCGGACGGTACAGCGAAAAAAGACGTTTTCAAGGTTTTCAACGCGGCAGAGGCCGCCCATCGAGGGGGAGCAGCATGACCGAGGCGGTGAGTCAGCGCAGTACGGCTGGCGGGGGGCGCCGGGGCAAGGGGCTCAAGGTCGACCGGGTGTGGACGACCGAGGGCACGCATCCTTACGACGAGGTGCAGTGGGAGCGCCGTGACGTCGTGATGACCAACTGGCGGGACGGCTCGATCAACTTCGAGCAGCGCGGGGTGGAGTTCCCCGAGTTCTGGTCGGTGAACGCCGCCAACATCGTCACCACCAAGTACTTCCGGGGAGCAGTCGGCGCCGAGGGCCGTGAGTGGAGCCTGCGCCAGCTCATCGACCGGGTGGTGAAGACCTACCGCAAGGCCGGTGAGGACCACGGCTACTTCGCGACCGGCGGCGACGCCGAGGTCTTCGAGCACGAGCTGACCTGGATGCTGCTGCACCAGGTGTTCAGCTTCAACTCCCCGGTGTGGTTCAACGTCGGCACGAAGTCCCCGCAGCAGGTCAGCGCCTGCTTCATCCTCGCAGCCGACGACTCGATGGACTCGATCCTCGACTGGTACAAGGAAGAGGGCCTGATCTTCAAGGGCGGCTCCGGCTCGGGTGTGAACCTGTCCCGGATCCGGTCCTCGAAGGAGCTGCTGTCCTCCGGGGGCACCGCCAGCGGCCCGGTCTCCTTCATGCGCGGCGCCGACGCCAGCGCCGGGACGATCAAGTCGGGCGGCGCGACCCGCCGGGCGGCCAAGATGGTCATCCTCGACGTCGACCACCCGGACATCGAGGAGTTCATCGAGACCAAGGCGCGCGAGGAGGACAAGATCCGCGCGCTGCGGGACGCTGGCTTCGACATGGACCTGGGCGGCAAGGACATCGTGTCCGTGCAGTACCAGAACGCGAACAACTCCGTCCGCGTCTCCGACGAGTTCATGCGTGCCGTGGAGACCGGCGGCCAGTTCGGCCTGCGTGCCCGGATGTCGCACGACATCATCGAGCACGTCGACGCCAAGGACCTGTTCCGCAAGCTGGCCCAGGCCGCGTGGGAGTGCGCCGACCCGGGCATCCAGTACGACGGCATGATCAACGACTGGCACACCTGCCCGGAGACCGGCCGGATCACCGCGTCGAACCCGTGCAGCGAGTACATGCACCTGGACAACTCGTCCTGCAACCTCGCCTCGCTGAACCTGCTCAAGTTCGTCGACGCGCACGGCACCTTCGACGTGCAGAGGTTCGTCAAGTCGGTCGAGTTCGTGATCACCGCGATGGACATCTCGATCTGCTTCGCCGACTTCCCGACCGAGAAGATCGGCGACACGACCCGCGCGTACCGGCAGCTCGGCATCGGCTACGCCAACCTCGGCGCGCTGCTGATGGCCGCCGGCCTGCCCTACGACTCGGAGACCGGCCAGGCGTACGCGGCCGCGATCACCTCGCTGATGACCGGCACCGCGTACCGGCGCTCGGCCGAGCTGGCCGGCATCGTCGGCGCGTACGACGGCTACGCCCGTAACGCCGACGCCCACCAGCGGGTCATGCGCAAGCACGCCGCGGCCAACGACGCGCTGCGTCACTACGCCGTGAACGACGCCGCGATCATCAAGCAGGCCACGAAGGAATGGGCCGAGGGCAACAAGCTCGGCGCCAAGGGCGGCTGGCGTAACTCCCAGGCCTCGGTCCTCGCCCCGACCGGCACCATCGGCCTGATGATGGACTGCGACACGACGGGCGTCGAGCCGGACCTGGCGCTGGTCAAGTTCAAGAAGCTGGTCGGCGGCGGCTCGATGCAGATCGTCAACCAGACCGTGCCGCGCGCCCTGCGCAACCTGGGCTACCAGGAGGAGCAGGTCGAGGCGATCGTCGCCTACATCGCCGAGCACGGCCACGTCGTCGACGCGCCGGGCCTGAAGCTGGAGCACTACCCGGTCTTCGACTGCGCGATGGGCGAGCGGACGATCGCCCCGATGGGCCACGTCCGGATGATGGCCGCGATCCAGCCCTTCATCTCCGGCGCGATCTCGAAGACGGTCAACATGCCGGAGACGGCCACCGTCGCCGACGTCGAGGAGATCTACTACCAGGGCTGGAAGCTCGGCCTGAAGGCCCTGGCGATCTACCGGGACAACTGCAAGGTCGGCCAGCCGCTGTCCGTCGGCAAGAAGAAGACGGAAGAGGCCCCGGCTGTCGCGGAGAAGGCCCCGGTCGTCGAGTTCCGCCCGGTCCGCAAGCGGCTGCCGAAGAAGCGGGCCTCGCAGACCGTGTCGTTCTCGGTCGGCGGCGCCGAGGGTTACCTGACCGCCTCGTCCTACCCGGACGACGGCCTGGGCGAGGTCTTCCTCAAGCTCGGCAAGCAGGGCTCCACCCTGGCGGGCATCATGGACGCCTTCTCGGTGGCGGTCTCGGTCGCCATCCAGTACGGCGTGCCGCTGGAGACCTACGTCGAGAAGTTCATGAACACCCGGTTCGAGCCGGCCGGCATGACGGACGACCCGGATATCCGGATGGCCAACTCGATCATCGACTACATCTTCCGCCGCCTGGCCCTGGACTTCCTCCCGTTCGAGAAGCGTGCCGAGATGGGCATCTTCACCAACGCTGAGCGGATCGCCCAGGTCAACGGCGAGGCGGTCGAGGTCGACCTGGTGGGCCTGGCGTCCTCGGCCGAGGTCACCACCGAGGCCCCGGCGGCCCCGGCCCCGGAGCAGCGCGCCTTCGGTTCCTCGACGGAGCTGCTGGAGCTGGTCCAGGGCAAGGCAGCCGACGCGCCGCTGTGCTTCACCTGCGGCACGAAGATGCGCCCTGCGGGCAGCTGCTACGTCTGCGAAGGCTGCGGCTCCACCTCCGGGTGCAGCTAGCGATTATCTGGTACTAGTGCAGAGGGCGCCGGGTTCACCCGGCGCCCTCTGCCGTTCCCGCAGATCGGAGACCTTGTGGACAACCTGAGTACGGGGCAGGTCCTCGTCTGGCATGACGAGGACGGCTGGGGTGTCGTGCGGAGCCCCGACGTGCCGGGCGACGTATGGGTGCTCTGGGCGGCACTCAGGATCGAGGGAGCCCGGGGCCTGGAACCCGGCGCCGTCGTCCAGTTCTCGTGGGAAGAGGCTGCCCAGGACGGGTTCGCGTACCGGGCGGTCGAGGTGTTCGTCGAGGGCCGTCCGGCCGTGTACCCGGTCAGCCAGCTGGGCGGCACGGCCTACCGGTCGCAGCTGAGCATCGAGTTCGACCCCGAGTAGGGCCGCCGCTGTCCACGCTGGACCTATGCTGGCCGGATGTCGGTTGTCATGGGGGATGGCGCGGAGCTCTGGACCACTGTGGAGGGTCCGGAGGGTGGGGCGCCGGTTGTGTTGTGTCACGGTGGGCCGGGCATGTGGGACTATCTCGGGCCGGTGTCGGGGATGCTCGCTGACCGGTACCGCGTGTATCGGTTTGACCAGCGGGGATGCGGGCGGTCGAGCGGGCCGGGGGACTACGGGCTGGCTCGGGCCGTGGCGGATCTCGACGAGGTCCGGGCGGGCCTCGGGGTGCGGCGGTGGGCGGTGTTCGGCCACTCGTGGGGCGCGACGCTCGCCCTGGCCTATGCCTGGCAGTACCCGGATCGGGTCACCCGGCTCGTCTACTGCTCTGGTGTCGGCCCCGGTGACGCGTGGCGCGAACCGTTCAAGGCGGAGTTCGCCCGGCGTCTGACCGAGGACCAGCGCACCCGGCTGGCGGCTCTCCAGGGTCTCGCGGTCCGCAGCGCTGCGGAGGAGCACGAGTACCGGGTACTGAGCTGGCTGCCCGACTACGCCGATCCGGTGCGCGCGCCTGGCTGGGCCGCCGAGGAGGCTTCGGCCCCGTACCCGATCAATGTGGCGGCCAACGTCCAGCTCTCGGCAGACGCGGCGACGATCTCCGTGGCCGAGGCCCTGGCGCGCACCGCGAAGCTGGCCATGCCGGCCCTCTTCGTCCACGGCAGCGAAGACCCCCGGCCGGCCTGGAACGTCGCCCAGCTCGCCGAAGCCCTGCCCGGAGCCCGGTTCACGGTGATCCCCGGAGCCGGGCACAGCCCGTGGCTGGAGACTCCGCAGGACCTGGCGAAGGTGTTGCGGGACTTCCTGCAGGTGACGCCTCACGCCCGGGTGAACGCCGAGCGGTAGGCGCTCGGGGTGAGGCGGACGTGGCGGCGGAGGTGGTCGCGGAGGGAGTCGGCGCTGCCCAGGCCTGCGTGCCGGGCGACCTGGTCCATCGGGAGGCTGGTGGTCTCCAGGAGTTCCCTGGCGCGTTCGACGCGCTGGGCGAGCAGCCAGCGCAGCGGGCTCAGCCCGGTCTCCGCCTTGAATCTGCGGGTGAGCGTGCGCAGGCTGATGTTGGCGTGCCGGGCCAGGTCGGTGAGGCTGATCGGCTCGCCGAGCCGGGTCAGTGCCCAGGCGCGGGTGGGTGCGAGGGTCGTGCCGCGTTCGGGCGGCAGCGCGGACTCGACGAACTGCGCCTGGCCGCCGTGCCGGACCGGTGCGACCACGGCAGCCCTGGCAACCTCGTTCGCGACCGCCGCGCCGTGGTCGGATCGGACCAGGTGCAGGCACAGGTCGATCGCCGCGGCGACGCCGGCCGAGGAGAAGATGGGGCCGTCCTCGACGTACAGGACGTCGGGCCGGACGTCGACCTGCGGATAGCGGCTGCTCAGTTCGGCTGTGGTCTGCCAGTGAGCCGTCGCGCCGCGGCCGTCGAGCAGCCCGGCGGCGGCCAGGGCGAAAGCGCCCGTGCACATCGAAGCGATCCGGGTACCGGCGGCTGCGGCCGCGCGCAGTGCCTCCAGCACTGCTTCGTCCACAAAGGTCTGTGAACCCTTGCCGGTGACCAGCACGGTGTCGGCCTCGGCCACGATCTCCAGCCCGTGCCGGGCGGTCAGGCCGGTGCTGCCGAAGCTGGCGATCGGCCCCGGTTCGGCGGCGCAGACGCGGATCTCGTAGCGCGGGCGGCCATGGTGGACGACCGCTCCGAAGATCAGTTCTGGTACGGCGAGGTCGAAGGTGAAGACGGGTGGCACGGCGATGACGGCGATCCGGTGCGTGGCCAGATCCTCCGGTTCCCTGGCATTCACGCCACTAGGCTAGCCGGGCCTGCGGCGAGACGCTTGGGCCATGACTTTTCATGTGGTTGTCGGTGCTGGTGCTGTTGGTATGGCCACGGCTGCGCGGCTGGCCGAGGCGGGTGAGCGGGTCCGGCAGGTCACCCGTTCGGGGAGTGGTCACGAGCATCCCCTGATCGAGCGGGTGGCTGCCGACGCGTCCGACGCCGACGCGCTGACCAAGCTCGTCGACGGTGCGGAGACTCTCGTGCAGGTCTCGGCTCCGGCGTACGACCGGTGGGTCCAGGAGTTCCCGGCGCTGGCCAGCGGGCTGCTGACCGCGGCGGAGCGGACGGGCGCCGGGTACGTGATGCTCGGCAACGTGTACGGCTACGGCCCGGCCGACGGCCCGTTCCGCCCGGACCAGCCGATGCGGCCGGTGAGCGCGAAGGGCCGGGTACGGGCAAGGATCTGGGAGGAAGCGCTCGCCTCGGACGCCCGCGTGACCGAGGTACGAGCCAGTGACTTTCTCGGTCAGGGCGCGCTGTCGGTGTTCACCCTGCTCGCCGAGCAGCAGATCCGGGCCGGGCAGCCGGTCCGGATCCCGGGCGGGCTCGACGTGCCGCACGCCTGGTCGGTTGTCGATGACGTGGCCGCGACGCTGATCGCGGCGGCGCGGTCCCCGCAGTCCTGGGGCCGGGCATGGCACGTACCGTCCACAGTGCTCACTGTCCGTGAGCTGGCGCGGCTGGTCGCCCGTCTGGCCGCCGCCCCGGAGCCGGTACTGGCGGAGATGACCGTCGGCGAGCTGCGTTCCGGTGGACCGATCTTCGCCGAGGTCGAGGAGATGCTCTACCTGGACGAGCAGCCACTCGTGCTGGACGCCTCGGACACCGAGCGCCTGCTCGGTGTCCGGGCCACGCCACTGGAGCGGGTGTTCAGGAGGTGAGGCGGAGCGTGAGGTACGTGCCTTCCTCGCCCTCGGGCTGGTACCGGTCGGTTTCCTCCGTGTAGCCGTTCGCTGCGGCGAAGCGGAGGCCGGAGGTGTTGGGAACCCAGACGATCGTCTCCACTGCCTCGGCTCCGAGTACCTCGCGGGCGTGTGCGAGGGCCTGGTGGTGGATCTCGGTGCCGAAGCCCTGGCCACGGTGTTCCGCGAGGACCCGCGCGATCACGATGGCCGGGGCGCCGGGTTCGGCCGGGGGCCGGACGGTGGAGCAGCCGACGATGGTGCCTGCGGCGTAGGCGACGTCGAGCCGGTTGCGCGTGACCCGCTCGCGGACCTCTTCCAGGCTCAGCGCGTCGGCCGGGATGATCGCGTTGTGGACGTGCTGCCAGTCCTTGATCTCCGCCGTCGTCCCGGCTGGCCGGACGTGGAGCCCGCCGTCCACAGCGGACGCGAAGGCCGCCGGGTTGTCGAGCCACGGGAAGTGGCCAGCCTCGGGGATTGTCACGTGCCGCGAGCCCGGTACCTGGGTGTTCAGGGCCGCCAGCGCTTCCCGGGTGGGCCAGATGTCGAGGTCACCGCCGATGATGAGTACCCGGTCGCCCAGCTTCGCGAGTTCCGCCAGGACGGCCGCACCGTCCACATCGAACTCCGCGTAGAACCCGGCTTCGGCCTCGGGGGCGAACTCGGCGCGTTCCCGTCCGGCCTGGGCCTGCGTCACCGCGTTCCACTCGCCGTACAGGAACGGGGCCGACGCGTACCGGAGCCGCCACAGCTCGTCGGCGTCTCCGGCCTCGGCCGTCAGCGCCCGGACGGCCTCCGCGTGCCACGGCTCCCCGGCCCGGCTGGCGATCACGGCGTCCGCGCCGAGGCCGGACGGCAGCCCGGTGACCCGCAGGGACGGGCTGGCCAGGATGAGCCGGCCGACCCGGTCGGGGTACGCCGCCGCGTACAGCATCGCGGTGCCGCCGCCCGCCGAGTGGCCCAGCAGGTCGACCCGCTCGTACCCGAGGTGGATCCGCAGCGCCTCGATGTCCTCGGCGAGCTGGCTGATCCGGTACGTGGCCGGGTCTGCGGGGGCCGCCGACGCCCCGGTACCCCGGTTGTCCAGCAGGACCAGGGCCCGGTACGCCGTGAGGCCGCCCAGGTCTCCGAGGTAGGCGGAGGCCTGCCCGGGCCCGCCCGGCACGCACACCAGCGGCGGGCCGTCACCCGTGACCCGGTAGGCCAGCTCCGTACCGTCCGGCGTCGTGAACGTCTGCATCCCGGTGACTCCCTCGTACTCGAACCTAGAGAACCCTGCGGTACCGGGTGTAGTCCTCGAACTCGGCGACCTGCTCGAAGCCGAGCCGGTCGAGGACTGCGACGCTCTTGTCGTTGCCGTGCGTGACGCCGGCGTAGATCTCGGTCGCGGCCAGTTCCTTCCCGGCGTAGCGGATCAGCGCCTCGCAGCCAGCCGTGGCCAGCCCCTTGCCGGTGTAGGTGCCGCCGAGCCAGTAGCCGAGGACGAAGTGCGGCGGGTTCACCGGGTTGAGGTCGGCGCGCCCGGCGAGTTCGCCCTGGTACCACAGGCCGAAGCGGTAGTTGTCGTCGTCAGGGTTCCTGAAGTACTCGCGGACGTCCTCAAGGGACTGTGCGAGGTCGTCCTCGTAGTTCCCGAACTGGGTCAGGTGCCCGGCGCTCGCCTGGAGGAGCGCGTGGTAGGCCTCGGTGTCCGCGATGGTCAGCTCGCGGAGTACCAGATCTTCGATGTCTGTTCTGAGTTGCACGCCGCGGACTGTAATAGCGATCTAGGCGAACGTCTTCCGGTATTCACTGGGCGGTACGCCGCGCCGGCGGACAAACTGCTCGCGCAGCATGGCGGCACTTCCGTAACCGGCCAGCCTGGCGACCTCCTCCAGCGGCAGGCTCGTGCGTTCCAGCAGCTCCTCGGCGAGCTGGAGCCGCTGCGCGATCAGCCACGCTCCGGGTGAGGTCCCGGTCGCCTCCTGGAACCTGCGGATGAACGTGCGCCGGCTCAGCCGCGCCCGGGCCGCCAGATCGTCGACCGACGGGCTCTCGCTCAGGTGTGCCTTCGCCCAGTCGAGCACTTCGGACAGCCCGGTCGTCCCGGGCGGCGGCAGGGGAGCCGCGACGAACTGCGCCTGCCCGCCCTCGCGGTGCGGCGGCACGACCAGCTCCCGCGCGATGGCGTTGGCGACGCCCGCGCCGTGCTCACGCCGGACCAGGTGCAGGCACATGTCCAGGCCCGCAGCTGCCCCGGCCCCGGTGAGGATCTGGCCCTCGTCGATGTACAGGTGGTGCGGCTCGATGACGACTTCCGGGTACCCGCTGTGCAGCTTCGCCGCGAACCGCCAGTGCGTCGTCGCGCGCCGGCCGTCGAGCAGCCCCGCCTCGGCCAGCAGGAACACCCCGACGCAGTGCCCGGCGACCAGCGCCCCGCGCCCGGCTGCCGCCCGGAACCCGGCTACCGCCCCGGCACTCCACCGGTCATAGTGGATGCCGGGCAGCGCGAGGACGAGATCGGCACTGTCCAGCGTGCTCAGGCCGTGCTCCACGTGCACGGTCAGCCCCGGGTCGGTCAGCACCGGGCCGGGCTCGTCGGTGCAGACCGCCAGCTCGAAGGGCGGCAGGCTGGGCCGGGGGCTGAACACCTCGGCGACCAGGCTCAGCCCGAAGGCTCCGGTGCCCGGGGGAGCGTACGCGGCGATCGACAACATCTTGGCATGATACCTGCGATGGTTGGCAATCGTGCCACTGGCGCCCGGGTACAAGATCAGAAATGATCTAGGCATGACTGACGCACCCCGCGAGACCAGCGCCTTCTACCAGATCCTCTCGATCGGCTACACCACCTCGACCGGCCCCGGCGTCGCCGCCACCGTGTCCTACCTCGCCGAGGGCGACCGGCGCATCGTCGTCGACCCGGGCATGGTCCCGGGCCAGGACGCCATCCTCAAGCCCCTCGCCGACCTCGGCGTCACCCCGGACCAGATCACCGACGTGGTGCTCAGCCACCACCACCCGGACAACACGATCAACGCAGGCCTGTTCGGCAACGCGCGCATGCACGACCACCACGCCATCTACACCCACGACCAGTGGGAGGACCGCGACGCGGAGGGCTACGAGCTGACCCCGTCGATCAAGCTGATCCGCACCCCCGGCCACAGCCACGAGGACATCACCGTCCTGGCTGGCACGGCAGACGGCGTCGTGGCCTTCGCCGGCGACCTGTGGTGGCGGGAGACCGGCCCGGCCGAGGACCCGATCGCCCCCGACCGGGACCGCCTGCGCGCCAGCCGTGAGCGCGTCCTCGCCGTCGCCGACGTGATCGTCCCCGGCCACGGCGCCCCGTTCAAGCCCACCTCTTCGTCTATCCGCTGACTGTCAGCACCAGCTTTCCCCTGGTCCGCCCGGTGTCACTGAGCGCGAACGCTTCGGCGGCGCGCTCCACCGGGAGCCGGCCGGCCACGGCCAGCCTCAGCTGACCGCCATCGACCAGCTCCGCCAGCCGGCTCAGACCAGGACCATCAGGGTGTACCAGGTGAGTGGCCGCCCGCACGCCCCTCGCGGCGGCGGCAGCCCTCAGCTCGTCGTCGACCGGCCCGACCAGCCGGTACACGACGCCGCCCGGCCGGAGTACGCCGAGTGACCGGTGGCTGTACTCGTCGCCGATCAGATCCAGCACCACATCCACATCGGACACCTGCGTCTCGAACGGGGCTGCCGTGTAGTCCACGACCTCCGCAGCCCCGAGCCCGCGCACGAACTCGTGGTTGACCTGCCGGGCGGTACCGATCACGTGCGCGCCCCGGGCCGCAGCCAGCTGCACCGCCAGATGCCCGACCCCGCCGGCCGAGGCATGCACGAGCACCCGCGTCCCGGTACCCACACCGGCCAGGTCGAGCGCCTGGAGGGCCGTCAGCCCGGCGAGCGGCAGCCCGGCGGCCGTGGCGTGGTCCACTGTGCCCGGTTTCCTGGCGACCTGGTACGACGGGGCCAGCGCGAACTCCGCGAACGTGTTCGCCGGTACGGGGAACAGCGGCATCCCGAACACCTCGTCGCCCGGCTCCCACCGCGCGCCCGGCCCGCTGGCCACGACGACACCGGACACGTCCCAGCCCGGTACGTAGGGAGCGGCGCCCACCAGGTCGCCGAGGTCGCCGGAGCGCTTCTTCGCGTCGACCGGGTTCACGCTGGTCGCGTGCACCTCGATCAGCACCTCGCCGAGGCCGGGCTCCGGGCGGACGGCCTCACCGGGCACGACGGTCTGCGGCTCGGTACCGAACTTCTCAACTGTGATCACTCGCATGACCCCAGCCTCGGACACCTGGTTACCGGCGGCAAGAAGGCACAAACTTGTGCTGTAGGTACCTTGCCGTGTTATAGGTACCCGATGGAAACCACCTACGACGTGTACCTTCGCGACTGCCCGAGCCGGTACGTGCTGGGCCTGGTGTCCAACCGCTGGTCGCTCCTCGTCATCTGCGCCCTCCAGGAACGCCCGCACCGCTTCGGCGAACTCCGCCGCCTCCTGGACGGCGTGAGCCAGAAGGTCCTCACGCAGACCCTCCGCGAGCTGGAGAAACACGGCCTCGTCACCCGCACGGTCTTCCCGACGGCCCCGCCCAGCGTCGAGTACGCCCTCACCCCGCTCGGCCACGGCCTCTGCGGCCCGCTCCAGGCCGTCCGCGAATGGGCCGAGCGGCACATCGAGGAGATCGACGCGGCGTGCGAGGCATACGAGGCCCAGCCGGTCCTCACGCCACAGTCCACTGTGCCCGTGTGAGGTCGAAGCCGTTCGATTCATGCGGAACGCTAGCGAGATGAAAGCGCGGCGAAACCGGGTTACGGCAGGCTGGCCGGATATGAAGAAGCAGATCGCCATCATCCTCGCCGCGGCCCTCGTGGTCACCCTGCTGCCGGGCTGCAAGCGCCGGTCGCGGACGCGCACGCACACCAACACCCAGGTCACCGCCACCGCGACGCCGACAACGGCGAAGTACGGCGCGGCCACCGCCACCCCGAAGGCCACCGGTACCAAGGTTGGTGCTGGCGGCGGCGGAGCCGTGACGCTGGAAGTCACCGGTACCGGCACCGCCAGCAGCCTCAACTACAACACCGCCGCCGAGGCCGACACCGCGAGCAACGTGAGCCTGCCGTGGCGGAAGACGGCCACCGTCGGCCAGTCCGGCATGATCAGCATCGCCGCCAGCGGCACGGGCACCCTCACCTGCAAGATCTCGCAGGCCGGCAAGGTGCTCGCCACCAAGACCGCCAGCAAGAGCGTGACCTGCTCGGCCACCCTCAAGTAAGCAGCCACGAAGTAAGCAGCGGGGCCTCGCCGGTCAGGGTCGCGGCGTTCTGGGGAGTCCAGGAAGCCGATCGGCCCGGCGGGCGAGGCCCCGGTTTCAGTTGTCAGCCGGTGAAACCCAGCCCGGCCAGCGCCTTGTCGACCTTGGCTCGGTGGGCGGCCTCCCAGTCGCTGAGGCTCTCGGCGGCCTCCTTCGCCAGCTTGGCCTGAGCCACGGCGAGGATCTCCGCCGCCCGGGCAGCCGGTACGGCGACCACGCCCTCCTCGTCGGCCACGACGATGTCGCCGGGCGCCACGGTCACGCCGCCGCACCGCACCGGCGTGTTCAGTGGCCCGGCCGCGCCCTTCGTGCCGGGGATCGGGATGATGCCACGGGCGAAGACCGGGAAGCCGTTCTCGCGTATCTCGCCGAGGTCCCGGATCAGGCCGTCCAGCACGAATCCGGCCACGCCACGGCGCTGGGCGACGGCGCAGACGTTCCCGCCGGCCAGCGCGTAGTCCAGGTCACCGGACTCGACCACGATCACGGAACCGGGGGCTGCCCGGTAGATCGCGGCGTGCAGCATCAGGTTGTCGCCCGGCGGGCACCGCACGGTGAAGGCCGGTCCCGCGATCCTCGGCACCGGCGTCCACAGTGGCCGGATGCCGATATCCATGACCTGTGCCCGGCCGAGGCTCTCGGCCAGCGTCGTAGCAGGGATCTCCCGGAATGCTGTGAAGTCGTCCATAACCATCCTCTGAGCTTTAGAGGTTCTAACTCAATGACTGGCGGCGCTCTGGCGGCCCCAGAAGACGACCGGACTGCGCAGAATTCCGCCGCCTCCTGGACCTCGCCATAGCACCACCGCCATTGAGTTAGAACCTCCTACTGATCCCCAGCCTACGAGCCCAGCGACGCCACCTGCTCCCGGACCCACACCGCCTGGTCGTGCGCGAAGCACACCCGGCCGGGCCGGAACTCGGCGATCCGGTCCAGCCACTGTGGATACGGCCCGGCCCCCGTCGCCCTGGCCATCCAGTCGGTACTGAACTCCGAGGCGAAGTCCCGGGCCTGCCCGGCCAGCACGGTCACGCCGCCCGGCTCGCGGACCACGAGCGACTGGTGCCCCGGGGTGTGCCCGGGAGTCGGGACAACCCAGACACCCGGCCAGATCTCGGCCTCGCCGTCGAGCTCGACGTAGCCGCCGCCAGCCACCAGGTGGTCGAAGGTGTACTGCCCGGCCCGCGCCCGGGCCAGCTCGCCGGCCTGCGTGTAGATCGGCGTGCCCGGGAAGTCCGGATTCCCGCCGCAGTGGTCGAAGTGCAGGTGGCAGTTGACGATGATGTCGACCCGGCCGAGGGCCGGGCTCCGGCGGACCGGCTGGTAGTGAGCCTCGGTCTCCGGGTCGCCACGCCCGATGCCGGTGTCGAAGAGGAGCACGCCCTCCGGCCGGCGCACGAGGTACCCGAGGACCGGCTCCGCGCGGGGGTGCTCGGTGCCGGCCTCGCTCGCCGGCCGGAGGATGTGGCCGAAGTCCACGCGCTCGATGCTCATCTGACCGAGTGTGCTGCGCGGGGGCGGCCGTTGCCACGCCGGACGGAGATCGTGGCTCGTCAGGTACGAGATGAAAGGGGTTTTCCCGCTGGTCACCGGCGTGGGCCTGAAACCTTCCGTGGGGATAGGCTCGCTGGATGAGGATCGGGATTGTGGGAGCCACCGGCCAGGTCGGTGGCGTCGTGCGGAACATTCTGGCCGAGCGGGCCTTCCCCGTGACGGAGCTGCGGCTGTTCGCCTCGGCCCGTTCGGCGGGCCGGACGCTGCCGTGGGCCGGCGGCGAGGTCACGGTGGAGGACGCGGCGACGGCCGACTACACCGGCCTCGACATCGTGATCTTCTCGGCGGGCAAGACCACGGCTCTCGCGCTGGCGCCCAAGGTGGCCGCCGCCGGTGCCGTCGTCATCGACAACTCCTCCGGCTGGCGGATGGACCCGGAGGTCCCGCTGGTCGTCTCCGAGGTCAACCCGCACGCCGCCCGCAACCGGCCGAAGGGCATCATCGCCAACCCGAACTGCACCACGATGGCCGCCATGCCGGTGCTCCGCCCGCTGCACGAGGAGGCCGGCCTGCTGAGCCTCGTCGTCTCCACCTACCAGGCGGTGTCCGGCAGCGGCCTGGCCGGCGCCGGCGAGCTGGACGAGCAGGTCCGCAAGCTGGGTGACCGCGCGACGGAGCTGGTCTCCGGCGCCGCGAACGTCGAGCTGCCCGCCCCGCAGCTCTACGCCCGGCCGATCGCCTACAACGTGCTCCCGATGGCCGGCTCCATCGTGGACGACGGGCTGTTCGAGACGGACGAGGAGCAGAAGCTCCGCAACGAGAGCCGCAAGATCCTGGAGATCCCGGAGCTGAAGGTGTCCGGCACCTGCGTGCGGGTCCCGGTCTTCACCGGCCACTCGCTCCAGGTCAACGCCAGCTTCGCCCGGCCGCTGAGCGTCGAGCGGGCCCGCGAGCTGCTGGCCGGCGCACCCGGCGTCGAGCTGTCCGACATCCCCACCCCGCTCCAGGCCGCCGGCAACGACCCGACCTATGTCGGCCGGATCCGCAACGACGAGACCGTCGGGCACGGCCTGGCGTTCTTCTGCTCCAACGACAACCTGCGCAAGGGCGCCGCGCTCAACGCGGTCCAGATCGCGGAACTGGTCGCCGCCGAACTCCGGTAGCGACTCCCCGGGCCGGTGCCGCGATCAGGCACCGGCTCGGCATCGGTTCGGCATCGTGCGTTCCCGCGCCGATCCGCTGCTCATAACCTCCCCAGCATGCTGCTGATCACTGGTGCGAATGGACAGTTCGGCCGGCGGGTGGTCCATCACCTGCTTCATCGTGTACCCGCTGAGCGCGTCGCCGTCAGCGTCCGCAACCCCGCGGAAGCCGCCGAACTCGCCGAGCTGGGCGTCGACGTCCGCCGAGGCGACTTCGACGAACCCGGCAGCCTCCCGTTCGCCGGCGTCGACCGGATGCTTCTCGTCTCCACGACGGCCCTGCCGCACTCCGAGCGGTACCGGCAGCACGCCTCCGCCGTCACCGCCGCAGCCGAGGCCGGCGTCAAGCACCTCGTCTACACGAGCCTCGCGCTCGGCCTGCCGCCCTGCATCAGCGAGGTCCACCGCAAGACCGAGGACGCCATCCTGGCCGCCGGGCTGCCGTACACCTTCCTGAGGCACCCGCTCTACACCGACAACTTCCTCACCGGCATCACCGCCGACCCCGACCTGGTGTCCGCGACCGGGGACGGCCGGGTCGCCACCGCGTCCCGTGACGACCTCGCCGAGGCGGCAGCCCAGGTACTCGCCAGCCCCGGCCCCGAGCACGAGGGCCGGGCGTACGACCTGACCGGGGCCGAGGCGTGGAACTTCGCGGAGCTGGCCGGGCTGCTCACCGCCGGTACCGGCACGCCGTTCCAGCACCGGCCCGTCTCCGGCACCGAGCTGGCCAGCCTCCTGGCTGCCGAGGGCGTACCCGACTTCCTGAACGCGATCCTGGTCGACATCCACACCACGATGGCCGCCGGAACCCTCGCCGGGACCACCCCGCACCTGGCGGACCTGCTCGGCCGGGCGCCGGTCACGCTCGCCGCCGCCGTCCAGGCCGAACTCGCCCGGGCCGGGAAATCGGATGCGGTTGGCGGGAACGGCTGATACCGTGCCGGGCATGTGGTTCTTCGAGCTTCTCTACGGGTAGGCATCGCCTCCGCCGCCGTACGCCCCTTCCCGCGTGACGGCCAGGTCCGGACATCCACACGCTTATCGTCAGGAGACACCCATGACCGAGAACCACGAAACCCAGCCTGACCACGCTGCGGCAGACGCCACCCAGCCGGCCGAAGAGGCCCAGCTCACCCGGGCCGAGCGCCGGGCGAAGGGCAAGCAGATCCAGCAGCAGCACGGCTTCGCCCCGCCGAAGGGCAAGGGCTCCGTCATCCCGGCCCGCCGTTCCTACTCGAACCGGCGCAGCGGCTAGCTCACACAGTGAAGCGGCCGGAGGATCATCCTCCGGCCGCTTTTCCGTGTTCGCCCCGTTTACTTGACCCGGGTGTACTTCTGGGTCCAGTTGGTGTCCCAGTTGACCCCGTCGTAGGACAGGCACTGGCGCCACTCGCACGAGTCCTCGGTGATGTTGTCCCAGGTGAACCGGAGCTGGAACGGCTTGCCCTCGCCGTCCTTCAGGTCCTGGAAGAACTCGCCGACCGTGCCGTCCTCGTTGAACTTGCCGACCAGCGGGGTGAAGTCGGGGGCCTCGACATTCGACAGCCACACGATCTTCCAGAGCTGGGCGTCGTGGTCGAAGGCGTAGACGGCGACGGCCTTCAGCGGGCCGTCCTCCTTGCCCGGGAACGGGCCGAGGTAGTGCTCGATCAGGATCGAGCCGTCGAGGTGCCGCTCGTTGACCTGGTCGGCGGGGAACTCCTCCCACACGCCGTCCCGGTTGCGGCGCCGGTTGATCAGCTTCCACGTACCGAAAAAGAACTCGAAGTCGTGGACGCCGGATTTCTGCGTCTGCGTCATGCTGGTGTGTCCTCACGTGAATCGGGCCGGGGCCGCACCTCGCCCCCGCGCCGCCACCATACCCGGCACCCCCGACATTGGACAGTCAGCTGCCGGCCTGCGACGGCGGCGGGAGCAGCGGGGACGGCTCGGGGCCGGCGAGCGGAGCCGGGGGTGAGCCCCGCCACGCGCCGGGTACTGTCAGCTGCCCGCGGCACACGCCCGCTGGTGCCTCCGGCGAGCCCGCGACCACGGGTAAGACGGCGGGTCCTGGCCCGGTGAGCCGGTCTGGCCGGGGAGCCGGCCAGCGGCGGGGCGGCTGGCAGCGTGGGTACACTCGCGTGGGCCGGGCCTGTGCGCCCTGGCCCCTTTTGCAGACATCGACGGAGTAACGGACTAAAGTGGCGAATCGCATCCATCCCACCGCCATCATCGGTGCGGGCGTCGAACTCGGCGACGACAACCTGATCGGCCCGTATGTCGTGATCACTGGTCCGTGCGTGATCGGTGACGGCAACCACATCGGCCCGCACACCACGATCGGCGGCCCGGCGGAGTCCCTCGGCGCCCCCCACCCGGCCGGCTGGGACGACGAGGTGGCCGGCGCCGGGGTGATCATCGGCGACCGCAACATCATCCGCGAGAGCGTCACCATCCACCAGGGCACGCACGAGCCGACCCGGATCGGCAACGACTGCTACCTGATGGCCCAGAGCCACGTCGGCCACGACGGCCAGGTCGACGACTTCGTCGTCCTCACCTCCGCCGTCCAGATCGCCGGGCACGCCCGCGTCTGGTCGCGCGCGAACGTCGGCATGGGCACCGTCGTCCACCAGCGGGCCCAGATCGGCCCCGGCGCGATGGTCGGCATGGCCTCAGCGGTCCGCAAGGACGTCCCGCCCTACACCGTCACGGTCGGCAACCCGGCCCGCGCGGTCAGCATCAACACCGTCGGCCTGTCCCGCCGTGGGCTGGACGAGGCCCAGGTCGCGGCCGTCGAGCTCTACCTGAAGGGCAAGGCCCCGCTGCCGGACGGCCTGCCCGCCGAAGTGTCCGACCAGCTCACCGAGTGGGCGAAGATCAACAACCCGGAGAACTGACATGTCACTGAACGACCGGCTCAAGAACGTGTTCGTCGAGGCCCTCGAGCTCGGCGAGGACGTGGATGTCGAGAACCTGAAGTACCGCGACATCGAAGCCTGGGACTCCCTCGGCCACATGACCCTGGTCGCCGCGATCGAGGACGAGTTCGACGTGCAGTTCGAGACCGAGCAGGTCATCGACATGAGCAGCTTCAAGGTCGCCGTGGACATGCTCGAGAAGCTGGGCGCCAATGCCTGACCTGACCGGGAAGGTCGCCGTCGTCACCGGCGGTACGCGGGGGATCGGCCGGGCCAGTGCCGAGGCGCTGGCCGCGGCCGGCGCCACGGTGATCATCACCGGGCGTGACGCGGAGAAGGCCAGCGAGGTCGCCAAGGAGATCGGCGCGGCCTCCGGCCTCGCCCTCGACGTCACCGACTTCGACGCCGTCGGCTCCGTGATCAAGGGCATCGCCGGTGAGCACGGGAAGATCGACATCCTGGTGGCCAACGCGGGCATCATGGAGAGCGGCCTGCTCGGCATGCTCAAGGAGGACCACGTCCGCCGGGTGCTGGACACCAACGTCACCGGCGCGGTGGCGGCGGTCCAGGCCGCTGCGCGGGTGATGACCCGGAAGAAGACCGGTGCCATCGTCCTGCTGGCCTCGATCGCCGGCGCGCAGGGCAGCGCCGGCCAGAGCGTGTACGCGGCGTCCAAGGCCGCCCTGGAGGCCCTGACCAAGTCGGCCGCCAAGGAACTGGGTGGCCGTGGCGTGCGGGTCAACGCTGTCGCGCCCGGCGTGATCGCGACCGACCTGACCGCCGGCCTGTCCGACGAGGTGCTGGCCAAGCAGCGGGCGGCGACCCCGCTGGGCCGGCTCGGCGAGGCATCCGACGTGGCCAAGGCGATCACGTTCCTGGTCAGTGACGACGCGGCCTTCATCACCGGTCAGGTGCTGGGGGTCGACGGAGGATTGGTGCTGTAATGCGACTGGTGGCGGACAGCGCCCGGGTCATCGACGCCGCGACGGGCGCGGTACTGACCGGCGCGGACCTCAGCCCGGCTGACCTGTACGACGCGGTGCCGCCCGGCGCGGTGTTCGCCCGCACCGGGCAGACCGTGGCTGCGGTCCGGCGGTACCTGGGCGCGTTCGCCGCCGGCCGTCCCGTCGCCCTGCTCGACCCGGCCCTGGCCCCGGAGACGCTGGCCGAGCTGGTCCGCCGGTTCGAGCCGGCCGTGGTCACCGGGATCGGCGAGGGCGGGGCCGGCGCTGACCCGGGCGAGCTGCCCAAGGGGTACGTGACCGGTGACGTCCTGGGCGAGGCATGGATCAGGGAGAACGCCCCGGAGCACCAGCCGCACCCCGACCTGGGCGTGCTGCTGGCCACCTCCGGCTCGACGGGCGACCCGAAGCTGGTCCGGCTGTCCCGCCAGGCGATCGTGCACAACGCCGGCGCCATCGCCGAGGTGCTCGGCATCACGGACGGCGAGGTCGCCCCGACCAGCCTGCCGTTGTTCTACAGCTTCGGCATGTCCGTGCTGAACAGCCACCTGGCCGCGGGCGCCACCGTGCTCGTCATCGAGGGCGGGGTGCTGGCCAGGGAGTTCTGGGCTGCGTTCGACCAGTACGAGGCGACGTCGCTGGCCGGCGTGCCGTACAGCTACGAGATGCTTTCCAAGATCCGCTGGACGCCGGCCAAGCACCCGAGCCTGCGCACGCTGACCCAGGCCGGCGGCAAGCTCCGTGACGAGCTGATCGAGAAGTTCAGCGGCCTGTCCGAGCGGTTCTACGTGATGTGGGGCCAGACAGAGGCCGGTCCGCGGATGACCACGCTCCCGGCGGACAAGCTCGCCGCGAAGCTGGGTTCCGTCGGCCTGCCGCTGCCCGGCGGCGCGGTGTCCATCGAGGACGGCGAGGTCGTCTACCGCGGCCCGAACGTGATGATGGGCTACGCCGAGACGGCAGCCGACCTGGCCCGTGGCGATGACGAGGGCGGCGTGCTCCGTACCGGCGACATCGGCCACGTCGACGAGGACGGCTTCCTGTGGCTGAAGGGCCGCACGAAGCGGTTCGGCAAGATCTTCGGGGTGCGCGTCAACCTGGCCGACATCGAGGCCCTGGTCACCGGGGCCGGCGAGGGCCCGGTGGCCGCCGTGTCCGGTAGCGAGTGCGTCGTCGTGCACATCGAGGGCGTGGACGCCGGGCGGGCCAAGGAGATCCAGAGCCTGCTGGCGGAGCGGCTGAAGCTGCACCGCACGGGCTTCGACGTCCGCCCGATCGACCGGCTGCCCCTGCTCAGCAATGGCAAGATCAATTACCGGGAGCTGTCATGAGCAGTGTCTTCACCCTCTCCCAGGCCGAGCGGGAGAAGCTTCTCCTTCCCGAGCTGGTCGCGCTGACCGAGCACCACCGCACGCACTCCCCGGAGTACGACCGGCTGCTGGGCGCGCTGGGCACCGTCGAGGCCAAGACCCTGGCCGACCTGCCGTGGCTGCCGGTCCGGCTGTTCAAGCAGCACGCGATCAAGAGCATCACCGAGGACGACGTCTTCAAGGTGCTGACCTCCTCGGGCACGACGGGCGACGTGAGCCGGATCTTCCTGGACAAGGAAGCCGCCGGTACCCAGCAGAAGATGCTCTCCGCCACCATGCAGAGCGTCCTCGGCCCGAAGCGGCTGCCGATGCTGCTCGCCGACACCAAGGCGCTGTTCACCAACCGCAAGTCGTTCTCGGCGCGCGGGGCCGGCGTCCTCGGCATGATGAACTTCGGCCGCGACCACACCTTCATCCTCGACGAGCAGGAGAAGCCGGACCCGGAGGCGGTGGCTGCGTTCCTCGCCAAGCATGGCGGCGAGCCCTTCCTGATCTTCGGCTTCACCTTCATGGCCTGGCTGTACCTGTACGAGCTGGCCAAGGAGCACAAGCTCGACCTGTCCAACGGCATCCTGATCCACTCCGGTGGCTGGAAGAAGCTGATCGACCAGTCGGTGGACAACGCGGAGTTCCGCCGCAGGTTCAAAGAGGACACCGGGCTGACCCGGATCCACAACTTCTACGGCATGGTCGAGCAGATCGGCGTGATCTACCTCGAGGGCCCGGACAGCACCGGCAGCTCCGCCGAGCTGTACTGCCCTGACCACGCCGACATCATCATCCGCGACCCGGAGACCTGGGCCGAGCAGCCGGTCGGCGTACCGGGCGTGGTCGAGGTGATCTCCACCCTGCCGAAGTCCTACCCGGGTCACGTGCTGCTGACCGAGGACCTCGGCGTCGTACACGGGATCGACGACGGCGCATGGCCGGGCAAGCGGTTCTCCATCCTGGGCCGGCTGCCCAAGGCCGAGGCCCGTGGTTGCAGCGACACCTTCGGAGGCGACAAGTGATCGAGCAGCGTTTCCCGGCCGGCCCGCCGGTCGAGATCACCGAGCTGATCGAGGGCGTGCGCCCCGAGCGGCAGCCGCTGAAGGTCGGCGACGAGCGGGTCATCAGCTTCCTGGTAGCCTTCGCGCGCAAGCTGCTCAAGCCGAGCGTCGCGCGCCGGTTCCCCGAGCTGGCCTCGCTGGGCTTCTTCCTCCGCCGGGTCGAGCTGGAGAAGGCCGTGGCCCGGCTGGGCTCAGAGCCCGGTCAGCTCCGCTTCGGCCGTGGCCTGGTCTTCCACGTGCCGCCGGCCAATGTGGACACCATCTTCGTGTACTCCTGGGCGCTGTCGGCCCTCGCCGGCAACCCGAACATCGTGCGGATCTCGTCCCGCTCGGCCGGCGCGGCAACCGTCATCCTCGACGCGCTGAACGAGACGCTGGCCGAGGCCGACCCGATCATCGCCCAGACCCAGCGCATGGTCACCTACGGCCGCGACGACAAGGTCACTGCGGCGCTGTCGGCTGCGTGCGACCTGCGGGTCATCTGGGGCGGCGACCGTTCCGTGCACGAGATCCGCAAGCACCCGCTGGCCCCGGCGGCCCGCGACCTCACGTTCCCCGACCGGGCCTCGTTCTCGGTGATCTCCGCGGCCGGCTGGCACGCGGCGAGCGCCGAGGAGCGCAAGGGCGCGGCGGAGGGCTGCTACAACGACGCGTACTGGTTCGACCAGGCCGCCTGCTCCTCGCCCCGCACGATCTTCTGGATCGGTGAGGAGAGCCAGGTCTCCTCGGCCCGCGCCGAGTTCCGCACCCTGCTGGAGGGCGTCCTCACCGCCAAGCAGCCGCTGGTCGACCCGGCGATGGCCGTCGAGAAGCGCGTCGCGACCTACGGCATGGCCATCGAGGGCGAGGCCACCGGCATCCACTTCACCGGCAACGCGCTGGCCACGGTGGATCTCGCCAGGCCCGAGACCCCGCCCCGCCGCTGGCTGGGCGTCGGTACCTTCCCGGAGGCCCGGCTCGGCTCGCTCAGCGAGATGGCCAGCCTGGTGGTCCGCCGCGACCAGACGGTCACCCACTTCGGCTTCGGCGAGGACGACCTGCTGGCCTTCGCCAACGAGCTGGCCGGCCGCGGCGTCGACCGGATCGTGCCACTGGGCCAGGCCCTGGACTTCGCGGCCATCTGGGACGGCTACGACCTCCCCCGAGAGTTCACCCGCCTTGTGACCGTTAAGACCCGCTGAGAACGACGCTGGACTGCGCATTGAGCCCGCCTAGATACAACACCGGTATCTAGGCGGGCTCAATGCTTGCCAGCCTCGCCCTCAGCGGGCCACTGCGCCTTAGATCAGGAGCCAGGTCAAGGGCATGAGTTTGTACGGGGGACGTAGCCCCCGGCCGGGTGCTGTGCCGGCCTGGTCCCGTGAGGAAGCGGTACGGTGCTCCGGAGGCCGGGCGTGCGCTGGTGTGACCCGGAGACGGTTACGGGCGGCGAGTGCATCGCCGCCCGTACCAGATAATGATTTTGATCTTGCTTTGCTCTGATCTGAAGCCTCAGCGGGTCCTGGTGGCCCCGAGCTTGAAGGCGGTGACCCAGGAGGCGCCGGCGGTCACCACGTCGGCGATGGTCAGGATCAGGCGGGAGGCCAGGGCGATGCCCAGTGCGGCACCGACGGCGCCCGGCTTGTCGCTCAGGAAGGGCACCAGGGCCGCGACCAGGACACCCTCCCGGACACCGAGGCCCGAGGGGGAGATGATGGCGAACATGCCGACATTCATCGCGATGGCGAACGCCGCGATGCAGACCAGGATGCCGGTGATGCCCGGGGCTGCCTGGGCGTTGATCAGGAACCACAGGTGCAGGCCGAAGAACGTCCAGCCCAGGGCGCTGTAGCCGACGACGCGGAGCACACCGGCCCAGGTGAGCGGGCTCTCCAGCGGCGGGCGCTTGACGAGCTTCAGGAAGAGCTGGACGAGCCGGGTCAGGACCGCGGGGACCGCGCACAGCAGGGCGATCGGCAGCAGGCCAGCCATGATCCAGAGGGAGACCTGCACGGCGCCCGCGTAGTCGGCGGCGCCGTCCCTGGCCTCCTGGAGCATCGTGGGCACGCCGGCCAGGCCGAGGACCAGGGCGGTGGTCAGGCCGAGGCCGGTGGCCAGCAGGGATGCGAGGAAGGCGCGGGGCCGGGGGAGACCGGCCCGCTTGCCCAGCTCCATCTGGAGGAGGTAGGCCCACACGCTGCCGGGCAGGTACTTGGCCATCCCGCCGACCAGGCAGATCTGCGCGGCGGCCGGGACGCTGATGTCGTGCTCGACGTCCTTGAGGGCCGCGCGCCAGGCGAGGGTGTTGACGAACATCGCAGCGATCGCCATCACCAGGGAGGCGGCGATCGACTGCCAGGCCAGCTGCTTCCAGGTGTGCTCGACGTCCGACCAGTTGTTCATCACGCTGGTGACGAGGAAGCCCGCGATGGCCAGGATGATCAGGTAACGGACGGCCAGGGTGGCCCAGCGCTTGAGCTTGCTTCCGCTCTTGGCCTCTGCGGCTTCCGCGGGAACGGCTTCTCCGGGGCTACCGGGGGTTGTGGTCACCACCACGATCGGATCGACCTTTCCTGGCCCGCGCGGCGAAAGCTGGCCTGCGCGAAGACGCGAAGAGTGTGCACAGAACGGATGCCACCGTAGCACGGCAATGTAGGCCGTTACACCGCGTCGCGGGCGGCTTGGCGAGCATCGTCACATGCCTGGTACGGTCACGGACGCTATCAAGAGTTTATCGAGGAGTGCGCTCGTGATCCCGATTTCCAAAGTCAAGCTCGACGAGGAGGCCGAGCGCCTCGCAGTCGAGGTCATCCGGTCCGGCATGATCGCCCAGGGCCCGATGGTCGCGCGGTTCGAGCGGGAGTTCGCCGAGCTGGTGGGCGCCAAGCACGCGGTAGCCGTCAACAACGGCACCACGGCGCTTGTCGCGGCCCTCCAGGTGCTCGACCTGCAGCCGGGTGACGAGGTGATCACGAGCCCCTTCTCGTTCGTGGCCACGCTGAACGCGATCCTGGAAGCCGGTGCCACCGCCCGGTTCGCCGACATCCGCGAAGAAGACTTCAACGTGGACCCGGCCGCGCTCGAGGCCGCGATCGGCCCGAAGACCAAGGTGCTCATGCCCGTGCACCTGTACGGCCAGGCCGCCGACATGACCGCGATCGCGCCGCTCGCCGCCAAGCACGGCCTGCACGTTGTCGAGGACACCGCGCAGGCGCACGGCGCGACGATCGACGGCAAGGGCGCCGGCACGTTCGGGATCGGCACCTTCTCGTTCTACGGCACCAAGAACCTCTCCACCGGCGAGGGCGGCATCATCACCACCAACGATGACGCCATCGACGACAAGCTCCGGGTGCTGCGCAACCAGGGCATGCGTGCCCGGTACCAGTACGAGATGGCCGGTCACAACTACCGGCTCACCGACCTCCAGGCCGCCATCGCGATCCCGCAGCTCGCCGCGTACGGCGACCAGGTCAAGCGGCGCAAGGACAACGCGGCCAGGCTGAACGAGGGCCTGGCCGGCATCGCGGGCCTGCGCCTCCCGGCCGAGCTGCCGGGCCGCTCGCACGTGTGGCACCAGTACACCGTGGTGCTCGGCGACGACGCCGCTGTCAGCCGTGACGAGTTCATCGCCAAGCTGACCGAGAAGGGCGTCGGCTGCGGCATCTACTACCCGAAGCTGATGCACGACTACGACTGCTACCGCAACCACCCGGGCGTGATCGTCGACCCGACCCCGGTCGCGGAGAAGGTCGTGGCCGGCTGCGTCTCGCTGCCGGTGCACCAGCACCTGTCCGAGGGTGACGTCGACACCGTCGTCGCCACGGTGCGGGAGGTGCTCGGCGCATGAGCAACCCGAAGATCGCGCTGGTCGGCGCGGGCAACATGGGCTCGCTGCACGCCCGGGTCATCTCGCAGCACGAGAAGGCCGACCTGGTCAAGCTGGTCGACCTGCGCGAGGAGCACGGCAAGTCCGTCGCGGAGCGCTTCGGTACCACCTGGGCGCCGGAGCTCGGTGACCTGTCCGGTGTGGACGCCGTCGTCATCGCCTCGGCGACCGAGGCCCACAAGGACCTCGCCCTCGAGGTGCTCAACGCCGGTGTGCCGCTGCTGATCGAGAAGCCGGTCTGCGCGAGCCTCGCCGACAGCGAAGAGGTCGTGGCGCTCGCCGAGAAGAACTCGATCCCGCTGATGTGCGGCCTGCTGGAGCGGTACAACCCGGCCGTCATCACCGCGCTGCAGCTCATCGACAACCCGGTGCACGTCACCGCGACCCGGCACTCGCCGTACGCGCCGCGGATCAAGACGGGCGTGGCCTGGGACCTGCTGGTGCACGACGTGGACCTGGCGATTCAGGTCTTCGGCGGCGTCGAGCCGGTGTCGGCCAAGGGCGCGCTGGGCCACTTCCACCCCAGCTCGCTGAGCGGCGCCGAGGACGTGGCCGAGGCCATGCTGACCTTCAGCACCGGCATGGCCAGCGTCTCGGCCAGCCGGATCGGGCACCGCAAGGTCCGTACGCTGGTCATCAACGAGGTCGACCGGCTCGTCGAGGTGGACCTGCTCCGCCGCGACGTGACGATCTACCGGCACGTCTCGCTGGACGCCGCCACCCCCGAGGGCCGCGGCTACCGTCAGCAGAGCATCATCGAGATCCCGGAGCTGATCACGGCCCGTGAGCCGCTCGCGGCCCAGCTGGACCGGTTCCTGGACATCCTGGCGGGCCGGGCGGACGCCGACGACGAGCGCCGTCGCATCCTGCCCTCGCACCGCGTGGTGGACGCCGTCATCGCGTCCTAGCCAGACCGCACGAAGAAGCCCCGGGCCGATCGGCCCGGGGCTTCTTCGTGTGCTCGGTGCTACTTGCTGCGGGTCATCTGCTTCTTGCTGGTCATGTCGGCGAACACGTCCAGGTGCTGCCGGACGACCTGCTGCATCGAGAACCGGTCCTGGACCAGCTGGCGACCGTGCGTGCCGACAGCCTGCCGGGCCTGCTCCGGGTGGGCCAGCACCTCGATGAGCGCGTCGGCCAGCGCCGCCTCGTCGTTGTGCGGGGCCAGGAACAGGTGCTCGCGGTCCTTCAGCTCGATGCCGGGGAAGTTGTCCGGCCGGACGACGGCGACGACCGGGCAGCCGGCCCCCATCGCCTCCAGGCTGGCCGTGCCGAAGCCCCAGGGCTCCAGCTCGTGGCACTCCAGGTCGGCGGCCGCGACGTAGTCGGGGATCTCCGACTTCGGCACGGCGCCGGGCGCGACGATCGCGTGCCGCACACCCAGCTCGTCGGCCAGCTTGAGGAACGCGTCGTAGTACACGCCTCCGACCACGAGGAGCTTGGTGTCCGGCAGCTTCTCCAGGACCCGGGGCAGGGCCTTCACCAGCTGGATGCGGTCCCGGAGCGGGATGACGTGCCCGATGGACAGGATCACCGGCGCGTCGCCGAGCTCGTGCCGCTCCCGGATCTTGGCCCGGTCGCCGCCGAGCAGCCAGTCGGGCTCGACGCCCACCGGGATGTTCTCCAGCCCGCCGATCGCCTTGCGGTACCGGGTGTGGATGTACTCGTCCATGTGGACGTCCATCACCACGAGCCGCGGCCTGTACCAGCGGAGGATCGGGTTGACCAGCATGGCGTCGGCCATCCGGAACACGAAGGAGAACAGCGGCTTCTTCGGGCTCTCCAGCCGGGTGTGGATGCTGAGCAGGGCCGGGATGCCCCGCTTGCGCGCGTACAGCCCGCTGGCCCAGGTCAGGTCGAAGAACTGGCCGTGCTGGTGGATGACGTCCGGCCGGAACTCGTCCAGGATCTTGGTGACCTTGCGCATCAGGGAGGGCCGCAGGGTGTACCCGATGTCGAAGCTGATCGCTCCCAGCTTCGGGATGGTCCACGCCGGGATCCGGATCACCCGGCACCCGCCGCGGACCTCCTCCAGCGGGGCGTCCTTGTACGTGGCGGTCAGGATCAGCACTTCGTGACCCGCCGCGGCGTACGCCTGGGCCAGCGCGTCGGACAGGTGTGCGCTGCCACCGACCCGGGGCGGGAAGAAGTTGTTGACGACTGCGATGCGCACACTAGCTCCCTGCGAGTGGGACAAAACTGACGTTTTCTCCGTCGACCTTCACCGTGGCCGTCGGCCGGGCTGGCACCCCAGAGACGACCGTATACGGCGGCACGTCCTTGGTGACCACCGCACCCGCCCCGATCACGGCACCTTCGCCGATAGTGACGCCCATCATCACGGTCGCGTTCGCTCCGAGGAAGACCCGGTCGCCGATCGTGACGGGCGCGCGATCCACCTGATCGTACTCCCGCCCCGACACGCACCGCTTCGCCGTCGAATGGGTGTAGATCTGCACGCCGCAGCTGATGTCGCACCCGGCTCCGATGGTCAGCCCACCGGAGCCGTCGATCACTGTGAATGCCCCGATCCACGTACCCGGGCCGATGACCGGATCACCGGCGATCCAGGCGTGTTCGTTGTAGGGGTTCGGCGGGAAGCTCACTGCTCGAGTGCTGCCTTGACGAGTTCGGTCATGCCTTGTTCGACGGTGATTTCTGGTGCCCATCCGAGCATGTTTTTGGCGCGGGTGATGTCGGCGGCGCGGCGGGTGACGAGGACGTCGCGGGGGACGAAGATGGGTTCGACGTTGGCGCCGAGGGCTTGGATGAGGATTTTGGCGAGGGTGGCGATGGAGGTGTCGATGCCGGTGCCGATGTTGATGGGCTTGCAGTCGTGTTCGGANTCGAGGGCGGCGACGACGGATTTGGCGAGGTCGGTGACGTGGATGAAGTCCATCGACTGTTCGCCCTTGCCGTCGATGGTGGGGGCCTGGCCGGAGCGGATGCGCTGGATGAACGTGTTGATGACGCTGGTGTAGTAGGCCTCGATCTTCTGGCCGGGGCCGTAGACGTTGAAGAAGCGCAGGGCGTTCC